>NZ_JAETWB010000100.1 GCF_016773205.1 Belnapia arida
TCTGTTGCTCTCCGTCATCGACACCTCCCAGGCTCCTCAGCCTATCAAAGGTGTCCGTGAAATCGGGACAGGCCCACTCCTCGACTGGAATCAGATCGGCCAGGACATGGGCCAGCTGCAGCCGGGTCGTCTCGCTCGCGTGCAGCAGGGGCAGACGTAGCGTCGACTCACATAGGTCGAGAAGGCTCAGCGCGGTCTTGACCGGAATCGGGTTGGACTCACGGAACAGCACCGCATGCAACGGGGCGAGCTTGTCCCGCAACTCAAAAGCCTTGTCGAACTGGTGTAAGGCCCAGGCTTCCTGCAATGCAGCACATAGGCCGGGCACGACATTCGCAGTAACTGAGATGCAGCCGACGCCACCCATGGCGAGATGCGCGACAGCGGTTGCATCGTCTCCGGACATCTGCGGGAAGTCTGCGCCGCAGAGCGCACGAAGGCGCTGAACCCGGGCCAGATCACCCGTGGCATCCTTGAGCGCCTGGATCAGGCGGTCGTCATGAAGTCGGGCGATGGTGTCGTCCGCAAAGCCGATGGCCGCCCGCGACGGCACATCATACAGGATGATCGGCAGGATCGAGGCCGCAGCGACAGCCCTGATATGGGCGATAAGCCCATCTTGTCCGGGCCTGACATATGGTGGGGCCGAGCAGAGCAGCGCGGTCGCCCCGCACCGTTCGGCGGAAACCGCCAAGCGGACCGCCGCCTCGGTCGATGATGCTCCGATGCCCACGAAGACTCCTGCCCTGGAGCCGACGGTCTCGGCGGTGATCCGAACAATGCGGGCATGCTCCTCAGGCAAAAGCGCCGGCGCTTCGCCTGTGCTGCCGCAGACCACGATGGCAGACGAGCCCTGCCTAACGGCACGGTCGACCAGCGCGGACAGGCTCGCCTCGTCCACAGCGCCGTCGGCATGGCGGAACGGCGTGATCAAAGCCGGCACTGAGCCGGCATAGAGGGGAACGCTGAATGTCATCGTCTTTCCCGGTGTGACAGGGGAGCGCCTCGCGCCATTCTCATGGCCAAGGCATCAGTTGACGGGAGCGGGGCGGAGATTGCACATCAGCAAAAAATGCCCATTCGCCTGACGCCTTATGCGAATGCGGCGGAAGCCAAAGGCACGAAGGCGCCCAGAGATGGATTGCGCGATCGAGAGAGGCTGGGCACCAGCCAGGACAAGGGCGAGCAGGCCGCCCTGGCCGCCTGCCATTAACGCCCTTCGACCGCTCTCGGCGATGGCGATGGCTTCGCCCTCGGATGTGACCCGCGGCGCCACGACAACATCGGCCGGCTCAGGCCGCTTGGGTGGCGTCAGTGCTTCGCTGGCGGTGCGGCAGCCATGGCGCACGGCGTCACAAAGCACCTCGATGCAGGAGCAGCCCAGAACGAGCACTCGATCCGTCTCATTCACCCCGAGCGCGTCGAGCAAGGTTGGCTGCTGCGTAGAGAAGTCTGGCCGATGGTGCGTCGCTTCCAACTGGCCGAAGCTCGATGGTGAATCGGCAGCTTCGGTGAGCGGGTATGCCTGCACAACGCTCAGCATCGAACCAGATGGCATGGTAACTACGGGCATCGTAACCTCCGCAGCCAAGATCGGCGGCTTTGGATAAAGATGCGATGCCGATTGAGCGCAACATCTGTAAAGCGGGCATAAAACACGACGGCGACCTCATTGGGTGTCGTGAAGTGTCGGTATCGTCGAAGCGAGTGGCTTCACAATGGCTCGTCGACTATTCACCAAAGCAGTAGCCGATACCAGGCTCAGTGCGTAGCAGACGGGCGGCAGGGCCAAGCTTCTGTCGCAGGTGGCCGATATAGACCCGAAGGTATTGTGCATCGCCGGCATGGGCCGGGCCCCATACCGCGGACAGTAGCTGGCGTTGGGTGATAACGCGACCTGGGTTTCGCGCCAGCATTATCAGCAGGTCCCACTCTCGCCGCGTCAGCTGCAGCGGTGTTGCCTCATCCTTCAAACGCACGAGGCGGGAGGGAACGTCGATGGTGACGGGGCCGACGCGGATCTCATCCGCCTCAGTGTTTGGCGCAGTCGTAGTCCGACGCAAGACAACCCTGATGCGGGCGAGAAGCTCGGCAAGAGCGAACGGCTTGTCGATGTAATCCTCCGCACCCCCATCCAGCGCGAGGACCTTGCTTTGTTCGCCGCCCCGCGCCGAAAGCACGATGACAGAGGCCCGACTGAAACCTCGTAGTCGCTCAAGAACAACCTGTCCGTCCAGGTCCGGTAGGCCAAGGTCAAGCACAACGACCGAAGGGTTCTGGGATGCTGCGAGCCGGAGGCCGTCCGCAGCCGTATCTGCCCGCAAGGTGACATAACCGGCTGCTTCAAGAGCCGGTGTCAAAAAGCGGTGGATCTGCGGTTCGTCGTCGATGACCAGGATTCGGGATGCCGTCACGCTGGAAACCTTGCTGTCATGCGGGTGCCTTGGCCCTGTCGGACGGGACTTTCCGCCGCTATCCGTCCGTGCATGGCATTGACCAAGCCGCGGCAGATCGCCAGCCCAAGCCCGGAGCCAGCGGTGACGCGGTCTGTCCGGCTCGCCCGGAAGAATGGATCGAAGATGCGATGCAGGTCGCCAGGCGGAATGCCTGGTCCATCATCCTCCACGAAGATGGCAATCTCAGCGCCTTCGCGGCGGGCACCGACGTTCACTTGACCCTGCGGCCCGGAAAACTTGAGCGCGTTGTCGAGAAGATTGGCGAGGACCTGATTCAGAAGCGCCGCGTCGAGCTGCGCTGTCAGGCGCTTGGCCTCCAGATCCCGGCCGATGCGACGGCCTGAAACGGTCTCCGCCCGTTGTGTGACGGCTTCGACAGCGTCGATGACATCCACGGGATCGCGCCGTGGGGTGATCTCGCCCGCTTCGACCCGGACCATATCGAGGATGTTGCTCACGAAGCGGCCCATGCGCGTCGTCTCCTCGATGATGGTCGTCAGCAAATCGGTCCGGGTGGCTTCGGTAAGCCGGTTGCCACTATCTCTCAGCGTTTCCGCGGCGCCGCGAATGCCGGTCAGCGGCGTCCGCAGGTCGTGCCCGAGTGAGGTCAGCAGCGCGGTGCGCAATGCCTCGGTTTCGGCGCGGGCCGTGCCACGTGCCCGCTCCTCCATCAGCTCTGCTCGTTCGATAGCGACCGCGGCCTGGTCAAGCAGCGCAGTCAGCGCACGGTCCCGCTCCGCGTCGAGGTCGTGGCCCTCCGGCGGTCGTGTCCCAACCAGCCCCACCACGGCATGGGCCGTGCGCATGGGCCTGAACTGCCAGGCCACCGCCGACAAGGTGTCGGTGCCGTGGCCGGTGACGGTGCCGTGTTCGAAGGCCCAGGCTGCCGCGGCCAGGGAGGCGTCATCCGGCTCGGCCTCGGTCGGGACAGCCGCCCGCACCACCAGCTCGACCGGTGTCCCGGATGGCCCGCCAGGCAGCGGCATCAGCACGCAGGTTGCATGGCCAGTTACACGCTGCGCCTCGTCGGCGACAGCGGTGACGAGATCGGCTTGAGATCCCGGAGCGCCGAGGCGGCGGGAGAACTCGACCAGTCGCCTCAGGCTGAACAACCGTGCCCGTGCCACCCGCACCGACCGGCCCAGCCCGCCCGTGGTCCCGACCAGCAGCAGTGCCACCAAGCTGAACACCACGACGCCGACCACGTCCTGAGCGTTGGCGATTGTCAGTTCGTAGCGCGGTGGCAGGAAGAGGTAGTTCCAAAACACAAATGACAGGAAGGCGGCGACCAGTGCCTGCGGCGGGGCGGCCACGACCGCCGTGGCAACGATCGCGGCGAGATACACCATGCCGAGTGCGCCCTCGGGCACGATGCCGTCGGTGGCGAGGCCGATGCCGGTTGCCGCTCCGACCAGGATGGGGACCATCGCCCAACCGAACCAGGCGGGCAGCGGCCTGCGGTCTCGTAGGGGACGCGGTGGCAGGGCAGGGTTAGGCACCAGATGGAGCGAGAACTCGGTCGCCTGGCGCAGCAGGGCGGCCGAGAGGGTACGTCCTGTTATGCGCCGCCACCAGGCGGTGCGGCCCCGCCCGAAGACAAGATGGGTGACGTTGCGCGTCCTGGCGCAGTTCAGGATGGCCGTTGGAAGGTCGGCCGCCACCACTGTCTCGACCTCGGCGCCCAAGGCCTCGGCGAGCTGCAGGGCCGGCGACGGGTCGACCCGATCCTCTGCCCCCAGCCGCTCCACATGCAGGGCGACAAGCGAACCATGCAGGGCGTCGGCGATGCGCCGCGCCTGGCGGACCACGGTTTCGGCGGCAGCGTCGGGTCCGACCAGGGCCATGACGCGCTCACCGGTCGGCCAGGGGCCGCTCATCGCGTTGGCCCGCATGTAGCCGGTGACCTCGGCATCGACCCGCTCCGCCGTCCGCCGCAAGGCCAGCTCGCGCAAAGCAGCAAGGTTGCCCTCCCGGAAGAAGCCCTTCAGCGCCCGCTCAGCCTGGGCTGGCCGGTAGACACGACCCTGCCGCATTCGATCCAGCAACTCTGCTGGTGGGATGTCCACCAGCTCGATCGCATCGGCCTCGGCCAGGATGCGATCCGGAACAGTCTCGGCGACTCTGATGCCCGTGATGCGCGCCACCGCGTCCGACAGGCTCTCGAGGTGCTGGACGTTCATCGTGGTCCAAACCTCGATCCCCGCCGCGCGCAGCTCCGCGACATCCATCCAGCGCTTGGGGTGGCGGCTGCCCGGCACGTTAGTATGGGCGAGCTCGTCCAGCAGCAGGATCTGCGGGCGGCGGGCCAGAGCGGCATCGAGATCGAACTCCTCGAGCACCTGGCCCCGGTAGGTGATGCGTGCGCGTGGCAGGACTGGAAGCTCGCCGATCTGCCCTTGGGTTTCGGCGCGACCATGGGTCTCGATCACGCCGGCCACGACATCGGCACCACCCAGATGACGTCGGCGGGCCTGAACCAACATCTCGAAGGTCTTGCCAACGCCGGGGGCCGCGCCCAGGAAGACTTTCAGCCGCCCGCGGCCTTCCTTGGCTGCCATGGCCAGCAGCGCTTCCGGGTCTGGGCGGCCAGGTTCAGCGCGGTCCGGGTCGAGTGGCATGGAGACTGGTGCCGGCCCTTGGTTGCGGTTGCACAGATGGTCTTAGCCTTTCTCAACACCCGCCAGGTGAACAAGGCCGGCAACCACGACCCCGATGACGCAGGCCCCGACGAGCCAGAGACGTGCCTCACCGGAGCCGGCTGTCGAGGCTGACATGCCCAGGCCAAACCCAAGCGAGCCGACAAAGCCCCAGCCCAACTCGGCCAGAAACCCCAGAAGTATAAGGGGTCTTGTGCCGAGAGAGCGGAGCGCCCACCGGGCGCCTCCGCTACGAACGACATGTGACCGTGTCCCGCCACTCATGGCGTTGACGCGGACAACCAATGGGATCCTCGTCACAGCCATGTCGCCCGTCTCCTCAGAACACCCGGCTGAGGGTGAAGAGCACCCGGCCGTCGCAGGCACGCTGGCCGCCGGAGGCGCGGTCGGCGACGGGGATGCA
>NZ_JAETWB010000101.1 GCF_016773205.1 Belnapia arida
GCCGGGAGGCCCACCGGCATGGCAGGCGTCGTCATGGACACGACCGAGCGGAAGATGGTCGAGGAGCGGCTGCGGCAATCGGAGAAGATGGAGGCCGTTGGCCAGCTCACCGGTGGTGTGGCGCACGACTTCAACAACCTCCTGACCGTCGTGACCGGCGCGCTCAGCATGATCGCCCGGGCGCCGGATCGGCCCGACCGCGTTGCCCGGCTCGCCGAGGCCGGACTGCAGGCATCGCGGCGCGGCGCCGACCTTACCTCGAAGCTGTTGGCCTTCTCGCGGCGGCAGATGGTGCGGCCCGAGGTGGTCGATCCGAACCGTCTGCTCGAGGAGTTCGTACCCCTGCTCCGGCGCGCCGCCGGTGAGACGGTGGCGATCGAGCTCGACCTCGCCCCCGACCTGGATCCGGCGCGGGTTGACCCGGGGCAGCTCGAGGCAACCGTCCTGAACCTGGTGGTCAACGCCCGCGACGCCATGCCCGGCGGTGGCCGAGTGCGGATCGAGACCCGGAACGCGCGTCTCTCGGCCGCTGAGCTGGCCGACATGCCGGAGGTGGCGCCCGCCGCCTACCTCCAGATTGCGGTCGGCGACACCGGTACCGGGATGGACGAGACGACGCGAGCGCGGGCCTTTGAGCCGTTCTTCACGACCAAAGAAGTCGGCAAGGGCACCGGGCTCGGCCTGAGCCAGGTCTACGGCTTCGCGCGGCAGGCGGGCGGCCACGTCCGCCTCCTGAGCGCGCCAGGCCAGGGCACGACGGTAGAGATCTACCTGCCGCGGTCCGAGGAGCGGACCCCGGTGCGACACGCAGAAGACAGGGCGCCGCCGCGTGAGGCCACGGGAGGCGAGGTGGTGTTGGTGGTCGAAGACGAACCCGCAGTGCTCGACATGGCCGTCGAGAGCGTACGAGAGCTCGGCTACGGGACCCTGGCCGCGCGCGACGCGGCGGAGGCACTGGAGCACCTGCAGAGCGGTGAGCGCATTGACGTCCTGTTCTCAGACGTGGTGATGCCGGGAGGCGTCGACGGCATACAGCTAGCCGAGCGGGCACGGCGTCTGCGCCCCGATCTCAGAATCCTGCTGACGTCGGGCTACTCGGCGTCGGTAGTCGGGCATGAGATACCCAAGGGCCTGCCACTCTTGTTAAAGCCCTACGTGCGCGAGGATCTGGCAGCCAAGCTGACCCTCGTCGTGGGCGAAAGCAACGCGCCGAAGGAGTCCGCCCTGCAGGTCGGTCCCTGAACGCGAAGCGGCGTAGCGCTGAACACGCGACCTCCTGGGTCGACTGGTCGGGACTACGATCCCCGCTGGCCACGTCCTGGTTGGCGAAGATAGCGACCTAAAAGCCTAACTATTCAGAGCAGGCGGACCGATGCAGGCTAGGGGTAGGCCCATGTCGACAAAACTGGCACTGTACTTGGCATGGTCCGTAGAGCCTCAAGCCAAAATTTGGCTACCGCCCCAGTAGAGGTGTGTGCCAAGGCGACAACCGCCCGCTTGTGGGTGTGAGTATCGATGGCTGCTGACGCGGACATCCAGGCCGAGCGCGTCACGGTCATGATGCGCCAGACGCCGTTGGCTGCCATTGTAACTGCCGCGAATGCGTCGTTAATGGCCGCAGTGTTGGCCGCCAGCACAAACGAGTCTCAAGTCCTGTTATGGCTGGGCGCTGCCATTACCGTTGCCGTACTCCGCCTCGCGCTCTGGAACTGGCACCAGAAATCAGTCGTGTCTGGCGGCGGAGCTCGCACGCGTTACTGGGCGGCACTGGGTACCTGTGGTGCGGCAGCTGCGGGCGCCGTCTGGGGCGGGGGTGCAGCTTGGCTATGGCCACAGTCTGAATCCCACCAACTCCTGTGGGTTTTCCTCATCGGCGGCATGTGCACCGGGGCCGCAGCCATTCATAACACCTACCTACCAAGCGCACTCGCTTTCATCCTACTGGCGGGTAGCCCAGTCGCAGCGCGCTATGCCTCAAGCGCTTCGCCGAGTGCCTTGGCTGCAGCAGGGATGGTGCTGGTCTATTTGGGCGCGATGGTGGTTCTCAGTTGGAGAGCCAGCAACCAGTTCGCCGAAAACATACGGCTGCGGATGAACTTCGAACGCCAAGCCAAGCAGCTCGACGCGGCGAATGAGCAACTACGACACGAGATAGCCCAGCACCGCGCGACCGAGGCAATTTTGCGTCAGGCGCAAAGGATGGAGGCTTTAGGACAGCTAACCGGAGGCATAGCCCATGATTTTAATAACCTGCTGACGATTGTCCTCGGCAACCTGGCGCTGCTACGCCACGAAATGCCAGCCGACGCGAGGGCTGCGATGCGTTACGCCAATAACGCTCTCCTTGGGGCTCAGCGTGGGGCCGCCCTGACCCAGCGCCTGCTCACCTTTGGCCGCGGCCAGACGTTGCGACCTGAGGCAATAGATTTGGCAGCTTTAGTCAGTGGCATGTCCGCTCTCCTGCATAACGCAGTTGGTCCCGGCGTCGAGGTTGTGACACGCGTTCCATCTTACCTGCCACCGGTCTACGTTGATGCCAACCAACTGGAACTCGCCTTGCTCAATTTGGCAGTGAACGCGCGGGATGCCATGCCATCAGGTGGGGTAATCACAGTCACTGCTAGCGAACAAACAACTGATGTGGCAAGCACCGATGCTTGTGTCACCTCGTCGAAGTATGTGGTGCTAAGCGTGACCGATACCGGCGAGGGCATGGATGAGGCTACGCTAGCCAAGGCTACGGAACCTTTCTTCACGACAAAGGAAGTCGGCAAGGGCACCGGTCTAGGTTTGTCCATGGCTCACGGTTTTGCTGCGCAATCTGGCGGGAAGCTCATACTGCACAGCGCCAAGGGTGCTGGCACCACCGTCGAGTTTTGGCTACCTCGAATGGCCCCGCAAGCAGGTGAAGCAACCGGCAAGTGTTCCGCTCCTGACGGCTTCTTGCAAGGCGCGACCGTAGAGCAAAAACCGCTCACAGTCTTGCTGGTCGATGATGATGACCTGGTGCTGTCGAGCACGGCGGCGATGCTCGAGCACCTTGGGCACGGAGTTATTGAAGCCGGTTCGGGCGACGAGGCACTGGCTGCCATCTCTGGCGCAACAGCCGTTGACCTAGTTATCACCGACCATGGGATGCCTGGAATGACTGGCATTCAGCTAGCGCAGGCAATTCACAAGATGCACCCGAAGATGCCGGTGATACTCTACACAGGCTATCATGAGGATGAGGCACCCGTCGGAGTGTTCCTACTGCCCAAGCCGTTTGGGCAGCAGGAGTTGGTGCAAGCTATCGAGCTTTGCATGGCAACGAAGGCAGCTACCTGACAGCCGCAGGTGTCAAAAGGCGAAGCTCGCCTGGATTGACACGATATCCACGGAAGCTGAGTAGTTCGTCGTCAGGTCTCCCCGCAGAAAGTCATCGGTGCCGGGTCCACTATCTCGCAGCCGAACTCGGGCTTCGTCTGCGACGATATGTGTGTATGCAGCCGAGAAAGTGACACCTTTGGCAGGCTGCCAGCTTGCTCCGGTTGAGAGCCAATAGCGATCCGTGTCAGGGATGCGCGGGGTCCGCGTCCCGTTCGGCACCGGGGTTTGGTCCCAAGCAATGCCGCTGCGCACGACCAATGCATCGTTAACACGGTATTCCGCACCAAGCGAAAGAAACCACGAGTCTCGCCAACGCTCTTGAGTCACCGAGGGTGCCCGGCCATCGTCGAAGCGCACCACGAGGTCGCGAAAGCGACTCCAGTTGGTCCACTCGGCGCCGGTCAACAGAGTCCATCGCTCGCCAATTTGTTGCGAGAAGCCGAGAGTCAGGCTCTCAGGCGTCGCAAGCTTGGCTTGGCCGCGAGCTGAGGCGAAGCCTGCGGCCACCGCGGTCGGAACCCCGTCGAACCGAGCGTCTCCACCAAGGTTATGGAAAATCGCTGACCGGAAGGCGGCGCCCAGTTGCGTGCCGATTATTGGTCTCCATTGGGCACCAACCTGCCAGCCAAAGGCGGTATCGTCCCCGGTGACGGTGGCGCGGCTGTCTGCCACGCCAGGACGAAATCCGGCACGGCGTAGGGCCGGGTTGAGGAATCCGACCGCGCCCAGGTCAACCGCTTGAGATAGCCGTGCGTCGGCATACTGGATTTGTAGCCCAGCTCCGACGGCGAGGTTCGGCAACGGGCGCCAAGCCACAGACGGCGTTATGTTGATGGTACGGAGCGAGGATGTGAGAGCATGGTAGCGCCCAATGAAGTCTGCCGGGTATTTCGTCACAAGACCCCACGGGCTGGTCACGCTTATGCCGAGATGCCACCGCTCACCTAATGCGACGGATCCATGCAGGGCTGGCACGAATGCGTCCTGGGCGGCATCCCTGCCCAGAGAGCCGGTTATTGCGCTGGAGCCCACAGCAGCGGTTCGGGACGCTGACCCGGTTTGCGCATCGAGCTGTCCAAAGACGCCGCTCCCAACGACAGCTGCTTGAGTGCCCGGCAGCCAAGCCATGCTGGCCGAATTGAAATACAGGAAGGAGGGGTCATCGCTCTTGGCAGCAGCACCGGCAAGGGATGCACCTTGGCTTGTGGCGCTCTGCTCACGCAGCTCGAAGCCTGTCCCCGAGGCGTCGGCCAGCATTGTGAAAAAGCTGACTGCAACCGGCACCGGGAGCCAAATTGCCCGCTTTCCGTGCCGCTTGTTGTCACGTGCCATGGTCTACTTCTCCCTGTCGCACCGGGCAGGCAGCATGCATCGGCATGGATGCTGCCGTCGACCACAACCACGGCGATGTTCAAAAGGTCTGAGCCGTTCGAGGCTTTTTGGCCTCGTACTCTGATGCACCCTGTGAGTTCGAAGGACGCCAGCTTGCATGGCAGAATTTGTCCGAAGCTACGTGCTCTAGGCGATTGCTACGGTTGAGGTGGCACGTCGCGGCGCGCTGCTAGCAGTCGATTGGGACTGACCCGTCACCTGGGGTCAAACTCGGCTCCAACTGCGATAAGCGACCAACCTGGCGGAGTGGGCGTCACGTCCTTGGCTGGAGACGGCGCCAGACGGACGACAACATTATCGAACTCGCCCGGGCTGGCCGAGCAAGATGGTTAGGTGCCAACGTTAGAGATGCGGTCGCACCAACCAAACAGCAACTCACGCTGGACCTCATCGCTTGAGGAACAAGTGAGGTACGCCAAAGCGGCGGCGCCTCCTGGTGAGGAGGGATGCATGGCGAACCTGCAGACGAAGAAAACCCGTTGCTGAGCATGATGCTGAGCAGCGCGAATGCCTGGGCCGGAGCCGCCCGCGGTCTTGTGACCGCCCAGGCCAAGCGCCAGCGCTCAGCGGCCATGCGCGACGGCGCTAAGCAAATTATTGGGTTTTGGGCAAAGGCAATGACGAGGGTAACGTCCACGGAGGTGTTGGAAAATCCGGCCTTGGCCGGAGTGTAGGGTTGGGGTGGCCATCGGACCTGGCGG
>NZ_JAETWB010000102.1 GCF_016773205.1 Belnapia arida
TCTGTTGCTCTCCGTCATCGACACCTCCCAGGCTCCTCAGCCTATCAAAGGTGTCCGTGAAATCGGGACAGGCCCAGCGGCGCGTTGTTCTGCTTTCGCGGCCACCGCGGTGACTTGTTGAAGATTCTGGTCTGGGACGGCTAGGGCCTGATTCTTCTCGCCAAGCGCTTGGAACGCGGCAAGTTCGTTTGGCCGCAGGCGACGAGCGGAGTGGTGTCGCTGACGCCGGCGATGCTTTCGATGCTGCTGGAAGGGATCGACTGGCGGATGCCGGCCTGGACGGCACGGCCGGAGACAGCCATGCAGCGGGATGCCGATTCCGAATTGCTTGGGGGCATTTCGCTGGCTAGAAGTGGCCAGTAGATACCGTGCCGTACCCAACGCCTGATGCCGAGATTGCCGCGCTGCGAGCCTGCTGGCGGAGCGTGACGCCGCCCTGGCCGAGCGTGATGCGCTGCTGCTGAACAGCCGGCTCGAGATCGAGAAGCTCAAGGTGCAGCTGGCCCGCGCCCGGCGCGAGCACTATGGCCAATCCTCGGAACGGCTGACGGCCGAGGTCGGCCAGCTGGAGATGCTGATCGGCGACCTGGAGGAGAACCAGGCCCAGGCCGCTGCCGCGGCGAAAGCAGCTCGCACGACGCCGGCCAAGCCGCGTCAGCAGCCCGTCCGCAAGCCGCTGCCGGCGCACCTGCCACGCGAGACCGTCCTGCACGAGCCGGTGCTGGCCTGCCGCTGCGGCTGCACCGACCCCGCCCGGCTGACCCGGCTGGGCGAGGATGTCACCGAGGTGCTGGAGAAGCTGCCGGCCCGGCTGAAGGTCATCCGCCATGTCCGCCCACGCTACGCCTGCCGGTCCTGCGAAGCTATTCTGCAGGCCGCGGCGCCGGACCTGCCGGTGAAGCGCGGCCGCCCTGGCCCTGGGCTGCTCGCCCATGTGCTGGTCTCGAAATACGTCGACGGCCTGCCGCTCTATCGGCTCTCCGGTATCCTGGCGCGCGAGGGTGTTGAGATCGAGCGGCAGACCCTGGCCGACTGGGTCGGCCATGCCGCCTGGTGGCTGCGGCCGCTGGCCGAGGCAATCGGCCGCCATGCCCTGGCACAGCGGGTGCTCTGGACCGACGACACGCCAATCCGGGTCCTGGCGCCGGGCCGCGGCAAGACCCGCGAGGCGAGGGTCTGGGTCTATGCCCATGATCCACGGCCCTGGGGCGGGACCGGGCCGCCCGCGGCGCTCTACCGCTACTCGGCGGACCGCAAGGGCGAGCGTCCACAGGGCCACCTGGCCGGGTTCCAGGGCTGGGTCCATGCGGATGGCTTTGCCGGCTACAACGCGCTCTGACGGCCGCAGCAGGGCCAGCCGCCGGTGGTTCAGCATGTTGCTTGCTGGGCGCATGCCAGGCGCTACCTGTTTGACGAGTTCGAGCGCACCAAATCGCCGATCACCGAAGAGGGCCCGCGGCAAATCCAGGCGCTCTACGCCATCGAGGCCGAACTCCATGGCCTGCCGCTCGAGCACCGCCACGCCGAGCGTCAGGCCCACAGCAAGCCAATGCTCGTAGCGCTGCGGGACTGGATGGAGGCGCAGCGGCGTCGGCTCTCCAGCAAGTCGGATCCGGGCAAGGCGCTGCAGTACGCGCTCGGCCGATGGGATGCGCTGACGCGCTACCTGGATGACGGCCGGCTCTCGATCGACAACAACTTGGCGGAGCGCCTGCTGCGCGGCATTGCCGTGACCAGGAAGAACTTTCTATTCCTTGGCATCTACACCATAGCCGAGACCGCCAAGCTCAACAGCCACGACCTCGAGGCCTACATCACCACCGTGCTCGGCCGGCTGGCGAAGAGTCACCTCGCCAGCAGGATCCATGACCTGCTGCCCTGGAACCTCAGCCCAGAAGCTCAAGCCGTGGCAGTAGGCTGACGCTTACTACGATAAAGACGATGTTTACGCCGAAGTCGCAGCGCGCCATGCCGATGCGGCCGTCATCGTGCCGCCGCGCGCGAGTGCGGTGCCGAGCGACGCGGCCGAAACCACACCAGCGCAGCGCGATGCGCAGCTGCGGTGGCCGCCGAGCGCGGCCGCATGGAAAGGCCGCGGGCATCGGGCTAAACCATCGCGCCTTGGTCGACGCTGACATCTTGCAATGGAAGTGCGTGCTTGGCGACTGCTTATGATTCCAGGCTGAAGACCGTCAGGCGACCGAAGTGGCAATCGCTGCAGCGACGCTGCACCGAATGCTGGATCTGGGACGTCCGTGTACGTCCGCACAGCATTAACCGGGCTCATGCATCCGCTCCGCTGACCCATGCAACAACGCGACACCGAACTACATCTTCTTCCCAATCGTCCAGCCGCCATCCACCGTCAGGATGCTTCCTGTGACGAAGCCGTTCTCCTCGGCGGCCAGAAACAGGATGGCGTTGGCAATCTCATGCGGTTCCGCCCACCGGCCAAGGGCATGGATGTCGCGGATCGCCTGGGCGTACTCTTCATCTTGAAAATAGCGCTCAGTCATTGGCGTGCGCACAACCCCAGGTGCCACCGCATTGACGCGGATATTCTTCTCCCCCAACTCCAAGGCCATCTGCTTGGTCAGCCCGACGACACCGTGCTTGGATGCTGTATATGCGGCGCGCTTCGGCGCTGCCATCAACCCAAGGGTCGAGGCCAGGTTGACTATGCGCCCCGGACGTCCCAACGCCACAAGCCGCCGCGCGAAGGCTTGGCTTGGCAGGAAGGTGCCGGACAGGTTCACGCTAATCACGCGTTGCCATTCCTCGAACGATAGATCGAGCACGGGGACGATCTCTCGCATACCAGCCGAATTGACCAATACATCCAGCCGGCCAAGGGATGCTTCCGCTGCGGTCACGAACTTCATGGCAGACGTTGGGTCGGTGACGTCGACGCGGAAGGCATGCGCCTCGCCGCTACGCTGACGGACTGCTGCGGCGGTTGCCTCAGCGCGTTCCTGATCGAGATCAGCAACGGCTACCCGAGCGCCCTCCCTGGCTGCCGCGAAGCACACCTGCTGGCCAATTCCGCTGCCGCCTCCAGTTACCAGCACGGCTTGATCCTGAAAACGCATATCGCTCCTCCCTATTTTGGAGAAGGTTAAGGTTCGGCAAGGTAGTAGGCAATCCTAGTCGTCCCCAATAGGCAGCCTTTGCAAGGCCCCAAATCGACGCCATTCCGCGCTTTGGACGAGCCCAGGGATTTGCGGGTTGGTGCGACTCAGTTCTCGCAAGTGGATGACCCGCGCAGTCCGCAGCCTGAGGCCCTATCTTCCTGTTATGAACGCTTTGATGCCTTACCACGACACCTCAGAACGCCCTGGCTGCTCCACAGGAGGCGCTGGCCAGGTTGGTGGAGCGGGTCACCTACCATAACGCCGAGACCGGTTTCTGCGTACAGTGCGGAGGAAGCCGAGTTTGTGGTGAGTTTCGAGGGACGGAATGTGGTGTACGGCTTCGGCGAACTGGACGAGATGGTGCTGGCCTATGCCACAACCATTCACAAGGCCCAAGGCTCGGAGTACCCAGCCGTCGTGATTCAGCTCAGCACTCAGCACTATGCCATGTTGGCGAGAAACCTGCTTTACACCGGCGTCACCCGGGGCAAGCGGCTTGTGGTGCTGGTCGGACAGCGACGAGCGCTGGCAATTGCGGTCAGGAACGGCAGCGCCCGGCGCCGCTGGTTCCAAGCTCGGCGAGTGGCTCGGCGGCGCCGTTATACGCACTGACCACTGGCGGCAGAGCCAGGGGCAGCGGCTGGCCGATGCCCGAGCGACCCGGTGATGATCATGCCCCAGCGCCACGCCGAAACCTTGGCTGGCGAGCACCGCGTGGCGCGTGTCGCCGCTGATCCGGCACCAGTCCCGCGCGCCGCCGAGCCTGGCGGATGGCAGGCGCTGACCTATTTTCGGCTGCACGGCTCGCCGCGCATGTACTACTCGCCCTATCCGCAGGCCTATCTCGACCGGCTGCGGCACCGCCTCCTCAGCCTCGACGGGGCGGTCTGGTGCACCTTCGACAACACCGCTGAAGGGGCCGCCACCAACGATGCGCTGCTGATGGCAGCCTATCCGTCTCACCCCCGTTGTCAGACCGGCGCCAGGATGACCCGGGCCGGCCGCATGATGGACCGAGCGCGGGCGTCGGCATGCACGGCATCAGTGTGGCGCCTTCGCCGCCTTGCGGGCCGTGAACTCGGCGACCAATCGGTCCGTCTCGGCTTGGGACGGCGGCTTCACCGGCCGCGCCGGGCGGCTGGCCGGTGCGGGACTCTTGGCTTGCAAGGATGCAGTGCCGCCGGCCTCGGTCAACGCCTTCGGGATTTCGGCCAGGAAGCGTGATGGCTTGCCGGCCCAGTCGCGGCGGCGCTGCACCCAGCTCAGCCGCAGCGAATGCCGGGCGCGGGTGACGCCGACATAGAAGAGCCGGCGTTCCTCGGCGATCGCGCCCTGCTGCTCCGCCTGCCAATTCGGCCAGACGCCCTCCTCGAGCCCCGCCAGCATCACATGGTCGAACTCCAGCCCCTTGACCCGGTGCAGCGTCAGCACCTGCACGGCGTCGGCGGGCTCGGCGTCGCCGGGTATGGCGCCGAGCGCCGCCCCGTCGCAGTAGGCCGCCACGCTGCCGGCCTGCTCCGCCGCCCGCAGCGCGGCCGTCCAGGCATGGCCAAGCTTTCCGTTGAGGCCCAGCCGCTCCGCGATCTCGCTGGCCTCAGCCGCCAGCCGCAGCGCATCCGCCGGGCCGAGCGTCTGCCGAGCCACGCCGTCCGCGATCTCGCAGACCACGCCGAGCATTGCCTCGAGCCCCTGCCAATCTGGAGGCAGACGCACGCCAACATCGAAGCGACCCTGCCAAAGGTCAGCTTGGAAGCACTCAAAGTGTTACTGCTGGCGCTTGCATGAGGTTCCCGGGTCGTTCGTCCGGCCTTGTGGCCATGAGTCACATTCAGTGATCTTATGTGCGATAAATGACATTACTGCGCACAACACAGTGCCAGGTATCACTTGGCTGCGGCCTGCGGCTGCGGAGCTTGCAGGCGAACTCGCTACCAAAGGTGAGGCACCATTCCGGAAGCGCTCATGATTGACGATGATGCCACGCTCGGCAATGAGCAGCTCGACGTCTCGGTAGCTCAGGTTGAAAAGGCGGTACAGACAAACAGCGTGACAGATGATCTCGGCCTGGGTGCGCTAGCCGGGGTAAGTGGCGGGCTCAGAGGTCATCTCGCCACCCTGGATCAACCACTTCGTTCCGGCCATAGATCAACAACCTTACAAAGCAGCATTGAGAGATGCTCTTGCCCTGTCGCGAGGCTCACGCGGGAGCACCGAGACGGACGAGGCGCTGAAGGTTGTAGGTGAGCCCACGCAGCAA
>NZ_JAETWB010000103.1:1597-4757 GCF_016773205.1 Belnapia arida
TTGTTCTTTTGACATTTGAAGATGGAATGGTTGGTTAGTTGATTGGATAAGTGTGTGTGATTTGCGCTGGCCTGGTCTTTGGGTTTTTGCATGTGGGGCGCGGTTTGGTCCTGCGTGCGGGCTGAGGATTTGGGTTGGTGGAGAGAGAGAAGGGCGTTCGGTGGATGCCTTGGCGCCAAGAGGCGATGAAGGACGTGGCACGCTGCGAAAAGCTGCGGGGAGATGCGAGCGATCGTTGATCCGCAGATATCCGAATGGGGAAACCCCTCCTTTATGGAGATCACCATCTGAATACATAGGGTGGTGAGGCGAACCTGGGGAACTGAAACATCTCAGTACCTGGAGGAAAAGACATCAACGGAGATTCCGCGAGTAGTGGCGAGCGAAAGCGGAGCAGGCCAGTGGTCTGCATGTGTCAAGCCGAGCAGTCTGGAAAGGCTGGCCAGAGTGGGTGATAGCCCCGTAGGCGTATGGCACATGTGGATCCTTGAGTAGGGCGGGGCACGTGAAACCCTGTCTGAACATGGGGGGACCACCCTCCAAGCCTAAATACTCCTTGGCGACCGATAGTGCACAAGTACCGTGAGGGAAAGGTGAAAAGCACCCCGATGAGGGGAGTGAAAGAGACCTGAAACCGAGCGCCTACAAGCAGTCGGAGCCCGCAAGGGTGACGGCGTACCTTTTGTATAATGGGTCCGCGAGTTTCTGTTGGCAGCGAGCTTAAGCCGTGAGGTGGAGGCGGAGCGAAAGCGAGTCCGAACAGGGCGTCCAGTTGCCGGTAGAAGACCCGAAACCGAGTGATCTAGCCATGGCCAGGCTGAAGGTGCGGTAACACGCACTGGAGGGCCGAACCCACGCCTGTTGAAAAAGTCGGGGATGAGCTGTGGCTAGGGGTGAAAGGCCAATCAAACTCGGAAATAGCTGGTTCTCCGCGAAATCTATTGAGGTAGATCGTCGCTCGATTACCGCCGGAGGTAGAGCACCGGAAGGGCTAGGGGGGCCCAAAGCCCTACCAAACCCTACCGAACTCCGAATGCCGGCGAGTACAGGGCGGCAGACAGACAGTGGGTGCTAAGGTCCATTGTCGAGAGGGAAACAGCCCAGACCACCAGCTAAGGCCCCCAAATGATGGCTAAGTGGGAAAGCATGTAGGACGGCCATAACAACCAGGAGGTTGGCTTAGAAGCAGCCATCCTTTAAAGAAAGCGTAATAGCTCACTGGTCTAATAGCTGTCCCGCGGCGAAAATGTAACGGGGCTCAAGCCATCTGCCGAAGCTGTGGATGCTCGAAAGAGCGTGGTAGCGGAGCGTTCCCTAAGCCTGTGAAGCGGTACCTGCGAGGGGCCGTGGAGGTATGGGAAGTGCGAATGCGGACATGAGTAGCGACAAGGAGAGTGAGAAACTCTCCCGCCGAAAGTCCAAGGGTTCCTGCGCAAGGCTAATCCGCGCAGGGTGAGCCGGCCCCTAAGGCGAGGGCGACAGCCGTAGCCGATGGAAACAGGGTGAACATTCCCTGGCCCGCCAGATGTGACAGCCGTGAAGTTCTGTATGCCCTTACTGGATTGGGTGTGCAGCTGGATCGGCTCGGGAAATAGCACTGGCATTATGGACCGTACCCTAAACCGACACAGGTGGACTGGTAGAGCATACCAAGGCGCTTGAGAGAACCATGCTGAAGGAACTAGGCAAATTGCTCGCGTAACTTCGGGATAAGCGAGACCCACATTTGGGCAACCAGGTGTGGGTGACACAAACCAGGGGGTGGCGACTGTTTAGTAAAAACACAGGGCTCTGCGAAATCGAGAGATGACGTATAGGGTCTGACGCCTGCCCGGTGCCGGAAGGTCAAGGGGAGATGTGCAAGCATCGAACCGAAGCCCCGGTAAACGGCGGCCGTAACTATAACGGTCCTAAGGTAGCGAAATTCCTTGTCGGGTAAGTTCCGACCTGCACGAATGGCGTAACGACCTCCCCACTGTCTCCAGCATGGGCTCAGCGAAATTGAATTCCCCGTGAAGATGCGGGGTACCCGCGGTCAGACGGAAAGACCCTATGAACCTTTACTGCAACTTCGCAGTGGCGCCAGGAAGGGACTGTGTAGGATAGGTGGGAGGCTTTGAAGCCGGGGCGCTAGCCTTGGTGGAGCCAACCTTGAAATACCACCCTGTGCCTTTCTGGCGTCTAACTGAGCCCGGTTATCCCGGGCCAGGACCCTGCGTGGTGGGCAGTTTGACTGGGGCGGTCGCCTCCCAAATGGTAACGGAGGCGCGCGATGGTGGGCTCAAGCCGGTCGGACATCGGCTGTTGAGTGCAAAGGCACAAGCCCGCCTGACTGTGAGCGCGACAGCGCGAACAGAGACGAAAGTCGGCCTTAGTGATCCGGTGGTCCCGCGTGGAAGGGCCATCGCTCAACGGATAAAAGGTACTCTAGGGATAACAGGCTGATCTCCCCCAAGAGTCCACATCGACGGGGAGGTTTGGCACCTCGATGTCGGCTCATCGCATCCCGGGGCTGGAGCAGGTCCCAAGGGTTCGGCTGTTCGCCGATTAAAGCGGTACGTGAGCTGGGTTTAGAACGTCGTGAGACAGTTCGGTCCCTATCTGCCGTGGGTGTAGGAGACTTGCGAGGATCTGTCCCTAGTACGAGAGGACCGGGATGGACGTACCTCTGGTGTACCAGTTGTTCCGCCAGGAGCATCGCTGGGTAGCTAAGTGCGGACGGGATAACTGCTGAAGGCATCTAAGCAGGAAACCCCCCTCCAAACGAGGTCTCCCTCGAGGGCCGTGATAGACCATCACGTCGATAGGCCGCAGGTGGAAGTGCAGCAATGCATGCAGCCGAGCGGTCCTAATCGCCCGATAGATCTCCACCACACCAACACCACAGCAGCCGGTCACCCCTCAAAAGGCGACCAGCACCGCACGCAGCACCAAGCCGCGCACACCACACACCCCCACCCAACACACCAAACCAACCATTCCATCATCCCATCCAGGATCCTGTTCGGTGGCCCGGTGGTCATCGCGGGGATGATACACCCGATCCCATCCCGAACTCGGACGTGAAACACCCCAGCGCCCATGGTACTGCAGCTCAAGCTGCGGGAGAGTCGGTCGCCGCCGGGCCACCCAACAGGATCCCAGGATACTAACCATACCA
>NZ_JAETWB010000104.1 GCF_016773205.1 Belnapia arida
TCTGTTGCTCTCCGTCATCGACACCTCCCAGGCTCCTCAGCCTATCAAAGGTGTCCGTGAAATCGGGACAGGCCCACGGGTGACTTCGCCGAGATTGCTGAGGAGGTGAGCCACAGGCCGACAGCCGAAGGTGCAGGCGACTGCCTCTGTCTAATTGCGACCCAAGGGCGGCTGCGCTTCGGAGCGCTGCTCAGCCGCCTCTTCGGTGTTGTCGCGCGCGTCTGAGCAAACACCTGCGGTACATGTTTGGGTGGCCCCCAATTGCCTTACTGCGAACACTGCCACGACACGTCATCGCCGCACCGCCATGTTCTCCTACTAAGGAATGAGGAGGACTCGGTTATGTACGGCGAAGTGATCATGGCCTTCCCAGAGCCGGCTCCCTACGGGGAGGTGCTCGTAACGTATCCGGGACCCGTCTACGCCGAGCCAGAAATCTGGGTTGGCCCTTACGCACCCATTTACGTCGAACCGGTTTATGACCCCTACGCGCCCATTTACGTCGAACCGGTTTATGACCCCTACGCGCCCATTTACGTCGAACCGGTTTATGACCCCTACGCGCCCATTTACGTCGAACCGGTCTATGACCCCTACACACCCATCTACGTCGAACTGGTCCATGACCCCTACGCGTCCATCTATGGCGAACCGATCTATATCTAAGCGGCGTTTGTGCAACGAGCCGCTGGGATCCAAGGCGAGTGTCCCAGCTGCGGTTGAGCCGTTACGCTCTCGGACGTGCCGTTCAAGCACAACGCCGTCCGCCGCCACCACATCCCGCAGGTCCTCTACCGGATCCAGAACTGGCCAGCCTACGAAGCCGGTCTGAAGCGGCGTGGCGACCTGACGCTTTGGCTCGATGAGGCCGCACCGAAAGGGTGGCAGGCGCCGCGGCGGACCACGCCCGGTGGCCAGGCCTGGTACTCGGACGCGGCGATCGAGCTGGTACTGATAATGCGGCTCGTCTTCCATCTCGCCCTCGGCCGTGAACCACACCGTCAAGCTCCCGCGTGCTCGCAGACCAACCTCGTAGGCAGGCCAGTTCGTCACCCTGTGTTGCTGGCGTGGAATGTAGTGCCGGTGGTCGGCATTGGCTTTGAATGGCAAGTTGGGCACCCCTTGGCGAGACTGGGCAGGGCCCTGGCCCTATTTACACCGGAGACGCCACTCGACCTATTCGTGCACAAAGCTCTTTCATCCGAGAACAGAACCCTCTAGGGCGCCCTGCGCGACAAGATGCCCGCGCGCCAGTGGCACTCCCATCTCACAGGCCAGTCCTGTTGTCTCCCAAGTCAGCGACACTACTCCGCCGAGTTGACCTCGCACGGTGCGCTCCAGCACGCGCATGCCAAAGCCACGGCGCCCGGGCGGCCCATTTACTACCGGCCCGCCCGCCTCCACCCAGCGCAGCCGTAGGGTCGTGCTGGCCAAGTCGAGGCGCCACGACACCGAAACGCGTCCCTCCGGTACCGACAGCGCGCCGTGCTTCACCGCGTTTGTCGCTAACTCATGCAGCACCATGGCAATCGGCTGCGCCGCGTCGGGTGGCAGTACCACGGGTGGCCCGTTCAGCTCGGCGCGTTGTCCGGCGAGGAAGGGCTCGATTTCACCCTGCACAAGCGCGCGCATATCAGCCCCAGTCCAGCGGTCTTCGGCCAGCAGCGTCTGCGCCCGTGCGAGTGCGCTCACCCGACCCTCTACCGCTCGGGCGTAGGACGCGGCGTCCTCCTTAGGAGTTAGGCGCAGCGCCGCCTGCACTACGGCAAGCGCGTTCTTGGCCCGGTGGTCCACCTCGCGCGAGAGGAGGGTCTGTCGCTCCTCAGCCGCCTTTCGCTCGGTCACGTCGGTTAGGACGGCGAGGAAGCGGCGCCGTCCCGCTTGTTGGAAGTGGCGGCCATGGACCTCCAGCCAGCGCTCTTCCCCATCCGAGCCGCGCCGGATGCGATGGATTAGATGAAAAGTGTCGTCCTCCCGAGCCGTGCGCTCATGCTCAGCCCGTATGGCCGCGATGTCGTCCGGATGGATCAGGCCAAGAAAAGCGGCCCGTGGGGCCCGGCCGTCGGGTGGGGTGGGCATGCCGTATAGCTCGAAGACACGGGGCGTGCCGATGCCTTCCTCGCCCTCCAGATCCAGGTCCCAGATGCCGAGGCCGACCGCTTCCGTGGCAAGGCGCAACCGCGCCTCGCTTTCTCGCAGCGCCACCTCGGCCCGCTTGCGGGCGGTGGTATCGCTCGCCTGGATGACGAAGAACCGCACGGCTCGGTCCGAGCCCTTGACCGCGGTGACGGCGGCGTCCGCGGTGCGAACCTCGCCGTTAGTGGCTTGGTACAGATCTTCGGAGAGTACCGGGCCGTCGACCCGCGCAGCTTCGGCTAAACGACCGGGCCAGGCGTCACGCATGGCGGGCAGGCCGGCCCAGAAAGGGGTGTCCCAAAAGAAGCGCCCGATCACCTGCTCGCGTCTCAGCTGAGCGGCGTGCAGCGGCAGCTCGTTGATCTCAAGCGTGACACCCTCCGGGGAGAGAACGGCCATGAACTGGAACTGCTGGTCGAAGACGCCGCGGAAGCGCTCCTCGCTCGCTCGCAGTGCCTGTTCAGCCGCGTCGCGTGCGGTCTCGTCGCGCAATGTAAGCACCGCGCCGACCTGCGTGCCATCGACGGCCAGCAGCGGCCGAGCACTGCCGACGGCAAGCACCTCAGAGCCATCGGGCCGGCGGATACGCCAGCGCGCATCAGTCACCGTTTCGCCCCGGAGCACGGCGCGCGCGAGTGGCAGCTCGGCTGACGGATAGGTGCGACCGTCCTCGGTCAAGAGGTGGTAGGTCTTGCTGTAAGCATCAGGCAGGACATCCAGCCGCGCCACACCGTGGATCCGAGCTGCTGCGTCGTTCACGAAAGTGATGCGCCCGGCGGCATCAGCAACGATCACCCCCTCGGCGAGCTGCCCAAGAACTCCGGCGTGTTCGGTCAGCCGGGCCCCGTCCTCACCGGTCCGAAGCGGCGTAAGCGTGCCGCTGGCCCAGAAACGGGTTTCATCTTTCCGGAGGTGCCAGCGCTCACCGGCTGTGCCTCCTTCAACAAGCCCGGTAGCTATCTCCTCCTCTGACGTGCCGGCGGAGCGGCCCGGCGGGTCGGCCATAAACATCGCGTACTCGGTCTCGCCCCTCGCACTCACCCGAGATGCATGGGGTTGCCCGGTGAGGTTACCGGCGAGACCCGCATAGGTTGGGATGCGATCGAGGGCCGCGCCGAGGGCACGCTCAGCATCCGCCAAGTCGAAGTCCTGCTGAAGGGTAAGCCAATAGGCGCCTCCCGTGCCGCAAAATCGCCCAAGGCGAGCAGCCATTTCAGGCGTGACACCGGTCATGCCCGAGAGCAGGCGGTGAAGCGCCTGCCGTGTGACGCCGAGTTCGCGCGCGGCACGGGCAACTGAAATGCCGGACACTGCGAGCATCCGCTTTCGCAATACTGAGCCTGGATGGGAAGGCGCCGCCTGCTGCGATGTTGTCGCGTGCGGGTCCTCCGGATCTTCACTCAAGCCTTCCCCTCCGATCTCCTGCGGACCGCAGGGCTCACAATCAGAGTGTAAACTGGTCCGGACACATAGAAAACTTGAGGTTCACGGGCGTCGAAGCGGCTTTGTTCTGGCTAGGAGACCTGTGCGTGGGCCGCTGGAGGCGCAGCATGTTGTGGTTAGAAGCCTGTCGCAACCGCTACTTAGTGTGGTTCAGCGGACCCGCGCACAGGTCTCCTAAGGCAACACCAACCGGAACCAGATGCTTAGATTCCGGTTCTGGCGAGATCCTGCTCGGAGCGCATCATGGCGAAGCAAAGCAAAGACCCGGCACAATCGACTGACAACCGGCACGAGAAAGCTTGGGACCTCGGCGAAGCGGCGTTGGGTAAGTTAGCAGAGGGACGGGAGGCCGAGGCCGACCAGCTGATCGAAGAGGCCAAAAAGCTTGATGAGTCTGCGTTGAAGGAGATTGTCGTGGACCTTGAGGAGGACGCCGGCTCGAACCCGGATGCGGCTAAGAACTCACAAGGCTGACCGGCGGGCGTGCTCCCTGCTGAGTGTTGGTGCACGTAGCCGGAGTAGCCGTTGAACGCTTTCCTGCAGTCGCGGCAGCGGACCGGCGGTAACCCTGGGCCGCACGGTCCAACCGCTCCGCGACGGCAGCAGAGCCGCAAGCCACACAGTTCATCACCAGCTTCCGCCCCGCTGGCCCCGGTGCTTACCGGCGCCGCCCCGGCCAGCCAAAGAGGGCGCGTGGTGCGAACCACGACTGATTCGACGCACCGGCCCGACAATAGATATTACTGGGCCTACCCTAACCATTTCAGCTTCTCTCCGTGAACCGCCCCGGCTTCGCCGGAGGGTGGTTTACTTGGGTCACGCCGCCATGGCGGGTGCCTCGAGCTGAGCATGG
>NZ_JAETWB010000105.1 GCF_016773205.1 Belnapia arida
GAGGAGGGCACGCTGCGCGTGGCCCGGCTCGGGCGGGGCTACGCCTGGCTCGACACCGGCACGCATGACAGCATGCTGGAGGCTGGCGAGTTCGTCCGCGCGATCGAGAAGCGCACCGGGCAGAAGGTCGCCTCGCCGGAGGAGATTGGCTGGCGCAAGGGGTTCATCGACGATGCGCAGCTGCTGAAGATCGCCAAGCCGCTCAACAAGAGCGGATATGGCAAGTATCTGGAGCAGATGCTTGAGCATGGCCGGTAGGAATACCGAAAGGTTTTCTGGGTAGTTCTGAACTCGATTTTCCGCTTGCTGTGCATCCTCTCGTCCGGACGTGGCAGGCTATCTCGCTTATCAACCTGAGCGGTATTTTCTCTTCCGGCCGTAATGCCGGGGTTGTAGAGTGCCGGCGATCTTGGCTGGTGGGGCCTCATCATGACGGACATCGTTCCCGATCCATTCGGTCCTGCTGATGGCCTTGCAGTCGCCGCCATGCAGCCGCGGCCGGCGAAGCGGGCGGCGCCGCTGCGGGTGCTGTTCATGTCGCACATGCACCCGAAGGCATCCCGGGGCGGCGCCGAGATTGCCGCCTACCAGATGTACCAGATGATGAAGGCGCAGCCGCGGACAGAGGCGTATTTCCTTGCCGCCAGCGGCGGGCGCTTTCAGGAGAGGCTGGGCGCCCGCATCCAGCAGCCCTTCGGGCCGGATGAATTCGTCTACACCGGCGCCGGCTACGACCACTGGATCCAATCCAACCCGGACCCGGAATTTCCCGCAGCGCTGACCGCGCTGCTGCACCAGCTTCGGCCGGACGTGGTGCATCTGCATCATTACGCGAATTTCGGCGTCGAGGCTCTGCTCTACATCCGGCGGGCCCTGCCGGAGTGCAAGATCATCGTGACGCTCCACGAGTTCCTCGCCATCTGCAACCATTTCGGCCAGATGGTGAAGCGGCCAAGCTTCGGCCTCTGCGAGCGGGCGGGGTTGCGCGACTGCGCCAAATGTTTTCCGGAGCGCAGCGAGCAGGACTTCTTCCTGCGCATCCGGTACCTGCAGCGCTTCTTCGGGCTGGCCGACCATTTCATTTCGCCCAGCCAGTTCCTGGCCGACCGCTACATCGAGTGGGGTCTCGATGCGCATCGCTTCTCGGTGATCGAGAACGGCATGCCTGAGCAGAAGCACCATGCCGCGGACGAGCCGATGCCGCCGCATAAGGATGGGCTGATCTTCGCCTTCTTTGGCCAGATCTCCCGCCTGAAGGGCATCGACGTCTTGTTCGATGCGGCGATGCTGCTGGAGAAGGCGGAGGTATCCGGCTTCCGCATCGAGGTGCATGGCGACTACTCGGCCCAGCCGCCCGAATTGCGCGCGGCCTTCGAGCGGCGGCTGGAGAAGATCCCCGAGAACCTCCGCTATTGCGGTGCCTACGAGAACAACCGGGTGCACCAGCTGATGCGCTCCGCCCATGCGGTGATGGCGCCTTCGATCTGGTGGGAGAACTCCCCGCTGGTGATCCAGGAGGCGCTGCTGAACCGGCGGCCGGTCATCACCTCCGATATCGGCGGCATGGCGGAGAAGGTGCGCAACGGGCTGGACGGCTTCCATTTCCAGGCCGGCAGCGCGCATTCGCTGGCGGCCCTGATCAAGCGCCTCGCGGAGGCGCCGGACACGCTTTTGAACCTGCAAACCACCATGGCCGTGCCGCCGTCCCTGCGGGAGACGGTGCGGATGACGATGCGGCTTTACAGGAAACTCCTTCAGGCTTCGGGCAAGCAGCTTGCCGCATTGGAGATGGCGTCATGAGTTATCGCGGTTCCGTTGACAGCCTTTCGGTCGAAGGCAGCGCCGGCTGGATCTTCGACGGCGTGACCGGGGAGCCGGTGGTGGTGCAGGCGATCTACAACGGTCGCATCATCGGCGAGACGCTGGCCGACCGCCATCGTCACGACCTCGCAGCGGCCGGGCTGGGCGATGGGCGCTGCGGCTTTGAGATGAACTTCTCGGAGACGGTCGACCCGATCCTGCTGCCCTTCGTTGCGGTCAAGCCGCGCGGCGGCGACGTCGAATTGCCGCGGACGAATTTCACCAGCTTCGCCGATTACTTCCGTGTGCTCCATGCCCGCTCTCCGGGCGCCGGGCGGCATCGCAGCGTCTTCGGCGGGTTGTGGACGGACCGCACCGATGCGCAGCGCGTGCTGCAGGGGCGCGTTGCCTCCGGCGCCACCCCGGCCGACCTGGCGACGGCGCTGAAGGCCTTGATCCTCGACGGCTCCATGATGCTGAAGAGCGTGCTGGCTCCGGTGGGGTTCAGCCCGAACGAACTTGCCCTGATCAACTTGCTCGACGCCGACTTGCCGATCGACCCGCAGGCGGACACGAATGCGCGCCGGCTGCTCGAGGCGATGCCGGGCCTGGTCTTCCGCGATACTGCGCTGCGTGCGATGCGGGCGGTGCTGGACGACAACCCGCTGGCCTATCGGGTGGTGCTCAGCCGCGGCCCGGTCGGCGCCTTCCGGCAGCCGAGTGCGATGGAGCGGCTGACCTCGCCCGCTGAGACCGTGGCGCTGGTCGCCTGCGCCGGCAGCGAGCCGGTGCTGGTGGACGTGGTGCGTGACAGCCACCAGCTCCCCGAGTTCACGGTGTCCGGCGAGTCCCGCTGGACCAGCGCGGACGCCGCTGCCGGCATCGAACTGGCGGTCGGCCATGCGCTGTCGGTCGAGACGGTGGAGGTCGGGCCCATGGACCTGCTGATGGTCGGCCCCGGCACCCTCTACCGGCTGCGCGCGCCGGAGGGCAGCACGGCGGTGACGACGCTCTGCGCGCCGGCGCGGGTGAGCCCGGTCAATTTCGTTGCCGGTCGGGGTGGCGCGCTTGCTCTGCGTCACTTCTCCGGCGCCATGCTGATGGTCTGAAACCATGACCCCTCCGCAGGACGCCGTCACCGCACCGCCGCCCCCCGGTCCACGGGTTGCGCAGAGCCATGATGGCTATGTCGACTTCTTCGGCTATGCGACGGCCGCCGGTGGCTGGCTGTTCTGCGGGTGGTCGTCCCGCCGCTGGGACGAGGCCGTCGTCGTCGCGCATTTCGAGCGCGGCCGGGTGCAGGCGGAGGGGATGTCCTGCTGGCATGCACGCGCCGACCTTGGCGCAACGGCATCGGGCTTGTCGCCTTCATTCCCTATGACGGACCGAGCCTCGGCGAGTTCATGGGGCTCGAGGTGCGGGCGCCGTCGCAGCGGCTGCGCCTGCCGGCGACTCGGCCGCTGGCGCATCTCCGCGAGACCGACCTGCTGCCGCGGGTGCGGGAGCTGCTGCATGTGGCGGATGGGGCGCAGAGCACGCGCCTGCTCGGCCTGCTCTCGCGGCAGCCCTATACCGGGCACGATACGCTGTCGGCGCTGCCGGCGCCTGTCGAGCTGGATGTGGATGTCGTCATCCGGGCGGGCGAGGCGGGGGCGGTGGTGATCGGCTGGATGGTCGACCCGACCGATGCCGTCGCGGCGATCCGGGCGCGGGCGGGCGGCGCCCGGTCCACCCCGCTGGCGGCAAGCTGGCTGCGGCGGGACCGGGCCGATGTGATCGAGGCGGTGGGCGAGCGGCTGGGCGTGTCCAACCCGCGCTGCGGCTTCACCGCCTTCCTCCCCGGCTTCAAGGCCGATGGCGGACGGCTGCATCTGGAGATCGAGCTGAAGACGGGCGAGATCGGCCACAAGCGGCTGCCGACGCCGGTGCTCACCGGCCATGCCGCCATCAAGCGCGTGCTGGAGGGCATCGTGCTGGCGCCGGACGAGATCGAGGCGGCGTTCGACCAGGTGCTCGGCCCGCCGCTGATCGCCATCAACCGCGCGCGGCTGGCACGGCCGCGGCCGCATGCGATGATCGATTTCGGCACGCCGAACCCGGCGCCGGTCTGCTCGGTCATCATCCCGCTCTATGGGCGGATGAACTTCCTGCACTACCAGATGGCGTTCTTCGACCCGGCGGAGATGGCGAAGCACGAGCTGGTCTATGTGCTGGACGACCCGCCGCGGAAGCGGGAGCTGCTGGACCTGGCGCATTCGGTGTACCGGATCTTCGGCATTCCCTTCCGCGTGCTGACGCTCGAGGAGAACCTGGGTTTTGCGCCTGCGAACAATGTCGGGCTGAGCGAGACGCGGGGGGAGTACATCTGCTTCCTCAATTCGGACGTGATGCCGGAGCGGGCCGGCTGGCTCGATGCCATGGTGCAGGCGCTGCGGGACGACCGGCGCTGTTGCAGAAATCAGTGTGAGGACTTGGTTCGGTCTTTGATGTCCTGATCAGGCGTGGACGACGGTGTCGGG
>NZ_JAETWB010000106.1 GCF_016773205.1 Belnapia arida
TGCCACCCCGGCCCGCCTGAGCCGTGGTCACCCGCAGCCCATCAGCAAATTCCACCACGTTGACGGACGTGACCCGGCATGCCGGAGCATGATGGGAGACGTTGCATCCTGGAGCATAGCTTCGCTAGTTTGTGGGAAACCATTCGTAGTTGCGTGGGAGCCCGCGCGAGCTCGAAAGCTATGCAGAGATCCTCTCGACTACCGACCAGCGTGGATAATTTGGGAACCTTTCGGTTGCTTTACCAAGCAATAGCGCCATAGGTGCCGACCGTGGTTCCGACACCTCGACTCATTAACCGCGCTCGCTTTGGAGCCAGCGCGTGGAAGTGCCCACGGCCGCTGCGGCCGCTCAGACCGGCTCCAGACACGGTAATCTACGGCGCCAGCACGGCCGATCACGGTTCTAACACCCTGCCAATCGTGCGGGCCGACGGAGCGGACATGGGCGAGAAAGATGAACCTGTTGGCGTCGACAAGACTATGCCGCACGAACCAATAATGGCCGACCTCAACAATGAGCAATGGCTGAAGTCACGGTTCCAATGCTCTTCAACCTCTGCTGGTGCTGAACACGAGCGAACCGTCGCCCCATGGTGTCAGTTGGCGGACGGAAGAAAATGGAAAGGCGAAGCCACAAGAACTCGCTCAGCTCAACTTCAGCCGGCCAAGCCTCTTCAGGTCGTGCCTTATGCAACACCCAATGATAGGCGGATTCTTTCTTACCTCTGGTCACTGCCGTGGCGCGAACAGCGATAAAGTGCAAGCCATCCAAGAATGTTCGGTGCAGGACCATCGCCAGCTTCCTCGCCAGCGTCACCTTCGCCTTGCGCATGTCCGGGCGGGACGGCGATCCACGTTGCCCAGATTATCGCGGGAGAAGAGGTGTGTATTCGCAGCAGCGAAAGGTGCCATCGGGAATAACATGCTCCTCTGCGGCACCGACAGCGCCTGGCCGAACCCAAGCCGCTCTTGGCAGGAAGCTAAACTAAGGTATCTTCTGGACATTGGCAGCGCCGACGGGACCATTGGCTACAACATAGATAGGCTGCGCGACGACGGCCCAAAAAATTTGGAGGAAAATTTACATGAACAGACGCATGATGCTGACCGCTGGCGCTGTTCCTACTGCGCTCAGCATCGCCGCACCAGCCCTGGCGCAGACCCGTCCCAAAGTGGCTTGGAGGCTCACCTCCAGCTTTCCCCGCACGCTGGATACGCTTTACGGCGCCGCAACTACTTTTGCGAAAATGGTTAGCGACGCCACTGACGGCGACTTCACCATCCGTGTTTTCTCGCCGGGCGAAATCGTCCCGGCTCTTGAAGCGCGGGAGGCAACATCCAAGGGCTTCGTGGAAAGCTGCTTCACCGCCTCCTCCTACTCTATCGGCACCGATCCGGCCTTCATGTTCGCCACAGTCTTGCTGTTCGGGCTGAACAGCCGGCAGCAGATGGCTTACCTCTACGAGCTGGGCGGCAATGAGAAGCTGAACCGCTTGCTCTATCAGAAGCACGACGTGCTCTGCTGGCCGCTGATTAGCACCGGCGCACAGATGGGTGGTTGGTTCCGCAAGGAAATACGCTCCGTCGAGGATCTGAAGGGACTAAAATTCCGCATCGGCGGACTGGCAGGGCATGTCTTTCAGCGCCTCGGCAGCGTGCCGCAGCAGATCGCGGCAGGCGACATTTACCCATCGCTTGAGCGCGGGACCATCGATGCTGCCGAGTGGATCGGGCCCTATGACGACGAGAAGCTTGGCCTCTATAAGGTCGCGCCCTATTATTACTATCCCGGCTGGTGGGAAGGGACAGGTATCCTCTCGCTCATCGTTAACAAGCAGAAATACGAAGAGCTGCCGCCGGCCTATCGCAGCATCGTCCAAACTGCGGCTGCGGCTACCACGTCTTTGGGGTTGGCCAAGTACGATGCGCTCAACCCCCAAGCATTGAAGCGCTTGGTTGCCGCAGGCGCGCAACTCCGTCCCTTCCCTCAATCGGTGCTGGACGCCTGCTTCGAGGAAACAACCAAAATGCATGAGGAGTATTCACGGGCCGACCCGATCTATGCCGAAGTCTACCGGGAAATGGCGGCTTTCCGGCAGGATGCTTATCAATGGCTCCAGCTCTCGGAGTATACCTTCGATAGTTACCAGATCCGGCGTCTGCGGAGGTGAGCGGCTTGCTGGCGCTGCAAGTTCGCGGTGAATTGCTGAGAATCGCAGCAAGCTGTGAATCAGGCAGCGGCCTGGAACAGCTCCGCGACAAGGATGGCTTGGGTCTGAGGGTCTCGTCCACCAACCTTCTGCACCTGCCCCTTACTGCTTATCGCCATCACCTCCTAGCCTGCCAGTGTTCGTTGCGCCGTGCGAAAACTACCGAAGCCAAGCCCTGGTCTGACCAATCGGTTTACGCGTCAATGGTCCTGTTCTAGTCCTTTGTTCCCGAAGACGTTGGTCCGGTGTGTGGCCCGGCGGCTTGGTGTTGAGTGAATCGCCCGTAGTAGGAGCCGTGACCATCGGTGGCGATGCGTTTGGGCGAGGTGCTCAACCACGCGCTCTGGCTGTACTTCCGCTTCCCGCTCAGCTCACGCATGGTCGAGGAGATGCTGGGCGCGCATGGCATCGCTGCCAGCCACGAAACCGTGCGACAATGGGCACTCAAATTTGGCCAGGAGCTCGCCAGTTGGATTCAACGGCGGCTGCCCTCTGCTGGCGACAAGTGGCACCTAGATTAAATGGCCATCAGGATCGCTTGGATGAAGCATTGGTTGTGAAGTGCTGTGAATCAGACCGGACTGTGCTCGACGTGCTGGTCCGGAGCCGGTGCGACAGGCGAGCCTCCAGGCGTTTACAGCGGAAGTCGCAAAAGCGGCAATGCGGGACACCCCGCATTATGATCACCGAAAAACTCCCAAGCTACGGGGTGGCGAAACGGAGGTGATGTCCCGCGCGAGCACCGCCGGCACAAGGGCCTGAACAACCGAGCGGAGAATTCATACCAGCCGAAGCGACGACGAGAGCACAGATGAAGCGCTCCAAGTCAGCCCGACGACACAGCGTTTTCTTTCAACCCATGGCCAAATCGTCAACCTTTTTCTCGTCTGCCGCGACGACACCACTGCCAGTAAACATCGAGCCGCAAGGGCGAAGGCGTTCGAGATAGGGGTCAACATCACTGGGTTCGCCGTTCCAGCGTGAACTGCAATCCGACTCAAATTTTGCAACACAGTCCGCACAACCAAGTCCCACCGAGGTCCAAGACATACTGCCTCGACCTACGTCCTGCCCGTCCGTGCAGCTGAGCGGATGAGTGCCACGGCGAGGCTGGCTGCCAAGGCGTCCTCGGTGAGCGCGCGTACCCAGTCGCTGTCGGACCGAGTGGTGCCACCTCGCGCCGCACGGCCGAGCAGCGTGCCAGCGACAGCGCCGGCGACACCGGTCACGGCGCCCTCCGTCTTCGATACGCCGCCTCCGGCCAGGGCGGCGCCACCAACCGCACCAAGGACAAGGCGCACCAGGAAGGACGGCACGATGCGGCGATCGGGCGCGAATGGCATCTTGTCGCCAGCCATCTCGGCCAGAGCGGCCAGCGTCGCCAAGCCACGTGTCTCAGGGCCGCGCGAGATCCATCCGATCCGTATGTGCCCGAACGAGGCGGCCCAGCTCAAGGCGGCCACTCCCGACATACTGCGCAGCCCGGACAGGAAGCCGATGCCGAACGCCTTCCAAAGGCCTTCCATCATATCACTCCACGCAGCAGAGCAGATCATGCGCGTATCCATAGGCGCTTCCACCATCCTCAGGCTCAAGCCTTGAAAGCAACGATAGTTGTGGCGTCGACAAGTATGGGAAAGTAACCAACCAGGTTGGAAGCGCCCGTATCGAAGGGTCACGTTGGGCTCCGGCCTCAACCAGGTCCATCCGAGCAGGGTGGCAGCGATGGCGATGGCTGAAGCGTAATTGGCGGCGGGCTTGTCGTATCGGGTATGGATGCGGCGCTAGTCCTCGAGCCGTTCGATGATACACTCGGTGATGTTGCGGGCCTTGTAGGTGCGCTTGTCGACGTCGCGCGCCGGGCTGGTTCGTTGGCAACAGCGGAGCAATCGCCGCCCATTGCCCGGTCCGACAGCCCGAACTCACCCGCTATGACCCAAACTGCGATGACCCAGAGCTGAAATCACAACCCGTCGCGTCGCACCAAAACCTGATTGGGTTTCGAGCCTAGAGCGTTTTCCCGGCGGACTGGATCGCTTGTGACCCACAGGGTTCGTGGAGGTGCTTCATTTGCGCCCTGGCGCGAGGGGCGATGCGGATGTC
>NZ_JAETWB010000107.1 GCF_016773205.1 Belnapia arida
TAGGGGTCCGAGGGCTCGCCCCTACACCAGCCTACTCAACCGCACCAAGCTGGGCCACCCATGCAACAAGATCGCTGTGGGTATTACAGGCGGCTGCTCGATTACCCTTATAATACTCAGAGCCAGAATGATCGGTTTCGAGCAGCTCTAGGACACGGCTGACCTTGCCGACGGCGAAGCATTTTGAACGCCTGCCAATCCATGACCGTCTCTGCGCGTTTTGCCTGACGCTCACGCACCTTCGGAGCCAGGGATCACTGCTAATATGCCAAGCCCAACACCGACCGTGCCACCGCCCAAACCGAACAGCCTCAGCAACTCCCTCAAGCGTAACATCCAAGCCTTGGAGAACCGACGCCGCGAGGAAACTGCGGGCGCGACCCGTGAGGAGAGGATCGCCGAGGCCATCACCCGTTTCACCGGCAGCATGGTCTTTGTCTACATCCACCTCGTCCTCTACGGCGCCTGGATCCTGGTGAATCTCGGGTTCATCCCAGGTGTGCCCCAGTTCGACCCGTCCTTCGTGGTGCTCGCAATGGAGGCCTCAGTAGAGGCCATCTTCCTTTCCACCTTCGTACTCATTAGCCAGAACCGCATGGCCACCGCCGCTGACAAGCGCGCCGATCTAGACCTCCAGATCAGCCTGTTGACGGAGCATGAGCTAACCAAACTGTCCGAACTCGTCGTCGCCATCGCCGAGCGCCTAGACATCCAGGCCAACGCTGATCCTGAGTTGCAGGAGGTGCAGCGGGATGTCGCTCCGGAAGCCGTGCTGGATGAGATTGAAGCGCGGCAGCAGAGAGGCTGAGTGTCACTGACGGGAAATGACCGCACTCGCCGGTCTTTCCGCTTGATTTCCCGCAAAATTACGGTATCATCACCGCGTTCCACCGGCGCCACTTCGTCGCCCAAACTGCGCTCTTCCTAACAGGTGAACGCTTTGTGCGAACCTGCCGGCCTCGTCGGGCTCAACTATCTCGCAGTGGACAGCATCTAGCTGCGCTCCAATACCATCAAGTATAAGGCGACGAGCTAAGGCCGGACGGCAACCGGGGCTGAGTTTGACGCCGAGCTTGAGGGCTGGCTGGCGCAAGCCGAAGGGACGCAACAGCACCGACTCCAAGAGCCGGATCATGAGGGACCGCGACGGCTTCGTGCAGGCTTACAATGCTCAAGCAGCGATGGATGAAGGCCTAAATCATTGCGACATACTACTGGAGCAACAACGCCGCCAATTATGACGCGTTGACGCTGCTGCTCAATACAGTCACTTCCTACACCGCTGCTACGCCCGCCGAGTTCTCCGTGACAGCGGCTACTATTTTGAGACCAATCTAGCCGACCTTTCGAGGCGCGGGAACCGCCCTACGTAGCCACCGCAGATTCCAAGCACTCCGACGGTGGTAGCGACCGACAACGTGGGCCGCTCGTCTCAGCCATGCGCAGGCGACTCCGACACGCTAGCCGGCGCAGCAGATATCAAATGCGCAAGCAGGTTGTCGAATCCGTCCCGGGAAGATCAAGGGGGCACGAAGTTCCGATATTTCCTCGCACGCTGCATCATCGTTGAATGTGAATGGGGACTCGTCTGGAGCAAGAATAACCCACCAAGCTCGCTAACAGCCCGTTGACGAAGTGGCTCTGGCTTGATTCGATTGGTCTTGGACGCGAGCGGCAGGTGCGGCATGGCGCTGGGACGGCAGAAGGGCCGGCAATCGGATCTGCTGGTGACCTGGGCGGAGATGCGGCGCTCGCCGGGACACGCGTTCTACGACCGCCTTCAGGCCGAACTGCTCAGCGCCGGGTTTGATGGTTTCGTCGAGGGGCGGTGCGCGCCCTACTACGCGGCGCGGCGGGGTCGGCCCTCGCTGCCGCCGGGACGATACTTCCGTATGCTGCTGGTCGGCTACTTCAAAGGTATCGACAGCGAGCGCGGCCTGGAGTGGCGCTGCGCCGACAGCCTGTCGCTCCGCGAGTTCCTTCGCCTGGGCGAGCGCGAGCCGGTGCCGGATCACTCGTGGCTGTCTCGCACTCGCGCCCGCCTGCCGCTCGAGGTGCACGACGCGGTGTTCACCTGGGTGCTGCAGCGCTTGGCTGAGCGGAGCCTGATCAAGAGCGAGCGAATCGGTGTCGACGCCTCGACACTGGAGGCCAACGCTGCCCTGTGGGCGATCGTGCGGCGAGACGGTGGCGAGGGCTACCGTGAGATGCTGGTGCGCATGGCGAAGGAAAGCGGCATCGAGACGCCGACAGCCGAGGACCTGATCCAGCTGGACCGCAAGCGCAAGGGCAAGACGCTGTCGAACGCCGAGTGGGAGAGCCCGACCGATCCGGATGCCCGCATCGCCAGGCTGAAGGACGGCCGGACGCACCTAGCCTACAAACCCGAGCACGCGCTGGACCTCGACACTGGTGCTGTGGTCGCGGCCGAGATGCACAGGGCCGACCGGGGCAACACCGCGACCCCGCCCGACACCCTGGCGAGCGCGGCCCGGCACCTGGCCGCGGTCGAGGCGGTGCCGAGCGCGGAGGCGCCTGCCGAGACGGTGGCCGACAAGGGGTACCACTCGCGCGAGGTGCTGAGGACGCTCGATGATGGGCCGTGGAAGACCCGAATTGCCGAGCCCAAGCGCGACGGCTTCTCGCGTTGGCATGGCGATGACGCGGCCCGCCGCGCCGTCGTGAACAACCGCACCCGCCTGCTGTCCGGCGTGGCTCACGTTGCGTTCAAGCTACGCGCCGAGGTGGTGGATGGTGGAGCGGAGCTTCGCGCTCATTCTGGACCGCGGTGGCATGCGCCGCGCCTGGCTGCGCGGCCGGGAGAACCTGCACAAGCGCTACTTGATCCACGTAGCAGGCTACAACCTCGGCCTGATCATGCGATTTCTGACGGGGGCGGGGACGCCGCGGGGGTTCCAGGCCAGGGTTTCGGCCTCGCTTACTGCGATCGCCACGCCGGACGCTGGCCTGGTCGTCATTCTGATCGTCGTCGCTGGCGATCAGACTGCGGCAGTCGCCATCAGCATCGCGCCAGACCCGCTTGGCTGAACGACGGCTTTTCACCGGACTGCTAAGGTAACGGCAGGCTGATGCAGGGCAGAGGCATGCACGCAATGAATGCTGCTCGAATTCGACCGCCGTTGCCAGAAATGTGGTTACCGGAACGGACTTTAGCAGGCGGTGAATAGCTCCGGCCGACGAAGCCGAAGAGTCTGCACCAAGGCGAATAGCTTCAACTCGGTCAGCGCGCCGCGGTCAGCCATTTCCGCCAACTTGGCTAATGGTATTTCCGCCACCGTGATGTCCTCATGTTCGTCGGCCAGGCCACCGCCCTTAGCGACGCGGTCGGCAACATGGTAGGGAGCTAGGAACAAGTGCACTCGTTCTGTGGACAATGCTGGCATAGTCCATGCCACCATCACTAGCTCTAGCTTCCCCAAACGCAGGCCAATCTCTTCAAGCGTTTCGCGCCGAGCGCCGGCGGAGGGATCGTCTTCGTCAAGGCGGCCAGCCGGCAGCTCCAACATCTCGGACTCACCGGCAGCGTAGAAGGGCGGAGCTCGGAACTGTCTAACCAGCAGCGCGGTGCGGCGTTGAGGATCAAACGGCAGCACCGCCACCGCTTGACCGTGGTCCTCCACGTCACGTTGCACGGTTTGGTCATTTGGTAGGCGTATAGTGGCTATAAACAGGCGCGACCAGCGCTGATGCTTCAGCACCATCTGCTCGATTATAGGCTTCATCTCGGTCATGCGGACCTGTGCCCTTTCCTGGTAACGTCCGTGGAAGTGGAAACTCCGGCTTCGGCCGGGGTGTAAGGCTGCGACGGCCATCGGACCTAATGGCTAGGGTGGAGTTGCGAGGCTCCCACTCCTGACCGGCCGAAGACCCGATGGCCGACGACAGACTGCCACTGGTGGACCTGCTGGCGAAAGCCGGAGACGACTTCTTTCGCAGCGTCGCGGAGGCGGTGCTGCAGGTGCTGATGGAAGCCGACGTGGAAGGCCTGACGGACGGTACTATCCACCAGCAGGTGCACCGGCTCGCTGCTCGGCTTCGGCCGAGACACCTCCAGCGTCTCGGCCCGACGG
>NZ_JAETWB010000108.1 GCF_016773205.1 Belnapia arida
ACTGCCACCCCGGCCCGCCTGAGCCGTGGTCACCCGCAGCCCATCAGCAAATTCCACCACGTTGACGGACGTGACCTTAGTCGAACGCGTAGCCTGAGTTGGCGAGGTAGTTCTGGCACTCGCTGGGGCTGAAGGTGTCGAGTAGTTGGCCGATGGTGTCCCACAGCGCATCGCGCGTTCGGGCGGCGGCCTTGCGTAGGCCGGCCTTGAGCTTGGCAAAGACCTGCTCGATCGGGTTGAGGTCGGGCGAATAGGGTGGCAGCAGCATGACATGGGCACCTGCTGCCCGGATAGCCTCGTACACGCCGGCCACTTTGTGGGCGGCGAGGTTGTCCATCACCACCACGTCGCCGGGTACCAGCGTGGGGACGAGGAACTGCTCGACGTAGGCGCGGAAGGCCTCACCGGTCATCGGCCCGTCCAGTACCAGCGGTGCGACGAAGCCGGTGCTGCGCAGACCGGCGACGAAGGTGGTGGTCTTCCAGTGGCCGTGCGGAGTGGCGTCCATCAGGCGCTCGTCCCGCGGCCCCCAACCGTAGCGGCGCACCATGTTGGTGGAGGCGCCGGTCTCGTCGAGGAACACGAAGCGCGCCGGGTCCATGTAGCGTTGCCATACCCGCCATTGGCGGCGCCGGTCGGCGATGTCTGGCCGGTCCTGCTCGGCGGCCCTCAGCGACTTTTTTTGTGCCGCAGGCCAAGCCGGCGCAACGTCGACCAGATGGTGGCCAGGGAGCCTGCCTGGATGCCGCGGCCGGTCAGCGCCGCCTGGATCTCGGCCAGGGTGATGCCCGGTTTGGCCGCGGTTAACTCGCGCAGCAGGGCTTCATGCCCGGCCAGCAGGGGCTTCCGGTAGCCGCCGATCCTGGCCGGCGCTGCGCTGTCCGTCTCCCGGACCCGCTGCATCAGCTTGATCGCCGCCGACGGGCTCACCTCAAAGCGCCGTGCCGCCTCCCGCGCCGAACTGCCCGCCTCAACCGCCCGAACCAGCCGCCGCCGGAGGTCCGCAGACAAGGGTGCCGTCATCATCGCCTCGACACTGCATCACCAGTGTCGAATCAGAACGCGAGATTCCGTGCAACATCAAAGTGCTCTAGGCAAAGGACCGCTCGACCACCCAGCGCCGCGGCAGCAGCACGAAGCCACGCTTGGCGTCTGGCAGTTTGACTACTTCCAGCTCGATGCCATGCGCTTTGGCGGCGTCAGTCGCCTTCGGGCCAGTATAACCCTGGTCGACATAGGCTAGATCGACGCTTTGACCGGTGGAGGACTGCACGGCCTGGGCCAGTCGGCCAACCTTGGCGCGGTCGTCCGTGCTGGCGGGTGTGACGTGCAGAGCCAGCAGGTAGCCCAGCGCGTCGACCGCCAGGTGCAGCTTGGACTCTCGCTTGCGCTTGGCACCGTCATAGCCCGCCCTGCCACCGCTCTCCGGCGAGGACCGCAGCGTGCGGCTGTCCAGGATGGCGGCACTGGGCTGGGCTCTGCGGCCTGCGGCGACCCGCAGCACGGCCCGCAGGTCCTTTGGCCAGGGCCTTGAAGCACCCAGCGCTGCGCCTGCTGATAGACCGCCGCTCAGGGTGGCAGGTCGTTCGGCATCCAGCGCCACGGCGCCCCGGTCTTGATCACATAGCGCAGGCCGTTGAACACCTCGCGTAGTGCGTGCTCACGTTGCCCGGCATCCTCAGGCAGCAGCGTCAGGTAAGGCGCAACCAACGCCCATTCGTCATCGGAGACATCAGACGGGTAAGGCTTGCGGACAGTCATGCCCTACAGCCTGATCATTGCCAAGCCGATGGCTCATAACGGCCTCCGAGCTGCCATAGCTACCCTATCTACTCGCTGACATTTTTCATGGAACACCTTATGGTTGAAATCGCTGCTCGCTTTCGCGTGATAATGTTTGCTAGAGGTCTGCGAGCAAGGCGTTGGAGCTACGAGCATGCCGCGGCAACCGTCGTCGAAAGCGAAGCAACCGAAGACGTCAGCGACTGACATGCCTCGGTTGTGGCGCTGGGCAGTCCCGGTGCTCGGAACAATCCTCGCCATGGGGGCTGCGTCAGCGACTTGGGGATACATTGATGCTCAGCGGATTGACGTCCAAGTCCAAGAGGCAATGACGGAGCGCGACAATGCACGTCGCATCTTGCAGGCTGCTGTGGACCTTGAAAGTTCATCTCGCGGCTTCCTTTTGAGCGGAAAGCACGAACAGCTTGCTGACTACCATGCAGCCCTTCAGTTTTTAAACCGAGAGCGGAACAGGTCAATAGCGTCTGTTGATCGTGGCCTGAGCTTATTGCGAGAGTCCTCCCTGTTAGACGCTCTCGAGGTTGCAATGCGAACCAGGGCGCGGCGGATCGAACATTACGCCTCAGGAGGCGTTGAGTCTGCCGTACGAAGCACCCAAGCCGGTGAAGGTAAACGGGCTACGGACGATATCAGGCGGTTGGTCGGGGTCTATGTCGCGGACAGGGAAAGTAAGATTGCCGCGTTGCACGCAGCGCTCGGCTGGCGGCAAACGGCAGTAGTCTGTCTCATCATATTTAGCGCCGTGACGACAATCATTGCTCTTGCGTTTGCCCACCGCCAGATCAGGCGACGGCAGGTCGTCGCGGAAGCGGCGCGCGCGGCCTCCAATCGACGCGGGCAGGAGCTAGCAGCGCTCGTCGAGATGAGCGAACTTTTGCAAAGTGGTGTCGAAGCGAAGGACGTGCGCGATGTCGTGGCGCATGCAGCACGGCGGCTGCTGCCCGGGTTATCTGGCTGGCTTTTCGCATTTAACAACTCCCGTGACCGTCTTGACCTGGCCGCATCATGGAAAGGTTCCAGCGTCGCCACTCCTGCCAACTCAACTGAGCCACCGGACCACTTTGCGCCGTCCGAATGTTGGGCATTGAAGCGCGGCCGACCTCACCACGGCGACCCATCGGCGGAAGGCGGCGGTCTTGGTTGCGTTGCCTGCGCCGCAACCGGGAGCGGCCTTTGTGTGCCCATGGCCGCGCGCGGCGAGGTCCAAGGGGTTCTACGCATTGCGTTTGGAGCGGGCGCTGCTGCACCGACTGTCGAACAGACAGCCTTGGCAACGGCTCTGGGCGATAGCGTATCCCTGGCATTGGCAAACCAAGCCCTGCGCGAACGCCTTCGGGGACAGGCGCTGCGTGACTCCCTCACCGGTCTGCATAACCGTCGCTTCCTCGAGGAGGTCATGGCACAGATGGAGGCGCAACTGGCTCGCGACGGACGTCCCGTCGCTGTGCTGATGATGGATCTCGACCACTTCAAGTCCATCAACGATACGCATGGCCATGCGGCCGGTGACGCGGTCCTGCGGTCGGTTGGCCTACTCCTTATCGATCAGCTGCGCAGGAGTGACGTGGCATGCCGATATGGCGGCGAGGAACTGGCCGTCTTGTTGCCCGGTTGTGATGTTGCTCAAGCAGCCGAACGTGCTGATGGGATTAGGCATGCCATATCCCTGCTTCACAAGTCCAACCCCGCGCATGGTGATAGAGTCGCTCTTCCCCCAGTCACGGTCTCGATTGGGGTGGCGGCCGCGCCACAATCGGCGCGGCAGTTGGCCGATGCGTTGAAGGCTGCCGACGCCGCGCTGTATGAGGCTAAGCGGACTGGCAGAAACAAAGTAACGTCTGCGCCTACACGCACGGCCGAGCCGCAACCGCCGAAGCTTGAAATTGTACAAGCTATTGCCACGCAATGACGGCGTGGGCGGCGCGGTTCGTAAAGCATGTGTACGCCACTGCGCCAGATGCTGGCTTGCGGCAGGGGAGACTTATCGCATGTGTGGATGCCCCCTGCGGGTCAAGGTGAATCAGCGACGCAGGCACCGAGAGCGCGGGTGCGGTCATGATGGAATGGACGGCCCCGCTTTCCTAACTGATCTCCCGGTCGAGGACACGACCAGGAGGCCCG
>NZ_JAETWB010000109.1 GCF_016773205.1 Belnapia arida
GCCGCGTCAGACGCCCAACCAGGCCAATAAATGGCCTACTCCCACGCAGCAGGCAGGCTTTTCAGCAGCCTGCTAGTCAATGCGCGAAGGTGCCTGCATGGGTGCCATCGGCCCATACGGGTTCCAAACGCGGCAGGTCGCCTTCACCGGCACGCCCGACGCGGAGCCGCGCTCCGAGCCGGTCATGCCATGCGGCGGCGTGGACATGGGCGAGCAGGCTGAGGCCAGCCGCATCGACAAGAATGTGTCGCTTTCGCCCAAAGCTTCGCGTCACGGCGTCGTAGTGGCACGCGGTGCCACCAGTTCGTGTGGCTCGCAAAGCTTGGCTGTCGATGATGGCAGCTGACGGCTTGGCCTTGCGTCCATCTGCCTCGCGGGCCATCGCACGCAGCCGGTCGTGTGCATGCTGAAGCGTGCCGTCGAACCGCCACTGCCGGAGATGGGCAAAAACCGTCTGCCATGGCGGAAGGGCGGTAGGGAGCATGCGCCAAGCGCAACCGGAGCGGACGATGTGGAAAATGGCTTCGGCCGTCAGGTACCGAGGCCGCCTTAGGGAACGTCCGAGCCGGGCAGCCGGCAAAAGGAGCGGCTCCGGGGCCGCCCATTCGGCGTTGGGTGGGGTCACTGGGATAGCGGCGGGGACGGGTTTCACGCATGGCTGCCTTGGCTCGAAAGCTGAAGCACCTTGACGCTTACTAAAGTTTGAAGCTTTTCGAACAGTTATTGAGAAAGATGGGTCTCGTCGATTCAGCTTCAAAAGGAACCCCTTCACGTGCAGCTTCAGCCTGCTTCGCCGCTTCCGCGCTCATGGAGTACCAAGTAGCCGGGTGCCAAATGTACTGTCGGAGTCCGTCGTAATGGTCATACCGTGCGATCCGATCATCCTCAGATGGACGAGGCTACCGGAAGGCTCCGTCGAGGCTGATGGGGAGGCTATCGGCGGTCTAGGGTGCGACGACACTAAGGAGCGATCCATCGCGTCCCTGGAGACGCCTAAGACAATACGGATGGCACTAATCGTCCATCGGCATGGTTGCAGCGTTGAGGAGGCGGAATGCCTTGGCGCAACCTCTGCGCCTGATCGCCGCCGGCTTGCCCCAGATTGCTTCTTATATCGACATGGGTGTCAGTTTGAAGCTTCAGCGGGTGGATTTCGGTGTTGCGGAGGCGGTGATGCTGCATTTTGCAGAGCGGGATACTCCGTGCCTGGGTATCCATGACAGCGCCATCATCCCAACGGCCCCGCAGAAAAGCTTTAGGCAATGATGAAGGACATGTACCGAGCCCAAATCGGGTTTAAACTGATGGTCAAGCTGGGTTGATGCAGGTCTGGTCAGGCTCAAACGCAGCTTCGAATGGGTTCAGTGATACCGAGGCCTAATAGGAAGGCAGGAGATGTAATGCCTATTACTTCTCGCTCTTTCCCTCCGCCTTTTTTGCCTTCGGAAAAAGAAGTCTGATAGGAAACCGTTTCCGGCTCTTTCGACGTGGCATCCAGAAATTCGTGGAGGAGATGCCAACGGATCGCGCCAATGGAGGTCAGCTAGTCTGGGCACCGAACTACCTGCCTTCCACCCACGGGCGACACCTAGAGTCACCTCTAGCGGACCCGCTCAGCTACAGCTTCAAGCCTTGCTTTGGGAAAATGGACACTCACACCTTCGAGGCCAGCCCCGATGCTGCCTGCCTCACGCACCGTGAAAGCGAGAAAACCGTGGCTACGGTAAGACAGCCGACCCACTCAAGCAGCCTCGATTCGCCCTCCGGAGATCAGCCGGAACTTCGCTCGATCCCGAGGGATGCCGGCTCACGATCAGCGAAGCGGGTTGAATTTCAAATGGATGGAAGCTCAAGTCGAGTCGCCGCCACAACGGATCTTGAGCAACCTCAAGTAGAAGAGAGTTTCCGAAAAACCCGTATTTCGGCATGATTCCGCTGCCGCAGCCCCCCACGGCAGCCTGCGCCAGGATTCGGCGCCTCCAACAGGAGCAGCCCCCGTGCCCCTCGACGCCACCACGTTCAGCCAGCATCGCCCTCGCCCACAGCAAACGCCGTGCCTTGATGAGGCCGAGCGTCACGCTGCGGCCTGTTTCGGTCCTCGGCTACATGCTGCCCTTGCAGCAACACCGCCCACAGGCTTGGCCCTTACTGTCCTGGCATGCATGTCTCAGGGGGTTGCTGGCGCGCATTTCCGCATCGTGGTGCAAGGTCTGGAGCAAGCAACTCCTCGCCATGGCGAGGTCGTTGTCGCATCTGTGCCGGCAGGATTGCCGAAGGCATTGCCGGACCTTCGCGTGCTGGCACTCCGCATCGCCTCGGCCGCTGCCGGCGCCTGGCGTCAACGCTGTCAAATCGAGCGCCTCGGCCTGATTGCCGGCCAATGAGTTGACCGGACAAGCACCGCATCAGGGCATTAGCAGAGCATCAAGCGGGGAACTGCACCGGTCTGGGGTCGGCTTCTGCTATGGGGTCGCGGCGAGATCCAAACCGGAATCATGCGATGATGACGGCGGATTACCAATCTTGGACTGTGTTTGAAGCGGCCATCAAGCCGAGCTCAATGAGCAGACGGCGCCAGCCAGGGACGCACTTGGCGATGGTCGGAGCTGATCGAGGTTCTGGAGGAAATTTTATGGGTATTGCTTCCTCCTTCTCCTCATCCTGCATCCTCTTCCATTCTAAAACTCCTCAAACGACATCCGCTTCAGATGCTCCTTGAGGCGATAGGCAAAGTACTGCCGAACCAGTGTTCGCCAGATCGCGCCAGCGGTAGCCGATTGCCGTTGAAGGGGTTCTCAATTCCGGCCTTACACCGCTTGGATAAACTCGACCGGACTTTTCCTGATCACGGGATGTCAACGCCTGTGGGATAAAATCGGCCCTGCATCCACGGCTTGATAAAGCTGGGAAATGGCATGATATGCCTCGCGCTAAAGGAGCGCACACGATGTCTGATTCCGATTCCACCCATCGGTCGAAGCGAAAGACAGATACGGGGTCTGAGTCGTTGACGGCAGGCCAAATCCTCGCCGGGCTCGAAACCTTAGGCGTCGCAGACCTCCGCCAAGTCGTCGCTTCGGCCGAGGCCCAAATCCAGGCCAAGGCAGATGTTGCGCGGCAGGCCTTCGTCGCGGAGACGCTGGACAAGGCCAAGGCGCTAGGTCTATCGATCCGGGACCTTTTCGGCGAAGTACCGTCTGCTCCAAAGCGTGGTCGGGGCAAAGCAAAGACCTCGGGCGGCGAGGGAGTTCAGCCGAAGTACAAGGGACCGAATGGCGAGTTGTGGAGTGGCAGGGGGCGGACTCCGAAATGGGTTCAGCTTGCCGAGGCCGAAGGCAAGTCGAGGAACGATTATTTAATTAAATAGAGGACATCAGTGGCTAGGTCCTCTCTCCCCAAGGGGGGGTACCTCATGGATCTCGGTTATGATGTTGCTCGGTTTACCTGCGGTCAGTTCGTGCGGCAGCGCTTCCGGTCTTTTGTAAACTACGCCGAATACTGTAGTGTGAGTTTTTTGGACTTGCGGCCAAGTGTCTTTAATGAATGAGCGCGATGTCTGATTTCTCAGCCTGATTTGGCGGTTGGGGAGGCTTGGCAGAGGGCGCAGGTGATGGGCCTCGCGGAGGGCAGGCGGGAGTTTCGTGGCGTTCGGGGCGTGACGGGAGAGGCCAAAGCCCTGCCCGCTCCAGGTCGTACCTCGTGCGGCGGCAAG
>NZ_JAETWB010000010.1 GCF_016773205.1 Belnapia arida
TACCCCGTGCCATGCCCGCCTCCTAACGCAGCCGCCGGACTACTCTACCGGCGGACCACTCCTAGGGGGTCAGGTCAACAGGACAAATTGCCTGCAATGGAATGCGCAACTTTTTGCGTAAATAAGAGAGTGAGTTTTTAGCAATGAGACAAGTATTGCCGCCAAAGAATTGTGCCAGAGGACATTGGAGTTTCTCCAAGAGAAATTGAAGTAGTGCATACCAATGTCACTGCCAATTTTCGTGCTCCCAAACAAATCTATTTTTGCCACGCGGCCGTCCAACAGGACGACGTCCGCATATCGCTCCGACGCGAATTTGGAGGCAGGCGGCGCCATCAGTCGTTCTTTCCGGAATCGAGGGCGAGATCGTTTGCTAGGGTTTCGGCGATCTCATCTGACTTGCGACGGATGTGCCGTTTGGCGTAGCGAGCGCCCATCGACGATTCGCCGCGCCATCCTTGGAGGCGGTTTCGAATCCTCACCTCCTCCGTCACTGATGGGCGTTTTTCAGGGGGGAGGCTGTCGACGGTAGCGCTGAACTGGTCGTTCCAGGAACGTCGCACAGTATGGGGAGCGAGGAAGTCCGGAATGTTGGAATCTTTCTCCCGGAGCCGCTCGAAGATCCTGTTGATCGCGCGGAGGCTGAGATGCGCTCCTCGCCCGTCCGTAAACAGGAAGCCTCGGCGCCTAGCGTTCTGCGACAACTTAGACCAAAAATCTTCCATGAACCTGTCGAAGGCGTCGGCGGTCTTGGGGTTGATGGGGACCGTGCGCGGGATTGTCTTCGACGTGTGTATCTCAAACCGCCGAGTGCTGTATTTGACGTGGTCGGCCTTTGCCTCCCTGACCTCTGCGCGCCGAGCTCCTGTATCTAGCAACAGGCGCCAGATTAGGTAGTTTCGAACTTGCACGAAACCCGGCGTGAACGGGTTTTGCTTTGCCCCCGGCAGCATCGCTTGGTCGATGCGCTGCAGGACGTCGCGATCGACACCTTCGAGCGTGGGTTCATCATCGCTGCCATGACTGCTCCGGGGAGCCCGCTGCCGCAACCGGGCCACGACGGCCTCTCCGAGCTTTTTCAGGTTCTCCGATGCACGCTGCTGGCGGTCGAGTGATCCCAGGCGCATGCCCAACTGCCACTCGACATAGGACGCAACCCAGCGGACGCGGGTTGCGATCTCGGCCGGATTGGTGACTGGAGGCACCGATCGCTCCAGCCGACGGGGGTCGGGCCGCGCATCCTCTAGGCGGACCACCCTTTGTCGCTCTGGTCGGGACGTGTGCGTTCGGGCGGCGCGTGCAGCCCATTCCACTTGGCCCACCGCCGTCAGGCAAAGGAAGTCGGCGAGGCTCTCAACATCCTCGATGGAGAGGAAGTTGCCCTGCCGTAGGTCATGGTCCAGATCCCGTCCGAGCACCCCGGCCCACATCCGGGCCATCCCGAGCGTGCGTAGGACCTTCACGACCGTGTTCGGCGAGCGGGACGCTTTCCCGTACTCGACGGTGGCGTACACGTTTGGCCAGAACGCCGGGCAGCCGCAGCCCTCTCTACGGTCCAGCAGCACTGCTAGTTCCTGCCCGGATCGGGACGGGAACCTACGAACCTCAAACGGCAACATGTTTCCGAACCCCGAACCGTCACGATAAGGTCTATCCTACCTTCCGTTACGGTTTCCTAGAAGAGGGCTGGAAAAAGCTAAGACGGACAGGGGCTTCCATCCCTGTCCGTCCATCCAAGTTTCCGTTTTTATATAGGTCTCGCTACTGGCAGGCCAGGCATTCCTCGTAATCCGTCGTTGAGGTCTGCGCGCCGCGGGCCACCAGCGGCAGCGCCGCGTCGGCCGCGGTCGGCACATGGGCCGCCATGATGTCTTCCTGGCCGACGATCTTCTCGCTGATCGTGTCGGCGCGCTGGATGGACAGGCTGCGGCAGTAGTAGAGCGACTTCACCCCGCGCTTCCAGGCCATGACGTGGATCTGGTGCAGGTCGCGCTTGTGGATGTTGGCGGGGAGGAAGAGATTCACCGACTGGCTCTGGCAGATGAAGGGCGAGCGGTCGGCGGCGTGCTCCACCACCCAGCGCTGGTCGAGCTCGAAGGCGGTCTTGAAGGTGGCGCGCTCCGGCTCGGTCAGGAAGTCGAGATGCTGCACGCTGCCCTTGCGGACGGTGATGCTGGTCCAGGTGTCCTCGTCGTCGCGGCCGTGCTTCGCCAGCACCTTCTTCAGGTACGGGTTGCGGACGATGTAGCTGCCCGACAGCGTTTTGTGGTTGTAGACATTCGCCGCGATCGGCTCGATCCCCGGGCTCGCGCCCCCGGTGATGATGGAGATCGAGGCGGTCGGCGCGATCGCCATCTTGTTCGAGAAGCGCTCCATGAAGCCGTATTCGGCGGCGTCCGGGCAGGGCCCGCGCTCCTCGGCCAGCTGGCGGCTGGCGGTGTCGGCCTGCTCGCGGATGTGCCTGAACATCCGCTTGTTCCACACCTTCGCCACCACGCTCTCGAAGGGCACGTTCTGGGCCTGGAGGAAGCTGTGGAAGCCCATCACGCCGAGGCCGACGGAGCGCTCGCGCATCGCCGAGTACTTCGCCTTCGCCATGCTGTCGGGCGCGGTGTCGATGAAGTTCTGCAGCACGTTGTCGAGGAAGCGCATCACGTCGGGGATGAAGCGCGGGTCGTCCTTCCACTCGAACCAGGTCTCGAGGTTGAGGGAGGAGAGGCAGCAGACGGCGGTGCGGTCGCGGCCGTGCTGGTCGCGGCCGGTGGGCAGGGTGATCTCGGAGCAGAGGTTGGAGGTCTTGACCTCGAGCCCGGCCAGCTTGTGGTGCGCCGGCATCGCCTTGTTCACATGGTCGGAGAAGACGAGGTAGGGCTCGCCGGTCTCGATGCGGGCGGTGAGGATGCGGATCCAGAGGGCGCGGGCGGAGATCTTCCGCATGATCGCGCCGTCCTTCGGGCTGCAGAGCGGCCACTCCTCATCGGCCTCGACGGCGCGCATGAAGGCGTCCGAGATCAGCAGGCCGTGGTGGAGGTTCAGCGCCTTGCGGTTCGGGTCGCCGCCGGTCGGGCGGCGGATCTCGATGAACTCCTCGACCTCGGGGTGGCTGACGGGGAGGTAGACGGCGGCCGAGCCGCGGCGGAGGGAGCCCTGGGAGATGGCGAGCGTCAGGCTGTCCATGACGCGGATGAAGGGGACGACGCCGGAGGTCTTGCCGTTGCGGCCGACCTTCTCGCCGATGCCGCGGAGGTTGCCCCAGTAGCTGCCGATGCCGCCGCCCTTGGCCGCCAGCCAGACATTCTCGTTCCAGAGGCCGACGATGCCGTCCAGGCTGTCATCCGCCTCGTTCAGGAAGCAGGAGATGGGCAGGCCACGCGTGGTGCCGCCGTTGGACAGCACGGGCGTCGCCGGCATGAACCAGAGCTTGGAGATGTAGTCGTAGATGCGCTGGGCATGCGCCGCATCGTCGCCATAGGCCGAGGCGACGCGGGCGAAGAGGTCTTGGTAGCTTTCGCCGGGCAGCAGGTAGCGGTCATCCAGCGTCGCCTTGCCGAAATCCGTCAGCCGCGCGTCGCGGCTGCGATCGACCTGAACCTGGTGATGACCTGCAAGCTGAACCGTATCGAACACCGCGCTATCCCCTTCCAGTCCCCGGTGGGGGAGAATGCATCCAGCAGCGACGTGACACAAGATATTGTCGTCTGCACCCCCTCATAACACCAGATGGGGTGTTTGGTTCCGGCGCGGCGCGAAAGCGGGCCGAGCGCCGATGTTCATATTCCGTTCATGGATAAGCGGTCATTGCGGGTGAGTCCGTCAAGCCTCATCGCCATCCATCCCCATGATCCCCGCTATCCACAGGCCCGTCGCAACGCAGGCGTGACGGATTGCCGGGCGGGACAGGGTTTTGCATGCTCCCCGGAGACGGATGCGAAGGGAGGATCGGCCATGGTCTGGCGTCGGCATCTCGCGGGACTCGGCCTGGCGCTGCTGCCGGGGCTGGCGGCGGCGCAGGGCGCCGGGGTCAGCCTGTTCAAGGTGGTCGGGCCGCGGGACGAGGTAACGATCGGCCTCACCGAGGCGGAGCTGGCGCGGCTCGGCAGCGGGCCGGCGGTTGAGCGACTCGCCCGCGCGCTGGTGGCCGAGGGGCAGGTCACCGCCTGGCGCTACGCTGTCGGGCGGGCACCGGACGGGGCAACGCGATTCGCCGCCACCGGACGAGTGGCGATCCTCAGGAGCGAGAGCCTGCGAATCGAGCCCTATGCGGCCGCGCTGCCGGTGGCGCCGCCGCCTGCGGAATAGGAAGCGTGCCGCGGCGCCGGACGAGGCGCCGCGTGTTCGCAGATCCTTCATGACCGCGGCATGACGGCGGCCGGGCGCCAGGGTGGCGCTGTCGGCAGATGCGCGCGAGCACGGCGCGGGAATGGGTTGTGCTCCCGGCCCGGGAGGCATCGGCACCGCAAGGTCCATCGAGGCCGCGCCGGGAGGACATGCGCGAGCGCACCCGGAACGAGCACCCCGACCTGAAGATGCGTGAAGGCAACCATCGGCCCTTCGCGGCGCTGCATGCCCGGAGCGGGCGGGCGCCGACCCTGGTTGCCCGCCCCTCAAAGCCCGCGTGAGGGCCGGCGGCCGCCATGGCAAGGCCGGCTACCGGCCCGCAGGATTTTACGTTGCCAGTGCAGGATTCCACCATGGCCGGTTGGCCCGCATCGCCCAACGCCTTCCTCGCCCATGTACCGAGCGATGACGCCGCTGGCCCCCTGCGCCCGGGCTGCTGCCGCGCCGCCGGCGAGGCCGGGCCGCGGGGCGTGCCCCGGGCATCCGACGCCCATGCATGACCAGCCCGGCCCCGATCCGGAGGAGCTCCGCCGGGAACGGGCGGCGCTGCAACGGGAGGTCGAGCGACTCCGGCAGGAGCTCGAGGGGGCCAGGCGGGCGCCGGCCGGCCCTGCGGCGGAGCTGGGCGCCCTGCTCGACCAGCGCATCGCGGAGGACCAGGCCCGGCTAATTGCTTCCCGGGCAGCCGCGACCCTTCGCGGGCATGCCGATGCGGAGCCGGCCGCCGGCTGGCACGAGGCGGAGCTGCGCACGGTCATCGAGGGCGCGATCGATTGCGCCATCGTCGTCACCGGCCGTGACGGGCACGTCCTGTCCTGGAATCCCGGCGCAGGCGCCCTGCTCGGCTGGGGCGAGGCGGCGGCGCTGGCGGGGATGCCGCTGGACGCCGCGCTGGAACCCGGTGACGAGGCAGCGGCCGGCGCGCTCGCGGCGGATGCCGCGACGGTGCTGGGCGGCGGCCGGGTCTCGCGCGAGGGCTGGGTGCGGCGGCGGGGCAACGGCCGGGCCTGGGTCGCCATCGAGGCGATGCCGCTGCGCGCACCCGGCGAGGCCACGCCGGTCGGCGCGGTCTGGATGCTGCACGACCGCAGCGCGGCCCGCCTGGCCGAGGCGGCGCTGCGGGAGGAGGAGGCGAAGTACCGCATCCTCTTCGAGGCGATGGACGAGGGGGTGATGATCTTCGAGCGGCTGCCGCAGCGCCCCAATGGGCTGCGCGACTGGCGCTACGTGACGATGAACCCGGCCTCGCAGGCGATGTTCCGCACCGGCGATCTCACCGGGCGGTCGGTGCGCGACCACTTCCCCGACGAGGACGAGGGTTGGTACGACATCTTCGACCGCGCGCTCGAAACCGGCGAGGTGGCGCGCTTCGAGCGCGAGGCGCGCTCCCAGGGCAGGATCCTGCAGATGTACGTCGCCCGGGTGCAGGACCAGGCACGCGGCCGGATCATGGTGGTGATGCAGGACGTCACGACGCACCGCCGCGCCGAGGCGGCGCTGCGCGAGAGCGAGGAGCGTTTCCGCAGCTTCGCCGAGAACTCGGCCGACGTGCTGTGGATCGCGGGCGAGCAGGGGGCGAGGCTGGAATACCTCTCGCCGGCCTTCGAGCGCATCTTCGGCGAGCCGCGCGACCACCTCCTGGCCGATCTCGGCCGCTGGCGCGACCTGGTGCACCCGGAGGACCGCGCGGCCGCCTTCGAGGCGATGCCGCGCGCCCTCGCGGGCGAGACGGTGGTCGCGCAGTACCGCGTGGTGCGGCCGGCGGATGGCCGGGTCGCCCACCTGCGCGACACCGGCTTCCCGATCCGCGATGCCTCGGGCCGGGTCGCGCGAGTCGCCGGCATCGTGCAGGACGTCTCCGACATGGTCGCGGCCAGCGGCGCGCTGGAGACGGAGAAGGAGCGCTTCCGCCGGCTGGCCGAGGGCATCCCGCAGCTCGTCTGGCGCTCGGCGGATGGCGGGGACTGGAGCTGGGCCAGCCCGCAATGGATCGCCTTCACCGGCCTCACGGATGCGGCGAGCCGCGGGCCGGGCTGGCTGGGCGCGGTCCACCCTGACGACCGGGCGGTGGTGCGGGCGGCCTGGGGCCGTGCCGCCGCGATGGACATCGTCGATGCCGAGTGCCGCCTGCGCCGCGCCGCGGACGGCACCTGGCGCTGGTTCCAGATGCGCGGGGCGCGCGGCCCGGCCGTCGGCGCGGGCGGCGCCGCGGAATGGCTCGGCGCCTGCGCCGACATCGACGATACCATCCGCGCGCGCGAGGCGCTGACCCGCGGCGCCGAGGAGCTGGAGGCGCGGGTGGCCGAGCGGACCGGGGAGCTGATGGCCGCCGAGGAGAGCCTGCGCCAGGCGCAGAAGATGGAGGCGATCGGCCAGCTCACCGGCGGCATCGCGCATGACTTCAACAACATGCTGCAGGGCGTGACCGGCGCGCTCGAGATGGCGCGGCGGCGGATGGATGAGGGCCGGGCCGGCGATGCCGCGCGCTACATGCTGGCGGCGCGCGACGCGGCCGGGCGCGCGGCCGGCCTCACCCGCCGGCTGCTCGCCTTCGCGCGGCGCCAGCGGCTCGACCCGAAGCCGCTGAAGCCGGAGGCGCTGGCGGCGGGGATGGCCGACATGCTGCGGCGGATGGTCGGGCCCGCGATCGCGCTCGAACTGCGGCTGGAGGATGGCGCCGGCGCCGTGCTGTGCGACCCGAACGAGTTGGAGAGCGCCATCCTCAACCTCTGCATCAATGCGCGGGATGCGATGCCGGAGGGCGGGAGCCTGACGATCGCCAGCCGCGGGGCCCGGCTCGGGGCGGCGGCATTACGGCCTGACGAGGCGGCGCTGCCGGGCGACTTCATCGAGATCGCGGTGCGGGACACCGGCACGGGCATGGCGCCCGAGGTCATGGAGCGGGTGCTGGAGCCATTCTTCACCACCAAGCCGCAAGGCCAGGGCACCGGCCTCGGCCTGAGCCAGGTCTTCGGCTTCGTGCGGCAGTCCGGCGGCGTGCTGCGCATCGCCAGCACGCCGGGGCGCGGGACGACGGTGCGCCTGCTGTTGCCGCGGCACGCCGGAGGGGCTGCGGCCGTCCCCGACGAGGCCGGCGGGATGGAGCAGGCGGAGCTGGCCGCCGCCGGGGCGACGGTGCTGATGGTGGACGACGAGACGACGGTGCGCACGCCGGCGGCCGAGCGGCTGCGCGACCTCGGCTACCATGTGGTCGAGGCGCCCGACGGCCCGGCGGCGCTGCGGCTGCTGGACGAGGGGCTGCGCCCCGACCTCCTGGTGACGGATGTCGGCCTGCCGGGCCGGATGGATGGGCGCAGCGTGGCCGAGGCGGCGCAGGACCGGCTGCCGGGCCTGCCGGTGCTGTTCATTACCGGCTTCGCGCGGGTAGCGCTGCCGGACGACGCGGCGGTGATCCCGAAGCCCTTCGACCTGGAGGTGCTGGCGCGCGCGATCACGGCGGCGCTGCCGCGCGAGGGGTGACGGCGGCGGCGCGGGCGGGGGCCGCTCAGGCTCTGGCGCGCATTGCCCGCGGCCTGGCCGGGGCCTCGCCCTCGAATTGCAGGGCGCCGCTCAGGAAGGCGGTCATCCGCTCGATCTCGGCCTTCAGCTCCCGCGCAGCCTCCTCGCCGGCGCCACGGCGCAGGGCGGCGAGGATCGGCCCGTGCCGGTGCGCCGCCTCCGGCGGGCTCCCCATCACGATCCAGCGGGCCTCCCAGAAGAGCGGGCCGCGCCGCAGCCAGAGCGCCTCGATTATGCCGAGCAGCATCGGCGCCCCCGCCCGGCGGTAGAGGCCGAACAGGAATTCGCGGTCCTTCTGCAGGCAGAGTTCGGGCCGGCCGGCGGCGCGCGCGGCATCCTGCTCGGCCACCACCGCCGCCAGCGCGTCGAGCGTGCCTGCATCCACCCGCCCTGCGGCCAGACGGATGGCGAGCGGCTCCAACTCGGCGCGGATCGCGCTGACCTCCTGGAAGGCGGCGCGGGTCAGGCGAGGGACCAGGACGGTGCCCGAGGGCAAGGCGTCGAGCGCCTGTTCGGTGGCGAGGCGGCGCAGTGCGGTCCGGGCGGGCATCGGGCTGGTGCCGAGCGCCTCGGCGATGCGGCGGATCGACAGCTTCTCGCCCGGGGTGAAGACCCCCTCCACCAGCGCCTGGCGCAGCCGGCGGTAGGCCTGCTCCTCGAGTGGCAGCTCTTCGGCGGCGATATCGTGGGTGGAAAGAGTGATTGTCATGGGCCGGTCTTTGTGATCACATTTTTACGGTGAATGATATGCCGAAATAAGGCTGCAGCCTCAGGGAGCCGTCCAAGCAGCCCATACCGGAGTGCCCGCCCATGCCCAACCGGTCCCCATCCGCCCGCCCTATCCATGGAGCCATGCCATGAGCGCTGCCATCGATGACCGCCGGAACAGCCTCGACCTGCCGGGCGCGGTCGAGGCGGCGCGCACCGCCTATGCGGCGAAGCGGCCGCTCAGCGCGGCGCTGCACGAGCAGGCGCTCGAAGTGCTCGGCGGCGGCAATACCCGCAGCGTCATCGCCTATTCACCCTTCCCGACATCGATGACGCGGGGCGAGGACTGCCGGCTCTGGGATCTCGACGGCCATGAGTATCTCGACCTCTGCGGCGAATACACCGCCGGGCTGTTCGGCCATTCCGAGCCGCGCATCCATGCGGTGCTGCACGACGTGCTGCGGCGCGGCATCAACTTCGCCTCGGTCGGGCCGGGCGAGGAGCGGCTGGCGCGGCTGCTCTGCGGGCGCTTCCCCTCGCTGGAGCGGGTCCGCTTCACCAACAGCGGCACCGAGGCGAACCTGATGGCGCTGACCGCGGCGCGGGCCCTCACCGGCCGCCCGAAGGTCATGGCCTTCCGCGGCGGCTACCATGGCGGCGTGCTGACCTTCCCCTTCGCCGGCAGCAGCCCGGCGGCGCTGCCGCTGCCCTTCGTGATGGCGGATTACAACGATGCCGCCGGCGCGGCCGCCGCCGCGCGGGAGCATGGCGCGGAACTGGCGGCGATCATCGTGGAGCCGATGCTGGGCTCCGGCGGCTGCATCCCGGCGGAGCCGGCCTTCCTCGCCGCGCTCCGGGCGGTGGCGGACGAGACCGGCGCGCTGCTGATCTTCGACGAGGTGATGACCAGCCGCCACGCGGCCGGCGGAATGCAGGCGCGGCTCGGCATCACGCCCGACATGACGACGCTCGGCAAGTACATCGCCGGCGGCATGTCCTTCGGCGCCTTCGGCGGGCGGGCGGATGTGATGGCGCAGTTCGGCGGCAAGCTTGCCCATGCCGGCACCTTCAACAACAACGTGCTGTCGATGAATGCCGGCGTCGTGGCGATGGGCGAGATCTTCACCGCTGAGGCGGCGGAGGCGCTGTACCGGCGCGGCGAGGCGCTGTGCGCGCGGCTGAACGGGCTGGCCGAGGCGGCCGGGGTGCCGCTCGGCTTCACCGGCATCGGCTCGATGCTGACCGTGCATTTCCGCCGGCCGGCGCCGGGGCGGCCCTATGCATCGACCCCGGGCGAGGAGCAGCTGCGCGAGCTGTTCTTCTTCGACATGCTGGAAGCCGGCATCTACCTCGCCCGGCGCGGCATGGTGGCGCTGAGCCTGCCGGTGGGCGAGGCGGAGCTGGACCGCTTCGCCGCCGCCGTCGCAGGCTTCATCGAGCACCGCGCGGAGTTGCTTCGCGCTGGGGGAGTTGGCGGCTGATGCGGCTCTCGATCCTCTCCCTCCTCGCGGCGGGCCTGCTGGGCCTTGCCGCGCCGGCAAGCGCCGGCCCGACCCTGGACGCAGTGCGGCAGAACGGCGCCGTGCGCTGCGGCGTGCCCTCCGGCGTCGCCGGCATGGCCCGCCCGGATTCGCAGGGCCGCTGGGTCGGGCTGCATGCCGATATCTGCCGCGCGATCGCGGCGGCGGCGCTGGGCGATGCCGACAAGGTGCGCTTCGTGCCCCTCACGGCGCAGAGCCGCTTCACCGCCGTGCAGAGCGGCGAAGTGGATGTGCTCGTCTATCTCACCGCCCTGACGCTGTCGCGCGATGCGACCCTCGGCCTCAGCATCGTGGCGCCGCCCTACTTCTACACCGGCCAGGGCTTCCTGGTGCGCCGCAGCCTCAACATCACGCGCGCGGCCGAACTCGACGGCGCGACGGTCTGCGCCACCCAGGGCAGCGTCGTCGAGCGGAACCTGAACGACTTCGCCCAGCGCTCCAACATCCGGCTGACGACCATCGCCTTCGACACCCAGCCGAACGTCATCGCCGCCTTCTTCGCCGGGCGGTGCGATGCCATCAGCAACGACATGATCAGCCTCAGCGCCAACCGGCTCGCCGCGCCCGACCCGGATGCGGTGGTGCTGCTGCCGGAGCTGATCGCCAAGGAGCCGCACGGCGCCATGGTGCGCAACGGCGATGGCGAATGGGCGCTGCTGGTGCGCTGGACCATTTCCGCCCTGATCCAGGCGGAGGAATTCGGCTTGACGCGCGAGACCGTGGTGGCGGCACGCGCGAGCACCACCGACCCACAAATCCGCCGCTTCCTGGGGCTCAACGAGAATGTCGGCGCCGGGCTCGGGCTGCGCGACGACTGGGCCTTCCAGGTCGTCCGGCAGGTGGGCGACTACGGCTCGCTCTACGAGCGCCATGTCGGCGCGCGGGGGCTCGGGTTGGAGCGGGGCCTGAACCGCCTTTGGAACCAGGGCGGGATGATGATGAGCTGGCTCTGGTAAGGGGCCGGTGTCAGCGCTGCTGCTGCTGCTGCGGCGGGCGGCGCGGACGGGGCCGGGGCGCGGCCGCCTCGCCTCCGCCCGGCATGGCCGGGGCGGCGCCGCGGCCGAGGCGGCGGCGGGCCTGCTCGTCCCAGGAGCGGACATCGGCCCAGAAATCCCCCGGCTCCACCGTCAGCGGCGGCTGGCCGCCCGGTGGGGGGCCGCCTGGCGAGGCGCCGGGCCGTGGCTGCGGCTGGGCCGCGGCCGGCAGGACCAGGCCGAGCGCCAGCGCGAGACCTGCCCAGAACTGCTTCGTCACCCACTCCTCCCCCGGCTGCGGCCGCTTACTTCGCCAGGGCGGGCCGTGGGTGCAAGGGGGTCAGCCGGCCGGGCGTGCCCCGCACCAGTCGGCGATGAAGGCGGCGATGGCGAGCGTCGTCTGCTTCAGGTGGTCGAGGCTGGTCCGCTCGTCGAAGGCATGGGCCCCCTCCCCCTTCGGCCCGTAGCAGAGCCCGGGGATGCCGAAATAGAGGCCGTAGAAGCGGGTGTCGTTCACTGCCGTGGTGATGCGGGCCGGCATCTCCTCGCCGAAGACCTGGGCATGGGCGCGGGCCAGCACCGCCTCCGCCTCGCTGCCCGGCTCCAGGACGTAGCCATCGGCGAGGAAGCCGTGCCACTCGACCGAGGGCGGGTTGTTGGCGAGGAAATTGTCGCCGCGCGCCGCCTCGGCGACGCAGCGTTCGACGCCGCGCTGGATCTCGGCGACATCGGCGCCGGGCAGGAGGCCGATGCGGCAATCGACCTCGCACCAGGCAGGCGTGCTGCTGGCCCAGTCGCCGCCGCGGATGATGCCGGGGTTGAATTTCAGCGGGCTCTCGATGCCGTTGTACCATTCGTGGTGGCGGGCGGCCTCGTTCAGCGTGGCGGTGTGGGACTGCAACGCCTGGATCAGGTGGTAGGCGGAGAGGATGGCGTTGCTGCCGCTCTGGGCGACCGCGACATGCACCGGGATGCCGCGCACCTTAATGCGGAACCAGAGCGTGCCGGTATGGGCGCGGGTGATAGTGCCACCCGTCGGCTCCGGCACCAGCGCGGCCTCGGCGCGGTAGCCGCGGAGCAGGGTCGAGAGGGCGCCGTTGCCGGTGCTCTCCTCCTCGGTGACGGTCTGGAGGTGGACATCGGCGGCGGGTTCGAGCCCGGCCGACTTCAGCGAGTCCATGGCGAAGACCATGGCGGCGACGCCGGACTTCATGTCATGCGCGCCGCGGCCGTACATCCAGCCGTCCTTGATGGTGGCGCTGTAGGGCGGGTAGGTCCACATCTCGACAGGGCCCTCGGGCACCACGTCGATATGGCCCTGGAGGATGAGGCTGCGGCCGGTCGGCTTCTCGGCGCGATGGGTGGCGACGACCTGGACGGAGCGGTCGGGGTCGGCCTCGACCATCGGGCTGGCCTTGAGGTGGCTGGCGAGCGGGACATCAGCGAGGGTGAAGCGGTCCACCGCATAGCCGCGGGCGGCGAGCTGGCGGGCCATCCAGTCCTGCAGCGGCGCCTCGTTGCCGCGGGTGGAGGGGAAGCGGACGAGATCGGCGAGGAAGGCGGTCTCGCGCTCGAAATTCGCATCCACCGCGGCGGCGAGGCGGGCGAGCAGGGCGGCGTCGGGCATGCGAAGCTTCTCCGTGGCGATGCCGCAGCATGCGCCGGGCCGCGCGCCCGCGCTACTGCACGGGGCGGGCGTATAGCGCGGTGGTGTGGTTCACCGGGCTCGGCTCGTAGGTCACCTTGTCGCGCCGCGCGGCCCAGGTATTGCGGAGGAAGATGATCGGCAGCACGCCCTTGTCCTCCAGCAGGGCCTGCGCGGCCTGCTGGGTGAGGATCTCGCGCCGCTCCGGGTCCATGGTGGTCAGCGCCTCGGCCAGCGGCGCGTCCATGGCGGGGTTGGAGTAGCGCTGGCGGTTGAAGGGGCCATGGCCGAGCTCCGGGTTCCGCGTCATCGCCACCTGGCGCATCGGGTTGATGGTCAGGTAGCTGCTGAAATAGGTCATGAAGAGCGAGAATTCGCGGTTGGTGGCGCGGGTGAAGAGCGTCGCCGGCGGCAGCGTCTCGACCGAGGTCTCGATGCCGATTCGGGTGAAGGACTGCGCGAGCGCCTGGAGCAGCCCGTCATCGCCGGGGAAGAAGCCGTTCGGGCCGTGGATGGTCAGGCGGAAGCCCCCCGGGTAGCCGGCCTCGGCCAGCAGGGCGCGGGCGCGGGCCGGCTCATGCGGCAGGGGCGGCAGGTCGGGCAGGCGGTGCGCGGCGATGGGGGCGGCGAACTGGTCGGCGGCGCGGGCCTGGCCGTGGTAGAGACGTTCCGCGATCGCCTCGCGCGGGATGGCGAGCGACAGCGCCTCGCGCACCCGCCGGTCGGCGAGCGGGTTGCGCGGCAGGGGCCGGCCCTGGCGGTCGGTGGCGAAGGGCGTCGTCTCCCGCATCGCATCCGGGGCGAGGTAGACGAAGGTCACGCTGTCCACGCTGAAGAGTGCGAAGCGCGGGTCGCGCTCCAGCCGGGGCATGTCCTGCATGGGGACGTAGTCGATCAGGTCCGCCTCGCCGGTCAGCAGCGCCGCCATGCGGGAGCCGCCCTGCGGAATGTAGCGGAAGGTCACGCGGTCCCAGGGCTCGGCGGGGCCCCAGTATTCCGGGTTGCGCGTCACCTCCAGCCGCTCGTTCGGCAGCCAGGCGGCGTAGCGGTAGGGGCCGGTGCCGATGGCCAGCCGCCCGGTGTTGAAGTCGGAGGTGGACGGGCTCGGGCCATGCACCTTGCGCGAGAGGATGGCCGGCGCCGCCAGGTCGATGGGCATCAGCGGGTTCGGCTCCCGCGTGCGGAGGATGACGGTCTGCGGGTCCTTGATCTCGACCGCGCTGATGGTCCGTACCGCCGGGGTGAAGAGGGCCGGGCTGTTCGGCACGGTGGGGACGCGGGCGAAGGTGTAGGCGATGTCCTCCGCCTCGAAGGGCGTGCCGTCGTGGAAGCGCACCCCCCGGCGCAGCTTCACCTCCCAGGTCAACGGGTCGATCAGGCGGAGGCTCTCGGCGAGGCGCGGCTGGGGGCGGGCCTGGTTGTCGAGCTCGAACAGCGCCTCGAAGATCTGCCGCAGCACCATGTTGTTGTTGGTGGTGTTGTGGAAATGCGGGTCGAGCGCGCTGGGCGGCGTCTGTGCCGCGATCACCAGGTTGCGCTGCGCCGCCGCGGGTGCTGCGATGCAGAACGCTAGCGCCGCCGCCATGAAGCAATGGTGCATGGAAGCCTCCCGTCGTGCCGGTCTGTCGCCGGCCTCCTGGGGGAAGCGTGAGGCGCGGGCCGGGCCCGCGTCAAGCCGCCTCGCGCGGCCTCACCGGATGGGCGGCGCGTATTGCAGCCCGCCTTGGGTCCAGAGGCCGTTGATGCCTCGCTGGATGCCGAGCGGGGTGATGTTGCGTTCCCATACCTCGCCGAGATTGCCGACCTGGCGGATGATCTTCACCGCCCAGTCGTTCTCGATGCCCATAGCCCGGCCGAACTCCCCGGTGCGGCCGAGCAGGCGCTGGATGTCGGGGTTCGGGCTCGCCATGAAGCTGTCGATGTTCTGGCTGGTGATGCCGTACTCCTCCGCCGTCACCATGGCGAAGTGCGACCAGCGGACGATGTCGAAGAAGCGCCAGTCGCCCTTGCGCACCAGGGCGCCGAGCGGCTCCTTCGAAATGATCTCGGGCAGCAGCACGAAGTCGCCGCTGTTGCCCTGGGCAGCGCGGAAGGACGCGAGCGAGGAGGCGTCGTTGGTGTAGGCGTCGCAGCGGCCGCTGACGAAGGCGGCGCGCAACTCCTCGACCTGCTCGATGATGACGGGGGTGAAGCGCAGATTGTGGGTGCGGAACCAGTCGGCGAGGTTGAGCTCCGTCGTGGTGCCGGGCTGGACGCAGATTGTGGCGCCGTCGAGCTGGCGGGCGGAGGTGACGCCGGAGGATTTCCGCACCATGAAGCCCTGGCCGTCGTAGAAATTGATGCTGGCGAAGGCGAGGCCGAGCTGCGCCTCGCGCCCCAGGCTCCAGGTGGTGTTGCGGACCAGCAGGTCGACCTCGCCGGATTGCAGGGCGGTGAAGCGCACCTGCGTCGTCGTGGGGACGAAGCGGACCTTGCCGGCATCGCCGAGGATGGCGGCGGCGACGGAGCGGCAGGCATCGACATCGATGCCGCGGAAGACGCCGCGCGCATCGGGCACGGCGAAGCCGATCGCATTGACCGAGACGCCGCAGATGACGAGGCCGCGCGCCTTGATGGCGGCCACGGTGTCGGCGCCGTTCTGGGGCTGGGCCTTGGCCTGGGCCAGGGCGGCGAGCCCGAGGCAGAGACCGAGAAGCAGCTTGCGCATCATGCCCATTCTCCCTGGCGGCAAGGAAGCTTCGCCGGGGGATGGCGGGGGGCGCAAGCCTTTCCCTGGCGCCGAGCTTTGGCCTAATCTCCTCGGCAACGGGGCCGAAGCCCCCGACCGAGGGAACCCTTGCCATGAACCTCTCCATCCGTCCCGCCAACCCGGCCCGCCCCGATTTCGTCGGCGAGGTCTCGGGCATCGACCTGCGGCAGCCGATCGGTGCCGCCGAGGCCGCGGCGATCGACGCCGGGATGGATCGCTACGCGGTGCTCGTCTTCCGCGACCAGCCGATCGACGACCAGCAGCAGGTCGCCTTCAGCCGGCATTTCGGCGAGCTGGAGCTGGCGACGGGCGACATCGTCCAGGGCCAGGCGCGGCGGCTGTCGATGGAGATCAACGACATCTCCAACCTCGAGCGCGACGGCACGGTGATGGCGCGGGACGACCGCAAGCGGCTGTTCAGCCTCGGCAACATGCTCTGGCACAGCGACAGCAGCTTCAAGCCGACGCCGGCGAAGTATTCGCTGCTCTCGGCGCGGGTGATCCCGGGCGGCGGCGGCAACACGGAATTCGCCGACATGCGGGCGGCCTGGGATGCGCTCGACGATGAGATGAAGGCGATGGTGCGCGACCTCGTCTGCGAGCACAGCCAGATCTACTCGCGCGGCGTGCTCGGCTTCACCGACTTCACGTTGGAGGAGCTGGAGAAGTGGCGGCCGGTGCCGCAGCGGCTGGTGCGGCGGCATCCGAGGACGGGGCGGCTTTCGCTCTTTCTCTCGGCCCATGCGGGGGCGATCCAGGGCTGGCCGGTGCCGGAGGCGCGGGCCCTGCTGCGCGACCTCAACGAGCATGCGACGGGGCGGGAGTTCGTCCACGCCCATGTGTGGCGGCCGCATGACCTGGTGATGTGGGACAACCGGGCGACGATGCACCGGGCGCGGCGGTATGATTCGACCAAGGTGCGGGACCTGCACCGCACCACCGTCGCCGACGTGGCGCCGACCCTGGAGCAGGCGGCCTGATCTCCTTGCCGGGCTTCCCGCGCAAGGCGGTTGGCCCGGGCGGACTTTCCACAGACCGGGCCACCACGGCGGCCCGGTACCGTTTCGGACATTGGTTTACACCGGTAGGTTCCGCGGAATCCTTGATATATCAAGGGTCTGCGCGGGTAGCTTGCAGATTCCGGATGAAGGCGGGGCGCACGGATCCGCGATCGTTCCGGGCAGCAGGCGCCAGGCTTCGGCCCCCAGACTTATCCACAAGTTCGGGGATAAGGGTGTGGACTGAGATGTGGACGGGTTGCACCGGCGGCAGCCCGGCCTTGCCCTTCCGTCGATCCGCGCCACGGCATGGACCCGCCCGCTGCCGGGGCCTGGAGGTCCCTAGAGCCCGTGCGTCACCCGCCGGGAGTTGCTGCGGCGCAGGTTGCGCAGCCGTGCCAGGGCCCAGAGCGGGAAGAGCCGCGCATAGCCGTGGTAGCGAAGGTAGAAGACGCGCGGGAAGCCCGTGCCGGTATAGTCCTCTTCCGGCCAGGCGCCGTCCGGTCCCTGGTTGCGCAGCAGCCAGAGCGCGCCGCGATCGACCGCAGGGTCCTCCACCACCCCGGCGGCCATCAACGCCAGAAGCGCCCAAGCGGTCTGGCTGGCGCTGCTCGGGCCCATGCGGCGGTCCGGGTCCGCGCGGGTGCCGCCGCGGCGGGGATAGGTCAGCCCGTCCTCGCCCCAGCCGCCATCCGGGTTCTGCACGGATTTCAGCCAGGTGACAGCCTTGCGCATGGCCGGATGCGCGGGCGGCAGGCCGGCGGCGTTCAGCGCCGTCACCGCCGACCAGGTGCCGTAGACGTAATTGACGCCCCAGCGGCCGTACCAGGCGCCGTCCGGCTCCTGCTCGCCGAGGAGGTAGTCGATGGAGCGGCGCATCACCGGGCTGTCCGGCGCATGGCCGAGCTGGGCCAGCATGGCGAGGCAGCGGCCGGAGACATCGGCAGTCGGCGGGTCGAGCAGCGCGCCGTGGTCGGCGAAGGGGATGCTGTTCAGGTACTGATGGGTGTTGTCGGCGTCGAAGGCGCCCCAGCCGCCGCCCTTCGACTGCATGCCCACGACCCATTCGGTGGCGCGGGCGATGGCGGCGTCGGTGCGGTCTTCCGGCAGGGCAGCGGTCTGCTTGCGGGCGCGGTCGAGGGCGAGGACGACGGCGGCGGTGTCGTCGACATCCGGGTAATGCGGGTTGGCATACTGGAAGGCCCAGCCGCCGGGCGGGACGCCGGGGCGGGCCTCGGCCCAGTCGCCTTCCAGGTCCGTCACCTGCCGGTCGAGCAGCCACTCGAGGCCGCGCCCGGCGGCCGCCTCGGCCTCCTCGCCGCCGGCCTCCAGCAGCGCGTGGGAGACGAGGGCGGTGTCCCAGATGGGGGAGAGGCAGGGCTGGACATAGGTCTCGTCCCGCTCCGGCCGGTCCATCACCAGCTTCTCGACCGCGGCCCAGGCGGTGACCATGCGCGGGTCGTCCTCGGCCACGCCGAGGCAGTGGTACATCCAGATCGCGTTCGCCATGGCGGGGTAGATGGCGCCGAGCCCGTCCTCGCCATTCAGCCGCTCAGTGACGAAGGCCTCGGCGCGGGCCTCGGCGCGGGCGCGCAGCGTCTCGGGGATCAGGCCGTGGGCACGTTGCAGGACGGCGTCCATCTGGCGGAACAGGGTGCGCCAGGGCTCGGCCGCATGGGCGCCGCCGGGCCATTGCTTCACCAGGGCGGGCGGGGTGCGGAACAGCTCCGTCACCGAGACGCCGAGCGGCTCGAGCGGCTGCGGCCTGTGGGCCATCACCACGGTCAGCGGCACCAGCACGGTGCGGGCCCAGTAGCTGATCTTCGACAGGTGGAAGGGGAACCAGCGGGGCAGCAGCACGATCTCGGGCGGCATCACCGGCACCGCCTGCCAGGGCACCTGGCCGAAGAGCGCGAGCGTCGCCCGGGTGAAGACGTTGCTCTGCTCCGCCCCGCCGGCGGCGAGGATGGCGGAGCGGGCGCGCTCCATATGCGGGGCATTGACCGGGTCGCCGATCAGGCGGAGGGCGAAATAGGCCTTCACCGAGCAGGAGATGTCGATCGGCCCGCCATGGAAGAGCGGCCAGCCGCCATCGCAATTGGCATCCTGCTGCGCCTGGAGGCGGCGGAGGTAGCGGCCGATCCGCGCCTCGCGCGCCGGATCGCGCTGGCCGAAGAAGCGGCGCAGCATCAGGTACTCGGCGGGGATGGTGGCGTCGGCCTCCAGTTCGAAAACCCAATGACCGTCCGGCTGCTGATGGCCGAGGAGATGCGCCGCGGCGCTGTCGATTGCGGCGTCGAGAGGCCCCGGCACCAGCGGGCCACTCGGTCCGGCCAGCGCCAGGTCCGACCGCAGCGCCGCCGCGGCGAGATCCTGAATCGTGGACAAGGCGAACAATCCTCTAGGGGCCGGACGTGACGCCAGCCGATCAACTTATGCGAATACGGCCTCTTACCGTGCTTGCGAAGGGGAAGTTGCCCGGATGGGATTGCATTAATCCGCTCCTGTGGCTCGATCCGCGCGCGGACCAGCTTCGCCCTTCCACATCCCTCCCCGGCCGCGCCACTCGGCGAAGGCCGAGTCCAGCGTGAACAGCATATAGGCGGCGGCGATCCCCGGCAGGGCCAGCCCACGCAGGGGAGACATGCCGAATCGGCGCAGGGTGGGGGCGAAGGCGAGCGCCATGCCCCCCCAGGCGAGCAGGCCGAGCCAACGGGCGGGGCCGCCGGCCAGCAGCGCCAGCGCGGGCGGGGCAAGGTAGACAAGGGCCAGCGCCGCGATCATCCCGGCAAGCGTCAGGGCATTGTAGCCGAGCTGCGCATAGGCGGTGCGCGCCACCATGCGGCGGATGGCGCCCGCGCCCTCATAGGGGCGGAGGCTCTCGACCCGCTCGGTGAGGCCGGTCCAGATCGGGCCGACGCCCTTCATCCGCCGGGCCAGGGCGCAGTCGTCGATGATGGCGCCGCGGATCGGGGCGAGGCCGCCGGCACGCTGGAAGCCACGGCGATCCAGCAGGACGCAGCCGCCCGCCGCCGCCGCCGTCCGCGCGCTCGGGTCGTTCGACCAGCGGAAGGGATAGAGCATTTGGAAGAAGAAGATGAAGGCCGGGATCAGCCAGAGCTCGGCGGCGCTGGCGCATCGCAGCCGGGCCATCAGCGAGACCAGGACGAGGCCCCCGGCCTCCGCCCGCTGCACCAGGCGGCGGAGGCTGTCCGGCGCGTGGCGGATATCGGCATCGGTGAAGAGCAGCCGGCCGGGCGGCTCCCGCAGCGCCTCGGCGAGGCCCTGCTCCAGCGCCCAGAGCTTGCCGGTCCAGCCGGGCGGGCGGGCGCGGCCCCGGATCACGGTGAGCCTGGGGTCGCCGGCGGCGGCGGCGCGGGCGACATCGCCGGTGCCGTCCGTGCTGCGGTCGTCGACCACCACCAGCCGGAAGGGGCCGGGATAGTCCTGGGCGAGCAGGCCGCGCACCGTCTCGCCAATGGTCTCGGCCTCGTCCCGCGCCGGGATGATGGCGGCGACGCCCGGCCAGCGCGGCGGCTCGGGCAGGGTGGCGGCGTCGCTGTCGTCGTCGCGGGCCAGCCAGAAGAAGCCGCGGCCGAGCAGCAGCACGGCCCAGGCGAGGCAGCAGGCCAGCGCCAGCCCCAAGGCCAACCAGGTCACCGGTTGAGCATCCCCTGCTCGCGGAACCAGGCGATGGCCTCGGCCACCGCCTCCTGCCAGGGCCGGGCATGGTGGCCGAGCATGCGCTCCGCCTTGGCAGCGCTGAAATACATCGGGCGCGCGGCCATGCGGAGGCCATCGAGGGTCAGCATCGGCTCCCGCCCCGTCAGCCGGGCCAGGCCCTCGGAAGCGACGGCCGCCGGCCAGAGCGGCGCGCGCGGCAGCCGCACCGGGCGGCGTCGGCCGAAGATCGCCGAGATGCGGGTCAGCAGCTCGCCGAGCGGCACGTCCTGGCCGCCGAGGATATGGCGCTCGCCCACCTCGCCCCGGGTGAGCGCGGCGACGCAGCCGGCGGCCACGTCATCGACATGGACGAGGTTGAGGCCGGTATCGACGAAGGCCGGCATCCGCCCCCGCGCCGCTTCGAGGATGATGCGGCCGGTCGGCGTCGGGCGGCGGTCGCGGGGGCCGATGGGCGTCGAGGGGTTGACGATGACGGCGGGCAGGCCGGCCTCGGCGACCAGCCGCTCGACCAGCCGCTCCGCCTCGGTCTTGCTGCGCTTGTAGGGGCCGATGGCCTCCCCGGGCGAGGCGGCATCCGCCTCGGTGGCCGGCCGGCCGTCGCGGCGGGGCTTCAGCGTGGCGACGGAGGAGACATGGACGACGCGGCGGCAGCCCTCGGCCAGCGCCGCGCGCATCACCGCCTCGGTCCCGGCGACGTTCACCGCCCACATGCGCTCCGGGTCGGGGACGAAGATGCGGTAGTCGGCGGCGCAATGGATGGCGGCGTCGCAGCTGCGCATGGCCTCGGCGATGGAGGCCGCATCGGTGAGGTCGCCGGGGATGAACTCCACCGGCAGGCCGCTGAGCACGGCACGCGGCGTCTCCGGCCGGACCAGGGCGCGGACGCGGTGGCCGGCGCCATGCAGGGCCAGGGCGATGGCCGAGCCGAGGAAGCCCGTCGCCCCGGTCAGCATCACGGTCCCGGTCATGGCCGGCGGCGGCTGGTGCCAGGCGGGGGAAACCCGGGCCTCATCGGCAAAGCGGCAGCGAACCTGGCATTTCGGACCGTTTGTGTCGGCAATGTCCCATTCCGTGTTGCGGCGCAGGGCGCATGGATAGGTAATCGGGGACCGTTAGGCCAGTACCCTTCGGCGCCGCCCCCTGCCCTGCCGCCGGGGCTCGCTTCGCCGAAGCCGAGGGGTTGCAGCTCGATCGCCGGCCCCGCAGGCCCGGCAGGCGGAGGACCGCTATTCCCGCTCGATCCCGGCGCGGCGCACGACATCCTGCCATCGGGTCCGTTCCGCGGCGAGCAGGCGGTCCATCGCCTCGGGCGGGCCACCCACCGGCTCCGCGCCCCAGCTCGCCAGCCTCTCGCGCACCTCCGGCAGCAGGAGGATGCGGTCGATCTCCTCCGCCAGTCGCCTGCGGACCGCCATCGGCGTGCCCGCGGGAGCGGCGTAGCCAAGCCAGGCCGCGGCCTCGTAGCCGGGGATGCCGGCCTCCTGCAGCGTCGGCACCTCAGGCAGCAGGGCGAAGCGCCGGGCGCCGCCCACCGCCAGCGGGCGCAGCGTGCCGGCGCGGAAATCCTCGAGGAAGGAGGGCGCCTGCTCGATCACCAGCTGGATCCGCCCCGCCAGCAGGTCGGTCCGCGCCGGGGCGCCGCCCCGGTACTGCACCATCTCCATCGGCACGCCGCCGGCGAGCGCGCGGAACATCTCGACGGTGAGGCGGGAGGCCATGCCGGAGGTGGCGAAATTGATCGCGCCCGGCCGGGCGCGGGCCAGCGCCAGGAATTCCTGCACGCTCGATACGCCGAGCGAGGCGGGGACGACCATCACATAGGGGATCGTCGCCACCATGGAGACGCCGCAGAGGTCGCGCTCCGGGTCGTAGGGCAGCGTCTTGTAGACATAGGGATTCACCGCCATCGGCCCCGGGCTGGCGGCGAGCAGCGTGTAGCCATCGGCCGGCGCCTTCGCCACCGCATCGGCGCCGAGGATGCCGAAGGCGCCCGCGCGGTTCTCGACCGCCACCTGCTGCCCGAGCGGGGTGGCCAGCCGCTCCGCGACCAGCCGGGCGATGAGGTCGGTGGCGCCGCCGGGCGCGAAGGGCACGACGACGCGGAGCGGCCGCGCCGGCCAGGCCTCGGCACGCGCGATGGCCGGCAGGGCGAGGGCGGCGAGGAGGGTGCGGCGGCGCGGCATCAGGCGGGCTCGGAGAAGAAGCGGTTGGCGGGGCGCGGCAGGCCGAGATTGTCCCGGAGCGTCCGGCCCTCATAAGCCGTGCGGAACAGGCCGCGGCGTTGCAGCTCCGGCACCACGAGCCGGATGAGGCGCTCGAGCCCGGTCGGCACCACCGGGGCCGCGATCATGAAGCCGTCGCAGGCCTCGGTCCGGTACCACTCCTCCATCAGGTCCGCGATCTGCCGGGCGCTGCCCTTGAACAGGTTGCCCGCCATCTGCGGCAGGATGCGCTTGTAGGTCTGCCGCACCGTCAGCCCTTCCGCGCGGGCCACGCCGAGGATCGCCTTGCCGATGCCGGTCGGCCCGACATGCTCCGCCTCGAGATCGGGCATCGGTTCGTCGAGCGCGTAGCCCGTCATGCGGTGGCCGATCATCTTGGAGAGGTAGTCGAGGCCGACCGCGGGGGAGACGAGATCCTCCAGCGCCTGGAACAGTGCATCGGCCTCGGCTTCCGTCTCGCCGACGAAGATGGTGACGCCGCTCAGGATCTTCAGGCTCTCCGGCCTGCGGCCATAGCGCGGCAGGCGCGCCTTGAGGTCGGCATAGAGCGTGCGGGCGCGTTCGATCGTCCCCTCGATGGCGAAGACGCAATCGGCGGTGCGGGCCGAGAGCTCCTTGCCCATCTCCGACTGCCCGGCCGAGAAGATCACCGGATGGCCCTGCACCGGGCGCGGCGCGTTCAGCGGCCCGGCGACCGAGAAATGTTCGCCCTTGTGGTTCAGCGCATGCACCCGCGCCGGGTCGAGGAAGCGCCCGCTGGCCTTGTCCTGCGAAAAGGCATCGTCGGCCCAGGAGTCCCACAAGCCCTTGACTATGTCGGCGAATTCGCCGGCGCGGGCGTAGCGGTCCTCGCGCGGCGCATGCGCCTCCTTGCTGAAGTTCAGCGCATCGCCGGGATTCGAGGTGGTGACCAGGTTCCAGCCCGCCCGTCCGCCGCTGATATGGTCGAGCGAGGCGAAGCGCCGCGCCACCGCATAGGGCTCGTCATAGGTCGTCGTGGTGGTGGCGACGAGGCCGATATGCCGCGTCACCATGGCGAGCGCCGAGAGCAGCGTCACCGGCTCGAACACCGCCGGCCGGTCGGAGGGGCTGGTGGCGGCGAAGAGGTCTGGCTTGTCGAGGTTCCGCACGCCGTTGCCATCGGCGAGGAAGAGCAGGTCGAACAGTCCGGCCTCGGCGATGCGGGCCAGGCGTACGGCATTCTCAAGGTTGCTGGCCGGACGGTCCCAGGCATCCGGATGGCGCCATTCGCCGACATGGGACCCTTGGGCATTCGCATTGGCGGCGAGGATCATGGGAATGGCGGCGGCTCCCCGGCAGGCTGGTGGCTGGGGCGGAGTGCAGCCGGTCCCGCCGGGCTTGGCAAGCGCCGGACGCCGCCCCGACGCCGCCCCGGTGGCAGGGGGCCCGGCCCGGCCGGTGCTTGACGCCGAAGTCCGGGTAGGATTACCGGGGCTTCGCACATCGAACGAATGTTCGCATTCCGACCAACGGTGCGGCAGCCGGCTCCCAGGCGCCGGCGAGCCACCTCGGACGCAAAGGACGCAGCGCGGTGCCGGAAGACGTCTCCCGGGCTCGGGCCGGGGCGGAGCCGCCGAAGGCTTCGGACAACCCGAAAAACCAGGTTCAGTCTGTGGCCAGGGCCTTCGGCCGAAACCTGCCCGCGCTGACCGTCGCCGAGGTCGCGGGCCGCGCCGGGCTCGACCGCGGCATCGCCTTCCGCCTGATTGCCACCTTGGCCATCCCGCGGGCGCGGGACCTGGCGGCGGAGCCGAGCGATGGGGCGCGCCTGCCGCTGGGCGCCATCGGGGTGTCCGCGGCATGACGATGACTGATGCACCCGGTCCCCGGCTCCGCCTGCTTGCCGACGACCTCACCGGGGCGCTGGACACCGCTGCCGAGCTCACCGCGCTCTGCGGGCCGGTGGAGGTTCTCTGGGATGGCGCGGCGGAGGGACCCTCGCCCCCCGGCAGCGTCGCGCTGGATTCCGGCACCCGGGAGGCCACGCGCGATGCCGCCATCGCACGGGCCGGCTCCCTGGCCCCGGCGCTGGCCGGTGCGGGCATCGCCTACAAGAAGGTGGACAGCCTGCTGCGCGGCCATGTCGCCGCCGAGCTCGCCGCCTGCTTCCGTCTGGGCGCCTGGCGCCACTGCGTCCTCGCCCCCGCCTTCCCGGCGCAGGGCCGCATCACCCGCGGCGGGCGCCTGATGGTGGGACGGCCGGAGGGCGGCGGCTGGTCCCCGGCCGGGGAGCGGGGCCTGCAGGACATGCTGGCGGCCGAGGGACTGCCGGCCGAGACGGGACGCACCGATGCGCCGCTGCCGCCCGGCATCGCCGTGTTCGATGCCGCGACCGAGGAGGATCTCGCGCGCCTCGCCGCGCTGGGCCGCGCGGCGCAGGGGCCGGTGCTGTGGTGCGGCAGCGGCGGGCTGGCCCGCGCGCTGGCCGGCGAGGCCAAGGTGTGGCCCTCGACCCTGCTCGAAGCCCCGGTGCTCGGGCTGTTCGGCTCCGACCAGGCGGTGACGGCGCGGCAGCTGGCGGCCTGCGGCCCGAGCTGGCTCCGGCTCGCGGAGGGGGGCAGCGCCGGGGCGGCCGGCATCGCGCGGCGGATGGGGAAGACCGGCGTGGCGCTGGCAAGCCTCGACCTGCCGCCCGGGCTGGCGCGCGGCGAAGCGGCGCGCCGCATCGAGGCCGCCTTCGTCGCCCTGGCGCGCCGCCTGCCGCGCCCCGGCACCCTCATCGCTGCCGGCGGCGAGACCCTGCGGGCGCTCTGCCGCGGCCTCGGGGCGCGGTCGCTGCGGACGGCGGGGCTGGTCGCGCCGGGCGTCCCGCGCTCGGTCATGCAGGGCGGCGCCTGGGACGGCGTCTCCGTCATCTCCAAATCCGGCGCCTTCGGCACCGACGCGCTCTGGCGCGACCTTCTCGGCCATAACGGCCTGCCCATGGGGAACATCCACCAATGACGCCACGGCACCTTGCGATCACCATGGGCGATCCCGCCGGGATCGGGCCCGAGATCATCGTCAAGGCCTGCGAGGCGCTGAGCGGGCGCATCGCGGCCGGCGAGCTGCGGCTGCTCGTGATCGGCAGCGGCAGGGCGCTGGAACGCGCCCGCGCCGCGCTGGCGCCCGGGCTCGCCATCCCCGAGGTCACCGCCGAACAGGACGACTGGCCGGCCCTGTGCTTCCTGCAGGCCGGCCCGGAGGGCGCGCCGATCGAGCCGGGGGTGCTCTCGGCCGATGGCGGCCGCTTCGCTTATCTCGCGGTCGAGCAGGGCGTGCGGCTCGCGCAGTCCGGCCGGGCCGGCGCCATCGTCACCGCGCCGCTGAACAAGGAGGCGCTGAACAAGGCCGGCTACCACTATGCCGGCCACACCGAGATGCTGGCCTCGCTGACCGGGGTGAAGGGCTCGGTGATGCTGCTGGCGCACGGCAACATGCGGGTCAGCCACGTCACCACCCATGTGGCGCTGCAGGACGTGCCGAAGCGGCTGACGCCCGAGCGCCTGCGCTTGGTGCTGGACCTGACGCAGGAGGCCCTGCTCGGCCTGGGCATCCGGGAGCCGCGCATCGCCGTCGCCGCCCTCAACCCGCATGCCGGAGAGGGCGGGCTGTTCGGCCGGGAGGATATCGAGGTCTCCGAGCCCACCATCGCCCAGGCGGTGCGGGACGGATTGCAGGTGTCCGGCCCGGTGCCGGGCGACACCGTCTTCGTCAAGCTGCGGGCCGGCCAGTACGACGCGGTGGTGGCGATGTATCACGACCAGGGGCACATCCCGGTCAAGCTGCTCGGCTTCAACGTCGATCCCGCGACCGGGAAATGGGACGCGCTGTCGGGCGTCAACATCACCCTCGGCCTGCCGATCATCCGCACCTCGGTCGACCACGGCACCGCCTTCGACATCGCAGGACGGGGCATCGCCAGCGAGCGCAGCCTGATCGAGGCCATCGAATACGCCGAGCGGCTTGCCGCCCACCGCGCTACCGCCTGATCGCCAGCGCCGGCCCGCTGCGCCTCGTCGCGGGCGCGGGGGCCGACTATCGGCCGGGTGCCCGGTTCCGTAAGCTGGTGCGAGAGATGCCGGGCAGAGCATCCCACGTCCAGGAAACGGAATCGCATCGATGAACAGGCTCGACGGCAAGGTTGCGTTGGTTTCGGGTGCGGCGCGCGGCATCGGCGGGGAGGCCGCCCGGCTGATGGCGAAGGCGGGCGCGGCGGTGGTCGTTGCGGATATCCTCGGCGAGGCCGGGCGGCTGACCGTCGAGGCCATCCGCGGCGAAGGCGGCCAGGCCGAGTACGCGCATCTCGACGTGACGCGCGAGGAGGACTGGCGGGCCGCCATCGGCCTCGCCACCACGCGGTTCGGCAAGCTCGACATCCTGGTGAACAACGCCGGCGTCTTCATCGGCAAGTCGATCGAGGATGTCACCCTTGCGGAATGGGACAGGCTCGTCGCCGTCAACATGACCGGCGTCTTCCTCGGCACCCGGCTCGCCGTGCCGGCGCTGCGGGAGGCGGCGGCCTCCTCCGAGCATGGCAGCGCCATCGTCAACCTCGCCTCCATCGCCGGCATTGTCGGCTCGCAACTCGACCCGCTCTATTCGATGACGAAGGGCGGGGTGACGCTGTTCACCAAGTCGGCCGCGCTGGAATTCGGGCGCAAGGGCTACCGGATCCGCGTCAACTCCATCCATCCCGGCGTGATCGAGACGGATATGGGCGAGCAGACCTTCGTCGCGCGCGCGCAGCGGACCGGCAGCAACGACACCGCCCCGGCGCGGAAGGTCGCGATGGATTCGGTTCCGTGGGGCCGTCTCGGCATGGCCTCGGACATCGCCAAGGGCATCGTGTTCCTCGCCTCCGACGACGCCGGCTACATGAACGGCGCCGGCCTCGTGGTCGATGGCGGCGTGACCGCGGCCTGAGCCGAACCCCCGCTCGAACCGAGATTCCAAGGAGCATCAACCCCATGCCTGACATGACGCCCGCTCCGGCCGCCCGGAGCTTTGATGCGCTCATCATCGGCGCCGGCTTCTCCGGCCTGTACCAGTTGCTGTGCCTCAGGGACCGGCTGGGGCTGAACGTTCAGGTGCTGGAAGCGGGCGATGGCGTAGGCGGCACCTGGTACTGGAACCGCTACCCAGGCGCGCGGTGCGATTCCGAGAGCCATTCCTACAACTACACCTTCTCGAAGGAGTTGTTCGAGGAATGGGAATGGTCGGAGCGCTACCCGGAACAGCCGGAGATCATGCGCTACCTGAACCATGTCGCCGACCGCTTCGACCTGAAGCGCGACATCTGCTTCGGCACCCGCGTCGTCGCCGCGCGCCATGACGAGGCGGCGGGGTCCTGGACCGTGACGACCGAGGCCGGCGAGAAGCTGACCGCGCAGTTCCTCATCACCGCCGTGGGCTGCCTCTCGACGGCGAACGTGCCGGCGCTTCCCGGGCTCGGCGATTTCGCGGGCCGCTGGTACCATACCGGGCAGTGGCCGCATGAGGGCGTGGACTTCAGGGGGAAGCGCGTCGGCCTGGTCGGCACCGGCTCCACCGGCATCCAGGCGACCCCCGTCATCGCCGAGGCGGCGGCGCACCTCACCGTGTTCCAGCGCACGCCGAATTACAGCGTGCCGGCCCACAACGCGCCGCTGACGCCGGAATTCAGGCAGTGGGTGAGGCACAACCATGCCGAGCTTCGCCGCATCATGCAGAGCACTCCGAACGGCCACCCCTTCGTCATCGAGGACCGTTCGGTCTGGGACGTGACCGCCGAGCAGCGCCAGGCCATCTACGAAGCGGCCTGGGCCAAGGGCGGCCTGCAATTCCGCGCGGCCTTCCGCGACCTGCTGGTCGACAAGGAGGCGAACGACACCGCGGCGGCGTTCCTGAAGGACAAGATCCGCGAGATCGTGAAGGACCCGGCCACCGCCGAATTGCTGGCCGATATCGACCATCCCTATGCCGCCAAGCGTCCGCCCATCGACAGCGACTATTTCGCGACCTTCAACCGCCCCAATGTCACGCTGGCCGATGTGCGCCGTGCGCCGATCGAGCGCATCACGCCCGCCGGCATCCGCACCGCGGCGGCGGAGTATCCGCTCGACATCATCGTCTTCGCCACCGGCTTCGATGCCATGACCGGCCCATTGCTCAGGATGAACATCGAGGGCCGGGACGGGCGGGCCCTGGCAGAGGCCTGGGAGGCCGGGCCGCGCAACTACCTCGGCTTGCAGGTCGCAGGGTTCCCGAACCTGTTCACCATCACCGGGCCCGGCAGCCCTTCCGTGCTCTGCAACATGCCGGTCGCCATCGAGCAGCATGTCGAATGGATCACCGACTGCATCGCCCGGCTGCGCGCCGATGGCCTGGCGCGGATCGAGCCGACGGAGGCTGCGATGGATGACTGGGTCACGCAGGTCAACGATGCTGCGCATGCGACATTGCTGCCGCAGGCGCATCATTCCTGGTATCTCGGGGCCAATGTGCCGGGCAAGCCGCGCGTCTTCATGCCCTATGCCGGCGGCATGGCGCGCTACCGCGCCATCTGCGACGAGGTCGCCGCCGCCGGCTATCCTGGCTTCATGCGAGGCGCGTGAACGGCACCTTCAGGTCCGAACCAGCGGGCAACCGCCTTCCGCAAGGGGGCGGAAGGCCTGCTCGGCCGGCACGGTCTCCAGAACCTTGAAGACGTCGCCGGGGTTGCGGCTCTCCTCCGGCGTCTTCACCTGGAACAGGTGGACTGGGACGATCATCTGCCCGTCCTGACGGATCATGCCCTGGCCGAAGGCATCGTCATCGGTCGGCATCGCCTTCATCCGTTCGACCGTCCGCTGGCCCGACCGCTTGGCCTCGGCCACGCCCATCTCCTTCACCGCCTTGAGGTAATGGACGGTTGCCGCATAGGCACCGGCATGCAGGGAGTTCGGCAATACGGTCGGCCGCTCGAAGCGTGGCTTGACGCGATTGTAGAAGGCGCGGGTACGGTCGTTCAGGTCCCAGTAGAAGCTCTCGGTCAGCACCAGGCCCTGGGCGAGCGGCAGGCCCATGCCGGCGACATCCGTGATGAAGGCACCGAGGCCGGCGACCTTGGTGCCGCGGCGTGTCAGGCCGAACTCCTGGGTCTGCTTCATGCAGTTGATCAGGTCCGCCCCGGAATGCGCCAGCGCGATGACCTTGGCCCGGCTCGACTGGGCCTGCAGCAGGAAGGAGGCGAAGTCGGTGGTTCCGGGGAACGGGTGCCGCACGCTGCCGGCGACCTTGCCGCCGGCAGCCCGGACGAACTGGGATGCATCCTCCTGCAGGGCATGACCGAAGGCGTAGTCCGCCGTGACGAAGAACCAGCTGTCGCCGCCCGCCTTCGTCAGGGCCGTGGCGGTGGCGTGCCCCATGGCCCAGGTGTCCAGCGGGCCGTGCACGAGGTTGGGGGAACATTGGGCGCCGGTCAGCACGGAGGACAGGGCGCCCGTGTTCAGGTGCACCTTGTCCTTCTCGCGGGCGACGGTGTTGGCCGCCAGCGCCACCGCGGTGTTGCCGACCTGGACGAGGGCGTCGACCCCGGCCCGGTCGATCCATTCCCGGACGATGGCACTTGCGATATCCGGCCGGTTCTGATGGTCCGCACGGACGATCTCGACGCGGATGCCAGGGTTCTGGGCGGTGAACTCCGCCACCGCCTGTTGCACGCATGCGGTCCCGGTCGGCCCCTCGACGTCCTTGTAGGGCCCGGACATGTCGGTCAGCGCGCCCAACCGGATGAGGTTGTCCGCTGGCTGCGCCGCGGCAAGCCTGGGTGCGGAGAGCAGGGCGAGCGATGAAGCGCCGAGTAGGGCGCGCCGGCCGATGGTCATGAGTCCTCCCGTGATGCCGCCGGCGATTCGGGGCCGCGATGCGCGGGGCCCGTCGCCATGCCGGCTTGGGGAGACCCTGTACACGACGGAGCCGCGGAGCGTAACCGCCCGGCGCCCCATGCCTGGCTCAGCCGTGGGCCTGCGGACCTGCAATCACAGGGCCACCGGCCGCACCTGCGTGGGCACGATCCATCCCGGATGGCCTCCGCCATGCCCTGAGCCGTATGATGCCGGCAACGGGCGCGCCCTGGCCGGCGTGACACCGCGGGGGAAACATCATGCTACGCTCGGAACACCGCATCCTCACCACGCATACCGGCAGCCTGCCGCGGCCGTCCGGCCTGACGCAGCTCTACGCCCGCCGAGCCCGCGGCGAGGCCGTGGACCCGGTGGCCATCGACGTGGCCGGGCGGGAGGCGCTGGGGGGCATCATCCCGGCCCAGATCGAGGCAGGGCTCGATGTCGTCAACAACGGCGAGCAGCAGCGGGACAGCTTCGCGCTGTATCTCCGCCACCGCCTCACCGGCATCGGCGGCGAGAGCGTCCGCGCCACCTTCGCCGACATCGACGCCTATCCGGAGTTCAAGGCGGAGTTCACCCGCCAGGCCGGCACGAAGGAGGCAGTGAGCAACACCGCCCTGCTGCCCGCCGCCATCGGCCCCGTCGCCTATGCCGACGCCCGCGCGATCGAGGCGGAGTGCGACGACTTCGCGGCCGCGCTCGCGCCCCTCTCCGGCCGATATGCGGAGGCCTTCCTGACCGCCCCCTCGCCGGGGATCATCGCCTCCATCGTGCAGAACCGGCACTACGCGACCGAGGAGGCCTATCTGGCGGCGTTGGCCGAGGCGCTGGCGGTCGAGTACCGCGCCGTCGTCGCGCGCGGCTGGGTGCTGCAGCTCGACTGCCCGGACCTGGCGCTGGAACGGCACTGCTCCTACCGCGACCGTCCGCTCGCGGATTTCCTGGCCTTCGTCGAACGCGTGGTGACGGCCATCAACCGCGCCCTGGCGGGCATCCCGCGTGACCGGGTGCGGCTGCATGTCTGCTGGGGGAATTACGAGGCGCCGCACGACCAGGACGTGCCGCTTGCGGAGATCCTGCCGATCCTGCTGCGCGCCGATGTCGGCGGGCTGGTGCTGCCCTTCGCCAACCCGCGGCATGCGCATGAGATCCGTTGCCTGGAGCGGATGCCGCTCGCGGCCGACCAGCTGATGGTCGCGGGCGTGATCGACACGCTGACCAATTTCGTCGAACACCCCGAGGTCGTGGCCGAGCGGATCGAACGCGTGGCGCGGGCGGTGGGCGACCCGCGCCGGGTGCTGGCCGGCACCGATTGCGGCTTCGACACCTCGGCCGGCCGCGGGCGTGTCGCCCCCGACGTGGTCTGGGCGAAGCTCCGCAGCCTCGCCGAAGGCGCGCGACTCGCCTCCGCGCGGCTCTTCCCCGCGGCCGGGTGAGGCGCGGCGCATGTGCTGGATCTGCGAGGTTCGGCGCGAATTCGCCGGCTTGACGGTCAGGGCGGAGCCGGCTGCGCCGCCGGCAGGCGCGGAGGAGGCCGCCTCCCCTCCCCCCGCCGCTCCGGTCAGCCCTTCGCCAGGCCCACATCCCGCAGCGCCTGGCCCATCGCCGCGTCGGACCGGTCCATGAAGGCGGCGAAGCCCGCGGCATCGGCGAAGCTCATCCCGAAGCCGCGGGTCGTCATGAAGGCCTGGAATTCCTCCGAGCGGTAGACGCGGTCGAGCGCGGCGCCGAGAACCTGCCTGACCTCGGCCGGCAGGCCCAGGGGGCCGGCGATGCCCCGCCAGAGCCCCGCTGCGTAGTCGATGCCGAGCGCCTCCTTCAGCGTCGGCACCTCGGGGAAGGCCGCGTTGCGCTCGGCCGCCATGACCACGAGGGGCCGGACGCGCCGGGCATCGACCATGCTCCGGCCCTCCGGCAGGGAGCAGGCCGCGAGGTCGATGCCGCCTGCCGCGAGTTCCTGCATGCCCAGCGCGGCGCCCTCGACCGGAACCCAGAGCACGTGCTCGGCGCCGAGTCCCATGGCGCGCAGCCAGCCGACGAGCGCCAGGTGCCAGCTGCCGCCGCGGCCGGAGCCGCTGCCCTTGATCCGCCGCGGCGGGGCCGCGCGCAGCGCCTCGGCCAGCGCGCGGATGTCGGCATGCGGCGAGGTGGCATTGACCAGCACCGCCGCCGGATCCTGGTTCAGCAGCGCGATCGGCGTGTAGCTGCGCGGAGTGATCTCGGTCAGGCCAACCCAGTGCATCATGGCGATCTCGAGCGTCAGCATGCCGATGGTGTGGCCATCGGGCGCCGCGCCGGCGATGGCGGCATGGCCGACGACGCCCTGGCCGCCGGTGCGGTTGACCACGACGATGGGTTGGCCGAGATCGCGCTCGAGCAGGGCGGCGACCATGCGCGCGACGGCGTCCGTGCCACCGCCGGCTGCCCAGGGCACCAAGAGCTGGATGGGACGGGACGGGTAGCGCCCCTGGGCGCCGGCCCGCGGCGGGCGCAGCGCCAGGGCCAGGGCGGGCGCCGCCAGCAGGCCGCGGCGATGGGTCACGAGCGGCCCGGCTTGCGGCTTCCTGGTCGTCGCAGGCCCGCATGGCCGGCCATCGCGTATCGGCATCCGTCTTTCCTCCCAAGTCGCCAGGAATGGCATCGCGGCAGGGCCGGATGCCTCGGCGGCTTCCTTCTTGTGCGGGAACTCAGCGCCGTGGCGGAGGCCGTGTCAAAGGAAACAGAAAGGCCGGCCGAGCGGCAAAGCGGGCGGCGGGTTCGGCGCCGCCCGCTTGGCGCCACGGAAATCCGCCGGATCGTGGTGCCGACGGGGTTCCCGCCTGGTTGCCTCCGCCTGGATGAGCCTGGTACGGCAAAGCCCCACACCGCGATCCATTCGTCCGAACCATCCGCCGACTGATCCTCGCGCGCAACGCCGTCGAGCGCGTGCTCGGCTGCCCCAAGGTTTTGCACGGACGCGGCCTGGCACGACGACCTGGGCGGATCCTTCGCCACAGCAGTCAATGGCCGGTACCGAAACCGTGCCCCCGCTGTTGCGGCACGGGCATGCGCCACACGGTTCTCCGAATACCTCGCCCCGTGCTGGGCTACGTGCCCTTCGACCGGACGCGCGGGGGCCTCCGCCAGGGACAGGCATTCTCCGGTGCCGAAGAGTATGGGCATCATCCGATCCGACTCTGCCGCGCTCGACGGCGATCTCGCCGTCCCGCGCTATTGCTGAGGAGCAAAGCACCCACCTTTGGTTACTCCCATTGGCGGCCTGCAAACGTGCTGCCGCCGCGCCCGGCAGCAATCCAGCGGCGCTGCCCATGGAAGTTCCAGAACACTCCGGAGAATTCCGGGGTGCCGGCAGGGATGGCGTGCTTCATTTCAAGCCCTGGATTACCTGCTGCCGCTCGCTTCGGTGCCATGCCGCCTACCCTGTGAGAACTCCGTCTCGCGCGGGACCCGCCAAGCCGCGCTGTGCAGCCACCCGAGCAGGATCGTGGCCAGAGGCATCTGGCCCTGGAGAGATCTATGACACGTGACGAATGCGCGGCTCATGTCACCCAGTTGGGCGAAGCCCTCGGCATCGGGACGCTTATCCTGGACGAGGACGGGCTCTGCATCCTGGCGGTGAGCGATGGCGGCCTCATCCCCACGATCGGGTGGAACGCCAACGGCCGCACCCTGGACGTGATGATCTGCCTCGACCTGGAGCCGAAGGACAGCGAGCTGCGCATGCTCATGGCGGAGAATTTTGCCTGGGACGCCGCGGCGGGCGCAGTCTTCGCGCTCGAGCCGCAAACGGGCGCCCTGGTCATCCAGCGGCGTTGCACCTCGACGGACCTCGAACACGGGCTGTTGCCTGTCCTCGACATCCTGATCGACCTGGCCGAGTCCTGTACCGCGCGCTTCTCCGCACCGGCCGATGAGGAAATGCCCATGCCTGCCTCACCTCCCCTGGGCTTCGGCGCCGGGAGCATCAGGGGATGAGCGTCTCCATCAACCAGTATGTCCAGCAGGCGAAGCTCAGCCGCGAAGGAAACATACGCGAAAGCGCAACAACGCCCGGCGACATCACCAACCGCGGGACATTCGGTGGGCGTGTCGTTGCTGCCTTCCGGAACCTTGGCGAGGCGCTCGGCTTCGTCCAGGCCGATGCAACCAAGGCGCAGCGCCAGCAGAATGCGGTCGCCGGCTTCCGCGCCGCCCTCGTAGATCGCTTCGGCGCAGACCTAGCGGACGCTGCCCTGGTCAGGGCAGGCATCAAGCCGGGCACGCAGAAACTCACCGGCCAGCATGTGATGGATGCGGTGCAACACGCCAAGGCCGACATGCGGTTCTATCGCATGGAGAACGTGGCCAAGATCAAGCCGTACAAGGCGCCGGCCGCTGGTCAGCAGGCCTCGCCCCAGTTACAGGCGGTGGCCCGCGCGCTGCAGCCGCCGGTCGATCTCGCCTCCCTAACGCCCGCAGCATGGAAGGCATTCGAGAGCCGTTTCATCCTGGAGGCAAAAACCGCGACCGTCTTCGGAACGGCGCTGCTGACGCGCGAAGCGCTTGCAAAAACGGCGCGGGCGGTGCTCCGCGACGTGGTCGAACTCGATGGCGCCGGCAGCCTCGACAGGGCGCAGAAGGCACGAGCGGACTTCCACCGGGCCATCCGCGACACGATCATCGACATGTGCCTTGGCAAGGATGAGGGCCGGCTGGCCGATCGACTCGGCAAGGTGTCGGAAACCTTTGCAGCCATGCACGATGCCGACGGACTGCTGGAGGGCGGCACCGATGACGTGGAAAGCATCATCGATGCCGCGGTCATTCAGGCATTCTCAGGCTTGTCCCGGGAGCAGGCAAGGGCGGCGCAGCGCAACGCGCTGGCGGAGAATTCCCCGTTGCGCAACCTGTACAAAGCCATCGACGACGCCAAGAACCAAGACCTGACAACGAATGCCAGACAACGTCTTGGCATTGCGCAAAGGACTGCGTTGAAGATCGTAGGCGGCTTCGCCAGTGTCCTCGGCCCACTGTCCGATAGCCGTGACAACGACATCTACGAAGTAACCATAAGCAAGGATTCCAGCAAAGGCGGGCAGCGACGGGCGGCGACGGCAGTGGACGGCTTAGTGGCAGCGTCACGGCCCGAGGAGTCGCGGGCAGAGCAATTGGTGGCTGGTACCTTGGCGCGTGCCATCCGCGGCAAACTCAAGCCTGCGGAGGCGACCGGCATTGTCAGGCAGCACGTCGCTGCGATGTGCATCGAGAACCCCCAAGCACGACCTTTGAAGATCCTCGCCGAGCTGCGGACGGCCTTGCGGGCGGAGACGCGTCTGCCGAAGGCCATTCAGGACCAGTTCGAAGCGGCGCTGGTACACGCCGAAAAGGTGGATTGGCGAGGTGCTGGCCTCGTCGAGCGGGTGGCCATGCTACATGCCGCTTCGGCACAAGGAGCGGATGTCAGGGCCGAGGTGGACCAGGCACTGCGCTCCCAATCTCCTCCGCCGAGAACAGAGATGGAGCGGCACAGCGCCCTGAAGGAGCTTGGCAAGCGGCTCACGGGAACGATGGAAGACCACCGTCCCCCAGGCACCGAGGACGACTACTACGAGAAGGCCAAGGGTGACGTGAGGCTGACTGTCATGCAGATGAGAGCCGAAAGCCTCCTGAGTGTGACCCGCTCCACATTGGAAGCCGGTATCAGCCGCGAAGGCTTTTCGGTCGAGGAGCAGGCGGCAGCGTTCGTGGAGAGCTTCCTGCGGTCAGGCCAGGAGGTCATGGCCTCGCCGAGGAAGGCTCTCGACTCGCTGCAGGCCGAAGTGGAGCGTTTGCCTGCCGACCATCCAGCGGGCAAGGCCTTGATGGGTGCTATTGCACACGAACGCCTTGCTCCTCATTGGCCGAAGCCTTTGTAGGGCACGAACGACGAGCATTAGCACGACGATGCCAGCAGCTGTGCTGCACCGCAGCTGGACAAGACGCACCATCGAACTTGGAAAGTTTGGTACGTGATACCCGTCGGCGATGTGGAATTCCCTGAATTTCCCTGGTGCGTACAGACGATATTGCCAATGATCGGCGCTGCGGACGAGGAAGAGTCCGCCGGATTGAGCAAGCTTCGGCAAAGGCGAGAAGCATAGGCATATAGCTGTTGGTTGGAGGCGGATATCGTCCCTCACCCGCCGCAATGATGCGACTATAGGTGCCGTGACGCCACCTGCCTTCGCAATCCTGATCACCGTCGGCGCTGACAGGGTCCAGAATCCCGCCGATCAGCGTCATCCGACAAGCACAATGGCAATGCATGAAGAGGAGACCAGGGAATGGCCGGTGTTTTCAACTACGTCAGCGACGTCATCGTGAGCGGCACCGCCGATGACGACAACATCATTTCCTACGGCAACAACGACACGATCATCGGCTTTGGCGGTGACGACACCATCCTGAGTGCTGGCCAGGAGGTCCTGATTTACGGCGACAGCCTCGTCACCGGCGGCGAAGACTCCGGCACTGGCAAGGATCTGATATTCGGGCGGGAAGGGCCGGATACGATCTGGGGCGGTGCTTCGGCCGACACGATGACGGGGGGTGGCAGCTTCACGACCAGTGGCATCGACACCTTCAGCTTCGGATGGGTGCCGCAGGCACGATTGCCGACCCTCGATACGACCGATTTCCAGGGCAACAACGACCTGATCATAGACTTCGACCAAGCCAGCGGAGACACCATCGACCTCAATGGCTACATGCTAGAGCCCAATACCGGGGTGTTCCTGGGCACCAAGCCGTTCACCGATGAGAACGTCTTGCAGGTACGCTACGAGGACCAGGGCGACACGACTGCCGTGCAGTTCAAGGCCCCGACCTCCTCCAACGTCGCCACCGCACAAACGGGCGAGATCGATCTCGGCGGCAAGGCCTACGTCCTTACCATCGCCGACTTCGCTCCCGGTCTCGAGGACCGAAGCGGCACTGGCTGCAGCGCGCCCCCGACCGAAGAGGTCGACTGGAATGCCCTGGCGGCGCAGGTTCTGGCCAACTTCGCCGCCACGGGACATTGGTTTGTGTAGGTCTTCGACCCCGATGCTGACCCGGTGGCTGCAGCATCTCAGGCAGGATACTGGCACCAAGCCGATGGCCCATTAGCTAGACTGCTCCGGCCAGGGAGGTTCCCTGGCCGGACGACGCTGGCAACACCTCTGGGCTCAGACAAGTCGCGTCTGTCCATTCCTGCCCTGCGAAGCGCCCTTCAGGCGAAGAGGAAGTCACAACCAGAGAGGGCATCGAGCTGCACGTCCCTCAGCACGATGACTTCACCGGGAGCGACACGCAGCAAGAGGTCTGGGCCCGCCTGTCGCGCCACGCTGGCCAGGCTGGCGAAGCTGTGGATATTCGTCGCCGTCAGGTCGATGCGGTCCTCGCCCGGGGTGAAGTCCGTCACGACGTCACGACCTATAGCGCCGCCGAAGACGAACCGGTCGGCACCGGCACTGCCGGTCAACAGGTCATGATCGTGGTCCCTGCCGCCTGTCAGCGTGTCGGCACCTCGTCCACCGATCACCTGGTCCGCGCCGCTGCCCCCATCCAGGTGATCGTCGCCGTTGCCACCGCGAAGGGTGTCAGCACCCTGTTGACCCAACAGCCGATCTGCGCCCCCACCACCCAACAAGCGGTCATCGCCATAGCCGCCATCGAGGGAATCGTTGCCATCACGGCCCAGGATTCGGTCGCTGCCCGAGAGACCGCGGACGTGGTCGTTGAGCGACGTGCCGACCAGCCGGTCAGAGGAACCTGTCCCGACGAAGGCCGAAAGCGCCTCGACGCTGACATAATCCACCTCCAGCAGCCGCGTCTGATTTTGCGTGGCCTGAGAGACGGGCGGCAGGTTGCCGTAATCGGAAACTTGCGACCAGCTGCTTGGTGGCCCCCAGATGTTCATCCACAACTGCATGGGCTGGGTGGGAACGACACCCGTCTCCGTTCGGATCAGCGTACCATCGACGAGCCAGCGAACCTGGTTCGGCAGCCATTCAATCCTGTAGACGTGGAATTCGCTGAGATTGCCGCTATCAGGAACGGGATCAATCTGGAAGACGCCGTCGTCGTACGGGTCGTCCTGATAGACATTGGTCTGGATAAGGTTCGGATCGGACGGATCCTGACTGCGCTTGGGGATCCACTCGACATCGATCTCGTCGTGCCGGCCATTAGGCAGTGCCACGAACGGGAATATCCCGGCGATGAGGCCGGACGGGTTGGCAGGCCGTCCGTCCGCGTCGTTCGGGCCAAGGCGGGCGCGCGCCTCGAAAGCGATTCCATTGGGACTGTTGCTGGTGTCGAAGCCGAAGGCCTCCTTCGTGAAGCCGGCGGTTCCGAAATAGGTCGGCTGGTCGGGCCTTCCGGTCGGATTGTGGGTGTCGAGGCGCAGGATGGCGTTTCCGCCCTGTGCGACAGGAAGGCTGGCGCGGATCTGGGTATTGCCCAGGAAGGACGGATCGCCAGTCGGAAAGCTCCAATCCGCGGCGCTCAGCGATCCGTCAGTGTTGAAATCGTCTCTGAATATGCTGCGTGTCGAGGAAATCTGCTGCATGTCCAGTGTCTCCTCCCGGCGGTTCTGCTACCCGCGGCCAGCTCAGGCTGTCATGCGCAATGCGTTGCTGCACAGGCAAGGCGGTACGTGCAGCATCGCCGTCAGGTTCTGGCGCAGCGAGCTCAGGTGGCCATGAAGACAATGACGGCGCCTGCGGCAGCGCTCAAGGCGAGCGCTGTGGAATGTTATGGAACTCCAAGAAGACGCAGGACTGCCGACGAGGCTCATGGCATGAGGCGGTACGCCGCCGTCACACGAAGCGACGGCGGGAGGAGAGCCTATGCCGCCCATGTGGCAGGGCCTTCCTGCAGCCGCATCAACCGATCTTCTGCACGACGCCTTTCAAGGCATCGCCAATCGTCTTGATCATGGTGGACTGCAGATTGATGGCAAGCGACCACTGGTTGGTCATCGCCTGAAGCTTGACCATGTCGGCCGAGTTGGTCGAATCCATCGTCTTGGTGAAGGAGTTCAGCTGGTTCTGGTAGTTATCCGTCGCACGGCCAGCCGTATCAGCCACCGACTGGTAGTCGAAATTCCCGATTCCAGACATCGATATCACCCTTCCTCAACTGGTTGCTCTCACCTTGCCGCCTTTGACTCACCGTAGTGCTGCCAAGCGGTCTGCAGAACCTGACCGGCCGCTTCGACCGCCTCGGACACCGCCAGCAATTCGCGGTACTCAGCGGGCGCTGCGCCTGCCGCCAGCTGTCGTTGCACATTCTCGCGCAACTTTGCCAGCACCTGCTCGGCATGACGTCTTTCCGCACCGTCCGCATCGCCGCGCAGACGGCCTTGCAGTTCGGTTAAGTCCGTCTCAGCGCTCATTTGTTCCATCCTCCATTACCCAATTCGGCGGCCTGGCGTAGGGAAGCTCGATTTCCCCGGCCGCGGATGCGGCGCGCAGCTTGCGTGCTTCGATTGCCGTGATCCGCCAGGCCTCGCCGATGCGGTCACCTATGCCGAGGCGCTGGCCGTCGCCCATGACGAGGTAAGGCTCATGCCCCAGCTTGACACCGCTTGGCTCCACCGTGGCGGTAGGCAGCAACTCCGCTTCCAACTGAAGCCAATGCCCGAAGCGCGCTTCGAACTCCCGCGCGACATCCGGCCAGCGTGCGATTCCTTCGGGTGAGCCTTCGCCGACGACACGGAATCCACGTGAGGTGGCGGAGATCTGAACTCCGGCAACGATGCCGTTGGCCGGAAGCGCCTGCTCGAGCGCCGCGCGCGCACGGGCCGGCGTCACCATCCGATCGACCGCTTGGCGCAATCCGGGCACATCCGTGCGCAGCTGCCGTATCATGCTCTCGACCGCATCGTCGCCGCCCGGCATGAACCCGTCCAACTCGACATGTCCGGGGCCGACCACCTGTACGCTTGCGTCGGGCGTGAAGGAGCGAACCACCGTCAAGATGGATTCCGCCAGCATGGCATCGGTGATGACGGACACGTCGGCGGCCACCCCTGCCCACCGCAGCGCCGCCACCAGCCGTGCCACCTGTTCGTCCGACGCGACCTGCCCGGTGACCGCCACGCGATCCCCACTCGCCGCTGCTGCCACCGTACCGCTCATTTCCAGCGATGCCAGGACTGTTCGCGTCCGTTCGACCGGCGATGCGGTGGGCGCTGCTGGGGGGGGCGGCACCGGCGCCAATGCCCACCGAGCCGCGGCACCGGCTGTTACCAGGACGGCCGCCGCTGCGGCAAGCCACGGCGCGCGGCGGGACAGGCGTTCGGGCGAAGGGGTTTCTCTCGCCATGGCCTGCATGGTGTCCTCGCCGGCGGAGGCAAGCAGAACCTGCGTCGGCGCATTGAGCGCGATGCTGTTCCAGTCCGCCTCGCAAGGTCCCAGTGCGAAGCTGGTTGCGCCGACTTTCACCGGCGTCAATGCCGCGAGCGTACGCTCCTCACCTGCCGTAAGCGGTACCCCACCTACCAACACGTCGTCGCCCAATGCAGCGATGAAGACCGCTCCCTCCACGAGCCTGATGCGGAGATGCGCCGGCGCCAGCATGGGCTCGACGAAGGTGACGTCTGCCTCGGGTCCCGATCCGACCAGCCACTCGCCTTCGGCAAGCACGATCTCCCCCCCTTTGCTCGGACCGTCCAGAACATGCAGCACCAGCCGCTCCGGTGCCTGTTGCCGCAAGGTGCTCACAACGAAACCCTCGCCAGTGGTTGTACGGTAATCTCCGGCGTCAGTTCCTGATAGGACAACACGGGCAGGTCACGGCATTCTCCCTCGACGATGCGCCGGAGGTAGCGGCGCACGTCCATGGAGGTCAGGAGAACCGGCTTGCTCGTCTGCCGTGCCACGTCTCCCATAGCGCGACGCACCTTCTCCACGATCTGGCGGGTGATCTGGGGGTCGAGTGCGAGGTAGGAGCCGGAGCTTGTCTGGCGGATCGCGTTGCGCAGCGTATCCTCAAGCTCCGGCGTGACGACGTAGGCCGGGATGATGTTGAGCCCGCTGGAATGACGGTAGCAGATCTGCCGCTTCAGGGCGCCGCGCACATACTCCGTCAGCAGGACGGTGTCCTTTTCCTTCTGTCCCCATTCGATAAGGGCAGAAAGGATGGCACGCATGTTCCGCACCGACACGCCCTCGGACACCAGCCGCTGGAGGATTTCCGCAATCCGCTGAAGCGGCACGATGCGCTGCACTTCCTTCACCAGTTCCGGGAAGCGATCCTCCATCCGTGTCAACAGGAAGCGCGTCTCCTGCAGGCCCAGGAACTCGTCGGCGTAGCGACGCAGCACATGCGCGATGTGATAGCTGAGGATCTGCGGCGGCTCCATATAGGCGACCCCCGCCGCCCTCAGCGTGTCGACCCGCGCTGCATCGACCCAGCGGGTTTCGATCAGCGGCAGGAATGGCTTGTCGTCCTCGAAGGGTACGCCCGCTATGCCAAGGTTCTCCGCGCTGTCTCGCGCGAGCAGACGCCCCGGACGCACGCGGCCCTCCCCGCAAGGGACTTCATGGATGAGGATGCTGTAGCTGCCGTCCTTCAAGGCCGGGTTGATCCGCAGCAGGATGCCCGGAAAGGGTACGCCGAGGTCGAAATACAGTGCATGTCTCACCCTTGCCAGCTCGGCATTCAGCGTCTCGGCCTGCATGGCTGTTTCGATGTCCGGCGCCACATCGACCATCAGTGGAACCGTCAGGGAGAAGTCGTCCACATCTGCGGAAGCCTGTTTCGACTCGTTTTCGCGCGCCGAGGCCGATGCGGGCATCGTCAGTGCGGAGAACCCGCCCTGCGCCGGCGCTGGCCGCGTCCGACCGCGGTGCAGCATGTAGCCGCTGCCGCCGGCGGCAGCGGCAAGCCCGAGGAACACCACCGCCGGGAAACCCGGTACGCCTGCGAAGAGCACCAGGACCACCGCGCCCACCATCAGCGCGCGGGGCTGTGCGGTGACCTCGCTTCCGATCTCGCTGCCGAGATTGGAATCGCCTGCACTCTCATCCGTCACCCGCGTGACGATCAGCCCGGCGGTGATGGAGGTGAACAGTGCTGGAATCTGGCCCACCATGCCGTCGCCGATCGTGAGGATGGCGTAGGTCTCCAGCGCTTCGCCGACCGGCATGCCGCGCTGCATCGTGCCGATGGCCAGACCGCCGATAAGGTTCACCGCGATGGCGATCAGGCTTGCGATCGCATCGCCCTTCACGAACTTCATCGCCCCATCCATGGCACCGTAGAGCTGGCTCTCCTTCTCGACCCCGCTGCGGCGGCGCCGTGCCTCGGCCATGTCGATCGTGCCGGCCCGCATGTCGCCGTCGATGCTCATCTGCTTGCCCGGCATGGCGTCGAGCGAGAAACGGGCCGCGACTTCGGCGACGCGCTCGGATCCCTTCGTGATGACTACGAACTGGACGATGGTGATGATCAGGAAGATGACCGCTCCGACCACCAAATTTCCAGCGACGACGAAATTGCCGAAGGTGAGGATGATGTCGCCGGCATTCGCTTCCAGCAGGATCAACCGCGTGGACGCCACGCCGAGCGACAGACGAAACAAGGTGGTGAGCAGGAGAAGCGACGGAAAGGATACGAAGGAGAGCGGCGACCGTATGTAGACGGCCACCATGAGGAGGATGGCCGAGATACCAAGGTTGATGGCCTGCAATACGTCCATGATCGCCGGCGGAAGCGGGATGATCATCATGAAGATGACTGCGATCAGCATCAGCGCGAGGACGAGGTCGCTGCGGCCGGCCAGGAGCGCCAGCAGCTTGCGGAGCAGGGCCATCACCTAACGTCTCCTCGCCGTGCCGGGACGCAGGCCGATCGAGGCGGCCGACTGGGCGGTCTCGGCATAGGCACGCGCCTTTTCCACCTGCCCAAGCCGCCACGCCGCCTTGGCCGCGACGTGCAGCATGGGCGCCGCCGCCGGCCCGGACGGCCAGTCCGTCAGGATGCCTTCCGCTGCCGCGACAGCGTCCTCCGACCGCCCGGCCCGGAGCAGCGCGAGGCAGTGCGCCTGCCGTGCCCAGGCAGGATCGGCATCCAGCTCGATCAGCGCGGCCAGGAGTGCCCTGGCTTCCTCCGCGCGGTCGAAGCGCAGGAGCACATGTGCCAGTACGGCAACCGCATCGCGCAGGAGGGGCTCCATCGGCGCCAATCGAGGCGCTGGCCCGTTGTCGGGCAGACGGCTATCCACGAAGAAGGCTCCGGCAGGCTTCATCCAGCACTCGACTGTCGGCCTCCACGGACTCCAGCACGGCCCGGGCCTCCGAAAAGACCCGGCGTTGTACGCCGGCATGGCGATTCGCAAGGTCGCGCATCAGCGCCCGCGCGCGGTCCAGGGCCTCGTGGTAATGGGCCGGGTCCACGGCCCGCGCATCGGTCAGGGTCGGAACCGAAGCGGCGTCGAGCAGCTCATCCACGCCCTTTGCGCCGAACAATGCGTCGAGATGGACGACGGATTGGGTGTCCAGGGCAGGTGCCGATCCCTCCTCGGGAAGCCGCGCGGCGGGCAGCGCCCGGCGGACCGAGACGAGGCCGATGTTGAAGGCGGGGAATCGCTCGTCCACACCTTGCGTCATGGCTGAGCCCCTGCCTCCGCCTCGTCGGCCAGCCGGTTCAGCAGCCGCAGGCAACCGTCCAGCATCGGGGTATCCACCTCCTCCGCGGCAAGATGCAGGCTGAGCAGCAGGCTGCGATGGCTGCGGCACCGTATGTGAACCGGGCGCGGCACGCCGCGCGCCGGATGCACGGCACGCAGCGCGGCCGCGAGGACACCGGTTCGCCATGCAGGCAGGTCCCGCTCCAGCAGCAGCGTCAGGCCCCCTCGGTCTTCGGCAATGAGGAGGCGGCCCGCACGCTCGAAGCGAAGCACGACGGGCATGGTGCGCGGCATCGCAACGCCCAGCCCCTCGCAAAAAGCCCGGATGCCCGCTTGAGCGCTCATGCGCCTGCGTCCTCGCGCTCGGCGAGCGTATCGAGCGCCTGCTGCATCCCGCCCAGCACCGCGAAGCGGGCCTCCCCATCCCGGAACACGGAGACCGGCATCAGGGCCAGCACCTCGCGCGCTTCCCTCATGAAGACGATCTGCGCATCGGCGCGGTCTGGAGGAATGCCCAGTTGCAGCGGCATCGAGACGAGCCTGGCGGGGTTCGGCGCCGGGTCGGTCGCCACCGGCAGCAGGTGTTCCATGATTGCCGTCGGCGTCGGCGTGCCGATATGCAGCTTGCCAAGGCGCCGGCCCATCTCCCGGCACCGGTCGTGCACGGTGCTCAGGACATGGAGCGTCGACAGCTCGTCCAGCACTTCCCGCAGCCGCGCAGGGGCGATGGACGGACCGGCGGATGCGAGGTCGTTCCCGACCGCGCGGGTGAGGAAGCGCAAGCGGTCGGTGAAGCCCTCGACCCCGAACTGCTTGAGGATGCTGCCATAGACCCCTGCCGGCGAGGCGGCTGAAAAGACCGTGTCGCGGTAGAGGCTGCGCAACGCCGAGGCCGCCTTCTGATCGCCGGCGGAGAATTCGAAGGCGGCGGCGGAAGTGTTCAGCCCCGCCCGGATCGCAGCCCCTTCGCGTGCCTCGAGGAGGTCACGCGCCTGGGCCAGCCGGTCGGCCAGGCCATTCGCACCCCTGGCACGCATGTGCTTGGCTGCGGCGTCCAGCGCCGCGAAGGCATGCGCCGGTTCGGCGAAGGACGAGCGCGCCCGCTGGACGAGGTCCTCCGCCGAGCCGTGCTGTCCGTGACGCCCACGATGCTCGCGTTCCGCCACGGCCGCCATGAACAGGCCGAGGGCGCGTGGATTGAACTCCGGCAGCCTGCTCATGTACTCGGGGGCCTGCTGGATGGCCTGCACGCCCTCGCCCTCGCACTCCTCGAGGGACTCCGAGACTTCTCGGTCCCAGATCTCCTTCTCCTCGAAGTCTTCCACGCCGTCTCCATCCGCGTCTGCCATCACCTCCTCGGCGAAGCTGGGCTCCTCCTCTCCGTCGACCGTCACGGCCTCGCCGTTCCAGATTCCGACAGGTGCAGGCACGGCCGGCGCATCCCGCTGCAGGCCCGCATCCGGACCGGAGCGTGAGGTGCTCACCTGGTCAACCACGGGCACATCCTCCTCGCAACAGGGTGGGGCCGCCGGGGGCGGGGGCGGCATTCATTCGCGTGACAGGCTTTGCAAGGCGCGGAGGACCTCCGCGAATGGCTCGATCAGGTCCGACGGGATGTACTGCTCGACCATGGCCTGCTCTAGCAGGGCCCGGGCGAGCGGCACGTCCTGCATGACCGGCACGCCGGCCGCGTGCGCGGCCTCGATCATCCGCCGGGCGACCAGATCGGTGCCCATGGCGGTGACCACCGGAAGCGGCGTCGTTTGCTCCTCATAGACCACCGCGACCGCGACATGGGTCGGGTTGGTGACGAGCATGGTCGCCTTCCGCGCCCGGTCTATCTTGCCCTCCGCCAGCATCTGCTGGTGCAGCTGCTTGCGCATCCCCTTCACCTGCGGGTCGCCCTCGCTTTCCTTGTACTCGCGCTTGACCTCGTCCTTCGACATCTTGTGCTTCTTGGTGAAGCTGTACCGCTGATAAGCAAAATCGGCAGCGGCGATTATGATGAATGGGGCCGCCGCCCAGACCATCAGCAAGTACAGCATGTCGCCCACATAGCGCCGCAGGCAATCCAGCCCGCAGGCGGGCAGGTACACCAGGGCCTGCATCCCCCCGGTCACGATGTGCCACACGATGGCGCTGAGGACGGCGATCTTGAGAAGGGACTTGCCGAACTCCACGAGGTTCTGCAGCCCGAAGGTCTTCTTGAAGTACTGCGCCGGATTGAGCTTCTTGAGCGAGGGCTTTGCATGCTCACCCGAGAGCAGCAGGCCGAACTGCAGCAGGCTGCCCGCCGCTCCGCCCACCACGCAGATCAGGAGGAAGGGCAGCAACAGCGTCACCATCTGTTCGAGCAGCCCGTGCAGCACGCGGTCGGCCGCGATGCTCGGCGGCATGTCCAGGAACGGAAGCGGCATCGTCAGCATGATCTGCATCCGCTGCGTCATCCCGGGCAGCGTCACCGCCAGCAGGGTGAAGAACAGCAGGATCAGCAGGGAGGAGGACAGCTCCTTGCTGAACGGCACCTCGCCCTTCTTGCGGGCGTCGCGCAGCCGCTTGGCCGTTGGCTGTTCGGTCTTCTCGCTCATCGCAGCCATCCTCCGACGACGCCGAGGACGGCCTCGCTATCGCCGAGGCGACGTGTCGCCTCCTCCATCAGGATGCCAAGGGACAGCGCCAGCGCCAGCAAGCCGACTGCGCTCTTTACCGGCATAGCGAGGAAGAAGACCTGCAGCTGCGGGGCGAAGCGGCTTACCAGGGCCAGCCCTGCCTCGCTGAGGAACATCACGGCGATCGCGGGGCCTGCCATGAGCAGCGCCAGCATCATCACGCTGTCCAGCATCCCCAGCATATGGCGGGGAAATTCCGCGCCGAGGGCTGGCAGGAACTGCCAGGCGGGCCAGACGAGGTGCGACCGGTAGAGAAGGTCGAGCAGGGCCAGGAAGCCACCGCTCACGAAGAGCCAGACCGTATAGAGCTGGGCGAGCATGATGCCGGTCGGCGAGGCTTGATTGCCCGTTGCCGGGTCGAGTGAGCTGGCAGAGGTCGAGCCGCGCTGGTTGTCGATCAGGACCCCAGCGGTTTCGATGCCCCAGGAAAGCACCGCGAGCGGCAGCCCGAGCAGCAGCCCGATGACGGATTCCTTCACCGCGAGTGCGGCGATCAGCCAGACATCCCCGGTGTCGAGGCCGGGCGGCAGGGCGGCCTCGAGCCGCGGCAGCACCGGCAGGGTCAGCCCCAGGACGACCCCGTTGCGCGCGACGCCCGTCAGCACGCCACGGCCGAGGAAGGGCGTGACCATGAGCATCGTCGTCGTGCGCGCGACACCGAGGAAAAGGACGACCAGCAGCGGCCCAAGGCGCGCGATGGCATCCTCGATTCCGGGCAGGCTTGCCACGGGCTAGGTCCTCCCCAACGGAGCAGCGCCGCGCTCACGCATGGGGGATGCTTGCGAAGAGGCGTTCGGTGTAGCGGTACAGCGCACTTCCCAGCCACCCCGCGGTGCCCACCAGAACGACGCTCACGCAGGCGAGCTTGGCCGCAAAGGAAAGCGTCTGTTCCTGGATCTGGGTGATGGCCTGGATCAGGCTGACAAGCAGGCCGACGACGGTGGCGACGATGATGGCGGGGGCGCTGAGCGTCAGCACCAGCAGCAGGGCATCGGTTGCGAGCCGGACGACCTCGGCATTCGTCATCCCATCGTCCTCGCATAGGAGAGCACAAGCCCCTGGATCAGGGCCTCCCACCCGTTCACCACGACGAACAGGAAGAGCTTGAACGGCAGGGAGATCGTCATTGGGGAGACCATGTTCATCCCCATCGCCAACAGGATGTTGGAGACGACGAGATCCACCACGATGAACGGCAGGAACAGCAGGAAGCCGATGCGGAAGGCCGCCGTCAGCTCCGCGGTGGTGAAGGCGGGCACGAGCACGAGGAAATCCCGGTCGGTCACGCCGACGGCAAGCTCCGGCGGCCAGAGGCGCTGCGCCGTGTTGACGAAGAAGATGCGGTCGGCGGGCTTGGTATTGCGGTCGAGGAAGGCGCGGAACGGCTCCGCCGCATCGCTCGCCAGCCCGGCCAGTGCCTGAAGGTCGGACATGGCAACCGGCCTGTCGCGCACGGCATCGTAGGCCTGGTGCCCGACCGGAGCCATGATGTAGAGCGTCAGCACGATGGCGATGCCGTTCAGTGCCATGTTCGGCGGGACGTTCTGCACGCCCAGCGCGTTCCGCACGAGCCCCATCACCACGACCAGCTTGAGATAGGTCGTCGTCAGGATCGCCACGAACGGCACCAGCGCCAGCGCCCCCAGCAGGACGATCAGCGAGACCGGATTGGGCAAGCCGTCCTGCATCCCGGCCCCCTCAGCCGTCGCGCGCCAGGCGCAGTTCGGTCACCCGGACGCCCGTGCGCTCCGCGATGCGCACCAGCTCGCCGGTTCCGATCACCTGGCCGTTCACGCGCAGGCTGACACGCATCGTCGCGTCGAAGCCGAGGTCCAGCACCTGCCCGGGGGCCAGCTCCCGCAGGCGCGAGAGCGGCAGGGTCAGGCGCCCGACCTCGCACTCCACCGTCATCGGCAGATCCTCCAGCGAGGGTGGAGGCAGGCCCCGGGGGGTCGCGTCATCGGGCATGTTGAGCCTTCCATCGATCCATGCATTGACCTCGAGCCGCCCGCCAAGGAGTCGCCCGCGCAGCAGCCCGGCATGGCCGACCGGGCGAATGACCGTGGCGAGGCCACCCTCGCCATCCGTGAGTTCGGCCTCGATCAGCACGACGTCGCCTGCCGAAAGCGCGCTCAGCTCCGCAACCGACAGGGAGAGCCGTGCGACGACCAGCGCCAGCTCGACGGGGAGTGCCGCCAGATCCAGCAGGCGGGGCGGACCCGCCCTGTCCATCCGCGATGCCACCCAGGCCAGGGCGCCGTCGTCCAGCGACAGGGATCCAACGGGCTCACCGCCGGTCTCGCGCGCCAGCAGCAGGACATGCGGCCGGTCCCCTGCCCCGTCATCCTCGCGCCATGCCGGGCGCAGCCCAGACCAGCGTTCCGCCAAGTCGGTCGCCTCCCCGAGCACCACGCCCAGCAGCACCGGGCGCAGCGCCGGCGGCAGGCCGATGGGGGCGAGGTGAGCCCAGCGGCCGGACGCCTGCGGCAATATCGCGGGGTCCATCATGGCCAGCACGGAGTGTCCCCCGAAATCGGCCAGGACCCGTAGCCAACCGGCAGGCGCCCCGCGCCAATCCGGCCCGCCCAGCGCGGCCACCAGCGGCTGTCCACCCAGGGCAAGGCGCGCCGGCAGGTGCCGCGCGACCGTGGAGGACGCCTCGGCGCCTGCCGCCGTATAGGCGGGCAACGCAGCAAGCAGGCTGCTATCCTGCGGCATAGCTCAGCATTGCCTCGTAGCCGCGCGAACGCCGTTGGCGCTCATCCTCCGCGCCGGCGCCCTCGCCTCCGGTCGCGGCCGGTACCTGCAGGACCACGCGTTCACCCAGCCGGTCGGCCAGTTGGGCCGCCAATTCCGCGCCGCGGTCGCGCAGCAATTGCTGGCCATCCATTCCCTGCGCCTCGATCCGCACCTCCAGCCCCTGCGCGGCGCGCGCGATCTCCACCTGCACCGCGCCACCGAGTGCATCGCTCTGCACCGAGGCGTGGAGCACCGCCGTGCCGGCGGCCTGCCCGCTCACCAGAACCCGGTCCACGACGCTGTCGACCAGCTTTGCCAGCGCTTCGCGCCGAGCGGCATTCTCGACGCCATCCGCCGCCTCGACCGGCTTCGCGCCCATCCCGGCCAGGACCGCCTCGCCCGGCAGCGAGCCGGGCGGCATGGCGAAGGGGGGCGGCTGATCCTGGCGGCTCTCATCCTCGCCACCCTGGTCCCTGCCATCCTTGTGGCGACGCAGCAGCCGCGCCAGCCGCTCCGCATCGCCTGCCTCGGCCTCACGGGGCGCGGCACGCTCGTCCCTGCGTCCCGGTGCCGTACCGCGACGAGGGGCAGCGCCGGCAGGCTCAGAAGGCCCGATCGTACCCATCATTCCGCTCCCACGCTGGAACCTCGTCCAGGCCATCCGCCGGGTCGTCGTCCCCGTGCCGTGCCGTGACCTCCTCCATCACGGCATCCTCCTCGCGGGCGGCCTCCCGCGCCGCGCCCTGGCGCAGGACGCGCACCAGCTCCACGAACTTCTCGACCCCGCGCCGCGCCTCGGCCAGCGCGGCCGACGCGGCCCGCTCGGCCGCCTGTGCCTCGCGCAGGCGGGCACGCGCCTCCTCCACCTGCTGCAACAGCACCTCTTCCTTCACCCGAAGCGCCAGCGTCGCCTGCCGCGCGGCCTCCAGCGTGTCGAGGTCCACGATCCGGCCGATCAGCGGCGCATAGATCGCGGCCGCGCGTGCCGGCATGGCCTCGGTCCATTGCGCCGCGGTCCGGATGGCGGCCTCCGCCGCCGAAACCGCCGCGATGCCCGCCTGCCGGGCGCTGCGCTGCGCCTCCTCCGCCTGGTTGGCACGGAAACGCTTCAACTCGACCAGGCGGCCGACGATGTCCCTGTCCATGCGCCGCCCCCCTCATGCGAGCGCCTGGCCGAGCTGGTGCAGGACCTTGTCGAAGGAAAGCAGATCCTGCGTTCCCTGGCGCAGGAAGGCCCGGATGGCATCGATCTTGGCCACGGCCTCGTCCGCCTCCTTGTCCGATCCCGCCTTGTATTCGCCGATCCGCACCAGCAGCTCGACCTCCGCATACTTCGCCATCAGCCGCCGCGTCTTCGCCGCCAGCGCCCGGTGCTCGGGCGCCGCGACGGCGTCCATCACGCGGCTTGCGCTCGCCAGCACGTCGATCGCCGGGAAGTGGTTGGCCGCCGAGAGGGCGCGCGACAGGACGATGTGGCCATCGAGGATCGAGCGGACCTCGTCCGCCACCGGCTCCGCCATGTCGTCGCCCTCGACCAGCACGGTGTAGAAGGCGGTGATGCTGCCCTTGTCGTTCGTGCCGGTGCGCTCCATCAGCTTCGGCAGGATGGCGAAGACCGAGGGCGGGAAGCCGCGCCGCGTCGGCGGCTCGCCTGCCGCCAGGCCGATCTCGCGTTGCGCCCGGGCGAAGCGCGTCGCGCTGTCCATGAGGAAGAGCACGCGCAGCCCCTGGTCGCGGAACCATTCGGCGATGGCCGTCGCCACATAGGCCGCCTTGGAGCGCTCCATTGAGGAACGGTCGCTGGTCGCCACCACCAGGACCGACTTCGCGCGCCCTTCCGGACCCAGGTCGCGCTCGATGAACTCGCGCACCTCGCGCCCGCGCTCGCCGATCAGCGCGAGCACCGTCACATCGGCGGCGGCCCCGCGCACGAGCATCGACAGCAGCGTGCTCTTCCCGCCGCCGGCCGCGGCGAAGATGCCCATCCGCTGCCCCTCGCCGCAGGTCAGAAGCCCGTCGAGCGCCCGTACGCCGAGCGGCATCGGCTCCGCGACCACGCGCCGGGTGAGCGGGTCGGGCGCTTCCGCGTAGACGGATACCTCCACCTCCGTCACCAGCGGACCACGGTCGCGGGTGTCGAGCGGCCGTCCCATCCCGTCCAGCACCCGGCCCAGCAGGCCCCGCCCGGCCGGCACCATGTGCGGCTTGCCCGTCGGCAGGACCTCCGTCAGCGTGGAGACACCCCTCAGGTCGCCGAGCGGCACGAGCACGGCTGCGTCCCGCTGCAGGCCGACCACCTCCGCCGTCAGTTCGTAGCCGTCCTCCGCATTCCGCAGCAGGCAGAGGTCGCCGATCCGCGCGCCCGGCGCCGTTGCCCTGATGATGGTGCCGACGACCTGCAGCACGCGCCCGCGCACCTGCACCGAGGGCGTCTGCTCGATCACCTCGCGCGCGAGGCGGAAGACGTCGTCGAAGTCACGCGGCGACACGAGCGGCGACGGCGTGGCCAGACCCATCCCTCAGCCCCCCACCGAGCCGCTCGCCGCGAGCGAGCGCTTCAGCCCGCGCGCGAGCGCCGCAAGCTGGCTTTCCACCGTCGCATCCACCAGCCCCGCATCGGTCTCAAGGATGCATCCTCCATCCTTCAGCCGTGGGTCGCCCACCACGTCCACATCCGTGCCGTGCAGGCTTGCGCCGACCAACTCGTCCACCGCGGCCTGCAGCGCATCCACCCGCCCCGGCGCCACGCGGAGCCGCGCCAGCCGGCTGTGGGTCGCGAGCCGCAGCGCCTGCCGCGCCGTGCGCAGCGTTACCTCGCCAGGGTCGATCTCGCCGATGACCCGGCCGGCAATCTGAAGGGAGAGTTCGATGATCCGTCCTTCCGTCCGTGCCATTGCCGAGGCGGTGGCCTCGGCGATGTCGAAAAGCCGGTCCTGGATCTCGGTCGTCGCGGCGGCAAGGCCCGCCAGGCGCGCGGCCTCGCGCAGGGCATCGGCCTCGGCATGGGCGGCCGCGACGACCGAGGCCGCCTCAGCGCGTGCGGCGGCGAGGACTTCCTCCGCCTCCAGCAGGCGCGCGGCGGTGGCCGCGGGCAGGATGCTGCCGGGACCAAGCAGCCCGACGCCGCCGCCGTCTAGCGCGACCAGCCGAACCATGCCGGCGCCTCCTCCCGGAACAGACGGCGCAGGGCCGCGAGCGCGGCCGGTCCCTGGTCGCTCTCACGGCACGCCCCGATGATCGCCTCCCAGACCGGCTTCGGGGCACGCAGACCGAAGCGCGCCAGCACAGGCGCCGGCATGTCCCCCAAGGCCAGCCCCAGCAGTCGCGCTCCGGGCGCCAGCATGTCATCGGAGGCCGGCGCCGCATCCAACGCCTCGACCAGCGCCGCCGACGGCCTGGGCAACAGCGCACATCGGCCAAAGGCGAGGGACCAGGCGCGTTCGCCGAGCGCGGCGCGGGCCGCCGCCATCTCCGCCCTTCGCAGCAGGGTGGCGAGCGACGGCGCCGAGAGCCAAGCCGTACCCATGGCAACCACGTCGAGCAGCGCCGCCGGTGGCGCGAGGGCGAGCCGAGCGCCGGGCCGGTCGCGCATCACGGCGGCGATCGCATCCGCATCGCCATCCGCCACGGGCGCCAGCCACCTGCCGAGCGCCCCGCGCAGCGCAGGGTCGGCGAGCGCTGCCTCCGCCTCGATGGCGGTGCCGGGCCAGGATGGCAAGGACGCGGCATCCGCCCCGGCCGCGCCATCGGCCAGCAGCATCAGCATGGCATCCGCCCAAGGGGAATCCAGCCATTCGGGCGCTGCGGCGAGAAGGCTCATGTCAGCGCCGGCACCGTCGGCACCTTCGCGGCGTGCGCGCGCCGCCGGAGCAGCAGCGCAGCCAACGCGACATTGCCCAGCAACGCCGCCGCCAACGCACCGCCTATGCCGTAGAGCAGGAACGGCGGCAGGGTCGCAGCCACCGGAAAGACCGGGATGCGGGATGGCGCGTCGTCCGGCACCGCCCGTACGAGCACCACGGAGACCCGCTCGTAGGACAGCCCCTCGATGCTGTTGACGACCAGCTCCTTGATCCGGGGCACCAGCACCTCGACGGCGGTGCTTGGCGCGTAGCGGATCATCACCGCTGCCGATGAGGGACGGGCGATGCCGGCCGAAGGGTCGTTGTTCGGCAGGACCACATGCACCCGCGCACTGAGGACACCGTCGATCCCGGACAGGGTGCGGGAAAGTTCCTGCGTGATCCCGTACATATAGCGTACGCGCTCCTCCGCCGGCGAGGAAATCAGGCCCTCCTTGCGGAACAGGTCGCCGATGTTGGCGTAGCGATCACGCGGCAGCCCGGCGACGTTCAAAAGGTCGACCGCATCGGACACGCGGCCGGATTCGACCCGCAGAGAAATGCCGCCCCGGCCCGTCGCCTTCTCGGCCGAGATGCCGGCGCGCAACAGCAAGGCAAGCATGTCGTTCGCCTCACGCTCCGGCAGCGTTCCGTAGAGCTCGACCTTGCCGCAGCCGCCGAGCGCCAGCATCAGCGCGAGGAGCAGCGCGAGTGGATTTCGCCGCATGGCCGGCACGGCCCTGGTCACTGGTTCTTCAGGAAGGTATCCAGCGTGCTGGTGGCCTTGCCCGTCACCTTGCCGAGCAGGTCCTGCTCCATCGTCACCTGCGTGATGGAGTACTGCATGCGCAGAAGCTCCGCCGGGTCCATGCCGCCGGTCGATGGAGCATGCAGGCCAGACTCCACTTGGTTCACAGCACCCTCGAACTTGCGGCTCATGCCTTCCAGGCCACGCAGAATCTTGTCGCCGGCGCATTCACCCGCGGGCGCCGGCCCGTGCAGGTCCGCGCCCATCGCCTCCGGCGCCGGTGTCGGCGGCGCGCCCGCCTGGCCACCCGACAGCGCGGCCTGCATTCTCTCCACCGCCTCGGGCGAGGCCGTTGCCGCCCGGGGCGCGCTTGCACCTGCTGCCTGCGTCAGCGCATCACCGGCCGTGCCTGCCGCCAGATGTTCGATTGGCATGATGTCCTCCTTCAATGCCGCGCCGGGCATGTCTCAAGGTTTCGCCGACAGCAGCGCGGCCGCTGCGGGATCGCCACCACGGTGCTGCGCCCGCGCCGCCGTTGCATCGGCCTCCGAGCCATGCCCCGCGAGCCGCAGCGCCAGCACGAGGAAGGCCGCTCCGTATCCGTCGCCAGCCTCCGCCAGGGGCCGCAATCCGGCGACGGCGTCCTCCGCCCGGCCATCGGTCAGCGCCGCGAGCGCCGACCCGATCCGAACCTCGAGCGATCCCGGCCGTGCCGCCTCCAGCCCCACGAGGATACAGCGTGCCTGGTCCGTACGACCTTGCGTGCAAGCGATGAAAGCAAGTTCGGTCAACAGACGGCGCACCTCTACCGACATGTCCATCAATATTTCCTTCCAAGACACGCGGTGGCAAGGTTCTTCCTTTTTCTATCATCTGAAATACCACAAATAGTATTGACAAATACTTTTGTTAGATGAAATGTTTCATATGCTCTATTGTCACGGTCAACATCCATACCCTTGGGAGCAGGCGTGAAAGACTCTTTCCTGGAACACGTCGCCTTCATCGCGCTCGGCCGCAGGGATGCGGTTCCTCCGCATGCCACGTCGTTCCAGTTCATGGTCGACGGCCTCCCCATCCTGGCGGAGACATCCGGGAAGGTCGTCGCGCTCACCGCCACGCTGCTGCCGGCGCTTCCCGACGATGCGCAGCTGCGCACCATGCTGTCGCTGCGCGCGGCATCGCGGTACCGCTTCAGTGGTGCGCTGAGCAGCGACGACGCGGGCCGCCTCCTGCTGAACGGCAGCGTCAGTGCCGAGGAAGATGTCGGCGAGCAGCTTTCGCGTTTCTGCAATGCGGCAGCGTACTGGGCCGCCCGGAGCAAGCGCCTCGCGCAGGCTGCGCCCGCGAGGCCAGCGCTGCCGCCGTCGATGATCTTCCCATGAGCGAAGCCCCGATCCAGCGCCGTGCCGCTGTGGCGAGACACGTTGCGGCGCGCCTGTGGCCGAGGGGTGTCGTGCGGGGCCTGGGGGCCCCTGTCCTGTTGGCCTGCCTCGCGGCCTGCACGCAGTCGCGGCCAACCTTTCTCGCCGATGGCCGGCCAGCCTACCTGGTTACCTGCACCGACCTTTCGGCCGGGTACGATCGCTGCCTCCGGCACGCCGGGGAGATTTGCGGGCCCTCCGGCTATCTGTTGTACGATTGGCAAGGCTATCCCCTCCTCGCCACACGGTCTGGCCGGATGATGACAGCGCCGCGTCCGGTCCTGGACGATAGTGCGGAGCGGAGGATCCTTGTCGGATGCCGGCGCTGAGGGTTGCGCGCGGCGGGCTGGTGGCGATCGCGCTGGCCGCTCCATCGGCTGCGGCCCTCGCCGCCGGTGCGGATCATCAGGCTTGCGAGGCGGCGATCCGGGCGGCCGAACAGCGGTATGGAATTCCGACAGGCCTGCTGACCGCAATCGGCAAGGTGGAGAGCGGCGTCCTGGATGACGCAGGGCAGCGCCGGCCTTGGCCCTGGTCCGTCAATGCGCAAGGGGCGGGCCGCATCTTCGCCAGTCGGGATGAGGCCGTGGGCTGGGTGTCGGCCCTGCGTGCCAGCGGCGTCACCTCGATCGATGTAGGCTGCCTCCAGGTCAATCTTCGCCACCACCCCGCAGCCTTTGCCACGACGGAACAGGCTTTCGATCCGGCGGCCAATGCCGACTACGCCGCGCGCTTCCTCTCCTCGCTCCGTTCGGGCGGCACCGCCTTGTTGGACGAGGGTTGGCTGCGGGCCGCGGGGCACTACCACTCGAGCACCGGGGCCCTGTCGCTGCCCTACCGGCGCCTTGTCGAGCAAGCCTATGGGATGCCGGTGGCGAATGGCCCCGTCGTTTTGCTGCGCGTCGTCGCAGCCCCCTCGCCTACGCTCGCGGCAAGGCCGGCGCGGGTTGCCGTGAACCGCGACGAGGCGAGGCGCAGGCTCAAGGCCGCATTGCTCGTGGCCGGAGTGGGGCGGCACGCCTCGGGTGCGGATCGCCTCGCCACTCTCCTCGGTCTCGGCAGCCATTCCGTTGGGCCTGTCATGGCCGGCCGGCGCTAACCTGCCGTCAGCCATGGCGGAGGCGGCCAGGGCATGCTGCGCCGGACAGGTTCAGCGGGTAGACGTCGTTCCCGTCAATGAGCGTCCCGGACATCGGCCATCCCCGCATGAGGGGGAGACATGCCGTCGGTCAGTTACCTGGCGCCACGGAAATTAAGGGAATTCCAGGTCGCCGGATCGAATGAAACCGGTGAGGGAATGAAGGCCTGCCCGAGCAACGACGCCACGTTCATTGCAGCGTGTGCATGGGTGGCGCGGCGACCGAAGGCAGCGTCGGACGCAATATGGGTGGTCCAACGCGATCCGCCACATCCGGGGCGAGCGCGCCCATCTTCTCGCGCAAAGCTTCCACAAGATCCCGCATGCCCGCTCCGTCCTCGACGATTCGGGGCGTCAGCAGCACCAGCAACTCGGTCCGCTCCTCCACCTCCTGCCGCGTACCGAATAGCGGGCCCAGCAGCGGCAGGGAGGAGAGAACCGGGATGCCTGTCCTGTCCCGGGTCGAACGGTCGCGCATCAGCCCGCCCAGTGCGATGGTATCGCCGTTCCTGACCTGAATCGAACTCTGCAGCCGGCGCAGCTGGATAGTCGGCGAGTTGATCGTGGAGCTGCTCGTCGTCACCGCGTCGCTCACCTCTTGGAACAGGTCGAGCGACACGCCCCCGCCCGGGCTGACGCGTGCACGCACGGCCAGGATCACGCCGGTATCCCGCAAGTCCACCGAAGAGACGATTGGCGCGCCGCTCGCCTGCGTGCTCTGGGACGTTTGGGTCAGGACGGGGATCTGATTTCCCACCTGAAGCGTCGCAGTCTCATTGTCGAGCACCAGCACGCGGGGGGCGGAAACCACCTTCACCTGGGTGATCGCGCTCAGGGCCTGCAGCGTGAGCCCGATGTTGCGGGCCGACAGCACGTAGGAGAACCCGCCGGCCAGGGGGGCGAGTGGCGTTGCCACGTCGAGCAGGCTGCTGCCCGAGCGAAGCGAATAGTCTAGCCCGTAGCGCAGGGTCTCGTTGAGCGACACCTCGGCAATGACGGCCTCGATGAAGACCTGTCGCGGCCGGATGTCCAGGCGCCGGATCGCTCGCTCAACGATGGCGGAATCCGTCGGCGTCGCGAGGACGATGAGCGAATTCCGGCCGCTATCCGCCTGGATGCGCACCGGCCCCGACAGCCCCAGCTCCGCCGCGACCTGCGCCGCCGTGGGCGGCGCGCCGATCGCAACCGTGGGGTTTGGCCCCGGGGCAGCGTCGGGCGGCAGGCTGGCCGGCATCGCGGACATGCCGCCCGGTACGCGGCTGCCGAGGCTGCTGCCCGTCGGCCCGGACGGTCCGACCGCGAGGGCACCGAAATTCCCGGCCGGATTCGTCGGGCCGGTCGCAACGCCGGGGCCTCCGAAGGTGCGGGACAAGACATCAGCCAGCTCTCCCGCGCGCCGGTACTGCAACGGGTAGACTGTGACGCTGGCCGAGGCTCCCGCACCAGTGTCGAGCTGCGTGATGGTCCGCCGTACCCGCGCCAGCAGCGCCGGCTGGTCGGTCACCACCAGGATGGCATTCAGCCGCTCCACCGCCGTCAGCTGCAGGCCGCCACGGCGCCCGTTGAAGATCACCTCAAGCTCCCGCAGCACGGCCGCCGGTGCGGCATTGGTGAGTGGGTAGAGGCCGAAGGAGCGGTTCTGCATGGTGTCGACGTCGAAAAGCCGCACCAGCTCCTCCATGCTCGCGCTCCGGTCGGCCGGACCGGAGATGAGCACGCCCCGTCCACCGGGATCCGCGGCGACGCTGACACCTGGCGGAAGGTTCCGTTGCAGCACTTCCAACACATCCGCCGTCTGCGCATAGCGCAGCGGAATCACCTGGGTCCCGGTGCGCCCGGGACCGTTGGGGCCATCCAGCAACGCCAGCCGCGCCACGCGCACCCGGCCATCGGGCGTGGCGGCAAGTCCCGCGCCCGCCGCGGCGAGGGCACGGTCCAGCAATGCCGGTATGCCGGGCACGGGAACCGCGCCATCGGTCTGCAAGGTGATGCGGCCGGTCACGTCCTGATCGACCTCGGCCGTTAGACCAAGGATACTCGCGAGCACGTCGCGCGCGACCTGGGCCGCAGGCATGTTGACGTAGTCGAGCTGGACGCGGCGGTCGCCGGTGACGGCTGGCAGGACCCGCGCGGCTGGCCGCGTCACCATGCTGGCCGCAGGCGTGGTGCCGATGCTCTCGAAACCGCCGGTTCGCGCGCGCGCCGGTGACGGTGTGAGGGCTGCGCCGGCACCGGGATCGGCGACGAAGGAGGTTGTGCCGTTCGACGTCAGGGTTCCACGTTCGACAACACCTTCAGATTGGATGCAGCCAGCGGAGCCCAGGGCCAGCAGTCCGGCAAGGATCCTTGTTACGCTACGCAAGGCGCCTCCGAACCATCTCGTTACAGCAGTGTCCTCCAGTAACCGGCCGGAAGGAAGCAGGCCCTACGGTGAAGTGACCGCATCAGCGCATTCCCCGGGCGGACATGGCTCCGCAGTCCGGCCGGGTCAGGCTGGATGGGCGTTACTGCCCGAGCTTGTCGATCACGTCGCTCGTACCCTTGTCGGTCTTTTGCAGCGTGTTGGAGATCATGTCATAGGCCTGGCTGCGCTTGTCCATCAGCCCCTGAAGCCGCACCATGTCCATCTGTGACGTGCTGTTCGCCGTGTCCACGGCCGACTTCATCGATTGCAGGCTTTGGTCGACCTGGGCTTGCGTCTGGTCGCTCCAGGCCTGGCCGCTGGACACGCCATTATCATAGGCCCACTGACCCACGCTCTCCTGCTGCCCGTCGGAGTTGGTGAACTCGACATTGTACGGGTTGACCTTGCTCGTCGTATCGTTCGGGCGTGCGTTGCGAAGTGCGTTCATGGCGGCGTTCGCGTCCTGCAGCCACTTGTTGCGCTTCTCCACATCCTTCATCTGGTCGCTGATCTGCTGATCGAGAATGTCGCCGCGCTCGAACTGCACGGCCATGATCAGATCCTCGATGTTCGAGCTTCCGCCGAACTGGTTCGAGGCGCCCATCGCGGCATTGTAGATGTTGGAATAGGCAGGGGTGGGGTCGCTGGCCTCCTGCTGCGCCGAGGGAGGAATGTTGACCGGACCGTGCATGATCTTGAAGTCGTTGGGCATCGTTCTTCTCCGTTCGTTTGCCAGCCTCAGGCCGACAGGATCTGCCGCTTGCTCTCCGCATCCGCCTGCTGCATCGCTGCAATCTTGTCCTGGATCGACTTCACATTGTCCGTGTAAGCATGGATGAAGTCGGTGTTGTCGTCCGCCTTGGACCGTGCTGAACCAGCGGCCGATTGCTGCGCCGCCTTGTCGGCCGCGTACTGCGCCCCTTCCATCTTGAGCGCCCCTCCGGCGATCTTGCCGCTCTCGGTCAGGATATCGGAGACATAATGCGCCCGCATCTCGCGCGCCTTCGCCAGCGGCTCCTGCTTCGCCTTCCACTGCTCGCGCTGGAGGGCCTTCGTGGCCTCCTTCTCCTTCCAGGCCGCAAGCTTCTCCGCCTTGCCCTGGTCGCCTTCGGGCGCCTCGTCATGCGCTGCGCTCGCGCCTTCCTCGGTGCGGGAGGAAGCGGCTTTGCCAACCCGCTTGCTGTCCATTTCCTTCATCTCGAAGCCACCCTCGTCGGACTCGACGGCAGGACGCGACTCGCCGACTGCCGGCTCCTCCTCCAGCTCGGGAGGCATCTCTTCTGGCTGCAACTCCTCCGGCACGTCCTCGCGGATCGCTGCCGCGTCCATGCCGCCCTTCAGCCCTGCCAGTGCACCCATGATGGAGATCGCCGAGCTGACGCAAGTGGCAGCCAGCTCGAAGCCCGCCTCGGAGCGGATATCGTCGGCCGCCTTCTGGTCGGCCGACGCCGCCATGGCCCGCTGCGTCGCCCTGTCCTGACGCGCCGCGTCGCGCGCCTCTAGGTTCGCCTTCTGCAGCAGCGCGGCGATTTCCTCGATGCTTCCAGCATTGGCCTGCAATCCATCGAGCGCCGACAGGGTCACGCCGAGGTCGTGCCCGGAACCGGGGCGAGGCGCCGGCAGCGCCACCAGCGGCGCCCCAGCAGCGGAAGAGGAGTGCGGCGGTGGCGGCGGCACCTCCCGAGCATCTGGCACCGGCCCGCCTAGGCGGGGAGCAACCGCAACGTCCCGCGTCAGCGCCGTCCAGATCGGCGTTCGCGCGGTGGTCCCGCTGACAGTCCCGGACATGTTCTCCTCCCTGCTCAGGCCGAAGGTACGGCCATATTGTGCAGCAGGGTTTCCGCCGTCTCAGCCTGCCCCTTGATCATGTTCATCACCTTGGTGGTCGTATCCTGCATCTGCAGGACCATTTGCTGCAGCCGGTCCGTCTCGTCGCCCATGGCTTCCTGCAGCTTCGCGATCATCTTCTTGACCTCCGCCGCATCGGCCTCGTCTTGGGCCGCGTTATAGGAATCGACGCCGGCGGCAATGCCGACCCCTGCCTGGGTGATCGTCACCGCAGCGTTCGCCGCCACCGCGATCTTGCCGGCCACCGTTGCGATCTTGACCGCGAGTGTCGTAGCTTCTTCCGTCGTTTCGGCCACCGCACTCGCCAGTCCGCCGCCGCCGGCCACGAGAGTCATGAGGGACGCTGCGATGGTAATGCCCATGGTCAGACCCTGGGCCCACTTCTTCGCAGCCTCCTCGCTCATGCCGTTCTTGACCAGGCTCTGCTGGATGGCATCCTGCAATTTTGCCATGACGCCTGTCTGGTCCAGTGTCGTCATCGTCACTGCCACGGCTACTGTCAGTGCCGCCGCGGCAGCGGCCAGCGCACCGCCGGAGATCACCGCCATGGCTGTCGCGATGATGGCCGTCAACGCCACCGCGATCCAGGCGAACACCTTCATGATGGCCGACTTCGCCTCGGACTCCTGCTGCTTCTCGATGGCGTCGCCCATCTTCTTCGCCATGTCGAGATCGTGACCCTTACGGGCGAGTCCGTCCGCCTGGATGTCCTTCTCCGTGTCCCGCTGCTGCGCGTCCCCCATCTTGACCTTGATCGCCAGGAAAGCGGTCATCATGGACGTCGTGTCCATGCCGAAGGGTTCGGCGAGCACGGGGATGTGGTCGCCTCCCATGCTTGCCGGCGGCGGGGGCGGGGCGCCGGCGCTCGTGGTTGGCGGCGCCTGCCGCTTGTCGGTGCCACCCAGCCGTTCGGTGCGGTCCACCAGCCCCGGCGCCGGACCGCCGACAGGACCGAGGCCGCTCACGCCCTGCCGCTCCCGGTCAGATGGGCGCGCAGCACCTTCGCACGGTCCCCCCAGCGGGCATGCCCGGGCTTGCCATGCGAGAGCGCCTCGGCCGCCTCCAGGGCGGTTCCGGCGCTCGTCGCATCTCCCATGGCGATGAAGCATTCCGCGGCGCGGACGGAGACCTGTGGGTCTTCCGGTTCCAGCATGGCGCAAACACCGTAGGCCTGCACGGCGACGGCGTGGAAGCCAAGCATCTGCGCCGATGCCGCGAGGCCTAGCCAGAAGCGCGGGTCCGTGTGACGGTGCAAGCAGAGGAAGCGGAATACATCCGCGGCATCCTGGTGCTGCCCGGCCGAATAGAAGCCGTAGCCCATGCTGTAGACCGCCTCCAGCTCGTCGCCGGTGATGCCGTTCAACGCGGCGATGTCCGTCTGTCCCTTCAGGATGGCTTCGGCCATCTGCTCAAGACGAGACTGGTCCATCGCCTCCGGCGCGGATGTGTCGCTCATCATGCCTCCGGGTCAGACCATCTGGCGTGCTGGACGCGGGCGCGAATGCCGGGCGGGAGCGGACTGCTGCGGCAGATCGCGCTCGATCTCCTCCTTCAGCTGCTGCTCTGCATACTCCAGCAGACCTTTCGCACTGGGCAGCTTCTCGAGAAGGCGAGTCCGCAGCTCACCAGGCTGCGCGCCAGCTTCACGCAGCGCGGCCTCTCCCTTGCTAAGCATCGACTTCGCTTGCTCCAGCACGGCCGCCGTCTGCTCGATCGTCCTGCTGGCGTCCTGGCTCGTCCGCTCGATCTCATCCATCATCTTGCTCCAATTCGGTGAAACGGATGGGCGCTGCACGCCGTCATCTTCCGGAGGCGGGCACGGCAGCTCGGTCCGTCGCCCCGAACATGTCTTTCAGCGCAGGCAGCATCGGGCCGCAGGCAAGGCAGGACAGTGCGAGGAAGCTTCGCCATCACAAGCGCGCTTGTCACGGAGCCTTAACGCAGCGTACCGTTTGCGAAATCGTCTGCACCGGACATGCTGCGGTCGCACGGAAGACCATGGCCCTCACACTTTCGTGACAGCCGCGTCCAATCCGGCGGCCTGCGTCGTAGTGATGCGGAGGCCGGCAGCGAAAGGCTCGGGAAATTGCTGGAACGACACGGGAATTCCAACTCGCAGTCCCGCCTTCAAGCCAAGTGCTTGTTACGCCTTCCCTGCGCCAGGCAGCTGTGAGGACTTATGGTTGATTTACTCGTTCGGGGCTTTCCGGAAAAGCTGCGCCTGACGGCTGCGGTGCTCGGCTGCACCAGCCAGAAGGACCTTTGCGCCGCCTTCCGCCGCGTCAACCCGAACACGGATTTCGATCTCGAGCGATCCTACAAATGGATGCAGGGCCGCTCCCTGCCACGGTCCGCTCGCGTCTACGAGGACTGGCTGGCGCTGCTCGGCATGGGAGAGGCCTCCGTGTCCTGGCTGATGTCGTCGCCCATCGACCAGTTCGTTGAGGCCCTCGCGCTGTTCCATAAGGTGGAAGCTTCGGCACTGCTACGGCAAGCGGGGGTCAGCAGCACGGCCGGGGCGGCGGAGGTGATGCCCCATACGGGGCCCAACAGCTATCTCTGCGGCGTCTACGCCTGCTACTCGCACGCACAGTCTCCTTATTTCTATGACCATCTTGTCAGGGCGACGCTTGTCATCGAGCCCGCGCCGCGGCGCTCCGAAGGGCTTGTCGCCACCTACTCGCAGCGGCTTCCCATGGGCCGGGTCCATGCGAGCGGAACCGTGGGGCTCTACGGCGCGGCATTGAGCCTCGAGTTGCGGGCACCGGGCCCGAATGTCGCTCCGGTCTTCTGCAGCCTGTTCCGTCCCTCTCCGCCGGGAAGCGTGCTGGTCGGCGTCATGTGCGGTACGGCGGCCATCAATCCGGCCGGACAGCCGCCTTATACAACGCGGATCATTATGGTGCGGATCGACGAAGCGCTGTCGGAGCGAGTCGAAGCATCGAACCGCTACCTCGACCGGGACGAGCGGCCCATCTCCTCCGACCTCGAGGGGCTTGGGATTGTCCTGCCGGATCCCGTGGGCCTCGAGGCGCTCGCCCATCGCGTCCTGAATCCGAGCCGGCAGCGGAGCGGCTTCGATCAGGTCGCGGTGACCGACTATACCGCGCTGGCGATGGCCTGCGACCAGATCTGGCTCAATGGCCTTGGCACCTGGCCGCCCAACCCGCAGGCAAAATAGGCAGGCTCCGACCGGAGCCCGCGCGAGGCGCAGCGCCGTGTGTCTGACCGTGTGTCGCCGGCCTTCGATCGCGTGACGCTAGACCTGTCATGGATCCCTGTGCTTGTTTGGAAGAAGCGTTCGGTGCCCACGGCATCGACTCCCTCCTCACCACGATGGAGCCGCCGGAAGCACCGGCGTTCCGATCGTCGTGGCGAGGGCAGCAAACCGCTGTAGGGAACAGGGGCGCATCCGATGACAATGAAACTGCCCGGGGTGGTCATGGCGCCCTTGTCGGCCGCGCTCGTGCTGACTGTCCTGCACGGCGCCGCAGCCGATGATCGTGTCTCCGCCGCCTGCCGCCAGTCATCATCGGGGCAAAGCGCCGAGCGGCGCGACGCTCCTGCGGCGCCTCCGGCCCTGACGCCGGCGGTTTGGTCGGTGGTGCAAGGGCCGATCGTGCCCGTGCTTGGCTCCGACGGACGTCATCATCTTGCCTATGCCATCCGCTTCCTCAACCTGGCCGGATCGCGCGTCACCATCGAGGCCGTCACGCCCGTCGATCCGGCGCGGGAGAATATACCAGTCGGTTCGGACAAGGTGCAGGACGGAGGCGGCCGGCAAGTCACCGGCATGATCCGTCCCTACCCGGTGGAGCAGGAGGCAGGCGGACAACGCTACTCGTCCCAGCTCGAACCCGGTCAGGGCGGCCTCGTCTTCCTCGATGTCACATTCGAGCGGGCCGAGGACATTCCAACGGCCATCGCGCATCGGGTGACGCAAAGCCAAGCCGGCGGCACTGTGGTGTCCGCCGTGGCCGGACGCGCCGAGATCTGTCGTGACGACGCCGTCGCCCTCGCGCCGCCGCTTCGCGGCGGTGGCTGGATGGTTGCCCTCGGCTGCTGTGAAATGCTGAGCGACCACCGAACTGCCGTGCTTCCCATCAACGGCGCCCTCCGCCCGGCCCAGACATTCGCGATCGACTTCATCCGCCTGGATGAGTCCACTGGCCGGGCCTGGGCCGGAAACCCAGGCGACCCGCGCAGCTGGCTTGGTTACGGGCAGCCCGTGCTTGCGGCGGCGCCCGGTCGGGTGGTCAGCATCCGTGACGGCTTGCCCAACCAACCCATAGGGGCTTTACCGTCCGACCTGCCCATTGCTGATATCCTGGGCAACCACGTCATCACCGATATCGGCGCCGGACGTTACGCATTCTATGCGCATATGGTTCCAGGCAGCGTCCGCGTGCAGTCAGGCGATGTGGTCGAGCAGGGTGCGGAGCTTGGCCTGCTTGGCAATTCCGGAAATACCAGTGCGCCTCATCTGCACTTCCAGGTGATGGACGGCCCCTCGGCCCTGGATGCGAATGGCCTGCCCTTCGTCTTCGAGCAATGGGACCTCAGCCGCCGCGTGGCCGGAACCGTCAACGAGCTCGAGCGCAAGGTCCAGGCCGGCGAACCTGTCGAGACCAGCGCCGCCGGCACGACGGAGCGGCGCCGGGTGCTGCCGCTGAACCTCGACATCGTCGCCTTCCCCTGACCCAGCCTTGGGTACCCGGCATCGGTAGTCCTTTCTGACAGGCCGCGGGCACGCATCATCCGGCAAAGCCGTACGTCAGCCCGACATGCTCCGCTGCCTGCGTCTTCTTCGGCAGCCCGCCAGCCAAGCCATGCGGTTCCTGCCGTCATACAATCCTCCACAGCGATGCCGCCGTGCTGGAATTCCCTAAATTTCCGTGGTGCTGGCCTGTGCTGCCAAGGAATGTCGCCTTACGGATGAGGGGCAAGCCATGCCGGGGCCGATGGGCGTCAGCGAGTTCACTGGCTTGGTGAATTCGAACAGGTTTTCCGACAAGGACCAGGTTCTTACTCGGCAAAGTGCCATGGGAACGGCCTTTGCTACGGTGCGCAATTTTCCCAACCGTGTACGGCAGTTCTTCGGAACAGCGAGCGCACGGGCGGACAACAGGGCCGCGGTCGAAAGCCTGTTCAGCGCCCTGAAGGAAACCTACGGACAGGCGCTCAGCGAGCGGGCGATCCTGTCCAGCCGTCCCGACATACGGCGCAGCCCCGATGGCACACTTGTCATGAACAGCGGAAAGCCGCTCTCGATACGCCGGACGAGGGCCATCCTCGCGGCCGCTGCGCTGGATGTGCAGACGCAGGTTGCAGGAGTCGCATCTCGCTTCATCCCGTCGCCGCCCGGGCAGAACCCGAACCTGCGGAACCGGATGCAATTCGTGTCCGACCGCTTGTTTCCGGGTGTCGCCGAGCATGCCGGTGTCAGCCCGTCGCTGTCTCCTGCCCAGCATCGCGCTTACGCGGCGATGTTGACGGAACGCGTGGCAGCCCAGGTTCGGAATGCCCGGGCTGCGGACAGGGACCCGAGCATCGAGGAAGCACGGCAGGCGGCCGTGGAGATCCTGAGAGAGATCAGCACGATGAGCAGCCGCGAACTCGAGGCGAACTCCATTCAGCGTCCTGGAGGAGCACCGTAGATGGCACAAGGTGGCAGGAAGCAAGCCGAGACATTGCTCGGCGAACTTGCAGCACTCCTCGACACGCCTGAGCTCGCCTTCGACAGCCTGGGCATCGCACGCATGGCCGTCGATGATGTGCTCGTGGAGATAGAGTATGCGGAGGATGGGGAGCGCTTGCTGCTGCTCTCGCCGCTCGGCAAGTTCGAGACGCCGGCCGCCGAGGACTATGGGCGGCTGCTGGACGCGAATTTCTACGGCCTCGGTACCGCGGACGCCACCATCGCGCGCGAGCCGGCGACGGGGCTCGTCGTGCTGCAGCGTCAGCTCGCGCTTGCCGGCCTGGATCTGCCGGCATTCGAAGCCACGGTCGGAAGCTTCGTCAGCACTGCCGAGATGCTCACCGACAGGTTTGCCACCGAAGGCTCTCGGGTTGGCACTCCTTTGCCGTCGGCTCCGCAGTCGGACGGCCGTCATCAGATTCGTGGCTGACGGCGCATCTCAAAGCCTGCTTCCGTACTTTTCGACAACTCGTGAGCTCGGACCAACCGTGGCGAAGCATCCATGATGGCAGGTGCGAAGCGGCCTTCCTGGCGCGTGGTATTGGCCATCGCCTTGTCCTCGCTGGCAATGACCGGTTGCGCGGCCGTGGACGCGATGGAGCGGTTTGATCAGGCACACTATCGACGTCAGTGCACCGGCTTCGGCTTCCGCCCGGGAACCGAAGCGTTTGCGGACTGCATGATGCAGCAGAGCGCACAGGACGAGGAGCAGAGCCAACGCAGCTTGGACCATGCCCAGCGACAGGAACGTTGGAATGAGAGGCGACATCGACGCTAGCCACCAGCCCCGTTCGCCGACGATAGCTGGCCGAGCTCAGGCTCATCTGATTGAGGCATGCGGCGGACCCTGGCACCACCCTCGGCAAGCCCTGGCTGGCCTACGGCTGAAGGCACATCCTGCCATCAGCCGACGTCGGTCCGAAGTCGGGAGGCGCATGAGTTGAAAGCCATGATAGCGCCGATCATGAGTTTGGCGCTGCGCTTGCCGCTCTTGGCCGCTGCCGGCACCAGCAATTTTCTATTCATGCAGCATCCGGCGTTTGCGCAGCCCTTACCCAACACCACAGTAAGCGTGAATTACTCCTATGCCGCCTTGTTGGGGTTCGGCGGTTATTCGGTCGGAGGGCTGAGGGCGTCTGCGTACACGCTACCGCTGTCGCTGCGGTTGTACGAGCGTGGGCGCGACGGCTGGAAAGTGAACTTGTTGCTGCCCCTCCAGCTCGGCTTGTACGATTTTGAAGCAAACCCGGACGGGAGACGATTGAAGGTAAGTCAGTGGTCACTTGCCGCACTGCCGGGAGCGGAGTTGCATATCCCTGTCACCGACAGCCTTGTAGTCAAGCCCTTCGCCCAGGGCGGCGTAGGTCATGCCTTCGGCAACGGAATCAGTAATGCCGATTCCTGGATCTATCTGGCCGGAGTGCGTACGCGGTATGAACGGCAGATAGGCAATTACCGGCTGGCCATCGGCAATGGCATGGTGCTGACAGGCAGCAGGGATATGGGTCCCGGCCAGCGTGAGGATTACTGGTCGCTGCAGGCAGCAGTTGAGATTCGCCGTCCGCTGCAACGCAGGATTGGCGATCTCGTGCCAGATGTCGGTCTCTACGTCGCCGAGTACTATTATCCGAAGGCTCTGCGGTTCGACCGGTACCTTCGGTCTCCGCTCCGCGTCACCAATCAAACGGAAATAGGGTTTTCCATAGGCTCTTCAGAGCCAGCGAGGATTTTCGGCATCGCCAACCCACGTATCGGCGCAAGCGTCATCTTCGGCGACGGTTTGACGGTTTATCACGTCAACTTCGGCTTTCCCTTTTGATCTGCCGTGATGGGACGTAGCGCAGCCCTCCGGGCTCAAGCTTGCGGTTCGGCGCTTTGTGGCGGAGGCTATCTCGGTCACCTTCGGCCGGCCTGTTTGCGGACGTGGTCCTTGACCGGTGACGTCCTTCCAGCTCGAGACATCAGCCCTCACCCGGGCACGGCCGTCAGGCGCCTTGAATTGCGAGCTTGTCAGCCCCGCTGGGAGGCGCCGAAGGTGGCGATGCGAACGAAGCGTTCCTCCCATGGCTCACGGTCGACTGAGCATCGCAGGCTTGAGGCCATCAGGCTCACTCGGAAAGCATTATGTTATGTTATAACATTGCCTCAGTCTTATATGGCTGCTAAGGGACCGCATCATCGAACGGATGGCCGCATGCTTCGCCCGAACTTCCCGGCCGTTACCCTCACCTTGGCCGTGATCCTTGCCCTGCAGTCGGTAGCGCAGACTACGGCGGAAGAGCAAGCCGCGGGCGAGGCAGTCCTGCTTCCCGAGCTGGCGGTCACCGCGGCGGGTGAGCGTGCTGATGGCCCGGTCGATGGCTACCGGGCTACCCGGTCGGTCAGCGCAACCCGGACCGACACGTCGATCCGGGAGATCCCGCAGTCGATCAGTGTGGTGCCACGAGCGGTGCTCGACGACACCGCTGCTGTCCGCGTGGATGCGGCGCTCGACTATGTCGGCGGCGTCGCGCGCGGCAACAATTTCGGTGGCCAGACCCTCTACGAGTACAATGTCCGCGGCTTCGCCACAGGCGAGTACTACCGGAACGGCTTCCCGCTCAACCGCGGCTACCAGGGCTCGCCCGACACGGCGGCGGTCGAGCGGCTGGAGGTTCTGCGCGGCCCGGCTTCGCTGCTCTACGGGCGTGGCGACCCGGGCGGCACGCTGAACATCGTCACCAAGCAGCCCATGGCCGAGACCTCGGCCGTCCTCGGCGGCCTGTTCGGCAGCCACGGGTTTTGGCGGGGAACCGTCGACGCCGCAGGTGCCCTGCGCGCAGACGGCTCCGCCAGCTACCGCCTGAATGGCGCAGTCGAAGGTGGCGGCAGCTTCCGCAACCATGTCGAGAGCAGCCGGCAGTACCTCGCCCCGGCTTTCACCTGGCGGGTCTCCCCCGACACGGCCATCACCCTCGAAAGCGAGTTCCTGCACAACGACCGCACCTTCGACCGCGGAGTGGTGGCTTACGGCAACCGTCCCGGCGTGATCCCGCGCGACCGCTTCCTGGGCGAACCGGGGGTCGGCACCAACCGCAACACCAGCGGCCTCGGCCAGCTCCGCTTCGATCACCGCATCAACAATGACTGGAGCCTGCGCGGCGGCGTCCAGTACTTCGGCGGCAACCTGGAGGGCCGCGCGGTGGAGCCGAGCAGCCTTCTAGCCGATGGCCGTACCCTGCGCCGCGAGTTGCGGGGGCGCGAATTCGCCTGGAACGACCTCGACGTCCAGCTGAACCTCGTCGGCCGGTTCACGACGGGGCCGGTGAGCCACACCCTGCTAGCCGGCCTCGAATACGAGCGCTACCACAACCGCGAGATCCTGAACCGCTCCAATCCCGGCATCTCCCCCTTCGCCATCGACATCCTCAGCCCTGCCTACGGCCAGCGACTTCCTGCGCTGACGCGCCGCTCCAACACCTTGGAGAACAGCAGCAACTATGCAGCCTACCTCCAGGACCAGATATCGCTTACCGGCCGGCTGAAGCTGGTGGCGGGCATCCGTGTCGAGCACTTCGACCAGGATTTCAGCCAGCGCAGCACCGGCATCGCCTCGCCCCAGACGCAGACCGCCGCGACGCCGCGGGTCGGCCTCATCTATGAGCTCACCGGCAATGTCTCGGCCTATGCCAGCTATGCACAGTCCTTCCGGCCCAATCGCGGCGGGGATATTGGCGGCCGTTCCTTCGCGCCGGAGAGGGGCGAGGCGTATGAGGTGGGCGCCAAATTCGACCTGTTCGACGACCGGCTGAGCGCCACCGCCGCCCTGTTCCACATCACGAAGGCGAATGTGCTGACGGCCAACCCGGCCGACACATCCTACAGCATCGCGGCCGGCGAGGTTCGCAGCCGGGGCTTCGACCTGACCCTGGCGGGCAACCCGCTGCCGGGATGGCGCATGATCGGCGGCTACGCTTATATCGACGCCGAGGTGACCCGCGACGCCGCGCTGCGTCCCGGCACCCGGCTGCTGAACGTGCCACGGCACAGCGCAAGCCTGCTCAATGTCTACGAATTCCAGGCGGGCTCGCTGCAGGGGCTCGGGCTTGGCGGCGGCGTCAACCTCGTCGGGAGTCGTGCCGGCGATACGGTCGGCTCCGCCTTCCGCCTGCCCGCCTATGCCACCGTGGACCTGCTGGCCTATTACAGGATCGGCGATCGCGTGCGGCTGAACCTCAACGTGAACAACCTCTTCGACAGGACCTATTACGACCGCTCCTACAGCAGCGTCTGGGTTTCGCCCGGCGCGCCGCTGACCCTGCTTGGCGGTGTGACGATCCGCCTTTAAAGCCTCCTGCATGTTCCGCCGTTCGCTCGGTGCCTTGGGCGCTGCAACCCTCGTCGCGCGCCCCGCCCGAAGCCATGCCCCCGCAACCACGCGTCGGCCGGGCGAGCGCGTGTTGCGGGTGGTTGCCCCCTTCGAGTTCGCCGGGCCCGACCCGGCGCGCTCCGGCCATGTGTTCGCCCGCATGGGTGTCGGGGAGATGCTCCTGGGTGCAGATCCGGAAGGCCGCCCGGTGCCGATGCTGGCGGAATGCTGGAGCACCTCGCCGAACGGCCTGCTGCACCGCTTCGTGCTGCGGCCCGGCGTGCGCTTCCATGACGGCAGCCCTTTGACGGCCGAGGCGGCGGCGGAGAGCCTCCGCCACGCCCATGCTGCCGCCTCGCCTTTCTCCCGCGTGCCGGTCGCTGCCATCGAGGCCACGAGCGACGCGGTGCTGATCCGCCTGAGCCGCCCCTTCGCGCCGCTGCCGGCCGTCCTGGCGAATTATGCCAGCATGATCCTCGCCCCCGCGGCCTATGACGAAGCGGGCAGGGTCCGCGCGGTGATCGGTACCGGACCTTTCCGCGTCGAACGCTTCTCACCTCCGCTGCAACTCGATGTCGAGCGGTTCGAGGGGTGGTGGGGGCCTCGCCCGGCCATCGGGCGTGCCTCCTACCTCGTCGTGTCGCAGGGCGAGGCGCGTGCCACGATGGCGGAGAGCGGGCATGCGGACCTGACCATGGCATTGCAGCCCGTGACCGTGGCGCGGCTCCGCCGCAGCCCGCGGCTTGAGGTCCTCACCGTTCCCGTGCCGCGCACACGCATCCTGAAGCTCAATGCCGCCTCGCCGTACTTCGCGGACCAACGGGTCCGCCAAGCCCTGAGCCTGGCGATCGACCGCCAGGGCATTGCCGCGGCCCTGGTGCGGAATCCTGCGATGGCGGCGGACCAGCTTTTCCCGCCGACATTGCAGGACTGGCACCTTCCCGCTCCGCCACCGCGGCGCGACTTGGAGAGGGCGCGAACCCTGCTGGCCGAAGCGGGCTGGCGCCCGGGCCAGGACGGCATCCTGGTGGATGCTGGGCGCCGCCGCTTCGCCTGCCGCTGCATCACCTACATCAACTGGCCGGAATTGCCGCCGATCGCTACCGCGCTCCAGGCGCAGTTCCGCGAACTCGGCATCGACATGTCGGTGGCCATCGGCAACTCCTCGGACATCCCGCGCGGCCACCGCGACGGCACCTTGGAGATGGCCTTGATGGCGCGCAACTACGCGCTGGTCCCGGACCCGCTCGCTACCCTCCTGCAGGATTTCCAGCCCGGCGGGGGCGATTGGGGCGCCATGGGCTGGTCCGATCCGGCCCTCGACGCCGCGCTGCACGCGCTCTCAGCGCCGGCGGGGGACCCGACCGCCGCACGCCGGCAGGCAGCCGGAATCCTGCGCGAGGCCTTGCCGGTCATCCCGATCGCCTGGTCGGAGCTGGGCGTCGCCGTCAGCCGCGATCTCGCTGGCGTCACGGTGGACCCGTTCGAGACCAGCTACCGGCTGCATGACATCGCCTGGCTGCGCTGACATGGGCCGGCGCTCCCTGGGCCGCTTCCTGCGGCCTGTCCTCATGCGTCTCACCCAGGCGCTGCTCGTCGCCCTGATCGTTGGCGCGCTCGGCTTCGCGCTGATGGCCGCACTGCCGGGCGACCAGGCCTTCCGCCTCGCTGCTGCGCGCTACGGCCCGGATATGGGCGATGCGGCCGCGGCCGCGCTGGTGCGGCAGGAGCTGGGGCTGGACCGGCCCTGGGCTGTGCAGTTCCTGGACTGGGTTGGCCGCCTGATGCGGCTCGATCTCGGCCATTCCCTCGTCACCGGCGAGCCGGTGCTGGAGGAGCTGACCATGCAGCTCGGCTACACGTTGGCGCTGGCCGGCGTCGCGCTGCCGCTCTCGGCCCTGCTTGGGCTTCCCTTGGGGCTCCTGGCCGGGCTGCGGCCGGGAGGCCCGATGGACCGGATCACGCTCGGGCTCTCCGTCCTCCTCCGGGCCATCCCTGCCTACGCCCTCGGCCTGTTTCTGGTGACGGTATTCTCCATCCATCTCGGCTGGCTTCCGCCCGCGGGCTTCGAGGGATGGCGCGAATTCGTCCTGCCGGCCCTGACCCTGGCACTTGGCTTGGCGGCGCTGTCCGCGCGGGTGGCACGGGATTCTGTCGCAGTCGTGGCGGCGTCCCCCTTCATGGCCTTCGCACGGTGGAAGGGTCTTCCGGAGCGGGCCGTGGTGCTGCGGCATGGCCTGCGCAACGCGGCGATTCCCGTCGTGGCCCTGCTCGGCCTCCAGCTCATCGGCCTTGTCGAGGGGCTCATCATCGTGGAGAGCCTCTTCTCCTGGCCAGGCATTGGGCATGCGCTGGTGCACGCCATCTTTGCGCGCGACGTGCCGGTGGTGCAGGGCACGGCGCTGGCATTGGGGCTGATCTTCGTCCTGGTGAATGCCTTCGTGGACCTCGCCTGCGCCTTGGCCGACCCGCGCCGCGCCAGGGCGGCGACATGAGGGCCCTCGCGCCTGGCCGCAGGCTCGGGCTGCTGCTGATCGTGGCGCTGCTGGGCTTCGGCCTGCTGGGGCCCTGGCTCGCCGGCGCCGATCCGGCCCATCAGATCCTGGCGGACTCCCTCGCGCCGCCGGGTACCGACTACTGGCTTGGCGCCGACCATCTGGGCCGGTCCATGCTGGCACGGCTGGCCCATGCCACCCGGCTCTCGCTCCTGCTCGCAGCGGTGACGGTCGCCAGCGCGGCCATCCCCGGCACGTTGCTCGGCATCCTCGCGGCCTGGCGCGGCGGCTGGGTGGAAGGCGGCCTGGTGCTGGCCGCCGATGCGGTGCTGGCGCTGCCGGGCCTGCTGCTGGTCCTGCTGCTCGCCGCCTTCGCGCCGGGCGAGTTCCTGCCGCTCTATCTCGGCCTCGCCCTCGCAGGCTGGGTCGAATATTTCCGGGTTGCGCGCGCCATGGCCAGCGGCCTGCTGGCGCGGCCGCATGTGGAGGCGGCACGCCTGCTCGGCTTCGGGCCGGGCTATGTGCTGTGGCGCCTGCTGCTGCCGGGCCTCCTGCCGACCCTGGGCGTGCTCGCCGCCTTCGGGATGGGGAGCGCCGTGCTTGCGATCTCGACCCTCTCCTTCATCGGGCTGGGCATCCATCCGCCCACGGCCGAGCTTGGCAGCATGACGACCGAGCTCCTGCCCTACGCCTATGAGGCGCCGCTGATGGTGCTGATGCCGGCGGCCCTGGTTTTCATGGCCGTGCTGGGTTGCCATCTGCTGGCGGGACAGGCGCGCGGGTGAATGCCGTGCTGACCTTCGCGGGGCTTGATGTGACGGCGGCGGATGGGACGGCGCTGGTGCGCGGCGTCGATGCGGAAGCGCGGCCCGGACAGCCGCTGACGCTGCTGGGCGAAACCGGCTCGGGCAAGTCGCTGGTTCTCGCGGCCGCCATGGGAAGCTTGGCGCCAGGACTGCGCGCCAGCGGGCGCGTGATGCTGGACGGGACCGAGATGCTGTCCGCCACCCATTCGGTCCGGCGGGCGCTCTGGGGCCGCCGCCTGGCGACGCTGCCGCAGGAGCCTTGGCTCGCCCTGGACCCGACCATGCGCGCCCTGGGCCAGGTGGCAGAGGTCTACCGGCTGGTGCGGGGAATGCCCGCTGCCGCCTCCGAGCTGGAGGCGCGGGCGCGGTTGGCGGAGCTGGGGCTCGACGGTGCCGCCGCGCACTATCCGTTCCAGCTTTCCGGCGGCATGGCGCAGCGCCTCGCCCTCGCTACCCTGCGCGCCTCCGGGGCGCCGGTGCTCCTCGCCGACGAGCCGACCAAGGGGCTCGATGCCGACCGGCGCGACGAGGCGGGAGCGCGGCTGCGGGCCGAGGCGGACCGTGGCCGGACGGTGGTCTGCGTGACGCATGACGTGGCCATCGCCCGGGCCCTGGGCGGCGAGGTGGCGGTGATGCTGGAGGGCCGGGTGATGGAGCGGGGGCCGGCGGAGACGGTGCTGGAGCATCCGTCCCACGGCTACACGCGGCGTCTGCTGGAGGCGGAACCAGCGCGGTGGCCTGCCTTGCCGCCACGGCCCGCACCCCGTGGGGAGGTGGCGGTCACGGCCGAAGGGGTGCGCCGCAGCTTCGGCGGCCGCCCCGTGCTGCGAGGGATTACTTTCTCTGTGCTCCGCGGCGAGATCGTCGCCGTCACCGGCCCGAGCGGCTGCGGCAAGACCACGCTCGGGGACGTGCTGCTCGGGCTGCTGCGGCCGGATGCGGGTCAGGTCCGGCGTCTCCCCGGCGTGGCGCCTTGGCGCTTCGGCAAGCTGTATCAGGATCCTCCCAGCGCCTTCGCGCCGCACCAGACCATGCGGCAGGCGCTGAGCGACCTGGCGCAGCGCCATGGCCTCTCCTGGGCCGCCATCGCAGCACTGCTCGATCGGCTGCGCCTCGGCCCGCTCCTGCTGGACCGCAGGCCGGAGGCGCTGTCGGGCGGCGAGCTGCAACGCTTCGCGCTGGCCCGTGTCCTCGCGCTCGATCCCGTTTTCCTCTTCGCCGACGAGCCGACATCGCGCCTCGACCCCATCACCCAAGGTGAGGTCTCGAATCTCCTCGGTGAGTTGGTTACGGAGCGTGGCCTGGGTGTGCTCCTGGTGACGCATGATGCGGCACTGGCCGCGAAGCTGGCCGACAGGGTTGTGCAGCTGAGGCCCAGCGGCGCCGAGTGTTGAGCGGGCGGCTGATGGTGTTTCTGCTGTGCAGGCGACGACCATACTGCATCGCGCTGAGGAGAACGTAAGCCCGAGAGCCAGCAGGTGTTGCAGCTACCGTGCTGTGCGGGCTGGATCCGCCGCCATGCGGTGGCAGCGGCCAGCAAGACACCCGATGCGATCTGGCTGACGGCAGTGGCCTGCTTCCCACACGGGATGATCGACGCGACAACAAGCAGCACTTGTGAAATAGTACGACCGGTCGTACTATGCCGTATGAAGTCGCAAGCGACCCGCGTCTCACTCCTCCACCACGGCCTTCGCGCGTTGAGCGTCGATGGCTTGTCGGGCGTGACCCTCGGCCGGCTGGCTGAGGCAGCCAGCCTGTCCAAGAGCGGCCTATTCGCCCATTTTCGTTCCAAGGAGCAGCTCGAGCTGGCGTTGCTCGACGAGGCGGCGCGCCTGGCGCACGTGCATGTCGTCGAGCCCGCGATGAGGGCACCGGAAGGCTTGCCTCGGCTTCGCGGGCTGGTGGAGCGGTGGATCGGCTGGCCCTCGCGCGCCGGCCTCCCCGGCGGCTGTCCCGTCGCCTCCGCCCTGTTCGAGCTGGATGACAGTGAGGGAAGGGTACGCGAGCACATCGCCGCATTGGAGAAGGAGTGGCGCGAGCTTCTCCGCTCCCTCACCGCATCCGCCGTCGCGCTGGGGCACCTGAACGTCGAGACAGACATCGAGCAATTCGTCTGGGAGCTATGCGGCATCTATCTCAGCCATCATGCCTCGGCCCGCTTCCTGCGTGACCCTGCTGCCGAGACGCGGGCGCGCCATGCCTTCGATGCCTTGCTTCGCCGCGCCGGCGCAGCGCTGCCGAGCTAGCCGGACCGGAATGCCGCGATGTCGCTCGCGCGCGCCGCGAGCCGGCACGCGGGCCAACCCATGACAATCGGTGATCGGTGCATGAACCATGACGACGGGATCAGGGCAGCGGAGTTGAGGCAGCTTCGACGTCTGCGCCTGGCAGCGCTGGCAGAGGGGATGACGCTGGTCGTCCTCGTGCTCGTCGCCATGCCGGCCAAGCATCTGTTTGGTCTGCCTGCGGCGACGAAGGTCGTGGGGCCGGTGCACGGCCTGGCCTTCGTGGCCTATGCGTGGATGATCCTCGCGACCGTTTCGAACGATTCCTGGCGCCGGGGTGAGATCCTGCGGCTGACGATCGCCGCTTTCGTCCCGTTCGGCACCCTCCTCAGCGCCGGGCTGCTGCAACGGAAGGAAGCGGCGCTGGTGGCGGCTGGCCAGGGTAGGGCGTGATGGAGCAGCCCTGGCTGAAGGCTCTGCACGTCGCGGCGGTGCTTCTCTTTGCCGGCGGGCTTCTCGCACAATCGCTCGCGGTCGCGGCGGCGCTGCGGGACAGCGTCAGCCCCGGCGTCCTAGTCCGGCTGCGCCAGTGGGACCAGCGCGTCACCGTTCCGGCGTTGCTATCCGCATGGGCCTTCGGCATCGCCACGGCGCTTGGTGAGGGCTGGTTCGGAGCAGGCTGGCTATCCGCCAAGCTGCTGCTTGTCGTCGCGCTCACCGGCCTGCACGGCCTGCAGGCCGGCGCGCTCCGTCGTCTGGCGCTTGAGGCGGGACGACCGCCACGCGGCCTTGGCCGGGCTCCAGTGGCGGTGGTTCTGTCACTCGTCGCAATCGCGGTGCTGGCCGTCGCCAAGCCGTTCTGAGAGTGGTGGGCGGACGGCGATGGCCATCGAAGGCCAAGTGCTGCCAGGACCACGGCATCGCCACCGGACACGCGGGCGCCCTTGGCTGCCCTCGACATACGGAACCTCCTGCGTCGCCATGACGGTTCTCGATGTCAGGGGGCCTGATCCCGAGCCTGCCGCAGGAGGCTGGGCTCCGCCGCAGAATTTGCCGCAGAGCTATCTTCGGGACATGCGGAGCTCCTGGGTTTGCAGGAGCCTTTCAACGGACGGCATGCCCGCGCAGTCCTGTCCATTTCTTCCCCAGAAGAAGCCACAGGCCCTGGCTGAAGCGAGCATTCACAAACAATGATGATAGACGCACGAAAATTTGCAGGGAACCTTGATGCTGCCCCCAGTGTCCAGAGGTTCCCCGATGCCGCCGAATGCCAGAATGGTAGAAGCCGATATCGTCGTGGTCGGCGCCGGGAGTGCTGGCTGCGCGCTGGCGGCCCACCTCTCCGCCGATCCAGGCCTGCGCGTCCTCGTGCTGGAGGCCGGGCGACGCAACCGGCTCGGCATCACCCGCCTCCCGGCGGCGCTGCTGCGGACCATCGGCAACCCGCGCTACGATTGGGCCTATCAGTCCGAGCCCGACCCGACCCGCGGCGGCCAGGCGGAGCTCTGGCCGCGTGGCAAGACCCTCGGCGGCAGCTCCGCCATCAACGGCATGATCTATGTCCGCGGCGCCGCTGCCGACTACGACGCATGGGAGGCGATGGGCTGCACCGGCTGGGGCTGGCGCGACGTGCTGCCGGCCTTCCGCCGGCTGGAAACGGCCGATGCGCCGGACGCCACGCATCGTGGGGGAGCGGGCCCGCAGCGCGTCTCGGCCTTGCGCTGGCGGCACCGGCTGGCCGCGGATTTCATCGAGAGCGGCGTCGCCTGCGGCATCCCCCGCTCCGCCGACCTGAACGGCCCGCAGCATGAGGGCATCGGCTGGAACCAGGGCTCGATCCGCGAAGGACGGCGGCATTCCGCCTACGACGCCTTCCTTGCCCCGGTGCTCGGCCGGCCGAACCTCACCGTGCTGGACGATGTGCTGGTGGAACGCCTCCGCTTCGACGGCCGAAGGGGGACCGGCCTTGCGGCGCGGCGCGGCGGGGCGGCGCTCGAGGTGGTCGCGCGGCGCGGCGTGGTGCTGACGGCAGGCGCCATCAACACGCCGCAGCTGCTGATGCTCTCCGGCATCGGCGAGGCCGCGGCGCTGCGGCGCCTCGGCATCGCCCCGGTGCTCGACTGCCCGGAGGTGGGGCGGAACCTGATGGAGCATCCCGGCCTCTACGTGCAGGCCGAGATGGCGGCCCCGACCGCCAACCGCGAGACCACACCGCTCCGCGCCGCCTACCATCTGGCTCGCTGGCTGGTGCGGCATGACGGGCCGGTGAGCGTGCCGACGGCGCAGGCCCTTGCCTTCTTCCGCTCGACGCCGGAGGCGGCGGAGCCGGACCTGCAATTCCACATCTTCCCCTATGGCTCGACCATCGGCCGCGGCGGCAAGCGGGTGATCCCGCGCCGCAACCTCGCCACCATCCTGATGAACGCCAATTTCCCGCGCTCGCGCGGCTGGCTGGAGCTGCGCTCGGCCGATCCGGTGGCGCCCATCGCCATCCATCCCCGCCTGCTGGAGCATGAGGACGACGTGGCGGTGCTGCTGCATGGGCTCGATTGGGTGCGGCGCATGGCGGGCACCGGCCCCTTCGGCGCCGGGCTGCACAGCCTGATCGGCGTACCCGCGGCCGCGGCGGGGCGGGGGGCGGACCTCGCCTATCTGCGGGAGGCGACGCGGCCCTTCTACCACCCGGCCGGCACCTGCCGGATGGGGGCGGATGCGGCGGCGGTGGTTGCGCCGGACCTCGCTGTGCAGGGGATGGAGGGGCTCTGGGTCGCCGATGTCTCGGTCTTCCCCCGCCACATCGCCGGCAACACCAATGCGACGGCGCTGATGATCGGCGAGCGCGGGGCCGAACTCATCGCCGCGGCGCTGCGGCCGGGTGCGGCGCGGCCCGTGGAGACGGTGCTGGAAGCCACCTAACGGGTTTCCAGCCGGTAGATGTCGGCGCGGCGGTTGGCGAGGGCCGGGAGTTCGGCCCGCAGCGCCTCCTGCCGCGCCAGGTCGAGCGTCGCGGCCACGACGCCGACCCCCTTGGGCTGGCAGGCCAGCACCTGCCCCCAGGGATCGATGATCATGCTGTGGCCGAAGCAGGCGCGGCCGGCGATCGATTCACCGACCTGCGCGGCGGCGATGACGAAGCACTGGTTCTCCACTGCACGGGCGCGCAGCAGCAGCTCCCAATGTGCCAGGCCGGTGTGCCGGGTGAAGGCAGCCGGCACCAGCAGCAGCCGGGCGCCCGCCAGCATGTGCAGCCGGTAGAGCTCCGGGAAGCGGATGTCGTAGCAGACCGAGAGCCCGGCCCGGAGGCCTTCGATCTCCGCCGTCACCACTTGGTCGCCGCCGCCGACGGTGGCCGATTCCCGATAGCTGGGCTGCCCGGCGAGGCCGATATCGAAGAGGTGCAGCTTGTCGTAGCGGGCGGCGATCCGCCCCTCGCGGTCGAAGAGCAGGCTGGCATTGGAGCAGCGCCCATCTGCGGCACGGGCATGGAGCGAGCCCGCCAGCACCCAGAGGCCTAGCTTCCGCGCCCGTGCCCCGATCGCCTCAGACAACGGTCCGGGAATGGGCTCGGCGGCGGCGAGCGCCCCCTCATCCGTGCCGAGATAGTCGAAATACTCCGGCAGCACGGCGAGGTCAGCACCTCCGGCCGCAGCCTCGTCCAGCAGGCCGAGCGCGGTGGCGAGGTTGGCCACCGTGTCGCCGCGCGAGTTCATTTGGCATGCCGCGACACGCATTGAGTATTCCTTCCCAACGGCCGCCATGACGACCGATCCCGCCAATAGTTCCGCATACACAAGGCACCAACCCCGTCAGGTACGTTAATGTACGAGGCATCCAACCCAGCGGTTTTTATTAAGGACATTGCTGCAGCGCGAAGAACCCCTCCATTGACGCGGCGTTGCCCCCGCCACTGCCACTTTGCTTCTACTCTTAGGCCAGCAAGGCAGCAACGCCAGCGCATGGGCCAACCCGGGGCACGGCCCGGGGCGCCCCAAGGAAGCACCAATGATTTCGAGACATCCCCGCCTGCTCACGCCCGGGCCGTTGGCCCTCGCCCCGGAGGTGAAAGCCTCGATGCAGAATGACCTCGGCTCTCGCGACATCTCCTTCCGGCAAGTGACCCGCGATACCCGCCAATGGATCCAGGAATTGGCGCATGCAGGCCCCGACTACTCCACCATCCCGATGCAGGGCAGCGGCACCTTCGTCATCGAGGCAGCGCTGACCACCTTCCTCAAGGACAGCGACAAGGTCCTGGTCTGCGCCAACGGCGTCTATGGCGAGACCGCCGCGAAAATCCTGCGCCGCCACCGGCTCGGCCATGTGGTGCTCACCCGCCCCATCACCGAGCCGGTTTCGGTGGAAGAGGTTGCGGCACGGCTGGCCGCCGACCCGCAGATCACCCACCTCTACTTCGTCCATTGCGAGACCACCTCCGGCATCCTGAACCCCCTGCCGGACCTCCTGGCGCTGGCGCGCAGCCGCGGCGTCACCAGCATCGTCGATTCCATGAGCGCCTTCGGGGCGATCGAGATCGATGCCGCCCGGCACCCTTTCGACATCCTCATCTCGTCGGGCAACAAGTGTGTGGAAGCACCGCCGGGCATCGCCTTCGCCATCGTCCGCCGCGCCATGCTGACGCCGGAACTGACGGTGGCCCGAACCTATACCCTCGACCTCTACGACCAGTGGCGCGGCTTCGAGGAGAATGGCGAGTGGCGCTCCACGCCGCCGACCCATGTGGCCCAGGCCTTGCGCGCCGGACTGATGGCGCTGCGGCAGGAGACGGTGGCGGGCCGCCATGCACGCTACGCCGCCATCCGCGACCGGCTGATCGCGGGGCTGCGGCCGCTCGGCTTCTCGCCCATCCTGCGGCCGGAGGTGCAGACGCCGATCTGCGTCGCCTTCCGCAACGACACGGTGGTGCCGGATGCGCTCGCTTTCGCCGACTACTACCAGCATCTGCGCAACGCCCGGCTGCTGATCTATGCTCGCTTCCACGAAGCAAGCCGCAGCTTCCGCATCGGCTGCATCGGCCAGATCGAACCCGGCTGGGTGGATGAGCTGGTGGAGGCGACGCGCGCCTTCGTCTCTGCCCGGCGCCAGCCTGGCGGCGGCGCGGGCCTTGCCCGGCGCGCGGCGGCGGGCCCGGAGCAGCGGCCATGAGAGCGACCTCGCGCCCGGTCGCCATGGCACCGTCGGCGGCCAACGACGCCCCGGCCGAGGACGGCTTCCGCCGCATGCTCGCCGCCGAGGGTACCGACACCCTCCTGGTCTGCATGGTGGACATGCAGGGGCGCCTGGTCGGCAAGCGGCTGACCGCGCGCCAGGCGCGGGCGGAAGCGGGCGAGGATATGCATGCCTGCGACTACCTGCTCGGCGTCGATGCCGAGATGGTGCCGATCCCCGGCCTCCGCTCCAGCGGGTGGGAGCGCGGCTTCGGCGATTTCTCCATCCGCCCCGACCCGGCCACCGCTCGGCTGCTGCCCTGGCAGCCGGGCACGCTGCTGGTGCTCGGCGATACGGTGGACCACGAAGGCCACCTGGTGCCGCATGCGCCGCGCAGCATGCTGCGCCGGCAATTGGAGCGGCTCGCTGCCACGGGCTTCACCGCCAGCATGGCCTCCGAGCTGGAATTCACCGTCTTCCAGGGCGATTGGCAACAGCTTCGCGCCGGAGCCTACCGTGGCCTGACGCCGGATGGCTTCTATTCGGAGGACTACCAGGTCTTCCAGGGCACCGGGCGGGAGCCGCTGATCCGTACCATCCGCAACAACATGGAAGCCGCCGGCATCCCGATCGAATCCTCGAAGGGCGAGGGCGGACCGGGCCAGGCGGAGATCACCCTGCTGCACGCCCCGGCACTGGAGAGCGCCGACCGGCATGTCATCTACAAGACCGGGGTGAAGGAGATCGCCCAGGCCGCCGGCAAGACGGCGAGCTTCATGGCCAAGTGGCACGAGGCGCAACCGGGCAGCAGCGGACATATCCACTTCTCGCTTTGGACCCCGGGTGGCGAGCCGGCAACGGCCGGGCCGGAGGGCCTCTCGGCCGAGTTCGGGCATTTCCTTGCCGGGCAGATCGCCCTGCTGCGGGAGATGACGCTGTTTCTCGCGCCGGTGGTGAACTCCTACAAGCGCTTCCAGCCCGGGTCCTTCGCGCCGACCAAGGCGGTCTGGAGCCGCGACAACCGCACCGCCGCCTTCCGCGTGCTGGGCCATGGGAAGAGCTTGCGCGCCGAATGCCGCGTGCCGGGCGCCGATGTGAACCCCTATCTGGCTTATGCCGCGCTGATCGCGGCGGGGCTGCACGGGCTGGAGCAGCGCCTGCCGCTCGACCCGCCGGCCGAGGGCAATGCCTATCTCGCCGAAGGGATGCCGGAGATCCCGACCACGCTGCGCGAGGCGATGGCGGCGCTCGACGGCTCCGCCGTACTGCGCGCCGCCTTCGGCGACGCGGTGATCGACCATTATGTCCGCGCCGCCGCCTGGGAACAGTCGGAACAGGACCGTCGTGTCACCGACTGGGAAATCGCCCGCTATCTCGAGCGGGCCTGAAGGACCATCGATGGCCAACGATCAGATGGGCACCCCGACGCAGCATGGCCGATCCGGCAGTATCGTCTTTCGTCTGTCGGGGCATAAGCCGGGCTGGCGGCGTGGGCTCTTCGCCCGCCTCCGCCCCGGGCTCGAGGCGGGGCTCTTACCGCCCGGTGCCAGCGACCGCCCCCTGAAGACGATGCGGGTGGTGGCGTGACCGAGGCCGCCTGGATCGCCGCTGCCGAAGCCGCGGCGGATGTGGCCGGGGCCGTCATCCGCCCCTTCTTCCGCGCTGCCCAAGGCCTTGATGCCGCGCTGAAGGAGGATCGCAGCCCGGTCACCATCGCCGACCGCACCGCCGAGCAGGCGATGCGCGCCGTGCTCGGCGAGCGCTGCCCGAATCACGGCATCCTCGGCGAGGAATTCGGCCTGCAACAGCCGGAGGCGAGGCTGCGCTGGGTGCTGGACCCGATCGACGGCACCCGTGCCTTCATCACTGGCCGCCCGGTCTTCGGCACCCTCATCGCGCTGCTGGATGGGGACCGCCCGATCCTCGGCGTTATCGACCAGCCCATCACCGGCGAGCGCTGGATCGGCGTCGAGGGGCAGCCGACGCGCTTCCGCGGCCCCTTCGGCGGCCGTCCGGGGTGCAGGCCCTGCCCGGAGCTCGGCCGGGCGGAACTGTCCTGCACCAGTCCGGAGATGGTTGCTGCGGCGCTGGCACCGGGCTGGCAGCGGCTGGCCTCGCAGGTACGCCGCGTATCTTGGGGCGGCGATTGCTATGCCTACGGGCTGCTGGCGCTTGGGCAGATCGACATCATCGCCGAGGGTGACATGAAGGTCTGGGACTGGGCCGCGCTGGTGCCGGTGATCGAGGGAGCCGGCGGCCGCATCACCGACTGGAGCGGCCAGCCCCTGCGCCCGGGCGGGCCGGGCCAGGCCCTGGCGGTGGGCGATGCGGTCCTGCTGCCGCAGGCGGTCTCGCTTCTGGCGGCATAGCTGCGCTGGAGACCGCCCGGATGTGGCGGACCGTCCGTCAGGCCAGGCCGGATCGGGCTTGCCGGCGGTTTCCGGGCTGGCCTCGCCCTTCGCTGCCTGTCCTGGGTTGCTGCGAGCAAGCAGTTCATCGGCAGTCTTGTCGGGATCCGCGGCGGGCCGGCCCCCGTCCGGATGGAAAGGGACCTCGCCAGTGCCCCAGGGTCCAGGCGCGTCGCGCGGTAAGGCGGCATGGGCATTGCAGGGACCTGCTGCATTCGGCCCCTGGCCGGCCGGTGGCTGCCCGTGCCCGCCCGGCTTCGTCTCGTCGCCGGGCTTTCGATGATCTTCGGTTATCGGCAGGCGTCCTGCTCGGGCATGGGTGGGTGGCCGTGTCCGTGCTGCGCAACCCTACCGTTCAGGCGAATCCGGCCGGGGCGCTCCGGCCTCCGGCAGATGCTGTCGCTCGAACGCGCGCGTTCCTCGGGTAAGAGCCTCACCGTGACATGGATGGAGTCGTCGCTGTCCTGCTGCCCGATCACCTCGCCATGGCCATACAGCCAGGCGAGCTGGCCGCCGTCATTCGTCGGGATGTCGTAACCGGCGGTCACCGTTGCCTCCGACAGCCGCGCGTCGATCGCCGCGCGCAGTGTCGGCAGCCCCTCCTCGGTGGTGGCGGAGATGACGATCTCGCCAGCCCGTGCCGTGACCTGCGCGACGCCGCCCAGCAGATCCGCCTTGTTCAGCACCTCGAGGCTGCGATGGCGCCAATCGGCGTCCAGCGTGCCGTCCTCCACCATGCCGTCCAGCACCGCAACCACATCTGCACGCTGCGCCTGGCTGTCCGGATGGGCGACGTCTCGGACATGCAGGATCAGGTCAGCCTCCGCAACCTCCTCGAGCGTGGCGCGGAAGGCGGCGATCAGCTCGGTCGGCAACGCGCTGATGAAGCCTACGGTATCCGAGAGGATCGCCCGCCGCCCCGAGGGCAGGCCGAGGCTCCGCATCGTCGGGTCGAGCGTCGCAAAGAGCTGGTTTTCGGCGAAGGTGCCGGCACCGGTCAGCGCGTTGAAGAGCGTGGACTTGCCGGCATTGGTATAGCCGACGAGCGCAACCACCGGCGCCGGCGGTCTCTGGCGTGCGGCGCGGTGCAGGCCGCGGGTACGGCGAACCTTTTCGATCTCCTGCCGCAGCCGGGCGATGCGGTCGCCGATCAAGCGGCGGTCCGCCTCGATCTGCGTCTCGCCAGGGCCGCCGAGGAAGCCGAAGCCGCCGCGTTGCCGCCCCAGATGGGACCAGGACCGCACCAGCCGGCTGCGCTGGTATTGCAGATGCGCAAGCTCCACCTGCAGCCGCCCCTCGCGCGTGCGAGCCCTCTCACCGAAGATGTCGAGGATGAGACCGGTTCGGTCGATGACCTTGCAGTGCCATTCACGCTCCAAGTTGCGTTGCTGCACGGGTGTCAGCGTCGCATCAACGACGACAAGCCCAACCTGCACCGCCGCCATGGCCGCGCCGAGCGTGGCGACCTGGCCGGAGCCGAGCAGCGTAGCCGGCTGGGGCGCCCGCAGGTTCACCGTTGCGGTGTGGACAATATCGAGGCCGATCGAGCGAGCCAGTTCGACCGCTTCGGCGAGGCGAGGCGAGGCTCGGCATCGCGCATTTGGCCCTCGGCGTGCCACGGCAGGATGACCGCAGTGCGCGTCGGTGCTTCGGCGGTGGCATGCCCGTTGGGAGGGATATCGGAATCGGTCATGGTCTGGTCCGAAGTGCGGGTGTGATCGCCGCAATGCGCCAGGTTGGAATTGTGTCCTCGCATCGATGTGGAACGGATGCGGCAGTCGGCCTGTCGAGCAGTGGGATGGTTTCCTTTGTCGGGGGAAACGGCCGGTGCGTCCGCGCTTAGCTTTGGTGATCCTGATTGGGAGAGGCGCATCTGATCCGCTACGGCGAAGGCCGCATCACGGTCACCGACCGGCCCGGCCTGGAGACAGCGATGGTCCGCCGCTGCTCTCGCATCGGCGCCGCCAACGACAGGAGCCCGAACCCTCGGCCCAAACGCCAGCGGCGCACCGCCTAGCTGGCAACTCTGCAGGCCTTAGCGCCCGCAGCTGCTCGGACCGGTTACAGCTGCGCACGCAAGCCGGCCAAGAACGAGCAATGACTGACAGGCCCGATCCGAAGGAACAAGCCGTCTTGACCTTGTCTGTGGCAACCACCTGAGACGTGGCGCGCTGTCAAGCCGCACCCATGGTGACCATTTGAGGATAAACGGAATGACGGGTGCCGGCAGCAGCCGGGATGGGCCTTGCGGTAGCACCGATAAGGATCGCCTCATCGCGGAGCTGCGTGAGGCGGTACGGGTGCGCGATGAATTCGTGGCGATCGCCGCTCACGAACTGCGCAATCCGATGACCCCCATCCTGATGCAGGTCAGCAGCTTGCTCGCGGCAGCGAGGGCTCCCGACCGATGCCGTCCCGAGTTGCTTGTGCCCAGGATGGAAATCCTGCAAATCGCGGTGCGCGAGTTCGTGCGACGCTCGACGGCGCTTTTGGACGTCTCGCGCATCGCCGCAGGGAATGTGCGGATCGAGCCCGTTGAAGTCGACCTCACCGGCGTGGTTTCCGGCGTCGTGGACCGGGCGGTCATTGCGGCGAGGATGGCGCGGAGCACCCTGGAGGCGGATCTGCAGCCGGGCGTCTTGGCCAACCTAGACCGGCTCGCCATGGAGCAGGTGGCTGAAAACCTGCTCTCGAATGCCATCAAGTTCGGCGCGGGCAAGCCGGTCAACGTCGTCCTACGCTCGGATGGCCATGTGGCCCGGCTCGCCGTCCAGGACCGCGGGATCGGCATCTCCGAGGAAGACCGGGCCCGCATCTTCGCACGCTTCGAGCGCGCGGTGGCTCGGCGCGACCATGGCGGCTTCGGCATCGGCTTGTGGCTGGCGAACCAACTCGTCACGGCCATGGACGGCACCATCGCCGTCGAGAGCGTCCCTGGCGAAGGCACCATCTTCACGGTCACGATGCCCCTGGGCGTCGCGGCGCAACATGGGGCGCGCAGCGCATGACCGAAGTGCAGGTGATCGAGCGGGTGCCGACCGGGGTGCCCGGGCTGGACACTATCCTCAACGAAGGCTTCCCCCGTGGCGGCATCCACATCCTCCAGGGGGTACCGGGGGCGGGCAAGACGACGCTCGCCAACCAGATCTGCTACCATCACGCGGCTGCGGGCGGCCGGGCGCTCTACGTCACGCTGCTGTCCGAGACGCATTCCCGCATGCTGCTGCACCTCAGCACAATGCGTTTCTTCGATGCAGCCCGCCTCCCGGACCAGGTCGCCTATATCAGCGGCTTCGGCGTGCTCCAGGACGAGGGCCTGCCAGGGCTGGTGACACTGTTGCGGCGGGAGATCGCGATGCGCAAGGCGGGTGTCCTGGTGCTGGACGGGCTGGTGGCGGCGGAGGACCAGGCGGCCTCGGACACCAAGTTCAAGACCTTCATCCAGGAACTGCAGACGCAGGCGGGGCTGCACGGCTGCACGGTGTTCCTGCTTACCACCGCCAAGGGCCAGGCCGTTCCGCCCGAGTACACCATGGTGGACGGCGTCGTCGAACTGGCGGATGACCGCTTCGGCTCACGCACCGAACGCGGGCTCGTCGTCCGCAAGCTTCGTGGCAGCAACTACCTGTCCGGACGCCACCCCTTCCGCATCACCGAGGGCGGCTTGGTGGTCTACCCGCGCGTCGAGGCGGCGTTCCGTGTCCCGAAGCGGCCCGACCAGGCGTGGTCGGGCAAGCTGGCCACCGGTGTCGCGGGGCTGGACACGGTGCTTGGTGGGGGCTTCACGGAAGGCACGGTCACGGGTGTGCTGGGCCCCTCGGGCATCGGCAAGACGGTGCTCGGCCTGCACTACCTGTGCGAATCCAGCGCGGCCGAGCCGGGCCTGCTCTTCGGCTTCTACGAGACGGAGTCCCGGCTGCGCCAGCAGGCCGCCAGCCTGGACCTCGACCTCGGGGGTGCCATCGACCGGGGCGAGATCGAGGTGCTCTGGCAGCCGCAGGGCGAGAACGTTCAGGACGCGCTGGCGCACCGCCTGCTGGACGCGCTGGAACGGCGAGGCGTGCGCCGGCTGTTCCTCGACGGGCTCGGCGGCTTCATCGAGGCTTCGGTCGAGCCCGGGCGCATGGCCCGCTTCTTCGCCGTGCTGGTAAATGAGATGCGGTCGCGCGGCGTGACCACGCTGTACACCATGGAGACGCGCGATGTCGTCGGGCCCGGCATCGTGGTGCCCGTCAGCGGCGTCTCCTCCATCGTCGAGAACCTGATCGTACTGCGCTACGTGGAACAGCAAGCTCGGTCGCGGCGATTGCTGTCGGTGGTCAAGATCCGGGGCAGCTCCTTCGATCCGGCGTTGCGGGAGTTCGTTATCGAGAGCGGCCACGGGTTCTCGCTCGCGGGCGGGTTCGAGGGCGCAGGGGAGTTGCTGAGCGGGTTCGCGCGGGACCGTTTCGCCGAAGGCCGGCACCTCGCGTCGCCGGAGGGACAATGACGACCATCCTGGTCGTGGACGACGAGGCACTGATCGCCTTGGCGCTCCAGGCGGAGCTCGAGGACGCCGGCTACGCGGTAGTGACCGCGGCCAATGGCCGGCAAGGGTTGGAGAGGCTGGCCGAGGCACCGCGCCCTGACCTCGTCCTGACCGACATGATGATGCCAGTCATGGGTGGAGCAGAGATGCTCGCGGCCATGGCCGCGGAGCCGAACCTGCGGGAGATCCCTGTCGTCGTCCTGAGCTCCCTGCCCGAAGCGGCAATCCGGGCGCGTGCGGACGGCGCCGCCGCCATCCTGCGCAAGCCCTACACTGCGGACGCGATCCTGCGCACGATCGAGCGGCTGATCGGGAGGGCAGGATAGGGCATGTCCAGCCGCCGGCCACCTGGCTTGGCGCGCCAGGCATCAGCCGTGCCGGCAGCCTTGGCAAAGATTGGCATATGCCTTGCCCATTCCTAAGTTTGAGTGCATGCCCCCACCCGCGACCATGAACGTATCGACCACTTCGAAGCTCGCCACCGTCGTCCAAGGACAAGCCGGCACGGGCCGCTACCGCAGCGCCAGCGAGGTGGTTCGCGCTGCCCTGCGGCTCCTCCTAGAGGCGGAACGCGAACGGGATCCGCCACCCGCTCCGCAAGCCAAGGCATCGCGCCCGGGACGGACCGGTGGACGCTGAGAGCTGGCCTGGCTTCCCCGCCGTGCAGGGCGAGACGGCCGATCACCTCCGCGCCCATGACTGGGCGGCGACGCCGCTCGGACCAATCGGGCGCTGGCCGCAGAGCCTGCGCACGGCGGTCGACCTGATGCTCGCCGCGCGGCAGCCGGTCTACATCGCCTGGGGCCCCGAGCTCACCTCGCTCTTCAACGACGCCTACATCCCCATTCTCGGCAACAAGTATCCGGCGGCTCTCGGCAGGCCCTACGCGGAACTGTTCGCGGAGATCTGGCACGAGTACCGGCCGCTGGTTGCGGCGACGATGGCCGGCGAGGCACAGCACTTCGTCGACAGGCCCGTTGCCCTGGCCGGCCGGCCGGGCCGGCCCATGAGCTGGTTCACCTTCTCCTGGACGCCCTTGCGCGACGAGGCCGGCAGGATCGCGGGCATCTACTGCTCGGCTATCGAGACCACCGAGAAGGTCCTTGCCGAGCGGGCGCTCCGGGCACGCACCGAGCGGGATCTGCGCCGCAGCCAGACCGAGCGCGAGCGCCAGCGCCGCCTCTACGAGGCCATCCTGACGAATACCCCCGACCTCGCCTACGTCTTCGACCTCGACCACCGCTTCAGCTACGCCAATGAGGGCCTGCTGCGGATGTGGGGCCGGAGCTGGGATGAGGCGATCGGCAAGACCTGTCTCGAGCTGGGCTACCCGGATTGGCATGCGGCGATGCACGACCGCGAGATCGAGCAGGTGATCGCGACCAGGCAGCCGATCCGCGGCGAGGTGCCGTTCGAGGGGACCTTCGGACGCCGGATCTACGACTACATCTTCGTGCCGGTCATCGACGCCGATGGCCGGATCGAGGCGGTTGCCGGGACGACGCGCGATGTCACGGAGAGCCGGCAGGCGGAGGAGGCATTGCGCGAAAGCGAGGCACGCTTCCGGGTGGTGGCCGACGCCGTCCCACAGATCATCTGGATCACCGACGCAGAGGGGCGGGCGGAGTTCTTCAATCGCCAATGGTCTGATTATACCGGCGGTTGCTACCAGTCGACGACGGCGGCGGAGGTCGCGGCCAACTTCGTCCATCCCGATGACGTGGCGGTGACGATGGCGCGGTTCGAAGAGGCGCGCCGGACCGGCGGCAGCTTCCTCGTCGAGCATCGCATCCGCTCGAAGGACGGGGGGTACCGCTGGTTCCTGGTCCGCGGCGAGCCGCATCGTGATGCCTGCAGCGGCGAGATCGTCCGCTGGTTCGGCGCTTCGATCGACATCCATGACCGCAGGGAGGCCGAGGCGGCACTTCGCGAGAGCGAGGCGCGCTGGCGCGGGCTGTTCGGGCGAATGCAGGAGGGCGTCGAGGTGGACGAGCTGGTCTACGACGCCGATGGGCGGGCCATGGACGTCCGCTACCTTGAGGTCAACCCCGCCTGGGAGCGGCAGACCGGCCTGTCGCGGGAGACCGTGGTCGGCCGCCGCATGAGCGAGATCCTCCCAGCGGAGGAAGTAGCCTTCTGGACGGAAGCATTCGCACAGGTCGCCGAGACGGGCCAGGCGGCGGACATCGAGCGCTACGTCGCCCCGCTTGGACGCTGGTACGAGGTGATCGCCTACCCATTCGAGCCGGGCCGGACCGCCGCGCTGGTGCTCGACGTGACAACGCGCAAGGCGGAGGAGGAGCGGCGGGCCTTGCTCATGCGCGAGGTGGACCACCGGGCCAAGAACGCGCTGGCCGTGGTGGGGGCCGCGCTGAGGCTGACGCAGGCGCCCGACGTGCCGACCTTCCAGCGGATTGCATTGGGCCGCATCTCGGCGCTGGCGAGGGCGCAGACATTGCTGGCGCAGGATCGCTGGCGTGGGGCCGACCTGCGCACGCTGGTCGAGGGAGAGCTGGCGCCCTTCGTGGGCGAGGTCGGCCCCCGTGTGGAGGTGAATGGCGCGCCGGTGGTCCTGCCGCCCGGGGCGGCACAGCCGGTAGCGATGGCGCTGCACGAGCTGGCGACGAACGCGGTGAAGTACGGGGCACTCTCGATGGCTACGGGCCGTGTCTCGGTCTCCTGGCGCTTCGACGAGAAGGCGTCCGGCAGGTTGCGGCTGCGCTGGGCCGAAGCCGGTGGACCTCCCGTCAGCGGGCCGCCGCTGCGCCGCGGCTTCGGGTCGCGCGTGATCGAGGACACGATCCGCCGCCAACTTGGCGGCAAGGCGTCGCTCTCCTGGGACGCGGGCGGCGTGGTCTGCGAGATCGCCGTGCCGCTCTGGAGCGCCGGCGACGGCGGGCCGGAGGCGTGGGGCCACGACGGTGCCAAGCGGGAGACCGCCGAAGGCCATGCCGGTGACAGCCTTGCCCGGGCCGAACAGCATGTCCGGGAAGCCGAGCAGGGTGTTGCTCGCCAGCGCCTCATCATCGAGGGAATAAGCGAGGACCGACATCCCCGCGCCCTGGCGGAGGCGCGGCGGGTTCTCGCGGCACTTCAGGAGACGCTGAAACTGACACGGCACCAACTCCGCCGGGAGCGGCAGATGCGTGGATTGGATCCAAGGCATGGGGCACGCGGGCATTAGGCGAGGCTTTGCTTCATCCTCGCAGACACCCGGAGCATTCGCAGCAGTGGCCGGATGCCTACCGAGACCGCGTCATGCATCTTACGGCTGGGAATGTCGTTCCTGTTCCGGCCGTGCCTGCCCAGCGGCGCGGAAACGCACCGATAACGGCCCTGTAAGTCTAGTACCCGCGACATCTTGATCCCGAGGGACTTCCCCATGCCCGACACCTTCTCGGCCCCCCATGCCGGGCATGCGGCCGATCCCCTTGCCCTGCTCCGCACCCATCTGCCGGACATTGCCGCTGCCGCGGCGCTGGAGGACCATGATGGCGCTTTCCCAGCCGGTGCGATCGTGTCGCTGCACGAGACTGGGTTGCTTGCAGCGCCGCTGCGCCTGGCGCTTGGTGGGCTGGGCTGGGGTTCCGAGCCAGCAGGCGCAGCGCCGCTTGCCGTCGCGCTCCGCCTCATAGGCCGTGCCAGCTTGCCACTTGGCCGCCTCTACGAAGGACATGTGAATGCATTGCGCCTCGTGCAGCGTCACGGGACGCCCAGCCAAGCCCGTGCCGCAGCGCAGGAGGCGAGAGCGGGGCTGCTCTTTGCGGTCTGGAATACCGAGGTTCCCGGCGAGCCATTGTCGATCGACCGGGACGGCAGGGTGATGGGCCGCAAGATCCTGTGTTCCGGTGCCGGGCAGGTCGCCCGGGCGTTGGTGACGGCCCGTGACGCGGCCACGCCGGAGGCACCGCCGCGCATGCTGCTGGTCCCTCTTGCACAAGGCGAGCGTACCGACCTCTCAGGCTGGACAGCGCAGGGCATGCGCGCCTCGGCAACCGGCGCGGTGGATTTGACCGGCATCGAGGTCGGCTCCGGCATGCAGGTCGGCAGGCCCGGCGACTATGGCCTGCAGCCGGACTTCTCCGCTGGTGCATGGCGTTTCGCGGCCGTGCATTGCGGCGGGCTTGAAGCCGTGTTGGGGGCCATGCGCGACCACCTGCGCCGCACCGGACGCGGCGCCGATCCGCATCAGGCAGCACGGCTCGGCCAAGCGGCGATCGCTTCGGGATCGGCCCGGCTCTGGATCGAGGCAGCGGCCCTGCGGGCGGAGGCACCGGATGCCGGCATGGAGGCGGTCGCCTTCGTCAACCTGGCCCGGCTCGCGGTGGAACGAGCAGCGCTGGACGTGATGGAGCTCGCGCAGCGCTCGGTCGGACTGAATGCCTTCCTGCGGCCAAATCCCCTGGAGCGGATTTGCCGTGATCTCGCCACCTATCTGCGGCAGCCGGCGCCCGACCGCGCCCTGACCGAGGCGGCCGCCCATCTCCTGGCGGCAGAGGCTGAGCCTGGCGAGGTTTGGGATATCCCGGTGGCACGAGCATGAGCGTGGCCTCGCCCAGGCGGGCCGGGGAATGGCTGCGGGCCGCTGAGCGGAACCTGCCCCTGGCCGCGGACCTGAATCCGCTGCTGGGACCCGCCGGTGGCGTACTGGTCCTGGCGCCCCATCCCGATGACGAAAGCCTGGGCTGTGGCGGCCTGCTGGCCGCCTGCGCCGCCGAAGGACGGGCTGCGCGTGTGGTCGTGGTGAGCGATGGCGCGGGCTCGCATCCCCGGTCACGGGCCTATCCTCCGGCCCGCCTCTCCGCGCTGCGGCAGGAGGAGGCGCGGGCAGCGGTCGCGGTGCTCGGTCTCGACCCGTTGCGCGACATCGCCTTCCTCGGCCTGCCGGATACGGCGGTACCATCAGCCGGGCCAGCCTTCGAGGCGGCGGTCGCGGCCCTGCTTCGCCTGGCGGATCCGGCACCAAGCGCCGTCCTCGTCACCTGGCGGCACGATCCACACTGCGACCACGCCGCCAGCTTCACCATGGCGGCAGCTCTGGTTCGTGCGCTCCCGGCCGGCACGCGGTTCTACGCCTATCCGGTATGGGGTCTCGCCTTTGCTCATCCCCTCCCCGGCTTTCCGCTGCCGCCGGAGCCTCTGATCTCCGAACCGCCACGCGGGATCAGGCTCGACATTACGCGCCACCTGCCGGCCAAGCGGCGCGCCGTTGCGGCACACGCCTCGCAGGTCTCGCCGCTGATCACGGACGATCCGCAAGGCTTCCGCTTGCCGCCGGAGGCGCTGGCCCTTGCCTTCCGCTCCGCCGAACTCTTCCTTGAGGTGGATCCCGCATGAGCCGTGCCGCCCGATCCCTGACACCTGCCTATTTCGAGGCGCTCTATGCACGCGACCCCGACCCGTGGCGCTTCGCCGACAGCGCCTATGAGCGGGCGAAGTACGACGCGACCTTGGCTGCCCTGCCACGGCCGCGCTATGGCCGGGTTTTTGAAGTGGGGTGCTCCATCGGCGTGCTGACGCTTGATCTTGCGGCGCGCTGCGACGCGCTGCTGGCCGTGGATGCCGCCGAGACGGCGCTGTCCGCTGCCCGGGCACGCTGCACGGAATGGCCGCGGGTTACCTTCCAGCGCATGCGGGTGCCGCAGGACTGGCCGGAGCAGGCGGCACCCTTCGACCTCATCCTGCTGTCCGAGGTGGTCTACTACCTCGATGAGGCGGATGTCGCGCGGCTCGCTGCCCGCGTCGGTGCCTCCCTCGCCCCAGGAGGTGAGGTACTTCTGGTGCATTGGACCGGGGAAACCGATTATCCGCTCTCGGGCGATGCGGCGGTCGGGCATTTCATCCGGGCGGCGCCCTTCGCACGGCCGGCACGGCAAGAACGGACCGAATGCTACCGCCTGGACCTGCTTCGCGCCTGCCTGGGAGACGGCTCGGGCTGAGTACGGCCCGGGCGCCCCGCAGCGCGTAGAGGATGGCTTCCGCCCTGCGGGTCTCAGCCTCAAGCTCGCCACCTCGCACCAGATGTCGGCGCCGCAAGAGCCCGGCTCTGGCCTGGAGTTGTTCCCAGGCCTGCCAGAACCGCGGCAGGCCTACGATGTCCGACAGGCTTGTGGGCGTCAGGCCCAAAGCCAGCGCCAATCGCACAGGATCGCCGGGTCTGGGCCGGCCGGCCCGCAGGCGGCGCAACGCGCGGCGGCAGCGCAGCCGCAACAAAGCAGGGAGCGCCGGCTCCAGCCGCGCATCGAGCGGCGCGGAATCGGCTTCGGCCAGGCGCCGCCGCAGCGTATCCGCCATGCCGCCCGCAGCACGGCCCTGCAAGCGGCAGGAAACGATGACCCGCGCCGCGGGACAGTGCCGCACCCGCATCTCGGCATGGATCAGCGCTTCGAACAGGGCGCGATCCTCGCCCACTGGCACCACCGGCAGGCCACCCACGCGGCGATAGGCGTCGAGGGTCAACGCAATGGAGGCACCGGAATGCGCGGCGTGGCGCGGCCAGGGGTCGTCCGGGTCGGGGTCGACCAACGCGGCCATCTCATCCAGCAGGGTGGCATAACGGGCCTCACGCGCCTCACGCACCCGGAGCATTGCAGGCAGGGATGCGGCCTCTGCCGGGTCAGGTTCGATGGCACCGGCCACGGCATCGGCTCCGGCCGCCAGCGCGGCGAGGTTGGCGGCCAGCCAGTTCGGGGCTGCCCGCCCATCGGCATCGGTGCTGAGAAGTGCGGCGCCGCTCGCAGGCGTCCTCCCGAGCAACTCGGCCGCCTTGTCCATGGCCGTGCGCCGGGCGCCTCCGGCATGAGCGAGGGCGGGCGGCAACGTGACCTCCTCGACCACAAGCCGGAAGGGCAGCACCGCCGCAAGCGAGCGGGCGACCTGCGCGGTCTCGTCGCTGGAGTTGTTGACGAGCACCAGGACGGCCATCGCCTCAAGCCCGAGCGGACAGCCACCAATGCCGCGCTGCGCCGCCAGTGCCTTGAGACAGGCAGGCAGGCGCTCCGCCTCGTTCCTGGCGGGGATGGCGATGGCAGCATGGGGGACGGGACTGCGGCAACGGCCGGGGGCCATTGCCGCCCCGTAAAGGGCGGATCGGAGAGGCAGCATCGGTACGCCGCTAAAACGCCTCGTGGCCTTCGCCGTTCACGTTGCCGCTGCCGTTGCGCATCAACTCTCTGTCGGCAACAGGTGGCCCACGATGCCGGGCCATGACCGGGACCTGCGGCATGTCGGCATGCCCGGCCTCAGCGCCCGAGCGCCCGGCGCAGCGCCGGCTTATCCATCTTCGAGCGGCCCGGCAGGTTCCGGTGCCGAGCCTCCTCCATCAGCGCCGCCTTGCTTGGCTCCTCGGCGCCGCCGTGGCGATGGCGCGCCGTCTTCTGCGCCACATCGGCAGGCTGTGCCGAGTGCTGATGCCCCGCCTCCATGTCGCGGTGCTTCTTCTCCGAGGTGCGACGATACTCCGCCGGCGAAAGATCCTCATGCGCCTCCTTCGGCAGATACCGCTCGCCGGTATCGCGGCTGCGCTTGCCGGAGCCGGTTTGCCAGTCCTCCCCGGTCCACCGATGCAGGTTGTTGTCAGCGCGCTGGGGGCCCTCATAGCCGCCGCCGCGCCGCTTGTATTCCTGCACCGCCATCTGTGCCTTGCGGGCAGACCACTGGCCAGACTCACCGCCCTTGTCGCTTTCGGTGACGTCATGCTTGACCCGGTCCCACAGCCCAGGGTCAGTCCGCTTCGCCGTGCTGCCCATGGGACCTCCGCTGCCTCTCATTCCGGGCAAGTGGGTCGAGGTGGAGCGCTGTCCAGACAGCGGGTGTCGTCGGGAGGTCATCTTAAGCTCATCCGCCACGGACATGTGATAACCGCCCGTGCCGGCCCGTCCACGCCTGCCGTAGCCACCTGGCCACGCATCGGCCCCCAGCCTGCAGAAGCGGCCAGGCGACCCCACTGGCGGCGCCAGTGGGGCCTCCTCCTTAGCAGTCTGTCGTGCCGCCCCTAGCCAATCGGGCTGAAATCACCGTCTGCCACCGGGAGCTCAAGGAGAGCTTCGCAGTGCTCCGGGAGTTCGGAGATGCCCAGCAGAACCGCACCGCGATCGCCACCGTTGCCCGTCAGGACGCCATTCCAGCAGGCGAGCTGGGCTGCGTCGGGGGCGGCATCCAGCGTGTTCTCCAACACGCTCGACAAGAACTCGGTGTTGTCCAGATTGCTCCAAAGGTCGGCAAGGCTATCGGCAAGGCCGTCCAGGCCTTCGCCATCAAGTTGCGCCACCAGGTTTCGTACTGTGCCCACTGCAGGAATGCTGCCGAAGGCGCTGTCGAACAGGCTGGTGACGGCGAAGCGGTCCGCACCGCCATCCTGCTGGTCGAGCGGCAAGGACAGGCCCATCGCTTCGGCAACATGCTGGCCGACAGCCGAGTTCTCCTGCACGCCCGTGAACAATCCGGCGCCCGGCCCAATGGCGAAGACCGGCACGTCCAGCGCCGTGTGACCGGTCGTCGTGAACTCGACGCCACCTTTGGTGCTCAGCAATTCCGCCAGGGCAAGAGGGATATCTTCGTTGCCTTGCAGTTCGGTGATCTCGTCATCGCTCAGCGTCAGGCCGGTATACTGTGCGACGGTGTCGCGGATGGAGGTGGCGTTGGCGACATCGAACTGCTCCGCCATGCCCTCGGCGGTTTCCGTAAAGTCGCGGAATACGGCGGGGGACGCATCAGCGGTCGGCTGTACCGTCATGCCGCCCGTGTCATGGTCGGCGACCATCACCACCAGCGTGTCCGGGTTCGCTTTCTGGAACTCCAGCACCTTTTGCATGCTCGCCTCGAAAGAGGACAAGGCATGCATGGTTGTTGCGGCGTCGTTGCCGTGCCCGAAGGTATCGGTATTCTCCTCCTCCAGGAAAAGCACGAAGCCGTCCTTGTCCTTGGAGAGGGTATCGAGCGCCACCTCGGTCATCTGGGCCAGGCTCGGCTCCTCGGCAGGACGCTCGCCGATGGCGTCGAGGTAGTCTTTGTTGTTGAACAGGCCAAGGACGCGTTCGCCATCGAAATCGGCCAACTCCTTGGCGTTCGAGACGTAGGCCATGCCCTGCTGTTCGGCGAGGCCGAACAGGTCGGTTCCGTCGGGCTGGGTGCCGCCCTCGCTCTCGGTGGTGAACTGGTTGCGGCCCGCACCCAGCACGACGTCCAACTGGTTGTCGCCGATATATTGCTGGGCGATGTCGGCCTGATTGCCGCGCAGCGGATTGCTCGCGCCGAAGGCGGCTGGGGACGCGTCGGTGATGGCGGCGGTGGAGACGATGCCCGTCGCCTTCCCGGCAGCGGAGGCGAGATCGGTCACCGACTTGAGTTCGTTGCCGAAGAAGTCGACGCCAACGGAGCCGTTACGGGTCTTGACCCCGGTGGCGTAGGCATTGGCTCCAGCGGCCGAGTCCGTAATCGGATTGTTGAAGGAGTCGGTCTGCACCATCCCCTTCAGCAAGGGCTCCCAGACCGGAGCGTCGGGGCCTTCCTTGAAGTAGCGATAGTTTGCCAGATAGGCGGTAGAGGCTCCGTCGGGGAGCATGAAAATGACGTTCTTTGCCGTGTCAGGCGTCGGAAGCTCAGCAGCCATAATAGGTTCTCCCCGAAGGAGACAGCTTTTGCTGTCTGCCGGCAGGTTAACCGGGCGCCATTTTATAGTAAGGGATAGTATATGATGCTTTGTTGAAGCTTTATATTTCGTTTCAAGGTGGCGGAATGTTTGTAAATTAAGTGATGTATTTTACTTTGTCGATGCGATATCCGCCTGCGGTTCAAACGCAATAAATTTTGTCCGGGGGTTGCCTTGAATGAATGCCGCAGGTTGCGTTTCACTGGGACGTTCTCCCGGTCGCGTCCGGGCTGGTGGCGTGGAAACAGGTCGCAGCTGAGAGGACAGCTTTCACAACAATCCTGATATGGGTCTCGTCCTACAGCATGACGAAGCGATGCCTCTGTGGCAGGCTGTGCCACAATGCCGGACAAGTGCAAGTGGCCGGCAGACAGTTGGGTATCGCTCACGGCGCTGATGGCCCCAGCGCCGTGTAGCGCGAGCGCCGGGCCGCTCACTTGTCGGAACCTTGTCCATAAGCATCGTAGGTTACCGGCTCCACGCCGCGCAGGCGCAGCCGGTCTGCAGGCAATGGAGCGATGCCGCGGCCGGTACACGACCCTCCACATGGAATTGGACGCCGGCATCTCGACTGCAGGCGTTACAAGCGCCGCCGGGCCTCGATTACGAGAGGGTATTCACCGGCGCTCAGCCCAGGCCAGACCCTCAGCCGCGGAAAACGAGACGGTCGACACCAGCCTTTGCTTGGCATAGGCCGCCTCGCCGGCACCCCCTGCGCGATCCTCCGTATGCACGGCTTCCATGACATAGCGCCCGGCCCAGGGCGTAGCGATCGTAACGCGGCCCTCCGCGTCGGTGTGCAGCCGGCGCTCCCAGCGCGGCGGGGCCACCACGGTCACCTCGGCACGAGGCAGGGGGTTGCCACGCAGCAACAGGGTGAAGCTGTTGGCGCCCGGCGCGACGGGTACCAGCTCCAACTCCATGACGCCGCGCGTCTCGGCTCGCCCTTCGCGCGCCAGCATGATGGGCCGGGTGCGCTGCTCCGGCGTACGGCCGTATGGGGTCAGGCCATCTTCCACCAGTCGCACGTCACCGCTCCCGGAGGGCAGGCTGGCCTGGACGTGGTCGGCCTCGCGGCGAAGGGGCAGCGGCTTCGACGGGTCGTCCATGAAGATGCGAGGGCTGGCAATACGGTCGAGCAGCCCGCCGCTACGCTCCCGCGTATCCTCGACCGGCTCGCCGAAATAGGCCCGTACCGTATCCCCCTCACGCTCGAGCCAGACCTGATGCGCCGCGACGGGAAGCGGTGCGGCCAGCAGCGTGGCCACCAGCATCACGATGCGTGTCTTGTTCATGTCATTTTTCCTTCGGGTCAGGACGCAAGCAGCAGGCCAAGCGTCGGCAGGACCAGGGCGAGCCCGGCTGCGAGGCGCGGCACATAGGCCAGCAGGAGGGTCAGCAGCAGGGCGGCGGCGGTCAGCATCCCGCACCACAGCACGCTGCCGCCTCCCCAGCCGGCGAGAGCGAGGCAGGGCAGCGGGGAGGTCAGCAGCAGCAGCCAGCCGGCGAGGCGCAGCACCAGCCGCAGCCCGGGCGGGATTTGCCGCCGGCCGAGCACCTGCTCGTGGTGTCGCTCCATGGCCAGACAGAGCGCGGTGAAGCCGGCATAGGGCAAGGCAAGGCCAAGCATCATCACTCGGCCGCTTCCGCCGTGGCGAGCGGCGCGGCGGCACGGCACCTCGTGCCCGGCCGCGTTCGCCCGTGCTGCGCCACCAACAGGGCGACCGCGCCGAGCGCGGCGCCGAGCGCCAGCAGCCCAAGGTCGAAGCCAGCGCGGATCCAGTCGCCCTCGGCCAGGGTCACGCCGAGATGGCGGCGGGTGATGGCGAAGTTGAGCAGCGGCAGCAGCGCGAAAAGGAGGGCGCCAAGGCCGAGCTGCTCCACCCAGGCCCGCCGGCCGCTCCGCAGCAGCGGGTGCAGCAGGCAGAGGCCCCAGGCGGCGAAGAAGAGGTGGATCTCCCACTCCGCCCGGCCCTCCATCTGCGCCGGGAGCAGCCGGTTGGCCCAGAAGAAGGTGGCCATGGCGACCGGCAGCCCGGCGATGGCCGCGATGTTGAGGTGTTCGACCAGCCGCGTGCCGAAGCCGACCCGGCCGCGCTTCTCCGCCTGCTGCCGGGTCCGCACCGCCCAGAGGACGCAGCCCGTGGCCACCATCACGCTGCCGGCGAGGCCCGAAAGCAGGAACAGCCCGCGCAGCAGCGGCCCGGCGAAGCGGCCGACATGCAGCCCGTACATCACGCCGCGCGTCTCCGCCGCCGGCAGCGCCGCCTCGCCGGTGGCCGAGATCAGGACGCCGGTCGTGCCATCGAAGAGCAGGGATTGGGGATTGAAAGAGATCCGCTCGGAGTCCTGGCGCACCAGCTGAATGGTCGCCCGCGCATCACCCGGGTTCTGCACGGCGATGCGGCCGACGCTGCCGCCCTCCCAGCGCCGCGCGGCCTCCTCCACCAGCGGCCCGATCTCGACCAGCGGCGCCGGCCGGCCGGCCGGCCGCGTCACCGGAGCATTGCCAAAGATGTCGGCATTCATCGCCGCACGGTCGCCCTTGTAGGCGAGCTGCGCGCCCCAGGGCATCGTCAGGAACATCAGCGTGACGAGGCCCGTGTAGGTGATCATCAGGTGATAGGGCAAAGCGAGGACGGCGGCGACGGCATGGCCGTCCAGCCAGGACCGCTGCCCCTTGCCGGGGCGGAAGGTGAAGAAGTCGGCGAAGATGCGGCGATGGGTGACGATGCCGCTGATGATCGCCACCAGCATGAACATCGCGCAGACGCTGACGATCCAGCGCGCCACGATCGGCGACATGTAGTGCAGGTCGAAATGGAAGCGGTAGAAGAACTCGCCGCCGCGCGTCGCCCGCGCGGTCAGCACCTCGCCGGTCACGGGGTGCAGGGCGGCATCGCGGAAGCCGCGCCGGTTCGGCGCCTGCGGGTCGCGCCAGAACACCCGCGCCACCGGGTCCCGCGCCGTCGGCATGCCGATGGTCCAGCTCTGCGAGCCGGGCGCGATGCGTGCCATCGCCTCCATCAGCCGGGGCGCAATGTCGGGGCCGGGCCGCGTCACCTCGAGTTCTGGCCGCATCCAGAGCGAGATCTCCGGCCGGAGATAGGCGGCCGTCCCGGTCAGGAAGACCGCGAAGAGCACCCAGCCGACGAGGAGGCCGGACCAGGTGTGCAGCCAGGCCATGCTCTGGCGGAAGCCGGGCTTCATGCGGCCCCCCCGGATTGCAGAAGCCAGAGCAGCCCGCCGAGCAGCGCCGCCGGCAGGGCCAGCCCGGCCCAGGCCCGCCAGGCGCTGCGGACGGCGAAGACATAGACGACGGCGCCGGCATGGATGGCGAAGGCCAGCATGGCGCCGGTCATCACCGCCTCCGCCCGCGGCAGGGCGAGGCCGAGGGCACAACAGGCGGCGACGAGCGAGGCGAGCAGGTAGCCGCCGAGGATCGCGGCGATGCTGCGCGACAGGACGCCGGTCCAAGGCGGCAGGCGCATCAGAAGCGGTGCCTCACCGTGGCGATGACGCTGCGGCGGAAGCCGTACCAGCACCAGGCATAGGTGTTGCAGGTCGAGACGTAGTCGGTGTCGAAGAGGTTGGTGACGTTCACCTGCAGGCTGGTGTTGCCGAGGCTCGGGGCGATCTTGCCGAGGTCGTAGCGCCCGACCAGGTCGACCAGCGTGTAGTCCGGCACCTTCAGCGTGTTCGCCGTGTCGCCCCAGCTGGAGCCGACATAGCGGACGCCCGCGCCGATGCCGGCGCCTTCCAGGCGGTGGCCGGGCTGGAAGGTGTAGTTGGCCCAGACCGAGGCGAGAAGGTCCGGCACGCCGACCGGCGTCGTGCCCTTCTCTGCCCGTGTCGTCGTGCGGTTGCCGGCGATGCCTCGGTTCTCGACGACCGTGGCGTTGCTCTGCGTCACCTCGGCATCGAGGTAGGTGAAGGCGCCGGTGACGTCGAGGCCGTTCGCCAGGCTGGCCTTGGCCTCGAGCTCCACGCCGCGCGAGCGGACCTCGCCGGTCTGGATCGAGTATCGGCTGTCGTTCGGGTCCGTCGTCAGCACGTTCTGCCGCGTCAGGTCGAAGGCGGCGACGGAGAACAGCGCGTTGGTGCCGGGCGGCTGGTAACGCAGGCCGACCTCATATTGCCGGCCCGTGGTGGGATCGAAGGGCCGGGCGCCGCGGGCCGGCGCGAAGCTGCCGGATTGCGGCTCGAAGCTTTCGGCATAGGAGAAGTAGGGCGCGAAGCCGCTGTCGAAGAGGTAGACGATGCCGGCGCGGCCGGTGAAGGCGCCGACATCCTGGGTGCTGCGCGTCGCGGAACGGCTGGCGAAGGTCTCCGTCACCGTGTCGCTGTCGTAGCTGTCATAGCGGCCGCCGAGCTGGATGGCGACGCGGCCGATGCGGATCTGGTCCTGCGCATAGACGCCGAGGCTGTTCTGGTCCTGCACCGCCCGCGTCTGGTAGCTGAGCGGGCGGATGGCGACGCCGTCATAGACCGGGCTGAACACGTCATAGGAGGGCGCGACCGGCTCGAAGCCGCTGAAGGTCCGGCTGCGCACGTTGTAATAGTCGAGGCCCGTCAACAGCGTATGCGCCACAGGACCGGTCGCGAAGCGCGATTCCAGGTGCGTGTCGAGGGTGATGGTGTCGAAGGAGACGTTCGAACCTGTCGTCGACCGCTGGACGGTGCGGAAATCCGGCAGCAGGCTGTTGGTGAAGCCGCCATAGAGCTGCCGGTAGTAGCCGTCCGAATGCGCGTAGCGGAAATTCTGCCGCAGCGTGAAGGTGTCGTTGAAGCGGTGCTCTGCGAGGTAGCCGATCTGGTACTGGGTGCGGTTCAGCCGGTCGAAATTAGGGTTGCCGTCCCATCGCCCGGTCGGGATGCGGCCATTCGGGTTCGGCAGGACCGACCCATAGGCCGGCACCGAGCCGTAGGAGCCGCCCTGCGGATCGCGCTGGTAGAGGCCGAGCAAGGTGATCGTGGTGTCGTTGGTCGGCTTTAGGGTGAGAGAAGGCGCGATGAAGTAGCGCTCCTCCTCCACCCGGTCGATCTGCGTGTCGGACCGGGTGTAGGAGCCGGTGACGCGGCCGAGCACGGTGCGGTTCTCGTTCAGCGCGCCGCTCAGGTCGAGCCCGCCGCGGAAGGTGCCGTAGCTGCCACCTTGCAGCAGCAATTCGCGGTAGGGGGTGTCGGTCGGGCGCTTGCTGACGAAATTCACCAGCCCGCCCGGGCTCGACTGGCCGTAGAGCACCGAGGGCGGGCCGCGCAGCACGTCCACCCGCTCCATCCGATAGATGTCGACGCTGGGGTTGGCGTCGCGCCCGCCGAAGAGGCGCATGCCGTCGAGGAATTGCGGCACGGTGAAGCCGCGGATGAAATACTGGTCGAGCCGCAGCGCCACGGCGCCGCGTGTGTCGGTGGCGACGCCTGGGGTGTAGCGGAGCACGCCATTGGCGTTTTGTGCCGCCTGCGCCTCGATTTGGTCCCGCGTGATGGTCGAGATGGACTGGGGCGTCTCCAGCACCGGTGTATCGGTCTTGGTTGCCGTGCTGCTGACGGGCGCGAGATAGCCCTGAACCGGCCCATGCCCCCGGTTCCGGTCGGCGGCGATATTAAGTTCCGGGAGTGCGACAGCCTCGCCGGAGGGAACAGGCGCCGCGGTCTGCGCCCAGGCCGGTTGCGACACCGCCAGCGCGAAAACAAGGGCTTTCCCAACCCCCAGCCTACCGGTGGCAGGCGCTGTTGCATCCGGCATCGAAAATCCTGTCCCAAACTTCAGGCTGGGCGGATTAGCAAACTGTCATGCTTTATGCAAATGAGAGTCAATCTCATCACGCGGCGTCGTATGAAATCGCTTTTGACTAGCCGGCCCGGCGGTGACAGTGTCGGTCGGAATCGGTGACATGCCGAGGAAGAAGTTCCTGCTTGATGCCAGCAGGGCACACCAGCGTTTAGGGTTACGCGCCCTGCGGCGATTGCCCTGCGGCGCGCTGTGGAGACCAGCCGCCATGCTCTCGCCGGGTTGTGGCAGGACGCAGGCGGCACGGTTCCCCGCCCATCTCGGCACCGGCCGGTGATCCCTTGCAGCATCCTCCAGACCGGCGCATGTCTAGGAATCAAGGCCTTCTGTGGAAGCGCCGGGTGAGTTCGTGGCTGAGGCTTCGGTGCCGGCACACCTGATACGCCAGGGGGGTGCGGCGGCGTTGGCGATCAGCTTGCGCCAGCCAGGGCCCGGCTCACCGGCACCTCGATCTCACAGACCAGCCCTGCGGGGTCCCACGACCTCCGTATCGCCCCGCCCAGTTGATCCAGCACTGTCGCCTCCACGAAACGCGACCCGAACCCTTGGCGCTCCGGCGGCCCCGGAACCGGTGGGCCACCGCGCTCCATCCAGCAGAGCCGCATCTGGCCGGCGGCTTCGTCGATCCTCCAGGCAAGCTTGACCTGGCCACCCGGCAAGGACAGCGCTCCGTGCTTGGTGGCGTTGGTGGCCAACTCATGCAACACCACCGAGAATGGCTGAGTGGCTGCGGGTGACAGGAGGACTGGGGGGCCCTTCAGGGATGCGATCGGGGCATTACCCGGTTCGCCATCCCGAGCAGAAAGAAACGCCTTGAGCTCCGCCTCGGCCAGGCTGTGCAGGTCCGCGCCCACCCACTGCGCGTCGGCCAGCAAGGTATGGGCCCGCGCCAAGGCCGAGACCCGACCCTCGACGGCGCGGGCATAGGCCGCCGCGTCGTGCTTGGGGGTGAGCCGCAGCGCCGCTTGGACCACGGCGAGCACGTTCTTGGCGCGGTGGTCGACCTCCCGTGCCAGCAGCGTCCTCGCCTCCTCGGCCTGCCGCCGCCCCGTGACGTCCTGCACGACGCTGACAACGCGCAGCGGCCGTCCTTCGGCGTCACGGACGGAAACACCGGCACTCACCCGCAGCCAGACCACCGTCCCGTCGCTGCGCACCAGCCGAAGTTCTCCCTCGGCCGTCTCGCCGTGCTCCAATGAAATGGTTGACGGGATGCGGTTCCTGTCCTCGACATGAATGACGTCCTCCGGGCTGAGTCCTTCGACCAACTCGGTCTCCGACCGTCCGGAGATCTCGCAGAAGCGTCGGTTAACCCGCAGGTAACGGCGGGTTTGGGCATCGATCTCGGCAACACCCGCCGCAGCGGTCTCGAAGATGGCGCGGAATTCGGCTTCGCGGGCCGCCAGGGACTCCTCGGCCCGCTCGCTCGCCGCCCGCAGCGTCTCGAACTCGGCAACGCCGGCCCCGGTCGTCATCAGGGACGGCTGCATCCTGCCGGAACCAGCCTCCGCGACGCTTTCGGCGCGCTGGACGAGAGCCTCGACCGGACGCAGCACCTGACGCGCCAGCCTGGCGGCGATGGCCAGCCCGAGCGCCAACGCAACGACGCCGCCACCCACCAAGACAGCCAGCGGCACCAGCCAGCTTGCCCGGTAGCTGGCGTAGGGTTCGGCCACCGCCACGGTCCAGCCAGGCGCTGCATGGAGCCGTCGGGCGGCATACAAGGCGTCCTCGCCGTAGACGGATTGACTGCGGAACAGACCTCTCTCGCGCTCGACCTCGGGAACGCTCCGGCTGGGCGGTACGACACCGAGGAAACGTTCATGGTCGCGCGAACGCGCTACGATGCGGCCCTGGCCGTCGGCGACCGAGACGAAGGCGCCGCCGGAGGAGCGCATGGTCCGGAGTTGCTGAGAAAGCCGGCCAGGATCCATCGCCAGCACCACCACACGGCTGACCTGACCTTGCCGCGAGGCAGGCGCGGCTACGGCGACGAGTGGCCTGCCCGTCCCCCGGCCGACAAAGAAGTCAGACACGACAGGCTGCCGCGTTTCGACCGCGCGGCGGATGACGTCCCAGGCCCCCTCCCCCGGCCGCGACGGCGGGGGCAGCGGTGCTCCTGCAGGCAGGGCCGTGTTCAGGAGCTGGCGGTGACCCGGGGCGGCGTCGTTGACGACGACCCAGCCGCCGACCGAACCGCTCACCTTGCCGGCCCAATCACCGAAGGCGCTCAGATCGTCCAGCTCCAGGAGCGGAGAGGAGGCCAGGGCGGACACGGCTGCAAGCTGAACCCGGAGCTCGCTATCGAGGTACAGGGCCAGGGCCTGCGCGGTATCCTGCAGCCGGGCTTCGAACGCATGGCGATAGCTGCTTGCAAGGTTCCAGGCTGCCGCCCCAGCCACGCCCAAGGCTGGCACCAGTACCGCAAGCACCAATCCAAGAAGGTAGGCACGCAGGCCCGGAAGCCTTCGTCGCCCGCTCGGCCTGGGACGACACCGATGCAATGCGGCCGCTGTTCCAGCCAGTGAATCGCTCATGGAGTCCCCGCATTGGGGACTGCGTGCCCCTGGCCAATCAGCATCAGGATGTAGCCGATAAGGCTTCCCTATGCTCCTGCCAAATCGGACGGCAGGGATCAATCCTGCCGCCTTTGGCAGCAGCCGTCCTGGCAAGGCGAGTCATCCGGCCTGCTTTGCGAGCATCATGCATCGCAAAGCGACGGCCGAGGCAACACCCGTACCTGCAACAACTCCTCAGTCGCCCTACCAGGTTTTCGGCCCTCACCACCGCCGCCACCATGACGGTAGCGGCTTCCTTGAGAATGCAGCGGGACGGAAGGTGTTGGCCATCCACTGGAGCTGTTCGGCACCCAGTGGGATCGGGCATTTCAGCGATAGGGGATGGCGTACATCAGCCCGCCGCCGCTCCACAGCCCGTTCAGGCCGCGCTGCAGCTTGAGCGGGCTTTGGGCGCCAACATTGCGCTCGAAGATCTCGCCGTAATTGCCGACCGCTCGGATTGCGTTCAGCATCCAGCGATTATCGAGCCCCAGGCGTGAGCCGAACTCGCCGCTGGTACCGAGTAGCCGCTGCGCCACCGGGTTCGGCCCCTTGGCCTGCTCATCGGCATTGGCCGCGGTCACGCCCTGTTCCTCGGCCTCGACCAAGCCGTAATGTACCCAGGCCACGATGTTGGACCACTGGTCGTCGCCGTTGCGGGTGAAGGGCCCGAGCGGCTCCTTCGAGATGGTTTCCGACACCACCATGTAGTCGGCCGGGTTGGGCGCGACACTGACGGCGGCGGCGAGCGCCGAGGCATCTTGCGTCATCGCATCGCAGCGGCCGGCGAAGAAAGCCGTGTACATCGTGTCCGGTCGCTCGAAGACCACCGGCTGGAAGCGGATGTTGCGTGCCCGCGCCGTGTCGCCGAGCGTCACCTCATGCGTCGTACCCTGGGCGACGCAGACCGTCGCGCCATTGAGATCGGCGACCTTGGCGACGCCGGCGTCGCGCCGTACGGCAAAGCCTTGGCCATCGTAGAAATTCACCGGCCCGATATGCAGGCCGATCGAGGCGTCGCGCAGGAAGGTTTGGGTAGAGTTGCGCAGCAGCACGTCGACCTCGCCCGACTGCAGGGCGGTGAAGCGGTTCTGGGCCGTCAGCGGCACGAAGCGCACCTTGGCCGCGTCGCCGAGCACGGCGGCGGCGATGGCACGGCAGTAATCGACATCCAGGCCGCGGTAACTGCCCTGGCTGTCCGGCGCCGAGAAGCCGGCAAAACCGGTCGAAACGCCGCAGGAGAGGATGCCACGCTGCTTCACCGTGTCGAGCGTCGCAGCCTCGGCGGCCGGGGCGAGGCCATGCGCGCCAGCCAGGAAGGCGGTGGCCAGGAGCAAATGCTTCATCACTGAGTGGTTCTCCAGGTTTGTGGCTTCCACGCGGCAAGCCTTTGATGGCGGCATTCCACGCCTCGCCGGGCCGCTCTACGCTCGGGTCGGTCCGTTCCGGCGTGATGATGCAGGGCGGCGCCAGTAGCACGGGGTCGTCGCGCTGCCCATCCACCGTGCCCCGGCCGGGCAGCAGGTGAGGCTGCGGATGCCGCCGATAGCGAGGTGTTTGCCAACGCGCTCGCCGATGGCGACAGCCCTGGCCGGCAGCCCATCCTCACGGCTCAGTCGCAGCTCGAGCGCAGCGGCACAGGCCGCGGCATGGCCGATACAGACATGCCTGTGCCGGAAAGCTGGAGCCACACTCGATCGCATCGACGATGCCGCCGGACGTCAGCATCAGGCCGATCGGCTGGTAGCCGCCAAGCCCTTGGCGGTGGCCACCTCGGTTTCCTGACAGCCAGCCAGCGCTCTGCCTACGCCGCACCAAAGTCACGCGGGGAGCGGCCGGAGTGCTCGAAGCGGCATCGCGGCCCTGCCGCGATGCCTTGGTAAACTCATCCAGCCATCGGCGGTTCGAAGGCGCGGATGGGCGGCAGGTTGCCGTTGAAACGCTCCATCTCCACCACCGTCAGCTGCCCCGTGCAGCCCTGGGCGAGGGCCGAAGTCCCGGCATCCCGCGTCAGCACGTTCGGGTTGCCGTGCACGCAGAGCGGCCGGTCATCTTCCGGATTTTCGGGATCGTACCAGGCGCCGGTGGCCAGCTGTACGACGCCGGGGCGGATATCCGTGGTCAGGCGCACCGCGGCCAGGCAGGCGCCGCGGCCGTTGAACAGGCGGATGATGTCGCCATCCGCGATTCCGCGCGCCGCCGCGTCCACCGGATGCAAGGAGGCAACCTCCCGGCCGCGGTGCTTGGCCGCAACGCTATGCGCGCCGAAATCGAGCTGGCTGTGCAGCCGCGTTGCGGGCTGGTTGGCGACAAGATGAAGCGGCGTAGCGGCGCCGGGCACCTCCTCGGGCGGAAGCCAGGCGGGGTGGCCGGGACAGCTCGCCTCGCCATAGGCGGCGATCGTCTCGGAAAAGATCTCGATCCGGCCGCTGGGTGTTGGCACCGGATTGGCCTCCGGGTCCTCGCGGAAGGCGCGCCAGGGGCCACCATCGTCCGGCGCCTGCGGCAGGCGCAGGCCTCCGGCGGCCCAGAAGGCGTCGAAGTCCGGCGCCGGCAGGCCTGCTTCCCGCAGCGCCTGCTGCGTGCGCGCATAAAGGTGGCACAGCCAATCGCGGCTGCTGCGGCCTTCGGTGAAGGCGTCCTCCGCACCGAGACGCCGGCTGAGGGCGGCGAAGATGTCGTAGTCGTCCCGAGCCTCGCCATAGGGGTCCGCAATCCGATGCATGGCCACCATTAGGGGATCATGCGAGCTGTAGCCGATATCCTCCCGCTCCAGGGTCATCGTCGCGGGCAGGACGATATCCGCGTGGCGCGCCGTGGCAGTCCAAGCCAGTTCATGCACCACCAGCGTGTCGAGGCGCGCGAAGGCTTCCCGAAGCCGGTTGAGGTCCTGATGGTGGTGGAAGGGGTTACCCCCCGCCCAGTAGACCAGCCGGACATCGGGATAGGTCCGCGTCTGGCCCTTGTAGCGATAGGCCGCGCCGGGGTTCAGCAGCATGTCGGCGATGCGCGCCACCGGGATGAAGTCCCCGTGCCGGTTGCGCCCCTGGGGCAGCGTTGGGCCGGGCACCGCGTTGGCGCGGCGGCCGTAATAGCCGATGGCGCCCAGCGCATAGCCGTAGCCACCGCCCGGCAGGCCGATCTGCCCCAAGGCGGCGGCCAGCACGGCGCCCATCCAGACGGGCTGCTCGCCATGCTCCGCCCGCTGCAACGCATGGGCCACCGTCACCAGCACGCGCCGGCCGTGCAGCCGGCGCGCCAGGCTGCGGATCGCATCCGCCGACACGCCGGTGATGGGTGCTGCCCAATCGGCGTCCTTCGGCTGGCCATCGGCCTCACCGAGGAGATAGCGCTCGAAGACCGGCCAGCCGACGGTGTAACGGTCAAGGAACGCCTGATCGTGCAGTCCCTCTGCAACCAGGGTGTGCACGAGCGCAAGCATCAGGGCAGTGTCGGTGCCGGGAATATTGGCGACCCACTCGGCGCCGGCTTCCTCAGGCAGGTCGCTGCGCAGCGGCCCGACGAGGATGAAGTCGCAGCCGCGCCCACGGGCCGCCTGCATAGCGCCGCGTTCGACATGCTCGCTGATTCCGCCGCCGGCGACCATGGCATTCTTCAGAGCCATGCCGCCGAAGGCCAGCACCACGTCGCTATGCGCAGCGACTTGGTCCCAGGTCACGTTGTGCTTCGTGAGTTCCTCGTAGGTTCCCAGGATGTACGGGACGATCACCGAAGCGGCGCCGGAGCTGTAGCTGTTGACCGAAGCGACGTATCCGCCGAACGCACAGTTCAGGAAGCGATGGATCTGGCTTTGCGCATGATGGAAGCGCCCGGCGCTCGACCAGCCGTAGGAGCCGCCGAAGACCCCGGCCGGCCCATGGCTGTCCCGGATGCGCTGAAGCTCCCCGCCCAGCAGGTCCAGCACCGCATCCCAGGCCATCGGGACGAACTCGTCCCGGCCGCGGCGGCGATCCGGGCCTGGGCCACGCTCGAGCCAGCCGCGGCGTACCATGGGTTGCGCGATGCGCGCAGGGTGCCGGAGCGCGGAGGGGAAGTTCTGGATGATGTCGTTCGGGTCCGGATCGCCCGGATGTGGGCGGACCAGAAGTTCGCCATCGCGCATCGCCGCCGTGAAGACGCCCCAATGCGAGCTGTGAGGACGAAATTCGGTCGTCGCTGCAACCTCGGCGCTCATGCTGATTCCCTCCGGACGATTCGGGGTGGGTGCGCCGGCCGGTCGCCGCAGCGCGCCTCCGGTCCGGTTATACGTGTTCCACCCGACCATGACACCGCCATCGTGAACCCAACGCCATACGACGGGAGGAGGCCACCATGGCTCCGGCGCCGGCCGTCGGGCACGGCAGGCCAAGGCCGGTCGGCCCGATGCGACATATCCTCCGCGAAGCCGAGCCGGCACCCGGTCGATCCACAGGCTCGACGAGTGCGCCAAGCCAGGCATTCCTTTGCCGCCATGGCCCGCATACCGGACGTCTCGGTATCCGGGTGGTGTTGCTGCTGGAGCCGCATTGCTTGACTTCCGGGAAACCGGCTGGAGCGGCAGTAGGGCCTGGAGAGCGAAATTCCCTGAGCGCTTTGGGTCGTTCAAGCCCATGTATGAAGCGACATTCCCTTCCTCGCAGATGGCGCATCGCTTCCCGTGGCGTCACCGTCTATGGCGCAGCGCGTCCACCAGCAGGGCAAAGGCCGGCGAAGGCTGTCGGCGGCTGGGATAATAAAGATGATAGCCCGGAAAGGGTGGGCTCCAATCCCCGAGCACCTGGCTGAGCCGTCCCGCGGCGAGGTGCGGTCGCGCCAGATCTTCTGCCACATAGGCCAGCCCGAAGCCGGCCAACGCAGCCTCGACCACGGGAAAGATGCTGTTGAAGACCAGCGGGCCTTCCACCCGCACCCGTAGCTCGCGTCCATCCTTCTCGAATTCCCAGGCGTAAAGCCCCCCATGGGTCGGCAAGCGGAGATTGATGCAGCGGTGCCCGAGCAACTCTTGCGGCGTCGTCGGCGCAGGCCGCTGCGCAAGGTAGTCCGGCGCGCCCACCACGACGAAGCGGACCTCGGGTCCAATGGGGACGGAGATCATGTCCTTCGCTACCTGTTCGCCGAACCGCACGCCGGCGTCGTAGCGCCCGGCGACGATGTCGGTCAGCGTGTAGTCGGCCGTGATCTCCACATGAATGTCGGGATAGCCTGGCAGCAGCCGCTTCAGCACTGGCCAGATAATCGTCTCCGCAGCGTGCTCCCCCGTGGTAATCCTGATCGTCCCGGCCGGCTTCTCGCGGAGGTCGCCGAGGGTCGTCAGCCCCGCCTCGATCTGGTCCAGCGCCGGCGCCACGGTCAGGAGCAGGCGTTCGCCGGCTTCGGTGGGAGCAACGCTGCGGGTGGTCCGGGTCAGCAGCCGCACCCCGAGCCGGGCCTCGAGCCCACGCAGCGTCTGGCCAATGCCGATTGCGAGACCCCGAGCTGGGCGGCGGCTCGGGTGAAGCTGCGCGCCTGTGCCACGGCCAGGAAGGCCGCGAGGCCCTTGAGGTCAGTCCGCGCCATTCAGTAGTCCCGCTTATAGGGCTTTGCCGGTTTTAGCGCCTAATCCTGAATGGCGCAGCCCCCACCTTCCCAGTCAGTCGCATGGGCCACCAAGACGGCCCGGGCGTCCGAGATTTGAAGGAGAGAGGGATGGAGATCACCCGCGCCGGCTCGCAGCCATCCGGCAAAGGTCCAACGGACTGGTTCACCGGCACGGTCCGCATCGACCCGCTGTTCAGTCCGTCCGATCCTGCCCGGGTCGCCGGCGCGCTGGTCACCTTCGAGCCGGGCGCGCGCACAGCTTGGCACACCCACCCGCTCGGCCAGACGCTGATCGTTACCGCAGGCTGCGGCTGGGTGCAGCGCGAAGGCGGGCCAGTCGAGGCAATCCGTCCTGGCGACGTCGTGTGGTTTCCGCCTGGCGAACGGCACTGGCACGGTGCCACCGCAACCACGGCGATGAGCCATATCGCAATCCAGGAAAAGCTCAACGGCTCGCCCGTGGATTGGATGGAGCATGTCACCGACGAGCAGTACCTCGCCGGCCCGGTTGAATAACACGATCGGTTTCACACCGCCTTGGTCAATCGGCATGGGCAACGCGCCTGCGCCTGGAAACCACCTTATGCTCAAGTCGATGACCGGCGTTGCCGTCGTGGCTGCCATTGCCTCGGCGGCACCTGCCATGGCGGGTGAGCGCGTTTGCACATCGTCCGACCGTGACGATGTCGTCCCCGATGCGCGACCAATTGCGCCAGGAAAAGACCGGGCGGCTGCCCGAGCCCTTGCTGGCTGCCGACCGGCAACAGGACTTCGCGGCCGGGGGGCGCCGGGTCTCAGGGGTGCGGACGACTTCGTCGTCTGCTACCGGAGCGGACGCGTACCACCACCCGGCATCATCGTGCTCGGCCACGTCAGCGGTGATGTCTCGCTCCTCGATCGACCGGGTCCGATCACCGTCCGCGTGGAACGCGTCCAGTGAGCATCAGGCGGTCAAGGCGCGAGATCGAGTGACGCTTCCGGCGGGCATGCGACGGACAAGTCATGGGCCAGACAGGGTAACAGTCTGCCCTTCACCGAGGCAGCGGGCACGAGCCGAGTAATAGGGATGGGTACTATGGTTGAGCGCAACACATCACTGCACGGCAGGGTGGCCTTCGTGACTGGTGCCGCAAACGGCATCGGCCGCGCCACGGCGCTGGCCTTCGCACGCGAGGGCGCTGCGGTGGCGGCCGTCGATGCGTCGGAACAGGCCAACCAGGAAACCGGTCGCATGATCGAAGCGGCCGGTGGACGGGCATTGGCGATCCGTTGCGACGTGACGCAGGCCGAGGACGTAAAGGCCGCGCTGGAGAAAACGGTCGAGGCTTATGGCCGGCTCGATGTCGCCTTCAACAATGCCGGCATCGAACAGCCCCCAGGGCCGGCGGCCGATCTCACGGAAGAAGCTTGGGACCGGATCATGGGCGTCGACCTACGGGGTGTCTTCCTGTGCATGAAGTATGAGATCCCCCTGATGCTGAAGCACGGGGACGGCGCGATCGTGAACACGTCCTCGGGCGCCGGTGTCAAAGGCTCCGCAGGCCAGGCAGCGTATTGCGCCGCGAAGTTCGGCGTCATCGGCCTCACCAAGGCGGCGGCGCTGGACTACGTGGCGTCGAACATCCGTATCAACGCCGTGTGCCCCGGGATCATCGAGACCCCGATGATGGGCCGCTTCAGCGGCGGCACGCCGGAGGGGCGCGCGCGGGTTATCGCGCAGGAACCGATCGGGCGGATGGGCAGGCCCGAGGAAATCGCAGCTGCCGTTCTGTGGCTGTGTTCGGACGCAGTTGCCTTCACGGTCGGGCACGCCATGGTCGTTGACGGCGGGCAGACCGTCTAGCGGGGGCGGTTCTCCGGCCCGCGGCATGACATCCACTGCATGGATTGGCACATCACGATGAATCCGAGCTACGACTTTCGGGGGCAGGTCGCTCTCGTCACCGGCGCCAGCTCCGGCATGGGGTTGGCAGCCGCCCAGGCCTTTGCCGAAGCGGGCGCCGCTGTCGTCCTCGCCGACCTCAAGGCGGAGGCAGTGAGCGCGGCCGCGCAGGACTTGGTCGCCGCCGGTCACACCGCCATCGCCGTCATCTGCGACGTGAGTGACGATGCCGCGGGGGCGAGGATGGTGGACCGCACCGTTACCGAATTTGGCCGGCTCGACGCCACGTTCAACAACGCGGGCGTCATGGCCCATATCGCCCCGACCGCCGACAGCAGCCGGGAGGACTGGGACCGCGTGACCGGCGTCAACCTGCGCGGCGTTTGGAGTTGCATGAGGCACGAGCTCCGGCACATGCAGCGCCAGGACAGCGGCGCGATCGTCAACAATGCTTCGGTTGGTGCCTTAACCGGCAATCCCGGCATCGGCTCCTACATCGCCTCCAAGCACGGCGTGATCGGCCTGACACGGACGGCTGCGCTGGAATACGTCAGGCAGGGTATCCGCGTGAACGCGGTGAATCCCGGTCTGATCGATACGCAGGTCGTCCGCGAGGCCGTCGCCGGGGACGAGCAGGCCTATGCCAGCATCGCAAAGAACGTGCCCATCGGCCGCGCCAATCGGCCCGAGGAGATTGCGGCGGCCGTGCTGTGGCTGTGCAGTCCAGGGGCGAGCTACGTCGTCGGCCAAGCCTTCACCGTGGATGGCGGGATGACGGTGCCTTGATTGCGCCCGGCGCCTGAGAGCGGCGCTCCTCTGCGCTTGCGTCGTCCCGGTCGCGCACGCGCGGCAGGGCGGCGGGACGGTCCCTGCGCTTGCCTACGACGCGCGGACACGCGGGCCCGTCTCGGTCTTGCCGTCGGAGCGCGCCTTGCAGGCCGTGGTGGCGAAGCCCTGGTTCAAGGTGTCCGACGAGGGGCTGGTGCTGGAAGGGCCGGCTTTCGACCGCGAAGCCGACCTGCTCTTTTGCGACGTGACTGCCGGCGCGTACTCCGCTTGACGCCGGACAAGCGGCTTTCCACCTGGCCAGCCTGGGACGGGCTCGCCCCCGGCGGCCTCGCGGTCTATAAGGACGGACGCGTCTTCGTCGCTGCCATGGACCTCGCCAGAGGGCATTGGTTCGGTCCTGGCGGTGCAACCGGACGGCTTGGAAATGCAGACGGTGGTCCTACCGAAGGCAGGCCACATGCCGAACGACTTGGTGTTCGACGCCCGGGGCGGACTCTACTTCACTGATTTCCGGGGCGGCCACGCCTGTGCTGCCACGCCTCGCAATGGCGAACGGCGTCGCGCTCGGTCCGGACGGCAGTGGCGATGTACGGGCAGGGCCGGGCTTTGATGTTCAACAGGAACGGCACTCCCATCGGCCAGGTGCTGCTGCCGGGGCGAGAGGAAGGCCACAACCTGCAATCCACCAACCTAGCCATCCAGCTTGGCACCCATGAACTCCACATCGTGACGAACGACGCGACGGGCGGACAGGGCGCCACCATCTTCCGGGCCCGTGCGTTCACCCATGGCATGCGGCTCTACTCGCATCAGTAAATCGCTTCCGCAAGGAAAACCCGGTGGCACCGGCCGATGATGCGCGGTGGTCACAGCATGGCGACCGGCAGCCTCGCGCGCCCTGTACAAGCAATGAAGGATCGAACCCCGTGAGAGCCTCTGACCATCTCTCGATATCCCGGCGTGCCCTGGTAGCCGGTGCGGCAGCCGCCACGTCGGCAACGACGCCGGGAAGCGCAGATGCCCAACCTGCCCCCGCAACAAGCGCAACCAGCAATCCGGGAGCATCAGCGATATCGAAGGTTTCCTTCCGCGTGAACGGCGAGGTGCGCGACCTCGCAGTGGATACTCGCACGACCTTACTCGACGCATTGCGTGAGCACCTGCAGCTGACCGGCAGCAAGAAGGGCTGCGATCACGGCCAGTGCGGTGCCTGCACCGTAATGGTGGACGGGAGGCGGATCTATTCCTGCCTGACATTGGCCGTGATGCATGAGGGCGACGAGGTCACCACCATCGAGGGGCTGGGCCAGCCCGGCAACCTGCATCCGATGCAGGCCGCCTTCGTCAAGCATGACGGCTACCAGTGTGGCTACTGCACGCCAGGTCAGATCTGCGCCTCGGTGGCGATGCTGGAGGAGATCAAGGCCGGAATGCCGAGCCATGCAACCGCCGACCTGACCGCAGCGCCACGTCTCACGCCCGAGGAAATCCGCGAGCGCATGAGCGGCAACATCTGCCGCTGCGGCGCCTACTCGAACATCGTCGACGCGATCACAGAGGTTGCCGGGAGGCAGGCATGAAGCCGTTCACCTACGAGCGGGCCCTCAGCCCCGCCGAGGCGGCAGCCAGCGCCGCCCGCCAGCCGGCCGCCAGGTTCATCGCCGGCGGTACCAACCTGCTCGATCTCATGAAGCTGCAGATCGAGGTGCCGCCACACCTGATCGACGTGAACGGTCTGGGTCTCGACGGGATCGAGGCAACGTCCGAGGGCGGACTACGTATCGGCGCGCTCGTGCGCAACACCGATCTTGCGGCAGATGAGCGCGTGCGGCGCGACTACGGCGTGCTGGCCCGCGCCTTGCTGGCCGGTGCCACGGGGCAGTTGCGGAACAAGGCGACCACCGCAGGCAATCTGCTGCAGCGCACGCGCTGCCCGTACTTCTACGACACTGCGCAGCCCTGCAACAAACGCCAGCCCGGCAGCGGCTGCTCGGCGATCGGCGGCATCACCCGTCAGTTGGCGGTCATCGGTGCCAGCGAGGCCTGCATCGCCACCCACCCCAGCGATATGGCCGTGGCCATGCGCGCGTTGGACGCCACAGTGGAGACGGTGAAGGCCGATGGCGTTGCACGCCACATCCCGATCGCCGGGTTTCACCGCCTGCCCGGCGAGACGCCGCATATCGAGACGGCACTGGAGCCGGGCGAGTTCATCACGGCCGTGACCTTGCCGCCACCGCTCGGCGGGCAGCATTTCTACCGCAAAGTGCGCGACCGCGCCTCCTACGCCTTCGCCCTGGTCTCGATCGCGGCGGTGGTGCAGCGGGACGGCACAGGGCGGGTGGCACTGGGCGGTGTGGCGCACCGGCCCTGGCGCGTGGAGGCAGCCGAGGCGGATCTGCCGCGCGGCGCCAAGCCGACCATGGCGGCCATCCTCGATGGCGCACGGCCCACCCACGACAATGCGTTCAAGGTAACCCTGGCACAACGGACACTGGCCTCCGTGCTGGCCGAGGCGAAGGGCTGAGATCATGAAGTTCGACACTCCTGCCACGACGAACCCGATCGACCAGCTCAAGGTGGTCGGTAAACCTGTCGACCGCATTGACGGGCCGCTGAAGACCACCGGCATGGCCCCATACGCCTATGAGCGCCACGACGTGGCGCCCGACCAAGCCTATGGCCACGTGCTCGGCGCCGGCATCGGCAAGGGCCGCATCGCCGCCATGGACACGGCCGTGGCGAAGGCTGCGCCGGGTGTGCTGGCCGTCCTCACCACCCTGGACATGCCCAGGCTGGAGAAAGGGCAGATGAACACCGCCTTCCTCTTCGGCGGCGCCGACATCCAGCACTACCACCAGGCGATTGCCGTGGTGGTGGCGGAGACTTTCGAGCAGGCGCGCGACGCCGCGGCGATGATCCAGGTGAGATATGTGCGCGAACCCGGCCGCTTCGACCTGGCCGCCGAGGCCCCGAACGCCAAGCTGACTTCAGCCGACAGCGGCGAGGGCAGCGGCGCGGCGCATGAGGAGCGCATCGGCGACTTCGAGGCCGCCTTCGCCCAGGCGCCAGTGACGCTGGACGCTACCTACACCACGCCGGACGAGAGCCACGCGATGATGGAGCCGCACGCCACCATCGCCGCCTGGGAGGGGGACCGCCTCACCGTCTGGACTTCCAACCAGATGGTCGCCTGGGGCCGACGCGACCTCGCCAAGACGCTCGGCATCCCGGCGGAGAAGGTGCGGCTGGACAGCCCCTTTGTCGGCGGCGGCTTCGGCGGCAAGTTGTTCCTGCGCGCCGATGCCGTGCTGGCGGCGCTGGGCGCCCGGACCGCGGGCCGGCCGGTAAAGCTGGCCCTGGCCCGGCCGCTGATGGCGAACAACACGACCCACCGCCCTGCCACCATCCAGCGCATCCGCATCGGCGCTGGGCGCGACGGCCGCATCACCGCCATCGCGCATGAGAGCCTCTCGGGCGACCTGCCGGACGGGCAACCGGAGACGGCGGTCTCGCAGACCAAGCTTCTTTATGCCGGGGCGAACCGGCTGACCGCGATGCGGCTCGCGGTGCTCGACCTGCCGGAGGGCAATGCCATGCGAGCGCCGGGCGAAGCGCCGGGCCTGATGACGCTCGAGGTGGCGATGGACGAGATGGCGGAGCGGCTGGAGATGGACCCGGTCGAGTTCCGCATCCTCAACGACACTCAGGAGGACCCGGAGCATCCGGGGCGCCGCTTCTCCCAGCGCCAGCTGGTCCGCTGCCTGCGCGAAGGCGCCGAGCGGTTTGGCTGGAACCGGCGGGCAGCCAAACCGGGCGGACACCGGGAGGGCCGCTGGCTGGTCGGTATGGGCGTCGCGGCGGGCTTCCGCAACAACCTGGTGATGGCATCGGGCGCCCGGGTGCGGTTGGATGGCGGCGGGGGGGTGACGGTCGAAACCGACATGACCGACATTGGCACCGGCAGCTACACCATCATCGCCCAGACCGCCGCGGAGATGATGGGCGTGCCGCTCGAAAAGGTAGCGGTGCGGCTGGGCGACTCCAGTTTTCCAGTCTCCGCCGGTTCGGGCGGGCAGTGGGGTGGGAACAGCTCCACCGCCGGCGTCTATGCCGCCTGCATGAAGCTGCGCGAGGCGGTGGCGCAACGTCTTGGCGTCAACTCGGCTGAGGCGTCGTTCGTGGACGGCGAGGTCCGTGCTGGCAATCGGGTCGCGCCGCTCGGCCAGGCGGCGGGCGTGGACGGACTGGTGGCAGAGGACCGGATCGAATATGGCGACCTTGCCAAGCGCTACCAGCAATCTACTTTCGCCGGGCATTTCGTGGAAGTGGGCGTGGACGCTGCAACCGGCGAGACACGGGTGCGGCGGATGCTGGCGGTCTGCGCAGCCGGGCGCATCCTCAATCCCAAGTCGGCCCGCAGCCAGGTGATCGGCGCCATGACCATGGGCGTGGGTGCCGCGCTGATGGAGGAGCTGGCGGTGGACAAGCGCCATGGCTTCTTCGTCAATCACGACCTGGCGGGCTACGAGGTACCCGTGCATGCCGACATCCCGCATCAGGATGTGGTCTTTCTTGACGAGGTGGACCCGATCTCCTCGCCGATGAAGGCCAAGGGTGTGGGCGAGCTCGGTATTTGCGGCGTCGGCGCGGCGGTGGCCAACGCGATCCACAATGCCACCGGCGTGCGCGTACGGGACTATCCGATCACGCTCGACAAGCTGCTCGATCGGCTGCCGGAGGTGGCGTGACGCATGCAGCAAGGAGGGGTGCATGTTGCCCCTCCCTGGCTACCCATCCCATCGCAGAACCAGATGTCACTCCTGGACGCCGGCGTCGCCGGGAGCGGCGCGCCCATGGGCGGCATCGGCAAACCGGGCTTGCCCGGCGCGCGGCGGTCGACGCTTCGTTACCTGCACCGAGAGCGTGGCCACGCTGAGGTCGAAGATGGCGAAGGACGGGATCTTACGTCCCATCAGCCGGACCGTGTTGCTGGTCTAGGTTGTAAGGTCGAACTCATCAAAGCAGGTGAAAGAGGCGAGCTTCACGTGCGCCGGAATGCGGCACTTCGGCAAGCCGCAGAATAGCAGCAGTGGCACTCACGGCAGCGGTAAAATGATGCCTCGGAATTGTCGCTGACTCTCCCCAAGGTTTGAGCAGCCGGCCCCATTAAGTTGGAGATCGCCGTCGTCGCTCAGCAGCCACACTGCAGTCCCGTCTCGGTTCAGGATTGCTGCCTCCGGATGAAAGTTACTCCTGCCGGCGAGAGTCTCTGTGCGAACAGTAATGGGGTCCGCGACGGCTTCTGCAACGCCGGGGAGCCGCTGGGCTGCGGCCACAGGATCTCCCGACCAAGTGTAGAGTTCGAATGCAGGCTGCTGGAGCGCAGCTCCGTCGGCCCTTGGACCCGCGACGATGACGTAGGCGCGCCGGGCCACAGAGTAGTCCATGCTCCGGATGCCTCTGCCGCCGAGGTCCAAGGTCATCGGCCCTCCGAGCTTCGGTTTGGCATCTTCGTTGACCGCCTCATGCGGGTTAAGGAACGGGATCAGCACCGCTCGGCCGTCAGCGAGGGGGTTACGCAGTCCGATTAACATCGACCCCCCGTCCGGCCTCGCTGCAAGCCCTTCCACGTTCAGTCCCTCACGTTCCGGCGCCAGCTGCTTATCATCGCTCTCCTGGCCCACCGTCCAACCGAGGCCGAGGCCGCTCGCATCAAGTGCGTCACGCAACTCATCAAGGAGGCTCACAGCCCGGCCAGTCGGCTGCAGCTGGATGCCCGCCTCTCCCGTCGTCACCGACGTGGCAAAGAACTGATGCCGACTGCGGCGGCGCTGGCCATCACTGTTCCTGCTGTGCGACCCGATCCAATAGATGTGGTCACCAAGCCAGGTGGCAGCCTCGATGTCAGCTTTGCCTCTTCCTTTGCCACGGTCTTGCTGAGGAATGCCGAGATGATCGTCCAGATCGAGGACCGCCCGAGGCGCTGCGCCAGCCCGCTCGGCATTGTAGGCGCGCAAAACGTTGTCCTCGTCATTCGCCACGATGAACCAGCCCGCAAAGCTTCCCTTGGGAGCTGCCACCGCGCCGGATGCCTCGCACATGCCAGAATACAGTTGAAGTTTGGCTGGTTGGGCCGAGGGCGACATCAAATTGACATTGGCCGCCAGTACCATGACAAATATGAAGAGACTGAAGCTTCGCATGTCGGGTGGTTCCTGCCTGCTGACGAGAACAGCGGCCGGGTTCTATTCTATCTCGCCCTCCTATGTGCCGCTAGTTTGAGTTTCACGATCGCAAGGTCCAGACCGCCAGTCTGGCATCTCTGCCGTAAGTTTTGTGCTTGGCTCACATGCTAAGCAGAGCGAACGGTCAGCAGCGCGCCGGCGTGCTGCGCCAGGAACGCGCCACGACGCTTGCCCCGACGCAGGCTATGATACCTGCCGCCGTGCCGCAGCATCCGCAGTACCTCATCAATTCGCCGGCCCGGCTCGTGCCGGCGCTACGCAACGCCATCTGCAAGCCTCCTCGTCAAGGACCTGATTGGAGCCGGCGGTGCTTGAGGCGCAAAGCGACAACACTGCCTGGACGGTGAAGGGCGTCCCGTACACTACTGCCTGACCGAAGCTGGCCTCGGCGCCGTCAACGGAACCGCCGACGCAGGCACCCAGGCAGAAGCCTCCTTTGACGGCCCGACACGCTCGGAAGCCTCTCGAGCCGTCCCAATCGGCCTTGGGAGCGCCCACTGCCCCTTCTAATGCCCTCTTTGGCACTGCCGGCAGCCTGACAGGGCTGCGCGCCGCGGCGGAGGCGGTGCTGGTCGCTTAGGGCGACGAGATGGCTCAAGTGGCATACCTGCCCGGCGCGGTCGCCGTGCTACGCGCCTCCCTCGTCAGCAAACTCAACCGGACGCCGCACGATCCGGTCCGAACCCTCCCTTTACGGGAGGGCGACAAGCAGCAGCAGTTGCTAGCCATTCTACGCTAGCCAGAAGGCACCACCGTCGCCCAGATCGCCGAATACCAAGCCCACACTGTTCGCGGGTTTTCGCTGGGCTCAAAAAGCGCCAGGGCTTCGCGGTCGAGGCTATCGAGCGCGTTCGGCTGGTCGGGCGAGCAAGAAGGGCGCTGAAGGCGGTTACACCGTCTATCGCGTCGCAATGGCCTGTTGATACGACCGACGCTTCACAAAGCTACGCGGCTGGCGGTCGGGCTTTATCGGGTTCCGACCACCGAGCAGGACCACAGCGGCCTTGAGTTGGAGGCGCAGCAGGCGAGCGTCGGGACCTATGTCGACGCACCGCGTTGGGCCTTGTCACCGAAAACTCAGAGGCTTGCCTCACGCTGGACCAGCTGCCGGCGTTCCGAGGCGCCCTAGTCCCGGCAACTTCAGTGCGGGACGCCGAATGTCGAGCCCGGCTACGCCACCAAGGATGTTGACCTCAATCCCCTCAACCCATCCGACGGTCAGGCCAACATATCCGCCAAGCGTCAGCTTCAGGCCAGTGTGCGAGGCCGTACGGCGAATCCAGCTGCCATCGTACGGATAGTCCTTGCCGATCGCCGTGGGCGGCAGGGCAACCTTGGCCTCCGGCACGGCATCGAGCACGGCGGCGACAAAGGTGTTGGAGTTCGGCCCAGGCCAAACCCGGTAGTCGCCGCGATTGCGCCAGGCATATGCCTCGATGGCCGTCTGCATGCGGGGGATCAAAGCTTCGGCGGCCTCGCCATCAGCTGCGAAGATCAGCTCTGGGTTGCGGCCGAACCAGCGCCCATCGGCCTCGAAACCGTTGACACGGATCGGATCGCCCCAGGCTGTGTAATCGTACCGCGTGTAGGAAGCCGCTCCTGCAGGTTTGAGGACGATCCAGCTGTGGACGGCAAAGATGCCGCGCCAGCGGACAGTGGGGGCGGCAAAAACCCGGACCACGGCTGTTGGGTGGTGCGCGGCAGAGGGCAAGTTGCCAATGCTGGATCGGTCGGCGCTCCACCAATCAGCACCAATGCCGGTGCGCTGATGGAGAAGGGCGGCGATGCCAAGGGGGAGGAGATAGAGCAGGGTGAAAAGCAGGAGCACAGACTTGGGGATGATCATGACCCGACTAAATATTTGGCTTTCCCAGCCATTTGCAACCAGCACCCGGCTGACACCTCAAGTCGGTAACCACCATTTCGTGACCATCCGGCTTACCGCACCCTGTGCACCACCAATCAACGGTCGTGGGCGAGTAGTGAACAGGGTATGCGACCCTCGGTGGCAAAGATCGCGTCGATCCAGCGCACCGCCTCGGCGGCGAGTGGGGCGCGGCGACCTCGGCCAGCTTGAACAGCTTGCGCCGACCATGCGCCCAGCAAGCGGCCTCGGTGATCGGGCTGGGCTTGCGGTTGGCGGCATAGAGCTCATTGAACCCGGCATAGGCGTCGGCCTGTAGAATGCCCGCGTAGTTGGCAGGGTGCCGCTGCAGGTGCTCGCCCCTGCAGTCGCGGGGGTAGCGGAACATCGCCGCTGTGGCGCCGGCCCGGCAAAGGGCCGGCCGTCACGGACATAGGTCCAGACGCGGCCGGTGATCATCCGACCTTTGGCCAGCACCGGCACCGCGGTGTCGTCGCCGTGCAGCCGCCCGGCGGTCTGCACATGGGCGTCGATCAGCGCCGCCAGCGGCGCCAGGGTGGCGTTGCAGGCGCCGACCCAGTCGGCGATGGCTGGACACACCAAGCTCGATGCCCTCGCGGGCGTAGGTCTCGCTCAGGCGGTTGAGCGGCAGGTGCTGCCCGAACTTGGCCTCCAAGATCATGGCCAGGAGGTGGAGGCCGGCTCTGCCGCGAGCGATGGGGCGGAACGGCGCCGGTGGCTGGGTGAGGGTCTCGCACGAGCGGCAGGCAAAGCGCCCGTGCACGATCTGGATGACGCGCCACTGGCGGGGCACGACTTCCAAGGCCCCGGCGACGTCCTCGCCGAGCTTGGAGAGTTTGCCGCCGCAACAAGGGCAGGCCGACGGCGCTGGCAGCACCACGCGTTCGCGCGGCAGGTGCTCCGGAAGGGTGCGCGTGCCGGTCGCCGTCGAGATGACGTGCCGGTGCCAGCAGGCGCCTTATCCTTGGCCTCAGCGTTCTCGGCCCGGATCGCGTCCTCGCTGGCAGCGGCAACCAACTCGCCGAGCTCCAGCTCGAGCTGGTCGATCAGCTTGCGGCTGCGCTCCGAGGAGGCGCCGTACCTGTCATGCCGGAGCTTGGCGATGAGCAGCTTGAGGTGCGCCACCATCGCCCCGGCACCGGTGGCCCGCGCCTCCGCCTCCTGCCGCGCCAGCTCCGCGGCGGCGAGAGCGGCGCGGAGGGCGGCAATGTCGTCGGCAGTGCTGCTCGGCTCGGGCATCACGGCGGAGATCGAATCACGCTCCGCCCATGGCAGGAAGCGAAAAACTGCCGGGCGCTCGCCCAAAGCCGGTTGTCTGCCACCACCAGGCGGCTGAACACCGAACGCCACGATTGCAACCAGAGGTGGATTTTCGGCGCGGAAGTTCACGACTTCTCGAACGGCGGCTGAAGGCGGTATACAAACCTCACGGAAATGCGAGGACAGCTGAATGTTGGTGGAGACCGGCGTGTTCGGCGGCGAGCTGCTGCCCGATAATTTTGTCTCGGAAGTTTTCGCGGCCAGGGTCGTCATCCCTGATACTGCCTTTGCCAGCCTCAGCATTGGCCGCCACGAGCGTCCGCATCGCCTGCCCGCCTGCTTCCGCTGGTGCTTCGACCACCTCGGCACCGGCGGCACCCGCTGGAGCATCACGCTGCGTAACGAAGACCATGCCGAGATCTACTTCGCCCGGGTCCGGGACGGCCTCGCCTTTGTCGCACGCTGGTCCAAGGAGGCGGCCCCCGCCGGGCAACCGGCGTCCGTCGTCTGAGCAGGGCGCCCACCGACAAATCCAGGCCACTACGAGGACAACGCATTTTCGCCGCAGGAGCCTGCCATGACAATCCAGTCGCAACAGACCGCAGACGAGAGCCTCCGGACCCACGACATCGCCGGCCACGTCGATACCCTCTACCGGGACGGCATCACCGGCCTGCAGGGCGCCTTTTCCCGCGACTGGGCGGAGCGGATGCGTGAGGACATGATGACCGCGTTCTGGGCGGCGATCCAGCGCCCCGGCGGTGCCGTCGGGCGCGGCCCCCGACGCTGGTATGTCGAGATCCACCCGCAGGACCTCCATGGCTTCGTCGACCTCGTGACGCACCCATGGGTCACGGGCCTGTGCGAGGCGGTGCTCGGCCCTAAGTACGAGATCGTCGAGGTCGGCTTCGATGTCCCCGTCCAGGGTGCCCGCAACCAGCCCTGGCACCGTGACTTCCCTTCGCCCGCCGAAACCTGGGGCGACCAACGCCGCCTCACCTCGCTTGCTTTCAACCTTACTGGGGTCGACGTAACCCCGGACATGGGTCCCTTCGAGGTCGCGCCCGGCACGCAGTGGCTGGACGGGCGCGAGTGGAAGCACGAGATGTTCCCGCCCGCGGAGATCTGGCCACGGTTCGCCGACAAGGGCGTGCGTAAGTACCCACGGATGGGCGACATTTCCTGCCGCTCGGCGGTGACGATCCACCGCGGTACGGCACATCCTTCGCCGATCGCCCGCCCTGTGCTGGTACTTGGCGTCGACGCCCCCGGTGCCGGCCATGCCGCCCTGCATGACATGATGGTGACGCCGGACTACCACGACGCCCTACCGCAGTCCGTGCGCGACCACCTTATCTGTCAGGTCGCCAACGAACTCGTCCCCGTCGTCCAGAAGCACGACATCGAGGGCCTTGTGATGGGAGTTGAGTGACATCGCCCACGGCATCGGCGCGGCGAGCTGTCCCGACGCCGCGCGATAGCTCCGGCGCGCAGCGCGAGGCGGTCAAGCTTCAGCCCACCTTGGGCTCGATTGATCATAGGGGATGGGACCACATTTACATCCGCTCTAACCTGAGGGGCTAGCGCAAAGGCGTTTGCTGCGCACTCCTGCTTGATGACGAGATTTGGCTGAAAGCTGCACCTCCGCTTTCTGGCGAGGCATTCGAAAAAGTGGTTACCGGGTAGCGAGCCACGTTCGGTGCTTCTTACCTCTTTTTGGCGGCACAAGCGGAATCGCCGAGTCTGACATGCTGGGCACCTCGTCCGTTGGTGATGCATGATCGACGACTTGGGCCTGTCCCATTGCGGCCCGTCCAGCACCATGTGCGGATAGCCTGGCTGCAACCGCGGCGCATGGCACGTTCACTTCCAGCGATCTTGAAGCAGGTTGTCCATGGTAGGCCCGCCGCTTCGGCGAAGGTAGGATCACTCAGTGGGAGGGAGGCCGTAATGACGGTCGGCTCGCCGAATCCGGCCATTGCACTGTGGGCCCAGCTCAATGCCGGACACCCCGTGATTGCCAGGGCTGCGCACAGCCCGCTAGCGGCGGAGGTAGGCTTGGATGCGGTATCGGGGGAGCGGCTTTGAGCTGCCGGCCTCCTATGCGGTGCTGGACGTCACCCGGGCGGTGGTGGGGTAGGTCAGCCAATGCGCAGTGGTGGGCTCAGCGCTGCCGCACTGCGCAAGCCCGAAGCCGTGACTACACGGACCGCATAGCGCCATTCGCCAGCAGGTGGCACAGTATCCACCCAGCATGCCGCCCGCAGCGGCAACGGCGCGATGCGCTTACCTCTTTCGTCCCGGCCGAGCCGCCGCAACTCGTAACCGTAGAAGCCCGGCACCTCGCTCGCGGTCCAGCGCAGCAAGGCGTTGTCACGTTCGGCACGCAGATCCAGCCAGCGCGGGGCCTCAGGCGGCTGCGGATCAAAGGGCGTCACCCAGACTAGCGCGGTGGCGTAGGGCGGAAGCTGCAGCGGCAACCGTAGACGTCCGCCCGCGACATGCAGCCCGCTGCGCAGTGGCGCCTGTACGCCAAGCTCCGCTGCGGCACGCAGGCGCTGCGTCGCAGCGCCGGGCCCCACCTCGGCCGACAAATGCCGCCCGGCGGCCGCGAAGGCGTTCCCGTGCGCGTCGTCAATGCGGAACTCCACCAAGTTCACCCGTGGCCAGGGAATGTCCCGCACCAAGTAGTCGAGCATGATGGGAGCCGTCGTGGAATCATCCGGATAGTGCGCGAGCAGCGCGCCAATGCGGCCCTCACCGACGGTGAGCAGGTGGTAGAGGCCTTCGCGCGGAACCGGATCGGCGACGCTGCCATGTCGGTCGCCGAGCAGCCGCAGCAGTTCGTAGAAGCCGAAGACCGGTAGCTTGATCAGGTCGTCATCTGCCGCCGAGGTTCGCGTCATCAGCGCCCGCCTGCCGTCGAAAGGCGCCCGCACCAGATGCTGGTTGGCGTTGTCGGCGGCAGCCATGAAGCGCAGGCCCCGCTTGGCGTAGCGCACGCTCAACGCCGCATGCATCGTGGCCGAGGCGGCGAGCCAAGCCGGGAATTGCGCGTCCATCCGCGCCGAATAGGGGTTAGCGAAGCCAACCAGCATGTCGGCCTCATCATTGATGATGGTCAGGCCTCTGCGACAACGTTCGGGGATCAGGCGCAGTGCCGCCTCCGCCGTTGCCTCGGCGGCCTCGACCAAGCGGGAGAGCCGGGGCGCTCCTTCCTCCGTGGTCCAGGCACCCTTGCGGTGCAGTGAGAGGAAGTCGCAGGGCAGGTCGGGCGTGTCGCGCAGGAAGCCGAGGAAGCGCTCCATCAGCGCCGGCCCCTCGCCGGGTAGGTAGGCGAGCACGGGCCCACCCAGGCGGATGGCGTGGCCGGCGTCTCGCACTGCCGCCGCGGTCTCGCGGTAAAGGTCGAGGTAGCGGTCAAAGCTCCCGCCCCAGAAGGGCGGCATGTTGGGCTCGTTCCAGACTTCGAACCACCATCGACTGACCGCCGCAGCGCCGAAGTGGGCAATGATGGCATCGAGAAATCCCCTCACCAGCCGGTGCCACACGGCAATGTCGGTCGGTGGCATGACGGGCGAGGCGGAGACGGCTGCAGGGAAGAAGGTTAGTGGCAGGAAAGGGGTCAGCCCACGCGACACCAGCGCTTCCAGCGCCGCGAGCGTCATCGAGAAGTCCATCGGCGCCTCCGGGCTAGGCCAAGTGGTGCCGGTGCTGGCGGGGAAGACGTCCTCGCGCACGCCGCTGTTCAACGCTCCGAAGACCCGCACTGCGCCGAAGGCGCCGGGCGACGCGGCCATGGCATCGAGCATGCGGGTGAAGCGAGGAGCGAGCAGCCAGTCAATATCGAAGACGCCGACCATGTCGAAGTCGGCCCGCCGGAACTCCCCCTGCGGTTCCACGCCGTCCGGTCGGGCCGAGCCTGACAGGAGCAAAGGCCTCGGCGCGGCCGGGGCGGCACCGAGACAGGGCAAGCTGGCGATGCCGCGCAACACCCCTCGTCGCCGCGACGCGCCGTGGCGTTTCTCGGTCATGCCGCGCCTCCACCTGTTCAGGGCGCGAGGCTAAGCCCTGCGGCACGCGGCGGAAAGAACCAAGGGCGATCGCTCAACCGGCAGGAGCGGCTGCTGATAAGTGAAACCCGCATGTGCCATGTGGTTCGGGGCCCTTGCGGGTAGCTTTACATCATCACCGACGAGACAGCCGCGTCTTGTGGCTGGGACCAGCATCAACAGGACAGTAGGCACGCCGCTCGCCACCTACGTCTGATCCTCCGTTCCGGCTGGTGATCATAGGTCTGGTGGGCGTGCAGCTTGCACGGCCTGCGGCGGGGTCGGCCTTGGCAGCCGATCCGAACACGCGGCCTGGCATCCTGGGTGGGCGCCGGCATCCGGCTGTCGTGGCGGTTGGCGTCGCTCAGCGTCAGGCCAAGCGGCGTGCCGCAGGCGTCCGTGACAATGTGACGCCTGGTGCCCGGCCTGCCGCGATCCGCCGGGTTCGGTCCGACCTCCGCACCCCCTTCTGGCCGCAATGCTTGCACTGTCGAGCGCAGCCCGGGACCAGTCGATGGTTTCCGCCGCCTGCAAGCGCTCCAGCAATGTCCGGTGCAGGCAGTTCCACACACCGGGTCACCTGCCGGTCCCGCAACCGGCGCCAGCAGGTCGTTTGCTATGGCAAGACCTTCGGCACCTAATCGCTCATCAACCTCCGCTATGAGGTTGCCAGCGAGCGCGCCATGCTGCTGAGGGCCTCTTGCTGCTTTTCGTCTTTGATGGAAGCGAAGTTGCGCATCAGTTCCATCTGCATGCGTTGGCGTGGCAGTATCTCTTCAACCGCGCTGTCTGCAGTCAAGCCTTCAAAAAACCACGCGGGTTCAGTGGCAAGTGCCTGCGCCACGCTGAACAGGCGGCCGACGGAAATGCGGTTTAGCCCCCGCTCGTACTTGTGCGCCTGCTGATAGGTTATGCCGATGATGCGGGCCAGCTGCTGCTGAGACAGCCCCATGGCGAGCCGCTGTTCGCGGATCCTCCGACCGACATGCTTGTCCATCGCAGTGGCGCGCTGGCTTTGCGGTTCGCCCCGCTGCTCGTCATGACTCATTGATGGCGCCCCAGTTGATGGAAGCTGATCTAACGCATCTTACGGGGCCGTTCGCCGCATTGTTTCGTGAGAACAATCTCATTACGTGGATGTGACGCCGCATTATGTCGATGCCGGTTTGGGCGACCGGCGCTCTATCGTCGAGGCCCCGAGGTGCCTGGTTTGTCTTCAACCTGGGATAGCAGTAACTCGTCTAGATGAACTCTAACGGCTTGGGTGATCGTGGAATGGAGCGCTGACCGGCTGGTGGCTGGGCAGGCATTCCGGGCCCAGCGCCGGCCTGGGTGACGCTGAAGAGTAAGCCTGAGCCTACGGTGCAGGCTTCTCCGGCGACGCGCGGATGTCCCATGCGACATCCGCGTCACCCTCGCGCGAAAATCGGACTTTGAGGCCGCAAACTCGAGGAGGGTGGTCGCTGACGACAGCCTTCTGAACTTGGGCCAACACCTTCATCATGCCGCGTTCCATAAGATTCGCGGCAGCAGCTGAAACGCGGGTTTCGTCATCCGACACGATCAGTCAGGATCCCTGGAGGCCGCGGGAGGCATCAAGAGCTCCCTTCGTCCACCGTAATGCGAGTTCATCCACCGCAACGCGGAGCACGAGGCTCACCACGAGGATTGCTGCTGTACCCATTAGGAAGGCGGCCATGGCAAAGCTCCTATGCCTGTCCCCTCCCCTCACTTGCTTTTATGCTGCACCGCAGCATGAGGGCAAAGCAAGTTAAAAAGAGACAGCGACCCTGTCCTTTGCGCTGCCAGATTGCAGCTGGTCACTCGGAAGCACCTATGGGCCGAATCGGTGCCGCATCGGCAAGTCCATGCTGAAGGATCAGCGAGGCAGGCGACGCCTCCGCCACCCTTTGGCCTGGGTGATGCCTACTTCGCCCGGGCCCTGCCGCGCCGGGCTGGCAAGCGTCCAAGGCTTTTCGCTTGCTGCTGAAAGTTTGTCAGGACCTGTCAGGGAAGCCGCCAGTGATTTCCTGAGTTCCGTCTTCTCCTCCTGCTCGGCTTGTTCCGCTTTGTGAGTCTGGAAGCCGTCATCGTGAACAAGGCGATGAGCTTGGTGGTCGCCACGGCACTACCGGGTAACGTCCACGGAGGTGTTGGAAAATCCGGCCTTGGCCGGAGTGTAGGGTTGGGGTGGCCATCGGACCTGGCGGCT
>NZ_JAETWB010000110.1 GCF_016773205.1 Belnapia arida
AGATCGCCGCCATCACCAAGCACGAGGGCTTCCGCTGGGTTCAGCGGAAGAGCTTCTACCCTGCCGACATGCGCCAGAAGGGCTGATTCCGCGAAGGGGGTGGCTGCGTACCGATGGCCAACCTCCTCGATCGTCCATGATTGCCGTGAGGTTGAAGGTGGCGGAGAGCGAGATGTTGCGGGCCTTCACTCGGGCCGTTTTGTTTGTCCAGGCTGCGGCGTCGAGTTCGATGAAGCGGGTCAAGGGGGCCAGCGCCACATCGACGAGATCGCCCTGCCGGCAGCCGATGACCACCACATCGAGCAGGCTGGTAGCGCCCGGCGGCGCCGGGTTCGGCAGGCCCCAGGAGACCTTTGCGGCGAACTCCCGCTGGCCCACGGGCAGGGTGGGCGTGCCACAGAGCAGCGCCGGGGCGTGCTCCGACGGAAAATTAGAGGCGCAGCACCTCGGGCTCGATCTCGCCGGCGAAGGAGACGGCGTCAATCTGCGCGAAGCGGACGTTTCCTGCTTCACTTCAGCCGGACACAGAACGAATGGTCGATTACGCGCCGCTGTGAGCCCGGATGCGCTGCCTCGACCGGCTTCTCGGCGGGGCTCTGGGCAGTAGCACCCGGATGGCCGGGTGCCGCACCTGGGGTCCGCTATGACGCCTACCCCGACGCAGGCCGCGATCCTCGCCTCCGCGCTACGGCACCCGCAGCACCTCGTGACCCCACCGGCCCGGCTCGCCCCGGCGCTGCGCGATGCCATTCGCCGGAGCCTCTTCGCCAAGGGCCTGATCGAGCTGCTAGCGCTCGATCAGTTGGACGAGAGCACGTCCTGGACGGCGAACGGAGCCTCCATACACTACCGCCTGGCCGAGGCAGGACTGCGCGCCGCCGTCGGGATCACCGACGCAGAAGCCCCTACGAATGCTCCTACAGCCGCTAGCGCGCCTGAGGCTTTGAGGGCCGCCCCGCTCGCTCAGCCGCCCACTGCCGTCGCTGAGTTCCCACCAGCGACCACGGTCCGGCAGGGGCTACGCGCCGCAGCGGAGGCCGTCCTGGCCGCCTGGAACAACGCGGAAGCCCGTGAAGTGCACCTTCCCGATGCGGTCGCCGCGTTGCGGGCCGCCCTCGCCGGCAAGCCCACCGGACCGCCGCGCGATCCGGCCCGACCTCGCACGCCGCGCGAGGACACAAGCAGCAACAGGTGCCCGCCATGCTGCGCCGGCCAGATGGCGCCACCGTCGCCCAGATTGCCGGGCAACTGGGTGGCAGGCCCACACGGTCCGAGGGTTCTTCGCGGGGCTGGAGCGGCGCCAAGGCATCACGGTCGAAGCTGCCGAGCGCGTCCGGCAAGTTGGGTTTGGAAAGGAGGGCGCCAAGGGCAGCTACAGCGTCTACCGCATCGCCGAGGTCAGCTGATGCCGATCCAACGCTGTCCTGGCCACGCTGTGCGGTCGGCCCCTTAGAGGGACCTCCCACGACATCTTGCAGAAACACCAGTCGACGGTGACGCTAACATTGCCAGAACATGATGCATTCCGCGTTGGTCGCCGGTTTTTTCGTTGTGCTTATCTCGTCGAGTGCCCTGGCGAGCGACCCAGTGCCGTGGCCTCATCATCGGGCGCTTTCGTTACCTATTCCGATGGCTGTGGTCGGTACCCAAGAGATAGAAGCGGGGACTGCGAAAAGCTTCTTCCAGGCCCTTGCCAACCAAGGCTTCACCTGCGCGGCCGAGGACCACACCCGGCGCACCCTTCGGCGGGTTCGAGTGGAATGTAGGCGCGGCAACGACGTATGGGCGTATGAGGGTGGGTTCCCTGTCAACTACAACCGCGTGGTGTTCGACAGAGTTCACCGCAATGGAGTGCTTCTAGGCGGAGCCCATTTGCTCGCTCATGTACGGGCAGTCGTAGCAAGCGCCACGACCATGGCTACTGATGGCACCGGACCTGCTCCAGACGCCGAACCACTAGTCCGTGACCGGCCATTGTCCGTATTGGCAAGAGCGACGGCAGCTACGGTAGCGGACACCTTCCCATCGGACTGCACTAGTCTCCGCGGCGGACGGCCGATGCCGTACCGCAATCCGCAGTATGGCTTTGCCTTGAATTACCCGTCTACCTTCGCCCTCGATCCCGAGAGCGTGCCGGACAACGGCGACAGCGCCCAGTTTTGGACCACTGACCGCAGCGCCACTGTTGTAGTGACGGGCCTTCACAACCGTATGCGCCAACCGCTCGGTGAACTGCTGCGAGAAGCAAAGCGCGACATCGTGGAGAACAGGCGAGGCACCATCACCTATGAGCGCACCCGAGACGGTTGGTTTGTCCTCTCTGGCTTTGTCGCAAACCGCATCTTTTACCGACGGACATTCCTCTCGCAGGGCGGAAGCATCATCGCCACGCTCTGGATCGAGTTTCCACGTCACATGCGCCCGTGCTTTGATAACGCTGTGACCATGATGTCGCACTCATTCAGAGCCATACCATAGACGCGCAAGATTGCGTTTCGTGCAACCGCACCAATGGACTCTGTCGCGTCAACGGCGGAGATAACAATTGGAGTGCGGCTGGTGCTTCAGCCTATGCGAAGATCTCCCCAAGCCTGCGGATGCTGTCCAGCGCCTGCTCCTGCCGCAGGCCAGGCCACTGCACGCGCATGATGAGGTGGTCCACCCCGAGCTCCTCGCGGTAGCGCGCCACCTCCTCTTTCACCGAAACCTTGTCGCCAATGATAAAACGGTCCTTTACGAAAGCTTCGAAGCGCTTGCCGAAGAGCGACATGTCATCGTCGCCAGTCGTCTTGCCGGAGAGGCCCCAGGCGGCATACGCCGCGTATTTGTAGCGCAGCGCCGCGCAGCATTCGTCGTAGGCCGTAGCGTGCGACGCGCCGACGTAGCACTCCCGCGCAATCGGGAACTCCCTCGGCGTGCGGCCGTATTCTGCCAGTGCCGCGCGGTAGACGCCCATCTGCCGGCGCACCGTTTCCAAGTGGTCTGAGTTCACGATGAGCCAAGCATCGCCAATGCGCGCGGCACGCTTCACCGCGATATCGACCTTCGCAGCCACATAGATTGGCGGTCCGCCGGGTGTAAAGGGCGTGCTGCCGAGGCTCCCCTTATCCACTTTGTAGAACTTGCCGTGGTGCGTCACGTCCGTCTCGCTCCACAGACGGCGCATCAGCGCAATGCTCTCGACAAGACGTGGAGCGCGCTCGGTGATTGGCACACCGAAGGCGGTAAACTCCGTCTCGCGGTAGCCGAGGCCCACACCAAGCACGTACCTACCGGACGTCAAGAGGTCCATGGTCGCAGACTCTTCTGCAACCTGCACCGGGTTCAGCAACGGCAAGATACGAATGTTCGGGCCTATCACCATCCCCTCGGCCTCACGCATCAGCCAGGCGGCCAGCAGCATGGGCTGCGGCATCTGTAGCGGGCCGGTCAGGTAGTGGTCCGGGAACCACAAGGAGTGAAAGCCCGAATTACGGGCCAGACGCACCTGCTCTTGCATCTTCGGCAGGTGATCGGCCAGCCGATAGCCTTCCGGGAACTGAGTGTTGAGGAATAGGCCGACCTTCATGGCTTCGTTTCCCGCGGCGTTCGTTAGGAAGGCTTGCTCTGTTGCGAGCCTATCCGGGCAGGATGAGGCCTGAAGTCCCACTTTGGAGATCATGGACAATGAACTGCTC
>NZ_JAETWB010000111.1 GCF_016773205.1 Belnapia arida
ATCTCACGCTGGAGACAGCCATAGACCACTACTGCGCCGCCTTTGGCCGCGATGCGCTGCCTTGCATCGCAGGCCTCAACAGCGCCATGGCCAATGCTGCCGCGGTCATGCTGGCCGATGCGGTCACGGCTCGGCGCCCGTTGCGATACTGCGCCATTGCTGATGCGCTGGGCGGGCCGCAGCCGCCAGAATGCGCGTCGCTGTAGGCCTGTTGAACTTCGACCCTAACTGCCTCGTCGCCGTGCCCAGGACAGGGCCAGCTTGGCGGCGCGCAGCGCCAGCCACTCGGTAGAGACGCCGGCCAGGTCACACCAGCGGGCTCGTGCTCCGGGCGGGTTCATGCCTGCCCCATCGTCGTATCACCGCCTGCTGCCGCTATGCGAGCTAACTCGGCCCGCGCTCCGGCGACGAAGGCTTGGACCATCTCGGCGCTCTCGGACGAGCCGCCGCTGCTTCAAGCTGCTCAACGTCGCCCTCGCGCCACTGATGCCGAGTCAGCAGTTTGGTCGCTTCCGCCACCGGCATCCCGAGCGCAGCGCCAATCTCCGCAGGCGTGGTGATGCCCCGCTCGTCCAGCTCGCGGCCGATCGCCATCCGCAACCGTATGGTCTTTAGCTGATCCGCGATGTGGCGCCCGTTATGCCCATCGTGGCGGGGGAGGCTCCACGTCTTTGGTGAGCACCGGATCACGCATCAAAGGAGCTCGCATTGGGAACGAAAGCTGTTCTCCCTGGAACCTGTGTGAGGCAATAGCAGCCTGTCCTACAGGGCCGGTGACCCAATCCACAAAAGCCTGCCCAACCTTCATCTTTATCTGCGGAAAACGGACTGGGTTTACCACCATCACGCCGTACTGGTTGTACAGGTGCCGATCGCCCTCGACCAAGACATCCAGACCGCACTCCTTATGGAAGACGATCCAAGTGCCGCGATCGGTCAGGATGTAAGCTTGCTGGGCTGCGGCGGTGTTGAGGGCCGGCAACATGCTTTGGCCTACCGTTCGGTACCAGGATCCGCGATCGCCGCTAGGATCCAGCCCTGCCAACTGCCAAAGCCGCAACTCTCTGGTGTAGGTTCCAGAACGGTCACCGCGAGAGATGAAAGGCGCCCGCGCTGCGGCAACGCGGCAGAGCGCCTCTGCCGCGTCATGCAGGCCGCGGATATTGGCGGGATCAGTTATCGGACCGGCTAGAACAAAGTCGTTGTACATCACCGGGCGGCGGCCGCACGGGGCAGCAAAGCCTTCTGCTACAAATCGCGCCTCCTCCGGCCGATCGTGTGTGAACACCACATCTGCTTGGCCTCGACGGTCAATATCTAGGGCTTGACCGGTGCCACACGCCACAACGTGCACGGCGATGTCGGTGATCCGGGTGAAGGCCGGCAGGATATGGCCGAACACGCCGGACTGCTCGGTCGAAGTGGTGGAGGCGATGGTGATGAAAGGTGCAGACTGCGGTTGCGCAAGCGCCGGCCGGGAGGAGGCTGTGAGGGAGGCGAGAAGCGCCGGGAGCGTGCGTCGCAGGATGGCCATGAAGCTTTATGAGCGAATAAGGCTGAATTCGTAAAGCTGAGCCGTTGAAGGGGCAGGGAGGCGGACCGATGGCAGTCCGCGACCAGGGTGAGACAGTGCCTGGCTCCCTGCCGCAAGCAGTATGCCCACCCTCTATCGAACCGAAGGGCCACGAGGATAGGAGACCTCATCACAAATTAGCCGAGCGAGGTTCGCAGCGAGGCAAGCAAGCTTACTAGCTAGCCGCGGCGCCGGTTAGCCCACCTAGATGCCTGCCGGCTCCGGCACCCGCACCTCCAACCGGGCCGCTACTGCCTCGAGCAGCGTCACCTCACCCTCTCTTCAGAGGTCCCGGTTCAGCAGGGCCGATGCTTTGTCGGGCAGCATCCCGAGGGCGTTGCCAATCCAGCCGCTGGTGCTGATGCTAGGCACAGACATGCTTTGTTCAGCCGCTACAACCGTGGTCAAAGGTGTGGCAGGTAGCAGCATGCCTCTCGTCATCTGGCGACTTTCGGCCGCCATCTTCGTCCTGCTTGCGCTTCTGTCCTGCTCTCCCGCTCGGGCTGCCGAACTGCTCGGACGGATAGTCGGCTTGGCAGACGGGGACACCCTGACCCTGCTCACTGCCGAGCGCCGCCAAGTGCGGGTCCGATTAAGCGAGATCGACACTCCTGAGAGCCGGCAGCCCTACGGCACACGTGCGCAGCAAATCCTCTCGGGATTGGTCTTCGGCAAAGATGTGCGGGTCGTGGTGCAAGACACGGACCGGTACGGGCGGACTGTTGGGCGGGTCTACGCTGGCCCGCTGGATGTGAATGCCGAGATGGTCCGGCAGGGTGCCGCTTGGGTCTATCGTCAATACAGTCGGGATCCCGAACTGCTGCGGATCGAGACTGAAGCCAAGGCAGGTCGCCGCGGCCTTTGGTCGCTCCCCGAGGCCGAGCGCATACCACCTTGGGAATGGCGCGCTGCAATGCGTGGAGGCAGACCCGACCACATCGCCGAGGGGCCGGCAGCGCCCACGCGTTCCGCACCAGCGGCGAGTAGCGGCTTCACCTGCGGCGGCAAGCAGTATTGTCGGGAGATGACCAGCTGCGCCGAGGCTCGCTTCTATCTGCAGCAGTGTGGGCTCACGCGGCTCGATGGGGATCGGGACGGGGTGCCTTGCGAAACTCTCTGCCGGTGAGCTTTGCGAGCAGCGGCGGCACGGCGGCTGCTCGAGGCCGCCGGCGGCGCAGGAGATCAATCTGCCGCCGGCCCAGCCAAGCAGGAGGCTAGGGCAGACAAAATAGCCAAACGTCTCTACAAAGTCCGGAAATGTGTGCTCTGGTTGGCTTACTACGCCAGGATCAAGGGGCCAAGCAGCGCCATGCCAGACCAGGAACCGTCACAGCCTGTCCAAGAGGTGTTTCTGGCACAGCTGGTCCGGACCAAAGCGCCGGTAACGGTCTTCCTGACGAATGGGGTCAAGCTGCAGGGTCGAGTGGCCAACTTCGACCGTGTTTGCCTAGTGCTGACCCGCGCTGGCCATGCGCAGCTCATCTTCAAGAAAGCAGTCAGCACGGTTATGCCAAGCGGCGAAACCGTGCAGCAGGACGCCCTTGCGCGCTCGGACGTGTCCGCACGCCTGTCGCTGGCACGCCGCCGGGAATGAGCAGCATCGAGTTCATCGCCGAGCACGGCAACGGCGCCGGGATGCGGCTGCGGGAGAATGCGGCCAGTGGCTGACGAGCCCGACTACCTGCTACACGTCATTCGCCGGACGTGTGTAGCTGAGATCCGCTCCGACGAGCCCGATCTGAACCTACGCCAGCTCGCCGTGCTGCTGGTTGTCTGCCTGACCGACAAACCGCAAACCGTCCGAGGGCTGGCGGCGCATCTCAACGTCAACAAGCCTGCCATCACCCGCGCCCTCGACCGGCTCGAAGAGCTCGAACTGGCCGTTCGGACAGCCGACCGCCGGGACCGTCGCAGTGTGGTAGTGCAGTGCACCGTTGGTGGCGCCGCGATGGTGGAGCGGCTTGGCGTGGAGATGATCGGCCCCCATCGGGTGGTCCGCCGTGAATGTTAGTTCAGCATTGGCCTGGGCGTCACGACCTGTGTGGTCGGC
>NZ_JAETWB010000112.1 GCF_016773205.1 Belnapia arida
AGCGCCGCGTCAGACGCCCAACCAGGCCAATAAATGGCCTACTCCCACGCAGCAGGCAGGCTTTTCAGCAGCCTGTTGGGCCAGCCTTGTAGGCGGGCCAGTTCTGGATCCGGTAGCGAGCCTTCGGGATACGATGGCATTGGACGGCGTTGTGTTTGAATGACATGCCCGAAAGCGTGACGGCTCGATTGTAGCTAGTCCATCCGTTCCGACTTTCTGCATCAACGCCTTGTTTGACTTGAACGCGGTCCGAGGGTGCGCTCTAGGGACACCGCAACAGGACGGCGGCGTGGTTATAGCCCCGTTCAGCTTGGGTCGAACGCCCATGCAGATAGGCACGGGTGGGGACACACCGATTGCAACCGAGAGTGACATGTTGAAGAAGTTTTTTCGAAGCGCCCGAGGCGCGCAAGGCGAGGGCAAAGGCATAGCTCAGAGGCGGGCGGAATTCATCCGCTCCCTTCACAGGGAGCTGTTGGGCCGGGACATTGACGCCGAAGCGCTGAAGCGCCGCGTTTGCGAGTTGGCGCCCCTGTCAGCGGAGGAGATCTTCACCGTCTTCACCTCTTCCGAGGAGTATCAGCGCCGCCAGACGCGAACAGTGCCCCTGTTCGTTCCGCCTGGCCATTTCTATTCCCCGGTCACCAATCCCCAGGAGCTTCAGGCCGACGCGGCGCGAATTTTCGACCGCGACACGCCCCCGGCCGGCGTTGACCTTCAGGAAACGGAGCAATTGCGTTACGCAGAGCGGATGGCGGAACACTACGGTTCGCTCGAGTTCGGCGCAGGGGCGCGGCCGGGTCTCCGCTACCACTACGATAACCCGGCTTTCAGCTACGGCGACGGAATCGCACTTGCCTGTACCCTTCTGATCCACCGCCCGGCAAACTTTATCGAAGTCGGCTCCGGCTATTCGTCCGCCGCTACTCTCGACATCATCGAACGCAGGTTAGGATGGGCGACGAGTTGCTTATTCATCGATCCTTACACCGACCGCTTAGAAGCCTTGCTCCAGCCCGAGGATCGTGGACGGATCGAAATCGTGCGGGCCCGTGTACAGGACGTCGAGTTATCAGTGTATGACCGCCTCCGCACGGGCGACGTCCTGTTCATCGATTCAACGCACGTAGTGAAAACCGGCAGTGACGTAGCGCATCACCTTACCCGGGTGCTGCCGCGGCTGCGACCCGGCGTACTGGTCCACTTTCACGACGTCTTCTACCCGTTCGAGTACCCGGAGCAGTGGGCAATCTTGGAAAACAGGTCTTGGAACGAACTCCACTGCCTGCATGCCTTCTTACACGCTAACAAGGACTGGGAGATTGTTTTCTTTAACGACTTCATGGCGCGGGCACACCGCGAGCTACTCGGGCGCATGATGCCCCTGTTCCTGGCCAATCCAGGCGGCAGCTTATGGCTGCGGAAGGTGAATTGACGGACGGCTGAGACGGGCAGCGTTCGTCAACGTGGTGGCGTTTGTTAATGGGCTACGAGTAGCCACGGCTCAGGCGGGATTGAGGGGTAGTTGTAGGCTTTCTTTGAAGGGGGCCGGGCTAAGCATCTTGCCCAAAAACTCGACGCCCGTGGTGCGGTGCTGCGTCTGTCATTCATCGTTAGCCTGGAGCAGTAGGGGCGACGATGGGGCTGATGATAGAGGTCTTCGAGGGAGAGAGACCAACCACGTCGGCGCGACGTTTCACATCTTTGTTCAATCGCTCCAGCGAGTTCGCGAGTGCAGCTTGGTCCTTTGCTGCGCTGGGAATCCTATGGAGGCGAGCACGTATGCTCGCTGTCGTCCATGAGTGTGGCGAGATCGGGTCAGCGTTCACGGAACTGGTTGGCGACGTGGTGCCAAGTCTGCCGGGCACTGTCTGATCGGGTTGCCAGAACGCCTGGCGCCGCGCGGCTGAAGCCCTAGACTGCTGCGCCTTGCCGACATGGGCCAAGGCATTCCTTGGCGAATGAACCTTGCAGCGTTGCCATGTCGCGCCGAGCACGCGCGCATTGCCGACCTCAGCCCGCTCATGGGCATCGGCGACGACCAGCTTCACGCCCTCAAGGCCGCGCTTCATTGGGCTCCTGAGAAAGGTCGTCCAGAACGTGTCGGCCTCGGATCGCCCCATGCGAAGACCAAGGATTTCGCAGCACTCCCTTCGCAGAGGGCCCTTTTGCCTTCACTGGCGAACTGCTTCCAAGACCGACTGCATGCCGCCGAGATGCCCGAGTTCCGACGACCAGAAGAACATCATTCGCGCGTTGCGAAACCCGGCCAGGCGCAGGTCCTCGATCAGCGCCCAGCCGAAATGCCTGAAGCACAGCACGCCAGAGGTATCGAGCGGGTCGCCATGGTACTCTGGCGGCATAATGTGGCGGATGCCGCCATCGGCATCGAGTTCCGCTCGGATAACATGCGGGTGCGACCCCAGCGCGAAGGGCACCGTCATTAGCAGCCGGCCGCCCGGCCGCAGGCATCGGGCAAACTCGTGCAGGCCCGCCATATAGTCTGGCACGTGCTCCAGCACGTCGAAGCTGCCGATGCAAGCGAAGCTGCCGTCTTCCAGCGTCAGCGCCGTCACGTCCTCATGCCGTAGGTTAGCGGGGTTAGTCCGGCCGGGCGCGGTGCCGTCGCGCAAATATTCGCTGCCAATCAGGTGAGGGAAGCGCGCGGCGGTCGCCTTGTAAAGCGGTGTCACCTGCTCGGTGAGATAGACGGCTTCAGCAGTGTCCACTGCTTCCGTCATGAACATCAGCGCGGCGCGCATGCGGTTGTTTAGGCCACAAATCGGGCAAACCAGATGCTCGCGCCAATTCGGCATGCGCGTGCCGTCATCACCGGTGAAGCAGTTGTCGTAGCTGACCTGGAAGGACGTATCTCGGTTGCAGGCCCAGCAGTAGCCGGGCACTGCGAAGACCGGCCCCGGCCGGAGCATCGCGCGTTCATACTGCGCCATCTCTTGCCGCTTCTCATGCAGCGACGCCATCAGGTTGCGGAAGCCGTGCAGGCTGTGACAGCTGCCAAGTTCCATCTCACGCCACAACCGGACCCGATCCCGTGCCCGGTTGTGGTTCGGGACCAATCGCTTCAGGGAGGGAAGCAGCCTTCGAAACATCGTATGTCGCCTCGTCGAAAATGGCAGTAGGCCCTGTCACGCCTGGTGTGCTCAGGAACCCTGAAGCGGCTCAGTTTAGCTCAGCCACTTGCAGCGGCAGGGAAAGCGACTGTCGTTGTCAGATTTCGTCGTAGCGCAGGATACTAGAGCATTTCCAGGTTTGATGGGCTCAGCCAAGCCTCACTGGTGCCGGGAAAAGTTGTTTGGCCAACTATCTTGCGGCCGCTGGTCGCGCGATATGGGTCTGACTAACCCGGACCTGCTCTAGATGCCGTGGACCCTGGCGGGCTGAGCCCTTGATCAGGCGGGCACGGCCGCGAGATTGATGGAGCTAGAGCAGAATCCGATCATTCAGGCTCATACCCTGCAGCGGTGAAGTAGCTTCGGCATTCGTCTGGGGTGAAGCGTGGCAGTGCGTGTCGAATGGCATCCCAAAGGTCGTCGATGGTGCGGGCGGCGGCCTTGCGGAGAATGGCCTTCAGCTTGGCGAAGGCATTCTCGATTGGGTTCAG
>NZ_JAETWB010000113.1 GCF_016773205.1 Belnapia arida
CTTCTTCCCGCACCCGCCGCCGGCAGCCAATCACAACCGATTCAAATCACTCGATCTGTTCCCGGATGGACACTTAGGCGCCTACCCCAGGGCTGGCTGCGGCAGGGCGTCCATCCGGACTTGGCAAGACATTTCCACTGTCACTTGGCTTCGCGGTGACGCCGCAAGGGTTCAGGGCGAGTTCCATTCAACTTGGCAGCCCCTCTCGCCTGTGTTCACGCCGTGATGTGGTCGTAGAGTTTGCTGCCTTCAGCACTGCCGAGTTGCCCAGGGTGGTTGAGTCGGTGCGCCTCTCCGGCACCTCCATCGACTGACCTACCCCGGCGCATCCGACCAGGCGGTTTCGTGCTGGCCGCGGCGCGGATTATCGATGCGGACAACATTGGCGCAGGGTCCCATGGCCACCCGCTACACTAGCGTTGCGCATGCGGTGCTCGGCTTTGGGCCGGCGCTGACAGTGGCATCGTCCTGGAGACGTACTTCGCGCTGGGTTACGATTCCTCCTGGCAACTGCGGGGAGGCAACACCGTGAAACTAACGACCCGTCGCACCTTACTGGCTGCGCCTGCTCTGCTGCCTGCGGCGGTAGCTGCCCAGAATTTCCCGAACCGCCCCGTCATCTGGGTGGTCCCCTTCGCTGCGGGGGGCATCACCGATACCAGCGCCCGCACTCTGGCGCAGCACATGAGCCAGAACCTCGGCCAGTCCGTGGTGGTGGAGAACCGTCCGGGTGCCGGCGGCACTATCGGGGCCGAGGCAGTCGCTCGCAGCGCAGCCGACGGATACACGATGCTCTACGGCAGCCAGGGGTCCATCGCCGCAGCGCCGGCGATGTTTCCCAATCTTCGCTATGACCCACAGCGAGATCTTGCGCCCGTCCACGGCATAGGAGCGTCGCCCCATCTCATCGTCACCTCGCCTAGCCGTCCATGGAGAACACTCATGGAGTTGGTCGAGGCCGCACGGGGCCGGCCTGAGGGATTGACCTATGGATCCGTCGGAGTTGGCACCTCGCCGCATCTGGCGGCCGAGACGCTGATGCAGGCAACCGGCGTCCGCATCGTGCATGCGCCATATGCCAACGGCACCCAGGGGTTGAACGACGTCATCGGTGGACGTCTCGATGTCATGTGGGATTACCCGCTGACGAGCTTGCCGCATGTGCGGGAGGGCCGGCTACGAGCCTTGGCGGTTACCGATAGGCAGCGGGTCGCGCTGGCCGGCGAAGTTCCAACTGTCGCCGAGGCGGGGCTGCCCGGTGCCGAGTCCGTACCTTGGGCCGGCCTCTTCGTGCCAGCGCGCACACCTGTGGAGGTCGTGGCGAGGCTGGCCGGCGCCATGCGGGAAGCAATGGGCGATGCCAGGGTGCAGGAGTTCTTCGGCGGTACGGCAACGGTACTGTGGCCGACGATGGGGACAGACCAGTTCCGAGGCTTCCTCGCTGCGGAAACGCCCCGCATCGCCGCTTTGATCACCCGTTCCGGTGCGAGGGGTGGCTGATCGGCCGCGCTAGAGTAGGTTTCCGTCCAACTTGGCTCCCGAAAGCCGACCCGGCTCGTTGCTCAATCGAGCAGATTGCTCCGAACAGGCGATGCCACTTGATCCAAACTTGTTCTAGCGAAGGACGGATGGGCCCGCCGGGACCGGATTGTTCAACACGGTCCTTGTGGATGGAGGAGGCAGTTCAACGGCTAGTCGGGGTGAACTGGGCAGTTGGCGAGCCCAGGCAGACTCGATCAGCGCGCCGGCGCCGGGGTACCTTGCCCTGTCCTCATCCATTCGCCGCAGGCGTGCGGCGAACTCAGGCAGGTACATGCTGTAGTCGGCACCCGTATTGACGGTCGAAACAGCCGGCGGCAAAGCTCCGTAGCGCTCAGCATGTGGCCACAATGCGATAACCTTGCGCGCGTATTCATGGCCCCGCTCAGCGACTCGGGAGTGGTACGCAGCGGCGGCAAGCGGCCAGTTGCCAGTGCCCCCGTGGAGCGACTTCAGAAAGCGTGCGGCATAGTCGGTATTGGCTTGCGGATCAAATGCGCTTTCAAGATTGCTGAAGGCTGCCGGGTGATGCATCAAGTTGACCTGCGCGCAGCCGACATCGATCGATTGAATGCCCCTCGACCGAAAGTTCCGCACAGCAGCGACAGCCTGTTCGCTACTGGCAAAGAAGTAGCCGGTCCCGGAAACATTAATGGTCCAGGGCCAGGGCAGGACCCGCCCAGTGGCAGGGTCTGGCCGCCCGCTTTCCACCATTGCAATGCTTCGCAATAGCTGGGGCGGAATGCGCATCTGCCGTTCCGACGCCTGGATGGCGGACAGGCATCGCTCGCCGGGCGACGGGGTGCGTGAGGTGGACGGGGATGCCAACGCGAAAGCTGGAAGCAGTCCAAGCAGGGCTGCACAGCTACCTTTCATGAAGCGGCCACATTTCGATTCCACCCGATGGACAAGAACAGTCAAACTTTCGACCTGAAAAAATACCGGCATTGCCGTTACAAGAAACAACACGCTTCAGTCGGTGCGGGAAGCCATCTTTGTCGTGCGTCGGTTCAAAAATGCGGAATCCGCGCGGTACGCCGGTCCCTCTGGCTGCCTGGACGAGGCGATCAGGCTGCAACGCGGCGGAGCATGATGTGCGGCATCCTTGTTGTTCATGCCAAGGCCAGCCGCGCTCGGTTTCGTGCTTCCGCGCGACGGGGTCTCTGCAAGGGCCAGCATGTTCTGCAAGGAATTGCGTGTCTCAAGGGGTTGCCGACCTAGCCAACGCGGTTCAGGTCCTGCCTTTTCGCCTTTTTCGGAACTTCTGGTCTCGAACCGGAAATCCATTCGTGTCAATTGCAGCGTCTCATGAATGACGCACACATCTCCCCTCGTTGGGACGCCCGGTTCTTGGCTCTCGCGGTGCATATCGCTGACTGGTCCAAGCACCGCACGACGAAGGTCGGCTGCGTCGTGGTTGACGACGACCGCCGGATCCGAGTGACCGGCTATAATGGCTTCCCACGTGGAGTGACCGATCTGCCGGAACGCCTCGCCGATCGTCCGACGAAGCTGCTCCTTTCCGTGCATGCCGAGGCCAATGCGGTCGCCACGGCCGCTCGCTCAGGCGTGTCGCTCGCTGGTTGCACGGCCTACATCACCCATCCGCCATGCGCGGCCTGTGCTGCCTCGCTGATCCAGGCAGGAATCCAGCGCGTTGTGTTCCAAGGGCAGCTGCGGGCCGACTGGGCAGATAGTGAGGCGGCAGGACGTCTCCTTATGGACGAGGCCGGCGTGGCTTGGCAGCGTGGGGCCGCGACCGAAAGGTGAGGGCACACGCCATGGCCAGTCATCTGCTTCCGGCTTGAGCCGTCGCGCTCGCCACCCGTGGCGTGCGCACGCCACGTGGCAACGCACGATGGCATCCTCAGAGCATTTTCCCATCAGTTTGCGTCATAGCCGGCGGCGGCGAAGTGGTTGGCGCACTCGGCTGGGGTGAAGGTGTC
>NZ_JAETWB010000114.1 GCF_016773205.1 Belnapia arida
GCAGACTTCTCCAAAAGGCCCCGAAGGGCCATCGTCTCATCGGTCATCGTGGCTGGTCCATGGTTTAGGGGTTGTTGGTCTCAGCAACCCAACCCTACCCAGGACCATCACGATGGCCGCCACCGTTACGGTGGCGGCCTCCTACACCACCTCAGGGGGCACGATCCGTCGGATTGGCGACGGATCGCGCCGAGATTACTTGGTACCAGCATTCAAATTCAAACTCGAATCTGCCGCTCTAGGTGGCACCTCCAGGCCGTATCAGTTCATTGGTCGCTCCAAATCCGCTGGGTGATGAGAATAGGAGATTTCGAGAGTACCGCGTGAGGAGCATACGACGATCCTCCGCAGGGTCGATGTTGAGGGAACAAAAAGTGGCCGGGGTCACCGCGACCTATGGCTGCGCCATAGCAGGAGACATGCCTTAACCAAGACGACTTCGGCGCGATGGTTACTGAGCATGGCAGCATGACCAAGACTGACGCCAACCGCGCCATCGATGCCTTCTGCAGTGCCGTCACCGCTGCCATGGAAAAAGGTGCAGACGTAAAGCTGACCGGTTTTGGGGGCTTCGAGGTGCAGCCGCGTGGCGAGCGGCAGGGACGCGATGTCCGGATCGGCAAAGCGCTGACGATCGCGGCCTCGAAGGCGGTGCGCTTCTCCGCAGGCAGCAAGCTGAAGAGCGCTGTCAACGGCAAGGCAGATTAGACGACCATTAGTGCCACCGACACTGCGGACGGTTAGATCCAGCGGAAGCCTGTGGCGAGCAGCACGAAGAACAACATTGTAGCGCCGACAAGTGTGAACTCCACGCGAGCCAGCTTCCATTCAACGATGTCGAACTTGGACTCCATGCGATCGAAGCCGGCTCCTAGTTTGCTCTCGATACCGTCGAACGCGCTGTTCATCTTCGCTTCGAGCAGCTCCGACTTCTTTTCCAACCGGGCGCAGGTGGCCGCGATACGCTCGGTCACGACCAGATAATCAAGCTTGGGAGTTTTGGACTCGTCGCTCATGATACGAGGTTTTCCATCTCGATGGTCATGACAAACGCTTCGGGTCAGCGAGCAGTGGCAACATCAAACATGGCACTATAATTGGAGTGCGACGGCAATGCCCGGCTCACCAATGTAGCCCGCTAGATGGTAGCCCAACTGTCGTCCTCCGACGATATGAGATCACACGCTGTGGCGTTCGGCACGGGCGTCTCGCACGATGAGCTTGCAGGGAATTAGATGCCGCTCGGTGGTGGCACGGTCTCAAGGAAGCAGGCCCGCTCGCTGGCCTGCCCGAACCACCGCGCGAGGCCGGGGCGATCCAGACGCCAGCGCCAGACCGTGTGGCGCTTTTCCGCATAGCCCAGGACTGCAGCTAGCGCGAGATAACCTGCATCGACGCTGTTGTATGCGCCCGCGACGACGGCTTCCTCCAAGACGTCGGCGACGCGGCCCGCTCGGGTGACCTCCAAAGCGATCACCGAAGGGCTCCGCTCGTCAACCGGCCGGCGCAATTCCCGGTTCCAGACGGCAATGCCATCGAGAAGTCCGAGGACACGCCCATAGGCCGCCAGACCCACGGCATCGACTGGCAACATGGCTGGTTGGCTTCCAACTCGATCCAGCCAGCCGAGGATCAGGGTCGTCTCCGTGACGGTCGTGCCATCCTCCAGTACCAAAGCCGGTACGCGGCCGACTGGACTGTGCGTCAGGACGGACGCCGCAGGGTCACGCAAGGTGGTGACCGCCTCCTGCACCTTTGCCACGAGTCCACCCTCTCGCAGTGCCATGCGGCATATGCGAGCGTAGGGGGAGCCTTCGGAGTAGTAGAGGCGGAGCTTCGGTAAGGCTTGTGACAATAACACTCGATAACCCCCTTGGCTGGATGAGCGAGGGTTGCCCGCCGTCATTCGCCTGTCGAGCGCTGGGGCCGATTGTAGGGGCGCAGCAAAGGCCGAACTTGTGACCGCGGCAGCCAACGCAAATGTTGCTCTCGCGCTCGCCGTCGCATCCTTGCGCGACCTACTGCTCGAGTAGTCCCCTGGCGACGTCAGCACCAAGTCGCCGCCCGAGCAGCCCACGTCAGATCACGAGAAACAACGCATCTGTCGTATCAGCCCAGCTTTGCTATTGCGGGACTAAGCGGAAAGGCTGGGCACGACAAACTCCTCCAGCGCGCGCCGCACTTCGTCCTCCATGCTGACAGCCTTCCGCGTCGTGAGGTCGAAAGCGATCCCCACAGCCTCAGCCACAGCGACGGCTGCCCCGCTCTGGCCGTTGAAGAGCCAGTGGGCCCAAGTGGTGGTTTTGCTTCCTACAGCCTTCAGGCCGCTGCGCACCGTGAGCAGATCGCCGGCCCGGACAGGCCGGTGGTACACAAGACGGTACTCAAGCGCGGCACTGCCAATCTTGCCGATGGGCTGGCTTTGTTGACGTACCCCGCGGGCCGGCGAGTTCGGCACCCCATCCCAGATGCGGGAGATCACGCCATCAGCGCGCATCAACCCGTGTTCATTGCACTCCGCAAGCTGGACCGAGCCCTTGTGCATCAGACTCAAGCCGAGTTCCACCGCTTGCTCCAAGGACAGCGCGTCGTGCGGAGGATCGAAGCGGAGGCCGCGCGGTGCGGCGTAGTCCGGCACCGAAACTTTGAGACGGGCGGTTGCTGCCGCGATATCAGGGAGCAAAGGGCGAGGAGCCCCGGTGCTTGCGTCAGCCAGCGCCGCGTCGGTTACGATCGTTGCCGCAACGGCTCCGGTCGCAGCATTCCGGATTTCCTGGTACAGCCTGAGAGTGTTGCCACGACGGTGAACAACGCCGCCATGGATTGAGAATGGAGTACCAGCGGGAAGTTCGCGGACAAAGCGGATGTGCTGGTCCGCTGGGGCCAGCGTTGCGCCGTGCTCACGCGTGTACGAGGGACCCAAACCAAGCTCAAGTCCAAGCCAATCCAACGCCTCGAGCGCACGCGAGACGTAGTGTCGGACGTTCATATGCCCCATCACGTCGCACTCACCGACCTGTACGCTGCCCATCCCGATATCGATCATCATGCGCTCCGTCTGCAACGATCAAATGCTCGCCCAAACAGCACGGCTGTACTGAGCCGGCAACACGGTCACGGCAGCAGGCGGTACCGGTTCATCTGTTGGCGCGGTCGCGCAAAGTAAGTTCGGCGAAGCGGAAAAAGGTTTTATTTTAAAAAACGCGAAGATGGACTGGGCAAGGCTGTAAAGGACTCCCGGTCGAGCGATAAACTTCCATGTGTTAAGACCTGAGAACCAGCGACTTCGCGCTTTCACACGTGTTCCGCGACCTGACCCCAATCTTCGCCACCAGCCTGCTAGCCCTTGGACAGATGGTATGACTGATCTGGTCGCGCCAAATGGCCCGGCTTAGAGCGCCTTGCTCTGTCGCGAGCCTATCCGGGCAGGATAAGGCCTGAAGCCCCAGTTGGGGATCATGGACAATGAACTGCTCC
>NZ_JAETWB010000115.1 GCF_016773205.1 Belnapia arida
CATGCTCAGCTCGAGGCACCCGCCATGGCGGCGTGACCCAAGTAAACCACCCTCCGGCGAAGCCGGGGCGGTTCACCTACATCGGCATGGCGTTCCTTGAGAGCGGAATGCAGGCCGCAACCCTCGCAGCTAGCACTGCAGTCGGCCGAGGAGGTGTGCAGTTCAATCAGTTCCAGGGCGCAGGCCGACAAGGTAGCCAAAGCCTGTTCGCTGAAGACACAGCAATCCCTCCGACCCTCTATCGCAATCAGGCAGAGCCGATTGTGGTTCGGCTCACCCAGGATCTCGACATGCGCCCGTGTTTCCGGCTGCGGGCCCGCTAACTACTGGCATTAACGGCGGAGGCCTTCAGACAAAGCATTCACCAGCTGATCAAACCAAAGATATGGTGAGACAAGAAAGGCAAATAATGAAAATCCGATTACCACTCCAACTAATCTGGCAATGGATTGCCAAATTTCTGGAAGATCTTTATGAACATATTTGCCGCCAACTAAAAATAAACCTAATGTAAGACCAACAGTTGAGTAAACAAAGAAAAGTATTATGGATAATATCTTTAAACTTGTATTATCCGTTATTTGTGCCGCCGCTCTGACCGCAACAGCGATCAAAAGCCAAGACACTAGCTTGAATACTACATCAGCACTTTTAAAAACAGATTCCCATAATGCAGTTAGAGACAACTCATCACGCCGAGCCTGAGCTTCAGGTTCCACTTTGCTAGAATTGCGGTCAGACATCTTTTCACTCGCCCAGTTTCGAGCGAGTATGGATGCCCTGCACCGCCGATCCTAGACCAATGTCAGGCCATTCCCGGCGGATGCGTCGCCCGCAAGATTGACGTGCCCGCGGCTTTCCCTCCGTCGTCTTCAGCAGATGGCGAAGGACAGCAATCTCGCCATCCTTCGCATCAAGCCGAACCTGCAGAGCGGCAACCAGGTGGCGCAGCTCCGCGAGTTCGCGGGTGACGTCGTCAGACACCGGAATTCTTCCAAACGTCCGAGAGCGCCTTCACATGGGCGCCATAAGGGGTCTTTGGGTCTCTCCGGCTGGCAAAATCCTGCCGAACGGCAACCATAGCGGCAGAAGCGGCGTCTTGGACCTGACCGCCACCGGTCCGGCCTTGGATGATTGCCTGCAGCATCGTGTTCTGGCCCTGCAGGCTTTCGATCGCCGTGCCGACATTTGCGTCCACAATCAGTTGCTGGCCGTTAACGTCAACGATCTTCTGGGTCATCTTGTTTGCTCCATCCAAAAACAGCAGGCTTGTGCTGACACTGCCGCCGGGCGGCGCCACTGCCCGGCTGCTCCGATCTGCCAAAGCCAGGGCGGCATTCAGATCGGTGAGGCGAAGTTCGTTCACCTGCGCGGCGGTTGCCGCGTCGAGATAGAAGATCCGGCCGCCAATGCGGAAGGCGCTACGCCGCATCGGTCAGGTCATCCAGGCTGAGCGGCCTGCCCCAGTAGCGGCGCTCCCTGTCCTCCGACGAAGGCCAAGTCGGCTTACCGACCCGAAGTGCCATATCCAGTCGCGCGCCATGGTCAGCAGCCATGTCGATCAGCGCCGTGCCTCGCCCGAATTCTGGCTCAGCCAAGTCGAAAGCCAGCTTGCGCGCTTCCAGGATCCGGCGCTTGTCATCCGGGAAGGTGCTGCTAGTCACACTTCCCATCATGCGCGCCCTGTCGGCACGCGCCGCTGCGCTGATGCGACGATCCTGACCGCGCCGTAGCACCGGCAGCCAAGCCGTATGCAGCGCGTCCGCCAGGGCAGCGCGCGCTGCAGCCACAGGCTCTTCGAAGCGTCGCGCCACAGCGCCGAGGAAGGTGGCGTACCTCTCGCCATCAAGCGCGGCGGCATGGGCCGCAGCAACCTGCTCGCTCGTGACCACTTGCCCTGAGAAGGCCCGGTCGACCAGACGCTCTAGCTCGGCACGTGCGACCTGAAGCGCGGCGTTTGCCCGCGCCGCCACCTGTCGAGCATCGGAGAGCAGCGCCTGGTGCTCGGCCAAGATCGCCTGCGCCGCCTCGACAGGTCCGAGGTCGACCAGCTGCTCGGCCTCGGCAAGAATGTCATCGGTCATGCGGCATTGTCCTTAGCGGGGTCCGATGCGAAGCGACGCGCGAGCTCGTCCACAGCCCGACCGAGGCTGGCACGCCCGCCCTCCTCGTTCGCCCTTGCCGCTGCCAGAAGTCGCAGCGTCGCCAGCGACATCGTCGAGATCCGCACTGATGTCGTCGCCTTCTGCTGCTCGCTCATCCCGCATCCTCGTGCACAACGCATCAGCAACATATCGGCTTACTATGGAGCATTCTCAACAATACATTAGGTGATATACTAGAAATACTTACAGAAATTTCGAGATTTACTCCCCTTTCTCCCCTCTATGCCGGAAACACACCTAAAATATTTCTATAGTTCGGGGAACTAAGACCCCGTTTGTGAAGTCATGGTGCAGGTAGCCGCCTGCGATTGGGATGGGCGAGGCGGTGCAACATCAGGCGGATCGCGGCCAGTGTGACCATGGCCTCAGCGACCTCGGGCAACGCCTCGTAGTCCTTGGACAGCCGCCGCCAACGGCCGAACCAGCCGAGCGATCTCTCGATCACCCAACGGCGCGGCTGCACGACGAAGCCGATGCTGCCTGCGGCGCGGCGGACGATGATCAGCACGAGACCCGCCAGAAAGCAGGCGAGCAGGGCAGCAAGGCGATTGTAGATGCTGTCGGCGAACACGACCCGGAGCCAGGCATAGAGTGGCTTCACGCGCTTCAGTAGATCGCCGAGACCGTCGGCATCCTGGATGTCGGCCGCGTGCACGAGGATGCCGAGCAGCAGCCCGTCCGTGTCCACCGCGATGTGACGCTTGCGCCCTTTCAGGCGCTTGGCGGCATCCCAGCCGCGTGGACCGCCGCTCTCCGTGGTCTTTACGCTCTGGGTGTCGACGATCGCCGCCGTGGGGCTCGCCTCTCGCCCAGCGCCTTCGCGCAGCATGACGACGAAGTGGTGGCGAATGCTCTCCCACACACCGCCATGTAGGAAAGCGCGCATGTAACCATAAACCGTGCGCCACGGCGGGAAGGCCGGAGGAGGAGGCAGGTGCCGCCACTGGCAGCCGGTGCGCACGACGTAGAAGAGGCCGTCCAGCAGGTTCCGAATGTCTGTCGTGCGCGGCCGCCCACCGGGCTTGGCGGGCGGGATCAGCGGCTCAAGCAACCGGAACTGCTCATCTGTCATGGCTTGGCCGGAGCCGAAATCTCCAACCAGCACGCGATCAGCGGGCGTCCACATGGCGGTCCCCAGGCAGGAGACCGCTTGCAACGCCGTCCGAGAGGCCAGGATCAGCCCGTCAGGCCGGTGTCCTCACCACTTTGCAAACGGGGTCTAAGACCCCGTTTGAGAATGCGCGATTGGCGGTGGTTTGGGCTCTGGCCCGGCCCAAATGGGCGGGATGTGGACC
>NZ_JAETWB010000116.1 GCF_016773205.1 Belnapia arida
AGCATGCTGTCATGCGTGCCGGTGTCGAGCCAGGCGTAGCCCCGCCCGAGCCGGGCCACGCGCAGCGTGCCCTCCTCGAGATAGACGCGGTTCAGATCGGTGATCTCAAGCTCGCCCCGTGGCGAGGGCGACAGCTTGCGCGCGATGGCTGGCGCCCGCCCGTCATAGAAATAGAGCCCCGTCACCGCCCAGTCCGACTTCGGCGCCGCCGGCTTCTCCTCGATCGACAGCGCCCGCCCCTCGGCATCGAACTCGACGACGCCGTAGCGCTCCGGGTCTGCCACGCGATATGCGAAGACCGCCGCGCCATGCGCCGCCTGCGCTTCCGCCATCCGCAGGTCGAGCTCGTGCCCGTGGAAGATGTTGTCGCCAAGCACCAGCGCCGAGGGCTCGCCGGCGAGGAACTCCTCCGCCAGCACCAGCGCCATGGCGATGCCGTTCGGCTTCTCCTGCACCTGATAGACCAGGCGGATGCCCCATTGGCTGCCATCGCCCAGCAGCCGCTCGAACAGCGGCATGTCATGCGGCGTCGAGATCACCATGATCTCCCGGATCCCGGCCAGCATCAACACCGAGAGCGGATAGTAGACCATTGGCTTGTCGTAGACCGGCAGCAGCTGCTTCGAGACCGCCAGCGTCGCCGGATAAAGCCGGGTGCCGCTGCCGCCGGCCAGCACGATGCCCTTCATCGGGTGTTCTCCTTCAGCAGCGCATCCAGGCAGCGCGCCAGGCCTTGCCGCCAGTCGGCGGCCTGTATGCCGAGGCGCTCGGCCGCGCGCGTGCAGTCGAGGCGCGAATTGGCCGGCCGCACCGCCCGGGTCGGGTAGTCGGCCGTGGTGATGGCGGTGAGCGTCGGTGCCTTCTGCCCACGCTCGGCAGCGCCGGCGAAGATCGCCTCGGCGAAGCCGTGCCAGGTGGTGTAGGGCTGCCCAGTCAGGTGGAAGATGCCGAAGCAGGCATCGCCCGCTGGCGCCGCTGCCAGCCGGGGCAGCAGCGCGATGGCGGCATCGGCCAGGTCATCGGCGAAGGTCGGCGCGCCATGCTGGTCGGCGACGACGCGCATCTCCGGCCGCTCCCGCCCGAAGCGCAGCATGGTCTTGACGAAGTTGTTGCCGTGCGCCGAGCAGACCCAGGCGGTGCGGAAGGTCACGCTGCGCGGCTGTGCCAGGTGCAGCAGCAGCTCCCCAGCGAGCTTCGAGGCGCCATAGGCCCCGACCGGCGCCGGTGCATCCGCCTCGGTATAGGGGCTGTCCTTCACGCCATCGAAGACATAGTCGGTCGAGTAGTGCACCACCGGCACGCCTGCCCGCGCCGCCGCCTCGCCGAGCAGCCGCGGCCCGGTGGCGTTCACCGCGAAGGCCAACGCCCGGTCGTCCTCGGCGCGATCCACCGCGGTATAGGCGGCGGCGTTGATCACCGCCTGCGGCCGGTGCTGGGCGAAGGCAGCGGCGATTTGCTCCGGGCTGGTCAAGTCGAACTCCGGCGGTTCCAGCCCGACCACCTCATGGCCGGCGGCCGGCAGCCGCGCCAGCAGCTCGGTCGAGACCTGGCCGGTGCGGCCGATGACGAGGACGCGCATCAGCCCACCTTCCCGGCCATGAGGCCCAGCCGCTCGCCGCTGTACTTCTTCTCGCGCAACGGCCGCCACCACCAGTCATTCGCCAGGTACCAGTCGATCGTCGCGGCGATGCCGGTCTCGAAGCTCTGATGCTGGCGCCAGCCAAGCTCGCGCTCGATCTTGCCGCAATCGATGGCGTAGCGCTGGTCATGCCCCGGCCGGTCGGCAACGAAGCGGATCAGCTCCCGCCGCGGCGCCGCGCCCGGACGGCGCTCGTCGAGCAGGTCGCAGATGGTCTCGACCACCTGAAGGTTCCGCCGCTCCGCCCGGCCGCCGATGCAGTAGGTCTCGCCGACCCTGCCATGCTCGACGACGGTGACCAACGCACGCGCATGATCCTCGACATGCAGCCAGTCGCGGATGTTGCTGCCGTCGCCATAGACCGGCAGCGGCTTGCCCTCCAGCGCGTTGAGGATGATGAGCGGGATCAGCTTTTCCGGAAAATGGTACGGCCCGTAGTTGTTCGAGCAGTTCGTCACCAACACCGGCAGCCCATAGGTCTCGTGCCAGGCGCGGACGAGATGGTCGGAGGCCGCCTTGCTCGCCGAATAGGGCGAGCGCGGGTCATAGGCCGTGGTCTCGCTGAACGCGCCCGTCTCGCCGAGCGAGCCGAAGACCTCGTCGGTCGAGATGTGGTGGAAGCGGAAGCGGGCCCGCGCCTCGCCCTCCAGCCCGGCATGGTAGCCGCGCGCCGCCTCCAGCATCGAGAAGGTGCCGTTGATGTTGGTCTGGATGAAGTCCGCGGCACCGGTGATGGAGCGGTCGACATGGCTCTCGGCCGCCAGATGCATCACCGCATCGGGCCGGAACGCCGCCATGGCCGTGCGCATCCGCGCCGTGTCGCAGATATCCGCCTCGAGGAATTCGAAACCGTGCCGTCCCTCGCAATCACGGATGGAGCGCCGGTCCCCCGCATAGGTCAGCTTGTCGACGACGAGCACGGTCGCCCCGCGCTCCAGCACCAGGAGCCGGGTGACGGCCGAGCCGATGAAACCGGCCCCGCCGGTGACCAGGATGCGCATGCTCAAATCCCCGACGTGAAGGCCACCGGAATGTCGCGCAGCCGTGGCGCGCGGCGGTCCTTCTCGGAAAGCTGCACCGCCTCCGCCGTGAAAGGCCAGGGCAAGGCGAGATCCGGGTCATTCCAGGCGATGCCGCGGTCGCAGTCCGGGGCGTAATAATCGGTGACCTTGTAGGCCACCTCCGTCTCCGGCACGAGCGTGCAGAAGCCATGCGCGAAGCCAACCGGGACATAGAGCTGGTGGCCGTTCTCGGCCGTCAGCTCGGCCGCGACATGGTGTCCGTAGGTCGGCGAGCCGCGCCGGATATCGACGGCGATGTCGAGGATCGCGCCGCGCAGCACCCGCACCAGCTTGGCCTGGGCATGCGGCGCCAGCTGGAAATGCAGCCCGCGCACCGTCCCCGCCTGCTCGGATCGGGAATGGTTGTCCTGCACGAAAACATCCGCGATGCCGATCGCCGCGAAGTCCCGCACGCTGTAGCTCTCGACGAAGAAGCCCCGGTGATCGCCGAAGCGGCGGGAAGCGACCAGCACCGGCCCTTCCACAGCAAACCGCGTCGCCGTCTGGTTGCCGCTGGTTGCCATGGAATGTGGGCCTTCCTGCCTGAGGGACACCGACACCGAATGCCTCCACATCTGCTGCAGCGCAACGCGGCGATGTGTAGCACACGAAAATGCGATTGCAATCTTGGATTGC
>NZ_JAETWB010000117.1 GCF_016773205.1 Belnapia arida
GGCGGCTCACCCAACGGCACCGGCGTCAAACATGTCGATATCGCCGTGGACTACGTCAAAGTCTACGACTGGATCGGCTGAACCACAGGTCAGGCAGAGCGGCAGAATGCCGCTCCGTCGGAGCTGCACCAAGGTAATCCGCACCCATCTGCCGAGGGCCGCCTTCCCTGGCATTGGTGAACCTGTCTTTTGATCTTACCGATGCTCGTAAGAGTGTTGCTAAGGACGGAGCAGGTTGGTGGCATGGAGATCATCAGCGGGGTCGAGCGCCGACGGCACTGGCGGGTAGCGGACAAGCTGCGGATGGTGGCGGAGGCTGAGCGCCCACGAGCATGCTTTGCGGATGTGTCACGTCGGCACGAGGTGAGCCGGAGCGTGCTATGGATGTGGCGCAAGCAGGTCCGCTCGGGTGCGCTGGCGGCGGAGCAGCCGGTGATGTCGGGGTCATCGTCCGCGGCTTCACCTTGTTCACCGGCACCGTGCGAGGCTGGACCTGGCCGAGAGACATCGCAGATCGAGATCGCCCGCGGCAGAGCCGGCCCCCACCTCCTGGCCATGATCTTGGAGGCCAAGTTCGGGCAGCACCTGCCGCTCAACCGTCTGAGCGAGACCTGCGCCCGCGAGCGCATCGAGCTCGGTGTGTCCAGTCATCGCCGACTGGGTCGGCGCCTGCACCGCCACCCTGGCGCCGCTGACGGCGCTGATCGATGCCCATGTGCTGGCCGGCGGGCGGCTGCATGGCCACGACACCACGGTGCCGGTGCTGGCCAAGGGTCGGACAATCACCGGCTGCGTCTGGACCTATGTCCGTGACGGCCGGCCCTTTGCCAGGCCGGCGCCACCAGCGGCGATGTTCCGCTACCCCCGCGACCGCACCGGCGAGCACCCGCAGCCGCACCTGGACAGCTACGCGGGCATCCTGCACTCCAATGCCAGGGCAGCAGCTCGTGTAGGCGGGATGCCGGGTGGTCGGCGATGCGGGCCAGCACGTCGGCGAGCCAAGCTCGCGGATCGACGTCGTTCAGCTCGGCGGTGGCGATCAGCGACTACATGGCGGCAGCGCGGTCGCTGCCGGCGAACATCCAGGCCTTTCTGCCAAAGGCCACGCCGGGCAGCTCCCGTTCCGCCGCATTGTTTGTGAGGCAGATCCTTTCGTCGCGCAGGAAGCGGCTGAAGGCGTCCCAGCTGGTCAGCATGTAGTCCATGGCTTTGCCGACCTCGGCATGGCGGGACGTGCGGGCACGCTGCTCGCGCATCCAGGTCTCGAGATCGGTGACGAGCGGGGCGATCTGCTGCCCCCGCACGGCCAGGCGCTGCTCGGTGGGTAGGCCATTGATGGCGTGCTCGGCGGTAAAAATCGCATCGATCCGGCGCACCGCCTCGGCAACCAGCGGGGCACGGGCGACCTCGGCGAGCTTGAACAGCTTGCGCCGGCCATGGGCCCAGCATGCGGCCTCGGTGATTGGGCCGGGCTTGTGGTTGGCGGCATAGAGCTCGTTGAACCCGGCATAGGCGTCGGCCTGCAGGATGCCGACATAGCCGGCCAGGGCGCATGACCGGGTGGAAGGCGACACCTTCCTGATGACCCATGAGATGCTCGGCATGATGCTGGGGGGTGCGCCGCGCCGGGGTCACGGTGGCGGCCGGCGCGCCGCAGAAGGCAGGGCTGATCCGCTACGGCGGTAGCCACATCACCATCACCGACCGGCCCGGCCACGAGGCGGTCGCCTGTGAGTGCTATGGCATCACCCGCCACGCCAGGGACCGCCTGTTCGGCCTTCCACCCATCTTGTTGCTTATGTCGCTCGGTCGGAAGAAGCGGTATGCCGGGTTGGAGACGGACCAGGTCCGTGAGTTCAAGCAGCTGACCGAGGCGAATGCCCGGCTGAAGCGGCTGGTGGCCGAGCTCAGCCTCGACAAGGCTGTGCTGCAGGACGTCCTGTCACAAAAATTTCCCGGCCAGCGCTCATGAAGGAGATCGTGGCCTATGTGGCGCGAAGCCACGGCACCAGCGAGCGTCGGGCCTGTTTTCTGACACGCCAGCACCGATCGACCCAGTGCAAGCCGAGCACCAGGGATCCCCGCCTCGAGATCCGGCAACGCATGCATGAGATCGCGCAGACGCGGATCCGCTATGGCTACCGGCGGGTCCACGTCATGCTCCGGTGTGACGGTTGGACGGTGGAGCGCAACCTGGTCTGGCCGCTACGGCGAGGAGGGCCTTGCCCTGCGCAGCAAGCAGCCAAAGCGGCGCAAGATGGTTGTGCACCGCGAGGCGCGCTACGTGCCCAGGCATCCCAACGAGGCCTCAATCCTCGACTTCGTCCATGAGCAGCTCAGCCATGGCACGAAGTTCCGCGCGCTGACCGTGGTCGACATCTGGGGCCGTGAAGGCCTGGCAATCGAGGTTGGGCAGCGGCTCAAGGGGGAGCCTGTGGCCGAGGTGCTGAACCGCCTCGTCGGGCGGCGAGGTGCGCCAAAATACCTGTTTGCCGACAGCGGCAGCGAGTTCACCGGCCCGCTGGTGGATCTCTGGGCCTACCACCACGGGGTGCAGATCGACCTCTCGCGCCCTGGAAAGCCGACCGACAACGCCTTCATCGAGACCTTCAACGGCTCGCTGCGGGACGAGTGCCTAAACCTGCATTGGTTCGAGACGCTGGCCGGGGCCCGTGCCATCGTCGAGGCCTGGCGACAGGCCCCCAATGAGAGCTGGCCTCACATGGCTCTCGGACAGAAGACACCGAAAGAGGCTCTTGCGGATCGACGAAGAGTTCGACGGCCTCAGGCCTGAGGTGACACGGCGAAAGTGGTCCGGCTCTGGTGTTAGTGTTTCGGCGGATTTCCTCATGACGGATGTGGAGATTG
>NZ_JAETWB010000118.1 GCF_016773205.1 Belnapia arida
CGCCTCCGCCACTTGGCCACGGTCTTGGGGTTGATCCCGTAGCGCTTGGCGAGCCCCCTCAGGCTCTCTTGACTATGCTGTATCGCTCGACGGATCGCCGCTGTCGTTGTGGCGCTCCCGTGGTGAACCTGGCCCATAGCGCGTCCTTCCACGCCTGCTGGAAGACTGCACCATCAAACCCTGGGATCACACATCAGCCGCAAAACCGGGTGAGTAATTGCCCCATCCTGGCCGGTGAGTGGTTGCCCCACCAGCCAGACTGCGGACGATCGCACGAAGCCATCTACCGTTGGCTGTGATACCAGCCCTTCAGATCGGGATAACTTTGGTTTTCGGTACCGTAGACTTTGAAGCCTGCAGCGTCCGGTCGAGGTTCACGTCTGCCGGTGACGTTGGCGGACACTCCGTCGATGCGTTTCATTACCGCGAGTAGTTGAGGAGCAGGCCCTCGGCGGGGCAATCACTCACCCGGTGCCGCTCCCATCGCTGTCGATCCAGCACCGATGCTCCTATAGCGGTCAAGCGGTGTTTTGGGCTGCGCAGACGGTTTGGGACGGACGGCAGAGATAGCCGAAGATCTTGCGTGCGACAAAGCGCCTGAAGCCGCGGATGATCTCCCGCTTGCTCTTACCCTCAGCCGTACGGCGCCGGACGTAGTTGAGGATGGGCTGGTGGGGGCGCACGCGCACGACTACCACGCGGTGGACGGCAGCGTTGGCCTACTGATGCCCGCCACGGTTCAGTCTGTGCCTGCTGGTTTTGCCGCTCGAGGCCGGCACTGGGTAGGCGCCGCGGAGCCTGGCCAAGGCAGCTTCGAAGTGGATCCGCTCCGGCTCGTTGCCGATGAGGACGAGCACCTCTGCCGCGGTCGCGGTGCCCATGCTATGCGCCGCGACCATCTCCGGCGCACACGGCTCAGCCAGCCGGCTGAGCTGGGTATCGTATGACCGGACTCGCCGTCGAGGTCGAGCCAGCGGCGGGCGATGGCACGCAGGCTGGCCTCGGCTGAGACGATGGCCGTGGTCAGCGGCCCCGGCCGCAAGGCAGCCAGATGCCGGACCAGTGCCATCCGGCCGGCGACGGCCTCAAGCTGCTCGCGCAGAGCCGTCGGCGCGCTGATGATGACCTTCAGCGCCAGCATGGCCTGGGTGCGCGCCTTGGCGGCGGTGTCACCGGCGACCTTGAGGTGCCTGATCATCTGCACCTCACCGGTGCCGGCCCCGCAAAGCCGTGGCCTGCCTACCCAGCACGGCGCGGATGGCGTCTTCGGCACCGAAGTGGTCTGTGATGCCATGCCGGTGGCGCTGCCCACAATCGGGCCGACCGGCCTCATGGACGGGTATGGCCCGCCGCACGAAGAGAGCGCGCCAGGCCGGCACCGTACGAGCCCATACCCTCGATGCCAAAGGCGCTGACGGCTCCCAGTGATCGGGCCCAGGCCTCGAGCTCACGGTGACGGCCACGGCGGCGTGGGTGGGTTTGTGGGCGTCGATGCCAACAATGATGTCGTGCGAGCTGGCCGCGCTCGTGCTGGCGGTTCTCCCATCGGGTGCGAGTCTGGCAATCTGGCGGGCGGACAGGACTGTGACGGGATGAACGGCCTTAGGCTCCTATGAGGTCACCTCCCACTCGATAGCCGAGCGTCGTCCGGCAGGCCGACATTTCGGTACCATTACACCGGGTCAATCAACTTGGGGTCAGACCCGCCGGACAACAACAACACTCTCCGCTTTCCGGCTGAGTTCATCAGTCATGCCGTGCGGTGCCTTGCTGCAGCAATCGCCGGGCCCGCAGGTTCAGGTAAGGGGTTGGCCCCGTCATCCCGTGGAGGCATCCCTTGTGCCGTTCAAGCTGGACGTCATCACATCCCGAAGCAGAAGCACCGAGTGACCAACTGAGCCGAGTACGACGTTGGCCTGAGGGCTTGCCATGGCCTCCACGGTGTGGTTCGCGCTGAAGGTGGCGGAGGCCTAAAAGGCTGAGTCACGCACCGGCCGAGGCGGGGGCCCACCTACTTCGCGCTGGCGATCGCCACAGCCCTGACGCTGCGGGCCGTGTTCGGCCCTGGCGCTGCGCCAGACCAAGGGCCTCCGGCCGCGACCTACCAGTGCTGGGCGATAGCACCCTCAGCCACTGGGCCGAGGTGCTCGAAGTGGCGCGGCCGAAAGCGGGGAGTGTGCCGGTACATCTGCTGGTGGACAGAACGGGGCTGAAGCTCCGTGGCTCGGACGAGCGGCTGGAGGAAAAGCACGGCAGCAAGCAGCGCCGGGTGCGGTGGATGCTCCACCTTGTCGCCGACGCCAACATTGGGCGGCTCGTCGCCTCCGCACTAACCGACAGGTATGCTGATGACGGCTCCCGGATCGGGCTGCTGCTCGACCGGGTGGACGAAGCAGTGGCATCTTTTATCGGTGATGGCGCGTACGACAGGTAACCGTCAGCTGTTGCCCACCTTGAACTGATGGCGGGACTTGCCCGATGTCGTGGGCATGGCAGACGACACGGACATGGCCGCTGAGCTCGTAGGCGGTGCTTACGAGGCGCGTAAGGCTTCGGTACGGCGCGATGCCGGCTCTGGGGTTGAGGTCTGGGTTCGGACGGTCCGCCGGCATAGCTGGTCGACCGAGGTGGCCTTGCCCCGCCTTTACGGACAGTGTTGCACGGCTGAAGCAGCCGCCTGGAACGCCGCCACCTTCTGCTCTG
>NZ_JAETWB010000119.1 GCF_016773205.1 Belnapia arida
TGGGTGTGAAGCTGTTCGTGGTCTGCGACAAGCACGGTTCGCTGCTCGACCTCGAACTGCAGCCAGCCAACACGGACTGCGCCGCTATGGCGGGTGCTGGCCGAGCAGGCCGACCGGCTGGTGGGCGGGCCGCGGGCGGCGCTGGTGATCGACGACACGGCCCTGCCAAAGAAGGGCACGCTCTCGGTCGGCGTGGCGCGGCAGTACTGCGGCCAGCTCGGCAAGCGAGCTAACTGCTAGGTGCTGGTCTCGCTGACCCTGGCGGGCGCCGAGGTGCCGGTGCCTGTCGCCCTGCGGCTGTTCCTGCCGGAGGAGTGGACGGCCGATCCCGAACGCTGCGCCGCGGCCGGCGTGCCGGCAGCGGAGGTGGTGGCCCGCAGCAAGGGCGCGATCGCGCTGGCCGAGTTGGACCGGCTCATCGCGGCCCCTGTGCGGTTTGGCCTGGTGCTGGCCGATGCGAGCTATGGCGCGAGCGCGGCCTTTCGGGCCGGCTTGAGCGAGCGGGGCCTGACCTGGGCGGTGGGCATCCCGCGCAACCAGAAGGTCTACGGCGCCGATGTTCAGCTGGTCCCGCCTATAGGCCGCAAGCGGCGCCCGGTGCCGGATCAGGAGCCCCGAGAGGCTGAGGCGGTGCTGGCTGGGCTATCCTGGCGTCGGGTGACCTGGCGGCTGGGCAGCAGGGGTCCTCTCGCGGCCAAGTTCGCGGCCACGCGCGTGCGGGTTGCTGACGGCAAGACTTGGGCGAACAACCGGCACCTGCCGGGCGACGAGGTGTGGCTGGTGGGCGAGTGGCGCTCGAGCGGCGAGCGCAAATACTACCTCTCCAATCTGCCGCCACGGACCTCGCTCCGCACCCTGGCGGCCGCCATCAAGGCACGCTGGGTCTGCGAGCAAGCGCACCAGCAACTGAAGCAGGAGCTGGGCCTCGGGCACTTCGAGGGTCGATCGTGGACCGGGCTGCACCGACACGCGCTGATGACCTGCATCGCCTTTGCGTATCTGCAGCACCTTCGCCTCGCCGGGCAGCGCTCGACGGGGTCGGGGAAAAATGCCGGGTCAGGTTCCGGGACCGCCACCATCGCCGAGCCTGCCGGCTCTGCGCCGCGCCATCATGACGCGGCTGTTCGCCGACCTCGTCACGCCAATCCGATGTCCGCACTGCCGGCGCAAGCTTAGGCCGCCGCCTGACTTTAAACTGCCCAGGTAGTGTTAGTCTTTTCGCTGGGGTGGCTGCCGGAGTTGCTTACGGTTTGAGGTACCCGCCCCTAAGCCAAATTTTTTCGCAGGTGCTGACTGGCGTCTCAGCAGATCGGCAGCCTCGACGTCGAGAACTCGAGCGAGACGGGCAAGGACGTCGATGCTAACAGCGTAGCGAGATCTCTCAAGAGCACTGACATACGTGCGATCGATCTCAGCGCGATACGCCAGTTCCTCTTGCGACAAACCCTTAGCACGCCTTGCGAGCCGAAGGTTCGAGGCCAGTATCTCGCGGATATCCATCCGCCACAAGGCACGGTCTTGAAGAGTTTTTTACCACGGAGTATACTCCACAAACCGGCGCCATTGGAGCGCTCCTGTCATGGAGAACGGTATGTCCGTGGAAGAAGACATCTTCGCCCTCCGTCTATTTGTGCGGCAGTTGGAAGGACAAGTGCGTAATGCGCAACTTCGCCTCGATGCTGCTGAGCATCGCATCACACTTCTCGATAACGAGTTCGCCGACTTTAGCAGTATCAACGACGGCCAGGGAGAGATCGTTGATCGGTATGGTCGACGGACACTGCCGCAAGTCAAACCTATACGCCGTTGCTGCAGAGACGACTGATAAACTTATCCAACGTGAGGGCAAAAACTTGAGCAGGATTATGGCATCGGATATGACACCGTGCCAGGCTGCAGCGGCCGAAGCCGTAGCGGAGTTATGCCGCCGTGAAGGAGGTAAAGGGGAACACGCATTAGGTGCGGCGACTTCGAATGGATGGCATTTGGTTAGTAGGCTTGAGGTTGCAACTGACTTTCCAACGGATCCTACCACTCTGTGGGCAGTTCGGCAGCAAAGCACCGGCAGCTTGATCGTCGTCGCAAGCGGATGGTACGGCCCAGAGATTTGCACATTGGAGGAAGTTCGTGAGGAAGTCCGCCAACGAAAGGTGGCAGTTGAAGCTGCAGAATTCTTTCTCAGCGTTGTAGATGTAGCGGATGCGTCTAAGGAAAATAAGCGACCTGAGCAGTTGGCCCAACTTTTCAAGCAAATGGATGCAGAGCGGGCCCTCAGAGAGTCCGTCGAGCGGCGAGGCGAAGCTTTGATTCGCCTTCTCGACGGACAGCCAGTGCGAGTCGATGGTGCCAACTTAGTCGATGCCGATGGCAAGATCGTCAAACGAGGAATACAAGCGCGGCGCATTGATGTCGGTCTGCGAGGACCACTCACGGAGACGCCAAAGCCATGGCCTGGAGAGCAGCAAGTGTGGACCCGGCCGGTTGGTCCGGACGTGTGGAGGCGCGGGCGGCTTCGGCTCACCAACGACAGTGCTGACTTCGTGGATGAACCTACCGCGACATCGCCAGACCGGGGTGATAGCAAGCCAAGCTCTTATGGTCTTGATCGCTCCTTAGACCCCGTTTGAGAATGGTTAGGGGTGGGCGATGCGGCGGAGCAGGAGGGCGCCGAGGCTGATGCGGATCATGGCT
>NZ_JAETWB010000011.1:0-33159 GCF_016773205.1 Belnapia arida
CGGAGCAGTTCATTGTCCATGATCTCCAAAGTGGGACTTCAGGCCTCATCCTGCCCGGATAGGCTCGCAACAGAGCACCCGGGTGTAACCGCGAACGCGAGGACGCGGCCTGCGCCGTCCACGACCAAGTGGATCTTGGTGCCCCGCCCGCTACGCGAGCGGCCTATGGCCTGGAGGTCAGCCCCTCTTTTCCGCCAGCGGCCGAGCGGTGCGGCTTGGCGGTGGTGCTGTCGATCAGTTGCAACCCACCGGGTGTGGCCTCGACCAGGGCGGCTAGCATGCCCGCCCAGATGCCCGGCCCGACCATCGATGGTAGCGGTTGTAGATCGTGGTCGAGGGACCGTAGCAGACCGGGCAGTCCTGCCAGCGCCCGCCATTCTTCAGCATGTGCACGATGCCGCTGATGACGTGCCGGTCGTCCACCCGATGCGCGCCGAGCTGGTTAGTCGGCAGCAGTGGCTCGATCGCCGCCCACTGCCGGTCCGACAGCCAGAACTCTCCTGCCATGGCTCAAGCTCCATCATCTAGCAGCTTGAATCACATCCCCTCGCGTCGCGCATAGAACTGATTGGGTTTGGAGCCTAAAGTAATTTAGTAAGACTAATTGACTGTCTGTAAATGCGCCGGTGGACCGGATCTTGAGAATCGGACGCGACCAAGAGCCCAAGACTTTATGGTCGCTAGCAGTTTGCAGGCGGTCAATAAGAGTCCGCTTTAGGATGAGCGTGGAACGGCCGCACTCGACCCGAAGCGGACCCAACCGACGGCGACCCGGATGGCCGGGCTTGGCCAAAAGCGGCCTGTCCGCTTCCTACATAGGATCCCATCGAAGCGGACTTGGCGATCGAGATCATCCGCGATCCTTGCGCCCCAGCCGCCATCCTTGCGGACGGCTGAGCTGCGATTAGGCTACCTGCCATGGTTTCAGCCGACTCTTCTCGACCGCAGCTAATCAACGCCCGCGGCACCTTCACGCCGCTCGGCGTGTCCCGCTCGTCGCCACGCATCGCAGCGGCTGCCGCGGCCGCCTTGGCCGATTTTGCGATCGTGGAAGATCTGCAGGCCGCGGCGGGGGTCGCGATCGCCCGTCTGAGCGGAGCGGACGCTGAGAGCGTCGTACATTGCGCCGCTGCCGCCATCACGCTCGCCGTTGCGGCCACGATGACGGGGGACTTCCTCGCTCGGGTGGTGGCCCTGCCCGACACGCGTGGGATGCGCAACCGTGTTGTGCTGCCTCCACCCATGCCGTCAATTATGGCCATCCGATTCAGCAGGCTGTGCGCTTGGCCGGGGCGGTGCCGGTAATCGTCGGCGCACCAAGGCTTTGCACCGTTGCGGACTTGGCACCAGAGCTGGAGCACCCCGACGCTACCTGCCTGTTGTTGGTCTCATCGCGCCTCGTACAGGGAAAGGAGCCGGACCTCGCCAGTGCGGTGGCGGCTGCCCGCTCCCAGGGCTTGCCAGTGATCCTGGACGGCGCTGCGCAGGACTTCCGGATGCGCCAGTTGCTGGCGACCGGTGCCGACCTTGTGCTGGTCAGCGCGCAAAAGTACCTGGGCGCCCCGACCGCAGGGCTGGTGATGGGGCGCGCGGGCTTGGTTGCGGCCGTCCGTGCCCAGGAGAAGGGGATCGGGCGAGGAATGAAGGCCACGAAGGAAGCCATTGCGAGCGTCCTGGCCGCCCTGGCCGAACAGGAGGAGTTGAACATTGCCGCCTGGGCCGCGGCCCAGGCCCGCATCGTGGATGAATTCGCCGCACGTGCCGGGACGCTGCCCGGTCTTGCGGCATGGGCCGAGCCCGATCCCACCGGCCTGCCCTTTCCACGGGCGCACCTTCGGGTCGACCCCGACCGAGCCGGGATGGGTGCGCCGGAGTTGGCGATGGCGCTGCGGGCAGGCAGTCCATCGATTTGGATGATGGATCATTGCGCCGAATTGGGGGAACTCGTGTTCGAACTCGTCGCGTTGCGGACCGATGAAGTAGAGGCGATTTTAGGCCGCCTGACGGCGCTCATGGCCTAACCTCTTCCGCCGAGGAGGGGGAACAGAAATCGGCTTACCTTCGCGGTCCACCTGCTGCGGTCAGCAAATTCAAACAACGCGCTGTCCACTTTCAGAATGGCGGGCAGCAGCCTCAACGGACCGGATAACTATGTCTGCTTCCCCCCCCTCTCAGGCGTTCGCCGCTCATTCCGAAGCCGGCTCTTACAGCCCAAGTTACCTTTGGCCCTGCTCGTCGCTAGCAGACTGCTACTCGAGGAAGCTGCGAAGTGCCCGCGAGCGTGTTGGGTGCTTCAGCTTCCGCACTGCCTTGGCCTCGATCTGGCGGATGCGCTCGCGGGTCACGCCGAACTGCTGACCAACCTCCTCCAGGGTGTGGTCAGTGTTCATGCCGATGCCGAACCGCATGCGCAGCACCCGCTCCTCGCGCGGCGTCAAGCTGGCCAGAATCCGGGTGGTGTTCTCCCGGAGGCTCGACTGCATCGCCACGTCGTCCGGCGACACGGCATCCTTGTCCTGAATGAAGTCGCCGAGATGGGCATCCTCTTCGTCCCCCACCGGGGTCTCCAGACTCACCGGCTCGCGGGCAATCTTCAGCACCTGCTTAATTTTGGCGACCGGGATGCCCATTCGCTCGGCCAGCTCATCGTCGGTCGGCTCGCGCCCAAGGTCATGCATCATCAGGCGGCTGGTGCGGTTCACCTTGTTGACCGTCTCGATCATATGGACCGGCACCCGGATGGTGCGCGCCTGGTCGGCGATGCTGCGGGTGATGGCCTGGCGGACCCACCAGGTTGCATAGGTCGAGAACTTGAAGCCGCGGCGGTACTCGAACTTATCGACCGCCTTCATCAGGCCTATATTGCCTTCCTGGATGAGGTCGAGGAACTGCAGGCCGCGGTTGCGGTACTTCTTGGCAATGGCCACCACCAGCCGGAGGTTGGCGTTCACCATCTCGGTCTTGGCCGCCGACATCTCCCGCTCGCCTCGGGAGACGGTGGCGTAGATGTCGCGGAACTCAGGCAGCAGCAGCCCAGTCTCCACGGCTAGCGCCGCTATCTCGGCCCAGATGGCCTCGGCCTCGGCGCCATGCCGGATGGCGAGCACCTTCCAGCCCTTGCCCGGGCGGGCGTCAGCCCCCTGCAGCCAGGCCCCGCCCGCCTCAGCACCACGGTAGACCGCGAGGAAGCTGTCCCGCTTGACGCCCGCCGCCTCGGCCAGCCGCAGCAGCCGGCCTTCGGCCGTGGTCAGCCGCCGGTGTAAGGAGCGCACGCCCTCAAAGAGCTCGGCCACCCGGTTGGCATGCAGGTGGAGGCTGGCGATCAGCCGGGCCAGCTCGGCTCGCCCGGCGGCATGGACCACCTCCTCCTCGGCACTGAGCCTGCCACCGGGTGCCTCGGTCGGCAGGCGCCGGGCCTGCAGCTCGTGCAGGTGGCCATGGACCGTGCGGATGCCCTGAAGGATGGTGAGCACCTCCGGCCGGGCCTTGTCCTCGCTGGCGGTGATGGAGAGAGCCGCAGGACCCTCGTCGTCCTCCGCCTCGTCAGCTCCGGCCACCGCCGCTTCCGATTCCGCCAAATCCGAGACGGCAACTTCGTCAGCCTCCGGCTCCACGGCGTCGGCGCCGAGTGTAGCCTCCAGGTCGATGAGGTCGCGCAGCAGCATGCGGCCGGAAACCAAGTCCGCCTGCCAGCGCAGCAGCGCCTCGGCCGTGGTCGGAAGCTGGCTGAGGCCACCGATCATCATGGCCCGCCCGGCCTCGATGCGCTTGGCGAGTGCTACCTCGCCCTCGCGCGACAGCAGGGCATGGCTGCCCATCTCGCGGAAGTACATCCGGGTCGGGTCATCGGTATGCCCATCGCCGCGGACGTTGCCGCCGTCCTCTCCGTCTGGCGCATATTCAAGGGCGGCAGCCGGAGCTGGGGCATCCTCATCCTCGGATGCCTCGACAACCTCAATCCCCAGCCGGGCTAGGGCCGCCAGGGTATCCTCGATCACATCCGATGAGGTCTGCCCCGGTGGCAGGGCGGCCGCGACTTCGGCATGGGTAACATGGCCACGCTCCTCGGCCAGCATTACCAGCTGGCGCAGCTCAACCAGAGTGGCCCCAGGCATGGCGGCCTGCAAGGTTCGCTCACGCTCGTCAAAGTCGACTTCCAAGGGATTGCTCATCCGTGATCCCACAATTCCCCGCAGCGCCCCTTTGGGGTTCCTGGCAAGGCAGGTTTCATAACGGCTCGCTATATGGCGAAGCCGTGACGCTGAAACCAGGGGTGCGATTGCCAGAGCCGCAGGCATCGCTGAGGGCAGGTCGGGCGAGGTGGCGGTGACCACTTGGCGCAACATGCTGCTAGGTGCCGTCAGCCGCTACGGTGGCCCGCTCGGCACCGTACCGCCCACGCTTCGCAACAAAGTCATGTGCCTGGCTGCCGCCAAGCAGCACAGCCAAGTGCTTCATTAGCTCCCCACGGCCAACTGGACGGATGCGGTTATCCACGCCATGCTGGGATGCGACTATAAGCCAAGTTCCCCAGCACAGAGGCCGGTGCCAGTGGAGGCCAGGATGTCGGCAATGCCGCCAAGCTCGATGAGCTGGCAGCGGCATTGACGAACTTAGGCTTAACGGCGCCAGCGAGCACGGAACCGAGGTTGTGTCCCGAGCGCTTCCGAGCCTCTGTCAAATGCGAGGTGCCGCAGAGGCACCACTCCAGCATGTTATCGGTGAACTTGCCTGGTACGCACTGCAGGTGGAGTGCGTTCTGAAGCGGAAGCCGCTTACCGCTGACGGAGTCCGGTCAGCTCGTCTGGCAGAAAGGCCATCGCGGGCACCGAGCCCCGAGCGCTACGCGGGGCTGGGGCGCAGCGAGGGGTAGTCGTCGGCTTCGGTAGTCAAACCCAATTCATTGAAATGCAGTCCGAAGATCCGAGTATGTACCCCTCTAACGCCGTTCCTCCCGCCAAAGATGATACGAACGTTGGGGCTGGGGTGCGTTCACCCGTGCCCCGGGAGGCCATAGCCTTCCTCCCATGGCCACTATCCGCCGAGCGCATGTCTGGCTGGTTGTCGTCCTGATTATGCCTGCCGCCCTCAAGCCGACGCCTGTTGCTCGTCGACGAGGCGGCGGACGCTCTCGATGTGCTCCTGGCAGTACGCGGCCAAACGCTTGGCACGCATGACCAGCAGCTCGATTTGGTCGATGTCGGGAATGCGGCCCTGCGCGGGCCTCAGCTTCGCGGAGATCGCAAGCAGCTCGCGGTAGGCATCCTCGAAACGCTCGGGAACCTTGTCGTCAGGCTTTCCGATCGTGACCTGGGTCTCGCTCATCTTCACTCCTTTCGCCTACTACGCCGTTATGGGATGCCGTCTCGGCTTTGCCGGGCGCTGAGCCAGACGGCTGCAGCATGATGGCGCCGTCGCGCATCTCGGCACGGATGACTGGTGCGGCCGCCGCGAGTGCGGCAGTTGGGAGTGGCGCGCCATCGGCACCGCGCAGAACTGGGTTCCGTTGCGTCCTTGCGGCGCCCTGCCGAGCAGGTACAAGCCGCGGTATGGCGAGACGGCGACGAGTAGCCTCGGTGAGGCCGGATCAGTCCTTCAAAGGTCGGCAGTTCACCGCCGAGATGATCCTCTGGGCGGTCCGCTGGTATCTGATGTTCCCGATCAGCTACCGCGATCTCGAACTCATGCTGGCCGATCGCGGCATGGAGATCGCACACACCACCATCTTCCGCTGGGTCCAGACCTACGCACCGGAGATCGAGAAGCGGATCCGGCTGCATCTGCGGCAGAGCAATAGCTCGCGGCGAGTGGACGAGACCTACGTGCGGGTGAAGGGGCGCTGGACCTACCTGTATCGGGCGGTCGACAGCCGCGGCCAGACGATCGACTTCCTGCTCTCGGCCAAGCGCGACGCTGAGGCTGCAAAGCGCTTTTTCCGCAGGGCTCTCGGGCAGCCGCATACGTTCAACCCGCGCACCATCACAGTGGACAAGAACCCCGCCTACCCTTGCGCCGTCACAGAGATGAAGGAGGACGGCGAACTGTGGCGACGCTCGCAGCTACGACAGTGCAAGTACCTCAATAATATAGTGGAACAAGATCACCGGCGCCTGATATGCCTGGTCAGACCGACGCTTGGCTTCGGCGGTTTCCACACGGCACGACGGACACTGGCAGGCTACGGGGCGATGGCAATGATCAGGAAGGGGCGGGTACGGAAGGTTGGCGGACGAGACACGCGGACCCAAGCCACCTTTGTCGCCAAGCTGTTCCAAGTCGCCGCCTGATCCGGAGCCTGTTGCCGCTATTCGCAATTCGCCGCGAACTTCGCAACGGAACCATGCTGGGAGACCGTGCATGACGGTGAGAGCAGCTGCCTCATTCCTGGCTCTTAACGTTCGGATGATCCCACGGCTGGTCGAGGCGGGCTGCCTCGACGCCGCTGGACCATTTGGTGTGAAACGTCGGCTTGGCCGCCGTGCCGTCACGGCCGCGTCAGTGGCATTGTCCTCAAGTCGGTTCACGACAGCAGCCATATTTCTCGGCTCGACGATTTCGTGCTCGTTGTATGAGCTCGCTTCACAATGGCTTCGCCAGTCGCCTAAGCAGGACGGTGGCTGTGGCGAGGACGAAGAAGGCGATGGCAGAGTCGGACGTTGCTTCGTGGTCGCGTGCGAGGCAGCGGCATCGCTCGGTCCGTGCGAAGGTCCGCTCGATGAACCAGCGACGGGGCTGAAACGCTAAGACGCGCTGTCTCGGTGTCGGTCCGACGAGTTCGAGGCGGGCTGGTGTGGCGTTTGCGACCCCGATGCACGCGGGCACCGCGCGTGTCGTCCCGTGCTAAAGCGATTTCCGTTCGCTATGACTCACGGGTCTCATCATAGCCTGTTGTTTGGTCCAGCAAATTACTCCGATGGGGTGACTCTGCATCATCGAAGTTTGCACTAGTCACTTATACCTGGTCCGATTAATCCCAACCAGTCGGTGGTGAAGAGCCACGCCGACGTGGCCCGCCCTGACCTCAGCGGAGGCGCCTTACCGCGCGAGGCCGATCAATGGGATTGGCATTAGTCCCATCTTTCGGATCACATACATAGTCTTGGCTACGGGGTGCCTCACACGCAGGCCCAGGCTTCCATCCGCTGTTAAGCCCATTCGCATTTTTTGCATAATATCAACTACGTTTCGCACTTAAAGCGTATGCATCTTCGCATTTTCAGAATTACAAAGCGCTGCGAGTGGCTGAAATTTGCAAGCTGGATTTCGCAGGTTTCGAATTGCGGCCCACCATAAAAACCGACACTTCCACTGGATATTTTGGTACAGCTTCGCCACCTGACCTGACGCACTCATTAGCTAAATGAACCTGCACCGCGAATCGAAAGAGAGCCTCCAGGACTGAGCCGGGGCTCCAGTGTTCCGGCCCAGAAGTTTCTAGTTGGTTCCGTGTGCTTGTGATGCCTTCTCAGCAAGCTGTGCCGCAGCTGTCGTACAGCTGGAACTGCCGACATTGCCAAAATCGACATAGGCCAGTTGGCGGCTGACGGGCTCGTCCGGGCATCTGCCGGACCATACCCGGTCAGCCAAAGCGCTGCTCAATCCGACCGTGCACCGAGACTGCTGGTCGAAAAGCGGACGGAGAAGCCCTGCACACCCTTGATGCCTAACTTTCTCGGGCTGGTGAAATCGAACCGGTGGCTTCGAGGCCTCGGCGAAGGCGACCAGCATTTCGGCAAGACGCACGACGTCGCCGAGCTGACGATGGCTCAGTCCAGCCGCAGTGGCACGCGTCGTGCAGGTCGTTCCGTCATGGTCGGTGACTCGGGTCGGCTGAGCTGTGGTGACGAAGCATCGAGGTCGCTACGCTCATAGGCTGCGATCTCCTCGGCAACCGCACTGTCCTCATTCGAATACAACACTTCCATTTTGGAGCAGCAATGGAAAAAGTGATTCGGGGCAGGGCGTAATGTAACCTGATGAACAAATTTCGCGCGGTGGTTGGACGTGGTGGCATGACGCTAAAGAGAAACATTGCTGAGGTGTTTTTTGAGGCTGATTACGCATCCGGCCAGATTGCTTCTCCGTAACCCAAGAGATGAGCCGATGGGTTCATCATATGGGAGAGATGCACATCATGGCCTGGAAGCACTTTGATTTGGCGTCGATCACCGATTGGTTGAAGCACGGCGAGCGTCCATTCTCTTTTTTCCTTCATGGCCGCAACAACGACCTAGCCATACTGGACGTCGCCGGGGACGACGCGGTCGCCAAGAATCTCGGCAAGGGTGAGGACACGGTTTTGGTTAAGGGCATGGCTGAGCAAGTGCGCCTGACCTTCACCAGCGCCGAGGTCGGCAACGGCAATCCCCTCGATTCTAATACCATGGCCAACCAGGATGGTGGCCTCGCCGTCCGGCTACAGGCTGAGGACGGCGCCGGTAGCGTCATCGGTCCCATTAGCCGCTTTGACGATGAGGGAATCACCTTCCGCTCCGCCAGCCCGGGCCTGACCTTCGACGTCCGCGACCTTGTCGCAGGCACGCAGCGCGGTGACCAGTTTGAGGCGGTTACCTTGGGCACCGCCAAGAACGACCGCTATGACGAGAGCGGCAGCCGCGAGGCCTATTATATCAATGCCGGTATGGGTAACGACACCCTCATCGGCGGAAAGGGTAATGACTTCCTGGTCGGTGGCGCCGGCGACGATTGGCTGCAGGGGGGCCGTGGCGATGATTCGCTGCTCGGCGGCGCTGGCAACGACACCGCCGTCTTCATGCCGTCGCGCGATGGAGCCGACGTTACTGACCTTGGGGCCGGCAGCGACGTCGTGCTGGTGCAGCATGGCCAGGGTGAGCAGATCCGCTTGACCTTCACCAGCGCCGAGGTCGGCAACGGCAATGCCAACGACAGCAACACCATGCTGAACCAGGACGGCGGGCTCGCGGTCCGCTTCCAGATGGAAGACGGCGCCGGTGGTCTGCAGGGTCTGGTCAGTCGGTTCGACGACGAGGGCATCAGCTTCAAGGCGACCGGCGGCTCCACCTTCGACGTGCGTGACCTGGTCGCAGGCACCCAGCGTGGCGACCAGTTCGAGGTGGTCCAGCTCGGCACCATGGCGAACGACGTCATCGACCACGGCAACGACCGAGAGGCTTACTACGTCAACGCCGGCATGGGCGACGATGTGGTGACCGGTGGCAGAGGCCGCGACTTCCTGGTCGGTGGCGCCGGCAATGATACCCTCAGCGGCGGCGCGGGCCAGGATTCGCTGCTCGGCGGCGGCGGTGCTGATACCTTCGTCTTCAACGCCTGCGAGACCGGCCCCGACAGCATCATCGACTTTAGCGTAGCCGATGACATCATCCAGCTGGATGCCCAAGTCTTCCAGGGCCTCTCCTCCGGTGCGTTGGCAGGGGAGGCCTTCGCGCTGCTGTCCGACGGCGAGGCAGCCCAGCATAGGGTTCTCTACGACGCGGGAACCGGCAACCTCTTCTTCGATGCGGACGGCGGCTCGCGCGACGATCTCGTCAACTTTGCGAAGCTGACCATGATGCCGGCGGGGGTGTCGGCAGCGGACTTCATGATCGCCTGAAAAAACTGAAAGGTTGGGAGGACGTATCCTCCCAACCTTTCTATTCTTATTACTAACTGTCTGCGAGCCCGTTTGGGAATGGTCAGGGATGGGCGACCTTGCGGAGCAGGAGCGCGCCGAGGCTGATGCGGATCATGGCTTCGCTGACGTCGCAGCGACGCCCATAGTCGTGAACGATGCGGCGCCAACGCATCATCCAACCGAATGTCCGCTCGACCATTCAGCGTCTGGGCAGGACTTGGAAGCCCTTCTGCTCAGACAGCTTACGCACGATCTCGACGACGACGTCGCGGTAGGTGGCCCCGGCTCATCAGCTTGTCACGGTCGTAGGCGTCATCGGCAAAGAGATGTTTCAGCCATGGCCACCGTTTACGGACCGCCGTGATGATGCGCTCTGGCCAAGCCGCGTTTCGGATGTCCGCCGTGGTCAGGTTGACCATGAGCCGATGCCCGTCCGTGTTCACTGCAACGTGGCGCTTGCGGCCCTTGGTCCGCTTGGCAGCGTCGTAGCCTTGACCGTCTGGCTGCCAGCACGCCCCGCTCGGTCTTGCCTCGCGGCCCTCCCGCTCACGGTCCAACATCAGCGCGACATCGTGGATGGTTTGAAACAGCAGGCGCCGGGCGAAGCGCCGGAACCATTAGTAGCCGGCCTTTTATGGCCCGAAATGCACCGGCAGCATCCGCCAGCCACAGCTCGACCGAACCAGGTGCGGATCGCGTTCAGCACCTCTCGCATGTCAGCGCCAGGTGGCCTGCCACGCCTGGCCCGAGGCAGCAGCAGCGGCCGAACCGCAGCCTATTCCTCGTCCGTCAGGTCAGTAGGGTAGCGCAGCCGACGCTCAAACGCCGTCTGCCGCGTTCGGTGCTCCTTGATCCGCATCCTGTCCATCTGGGCAGAGCCACAACTTGAAACACTGCCGATCGCACAGTCTCAAACAGGATCTTAGCGCATTGCAAAAGCCGCAGCCCGCGCTCTGCAACCAACCTCAAGTGCTCGAACAGCATAGCACTCTGAAGTCGGTTGCACTGCTGCCGACATAGGCAGACCGCTGCAGGCTACTCCGAGCGGACTTCTTCGCTGGGCTTTACAGGATCAACCTCGCCCCGGTGCTGTTCAACCGGGGATACGCGCGATGACCTTGATTTCGAAGTCGAATCCCCCAAGCCAGTTGACGCCAATGGCTGTCCAATTTGGATAAGGCGGGTTGGGGAAGACTTCGCCTTTTACGGCCAGGACCATGCGGAATTGATGTTCGGGGTCGGTGTGAAAGGTCGTCACGACAACGATATAATCGAATCCGCAACTACCCGCTTGTAAGGTTGCCTCAAGATTGGCGAACGCCAAACGAACCTGGGTCTCAAAGTCCGGCTCGGGCGAGCCATCGCTGCGACTGCCGACCTGACCGGACGCAAACAAGAGATCGCCTGATCTGATCGCTGCGGAGTAAGTCTGTGACGTGTAGAGGTCATGCCGCCCGGCGGGGAAAACGGCATCACGTTGGGACATATGGACTCTCCTACTGTGGGCGGCCTGCGAAGCACGCGATACTGAGTGTCGATCGAAGCGGCACGAATGATGGCGTCGCGCCGTCCGCGGCCGTGCCTCGACGGGGTGATGAACTGGAAACGGCCGAAAGATGAGTGCCCTCGGCTACGAAGGGGGAAGATCCTTTGATTGGCCTCCCGTGCCGGTGTAACCGAAGCGAAGAAGATCAGAATCGACCGGCATCGCCCTTTCCGATCGTTAAACAGGATCAGGGCCGTACGTGCTTTGGTCACCATCCACCGTAAGGAGATGGTCAGCGATACGGTCGTTGCGGCTTCGCTGAGGTCCTCTTGGGTTTCCGCAAGGATGAGCAGGACGAAGCCGGTTGCCACCACGGCTCTTTCAAAACCACTTGGGCGAGGTTCACCGTGAGCGACCAGGTTAGTCGGAACAAGCAGGCGGCGATGGACTTCTATAACCTGATGTTCAACCAGTGCCGCCCGGCGGAGGCGGTCGAGCAATATGTCGGCGACCGCTACATCCAGCACAACCCCATAGTGCCGGATGGCAAGGAGGGCTTCGTTGCCTACTTTGAGCGGATGGCGAAGGAGTATCCCGGCAAACGCGTCCATTTCGTGCGGGTGCTGGCTGAAGGTGACTTCGTCGTCCTTCATACCCGCCAAGAATGGCCCGGCGATTCAGATTGGGTAAGCATGGACATCTTTCGCTTCGAGAAAGGGAAAATTGTCGAGCATTGGGACGTGTTGCAGCGTGTCTCTGCCGAAGCCGCCAACCCCAACACCATGTTCTAGATTCATCGGGAATGGTCACCTGTTGACTGCTCCGAAACCAGAGCGCAGCGAAGCCAAGCCTTCAAGCCGCTCGCGCAGGGGTCACTTGCCCAGCGTGGAGGGCTTGGCTGCTTTGAATGCCTCGTTGCGAAGGGGAGACCGATGATCAGGCAGCCGGTCGTCCGCACGACGCGTCAGGCAGCGGCCCGCTGGCTCGGGTACAACGCTCCCGCCTCGCCCGACACGTCGATCACGATTTTTCCGCGCAAGCCGCGCGTGCTCCCATTCTCCAGGAGATCGTGCGCCTCGCCTATGCGCGCGAGCGGAAACGTCGCGCCGATGACAGGCTTCACCAGACCCCGTTCAACCAGATTGGTCAGCGCGTCGAGCTTCCCGCGATTCTGGCGGGTGAACACAAAGTGGTAGGCAGCGTTCTTGCTCCAGGCCTCGATGAGGTTCTGAGGTTGTGTAATATCAACGAGGCTAACGACGCGACCGTAGGCGGAGAGCGTCAGCGGGCTCCGTGCCAGCGTGTCACCACCAATGGTGTCGAAGACGACGTTGACGCCATCTCCATCAGTTTGTCGAAGAACAGCCTTTACATAGTCCTCTGCCGTGAAGTCTAGCGTCTCATCTGCGCCAAGGGAGCGCACGAAATCATGATCGCGGGCGCGGGCCGTTGTGATCACCCGCGCGCCGATCGCTTTGGCGACCTGGATCGCAATCGTCCCCACGCCACCCGCTCCGCCGTGAATCAATACGGCTTCACCGACCCTGAGCTGCGCGCGTTGAACGAACGCCTCCCAAACAGTACCTCCCACAAGTGTCAGGCTTGCGGCCTCGATGTGCGAAAGGTTCCTGGGCTTGCGGCCCACTAGCTCCACGTCAGCGACGTGTTGCTCGGCATAGGACCCGGCGCCACCGAAGATCTTTGGCGTGTAGTAGACCGCATCGCCGATCCCGAACTCGGTAACATCGGACCCAACCTCTGCAATGACGCCGGAAATGTCGTGGCCGATGATGGCAGGCAGCGGTACGTGATCCGCGTAGTCACCACGACGAATCTGGCAATCCAGCGGGTTTACGGCAGTCGCGTGCACGCGGACCCGCACTTGGCGCGGCCCGACCGGCGGCACCGAAACCTCGCGCAGTTCGAACGCGTCCATTCCGCCGAAACGGGTGAGAACGGCAGCCTTCATGGTTTGGGACATGGTAGATTCCTTTTCAACAGTGAATGACCCAGTGGCTGGCGGGGCCCCGCTCAGAACTGGCGCCAAGTCGCCGGAATGCCGACTGACAGAAGTGCACGCCGCTCACGTCGGCACCTGATGCGAGCATTGTGCCGGCAACGTCGTAGCCGAGGATGGCCGGCGGCCTTGGCGCCAGATGCTATGATCGACAGGGTTCACGCTGGTGGCTGTGGTCGCCACCACTGCCTTGCCTGGGCCTAGCTGGCGGTCAGGCAGGTTCACGAGCCGAAAGACGTCAGGCTCTCCGAAGGCCCCGATCACATAGGCACACATAAATAGCTCCTGCCTGAACGGCTCATGACGGGTCCGTCACACCTTATCGCCGCCATCTGATCTCTTTGCAGAGAATGGAGAAGCGGGCATTCTCCCGGATCAGCTTCAAAAATACCTTGAAAATGAATGTGGCGAAGTCTGGTCGTGGCCTGATGTTCGCGCCGGCATCTGAGGCGCTGCGGCCGAGGCGGCTCTTCAGTAGCCGCGAATGCGCATGGGACATTCTGCCTCAGTTGCCAGAGATCACGCGCCAGTTGATGCCGGCGTCAACCTCGACTTGGAAGCCACATTGTGGATATCAGTGACCTGAACCTGTTCGTGCGCATCGCCCGGCTTGGCAGCATCAGCGCTGCAGCACGTGACCTCAATGTCACCCCGGCGGGGGCGAGCGCGCGCCTTGCAGCGCTCGAGAAGCGGTTGGGAGCGCGCTTACTGCATCGCACGACACGGCAAGCGACTCTGACCGAGGACGGGATAGCCTTCCTGCCGCATGCTGAGCACGTATTGGATGCGGCATTGGCCGCGCGCGCGGCGCTCGGGCGCGAGCAGGCGACACCGCGCGGCACGCTCCGTGTGGCGGCCCCGGCCTCCTTCGCGCGCATGCATATTGTGCCGGGCCTTAGTGAATTCTGTAACCGCTACCCAGAGCTTATCCTCGACATGCGCATCTCGGACAGCGTTGTCGACCTGGTGGAGGGCGCGTTCGACGTTGCTGTTCGTTACGCAGAGCTTAGGGATTCGTCCTTCGTCGCGCGGCGACTTGCGCCCGACCGGCGTGTACTGGTCGCGTCACCGGACTACATCGCGCGGCGTGGTCGGCCGCGGTCGCCGGACGACCTTGCCAATCACACCTGCCTCGTCGTCGGCACTCTTGACCTCTGGACGTTCCAGGGGGTGAATGGGAGGACCATAGAGCGGCAGGTGATGCCTACCCTGCGCATCAACGACGGTGGCGCAGTGCGCGATGCCGCGTGTGCTGGGCTTGGGATCGCGCTTATGGCCACCTGGTGCGCAGCGGAGGAGATCCGAAGCGGCGCGCTGGTCCCCGCGCTTCCGGAGTATTCGCTTGTCTCAACGCAAACCCTATGGGTGCTCTATCCGAGCTCGCGGGAGCTCGCGCCCAAGGTCAGGGCATTTATCGACTGGCTGGTTGCAAGATTCGGACCGGAGCCATACTGGGACCGGGACCTAGAAGCAGTGGTCGGCCTTGGACGCTGACTTGGCCAGCGTCTCCATCAGGGGACGTGCCAATGGGTGTTTTGTCGGATCTCACGCTAGCGGGGCCATTGGGCCGGTGGTGCCGAGATAGATGGCAGAACAAATGTCCATCTCAGAAGCTCGATCTCTCTGTAACATTCAACACGCTTTGCCTGCCCGCAGGTGAGGCTGCCATACATGATCCGGCGTAGAGGAAAAGCGGCCCTGAGGAAGCGGCCCACAAGTGCGGGGATACATGGGAAGTCGCCCTTCAACGCGACTTCCATTGGACCGGCGTGCGAGTGTTCGGCAACAGCAGCGGCGCTGGTTATCTTGGTCCCCCGTCGCTGGCTGGTTCCGCCCCAAGCCAAGTCACCGCGGCCTTGAGCAGCGCCACATCCCCCTCCCGTCATCGATGCCGCGTCAGCAGTTTGGTTTCCGCGGACGACGGCATCCCAAGGGCATCGCCGATCGCAGGGTGCGTGGTGATGCCTCGATCATCCAACTCACGACCAGTCGCCATCTTCAACCGAATGGTCTGCAAGCGGTCAGCGTTCCGGCGCCGATCCTCCTCGGGCAAGACCTTCGGCTTCGCGGCTGAAGGCGTGCTTGGTCAGGGAACATGCTCATGCTGCAGATGTTGGTCTGCATGACAGACGGCGCTATCCTCAGGCTGAAGATCCTGGCCGAACAACCATCGCGGCCTGAAACACTGGTTCTGATGGAGCAAAGCTTGTGAAAACAACGTTTGCCGTGCTGGCTCTTGCGCTAACGCTGCTAGGATGCGCAGACTTGATCCCTCCAGAGGAGCGCCACTTCGTCAATCCTTGCCCTGCAGGCAAAACCTATATGAGGGCGTTTAACAGTTGCTGGCCGCTGCGGACGCAGCCCGCTCAGTAAATGGTGTTGGGGCAGGGCGCACTGTCAATCTGTCTACTCTTCGGCCGCCGCACTGGCATGCCAAAGGCTACGCGCAGCAGAGTTCACGCAGCGACGGCAGCCCCGCTGAAATCCGCCCACACCATGAACGCTCGCGCCCTTGCGGCACGATGCTCAATGGCGGTGACGTGGTCGCGGCGGAGACGGAAGAGGTTGGCGATCTGGCTTTGACTCAAAGGAAGCGTTGTGCTTGCCGAGGGGACTTCAAGCCCTTCAACTGCCGTTCTCGTCGTCGCGTCGGCTCTGCACCAGCACATCGAGCACCAACCCGGTCTGGTTCATGGCACGCCGGAACCAGTGCTGTATCCTAGCAATCCTGATCGGGACCTCGTCGGGGTGCCACTTCTCTCCGGTGCAGAGCAGCCTTAGCCTGATCCGGTTGGCGAACTCCTAGGCCAGCTTGAGCGCCCGCTGCCGTACAGGCATGGCTGACAACAATGCCGCGCGCTGCCATCGTCTCCCCGGCCATGCGAAGGCTAAGCGGGAAGCGAAAGTACAGCCACACCGCTTGGCTGATGACCTCCGCTGGGAAGCGAAGCCGACAAAGGGCGCATTGACACTTGGCAGGCTCATTCCGGCTACTACCGAACCGGTCCCGACCAACCAAGTCCAAATCAACTTGGCAGTGTCCCTACGAGGTCAAGGTACTGCCGCCCTCGGGTGCGAGGTACCTTATGGCGCTCGCCGCGGTGACAGGGGGCCGCGGTCGGCAGGAAGGGGGTGGTGCAGGAACGCCGTGGACGCTGTACCGGTTAGGACGGCGGGATGATGGCGGTGCCACCTCGACACGTTGAAAGGCCAAGCCCGGGCAGGCGATGGTGGCGGGCGACGAAGGGGGCTGGCGGCGGCGTGGCGGCTGGTGAAACTCTGCGGCGGCGGCCCGAACCTCGACGTCGCCGGAGGGAGAACACCACGTGTACGCCTGCGGCCAACCGGCCAGCCTCGACTGGCAGATCCAGCCTGCATCGCCCTGCGGCCCGCTTCGGTTCGGCGCGATAGCGCTTGCTCTGGTCTTCCTCGCCGGATGTGCATCACAATTGGGACCGGACCGGGGAGAGACATCACAGAGTGGTTTCGACCGGGTCTGCGCGCCCGTGTCGCGAACACGCCATGCGACCAGGACGGAAGCCGTCCCTTCTCCCGAGGTATTCCAACCAACATTCGACCGGTTCGCAGCACTTGGCTTTTCGAAAGATGCCGTCGACATCGCCGAGATCATCGGCGTGCAGCCCTTGCTGGAGCAGTTGCTCACGGCCGAGACGGACGCAGCACGGGGCCGTGGTATGGCCGCCGAACTTCAGCTACTACGGCTGCGCCTGGCCATCTCGGACCGGATCCAACTGGCAATGCTCGACATCTCTAGCACCCTTGCCGTGATCGACTGCGAAGGGGAGCGGGGCGACGCGCTGCGAGTGCGGCTGCAGGCAGCGGAGGACCGCAGGTCGCGCCGACTAGGCCTGGCGAGCATCCTGGTTGGTGCCACTACGGCGGCCCTCACGGGCGGATTGTCGCTGGGTGGCGCCTCTGCAGGCGGCGACATCGCCGGGATCGTCGGCGGCACCGCCGAGGCGTCCGTGGCGACCGCGCTGCTGTTTGGGGATATCTCTGGCACGCTTCGGACCGAGCGCAACCTGCTGCGGGAGGTTTGGGAGCACCCGCCGCGGTCCGAGCTGTTTCCGAACACGGTCTGGCGATACCTCACCCGGCGCCGGCTAGACAGTTCAGACCGCGCCAGCCCTGCCGAGACAGTGGCGGCGGAGTGGCGGGCGGGAGATCGGTTCGGCGCGCCCGGCTCGCAGGCCGAGCGGGCGCGCATCGAGTTGCTACTTGGCCCGGGCGGGGTCTACACGGTCCAGGAGTTGGAAATGCGGGACGCGATGCTGGATCTGTTGGAGGCGAGCATCGCGCTGATGAGCGAAGAGCTGCGCGTTCTGGTCATCGCGCTCGCGGACCGTCCTCCCCCGGGCGCTTCCGTCGTTGGAAAGTGACCATAGGCCAGCTTGCACTCCGGCCGCTCGATGGCACGGACTCGCGGCAAGCTGGATGCCATGTCAGCGCCTCCCGCTCTTGATGGGTCATCTTCAGAGAAGCTCACTGCACGCCGGAAAAGGAGCAGGCTGGCCGACAGTGTGCAACGTTGCCGCTCGCGATGCGGGAGGGGGAGGAGCAAGTCATGCTGGCGACCAGTCGTGGCATGTGCCGCTGGGTGGTGCCGAAGGGCCGAGAGAAGCAAGGCTCGACTGCCTGCGAGCAGGTCGCCAGGGAGGCGTACGAGGCGGCGGGGCTGGACGGCCGGGTCAAATCGGAGTCAATCGGGCTCTACTCGTACACCAAGCACTTTTCGAGCACGGGATGGACGCCGATGAGCCGGCCATCCTCCAGACTACGGACCTCGGTGGTTGACCTGCACCATGACCGGACGCCGGTGGGTGCCGTCGGGGATGGAGTAGAGGTTGCCCCCGACCAAGACCACGCCCTCGTGGGAGATGCGCCGCTCGAGGCAAAGGACGGCGTTGAACGGCCCGGCCGGCAGCGGCTTGAGGATCGGCTCCGAGGCAGTGCCTCGAACCTCGGTGAAGTGCCCGATGACGATGCGCCCGGTGGTGCCGTGCAGGCGGCGGTTGGCGACTTGGTTGAGCCACAGGGTGAACTGCACGTTCAGGTCGCCAAGGTTGCGGAAGGCCCTGGCCTGGAAGAAGTCCTCGCGGACGTAGCGGAACGGCCTCTCGACTTTGCCCTTGGTCTTGGCGCGACAGGGTCGGCAAGCCTTGGGCAGGTAGCCGTAATGGCTTGCCAGGGCGAGGAGCTTGTCGTTGTAGACGATGCTGCGCTCGTCGACCTCGCCAAGGACCGCGGTGCGCATCCAGTCGTCGAAGGGCGCCAGCGGCGAAGGCGCGGGCTCGCTCGGCTTGTAGGCCGGTGGCTCCAGGCCGCGCGCCGGGCGTTGGCTGGCGCTGCGGATCGCGGTGCAACCGCACTACGATGACCCCTGACGTGGACAGTGCCGAGGCTCTTGCCGACTCAGCCCCGGCCGCGGTCTGCAACAGCGGTGCGCTGGCGCTGCGGCTCGGGGCCTATGAGGTCCGCTCGACATGCTGTTGGAGCTAGCGCGGGCGAAGCGGGTGGATTTGGCGCAGATTTCGGTCGGCACCCTAGAGGAGCAGTTCGGTGAGACCGTCGCCACAGAAAATGCACGATGCGGAGTGCCACTGCCGCGGCTAGCCGACTGGCTGATCATGGCAGCTTGACTGACGCTGCTGCGCTTGCGCCTGCCGCTGCCGACGGCCTCGGCGGAGAGCGCCGAAGCCGAGCGCCAAGCTGCCAGACGCCAAGCGTGGCTTCGTGCTGTTGCCGCGGCGCTGGGTCGTGGAGCGGTCCTTCACCTGGCCACCCGCTTTCGCCGGCTGGTGAAAGATTGGGAAGGATACGCCAGCACCCTCGCCGACCTGCACCTCGTCGCCTTCGCCTGCCTCATGCCCAAGCAGGCCGCCAAACTGACCGGATCTCCATAACGGCTTCTAGGCTCCGCCGCCACCCGGCCCGACATGCCAGGCACAACTTCCAACTGGACGTGGCCTGCGGCACCAATGATCCCGCAGGCCCTGGACCTTTTGCCGCAATCGATGCGGCGCTTCCTCACTCCTCCCGGAAGGCTCGGGTGAAGTAATCCGAGACGGGCTTGGTCAGGTAGGACAGCACCGTCCGGTCACCGGTGCGGATGAAGCTCTCGACCGGCATGCCGGGCACCAGCCTTGCGGCACCCAGCCGCTCCTCCTCGCCCTCAGCGATGGCGATCCGCACGGGATAATACTGCAATCCGGAGCGCTGGTCGGTCATGAGATCGGCGGCGATCAGCCGGACCTGGCCGCGCAGCTCCGGCGTGGTCCGCTGATTCAGGGCGGAGAGGCGCAGCATGGTATCCTGCCCTGGCAGGAGCTGATCGATATCCTGCGGCGCCACCTTGACCTCGATGGTCAGGGCGTCGGCTTCAGGCATGATCAGCATCAGCTGCTCGCCCGGTGCGATCACGCCACCGACCGTGTGCACTGCGGCCTGGTAGACGATGCCGTCCTGCGGGGCCCGGATATCGATGCGGCGAAGCTGGTCCTCGGCGGCGACGCGGCGTTCCACCATTTCGGCCATGCGGGCCTCGACTTCGCGCAACTCCTTCCCCGTCTCGCTGCGGAGATCCTGGTCGATCTGCAGGATCTGCAGCTGCGTCTCGCTGACCCGCCCCCTGGCCTGAGCCATGCCGGAAAGGATCTGCCCATGCTCCCCGCGCAGCCGCGTCTCCTCGCGGCGCAGCAGCGTCACCCGGTTCATCGCCACCAGGTTCTGTCGCCAGAGGTGCTCGACCGCATGGAGTTCCTCCTGGATGAGCCTGATCTCATCGGCCTTCGCCGCGCCCTGCAGGCGAAGGCCGGCGATCTGCTCGTCAAGCTGGGAGATGCGCTCGCGCAGCTGCGCCTTCTGCCCGTCGCGCGACTGGCGCCGGTTCTCGAAGAGCCGCGCCTCGCTTCGCCACTGGGCATAGGCCTCCGGGCCAAGCTCATCCGGTAGGGGGGACATCGCCTCCCGCCCGTCACGCTCCGCCTCGAGCCGTGCCTGCCGTGCCGCCAGCTCGCCAAGGCCCTTCGTCAGCATGGCGACATTCGCCCGTGCCACCGTCTCGTCGAGCCGGATGACCACATCGCCGGCCCGCACGCGGTCGCCATCCCGCGCCAGGATCTGGCCGACCACGCCGCCGGTCGGGTGCTGCACCTTCTTCGCATTGCTTTCGACGACGACGCTGCCGGGCGCCGCCACCGCGCCAGAGATCTCCGTGGCGACCGACCAGCCGCCAAGGCCACCCACCAGCAGGATGCCGGAGGCAAGGGCGACGCGGCCATGGCGACGGATTGAGCGGCGCGCCTCTGAGACGGGACGGAGGATCATGATGCTGCTCCTGCACTGACGGCCGGCCTGACCAGCGAGACGGCTGTTGCGGGCCTTGGCTCGGGCCCGACCGGCACCGGACGCAGCACCTTGTTCAGCACCTCGTCCCGCGGCCCGATGCCCTGCACCCGCCCCTCGTTCAGGACCATGACGAGGTTGACGCCGGCGAGGGCGCTCGGCCGGTGGGCGATGACGATGACGATCCCGCCCCGTGCGCGAACGCCGAGGATTGCCTGGGTAAGGGCCTGCTCGCCCTCGGTGTCGAGATTGGAGTTCGGCTCGTCCAGCACCACCAGGAAGGGATTGCCGTAAAGCGCGCGGGCCAGGCCGATGCGCTGGCGCTGCCCGCCCGAGAGCGCGGCACCGGCTTCGCCGATCTGCGTGTCGTAGCCTTCGGGCAGGCGCAGGATCATCTCATGGACATCGGCTGCGGTGGCGGCGGCGATGATCGCGCCCGGATCGGCCTCCTCCTCGAAGCGGGCGATGTTCTGCGCGACGGTGCCAGCGAACAGCTCCACATCCTGGGGCAGGTAGCCGATATGCCGGCCGAGATCTTCCGGCAGCCAATGTTCCAGCGCCGCCCCGTCCAGCCGCACCTTTCCCCGCCAGGCCGGCCAGACCCCGACCAGCATGCGGGCAAGCGAGGACTTGCCGGAGGCGCTCGGGCCAATGACGCCGAGACCGCTGCCGGCAGGAAGCTGGAAGGCGACCTCATGGATCAGCGGCCGCTGGGTGCCCGGCGCGCCGCTGCTCGCCTGCTCTACCACCAGGGATTTGCGGGGAGCCGGCAAGGCCATCGGATCGCCCTGCGGCGTCGTGGCCTGCAGCAACGTCGAAAGGCGACGCGCGCCCTGCCGGGCGGTGGCGAAGCCCTTCCAGTTGGCGATGGCCAGTTCGACCGGGGCCAGGGCGCGCGATGTGAGGATGGAGGCGGCAATCATGACGCCGCCACTCACCTCGCCCGCGATCACCAGATAGGCGCCGACCGCCAGCACCGCCGATTGCAGCAGCATCCGCAGCACCTTGGAAACGGCGCCGAAGCCGCCGGCGACATCCGAGGTGCGCTGCTGGTGCCGCAGGTAGAGGCCGTTCGCCAGGCCCCAGCGCCGCGCGAGCCGTCCGGCCATGCCGAGTGCCTGCACCGCCTCGGCATTGCGCCGGGCGCCCTCGGCGATGGTGTTGCGAAGGCCTGCCGCCTTCACGGCCTCGCGCGTGGCGCTGCGGGTCAGCAATTCGGTCATCAGGGTGAAGGTCACCAGCAGCAGCGCCCCGGCCAGCGCCACCATCCCGATCCAGAAATGGAAACCGAAGCAGACAGCGAGATAGAGCGGCATCCAGGGCAGGTCGAACAGCGCACCCGGGCCGCTGCCGGCGAGGAAGGCGCGGAGCTGGTCGAGGTCCCGCATCGCCTGCTGCCCTTCGCCGGCCTTCGGCGAGGTGACCGAGGCGCGCAGGTTGGAGCGGAAGACGGGTTGGCTCAGCTCCTCGTCCAGCGCGGCGCCCACCCGCGCGAGGATGCGGCCGCGAATCATGTCGAAGACGCCCTGGAAGGCGTAGAGCAGCAGCAGCACGAGGCAGAGACCGACCAGTGTCGGGATCGAGCGGCTCGGCAGGACCCGGTCGTAAACCTCGAGCATGAAAATGGAGCCCGAGAGGGTCAGCAGGTTAATGAGCCCGCTCAGCAGCGCGACGCAGAGGAAGGCGCCGCGGCAGGATCGGAACACGCTGGCGGGCAGCATGGGAGACGGGCTGGCCATGGTGAGGGCGCCTCGGGACGGAGCGAAAGGATGGAAAAGGGTGTCGGCCGGCCTGGACGCGCCAGGCCGGCCGACCGGATCAGGTCGCCTCGAAGCTGCGCGGCTCCGCCTCGTCGAGCACCAGGATCGGCAGGGTTGCCGGCGCCTCCGGCAGTGCGGTCGTCTCCGCCGTGGTTTCCGGCTCGGGAATGCCGTCGGGGCCCTGCGGCTCCGCCAGCATCGTCACCGGTGCCTGCCTCGCGGCGAAGGCATCGAAGGTGAACCCTTCCTCCGCGGCGAAGGAGCGTAGCGTGGCCGGGGCCGCCGCGGTCTGCGCAAGCCGGAAGGATTGCAGATCGAAGGGACCGCCATTGAAGGTCAGGCGGATCGTCTGCACCCCGGCGCTGAGGTCGACCTGCACCGCCTGGCCGGTGGCGAAGGTCGTGTAGCTGTTGGTATCCGGCACCGCGACCGCGCCGCTGGTCTCGTAGACGGTGCCGTTCTGCGTGAAGGTGGCGGAGATGCTGCGGCCCGGGTCGGGCGTCGCCGTATTGAAGCTGAGGGCATAGCGCCCGGCCTGCTGCACGTTGACGGTGTACTCGACCCACTCGTTGTTCGAGACCCAGCCGATGGCCTGATTGTTACCAACCACATCGACGCCCTCGTTGCGGCCCGCGGTGCCACCCTCGTCGAGGTTGGGCGTGGTGTCGCTGAAGGCCACGCCCTGGCCACCGACGTCGAACTGGGTGGCGTTGATCACCACCGGCGCCGCCCCGATCACGGCCGGCGTGCCGGAAACGGGGCCCTGGCCGTCAGGCGGCACGAAGGCGAAGTTGAAGGACTGCAGGTCCAGCGGTCCGCCATTGAAGGTCAGCCGAACGGTCTGGACACCGGCGTCGAGGTCGAGCTGCGCCGCCTGGGTGAGGGCAAAGGCGGTGTAGCTGTTGGTATCGACCACGGCGACGGTGTTGCTGGTCTCGTAGACTGTGCCGTTCCGCTCGGAGCTGGCGGTGATGGTCCGGCCCGGGTCGAGGGTTGCGGCATTGAAGACCAGGTTGTAGCGCCCGGCCTGCTGGACGTTGACGGTGTACTCGACCCACTCGCCGTTCGCGATCCAGCCGATGGCCTGGTTGTTGCCGACCACGTCGACACCCTCGTTGCGGCCCGCGGTGCCGCCCTGGTCGGTGTTGGGCGTGGTGTCGTTATAGGCCACGCCCTGGCCGCCGAGGTCGAACTGCGTTGCAGCGATCGAGATCGGCGAGGCGCCGACCGCGATCGGTGCCGCCCCGAAGGGTGTCTGGTTGGTTGGCGTTGGCGTGGAGGGTGCGACGGTGAGGGCGAGGTTGGCGGTTGCGTTGGCGGTGCCGTCGGAGGCGATGACGCCGATGGTGTAGGTGCCGGCTGCGGTGGGGGTGCCGGTGATGACGCCGGCGGTGTTGATGGTCAGGCCTTGCGGCAGTCCGGTTGCCGAGTAGGTCAGCGCATCGCCATCCGCGTCGGTGAAGGTTCCTGCGGGCAGGGCGTAGGTAAAGGCCTGCCCTTGGGTGGCCGCCTGGCTGGCGAGCGGCTGCGCCGCGACCGGTGCGGTGTTGGCCCGGTCGAGGGTGAAGGATTGCAGGTCGAAGGCCCCGCCGTTGAAGGTCAGGCGGATCGTCTGCACGCCGGCGTTGAGGTCGAGTTGCGTCGCCTGGCTGTTGGCGAAGACGGTGTAGCTGTTGGTATCGACCACGGCGACGGTGTTGCTGGTCTCGTAGACGGCGCCGTTCTGCTCGACGCGGGCGGTGATGGTCCGGCCGGGGTCGGGGGTTGCGGCCCTGAAGACCAGGTCGTAGCGCCCGGCCTGCTGGACGTTGACGGTGTACTCGACCCACTCGCCGTTCGAGATCCAGCCAAGGGCCTGGTTGTTGCCGACCACGTCGGCGCCCTCGTTGCGGCCCGCGGTGCCGCCCTCGTCAACGTTGGGCGTGGTGTCGTTGTAGGCCACGCCCTGGCCGCCGAGGTCGAACTGCGCCGCCCCGATCGTCACCGGCGCCGACCCAACCGCAACAGGCGTCCCACCGAAAGGCGATTGCTGCCCCCCTGCGGGCGGCGTCTGGACGTAGTTGAAGGTCAACGACCGCAGATCCAGCAGATAGGGCGAGTCGGCCTGCGGCGTGCCGTTGAAGGTCAGGCGGATCGTCTGCTGGCCCGCCGGCAGGGTGAGGTCGACCGGCGCCGATGCCTGGAAGGGCGCCGTGCCGAAGCTGGTGCCGCCATCCTGCAGCGCCACCGTGGCAAGCGGCGCCGCCTGCCCGAGCGAAACCGCGACCGTGGCGTTGGCCAGCGGCGTCTTCGCATTGAGGCTCAGGCGGTAGGTGCCGCTCTGCGGCACGTTGATGGTGTACTCGACCCACTCGCCCGGCAGCACGTAGCCGATGTCGTTCTCCGTCCCGACGGTCTCCACCCCGTCGGCCGGCCGGAAGGTGGTGTTGCCGCCTGCCTTGCCGGCATTGTCGTTGAAGGCGATCCCTTGCCCGCCCTGGTCGTAGTTGGAGGCATCCACCGTCAGCGCATTGTTGACGAAGGACGGCGCCGTTCCCCCGAAGGGTGTTTGGTTGGTTGGCGTTGGCGTGGAGGGTGCGACGGTGAGGGCGAGGTTGGCGGTTGCGTTGGCGGTGCCGTCGGAGGCGATGACGCCGATGGTGTAGGTGCCGGCTGCGGTGGGGGTGCCGGTGATGACGCCGGCGGTGTTGATGGTCAGGCCTTGCGGCAGTCCGGTTGCCGAGTAGGTCAGCGCATCGCCATCCGCGTCGGTGAAGGTTCCTGCGGGCAGGGCGTAGGTAAAGGCCTGCCCTTGGGTGGCCGCCTGGCTGGCGAGCGGCTGCGCCGCGACCGGTGCGGTGTTGGCCCGGTCGAGGGTGAAGGATTGCAGGTCGAAGGCCCCGCCGTTGAAGGTCAGGCGGATCGTCTGCACGCCGGCGTTGAGGTCGAGTTGCGTCGCCTGGCTGTTGGCGAAGACGGTGTAGCTGTTGGTATCGACCACGGCGACGGTGTTGCTGGTCTCGTAGACGGCGCCGTTCTGCTCGACGCGGGCGGTGATGGTCCGGCCGGGGTCGGGGGTTGCGGCCCTGAAGACCAGGTCGTAGCGCCCGGCCTGCTGGACGTTGACGGTGTACTCGACCCACTCGCCGTTCGAGATCCAGCCAAGGGCCTGGTTGTTGCCGACCACGTCGGCGCCCTCGTTGCGGCCCGCGGTGCCGCCCTCGTCAACGTTGGGCGTGGTGTCGTTGTAGGCCACGCCCTGGCCGCCGAGGTCGAACTGCGCCGCCCCGATCGTCACCGGCGCCGACCCAACCGCAACAGGCGTCCCGCTGAACGGTGCCTGTCCGCCCGGCGGGTTACCCCCGGCCGTGTCGAAGAAGTTCACCGTGCCGTCGTTATCGGCATCCACCTGCAGCGCGTCGATCACGCCGTCGCTGTTCGCATCCTCCCGCCCGGCCGGGCTGTAGGTCTGGACGTTCTTGATGACGAACATATGGTCGTTGTAATCGTAGTTGCCTGCGCCCGGATAATCTTGGATGCCGATGAAGGTGCCGGGGATCACCTTGCCGCTCGCATCCAGAGCCTGGAAGAAGCGGATCAGGTGGCCCTGGTTGTCACCCACCAGCTGGCCGATATTCGGATCGACATTGTTGATCTTCGGATCCGACCAGGAGGAGTAGGTCGGCCTGCCATCGACCGAGATGTAGAGGCCGAAGGGGCCGTTCTGGTTGATGGTGGCGCGGGCGACATTCGCCCCCGCCCCGGCGCCCGCCACCAGCGCATCCGGCAGCACCGTCTGGCCCTGCTGGTCGTCATTGGCGAAGAGCGGTGTCACCTGCGCGGATTGCAGGCCATGGAAGCCGAGCCGCGCCACGTTGCCCTGGTTCAGGAAGGCGGCGAGCTGGATGACCTCAATCGGCTTGGTGGTGTCGAGGCGCTGCATGTAGGGCAGCAGCACCTCGTCGCCGACGGTCTCGACCACGCCGCCACCTGCCAGCTCATCCTGCGCCATGTCGGTGCCGTAGCCGAAGGCATCGACGATCTGCGCCACGGTCGGCTCCGAGTCTCTCTCGGAGAACTCCTGCGCAAGGCCCGCAAGGGTGATCACCCGCGGCCCGTTCACCGAGTCGTTCGACTGGATGGTGAGGGTGCTCTCGTAGAGCTGCGCGCCGGCGGTGGTGCCGGCATGCGTACCGATGAAGCGCACGGTGACATTCGCCGTGCCGCCGGCCGCGATCGTGCCCGGCACCGTGCCGACGATCTGGAAGGCCGATGGGTCGCCGACCGTGATGCCGCTGATGCTGAGTGCCGAGAAGCCGTCATTGCGGAGGGTGACCACCGCCTCGTTGCGGAAGGCCTGGCTGGCATTGGCCGGAGTGTCGATGTTGGTGAAGACCAGCCGCTGGTCGGCCGCCGCATCGTCGAGGCCCGTCACGCTCAGCACCTGGCCGAAGCCGACCGGCGCGATGCCCTCAATGACGACCATGTTGTCGTTGTAGTCGTAGTTGATGCCCGTGTAGTCCATGATCCCGAGATAGACGTTCGGGATGATGTTTCCGGCCTTGTCCACGGCCTGGAAGATGCGGTGGGTGTAGCCGCGCTCCAGGTTCTCGGTGCCGGCTGGCCGCGTGCCGCCACCCTCTTCGTTCAGTCGTGGATCGGTTGAAAGGCCGGCGATCGACATGCCGAACACGTCGTTACCAGTCCAGCCGTCCGGGATCCGAGCCGCGTCGAAAGTAGCGGTGGCGAAGCTGGTGCCGCTGATCAGCGGCAGGATGGACTGGTTCTGGGTGCCGCCGTGGTTGTAGAGCTGGACATTCTGCCCCTTGTTGCCCGGGTTATGGATATGGAAGGTGGCGCCCCCATCGCCATGGAAGGCGGCGATATGGGTGACCTTGACCTGGGTCACGCCATCGGCGATCCGCCAATAGGGCGAGAGCACCTCGGTCGCATCGGAGGAGCGATAGAGGTCGAAGTCGTTGAGGGTCGAGTTCTCGCCGCCGCCCGAGGTTGTCAGCCCCTCGATGACGTTGCCGAAACCGAAGACCTTCCAGACCTCGTTGACATTGGGCTCCTGTCCGCCCTCATCGCGGGCCTGCCAGAAGCCGGCGAGGTCGATCGTCGCCACCGGGCTGTCGGCATCGTTGGTGACGAGGCGGATGGAGCCTTCGAAGACGGTCGAGGTCGCATCCACATTGCTCGTCGGCGGCGTGTAGGCCGCGCGGTTGAACAGCACGGTCACGTTGATGGACTGGCCCGCCGCCAGCGTCAGACCGTTGAAGATCGCCGGGTTCGCCAGCACGAAGGGTCCGTTGACCTCCGCATCGAGCACCGAGAGCGGCGAGGTACCGGTATTGGTGATGCGGACCGTACCGCTCTCCTTGAAGTCGCGGTCCGGGTTGCTGGAACTCGGGTTCTGCAGGTAGTTGAAGTGCAGCCGGTTGTCGAAGAAGGCCGGGTCGAGGCTCTGCACCGCGATGTCGGCATTGGCATCGGCCGGCATCGGCCGGATGTCGAGATAGTCGATCGCGTTGGCGCCCGGCGCAGTGGAGGCGACGCGGAGCTGGTATTGCGTCCCGGCCTCGAGTGCGAGGAAGGTCGTCTGCTCGCCCGTGGTGGGGAAAGCCATGTTCTCCACCAGCGCCCCGTTGAGGTAGAGGTTCAACCCCTGCCCGTTCGGCGCCCCGGCATTGGCGGCGAGGTCGAAGGCATAAAGGCCGTCCTCGTCCACCGTGAAGTAGAACTCGACATTCTGGCTGTTCAGGATGCGGGTGCTGTCATCCGCCGTCTGCTCGAGCTGGATCCGCGTCTCGCCATCGACCGCGACGTAGTCCGGCGTGAAGGGGCCGGAACTCGCGCCCGTCGCCACGCGGAGCTGGTCGATATTCGGCCCGACCGCATTCGGTGCCGTCAGCCGGATCGTGTTGGCGCCGGCGACGAGGTTCACCACCGTGGTCTGGAACTGCCACTGATCCTCGGCGGCGTTGCTGAAGCCCGGGAAGCTGACCGGGCCGAGGTTGACGCCATTCACCGTCAGCGCCAGCGGCCTGTCGCCTTTGGTCGTAGCGAGGGCATAGCGGAAGGCGATCTCGAAGGCGCCGGCCGTCGTGGAGTTCACCGTCCAGGTGATGGACTGGTCGCCGGCCCCGTCGAAGTCGACATAGCCGGTGCCCTCCTGATTGCGGTCCTGCGTCACCACCACGGCGCCGGAGAGCGCTGCCGCCTCGGCCTCGTAGTAGGCGTAGGAGTTTCCGCCCGGCGCCGTCGGCTGCGGCGCGAGCACCTCGATCTGGTCGATGTTCGGCCCGGCCGCGGTGGTCTGGCGGAAGGTGACGGTGTTGGTGCCGGCGATGAGGTTCGCCGGGATCTCGATCACCTGCCAGGTCGACCAGGCCGCGGTGCCGGTTACGCCCGGCGGCGGGCTGAAGCCGAATGTGCCGACGCTCGCACCGTTCACCAGCACCTGGAGCGGACGGTCCGCCGTGCCGCCGTTGCCGTACCGCACGCGGATCAGGCCCGAGCCGATCTGATCCTCCGGGACGGTAATGTTGAAGGTTAGCAGATCGCCCACCGTCGCACCGAAATCGGCATAGCCGCCGGCGACGCCATCGGTGTTGTTGGTGTTCCCGTCGAGACCGAAGGCGCCGGGGCGAAGGCCGCCGACGAGATCGTTGCCGCTCTCGGGGTTGGCCGTGGTGCGGATCTGGATCTGCGCGGCGCCGCCGGTCGAGACGCTGACGGAGGTGCCGTCATTCGGCGTCACGTCCTCCGCCTGGATCACGGCGAGCGAGACGAGGTCGCCGGTTCCGCCGCCCGGATTGCTGCCCGGCGTGAAGGTCGCGGTGCTCGTCGCGCGGTTCTGCGCGTCGTCTGTGACCTCGAGCTGGATGGCAACCGGTCCGCTCTGCGTGCTCAGGTCGAGCGTGAAGCGGCTGTTCGCGTCCAGCGTCACCGTCTGCTGCGGGCCGGTGCCGATGCGGACACGGAGTGCGGTGATGTCGGTGTCGAGGCCGCTCACCTGGAAGACGACAGCGGCCGGGTTGCTGGCATTCGCCACGGCGATGGCCAGGTTGCCGCCCTCGTCGGCCGTCACGTCCTGCGTCACGCCGCCTGGGGCGGGGGTGAGCAGCACGAGCTGGCTGGCGCCGGTCCCGCGGTTCAGCGTCATCAGGTAGAGCTGGCCGGTGACCGGGTTCTCGATGATGTCGAGCGGGTCGATGTAGTCGTCGATGATGGAGCCGTCCGGCCGGCGCAGCACGTCGTCGCCGACGATCTTGCCGTCGCTGCCGACGCGGATCACACGGACATTGTCGCCGGTCGAGAACTGCGCGATCAGGATCGCGCCCTTCAGGTTGGCGCCGAAGGCATTGCCCTTGTACTCGGTCGCGCCATTCGGCGACTGGTTGTAGCCAAGGTTGTAGGTGCCATCGAGGTCGTAGTTCTCGTCCGGCAGCACGCCGACATCATAGCCGTCGGTGTTCGGGTTGCCGTCCTTCCGGTCCGTCACCTCGTTCGGGTCGATGCCGCCAGTGGGGTTGCCGCCGTTGAGCACGTAGGTGCCGCGCAGCGGGTTGGGATGGCCGTAGTACTTGCCCTCCTCAACTGTGAAGAGATAGTCGTATTGCTTGGGCGAGTTGCTGATGACCTGGCTGCCCGCCTGGGCCGGGTCGTCCGGTGTCCTGCCGCCGGATGCCGTGCCGTTGGTCGGCGCGTAGAGCTGGCCGTTCGAGTGCCAGACCAGGTCATAGGCGTTGCGGATGCCGGTGGCGAAGATCTTGAGAACCGCATCCGGGGCGAAGGGGTTGTAGAAGCCCGGATAGGTGCCGTTCGCATTGAAGCTCGAGGCCGGATTGGTCGTGGTTGGAGCGCTGACCGGCTCCGTCCGCACGTCGAAGCCCGCCCCCGGCGCATCGCGTCGCGGATCGATCTCCAGCACGGCCGCGTTCAGCAGCCGCTCGGGCCGATTGCCCCAGGCGCCATCCGGGCTGCCTGCCGCCGAGTTCGAACCCTGGGACAGGTAGAGCAGATAGGCGGGCTCGCCCGCAGCGCCCGCATTCGGGTTGGCGCGGAACTCCAGGCTGTTGGTCACATGGTCTCCACCCGAGCGCGGCAGGCCGGTGACATAGGCCTCGGCCGTCGCGCCGGTGAAGGAGCCATTGGTCCCAAGCGTGATCTTGCTGATGCGGCCGGAGAACTCTGGCGTATCGAACGCCTTATTCTCCCGCGGAATCGGGTAGTTGTCGCTCACCCAGATGGTATTCGGATTCTCCGGGTCGAAGGTGAAGCCGATGATGCCACGCCGATCCGCGCCTTGGCTGAAGTAATCGAGGATCAGGCTCTCCTTCGAACCCTTGTCGATGGAGCCGTCGGAGTTGACGGCCCAGCGATAGATCTCCCCGGTGATGGTCGCCACATAGAGCTTGCCGTCCGGCCCGAACTCCACCGTGGTGAAGCCACCGGCCCCATCGGTGAAGCCGTCCAGCAACATCTGGGTGGTGAAGGCGACCTCGCGGGCGGTCTCCACCGGAGCGGTGCCGGTGACGAAGGTCGTCGTCAGGTCCTGCATCTGGTGCAGCGGCGCCGTCGGGTTCTCGATGCCGCCGAGGTCGAGCACGTCCTCGACCTTCAGCGTGTAACTGGTGTTCTCCTTCAGCGGCTGGGTCGGGCGGATGGTAAGGCTGTCCGCGCCGCCGCTGATCTGGACGGTGATCGCCACCTCCTGGCCGGTCAGTGTCTCGACCAGCTTGACGTTGTCCACATGGGCGATGTTCGGCCCGCGATGGTCGGGCGCCTGCACATTGACGCCAACCACCAGTGCGGAGTTGGGGTTGATGCCCGTCGGCAGCGAGCCATTCTCGCCGATGGCAATGGAGACCTGCTCGTTCAGGTAGGAGGCTACGGGGGCGACGAAGAAGGAGTAGTCCAGGTCGGCCGTGCGTGAGTCCTGTGGCGTGAGGTCAGGCACGCGCTCGATCTCGAGATACTGGATCTCGGTGTTGGTGCCGCCGATCGAGTCGATGGTCAGCCGCCCGTCCGTCACCTGCACGATGCGGGTGACGAGGGTGGAGCGGAAACCGCCGCCGGTCTGCGCGCCGTTGCCGCCGGGATTGGCCGGCACCCAGGCCGCGCCGGCCTGCGCACCTTCCAGATTGACGCGATAGGTACTGTCGAATGCGCCGGCCGTGTCGCCGATCGACATCTTCACCTGATAGGTGCCGTTCGCCAGCGCCATCTCCCAGGCCCGCGCGCCCGCGGTGCCCGTGCCAGGCAATTCGAAGTGTGCGTAGGTCTTCTGCAGATCCGACGCATTGGTGGCGATGTTCTTGTACCAATGCGCATTCGCCGGCTGCGCCGCGGCGATGGTGCCGTTTGCCGTGCCGTCGGCGACGCTCGCCTCGGTCACCCAGCCATAGCTGAAGCCGTTGCCCCGGTTGCCGAAACCCTCTCCGGTATCGGCAAGATATCCGGCCGGCGTGACATAGCCGGCGGGCAGCCCGTTCTGCGTCTGCCCGGGCGCCGGCTGGAAGTTGATCTTGACCACCGGCTCGAAGGTCAGCTGGTCACGCGTGTCGACAGGCGTGGTGCCTTCGCTGGCGATGGTGACGCTGTCGATATTGGGTCCGTTGGTGCCATTGTTGGCGAGCGAGATGGTGTTCTGGCCCGCGGCGAGCTGAACGGTGACGGTGGCGGTTGCCCAGTTGTCCCAGCCATCGACGCCGGTGCTGGTGAAGGCGATGGTCTGGGTCTGACCGCCCACGCTGAGGGTCATGGGGCGCGGCGCGCTGTCGTTACCGCCGTTGCTGTAACGGAAGGACAGGGTGTAGGTGCCGGCGGTGGGGGCCGTAACGCCGAAGCTCACGGCATCGCCGGCATTGCCGCCCATGTCCATGTAGCCGCTGCCGGTGATGCCGTCCCAGAGGCCATCGCCGTTCAGGTCGCGGGTAGGAGCCGTGAAGCCGCTGCCCGTGTTCCCAACCTCGCGCTTCTGGGTAAGAGCCGAGCCAGTGCCCGTGTTGTCGCTGATAACGAAGGTTTCGGCCTGGATGGTGAGCTGGAAGGGTGTTCCGGTCGTGCCGCCGATAGTGACGGGTGTCGTGGCCTCGGCCTCGTTGCCGGCGGCGTCGGTGACGATGATGGTGGCGGTGCTGGTGCCGGCGGGCAGGGCGGAGCCGTTGAAGACGAAGTCGCCGTCGGCATCGGGCAGGACAGTGGTGCGGGTGGTGCCGCCGTCAAAGCTGATCTCGGTCTTGACGATGTCGGCGTCGCGGCCGGCAACATTGAAGTTGATGGAGGCGGCGCCCGTCTGGTTGAGCGGCTCATCTGGCCCGGAAAGGAAGAGGTTGCCGTCCGCATCGGCGGTGGAGTCGAGCGGAGTCCCAACCGGGACGATCTCGAGGCTGTCGAGGTTGGGGCCGGAAGTGGCACCGGCGGGGATGGCGAAGGAGATGGTGTTGGTGCCGGCCTGGAGGGTCACGGTCTGGGTCAGGGTACCCCAGACGTTGAAGCCCTGCTCAGCGACCGGTCCGGTGCCCGGGCCGGTGCTCGGGAAGGGGATTGTGGTTGGGGTGCCGTTGTTGACGGCAATGGCGAGGGAGCGGTCAGCCCCGTTGAACGGGGCGGAGGCGTAGCGCACGTTGAGCGTGTATGTGCCTGCCGTCTCGATCTGGACGGTGTAGGTGACGCGGTCGCCGCCGTCATTGCCGAAGTCGAGGTAGCCCGTGCCGGTGAAGCCGGGGCGGAGGCCGTTCGGCAAATCGGGGTTGCTTTCCCGATTGCTTGGATCCCGGATCTGCGTGCTTTGGGTGTCTGCCGCGGCCGCCAGCGTGACCTGACCTGTCTCAGCCTGGATCAGGATCGGTGCCGCCGGCTCTTCCTCCTCGGGGCTGATGACCAGGTTGAAGGTGTCGGTGGCGGTCGCGCCGGCCGTGTCGGTGGCGGT
>NZ_JAETWB010000011.1:33259-129378 GCF_016773205.1 Belnapia arida
AGCGCGTCGCCGTCGGGGTCGGTGAAGGCGTTGGACGGCAGGGTGAAGGTCAGCGCCTCGCCCACCTGGCCGGTCTGATCGGCGATGGCGGCCGCCAGCACAGGCGCGGCGTTCTCCGGCTCCTCCGGCGCAGGCTTGGGGGTCAGCTCGACATAGTCGATGCGAGCGAACTCGAGGTTGTCCGAGGTGGCCCGCAACTCGAGGACGGAGTTGGCGCCGACCGTCACATTGGCGAAGGTCACCTCGCGCAGGTTGGCGATCTGGGTGCCGTTGCCGGGCGTCGCCTGGTCGAAGCGCCAGTCGCCGACCTTGACGCCGTCGACATAGAGCGAGGCGCCGATGTTGCTGTCGTTCTCGTCGAGATAGGCGATGCGGACGTCGTAGGTCCCGGCCGTCACCCCGACATCGGCGAGGTCGGTCGAGGTCGTGCCGCTCAGGCGCGAGGGCAGGCGGATCACCTGGCCGCCGGAGGTGCCGGCGACGGTCTCGGAGGTGAAGCCGGTGCGGCGCTCGAAGGCCTCCGCCTCGATCCGCACGACCCCGGCCGGCTCTTCCTCCTCGGGGCTGATGACCAGGTTGAAGGTGTCGGTGGCGGTCGCGCCGGCCGTGTCGGTGGCGGTGACGGTCAGCTCGTAGGTGCCGGCCGCGGTCGGGGTGCCGGAGAGGGTGCGGGTCGCGGCGTCGTAGGTGACGCCCTGCGGCAGGCCGGCGAAGGTGAAGGCCAGCGCGTCGCCGTCGGGGTCGGTGAAGGCGTTGGACGGCAGGGTGAAGGTCAGCGCCTCGCCCACCTGGCCGGTCTGGTCAGCGATGGCGGCCGCCAGGACCGGCGCGGCGTTCTCGTCGGCTTCGGTGGGCGCGATGACGAGGGTGAAGGTGTCGCTGGCGGTGGCGTCGCTGGTATCGGTTGCGGTGACGGTCAGGTCATAGTTGCCGGCGACGGTCGGTGTGCCGGTGAGGGCGCCGGTCGTGGCGTCGAAGGTGATGCCGTCGGGCAGGCCGGTGACGCTGAATGTCAGCACGTCGCTGTCGGCATCGGTGAAGGTGCCGGACGGCAGGGTGAAGTTCAGTGCCACGCCCACCTGGCCGGTCTGGTCGGCGATGGCGGCCGCCACGACGGGCGCGTCATTCTCGTCGGCTTCGGTAACCGTCAGCTGGAAGGTATCGCTCGCCTGGGCGCCGGCGGCGTCCCGGGCGGTGACCGTGATCGTCACCGGATTGCCGGCGGCATTGTCCGTCGGCGTACCGCTCAGCACGCCGTCCGCGTCGAGGGTCAGCCAGCTGGGCAGGCCAGTGGCGGTGAAGCTCAGGCTCTCGCCATCGGCATCGCTGAAGAGGGTGGCGAGGTCGAGGGTGAAAGGAGTGCCCTCCACCGCTTCCGCGTCGTCGATGCTGCCGCCTACCACAACCGGCGGCGCGTTCTCCGGCTCTTCCTCCTCGGGTTCGATGACCAGTTCGAAGGTGTCGGTGACGGTCGCGCCGGTCGGGTCGGTGGCGGTGACGGTCACTTCATAGTTGCCGGCGGTGGTCGGCGTGCCGGTGAAGCGGCCAGTCGCCGCGTCGAAATCAAGCCCGTCGGGCAAGGTGTCAACGCTCAGCGTCAGCATGTCGCTGTCGGCATCGGTGAAGGTGCCGGACGGCAGGGTGAAGTTCAGTGCCACGCCCACCTGGCCGGTCTGGTCGGCGATGGCGGCCGCCACGACGGGCGCGTCATTCTCGTCGGCTTCGGTAACCGTCAGCTGGAAGGTATCGCTCGCCTGGGCGCCGGCGGCGTCCCGGGCGGTGACCGTGATCGTCACCGGATTGCCGGCGGCATTGTCCGTCGGCGTACCGCTCAGCACGCCGTCCGCGTCGAGGGTCAGCCAGCTGGGCAGGCCAGTGGCGGTGAAGCTCAGGCTCTCGCCATCGGCATCGCTGAAGAGGGTGGCGAGGTCGAGGGTGAAAGGAGTGCCCTCCACCGCTTCCGCGTCGTCGATGCTGCCGCCTACCACAACCGGCGGCGCGTTCTCCGGCTCTTCCTCCGCAAGGGCGGCGATGGTGACGCTGTCGATATTGGGTCCGTTGGCGATGGTGTTGGCGAGGGAGATGGTGTTCCGGCCTGCGGCGAGCTGGACGGTGACTGTGGCGGTTCCCCAGGTGTCCCAGGCATTGGTGCTGGCGAACGGAACCGCCAGGCTTTGAGCCTGACCATTGACGGTGAGCGTCATGGGCCGTTCGGTCGTGCCGCCATTGGCATACCGGAAAGAAAGCGTATAGGTGCCGGCGGTGGGGATGTTGATAGCAAGGCCGGTGGCGTCGCCGGCACCGTCGCCCATGTCCATGTAACCGGTGCCGGTGAAGCCGTCCCAAAGGCCATCACCGTTCACGTCGCGGGCAGGTGCGGAGAGGCCGGTGCCCAGGGCCCCGACCTTCCGCGGCTGAGTAAGGGCTGCGCCGGTGCCGGTGTTGTCGCTGACGCTGAAATCTTCGGCCTGAATGGTGAGCTGGAAGGGCTCCCCGGTCGTGCCGCCGATGTTGAGGGAGGTCGTCGCCCTGGCCTCGTTGCCGGTGGTGTCGGTGACGATGAGGGTGGCGGTGCTGTTGCCGAAGGGGAGGGCGGAGCCGTTGAAGGTGAAGTTGCCCTGGGCGTTGGGGTAGACGGTGGTACGGGTGGTGCCGCCGTCGAAGCTGATCTCGGCCTTGAAGACGTCGTCGTCACGGCCGGCGACGTTGAAGGTGATGGAGGCGGCGGCGGCTTTCTCCAGCGGCGCGGCCGGCCCGGCGAAGGCGAGGTTGCCGTCGGCATCGGCGGTAGCGTCGGGCGCCGTTCCGGGCAGGACGATTTCGATGCTGTCGAGGTTGGGGCCCGCGGTGGCGCCGGGGGGAATTGCGAAGGAGAGGGTGTTGCTGCCGGCCTGGAGGGTCACGGTCTGGGTCAAGGTTCCCCAGACGCTGAAGCCCTGCTGCAGGACCGGGCCGTCACCCGGGCCGGTGTTGGGGAAGGTGACGTTGGTAGGAGCGCCGTTATTGACGGCGATGGCGAGGGCACGCGGGTTGCCGCTGAACGGCGAGGACGCGTAGCGGATGTTGACCGTGTACTGGCCCGCCGTCTCGACTTCGAAGGTGTAGGTGACGCGGTCGCCAGCATCGTTGCCGAAGTCGAGGTAGCCTGTGCCCGTATAGCCGGGACGGAGGCTGTTCGGTAGGCCAGGAGTGGTCTCCAGGTTGGCGGAATCCCGGACCCGCGTCCTGTCGGCATCAGGCGCTGCTACCAGCGTGATCGCACCCGTCTCAGCTTGGATCCTGATGCCCGCCATAAAATCCGTTCCTCGGTAAATGGATGTGCAGTTATCGCGCCCTGTTGATGGGGACGGTACCGCGCCGAAATAGTTTGCATACTAGCAATGCCGTGATTTCTTTGCGTTTAACGATCTTTACGCATATTGCACCAAATTTTGCCGAATCAGTTGCACCATAGAACTTAATATAAACTATTTGGTTCTTGTGGCGGCAAGGTGTGTAAAATTCATGTTGATATCGGTATGGTTGTGGAATCTTAATGTGATGCCACTCTCCCTGTTCTCCTGGCTTACGCCTGCAAACAGGTTAAGCCTTAGCACCACACAACTTTTTCCACTCATGCCCCGCCGTGGCTTTGCCGGAAGGTTAAAGAAGCGCCATTCCCGGCATGGCACTTCTGCATGCCTTGAGCAAGACCAAGTCGTTGTGGCTGTTGATGCCTCCAACCCTGCGTGACAAACCGAAGGCCATGGCATGTAATAGCCGTTCCGACCCAGGCGATGTACTGTGCCAATGGGCCTGTTCACTGTCATGGCGGCACCTTTGGACGGTGATCCGCTTTGGTTTGGTGTCGGGCATAGTGGTGGGGGACAGGGCGTCCGCCGCAATCGGCACAGGGACACAAGCTGCCATCCGTCGTCAGCCGGGTCCGTGGCGTTGACGTCACGGCCGACGAAGGCGCCGGCGGCCAGGGCTTAGGCTGCTACGGCATGATTGCCAGGAAGCGGCAGCAAGCGACGCCGCGCAACTTCGCGTTGTGCATCTGCCAAACGCTACGCCGGATCGTGACGGTGTTTGAATTATGGAAGCGGCCGGCTGCAACGACGGGAAGCGGCGGTAAGGCTCTCGGCGGGGTCGATGTATCGCTCAGCGATCGGATAGGGGCATCGAAGAGGATTGGTGAATCGCTGTCCCCCGTTCATCCTTCCGCCTCTCCGGCGCCTTCCGCTGCCGAGCCTTCTCCTGGTGTCTTGCCAGCCAGCTTCAGCGCTCGGGCGGATCGTCGGCTTCGGCAAGGAACTCGGCGATCTCGCTCCCGACCTCGGAGGGCGGCACGAGCTCGAGCGGGACGCATCCACCATGCGCGTGAAAGGCGGCGCTCCGCCAGCGCTGGAACAAGGCGGCGCGGCGCATCGCTTCCGCCTCCGGGTCGGATTCGTCCGGCAGGCCGCCGGCGGCGGCAATCTGCTCCCAGGTCGGGATGCTCCAGTCGAACTGCACCCCAAGCAGCAGGCCGAAGCCATGGCGGGCGAGGTCGTCCGTGTCGCCCGGTGGCAGGTCGGCGGGTTCGCGCCCTTCGGCGAGGTCGAGCAACATCCGGCGCATCCCTGCGGCTTCGAGTCCGGCCAGCGCCTGCGGCGAGCGCCAGCCCGGCAGGAAGCGGACTTCCTCGCTCTCGTTGAAGAAGCCAGAGGCGAGCAGGCTCTCCGCCAGGGCAGTCGCGCTGGGGGCATGGCCGGTGGGAAGGGCGACGGGCAAAGCGACGAGCGCGGCCCAGCCCGCGGGGCCGGCCGTGCCGCTCTCCGCCAGCGCCAGCAGGGCACCGCCGAATTCGGCCATGCCGTCCTCGCCCTGGCGTTCGCCGATCTTGCGGCCGGCAAGGTCGAGGATGTCGAGGCGGCCAGCCTCCAGGATCTCCTGCGTCAGGTCGCGGAACTGGTCGCCATCCTCGAAATAGGCAGCCAGCAGGCGGTCGGCGACCGGGCCAGGAGCGGGGCCGAAGGCAGGCGGCTCGATGTCGGTCTCCTCCTCGATCTCGAGGCCGAGCAGGCGCAGCGCCGCGGCGCCTCGGATCAGCCGCGCGCGGTCGATCCAGGCCCGGCGGTTCTCCGGCGTGTCGTCGCGGCCCTGCATCCAGCGGCGGAAGGCGGCACGGTCGGCCCGCTGGACGATGACCTCGACCCCTTCGAGATCGAGCTCCGCTGCCACGGCGCGGTTCGTCGCCCGGACCGTCTCGAGCTCGGCCTCGCCGGGCCGCATCAGGTCGAGGGTATCGGCATCGCGGTGATGGGTGAGGATGACGGCATCGAGCAGCGGCGCCACGTCGAGAGCGAGGGCGGTTGCCGCCTCGACCTCTTCCTCCTGCCGGTTGGTGAATCCTGGCATCCGCGCGCTCCTCAGCTGTGCGCGGCTTAACGCAGGCTGGCAGCGCTCGGATAGGCGCGATTGGCCGGTGCGGCAGGCGCATGCTAGGGGAGGCGCAGGATGATCCGGCTCGGGCCCTTCTTCACGCGCCTGCTCGCCCTGCTGCTCCTGGTGCAGTGGGGGCTCGTCTTCGAGTACGGGATGCAGCCGCTGGCCAGCATGGCCGGCGGGCACAGCGTCGTCATCTGCGGCGCGGAGGGGCTGACCACCGCCGTGCTGGACGATGAGGGGCGGCCGGTGCCGCAGCCGGCGGCCAAGCACGGGCTCTGCCCCGGCTGCTGCGGCCCCGTCGCGCTGGAGGCGCCGGCCCCGTCCGCCCTGGCGTTGCCGGTCGTCTGGCCGGCCGGGCAGGCGCCGCTCGGGGATGAGGGGCTTCCGGTCGCCCCGCCGCGTGCCCCGCCCCAGCAGCCGAGGGCCCCGCCCACCGCCTGACGCCGATCCGCCGCCGGGCCTTCGGGCCTGCCGATCCTCGCCGTCAGGACATCATCCATCATGCACCGAAACTTGTCCGCGCCGGGCCTTGCCCTGGCGCTGTTCCTCGCGCCTGCCGCCTATGCGCAGCCGACCGACCGACCGCCTGCCGCCGTGCCGGGCGAGACCGCCCTGCCGCAGGGCGTCGCCCTGGGCGGCGCCTTCTCGCTGACCGACCAGGCCGGGCGGGCGGCGACCGACCGTGACCTGCGCGGCCGATGGGCGCTGCTCTATTTCGGCTACACCTTCTGTCCCGATGTCTGCCCGACCGAGTTGCAGACCATGGCCGCGGCGCTGGATGCGCTCGGCCCGGAACTCGGCGAGCGGGTGCGGCCGGTCTTCGTCTCCATCGACCCGGAGCGCGACACGCCGGAACGGCTGGCCGACTATGTCGCGCTGTTCCACCCACGGCTCATCGGCCTGACCGGCAGCGCGGCGCATGTGGCGCAGGCGGCGCGGGCCTACCGGGTCTATTACGCCAGGGCCCGACCAGGGGATGGGGATGGCTACCTCATGGACCATTCCTCCTTCATCTACCTGCTCGACCCGGATGGCGCCGTGCGGGGCCTGTTCCGGCCCGGCACTACCGCCGAGGACCTCGCCGCGGCGCTGCGCCGGAGGCTCCCGTGACCCATCGCCGCTCCTGGAGGTTCGCCATGCCCGCTCCGGCCCTGCGCCGCCTTGCCCTCACCCTCGCCGCCACCGGCGGCCTCGCCCTTCCCCTCGCCGCGCAGGAGGCGGGCGGCATAGCCGTCGAGCAGCCCTGGGCGCGGGCCGCCGTGCAGGGCGGCGTCGGCGGCGCCTTCATGCGGATCGAGAATCGCGGCGCGGCGGCCGACCGGCTGGTCTCCGCCTCCAGCCCGGTGGCGCGGACGGTCGAGCTGCATGCCACGGTGCGGGACGGCGATGTCATGCGCATGCGCCCGGTACAGGCGATCGACCTGCCGGCGCATGGCGCGGTGCAGCTGCAGCCGGGCGGTCTGCACATGATGCTCATCGGCCTCAACCGGCCGCTGAGCCAGGGCGAGCGCGTGCCGGTGACGCTGACCTTCGAGCATGCGGGCAGCGTCGCCGTCGAACTCGCCGTCCAGGGCGCCGGGGCCGGCGGCATGGCGGGCCATTCCGCCATGCCGCGCTGAGCGAGGGGGAGCGATCATGGCCTTGCGTCATGGCCTCGCCGGCCTTGCCCTGCTGGCCGGCCTCGCCGCCCTGCCGGTGGCGGCCCACGTCACACTCGACCGCGCGGAGGCGCCGGCCGACAGCTATGTGCGCCTCGTCATACGCGTGCCGCATGGCTGCGCCGGGGCAGCGACCACCGGCATCCGCCTCGCCGTGCCGGAGGGGCTGACCTCGGTGCGGCCGGCGCCGAAGCCGGGCTGGACGCTCGCCATCCTGCCGGGCGAGCCCGCGCCGGGCCGCGGCGAGCATGGTGCGGCCGCCTCCACGGTGAAGGAGATCGCCTGGCGCGGCGGGCGGCTGCCGGACGACCAGTATGACGAGTTCCTGCTGATGGTCCGCACGCCGGACCGGGCGGGCCAGTCGCTCTGGTTCCCCTTCATCCAGGAATGCGAGGGGGGAGCCGTCACCCGCTGGATCGAGCGCGCCGAGCCAGGCCAGCCGGCGCCGCGCTGGCCGGCCTATGGGCTCCGGCTGACGCCGAAGCCGTGAGGCCGCCGGGCCGGGGCAGGTGGGGCGTGCGCCTGCTCGCCCTGCTGCTGGCGGCCTGGCTGGCATCGCCGGGGGCGGTCCGGGCCCATGCCGCCCTGGTGGCGACGATGCCCGAAGACGGGGCAAGCCTCGCCGAGGCGCCGTCCGAGGTGACGCTGCGCTTCGACGAGGTGGTGACGCCGCTCTCGCTGCGGATCGTCGGGCCCGATGGGGTGGCGCTCGCGCTGCCTGGCCTGCCCGGGCCGGGGGCGGTGCTGAGCGCGCGGCTGCCGCCGGGGCTCGGCCGGGGCGTCTATCTGCTCGACTGGCGAGTGGTATCGACGGATGGCCACCCTGTCGCCGGGGCGCTGGCCTTCGGGGTGGGGGCTACGGCGGCACCGGCCGCGACGCGCCGGCCGAGGATGGCTTGGCGCCGGCCTGGGCGGGGCTGCTGCAAGGGCTGCGGCTCATCTTCTATGCGGCGCTGGTAGCCGGGCCGGGCGCCGCGCTGTTCCGCCTGCTGGTCGCCGAGCCGCCGCGGCATGTCGTGCAGGGGATGGGTTGGGCCGGGCTTCTCGGCTTGGGGGCGGCCTTGCTCTCGGTCGGGGCGCAGGGCGGGCTGCTGGCGGAGGCGGGGTGGGATGGCCTGCTCGATCCGGCGGTCTGGCGGGCCGGGGTGGCGGCACCGCCGGCGGTGAGCCTGGGTGTCGCGGCGGCGGGATTCGGGCTGGTGGCAGCCGCGCCATGGAAGCGGCATCCGGCTGCGCGCTGGATGGGGGCAGGGGGTGCGCTACTCGTGGTGCTCGGCCTTCCCCTGACGGGCCATGCCGCGACGGCCGAGCCGCGCTGGCTGGCCGCGGCGGCGCTGGCCGTGCATGGGCTGGTGGTCGCCTTCTGGATCGGTGGCTTCTGGCCGCTCCGCGCTTTGCTGGCCGGGCAGGGGGCCGCCTGCGCTCCGGTGGTCGAGCGGTTCTCGCGGCTTGCCCTGCCCGGCGTGGCGGCGTTGCTGCTGGCGGGGGTGGTGCTCGGGGCGCTGCGCCTGGACTCACCGGGGGAGTTGGTCGGCAGCGGCTATGGGCGGCTGGTGCTGGCGAAGGCGTGCGGCTTCCTCCTGCTGCTGGCGCTGGCCGGGCTGAACCGGCAGCGGCTGAGCCCTGCCCTCACCGTGCGGGAGGATGCCGCGCGACGCCTCTCGCACAGCATCCTGGCGGAAATGGTGGTGGCCGCCGCGGTGCTCGCCCTCACCGCCGCGCTGGTCCGCACGCCGCTGCCCCATGCGGCGATGCCGATGCATCATGCGGCCGCGGAGGGCGTCGCCGTGGCGACGGAAGGGGGTGGCCTGGCCGCCTTGGTCGAGCTGCTGCCGGGCCGAGCCGGACCCAACCGGCTGGTGGTCATGCTCGGCCGCGCCTCGGGCGAGGCCTTGCCGCCATTCCCTGGAGGTTTGGGTTGAATTTGAGCGGGCGGAGGCGGGCATCGGGCCGTTCCGCCGCCGGCTGCGGCCCGAGGGTGCCGGGCGCTTCGTGCATGAAGGACCGGAATTCGCCCTGCCAGGGCGGTGGTCGGTGCGGGTGGAGGTGCTGGTCAGCGATTTCGAGCAGGTCGTGCTGCCGGTCGGCCTGGACCTGCCGCCGGACGCCAGGCGCTGAGTCCCGGTCCTATCGGGCGGGGCCGCGCGAGGCGCGCTGGGCCGGGTCGAGGCAATCCGGTGGGAAGGTCCAGTCGCCGCCCTGCTGGAAGAGCACGGCGAGAGCCTCTTCGCCGCCGGGGTTGAGGGCCGTCTGCGCCGCCCGCGTGCCCTCCGGCCAGCGGCTCTTGATGAAGGCGATGACGGCGCGGATGTCGTCCTCCGCCAGCCTTCCGGCGAAGGCGGGCATGGCGGAGCGGTAGCCGGGGCCCGCGACGCTGACCATGCTGTGGGCGATGAACTCGTAAAGCTGCGCGTCGGGATGCTGCCAAGCATGGCCGCTGCCATCGAGCGGCGGGGCCGGCACCTGGCCGGCGGCATCCGCCTGCCACCAGCGAGGCTGGCCTTCGAGCGCGCGGCCGTGGCAGCTGGCGCATTCTGCGGCGTAGAGGCGCTCGCCGCGCGCGAGCCCTGCACCAGGTTCCGCCGCCTCCGCCCTCAGGGCGAGCAGCGTCCCGGCCAGGATTGCGAGGCGAGGAAAGCAGGCGGTCGTCCGGCGGTGGTCGGGCATGGCGCCAGACTAGGGCGCGACCCTGCCGGCCGGAAGGGTCAGCCGGCCGCCCGTGTTCTGGTCACGAAATTGCATGCCGGTCCGCATCGGATCTCCGGGAGCAAGGATCATCATGGACATGCATCTCAGGCGCCGCGGCTTGCTGCGCGGTGCCGGCACGCTGCTCGCCGCCGGCGCGCTACCCTTCGACCTGGCCCAGGCGCAGGCGGCCGGTGGCACCCTCCGCGTCGGCATGACCGCGGCCGCGGTGCCGCTGACCAATGGCGTGCCGGACCAGGGCGCCGAGGGGCACCGCTTCATGGGCGTCACGATCTATGACCAGCTGGTGCATTGGGACCTCTCCAAGGCCGATGCGCCGGCGGTGCTGGTCCCGGGGCTTGCGACCGAGTGGAGGGTCGATCCGGCCAACCCGAAGCGCTGGACCTTCACCCTGCGCCAGGGGGTGAAATTCCACGACGGCAAGCCGCTGACCGCTCAGGATGTGGTCTTCTCCTTCGACCGGGTGCTGAAGACGGATGCGCCGCATTTCGACCAGCGCGCCGCCGCCTTCGGCCGCGTCCGCGTGCCGACGGTCGTCGCCTGGGAGGCGCTCGACGAGCAGACCATCGCCATCGAGACCCGCACGGTGGACAGCACGCTGCCCTATGGCGTGAGCTGGATCGGCATCGTCCAGCAGGGCGCCTGGGAAGCCGCGGGCCGCAACTGGGATGCCTATATGGCGAAGGCGGTCGGCACCGGTCCGTGGCGGCTGGAAAGCTTCAACATCCGCGAGCGCGCCGTCCTCACCCGCAATGCCGAGTATTGGGACGCGAAGCGGGTGCCGAAATGCGAGCGACTGGTGCTGCTGCCGCTGGCCGAGCCCAATACCCGCGTCGCCGCGCTGCGCTCCAACCAGGTGGACTGGATCGAGGCGCCGCCGGCCGATGCGGTGCCGAGCCTGCGGCAGGCAGGCTTCACCATCGTGACCAACCAATACCCGCACAACTGGACCTGGCAGCTGGCGACGGCCGAGGGCTCGCCCTGGCGCGACGTGCGGGTACGGCGCGCGGCCAACCTCGCCATCGACCGGGCGGCGATGAAGGACATGCTCGGCGGGCTGATGGATGAGGGCGCCGGCCTGCTCCCGCTCGGCGATCCGTGGAACAGCGTGCCGAAGTTCAAATGGGCCCATGACCTGCCGGCGGCGAAGCGGCTCATGGCGGAGGCAGGGTTCTCGCCGCGCAACCCGCTACGCACGAAGATCGGCATCTCCACCAGCGGCTCCGGCCAGATGCAGCCGATGGCGATGAACGAGGCCGTGCAGCAGATGCTGAAGGAAATCGGCATCGAGATCGAGTTCGAGGTGTTCGAGTGGAACACGCTGCTGACCATCTGGCGCGACGGCTGGAAGGCGCCGTCCAACCGCGGCATCACCGGGATCAACATCTCCTTCACCGCGATCGACCCGTTCACCGCGATGATCCGTTTCCTCCGCTCCGATCTGACGCCGCCGGCGGGCAACAATTGGGGCGGCTTCTCCAGCCCGGACTACGACGCGCTGATCGGCAGGATCCTCGCCGAATTCGACCCGGCGGCGCAGACCCGGCTGATGGCCGAGCTGCATGCGAAGATCGTGGACGACGCGCTCTTCCTCTTCGTCGCGCATGACCTGAACCCGCGGGCGATGAACCGGCGGGTGCAGGGCTTCGTACAGGCGCGGTCCTGGTTCCAGGACCTGACGCCGGTGCGGGTCGGCAGCTAAGGGCGTGGGGCGGCGCCTGGTTCAGCCGGGCGCCGCTCCCAGCTCGGCATCGATCGCCTCCAGCAGCGGCAGGCTGTCGGCGGCGAATTTGCGGGCAAGTGGCTGCCAGGCGGTGCGCAGCAGCGGCAGGTCCTCCGCCGTGCGGAACTCGTAGGGCCGCGGCTGGCGGTCCCATAGGGCGAGGATCGGACAGCCGAACGGCGAGGGCTGGCCGAGGAGGTTCAGCACCGCGGAGTTGAAGAAGCTCTCATCCGGATGGGCGGAGTAGCGGAACCAGTCGACGATCTCCGGCCGGTGCCGGTAGACATCGAGGCAGCGCAGCAGCGTCTCGCGCCGCAGCAGCCACCAATTCGCACCCTTGGCATAGCGCCAGGGGAAGCGCCCGGCCTGCTTCATGGAGAAGGCGCGGGCGAAGTCATCAAGCCTGCCAACCGTGGCGGCATCGAGGTGGCGGTCGGTATAGGACTCGCGCTGGCTCAGGTTGCCGATGGCGCAATCCGGCAGGTAGCAGCGCTCGATGCGGCTGAGGATGGGGTCGCCCGGGGGAACTTCTCCGCTGTCGATCCAGTCGGCATCGGCGGTCATCATCTCGATCAGGCGCGGCATCGGCTTGATCGGGTAGGTGTCGCCGGAGAGGTGCAGGAAATGCGTGTGTGCCGGCTGGGCGAGCGCCGTCTCGGCCAGGCGGCAGACCGCTTCGATCATCGAGAAGCCGGCCCACCAGACCTCGACCCGCTCCCGCAGCAGATGCGCCTCCGCCGGCAGGGCCTGCTGGAACGGGGCGAGGTCGGCCTTGGCATCCACATGGACGTGGCAGGCGATGCCGGCACCGAGCATCCGCCGGACCAGGCGCGCAGTCACGGCAGGTTTGGCATGGGCGAGGATCAGGCAGCAGAGCGTCATCGCCTGGCGGCTCAGGCCTCGATGGGAAGGGCAAGGTAATTCTCGTTCGCCTCATAGCGGCGGAAGCGGCGTTCGATCCGATAGCCCTGCCGCTCGGTCCAGGACTGGAAGGCCTCGGCGTTGCGGTTCTCGATCTCGATGAAGAGCGGCGGGCGCCAGGTGGCGATGGTCCGCTGCAGCCCGGCCAGGACCTGCATCTCCATCCCTTCGACATCGATCTTGAGGAAATCGACCCGGCGATGCGCCAGGGCATCGTCGCCACGGATCAGCACCAGGGCGTCCTCTTCCTGGGTCGGAGCAAGCCAGGTGCCGCCGAGATTACCCTCCGGCACCCGGGCCTGAGCCCGGCTCGGCACATCGGCGAGGCCGGTGCCGAGATAGGTGAGGTCTGCCACCGGTTGCAGCCCGTTGAGGGCGAGGTTGAGCGTCAGGATGGCGATGGCCGGCGGGTTCGGCTCGAAAAGGATGATCTGCCGCGGGTGGAGGTATGTCCCGACATAGAGCGAGTGGTTGCCGACATTCGAGCCGATATCGACGAACACGCCGCCCCTTGGGAAGAATTCCTCGATGATGCGGAGCTCCTCGACCTCATAGAACTGGCCGACGGCGTGGTACTGCTGGATGACATCCCGCTCGTCCTCGACGAAGAAGCGGACCTCCCGGCCGGAAATCGTGGCGGTCACGACGCTGCCGTGCTGACGATTCATGCCATCCTCCTTTCCGCGCCCTCACCAACGGAGGGGGTAACACGGCACCGTGAAGAATGGCATGGCGAGAATGGGCCGGGAGGCCTCCTCGGCCCGCGGTCAGACCGTGCCGCCATCCACGACAAGATGCTGCGCCGTCACCATCCGGCTGTCATCGGCGGCGAGCCAGAGCACCATGCGGGCGATGTCCGGCGGATAGAGCCGCTCCTTCAGGCATTGCCGGGCCATGTTCTCGGCTTCGCCTTCCGGCGTCGCCCATTTCTCCAGCTGGCGCTCGGTGAAGATCCAGCCGGGGACCACCTCGTTCACGCGGATCTTGCTCGGGCCGAGGTCGCGGGCGAGGCCGCGGGTCAGGCCGCGAATGGCGGCCTTGGCGGTGGTGTAGGCAGGCATGCCGCCCTGCGACTTCATCCAGGAGACGCTGCCGAGATTGACGATGGAGCCGCCGCCGGCCTCGATCATCATCGGCGCCACGGCCTGGGCGCAGAAGAAGTGGTGGCGGAGATTGGTCTGCATCCGCTCGTCCCAGTAGTCGGGCTCGACCGTCTCCCAGCCATGGCGGTCGTCGCGGGCGGCGTTGTTCACCAGCACGGTGACGGGGCCGAGCTTCGCCCTGATCTCGCCGATGGCGGCGCGCAGGGCAGCGATGTCGCGCAGGTCGCAGGGGAGGAAGAGGGCGCCGGTTCGCTCGGCGACCTTCGGCCCGTTCTCCCGGTCGAAATCGAGGAAGGCGACCCGCGCGCCCTGGGCCGCGAAATGCTCGACCATGCTGGCGCCGATGCCGCTGGCGCCGCCGGTGATCAGCACCACCCGGCCCTTGAGGCTGGGATACTGGGCGAAGGCTTCGGTGCCGCTCATGCAGGGGCGCTCCTTGTTGGTATCGCGGCCTGAACCGCCGATAAGAGCCGTGGTTTCACCCGGTGACGGGCGGCAGGACGGGCTGGGCATCCAGCCAGGTGGCGTACCAGGACAGTCCGAAATGCAGATGCGGCCCGGTGACGCGGCCGGTGGCGCCGACCGCACCGATTCGCTGCCCGCCGGCAACCTGTTCGCCCTCGGCTACATGCTGGGCCGATTGATGGGCATAGAGGCTGTTAACCCCATGACCATGGTCGATGATGGTGAGGCGGCCGAAAAAGAAGAAATCGGCCGCCAGCACGACCTGACCGGGGGCGATGGCCTGGATCGGCGTGCCGGTCGGGGCGGCGATGTCGAAGCCGTAATGCGGCTGGCGCGGCTCGCCGTTCAGCACACGCTGGCTGCCGAAAACGCCGCTGATGCGGCCATGGGTGGGTAGTAGGAATTCAACGAGGAAGTTGGTGTGCGCGCTGTCCGTGGCGCGGGCGGCGGCCAGGCGCTCCCGCTCCGCCGTGATGCGGCGCAGTGCCTCCGGGTCCGGCGTCACCTGCGCCGGGGGAAGGCCGGTGATGCGCTGCACCGACCAATCGCGCCGGGCGATGGCGAGGCGCAGCGCCTCCGCCCGGCCGCCGGGCGGGGTGACGGTGAGGGTCGCCTCCGCCGCGTGGTCACGGCCGAAGCCGAAGGCGTATTCGCCGCCAGGCCCGACGCGGAGGGGCTTGCCGTCCAGCGCGAGCCGCGTCCCCGGCGCCACGCGGCCGCGGACCAAGCCACCCTGGGTGAGTCCTTCGGTCGGCAAGGCGAAGGCCGGCCGGGCAAGCAGCAGGGCGGGAAAGGCAAGGACCGTACGGCGGCGGATCACAGCAGGGTCTCCTGCGCCGGCTTGCTGCGTGGCGTGCGCTTCGCGGCCGGCTTTGACCCATCGGTCGTCGCCTGCGCCTCGCCATCGGCGAAAGTGAGGATGAGTCGGGCGCCGGGCGGCACGGCGGCGGCGCTGGTGATGGGCGCGCCCTCGGCATCGCGCACCAGGGCAAAGCCACGGGAGAGGACGGATTGGAAGGAGCCGCCCTCCAGCCGCGCGGCCAGCCCCTCCAGCCGCAGCCGCTTCTCCCGCAGCAAGGATACGAGGGGGCCGGAGCTGAAGCGGGCGAGGGGCGGGGCGGTGTAACCACGTGCCTCGATCCGGCCCCAGGCGGCGCGGCCGCGGGCCTGGAGCAGGGCGAGCGCGGCACGGCGGGCGGCGATGCCCTCGCGCGGATGCGGCAGGCGGGGCGCAAGGCGGCCCAGCTCGCCGCGCTTGCGCTGGACGAGGCCGGGGAGGGCGAGGGTGAGGCGCTCGCCGCGATCCTCCAGCCGCTGGCGCATGGCGCCGAGGATGTTGGGCAGGTCGGGCAGGCCGCGCTCGGCCAGCATCAGGCGGCGGCGGGCCCGCTCGACCAGGGTACGGCCGAGCTGGAGCAGCCGGGCCTCGGTCTGCGCCAGGTCGGCGAGAAGGTCGGTGCGGGCGGGGATCGCCATCTCGGCCGCGGCGGTCGGCGTTGGGGCACGGCGATCGGAGGCGAAGTCGATCAGCGTGGTGTCGGTCTCGTGGCCGACAGCGCTGATGAGGGGGATCGGGCTCTCGGCCGCGGCGCGGACGACGATCTCTTCGTTGAAGGCCATCAGGTCCTCAAGGCTGCCCCCGCCGCGGGCGACGATGATCACGTCCGGCCGCATCGGCCCCTCCAGCCGGCCGAAGCCGCGGATGGCGGCGGCGATCTGCTCCGCCGCGCCCTGGCCCTGCACGGCGACGGGCCAGAGCACGATGCGCCGCGGAAAGCGGCGGGCGATGGTGGTGCGGATGTCCTGGATGACGGCGCCGCGCTCGCTCGTCACCACGCCGATGGTGGCCGGCAGCATCGGCAGGCGGCGCTTGCGCCCGGGGTCGAAGAGGCCCTCATCCAGCAGCCGCTTCCGCAGCATCTCGATACGGGCGAGGAGGGCGCCCTCGCCCGCGAATTCCAGCCGGTCGATGACGAGCTGGTACTTCGAGCGGTCGGCATAGGTGCCGATGCGGCCGGTGGCGATGACCTCGATGCCGTTCTCCGGTTTCACCGAGAGCCGGCCGACGGAAGTCTTCCAGATGACCGATTCCAGCTTCGCCTGCTCGTCCTTCAGCGAGAGGTAGATATGGCCGGAGGGGTAACGCTTCAGCTCGGTGATCTCGCCCTGGACGCGGACCCGGCCGAAGCTCTCCTCCAGCGTTCGCTTGATGGCCCCGGCGATCTCGGAGACGGCGAATTCGGGAATGTTGGCGCGCGGCGCGGGTGTGTCCATCGCCTTAGCTTATGCTAGAGCCGCCGCGGTTTGGAGGGTGCGGCGATGAAGGTGCTGGTGGTCGGCGGCGGCGGACGGGAACATGCGCTGTGCTGGGCCATCGCCCGCTCGCCCAAGCTGGCGAAGCTCTGGTGCGCGCCGGGGAATGCGGGGATCGCAACGGTGGCGGAGTGCTTGCCGGTTGGGGCGGAGGACGTAAGCGGCCTGGTTGCGGCGGCACGAGAGAGGGCAGTCGACCTCGTGGTGGTGGGGCCGGAGGCGCCGCTGACGCTCGGGCTGGCGGATGCCCTGGCCGCGGCCGGGATCAAGGTCTTCGGGCCGAGCCAGGCGGCGGCGGCGCTGGAGGGTTCCAAGACCTTCACCAAGCAGGTGGCGGATGCCGCCGGGGTGCCGACCGCGGCCTGGGCACGGTTCGAGGATGCGGCGGCGGCACGGGCCTATGTCCGGGATCGCGGGGCGCCGATCGTCGTCAAGGCGGATGGGCTGGCGGCCGGCAAGGGCGTCGTCGTCGCGGCGAGCGTCGCCGAGGCGGAGGCGGCCATCGCCGACATCATGGAGAGCCGCATCCATGGCGCGGCCGGGGCGAGCGTCGTCATCGAGGAATGCCTGATCGGAGAGGAGATCTCCTTCTTCGCCCTCTGCGACGGGGAGCGGGCCGTCGCGCTCGGCGCTGCGCAGGACCACAAGCGCGTCGGCGATGGCGATACCGGGCCGAACACGGGCGGCATGGGCGCCTATTCGCCGCCGCCCGCCTTCACCCCGGCGCTGGAGGCGGAGGCGATGGAGCGTATCGTCCGGCCGAGCCTCGCCGAGATGGCGCGGCGGGGGACGCCCTTCCGCGGGGTGCTCTTCGCCGGGCTGATGCTGACCGCGGCTGGGCCGAAGCTGATCGAGTTCAATGTCCGCTTCGGCGACCCGGAATGCCAGGCGCTGATGGTGCGGCTGCGCTCCGACCTGCTGGCCGCGCTGCTGGCGGCGGCGGAGGGGCGGCTTGGCGAGGTGGCGCTGGAGTGGGATGCGCGGCCAAGCCTCTGCGTGGTGATGGCGGCGGAGGGGTATCCGGGGGCCTATCGCCGCGGCACGACGATCCGTGGGCTGGACCGGGCGGCGGCGGTGCCCGGGGTGTTGGTCTTCCATGCGGGGACGGTGCCGGGGCCCGAGGGGGCGGTGCTGGCGAATGGCGGTCGTGTGCTCGGCGTGACGGCGGTTGGCGAGACCGTGAGGGCCGCTCGGGACGCCGCCTACCAGGCGGCCGATGCGATCGATTGGCCAGAAGGCTTCTGCCGCCGCGACATCGCCTATCGCGCCTTGTAATTCCCGATTTCGAAGAGTCCTTCGGTCTTCGGCGGGAGGAGCACGGGAGGGGCAAAGCCCCTCCCGCATCAAGCTGTCGCTGCGCGTGACGTGCTCCGCCACTGCAAGGCCAGCAGCACGGCGCCCAGCGCCACGCCAATCCAATGCGGCGCCGGCACCGCATCGCCGAAGGCCGCCTCGACCAGCGCCGGGAAGATCATCAGCAGGCCCGCCACGGCGAAGCCCGCGCGCTCCCACCCCGCCATGGCCCGCCGGGCGAAGCCCTGGCAGGCGGCGGAGAGGGCGGCGAGGCCGGCCGCGGCGAGGAAGATCTGCAGCGCCACGTCGCCCCAGCCCATGCCCGGCTTGAAGGCGAGCAGCAGGCCGACGCCGTCCGGGTCGGTGACGAAGACGAAGGGCAGGACGAAGGCGGGCAGGGTGTATTTCCAGGCCTGGAGCGTCGTCCGGTAGGGCCCGGCGCCGGTGATCGCCGCCGCGGCGAAGGGCGAGAGGGCGGTCGGCGGCGAGACCTCGGAGAGCACCGCGTAGTAGAAGACGAACATGTGGGCCGCGTAGTCCGGCACGCCGAGCTTGATCAGCGCCGGTGCTGCGACCACGGCGCAGATGATGTAGCTGGCCGTCACCGGCACGGCGAGGCCGACGATCCAGACGATCAGCGCGGTGTAGAGCGCGGTGATGACGAGGTTGCCGCCGGCGGCCTGGATGGCGATCTCGCTGAACTTCAGCCCGAGCCCGGTCAGGGTGATGACGCCGACGATGATGCCGGCGCAGGCGCAGGTCGCGGCGATGCCGACCGACTGGATGGCGCCGGAAGCCAGGGCCTGGACCAGCTTGCGGGGCCAGAGCGCGCTGTCCCGCCGGAGGAAGGAGAGCAGCACGGCGACGACCATGGCGTAGAGCACGGAGAGCGTCGGCGAGTAGCCGAGTACCATGAAGACGACGATCGCCAGCAGCGAGGAGAAGTGGAAGCCGTACTTCTTCGTCAGCGCCCAGGGGCTCTCGACCGAGATGACCTCGCGCTCCGTGCCGGCCGCGGCGTGCTTCGCGCCGATGCGGCGCTGGTCGAGCTCCACCATGAAGAGGAGCGAGGCGTAGTAGAGCACGGTCGGCACGGCGGCCATGCGCAGCACCTCGAGATAGCCGATCTTGAGGTATTCGGCGATCAGGAAGGCCGCGGCGCCGAGCACCGGCGGCGAGATGATGGCGCCGAGCCCGCCGGCGGCGAGCAGCCCGCCCGCATCGTCCGGCCGGTAGCCGACGCGCCGCATCATCGGCCAGGCGACGGTGCCGAGCGTCACGGTGGTGGCGACGCCGGAGCCGGAAGGCCCGCCGAGCAGGAAGGAGGAGAGCACCACCGTCCGCCCCGCCGAGGTCGCCTTGCCGCCCGTCGCGGAGAAGGAGAAGTCGACGAAGAACTTGCCCGCGCCGCTGAGCTGGAGGATGGCGCCATAGATGGTGAAGAGGATGATGAGGCTGGCCGAGACATCGACCGCCGTGCCGAAGATGCCGTCGAGGGTGATGGTGAGGTGCGGGATCAGTCGGTCGGTCCCGTAGCCCTGGTGGCGCCAGGGCGGCGGCAGCAGGTTGCCGAAGAAGGCGTAGAGCATGAAGAGCCCGGCGACGACCGGCATCACCCAGCCGGTGGCACGCCGCGCCACTTCCAGCACCAGGACGACGAGGATCCAACCGATGACGAGATCCATCGGCTCGGGGAAGACGTAGCGGTCCAGCAGGTCGTCGCCGCCGGCGATGAGGTACCAGGTGACGTAGATCCCGGCGGCGAGCAGCGCCCAGTCCCACGGCATGAAGCGGTGGCGGAAGCGCCTCGCCACGGGGAAGAGCAGGAAACCGAGCGCCATGGCGAAGCCGACATGGACGAAGCGGAGCGTCGTCGTCGGCACGATGTCCCAGGCGGCCCAGAGGTGGAAAAGCGCCATCGCCAGCGCCACCCCGGTGCCGACCCAGCCGAGCCAGCCGGAGAAGCGGTTCTGCGCGCCCTCCTCCTCCTCGATCAGCGCCTCGACGCGGGCGGCGGTCTGGTCGTCGAGCGCTCCCGGGGCTATTTCGGGCGGAAGGGTGGTGCTCATTCTCGGGCGGGCTCCTGCCGGCTAGGGAGAGTTTGCCCTCCCCCGTTGCGCCTCCATCTACCCGGAGGCGCGTGCTTCGCCCATCCCCTACGGATTTGTCACCAACCGGTGCATGATCGCGACCCGCCGCGGCGCGTCAGTGCGCGGATAGCAAGGGAAGCCCCCATGGCCCTGACCCCGACCCCGACCCAACCCGGCCCGATGACCCTCACCGGCCGCTTCCCTCTGGTGCGGCTGATGGCGCGCGGCTGGTGGATGTTCATGCTGCGCGGCGTCTTGGCCATCCTCTTCGGCCTGCTCGCCTTCATGGTGCCGGGGCTCGGTCTCGCGGTGATCCTCGGCTGCCTCGCGGCCTGGATGGCGCTGGACGGGGCCGGCACGCTGTACCAGGCGGTGAAGGGGCCGCCGGAGCGGCATGGCGCCTGGTTCTGGGTCGACGGCATCCTCTCGCTCGTCGCCGCGGCGGCGCTGCTGCTGGCGCCGGTTGCCTCGGCGATCGGGCTGGTCTTCCTCGTGGCGGCCTGGTCGGTCGTCACCGGAGTGGTGCGGCTGGTGATGGCCTTCCGCCTCGGCAGCGTGCTGATGGGGTTGTTCGGGGCGATCTCGGTCTTCATCGGTGCCTGGATGATCGCAGCGCCGGGCGCGGGGCTGCTGGCGCTGATCTGGCTGGTCGCCATCCAGGCGGTGGCGACCGGGGCGGTGCTGCTCGGCCTCGGCTGGCGGCTGCGGCGCGTCGCGCATGACCCGCATGGGCCGGCGATGGGCCGCGGCTAGGCTTCGAGGCTCGCATCCCAGTAGAGGAAGTCCTGCCAGGTCCGGTGCAGCTTCTCGCGCGGCGCCTGGCGCTTGGCCGCCTCGTCGATCTGGTGCGGCGTCGGCTCGATCGGCGTGCAAAGCAGGCGGAGGCCGCTCTCCCGCAGCGAGCGGCTGCCCTTGAACAGGTTGTCCCGCTGGCAGCAGGTGACGACATTCGTCCAGGAGGAGACGCCGCCTTTGCTGCGCGGCACCACATGGTCGAAGGTCAGCTCCTTCGCCGGCAGGGTCTCGCCGCAATACTGGCAGCTGAACCGGTCGCGCAGGAATACATGATAGCGGGTGAAGGCAACCTTGCGCCGCTTGTGGAAGCGCTTCAGCGCGACGACCGAGGGGATGGCGAAGGATTGGCTCGCCGAATGCGCCTCGACCTCGTAGTCGACGATGCGGTTCACCCGGTCCTGCAGCACGGCGACCAGCGCATCCTGCCAGGACCAGACGGAAAGAGGACCCCAGCTGAGCGGCTGCATGTCCGCATTCAGCACCAGGGTCTGGAGATTCGACACATGGGTCATCGGGGCCGTCCTTCCCTGCGGAAGGAGGCCCGGTGGATCAACCCGGTGAGATAGCCATCGCCGTCAGGCAAGCGCCGCTCCCTGTTCGGTGCGGTGCCAACAAGCCATGGGGCCTGTCACGGCGGAAAGGCCCCATATTCTGTGGCGCCGCCGATCTACAGGCGCATTCTTGCCAGTCCGGTTGCCGCGGCGCAACAGGCTGGCGACTTTCTTTCATCCCGCTGTCATGCCGAAGGCCCGGGCAAGGGTGCGGGCGCCGGCCTCGATCCCGGCCGGGTCGATGGCATGGGGCAGGGTTGGACGATAGAGCGCCTCGACCGGAACGCCGGCCGCACGCAGCGCAGCCTCCGCCATGCGGCTGGCGGCAACGGGGACGATGTCGTCCACCTCGCCATGGACCAGCAGCACCGGCGGTTTCCCGGCAAGTTCGGCCGCCAGCACGTCCAGGCCGAGCAGCGCACCGGAATAGGCGAGGATGCAGGCCGGTGTGGGGCGCCGGCGGAGGCCGAGCTGAAGCGCTATCATCGCTCCCTGGCTGAAGCCGGCCAGCGCCAGCGCCTCGGGCGGCAGGGCGAATCGGGCAAGCTCCGCCTCGATCAGCGTGCCGAGAGCAGTGGCCGCCTGGGCCGCACCGACGGCCATTACGGCTGGGGTGCGGTCCTGGAGGCTGAACCATTGGCGGCCGTAGGGGGCCATGTCACAGGCATGCGGGGCGTCGGGGGCGATGAAGGCGGCCTCAGGTAGCGCCTTTGCCCAGTCGGGGGCGAGTTGGATCAGATCCTGCCCATCGGCGCCGAGGCCGTGCAACACCACCACCAGCTGCCGCGCCCGGCCCGGCTGGGCGCCGAATCGAGGTCCGTCGAGGCCTGCCATCGCCGCTTGCTCCTCTGCCGCCCGACCCGCTACCCCGGCAAGCCATGGCTGTCATCACCCGCTTCGCACCGAGCCCGACCGGCCTGCTGCATCTCGGCCATGCCCATGCCGCACTCACGGCCTGGAGCGCAGCGCGCCGGGCCGGCGGGCGGTTCCTGCTCAGGATCGAGGATATCGACGGCACGCGCTGCCGGCCGGAATTCACGGCGGCGATCCTCGAGGACCTAGCCTGGCTCGGCCTCGACTGGGAGGGGGAGGTGCGGGTGCAGTCGCGGCACATGACGGAGTACCGGACGGCGCTCGATCGGTTGGCGACGTTCGGGCTGCTCTATCCCTGCTTCTGCACGCGGGCGGAGATCGCGCGCGAGGTGGCGGCCGCCGGCGCGGCGCCGCAGGGGCCGGACGGGCCACTCTACCCGGGAACCTGCCGGCACCTCGCCCCCACGGCGCGCGGGGCGCGGATCGCGGCTGGCGAGCCCCATGCCCTCCGGCTCGACATGGCGGCGGCCCTCGCCCTCGCCCCGGCCGGCCTGTCCTTCGAGGAGGCGGGGGAGGGGCGGGTACGCTGCGACCCGACGCAATTCGGCGATGCGGTGCTGGCACGAAAGGAGGTGCCGGCCAGCTACCATCTCTGCGTGACCCATGACGACGCGCTTCAGGACGTGACGCTTGTCACCCGCGGCTTGGACCTGAAGCCGGCGACGCATCTGCACCGCCTGCTCCAGGTGCTGCTGGGATGGCCGGAGCCGCGTTATGCCCATCACCGGCTGCTGACCGATGCGGCGGGGCGGCGCCTCGCCAAGCGCGATGGGGCGCCGAGCCTCCGTGCCCTGCGGGAGGCCGGCCGCAGTCCGGCCGAGGTACGTGCCCTGGCCGGATTCGCCGACGCATGACACGATGGCCCCCATGGACGCCGTGCCGCCGCCCGAGGACCCGCCCCTTGCCGAACCCGCCTACCGGGTCTTCGACCGCGCTGCCTGGGCGGCGCTCCGGGCCAGCACGCCGCTCTCCCTGACGCGAGCCGATATCGCCGCGCTCAAGGGCCTCAACGAGACCGTCTCGCTGGCCGATGTGCAGGAGATCTACCTGCCGCTCTCCCGCCTGCTGAACCTCCAGGTCCGGGCAGCGCGGCGGCTGGCCATGGCGCAGGATGCCTTCCTCGGTCACCAGGCGGCGCCGCCGCCCTATGTCATCGGCATCGCCGGCAGCGTGGCGGTGGGAAAGAGCACGCTCGCCCGCGTGCTGCGCGCCATCCTCGCCCGCTGGCCGGACCATCCCCGCGTCGAGCTGGTGACGACGGACGGTTTCCTCCACCCGACCAAGGTGCTGGAGGAGCGGGGGCTGATGCGGCGCAAGGGCTTCCCCGAGAGCTACGACCTGAAGCGCATGCTCGGCTTCCTCAACGCATTGAAGGCGGGGCAGCCGGAGGTGGCGGCGCCGGTCTACTCGCACCTGAAATACGACATCATCCCCGGCGAGATGCAGGTGCTGCGCCGGCCGGACATCGTCATCTTCGAAGGGCTGAACGTCCTCCAGCACGCCGCGGGGGCGCCGGTCGTCGCCTCGGACTATTTCGACTTCTCGGTCTATCTGGACGCCGCCATCGGCGAGATCGAGGCCTGGTACATCGAGCGCTTCCTCCTGCTGCAGAAGATCGCCTTCCCCAACCCCGACAGCTACTTCCACCACTACCGAGACCTGCCGCTCGACGAGGCGAAGGAGGTGGCGCGGGGCATCTGGCGCAGCATCAACCTGCCGAACCTTCAGCAGAACATCCAGCCGACCCGGCACCGTGCGCGGCTCGTGCTGCGCAAGGGACACGACCATTCGATCGAGCAGGTCTGGCTGAGGCGGATGTAGCCGCGCGATCCGCCTGCCATGCCTCGTTCCGCCTGCCATGCAGGCACCCTTCCGGTTGCCACGCGTTGTGGACGGAAGCCGCCAGCCAGGACGGCAGCGGCAAGACCGGGACAATGATGATGGCAACGACTGATATCGAGACCGACGTGCCCTTCCATGAAAGCTTCGACGTTCGCCATGGGGCACTGACGGACAACTGGGGCGCCGACTATTCCGTCCCCGGCCAGGTGACGCTCACCGGCAATGCCGGGATGATGGAGCCGGCCGAAGCCATCACCTCGGGCCACGGCTACGGCACCTACACGGTGACAGCGAAATTCGATGGCAACATGCCCGGGTCCGCCATCATCCTCTGGCCTGGCGACAACAACTGGCCTGGACAGGAGATCAACCTCGCCGAGGTCGCCAATGATGGAAGCGGGCGGCAATACGCCACGCTGCACTGGAACAACAATGGCGAGGACGCCATCCGCGTGCACTTCCATGAGGGCGTCAAGGGCGGCGTGTTCCACACTTACCAGCTCGTCTGGGAGCCGGGGCAGCTGACCTGGCTGATCGATGGCCAAGTGACCGCGATCGATCGCGAGTACGTCCCGCGCGACTACGACCATGGCGGGATGAACAACGTCATCGGCGTGCTCAACAACAGCCCGGACACGACTCTGACGGTGACGGATGTGGATTACGTGCCGCTCGGCGGCACGCCGCCCGCCGCCGCGCCGGTGCCAGAAGTCCCGGTAGCGGAAGTCCCGGTGGCGGGGCCGGCCCCGGCGCCCGTCGCAGAGGAGCCGATCGACTGGTACGCCCTCGCGGCCCGGGCGACGGCCAATTACGAGGCAACCGGCTACTGGTTCTACTGAGCGCACCATGCTGATCCCGAGCCGGCAGCATGGGCTGATCGATTATGGCGTGGCGGCGATGCTGGGCGGCCTCGCCGCCTCGCGTGCGCTGCCGCCGCCGGTGCGCGGGGTGCTCGGCGCGGCGGCGGCCTATCACAGCTCCTACTCGGCGGTGACGGACTACGAGATGGGGCTGACGCCCCGTCTCACCATGCGGCAGCATCTGGGGCTCGATGCCCTGGGCGGGGCGGCGCTGCTCGGCGCCGGGCTCGCCCTGCGGCGCCAGCCAGGCAGCGCGCGGGCGTTGCTCATCGGTCTCGGCCTCGCCGAACTGGCGGTGGTCGCGTTCAGCGAGGATCGGGCGGCGAGCGGCCCACGCCTCCTCGGCACAGAGGCGCCGCCCGGCTATTCGCCGCTCGATGTGCCGAAGCCGGTGGCGGAAGGCGTGCATATCGTCGACAGCCTGATGGGGGGCCCGCTCGGCACCGAGCTGCCGGTGCGGATGACGGTGCTGTGCCTGCCGGATGGCAGCCTGTTGTTGCATTCGCCGACGCGCTTCTCGCCCGCGCTCGGCGAGGCGATCGCCGGGCTTGGCCCGGTGCGGCACTTGGTGGCGCCGAACATCGCGCACTGGACCTTCCTCGAGGCTTGGCAGGATGCCTTCCCCGAGGCGGTGACCTGGGCGGCGCCCGGACTGCGCCAGCGTGGCCAGGTGCGGCGAAGCCGGGTGCGGCTCGACTACGACCTGCATCCGAGCCCACCCGCGGCCTGGGGCGGGGCAATCACCCTCGTTACCGTGCCGGGAGGCTTCGGCTTCCACGAGGTTGCCCTCTTCCACGAGCCGAGCCGCACGCTGGTGCTGACGGATCTGGTGTTGAACCTCGAGGCGTCGCGCCTGCCGGCGCTGCTGCGGCCCGTCGCCCGGCTCTTCGGCAGCCTGGCGCCGGACGGGATGCCGCCGCCCTACCTGCGTGCCATCATCCGCTGGCGCCGCCGTGCCGCGACCCGGGCGGCGGAGCGGCTGCTGGCCCTGGAGCCGGACCGGGTGATCTTCGCCCATGGCCGCTGGTTCGAGCAGTACGGCACCACCGCGCTGCGGCGCTCGCTGCGCTGGCTGTTCGGCTGATGCACGGCGGGCGCCTGCTCGCCGCGCTGAACTTTGCGACGGCGCTGAACGGCGTCCTCATCGGCTGGAACGGCACGCATTTCTTCAAACCGCGCTGGCCGGCGCACGCGCCTTCCCATGATGCGACGACATCAGCCTCGGCTTGCTGCTCGGTGCGCTCGGCCTGAATGCGCTGCGGCAGGGCGATGTGTGCGGAGCGGCGCTCGGCCCGGTGGTCTTCTTCAGCGTCCAGCTCTCCGCCGTTGCCTACCCCGGGGCGCGGGAGCTGGAGGCCGAGTTTCCGGCGCTGGTGCTGCGGCTCGGGCCGATCCGGTTGAACGAGGCGCCCATCGCCCTTGCCATGCTCGGCCTCGCTGCGCGGCTATGCTCAGGCCGGCATGTTGTCGAGCAGCCGCACCGCGCCGAGCCGCGCGGCGGCGATCAACCGGCCCGGCGGTGCCTCGACCTCGCATAGGCTTTCCGGCTCCACCAGGGCGAGGTAGTCGAGGGCGAGGCCGGCCGCCGCCAGCCCCGCCCGCGCCGTTGCCAGTGCCGCTGCAGGGGAAGTGCCGCGGGCCATCGCCTCGATCGCCGCCCGCATCGCGCCCGGCAGCGCCGCCGCCCGGCTGCGCGCCTCCGGGTCGAGGTAGCGGTTGCGGGAGGACATGGCGAGGCCATCTGCCTCGCGCAGCGTGGGGCAGGGGAGGATGCGCACCGGCAGGTCGAGGTCCCGCACCATCCGCCGTATCACCTGGAGCTGCTGCCAGTCCTTCTCGCCGAAGGCGGCGACCCGCGCGCCGGTCTGCAGGAAGAGCTTGGCGCAGACCGTGGCGACGCCGCGGAAATGGCCGGGCCGGGCGGCGCCTTCCCAGCCTTCGGCGGGACCTTCGACCTGGATGGTGGTCGCGCGGTCGGGCGGATACATGGCCTCGACGCCCGGCAGCCAGGCGAGGTCGCAGCCGGCCTCGCGTAGCCTGTCCAGGTCGGCTTCCTCCTGCCGCGGATAGCGGGAGAAGTCCTCGCCCGGGCCGAATTGCAGCGGGTTGACGAAGATCGAGGCGACAAGGGTGCCGGCTTCGCCCACCTCGCGCCGAGCCGCCGCAAGCAGGGAGAGATGGCCGGGATGCAGCGCCCCCATGGTCGGCACCAGGGCGACAGGGCCCAGGTCGTCGAGGGCATGGCGGAGGGTCGGCAGGTCTCGGGCGATGCGCATGGCGGCATTGGGCCCCGAAGGCGCGGCGGCCGCAACCCGCATGGACAGGCGGGGCGGCTGGCGGCATGGTCCGCCGCCTCATGCCGCACCCCCTCATCCGCCTGCTGCCCGGCCGCGACCGCCGGGTGAAAACCGGCCATCCCTGGGCCTTCTCCAACGAGATCGTCATGACGCCTGCGGCCAAGGCGCTGCCGCCCGGCGCCGTGGTGCGGCTGGAGGGGGATGACGGCCAACGCCATGGTACCTGGCTGTTCAATCCGCACAGCCTCATCGCCGCCCGGCGGCTCGACCGGGACCCGGAAGCGGCGATCGATGCTGCCTGGCTGCGCGGCCGACTGGGTACCGCCCTGGCGCTGCGGGAACGGCTGTTCGATGCGCCGCATTACCGGCTGGTGCATGCCGAGGCGGATGGGCTGCCGGGCCTCGTCATCGACCGCTACGGCGATGCGCTGGCGCTCCAGGCCAATACCGCCGGGATGGAGGCGCTGACGCCGGCCCTGGTGGAAGCCTTGCAGGGGCTGGCCGGCCCGCGCCTCATCGTCGCCCGCAACGATGCCACGGTGCGCGGGCTCGAAGGGCTGCCGCAGGAGACGCGGCTGCTGCTCGGCGAGGCCGGGCCGGTCCATGCCGAGGAGGGCGGGCTGCGCTTCGCCGTTGACCTGCTCGGCGGGCAGAAGACCGGCTGGTTCTTCGACCAGCGCGAGCACCGGGCCCGCGTCGCCCGGCTCGCCGCGGGTGGCACGATGCTGGATGCCTTCTGCCATACCGGCGGCTTCGGCCTCAGCGCCGCCGCGGCCGGCGCCGCGCGGGTGACGCTGCTGGACCGCAGCGCCCATGCCCTCGACCTCGCCATGGCGAGCGCGGCGGAGAACGGGCTGGCGGAGCGCGTCTCGGCGGAGCGCGGCGAGGCGCTGGAAGCGCTGGAGCGGATGGGCCAGTCCGGCACCCGCTATGACATGGTGGTCGCCGACCCGCCGGCTTTTGCCAAGAGCCGTAAGGACCAGCCGGCGGCGCTGCGGGCCTATGGCAAATTGGCCCGGCTGGCGGCGGGGCTGGTGGCGCCGGGCGGCTTTCTGTTCATCGCCAGTTGCAGCCATCATGTGGCGCCGGGCGAATTCGCCGATGCGGTGATCTGGGGCATCGGCCGTGCCCGGCGGGAGGGGCGGCTGCTCTTCCAGGGCGGGGCGGGGCCCGATCATCCGGTGCATCCGCTGCTGCCGGAGAGCGCCTACCTGAAGGCCCTGCTCTTCCAGCTTGCATGACCGCCGGCCTGATCGCCGCCTATCGCCGCACCACCTACGAGGCCGATGGCGCCCACGCCCGCATCGGCAGGCGCAGCGCCGCGGTCGATTCGCTGTTGCGGCGTCTCGATGCGCGGGAAGGCGGCTTCGTCACCGCCTGGAACCCCTTGAGCCGGAAGATGCCGACAGGTTGGAACGACCGCATGCTCGCTCGGCTGCGCGAGGTGGCACATCGCCTGCCGCAGGCCGAGGGCGCAGGCGGCGCCGGGGGCTGGGAGGAGCGGCACCTGCTGCTTGGCGGCGATGCGCGACGCATCGCCGTGCTTGGCCGACGCTTCCGTCAGGTGGCGATCGTCGCGGTGCGGCGCGGCCAGCCGGCGCGGCTGGTGATGCTCAGGGCTCAAAGGTAGCGCTGGATGTCGAGCGTGCTCTCCTTGCCCAGCGTATCGAAATGCCGGGCGAGGAAGCCGTCCGCCGCCTCGCGCCCGTAGCGGCGGAGGATCTGCAGGAACTCCCAGTCGCCGTTCAGCTTGGTCGAGAGCTTGAACTCCCGCATCCGCTCCTCGTCCTCGATGACGTGGAGGAAGATGCGGCGGTAGCGCGGCTGCTCCAGCCGCCCGGAATCAAGCAGGCGCTGCACGAAGTCGATCGCCCGCATCTCCGCCATCAGCGAAGCGTTGAAGTTGATCTCGTTCAGCCGGTTCATGATGTCGGTGGCGCTGGTCGGCAGTTCCGCCCGCATGATGGCGTTGATCTGCACCAGCACGATGTCGGGCGCGCCCCGCTCGTAGTAAAGCGGCCAGAGCGCCGGGTTGCCGACATAGCCGCCGTCCCAGAAGGCCTCGCCGTCGATCTCGACGGCGCGGAAGACATTCGGCAGGCAGGCCGAGGCCAGCACCACGTCCGTGCTGATCTCCGCCCGGGTGAAGACGCGCGGCTTGCCCGTCCGCACATTGGTCGCCGAGATGAAGAGGCGCACCGCCTTAGGGTCGGTGCGCAGCCGCCGCCAGTCCAGGTTGTCGTCCAGCACCTGCCGCAGCGGGTTGAACTCCATCGGGAAGGGGTTGAACTGGTAGGGGGAAAAGACGCGGGTCAGCGTCTCGAAGGTCTGATAGGCGACCGAATAGGTTAGATCGAAGCCCCAGAGTGCCTTCTCGAAGGGCGTGTTGCGCAGCGGGCTGACGGCAAGCCGCGCCGCCACGTCGCGCCACATGCGGTCGAGGGCGGTGATCGCCCCCTCCCGCCCGCCATCCGCCAGGCCCTGGACCAGCACCGCGGCGTTGATCGCCCCGGCCGAGGCGCCGGAGACGCCGTCGATCGCCAGCCGCTCGTCCTCCAGCAGCCGCTCCAGCACGCCCCAGGTGAAGGCGCCATGCGTGCCGCCGCCCTGGAGCGCGAGGTTGATCCGCTTGGGCGCCGGCGGCTTCGCCACCGCCGGCGTCGGGATCGCCGCTGAAGCCTCGTCCTCCATCAGGCCGCCAGCCAGCCCCCGTCGATGGAGAGAGCGGCGCCGTTCACCCCGCCGCTGCCGGGGCCGACCAGGTAGAGCGCCATCTGTGCCACCTCGTCCACCTCGATCCAGCGCTTGGAGGGCTGCTTGTCGAGCAGGTAATCCTCGAGCGCCTGCTGCTCCGAGACGCCATGCTCCTTGGCGAGCGGGCCGACCTGCGCCTCCGCCAGCGGCGTGCGGACGAAGCCGGGGCAGATGGCGTTGCAGGTGATCGGCAGCTTCGCCACCTCGAGCGCCACGGTCTTGGTCATGCCGACGACCGCATGCTTGGCCGAGACATAGGCGACCTTGTGCGGCGAGGCGACGAGGCCGTGCGCCGAGGCGACGTTGATGATCCGGCCCCAGTTGCGTGCCTTCATTCCAGGCAGCGCCGCCTTGATGGCGTGGAAGTTGGAGGCGAAGTTGATGGCGATGATGGCGTCGAACTTGTCGTCCGGAAATTCGTCGACCGGGGCGACGAACTGGATGCCGGCATTGTTGACGAGGATGTCGATCCTGCCGAGCGCCGCCTCGGCCTCGCGGACCATCTGCCGCACTGCCTCGGGCTTCGAGAGGTCGGCTGCCGAATAGGGCGCGTCGCCGCCGCCCTGCAGGGCACCGATCTCGGCCCGCGCCTTGGCGATCTCCTCCGGCTTGCCGAAGCCGTTCAGCATCACCTTCGCCCCGGCCTCGGCATAAATCTTCGCGATGCCGAGCCCGATGCCGCTGGTGCTGCCGGTGACGAGCGCTGTGCGCCCCGCGAGAACCTGATCCATACGTCTGAACTCCTTTAGCCCCGGTGGCGGCATGAATGCCCCTAAGGCAGATGTTTCAGCAAGCCGACGAGACGTTTCGTGAAGGGTGAGAGAAGCTTCGGCGCGTAATAATCCCCGGCGGCGCGTTTCGCGGCCTCGGCCAGGGTGGGGTAGGGCAGGACCATGCCGGCCAGCGCCGAGAGCGGCAGGCGGCGGCCGATCATCAGCCCGAACATCCCGGCCATCTCGCCCGCATGCGGCGCCAGCACCCCGGCGCCGAGCAGCCGCCCGCCCTTGCCCACCACCAGCTTGACGAGGCCATCGGTCAGCCCCTCGGCGGCCGCGCGGTCATTCTCGGCGACCGGCCAGCGGAGGATGGAAAGTTCGGCATGGCCCGCCTCGCGCGCCTCCGCCTCGGTCAGGCCGATCTGCGCCAGCTCGGGGTCGGCATAGGTGACGCGGGGCAGGGCGGCGTAGCTCACCTTGGTGAAGGGCAGGCGGAACAGCATGGAGCGGACCAGGATGCCGGCATGCTGGCTCGCCACATGGGTGAAGGCACGCGGGCCGATCCCCTGCGGATCGGCAATGTCGCCCATCGCCCAGACCCGCCTGTTGGAGACGGATCGAAGATCGGCCCGGGTCACGATGCCGCGCGGGCTCGCCTCGACTCCGGCCGTCACCAGGTCGAGCCCGGCAAGCCGCGGCGTCCGGCCGATGGCGAGCAGCAGATGCGTCCCCGCGATGCGGATGCCATCCTCCAGCACGGCGACGACGCCGGCCTGGGCGGCGAGGCTGTCCGGCTCCAGCTGCTTGAGGCGGACGACCTTGACCCCCTCGCGGAATTCGACGCCGTCGCGGACCAGCGCGGCCTTGAGGCCCTCGGCCAGCTCCGGATCCTCCCGCGAGGCGATGCGCGGCCCAGCCTCGATGACGGTGACGAGGCAGCCGAGCCGGGCATGGGCCTGGGCCATCTCAAGGCCGATCGGCCCGCCGCCCAGGATGATGAGGTGCCCGGGCGGCTCCTCCAGGTCGAACAGCGTCTCGTTGGTCAGCCATGGCACGCCGTCGAGCCCTGGCAGGTCCGGCACCACCGCGCTGCTGCCGGCGGCGATGACGGCCCGGCGGAAGGTCAGGCGCCGCCCGCCGGCCTCGATCTCGTCGGGAGCGATGAAATGCGCCGAGGCCTCGATCACCTCGACGCCCATGCCACGGAAGCGGGCGGCGCTGTCATTCGGCGCGATGCGGGCGATGGCGCCATGGACATGGGCGCGCACCCCGGCCCAATCGATCTCGGGCGGCGGCAGGCGGATGCCGAAGCGCGCCGCCTGCCGCGCCGAGGCGGCGGCATGGGCCGCGGCAAGCAGTGCCTTCGAGGGCACGCAGCCATAGTTGAGGCAGTCGCCGCCCATCCGCCCGCGCTCGATCAGCGCGACCCTGAGGCCGAGCCCGGCCGAGATGGACGCGACCGACAGCCCGGCCGCGCCCGCGCCGATGACCACCACGTCGAAATCCGGCATGCGCATCCCCGTGCTCAGCAGAGTTAAGGTGTCGGCGCGGGGGTTACGCCAGCCGGCCGCGCAGCGCCAGAGCGCCCGGCTGCGATTGACGCCGCCCCCATCCCCTCCCTATACGTTCCCGCCTTCGCCGGGACCCAGCCGCAAGGGTCGCCGGCCGTTCGCGCAAGTCCTCCGGGCAATTCCCCTCGGGACACGGCCGGACGAACCCAGTCGGAGATCGATCGTGAAGCGTACCTACCAGCCCTCCAAGCTCGTCCGGAAGCGCCGGCATGGCTTCCGCGCCCGCATGGCGACGGTCGGTGGCCGCAAGGTGCTGGCCAACCGCCGCTCCAAGGGCCGCTCCAAGCTCAGCGCCTGACGGGCCGCGGGGGAATTCCGCATGCCGGGCCGCCTTCCCCGGCTGACCAAGCGCCGCGAATTCCTCCGGGTCGCCAGCCGGGGCCGGAAGGCCGCGCGCCCCTCCCTGGTGCTGCAGGCCCTGCCGCAGCCCGAAGGGCAGGTGCGACTCGGCTTCACCGCCACTAAGAAGATCGGCAATGCCGTCATCCGCAACCGCGCCAAGCGCCGGCTGCGGGAGGCGGCACGACTGACCTTGGCAGGCTTGGCCCAGGGCGAGACCCCGCCGCAGGGCTGGGACCTCGTGCTCATCGCCCGCGACGGGACTGGTGCCCGTCCCTGGGATAAATTGCTCGCTGACCTGCGCGGCGCCCTTCGCCAAGCCGGTGTGACGCCCGAATGAGCGCCGCCGGAACCGCATTGAAGGGGGCCGTCCTCGCCTATCAATGGACGCTGCGGCCGGTGCTCGGCTGCAATTGCCGCTTCTATCCCTCCTGCAGCGACTATGCGCTGGAGGCGCTCGGCACCCATGGCGCGCTGCGCGGCGCTTGGATAGCCACGGGGCGCATCCTCCGCTGCAACCCCTGGCACCCTGGCGGCTACGACCCGGTGCCGCCCCAGACCCTGCCGAAAGGCTGAAGCTTTTCCATGGACCAGAAGCGCCTCTTCGTGGCGATCGCCATCTCGATCGGCATCCTGCTGGCATTCGATGCCCTGAACCGCCCAGCGCGGGAGGCGCAGCGCGTGCAGCAGCAGCAGGCGGCCGAGGCGCAGCAGCCGGCGCCGACGCCCGGCCCGGCCGGGCCGCTCCGCGCGCCAACCGATGCCTCGCCCGCCTCCGGCACGCCGACGACGCCCGCCGCGCGCCTGCCTGTAGAGGGGCCACGCGTGCAGGGCACGCTCTCCCTCCGCGGCGCCCGGCTGGATGACCTGGTGCTGCGCGGCTACCGCGAGACGGTCGATCAGAACTCGTCGCTCGTCCGGCTGTTCGCGCCGCGCGAGGGCGGCGCGCCCTACTACGCGCAATGGGGCTGGACGGCCGCCGATGGCCGCACCCGCGTGCCGGCCAACGACACGGACTGGGCGGCGGAAGGCAGCGCGCTGGCGCCTGCCTCTCCGGTGACGCTGCGCTGGGACAACGGGCAGGGTCAGGTCTTCGAGATCGGGCTCTCGCTCGATGAGAACTACATGCTCACCGCCGAGCAACGCGTGCGCAACAACGGCGTCGAGCCGGTGCAGGTGCTGCCCTGGTCGCGCATCCGCCGGGAGAGCACGCCGCCGACCCAGGGCTTCTACATCCTGCACGAAGGCTTCGTCGGCGTGCTCGACGGGCGGCTGCGGGAAGAGACCTACGGCAACGCCAAGAGCGAGGCGGCCAAGCGCAGCGGCGCCGCCTTCGAGCAGGAAACCGGGGCGGGCTGGGCCGGCTTCACCGACAAGTATTGGCTGACCGCCCTTTCGCCCGTCGATCCGGCGCAGCGCTACCGCGCCGCCTACCGCCACACCACCGAGGCCGGGCCGCGCGGACCGGAGGATCGCTGGCAGGTCGATTTCGCCCCGGTCGCACCGCAGAGCATCGCCCCAGGCGCCAGCGCCGCCAATGGCATCCGTCTTTTCGCTGGTGCCAAGGAGGTGCGGCTGCTCGACAGCTATGGCGAGCGGCTCGGCATCCCGGACTTCGACAAGGCCGTCGATTTCGGTTGGTTCTACTTCCTAACCAAGCCGTTCTTCTACGCGCTGGACTGGCTCTTCACCATCTTCGGCAACTTCGGCGTCGCTATCCTGGTCTTCACCCTGGCGCTGAAGGCGGCCTTCTTCCCGCTGGCCAACAAGGCCTACAAGTCGATGAGCCGGATGAAGATCCTCGGCCCGAAGATGCAGGAGATCCGCGAGCGGCATAAGGAGGACCCGGCCAAGGCCCAGGCCGAGATGATGGCGCTCTATCGGACGGAGAAGATCAACCCAGCCTCCGGCTGCCTGCCCATCCTCATCCAGATCCCGGTCTTCTTCGCACTCTACAAGGTGCTCTTCGTCACCATCGAGATGCGGCATGCGCCCTTCTTCGGATGGATCCACGACCTCTCGGCGCCCGACCCGACCAACCTGTTCAATCTGTTCGGGCTCATCCCCTACGACCCGATGCAGCTGACGCACTACCTGCACATGCCGGCCTGGGCGCTGATCATGGGCGCCACCATGTACTTCCAGCAGAAGCTGAACCCGCAGCCGCCGGACCCGATCCAGGCGAAGATCTTCCAATGGATGCCGGTGATCTTCACCTTCATGCTGGCGAGCTTCCCTGCCGGTCTCGTCATCTACTGGTCCTGGAATAACCTGCTTTCCATCCTGCAGCAGCGCTACATCATGGCGCTGGAGGCGAAGCGCGGGGGCGGCAAGCCCGGCCTCGCCGTGCCGGCCGTGGCGAAGAAGGGCTGATGGTCGAGCACGCGCTGCCCGCCAACGCCGCCATCCTGGCGGGCGGCCTCAGCGAGGCGCGGACCGAGGCGGAGCGGGCCACGCTGATCGAGGCGGGGCGGCAGCTCTTCACCAAGCCCTGCACTTTCTTCTACGCCTCGCAGAAGATCGACCAGCTGCCACCCGCGGAGGGGCCGGAGATTGCCTTCTGCGGTCGGTCCAACGTCGGCAAGTCGTCGCTGGTGAATGCGCTTACCGGGCAGAATGCTCTGGCCCGCGTCTCGCACACGCCAGGGCGGACCAAACAGCTCAACTTCTTCAATCTCGGCGACCAGCTCACGCTGGTCGACATGCCGGGCTATGGCTATGCCCAGGCCTCGAAGAGCGTGAAGGCCGATTGGCAGGGGTTGATGTTCGACTTCCTGCGTGGCCGGGCGACCCTGCGGCGCGTCATCCTCCTGCTCGATGCGCGGATCGAGACCAAGGCCGGCGACCGGGCGGCGATGAGCCTGCTGACCGAGGCGGCCGTGCCCTTCCAGATCGTCCTCACCAAGGCCGACGACGCCAAGCCCTGGTGGCTGAAGCAGCGCATCGCCGAGGCCGAGAAGCTTGCCCGCGAGGAGACCGCCGGCCACCCGCTGGTGCTCGTCACCAGCAGCCGGACGGGGCAGGGGATCCCCGAATTGCGCGCCGAGATGGCTTCGCTCGCCCGTACGGCTTGACCGCCCGCGGTGGGGCCCCTACAGCCCCCGCGCCAGTTCCGGAGAGCCCGGCCGATGACCGACGACGCCTTCGACCCGATGAAGACCCTGGCCGGCGCATTGCCCTTCCTCAAGCGCTATGACGACCAGATCATCGTCGTGAAGTATGGCGGCCACGCCATGGGCGAGGAGGAGACGGCGCTCCGCTTCGGGCGCGACATCGCCCTGCTGGAGCAGGTGGGGGTGAGCCCTGTCGTGGTGCATGGCGGCGGGCCGCAGATCAACGCCATGCTGAAGCGGCTGAACGTGCAATCCACCTTCATCCAGGGGCTGCGCGTCACCGATGAGGCGATGCTCGACGTGGTCGAGATGGTCCTCGCCGGGCCGGTGAACAAGCAAGTGGCCGAGGCCATCACCCGCGCCGGCGCGCTCGCCGTCGGCATCTCCGGCAAGGATGGGGGGCTGGTCACGGCGCGCAAGCTGCTGCGCACGGTGAAGGACCCCGGCTCGCATCTCGAGCAGGTGCTCGACCTCGGCTTCGTCGGGGAGCCGGCCTCGGTCGACACCCGCGTGCTGCGCCTGCTGATCGGCGCCGACATTGTCCCGGTCGTCGCCCCGGTCGGCGTCGGCGAGGACGGGCAGACCTACAACATCAATGCCGATACCGTCGCCGGCGCCATCGCCGGCGCGCTCGGCGCCGAGCGGCTGCTGATGCTGACCGATGTGCGCGGCGTGCTCGGCCCGGACGGGCAGCTCATCCCTGAGATGACGGTGTCTGAGGTGCAGGCTGGCATCGCCGCGGGCTGGATCTCGGCCGGGATGATCCCCAAGGTCGAGACCTGCATCTATGCCATCGAGCGCGGGGTGAAGGCCGCCGTCATCCTCGACGGCCGCGTGCCGCATGCGGTGCTGCGCGAGCTCTTCACCGACGGCGGCGCCGGGACCCTCATCAAGCCCTGACCAGCGGGTCGGCCAGGAGCTCGATCTGCCAGAGCATCTCGGCATTGGAAAGCGGCCAGTCCCCATCCGGCCCGGGCAGCAGCGCGGTGCCCGGCGCAAGCTGGCCGAGCACGCTCTGCGCCAGCAGGGCGCAGCGCATGCCGAAGCCCGCCTGCCAGCAGAGGCTGACCAGTGCGCGGGCGCTGCGCAGCCGCACCGCCTCCTCCACTGCCTGGAGGGTGACGGAGGCCTCCTGCGCCAGCAGCCTTGCCATCGCGGCATGGTCGCCGCGCCGGGCCGCCGCTTCAAAGAGCGCGCCCGCTGGAGGGTCTGCCGCCCCTTCCAACAGCCGAGCCTCCACGCGGTCCTGAAGCCGGCGGGCCAGATCGGGCGCGAGGTCGGGCCGGGCGGCCAGCGCCTCCAGCAGATGGCCGGCAACGCAGAGGGCGAGCGCCCGCTGCGCCCGGGGCGGCAGGGAGGGGCGGCGTACTAGGCTTTCCTGCCAGCGGATGCGCGTCGCTGCCTGGACGATCAGCCCGTCCAGCGTCTGCTCGCGGATGGCGGCCGAGGGGTTGGCGAGCAGCGCCCCGATCGCCGCCTCATTTTTCGAGGTTGCGATGGCGTCGGAAAGGCTTTCGCTCAGCGCCGGCCGGCGGGCGACGGCGGTCAACGTATCCGGCACGGGTGGCGCGACGATCAGCGCCATCAGGTCCTCCTCGCTCAGCATGGGCGAGAGGCGGATGACGGGTTCCGCTACCTCCATCGCCGCATCGCTTGCGAGTCGGAGGATCAGGTCATGCGGCGCATCCGGCATCGCCTTCAATTCCTCGGCAATGACGGCGCGGACGTGGATCGCGGTATCCTGGGCGAGGCTGCACAGTGCCTGCCAGGCAATTGCCCCCAGTCGGTCCTCGGCAATGGCGAGGGCAGCGGCGTGGGGTGCCAGCTTCCGCCCGAGCGCGGCCCGCACTGCCGGGTCGGCATCGCTGGCCAGCACCCTGTCCGCCTGGGCGGGCGCTGCGGCATTGCCGGCGACCGCGCCGCGCACCGCCGGGCTGCCGTCGCCGGCCAGGTAGTAGAGCAGTTCCGGCCGCGTGCCGGGCAGGGCGGCGATGGCTATCCGCTCCGCTTCGGCCCCGTCCCGCGCGAGGCGCTTGGCAACCTCGAAGGTCGTCTTGCTGGCCATCACCCCTCCGTCGTCCTGGGCGCTAGGCGCCAGCCATTCCTGCCATGCCGCTTGGCCGCATACATGGCCGTATCCGCCCGGGCGATCAGGCTGTCCGGCGTGTCGGAACCATCGACCGTCCGCATGGCGATGCCGATGCTGAAGGTCAGCGGCAGGGCGAAGCTGGGAACAAGCCTGGGCAGCACGGTGAGAGCGGTTCGGCAGATCGCCTCCGCCCGCATGATGGCGGCCGCGCTGTCGGCATCCTCGAGCCAAGCAGCGAATTCATCGCCGCCAAGCCTGGCTATCAGATCGGTCGGGCGGACGATGTCACGCAGCAGCCTGCCCACCGCGACCAAGGCGGAATCGCCCGCCTCATGGCCCATGCGGTCGTTCAGCGGCTTGAAATTGTCGAGGTCGAGGAAGAGCAGGGCGCCGCGTTCCACGGCATCCCGCGACATGGCGAGCCGGTCGAGCCGACGGTTGAGATCCTCAAGGAAGGCGCGGCGGTTCAGCAGCCCGGTCAGCCCATCGGTGCGGGCCTGAAGCTCCAGCTCCTGTTGCAGGACCTGATTGCCGAGGGCGACGAAGAGCAGGTCGGCGGCGGCGGCCAGCAGGTGCTCGTCATCCTTGTCGAAGGGCCTTGCCCCAGCCTGGCGCCAGGCGAGCAGCGCATGGCGAGGCATCGTGCGATGCAAATGCGGCAGCAGCGCCAGCGGCTCGCCCGCAGGCCCGGTGCCGAAGGCCGGTGCCGTCGCCTCCAGCAGCGGGGCGAGGACGGCAAAGAGCGGGGTGGGCTCGGCGCCATGCCGGTGGAGGGTCCGAATTTGCCCGTTCGCGCCGATCTCGAGCACGGCGGCGCTGAAGCAGCCGAGGGCCGGGCCCAGCGCCTCCAGGGTCGAGGTCAGCATGCGCGGCGCCAGCACCTGGCGGCGCACCCGGCGCACCAGCGTCTCCAGCGCCTTGGCGCGGCGCAGCGTGGCGGCCTGCGCCTCCGTCTCGCGCAGTTCGGAGGTTACCTCCCGGCCGACGCCGCGGAGCCCGGCGAAGCGTCCCGCGGTATCGGCGAGCGGCACCAGCGAGAGGTTGAAGCATCCTGGCTCCGCCCCGGCGAGCCAGGCCTGCACGCCCCGCATCGGCTGCCGCGTGACGAAAGGGTCCGGCTCCGGATGGAGCAGCAGCCGCTGCGCCGGCTCGCCCAGCAACGCCGCTGCCTCCTGTCCCAACACCCGCTCCGGCCAGAGGAAGGTGAGACGCCCCGCCGCATCCGTCTCGAAGGCCAGGTCGGCGGCAAGGCTGGCGAAATCTTGCCAGCGTTGCCTGGATTCCAGGAAGGCACCGGGCAGCCCGGCGAGCAGGGTCAAGGGTGCGGCGGAATCCATGCGCACCACCTTGCGCCCCCGCCCCTGAATGCGGGGTTAAGAGCCTTCCCTGGCGTTGCGGAGCGCAGCACGGACGGACAGGCCGCCGCTCGGGATGGCCGTCCTGGGGACGCCTGCGGGAGACTCTCCGCGCCCACTCCGTTGACACGGGCGCGCCCGCATCGGCATGGTCCGGCCGCCTTCGTCCAGGGACCCCGCCGATGACCCTTTCCGCCCTCCAGGCCCCGATCGAATCCCTCTGGGAGCGCCGTGACAGTCTCTCCTCGGCGACGCGCGGCGAGGAGCGCGACGTGGTCATGGCCGCGCTTGAGGCGCTCGATGGCGGCGAGGCTCGCGTCGCCGAGCCCGATGGCCAGGGCGGCTGGCGGGTGAACCAGTGGCTGAAGCAGGCCGTGCTGCTTTCCTTCCGCCTTACCGATTCGGCGCCGATGGACACCGCCGCCGGGGCCTATGACAAGGTGCCGCTGAAATTCGCCGATTGGGGCCCGAACCGCTTCAAGGAGGCCGGCTTCCGCGCCGTGCCGGGCGCCGTGGTGCGCAAGTCCGCCCATATCGCGCCGGGCGTCGTGCTGATGCCGAGCTTCGTCAATGTCGGCGCCTATGTCGACCGCAACACCATGGTCGATACCTGGGCGACCGTCGGCTCCTGCGCGCAGATCGGCAAGAACTGCCACCTCTCGGGCGGCGTCGGCATCGGCGGCGTGCTGGAGCCGCTGCAGGCCAACCCCGTCATCATCGAAGATGACTGCTTCATCGGCGCCCGCTCCGAGGTGGCCGAGGGCGTCATCGTCGAGCGCGGCGCGGTGCTCTCCATGGGCGTCTTCCTCGGCGCCTCCACCAAGATCATCGACCGTGCGACGGGCGAGGTGCATATCGGCCGCGTCCCGGCCTATTCCGTCGTGGTGCCCGGCAGCCTGCCCGGCCGGCCGCTGCCGGACGGCTCGCCCGGCCCCTCGCTCTACTGCGCCGTCATCGTCAAGCGCGTCGATGCGCAGACGCGCGCGAAGACCAGCATCAACGAGCTGCTGCGCGACTGATCCACCCATGCGCAATGCCCCGACCGACCCGCTGCCGCTCGCCCGGGCCCTGATCCGCTGCCCGAGCGTGACGCCCGCCGATGCCGGCGCGCTCGGCGTGCTGGAGGCGGCGCTGCGCCCGCTCGGCTTCACCTGCCACCGGATGCGCTTCGGCGAGACGGAGAACCTCTTTGCCCGCCGTGGCACGGAGGGGCCGCATTTCTGCTATGCCGGGCACACTGACGTCGTGCCGCCCGGCGCCGGGGACTGGACCAACGACCCCTTCGCCGCCGACGTCCGTGACGGCCTGCTCTATGGCCGCGGCGCCTGCGACATGAAGGGCGGCATCGCCGCCTTCGTTGCCGGCCTCACCGATTATCTCGCCGCCAACCCCAACCCGCCGGGCAGCATCAGCCTGCTCATCACCGGCGACGAGGAAGGCCCCGCCAAGGACGGCACGGTGCGCGTGCTGGACTGGCTGGCGGCCAGGGACGAGATCCCCGACATGGCGCTGGTCGGCGAGCCGACCTCGCGGGCGCGGCTCGGCGACATCGTCAAGGTCGGGCGGCGTGGCAGCATGACGGCCTGGATCACCCTGTTCGGTACGCAGGGCCACAGCGCCTATCCGCAGCATGCCGACAACCCGATCCATCGCCTGGTCCGCGTGCTGCACCGCCTGACCGCCGAGCCGCTCGACCATGGCAGCGAATTATTCGAGCCCACGACCTTGCAGGTCACCGGCTTCGATGTCGGCAATGCGGCGAACAACGTCATCCCCGGCGAGGCACGGGCGATGCTCAACATCCGCTTCAACGACCGGCACACGAGCGCCAGCCTCACCGAGCGACTGCATGCGGCGCTGCGGGCGGAGGAGGCGCGGTACGAGATGCGCGTCGACTGCTCCGGCGAAAGCTTCCTGACCTCGCCCGGCCCCTTCGTGGATGCGTTGAAGCGGGCGGTCGAGCGCAGCACCGGCGAGACGCCGGCGCTCGATACCGGTGGCGGTACCTCCGATGCGCGATTCCTGGCTCGCTTCTGCCCGGTCGCCGAACTGGGCGGCGTTGGCAGCACCATGCACAAGGCCGATGAATGCGTGCCGGTCCAGGAACTGCGCGACTTGGCTGCGCTCTATCGCGCCGTGCTCGAGGAGAGCCTCGGCTGACCGACCCGCCCCGCCTCATCCCGCTTCGCCTGGTGATCGAGGCCGGGCTGCGCGGCGCGCTGCTGCTCGCCCGCGGCAGGGTGGATGGTCTGCTGCTTATGGAGGGCTCCCCCGCGGGCGCCGGCCGCAGCTTCTGGGCTGCGGCGATCTGCCTGCCGGCCTTCCTCGCGCTGCGCTTCCTCGCCTGGTCCGGGAGTGGCGGGCCGGAGCTCGGCCTGTTGCGCGGGTTGGTGGCGGAGCTGCTCGGCTATGCCTGCGCCTGGGTCGGTTTTGCCCTGCTCTCCCTGCCGCTGGCGGAGGCAGCGGGGCGAAGGGCGGAGTGGCCTCGCTTCGTCGCCGCCTGGAACTGGACGAATGTCGTGCAGTACCTGGTGATGCTGGCGCTGACGGTGCCGGCGGAGCTCGGCCTACCGCCGTTGCTGGCGCATGGGCTGGGGCTGGCGGGGATCGGCTACGCGCTCTGGCTCGAATGGTTCGCGGCACGGAGCGCGCTACGCATTCCGGGCGGCATGGCGACGGCCTTCGTGGTGCTCGACCTGGCGCTGGGGCTCGCGGTCGGCGGGGTCGTCGGGCGGCTGAGCGGGAGCTAGAGCCAGCCGATCTCCTCGCCATAGCGAACGAAGAGGAAGGTCAGCCCTTCCGGTGGCGCCGTCTGCCCGGCCTTGGACCGGTCTTGGCTTTCCAGCACGCGCCGCGGCCACTCCACCCCGCGTTTGCCGAGGCCGACCTCCAGCAGCGTCCCCGCCAGGTTGCGGATCTGGTGGTGCAGGAAGCTGCGCGCCTCGGCGAGGATCAGCACCTCCTCGCCCTGCCGCATCACGTCGAGCCGCCCCAGCGTCCGCACCGGCGTCTTCGCCTGGCAGGCGGCGGCACGGTAGGCGGAGAAGTCGTGCCGCCCGAGCAGACCCTGCGCCGCCGCATGCATCGCCGCGGCATCGAGCGGCGCCGGCACATGCCAGACGCGGCCGGCCTCCAGCGCCGGCCGGGCGCGGCGGTTGAGGATGCGATAGCGATAGCCCCGCTGCACGGCGGAGAAGCGGGCATTCCAGCTCGCCGGCGCCAGCGCGGCGCGCACCACCACCAGCGGGTGCGGCTTCATGTGAAAATTCAGCGCTTCCCGCAGCCGCTCCGGGGCCATCTCCCGCTGAAGGGCGAGCTGTGCCACCTGGCCCTCGGCATGGACGCCGGCATCGGTGCGTCCGGCGGCGATGGCCAGCGGCATGACGCCACCGTCAAGCGCGGCGCCCGCCTCCTCCAACACCTGTTGGATGGAGAGACCGCTGCCCTGGCGCTGCCAGCCGACGAAAGGCGTGCCGTCATACTCCAGCGTCAGCGCATAGAGCGGCACTACCCAAGCACCGCGCCGGGCGGTAGCGGGAAGCCACGCAGGAAATCTCTGGCCGGCAGCGGGCCACGCCCTGGCCGTTGCAGCCGCAGCAGGCGCAGTGCGCCCTCGCCGCAGGCGATGAGGGCGGCCTCGTTCAGCACCGTGCCGGGCGGTCCGGCGCCCTCGGTGGGTTCCGCCGCCAGCACGCGGATCGTCTCGCCGGCCAGGGTGAAGACGGTGCCCGGCCAGGGGTTCAGGGCCCGCACCCGGCGGTCCAGCGCTGCGGCCGACAGAGTCCAGTCGAGCGGCGCATCCGCCTTACTGAGCTTCGGGGCATAGGTCGCGCCCTCCGCGGACTGGGGGAGGGTGGGGGGGGACCGGTCGAGCGCCTCCAGCGCCAGCCTTGCACCCATGGCCGACAGCGCGTCGTGCAGCTCGGGCGTCGTGGTGCGTGGCCCGATCGGGACCGTGCCCTTCAGCAGCATGGGGCCGGTATCGAGCCCTTCCTCCATCTGCATGATGGTGATGCCGCTCTCGGCATCGCCGGCGAGGATGGCGGCCTGAATCGGCGCCGCCCCGCGCCAGCGCGGCAGCAGCGAGGCATGGATGTTCAGGCAGCCACGCCGTGGCGCCTCCAGCATCGTGCGCGGCAGGATCAGCCCGTAGGCGGCGACGACCGCGGCTTCCAGCCCGAGCGCGGCGAAGGCGGCATGCTCCGCCTCGTCCTTCCTGAGCCGCGCCGGCGTCCGCACCGGCAGGCCGAGCTCCAGCGCCGCCCGGTGGACCGGGCAGGGCTGCTCCTTCTGCCCGCGCCCGGCCGGGCGCGGCGGCTGGCAATAGACGGCGGCGATCTCATGCCCCGCCCCATGCAGCGCCCGGAGCGCCGGCACGGCGAAATCCGGGCTGCCCATGAAGGCGAGTCTCACTCCCGCCCCCGCGCCTTCAGGTCCTTCGCCAGCTTGCGCAGCAGCATGTTTCGCTTCAGCGGGGAGATGTGGTCGACGAAGAGGACTCCATTCAAGTGGTCGACCTCGTGCTGCAGGCAGGTCGCCAGGAGCCCCTCGGCCTCGATCTCGCGCTTCGCGCCTTCGAGGTCCAGGTAGCGCAGCTTCACCCGCGCTGGCCGCGTGACTTCGGCATACTGGCCGGGGAGGGAAAGGCAGCCCTCCTCCCGCGTCGAGAGCTCGGTGCTGGCGACGACGATCTCCGGGTTCACCAGCACGATCGGCGCCGGCTTCTCCTCCGGTTGGAGATCGACGACGACCAGTCGCAGCAGCTCCCCCACCTGCGGGGCGGCGAGGCCGATGCCGGGCGCCTTGTACATGGCGTCGAGCATTCGCGGGGCGAGGGCGCGGACCGCATCGGCATCGGCCTGGCCGACCGGGCGGGCCTTGGCGCGCAGTCGGGAGTCGGGGACGAGCAGGATCGGCAGGAGGGCGGGTTTCGTGGTCATGGGAGAGGGGCGATGTAGCCCCCGTGATCCCCCCTTGCAACCGGCCTGGCCACTGACAAGATTCACGTTGTGGCCGGGTGCTTCGGGTTCGGCCGCCTGCCCCGCTCCGGATGAGGAGGCCCCGCTTTTGTCGCGTCCATCGGTTTTCGGCTCGCCGCTCTTCCTCGGCTTCGACCATCTCGAGCAGATGCTCGACCGCGTCGCCAAGAATGCCGACGGTTACCCGCCCTACAACATCGAGCAGACCGCCGAAAACCGGCTGCGGATCACGCTGGCCGTCGCGGGATTCGCGATGGAGGACCTGCAAATCACGCAGGAGGACAACCAGCTCGTCATCCGCGGCCGGCAGCGCGATGATTCGGAGGGGAGGATCTTCCTCCATCGCGGCATCGCCGCCCGGCAGTTTCAGCGTGCCTTCGTGCTCGCCGAAGGGATCGAGGTGGAGGGCGCTTGGCTGGATAACGGCCTGTTGCATGTCGATCTGCAGCGGCCACAGCCGGAGGTGAGGGTCAGGACCATTCAGATCAACGGCAACGGGGCCCGCGGCGGCGCTTCCCAGGGAAGTGCAGCGAACGCGTCGACGGCCCGGAGCGTTGAGACGAGAACGGTCAACGGGGCGCCACTGCCCGTTGTCGAGGGGCGTGCCAGCCGGGGCTGAGCCCCGGCACGGGCGCCGAGCGCATGGATGCCCGAATGGGGCCATGCCGAAAGGAGAGAGTGTGATGAAGAACGATCAGTCTTCCAACGTTTGGGGCGATGCGAACCAGGCCGCCCTGGCCCTCCGCCAGCTTTCCGTACAGGATTGGGCACGCTTCGGGGTACAGGAGATCGCCTATATCCGCCCCGTCGTGGTGAATGGCGTACAGGCCATGTCGATCCATGCCGCCGACGGTACTCCGATCGGCGCCGCGCCGACCGCCGAGCTCGCCATCGCCGCCATCGAGCAGCACGAGCTGGCGGCTGTACGCGTCCACTAGGCATGAAAGCCCCGGGCTGAAGCGCCCGGGGCTCAGGGTTCGCTACCCCGCCTGCGTGTCGATCCAGCCGACGCAGCCATCCGGCCGGCGGTAGACCACGGCCAGCGCGCCGGAGCCGCTGTTGCGGAACATCAGCACCGGCGCCTGGGTGAGATCGAGCCGCATCACCGCCTCGCTCACCGTCAGCCGGGCGATGTCAGTCGGCTGCTCGGCGATGATCGGGCTGTGGTCGCCGACAGGCTCGGCCAGTTCCTCGACCTCATCCGGCTCGGCCTGCAACACATACTGCGTCGCCGCCTCTCCTGGCCGGCCCTCGGCAAGGTTGCGGGCATGGTCGTTCACCCGCCGGCGGTAGCGGCGGAGGCGCTTGGCCACATGCTCGGCTGCCACCTCGAAGGCCTTGTGGGCGTCGACGCCCTCGCCCTCGCCCCGCATGAAGAGGTTGCGTCCGGCTTTCAGGTTGATGTCGCAGGCGAAGAAGGCCCCCATCCGGCCCTTGGCGTCGCGGCGGAAGGTGACGTTCGCCTCCAGCGCATGGTCGAAATACTTGCGGGCAATGACCGCCAGCCCCTCCCGGACATGCGTCTTCAACGCCTCCCCGGTTTCGACCTGTTTGCCTGCGACGGTGATGTGCATGTGGACAAACCTCCTTCCGTCAGACGGAAGGACGGCCCGGCCGCAGCGCCGGGGGCGCGGGATGCGCCCCGCGGCAGGATCAGGCCGGGACGGCCTTCTCCCGCTTGCGTTGCACAGATGATGGGATGCGCAACGCCTCCCGGTATTTGGCCACTGTTCGCCGCGCGATGTCCACGCCTTCCTGCCTGAGCCGCTCCACGATTGCATCATCGGAGAGCACGGCCTCCGGGTCCTCCGCCTCGATCATAGCGCGGATGCGGTGCCGCACCGCCTCGGCGCTGTGGCTCTCGCCGCCCATGGTGCCGGCGATGGCGGTGGTGAAAAAGTATTTCAGCTCGAAGGTGCCGCGGGGCGTGGCGATGTACTTGTTGGCGGTGACGCGGGACACGGTGCTCTCATGCATCTGCACCTCCTCCGCCACGTCGCGTAGGATCAGCGGGCGGAGATACTCGACGCCATGGCGGAAGAAGCCGTCCTGCCGGCGGACGATCTCGCTGGCGACCTTCAGGATAGTGTTGGCCCGTTGCTCCAGACTCTTCAGCAGCCAGTTGGCACTTTGCAGCCGCTCGGCGAGGAAGGCCTTCTCTTCCTTGTTCCGTGCGCCGACCTGGCAGCGGGCATGGAAGCCGCGATTGACCAGCACCCGCGGCAAGGTTTCCGGATTCAGCTCCAGCAGCCAACCGCCATCGGGCGCGCGGCGCATCAGCACGTCGGGGACGAGGGCGGGGGCTGGGGCGGCGTCGAAGCTGGCGCCGGGCTTCGGGTCGAGGCGGCGAAGCTCGGCCATCATCTCGGCCAGATCCTCGGCATCGACGCCGCAGACGGACATCAACGCCACGCGGTCGCGCCGCGCCATCAGGTCGAGATGGTCGAGCAGCGCCTGCATGGCCGGGTCGAGCCGGTTGCGCTCGGCAAGCTGGACGGCGAGGCATTCGGCGAGGTTGCGGCAGAACATGCCGACCGGGTCGAAGCGCTGCATGCGGCCACGGACATTGGCGACCTCGGCTTCCTTGCAGCCGAGGGCGGCGGCGATCTGCCCATCCTCCACCGCCAGCCGACCGGCGGGGTCGACCAGGGCGAGAAGCTGGGCGGCGATCAGCCTTTCGCGCGGATTGTGGAACGCGATGCGGACTTGCTCGCCGAGATGCTCGCGGAGGCTGCGCGCAGCGGCGGCCAGGTCGTCGATGCCGGCGAGATTCTCATCGAAATCGGCGCGGCCGCCACGGCCATAGGGCGACTCGTAGCCGCCGCCGGCGTCATAGACGTTGTCCCACTCGGCGTCGAGCGGCCCGGCCGCCTCGCTCGGCAGCGTATCGGAGACGGCGGCGGCATGGCTGTCGGCTCCCTCGGCGACGACGGGGGAGGTATCGACGCGGTGCCCGGAATCCGGTCCGGGCGGTGCCCGCTCGTCCCGCTCCAGCAGCGGGTTGCGCTCTAGCTCCTCTTCGACGAAGGCGGTGACTTCGAGGTTGGAGGACTGCAGCAGCTTGATGGCCTGCCGCAGCTGTGGCGTCATCACCAGCGATTGCGATTGCCGCAAATCGAGGCGCGGCGCCAGCGACATGGTCAGGCGCTCCGCGGGGCGGGGAGAGGCGAGGTGAAGATGTCCCGCATGCCCTTACAAACTGAACCTCTCGCCGAGATAGACCCGCCGCACGCCCTCATGCGCGACGATGTCGTGCGGCAGGCCCTCCATCAGCACCTGGCCGTCATGCAGGATGTAGGCGCGGTCGATGATCTCCAGCGTCTCGCGCACATTGTGATCGGTGATGAGCACGCCGATGCCGCGGTTCTTCAAATGCTTCACCAGGTCGCGGATCTCGCCGACCGCGATCGGGTCGATGCCGGCCAGCGGCTCGTCCAGCAGGATATAGGCGGGGTGGGTGGCCAGTGCGCGGGCGATCTCGCAGCGCCGCCGCTCGCCGCCCGAGAGGGCGAGGGCCGGGGCGCGGCGAAGATGGGCGATGCCGAACTCGGCCAGCAGCGCATCGAGCATCTGCTCGCGGCGGTCGCGCACCGGCTCCACCACCTCGAGCGCGGCGCGGATATTGTCCTCGACCGAGAGGCCACGGAAGATCGAGGCCTCCTGCGGCAGGTAACCGAGGCCGAGCCGGGCACGGCGATACATCGGCAGCATCGTCACGTCATGGCCGTCCATGACGACCTTGCCCTCATCCGGCTGGACAAGGCCGGTGATCATGTAGAAGGTCGTCGTCTTACCGGCGCCGTTCGGCCCGAGCAGGCCGACCGCCTCGCCGCGCTTCAGGTTGATCGAGACGTTCCGCACCACCGGGCGCTTGCGGTAGCGCTTGCCGAGGCCGGTTGCGACCAACCCGCCTTCGCCCTCGATGGCACGAAGCGTGGGGAAGCGGGCCTCGGTGGGCAGCGTCGTCTGGTTCATCGGCCGCGGCGCTCCGGCGTTGCGGGTTGGGGCGAGGCGCTGCGGCCGGGCTCCTGGCCGCCGGACCGCTCCTGGTCCTGATTCGGCATGATGAGTCCCTGCACACGGGCGCCCGGCGCCGAGACGAGCCGCGCCACATTGGTGCGGAGGTTCACGATCGCCTCCTGCCCGTTGATCTGGTTGTCGGTGCGGGTGATCCGCACATTGCCGAGCAGCCGGGCCATTCCGGTCTGGGCGCTGTAGACGCCACGGTCGCCACGCACCACGTCGGTCGCGGTGCGAATCTCGACGTTGCCGAAGGCCTCGACGCGGTCGACCTTGCCCTGGCCGGGCACCGGCCTCTCGCCCGGCCTTGCCGCCACAGGCGGGGGCAGGGCATTGGCCTGGCCTGGCGCGTCCAGCATGTAGGAGACAAGGGTATCGGCGGCGATCCGCCTTCCGCCCTCGGCATTGTCCACCACGACGGCGTTGCCACGGGCGACGGCCATCTTCCGCGCCGACCAGTATTCCAGGCTGTCCTTGGCGGTGATGACCTGGCTCGGCGTGGTGAGGGAGACATTGCCCCGCCCGGTCAGCACCAGCACCGCCTGGTCGATGTCATAGACGGCGCGGTCGCCGCGGGCGGTATCGGTCTCGGTGACGATGCGGACATTGCCCTCCGCCTCGAGCCGCCAGATCTCGTTGCTGCCGCCGCCGAGGGCCTGGTCCGGGCTGCCTGCCGCCGCGGCGGGACGCACCGCACCGGCCTGCGCCTCGCCCGGCCGCGCCTGGGGACGGTAGCGGGCCAGCAGCCGGTCGGCATAGACGGTGACGTTGCCGCGGATGGCGCGGGCATTGCCACGGGCGATGACCACCTGCTCGGCCTGGCGCCATTCGATGCCGTCCGAGGCCGTGACATCGACCGGCCCGCCCTGGGACAGGTCGATTCCCTGGGCCATGGCGTGCAGGGGCAGCGCCAGCAGGGCGGCGAGAAGCCAGCGCCTCATCGCCCGCCGCCTTCCAGCACCGCATGGGCATTGCCGGTGAAGACGACAACCGCGCCTCGCTCGAGGATGCGGAAGCCGTCTGAAGTGATGGTGCCGAAGCTGCCCTGGGCGGCCACCGGGGCGTCGCCGCTGGCGGTGCCCGCCTCGGTCTCCACCGCCGCCGTCTCTGTAAGCATCATCACGCCGCTGTCGTGGTAGATCGTCACGTCGCCCTTGAGGTCGAGATGGTTCGCGGCACGGTCGAACCGGCCGGCACGGGCCTGCAGATAGACCCAGGCGCCGTCCGAGAGAAGGATGTCGGCCCGCGGTTCCTCGAGGTCCAGCACCCGCTCCGCCCCCGGCTGCTGGCCGGTGCGGGCAGTGACGGTGAAGGGCCGGTTCAGCTCGTCGATTCCCTGGTAGCGCGGGTTGACCACCCGCAGCCCTTCCGCCCGCGGCATCACCATGCGGCGGAAGCTGACGCGCGAACGGTCCTCATTGCCTTCGATCTCGGGCCAGAACACCACTAGGCCGAGCAAGGCCAGGGCGAGGGCGGGCAGCAGCCGCTTGCTCCAGCGGACGAAGAAGCGCCGGCGCGCCATCTGCCCCCGGCTGAAGCCACGCCGCGCACGGGAGAGCGGCAGCATGGCGCGATCCGCCGGGAGCGACACGCGTCCCGTCGCCGGCTGGGCCAGGGACGGCCGGTCTGGCGTCACGGGCCCGCCTGTTGACCCAGTGGGCCCGGCCGAGGGATGACTGTTCGCATCTGCACAACCCATCTATGGGCCTGGAGGGTCCCCCGGTCAACGGAGGGCGCGCCTCCCGACAAGAATCGTGCCAAAAGCGATCGTCACGATTGACAACCGCTTCATCATTGCATGGTCAGTGGGCGAAGATATCCGGCTCCACATAGCCGAGCAGGTCGAGCGTGCCGCGCGCGGGCAGGAAGCGGAAGCAGGCTTCCGCCAGCTCCAGTCGCCCCTCGCGGCGCAGCAGCCCTTCGAGCTTGGCCCAAAGCGCATGCAGGTGCAGCACGTCGGAGGCAGCATAGGCCAGCTGCTCGGCCGACAGCTCCGGCGCGCCCCAATCCGAGCTCTGCTGCTGCTTCGAGAGCTCGACGCCCAGCAATTCCTTGCAGAGATCCTTCAGCCCATGCCGGTCGGTGAAGGTGCGGACCAGCTTGGCGGCGACCTTGGTGCAGACGACTGGTGCCACCATCACCCCGAGATGCTGGTGCAGCGCCGCGCAGTCGAAGCGGGCGAAATGGAACAGCTTGGTGACCGCCGGGTCCTCCAGCAGCCGCTTCAGGTTCGGGCAATCGGCGCCGCGGCCACCGAGGCTCTCCGGGACGATCTGCACCAGCTCCGCATTGCCGTCGCCGGCCGAAAGCTGCACCAGGCAAAGCCGGTCGCGATGCGGGTTGAGCCCCATCGTCTCCGTGTCGATGGCGACCATGCTGCCGAAATCGAGCCCATCGGGCAGGTCATGGCGATGCAGGCGGATCACGGCGGGGCTCCTGGCGGCAGCGTTGCCGCGACCGGCCGGCTGAGGAGAGAAGAGGGTTGTGCCCAATGCGCGGTCCCCGAAGCGGGGAATGGTGCCCAGGAAAGGACTCGAACCTTCACGACCTTGCGGTCACTGGCACCTGAAGCCAGCGCGTCTACCAATTCCACCACCTGGGCACAGGCTGCGGAGCCGGCGGTGGATCGCCGCCGGGAGCGCGCAAATAGAAGGCCCAGCGTCCGGCGTCAAGCGGCTTTGCGGCCCCGCTTGGCGTTGCATTGCCGCGGCCATATGGTCCGCCCGCCGTCAGCCTGGAGATGCCCCGCATGCGTCAGCCCACCATTCGTCAGGTCGCCACCGTTTTCGGTGGGGCCGGATTCATCGGCCGCTACGTGGTGCAGCGGCTGGCGGCGCGCGGTTGGGTGGTGCGCATCGCAGGGCGAGACCCGGCCCGGGCGCGCTTCCTGCAGACCCAGGGAATGGTGGGGCAGATCGTGCCCCTCGCCGCCGACCTCGGCGATGAGGGCCAGTTGGCCCGAGCCATCGCCGGGGCGGACCTGGTCGTCAACCTGGTCGGCATCCTGGCCGAGCGGGCCTCCGGCGACTTCCAGCGCGTGCAGGCCGAGGGCGCCGGGCGGGTAGCGCGCCTGGCAGCGGCCGGCGGCGTGGAGCGGCTGGTCCATGTCTCGGCGATCGGCGCCGATGCGCAGAGTCCAAGTCGCTACGGCCGCAGCAAGGCCGAGGGCGAGACCGCCGTCCGCGCCGCCTTCCCGCAGGCGACGATCCTTCGTCCCTCCATCGTCTTTGGGCCGGAGGACCAGTTCTTCAACCGCTTCGCCGGCCTCGCCCGGATGCTGCCGGTAATGCCGGTGATCGCCGGCAACACCCGCTTCCAGCCTGTCTATGTCGGTGACGTGGCCGATGCGGTGATCGCCGCCGCAAGCCGGGAGGATGCGGCCGGCAAGACCTATGAGCTGGCCGGGCCGCGGGTGCTTAGCTTCCGCGAATTGCTGCGCTTCATTCTCGACACTACCGGTCATCGCCGGCCGCTTGTTGATCTGCCCGAGGCGCTGGTGAAGCTTCAGGTGGCGCTCGGGCGTTACCTGCCGAACCCGCCGCTGACCGAGGACCAGTTGTTGATGCTGCAGCGTGACAACGTCGCCGCTCCGGATGCGCCTGGCCTCGCCGAACTTGGGATCCAGGCGAAATCGGTGGAGGCCGTGGTGCCGGGCTATCTCAGCCGCTTCCGTCCTGGTGGCGGGCGCCGACCGGTAACGGCGGCATAAAAAGTCCGAAACGGACCTTATGGAATGGAGAGGCTTGCGCGAAACTTTCCGCGAAGCTGCTCATCAACGGTATTGGGTCAGTGTAGCTGACCTTTCGGCCAGAAAAGACTCGCGTCACATCTCGCGGCGCCGTAAAGCTTCGCCTTGTCATCAGCCGAGGCGGCTGCGGTGTCGCGTGCCCGCATCGCCCTTGATCGAGAAAGCGGGGACGCCGCCATGGCCGAACGGATGCTGCAATTCGTGCGCCTCTCCCAGGCTCAGCCCGAGAAGCGCGACATCGCCGCCCGCCGTTCCGATTTCGGCGAGATTTACCGGGAATTCGCCGCCGAGGCCGCCTCGGCCCAGGCCAGCCGGTGCAGCCAGTGCGGCGTGCCCTTCTGCTCCATCCACTGCCCGCTGAACCAGAACATCCCGGACTGGCTGAAGCTGACAGCGGAGGGCCGGCTGGAGGAGGCGCATGAGGTCAACTCGGCGACCAACACCTTCCCCGAGATTTGCGGCCGCATCTGCCCGCAGGATCGGCTCTGCGAAGGCAACTGCGTCATCGAGAAGGGCTTCGAGAGCGTCACCATCGGCGCCGTCGAGAAGTACATCAACGACACCGCCTGGGAAAATGGTTGGGTGAAGCCGCCGAGCCCACGGCAGGAAAAGCCCCACAGCGTCGGCATCATCGGCGCCGGGCCCGCCGGGCTCGCCACCGCCGAACGGCTGCGTAGCCGCGGCTGGCAGGTGCATGTTTATGACCGCTACGACCGCGTCGGCGGGCTGATGATCTACGGCATCCCCAACTTCAAGCTGGAGAAGGAGGTGGTGCTGCGCCGTTGGAAGCTGTTCGAGGCGGGTGGGATCCATTTCCACCTGAATGTCGCGGTCGGCACAGACATCACCGTCGACGAGTTGCGGGCGAAGCACGATGCCGTCTTCATCGCGACAGGCGTCTACAAGGCGCGCGACATCGAGGTGCCGGGCAGCGACCTCGCCGGCATCGTCCCGGCGCTCGACTACCTGACCGCCTCCAACCGCGACAACCTGGGCGATGACGTGCCCACCTTCGCCTCCGGCGCCCTCAACGCCCACGGCAAGCGCGTCGTCGTGCTCGGCGGCGGCGATACGGCCATGGATTGCGTCCGCACCGCCATCCGCCAGGGCGCCTCGGCCGTCACCTGCCTGTATCGCCGCGACAAGGCGAACATGCCGGGCTCCATGCGTGAGGTGAAGAATGCCGAGGAGGAGGGCGTGGAGTTCACCTGGCTCGCCGCCCCCGACGCTTTCGCCGGGCATGGCAAGGTCGAGGCGGTGCGTGCGACCCGGATGCATCTTGGCTTGCCGGATGCGACTGGCCGCCAGCAGGTGGCCGCCATTCCGGGGAGCGAGTTCAACATCCCCTGCGACCTCGCCATCAAGGCGCTCGGCTTCGATGCCGAGGACCTGCCGGCGATGTTCAACGAGCCGGCGCTGGCGGTCACCCGCTGGGGTACGCTGAAGGTCGACCACCGCACGATGATGACCGCGCTGCCCGGTGTCTTCGCCGGCGGCGACATCGTCCGCGGCGCCTCCCTCGTCGTCTGGGCGATCCGCGACGGGCGCGACGCGGCGGACCAGATCGAGGCCTATGTCACGCAAAAGGCGAGCGCGCTCGCCACCGCCGCGGAGTAAGAGCGATGACCGAGACCGGGTTCGAATTCGCGCGCGCCTATGAGGCGAATGCCGCCCGCCTCCGCGACGTGGCGCATGTCGACACCACCGAGCACGATGCCTGCGGCGTCGGCCTCGTCGCGGCGCTCGATGGCAAGCCCTCGCGCAAGGTCGTCCAGGCCGGCATCGATGCGCTGAAGGCCGTCTGGCACCGCGGCGCCGTCGATGCCGACGGCAAGACTGGCGACGGGGCGGGCATCCATATCGAGATTCCGCAGGATTTCTTTGCCGAGGTGGTGCAGCGCGGCGGCGACCGGCTGCGCCCGGGGCGCATCGGCGTCGGCATGGCCTTCCTGCCGAAGAGCGACCTGGGCGCGCAGGAGCGCTGCCGCCAGATCGTCGAGACGGAGATCCTTTCGGCCGGCTACGCCATCTATTCCTGGCGCCAGGTGCCGATCCACATCGGCTGCATCGGCGAAAAGGCGAACGCCACCCGGCCCGAAATCGAGCAGATCCTGATCTACGACCCGGAGCTGCGCGACGAGGCGGAGTTCGAGCGCGACCTCTACGTCATCCGTCGGCGGATCGAGAAGCAGGCCATTGCGGCGCAGATCGCCGAGCTGTACCTGTGCTCGCTCTCCTGCCGTTCGCTGATCTACAAGGGGATGTTCCTCGCCGAGCACCTGACGGAGTTCTATCCGGACCTGCTCGATGCGCGCTTCGTCTCGCGCTTCGCCATCTATCACCAGCGCTACAGCACCAACACCTTCCCGACCTGGAAGCTGGCCCAGCCCTTCCGCATGCTCGCCCATAACGGCGAGATCAACACGCTGCACGGCAATGCCAACTGGATGAAGAGCCACGAGACGCGGCTCTCCCACCCGTTGCTGGACGCCTATCTCGAGGACATCAAGCCGATCGTCCAGGCCGGCGGCTCCGACACGGCGACGCTCGACAATGTCTTCGAGTTGCTGGTGCGCGGCGGCCGCGATGCACCGATGGCGAAGTCGATGCTGATCCCGGAGAGCATCACCAACAATGCGACGATGCCGCAGGCGCATCGCGAGTTCTTCCTCTACTGCAACGCGGTGATGGAACCCTGGGACGGCCCCGCCGCCATCGCCGCGACGGATGGCCGTTGGGTCATCGCCGGGCTCGACCGCAACGGGCTTCGCCCGCTGCGCTACACCCAGACGTCGGACGGGCTGCTGATCGTCGGCTCCGAGACCGGGATGGTGAAGGTCTCCGAGGATGCCATCGTCGCTAAGGGCCGTGTCGGCCCCGGCCAGTGCATCGGCGTCGATCTTGAGGCCGGCCGCTTCTACCGCGATGCCGAGCTGAAGGACGAGCTCTCGGCCCGCCACCCCTTTGGCAAGTGGACCGAGCGCACCACGCGCATCGACGGCATCGTCCGTACTGGCACCGGCGAACCCGTCGCCTTCCAGGGCGAGGAGCTGCGTCGCCGCCAGCTCGCCGTCGGCTACACGCTGGAGGAGTTGGAGACCATCCTCCACCCGATGGTCGAGGACAGCGCCGAAGCCGTCGGCAGCATGGGCGACGACACGCCGATCGCCGTGCTCTCCGGCCAGTACCGCGGCCTGCACCATTACTTCCGCCAGACCTTCAGCCAAGTCACCAACCCGCCGATCGACAGCCTGCGCGAGACGCGGGTGATGACGCTGAAGACGCGCCTCGGCAATCTCGGGAACATCCTCGACGAGGACCCGACCCAGTGCGACATGCTGATGCTCGACAGCCCGGTGCTGTCGAACGCCGAGTTCGCCGCGATGCGCGGCTATATGGGCAGCACGGCCTGCGAGGTGGACTGCACCTTCGCCGCCGATGAGGGCGAAGCCGGCTTGCGCCGCGCCATCGACCGCATCCGGCGCGAGGCGGAGGAGGGCGTCCGCTCCGGCTGCGCTCATGTCATCCTGACCGATGAGCACCAGTCCGCGGGCCGCGCGCCGATCCCGATGATCCTCGCGGTCGGCGGCGTCCACACGCATCTGGTGAAGCACTCGCTCCGCACCTTCACCAGCCTCAATGTCCGCAGCTCCGAATGCGTGGACGTCCACTACTTCGCCGTGCTGATCGGCGCCGGCGCCACGACGGTGAACGCCTACTTGGCGCAGGAAAGCGTCGCCGACCGCTACCGCCGCGGCCTCTTCGGCAACAGTTCGCTCGAGGATTGCGTCGCCCATTACAAGAAGGCGGTGGACAAAGGCCTGCTGAAGATCATGTCCAAGATGGGTATCTCGGTCATCAGCAGCTACCGGGGCGGCATGAATTTCGAGGCGATCGGCCTCTCCCGCGCCCTCGTCGCGGACTTCTTCCCGGGCGTGCCGAGCCGCATCTCCGGCATCGGCCTCCAGGGCATCGCCCGCCGCGTGCTGGCGCTGCACCGCAAGGCCTGGGATGCGGACGTCATCACGCTGCCCGTCGGTGGTCTTTACAAGCGGCGCCTGCGCGGCGAGAGCCATGCCTTCGACGGCGGCCTGATCCACACCCTGCAGGAGGCGGTGGAGACCGACAGCTACACCAAGTTCAAGCGCTATTCGGAGGCGGTGCGTCGCCAGCCCCCGGTCGCGCTCCGCGACCTGCTCGATTTCCGCAGCGAGGGCCACACGGCCATCCCGCTCGAGGAGATCGAGAGCATCACCGAGATCCGCAAGCGCCTGGTCGCGCCCGGCATCTCGCTCGGTGCCCTCAGCCCGGAGGCGCATGAGACGCTCTCCATCGCCATGAACCGCATCGGTGCCAAGTCCGACAGCGGCGAAGGCGGCGAGGATCCGGAGCGCGCCCGGCCGCGCGCCAATGGCGACAATGCCAACAGTGCCATCAAGCAGATCGCCTCCGGCCGCTTCGGCGTGACGGCGGAATATCTCAACAACTGCCGCGAGATCGAGATCAAGGTCGCCCAGGGTGCCAAGCCCGGCGAGGGCGGCCAGTTGCCCGGCTTCAAGGTCAGCGGCATCATCGCCCGGCTACGCCACGCGACGCCGGGCGTCACGCTGATCTCGCCGCCGCCGCATCACGACATCTACTCGATCGAGGATCTGGCGCAGCTCATCTATGATCTCAAGCAGATCAATCCGGAAGCGACGGTCTGCGTGAAGCTGGTCAGCCGCTCCGGCATCGGCACCATCGCGGCGGGCGTGGCCAAGGCGAAGGCGGATGCGATCCTGGTCTCCGGCCATTCCGGCGGCACCGGGGCCTCGCCCGTCTCCTCGATCAAGTATGCCGGCCTGCCCTGGGAGATGGGGCTGTCCGAGACGCATCAGGTGCTGCAGCTCAACCGGCTGCGCCACCGGGTGAAGCTCCGGACCGATGGCGGCATCAAGACCGGGCGCGACGTCGTCATCGCCGCCATGCTCGGGGCGGAGGAATTCGGCATCGGCACCGCCTCGCTGGTGGCGATGGGCTGCATCATGGTCCGGCAGTGCCACAGCAACACCTGCCCGGTCGGCGTCTGCACCCAGGACGAGACGCTGCGGAAGAAGTTCACCGGCTCGCCGGAGAAGGTCATCAACCTCTTCTCCTTCGTGGCGGAGGAGGTGCGGGAGATCCTCGCCTCGCTCGGCGTCCGCAAGCTGACCGACGTCATCGGCCGGACCGACCTGCTGAAGCAGGTCAGCCGTGGTTCCGAGGATCTTGACGACCTCGACCTGAACCCGCTGCTGGTTCAGGCTGATGCCGGCGGGCTGCCGAGCTACTGCACCCTGAACGGCCGCAACGAGGTGCCGGAGACGCTGGACGCGGACATGATCCGCGACGCCGCCTCGCTCTTCGAGCGCGGCGAGAAGATGCAGCTGCAGTACAACATCCGGAACACGCACCGCGCGATCGGCACCAAGATCAGCAGCAAGATCGTGCGGAAGTTCGGAATGACCGGCCTGCAGCCCGGCCACCTGACGGTGCGGCTGCGCGGCACCGCCGGCCAGTCCCTCGGCGCCTTCGCCGTGCGCGGGCTGAAGCTGGAAGTCCTCGGCGACGCCAACGACTATGTCGGCAAGGGCCTCTCCGGCGCCGCCATCGTCGTCCGCCCGGCGCCCTCCTCCAGCCTCGTCTGGAACGAGAACACCATCATCGGCAATACCTGCCTCTACGGGGCGACGGCGGGCGAGCTTTTCGCCGCGGGCCAGGCGGGCGAGCGCTTCGCCGTCCGCAACAGCGGGGCAACGACGGTGGTCGAGGGCTGCGGCGCCAATGGCTGCGAGTACATGACCGGCGGCACGGTCGTGATCCTCGGCGCCGTGGGCGATAATTTTGGTGCCGGCTTCACCGGCGGCATGGCCTTCATCTACGATCCGGAGGAAAGCTTCGAGCGGCGCGTGAACCCGGATACGCTGTTCTGGTCCCGCCTCGCCTCCAACCATTGGGAGGCGCATCTCCAGGTGCTCATCGGCCGGCATGTGGCGGAGACGGGCAGCCGCCTCGCCGCCCGGCTGCTGAACGACTGGGAGACGGAGCGCGGCCGCTTCTGGCACGTCGTACCGAAGGAGTATGCGAAGTACCTGCCCGTGCCGATGCGGGACGAGGCGGCGGTGGCGGCCGAATAGGCTGCCCCGCCCTAGGGACGCATCGCCTTGGTGAACTGGCCCTCGCCGTTATAGGGCCAGTAAAGCCCCCATTGGCCGTAATAGGCCTTGCAGGCCGCCATGTCGGCTAGATAGCGCGCTTCGCCCTCGCGGAAGGCAGCGAAGCGCGTGTCCGGCTTAACCCCCGGGTGCTGATGGCCGTGCGGCGGGGTGAAGTCGTCCTGAGCGCCGTGCTGCAGCCGGCTTTGCAGCCCGGCATTCAGCAGCCGCACCGCCTCCATCGCCTCCCTGTCCCACTTGCCACGCTCGGCGCCCGAGATCAGGGCGGAGGCGAAGAGCTTGCGGTAGCCGCCCGCCGGCTTCCGCGCCCAGAGGCTCATCATGTCGTAGTCCGAGACGAAGATGTTGCCGCGCTCGGGATGCACGCCGAGGCCGTTCTCGCCCGACTTCACCGTATTCCCGGCGCTGTCGTGCCCATCCGCCCATCGCTTCGGCGGCACCGCCCCCTGGAAGGCGACGGCGCCCCGCTTCGGGCAGCGCATGACGATCAACAGCCCGAGCCGTCGTGTCGCCTCCCGGAAGGTCGCCACATCCTCCGGACCGATATCGCTCTGCCCTGCGAAGCGGATGTCCTCCGGCCCGACTTGGCCGCCGGCCCGGCTCAGGCGCTGGAACACCGCCAGTTCGCCGATCGACACCGTGAGCGTCATCTGGATTGTCCTCCCGACCGGGCCTCCTGACCGGGGATATTGCTACACCGAATCCACACCGCTTCCCAGCGGATGGTGGGGAACGCCTTCCGCTGCCGTGGCGCGGGTGCCATAAGGCGCTGCCGTGCGAACCCTGTATCACATCCCGCTCTCGCCCTACTCCCGTAAGGTCCGCCTCGCTTTGGCCGAGAAGCGGATTCCTTTCGAGCTGCGCATCGAGCGTTTCTGGGAGAGGCGGCCGGATTTCCTGGCGATGAACCCCGCCTGCACCGTGCCCGTGTTGCAGGAAGAGAACGGCTTCACCATCGCCGACAGCTACGCCATCTGCGAGTATCTGGACGAAGCCTATCCCGACATGCCGCTCTTCGGCCGCACCCTCGGTGAGCGGGCGGAGGTGCGCCGACTGATCGCCTGGTTCGACCACAAATTCCATGCGGAGGTCACCCGCAACCTGCTCTACGAGAAGCAGCTGAAGCGCCTTCTCGGCCGCGGCAACCCGGATGCCGCCGCCATGCGCGCCGGCTACCAGAACATGAAGATGCACATGGAGTATATCGGCGATCTGGCCGAGAACCGCGCCTGGCTGGCCGGGTCCCAGATCAGCCTCGCCGATTTCGCGGCCGCGGCGCAGCTCTCCTCGCTCGACTACATCGGCGACGTGAAATGGGAGCTGAGCGAGCCGGCGCGGGACTGGTATGCGCGGATGAAGTCCCGTCCCTGCTTCCGCGGCCTGCTTGCCGACCGGATCAGCGGCCTTGCCCCCCCCGACCACTATTCCGACCCGGATTTCTGACCGACCGGCCGCGGCTCAGCCGCCATTGTCGTTGCTTGCGTCCTGGCGGCCAATCGGCAACGGCTGAAACAGCCCGGCCACCAGCATCCGGCGCAAGCTGAGCAGGCGTTGCGGGGCGACGAAGAAACGGAGGTCACGGACCTCCGCTCCGCTCATTCGGGCGAAGCCGGGCAGGGCGCAGGAGGTGCCCCGCACCTGGCCAGGGCCGCTCCGTTGCTGATGGTCGTCCATCACGCACTGCTCCGGACTTTCGGGTGTCGGATCGAGACGGATGCGATTTTGGTGCGGAATCGAGAGGACCGCGAAAGCTTTCAGGAGAGGGTGGTGGAGCTGGCGTGAATCTCTGCATCGAGGGACCGGCCATTGCTGCGCGAAGGGCATCGGCAGCCCGCTGCTTTCCAGCAATGCTGCCGATCGCGCTACCGGTGAGGTTGGGCGCTCAGGTCAGCGCCTCCGCTGCATCCACCTCCCGCCCACGCCCCGCCTTCCGCATCACCTCCGCCAAATGCGGCCGGATTGCGAGTTGATGGCGGTAGATCGCCGCCGCCGCCCGTGGCAGCGTCCCGCCGCGCCCGAGCATCGCATCGCCTAGCTCCAGCATCCGGAGGTTCGGCCAGGTCTTCTCGCGGATGGCGAGGATGCCTTGCAGGACCTCCTCCGCCGGCAGCTCCGGCCGCGCCTGGGCGAGGATCAGGCTCATCGCCGCCGTCGAGCGGGAGATGCCGACATGGCAATGCACCAGGAGCCGTGCCGTCCGCTCCGCCGCCAGCCCGCGGCCGAAATCGAGGATCGCCGCGACATGCTCCCCTTCCGGCACCACATGATCCGCCTGAGACTGGATGATGTCGTGGAAGCGCAGCTCCAGCCGGGCATGCTCGCCGAAGCTGCCGAAGGCTTCCGGTTCCGCCCGATCCGGGTCGAGGATCGAGAGCACGTGGCTGACGCCGGTGGCGCAATGACCCTCCAGCTCCTCGATGCCGCAGACATGGATGGGGAAGGGCAGGGGGCTCGCGCTCATGGACGCAGCCTGCGCCGGCCCGGCGTCGCGGTCCAGGCTTGCAACGCGGGCGACGCTGCCTCATGTTCCTGTTTCGTGCCGATCAGGGGAGGCCGCTTGGCCAAGGACCGCGCCCGTTATGTCTGCCAGGCCTGTGGCGCCGTCCACCCGAAATGGCAGGGCCGCTGCGACGCCTGCGGCGAGTGGAACACCCTGCAGGAGGAAGCCCCGGCCTCCGCCCGCGGTCCTGGCCCAGCAGCCAAGGTCGCAGGCGGGCGGCGCGTCGAATTCGTCGGCCTCCAGGGTAGCTCCGCCCCGCCGCCGCGCATCCCGACCGGCCTGCCGGAGCTCGATCGCGTGCTCGGCGGCGGCATCGTGCCCGCCTCCGCCGTGCTGGTCGGCGGCGACCCCGGCATCGGCAAGTCCACCATCCTGCTCCAGGCTGCGGCCCGCATCGCCGCCGCGGGCCATCGCGCCCTCTACGTCAGCGGGGAGGAAGCGGTGGAGCAGGTCCGGCTCCGTGCGCTCCGCCTCGGGCTTGAGAAGGCGCCGCTGGCGCTCGCCGCCGCGACCGCGCTGCGGGACATCGTCGCCAGCCTAGAGCAGGAGCAGGAAGCCGCGCTCGTCGTCATCGACTCAATCCAGACCCTTTGGCTCGACGCGCTCGATTCCGCCCCCGGCACCGTCGCCCAGGTCCGCGCCTGCGCCGCGGAGCTGATCCGCCTCGCCAAGACCCGCGGCTTCGCCCTGATCCTTGTTGGGCATGTGACCAAGGAGGGCACGCTGGCCGGCCCGCGCGTGCTGGAGCACATGGTCGATGCCACCCTCTATTTCGAAGGCGATCGCGGCCACCAGTTCCGCATCCTGCGGGCGGTCAAGAACCGCTTCGGCGCCACCGACGAGATCGGCGTGTTCGAGATGACCGAGCGCGGCCTGGTCGAGGTGCCGAACCCCTCCGCCCTCTTTCTCGCCGAGCGCCGCGGCAATGTCTCTGGCTCGGCGGTCTTCGCCGGGATCGAGGGGACGCGGCCGGTGCTGGTCGAGGTGCAGGCGCTGCTCGCCCCCTCGGCCGGCGGCAGCCCGCGGCGGCAGGTGGTGGGCTGGGATTCCGGGCGGCTCGCCATGCTGATGGCGGTGCTGGAGGCCCGCTGCGGCCTTACCCTCGGCATGAACGATGTCTATCTCAACATCGCCGGTGGCTTGCGCATTGCCGAGCCCGCTGCCGACCTTGCCGTGGCCGCCGCCCTGGTATCGGCCGCGACCGACCGGCCGACCGACCCGGAGACCGTCTATTTCGGCGAGGTCGGCCTTTCCGGCGAGGTGCGGCAGGTGGCGCAGGCCGAGGCGCGGCTGCGCGAGGCGCAGAAGCTCGGCTTCGCCGCCTCCGTCCTGCCCCGCCGGGTCGCTCGGGGCGGGCGGACGCCGAGCGCGCCGGACGGCCTTCGCCTCACCGAGGTCGGCCACCTCGCCGACCTGGTCGCCCCCTTCGCCGGGCGGACGGTGCGGAAGGAGCCGGCGAAGGCTGGGTAATTCCGCCACACCTGTGCCCTGCGCTGCCCAGCCCTACTGCTGGCGCGCGTGGACACCCCCAACCCCCATCGCTATACCCCGCGCACGATGACCTGGGTCGATGCTGTGGTCCTGGCGGTGCTGGCCGTCTCGGCGGTGCTCGCTTTCCTGCGCGGACTGGTGCAGGAGGTGCTGGGGGTGGGGGCCTGGATCGGCGCCGCCGCCCTTGCCCTCGTCCTGCGCCCCTCCGTTGCGCCCCTGCTCCAGGGTACGGTTGATCCGCCCTGGCTCGCCGATGCGCTGGCCGCCGGCGGCGTCTTCCTCCTGGTGCTGATCGTGCTGAAAGTCATCATCGCGCAGATCGCCCGGCTGGTGCAGAACTCCATGCTCGGTGGCACCGACCGGGCGCTTGGGATGCTTTTCGGCATCGCCCGGGGTGCCTTCCTCGTGGTGCTTGCCTATATCCTCGGCGGCATGGTGCTGCCGGCGACCGAGCGCTGGCCGGAACCGGTGCGGGAGGCGCGCTCCCTGCCGTTAGTGATCGAAGGCGCGCAACGGCTCGTCGCGCAGCTCCCCGCTGAATACCGCCCCCGCGTGGCCTCTCCCCCGGCCCGCCCCATTCCGACGCAGGAAGACTTCGAGCGGCCGCCTGCCCGCAACCGGACGTGAGGACCATCCCATGACCGAAGAGGCCCTGCGGCTCGCCGCCCCCGACGATGACAAATTCCATGAGGAATGCGGCGTCTTCGGCATCTGGAACACCAATGACGCGGCGGCGCTGACGGCGCTCGGCCTGCATGCCCTGCAGCATCGCGGGCAGGAGGCGGCCGGCATCGTCAGCCTCGACGAGGGCGGCATCTTCCACGCTCATCGCGGCCGCGGCCTGGTTGGCGACACCTTCTCGGACGCCAAGATCATGGCCTCGCTCCGCGGCCGCGCCTCCCTTGGCCACAACCGCTACGCCACCACCGGCGAAACGGCGCTGCGCAACGTCCAGCCGCTCTATGCCGATTTCGCCTTCGGCGGCTTCGCCGTGGCGCATAACGGCAACCTCACCAATGCGATGGCGCTGCGCCGCAGCCTCGTCAACCGCGGCTGCCTGTTCCAGAGCACGACGGACAGCGAGGTCTTCATCCACCTCATCGCCATCAGCCTCTACTCGACGGTGGTGGACCGGCTGATCGACGCGCTGCGCCAGGTCCAGGGCGCCTACAGCCTGGTCGCGCTGCATGACGGCGCGCTGATCGGCGCACGCGACCCGCTCGGCGTCCGCCCCCTCGTCCTCGGCCGCTTGGGCGGCACCAACGGCGTGCCGACCTCCTGGGTGCTGTGCAGCGAGACCTGCGCGCTCGACATCGTCGGCGCGGAATTCGTCCGCGACATCGATGCCGGCGAGATCATCATCATCGACGACAAGGGCGTGCACAGCATCAAGCCCTTCGGCAAGCAGCCGGACCGCTTCTGCATCTTCGAGTACATCTACTTCGCCCGCCCGGATTCGGTGGTCGAGGGCACGCCGGTCTACGAGACCCGCAAGCGCATCGGCGCCGAGCTGGCCCGCGAGAGCGGCGTCTCTGCCGACGTCGTCGTTCCGGTGCCTGACAGCGGCGTGCCGGCAGCGATGGGCTATGCGCTCGAGAGCGGCATCCCCTTTGAGCTCGGCATTATCCGCAACCACTATGTCGGCCGCACCTTCATCGAGCCGACCGACCAGATCCGCAATCTCGGGGTGAAGCTGAAGCACAGCGCCAATCGCCCGATGCTGGAGGGCAAGCGCGTCATCCTGGTCGATGACAGCATTGTCCGCGGCACGACCAGCAAGAAGATCGTCGAGATGGTCCGCGCCGCCGGGGCGAGCGAGGTGCATATGCGCATCTCCTCCCCGCCGACGACCCATAGCTGCTACTACGGCATCGACACGCCGGAGCGCGGCAAGCTGCTCGCCGCGACGCATGACCTCGAGGAGATGGCGAAGATCATCGGCGTCGACAGCCTAGCCTATATCTCGCTCGACGGGCTGTACCGCGCCCTCGGCAAGCCCGGTCGCGATACCGCGCAGCCGGCCTATTGCGACGCTTGCTTTACCGGCGACTACGCCATCCCGCTAAGCGACGCCCAGGCGAACAGCGACCGCCAACTCTCCCTGTTGCAGGTTGGCTGATGGCGATGCCGCTGGAAGGCTCCGTTGCCCTGATTACAGGCGCCTCCCGCGGCATCGGCGCGGCGGTGGCGCTGGAACTCGCGCGGATGGGCGCCCATTGCGTGCTTACCGCCCGTACCCAGGGCGCGCTGGAGGAGTTGGACGACGCCATCCGCACCGCGGGCGGGCAAGCGACGCTCTTCCCGCTCGACCTCGCCAAGGATGCCGAGAAGATGGACATGCTCGGCCCCTCGATCGTGCATCGCTTCGGCCGGCTCGACATCCTGGTCCATGCCGCGGGCCTGCTGCCCAAGCTGACGCCGGTCGCCCACATCATGCCGCCCGACTGGCAGGCGAGCATCGCCGTCAACCTCACCGCCACCTGGCGCCTGATCCGCACCTGCGACCCGCCGCTGCGCGCGGCGCCGGCCGGCCGCGCTGTCTTCCTCACCGATTCGCTGGCCGAGGCGCCGCGTGCCTATTGGGGCCTCTACGGCTTCGGCAAGGCTGGGCAGGCGCATCTTGCCCGCTCCTGGGCGGCCGAGGTCGAGAGCACCCCGCTTCGCGTGAACCTCGTCGATCCAGGCCCCGTCGCCACCCGCCTCCGCGCCGTCGCCATGCCCGGCGAGAATCCGGCCAGCCTCCGCCAGCCGGCCGATGTGGCGCCCGCCATCGCTGGCCTCTGCCGACCGGAGGAAACTCGGCACGGGGCGAGTGTCGCGCTCGGCGCGTGAACTATCGCCACGCCTTCCATGCCGGCAATTTCGCCGATTGTATGAAGCACGCCTTGCTGGTCGCGCTGCTGCGGGCGCTCGCCGTCAAGGCGACGCCCTTCCGCGTGCTCGACACCCATGCCGGGCTTGGCGCCTATGATCTCGCCGCGCCCGAGACCGGCCGCACCGGCGAGGCCGAGCGCGGCATTCTCCGCCTGCTCGACATTGAGGATGGCCCGCTCGCCGACTACCTCGCCCTGGTCCGCGCCGCCGGCGCCCCGGCCTGGTATCCCGGCTCCCCCGTCCTGGTCCGCGCGCTGCTGCGCCCGCAGGACCATCTGTTGGCCTGCGAGCTGCATCCGGAGGACCACGCCATCCTCCGTGCCCGGTTCCGCCGCGACCCGCAGGTCGCCGTCCATCTCCGCGACGGCTGGGAAGCCCTCCGCGCCCTGACACCCTTCCCGGAGCGCCGCGGCCTCGTGCTCGTCGACCCGCCTTTCGAGCAGGAGGGCGAGTTTGAGCGCATGGCCGCCGGCATCGCCCTCGTCGCCCATCGCTTCCGCGCCGCCGTCCAGGCCTGCTGGTACCCGATCAAGCACCGCGCCCCGGTCCGCGCTTTCCACACCGCCTTGCAGGAGTCGGGCGTCCGCGACCTCCTCGCCGCCGAGCTTTGGCTGCGCGAGCCGACCGACCCGCAGCGGCTCAACGGCTGCGGCCTGCTCATCTCCAACCCGCCCTGGCATTTCGAGGAGCAGGCGGCCAGCATCCTCCGAGCCCTCCTCGACCGCCTCGGCAGCCGCGAGCCGGGCGAGGGCTGGACCGTCACCCGCATCGCTGCGGAGTAGGGAAGGGGAGAAGCGATGCCCCGCATTGCCGTCATCGGCGCCGGCGCCTGGGGCACGGCGCTCGCGGTGCAGGCCGACCGCGCCGGGCATGAGGTAGTGCTCTGGGCGCGTGACCCGGGCCGTGCCGCCATCATGCAGGCGACGCGCGGGAACAGTCTCCACCTTCCCGGCACGCCGCTCCCGCCTGCCATCACCGTCACCGCCGAGCCGACCATGCTCGATGGCGTCGCCTTCGCCCTGCTCGCCGTCCCCACCCAGCACATCCGCCCGCTGCTCGGTCGCCTGCCGGAGCGCCTGCCGCCCCTCGTCATCGCCGCGAAGGGCGTCGAGCAGGGCAGCCTTCTCCTCCCCCTCGAGCTCCTCGACGCACTCCGCCCCAGACACCCCGCCGCCGTTCTGTCGGGGCCGAATTTCGCCCATGAGGTCGCCGCCGGCCTCCCGACCGCCGCCGTGCTCGCCAGCCAGGACGCGGCCCTCCGCGCGATGGCCGCTGACCACCTCGCCACCCCCGGCTTCCGCCTCTATGGCAGCGACGACCCGCTCGGCGTGCAGGTCGGCGGAGCGGCGAAGAACGTCATCGCCATCGCCGCCGGCGCGGTGATCGGCGCCGGGCTTGGCGAGAATGCCCGCGCCGCCCTCATCACCCGCGGCCTTGCCGAACTCTCCCGCCTGGTCGTCGCGCTCGGTGGCCGCGCCGAGACCGCCGCCGGCCTCTCCGGCCTCGGGGACCTGCTCCTGACCGCAACCGGCCCCTCCAGCCGCAACACCGCGCTCGGCCTCGCCCTCGGCCGCGGCCTCTCCCTGGCGGAGGCGCTGGCCGGCAAGTCGAGCGTCGCCGAAGGCGCCGCCACCGCCCCCGCCCTGCTTGCGCGCGCCACGGCCGCCGGTGTCGAGCTGCCGGTCTGCGCTGCCGTCACGGCATTGCTGGCCGGCGAGGCGACCGTCGCCGAGGCGATGGCGCAGCTCCTGGCCCGTCCGCGCCGGGACGAGTAGGCGCAATGCCCACCTGCCGGCATTGCTGGATCAGGAGGCAGCCGCCGCAGCGCGGCCGCTCGCCGGTGCAGATCGCCTTGCCGAAGGGCACCAGCCGCTCGTTGATCTCGATCCAGTAGCGCTCCGGCAGGACCGCAACCAACGCCTGCATCGTCCGCTCCGGCGTCGTCGCCGCCACATAGCCCCAGCGGTTGACGATGCGGTGAACATGGATGTCGACCGAGATCGCTGGCCTCCCGAAGCCGACGCCGAGGGTCAGCGCTGCGATCTTCGGCCCGACGCCGCGCAGTGCCATCAGCCCCTCGAGCGTGTCAGGCACCGCCCCGGCCGCCGCGATCTGCCGCGAGAGCGCCAGGATGTCCCGTGCCTTCGGCTCCGGAAAGGTCGCGCCGTGCAGCAGCCCGATCAGCCGCGCCTCATCCAGCCCGGCCATCGTCTCCGGCGTCCGCGCCACGGCGAAGAGCCGCTCGGAGACGGGCAGGCTCACCTCGTCCCGCGTCCGCGCCGAGATCAGCGCCGCGACAAGCTGTTCGAAGGGCGAGCCGAAGCCTCGGTCCCGCAACTCGAACATCGCCGCCTTGGGCAGCCGCGCCACGGACTCCCGCAACAGGCGGAAGACGAGGTCGATATCGAAGGGGTCCTTGGCCGGTGCATCATCCATCCCGCCGCAACGCAGCAGGGCAGGCTTGGTCACGGCCGGCCGAGCGCCATCCGCGTCGCCGCCGCCAGCTCCTCCAGCCGGTAGGGCTTGGGCAGCACCGCGATGCCCTCCGCCTCGGCGTCGCGCTTCGCCGCCTCGGCATAGGCGGTGGTCAGCATCACGGGCAGGCCGGGCCGCCGCCGCTTCACCTCGCGCGCGAGATCCACACCGTTCATGCCGCCCGGCATCATCACGTCGGAGAAAACGAGGTCGACCGGCCGTCCGTCCGCCAGTGCGCCGAGCGCAGCCGCGGCGCTCGCCGCCCGCGTCGCTTCGAAGCCGAGCGTCGTCAGCATCTCGCCGACCAGCGCCGCCACCTCATCGTCGTCCTCGACCAGCAGCACATGGGCGAGCGGCGCATCGGCCCGCCGCTCGACCCGCAGATCGATCAGGTGCCGCTCCGCGACAGCCGGGGTGCGATGGGAGCGCGGCAGCAGCAGCGAGATCGTCGTGCCCCCCCCGAGCTCCGTGTCGATCCGCACCGTGCCGCCCGATTGCTGCGCGAAGCCATAGACCTGCGCCAGGCCAAGGCCGGAGCCCTTGCCGATGTCCTTGGTCGTGAAGAAAGGCTCGAAGACCCGCTCCAGCACCTCGGGCGGTATGCCGGTCCCGGTATCGACGACGGAGAAGGCGACGAAATCCCCGTGCAGCCCGTCCATATCGAGGCCCGGCCGGTTCTCGCCACGGATGACGATGGTGCCGCCCTCCGGCATCGCGTCCCGCGCATTCACCGCAAGGTTCAGCACCACCAGCTCCAGCTCGCCGGGATCGACCTCCACCGGCCACAGCCCCTCGGCGAAGTCGAGCGCCACATGCACGTCGCCGCGAAGGCTGCGGTCCAGCAGCTCCCGCATGCCGCCGATCTGGCGGGCGAGATCGACCGCCTCCGAGGTCAGGGCCTGGCGCCGCGAAAAGGCGAGCAACTGGCGGGTCAGGGCCGCGCCGCGCCCGGCCGCCTGGCGCATGCCGTCCATCAACAGCTTCTGCCGCGCCTGGTCCCGCTGCCGGCCGAGCATGTCGAGCCCGCCCGAGATCACCATCAGCAGATTGTTGAAATCGTGGGCGACGCCGCCGGTGAGCTGGCCGATCGCCTCCATCTTCTGCGCATGGCGGAGCGTCTCCTCCACCCGCTCGCGCTCGGTGATCTGCGCGCGGAGAGCCTCGTTCGCCGCTTCCAGCTCCTGCGTCCGTGCGGTGACCAGCGCCTCCAGCCCGCGCTCGGCCCGCTCCCGCTCGGCCAGATGCGCCCGCACCTCGTATTGCCGCCGCCGCGCCCGCACCGCCGCCTGCAGGCTGCTGGTGAGGGTGATGGCCTGCACCGGCCGCTCCAGCAGGGAGACGTTGCGCAGCGCCGCCACCAGCCGCGCCCGCCCGGCCACGGCTTGCGAGGTCTGGCGGTGGCTGGTGAGGATGACGAAGGGCATGTCGGACCAGGGCGGCTGCCGCTCCACCCAATCGAGCAGCGGCTCTATCGGCCGGCCCATCAGCGCTTCCTCGGCGACGAAGGCCGCATCCGCCCCCGCCTCCAGCCCTGCCACCAGCGCGCCCAGATCGGCACAGACCTCGGTAGTGAGCGCCGCCCGCCACAGCAGCTCGGCCGAAGCCGTGCCGTCCCGCCCGGTGGGGGCGAGGACCAGCACGCGCGGGCTGGCGAGGTCAGAGCTGGCCTGGTTCATCGTCGGTCAGCAGGAGGGCGCTGGTGCCGCTGTACTGCGGCGTGCCGGTGAAGATGCCGCTGAACTCGCGCAGCGGCGGCCCGATGGCGATGCCGCCGCGCCCGAGCCTGAACTCGCGGATGGAGCGCTCATGCGCCCCGCTCCGCTTCTTCACCACGGACAGCGCCCGGCGCACCACGCCCTCGAACTCGAAATAGCGCAGCATCAGCACCGCATCGCTGAGATAGCTGATATCCACCGGCGTCTGCATCGGGCCGACCAGCCCATGCTGCGCCAGCACCAGGAGGGTGAGCACGCCGGTCTGGTTCAGGTAGCTGAGCAACTCATGCATCTGCAGGATGAGGAAGCGCTCGTCCGGCATGGCGCTGAGATAGCCGTTGAGGCTGTCGATGACGATGACGCGCGCCCCGTCCTGCTCTACGGCGTTGCGAACGAGATGTGCGAACTCGCCCGGCGAGAGTTCCGCCGGATCGATCTGCTGGATGCGCACCAGCCCGGCTTCGACCGCCGGCTGCAAGGAGATGCCAAGCGCTGCGGCACGGGTGAGGATGGTGGAGACGCCCTCGTCAAAGGCATAGACCACCGCACGCTCGCCACGCTCCGCCGCGGCGAGCGCATAGGTCAGCGACAGGGCGGACTTGCCGACCCCGGCCGGGCCCAGCAGCAGCATGCTGGTTCCGCGCTCCAGCCCGCCGCCGAGCATGGCATCGAGCCCTGGCCTCCCGCTGCCGACCAACCCCGTCGCGGGCGCCCCACGATGCTCCGCCGCCACCAGCCGCGGGTAGATCTCGAGCCCGCCGCGCCGGATGGTGAAGTCGTGGTAGCCGCCACGGAAGGGCATGCCGCGCATCTTGACCACGCGCAGGCGCCGCCGCTCGGAGCCGTAGTCGAGCGCCATCTGCTCGAGGAAGACCACGCCATGGGCGATGGAGTGGAGTTGCAGGTCGTCCGCCTTTGAGGACATGTCGTCCAGCATCAGCACCGTGCAGTCGCGGTTGGTAAAGAAATGCTTCAGCGCCAGGATCTGCCGGCGGTAACGAAGCGAGTTCTGCGCCAGCAGCCGCAGCTCGGAGAGGCTGTCGAAGACGATGCGCAACGGGTTCAGCGCCTGCACCCGGTCGAAGACCAGCTGCGTCGTCTCGTTCAGCTCGATCTCGGCAGGATGGAAGACGGTCAGCTCCCGGCTCGGGTCGAGGCTCGCCTCCGCCGGCACCAACTCGAAGACCGTGATGCCGTCCAGCGTCCAGCCATGCCGCTTGGCAACCAGCCGCAGCTCGCGCTCCGTCTCGGAGAGGGAGATGTAGAGCACCCGCTCGCCCCGCCTTACACCTTCCAGCAGGAATTGCAGGGCGAGGGTGGTCTTGCCGGTGCCGGGCCGGCCTTCGCAGAGATAGAGGCGATTGGCATCGAAGCCGCCACCGAGAATGTGGTCGAGGCCGGCGCTGCCGGTCGAAACGCGAGGCGGGTCGCCATCGGTGGTGTCAGGCTGGGCGGTCATCCTGTCTTCCATGCGGCCGGCGGGTCGCCCGAGCGGGAGGCTGCCGAGACGGCCCAGCCCGCAACCGACGGGCCTGGCGCGAGGTTATGCGATCTGGAACGTATCGTAGACGGCCTGGGTTCCCAGGTTCAACCTTGGGGCTCCGGCGCGTCGAGTCCAGGCAGCCACTCATCCGCCGTCTGGCCGCTGCGGCGCGTGGCGCTGCGGCGCGATGCCTCCGCCCGCCGGCGGATCAGCTCGTCCACCAGCCGGTCCATGGTCTGCCACAAAGGCTCCTCGCCCTGCCGCTCGCTCAAGACGAAGCGATGCGCGGCGAGCGTCACGTTGAGCGTCCCGCGCGTCGTCTCCGGCCGCGGGTTGCGCATCTGGAGGAGAGCCTTCTCCACCTCCTCGAGTGGCAGGCCGAGCCTGTCCGCGATCACCGGCGGCGCCTCGCCCTGGCGGCGCAGGGCCCGGGCCCGCCGCGCCTCCGCCTCGGAGAGCGCGATGGCGGGGCGCAGCGCCTGGGTGGTGCGGGACATCTCGCCCGACCCGCTGCCCGGGGGCTTGCCCTTGAACGCCATGGCCCGGCTCCCTCCGCTACTCCGCCGCCTGCTTCTGCTGCGCCCCGGGCCGGCGTACCCGCAGCCGGCGGATGCGCCGCGGGTCGGCCTCCAGCACGCGGAACTCGAGGCCCGAGGAATGCGAGACAAGTTCGCCCTTGGCCGGCACCCTCCCAGCGAGGTTGAAGACGAGCCCGCCCATGGTGTCGATGTCGGAGGCGCGCTCCTCATCGGTCAGCACCGGGCCGAGCTTCGCCTCGAAATCCTCGACCGGCATCCGCGCATCCAGCTCGATCGTGCCGTCCGGCTTTTCCACCAGCTGCGGCGGCCCCGGCTCGTCATGCTCGTCGGCGATGTCGCCGACGATGGTCTCGACCAGGTCCTCGATGGTGACGAGGCCGTCGATGCCGCCATACTCGTCGACGACGAGCGCCATGTGGATCCGCGCCTGGCGCATCTGCAGCAGCAGGTCGAGCACGGGGACGGAGGGCACCACGAAGAGCGGCTTGCGCAGGATCGCCTTCATGTCGAAGGAGGCGTCGTTGCCGACGCTCGCGAACACGTCCTTGATGTGGACCATGCCGACGATGTCGTCGAGCTGCTTGCGGAAGACCGGGTAGCGGCTGTGCCCGTCGCGCTGGATCAGGCGGATGGCCTGCTCCAGCGTGTAGTCCTCCGGCATCGCCATGATGTCGGCGCGCGGCAGCATGACGTCGCCCGCGGTCTTGTCCCGCAGTTTCAGCACGTTGCCGAGCAGGGCGCGTTCCTGCGCGTCGAGGTCGTCGGCATCCGCCGCGCCGCGCTCGCCCGGCTCGTGCGGCTCCCGCTGTTCCTCGATCAGCTCCTCCATGCGGTCGCGGACGCTTTCCGCCTCCCGCCGCCGGAGCAGCCCCTGCAGGCGCCAGAGCAGCCCGTCGCGGCCATTCCCGTTCGAGGCGCTCATGCCGCATGCCTCCAGGGGTTGGGCAGCCGCAGCCGGTGCATGGCCCGCGCCTCGGCCCGCTCCATCCGCCGCGCCTCGCCGGCCGCCAGATGGTCATGGCCGATCAGGTGCAGCGCGCCATGCGCCACGAGATGGGCGAAATGCGCCGGCAGTGCCTTGCCGCCCGCCTCCGCCTCACGCCGCACCACGCCGAGGGCGAGGGCGATGTCGCCGAGATGGCCTGGTGCGCCGGCCGGAAAGCTCAGCACATTGGTCGGCTTTTCCTTGCCACGATGCTCGCCGTTCAGCCGCTTGAGCGCCCGGTCATCGGCCAGCAGCACGGTGACGAGGCCCTCCGCCCCGCTTCCCGCCAGCGCCGCGGCGACGGCGCGGCGCGCCAAGACTTCGGCCCGCGGCAGGATGCGCCGCCAGGCAGGGTCGTCCACCATCACATCGACCTGCACTGCGGGGAGCACCGGTTGGAGGGGATCCTCCAGGGTTTCGTCGTCAGGACGGCAACTGTCCGGTTCCATCGCGTTCCTTCTTCGGCCCCCGGCCAGGCTGTCCCGCCTGCCCATCGGCCCGCCCATAAGCCGCGACAATGCGCGCCACCAGCGGATGGCGCACCACGTCGCGTTCGTCGAAGCGGGCGACGCCGATGCCTTCCACCCCGTTCAGGATGGCCAGCGCATCGCTCAGCCCGCTCCTCTGGCCCGCCGGCAGGTCGACCTGGGTCGGGTCGCCGGTAATCACCATCCGCGTCCCCTCGCCCATGCGGGTGAGGAACATCTTGATCTGCGCCGGCGTGGTGTTCTGCGCCTCGTCGAGGATCGCATAGCAATGCGCCAGCGTGCGGCCGCGCATGAAGGCCAGCGGCGCGATCTCGATCTCCCCGGAGGTGATCCGCCGCGCCACCTGTTCCGCTGGCAGCATGTCGTGCAGCGCGTCATAGAGCGGGCGGAGATAGGGGTCCACCTTCTCCTTCAGGTCGCCGGGGAGGAAGCCCAAGCGCTCTCCCGCTTCCACCGCCGGCCGGCTGAGCACGATGCGGTCCACCCGCCCGGCCTGCAGCAGCGCCACCCCCTGCGCGACCGCAAGGTAGGTCTTGCCGGTGCCGGCCGGGCCGATGCCGAAGACCATCTCCTGCCGTGCCAGCAGGTCGATATAGGCGGCCTGGGCCGGGGTGCGGGGCGCGATCGCCCCCTTCCGGGTACGGATCTCCGGCCGGTCCTGCAAGGGCAGGCGCGGATCGCCCTCGGCGTCCCCTTCGGCCATGCGCAAGGCTGCTTCCACGTCTGCCGTTCCTACCGGCTGGCCCTTCTCGAGCCGCCGCCAAAGCGCCTTTAGCGCCACTTCCGCCACTTCGGTTCGGGCCGTCCCGCCGGCAATGGTCAGCCGGTTGCCGCGCGAGCCGAGCCTGACCCCCAATCGCTGCTCGATGCGCGCCAGATGGCGGTCGTGTTCCCCGTAGAGAAGGGGGAGCAGGGCATTATCGTCGAATTGCAGCGTAACGCTGCGCTGCTCCGGCGATGCGGGGGGAGGGGAGGCAGGCCGCGCTCCGCGGGCCTCCCCGGCGCGGACGACGATGGGGGCGGTGTTCAAGCGGGGGCGGGCTCCTCTGCGGGCAGGCTTGCGGGGGCACCCTCTGCGGCCGCCAGCAGGCCGGAAAGGGAATTCGGATGGGCGGCAAGGATGCGCACCGGCACCTCGCGCCCGACCATGTCGAGCGGTGCCGCCAGATGCACCGGCTGCAACCAGGGGGAACGCCCGGCAACCTGTCCAGGATGCCGCCCCGGTCCGGTCAGCAGCACGGGCGCGACCAGCCCGACGCGAGAGCGGTTGAACTCATCCTGCTGCGCCCGAAGCAGCGTCTGGAGCGCCTGAAGGCGCGCATCCTTCTCCGCCTCCGGCACCTGGAAGGGCGCGCCTGCCGCCGGCGTCCCGGGCCGCGGCGAATACTTGAAGCTGTAGGCGAGGGCGAAGCCAACCCGCTCCACAAGCGCCATGGTCTGGGCAAAATCCTCCGCCGTTTCGCCCGGGTGTCCGGCGATGAAGTCGGAGGAGAGGGCGAGGTCCGGCTGCGCCTCCCGCAGCCGCTCGACGACGGCAAGGAATTCGGCCGCCGTGTGCCCGCGGTTCATCGCTGCCAGTACCCGGTCGCTGCCCGACTGCACCGGCAGGTGCAGATAGGGCATCAGCGCCGGGATGTCGCGGTGGGCGGCGACGAGGTCGTCGTCCATGTCGCGCGGATGGCTGGTGGTGTAGCGCAGCCGGAGCAGGCCCGGAATTTCGGCCAGCTCGCGGATCAGCCGCCCAAGCCCCCAAGCGCGGCCGCCCGGGCCCTCGCCGTGATAGGCGTTGACGTTCTGCCCAAGCAGCGTGATCTCCCGCGCTCCGCCCGCCACCAGCCGCCGCGCTTCGGCCACCACCGCTGCCGCCGGGCGCGAATACTCGGCCCCGCGCGTATAGGGCACCACGCAGAAAGAGCAGAAGTTGTCGCAGCCCTCCTGCACGGTGAGGAAGGCGGTGATGCCCTGGCTGGCCGCCTGCTCCGGCAGGTGGTCGAATTTCTGCTCGACCGGCATCTCCGTCTCGATGACGGCACCGGCGGCACGGCTTGCCCGCGCCACCATTTCGGGCAGGCGGTGGTAAGTCTGCGGCCCGAGGACGATATCGACCCAAGGGGCACGGCGGGTGATCTCCGCGCCCTCCGCCTGCGCCACGCAGCCGGCGACGGCAAGCACCATGCCCCCGCCCGCGGCCTCGCGCTCCCGCTTCATCTCGCGCAGCCGGCCGAGTTCGGAGAACAGCTTCTCGCTTGCCTTCTCGCGGATATGGCAGGTGTTGAGGATGACCATGTCGGCCCCCTCCGGCGCCTCGACCGGCGCATAGCCGAGCGGGGCCAGCACATCCGCCATGCGGGTGCTGTCATAGACATTCATCTGGCAGCCCCAGGTGCGGAGGAAGAGCCGCTTCCGTGTCGCTGCGTCCGGTACCGTCATGCCAAAGGCCCACTCCACCCCATCGGCGCGGCGGCGCCGAGGCTGCTTGCGCAAATGCGCAGGCGGGAGGCCGCGGTCAAGCGGCGAGGGGCCGGGGCATCGCCCCGGAGGAGGGCGAGAATCGCATGGTGGGGCGAGCCTCGGGCTTGCGGGCCGGTCCGGTCAAGCCTGCTCTGGTCACACCGTCGCCAGGGGCATGGCCGGGCGGTTCTGCCGCAGCAGTGCTGCGCTGGCGGAGACCGTCGTCCAGCTCGCCGCCGCCATCGCCTTGCGGTCGGGCAGCGCCGAGGGGCTGAAAGGCTCGTGCAGCACCACCGTCGCCCGTGCCCCGCTGCGCCGCGCCAGCCGCCAGAAATGGCTGGCGATCGACATGTCGCCATACCAGGCGAAGAGCGGCCGGTCGCGCCGGCAGGCCGGCAGACCGCCCAGCCGGTCATAGACCAGCGAGACCGGCTGCACCTGCCGTGCCGCGCCCGCCGTCGCCAGGAAGGCGCTGCGGAAGGGCAGCACGCGCGTGCCGTCGCTGCTGGTGCCCTCGGGGAAGAGGATCAGGCTGTCGCCGGCAGCGAGCCGCGACTTCATCGCCTCCGCCTCACTCCCCGTCCGGCCGCGGCTGCGGCTGACGAAGACGGTGCGGCCGAGCCGCGCCACGGTGCGGATCAGCGGCCAAGTGCCGACCTCGGCCTTGGAGACGAAGCAGCCCTCCAGCGTCCCGCCCAGCACCAGGATGTCGAGCCAGGAGCAGTGGTTGGCGAGGAAGAGCACCGGCCGCTCGGCCGAGGCCCTGCCGATCACCTGCACCCTGAGCCCGATCAGCCGGCAGAGCACGGCATGGTAGACCCGGGCGAATACCACCTTCGGCCGCCCTGGCAGCAGCAGCAGTACGGCCTGGATGGGGATCGAGACCAGCGTCCAGAGCAGTACCGAGGCGATCCGCCGCACCGCCCGGACCCTGCCGCCGAGCGGCCGGTCCTCAAAGACGTCGAACAGCCGCCCGCCGGGCAGGCTGCTCTTGAACCGCAGGGGCTTCTTCCGCCGCAGGCGGCGGGGACGAAGGGCTTCGATTGGGTCGCGGGCCACGGCTTCCATAAGGGGCAGCGGATAGCCCGCGTTCCGTGACGCTGCAATGTCGCCGGTGCGACGCCTGGGTGATATCCGCTCAGCCTGCTTCGCGTGCCAGCCAATCGATCTCGGGCGGCGTGCGGAAGGCGAAGCGCAGCAGGTGCCGCGCCACCACCTCCTGCAGGCGCTCCAGCGCCTCGGCCCCTTCGGCCTCGGCGCGAAGCACCAGCAGCCCGTCGGCCGCCTCCAGCCGGCAGGTGCCCATGGGAAAGGCGATGGAGCCCCGCGCCTCCTCCAGCGTCACCGGCAGCTTGTGGGCGAAATGCTTGCAGATCTGGCCGAGGTAGCGGCCGGGGCTCTCCAGCACGACGCGCGCTTCCGAATGCGGCATCGCCGTCAGACCTGCTCGATGGCGACGGCCGCGGCGTCGATCGCCGCAGCGATGGCCGTCACCTGCGCCGGCTCCAGCCGCCCGCGGCCGAGCCTGAGGCGCAGCGCCAACTTCAGGTTGTGCATTGCCCGCATGATCTGCGGCGAGGGTCCGCCCTCCGCCCCAAGCTCGGCGAGCCGGGCGAGGATGGCCGAGGCCGCCGCCTGGTTGGCTACCAGCCAGGCCTCGCCCTCGCGGGTGATGGCGTAGAGCTTGCGTGGCCCCTCCACTTGGCCGCCGGCGATATGGCCGAGCTCCTCCAGCATGGTCAGCGTCGGATAGACGACGCCGGGGCTCGGCGAGTAGGCGCCGCCCGCGCGCTCCTCGATGGCCTTGATGATGTCATAGCCATGCCGCGGCGCCTCGGCGATCAGCGCCAGGACCAGCAGGCGGAGGTCGCCATGTTCCAGCAGCCGGCCGGACCGGCCGCCATGGCGATGACGCTCGCCATGGTGCCGCTCGCCGCGTGGGCCGAACTCGCCACGGGCATGGCGGTGGCCGAAGGGGTCGTGCCGCTCGTCGCGGTGGAAGAAGCGGCATCGCATCTCTGTTCTCCGATAGTGTTTCGACATATCGAAATTACAGATATATCGAAACTCGGTTGGGTTCAAGGCCCCGGCGGGTGAACCCCGCCGGGAGCCGCAGATCAGACGGCGCTCGACCAGTCCGCCGGGATGAAGCGGTAGCCGCCGCCGTCCTTGGCGAGGTAGCCATTCGCCGGGAAGGGGAAGTGGTAGCCGGTGATGCGTATCCGGTCGGCCACCACCTGATCGTAGATCCTGCGCCGTGCCGCCTCGGCCATCTGCGCGTCGAAGTCGAAGACGGCGTGGAATTCCGGTCGCCGCGCCAGCAGCTCCGGCCGATTGCTGGTATCGGCGACGAACATCGCCTGGGCGTTGCCATCGGCGATGAGGTAGCAGGTATGGCCCGGCGTATGGCCATGGGCGGCAACCGCCTGGATGCCCGGGATCACCTCCACCCCCGCCGCCACCTGGCGGATCTTGCCCTGATAGGGCGCGAAGCGGCGGGCGCTGTTGGCGAAATTGCCGCGCTGGCCCTCCGGGCTGCGGGTCTCGTTGCCGGTGTCGCTCCACCAAGCCCATTCGGCGGCGGGGACGACGACCTCGGCATTGGGGAAGGCGGCAGCGCCGGCGCCGTTCAGCAACCCGTTCACATGGTCGCCGTGGAAATGGCTCATCACCACCAGATCGACCTTGGCCGGGTCGATGCCGGCCGCGGCCATGTTCTGGATCATCTTCCCCTGGGTCGCGGTCGCAGGCAGCACGCCGTTGCCGCTGTCGAAGACCACCAGCCGGCTGCCGGTGTCGAGGAAGGTGACGGTGAAGGGGATGCGGAAGCTGTCGGTCGGCAGGAAGCTCTCCGCCAGCACCTTCTGCACCTCGGCAAGCGGTGCGTTGCGGATGAAGCCTTCCAGCGGCCGCACGAAGAAGCCGTCATGCACCGTGGTGATGGTGAAGCCGCCGACCTTGAAGCGGTAGAAGCCGGGCGCCTGCGACACCGGGGCAGCGGCTGGGGCCGGGGCAGCCGGTGCGGTCTGCGCCGCGGCACCCCGCAGCAGCGCCGGGGCGGCCAGCCCGGCAGCAAGGCCGCCGAGCGCAAGGCGGCGGCTGGTGGTGTCGGTCATGGCTCTCTCCTGCGAATGTCGCGCCCCTATTGGTGGGAAGGGACTACCAGGGATCAAGCCATTCCGCCTTTCGATCAGCGCGTGAAGGCGACCACCGCCTCAAGGTGCGGCGACCAGAGGAATTGGTCCACCGGCACCGCCGTGGTGACGCGGTAGCCGGCCGCCTGCAGCGGCTTCGCATCCCGCGCCAGGGCGACAGGGTTGCAGGAGACGTAGAGGATGGTCGGCACCCCGGCACGGGCCAGCAGCGCCGTCTGTTCGGCGGCGCCGGCATAGGGCGGGTCGAGCACCACCGCGGCAAACTCGCGCAGCTCCGGCCCTGCCAGCGGCTGCCGGTCGAGGTCGCGCCGCACCGCCTTCACCCGCAGCCCGGCCTTGCCTGCCGCCGTGCCGAGGGCCGCGACCGCCTCCGGCACCGCCTCGAAGGCGGTGACCCGGGCGCGCGCGGAGAGCGGGAGGCTCAGCGTACCCAGCCCGGCATAGAGATCGGCGATGGCCGCGCGCCCGGGCAGCTTGCGCGGCAGCCCTTCCAGCAGCGCAGCGATGATGGCTGCCTCGCCCTCGGAGCTCGCCTGGAGGAAGGCGCCCGGCGCCGGTACCACCTCCGCACCGGAGAGCAAATGCCGCACCGGCCCGAGCTGGGCCGCCACTTCCGCCGGCCCGCCCTTACCGCCCCAGGCAATGCGCGGGATGCGCTGCGCCGTGGCGAAAGCGGCCAGCAGGCGGCGATCCGGCATGGAAAGCGGCGCATCGGTCCGGAGCAGGATGTCCGGCCCGCTGGTCAGCATGTTGATCACGGCCGAGCCGAGTCGGCGCAGGCCTTCGATATGGCGGAGCGCCTCGGCCAGCGGCCCGAGCAGCGCGACCAGCCCGGGTTGGAGCACGTGGCATTCCTGCATCGGCACCAGTGCCGTGGTGCCGCGCTGGTGGAAGCCGATTTGCACTTTGCCGTCAGGCAGCCGCTCCAGGCCGAGATCGGCGCGCTGGCGGGAATTCCGCGGCGTCGTCACCATCGGGGCGACCGGTGCATCGGGGAAGCCAGCGCGGGAGAGCGCCTCGGCCAGCCTTCCGCGCTTCCACTCCGCATAGGGCTCGGGGGCCCAGTGCTGCAGCACGCAGCCGCCGCAGGCCGGGAAATGGCGGCAGGGCGGCGCGACGCGTTCCGGGCTTTCCGCGAGCCAGGCATCCACCTCGGCCCGCTTGCCGGAGAGGCGGGCCCGTACCCGCTCCCCAGGCAGGGCCTGGGAGAGGAAGACAGGGCCGCCCGCAGCCTGGGCCACCCCGTCGCCGGCGGCGCCCACGGACTCGATCAGCAATTCCACGGTGTCAGCCCTCGTCGCCGGTCAGCGGCAGATGGTGGGGAGCAACCCGCACCTCGGTCAGAAAGAAGGCAAGGGCTACGGCCAGCAGCAGCATCGCGCCGATCAGCAGCCCGGCCAGGACCCAGGCGACGGCCAGCCCCAGGAAGACGCCGCCGAAGGAGCGGACGATGAGCGTGCAGAGCGCCATCGCCGCCAGCACGCCGCAGGCGATGGCGCGGTGGACATGGCAGGTCGGTTCCGCCAGGCGGCGCCGTTCGCCTGGCGGGGCAGGGGAAAGGCCGTTGCGGATGGCCCTTTCCTGGTCGATCAGCCGGGCAAGGCGCCCGGCCAGTACGTTCAGCGCCGAGAAGATGCCAATCAGCAGGAAGGCCGGCGCGATGGCGAGCTGGATCGTCCGTTCCAGCTCGGCCACGTCATGGGCACCGAACACCGCAGGGCCATCAGCCCCCGAAGGCGTTCAGCCCGGTGATGGCCCGCCCCAGGATCAGCGCATGCACGTCATGCGTGCCCTCGTAGGTGTTCACCGTCTCGAGGTTCATGACGTGGCGGATGACGTGGTACTCGTCCACGATCCCGTTGCCGCCATGCATGTCCCGCGCGACGCGGGCGATGTCGAGCGACTTGCCGCAGTTGTTGCGCTTGACCAGGGAGATCATCTCCGGCGCCACCTTGCCCTCGTCGAAGAGCCGGCCGACCCGCAGCACGGCCTGCAGGCCGAGGGTGATCTCGGTCTCCATGTCGGCGAGCTTCTTCTGCACCAGCTGGGTCTGCGCCAGCGGGCGGCCGAACATGGTGCGGTTCAGCGTGTAGTCGCGCGCCGCATGGAAGCAGAATTCCGCGGCGCCGAGCGCGCCCCAGGCGATTCCGTAGCGCGCGCGGTTAAGGCAGGAGAAGGGGCCGGCGAGGGACTTCACGCCCGGCAGCCGATTCTCCTCCGGGACGAAGACCTCGTCCATCATGATCATGCCGGTGGTCGAGGCCCGGAGCGAGAACTTGCCCTCGATCTTCGGGAAAGTAAGGCCTTTCATCCCCTTCTCGAGGACGAAGCCGCGCAGGATACCCTCATCGTCCTTCGCCCAGACCACAGCGAGGTCGGCGATCGGCGCGTTGGTGATCCAAGTCTTGGAGCCGGAGATCAGGTAGCCACCATCGACCTTCTTCGCCCGCGTCCGCATGGAGGAGGGGTCGGAGCCGGCATCCGGCTCGGTCAGGCCGAAGCAGCCGACCCATTCGCCGGTGCGCAGCTTCGGCAGGTACTTTTCCCGCTGAGCCTCCGAGCCGAAGGCATGGATCGGGTACATCACCAGCGAGGACTGCACCGAGAAGGCCGAGCGGTAGCCGCTGTCGACCCGCTCCACCTCGCGCGCCATCAGCCCGTAGGCGACATAGGAGACACCGGCGCAGCCATAGCCCTCGAGCGTGGCGCCGAGGAAGCCCATCTCGCCGAACTCGTTCATGATCTCCCGGTCGAATTTCTCGTGCCGGTTGGCCATGAGGACGCGGGGGAACAGCTTTTCCTGGCAGAACTGATGCGCAGACTCGCGGATCATCCGCTCGTCCTCGGTGAGCTGGTCCTCGAGGAGCAGGGCGTCCTCCCAGGCGAAGCTGGCCAGACGCTTGGGGGGCTGGGTGACGACGTTCATGGCTGGCTCCTCGGGCTCTTCTGCCGCGGGTATTTGGCGCCTGGGGGGCGGTCGGACAACGGGTAGCGAGGCGCCCGCAGGACTTTGCCCGCGGGCCGGGGGTCACGCCGCCTCGGCTTCCTGCTCCGGCTGCTGGTCGCGGCGCGGGCGGGGGATGGGAATCAGCATGAAGGCGGGTACAGCATCACCGAAACCGACAACGGCCGGGCCGAGATCGTCGCGGTCCCGGTCGCGCCGGCGCGGCGCCTCGCGGTCCCAGCGGCGCTCCTCGCGTGGGGCGCGCTCCTCACGGGCAGGGCGCTCGTCTCGGACGGGGCGCTCCTCACGGGCGGGCCGCTCGTCGCGCGCGACGGCCGGTGTACGGTCCCGGTCGCGGTTGCGCTCGGGCCGATCGCGCTCGCCACGGCTCCGCTCGGGGCGGTCGCGGTCACGCCCGCCACGCTCCGGCCGGTCGGCCTGCTGAGCAGGGCGCCGGTCGCGGCTGCCGCGATCCCGCTCGCGCCCACCGCCACGGCCGGCGCTGCCGCCGCGCCCGCGCTTGGGGCGGGAGGCCGCCTCGGCGATCTCCTCGTTGCTGATCGGATCGAGCCCCTCGACCTCGATGCGCGGGATCGGCTTGCCGGTCAGGCTCTCGATGGCTGCGACGTTGCGCGCATCGTCCGGTGTGGCGATGGTGAAGGCCGCGCCTTCCTTCCCCGCCCGGCCGGTGCGGCCGATGCGGTGGACATAGTCCTCGGCGTGGAAGGGCACGTCGAAGTTGAAGACGTGGCTGAGCCCGCCGATATCGATGCCGCGGGCCGCGACATCCGAGCAGACCAGCAACTGCAGCTCGTTCGCCTTGAACTTGTTCAGCGTGGCGAAGCGGCTCGGCTGGTCCATGTCGCCATGCAGAGCGCCGACCGAGAAACCATGCCGCTTGAGCGACTTGTAGAGGACATCGACCTCGATCTTCCGGTTGCAGAAGATCAGCGCATTCTGCACCTCCTCGCGGCGAATGAGCCGGCGCAGCGCCTCGCGCTTGTCGAGCTCGCGCGTCCAGAGCAGGCCGGCGGTGATGGTCGTCGCCACGCTCGCCGGGGCGGAGACCGATATCTCCTTCGGGTTCTGCAGGAAGGCGTCGGCGAGCTTGCGGATCTCCGGCGCCATGGTGGCGGAGAAGAACAGCGTCTGCCGCATCGGCGGCAGCATGGAGACAATCCGCTCGACATCCGGAATGAAGCCCATGTCGAGCATGCGGTCGGCTTCGTCAATGACGAGGACCTTGCAGTCGGCGAGCAGAATGCGGCCGCGCTCGAATAGGTCGAGCAGCCGGCCCGGCGTCGCGATCAGCACGTCGACGCCCTTCTCGAGCACGGCGCGCTGGTCGTTCATGCTCTCGCCGCCAATCAGCAGGGCATGCACCAAGTTGAGGTGCTTGCCGTACTTCACGAAATTCTCGGCAACCTGGAGCGCCAGCTCCCGCGTCGGCTCCAGGATCAGGCTGCGCGGCATGCGCGCCTTGGCCCGGCCGGAGGCGAGGATGTCGAGCATCGGCAAGGTGAAGCCGGCGGTCTTGCCAGTGCCGGTCTGGGCGCATCCGAGCACGTCGCGGCCCATCAGCACGGTGGGGATGGCGGCTTCCTGGATCGGCGTCGGCGAGACGTAGCCGGCTTCGGCGACGGCCTGCAGGATCGGCGCGGAGAGGCCGAGATCGGCGAAGGTGGTGCGCGGCGCCTCGTCCTCGGAATCGTCCTCCTCGCCGTCCTCATCCTCATCCTCGTCGTCCTGCTCGGCCTCGGGCTCTGCGGCGGCGTCGATCGCGGGCGGCGGCAGCTCGGCCGTGTCGGATACGGGATCAGGGGCGTCGGCGGCGGGCTCGATGACTGTCGGCGCGCTCTCGGCCATCAATGATTCGGGCTCATCCTCGGGCGCCGGGGCGGGCGCGGGTTCAGCCACCATGGCCGCGGCGGGCATGGTTTCGGCCTGGCGGTCCCGGGCCTCGTGGTCGTTATGCGCAGTCTCGGCCGCGTCGGAGGCGAGCCGGTCGGGGGTATCGGTCAAGTGCGGTCGGTTCCTTCGCCGGGACAGCGGCGGCATGGCGGCCCACATGGCCGAAAACCGACGCCCGGCTCGCCCTTTTCCAAGGCTGCCGTTCCAGGTCCGCCGCGCATATGCGCCAATGAGGCCCGAAAATCAAGGCGCGGCAGGGCTTGCTGCAGCATTTGCCGCCTCGTAGAGGCATGGCTACCATGCCAGATCCCGTCGACCTCCTCCTGCTGCCCGGCCTGCTCTGCGATGCGGCGCTATGGGAGGCGCAGGTCGCTGGCCTCCGGGGTCGGGCCCGCTGCCAGGTGGCGGATGTGGTGCAGGATAGCAGCCTCGACGCCATGGCGGCCCGGGCGCTGGCCGCGGCGCCACCGCGCTTCGCCCTGGCCGGGCTTTCTATGGGCGGCTACCTCGCCTTCGAGGTGCTGCGCCAGGCGCCGGAGCGGGTGACGCGGCTCGCCCTTCTTGACACCTCGGCCCGGCCGGACACGGCGGAGCAGGCGCGCCGCCGCCGCGGGCTGATCTCGCTCGCCCGCAGCGGGTTGTTCAAGGGCGTCACTCCGCGGCTGCTGCCGCAGCTCATCCACCCGGACCGGCTGGCGGGCCCGGTTGGCCAGGCGGTGATTGCGATGGCGGAGCGCGTCGGGCGGGATGCCTTCCTGCGCCAGCAGGCGGCCATCCTCACCCGTCCCGATTCGCGCCCCGGCCTGTCCGGGATCCGCCTGCCCACTCTGGTTGCGGTGGGCGAGGCCGACCTGCTGACCCCGCCCGAGCTGGCCGAGGAGATCGCCGCTGGTATTCCTGGCGCCCGGCTGCACCGCATTCGCGGCTGCGGGCACCTGCCGCCGATGGAGGCGCCGGAGCTGGTGACCGGCCTGCTGCGCGACTGGCTGCTGGCCTGACCGTCGTCAGGCCGCCACTGCCTTTTCCACCGCAACTGCCTCGGCAACCTCCTGCCGCGCGAGCGGGATGGCGATCTCGCAGGCCAGCCCACCCGGCAGCCAACGCCGGGTCACCCGGCCGCCGAGCTGCACCTGCACCGTCTGCTCGATTACGCGGGAGCCGAAACCGCGCCGCACCGGGTTCGCCGCCTCCTCCGGCCCGCCGCGCTCGCGCCAGAGCAGGGTCAGCACCCGCTGCAAGGGGTCCAGCCGCCAACTCACCTGCAACAGCCCGCCGCGGCGGGAGAGGGCGCCGTACTTCATCGCATTGGTCGCCAGCTCATGCACCGCCATGCTGAGCGGCTGGGCAGCATGGGCGGCGATGGTCACCGGCGGCCCATGCAGCTCGGCCCGCGGCGCGTCGAGCCGGATGCCGGTGAGGAAGGCGGCCAGCTCGCCCTCCAGCAAGGCATGCAGCTCCGCCCCCTCCCATCGGCGACGGGCGAGGATGGTCTGCGCCCGGGCGAGCGCGGAGACGCGCCCCTCGATGATCCGCACCAGCTCCGCCGGCGTCTCCGCCCGGCTCAGCCGCAGCGCCGCCTGCACCACGGCGAGCGCGTTTTTGGCGCGGTGATCGACCTCCCGCATCAGCAGCTCGTTGCGCTGCTCGCTCCGCTTGCGCTCGGTGATGTCGAGGGCGAGGCCGGTCAGCCGCACCGGACGGTCCCGCTCGAAATGCACCTGGCCGATGGTGAAGATCCAACGCTCGTCCTGCGCGGGGCCGGCGACCACGCGGAACTCCGCCTGATAGGTGCCAGTCCCATGGGGGTCCTTGGCGCGGCGCATGGCGTCCCGGCGCAGCGGCCGGTCCCCCGGGTGCAGGCCGGCGAGGAAGTGGCGACTGGTGACCGGCTCATCCTCCGGCAGGTCCCAGAATGCGCGCATGCGGCTGTCCCAGGTCACCGCCCCGGTGCGGAAGTCATGGTCGTAGATGCCGAAGCCCGCTGCCTCCTGGGCGAGGCGCAGCCGCTCCCCGCTCGCCGCAAGCGCCGCCTCGGCATGGTGGCGCTCGGTGACGTCGAGGATGATGCCGGCGGCCAGGCGCGGGGCGAAGCGGCCGGGCTGCCGCGGTTGCGCCTCGCCGCGCGCCAGCAGCCAGCGCACCGAGCCATCCGGCCGGCGGATGCGGAATTCCAGGTTGAAGGCGCCGCCATGACGGGCCAACCCGCGATAGGTCCCGGCCAGTAGCCGGCAATCCTCCGCATGCAGGCGGGAGGCGAGGCGCGCCAGGGTCAGCGGCCCGGTCGGCGCCAGGCCGAACAGCCCGGGCATCGCGGCATCCGCCAGCACCGAGCCATCCTCGGCGAGCTCGAAGGCGACCGCGCCGCTCGCCTCCTGTGCCCGTTGCAGCCTTGCCTCGCTGCGGCGGAGCGCATGCTCCGCCTGGTGCAGGGCGCTGAGGTCGGCCCGGGTGCTGACGATGGAATGCGGCGCGCCGGTCCGCGGTTCGCGGCGCAGCGTCCATTGCGTGCCAGTGACGATCAGGCTGCCGTCCCGCCGGTACTGCCGCACCTCGCCCTGCCACTGGCCTTCCCGGAGCAGGTTGGCCAGCAGCCCCTCGCGACCGCCCGCCTGGAACTCGGTGCGCAGCAGCGCCGCCACCATCCGGCCCAGCGCCTCCTCCCGGCCGTATCCATAGAGCCTTACGCAGCCCTCCGACCAATGGATGATCCGCCCATCGAGATCGGTGATGACGCAGGGCGTCAGGTCGAGGGCCTCCGAAACCTCGGCGAGCGCCGCGGTGCGCTCGGCAACCCGCGTCTCCAGCCGGTCATGGGCGGCGATCAGCCGGCGCTGGCCACGCCAGACCAGCGCGGCGAGGCCGAGCAGCGCCAGCATCGCCGGCAGGGCGATGGCGAGTTGCGGCAGCATCGCCTCGCGCCACGCGGCGATGATCGCGGCGCGGGTCCGGATGGCGGCGGCATAGGCGGGAAAGCCATCCAGCCGGCGAAGGCCGATCAGCGCAGGCTTGCGATCGAGCATGGCGTCGTCGGCGATGAGCGCCCGCTCGGCCCCGGCCGCGGCGACCGCATGGAAAGGCGTCCTCGTCGGCAGGGGCGGCAGCGGGGCGGTGAAGCCATCGGTGCGCGCGAGAACCCGGCCGTCGCTGCGCAGCAGGCCGATCAGGTCGCTCGGCGTCGCGCGCAGCCGGCGCAGCCCTTCGGCGACTACCTCCGGCTCCACCGCCAGCTTGACCAGGCCATCGAACCCATCGGTTGGGGATGGGTTGCCGGTCCGGGTCCGCTGCCGACCGACGGTGAAGATCAGCTTGCCGTCCTGCGGGCTGGCGAAGACCTCGCCGAGATGCAGCGGCGGTGCGCCGGGCGCCCGCATCGCGGCGAGGAAGCCGTCGTCGAACCCCGCCCCGCCCGGGGGCAGGGGATGGCCATTCGTCACCAGCAGCACGGTGCCCTGCCGGTCGAAGACGGCCGCATGGCCGAATTGGGGAAGCTCGGTGGTCAGCGCCCGCGCCGCCGGCCGTAGGCTCTCGGCCTGCGCCGTGATCTCGGCATCGCTCAGCCCTTGCAGCAGGTCGTCGAGGCGGCTGGCGGCGATGCCGTAGTTGAGCAGCAGACGAGACGCATAGTCGGCGCCGGCATCCGCCTCCCGGGCCACCTCGTTCCGTGCCTCCCGCCACGCGCCCTTCCAGGCAAGCCAGCCGCCGGCACCGAGCAGCACGGCCGGCAGGCCGATCGCCGCGGCCAGCAGGCAGGCGAACAGCCAGGCCGAAGCCCGGAACCCGTTCTCCCCTCCGGGCCCGGACAGCGTGGAGCGGGACATGGCATCTCCAAACCAGTGCCGATCTGTATCGGTTGTCAGCGGTTATGTCGAAATAGCGTGAACAGGCGCCTTGTAGGGAAATCTCCCAGTAAAGTGATTCAAATCGTATACCGCAGGTGGTGCTCGCAGGGATTTCTCCCACTCAAGGGAAGCTTGCAAAACAGGCAAGAAACCCGATCACCGGACCAGCCGAAGGCGCCTATGATGGCATCATTGCCAGGAAGCCTCGATGCGCCATCGCTCCGCCCCCACCCCATTGCCCGGGAGTTTGCCGGTTTGGGCCTGAACGCCCTGTCCAAGGCAGCCGGTGCCGCTGGCCTGTTCCAGGCTCTCGGCGACAATACCTGTGCCTTGGACCATGATTTCCGGTTTCTGGCCTGCGACGAGGCAGCCGCCGCCTATCTTGGCCAGCCTGCCGACCGCCTGCTCGGCCAGTCCATCTGGGACGCATTTCCCGCCACGGCCAGGCCGCCGCTCGGCCCCGTACTCCGCCGGGCCATGGCGGACCGACGCCCGGTGCGGTTTGAGATGGCGGGCACCATCCGGCCCGATCGGTGGGTCGAGTTCACGCTCTTCCCGATCGCCGAGGGGCTTGGCATCGCCTTCCGCGACCGCACCGCGGTTCACCGCGCGACCGAAAGCCTCCAGGCCAGCGAGGAGCGGCTGCGCGACCTGTTGTCGACGCTCGACCTCGGCAATTCCATGGCGCGCGACATGGACGGCACCATCACCTTCTGGTCCGAAGGCTGCGCCCGACTCTATGGCTGGACAACGGCAGAGGCGCTCGGCCGCTCCGCCCACCACCTGCTCGGCACGGAATTCCCGCGGCCGGTGGCGGAAGTGGCGGCAGCGCTCGAGCGCAACGGCGAATGGACCGGCGATCTTCACCAAGTGGCACGCGACGGGCGGAAGCTGGTCGTTGCCGCCCGCAAGGTGCTGCGACGCGACAGCGCAGGGCGGCCGGTCGCGGTGCTGGAGGCGCTTGCCGACGTCACCGCGCAGCGCGCGGCGGAGGCGGCGCTGGCCGAAAGCGAGGCGCGCCTCGCCCTGGCGATCGCCGCGGCCGAGATCGGCATCTGGGACTGGACCTCGTCCGCCGCCCGACTGGTTTGCACCGCGGAGGTGCTGGCCATCTGCGGCCTCGATTCCTCGACCGAGGTGACGTTCGCCCTGGCACGGCAAATGGTCCATCCCGGCGACCGGCGGCGGGTAGTCCGGGCGCTCCGCGAGGCCCGCGATCCGGCGCGGCGGGCCCAGTTGGACCTGGCCTGCCGCATCCGCCGGCCCGACGGCACGGTCCGCCAGGTGGCGATCCAGGGCGAGCCGCTTTTCAGCGAGCGGCCGGCGGGCGCCTTCGCCATCCGCGTCGTCGGCACGCTGCGCGATGTGACCGAGCGCTGGCAATGGCAGGAGGAGCGCTTCGACAGTGAAGCGAGACTGCGCCTTGCCCTCGGGGCCGGGCGGATGGCGGTCTGGGATGCCGATCTGCGGCAGGGCAAGGTGACGGGCTCCACCGAACTGCCACGCCTGCTCGGCTTCCCGGACGGCCCACTGCCGGACATCGAGACGATCAGAGCTCGATTCGCCCCGGGCGAACGGGAGAGGCTGCGCAAGATGGGACTGGTGGCGCTGGCCGGTGGCGAGCAATTCCTCGAGGCCGAATTCCGCTACCTCCGCCCGCAGAGCGCCGCGTGCTGGCTGATGCTGCGAACCGAGTTCACCCTGGACGCGTCTGGGCGGGCCGTGCGGGCGATCGGCGTGGTACTCGACATCACCGAGCGCAAGCAGGCGGAGGAGCGGCAGACCCTGCTGGCCCGCGAAGTGGACCATCGGGCGAAGAACGCCCTCGCCGTGGTGCAGGCCGCGCTGCGCCTGACGCCGAAGGATGACCCGGCATCCTATATGCGCGCCGTCGAGGGGCGCGTCGCCGCGCTGGCCAGGGCGCAGACCCTGCTGGCCCGCGGCCGCTGGACTGGGGCCGAATTGCGCGCCCTGCTGGAGGATGAGCTGGCCCCCTTCCTCGCCGAGGGCGCCAGTGCCCCGCGCGCCCGGCTGGACGGGCCGCCCGTGATGCTTTGGCCAGCCGCCACCCAGGCCCTCTCCATGGCGATACATGAACTGGCGACCAATGCCGTCAAGCACGGCGCTCTCGGTCGCCCCGGCGGGACGGTGACGGTGCAGTGGCAGGTGGAGCCGGCCGGGCCGCCCATCCTTCGCCTCGAATGGCGCGAGAGCGGCGGGCCGCTGGTACCGGGCAGCCCGAGCCGGCGCGGCTTCGGCACGCGCGTCCTTGACGGCACGGTCCGGGCGCAACTCGGCGGCAAGGTCCGGCAGGGCTGGTCGGCCGAAGGCATCCGGGTGGAGATGGACATTCCCCTCTCCGGCGGCATCACGCCGCCCATGCCGGAGAGTGCCGCGGTGTCCCCGGCTAAACCGTTGCCGCCGAAGCATATGCCGGACTTTCCGCGGACAGCATGAAAAGCAATACTCGCCGCTAAGGCGAATTTGCGATAGATGGCCTGTGAACCCGCCGGTTCGTTCCTCCCCTTGCAGTCTCCGGAGACGCCATGCTGGCCGGTCCCCTCCGGGGGTCTTGCGACCTTGCCGATGGGGCTGCACATCCCCCGGCTCAGGCGGCGTCCCGGATTGGCATCCGCTCCCGGGTTCTCGCCCTGGCGCTGATGGCCATGGCGGTGCCGGCGGTGTTGGCCAGCGCCTATTTCGAGAGCCGCGCCCGCGAGCGCCTGCGTCTTGCCGAGATCCGCGCCGTGGACGAGGCAAAGGCCGGAGCGCGCGATCTCGATGCACTGGTCGCCCAGACCCGCATGATGGTGACGACGCTGTCCGCGATCCCGGAGGTTCGCCGCGGCGAGGGAGCCGCCTGCGCCGACACGCTGCGCCGCCTGCTGCCGACCGCCGGCTGGCTGGCCAGCCTCTCCGTCGTCCGCACCGACGGCTATGTGCTGTGCAGCACCAACCCGATGGCGCCCGGCCTCAACATCGGCACCCAGCTGCATCTTCGCCAGGCGCTGGCAAGCCGGCGCTTCGTCTTCTCCGACCTGGCCATCTCGCGGGTCAGCGGTGCGACCGGCCTCTATGCGGTGGAGCCGGTGCTGCGGGAGGGGGGCTCGGTCGAGGTGCTGCTGGTGGTGGCGCTCGATTCGGACTGGCTGCTGCACAGCCTGCTCGCCCGCTTTGAGGATGAACGGCGCATCGGCATCGTCGACGGCCAAGGCGTGCTCGTGGCGCGCTACCCGCCGGTCCCCGCGGCGATCGGCAGAAACTATGAGGACAGCCCGGGGGTGGTGGCCGCCCGCGCGAATCGGACCGGCCATGTCCTCGTCTCCGGCCTTGAGGGACGCCCCATCATCTTCGGCTTCGCCCCGGTCGAGGCCTCGGGCGCCTGGGCGTTCATCAGGCGGGAGGCCGCAGCGATCCTCGGCCCGATCGAGGCGGAGAGCCGCAGCTCCTACCTGATCCTCGCATTGTCGGGCGTGCTGGTCCTGCTGGTCGGGCTGGCCGGCGGTGAATGTCTGCTGATCCGCCCGATCGCCGCCCTCCGCCGCACCATCGACCGACCGGCCGAGGGCGACCTCGCCGCCCGGCCCCGGCTCGGCCAGCTCTCGGCGCCCGAACTCGCCGCGCTTGCCGCCCAGGTGGCGCGGATGGCCGAGCGCCTGGCGGCGAAGGAAAGCGAGCTGATCCGCGCCCGCGATGCGGCGACGGCGGCGAGCCTGGCCAAGAGCTGGTTCCTCGCCGCCGCCAGCCATGAGCTGCGGACGCCGCTCAACAGCGTGCTCGGTTGGGCCCAGGCGCTGCTGATCGACCCGCGCCTGCCGCTCGCGCTCCGGGACCAGGTGGAGGATATCGGCCGTGCCGGCTGGCGGCTCAATGAGATCGCCTCCCGGCTGCTGGAGGCGACGCGGCTCGAGGCCGAGGCGCCGCAGCTGGGCGAGGTCGATCCCGCCGGGCTCGGCGAGGCCTGCCTCGACCAGGTCCGCCCCGCCGCCGCCGAACTCGGCTTCGGCCTGGTGCTGGAGGCCGCTCCCGCCTTGCCGCCGCGCCTGCGGACGGATGAGCGGCGGCTGCGCCAGATCCTGCGCAGCCTGCTGGAGAATGCGGTGAAGTTCAGCCGCGGCGGCGAGGTGCGGCTGCGGCTGTCCTGGCAGGCCGCGACCGGGCTGTTGCGGGCCGAAGTGCTGGACCACGGCCCTGGCGTGCCGGCCGGGCTGCGCAACCGGCTGTTCCAGGACTTCGCCCATCAGGATCCGGCCGGGCAGGCAGGCCGGGGCCTTGGCCTTGGCCTTTCGGTCTCGGCCCGGCTCGCCGCGCAGCTCGGCGGCGAAGTCGGTCATGCCGATCGGCCGGACGGGCAGCCGGGCAGCCTCTTCTGGCTGCAGGTCCCGGCGGCGCCCGCCGGCTGATCAGGCCTGGCCGTGGGCGAAAAGCGGCCGGTCGGAGACGCCTTCGTCGAGGTCGGAGGCCAGCCGGCCGAGCGGCACCTCCAGCGCACAATCGAGCCCGGCCGCGGTCCAGTCGCGGCGGACCGCGCCGCCCAGCTGGTCGCGGATGGTCGCCTCCATGACGCGGCTGCCGAAGCCACGGCGTTCCGGCGGCGCGGCGACCAGCGGGCCGCCCGTCTCCGACCAGCAGATGCGCAGCAGCCCGGCCGGGTGGTCGAGCGCCCAGGACAGCCGCACTACTCCGCCCGGCATGGAAAGCGCGCCATGCTTCGTCGCATTGGTCGCCAGCTCATGCAGCGCCATGGAGATTGCCTGGGCCGCGCTCGGCCCGAGCAGCACGGAGGGCCCGTCCAGCACCACCCGCGGCGCCCGCTCCTCATGACCGGCGCGGGCGGGCAGGAAGGGCGCCAGCTCCCCTTCGGCCAGTTGGTGCAGCCTGGTACCGGACCAGCGCCCTTCGGCCAGCAGGTTGTGGACCCGGGCAAGGTTGTTGACCCGCCCCTCAACCGCCTGGGCGTAGCGGACGGCATCGTCCTTCGGGGTCAGGCGCAACGCCGCCTGCACCACGGCAAGGGCATTCTTCGCGCGGTGGTCCACCTCGCGGGCCAAGAGGCGCAGCCTGTCCTCCGCCTCTCGCCGCTCGGTCACGTCCATGGCGACGCCGACCACGCGCAGGGGCCTGCCATCCGCCAGGTCGCGCAGGATGCTGCCGCGGCCGTTGATCCAGCGCAGCGCCCGGTCGCCCTGGCGGATGATGCGGAATTCCGTCTCCCAGACGGTGGCGGTGCCGGCGAGCGCGGCATCCAGCATGGCCTCCACCCGCGGGCCGTCCTCCTCGGTCATCAGGGCGCGCCAGTTCGCATCGGTGAGCGGCTGCGCCGGGTCGGTACCGAACAGGTGATGGCAGCTTTCCGACCAGAACAGCACGCCCGTTGCGATCTCCCATTCCCAGGAGCCGATGCCGCCGGCCTCCTGCGCCAGGCGCAGCCGTTCCTCGCTGCGACGCAGCTGCTCCTCCGCCTGGCGCCGCTCGGTCACGTCCTGGACGATGCCGCGATGGCCGACGAGGTGCCCATCGGCGGCATGGCTCCGCTCGCCGATCGAGAGCAGCCGGCGCTCCGCACCGTCCGACGCACGGCGGATGCGGAATTCGACCTCCATCGGATGCGGCCCGTTCGGGTCCAGCGCCATCTGCTGTTGCCGCATGAGGGCCTGGCGGTCGTCGGGATGGACCAGCGACAGGATGAATTGCTCCTGAATCGGCGTGCCGGGCTCGAGGCCCCAAAGCCGGTAATTTTCGTCCGACCAGCGGGTCGTGGCGGTTTCGTAATTCGTGTCCCAGGAGCCAATGCCGCCCGCCTCCTGCGCCAGACGCATCCAGGCCTCGCTGCTGCGGCGTGCCGCTTCCGCCTCGTGTTGCGCGGTCACGTCGAGCACCACCGCCATGGTGCGGATCGGCTGGCCCCGCACATCGCGCACCGGCGAGGAGGCGATGCGCGCCCAGCGTACTGAGCCATCCGGTCGGAGGAAGCGCTTCTCGCCCTCGTAGGAGGGCACCTCGCCACGCGCCATGCGCCAGAACCCGGCGAGATCGACCTCGCGGTCCTCTGGGTGGGTGACCTCGGTGAAGGGGAGGCCGATGAGCTGCTCGGCCGGCCGGCCAAGCAGCTGGCAGAAAGCGTGGTTGACGCGCAGGAAGCAGCCGGTGGCGCAATCGGTCTGCTGCATCGGCACGGAGGACTGTTCGAAGGCTGCACGGAATTCGGCCTCGCCGGCGCGCAGCGCGGCATCGGCCCGCTCCATGGCCAGGCGCAGCTCCTCGAATTCCGCGACGGGGCTGTGCGGCAGGGCAGGTGGTGGCTCCGCGCCCGTGCCGCTCCCCACCCGATCGGCCCGCCGCACCAGGGCGAGGACAGGGCTACGGATGCGCCGCCCGAGCGACAGCGCAAGAGCGAGTCCGACACCGAAAGCGACGACGCCGCCGGTGACAAAGATCAGCAGCGGCCGCAGCCAGCTCGTCCGATGATCGGCCAGCCGCTCGCCGACGACGACGCTCCAGCCGGGCGCGCGGCGCAGGCGGTGGAAGGCATAAAGTGCCGGCCTGGCCTCTCCGGTGTCGCGGAACATGCCGCTCGCCTCGGCACCATTGCCGAGGGGCACCGCAATGGCCGCGCCGCCGGAGGAGGTTCTGCCATCGTCGGAGCGGGCAACGACCCGGTTCTGCGCATCGACGATCGCGGCGACGGCGCCGTAGTTCAACTCCTGGTCGGCCAGCAGCCGGGCGAGCCGCTCGGCTGGGACCGCCATTGTCACCACCGCCTGGGCGTCTGGCGTCGGCGCCGCGGCTGCGGCCTGCGGACGGCCGGAGACCGGGCCCTCGAATAGGTTGGCGACGGCCGCCTGGCGGGTGAGCAGTGCGCGCTGGACCAACTCGGCAGTGGCCGACGCGGTCACCGGGACCTGATCGGGCAGCGCATCCTCGGGCCGCATGGTGTTCAGCCGCTGCGGGTAGCCCGGCACCGCCTCATGCACCACCACGGCGCCGCCAAGCCGCGTCGTCGCCGCCACCGCCCAGATGCGGAAGGCGCGGGTATCCTCGAGCCGGAGCAGCGGTGAACTGGCGAGGGCGAGGACGGCGGTCTGGAAGATTTCGAGCTCGCCATCGACCGCCAATGCCAAGGCACGGGCGGTATCCTTAAGCCGTTCCTCCGAGGCGGCGCGGTAGAGGCCGGCGAGGTGCCAGGCCGTGGCGCCGCCGAGCGCGAGGCTTGGCACGAGCACCGCCAGCACCAGCCCGAGCAGATGCCCGGCAAGGCCGACGCGCCCGTGGCGTTCCATGGGCCCGCCTTGCCTGGCCATGCCGCTCTCCCCAGCCCCCATCGTGAGCGGCAATATTGCCCCTTACCGGCGGAACGACGCCAGTTGCGATTGCGCCGCCCTGGGCAGCAGCATCGGCAGGATGATGCCGACGCCGATGCCCCAGAAGCCGTTGATCAGCACCGAGATCAGCATCCGCATTGGGTTGAAGCCCGCGGCCATCGGCTGGCCCTTCAGAGGCGCGACGACGAACCAGCCGACCAGCGCTGCCAGAAGGCCGAGCAGCAGGCCGCACAGCCAGCCCGGCATCCGCCGCAGGTGCGGCAGCGCCAAGCCGTAGGGAATGCCGTAGAGCCCACCCCAGAAGCAGAGGCTGACGATCAGCGGCACGCCATATGGCGGCAACGGATTCGTCCGATAGGGCGGCAGCGGCATCCAGCCGATCACATGGAGCAGGCCCCACATGCCCTGATGGAAGCTCAGGACGGAAAGCACGGCGGCCAGGAAGCCGAGTGAGGCACGGACCAGTGCGGGCATGGGGATCCTCGTCGGGGAAGGAGGGCAGTCTGCGCGAGGAATGATAGACCGTTGCGCGGCACCCTCAAAGCAGACTGGTCAGTGTCGCTGCCCCTCACAACAAAAACTCCGCAAACCTTAAGCCCTTTTCCGGTGTCCTTGGCCTGACCCCGAACAAATCTCCACAGGTTATGAGAGAGTTTGAGGCGCGCCGGCTGGGCGTGCCGAAGCGCAGCGTAGGTGGGCCCGGCCCGGCAGGGCAAGACGGCTTCCGGCGCAGGCGGGCGGTAGCCCAGTGCATTGTGCGGAAGCGCGGTGTTGTAGTGATGGCGGCACCGCTCAATCAGGATTTCCACCTTCCCGAGCGAGTGGAAGACTGCTGCCGCCGAGGCACCTTCGCCCTTTTACGCCGCCAGATGCGCTGCACCCGGTCGGTATCTACACGCCAGCCCTTGGTGCGCAGCATCGTCGTGATCCGCCGGTGGCCGTAGCGGCCGTACCCGGCTGCCAGAACCAGGATTGCTTCCGTCAGCGCAACCTCATCGTCCCTGACGCGGCGCGTACGGCGCTCCGTAGAATGCGGCTGACCAAGGCTGCGGCATGCCGAGCGTTCGGAGACGTCGAGCGTACTTCGCACATGACGGGCACAGGCCCGGCGACGCTCGGGGCCTGATACTTTCCCTCTGTAGCCTCTTTCAGGATCTGCTCGTCGAGCGTGAGTTCGGCCACAGCCAGCTTCAGCCGAGCGTTTTCTCGCTTCAGTTTCTTCATACGGCGGGTCGGATTGACCCTCAAACCGCCGTACCCGTCCGCCAGCGATAGGAGCTGGTCTCCAATACCCCGCAGCCCGTGACGGACCTCACCCACCGTGCGGCCCTGCGCCGGTTCCACCTCGGCCTGCCGCAGCGCCCCAGCTGTCTGTTCCTGCGTCATACGCTTCCTAGGCATCCCAAACTCCTCAAGGGGGCCCACTCTCTCCAAAAATCCCGATCCAGTTCAGGGGTGCAGGTCACGGTGAACCCTGTGGGCGCCATGGGCATGGAGGGCGCCTCCAAAGCCGGGTCAGTCGCCCCGGCACCGAGATCGGCGAATGCATCCACGACTTCCTCGCCCGCGCCACCGAGGGCGATGAACTCAATCTCTGGCTCGACGCTACCGAGCCGAAGGTCTGCGTGGCGGGGCGTCTCGTCCTCGTCGCAGTTGCTCTCACGGTGGGCCTGAATGTCGACGGCCGATGCGAAGTCCTCGGCATGGTGGTCGGCAGCCCGGAGGCGGAGCCCGTCTGGCTCGACGTCCTTCGCACCCTTGGCCCGCTAGGGACTGCGCGGCGTGAAGCTTGTCCTCTTCAATGTCCAAAACCACCTCAAGGCGGCGGTGACGAAGGTGCTGTGCGCGATTTGGCAAGGTGCCGCGTCCACTTCGCCCGCAATGCGTTCGCCCATGCCGACAAACCCAACGCCGCATCGTCTCGGTCTGGACCGACATCGCCGATGCGGAGCCGGACGCGGAGGGCGCCGAACGGCAGGGCGCACCGTCGCCTCGACTCCGCCCCAAGGTGCCGAGGCTCGCAACGCTCATGAACAGCGTCGGAAAGGACGTGTCGGCCTACATGAACTCCCCGCCGCAAAGCAGGCCAAGGTAACGTCCACGGAGGTGTTGGAAAATCCGGCCTTGGCCGGAGTGTAGGGTTGGGGTGGCCATCGGACCTGGCGGC
>NZ_JAETWB010000120.1 GCF_016773205.1 Belnapia arida
TTCTTGCTCGCCATCTCGGTCCTCCTCCGGTTCAAACCCATACCTCAGGACGGACCACTTCAAAGGGGGTGGATCAGAGATGGTTAGTGCAGCAGCATCGCCGGGTTGAGGGCGGAGCGAGTGGCGGTGCGATAGCGGCTGCTACTGGCAGCCGAACCAGCACCGAATTCAACACTCAGTCTGATCACGCTTATATTCAACTTAAAGTTGAATTTGACTGGAATCCGTTCAGCGCCGATCAGATAATGTGCAGCCTAATGTCGCCACCCTAATTTAAAACATGAAGGCTGCTGCAATGTTCGCTGACGGAGCACTGGCGTTTGACCAGGCTGGGGAAGGAAGCCAGGCGACCCGGCCGGTCATCCTTGTCGTTGAGGACCAGGCTCTGATCGCCATCCTGATCGGAGATATCATTCAAGCAGCCGGGTACGATGCTGTCTTTGCCCACAGTGGCGAAGCGGCACTCGCCATGGCCAAGACTGTTGAGCACTTATCTGCAGTCATCACCGACATTCACCTGATGCACGGGATCGACGGCCGCTCGGTGCTACGGCATCTTCGGAAAAGCAATCCGCGGTTGCCAGCAGTGGTGGTCACCGGTTTTGAGAACTCGGCGCCGGAGGCAGATTTGCGCGGCCTCGGCGGGCCGACCGCTCGTCTTGTGAAGCCGTTCGACTGTGACGAACTTCTCGCCAGCTTGGCTGGTGTCCTCTCCAGCACCGATGGCCGTGCTCCAAAGCGCACAGAGAGTGGACTGACTGCCCGCCGAGGAGAGAGGCCCTCGTTCGCGCGCTTCTAGACTGCCAGCGCGCGCCTCTAGGCTAGTCCTTTCGTGGCTTCGTGGCTTCGTGGCTTCGTGGCTTCGTGGCTTCGTGGCCGCCTGCTGCCGCTCCCGCGTCAGGAGGGCTACAAGCCCAACACGCTCGCCCCACCGCCGCAGCAAGCAGCGCGCTCGGCCGCCATCTCCCGCAATAACGTCAGCACGTCGCGGGGGGATGCGGGCGCGGTGGTGGCGGAGCCGTTGAGCGCCTCAGCCGCCCCCAGTCCAGCCCACCAACCTCTCGTAGGACGGGTTCGCGCCACTGCCGGCGTGACCAACGCCGCTTGACCATCCGGGTCCCTGCGGATGGGATACGGTCCGCGCGAGGAGAAGTCAGGCTATGGAACTGCCGTTGAAGGGCGGCTGCATGTGCGGAGCGGTCCACTACGAGATCACCTGCGAGCCCACCCGCGTCTATGCGTGCCATTGCACCGACTGCCAGCGTGCGACGACCAGCGCCTTCTCGATCGGCGTCGCGGTTCCGGCAAATGCGTTTCGGCTGTCGGGCAAGGAGCTGCGAGGCGTTCCCGGGGGCGTCACCGACAGCGGGCGCGCCAAGACGCGCTGGGTTTGCCCCGATTGCGGGATTTGCATCTGCGGCGGCGTGAAGCCGGGAACCGAGCCGCCCGGCTCCGCGCGCGTCGTCCGGGGCGGCACGCTCGACGACACATCGTGGCTACGGCCGACGACACACTTCTACGTGCGGAGCAAGCAGCCATGGGTCGTCCTGCCAGAGGACGCCACGGTGTACGAGACGGCGCCGAACCGCGGCTGATGCTGCGGGGACATGTGCCGAAGTGGTGGGCGCGCCCCAGTACAGCCGCTTCGGGTCGACAACGGTCGCTCTAGCGCTCCGCCGTCACCTTGGCCGGCGCCACAATCATTGGACCAGCCCGTCCACCTGGCGCTGGTTCTCGCTAAAGCTCGCTGCTTCAGCTCGGCGGCGTGCTGAAGCATCCTGAACAGTTACGTAACGTCTCGCGATATGGTGTATGGTTTTGCACCTTTAAGTTGAGTGAAATGTCATGAACAAAACTTAGGGATGTAGATGAGCCAGACTGCTGTGCAACAAGATCTCCAGAGCCAACGCGCCGCCATGGCCGACGAGCACATTGGCGCTCTGATCCGCGTCAGACGGGTGATGATGGGGCTATCGCAGCAGCAGTTGGCCAAGCTTATCGGAGTGACCTATCAGCAACTAAATAAGTACGAGCGAGGTTTGAACCGCATTTCCGCAAGTCGTTTGTCTGACGTTGCGCAGGCGCTTAGGGTTGATGCCGCTTGGTTTTTCCAGGGCCTTGGCAAAGAAAGTGCAGTTGAAGACGTGGCGTCACGCCAACGCATGCTCCTGGATCTCATGCGCAATTTCGTTCTGATCAAGGATGAAAAGCAGCAGGAAGCCGTCACCTTTCTCGCCCGCTCGTTGGCAAGCTCATAGCGAAGCTTGCAGGCTGCCAGGCGCCTTCCCCTTAGAGCTTCTTGCTCTGTCGCGAGGCTCATGCGTGGGCACCGAGGCGGACGAGTCGTTGGAGGTTGTAGGAAAGCCCTCGCAGCAGCCCTGGACGCGCTGCGTCGGATCTAGCCTGGCGGTGAGCGCCTCGCCATGGCGTCGCTTCACGACGGACATGACGGTCTCCACCTTCCACCTTTGACGGTAGGCGACGCGATCGGCTGCGACACCTGGCTTGCCGAGCCGCCGGACCATCTCCTGCCGCAGCGGCGTGGTCGCGACCACGCGGGCCGAGCGCCGCTTCTTGGCCGGGATCAGACTGTC
>NZ_JAETWB010000121.1 GCF_016773205.1 Belnapia arida
CGCCCATGCGGGCAACCCTCGTTCACCCGCGCATCGTAGGACGAGCCACCCGGCTCAAGGCGGACATACGGTCTTACGACCTTCACGGCAGTGGCGGTGTTTGGCTTCGCTGTCGTAGCCCGCGTCAGCCAGGAGTTCCTCGAATGGCATGCTGGCAGCGGCCGTGCTCGCCAGAGGTGGAAGGTCGGTTAAAGTCACCGCACGGGCCGGGCCTGACACGCTGCGCTAACAGAATCTGCGGCTCGACCCAAATGGCGAAGGCTCATTTCAGCCAGCCGCGCTGACCCCGGTGCCGCTTCGTGCGCTACTCAGAACAGCGGGATGTATATGCGAGAAAGAGGCCATTGGAAGCGAGCGCAATCTGAGAGGCACGTTCAGCGTCCCCACGGGCGCGGCGGACGGTTTCAGTCAGGGCCGCATTCAGCATATCAGGACTGACGTGATGGCGAGCGAACCGCCACACCGTCGCATGGTCCGGGACGGCTCGAAGGCCGAGCGCGCGGCGGAGTTGGCTGCAAGGCCGAGAAGGTCCTTAAGGCCATGGTAGGTCAGCCGCAGCCTCTCCCGCAGCAAAAGCACGGCGAACAGAGCGGCGGGCGCATAGGCCGTGGTGGCGAAACGGCTCGGGGCGGGGGCTACGCGGCGCGCTACCGCCGCCGCAAGGCGGGCGAATCGAAGCAGTTCATTATCCATGGTTCTGCCAAAATGGGACGCTGGGGCCTCATCCTGCTCCGACAGGCTCGTGACAGAGCAAAGCGCTCTAATCAGCAGCGTACTGCGTAAGTGCCACAACCCCCTAGAAGCAAGTGAATGGCGTTGCACTCCGTAACGCGCAGCCGCAATATTTCCTTTCCGCCGTCGCTTGCCCGCGGCTTTGGGTAGCGCTGGTCGGCTTGAGGGAGAGGCCATGAGCGATCCGGCTAACCAGTGTCCGGGCAAACGTGAGAAGCGGTTGCCGAGGATACCAGCACAGATCGACCAGACATTCGCCGCGATCGTTTTCGCAGCGCTGTGCGGCTTCGCGCTTGTCGGATTGGCGCTTTTCGGAACGGCTTGGCACGCCGCGCACTTCCGCTGGCCCATTCTCGTTGTCGGCTTGGCAACGATCTTGGGCGCGCTCGGTGCCCAGGTCGTGGTGCGCTACAAGTGGCTCGCTGCGAGCGGAGCTGCCGCCTGCGTCATACTCCTCGCACAGATATTCAGGCCGGAGGTGCCGTTCGTGTACGGCCATCTGCACGGAACCGAAAACGTCCCGCAGGTTACGGTTCGAGGCCAAACGTTCTTCCTCGCGGGAAAAGTTTCACAAGATCTCCACTGGCAGTTCTTCGCGCGGAGCGAGTGGCTCACTGGAGACACCTTCTCCATCCGCTTCGTCGAACCTAGTCAGGCGCCAAGCTCCTCTTCAGTGGTATCACCGCCATCGACCGCTACGCCACGTCCGATCATCATCGGCTGCATTCCCATGACGGTCCTACGCGAGCGCGTGCTGGATCCCGCGGGTGCCGACCTGACGCTCCGCCGGGTGGAGGAAGCGGAGAACGATGGTGAGTGGCGCCTCTACCAAGCCGGAAGGATCTCCAACCAGCCGATCGGGCACTTTGGCAACCCGGAGTGCCCTGTCACGCGAACTTCCCTCGGCGCAAAAACTTCGCCGGTACGCTTCGCTTGGCCCCGTCTTTTCTCGTTGGCCTTCGCGCAGACCGACCGCGGTGATGCGGCGGACCTCTTCCGCAATCTCGCTACGACCAATCTCGACATTCAGACGCGAGCGCTGAGCGACATCAGCCACTTGCGGGATCCAGCAAGAATCTCGGCCATCGTATCCGCCTGGCAACCAGGTGCAGCCGACCTTAACGTCGAGGGAGCCTTGCTCGTCGCCTGGGTCGGCTCCATCCGCCAGGACCGGTCGACCGCAGTGTCGATCGGCTCCTCCCTATCGCCGGAACAGTTGTCGCGCATCGTCGATCTAATGGGCAGTTCTGATCTGACGGTTCGGCGGAACGCAACGGAGCTCCTTTCTTGGCTCTTGCAGAGCGGCTCGTGGCCAGCAGGACTGCGGGGGGAGCGGTATGCGAGCGTTGTGGGGGCCGTACTAGCGCCGTTCGTGGACCCGTCGGCATACGACACGACTCACGAGCAGACGAACAAGGGAAACGTGAGATTCAATGCTCTCGTTGCACTGCAGGATGCACGTTGCGACTTACCGGTTCCCACCCGTGGAGAGGTGGATGCGGCACTGTCCGCTTTCGCTGGGACTACCTACGCGACGTCCGGGACTCTTCCCCGAGTGCTGGCGTCCATTGCGCGCTTCCGTGGGATGGCATGTCCGACACGATAGCGGCGGACTCTGCCCGTGCAGGCGGACGCGTTCCTGAGGCACCTCGCCACGCGTCAGATCCAGCTACCCAAGCGGCAGGCCCGTTCGGCCCGTGCTCACGCCAAACAAGCGAACCTAGGGTGCTGAGACGGCACCGTCAGGTTGATCGGGGATTGGCTGGTCGGGACCGATCCGGTAGGTGGCCGGAATGAGCCTCCCAGCCGCCAAGTCGC
>NZ_JAETWB010000122.1 GCF_016773205.1 Belnapia arida
AAACGGTCGAATTCAGGAATCCCGAATAGGTCTCCGAGTTCACGCGGACGGGTCGCGACAAATCTCTCTTGAATCCTTATCCTGATACCGCTGTCCCACTTGTGCGGGCGGTGACGGGTTTCGGGAGAACTGGATGCACTATGGCTACGCCCGCGTGAGTGACGCGTCCCAAAACCATGACCTGCAACTGGACGCCCTGCGCGCCGCCGGTTGCGAGCGCATCTTTGTCGAGACGGCGAGCGGCACCCGGTCGGATCGGGCCGAACTAGCCAAGCTGCTGGAACAAGCCCGCGCCGGGGACTCCATCGTCTGCTGGCGCCTTGACCGCATCGGCCGCTCCCTGCGGCACCTGATTGAGATCGCAGAACAGCTTCAGCATCGTGGCATCGCTCTGCGCAGCTTGACCGAGAGCATCGATACCTCGACGCCGAGCGGCAGGTTTCTGTTTAATATCCTTGGGGCGCTCGGGCAGATGGAGCGCGAGATCATTGTCGAGAGAACCCGTGCCGGCCTGATTGCTGCAACAGCCCGCGGCCGTCGTGGCGGACGCCCTCCAGCGTTAGATGAGGCCAAGGTTCGTGCGGCCAGAGCCATGCTGACCAGTGGGACGATGACGGCAGCCGAGGTGGCGCGGCAGCTTGGGTGCGCGCCCTCGACGCTCTATCGTCATTTGCCGGGCGGTCGATCGTCGAATGTCGCTGCCGGCTAGGCCAGAGGCTACCGGCGTAGGTTCCTGCCCGAGGCCACCACCTTTTTGCGCTCTGCACGCCGCGCAGCCAGGACATCCTTCGGGATGCCCGGATTGGGCGGCACGACCGCCGAAGTCGGCTGAGAGCCGCGAGCTAACCGTCGCTCGATCTCGGCCTCAATCGCATCCGGCGTAGCATTGGGGAACTGCTCGTTCAGGCGCACCCGGAGGTCGGTGACTAATGCCTCCGGCGTGCTGCGCTGCGCCTCGCGGGCATCATCGTGCTGCATGCGGTGGAGCTTTTTGCGGATACGTTGTTCGATGGTTGGGTGCGTCATCTGGATAGTATACCAAACCCACTCGGCGATCCGCATCCTTCATCAACCGGCGACAGCAGCCTGATCGTCCCCTCGGCCACGGTGTCAGCGGCGGTCAGCAGAGCGGCGTCAGCGCTGTGGATGTAGCGTCGGGTGATGGTGTGGCCACGATGCCCGAGCAGCGACCCGATCGTGGAGTCAGCCAGACCGAGATCGGCGGCGAGGCTGGCATAGGAATGGCGCAGGACATGAGGAGTGATGTCCTCCGGCAGCCCGGCCATTCGGTGGACAATCCTCACCCAGACCCGGCGAAACCCGGCCATCGGCATGTCGCCGCCCGGCGCCGGAAACACCATCTCCCCATCGCGCGGCATCTCCCGCAGCACCACACAGGCCGCCTCGGCGATGGGGCGCATAGAACTGCCGGTCTTGGTGTCAGCCAGATTGGCAGTTCGCCGTGCCAGATCAACCTCCGACCACCGAAGCCCCAGCACCTCACCGCGGCGCCATCCGGTGGCCAGCATGAACCGGATTGCCGCAACGCCGGGTGCCCAGATCGCATGATCCGCGGCAACGGTCAGCGCAGCGCCAAGGGCAGCGTACTCATCATCACGCAGTCGCCGTTCACGTCGGCCATCGGCTGGCCGCACGACACCTTGCACTGGATTGTCGGTCCGCAAGTTCTGCCGGATGGCATAGGTCATCATCGCGCCGAGCAAGCCGATCGTCCTGCCGGCGGCGCCTTTGCCGCCCCGAACGTTGGATAGGGCGTGGCGCTTATCCAGCTTGATCCGCTTGCTGGTGCCGCCCTCGGCGATCCGGTTCATCAGCCGCTCCACATCGTCGCGGGTAATGGCGGTGACGGGCAGAGCACCCAGCACCGGCCGGATATGAGCCTCAATGCGGCTACGGTCGGTGATGATGGTCGAGGGCCTTTTGGCTCTGCGGCTCCGGGTCAGCAGTCGTCCGGCCTCGGCGTCGGCGAGGTACCGGTCGCACAGATCGCCTATAGTGATCGAGGTGGTAGTCCGCATGGCTTGGCGGGCTGAAAGAGGATCATCACCCCGAGCTACATCGCCGAGCAGGCGAATTGCCTCGGTGCGGGCATCATCCGGTGTCCAGGGGCTCCCATGGCGGCCAATGGTGTAGAGGCGCTGACGACCCTGCCGGGTCCTATAGATAATGACGTAGCTGATCTTGGGGCCGGTCTGTCGCCGGGCCGCAAAGCCCGTTACAACGGAGTCCCATATGATCTGCCCTGGCTGGAGCGACCTCACCTCCCGCAACCCGATCCGCCGCTTGATTGCGCCACCGTCGTCCATCTCATGGGGTGTCGCTCAAGCTTGGGATTTTCGCGAGGCCGAATCAGTCAGCGGATAGTCAACAATCTGGGCGCCATCAGCATGGCCAAGCCGCGGATAAGCCCTTGTTTGCTAAAGGTTACCTTGTGCCCGAAACCGAAGAGTGCCTTCACACGGCAAGGGTCACAGGTTCAATCCCTGTCGCACCCACCATC
>NZ_JAETWB010000123.1 GCF_016773205.1 Belnapia arida
TACCCCGTGCCATGCCCGCCTCCTAACGCAGCCGCCGGACTACTCTACCGGCGGACCACTCCTAGGGGGTCAGGTCAGTCAATGGCGCGAACTGGCCGCAGTTTTGTTTGAGCTTGCACATAACCTAAAGTAGAGTTCGTTGCCGTTTTGCATGCGGGAGTGGCGAACTTGAAGACCGGTGAATACAGAGACGAACACAATAATACTGCACTTTTAGAAAGTGACATTGATCGCCCAGTGAAGTTTCAAGGCAACGGTAACATCGTGCGCGTAGGAAAAAACGTCATTTTAAAAGCTACAATTGATATACGGGGCGATAATAACACAGTCACCATTGGTGAATGGTCTGTAATTGATGGCTATATCGGCTTTATCCGGGTCAACGATGCTTGCGTAGACATAGGTCATCACACCACAATTGGTGGCGGATCCTCCATACAGCTCCACGAGACATCGCATGTTCACATCGGTGCTGATTGTATGATTTCCTCGTCGGTGCTCATTACTGTCAGCGATATGCATCCAATCTTCGATGAGATCACAGGCAATCGCATCAACCCTGGCGCGGCAGTCTCATTGGCAGACCACGTTTGGGTAGGCTACCGCTCTTATGTTGGCCGGGGCGCAAGCGTAGGCGCGGGATCTGTAATCGGTGCCCAATCTGTGGTGTCAGGGACTATACCGCCCAAGGTGACGGCGGCCGGAGTACCCGCGAGGGTCATCCGAGAGGGTATCCGCTGGGAGCGAAACTTCCCATCCGGTGATCGCATTATGCTGTGACGGTTGTGCGGTATTAGTTCCTCACCGGAATGGCCGACCCGCCGTGGATGAAACCTGTGCCAGGCTGGTGAGGTCCGTCGGCGGAGAGGTCGGCATCGTCATGGTGCGCACGAGCCCGCGTATTAGTTGGATCCGGGACGCCTGAAGCACCCCCGATTGCGCCATGGGCTGCGAGGTCCGGGAGCGCGCTGCCTAGATTTTGCACCCGGGACGTCCTGCGCTGGCGGCACAGAGGGAGGGAACGATGGAAGTTCTCCACCCGCGCTGCGCGGGTCTCGACGTGCACAAGGACAACGTGGTGGCGGCGGTTCGGCTGGCCGAGCTGGGCGGGGTGCGGACCGAGGTGCGCCGGTTCGACACCACCACGCCCGGGTTGCTAGCGCTGGGCGACTGGCTGGCCGAATGCGGCTGCACCATGCCGTGATGGAGGCGACCGGGGTGTACTGAAAGCCGGTTTGGCACGTGCTCTCGGACGGTGAACTGACGCTGGTTCTGGCCAACGCGGCGCATGTGAAGAACGTGCCTGGGCGCAAGACCGACGTGGCGGACGCGGCTTAGCTGGCCGACCTGCTAGCCCACGAGCTGGTGCGCGCCAGCTTTGTGCCGGACGCGCCGACCCAGGCAATGCGCGCGCTGCTGCGCACCCGCAAGTAGTTGGTCCGCGAGCAGTCCAGCCACGTGCAAAGGCGCAAAAGACGCTGGAAGATGCCAACCTCAAGCTCGCCTCGGTGCTCACCGACATCATGGGCCTGAGCGGCCGGGCCATCCCTGAGGCACTCGTCGCCGGCGAGACCGACCCCGAGAAGCTGCTCGCCCTGGTGCATCGCCGAGTAGAGGCCGAGCCGGCGCAGCTGAGTGCCGCCCTGAGCGGGCGCGTCGGCGACAGCCATCGCTTTCTGCTCCGCTTGCACCTCGGCCAATACGACGCGCTGGCGAAGGCGCTCGAGGCGATCGACCTCGAGGTGGAGCGTAACCTCGACCCTTTCCGTGATGCGGTCCGCCTGTTGCGGACCGTGCCCGGCATCGGCGACCTCGCCGCTCGGGCCATTGTGGCCGAGATCGGCAGCGACATGCGCCGCTTCCCTACTGCCGCGCACCTGGTGTCCTGGGCGGGTCTGTGTCCGCGCAACGACGAAAGTGCGGGCAAGCGCCGCTCCACCCGGTTGCGCAAGGGCGCACCGTGGCTAAAGACCGCCCTCATCCAGTGCGCCTGGGCCGCCAGCCGCAAGAAGGACGGCTACCTCCGCGCGCAGTTCCAGCGGGCCGGCCAGGGAAGCGCAGCGCGGCGAGTTCGTGCCACAGCTGGGCCGCGTTGCAGCAACCCTCCGCCCAGCGCCGCTCCAGGTGCTCGCGATAGGGATCGAGTAGGTTGCCGCGCGGTGGCCTGCGCCAGGTCCGCATGGCGCCCGCCTGGAGCCAGTGCCGGAGTGTCTTGCGGTCGGTGCCGACCTGCCGGGAGATGGCGTTGATCGAGGCGCCGGCCGCATGCAGCCGCACCGCCTCGTCGAAGCGGGCCTGCCGGCGTGCCCACCTCGCCTCGGCCCTGCGGACCCCCAGGTTCGGCCGAGCTGGGTCACGTCCGTCAACGTGGTGGAATTTGCTGATGGGCTGCGGGTGACCACGGCTCAGGCGGGCCGGGGTGGCAGT
>NZ_JAETWB010000124.1 GCF_016773205.1 Belnapia arida
TCCGCCTCGAGGTCTTTCAGGCGCTTCACCTGATCCGACTTCAAGCCCCCGAACTCCCGTCGCCAGCGATAGTAGGTTCTCTAACTGAGGGCGGGCGCACGGTGATCCTGATCCTCCTCCCTGGTCCGGCACAAGGTTCTCTACGAAGTCGCCAGCGCGCTTTCGACGCGCGGCGCTTCATGATGGCGTCCAAGGCTTCGGCCTCCCAGCTTGTGACCTGCGCGGTCGCGCCTCGGCGCGCCGCACGTAATACCTCGGGCTCGGCCGTCGCCTCCCGTCCGGACCGGGACGAGAGCTCGAAGATCTGTCAGCTCCCGCCGACTGCGGGGTTTCTCTCCTTGCCCTATGGTTGCTCTGCCGGTCAGGCTACGCGGAACTCGGTGCCGTCCACCCACATGCGATGGAGGATAACCCCGAGCTTGCGCGCCAATGCCACGCTGGCCTTCTTGTGGCCGACCTTGGCCCGCAGCCGCAGACCCCACTCGCGCAATGCACCGCCCCCACCCGCACGGGTAATGAGGCTCGACGCCGCCTCGAACAGCAGCGTCCGCAGCATGCCATCGCCCCGTCGGGTAATGCGGCCCGTGTAGTCCACCTCGCCCGACTGATAGCGTTTCGAGGTCAGGCCGACATAGGCGCCGACGGATCTGGAATGGGTAAACCGGGTGGGGTCGTCGATGGTGGCCAAGAAAGCATAAGCGGTGATCGCGCCGACACCCGGCACACCCATCAGCCTGCGGCACAGGTCAGAGCCCCAGGCCTCGGTGAGCAGCCGCCGGGTGAGCTCCGCAAGGGATCGAGCCAGATCCCCGCGCAAGCGCAGCAGCGGTCTCAGCGCCAGGGCGAGCGCCTCATTGGCCTCCAGCGCCAGCTCCACCCGGTCAGCCCAGCGCCGGGGTCCTTCCGGCAGGCGTATTCCCATGCTCGTCAGCAGACCGCGGATGGTGTTGTCGAGGTCTATGCGCTGGCGCAGAACCAACTCACGGGCCTTGAGCAGTGCCCGCATGCTCTGCGCCGCCTCGCTTTTGACCCGCACCGCGCGGTAGAAACCAGTGCGTGCCAACTCGGCCAGCATCGCGGCGTCATTGGCATCGGTCTTGTTCGGCATCTGGCTAAGCACGGCGTGAGCCTGGCGGGCGTCAACGCAGACAGCCGGCAGGTCACGGGCGATCAGCTGCCGATGCAGCCAGTTCGCCATCCGCCCTGTTTCGAGCACCACGCGGGTGGGTCGGCCGAAGCGGGCCAAGGCCACGGCGATCGCGTCCGGGTCCGTCACCGTCTTACCCTGGCCAAGGATCCGCCCCTCGGCGTTCCGGGCACAGTAGGCGGTCTCCTCCATGGAGACATCGAGGCCAACGAAATAGTTCATCTCGCACTCCTCCGATTGCCTGGGTAACGGCCCATTCTCTGCCACCAACCCCGGAGTGCGCCCGCCCTCAGTTACGCCATGTCACCTCCGTCACCCCAATCGCCCGGATCGCCTCCGCCACGGACTGCCCCTGCGAGACCAGGACGTCTACCTGCCGCAGCTTGGCTACAGCCTCCTCAGGCCGGTGCTTCTTGCTCGCCATCTCGGTCCTCCTCCGGTTCAAACCCATACCTCAGGACGGACCACTTCAAAGGGGGTGGATCACTGAGCCGTATGGCCACCATATCCGAGGGCGTTCTGCGCGGCACCACCACCTGCGAGAACGTCCCGCCAGTCGTCGCCTTCACGCACGGGCCGCGAAGCAGCTACATCGACGTACTGACCACGCCAAGGTTAAGTTCGAGGAGCCGCTCCGCGCCGCCCTCGCGCGTGTCCTAATCCCGAGCGCGCTGGTCGCCACTGCGGTCTTACACTCGCGTTCCTGCTCGCGCGCCGCACCATCGCAACGTTCCGGCGTTCAATCGGGCTCGTCGCGGGCACCGGTCCGCTGGACCCGAACGGGTTGCGCGAGGCCGACGAGCCCGAGGGGCGCAGTCGGAGCGAGCGGCATAGGCGCCTCGTTATGGCTGAGCTGAACCACAAGGTGAAGAACGTGCTCGTCACCGTGATAGTGGTGGCAGCCCAAACGCTGCGCGGGTTAGGGTCTAGCGACCCCGAGCGGTTCGCGGCCGATCGCGATGGCCGGTTGCGGGCGCTGGTGCGGGCGCACGACCTGCTGACCGTGGCCTCGTGGAAGGCGGCCGACCTCGACGCGGTGGCGCACGCCCGCTCGCGGCTTGGCTCGGCCGGAACGGTGCGAGATCCCCGCATGGAGTTCTCCTGCGAACTCGGCACCAGGCAGGCGGGGCAACTCTCCCCGGCGCAGGCGCAAACCCTGTCGCTGGCGCTGCACGAACTGGCGACTGAACCGCTCTGGGTTTGCCGGAGGCTTCAAACCTTGAGAGGTTGGAGCCATGACGAAGAAGACGTTGAACCGA
>NZ_JAETWB010000125.1 GCF_016773205.1 Belnapia arida
CTGCTGCCTAAACTCTGCTGCGCGTCGCCTTCGGCATGCCAGCGCGGCGGCCGAAGGGTCGACAAGTTGACGGTGCCCCTGTGCGACCTGTTCGTCGAGCGCGAGCCGCCCGGGCACATCCGCTCCGACAAAGGGCCGGGGTCCGTGGGGAAGGAAGTTTGCGGCTGGCTCGGCCGGGTCGGCGTAAAGACGCTGTTTATCGAGCCCGGCAGCGCCTGGGAAAACGGCTACAATGCATCCTTCAATGGCAAGCCGCGGGATGAGCTGCTGGACCCGGAGATATTCTATTCGTTGCGGGAAGCCGAGGTTCTGATTAGCGCTGGCGGCACTACAACGCGGCCAGGCCGCACCGCGTCCGTGGGCCTCAATCGCGCCCGCCCTTGAGATTGCGTTGCCATGCGGCTGTGACTAGATCATCTTGGCGCAGGCGCCGTGAGCACTGCCACGTCAGGGCTTTACCTGCATGCTAGGCGGCGTCTAACCGCGTATCGGAGAGCCAACATGTTAAAGCGAGGCACTAAACAGCAAAAGGGGTATGCGGCGATTGGCTTAGTTGCCGCTGCCATTTTGCTCGTTTTTGGCATTAGTCTTAGCCTCACTTATCAAGCAGAACCAGCGTACGCACAGTGCCAGAACGGACGCTGCTAAAGTTAGCGTCGTAAGGTTGGGTGTACTCCATGGCAGCTCAGTCGTGCGCAGCCGAAGACGGCCTGTGTCAGTTAATATTTCGTCTTAGATCTTTTCTTGGATTTACTCCTCCCGATCAAATTATTAGTGACCCAAGATGGCTGTTTTCTGCGGCTATCGTAGGCATACTCACGGCATGGCTACTGAGCCACTTCTTTGATGAACGTAGTCCGGCTCGCGATCCGGAGCGCCCCCTCTCCTTCTTTTTTCTGAAAGAGATTATGTCTAGACGCGGCTATCGCGCATGGCGAGTCGCCTACAGTCTACCTATTGCTGCGGTCTTCTTTGTGGCCTTCGTCGCATTTAGTGAGTTGTTGAGAGCGTTTAAAGAAGTTCTTGTTAATAAATTCCTGGGTGATTATGTCATTGGCTCGTTATCGTCTGGCATTTCTGCTTGGATTTCGGAGCAGCTCAAACATGAGAATCCGCTACTCGATCCTTTTTTCATATTATTTACTGCAATAGCACTATTTAGCAACTACATCAGTGCGTCTGTGAATTTTTATCGACGAGGATTTTTTTATATATTTGGCATCAATAATTCTCTAGAAAACGATCTCAGAAGAAGCACAGAGCGGATTGTTGATCGTGCGAAGAATGCATTGCCCGTCGATAAGCGAGGGCCGGACAGCATCTTACGTACAGTGACAACTGCACTTGAGGCTGCCTACGACTATCCAGTCCCTGTGCCGCCCGAAATGACAAAGCGACTGAATTACATTGAGATTGTTCAGTATCAACTGCTCTTTCATGCATCACGTGCCATTGGCGAGCTTACGACCGAAGGAGCGCTACGGCAGGTGGAAGAAAAAATATTGATCGGGAATGAGCATGGGCCTGGGCACGTGCATTTTGCTTCTGCCGCGCGGCCAAGCGAATCACCTTCCATCATGGCTCGGCTCATCATCTTCGTGGCGTTATGCGCCGCTTACCTTTATCTGGTCCCTAAGATCCCTGCACTTTTCCAACACCTCGACCTCGAGTGGCCAACCAAACTCGAATGGTTAGGACCTGTATTCTCCTTAAACTCGGACATACAAACTATCTTCGGAAATCTTGTGCTGCTTTTGCAAGGAGCTCTTGGGGTTGCTGCAGTATTCGCAGTAGGACTTAGGTTTGTAATTCCAGAATACATTTCAGGAAACGGATCCGTTACTAGTGCACGCTTGAAATTGCGCACAGCGGCGAAATTGTATGCCGCGAGCGTGTTGAATTATATTTTTTTCTTGTTTATTTCCTTTGCAATGTACAAAGCTGAAATATTTAAACCTGAAAATTTTGTCCCAACTTTGTTCGCACAGCAGGGTCTTTATTATGCATTAATATACGGATTTGCGCCACTTGGCGCTTGCTTAGTAGTATCCATGATTGGAAAACTGAACTCTCAGGTCGATTGGTGGGTTGTTTCAATCGCAACGTCGATATTTGCGGGTGTGTGGCTGCTCGGGAGCCAGCTAAGTTACGAGCTTCTCTTCAACATACCCAGAAATTTTTTTATACATCAAGCGCTTTTCGGAACTTCGCTTGTTGCGTTTGTTTGCGTTCTGTATCCGCGCGCTAGGTGGCCTGCCCAGGAAGTTTGAGTTTGTTTGAGCGAGAGTTGGAGCGAGCCTAGCAGGCTGCTGAAAAGCCTGCCTGCTGTGAACCGCCCCGGCTTCGCCGGAGGGTGGTTTACTTGGGTCACGCCGCCATGGCGGGTGCCTCGAGCTGAGCATGG
>NZ_JAETWB010000126.1 GCF_016773205.1 Belnapia arida
GGTCCACATCCCGCCCATTTGGGCCGGGCCAGAGCCCAAACCACCGCCAATCGCGCATTCTCAAACGGGGTCTTAGAGCACGACTTGCTGGAAAGCAGAGACATACGTCGGAAAGCCATGAATGCCGAGGTTTACGCTCGGATGTTGTTCGCGGCATTAGAATATGTAAGTTGGCAGCCGGCCAACGGAGCTGAAGCAGAAGACGGTAAGCTCTCGACACCTGAACTCATCGGTTTGCTTGTTGGGGTCCACAACGAACTTGATTGGGCCTGGAACGGTCCCACAGACATGCTCGACGAGGAGGTACTCGCCGACCTGAGGACATTGGGTTGGGAGCCCGAAAAACGGGATAAGCCTGCCTAACACTACCTGGGCAGTCTGAAGTCAGGCGGTGGCCTAAGCTTGCGCTGGCAGTGCGGACATCGGATTGGCGTGACGAGGTCGGCGAACAGTCGTGTCATAATGGCGCGGCGTAGAGCTGGCAGGCTCGGCGATGGTGGCGGTCCCGGAACCTGACCCGGCATTTTTCCCCGACCCCGCCGGGCGCTGCCCGGCGAGGCAGAGGTGCTGCAGATAGGCAAAGGCGATGCAGGTCATCAGCGCGTGTCGGTGCAGCCCGGTCCAGGACCGTCCCTCGAAGTGGCCCAAGCCCAGCTCTTGCTTGAGCTGCTGGTGCGCCTGCTCGCAAACCCAGCGCGCCTTGATGGCGGCCGCCAGGGCGCGGAGCGAGGTCCGGGGCGGCAGGTTGGAGAGGTAGTATTTGCGCTCGCCGCTTGAGCGCCACTCGCCCACCAGCCAGACCTCGTCGCCCGGCAGGTGCCGGTTGTTCGCCCAGGTCTTGCCGTCACCAACCCGCACGCGCGTGGCCGCGAACCGGGCCGCGAGAGGACCCTTGGTGCCCTGCCGCCAAGTCACTCGGCGCCAGGGTAGCCCAGCCAGCACCGCCTCAGCCTCCCGGGGCTCCTGGTCCGGCACCGGGCGCCGCTTGCGGCCGCCGGGCGGAACCAGCTGAACATCGGCACCGTAGACCTTCTGGTTGCGCGGGATGCCCACCGCCCAGGTCAGGCCGCGCTCGCTCAAGCCGACCCGAAACGCCGCGCTCGCACCGTAGCCGGCATCGGCCAGCACCATGCCGAACCGCACCCGGGCGGCGATGAGCCGGTCCAGCTCGGCCAGCGCAATCGCGCCCTTGCTGCTGGCCACCACCTGGTCTTCTGGCACACCGGCCGCCGCGCAGCGCTCCGGGTCGTCCACCCACTTCTCCGGCAGGAACAGCCGCAGGGCGACAGGCACCGGCACCTCCGCGCCCGCCAGGATCAGCGAGACCAGCACCTAGCAGTGAGCCCGCTTGCCCAGCTGGCCGCAGTACTGCCGCTCAACCCCGACCGAGAGCGCGCCCTTCTTCGGCAGCGCCGTGTCGTCCCTCACCAGCGCCGCCCGCGACCTGCCCATCAGCCGATCCGCCTGCTCGGCTAGCACCTGCCAGAGCGGGGTGTCATCCCAGGCCGGATTGGCGATGAAGTGCTGCAGCTGATCGTGCCCGCTCAACCCCAGAGAAGCCGCCATCGGCTGCAGGCTCTTGCGCTCGCTCGGGCCAAGCCGCCCGCGCAGGTATAGCGGCGCCCAGTGCCGCCGCTTCTTGTGCCCGAGCGCCGCCAGGAACGGCGCCAGCCAGCTGTCCAGGTCCTGCACACCACGGCCCATTGCCTGCCTCCCGGAGGCTAAACTCCTCCAACAGGTTCAGCGACAACGCAGGATGGCGTCGATAGTGCCCAGGTAGTGCTAAGAAGCTGTACGCGAATAAACCCCTTACGGCACCTGGGTTTGGGCGGCGATCCGCCGCGAGATGATGGAGATCATTGCAATCCAGATGTGCCCGGCAAAGAGGTCGGCGGCGCGGTCGTAGACGATGTTGAGTCGCCGGTAGCGGCTGAGCCAGGCGAACAGCCGCTCCACAACCCATCTGATCCCGTTCGGCAGGAATCGGCCGTCCCACGTGCCGCCAGGCGAGATGGAGACATGGATGTCATGCTCAAGCGCTGCCGTGGCGAAGGGCGCACCCTTGAAGCCGCTGTCGCCGAGGAGGTCACTTTCGAAGCCGAGTGCGGCCAGCCGCGGCAGCATCGGCAGGACGCCCGCGCGGTCGTCCGTGTTGGCTGGCTGCAGTTCGAGGTCGAGCAGCGAACCGTGCTTGTCGCAGACCACGAACAGCTTCACACCCA
>NZ_JAETWB010000127.1 GCF_016773205.1 Belnapia arida
TACCGACCACCCGCCCCAGAGACCGTGGCTATGCCAGCGCTATGTGGAGCCTCAGCAGGGCTGGTCGCGGTGATCCATTAAAAATCTGCCCGGACCACTCGATGGGGGCTGGTCACAGACCTGTTCCACACCGACGCGCTGCCCTCGCTTTGCCCGCTCCTTCGCCACCGCGCGGCCGAGGCGAGCGGGCTGCTGGCGGTTTTCATTGGGACCGACCGTCGCGACATGCTGCTTTGGTTCCGTGCTGAGGAACCGCGGCTCGTGGCTTGGGGTGGTGACCCGCGCAAGCCAACGGAGGGTGGCGGTCCCGACGGCCCTGGGCCGCGCGCCTCCTTCGAGCGTTGGGTCGAGGAGCGGCGCGGCGTTGCCAGACCTTGGGCGGACTGGGAGTGCGAGCTCGCCTGCGACCTGCGGCGCGCCATTGTTGAGATACTCTTGCGCCACCTACGCCGTGTGGCCGAGTTGGGCGAGCAGCTCCGCCAGGCGCAGAAGATGGAGGCGCTTGGCCAGCTCGTCGGCGGCGTGGCGCATGACTTCAACAATCTGCTCACCGTCGTCCTCGGCAGCCATGCCTTGCTCGACCGCGACTTGCCCAAGGACGGGCGGGCCCGTCGCCTCGCGGCGGCAGCGCGGCATGCCGCCGAGCGAGCTGCTGGGCTCACCCACCGGCTCCTTGCGTTCGCGCGCAGGCAGGCTCTTGAGGCACGCCCGGTGGATGCCAACCGGCTAGTCGAGGGCATGGCCGAGTTGCTGCACCGAACGTTGGGCTCCGGCATCGCGCTGCAGACGGTGCTCGCCGCTGATCTTGGGAGAACACGCGCCGACCCGAACCAACTGGAGAGCGCGATCCTGAACCTCACGGTCAATGCCCGCGACGCTATGCCGGGTGGCGGCAGGCTGACCATCGAGACGGCGAATGCACGTGTCGACGCTGGCTACCCCATGGAAAAGAACGGCCCGGAACCGGGCGAGTACGTGGCCATCGCGGTGTCCGATACCGGGACAGGCATGGACCGGGAAACGCTGGCGCGGGTCTTCGAGCCCTTCTTCACCACCAAAGAGCCTGGGCGCGGTACCGGCCTCGGGCTGAGCCAGGTGCACGGCTTCGTACGTCAATCTGGCGGGCATACGACGATCTACAGCGAGCCGGGCCAAGGCACGACAGTGCGACTCTACCTGCCGTGGCTCGCATCCGGCGAGCACGAGCAGGAGGCACAAAGTCAGAAGGTCGTCGCAGGCGGCCAGGGCGAAACCGTTCTGATCGTCGAGGATGACGCTGCAGTACGTGGGTATGCGGCGGAAGCACTGCGTGAGACCGGGTACACTGTGATTGAGGCCTCGGACGCGCGGGAGGCGCTCGTGGCACTCGATCATGAGCCCAACGTTCAGTTGCTGTTCACCGACCTCGGGCTGCCCGGTGGTATGGATGGCCAGCGCCTCGCAAGCGAAGCGACCAAGCGGTGCCCCGGACTAACGGTGCTGTTCACGACGGGCTATGCGCCGGAGGCTGCGCTTCGTCAGGGCAGACTTGATCCGAGCGTGCCAATCCTAACCAAGCCCTATCCCCCAGACGAAATCGCCGCTCGGGTAAGGCACGCGCTCGACGCGCTAGGCTGTTGATGTTCAGAGGTAAAGATCAGCGAACGGCCGTCGGAGATGGATGACCGGGCCGTGCCAGGGCACTGGGAGGGGAACCTCATCCTCGGCCTGGGCAGCTCGGCTACCGGCACCTTGGTGGAGCGCACGACGCGGTTCACGATGCTGCTGCACTTGCCGTGCATGCCGGGCCATCGATATGGGGTTCGCGCGAAGAACGGACCGGCGCTGGCCGGGCATGGCGTCGAGGCGGTGCGCGACGCCATCACGCTCACGATCACCACCCTGCCGGAGGCGGTGCGGCAGTCACTGACCTGGGATCAGGGGGCGGAGATGACCGAGCATCTGCGGCTGCGGATCGACACCGGGTTGCAAGTGTATTTCTGCGACCAGCACAGCCCGTGGCGGCGCGGAACGAACGAGAACACGAATGAGCCGCTGCGGCAGTACTTCCTAAATGGAACAGACTTGGCCGCGCACAGCGTCGGCGACCTTGCAGCGGTGGCTACAGCGCTCAACGCGAGACCGCGCAAGACGCTCGGCTGGAAGACACCAGCCGAAGCTCTTGATACGGTGTTGCGATCGGCGCAAACTGGTGTTGCGATGACCAGTTGAG
>NZ_JAETWB010000128.1 GCF_016773205.1 Belnapia arida
TGCTGCGTGGGCTCACCTACAACCTTCAGCGCCTCGTCCGTCTCGGTGCTCCCGCGTGAGCCTCGCGACAGGGCAAGGCCGCGTAAGGTCTTCAGCCGACGGGCAAAGTTGTAGGCGGCGACGAAGTCGGCGAGGTGCTGACGCAGCTGGTCGTGGCTCTCGTAGTAGAACCGCCTGACGGTGGCATCCTTGATGGTGCGGTTCATGCGCTCGACCTGGCCGTTATCCGGCATGTAGGCGGTGGTGCCGCGATGTCCTGCCGGTTCCGTGTGGGACTGGGCTATGGTGAGACCATCCGGGACACGGGGCACCGGGAGCACGCAAGTGCGGGCAGGCCGTCCGAATAGACATGAGCTGAGAGCTCGAGCTCGTTATCTGGCCGCCCCTGCGACCTGCCCGGATGCGCTGCGAGCGCGGATCCGTAGTTATCGTGTCGCCCGCCAGCTCCCGCCTTCTCACCACAAGCCAGGAGGAGGTGGCGCCATGCGCGTTATCGGAATGGACATCCACCGCGTCTTTGCCGAGGTTGTGGCGCTGTTGGACGGGGTGCTGACCCGGCTCGGCCGGGTCGACATGCGACGCGACCGGCTGGAGGCGTTCGCCCGCTCGACGCTGACCCATGACGACCACGTCGTAGTCGAGGCAACAGGCAACGCCGCGGCCGTGGTCGAGGTGCTCTCGCCCCACGTTGGCCGTGTCATCATCGCCAATCCGAAGCAGGTCCGCTTGATCGCGGACGCCAAGGTCAAGACCGATAAGATCGACGCGGCCGTACTGGCCCAGCTCTACGCCAGCGGCTTCCTGCCCGAGGTCTGGGTCCCTGATGCGCGGACCGAGGCGATGCGGCGCCAGGTGACGCGGCGCACCCAGCTGGTCCGGCAGCGGACGCGGCTGAAGAACATCGTGCAGTCCATCCTGCACGCCCACCTCGTCCCGCCCTGCCCGCACGCCGATCTCTTCGGCAAGGCCGGGCGCGGCTGGCTGGCGGGGCAGTGGTTGCCCGAAGACGAGCGGGCTGCCGTCGAGCGGCATGTCCGCGAGCTCGATCGTCTCGGCGAGGAGTTGAGCGGCGTCGAACGCGACATCGCCCGGCGTGCGCTTGAGGACGAGGTTGTGAAACGGCTGATGACAGTGCCCGGGATCGACATGGTGGTCGCCGTCGGTCTGGCCGCGGCTATCGGCGATGTCAGTCGCTTTGCCGCACCCGAGCGGCTCGTCGCCTACCTCGGCCTGAACCCGAGCGTCCACCAGTCCGGCGATGGCCCGGTCCGGCACGGGCGGATCACGAAGCAGGGCCGCGGCCAGGCACGCGGCATGCTCGTCGAGGCGGCCTGGGCCGCGGCGCGCGCCCCTGGTCCGCTCCGGGCCTTCTTCCTGCGGATCGCAGCCCGCCGCGGTCAGCACGTGGCCGCGGTCGCGACCGCGAGGAAGATCGCAGTCATCGTCTGGCACATGCTGCGGGACGGCAAGGACTACACCTGGGGCAGGCCAGCACTGCACGCGAAGAAGCTGCGCGACCTGCAGCTCCGGGCGGGACACCCCTCACGTCGCGGCCAGCGTGGCGCCGCACACGCCTACAACAAGGCCGGGACACGTGAAGCGGAACGACGCGGAGCGGCCGAAGGCGAGGCCGCCTACGAGCGCCTCACCAAAGGCTGGCAGCCAAGGGGGCCGCGACGGGCGCGCATGGATGCCGCAACGGAGGAGCGACCATAGGCTGCGCGGCGGGGCTCTCACCTCCAAGCCCCGCTCTTCGCCACGCGGTCACCCATGCGCTGGAGAAAAGTAGCACAGGACGCAGAAAGGAGCTGTTCAAACTCATCCGTGGTCCAAGGGTGTCGAGGCTTGGTCAGCCTGTGCTCGATATCGAGCTCGGCGCAGGCGAACTCGAAGGCATGGCAG
>NZ_JAETWB010000129.1 GCF_016773205.1 Belnapia arida
CCGAGCGTAGCCTCGGCGGGCTCTGGGCTGCCATCGGCCGCATCATCGACACCTTCACCCCAGCCGTGTGCGCCAACTACTTTGCCGCCGCCGGCTATGACGCAGACTGATGGGAAAACGTTCTAGCGCCATCTGGGAAGAAGGCGGAGGCGCTTTCCAACCCGTGCCGCTGCCAGCAGGCAAGCGCCAAGGGCAGATGGACGTCGACGTAGTAGTCGCGATCGAAGTAGGTGCCGCCCTGCACGTGACGATCAGTGTTAAATGTACCACAAGAGAAAATTTTGACCAAATAACAATGATCGTAAACTTACAGCATTGAATTCTCTCTGTTCAATATTGTGAATGGTTCGCTGGGCCGTTCGCCGGCTTGCACCTCTGTGATCACGATCGGCAGAATGAGACGGGCTTCGAACTGTTCGAAAGCGCGCTTCGATCCTCGCCGGGCTGCGCCTCAAGAACTCGTCGCACGTAACGCGGTTGATCAAACCACGGCGCCAGAGAAGGTAAGGTTCCAGTTCCCACCGGTGCTCCAGTCGGTCTCCTCACAACCTGTCTCTCCTAGCCAGACCGCTGCGCTGAGGCGCAGGTTTGGTCTGGGTTTTCGCTCCGAGAGGCCGGAGACTCTGCGGACCCTGAGAGTAGGGCGATTCAACTCTCAAGCTTTACCACGTTGAATGCACGATCTCTGAGCGGAGCACTGGCCCGGGTTTCAGTGTGTCAACTGCCTACCAGTCGAAGCGGCGGACGACACTAGAGCAGAATCCGATCATTCGGGTTCATACCTTGCGGCGGTGAAGTAGCTTCGGCATTCGTTTGGGGTGAAGCGTGGCAGTGCGTGTCGAATGGCATCCCAGAGGTCGTCGATGGTGCGGGCGGCGGCCTTGCGGAGAATGGCCTTCAGCTTGGCGAAGGCATTCTCGATTGGGTTCAGGTCTGGCGAATAGGGCGGCAGGTGGAGCAGCCTGGCACCTGCGGCTTCGATGGCGGCGCGGACAGCGGGGCGGCGGTGTGCGGGCAGATTGTCCATGATCACGACATCGCCGCGCCGCAGGCTGGGGACCAGCACCTGTTCGACGTAAGCGAGGGAGGCTGCGCCAGTCATCGGCCCGTCGAGCACCATCGGTGCCGTCATACCCTCGAGCCGCAGCGCTCCGGTGAAGGTGGTGGTTTTCCAGTGCCCGTGCGGGATGGGTGATCGGCAGCGCTGGCCGCGCTTCGTTCGGCCACGCAGGCGGGCCATCTTGGTCGAGGCACCGGTCTCGTCGATGAAGACCAAATGCTCGGGGTCGAGGTCAGGCTGAGCGTCGAACCAGGCTTGTCGCCGTGCGGCGACGTCGGGTCGTTCCTGCTCGCTGGCGTGCGCCGTTTTTTTGAGCGTCATGGCCTGCCGGTCCAGGAAGCGCCAGATCGTGCTGGGCGCGAAGGTGGCGCCGTGCTGCCGGTACAGCATGCCGGATAGCTCCACCAGGGTGATACCCACCTGAGCCTCGACCGCCGCCAGAATGGCACCTCGGTAGACCTCGATCCGCCCCGACCGCAGGTCGCCGCCCTTGGCCTTGGCTCGGGTAGCGCCCGTGGCACGCCAATCCCGCACCCAGCGGACCGCCGTCGCCGCCGCAACCCCGAAGCGATCGGCCGCTGCGCGCCGTGACATGCCGCCCTCGACCGCCATAATCAGCCGGGAACGCAAATCCTCAGACAAGGTTCTCGCCATGCAAGCTAGCCTCCGCGTCCAGCCAGCAGGGTGAATCAGACTTCGAGGCCCAAGGGAGTCCCCAATGAATCTGATCGTTCGGATTTTACTCTAGCAGGCTGCTGAAATTCCCTCTCGCGATTGGCGCTGGATCGTGATTCGCTTGCCCCCGGTGGGGGAGGCTGA
>NZ_JAETWB010000012.1 GCF_016773205.1 Belnapia arida
GCCAAGCTCGATCCGACGCAGCGCGTCCAGGCGTTGCTGCGTGGGCTCACCTACAACCTTCAGCGCCTCGTCCGTCTCGGTGCTCCCGCGTGAGCCTCGCGACAGGGCAACCCAAACTCACAATCCTGGCGTGGTCTGGCCGGAGAACGAACCCGCTACCGCGGGAGTGGTCCTGTTGGCGCTGACGCGGCGCCACCTCGCACGGCGCGCTTGAGTTGAGCGGGCCCAGACCCGGGCCGACGCTGAGAGCTCCCCCGATCCAGAGGAGCTCTCCATGACCCTTCTCTCACCCGCAACGGCCCAGTGACGGCCTGCGTGAGCGCTTCATCGCCGACATGACCGAGCGCGGGTTTACCGACAAGACCCGCAAGGACTATCTCCGCACCGCCACGGGCTTTGCCCGCCTTTCTCGAGCGCTCGCCCGGCACGGCGACGGCCGCGGAGATTCGCAGGCGTCGCCGATAACCAGAGGCCGGTCAAACTCACCCGCCGGCTATCGACACATCTGATGCATCAGAAGTTTTCCAGATATTTTCAGATGGCAGGAGGAATTATCGCCGGACAGATCGTGACCAAATGGATGTCCGGGCAAGCAACGCCTTTCTTGTTCCTGCAAATGACTGATATTGCTTCCGGAAAGGCTTTGGGAATTTCCCACGAAGCCGCAGAACTCTGAGGTCCGATCCTAGCCCAAGGCCAAGCCGAGCATCCGCTCGTGAACGTGTGTCCAATGGCGCGCCAGGTCGATCACCCGAACCCCAATGCGGTGCGATCCGAGCGTGTAGTCGAGGCGGAGCTCCTGTCCGTCTATAGACGGATAGACGAGCAGACCTCGCACAGGCCTGCGCCACAAGTCCGCACGCCCGGCATGCTCGAGGTAGGACAGGATCTGGTACAGGTGCTCTGACCGGATTCGCGGATGCCCTCCGCGGTAGGCTCTGAATGTTTCGGCATAGAACTTGGTATCGATGATGACGACCTCAGCGTCCGATCGCAGCACGACGTCCGCCCGCATTCCGGGCAGATAGCGTTCGTGCAGCTGATCCAGTTCCCCGGCGCTCCATTCAACGAACTCCGCGCCAACGCGGTAGGCCAACTGCTCCCGATCAAGGAAGTTGCGCACAAACTGCTCGAAGACCATCGACATGCGAACCTCGTCCTCAAGCAAAGCAGTGAATTTTGACCCTCGGCCGCCCTCCTCGGGTAGCGAAGCCTCGAACGCCATCTCGCAGATCCGCAGCAGCAGGTCGTAGTGGCCACCGCCTCGCGGCGGTCGCGTGCGGCGGAACAGGTTTCTCGAAAGCGGGACGTCGTGCACCTCATCGAAGCGCCGTGCCAAGGTTCTGAGCTCATCTCTGAGGCCGGGCTGAACCTCATGGTGTGCGGCAAGCCGCCGTAGGGTAGCCTTTAGGATGCGGTTGGCCGGAGCGTCCGGCGTCAGCTCGTCGTAGGCACAGACTAGCCTTTGGCGCACCAGCGCGCCGCCGGCGATAGATGGAGAGGGCAAAAGGCGTCCCCGCGGGTGTCTCAGCTCCTCGATGCGCTCCTGGTAATCGCGGTCAATCCCACGCCGGAGGAGACGCCGCACCCCGTTGGCCAAGACTCGCGCGAGCAGGTTGGCTAAGTCCGGGCTGTCGTCTGTGCCGACCTCCACCTGCCGCCCCTCGGCGAAGCGCCCCCAGGCATACAGGAAGAGGTAGTAGATGTTCCTGATCGGGATCGCGCGCGCGCGCATCAGGGCTCGGGCGCTAGCAGCATCCGGCGCCACTGCTCGACCTTGTCAGGGTCGTCGAAGCTGTACTCCTCGAGGAGTGGCAGGACTTCGGTTGCAATCACAGCTTCGTACCAACCCTCTCCCGTGACCTCGGCGTCGTCGCGCGGCACGAAGAAGCTATGACCGATGCAGAAGCCCGGGCCGAGGTTGGCCCGGTCGGCGGCGATCTCCCGGTTCAGCGCCGCCATCCGACCGCAGATCTGCGCTACCAACGCGACTGGCACCCCCTTGCCGGCAAGGTGTGCAGCGAAGGCCGGCCGGTCGTAAGCCGGTTGCGCCGTGACAAAGGCGAAGCGCCGGCGCAGTGCGTAATCGACCACCGCTAGGCTGCGGTCGGCGGTGTTCATCATCCCGATGAGGAATACGTTTTTTGGTACGTGGAAGGGCTGATGCATGGGGTCGCCAGCAGCCTGCCGGTCAGGCGAGGCGTAAGCAAGCCGGGTAGCCCAGCTTCGGTCCCGCTTGTCCGGCTCAATCAACAGCATCATCTCGCCAAGGATTTTCGACAAGTTGCCGCGGTTGATCTCGTCGATGATAAAAACGTAGCTTTCATCCGGGTCCGCGAGGGCGCGACGGCAGAAGGCGACGAAAGCGCCGTCCTGCAGCTCGAACCCACCGCCTTCGCGTGGGCGGAAGCCTTGCACGAAGTTCTCATAGGCATAGGACTGGTGGAACTGCACCATGGCGGCCCTGCCTGGGTCCTCGTAGCCGATCAGCGCATAGGCGAGGCGGCGGGCGATGAAGCTCTTGCCGACCCCAGGCGCCCCCTGAAGCACCAGGTTGCGCTTGCCGCGCCAAACCGCGAGCCAGCGTGCGAACTCCTCCTCCGGCAGGAACAACCCCTCAACGGCCCGCTCCATGGGATAGGGCGGCCGCGCCTCGACCGCCTGGGCGGGCGCCGCATCTGAGTTCACGGGCGGGACGCTGTCGTCGAGGAAAGGGGGCGTTGGCGGCAGCTCGCCGGGCTCGCTGCCTGGAGTGAGGTCATGCAGAAGCGGGCCGAAGAGCTCGACGGCCTCGCAAAGCTGGGTCGTGAAGTCCGAGCCAACCTGCCCCAACTCGTCCGCGGTGACGTAGCGGCTGATTGCGCCGCCTGCCCAATGGCGGCCGCGATCGGACCTCAGGAAAGCAAGCCATTCGTCGAAATTCTCGAACTCGCCCGGTCCAGGCTCAAGACGGGTCTTCTGACGGAATCGCCAGCCGCCGCTGCGCCGGAGTTCCGCGGCCAGCCGCGCCGCAGGCGCCGAGCCCGGGGCAGGCAGACGAGCGAAGATCTCTGGGGCAGCCGCGCGGACCTTGTCCTTAATCCCTTGCTGGGAGAAGTCGCTGGGGTGGATGGCCGGCGCGAAGCCGTATTCGACCCCGCGCTCGGATACAATTGTGAAGAGCTGCGGCATACCGACGAAGTCGGGCAGGTTCGCGGCGTTGTGGACGCCGAACCACAGATCCTTGGGCAGAGCGCCGCGCACGCCGCTCTGCGGATTAAAGCCGCTGGTTAGCTTGGCTGGAAAGGCGGCGTCCGACCCAAGCGCCGCCTGTACCGTCCTCGCCATGTCGCGCAGGAGGAGGTCGATGCGCGAGTAGACATCCCGCTCCTCGTCCGAGAGCTCGGCGTAGCGCTTTTGCCGCCTGCTCTGGCGCAGAAGTAGGAGGTCGCGCCCAGTTAGGAGCCTGGACGGCTGGAGTTGTCTTGGCTGTGGCTGATCGCTTTCGGGCACACGGTGTCTTACGTCCATCCCCCGATAGCAGCAACGGCTTGACCTTGAGCTAAGACCTAGTCGCCGAGAGCGTGACTCGTTAGGGATTCCATATCGCCGACAGGCTGATTCAATCTGGCGACCAAGGGAGGTTCGCCATGCCCATCCCACCTCAGGCTGATTTTGCCGCAGGCGGACAGCACGCGGCAGCGCGGCAGACGAAGGACGCGGCCCAAGCCGCGTCGCCTGGGTGGCCTTGGCTACCATCAACGATGCAGCATCCTGCATCGAGGCTGCCCGGATGCGTATCCATCGATGTGTTAGACCGGCCTCAGCGGGTCATCCTGGCCGTTAGGCGACTGGCACCCCCAACGCATTGAGGAGGTGCCGAGCTTCGGCATCGAGATGTCGGAGTTGTCGAAGGCGAACCGGCCGAGGCCGGCATCGCCCCTGGAGCGTGCCGAGCTGGCGCAGGAGCCACCGGGCAGTCTTCAGGGCCGCGGCTGTCTCCGCACGCTGGATTTCCGCCTGCCGGGACCGCCGACCATGCTTTAGGGCGTTGGAATTGCCTGGTTGTCCACCCCGGCGATGGAGTATCGGTCCGGCGAGTTGTGCCGGACCTGCCTCAGGTCGCTCGGTAAATCGCGCTGCAGGGTGTTGAGGAGAACTCAGTGTGGCCGTTCCATCTCCCCTGCCACCAGCCTTCATGGCCGCCCTAGACGCATTCTGACACATCCTCGACGAGCTCCCAGCTCAACCATTCCGCCGATACAGCCGAGACCTACCGTGCCCCTATTTCGACCCATCGCGGTCCATCCTGCTCCCTATCCGCTGGACAGCCCTCCCAGATCACGTCCGCACCTCCACCACAGCTGTCGCTGGCCGTCCATCCGGTGGATGGCAGGTCCAGCAGCACCAACCCGGCCTCTCAGCCTCGCGCCACCAGCGCCCGCCGGTCTGGGTGAACCGGCCGCAGGCCGTGCACCAGCTCCCCGATGGCGGACTGAACGGCTCGGACCAGGCGGGCGGGCAGCCCAGGTCGGAGGTGTCCATCTCCTGCTCCGGCGGCAGTGAGGGCAGCAGCCCAACCTCGGCCAGCGAGGCGACAACGTGCGGCGCCACCATGGCCCGCCGGCCGTCCGGGCGGACCAGCACGAGCCAGCCTGCGGGGTCGCGCTCGCGGCACGCCCCCTGCGCCAGAGCTCGGGCAACAGACCCAGCGATCGAACGGAGCCATGTGTCCGGGCAAGACGGGATGGCGGACAGGCCAATGCTTCCCGGTGCCGCGGTCTCGGCGGCGCGGGCGGCGAGAAGGGCCGCCATATCCTCCCGGTGCTGACGCGCCTCCTCCAGCAGCTCCGTTGGGAGGCGGGAGGCGTTGCCGATCGCCACCCGCCCATCCGGCCGCAAGGAGGCCATGCCGCCGGCCTCCTCGATCCGCGCCAGGACCGTGGCGGCAGTCAGAGCAACACCTCATCCGCCGCATTTTCGCACGATGGACCAGCAGCGTTCCCAGCGTCCCCAGTGTCCCAGCGATCCGGTTCAGAAGCGGAGGCTGTCTGGCCGGAGCGCTCGGAACACTCGGAACGCTGGGTGCCCACTGTACGGATCGTGATCATGCGGCCGCCCCTGCCGCCGCTCTCAGGTAGGGCCAGGTCGACCCCGGCGCGACGCAGGGCCGGCGCCACCCGCCGCAGCTTCCCCGACATCCGGGTCGCGTCCTTCGGCCAGTCGCGCTCACGCTGGCGGTCAGGGGAGGTGCGACCGTTGATCTCCAGCAGCAGCTCCGACGCTGTACCCTGCCAGATGCCCTCCTCAGCGGCGATCGCCTGGACCGTCGCGGCGATGGTGTCGGCCTCGATCACCCCGGCCACGGCGCCGGCCCGGTTGTCAGCCATGGCGGCGAGCATCTGGTCGACCGTCCAGCCGAAGGCGGGTGCCGCAGCGCAGGCGACCCGTGCGAAGTCGGCCATGCGCGGCAGTCGCTCCAGTTTCATTCCAGGCGCGTCGCGCAATGCCAGCACCAGCGCGTCGAGCAGCAGCGCGAGGACGCCTGGCGCGGCCGCGTTGAAGTCCTGCCAGACCTCAGCCTCCGGGCGGCGTTGATCGTCGGGGATCGCCGGCAGGGTGATGGCGACGGCCCGGTCGGCTAGATCGCCGCGCGCGAGCAGGGACGGGATGCCATTGAGCAGCACCGGGTTTTGCGCATAGGCGACGTGCTCCTCGCCGTTGGTGAATAGCGCCCGCTCCCCAAGCCCGCTGCCGGTCGCTAGGCGGCACAGCGCATCAGCCATCTCCGGGGACAGCGAGGAGAGGTTGTCGAGCGCCACGACGCGGCCATTGCGCGCGGCGATGACAAGATCGCGCTCGTCCTTCGGCACCGCCCGCACGTCCGCCGTGTTCGGGTCCACCAACCGTCGCAGCATTTTTGCCGCGGTCGTCTTGCCGCTGCCCTGTTCGCCGTCGAGCGCGAGAACCGCGAAGGGACCTTCTGGGTAAAGCGTCGCGACCAACCATGTAGTTGCCAGTATGAAGTCGTCCGAGGGGCGCCCGTCCTGCCCCGGTCGGACGTTGAGGAGGCGATGCAGCCCATCCTGTGCGCCTGCCGCACGCTGCGGCACCGGCAACGCGCCGAGCCCCGCCGGCCGGATCAGCGGCACGTCGGCACCATCGATCACCTGCCAGCCCTCTGGCGTTACCCTGACCAGCGCCCAGTCCGGGCAGCCGAGGTCGAGCCACACGGCACCGTCGGCGGTGCGGCAGAGGCGCGGGCGCGGCTCCCGCTCGTCGCCGCGTAGCGCGAAGGCATCGAAGGCCCCGAGCGCTTCAGACAGCGAGTGATCCGACACTGCCCCTGGCCGCACCGTCTCCCCGGCCTTGCCCTTCACCGTCACCGGGTTCGCGTCGCCATAGATTAGTCGCACGATGTTCTTGAACGCAGTCCAGCGGACCGGATAGCGCTCGGTCCGCCCTTCGCGGGGTACGGTCGCGTAAGCGGTCCCGCGCGGATCACGCCAGAACGTCACCCCAGCGTCGAGGACCGCCGCGATGATCTTCTCGGTCTTGGTCTCGCGTATCGCAACCCGGTCGAGAGTTTCACGAGACTCAGAGTCGGCGCTCGCTCGATTCCACATCCGGTGCAGCTCGCGGGCTCCCGCCACCTCGCCCTTCTCAACAACCCAGTCGCGGGTGTGCTCGCACCGCCGCAGCAGCGCGCATGTCTCATCGAAGCTGAAGCCCTCGCGTTTCAGGAGGGCACCCAGCGCCATTGCGAGCGCAGACCGGCTGCCGTCGTTCATGTCCGCCATGTCGCCCGCCCAGCGTCGGGCGAGCGTGGCGTTGGACCCTATCGCCCGGTGGAGGCGAGCCACCAGCGTGTCGCCGCCGCCCGGAGCGGCGCTGTCTTGGGATGCCTTGCCGACCGTGACGAAGGCTGGGCCAGCCTCGCGCGCCAACCAGAGCAACGTCGCCACATCGACTGAGCGGATATCGGCCGGCGTGTTGGTCAGGTGCTGGTCGGTCACCGCGAAGTATTTGTTCGCCAGGTACAGCTCGATGGCGGGCGGGTGCTCTTTGCCTGGGCGCTTCCACGTCCTGCCGTACTTGCTGCCCATGGCGGCGCGTAAGGGTGGCAAGACAGTGGTCGAGTACAAGAAGTAGACCTTCACGCCGGTCCCCGATGGGGACACTTCGGTGTAGCTGGCGAAGCGATGGATCACCTCCACTGCCCAAGCTTCGATCTCCCCGGAGGCGGGGTCGCGGCAGGTGTCGAGGTCACAGCCGCCAAGGGCGAGGGTGCCCCCCTCCTGGAGAGAGCCCAGCTCTAGACCGACGCCGCCGCCTTCGCCGTTGACGTGCTGTGCTGCCCATCGCTCGGCCGCGCTGCGGGGCGCCCAGGTCGCAGGATTGTCGGCCTCAGCCCGTCGTCCGGTTCTTGCGTCGAAGGGGACCTTCGTGGGTCTGGCGTCGGGCTTGTCGCCGCGGAGGACGTTCTTCCAGCCAACCCAGCGTGGCATCGGCGCGACGGCTTCCATGCTGATCGGGCCCATACTGTCGGCACTCACGCCACACCGCCCGGGGCGGAGGCCCGGTCGTCGTGAGCGATACGCGATGCATAAGCCATGGCATCGGTGGAGTTGTCGAAGAGCAGCGCGACGACACCACCCTGCGAGAGCGCGCCAGCGGCCAGGGCTTCGCTGAGGGGATCGAGATGGTCCGCCCCTGGGGCAATATGCGCGAAGACCACCATCCCGCCAGGCTGGCCCAGGAGATCGGGTGTCGGCTCCAGCGGCGGGCGGGCCAGGATCATGACGGGCTGGCCGTGCAGGACGTGCAGCCGCGCCGCAGCACCGGCGTGGAAGCAAGAAGCAGACATGTCGAGGTCCTTGCAAAAAGGGACCGCGCCTGCGAACACTAGGTTGTTGGCAGAGTATTCGGCGGGGCGGCAACGTTGAAAGACGAGGCAGCCCCGCCATTTCGCGGAGCTAAGACCGCGTGTGTGGCGAAATGGGCTATTCGCAGTTGCCCGCTGCGTTCTCCGCCATCTCTGCAATCCGGTTCGGGTGAGTGTTCCCTGCAACCCAGGCTGCAAGGCCGGCAGCAGCGTAGGCGACGCGCCGCCGCCCAAGGCGAAGGTACGGCGGCCCCTCGCCTTCCTCGCGCCAGCGTCCCAGGGTGCACTCACTGATACCGAATCGCTCAGCGACCTCCTTCGCGGAGTGGTAGGCGTTCATGTCCTTTCATGGCTCCTGTATCGGGATGCGGACAGTTTCGGCGTGACGCCAGACGTCTGTCGTGGAACAGGTGTGCAGTTCGACCCGTTCACTCGGGGAGCAGCGGCAGCCGATCGATGTTGAGGACAACAGATTCTGGATCTAGGGCGGCCGCTGCCGTCCGGTGCCCGTTCGCATACTTCTCATAGAGAGTGACCCGCCGAATCACAGCCAGAGTTACGGCACGGAGAAAATCACCGCCGACGGCGTAGGTATTGATCCCCAGCGCCCGTGCGTTCTCAGGTGTCATGGCTTGGGCGACCCGGCGCGCCAACATGTTGCGGGTTGGCTGTGGGTTCTCCCCCTCGGCCTTCTGCCGCTCGGCCAAATAGCGTCGCACCAGGCCGAGGTCACCATCCGATAGCTGTTTAATGCTACGCTCGCGTGGCTTCCGCGAGGCCTTGGCCCAGATCCGCTTCGCCACGTCCGACCCGAAAGTCACCTCGATAAATCGGAACAGATATGCTGCAAGGATAGCGCAACGCTCCTCGGTCCATACCAGGGAGGCTGGTGAGGGCTCTGCCGGACGGCTGGCGGTCCGACCGGTCTTCGGTGTTCTCATGTCAATTTGCCCGCGAGTGGCGAGGTGCACGGAAAGTGAGTAGCCGGACGGCGCCAACGGAGTGACGGACCTCCAGGGTTTGCCTCTACCGCTGCACGGCGTATTAGACCGTGCGCCATCGACCCGGCGCTCGTCCCACGCATCTTCCGGTGCACTACACCGGTCCGCTCCGGGTGGCCAAAGACCGCAACCGACCGGTTACCTCTTGAGCTGCTGTCCTGGATGTGTCCGATGGACAAGGCACCAAGCAAGCGCCGATGATAGATCTTCACGATCAGTGCGCCGGCTCGCGCGCTGCGAGCCACGCCTCGATCTCTGAAATCCGCCAACCTACGCGCCTACCCAGAAGGCGAACGGGCCGAGGGAAGGAATCGTCGGTATGGACTGCGCGCCACACGGTGGCACGAGCGCAGCCAAGCAGACGAGCGACCTCTCGATCGGAAGCGATAAGCGGTGCGGAATTGCCGCCGAAAGAATTCGCAGCGGGCGTGAACGGAGGGGTTCGGATCATGGACGGTCCCAACAAGCGTCGATCGTGATTGATCGGCCGCATCTGTTGGCTTGCACCGTCGCCCGCCTGCCGTGCTTGTCCCACGTAGCCTCTCAGATGTCAGCTACAAAGTTTTGGATTTCATCCATCGGGATAGGTTGGAGTCTTCCGGGCGGAGAGATACCCGAAGGGTTTGAGGACCCAACAAAGATCCTGGGAGCGGCGGAATTGGAGATCGGGTGAGCAGAACTCGATGTAGTCGGCCGCGGAGGACCCTTTCGCGTTACCTCCTCCCCCACCCGGTACCCTCGCGCGGTGCGCGCGTGGGCGCGCGTCTCGCCGCCGCAATCCGTCTCTGTCGTGCAGGGCCACGGCGGTGCCGCCCTGCCGCCGAGGTATCCTGACCCCGCGCTTCGCGTTGTACGCGCTATAAGCGAAGATGCCCGCGCATTCGGCTGGGGCGATTTCCAGAACCCGCAGCTACTCCCTGGCCGTGGCCGCCAAGTTGTTTCGGTAATTTGCCGCGATGAGGACAAGTTAGCGGGCGACGGGCTGATCGCCCTTTCGGACGAGGCGATTAGCCATGGCCAGCGTTTTTCCGAATGTGGCCATGATGCCTCCTCAGCCCGCGCCCTATAACCAGCGGGCCTGGTTCACTTGCGGGAGCCATCAGCACCGCCGCGCGGCAGAGAGCCCCGCCATGCTGTCTCGCAGTCTCGGTTTCAGCCTTCGCCAACATCGTCTGCGGCACCACCAAGCTCCAGCTCCGGCGGTAGCTGACCGCCCTGCTGTCGGCTTTGCAACGATGGCGCTTGCGCCTGCATCCTGGCTTCCGATAAGAGAACCTTATCGGAAGTGTAAGAAATAGTCAGGTGGCCGCCAGCAGTCTCACCACGTCCACCCAGGGCAGCATCGCCACCCTCCACGCCGGCCCCTTCGCCCGCGCCGCCGGCTATGCCAGCACGGCCAGTGCCGACGCGACTCGGAAGGGGTACGGCACCGACTGGACCTGCTTTGCCGCCTGGTGCCAGGGGCAGGGCCTAGAGCCCTGCCCGCTCGTCCGGAGACAGTTGGCGGCTACCTGGCCGACAAGGCCGGGACGTTGAAGGTCAGCACCCTGGGCCGCCGGTTGGCGGCCATCGCCATCGGCCACCGCATGGCTGGGCACCAGCTCGACATGAAGCACCCCGCCATCGCCGCCGTGCTGAAGGGTATCCGCCGGCAGCACGGCAGCGCCCAGCGCCAGGCCGCACCGGCGACGGTGGACGTGGTGAAGGCCATGGTCGGCACCTGCCGTAGCGATCTGGTTGGACTGCGCGACCGGGCGCTCCTGCTGCTGGGCTTTGCTGATGCCTTCCGCCGCGCCGAGTTGGTGGCGCTGCGGGTGGAGAACTTGGCCGAGGATGCCTCTGGTGGCGGCCTCCGCGTCACCATCCGCCGCAGCAAGGGCGACCAGGTCGGCGAAGGTCAGGTTGTCGGCATCGCCGGGACCGGCACCGCGACCTGCCCGGTCGCAGCGCTGGCCGCCTGGAGACAGGCCGCCGGCATTGAGACAGGCCCCTTGCTGCGCTCCTTGGATCGCCATGGCCGCGTCGGTGACAGCCTTTCGGACAAGGCCGTGGCGCTGGTGGTGAAACGCCGCGCGGAAGTCGCCGGCCTCGACCCCGCGATGTTCGCCGGGCACAGCCTCCGCGCCGGCCTCGCCACCAGCGCCGCCGCGCATGGCCTGGAAGAGCGCGACATCCAACGGCAGACCCGGCACCGCAGCGTCGCCATGCTGCAGCGCTACATCCGAGACGGCGAGTTGTTCCGCGCCAACGTGTCTGGAAGGATCGGCTTGTGACAGAGAATGTAGATGATGACATTGGCCTTGGCACGCCAGTTAACGAGCTGCCATTTGCATCTGCCCCCAATAGGCCCGGACCTGTAGATTACGGTCCTTGGGCCGGGGATTTGATCATGGCCTGGCTCTGATCAGTAGCTAGACCGGAGCAATGTTCTAGAAGCGGCACCGCCAAAATCGGCTAGTCAAGTTCATAATGCGAAATCCGCTTGCGCGAAAATTCGCTAATCGAAAGAAGTCAGAGGCGGGCCGCGAAGTCCAACAGATCGGCACGTCCGTCTTGGTCGAAGACAGTATTCCATTTACGCGTGGCATCATCCGCAAGTGCCGCCTGAAGTGCTTGACGCACTTCAGGTGCTCCTACGAAGCGACCTACCTCTATCGCCGTGGCGTCTGATGCCGCTGATCGTACTATCCGCCACAACACAGCATGTTCAATATCCGGCTCCAACTGGTTGGCCAAAAAATTACCAATGTCGGCAATGCCGAGTACACGACCTTCCGTAAGCGCCGCCCCGAGTTGGATCGCCACTCTGCAAATAGATGGGATCGCGCCGTTGGGAAGATCCGCATTAGGGTCAGTAAGCTGGGTCTCAAAGAGCGCATCTGCCAGCCGCCGCCAGAACTTGACTGCATCGCTGCCCCCCCCAACGCTGACGTTGAGGCCGTGCAGTCCCCAGGCAAGTGCCGGGCAAGCTGGATTATCTAGATTGCGGTGCACCTGGAAGCTTAGATGCTCACGCGCCTCGTAGGTCGCGCGCCAAAGTTCCTCGAACCAGGCAGCGGGGTCGGGGATCTCTGCCAAAACGCGTCCGACAATCTTTGCCTCGGTCGTGCTCGTGACCAAGCCGTCAGCGCGGCCGGTTGCACTCACAAGCCCTTTGGCCACAGCGCTGGCAAGGATTTCTGCGGCGCCTTGTGGATCACCGTGGGCGTGCACGACAGACACCTCCGCCAGAACTCGATCGACCTGCCAGAGCGCCTCCTCGGCCTGTACCCAATCCCAGAGGTTCACGCCACGCGGGAACGTGCGCCGAGAGAGCTCATAAAGGAGTGCATCGCTCAGCGCGCCCCAAGCGTCCATTTCGATATTAGACCGACCTGCGCGGCGCCGCGCTCCGCGCCAGATCGTTTGCTGCAGCCAAGCTCGTGCAATCCAGGCCCCTTCGGCACGCGCGAACAGGACATCCAAGACGTTGTCCAGATCTGGCTTCGGTGCCTCGGCATTGGCAACCGCCTTCCGGATTAGCTCTTCCTCAAACTCCTCGAGAATGCCGAAAATCACTGTCGGACCAAATGGAGCGCCTTCCTCGGAAAACACTGGAGGCGAAGCTGCGATCAAAGCCACCACGACTCGGATCTCAAGCGGCGCAAGGATGTTGGCGGCGGCGTGCTGGAACGGTGCAGGATACCCAGCCAGCACCTGCAGGTAGCGAACCGGCCAAAGTGTCCCGATCACACGATAAATCCAGTGCTCCCTCATCGGCCACTCGGCCCGACCAGGCCAGAGATCACGGGTATTCAGAGGCTCCTCAGGCTTCTTTTCCGCATATTGGCGGAGACGATCGTAGAAGTGCGAGGAGTAGACAGATTGCATCCGCGCTTCGAGCGTCTGCGGTAACGGGTGATCGTCAGATGGTGCTCCGAGGCGCACGCACAGCGCATCTGCTAGCGCGACAGCGGTGTCTTCGCTGAGGCTCTGCAGGTCGCCGGTCAGCTCAAACAGCTGCGGGTGATCGGCCGTTTGGGCCAACTCGAGTGCTGTTTGCGCAAACAGCCATTGGACGCTCCTGTTCGCCCCAAGAGGCTCGGCCACTCCACACATGCTGGCCTGGATGGACTCCGACCAGTCCTTCAAGCCCGCCGCCCGCATCCGGGTGACAAGGTTATCGGTTGCGTCGGGGGTGCCCAGGACCCGCAGCGCCGCCGACCCATGCCCTTTCGGCCAAAGGGGCTCCCGCAGCCACTTCAGTGCGACAATGAGTGCCGCCTCCCCGTCGACAGGGGCGGGAAGCGTTAGGCCGGAGTCAGCCACGTTGCCGCTCTTTTCGCCGCCTTCGCGGTCGCTCAACCCAAGTCGCCAGCTTCCGCAACGCTTCTGCGATCTCCTGGCGGAGCGACCACTGCGGTATTGGGCGGTTGCGCCAATGGGTCTCGAAAAGTTCGGCCTCCGCGAACGCCACTGCCAAGACCTCACGCACTTCGGCAGGCTGCTCGACCCTGGTCATGAGGCTAATCTCGGCTTTGCCCACCTGATTGAACGAATGGCCACAATGCCAGATCACGTCGTCAATCTGCAGAAACCGGTCGTGTAGACGCCGGGAAACAGAGACACGAATGTCAATCTCACCGAAGCCCTGCGCCGGATCTCGCATGGTCTCGATTTGTTGCACCAACAGGTCGCCGAGCTTGTCACCATCCTTGTCGGATGCTCTCCTTCGCCCTGTTCGGGGGTTGAGCAAACCGCGGATCGCTACGCCCTCATGCTCCGCCGCCATAGCGAATTCCTGGAGGTCGTCAGCCTCCAAGTACGGATCGACGAGCAAAACTTGTTGGCGTGCCTGCGCGACAAGCTTGCGAATCAGCGTGACCGCGGCCACCCGATCATTCTCTAGTAGATAGACAGTCGAAGGTGCGGCCTGGGTTTCAGCTGGACGAAACTCGCCTGCCCGCTGCTGCTGTGCCTGTTGAAGAAGCTCTAACTTCCGCAGCGCCGTAAGTGGCGGTGCCGGCGGTCCTTTAGCCTTTCCGCGGACCTGAACCTCCACCGGATCAGCGGCTGGCGTCCGGCGCGGCGGCGCCACGTGCCGAAGGCGGCCCTCGTTCAGTCGTTCTGTCCACAAGCCGCGGAAGAACTTGGCCGGCTCTTCCTGATCCAAGACTCCCCGGAGCCTGCAGACGACTTCGTGGCGCACAGCGTCCACCTCCGACGGCGCAGTCGCCCACAAGCGACCGAGAGCGTCAGGTTCCTGATCCACCCGCCAGGCTACCTCGCCGCCTCGGCGTTCCTCAACAGTGATGGCCACTGTTGACAAGTCAGCGCCCATTCGCGGAGGCCCACCGACCATAAGTGTCTCACCCCCCGACGAGCGCAAAGCGATCCGGGCACCACAGCGCCGGAAGAGTGGGTTTGGCGCGACAAGCACACCAGTTCCCAGCCACAGATCGTAAGCCAGCAGGTCGAAGTGTACGCAGTCCCGCAACCAGGCGCGCGCGCGGATGCAGAGGTCGATCTCCACCGCCCCATCCCGGAGCTTGGCAATCGGTTCGGCCAACGCCTCCATGGGTACGAGCCTATGGAGTCGCGGCTGGCCATGCCACGCCGGGGAGAAGGGTGGCGGCTTAATAGGTAGAACGAACCCCTTGTATTTCGGCTCCGGTTCAAACTGAGACGTTGTGATACGAAAAGACTTGCCTGGTACGCGTGCCTGACCGCGCCATAGGGTCTCGTACCAGTCGAGTGCGTCCCCGACAGGCATAACGGTCCGTCCAACGCAGATGCGATCGGAGCCGAAATTATGATAGAATTCCCCATTGGGAGGTGGCGGCATCTCCTTCGGCAGCAATTCTACTGACGCAAAAAGAAGGTGATTTACGCGTTCGTGAATGACTGTCACCAGCCGAACAACGCCCACTGCGTAGTCGCCGTCGATAATCCTGGTCCACTGCCGCGATAGCGGCGCCGATGCGCCAGGAGTTGGATTATGCATAGGACGTTCTATTTAGTTGCGTTCTGGCAGCTTCGCCAGCCGCAGCTGCTCCGAAAACCAGCCATAATGATGAAACCAAGCTCTGTAACTGAACTCTGCGATGCGCAGGCTAAGGATAGTGGCGACGAGCTGGGCGAAGCCCATCCATTTGCAATGGGTTTTGTTGCGCCTAAGGGCGATGGGCACCCAGTGCTTGAGCCAAGAGAGCAGGTTCTCGATGTAGTGGCGCACGGCACACGGCGTAGGCTTCCAGTCTGGCGGATCGACCTTGCGGCGCTTGGGCGGGGTGTGGACGGTGCAGCCTTCGACGGCAAAGCTCGCGTGAAGCGACGCCGAGACATAACCATGATCGAGCGCGGCGTCGCAGACCGGGATACCCGAGCGAGCCCCGGCGTATAAACTAGCCGGAGTAGTGGCCGGGACTGGCGCTCAGCTGCTGGACCCGGCCCGCGCCATCAACGCAGGCATGCAGCTTGGGCACAGCCCGCCAAGGCTGCGGCCGAGCGCCTCGGCGGTCGCCGTGCCGCCCGCTGCCCCGCTCGCAGTACGGTGGGCCTTCCAGGTGGTGCTGTCCAGCAGCAGCAGCCCGGCAACGGGCAAGGCCGGGCGGGAGAGCCTCAAAAATCACCTCTCACCAATCGTGTAGGTACCAGCGGCGCTAGCGGTGGTGGACGCTGGACCAACTGCCCAACTCATCGGACAGGTCACGCCACGGCGCACCGATTCGGCAGATTCAGAATGCTGCCTCGACAAAGCTGCGCAGCGCCACCTCTTCGCCATTCCACGTCAGTGGGGTCTGCTGCCGCACCAGCATCAGCGACACCCATTGGGCATCTCCTAGAGCGTCTTGGTCACGGTCATGTCCCCGAAAACCCGAGAGAACGTCCGTCGGCACACAGCCAGAGACCGTTGGAAAACGAATAGATCAGCCAGCCACTCCGGTCACAGAGCCTAAATACGCCGCTTCACAAACGGCAAGCCGAGACACTGAACCAGGCGACTTCGGCCGCTCGTCTGATTCACACTGCTTACTGCGTGGCTTACTGCGAACCCCACCAGATCACGGCGTGCAGATAAGCCTTTGTGAAATATGGTGAGCCGGGTGGGATTCGAACCCACGGCCACGAGATTAAAAGTCCCGTGCTCTACCAGCTGAGCTACCGGCTCACAGGTGCCGCATGCAGTGCGGGCGCCCCCAAAACCCCGGGGACGCCCGTCTGTCAAGCCTCAAGCCGCAGCGGGGGCATCCGCGGCGATGCTCGCCTTGATCAGCTTGTCCGGCCCCTGGACCATGCCGTTGCCGCCGGAGCCGCGCTTGATCTTGTCCACGACCTCCATGCCGGAGACGACACGGCCCCAGATCGTGTACTGGCCGTCGAGGCTCGGCGCCGGCCCGAACATGATGAAGAACTGGCTGTTCGCGCTGTCCGGGTTGTTGGTCCGCGCCATGCCGCAGGTGCCGCGCACGAAGCGCGCCTTGGCGGGTGGCGAGAACTCCGCCGGCAGGTCGGCATGGCCGGCGTCCCGCGCACCGCCCGTGCCGGTGCCGGTCGGGTCGCCGCCCTGAGCCATGAAGCCCTCGATGACGCGGTGGAAGGGCGTGCCGTCATAGAAGCCGGCGCGCACCAGCGTCTTGATCCGTTCCACATGCTGCGGCGCCAGGTCGGGCCGCAGCTCGACCGTCACCTTGCCATCCTTCAACTCGAGGATCAGCGTGTTCTCCAGCGCCGAATCGGGCGTGGCGGTGGCAGGCGCCGCGGCGGGCTCGCCGATCGGGGGTTCGCCGGGGATCTCGGCAGGGCTGCCAGCTTCGTCGCTCATGGCTCTCTCCTCGGTAATTAGTTCAGGCGGTGACGATGCGCGCGCGGATCAGCTTGTCCGGGTTCTGCACGACCCCGTTGCCGCCGCTGCCCCGCTTGATCTTGTCGACCGCATCCATCCCGGCGACGACCTTGCCCCAGATCGTGTACTGGTTGTCGAGGCTCGGCGCCGGGGCGAACATGATGAAGAACTGGCTGTTCGCACTGTTCGGGCTGCTGCTGCGCGCCATGCCGCAGGTGCCGCGCAGGAAGCGGTACTTGTTGGTGAACTCGGCCGGCAGGTCCGGCAGGTCCCGCGCGCCGCCCGTGCCGGTGCCGGTCGGGTCGCCGCCCTGGGCCATGAAGCCCTCGATCACGCGGTGGAAGGGCGTGCCGTCATAGAAGCCGCGGCGGACCAGCAGCTTGATCCGCTCGACATGCTTCGGCGCCACATCGGGCAGGAACTGGATGGTGACGGTGCCGTCCTTCAGCTCCAGCTGCAACCGCTCCTCGGCTTGTGCCAGGGCGGGGGCTGCAAGGCTGCTGGTCGTGGCGAGGGCGGCGAGCCCTGCCAGGTCGCGTCGGCGCATACTTTTCTCCCCAATAAGGCCGGTCGGGCTCAGCCGGCCTGAGACTCGCGAATCCGGGCCAGGGTCCGTTCCAGCACCAGAGGCGGCACGAAGCTGCTGATGTCGCCCCCGAGCCGCGCGATCTCCTTCACCAAACGCGAGGCGATGAACTGGTTCGTCTCGCTGGCCAGAAGAAACACCGTCTCGATCCCGTCATCCAGGCGACGATTCATGCCCGCCATCTGGTATTCGTAGTCGAAATCCGTCACGGAGCGAAGGCCGCGGAGGATCATTCCCGCCCCGACCTTCCGCGCGACATCGACCACGAGCCCCTCGAAGGGCTGCACGTCGATCCGGGCACCGCTGCGCTCGGCGAGGGGCGCGGCCTCGGCCCGCATCAGCTCCACCCGCTGCTCGAGCGGGAAGAGCGGCCCTTTGCCGGTGTTGATGGCCACGCCGATAACCAGCCGGTCGAGCAGCCGTGCCGCCCGGCCGATGACATCGAGATGCCCATTGGTCACCGGATCGAAGGTGCCCGCATAGAGTCCGACGCGCTCACGCATCGGAGGGCGTCTCGGGCTCGGTTGCCGCCAGGGCACCCGTCTGCGCGGCGCCCGAATCCGGCCCAGCCTCGCCCTGGTCGTCGACAACCGGGAAGCAGCTCGTCACCCGCTCCCCCTCGTTCAGCCGCAGCATCATCACACCGAGGCCACGCCGCCGGGTCAGGCGCACCTGGTCCGCCGGCAGGCGGATCAGCCGGCCGGTATCGGTGACGAGCATGACATCGTCGCCCGGCCGCGCCGGGAAGGTGGCGACCACCTCGCGCCCGGTGCGGCGGCTGAAGACCATGTTCTCCAGCCCCTGCCCGCCACGGCCGGTGATGCGGTAGTCATAGGCGAGGCTGCGCTTGCCGAAGCCGCCATCGGTGACGGTGAGGATGATCTCCTCCTGTTCCTCCAGCTCCCGCGCGCGGTCGGCCGAGAGGGTGATCTCGGCGACCCCTTCCTCCTCGCCCTCCTCGGCTGCGACGGCGGGTGTCACCACCTCCACCTCCTCGGCGCCGTTGCCGTTGGCGCGGCGGCGCTGCGCGGCATTGCGGATCGCCGCCTCGCGCTCGGCCGGCGTCGCCTCGACATGGCGCAGCACGGACAGCGCGATCACCTCGTCTTCCTTGCCGAGGCGGATGCCGCGCACCCCGCTGCTGTCCCGGCTGGCGAAGACGCGGAGCACGTCCTCGGTCGCCTGGAAGCGGATGGCGCGGCCGCGGCGCGTGGCGAGCAGCACGTCGTCGCCCTCGCGGCAGGTCTGCACGCCGATCAGGTTGTCGCCAGCGTCGAGCTTCATGGCGATGAGGCCCGCGGCGCGGACGTTGCGGAAGTCGGACAGCCGGTTCCGCCGCACCCCGCCCGAGGCGGTGGCGAAGACCAGGTGCAGCCCGTCCCACAGGCTCTCGTCCTGCGGCAGCGGCAGCACGGCGGTGACCTGCTCGCTCTCCTGGAGCTGCAGCACCTGGCGGAGGCTGCGCCCCTTGCCCTGCGCGCCGCCCTCCGGCAGCTGCCAGATCTTCTCGCGGAAGGCGATGCCGCGGCTGGTGAAGAACATCACCCACTGATGGGTATGCGCGATGAAGCTGCGCACCACCACGTCGTCCTGCCGCGTGCCGGCCGCGCTGCGCCCGCGCCCGCCGCGGTGCTGCGCGCGGAAGACGTCGAGCGGCGTGCGCTTCACATAGCCGTCCCGCGTCAGGGTGACGACCATGTTGCCCGGCTCGATCAGGCTCTCGTCGTCGAGGTCGGCGACGTAGTCGACGATCTGCGTCATGCGCGGCGAGGCGATCTGGTCGCGCACCGCCCGCAGCTCCTCCGACATCACCTCCATCCGCCGCACATGGCTGCCGAGGATGTCGAGCAGCTCGCGGATGCGGCCCCCGACCTCCTCCAGCTCGGCCGCGATCTTCTCGCGCTCGAGCCCGGTCAGCCGGTTCAGCGTGAGCGCCAGGATGCCGCGGGCCTGCGCCTCGGTCAGGCGCACCGTGCCCTCCGGCGTCACCAAGTTGCCGGCATCCTCGATCAGCGCCAGCAACGCGCCGACATCGCCCGCCGGCCAGTCCCGCGCCATCAGGGCGAGGCGCGCCTCGGTCCCGTCGCGGCTGGCGCGAATCAGCCGGATGACCTCGTCGATATTGGCGACGGCGATGGCGAGGCCGATCAGCAGGTGCCCCCGCTCCCGCGCCTTGGCGAGGCGGAAGCGCGAGCGGCGGAGGATGACCTCCTCGCGGAAGGCGATGAAGGCGCGGAGTGCCTCGATTAGCCCCATCTGCCGCGGCCGGCCGTTGTCGAGCGCCAGGAAGTTGACCGCGAAGGAGGTCTGCAGCTGCGTCATGCGGTAGAGCTGGTTCAGCACCACCTCCGCCGTCGCATCGCGCTTCAGCTCGATGACGATGCGCATGCCGTCGCGGTCGCTCTCGTCGCGCAGGTCGGAGATGCCCTCGATCGCCTTGGAGCGAACGAGCTCCGCGATCTTCTCGATCAGGTTCGCCTTGTTGACCTGATAGGGGATCTCCGTGGCGATGATGGCCTGCCGGCCACGCATATCCTCGATCTCGCACTTCGCCCGCAGCGGGATGGAGCCGCGCCCGGTTTCGAAGGCGTTGCGGATGCCGCTGCGGCCGAGGATGAGCCCGCCCGTCGGGAAGTCCGGCCCGGGCATGATCTCCATCAGCTGCTGAAGCGGCGTCTCCGGATCGGCGATCAGGGCGAGCGTCGCGTCGATCACCTCGCCCGGATTGTGGGTCGGGATGTTGGTCGCCATGCCGACCGCGATGCCCTGCGCGCCATTGACCAGCAGGTTCGGGAAGGCGGCGGGCAGGACGCGCGGCTCGCTCTCGCTCTCATCGTAATTGGGTTGGTAGTCGACGGTATCCTCGTCGATCCCCTCCAGCAGCGCCGAGGCGGATTTCGCCAGCCGCACCTCGGTGTAGCGCATGGCCGCCGGCGGGTCGCCATCGACCGAGCCGAAATTGCCCTGGCCGTCGACCAGCGGCACGCGCATGGAAAAGGACTGCGCCATGCGGACCATGGCGTCGTAGATCGCGGAGTCGCCATGCGGGTGATACTTGCCCATGACGTCGCCGACGACGCGGGAGGACTTGCGGTGCGGCTTGTCCGCCGTGTAGCCGCTCTCCTGCATCGCGTAGAGGATGCGGCGGTGCACGGGCTTCAGCCCGTCCCGCGCATCGGGCAGCGCGCGGGAGACGATCACGCTCATGGCGTAATCGAGGTAGGAGCGGCGCATCTCCTCCTCGAGCGCCACCGGGGCGGTGTCGCCCGGCCCTCCGTCAGCGCCGTTCTGGGTTTCGCTCACGCGTCTCGGTTTCCTTGGGGCTCGGCCGGCCCTGCCGGAATGGCAATGACCGGGCGCCCGGCGGGCCTCGGCCCGCGGGTTCCATCGGCCCCCTATATAGGCATTCCGGGCCCCAACGCCAAATCCGTGGGTGCGATTGACACTCCCCCCGGCCGACGAAACACTTCCGGCCTCATCGCCGCGGAGGTCGCCCCATGCTCCCCATCACCGGCTATGCCGACCGCTGGAGCGTGAAGCCGGGCGAGACCATCCGTTTCATGGTGAGCGTGCAGGGCGGTGCGGACTATTCCGCCCGCGTCGCCCGCATTCATTGCGGCGACCCGAACCCGGCCGGGCCGGGCTACCGCGAGGTGTCGATGCCCTCGGCCATAGAGGGACGACACCCCGGTATGGAGCAACCTATCCGGCGCGGCAGCTTCGTCGATCTCCCATCGGTCGATCTCGGCCGGGGGGATCGGGCGCTCGGCATCGCCGTGACGGTCTGGCCTACCCTGCCGGATCAGCCCGGCGTGGTGCTGGCATGGGACGGCGGCGGAGTGGCGCTCCGGCTCGGCCTCGGCCCCGAGGGTGCCTTCTGCGAGTTCAACGGCCAGCGTGTATCGACGGGCCGGCCGCTCACCGCGCGCGCATGGCATGACATCGCCCTGGTGCTGGACCCGGCGAGCGGCACCCTCACCCTCCGCCAGCAGCCCCGCAAGCCGCGGCTGGACCGATGCGAAACGGCCGAGGCCGAACTTGCCCTGTCAGCCCCCTTCCCTACCGGTCCCGGCAGTGCCGCCATCGCCACCGACCGGCCGGCGGGCCGGTGTTTCAATGGCAAGATCGAACGCCCGCGCCTCGCAACCGGCCTCGGGGCCGACGAACTCCTCGCCGCCCAGGCCGCGGGCACGGCCCTGCAGGCCGGCGCCCTGCTGGCGGAGTGGGATTTCGCCATCGGCATCACCGGCGACCATGTGGCCGATACCGGCCCCGGCCGCTGGCACGGGCGCTGCGTGAACCTGCCGACCCGCGCCATGACCGGCAGCCGCTGGACCGCCGCCCACCAGCGCTGGACCGAGGCGCCGGAGCATTGGGGCGCCATCCACTTCCACGAGGATGACATGGGCGATGCCGGCTGGCAGCCCTCGCTCAGCCTCACGGTCCCGGAGGACTGGCCGAGCGGCGTCTACGCCCTGCACCTGGAAGGCGCTGGCTGGCGCGACAACATCCCCTTCTACATCCGCGCCGCCCGTCCGGGCACCCGGGCCAGGGTCGCCTTCCTGGCTCCCACCTTCACCTATACGATCTACGGGAATTTCGCCCGGCCCGGCCGACAGGCCCAACTCCACGACCGCGCCGTCGCCTGGGGCGCGCTGCAGCAGTCGCCGGACGGGCACCCGGATTACGGGTCTTCGACCTACAACTGGCACACGGATGGCAGCGGCATCGCCTATGCCTCCATGCGTCGGCCGATGATCGACAAGCGGGTCAACCACATCCAGATGATCGATCCTTCGCCGGAGGGCTCCGGCACTTACTGGATCAGCGCCGACAGCTACATCATCGACATGCTGGACCGGCACGGCATCGACTACGAGGTCGTCACCGACCACGACCTGCATGCCGAGGGGGCCGCAGCGCTTGCCCCCTACAGCGTGGTCCTGACCGGCCAGCACCCGGAATACCATTCGGAGCAGACGCTCGACGGCATCGCCGGCTACATCGCGGGCGGCGGCCGCTTCGTCTATCTCGGCGGCAACGGCTTCTACTGGAAGGTCGTGCCGCATGGGGACGGCCCCTGGGCCCTCGAGGTCCGCCGGGCGGAGGGCGGCATCCGGCTCTGGGCGGCCGAGCCCGGCGAGTCCTACCATGCCTTCGACGGTAGCTATGGCGGGCTCTGGCGCCGCCTCGGCCGGCCGCCGCAGAGCATCGTCGGCATCGGCTTCAGCACCCAGGGCGACTATACGGGCCATCCCTATCGCTTCGCCGCCGGGATTCTGGACGCGCGTGTTGCCTTCCTGCGCGAGGGGATCGAGGCGGTGCCCGGCCAGGCGTTCGGCGAGCGCGGCTTCATGGGCGGCGGCGCCGCCGGCCATGAGCTGGACCGGGCGGATGTCCGCCTAGGCACGCCGCACCACGCCCTCATCGTGGCGACCGCGATCGTCACCGAGCCAAGCTATGCCCCGGTGAACGAGGAGCGCTATGACCATACGCTCTGGCCGCGCCAGCATGACGAGGTGATGCGCTCCGATATCACCTTCTTCGAGGCACCCAAGGGCGGCGCGGTGCTGTCCTTCGGCTCGATGAACTATATCGGCGCCCTGCCGGTGGACGGTTACGCGAACGCGGCAGCCCGGCTGGCTCTGAACGCCGTCCGGCGCTTCAGCGACCCGGCGCCTTTTCCCGGCTTCGGGTAAGGCATCGCCTGAGAACAGGATGTCGTCGGGGTCACTTGCCCCGGGCTTTGGTCGGTCCGATTTGTTCTTGCTTCGTTCGATTGCTTCCACCATCGTCCACGGCGATGCGCTCCGCCGATTCTACCGCCTCCGCTGCGTTCGACCAGGCGGCGATGCTCGCCGCGCTGCGGGCCCGGGTGGCTCGGCTCGAGGGCAGCGGCCGGGCCGCGGCGGGACACCTCGATATCCCCGGCCTGCCGGGCGGCGGGCTGGCACGCGCAGCGCTCCATGAGGTGCTGGCCGCCGCCCCTGGCTGCGGCGCCGCCTTCGCCGCCGTGCTTCTTGGCCGTTGCGGCGGCACCGTGCTCTGGATCGCGGGGGCGGCCGATAGCTTGCAGGCTTGGCCGCCGGGCCTTGCCGGCTGCGGGCTCGACCCGGCCGACCTCATCCTGGTTCGCGCCGAGCGGCCGCAGGATGCGCTCTGGGCCATGGAGGAGGCGCTGCGCTGCCCGGCGGTGGCCGGGGCGGTGCTGGTCCTGGCCGACAACCTTCCGCTGACGGCGACGCGGCGGCTGCAGCTCGCCGCCGAGGCCGGCCGGGCGCTCGGCCTGCTGCTGCGGCCCGGGATGCTGACGGCCGAGCCCAGCGCGGCCCTCACCCGTTGGCGGGTGACACCGCTGACCGCCGTCGAGTCGCCGCGCTGGCGCCTTGAATTGCTGCGGGCCAAGGGCGGCGCGCCAGATGGTCCCTGGACCTTGGCCTGGCAGGCCGCAACGCGGCAATTGCGCATCGAGGAAGCCCCTGCCGTGCACCAAGCCACCCGATGATGGGCCGCTTCCTCGCGCTTCACCTGCCGCATTTCGCCACCGACCGGATTCGCAGGGCCGAGCGCGGCCTGTCGCCGGATTGGCCGCTCGCCGTCTGGGCCACGCAGGGCAGCCGCCGCCTGCTCGCCGCGGTGGATGCAGTGGCCGAGGCGGCAGGGCTGCGGCCGGGCCAGCCGCTCGCCGATGCCCAGGCGATGCTGCCCGCGCTGCTGCTGCGCCAGTCCGACCCGGTCGGCGAGGCGCAGGCCCTGGCCGAACTCGCCCTCTGGGCCCGGCGCTACACGCCGCTGGCCGCCGCGGGCCCGCCGGATGGGCTGCTGCTCGACATCACCGGCTGCACTCATCTGCATGGCGGCGAAGCGCCGCTGTTGCAGGAGGCGCTGGGGCGATTGCGCCGCGCCGGCATCGCGGCACGCGGCGCCATCGCCGGGGCCGCTGCCACGGCGGGCGCCCTGGCCCGCGCCCGGAGCGACAACCCGATCGCCGTCTCCGGCACCGAGGCGGCGGTGGCCGGACCCTTGCCGGTTGGCCTGGCGCTGCGCCTGCCGCCCGCCATGCTGCAAAGCCTCGCTTCGCTCGGGCTGCATCAGGTTCATGCGCTGGCAGGCCTGCCGCGCGGCCCCTTGGCCCGCCGCTTCGGCCAGGATTTGCTGGACCGGCTGGATGCGGTGGTTGGCCGGCGCCCTTCCCCCATTCAGCCAGCCCTGCCGCCGCCCGAACTGAGCGCGGCGCGGGAGATGCTGGAGCCGATTGTGACCCGCAGCGGCATCGATGCCGTGCTGGACCGGCTGCTCGACGAGCTTTGCGACCGGCTGCGCACCGCCGGGGTTGGGGTGCGGCAACTCACCCTGCTGGCCTGGCGGGTCGATGGGGCGGTGCAGGAGGTGCCAATCGGCACCGGCCAGCCGATGCGGGAGGCAGCGCATCTCCGCCGCCTCTTCGCCACGCGGCTGGAACGGTTGGAGCCCGGCCTCGGCTTCGAGCGGATGGCGCTCGAGGCGCGCGCCACCCAACCCATGACGGCCGGGATGCAGCCCGGCCTCGCCATCGGCAACCGGGCGGAGGAAGCGGATGCCGAGCTGGCCCTGGCGCAGCTGCTGGACCGGCTGGGCCAGCGCCTGCGGGTGCGCCGCGTGGCGCCCCGGGCCAGTCACTGGCCGGACCACGCGGTCGCCGCGCTCGACCCGCAAACCTGTCCGCCGCCGATGCCGGAGGGCTGGGCAGCCCCGGCCTGGCCGGTTCTGAGGCTGCGCCGGCCGCAGCCGCTGGAGGTGGCGGCGGCCTTGCCTGAGGCCATGCCCGCCCTCCTGCATTGGGGCGGTCGCACCCACCGGCTGCGGCGGCTGGAAGGGCCACTGCGGCTGGAGGCTGAATGGTGGCGGGCGCAGCCGGGCCAGGCACGGCGCGACTATTACCGCGTGGAGCTCGACTCGGGCCTGCGGCTCTGGCTCTGCCATGCGCAAGGCCGCTGGGCGCTGCACGGCCACCTGCCGTGAGCGGCTACGCCGAGCTTGGGGCACGGTCGAATTTCTCCTTCCTCGATGGCGCCTCGCATCCGCATGAGCTGGTGGAGCGCGCGGCCATGCTGGGCCTTGCCGGGCTTGGGATCTGCGACACCAACAGCCTGGCCGGGGTGGTGCGCGGCCATGTGGCAGCGCGCCAGGCCAAGCTGCGCTTCGCCGTCGGCTGCCGGCTGGTGCTGGCCGATGGCAGCACCTGGCTCGCCTGGCCGACCGACCGCGGCGGCTATGGCAGGCTGACCGCGCTGCTCTCCCATGGCCGCATGACGGCGCCGAAGGGCGAGTGCCGGCTGCAGCGGACCGATCTGCTGGCCGCCGCCAAGGGCTGGGCGCTGGCCATCATCCCGCCAGCCGGGGCAGATGCCGGCTTCGCCGAGCAGCTGCGTGCCGATGCCGGGGCGCTGCGCGGCCGGCTCGCCCTGCCGCTGCTGCTCGCGGCATCCTGTCCCTTCCTCGGCGACGACCAGCGCCGGCTCGACCGGCTGGCGGCGATGGCGGAGGCCGCAGGCGCCGGGCTGCTCGCCACCAACGACCCGCGTTTCCACGACCCGGCGCGCCGGCCGCTTGCCGATGTGTTGACCGCCATCCGCCTCCGCACCACCGTCGATGCGCTGGGCTATGCGGCCGAGCCCAATGCCGAGCGGCACCTGAAGCCGCCGGCGAGGATGGAGCGGCTCTTCACCCGTCATCCGGAGGCGCTGGCCAATACGCTTCGCGTGCTGGAGGCGAGCGCTGGCTTCTCGCTCGACCAGCTGCGCTACGAATACCCGGAAGAGCTGCTGGAGCCCGGCCGCAGCGCGCAGGAAACGCTGGAGGCGCGGATCGGCGAGGCGGTGGCGCTGCGCTGGCCGGGCGGCGTGCCGGAGAAGATCGCTCATCTTCTGCAGTACGAGCTTGGGCTGATCGACCGGCTCGGCTATGCGCCCTATTTCCTGACGGTCCATGAGATCGTCCGCTTCGCCCGCAGCAAGGACATCCTGTGCCAGGGTCGCGGCTCGGCAGCGAATTCGGTGGTCTGCTTCGTGCTCGGCATCACCGCCGTCGATCCGGCGAAGCACGACCTGCTCTTCGAGCGTTTCATCTCCGAGAGCCGCGGCGAGCCGCCCGATATCGACATCGACTTCGAGCATGAGCGGCGCGAGGAGGTGATCCAGCACCTCTACGAACGTTACGGGCGGAACCGCGCGGCAATCTGCGCCACCGTCATCCGCTACCGCACACGCAGCGCCATCCGCGAGGTGGGCAAGGCGATGGGGCTGAGCGAGGACGTCACCGCGCGCCTTGCCAAGGCGAGCTGGGGGCCCGGGCGGGAAATGCCGCTCGCGGCGCTCGCCGCCTCGGTGGGGCTGGAGCCGGGCGATGCGCGGCTCGGTCTGGCTTTGGCGCTGGCCGAGGAACTACTCGACTTCCCCCGTCATGCCGCGACGCATGTCGGCGGCTTCGCCATCACCCGCGGCAAGCTGACGGAGCTGGCGGTGGTGAGCCAGGCGGCGATGGACGGGCGCACCGTCCTCGAATGGGACAAGGACGACATCGACGCGCTCGGCATCCTCAAGGTGGATGTGCTGGGACTCGGGATGCTCTCCTGCCTGCGGCGCGGGCTCGGGCTGCTGCGGCGGCACCGGCTGGGGGAATACGCCGATCTCGCCGCGCTGCCGCAGGACTGCCCGCAGACCTACGGGATGCTGCGCCGGGCCGACAGCCTCGGCGTCTTCCAGGTCGAGAGCCGGGCGCAGATGAACATGCTGCCGCGGCTGAAGCCGGAGAAATTCTACGACCTCGTCATCCAGGTGGCGATCGTCCGGCCGGGGCCGATCCAGGGCGACATGGTGCATCCCTATCTGCGGCGGAGGCAGAAGCTGGAGGAGGTTTTCTATCCCTCTCCTGACCCGGCGCATGGCAAGCCGGACGAGTTGGAACAGGTACTCAAGAAGACGCTCGGCGTGCCGCTCTTCCAGGAGCAGGCGATGCGCCTCGCCATCGTCGCCGCCAAATTCTCACCGGCGGAGGCCGACCAGCTTCGCCGCTCCATGGCGACCTTCCGCATGACGGGCGGCGTCAACCGCTACCGCGACCGGTTGGTGGATGGGATGGTGCGGCGCGGCTACGCACGGGACTTCGCCGAGCGGGTCTTCTCGCAGATTGACGGCTTCGGCAGCTACGGCTTCCCCGAGAGCCATGCGGCGAGCTTCGCCCTGCTCGTCTACGCCTCGAGCTGGATCAAGTGCCATCACCCCGGCGTCTTCGCCTGCGCATTGCTGAACAGCCAGCCGATGGGGTTCTACGCCCCGGCACAGATCGTCCGCGATGCGCGGGAGCATGGGGTGGAAGTGCGGCCGGTCGATGTGAATGCCAGCGACTGGGATTGCGCGCTGGAGTCGGCGACGGAGGGACCCGACCGGCTCGCGCTGCGGCTTGGGCTGCGGCTGGTGGCGGGGCTGGCGAGGGTGGAGGCGGATGCTATCACCGTGGCCCGCCTGGAGCGAAACGGGGCGCCTTTCGAATCGGTCGAGGATCTCGCCTGGCGCAGCGGCCTCCATCGCCGGGCCATCGAGGCCTTGGCCGCAGCGGATGCCTTCGCCGGTGCCGGGCTGCCACGACGGCAAGCGGCCTGGGCAGCGCGTGGCATCGCCAGCGGGCCACAGGACCTGCCGCTCTTCGCCATCGCCCGGGATTCGCCCGAAGCCGCCATGGCCGGCCGCGCCGGGCTGCTGCCGGAACCCGAGGTTCCGCTCGCCGCCCCGGACGAGGGAGAAATGGTGGTCGGGGACTACCAGTCGACCGGCCTCACCCTGCAACGCCACCCGCTGGCCCTGCTACGGCCGCGGCTGGAGGCGCTGCGCCTGGCCGACACGCGGCAACTCAACACGGTCCGGGCCGGGACCGTGCTGCGCCTGCCCGGGCTGGTGCTGATGCGGCAGCGGCCAGGCTCGGCCAAGGGCATCGTCTTCCTGACCGTGGAGGACGAGTTCGGCACCGGCAACCTTGTCGTCTATCCCGACATCGTCGCGCAGGACCGGGCGGCGCTGGTCGCCGGCCGGCTGCTGGTGGCGGAGGGCCGGGTGGAGCGGGAGGCGGAGCGGGCCGAGGTGCCGATCGTTCACCTGATCGTCCGCCGGCTGGTCGACCGGTCCGACCTGCTGGACAAGCTGATAAAGGCGGGAGATGCCGCCTGGGCAGAGCGCAATCTTGGCCATGCCGACGAGGTGCGCCGGTCGGAACCTGGAAGTCCTAGACCAAAGGCACGGCTGCCAGGCAGCCGTGACTTCCGCTGAAGAGCCGCCGTCAGAACGGGATGTCGTCGTCGAGGTCGCTCGCCCCGCCCTTCGGCTTGTCCCAGCCACCACCGCCACCGCCACCGCCGCGTGAGGCGCCACCCCCGCCCGAGCGCTCATAGCCGCCCGAGGATCGGCCGCCGCCGCCACCGCCGCCCTCGCCCATCTCGCCGCCGGCGCCGCCGCGGCCGTCAAGCAGGGTCAGCTCACCACGGAAGCGGCTGAGCACCACCTCGGTGACCTCGCGCTCATTGCCGTCCTTGTCAGTGTATTTCCGGCTCTCCAGCTGGCCTTCCAGATAGACCTTGCTGCCCTTCTTCAGGTATTTCTCGGCAATCTCGCCGAGTTTCTGGTTGAAGATGGCGATCCGGTGCCATTGCGTCCGCTCCTTCCGCTCGCCGGAGGCGCGGTCCGCCCAGGACTCGCTGGTGGCGATGGAGAAACTAACAACCCGGTCGCCGGACTGCATGTTGCGGACCTCGGGGTCACGCCCCAGATTGCCCACCAGGATCACCTTGTTGACGCTGCCGGCCATGCCGTCCGAACCCTTGGAAGCTGAGAGGGGAGGACCATGCCTGCCGAAGGCCCTTCCCGCCAGTCCCATATAATGTCATCACTGCCAGAACACAAGGCGAACGCGGGCCGCGCGCCCCGTGGAGCACGACCCCGTATGGCCATCCCCTCCCCCCTTTCCGGCGCCGGCTTCCTCCGCATCCGCGGTGCCCGCACGCATAACCTCAAAAATCTCGATCTCGACATCCCGCGCGGCACGCTGACGGTCATCACCGGCCTCTCCGGCTCCGGCAAATCCTCGCTCGCCTTCGATACGATCTATGCCGAGGGCCAGCGGCGCTATGTCGAATCCCTCTCGGCCTACGCGCGCCAATTCCTGCAGCTCATGCAGAAGCCGGATGTGGACAGCATCGAGGGGCTGAGCCCGGCCATCTCCATCGAGCAGAAGACGACGAGCCATAACCCCCGCTCGACCGTCGGCACCGTGACCGAGATCCACGACTACATGCGCCTGCTCTGGGCCCGTGTCGGCGTGCCCTACAGCCCGGCGACCGGCCTGCCGATCGAGGCGCAGACCGTCTCGCAGATGGTCGACCGCGTCATGGCGATGCCGGAGGGCACGCGCCTGCTCCTCCTCGCGCCTGCCGTGCGCGGCAAGAAAGGCGAATACAAGAAGGAGCTGGCCGAGTTCCAGCGCCGCGGCTTCGAGCGGGTGAAGGTCAACGGCACGCTCTACCAGATCGCCGAGGTGCCGGCGCTCAGCAAGAAGCTGAAGCACGACATCGAGGTGGTAGTGGACCGAATCGTAGTCCGCGAGGGCATCGCGCCGCGCCTGGCCGACAGCTTCGAGACCGCCTTGGCGCTCGCCGACGGCATCGCCTATGCCGAGAATGCCGACACCGGCGACCGCACCGTCTTCAGCGCGAAGTTCGCCTGCCCGGAATCGGGCTTCACCATCGAGGAGATCGAGCCGCGGCTCTTCTCCTTCAACAGCCCTCAGGGCGCCTGCCCGACCTGCGACGGGCTCGGCACCCAGACCTTCTTCGACCCGATGCTGGTCGTCCCTGACGATCTCCGCACGCTGGCCGAGGGCGCCGTTGCCCCCTGGTCCGGTGCGCAATCGCCCTATTACGACCAGACGCTGGAAAGCCTGGCCCGCCACTACAAGGTCCAGACCTCGACGCCCTGGGGCGACCTGCCGGCCAGGGTGCGCACCGCCATCCTGCACGGCACGGGTGAGGAGGTCGTCACCCTCCGCTACAAGGACGGCCTCCGCAGCTACGACGTAAAGAAACCCTTCGAGGGCGTGCTGCCCAATCTCGAGCGCCGCTACCGCGAGACGGACAACCCTTGGATTCGGGAGGATCTCTCGCGCTACCAGGCCGCCAAGCCCTGCCCCGCCTGCGACGGCTACCGGCTGAAGCCCGAGGCGCTCTCGGTGAAGGTCGCGGGACGCCATATCGGCGAGGCGGCGCGGCTGTCCATCCGCGACTGCGAGCAGTGGTTCGGCACCGTCTTCGACACGCTGACGCCGCAGCGCCAGGAAATCGCCCGCCGCATCCTGAAGGAGATCGCGGAGCGGCTGAAATTCCTCGTCGATGTCGGCCTCGACTATCTCTCCCTCGGCCGCTCCTCGGCGACGCTCTCCGGCGGTGAGAGCCAGCGCATCCGCCTGGCGTCCCAGATCGGCAGCGGCCTCACTGGCGTGCTCTACGTACTGGACGAACCCAGCATCGGCCTCCACCAGCGCGACAACGAGCGCCTGCTGACCACGCTCCGCCGCCTCCGCGACATCGGCAACACCGTCCTCGTCGTCGAGCATGACGAGGACGCCATCCGCGCCGCCGACCACTTGGTCGATATCGGCCCCGCCGCCGGCGCCGGCGGCGGCCGCGTCATCGCGCAGGGAACGCCCGCCGAGGTCGCCGCCAATCCGGCCAGCCTCACCGGCGACTACCTCGCCGGCCGTCGTCGGATCGAGGTGCCGGCGACGCGCCGCAAGGTCGACCGCAAGCGCGCGGTGAAGGTCGTCGGCGCCAGCGGCAACAACCTGAAGTACGTCACGGCGGAATTCCCGCTCGGCACCTTCACCTGCATCACCGGCGTCTCCGGCGGCGGCAAGTCGACACTGGTGATCGAGACGCTCTACAAGGCCGCCGCCCGCCGCCTGATGGGCGCCGGCACCGTCCCCGGGCCGCATGAGAAGATCGAGGGGCTCGACCAGCTCGACAAGATCATCGACATCGACCAGTCGCCGATCGGCCGCACGCCACGCTCCAACCCGGCGACCTATACCGGCCTCTTCGCCCCGATCCGCGACTGGTTCTCCGAGCTGCCGGAGAGCCGCGCCCGCGGCTACAAGCCCGGCCGCTTCAGCTTCAACGTGAAGGGCGGCCGCTGCGAGGCCTGCCAGGGCGACGGACTCGTCAAGATCGAGATGCACTTCCTGCCGGATGTCTACGTCACCTGCGACGCCTGCAAGGGCAAGCGCTACAACCGCGAGACGCTGGAGGTGAAGTTCCGCGGCAAGTCCATCGCCGATGTGCTGGAGATGACGGTGGACGAGGGCTGCGACTTCTTCTCCGCCGTCCCCGCCATCCACGAGAAGCTGAAGGTGCTGCGCGAGGTCGGCCTCGGCTACATCCATCTCGGCCAGCAGGCGACGACGCTCTCGGGCGGCGAGGCGCAGCGCATCAAGCTGTCGAAGGAGCTCTCCCGCCGCGCCACGGGCCGCACCCTCTACATCCTCGACGAGCCCACCACCGGCCTCCACTTCGAGGATGTGCGGAAGCTGTTGGAGCTGCTGCACCAGCTCGTCGATGCCGGCAACACGGTGGTGGTGATCGAGCACAATCTTGAGGTCATCAAGACGGCGGACTGGCTGCTCGACCTGGGACCCGAGGGTGGCGACGGCGGCGGCCGCATCGTCGCCGCCGGCACGCCCGAGGATGTGGCGGCGACGGAGGAGAGCCATACCGGCCGCTTCCTCGCGCCGCTGCTGGCCCAGGCGGCGCCGGTGAAGAAGCGGAAGCGGGCTTAACCGGGAAGCTTGCTTCGCTTCGCTCCCATCCCCCGCATGAACCGGTCACGGATCTGCGGGGGATCGCGTTCCGTCTGCGTCACCGGCGGCTGGTCGTCCAGCTTCACCGCGATGAAATGCGGCCCGTCGCTGGCAAGGCACTGCCCCACCTGCCGCTCGAAATCCGCCTCATCCGCTGCCCAGGCCGCGCCGACGAGGCCGCAGCCACGGGCAATGGCGGCGAAATCCGCCCGTAATGCCGGCGTCTCCTGCCCACCGGTGATCTGGTACATGCCGTTGTCCAGCACCAGGATCGCCAGGTTCTTCGGCGCCAGTGTGGCGACGGTAGCGAGGCAGCCAAGCTGCATCAGCAGCGAGCCATCGCCCTCCACCGCGAAGACCTTGCGCTTCGGCTGCGCCAGTGCCACGCCAAGGGCGATCGGCACCGCGAGCCCCATGCTTCCCAGCATGTAGAAATTCTGCGGCCGGTGCCCGGCGGACCAGAGGTCGAAATTGGTGTTGCCGATGCCGCCGATGACGGCCTCCTCATGCTCCAGCCGGGCCACCAGCCGCTGCATGAGGTCGAATCGGTACATCCGCTTCGCGTTGTGCGCCGCGGTCATGCCGTCACCTGCCTGGTCACGGCCTTGCCGCCAGTCAGCAGCGGCGAGAGGATCAGCGCCGCCGGCAACTGCGTCAGATGCGCCTGGCGGATGGTGCGGTCCATGATGAACTCGCACTCGTCGAGCCGGGAGATGACGTGATGCTCCATCGCCAGCGCCTCCAGCGTCGGTCGCATCGTCCGCCACACTGCTGCCTGGCCTTGGTTGAACTCGCCGAGCGTCCCGCGCTCGCTCACCATCAGCAGCACCGGGATCTGGAAGGCGCAGGGCAGGCTCGCCAGCACATTGGCGAGCGTTGCGAAGCCGCTGGTCTGCATCAGCACCATGCCCTTGGTGCCCGCCATCCAGGCCCCGGCGACGATGCCTACGGCTTCCTCTTCCCGTGCCACGGTGAAGGCATGGAAGTAGGGATCGGCATGAATCGCCGCGATCAGCGGCTTCAGCACATTGTCAGGCACATAGGGGATAAGGCTAACCCCATTGGCCTTCAGCACGTCGAGGGCGATCTGGTACCAGGCGCGCTCCATGCGGGTCAGACCGTCTCGCTCGGCGGGTAATTCAGCTCCACCGCCACGCCATCCGGGTCGAACAGGAAGAGTTGGGTCTGCCGGTCCCGCGGGATCACCCGTTCCTCATGCTCGATCTGCCGGGCGGCGAGCCGCGACTTCATCTCGGCAAGGCCGGTGCAGGAGAAGGCGATGTGGTCGAGCAGCCCGGTCGGCCCGACATTCCGAGGGATGTGCGCGTCCCGCTCCCGCGGGCCGATGAGGTGGACGGTCGGTTCCCCGCCGCAGTAAAGCCAGTAGCCCTCGAAACCGAGCGGCGGCCGGTAGCCTATCTCGAGGCCGAGGATATCCACGTAGAAGTCCTTGGTCCGCTCCAGGTCGGCGGGCCGGATGGTATAGTGATTCAGCCCGTGCAGCGGCATGAAGCCCCTCCCTTGCCAGGCAGTCGGTCGCTCGACCATATCTCGATACCCGCCGCCTTCCCTGTCAAGGCGCGCCGACAGGACAGAGGGACCGCGTTGACCGAGAAGCCCAGGCCGGCCGAGGCCGCCCCCAGCGCCCGGGAGCGCATCCTCGACATGGCCCAGGCGCTCTTCGCCGAGCATGGCTATGCCGCCGCCTCCACCCGCGCCATCGCCCAGGCCGCCGGGGTGAACCTCGCCCAACTCCACTACCATTTCGGCGCGAAGCGGGAGCTGTTCAAAGCCGCCTACCGCCGCGGCGCCGAACAGGTGACGGAGGCCCGCCGCCGCGCCCTCGCCGAGGCCCGCGCCAAATTCGGCGAAGCGCCGATCCCGCTGGAGGCGCTGGTCCGCAGCTTCGTCACCCCCTTCATGCTGAACGGCCAGACGTCGGAAGGCCGCGCCACCATGCGCATGCATGCCCGCCTCCATACCGAGCCGGATGACATCGCCAAGGAGGTGCTGAGCGCGGTCTATGACGAGACGACGCTCGCCTATGTCGCCGAATTCCAGCGCGTGCTGCCGGAGGTTCCCCATGAGGTGCTGTGCTGGCGCCTCTACTTCATGATGGGCGCCTATCGCTACACCCTGCTCCGCACCGGCCGGCTTGAGGCCATGTCCGGCGGCGCCTGCAACAGCGGCGACTTTGAGCGGGCAGTGGCGGAGATCCTGCCCTTCCTCTGCGCCGGCCTCGCCGCACCTCCCTAAGCGGCCTTGGCCTGCGCCACCACCTTCACCAGCGCCCCCACCAGTTCCTTCGCCACGCGGATGCGCTGCGGCAGTTCCATCTCGCGCAGCAGCGCCAGCTTATGGTCCGGTCGCAGCTTCACCAGCCCCTTCTGCGCCGTCACCCAGGCGATCAGCCCGCCCGGGTTGCGGAACTGGTTGCGGTGGAAGCCGAGCACCACGCCCTTCGGCCCGGCATCCAGCTTCTCGACGCCCGCCGCGCGGCAGAGCGATTTGATGGCGACCACCTGCAGCAGGTTCTCGACCTCGGCCGGCAGTGGCCCGAAGCGGTCGCCGAGCTCGGCCGCCATCGCCTCGACCTCCGCCTCGCCCGCCAGCGATCCGATGCGCCGGTAGAGGCCGAGCCGCACTGGCAGGTCCCGCACATACTCCTCCGGGATCAGCACCGGCAGGCCGAGATTGATGTTCGGCGTGAACTCCCGGGCATAGTCACCCTCGGACTTCTTCTTCCGCCCCTGCCCGGCCTTCAGGTCGGCGACGGCATCCTCCAGCATCTGCTGGTAGAGCTCGATGCCGACCTCGCGGATATGCCCGCTCTGCTCGTCCCCCAGCAGGTTGCCGGCGCCGCGCAGGTCGAGGTCATGCGAGGCCAGGGTGAAGCCGGCGCCGAGGTTGTCGAGCGTCTGCATCACCTCCAGCCGCTTCTGCGCCGCGGCCGAGAGACGGTGGGAGGGCGGCCAAGTCAGGTAGGCATAGCCCCGCTGCTTGCCGCGCCCGACCCGCCCGCGCAGCTGGTAGAGCTGGCCGAGGCCGAACATGTCCGCCCGGTGGATGATGAGCGTGTTGACCGCCGGCATGTCGAGCCCACTCTCGACAATGTTGGTCGAGAGCAGGATGTCGTGCTTGCCGTCGCCGAACTCGGTCATGACGCGCTCGAGATGGGTCGGCGCCATCTGTCCATGCGCCTCGACGATGCGCGCCTCGGGTACGATCTCGCGCATCCGCTCGGAGACCTTCGCCATGTCCTCGAGCCGCGGCACCACGCAGAAGATCTGCCCGCCGCGGAACCGCTCGCGCTGGATCGCCTCGCGCAGCACCACCCCGTCCCAGGGCATGATGAAGGTCCGCACCGCCAGCCGATCGACGGGCGGCGTGGCGATCAGGCTCATCTCCCTGACGCCGGTCAGCGCCAGCTGCAAGGTGCGCGGGATGGGCGTCGCCGAGAGCGTCAGCACATGCACGTCGGTCTTGAGGTTCTTCAGCCGTTCCTTGTGGGCGACGCCGAAATGCTGCTCCTCATCGACGATGACGAGGCCAAGATCGGCAAACTCCACGCCTTTGGCCAGCAGGGCGTGCGTGCCGACGACGATGTTGATGGAGCCGTCCTTCAACCCGTCCTTCACCCTGGCCGCTTCCTTCGCTGTCACCATGCGGGAAAGCTGGGCGACATTCACCGGCAGCCCGGCGAACCGGGCGGAGAAGCTGCGGTAGTGCTGCCGCGCCAGCAGCGTGGTCGGTACGACAATGGCCACCTGCACGCCCGACATGGCGACGACGAAGGCCGCGCGCAGCGCCACCTCCGTCTTGCCGAAGCCGACATCGCCGCAGATCAGCCGGTCCATCGGCCGGCCGCTCGCCAGATCCTCCAGCACATCGGCGATGGCGCGCTGCTGGTCTTCCGTCTCGGCGAAGGGGAAGCGGGCGCTGAACTCGTCCCAGGCGCCCTCCGGCGGCGTCGCCAGCATGCCCTCACGGAGCTGCCGCTCGGCGGCGATGCGGATGAGCTGCCCGGCCATGTCCTGGATGCGCTGCTTGGCGCGGGCCTTGCGCGACTGCCAGGAGGAGCCACCGAGCTTGTCGAGCGCGACGCCCGCCGTCTCCGTGCCGAAGCGTGACAGCACCTCGATATTCTCGACAGGCACGAAGAGCTTATCGCCGCCATCGTAGAGCAGCCGCAGGCAGTCATGCGGCGCCCCGTTCACCTCGATGGTCGAAAGCCCGTCATACCGCCCGATGCCGTGGTCCTGGTGCACGACCAGATCGCCTTGCTCGATCCCCGTCGCATCGGCGATGAATTGGTCGGCCCGCTTCCGCCGCCGCGGCGGCCGGGCGATGCGCTCGCCGAGCAGGTCCTGCTCGCCGACGACCGAGAGGCCGAAACCGAGCCCCGTCGCCGTGGCAGGCGCGAGGAAGCCCCGCTCCAGCCCGATAACGGCCAGGCCGACGACGCCCTTCGGCAGCCGCCCCAGCTCCGCCAGGCTTTCCACCGGCTCCGCCGCCACCCGGTTTTCCCGCAGCAGGTTGCCGAGCCGCTCGCGCGAGCCGCGCGTCCAGGCGACGACGACCGGCCGCCTGCCCTGCTGGACCATCACCTCGGCATGTTCAGCATAGGCGGCGAAAACGTTTTGCCCCGCCGTCCGCGCCTCGGTGAAGAGCCGCCCCGGCCGCCCGCCGGCCTCGATCCCCACCGCGCCATCGGCCTGGGCGAAGGGCGAGAAGCGCAGCAACGTCCCCCCCGCCAGCGTCGAGTCCCAGCCACGCTGGTTCAGGTAAAGCGTCCCCGGCGGCGCCGGACGGTAGGGCACCTCGCCCTCATTCGCCCGGATCGGCGCCCGCCTTGCCTCGTAATGATCGGCGATCATCTCGAGGCGCGCCGACAGCACGTCCTCCGCCTGATGGTCGAGGCTCACCGAGGCCTCGGGCAGGTAGTCGAGCAGCGTCTCCATCCGCTCGTGGAAGAGCCCGGCCCAATGCTCCATACCCGGATGCTTCCGCCCGGCGCTGACCGAGACATAGAGCGGGTCCTCGGCCGCCGCATTGCCGAAGAGGTCGCGCCAAGCCGCCCGGAACCGGCTGATCGACTCGGCATCGAGGAAGACCTCGCCCACCGGCCGGAGCCAGAGCTCCTTGAGCGCCTCGCCGCTCCGCTGCGTGCCGGTATCGAAACGCCTGAGACTTTCGATCTCGTCGCCGAACAGATCGAGGCGGATCGGGTCCGCTTCGCCTGCCGGGAAGAGATCGATGATCCCGCCCCGCACCGCATACTCGCCCGGCTCCATCACGGTGCCGGTGCGGCCATAGCCATTGGCCTCGAGGAAGGCGGTCAGCGCCTCCGGCTTCACCCGCCCGCCCTTCCTGATCTGCAGAGTCGACCCGGCAAAGGCCTCCCGCGGCGGCACCTTCTGCACCAGGGCGTTGACGGTGGTGACGACGATTCGCGGCCGGTCCCCGGTCTCCAGCAACCGGGTCAGGGTCGAAACGCGCTCGGCGACGATCTCCGGGTTGGGCGAGACGCGGTCATAAGGCAAGCAGTCCCAGGCGGGGAAGCGCAACACCTCCACGTCCGGCGCGAAGAAGGCCAGCGCCTCGACGAGGCGCGCCGTGCGGGCATCGTCCCGGCAAATATGCAGGATCGGCGCCTCGGACTCGGCCCGGCGCCGCGCCAGCAGCAGCGCGTCGAACCCCTCCGGCGCGCCATGGACGGTGAGGCCGCGGGTTGCCGTCTCCACCTCGCTCATGGCCGGCGCAGACCCTCGGGAAGTCCGGCGCCCGGGCTGGCGCATTCGATGGCCATCCGGTCGAGCATCTGCGTCCGGCATTCGGGCGGGATGGGACGGCGGCCGGTCAGCCAATCCGACAGGTCGACGTCCGGGTATTCCAGCACCGCCTCAAGCTCATCCAGCTCCGCCTCGGTGAAGCCGGCGACCAGCCGCTCGACGAAGGCGCCGATCATCAGGTCGGCTTCCTTGGTGCCGCGGTGGCGGGCGCGGAAAAGCAGGCGCCGACGGCGCGGATCAAGTTCGTTTGGTGCGGAGGCGGAGGGATCGCTGGGCATGTCGCTGTCTGGCCTGGGGGCTGGCATATAGGGGCCCATGGGAATCCTGTCAGCCCGACGCGGCGGCCGCATCGGCGGTTCGGTGCGATGAATCCGGAGCAAACCGAGCTTACCCCCCTCTTTGCGCCCCTGGGCAGCCTGCCCGGGGTGGGGCCGATGATCGCCAAACGCTTGGCGGAGGCGGTCGGCGGCAACCGGGTACTCGATCTCCTGTTCCACTTGCCGGAGCGCTACGCCACCCGCATCCGCATCGAGAGCCCGGCCGAGGCACAGGCCGATGCCGAGGTCATCCTCCCCGCCCTGGTCGTCGGCCACCGCGCCGCCCGCTCCCGCACCGGCCGCGGCTATGTGGAGATCCGCGCCGAGGCAGCCGGCAAGCCGTTGCTGGTTCGCTTCATCAACGGTAGGCTCGAATGGCTGCGGCAGCTTCTGCCGGCGGGCACGGACCGCCTCTTCGCCGGCAAGGTGAAGGCTGAGGCCGGCGCCTATTCCATGATCAACCCGTTGACCGCTACCGGTCCGGAAGGCCTACCGGAACTGGAGCCGGTCTGGCCGCTGGTCCAGGGGTTGCGCACGGGCCAGATCGTCAAGGTCATGGCCCCGGCACTGGACCGCATCCCACCCTTGCCGGAATGGCACGACCCAGCGCTGCTCCGTCGCGAGGGCTGGCCCGGCTTCGCCCCGGCGCTGCGCGCCCTACAGACCCCGGAAAGCGCGCCGCCACCGGTCCATCGCACCCGCCTTGCCTATGACGAGGCGCTGGCCGGCCAGGTCGCCCTTGCCCTGGTCCGCCGCCGCGTCCGCCAGCGCCCGGGCCGCAGCCTGGAGGGCGACGGCCGCCTCCGCGAGCAGGCACTGGCCGCCTTCGGCCATCCCCTCACACCCTCCCAGGCTCATGCGCTGCGCGAGATCGATGCTGACCTCGTCGCCCCGCATCGCATGCTCCGCCTGCTTCAGGGCGATGTCGGCGCCGGCAAGACGCTGGTCGCGGCGCTTGCTATGCTCCGCGCGGTCGAGGCCGGCGCCCAGGCCGCGCTGATGGCCCCGACCGAGCTCCTTGCCCGCCAGCACGCCCGCACCCTCGGCCGCCTCTGCACCCCGGCCGGCGTGCGGGTCGAGCTGTTGGCCGGCAGCGTGAAGGGTGCCCAGCGCAAGCGGGTACTCTCCGGCCTCGCCAGCGGCGCCGTGCAGATCGCCATCGGCACCCATGCGCTGTTCCAGGAAGGCGTCACCTTCCGCGACCTCGGCCTCGCCGTGGTGGATGAGCAGCACCGCTTCGGCGTCGCCCAGCGCCTGTTGCTGGCCGAGAAGGGCGGCGAGGCGGACATGTTGGTGATGACCGCGACCCCCATCCCCCGCACCCTGCTGCTGACGCAATGGGGCGAGATGGCCGTCTCCCGCCTCGCCGGCAAGCCGGCCGGGCGGCAGCCCATCACCACCACCCTGCACGGCCTCCGCAGCCTGCCCGACGTGGTCGCCGGCATCGGCCGGGCGATGGAGCGTGGCGCCCGGGTCTACTGGGTCGTCCCCCATGTCGCCGAATCGGAGCTGGTGGACATGGCCGCCGCCGAGACCCGCTTCGCCGAGCTGTCGGAGCGCTTCCCCGGCCAGGTCGGCCTCGCCCATGGCCGGCTCGACCCGGACATCCGCGAGCAGGCCATCCGGGACTTCGCCGCCGGCCGGACCAGGCTGCTGGTCGCCACCACCGTCATCGAGGTCGGCGTCGACGTGCCGGAGGCGACGGTGATGGTGGTGGAGCATGCCGACCAGTTCGGCCTCGCCCAGCTCCACCAGCTGCGCGGCCGGGTCGGCCGCGGCTCGGAGGCCAGCTACTGCATGCTGCTTTATGACGAGGCCCTCGGCCTTGCCTCCCGCGAGCGCCTGCTGACACTCCGCGACACCGAGGACGGCTTCGCCATCGCCGATGCCGATTTCCGCCTGCGTGGCGGCGGCGAGGCGCTCGGCACCAAGCAGTCCGGCGCCCCGGTCTTCCGCCTCGGCCTGGCTGAGGCGGAGGCGCAGGACGGCCTCGTCACCATGGCCAACCGCGACGCTGCCCTGCTGCTGGAGAAGGACCCGGGCCTCGCCGCCCCCCGTGGCCAGGCGGTGCGCCTGCTGCTCCGCCTCTTCGGCAAGGAGGCTGCCATGGAAACCTTGAGGGCGGGTTGAACCAAGGGGGGTCTTGCAAAGCCGGCACATCCCGGTAAGTCCCCCCGCCGGGCTGCATGATGGGGGGTCTTGCCTTGGCTGCGCTGATCGAGATCGAGCGCCTGACCAAACGCTTCGCCGGCTTCACCGCGGTGGACGACGTCTCATTCAGCGTGGAACGGGGCGAGGTGCTGGGCTTCCTCGGCCCCAACGGTGCCGGGAAATCCACCACGATGCGGATGCTGGCCGGCTTCATGCCGCCCTCCGCCGGCACCGCCCGCATCTGCGGCGCCGATGTGGTGGAGCAGCCGGTGGAGGCCAAGCGCAACCTTGGCTTCCTCCCCGAGGGCGCGCCGACCTACCCGGAGATGACGGTCGCCGGCTTCCTCGCCTTCACCGGCCGCATCCGCGGCTACCGGGGCAGCGAGCTGGCCGACCGCACCGCCCATGCCATGGCGCTCACCCAGCTCGAAGGCGTCCGCCTGCAGCCGATCGAGACCCTCTCCAAGGGGTTCAAGCGCCGCGTCGGCCTCGCCCAGGCCCTGTTGCATGACCCGCCCGTGCTGGTGCTGGACGAGCCGACCGACGGCCTCGACCCCAACCAAAAGCACGAGGTGCGCGAGCTGATCCGCCGCATGGCGCCCGAGAAGGCCATCGTCATCAGCACCCATATCCTGGAGGAGGTCGGCGCCGTCTGCACCCGCGCCATCATCATCGCCCGCGGCAGGGTGGTGGTGGATGCGCCGCCTTCCGTGCTGGAGGAGCGGGGCAGCAGCCTCGACGACGTCTTCCGCCGCCTCACCCTCGGGCAGGAGGCCGCCTGATGCGCGCCGCCCTCACCGTTGCCCGGCGCGAACTGGCCGGCTACTTCGCCACGCCGGTCGCCACGGTCTTCATCGTCATCTTCCTGGTCCTGGCCGGTGCGCTCACCTTCACCCTCGGCAACTTCTTCGGCCGCGGCCAGGCGGACCTCGTACCTTTCTTCTCCTTCATCCCCTGGCTCTTCCTCTTCCTCGTCCCCGCGCTGACCATGCGCCTCTGGGCGGAGGAGCGGCGCCTCGGCACGATCGAGCTGCTGCTGACCCTGCCCCTGCCGCAATGGGCGGCGGTGCTCGGCAAATTCCTCGCAGCCTGGGCCTTCTGCGGAATCGCACTGGCGCTGACCTTCCCGCTCTGGATCACCGTCAACATCCTTGGCTCGCCCGACAACGGCGTGATCCTCTCGGGCTATGTCGGCTGCCTGCTGGTCGCCGGCGCCTATCTGGCGCTCGGCGCCGCGGTCTCGGCCTTGACGCGGAACCAAGTGATCGCCTTCGTCCTCGCCGTCGCCCTCTGCTTCCTCTTCGCTGCCGCCGGCAGCCCCGTCGTCACCGAATTCCTCGACACGCGACTACCGGTGCTGGCCGAGATCGCCCGCAACCTCTCCGTCGCGGATCGCTTCGGCGGCTTCACCCGCGGCGTCATCGCGGCGCGGGACCTCATCTGGTTCGCCAGCTTCATCGGCTTCTTCCTCTTCGTGAATGCCGTCGTGCTCGACCATCGGAAGGCGGACTAGTCCCATGAGCGAGACCACACCGCGCCGCGGCAGCCGCCGCCTCGGCACCTCCGCCCTCGGCCTGCTGGCCGCTGCTGTGCTCGTTATCGGCGTCAACATGCTGGCCGACCGGCTGCTGCCGCGCGCCCGCATCGACCTGACGAGCCAGGGCCTCTACACTCTCTCCGGCGGCACGCGGCAGATCCTCGGCGGGTTGCAGGACCCGATCACGCTGCGCCTCTTCTACTCGCGCCGGCTTGGTGCCGAGATCCCGATGTATGGCGCCTATGCCGACCGGGTGCGCGAGATGCTGGCGGAATACGTCTCGCTCTCGAAGGACAAGGTGAAGCTCGAAGTCTTCGACCCGGAGCCCTTCTCCGAGATCGAGGACCGCGCGATGGCCTATGGCCTTCAGGGCGTGCCGGTCGATCAGTCAGGCGAGCAGGTCTATTTTGGCCTCGCTGGCACCAACCTCGTCGATGACGAGCGCGTCCTCGCCTTCTTCCAGCCGGACCGCGAGCGTTTCCTCGAGGCCGATCTGACGCGCCTTGTCTACGAGCTTTCCAACCCGCGCCGCCCCACCATCGGCGTCATGTCGCCCCTGCCGCTGAACGGCGACCCGCGCGCGATGATGTTGCGCCAGCCCCAGCTCGCCCAGCCGGCCGCGGTGATGACGCAGCTCCGCCAGTATTTCACCGTGAAGGACGTCGCACTCGACGCCCAGGTGATCGACCCGGATGTGCAGGTCCTCCTCCTCGCCCATCCACAGGGGCTGGGCGACGCGGCGCAATACGCCGTCGACCAGTTCGTCATGCGTGGCGGCAAGCTTTTCCTGCTGGTCGACCCGCATTCGGAGAGCCAAGCCGCCCGTCCCGGCCCGACCGGCCAGCCGCAGACTAACACCTCCTCCTCGCTCGACCGTCTGCTGAACGCCTGGGGCATCGATGCATCCTCCGACAAGGTGGTGCTCGACCTGCGCGGCGCCTGGCGCGTCCGCGCTGGCCCCGGCGACCGCGTCCAGGCCGTGGACTACCTCGCCTGGTACAACCTCCAGGGCGACAGCCTGAACCGCTCCGAGGTCTCGCTCGCCCAGCTCGACCAGGTCACCGTCGCCTCCGCCGGCGAGCTGCGGAAGCGCGAGGGCAGCACGGTGGAATTCACCCCGCTGCTGACCTCCTCCGCACAGAGCATGGTGGTGGACGCTGCCCGCGTCAGCCAGGACCCAAGCCCGGCGCGCCTGCTCGCCGATTTCCGCGCCGACGGCAGCCGCCACGTCCTCGCCGCCCGGCTGCGCGGCGAGCTTGCTTCCGCCTTCCCGGATGGCCCGCCGCCGCTCGCTGAGGGCCAGCAGCGCCCGGAAGGTTTCCCCGCCCATCTCGCCCGCAGCCAGGGTCCGGCCAATCTCGTCGTCATTAACGACAGCGACATCCTGGAGGACCGCTTCTGGGTCCGCATCCAGGATTTCTTCGGCCAGGCGATGGCGACGCCGATCAGCGGCAACGGCGCCTTCGTCAGCAACATCACCGACACGCTTGGCGGTTCCGACGCGCTGATCTCGCTCCGCTCCCGCGGCGAGAGCCTCCGCCCCTTCGAGTTGGTGGAGGACATCCGCCGCAATGCCGACGCCCAGTACCGCCAGACCGAGCGCCAGCTGACCCAGAGGCTGGAGGAGACGGAGCGCCGCCTGCGCGAGCTGCGCCAGGGCACCCCGACCGCCCCCGGCGCCGAGCGCAACGCAAGCCAAGCCGTCATCACGCCCGAGCAGCGCACCGAGATCGACCGCGCCCGCGAGGAGATCCTTGCCACCCGCCGCCAGCTCCGCGCGGTGCAGCTCGAGCTGCGCCGCGACATCGAGGGGCTGGAGACGACGCTTCGCCTGGTCAACATCGCCCTCGTCCCGGCGCTGCTGACCCTCTTCGCCATCGGCCTCGCCGTGCTGCGGCAGCGCCGCCGCGCCGCCGCCCGGGCCTGAGGAGACATCGATGCAACGCCGGACCCTGCTGCTTCTCGGCGGCGGCGCCATCGTAACGGTGGGCGCCGCGCTTTTGCTCACCCCCCAGACCTTGCAAAAGGAGGTCGCCCCGCCCGCCGCCAGCCTCGCCTTCCCCGGCCTTGCCCCACGTCTTGCCGAGGCGGCGAGGATCGAGATCCGCAAGCATGACGGCAGCCTCACCCTGCTCCGCCAGGGCGAGTCCTGGGTTCTGTCGGAGAAGGGCAACTACCCCGTCCGTCCTGAGCGGGTGCGCGAGTTGCTGGTCGGCCTCACCGAACTGCGCCTGGTGGAGCCGCGCACCGCCGATCCCGGCCAGCACGACCGGCTGGGCGTCGACGATCCCTCCCGCCCTGGCAGCACCGCCCTGTTGCTGCGCGTCCTCGCCGCCGGGGACCAACCGGTCGCCGAAATCGTCATCGGCCGCCGCCGCGTGCGCACCCAGGGCAACGTGCCGGAGAGCGCCTATATCCGCCGCCCCGCCGAGAGCCAGGCCTGGCTCGCCGAGGGCCGCCTGCCCGCCGATGCCGATGCGCAGCTCTGGCTCGACCGCGACATCGCCAATATCGCCGGGGACCGCGTGCGCCGCGTCACCATCCGCCGTGCCGACGAGCCGGAGTTGATGCTCGCCCGCGGCGACGAGGCCGAGGCGAAGCTCCGCCTCGAACAGCCCCTCGACCCGCGTCCGCTTGACGACGTCTCGCTCGATGAGGTGGCGCGTGGCTTCGAATTCCTCACCTTCCTCGACGTGAAGCCCGCCGCCGAGGCGCCCGGCCGCGCTTTGGGCGAGTCCCGGTTCGCCCTCATCGACGGCCTCGCCGTCACCGTCGCCCCGAGCCATGAAGGCGAAACCCTTTGGATCCGCCTCGCCGCCGAGGGCCCGGGCAGCGAGCCGCTCAACGCCCGCTGGCGAAACTGGAGCTACCAGGTCGGCGTGTGGAAGGAGAAAGCCTTCATCCCCCGGTTCGAGGATCTCATGCCCCGCGCCGCGCCGCCACCGCCGCAGGCCCGATGAGCACCCGCGAGTATCCCGACCGCCCCTGGGTCGGCATCGGCATCGTCGTCTTCGACGGCGACCGCGTGCTGCTCGCCCGGCGCGGCAAGCCGCCCCGCGTCGGCAGCTGGTCGCTCCCCGGCGGCGCCCAGCATCTCGGCGAGCGGGCCGAGGCCGCCGCCAGGCGCGAGCTCTTCGAGGAGACCGGCATCGAGGCCGGCCCGCTCGAACTGGCCGCCGTGGTCGATGCCATCACCACCGACCCGGGCGGCGCCACGCGCTACCACTACACCATCATCGATTTCTGCGGCCGCCGCACCGGCGGTGAGGGCCGTCCCGGCGACGATGTCTCCGCCATCGCCTGGGCCCTGCCGGAGGAGCTCGCCACCTACGACCTGACGCCGGACGTGCTCAGGGTTATCGCCGAAGCTCGCCAACGCCTGTAGCCTGCACCGCGACAGGAGGTCGCGCCATGCCGGGACGTCGCAGCATCCTCACCGCAGGCGCTACCCTGCTCGCTGACCCTGCCTTCGCCCAACCCGTCGCAGGCGGCCGCCCCTTACGGCTGATCGTGCCCTTTCCGCCCGGCGGAGCTATCGACATCCTCGGCAGGCTGATCGCCGAGCGCCTCGGGACGCTGCTCGCCCAGACTGTCGTCACCGAGAACCGCGGCGGAGCCGGCGGCAATATCGGCGCCGATGCCCTGGCAAAATCGCCGTCCGATGGCTCCGCCATCGGCCTCATCGGCGCCACCACGCTTTGCGCTGCGCCCTTCCTATACAAATCCCTGTCCTTCGACCCGCAGCGCGACCTCGCCCCCATTTCCAACGTTACCACCGGCCCGGTGCTTTGCGTGGTGAACGCCGATACGGCGGCGAAGCGTGGATGGAGCGACTTCCCTGCCCTCATTGCCTGGTCCAGGGCACAGCCGGAGCAGGTGACGATGGGCTCCTCCGGCACCGGCACCACCAGCCACCTGACCATCGCCGCGGTGAACCAGGCAACCGGGGCGCGCATCACCCATGTTCCCTATCGTGGCGGCGGCCCGGCCATCTCCGACCTGCTCGCAGGAACCATCGACATGATGTTCGACGTCATGCCGGCGTTGATGCCGCATGTGGAGGCAGGCCGTTTCAGACCCCTCGCCGTCAGCAGCGCCGAGCGCTTGCCCTTCCTGCCGGATGTGCCGGGGATGAGGGACCTCGCGGCCCTCGGCCTCGGCGACCTAGACATCCAAAGCTGGAACGCGATGATGGCCCCGGGTAGCACCCCCGCCCCGGTCCTTGCCCAGCTCAACGAGACGGTGAGGCGGATCGCCGCCGACCCCGCCTTCGTCGAACGCCTGCGCCCGCTCGGCTACCAGGTCCTCACCAGCGAGACGCCCGAGGCGCTCACCGCCCGCATCCAGGCGGAGACCCCGCGGTGGAAGCGTCTCGTCGAGATCTCAGGCGCCCGCCTGGACTAGCCAGCCCGGATCCCAGCTCGGCGGGGCCGCATCGGGATCAGGTCCAGAGCCTTTCCCGCTGCAGGTTGCCGTAGAGCCCGGCGACGAACTCGCCATAGCCGTTGAAGAGCTGCGTCGGCACTCGCTCGCCCGTGCCGAGCACCCGCTCGCTCGCCTGGCTCCAGCGCGGATGCGGCACTTCCGGGTTGATATTAGCCCAGAAGCCATATTCCTGCGGCTGGATGGCCTCCCAAAAGCTCTTCGGCCGCTCCGCCACCAGGCTGATGCGTGTCAGCGACTTGCCTGCCTTGAAACCGTATTTCCAGGGCTGGTGAAAGCGGATCGGCCCGCCATTCTGCGCCAGCAGCGGCTTGCCATAGGCCCCGACGACCAGGAAGGATAGGTCGTTCCCCGCCTCCTCAATGGTGCAGCCCTCGACATAAGGCCAAGGGTACCAGGACTGCCGCAGCCCCGGCATCACCGCCGGCAAGGCCGCCGTTTCGAAGCGCACATACTTGGCTCCTGCCTGCACGCCGACAGCCGACAGGAGCGCTGAGAGCGGGAAGCCCGTCCAGGGCACCACCATCGACCATGCCTCGACGCAGCGCAGCCGATAGACGCGCTCCTCCACCGGCATGGCCTTGGTCAGGTCCTCGACCGAGAACTCCCGCGGTCGGTCCACCAGCCCGTCGACTTTCACTGTCCAGGGCGAGAGCGGTAGCTTCTGCGCGGGTCGGTAGATGCCCTTGTCGGTGCCGAACTCGTAGAAGTTGTTGTAGGTGGTTGCCTCTCGCTCGGCCGTGATGGCGCGGCCGGGCTCGTACCGGGCGTTGCGCGCGGCCGCCGGGAAATCCGCCGCCCGCGCCAGCCCAGGCAGCCCGATCGAGGCCAGCCCCGCCGCCTTCAGCGCCGTCCGCCGGCCGAATACCAGCGCCTCCGGCGTCACCGCGCTTTCCGGCATCTCCCAGCCACGGCGCCTGCGAATGAACATCTCCATACTCCTAGGGCAAGGGCAGGCTACGAAGCAGCCTGTCTGATTTGGCCTCGCACAGGTGTTTCGCCAGAGCCACAGCAAGGGTTACCGACACACGCATCGCGCGAATTGGATTGTATTCCATATCCTGCACACTATCCTGTGATCACCAACGGCCTTGCAGACGATCCACCTGGCGGAGCAGCGCATGCACATCCTCCTTGCCTCCCCTTCGGCCAACGCCGCGACCCTTGTCGCAGGCCTCGCCGATCTCGGCCTCCGCTGTGACGATATCGACACCTTGGACGACCTGCCCTCCGCCCTTGCGCTGAGCGGGCCCTATGACGGCCTCATCCTGCGCATCGACGGCCCCGTCCGCGAGGCCCAGACCGCCATCGCCGATCTCCGCCGACGCGGCCTCAACCTGCCTGTTGCCGTGCTCTGCGGCCGCACCGCGCAGCCGGCCGAGGAGGAAGCGCTGCTTCACGCCGGCGCCGATGACGTACTCGCCAACCCGATCCATCTCCGTGTGCTGGCCGCCCGGCTCCAGGCCCTTGCCCGCCGCGCCCGCGGCCATGCCAGCGCCCGCCTGGTCTGTGGCAACGTCACGCTCGATCAGGCGCAACACGCCGCCGTGGTCGATGGCCGTCGCGTCAACCTGACCGCCCGTGAATTCGACTTCCTCGAGACGCTGATGCTGCACAAGGGGGTGCTCCTGACCAAGGAACGCTTCATGAGCAGCCTCTATGCCGACGGCATGGCGCCTGATTCCAAGATCGTCGACGTCTTCGTCTGCAAGCTGCGCCGGAAGCTCGCCGATTGCGGCGCGGCGGAGATGATCCGCACCGTCTGGGGCCGCGGCTATGTCGCCTTCGAGCCGAGCCCGGCCGCGGTCGAGACCGCGCGCAACGCCCGCCGGCCGGAAGCCGCCATCGATCCGGTCCCGCGGGGGTGGACGCGCCGGAGCCAAGTGCTGGCGACCGCCTGAGCCGGGAAGCAGGGATCGGCGGCCTAGCCTCCGATCCAATGGCCATGCTCCGGCTTCCTTTACCGCGCTGTTCGCCATCCCTAAAGCCTGGCTTGGCACGCCCCTTGCGCTGAACCCCTCCGCCGCCCGCATGCCGCGGGCGCGGGAACCCAGCGATGCCCCGTCACCGCCTGCTCTTCGTCCTGGCGCTGCTTCTGCTTCCCCTGCCCGCCGCGGCAACGCCGAATGGCTCGTGCGAGGCCGCCATCGCCACGGTGGAGCGCGAGGCAGGCCTTCCGTCACGCCTCCTGGCCGCCATCGCCCGCGTCGAATCCGGCCGCCGCAACCCGGCCACCGGCACGCTCGAGCCCTGGCCCTGGACCATCAATGCGGAGGGGCGCGGCAGCTTCTTCCCAGACAAGGCGGCAGCTATTGCCGCCGTCCGCTCCCTCCAGGCCCAGGGCATGCGATCCATCGACATCGGCTGCATGCAGATCAACCTGCGCCACCATCCGAACGCCTTCGTCAGCCTGGACGAGGCCTTCGATCCGCTCGCGAATGCCCGTTACGCCGCCCGCTTCCTGAACGAGCTGAAATCCACCCGTGCCGACTGGATGGCAGCCGCCGCCGCCTATCATTCCCAGACACCGGAACATGCCGAGCCCTACCGCGCCCGAGTCGCTGCCGCCTGGGCACAGGAGCAAGCGCGGCCGACGCCCGCGCCACAGGTGGCGCTGCCCCTCTTTCGCCCGAGCCAGCCCGGCGGCGGCTTCATGCTCTCGAACGGCGCCGACCGCGCTCCGGTCCTCGCCAATGCAAATCCAGGAAGCGGCCGCGGTCTTTCCGCCTATCGCGCCGCACCCATCCCCCTCGCCGGCCGTATGGCGATGCCGCCGCCGCGGCTCTAATTCGCGTTGTTGAAGATCCGCTGGATCACCCGGTCCCCGACGCGCAGCCCCAGCCGTTCCGCCGTCCCCGCCGCCAGTTCCAGCGTCGCCCGCACCGGCCCGCGGCTGTCGATGGCCGCGAGGGAATAGGGCACCGTCCGCTCCGCAATCCGGTGGATGCGCCCATCCGCGCCGATGAAGACCATGTCGAGCGGGGCGACGGTGTTGCGCATCCACATGCTGGACTCGCGCGGCTGCCCCCAGTCGAACAGCATCCCCTCATCTGCCCCGACGCTCGGGCGGAACATCAGCCCGACCATCTGCTGCTCCATGGTCAGCGCCATCTCCACCCGGAATTCATGCCGCTTGCCGTCGCGCGTGACGATGGCGAGCTTCTCCTCGGGCAGCCGCGGCTGCGGTTCGGTCTGGGCGAGGGCGGGGGTGGCTAGGAGGAGGCCGACGAGGCCGAGCAGGGAGCGTCGAAACATGGCGGCCAGCTTGGCATCAGCGCGGCCCGCCGACCATACTCCCCGCATGGAAGCGCTCCGCACCATCCGCACCCCGAAACTCGAGATCGCCTATGCGGAGGCGGGCCCGCCCGACGGTCCACCCGTCCTGCTGCTGCACGGCTTCCCCTATGCCCCGCACGCCTACGCGGAGGTCGTGCCTCGCCTCGCCGCCGGCCGCCGCTGCATCATCCCCTATCTGCGCGGCTATGGCCCGACCCGCTTCCTCTCGCCCGAGACGCCCCGATCCGGCCAGCAGGCCGCACTCGGCCAGGACCTGCTTGATCTGCTCGACGCGCTTGCCATCCCTTGCGCGACCCTCGCCGGCTATGATTGGGGCGGTCGCGCCGCCTGCATCGTCGCGGCGCTTTGGCCGGAGCGCGTCGCCGGCCTCGTCTCCTGCACCGGCTACAACGTCCAGGACATCGCCGGCTCGGCGAAGCCGGCCTCCCCGGAGCAGGAGCACCGCCTCTGGTATCAATACTACTTCCACACCGAGCGCGGTCGCGCCGGGTTGGAGGTCGACCGCCGTGGCATCGCCCGCCTGCTCTGGCGCCTCTGGTCACCCGAGTGGCATTTCGACGCCACCACCTTCGCCGCCAGCGCCAGCACCTTCGACAACCCGGATTTCGTCCCGGTGGTGATCCAGTCCTATCGCCACCGCTTCGGCTATGCCGGGGGCGACCCGGCGCTGGAGCCGATCGAGGCCGCCCTCGCCCGACAGCCCCGCATCACGGTGCCGACCATCGCCCCGCATGGCGGTGCCGATGGCGTCGGCCCAGCCGCGGCCTCCGCCGACCACCACCGCCATTTCACCGGTCCCTATGAGCGCCGCGTGCTGCCCGGCATCGGCCACAATGTGCCGCAGGAAGCGCCGGAGGCCTTTGCCCAGGCGGTGCTCGACCTACCCTCGGCCTGACCAGGCCTCACCCCGCCGCGGCCAGGGCCGGTCGTTCCTCCTCCACCCGCCGCAGGCGCTCCAGCAGTGCCGACACGCCTGCCACGTCCACATTGGCGAAGGCGATGCGCAGATGCCGCTCCGCCCCGGCGAAGGCCGGGCCGGGCAATGCCATCAGCCCATGCTCTGTCGCCAGGTGCCGCGCCACGTCCCAGGCCGAGGCCTCGCCGAAGGGGTGCCGCACATAGGCGAAATAGGCCCCAAGAGCCTCCAGCCGCCATCCGGCCAGATCCTTGAAGCCGGCGCGCAGGGCCCGCCCCCGCGCGTCCATCTCCGTCCGCTTCTCCTCCCGCCAGCCCGCCAGCGCATCGATCCCCCAGGCTACCGCAGCCTGGGCCGGCCGGTTGGCGCAGATCTGCACGCAATCCATCACCTTGCCGAGCTGCGGCAGCAGCACCTCCGGCGCCGCCAGCGCCCCCAGCCGATGCCCCGGAATGGCGAAGGATTTGGAGAAACTGTAGAGTTGAACGAGGTTTTCCGGCCATCCTTCCCCCTGCAGCAGCCCATGCGGCGCACCATGCCCGGGCGGCAGGAAGTCCCGATAGGTTTCGTCCAGCACCAGCCAGATCCCCCGCCGCCGGCACAGTGCATGGAATCGCGCGACGAGCGCCGGTGGGTAGGCCGCCCCGGTCGGATTGTTCGGCGTCACCAGGACGATGGCTCGCACCCGGCCATCGATCAGCGCCTCCGCCGCTTGCGGATCGGGCAGGAAGCCCGGGCCGCAGGGCAGGCCCCGCGCTTCGATCCCCAGCATGTCGAGCGACATCGCATGGTTGAAATACCAGGGCGTGGGCACGATCACCGCATCGCCGCGCCCGGCCAGCGCCATCATGGCCACGAAATAGGCCTGGTTGCAGCCAGCGGTGATGGCAACATTCTGCGCCGCACAACTCCCGCCATAAAGCCTGCGCAGATGCGCCGCATAGGCTTCCCGCAGCGCGGCGTCTCCCTGGATCGGCCCATAAGCGGCCGCCTCCGCGCTACCCGCCGCCGCCGCAAGCCGCTCCAGCATCTCCGGCGGCGGCGGATAGGCCGGCACTGCCTGACAGAGATTCATCAGCGGCCCATGCTTCCCGTCATAGCGCCGGCCCCAGGCCTGGATTTCGGGGATGGGCGGGCTGCCGGTATCGATCAGTCGGGGGTTGAGTCTCGGCATTGCAGATCCTGTAAGGGGGATGAACCCCTAACGTACCGGCGGCGCGATGGTGGCGAGGTCCCGCACTACGGCCGCCGCCACCCGCTGCACCGCCGCCCGCACCACGCCCGGCCGCGGCATATCCCGCAGGGTCGTGAACCAGTGGTCCGGCGGATTTCGCCCAGCCGCCCGCCCGAAGCGCAGCGCCCGCAGCACCTGTTCTGCGGCGGGTGGCAGCCGCTCCGGGATGTCATACCCGTTGAGTACCGCCCAGACCCCCGCCCAGCACCGCCCGACCGTCCAGGGATTATACCCGCCGCCCCCCAGGACCAGCAGCCGCGGCGCCAACCCCATCAGCGCCCGCACCACCCCCCAATGCGCATTGTTGGAGAGCGCGAGGCGCGAGAGCGGGTCCTCCTCCAGTGCATCCGCCCCGCATTGCAGCATGATCGCCTGCGGCTGCAGGCGCAGCGTGATGGGCAGGATCGCCTGATGCAACACCCAGAGCATCTCGGAATCGTTGAAACCAGGCGGCACCGGCAGATTACGCGCCGCCCCACCCGCCCGGTCCTCCACCGCCCCGGTTTGCGGCCAACGTCCCGCTTCATGCACAGAGAGGGTGAAGACCCGCGGATCGTCCCGGAAGGCGTCCTGCACCCCATCTCCGTGATGCGCATCGATATCGACATAGAGGACATTGTCGAGCCCGGCATCGAGCCAAGTCAGCAGCCCGAGCACCGGGTCGTTGAGGTAGCAGAAGCCGCTCGCCCGGTCCGTCCGCCCGTGATGCGTCCCGCCACCCAGACAATAGACCACCCCACCCTTTGCGGTGAGCCTGGCGGCCAGCATGCATCCGCCCGCGCTGGTCGCCGGCCGGGAGAAGACCTCCCGGTAGACCGGGTTGCCATGCGCCCCGATATGGAAGCGCGCCTGGTCCTCCGGCGTCGCCCGCTGCATCGCCTCCGCCCGCTGCAACGCGGCGATGTAGTCTGGCGCATGAAACCGCGCGAGTTCCGCCGGCGTCGCCATCGGCGCCTCGATCCAGCCGCCCGGCGGCAGCCAGCCCAGCGCCTCGATCAGGTCGAGCGCCGTCGAGACGCGGGGGATCGCCAGCGGATGCTTTGGCCCATAGGAGGAGTGCCGGTAGATCTCCGAGCCGATGAGCTGCGGCGTCACGCGGCGTCCGGCACCCCCGCAGCAATCGCCAGGAAATCCGCCGCTGCCAGGCTCGCCCCGCCGACCAAGGCCCCATCGACATGCGGCAGCGCCAGGATGGCCTTCGCGTTGCCTGGCTTCACCGAGCCGCCATAGAGGATACGCAGCCCCCCGCCTGGCGTGCCAAATCGCCCTTCCAGGTTGGCCCGGATCGCCGCGTGGATGGCCGCGATCTCCGCCTCGGTCGGCGTCCGCCCGGTGCCGATGGCCCAGACCGGCTCATAGGCGACGACGCCCCCGGCGGCCGCAAATCCATCCGGCAGGCTGCCATCGAGCTGCTGGGTAACGACGGTCTCCGCGTCGCCCGCCAGCCGCTGCGCCTCGCTCTCCCCGACGCAGACGATGGGGACGAGCCCCGCCGCCAGCGCCGCCTCCGCCTTGGACCGCACCATGGCATCCGTCTCGCCATGATCCGCCCGCCGCTCGGAATGGCCGAGGATCACGTAGGTGGCCCCGACGTCCTGCAGCATCGCCGCCGCCACGTCGCCGGTATGGGCGCCCTTCTCCCGTGCATGGCAATCCTGCCCACCGAGTGCGATATCGGCTCCCAGGGCGCCCCCGACCGGCACCAGATAGGGAAAGGGCGGGCAGACCAGCAACTCGGCCCGCGCCCCTGCCGCGCCGGCCCGGACCCCTTCGGCCAGCGCCCCGGCCTCGAGCAGGGTGCCGTGCATCTTCCAATTGCCGGCGATCAACGGGCGCACTCCGGGGGTCATGGCGGCATCCTCTCTGTTGGCCGAAACCGGGTATCCGCGACCAACAGGTTTGGCAACGGCCGACGCCTCCGCTATGCACCCCGCCCGGATCACAGACGGACCATCATGCTCACCGCTCTCCGCCGGCTCGCCTCGACCTGGGTCGCCAAGCTGCTCTTCGTCCTGCTGATCGGCTCCTTCGCCGTTTGGGGCATCGGCGACACAATCCGCAGCTTCGGCCAGGACAATGCCGTCGCCCGGGTCAATGGCGCGCCCATCGAGATTGAGGAGGCCCAGGCCGCCATCCGCCGGGAGATGCAGCGTCTCTCCCGCCAGCTCGGCGGCCAGTTCGACAACGACCCGCGCATCCGTCGCGCCGTCGCCCAGCAGGCGATCGAGCAGCTGATCCTCGACCGTGTCCTGCGCGCCGAGGCAAGCGATCTGGGCATTGCCGTGCCGGACCAAGCGGTGCGTGACTTCATCTTCTCGATCCAAGGCTTCCGCGGCATGAGCGGCCAGTTCGAGCGCCCGGTCTTCGAGAATTTCCTGCGCAGCAACGACCTGACCGAGGCCGGCTTCCTCGCCCTGGTCCGTGCCGACCTGGCCCGGCAACAGCTGGCGCTCGCCATCCGCTCCGGTGCCGCCATTCCCGACGCGCTGGGCAACACCTTGTTGCAGTGGCAGCAGGAGCAGCGCAGCGCCAGCCTCGTCACCCTCCCCCTCGCCGCCGCCCCCGAGCCCCCGGCGCCGGAGGAAGCCCAGCTCCGCCGCTTCCACGAGAACAACCCGGACCGCTTCTCCAGCCCCGAATACCGCGAGGCGAGCGTCGGCGTGCTGACCGCCGACCGGATCAGCCGCGAGATCGAGGTTTCCGACGCCGACCTCGCCGCCGCCTATGACTCCCGCCGCAACCAGTTCGAGACGCCGGAGCGCCGCAAGCTGGAGCAGGTGCTGGTCCAGGACGAGGAGAAGGCCAAGGCCATCGCCGCCGCCTGGTCAGGCGGCGCCGACTTCGCCACCATCACCCGCGAGGCCGACGCCGCCGGCGGACAGGCGGTGGATCTCGGCGCCATCGACCGCGCCGGCCTGCCCTTCCCGCAGCTCGCCGAAGCCGCCTTCGCAGCCGCGCCCGGCACCGTCACCACCCCGGTGAGGACCGATTTCGGTTGGCACGTCCTCAAGGTCGAAGGCATCGAGCCAGGCGCCACCCGGCCGCTCGCCGAAGTCCGCGATCAGCTCCGTACCGACCTCACCGCCGAGAAGGCCGCCGACCTCGCCTTCGAGCGCGCCAACCAGGTGGAGGACGCGCTGGCCGCCGGCGCGACCCTCGCCGAGGTCGCACAGCGCTTCAACCTCGGCTTTGCCACCATACGCACGGATGCCAATGGCCTCGAACCCGAGGGCAAGGCGGTCGAGCTACCCGTGATCGAGGCCGCCCGCGCGCCCCTGCTGCGCACCGTCTTCACGACGGAGAAGGGCGCCGCCCCCCGCCTCGCCGAAACCGAGGCCGGATTCGTCGCCGTCGATGTGAAGGAGGTCACGCTCCCCACCCTCCGCCCCTTCGAAAGCGTCGAGCCCCAGGTCCGAGAGGCCTTCATTGCCGAGGCCAAGCGCCGCGAGATGGAGGAGCGCGCCGCCGGCCTCCTCGCCGCCGTGAAGGGCGGTAAGAGCCTGGCCGATGCCGCCCGCGAGGCCGGCTTCGGCGTCCGTGAGATCGGCGCCGTGACCCGCGACCAGCGCGACGGGCCGGTGCCGGCCGAAATTCTCGCCCCGCTCTTCGAATTGAAGGCGAACGAGCCCACCATGGCACGGACGCGGGACGGCTTCGCCGTCGCCCAGCTCTTGGAGGTCACCCGCCCCGACCCCGCCGCCGACCCGGCGGCCCTCGCCCGCCTCAAGGCCGAGACTAGCCAGGCCATGGCCGGCGACCTTGAGACGGAATACGTCGCCGCCCTGCGCAACCGGGCCGATGTCCGCATCAACGCCCGCCTGCTCGACAGCCTCGCCCAACCCTGAACCCGGAGCACCCGCCATGCCCTCCCCCGATTTCGCCGCCTTCAGCGCTGGTCTTGCCGCCGGGCAGGCCCAGGTGCTGTGGCGGGAGCGGGTGGCGGACCTGGACACGCCGGTTGGGGTCTTCCTGAAGCTCGCCTCCGGCAAACCGAACAGCTTCCTGCTGGAGAGCATCGAGGGCGGCGCCGCCCGCGGCCGCTACTCCGCCGTCGGGTTGGAGCCGGACCTCATCTGGCGTTGCCGCAATGGTCGCGCCGAGGTGAACCACCACGCGCTAGCCGCCCCTCACGCCTTCGAACCCGCCGGCGAGGATGCGCTGGAAAGCCTCCGCGCTGCCATCACCGCGGCGCAGATGACGCTCCCGCCCGGCCTGCCGCCCATCGCCGTCGGCCTCTTCGGCTATCTCGGCTATGACATGGTCCGGCTGATGGAGCGCCTGCCCTCGACCGCCCCGGATGTGCTCGGCGTGCCCGATGCGGTCCTTGTCCGCCCCACCCTCGTCGCAGTCTTCGACCATGTGCGGGACGCGCTCAGCCTCTTCACCACCGTGTGGCCTCAGCCAGGCCAGGACCCGCAGGCCGCCTGGGACGCCGCCCAGGCCCGGCTGGACGAGACCGAGGCCGCGCTCGACCGCCCGCTGCCCCGCCCCGCCGCCCCAGTCAGCCTGCCGAAGCTGCCCGAACCCTCCAGCAACTTCACCCGCAAAGGCTTCATCGCCGCAGTGGAGCGCGCCAAGGACTACATCCGCGCCGGCGACTGCTTCCAGGTCGTGCCCAGCCAGCGCTTCTCGATACCCTTCGCCCTGCCGCCCTTCGCCCTCTACCGGGCGCTGCGGCGGATCAACCCGGCGCCCTTCCTCTTCTTTTTCGATTTCACCGGCTTCGCCGCCGTCGGCGCCTCGCCCGAGATCCTCGTGCGCCTCCGCGACGGCGAAGTGACCATCCGCCCGCTCGCCGGCACCCGCCGCCGCGGCGCCACGCCCGAGGAAGACAAGGCGCTCGAGGCCGAACTCCTCGCCGACCCGAAGGAGCGCGCCGAGCACCTGATGCTGCTCGATCTCGGCCGCAACGATGTCGGCCGCGTCTCCGCCATCGGCACCGTCCGGGTGCCGAGCCAGTTCCAGATCGAGCGCTATTCCCAGGTGATGCATATCGGCTCCGAGGTGCGCGGCCGCCTCCGCCCTGGCCTTACCGCCGTCGATGCCCTCGCCGGCGGCTTCCCGGCCGGCACGTTGACCGGCGCCCCCAAGGTCCGCGCCATGCAGATCATCGAGGAGTTGGAGCCCTCCCGGCGCGGCATCTATGCCGGCGGCTTCGGCTATTTCGGCGCCGATGGCGGCATGGACACCTGCATCGGCCTCCGCACCGCGTTGGTGAAGGACGGGGTGATGCATGTCCAGGCCGGCGCCGGCGTCGTCGCCGACAGCGACCCGGTCGCCGAATACGAGGAAACCCAGCAGAAGGCCCGCGCCCTGTTCCGCGCGGCCGAGGAGGCCGTCCGCTTCGCCGCCGGCCGCCGTGGATGACCCGCCCCTGCCCGGGCGCCCGCGCCGTCACCAGCCGCCCGCATTGGCAACCGCCTGCTGGCGCGACCGACTGCCACATGCACATCTTCGGCCCCTATGAGCGCTACCCGCTCTCCCCCGGCCGCTCCTACACCCCGCCCGAAGCCTCCGTCGCCGCCTACCGGGCGATGTGTGACACGATCGACATCGCCCGCACCGTCATCGTCCAGCCGAGCATCTACGGCACCGACAATGCAGTAACCCTCGATGCCGTCGAGGCTCTCGGCCGAGATCGCGCCCGCGCCGTAGTGGTGGTCGACGAAAGCTTCGACCTGTCCACCCTCCGCGCCATGGCCGACCGCGGCGCCTGCGGCGTCCGCTTCAATGCGGTGAGCGGCAACGGCACCCCGCTCGCCCAGATCGAAGCCCTTGGCGCCCGCCTCGCCGAGCTCGGATGGCACATGCAGCTCTATGCCCATCCCACTGAAATGCTTGCGCTGGAGCCCGTCCTCGCCCGCCTGCCCTGCCCCTTGGTCATCGACCACATGGGCGGCGTGAAGTCTGGCGACCAAGGCCTTGATCACCCCGCCTTCCAGGCCCTGCTCCGGCTGCTGCGCGGCGGCGCCTGGGCCAAGCTCTGCGGCTACCGCTCCTCTACCGCTGGCGCGCCCTATGCCGACGTCGCCGCCATGGCCCGCACCATGATCGAGGCCGCGCCCGAGCGCTGCGTCTGGGGCACCGATTGGCCCCACCCCTCCCTTGCCTCGCCCGAGGAGGTGCCGGACGACGGCGTGCTGATGGACGCCTTCGGCGACTGGGCGCCCGAGCCTGCTCAGCGCCAAGCCATCCTCGTCGACAACCCGGCACGGCTCTACGGCTTCTGATCCCCTTGCACGGCACGCGCGGCCATGGCACGACTAGTGCCATGGTGCAGCGCGCGATCCCCGCTACGCGATTTTGGTACCGCTGGTACACACCGGTGGCCTAGGATCAGCGCACCCACGCAGACCCGCAGAAGCCGCCACTCGCTGGCGGCTTTTTCGTCTCTGCACCTCCCGCCAGCGGTGCCGGCCCCCGAACCACCCAGGAGGCCCCATGCAACGCAGCGATTTCGACTTCGACGTCATCAGCGGCCCGGCCCTGCCTCCCCTGCGGCCGCCCGCGCCGCCGGCCCCGCCGCCGCCCGCGCTTGACCCGGCCGCGGCCCGGCCCGAAAGTTCGAAACCATGATCCTGCTGATCGACAACTACGACAGCTTTACCTTCAATCTCTACCACTTCCTCGGTGATCTTGGAGTGGAGATCGAGGTGCGGCGCAATGATGCGCTGACGAGCCAGGAGGCCCTGGCGATGCAGCCGGAGGCTATCCTGCTTTCGCCCGGCCCCTGCACGCCGAACGAGGCCGGCATCTGCCTGCCGCTGATCGGCGCCGCCGCGTCGGCCGGCGTGCCGCTGATGGGCGTCTGCCTCGGCCACCAGGCGATCGGCCAGGCTTTCGGCGGTACCGTCATCCGTGCCCCCGATCCCGTCCACGGCAAAGTCTGGGACGTCCACCACCGCGGCACCGACCTCTTCGCCGGCCTGCCAAGTCCGGTCCGCGCCACGCGCTACCACTCTCTCGTCGTCTGCCGCGACGACCTACCCGCCGAGCTTGAGGCCACCGCCTGGACCGAGGACGGCCTCATTATGGGGCTCGCCCATCGCAGCCTGCCGATCTGGGGCGTGCAGTTCCACCCGGAGAGCATCGCCTCCCAGCACGGCCACGACCTGCTGCGGAACTTCCTGCTGCTCGCTAAGGCGCGGGTGCCGGCGTGAACAGCCTGAAGCCGGTCCTCGCCCGCCTTGCTGCCGGCGAGCGCCTGGCGGAGAGCGAGGCCGAGGCCGCCTTCGGCATCATCATGGCCGGCGAGGCGACCCCCGCCCAGATCGCCGGCATGCTCATGGCGATGCGCGTCCGCGGCGAGACGGTGGCCGAGATGACCGGCGCCGTCCGTGCCATGCGCGCCCGCATGACGGCAATCGAGGCCCCGCCTGGCGCCATCGACATCGTCGGCACCGGCGGCGATGCCTCGGGCAGCCTCAACATCTCGACTGCGACTTCCCTCGTCGTTGCCGCCTGCGGCGTGCCCGTCGCCAAGCACGGCAACCGTGCCCTCTCCTCCCGCTCCGGTGCCGCCGATGCGCTGGCCGCCCTCGGCATCGACCTCGACGTGCCGCTGGAGCGGCTGGAGGCGGTGCTGAAGACGGTCGGCATGGTCTTCCTGATGGCACCGCGCCACCATGCGGCGCTGCGCCATGCCGCCGGCCCTCGCGTCGAGCTCGGCACCCGCACCATCTTCAACCTGCTGGGACCATTGGCGAATCCCGCCCGTGTCCGCCGCCAGCTCACCGGCGCCTTCAGCGCCGCCTGGCTCCGTCCCATGGCCGAAACCCTCGCCCGCCTCGGCACCGAGGCCGCCTGGCTCGTCCATGGCCAGGGGCTCGACGAGATCGCCCTTTCCGGCGAAACCCAGGTGGTCGCGCTCGACAGCGGGACGATCCGCGAATTCACGATCGCACCGGAGGATGCAGGCCTCCGTCGCGCTCCGCCCGAGGCGATCCGCGGCGGCGAGCCGGCCGAGAACGCCCTCGCCCTCACCGCGTTGCTGGACAGCGCCCCTGGTCCCTACCGCGATATCGTGTTGCTGAATGCGGCCGCGGCTCTGGTCGTTGCGGGGCGCGATACCGATCTAGCATCCGGCGCGGCGCGGGCCGCGGCGGCCATCGACAGCGGGGCCGCTTCTGCCGTACTGGCCCGCCTCAAGGACGCCACTGCAGCATGAATGCCCCCCATCTGATCCTGTCCGAGCCGCAAACCGTGCCAGATACGCTCGCGCGCATCCTGGCCGACAAGTACGAGGAGGTCCGCGCCCGCTCCGCCGCGACGCCGCTCTCCGAGATCGAGCGCCAGGCCCGCACCGCCGACCGTCCGCGCGATTTCGTCACCGCCCTTTGCCAAGCCGTGGCCGATGGCCGGGTCGGCCTCATCGCCGAGATCAAGCGCGCATCCCCCTCGGGCGGGCTGATCCGCGATCCCTTCGAGCCCGCCACCCTCGCCGAGGATTATGCCCGCGCCGGCGCCACCTGCCTCTCGGTTCTGACCGACGCCCCGTATTTCCAGGGCCATGCCGAACACCTGAAGGCCGCCCGCGCCGCCTGCACCCTGCCGGTGCTGCGCAAGGACTTCATGGTCCATCCCTGGCAGGTTTTCGAAGCCCGGGCGATGGGCGCTGACTGCATCCTCATCATCATGGCCGCCCTCTCCGACCAGCAGGCCGAGGAGCTGGAGGATATCGCCCGCAGCTTGGACATGGGTGTCCTCGCCGAGGTCCATGACCGCGCCGAATTGGAACGTGCCCTCGGCCTCCAAACCCGGCTGATCGGTGTTAACAACCGCAATCTTAAGACTTTGCAGACCGACCTTGCGACTTCGGAAGAGCTTGTTCCGCTGGTTCCCGCCGATCGAATTCCCATCGCCGAGAGTGGCATCCGCAACCCCTCCGATGTCCGCCGGATGGCTGATGTCGGCGCCCGCTGCATTCTTGTGGGCGAGAGCCTGATGCGGCAGCCGGACGTCACCGCCGCCGCCGCCGAGCTTGTCCAGGCCCTCTGATGGCGGAAGCGCCCTCCCTCACCCATTTCGACGCGGAAGGCCGCGCCGCCACGGTCGATGTCGGGGGCAAGGCGGAGACGCAGCGTCAGGCCATTGCCCGCGGCCGGGTGGTGATGGAGCCGGCAACGCTGGCCCGCATCGTCGAGGGGCAGATGGCCAAGGGCGACGTCCTCGCCGTCGCACGCCTCGCCGGCATCATGGCAGCGAAGCGCACCGCCGACCTCATCCCGCTCTGCCACCCGCTGATGCTGACCAAGGTGGCAGTCAATCTTACCCCCACCCTGCCCGATGCGGTCGAGATCGAGGCCACTGTCGCCCTCACCGGCCGTACCGGCGTGGAGATGGAAGCGCTGACCGCCGTCACCGTCGCTGCGCTGACCGTTTATGACATGTGCAAGGCGATCGACCGCGGCATGCGGATCGAAGCCGTGCGGCTATCTCACAAGTCTGGCGGAAAGTCAGGTATTTACGAGGCAGAGTGATGATCTCGGTCGAGGAAGCCCGGGCGCGTATCCTGGCGGCCCTCACCGCCACGCCGTCAGAGACCGTGCCGCTGCCCGCCGGCTGGGGCCGCGTCCTCGCCCTACCCATACTGGCCCGGCTGACCCAACCTCCTGCTGATGTCTCGGCCATGGATGGCTACGCCGTCCGCGCTGCCGATGTGACGGAAGGTGCCCGCCTCGCCGTCATCGGCACCGCGCCCGCCGGCCATCCCTTCGCCGGCGAGGTTGGCGCAGGCCAAGCCGTGCGCATCTTCACCGGCGGCATCGTCCCGTTTGGCGCCGACGCAATTCTGCTTCAGGAGGATGCCGAGGCCACCGCCTCCACCGTGCTGGTGAAGGAGGCCGCCCGTCCCGGCCGATGGATTCGGCGCCGCGGTCTCGACTTTGCCGAGGGGGAGGAGGTGCTGTCTGCGGGTCGCCGCCTCACCGCTCGGGATATCGGGCTCGCCGCGGCCGCCAATACGCCCTGGCTGGCGGTCCACCGGGCGCCTCGCATTGGCATCCTGGCGACCGGCGACGAGATCGCCCTCCCCGGCGACCCGATTCCACGCGGCGGTATCGTCAGCAGCAACGCGCATGCCCTGGCCGCGCTCGTCCGCGCCGGTGGCGGCGACCCGCTGATCCTGCCCATCGCACCGGATGACAGCCAGGCGATTGCCGAAGCCGCCCGCGCCGCTCGCGCCTGCGACATGCTGGTAACAACCGGAGGCGCCAGCGTCGGCGACCACGATCTGGTGCAGAGCGCCCTTGGGCCGGAAGGGTTCGCCCTCGATTTCTGGAAGATCGCCATGCGGCCAGGCAAGCCGTTGATCTGGGGCCGCCTTGGCGCAACGCCGGTTCTTGGCCTGCCCGGCAACCCGGTCTCGGCCCTGGTGTGCAGCGTACTTTTCCTGATCCCAGCCCTGGACCGCCTCTCCGGCCTGCCTGGAGCTCCGCCGCGGACTATTCGTGCCCTCGCCGGTGCCGACCTGCCGGAGAACGACCGCCGTTTCGACCATCTTCGTGCGACCCTGCAACCCGGCCCCGAGGGTATCCCGCTGGCGATCCCCTTCCCGCTCCAGGACAGTTCCATGATGAAAACCCTGGCCCGTGCGGAAGCCCTTATCCTCCGCGCGCCTGGCGCGCCGGCCCTCCAAACCGGCGCACCGGTCGAGGTTATTCCTCTCGGTGATCTCGGACTCTGATACGATACAGTTGACCGGTCGGGAGAACTTCCGTAGAACATCGCTGCGATTCGTGGTTTGTTCGCCACCCATACGCAGGGCCAGCCCACGGAGGGGAAGATGCTTACCCGCAAGCAGCATGAGCTGCTGATCTTTATCGACAAGCATTTGCGCGCGACCGGCTTCTCCCCCTCCTTTGAGGAGATGAAGGACGCGCTGAAGCTCAAGTCGAAATCTGGCATCCACCGCCTCATCACCGCCCTGGAGGAGCGCGGCTTCCTCAAGCGTCGCGCCCATCGCGCCCGGGCGCTCGAGGTCATCCGCCTGCCGGAGAACATTGCCCCGCGTCGCACGCCGGAACCCGTGCCTGCCACTCCCCCGGCCACACCAGCATTCTCGCCCAATGTCATCCATGGCCGCTTCGCCCCCAATTTGGCTGGCGTCCAGCGCGCGGCGAATGAGGCGGCCGCCGTCCAACTTCCCCTCTACGGGCGCATCGCCGCCGGTCTTCCAATCGAGGCGCTGCGCGACAGCGGCACCAGCGTCGAGGTCCCAGCCGCCCTGCTGACCAATGGCGAGCACTATGCCCTCGAAGTCGCTGGCGATTCGATGGTTGATGCGGGCATCCTTGATGGCGATACGGTCATCATCCGGCGCGGCGACATGGCCGATAACGGCTCCATCGTCGTCGCACTGGTGGATGAGAACGAGGTCACGCTGAAGCGCCTGCGCCGCAAGGGTAATTCCATCGCGCTTGAGCCGGCTAACCCGCGTTACGAAACCCGCATCTTCGGCCCGGACCGCGTGAAGGTGCAGGGTCGCTTGATCGGTCTGCTGCGCCGCTACTGACCTAATCGACAGCCGCGAGAGGCGCCGCCGAGGCCAGTCCCCGTGGGCTCGGCATCGGCGGCACCCAAGGCCGGTCGCCCCGCCAGGCGCGGTCGCTGATCACCCGGGCCCCGCCGCGGTCCAGCCATATGGCATGTGGGCCTTCCCGCCAGACGGCGAAGCGGTCCACCACTTGCGCGAGGCAGGCTCCGCGCACCGGCTCGGCCGAGACAACCACCGCAGCGCTGGCACAGGTTGCCTCCGGCGCCTCGCCCCGCAGTAGCGCTGCCTCCGCCCCCGCCGGATCGGGCCGCAACACACAGGCCCCGGCCCTGCAGCGCAGGGCACCGTTCGCCGCCACGCCATCGCGCGGCAGCGCCTCAATGCTGACCTCGCCATGCACCCGATGCCAAACCTCCCGGACGAAGCTCGAGGCCCCGGATTGCCGCTGCAGGAACAGCCCGTCGCCTGCCCGCAGCGCAATCAGCCGCCCATCACCTGACACCAGCAGATCCGGCGGCCGATCGACCATCCCGCTGAGCAGCCCGATCGCCAGCAGCGGCACACCAGCCAGCCGCCACCCCGTCCGCCAGAGGCAAAGCCAGAGCAGCCCTATGGCACAAATCCCAAGCCCCCAGGATGGAATCGGCTGCATGGCCAGCGACGCCCCAGGCCAGACGGCGACCAGCCGCGCCACGCCGAGAATTGCCTCCACCCCCCAGCCCATCGGCGCCAGCGCCCAGCCCTCAAGCTCAAACGGCATCAGCAGCACCGCGGCCAGCGCCGCGGGCATGACCAGCAGCGAGGTGACCGGCACCGCAACCGCATTCGCCACCACGCCATAGAGCTGGACCCGGCCGAAATGGTGCAGGGAGAAGGGCATGGTAGCGAGCCCCGCCAGGACCGAGGTCGCCATCACGCCGAACAGCGCCAGCGCGAGGCGGCGTCGCCAAGCCGCTCGCCGCCCGCCTTGCGGCAGCCGCGGCCGCAGCCAGTCCCAGCCCGCAATGAGCGCGAGCACCGCGGCGAAACTCATCTGGAAACTTGCCCCGAGGATGGCAGCCGGCTGCATGACGATCACTGCCGCCGCCGCCAGCGCCAGCACCCTGAGGCTCAGCGCCCGCCGGCCTGCCAGCAACGCCAGCGTCGTCACCGCCGCCATGGCGAAGCTCCGTTGCATCGGTACCTGCACGCCGCTCAACAGCAGATACCCCGCCCCCACAGCCAGCGCCGCCAGCGCCGCGATTGCCTTTCCGGGCAGCCGCATGGCGAAGGCTAGGCCGCAGCGGACCAGGGTGAAGGCAATGCCCATCACCGCGACGATGTGCAGCCCCGAGACCGAGAGCAGATGCGCAAGCCCTGAGTCCCGCATGGCTGTGAGGTCGGCGCCGGGGATGGCGCTCTGGCCGCCGGTGATCAGCGCAGCGGCAATGGCCCCCGTCACCCCTGGAAGAGCTTCGGTCACCCTTGCCTCGATCGACGCCCGCAGCCCGGCGAAAATCGGCCGCGTCTCGCCCGGCACCACCGCCGCCATCCCCAGCGCATAGCCGCTACCGCCAAGGCCGGAGAAGTAGGCTGCCCGCTGGAAATCCCACCCGCCCGGATGCGCCGGCGCTCCCGGCGGCTGGATCATCGCCCGGACGGTGAGGCGGTCGCCCGGTTCCGGCCGGGCCGGGTCCTGCGGCTTCAGCCGCACCCGCACCATCCGCTCCTCCTGCCGCCCGCCATCGAATTGGACTGCCCGAAGCGTCACCCGTCGCCCCTCGGGCAGCAGCTCGATCTCTGCGACTGAACCGCTGAGGATGGTCGCCCCGCGGGGCGGCTCCTGCGGCGGCGCCACTCTTCCAGCCTGCCAGCTCGCCAAGGCGAAGCCGACCGCTCCGGCCGCCAGCAGGCCGAGCAGCAGCCCGGCCACGGGCCGACGCGCCCCGATCCAGAGCGCAAGCAGCGAGAGGGGAGGCGCTAGCCACCTGGCCGCCGGTGGGGGTTCCGACGGCCAGGCGAAATAGACCAGCACGCCCGCACCAAGGGCCACGGCCAGCCATAAGGCAAGCCTTGGGCGTTCGTCCGCGAGGAGGTTTTTCCGCGCGTCCGTCGATGCGAGCCTGCCGGGCCATCGGGGGGCTGGCCGGGCAACAGCTGAAAACATTGTCGGCCGAAATATTACCGTTTCGAATGAGACTTACAACTATTACGTGAAGATAAAATTTGAGATTATCTTAGAGTTGTACTTTAAGATATCCATCTAGATGCGCATCGATTTGGTGCGGCGGCTGCACTCTCCGCAGCTGCAATCCTGTCCGACGCAGCCTTGAGGCCGTGCCAACAGGCCGGTTTCCCAAGCCCCACCGCCCAGTCTATCCTGCCCGCGAGGGGCCCTTGCGCCCCACCACCGGCTCCCGGTCCGGCTTTCTTTGCAACTCAGCAGAAGTGCCGGCCGGCCCAAGCCGCACCGCCCAGGCAGATCATGACAGTCCGCACCCGCTTCGCCCCCTCGCCTACAGGTTTCCTGCACATCGGCGGGGCGCGCACCGCCCTCTTCAACCTGCTCTTCGCCCGGCATCATGGCGGCCAGTACCTGCTCCGCATCGAGGATACCGACCGGGCCCGCAGCACCGAGGAAGCAGTTCAGCAGATCCTCGACAGCCTCGCCTGGCTCGGCCTCAGCCCGGATGAGCCGCCTGTCTTCCAGAGCGGCCGCGAGGTGCGCCATGCCGAGGTGGCGCGGGAGTTGCTCGCCCGTGGCGCCGCCTACCTGGCCTACGACACGCCGGAGGAGCTGGCCGCGATGCGTGCCGAGGCGGAGGCCGCCAAGCGCCCCTTCAAGTACGATGGCTCCCGTTGGATCGGTCTCGACCTCGCCGCCGCCCCGGCCGACCGCAAGCCCGCCATCCGCCTCAAGGCGCCGCACGAGGGCTCCACCGTCGTCGAGGACCTGGTCCAGGGCCGCGTCGAGGTCCGCAACACGGAGCTGGACGACATGATCATCCTCCGCTCCGACGGCACGCCGACCTACCTGCACGCCGTGGTGGTGGACGACCACGACATGGGCATCACCCACGTGATCCGCGGCGATGACCACCTGACCAACACCTTCCGCCAGTGCATGGTCTATGACGCCATGGGCTGGCACCGCCCCCGCTTCGCCCATATCCCGCTGATCCATGGGGCGGACGGCGCCAAGCTCTCCAAGCGCCACGGCGCCGTCGGCGTGATGGAGTTCGAGGCGCAGGGCTTCCTCCCCGAGGCCGTCTGCAATTACCTACTCCGGCTTGGCTGGGGCCATGGCGACGAGGAGTATGTCCCCCGCGACCGCGCCATCGCCCTCTTCGATCTGAAGGATGTCGGCCGGGCCGCCTCGCGCATGGACTATGCCAAGCTGACCCATCTCAACGGCATCTATCTCCGCGCCGCCGACGACGCCCGCCTGACCGAGGACGTGCTGAGGCGCCTCGCAGCACGAGGGATCGATTACGGCACCCTCGGCGGCGACCGCGTTCGCGACCTGATGCCGACGCTCAAGGAGCGCGCCAAGACGCTGGAGGACCTCGCCTCGGCCGCCGCCTTCGCCGCCCAGGAAGGCCCGCCGCCGATGGACCCCAAGGCTGCCGCCCAGCTGACGCCGGAGGCGAAAGCCCTCCTCGCCGACCTCGCCCGCTTCCTCACCGACGCGCCATGGGAAAGGGCGGAGCTGATGAACTGGCTCCGCGACTATGCCGATGTGAAGGGGATGAAGCTCGGCCAGGTTGCCCAGCCGATCCGCATCGCCCTCAGCGGCAGCACCCAGAGCCCGCCGATCGATGCGGTCCTCGCCGCCCTCGGGCGAACGGAGGCGATGGACCGCATCCTGGCTGCGATCGAGTAGTCAGGCTTCCAGCAGCTCGGGGAAGGGCACGATCGTGCTCTTCACCGTGCGCATCGCCATGGCATCCGCAACCGCCCGGCTCACCCCGTCCTCGTCGAAAGGATAGATGGTCTGCATCGCAGCCCAGGGATAGCGGTCCCGCGCATGGTCCAGCATGCGGATGCCGAGCGCCAGGTCGTTCTCGGTGAAGGCCCATGAGCCGATGATGACCACATCCTTGGCGACGAAGCGGTGCCAGTTGGTGGCGATGCTCCCCGCATCGGTGAACTGCCCCATCTCGATCATCGCCGCGCCATCGCGCAGCATCTCGACACCCTCCGGCCCTGCGGCGGGATGCCCCGTGCAGTCCATCACCAGATCAGCGCCGTAGCCGCCAACGATTTCGCGGACGCGCGCCACCCGCGCCTCCGACGTCGGGTAGGCTTCGATATCGACCGTCGCCTCCGCCCCGAAGCGCCGGGCCAGAGCCAGCCGCGGCTCCTCCGGCGCGCCGACGCAAATCACCCGTCCCGCTCCCATCTCCCGCGCCGCAGCGATGGCAAGGATGCCGATCGGCCCGCTTCCCTGGATGACAACCGTGTCGCCCCAGCGGAACAGCCCCATCTTCTGCGCCCGGGCAAAGCCGCGGATGCAAGAGGTCAGCGGCTCCGACAGCGCCCCGAGCCGGAGCGGCATGGTCTCCGGCAGCTTGTAGATCTTGGTCCCCGGCAGCGCCTCGAGATCGACATAGACATACTCGGCCCAACCGCCCCAAAGATGCGGCGGCCGGTCGAAGCCGAGATAGCGCCCATAATAGACCGGCGTCTGGCAGCGGTTGGAATTCTCCGGGTAGTGGCGGCAGTAGTAGCACTCGCCGCAGGGCATGAAGGGCGGGACCATGATCTTGGACCCGATGCCGATCGGCAGGTCCATCCAGTCCGTCTTCAGGTCCGGCCCGATCTCCTGGACGATCCCGGTCATCTCATGGCCGAGGGTGAAGGGCCAGGGCAGCGGCTTCGGCCAATGTCCCTTGAGGATATGCAGATCCGTGCCGCAGACGCCGCAGGCACCGATCTGAATCAGCGCCGATTTCCGGCCGACCTTCGGCCATGGCACCTCGCGGATGACAGGCGGCGCCCCCGGCCCGTCGAAGGTCGCTACACGAATGGGCTTCATCGGCCTCTCCTCCCCTTTGGGCGGGAAGCCTAGGCTGCCAGGGCCACCCCCGTCACCTGCGGCAACACGACGCGGAGCGGCGCCGGCGCCACCCTGACTTCCACCGGCAGCCGTCCTACCGGGTCCCCGTCCGCCTGCACGGCGACTCCCTCGCCCTCGATGCGGAGCCAGGTCGCATGCCGCAGCGCGAGCCCCGGCATATGCGGCAGCAAGTTGAGCGGCAGCGCCGCGCCATAAGCCGCCGCCGCGACCGGCCCGGAGCCGCGGAACAGGGCCACCTGGAAGCCCGGCCGCGCCATTTCGGCCTCCGGCGCCAGCAGATGGCGCCCGGCATAAAGCCGCCCCTTGCTGACGATGACCGAACTCACCAGCGTCTCACCATCCGCGAAAACGACCCGCAGCGGCGGGAAGCGGTAGCGCCCCAGTTCCCGTACCGCCTGCCACACATAGGCTCCCCTGCCGATCCGGCGCTTCAGCCCGAGATCGAGATTGGCGACGACAGCCGCGTCGAATCCCGCCCCCAGCATCTGCACGAAGAGCCTTTCCCCGCCGCCGTCGAAGCGTGCCTCGCCCGGATGCACAAGCCGCGCCTCGCCCTCCACCAGCAGCCGCGCGGAGAGTTCCGGCCGCACCGGGATGCCGAGCTCCCAGGCGAAGACATTGGCCGTACCGAGCGGCAGCACGCCAAGCGCCGCGCCCGCCCCCGCCAGCCCGGCCGCCACCTCGGCGATCGTCCCGTCCCCGCCGGCCGCGACGACGACGCCCTGCCCCCCTCTCGCCCCCTCCCGCGCCAGCAACGCGGCATGGCCCGGATGCGCGGTCTCGACCAGCGTGAAATCCTGCCCAAGCCGCCGCAGCACTTGGAGCGCACGGTCCAGCCTCTGCCGGCGCCGCTGTCCGGCCTTGGGATTGAAGATGATCAGCATGGGGGCTTATCGCGACCGAAGGTGACGCTTCGGGGTCATATCGCGGTCAGTCGGTTTACAACAGAGGACGTACGAAACCGCTTCTGTCATCGCCCAGTCATATCGCAGCCTTTTGCGCCGTGTTACTGCATGGTTTCATGAAGGGTTCACGACAGGATTGCTGATCCCGCGTTACCCGCTCGTTGACGATTGTGTCCGGGGAGTCGCGGTACCCGCCCCACCCCGGCGAGAGCGAGGGCAGGATCATGCAAGCCGCCGAGGCCAGGACCCGTTACCGCAGCGTCTTCCTCTCCGACACCCATCTCGGCATGCGCGGCTGCCGGGCCGACTACCTGGCCGATTTCCTCCGCCGCACCGATTGTGACCGGCTCTACCTCGTGGGCGACATCGTCGATGGCTGGCGCCTGCGCAAGTCCTGGTATTGGGACAGCGACCATGATGACGTGCTGCGCATCCTGCTGAAGCTCGCCCGCTCTGGCACCGAGGTCCTCTACATCCCCGGCAATCATGACGAGATGTTCCGTAACTGGCTCGGCCAGGGGCTGGAGGTGGCCGGCATCCGCCTGATGCGTGAGGCGGTGCATGAGGCCGCCGATGGCCGCCGCTTCCTCGTCATCCACGGGGACGAGTTCGATGGCGTCATCCGCTACGCGAAGCTGCTCGCCCATCTCGGCGACTGGGCCTACGACATGGCGCTCACCCTGAACCGCTGGTTCAACGCCGCGCGCCGCAAGCTCGGCTACCCCTACTGGTCGCTCTCGCAATGGCTGAAGCGCCAGGTGAAGGAGGCGGTCAAAGCGATCGACCGCTTCGAGATGGCACTCGCCAACGAGGCCGGCCGACGCGGGCTCGACGGCGTCATCTGCGGCCATATCCACCATGCCGAGATGCGCGACGTTCACGGCATCACCTACATGAATGATGGTGATTGGGTGGAAAGCTGCACCGCCCTCGTCGAGCATGCCGATGGCCGGTTCGAACTGATCGACTGGGTGCGCGAGATGCGCCTCCGCGCCGAACGCGATGCCACGACCCAGCGCCTGGCCATCGCCCGTGCCTGACCAGCCCGTCACCCTCGCTGAGGCGCCGGCGAAAAGCGCCCCGCTCCGCCTGCTGATCGTCACCGATGCCTGGGCGCCGCAGGTCAACGGCGTGGTGCGCACCCTCAGCACCATGGCCGAGATGCTGCGCGCCAACGGCGACACCGTGGAGGTGATTGGCCCAAACCGGTTCCGCAGCATCCCGACGCCCGGCTACAAGGAAATCCGCCTCGCCATCGCGCCGCGGCGCAAGCTGATGCAGATCGTCGATGCCTACATGCCCTGCGCCGTGCACATCGCAACGGAGGGCCCGCTTGGCTGGGCGATGCGGCGCATCTGCCTCCGGCGCAACTGGCCCTTCACCACCGCCTTCCACACGAAATTCGCCGAATACATGGAGGCCCGTGCCCGGATCCCCGCGGCTTGGTCGTGGCGCGTCCTGCGCCGGTTCCACGCTCCCGCACAGGCGGTGATGGCAGCAACCCCAAGCCTGCGGCGCGACCTAGCCGCGCGCGGCTTCGCCAAGGTCCGCCCCTGGACCCGCGGCGTCGATCTCTCCCGTTTCCAGCCGGAGCCGCGCGAGCCCTTCGAGGGCCTGCCAAGGCCCATATTCCTCTACGCCGGCCGCGTCGCCGTCGAGAAGAACATCGCCGCCTTCCTTTCGCTCGACCTGCCTGGCAGCAAGGTCGTCATCGGCGATGGCCCGCAGCGCGCGGAGCTGGAGCAGCGCTTCCCCGGGGCGCATTTCCTCGGCTACCGTGAGAACGGCGTCCTCGCCCGCTCCTATGCCGGCGCCGATGTCTTCGTTTTCCCTTCGCGCACCGACACCTTCGGCCTCGTGCTGCTGGAGGCGCTCGCCAGCGGCACGCCGGTCGCCGCCTTTCCCGTCACCGGCCCGCTCGACGTGGTGACCGACCAGCGCGTCGGCGTGCTGGACGAGAATCTCCGCGCCGCCTGCCTGGCTGCGCTGGAGTGCAGCCGCGAGGCTGCGCGCGCCCACGCGGAAGCCTTCTCCTGGGACGCTTCGATGGCGCAATTTCGTGAAACCCTGGTCCGGTTCAATAGCTGAAAGCCGAGCCGGACAGAGAGGACAGAGCATGTCGAGCAGCAGCCTTCAACGGCCCGAAAACGCTCATCCCATCGCCAACCTGCCGCTCTTCTTCCGCCGGTGGATGGCGGACCCTTTGCAGATGGGATCCATCGTCCCATCCTCGCGCACCTTGTCGAGCCGCATCGCCAATCTCGCTGTGGCAGACGGCGATGGCGTCGTGCTCGAAATCGGCGCCGGCACCGGCGTCATCTCCCGCGCGATGCTCGACGCAGGCATTGCCCCGGAGCGTCTCGTATTGGTGGAAATCGTCCCCGACATGGCCGACCATCTGCGCGAGAGCCTGCCGGGCACGACCGTGCTCTGCGCCGACGCCTTCGCCCTGCCGCAACATCTGCCGGAGCGTTTCGTCGGCCGCGTCAGCAGCGTGATCTGCGGCATTCCGCTGGTGCTGCTGCCGATCGAGCGCCAGCGCCTCTTCGTCGAAGGCGTTGAGCGCGTCGCCCCCGGCCTTGGCTTCCTGCTCTACACTTACTGCATCACCTCGCCTCTGCCCTACCGCAAGCTCGGACTTTCGGCCAAGCGCGAGACCTGGACTCCGAGGAACTTCCCCCCTGCCAGCGTCTGGCGCTACCGCCCGCTGCAACGGGGTTGACACGGAACTGCCAAGCCGGCGCAACACGCGCCGGCTAGGAGCGCCCCCGGATCGACAAGGGGGATGCCCGCATGCGCCGACTGCTACTCGCCACCACCGCACTGCTGCTGGCCGGTCCAGCCTTGGCCCAACCCCGCTTCGAGGCGAACCTGGCCGGCCATGCCGTCCTGCCCGCCTTCACCATGGCGCTGCCGCCCGCCGACGCACCGCGCGATGCGCTGATCTCCGGCAAGTTCACGGGCCCGGGCAATACCCGCACCGACCAGCCCGGCAGCATTGCCGGCACCACCGGCCCCGTACCCGCCGGGCGGCCGACCGGCATCAGCCTCCCCTTCATCGGCCAGCCGATCCAGGGACTCTCAGGTATCAAGCCGGCCGCCGGTCACCCCGGCGCCTACTGGGTGCTGAGCGACAACGGCTTCGGCAACAAGCGCAACAGCCCTGACGCGATGCTGATGCTCCACCGCATCCGCCCGGACTGGCGGGCCGGCCAGGTCACAGTTGAGCAGACCATCTTCCTCTCCGACCCTGATCGCCGTGTCCCCTTCCGCATCGCCTACGAGGGCACGGAGCGCCGCTACCTGACCGGCGGTGACTTCGACATCGAGAGCATCCAGCCCACAGGTGACGGTTTCTGGCTGGGCGACGAATTCGGCCCCTTCCTCGTCAAGGTCGACCTCGAAGGCTGCGTCCAGCAAGTGGTGGAAACGGTAATCGACGGCCGCCCGATCCGCAGCCCCGACAACCCTGCCCTCCAGGTCCCCGCCACCGCCTTCGAGTCCCAGCGCAGCGGCGGCTTCGAGGGCATGGCCCAGAGCCCCGATGGCAGCCGCCTCTATGCCCTGCTGGAAAAGCCCCTGCTGACGAACGGCCAACCCGAGGGCCGCTTCCTCCGCATTGCCGAATTCGACACTGCGCGCAGCGCCTGGACCGGCCGCGTGCTGCGCTACCGCATAGAGGAGGGCACCACCGCCATCGGCGACTTCAACATGATCGATGACCGACGCGCCCTCATCATCGAGCGCGACGACGGAGAAGGCGACCCGTCGCTTGCCTGCGCCGCCGGCGCCAACCCGCCCGGCTGCTTCGCCACCCCGGCGCGGCTGAAACGCATCTACATCCTCGATCTCGGCGAAGTCGACGAGCAAGGCTTCGTGAAGAAGCTCGGCTATATCGACCTGATGGCGATCCGCGACCCGGAAGGCGTCGCCCGTACCCAAGGAGACCGCGGGCCGAACGAGCCACGCGACCGCTTCACCTTCCCCTTCTTCACCATCGAGAACGTCGCAGTGGTGGATGGCGAGCACATCATCGTCGGCAATGACAACAACCTGCCCTTCAGCGCGGGCCGCCATCTGACCCGCGCCGACGACAACGAGATGATTTTGCTCCGCGTGCCTGAACTGCTGCGGGCCCGCTGATCAGCGCAGCCCGTCTAGCGCGAGGTTCAGCCTCAGCACATTGACCCGCGGCTCACCGAACAGACCCCACTCCCGGCCTTCGGTGTGCCGCGCCACCAGCGCCCTCACTCGCTCCGACGCCAGACCACGAGCCGCAGCGACGCGCTCCACCTGCCGCGCCGCATTCTCGGGGCTGACATGCGGATCGAGCCCGGAGGCCGAGGCCGTCACCGCATCCGCCGGCACCGGCCAGCGCCCTTCCGCCGCCACGCGTTCCTTCAGCGTCTGCAGCAGCGCCGCGCTTGTAGGCGCCGCCTGCGACCCCGCCGAAGCGGCTGCATTGTAAGGCGCCGCCCGCGTGCTCCCCGGCTTCTCCGAATCCGCCTCGGTCGTCGCCGAAGGCCGCGGATGGAAGTACCGCTCGCTCGTGAAGCCCTGCCCGATCAGCGAGGAGCCGATCACCGTTCCCTCCCGCTCCACCAGGCTGCCATTAGCCTGCGCAGGGAAGGCAAGCTGCGCCACTCCGGTGAAGCCCAGCGGCAAGGCTAAACCGCATAGCAAGGTCGACAATCCGACTACCGCCAAGGCCGGGCGCATATTTGCATTCATTTCAGGCCATCCCGAACAAGGTGAGGAGAAGGTCGATGAGCTTGATCCCGACGAAGGGCACGACAATGCCCCCTAACCCATAGATCAGCAGGTTCCGCCGCAGCAGCGCCGCCGCACCGACCGGCGCATAGGCCACGCCGCGCAGCGCCAGCGGCACCAGCGCCACGATGATCAGCGCGTTGAAGATCACCGCCGAGAGAATCGCACTCTCCGGCGAGGCCAGCCGCATCACGTTGAAGACCCCAAGCTCCGGATAGCTGACGACGAAAATGGCTGGCAGGATGGCGAAATACTTCGCCACGTCATTGGCGATGGAGAAGGTGGTCAGCGCTCCACGGGTGATGAGCAGCTGCTTGCCGATCTCCACCACCTCGATCAGCTTGGTGGGATCGCTGTCGAGATCGACCATGTTGCCCGCCTCACGTGCCGCTTGGGTGCCGGTCTGCATGGCGAGCCCGACATCCGCTTGGGCGAGGGCCGGCGCGTCGTTGGTGCCGTCCCCAGCCATGGCAACCAGGCGCCCCTCGCCCTGCGCTTTGCGGATATAGCCGAGCTTCTGCTCTGGCGTGGCCTCCGCCAGGAAGTCGTCCACCCCTGCCTCCGCCGCGATCGCCGCCGCCGTCAGCCGGTTGTCGCCGGTGACCATCACCGTGCGGATGCCCATCCGCCTGAGCTCGGCAAAACGCTCGCGGATGCCCGGCTTGACGATGTCCTTCAGTTCGATAGCACCGAGCACCACGCCATCCCGCCCGACCGCGAGCGGCGTTCCGCCCTGCCGCGCGATCCGCTCCACCGCCTCCGCCAGCGCCGGCGGAATGGCGATACCAAGGCTCCGTGCGAGGCTGTCGACCGCACCCTTCCGGTACTGCCCATCCATCAGGTCGAGCCCCGAAAGCCGCGTCTGCGCAGTGAATGGCACGACCTTCGCCCCCGCCGGCAGCGCTGGCGCGACGACGCCATGGCGTTCGCGCGCGAAGGTGAGGATGGACCGTCCCTCCGGCGTCTCGTCGCCGAGGCTCGCCAGCACCGCCGCCTCCGCCAGCTCCCGCTCGGCGATGCCAGGCGCCGGCACGAACCCCGCCGCCTGCCGGTTGCCGAAAGTGATGGTGCCCGTCTTGTCTAGCAGCAACACATCGACGTCGCCCGCGGCCTCGACGGCGCGCCCACTGGTCGCCAACACGTTGAACCGCACCAGCCGATCCATCCCGGCAATGCCGATGGCCGAGAGCAGCCCGCCGATCGTCGTCGGAATCAGCGTCACCAGCAGCGCTGCCAGCACCGGCACCGAAGGGGGCCTACCGTTCCAGCTCGCCAACCCAACCAGCGAAGCGACGGCGATCAGGAAGATGATCGTCATGCCCGCCAGCAGTATGTCGAGCGCGACCTCGTTCGGCGTCTTCTGCCGTGCCGCGCCCTCGATTAGCGTAATCATCCGGTCGAGGAAGGTGCTCCCCGGCGCCGCCGTGATTCGAACGACGAGCCAATCGGAGACAACGAGCGTCCCCCCCGTGACCGCGCTCCGGTCACCGCCCGACTCACGGATCACCGGCGCGCTCTCGCCCGTCACCGCCGCCTCGTTGACCGAGGCAATGCCCTCGACGATCTCGCCATCGGAGGGGATGATGTCACCCGCCTCGACCAGCACGAGGTCGCCGACCTTCAGTTCCGTCGCACCACGGGGCTGCCAGAGTGTCCGGTCGTCCAGCCGCAGCAGCAGCTTGGCCCGCGCATCGCCCCGCGCGCGCCGCAGGCTCTCCGCCTGCGCCCGCCCCCGGCCTTCGGCAACCGCTTCGGCGAAGGTTGCGAAGACGACGGTGAGCCAGAGCCACGCCGCGATCCCCGCCTGGAAGGCGAAGCCCTGCCCGCGCGCCGCACCCAGCCCCGTCAGCAGCGTGACGAGGATGGCGACCACCTCGGTGACGAAGATCACCGGGTTGCGCACCAGCTTCGCTGGGTTGAGCTTCAGCAACGCATTGAGCGCAGCGCGGCCGAGGAGCGCGCGGTCGGTGAAGGCCACGCCGCGCACCCGGCGCGCAGCCTTCCCCATCGGCATCATGGTATCCATTGGCTCTGTGCCTTCAGAAGGTCTTGCCGGCCAGCAGCGAGACATGCTCGGCCAGCGGCCCAAGGGCGAGGGCCGGCATGAACTGCAGCCCCCCGAGGATCAGGATCACGCCGGCCAGCAGTCCGGCGAAGAGCGGCCCATGCGTCGGGAAGCTGCCTGCGCTCCCTACGGCACGCGGTTTCGCAGCGAGTGAGCCGGCAATCGCCATGACCGGCACCGCATAGGCGAAGCGGCCCAGCATCATGGCGATGCCGAGCGTCACATTCATCCAGGGTGTATCCGCGGTGACGCCGCCGAAGGCCGAGCCGTTGTTGCCCGCCGCCGAGCTGTAGGCATAGAGCATCTCGCTCAGCCCATGCGGCCCCGCCGCCGGGATGGAGGCGACGGCCGCCGGCAGCACCAGCGCCACCGCGGTGAAGCCGAGGATCACCGCTGGCAGCACCAGCACGGCGAGCATGGCAAGCTTCACCTCCCGCGCCTGCACCTTCTTGCCGAGGTACTCTGGCGTCCGCCCCACCATCAATCCGGCGACGAAGACAGCGAGCAGCGCGAAGACCAGCATGCCGTAGAGGCCTGAGCCGACGCCGCCCGGCAACACCTCGCCGAGTTGGATCAGGAAGAGCGGCACCAACCCGCCGAGCGGCGTGAAGCTGTCGAACATCGCATTCACCGCGCCACAGGAGGCGCCGGTGGTGGTGGCGGTGAAGAGCGCGACCAAAGCCTGCCCGAAGCGCAGCTCCTTCCCCTCCATGTTGCCTTGCACCGCATCGATCCCGAGGGCGAGATGCAGCGGGTTGCCCCCCGTCTCGCTCGCATAGACTGCCCACGTTCCGGCCAGCACATAGGCAAGCATCACCAGCAACAGCGCCCGCCCCTGGCGTATGTCGCCGACGATAGCGCCGAAGGTCAGCGCCAGGCCGAAGGGGATCACCTGCTGCGACCAGATCTGCAGGGCGGTGGCGAGCGCCGTCGGTCCCTCGAAGGGATGCGCCGCGTTCACGTTGAAGAACCCACCGCCATTCGTCCCGAGATGTTTGATGGCGATTTGGAAGGCCGCCGGCCCCAGCGGGACCACCTGCCGCACGCCCTCCAACGTCGTCGCTTCTGCATAGGGTGCCAGCGTCTGCGGCATCCCCATGGCGACGAAGGCGAGGCCCACGAGCAGGCTGAGCGGGATGAGCACATAAAGCGTCACTCGCACCAGGTCAGCCCAGAAATTCCCCAGATCTTTCACCCCACCCCGGGCGAAGGCACGGGAGACGGCGAGTGCCAGCGCCATCCCCGTCGCGGCCGAGAGGAAATTCTGTACCGTCAGCCCTGCCATCTGCGAGAGGTAACTGAGGGCCGCTTCGCCGCCATAGGCCTGCCAGTTGGTGTTGGTGACGAAGGACACCGCCGTGTTGAAGGCGAGCCATGGCGTCAACCCGTCGAAGCCCTGTGGGTTGAGGGGCAAGCCCCCCTGCCCCCGCAGAAGCGCATAAAGCAGCAGGAACCCTGCCGCGTTTGTCGCCAGCATCGCCAGCGTATAGCCGCGCCAGCCCTGCCCCTGCCGCGGATCGATGCCAGCCGCCGCATAGAAGGCGCGCTCCACCGGCGCGAGGAAGGTGACGTGCCCTGCCGCCACCGCTGCCATGTAGCGCCCGAGCGGAATCGCCGCCGCGACCACGCAAGCGAGCACGAGCGCGATCTGCGCCCAGCCAATCAGCGTCATGGGATCAAAGGTCCTCAGGCCGCAGCAGGGCCAGAAGGAGGTAGAGCAGCAGCCCGGTCGTAACCGTGCCGCCGAGGACAAGCTCCATCATGGCCGCTACACGCGCTCGCAAGCCGTGGCATAGGCCGCGAGCAAGGCGAAAAGGCCCAATCCGAGAGCCAGCAATACGAGATCAAGCATGGGTCGCTCCGTGCCGGGATAAAGGGTCCGGTCCGGGCGGGAGACTGCGCGCCGAGGAGCGCAAGCCTCCATGTGAGAAAAAGCGGGCCCGTATAAAGGCCGCGTAAATGAGCGGGGCGCCGCCGCCCTCATGCTCCCCCTGCCAAGGGCCGATAAGCCTCTGGAGCCCTTGGGCTAGGCGCCGCGCTTGGCGCCGCGCCAGGGAGCACGGGGCCGGCTTGCACGGCGCACCACCTGTGCGCCGCCACGTCCGGCAGCCGTCTCGCCGGCCAATTCCAGCGTCACCTCGGCCTCCGCCGCAGCCGCCTGCTGGCTCGTCTCGTCTGAACGCGGCGTGCCGCCTTCGATCAGCAGCGCCACCGCGCCATGCGTCTCCTTCACCGCCTCATCCTGGCGGATGGCGACGTGCGGCCTCCCGTCGATGGTGAAGATACGGCGTTGCATGGTCAGCCGCGCGACCTGCTCCTCGGTCGCCGGCAGGAAGGTGCAGCCACGGGCCCGCGCCGCGGCGATCTGCTCGGAAGTCAGTTCCATGTGCCGTCCTTAGAGCAAAGCAGGCATTCGTGGAATCACCCCCATGCCGATTTCCGAATGGCACCAAAATAGTTCCATCCCGGCGGAAGCCGTCTTTTCCGTTGCGGGAAAGCACAAGGTGCTTGGCCACCAGCCGGATCCTGTCATCCTCCTTGCCAGGTTGGGCGCAAGCGCGAATGGTGCATGATCGAGACAGCAACCCCGCCCTGCCGCCCGAGCGAGGCCGGGTGGCGGATCAGGCTGGTGCAGGCGGCCGGCAAGGTTACCGGCAAGCCGCATATCCTGATGCTGTTCGGCCAACTTCCGCGGTCCTACCAAGTGGAGGCCGCAGAGCGGGTGCGCCAAGCCGTTCCTATCTTCCTCGCTGCCGCCGCCTGACGGAGCAATCATGAACCGCCGCACCCTACTCGCCACCGCCCTGCTGGCGCCCGCTCTCGCCCGCGCCGAGGGCCGGACCCTCCGCGTCGTCAACGCTTACAGCGCCGGCGGCACGGCTGATGTCGTCTGTCGCATCCTCTGCGCCGCGCTCGGCCCGCGTCTCGGCCTCTCGGTTGTGGTAGAGAACCGTCCTGGCGCCGCCGGCACCATCGCCGCCCAGGTCGTCGCCCGCGCCGCAGCCGACAGCACCACCCTGCTCTACGACGCGACGGCGCATTCGGTGAACCCGGCGCTCTTCGGCCCCCGCCTGCCCTATGATACGCGACGGGACCTGCTGCCGGTCTTCCTCGCCATGGTCACGCCGAACACGCTGATGGCGACCAACGCCTTCCCTGTCCAGACCGTGCCCGAACTTATCGCCCTGGCCAAATCCCGGCCTGCCGAAATCGCCTGCGCGACCACGGGCATCGGTACCGCCCAGCATGTCTCGCTCGAGCTGCTGAACCACATGGCCGGTATCGGGATCGCCCATGTCGCCTACCGCGAGATGGCCAGTGCCCGAAACGACCTCACCGCCGGCCGCATCCCGCTCCAGTTCAGCAACGTGCCGAACACCCTGCCGCTGCTGCAATCTGGCCAGGTGCGCTGCATTGCCCTGACCGGCCCGGCCCCGCTCGACATCCTTCCCGGCGTGCCTGTCTTTGCCGACACGCTTTCGGGCTACGAGACCTGGGAGTGGAACGGCTTCTTCGCTCCTGCCAACACGCCGTCGGGCCTCATCAGGGACTATAATGCTGCCCTGAACGCCGTCATCGCCGAGCCGCCGGTGTTGGAGCGCCTCACCGGGCTCGGGGCCCTCACCCGAGCCAATACAGCGGAGGAGTTCAATACCTTTCGTGAGCAGCAAATCACCTTCTTTGCAGGGATGGTGAAGACAGCGAATATCCGCATCGATTAGCCGCTCCCGCTGGTAGACTGCGGGCCCATGCCCCTCGTCATCTGCCTTGGCCATCTCGTCGCCGATCACAGCTTCTGGGTGGAGGATGTTCCCCAGCCCCCGGCGAAGCAGGTCGCCCGGCGCTACAGCCTCGGCGTCGGCGGGCTCGCCGCCAATGCCGCCATCGCCGTGGCCCGTCTTAAAGGCCAGGTCCGCTTCTGGGGCCGCGTCGGCGACGACCGCAACGGCGCACCGCTGGCCGAGGAGCTGGCCGGCTTCGGGGTCGATACGGGCGCCGTCCGCATCATTCCGGGTGCCCGCACCCCCGTCTCCGCCGTGCTGCTGGACCCGGTCGGTGAGCGGGTGGTCATCGCCTTCCGTGGCGAGGGGCTCGACCTCGATCCGAGCATCCTGCCGATGGAGACCCTCGCCGAGGCGGGCGCCCTGCTCTGCGACCCGCGCTGGCCCCGCGCCGCCGAGGCCGCCCTCCGCGCCGCCCGCCGCCTTGGCATCCCGAGTGTGCTCGACGCAGAGAAGAGCGAAGCCCGCCTCCTTGCCACCCTGGTCCCGCTGGTCGACCACGCGATCTTCTCGCAACCCGGCCTGCAAATCTTCGCCCCAGGCGTGACGGCCACCGAGGGCCTGCGCCGTGCGCTCGCTTCCGGCGCCAGGCTCGCCGCCGTCACCCGCGGCGAGCACGGCACGCTTTGGCTGGCAGAGGGGATGGAGTCCCCGATGGAAACTCCCGCCTTCCCGGTCGAGGCGACCAATACCGCCGGCGCCGGCGATGTCTTCCATGGCGCCTATGCGCTGGCCCTCGCCGAAGCCATGTCTTTGCCGGATGCCATGCGCTTCGCCTCCGCCGCCGGGGCGCTGCGCGCCCGGGACGGTGAGACGCCCGACCGTGCCGCAGTGGAGGCGCTGCTACTCAGTCGAGGTTGAGGTTGAGCGGCGCGACCACCCGTGTCCAACGCTCCAGGTCCTGCCGCAGCATCGCCCCGAAGGCCGCGCCATCCGCCCCGTTCGGCACCGCCCCCAGCACGTCGAGCCGTGACGTCACCAACTCGGAATGCAGCGCCTCGTTGAAGGCCGTCGCCAGGCGCGCCCGGACTGGCTCCGGCAAGGGTGCCGGCGCCGAGAGCGCCGTCCAGATGCTCGCCTCGAAATCCGCAACCCCTGCCTCGACCAACGTCGGCACCTCCGGCAGCGCCGGGAAGCGCTCGCGCGAGGCCAGCGCCAGCAGCTTGAATTGCCCCGGCGCCACCGCCAGCACCGAGGGCACGGAGACGAACATCAGTGCGATCCGCCCAGCCTGGAGGTCGTTGAAGGCCGCCGCCGCCCCGCGATAGGGCACATGCTCGACGCGCAGCCCCTCCCGCGCGCTCAGATCCTTCATGATGAGGTGCGTGTTGGTTCCGATTCCCGTCGAGGCATAGGGCAGCGGCTCCCGCGCCGCCTTGGCATAGCGCAGCAGTTCCAGCGCAGTCCGCACCGGCAGACCCGGCGCGGCAAGCAGCGCGACCGGGCTGTCGGCCAGCCAGAGGATCGGGGTGAAATCCTCGATCGGGTCATAGGGCAGCCGCCGCCCGATCGCCTTGGCGATGGTAAGCTGTCCGGCTGTGGAGAGGAAGATGGTCAGCCCATCCGGCGCCGCCCGCGCCACCGTCTCGGCGGCGAGCACGCCGCCCGCCCCTGCCCGGTTCTCGACCACCACTTGCTGCCCGAGCGGCCCGGAGACCGCCTGCGCCAGCAACCGCCCCAGCACATCCTGCGAGCCGCCCGGAGCGAGGGGCACCACCAGCCGCACCGGCCGCTCCGGCACCCACTACGCCCGCGCGACGGCCGGCGCCATCCCCGCCAGCGCCAGCAGCCCCCGCCTGCGGATCACGGCATCACCGACCGGCCGAGCGACTGCATCAGCCGATTGGCATTGGCGAACATGGCGATGGAGTGGATCAGGTCGAGCAGTTCCAGGTCGTCGAGCCCCGCCTCCCTGAGCGGCTTCAGATCGGCCGCCCCAACCGCCCCCGGTTCCCGCGTCAGCCTCGCCGCGAAATCGACGATCGCCCGCCGCCGCGGCGACAGCTCCGTCCCGAGCCCCGCCTCCAGCAGCCGCTGCATCACCTCGGCGTCCTTGGTCAACTCCGCGAAGCGCCGGGCATGAACTGAGGCGCAGTAGACGCAGCCATTGACGATGGAGACCACCGCCGTCGCCAACTCGCGCTCCGCCCTTGGCAGTCCGCGCGGCACATACATCACGCTGTTGAACAACGCCCCACGCTCCCCGAGCGAGGCCGGGTCCCGGGCGAGGGTCAGGAAATAGGTCGAGCGCCGTTGCGCCGGCGGGCAGGCCTCCAGCGCCGCGTGCTGCTCCGGCGTCGCGCTCTCCGCCTCGACGGGCGGGATGCGCGGCTCCCAGCAGACCTCCTCGATGGTGAAGCGGGTCATGCCCGCGCCTCCTCCTGCATCGCCCGCAACCCGGCGAGCAGTCTGACTTGAAAGGGGATGAAGGCCACGAGCTGCGTCACCGCCACGATGTCCTGCGGCGACATGCCCGCGGCCGTCAGCGTGTCGATATCCACCTGCCCGCAGCGCCCCGGCGCCTCCGCCACCATCGCCGCATACCGCAGCAGCGCCTCCGTCCGCGCGCCCTCGGCCGGCGCCCCGGCCTGCGCCGCCAACGCCTCGCATTCGGCGACGAGCGCCACATCGCCCTGCTGCCGCGCCACGGCCAGCGCGACCGCCGCCCGCTCCTGCGGGCTGACGCCGCCCGGCGCCTCGGTCAGCACCAGCTCCCGCCAGGCACCCTGCGCGTGCCGCCGGATCGCCTCACGCTGCAGCCGCAGCGCGGCGAGCGGCGAGCCCGCCTCGATGCCGAGCAGCCGCTCGACCAAATCATCCTCGGCCATGCGTTAACTCCTTTCCGGCCATTCGTCGCCCAGCAGCTCCGGCGCCGCATAGGCATCGAGCGCCGCGTAATGCAGCGCCTTGTCCTCAACGAAGAAGGCCCGGGTGATCGCCTCCGCCAGCCGCTTCGCCCCGGCGCTGACGGCGGGGATATTCCCTGTCAGCTTCCCATGGCTGAGCGTCGCCCGGTAGTTGAAGCAATGGATGCGTGACAAGCCCGGGCAAGCCCCCGCCTCGCGCTCCCGAAAGCTGAAATCCGGCGCCAGATCGGCCGAGGCGCCCTGCATCGCCCTGCTCCGCGCCGACGACCCCCTCGCCGCCGGAGCCGTCGTCCCGCTCCGCGCCCTCGCCGGCCGCCGCATCATTTCGACGGCCAATCCCAACCGCCTCCGCCACCGCGTGGACGCGGCGCTGCACGCGGCCGGCATCGCCTGTACCGAGCTGATCGACACCACCACCTCGCTGAGCGCCATGGACGCCGTCCGCGCCGGCCTCGGCATCGCCCTCACCGAGCCGCTGACACCCGCCGGCCTGCCGTCGAAGGGCTCGTCGCCCGGCCACTCGACGTGAACATCCCCTTCTACTGGGCGTCGTCACCCTGGCGACGCAGCCGGTTTCGCCGCTGCTGGAGCAACTCATCAGCCAGATCGAAGCGATTATCGAGGGAAGTGCTGCCTCCCCCGAACTCCCTCCGCCAAGGGCCGAAAGGCCCCTGGGCCCTCTGAGTCAGCCGTGCAGCGCCGAGGGGACTTCCTGGCCGAAATAGGCCAGCTCCAGGCGATGCGGCAGGTCGGGCTCGTCCGCCCGCGCCTCCAGCACCAGGCGTCCCTGCGCCATCGCCACCACGCGGTCGGAGACGGCCAGCGCCTTCTCGATCAGCTGCTCCACCAGCAGCACCGCCGTGCCGCGCTCGCGCAGCGCCCGCACTACGCCGAGCACCCGGTCCACCAGCACCGGCGACAGCCCGGCCGAAGGCTCGTCCAGCATCAGTAACCTCGGCCGCTGCACCAGCCCCTGCGCGACCGCCAGCATCTGCTGCTGCCCGCCGCTCAGCGCGCCACCCTTGTCCTGCCGCTTCGCTGCGATCTCGGGGAAGTACTCCAGCGCCTCCTCCACCCGCCGCATCCGCTCGCTGCGCGGCACGTCGTAGCCGGCCAGCAGCAGGTTGTCGGTGACGGAGATCTGGGTGAAGACCCGGTGCCCCTCGATCACATGCACCAGGCCCTGCCGCACCGCCGCGCGCGGATCAGCCCCCGTCAGCTCCACGCCGCCGAACCGCACCCGCCCCGCACTCGGCGGCAGCAGGCCGGAGATGGCGCGCAGCAGAGTCGTCTTCCCCGCCCCGTTCGGCCCGAGCAGCGACACCACCTCGCCCGCGCCGATCCGCAGGTCGATGCCGTGCAGCACCGCGATCTTTCCATAGCCGGAGCAGAGGCCGCCCACCTCCAGCAGCGGCTTATGCTCCGAGATAGGCACTGACCACCTCCTTGTGGACGCGGATTTCCGCCGGCGTCCCCGCCGCCAGCACCCGCCCGAGATTGAGCACCGTCACCCGGTCGCAAATATCGAAGATCAGGTCGGCATGATGCTCGACGAGCAGCACCCCCACCCCCTGCCGGCTGATGGCGCGGATCAGGCTGCCAAGCCGCTTGATCTCCTCGACGGACAGCCCTGCCGCAGGCTCGTCCAGCATCAGGAATTCCGGCCGCAGCATCAGCGCCCGGGCGATCTCCATGAAGCGCAGCTCGCTGTGCTGCAACCGGTCCGCCCGCACCTCCGCGAGCCCTCCGAGCCCGACCGCGTCCAGCGCGAGCCGCGCCCGGTCCGCCATCACGCGCTCCTCCGCCCGCTGCCGTGGCAGCGAGAGCAGCGCCTCGACGAAGCCTGCCTTGCCCTCGACCGTCGCGCCGATCGTGACGTTCTCAAGGACGGTCGCCTCGCCGATCATGCGCGGCGTCTGGAAGGTCCGGGCGATGCCCCTGCCCGCCCGCCCCGCGGGCCGTCCCGCCGCCAGTTCCGCACCGGCCAGGGTCATCGCCCCCTCCTGCGGCTGGTAATAGCCGGAGATGACATTGAGCGTCGTCGTCTTGCCGCTGCCGTTCGGCCCGATCAGCCCATGCACCTCGCCCTGCCGCAAATCGAGGTCGATGCCGTCGATCGCCCTGACGCCGCCGAAGGCCAGCACGATGCCCCTGAGCGAGAGCACCGCCCGTTCCCCCCGCTCGCCGATCAGCGTGCGCAGCGCCGCCTCCTGCGGCCGGATCGCCCGGTCCTCCGGCAGCGGCCGCCGCCCGCTGCGGTCGAGCAGCGCCGCGATCCCGCCCGGGATCGCCAGCACAATCACCAGCAGCAGCGCGGCGTAGAGGAAGGTGGACCAGGCCGCGAGCGGCGCCGCCACCTCCGGCAGCAGGGTCAGCAATATGGTCCCGAGCAGCGGCCCGAGGATCGAGCCGCGCCCGCCGATCAGGACAGCGATGAAGAACAGCAACGACAGGTCGAAGGTGAAGGCATCTGGCGTGATATAGGTCTGCAGCGTGGCGAAGAGCCCGCCCGCGAAGGCCGCCAAGGCGCCGGCCAGCAGGAAGACCATTGCCAGCAGGCGCGGCTTGGCAATGCCGCTTGCCTCCGCCGCCACCTCCGAGTCACGGATGGCAATCAGCGCCCGCCCGAACCGGCTCCGCGCCAGATTCGCCGTCGCCCAGGTACACACCACGGCCACACCCAGGCAGAAATAGTAGAACCCCCAGGCCGTATCCATCGGCGCCGGCAGGCTGGGCCCGGGGATGCCGATCCCGCCCCCCGTCACATCCTGCCAAGCGAGGGTGATCTGCGTGACGATGGTGGCGAAGCCGAGCGTCGTCATGGCGAAGTAGAAAGTCCGGAGCCGCAACGCCGGCAACCCGACGATGACGCCCGCCACCGCCCCCGCCGCCGCCGCGATGCCGAGCGCCGCGAAGGCCGGCAACGGCTCCATCACCGTCCCCGCCGTCAGGACACTGGCGGTGTAAGCCCCGATCGCCAGCAACGCGACATAGCCGATGGCCAGCTGCCCCGCGAAGCCGACGATCAGGTTGAGCCCCGCGACCAGCACCCAGTAGATGCAGGCCCGCGTGGCGATCAGCGCCCAGTACTCGTTGCCCGTCAGCGGCAGCAGCAGGGCGAGCGCCAGCAGCGCGAGGAAGGGCCACAGCTTCGCCATCCTCACACCCTCCGCGCCGCCGGCGCCCCGAACATCCCCTGCGGCCGCGCCAGCAGCACGATAATGAAAAGGGTGAAGACCGCGACCGAGGAGAAGATGCCCCCCACCATGAAATTCGCCGCCTGCTGGAACAGGCCGAGCAGCAACCCGCCGATCACAGCCCCCCGGTTGTTCCCGAGCCCGCCGAGCGCGACGGGGATGAACCCGTAGAAGTTGAGCAGCGGCCCATTGGCGAAGAAGGCCAGCAGCAGCTGCCCGCCGGCGAAGCCCGCCAGCGCCCCCACCGCGCCGGCCAGCGCATAGCTCGCCATACGCAGATTCCGCTCCGGCAGCCCCAAGGCCCGCGCCGCGAAGTTATCCTCGGCGATGGCGACGAAGGCCCGCCCCACCAGCGTGTACCGGTAGAGATATTCGAGCCCGAGGATGGTCACAGCGCAGGCCGCCACCGGCAGCCAGTATTTCTCGTCCCAGATCCCCGCCCCGATCCCGGCCAGCCTGGGGAAGGGCTGCGGCTCCGTGCTCCATTCCAGCGCCGTCGCATGCTGGATCAGAAGTGCTACGGCGAGCGTCGAGAGCACGTAGAGATGCTGGTCGAGGCTCTTCAGCACCGGCCGCACCGCAACCACCTCCGTCACCACCCCGAGCAGCGCGCAGCAGGCGAGCGTCGCCAGCAACCCCACCGGCATCGGCAGCCCCAGCCGCAGGATGAAGAGCGAGCCGAGCACGCCCCCCAGCATCCCGAGCTGCCCCGCAGTGAAGCTCATCACCCGCGAGGTCGAGAACATGGTGTTGTAGGTGATGCCGATCAGCGCATAGACCGCGCCGACTGCCAGGCCCGAGGCCAGGATCGAGGCGAGCATGCGGCTCAGCCGTAGCCCGGCGCGAGCGCGAAGGTACCGTTCTTCCCCGTCGAGGCCGCCGACATCACCACATCCGAGACGGGGTAGCCGTTATGGTCCTGTGCGGTGAAGCTGTACTCGCCGAAATAGCCCGGATACTGCTTCAGCGAATTCCATTGCCCGATGATCGCCTGGTTGCTGGTCGCCCCCGTCGCCTCCACCGCCTTCGCCACCAGCTCGACGGCGTCGATGCCGCAGGCCACCCACCAGAGCAGCGTGTCCTGCAGGTTCACCTTGCCCCGCATGCGCTGCACCAGTTCCTCGTTGCGCGGCGGCAGCTTGCCGGAGGCGTCGTAGCTGCAGCTCTTGTAGCCGATGGCGTAGACCTTCTCCCAATTCGCCGGCTTGTCGATCAACGTCCCGATCTCGCCCGAGGCCAGCGATGGATGCCCGATGAAGGGCACGTCCCAGCCCATCGCCGCCCGCGTGTTCAGCAGCCGTGCGATCATCCCCGTGGAGACGCTCCAGATGACGATCGCCTGCGCGCCCGCACTCCGCGCCCGCAGCATGTCGGGCGTCATGTCCGGCTGCGTCGCGTCGATATTCGCCTTGGTGACGACCTCCGCGCCGTCCTTCTGGAAGGCGGCCGCCGAGGCATTCGCCGCCGTCACGCCATAGCCCGTCGTGTCGCCGATGACCGCGACTTTCTTCGCCTTGGCGATGTTCAGCGTATAACCGCGCACCGCATCGTCCCATTGCGTGTTGGAAGGCGCGATGCGGAAGGCATTCGGGTATTTCGCCGGGTCGATCAGGCTGTCCACCACGCAGGGGTGGATGTTCGGCATCTTCCCCCGCGCCATGATCGCCGTGACGGCCAGCGACTCGCCCGAGTTGGTCGGCCCCCAGATCGCATGCACGCGGAGCTGGCTGATCATCTCCTGCGTCGCGTTCACCGCCTTGGTCGGGTCGCCCTGGGTGTCGCGGGTGATGATCTCGACCTTCCGCCCCTTCACCCCGCCGGCGGCGTTGATCGCCTCCGCCGCCCACATCACGCCGCGGTTGAAGCCGATCGCCGGCGCCGAGCTCGGCCCGGTCATGGCGGCGAGCCAGCCGATCTTGATCGGCTCGTTCTGCGCGATGGCCGGCATCGCCAGCCCGCTGGCGGCAGCAGCGAGGCCCAAGCCTCGGCGAGTGATGATCATGGCTGTCTCTCCCTTAGGTTTCTTCGTTCACAGCGCTATGCGGACCGGCGCTCCGCGCGTCACCCGCGCGAGCATCGCCGGGTCCGGCTCCACCCCGAGACCCGGCCCGCGCGGCACTGCGACCGTCCCGTCCGGGCAGCGCACCCAGGGGTCGAAGGGGTTCGGCTCCATCTCGAGCCACAGCACCTCGACCATCGGCCGCTCCACCAGCGCCGCCGCGACATGGATGGTGGCGACGAGCCCCGGCCCGAAATACGGGCTGTGCGGCATGACGGCGACGCCATGCGCCTCGCAGAGCGCGATCACCTTCCGCATCTCGGCGATGCCGCCGACCTTGGTCACGCTCGGCTGCGCATAGTCGATCGCCCCGGCGTCGATCAGCGCCTTGAAGCCGAACAGCCCTGCCGTATTCTCCCCCGCCGACAACGGAATCCCGTACCGACGCAGGCTCGCCAGCCCCGCCGCATCCTCCGGCGGCCACACCGGCTCCTCCAGCCAGAACAGCCCCTCGCCGGCCAGCGACCGCGCCATCTCGCGCGCGACCGGCGGCGTCCAGGCGCAGTTCACGTCGAGCATGATTTCGGCCCCCGGCGCCGCGCGTCGCGCCGCAACCACCGCCTCCCGCGTCACCTCATGCAGCTTGATATGCCGATAGCCCCGCGCCGCCGCCTCCGCCGTGTTCCGCGCGACGAGATCGAGGTCCCCGCCATAGGAGAGCAGGCTTGCATAGGCCGGCAGCCGCTCCGGCGCCGCCCCGCCCAGCAACCGCCACACCGGCTGCCCGCAGCGCTTGCCCATGATGTCCCAGAGCGCGATCTCGATGCCCGAGAAGACATAGACGAAGACGCCATTGCGCCCCAGCAGATGCGTCCCGTGCAGCACCCGCCGCGAGAGCCCATTGATATCGGAGGAATCCTGCCCCAGCACCAGCGGCGCGACGATGCTCTCCAGCGCCGCCCTCGTGGTCGGAATGGCGGCATGACCGAAGGCCTCGCCCCAGCCGACCAGCCCATCCTCCGTCTCGACGCGGACGAGCAGCACCTCCATCCGGTCCCAGAGCTGCCCGGCGAAGCGCCCATGCGGCCCGCCCATGGTGAAGGGCATGGACAGGACCGAGGTTTCGACGGCCGTGATGCGCATGAGCCTGGATGTTCCCCCGGGCCCTCTCGCCGGGGCCGCTCCCGCATCCTGCGGCGCCCCGGCGCGGAGTTCAACCGGCCCTCCCCGGATTACTGCCCCTTGAACACGGGCCTGCGCTTCTCGGCGAAGGCAAGCTGCGCCTCCCGCGTATCCTCCGTCCCGGCCAGCGCCACGGTCTGCGACTGCTCGAAGCGATAGCCGTCCTGCAACGGCAATTCCTCCGTGACCTGGAAGGACCGCTTGGCCGCCCGCACGGCCAGCGGCACCTTCGCCGCGATCTCGCGGGCGATGCCCATCGCCGTCTCCATCAGCGCCGCGTCGGGCACGCAGGCCGAGACGACGTTCATCCGCAGCAACTCCGGCCCGGTGACGCGCCGCGCCGTCATGATCATCAGCCGCGCATCGCTCTCGCCGAAATGCCGCCGCACATGCCGCACCCCGCCTGCCAGCCCGACATCCACCTCGGTCATGGAGAGGAAGGCGCTTTCTCCCGCCACCAGGATATCGGCCGAGAGCGCCAGCACGCAGCCCGCCCCGATCGCCGCTCCGTTGATGGCCGCGATGACCGGCACGCCGCACTCCATCACGCAGTCGAAGGCCGCCCGCACCAGCCGGTTGTGCCGCGGATAGGCACCCGGCTGCCCCGTCAGCCCCGGCCGCTCCTTCAGGTCGGCCCCGGCCGAGAAGGCCCGCCCGGCCCCGGTCAGCACAACGGCCCGCACCTCCGGCATGTCATGCAGCGCATCGAAGATGCCGATGATCTCTTCGCGGAATCGCGCATTCTGCGCATTCACCGGCGGCCGCCGCATGGTGACGGTGGCGATGTGCCCGGCGATCTCCACGGCGAAGCAGTCCAGCCCCTCGAAACTCATCCCTCGATCCTCCTGGCAAAATCGACGAGCGCGCGCGCCACGGCCTCGGGCTGCTCCGGCAGCAGCGCATGCCCCGCCCGCTCGACGACGACCATCTCCACCCGTGGCCCCAGCGCCTCGCGCAGCCTGGCCTCCGTCGGCACCGGCGCGATGGTATCCTCCGCCGCCGCGACATAGAGCACCGGCACCCGCTCGGCGACGCGCTTCCAGGCGGCATCCGTCGCAGCCGTCGCCGCCCGTTGCATCCTGGCGACCGGCGCATGCCAGCCGGACAGCCAGACCCGCGCATCATGCCCCGGCGCGAAATAGCCGCGCCGCAAATGCGCGAGCCGCTCCGCTTCGCCGAGTTGCGGGTCGAAGCTGCCATCGATCGAGGCACGCACCGCCGGGTCGAGCACCGTGTCGATCGAGGCTGCCAGCAATGCAACGCCCCGAACCATCGGCGCCCGCACCACCGCCATCGCCCGCGCCACCCAGTTCCCGAAGGCATGCCCCGCCACCACCGCCCGCCCGCCGATATCTGCCGCGGCCAGCGCCGCGGCCGCATCCTCGGCCAGATCGTAGAGCGTCAGCCCCTCCATCGGCCCTGTTGAGGCGCCGATCCCCCGCGGCTCCGCCCGTACCACCCGGAACCCGGCGGCGGCGACCAGCGGCGCCACGGCATCGAAATCCTCCGCGCCTCGCCCGAGCGAAGGCAGCAGCAGCACCGCCGGCCCCTCACCCTCCGTCTGCCAGGCGATCCGGGCCGCACCATGCGACGCCACACCCCGCTCCATCGCCGCCTCCCTGCTTTCCCCGCAGCATCCGCTCGGGCATGCTTCGCGGCAACAGCGTGGGGAGGAAAGGGAGATGCCCGAAGACGCGCCGCCGACCCGCTTCGGCCCGCTGCCGCCCGGTATCGCCCCCACCGTCCCGACGCCCGGCTATCCCGGCACCTTCACCCACACGCCGAGCCAGCCTGCCTTCCGCCGCCCGCCCGGCCGAACCGAGGTCACCGGCCCGCTCGCCCTCCACCGCAAGCTGCCCTGCGGCGAGGCGAATCTGGCGGAGCCCATCCCCGGCCGGCCCGCGATGGGCCAGCTCATCCACATCGCCGGCCAGGTGCTCGACGAGGATGGACGCCCCATCCCGGATGCCGTGGTGGAGCTCTGGCAGGCCAATGCCGCCGGCCGCTACGCCCATGCAAACGATACGCGCTCGGCGCCGCTCGATCCGCACTTCGTCGGCCATGGCCGCGTCCGCACCGATGCCGAGGGCCGCTACGGCTTCTTCACCATCCGCCCCGGCGCCTATCCCGTACCCGGCGAGGCCGTGTGGTGGCGCCCGCCGCATGTCCACTTCTCCGTCCTCGGCCCCGCCAGCCTCTCCCGCCTGGTGACGCAGATGTTCTTCCCGGGCGATCCCCTGAACCCGCTCGATCATATCTTCATGGCCGTTCCCGACGCCGTCGCCCGGGAGCGCCTCGTCGCCCGCCCGCTGCCGCCGGCGGAGATCGGCCCCGGCTGGCTCGGCTACCGCCACGACATCGCACTGCGTGGCCGCCGCGCGACGCCCGTGCTGCCATGACGCCGCTCTCCTCCCACACCATCGGCCCCTTCTTCCCGCGCGCCTTCGTCCGCGAGGGTGACAACGACCTCACCCGCACCGCGCCCAATGCAACGCCCTCCCGCGCCGGCACACGCATCCGCCTGCATGGCCGCGTGCTGCGCGAGGGTGGCCTGCCCTGCGTCTACGCCATCCTCGAAGCCTGGCAGGCCGATGCCGCTGGCCGCTTCCGGCATCCCGCCGACCCCGATTGGGAGTACGCCGACCCCGACTTCCTCGGCTGGGGCCGCGCCTTCACGGATGCCGACGGCCGCTTCGAATTCCACACGCTGATGCCCGGCGGCTTCCTCGACCGTGCGCCGCATGTGAACCTGCTGGTGATGGCCTCCGGCCTGATGCGGCCGGTCTCGACCACGCTTTTCTTCCCCCAGTTCGTCACGGCGAACGCGGCCGATCCCGTGCTCGGCCTGCTGCCGCCGCCGCTCCGCCCGCGCCTGCTCGCCGCACCCGATAATGACGATGGCTACCGCTTCGACATCCGCCTGCGCGGAGGTCCGGCGGAGGAGACGCCCTTCTTCGAAAGCTGAGCGGCTCAGGCGCCGTCCGCCTCGTCCTCCGTCGGCAATTCGCAGCGATTGTGGATATGCGCCGCCGCGACCGCCGCATGCCCCATGCCAACCACGATCTGGTCGAGCCCGCGCACGATGTCGCCCGCCGCATAGAGGCCACGCACCGTCGTCTGCGCATGCCCGTCGACGACGAGTGCGCCCGAGTCGTCCGCTGCGGCGCCTAGCCCGAGGGCCAGCTCCGAGCGGTAGTGCAGCCCGAGCGCCGAATAGAGCACCTCGAACCGGTGCTCCGCCCCGCCGCCGCGCAACGCCGCAATCCGTCCGTCGCGGATCTCAAGCCCCGTCACTGGCTGCTCGATCACCTGGATGCGGTTCCGCTCCACGACCTCGCGCTGCGCCGCATCAAGCGCCAGGGGCTGCCCCAGCGTCAGCAGCGTCACATCGCTGGAATAGGTGCGGGCGATGAAGGCCGCCTCGCCCAGCCCATGCGCGCCACGGCTGATGACGGCGATGCGCCGCCCGCGCGATTCATGCCCGTCGCAAATCGGGCAGTAGCGCACGAGGCCGCGCCGCACCGCATCCGGCAGGTCCGGGAGATCGGGCTCAACATCCACCGCGCCGGTCGCCAGCAGCACGCGGCTGGCGCCCAGCGTCCGGCCCGCCCCATCCGCTGCCTCCAGCACCGCAGCGAACCCCCCCGCCTCCCGCCGCAGCCCGGTCACCCTGGCCGCCACCGGGCGGATGTCGTAGCGTGCCAAGTGATCCCGCTGGCGGGCGAGGATGTCCGGCCCTGCTATGCCCTCGCCGAAAAAGGGGATGTTATGGCTCGCCGGTATCCAGGCCGCCCGCGGCTCGCCCGCATCCGCCACGAGCACGCGCCGGCCGAAGCGCGCCAGGTAGAGCGCCGCCGTCAGCCCCGCCGGCCCACCGCCGATGATGAGTGCATCCAGCCTCCCATCCTCGCGTTCCACCTCTGCCCTCCTACCGTGCTCGCAGGCCAACGCCGGCCGGAGAGGAAGTTCCGGGAATCCCGGCAAGCGAAAGGACCATCCATATGACGCTGTTCACCATTGAGGTCGCCGGCCGCCCCCTGCTCGTCTTCCCCGAGAAGAGCAGCGAGGCCGCCGAGGAGCTGGCCACCAGCACCATCGGCCCTGACCTGCAGGATTTCGAGGAGGATGGCGAGCCGCTCTGGGACGGCGAGGAGCCCCTCTCGGTCCGCCCTGCCAACGAGAAGGAAAGCGCTATCTGGGACCAGGGCCTCGCCGAGGCGAAGTCGGACGGCGATTCAGGCGCGTTCGACCCCGAAAGCTACGCCGTGCTCCTCGTCGAGGTCGATGCCGAAGGCGAGGACGACGAGGAGGACGAGGCCTGATGGCCCGTCAATCCGTCGCCGACCTCATCGCCGACACGCTCCATGGCATCGGCGTCCGCCGCATCTATGGAATTGTCGGAGACTCGCTGAATGGCCTCACCGACAGCCTGCGCCGCAAGGGCAGCATCGACTGGGTGCATGTGCGCCATGAGGAAACGGCCGCCTTCGCCGCCGGCGCCGAGGCCCACCTCACCGGCCAGCTCGCCGTATGCGCGGGAAGCTGCGGCCCGGGCAACCTCCACCTCATCAACGGGCTCTACGACTGCCACCGCAGCCGCGTGCCCGTCCTCGCCATCGCCGCGCATATCCCGACCGCCGAGATCGGCAGCGGCTACTTCCAGGAAACCGACCCCCGCCAGCTCTTCGCAGAATGCAGCCACTATGTCAGCCCGGTGGCGACCGTCTCGCAGATCGGCCGTGCCCTTGACACCGCCATCCGCGAGGCGATCGGCAAGCGCGGCGTCGCCGTGCTCGTCATCCCGGGCGACGTCGCCCTCGAGGAGGCCGAGGCCTCCTCGCCTACCCGTTGGATCGCCCCCGTCGTCCCGCCCCTTCGCCCCGGCCCGGCCGAGGTCACTGCGCTCGCCGGCCTGCTGAACGAGGGTGGGCGGGTGACCATGCTCTGCGGCGGCGGCTGCGCCGGCGCGCATGACGAGGTGGTGGCGCTGGCGGAAGCGCTGAAGGCGCCCGTCGTCCACGCGCTCCGTGGCAAGGAGTTCGTCGAGTACGACAACCCCTACGATGTCGGCATGACCGGGCTGATCGGCTTCTCCTCCGGCTACCATGCCATGATGGAGTGCGACACCCTGCTGATGCTGGGGACGGACTTCCCCTACCGGCAGTTCCTCCCGACCGAGGCAAAGATCGCGCAGGTCGACATCCGCCCGGAGAATCTGGGCCGCCGTACCCGCCTCGACCTTGGGGTGGTCGGCGACGTGAAGGAGACGGCCGCGGCCCTGCTGCCTCAGCTTGCGCCGCGCGGCGACCGCGACTTCCTCGATCAGGCGCTGGCGCATTACCGCGAGGCCCGGCGCGGCCTCGACGAGCTGGCGGTCGGCCATCCCGGCCGCAAGCCCATCCACCCGCAGTACCTGGCCCGCGTGCTCGACGAGGTCGCCGCCGAGGACGCCATCTTCACCTGCGATGTCGGCACGCCGACGGTCTGGGCGGCCCGGTACCTCACCATGAACGGCAAGCGCCGCCTCGTCGGCTCCTTCTGGCACGGCTCCATGGCGAATGCCCTGCCCCAGGCCATCGGCGCCCAGGCCGCCTTTCCCGGCCGGCAGGTCATCTCCCTCTCCGGCGATGGCGGCTTCGCCATGCTGATGGGCGACCTGCTGACGCTGAACCAGCTCGACCTGCCGGCGAAGATCGTCATCGTCAACAACGGCACGCTCGGCTTCGTCGAGCTGGAGATGAAGGCCGGCGGCTTCCTCGATGCCGGCACGGAGCTGAAGAACCCCGACTTCGCCGCCATGGCCCGCGCCACCGGCATGCATGCCGTGCGCGTCGAGGACCCCGCCGAGCTGCGCGGCGCCCTGCAGGAAGCCCTCGCCCATCCCGGCCCCGCCGTCGTCGACGTCGTGACCAACCGCATGGAGCTGAGCCTGCCGCCCAAGACCACCTTCGAGCAGGCGAAAGGCTTCGGCATCTATCTGGCCAAGGCCATCATCAGCGGCCGCGGCAGCGAGGTGGTGGAGCTGGCCCGCACCAACCTGCTGCGTTGAACGCGGGCCGGGGGACACCCGCCCCCCGGCTTTCGCCTCAGTTGCGCCGCGCCGCCTCCGCCGAGCTGAGGATGAAGGCGCGGATCTGCAGCACCTGCGCCTCGTCCAGCCGCCCCGCGAAGCGCGGCATCCCGCTGCCGAGGAAGGCGCCGTCGAGCACCACCTTCGGAAGCTCCTCCAGCAGCTCCCGGTGCGCATAGCCGAGATTGGGTACGTTGCCGCCGTTGTTGACGCCCGGCGCTCCGTGGCAGCCGGCGCAGTTGGCGACATAGAGCCCCGCCCCCGCCTGCGCGTCCTCGGCCTTGTAGGCGATGCCGCCGACCAGCGGCCGCCGCTCCGCCTCCACCACCGCCGGCATCGGCGCCGTGCCGCCGACGCGGAAGGTGTAGACCCGCCCCGGAGTCACCCGGTCCGTCGCCCGCTGCACGATGCCATAGACCCCGCCCCAGCCGACCGCGATCGAGACATACTGCTCGCCATCGATCTCGTAGGTGGAGGGCGCCGCGACCACGCCGGAGCTCACCGGCACCTCCCAGAGCTTCCGCCCGTTGCGCGCGTCATAGGCAATGAACCGCCCATCCGCCGTGCCCTGGAAGACGAGGTTGCCCGCCGTCGTCAGCGTGCCGCCATTCCACGGCCCGCTGTAGTCGACGCCCCAGGCCTCCTGCTGCCGCACGGGGTCCCAGGCCACCAGCCGGCCGAAGGCCTTCGCCTTCGGATCGACGGCATTGAGGTAGAAGCCGAGGTTCCACCCCGATGCACTCTGGAAGCGCATCGGCGAATTGGCATTCATCCGCCAGCCCTGGTCGGGCGAGAGGGTGAGCGGCACGCCGTGCACCGGCATGTAGACCAGCCCGGTCATCGGGTTGAAGGACATCGGGTGCCAGTTGCGCGCGCCATAGGCGGTCGGGATCGCCTCGAAGGGTTGGTCCACGCTCCGCGCCGCCGGGTTCTCGATCGGCCGTCCCTCGTTGTCGTAGCCCGTCGCCCAGTTCACCGCGGTGAAGTTGCGCGCCGAGATGAACTCGCCCGTCTGCCGGTCGATGACGAAGAAGAAGCCGTTCTTCGGCGCATGCATGACGACCTTGCGCCGCCGCCCGTCGATCTCGAGCTCGGCGAGGATCATCGGCTGGGTCGAGGTGAAGTCCCAGTGGTCGCCCGGCGTCTCCTGGTAGTGCCAGACATACTGGCCCGTCTCCGGGTTCAGCGCGACGATGGAGCCGAGATAGAGGTTGTCGCCGCCGGCCGGACTGCGCAGGTTGCGGTTCCAGGGCGAGCCGTTGCCGGTGCCGACATACATCAGGTTCAGCTCGGGGTCGTAGGTCATCGTGTCCCACATCGTCCCGCCGCCGCCGGCCTCCCACCAGCGCCCGGCCGGGTCCCAGGTCCGCATGGCCCGCGCCATGCTCTCATCCTCCGGCGGCTTCGAGGGGTCACCGGGCACGGAGAACCAGCGCCACTTCTGGTCTCCCGTCGCCGCGTCATAGGCGGTCAGGTAGCCCCGCACGCCATATTCCGCGCCGCCATTGCCGATGACCACCTTGCCCGCGAAGACCCGCGGCGCCCCGGTGATGGTATAGGCCCGGCTGCGGTCGATGATCGTGTCCCGCTCCCAGAGCTTCTGCCCCGTCGCCGCATCGAGCGCGAAGAGCCGCCCGTCATAGGAGGCGACATAGACCTTGCCCTGATGGACCGCGACGCCGCGGTTGACGACGTCGCAGCAGCCCCGCTCGCCATGCTCGCGCGGCACCTCCGGGTCGAAGGTCCAGAGCGGCTGCCCCGTCTTCGCATCGACCGCATGGACGATGCTCCAGGAGCCAGTGACATACATCACCCCTCCGACGACGATCGGGGTCGCCTGCACCCCCCGCCGGGAGCCGAGGTCGTAGGACCAGGCAAGCCCCAGCCGCCCGACCGTGTCGCTGTTCACCGCGCGCAGCGGGCTGAACCGGTTCTCGGAATAGTTCAGCCCGTAGCTCGGCCAATCGCGCCCCGTGGCGGCATTGGCGATGATGCTTCGCTGGTCGACGGCGCCCGTTGCGGCGCGGATACGCTCCGGCGTCAGGCCTTGCGCGCCGGCCGCGCCGGCAAAGGCGCCGGCCAGCAGCGCCGCGAGGGCGGTGCGGTGCAGGGGCATGGACATTCTCCCTTCCTGTCCGGACTTTCGGGTCCGTTGAAGGGAAGCCTAAGCGCTCGTATACCCGCCGCGCAACCGATGCGTGTGACGCACTACAGGCCCATTCGCCGCCCTGACAGCCGCCGGAACCATGCGTGGATCGCCGGCAGCAGGGCAACGCAGCCCGCCGCGAAAAGCAGCGGCGCCGCCGCCACCCCCGTCACATCCCGCGCCCACCCCGCCGCCGGCGGCAGCCCGGCATGGCCGGCATAGAGGCAGGTGTAGAACAGTCCCATGCCGATGGCGCGGTTCTCCGGCCGCAGCGCCGCGGCCGGCAGCGCCATGATCACCCCGACAGGCAATCCCATGGCGAGTCCCGCCACGAGCAACGGTCCGGCACCGAGACCAAGCCCCATCAGGGCCAGGCATCCCGACCAGAGCAGGCACCCGCCCGCCATCAGCAGCACCGCCGGAACGCGCCGCTGCGCCAGCATGCCCCCCGCCTGCACCGAGGCGACCGAGAGCCACGTCGCCGCCCCCACCACCAGCCCCGTCTGCGCCGGCGTCAGACCGCCCAGCACCAGGAAGGTCGGCGCGAAGCCGATCGTCACCGCGAAACTGCCGTTGAGCCCGCCCCAGAGCGCACCGGCGAGGCAGACCAGCGCCACCTCCCGCCCCGAGATGCGCCCCGCCGCCACGACGCCGCCGGCGCCATCATTCGGATGCCTGCGATAGCCGAGCCGGAGCAGCAGCAACGCCGCCAGCGCCAGCGCCCCGGTCGCGGCGAAGCCCGCCGCCCAGCCCGCCACTGCGGCGAGCGGACCGAGCCCAAGCTGCGCCAGCCCGATCCCGATCGGGAAGGAATTCACGAAGATCGCCATGGCCAGGACGATGTCGTGCTGCCCGGCGAACCAGTCCGTCACCATCTTCGCCATCAGCACGTTGAGCAGCACCGCCCCCACCCCGCCGAGGAGCCGCCCCGCCGCGAGCCCCCCGAAGCCGGTGGCCAGGCTGGCGAGGACGCCGCCCAGCGCCATCAGCACCAGCCCCGCCGTCACCACCCGCATGTCGCCGAAGCGTCGTCCGAGGGCCCCGCCCGGCAGCGCCAGCACGAGCCCCGGCAGGAAGTAGAGACCGATGAGCGCCCCGAGATCGGCCCCGCCCAGCCCCAGCTCCTCCACCAGCATCGGCGAGACCGAGGCGACGGACTGGAACTGGAAGCCAAGGCTCGTCCGCGCCGCGGTCAGCACGGCGAGCGCCTGCCATCTCGGGTCCATCGGCACCTCCACCCCGGGGATGCCGCAGCTTCGCCCGTGCCGGCCACGGCGCCAATGCGAAACCGTGGCCACCGGCAGGGGCCGGCCTTGTCCACCTTCTGGAACCAAGCTTGCCGACCTACGCTTCCTTCCGGCACGCGGCCCTAGAACATGGTCGCCGAAGGCTGGGGCCGGGGGCGTGAATCATGCGACGACACAACAAGCTGGACCATGATCCGCGATCCGGTAATCGCAGATCATGATCCTGAGGAGAATCCAGCGCCATGGACGACATCGAGAAAACAACGATCCGCAAGGTGATGTGGCGGCTGATGCCCTTCCTCTTCGTCTGCTACTTCGTCGCTTATCTCGACCGGGTGAATGTCGGCTTCGCCAAGTTGCAGATGAATGCGGCGCTCGGCCTTACGGAAGCCGCCTATGGCCTCGGCGCCGGACTGTTCTTCATCTCCTACTTCCTGCTCGAAGTCCCCTCCAACCTCGCCCTTGACCGCTTCGGCGCCCGGCTCTGGATCGCCCGGATCATGGTCACCTGGGGCATCGTCTCCGCCCTCTTCGCCTTCATCGGACCGATCTCGGCGATGACCGGCCTCTCCAACGAGTGGGTCTTCTACATCCTGCGCTTCGTGCTCGGCGCGGCGGAGGCCGGGTTCTTCCCGGGCATCATCTTCTACCTCACGCTCTGGTTCCCCTCCGTCTACCGTGCCCGCGTGGTCGCCCTCTTCATGCTGGCGATCCCCTTCTCCTCCATCGTCGGCGCCCCGGTCTCTGGCGCTCTTCTGAACCTGTCCGGCGGCGGCCTCGATGGCTGGCAGTGGCTCTTCATCCTGGAGGCGATCCCCTCCATCCTGATGGCGGTCGGCGTCGTCTTGTACCTGACCGACCGCCCGGCCCAGGCAGGCTGGCTTGCGCCCGAGGAACGCAGCTGGCTTCAGGGGCGCCTCAACGCCGAGCACGAGCACAAGCAGGCAGCCGAGCATATCAGCATCGGCAAATCCCTCAGCGACCCGCGCGTGCTGGCCTGCGCCTTCGTCTATTTCTGCCTGAACGCGGCGAGCTACGGCGTCGCCTTCTTCCTCCCCACCATCGTCAAGGGCTTCGGGGTCAGCAACTTCGAGACGGGCCTGCTGGCCGCCCTGCCCTTCGTCTTCGGCGCCATCGGCATGGTGTTGCTCGGCCGCAACTCCGACCGCACGCTGAAGCGGCGCGAGCATGTCTGCTTCGCCATGATCCTGGCCGCGGTCGGCGTCGCAGGGGCGGCGCTCGTCTCCTCGCCCGTGCTGGTGCTGGGCCTGCTCTGCCTCAGCCAGATCGGCGTCTCGGCGACGCCGCCGCTGCTCTGGCCGATCCCGAGCGCCTTCCTCACCGGCACCTCGGCCGCGGCCGGGATCGCGGCGATCAACGCCATCGGCAACCTCTCCGGCTTCGCTGGCCCCTACCTGATGGGCTACCTGCGCGATGCGACCGGCAACTTCACTGCCGGCCTGCTTGTCCTCGGCGGCTGCACCCTGGTCGGCGGCCTGGTAGCCCTGACGCTGAAGGTAAGCACCCATCTCGAGACGGCCGCCACGGCCAAGACCGCGGCCGCGCTCTAAGGCAAGCTCCAATCAGATGGGATCATCTGATTGGAGTAATCCGCTCGGCAGACCAAAAAGTTGGAGCAGAGTCCGTGAGCCAGCGCGAACGGACTCCGCTCCAACTGCGGCCCATAGGTCTGTAGGAGTGCGGTAGTGGCGGAGGGGATGGGATTCGAACCCACGGTAGAGGTTGACCCCCTACAACGGTTTAGCAAACCGTGCTGTCAGCGTTGAAGCCCCTGCTGACCTTGATCTTATTGAGATTTAGCAGCGCGAAGAACGCGAACAAAATGCGAACATGCGGCGTAAGGTGCCACAACGGGGACCACAAACCCATAGTTGGGAGCGCTTGCCGAACGTCGCGCAGGAACGCGGGATCGCGCTCGGCATGACCTTCATCGATGGCACGACCACCCGCGCCAACCCGAATGCGACGGGGCAGAAAAAGGGGGATGCGATAGCGGGGAGCAAGATGTGCGCGAGGCACTTGGCCGATCTCACGGTGGCTACGGCACCAAGGCCTGCGTGATCGCCGATGGCGCTGGCCAGGCGGTTACCCTTGCTCTGGTATTGGGCCAAGCGTACGATTTGTCCACGGTGCCAGGTCTGCTCGGTTGCTTGCCATACGTGCCCGGCTAGGTCGTCGGCGACTGCGGCTTTGCCTCCCACGCCTTTCGCAAGCGCATCTGGGCCATGGGCGCCCGACCTGCGATTCCGTCCGACGCTCCGATGCCGAGGTCGCCTGCCCGAACTGGATCTACGCGAACTAACACCTAGTCGATACCCTTTGGGCACGTCTGAAAGAGTGGCAAGCTGTCGCCAGACGCGACGAGAAGACCGCGCGCTCCTTCCTCGGTGTGCTCTGCCACGCTGCAGCAGCCAATTGGATCATAGTCATCAAGGCCTAACAGACTTTTGCCTTTCGCAGGTAGCAACTTGGACTAGCCCCCTGCGGAAGGACGTCGCCACCTGATTTGTTTCAGACGCCCAGAACGGAACGGTACAATCATATGAGCATCATGTGGTTGCAGTCTCAGCTAAGCTGCAGCTGGCCATGTGGATTGGCCTTGTTGAACAAAGCCTTTGGGGGGCTGCGCCCTCTAAAGAATTGGGACATCTATTCCACACGCACCCATGTGAGGGTTTCCACATGACCATCTTCCAATCGCTAATGTTCCTGGCGCTGTTTGTCCCCGTGGTGGCCATTGCGATTCAAACAGTCTTGGAGGCGCGCCGCGACCCTGAACACGAACGGCCAATGATAACTGGCGAAACTTGGGGCACTGGCGATTTCGGGGGCGGTGGTGGCGGCGGTAATTAACGGGCGATAAGCCTCCAGCACGCCGTTATCAAAGACGACCTTCCCTTACTGACGTTCCATTCGCCGCATGTTACTGCCTTTACATCAGGCTACGTCAATTAAACTGCAAAATTCGACCTCTACAGGCATTTGACGAACGCCTGGATGGTCAGACTTCTATCATGACAGCTTTGACAGCCACTCAGCTGTCCCCTCCGGAGTAACCACATGGACTTCGGAACCTGGATTTCAGAAATCGAAGCTCTTGTGACCTTCGACGTTGATGCAGAGTTGTGGCGGAAGTATTTCGACGCTGGGCTGACACCTATTAGAGCCATTGAACAAAACGGCATCGATGAGGAAGTCTGAAAGCTTTTTTGAGCGGATGTAGCCGGAGGAGTGGCTCAAAAATCAGCAGTTAATTTAGATAGAGGCCAACCGGACTTTCAATGCCGTGGAGGAAACCATGGTTCCGCATATCCGTCCTGCCATGGAGGCCGACGCCAATGAGGTTGGCCGTATTATGCATGACGCGTTCCGGGGAGTTGCCGAAGCGCACGGCTTCCATCCAGACCTCGAGAGTGTTGAAGAGGCGGCAAATGTCGCAGCGATGTTCATCGCGTCTCCGACTATATTTGGCGTAGTTGCGGAACATGATGGCCAAATTATCGGCTCCAACTTTTTGGCCGAAGGCGACCCAGTCCGTACGGTTGTCACGCTGACGATCGAGCCGCGGTTCCAGGGCCGTGGTGTCGGCCGCATGTTAATGGAGGCCGTACTAGAGCGCGCCAGAAGTGCCGCAAGCGTGCGTCTTGTCGCTGATGCCTTTAATATCCGCTCTGTGCCGCTTTATGCTTCGATGGGTTTCGAGGTCAAAGAACCTTTGCTGCTCATGCGCGGCACGCCGCAGAGCGGAACATCGTCTGGCTATGTGACTCGCCCACTTAGCGCCGATGACGTCGCCGCTTGTGAGAAACTCGCGAAGAAAGTTTATGGCACGGTACGCACTTCGGAACTACAGGATGCCGTAAAGCTCTTCAAGCCTTTCGTTGCTGAAAAGGATCGCAAAATCTGCGCCTACTTATCGTCAGCGGGCTTGTGGTTAGCCAATCATGGCATCGCGGAAACTGAGGCTGACATGAGAGCGCTTATCGCGGGCACGTCGGCATTGACCGGCGAGCCAATTTCATTTTTGCTCCCTGTACGGCAAGCCAGCCTATTCCAATGGTGCATATGCGAGGGATTTCGCGTGGTGAAGCCGATGCTGCTCATGTCGAAAGGTGAGTACGTCGAGCCGAATGGGGTTTGGTTTCCTTCTGTTTCTTATTGAACTGCGGAGCCAGCGCCGAAGCCAAGGCGTGTTGATGGGTTCAGATTGGGGGCACGCTCGTTGGCGGTGCGAGTCGAGCAGACCGGCATCGGACGAAAACAGTCAATCTCGTAGGACGCTAGCGGCGTAGGGGACGAGAAGGCGAACGGACTGTTTAGGCCAGAGCGAGGCGGCTTCAGGTGGGCCATGGCTGCAGCAGCGGTAAGAGCGAAGAAGGTGCAGCGTCTCAAAAAACCACCTCCACATGTCCGCCCAACCGGCATCCTGGACCTTCCGGATCACACCGTACGCGGATCTCGCTTGGGCGACCCATGGCCTCTCCTTGACGGACGATCAGTCCCGCCTTCGGCGCGCAAAGGCCATAGAACAGCGCAGCAGCGGCGATGCCCGTCGCCGCATCCTCCGGATAACCGGAGTTGCGTGGGAACTGCCGAGCGTGGACGGCACCGCCCTGCCCCGCCGCGTAGGGATAGAGGCCGGTGGAGCCGATCGCCTCGCATGCCGCACGCACCAGTGCTGGGTCTGGTCTCAAGGCATGGAGCCGCGCGAGGTCGGCCAGCGGTACGAGCGTTTTCACCCGGCTCGTGGAGGCGTTCAGCACCGCAGCGGCCGGACTGAGTTCCGCTTCCGCCATGCCAAGGGCGGCCAGCACGGCGCCGACATCCGTGACCGGTTCCACCCGGCCCGGCGGCTGGGTGATCTCGACGGAACCGTCCGCCGCGAAGAGGGCCCGCACTGGCCCGGACAGCGTCTCAATGCGAATTGCGGCACCCAGGGCCTGACCTCGGGAGCGCAGGAGCCAGGCCGCCCCGAGGGTTGCATGGCCGCACATCTCCATTTCGTGCTCGGGGACGAAGAAGCGGAAGCGGAAGTCGGCCGAGATAGGATTTTCTGGCGGAAGGACAAAGCCGCTCTCGTGCCCATGAGCGGCGGCCAAGGCCCGCATGTCCTGGGCATCCATGCCGCTGGCGTCGAGCACGATGGGACATGGATTGCCGCCTCCCGGCCCTGCCGGGAATACGGAGAGGTTGATCGGAGATCGCTGCATGGGCTTACCCTGCCGCGCTGACGCGGAACATGCGCGCCCGATCGGGCCCTATTTCGTGCCGAATCGGGCCTCGGAAGGAGCCTTGCCGGTGTGCTGGCGGAAGAGACGAGCGAGGTGCGAAGAGGAGGTCAGCCCCACCGCATGGGTGGCCGCCAAAACGCTCTGGCCCGCGCCGATACGTCGCGTCGCCTCCCGGACCCGCAGCGCGCCGAGGTAGTCCGCGATGCTGGTGCCTAGGTGGCGCCGAAACAGCCGCGTCATCTGGCGGCGGGACAGGCCGAAGCGTGTTGCGAGCTCGTCAAGCGCGTGCGGCTCGTGCAGCCGGGTGCGCAGATGCTCCGCGATGGCCTGGACCACAGCCGCACCGTGCTGCGCGGAGGCAGGCTCTGGACCTGTCTCGACAGCCTCCTCCAGCAATAGACGCTCGGCGAGGCGGGCGCGGCCGGACCCGTCCGGCAGGGCGTCCCGGTAGGCAAGCAGCGGCAGCATCGTGGGCGGCAACAGGCCGAGCTGCCAGCCTTGCCGGGCGGGGAGCCAGCGCCCGAACCGCGGGCCTTGTGCGTAGAGGACGATGTGCCGGTGCGCAGTTTCCGCAGCCCGGGTGCGGTGGCCGACATCGGGCGCGACGAGGAGCACTTCGCCGGGGCGGATTGGCGTAGGGGCGTGCTGCCCTTCCATCTCGAACAGCATCAGTCCCTGCCGAGGGAGCAGCAGCATGCCACAGTCATGCGCATGCCAATCTGTGGCGTAACCAGGCACGGCAACCGTGCTGGCCGCCCATTCGGCTTGGTTCAGGGCGAAGACCATGTCTCTCCATACCGGAGCGTGACCATTGTCAGCGAAGGAAAAGAAATAGTGAGCCTGCCCACAACGTCCGGAAGCCTACCGGAATGTGCCTCTCCCACCCGCTGGCGGTATTTCCGGTTTGAGGTGCGACGTGGGCCCGCAGTGCAGGATCTGCGCTAGATCGCTGCACCAACAGGCGACACTATGGTGCATCGAGCAACATGCCGGGTCGGCATCCCAAACACTACATGAGACCTGCTACGAATTCGTTGGGCCGCTTTGGGCCCGCAGCCGTCGAGCGAGCCTTCGAAATTGACGTCTGCCTCCGTACGGCCGGACGCAAAATCGGCCAGGCGCTTTCAGCTATACCCAGTTGCGGCAGCTCTGCGCCCATCTTGGCCTTTCAGCCTGAGCCCCTCGCTCATCCATAGCGGACATCACTAGGAAAGAGCGCATCGGTTATTCGGAAAAACCCGGCTTCCGAACGTTTGCGCAGGCGAGCAGGACGGGTACATCACCGGTGCGAGTAGAGCGGCAGGGCCTGCGCGAACGCCTCCGCGTGGAAGATCGTCGCACCTTGCCCGCCCTCTCCGTCGTTCGTCACGACGTAAAGGTCGTTGCTGCCGGGCCTAATGGCCATGCTGGTGGAACGCAGGTTGTGGCCCTCCTCCCGGCCCGGCAGCAGCACCTGGCCGATGGGGATGCCGTTCCTGTTGAAAGCCAGTACCCGACCCTGGCTGTACATCGCCACGTAGAGATTGCCGTCGGCGTCGGCGCGCATCGAGTCCGGCGCAGGGCCGGTGAAGTGGTAGGCGATGGCCGTGCCGAACGGCGTGACCGTCGTCGCGTCCGCCAGCTCGACCCGGTGCAAGAGGTTCCTGCTGAACTCCGTGGCCCATAGCTCCTTGCCGTCCGGGCTAAGCGCGACGCCGTTCGCCATGGCGAGGTGCGGCAGCACGGACGTGATCGTCCTGAGATCAGGCGAGACGTAGTAGACACCGCCCTTCGGGTCGGTCGAGGCGCCCCGGAAGTCGGTGAAGTAGAGGCCGCCCCGGGCGTCGAAGACCAGATCGTTCGGCATGTAACCTGCCTCTGGCGGAACGACCACCTGCATCCCCGAGCCGTCCGGTTGCACCGCGACATCGGCGCCGACGCTCTTGGCGAAGTCCAGGGCCGCGATGAAGATGCGGCCGTCCCTGTGAACCGCGAGACCACCAGGACCGAGCTGGTCCAGTCTGACGACGGTGGAGAGCCGCCTGTCGGGCGTCAGGCGGAGCACGCGCCCGCCGCCCACGTCGCAAAAGAGCAGGTTGCCGTCGCGGTCGAAGGCTGGGCCCTCGAGGACCAGCCCCGTGTCGAACACCTTGAACCAGGGTTCCGCCACCACGGTCTGGAGGCCGCGCTGGGACGGCGGGATCGGAACGGCCCCGCGCGTCTGCGCGTCGTAGCGGAGCGCCGGGACAGACCCGCCGCCCTGCTGGGCATGGTCGACCGAGGCCATGCATGCGCAAACGAGCGCCACCAACAGGCGCCAGGGCGTGGTCACGGCACGGTCATCCCGCCGTCCACGGTGATGGCCTGGCCGACGACGTAGCTCGCCCCCGGGCTGCACAGCCACAGGACGGCCGCGGCGATTTCCTCGGGCCTGCCCGCACGGCCAATGGGCACGTTCTTCGCAATCTCGGCGTAGGCATGCTCGTTCCCGGCGACGACATCACGGGCGACCTGGGTGTCGATCAGGCCGGGGTTCACCGCGTTCACGCGGATGCCGCGCTTGACGTACTCCAGGGCGGCCGTGCGCGTCAGGCCGACGACACCGTGCTTGGAGGCGATGTAGGAGCCGATGCCGGGGTTGCCGGTCAGCGCGCCGACAGAGGCGTTGTTGACGATCGCGCCGCTGCCCTGGCGCTCCATCTGCCGCAGTTCGTGCTTCATGCAACTCCAGACGCCGCGCAGGTTGACCCCAATGACACGGTCCCACTCCTCGCGCGTGCTGTCGGCGGTCGAGGCGATGTGGGCCATGACGCCTGCGTTGTTGAACGCGGCGTCGAGGCGGCCGAACTCGGCGACGGTGCGGTCCACCATGGCCGCCACCTGGGCGTCGTCGCTGACGTCGCAGGTGACGGCGATCGCCTTGTGACCGGCGGCGGCCAGCTTCTGCGCGGCCGCTGTCACCGCTTCCTCCTTAACGTCCGCGAGCACCAAGGCAGCGCCTGCCTCGGCGAAAGCGCTGGCGGCGGCCAGCCCCATGCCGGAACTGGCGCCAGTGACGAGGGCAACTTGCCCCTTGAAGTCGTAGGTCGGGTTCATCTTCTTGTCGCTCGATTAAACTGTCTGGCCACCGTCGACGACCATGGCGTGCCCGGTGACGAAGGCGGCCGCGTCCGAGCACAGCCAGAGCACGGCCGCGGCGATCTCCTCGGGCCTACCCATCCGCCCGACCGGCTCCTGCGCGATCACCCGCGCACGCCCCTCGGGTGTGCCGCCGCTGAAGCGGTCCATCATCGGGGTCTCGATGATCCCGGGGCAGACGGCGTTGATGCGGATGTTCGCCTTCGCGTAGTCGAGCGCTGCCGCCTTCGTGAGGCCGACGACCCCGAACTTCGCGGCGCAGTACGCGGCCTGGCCTGCGAAGCCTTTCACCCCGGCGCCGGAGGAGGTGTTGACGATCGCCCCGCCGCCTTGCTTTAGCAGCAGGGGGATCTCGTGCTTCATGCACAGGAAGACGCCGCGCAGGTCGATCGAGGCGATCCGGTCCCACTGCTCCTCGGTGAGGTCGGCCGCCGCCGTGACCGGCTGCTCAACACCGGCGTTGTTGAAGGCGAAGTCGATGCGACCGAACGCTTCGACCGCCTTGTCCAGCGCGGCCTTCACATCCGTGGCCCGCGACACGTCACACCGGACAGCAAGCGCCCGCCCCCGGCCTGTTCGACCAGGCGGGCCGTCTCCCGGTTGCCCTCCTCCGAGACGTCGGCGACCACGACGCTGGCGCCCTCGCGCGCGAAGGCCAGCGCCGCCGCGCGGCCGATGCCGTTTGCCGCCCCCGTCACGAAGGCGACCTTCCTCGCGTAGCTCCCGCTCTGGTTCGTCGTCATGCCTTGATCCTTCCTGGTTGCTCCGAGGCTGCGAAACCTGGGGCCACTCGCTGTCTCGGATGGAGAGATAGGAGGTACGGTTAGCGGCGATTAGGCGCTAAAAAGCGCATAAGGCTATAAGCAGGGCTTCTCAATGGCGCGGACCGAACGCAACGATCTCGAGGCTTTCCTCGCCGTCGCCCGAGAGCGGAGCTTCACCCGTGCCGCGGCGAAGCTCGGAGTCTCACAGTCGGCCCTCAGCCAGACACTCCGTGGGCTCGAGGCGCGGCTCCGGCTCCGGCTGCTGACCCGCACCACCCGCAGCGTGGCGCCGACAGAGGCGGGCGAGCGCCTGCTGCGGACCCTGGGCCCGGCCTTCGACCGGATCGACGCCACCCTCGCCGAACTCAGCGAACTACGTGAGAAGCCCTCCGGCACCATCCGCATCACAGCGGGCGAGCACCCGGTCGAGACGATCCTCATGCCAGCCCTGGAGCGACTTCTGCCGGACTACCCGGACATCAAGGTCGAGGTCGACGTCGACAACACCCTGACCGACCTCGCAGCCGGGCGCTACGACGCAGGCATCCGCTTCGGCGAGCAGGTGGCCAGGGACATGATCGCGGTGCGGATCGGGCCGGAGATGCGCATGGCCGTCGTCGGCGCACCTGCGTATTTCGCCCGGCGGCCGCGGCCGAAGGCGCCGCAGGACCTAACCGAGCACGCCTGCATCAACATCCGCCTGCCGACGCATGGCTCGCTGTATGCCTGGGAATTCGAGAAGGGAAAGCGCGAGCTCAAGGTGCACGTGGAGGGTCCGCTGGTGTTCAACTACGCGCCATTGCTTCTCCAAGCCGCACTGGGCGGGCTCGGGCTGGCCTGTGTGTTCGAGGACCAAGTGCAGGAACAGATCGCTGAAGGGCGGCTTGTCCGGGTGCTCGCCGACTGGTGCCCGCCCTTCCCAGGGTATCACCTCTACTACCCCGGCCGTCGCCAGCCTACGGCAGCATTCGCCTTGCTGGTCGAGGCGCTGCGCTTCCGGGATTGAAGTCGAAGAACCCTGTGTTGGCTGGTGCGGCGGAATAGGCGTGTTCAGCAGCATCCGGAGCCTGACGGAGCGCGGCGGTGCTGGTTCGACCGGTGCCGCGAACGAGGCAACCTACTCGACCGCCTCCGGCCGTTCACTTTGCCTTCGTGCCGAGCATGACGGGGTCGGTCTCGACGAGCCTGAGCGACCTGACCATATGCTGGGTGCCAGTCTTGTATTTCAGAAAGTGGGGCGTCTCCAGGTGCGCCCTGTACGCCTCGTCACTCGCGTACACCTCGAAGATCCTGATGCGGGCAGGGTTGTCCCTTTCGGACACGGCGTACAGGGCCAGAACCCCGGGCTCGACGCGGATGGAAGTCTCGATCTCCTCTCTGAGCGCAGCCTTGTAGGCGTCCAGCTGGACGGGATCGATATCGAGTTCTGCCACGCGCACGTTCATGCCTTGTCTCTCCTGAGCAACGGCAGTCTCGCAGAGCGACAAAGCAAGCGCCGATGCGCAGAGACCCAAAAACAGTTTGCGAACCATGTTGCCCTCCTGGTGGGTTCTCCGAAGATGCAAGGTCACCGGCGGTACTGCGCGTCGCTGACCTTCTCCAGTCAACGCTCCGGCCGTCACGGGGACCAGCTGAGCCCGCGACGCGACCCGCCTGATTATTGCCTGACCACCTCGGACCCTGCCGCCCGGGTCTTGAGGGGGAGCAGAAAACTTCTGCGGGAGGCCCGCCCGCGGCGTCTTCCCGGGCGGGCCGTTCGTTGACCTCAGTCCGCCAAACCTTCGATGATGTAGGTGCGCGAGATGCCAGACCGCTGCCGGACCGGCCGCAGGTTCCGGTAGACGTCGGAGTCATACCAGGCCCGTGTCTGTTCCATGTTCGGGAACTCAATAATCACGGTCCGTGACCCGGGAGGCGGTCCCTCGAGGGCCGAAATCCTGCCGCCTCGCACGATGAAGTGGCCGCCGAACGGCTCGAACGTCCCGGCGACCCCCGCGCTGTAGGGCTTAATGCCCTCGGGATCCCTGAGTTCGAACTCCGCCACGTAATAGGCCCGAGGCTTGGCGGCAGGCTGCGCCCCGGCGGGCACGATCCCCGCCCCTACAGCGCCGACGGCACCTCCGGTCAGGACAGTGAGGAGAAGCGTTCGCTTCAGCATAAGACCTCCATTTCAAGATGCGTGCGCGATCCGCCCGGCACGCCGTTCGTCAGCCTCGGCGAGACCCGTCCCGCCAGGGCGTCAGGCACAGCTTGCAGCACCGGGACCGGGCCAAGCCCATCGGCGGCGGATGCAAAAGCTCAACGCCGGTACTGCTCGTCCGAGACCTTCTCCATCCACTCCACGGCCCGGCCATCCACGTGCTCCTGCAGGGCGATGTGCGTAATCCCCGTGGCGGCCGCGGCGCCGTGCCAGTGCTTCACCCCGGGTGGGATCCAGACGACGTCGCCAGGGCGGATCTCCTCGACGGGACCACCCTCGCGCTGCACCCAGCCAAGACCCGAAGTCACGACCAGCACTTGGCCGACCGGGTGCGTGTGCCAAGCGGAGCGGGCCCCCGGCTCGAAGGTGACGAGGCCACCGGACATGCGCGACGGGGCAGTCGCCGGGAACAGCGGGTCGACGCGCACGGAGCCGGTGAAGTACTCGACCGGTCCCCCGCCGGAGGGTTGCGAACCGGCCCGCGCGATCCGGATGCCCCCGCCACCCTCGACCAGGGCGGAGGATGCGGCACCCGGCCCCGGGACGGCCGCCACCTGACCGTAGGCGACCACCGGGCCGAGCAGCGATGCCAGCAAGGCCAATGGGGCAAGTCGGTTCATTTCTTTCGTCTCCTGATGTGGGCGTTCTGCCTGCGGGCGACCCCAGACGAGCCCTTGCGGATGCGCTAGTTGCGACGGCCGTCGAGGACGGCCTTCAGGACTGGGACGGCCGAGAAGGCGTTTGGCCAACCGGCGTAGAAGGCGAGGTGCGTGACGACCTCCCCGGCCTGCGCCCGGGTGAGCCCGTTATCCATCGCCCGGTTGAGGTGGTAGGGGACCTGCGCGACCTGGCCCGAGGCGATCAGGCTGCTGACCGTGACGAGGCTGCGGTCCCGCGGCGCGAGGCCCGGACGGAGCCACAGGTCCCGGAACAGGATGTCCGTGGTGAACCCTTCGAGGCCCGGCGACACCGGGCGGACGTCCTGTTCCACGCGCGCCGCCCGCGTGGCCTCCGCGGCTTGGTCGAGCGGGAGGAGTTCGGGCTCGGAGGGAGGCAGTTGATCGGCGCCGATGCGCCGCCGGGCGAAGACATCCTTCGCCGCCGCGACCGCCTGCAAGGCGTTGCCCCAGCCGGAGTAGAAGGCGAGGTGCGTGATGAGCTCGGAGATCTCGCCGGGCTTCACGTCGCTGTCGAGCGCGAGGTCCAGGTAGCGGGGCAGCTCCGCGGCCTGGTTCCGCGCAACCAAGGCCGCCAGCGTGACAAGGCTTCGGTCGCGCGGGGAAAGGTCGGGGCGGCGCCAGAGGTTACCGAAGAGGGCATTTTGCTCGTAGCGCTCGAGCGCCGGGGCAACTGTGCGCACGTTGTCACCTACGCGCGCGGGAACGCTCGCGGATGGCGGAACGCTCACCACCTGCGCGTGGGCCAGTGATTTGGCACCAAGGAGGCATAGAACGGCAGCAGCTGCGAGGAGGCTTGCGTTGCTCGGTGCTTTGCACAGGGCTGTATTGGGCCGGACGCCATTCGTTTCCATCGCTTTTCTCCGTTCGTGGCAGTTGGGAGGCATCAGGAGGGGGACGGTGTCCGGAGGAGCCGCACGGCGACAGGCGCGGCGCAGAGCACGAGCAGCGCGCTGACTAGGAACACGGCCCCCATGCCGTCCCAGCCCGCTACCAGCCCGAGCGCGGGACCGGCTATCCCCAGCGCCAGATCAATGAAAGCGGTGTAGGCGCCCGTGGCGAGGCCGCGGCTCTCCAACGGCGCGCGGCGGACTGCCTCCACGCCGAAGCCGGGGTAGACGAGAGAGTATCCGAGGCCGGTGAGCGTTGCCCCGGCAAGGGCCAGCGCGGGCCAGGGCGCGAGCCAGATGAGCACCAAGCCCGCCGCCTCGGCGACCACGCTGGCCAGCGCGACCCTGGTGCCGCCAATCCTGTCCGGCAGGTGGCCGAAGAGCGAGCGCATGAGGATGAAGGCGAGCGCGAACAGGGTCAGGCCGGGCCAAGTCGGGTTCCACCCGCGCTCCGCGAAGAGCAGCGTGACGAAGGTGAGCGTCGCGCCGAACCCGATGCTGCTGAATGCCATCCCAAGGCCCGGCAGCCAGACGGCACCGATCACCTTGCCGAAGGCGGGGCGTGCGCGGTTCGTCGGGGCGACCGGCTTGAGCGGCAGAACGATCAACAGGGTGACGAGCGGCGCCACGATCGTGACGAGGGTGATGGCCGTGAAGCCGTATGCGGCGTAGAGTGCGCTTCCCAAGGGAGCGCCGAGCGCGAAGGCGCCGAACATCGCCGTCCCAACCCAGGCGATGACCTTGCCCGTGTTTCGCGGTCCCGCAGAGGACAGCCCCAGGCTGAGCGCCCCCGTCATGACAAAGCTCTCCGCCCCGCCAAGCAGGGCCCGGCCTGCCAGAAGGATCGAGACCGACGCCACCGGCGCATAGGTGAAGCGGAGCGACAGCAGGTAGAGCAGCCCCGAGGCCGCGGCCATCAGCAGGCCAACGATGACGGCGCGCTTGGCACCCCGGCTGTCGGCGTAGTGGCCCGCCCACAGCCGCGAGACGAAGGACGCCGCGAACTGGGTGCCCGCGACCAAGCCAACCACGAAGGCACCAAGGCCGAGGCCCTGATGTACGTACAGCGGCAGCACCGGCAGCGCGAGGCCGACCACGAGGAAGGCGACAAAGACCACCACCATGATCGGCATCAGTGCCGCCACGACGGTGCGAGCCGCGACGGGCGGCCGGGCGGCCATAGCGGACATCATGTCACCTTGGGAAACGTGGGGTAGGAACGGAGGCCCGTGCCGATTGAGGTCCGGCCGTTCAAAGGGGGCCGTAGCCGGGCTTCTTGTAGAGCTTGCCCCGGCCGTTGATGATGTCGGGCTTGTAGACCTTCTCGGTCCACTCACCCGGCTCGAACTCCTCCAGGCTGACCGAAACAGACTCTACGCCGTAGTCCAGGCTGGCCATGACGGCCTTGGTCACCTCCTTGGTGAGCTTGGCTTTCTGCCGCTCCGACTTTCCGGTCCAAAGCTTGACGATCACGTGGGGCATCGACCAGTCCTCCAACCCAACGCGGGCGAGCGCTACCTGTGGTACTGCTCGTCGGTGACGTGTTCCATCCATTCAACGGGCGAGCCGTTGAGCTTCTCCTGGATGGCGACGTGGCTCATGGCAGTGGTCGGCGAGGCTCCGTGCCAGTGCTTCTCGCCGGGCGGGAACCAGACCACGTCGCCCGGCCGGATCTCCTCGATCGGACCACCCTCGCGCTGAACCCAGCCGCATCCGACCGTGACGATGAGGGTCTGGCCGAGCGGATGGGTGTGCCAGGCCGTGCGGGCGCCGGGTTCGAAGGTGACGAGGGCCATGCCGACGCGAGCCGGATCGGGCGGGTTGTGCAGCGGGTCGATGCGGACCGTGCCGGTGAACCAGTCTGCCGGACCCTTTCCGGAGGGCTGCGAGCCCGCTCGCTTGATCTCCATCGTCCTCTCCATCGTTCCCCGCCTCGGACCGTCTCGTCCGTCCCGGCAGTCTCAGCGATCCCAGATAGCCGGTGCGCCCCCTCGGGATTAGGCGGTAAAAACTGCATGCCGCTATAAGCGAGACTTCTGAATGCCGCGGACCGATCTCAGCGACCTTCCGGCATTCCTCCGGGTCGCGCGGGGGCGGAGCTTCACCCGGGCCGCGGCCAAGCTCGGGGTCTCACAGGCGGCGCTGAGCCAGACCGTCCGCGGCTTCGAGGAGCGGCTCGGGTTGTGGCTGCTGACCCGCACCTCCCGCAGCCTCGCGCCCACTGAGGCTGGAGAGCGCATGCTTCGAACACTCGCCCGGCGCTGGACGACATTGACGCCACGTTGGTTGGGCTCGGTGACCTGCACGAGCATCCGTCCGGCACCAGTCGCATCACCACGCTCGAGCGCGCGGCGCGCTCAATCTTATGGCTTGCCCCGTACCGGTTCCTGCCGGGCTACCCCGACCTCAAGATCGCGACCGCCATCGACGACGGGCTGACCGGCGTTGTGGCCGAGCGGTTCGATGCGGGGGTGCGATCCGGCGAGATGGTGGCCAAGGACATGGTCGCGGTGCGCATCGGGCCGGACCTGCGCATGGCCGTGGTGGGCGAGCCGTCCTACTTCGCTAGCCGCCCAAAGCCAAAGACGCCGCAGGACCTGATGGTGCACAAATGCATCAACCTGCGCATGGCGACTTACGGGCCGTGTGCCCTCGGATCTCGAGAATGGTCACCGCGGGGTGAAGGTGCGGGTCGAGAGGCACCCGGTATTCAACGACATGGCCCTGGTCCTGAGTGCTACGGGGGCGGGGCGGGGCTTGGCCTGCGTGTTGGAGGACCAGGTGCAGGACGAGATCGACAGCGGAACGCTGGTGAGGGCGCTGGCCGACTGGTGCCCGCCCAGTCAGGTCAACCATTTCTACTATCCCCACCGCCGTCAGCCAACGCCTGCTTTCATGCTGCTGGTCGACGCGCTGCGGCACAACGGCTGAGGCCGTACCGCAGTGTTTGGCAGGCATCCGGCGTCTGCAGTTTTGGTGCTGCCCTCGTCGGCTTTGGCACAAACCTAGCTCAGAAACGGACAGGCCGCTTTCGGCCACCTTCGGCCACGTCAGGTTAAAGGACGGCTACTCGGACTGCTTCATCGAGCCAGCCTCTGCTATGCTCCCCAAGTGCAGCCCTCCGTCGTCTCCTGGTACGATTCGAACGCTTCCCGGCTGGCGGGCGCTTATGAGGCGGTGCCGCCAATCATCAGCCGGGATTGGCTAACCGACCTTCTTCCTCGCCCGCCTGCCGTAGTCATTGACGTCGGCGCTGGTACCGGCCGTGACGCAGGCGCCTACGCCGCTGCGGGTTACGAGGTCATTGCTGTCGAGCCCTCGTCCAGCATGCGAAGCCAAGCCGAACGGCTGCACCAGTCGCCAAGGATTCGCTGGCTCTCCGATAGCCTACCCGCTTTGACCACAGTGTCCCGCTCTGGCGTCGCGGCCGACGTGGTTTCCTTGAGTGCGGTTTGGCAGCACGTTAACCCTGCGGACCGGCCGCGTGCGTTCCGGAAACTGGTAGGTCTCTTGAGGTCGGGCGGCCTGCTGGTGGTGACGCTGCGCCACGGACCTGACGACGGACGCGGCGCCCACCCAGTCAGCCTCGCTGAAATCGAAGCCTTGGCTCGCTCGCATGGCATGCAGGTCGTCCGAGCGGTGCCGTCTCCCAATCTCCAGGGGCGCCCGGAAATCTCCTGGACCGCCGTCGTCCTCCGCCTGCCTGATGACGGGACGGGTGCCCTGACACTACTCCGGCATCTCATCCTGATGGATGCCAAGAGCGCGACCTACAAGCTGGGACTTCTCCGGGCTCTGTGCCGCGCAGCCGATGGGTCGGCAGGCTTGGCCCTGGAGGACGGCGACGACCATGTTTGGCTGCCGTTAGGCTTGGTCGCCCTGAATTGGCTCAGGCTCTACTTGCCTCTGGCGAAGGCCGATCTGCCGCAGGCACCCGGCAACCGGCGCGGAGCCGAAGGACTGGGCTTCGCAGGTCTTGGGTGGCAGGCTCTCGAAGCCGGTGCTCTGTCGCCCCTCGATTTGCGCGTTGGCGCCGTAATCGGTGAGACGGCCGCCTGTGTTCTCCACGAGGCACTGCGCGAGGCGGCCGACCACATCATCCGCATGCCCGCGAACTATCTGACTTTTCCGGGTGGCGGGCGAATTCTTGAAACTGCTCGCGCGCGAGCGCCGCGCCCCTCAGGTTCACTGGTTGTGGACGGCACCTTCCTATCCACCTTCGGCAGCATGCGGGTACCGCGTCACCTGTGGACGGCAATGCAGCGCTTCGCGGTTTGGGTGGAGCCCGCACTCATCTCGGAGTGGATGCGCCTCATGCAGGGCTACGCCGCCGCCCAAGGCAGGACCTTGAGCACGGGCGTTATGGCGGCGGCGATGAGCTGGTCCGACCCAGTGCGCGACATCGCCGTACCTCGCGCCCGAGCACTAGCGTTTATGGAGGATGGAACCGCAGTCCACTGCGTCTGGAGCGGCAAGCGATTGGCGCCGGACACACTGGATGTCGACCACTGCCTCCCATGGTCGGCCTGGCCATGTGGGGACCTTTGGAACCTGATGCCGTCCCATCGCGGCGTGAACCAACACAGCAAGCGCGAACGCTTGCCCAGCGCTGTAGTCTTGCAAAGGGCTGAACAGGCGATCAGCGAATGGTGGTCGGCCGCCTATCTGCGCGCTGACGAACGAATTCTGCCGGTGCGGTTCACCTCCGAGGCCCGGGCCAGCTTGCCCGGGTTGGTGTCCGCCGACGCTTTCGGGCCGAGAGAAGTCCACACAGCTATGGCCCTCCAACGAACACGGCTCCGCCAAGACCAGGGCGTTCCAGAGTGGGAGGGGCAGCCGTAGCTAGGACGAGTAGCTATTGGAACGTCAGAGAAAGCGGTCTGGCCGCACTGACACCAACCGCCCTGGTGAACGACCGGTTACGAGCCGAAGCAGCTGTAGCCGGGGCGCACCCGCTACTTCGGCACATGTCCCCGCGGCATCAGGCGCGGTTCGGCGCCGTCTCGTACACCGTGGCGTCCTCCGGCAGGGCGACCCAGGGCTGCTTGCTCCGCACGTAGAAATGTGTTGTCGGCCGTAGCCACAATGTGTCGTCGAGCGTGCCGCCCCGGACGACGCGCGCGGAGCCGGGCTGCTCGGTTCCCGGCTTCAAGCCGCCGCAGATGCAAATCCCGCAATCGGGGCAGACCCAGCGCGTCTTGGCGCGCCCGCTGTCGGTGACGCCCCCGGGAACGCCGCGCAGTTCCTTGCCCGACAGCCGAAACGCCTCCGCCGGAACCGCGACGCCGATCGAGAAGGCGCTGGTTGTCGCACGCTGGCAGTCGGTGCAATGGCACGCATAGATGCGGGTGGGCTCGCAGGTGATCTCGTAGCGGACCGCTCCGCATATGCAGCCACCCTTAAGTGGCAGTTCCATAGCCCGACCTCTCATCGCGCGGGCCGTATTCCATCCGTAGGGACCCGGATGGTCAAGCGGCATTGGTCCGCTTCCCATCCTGAGCGGTCCTTCATCAGGGCGGTTGGTATAAGACCGATCGTGAACGGCCGGTCGGAAGGAAAGTCACCAAGCGGGGCGCCAGTTTTCTCTTGTTGGGGCGAGATGCCGAGGCCCTCGCGCGTCGCCTTACGCCCTGGTCACACGGTCTCTGCGTGACTGTCGATGGCTAGGCTCCCCGCCGGGAGATGCCCGCATGCGATTCGATACGGGTACGCATCGATGGCAGGTTTCGGCATTCAGGGCACCGGCGAAGCGCCCGGCCGTCAGCTGATGGCCAGGTTCGTCCAGTGTCTTCCTGCGGCTCGTCCACATGCAATCGGTGAACACCACCGTCCGCACACTCCCATCAGTCAGGCTCGCCATTTCGGCGCGGCCCAAGCCGCCGCCTTATGTCAGCTGGGCGAGGTGGAGGAGCACCCCGCTCAGATCCTTATCATCCCCGGTGTCCGCCAGTGACCCACCGCGGCGGCAAGGGCTTCGAGCGTTGCGAATTCTCTAGACATACTAAGTCAGCGGCAGTACACGCCGCACCGATGAAATCGGTTTTCCTCATACGCACGGTCTGACGGTTAGCAGCTAACCAAGCTGCTCTTGAATCCGTTTTGGCGTGAGAGAGGCCTCCTAGACAGTACAGCAGCTACTTTGCCCTTCCTCGTTGAAGGCACACGAGTGCTGCCCTGTTGCAAAGCCTCCTTCGCACGCTTGCCGCTAGCATGCCGAGTAGAGGAATCCCCACATGCGCCAACAACCTGAAATTCTAAACCAACGTTTCCCGCTGCGCCGTGATTTGCTCGTTCGCGCGTCTGAGCAAGGGCTTGAAGGGGACATCGCCCGCCGCCTTGCAGCCGGTGTTATTGGTTATGCAGCCTTGAACGAAAGCGTTGACGCGGTACTGAATAGCGTCGCTAAGTCAGGCGTCGGCGCATACATGCCACTGGTCGCATCACTGCGTCCGCTCGGCTCCATGTGGGTAGAAGCCACCCGTGCCGACGGCAGCCGTTATGGGTTGCTGCGCATTGACGAAGCCGACGGCAGCCTTCGGGTACGCCATGTCGAGGTACCGATGGACGGGCAGCCAGCCTGGTGCATTCCCGCTTCAATTTCGGTTATGCAGTATGCGAAGTCTAATACGCCTAAAATCGATTGGCATGCTGTCCGCAGTGGAAAAGTACGCCATAATGCGAAGGATGACGCCCGCTGGATGGCTTGGGCAAATAACCACCTTGCACTCGAGATGCTGACAGAGGGCGCAACGCCAACCGGAGCAATGAGTGCGTTGGGCAGCACCGGCATCCAAGACCTAGTGATGCTGGCACTCGCCGTATCACCGCTCGTGAGCCCAGGTTTTTCCAGCCTGCTAGGCGGTCATGATGCCTGAAGGACACTCTACTGGCGTCTGACTGCGATGCCGTCCGTAACTGAGGTGAATCATCCTGCACCGGACACCCCGATGCAGTGGTGCGCCTCACTCAAGGAAACCGAGCTTACCTTAGCCTACTGGACGAAGTAGCCAACAGAGAACGGCTGTTTGCGACTTTCCTGTTCGAATCGGGCAGCATTCATCAGAACTGGGCGATGCTGGATCCACGGTTTGCAGGGCAAATTTTATGCGTTCTGTGCCACTGCATACCAAATTCTGACGTCCATAACCGCGGCCTTGATATTGGGGCCGATGATGGTTGAACTGCAGCGAATGGCGACCTCGACCTGGCGCTGGTTGAGGCGTCCCCCAAACGGCGTTTGTGGGTAGCTGTAAGCATCACTACCGTCAACAATGGTTTGACGGAGTTACGTCATGTTCGCTGCCCTAGACCTCGCAAGCCGCGCAGCGGTCGGTGTCGGATTGGTCCTGGCATCTGCTTGGCTGGCCACGCAGTCCTTCGAGTTTGTCCTGCGCCGACGGGGCTCGATCTGGCACATTCCCGCCTTGCGAAGGGACCGGCGCATTTTCGAGGCCTATGCGTTCGGCGTCGCACTGAGCTTCCTCGCCGCAGCGCTCGCCGGTTGGCTCGGCACGATCCTCGGCGTGCCTTTCTTGATTGGAACGGCAATAGCTGCAGCCGCGGCGCTTTGGGCCACGCTGAGGGTCGTTAAGGTGTTCCGGCAGGCGCGGGAGATGGGCGAGATCCTGATTGCCGGTAGCGTGACGGAGGTGCAGCTTAACCCCATGCCTGCCGCAGCGCCTCAAGCGGACGGCCGCCGCATCGTTATCCTGTGTGATGGGACCGGTAATCGCCACCCACATTCCGCCGACCCTTCGGCAACCAACATCTGGAAGCTCGGGCAGGCCCTGGTCGAGGACGAGACGCAGACCATCTGGTACGATCCGGGCGTCGGTACGGGCACGTCGCGTGCGGCTCAGGCTGGCGCCTCCTTAGAGCGGTGGGCGGGGTGGCTGTGGCTGTCTCCATTGTCAACGGCGCTCGGGATCGCTGGGCGGCTGCGGCAGGGATGGGAAGGCCTGACCGGAACGGGCATCAGCGAGAACATCCTCGACGGCTATGTGGAGATTGCCCGCCAGTACCGTCCTGGCGACCGTATTTACATCTTCGGCTTCTCGCGCGGTGCCTACACGGCGCGCGCAATCGCCGGAGTGATCCGCACTTGTGGACTGCTGAAAGCGTCGAACCTCCGCTACGCGCCCGCCTTGGTGTCGCTCTACTCGGCCCGCCGCGGCCGGATAGGGGGTAGCCGCAGCACGGGCGTGCCCGTTCAAGACGATTTCGTTTGGCGCGAGGTTCCCATCGAAATGCTTGGTGTGTTCGACACCGTCGCCTCTCTTGGCGCGCCGCTCTGGGGTTGGTGGTTCAAGCCCCAAGGTTTTGAGAGCAGAGCGCTAAATACCAGTCCAATGCCGAACTGCCGCCATGTCTACCACGCGCTCGCCATGGACGAGCGTCGGGCCACCTTCTTTCCTACCCTGTTCTGGAAAGCTGGCGGCACCCGCTCCGGGTGGACGCAGACGCTGGAGCAAGTCTGGTTCCGGGGTGTGCACGCAGACATCGGAGGCGGGTACCAGGAGATCGGCCTTTCCGACATCACCCTCGGATGGATGCTGGAGCGGGCCAAGCGACACAACCTCTCGGTCAAGGAGGGCGCCATTGAGGCGCTCGAGCCTGACATCATGGCTCGCCTCCACGACGAGACGGCGCGTCGGCCATCGTGGAGCTGGCTCGGAACTTGGCCGCGCTGGGTCAAGATCCTCGATGATGCACCAACACAGGGTGCGGGTATCTCGGTGCACGAGAGCGTCTTCGAGCGCGCGCGGAGAGTTTATGCCGCGACGGGCCGCCATGACCTCCATGACCTCCGCCCCGGCGAGACGGTGACCTTCCGTGCCGAGGCGCACCGGCAGTGGGACCGAACGGGGCTTATTGTTCGTGGCGATCTAGATCAGCCGATCTACTACCGGCTCCGGTGGGTCGGCGGCCTGTGGCGTGACTCCAGTTGCCCGCCGTGCGGACCGGCGGGCAACGTAGCAGGGGAACAGCCGGGTGACCCACGGTGGCGAGCGCGCTGGCGCAGGCGTGTCCGGGGCGCCCCCTGGATGACTCTTTGCGCCACAATAGCCGGGCCGCGGCGATGGCCCCTGCGTGAACTGCCGCTCCGCTTGGCCTTTGCCTACCTGCTCAAGCGCGACCCCAGGCTCCTGCTGAACCAATTGGCGCCGCTCGGGCAAAGCTTGGCGATGCAAGGCAGCAGCGTCCTCATACGGAGCGAGCGCCCGGCGGGCATGCTGTACCTATTCGCCAACGACCTCTGGCAAACCTACCTCAACAACTCGGGGGAGCTTGAGCTGGAGCTGACTCGCCTCGATGGGGAACCCCGGACGGAGGAGGCGGTCTGGGTGCTTCCCAAAGCGGGTCCTTGGTGTCTGAAGCCACCAAGCTGAGGTGCTGCATATAATTGAGAAGGGGGCGCTATTACCCAGCGGCTACCCGATGTCGCGCTCCCTATGGACTGAGCGGGTCCTATCCTTGCTACGATGCCCGAGTGCAGGCTCCAGTATTCTCCTGGTACGACGCGATGCTTACCGGCTGGCGGTTGCCCATGAGGCGGTGCCGCCAACGACCACCCGGGACTGGCTGGCCGATTTCCTTCCTGGCCCGCCCGCCGTGGTCATCGACGTCGGCGCGCGCAGCGGCCGTGGCGCGGGCGCCTACGCCGGGGCTGGATACGAGGTCATCGCCATCGAGCCCTCGACCGGGATGCGGGCCGAACCCGAGGCACGGCACCCTTCGCCAAGGATTCGTTGGCTTGCGGACAGCCTGCCCGCCCTGACGACCACGTCCCGCTCGGGTGTCGCGGCTGACGTGGTTTCCCTGACCGCAGTCTGGCAGCACGTCGCCCCCGCAGACCGGCCACGTGTCTTCCGCAAGCTGGTAGGTCTCTTGAGGTCGGGCGGGCTGCTGGTCCTGACCCTGCGCCACGGTCCCGACGACGGCCGCGGTGGGCACCCGGTCAGCCTCGCTGAAGTCGAGACTTTGGCCCGGAGCCACGGCTTGCAGGTGGTCCGAGCGGTGCCGTCGCCCGATCTCCAGGGACGCCCCGATATTTCCTGGACCGCCGTTGTCCTTCGGCTGCCAGACGACGGGACCGGTGCCCTGCCGCTGCTGCGGCACCTCATCCTGCAGGACGCGAAGAGCGCAACCTACAAACTGGGCCTCCTTAGGGCCCTGTGCCGGGCGGCCGATAGCTCAGCAGGCTTGGCCCAGGAGGATGGTGATGAGCACGTCCGGCTGCGGCTGGGGCTAGTCGCCCTGATTTGGCTCTGGCTCTACTTGCCCCTCGTTAAGGCAGGCTTGCCTCAGACGCGAGACAACCGCCGCGGAGCCGAAGGCCTAGGCTTCGCGGCGGTTGTCTCGCGGGCGCTGGAGGCCGGTATCCTGTCGCCGCTCGACCTACGCACCGGCGCCGTCCTCAGCGAGGCGCCCGCCCATGTGCTCTACGAGGCGCTGCGAGAGGTCGCGGACCACATCATTCGCATGCCAGCGAACTTCCTGACATTCCCGGGCGGGACGTGAATCCTTGGAATCACCCGCACCCGAGCAGGCCCTCAGGCGAGCGGCCTCGTGGTGGACGGCGATGCAGCGCTTCGCGGTTTGGGTGGAGCCCGCTCTCATCTCGGAGTGAATGCGCGTGATGCAGAACTACGCCGCAACCCAGGGCAGGATGGTGGACCCAGGCGCTATAGCGGCGGCAATGACATGGTCCGATTCTGTCCGCGACGTCGCCCTGCCTCGCGCACGAGCCCTAGCACTTATGGAGGGAGGAGTCGCAGTCCATCGCGTTTGGAGCGGCAAGCGATTGGTGCCGGATACCTTGGATGTCGACCACTGCCTACCGTGGTCCGCCTGGCCATGTGGGGACCTTTGGAATCTGATGCCATCCCACCAGCACGTGAACCAGCACAGCAAGCGCGAACGTCTGCTCTCCGCCGAGGCCCTTCACCAGGCTGGACCGGCGATTGCCGACTGGCGGGCGGCGGCCTACTTGCGGCCCGAAGACCATGTGTTGCCGCTGCGATTCGCTTTGGAGGCCAGAGCCAGCCTGCCTGGGTTGACCTCCTTCGAAACCGGCTGCACCGGGGAGGTGCAGGTCGCAATGGCGTTGCAGCGCGCCCGTTTGCGCCAGGACCGAGGCGTCCAAGAGTGGACCTGGCGCGCGTGAGGCTTTCAAACATCGATAATGTCCTTGATGTTGGGTTCCCTGTGGCGCTTCGGCGACCAGAACAGTGACGAAGCTTGGATTCTGATGATTTGCGGCTCGACACGCTTATGGTGTTCGCCAGGCATTCATGACTTCCCGCTCGACACTGCGACCCATGTTGGCGGCCTTGGCATCAACCGGCGTCCGCGTGTTGAGCTTGCGGTGGTCGGCAATGCAGCGTTCTCGGGACGGAACCGAGGTGTGAGGTGACCCCGTGATCATCTTCCTTGACTTCGAAGCCAGCAGCCTCGGCAAGCACGGCTTCCCGATCGAGGTCGGCTGGGTCGCCGAGGACGGTGCCGGGGAGAGCCACCCGATCCGACCGGCGCCGGGCTGGGTGGAATGGAGCGCCGAGGCGGAGGGCATCCACGGCATCAGCCGCGACCGGCTGCTGCGGGATGGCACACCCTTCGATGCGGTTGCCCGGCGCATGATGGAGACTCTGACCAACCACGATCTCTACGCGTCGGCACCGTCTTGGGATGGGAAGTGGCTCAGCACCCTGCTGCGGGCGGCTGGGCTTCCCTGGCATGCGCTACGCCTACGGGCTTCGGACGAGGCGCAACGGGATGCCGTTCTTGCCGTCTTGGAGCGAGGCGGCGTGCCAATAGGTGCCCGCGCGACATCCTCGACGGCATCCTCGAGCCCGCCCGCCGGGCCGCGAAGTCGAAGGCACCCGCGCACCGCGCGCTCGAGGACGCGCGCGGGGAGTTGAGGTTGTGGGAATAGGTAACCCGTAAGGCTGAGGATGTCGCCGGGCGATGGCCGAAGCGCTGACGCTCCAGGACCATGGATGGCCCAGGCAGAAACTTCCGCTCCGTACACGGTCGGTCATCCAGGTCTCGCTCGCGCTAAGCGCAATTTGGTGCCTCGGCAGGCGACCGACATGCGCGAGAAACAGCACCGTACGCGATGCACCAGAGCTCGCCTGTCCACCGCATCGAGACGCCAAGGCAAAATCACAAGTTGAAAATCAGTGTGGAAAGAAGTCCAGAAAAGCATAGTGACTATGCCGGATCACATTGATGCACTTTTATTCGGCAGAATATTAGGCGATAAGACTGGTACATGGGCATTAATCAGACCAGCGCCCCGATTTTGCTTATTTTATGCCTTCGAAGCAGCGGCTTGCGGTGACTAGGGTCGCAATCAGGATTGGATGCGACGTCTACAGCCAGCAAGGAGGCCCGCCTCAATGTGCGATAGGTTCGGTTGCGGCACGGTCCTAAATAAGCCAAGCATTGCTCGGCGCCGGTTCCTAGCCAGCGCCTCCGCCACGGCGCTAACGATGGCGATCGGGCCCTCGCTCGGCCACGCCCAAGGTGCGGCAACCCTCAAGTCCAGCCATGGCACTGGCTTCTGCAACCTCAACCTGTTCCTGGCACATGCCTTGCAGCTTTCGAAGCAGGACGGCGTTGGCCTTGACTTCGTCAACGCACCGACCTTCGCGGAACAGGTGACGTTCCTCGGCATTGGCCAGACCAACATCGGCGTGCTGCCCTACACCAGCGCGCTCTCGCTCATCGACGGCGGCGCGCCTATCAAGATTGTCGCCGGTGGCGGCGTCGAGGGCTGCGTTTTGGTGGCCCGGCCTGGCCTCGACACCGCCCAGAAGCTTCGCGGTAAAACGCTCGGAACCTTCCAGCTCGACACGCTTGAGGTGCTTCCCTACGACTGGCTGAAGAAGCATGGCGTCTCGCTCCGTGACGTAACCGTCCGCTACATGGGCTCGACCCCGGAAGCGGCTGAGGCATTCCGCGCGGGCGCGCTCGACTGGATCGCCACGATTGAGCCCTACGGTACCGCCCTGTTGAACGACGTGCCTGGTGCCGTGAAGCTGTCGGATGGCACGGACCTGTACGGGAAGGGCTACACCGACTGCGTGCTCTGCGCTCGCACTGAGGTCGTCGAGCGCAATCCGCGAGGCGCCAAGGCCATCATCAAGGCCATGATGCAGGCTCAGGCCATGTTCGAGAAAAGTCCCGAGGAAGCGCTGCCGAAGCTCGTCGGCACCTACTACAAAACCTCGATGGAGAACGCTCGTCTCGCCTCGAACAAGCAACCCAGCGTCGTCGATGCCCGGAACCAAACCGACTTTATTTTGAGCCGCGTGCAGAGCCTGATCGAGATGGGTTACGCCAAAAAGGCGCCGGACCGCAGCGCCATCGACTGGACCCTCTTGGAGCAGGTCATCGCCGAGAACCCCGACCTCTACAAGTCCCTGAAGTGGAAGTCCGCCGCATGATCGCGCGCGTGGCGGCCAAGGCTGGCTTCCACGAAGCCGGTCGGCCCCTGCTTTCGGCAGAGCGCAAGGCCAGCATCTCCGCCTGGGCCAGCAAGTGCGGCTGGGCCATAATCTCGGTCGGCATGTTTGCCCTGATTTGGGAGCTTCTCTGGGCCGTCGGGTTGGCTGACCCAAAGCTGCTGCCTCCGCCGCATGTCTTCCTTGGCAATTTCGTCGAGCAGGCCCGCAACTTCAACACCGCCCAGCGCTGGCAGATAGGTGCGGGCGTCGCAGCCGGGCCGACACCCTGGGAAGCGGTCGGCATCACCATCCTGTCCTCTACCGGGCGCGTCTTCACGGGCCTGCTGCTGGCGGCGGTGGGCAGCATCGTCCTTGGCGTCTCTATACGCTACTCGGGCTGGGCGGAGCGCCTCATCCTGCCGACGGTCACACTGCTGGCGCCGGTCTCCCCGGTAGCTTGGCTGCCAGTCGCAATCTTCCTCTTCGGCATCGGCAATGGTCCCGCTGTCTTCATGGTCTTCATCGCACTCTTCTTCACGATGACGCTCTCAACGATTGCGCAGATTGACGCCGTAGACCGCAACTTCATCAACGTTGCCCGGACCATGGGGGCGACCAAGCGGCAGATCTACGCGCGCGTAGTTGTCCCAGCGATCCTGCCCGGCTTGCTGGTGGTCCTGCGCCTCAACCTCTTCGGCGCCTGGATGGTGGTTTTGGTCGCCGAGGCGACCGGCGTTGGCTACGGGCTGGGCCAAGTGATTATGCTCGCGCGCAACACCTTCAACCCGTCCCTGGTGTTCTTCACCATCACCTTGATCGGGCTGCTCGGCTTCGGCTTCGACTGGCTGCTCCGCAAGGTCCAGGCGCGCGTCCTTTACTGGGTGCCCGAGAACAAGGTGATCGCCGGTGTCTGAACCAGCCATCGTTTGTCGCAACCTCGGCATGACCTGGAACGCCGGGACGGCCCGCGCCCACGAGGCGCTGCGCGACATCAACCTTGAGGTTCGGCCCGGGGAGTTCGTGGTCCTACTTGGGCCCTCCGGCTGCGGCAAGTCCACGCTGCTCTACTTGGTCGCAGGCCTCGAGGCGTACAATTTGGGCACTCTCGAAGCCTTCGGGGCAGCCGTCAGCGGCCCTTCGCCGGACCGCAGCCTCATCTTCCAGCAAACGTCGCTGCTGCCATGGCTGTCGGTCTGGCAGAACGTCACCTTCGGCTTGGCGCTCCGCGGCGAGCCAGTGGAGGCCCGCCGAGCCGCGGCCAAGGAGGCACTCTCCAGAGTCGGGCTCTCCGACGCCATGGACAAGCGCCCGGACGAGCTCTCGGGCGGCATGCGGCAACGTGTAGCGGTGGCGCGGTCCCTGACCATGCGGCCGCGCGTGCTGCTGATGGACGAGCCGTTCGCCGCCCTGGACGTGCAAACCCGTGCCAAGATGCAGGACTTCCTGCTTGACGTGTGGCGCTCCTCCGGCGCCTCCGTCCTGTTCGTTACGCACGGCATCGAGGAGGCGGTGGCGCTCGCCGACCGGGTCGTTGTCGTTACCGCCAGGCCCGGCCGGATCAAAGCCATCGTCCCCGTCGATATGCCTCGCCCGCGCGACCCGTTCTCGCGGGAAGCGGAGCGGCTGCGGGCCGAGCTGACGGGCCTCCTCCGGGACGAGGTGGACCGCGCATTCGCGGAGCAGGAAGCCTTCGCTTGAACCGCGCTCAGCCAAGTTGGGAACACTGGGCGCGGCGAGCCCACGCCCTCGCCAGCCAAAGGGAATGAACAGATGCCTGCGACGATGGTGCGTGCCCGCCACCTCATCACTAGGACTCTCGACCGGCACTCTCACGAGCAGTTCGACGATGCCGCGCTGATCCACGAGGACGGCGTCGTCACTGAGATAGGTTCCTACGACGACCTCCACCGCCGCTACCCGGACATGGAAGTGCTCGGCTCCGGTGGCGAGATTGTGCTGCCGGGTTTCGTCAACGGCCACCATCATGTTGGCCTGACGCCGTTGCAGCTGGGCAGTCCAGACATGCCGCTCGAACTCTGGTTCATCACCCGCTTGGTCTGTCGCAACGTGGACCTGCGTTTGGACACTCTCTACTCCGCTTTTGAGATGATCGCGTCGGGAGTCACCACGGTCCAGCACATCCACGGCTGGATCCCCGGCACGATGAAGGACGTGGAGGCCGCCGCCAATCAGGTGATCGGCGCCTACGAGGAAATCGGCATGCGAGTGTCGTACTCCTTCGCGCTACGGGACCAGAACAGGCTGATCTACCAAGCCGACCAGGAGCTCGTCGCAAGCTTGCCGGAGGAGCTCCGCGGGCCGATGGCGCACCACTTCGCCCGCTTCCGCATGAGCCTCGGCGACAACTTTGACATGTTCCACAACCTCAGCAGCACACACGAGGGCAAAGAGAGGGTGCGGGTGCAACTCGCACCGGCGAACCTGCACTGGTGCTCGGACGCTGCGCTGGAGCGGATGGCGGAGCTCAGCGCGTCCGAAAACGTCCCCATGCACATGCACCTGCTGGAGACGGCATTCCAGAAGGAGTACGCGCGGCGGCGCGGCGACTGCACCGCCGTAGAGTACCTCGACCGGTTCGGCCTGGTGACGCCGCGGCTGACGCTCGGCCACGGGGTTTGGCTAAGCGACAAGGACATCGACCGCCTTGCCGAAGCTGGCGCCTGCGTCTGCCACAACTGCTCCTCAAATTTCCGCCTTCGCAGCGGCATCGCGCCTCTGAACGTTTTGGAGGCCAAGGGCGTCGACACCGCTATCGGCATCGACGAGGCGGGCATCAACGACGACCGGGACATGCTACAAGAGATGCGCATGGTCCTGCGGGCGCATCGCACGCCGGGCATCGGCGACGAGGTGCCCACGATCCAGCAGGTGCTGCGTATGGCGACCACCGGCGGCGCCCGGACCACCGCCTTCGACGGGCGCATCGGCACCCTGGAAGTGGGCAAGGCGGCTGACCTCGTGATGATCGACTGGGAGCAGGTCTCCTCGCCGTACCTGGACGAGGCGACGCCGGTGCTCGACGCGGTCCTTCAGCGAGCCAAGACCAGCGGGGTCAAGGCGACAATGGTCGCAGGCGAGGTGCTTTACAGGGATGGCAAGTTCACCCGCTTGGACCACGTGGCAGCGCTGAGGGAGCTACGCGAGCACCTCTCGAAGGCCCTCTCGGACGAGGAGGTGGAGCGCCGCAAGCTGTCGAAATCCCTGATGCCGCATGTGAAGCGTTTCTACACCGGATACTTCGATTCCGATGCTCACGTGCCCTTTTACCACCAGAGTTCAAGGGTGTAAGCGGTTGCATCTGGTCTTCCTGGGAGCCGACTTTCCAAGTCCACCGGGAGGCGCAAGTGCCAAGGCTCGGTCTGCCCTCCCGAATGGGATTTACCGCCGAGATGGCCACGTTCGAGGCCGATAAACATCAGTGTCGGCGGCTCCAGTCCTCTGCGGAAGCCTGTCTCCAAGGCTGAACTCGATGTGGGGCTGGCGGCGGTACCGGAGGCATCACGCGGCTATCGCGGGCTTGTGGTGACGCCCCGAATTCCGCCGCGCGGTCTAGTGCATCTACGGCCAAAGGTTCAGGTGGGGAGTACCCAGCCCGTTCGTAAGCGTCCGGCCTCCATCGCCTTCTCTGGCTGCTGAGGTGCGTTGAGGCTGGCGGCCTTAACGTCGGGCGTAAGGTCG
>NZ_JAETWB010000130.1 GCF_016773205.1 Belnapia arida
GCCCATGCGGGCAACCCTCGTTCACCCGCGCATCGTAGGACGAGCCACCCGGCTCAAGGCGGACATACGGTCTTACTGAAGGTCTCGGCGTCGACAGTCTGATCCCGGCCAGGAAGCGGCGCTCGGCCTGTGTGATCGCAACCATTCCGCTGCGGCAGGAGATGGTCCGTCGGCTCGACAAGCCAGGCTTAAAACTCGATTGCGTCGCCTACCGTCAGAGATAGAAGGCGGAGACCGTCGTGTCCGTCGTGAAGCGGCGTCGTGGCGAGGCGCTCGCCCCCAAGCTGGACCAGACGCAGCGCGTCCAAGCGCTGCTGCGTGGGCTCACCTACAACCTCGAGCACCTCGTTCGCCTTGGTGCGCCCGCATGAGCGTCGCGACTGATCAAGATGCTCTTATTCACAAAGCATTCGGTTCGGAGCTATGAACAAGGCAACGGACTACCCTGCCCGCAACGGTAGCCGAAGCATGCGAAAGGATCGCTGCTCCGGCGGCGCGTCCTTGCAAGCATTGAAGCCGACGAGGCGCCCACCATCGTCGCTGATCAGCAGCAACTCGGTCCCTGCGGGGTGTACGACCATCCCCTCCGGTCGGAAGTCTGGAAGCCGGTGCAGTGCCTCCGTGAATCCGGACAGCTTGGCGACTTCCTGACTGCCCGGCCCAGCCCAAGCGAACAGTTCGAAGCCTGGTCCGTCACCAGTCGGACCGGCGAGCACTAGGTAGCCGCTCCCGTCTGGCATTCGCTCCAGGCTGCGAACGCCGCGGTTGTCGAGGTCGAGCGGAATGGGTTCGCCGAGCCGCGCCCGCGTGCCGGCTAGCGCGACGACCTCGCCCGGATTGCTTAGCGGGACCACGATAGCGTGGCCGTCGGACGTGAGCGGGCTACGCAAGCCGATCAGCAGGGTGCCCCCGTCTGGGTCCGCGGTGAGCCCCTCAATGTTCAGTCCGGAGCGCTCCGGCGCTCTCATCGCGTCCCTCGCGTCACCGTTTGGGCCCAGCACGGGCCCTAGCAGCCCGATCTGCTCGCGCAGCGCGGAAATTAACTCGCCGTATACTCGCGTTTCCGGCACCTGCCGCACCAACGCCTCGTCACCCTTCGCCGCGACCTCGAGCGCGATCAGCTGCTCTCGCCGCTCTCGCCGCTCACCGGACGAATTCCGGCCGTGCGAACCGATCAGGTAGATGCGGTCGCCGAGCCGGGCCGCGCCTTCTAGGTCGGCCTCGCCACGTCCTGAGCGGGCGCGCAGCGCGCTGCGCACACTGTCAGACACGTCGTCAGGAGGTGTCACCGGCATAGTGTTCCCCGCCAAGCTCACCCGCAGCGTCGTTTCGTTCTCGTCATTCCATACGAGGAACTCGCCAAAGCCGTCCGGCATGGTCGTCACAACAGCGGAGGCGTCACAGGATCCGTTAACCTCGACTAGGCTGATGGGAGCGCCGACTTGTAGACGCGGCGGCTCAGTCGCTGCAGGTACGGATGTGACAGTCGCCAACAGCATTGCCCCCGTGAAGAGCGGCATGGTGAGGCAAGTATTGGAAGTACGGCGTATGAGCATGCTGGGCCTCCTACCTCAGGTGAGCTTACCGGCAATGTGCTCTAGGCGGGAATGGTCGTGCGCGTCCCTCCTCAGGGGATCGGCGGCTGAGCCAGCCTGGGTCCGTTCGCTCCGACACTCAATCGAGTCGGCTTTTAAATTGTGCGTGTGGATGTTGACGAAGATGTCGATTTCGGACCGGCAGCGGCAGAAATATTTAAGACCCCGTTTGAGAATGGTTAGGGGTGGGCGATGCGGCGGAGCAGGAGGGCGCCGAGGCTGATGCGGATCATGGCT
>NZ_JAETWB010000131.1 GCF_016773205.1 Belnapia arida
GCCTCCACCTTCGCCGGGTCGGTGTCGACGATGCAGACCTGAATGCCGAACTCGGCAAAGCATGCGCCAGAGACCAGGCCGACATAGCCGGCTCCAAGGACCGCAATGCGCATCGAAAGAACTCCTGCTCAAAGGACCAGCTTGGCGAGCGTAATGCCGCCTTATGGTGCTGGCGGTCAATATTTTCCTCGCCTAACCGGTTCTTCTTCGGCGCCCGGCTCGCGCTACGTATGATAGGCGGAAGGCGGCCATCAACTCGCATCATGATCTGCCCGCCGGCTTTGGTTGAAGCGCCTCACGCTGACAGATTTCCGGAAGAGCGCGGCCCTGTTGTGCGCTGTCGTGATTCTCGCCACCTTGCCTAACAAGCGGCCGTGCGAGACGGGGGCACAGATCCACGAATGTGAGACTGTATGGTAGAACACGAACTCTCTGAATGGATGAAGCGGATTGTGCTGCCCTTCTGGGCGGCTGCTGGGCGCGACCCCGTAACTGGCTTGTTCCAGGAACGGCTTCTATCGAATGGTGCGCCCGATACCGACGCGGTGCTGCGTGTGCGGGTACAGGCAAGGCAGATCTATGTGTATGCGCATGCGGCCGTCATCGGCTGGTACCCGGAAGGGGCCGCGCTGGCGCTCGGCGCTTATGACCGGATGGTCTCGGTCGCCTATTCGCCGGATGGCAAGGGCGGCTTCGTCCATAGCGTCACGCCGGGAGGGCATGTCGTCAGTCCGCTGCGCGACGCCTATGACCATGCGTTCCTCGTGCTGGCCCTCGCCTGGCTGTTGCGGGCGACGGGGGAGGCCAGGATTCGAACTGTGCTGGACGCGTTGCTTGGCTTCGTCGATGCGGAGATGACGGCACCGGATGGGAGCCTGCTGGAGGGCATTCCGCCCAGCTTGCCGCGACGGCAGAATCCGCAGATGCACTGGTACGAGGCGATGCTGGCGCTGATGGAGGCCGGCTTTCCTGGTGCGGCGGAGCGAGCGGCGCGGCACCGGGCGCTTTTCGAGACGCGGCTCTACCACGCGGCGACGGGTAGCCTTGGCGAGTATTTCACCGATGATTGGGAGCCGGTGCCGGGTCTGGAAGGTGCCATCCTGGAGCCTGGGCATCACGCCGAATGGGTCTGGCTTCTGCGCCGGCACGAGGCGCTGGCTGGCCTGTCGCGCAGTCCGGCGGCGGAACGGCTGCTCGACGGCGCCATGCGCTGGGTGGAGCCGGAGACTGGGTTGCTGGTCGATGAGGTCCTGCGCGGAGGCGGCGTGCATCGGGGAACACGGCGGACATGGCTTCAGACGGAGTTGGCGAAAGCTTGGCTGTCCGAAGTGGAACTCGGTACCACAGGGGCGGCAGAGCAGGCGCGCCGGGCGTTGGTGACGCTCGATCGCCATTTCCTGCGCCAGCCGATCCAAGCGGGCTGGCTCGATAGGATCGATGAGCGTGGGCGCCCCTTGCCGAGCCTGATCCCAGCCAGTGCACTGTATCATATCTTTCTTGCCGCAGCTGAGGCCGAGCGAGTGCTTGGCGGCGGGGACCGAGCCCGGGCGTGAAGGAAAATCCATTTGTTTCAAGCGTGCATCATATGACGATGAAAGCAAAAGCTACAGAAGCCGGCACCACTAATAGAAGGCGGCAATCTTCTTGTGTAATTCGAGACCGAACGCACGCTAGGTCTCGACTGCATTGATGCCGTTAAGGTTCTTGCTGGTAGCTTAATCGACGATATCTCTGCGGAAGGCCGCAATCCAAGATTGCAATCGCATTTTCGTGTGCTACACATCGCCGCGTTGCGCTGCAGCAGATGTGGAGGCATTCGG
>NZ_JAETWB010000132.1 GCF_016773205.1 Belnapia arida
TCACACACTTTCGCGATTGCAATTAGAGGTTGAATTGGAGATACGAAGCTCGCGCAGCATGCATCACAATCCTGTGACTGTGCTCGTGAGGATCGGGCCATGGCCATCATCAAAGGCACCTCCGGCAAAGACGTCCTGAAGGGCACCTCGGGCTCCGATGTCATCACGGGCGGCCGTGGCGGCGACACGCTGACCGGCAATGCTGGCGCTGACCGCTTCAGCTTCCTGTCGGGTGACGGCCAGGACGTCATTACCGACTTCAAGCTGGGCGAGGATCAACTGGTGTTCCAGGGCACTTATCGCCCCTGGGCGCTGCACAAGACCATCAACGGCGTCGAGGGCACCCTGGTCCGCTACAGCATGAACACTACCGACACGGTGTTCCTCGCCGGCATCAAGGATGCCAAAATTGAATGGCTGCGCGACCCCGCCCAGGCACCCAAGCTCTACCAGCCGCTGGTGCAGACCGCCGGCAGCGGTCCCGACACTTTGGTCCTCAAGATCAATCAGGAAGCCTGGCAGGGCAGCGCGCAGTACACCGTGAAAGTGGACGGCGTGCAGATCGGCGGTACCTTCACCGCCTCCGCCCTGCGCTCCTCGGGGAAAACCGATACACTTACCCTGAAAGGTGATTGGGCGACCGGTGCCCATAAGGTAGAGGTCAACTTCCTCAACGACGGCTGGGGCGGCTCGGCTGCCAACGACCGCAACCTCTTCGTTGACAGCGCCAGCTACAACGGCCAGGCGGTCGCGGCATCGAAGCTGAGCCTGACGACGCAGGGCGCCAAGACCTTCTCCTTCACCGAGGCGGCAACCGCGGTCGAGAACCGCGTCATCACCGGCACCGACGGCAACGACACGCTGACTGGCGGTATCGGCCGCGATACCATCTCCGGTGGGTCGGGCAATGACATTATTACTGGCGGCAAAGGCAACGACGCCCTGAAGGGCGGTAGCGGCGCCGATCAGTTCAACTTTGCCAATGGCGACGGCGCCGACACCATCACCGGTTTCACGCTGGGCGAGGACCGTCTTTCCTTCACGACGCAGAGCGGCTACGTGCCCTGGGCGCAGGCCACCACGGTCGGTGGAGTCGAAGGCACGCTGGTCCGCTACAACACCAGCACCGCCGACACGGTCTTCCTCGCGGGGGTGAAGGGCGCTGCCATCGAGGCCCTGCTGAACCCGGCCTGGACCGCGCCCTCGGACACAGACGAGTTCGGCAGCATCGTCTTCCAGGATGACTTCAGCGGCACCTCGCTCGACCGCTCGAAGTGGCCGGCCCTCTACGGCGGCTCGACCTATTGGAACGGCGCCTTCAAGTGGGACAACTCCGAGGTCGACGTCTCGGGCGGAAACCTGCACATCGGCATGACCAAGCAGTCCAATGGGGTCTGGACCGCGGGCGGCATCACCACGGACCCGAACCAGTGGAATCCCGGCTTCTCCTTCACCTATGGCAAGGTCGAGATCATGGCCAAGGTGAGCCAGGAGGTCTGGGGCGCCGGGCCGTGCTTCCTGCTCTGGCCAGCGAAGTCCGACACCTGGCCGCCGGAGATCGACATCCTCGAGACCCCAAAGGGCCAGGGCATGTTCACCAACCATTGGCAGGGCCCGGGCGGCAACGGCGATGATCGCTATGCCACCAAGGTCTTCGACCTCGATTTCGACCAGTGGCATGTCTATGGCCTGGAGTGGACTCCGGACCGGATCACCATGACGGTCGACGGC
>NZ_JAETWB010000133.1 GCF_016773205.1 Belnapia arida
TTCCTGCGCTGGGCATCCGTCCGCCGCATGCTGCGAAGGCTATGTCAGAAAACCACATGATCCCGGATGGACTCTCATGCTCACCGAACTCATACTCGAGGCCGGCAGCTTTGCACCCGTCTCGGTCATCGGCCGGGCACGCCCGACTTCCTGAAAGCGGAACAAGTGCACCCAGTCCCTACGGACTGGGGAGGGTAGACAGGGGACATGGGCGACGCGGCCCGCTTACGGCTTCTTAGCGTCGTCCCCGAACATCGATCTGTCCCGCGTCACAGCCTGCTGACCGACACTGCCTAAGAGGCCATTCAATCAGTTTACCATGGCGACGGGCATAGTCAGGCCGCCCCGATTGGCCAGTCTATCGGGCTTTAAAAGAACCACGTCCCAGTGGCGGCGAAGTTTGCCCGCACCTGCGCCGCCAAGTCGTTCTAGTCCACGATCGGATGAGTGAGCACTGGAATGCTGATGTCGTCTGGGACGAACCATTTTCCGGTGGCGGCGAAATTGGCTTCCAAACGCGCGGCGAGTGCGTCCCATTTCAGGGCTGAATGCTCATGCTTCGGCGGCGCGGCAGCCTTGGGCGTGGCCAGGAAGGCGAAGTTCCCTTCAGTTTCGCCGGGTGCGCTGTAGATGAGGTCATCGTAATTGCCGACCAAGGCACCGGCATCGTTGATGCCTTCGATGGTCCAGGAGGTCGGTCGGTTGTCCGGTTGAGGCGGTCCGACGGTCGTGACCTCGCCATCGTCATAGACAAAGCCTGAACTGACGCGCGCGAACGGGGACAGCGTTCCCGCGACCTGGCCCTTGTTGTTCACGTCCCTGAAGTCGATGAAATATTGGAGAGCGGGTTGTCGACCAAAGTGAGTTCGCCACTATCGAGCACGAAGGCCTCGTTGCTGGTCGATCCAACGATGACCCCTTGGTTGTTGATGCCATCTGGAATGAGGAAGGCATCGGGGTTGCCAGGCACGGTAATTTTGTTGAAGGCGCCATTCTCGTAGACATAGCCGCCTGCCACGGTCTCGTCACCAGAGGCGGAGCCGACGATCTGGCCGCGGTTGTTGATGCCGGTGAGTTGCGTGTAGTCGGAACCAGGGACATCCAAGGAGGTATAATCCCCGTGGCTGTAGAGGAAGCCGTGCGGACTGGATTCCTGATCGAGATAGGTGCCGACGACGTCTCCGCGGTCGTTGACGCCGTAGGCAAGCGTGCGAGTAGATCCCGGCACATCCAGGATAGTCACCTCTCCGTTTCGCAGCAGGAAGCCGTCGAGCGCTTTGGTCTCACCGACGATGTCGCCCCGGTTGTTGATGTCGTAGACACGGGGCACCGAGTCGATGCCAGGCAGGGTGATGCGGGTGAAGGTGTAGGCGGACGGGTCTATGGCCATGCGAGATACTCCCCTTGGGGGCTACCGCTTGGGGCACCAAGCCAAGTCACCGACGCCACAAGGAGCAGGCACCGTCGAGAACGCTAGCACTACTTACGGTCGATGTAATAGCCCGCCTTATGAAGCTATTGCGAAACAATCAATTCGATTCCGGGATGACGTCAGCTAAGCCTCCGCCTGAATGATGTTTAGCAGCGAACCCGAAGTGGGACGTCTGTCCGGTCTTGGTTGTTGCCGGTGTTCTCATTGCTTCTGAGAGTCCATCCGGGATCATATTGTTTCCTGACATAGCCTTCGGAGCATGCGGCGGGCGGAAGCCCATCGCAGGAAGG
>NZ_JAETWB010000134.1 GCF_016773205.1 Belnapia arida
CGCCCGCCTCACGGTTCGCCGAGGACCTCGGTGACGGTACCGTCCTGTGCGATGCGGCCAGCGTCGAGGCGGATGACGCGGGTGCACCACTCGCGGACGATGGTCATGTCGTGGGAGGCGAGCACCAGGATCTCGGCCTTGGTGACGAGGTCCTCGAGCTTGGCGCGCGCCCGCTGCATGAAGTCGGCGTCGCCGGCGAGGAACCACTCGTCCATCAGCAGCACCTCGGGGTCCATCACGGTGGCCATGGCGAAGGACAGCCTGACCGACATCCCGGCCGAGTAGGTGCGGACGGGGACGTCGAGGAACTCGGCGAGGCCCGAGAAGGCGCCGACCTCCTCGGCGAGCACCGCGCTTTGGGCCTCGCCGAGGCCCCGGAACAGGCCGCGCAGCACGATGTTCTCCCGCCCCGTCGCATGCGGGTCCATCCCCGCCGCCGGGTCGATCAGCGCGCCGACGGAGCCCGCCACCTCGAGCCGGCCGCCGACCGGCTCGTAGACCCCGGCCAGCGTCCGCAGCAGCGTGGTCTTGCCGGCGCCGTTATGGCCGATGAGCGCCACCCGCTCGCCGGGGCCGATGCGGAAGCTCAGCTCGCGCAGCGCCGAGACCACGACGCGGCTGGCCTCGTCCTGGCGCAGCCGGAGCGGCGAGTTGGCGAGGATGCGCTTCTTCAGCGAGCGCGCGCCCAGGTGGTAGAGCGGGAACTCGATGGTCACCGCCTCGGCATGGATATGGGGCATGCTCAGACCCAGAAGGCGATGCGGCCGCGGAAGCGGATGAAGAAGCCGAGCGCCAGCGCGGCCACGGCGGCGGTGTAGAGGCAGGCCGAGGCCCAGACGCCGAGCGAGGCGCCGCCCTCGACGAGCGGCCCGCGCACCGTCTCCATCACCACGTAGAAGGGGTTGAGCACCAGCCAGGCGGCCTTGCCGGGGCCGAGCAGCTCGGGCTTCCACAGCACCGGCGAGAGGAAGAAGGCCAGCTGCATGACGCTGCCGACGATGGGGGGGATGTCGCGGAAGCGGGCACACAGCATGCCGAGGAAGAGCGCGAGCGCGCAGGCGTTGACGCCGAGCAGGACGAGCCCCGGCAGCGCCCAGAGCGCCTCCCAGCCCGGCCAGACGCCGGTGAAGGCGAAGACGGCGAGGATGATGGGCAGGCTGTGGGCGGCGATGACGGCGTTGCGCCAGACGCAGCGCAGCACATGCACCGTGTAGGGCAGCGGCAACTGGCGGATGATGCCCTCGGCGCTGGTCAGGCTGGTGCAGGCATCGGTGACGATGGCGTTGATGGTGTTCCAGGTGATCAGGCTGACGGCGATGAAGGGCAGGTAGTCGGCCAGGCTCATCTTGAACAGCGAGGAGTAGAGCAGCCCGAGCCCCACCACCATGACGGCATTCGACAGCGTCAGCCAGAACGGCCCCAGCACCGAGCCGCGGTAGCGGTTGCGGATGTCGAGCGAGGCCAGCGCCATCGACAGCCGCCACCGCCGCACCCCCGTGGCAATGTCCCCCAAAGCCGCCGCACGGCGACGCGGAACACGAGAGTCGAAAAGATAG
>NZ_JAETWB010000135.1 GCF_016773205.1 Belnapia arida
CCGGACGCTCTGATGTCCGTTTTCAAGAGCTCTCTGCAGCACGGGCCGCCGCGCAAGGCGGTGGCCTGATCCTGGCCGGGCATGGGAGGAGGCGAGGCGGATAGACGTCGGTGATCAAGCTCTGATCCGCGGGTTGGCTACCGCATTTCCGATTATGCGTCCGGGGCGTTCCCGATCTTACTGCGGGCGTCGGTCAGACCGGCCACAAAGCGTCCGACGGGAGATCCCCTACCGTTGCCTCGCCCCCACCCTTGCCCAGCCCTATGGCCGTAGCGCCGGTGGGTGGCGTCCTACGCGGTCTTCACCTCCCTCCCGATCGCCCAGATGAACCCGGCGAGCTCCCGCGCGATCGCAGTGACGGCCACCGTCAGCTTCTTGCCGCGTGCCGAGAGGGCACGGTACCGGCCGCAGAGCCGTACCTCGGCCTTGTGAGCGATGTCGCGCACCCCAGTGGAGACGGCCCGCTGCTGGTAGTGTCTGCGAGTGCCAACACGCGGCGCATGACGGTAGGTCCAGGCGCTCTCGACGAGCGCTCGCCGGATCCGCCCATTCCCGGCCTTGGTGATACCGAGACGACGTACCGTCTCGCCGGTCGAGCGCTCACTCGGCACGAGGCCGAGATAGCCCATGAACTGCCGGGCGCTGTCGAACCTCCCGAGATCGCCGATCTCAGCGGCAATTGCCGCCGCCGTGGGGAGCCGGATGCCGCGCAATGCCTGCAGGGCCTCGACGAGGGGCGCCAGCGACCACTGCGGAATAAACTCGACGACCGCCGCCTCGATGCGCTCGAGCCGTTCCTTCGCGTGCCGGGCGGCCACGATGAGTTCCTGCAAGACGATTTGCTGGGCAGCATGATCGAAAGCCTGCTCGGCCAGCCAGCGATGGTGGCGGGCGCCCCAGGTCGTCTTCCCGGGAAACGCGCGTCCATGCTTCAGGAGCATCGACGAGATCGCCTGGCGCTTCCGGCGCAAATCATCGACGGCGGCCTCGCGGGCGCGCACCAGGTCGCGCATCGCCTCGTGCGCCTCGTCCGGCACCCACACGGCGGTCAACTCGCCAGCCCGGAGCAGCCGGGCCAGAGCCACTGCGTCACGTCGGTTGGTCTTGACCCTGTCGCCCGGCTTGCGCGGGATTAGCGAGGGTGCCACCACCGTGCAGGCATGACCGAGTGCGACGATTTGGCGGTACAGGCCGTAGCCGGTCGGCCCAGCCTCATAGCAGACGTGCAGCTTGCCATGCCGTGCAGCGAGCCGCGTTAGGAACTTGCGCATGGCCTCGGAGCTGGCGTCGACCTCACCAATGTAGCGCACCTCGCCAGACCGGCCGAGCTCAGCCACGGCCACCGCGTTTTTCAGTTTCGCCGCGTCGATGCCAACGAAGACGGTGCTATCCTCCACCACGGCTCGTCCTCCCTGCGCTGAGGATAGGCCCGCCCATGCGGGCAACCCTCGTTCACCCGCGCATCGTAGGACGAGCCACCCGGCTCAAGGCGGACATACGGTCTTAC
>NZ_JAETWB010000136.1 GCF_016773205.1 Belnapia arida
TGCCTTCACACGGCAAGGGTCACAGGTTCAATCCCTGTCGCACCCACCATCGCCTCAAGGGCTTAGAGCGCTTCGGTGCTTTCCTCAGACCTCCTAGTCAGCACCTAGTCAGCAGGATCGGGCGCGTCAAAGGTCGTCTGGAGCTTCGCAGGACCCTCTCCAGATCGTCGGTGATCATCCCCGACAATGGGCAACCGGCCGCTGCCGCGCTCCGCGCCTATGTAGCTTGGCATAGCCTCTGCTACCGATCTGGATCCCGTCAGTCGGTTTTGGTGGCGTCATGTCGGTCATGATTTCTGCCGAGCCCGATGAGGGCGGGGCTTATGCCCCCGTGCTTGTGTGAAACGCCAGCAGGTCGTGATCACATTCGGCGGGAGGCTCTCGGCAAAGATTGGCCGCAATTGAAAAGGGCAGCCTGAAGATCGCCGCGCTGTCCATCAGGCCACCAGAGCCCAGACGGTCACCTCCGATGGCTCCCAGTCCACGAGCGGCAAGTGCCCAAGGCATGAGGTGCTGATCGATCCGGGACTCAAGCGATTGAATACTTTGATATCGGAACGTTCTCGTGGGTCCGAGGCCGAACACGTCCCGGCGGGATACATGCTCAAGTGGTCCGAAGGCCAGGGAAACCCCAGGGGTGAACACGTTCGCCCACCTCGTCCAGCAGTCGGCAGGTGATCTCGATGCCGGCGCAACAGGCCGCTTCGACATCATACCGATGAGGGTCAGGGTGGGCTCCCGATCAGGGCATAGGAATAGCGGAGCGGTGTCACCATGATGGCGAGCCGGCACAATCCGCAGGCCATGATGCCGAGGCTGCGTTTGTGCCGCATGAAATGATCGCCGTCCGGCATAACCGCCGTGCCTCGATCCTGCATCTCACAGCCTGATGGCGCTGTGCCAGGAACCGCGGCTTATCACCTGCCGAGGAGCAGCGTCTCGCAACCTGCATTCCGGCGTGCTGCGAGGTTTTCTTCTCCGCTTCTCAGTCCTTCTGAGGCCAATTCAGAGACTATCCCGGAGTTGGATTGGGAATTCCTAAAACAGATTATTCTTCTGAAAAGAAGGGTGAGAAGGTGAGAAGGAGAGGTAAATCCCTTGTGGAACCTACCTTTTTCCTTCTCACCCCATCGCGCTAGCCGCCCTGGTTTCTCATCGAGAAGACATTGCTGCCGAGATGCAGGCTCCGCCGCATCCGCTCCATGCCCGTCTCCGGCGCAGTCCAGCCCTCCGGCCGCCAATCGCCAAACACCCTGTCGCGGGTTTGCTCAGCCATCTCGTCGAGCATGATGGCACGCAGCTTCTCGGCCGACGCAGCGATCAACGCCTGATCGCGCACGTAGACGGCGATCCGGATGTTCCGGTTCTCAAAGCCGGGCGCGGCCGG
>NZ_JAETWB010000137.1 GCF_016773205.1 Belnapia arida
GGCAGTGATCCCGCGTTGGCGGTGACGACGATCGACCATCTGGCTCGCGGCTGCTGCGTGCTCGAAATCTGGTGCCGCAGCTGCGACCACCGGCGGTGGATGCCGGCGCAGTCCCTGGCCCGCCGATACGGACACTTGGCGGTCTGCGAAGCCACGGCACGGATGCGGTGCGGGCACTGCGGCCGGCGCGGGGCGCCGATCCGGATCACGGCCTGGCCGCCGAGCGGCGCGCCAGCCGAGAAGGATCGGGTTAAAGCCTTCTAGGGTACGCTGATCGGCTGAGGGTGGAGGCTGGCATGCGAGCGATGATGGTGGCGGCACTGGGCGTGACGCTGGCGGCTTGGCCGGCCTGGGCCGAGGAACCCACGACCATCCATCTTCGGATCGCTGGCGGGCTTGGCGGCGTCACCCAGTATGAGCGTTACGAGGCCCCGTTCTGGATAAGCGAGGTGCCTCGCCTGACCGGCGGCCGGGTCAAGGCAGAGATCGCGCCGTTTGACCGCAGCGGCATTCGTGGACCTGACATGCTCGGGTTCCTGCGGCTGGGCGTCGTGCAGTTCGGCAACGTCAGCCTGGCCGTCGCTGCTGGCGAGGACCCGGAGCTGGGGGCCATGGATCTGCCTGCGCTCAACCCGGACATAGCAACGCTCAGCCAGTCGCGGGATCTGCTACGGCCACGGCTGGAAGCAACCTTGCGGGATCGGTACAATGTGCAGCTACTGGCGGTCTATACCTACCCGGCCCAGGTGCTGTTCTGCCGCGAGCCTTTTGCCGGCCTGGCTGACCTTGCCGGCCGGCGGGTCCGGGTGTCCTCCGTTGGGCAAAGCGAGATGATCGAGGCACTCGGTGCTGCGCCAGTTGTCATTCCGTTCGCCCGGATCCCCTATGCCTTCGAGCATCACACCGTAGAATGCGCCATCACCGGCAGCCTCTCGGGCAACGCGCTCGGGCTGCAGGCCATTACCTCTACGATGTCACGGCAAGCAATCGGTTGGGGCGTCTCCTTTTTTGGCGCCAATCTGAGCGCCTGGAACGGGCTGCCACCCGAGGTGCGGACCCAGATCCAGCAGGGGCTGAGGACCCTGGAAGCGGCGATTTGGCAGGCGGCGGCGCGTGAGACCGAAGAGGGCTTCCTCTGCAACGCCGGCTCACCCCGCTGCACTCAGGGCAAGCCGGGCCGCATGGTGGTGCTCGACGACACGCCGCAGGACCAACGACGTCGCGCACATCTGCTGCGGGATGTCATGTTACCGAAATGGATAGATCGTTGTGGCGAGGAATGCGTCACGGTCTGGAACCGCTACATGGCAGCAGCCAGAGGCATCACCGCGGCTGCGCAGTAGCCTG
>NZ_JAETWB010000138.1 GCF_016773205.1 Belnapia arida
TGAACCGCTCTGGGTTTGCCGGAGGCTTCAAACCTTGAGAGGTTGGAGCCATGACGAAGAAGACGTTGAACCGATTTTCGCCTGAGGTTCGGCAGCGGGCGGTGCGAATGGTGCTGGACCATGGCGGCGACCACGCCTCGCAGTGGTCGGCCATCGGCTCGATCGCAACGAAGATTGGTTGCACGGCCGAGACCTTGCGCAAGTGGGTGCGGCAAGCCGAGCGCGATAGCGGCCAGCGACCCGGCGCGACGACGGAGGAGCGCGAGCGGATCAAGGCGCTGGAGCGCGAGAACCGCGAGCTTCGCCAAGCCAATGAGATCCTCCGCAAGGCATCCGCGTATTTTGCCCAGGCGGAGCTCGACCGCCGCCCGAAGCCATGATCACCTTCATCGACGATCATCGTGAGGTCTACGGGGTCGAGCCGATCTGCAGGGTGCTGCCGATTGCCCCGTCGACCTACCGCGCCCATGCCGCGCAGCGTGCCGATCCAGCCAAGGCCTCGCCTCGGGTCCGACAGGATCTGGTGCTCATGGAGCAGATCCGCCGGGTGCACGAGGCCAACTTCGGGGTCTACGGCGCCCGCAAGGTCTGGCGGCAGCTCGGCCGGGAAGGCGTCATGGTGGCGCGTTGCACGATCGAGCGTCTGATGCGGCAGATGGGGCTGCGGGGCGCCGTCCGTGGCAAGGAGACCAGGATCACCATCGCCGACAAGGCTTTGCCGTGCCCGACGGACAAGGTGAACCGGCAGTTTCGGGCGCCGCAGCCGAACCGGCTATGGGTCTCGGATTTCACGTATGTGGCGACCTGGCAGGGGTTCGTCTACGCGGCGTTCGTCATTGATGTCTTCGCCCGCCGCATCGTCGGCTGGCGGGTGTCGCGGACGGCGCATGCCGGGTTCGTCCTCGATGCTCTGGAGCAGGCGCTGCATGACCGTCGTCCGGTGAAGGGCGGCCTGACCCATCACAGCGACAAGGGGTCGCAATACGTCAGCATTCGATACACCGAACGCCTTCTCGGGGCCGGGATCGAGCCCTCCGTCGGCAGCGTCGGTGACTCCTACGACAACGCGTTGGCCGAAACCGTCATCGGCCTGTTCAAGACAGAGGTCATCCGGCGCCGCGGCCCCTGGCGCTCCCTGGAGGCTGTCGAGTTCGCTACCCTCGAATGGGTGGACTGGTACAACACCCGCCGCCTCCTCGAGCCGATCGGCAATATGCCGCCCGCCGAGGCCGAGGCGCGCTACCATGCTCAGCTCGAGGCACCCGCCATGGCGGCGTGACCCAAGTAAACCACCCTCCGGCGAAGCCGGGGCGGTTCA
>NZ_JAETWB010000139.1 GCF_016773205.1 Belnapia arida
TGGGCCTGTCCCGATTTCACGGACACCTTTGATAGGCTGAGGAGCCTGGGAGGTGTCGATGACGGAGAGCAACAGACAGCGTCGGTTCTTTCCGGACGCGTTCAAGCTCGAGGCGGTGGCGGCGATCCGCGGTGGCCGCCCGGTTTCGGCGGTGGCGGCCGAGTTGGGCCTGCCGGATCGGCTGGTGCGAGCCTGGCTGCGCTGGGCGGAGGGCCGCATGGCGGCAGGGAGCGGCGCGCCGGTGCCGACGCCCACCAAGGAGCAGACGGCGCCGGCGCGCCGCGTCGGCCCGAGCCCGGCCGATCAGGCGGCGGAGATTGGGCGTCTGCGACGTGAGCTGGATCGCGTCCGGATGGAGCGCGACATCTTGGGAAAAGCTGCGCTCATCTTCGGCAAGGCGACGGGCCGGAGATGAGCTTTGTCTTTATCCGCGAGCACGTCGCCGATTTCCCCGTCCAGGTCATGTGCGAGGTGTTGGGCGTGAGCCGCAGCGGCTACTACGCCTGGGCCAGCCGGCCGGAGCGCGCGCGAGCCGTCGAGGACCGGGCGGTGGCGGCCGAGATCCGCGCCGCTCACGAGGACAGCCGGGGTCGCTACGGCAGCCCGCGTGTGCATGCCGCGCTCCGCGCTCACGGCCGGCGGGTCGGCCGCAAGCGGGTGGCGCGCCTGATGCGAGGCATGGGCCTGTCGGCCAGGCGCCGGCGGCGGTTCCGCCGCACCACCGACAGCGCGCACGCCTTCCCGATGGCGCCCAACCTGCTCGGGCGCGACTTCACCGCCAGCGCGCCGGATCGGGTCTGGTTGGCTGATTTGACGTATATCTGGACCGCCGAGGGCTGGCTGTATCTGGCCGTGGTGCTCGACCTGTTCTCCCGCCGCGTCGTCGGCTGGGCCATGGAAAGCCATCTCGGCCATGAGCTCGCGCTCGCCGCGCTCGACATGGCCATCGCGCGCCAGCGTCCCGCGCCTGGGCTCACCCACCATTCGGACCGCGGCGTGCAATTCGCAGCTCATGAGTACCGCAAGCGGCTGCAGCAATACGGCATGCTGTGCTCGATGAGCCGCAAGGGCGATTGTTGGGACAATGCGCCAATGGAGAGCTTCTACGCCACGCTGAAGGGTGAACTCGTCGAGCAGCACGACTACCTTACGCGCGACGAAGCCAGGGCTGACGTGTTCCAGTTCCTGGAGGGCTGGTACAATCGGCGTCGCTTGCATTCGGCCCTGGGCTATCTCACACCAGAGCAGAAGGTGGCGGCGTTCCAGGCGGCTGCTTCAGCCGTGCAACACTGTCCGTAAAGGCGGGGCAAGGCCA
>NZ_JAETWB010000013.1 GCF_016773205.1 Belnapia arida
TGGTCCACATCCCGCTCATTTGGGCCGGGCCAGAGCCCAAACCACCGCCAATCGCGCATTCTCAAACGGGGTCTAAGCGCGAGCGTTCGGCTCGCACCGTCAGAGCATGTCGCATAGCTCGCAAATCACTCTCTTTATAAAGAATGCGACCTGTGTGCTGCGCTTCTAAGTCGTTGGTACCTTTACGAAGAAAAAGCCATCCATTCGCAGCTTGAATTACGTCAGAAGCAGGAACGTCAACCATTTGCTTAACCGTTCCAGCTATCTTCGACGGTAGCCCGCATGATATAGGTCCAACCTAGCAACATTGGTCCTAGGCCGCCCCAAAGCCAGCCCTTCCCAAGAAGCCATTCTGCGACCCGCAGGTGGCCGGAGGCGTCGCGAACCCAATGCCAACGCCAGAAGATGTCCTCGACTGGGGGCGCGCGGAGCGGTGCGTCAGTAGTCTGCATACCTCCACTATGCGCAACCTGAGCGGGAAATCAAACTAAACTACCAAACCGATATCATTGGCTGTAGCGCGGCCACTGCTGCGTCATGCTCTACAATGTTGGGATGAAGCTCGAAGCCATCCAGTACAAAGACATAGCCTGCTTTTCATACCTCACTGTTCCACGCATTCATAACGGCATCGATGACCTCGAACACGCTGGTCAAGGGCAAGGGATAGGCCTGATCCAGTCATCAAGCTGATGCCCGATGCCAGTGTTGGCGATCCAGCGAGCGTCGACGGCTGGTTCGCAAGGGTCGCCAGCCATCGGTGCTGGTGATTTGCGGCGTCAGCGTGGTTTGCCAAACAAACTTGCCTCCTTCGGTCCCAAATGAACGGGGCCGCCGCCCGGCGGCCCCTTCCGCCTACAAGTCCGGGTCGCCGCGGCCGCTCGGGTCCATGTTCGGGTCATGCGCGATGCCGCCGCCGCTGCCCTGGCTGTAGGAGGCGGTGCCCCCTGTCCCGCCGCCACTCGGCGCCATGGTGCCGCCGCCATGGATGTTGCCGGTGCCGCCACCCTCCATCGGTGAGACGCCGGTGCGGTCCGGCCGGGCGATGCCCGCCTCGTCGGTCGCGACGCTGCCCTCCTCCATGTCCTCGGGTGACTGGCCGCCGACGGCCATGGCGCGGGCCTGGCCGGCCGGCATGGTCAGCCAAACCCGGTCGCCCTCGATCATGCGGATGGCGCCGAGCGGGATGTGATGATGGTGCCGGCCGCTGCCGTCAGGGTCGTCCTGCTTCGTCAGCTTGATCTGGCCGCGCTCCAGCCCGTCCACTGTGCCGACATGCACGCCATCGGCGCCAACCACTTCCATATGCGGACGAATCTCGCCGGATCCCGACATTCCTGCCTCCTCTCGTTGGGACATGATCGCCGGAGGCTGGAACGGCCGGAGGCGTGAATCATGCGACATGACAACAAGCCGGAGCGGGATCGGTGACCCGATGATCGCGGATCCCGCTCCAGGGCAGGAACGGCGGAGCGGCGTGCGGGATGCCTATTCGGCCGCCTGCTTCCAACGCCGGGCGTAATCGGTCAGCGCCTCGGCCGGGACCGGGTCGATCGGGGTGAAGTCGCGATGGGCGATCCAGTCCGGCCGGGTCGGGGTGCGGATGTGGTTCGAGACGGCGTTGAGCGTCAGGTAGACGATCTTCCGCGGGTAGGGAGTGATGTTCGGCGCCGAGCCATGGACGAGGTTGCCGTGGAACATCAGCACGCCGCCCGGCTTGCCGGTCGGGGCGACGATGCCGCCCTCCTGCACCAGCCGGGTCACCATGGCATCGTCGAGGGTCCAGAGCGGGTAGGAGGTGGTGCTGGTGTCGTGCCCGGCCTCCAGCGTGCCATGCGCCTGGCTGCGCGGGATCAGCATGAGGGGGCCGTTGATCGGCATCACCTCATCGAGGAAGACGGCGATGTTCATGGCGCGGGGCTCCGGCATGCCGTCGTCGCGCTTCCAGGTGCCGTAATCCTGGTGCCACTGCCAGACATCGCCGGTGAAGGCGGCCTTCGCGTTGATCTTGAACTGGTGCATGTACAGCCGTTCGCCGAAGATCTGCTCGACCGGGTTGATGAGGCGCGGATGGGCGCCGAGCAGGCGGAAGGCCTCGTTGAAGGTATGGGCGGCGAAGGCGGTGCGCGGGGCGCCCGACTTCTCGCGCCAGATTTCCGGACGGTTCTCGGCATAGATCGCCTCCGCCTCGCGAGCGAGGACGGCGACCTCCTCCGGACTGAAGGTCTCGGGGAGGAAGAGCCAGCCTTCCTCCTCGAATTGGCGGAGTTGTTCCGCATTCAGCGGGCCCTGGTGCTGCATCGCCGTTTCCTCCTGTGGCGTTGCGCGGAGTGTAGGCCCGGCCAGGGCCGGCGCCCAAAGCCTTTCGGGTGGCGGTGCTTGCCGGCAGGATGGGCCGCAACGCCAAGGGAGGTTCCGCCATGCCGCACCGCATCCCCCGTCGCCCGTTGCTGGCGGCGGCGCTCGCCCTGCCGCATCTGGCCCGCGCCGAGGCCTGGCCGACCAGGCCGGTGCGGATCGTCATCTCCTGGCCACCGGGGGGCGGGGCGGACATCCCGATGCGGCTGGCGGCGCCCGCCATGCAGCAGGTGCTCGGCCAGCCGGTCGTGCTGGAGAACCGGGCGGGGGCGAGCGGTTCGGTCGGGGCCGGGGTGGTCGCGCAGGCGGCGCCGGACGGCTATACGGCGCTGGCCGATACCGCGGCCGGAGCGGTGAACAACCTGCTCATCCCAGGCCTGCCCTATGATTTCGCCGCGGCGCTGCTGCCGATCAGCCAGATGGTGAAGTCGCCGCTGATCTGCGTGGTGCGACCCGACCATCCGGCCAAGGACCTCCAGGGGTTGCTGGCGCGGCTGCGCTCGGCGCCGGGGCAGATCCCCTACGCCTCATCCGGCACCGGGACGGCGACGCATCTGGCGCCGGCAATGTTGCTGCGGCAGGCGCGGCTGTCGGCCAACCATGTGTCCTACCGGGGTGGCGCGGCCTCGGTGGCGGGTATCCTGGCGGGGGATGCGGAATTCGTCTTCTCCACCCTGCCCCAGGCAGCACCGCTGGTGATCGACGGCCGGCTGCGCGGCATCGCCGTCAGCACCAAGGAGCGGCTGGTGAACCTGCCGGCGGTTCCGACCGTCGCCGAGCAGGGTTTCCCCGGCTTCGACATCTATGACTGGCTCGGCTTCTACGCGCCGCGGGGGACGCCGGAGCTCGCGGTCAACCGCCTGGCGGAGGCCGCGGCGGCCGGGATGCGGGACCCCGGCGCAGTCAAGCGCCTGGGTGAGATCGGCATGATCCCGGTCGGCAGCGGGCCAAACGAGTTCGGGGCCTTCTTCGCCGATCAGCGGCAGCGGATGGGAGAGCTGATCAGGGCCGAGGGAATCCGGGTGGAATAGGCTCCGGCCGGGCGCCTAGGATATGGGCGATGGCATAGACCAGGTCCGGCCGGTTCAGCGTGTAGAAGTGGAACTCGTCGACGCCGTTGGCCTGGAGCAGGCGGACCTGCTCGGCCGCCATGATGACGGAGACCATCCGCCGCGTCTCCGGGTCCTCGTCCAGCCCCTCGAACAGCCGGCCCATCCAGGTGGGGACGCCAGCCCCGCACATGGCGGAGAATTTCTTCATCTGGTTAAAATTCGAGACCGGCATGATGCCGGGGACGATCGGCAGGGTGATGCCAGCCGCGGCGCAGCGGTCGAGGAAGCGGAGGAAAATTTCGCTGTCGAAGAAATACTGGGTGATCGCCCGGGTCGCCCCGGCATCGATCTTCCGCTTCAGGTTGTCGAGGTCATGGTCGGAGGAGAGGGCCGTGGGATGCGTCTCCGGATAGGCGGCGACGCTGATCTCGAAGGGGGCGATGCGGGTGAGGCCGGCCACTAGGTCAGCGGCATAGGCATAGCCCTCCGGATGCGGCTCGTAGCGCTCGGCACCGGCTGGCGCGTCGCCGCGGAGGGCGACGATGTGGCGCACCCCGGCATCCCAGTAGCCGCGCGCCACCTCGTCCACCTCGGCCCGCGAGGCACCGACGCAGGTGAGATGGGCGGCCGGGGTGAGGCTGGTTTCCTTTACGATCCGCGCCACGGTCGCATGGGTGCGGGCCTGGGTGGTGCCGCCCGCACCATAGGTGACCGAGACGAAGCAGGGCCGCAGCGGCTCCAGCCGGCGGATGCAGGACCAGAGCTGGGCCTCCAGCGCATCGGTCTTCGGCGGGAAGAATTCGAAGGAGAGTTTCGGCGGCGGCAATTCCGCGAAGTTCGGCAGGCCGCCGAAACGGGGGCCGGTGAGCCAGCGTTGCAGGGTTCCCTGCGGCGGAACTTCGGGAAGGGCATGGTCCATGGCGGAGTATCTGCCCATTGACGCCCACCTCCGCAAGCGTCACGCAAGGAAACAGTTTGCAGCGTTACCGGTTACAGCGGATCGATGTTATACGCATTCCGGAGCGACCTTCGCGCGGCCAGGCCAGCGGGGATCACTCCGGATTGTTGTAAGAACGGGCAAATTCTCCCCTCCCGGGTGATTCCGCTCGTCTGAGATTTGTTCTAGCTAGTTGTTTTGTCGCATGATTTGCGTCTCACGCGATCATGCTCCAGCGGTGGGCCTATCGGCACGGCATGGGGATGCATGGCATCCTGCCGATGAATCCCTACCTTCTCCGCAACCATGCCAAGACCGATGAGGGCAACCGGACCGATGCGTCAGCCAACCAGACTTCGCCTCCCCCGGGCTGCCCTCGCCGCCCCGCTCCTGGCGGCCGTGCTGCTCGCTGGCTGCGCGACGCGCCCACCGGCCTCCGACCCCGATGCGGTGGCCGAGTACCGGCAAAACAACGACCCGGCGGAGCCGGCCAACCGGCGGCTTTTCGCCGTCCATCAGGCGATCGACCAGTATGCGCTGCGGCCGGTGGCGGTCGGCTACCGCGCCGTGGTGCCGCAGCCGGTGCGGACGGGCGTCCGCAACGTGCTCGGCAACCTGCGGACGCCGGTGATCCTCGCCAACGACATGCTGCAAGGTGAGTCGCGCCGTGCGGGCGACACGCTCGGGCGCTTCGTCATCAACTCGACGCTCGGCGTGGCCGGCATCTTCGACGTCGCCGAGAGCTGGTTCGGCGTGCGGGGCCATGCCGAGGATTATGGGCAGACCCTGGCGCGCTGGGGCGTCGGCGAGGGGCCCTTCCTGTTCATCCCCGTCATCGGCCCCTCCAACCCGCGTGACCTGCTGGGCTTCGGCCTCGGCATCGTCTCCGACCCGCTGAGCTGGTTCGGCCAGGGCGCCGTGGTGGATGCTCTGGTCTATGGCCGCGCCGGCGTGACCGTGGTCGATACCCGCGAGAGCCTGATCAACACGATCGACGACGTGAACCGCACCTCACTCGACCCTTACACCACCTTGCGCAGCGCCTACCGCCAGCGCCGCGCCGCGGAGATCAGCAATGCAGGAGAGATTGCGCCTGCAGCGGCAACCAGTACGGGATTCGGCGTTGGCACCGGCATGGATCAGCAGCGCAGGTAAGGCCGATCCGGGAGACAGATGACCATGCATGACCTCGACCGCCGCGCCCTTCTTGGCACGGCCCTCTTCCTCACCACGGCGGGCTTCATCAGGCCGGCGCTGGCCCAGGCGGATATCGGCCGCGCCGCCAACTTCATCCAGACCACGGGCCAGGAGCTGGTGGCGGCGATCAACGACCAGACCCGCGACCTGCCGGCGCGGCGGCAGCGTGTGGCCGCCGTCCTGCGCCGCGCCGTCGAAGTGGAGCGCGTCGGCCGTTTCATCCTCGGCCGCTGGTGGAACCAGGCCTCGCCGCAGGAGCAGCAGGAATACCTGAAGCTCTTCGAGGAAACGCTCATTCGCAACCTGTCTGCCCGCTTCGGCGAATACCAGGGCGTGCGCTTCTCGCTCGGCCGGACGCAGCAGCGGACGGAGGACGACGTGCTGGTCAACACCGTCATCGAGCGGCCGAACACCGCCCCCTTCTCGCTCGACTGGCGCGTCGCCGATGTCGGCGGGCAGCCGAAGGTCGTCGACGTGATCGCCGAGGGGACCTCGTTGCGGCTGACCCAGCGGAGCGAGTATTCCAGCGTGATCCAGCGCAACAACGGATCGGTCGCGGCGCTGCTGACGGCGATGCGCGGGCAGATCCAGCAGTTGGCGCAGCGCGAGCAGGCGCGTTAGGGCAAACTTCCGATCAGATGGAGTCATGGATCGAGTAACTTGCTCAAACCAAACAGTAATTTAGAGCGGGCTCCGTGAGCCAGTGCGAGCGGCAACCGCTCTAGGGCGGTTTCCCTCTTTCACCGACTCGCGGACGCGCCCTGCCTTGTCGTCCGACGGGGCGAGCACCCCCGGTCAGGCGAAGCCACCTGATCGGGTCTGGCTCCAGTGCCCGACTATCCGTCAGCGAGGCGGTGGCTGGGCCGACCCGGTTTGACAGCTTTCGTAGACGATCATGTGGCGCCCGCGATAATCGAAGGCGTCGCACTCCGTCATCCCGATATCCGTCAGGACATGGCGGGAGGGATGGTTCTGCTCCCAGGCGACGGCGATGATGCGGGCAAGGCCGGCGCGGTGGCCGAATTCGAGCCCGGCCTTCGCCGCCTCCCGCGCATAGCCATGGCCGCGGCATTCCGGCCAGAGGGCGAAGCGCAGCGCGATGCCGCGGCCGTCGGGGCGCTCCATCAGTCCGGAGATACCGAGGAACTCGCCGCTCTCGGTATGGAAGACGCACCAGGTGCCGTAACCGCGCTGGGCCCAGAAGGCCATGTCGTCTTCGAGTTCCGCCCGGGCCATCTCCACCGTGCGGACACCGTGCAGCATCAGCTCGAAGACGCGCGGGTCACCTTTCAACCGAATGAGGTCCGGCAGGTTCTCCCTGCCCGGCGGCGCGAGGGTCAGCCGCGCCGTGCGGACCAGCCGTGCCGGCAAGGGCACGGGATGCGCATGGCCCATGCCCTGCCCTACCGGGTCAGGGGGCGGTACTTGATCCGGTGCGGCTGGTCGGCCGCGGCGCCGAGGCGGCGTCGCTTGTCGGCCTCATAGGCCTGGAAGTTGCCCTCGAACCACTCGACATGGCTGTCGCCCTCGAAGGCGAGGATGTGGGTCGCCAGGCGGTCCAGGAACCAGCGGTCATGACTGATGATGACGGCGCAGCCGGCGAAATCGGCCAGCGCCTCCTCCAGCGCGCGGAGCGTGTCGACGTCGAGGTCGTTGGTCGGCTCGTCGAGCAGCAGCACGTTGTGCGCCGTCTTCAGCATCTTTGCCAGGTGGACGCGGTTGCGCTCGCCGCCCGAGAGCACGCCGACCGGCTTCTGCTGGTCGCCGCCCTTGAAGTTGAAGGCGGCGCAGTAGGCCCGGCTCGGCACCGAGCGCTTGCCCATGACGATCTGGTCCTGGCCGCCGGAGATCTCCTGCCAAACGGTCTTCTTGTCGTCGAGGCTGTCGCGGCTCTGGTCGACATAGCCGAGCTGGACGCTCTCGCCGACCGTCATGGTGCCGCTGTCGGGCTTGTCGACGCCGGTGATCATCTTGAACAGCGTGGTCTTGCCGGCGCCGTTCGGGCCGATGACGCCGACGATGCCGCCCGGCGGCAGCTTGAAGGAGAGGTCGTCGATCAGCAGCCGGTTGCCGAAGCCCTTGCGGATGGCGTCCGCCACGATGACGGTGTTGCCGAGGCGCGGGGCGGGCGGGATCTGGATCTCGGTCGGGTCGGGGGCACGGTCCTGGCTGCGGAGCAGCAACTCCTCATAGGCCTGGATGCGGGCCTTTGACTTCGCCTGGCGGGCGGAGGGGCTGCGGCCGATCCATTCCTGCTCCTCGGCGAGCTGGCGCTGGCGGGTGCTCTCCTCCTTCTCCTCCTGGGCGAGGCGCTTGCGCTTCTGCTCGAGATAGGCGGAGTAGTTGCCCTGGTAGGGAATGCCCCGGCCGCGATCGACCTCCAGAATCCAGTTGGTGACGTTGTCGAGGAAGTAGCGGTCGTGGGTGACGATCAGCACGGCGCCGGTATAGTCGCGCAGCGTCTTCTCGAGCCAGGAGACGCTCTCGGCATCGAGGTGGTTGGTCGGCTCGTCGAGCAGGAGCATCTCGGGCTTCTCGAGCAGCAGCCGGCAGAGGGCGACGCGGCGGCGCTCGCCACCCGAGAGGGTGGTCACCGGGCTGTCGGCCGGCGGGCAGCGCAGGGCGTCGAGCGCGATCTCGACGGTGCGGTCGATCTCCCAGCCGCCGCCGGCGTCGATCTTCTCCTGCAGGTCGGCCTGCTCGGCCAGCAGGTCGTTCATCTTGTCGTCCGACATCTCCTCGCCGAACGCGAGCGAGATCTCGTTGAAGCGGTCGAGATGCGCCTTCATCTCCTTGAAGGCGAGCATGACGTTCTCGCCCACCGTCAGGTCGGGCTCGAGATGCGGCTCCTGCGACAGGTAGCCGACGCGCACGCCCTCGGCCGCCCAGGCCTCGCCGCCATACTCCTTGTCCTGCCCGGCCATGATGCGCATCAGCGTCGACTTGCCGGCGCCGTTCGGGCCGAGCACGCCGATCTTCACATCTGGCAGGAAGGACAGGGTGATGCCTTTGAAGACCTCGCGTCCGCCCGGATAGGACTTGGTCAGGTCTTTCATCACATAGGCGTACTGGTAGGAGGCCATGGGCATCGGTCCTGCGGGGGCGTTTGGTCGTGGTTCTAGCGCCGGGGGCGGCCCAGGGAAAGCGGCGAGGGCTGCCGCGGGGCCTTGCGGCGCAGCCGTAATGGCATCCGAACGTCATTCCGCCGTGCAGGCCGCGCCATGGCTCCCGGTTTCCCAGCCAACGAGACCTGTGGAGGGCATCGGATGGATGAGGCAGCGACCGCGGCGGTGCCGGTACCGCGCGGCAGGTCCCGTAGTGAGCACGAGGCACCTGCGGGCGGGTGGGCAGGCGCCCATCCGCCTGCCATGAATGGTCGGCCGCGCGGCCCGCTGCCCGGGCCGCGCCGGCGCTGCAGCCACAAGGATTCCGCCATGCGCCTCCCCCTGATGAAGCCCGATACGCTGACCGAGGAGCAGAAGCCGCTCTATGCCGACATGCGGGCCGGCATCGAAAAGAATTTCAAGGGCTTCGCCACCATCGACGGCGACGGCGCCCTGCTCGGCCCGTGGAACCCCTGGCTGCACGAGCCGCAATTCGGTGGGCCGATCTGGGAACTGACCAAGGCGCTTTCCTTCTCCACCAGCCTGCCGAAGCCGGTGCGGGAGATCGCCATCCTCGTCACCGGGGCGCATTTCCACTCGGCCTACGAGATTTATGCGCATGTCATCGCCGCCGAACAGCGCGGCCTCGCCGACGACACGCTGGCGACCATCGTCGCCGGACAACGACCGGGGGACCTGCCGCGCGACCAGGCGATTGCCTATGACATCGCCTCTGCCCTGGTGAACGGTGGGGTGCTGCCGGCGCTGAGCTACAAGCAGGCGGTCGAGGCATTCGGCCAGCACGGGGCGGCGGAGCTGATCTACCTGGTCGGGCTCTATTGCATGGTCTCGGTGACGCTGAACGGCTTCGACGTGCCGGTGCCGGAGGCGGAGCGGCGCTGAACCGCCCCACCCACGCCGCGTTGCCGGCCTGGCGGCGCGGGGGGATGGCTTTGGAGCAATGGCTGCCTGGGCGGCGGGAGTGGCTGTACTCGCTCGTCACCTCCGCCGCAGCGGCCCTTGCGCTCTTCATCGCCTTCGGCACCGGGCTGGAGCGGCCCTACTGGGCGGCGACCACCGTCTACGTGACGGCGCAGCCCTCGGCCGGGGCGCTGCGGGCCAAGGGGATCTGGCGGCTCGGCGGGACCTTCGCCGGAGCCGCCTTCGCGGTGCTGACGGTGCCGAACCTGGTCAACGCGCCGCCGCTGCTGGTGCTCGCCATGGCGCTTTGGGTGGGGGCCTGCCTCGCCGCAGCGCTGCTCGATGCGACGCCGCGCAGCTATGGCTTCATGCTGGCGGGCTACACGGCGGCCATCATCGGCTTCCCGGCGGTGGACGCGCCGGATGCGATCTTCACCACCGCGCTCCTCCGGGTGGAGGAGATCGGGCTCGGCATCGCCTGCGCCTGGGCACTGCATGCGCTGCTGCTGCCGAGCCCGGCAACGCCGCGGCTGCTGCGGCAGCTGGAGGCCTGGACGGCGGCGGTCGCGCGCCTTGCCGCCGATGCCTTGCGCGGAGAGCTGCCGAGCCTGGCCGAGGACCGGCGACGGCTGGCAATCGACGGGACGGCACTCGACGTGCTGTTCCAGCAGGCGCGGTACGAGGATGGCGGGCGCGCGGCGCTGCGCTGGCTGCCGGTGCTGCGGGGCGAGGCGCGGCGGATGCCGGTGCTGGCGAGCTCGGCGGCGGATCGCGTGGCGGGGCTGCGGGCGGCCGATCCGGCCGGACTCGCCCGCGCCGAGCCGCTGCTGCGGGAGGTGGCGGCGGCGATCGGGGCGCGGATCGCCGAGGCGGAGCGGCGCTCGCTCGACGAGCGGCTCGCCGCGGCGGAGCGGGAGGCGGCGGCGCAAGGCGGCTGGCCGGGCCTGCTGCGCGAGGGGCTGCTCGCCCGGCTGCGGGAGCTGCTGGCGACCTGGGTGGCCTGCCAGGCCCATGCGGCGCGCATCGCCTCGAGGCATGCGGGGCGGGTGCCGGCGGTGCCGGCCGGGCTGCCGGGCCATGCCGACCCGCTGCTGATCGGGCTGTCGGGCCTCGCCGCGGCGCTCGCCGTGATCCTCTGTTGCGCCTTCTGGATCTTCGCTGGCTGGCCGGGCGGGGCGACGGCGGCGATGATGGCGGCGGTGGGCACCAGCCTCTTCGCCCAGCTCGACGACCCCGCGCCGGCCATCCTGCGCTTCATGGAGGGCACCTTGGTCGCGGTGGCCATGGCGGGCTTCATGCTCTTCGCCGTGCTGCCGATGGTGGACGGCTTCGTGCCGCTGCTGCTGGTGCTGGGCGCGCTCTACCTGCCGGTCGGCGCGCTGCTGGCCATGCCCGCCCTGCAGCTGCGGATGGCGCCCGTCGCCATCAACGGCTTCGCGCTGCTTGCCCTGCAGTCGACCTATGGGGCGGAGTTCGACAGCTTCCTCGAGGGCGGGATCGCCATGATGCTCGGCTTCGGCGTGGCGCTGACGGTGACGCGCCTCGTGCGCGGGGCGGGCGTCGCCTGGCGGGTGGAGCGGCTGGTGGAGGCCGATCGGCGCGACCTGGTGCGGCTGGCCGAGGGGCGGCAGCCAGCCGACCTACGCCGCATCGCGGCCGCCATGCTCGACCGGTTCGAGGCGCTCTCGGCCCGGTTTGGCGCGGCGGACGCGGCGGCGATGGGCCGGCGCGAGCTCGCTGAACTGCGCGCCGCCTTCAACTTGCTGCGGCTGCGTGCGGCGGAACCGGTGCTGGAGGCGGCGGACCAAGGGGCGGTGAAGGCGGCGATCGCGGCGACGGCGGGGCTGATCCGCGGCAGCGTGCCGCCAGAGGCGGCGCTGGCGCGGATCGATGCGGCGCTGCTCGCCACCCTCCATCCGGGCAATGCGCCGGCACGGGCGGCGGCGCTGGCGCTCAGCGGACTGCGCATGGCGCTGTTCCCGGAGGCGCCGCCGCCGGTGCTGCCGGGGTCGGTGGCGCTGGCGGCATGATCGCGGAGCTCGACATCCTCGGCGTCTTCATCCCGGCGCTGCTCGCCTGGGTGCTGCTGGCGCTGCTGCTGGCGGCGCTGGTCCGGAGCGGGCTGCGGCGGGCCGGCCTGTACCGGCATGTCTGGCACGCGCCGCTCTTCGATGCGGCGCTCTTCCTCATTCTGCTCGGCGGGATCGTCGTGCTGGCCCATGGGATCGGTTCATGAAGCGCCTTGCCCTGACCCTGCTCGCCGTCGCGCTCGCCGGCCTCGTCGGCTGGCAGCTCTGGGATTACTACATCCTCGCTCCCTGGACGCGGGACGGGCGGGTGCGGGCGGATGTGGTCGGCGTCGCGCCGGATGTCTCCGGGCTCGTCGCCGCTGTCGCAGTGCAGGACAACCAGGTGGTGGAGCGGGGAGCGCTGCTCTTCGAGATCGACCGGGCGCGCTTCGAGCTGGCGGTGCAGCAGGCGGATGCGGCGGCGCAGTTGCGCTGGGAGGCGTTGCAGCAGTCGCAGCGGGATGCCCGGCGGGTGACGCGGCTCGATCAGAGCGTGGTCTCGGTCCAGACGCAGGAGCGGGCGGTCTCGGACGCCAACCAGGCGGCGGCGGCCTATGCCCAGGCAATCGCCGAGCGGGACCTGGCGCGACTCAACCTGGAGCGATCGCGGGTCATGGCGCCGGTCAGCGGAACGGTGGCCAACCTGGAGCTGCGGCCGGGGGACTACGTCACGGCGGGGCGCGCGGTGCTGGCGCTGGTGGACCGGGACACCATCCGCATCGAGGGCTATTTCGAGGAGACCAAGCTGCCCCGCATCGCCCCCGGCGCCCCGGCCCGGGTGCGGCTGATGGGGGAGCGGGCGGACATCCGCGGCCATGTCGGCAGCATCGCCGGGGGCATCGAGGACCGCGATCGTGCGGCCGGGCCCAGCCTCCTGGCCAACGTCAACCCGACCTTCAGCTGGGTGCGGCTGGCCCAGCGGGTGCCGGTGCGGATCGCCATCGACAGCGTGCCGCAGGGGGTTCGGCTGTTGCCGGGACGGACGGCCACTGTGAGTATCGGCGAATGAGCGATGGGCCCGGCAGGACTCGAACCTGCAACCAAACCGTTATGAGCGGTCCGCTCTGACCATTGAGCTACAGGCCCTCGCCCGTGCAGGAATGCCGGGCGGCGCGGCGGAAGGCAAGCATCGGAGGCGAGGTCCATGAGCGATGACGAGATCCGCGACATCCTTCTGACCACGAGGCGCATCGCCGTGGTCGGCGCCTCGGCGCGGCCGGAGCGGCCGAGCTACGGCGTCGCCGGCTTCCTGGTCGGGCGCGGCTATGCGGTGACGCCGGTCAATCCCGGCCTCGCCGGCGGGGTGCTGCACGGCGCGGCGGTCGCGCCGAGCCTCGACGCGGCCGGGCCGCTCGACATGGTCGATGTCTTCCGCCGCAGCGAGGAGGCGGGGGCGGTGGTGGACGAGGCGATCCGCCTCGGCGCCCGCAGCGTCTGGTTGCAACTCGGCGTGCGGGATGACGCAGCCGGGGAGCGGGCGCGGGCGGCCGGGCTGCGCTTCGTGCAGGATCGCTGCCCGGTGATCGAATGGCGGCGGCTTGGCCTGCCGGGGCGCATCGACGCCGCTTGAAACGGTTCGGGTGCCGGACCACTTCGCCGGCTATGGCACCGATGGCCGGACCAGCCCGGCAACAGGGCGGCGGCCGCCGGGAACGGGGCCAGGGAGACACGAGGACCATGAACGACGAGGAACGCCGGATCATCAGCCAGTTCGTGGAGCGGATCGCGGGCGCATCGCCCGCCGCGCCCGCGCCGGGGCCATGGGGCGGCAGCAGCGTGCCGGCGACCCAGTCGCGCCCGCCCCTGCCGCCGGTCGACCGTGAGGCGGATTCGCTGATCAGCGACCTCTTCGCCCGCTATCCGGAGGCGCGCTACCGCATCACCCAGACCGCCTTCGTGCAAGAGGCGGCGCTGGTGGAAGCGCAGAACCGCATCCGCCAGCTGGAATGGGAGGTGCAGAATGCCCGCACCCAGGCCCAGGCGGCGCAGCAGCCGCGCAGCGGCGGGCTGTTCGGCGGCATGTTCGGCAGCGGCGGTGCCAACCGGCAGTCGCCGCAGATGCCTCCTCCCCCGCAGCCGGTCTATCCGCCGGGCTACAATCCCGGAATGCTGCAGCCGCAGCGCGGTGGCTCCGGCTTCCTCGGCACGGCGCTGACCACGGCGGCGGGCGTGGCAGGCGGCATGGTGGTCGGCAACATGCTGATGAACGCCTTCTCCGGCAGCCATGGGTCGGCGGCGGCGGCCACCGCGTCCGACGCGACCGGGGGCGGTGCCTTCGGGCAGGAAGCGGTGCCGGCCTCCTCGCCCTGGACCGATCCGGGTACGGCGGCGGCCGACCAGGGCTGGGGCGGCGATGGCGGCCAGAAGAGCGATTGGGGCGGCGGCGGCCAGGATTATGCCTCCACCCAGGACGCGACCGGCGGCGGCTACGACACGGATACGAGCAACTACGACACCGGCGGCGGCATGGATGATGCCGGCGGCGGCTATGACGAAGAGGTCTGATTGAAGCGGCGCATGGGCTGAGGGAAGCTCCGCCCATGCGCATCCCCGATCTCGATCTCGACCTGCTCCGCTGCTTCGTCGCCGTGGTGGAGCGAGGGGGCTTCACCGCGGCGGGGGCGGCGCTCGGCCTCACCCAATCGGCCGTCAGCCTGAAGGTGAAGCGGCTGGAGGAGGTGGTGCAGCGCCGCATCCTGGAACGTACCAGCCGCAGCGTCGTGCTCACGCGCGATGGCGAGACTCTGCTGGCCTATGCGCGACGCATCCTGGCGCTCAATGACGAGGCGGTGCGGCGGATGGTGGCGCCGCCGGTGGCCGGGCGGCTGCGGCTCGGCGTCGCCGATCATTTCGTACCGCGCAACTTGGCGCCGCTGCTGGCGCGCTTCGCCCGGACCTATCCCGAGGTCGCGTTGGAAGTGGAGGTCGGCCGCAGCCATGAGCTGCGGGCGGCGCAGGAGCGGGGCGCGCTCGACCTCGTGCTCGGGAAGCGGCGGGATGGCGAGACGGAGGGACGGCCGATCTGGACCGAGGCCGTGGTCTGGGTCGCGGCGCCCGACTGGGCGGCGCCCGCCGGCCGGCCCCTGCCGCTCGCCATGCTGCCGCCTGGCTGCATGTTCCGCGACCGGGCGCTGGCGGCGCTGGCACGGGCGGGAATGGCCTTCGAGGTGGTCTATGTCTCGGCCAGCCTCCTCGGCGTGGCGGCGGCGGCGCAGGCGGGCTTCGCGTTGAGCGTGCTGGGCCGCAGCGGGATGCCGCCCGGCCTGGTGGAGGTGCCGGGGCTGCCGGCGCTGGGGACGGCGGAGATGTGCGTCTTCGGCGATGCGGCCGGGCAGAACCCGCTGGCGGAGCCGCTGATGCGATTCATCCGCGAGAGCCTGGAAGGGCCGGGGATGGCGGCTGCGGCCTGAGGCGGGCCGCCATCCCCGGTTCTTCCGCCGAGGTCAGGCAGCCTTGACTCCGGCGAGGAAGGGGCCGACGCCGGCGCTCAGCCGCTCGGAGTTGCGGGACAATTCGCCGGCGGCCTTCAGCACCTCGCCCGCCGAAGTGCTGGTTTCGGCGGTGATGTCGCTGACGGCGCCGATGTTGCGGGTGACCTCCTCGGTGCCCTGGGCAGCGTGCTGGACGTTCTGCGCGATCTCGCCGGTGGCCGCGCCCTGCTCCTCGACCGCGGCGGCGATGGCGGAGGAGATCTCGCTCACCTCCGCGATGCGCTGCTGGATGGCGCGGATGGCGGTCACCGCCTCGGCCGTCGCCGACTGCACGGCCGTGACCCGGCACCGAGATCGCCTCCGTCGCCTTGGCCGTCTGGTTGGCGAGGCTCTTCACCTCGAGGCCAAGACGGCGAAGCCCTTGCCGGCCTCGCCGGCACGAGCCGCTTCGATCGTCGCGTTCAGCGCCAACAGGTTGGACTTGCTGGCGATGTCGGTGATGAGCTGCATGACATCGCCGACCCGCTGGGCGCCCTCGGCGAGGCTGTGGACGACCTCGTCCGTGCGCCGGGTCTCCGTCACCGCCAGGCCGGCGACCTTGGAGGATTCCGCGGCCTGACGGGTGATCTCGCTGACCGATGTGGCGAGTTCCTCCGCGGCGGCGACGGTGCCGACATTCTCGCGGGCCCACTCCGCAGCGCGGGCCACGTCGCCCGCCTGCCCGTTGGCCTGGGCGGCGCTGGCCGACATCGCCTCCGCCGTGGCGCGAACACGGTCCATGACCACCTTGCCGGCGCCGCCCTCCTCCAGCTGCTGTGCCTGCGAGCGGGAGGCGTTGTCGCCCCTGGCCATCAGCGCCAGCAGGCGGCCGGCATGGTCCTCCGTCCAGTTGCGGGCGGCCTGATCGAGCTCGTTGAGGCGGGCCTGCTGCACCGGGTTGTCGGCGGTGAGCCGGCAGACCTTTGAAAGAGCAAGCCGAAAGCTGTCCTGGCCGGATCTGTAGGGTTCGGGGAAGGCCTGGCTCCCGTTCAGGAGGTGGCGGCGCAGCCCGGTCTCCTGATCGACCATGGCCGCCATCGCCTGATTCGTCCCGCCGATGACTTGGTGGGTATGGTTGATCCAGGTCGCCGAAGATCGGATTCCGTTGAAGCCGAACCAGGCACCGCCGGCCGACGCGGCCGAGACCATGACGACGACCGAGAGGGTCAGGGCCAGCCTGAGGCCGATGCTCAGGCCCTTGGTACCCGAGCCGGAGAATCCGGTCCGGTCTGCGGCGGTGGTCCTGGGCACCGGCAGGCTTCCTTCGGCGGCTCGGCTTCTGCGCAATGCGGTCCACGGACCCGTACTTCGATGCGACCCTGTACCTGCCGGGGTTAAAACAGGCTTATGCCCTGGCACTGAAGTGGTTCCGACAGACACCAGTTCGTGGGGGAGCGTAGAAGGCCGGGTTAGGGCACCATCGCCGCCGCGTTGAGCAGGCCAACAGCCACGGCGACCGAGGCCTTCAGGGCCGCCGTGGCCATCTCGCCGCGCTCGATCGCCGCGCGCCATTCCGGCAGCAGCCATGAGGTCGCCAGGAAGGCGCCGAGCTGGGCAAGCAGGGCCACGACGGCCCAGACCACCGCATCCAGCAGGTTTGCCGAATGCGAGACGGCCGAGGAGATGGCGAGCGCCGCGCCGATCACCGAGCCACCGAGCGCCACGGCCGCGGGCAGGTTGCCGGCACGGACGAGTGCCACCTCGTCATGCGGCGTCAGCCTGGTGAAGACCAGGAAGGCGGCGCCAAGCAGCGCCAGCCCGGCCAGGAAATGCGCGAGGAAGGCCGGCAGCGCGGCGAGGCTGGTCATGCGGGGCTCTCCGGCCGGAACCAGTGGGGGACGAAGCGGCTGCTGTCGCGGGTGATGGGCGTCGCATCCTCGCGGATGCCGAGGCCGGCCGGTGCGCCGGCGACGACCCAGCTGCCGAGCACGGGGTAGCGGCCGGCGAAGCAGGGCAGCTCGGCATAGCGCTGCCAGACCCGCGGCTGGTCGGCATAGGCACCGGGTGTGGCACCGCCGGGCGCATCGATGTTGGCGCCCTCACGGCCCCAGAAGGGCTTGGCAATCTCCGGGCCGCCGCAGCGGCCGGGCTCCAGATGGGCGGGCAGCAGGTTGGGATGGTCGGGGAAGAGCGCCCAGAGCAGGGCGAGGAAGGCTTTGCTGGCCGGCATCAGCCGCCAGGCGGGCTCGATCCAGCGGGTTGGGGCGCGGGGGATATGGGTGCCGAAATCCTCGGCCAGCAGCCAGTCCCAGGGGTAGAGCTTGAAGATCGCCTCGATCGGCTGCTCCTCGGTGTCGCGGAAGCGGCGGCCGTCCCAGCCGATTTCGTCCATGGTCAGCGCCGGAGCGGCGAGGCCGGCCTGGATCGCGGTGTCGCGCAGGTAGTCGAGCGTGCCGCGGTCCTCGATCGAGTCCTTCGCGCAGGCGAAATGCACCCGGGCCGGCAGGCCGAGCCGCGGCCAGGCGGCGATCAGCGCCTCATGCAGGCTGTTGAACTGGTCGAGGGCGGGGTCGGTGCATTGCAGCCATTCCCATTGGACAACCGAGGCTTCGAACAGGGCGGTCGGGGTATCGGCATTGTATTCGAGCAGCTTCGGCGGGCCGGTGTCGTCCCAGCGGAGGTCCATGCGGCCGTAGAGGCTCGGCTCGCCACGCAGCCAGGAGCGTTTGGCGAGCGTCCAGGCCGCATCCGACAGGCCGAGGGCGCGGCCGGTATCCTCCCGCACCACATGCGCGCAGGCGAGGCGGGTGAGGCGCTCGAGCTCGGCGGTCGCTGCCTCCAGCGTGTCGATCTCGGCGGCGGTGAAGGCGTAGCAGACGGTCTCGTCCCAATAGGGCTCGCCCTCGATCTCGGCGAAGGCGAAGCCCATGCGGCGGGCGCGCTCCAGCCGGTCCGGGCGGGGGGATTGCGCGAGGCGCTGCATCAGCCGCCCCCGCTGAAATGGCTGGCCGAGCTGCCGAAGCCACCGCGGGCGCTGGCCGTGGTGGCCGAGCTGCCGCCACGCGAGGACGAAGAGGTGGAGGACGAGGAATGGCCGCCGCTTCGCGAGCTGCGGCACAGTTCCTCGGCATTGGGCAGGCCCTGCGCGCGGGCCTCGCGGCACTGCTCCGAGGTGTTGTCGCACTGGCTGAAGCCGAAGGCGATGCCTCCGCCCAGCAGGACGAGGCCAATCCCGGTTGCACGCCGCATGACGGAAGGCTAACCCGGACTGGCCGGACACTGCCAGCGCCGGCCGGAACGGCGCGGCGACACTTGATCGGGGCCTGCTCATGACCCGCCTGCCTGAACCCGAAGCCGGCACCGCCGGCGGCCGAGACATGCGCATCGTCGCGCTGATCGGCACCGGGCATTTCCTGTCGCATTTCTACATGCTCTGCCTGCCGCCGCTCTTCCTGCAATGGCGGGAGGAATTCGGCGTTTCCTACGCCATGCTCGGCCTGTCGGTGGCGCTGATGAGCGGGACGACGGCCGTGTTGCAGACGCCGGTCGGCTTTTGGGTGGATCGCTGGGGGGCGCGGCCCTTCCTCATTGGCGGGACGCTGCTGATGGCGCTCTCCGTCTCCGCCATGGCCTTCGCGCCGGCCTTCTGGATGATCCTGCCGCTGGCCGTGCTGTCGGGCATCGGCAACAGCGTCATCCATCCGGCGGACTACGCCATCCTGACGGGCAGCGTGAACAAGTCCTTCATGGGCCGGGCCTTCGCGCTGCACACCTTCACCGGAAACCTTGGCTTCGCCCTCGCGCCCCCGGTCATCGCCCTGCTTCTTGGGGTGATGGATTGGCGGGGGGCGCTGCTGACCGTAGGCCTGCTCGGCGTGCCGGTGGTGGTGGCGATCCTTCTGCAGAGCGGCGTGCTACGCGATCAGGCGAAGCCCGCCAAGGCGGAGGCATCGCTCTCCAGCCGCGAGGTGCTGCTGTCGCGGCCGATGCTGCTGTTCTTCGCCTTCTTCCTGCTCTCCTCCATGGCCGGCTCCGGCGTGCAGGCCTGGCTGGTGACGGTGCTCGGCAAGCTCTGGGGGACGCCGGTGCTCGTCGCCTCCGGGGCGCTCACCGGCTACATGGTGGGTGCGACCTGCGGCACGCTGGTCGGCGGCTGGATCGCCGACACGTCGAAGCGCAACCTGCTCGGCATGGTGACGGTGCTGACCCTCTCCGCCATGGCGCTGCTGCTATCGCTCGGCGTCGTGCCCATGCCGGAGGCGCTGCTGCCGGTCGTCGCCGTGGTGGCGGGGCTGGCGCTCGGCACCTCGCGCACCCCGCGCGACGTGATGCTGAAGGATGCCTGCCCGCCAGGGCAGGTCGGCAAGGTCTTCGGCTTCGTCTCGGCCGGGTTGCCGCTGGGCTCTGCCATCACGCCGGTGCCGATGGGGATGCTGATCGACTTCGGCTACCCGGGGCTGGTGCTGCCGGTGGTCGCCGGGCTGCTCGGCCTCTCGCTGCTCTGCGCGAGCAGCGCGAGGGGGAGCGCGGCTGCGGCGCGGGCCGAGGTGGTGCCGGCGGAATAGACGCGCGCCGTGATTGGCTTCGAGACCCTGTTGCGCTGGCTGGACCTGGCCGGCATCGCGGTCTTCGCCGCTTCGGGGGCGCTGGTCGCCTCGCGCAAGCAGTTGGACCTAGTGGGTTTCATGCTCATCGCCGCCGTCACCGGCTTCGGCGGCGGCACGGTGCGGGACCTACTGATGGGCCGCACCCCGGTCTTCTGGCTGCGCGACCCGGCGCTGCTCGCGGTCGCCAGCGCCGTCGGCGTGCTGGTCTTCTTCACGGCGCACCGGATCGAGAACCGCTTCCGCGCCCTGCTCTGGGCGGATGCGGTGGGCCTCGCGCTCTACGCCGTACTCGGGGCGGAGATCGCGCTGGTCGGCGGCGTCGCTCCTTGGGCGGCGGTGCTGCTCGGCGTCGCCACGGCGACATTCGGCGGCGTGCTGCGGGACGTGGTCTGCAACGAGATCCCGCTGCTGCTGCGCAAGGAGGTCTATGCGCTGGCCGCGCTCGCCGGCGCCGCGGCCTTCGTGCTGCTGCGGATGCACGGCATCTGGCGGGACACGGCGCTGCTAGCCGGCATGGCGCTCTGCCTCGCCATCCGCGCCGCGGCCATCGCCCGCGGGTGGTCGCTGCCGGCCTATGCGGCGCGGCGGGATTGAAGCGGCGGCGAAGCTCGGCCACTCTGCCTCCAAAAGATGGAGGGACCGCCATGTATCGCCGGAAGCTGCCCGCACTCGGGGCTGCGCTGCTCGCCGCGCCTGCGCTGGCGCAGGGCGCCTATCCGGACCGGCCGATCCGCTTCATCGTCCCTTTCCCCGCCGGCGGGGCGACCGATATCTGGTCGCGCCTGACCGCCGAGTCGATGGGCGCCGATCTCGGCCAGCCCATCGTCATTGAGAATCGCAGCGGCGCGGGCGGCATGCTCGGTGCCGAGTACGTGGCGAAGGGGCCAACGGATGGCTATACGCTGCTCTTCACCATCAGCCCGCTGATCCAGTCGCCGGTGGTGTTCCGCCGCTGGCCCTACCAGCCCCTCGAGGATTTCGCGCCGATCGGCAAGATGGGCACGACGCCCCTGCCCTTCTGCATCCGGCCGGAGATCCCGGCGACGACGCTCGCCGAATTCGTCGCCTATGCGCGCGGCAAGGATCTCTCCTTCGGCTCTTACGCCACCGGCTCCTCGGGGCATGCCTTCGCCCAGCTCTTCTCCGATGTGGAGAAGCTCGGCATGACACATATCGCCTATCGCGGCGAGGCGCCGATGCTGACCGACATTCTCGGCGGGCGCATCCAGTGCGGCTTCCACAGCATGACGGCGGCGGGGGACTATATCCGCTCGGGCCGGTTGCGGCCGTTGGCGACGCTCGGGCGGCGGCGCATCCCCTCCATGCCGGACCTGCCGAGCTTCATCGACCTCGGCTATCCGGAGGCCTTCGGCAATTCCGGCTTCATCGGCCTCTTCGCGCCCGTGCGCGTGGCGCCGCCGATCCTGGCGCGGTTGGCGGAGAGCTTCGCCGGGGCGATGCGGAACGAGGCCGTGCTGCGCCGGCTGCTGGAGATCGACACCATCCCCGGCTATCTGCCGCCGGCCGAGTTCAAGGCGGAGATGACGATGCAGTTGCGGCAATGGACGGAGCTGGCGACGTCGATGAACCTCAGCGTGGATGGCTGAGATGATCCATAGGCGCACCCTGGCCGGCCTGCTGGCCCTGCCCGCCATCGCCCATGCGCAGGGCGGCTATCCCGACCGGCCGATCCGCTTCCTCGTCCCCTTCCCGCCCGGTGGCGGCACCGATACCTGGGCGCGGATCGCAGCCGAGGGGATGCAGGCCGAGCTCGGCCAGCCCGTCGTCATCGAGAATCGCGGCGGCGGCGGCGGGTTGATCGGCACCGAGGTTGCGGCCAAGGCGCCGGCGGATGGCTATACGCTGCTCTTCACCATCACCACCCATGTGCAGACGCCGGTGGTGATGCGGCGCTTTCCCTACGACCCGGTCGCGGATTTCGCGCCGATCGGGCGGCTCGGCACCACCTCCATCCTGTTTTGCGTCGGGTCGAAGGTGCCGGCCGAGGTCAGGACCATGGCGCAGTTCACCGACTGGGGGCGCGGGCGGGATCTCTCCTTCGGCTCCTATGCGCCGGGCAGCACCGGCCATGCCTTCGCCCTGATGCTGGCGGAGGAGGCGAAGCTCGAGATGACGCATGTCTCCTATCGCGGCGAGACGCCGATGCTGCAGGACATGCTGGGCGGCAACATCCATGGTGGCTTCCACAGCATGGCGGCGGCCGGCGAGATGATGAAGGCCGGGCGCATCCGGGCCCTTGCCGCGAGCGGCGACCGCCGCGTCCCCTCCATGCCGGATGTGCCGAACCTGAAGGAGCTGGGCTTCTCCAGCCGCTTCAGCTTCAGCGGCTTCTCCGGCCTGCTGGCGCCGGCGCGGACGCCGCAGCCGGTGCTCGACCGGCTGGTCGAAGCCTTCCGGCTGGCCGCCATGAAGCCCGAGACGCATCAGCGGCTGCTGGCGATCGACACCATCCCGAGCTACCAGGACCCGGCCACCTTCCGGGCTCAGATCGCGCGCAACCTGCGGGAATGGACAGAGATCGCCGAGCGGCTGAACCTCAGCATCGAGGGCTGAGGCTTTGAGACGATCCCAAGGGAGGAGGCCATGACGGTGCGTATGGGACGGCGTGGAGTGCTCGGGGGGCTGGCCGCGGCGCTGGCCGGCAGTGCAACGGCGCAGGAAGCCTGGCCGGCGCGGCCGGTGCGCATCATCGTACCCTTCCCAGCAGGCGGCACGACCGACCTGCTGGCGCGGCTCTATGCCCAGCGCCTGACGGAGACGCTCGGGCAATCCGTCGTGGTCGAGAACCGTGGCGGCGGCGGCGGCTCGATCGGGGCGGATGTGGTGGCGAAGGCCGCGCCCGATGGCCACACGCTGCTGTTCCACAACCTAACCTTCTGCACGACGACGGCGGCGCTGGAATTCGCCGGCCGCGCGCCGCACCGGATCGAGCAGGATTTCGCGCCGGTCTCGATGGGCGCCAACGTGCCGATGATGTTGCTGGTGAACCCGTCGGTGCCGGCGCGCGACCTGCGCGAGTTCGTCGCGGTGGCGAAGGAGCGTGGCAATCTGTTCTACGGCTCCACCGGGCCGGGCAGCACCATCAACCTGGTGGGCGAGGTGCTGAAGCGCGACGCCGGCATCCGCATGGACCACATCCCCTTCCGGGGCGCGGCGCCGCTGGTGCAGGACCTGCTGGCGGGACGAATTCAGTTCGGCGGCGACCAGCTGTCCTCCTCGCTGGCGAATATCCGGGCCGGGGTGCTGCGCCCGGTCGCCACCCTCGCCGCCCAGCGCGCCAGCGCATTGCCGGAGGTGCCGACGGCGCGCGAGCAGGGCTATCCGAGCATCGAGCTGCTGGGCTGGAACGGGTTCTTCGCCCCGGCCGGCACGCCGGCGCCGATCCTGGCGCGGCTGCAGCAGGAGGTCGCGGCCGCCGCGCGGCATCCGGAGGTAGCGCGCCGCATCGCCGACCTGGGGGCGGAGCCGGGCGGCAATTCGGCCGAGGAATTCGGTGCCGCCGTGCGGGCCCAGCTGGCCCAGGTCCGACCGCTCGTGGCGGAGCTGCGGATGCAGGTGGAGTAGCGGCTCAGATCGCGGGCGGCTTGCGCAGCTCCGGCTCCACCAGCCGGGTGAAGGGCACCTCGCCGGCGGCATCGACCAACGCCTCGCCGAGGGCGGCGCGTGGGTCGGCGGCATTGCGCATCGCCTTGTAGCCGTCCTCCGCCTCCCAGCCGGCGCTCCAGGCGAGGAGGTGGACCCAGTTCACCACCCGGACCGGGTGGTTCTGCTCCAGCGCCACGCATTCTCGGTGGCAGGAATGGAAGATGGTGCAGAGCGTGTCGGCGCCCGTCTCCGCCATGGCGGCGAGCGTCGCGCGCTGGGCATCGGCCAGCGCGCCGGGGACGGCGGCGAGGGAGGAGCACATGTGGCCCGGCACGCGGCACCGGTGCTCGACCAGATCGAGGCCGGGGACGAGGCGAAGCAGGTCCGGCACCAGATCGTTCACCGGCACGCGGCCGTCGAAGCCGAGATGGGCATGCAGCAGCACCCGCGCCGGGATGGGGCGCTTGAGCAACGGGCGGAGCGCCTCGCGCCGGGCGTGGAGCACTTCCGTCACGTGGACGGTTTCGAAATTCGTGGGCGTCACCGGGGCCATGCTGTCCTGCATGTTCATGTGGCAGGACGGGCACCAGGTGACGACGGTGCCGCGGCCCGTCGCGTTGAAGGCCTCGATGGTGCGGCGGGCCATGCCCTCGTTGATGCGGGCATTGGCATCCTTCGGGCTGCCGCAGCAGGAGGCGGGGCCGCCGCGCGGCGCGGCCTCAACGCCGACGGCTTCCAGCAGGCGCGAAGTGGCGCGGATGACCTCGCCATGGCGGGTCATGTTGCAGCCATACCAGAAGATGGCCCGCTCGGCCGTCCGATGACCGGAGGGCGCAGCCCGAAGGCCTGAATCGGCCGGTCCGGGATTGCCTACAGCCATTCGCGCTGCTCCTTCTCGGTGAGGGTGACGCGGGCGAAGGCCTTCACCTTGGGCGAGAATTGCGTGTCCTCCTTCACCGCGATCAGCGGCCCGTCGCCCAGCGCGCCCTTGGCCCGCCAAGTGGCGAGGCGGAGCATGAAGGCAGGGTCGATCCCTTCGCGGCAGGCGGGGGTGCAGACGCCGCTACGGGTGCAGGCGGCGATCCAGGCGCGGGCCGCGGGGGTGCCTGGGCCGGCGAGGAGCACGTCGCGCAGGCCGGCGGCGACGGCGGCGGGCCCGGCCTCCGCGACGCCCGGCGCATAGGGCGTCATCGGGCAGGCGCTGACGCAGTCGCCGCAGGCGGTGCAGAGCGCGGCGAGGCGGGCGCTCTCAGCGCGGATATGATCGGCGAGGCTCATGCAGGGCACCTCCGGGCAGAGCCTCGCCCGGCGCGCCGCCGCCTGCAAGCTATTCCGCCGGCGCGCGGATCGGCGCCGCATCCTCCAGCGCATGGGTGTTCGGCCCGCGCGCCAGCTCGGCGGCAAGGCGGGTGGAGTCCAGCTCGCCCTCCCAGCGGCTGACGGCGACGCAGGCGACGCCGTTGCCTATCAGGTTGGTGAGGGCGCGGCACTCGCTCATGAACTTGTCGATGCCGACGAGCACCGCCAACGCCGTGATCGGAATGTCGGGGATGACGGAGAGCGTCGCCGCCAGCGTCACGAAGCCGGCGCCGGTCACACCCGAGGCGCCTTTCGAGGTCAGCATGGCGACCAGCAGGATGGTGAGCTCCTGCCCGAGCGTCAGCGGCGTGTTCGTCGCATAGGCGAGGAACATCGTCGCCAGCGTCATGTAGATATTGGTGCCGTCGAGGTTGAAGCTGTAGCCGAGCGGCACGGTGAGCCCCACCACATTGGGCGAGCAGCCGAGGCGCCGGAGCTTCTGCATGATCTGAGGCAGCACGCTCTCGCTGCTGGACGTGCCGAGGACGATCAGCAGCTCCTCACGGATATAGGCGACGAAGCGGATGATGGAGAAGCCGCAGAAGCAGGCGATGCTGCCGAGCACCACCAGCACGAAGAGGATGGAGGTGAGGTAGAAGGTCGCCACCAGCTCCCCGAGGCGGATCAGCGAGCCGAAGCCATAGGCGCCGATGGTGAAGGCCATGGCGCCGAAGGCCCCGACGGGCGCCGCCCGCACCACGATCTTGACCACGCCGAAGAAGATGGCGCTGAGGCTGTCGACGGCATGGCTCGCAGCATCCCGCGCGCGCTCGGGCAGGGCGTTGATGGCGAAGCCGGTCAGCACGGCGAGGAACAGCACCTGCAGCAGGTCGCCGCCGGCGAAGGCGCCGATGAAGGTGTCCGGGATGATGTGCATGAAGTGGTCGGCCACGCTGTCGGCCTGCGCGCGCTGCGCGTAGCCCTGCACCGCCTTCGCATCGAGCTGGCTCGGGTCGATGTTGAAGCCCGAGCCGGTCTGGAAGACCTTGGCGACGATCAGCCCGATGGCGAGGGCGAAGGTGGAGACCACCTCGAAGTAGACGAGCGCCTTGATGCCGACGCGGCCGATGCGCCCGGCGTCCTTCACGCTGGCGATGCCGTGGACCACGGTGAGGAAGACGACCGGGGCGATCACCATCTTGATCAGCTTGATGAAGCCGTCGCCGAGCGGCTTCAGCGCCGCGCCGGTCTCGGGCCAGATCGCGCCGAGGGTGACGCCGAGGACGATGGCAACCAGCACCTGGACATAAAGCAGGGAGAGCCAGCGCTTCGCCATCTTGCGTTTCCTTACCAGCCGTTCACCCGGTCCCAAACCGCGATCACCCGCTCGTCGCCATCCACAACGTGGTAGCGGTCATGCGCCGCAGCGGTGAGGCAGCAGTGGTTGGGCGCCACCCGGAGCTGCGTGCCGAGGGGCAACGCCGGCATCGGTGCCTCGTTGCGGACCTCGCCATGCTCCTGGTAGGCACGGGCGATGATGGCCTCGCCGAGGCTGGGCCGGCCGAGCTGGTCCAGCACCAGTCCAAAGCCGTAGTCGCGCGGTGCCGCCTGGGTGCTGCGGTCCTTGGAGAGGGCCAGCGCCCCGGCATCCAGCAGCAGCGTGTTGCGCACGGAGCTGCGGCCGATGACGGAGGCGAGGACGGTGAGCGCGATGTCGCCGACCGTATGGGTGCCGAGCTGGGCCTGGAACAGGTCGCCGAACATGTAGACCCCGGCGCGGACATCGGTGACGCCGTCCATCCGCCTAGCATGCAGCGCGGTGGGCGAGGAGCCGAGCGAGACGATCGGGACGGGCAGCCCCGCCGCGCGCAGCCGCTCCGCCGCCAGGGTGATGCCGGCCCGCTCCGCTTCCGCCACGGCGGCCATGTCCTCGGGCGAGCGGCCGTTGTAGCTGTGGCCGGAATGGCTGAGCACGCCGGCGAGGCGCGGGCCGAGCGCGGCGCCGATCGCCTCCAGCAGCGGGTCCTCGGGCGCGATCCCGCCGCGGCCCTCGCCGACATCCACCTCGATCAGTGCCTCGATGTTGCCGGGGTGGAGCGCGATGGCGCGGGCCACGTCGAGGTCGTCGGTGATGACCTTCACCGCGGCGCCGGCTTCGTTCAGCGCGGCGACGGCGTCGAGCTTCGCCGGCACGATGCCGACGGCGTAGATCTGGTCGCGCCAGCCCGCCTCGGCGAAGTAGCGCGCCTCGGCCAGGGTGCTGACCGTGATCGGGCCGAAATCCGGCGAGGCGAGGCGGGCGATCTCGCGGCTCTTGGCGGTCTTGAGATGGGGGCGCAGCACCAGGCCGGGATGACGGGCGACGGCCGCCTGCATGGCGGCGAGGTTCCGCTTCAGCAGGCCAAGGTCGAGAACGAGGCAAGGGGTCGGCAGGTCATCGAGGGTCACAGCGCCACTCCCATCAGCTCGGCGATCCGGGACGTCGCCTTCAGCCCGGTGCCGGTCAGCACCACCACGGTCCGCTCGGCCGGGCGGATCGTCCCCGCTTCCAGCAGCTTGGCAAACGCCGCCGCCGCCTGGGCGCAGGTCGGCTCGACATAGATGCCGGTGCGGGCGAGGTCGAGCGTCGCGGCGGCGATTGCCTCCTCGCCCAGCATCACCGCCCCGCCCTGGGTCTGGCGCAGCACGCCGATGCATTCCGGCAGCCGCAGCGGGGCCGCGATCGCCGTGCCCTCGGCGATGGTCGGCCGCGCCGGCTCCGGGTCGAGGTCGAGGAAGGCGCGGGCGATGGGCGCGCAATTCGCCGGCTGCGCGGCGAAGATGCGCGGCAGCTGGTCGATGCTGCCGGCCCGCAGCAACTCGCTGAAGCCGATGGCGCAGCCGAGGACGTTGGAGCCGGCGCCGCAGGGGATGATGACGTTGTCGGGCGCCTGGAAGCCGAGATCCTCCCAAAGCTCATAGGCGAGGGTCTTGGTGCCCTGGAGGAAGTAGGGATGCCAGTTGTGGCTGGCGTAGAAGATCCTGCCGGCCTCCCGCAGCGCGGCATCGGCGCAGTCCTGCCGGCTGCCGGGGACCAGCTCGATCTCGGCGCCGGCGGCGCGGCTCTGCACCGTCTTGGCGGGCGAGGTGCTGGCGGGGACCATGATCTTCGCCTGCATCCCGCCGGCCGCGGCATAGGCGGCGATGGCGGCGCCGCCATTGCCGCTGCTGTCCTCCAGCACGGCCTGCACGCCCTCGGCGCGGAGCAGGGAGAGCATCACCGAGGCGCCGCGGTCCTTGAAGCTGCCGGTCGGCATGAACCATTCGCATTTCAGCAGGGCGGTCGCCCCGCCGATGGTGCGGGGGATGAGCGGCGTGCAGCCCTCGCCCATGGTGATGGGCTCGCCCTGCAACGGCGGCAGGGCGGCGCGATAGCGCCAGAGGCTGCGGGTGCCGGCCTCCACCTGGTCGCGGCCGATGCCCGGCAGGTCGGTGAGGAGCAGGGGCTCCCGGTTGTCGCCGCACCAGCGGGGGGCGCCGAGCGGCCAGGTGCGGCCGGTGCGCGGGTCGAGATAGGCCAGGGTTTCGGTGGGGGCTTCCATGGGCGGAGACTTGCCCTTTCGCCCGTCCGCGGCAAGGCTCGGCGGCATGGAAAGCCTGCACCGCCTCGCCGCCGACCTCATCGCCATCGACAGCCGCTCTGCGGTCTCGAACCATGCCATCGCCGAACGGATCGAGGCGGAGCTGGGCGGGTTCGAGGTCGAGCGGCTGGATTACGCCGATGCCGCGGGGGTGGCGAAGCGGGCGCTTGTCGCCCATCGCGGGCCACCGGGGGGGCTCGCCCTCTCCGGCCATATGGACACGGTGCCGGAGACGGGCTGGACGGAGGACCCCTGGGCGCCACGGATCGAAGACGGCGTGTTGCATGGGCTCGGCAGCGTCGACATGAAGGGGGCGGTGGCCGCCTGCATCCTGACGGCCCGGGCGGTGCCGGAGGGCGTGCCGGCGACGCTCCTCATCACCACCGACGAGGAGACGACCAAGGCCGGGGCGCGGGCGGTGGCCGGCAGCGCGCTGGCGCGGTCGCTCGGCCTCAGGGGGATCGTCGTCGCGGAGCCGACGGGCCTCGTGCCGGTGCGGGGGCACCGCTCCTCCGTCAACATCACCGCCCGTGCGCTTGGGGTGCAGGCGCATTCCTCGGGTGCGGCGGGGCGCAACGCGAACTGGGCGTTGATTCCCTTCCTCGCCGAGATGCGGACGATCCATCTGCGGCTCCGGGAGGACCCGGCCCTGCGGGATGCGGCCTACGATCCGCCTTTCACCGATTTCAACCTGGTGATCGACAACCACGGGACGGCGGTAAACGTGACGGTGCCGCTGGCCACCTGCCGCATCAAGTTCCGCGCCAGCCGCAGCCTGGACCGGGAGCCGATCCTCGCCGAGATCCGCGCGGCGGCGGAGCGGTCGGGGGTGGAGCTTGCCATGGCGGCCGAGGGGCCGCCGCCGGAGCTGGCCGAGGACCATCCGCTGGTACGGCAGGCGGTGCGGCTGGCCGGCCAGCCGGCGCGCACGGCGGCCTTCGGGACGGACGCCTCGGAACTGCAGGCCCTCGCCCCCTGCGTCGTGCTCGGGCCGGGCGCGATCGGCTCGGCGCATACGCCGCGGGAATGCGTGGAGCTGGCGGCGCTGGAGGCGGCGGTGCCACTCTTCGCCCGGCTGCTCACCGAGGGTTCACAAGGGTCTTAACGCCTTGAAATGTAACGAACGGTGCGGCAATCCGGCGGCGGCTCCATATATCTGAACCAATGGTCCCTGCTGAAGAAGACGAGCCACGATGAGCCCCGCACGCGCCAGCCTCGCGCTGATCTTCCCGCTCTCCCTCGCCGCCTGCGCGGTGGCGCCGCCGAGCGGGCCAAGCCTCTATGCCATGCCGGCCAAGGGCAAGGATCTGGCCCAGTTCCAGAACGAGGACATTGGCTGCCGGAACTACGCCCAGGCTTCGATCGGCGGCGCCACGCCGGCCCAGGCGGCGAACCAGTCGGCCGTCGGCAGCGCCGCGGTCGGCACGGCGCTCGGTGCCGCGGCAGGGGCGCTGATCGGCTCGGCGGGCGGGGCGGCGGGAGCCGGGGCGGCGATCGGCGCCGGCGCCGGGCTGCTCACCGGCTCCGCGGTCGGCGCCAACAATGCCCAGGCTTCGTCCGGCAATCTGCAAGGGCGCTACGACATGGCCTATGCCCAGTGCATGACCAGTGCCGGCAACACGATGCAAGCGCCGCAGCCGGCCATCACCGCCTATTCCGTGCCGGCCTATGGCTATGGCTATGCCGTGCCCTACGCCTACCCGGCCTATCCCTATTACTGGGGGCCGAGCGTGTCCTTCGGCTTCTATGGTGGGCGTGGCTATTACGGCCGGCCCTGGGGCTTGCGGCGCTGGTAGGCGCCTATTCGAGCTGGAGGTTCAGCTCCTTCACCTTGCGGGCCCAGTAATCGCTTTCGGTGCGGACTGCAGCGGCGAAGGCGGCGCGAGGGCGGTCCGGTGCGGGCTCCAGCCCGTCATGTGTCAGGCGCTCCGCGAATTTCGGGGTGGCGGCGGCGCGGCGGGCAGCGGCTTCCATGCGGCTCATCAGGTCCGCCGGCGTGGCGGCCGGGGCGAAGACGCCGTGCCAGCCGGTGATGACTGCATTGGGCAGGCCCGCCTCCGTCAGGGTCGGCACATCCGACAGGGCGGCGATGCGGCGCTCGCCGGTCACGGCGATGGCGCGTAGCTTGCCCTCCCGCACCAGGGCCAGCGCCGGCGGGGGCGAGGAGAAGTTCATCGTCACCCGCCCGGCCACCACGTCGAGCAGGGCGGGGGCGGTGCCACGGTAGGGGACATGCTCCATCTCTACCTGCGCCGCCTCGGAGAACAGCACCCCGGCCAAGTGGTTGGCATTGCCGATGCCGCCCGAGGAATAGGTCAGCTCCCCCTTCGGCCGGCCGCGGATGAAGGCCAGCAGCTCCGGCAGGGTCTTCGCCGGCACGTCCGGATGCACCACCAGTACATACTGGTAGGAGGACACCTGCGCCACCGGTTGCAGCGCGGTGGCGAGGTCGAGGCGCTCGCCCTTCTGCAGATGCGGGTTGACGACGATGTTGGTGGAGACGGCGAAGAGCAGCGTCGTCCCGTCCGGCCGCGCGCGCGCGACGCTGACCGAGCCAACCTGGCCGGCCGCGCCGCCGCGGTTGTCGACCACCACGGTCTGGCCGATCTCCGGGGCGAAAATCTGGGCGAATTCCCGGGCGGTGATGTCGGTGCCGCCGCCGGCCGCATAGGGCACGACGACGGTGACCGCGCGCCCCGCCTGGGCACGGGCAGGGTGGACGAGGGCTGGGCGGATCAGGCCGGCAGCGCCGAGGCCGAGGAGGAGGCTCCGGCGGACAGGGAGGGTCATGGCGGGCTTCCCGGGCAGTTCGCGCATGCATGGCCTAGACCCGCCAGCCGGCCGGGGCAATACCGGCCTCGTTGCATCATTGGTGCTTGATCCTTCGCCGCTTTCCGCGTTGACCTAGGGGCGCAAGCAAACACAGGGAGAATGTTCATGGCACGGGTCGCACTGGTCACCGGCGGGCAACGCGGCATCGGCGCTGCGATCAGCGAGGGGCTGAAGGCCGCCGGCCGCACGGTCGTCGCCAGCTATGCGGGGAATGACGCGGCCGCCGCCGCCTTCACCGAGCGCACCGGCATCCCCTGCTACAAATTCGACGTCTCGGACTTCACCTCCTGCGCCGAAGCGGTGGAGAAGATCGAGGCCGAGGTGGGGCCGGTCGACATCCTGGTGAACAATGCCGGCATCACCCGCGACGGCACGATGAAGCGCATGACCCGCGAGATGTGGGACAGCGTCATCGATACCAATCTCGGCTCCTGCTACAACATGGCGAAGCTGGTCTGGGACGGGATGTCGGCGCGGAAATTCGGCCGCATCGTCAATATCGGCTCGATCAATGGCCAGGCCGGGCAGTACGGCCAGGTGAACTACGCTGCGGCCAAGTCCGGCATCCATGGCTTCACCAAGGCCCTGGCGCAGGAGGGGGCGCGGCTATCCATCACCGTCAACGCCATCGCGCCGGGCTATGTCGACACCGAGATGGTGCGCGCGGTGCCGGCCGATGTGCTCGAGAAGATCATCGCCCGCATCCCGCGCGGGCGGCTCGGCACGGCGGAGGACATCGCCCGCGGCGTCGTCTTCCTGACCGGGGACGACGCGGATTTCATCACCGGCTCGACGCTCTCCATCAACGGTGGCCAGCACATGTACTGATGCGTGGCGTCCGGCGGCGGGGAACAGCATCCGCCGCCGGCCGTTCAGGGCATCTTCTGGACAAGGGGAGATGCCAGTGAGCAGCAAGCACAATATCGGTTCCGACAATCCCGGCGACGGCCGCAGCGTGGACACGCCGCGCCCGCCGGACGACCTGGAGCGCAACCCGGGCATCGGCAACTCCAAGGGCGTCTTTTCCCGCATCGGCGCCGACCCGGAGGTGATCGAGGGTGAGAACACCATCGAGGGCGATGTGCTGAACGATGTCAGCCCCTCCGGCGCCGTCACGCCGAACCGTGTGGGGCGCACCAACAAATAGCGCTCTGGTCTTCCCGCGCCCCGCACGCCATCCTCGACGCGGGAGGATTCCGGTATGGGTTACGCAGTCCTGGCTTTCGACGGCGATGACGAGGGCGCATCTGCCCGGCGCATGGCTGTGCGGGACCGGCATCTCGATGTGGTTACGGCCTGGGCGGCGGATGGGCGGCTGGCGCTCGGCGTGCCGCTCTTCACCGCCGCGGGGCGGGCCGCCGGCTCGCTGATGGTGCTGGACGTGCCGGACCGGGCGGGGCTCGATGCCTATCTTGCCGCCGAGCCATTCCACCACGAGGGCGTGTGGCAGAAGGTGGAAACCTATCCCTTCCGCATCGCTCCCCTGCCCTACCGGCCGCTGCCGCAGCCCGGCGCGCCGATCGCCAGCGCCCCCACCCATATGGTCATCCTCGCCATGGACGGGCGGGATGCAGGGGCGGAGCAGCGGCGCCTCGCCGTGCGCGGCGCGCATATGGAGCGGGTTCGGCCGATGGCGGAGGATGGAACGCTCGCCATGGGGGGCGCCATCCTCGATGCGCCGGAGGGGCGGATGATCGGCTCCATCGCCGTCATCGCCAGGGCGGACGAAGCCTCGGCCCGCGCCTGGCTGGCGGAGGATCCCTATGTCACCGGCGGCGTGTGGCAGGACATCGCCCTCCACCCGACGCGCTTCGCGCCGCTGCCCTACCGGAAGCTGCCGGGCGCGGCATGAGCCACGACCTCCGCATCTGCTTCGTCGGCGACAGCTTCACCGCCGGTGCCGGCGACGAGACGGCGCTCGGCTATGTCGGGCGCATCACCGCCGCGGCCTGGGGACGCGGCGTTGCGACGACCTCCTACAACCTCGGCATCCGCCGCGACACCAGCGCCGACATCCGCCGCCGGGCCGAGGCGGAAGTGCTGGCCCGGCTGCTCGCCGCCAGCGGCGACACCCATGCAGTGGTGTTCTGCTTCGGCGCCAATGACGTGACCTTCGAGGACGGCATGCCGCGGGTGCCGCTGGAGGCGACGCTCGACAATGCCGCGGCGATGCTTGGCTGGTCGGCGGCGCGATGGACGACGCTGATGTTGGGCCCGCCGCCGGCGCTGCACGATGCCGGGCACGATGCGCGCACCGCCGCCCTCTCGCCCGAGCTCGCGGCGGTGGCGGCGGCGGTGCAGGCGCCCTTCCTGCCGCTGCATGGGCCACTCTCGGCGAACGGCGCCTGGCGGCATGGCGCGGCGAAGGGCGACGGCATCCACCCCGACAGCGCCGGCTACGCCGCCATGGCGGCGCTGATCGAGGCCTGGGAGCCCTGGCGAAGGCTGACCGGCGGTTAGGGCGGCGCCACGGCGAGCGAATGCCTCCGGCCGGATGAAGCGATGTGATCGGAGCTGGCTCCGCCTCACCGAGAGGATATTGGACGCGGCCGAAACGGCATGCGCATCTCCATGAGCGGAATGCGGAGATGCCTCGGCATGGCACAGGTCTGTGCGGTGGTCCTGACCTACAACCGGAAGGAGTTGCTAGGCCGCTGCCTGGCCGCGCTGGCGGCGCAGACAAGGCCCTGCGACCGCATCATCGTCCTCGACAATGCCAGCACCGACGGCACCCCGGCCATGCTGGAGACGGCCTGGCTCGGCCAGGTGGAAGCGCATGTGCTGGAGCGCAACATCGGCGCGGCGGGCGGCTTCAACCTGATGATGCGGCTCGGCTACCAGACGGGCGCCGACTATGTCTGGGTGATGGACGATGACGTGCTGCCGGAGCCGGATGCGCTCGAGCGGCTGCTGGCCGCGGCCGCGCTCCTGGCGGAGCGGCAGGTGACGCCGGCCTTCCTCAGCTCCGTGGTGCGGGCGCCGGACGGCCAGGCGATGAACGTGCCGGAGGTCGACCGGCGGCGGAACGCGCTCGCCTACGAGAACTGGCCGGACCTGCTGGAGCACCGGCTCCTGCCCGTCATCCGCACCGCGCTGGTCTCCGACCTGGTGCCGCGTGAGACGCTGGAGCGGCATGGTCTGCCGATCGCCGGGATGTTCATCTGGGGCGAGGATACCGAGTTCACGCTGCGGGTGACGCGGGACCGGCCGGGCTTCATCGTCGGCGACAGCTGCGCGCTGCATCTCCGCCGGATCGCCGGCGCGCTCGACATCCACACCGAGCGCGACCCGGTGCGGATCGCCTACCACTTCTACAGGATCCGCAACGACGTCTTCCTCAGGCGGCGCTTCGAGGGCCGGCGGGCGATGCTGCGGCTGCTGCGGCAGCAGGGGCTGGAGGCGCTCGACCTCGCCATCGCCGGTGAATTCGCCAAGGCCGGCATCATCCTGCGCGGACTGCTCGCCGGCCTCCGCTTCGACCCGGCGATCGAGGCCGCGGACAGCCCCTTCACCGCCGCGCCGCTGCGTCGCCTGCATGGTGCGGCAGGGTAGGCAAGACCAGGCCGGGAGTTGCTGGCCTGGCCTTGATGCGTCGGCCCGATCCATGGCAATTCTGTAATGAACGGATAAGTGTGTCCCAGGCCGCCGAAGCCTTGGTTAGACTCGGTCGCGTTCCGAAAAGGCCATGTGGCGCAGCGTGCGGACACAAGCATGAACCAAATACCGGCCCTCCTGCCCAAGCCGCAGTTGCAGCGGCCACTCTGGATCTATGCCGCTGGCCGGGTGCGCCCCTGGGAGGAGGCGGTTCTGCACGTCACCTCCGAAGGGTGCCAGCGCGGGATGAACGTCTTCGAGGGGCTGAAGGGGTTCTGGCAGCCGGACGGGCGCTTCGGCCTGCTGGCGATGCGGCGCCACTACCGGCGGCTGAAGCGCTCCGCCGCGCTGATGCACATGCCCTTCGAGATGAGCTTCGAGGCGTATGACGCCGCCTGCCACGCCATCACCGCCTGCCAGCGCGAGCCGGCACGCAACATGTGGATTCGCGCCACCCTCTTCCTGGTCGAGGGGCATTGGGGCATCGGCGACAGCACCGACCTGGTGCTGGCCGCCTACCATTATCCGCGAGGCGTGCCACCGCGGATGGCGACCGGCGTCTCCACCTGGCGGCGGGCGGCGGACAACGCCGTGCCGGCGCGCATCAAGTCGAGCTTCAACTACCTCGCCGCCCGCTTCGCCAAGATCGAGGGACGCAGCCGTGGCTATCCCGAGATGGTGCTGCTGAACGAGCAGGGGCGCGTGGCAGAGTTCATCGGCTCCGGCCTAGTGATGGTTCGGGACGGCGTGGTCTGCGCCCCGCCGGCGAGCGAGGGTGCCTTCGAAAGCATCACCATCGACATCATCGCGTCGCTCTGCGCCGATCTCGGCATCGGCTTCGAGCGGCGGCCGATCGAGCGGACGGAGCTCATCATCGCCGATGAGATCGCCGCCGTCGGCACGCTGAACGACATCACCGTCATCGGCTCGATGGATGAGCGGCCGATGGGCCCCTCCCCGGTGCTCGACCGCATCCTGCTCCGCTACCTCGACGCCTGCGAGGGACGGGAGCCGCATCCGGCGCTCGACCTGACCTTCGGCGACTAGGACCCAACGAAGAGCCGTGCCGCCGCCCAGCTCACCAGCGAGACCACGATCGAGCCGAGCAGCGCCGGCCAGAATCCATCGACCCGGAAACCTGGCAGCAGCGCGGCGGTGAGGCCGAGCATTGCCGCGTTGATGACCAGCAGGAACAGGCCAAGGGTCAGGATCGTCAGCGGCAGGGAGAGCAGCACCAGCACCGGCCGCACCACCGCATTCACCAGCCCGAAGATCAGCGCCGCCAGCAGCAGGCTCGGCATGCCGCGCACGGCGATGCCGGACACGATCTGCGTCGCGGACCAGAGGGCGAAGGCGGTGATGACGAAGTGGGCGAGGAATCCCATGGAGGCGTCTCCGCAAATGCTGTGGCGCAGCATATGGTGCCGCCGCGTTTTGGGAACCCGTTCAACTTGTCGAACAATGCCACGCTCGCGGGATGCGCCGCCCTGGCGCTCTGGGCCTTCCTTGCGCCGCTCGCCCGGCTGGCGCAGCCGCTGCCGCCGCTGCTGCTGACCGCGCTCGGCTTTGCCGCAGGCGGGGTGCTGGGGTTGGCCGTGCTGGCGGCGCGAGGCCGACTCGGCGCGCTGCGCCAGTCGCCGCTGGCCTGGGCGCATGGGGTGGGCGGGCTGGCGGGGTACCATGCCCTCTATTTCGCCGCCCTCGCCCTAGCGCCGCCGCTCGAGGCCAATCTGCTGAACTATCTCTGGCCGCTGCTGATCGTGCTGCTGGCGGCGCCGATCCTCGGGCTGCCGCTCGGGCCGCGGCGGCTGGCCGGGGTGGTGCTGGGCGCGGCGGGGGCTGCGGTTCTGCTGGCCGGCGGGGCACGGTTCCCGGCCGAGGCCGTGGCGGGCTTCGCCTGCGCCATCGGGGCGGCACTGACCTGGGCGCTCTATTCCGTGCTGTCCCGCCGGCTGTTGGGCGTGCCGACCGAGGCGGTGGCGGGGTTCTGCCTGGTCTCGGCGCTGCTGGCGCTGGCGGCGCATCTCGGCTTCGAGGCGCTGGCCATGCCGGGGCCGCGGCAATGGCTGGCGGTGATGCTGATGGGGCTTGGGCCGATGGGAGCGGCTTTCTTCCTCTGGGATATTGGGATGAAGCGGGGCGATCCGCGGCTGCTCGGCACGCTGGCCTATGCGACGCCGATCGCCTCCACCCTGCTGCTGATCGCACTCGGCGAGGGGGTGCTTACCTGGCAGGTCGCGGCGGCGGCGGGGCTGGTCGCAGGCGGCGGGGTACTGGCCGCCCGCGCCTGATCAGGTCCCGACCTTCAGCGTGCTGGTCAGGCCGCGGAGGCAGGCGAGGATCGAGAGCGGGGTGATCTTGCCGGTGCGGGGGTTCTCCTCGCTCGGCACATTCTCGATGGTCATGGTCAGGCGGGCAGCGGCGGCCTCGACACGGATGGTGTGGGTGTTGCGCGTCACGCCCGGGTCGCCCCAGATCTCGACCATGGTGCGCTCCGGTCCGATCCCGGCCAGCGCCAGCGCGGCCGCGACGTTCACATTGGCCGGGAAGCCGCGGGCGGCGTCGAAGGCATTGCCCTTGAAGACGAGGCGCGGCGCCGTCAGGCCCAGCACCTCGATGCCGTTCTCGACGAGGTAGGGCGCACCCTCGAGACCGCGGGGCGGCTTCCTCGTCTCGATGGTGACGCTGGTGACGGGCCCTTCGGCGGCGGCGCGGACGGCATCCAGGCCGAGCAGGGCGCCGGTCGGGACGATGATGCGGGCGCCGGTCTCCCGGGCGCGGTCGATCAGGTGCATCCGTGGCAGCAGGGCGCCGACGCTGCTCGGGACGAAGATGCGGCCGCGGGCGATGGCGGCCTCGGCGATGGTCTCGAAGACGGCGGCGGGGGCGGCCTCGACCACCACATCGGCCTCGGTGGCGAGGTCAGCGAGCGGGACCACCGCCGGCGGAGTGCGGAAGCCGGCAATGGCTTGGCGGGCCTTGCCCTGGTCCCGCGCCGCGACGGCGGTGAGGCTTAGGCCCTCCACCCCCCCATCCAGCGCCCGGGCCAGATGGCCGCCGATGGCGCCGAGACCGCCGATCGCCACGCGCAAGCTGCCTGCCATGTCCATGCCCTCCCGAAATCGTTCGTCATCGCGCTGTAGCGGAAGCGCGATCGGTACGGAACCCGCGGGTGTCCCCTGCTTTAGCGCAACGACACAACCACAAGGAGCCAGTCCGATGACATTCCCTCGCCTGCTGCCCGCCCTCGCCGCGACCGCCATGCTGGCCGGTCTCGCCGCATGCAGCAGCGGCCCGCGCGACGGTACTGCCGGCAACCCGCCGAGCACGGCCCTGCAGCGCGCCTATGACCGGGCGACGGACAGCCCGCGCACCTCCGCCGATGGCCGCGGCAACAACCCGAGCGGCACCGCCGCCGAGCGCGCCGTGGACCGCACCGCCGGCACCGATCTCTCCGGCGCCTATCCGCGCCAGGCCGATGGCCGTCCAGGCAACCCGCCGGGCACGGCGGCGGAGCGCGCCTATGACCGCGCCACCGGCTCCAACACCTCCGGCGCCTATCCGGCCCGCCGGTAAACCCGGCGGCGGGCGCGGCTCAGACCACAGGGCTGCGCCCGCCATCTACGTTGATGGCGGTGCCAGTGACATAGCCGCCGACCTGACTGCACAGATAGAGGGCGAGCCCGGCGAATTCCTCCGGCTTGCCGAGGCGACCGACGGGCACGGGCTTGCCCATCTCCTCCTTCCACTCCTCCCAGGTGATGTTGCGCTGGTCGGCCGCGTGGCGGCGGACCCACTGGTCGCTCTCGATGATGCCGACCAGCATCGCATTCACCAGGATGTTGTGCTTCGCTCCCTCATTCGCCTGCACCTTGGTCAGCGCCATGCCGGCAGCGCGGGAGACGGCAGTGGGCGCGCCCTCGGCGGGCGGGGCCTTGGCGCCGATGTTCAGCACATTGATGATCCGGCCCCAGCGACGGGCCTGCATCCCCGGCCAGGCCAGGCGTGCCAGGCGAATGGCGGCGAAGAGCTTCAGGTCGAGATCGTTCTGCCAGAGCTCGTCGGACACTTCGAGGAAGGGTCCGCGCTGGCTGGTACCGGCATTGTTGACGAGGATATCGACCTGGCTGAGCGCCCGCTCCGCCGCGGCGAAGGCGGCGGCGCAGCCCTCGGCGGTCCCCACGTCGGCGGCAATGGCGGCGACCTTGGCCTGGGGCGCGGCGGCGCGGATAGCGGCCGTGGCCTCGTCCAGCGCCGCCTGGCCGCGGGCGACGATGGCGACATGGCCGCCCGCCTCTGCGAACGCCTTCGCCATGGCCAGGCCAAGCCCCTTCGATCCGCCGGTGATGAGCGCGGCGCGGCCGTCGAGTGTCAGTTGCATGGAGCATTTTCCCCGTGTCCCGTCAGGGCGCATCCTGCGCCGGCCGTGAGGAAGGGGAAAGGGATGGGCGACCTACGGGGCTCGAACCCGTGACATTCGGCACCACAAGCCGACGCTCTGCCAGCTGAGCTAAGGCCGCCACATCGAACGCCGCGGCTGGCACCGCGGCGCAGGCAGGAGATAGAGCTAGCCGGCCACTGCCGTCAACTGCCGGCCGCCACGCAAGGCAAGCCAGTTGCGCATCCGCTCCAGCGCCGCGTCGATCACCGCCTCGCCCTTGCAGAAGGCGAAGCGGGCATAGTGGCCCGGCGCCTCGGCACTGGCATAGAAGGCGGTGACGGGGATGGCCGTCACCTTCGCCTCCTCGGTCAGCAGGCGGCAAAAGGCCACGTCGTCGCCGTTGAAGCCCAAGGGGGACATGATCGGCCGGAAATCCGTGGTGATGAAGTAGCTGCCCTGGGTCGGCAGCACGCCGAAGCCGAGCTCGGCGAGGCCCGTCGCCAGCCGGTCCCGCCGGGACTGGAGACTGGCGGAGAGGCCGGCGAAATAGGCATCCTCCTTCGCCAGCCCGATGGCGACGCCCCGCTGCAGGTTGGGCGGGGTGGTGAAGGTAAGGTTCTGGTGCGCCTTGGCGACGTTCGGAGCGAGCGTGCGGTCGCAGGTGATGTAGCCGACCTTCCAGCCGGTCAGGCTGAAGGTCTTGCCGGCCGAGCCGATGCGCATGCAGCGCTCCCGCATGCCCGGCAGGGTCATCAGCGGGATATGCTTCCAGCCGTCGAAGGTCAGATGCTCATAGACCTCGTCGCAGATGGCGTAGCAGTCGTGCCGGGCGATGAGGTCGGCAAGGAAGGCGAGTTCCGCGGCGGTGAAGACCTTGCCGGTCGGGTTCATCGGCGAGTTGAGCAGGATCGCCTTGGTCTTCGGCCCGAAGGCAGCGGCCAGCTCGGCGCGTGGCAGCTCCCATTTCGGGGGAGAGAGGCGGACGAGGCGGGGGATGGCGCCCAGCATCCGCACCACCGGCAGGTAGGTGTCGTAGAGCGGCTCGATCAGGACGCATTCGTCGCCCGGGTTGAGGACGGCCATGAGGCAGGCGGTGATCGCCTCGGTGGCGCCGGAGGTGACGATGACCTCGGCGTTCGGGTCGGCCTCGATGCCGTAGAAGCGGCGGTTGTGGTCTGAGACGGCTACACGCAGTTCCGGTACGCCGGTCAGCGGCGGGTACTGGTTGCGCCCGTCCTTCAACGCTGCGGCAGCGGCCTCGATGACATCCTCCGGCCCGTCATAATCGGGGAAGCCCTGGCCGAGATTGATGGCGCCGTGCTGGACGGCGAGCGCCGACATGACGGTGAAGATGGTCGTGCCGGTGGCCGAGAGCAGGTCGTTTTGCGGCTTCATCAAGCGGTTCCCTAGATGGTTCGCATATTGGGCACACCCCTCGCTTGCGGCAAGCGATGACGCTCGTTGCAGGTTCAGCGCAAGGCGGGGAATCGCCATGTCCGGCGTCTGCCGCTGACCTTCGCTAGCCGCAGCGCCGCCTCCTCCGGTCTGTCCCTGATACTCCGCTACGGTCCCGGCCGATTGCGGGACGCCGCCGGACCAGATCCCCCTGGGGCCTCCTTCCGAACTGGGGTTCTTTGTGAGAGCAAGGCCCGGTTGCACCCTGCCGGACCCGGTCCCGGCCCGGTCCGCGGGCCGGGTGCTGGAAGATCCACGCTTCTGTGTCGCTCTTCGTCGCAAACACGCTTGCCTTTTTTCTGGGCTGTTTGCCCATCGAAAAGGCGCAATCAGGCTCGAACCCGATGGATTCCCCGGCCGCGGCCGATTGAACCCGTGGCACGGGCCGTGCAAAACATCGCCCACGGCGACGGCGCAGCGGGTGTCCGCCGCGGGAAACGTCAGGCCGGAGAGATCCGGGGGTCGGTGTCCCGGCAGGGACCTCAACGCTGGAACGCAAAGCGGAGCCGATGAAAAAGATCGAGGCCATCATCAAGCCCTTCAAGCTCGACGAGGTGAAGGACGCGCTGCACGAGATCGGCCTGCAGGGCCTGACCGTGGTCGAGGCCAAGGGCTTCGGACGCCAGAAGGGCCATACGGAGCTCTACCGGGGGGCCGAATACGTCGTCGACTTCCTGCCCAAGGTGAAGATCGAGGTGATCTGCACCGACGACCTGGTAGAGCGCGCCGTCGAGGCGATCTCCCAGGCCGCGCGCACCGGGCGGATCGGCGACGGCAAGATCTTCATCTCCGAGATCCAGGAGGTGATCCGCATCCGCACTGGCGAACGGGGCGACGACGCGGTCTAGCCAAGACGTCGATGCATCACGGATTCCGGATTTCGTCACGGGCCGGAATGGTGCATCAGTGCGGGCCATCAGCCGCAGCCGGGTTGCACCCGCGGCTGGCGGTGGAAAACCCGGCCAACCGGCCGGGTCGCGCGGCGGGCCCGGCTCGTGGCGCGGCAGGGGGCATCATGGGGGCACCGCAAGGCGCCTCGGGACCAACGATACAGGATAAAGCGCATGTCGGATAAGGCAGCCGCCGTCTCCAAGGTCATGGAGATGATCAAGGAGCACAGCGTCGAGTACGTGGACTTCCGCTTCACGGACCCGCGCGGCAAGTGGCAGCACACCGCCCAGCACGTCTCCACCATGGAGGCGGAGGTGTTCGAGGACGGCATCATGTTCGACGGCTCCTCGATCGCCGGTTGGAAGGCGATCAACGAGTCCGACATGATCCTCATGCCGGATCCCGAGAATGCCTGCATGGATCCCTTCTCGGCCAAGCCGCAGCTGATCCTGTTCTGCGACATCATCGAGCCCTCGACCGGCCAGATGTACTCGCGCGACCCGCGCTCGACCGCGAAGCGCGCCGAGGCCTACCTGAAGTCGACCGGCATCGGCGACACCGCCTTCTTCGGCCCCGAGGCCGAGTTCTTCGTGTTCGACAGCGTGAAGTTCGGCACGGGCGGCAATTTCGGCCACTTCTCCCTCGAGAGCATCGAGGGTCCGGGCGCCAACATGAAGGACTACCCGGAAGGCAATATGGGCCACCGGCCCGGCGTGAAGGGCGGTTACTTCCCGGTCAACCCGGTCGACAGCGAAGTGGACCTCCGCGCTGAGATGCTCTCGACCATGATCGAGATGGGCGTCCCCGGCGAGAAGCACCACCATGAGGTGGCGCAGTCGCAGCACGAGCTCGGCACCAAGTTCGGCCCGCTGGTGCAGCAGGCGGACTTCATGCAGATCTACAAGTACTGCATCCACAACGTCGCCCACAGCTACGGCAAGACCGCGACCTTCATGCCGAAGCCGGTCTATGGCGACAACGGCTCGGGCATGCATGTCCACCAGTCGATCTGGCGGGACGGCAAGCCGCTCTTCGCCGGCAACGGCTATGCCGACCTGTCGATGGAGGCGCTCTACTACATCGGCGGCATCATCAAGCACGCCAAGGCGCTGAACGCCTTCACCAATCCGCTGACCAACAGCTACAAGCGGCTGATCCCGGGCTTCGAGGCCCCCGTGCTGCTGGCCTACTCGGCCCGCAACCGCTCCGCCTCCTGCCGCATCCCCTATGCGACGAGCCCGAAGGCGAAGCGCGTCGAGGTCCGCTTCCCGGACCCCGGTGCCAACCCCTACCTCGCCTTCGCCGCGATGCTGATGGCCGGCCTCGACGGCATCAAGAACAAGATCCACCCGGGCGACCCGATGGACAAGGACCTCTACGACCTGCCGCCGGAGGAGCTGAAGGGCATCCCGACGGTGTGCGGCTCGCTCCGCGAGGCGCTGGGCTCGCTCGAGGCCGACCATGAGTTCCTGCTCGCCGGCGACGTCTTCACCAAGGACCAGATCGAGAGCTACATCGAGCTGAAGTGGGGCGAGGTCTATCGCTTCGAGCACACCCCGCACCCGGTCGAGTTCGAGATGTACTACTCGGTCTGAGCCGACCGACATCCGAAGGGGGCCGCGCCGCAAGGCGCGGCCCTTTTCGATTCAGGGCCAGCCGCCCTATCCTCCGCGGATGGGGGAGATGCGATGCCTGAAGAGATGCCCAAGGACGCCACCGGCCCGCTGAAGGGCCTGCGCGTGCTCGACCTCACCGCCGTGGTGCTCGGCCCCTTCTGCACGCAGATGCTGGGCGACTGGGGCGCCGAGATCATCAAGATAGAGCCGCCGAGCGGGGACATCGTGCGCAATTCCGGCGTCTACCGGAACCGCGGCATGGCCTCGGTCTTCCTCGGCATCAACCGCAACAAGCGCGGCGTCGCCATCGACCTGAAGTCGCCCGAAGGGGCGGAGGTGCTGCGGCGCCTCATTCCTCGGGTCGATGTGCTGGTGACGAATATCCGGCCCGCGGGCATGGCGCGGCTCGGCTTCGGGCCGGAGCAGTGCCGGGTGCTCAACCCGCGCCTCGTCTTCGCCGTCGCCACGGGCTTCGGGCAGGACGGCCCCTACAGGGCGCGGCCGGCCTTCGACGAGATCATCCAGGCTTCGTCCGGCTTCGCCGACATCGTCGGCGAGGACCAGGGCCGGCCGGTCTTCGTGCCCTCGCTCATCGCCGACAAGGTGACGGGCATGCAGCTGCTCTCCGGCGTGCTGGCGGCGCTCTATCACCGCGAGCGGACGGGCGAGGGCCAGCTCGTCGAGGTGCCGATGCTGGAGACGCTGACGGCCTTCCTCAGCGTCGAGCATCTGGGCGGCCTCGGCTTCGAGCCACGCGAGGGCGAGGCCGGGTACAAGCGCCTCCGCTACCGCAAGCCCGCGCCGACCCGGGACGGGCACATCACCCTGTTGCCCTATTCCACCGCCAACTGGGTGACGTTCTTCACCATCGCCGGGCGGGAGGATCTGATCGAGACGCTGTCGGTGCGCGACCCGGTGAAGCGCAACGCCAACATCGACGCGGTCTACGCCGCGATGGCGGAGATCGCGCAGGGCAGGACCACGGCGGAGTGGCTTGCGCTCTGCGAGCAGCACGACATCCCGGCCACCGGCTTCACCCGCGTCGAGGATGTGACGGAGCATCCGCACCTCAAGGCCGTCGGCATGTTCCAGGAGCACGACCATCCGAGCGAGGGGCGCATCCGCATGGCGAAGCCGCCGACGAAATTCGAGCGGACGCCGGCGAATATCCGCCGCCTCGCCCCGCGCCTCGGCGAGCATACGGCGGAGGTGCTGGAGGAGCTTGGCTTCAGCGTGGAGGAGATCGAGGACATGCAGGCGCGCAGGGTGATCCGGCAGGCATGACGCCCACCCTCTCGCCCCGCATCCAGGCGACGGCGGCGCCGGCCATCCCGACCGTGCGCGGCTGGGCCGCGCGCTATGCCGGTGCGGCGGGGCCGTTGATCGATCTCACCCAGGCGGTGCCGGGCTATCCGCCGCATCCCGATCTGCTGGCGCGGCTGGCGATGCTGGCGGGCGACCGCGCGACCTCCGGCTATGGGCCGATCGATGGGGACCTGCCGCTGCGCGAGGCGCTGGCGGAGGACATGGCGGGTTTCTATGGCGCCGACATCGCCGCGGCCGACATCGCCATCACCGCGGGCTGCAACCTTGCCTTCGGCATGACCATGGCGGTGCTGGGCGGGCCGGTGGTGCTGCCGGTGCCCTGGTACTTCAACCATCGCATGGCACTGGAGATGGCAGGTATCCCGGCCATCCCCCTGCCCTGCCGTGCGGAGGACGGCTTCATCCCGACGGCCGCGGGGATCGAGGCGGCGCTCACGGCCGGCGGGCGCGTGCTGGTGCTGGTGACGCCGAACAACCCGACCGGGGCGGTCTACCCCGCCACGCTGATCGCCGAGGCGGCGGCGCTCTGCCGAAAGCATGGTGCCTGGCTGGTGCTGGACGAGACCTACCGGGACTTCCTCCCCGCGGATGCCTGCCCGCCGCACGCGCTGTTCCGCGACCCGGCCTGGCGCGAAGGCCTCGTGCATCTCTACAGCTTCTCCAAGGCCTATTGCGTGCCGGGGCATCGCGTCGGCGCCATCGCCTGCGGGCCGGTCTTCCGCGAGGCGCTGCTGAAGGTGCTGGACACGCAGCAGATCTGCGCGCCACGGGCGGCGCAGGCGGCGCTGGCCTGGGCGGTGCCGGCGCTGCGCGAATGGCGGGCGGGCAACCGTGCCGTCATGGCGGAACGCGGCGAGGCTTTCAGGCAGGTGGCGGTGCGGCTGGCCGGCTGGCGGCTCGACGCGCTCGGCGCCTATTTCGCCTATCTCCGCCTGCCGGAGGATGGTCCATCGGCCATGCCGGCGGCGGAGGCGCTGGCGACCGGACGCGGGCTGCTCGGCCTGCCCGGGCCCTTCTTCGGCCCGGGGCAAGAGCGGCATCTGCGCCTCGCCTTCGCCAATGTCGAGTTGCCGGCGATCAGCGCGATTGCTGACAGGGTAAGCAACGACGTCTTCGCAAGGGCCTGAAGTTTTCGTGCTCCCGTCGAACAGTGTCAGCGCCAGCCCGTTGATAGGCTCGGTACACAGCCACGGGAGTAGATGACATGGCAACGAAGCAGGACGGCCGTCACGGCGATCATGGCCAGGGCGATGTAAAGCACCCCGAGACTGACCGCCGCCTCAAGGAAAACCGCGGCAGCGAGGGTGGCCAGAGCGGTGGCCAGCAGGCCGACAGTACCGGCCAGCGTGGCCAGGTGAAGGATCCGGAGCACGACGGGCGCCTCAAGGGTAACCGCGGCGGCGAGGGCGGCCAGAGCGGCGGCCAGCACAGCGGTGGCCAGCAGGCCGACAACACTAGCCAGCGCGGCCAGGTGAAGGACCCAGAGCATGACGGGCGCCTTAAGGAGAATCGCGACCAGGGCATCTCCAAGCACACCACGGATGGGCGCCAGGATGTTGAGCATGGCGGCCAGGGGCGGGTGAAGGACCCGGAGAGTGACGGGCGGCTGAAGGAGAACCGCTGATCAGTCGGCGGTGATGCCGGCGGCCAGGACGAGTTCCCGTTGCGCCGCCACTTCGGTGCGGGTCTGCTCGGCCAGGACCTCCGGCGTGCCGCCCATCACCTCGAGGCCCTGGCGGCGCAGTTCCGCCAGGGTCGCAGGCGCCGCCAGCGCGGTGTTCGTCAGGGCATTGAGTCTTGTGATCAGCGGTGCCGGCGTCCTCGCCGGGGCAAAGATGGCCCACCAGCCTTCCACCACCACGCCCGGCTGACCGGCTTCGGCCATTGTCGGCACCTCGGGGAAGAGAAAATGCCGTGTCGGGCCGGTGACGGCGAGCGGCCGGAGCGCGCCCGATTGGATATGCGGCAGGAAGCCGAGCGGGTGATAGACCATTGCGTCCAGCGTGCCGTTCAACAGGTCGGTCACCGCCCGTGCCCCGTCTCGGTAAGGCACATGCGTCGTCACCACGCCGCTGCGCAGTTGCAGCAAGGCCTGGGTAAGATGGCCTGTCGTGCCGGTGCCCGCCGAGCCGACCGATAACGACCGCCGTCGTGCCAGGGCGAGGAATTCGCCGAGGCTCGCCACGCCGAGCTGGGGCCTGATGGCGAGCACCACGGAGGTGCGGGCGAAGCTGGCGACCGGCACGAAGTCGCGCAGCGGGTCATAGGGCAGGTTCGGCATGATCGCCGGGTTGGTCGCCATGGTGCCGTTGGTGCCGAAGAGCAGCGTGTGTCCGTCCGGCGCCGCCTGCGCCACCGCCGCCGTGCCGACCGTGCCGCCGGCACCGCTGCGGTTGTCCACGACAACAAGTTGGCCAATCCCTTGGGCGATGGCAGCGCCGGCGATGCGGCCGAGGATGTCGGTCGTCGTCCCCGCGGCGAAGGGTACGACCAGCCGGACCGGATGATCGGGCCAGGCCTGCGCCCGCGCGGCCGTGGCCGGCAGGGCGAGGGCGAGGAGGAGGCGGCGCTTCATGGCATCGGGTCCTCCGAGACGCAGGCGGCGAAGCCGGGCATCGGCCGGCCGGCGCGGAGCGGCACGCATTCCGCCGGCGGCTCGGCGAGGAAGCGGACGCCATGATCGGCGAGCATGCCCAGCACGCGGTCGAGATGGCGCATGGCACCGTTCGGCAGGTCGTGCAACACCATCAGTAGCGGCGCGGTCGCAGCCCCGGCTATGGCGAGGGCGGTCTCCGGCCAGCCCTCGGGATCGGCGAAGTCGCGTGGCACAGCATTCCACAGCACCACCGTGTGGCCGCCCGCCCGGAGATGCGCGGCTGCGGAAGCGTTCAGCAGATGCGGCCCGAGCATTCCGCCGCCATTCGGACGGAACAGCCGCTCCGGTTCACGCAGCGGGCCGAGCAGCGCATCCGTCTCCTGAATTTCATGAACGGCCTCAGTGCCGCCGCGACGGCCGAGCGGCGCACCATGCGTCAGCGTGTGGTTGCCGACCGGATGGCCCTCGGCCCGTGCGCGCTCGACAAGTTTGCGCGCGGCCGGGTCACGCAGCCGCTCGCCGACCGCGAAGAACATCGCCGGAATGCGGCGGCGCGCCAGCACCTCCAGCACTGCCTCGGTCACGCCGGGCGTCGGGCCGTTGTCGAAGCTGAGGCAGATGGGTTGCATGGTCAGGCCAGTCCGAATTTAGCGATGCAGAGCGCTGCGATCAGCCAGACCGCGCCGCTCACCTCGGCCGCCCGCCCGGCCAGCAGCTTCAACGCCGCATAGGTGATGAATCCGATGCCAATGCCGGTGGCGATCGAGAAGGTGAAGGGCATCGCAAGGGCGGTGATCATGGCGGGGACGTATTCAGTCATCTCGTCCCACTCCACCGACCGCAGCGCCTGGGCCATGAGGCAGGCGACGAAGACGAGCGCGGGCGCGGTGGCGAAGCCGGGGATCGCCGTCGCCAGCGGCGCGAGGAAGAGCGTCAGCAGGAAGAGCGCGGCCACCGTCACCGCCGTCAGCCCGGTGCGCCCGCCGGCCTGGATGCCGGCGGCACTCTCGATGTAGCTGACCGTCGTGCTGGTCCCGAGCGCGGCACCCAGGATCGCCCCGCCGCTGTCGGCGAAGAGCGCGCGGCCGAGATTGGGCACGGTGCCGTCCGGCCTCATCAGCCCGGCGCGGTGCGTGGTGGCGATCAGCGTGCCGGTGTTGTCGAGCAGGTCGGCCAGGAAGAAGGTGAAGACGATTCCGGCGATGCCGAGGCCGAGTGCGCCGGCGATGTCCATCTGCAGGAAGGTCGGCGCCAGCGAGGGCGGCGCGCTGACGATGCCGCCGAACTGCGTCAGCCCGAAGGGCAGGCCAAGCAGCGCCGTCGCCAGGATGCCGATGACCAGCGCCCCCGGCACCCGCCGCGCCGAGAGCCCGGCGATCAGCAGGAAGCCGAGACAGGCGAGCAGCGTCGAGGTTTCGGAAAGCGGCCCGAGCGTCACCAGCGTCGCCGGATGCGCCACGACCAGCCCCATCCCCTTCAGCCCGATCAGGCCGAGGAAGAAACCGATGCCGGCGGCGATGCCGAGCTTGAGGCCGAGCGGGATGCCGTTCACCAGCCACTCCCGGACGCGCAGCAGCGAGACCGCAAGGAAGATGAGGCCGGAGAGAAAGACGGCGCCCAGCGCCACCTGCCAGGAGACGCCCATGCCGCCCACCACGGCGAAGGCGAAATAGGCGTTGAGCCCCATCCCCGGCGCGAGGGCGATCGGGAAATTCGCCAGCAGCCCCATCAGCGCCGAGCCGATGGCGGCGGCGAGGCAGGTGGCGACGAAGGCGGCGCCGGCATCCATGCCGGTGGTGGCCATGATCTGCGGGTTGACGATGACGATATAGGCCATGGTGAGGAAGGTGGAGGCCCCCGCTAGCACCTCCCGCCGCGGCGTGCTGCCGCGGGCGGCAATCGAAAACAGCCTATCGAGCATCCCTAGCCCTCATGTGCCTGAATCATTTCCCGCACCCGCGGGTAGATCGCCTGCGCATAGCGCCTTCCGCTGAACACGCCGTAATGGCCGACGCCCGTTTGCAGGTGGTGGCGCCGCATCGTCACCGGGACGCTGCGGCAGAGATCGAGCGCTGCCATGGTCTGGCCGATGCCGCAGATGTCGTCGCGCTCGCCCTCCACCGTCATCACCGCGGTGCGGCGGATCGCCTCCGCCCGCACCGGCCGGCCGCGCCAGGTGAGACGGCCGCGGGGCAGCGCGTGGTCCTGGAAGATGATGGCGACGGTCTCGAGGAAGAACTCGGCCGGCAGGTCCATCACCGCGAAATACTCGTCGTAGAAGCGGCGATGCATGGCGGCCTTCGCCACCTCGCCATCGGCGAGGTGCCAGACCTGATGGTGATGCGCCGCAATATGCCGCCCGAGATTCATCGTCATGAAGGCAGCGAGCTGGAGCATGCCGGGATAGACCCGCCGCCCCGCCCCCCGGTGGCGCCAGGGCACGCGGTCGATCATCCTTCGCTCGAACCAGGCGATGGGCTGGGCCTTGGCCAGCCGGTTCACCTCCGTCGGGTGCTGGCGCGTGTCGATGGGGCCGGCCATCAGCGTCATCGTGCGGGGCGAGCAGGGATTGCGGTCCTCGGCCATCAGCGCGACGGCGGCCAGCACCGCGGCCACCGGCTGGCAGACGGCAAGCACATGGCCGCCAGGCCCGACCGCCTCGATGAAGCGCATCACATGCTCGACGAACTCATCGAGGCCGAAGCGGCCGGCCGCCTGCGGGACGTCCCGCGCATTGTGCCAGTCGGTGATGTAGACATCGTGGTCCTGCAGCAGCACCTGCACGGTGCCCCGCAGCAGGGTCGAGAAATGGCCGGACATCGGCGCCACCACCAGCACGCGCGGCAGGCGGATGTCGATCTCCTTCCTGAAATGCACGAGGCTGGCGAAGGGCGTGGCAGTGACGACGCGCTCCTCCACCTCGACCAGCCGGTTGCCGACGCGGACCGGGCCGATCTCAAAGGCTGGGCGACGATGGATGATTCCGGCATGGCCGAAGGTCTCGAGGGTGCCGCGCAGCACGCGCAACGCATCGAAGGCGGGGTGCCGCGCCGGCATCCGCGAGAGGATGCCTGCCCAGCCCCGGGCCTGGAGCCGCCAGGGAGAGAGCATGTCCTGCCCGGCCTGGAGCATCTGATAGATCATCGGCGGTCCCTGTCGCGCCTCGCCTGCGATGGCGCATGGTGACAGCAGAGCGCGGTTTCGCAACAGCGAACCGGCTGCTAGCCTGACACGGGCAGCGGGGGAGAGCGGAATGTCGGAGACCAGGCGTCGCAGGCCCGCCCCTCCGCAGCCCGAGGCGCCGTGCGCGGTGCTGCGCATCAGCAGCCGCAACTACTCCTCCTGGTCGCTGCGCGGCTGGCTGATCCTCCGCCTCTCCGGCCTGCCCTTCGAGACCGAGCTGGTCTCGCCGGACGACCCGGCGACGCGGGCCGAGCTGCTGCTGCAATCCTCCTCGATCCTGCTCCCCTGCCTGCGGCATGACGGGGCGGAGCTGTGGGACACGCTCGCCATAGCCGAATACCTGAACGAGCTGCGGCCGGAGGCCGGGCTGCTGCCCGCGGAGCGGCTGGCCCGGGCGCGCTGCCGCTCGATCTGCGGCGAGATGCATGCGGGCTTCCATGCGCTGCGCTCCTCTCTGCCGATGAACCTCCGCGCCCATGTGCCCGGCTTCACCGTCTGGTCGGCGGCGCGGGCGGATCTTGAGCGCATCTTCAGCCTCTGGCGCGGTTGCCTGGCGCATTGGGGCGGGCCCTGGCTGTTCGGCGACCGGCCCTGCCTCGCGGATGCGATGTATGCGCCGGTCGTGCTGCGCTGCCGCAGCTACGACGTGGCGCTGGACGAGGCCTGCGAGGGCTACGCACGCACCATACTCGGCTGGCCCGAAGTGCAGGAATGGATCGCGGCGGCGCGGCAGGAGCCCGAGGCCCGCATCACCGAGCTGGAATTCGACGCCGAATTCTGAGCTGCACACCATTCCGTCATTCCCTGCTTGACCTCGGCGCAGCCAGCTCGTTACCCCTCACGCCACGCGGGTCATGGATCGGCCATCGGCGCGCAGTAGTGAGCCGGGCATGTCGCCAGGATGACCGAGGCCACGCCCTCAGCGGGGCCGATGCCGGCACCGGGCCGGCCCCGTCCGGGCGGCGCGCTGCGGCTGTTCCTGCCGGCGGCCATCGCCCTGCCCCTGCTGGTCACCGCGGCCGGCGCTTGGCTCGCCTGGCAGCAGGCCTGGCGGGAGGCGGAGCAGGAGGTCACCCACGCCGCCGATGCCTCGGCCGAGTATGCCGGGCGGGTCTTCGACGGGCTGCTGCTGCGCATCGACCATGCCAACGGCATCCTCGCCGGCCTCTCCGATGCCGGGATCCGGGCCGGTGCGGCGGATCTGCATGCCCGGCTGCGTCGTGCCTCGGCCGCCGGGCCGCTGGCGCCGGACCAGCGGGCACCCTTCATCTTCGTCTATGACCGCGAAGGCCAGGTCCTCATCACCGGCAGCATCTTCCCGACGCCGCGGAGCGAGGGGGTGGAGCGCCGCGAGATCAATGCCGGCCTGCGCGAGCCGGATGCGCCGCCCTTCCTGGTGACGCCGCCGCAGGTCGGCCGGATCACCGGCGAACCCTTCTTCGCCGTGTCCCGCCGGCGCGAGGGCAGCGGGAACGGCCTGCTGCCTGGGGCCTATGACGGGGTGATCGCGGCCTCGGTCTATACGGGCGATGTCGCCGCGGCACTGCGCCGGCTGGCCTCGGAGCACCATGGCGATGTGATGAGCCTCGTCCGCGCCGATGGCGTGGTCCTGGCCCGCTCGCTCGACATCAGGCCGGGCACACGGCTGCCGCAGGATGGCCCGGTGATGGCGGGGCTGCGGCAGGAGGCGGAGCGGATCTCGTTCAGCGGCCCCTCCGGGCTCGACGGGGTGCGGCGGGTGGTCGCCTATCGCCGGGTCACCGGCTATCCGGTCTACGCCTCGGCGGCGCGGCCGCACGCGGTGATCCTGAGGCGCTGGGCGCGGACGGTGCTGCCGCTGGCGGCCGCCGGGCTGCCGGCGACGCTGGCGCTGCTCGGCCTTGCCCTGCTCGTTCGCCGTGGGCAGCGCGACCTTGCCGCGGCGAATGCCGGGCTCGAGCGGCGGGTCGCCGCCCGCACCGCTGCGTTGAGCGAGAGCGAGGCGCGGTTCCGCGCCGCGGTGGAGGGCGCGCCGTTCCCCATGATGCTGCATGCCGAGGATGGCGAGGTATTAGCCCTCAGCCGGGCCTGGACGGCCATCACCGGCTATGGGCCCGCCAGCATTCCGACCTATGCCGACTGGGCGCGCCGCGCCTTCGGGGCCGAGGGGGCGGAGACATGCCTTGCGAACCTCGCCCGCGAATTCGCCGGCGCGGCCCCGGCGGTGCCGGGCGAGGCGGCGGTGCGGACCAGCACGGGCGAGCGGCGCGTCTGGGAATTCCACGATGTCCCGGTCGGCACCCTGCCGGACGGGCGGCGGCTGCGACTCAGCGCCGCGATCGACATCACCGGCCGGCGTGAGGCCGAGGAGCGACAGGCCCTGCTGATGCGGGAGGTCGATCACCGCGCCAAGAACGCCCTCGCCGTGGTGCAGGCGGCGCTGCGCCTCACCCCACGCGAGGATGCCCACTCCTTCGCCGAAGCGGTGGAGGCCCGGATCGGCGCGCTGGCCCGGGCGCAGGTGCTGCTGGCCGAGGCCAATTGGCGCGGCGCCGACCTGCGCAGCCTGGCGGAAGGGGCCATGGCCGCCTTCCTCTCGAGCGCTGCCCTGGCACCTGATGCGCCGCGTGCCGAGCTGGAGGGCGCGCCGGTCCGGCTGGCGGCCACGGCGGCGCAGCCGATCTCGCTCGTGCTGCACGAGCTTGCGACCAATGCGGTGAAGTACGGCGCGCTTTCGGCCCATGGCGGCGCGGTGCGGCTGTCCTGGCGCGAGGACCGGAGCGCCGGCCTGCTGCGGCTGCGCTGGGAGGAGCGGGGCGGCCCGCCGGTCGCGGCCCGGCCGGTGCGGCGCGGCTTCGGCTCCCGCGTCATCGAGGCGACGGTGCGCACCCAGCTCGGCGGCCAAGTGGAGCAGCACTGGGCCCCGGCGGGGCTGATCTGCGACATCGCCCTGCCGCTCGACCGTGCGGTGATGACCGAGAGGAGCGTGATGGCCGCCGGCTAGCGTCCTGCGCCTGGCTTTCGTGGACCCTGCCCCCGGACGGGGATTTCGACATCCGGGCCCTGGGCGGAGCGTCACGGGAGTTTCGCTATCGGCAGGACCGGGCGGCGCTGGCACTCTGCCGGCATGGCTCTTCCCCGTGCATTCCTGCCGCTGCGGCATTCCGTGTTCCGAACGCTCTGGTTGGCGACGCTCGCCAGCAATATCGGCGGCTGGATGCAGAACACCGGCGCCGGCTGGCTGATGACCAGCCTCTCGCCCTCTCCCTTCATGGTCGGGCTGGTGCAGGCGGCGACCATGCTGCCGGTCTTCCTGCTCGCGCTGCCGGCGGGTGCGCTGGCCGATATCATCGACCGGCGGCTCTTCCTGATCGGCGCCCAGGCCTGGGTGCTGCTGATGGCGCTGATCCTCGCCGTGCTCACGGCCACCGGGGCGATCGGCCCCTGGGGGCTGCTGGCCCTGACCTTCGCCATCGGCATCGGCAGCGCGATGAATTTCCCCGCCTGGGCCGCCACCACCAACGAGCTGGTGCCGCGCGAGGACCTGGTCGGCGCCATCGCGCTGAACGGCATCGGCTTCAACCTCGCGCGGGCGGTGGGCCCGGCGCTGGGCGGCTTCGCCATCGCGGCGGCCGGGCCGGAAGCGGCCTTCGCGCTGAACGCGGTCGCCTTCCTCGTGCTGATCCTGGCCTTGATTTTCTGGCGCCGGACCGAGCCACCGCGGCGGATGCCGAAGGAGCACCTGCTCTCCGCCATGCGGGCCGGCATGCGCTTCGTCGAGGCGAGCCCGGCGATGCGGGCCATCATCTTCCGGGCCTGCGCCTTCTTCCTCTTCGCCGCGGCGGTCTGGGGGCTGCTGCCGCTTTTCGTCCGCCAGCAATTGGGGCTTGGCCCGCAGGCCTTCGGCCTGATGCTCGGGGTGATGGGCTTCTCGGCCGTTGCCGCCGGCTTTGCCCTGCCCGCGCTGCGCGGGCGGCTCGACCGCAGCGGCACGGTGTTCTGGGCCTCCATCCTTGCCGCCATCGCCATGGCGATCCTCGCCGTCTCGCACCACTGGGCGCCGGCGGCGCTCGGGATGCTGTTCTACGGCGCGGCCTGGATCACGGCGGGGAGCACCCTTGCCGCCGCGGCGCAGCTGGCAGCGCCGGGCTGGGTGCGGGCGCGGGCGATCGCCATCTACCAGCTCAGCTTCTTCGGGGTGATGGCGCTGGGTTCGGCGCTGGCGGGCTGGCTCGGCGGCAGCTTCAGCGTGCCGCTCGCCCTCGGCCTGGCGGCGGCCGGCTGCGCCATCGCCGCCGTGCTGGTCAGGCCCTGGCGGATCGACAGCCTGGCACTGAGCGAGGCGCCGCCCGCCTCCGCCGTCATGCCGAAGCCCGAGGCGCCTGCCGCCGAGTTGCGCGGCCTGCTGGGCGAGGCGTCCGGCCGGGTGATGGAGGTCGTCCGCTACCGGATCGACCCGGCGCAGCGCCGCGCCTTCCTCGCCGCCATGCAGGAGGTCCGGCGCGTCAGGCTGCGCTCAGGCGCCGGGAATTGGAACCTCTACGAGGATGTCGCCCATCCCGAACGCTGGGTGGAGCTCTGGACCGTCGATAGCTGGACCGAGCACCTGCGCGAGGAATCCCGCCTGACGGAGGGCGACCACGCCGCCCTTGCCCGCGCCGCCGCCCTGCACCAGGGCGGCGATGGCGAGGCGCCGGAGGCGGCGCGCTTCCTCAACGTCCATCCGTGATCATGCGGCGTCGAGCTCGGGCGGGGTGCCCGGGTTGTCGCGCTCGCTCTTCCACATCAGCAGTATCCCCCCGATGCAGGCCAGCAGCGAGGCGAACTGGGTCTGGCCGATGGCGGTGAGCCCCGCCGCCACCAGCAGCGCGATGGCGATCGACAGCCAACTGTTCGTCCGCAGCACATGCGTCAGCCCATTCATTGCCCCGCCCTTCCGATTTCGATTGTCCTGCGACCGAGCTTGCGCCCCTGGCGTGGCCCCGGCATGACGAGGGGCTGACAGCGGTCCCATCTTCCCCCGCAACGGCCCCGCACACGGGTTTGTCACTGAAGCCCCGCGCGTCCCGGGCGGGCCTTCTGCGCTGCGGCATGGCAGCGGACGCGGCAAGGGGGGCTTCCCTCTGGCCCGGACGCTCCACATGTACCGGTGACCGAACGGAGGAGTTACCCATGGCGAAAGCCGCCAAGACCCATACCACCCGCAACGACGTGCCGAGCAATGCGAAGCAGGTCTCGATCGGCGTGCTGCAGGCTTGCCTGGTCGATACGATCGACCTCTACAACGCCACCCGTCAGGCGCATTGGAACGTGAAGGGCCCGCATTTCGGCGAGCTGCACAAGCTGTTCGAGGAGTTCTACAACGCGCTCCAGGAGTCGACCGATGACCTGGCCGAGCGCATCGTCCAGCTCGGCGGCACGGCCAACGGCGTGACTCAGACGCTCGCCGCCAGCACCCGCCTGCCGCCCTACCCGACCGATGTCTATGCCGGCATGGACCATGTGGTGCAGCTCGCCGACCGCTACGCCATGGTCGGCAAGGCGCTGCGCGAGGGCATCGACACCACGGACGAGGCGGGGGATGCCGACACGGCCGACCTGCTGACCGAGCAGTCCCGCGCCGCGGACAAGATGCTGTGGATGATCGAGGCGCACCTGCCGCAGGACAAGGCACCCTGAGCCGGACGTCCTGACGCGGGCGCTCCGAAAGCCACAGTGACGGGCCGGGCGGCGGGGCAACCCGCCGCCCTCATTGTATCGGACGCCTCTGGCGGCTATCTTTGCCGCAACAGGGGAACAAGACATGAACGACCTTTTCGGCGGCCGCCGCCCCGGTGGTAAGGGCGGCATCGCCACCGCAACCGAGGCGGCCAGCTATTCCGCCAAGGATATCGAGGTGCTGGAGGGGCTGGAGCCCGTCCGCCGCCGGCCGGGCATGTATATCGGCGGCACCGACGAGAATGCCCTGCACCATCTCGCCGCCGAGATCATCGACAACGCCATGGACGAGGCGGTGGCCGGCCATGCCGACCGCATCGAGGTCACGCTGGAGCCGGACAACTGGCTGACCGTGCGCGACAACGGGCGCGGCATCCCGACCGACCCCCACCCGAAATTCCCGAAGCTTTCGGCGCTCGAGGTGATCTTCACCACCCTGCACTCGGGCGGGAAATTCTCCGGCAAGGCCTACGAGACCTCGGGCGGCCTGCATGGCGTCGGCTCCTCGGTCGTCAATGCGCTGGCGGAGCGGCTGGAGGTGGAGGTGGCGCGCGACCGCACCCTCTTCACCCAGGCCTATGCCCGCGGCAAGCCGCTCGGGAAGCTGAAGAATGCCGGGCCCATCCACAACCGGCGCGGCACCACCATCCGCTTCAAGCCGGACCCGGAGATCTTCGGCAAGCTCGACTTCTCCGCCGCCCGGCTCTACCGGCTCTGCCGCTCCAAGGCCTATCTCTATCGTGGCGTCGAGATCCGCTGGGCCTGCGACGCCTCGCTCGCCAGCGGCGAGACGCCGGCCAGCGCCACGCTGCACTTCCCGGGCGGCCTGGCCGACTTCCTCGGCTCGGCGCTCGAAGGCCGCAGCCAGGTCGTCCCCGTCCCCTATGTCGGCGAAGCGACCTTCCCCGAGGGCGCCGGGCGCTGCGAATGGGCGGTGACCTGGCTGGAGCAGGGCGACGGCTTCCTCTCCACCTACGCCAACACCATCCCGACCCCGCAGGGCGGCACGCATGAGGCCGGGCTGCGGGGCGCCCTGGTGAAGGGCCTCCGCGCCTATGGCGAGCTGAAGAAGGAGAAGCGCGCGGCCAGCGTCACCGCCGAGGACCTGTTCGGCGGCCTTGCCGGCATGCTGAGCGTCTTCGTGCGGGACCCGCAATTCCAGGGTCAGACCAAGGAGAAGCTGACCAGCCCCGAGGCCACGAAGCTGGTCGAGACGGCGCTGCGCGACCATTTCGACCATTGGCTCGCGGGCGACCCGACCACGGCCGGCAACCTCCTCACCTGGGCCATCGAGCGCGCCGAGGAACGCATCCGCCGGCGCGAGCAGAAGGACACGCCGCGCAAGTCGGCGACGCGGAAGCTTCGCCTTCCCGGCAAGCTGGCGGACTGCTCGCGCGAGAGCGCCGAGGGCACCGAGCTTTTCCTGGTCGAGGGCGATTCGGCCGGCGGTTCGGCCAAGCAGGCGCGCGACCGGGAGACCCAGGCGGTGCTGCCGCTGCGCGGCAAGATCCTGAACGTCGCCTCCGCCTCGGCCGACAAGCTGCGGCAGAACCAGGAGCTGAAGGACCTGATCGAGGCGCTCGGCTGCGGCGCGGGCGAGCGCTTCGACATCGGCAGGCTGCGCTATGGCCGCATCGTCATCATGACCGATGCCGATGTGGACGGCGCGCATATCGCAGCCCTTCTGATGACCTTCTTCTACAAGGAACTGCCTGAGCTGGTGCGCCAGGGCCGGCTGCATCTCGCCCAGCCGCCGCTCTACCGGCTGCAGCATGGCGGCAGGTCGGTCTATGCGATGAACGACGCCGACCGCGAGCGCATCCTGAAGCGCGAGTTCAAGCCGAGCCAGAAGGTCGAGGTGAGCCGCTTCAAGGGCCTCGGCGAGATGCCGCCCGCGGCGCTGAAGGAGACGACGATGGACCCGAAGCGCCGCACGCTGCTGAAGGTCGTCCTGCCGCCTGAGGAGCGCACGCGCACCGCGGAGCTGATGGAGGCGTTGATGGGCCGCAAGCCGGAGCTTCGGTTCAAGTTCATCCAGGAGAATGCCGCGAAGCTCGACGAGGCGGAGGTGGACGTCTGATGTCGGCGGGCCGAAAAGAATAGAAGCAAAAACCACGTCGCCCGGCGGCGCAGGCCGTCATGGCGGACGTTTTGGCTCCAAGTTCTTGGAAGGCGGCTGGTCCTGCTTGTGGCCGCCACGGTGGCGTTGGACGTGCTCGATGAGTGCGCGAAGCTTGGGCGCGACGTTCCGGCGGTTCGGGTAATAGAGGTAGAAACCCGCGAAGGGTACGCTGAACTCCTCCAGCAAAGGCACGAGTTCGCCCCGCTCCAAAAAACTCCCGAACGTGTCCGCCATGCCGAAGGTGATCCCAGCGCCGCTGAGCGCCATACGGATCATCAGGCCCATGTCGTTGGTGGTGACCTCGGGTACGACGTCAACGGCAAACTCCCGACCGCCTTCGACGAACTCCCAGCGATAGGGCGGGCGGTGGGGAGCCGGGCGCCAGCCGATGCAGCGGTGCCGCGCCAGGTCGCGCGGGTGTCTGGGCCGGCCGCGCTCCGCCAGATAGGCAGGGGAGCACACGGCGAGCTGGCGCTGATCGTCCGAGACTGGGACGGCGATCATGTCCTGCTCGATCACCTCACCCAGGCGCACGCCCGCATCGAAGCCCAGCGCCACGATGTCGCCCTCCTCGTCGGTGACGAGGATGTCGAGCTGTACTGCCGGAAAAGCCCGGCTGAAGCCGGCGAGCAGCGAACCGGACAGGAAGGTCTCCGCGATGGACGACACGGCGATGCGCAACTGCCCGCGCGGCGCGCCGCCGAGGCTGCGCACGCCCTCCATGGCGGCGCGCATCTCGGCGATCGCGGGGGCGATGTCGGCGCGCAGCCGCTCGCCGGCTTCGGTCAGTGCGACGCTGCGCGTGGTCCGGTGCAGGATCGCCGCGCCGAGTGTTTCCTCCAGCCGACGGATCGACTGGCTGACGGCGGATCGGGTGACGCCCAGGCGGTCTGCGGCGGCGCGGAAGCTGCGTTCTTCCGCCACGGTGGCGAAAACGGCGAGGGCATTGAGATCGGATCGCATTGTCCAGTTATACTAACCGGCCTGTTGCCGAGAAGGCGGATTATCAAGCCAATCCCGCGCACTTAGTTTCCCCCCGCCGGCCGAAGCCGCCATTCCCGCCGTCAGGGAGCGGAATCGGAGCCGGGCAGAAGGGAGAAGCCGCCATGGCTCTTGAGAAGGTTGTTCTTGTCACCGGCGCCTCCAGCGGCATCGGCCTCGGCATCGCCCGGGAACTCGCAGCGGCCGGTGCGACGCTGGTGCTCGGCGCCCGCCGGACGGAGCGCCTGGAGGCGCTTGCGGAGGAACTTCGAGGCGCCGGCGCCCACATCCTGACGCGCCACCTCGACGTGACGGACCGCCGCAGCGTCGAGGCCTTCGCCCAAGCGGGGCGGGATGAGTTCGGCCGGGTGGATGCGATCGTCAACAACGCCGGGGTTATGCCGCTGTCGCTCATGGTGTCGATGAAGGTCGAGGAGTGGGAGCGTATGGTGGATGTGAACATCAAGGGCGTGCTCTACGGCATCGGCGCCGTGCTGCCCGAGATGGTGGCGCGCGGCTCTGGCCATGTCGTCAACATTGCCTCGGTGGGCGCGCTCACCGTTTCGCCGACTGCCGCGGTGTACTGCGCCACCAAATTCGCCGTCCGCGCGATATCGGATGGCCTGCGGCAGGAGCGCGAGGACATCCGCGTCACCTGCATCCATCCGGGCGTGGTGGAGAGCGAGCTTGCCGGCACGATCACCGACCCCGCAGCGGCGGAGGCCATGAGAACCTACCGCGCCGTTGCGCTCCAGCCCGATGCCATCGGCCGCGCCGTGCGCTTTGCGCTGGAGCAGCCGGAGGAGGTGGACGTCAACGAGATCGTGGTACGCCCGACCCGGGCGGCGCATTGATGCGCGCCCTCAGCGCAGCGGCGGCGGGCCTGGCCATGGCGCTTTCCAGCCCGGCATCCGTGGAGCAGGGCGTGGCGCGGCAGACGCATCCCTATGTCGGCATGTGGGTCACCAATGACGGGCAGGTGCGGCACGAGCTGCTGCCGAACGGCCGCTACGACGAGGCGCGTGGCAGGCGGGAGAGCGCGTACCGGGGCCGCTACGAAGTGACCGGCACTCACATCGAGTACTGGGACGACACCGGCTTCACCGCGGATGGCGACTTCGTCGATGCCGATACCCTCCATCACGGCGGCATGGTGCTGCGCCGGCGGGTGCATCCAAGCCGTTCCCCGTCGCCCCCCTGATAGGCGGCGCCCCTGGTCGGGCGCCCAGGCTGCAGATTGTTACAGCAAGAAAGGCGATGTCATGGATCTGAGAAACCTGCTTTGGCCGTTCGCGGGGGCCGCGCTGGCGCTCGCACTCGCTGCAGCACCCGCGGGGGCCGCGGATCCTGCGAAGTCCAGCAACGAGGAGATCGTGCGGCGGGCTTTCGAGGAATGGAGTGCTGGTGACAATGTCTTCGCCAGACTGCTTGCGCCTGATGTGGTCTGGACCATTCATGGCTCCGGCCCGGTAGCGGGGACCTACCGGAGCCGCGAGGAATTCGTCGAGCGCGCTTCGCGGCCCCTGATCATCCGGCTTGCGACGCCGCTCGTCCCGCGGGTTCACCATATCTGGGCGGTCGGCGACACGGTCATCATCCGCTTCGAAGCAAGTGCCTCGACCACCGCGGGCGGTGCCTACAGCAACCAGTTCGTGTGGATCTTCCGGATGAGGGACGGCGTGGTCGTGGAGGCCGAAGCCTTCCTCGACCTTGTCGCCTACCAGCGGGCCGTGGACACCAGCGAGCCACGCAGGCCTTGAGCGGACGCTCCCTGCGTTCCGCCGGCATCTGCCTTTGAGCGCGGGATGTACCCTCTCGACGGCTGGGCCGACATGGGTCAGGCCGTCATGAAGCGCCTCACCACATTCTCCAGCAAGCGGGAGACCGGCCCGGCGAAGGCCCGGCCATCCCACAGGCTGCCGCAGAATGTGATGGAGCCGACGGAGAAGACGGCGCCGCCGCCGGGTACGGTGAAATACACGATCTCGCCGCGCTGCAGAGCGCGCGGCGGCTCGCCGGTGACGGTCGCGACATGGGACAGCAGCTCCTCCGGCACGGTCACGAAGGAGGGCGGCGGCGGGCCCGACCTTGCCAGGATGGCGGCATTGGCGGGCGTGCCGAGGCGGATATCGGCCCGGTCGAGTTCGAAGCCGGCCGCGCCGCCGCCGGACAGGCCGGTATCGCCGAACTCCTCCGGCACCCCCTCCATGATCCAGGCATGCTCGGGCGCGCGCGCCGCCGGCAGGCAGCGGAAGCTCGTCCCCTCGAACAGGCCCTGAGCCGAGAAGCCGACGCCGACCAGCGCCTGCGGCGGCCGGCGGTTGCGCCGCCACAGGCCCCCGAGCTGGCCGTCGAGCTGGTGGTAATACTCGCCCGGCTCCGCGTCCCAGGCGCGGATGCCGCCCTCGGCACGGCGCACCTCGATCAGATGCGGTCGGGCCGGGTCGCGCGCGATGCGCCAGTAGAAACCGTTGCCACCGAGATAGACCAGCCTGCCGCCATGGTCGCGGTAGTAGGTCAGCGCATCCAGCATCCGCCCGGTGTGGTATTCGGGATGCGTGCCCGTCAGCAGGACGCGGTAGGGCGCGATCAGCGCCGTGCCCTCGTCGTCCAGGTCCTCGTCGGTGACGACGTCGAAGGGAATGCCCTGCGCCTCCAGCCAGGCCAGCAGATGCGTGTCGGCCGGGTAGTGCCGCAGGCCGGAGCCGCGCGCATCGTCGAAGGTGAGGAAGCCGGGCCGCATCGTCAGCACCGGCCGCAGGCGCGAGGAGAGCGCGATGCCGCTGCCGTCCGGGTGGCGGTTGTAGGTCGAGGTGCCGTAGGCGCCGTACTGGTCCGGGTTGTGCGGATAGGCGCCCCAGGCGGCGACGCGCGCCTGGTAGGCCTCGTCCGCATTGCCGCGCGCGTGGTTCGCATAGGCCTGGTAGGTGAAGGTGGAGGCGAGGAACACCACCGCGGCCGTTGCCCGCCCGCGCGGCGGCAGCACGTAGAAGGGCAGCCAATCCTCCCCGGCCTGGGTGACGACGTGGAAGGCGTAGCAGCCGCTCGCCATGCCCTCCGGCACGTCGAACTGGAAGGAGGGCGCCCAGCGGCAATCCTCGAGGTCGTCGGCGTGGAAATGGATCGCCGCGTAGTCCCCCGGCGCGTGGCGCCAGCAGCTTTCCTCGCCGCTCCACCGCGCGCCCACCACGGCCTGCGTCGGCGCGTTGACCAGCATGCCATGCAGCCCATCCGGCCCGGCATCGTGCACGGTATCGGTGCCGATGCCCCGAGAGAAATCCCAGGCGGCGCGGAGGGCCGCAGCGGCCTCGGCCGGCACGTCCAGCGGCTCGGGCCAAGCCGCGACGAAGGCGGCGGCCGCCATCGGCGCCTCAATCTTGCCAGTGAAGTGGTCGCGGGGGGCGTCCAGGCCACGCGCCGCGACGACCACGCCATCCGTCGCAGGCGCCGGGCCCGCCGGCAGGCTCGCCTCGGCCGTCTCCATGGTCCCGGCGCCGGACTGGCCGAGCAGGAGCCGCCCGGTGGACGGATCATGGGAGAGCCAGAGGCGGTGCCAGCACCGCGGCGCCAGCGCCACCCCCGTCGCGAGGCGGCAGGTGGCGGTGCCGAGCGTCACCTCGGCCTCGGCACCCGCCGTGCCGGCCCGCAGCGCCAGGGCCAGCCCGCCGCCCTCGGCCGAGAGCACCGTCGCCGCCGCCTGATCGCCGCGCATCCAGACCAGCGCCGACCAGCAGCGCGGCTCCTCCGGCGCGAGGCGCGGCCCGCGCCGGATCACCGCGCAGGAGCCGATCGGCACCGGCTGGTGCCGGCCCTCGAAGCGGATCTCGTCGAGGTCCGGCACCGGGCGCAGGTCGAGGCCCGGCCCCGCCGGGTTCGGGTCGCCGCTGACCACGCGCAGGATGCGCACGCGGCAGGGCGCTGCCTCGCGCAGGCTGACATGGGCGGTGAAGCGCTCGCCGGGACGGCGCGAGAGGCGGTCGAGATAGCCCGCGACGGGCGGCACGGCCTGCATCACGCGCGCCTCGCATTCCAGGGCACCGGGCGCGGTCCCTCCAGCACGCCGGTCAGCGAGCGGCGATAGGCGGTGCGGATGAAGAACTGCCCGAGCGGCACGCTGGGCACGTCGCGGAAGGCGAGGTCCTGCATCCGCATGCCGATGGCGAGCCGCGCCGCCTCGTCCGGGGCGCTGAGCCATTCGGCGTTCAGCGCCTCCATCTCGGCGCTCTCGTACCAGCCGTTCCAGCCGCCGGTGCCCTGGCCGCGGATTAGCGCGTTCTGCGTCGGCGTGACGATGCCCATGCCGCTCCACCAGACCGGGTAGATGTTCCAGCCGCCCTGGGCGGGTGGGTTGCGGTTGAGGGTGCGGCTCAGCACCGTGCCCCAGTCGGTGGTGACGAACTCCACGTTGAAGCCGATGCGCGTCAGCAGGTCCTGCCCGATCAGGCCGAGCGGCGCGATGGAGGTGAAGTCGGCCGGGTTCAGCATCACCACCCGCTCGCCGGCATAGCCGCTCTCGCGCAGCAGCGCGCGGGCGCGGTCGAGGCCGGGCGAGGCCATCGGGTCCTGCGCCGGCGGGCGGCCATAGGGCGTGGTGCAGGGGAAGAAGGAGTGGCAGACATTGAAGGCGCTCGGGTCGCTGTTCGTCACCGCCGCCATGAAGTCCGGCTGGTCGATGGCGGCGAGCACGGCGCGGCGCACCGCCGGCTTGTCGAAGGGTGGCTGCAGGTGGTTGAAGCGCAGCACGCCCATGTAGCCGGCCGGGTCGCCATTCGCGATGGTGATGTCACGCGACCGGCGCAGCACCGGGATCAGGTCGGCGGCGACCTGCTCCCACCAGTCGACCTCGCCTGCCTGTAGCGCCGAGGCGGCAGTCGCGGCATCGGGCATCATGTGCCACTCGACGCGCTCGAAATGCGCCACCTTGCCGCCGGACGTCCATTCCGGCGTCTCCGTCCGCGGACGGTAGCGGTCGAAGCGCGCATAGGCGGCGCGGCTGCCGGCGACGAATTCGTCAGCCAGGAAGCGGTAGGGGCCGGAGCCGATCATCTCCGGCACCGGCCGCACCGGATCGGTGGCGGCGAGGCGTTCCGGCATGATGAAGGCCGGGGCGGTGCCGGCCTTGGCGATGGCGTCCAGCAGCAGGGGAAAGGGCCTGGCGAGGCGAATGACCAGGGTGCGGTCGTCGGGTGTCTCGTAGTCCCGCACCACCGCAGCCAGGGTGCGGCCGAAGGTGTCGCGGCCGCCCCAGCGCCTGAGGCTGGCGGCGCAGTCGCGCGAGCGGACCGGCTCGCCATCATGGAAGAACAGGCCCTCGCGCAGCCGGATGGTCCAGGCGAGGCCGTCATCGGAGACGCTGTGCCCCTCCGCCATCTGCGGCTGCGGGCGCATCCGGGCGTCGATGCCGTAGAGCGTGTCGAATACGTAGTAGCCGTGATTGACGGCGACCCCGGCCAGCGATGCGATCGGGTCGAGATTGGTCAGCGCCGCCTGGGGCACGAAGCGCAGCACGCGCGGGTCGGCGCCACGCTGCGCCTGCGACAGGCCGGGCGCGGCGAGTGCCGTGACAGCGCCAAGCGCGGCGCGGCGAGTGAGGCGGATCGTCATGGGCGTGTCTCCATCTCGGCCTTCCGCACGCGGAAGCGCTGCGGTCTCATCAACCACGCAAGCGGAGACGGTAGTCTCCCCAGCCGGATCTGGCTGCAGGCTGATCCAGGCTTGAGCGCCAAACAAGAGGGATCCGCCGTGATATATTGGGCTGCCGGGGCGGCTGCGGCGAGGGCTGCCTCGGGCCGGATGGCAGGCATCGCGCGGAGAAAAGCGGAAGCAGGGACCGAACGGTGTCCCTGTCGCATGGGTCAGTGCGCACAGCTCCTGATTCAGGCCGTGTTCGGGAGCATGCGATGCGGACGTGTTCCGGCCGTCCGGGCTCGAGCTGCCCCATTCTTGCCGCCGGTTTGTTTGCGAGCGTGGCCCGTCACCTATCACGGGCATCCCCCCGAGACGTCAGACTCTGCCAGAGCACACCAGTTGCAGCCCGGGGGTCCCTTGGGCGCCGTCGGCTTGCCGTCGCCGGGAGGTTGGTGGATGCCTGGCGAAGGCGGCTCGTGCGGGTCGCTACGCTACGGTGGCCATGTCGCTCGTGGATGTCCACGCCGCCATTGCACGCGACCTGCGGTTCGGCACTCGCTGACGGAGCCGTGGTCACGGCGGAGTTGCAATGCAGGGCGGCCGGCCTTGCCGCTTCAGCAGCAGCCGCTTGGTGGCCTGCCTGTCGCGGCATCGCCGCACGAGCACGTCCGGTACCGGCCCGCTCTGGTCGACGGCGTGCCCGAGCTAATGCTGGCGCCAGCGCTCGTCGCTGTGACCTCGTCGAGGTGCTGCATTGGGACAAGGCCGTGGCTGAGTGGAAAAGATCGGCGGCAAGGTTCGTGGCTCACTGACTCAGGCCCCAGCTGAAATCCTTGCCCCGTTCCGGATATGCATGAAGGTTGTGGCTCGCAACTCAAGACTGCGGCCGATTTGCCAATGCAATGGCCGGCACACTCACCTAATCCCCACCGCTCAGCGGAACAACTGCGCCGGTCACGCAACCGGACGAAGATTCGCAAGTTCCAGGCGACCTCAGCAGAGGCATCCGGATCATGGCGCTCCCGCCCCGCATTGGCTTTCATGCCTCGCATGAGCAGTTCCCTCCGTCCGAGCTCCTGGCCTTGGCGCGCGCCGCCGAGCAGGCGGGTTTCGACTGCGCGATGTCCTCCGACCATTTCAAGCCCTGGGGCATGGCGCAGGGCCATTCGGGCTTTGCCTGGTCGTGGCTGGGTGCCGCGATGGCAACAACCCGGTTGCCTTTCGGCGTCATCTCCGCGCCGGGCTATCGCTATCACCCTGCCATCCTCGCCCAGGGTGCAGCGACATTGGCCGAGATGTTCCCCGGCCGCTTCTGGTTCGCCCTGGGTAGCGGCCAGCGGTTGAACGAGGACATCACCGGTCTGGCTTGGCAGGAGAAGTCCGAGCGCAACGCCCGCCTGCGCGAATGCGCCGAGGTAATCCGGTCCCTGTTGGCCGGTGAGGAGGTGACGCATCATGGTCGCGTCACGGTGGTCGATGCGAAGCTCTACAGCCGCCCCACCCAGCCGCCGGCCTTGCTCGGCGCGGCGGTGACCGAGGCAACGGCAGAGGCCGTGGGCGCCTGGGCAGACGGATTGCTGACGGTGTCGGCATCTCCAGACCAGTTGCGGAAAATGATCCAGGCTTTCCGCCGGGGCGGCGGCACGGGGAAACGGCTGGTTGTCCAGGTCACGCTGAACTGGGCGCGAACCGAGGAGGAGGCGCTGACCGGGGCGCACGAGCAGTGGCGCACCAATGTGCTGGGCGGCGACGTGAACTGGGAGCTGCGCAAGCCCCAGGATTTCGACACCGCCACACGCTTCGTCGGGCCGGAGGACATGCGGGAGTCCGTCTGGATCTCCTCTGATCTGGATTGGCATGCGGCCCGGATCGCGGAGCTCGCCGAACTTGGCTTCGACGAAATCCAGCTTCACCAGGTGGGCCGCAACCAGCGGGCATTCATCGATGCCTTCGGAGAGCGGGTGCTGCCTGCGCTGCGCCGTCGAGAGGAGCCGAGATGACCGGTAGGGGCCCGGTTCTGGGGCAGGCGCGTCTCGTCTGGGCGGCCGGTGCCCGCCTCGGGGAAGGCGCAGTCTGGGACGACCGGGGCGGCCGGCTCTGGTGGGTGGATATAAAGGGCTGCAGCCTGCATGGGATGGATGAGGCTGGCGGTGACCGAAGATCGTGGCAGCTGCCGCAAGAGCCAGGGTGCCTGGCACTCACCGAGAATCCCGCCAGGATCATCATCGGCCTGAGGACTGGGGTCTTTTCCTTCGAGCCGGAGGCGGGGCAGCTTGAATTCGTCGTTGCGCCGAAGGGGCTGTTGGCGGACCACCACCTCAACGATGGAAAAGTGGACCCGTCCGGCCGCTTCTGGTTCGGCACCATGCAGGTTGACCAGCACCCGGCGGAGGGCGCCCTCCATATCCTGGATGGCCCCGGGCAGGTGACAGGTTTCGCCGGGACTTACACGGTTCCCAATGGCCCAGCTTTCTCTCCGGACGGCCACGTCATGTACTGCGCCGACAGCCCGATCCGAATTGTCTACTCCTACGATTTGCGCCGCGAAATTTCCGAGAAGCGCATGTTTGTCCGCTTCGGCGACGACGATGGCTGTCCCGACGGCCTGGCGGTAGACGCCGAGGGATGTCTTTGGGTTGCGCATTGGGGTGGCGGCTGCATCTCCCGCTTCTCCGCTGATGGGCAGCTGCGGGGAAGGATCGAACTGCCGACGGAGAACGTCACAAGTTGTGCCTTCGGTGGTGTCGACATGCGGACGCTGTTCATCACCACTGCCGGCGGGCCGGACGGCGCCGGAACGGGGATTGCAGGCGGCGTTTTCGCAGCCCGGACTGAGGTGGCTGGGCTGCCCTCGGGACGAGCACGATTGATGGAATAGTTCGAAAGCCGGGTGCTCGGCTCTTCTGCCGCGCTCGGCGGCCCGATGAAGACAACTCTCACCCTCGCCGGACCAGATCCGCAGCACCTCATCTATCGTCATAGGCTTGGGCCGCTCTTTGTGCCGGCATCGGCCAATTCGAGTGACTGCCCCGGCAAGGAGCACACATGACCGACACCTCCTCCACATCCAGGCCAAACGTTGCCCAACTTGCCTCCCACTCCTATCGGTTGGCGGTGCGTGATTCTGATTTCCTGTTGGGACCGTCGATGCGAGGAGTTCGTTTCCTGTTGGAATTCGCCAAGGCGGACGAGGTGCTCCGTGCCTGGCAGGTGCGTTCCACCATCGTGGTATTTGGCAGCGCGCGCGTGAGCCAGGGCGGCCCTGGCCGGCATTCCTTTTGGTACGACCAAGCGCGGGCCTTTGGCCGCATTGCTTCGGAGCGCGGAGGAGCCTTCCGGGACGGAGAGGGCGTCCGGGACAATGTCATTGCCACCGGTGGCGGGCCGGGGATCATGGAGGCGGCCAACCGGGGAGCACAGGACACAGGGGCACCGTCGATTGGTTTCAACATCGTGCTGCCGCACGAGCAGGAGCCAAATGCCTATTCGACCCCGGAGCTGACATTCCTTTTCCATTATTTCGCCATGCGTAAGATGCACCTGGCGATGAGGGCCAACGCGTTGGTCGTGTTCCCGGGCGGCTTCGGAACCCTGGATGAAATGTTTGAGCTGCTAACTCTTCGCCAGACCAACAAGGCGCCGGAAGTTCCCATCGTGCTGGTAGACGAGGGCTATTGGCGCTCGGTCATCAACCTCGACGCACTGCTTGAGGCAGGGATGATCGGGCCTGCCGATCTTGGGCTGTTCCGCTTTGCCGAGGACGCTGAGACCGCCTGGGCGTGCCTTGTCGAGCAAGGGTTGGAGCCAGTGTCGGCACCGCTCAGTGCCAAGCCCAAGGAGATCTGAGCTACCTAGATCCAAGCGTACAGCCCCAGCGGCCACTTGGGCGAACACCCGCGCCTGCAATATCGGCAAGCAGCCACCTATGACGCCAAGTAAAGGCCAGCGCGGCAGCCCGCTTGGGCCGCTGGAGAGCGACCAGCCACCCGGGCGGCAAGCCCACCTCCCAATCCCGACTGCGCCCTGACGCGCCACTCCGATGCCTACGAATGCCACGGGCTTACAATGCGCAGGCTGTCGCCTGCGCCGAGGACTTGCAGCTGGCCCTCGCCAACCCGCCGATGCACAAGCCTCGCCGCAACCATGACCGGCATTGAGCTAGGCATCGGCCTGCCACAGACCGTCCTCGCCGACACCAACTCCGCCTTCGCCTTCGCCTTCCAGGCTTTGGGGATCGAGGCGCCCGTCACCATCGGCCAGTCCCAGGCACACCACGCTTACGACGTCCGGCCGCCACCCCCAACCCAAGATGCCAAGCGGCATCACCGAGCCCTGGCACCTCACCATGCTGGCCAAGCCGCAAACCCAAGGCGCCAGAGACCGCTACATCCGCCGAAAGTAGACCGCCGAGCCGGTCTTCGGCTGCAACTGCCGCAGGTTGCACCGCCGGCGGCTCGTCGCCTGATCCTCAACCCAACTTACCCACCACCAGCAAACCCAACGGCCTGCTAGACCGGAAGCCCGCTGTTCACCGTGCGCGAGCGATGCAGAAGGCGACGATGCCGGCCAACGCGCGGCGCACCGGGCTATCGGCGAAGCTCTCCAGCGCCTCAAGCGCCGCATCGCCATAGGCCTGGGCGCGGGCAACGGTGTCCCGCAGCGCCCCGTGCCGCTGAATGAGGGATTGAGCACGGGCAAGATCCTCCGGCCCCTGCTCCTTCTCCTCCAGCGTGCGGCGCCAGAACTCGCGCTCCGCCGCGTCGCCGCGCTCGAAGGCCAGCAGCACCGGCAGGGTGATCTTGCCCTCGCGGAAATCGTCGCCCACCGTCTTGCCGAGCCGCTCCTGCTCGGCGGCATAGTCGAGCGCATCGTCGACGAGCTGGAAGGCGATGCCGAGGTTGCGGCCATAGGCCTCGAGCGCCGCCTCCTCCGCCTCCGACCGCTCGGCGACGACGGCGCCGATGCGCGTCGCGGCGGCGAAGAGGGCTGCGGTCTTGCCCTCGACCACTTCGAGGTACTGCGCCTCGGTCGTCGTCGTGTCGTTCTGGGTGACAAGTTGCAGCACCTCGCCCTCGGCGATGGTGGCGGCGGCCTCGGAGAGAATGGCGAGCACCTTGAGGCTGCCGTCCGTGACCATCAGCTGAAAGGCGCGGGCGAAGAGGAAGTCGCCGACGAGCACGCTCGGCTTGTTGCCGAACAGCGCATTGGCGCTGGCCTGTCCGCGGCGGAGCGAGCTTTCGTCCACCACGTCGTCATGCAACAGCGTCGCGGTGTGGATGAACTCGACGCAGGCAGCCAGCGCCACATGCCTCTCGCCGCGGTAGCCGCAGAGCTGGGCGGCGGCAAGCGTCAGCAGCGGCCGCAGCCGCTTGCCGCCGGCGGCGACGATATGTGCTGCGAGCTGCGGGATGAGCGCGACCGGGCTGTGCATGCGTTGCACGATCAGCCGGTTGCAGGCTTCGAGATCGGCCTGGACCAGCGTTGTGAGCGCGGTCAGCGCGTCCTCGGCGCCTTCATCGCTCGCCGGCATGGTCACAGAGGAATCGTCCGGCACAGCACGCGCAACCGCTGCCACTTCGCTTGAATCCTGGCTCCGGGTGGGCAGGGCCTCTCGGCGGAATCGCCTGGACGGCCCGTTTCGCCCGCCAATACAAAGGCCGTGGCGGGGCCGCCGCGGCGGCCGGCACCATAGCCATGCCGGCAGATGGCGGCAAGCGCAGGGAAAACAAGGATTTGACGGCAATATGCGGCTGATCGCACAGGGCGTGGACCCGGTTCGCCTCAGTTTCCTCATGGCCCTGCTGCGGGATGCCGGCATCGGCTGCGTGCTGCTCGACCAGCATATCAGCGCGGTCGAGGGCGGCATCGGCGCCTTCCCCCGGCGGATCGCTGTCGCCGAGGAGGATTGGGAGCACGCCCGCCGCGTCCTGCAGGAGGCGGGCGAGGAGGCAGGGTGAGCGAGGACTGCACGGAGGACCTGCTGCTCGGCGGGCGCGTCCGTCTGCACCAGCCGCGGCGGGGGCTGCGGGCTGGGCTGGATGCGGTGCTGCTCGCCGCCGGCATCCCGGCCCGGCCCGGCCAGGTGGTGCTGGAGGCCGGCTGCGGCAGCGGGGCCGCCTTCCTCTGCCTCGCCGCGCGGGTGCCGGGGCTCCGCATCATCGCCCTGGAGCGGGATGCCGGGCTGGCGGCGCTGGCGCGGGAGAATGCCGCCGCCGCCGGCCTCGCCGCCGAGGTGATCGAGGGCGATGTGCGCGACCGGGCGCTGGCCCGGCGGCTGCCGCCCTGCGACCATGCCTTCGCCAACCCGCCCTTCTGGCCGGGCGGCACCCCGCCGCCGGAGCCGGGCCGCGAGTCGATGACCCACGCGGCAGGGCCAGGGGCGGCGGGGCTAGGCGACTGGGCATGCTTCCTGGCGGCGCCGCTCGCGCGGCGGGGAACGCTCAGCCTCATCCTGCCGGCGGCGCGGCTCGATGCCGGCATGGCGGCGCTGGCCGGGGCGGGCTGCGCCGGGACGCTGCTGCTGCCCTTCTGGCCCCGCGCCGGCGTCGCCGCCAGGCGGGTGCTGCTTCAGGCCAGGCGAGAGGGGCGCGGGCCGGCGCGCATCGCCCCGGGCCTCGTGCTGCACGGGCCGGGCGAGGGCTTCACCCCGGCGGCGGAGGCGGTGCTGCGCGACGCAGCCGCCCTCGATTTCAGCTGATGTTGGTGTCCGGGTGGCGGAGGTGCCACAGCCGCTCATGCGCCGCGACCAGGCTTTCCATGTTGCGGCGCCGGTTGGTGTCGGGCGAGACGGGGCGGCGGGTCAGCATCATCTCAAGAATGCGGAGAAGCTGCTCCGCCACCTCGTAGTCACCCTGGTCGCAGGCGTGGTGGAAAGCGATCAGGATCTTGTCGGACAGCCGTCGGCTGTGCCGCGGTGCGGCGCCCCGGCCTGCCTCCCTCGTGCCGTCCTGATCCGAATCGTCATCCGCCATGCGTCGTCTCCGCTCGCGGCCGGCGGACCGGCTGCAAAGAACAGGTTAACAAATTTTCCCGGGCTCGGGAATCGTGCTTTGGCTCATCCGGTGGGGCGGCCGATCTGCGCGGCGATGGCGGCGGCGATGGTCTCCGGGCTTTGCTCCGGGCGGAACAGGCTGCGGACCTTGGTATCAGGACCAACCAGGTAGATGAAGCTCGAATGGTCCATCAGGTAGTCGGTCATCTCCGGCCGCTGGACCTTGCTGTAGTAGACGCGGAAGCGCCGCGCCGCCTCCGCCACCTGTTCCGGCGTGCCGGTCAGCCCCTGCATCCGCGGATGGAAGCGGCCCACATAGTCGGTCAGGTGCTCCGGCGTGTCGCGCTGCGGGTCGACGGTGATGAAGACCGGCACGACTTTCGCCCCGGCCGGGCCGAGCTGGTCGAGCGCGGCCGCCATGGTGCCGAGCTCCGTCGGGCAGATATCCGGGCAGAAGCTGTAGCCGAAGTAGATCAGCATCCAGCCGCCGGCATAGTCGCGCTCGGTGACCGGCTTGCCGGACTGGTCGGTCAGGCTGAAAGGACCACCGAGGGCAAGGCCCGCCGGCAGCTGCACCCCGCCGGAAGAGACCGGCCCCGCCTCGCCGCCGCCGGAAGCGCCGCCGAGCAACGCGATGAAGGCCTCGCCCACGCCCTGCCCCGGCGCCCGGCTGACCCAGGCATAGGCCCAGGCACCGCCAAGCAGCAGGATCAGGCCGAGGACGATGAGGCGGATGGCACGCAGCATGCGTCTCCATAACCCTCGCCCTGCGGCGCCGCCAGGGGGGTTCAGCCCCCGACGGCGCGGTCCACCACCTCGGCCAGGCGTTGCAGCCGCGGCACCGCCTCCTGCTGCAGGGCGGCGTCGAGATCCGGCCGGCCGATGACCATGCGCCACACCGCCCGCCCGGCGAGGAAGCCCACGGCCCCTTCGCGGCAGGCCCAGTCCACCGCCTGCGGAAAGGCATCCGGCTCAACGCCGGAGGAGAGCACCACCCAGGGACCCTGCACCGTCCGCGTCAGCTCGGCGCAGGCCCGCCGCACCTCCGCCTCGCCACCCTTGCCGAAGAGCGGCATCTCCGCCTTGTAGATATCGGCGCCGCGCCCGCCGAGCTCGCGCGCCGCGGGCAGGATGCCCTCGGCGGTGTTCCAGGGCTGCCCGTCCCGGCGCCTGCGGCAGACCGGCTCGACGATGCTGGCCAGCCCCGCGGCCCGGCACCGGGCGACGAAATCGTCCACCAGCGCGACGCGCGGCTCCGGCGGCTCGTCCGGCCGCCAGATGACCAGCAGCTTCATGGCGACGGCGCCCTCCGCCCGCACCTTGGCGGGCACCACCGCCTCGTCGATGCGCGCCTCGGCCACCAGCTCGCCCGGCCCGGAGATCAGCGTGTCGCCCGCGGCGATGAGCGCGCAGCCGGGCGCCACCGCCCGCTCCGCGACCGCCCGGTCCCAGGCGAGCTCGCGGTCGAGCAGCGCCGCCGAGGCATGCGGCGTCAGCGCCCGCAAGGCGGCCATCTTGAAGTCGGACATCTGCCGGTCCGTCACCGGCCCGTCCTGGAACTCCGCCATCATGGCGCGCAGGCCCTCGCGCTGGTCTACCGCCAGCATGGCGAAGGCGCCGGAAGGCCGGGCGAGAGCGCTGATATCCGCTTTCTGGGTGCTGTTGTTCATTATGCTCTCCTGCTGCAACCGACGACCCGCAACGGGGTCAAGCCCATCCTTCGGCGAGCCGCACCTCGACCGCCGCGCGGTCCGGCATCCCGAGCCAGCCCCGGCCCCGCTCCGCCTTCAGCGCCGCCACCGCCGTGGCGAAGCGCGCCGCCCCCGGCGCATCGCGCCCCTCGGCCAGGGCGAGCGCATAGGCGCCATGGAAAACATCCCCGCAGCCCGTGGTGTCGCGGGCGGCGATGCGCGGCGCGGCAAGCGGCACCGCGCCGCCCTCCCGCCACCACAGGCTGCCCCGCGCCCCGAGCGTGACGCCGAGCCCGCCCGCCGGTCCGAGCGCCGGCATCCCGCCGAGCCGTCCCGCCGCCGCGGCAAGGCCCGCCGCGGGCTCCTCGATGCCGGTGAACTCCACCAGTCCACGCTGGGAGAAGACCAAATGATCGGTGAGCGGCGCGAGGTCGGCGATGGTGCCCGCCGCCGCCACATCGGCATCGAGCACCCGCGGCAGCCCCCGCGGGCCGGCCAGGCGGAACAGCCGCTCCGCCCCGGCCGGCCAGCGCGGATCGGCCAGCACTGCCCCTGCCCCGTCCAGCCGCCCCTTAGCCAGCGCCGAGGCCCCAGGCAGGCCGTCGCCGGGGAAGACGGCGAGCACCCGCTCGCCCTCCGCATCCACCAGCACGCCGGAGACGGCCGAGCGCCCGCCGGGCGCCGGCACCACATCCACAACCTCCACGCCGCAGCGCGCCAGCAGACCGAGCAGCGTTGCCCCGGGCCCGTCGGCACCGAGCCGGCCATGCCACAGCGCCATGCCGCCGAGCGCCGCGATGGCGACGGCGGCCGTCGCCGCCATGCCGCCCCCGGTCTCGCGGAAGCCATGGGCGATGAATTTGCCCGGCCCCGGCGGCAGCGCCGGCAGCTCCCACACCTGGTCCAGCACGGCGATCCCGACGCAGACCACGCGTCCGGTCAGGCCCGGCGTCATGCCGTGGGCACCAGCACCGGCTTCAGCCGCTCGCCACGGGCGAAGGCGGCGAAAAGCCCCTCCAGCCCGTCGAGCCCGGCCCGGTCATCCACCAGCCGCTCATACTCCGCCCGGTCGGCCCGCAGCAGCTCCAGATTCGCCGCGAAATCCCCGATCGGGAAATAGAAGGAGCGAAGGAGGAAGAAGTCCTTCAGCCGGATGGAGCGCGTCTCGGTGATCGACCAGGCATCGGACTCGCCGAGCTGGAGGATGACGCCCTCAACGCCAACCGCCTCCAGCGCCACCTGCCGCGCCGCATCCTTGCCCGTCGCCTCGACGACCAGGGCGAAGCGCCCCGCCGCCGCCGCCTCGGCCGTGATCGCCCCCGCCCCCAGGCTCACCGCGAAGCCCGCCCGGTAAGCCGCCGGATCGACGACCGAGATCGGCCCGAACCCCATCCGCCGCAGCACCAGGATGGCGCCGAGCCCGATCGGCCCGGCCCCGAGCACCAGCGCCGGCCCGCCCTCCACCACCCGCCGCGCCAGCCTGAGGCCATGCGCCGTGGTGCCGATGGTATCGAGCAGCAGCGGCGCCAGGTGGTCCGGCACGTCGTCCGGCAGCGGCAGCAGGCAGCGCTCGGGCACCGCCACCGCCTCGGCATAGCCGCCCGGCCGCTGCCAGCCGACCAGCTCCCGGCTGTTCCGGCAGAGATGCGTCCGCCCGCCCGCGCAGGCCTCGCAATGGCCGCAGAAGACGGGGATGTAGACCGCCACCCGCTGCCCGTGCCGCGCATGCCCCGGCTGATCCACCCGCCCGGCGATCTCATGCCCCGGGGTGAGGGGCCAACCCTTGCGCAGGGGCCTGAGGTCGCTGCCGCAGAGCGCGCAGGCCGCGACCCGCACCGTCACCTCACCCCCGGCCGGGGCAGGCTCCGCGGCCCGCTCCACCGTGATCCGGCCCTCGCCGTGGAACTGCGCCGCCCTCATCCCTTCACCGCTCCCGCCGCGAGGCCGCCCACCAGGCGGCGCTGGATCAACAAAGTCAGGATCAGGGGCGGGGCCGCGATCACCACGGCGGCCGCCATCAGCGCGCCCCAGTTGGTCACGCCCTCGCCCACGAAATTGAAGCTCGCCACGATCGCCGTCTTGCTCTCCATGCCGGAGAGGACCAGGGCGAAGAGAAAGTAGTTCCACGAGAAGACGAAGGCGAGGATCGCCGCCACCACGACACCCGGCACCACCACCGGCAGCACCACCCGCAGCAGCACCTGATGCGCCCGCGCGCCGTCGATCTGCGCGCTCTCCACGAGCTCCCGCGGCACCGCCTCGAGATAGGGCAGCAGCACCCAGATGGCGATCGGCAGGGTGATGACGGCATGGGTGAGGATGAGCACCGTCCGCGTCCCCGTCAGCCCCACCGCGGTGAACATCACCAGCCAGGGCAGCAGGAAGAGCGTGCCCGGCGCCATGCGGGCGAAGAGGGTCGCCGTCGCCGGCCAGGTCATCCGGTGCCAAGCCATGGCGAAGGCCGCCGGCACGCCGAGCAGGAGGCCGAGCACCGTCGAGCCGCCCGCCACGACGAAGCTGTTCCAGCTGTAGTCGAGGAAGTCGCTGCGCCCGAACAGCTCGGCGAAATTCTCGAGCGTCGGCGTGAAGAAGAGGCGCGGCGGCAGCGCCGCCACCTCCGTCCGCGTCTTGAAGGCGCTGAGCAGAACCCAGGCCACCGGCGCCACCAGCACCAGCAGCACCGCGCCGAGTGCAGCGATATCCGCCGCCCGGCCGAGGCGCCGCCCTACCACGTCACCGCCCGCCGCAGCCGCGCGAAGACCAGCACCGAGCCGAAGACCAGGGCCGAGAGCGTCACCATGATCGCGCTGGCATAGCCGATGTCGAAGAACTCGAAGCCCCGGCGATAGGCGAGGATGTTGAGCGTGGTGCTCGCCGTCCCCGGCCCGCCCTGCGTCGTGATGTAGATCACGTCGAAGAAGCGCAGCAGGTCGACGCTGCGGAGCACCGCCGCCGTCACCAGCGTCGGCCCGAGCAGAGGCAGCGTCAGCCGGCGGAAGCGCTGCCAGCCCCGCGCCCCGTCCACCTCCGCCGCCTCGAAGACCTCGCCGGGCAGCGAGAGGTAGCCACCCATGACGATCAGCGCGACGAAGGGCGTCCATTGCCAGGTGTCGATCGCGGCGACGGTCAGGATCACCGTGTCCGGGTCCGACAGCCAGAGCCGCGGCGGCAGGCCGAGCTGCGCCAGGATCCAGTTGGCGATGCCGAAGGAGGGGTCGAGGATCACGATCGCCATCATTCCGATCACCACCGGCGGCAGCATGAAGGGCGAGACGAGGATGGTTCGGATCAGCCCCCGCGCCCGCCGCGTCCGCGCCAGCAGCAGGCCGAGCCAGGTGCCGATGACGAGCTGCGCGACCAGCGAGATGGCATAGAGCCAGAGCGTCAGCCGCAGCCCGTTCCAGAAATCCGGGTCGGCCGCGAGGCGCGCGTAATTGGCGCCGCCGTTCAGCCGCGGCGGCTGGCCCAGCGCCACCTCGCAGAGCGACAGCCACACCGCATAGCCGAAGGGAAAGACGATCATCACCCCGGCGAAAAGCAGCGCCGGCGCCACCATCCAGCGATAGGAGGTGCCGCTTCTACTGGAGTTTCGCAAGCTCTTCATCTGCCATACGGGCCGCCTCGGCCGGTGTCGCGCGGCCGAGGACCACCTGCTGCACTGCATCGCCGATCTTCTCGCGCGCCTCGGGGATGCGGTCGGTCGGCGGCTGGAAGACGCCGCTGCCCTCGCGGCCGAGCTGCACCAGCGCCTCGGCCCAGGCGCGACGGATGGGCAGTTCCGCCGTCCAGGCATCGAAGGCCGGCCCCTTGAAGACGGAGGCACGCGGCGGCGCGACGCCGGCCGAGACCAGCTTCGCCTGCGTCTCCTTCGAGGTCGCCCATTGCAGGAAGGTCCAGGCTGCCGCCTGCTTGCGCGAATGCGCGGAGATGGCGATGCCCCAGCCGATTGCCGCCGGCTTCGAGATGCCGCTCTCTTTCCCCGGTGGCAGGATCTTCACGCCGAGGTCGTTCGCCCGGTTCGGGAAGCGCATGATGTTGGCGAACTCGTTGCTGCTCTCATGCACCATGGCGACGCGGCCGGCGCCGAGCAGCTCGATCACCTGGGTGAAGGTGTGGTTCAGCGCGCCGGGCGGGCCGTATTCCTTCAGAAGGTTCGCATACATCTCGATCGCCTTGACGCTGCCCGGCTGCGACATGCCCGGCTTGCCGTCCGGCGTCGCCACCGAGCCGCCGAGATTGTTGACGAAGCCGACGAAGGCATAGGGGATCGCCGTGCGCAGCCCACGCGCCGCCCAGGGGATGATGCCCGGCTCGCGCGCCTTGATGACGGCGGCCGCCGCCGGGATGTCCTCGAGCGTGCGCGGCTCCGGGATGCCGAGCCGCTCAAACACGTCCCGGCGCCAGTAGAAGAGCGGCCCCTCCTGGTTGATCGGCACCGCGACCACCTGCCGGTCGAAGACATTCGCCCCCTGGATAGAGGGGGCGAAGTCCGTCGCCTCGTAGTCGGGCGCCGTGAGCGCAGGGTCCGCCAGCAGCGGCGCGAGGTCGGCATACCAACCCGCCTTGCGGAAGACCGGCCCCTCGCGGCTGGCCAGCGTCATGAACACGTCGAGCTCAGCCGAGCGCCCCTGCATGAAGGTCGTCAGCCGGGCGCGGAATTGCTCCTCGTTGAAGATCTCGATGCGGGTGCGGATGCCGGTGCGCGCGGTGAACTCGCCGGCCATGTCCCGCATCGCCTGCGACCAGGGATGGTTGTTGAACATCAGGGTGATGGTCTGGCCGTCCTGCCGGCGCCAGTCGAAGCCGCCCGATTGGGCGAAGGCGGGCGCCGCCGCGAGCGACAGGGCGCCACCGATGAGCTCGCGCCGCTTCATGGCCTTCCTCCCAACCGTCTTTCTTGTGCCGGCGAGTGAAGCCGATCTATGTTCGCTTCCGCAAGCGGATTTTCGTTTTCGCACCCGCACACAAGACGGAGGAGCGATGGGCGCCGACAGCCGCCATGCTGGGATTCTCGACGCGCTCCGCAGGCGCGGCGGCTATGCCGGCATCGAGGAGCTGGCGAGCGGCCTCGCGGTCACGCCCCAGACCATCCGACGCGACCTTTCGGAACTGGCCGGGAAGGGCCTGCTCCGGCGCCACCATGGCGGGGCGAGCCTGCCCTCCTCCATCGCCAATACCGACTACGCGGTGCGCCATGTCGAGAACAGCGCCGCCAAGCATCGCATCGCCCGTGCCGCCGCGGCGCTCATCCCCGACGGCTCCTCGCTCTTCCTCACCCTCGGCACCACCGTGGAGGCGACGGCGGAGGCGCTGGCCGCCACCCACCGCGACCTCCTCGTCGTCACCAACAGCAGCGCGGCCGCGCGCATCCTCGGCGCCACGCCGGGGATGAAGGTGCATCTGCTCGGCGGCGCCTGGCAGGCGCGAAACGGCGGCCTGACCGGCGCGACCGCGGCCGAGCTGGCCGGCCGCTGGCGCTGCGACACGCTCGTCACCGGTGTCGGCGCGATCGGCGAGGATGGTTGGCTGCTCGACTATCATGAGGACGAGGTGGCCGTGGCCCGCGCCATGCTGGCCGGTGCCGGCCGCTTGCTCATCGTCGCGGATGGCGCGAAATTCCGCCGCGCCGCCCCTTGCCGCGTCACCCGCCCCGGCCGCGGCGCGCTGCTGGTGACGGAGGATGTCCCCGCCGCAACGCAGAAGGCGCTGCGCGCGGCGGGCGTGGAGATCATCGCCGCATGACAGCAAAGGATGGCGCGATGGAGCTGAACCGGGCGACCCTGCGCAGCCTCCCACCCGGGCTGCACATCCCCTCCTATGATCCGGCCGCCGTCACGGCCGGCATCGTCCATCTCGGCCCCGGCAATTTCCATCGCGCCCATATGGCCCGCTACGCGCACGACCTGATGGAGCGCCGCGCCGACGCGCTCGCCTGGGGCATCCTCGGCGCCGGGCTGATGCCGCCCGACCGGCGGATCGTGGACGCCCTCGCGCCGCAGGACGGGCTTTACACCCTGCTCGAGCGCGGCGAGGGCGAGGAGTGCGCCACCGTCATCGGCTCGCTCGCAGAGGTGACCTTCGCCGGCGAATCCTCCGCAGCCCTGCTGCGGGCAATGGAGGCGCCCGCCATCCGCATCGTCAGCCTGACGGTGACGGAGAACGGCTACTGCATCGACCGCGCCACCCGCCGCCTCGACCCCGCCAACCCACTGATCCAGGCGGACCTCGCCGCCCCCGAGGCGCCACGCTCCGCCATCGGCGTCATCACGGAGGCGCTGCGCCGCCGCCGCCGGGCCGGCGCCGCCGCCTTCACCGTGATGTCCTGCGACAACCTCCAGCACAACGGCCAGGTGCTGCGCGACGCGGTGCTCGTCTTCGCCGCGCTGCGCGATCCCTCGCTCGCCCGCTGGATCGAGGACAAGGCCGCCTTCCCTTCCACCATGGTGGACCGCATCACTCCCGGCACCACGGATGAGGACCGGCAGTCGCTCGAAGCCCGCCACGGCTTCCGCGACCGCTGGCCGGTGCCTTGCGAGACCTTCCACCAATGGGTGATCGAGGACCGCTTCGCCGCCGGCCGGCCGCCCTGGGAGGAGGTGGGCGCGCAGCTCGTGCCCGATGTCGGCCCCTACGAGTTCATGAAGCTGCGCCTGCTGAACGCCAGCCACCACACCATCGCCGGCCTCGGCGTGCTGCTGGGCCACGCCCATGTCTCCGACTGCATGGCCGATGCCGACCTCGCCGCGCTGATGCGCGCCGTCATGGACCGCGAGACCGGCCCCACCGTGCCGCCCGTCCCCGGCATCGATCTCGACGCCTACAAGGACTCGGTCACCGCCCGCTTCGCCAACCCCGCCATCCGGGACACGCCCGGGCGCATCGTCGCCGACGGCTCGCCCAACATCGTGCTGGAGCCGCTGCGCGACCGGCTGCGCGCCGGCCAGCCGGTGGACCTTCTCGCCCTCGCCGTCGCCGCCTGGATGCGCTGCGCCCGCGGCGAGGACGAGGCGGGCCGGCCGGTCGCCCTTCGCCACGCCCTTGCCCCGTTGCTGCGGGAGCGCGCGGCGGCGGGCGGCGCGGATCCGGGGCCGCTGCTCGCGGTCGAAGCCGTCTTCGGCGACCTCGCGGCGCAGCCCGCCTTCACTGGGCCGCTGCGTCGCTGGCTGCAATCCCTCTACGCCTCGGGCGCCCGCGCCACCCTCAGCGCGGCGCGCGAGCGCCTGGATTTCTGACCCGCCGCCCCGCCCACCAGGCGACGAGCAGCGGCAGCACCAGGGCCAGGCTGGCGACGGCGTCCCAGACGCCGTCCCTCATCAGCCCGCCCAGCAGCGCGACGGCGGAGAGCACCGCCAGCACCGCCGGGATGCGCCACACCTGCGGCCGCGCCCTCATGCCGCCGCCCCCCGCCGCCGGCGCCACCACAGCCACAGCCCGCTGCCGAGGACGACGATGGTGACGAGGTCGAGCACCGCCCACGCGATCTTCAGCGCCATCCCGCCATAGTCGCCGAAATGCAGCGGCTGCGAGACCAGCAGCGCCGTCACGTACCAGGGCGGGGCGCGCAGGTCGGTGAGCCGCCCGGTCTCGGCATCGACCAGTGCCGGGGTCAGCAGCCGGTGGGTAAGCGGCGTGTCGCCGCGCAGGAAGACGGCATAATGGTGCCCGCTCGAGAACATGGTCTGCGGCCAGGCGACAAAGAACGGTTTCCGGTCCGGCGCCGCGTCCCGCGCCGCCGCCACCGCCGCCTGCACCGAGCCCGGCTCCGCGACCGGCGGCTGCCCGCGCCAGGGTTCCACCATCTCGGCCAACTGGTCCGCCCGCCAGACCGCGAGCACCTGCTCCGCCAGGGTGTTGACGACGCCGGTCGCGCCGACCACCAGCACCCAGCTCAGCGTGACGATGCCGAGGATGTTGTGCAGGTCGAGCCAGCGCAGCCGCCCGCTCCGCCCGCTGCGCACGGTGCCGAATTCGCCATGCCGCGCGAAGGGGCCGTAGAGCACCGCGCCCGAAACGGTAGCAAGGACGAAGAGCAGCCCCATCGCGCCGAGGAAGAGCTTGCCGGGGATGCCGGCGAAGAGGTCCGTGTGCAGCCGGAGCATCCAGTACATGAAGCCCTCGTCGCGCGGCTCGTCCAACACCAGGGCGGTGCGCGCATCGATCACCACCGTACGCAGCTCCTGCGGCGGCGAGATCGGGGTTGGCGCCATGCTCAGGTAGAGGATGGCCGGATCGTCCTCCTCCCAGATCAGGTACTGCACCACCTCGCCCGGTCGCTGTGCCCGCGCCGCGGCGACGACGCGGTCAAGGTCGGCCATCGGCGTCCCCGGCGGCATGACGGGCGCTTCCACCTCCGCGCCGGTCAAGTGACCGATCTCGTGGTGGAAGATCAGCGGCAGCCCGGTCAGGCAGAGCAGCAGCAGGAAGACCGTGCAGACGAGGCTCGTCCAGGTATGCAGGCGGGACCAGGCGCGCAGGCTCACCAGCGCTTCACCAGGCTGGCGAGCACCGTGCGGCGGTTGCCGTAGAAGCAGGCCGTGTCGCTGGTGCAGCGCGCGACATAGGCGGTGTCGAACAGGTTGTTTGCGGTGACGGCGAGCTGCGCACCGGCGAGGCCGCTGCCGAAGCGCGAGAGATCGTAGCGCAGTGCCGCATCCACCAGCGTCACCGAGGGAACGACGTTGTGCGCCGCATTGCCCGTCGTGCTGTTGCCGAGGAAGCGCAGCCCGGCACCGAGGCCGAGCCCCGCCAGCCGCCCGGCCTCCTCGCCGAAGCTCTGATCGGCATAGAGCCCGGCCCCCGTCGCCGGCACGCCGGCCGGGCGGTTGCCGCGCTCCTCCGGCGCGCCCTTGGTGATCTCCGCATCGAGCGCGGTGAAGGAGCCGATGAGGCTCAGCCCGCGCGGCAGCCGCGCCACGCCCTCGAGCTCCATGCCCCGCACCCGGATCTCGCCGCTCTGCACCTGGAAGAGCGGGCTGTTCGGGTCCGTCGTCAGGCTGTTCGTCTGGGTGATCTGGAAGAGCGAGGCCTGGACGAAGCTGTCCCGCCCCGGCGGCTGGTACTTGATGCCGATCTCGAACTGCTCGCCCTGGCGCGGCGTGAAGGCGCGGCCCGCCGCGCTCGTCCCCGGCGTCGGCAGGAAGGAGGTGGACCAGCTCGCATAGGGCGCGAAGCCGCCCGGCGCGAGGTAGACGAGGCCGACCCGCGCCGTCGTCGCCGTGTCGCTCTGCCGCTGCGTGCCGCCGCCGATGCGGTCGAGCGTGCTGCTCTCCACCCAGTCCTGCCGCACGCCCGCCGTCAACACCCAGCGCTCGCCGAGGCGAACCTGATCCTGGGCGTAGAGCCCGTATTGCGAGGTGTTCTGCCGCGTATTCGTCCCCGCCGCGGCGAGCGGCACCGGCGAGCCGTAGGCGGGGCGGAAGACGTCGAGGCTCGGCGCCCCGCCGAAGGCCTGCGGGTTGGAGATCCGCACCGTCGAATAGTCGAAGCCGGCCAGCAGACGGTGCCCCAGCGGCCCGGTCGTGAAGCGGAACTCCGCCTGGTTGTCCACCTGGAAGCGGTCGATATCCGGCGTCGAGAGGAAGCCGATGCGCCCGAGTGTCCGCTCGTCCGCCAGCAGCCCGATGCCGACGGTCTGCCGCCAATTGATCCCCGAATGCGCCCAGCGCATGTTCTGCCGCAGCGTCACCGCGTCGCTCAGCCGCCGCTCGAATTCGCTGCCGATGCCCCATTGGGTGATGTCGTACTTGTCGAAGCCCGACTCGCCGACGAAGCGCCGGGTCGGGATGCGGCCGAATGCCGTCTCCCGCACCGTGCCGAGATAGGGCAGGAACTGCGCGCCCTGGGTACGGTCGCGCTGGTAATAGGCGTGCAGCGTGAGCCGCGTATCCTCATCCGGCCGCCAGGTGAGGGCCGGGGCGATGAAGGCCCGGTCGTTGCCCACCTTGTCGATCTGGCTATCCGCCAGCCGCCCGAGCCCGGTCAGGCTGTAGGACCAGACGCCGTCCCGGTCGAGCGGCCCGCTGCTGGTGCCTGCCGCCTGCGCCCGGCCGAAATCGCCGGCAGTGAGGCGCATCTCGCCCTGCGGCGTCTGGGTCGGCCGGCGCGAAACCTGGTTGATGAGCCCGCCCGGTTGGATCTGCCCGTAGAGCACCGAGGCCGGGCCGCGGACGATCTCGAAGCGGTCGAGGCCATAGGGCTCGATGGACCCCGCCGCGAAGCCGACGCTGTAGCGAAGCCCGTCGAGGTAATAGCCGTTGTCCACCGCATCGAAGCCGCGCAGCAGCAGGAAGTCGGCGCGCGGGTCGGGCCCGTAGCTCTCGGCCCGCAGCCCGGCCTGGTAGCGCACCGCCTCGCCGAGACTCTGGGCCTGGAGCGCGTCGATGGTGGCCCGCGGCACGACGGAGACGGATTGCGGCACCTCGGTCAGCCGGGAGGCGCCCTTGGTGCCTGCAGTCTCCTCGCTGGCGACGAAGCCGCGGGGGGGCTCGGTGGCGCCGAGCGCCGGCCGGCCGGAGATGGCGAGTTCCGGCAGCCGGACCGCCGCGTCATCGGCGCCCTGCGCCCAGGCGGGGCCAGCGAGGGCGAGGTGGGTCAGCCCAAGGCAGAGCAGGGGCAGGTGGCTGCGAGCGGACAAGGAACAACCCCCGAAATGGTTTGCAGCGCCATTAATGAGAGCTATTCTTAATTGCAAGCGTCGCCGCACCGGCTGACAGAGCTGTCAGCCAAGCCGGACCCTCGGCACGCTCGGGCCCACCGCCCTATCTCGTTCAAGCCCGATCTAACTGCGGGATATTCGCTGCCGGCGGATGCACCATGCCAAGCTGGATGCCGTCGCCGCCCGGCCATCCATCCTCCTTTCGTGCGCGGCGCAAACCATATCGCTCAGGCAACCCGGGGCGCCGCTCCGGGTTGCACGGCCCATGTCAAAGCCCATCGAGGATTATGCGCTCATCGGCGACGGCGAGACCGCGGCGCTGGTGGCGCGGGACGGGTCGATCGACTGGCTCTGCTGGCCGCGCTTCGACGACGATGCCTGCTTCGCCGCCCTGCTCGGCGGCCCGGAGCATGGCCGCTGGCGCCTCGCCCCGCGCGATTCGGCGCCGCGCATCACCCGCCGCTACCAGGGCGACACGCTGGTGCTGGAGACGGAGTTCGAGACAGCGACCGGCACCGTTCGCCTCACCGACTTCATGCCGGCCGAGCCCGAGGGCGGCACCGCGCTGGTCCGCATTCTCACCGGCCTCCGCGGCGAGGTCGAGATGGAGTGCGACCTGCGCCTTCGCTTCGACTATGGCAGCGTCCCCTGCTGGCTGACGCCGCGGCCGGACGGCATGCACGCCGTGGCCGGCCCCGACCAGATCATCCTCCGCAGCCCGGCCCCGCTCGAGACGGCGGAGGGCACCACCCATGGCAGCTTCACCCTGGCGGCTGGCGAGACCATCCCCTTCGTCCTGCGCTATGCCCGCTCCTATGACCCGGAGCCGGGCCCGCTCGATGCCGAGGCGGCCCTCGACCGCACCCTCGCCTACTGGCAGGGCTGGATCGGCCAGTTCGACAAGCCGACCGAATGGCCGGAGGCGGTGCGCCGGTCCCTCCTCACGCTGAAGGCGCTGAGCCACCCCCGCACCGGCGGCCTCATCGCCGCTCCGACCCTCGGCCTGCCGGAGAAGCCCGGCGGCGGGATGAACTGGGACTACCGCTATTGCTGGGTGCGCGATTCCACCTTCACCTGCTGCGCCCTGCTCAATGCCGGCTTCCGCGACGAGGCGCGCGAATGGCTGCAATGGCTGCTGCGCGCCATCGGCGGCACGCCGGAGAAGATGCGCATCATGTACCGGGTCGACGGGTCCCGCCGTCTCGAGGAATGGCAGGCGCCCTGGCTGCCTGGCTATGAGGGCTCCCGCCCCGTCCGCATCGGCAATGCCGCGGCCAGTCAGATCCAGCTCGACGTCTTCGGCGAGATTCTCGACACCGTCCACCTCGCCCGCCGCTCCGGCATCGACGGCAGCGAGCATGGCCGCCGCATCGGCCGCACCCTCATCGAATTCGTCGAGCGCATCTGGCGCCAGCCCGACCAGGGCCTCTGGGAAAGCCGCGGCGAGCCGCAGCACCACGTCTATTCCAAGGCGATGTGCTGGGTCGCGGTGGACCGCTTCCTCAAGGTCCATGCCGATGACGGGCTGGAGCCGGAAGCCCTCACCCGCCTCGCCGCCCTCCGCGACGAGATCCATGCCGAGGTCTGCCGCCGCGGCTACGACCCGGAACTCGGCCATTTCGTTCAGTACTACGGCGCGCGGGCGCTGGATGCGAGCCTGCTGATGCTGCCGCTCATGGGCTTCCTCCCCGTCGAGGATCCCCGCATCGCCGGCACCATCGCTGCCATCGAGCGCCACCTGCTCGATGGCGGCATCGTCCACCGCTATGCCGACCGGGCCGACGACCAAGAGGGCGCCTTCATCGCCTGCTCATGCTGGTTGGCCGATTGCATGGCCATGCAGGGCCGCCACGAGGAGGCACGCATGCTGTTCCTCCACGTGCTTGCCCTTCGCAACGATGTCGGCCTGCTCGCCGAGGAGTACCACCTGCCGAGCCGCCGCCTGATCGGCAATTTCCCCCAGGCGCTCAGCCATATCGCCCTGGTCAATACCGGCCTCGGCCTGTGCGGCCCGGTGGTGCGCCGCGCCGGCGGCTGAGCGTCATAGGCCTGCAACCTTCCTGGGTTATTCTCCTGCGAACGAATGGAGAGAGGCTGATGCCGGACGACGAGGAGGCCATGCGGCCCTGGCTGCAGGCGGAGCTGGAGGACGATTTCGACGAGGAGCTGGAGCAGGAGATCGACGACCGGCGCCTGCCCGAGGAGGTCCGCCACCTGCTGCACTCCCGCCAGACCCGCACCATTGACCGCCGCCTCTACTTCCGCGAGCTGCTGCGGCTGCAGGGCGAGCTGGTGAAGCTGCAGGACTGGGTCGCCCATCGCGGCCTCAAGGTGGTGGTGCTGTTCGAGGGCCGCGACAGCGCCGGCAAGGGCGGCGCCATCAAGCGCATCACCCAGCGCACCAACCCGCGCATCTGCCGCGTCGTCGCCCTGCCCGCGCCTTCCGACCGCGAGCGGACGCAATGGTACTTCCAGCGCTACGTCGCGCATCTTCCCGCCGCCGGCGAGGTCGTGCTGTTCGACCGCAGCTGGTACAACCGCGCCGGCGTCGAGCGCGTCATGGGCTTCGCCAGCGAGGCGCAGGTCGAGGATTTCTTCCGCGACGTACCGGAGTTCGAGCGCATGCTCGTCCGCTCCGGCATCATCCTGGTGAAGTACTGGTTCTCCATCACCGACCAGGAGCAGCAGCTTCGCTTCCTCATGCGCATCCATGACCCGATCAAGCAGTGGAAGCTGTCGCCGATGGACCTGCAATCCCGCGTTCGCTGGGAGCAGTACACCAAGGCGAAGGAGGCCATGTTCGAACGCACCAGCATTCCCGAGGCGCCGTGGTACATCGTCGAGGGCAACGACAAGAAGCGCGCGCGGCTGAATTGCATCCAGCACCTCCTCTCCCAGATCCCCTACGAGGACGTGCCGCACCAGCCGGTCGTGCTGCCCGAGCGCGTCTTCGACCCGAATTACGAGCGGCGCACGCTGCCGTCGGACCTCTACGTCCCCGACCGCTACTGACATTGCGGCGCGCCTGGCTCGCCGCGCTGCCGCTGCTCGCCGCCACCCCGGCCGCGGCGCAGCGCGGCGTCGCCGGCCCGATCTACGAACGCAACATCGACACGTTGATCAGGGGCGCCGAGCAGGCCCTCGCCCGGTGGAGCAGCTGGGCTGGCCGCTGCGCGGCCAGATGACCAACACTATCCAGGCGCATCCCGCTTTCCGATCGCCCTATCGCGGCGAGAACAGCCTCTCGCCGAAGCGCGACAGCACGGCGATGCAGACCATCGACATCGTGCTCGGCCGCCGCCTCTGGTCGGGGCGGAGATGATCGCCGTCCCCTCCCCCACGCGCGGCTTCGGCTTCTCCGACAATCACGGCCTCGGCGCGCTGAGCAACACGGAGGGCTTCCACGGCGACACCCGCAACTGGGACTGGAACGTCACCCGCCCGTTCCTGCGCCAGACCATAGACTTCTCCTACGATGCCTTCGGCGCGGATGACGACCCGATGCGCTTCACCGGGGCCCCGGGCACGCGAGCGCATCACCATCACCGCCGGCAAGCTCGCGGTCTGGGACTTCTTCGACAACAACCGCTTCGCCCATGAGCCGCGCACGCAATTCCTCAACTATGCGCTCGTCGGCGCCGGCGCCGTGGGCTATGCGAGCGACCCGGCCGGCTACACCCATGGCGCCGTGCTGGAATGGGAGAACGGCCGCTGGGCTACCGCCTCGGCGCCTTCCAGGTCACCGCGGGCAGGGTGGCGACCAGCTCGACGAGCGTGTCGGCCGCGGCTGGCAGATCCTCGGCCAGCTCGACCGGTTCTGATTCATCGGGCGTGAGCCCGGCGCGCTCTGCATGCTGGTCGGCGCCTTGTGCAGCCGCTCGGCCGGTCACGGCGACCTGACGCGCGCCCTCCTCGCCGGCGAGGAAGATACCGACCGCCTGCGTGCCTACCGCACCAAGATGATGGCGGCGCTGAACTGGCAGCAGCAGATCACCGGGACGCTCGGCGCCTTCGCCTCGGCTGGAATGACGGCCGCTCGCAGAACATCATGCTCACCGAGATGGATTGGTCGGTCTCCTGTGGCATCTCGCTGGATGGCTGGCGCTGGCAGCGCCCGGGCGACACGATCGGCCTCGCCGCGAATGTCGGCGGCCTGCACGGCCCGCAGCGCCGCTTTCTCGCCGCCGGGGGCACCGGCTTCATCCTCGGCGACGGCCGCCTGAACTATGCCCCCGGAGTGGTGGCCGAGACCTATTACGACGCCGTCCTCGCGCCCGGGCTGAATGCCGCGCTCGACTTCCAGCTCATCGTCAATCCCGGCTTCAACGCCGATCGCGGCCCGGTCCCGATCGCCACGCTCCGCCTGCGCGCCGCCTTCTGATGCTCAGGGCGCCGCCGCCGCCGGCACCGGCGCGGAACAATGTCCCGCCGCAGACGTTGCTCCTGCCCAGGACAGCAAGGGGAATGCCCATGGCCATCGTCGCCGACAGCAGCCAATGGACGGGCGAGTACGATCACGGCTCCCATGCCGGCCCGGTCGTCTGGGGTGAATTCGCGGACCGCGAAACGCTCGACAGCGCCGCAGCGAAGCTCCAGGCCGAGGCGTGGTTCCGCGAACTCCAGGCCCGCGCCGCGCCACAGGGCGAACGCCCTGCCGACAACGACCAGGTCATCACCCCCGACGAGAATCCGAAGGGCGCCGACGCCCGTAACCTGCGGCAGAATTTCGTTGGCATCGGCACCGCCTCGACCTCGATGCTGGCAGCCGGGATCGTCATCGCAACCGGTGGTGCCGCCCTGCCTGCCGTCGCGGCTGCAGCGGCCGCCGGCGCCGCGACGCTCGCGGTCGGCGAGACGGCCGGCGCCGCCGCCAGCCCCTCCGATAGCGGCAGCCGCCCGGAGGATTCGACAAAGACCGAAGGCCCCTCCCTCGGCATCCAGGCGCAGACCGAGGATGAGAAGGCCGAGGCGCAGCGCTTCCTGCAAAGCCAGGGCGCCCGCCGCGTCTGGATCGAGGACAGGAAGGCCGCCTGAGCCTTCGCGGTCCCTGGCAAGGGCCGCACCGCCACGCCACACTGTGCCCTGCGGGCAACGGGGATCGAGAGATGGCGTCAGGCTCGGTGGCACGGCGGAGCCATCTCGCGCTTGGCCTCTCCAGTTGTGCGGCCCAGGCTCAGCCCCAATCCGGGGTATTGGCCGACCTCGCCTTGCGGGCGCGGCTGGAGGAGACCGGCCTTGCCCCCTATGGTGGCCCGCCCGAGCGGTTGGCCACCCATCTCGGCGCGGAACTCCGCCACCATGCCGAGATCGTCCGCCGCAGCGGAGCGCGGCTGGATTAACCTATAACGGCTTGAGGTTCGCTGCTGCGGCCTTGCCGCGCTCCATCACCACCTCGTAGCTGATCTTCTGGTTCTCGTTGAGGCCCTGGAGGCCCGCCTTCTGCACGGCGGTGATGTGGACGAACACATCCTTGCCGCCATCCTGCGGCACGATGAAGCCGAAGCCCTTGGTGGCGTTGAACCATTTCACGGTGCCGATCGCCATGCGACGTGCCCTCCCATGCATCAGGCATGGGCGAGGATCGCCCATGCGAAACCGCCAGGCTTGATCGCTTGAAGGCGGCCGGAGGGCTCCGGGACGGCACGGCAAGGCGGGCCAAGGACTGCTGGCTCACGGAGTGGACACGGATCGGCCGGTTGAAGTCAACGATCACGCATACGCGTTATCGTGAGGGATTTCGGAACAGGAAAGGCCTCGAACCGACACGAAAAAGGGGCGGGCCCTGCGGCCCGCCCCCTCTCTCCGATCGGCCTTTCGGGCTCGATCAGAAGTCCATGTCGCCCATGCCGCCCATGCCGCCGCCCGGGGGGCCGCCGGCCGGAGCCTTGCGCTCCGGACGCTCGGCCACCATGGCTTCGGTGGTGATCAGCAGCGAGGCGACCGAGGCCGCATCCTGCAGCGCCGTGCGCACGACCTTGGTCGGGTCGATGATGCCGGCGGCAACGAGGTCCTTGTACTCGTCCTTCTGGGCGTCGTAGCCGTAGACATAGGTGTCGGTGCGCAGCACCTCACCCGCCACGACCGCGCCGTCCTTGCCGGCATTCTCGGCGATCTGCTTCGCCGGAGCCTGGATGGCGCGACGGACGATCTCGATGCCGACCTGCTCGTCGTTGTTCAGGCCCTTCAGGTGGCCGAGGTTGGTCGAGGCGCGCAGCAGCGCCACGCCGCCACCCGGCACGATGCCTTCCTGGACCGCGGCGCGGGTCGCATGCAGCGCGTCGTCGACGCGATCCTTGCGCTCCTTCACCTCGACCTCGGTCGAGCCGCCGACGCGGATGACGGCAACGCCACCGGCCAGCTTCGCCAGGCGCTCCTGCAGCTTCTCGCGGTCGTAGTCCGAGGTGGTCTCCTCGATCTGCGCCTTGATCTGCTCCACGCGGCCCTGGATCGCCGACTTCTCGCCAGCGCCATCGACGATCGTAGTGTTCTCCTTCTCGATGCGGACCATCTTGGCCTTGCCGAGCTGGGCCAGCGTCACGCTCTCGAGCTTGATGCCGAGATCCTCGGAGATCACCTCACCGCCGGTCAGGATGGCGATGTCCTCGAGCATCGCCTTGCGGCGATCGCCGAAGCCCGGCGCCTTCACGGCCGCGACCTTCAGGCCGCCGCGCAGCTTGTTGACCACCAGGGTGGCCAGCGCCTCGCCCTCGACATCCTCGGCGACGATGATGAGCGGACGGCCGGACTGAACAACCGCCTCGAGCAGCGGCAGCATCGGCTGCAGCTGGCTGAGCTTCTTCTCGAAGATCAGCAGGTAGGGGCTCTCCATCTCGACGATCATCTTCTCCGCATTCGTGATGAAATACGGGGAGACGTAGCCGCGGTCGAACTGCATGCCCTCGACGACGTCGAGCTCGGTCTGGATGCCCTTGGCCTCCTCGACCGTGATGACGCCCTCGTTGCCGACCTTTTCCATCGCCTGGGCGATCATCTCGCCGATCTCGGTCTCGCCGTTGGCGGAGATCGAGCCGACCTGTGCCACCTCGCCGGAGGTCGAGATCTTCTTGGTCTTGGCTTCGAGCTCGGCCACGACGGAGGCGACGGCCTTGTCGATGCCGCGCTTCAGGTCCATCGGGTTCATGCCGGCGGCCACGGCCTTGGCGCCCTCGCGGACGATCGCCTGGGCGAGCACGGTCGCGGTGGTGGTGCCGTCACCGGCGATGTCGTTGGTCTTCGAGGCCACTTCGCGCACCATCTGCGCGCCCATGTTCTCGAACTTGTCGGCCAGCTCGATCTCCTTGGCGACGGTCACGCCGTCCTTGGTGATCCGCGGAGCGCCGAAGCTCTTGTCGATGACGACGTTGCGGCCCTTGGGGCCGAGCGTCACCTTCACCGCGTCGGCCAGGATGTCCACGCCACGCAGCATGCGGTCGCGCGCATTGGCGCCGAACTTAACGTCCTTCGCAGCCATGTATGTACCTCATTGGTTCGGGCGTTCGGCCACTGCCGGGGCATCATTGCCCTGGCGCGGTCCCGTTCGCCGGTATTGAAGACTGTCAGGTGCCGGAGCGGGTGCTCAGGCGGCCTTGGCGACGGCGGCGTTCTCGAGGATGCCCATGATGTCGGACTCCTTCATGATGAGAAGCTCCTCACCATCGAGCTTCACCTCGGTGCCCGACCACTTGCCGAACAGGATGCGGTCGCCGGCCTTCACGTCGAGCGCGCGAAGCTCGCCCTTGTCGTTCAGCGTACCGGAGCCGACGGCGATAACCTCGCCTTCCTGCGGCTTCTCCTTGGCGGTGTCGGGGATGATGATGCCGCCGCGGGTCTTCTCCTCGGCCGTCACGCGACGGACGAGAACGCGGTCATGCAGGGGACGGAAGCTCATATGCGGTCCTCTCCTGGCCTATTCTCTTGGAATGGGTCCCCCCGCCGGGAGGCGCCAGCGGGACCGCTAGCACTCACCCCAGAGGAGTGCCAAGCGATCTAGGGCAGGCTTGCGCGGGCGTCAAGGGATTTGCAGCACTCTCCGAGTGCGAGTGCCAACCCACTGAAATCCCACAATTTTGTTGCAAGGCACCTGGAAAGCCGTGGCAAGCTCTGCGTTGCAAAGGCGGAGGAAATCGCCGGCCGCAACGGCTGGCACCGAAAAGAAGGATCGTGTTGCGTGCTGCACAGCCTCGAACGCTTCGTCCGAATCCCCGACTGGCGGCTCACCACAGCCGAGATTCTCTACCACATGCCGGACCATCCAGGCGTCCTTCAGACCTTCGTCTGGCAAAAGGTCGACCACGCCCCGGCCTTCCCCGAACTTTCCCGCTTCCTGGAGTTCTGGCGCCGCGAGATCGAGGGCCCGCTGCACTCCGTCCGCGTCGCCTCCGCCGCGCTCACCCGCCCGGCCGAGCTGCGCTTCGCCAACGGCCAGTTCGTCCTGCACTGAGTGGTCTCCGCGGGCGCTACTCCTCCAGCGCCCGCCCCGCCCGGTGCTGCCTGAGCAAGGCGAAGCCGATCGCCACCGACCCCGCCAGCAGCATGGCCGAAAGCCCGAGCTGCCAGGCCCCGTCCACCCGCACCCCCTTGCCGAGCAGGGCGAAGACCACCGTCTGCGGCAGGTAGCCGATCGCCGAGGCGGCGAGGAACGGGGCAGCCGCGATCCCCGCCATCCCCGCCAGCAGGTTGAGCGCCAGGTTATTGCCGAGCGGCAGCAGCCGCAGCGCCAGCGTCGCATCGAAGGGCCTCGACGCCAGCAGGTCGCGCAGCGGCCTGAGCCGCCGCCCGAGGCGCCCGGCCAGCCTTCGCTCCGCCCAACCCCGCCCGACCAGCCGCGCCCAGGCGAAGGACAGCGCGCAGCCAAGCAGCTGCGCCAGCAACGCCAGCCCCGTCCCCACCACCACCCCGAAGGCATAGCCACCGAGGAAGGCGACGCCCTGGCGAGGAATGCCGACCGCCGTCGCCGCCATCCCAACCAGGAGGAAGATGCCCTCCCCCCATAGACCCCGCCCGCGAATGGTGCGGTCCACCCATTCCGTCCCGAGCAGCTCGCCGAGCGCCCTGAGCAGCAGCCCCGCCGCCACCAGCCCCGCCGCCAGCACCAGCAGCTTGGCGACGGCCCGGCCGCGCTCGCTCACTCCCCGGCCACCGTTTCGACCACGGGGCGGGAGCCGCGGCGTTGCAGCCAGGCGACGCCGAAGAGGTCGAAGATCGAGACCGCCAGCCGGTCCAGCGTCCCGTAATTCGAGCGCCCGCGCACCCGCGGCCGATGGTTCACCGGCTCGCTCACCACCTGCCCGCCCTGACGCAGCACAAGCGCCGGCAGGAAGCGGTGCATGTGGTCGAAATGCGGCAGGTCGAGGAAGAGCGCCCGCGGGAAGACCTTCAGCCCGCAGCCGGTATCCGGCGTCGCATCGCCGAGCAGCCGGGCGCGGATGCGGTTGGCGATGCGGCTGGAGCGCCGCTTCACCCAGCTGTCCCGCCGCGTCACCCGGTGCCCCGCCACCAGCACCGGCGCCGGCTCGGCCTGCATCTCCCCCCGGGCCCGGGCCAGCAGGCGGGGGATGTCGGCCGGGTCGTTCTGCCCGTCGCCGTCGAGGGTGGCGATCCAGGCGCCGCGCGCCGCCTTCACCCCGGTGATGACGGCGGCCGACTGCCCGCAACTCGCCCGGTGCCGCAGGTGCCGCAGCGGTGCGGTACCCGCCGCCTCGCGCAGCGCCGCCGGCGTCCCGTCGGTCGAGCCATCGTCGACATAGACGATCTCATGCGCCAGCCCGGCCAGCGCCGCCTCGATCTCGGCGACGAGCGGGGCGATGTTCGGCGCCTCGTTGCGTACCGGGATGACAACGGAGATCAGGGGAGGGTTGGCCGGGGCCGCCAGGGGGGTATCAGCCGGAGCACCGGCCGCATCGGGGGCGGTCTGCATCGCGCCGCTGCGGTAGCAGTCACGCAGCCAGGCCGCAAGCCGCGCCGATTGTTTCGCCGGGGTGGCGTTCGATTGGTGTCCTTGCCGCCTCGCAGCCCTATACTAAGGGGATGCCTTTCGATGCCCCCTCCACGCGCCCGGTCCGCAGCCGGGCAGCCCCCCGCGCCATCGGCCTCTGGCTGCTTGGCGTGGCCGCCATGGTCTGGGTGATGGTCGCCCTCGGCGGCGCCACCCGCCTCACCGGCTCCGGCCTGTCCATCATGGAATGGGCGCCGCTCTCCGGCACCCTGCCGCCGCTCTCCGATGCCGAGTGGCAGCGCCTCTACAACCTCTACCGCACCATCCCGCAGTACGAGCTGGTCAACCAGGGCTTCGGGATCGAAGGCTTCAAGCGGATCTTCTGGCTGGAATGGGCGCACCGCCTGTGGGGCCGGCTGATCGGCCTCGCCTATGCCCTGCCGCTCGCCTGGTTCTGGCTGCGCGGTGGCATCCCGGCGGGATACAAGGGACGCCTCCTGCTGCTGCTGGTGCTGGGCGGCCTGCAGGGCGCGGTCGGCTGGTTCATGGTCGCCTCCGGCTTCGAGGCGGACCGCACCACGGTCTCGCCCTACCGGCTCGTGATGCATCTCGGCCTGGCGCTCGGCCTCTTCGCGGCGCTGACCTGGACCGGCCTCAGCCTGCTGCGTCCCCGCCCCGCTGAAGCCCCGCCCGCCACCCGCAGCATCCGCCGCCAGGCCAAGGCCGCGGCCTGGCTGCTGGTGGCGGCGATGCTCGCCGGCGGCTTCGTCGCCGGCAACCGGGCCGGGCTCGCTTACAACACCTTCCCGCTGATGGAGGGGCAGCTGGTGCCGCCGGGCTACTGGCCGATGGAGTCCGCCTGGGCCAACCTCACCCTCGATGTGGCGACGGTGCAGTTCAACCATCGCCTGCTGGCGAGCCTCGCGGCGCTGGCCGCGTTGGGCGCCGCCTTCGCCGGCTGGCGCCGCCTGCCGCCCGGCTTCGCCCGCCGCGCCTGCCTCGGCCTCGGCGGGGCGGTGGCCCTGCAATACGTCCTCGGCATCGCCACCGTGCTGCATGCCGTGCCCGTCTGGCTCGGCACGCTGCACCAGGCCACGGCCGTCCTGGTGCTGACCGCGGCGCTGCTGGCGCTGCATGGCCTCCGCGCTCCGGAGAGAGCTTCATGATCGAGGGCGAAACCGCCATCGTGCCGTGTGCCAACGAGGGTGCCCTGCTGCAGCTGGTGCTCGACAGCATGCGGCACGGCATCGCCCTGTTCGACGCCGAGGACCGGTTGGTGGCAGCGAACGAGCTGGCCCGCCGGCTTGGCGCCATCCCGGGCGACACGCTGCCGATCGGCGCCAACCTCATGACGATCGTCCTGGCCCAGGCCGCCGCCGGCGAGTTCGGCGATGCTGAGGCCGTCGAGCAGCGCATCGCCTCCACGCGCAGCTTCGACCGGCGCGCGCCCCACCGCTATACCCGCACCCGCCCCGACGGCACCGTGCTCGAAGTCGCCGCCGACCCGACGCCGGATGGCGGCTTCATCGTCACCTACAGCGACATCACCGCCCGCGCCCGCGCCGAGCAGGCCGCCCGCGACCGCGCCGCCCTGCTGAGCGCGGCTCTCGACTCGATGCAGCATGGCTGCCTGATCTACGGGCCGGACGACCGTCTCCTCGCCGCCAACGCCCTCGCCGCCTCCAGCGCCGGCCTGGCACCGGAGGAGCTGGTCCCCGGCCGCCCCCGTGCCGAGCTCATCGCCCTTCAGCATGCCCGCGGTGCCTTCGGCAGCGGCGAGGCCGCTGCGACGGAGCGGGACCGGCTGCTCCAGCGCCCGGCCGGCGGCTACAATGAGATCACCCGCTCCACGCCGAACGGGCGGGTCGTCAAGGTCGCCTCCAACCCGATCGGCCCCGACGGCGCCGGGGGCCATGTCGTCACCTATACCGACATCACCCCCATCGCCCAGGCCGAGGCCGCCTCGCGCGCGCGCGCCGAGCTGCTCCAGACCATGCAGGAGACGATGCGGCACGGCATCGCCCTGTTCGGCCCGGACCAGCGGCTGATCGTCGCCAACGACCTCGCCGCCGAGCTGGCCGGCCTCCGCCCGGAGGAGATGCCGCCCGGCACGACCCCGGCCGGGATCGCCGCCCTTCAGCGTGCCCGCGGCCTGTTCGGCGAGGAGCCGGAGGCCGTGTCCAGCCACGACCGCAACCGGCCGCGTGCCCTCCGCCGCCGGCTGCATGACGGCCGCATCGTCGATGTCCGCTCCGACCCGACGCCCGATGGCGGCTTCGTCATCACCTGGTCCGACGTCACGCCGCTGATCGAGGCCGAGAAGGCGGCCGAGGCGCGTGCCGCCACGCTCCAGGCCATGATCGAGAACATGCGCCACGGCGTCGCCCTGTTCGACCCCGAGGGCTGGGCGGTGGCGGCCAACCGCCTGATCCACGACCTGGCCGGCCTTCCGGACGGGATGACGGTGCCGGGGCGGCACATCAGCGAGCTGATCACCGCCCAGCGCGACGCCTCCGCCTCCGGCGACCCCACGCTCGACGCGATGCACGCTTCCCAGGCCCTTGCGGCCGACCGCTCGAAGCCGCAGCGACATACCCGCCCCTCGCGGGACGGCCGGATGCTCGACGTCGCTTCCGATCCCATGCCGGATGGCGGGTTCGTCATCACCATCACCGACATCACCGCCCTGACCCGCGCCGAGGCCGAGCTGCGCCAGCGCGCCGAGCTGCAGGAGGCGATGCTGCACGCCATCCGCCACGGCATCGCCCTCTACGATGCCGATCACAGGCTGATCGCGGTGAAGCGCCTCGGCAGCGGCCAGGGCAGCCTCCCCTTCCCCGAAGGCGATGGGCCGATGCCGCCCGGCACCTCCATGGTCGACATCCTGCGCCGCCAGGCCGCGATCGGTGGCCTTGGCCCCGAGCCGGAGCGGGAGCTGCAGCGGCTGCTCGCGCTCGACCGGCGCGAGCCCCACCGCTACATGCGCCGCACCAGCGACGGGCGGCTGATCGAGATCCATTCCGACCCGATGCCGGATGGCGGCTTCTCCATCGCCTTCGCCGACGTCACCCCCCTGGCCCAGGCGGAGCAGGAGGCGCATTCCCGCGCCGCCATGCTGCGCGCCGCGCTCGATACCATGCGGCACGGCTTCATGCTCTTCGGCCCCGACCGGCGGCTCCTCATCTCCAACCGGCTGGCCAGCGAGATCGGCGGGCTCTCGGCCGAGGAACTGGCGCCGGGCACCAGTCTCGACGACCAGCTCCGTCGGCAGCATGCCCGCGGCATGTACGGCGCGCCGCCGGAGAGCGACGAAACCCTGACCCGGCTGCTGGCGGCCGACCGCAGCCAATCCTGGCGGCGCACCCGGCACATGCCGGACGGCCAGGTGGTCGAAGTCTTCAGCGACCCGACGCCCGATGGCGGCTTCGTCGTCACCTTCACCGACATCACCGCCCGCGCCGAGGCGGAGGCGGAGGCCAAGAGCCGCGCCCGCGACCTCCAGGTGACGCTCGACAGCGTGCGCCATGGCATCGCCCTCTATGGGCCGGACCGCCGGCTGATCCTCGCCAACCGCCTGGCCGGGCCGCATCACGGGCTGCCCGGCCTGCCCGGGCGCACCGGGACCCTGTTCGACGACATCCTCCGCGAGCAATACGCCCTCGGCCATTTCGGCCCGGAGCCGGAGGCGAGCCGGCGCTACGCCACGGCGCTCGGCCGCGACCGCTCCCAGCCGGCGCGGATCCAGCGCCGCATGCAGGACGGCCGGGTGATCGACATCGCCAGCGACCCGACGCCCGATGGCGGCTTCGTCATCACCCAGTCCGACGTGACCGCCCTGGAGGAGGCCAAGGCCGAATCCTCCGACCGCGCCACGACGCTCCAGCTGATGCTCGACAACATCCGGCACGGCATCTCCTATTTCGGCCCGGACCGCCGGCTGATCGCCTGCAACCGCCTGGCCGAGGAACTGGTCGGCGAAGACGGCCGCGTTCCGCTGCGGCCCGGCGATTCGCTCGAGACCATCGTGGACCGCAGTGCCGTCGTCGGCTCCTTCGGCACTGCCGAGGAGACCGCGGCGATCAAGCAGGCGCGGATCCACCTCGATCGCAGCAAGCCGGATCGATACCTGCGCCGTACTGGCGGCGGCCGACTGGTCGAGATTTCCTCCAACCCGGCGCCGAATGGCGGCTTCGTCGTCACCCATTCCGACGTGACCGAACTCCTGGAGGCGCAGGAGGCCGCCGCCGCCCGCGGCGCCCAGATCCAGCTCATGATGGACAGCATGCTGCACGGCATCGCGCTGTTCGACCGGAAGCACCGGCTGGTGACCGCCAACCTGCTCGCCGCCCGCCTCAACGGGCTCGACGCAGCCGCCTTCGAGCCGGGCCGCGCCTGGAGCGAGGTGGTCGCGGACATATCCGCCGCCGGCCTGCTCGATGCCGGGGAGATCCCGAGGATCGTCGCGGACGACTACAGCCGCCCGCTCCGCTTCGTCCGGCCCGGCGCGGATGGCCGGGTGATCGAGGTCACCACCAACCCGACGCCGGAAGGCGGCTTCGTCACCACCTATACCGACATCACCGCGCTCACCCGCGCCGAGGCCGCGGCGCGGGAGCGGGCCGGGGTCTTGCAGGTGATGCTGGAGAATACCCGCCACGGCATCTGCTACTACGGTCCGGACCGCCGGGTGATCGCCGCCAATGCCCTCGCCGCCGAGTTCGGCAGGTACTCGCCGGGCACCCTCCGCCCCGGCCGCAGCATCGAGGAGCTGGTGGAGGACCAGCTCGCCCGCGGTGTCGGCGGCGAGAGCGGCGCGCGGGCGGCGCAGCTCGCCCTCGACATGGATCGCAGCCAGCCCTCCCGCTACACCCGCCCGACCGCCGATGGCCACATCATCGAGGTCACGTCCGACCCGACGCCGGGCGGCGGCTTCGTCGTCACCACCGCCGACATCACCCCCCTGGTCCGGGCGGAGGAGGAGGCGCGCAGCCGCGCCGCCATCCTCCAGGCCATGCTGGACAACAGCCGCCAGGGCATCATCCTCTTCGACATGGTCGGGCGCGTCGTCGCCGCCAACGGCATCGCCGCCACGCTGAACGGCCTGCCGCCGGATGCGATCTGGCCCGGCCGGCCGATCCAGGCACTGATCCAGCTGCAGGCCGACAACGGCGATCTCGACGCGGCAGCCTTCGCCGACGCCCTGGCGATGGTGCCGCAGGACCGGCCCTGGACGGTGCCGTCCACCCATCTCCGGACGCTCAACGGGCGGAAGGTCGAGATCACCACCGACGGCGTCGGCTGCGTCGGCTACATCCGCAGCTACCGCGACACCACCGACGAGCTGCGCGCCCGTGCCGAGCTCGAGCGCGCCCGCGACGCGGCCGAGGCCGCCAACCGCGCCAAGTCCCGCTTCCTCGCCACCATGAGCCACGAGCTGCGGACGCCGCTCAACGCCGTCATCGGCTTCTCCGAGGCCTACCTGATCGACAGCGACCCGGCCCGCCGGCTCGACTACGTGCAGTCGATCCACGAGGCCGGGCGGCACCTGCTCTCGCTGATCGACGACATCCTCGACGTCACCCGTTCGGAGACAACCGGCTTCCAGATCACCGAGGGCCATGTGGCGGTGCTGCCGCTGGCCGAGGGTGCGGTGCAGATGATGCAGGCGACGGCGGCGACGACCGGCATCACCCTCGGCGCCGCGCTGCCGCAGCGCCTGCCCCTGCTCCGCGCCGACGAGCTCCGCTTGCGCCAGGTGCTGCTGAACCTCCTCGCCAATGCGGTGAAGTTCACCCCCTCCGGCGGCAGCGTCACCCTCGGCGCCGAGATCGCGCCCGAGGGCGACCTGGTGCTGAAGGTCAGCGACACCGGCATCGGCATCGCCGCGGCCGATATCCCGCGCGCCTTCGAGCCATTCACCCAGCTCGATTCCTCGTTGTCGCGGCGCTTCCCCGGCTCCGGCCTCGGCCTATATCTGTCAAGGGCGCTGGCCGAGGCGCAGGGTGCGACCCTCACCCTGGAGAGCAAGCCCGGCCAGGGCACCACCGCCTTGCTGCGCTTCCCGAAGGACCGCCTGCTAGCCGACCTGGCCGCCTGAACCCCGTTTTTTCATCGCGTGATCGACGCCTCCGGTCCGGCGATCACGCTCTAGGAGCCCCACTATGCCGCTCGACACGCCGCTTTCGGTCACCGATCGCCTCTTCTTCGCCGAGGAAGGCCTCGACCGCGCCGGCGCCGAGCGCCTGGTCCGCGAGGCGCTCTCCGGCGCCGACGATGGCGAACTCTTCCTCGAATACCGCGAAAGCGAGGGCATCTCGCTCGACGATGGCCGCATCCGCTCCGCCACCTTCGACGCCACCCGCGGCTTCGGCCTGCGTGCCGTGGCCGGCGAGGCGGCCGGCTATGCCCATTCCGGCGAGATGTCCGAGGCCGCGCTGAAGCGTGCGGCGGAGACGGTCGGCGCCGTCCGCCACGGCCATTCCGGCACGCTCGACCTCGCCCCGCGCTCGACCAATGCCCGGCTTTACGCCGATGGCAACCCGCTGGCGCTGCTCGATTTCGGCGCCAAGACCGCGCTCCTCGGCGAGATCGACGCCTTCGCCCGCGGCCGCGACCCGCGCGTCGCGCAGGTGATGGCCTCCATCTTCGGCGAGTGGCAGGCGGTGCAGATCATCCGCCCGGACGGCACGCGCGTCGCCGACATCCGGCCGCTTGTCCGCCTCAACGTCGCCGTGGTGGTGGAGCAGGACGGGCGGCGGGAGACCGGCAGCCACGGCCTCGGCGGCCGCTTCGACTATGCCCGCATCCTCGCCGCCCCGGTCTGGCAGGCGGCGGTGGACGAGGCGCTGCGCCAGGCCCTCGTCAACCTCGACAGCGTCCCGGCCCCGGCCGGGGAGATGGAGGTGGTGCTCGGCCCCGGCTGGCCAGGCATCCTCCTGCACGAGGCGATCGGGCACGGGCTGGAGGGCGACTTCAACCGCAAGAAGACCTCGGCCTTCGCCGGCCTGCTCGGCCAGCGCATCGCCGCCCCGGGCGTCACCGTCATCGATGACGGCACCATGCCCGACCGCCGCGGCAGCCTCACCGTCGATGACGAGGGCACGCCTTCCAACCGCACCGTGCTGATCGAGGACGGCATCCTGACGGGCTTCCTGCAGGACCGGCAGAATGCGCGGCTGATGGGCGTCGCCTCCACCGGCAACGGGCGGCGGCAGAGCTACGCCCACATCCCCATGCCGCGCATGACCAATACGGTGATGCTGGGTGGGGAGCATGCGCCGGAGGAGATCCTCCGCAGCGTGAAGCGCGGCCTCTACGCGGTGAACTTCGGTGGCGGCCAGGTGGACATCACCAGCGGCAAGTTCGTCTTCTCCGCCTCCGAGGCCTACATGGTCGAGGACGGCAAGCTCGGTGCCCCGGTGAAGGGCGCGACGCTGATCGGCAACGGACCGGACAGCCTGACCAAGGTGACGATGGTCGGCAACGACATGGCGCTCGACCCGGGCATCGGCACCTGCGGCAAGCAGGGCCAGGGCGTGCCGGTTGGCGTCGGCCAGCCGACGCTGAAGCTCGCCGGCCTCACCATCGGCGGCACCGCCGTATGAGCATCCGCCAGGCCTGGCCCGAGGAGGCGCCGGTCCTGGCGGCCATCGTCGAGCGGGCCTACGCTCCTTGGGTCCCCGTCATCGGCCGCCGCCCGATGCCAATGGAGGATGACTACCCTGGCCGCATCGCCGCCGGCGAGGCCTGGGTGCTGGAGGAAGCCGGCGCGCCCGTCGCGCTCGTCGTCATCGAGCAGCACCCGGACCATCTGCTGCTCGACAACATCGCCGTCGACCCGGCCCGCCAGGGCCGCGGCGAGGGGCAGATGCTGCTCGATTTCGTCGAGGCCGAGGCGGCGCGGCGCGGTCTGCCGGAGGTGCGGCTCTACACCAACATCCTGATGGAGCGGAACATCGCCCTCTATGCCCGGCGCGGCTATGCCGAGACCGGGCGCGAGGTGCAGAAGGGCTTCAGCCGCGTCTTCATGGCGAAGCCCGTCAGCGGTTCCGCCGCCACAGCTCCTCGCTGAGCAGCGCCGCGAAGCCGATCCAGGCGGCATAGGGCACCGCCATCCAGGCCGCCGGCGGATCGACCTTTCGCGCCGCATCGACATAGGCGACGGCATTGGCGACAGTCGCCCCCGCCTCCACCGTCGCTGCCCCCAGCCGACGCTCGCCGAAGCCGAGCCAGAGCCAGAGCGCGTTCAGTACCTGGATGCCGAACCAATGGCCGAGCGCCCTCTCCCGCGCCGCGCCGCGCGGGGCGGTCCAGATTCGCAGCCCGGAGAGCGTCAGCAGCGCATAGAGCGGCCCCCAGATGGCGAAGGCCGGATCGGGCGGGTTGAAGGGCGGCTTCTCCAGCCGCTCATAGTCGCGCCGGATGCGCCCATGCACCGGCGAGGGCGAGTAGCGCGCCGCGAACAGCGCCGAGGCCAGTACCGCCCCGCCCGTCACCAGCAGGCCGAGGCCGATATCCCGCTCGCGCCCGCCCCGCGGCACCGCCGCACGCCGTACCAGGGACCCGTCCATCGCCCGCACCTCCCGCCTGTCAGAGCGGAAACCGCAACCGGACAGACAGGTTCCGCCTCAGATCTCCGCATGCAGCAGCGCCCGCGCCGCATCGCCGCCCCAGGCCCGCTCATAGAGATGCAGCAGCCGGTCCGCCTGGGTCAGTCCGCTTGCCGCGATCTCGTCGAGCGGCGCCAGGTAGACCTCTTCGCCGAGCCCCCGCGCCCGCAGCCCGTCCCGCGCGATGGCGAGCACGTCGAGCGCCACCTCCCGCACGCGCCGGCCGCGGATGCCGGCCGTCAGCGCCTCGCGCGGCACCGCCGCCCGCAGCGCGCGGATCTCCTCCAAAGACCAATCGCGGATCAGCGCTGCGGCCGCCTTCTGCGCCGCGTCGTCGTAGATCAGCCCGACCCAGAGCGCCGCCTGCGCCACGATCATCCCAGGGGCCCCGACATCGGAGCCACGCATCTCGAGGAAGCGCTTCAGCCGCACATCGGTGAAGGCCGTCGTCACGTGGTCGGCGAAGTCGCCGATCGTCGCTCGCTCGCCGGGCAGGACGCCGAGCCGGCCATCGAGGAAGTCGCGGAAGCTGGCGCCCGCCGCATCCAGCCAGCGCCCCTCGCGCATGACGAAATACATCGGCACGTCGAGCAGCCAGTCGGCGAAGCGCTCGAAGCCGAAGCCCTGCTCGAAGACCACGCCGGGGATGCCAGTGCGTGCCCCGTCGGTATCGGTCCAGACCTGCGCCCGCATGCTGCGGAAGCCGTTCGGCCGCCCCTCGGTGAAGGGCGAGTTGGCGAAGAGCGCCGTCGCGACCGGCTGCAGGGCCAGGCTGACACGCAGCTTCTCGACCATGTCGGCCTCGTCGCCATAGTCGAGATTGGCCTGCACCGTGCAGGTGCGCTGCATCATGTCGAGGCCGAGCGAGCCCACCGTCGGCATGTAGCGCCGCATGATGGCGTAGCGGCCTTTCGGCATCCACGGCATCTCGGCGCGCGAATGCGTCGGGTGGAAGCCGAGCGCGGCGAAGCCGACGCCCATCGGCCCGGCCACCTGATGCACCTCGCGCAGATGCGCCTCAAGCTCCAGATGCGTCGCATGCAGGTCGGCTTGCAACCCGCCCGACAGCTCCAGCTGCCCCGCCGGCTCAAGGCTGATCGAGGCACCGCCGCGCTTCAGCCCGATCGGCTTGCCGTCATCGAGGATCGGCGTCCAGCCGAGCGCCGCCAGCCCCTCGAGGATGGCACGGATGCCGGCCTCCCCGTCATAGCCCGGACTCACGAAGCCGGTTCGGGTGAAGCCGAATTTCTCGTGCTCGGTCCCCACGGTCCATTCGCCGCGCGGCTTGCTGCCGGCGGCGAACCACTCGGCCAGCTGCCGCCGGTCGGTGATGGGCGTCAGGTCCGCTTCGCCAGGATTGGACATCCCCGCCTTCCGTCATGTCCCGGCCCGGGCGGAACTGCCCAATGCCCTGTCGCCAATGGATATCGGTTGATCGTCCCAGTCGCCGGCCAGCGCCTGGAGAAGCGCGAGCCCCGCAACCGCCGCCGTCTCCGCCCGCAGGATGCGGGGGCCGAGGCTGGCCGTCGAAACAAAGGCGCGCCGCGCCAGATCGTCAAGCTCCACCCGTTCGAACCCGCCCTCCGGCCCGACGAGCCACGCCCAGGGGGCGTGCATCCCCTGGGCGACACGACCGAGCGACGGGCTTTCCCGCCGCTCGGCGCCGACGAGCAGGGGTATCCCATCCCATGCATCGAGCACCGCCGGCAAGGGGCGGGCCGGCTCGACCCTGGGCAGGCCGAGCCGCTCGCACTGCTCCGCCGCCTCCTGGGCGATGGCGGCTAACCGTGTTGTGTTCACCCGGTCCGCCACGCTCCGCCGCGTGAGCACCGGCTGGATGAGGCCGATGCCGAGTTCCGTCGCCTTCTCCACCACCCATTCCATCGCGTCCCGCTTGAGGGCGGCGACCAGCAGCCGGGTATCGGCCTGCGGCGCCTGGGGCCGCGCCAGCCGCTCCGGGGCCAGGGTGCAGCGGTCCTTGCGGATGGCGGCGATGCGCCCTTCCCACTCGCCGTCCCGCCCGTTGAACAGCAGCACGGCATCGCCCGGCGCGCGCCGCATGACGCTGCCGAGATAGTGCGCCTGGCCCGAAGTGGCGGGCACCTCGCGCCCGGCCTCGAGCGGTTGATCCAGATAGAGCCGCGGGATGGACATGCCGCCCTTTCGCTGGAACAGAGGGCGCATGCAAGGCTTCACCGATATCGAGGCGCAGGGCTGGGTCGCCCGCCTGCCGCAGGGCTGGCGGCCCTATGCGCTGCTCGCCCGCTTCGACCGGCCGATCGGCTCCTGGCTGCTCTTCCTGCCGGGCCTCTGGGCCTTCGCGCTCGCCGCGCCGGGCTGGGCCGAGGGGCTCCGCCTCGCCCTGCTCTTCGGCATCGGCGCCGTCGCCATGCGCGGTGCCGGCTGCGTGGTGAACGACCTCTGGGACCGCGACATCGACCGCCGCGTGGAACGCACCCGCGGCCGCCCGCTCGCCGCCGGGACGGTGACGCCCTTCCAGGCCCTGGTCTTCCTCGCCGTGCTCTGCTGCATCGGCCTCGCCGTGCTGCTGCAGCTGAACGGCACGGCGATCCTGCTCGGGGTCTGCTCGCTGCTGCCGATCCTGCTCTACCCGCTGGCCAAGCGGGTGACGAACTGGCCGCAGGCGATGCTCGGCCTCACCTTCTCCTGGGCCGCGCCCGAGGGCATCGCCGCCGCGACGGGCCGGGTGGATGCGGTGGCGTTGATCCTCTGGGCCGCGGCCTTCTGCTGGATCCTCGGCTACGACACGATCTACGCGCATCAGGACCGCGAGGACGACGCCATGGTCGGCATCGGCAGCACGGCGCTGCGCTGGGGCGAGCGGACGCGGCCTTTTCTCGCCGCCTGCTACACCGCGATGCTGGCGCTGCTCGCCCTGGCCGGCTGGGCCGGCGGCCTCGGCTGGCTCTATCTCCCGGCGCTGCTCCTGCCGGCCGCGCTGCTGGCCCGCCAGGTCGTCCGGCTCGACATCCACGACCCGGCGCTCTGCCTTCGCCTGTTCAGGGCGAACCGCGAGGCCGGGCTCGCCGTGGCCCTCGCCTTCCTGATCGGCCGGCTGTGAGCGACACCGAGGCCTTCCTCCGCGCCCACACTGCCATCGCCGCCCCGGCCCTGGTGCCGGAGATCAGCCTCCACCTCGCCACCGAGATCACGCCGATCTGGCAGGCGACCGAGGCCTGGCTGGCGCAGGAGGGGATCGAGCCGCCCTTCTGGGCCTTCGCCTGGCCCGGCAGCCAGGCCATGGCGCGGCTGATCCTCGACGCGCCGCCCCATGCCGCCGGCCGCCGCGTGCTGGACTTCGCCGCCGGCTGCGGCCTCGCCGCCATCGCCGCCGCGCAGGCGGGCGCGGCGCTGGCCGAGGCGGCGGAGATCGACCCGCTCGCCATCGCCGCCATCCGCCTGAATGCCGCGCTGAATAACGTGGCGGTCACGCCGCTCGACGGCGACGTGGTCGGCGCGCCCTGCCGCTGGGACCTCATCCTCGCCGGCGATGTCTGCTACGAGGCGCCGATGACTGCCCACATCCTACCCTGGCTCCGCGCCATGGCGGCGGCCGGGGCGGAAGTCTGGCTGGCCGATCCGGGCCGCGCCTATGTGCCGCGCGAGGGGCTCGCGGAGATGGCCCGCTTCGCCGTCCCGGTGACGCGGGAGCTGGAGGACCGCGACATGCGCGAGGTGACCATTGCCCGCCTGTTGCCCTGATCCGGCCATGGGCCCGGTGCAGCATGGCGCAATGGTCCGCCTCCTCCTGCTTCTTCTCTGCTTCGCCACCGGCGCCGCCGCGCAGACCGAGCGCTTCTACGATGCCCAGGGTCGTTCCACCGGCCGGGCCGAGACCCACGGCGGCGTCACCCGCTTCTATGACGCCCAGGGCCGCTCCGCCGGGCGGTCCGAAGCGAGGGGAGACGCCACGCGCTTCTACGACGCACAGGGGCGAAGCACGGGCCGGGCCAAGGGCGGCCGCAGCTACGATGCCATGGGCCGCTCGACCGGGCGGGCCGAAACCCATGGCGGCACGACCCGCCTCTACGACGCCGAGGGGCGCAGCACCGGCCGGATCGAGGACCGGGGCGGCAGCTGGCGGGCCTATGACGCGCAAGGCCGCGCTACCGGACGGGCCGACCGGCGGTAGCGACTTCCAGGAACCTGATCAGCGCCGCCATCGCCGCCGGGTCGCCAAGGCGCTGCACCGGCATGGTCGTCCCCGGCGTCACCACATCCGGCCCGCGGGTGAAGAGGTCGGCCACCGTCTCCGGCGTCCAGGTAATATCGCCCCGCGCCAGACGCGGCGAATAGGGATAGCCCGGCAGGCTGCCCATCCGCCGGCCGAAGATACCGTGCAGGCTCGGCCCCGCCATCGGCCCCGAATCGGGCGCAAGCGCGTGGCACGCACGGCAGGCGCCGAAGACCCGGGCGCCCTCCGCGTCAGCCCCGGCCGGCAGCGCCTCCTCGGCGACCGGAGCGAGCGGGCCGAGCGGGTTGCCGGTCGAGGCATCCCAGCGCCGCACCACCCGGTCCTGCCCGCCGGTCCAGAGCATCCGCCCATCCATGGCGAAGGCGACCGACCAGACCGGCAGGCCGGGCCCCTCCAGCGTGGCGAGCAGGCGCCCCTCGGCGAGAGACCAGAGCGTGACGCTCCCGCCGAGCGAGGCCGCCGCCAGCCGCCCGCCACCCGTGGCCAGCGCCACCACCGGCCGGTTGCCCGCGGCCCATTCCCGCACCGCGCCATCGTCACCGATCAGCCGGACGATGCCATCCGCCCCGCCCGCGGCCAGCCCGCCGCCGGGCAGGGCCAGGAGCGCATGCTGCGGCAGACCGAATTCGGCGAGCACCTGCCCGCCCTGGCCATCCCAGGTCCGAACCGTTCCGTCATAGCCGGCGCTCGCCCAGCGCGTGCCTGTCCATGCGATGCCGTTGACCGGGCCCTGATGCCCTTCCAGCACCCGCGCCGTCCCATCGGCGGACCAAAGGCGAACCATCCCATCCCAGCCGGCGCTGCCCAGCATCCCATCCGGCCCTGCCGCGAGCGCCGCGACGGGCGCCCGGTGCCCCTCCAGCACCCGCATCGGCTGCGCCGCCCCGCCCGGCGGCCAGAGGGCAATCCGCCCATCCTCTCCGGCGCTGGCGAGGCCGCCGCCCGGCAGCGCGGCGAGGGCATTCACCGCCCCGCCATGCCAGCGGATCACCCGCCGCGCCTGTGCCCGCTCCGGATCCCAGAGGATCACCGCCTGATCGAAACCCGCCGAAGCCAGACCATCCGGCAGGACGGCCAGCGCCCGCACCGGCCCGCCATGGCCGCGCAGCTCCTGCGCCCCGGCACCGAAGCCCAGCAGCAGCAGCGCCGCGGCCAGCCGGAGCCTCACAGCAGGTCGGCCACCGCCGCCTGGTAGCGCCGCATCACCGCCAGATGATCGGCAACGCCCCGCCCGGCGATCCGCTTGTGGTGCCGCCGCCCGAAGGTGTTGGTGAGGGTGAGATGCGTCGCCCCCTGCGCCTTCCAATAGGCCGCCTCCCGACGCCACTCCGCCTCGCCGCCGACGCCGCCCGAGATCCAGACCTCAAGCCCGATCGCGCCCGGGTCCCGTCCCGCCGCCTCGGTCAGCCGCCGCAGCTTGGCGAGTTCCGCTTCGATCTCCGCCCCCGGCGGATAGGCATTCATGATCCAGCCGTCGCCGAGCGTCGCGATCCGCTCCAGCGTCTGCTCCACATGCCCGCCGAACCAGACCGGGACGCGCCGGTTCACCGGCATCGGGTTGATCCCGGCATCGTCGATCCGGTGCCAGCGCCCCTCGAAGCTGACATGCGGCTCCGCCCAGAGGCGCTGCATCACCTCGACCTGCTCCGCGCTGCGCCGCCCGCGGTTGGAGAAGTTCTCGTTGAGCCCGGTGAACTCCACCGGGTTCCACCCGACGCCCACGCCGAGGCGGAACCGCCCGCCGCAGAGCAGGTCGAGGCTCGCCGCCTGCTTCGCCACCAGCACTGCCTGGCGCTGCGCCAGGATCAGCACCTGGGTGGAGAACTCGGTCGTCGGCCGGCAGAGGCCCGCAAGGAAGCCGAAGCAGACGAAGGGGTCGTGGAACAGGTCGGCCGAGGTGTTGCGGTCGCCCCAGTCCGGGCGGCTCGCCACATTGACGCCGAGCACATGGTCGGCAAGGCCGAGATTGGTGTAGCCGATGGCTTCCGCCTCGAGGGCGAAGTCCCGCACCACCCCCGGCTCGCCGCCGATATCGCCGAATGGCAGCATCACGCCCAAGCGCATCGCCCTGTCCCCTCGCCTGCCTTCGGGGATTAACGGCCAATCCGGCGCGACGGTCGAGTCGCCCTACCCGGCCGCCGCGATCGCCTTCCGCACCTCCTCGCGGATTTCGCCCATCAGCCGCGCCTTGAGCGCTCCGAATTCCGGCGTCGTCTTCATCGTCCAGTCGCGCGGATAGGGCAGCGGCACCGGCACCTCCGCCTTCACCCGCCCAGGCCGGGCCGACATCACCAGCACCCGGTTGGCGAGGAAGATCGCCTCGTCGATGTCATGGGTGACGAAGAGCACCGTCTTCCGGTCCGCCTCCCAGATTTCCAGCAGCAGCTCCTGCATCAGCTCCCGCGTCTGGTGGTCGAGCGCCCCGAAGGGCTCGTCGAGCAGCAGGATCTCCGGGTCGTTGGCGAGCGCCCGCGCCAGCGCCGTCCGCTGCTGCATGCCGCCCGAGAGCTGGCGCGGCCAGTGGTTCTCGAAGCCACGCAGCCCGGTGCGGGCGATGAAGCGCGCCGCGACCTCTGCCTGCTGCGCCTCCGGCAGGCCGCGCTCGCGGAGGCCGTAGCGGATGTTCCCCTCGACCGTCAGCCAGGGAAACAGCGTATAGGACTGGAAGACCATCCCCCGGTCCGGCCCCGGCGCCGCGACCGGCGCGCCGTCCAGCATCACCTGCCCCGCCGTCGGCCGGTCGAGCCCGGCGACGATCCGGAGCAAGGTCGATTTGCCGCAGCCGGACGGCCCGAGGATGGCGACGAACTCGCCAGGGCCGACGGCGAGGTCGGTCGGCTGCAGGGCGAGCGTCGGCGCGCCGCCCCGCTGGCCGGGGAAGCTCCGCGTCACCCCGGCGATCCGCAAGGTCTTGGCCGACATCTACAGCACCGCCCAGGGAAACAGCCGCCGGTTCACGGCCTTGAACAGCAGGTCCGTCACCAGCCCGATGATACCGATGACGGCGATGCCGAAGATCATCTGCCCGGTATCCAGCAGCCGCTGGCTGTCCATGATCATGTGGCCGATGCCGCTGGTCGCGCCGATCAGCTCGGCGACGATCACATAGGTCCAGGCCCAGCCGAGCACGAGGCGCAGCGTCTCCGCGATCTGCGGCGCCGCCGCCGGGATGACGACGCGCCGGAGGATGGCAAGCCGCCCCGAGCCCAGCGTCCTCGCCGCCTCGACGAGGTCGGGCCGCGTCGCGCCCGCCACGCCCGCCACCATGATGACGAGCTGGAAGACGCTGCCGATAACGATGACGGAGAGCTTCTGCGCCTCCCCCACCCCCGCCCAGAGGATCAGCAGCGGAATGAAGGCGGAGGCCGGCAGGTAGCGGGCGAAGGACAGGAACGGCTCGAAGAAGGCCTCGATCGGCTTGAAGGCGCCCATCAGCAGCCCGAGCGGCACGGCGACGGCGGCGGCGATGAGGAAGCCCCCCACCACCCGCCAGATCGTCACCGCGATGTCGCCGAGGAAGCCGAATTCCGTCAGCAGAGACCAGCCCGCCAGCAACGTCTTGCCCGGCGAGGCGAGGAAGAGCGGCGGCACCCAGCCGCCATAGGTCGCCACGCCCCAGGCCGCGATGAAGACCGCGAAGAAGCCGGCCCCCAGCGCGATCCGGGCGCCGGGCGAGACCGGCTTGAGTGGTTCCATCAGCCGAGGAACTGCGTGTCCAGCAGCTTCGCCAGGTCGACATTGCCGCGCACCACGCCCGTCTCTCTCTGCACCTCGAGCGCCTTCCGCTGGAACTCGGGCAGGCCGGAGGCGACATAGGCCTTGTTCATCGCCTGATCCTGCCACTCGATATACTGCGCGCTGGCCTTGAAGGCCTCGCCCGTCTGGTTCACCCGGCGGCCCATGATCTCGAAGCTGCGGTCCGGCTCCGCCTTGATCATCGCCAGTGCGTCGTACCAGCTCTTCACCACCCGGCGCACCGCCTCGGGGTTCGCCTGGATGAAGGCCGGCTGGAAGGCGAGGGTGTCGACCACGCAGGGATGCTGCACGGTGGTGGCCAGGATGCGCCCCTTGTCCTCGCCCATGCCGCGGACCTGGGAGAGGTAGGGCTCGTAGGTCGAGCAGCCGTCGAACTGCCCGGCGACGAAGGCCTGCGCCGCCGGCTGCGGCGCCAGCGTCGCGGTGGTGACGTCTTTGATGGAGACGCCGTTCTCCCGCATCATGTAGGCGAGGACGAAGTAGGGCGTGGTGCCGGCGCCGTCGACCGCGATGGTCTTGCCCTTCAGCCCCGCCCAGCCGCCGATGCCCGGCCGCACCGCCACGCCATCGCCGCCCTTCGAGCGGTCGAGCACCAGCACCTGCACCAGCGGCGCCGCGCTCGCCCAGAGGATCATGGTGTCGACCGTCGTCACCACGCAATTCAGCGAACCGCCGACCAGCGCGAGGTTGCGCTCGCGCTGGGGCACGAATTTGGTCTCGACCTCGAGCCCGTTCGCCTTGAACAGCCCCGCCTGCTCGGCCAGCGTCAGCGGCGCGAAGCCGGTCCAGCCGGACATGCCGATGGTGATCTTCGGAAAGCTCTGCGCGCGGACGAGCGCGGGCGCGGCAAGGCTGGCGGCGGAAGCGGCCAGGAGGCTGCGGCGAAGCATGGGCGGGACACTCCTCGGGTCGCGCAGAAGCTATCGAACCGCTCCGCCGGCGCAAGGCTTTCTTGCGCCGCAGCAATCAAGCCGTGATCCCGCCGTCCACGTGGATCACCTGGCCCGTCACGTAGCCGGCCGCCGGCGAGGCGAGGAAGGCGATCGCCGCCGCCACGTCCGCCGGCTCGCCCAGCCGGCGCAGCGGGATGCGGGCGATCCGCTCCTCGAAGGCCTTGGGGTCGAGCGCCGCATGCGCCCCCGCATCCTTCTTCGTGAAGCCCGGCGCCACCGCATTCACCGTCACCGCCGGCGCCCATTCGATGGCCAGCGCCCGCACCAGCGCCTCCATCGCCGCCTTGGCCGCGGCGGAAGCGGGGAAGAGCGGCTGCTCCAGCCGGAAGACATGGGCGACGAAGGAGGAGACGGCAATCAGCCTGGGCGCATTCCCCCGCGCCAGATGCGGCCCTGCCGCCCGCGCGAGCCGGAGGAAGGCGAAGGCGATCGCATCGTGGCTCGCGGCGAAGGCGGCATCGGAGAGCGTCCCGGCCGGCGTCCGGTCGGCGAAGCCGGCATTGGAGACGAGCACGTCGAGCCCGCCCATCCGCGCAGCGGCCTCCTCCACCAGCGCCCCCGGCGCCGCCGGCTCGGCGAGGTCGGCCAGCAGCACATGCGCCTCCGCGCCTGCGGCCCGCACCGCCTCGGCGACGCGCTCCGCCCCCTCGCGGTTCTTCCGCGTATGGACGGCGATGGCCACCCCCGGCCCAGACAGCGCCCGGCAGGTGGCCGCCCCGATGCCGCTCGCCGCGCCGGTGACCAGGTAACGCCGCTCCGCCATGCTCCACCCCCTTTATCCGCCCGGCCATGATGCGGCCGCCGGGGCGCCGGCGGAAGCGCCACCGCTCCGGCGTGGTGCCGGCGGAGAGGCCATGCCAGCATCCGGTCGGCGACGGAGAGCGCCTTCAGCAAGCTCATTTCGGAGGAACACCATGAAGACCTTGTCACGCCGGGGCATCTTCGGCGCCCTCGGGTGCCTCTGCGGCACCCATCTCGGATTGCAGGCCACGCCCGTCCAGGCCCAGACCGGCTGGCTGCCCCCCGCCCCCGCCGACCGCTGCCCCAGCCGCTGGGGCCCCAACGACCGACGCGGCGCCATGAACCTGATGACGCCCGACCGCGCCAAGCGCGCCGCCGGGCTGATCCGGACCGGCGAGATCGTCGAACTGGGCCAGACGCTGTCGCAGCAGATGCCCTTCTTCGGCACCCGCCGCTTCGACCAGCACCTGAAGCAGATGTTCATGAACCCCGAGGCCAACCGCCGCGGCTCCAACGAGGAGGTGGTGGTGGCCGAGATCGGCCAGGTCGGCACCCAGCTCGACATGTTCCCGCACCAGACGATCGGCGACGAGACCTATAACTGCGTCAAGGTGCCAGGCATCTCCTCGCGCGGCGGCTTCACCGAGATGGGCGTCGATACCGTCGGCACCATCTTCACCCGCGGCGTCCTGCTGGACATCGCCGCGCTCAAGGGCGTGCCGGTGCTGGGCGACACCTACGAGATCACCGTCGCCGATATCGAGCAGGCGCAGCAACGGCAGAACATCCGCATCGAGGAGGGCGATGCCGTGCTCTTCCACACCGGCTGGGGCACGCTCTGGGCGCGCGACAACGCGCGCTACGTCCGGTCCTGCCCGGGCATCGGCATCGCCGCGGCGCAATACGTGATCCAGCGGAATCCGATCCTGATGGGCGCCGACAACTGGCCGGTGGAGGTGTCGCCGAACTCCGACCGCAACATCAGCCTCCCGGTCCACCAGATCGCGCTTGTGGTGAACGGCGTGCACCTGCTCGAGAACATGAAGCTTGACGTCCTGGCGCAGCGCGGACAGGGCGAGTTCGCACTCATGGTGCAGCCGCTGAAGATCAAGGGCGGCAGCGGCAGCACCGTCGCCCCCAGCGCGCTGTTCTGAGCCTGCCGCCGGGGGCGGGTTGCCGGCCCGCCCCCGGCCCGTCATCCTCCGCCGCCTTGCCATCCAGGAGGAAACACGCGTGGTGCTGACGGTGCTCGAGCCCGAGGGGCTGTACCCGGATACCATCCCCGAGCAGGAGATCCTCGGCCCCGGGGTCCGCATCATCCGCGGCAACGCCAAGACCAGCATCGCCGAGCTGCCCGACGAGATGCTCGCCGAGGTGGACGGGCTGATGACGCTCCGCATGTGGGTCCCGGCCGAGCAGATCGCCCGCTTCCCGAAGCTGAAGGTCATCGTCCGCATGGGCGTCGGCTATGACCGGGTGGACCGCGCCGCCGCCGCCGCGCGCGGCATCACCGTCTGCAACCTGCCCGACTACGGCACGCAGGAGGTGGCGGAGTTCGCCGTTCTCCTGGCGCTGTCGCTGCGCCGCGGCCTCATCCTCTACCACGACACCCAGCGCGGGCCGGACCCGGCGCCCTGGGCGGTGATGCAATCCCCGCTGCACCGCCGGCAGGAGGTGCAGACCTTCGGCATCCTCGGCCTCGGCCGCATCGGCTCGGCGGCGGCGCTGCGGGCCAAGGCCTTCGGCTACCGCGTCGTCTTCTACGACCCGAACCAGCCGAACGGATGGGACCGCGCGCTCGGCATCCAGCGCGTCCGCAGCATGGACGAGCTGCTGGCCCAGTCCGACGTGCTCTCCATCCACTGCCCGCTGACCCGCGCGACGCGTGGCCTGATCGGCGAGCGGGAGCTGCGCCTGCTGCCGAGGAACGCCGTGGTGGTGAACACAGCCCGCGGCCCCATCCTCGACATCGACGCGCTGGAGCGGGTCCTCCGCGACGGCCACCTCGCCGGTGCCGGCCTCGACGTCATCCCGGGGGAGCCGCCGGCCGAGCCCTTCCCCTCCCTTCTCCGCGCCTACCGCGCAGGGGAGGAGTGGCTGCGCGGCCGCCTGGTCATCACCCCGCACATCGCCTTCCACACGCCGGAGGCCTGGCGGGACATCCGCATCAAGAGCATCGAGACGATGCGCGACGTGCTGGTCGAGGGCCGCAACACCAATGTCATCCCGCCCGGGAGCGAATAGGGCCCGCGGCCCCCGTCCTGCTTGAACCGCTCCAGGCACTGCATGCATCCTGGCAGTACCGCCCAGGTCCCAAGGGCGGCTCAGGCGGAGGTGAAGGTGCCATGCAAAGGCTCGATCGCCGATCAGTTCTCGCCTTCGGGATGGCGGCATCGGCCGCCGCCCTGGCGCCGGGCCGCGCCCTCGCCCAGGCCCCTGCGGCGGGGTCCGCCGAACAGCGGCTTCGGGAGCGCGGAATAGAGCTGCCCAGGTCGGGCGCCCCGGTCGCCAACTACGTCCCAGCCGTGCGGACCGGAAACCTGGTCTACCTCGCCGGCACGGGCCCTATCAGGCCCGACGGCACCTTCGCCACCGGCAAGGTCGGGAAGGACGTATCGGTGGAGGAGGCGTACCAGCATGCGCGCCTCACCGGCCTGGTGCTGCTGTCGGCGCTGCGTGGGGCAGTGGGCAGCCTCGATGCCGTGACCCGGGTGGTGAAGGTGCTCGGGATGGTGAACGCGGTGCCGGAGTTCACCGACCACCCGAAGGTCATCAACGGCTGCTCTGACCTGTTCGTGGAGATCTTCGGCGATCGCGGGCGACACGCACGCTCGGCCGTCGGGATGGGATCCCTGCCCTTCGGCATCAGCGTCGAGATCGAGGCGATCTTCGAGGTCGCCTGAGGCAGATTCCTGCTCCCACCTCCGAGCAGGGTCCATTGGCCGCCATTGGGCAGGCCAAGCACGAGAAGGGCGGGACAGCTGCGCATGGCCCGGGCCCTCCGAAGGGGCCCGCCTCATGCGCCGGCGAAGGCTTCTCCTTCGCGCGACGCCACGGACAGCCGCCGCCAGCGCAGCAGCAGCAGCCCGGCGACCAGCCCGACGCCGGCCGCCAGCCCCAGCCAGATCCCCGCCGGCCCCACACCCGCCCAGACCGCGAGGCCGAGCCCGACCGGCATCCCCACCCCCCAATAGCCGAGCGCCGCCATCAGCATCGGTACCTGCGTGTCCTTCAGCCCGCGCAGCGCCCCGGCCGCCACCACCTGCACCCCATCGGTCAGCTGGAACAGGCCGGCGATGGTCAGCAGCCCCGCCGCCATGGCAGCCACCGCCGCGGCCTGCGGCTCCGCCGCATCGAGGAAGGCCCAGGCGATCGGCCGCGCCCCGAGCACGAACAGCGCCGCCATCACCAGCATGAAGCCGGCCCCGAGCCCGATCGCCACCCAGCCGGCCCGCCAGGCCCCGGCCGCATCGCCCCGCCCGGCCATGATGCCGACCCGCGCCGTCGCCGCCTGGCCGATCCCCATCGGCACCATGAAGCTGAGCGCCGAGACCTGCAGGGCGATGGCGTGCGCCGCGACGGCAGCGGCGCCGAACCAGCCCATCGCCAGCGCCGCCGCACTGAACACGCCGATCTCCAACAGCATCTGCCCGCTGATGGGGAGGCCGATGCGGAAGACCTCCCGCAGCCGCGGCCAGTCGATCCGCCAGAACCGCCCGAGCAGCCGGAAGCGCCGGAGCCGCCGGTCCCGCGCAATCAGCACGAGCAGCGCCCCCAGCATCAGCAGGTCGGCGAGCGCGCTGGCGAGCCCGGCCCCGACCACCCCGAGCCCCGGCCACCCATAGGCGCCGAAGACCAGCAGCCAGGCCAGCGGCGCATTGGCGATGACCGCCGCCCCCGTCACCCAGAGCGCCGGCCCCGGCCGGTCCATGGCGGCGAGGAAGCCGCGCAGCACGATGAAGCCGGAGAAGGGAATCAAGCCCCACATCATCGCCCGCAGATAGGCCCCGGCGCCCGCCGCCAGCGCCGGCTCCTGCCCGAGCGCCAGCAGGACCCGCTCGCCATGCCAGAGCAGCAGCAGCGAGGGCACGAGCAGGACGACCGTCGCCACCAGCGCGCTCCGCGCCCCGCGCCGCATCTCCCGCACCCAGCCGCGCGCGGCCCCGCCGCGCCGCTGGCCCATGCCGCGCGCCTGCGCCATCACCGGCGCCGCGGCGAAGGCGGTGCCGAGCGCCGGCGCCATCATCAGCCAGTAGAGGTTGGCCCCGAGCGTCCCCGACGCCAGCGCCTCGGTCGAGAACCAGCCGAGGATGAGCGCATGGGTGGCCGCCATCGCATGCTGGCTCACATTGGTCAGCGCCAGGGGCCAAGCCAGCCCGATCGTCGCGCGCGCCTCGGCCCACCAGCCGGGGCCGCGTGTTTCCATCCCTATCATGCCGGGGGATGTAGTCGCTCCCGGCCCGCTTGGCACATGACGATCCGCCGGAGGGTAGTGGAATAGGGCCGCTTCCGCGCTAGGCTGGCATCAAAGACCCATCCAGCGAGGAAGACCCAATGCACCGCCGCGCGATGCTCGCCGCCCCCCCTGCCCTCGCCGCCGCCTCCCTGCTGCCCGCCGCCGCCGGGGCCCAGGGGCCGGCGGTGCAGACCGAGGAGTTCATGGTTCCCTCCAAGGATGCGGGGATCGAGCTGTTCCTCCGCAACAAGCACCAGGAGGGATTGCAGCCCCGGCCGGACCGCACGCTGCTCTTCGTCCACGGCGCCACCTACCCGGCCAGCACCGCCTTCGACCTGCCGCTCGGCGGCCTCTCCTGGATGGACTACATCGCCGGCCGCGGCTTCGATGTCTGGTGCCTCGACCTGCGCGGCTATGGCCGCAGCACCCGCCCCCCGGAGATGGCGCAGCCGCCCGAGGCCAGCCAGCCGCTCGTCCGTGGCGAGACGGCCGTCGCCGACATTGCCTCGGCCGCCGCCTTCATCCGCCAGCGCCGCGGCCTGCCGAAGATCGTCCATATGGGCTGGTCCTGGGGCACCAGCCTGATGGCCCGCTTCACCGCCGACAACCCCTCGCTCGTCGAACGCCTGGTCCTCTACGCCCCGCAATGGCTGCGCGACGAGCCGAGCCTGGCCGCCGCCGGCACCTCCGGCGAGCTCGGCGCCTATCGCTACGTGACGCAGGCCCAGGCCCGCGAGCGCTGGATGACCGGCGTGCCGGAGGCCAGGCGTGCCGCCCTCATCCCCCCCGGCTGGTTCGAGCACTGGGCCGGCGTCACCTGGGCGACCGACCCGGAGGGCCAGCGCCGCAACCCGCCCGCGCTCCGTGCCCCGAACGGCGTGGTGCAGGACGGCCGCGAGTTCTGGCAGGCGGGCAAGCCCTTCTACGACCCGGCCAAGATTACCGCCCCGACCCTGCTGGTGGTCGCCGAATGGGACCGCGACACGCCGCCGGCGCTGGCCAACACCCTCTTCCCGCTGCTGACCGCGAGTCCCGGCAAGCGCCTGGTCCAGCTCGCCGAGGGGACCCATAGCATCGTCATGGAGCGCAACCGCGGCGCGCTCTTCCAGGCGGTGCAGGTCTTCCTCGAAGAAGCCATCACCTGACAGAGCCGCCATGCGCCTGTCCCTCGCCCTTCTCGCCTGCTCCCTGCCGATGGCGGCCGCCGCGCAGGAGGCCTCGGTCCGCATCACCAACCGGGGCGCCCGCGCCATCAACGAGATCTACGTCGCCTCGGCCGGGGTGAATGCCTGGGGCGAGGACAGGCTCGGCAGCAGGACTCTTGGCTCCGGCGCCAGCCACCTCGTCGCCCTGCCACCCGGCCAATGCGTGAACGACATCCGCATCGTCCTCGACGGCGGCGAGGCGAGGGAGCGCCGCCGGTTCAATACCTGCGCCCAGGGCGACCTCGTCTTTCCGTAACGGCACGCATCGTTGACAGACAGGGTCCGGAGAACGACGTTCACGTCAGCGGGAGTAATCGCCATGGCCAGTTCCGACCAGACCAAGAAGTCCTTCAAGCTGCGCAGCCAGCGCTGGTTCGACGACCCGGAGGACCCGGGCATGACCGCGCTCTATGTCGAGCGCTTTCTCAATTTCGGCATGACCCGCGGCGAGCTGCAATCCGGCAAGCCGATCATCGGCATCGCCCAGACCGGAAGCGACATCGCCCCCTGCAACCGCCACCACCTGGCGCTGGCCGAGCGGGTGAAGGCTGGCATCCGTGACGCCGGCGGCATCCCGCTCGAATTCCCGATCCACCCGATCCAGGAGACCGGCAAGCGCCCGACCGCGGCGCTCGACCGCAACCTGGCCTATCTCTCGCTGGTCGAGATCCTGCACGGCTACCCGATGGACGGCGTGGTGCTGACCGCCGGCTGCGACAAGACGACGCCCGCCGTGCTGATGGGCGCGGCGACGGTCAACATCCCCGCCATCGTCCTCTCCGGCGGGCCGATGCTCGACGGCCACTGGAAGGGCCGGTTGACCGGCAGCGGCACCATCGTCTGGGAAGGCCGCAAGCTGCTCGCCGAGGGCAAGATCGACTATGACGGCTTCATGGAGCTGGTCGCCTCCTCCAGCACCAGCGTCGGCCATTGCAATACCATGGGTACGGCGCTCTCGATGAACTCGCTGGCCGAGGCGCTGGGCATGTCCCTGCCCGGCTGCGCCGCCATCCCCGGCCCCTACCGCGAGCGCGGCCAGATCGCCCACGCGACCGGCAAGCGCATCGTCGAGATGGTCCACGAGAACCTGCGCCCCTCCGACATCCTGACGCGCGAGGCCTTCGAGAACTCGATCGTCGCCGCCTCCGCCCTCGGCGCCTCCACCAACTGCCCGCCGCATATCCTCGCCATTGCCCGCCACATGGGCGTCGAGCTGAAGATCGAGGACTGGGACCGCATCGGCCACGACATCCCGCTGCTGGTCGATTGCCAGCCGGCCGGGCGCTTCCTCGGCGAGGCCTTCCACCGCGCCGGCGGCGTGCCCGCGGTGATGAAGGAGCTGCTGAACGCCGGCAAGCTGCATGGCGGGGTGATGACCGTCACCGGCCGCAGCCTCGCCTCCAATGTCGAGATGCTGGAGGAGCCGGACCGCGAGGTGATCCGCCACTACAGCGTGCCGATGAAGGAGAAGGCCGGCTTCGCCATCCTGTCGGGCAACATCTTCGACAGCGCGGTCATGAAGATCAGCGTGATCGACAAGGCTTTCCGCAACCGTTTCCTGTCGAACCCGCCCAACGTATTCGAGGGCAAGGTCGTCGTCTTCGAGGGGCCGGAGGACTACCACGACCGCATCGAGGACCCCTCGCTCGGCATCGACGAGCACACCGTCCTCGTCATCCGCAATTGCGGCCCGGTCGGTTATCCCGGCAGCGCCGAGGTGGTGAACATGCAGCCGCCCGCGGCGCTGCTGAAGGCCGGCATCGACAGCCTGCCCACCATGGGCGACGGGCGGCAGAGCGGCACCTCGGCCAGCCCCTCCATCCTCAATGTCTCGCCCGAGGCGGCGGTCGGCGGCGGCCTCGCCCTGCTGAAGTCGGGCGACCCGATCCGCATCGACCTCAACACCCGCAAAGTCGACCTGCTGATCCCCGAGGATGAGCTGGCCGCCCGCCGCGCCGCCTGGCAGCCGCCCAAGCTGGTCAACAAGACCCCCTGGGAGGAGATCCAGCGCAGCATGGTCGGCCAGCTCGGCACCGGCGGCTGCCTGGAGCCGGCGACACTTTACCTCGACGTGTTGAACACCCGCGGCGAGAGCCGCCACAACCACTGACGGGTGCGGCCATATCCATTTCATGGATATGGCCCATCCACCCTTTGCCATTTGCGCTGCGGCGCAACAGCCCTATCTCTCTTCGCAACGGGTGGCCATCGCGCCGCCCACCGAGGAGAGACTTCCATGCGCAACCCCATGATGCCGCTTGCCGCCGCGCTGCTGCTCGGCCTGGCTGCGCCCGCCCTGGCGCAGCAGGCCCCGGAGGAGAGCACCGCGGCCCGGACGCTGGCGCAGAATGCCCGCGTCTCCGTCTACCAGGCCATGGCCACCGAGGCGGGCCGGGTGCCCGATGCCGCACCGTCCGTGGCGGTCACCTATCCCCGCAATCCGCCGGCCCGGCGCCTCGCCATCGCCAGCAACCAGACCCGCTGACCCGCCCCCCCGGGTTGACGCCAGCCGCCCGGCCGTGATCATGACCCCCGGAATACGGGGGGCAGGTCATGGCGGGCAGGCTGGCGGGCAAGCGGTGCTTCGTGACGGCGGCAGGCCAGGGCATCGGCCGGGCCTCCGCCCTCGCCTATGCGGCGGAAGGCGCCAGCGTCGTCGCCACCGATCTCAGCGTCGGGAAGCTGGCTGGCCTTGAGGCCGCGGGCATCGAGACGATGGCGCTCAACGTGCTCGACGACGCCGCCGTCGCCGCCGCCATCCAGCACGCCGGGCCGCTCGACGTGCTGTTCAACTGCGCCGGCTTCGTCCATCAGAACACCATCGAGACCTGCACCGATCAGGAATGGGATTTCGGCTTCGCGCTGAATGTCCGCTCCATGTGGCAGACGATCCGTGCCGCGCTGCCGGGGATGCTCAGCCAGGGTGGCGGCGTGATCGTCAACATGTCCTCCGCCTGTTCCTCGGTGAAGGGGGCGCCGAACCGCTTCCTCTACGGCACCACCAAGGCTGCGGTGATCGGGCTGACGAAATCCGTCGCCACCGAGTATGTGACGCGCGGCATCCGCTGCAACTGCCTCTGCCCCGGCACGGTCGATACGCCGAGCCTCGGCGAGCGCATCTCCGCCAACGCCGCCGCCGCCGGCAGCGAGGAGGCGGCCCGCGCCGCCTTCGTCTCCCGCCAGGCCATGGGCCGCCTCGCCACCGCGGAGGAGATGGCCGCGCTCGTCGTCTATCTCTCCGCCCCTGAAAGCACTTTCGTTACCGGCCAAGCCATCGTCATCGATGGCGGCTGGACGCTGTAGTTTTCGCGCCGGCACGAAGCCGCCACACCAACCCTTCGTGCCGGCGCCTCGATTTTCCCAGGAGACGCATCCATGAAGCTGCTGCGCTACGGCCCCGAGGGCCAGGAAAAACCGGGCATGCTCGACGCCTCGGGCACCATCCGCGACCTCTCGGGCATCGTCCCCGACCTCGCCGGCGAGGCGCTCTCCGCCGCAAGCCTGTCGAAGCTCGCCGGCATCGACCCCGCGACCCTGCCCGCCGTCCCCGGCAACCCGCGCCTCGGCCCGCCGGTCACGGGCATGAAGAACCTCATCTGCATCGGCCTCAACTATGCCGACCACGCCGCCGAGACCGGCGCGCCGGTGCCGAAGGAGCCGATCGTCTTCCTGAAGTCGCTCGGCGCCCTCAGCGGCCCGAACGACGACGTCATCATCCCCCGCGGCAGCGTGAAGACCGACTGGGAGGTCGAGCTCTGCATCGTCATCGGCTCCCGCGCCAAGTGCGTGAGCGAGGAGCAGGCCCTCGACCACGTCGCCGGCTATGCGGTGGGCAACGACGTCTCCGAGCGCGAGTGGCAGATCGAGCGCGGCGGCGCCTGGGACAAGGGCAAGGGCTGCGACACCTTCGGCCCAGTCGGCCCCTGGCTCGTCACCAAGGACGAGGTGCCGGACCCGCAGAACCTCTCGATGTTCCTCGATGTCGACGGCAAGCGCATGCAGGACGGCAGCACGCGCACCATGATCTTCGGGGTGAAGACCATCGTCTCCTACGTCTCGGGCATGATCACCCTGCACCCGGGCGACGTGATCTTCACCGGCACGCCGCCGGGCGTCGGCCTCGGCCAGAAGCCCTCGCCGGTCTTCCTGAAGGCCGGGCAGAGCATGACGCTCGGCATCCAGGGGCTCGGCGAGCAGACGCAGCGGACAGTCGCCTACGAGGGCTAGCCGCCTGCGATCGTCCTGGGTGCGGGCACCCAGGACGTGAATCGCCGGCTCAGCCAACAGCCAGCTCGGGGATGACCCAGAGGGGGTTCTCCCCGCGCGCCACGCGCTGGCAGTTGTCGAAGGCGTTGCGGAAGCGGGCCTGCTGGTTGTCCCAGGTCGGGCCTGCGAAATGCGGCGTGAGGGTCACGTTCTTCAGGCGGAAGAGCGGGTTGCCGGCGGCCGGGGGCTCCTGGTCGAAGACGTCGAGGCCGGCGCCGGCGATGGTGCCGGCCTCCAGCGCCGCCGTCAGCGCCACCTCGTCCACCACCGGGCCGCGGCAGGTGTTGATGAGGTAGGCCGAGGGCTTCATCCGCGCGAGCTCGGCCGCGCCGATCATGTGCCGGCTGGCCGGCGTCAGCGGCACGTGCAGCGAGACGATGTCGCTGTTGCGCAGGATCTCGCCGAGCAGCTTGAAGCGGACCTCGAGCGCATCCTCCTCCGCCTCCGAGACGCGGCGGATGTCGTAGTAGTGCACCGTCATGCCGAAGGCATTGGCCAGCCGCGCCACCTTCTTGCCGATGGCGCCGAGCCCCACGATGCCGAGGGTCTTATCGCGCAGCTCGTAGAGCTTCACCTGGCTCGGGTCGTTGCCGCGCCAGCGGCCGGCGACGACGTTCTCGTGCTGGGTGACGAGGCGGCGGCAGGTGGCGAGCATCAGCAGCAGCGCATGCTCGGCGACCGCGGTGGAGTTGGCGCCGCCGTTGTTGCAGACGGGGATGCCCGCCGCCCGCGCCGCCTCGATATCGACCGTATCGTAGCCGGCCGAGAGCAGCTGGAAAAGCTTCAGCCGTGGTGCGGCCGCGTAGAAGCCGGCATCGATCGCCCGGTTGCCGAAGCCGACGAGGTACTCCGCCTGCCCGATCGCCGCCTTGAACTCCGGGCTGCCGAAGGGGGCCACCACCAGCTCCATGCCGGAGGGCGCGAGTTCCCTGGCGATGTCGGCGGCGCTGAGCGCGCTGTCCATCATGACGATGCGTGGCGGCATGGGCGTACCTTCTCCCCCTTGGAATTCGGAGAGAGTGTCGCGGAACCGGGCATGCGCCTAGGCCCGGCCGGGTGGAGAGGGGGCATCGGGGGCCTCCGGCCGGCGGTCCGTGGCCATCCAGGCTCCGCGCCGCCGCCGCGGCCTCGAAGCGGCGGTCCTGCGCTTCGCCGCCGCGGCGGCGACCGGGGCGAGGGTGGCGCGGAGGGTCTCCGGCAGGGCGATGGGCTCGGGCGCCAGGTCGAGGCGGCCAGCCTCGACGCGGGCGAGGTCGGGGGCGGCATTCACGATGGCCAGCCGCGTGTTGGGCGGGAAGGTCATCGGCGGGAGGGCATGGCTGCCGGTCTTGTCGGTACCCGGAATTGTTACGGATTCGGTCAGATAGCCGTGGCCAGCATGGAACTCAGCGGCGGCGCTCATGCCGGCTCCATCCACCTTGGGATGCGGGCGCGGCCTGCGACGAAGCGGTGCATGGAGTGCAGCGTGCGCCAGA
>NZ_JAETWB010000140.1 GCF_016773205.1 Belnapia arida
TCTGTTGCTCTCCGTCATCGACACCTCCCAGGCTCCTCAGCCTATCAAAGGTGTCCGTGAAATCGGGACAGGCCCACACCGTCCGAGGGTCTCTTACCGTACAGCCAAGAGGCTGTAGAACGCGCAGACATCTCCATCGTCTGGGCCGATCCTTCCCAGCATCCGGCGACCGAGAGAGGCCAGTGCTCCCGCCCCCTATAGTGAGGAGCTTGTGCTTTGGCCTCCCCTACTGCTCCCTCATCCGACCTGCGCAACCGCCTGCTGCTGGCCTTGCCGCCGGAAACCCTGGCCGAGCTGTGGCCCCAGCTCGAGCCAATCGATCTGATTTTGCGTGACGTGCTCCAGGTGCCGGAGCAGCCCATGCAGGCGGCGTGGTTCATCGAAACTGGTGTCGTATCCATGCTGGCGACGCTGGAAGACGGCGACAGCGCGGAAGTCGGGATTGTTGGCAAAGAAGGCTTTATCGGGCTGCCCCTGCTGCTCGACGACGACCGTGATGACCTGGAGGGCGTCGTGCAGGTGGCCGGCACCGGCTATCGCATCTCGGCCGAGGCCTTCCGGGTGGCGCTGGAGCGCCTGCCCGATCTGCGACGCCTGCTGAACCGCTATGCCCTGATCCATCACGGCCAAGTGGCGCGCACCGGCGCCTGCAACGGCCGCCACCATATCGACCAACGCCTCGCGCGCTGGCTACTGATGGCGCACGACCGGACCGAAGGCGATACTGTGCCGTTTACCCATGAGATGCTCAGCATAATGTTGGGGGTGCGCCGCGCCGGGGTCACAGTGGCAGCCGGCGCGCTGCAGAAGGCAGGGCTGATCCGCTACAGCAGTGGCCGCATCACCATCACTGACCGGTCCGGTCTCGAGGCGGTCGCCTGCGAGTGCTATGGCATCACCCGCCGCGCCCGCGATCGGCTGTTTGGGCTTCCACTTGGTGAGATCCCCTACCGACGCTGACGATCTGGCGGTGTCCTTGGACACAGCGGAGAGGCGGATGAGGGCAGCCGCCTCAGCCTTATAGCCGGCGCGGCCTTTGCGTCGTCCATGCCGCAGGCCAGGAGACTGCATCAGCTCCCCTAGCACCAGCTGCTGCAGCGACCGACATCCGAGCCATGAGCTTGCCGCCCGACGACCAGAGGCCGCCTGCGAAGCCGAAGATCTCGCCCGAGGAGCGCCGGTGGGCCTGTCCCGATTTCACGGACACCTTTGATAGGCTGAGGAGCCTGGGAGGTGTCGATGACGGAGAGCAACAG
>NZ_JAETWB010000141.1 GCF_016773205.1 Belnapia arida
GGCGAAAGTGGTCCGGCTCTGGTGTTAGTGTTTCGGCGGATTTCCTCATGACGGATGTGGAGATTGGCCATGAAGCGACGGTTCTCGGTGGAGCAGATCGTGGCGGTGCTGAAGCAGGCCGAGTTGGGCCTGCCGGTAGCCGAGCTGACGCGCAAGCTCGGTATCTCGGAACAGACCTTTTATCGCTGGAAGAAGCAGTATGCCGGGCTGGAGACGGACCAGGTCCGTGAGTTCAAGCAGTTGACTGAGGAGAATGCTCGGCTGAAGCGGCTGGTGGCGGAGCTCAGCCTCGACAAGGCCGTGCTGCAGGACGTCCTGTCAAAAAAGTTTCCCGGCCAGCGCTCATGAAGGAGGTTGTGGCCTATGTGGCGACGCGCCACGGCTACAGCGAGCGCCGGGCCTGCTCTCTGACGCGCCAGCATCGGTCGACCCAGCGCAAGCCGAGCACCAGGGACCCAAGGCTCGAGATCCGGCAGCGCATGCACGAGATTGCGCAGACGCGGATCCGCTACGGCTATCGGCGGGTCCACATCATGCTCAGGCGTGACGGCTGGACGGTGGGACGCAACCTGGTTTGGCGGCTGTACCGCGAAGAAGGTCTTGCCCTACGCAGCAAGCGGCCGAGGCGGCGCAAGATGGTGGTGCACCGCGAGGCGCGCTACGTGCCCAAGCATCCCAACGAGGCGTGGAGCCTCGACTTCGTCCACGACCAGCTGAGCCATGGTACGAAGTTCCGAGCCCTGACCGTGGTCGATATCTGGAGCCGGGAGGGCCTGGCGATCGAGGTTGGCCAGCGGCTCAAGGGCGAGCACGTGGTCGAAGTGCTGAACCGCCTCGTCCGCCAGCGTGGTGCGCCGAGGTACCTATTTGCCGACAACGGCAGCGAGTTCACTGGTCAGCTGGTTGACCTCTGGGCCTATCACCACGGGGTGCAGATCGACCTCTCGCGGCCTGGCAAGCCGACCGACAACGCCTTCATCGAGACCTTCAACGGCTCGCTGCGGGACGAGTGCCTGAACCTGCACTGGTTCGAGACGCTGGCCGAAGCCCGTGCCATCGTCGAAGCTTGGCGACGGGACTACAATGAGAGCCGGCCTCACATGGCTCTCGGACATAAAACACCGCAGGAATACCTATTGCAAAGAGGCCCTTGCGGGTCGACGAAGGGTGCGACGGCCGGCGAAGGCTAACGCTGAACCTGGATCACCAAACCCAAGCGCCTCA
>NZ_JAETWB010000142.1 GCF_016773205.1 Belnapia arida
GATCAGCCTCCCCCACCGGGGGCAAGCGAATCACGATCCAGCGCCAATCGCGAGAGGGAATTTCAGCAGCCTGCTAGGCGACGGCTCGCTTCAAGGTCAGCGCCTCAAGCGCGATCCGCTGGGCCGCGCTGGTGCGGAAGGCGGGTTCGGTGGTTGCATTGCAAAGTTTGCGGCAAGTCGCAGATGGCCGCGACAGGTCCAAGGGATTGTCACGTGCTGATCGGCCAACCTAAGGTGTCAGGATGAAGGCCCGCAAGCCACTCGGCGTAGGGTGTCGTGTGGGCAAGGCGTGTGTTCAGGTCAGGGGCACCATCGTCCCACTAGACCGGTCTTCGCTCAACCACTGCAATCTTCGCAGCGTTTACGCATGACCGGGCCGCCTCCCATGCCTCGTCATCAGCAACGTCTGCAGCACAACAAACGGATGATGCAATCAACCATGAAGCGAGATGCATTCCGGCTCGCACCAGCATCGGGAGATAGACAGCCCAGCAGCCACCCCGGCACCTTGCTGCGGCAACGGGAGTATCTCCATGACCGCAGGCGTGATCGCTTTTATGGTGTCCGTTTGCGTCTTCGCGGGCGGGATAACTGGGCTCCTGCTTAACCGTATCCTCCCCGAACACCACCTTACCAAGGAAACCACTGACGCGGTTCGCCTCGGCATCGGCATGCTCTCTGTCCTCGCTGCGCTCGTGCTCGGGCTCCTGATCGCAACCGCTCGAGAGTCTCTGGACGCCGCTGACCGAATCGTCCGCGGCATGTCGGCCAACCTGATCGAGATCGATCAGGCCCTCGATGCCTATGGTCCCGAGGTCGCTCCAACCCGCGAACTTTTGCGTCGCTATGCTGCGGCCATGCTGAGGGACAACTGGGCACGGTCGGGACATGACGTCCTCGACGAAGGCAGGCTGGTTGGCACCACGCTGGAGCAGGTCCGTCGGGCTGTACTTGCCCTCAAGCCGGCGGATACTGCGCAGCACTGGCTGCGAGACCAAGCTCTGGCAATCAGTGGGGCTCTGCTGAAGGCTCGCTGGGAGCTGCTCAAGCGGCAGGACCTCCCGATCCGGTCAGCATTCCTCGTAGTCCTAACGTCTTGGATCACATTCATCTGTAAGCGTCCGGCCTCCATCGCCTTCTCTGGCTGCTGAGGTGCGTTGAGGCTGGCGGCCTTAACGTCGGGCGTAAGG
>NZ_JAETWB010000143.1 GCF_016773205.1 Belnapia arida
CTGCGTGGGAGTAGGCCATTTATTGGCCTGGTTGGGCGTCTGACGCGGCGCTGGCGCGGCAGCTAGGCTGCTCCTTTCGCTCAAAGAGCGTCATGCCGGCAGTCTTCGGGCATCACGCCGCCACGCCAAGCAGCCTCGGCAAGCGGACCAGGTTGTAGGCCGCCATGGCGAGGGTGAACTGCCAGTCGACCTTGGGTAGGCCGCGGTGGCGGGCCTTGCGCAGCCCGGCCACTGTCTTGGCCCAGCCGAAGGCCTCCTCGATCCGCTTGCGGATGCGCTGGCTGACGATGTAGCCGGGATGTCGGGTAGTGCGGCCGTCGATCGCCGAGCGCCGCCCGCTGGTGTTCTGGGCCAGGTGCGGGGTGACGTTGACCTCGCGCAGCTCGGCGACGAAGTCGCGGGCGTCGAAGCCCTTGTCGGCACCGAGAGTGACTGGGTTCGGGCGGTCGGCGTGCGGCGCGATCAGGTGCAGCGCGGCCAGCCGCTCGGCGTGGCCAGATGCGCGGGTGGCGACGGCGCCGACGATCAGGCCGTTCCGGTTCTCCATAAGGGCATGCCCCATGAAGCAGAGCTTGGCCTCCTTGCCCCGGCCCTTGCGGAACAGCCTGGCATCCGGGTCCGTCGTCGAGGCGTGCGTCTCGTTGCTGCGGCTCTGGCCGCGGAAGTCCTGCTCCCCGTTGCGTCCCGCATCGGGTGGTGGACCGGAGCCGTCCTTGGGGCGGAAGCTCTTGGTGCTGGCCCAGGCGTCGAGGAGCGTGCCGTCCACCGAGAAGTGCTCGCTCGAGAGCAGGGCGTGGACCCTGGGCTGGGCCAGCACGGTCGCCAGAAAGCGCGCGGCGACCTCGCCGGCCAATAGCCGGTCGCGGTTCTTGGTGAAGGTGGTCGCATCCCAGACCGGATCGTCCACGCCGAGCCCCACAAACCAGCGGAACAGCAGGTCGAAGTCGATCCGCTCGACCAGCTGGCGCTCCGAGCGGATAGAGTAGAAGGCCTGCAGCAGCAGCGCCCGCAACAGCCGCTCGGGTGGGATCGAGTCCCGGCCCGTGGTCGGGTAAAGGGCGCCTAACTCCGTCGACATCTCGGACAAGGCGGCGTTGACGATGGCGCGGATCAGCCGCAGCGGGTGGTCGGACCGGATCCGCTGCTCCAAATCGACGTAGCTGAACAGCGAACCCCG
>NZ_JAETWB010000144.1 GCF_016773205.1 Belnapia arida
AACCCTCCCCTGCCAGCGGTGGCACGGGATGGCGATGACAGCGCCCACCCGGTGCCGGCTTCGGTCACCCGAAGCCAGTGGCACCGGCCCCGCTGCGCCAGCCGCGGCGGTTATCCCGTGGATGGATCCACGACCACGGCGACCAAGCTGGCGCGCCAGCCTGGTCGCTTCGACGCGCATCCTCCGCCTACTTGGTGGCGGGCTGGGGGTCCACCCCCTGCCCGCCCCTCTCCAGCCAGGCTCGGTAGCTCTCAAGCCGACCGTCGCGGCCCTTGAGCAAGGCCGAACCCGATGTTGGAGACATCCATGACCATCACCTACACCCCGACCAGCGGGACCGGCTCGCTCTGCTATGAGGGCCGGATCATCCGCCAGCGCGGCAGCATGCTGAACCTGACGGATATGTGGAAGGCGGCTCGCGCCCCGGAGAACCAGCGCCCCAGCGACTGGCTGGCCCTCGATGAGACAGGACGGTTTCGCGCCTATGCCGGCGCGCAGGCCACCGGGATCGACCCCGGCATGGCGGAAAATACCAGCCAGGACGGCATTTTAGCCCAGTACGGCATCCACCCGACCCAGCTCGATGGCGCCACGGCCGATAATGCCGGCCAGGACGGTATTTTAGACTGCGACAGCGACGGCCTGGTCGCCACCCTGCGGGGACGGCTGGGCGGCACTTGGGCGCATTGGCAGCTCGCGCTGGCCTATGCCCGGTACCTCTCGCCGCAGTTCCACCTCTGGTGCAACGTCGTGGTCCGCTCCGCCATGGAGCACCTCGACGGCCCGGAGGCGGGCGAGGATCCGCTGCTGCGGCACATCCTGCAGCAGTTCCGCGCCCTGCACCGCCGGCTCGACACCGTCGACCGCCATGCGGCGGACCTGATGTTCCTGCTGCTGTCGTCCCAGGACCTCCTGCTCGGCAAGCGGCGGCACTTCTCCGACCGCAGTCAGGCGGTGATCCGCGCCGTGGTGGCCGCCGAGCCCCACGAGGGCCAGTGCCCCTGCTGCGACCGGAACCCTGTCATCAGCGGGGACGGCCAGCCGCTGGCCGGCGCCGAGTTCGACCACTTCTTCCATCGCGGTCTCAACAGGCCGGAGCATGGCTGGCTGATCTGCGGCCCCTGCCACACCGAGCTGACCCGCGGTGGCTACCTCGTCCGCTTCATGCGGATG
>NZ_JAETWB010000145.1 GCF_016773205.1 Belnapia arida
CCGCCAGGTCCGATGGCCACCCCAACCCTACACTCCGGCCAAGGCCGGATTTTCCAACACCTCCGTGGACGTTACCGATCTGTGGTCGCAGGCAAAAAGAAGGCATTGTACGCGCCGACTGACTTGAAGCGCTTCATCTATTGTTCTTTTCGTTTCGTTAACTGGTATGAATTCTCTGCCCGGTTGTTCAGGCCTTTGTGCTGGCGGTGTTCGACACCGAGCATCACCTTCCGCTTGGCTGCCCCGTAGCTTGGAAGTTTGTCGGTGATCATGACGCGAAGCGCCCGGCACTGCCGCTTGAGCAGCTTGCGCAGCAGACGCTTCGCCGCTTGCTTGTCACGTCGGCTCTGCACGAAGACGTCGAGCACCATCCCGATCTGATCGACGGCATGCCAGAGCCGGTGCTTCACCCCAGCCATCTTGATGGCGACCTCATCAAGGTGCCACTTGTCTTCAACACGGGGCAGCCGTCGCCGGATCTGGTTGGCAATCTCCCGAACAAACTTGAGTGCTCACTGCCGCACAGCTTCATGGCCGACCGCGATGCCACGTGCCGCCGGCATCTCCTCAACTATGCGGAGGTTGAGCGGAAGCGAAAGTACAGCCAAACCGCTTAATTGATTACCTCGGCAGGGAAGCGATAGCCAGAGTAAGGGGACTTGGCGGCTGGTGAGCTCCTCCCGGGCGTTTACCGGCTCAGGGTAGGTTCGCCGATTCTAGGTAACTTAACGGTGTCGCGCGGAGTTTTGCCCCGATTACAAGAAGCCTGGGTACTCCCTTGATTTTGCGTTGATGTGTCTGCCGCAATCTCTTTACGGTCCGGTAATCGACAGGAGGGAGCGCCTAGGTGTCGCTGGCTAGCAAACTGAAGATGGAGCCGCCCCTCTCGGATGGCACCAAAGGCAAGCTTTACGTCAAAGTTCATCGCCAAGGAAGACCGCCCAAGCCCTGGATCTGGGCAATCTACGAGGATGGGCGTCTCTACGCACAAAAGATAGCCGCACACTCCTACTCAAGCGCTGAGGAGGCATGGCAAGTGGGATGGGCCATGCTTTCGCGCTTAGGCAAAAGCGGGGGCTAGACCGTTTCCTGGCAGACTGGATCGCTTGTGACCCACAGGGTTCGTGGAGGTGCTTCATTTGCGCCCTGGCGCGAGGGGCGATGCGGATGTC
>NZ_JAETWB010000146.1 GCF_016773205.1 Belnapia arida
AGCATGGCTGGCTGATCTGCGGCCCCTGCCACACCGAGCTGACCCGCGGTGGCTACCTCGTCCGCTTCATGCGGATGCCCGAGTTCCGCGCCTTCCAGGGCGCCGTGCTCGAGCACCGGCGCCGGGCCAAGCCCGGTGGCCAGGCCAGGTAGGCCACAGCCACCCCTCCCTGCGGAGGGTACCAAGAGCCCCATGACCTCAAAGCGAGGTCGTGGGGCTTTTTGCGTTTTGAGCCTGCCCAACCGATCCGGCGGCCGCTGGCCCCGCGGCCGCCAGAACCAGGGTGGATGGGATCTGATCGAACTTGGGGTAGGTGACCGCCCCGTTGCCTTGGCTGGTTTTCAGGTCGTCAGCCACCCTCCGCCTGGTACCCAGCGGAGCGCCTCCCTCGCACGCGCGCAAGGGCTTCAGGGGTGCGTACCACCTGCTGCGTACCGGTGCGTACCCCCCTTGGAACAGGCGCCGAGGCTGCCTCGGGCTGTCTGACGAAGAGGTCGGCCTCGGCGGCCGGTATCGGCGCCAGCATGGGCTCAGGCTCGGTGGTCGTTGGGCCAGATGCCGGAGCCACTTCGGCATTGCCGGCTCCCTGGCGGCGTAGCCTGGTCAGGATGGCTTAGAGGTTGGCCGGCGTGCAGCCATAAGCTGCCGCGCTCTCAGCCGCCTTGTGCCCCCCTGGTCGACCCGGCGCAGGATCGCGGCACGCTGCTCGCGTGGTAACCGCGCCATCCTCTCGCCCCTCCCCATTGGCCAGCATCGTGACGTGCGGCCGCCAGCCGCGGCCGGCCGTGGGCAGGATGGTAGGCGCTGCAGGTTTAAATTCGAATTTGACCGCCAAGCCCACCACGGCCAACGACCCCAACGGACGTGCCGAAACGCCCTTCCAACCAGGGTTACCCAGACTTGGTCTCTGCCGGGTTGGCCTGCCGCTGGGGTGGCCACGTCGCTGGCTTCCGGCTTTCGGGCCTGTTCCTCAGCCCGCCTGCGGAATGGGTCGCGGTCAGGCTGGTCTTCGTTGACCCTCCCAGTCAGACGGGCTGGCCGGCATGCCAGCGCGGGCACCAGGGCGTCTGGTCGGATGGCCAGCACGTGCCGGGCTCAGCTCCTGCGTCTCGGCCGCCAGCGCCGGGCGCA
>NZ_JAETWB010000147.1 GCF_016773205.1 Belnapia arida
CACCCGCACCTGGCGGCCGGAGATGGCTGGGTAGTCGTACTCGCAGCAGATTCATTCGCCCCGACGCGGCGCGGTGCACGACGATGCTATCGTGGAGCTCGACCCCGCATCCCTGCCGGACGACGTGGAGGCGCTGCGCGCGATCGTGCTGGCGCAGCATGCCGAGCTCACCGGCCAGCGCGAGCTCATCGCGCGCCTGCGGCTCCAGCTCGCCCGGCTGCGCCGCATGCAGTTCGGCCGCTCGTCGGAACGGCTCTCCCGCGAGGCCGACCAGCTCGAGCTGGCGCTGGAGGAGTTGGAGACGGACGCGCCTGCCCCGGCAGAGCCGGATGTCCCCCAGGCTGGCGAGGGCACGCAGGAGCGCCCGGAGCGCCGCAAGCCCGCGCGCCGTCCCCTGCCGGACCACCTGCCACGCGAGACGGTCGAGCACGGGGCGGATGTCTGCGCCTGCCCGGCCTGCGGGGGTGCCCTGCGGCGCCTGGGCGAGGACGTCACTGAGGTCCTCGACTACGTGCCGGGGCAGTTCCGCGTCATCCGCCACGTCCGCCCGCGCCTGTCCTGCCGGGCCTGTGAGACGATTACACAGGCGCCGCCACCCTCCCTGCCGATCGTCCGTGGGCGCGCCACCGCGGGCCTGCTCGCCCATGTGCTGGTGGCGAAGTATGCCGACCACTTGCCTCTTTACCGGCAGAGCGGGATCTACGCCCGCGCGGGCGTCACGCTGGAGCGCTCGACGCTGGCCGACTGGGTCGGCCAGTCGGCAGCACTGCTCCGCCCCCTCGTCGAGGCGTTGGCTCGTCACGTCATGGCCGGGGGCGTGTTGCACGCCGACGACACGCCGGTCCCGGTGCTGGCGCCAGGGACGGGCAAGACCAGGACCGGCAGGCTCTGGGCCTACCTACGCGACGAGCGCCCGCATGGCTCCAAGACCCCGCCCGCCGTGCTCTATCGCTACAGCCCAGATCGCAAGGCCGAGCACCCAAAGGCGCATCTGACGCCGTTCACCGGCGTGCTGCAGGCCGACGGCTACGGCGGGTTCGAGAGCCTCTACGAGGGCGGGCGCGTCGTCGAGGCGGCCTGCTGG
>NZ_JAETWB010000148.1 GCF_016773205.1 Belnapia arida
GTGGCCGGCGCGAACCGTCAGCTACATCGACCCCTTCCCGGTCGGCGGCGCCACCGACCTTCTATCGCGGCTGTTCTGCGCCAAGGCGAGCGAGTTGTCAGGGCAACGCTTCGCTGTCGAGAACTTGCCCGGCAATGCCGGCACACTTGGGCAAGCTGCGATCGCGGCCGCAGAGCCGGACGGCCACACGCTCGGGCTCGGCAGTGTCGCGTCGCTCGCTGTCGCGCCGTCTGCTCATCCGACCTTGCCTTACGACCCGGCGCACGACTTCACCTTCGTGTCCGGCCTGTGGCGGGTGCCCAACGTCTTGATCTGCGACCGCCACCTGCCGGTGCGGAGCGTGCCGGAATTGGTTGCGCTGCTGAAGCGCGAGCCGGGGCGCTACACTTACGCCGCTGACGAGCCCGGCACGACCCCGCATTTGGCGATAGAACTCTTTAAGCGGGTTGCTGGGGTGGAGGTCGGGCCTGTCCCGGATCGCGGCGGCGCGAAGGCCATCCTCGACCTGCTGCGCGGCCGGGTGCAGATCATGATCCACAACCTCCCAACCGCGATCGTGGGCGTGCGCGAGCGCGAGGTACGGGCCCTTGCGGTCACCGGCGCGGAGCGCAGCCCGGCCATGCCAGAGGTGCCGGCCATGGCCGAGTTCTACCCCGAGTTCGACGTGACCTCCTGGGGCAGTCTGGTCGGCCCAGCGGGGCTGCCGCCCCGGGTGGTAGAGCGCCTATCCCGGCTGACGCGGCAAGCACTGGACAGCCCGGACCTCATCGAGACTTTCCACTGGCACGGCGCCACCGCTTGGTGGACGACGCCGGAAGACCTCGCGAACTTCCGCGCGCGGCAAGAGACGTTGTTCGCCGAGTTGGTCCTGGCTTCGGGCGTGGGGGTCCATTGAGCAAATCTGGGTCAAATAGGACAACCATAGCCGGTCACCCTGCTCAGCTCCGGTTGCGGCGAATGGCCCAAGCTAGTCGCCCGAGGAAGCCCAGCTTCTCAATTATGTCCCGTTCGGCTTTGAGCGCCTCCAGCTCCTGGCGAACCGCTGCCGTGTCTTGGGCAACCGAACTCTAG
>NZ_JAETWB010000149.1 GCF_016773205.1 Belnapia arida
CAGCATCCCCGGCATCGGGGCGATCGGCGCGACAGCCCTGGCCGCGATGGTGCCCAATCCGCACGGTTTCGCCTCGGGGCGGCACTTCGCGGCCTCGCTAGGCCTGACCCCGAAGCCGCATTCGAGCGGCGGCAAAGAGCGCCTGGGCCGGATCTCCCGGCAGGGCAACGCCATGCTGCGCCGGCTGCTGGTCCTCGGCGCCACCAGCCGCCTGCGCTATGCCCGGCGCTGCCCTGAAGCGGCGGACTGGGCCACGCGCCTGCTGGCGCGGCGGCCCTTCAAGGTCGCGGCCGTGGCTCTGGCCAACAAGATGGCCCGCATCGCCTGGGCCCTGCTAGCCCGGGGAGGGACCTACACGACAACCGCGACCGCCTGAACGGTCGCGTCCGAGCTCGCCGGGCGCCGCGCCCGGCGGGGGCCAAGGTGCTGAAGCGACGATGACAGCGAGAGACCGGTGAGCCGGTGACGAGACAGACCGTTTATCGCAGGGCGCCACCCGAGCGCGCTCACCTGATTGCCCCTCGTTCCGCGCAGCTCATCAGGGCCCGCGGCCAGACCGGCCGCATCAGAGGCCGCACACATGACCGCACCCGTGCTCTCGGTGCCAGAGTTGGAGACGCGCCTTGACCCGCAGGGGGCATCCACACATGCGGTAAAGGGGAGATCGCAAGCGAGGGTAAATCGAGAGGCTATTGGGGTATCTCAACCATAAGTCGGGCTGCTCTCCACACGAACCTCATGCAAATTTGAGTTGCGGCCATGCGTTTTCCCGGCGGCCTGCAAAGCGACCAATTACGTCCGGACGTTTCCTCCCTATATGCAAGAGGTCCGGCCACGGACGCGCCGGGCGGAAGTCGAGGCTCGACGATGCTCTCTTCAGAGGAAGGCGCAAGGCGAACACCCCGGCGTTCTGTGCTGGGCATCGTGGGCAGCTTGGCCCTTGCCGGAAAGGCCCGGTCGAACGCGGCGGAAGCAGGGTGGCCGGCGCGAACCGTCAGCTACATCGACCCCTTCCCGGTCGGCGGCGCCACCGACCTTCTATCGCGGCTGTTCT
>NZ_JAETWB010000014.1 GCF_016773205.1 Belnapia arida
GACACCTTCACCCCAGCCGAGTGCGCCAACCACTTCGCCGCCGCCGGCTATGACGCAAACTGATGGGAAAATGCTCTAAATGCTGGATCTGAGGCAAACGGACTTGCTTGCGAGCCGGAAGAAAGCTTGGGCGGCCGGCGCAGAAAGCAGCGTTTCCGGTGGCTGGCGGTGAGACGGCCCCTTCCAGTACTACACCGCGCGTTTAGCGGGCCTTGTTGAGGCATGAAGTCCGCGCGGTCACTTGGACGCAAGGTCGGCAGTCACCTCCTTTAGGTAGCAGGTCAGCACGGCGCTGCGAAACCAGCGCTCAGCGGGGTCTTGGTCCGCGGCGGTGGTCCAAGCGATGGCATAGGCGCCATCTGGATCTGGATCGGCAGTTGATCAACTTCCACGCCGCCCAACTCGACCAAGCGCCGCGCGAATGGCACCGGCACGGCAGCAATTGGGTCGGTTCCACGCAATGCTGGTAGCAGCATAGCGAAAGCGGTAACGCCGGCTGAGACGGTCCGACCGCACCCCCAAGCCGCCAGTGCGTCGTCCACTATCTCGTGCAGGTCGCCTGCACGCGTTACCATTGCGTAGGGAGGCTGCAGAATTCGTCCAGCGACGTGATCCCCGGGGTAGATGCGTCGCATACGTCACCTAATTCATGCGTTCCAGCACGCGCTGTCCCGTAGTGTCAGGCAGACCATCGCCCAGATACCCAGCAACGGCCGAGATGTCCCCGTTCGCCAGCATGGCCGGTATTCTTAGATGGTCGCCTTCGCGCTGCACGATGCGGCATCGCGGGGCCTCTTGTCGCAGCTTAGCTAGCAGACCGGGCAGCACGATGATGGCCGTCAGCTCCGATGCGCCAAGACGGAAAATCCTTCCATCTGAGGCAGCGTCGAAGAGCGTCTCTGCGGCCACGCTCGCCTCGAGGGCGCGCAGCGCGGGCAGGATGGAGGCGTAAAGCGCCTTGGCGCGGGGGGGGCGGCTGGAGACTCTTGCCGTCGACGCTGCTGCGCTAACCATCGCCACCCCCAGCCGCTTTACCATCGCGGCCCCGCCGGCGGTCGGCCGCACCAACACACTGCGACGGTCCCGGCCATCAATCGCCCTGGGCACCAACTCGAGTTCTTCCAGGCGGTCGAGCGCGCGGGTGGTGGCAGGCTTGTTGACATTAAGATGCGCCGCCAGCCCTTGGATGGTTGGCGGTTCGTCGGTCAGGCTGGCGTGAGGTGCGGCATGAGCACCGCATCCCGACTCGCGCTGCTTGCCAGCGCCGCCGCGCTGCTCGCTGCGGTCACCCGGCGCCGAGGTGGCCTTGCCTGCCTTTGAGGCCTTCGCCACGGCTTGGCAGGCCTGCCAGCCCCATCGCCACCCAGCCTCAGCAACGGCCTTGGCGACGAAGGGTGCAACGCTTGGTGCGAGCGTCAGTTGGAGGCGACGGAGCGGCTGGCCGAGGCGCTGGCCCGCAGCCTGGACGAGCTGGAGACCAAGCTCGCCGCGGCCATGGTGTGGTTCGACGCCAACGGCGCCGCCGGGCTCTGCAGCGGGGAAGCGGATTTCCTGCGCTCATGCCTGCGCGACCCACGTGCGCTGAGCAGGGGAGAGCATGAGTGCGCGTGCGCATATTTGCCGCTCGGACGTGGAGGATCTCTCACGGCGGGCCGCTGACGCCTGGGAAGGAACCCATGCCATGCAGCCGAGCTGACGGCCAGCGTCGGCGAGACCAGCCCGAGCCAATCGCATTCAACTACCTGGCCGGCGACCCCTCTGGCATCTGCTGCGCCAGACTCAGGAGGACGCAGAAACCTACATGGGGCAGGTGGCGTTGGCCGAGGCCGCCAACCTCCGGGACGCGGCCGGCTGCGAGCTGGAAGCCCAGGGCATCAGCACGCCCAAGGCGATCGGCGATGCGCTCGGCATGCCACCAGCCAGCATCTAAGCGGGCTTCATGCATAATGCAGACACGCTGCGGACCGAGATACGGCGGCGAAAAGATGGAACGGCAGCACTGACGCCGTAGTTCGCCAGTCTCGGCCGAGCGCATCGCCCAGGTGACCGACGGCGGCACGGTCGTGACAGCCAGCGGCGAGACGGTGCCGGGGGAGGCAGATGAGACAGGCCAGCACAAGAAAGCAATCAAGTGCTGCCGCTAGAAAGTAGCGCGGCTCCTAGCCAGTCCCGCATTTCAATGGATACACCGAAGGTGTCGCCAAGAGATAATTCCAGCGGCTTAAGGCGGCTTCTTTGCGCGGCCTTCTCTTTATTCGCAGGCAAATAGAGGGCTGCCTGAGGAGGTCAGGCGGGCCTGGGAGAAGGCAAGCTAGGCAGGGATGTCACGTTCCCTGCGATTGATGTCTCAACCCCAAACAACACTTCAGGTTTCGACACTGTCGCCCGCATCATCTTTCGGGCAAAAACAAAACGCTCGGGTTGGAGGCGCTCCGGCGGCGACAATTGGGGGATCAAGCCGCCGGAGCTTTCAGCCGTCCCAATGGGGGAGAATCAGGACGACTTGCCTAAAAGCACAGTTATGCACAGCCCCCTTCCACCGCAAGTATACAATCGCTTGTGTTTGAAAAAAAAATCGCGCTTAGGTTGTGCCGCGGTACGTAGTCGGGGGGCTAGGTGCCGCGTCAGGGACCGGCAGCGCGGATCAATCGGGGGATCGATCTGCGCTGCTGTTCTGAACCCGTCTGGGGCTAACGTCGGCAGCAGCATGGCCAACATTCCCGACATGAGCCTGCTTTCCGGCCCTCAGATGCCGCTCGCAAAGTCGAAATCTCGCCTGAGGTGCAATGTTGCACAACTCGGGGTTGTTGCGGCGCGGCTGGGAGTGCAGGTGCCACAGCCATCAAGCATCTAGGTAGGCCAACGGCAGCGATGATGATGCCAATCATCTCCAGCATCGCCGCCGACTTCGCGCGGCTCGCGCCGGAAGCGGTCAGAGGTGCGGCCCATATTCCTTGGCTGAAGGTAGGGAAGCCCTTCACCAACAGGTACGAAATGACGTTGTTTGCAATCCCAGGTTGCTATACTATGCGATCCGCAACCAGGATGGCACCCGTGAGCTACATGATCGAGGCCGCTTCCAAGCCACGCCGCGAGTTTAATGCCGAGCCGAGTGGTTTGATGACCTACATCATCACCAGCGGCCTCGCACTTGCTGCCCTCTCCACCGCCTTTTGGTTCGTGAGTTAGGCAAAGCAGTTACCTGCTGGCGAGCCTACAGGAGCATTGAGACGTGACCGGCTCTTGGCCGAGCGCGTCGCCTGTTTAGCGCTGTCTTGGAGTACCACAGCCTGGCGGACAGAATTGGTTGAAACCTTCTGACGCCAAATGGTGATCTTGACCGGAAGCGGACTGCTTTTCTGATAAAGGCATTACAGGCTGCATGGGAGGTTGCCACTTCTGATTTGTGGCAATGGCGCCTTTTCGCACCCAGACGCCTTCCGCAGACCGTAATGGCGACCTCAGCCCAGCCACGGGCTCCGGGGGCGAAGGGAAAGATCGGCCGGTTGGGCCAGACCTCCGTCTGGACGCCCGCGCCATGGGGCGCCTAAGGGCCGGCAGCGCGAGAAGCCCCACGGTCAGGGCGCGGTATTCCGGATGATATGTCATGTTGTTTCCTCCCTCGTTGCCGGGCGGTGCGGGATTTCCTCTGCGATACAAGGACCGCCTCCGTGCCAATGATGCCGGTGGCCATCAGCGCCGCAAGTTCCTCTCCCGAAAGCCCGAGCAGCCACCCCAGCACTGCCGCATTGTCCTCTCCCAAAAGGGAAGTTGGACGGCGTACCGGGAAGGGGCGCTGACCTGCCTCCCGGAACGGCGCAGAATGCTGGTCATGGTGGCCGAGCCACCCCCTCCACCGGCTGCCAAAAGCCGCGGGCGTCCCGCTGGGGATCCCGCACGAGCGCCGTCGGCTAGTGGACCACGCCAGCCGCGACCCCAACCTCCTGCAGGACCGCCACGGCCGCATCCGCATCGCGTCCGGCAGCCCAGGCGGCGATGGTGGCTTCCAATTCGGCCTCCTGGGCGCTGCGACTGAGCACCCCTCCGGCTAACGGCTTATCTTGATCCGCGTTAACCTAGCCGTCATCGGAAAGGAGGATACAGGACAGATGCCTGACCTACCGGCCTATGCCCAGAAAATCACCGATCAAGGCTATCATGCAGGGCGAGAAGGCCTGCCGAAAGCCGATAACCCGTATACTGGCAAAGACTGCGAGTACGAGCTGTGCTGGAACGTAGGCCACGATCGTCGCTCTGAGGTTTTCAGCCGCACGCACGGCAGGCATCTGGTCAAGCATTCGTAAGGGAGACTTGCGGCTCGATCTGGCATGGCCTTCTCCCCGGATCCACTCCGCAATTGTCCGTCCCGAGCCCGAGCTGACCACAACCGAGGGTACGCCGGATGGCTCCTCTTACTGCCGCCCAGGCAGACTACATGCTTCCAGAGCGGCCGCTATGTGGCATGCCAGTAAGGCCGAGGAGGCGAAGTGGCTGTGCGAGGCGCTGGCTGAAGCGCGGCAGCCATTCCGGCGACGGTGGATCGGGTGAAATGACCACTGATCCCGTCGATCCCGTCGCCTTGCTGACCGGCACCCTGGCAGGTTTATCCAAGAGGCAGCAGGCAGCCACCTTGGAGCGCGTGATGCAGGCTTATGTGCGGATCTGTCAGGATGCATATCCCCACAAGTCGCTGGCCGAAGTCACTGGGCAGTTCGGCGCCATCGCCGAGGCTGCGACGGCGCGGTTGGCGGAGGCGAGGGCGGAAGCGGAGAGGAGAGCTGCGACGGCACGGCTTGCGAAGCTGATGGCGGCAGCCTCAGCCGGGAGCGGGACAGCATAGCTGCCAGCGATTACAACCGAGCATTCCATCCGAGCCCAGGCTCCTGGTCCTGTACTAAGGCGCCGGTGCCGCACTGGTTGAGTGCTTGGCATTGTGGTTCAGAGACCGTACGCATCTGCCGACTACCCAGTAGCATTGGCCAGTTTCCGGACCCGCCAGCCGCTCGTCCTGAGCCCGAGCTAAACCGCATCCGAGGGCCCACTCGGCGACCTATCCTACCGCTCCCGCGGCGCCGCGATCGACTGCCAGAAGGGCGACCACGTCCGCCGCTTGCTCATGCCAGACCGCCCACTATACGGCCGAAGCTTCGGCGTCGTCGGCACCATCACTCCGCTCGTAGATCTGTAGCTCGATGAGCAGAGGATACCGAGCTGTATGCGGTTGGTGCCGAAGGCGAAGCGAAGAATTGCCTCGGCCGAAGCTCGCACCCAAGTTGGTGGTCGTCTGCGCTAAGTGCGGCGCCCAATATCAAAATCCAGGCGGTAAGGACCGACACTGGCGGTGCCGGAGGTGCGAGATGTCGCTTCACCGGCAAGGCAGCTGACCTCAATCACCGCTTCGACTCTACAGGGGCGCATCTCTGCATCATCGGCGAGATCTCCGCCCAATCGCTTCCAACCAAGCCTTCGCGCCTTGCATGAGCCTCTCTTCCTCGGTCATGCCAGTTCTATTCTGACCTGCCCCAGAAGCCTGAGTTGCCAATTCGCCCTTCGCCAAGTGCACAGGCTCATCGCGGTTGAGCGCTTGCGGCATCGCGCTCCATGACAGCAAGGCGATGCCGATGGCGCCCAGCGTACATGCGATCTGGCTGCACTTCATGGAATGACGCCGAGCGATGGGCCAATCAGGACAGAGCACACCTGTTGCAGAACGCGAAAGGGCGCCAAAGGCGCCCCATGCATCAGCGTCATCAGCGCTGAGGCTGGGCGCGGTCAGCCACCCTGGCGGGTGAGTTGGCCGGCAAGGGTTGGGCTGCCTGCCGCAGCCGGGACATAGACCAGGGTCTGCTCACGGCCGCCGCCGACCAGTTGGGCCACACTGCTGCTCTGCTGCTGCCTCGTGGTCTGACCCGAATAGGCAATGCTGCGATTGGTGCTCTCGCCGATGATGCGGGCATAGCCGCCACCGACCACATTCTGGCTCGGCGTCACGTACTCAACGCGGGGGCCACCATCGGCGCCGCCACCCACCAGGCGGGGACCGTGGTCTTGCGCCTGGGCAGCGCCCACGGCACCGAGGGCGATCAGCGAGGCAAATACAGTGGTGCGGAACATGTCTTGGTTCTCCGTCTCGGAGGCCGGCGGTTCAGGGCATGATGCCCAACCGGCCTTGCTTGAGGCGGAAGATGATCCCCTCATCGGCTCCACACCAATACGAAGCCTGGATGCCATGCATCCACCGGATGGATGAACGGCGCGGCGGCTACATGGTTACCTGGAAGCCTCGAGACAGGAGGATGCAATGCCGCGCCGTCCCGCCATGCCCGTGCAGGATCTCACGCTGGAGACAGCCATAGACCACTACTGCGCCACCTTTGGCCGCGATGCGTTGCCTTGCATAGCGGGCCTCGACAGCGCCATGGCCGGTGCTGCCGCAGTTATGCTGGCTGATGCGGTCACGGCTCGGCGCCCGTTGCGATACTGCGCCATCGCTGATGCGCTCGGGGGGCCGCAGCCGCCAGAATGCGCATCGCTGTAGTTTTCTCGAATGCCAGTCTACATGCCGGACATACGCCATCGGCCGCGTGGCCGCGCTATATGGGCTTCACGCCGAAGCGGGTGTGCGGAGCGTCCGGTTGTAGCACAAGCTCAACATCATCGGCTGACGCTGCAGCCCCCGTGTTGCGACTCGATCAGAGATACCGCCGCGGGATCCTCGACAGCCTGAAACTGGTATAGCCTAATAGGTACGGTGGTCGCGCGGCCGATTGCCTCGGCTATAGTGTGCTGGCCGGCCGTATCCCCGTGGCGGCGCTGTCACAGCACCCCCAACCGCTCCTACGCCAGCACCAACAAGCGCGCCTGTCACAGGGTCACCACCCGCAATGGCACCAACGCCAGCTCCGGCCCCAGCGCCAATCAGGCCGCCTGTCAGTGCTCTCTCGCCGGGTGAGCGGCCACACGCGGTGAGGCTGACGCTGCTCAAAAGCATGACGGCGACGTAGGCGATACGGCGAGACATGTGGACCTCTATGAATATGCCGTCCAGACCGTTACCACTGGCGACTACTCAACCACATACGCTTTTCTCCATGAAAATTCAACCTTAGATTGCGCACCAAACCAGCCATGGATTTCACTGCTCACTCAGTCCGGACCAGTTGTCGCGAGGCACTCGACTCTCCAGTTACAGACATGGCAGATCGCCTTTAGAAGCTCGTTCAATGAGAAGTTGCGCTCCGCGTCGGTCGTGCAGATCGGCGGCGTAGACATGAGGAAAGAGAATCAGGCCAGCCGTATCGACAAGAATGTGCCGTCAGTGACGCCGCCTGAACAGCCGTCGCCACCACGAGGGACCGGGCTCATCCTCGATCCAGGCGTACCCGGCTTTCTTGTCCCATCGGCGCGGCGCTTCCTCTGACGAGGCCGATCCCCTCCCTGCCCTAGGTTGTGGAATGCGGGACAAGTCTTGATCCCGATCAAAGCGGTAAGGATCTTCTGGCCGCTCTGCGGAGTAGCGATCCGGCCTAGCCATGGACTGGACCGCTGCCGTCGCAGCCTGTGCCGTTAATACCGCTTCTTGAATAGCAGTCAGCAGCTCCCGGCGCATCTGCTCGACCTTTTCCCTTGCCACCGCCTCCGCAGCTTCGGCGCGCTGAACCGCGTCTCGCGCCGATTGCTCCGCAACAGCGGCTCGGACCTCGGCAGCATGTCGCGCTTCCGCCTCAGCTTTCCGAGCTTGCCGATCCACTTCGGCACGCTGTTCAGCCGCTTGAGCGTGCCTCTCGGCTTCCTCCGCGCGGTGTCGCAGTTCGCCGGTAAGCCGCTCCAGAGCGGTGAGGACGGTATCAATTGCGGGGGCGGGCGCGGGCGGGTTGCTCATGAATGTATCCAGCCCTGGTTCGCTTGGGATCAGTCCGGGGGCGGACCCGGACGTGCCCTAAGCGGACTTTCCCCGCAAAGGTTCGCAGCTCAGTACGAAAAGGCTGCTGGGCCAAGCTCCTCGCGCGAGAATGAGAGCCGAAGCATTACCCGTTTGGTTAGGCGGTTTTGCCTTGTTGCGAAGCTCATGCGATGGCCTCGAGGAGGACAAGGCGCTTGAGGTTGTAGTTGAGCCCGTGCAGCAGCACTTGCGCACACTGCGTCTGGTCCAGCTTGGCGGTGAGCGCCTCGCCTTGACGCCGCTTTACGACAGGCATGACGGTCACCGCCATCTTCTGGTGGCAGACGACGCGATCGGCTTCCGCGCTGGTCTTACCGAGACGCCGAACCATCTCCTGCCGCATCGGGGATGATTGCGATCACGCGGGTCGAGCGCCGCTTCTTGGCCGGAATCAGGCTGTCGATTCCGAGGATCTCACGGCAGTATCGATGTTTCGCTTCGCTGTCACAGCCAGCGTCCGCCGCGCTCGCCGGAGACGGAAGGTCGGCGAAGTCGCCGCGCGCTCCTATGAGACCTGTGCGTGGATGTATGTGGACGCGCTACGCTCTGGTTAATTCGCATGTCCTGGAGGCGACGGAAGTCGGCATGGCGCGGCGTCGAAGCGGTCAGGAAGACTTCATCGCGCGGCCAGAGCCGCGCTCTGACGCATCGCTAATGGAACTAGCGGGGCTCATCGACTGGCCCGAGATCGATCGTACCTTGGCCGGCATCTCAGGTGCGACGAAGGGCGAGGCGGTTGGCCGCCAGTGGCCCTGTTCCGAGCCTTGCTGCTGGCCATCTGGCACGACCTGTCGGACGTGAGGCTCGCCGAGGCACTGGACGACCGCGCCGGCTTCCGGCGCGAGTTGGCTCAGCATGGGCTGGACCAAGTGCTGTTCGAAGCCGTCACCCGCCAGCTCGAGGTCAAGGGCGTGAGGGTGCGCACCGGCACTCTGGTGGACGCGACGCTCATTCCGTCCGCCAGCATCAGGCAGGACGGTGAGGCCAAGCGGGCTGGGCACCGCCGGCGCAAGCCGGTGCACGGCCACAAGGCGCACCTGGCCACCGACGAAGGTGCCGGCTTGGTGCGTGGTGTCGAGGTCACGACGGCCAACGTGCACGATGCAGCCGGCTTGGTGGCGATGCAGCCACCGAAGGCGGGCAACGTCTATGGCGACAGCGCCTTCACCGGTGGGCTGGCGGAGCGGCTGATCATCAGCCGCGGCGGCCGGCCGCGCACGGTGTGGACCGGCACCTGAGGCCCCGGCCCGGCCGCGCTCACGCGGCTCGAAGCGAACAACGCGACGGTCCGGCAGGTCCGCTGCCGCATCGAAAAGGTGTTCGGCACCTGGAAGCGCAGCTATGGCTTACGGCGGATGCGCTGGCTCGGCCTTGCCAAGGCAGATCTGCAGGTGCGGCTTGCTGCCATAGCCTACACTCTCCGGCGTACCGTTACCCTGCTGCACGCTGCGGCAGCCTGACATGAGACGCGTCTGTCCGCATCGCCCTTTAGCCGTCCAAGGCTGGCCAAAACCAACGCGCATCACGGTGCCCGAGGCGCCCCGAAGCCCACGCCGCGAAGATCTGCGCCCTCTCTGTGCACCCAGGCACAGCTCTCGTTAGACGGAGGCGGAAGCGATCCTGGTTAGGATGGGGAAAAGCGACCGCCAAACGCGTACAATAGCACGGTGCAGCACGGGCTGAGCCCGGAGCGGATTGTTTAGATCGGGATTGTCCTGGTGCCGGAGGCGAACACCTCCGCTCTCGTCTCTGCCATCCTACCGCGCGGGGCATAGCGTACACCAAGCCGGACGCACTGCTACCGGCACCCCAACAAGTCATAATGACCACGCAAAAAATTCAGTCGAATAGGCAGATCTGACAACCGTGCCGCTACTCAGTTGGAGAGCGATTCGCCGGCTTTGTGCTGACGGCGCGATTGACCAGAATGGTGACGAACCAGAGCAAAACACCGATGGCGAGCAGGACACCGGCAACGCGGTACTGCACGGGGTCGCGTCCCGTCCAGGGACCAGCAAGAAACGCACATGACGCTGCGCCAAGCACCGGCAAAAACGTCGGCGTCCTAAAATGCTTTCCTTCGACTGCATCCCGGCGAAGTACCAGCACGGCAATATTGACCACCGTGAAAACGCAAAGCAGGAGCAGCGCAGTGGTCCCACCAAGCGCCGGCACCTCACCGACAAAAATAATTAGGCCAAAGGCAAGACACGTCGTAAACGCGATGGCAATGTAGGGCGTGCGTCGCGTTGTATGCACTTTACCAAGCGCCGAGGGCAGCACATGCTCACGGCTCATGCCGTAAATCAAACGACTGGCCATCAGCATATTGATGAGTGCACTATTCGCCACCGCGAACATTGTGATAATGCCGAAAATCCAGAGTGGAAAGCTCGGCGCCCCCGCCGCAACGACTTGGAGGAGTGGCGTATCGCCCTCGCCAAGCCGCTCCGGCGGCACCAGGGTGATTGCCGAGATTGATACTAGTACATAGATCAACCCGGTGATGATAAGGCCTGTGAGCAGCACTTTCGGAAAGTGGCGAACGGGGTCCTTGCACTCTTCGGCCATGTTGACCGAGTCTTCGAAGCCAACCATCGCGAAGAAGGCGAGTGTCGTACCGGCGACAACCGGCCAAAACATTCCGGAATCTTCAGTTTTGGGTTGTATAATACGTGTCACATCGCCCTGGCCGGATCCGATCGCCCAAAGGCCGATTACAATGATGATGAGGAGACCACTAAGCTCTACACAAGTGAGAACGACATTTGCTTTAACGCTTTCGCCAACACCGCGGAAATTGATAACCGCGACGAGGGCCATAAAGCCAAGGCCAAGCATTGTGATGCCGGCACCGCCCGAGAGATTTAAGCCAAAAACATTCGACATATTGGCGGCGAAAGCGCGTGAGGCTGTCGAGGCCGAAGTGATGCCGGAGCACATTACCGCAAAAGCGATGATGAACGTGACGAAATGAATACCAAAAGCCTTGTGGGTGTACAAAGCGGCGCCTGCCGCCTTGGGATACTTTGTAACCAGCTCGAGATAGCTGAACGCAGTGATCAGCGCGACGACAAATGCAGAAAGGAAGGGAAGCCAGACGATACCACCAACCTGCCGCGCAACCTGGCCTGTTAGGGCATATATGCCGGTCCCAAGAATATCCCCGACAATGAAGAGCAGAAGTAGCCATGGCCCTATCACCCTGTGAAGGCTTGGCTCCGAGACAATTGGAGATTGGGTATCGGTGGTCACGGCGGTGTCTGTCATCGACTTTCCTTTTGACTGACCGCTGTTGAGCAGCATCACTGAACACAGTGTCCTACTTGCAGTGCCATCCAGCAACAAGGTTGCCCGGACCATGGATTGAGCGACCGATGGGTCCGCTAAAGCCAATGATGCCAGATTGGTAGACGCGTTGTCGGCTGAGCCAGCGTCCTTCTGCTTCCTTTCGCGCTGACATTAAGCGAGCAGTCGCACACGCCCAGGGGTAATCGTCAGCGCATCGGTCTGGGCAGCTTTGAGGCGGAGCTCATGGCTGTGGCGCCTGAATTCTTGGGTACTGCACCAGGAACCCGCCATGACGCCCCCGTTTCGCAATCCGTGAGCCTCGCAATTGCACTGCAGCACCTCGTCGCCCCGTCAGCACGGCTCGCCCCGGTGCCGCGCGACGCCATCCGCAGGAGCCTCCTTGCCAAGGGCCTGATCGAGCCGGCCGCACTCGAGGCATCAGACGAGAGAATAGCTTGGACGGTAAACAGTGATTCCGCACACTACCACCTGACCGGGGCGGGGCAATGTGTCGCCTGCGCGGGCTCGTCGGCAAAGGTTTCCGCGACGATTGCAGATACACCTCAGACGCTGGGGGCTCCGGAGTTCGCCTCGTTTGCCCAGGAGCCGTCTACGGTCGCCGTTGAGGCGCTCTGGTGCTACAGATCCGGCCGTGGGGGCTGCGCACCGCGCTGGAGGCCGTGTTAGCCACCTGGAACGGCGCGGGAACCCAGAAATGCGCATGCCCGACGCTGCCGCTACGCTACGCACTGCCCTTGCTGGCAAGCCAACCCGGACGCCGCGCGATCCACTCCAGCCCTGCAAGCCACGCGAAGGCACCCACTGACTGTCTGGAAACGATGATCAGATCGCAACGCGGCGAAGCACGACACGCGACATCGCTAGGTGGATCGTAGTTCTCCTGTTTTAGGCAGGCGCTCGTAGTCCCTTAGACAGTCGCCGCCATTGGCTGAGCCAATTGAGAGTTCGTTCGGCCACCCAGCACCTGGGCAGCAGATGGAAGCTCTTCGGCTATTCTTCCAAGCCATTGCGCCAGAGGTGACGGTCGCGGTGCCTTGGCGCCTCGACGCGTCAGCCGCGCCCGGCCTCGAGCCAACGCGCGAAGGTACCTGCATAGGCGCCATCGAGTTGTGTGCTGGAGCGTGATGTAGGAGCGCTGCTCCCTTGGCGGGCCATGCTGCGGCGTCAGGCAGCTGCAACGGACAGGCTGACGGCTGGAGTACCGCTCACGGCGCCGATGGTTTCCAGTGTCCTATAGCGCGATCGCTGGATGGCCATTGTCGGGCTGCTCCAGCAGGAGCGCACCGACGAGCCTGACGACGGCGGCTTCGTTGGAAAGATGCCGGCTACGTTGGTGCGCCGCCTGATCTCGCCGTTGAGCCGCTCGATGGGGTTGGCCGAGAGGAGCTTAGCCCTGTTCTCGCGTGGGACGTCCATGAAGGCGGGCACGTCCTCCTCGGCGCCATCCATCAAGCTGGCCAGCTTCGGCACCTTGGGGCGGAGTTGGTCGGCAACCCGAATCGGTTGGGCGTGAGCGGCCGGTGAATTGGCTTCGGCGCAGGCAGTGCCGGTTGAACGTCTACGTCCAACGGCCAAGACGATGCGGCGATGGGTCTAGCCGGCATAGCAGCTCCCGAAGGGCGATCATCGTGGCGTCCTCGGGCAAAAGTTGCGTGTCGCAACACAACCCAGGACCAACCCCAATGGCTGCCACGCCTCCTACACCACCAGCCGGGACGCGACCCGGCATAAGGGGGATTTGGCGGCTGCCGAGCCCGTTCAGCTGTCCACCTGACCTGGACCGGCCGGCCAAGCCCTCTCAACTGACAGCACCGTCTCAATAACTTGGCAAAGCCGCTGGACGCACCTGTCCCTTCCCACCGCTGGCTCGCGCAGCGGTTCCAGGCTCTACTCGCCGGCTCGAATCCAGTAGGGAGTGGAGCCACCATGAAGGCAGCCGTTGTGACCGAAGCCGGCGTCGAAGTCCGCGACGTGCCGGAGCCGAGGCCGAAGCCGAACGAGGTGCTGGTCCGCGTCCGCGCCGCCGGATTGAACCGCGCCGACCTGGCCGTGGCCGCCGGACACGCGCATGGCAGCATCGGCGGTGTCGGGACTATCGTCGGGATGGAGTTCGCAGGCGAGGTCGTTGAGGTCGGCACCGAGGTGCCCGACATCATCCGCCCCGGCATGCGCGTGATGGCCAGCGGCGCGGCCAGCTATGCCGAATATGCAGTTGCGGATTGGGGGCGCGTCTCCTCCCTTTCCGATTCGAACATGGGATGGGTGCAGGCCGCGACGCTGCCCGTCGCGTTGCAGACCATGCACGACGCGGTGGTGACGAACGGCGCCCTGAAGCCTGGTCAGAGCATCCTGATCCAGGGCGCGAGTTCGGGCGTTGGGCTGATGGGAATGCAAGTGGCGAAGGCGATGGGTGCGGCATTGGTACTCGGCAGTTCGTCCGATGCAGGCCGGCGAGCGCGGCTGGCGGATTTCGGCTGCGACGTCGCGGTGGACACCAGCGACGTTGGCTGGCCCGACCGCGTGCTGGAGGCGACGGGTGGCCGCGGCGTCGATGTCATCGTCGACCAGGTCTCGGCGAGCGTCGCCAACGGCAACCTCCGCGCCTGCGCCATACTGGGGCGGATCGTCAATGTCGGACGGCTTGGCGGTGCCAGGGGCGATTTCGACTTCGACCTGCATGCGATGCGCCGCATCAGCTATATCGGCGTTACCTTCCGCACCCGCAGCCTGCAGGAGGTGCGGGAGATCAACCATCGCATGCGTGCTGACCTCTGGCCAGCTGTCGAGGCGGGGAAGCTCAGGCTGCCGCTGGACCGGACCTTCCCGCTGGCCGAGGCAGCGGAGGCGCTGGCGCATATGAAGGCCAATGCGCATTTCGGGAAGATCGTACTGGAGTGCTGAGACTTAGCGCTTTCATTGCTGGCGTTGCGAGGTTTGCGGCGGATTGCGGGTGGGTGCCGCAGGCTTTGGTTCAGGCGACGACTTGGAACAATGGGTAAAAATGATGGCTTGGGTCCGCGCATCGCTATTGGTGCAGAGAGGCAGGCCGGATGTTCCAGCCGCAAGCTATCCGTTGCGCTTCAGGACATGCCAGTCAAACATACCACCCGGCGCCCATGTATTCTTAGGCTCCGCTGCCAGGTCCAGAACTGGCTGACGCACGAGGCTGGGCTGATACGGAGTGGAGACCTGACACTCTTGTTTGGCAGCCAAGCCCAATACTCGGATGCGCCTTGAGGTGGTGCTGATGCTGCGGCTCGTCTTTCGTCTCGCCCTGAATCAAGTCGAAGTTTCCGCAGTTTGCGTGCTTCGGCGGCTGGGACAAGCGCTACGCGTCCTGGACCACACGACCTTGAGTTGGCGCAACCGCAGTCTCACCGGGCGGCAGCCGAAGATGATCCCTACGGCCTGCTACACCTGCTGATCGACAGTCCAAACTTGAAGCCGCCTCGCCAAGTCCGATCAGCAAATCCGGCTTAACGTCCGCTCGTTTGCGAGAGCCCGAGGTTGGCTCTTCCTTACATGCAGGGGTTCAAGAAAGATGCAAACCTACGATTACATCTTAATAGGCGCGGGATCGGCCGGTGCGGTTGTCGCCAGTCGCCTCTCCGCCGATACGACGATGCGGGTGCTGTTGCTGGAAGCCGGACCATCGGGCCATCCATGGACGCATATCCCGATCGGCTATGCCCGCATGATCACCAACCCCGCTGTGAACTGGCTGTACTCCTCGGAACCCGAGCCGAGTACGAATGGACGCCGCCTCGCTGTGCCGCGGGGCCGCATGTTAGGCGGCTCGAGTTCGCTCAACGGTCTCGCCTTTGTGCGAGGACAGGCCCAGGATTTCGACAGCTGGGCACAGATGGGCAACCCCGGCTGGAGCTACGAGGATGTCCTGCCCTTCTTCAAACGCATGGAGCGCTACGAGGGCGGCGGCGACGATCGCTTCCGCGGCCGCGACGGCCCGCTGCGCGTCACCAACCCACGGCCAGACGATCCGCTCTACGCTTCGCTGATTGCCGCGGCGGGAGAAGTCGGGATCCCGTATAACCCCGACTACAACGGCGCGGTGCAGGATGGCATTGCGATGAGCCAGGCGACCATTGCCTGGGGCCGCCGCATGAGCACCGCCGCCTGCTACCTGGCGCCAGCTCGCCACCGCCCGAACCTGCATATCGAGACCAGCGCGTTGGCCGAGGCGCTGCTGCTGGAGGGCAGGCGCTGTGTCGGTGTCCGTTATGCCGTCGGCCGAGAAAGGCGGGAAGCGCGAGCGGCGCGCGAGGTGGTGGTCAGCGCCGGGTCCATCAACTCGCCGCAGCTCCTGGAGCTGTCAGGCATCGGCCAGCCCGACCGCCTGAGCGCGCTGGGCATCGAGGTGCGCCATGCGCTTCCCGGCGTCGGCGAGAACCTGCGTGACCATTATGCGCCGCGTACCCGCTGGGCGGTCGGCGCGAAGGGCTACACCTTCAACGATCTCGGCCGGGGGGTCGGCCTGGCTCGCCAGGCCCTGCGCTTCGCTCTGAGGCGGGATGGCATGTTGGGCATGGTCGCGGCGCCGCTGCGTGCCTTCGTCCGCTCCCGCGAGGGGCTGGAGGCGCCGGACCTGTTGCTGGGCTGGGTCCCGATGCTGATGGAGCTGACCCCGAAGGGGCCGCGGCTTTCACGCGAGTCCGGCATGACCTGCTACGCGCATCCGATGCGGCCGGAAAGCCGGGGGCATATCCATATCACCTCAGCCGACCCGCGCCAGCCGCCGGCAATCAGCTTCAACTTCCTCTCATCGCCGGTGGATGCCGCGCTGACGCTGCAGGCGATCCGCGTCGCCCGTGCCATCATGAACGCGCCCAGCATGGCCCGGCTGCAGGTGACCGAGATCGCGCCAGGAACGGACTGCACCGGTGATGACGAGACCCTGGACTGGGTGAGGCGGACGGCGGAGACGACCTACCACCCGGTCGGGACCTGCAAGATGGGTGGGGATCCGGTGGCCGTCGTCGATGCGCGGCTGCGGGTGCATGGCATTGGCGGGCTGCGGGTCGCTGATGCGTCCATCATGCCGACCCTGACCTCCGGCAACACCAACGCACCCTCGATCATGATCGGCGAGAAGGCGGCGGACATGATCCTGGCCGATGCCGCCTGAAGGTGACCCGGCTGCCGAAGCAGCCGGGCTTGTCGTTCTTACGCTTCGTCCAGCCGCTCCGACACCTTGGGCGGCGACATCGGCAGGCTGAAGAAGCGCTTGCCGAGCGCATCGTAGACAGCGTTGGAGATCGCAGCGAGCGGCGGCACGATTGGCGCCTCGCCCACGCCGCGCACGCCCTGCGGATGCTTTGGGTTGGGGATCTCCAGCATCACCGCCTCGATCATGGGGACGTCAGAGCAGACGGGCATCCGGTAGTCGAGGAAGCCGGCATTCTCGAGGCTACCTTCGCGGTTGTACAGGTATTCCTCGCTCAGCGCCCAGCCAATGCCCTGCACCACGCCGCCCTGGATCTGGCCCTCGACATAGCTGGGGTGCAGCGCCCGGCCGACATCCTGCGCCGCAGTGTAGCGCAGCACGCGGACGATCCCGAGATCGACATCCACCTCGACATCCACGACATGGGTGGCGAAGCCGGGCTCGGCACCCGTGGTATTGAGCTGAACGCCGGCGCCGATCGGGCCGCCCGTTTCGCTCGCCTTCGCGGCCAGGTCGGCCAGGGTCAGCGGCGGGAACTGCCCGGCATTCGGGCCGGCAGGCCGCGCCTCGCCATTCTCCCAATGCACCGCCTCGGGGTCGATCTTCCAGATCTTCGCCGCGCGCTCCTTCAGCTGGCCGATCACCTTCTCGGCAGACTGCGTCACCACCATGGCGGAGGCGAAGGTGACGCGGCTGCCGCCGGTGAGGTTGCTGTAGCCGATACTGGCCGTGTCACCGATCAGCACCGAGACGCGGCCATGGTCGACGCCGAGCAGTTCGGCGGTGACATTGGCGATCGAGGCGCGCGAGCCGCCGACATCCGGGTGGCCGGTGGTGACCACCACGTTGCCGTCCTCGGTGATGTTGACCTGCGCGCTGCTTTCACCGCCAGCATTGTACCAGAAGCCGGAGGCGACACCGCGGCCGCGCTTGACGCCGGGGCGCGGGTTGCGGTCAAGCGGCGCCTTGTAGTGCTCATGGTCGCGGATCGCCTCGATGGTCTCCTCGAAGGTCACCTTGCCGAAGGTCGCGCCATAAGCTGCCTTGGTACCGGCCCTGGCTGTGTTCTTCAGCCGCAGCTCCAGCGGGTCCATCCCCAGCTGCTCGGCGATCTCGTCGATCACGCATTCGGCCGCATAGGCGCCGAGCGGGGCACCCGGCGCGCGGTAGGCGGCGACCTTCGAGCGGTTGGAGACGACGTCGTAGCCGACTGAGAGCACGTTCGGAATGTCGTATGGCGCGAAGGAACAGCCAACCGGCCCGCGCAGCGGACCGCCGGGCAGGCAGCCCGCCTGGATGTAGAAATCGCCCTTGGCGGCGACGAAGGTTCCATCCTGCTTGGCGCCGATCTTGACGGTGCTGAAGGAGCCGGAGGTCGGGCCGGTGGCCCGCATCACCTCCTCCCGCGTCATCACCATCTTCACCGGGCGACCGGACTTCTTCGACAGCAGCAGGGCGACGGGCTCGAGATAGATGATGGTCTTGGCGCCGAAGCCGCCGCCGATCTCGGCCGGGATCGCGCGGATGTTGCTCTGCGGGACGCCGGTCAGCAGCGAGGTCATGGCGCGGACCATGAACTGGCCCTGGCTGCTGCTCCAGATCGTCGCGCGGCCGTCCGCCGAGTAGCTGACGGTGCAGGCCTGCGGCTCGATATAGCCCTGGTGGATCGGCCGGGTGCGGAAGGTCCGCTCGACGATCACGTCGGCCTCGGCGAAGCCGGCCTCCACGTCGCCGAGCTTGGCCGTCATCGTGCCGGCGATGTTGGACGGCTTGCCCTCGAACCTGGCGAAGTCATGCAGGATCGGCGCGTCATCCCTGATCGCATCCTCGATCTCGATGACATGCGGCAGCACCTCGTAGTCCACCTCGATCAGGGCGCAAGCAGCCGCGGCCACCTCCTCGTTGATGGCGGCGACGGCGGCGAGGGGGTGGCCGTGGAACAGTGCCTTCTCCCGCGCCATCACGTTGCGGCACATCCAGCGCATGTCCTGGATGCCGAGCAGGACCGAGGTCTCGAGCGGGAAGTCGACAATGTCCTTCGCCGTCACCACCGCTTTCACGCCGGGCAGGGCCTCGGCCCTCGATGTGTCGATGGAGCGGATGCGGGCATGCGCGTGCGGGCTGCGCAGCACCTTGCCCCAGATCATCCCCGGCATGGTGTTGTCGGCCGCGTAGCTGGCGCGGCCCGTTACCTTGTCCGCGCCATCGGGGCGGATGGTGCGCTGGCCGATCCACTTGTTGTCCTCGACCCGGAGCCTGTCGGTGATCACGTTCATCAAACGGTCTCCCGCATCTCGGCAGCGGCTTCCATCACAGCGCGGACGATCTTGTCGTAGCCCGTGCAGCGGCACAGGTTGCCGGCCAGGCCGAAGCGTACCTCGGTCTCGGTCGGGTTGGGGTTCTTCTCCAGCAGGGCGCGGGCCGAGATCAGCACGCCGGGCGTACAGATACCGCATTGCAGCGCAGCCATCTCAAGGAACTTGCGCTGCAGCGGGTGCAACGCCTCGCCCTGCGCCATGCCTTCGATGGTGGCGATCTCGGCGTCCTCGGCCTCGACCGCGAGGACGAGACAGGAACAGACCAGGCGGCCATCGACGGTGACGCTGCAGGCGCCGCAATCGCCGGTGCTGCAGCCTTCCTTCGTGCCGGTCAGGCCGAGCGTGTTGCGTAGCACGTCGAGCAGGCTTTGGTGCGGCTCGCAGAGGAACTCCACCGGCTCGCCGTTGATGCTGGTGGCGATATGGGACTTGGCCATAGCGTCAGTTCCCCCCAAGAGCGCCCTGGGCGCGAGCGGCGGCGATCGCGGCAGTGCGCTTCAGCAGCACGCCGGCGACCTTGGTGCGATAAGCAATGGTGCCGCGCTTGTCGTTGATAGGCTTGCAGGCGGCGCGACAGGCAGCGGCGGCCGCCTCCAGGGCGGCGTCATCGAGTTTGCTGCCGACCAGCGCCTTGGCCGCGTCCTCGACCAGCAGCACGGTCGGCGCGACGGCGCCGAGGCCGATGCGGGCGGTGGTCACCACTCCGCCCTGCAGGGTCAGGCTGGCGCCGAGGCCGACGACGGCGATGTCCATCTCGGTCCGCGGGATCATGCGTAGATAGGCGTCGGAGGAGCCGGGCGCGCGCGGTGGCAGGGTGAAGCTCACCACGATCTCGCCCGGCGCCAGGTTGGTACGGCCCGGACCGGCCGGAACGGCCTCCACAGGCATGGTGCGGCGACCGTTCGGGCCCTGCACCGTGACCACCGCGCCGGCCGCGACCATGGCCGGGACGCTGTCCCCGGCCGGCGAGCCGTTGCAAAGGTTGCCGCCCGGGGAGGCACGGCCCTGCACCTGCTTGGAGCCGATCAGGTTGATCGCCTCCAGCACCCCCGGCCATACCTTGCCGAAGCGCCTGTGCTCGGCAAGCGTCGCGCCGGAGACCGCAGCGCCGATCCGGAAGCTGCCGTCAGCGGCCTCCGTGATCTCGGTCATCACGCCGATCTTCTTGATGTCCACGATGAGGCCTGGCCGCGCCACCCCGGAGCGCATCTGCACCAGCAGATCGGTGCCGCCTGCCAGGATGCGGGCGGAGCCTTGCGCCGCGGCGAAGGCGCTCACTGCCTCATCGAGCGTTTGCGGCGCCAGGTATCGGATGTCCATTACCTTTCGCTCCCTTGGTCATTTCTGGTCCCCGATCCGTCCGTTGTCCGGGGTTGCCGCCCTGGTCGGGCGTGGGGCTTGCAATGAGGCTACGCCCCGCAGCACGGCCGGTATAGACCTGAAACGGCACCGGCGTCCCGAGCGGGCCGCAGTGCGAAGCTTCGGATCGGTGCGGCGACACCCGGCCCCCAAATGGCTTCCTTCGGTCAGGCCGGGGCGTACCCCATCAGCTTACGCCACACCCCTGCCCCGTCCCTCCAGCCGGCGCTGCTAAGCGCGTGCCAGACCATTACCTACTTGCTAGTTACCACCCGACAGCCGAAAGGCGCCTCCAGCGACGCAATCAGGTCGCAGGTATGCAAGGCGGTGCAGATGAGGAAGTAGCCATCGTCTTTGGCGTTGCGGTGCTCGAGCGCCTACTCCTCCTGCCGTTCCGGCGACAGGCGCGCCATCTCGTCATTGGTGTCGATCCCCTGCGCAGCACTCCGATCACCTCCAAGCCGAAATGTTTGAGGAAGACGACGTCCGCCGGTGCACCGGCGCGGTATAGGGGAAAGCAGCGCGCCCCGGCGGATGCCCAATGCCGGGAAGGCTGCTGCCAGCGCGTCGGCGATGACCAAGCCGGGGATGCCAGTAGCCGCGGTGATGCGTTCCCGGATCGCCTGCCCGGCTTCCGGGGAGACGGTGGTGACGACCATGCAATGGAAGACGATGCGGTCCACTCCCACATCGGCCACAGCCACGCCGCATTCTCCACGCTAGCCTCCATGCGCCGCGGCTTGGCATCGGAGCTGCCGCGCAGCGCCACCCGGATGCTCAACGCGCTGACGCCGGCCTGCAGCATGACGTGGATCTGTGGACTCGCAATCACGTCGCCCGACAGCACGATGACGCCAAGGTGTAGTCCTCCGGGTGATGCAGCACATGGGCCTCGAACAACCGCATGGCGAGGGACGAGTTGCCGGCTTCCAGTGACGACACACCGACCCCTTGCCGCGCCTGTCCTCAAAGCTGCGCATGGACTTGCCCGCGACCGGAAAGAAGGGCAGCTGGTTAACGTTGCCGCCGATGATCTCGCTCTGCCCGCTAGACTCGCTGTCCGAGATCCTATGCTCGGTGATCCCGTAGGGAAGGATGACCGAGGCGCCGATCGCCAACCTGGCATAGGCGCCGCTGTTGAGAATGTGTCCGGCTTCCGCCCGCTGCGCGAGAGCGTCGGCGCCCTGATGGACGATGCGGTAGAGCCCGGCCTGCGGCGCGCATTAGCTCCCTGGTATCGCAGGAAGCCTCCAGCGCGCTGGAGGTGCATGCTCCGCGCACGCGCCACGCCGGGTGCATCACTTTCGTCGAGTTCCACCTGATGGTGCCGAGCGACATGCGAGCGGTCGAGACGCACGAGACCTGTGACCGCATCGAGGGTGCGCTCCGGACCGAGCTGGGCGCCGCTGTGATTACCACCCCCGTGGAGCCCGAAGGCAACGCCGAGCACCAGGGCGTGCTGGTGCTCTGACGGCGGCGGCGTAGCACGCCGCCGCCTGCCGTGTCAGCCGAGCAGGAAACCCTGATCGGTCATGTTGGCGCTGGTCAGCGCCACGTGCTCCAGGCTCTCGGAAAAGCCCAGCACCACCCCCGCGCGGCCGATCGACGGCAGGGCGTTGACCCAGCCTTCCAGCCCAGCGGCATCAGGCGCGCGGTCCAGCGTGTTCACGTACAGCGCGGTGACGAAGGCGCGGTCGTCGAGCCCACCGTAGCGCGCCTGGAACTCGGCCGAGGCGATAAAACCTTCCGCCATGCCGCGCGAGTCCAGCGCGCCGCTCTCGAGCGCCGCGTCCCAGCCGACGAGGCCGGGCGCGTCCGGCAGCCGGCCGAACACCGTGTCGTACATCCGCATCACTTGGCTGGCCTTCCAGTCGTTCACCCATAAGCCTGCGTCGAAGGCGGCGCGGGTTAGCGCGACATTCTCCGTGCTCTCGGAGAAGCCGAGCAGCGTGCCGCCGCGGCCGATCTGCGGCAGCACCGCCAGCCAGCCCTGCAGGCCGGGCGAATCCGGCTCGCGCCCCAACACGTTGCGGTAGAGCTGGGTGACGAAGGCCTCATCAGAGAGCGTGCCGTAGCGCTGGGTGAACTCGGCGGAGTTGGTAAAATCCAGCGCGATCTGCTCCAGGCTGGCGCCGCCGGGCTGTTCCAGTTGCTGCGCCGTGAGCCGGTCGACGTGGAAGGACAGGCCGTAATCGTCTGGCACCCGTGCGAAGGCGCCTTGGTATAGCCGGTACACCTGCGCGGCGATGTCCTGCACGTTGTTGGTGTAGCGCCCGTCGGCGAATTCCCAGGCTTCGATGCCGTCGATGGTGTAACTCTGGCCCGGCACCGCCGGGTTCACCGGCGTCGGACTGCCGAAGAATGCTGTCTGCCGCGCCGCGAAGTCGGATACGAAGGTGTCGATGCCGGCCTCGCCCGACACGGTCTGGCTGGCGCCGTTGCCGGGAATCAGCCAATCATTGCCCAACCCGCCCCACAGCCGGTCCTGGCCGTCTCCGCCGTAGATGACGTCATTGCCCAATCCGCCGAACAGGTTGTCGTCGCCATTGGTGCCGCGAATCGTTGCCACATTTTGTCTCCCGATCACGCCGGCCACAATAGGATCTTCCGTGCCTGGAGATTATATCACCACGCGCGAAGGTGATGGCGGATGTGATGGCCACAAACATGATCGACAAAGCGCACTCGGTAACATCGGTGCTTCGGTCGGCATGGACTGTGACCTGGGAGCTGAACCGGTTGATGCTGGTACGATGAAGCGTAGGACGTCGGCTTTGGCGAACTCAGATCCGTTCCACCCGCACGGCACAGAATTTGAACTCCGGGATCTTTCCCCACGGATCGAGCTGCGAGGTGGTCAGCATGTTTGCCGCTGCTTCGCGAAAGGCGAAGGGAACGAAGACCAGCCCATCCGGCAGGGCCGGGTCGGCCCGGGTGGCGAGCTCGATGACACCGCGGCGCGTGGCGAGGCGCACGCGGTCCCCGGGCGAGAGCCCGAGCCGTGCCAGCTCAGCCGGCGCCAGCGCAGCGGTCGGCCCCGGCTCTAGCGCATCCAGCGGGCCGGCACGGCGCGTCATGGTACCGGTATGCCAGTGCTCGAGCTGCCGGCCCGTGGTGAGGACGAAGGGAAACTGCGCGTCCGGCATCTCCGCCGGATCGGCAAGGCCGGCCGGAACGAAGCGGGCGCGGCCCGAGGCGGTCGGGAAACGGTCGCCGAAGACGATCTCCTGCCCCGGCTGGTCGGGGCCGGCACAGGGATAGGTGACGCTGCCCTCCCGCTCCAGACGCTCCCAGGTGATGTTGGCGAGGGAGGGCGTAGCCTCCGCCATTTCCGGAAAGACGTCGCGCGGGTGCGCATAGGCCCAGGGTAGGCCGAGGCGTCGGGCAAGTTCCACAATGATGGCGAGATCCTGTTGCACGCCCTCCGGCGGCGGCACGGCGGCACGACCCAGCTGAACCTGGCGGTTGGTGTTGGTCACGGTGCCGTCCTTCTCCGGCCAAGCGGAGGCCGGCAGTACAACATCGGCCAGCGTCGCGGTCTCGGTCAGGAAAAGATCCTGCACGACGAGATGGTCGAGCCGCGCCAGCGCGGCGCGGGCATGCGTGACATCGGGGTCCGACATGGCCGGGTTCTCTCCCATGACATACATGCCGCCGATATCGCCCCGCTCGGCGGCATGCATGATCTCCACCACCGTCAGGCCGGGCCTTGAATCCAGTTGAGCATTCCAGAGCCGCTCGAGGTGCGACCGTGCCGCCTCGTCCCCAGTCCGGCGGTAATCCGGGAACATCATCGGGATCAGCCCGGCATCCGAGGCACCCTGCACATTGTTCTGGCCTCGCAGCGGGTGCAGCCCCGTCCCGGGCCGCCCGACCTGGCCGCAGAGCAGCGCCAGCGCGATCAGGCAACGGGTGTTGTCCGTGCCGTGGGTGGATTGCGAGATGCCCATTCCCCAGAGGATCATGGCCGACCCCGCGCGCGCATAGAGGCGGGCGACGCGCCGGAGCTGCTCGGCGGGGACGCCGGCAATCGGGGCCATTGCCTCCGGCGTGTAGGCCGCGACATGGTCGCGGATCAGCGCGAAATCCTCGGTATGGGCGGCGACGTATTGCCGGTCGTACAGCTCCTCCACGATCACCGTGTGGAGCATGGCGTTCAGCACGGCGACGTCGCGGCCCGGCGCGAAGCGGACCACTTCGGCAGCGTGGCGGTCCAGCGCGCTGCCGCGCGGGTCCATCGTGACGAGCGTCGCGCCCCGGGTCGCCGCGTCCTTCAGGTAGGTGGCCGCGACCGGGTGGTTCTCGGTCGGCCGCGCGCCGATGACGATGATCACCTCGGCGTCGCGGGCAGCGGTGAAGGGCGCCGTAACGGCGCCAGAGCCGATGCCCTCCAGCAGCGCCGCCACGCTCGCCGCATGGCAGAGCCGAGTGCAGTGGTCGACATTGTTGGTGCCGAAGCCCGTGCGCACCAGCTTCTGGAACAGATAGGCCTCCTCATTGGAGCCCTTGGCCGAGCCGAAGCCGGCAAGCGCGTCCGGCCCCCGCATGTCGCGGATGCGGGCGAGGCCGGCGGCGGCGCGGTCCAGCGCCTCCTCCCAGCTCGCCTCGCGGAACTTGCCGCGTGCGGCACGGGGGTCCAGGCAGTCGGCGGGGTCCTTGGCCGCGTCCTCGATGCGGATCAGCGGCCGCTTCAGTCGGTCGGGATGGGTCAGGTAGCCGAAGCCGAAGCGTCCCTTGACGCAAAGCCGCCCCTGGTTGGACGGACCGTCGCGGCCGACCACCTCCTCGATCCGGTCTCCGCTCACCCGGAAGCCGACCTGGCAGCCGACGCCGCAGTAGGGGCAGATGCTGGCGACTTCGCGCTCCGGCGGCGCGGTGCGGCGGCCGGCCTCGTCCAGAACGGATTTCGGCAGCAGCGCACCGGTTGGGCACGCCTGCACGCACTCGCCGCAGGCAACGCAGGTCGAGCTGCCCATGGGATCCAGCAGGTCGAAGCTGACGGTCACCGCCATGCCGCGTTCCGCCAGACCGATGACGTCGTTGTGCTGCACCTCGCGGCAGGCTCTTTCGCAGAGGCCGCACTGGATGCAGGCGTCGAGTTGCACTGCCATGGCGGGATGCGAGAGGTCCGGCGCCGGATGCGATTCCTCGGGCGCGAAGCGGGACCGGGCAACGCCGAGCTGCCTCGCCCAGCGGGCGAAGCCGCCGATCGCGTCGCGTGCCTCCTGCCCCGGCTGGTCGGCCAGGAGGAGTTCAAAGACCATCCGCCGGGCGCGGGCGGCACGCTCGCTCGTGCTGCGCACCGCCATGCCTTCGCGGGGCACACGGATGCAGGAGGCGGCAAGCACCCGCTCGCCCTCGACCTCGACCAGGCAGGCGCGGCAATTGCCGTCCGGCCGGTAGCCCGGCCGAGGCAGGTGGCAGAGATGCGGGATCTCCACCCCCTCGTGCTGGGCCACGGTCCAGATCGTCTCGCCGGGCGCAGCCTCGACATCGCGGCCATCCAGGGTGAAGCGTGTCACGGCACCGCCTCCGGCATGTGGCGCAGCAAGCTGCGCACGGGGTTCATGGCCGCCTGGCCGAGGCCGCAGATCGAGCCATCCGCCATCGCGGCCGCCAGCTCCTCGAGCAGCGCACGGTCCCAGCGGGGCGCGCGCAGCAGCGCGTCGGCCTTGGCGGTGCCGACGCGGCAGGGCGTGCACTGGCCGCAACTCTCGTCGCGGAAGAAGCGCACCAGGTTGCGCGCCGCCTCCGCCAGGTCGTCCTGATTCGAGAGGATGACGACCGCGCCGGAGCCGACGAAGCAGCCCACCGAATCCAGCGTACCGAAATCGAGCGGCAGATCCGCCATCGAGGCCGGCAGGATACCGCCCGAGGCGCCGCCTGGCAGATAGGCGGCAAAGCGGTGCCCCTCAGCCATTCCCCCGGAAAACTCTTCGATCAGCTCGCGCGCCGTGACACCGGCTGGCGCCAGCTTCTCGCCCGGCCTTCGCACCCGGCCAGAAACGCTGAAGAAGCGAAGACCCTGCCGTCCGCGCCGTCCGCGCTTGGCGAAGCGTGCCGCGCCGTCAGGCTCGCCCAGAACTTCCGGCAGGAACCATAGCGTCTCGACATTGTGGATCAGGGTTGGCCGGCCGAAGAGCCCATGCTCGCCGGGGAAGGGCGGCTTGTGCCGCGGGTAGCCGCGGCGCCCCTCCAGGCTTTCGAGCAGTGCCGTTTCCTCACCGCAGATATAGGCGCCTGCGCCGCGGCGGAGATGGATCGGCAGCCCTGCGATGCCGGCCGCGTCGAGCGCCGCGATCTCGCGCCGCAGCGCGTGGCGGAGGTGCGGGTACTCGTCCCGCAGGTAGATCCAGCAGGCCTCGGCGCCGACGGCATGGGCGGCGATCAGCATGCCCTCCAGCACGCGGTGCGGCTCGGTTTCAAGGCAATACCGATCCTTGAAGGTGCCTGGCTCTCCCTCATCGGCATTGACCACCACATGGCGCGGCCCGGGCTGCGAGAGCACCAGCCGCCACTTGCGCGAGGCCGGGAAGCCGGCACCGCCCAGGCCACGGAGCGAGGCCGCCTCCAGCGTGGCAAGCATCGCGTCCCGCCCGGCATCGCCGGCCCGCCGGACGGCCCGCAGCGCCACATACCCGCCGCGCGCCAGGTAGGCGTCGAGGCCGGGCGGCATCGGCAGCGCTGGCGGGTTGCCCTCGACGGCAGCGGCGACTGTCGCAGGCGTTGCGGACTCTACGAGATCGTGGCCGAGGGCGCAGGCGGGCGCGCGGTGGCAGGCGCCCATGCAGGGCGCAGCGACCACCCGGGTTCCGGGCGGCGGCGCGGCGCTGAGCGAGTCGAGCAGGGCGCCACCCCCGGCGAGCTGGCAAGGCAGGCTGGCGCAGACCCGGATCGTAAGCGGCGCAGGAGCCAGCTTCGTGTCCTCCAGGATCTCGAAGTGATGGTAGAAACTGGCCACCTCGAAGACTTCGACAGGTGCCAGGCCCAGTTTCTCGGCCAACGCCACGAGATGCCCGGCGCGTAGTCCGCCGTGCCGATCCTGCAGCGCATGCAGGTGTTCGATAAGCATCTCCCGCACCGGCGCGAGGCCTGCGGCCGCTGCGGCGACGACGGCGCGGTCCGTCTCGCTCGGTTGGCGGCCACGCGGTCCGCGCCTCGGTGCCATGGCATTCTCGCTCGTCAGCCCGTCCGTTATGAACCTTGGCCTTGATGCCACGCCTTTGCTTCCTCCCGGCACCCTCGCAGGGTATCGGCCGCTTCTCGTCGGAAGCAATGCAAAGTCACCTCTGCCTCAGGCTGGCCGGCGGTGCCGGTGTTCTCGACGGGCTACCGCAACCTCAACCTGATACTCGCTGACCGAAGCGCTGAGGTCGCGCAGGCGGCTTTTTTTCGCGGGTCCGGACCCCTGCGCCAGACATCAAGAAGCACGGTGCCATGGCCTCGACGAGCATCGGAATCCGAGCCAGGAAGCCCGAGATCCTCAATTCCGGCTCGGTCATCACCAGCTCCTGCACGACCCGCTACGGCCGTACTGGCTACGAGGCTTATCGCGGGGGTTTTCCAGGCTCATCTGGCAGGCCGCCCCACCCGCTTTAATATTAATTACGCAACATTCGAGCGGAGCGCCTAGGCGCTCGGCAACCCGCCATGTCAGCATCGTCACCTACAACTACCGTTGGCGGATCGGCCTCGCCCAAGGCGAGCAGCAATATGAGGTGCTGGAGTGACGCCAATGGCACGCCGCATCCCGATCCGGCTCCTATGCCGGGCGGTTCACCGGCCGATATGCGAATCGGCTCATCAGAGCCGGAGTTGGCCACAACCTGCCGCGGGAATCGCCGCGCGGGGCGCCCGCACCGGAATTCGCCGACATCGACGCCTAGCTGAACTCGCCCACGCCGCTGACCGTCGCAGGGCTGCACGGCAAGGTGGTGCTGGTCGATTTCTGGACCTATTCCTGCATGAACTGTCGCCGCACCGTCCCCAATCTCAATCGTTGGCAGGCGGCATACGGACTGCATGGGCTACAGGTCATCGGCATCCACACGCGGGAATTCGGGTTCGAGCGCGTTCGCCATAATGTGGAGGATGCGGTCCGCGAGGTCGGCATCCGCTACCCCGTGGGCCAGGACAACCGCTTCCAGACCTGGCGGGCCTGGAGCAACCGGGCCTAGCCCGCCTTCTACCTGCTAGACCGGAACGGCCGGGTCGTCCTGCTGCGGGCGGGCGAGGGATATGCACGCGAGAGGAGGGGCGCGATCCGGGCACTGCTCGGTCTGTCGCCTCCGGGCCCATCGGCAACCCGGGCGATGACCCGGACCAGTCGCGGATGCGTTCGCCCGAGATCTATTCCGGCGCGCAGCACCCGACGTCGCAGGACCGTGCCCAATCGCCCCGGCGAGGTGAGGCGGCCTCTGCCTTCACGGTCGGTGGCCCGCGGCTGAACCAATACCAACTCGAGGGTAGCTAGAACCGTGAGGAGGCGCTGGCTCTCCGCTCGGCACGAGCGGCCTGCGTCTACGCTTCTCTGCCGCAAAGCTGCATTTTGTGGCCTCCGCAGCGCAGGGCGGGAGGTTGCGGGTCTCGATGGACGGCGGCGCTGCACAGGAGATCGAGGTCAAGTGGCCGACGCTCTACACCCTGCTCGATGGGGAGACCTATGGCGAGCATCTGCTCCCCTTCGAGGCGAAGATGCCGGGGCTATCCCTTTTCAGCGCAACCTTCGGGTAGAGTGTGCAGATGTCGGTTGGGCACGAGAAAAGGAGGATGTTGCATGCAGTCGCTATCTCCTCAGGCGCGCATAGCCATGGCGGTAATATGCGTATTGGCTCTTGCCCCAGCTGTGGCGGGCAGCGCGGATGATGACGCGTCGGCGGTATTCGGTGTCAGGCTCCCTGCCGGATACCGCGACTGGCAACTGATCAGCGTCGCTCATGAGGCTGGCAGCCTCAACGACATACGGGCCATTCTCGGGAACGACGTCGCGGTGCGGGCCTTCCGGGATGGAACGCGCCCTTTCCCTGACGGCGCGATCATTGCGAGGCTGGCGTGGCAGTACGTGCCATCGGCTGAGAACAATGCGGTCTTCGGCCAAGCCCAGTCCTTTGTCGCCGGAGCTACGACGAACGTCCAGTTCAGTGTCAAGGATTCGCAAAGATACGCTCGCACGGGTGGTTGGGGGTACGGCCAGTTCGAAGACGGCAAGCCGAACCGCAGCGAGGCTTTGCTCAACACCTGTGCCCCTTGCCATGCCCGTGCGCCGAAGGCGGACGACTTCGTCTTCACCCGTTACGCGCGGTAGCGAGTTCACCCGTTACGCGCGGTAGCGAGGCTGTCCTGCAGAAGATGGGTTCACAGACTGCGAGAACGGCACCATTCAAATGCACCCAGCTTCCGCGGCAGGATCTTACTGCCGACGCGGGCCGTAGCTCCATGCCGTGTCTTTCCCGGCCTTGTACCAGATCCGGCAAATGCCAGCCCGTCCCCGTCAGGGCCGCCGCAAGCGCATTCGGCTTGCTCTGCACCTTCGCAGGCCATGGGTCAAAGCCCTCAGCATGTCCGAAGTGTTGGTCTCAGCCCCCATCTCGTCAGGAGAACCCGCATCGCAGGCCGAAGCCCAGGACGCGTGGTATTACAGGGAGGCGCCGAGCATAACCTCGGTATTCCGCAACGCGCGCTCATCGAAGATGCGGCCGAAGACGGCGTGGCGGCCGGCCGCTTTCGCCAGGTAGAGTTGAGCGTCGGCAGCCTTGATCCAGTTCATCGAATCGAGGCCGGGGTAACAGGTTGCAGTAGCAACGCCAATGCTGACGGTGACGAAAGGCGCCGCCTCCGAGCCGCCATGGGGGATGCCGAGCGCTCGCACCCGGTCACGGATGGTATGCGCAATCTCCACAGCCTCCGAATGCGTCGCTCCCGGCAGCACGCAGGCGAACTCCTCGCCGCCGTACCGTGCCGCCAGATCGGACGTGTCGCGCACCGCGCGGCTCAGCGTCGCCGCCACCATGGCGATGCAGCGGTCGCCAGCGCTGTGCCCATAGTTGTCGTTGAAACGCTTGAAGAAGTCGATGTCGAGAATAATGACGGAGAGTTCCGACGCGTCGAGCGAAAGCCGCACCGCCTCCTGCGCGAGGGTCGCTTCCAGCTTCCGGCGGTTACCAAGGCCGGTCAGCGCGTCCGTCACCGCGAGGCGCGCAAGCTCATCCCGCATTCGCTTCATCTCAAGATGATTGCGGACGCGAGCCTGGACGATCACCGGCGAGATCGGCTTATGGACGTAATCGATGGCACCGAGCTCCAGCCCGCGCACCTCCGCCTCCTGGTCACCAAGTGCAGTGGTGAAGATTACCGGCAGGTCGGCAAGCTGCGGGTCTGCCTTCAGCCTCCGGCAAACCTCGTAGCCATCCAGGCCCGGCATCAGCACGTCAAGCAGTACGAGATCCGGCGCTGCGGAACGCGCCACTTCCAGCGCCTCCTCGCCGGACGTAGCGAAGCAGATTTCGTGCTCTTCCTCCAGGATCGCGCTGAGGATCTCGATGTTTGTTGCTTCATCGTCGACGACGAGAATCACCGCGCGCTGACCCATCACGACAACTCCTCGGTGACGGCAGGCGAGCAAGCCAGCCCGTCAAGCAGGCCGATGGCCCGGTTGAAGTCGAGCACGGCCACCGCTTCCTTCAGCGGTCCAAGCTCCGATGAGCCGGCGCCGAACGCCGCTTCCAACGCCTCCAGCACCTTTCGCGCACGAAGGCTCCGGCGCTGCAGCAGCCCGCGCAATTCGGCGATGATTGGTTGCAGCGCCGCCATGTCTGCTGATTCTGCAGCAGCGGCCTGGGCGGCAGGCGAGGCCAGCCCCCGCGCGGCGGCAAGGGCTGGTTCCATCGCTTGCTCCAGCCGGACGAGAAGCGCCTCGACACCCTCGGACCGGCGAGCCTGGGCCGCGTCCTCCAGCAGACGCGCAGCTTCGGCCACGTCGCGGATCTCGAGTGATCCGGCAACGCCCCTCAGCGTGTGGGCGATGCGGCGCGCCTCCTGCCATTCGTCCCTGCCGAAGGCACGCCGCAGTTCCGTCACGGCTCCGGCGAAGCGCATCCCGAAATCCACGATCAATTTCCGCAGGAGCGCACGTTTGCCGTTGAGCCGGTTGAGCGCGGCGGCCAGGTCGAAGGGCGGCAGCGTGTCGGGCAGCCCATCCTGCGCGACAGGTGCTACCGCAGGCATGACCGGCGCCTGGGCGGCGGCTGATGGCTTCAGCCAGCGGTCCAGCGCCGCGACCAGCAAAGCGGGGTCGACCGGCTTGGCGATGTGGTCGTTCATTCCGGCATCCAGGCAGCGTTGCTTCTCTTGCGCATAGGCATGCGCGGTCATTGCGATGATCGGAAGTTGCTCGGCGTTGAAGCGGTGACGGATGGCGAGCGTCGCCTCAATGCCATCCATCTCCGGCATCTGGACGTCCATCAGCACTGCTGCGAAGCGGCCCTCGGCGGCGAGTACTTTCTCCAGGGCCACACGGCCGTTCTCGGCGATCTCCACATGAAGCCCGGCGTCGCCCAGCAGCTCCACCGCCACTTCCCGATTGATCTCGTTGTCTTCCGCCAGCAGCACCCGGTTGCCGCGTAGCGCCGCCGCGACCTTGCGCGATGCCTCTGTCCGGGCGGCGACCGGGCTCGGCTGCGCCCGGACGCGGCTGGAAAAAAGGGATTGGATAACGTCCTGGATCATCCCGGGATCGACGGGCTTCACCAGGAAGGCAGCGATGCCTGCGGTTTGCGCTTCGGCCAGCACCTCCTGCCGGCCATGGGCGGAAACCAGCATGACGGCGGGGGAAGCGCCGAAGCGGCCGTCCTCGCGGATGCGACGGGCCGCCTCGATGCCGTCCATGCCGGGCATCTTCCAATCGAGCAGCACGAGGTCATAGGGCTCACCCTGTGCCGCCCGTGTCTCCAGCGCGCTAAGGCCTTCCGCGGCCGAGGCCGCCAGATCGACGGGAACGGACCAGCCAGCGAAGATCGCCTGCAACACTTCACGCGAGGCTGGATTGTCGTCGACGACCAGGATGCGGAGGCGCTGCAGTTCTTCCAGCGGCAGGGGCTCGGGCGCGGCCAGCTCGGCGACTGCGTGGAGCTGCACCGTGAAATGGAAGCGACTGCCCTGGCCAGGGCGGCTATCCACCTCAATCCGGCCGCCCATCATCTCCACCAGTTGCCGGCTGATTGCGAGGCCGAGACCGGTGCCACCGAAGCGTCGGGTCGTGGAGCTGTCCGCCTGGGTAAACGGACGGAAGAGCCGCGCCCGTTCTTCCTCGGTCAACCCGATGCCGGTGTCCGTCACCGCCACCTCAAGCAGCAGGCCGTCCTCTGGGCCCGGCCGGCTGCCGATGGAGAGCGTGACTTCACCGCGATCGGTGAACTTCACCGCGTTGGTGAGGAGGTTGAGGATCACCTGGCCGAGCCGAAGGGAATCACCCAATAATTGCTGCGGGACTGCGGGGTCGATCCGGACACGAAGCCCGATGCCCTTTTCTTCCGCCCGCTCGGCGGCGATGCCAATGATGCCGTCCAGCGATTGGCGCAGGTTGAAAGGCGCCGCTTCCAGACTCAGCTTGCCCGCTTCGATCTTGGAGAAATCCAGGATGTCGTTGATCAGGCCGAGTAGCGTGCCGCTTGCCGTCTTGATCTTCAGCAGGAAGTCATGCTGCTTCGGCGTCAGCTCGGTCCGCAGCACCAAGTGGCTGAAGCCGAGGATGGCGTTCATCGGCGTACGGATCTCGTGGCTCATATTGGCGAGAAACATGCTCTTCGCCATGTTTGCTGCCTCCGCCTCGCGCGTACGCGCCGCGACGCGCAACTCCAACGTCTCGTTGGTACGCATGATCTCGGCGCTCATCGCTCCGATCCGCGCGAAGGACTGCACCAGGCGGTTCGCCAGCCAGACCAGCACCGCGGTCTGGAAAGCGACGATCGCGGCATGCAGCCAGACCCGGTTGAGATCGGCCCCGCTTGGGAAGACGGCGGCAGGAACGACGAAATTCAGCATCAAGTGGTGCAGCGCGACGGCCACCGCGGCAACCACCACCACCCGCCAGTCGCACCAGCCGATCAACAGCGCAAGCGCGGCGAAGAAGTACATATGCATGTCCATCTGCCACGGGTGTCCCGCGAGTAGGTAGACGAGCAGCGCCGGCTGCCCGATCAATGCAATGGCCGAAAGATACCGTGTTGCCGGCTCGCTGCGCTGATAGGCCCAGCTGAGGTGCACCAGCGCCGCCATGGCAGCACTGGCAAGCGCAGCCGGCAGGGCTGGGCGCCCCACCGCCAGGGCGGCGAGCGCCATGACCGGCGCATGCAGCCAGAGCAGCGGCAGGAGCACGGCTCCGAAGCGGCGTCGCAGCCGATCAAGCTCATCCATCACGGGGGTCCTTCGCGCCGCCGAGGCAGCCACGCAGCTGCACGGCATCCAGCACGAGCCAAGCCCCGGCGCGGTGGAGCGCCGTTGCGAAGCCGGGGTTGTCGGAACGGGCGATGACAACATTAGGCCATCCCCCGATATCGAGCGGGATGCCGTCCGCCTCATTCACCAGCGCGAGCATGCGGCCCGGCCCAAGCCAGGGCGGGCCGAGCACCGCATACTGGGTTGTTCCCGCCCGCGGCATCAGGCCAATGGCCATGAGGCCGAACAAGCTCGCCATCAGCAGCAGAGCGGCAGGCACCAGCGGCACCCAAGCGGATCGGTGGGCAATCGTCGTGGCGTGCATGGTTTGGGCTCAGGACCCTGGTGGCAACAATTTGGGTCGTGGCGAGCCCATGGGGGCATTATAGCGGAAGCGCTTCTGGACGGCGACGGATTTTGACATCTGCGTGAGCAATGCGCCTGCCCGCCAGTCGCCTTAGCGTATCGTTGCGGGGTCGCCTCGCCGCGCTTCCCCACCGCCCGTGCTACGTCTGGCCCTGCACGAAATCGCAAACTCAGACACGCCCTGACCAGCATGGCCGCGGATTTGTCGTTCAGCCGCGGTCGGCTCCGCTTCGGCTGCCGCCGCGTCACCTTCGGCCTCTCGCGCCACTACTTGCGCTCAACGCGCTTGCTTTAAGGCGCTCCCTTCGGCGCTCAGCAGCGCAGTCTCGTCAGACCGCACCACCAGCACTTTGCGCTGTGCCGATCGCAGCTGGCCTAGCGAGCGGCAAGGCGGCCGGGCGCATCCCCGATGATCCCTGGCGCAGCATCGGCCACACCATTGACATCGTCACGTCAGCCGAATGTGCCGCCTCCGTCACCGACACCGGTGGTGACGCGGACTGATGGGAGTCCGCTCGAGTTCCTGTTAGTGCCCCCGGCCGTCCAACCTCCGGCGATCGCGCTCCAGCCAGACCGCAGTATCGTGGAAGGCGACGCCGCCGGCGGGCGCCACCGGCTCCGCCCCCACCAGCGCGTTGATGCCGATGCCCTCGGGGAAGTCGGCGCTCGGCGAGATGCCTTCCACCGCCAGCACGCCGGGCAGCACGCCATCGAAGCGCATTGCCCGCAAGGTCAGCGCGCCGCGGGCATTGCCGATCCGCACCCGGGCGCCATCCTGGATGCCGAGCCGGTCCGCATCATCGGGGTGGATGCGGATGGTCGGCGCGCCTTCCCGCGTGCGAGAACCGGGCGTTTCGGTGAAGCTGGTGTTGAGGAAGCTCCGCGCCGGCGGGGTGATGAGGCGGAAGGGCGTCGCCGCGCTTGCATGGTCGAGCCTGTTCCAATGGCTCGGCAGTGCCGGCATCCCCTCGGCATGGGGGCCGAGCGCCGCCCAGTCGGGACGGAAGCGGAAGCGCCCGTCCGGCTGCGGGAAGCCGGCGAAGGCCTCGCCGGCCGGGATGGCATTGCCGATGGGCAGGAAGCCCGCCGTCTTCGCCGCCTCCCAGCCCACGAGGCCGGAGGCGCGCAGTGTCGCATCCAGCATGGCCTCCTCCTCCATGCCGAAGCCGGGATGCTCGGCGCCGAGCCGCGCCGCTAGGCCGCAGACCACGGCATGGTTGCTGCGCGCCTCACCCAGCGGCTCGATCACCCGCGGGCCGATGGTCAGCGCGTCATGGCCGAGGCCGAGATAGAGGTCGCTGTGCTCGAGGAAGGTGGTCGCCGGCAGCACCACATCGGCGAAGGCCGCAGTGGGCGTCAGGAATTGCTCATGCACGGCGAGGAAGAGGTCCTGCCGCGTCAGGCCGCGCCGCACAGCGTGGCTGTCGGGCGCCACCTCGGCGCTGTTGGCGTTCTGGATCAGCATGGCGGCGACCGGCGGCCCGCCTGCCAGCGCCTCGCCGTTCAGCACCGCGCCGATGCGCGACTGGTCGAGCACGCGCACGCGCGGGTCGATCCGGTCGCTCGCCCAGGCGAGGCGGGTATCCAGCCCCCAGCCCTCCAGTGCGTAGAAGAAGGCGCCGCCGCCCTCCACGCCCCAGGCGCCGGTGAGCGCGGCGAGGCAGGAGACGGCATGCATCGTCGCCGCGCCGTTGCGGTGGCGGGTGAAGCCGACCCCCGCGCGAAGGAACATCCGCCGCGTCCTGGCATAGAGCGCACCGAGCGCGCGGATCCCGGCCGCCGGCACGCCGGTCACGCCCTCGGCCCATTCGGGGGTATGGCTGCGGAGATGCGCCTCCACCGCCGCATCCCAATCGGTATGCGCAGCGAGGAAGGCGCGGTCCGCCGCGCCGCCTTCGAGCGCGATCGCCATCAGCGCGAGGGCCAGCGCCGCATCCGTCCCCGGCCTCAGGACGATGCCGATATCCGCCGCCTCCACGCTCGGCGAGCGGTAGGCATCGACTACGACCAGCTTCGCCCCGCGCCGCTTCCGCGCCCGCTGGATGTGCGTCATCAGGTTGACCTGGGTAGAGACGGGGTTGCCGCCCCACATCAGGATGAGGTCTGCTTCCGCCACCCGGCGCGGGTCGGCTCCGCGGGCCGCGCCATGGCCGGCGCGCCAGCCCATCTCGGCCGGGGTGACGCAGATGGTGGATTTCTGCCGGGAATAGCCCATCACATGCCGCAGCCGGTCGAGCCCCCAGCGGCCGAGCAAGCCCATCGTGCCGCCGCTATGGTAGGGCCAGACGGCCTCCGGCCCATGCCGCGCGGCGGCGGCGCGGAAGGCCTCGGCGATGCGGTCCAGCGCCTCATCCCAGCCGATCGGGACGAAGCGGCCTTCGCCCTTGGCGCCGACGCGCAGCAGCGGCCGGGTCAACCGGTCCGGGTGATGCGTCCGCTCGGCATAGCGGGCGACCTTGGCGCAGCAGGTGCCGGCCGTGTAGTCGTAGCTGGCCGAGCCGCGCACCCGGCCGATGCGCTCCGGCGAGATGCGCTCCACTTCCAGCACGCAGGCGCTCGGGCAGTCATGCGGGCAGGCGGTGCGGATCACGGTCGGGGCGAGGCTGCCATCCATCCTTGCGGTCCTCCAGCGTGCAGCAATCCTGCCGGCGCGGCGAACCCGGCGCCAGCCCGGAGGTTGTTGCCGGCATGAGCACGACCGAATCCACCCTTCCCATCCCCGCTAGCCTGCGCAGCGACGAGCAGGCGGCGCTCGCCGAGGCGGTGGCGATCCTCGAAGGCACCTCTCTTCCCGTCCGCCTGGCCTCGCTGGTCGGCGGTTCGGTGGAGGCGCTGAAGCGGCGCCTGCCGGAGGCGGCGCAGCGGATGATTGACGGCGCCGTTCGCCGGGCCCTGGAGGGCGCCCTCCAGGCTGCCATGCGCAGCGACCCGGCGCGCAACCCGACGCCGCTGTCCGCCGCCTGGCTGCATCGCGGGCTGCTGGCTGCCTCCGGCGCCGCGGGCGGGGCCTTTGGCCTGCCGGGGACGCTGATGGAACTGCCAGTCTCCACCACGCTGCTGCTCCGCCGCATCGCCACCATCGCAGCGGAGCAGGGGGAAGACCTTTCCGACCCGATGGTTCAGGCGGAATGCCTCAAGGTCTTCGCCCTCGGCGGGCGCGACCCGCAAGCTGAGGAGGCGGAGAGCGGCTATTTCGCCCTGCGCATCGCGCTGGCCGAAACGTTGAAGGGCGCCGTCGGCCGCGGCTTCGGCGCGCTGCTGCCGGGTTTCCTCGGTGCCATCGCGGCGCGCTTCGGGGCACCGGTCGCGGTGAAGCTCTCCGCTCAGGCGGCGCCGGTGATCGGCGCGGCGGGCGGCGCGGCGGTGAACATCGCCTTCCTCGAGCATTTCTCCGGCATCGCCACGGCGCATTTCACTATCCGCCGGCTCGAGCGGGAGCACGGGCCGGCGCTGGTGCGGGCGGGGTACGAGGCGATCCGGCGGGCAGGCTAGGGCCTGTTGACGTTCAGGATTCCCGCTGCTGTCCAATCGTGAATTGAGTTCTGCTTCGGCGGAGTGATGACTGGGATGGATCAGGGTCGGTTTGTGGTCAGCGATGTGGTTTGGGCGAAGGTTGCCTCGGTGCTGCCGGGTAAGGCGACGGACCCGGGAGCGACTGGCAGGGACAATTGGCTGTTCCTAGAGGCGGTGCTTTGGCGCGTGCGGACGGGATCGCCGTGGCGTGACCTGCCGAATGAGTACGGTCGCTGGAACAGCGTGTTCCAACGGTTCCGCCGCTGGGTGCGGGCCGGGGTTTTCGAGCGGCCGTTCGAGCAGGTGTCGAACGAGCCGGATTTGAGTACGCCCAGATCGACGGCACCATCGTCTCCGCGTACTAGAAGGCGAGTGGCGCAAAAGGGGACTCAGAATCAGGCCATCGGCCGCTCGCGCGGCGAGCTGACCACCAAGATCGTCGCCATGGTCGATGCGTTCGGCAACCTAGTGCGCTTCGTCCTGCTGCCCGGTCAGCGGCACGATAGCGTCGGCGTGCAACCGCCGATCGAGGGCATCGCCTTCGGCGCTCTGCTCGGCGACAAGGCCTTCTGGCTCAGGGCCGACCTCGACGGTCGTGGTGCCACCGCCGTAATCCCACCCAGGACCAACCGCAAAACCGCTACCAGCTTCGACCACGATATGTACCGCTGGCGCCACTGGATCGAGAACACCTTCGCCAAGCTGAAAGAGTTGAGAGCCGTCGTCACCCGCCATGACAAGACCGACGCCAGCTACGCCGCCACCATCTATCTCGCGGCCGCGGTTGTCGCATCACGCTGAACGTTAGCAGGCAGATCACCTCACTGGTCCGCGCCACGGCCCCGTCGCAGGTCGAAGGTGCAGGCCGTCACCTCTCGGCGGTCAACGCCGTCACCGCGGTGACCAGTACATCGGGGTCGAAGGGCTTGGGCAGGACCGGCGCGGCCATGTGCCCGCCAGTGTCGCAGTTCTCGCCGTAGCCGGTGGCGATCAGGAACGGAATGCCACTGGCGCAGAGCTTGTCGGCGACTGGGATGGCAATCTCTCCACCCAGATTAAGGTCCAGCACCGCGGCGTCGACGGCACCATCAACCTGCGCCTCGTCGATCAGACGAAGCGCATCGTAAACGGTAGCGGCAGGCCCGACGATCTTGGCGCCTTTGTCGAGCAGGGTATCCTCAACCAGCATGGACACCAGCGCCTCGTCTTCGACGACAAGGACCCGCTTGCCGGTGAGCTTGGCCAAGACCCCGAGAGAACTTTCTACGCCCATGGACGCCACCCTCCTTGCTCGGGCTTCGTTGGGCCGGGCCGTGATGGGGGCCACCGCGCTCGGGAAGCATCAGGCATCCATAACTGCCGCGGCGCGCCCGTCCGTCCGGTTTCGAACGGCGGGCCGGGGAGAGGGATGCGGCACCTAGCCGGGCGGCGCGCGGCCGGACCCGCCGAGCAGGCGGGTGAACTCGCGCCGCACGGCGTGATAGCACTCGCAACTCGCCGCTTCGAGGCCGGGCTGGTCGGTGACCTGCATCCGGCCCCGGGCGTAGCGGATCAGCCCGGCTTTTTGCAGGACGCCCGCGGCCAGCGAGACCCCGGGGCGGCGCACGCCCAGCATCATCGACATGAACTCGTGCGTTATCGGGAACTCGTCGCTGTCCGCGCGGTCACGGGCGGACAGCAACCAGCGTGCGAGGCGCTGCTCGATGGGGTGGCGCGCGTTGCACGCCGCCGTAAGGGTAACCTGGGCCTGGAAGGCCAGGGCGTAGCGCAGCAACAGGCTACGGAAGGCCGCGCTCTCCCTCATGGCGGTGCCCAGCGCCGCCGCGCCAAGCCGTAGCGCCGTGCCCTCCATCTGCACCCTGGCCTCGGTGACCGAGCGGTTGTCGCCAAACAGCAGAGGCAAGCCGACCAGCCCCTCCCGGCCCGCAAGACCGACCTCGACCTGATCGCCGCCTTCCAGCGTGGCCAGCAGCGACACCATGCCGCTCTCGATGAACAACACGGCGTCCAACGCGCCGTCCGCCGGGTAGAGGGTCTTGTCGAAAGGGAGTTCGACTGGCCGCAAGTTGGGGCGCAGCCACGCCAAGTCCTCGGGCGGCAGCGCCGCCAGCAGGCTGTTTCGCAATCGTTCCGCGGGGGGGGGGGTGCCAGAGGACATGCGGCCAATCTGCTCCGCCGCGGTGCGGCGTCTGTTTGATGGCAGACGGTGGGTCGGAAAAAGCGGCGCGCGGCCTAGCCGCGACGCACCGCGCCGCCGGTCCCGAGCAGACGGGCGAACTCCCGCCTGGCCACGTGATAGCACTCGCAGGACGCGGCTTCGAGGCCGGGCCGGTCGGTGATCTCCATCTGGCCCCGGGCGTAGCGGATCAGCCCGGCCTTTTGCAGCACCCCGGCCGCCACCGACAGGGCGGGGCGGCGCACGCCTAGCATGGCGGACAGGAAGTCGTGCGTCATGGGAAACTCGTCGCCGTCCGCGCGGTCGTGGGCGGTGAGCAGCCAGCGGGCGAGGCGCTGCTCGACGATGTGGAAGGTGTTGCACGCGGCGGTCAGGCTCACCTGCGTGTTGAAGGCCATGGCATAGCGCAGCAGCAGCGCCCGCAGCGCCGCGCTCTCCCCCATCCCGTCGCGGAGCGCCGCCGCATCCAGCCGCAACGCCGTTCCCTCCTGCTGCACCTTGGCCTCCACCAGGGAGCGGTCGTCGTCGAGAACGAGGGGGAGGCCGATCAGTCCTTCGCGGCCAACGATGCCGACTTCCACTTGCCCGTCATCTTCCAGGGTGGCCAGCAGCGACACCATGCCAGACTCGGGAAACAGCACAGCGTCCACCTCCCCACCCGCCGGGGTGAGGGTTTCTTCGAACCGAAGCTCGACGGCAGACAAGTTGGGCCGCAGCCGGGCCAGATCCTCGGGCGGCAGCGCCGCAAGTAGGCCGTTGCGGATAGGGACAGACAGGTCTTGTCGAAATGCAGTCAGGAGACGGCTCCTCGCACAAGTGTGGCGGGAGCGCTCGTCTCTCTCAGCCGCCCGCGGCCGGGGTCCGTGCAGGCGATGATTCAGATTTGGGGATGGGCCTGGGCGCTTGCAACAGGAAGGCAGAACCTGTCCGGCCACCATCCATCTCGTGGCGGCCATCATCGCGTCACGCTGAACGTCAACAGGCCCTAGCCTTTATCGGCGAATTCCGGCTCCTCGAAGACCTCGCGGGCAACGCGGAAGGCCTCGCCCGCCGCCGGGACGCCGGCATAGATGCAGAGCTGGAGGAAGACCTCCTGGATCTCTGCTCGCGTCACGCCATTGGCCAGCGCGCCGCGGAGATGGATCCTCAGCTCGTTCGGCTTGCCGAGGGCAGCCAGCATGGCGAGGTTGACGAGGCTGCGGTCACGCCGCGGCAGACCCGGACGGCCCCAGACCTCGCCCCAGCAATAGCGCAGCGCCAGCTCTTGGAAGGGGCGATCGAAGTCGGTTGCGCCGTCCAGCGCCGCCTCCGACCGGGCCTCGCCGATCACCTCGCCTCGGATGCGTTTGCCCGTCTCGAGCAGGTCGTCCGCCATCGTCATCCCTCCGTGCCATCGCCGGGCCTCAACCCATGCTAAGCGCCTCGCCACGGAACGAGGAGAGTGAGATGCAGCAGGCGGAGCCGAAGGTGGTGTCGGGGCAGGTGGTCGCGCTCAGGCTCTTCGACCTGGCCTATGAGATCGACCTGCGGCGCGCCGAGGCGCTCTGGGCCAGCCGGGCGCAGGGCAGCGGCGTGCGCAGCCGCTTGGTCGGCACCTCGCCCAAGGCGGTGTCCTTCGGCGTGCCGCCGCTGGCGCTCGATCTCGGGCCGGTGGAGGTGGTCATCGAAGGCCGGCCGGTCACCGCGGCGGCGGGTGTCCGCCTCTACGATTTCGGCATCGCCGCGCTGGCGCTGCGCCTACCGGCCACCGATCTCGGCTGGGCCGCCTTCACCGCGCTGGTGAACGGGACGGACCGCGCCATCGGCCCCGCCGCAGAGGCACCGGTCTGGGAGGGGCTGCTCGGCCGGTTGCGCGGCTTGCTGGCCGAGGCGCTCGACCGCCCGACCGCGGCGCCCCTGCAGGAAGACTACCTGCTTGCCATCGTCGATGCCTTCGACCGGCCGATGACGGCCGAGGCGCTGGTGCAGACGCTCGACCTCGTTCCGCTGCTCTCCGGCGAGGAGCGCCCGCTCTCCGAGGGCGCACGGCGGGACCTGCTGCGCCAGCGCTTCTCCTACCACCCGGACGACCTGGTGGTGCTGACCTGGGACCGTGCCTTCATCCATGAGCCGCAGCGTGAGACCGACGTCGCCGACGTGCTGGAGATGGCGAATGCCCAGCTGCTGGAGTTGCGCGGCTACGACGAGATGCTGGATGACGAGCTGCCGCGCATGCGCGGGATGGTGGAGGCGGCGCGGCGGCGGACGAACCTGCTCGCCTCCCGCCGCTATGCGCGCCTCGCCCGCGGACTGCACGCGCTGGTCGCCGAGGTGACGGAGCTGACCGAGCGCGTCGACAATGCACTGCAGGTCACGGAGGACGTCTATCTTGCCCGCGTCTATGCCGCGGCGATGGAGCAGTTCCGCGTGCCCAATGTCGGCGCCGCGGTGGACCGCAAGCTGGCGATCATCCGCGACACCTACACCGCGCTTCATGGCGAGGCGGCGAGCGGCCGGGCGGAACTGCTAGAAACCGCGATCCTGCTGCTGATCGCGGTGGAGATCGTGCTGTCGCTGGTGCGGTACTGAGAGGCACGCGGCTCTGCCCCGCCCGGGCCAGGAGATCCGGCCGGAGCTGCGCGTGATGGCTGGCGTCAGGCCACCGGGCTCGGCAGGCGCCCCTCGAGGACACCGGAATGGGTGAAATGCTCGAAGGCGCTGCGAAGGTCACCCGAGGCGACCGCGTCGGCGACATCGGGATAGGCCTTCAGATAGGCTTCCTCGTCGAACTGGTCCGGCCAGGCGGAGCGGCCCTCGAAATAGCCGACCGTCGTCAGATGCTCCCGCGCGGAGCGATAGACACCGGAGGCGACGGCCTTGGCCACATCCGGATAGCGATCCAGGTACAGTTCCTCGTCGATGGGGGTCGCGTCGAGGACGATCCGCAGAATGGCTTTCAGCGTGTCCTCGGCCACCGCCCTGTTCTGGAGGCCAAGCAGGTTGCGGACAGCTTCGTAGCGAATGAAGTAATTCGGAATTTCGGAATGCTCGGAAATCTTGGTCATCGATTTTCCCTCGGATTGAGGCAACGGGGATCGCTTGCGGCTTGATATGGCGTTCATTGTCCGACATCTGCCCTGGGGCGTGATGAGGTGCTGCCGAGCCTGTTCGGCCTGTCCGCTTTACAAGTTTTGCGCACCGCACAAAAGCATGATGTCGGTGGATTTCAACTTTCTGGTTATATTTCGCTCGCCTATGGGCCGCAGCTCCGGCCTCGGCCGCTAGGCAGGCAGTTGTGAAAAACTGATGACAAGCCGCCCCGACTGTATGCGGTAGTACTAAATAGCCTCACCCAAGGCCGAGCGCCCGCGCCCCCTGATACGTCGCCAAGGCCGCCACATAGGCCAGCGCCAGCATGTAGCCGAAGCTGAACCACATCCAGCGCTGCCCGCCCGTCTCGCGCCGGATCACACTGAGCGTCGCCACGCATTGCGGGGCGAACACATACCAGGCGAGGAAGGCGAGCGCCGTCGCCAGACTCCATCGCCCGGCCAGCGCCTGGCCGAGCTGGGCCGTATCCTCCTCGGCGTCCTGCACGGCATAGACGGTGCCGAGCGAAGCCACCGCCACTTCCCGCGCCGCCATGCCGGGGATGAGCGCCACGCCGATCTGCCAGTTGAAGCCAATCGGCCGCAGCAGCGGCTCCACCGCCTGGCCGATCGAATAGGCGAAGCTGTACTCGATGGCGGGCTGGGTGGCTCCCTCCGGCGGCCGCGGGACGGAGGAGAGGAACCAGATCACCACCATCATCGAGAGGATGATGGTGCCCGCGCGACGCAGGAAGGCCTTGGCCCGTTGCCAAAGGCCGAGCGCCAGGTTGCGCAGCCGCGGCAGCTTGTAGTCCGGCAGCTCCAGCATGAAGGGCTCGGTCGGCTGGCCGCGCCAGAGCAGCCGCTTGAAGACGAAGGACATCCCGAGCGCGCTCAGGATCCCTGCTGCGTAGAGGCCGAACATCACGAGCCCCTGCAGCCCGACCCAGCTCCAGGCCCCCTCCCCCACCGGCTGGTCCGGGACGAAGGCGCCGATGATGAGCGTATAGACCGGGATGCGCGCCGAGCAGGTCATCAGCGGCGCGACGAGGATGGTCGCCAGCCGGTCGCGCCGGCTGTCGATCACCCGCGTCGACATGATGCCCGGTATGGCGCAGGCGAAGCTCGACAGCAGCGGGATGAAGGCCCGGCCATGCAGCCCGGCGCCGCCCATGATGCGGTCCATCAGGAACGCGGCGCGGGCCATGTAGCCGAAATCCTCCAGCAGGAGGATGAAGAGGAACAGCACCAGGATCTGCGGCAGAAAGACCAGCACGCTGCCGACGCCGGCGATCAGCCCGTCCTGCAGGAAGCTGCGCAACAGCCCGGCCGCACCCTCCTGCGGCAGCAGCCCGCCCACCGCGGCGCCGAGCGCTTGGAAGCCGGTATCGATCAGGTCCATCGCCGGTTGCGCCCAGGCGAAGACCGCCTGGAACATCAGGAACAGCACCATCAGCAGGATGACGAGGCCCGCTGCCGGATGCAGCAGCACCGCATCCAGCCGCCGCGTCACCGCATCGCGCCGGTCCGGCACCCGGACCACGGCGGCGAGGATGCGGTCCGCCTCGCGTTGCAGGATGCGGAGCCCGGTGGCATCCGGGGCCGACCATGCGGCCTCCGCCTCGCTCGCCGGCGCCTGCGCGTCGATCGCCGCCAGCAGCGCCTCCGTCCCGCCCCGCCGCACCGCGACGGTGGTGACGACCGGCAGACCGAGCAGCGCCGAGAGCCGCTCGACATCCACCTCGATCCCACGGTGCCGGGCGATGTCGAACATGTTGAGGGCCACCAGCAGCGGCCGCCCGGCCTGCTTCAGCTCGAGGATCAGGCGCAGGCCGAGGCGTAGGTTGGTGGCATCGGCGACGCAGACCAGCAGGTCCGGCGGTGCCACCCCCGCCTGCTGGCCAAGCACCACGTCGCGCGTCACCACCTCGTCCGGGCTGCGGGCGCGGAGGGAATAGGTGCCGGGCAGGTCGAGCAGCTGCACGCGCCGCCCGCCGGGGCTGAGGAAGCTGCCCTCTTTCCGCTCGACGGTGACGCCCGGGTAGTTCGCCACCCGCTGGCGGCTGCCGGTGAGCGTGTTGAACAGCGCGGTCTTGCCGCAATTCGGGTTGCCGACCAGGGCGATCCGCAGATCGCGCAGGCCGGCCGACATCTCGTTCATGGGCGCTGTGTCCTGCTAGATCGGCTCCACCAGCACCGCTGCGGCCTCTCGCCGGCGCAGCGCGATGGTGGCGGAGTCGACCCGGATGGCGATGGGGTCCCGCCCGAACAGCCCCTGATGCAGCAGCTCTACCTCCGCCCCCTCGACGAAGCCGAGCTCCAGCAGTCGGCGCTCGAGCTCCTCCGCCGGCAGGCCGCCGGATGCGAAGGCGCGCAGGCCGCGGATCCGCCCGCGGAAGCCCCGCGGGGCGGCACCGAGATCGAGCATGGCGGATGGCTCAGTCAGGACGGTATCGGCGATGAAGGACATGGGGGACCCGTGACCGAAGCCCCCTTGTAGATGCGAACGCTTGGCGATTGCAACTGGCGGCCGGTCCGTGAGCGGTCATCCGATCTGCACCAGCCGCCCCCCGTCCACCGGAAGGGCGACGCCGGTGATGAAGCCCGCCTCGTCGCTGGCGAGGAAGAGCGCGGCATTGGCCACGTCCCAGGCCGTGCCCATGCGCCGGCGGAGCGGCACCTTGGCGTCGCGCTCGGCCGCCACCTCGGCCCGGGTCTTGCCGGTATGGCGGACACGGGTATCGACCGCCATCGGCGTGTCCATCAGTCCGGGCAGGATGGTGTTGCAGCGGATGCCATGGCCGGCATTCTGGATCGCCACCTGCTCGGTGAAGGCGAGCATCGCCGCCTTGGTCGCCTTGTAGGCCACGTAGGGGTAGCTCTCGACTGCCGCGGCCGAGGAGATGGAAAGGATCACCCCGCCTCCCTGCGCCCGCATGATCGGCAGGGCGTGCTTCACCGCCATGACGAAGCCGCGCAGGTTGATCGCCGTGACGCGGTCGAAGGCCTCCTCGGTGATCTCGGTCGGCGGCGCATCGCCGCCGGCGAGGGAGACGCCGACATTGTAGTGCAGGATGTCGAGCCGCCCGAAGCGCCGCGCCGCCTCCTCAAGCGCGGCGGCGAGCGTCGCCTCCTGCGTCACCTCCACAGCGAGGGCGAATGCGCCGTTGCCGGCCAGCTGCGCCGTCTGCTCGGCCGAGGCCAGGTCCCGGTCGGCGCAGGCCACCCGGGCGCCCTCCTGGGCGAAGCGCATGGCGGTCGCACGGCCATTGCCGGTGCCCTCGCCGGGCCCCTGCCCCGCGCCGATGATGATGGCGGTCTTGTCCTTGAGGCGCATCGCGCTCCCTTCCCCCTTGGCCGTCGGGTGCATGCTGCGCCGATGCGGGCCGAGGGGGTAGGGGGTGCCGCCAGGCCTCAGCCGCGGATCGCGGCGCGGAAGCCCGGCTTGTCCAGCAGGGTGTCCACCGCCTGGCTCATGCTGCGGAGCGCCACCCGCCTCAGGTCCTCCACGGAAGCGAAGACGCCTGTGCTCAGCGACAGGATGCTGCCATCGACATTGTAGGCTTTGGTCCGGTCGGACCAGAGCTCCCGCCCGGTTGCCCGCTCGGTGACCCGTATGCCGAAATCCGCCGTGGCTTCGCGACGGGCATACTGGTTGGCATCAAATTGGAAGATCGTGATGGCCAACGCATAACGCCCGGCCCCAGTGCCCGCCTGCAAGCCACGCGCCGCCAAGGCCTCGGAGAAGGCGGCGGCCACCACTTGGTCGACGGGCTGGTCGGCCTCCAGCGTTTTCACCGGATTGCCGTAGCCACCGCGAATGGTGCCGATCCAGCGCGGATCGTCGCTGCCGGCACGGCGCTGGTTGGTCACCGGCTGGCTCACCATCACCAGTGGCCGGGCCGGCACAGCGCTGACCGGCACCGTCGGCGCATAGGCCATCGGCGATTGGGTCGTGCCGCAGGCCGCAAGGAGCCCGAGCAGCAGCAAGCTTGCGAGCCGCACCCTAGATCTCCCGCGGCGGCCGCGGCCGGCGGGGCGGGCGGGGCCCGGTGCCGAACTGTTCCTGCTGCGGCGGCCCGCGGCGCTCGCGCGGCGGCGGCGGCGGGGCGGCCAGCTCGGCCTGCAGCTCGCGGATCTTGCCGGCAATGGAGGTGCGCAGCTCGGGCGAGGTATGCGGCTTCAGCGTCTTGTAGGTCTCCTTCAGCTCGGCCAGCAGCCGCACCTTCTCCTCGCGCGTCCGCTTCAGCGGGCGGTTGTCGGAGAATTGGCCTTCGAAGGAACGCATGTGACTCTCCCGTTAGGGGTTGGGCGCGGGGACGCGCCGCGGTGTCCGGCTCTCGCCGGCCCGGATTCTAGCAGATTGTGCCGAGGCGAAGCGCGGGAATCAGGGGGCCGGTTGCGCCGGCCCCCGGGCTGTTCCCGTCAGAGGTCCAGCATCAGCCGGCGCGGATCCTCGACGCCTTCCTTCACGCGGACGAGGAAGCTCACCGCCTCCTTCCCGTCGACGATCCGGTGATCGTAGGACAGCGCCAGATACATCATCGGCCGCACCTCGACCTTGCCGCCGACGACCATCGGCCGCTCCTGGATCTTGTGCATGCCGAGGATGCCGGATTGCGGCGGGTTGAGGATCGGCGTCGACATCAGGCTGCCATAGATGCCGCCATTGGTGATGGTGAAGCTGCCGCCCGCCATCTCCTCCAACTTGAGCTGCCCGTCGCGGACGCGCTTGCCGAAATCGCCGATGCCCTTCTCTATCCCGGCGAAGCTCATCTGATCCGCATTACGCAGCACCGGCACGACCAGCCCGTTCGGCCCGCCGACCGCAATGCCCATATGGACGAAGTTCTTGTAGACGACCGAATCGCCCTCGAGCTCGGCGTTGACCGCCGGAAACTCCTTCAGCGCCGCCACGCAGGCCTTCACGAAGAAGGACATGAAGCCGAGCTTCACCCCGTGCCGCTTCTCGAAGGCGTCGCGGTACTCGGCGCGCAGCGCCATGGCCGCGCCCATATCCACCTCGTTGAAGGTGGTGAGCATGGCGGCGGTGTTCTGCGCCTCCTTCAGCCGGCGAGCGATGGTGATGCGAAGCCGGGTCATCTTCACCCGCTCTTCGCCCTCCTCCAGCGGCCGGGCCGCCTTGGCGGCGGGGGCAGCGGCGGCCGGCGTCGCTGCGGGACGGGCGAGGAAGTCGAGCACATCACCCTTGCTGATGCGGCCGTCCTTGGCGGTGCCAGTGCCGATCTGCTCGGCGCTGATCCGGTTCTCGCTCATCAGCTTGGCGGCGGCGGGCAGCGGGGCATGGGCATTCGGGTTGCCGGGCACGGCGACCGGGCCCTGCGGAACCCGCGGCTCCTCGATCTTCGGCTGCGCGGCAGCTGCCGGGGCAGGCGCGGGCTGGGCCGGGGCTGGGCTCGGCGCGGCGGCGGGCTTCGGCGCCGCTGCGGCGCCGGCCGCGCCGATCACGCCGAGCACCGCGCCAGGCTCGACCTCGGCGCCCTCGTCGGCGGCGATGGATTCGATGACGCCGGCGGAGGGCGCATTCACCTCTACCGTTACCTTGTCGGTTTCCAGCTCCACCAGCGGCTCGTCCACCGCGACCTGCTCGCCGGCCTTCTTCAGCCAACGCGCCACGGTGGCGGTGCTCACGCTCTCGCCGAGGGTGGGTACCAGGATATCCGTCGCCATCTGTCTCTCGCCTTCCGTCTAGAGCGTGATCGCCGATCGCGCTCTATTTGTTCCTCGGTCGCGTAATTCTCGCCTTCTGCCGTCCGGTTTCTAGCGATCACGCTCCGCCCGTCGATCTCAGAGCCCGAGCGCGGCCCGCACCAGGGTTTCCTGCTGCTGCTGATGCACCTTGGCAAGGCCGGTGGCCGGGCTCGCCGCTTCGTCGCGGCCGACGTACTCGGGCCGCTTCGCCTTGATGTCGAGGCTCTTCAGCACGCGCTCGAGCCGCCGGTCGATATAGGTCCAGGCACCCATATTCTCGGGCTCCTCCTGACACCACACCACCTCGGCGTTCTTGTAGGGGGCAAGCGCCTGGCTGAGGCTCGCCTTCGGGAAGGGATGCAGCTGCTCCACGCGGATGATCGCCACGTCCTGCACGCCCTTGTCGCGCCGCTCCTGCAGCAGGTCGTAATAGACCTTGCCGGAGCAAAGCACGACCCGCTTCACCGCCTCTTCCGGCGCGATCGCGTCGATCTCGGGAATGACATACTTGAAGGTGCTGCCCGGGCCGAACTCGGCGAGGCTGCTGACCGCCAGCTTGTGCCGCAGCAGCGACTTCGGCGTCATCAGCACCAGCGGCTTGCGGTAGTTGGCCTTCAGCTGGCGGCGCAGGGCATGAAAATAGTTGGCCGGCGTCGTCAGGTTGCAGACCCGCATATTCCGCTCGGCGCAGAGCTGGAGGTAGCGCTCCAGCCGGGCAGAGCTGTGCTCCGGCCCCTGCCCCTCATAGCCATGCGGCAGCAGCATCACGAGACCGGACATGCGCAGCCACTTCGTCTCCGCAGAGGCGATGAACTGGTCGATGATGACCTGGGCGCCATTGGCGAAGTCGCCGAACTGCGCCTCCCACAGCACCAGCGTGTGCGGATCCGCCAGCGAGTAGCCGTAGTCGTAGCCGAGCACGCCGAACTCGCTCAGCAGGCTGTTGAAAGCCTCGAAGCGCGGCTGGCCGGCGCGGATGTTGTTCAGCGGCACGTATTCGGCCTGGGTCTTCTGGTCGACCAGCACCGCATGGCGATGACTGAAGGTGCCGCGCTGCACGTCCTCGCCCGAGAGGCGGACGCGATGCCCCTCCAGCAGCAGCGTGCCGAAGCCCAGTGCCTCGCCGGTCGCCCAGTCGATGCCCTCGCCGCTCTCGATCGCCTGCTTCTTGGCCTCGAGCTGGCGGGCGATCTTCGGGTTGGCGGCGAAATCCTCCGGCACCCGGGCGAGCGCCGCGCCGACCTCGCGCAGCGTCTCCAGCGGCACGGCAGTCGGGTGGAGCTGCTCCACCGCATCCTCGGTGCCGGCCGCCTTCAGCCCGGACCAATGACCTTCCAGCCAATCCGCCTTGTTCGGCCGGAAGCTCTGCGCCGCTTCATGCGCCTCCTCCAGCCGCTGGTTGAAGGCATCCCAAACCGCCTTCGACTCCTCGGCCGGGACGCTGCCCTCGGCCGCGAGCCGCTCGGCGTAAAGAGTGCGGGTCGTCCGCATCTCCTTGATCCGGCCATACATGATGGGCTGGGTGAAGGCCGGCTCGTCACTCTCGTTATGGCCGTGGCGGCGGTAGCAGACGATGTCAACTACCACATCGGTCGAGAATTCCTGACGGAACTCGGCCGCGAGGCGGGAGACGAAGACCACCGCCTCCGGATTGTCGCCGTTGACGTGCCAGATCGGCGCCTGCACCGACTTGGCGATGTCGGTGCAGTAGAGGCCGGAATAGGCATGCGCCGGGACGGTGGTGAAGCCGATCTGGTTGTTGGTCACTAGATGGATGGTGCCGCCGGTGCGGTAGCCGATGAGCTGGCTCATCGCCATGGTCTCGTAGACCAGGCCCTGGCCGGCGAAGGCGGCATCGCCGTGCAGCAGGATGCCCATGACCGAATGCCGGCCCTTGGTGTCGCCCGACATGTCCTGCCGGGCCCTGACCTTGCCGACGACGACCGGATCGACCGCCTCGAGATGCGAGGGGTTGGGTTGCAGCGACAGATGGACCTTGCGGCCGCCGACCTCGATATCCGTGCTGGTGCCGAGATGGTACTTCACGTCGCCCGAGCCCTGGACATCATCCGGGTTGGCGCCGACGCCCTTGAACTCGGAGAAGACCTGGGTGAAGGGCTTCTTCACCACATTGACCAGCACGTTCAGCCGCCCGCGATGCGCCATGCCGATGGCGATCTCGTTGACGCCGGCTGCCGCCGCCGTCTCGATCACCGCCTGAATGGCTGGGATGGTGCTCTCGCCGCCTTCCAGGCCGAAGCGCTTGGTGGAAACGTATTTCCGGGCGCAGAAGGCCTCGAAACCCTCCGCCTCGGTCAGATCCTCGAGGATCGCCCGCTTGGCCCCGGCATCGAAGGCGGTGGTCCAGGGGGCCCCTTCCATCCGCTGCTGGATCCAGGCCTTCTGGCCAGGATCCTGAATATGCATGAACTCGACGCCGATCGGCCCGCAATAGGTAGCCTGGCAGACCGCCATGATCTGCCGCGGCGTTGCCGTGTCGAGGCCGAGCACGCCGTTGATGAAGACCGGCCGGTCCATGTCGGCCTCGGTGAAGCCCCAGAAGGTCGGGTCCAGCTCCTGATGCGGCCGCGGCTTGGCGAGGCCGAGCGGGTCGAGCTGGGCATGCAGATGGCCGCGCACCCGGTAGCTGCGGATCAGCATCAGCGCGCGGATGGAATCGAGCTGGGCGCGGCGAATCGTCTCGGCATCCGGGGCGGCGGCGGGTGCGGCGCCCTTGCCGCCACCCTTGGCGGCCGGCGCGGGCTCCGGCTCCGGCGCGAAGCCGCCACGGCGACGGGGCGCCCAGGAGGCGCCGACCGCATCGGTCAGCACCGCCTTGGCATCGTCGTCGAGGACGGCGAAGAGCTCGGCGAAGGAGGGATCGACGCTGTCGGGCTTCTCCACCCAGCGGGCGTAGAGATCGGCGAGGAAGGCGGCGTTGGCGCCCGTCATCGCTGTCGCGAGGATATCCACTCCGGCCATGTGTCTCTCCGTGCCGGCCAAGCGGGCCGGCGGTCTCTGTCGGCTCATGCAATGATCGCCGCACCCCGTAAGGGGTAGCGGCGACGGGTAACATAGGGGCTCGGCGCCCGACTTGGCAGCCCCGCAAGGCTGCCCTGTGCGGAACGCTTAACCTTTGAGGGCCTTCACCATGGTCGAGCCGAGCGCCGCCGGACTGTCCGCCACATGGATGCCGGCCGCGCGCATTGCCTCGATCTTCGCCTCGGCGGTGTCCTTGCCGCCCGAGATCACGGCGCCGGCATGGCCCATGCGGCGGCCGGGCGGAGCGGTGGCGCCGGCGATGAAGCCAACCACCGGCTTGCCGCCCCGGTTCTCGCGCGCCAGGAACTCCGCCGCCTCGATCTCCGACTGGCCGCCGATCTCGCCGATCATGACGATCGACTTGGTTTCGTCATCGGCCAGGAACATCTCCAGCACCTCGACGAAATCGGTGCCCTTGACCGGGTCGCCGCCGATGCCGACGCAGGTGGACTGGCCAAGCCCGGCGGCCGAGGTCTGCGCCACCGCCTCATAGGTCAGCGTCCCCGAGCGGGAAACGATGCCGACTGAGCCGCGCCGGTGGATATGCCCCGGCATAATGCCGATCTTGCAGGCATCCGGGGTGATAACGCCCGGGCAGTTCGGCCCGATCAGCCGCGATTTCGAGCCGCCCAGGGCCCGCTTCACCCGCACCATATCGAGAACTGGAATGCCCTCGGTGATGCAGATGATGAGCGGCAGTTCCGCATCGATCGCTTCCAGGATGGCATCGGCCGCAAAGGGCGGCGGCACGTAGATGACGCTGGCATTGGCCCCAGTGGCCGCCACGCAATCCGCTACCGTGTCGAAGACCGGCAGGCCGATATGGGTGGTGCCGCCCTTGCCCGGCGTTACGCCGCCGACATACTTGCTGCCGTAGGCGATGCCCTGCTCGGCATGAAAGGTTCCTTGGGCCCCGGTGAAGCCCTGGGTCATGACCTTGGTGTTCTCGTCGATCAGGATCGCCATGGCTCAGGCCCCTTTCACCGCTGCGACCACCTTCTGCGCCGCGTCCGCCAGGTTGTCGGCGGGGATGATGGCGAGGCCGCTCTCGGCCAGGATCTTCTTGCCGAGTTCGACATTGGTGCCCTCGAGCCGCACCACCAGCGGCACCGAGAGCGAGAGGTTCTTCGACGCCTCGACGATGCCCGTTGCGATCATGTCGCACTTGGCGATGCCGCCGAAGATGTTGACAAGCAACGCCTTGACGTTGCTGTCCGAGGTGATGATCCGGAACGCCTCGGTAACGCGCGCCGCATTGGCGGTGCCGCCGACATCGAGGAAGTTCGCGGGCGAGGAGCCGTAGAGCTTGATGATGTCCATCGTCGCCATGGCGAGGCCCGCGCCGTTCACCATGCAGCCGATCTCGCCATCGAGCGCGACATAGTTGAGGTCGTTCTTGACCGCATCCAGCTCCTTCGGGTCCATCTCGCTGTCATCGCGGAGGGCCTCGAGGTCCTTGTGGCGGAACAACGCGTTGTCGTCGAAGGAGACCTTGGCATCCAGCGCCACGATCTCGCCCGCGCCGGTGACGACCAGCGGGTTGATCTCGACGATGGCGCAGTCGAGCTCGACAAAGGCGCCGTAGAGCGCGGTGACGAACTTCGTGAAGCTCGCCACCTGCTTGCCGGTCAGGCCGAGGCCAAAGGCGAGCTTGCGGCAATGGAAGCCGGAGATGCCCGCGGCCGGGTCGATCGCCGCCTTCAGGATCTTCTCGGGGTGGTGCTCGGCCACCTCCTCGATCTCCATCCCGCCCTCGGTCGAGGCCATGATGGTGAGGCGGGAAGTGGCGCGATCGACCAGCAGGCCGAGATAGAGCTCGCGCTTGATGTCGCAGCCATCCTCGACATAGACGCGGGAGACGACCTTGCCCGCCTCGCCGGTCTGCTTGGTGACCAGCGTCTTGCCGATCATCGCCTCGGCCGCTGCCCGGACATCCTCGACCGACTTGACGACGCGGACGCCGCCCTTGCCGTTCGGGTCTTCCTTGAAGCGCCCGGCACCGCGGCCGCCGGCATGGATCTGCGACTTCACCACATAGACGGGGCCGGGCAGCCGCTTCGCCGCCTCGGCCGCCTCCTCCGGCGTCCAGGCCACATGGCCCTGGAGCACCGTGACGCCGTAGCGCCCCAGCAACTCCTTCGCCTGGTATTCATGGATGTTCATGCCGTCACCCCTGCAAGCGAATGGACGCCGCGCGCCTGATCAGACGCCGAGCTTCTTGAAATCCTCGATCAGCTTCTTTACCGCATCGCAGGACTTGTCGAAGGCGGCCTTCTCCTCGGCGGTGAACTGCACCTCGACGATGCGCTCCACGCCGCCGGCGCCGAGCACCACCGGCACGCCGACATAGAAGTCGCTCAGCCCGTACTCGCCGTTCAGCATCACGGCGCAGGCCAGCACGCGCTTCTTGTCGAGCAGGTAGCTCTCCGCCATGGCGATGGCGGAGGCGGCCGGGGCGTAGAAGGCCGAGCCCTTCTCCAGCAGCTTCACGATCTCGCCGCCGCCATTGGCGGTGCGGTTGACGATGGCGTCGATCTTCTCCTGCGTCGTCCAGCCCATCTTGACGAGGTCGGGGACGGGGATGCCGGCGACGGTGGAGTAGCGGGTCAGCGGCACCATGGTGTCGCCATGGCCGCCGAGCACGAAGGCCGTCACGTCCTCGACCGAGACGTTGAATTCCTGGGCGAGGAAGAGGCGGAAGCGGCTGCTGTCCAGCACGCCCGCCATGCCGACCACCTTGTGCGCGGGCAGGCCTGACTTTTGCTGGAGCGCCCAGACCATGACGTCGAGCGGGTTGGTGATGCAGATGACGAAGGCGTCGGGGGCGTAGGTCTTGATGCCCTCGGCCACCTGGCCCATGACGCCGGCATTCTTGGTCAGCAGGTCGTCGCGGCTCATCCCCGGCATGCGCGGGAAGCCGGCGGTGACGATCACCACATCGGCGCCGGCGATGGCGGCATAGTCGCCCGTACCGGCCATGTTGGCATCGAACCCGTCCACCGGGCCGGACTGCATGATGTCGAGCGCCTTGCCCGCCGCCACACCCGGGAACACGTCGAACATGACGACATCGCCGAGCTGCTTGAGGCCGATCAGGTGGGCGAGTGTGCCGCCGATATTGCCGGCGCCGATCAGCGCGATCTTCTTGCGAGCCATGACGTGTCCTTGAGGAACGGGGGGCGGAGGGCGCCCGGGCGACCGGGGCCGCTCAGGCGAAAACAGCGCGTTCCTACTCCCGACCGCATCGACCGGCAAGGCGGAGCCGGCCGGGCCCTGGCTCAGATGGGCATGCAGCGGACGATATCGTCATGACCGGTGGCGAGCACCGCCATGGTCCCATCCGGGCAGGCATTGGCCTGGATGCCGGCAGCCGGGGACAGGCCCTGGGCCCAGCTCATTCGCGGCGCTTGGCAGCCGCCGCGCCGGGCGCTGCAGGCCGCCGCGGAGGCCGCCCGCTGGTCCCGGCCGACGCTGCCGCGGGACCGCATCGGCAGCGAGCGATGCACCATGGCCTGCGGCCGGGCCATCTGCTGCGGCTTCGCCGTCGCCACCCGCGCCTGAGGCCTCTGCCACCCGCCTTTCTGCGCCGCGCCCGCCGGAGCCGCAACAAGGCCGAGGCCAAGAAGAATCAGGGACAGCAGGCGCATTTAGAATCCTCTCGAATCCGTGAATATTACCTCATATTACGTCAGATGCGGCAAGGCCAGATAGTCCTGGCTTTGCATTTCCGTGAGCCGGCTCGCCGTCCGCTCGAACATGGCCGCGTTCTCGCCCTGTTCGTAAAGCGAATCGGGCGGCGCCTCGGCCGAGGCCACCAGCTTGCAGCGGTGCTCGTAAAGCGCGTCCACCAGGGTAATGAAGCGCCGCGCCCGGTCGAAATTCTCCGGCCCCAGGCGCGGGATGCCATCCAGCACCAAGGTATGGAAATGGGTGGCAACGGCGAGGTAGTCGGCCGGCCCCAGCGGTTTGCCGCACAGCTCGTCGAACTCCGCCCGGGCCACGCCCCGCGCCGCCTCCGGCAGTTCCACCACCCGGCCGAGCACCGTCAGGCGGGCCGGCGCCCCCTGCGCCTCGCCGGTCAGCTCGAGGAAAGCGGCATCCAGCGCCCGCTCCGCCCGCCCATCGGCCGGGCTGTGCCAGCTCGGCAGGCCGCGGATGCGCTCCCGCCGGTAATCCTGCTGCGCCTCCAGATGCAGCACGTTCAGCCGCTTCTTGATGAGCGCGATGAAGGGCAAGAAGGCGTCGCGGCCGGGCCGGCCCTTGAACAGGTCGTCGGGCGCCGTGTTGCTGGTCGCCACCACCACCACGCCGCGGGCGAAGAGCGCCTCGAACAGCCGGCCGAGGATCATGGCATCAGCGATGTCATGCACCTGGAACTCGTCGAAGCAGAGCAGGGCCGCATCGACGCTGATGGAATTGGCCAGCGGCGGGATCGGGTCCGCCTCGCCCGGGTTGCGCCGCTTCCAGGCGTGGATCGTCTGGTGGCAGTCCTGCATGAACTGGTGGAAGTGGATGCGCCGCTTGCGGATGACATCGGCGCACTCGAAGAACAGGTCCATCAGCATGGACTTGCCCCGCCCCACCTCGCCGACGAGGTAGAGGCCCTGCGGCGTCCCTTCCGGCGCTTCGGGCACGGGCTTGCGGCGCATGAAGCGGGCAAGGAAGCCGGCCTCGGGCGGCGCCTCCGGGTGCGGGTCATAGCCGCGGAGACGGTGCCATAGCTCCTGTAGGGTCTCGGCGGCGAGGGCCTGGGCGGTATCCGGCTTCAGCAGCCCCGCCGCGACGCGGGCGCGGTAGGCCGGCAGCGGGCCTTCATCGGTGCGGGGGGTGACGGGCGCATGCATCGCGCTCGGCGGATAGCCTGGACTTGGGCCTGGGGCAACTGGCCGAAGCCTTAAGGTGCCTCATGGAACGCCGCGATCTGCGCTCGCCTTGCTTGTCGATAAGCTCATTGTGCTGGCGAGATCGGCGCCTGCAGTCGGTACGCTCGAAGCGGCCGAGGCGAGAGCGAGGCGGCTAGTGTCCTAATTTGAAAGAGAGTTCGAAAAGGGCGAGTAGGACCGTGTAGGGCGCAGCGGCGATGAGCGTCCCTGTGATGCTGGCCGTAGGGCGCCAGGCTGCTGCTTCCCGAATGGCCGCTTAAGCAACAGGTGGTGACGTGCTTGGACGGGGCGAAACTCTGGGGCGACAAAGTCCAGTTTGGTACTAATGATTGCCACGTCACCCGCCCGGCCGGAAGGGCTTCGCAGTGCTGCCGCAGCATTGGATGGTGGAGCGCAGCTTCGGTTGGCTCACCTGTTGGGACGGCCTGATGCGCGACCGTGCCAGGCGCCTCGACGTGGCTGCCGTCATGATAGAATGCACGGCCGTCCTCGCCGCCACCGAAGCCATGATCAATCCATTCTGGCGCCGCTCAAACAGGCTCTCAGCACGCGTGGTGTTTCGCACAACGAGTACGGCTGCCGCTTCTTACGCTTTCATCTCAATTATTACAGCTAGATAGCTTTGTTTCGTGAAGGAGACTGATTGGAGCCAAAGCCTATTCCACGCATCCCTCACTTGAATTTTCAAAAACGACACGATTGGCCGGAGCAACCAAAGGCTGGGCTCACCAGCCAATGGACAACGTTGCCCTCGCCTCCGCAGCCAATGCGCCGCAGCCAACCGCCACTTCGTAGCAGATTGATCGTGCTGGGGTAGGCCGGCTGAGACTGCGGAGCGCCTGAGGTCCGCAGATGGTCTCGACAAGCTCAGACCCGGCATACGGCTCGCAACCAGGCGTTCCCAAAGCCATAGCGGATTCTCGTTGAATGCTTCGGGGTTTTCCGTGATGAAGGTGGACAGGACCACGGGGCAGCCAAGCTGCAGCGAAAAACCGGACGAAGGGGCTCACGATCAGGGTCGTCGACATGGCCGGTGCCAGCCATGCGAGCTGCCAGAAATCATCATCAACCAAGCGCGCGACGATGCCGCGCAGCTGCAGCCGATAAGAATGAAGACCAAGCTGATGAGGGCAAACTCCACAACGCCCCAGACCTCTCCTCCGCGGTGATTCAAGCCCGCCTCAGCTTTGCCAGGGCGAAGCCTACTTCCACCGCCGCCTCCCGCAGCACCGGCAGAAGCCTGTCCACCACCGCACTGCGGTCAGTAACATCGCGCAAATACATCAGATTCAACGAGGCTACTGCGACCTCGCCCACCAGAACGGGCACGGCGACCGCGCTGGCGAGGCCGCTGTATTCTCGGGCGGCATAAGCGTCGTCCATCGCGGCGTAACCTGCCGCGCGGATGGCCGCGAAGGCGGCATCCGCCGCGTCCGGATCATGCGCCAGGACGTTCCATGGCTCAGGCGAACGCGCCGCTAGCGTAATGGCGTGATTACGTTCGGGTGGCGCGCAGAAGGCGAGGAAGGCCCGGCCAAGGGAGGTGGCGAGCACCGGGGCACGGAAGCCGGTGCGGCGCTCAAACATGAAGCGCCCCTCGCCGCGGCTTGTATGTGCCACGACCATCGCATCGCCATCGAACACCGCGACGTCGGAGGGCCAGCCGATGCTGGCACGCAGCCGGGTCATCACCGGCGCCGCGGCGATGCCGACCTCCCGGTGCAGGGTGTAGCCCGCACAGAGTTCCAGGGTCCGTCCGGTTGGGAAATAAAGCGGCAGCTGGGGGTGGCGTATCACATAACCGGCGTGGATCAGTGTTTCGAGCATGCGCACGATCGTTGGCGGGTTGAGTCCCGTGAGCCGATGGATCTCGGAGACGCCGGCCTCCGACAGGCGGTTCACAATCCGCAGCACTTCCAAGCCCCGCAGGAGGGCAGCTACGGGTTCATAGGATGGCATCATGACGCCTCATTGCCTGAGACTGCGCTTTCCAGGTTTGCATCGCTGCAACCCCATGCCATAGTTCGTCTGAAATTAAATTTCACCTGTTGAAATTGGCCTCGAAAGTAGGAGCCGACAGGGCGGAAGTCCAGCTTGAAACGGCCGGCCGGCCGGCATCGGATCGGTGAGTTTGAGGTCAGAGTACGGGAGGAAACGCCGAATGGCTGCTGGGAAGCGGCGCCTGCCGACAGGCGGCGCCAGCGTGAGCGGGGCGGCAATCAGCGTCAACCAAGGCGCCTACGCCGTACCCAACGTCGTCGGCCGTGAAGTCGTTGCAGACCTGCCGGCCGGAGACCTCCGCATCAGCCGGCTGCGCTTCGACGCCGCCCTGCGCCAAGCCGATCTCCACGACCACGCCTTTCCAGTGCAAGGTGCCTCCGGCAGCTTGCTGTTCGTACGAGGCACCGTCCTCCCCAGTGATCTGGATTGAGCTGCATGAGTAGCTTCTTGCTTTCATGGCATCACAAGCAGCTGGCCGCGCCGGCTGGGAGCGTCCCGGCGCGACGCAGCGCCTGCGCCGCACGGAGAAGTGGGGGGCAGTTCGATCAGGACGCGTCGCCTGAAGTTCAGGAACCACTGCGGTGACGGGCAGCGCCGAGGTCCTGCCCCGGCGAGTGCAGCTCCAGGGTTGCACCAACATGCGCGACATCGGTGGCTATGCCGCGCATGGCGGGCGGCGGGTGCGCTTCGGCCAGGTGTACCGCGCCCCTTCGCTGAGCGGCCTCACCGACGAGGACCTGCCCCGCTTCGTGACGCTCGGCCTCCGCACCATCGTCGACCTACGCGGCGTGCACGAGAGCGCCAAGGCGCCCTCCCGCCTGCCCTCTCCCGGGCCGGAAGTGGTGGCGCTGCCGATCGAGCCCACGGTCGGCGCCTCCCTGCGCGACATCCTGGCCACCGGCCGCGCCACGGGCGAGGACGTGCTGACGCTGCTCGGCCGCGCCTATGCGGCCTATGCATCGGAGAAGCTGCCGATCTATCGCCGGCTGCTGGCGCTCGTCGCCGATCCGGCGCGGCGGCCGCTCGCCTTCCACTGCTCGGCCGGCAAGGACCGCACCGGCTTCGGCACGGCGCTGCTGCTGATGGCCCTCGGCGTCGCCCGCGACGACATCGTCGAGGACTACCTCGCCACCAACCGCTTCTGGCGCCGCGAGCACGCGCTGCCCGAGGGCACGCCGCCGGAGGTCGCCGAGGCGCTGACCCGCGCGCACCGGCCGCTGCTGGAGGGCGCGATCGAGATCGCCCTCACCGGGCACGACAGCGAGGAGGCCTTCCTCGCCTCGCTCGGCCTGGATGCGGCGCGGCTCGCCGCGCTCCGCGACCAAATGCTGGAATAAGGCCAAGGCGGGCCGCACCAAGCGGCCCGCAACGAAGGGACGAAGGATGGACAGAAGGAATTTCCTGCGCGGGACGACCGGGCTGGCCATCGCCGGACCCCTCGCCATGCCCGCGGTCGCGGCGAGCGGCGGCTTCCCGTCGCGTCCCGTGACCATGATCGTCCCCTTCCCGCCGGGCGGCGCGACGGATGTCGCCGCCCGCACCATGGCGGAGAAGATGGCGCCCCTGCTCGGCCAGCCGGTGATCGTCGACAACAAGCCCGGCGCGCAGACCGCCATCGGCGCCGATGCCGCCGCGCGCGCCGAGCCGGACGGCCACACGATGCTGATGGCCTCCGGCACCACCATGACGCTGAACCCGCTGCTGCCGGACAAGCTTCCCTACAAGGCGGAGGATTTCGCCCCGGTGGCGCTCGTCACGACGCTGCCCTTCGGCATCGTGGTGCGGAAGGGGTTGGCGCATGACATCGAGAGCTTCATCGCGCTGGCGAAGGCGCGCGGCGGCCAGCTGAACTACGGCTCCAACGGCCCGACCAGCTTCAACAACCTCGCCGCCGTCGTCGTGATGGAGGGTCTCGGCATCAAGATGCAGGAGATCACCTACCGCGGCGATGCCCAGCAGCTCACCGACCTGATGAGCGGGACGCTGGACGTGATCTCGGTCGGCGGCTCCTCCTCGCTGGCGGCGCTGCGCGCCGGGCGCGGCACCATCATCGGCTGGACCGGCGAGAAGGGCGAGCGGCTGGCGGTCACGCCCGACATCCCGAACTTTGCCGAGCGCGGGCCGGACATGGTCTGCCAGACGCATTTCGGCCTGCTCGTCCCCGCCCGCACGCCGCCCGCCGCCATCGCCCGGCTGAATGCCGCGGCGCAGCAGGCGATGCAGGCGCCGGACCTGCGCAAGCGCCTGCTGGACGAGGGCCAGTACGTAATGGGCGGCACGGCGGAGGACTATGCCGGCTACCTGCAGCGCGACCGCGACCGCTGGCGCGACCTCGTCACGCGCCTCGCCAAGAGCAATCCGGCCTGACATGCGCAACACGGTCATCATCGCCGGCGCGCTGGGGCTGGTCGGGCGCGCGGCGCTCGACCGCTACGTTGCCGATGGCTGGGACGTCATCGGCCTCTCGCGCCGCGCCCCGCCGGAGGGCACCGGCGCGCGCTTCCTCTCCGTCGACCTCACCGATGCCGCCGCCTGCCGGCAGGCCCTGTCGGGCCTCGGCGCGACGCACCTCGTCTACAGCGCGCTCTACGAGAAGCCCGAGCTCCGCGCCGGCTGGCTCGACACCGAGCAGATGGAGACCAACCGCCGCATGCTCGCCAACTGCGTCGAGGCGCTGGAGGGCGACGGCGACAGCGGCCTGCGCCACATCTCCGTGCTGCAGGGCACCAAGGCCTATGGCGTGCATCTCGGGCAGATGCCCATCCCCGGCAAGGAGGATGCGCCGCGCCACATCCACCCCAATTTCTACTGGCTGCAGGAGGACTACCTCCGCGAGCGCCAGCGCGGGCGCGGCTGGCACTGGACGGTGTTCCGCCCGCAGGCGGTGATCGGCTTCGCCCTCGGCAGCGCCATGAACATGCTGACGGCAACCGGCGCCTATGCCGCGATCAGCCGCGCCATGGGCCTGCCGCTGGTCTTCCCCGGCAAGGGCGACCGCGTCACCGAGATCACCGATGCGCGGCTCCTTGCCTCGGCCATCGCCTGGGCCGGCCGCAGCGAGGCGGCGCGGGACCAGATCTTCAACGTGACCAACGGCGACACGCTGACCTGGCGCGGGCTGTTCCCGGTCGTCGCCCGCGTCTTCGGCATGGAGCAGGGCGCGCCGCACCCGATGTCGCTGCCGGTCATCATGTCGGACAAGGAGGCCGTGTGGCAGCGGATCGTGCGCGACCACCAGCTGCAGCCCCATACGCTCCGCGAGCTGGTCGGCGCGTCCTGGCAATTCGCCGACTTCGCCTGGAGCCGCGACGACCAGGCAGCCTCGCTGGTGAGCACCATCAAGATCCGACAGGCCGGATTCCACGACTGCATCGACAGCGCCGCCATGCTGGAATGGTGGCTGCGCGACCTGCAGCGCCAGCGCATCCTGCCGCCATGACCTGAAGCGCCTTCCCGCGTGCCCGGGGCGGCTTCTCCCGGGCAAGGACCCCGACCATGGAAAACCATGGCGGCCATGGAGGACGTTCCGATGTTGATATCCCGCAAGGGCTTCCTGCAGCTGGGCGCCATCGGCGCCGCATCCCTCGCCGCGCCGCGCCTCGCCCGCGCCGCCGATCCCATCAAGGTCGGCGCGCTGTTTCCGCTCAGCGGCGGCACCGCCGTGCAGGGCCAGCATGTCTGCGAGGCGATCGGCATCGCCGCCAGCATGGTGAACGACACCGGCGGCGTCATGGGCCGCAAGGTCGAGGTCATCCGGCGGGACGACGAATCGACGCCCGCGGTCGGCGTCAGCCGCGCCAACGAGCTGATCGGCGAGGGCGTCTCGGTCATCATCGAGGGCTGGAACAGCCCCGTGACCCTGGCGATCCAGACCGTCATCGCCCGGGCCGGCGTGCTCGACATCACCGCCATCTCCAAGGCGGACCAGATCCTGACGGGCGGCGGCAACCCGCTGGCGATCCGGCTCAACTCCTCCAACGCCCAGGACGGGCAGGTCATCGCCGACCACCTGAAGGCGACCGGCGCCAAGCGCATCGCCTTCCTCACCCAGAACGATGCCTATGGCAACGGCGCCCAGGCCGCGATCGAAGGCATGCTGAAGGCCAATGGCCATACCTATGAGAAGGTGGCTGAGGAGCGCTTCCCCTTCACCCAGGTGGATTTCCGCGTGGCGCTCACCAGTATCCGCGGCAGCAATGCCGACGCGGTCGTCGCCATCAACGCGAATGAGGGCTCCGGCCTGCCCGCCCTGCTCCGCCAGGCACGGCAGATGCGCCTCAAGGGCGAGCTGGTGACCGCCGTCGGCACCGTCGCCCCGAGCGTCATCTCCGTCGCGGGCGATGCGGCCAACGGCATCGTCGGCGCCGACATCTACTTCCCGAAGGTCGAGCCCTTCGCCTCCAACCCAGTGAACCAGGACTTCGTCCGCCGCGGTGAGGAGAAGATCAGCTACACGCCAGACAAGTTCATGGCGCTCGGCGCCGCCTCGCTGCAGGTCTGGGCCACGGCGGCGAACGAGCTCAAGACGCTCGACCGTGAGAAGCTCGGCGCCCATATCCGCAACGGCGCCTTCAAGGGCACGATCTTCGGCGACGTGGCCTTCAAGGACGGCCAGCTCGGCTCCTCCCACCACCTCTTCACGGTGAAGGACGGCAAGATCGAGGTCCGGGCGTGAGCGGGCCCGCGCCGGCGCTCCGCGTCGAGGGGCTCGGCGTGCGCTACGGCGCCCTGGTGGCGCTCGAGGGCGTCTCCTGGGAGGTCGCGCCCGGCGAGATCCTCGGCATCATCGGGCCGAACGGCGCGGGCAAGAGCTCCTGCTACGACGCGACCACCAACATGGCGCCTCGCTCGGGGCGCGTCTGGATCAGCGGTGAGGAGGTGACGGCGGTGCCGCCGCATGGCCTCGCCGAACGCGGCCTCAAGCGCGCCTTCCAGCAGAACGCCTTCTTCGCCGCCCTCACCGTGCGGGACAACATGGTCGCCGTGCTGGCGCGGGAAGCGGGCACCGGCCTCCTGCAAAGCCTCGCCCTGCCCTGGCGCGAGGCCTCCCGCCGCCACGCGCTGGAGGCGGAGGCGGCGGCGATCCTCGAGCGCTTCGCCGTGCCGCGCGAGATGCACGGACTGCGCCCGGGCAACATCCCCTATGGCAGCCAGCGCATGCTCTCCATCGCCCTCGCCTTCGGCCGCGGCGCCCGTGTGCTGATGCTCGACGAGCCGGCGGCCGGCCTCGGCGGCGCCGACATGGCCCGGCTCATCGCGCTGCTGCGCTCGCTGCGGGGCGAGGGCATCGCCCTGGTGGTGATCGAGCACCACATGGACCTCATCATGTCGGTCGCCGACCGCATCGTGGTGCTGGAGCAGGGGCGGTGCATCGCCAACGGCACGCCGCAGCAGATCCAGGCCGACCCGCGCGTGCTGGAAGCCTATCTGGGGCAGGCGGCATGAGCCCGGTCCTCGAGGCGCGCAACCTCCGCGTCGCCTATGGCGGCAATCTCGCGCTCGACATCCCGCATCTCGCGCTCAAGCCCGGCGAGCTGGTGGGCGTGGTCGGCGCCAACGGTGCGGGCAAGTCGACCCTGGTGAACGCGCTGCTCGGCTGGTCGCGCGGCACGCCGAGCGTCAGCGGCAGCATCCGCCTCGACGGCGAGGAGATCGGCCATCTGCCGCCCCACGCCCGCGTCGCCCGCGGCCTGACCCTGGTACCCGAGGGGGGCGCCGTCTTCATGCGCCTCACCGTCGAGGACAACCTCGCCGCAGCCCAGGCGCCGCGCGGCAGCAACCGCCGCGCCCATGACGAGGCGGAGATCTACGCGCTCTTCCCCCGCCTGAAGGAGCGGCTGCACCACCACGCCTCCATGCTCTCTGGCGGCGAGCGGCAGATGCTGGCCATCGCCCGCGCCCTGCGCCTCGGCCCGCGAGCCCTGCTGCTGGACGAACCCTCGATCGGCCTCGCCCCGCGCCTCGTGGCGGACGTGCTGCGCACGGTACGGGACCTCGTCGACGAAAAGCTCTCAGTCCTCCTGGTCGAGCAGAATGTCCGCGCTGCGATCGAGGTGGTGGACCGCCTCGTGCTGCTGGAGCGCGGGCGCATCCTGGCCTCGGGTCCGGCCGCCGCCATGCGCGACGACCCGCGCATCCTGGCGGCCTATCTGGGGGAGGCCGCCGCATGAACCTGGTGCAGCAGCTCATCAACGGCATCGTGCTCGGCCATGCCTATGCGCTGATCGCCATCGGCTGGACCGTGCTGCTGGGCGTCGCCCGGCTGGTCAATTTCGGCCATGGCCAGATCTACATGCTGGCGGCCTTCGTCACCTGGTGGTCGGTCGCGGCGCTCGGCCTGCCCTATCCGGTGGCGATCGGGGTCGCGGTCGCCGCTGGCGTCGTCATCGGTTTGATCATGCAGGCGGCGATGCTGCGCCTCACCTTCGCGCAGGACCTCGTCTCCATCATGATCGTGACGCTCGGCTTCGGGCACATGATGCGCGGCGTCGCCGGCCTCGTCTTCGGCGGCAACCCGCAGGTGCTGGAGACGCCGCTGAGCTGGGTGGAGTTCGAGGTCGCCGGTTCCTGGGTCACGGCGCAGGACCTGGCGATCGTCGTCGTCGCCATCCTGTTCTTCCTCCTCCTCTACTTGGTGCTGGAGCGCGGCTCGCTCGGCCGCACCGCGCGCATGGTGGCCGAGGATCCGAAGCTCGCGCAGCTCGCCGGCATCGACGTGCGCCGCGTCTACTTCGCCGTCTTCGCCTTCGAGGGGGCGGCGGTCGCGCTCGCCGCCGCGCTGGTCGCGCCGCGCACGCCCATCCTCACCAATATTGGCTTCGAGGAGGTGATCATCACCTTCGTCGTGGTGGTGCTGGGCGGCATCGGCTCGGTGGCCGGGAGCTACCTCGCCGGGCTCGGCCTCGGCATCTTCACGGCGCTGTTCGGTGGCTTCGTCTCGCCCGCCTATGCCACCACGGCCGCCTTCCTCGTGCTGATCGTCGTGCTGGTGTTGCGCCCGAGCGGCCTCGCCATGGGGAGGGCCAGCCGGTGACCGCGCCGCTTCGTGCCGCGGCCTTCGCCGTCGCGGCCGTCCTCGTCTTCCTCCTGCCAGGCTGGATCGGCGGCGTGCACGGCGCCTTCGCGGTCATCGCCATCATGGCCGTCGCGGCCTACGGGCTCGACATCGTGGTCTCCGACCTCGGTGAGGTCAGCCTGGCCCATACCGTGTTCTTCGCGGCCGGCGCCTATGCCGCGGGGCTGCTGTCGACCCGACTCGGCGCCGGCGCCTGGGTGACGCTCGGCGCGGCGCTGGCGAGCGGCGCGCTGATCGCGCTGCTGCTCGGCCTGGTCACGCTGAAGCTGCGGGAGTTCGTCTTCTCCCTCGTCACCTATGCCGCGACGGTCGTCGCCGCCGCGATCGCGCATAACTGGAGCGTGCTCGGCGGCTCGGACGGCGTCTCCGGCATCCCGACGCTCGATCTCTCGGTCGGCCCGCTGCACCTCGCCGCGACGAACGACGTCGAGCTCTGGCCCGTCGCCTTCGCGCTGCTCCTCGTCACGCTCTACGCCATCCGGCAGTTCCGCCGCTCCCGCCTCGGCGCCATGGCGATGATGGTGCACCTCAACCCGCGCCTCGCCACCATGTCGGGGATCGAGCCGCGGCGCGTGCGGCTCGCCGTCTTCGTGCTCTCGGCGCCCTTCAGCGCGGCGGCCGGGTGGCTCTACGCCTATCAGCGCGCCTATGTCGGGCCGGACCTCTTCGAGACCTACTTCCTCGTGCTGATGCTGACCGCCGTGGTGCTGGTCGGCCGCCGGCGCCTGCTCGCGCCGCTGATCGGCACGGCGCTGGTCGTCGGGCAGGAGCGTTTCCTGTCCTTCGGCGGCGACGTCAACGCCATCATCCTGGGCGGCGCGCTCGTGATCGCGCTGGCGGTCCTGCCCGGCGGGATCGATGCCACGCTGCGCCGCCTCGTCGAACCCCGCCGCGCCACGCTGATGGGCGCGCCGAACACCAAGCCGGTGGTGCAGCCATGACCCCTGACATCCTCTCCGCACCCACCCGCCGCCCGGTCTATCGCCGCGCCGACCTGCTCCGGCTGCTGGAGCCGGGGAGCATCGCCGTCGTCGGCGCCTCTGCCCGGGCCGGCTCCTTCGGCGAGCGCACGGCGCGCAACCTCGCGGGCTTCGCCGGCCGGCTCCACCTCATCAATCCGCGCTACGAGACGCTCGGCGACAGGCCCTGCTTCCCCTCCATCGCCGCCCTGCCGGAAGTGCCGGACATGGTGGTGGCGGCGACGCCGATGGGGGCCTGCGAGGCGGTGGTGCAGGACTGCGTCGCCGCCGGCGTCGGCGCCCTCGTCATGTATGCCGCGGGCTTCGCCGAGACCGGCAAGCCCGATCGCATCGCCTTGCAGCACCGCCTCGTCGCCATGGCACGCGAGGGTGGCGTGCGGCTCGTCGGACCCAACTGCCTCGGCCTCACCGACTACATGCGCGGCGCCGAGATTTCCTTCACCGCCATCCCGCGCCCCGCCGCGCCGCCGACGCGCCCTGCCATCGGCATCGTCAGCCAGTCCGGCAATCTCGGCTTCGCCCTCGCCCAGTCGGTCGAGGCCGGGGTGCAGGTCTCACGCGTGCTCACCTGCGGCAATTCCGGCGATGTCGACGTCGCCGACCTCGTCGCGGCGCTGGCGGAGGATCCGGGCTGCTCGGCCATCGCGCTGCTCTTCGAAGGCATGGCCGAGCCCGGACGGCTGATCGAGGCCGCCGAGATCGCCTGGCGACAGGACAAGCCCGTCGTCGTGCACAAGCTCGGCACGGGCGAGCAGGGTGCACAGGCGGCGATGTCGCATACCGGCTCGCTCGCCGGGGCCGATGCCGTCTACCGCGCCGCCTTCGAGCGGGCGGGCATGGTGCATTCCGAAAGCTTCGAGGGGCTGCTGGAGCTCGCCAGCTTCCTGAGCAAGGCCGGCACGCCGCGGGCGCCCGGCGTCGCCGTGGTCTCCACCTCGGGCGGCGCCGCCATCATGGCGGCGGATCGCGCCGAGGCGCGCGAGGTCGCCCTGCCGCAGCCCGGCCCCGAGGCCCGCGCCGTGCTGGAGGCGCGCATCCCCGAATTCGGCTCGGCCCGCAACCCCTGCGACGTCACGGCCCAGGTGCTGACCGACCCGAACTCGCTCCGCGACTGCATGGATGCGCTGTTCGCCGACCCGGCCTATGGCGTGGTGCTGGTGCCGAACGGCTATGCCTATGACGTGGCGACGCCGCGCTTCCGCGTGATGGGGGAGCTCGCCGCCAAGCACGACAAGGCCGCCTGCGTGGTCTGGACCACGCAATGGCTGGAAGGCCCCGGCGCGCGCGAGGCGGAGGGCGAGGAACGCGTCGCGCTGTTCCGCTCCATGGACCGCTGCATGGCCGCCATCGCCGCCTGGCACGCGCGCGATGCGAAGCGCCGCGCCGGCGCCGCCGTCGTCTCCCGCGCCGCGCCGCCGGAGGCCCGCGCCGCAGCCGCATCGCTGCTCGATGCCGCCCAAGGCGCCGTGCTGACCGAGCGCGAGGCCAAGTCCGTCCTCGCCGCCTACGGCATCCCGGTCGTTGCCGAAACCCTCGCCACCGATGCCGAGGCCGCCGTCACCGCTGCCGAAGCGGCCGGCTACCCCGTGGTGCTGAAGGTCGAGAGCCCGGCCCTGCCGCACAAGACCGAGGCGGGGGTGATCCGCCTCAACCTCGGCAGCGCGGAGGCCGTGCGCGAGGCCTTCGCCGCGGTGATGGCGAATGCCCGCAGGCACGCGCCGGACGCCCCGATCAACGGCGTGCTGGTGCAGCCCATGGTGCCGCAGGGAATCGAGATCGTCGTCGGCGCCCGGCGCGACCCGCTCTTCGGCCCAACCGTGCTCGTCGGCCTGGGCGGCATCCTGGTGGAGCTGCTGCGCGACAGCACCATCGCCCTCGCCCCCGTGGGCCATGCGGAGGCGCGCGCCATGCTCGGGCGGCTGAAGGGCGCGGCACTGCTCTCCGGCTTCCGCAACATGCCCGCCGTCGACCTGGACGCGCTGGCCGGCATCGTCCAGCGCGTCTCGGAACTCGCCGCCGACCATGCCGACCGCATCGCCGAGATCGATGTGAACCCGGTGATCTGCGCCGGGCCGCGCCTCGTTGCAGTCGACGCGCTGATCGGCCTCAGCGCGGGGGGCCATCCCCCGCATGCGTGACGAGCAGCAGCTTGCCCACCGCACGCCGGTTGATGAGCAGCTCGAGCGCCTCCCCGGCCCGCTCCAGCGGGAAGCGGTGCGACAGGGCGGGCACGAGCCTGCCCTCCGCCACCCATTGGAACAGCCGGGCCAGCATGGCGCGGTTGTTCTCCGGCTCGCGCCGCACGAACTCGCCGTAGAAGACGCCGATGATGGCGCAGTTCTTCAGCAAAGCGAGGTTGAGCGCGATGCGCGGGATCTCGCCGGCCGCGAAGCCCACTACCAGGTAGCGCCCGCGCCAACCGATGGAGCGCAGCGCCGGCTCTGCATAGGGGCCGCCCACCGGGTCGAACACCACGTCCGGCCCGCGCGCCCCGGTCAGCTCGCGCAGCTGGTCGCGCCAGCCGTCGCGGGTGTAGTCGACCAGCCCATCCGCCCCGGCCGCGCGGCAGGCCTCCAGCTTCTCCGCCGAGGAGGCGGCCGCAATCACCCGCGCGCCGAGCAGCTTGCCGATCTGGATCGCCGCCATGCCGACGCCGCCCGCGGCGCCGAGCACCAGCAGCGTCTCGCCGGGTTTCAGCGAGCCGCGGTCCTCGAGCGCATGCAGCACCGTGCCGTAAGCTGCGCAGACCGCGGCCGCCGCATCCGGCGCCACGCCCTCCGGCACGGGCACGAGGCGCCCCGCCTCGACCGCCACGGCCTCGGCGAAGCCGCCATAAGGGATCAGCGCCGCCACGCGCGTGCCGATCGCCGGCCCCGGCACGCCTTCGCCCAGCGCCGCAACGGTGCCGCACACCTCGCCGCCCGGCGCGAAGGGCATGGCGGGCTTCTGCTGGTACTTGCCCTGGATCATCAGCGTGTCGGGAAAGTTCACGCCGCAGGCCTCGACATGCACCAGCACCTCGCCGGCGCCCGGCACGGGCTCGTCCACTTCGCTCACCACCAGGCTCGAGGGCGGCCCGAATTCGCGGCACAGCACGGACTTCATCTTTGCGTCCCTCCGGTCGTTCTGCATCGTCAGAAGACTGGACACGCGCGCCCAGACACACAAGCCTGCCCATCGAACGACTGAAGGAAACGTCCCATGGATTTCAGCTTCTCCCCGAAGGTTCAGGAGCTGCGCATGAAGCTGCAGGGCTTCATGGACGAGCACATCATCCCGAACGACCACCTGCACCACGAGCAGCACGCCGCCATGCCCGATCGCTGGCAGCCCATCCCCATCGTCGAGGAGTTGAAGACACGGGCGAAGGAGGCAGGGCTTTGGAACCTGTTCCTGCCGCAATCGACGCATGGTGCCGGACTCACCAACCTCGAATACGCGCCGCTTGCCGAGATCATGGGCCGCATCCCCTGGTCGAGCGAGGTGTTCAACTGCTCCGCGCCCGATACGGGCAACATGGAGACGATCGAGCGCTACGGCACGGAGGAGCACAAGGAGCGCTGGCTGCGGCCGCTGCTCGCCGGCGAGATCCGCTCCTGCTTCGCCATGACCGAGCCCGATGTCGCCTCCTCCGACGCCACCAACATCCAGACCCGGATCGAGCGGCAGGGCGACGACTACGTCATCAACGGGCGGAAGTGGTGGTCCTCGGGCGCCGGGGACCCGCGCTGCGCCGTCTTCATCGTCATGGGCAAGACGGCGCCCGACAGCCCGGACAAGTACCGCCAGCAATCGATGATCCTGGTGCCGCGCGGCACGCCGGGGCTGACCATCAAGCGCATGCTGCCGGTCTTCGGCTTCGACGACGCGCCGCACGGCCATGCCGAGCTGCTGTTCGAGAATGTCCGCGTGCCGGCCTCGAACATCCTGCTCGGCGAGGGCCGCGGCTTCGAGATCGCGCAGGGGCGGCTCGGCCCGGGGCGCATCCATCACTGCATGCGTGCCATCGGCCTCGCCGAGCGCGCGCTCGAGCTGATGTGCCGCCGCTCGCTGCAGCGCCGGCCCTTCGGCAAGCCGCTGGCCGACCAGGGCGTCATCATCGACCGCATCGCCCAGGCGCGCATCATGATCGACCAGTGCCGGCTGCTGACGCTCCACGCCGCCTGGCGCATGGACACGGTTGGCAACAAGGAGGCGCGCGCCGACATCGCCGAAATCAAGGTCGCGGCCGGCGAGATGGCCTGCCAGGTGATCGACTGGTCGATCCAGGCGCATGGCGGCGGCGGCGTGACGGAGGACTTCCCGCTCGCCTACATGTTCAAGACCGCCCGGACGCTCCGCATCGTCGACGGTCCGGACGAGGTGCACCGCTTCCAGCTCGGCCGCATGGAGCTGAACAAGTACAAGCCGCCGCGCAACTCGCAGGCCGGCGCACCGGCATGACACCAGCCACGCCGCAGCCAGGTGTCCCGATGCTGGTCCCGGTGCTGGACATCCATCGCTTCGACGAGGCGGCGCTCGCGCGCTACCTCGCCGGCCGGCTGCCGGGCTTCGACGGCTCCGGCCTCGTCGTCCGGCAGTTCCAGGGCGGGCAATCGAACCCGACCTTCCACTTGACGACGCCGTCCGGCGCCTACGTCCTCCGCAAGAAGCCGCCCGGCAAGCTGCTGCCCTCGGCCCATGCGGTGGAGCGCGAGTTCCGCGTCATGCAGGCGCTGAACGGCAGCGCGGTGCCGGTGCCGCATATGCGCCTGCTCTGCGAGGACGCCGCCGTCATCGGCACGCCCTTCTTTGTCATGGACCACGTCGCGGGCCGCATCTTCGCCGACCGGGTCATGACGACCGGCGCGCCCGCCGAGCGCCGCGCCGTCTACGACGACCTGGCCCGCGTGCTGGCGGCGCTCCACGCCGTCGACTGGCGCGCCGCCGGCCTCGAAGGCTTCGGCAAGACCGAGCGGTACATGGAGCGCCAGGTCGCGCGGGGCATCCGGCAGTGGGAGCAGGTGAAGGTCGAGGAGATGCCGGCGATGGATCAGGTCGGCGCCTGGCTCGCCGCCAACCTCCCCACCGACGACGAGACCGCCATCGCCCATGGCGACTACCGCATCGGCAACGTCATCATCCACCCGACCGAGCCGCGCGTCGTCGCCGTGCTGGACTGGGAACTCGCCACGCTCGGCCACCCGCTGGCCGACCTCGGCTATGCCTGCCTGACCTACCACATGCCGCCCGGCCCCACCGGCGTGACGGGGGTGCAGGGCCTGGGCTACGAGGATACGGGCATCCCCACCCAGGACGAGTTCGTCGCCGCATACTGCGCCGCCGCCCGCCGCCCGATCCCGCAGAACCTCGACGTCTTCATTGCCTTCTCGATGTTCCGCCTGGCCTCCATCGTCGCCGGCGTATGGCGGCGCAAGCTGGATGGCAACGCATCCGATCCGAGCGCCGTCGGCTACCGCGAGCGCTACCGCGGCATGGCGGAGGTCGCCTGGGCGATTGCACGGCGCCTCGGCGCCTGATCATGCCAGGCGATTCTAGAAAAGGGAGGTCAAGCCCGCCACGGCAGTCATGGGTTTGGAAATGGGGACCGCGGAACTTCCATCCACCCGGCGGCTCCAGGTATCCGATCGATCACTGGGGGTTCCGGAGGTCGTCTGCCGTCAAGCACGCCGCGCCTTGCCCGCACTTCAACCGGGTAGGGCGAAGCCCGCGCTGGCGAGGACAGCCATCCTACCCTTGAGCCGCATAAGCGACTCAGTTCCGCACGGCGGCGCAGAGCCCGCCATCGACGAGGATTTCCGTCCCCGTGATGTACTTCGCGGCATCGGAGGCCAGGAACAGCGCAGCCTCGGCAACGTCGAAGGCTTCGCCCATCCGCCCCATCGGCACCTGCTCGTGGCGTCGGCGGAAGAAGGCCTCGCGGTCGATGCCCGTCTCGCGGCTCGCGAATTGGGACGCGAGCTTCTCGACGAGCGGCGTCTCGATCAGGCCCGGCAGCACGCAGTTGAGCCGGACACCGCGCCGCGCATAGTCGACCGCCACCACACGGCTGAATTGGATCAGCCCGGCCTTGGCTGCGGCATAGCCAGCCTGCGGCTTGCCGGTGTAGCGAATGCCGGCCGTGGAGGCGATCGAGACGATGGCGCCCCTGCCCTGCTTCTCCATCAAGGGCAGCACCGCTTTGGTGCAGAGGAAGGCCGACTTCAGGTTCACCTCGATCTGCGCGTCCCATACCTCCTCCGCCATCGTAGCCGGGTCGCCCGGCAGCGACAGGCCGACATTGTTGACCAGGATGTCGACGCGCCCGAGCTTCGCCACGCAGTCGGCGACCAGCGCCTCGACGGTCGCCCGCTGCGTCACGTCGCCGACGCCGAGCACGAAGCGGCCGCCCTCGCCTTCCACTAGGCGCTGCGTCTCCTGGCCCGCCTCGGGGTGAAGATCGACCCCATAGACCGCCGCGCCGGCGCGCGCGAAGGTGACGGCGATTGCCTTGCCGTTGCCCCAGCCCGGCCCCTGAGAACCGCAGCCGGTGACGATCGCAACCTGCCCCTCCAGGGCCCGTCGCTCAGGACTGGGCATGAGCCGATGCCGTCATGTCGTCATGGTGGTCGATCTGCAGCGCTTCTAGGAAGCGCGAGACCATGTTGTAGGCGCCGATCGTTGCAGTGAGCTCGACGAGCTCCCGGTCCGGCAGGGCGCGGCGCACCCGGGCGAAGACCGCGTCGGGCACGCGGATGTCGCGCGTCATCGCATCGCAGTAGGCCAGTACCGCGCATTGCGTCTCATCAAACAGGTCGGAGCCCTGCCAGTCTGTCAGCGCGGCCACCTGCTGCTCCGTCAGCCCCTCCCTCACGGCGATCGGCGCGTGCTGGGCGGCCTCGTATGGGGCGCCGTTCAGGGTGGCGATCCGCATGATGACCATCTCGCGTAGCGCACCAGACAGCTGGCACTCGTGCCGGATCGCGGTGAGATAGCGCAGCCATCCCTCGGCCACGGGGCCGCTGTGCATCAGCATCGCATAGAGGTGCAGCACGCTGCCGCGTTCTCGGATGATGCGCTCTGCCAGCGGGCGCGTTTCGGCTTTCGTAGGGTCGGCATAAGCAAGACGGGCCATTTGGCGCTTCCTTCCACGTCGCCCCGTACAGGGCGCTTCTGCCTGGCCACGAAACAGCAGTGCCCTGTATGGGTCAACCGGGGCGTTGCTCCGTCAGGTCTCGGCGCCAGCTCGTTGCAACCGCCACGCCGCGTCGCCCCATGAAACTCATATTGGCGAAGCAGCCAGATGGCGGCAACGCGTCGATATGGTCGAACCTGCGGCAGGAGGATGATCGCCAAGGCATTGTGCGCGCATCATTCCGAGTGTGGTCATCTTGCTCGGCGCCCGCCTGTCGTTGCCTGCCTTGACACGCTGAGAGTCGAGGTTCCTCGTGAAGCCTGATGCGGAGCATGGAACTGGCCGTCGCCAATCTCAGCGTCACTGGGGTGGTGATCTGGTGAGCAAGCGGGCGACGTGGCAGACAGCCGGACAACGGTGCGAACCGGCGGACATGATCAGCCGGGCGGGTGAGAATTAGATGCGATCCGACACAGGATCAGCCAAGCGACACCCAGCCCGCACCCGCCTGCCCGGAAGACACCGCCGCTTCGATGAAGCGCATCCCGCGCATTCCCTCCTCGATCCCTGGGACGAGCCGGCTCATGGGATCGGGTGGGCGGCCCTCGCGAACCGCGACGATCTGGTCGGCGAAGTCGCGGTACAGTTGGGCGAAGGCCTCGAGATAGCCCTCGGGGTGCCCGGCGGGGATGCGGCTGGCTTGCGCGGCGATGAACGATGCGCCAGCGCCGCCGCGGCGGATCATGCGCGGCGCCTCCGCGAAGGGAGTGTGGACGAGCAGGTTCGGCTGCTCCTGCGCCCATTCCAGGCCGCCAAACTCGCCATAGACGCGAAGCCGCAGCGCATTCTCATTCCCCGGTGCGACCTGTGAACACCAGAGCATGCCGCGTGCACCGCCGTCGAAGCGCAGCAGCATGTGGGCGTTGTCGTCGAGGCGACGGCCAGGCACGAAGGCGGCGAGATCAGCCGCCAGGCTGCCGACCCGCTGACCGGTGACGAACTCCGCAAGGTTGAAGGCGTGGGTGCCGATATCGCCGACACTGCCGGCGGCGCCACTGCGCGCCGGATCGGTCCGCCAAGCGGCCTGCTTCTGGCCCGTGCTTTCGAGCGACGTCGTCAGCCAATCCTGCGGATACTCGACCTGCACGATGCGCACCGTGCCGATCGCGCCCTCCGCGACCATGGTGCGCGCCTGGCGCACCAGCGGATAGCCCGTGTAGTTGTGCGTTAGCGCAAAGAGCGCGCGGCTGGCCTTCGCAGCGCGCTCCAGCTCCCGCGCTGCGTCCAGCGTGTGGCAGAGCGGCTTGTCGCAGATCACATGGATCCCGGCGTTGAGGAAGGCGATGGCTGGATCGGCATGCAGGTGGTTGGGGGTGACGACCGAGACTACCTCCACGCCATCCGGCCGTCCGGCTTCCGCGGCAGCCATGGCCTGCCAACTTCCGTAGGCGCGGTCAGGCGCGACATGCAGCGCGGAGGCGCTGGCGCGCGCCCGATCGGGATCGGAGGAGAAGGAGCCAGCGACGAGTTCGTATTGATCGTCGAGCCGCGCAGCGATGCGGTGCACGGCGCCGATGAAGGCACCCTGCCCGCCACCTACCATACCGAGCCGGATGCGCCCGCTCATCGCGCGAGGCCCAGCATGGCGCGGTTCGCCGCCTCATCCACGCCGCTGGCGGCGAAGTCGTCGAAGGCGCGCTCGGCCACGCGGATGATATGAGAGGCGATGAAGGGCGCGCCCTCGGCAGCGCCCTGCTCGCTGTCCTTGATGCAGCATTCCCATTCCAGTACCGCCCAGCCGTCGTAGCCGTACTGGCTGAGCTTCGAAAAGACGGCACCGAAATCCACCTGTCCGTCGCCGAGCGAGCGGAATCGCCCGGCGCGGTCAACCCAGGGCGCGTAGCCGGAGTAAACGCCCTGACGGCCCGTGGGGTTGAACTCCGCATCCTTGGCGTGGAAGGCGCGGACGCGCTCGTGATAGATGTCGATGAAGGCGAGGTAGTCGAGCTGCTGCAGCACGAAATGGCTGGGATCGTAGAGAATGTTGCAACGCGGGTGGTTGCCCACGCGCTTGAGGAACATTTCAAAGGTGGCGCCGTCGAACAGGTCCTCGCCCGGGTGGATTTCGTAGCAGACGTCCACACCGGCCGCGTCAAACTCGTCGAGGATCGGACGCCAGCGGCGTGCCAGCTCGTCGAATGCGGCCTCAATCAGGCCTGCAGGGCGCTGCGGCCAGGGATAGGCGTAGGGCCAGGCGAGCGCGCCGGAAAACGTGGCATGCGCAGTGAGGCCGAGCCGCTGCGAGGCACGGGCGGCGAGCTTCATCTGCTTCACCGCCCATTGCTGGCGCTCCGCAGGGCTGCCGCGCACTTCGGATGAAGCAAAGCCGTCGAAAGCCATGTCATAGGCTGGGTGAACGGCGACGAGTTGGCCCTGAAGATGGGTCGAAAGCTCCGTCAGTTGCAGCCCGGCATTCACCAGCGTGCCGCGGACCTCGTCGCAGTAGTCCTGGCTCTCCGCCGCCCGCGCGAGGTTGAAGAGGCGGGCATCCCAGCTCGGGATCTGCACGCCCTTGTAGCCGTGGCCTGCCGCCCAGTGCGCAATTTCGGACAGGCTGTCGAATGGCGCGGCGTCGCCGGCGAACTGTGCCAGAAAGATTGCTGGTCCCTTGATCGTCCTCATCCGCATTCCCCCTCGTCAGCGCTTTGCGAAGTGACGCTCGTTTACCGTGCGAAAGGCCTTGAGGAACACGTTCTGCTCGGTATTCGGGATCAGCGTCACGTCATCCCGTGCCGAGGCGTCCCAATCGCCGGTCCAGGTACCGAAGGTGCTGTTGCCGTCCGTCACGGGCCAGAGGCGCGGGCCGCTGACATAGTTCATCCAAGGCATGTCGCATTTCGTGATGCAGTAGGAGAAGCTGTGCTCGGTGTCGTCGAGATGCAGAAGCTTCTCGTGCAGATGGCCCGCACCGAAGTAGAAATCACGCGTGCCGGAGACCTTGTCGCTGCGAACGCCGCCGATCATGTGCATCCTGGTGATGTCGTCATGCCAGCCGCCCATGCCGGCGAAGTCGCGGATGATGGCCCAGACTGCGTCCACCGGCCCGTCGATGACGCTGCTGCACCAAACCTTGTTTGGCGGGAAGCCGGCCCAGCGCTTCGCCCCGGCCGGCGCCTTGCAACTGGCGATCTTCGGCTTCAGCGCATCCCAACCGCCCTGGAATACGGCATTGCCGATGATCTCGACATACTTGCCCCGGTCCTCCGGCGCCTCGTCGAAGACCGCCTCCCACTCGGCGAAGGTGCGGTCGGTGTCGGTGACCGGCATCAGCCGCACGCGGGCGACGTAATTCGTGACCGGGAAGGCGGGCATCTCGAAATTATAGGAAAAGCTGTAGTCACGGTCGCTGAGGCTCAGCAGACGCTCGCGCACCATTGCGCCGTCCTGCAGTTGGAAGCGGCGGATACAGCCGACCACGTCGGAATCGAGACCATCCTCAATCTCCGACCGCGCAATGCCGGGATGCCAGGAGGGCAGGCCGTTGAAGTCGCGGATCACGTCCCAGACCGCCTCAACGGGCGCATCCAGGATGGTGGAGGCATAGGCGCGGGCCATGGCGTGTATCCCTCAGAAAGAGATCGACTTGAATTCGCGGGTGCGCCCGGTCAACGCGACCTCGGTCGGCAGCCGCTCCATCGAGGATGCGCCGTAGAATCCGTTGACGTTGTTGGTGTTCCGCAGGATGTAGGTCGCGTCCTCGGGCGTTGCGATCGGACCACCATGGCACAGCACGATGATGTCCTTGCGGACACGACGCGCGGCCTCTGCCCATTCGTCGATCAGCTTCGGGCAATCCTCAAGCTTCAGCGCCGTCTGCGCACCAATCGCGCCGCCGGTGGTCAGGCCGAGATGGGGGACGAGGATGTCGGCGCCGGCCCTCGCCATCTCCGCCGCCTCATCGGCATCGAAGACATAGGGAGTGGTCAGCATGTCCTTGCTGTGGGCAAGGCGGACCATATCGATCTCATGCCCGAAGCCCATGCCGGTCTCCTCCAGATTGGCGCGGAAAGTGCCGTCAATCAGCCCGACGGTAGGGAAGTTCTGCACGCCCGCGAAGCCGAGCGCCCTCAATTCATCGAGCAGGTGGTCCATGATGGCGAAGGGGTCGGTGCCGTTGACGCCGGCGATCACTGGCGTGCGTGTCACGACCGGCAGCACCTCTCGCGCCATCTCCTTCACGGTCTCGTTTGCGTTGCCATAAGCCAGCAGCCCGGCGAGTGAGCCGCGGCCAGCCATGCGGTAGCGTCCTGAGTTGTAGATGACGATGAGGTCGATGCCGCCCGCCTCCTCGCACTTGGCGGAGAGGCCTGTGCCGGCGCCGCCACCGATGATCGGCTCGCGCCGCGCGACCATGGCGTTGAACCGGTCCAGCAACTCCTTGCGGGTGAAACGGGGCATGTCAGGCGATCTCCCGGAAGGCAGCAAGGACGGCATCAGCGAAGGTGCGATCGTTGACCGCAGCCGGCACCTCGATCAACCGGCGGTTCGGAGCGGGCGCGAAGCCCGCGCGAATGGTGTCAAACAACGCGGCATCGGCATCCGGGTCGTGGAATGGCATACCGGGCACATCGATGGCCGAGACGCCGCCGAGCGGCAGCAGGAAGCGGACCGGGCCGTCCATGTGATTCAGCCGCTCCACGATGAAGCGACCGATTGCTCGGTTCTCCTCCGGCGTGGTGCGCATGAGCGTGACCTGCGGATTGTGGACGTAGAGGTTGCGGCCGGCGAACTGCGCCGGCACTGTGTCCTTCGCGCCAAAATTCACCATGTCTACCGCTCCAACGCTGCCGATATAAGGCAGGCCCGTGCGGATCGGCGCGCCAAAGCGATCGTCATCGCAAGGAAAAACGCCGCCGAACAGGAAGTCCGGCACCTCGGTCGTCGTCAGGTCGATCAGCGCCGCAACAAGGCCGGAATCGGCCAACTTCTCCATGCTGCGGCCGCCGGCGCCGGTGGCGTGGAAGACGTAGCACTCATGCGTCGGCTCCAGCGCCTCGCGCAGCATGGTCACGCAGGTGGTGGTGACGCCGAACATGGTCATGCCGATGCCCGTTTTCTCCGGGACAGCAGCGGCGGGCGGAGCGCTCAGCGCCATGCCAGCCGCTGCATGCGCGGCATTGGCGATCACCCGACGCGATATCGCATTGATGCCAGCCACATCCGCCACGGAATACATCATTGCAATGTCCGTCGGACCGACATAGGGCGCGACATTGCCCGAGGCGACGGTGCTGACCATCAGCTTCGGCGTGCCGATCGGCAGCGCCCGCATCGCCTGCGTCACCAGCGCCGTGTTGCTCGATCCACCAAGGCCGAGCACCGCACCGATATCGGCGCGCGCGAGCAGCCAGCGTGTCAAGGCCTCCGCCATGCCGGTCACCGCCTTACCGCGATCGTTCAGACCGAGTACGGCGTCGGCGCCTGCGGGGTGGTATGTGGCGATCTCGGCTGCGGTCACGTCGGCGTCGTGACCGCCCCCCTTGGTGCCGACATCCACCAGCACCGGCACCGCGCCGGTGCGGCGCACGCAATCCGCCGCGAAATGCAGCTCCTCGCCCTTCGTGTCCATTGTGCCGATGACGTAGACCCTCGCCATCACGTCCCTCCTTGCGTCAACGCCCGCCTGCCGCCACGCCGAGGTAGCGGCGCTGCAGTTCCTGGTCCCCCACAAGCCGCGCAGCCGGCATCGCCGCGGCTATGCGGCCCGTCACCATGATTGCGACATCCTCGGCCACCTCGGTCGCCACCCGCAGGTTCTGCTCGACCAGCAATACCCCCATGCCATCCGCCGGCAGCCCTCGCAGCACTGCGATGAGCTGGTCGACAATGACCGGGGCGAGGCCCTCGCTGGGCTCATCCATGATCACGAGCTTCGGATTCATCAGCAACGCTCGCGCGATGGCGAGCATCTGCTGCTCGCCGCCCGAGAGTTCCGCGCCGCCGTTGCGACGGCGCTCCGCCAAGCGTGGGAAAGTTCGGTAGACGCGTTCGATGTTCCAGCTGGCGCCCGGCACCGCGACCAGCCGCAGATGCTCATCCACCGAAAGGGACGGAAAAGTGCGCCGTCCCTGCGGCACCAACGCAACGCCGCGCCGCGCGATGCGGTAGGGTGGCATGCCGTTCAGCCGACGACCGCCGAACGCGATTCCTCCCTCGCTCGTGGCGACGAGGCCCATTACTGCCTGGCACAGTGTGGTCTTGCCCATGCCGTTGCGCCCGACGATTGCGACAGGCCGCTCGCCGACCGAGAGCGAGACGCCCTGGAGGATGTGCGCTTGGCCGAACCGCACATGCAGATCGCGCACCTCCAGCATCAGTGGCCGCCGCCGAGATAGATGGATTGCACCACCGGATCACCCTCGATTCGGTCGGGTGGCGCCTCTACGATAACCTCACCGTCCTTCATCACCGTCACGATGTCGGCTGCAGGCAGCGCGATGTCCATGTCATGCTCGATTAGGATCAACGTCAGCGTACGGGGCAGGTCATGCAGCAGCCTCAGCAGCTCCGGCCGGTCGCCGGGCGAGAGGCCTGCGGCCGGCTCATCCAGCATCAGCACGCGCGGATCACCGGCCAACGCCATTGCGATTTCGAGTTGACGGCGCTGGCCGTGGCTGAGGTTCACCACCTCCGCATCCACGAGATGGTCCAGCCGCATGCGTTGCGCGAGGTTGCGCGCCTTGGCCACTGCTTCATCGCCGCGGCGGGGGCGGAGAAATGAGAAACGGTTGGGCCGCAGGCCGCGCACCGCAATGAACAGGTTTTCGAGCACCGTCAACCCGTTGAACAGCAGCGAAGTCTGGTAGGTGCGGCCAATCCCCAGGCGCGTGCGTTGGTGCGGCTTCAGTCCTGTAATGTCGGCGCCGAAGAAGGCGATGCTGCCGGAAGTCGGCGGGAAGTCGCCGCAGATCGTGTTGAACAGCGTTGTCTTGCCCGCGCCGTTCGGGCCGAGCACGGCACGCCGCTCGCCATGCATGACGTCGAAGTTGATGTCGCGCACGGCTTGCAGCGCGCCGAAACGGCGGCTGACGGAACGGAGGCGGATGGCGGGTTCGGTCACGGTCGGCCGCGGGACTGGCGGGGCCAGGCAGGCCAGCGCCGCCGATTGCCGCTCACGAGGCGATGCAGCCCGTGTTGTCGCGCGAGGGCGAGCCGAGCGTCAGAAACTGCTGCTCGGGCAAGCCGAGTGTCTGGTTGACTGCCCGTGTGCGGCCGAAGGCGACGACCTGCGCCGTGCTGCCCCGCTCCTCGATCTTGTTCAGAAAGATGTCGGAGATCGCTTGGCGGTTGTGGTCGAGCTTCACCGCTGCGCCGGTAGGTGCGGTGATCTCGGCGGCGGCGAGTGCGTGCTGGAAGGGCTGCTGGTTGCTCGACAGGTCGCCGTTCACCGCTTTCAGGGCATGCAGGATGCCGTAGAGGTTGGTAGCGTAGTTGACAGCATGGATGGAGGGCGAGGTGAAGCCGCCCTCGTTTGCCCAACGGCGGCGGTAGCGCGCGACGAAGTCGTTCCAGGTCGGGTCGTCGATGACATCTGCGATCGGGCCCCCGGAGATCATGTCAACCATGACACGGCGATGCGGGCCGCGCGCTGACAGCATCGTCTGGTCGGCCATGATGGAGCCGCCGATCAGCGGTTTGCTGCCGCCGGCCTGGGCGTATTGCGTCATGAAGGCAAGACCATCCGTACCACCATGCACTACTACGACGGCGCCCGCGTTGGAGCGGTTGATCTGTGCGATCTGCGAGGTGAAGTCGGTGGTGCCGAGCGGCGCCCAGTAATGCGTCGTGCGGCCGCCGAGGCGGCAGAATTCCAGGTTGAAGCCGAAGACCTGTGCATAGGGGAAAGCGTAGTCGCCCGCGGTGACCGCAACCTCGCGGATGCCCATGGTCTGATGGACATGCTTGCCAAGCCCGGCCATCCACTGCGTGCCATCGGTGGAAAAACGGAAGAAATTCGGCGACGGGTTGCGCAGCGTTGTATCGGACGCGCCGGAAGAGCCGTTGACAATAGTCTTGCCCGTCAGCGTGCGAGAGTAGTCGCGGAGCGCGATGCCCTCCGCACCTGAGAGCGGGCCGAGGATGATGTCGACATTGTCCTGCTCGATCAGCTTACGGGCGCGGGCCAGTGCCACGTCGGCTTGGGCGTTGGAGCTCTCGCGGACGAACTCGATCCGCCGGCCGCCGACGGTATGGTTGACGCGCTCCAGCTCCATCTGCACGCAGCGATAGGCATCCTGTCCGCCCGTGGCAAAGGGGCCCTCCAATGTGGTGAGACCGCCGAGGCGGATGGGCGCGTTCTGCGCGATGGAGGGCGCGGCGAGCGCGCCGGCCGCGAGACTCGCGCCGCCCAGCAAGGTGGCGCGACGGGTGATCCGGACGTCCATGGCAATCCCTCCTTCATGATCCGTTGACGTGCTGCGCGGAAGCAGGCTTGTCCCCGAATACGTTGCGCTCATCGTCGCGATGCTGCGAGCAGGCGGCGCAGTCGCACGCCAATGCCGATCGCGCCGTCCGGCGAAACCAGTACTATCGCCAGGAAGACAAGGCCGATCAGCGTGTTGAAGCGGTCGCGGTCGTAGATCGTCGCCGCAAAGGTATCGAAGACGGTGAAGATCAGCGAGCCGATGAAGGCGCCGATCGGATGGCCGAGGCCGCCGATCACGCTCATGATCAGTACGTTCACCGTGCCGCCGAGCCCGATCGTGCCTGGCGAGATCCCGATATTGTAGATCGTGGAGAGTACGCCGCCGCACCCCGCGATAAAGCCGGCGACGCCGAAGGCGGCGGTACGGTGCAGCGCGACGGAATAGCCCAGCGCCGCCACCCGCCTGGGATTGTCACGGATTCCCTGCAACACCAGCCCGAAGGGCGTCCGCACCAAGTAGATGATTCCGATGTATAGCAGCGCAGCCGTGCCGAGCGCGACGTGGTAGAATACGAAGGTATTTCGGAAATCCATGCCGAGCACCGAAGGACCGACGACGTTACGGATGCCCTCGTAACCGTTGAACCAAGCGATGTTGGTCTCGATGAAGCGGAATACGCCCATCGCCAGCGCCAGCGTGATCATCAGCAGATAGATATCGCGCGTGCGCATGCTGATCGCGCCGACCAGCAGCCCCATGGCGGTGGCGGCGAGCAAGCCGAGCGGGATGGCGGCGCCATAGCCGAGGCCGCCGACGATGCGCGGCACGGCACCTTCGGCGAAGACTGCCAGAGTATAGCCCGCGACCCCGGCGACCATCATCTGCGCCAACGAGATGAAGCCGCCATAGGTGGCGAGGAAGGTCAGCGACATGGCGATAATGCCGAAGACGATCGCACGACCTAGGATGTTTGCGATCCAGAACTGTGCCTGCCCCGCAGGCATGACCTGCGGTAGCAGCCAGGGCAGCGCCAGCAGCAGGAGGGCACTCAGCAGCGACCAAGTCACCGTGCGGCTATGCACGGCCCAGAATCCCCTGCGGCCGCAGAGCCAGCACGACAACCATGATAACGAAGGTTAGGACGACCGAATAGGTCGGGAACATCGCTTGGCCGATCTGCTCCGCCAGACCGATCAACACAGCACCGAGTGCCGTGCCCGTCACGCTGCCCATACCGCCGACGATGACGACAACCAGGGAGATCAACAGGAAGCGTCCATCGGCCCCCATCGCCAGCGGCTGCGCGGTGGCGCCGATGATGCCGCCAAGCCCAGCGAGCGCCGCGCCGAGGGAGAAGACGGCCACCCCAACCAGCGGCACGTTCACGCCGCAAGCCCCGAGCATCTGCCGGTCATCGACGCCAGCGCGGATCATCATGCCGAGCTTCGTGCGGTTCAGCAGCAGCCACAGCCCTACGCCCACCGCCACGGCAACGCCGATCTGCACGAGCCGGAAGGTCGGATAACCGCCTATCCCCGGCACACGGGTCGAGCCGAAGATGGCATCGGGTGCAAAGAATTGCCGCGGCGTCCCGCCATACATGGCGAGGAGCTGGTCGGCGACGACGATGGACAATCCGATGGTGACGAGGGCCTGCCGCAGTTCCTGCCCCTGCATCCAGCCGAGCAGCAGCACCTGAACCAGCGCGCCGAACACCGCGGCAAAGGCGACGCCCGCGGCCAAGCCGGCATACCAGGCATACCAGAGGTCGTGGTCGTAGAGCGGCTCGAAGACCGAGTAGCCGACATAGCCGGCAACCAGGTACATCGCACCATGCGCCATGTTGACGACGCGCATGAGCCCGAAAATGAGCGAGAATCCGCTCGCCACAATGAAGTAGAGCGCGGCCAGCGTCAGCCCGTTCAGCACGATAGTGGCCGCAAGGTCCATGCGCCGGCCCGATCCTCCCGGCGGCGTCGTCGCGCCGCTTCCGGCCGCGACCATGGCAGTCCAAGTTTGGGCGATGCAAGATGATTCGAGTGCAAAGCATGGGTAAGAATGGGTAATGGCCACCCGACTGCTTCCAACTCTTCAACCGCGAGCCGAGATCAATGCACTTGGACCCGCCGAGCGGTCCCGGGCGATCTTCCTTCCGGCCCTGGCCCCCTTTCCACCTGGAATGTGGCCCCTCGTCGCCTTGCTGCCGGTGCTCGACATCAATGGCGCACTGCGCGCAGCGTTGAAGGCACGTCGCCCTTTCCGCGGCTCGCCGCCGGTGGCCGGCGTCTTCGCTTGCGATCCCTTTCTGCGGATGACGGACATGGTGGCGAGTCTGCGCCAGGCAGGCATCACGGCCGTGGTGAACTACCCGACCGTGCAGATCCTGGAGGGCGAGACAGCCGCCGCTCTTGCCGCTGTCGGCTACCGCGCCGAAGCCGAGTTACGCTTCCTTCAGCGCCTGGCGGAACAGGGTTTCACGCCCATCGCCTGCGCAACCTCGCGCCGCGCAGTGGATGCGGCGCTCGGCCTCGGACTGCGCCGCATCCTGCTAAACCCCGGACTACTGCCGGGCTGCGAGGCTGCCGCATGGTGGGCGGACCTCGCCGGGCATGTCGCTATCAAGGGCGGCGAGGCGCTGGTCTGGGCCGCGCCGTGCACAGCTCAGGTCTCGAGACCCAAACGGCGCATACGGTTGTAGAGCGTTTTGCGGGCGATCCCGAGGAAGGACGCGGTCTCGCCTCGGCGGAAGCGGTTGCGGCGCAGTGCATCAAGGATCCAGGCACGCTCATCCACCGGCGAAGCGGGCATGACGGCACTCGCCGGGCCGAGTTGCGCCTCCAGCACCGCCAGCGTAATGCGCCCGCCCGCCGCTTCAGTCGCAGCTTGTGCCAGCACCTCTGCCAGATCGCGCAGGTTGTTTGGCCAGCTTCGAGCCATGAGAAGCCGCAGCGCTGCCGGCTCCAGCTCCGCCACATTGCGTTGCATACCACGAAGCATCGCCCGCGCGAGCAGCGGGATGTCCTCCATGCGGTCCCGCAGCGGTGGGACTATGAGGCGCTGCGCCGAAAGCGAACGCGCCAACGCCTCTCCGCCCGGTGGATGCGTCAGCACGAGCCGGGCGCGCGGCACGCGCTCCTCTGGCTTGGCAAAGCGATCAAAGGTGCCACGCTCGATCCAGTCCCCAAGCTTCGTCCGCAAGGTCGGTGGCAGTGCGTCGGCGTTCTCGATGACCACCGTGCTCTGGCGCAGCGCGAGCAGCGCCGCCGGCCCACCCTCCCCGAAGAGGTGCGGGGCGATGTCCTGCCTTGCGTCAAGGAAGGTCAGGCTGCCAGCGCGGCCGCTCGCCTGATGGATTGCCCGCGCGACCGTGGTGCGGCCGGCGCCAGGCTCGCCTGCGACTAAGATGGGCAGGTCTGTTGCGACCAGGCGCGCCACGCGCTCGGCAAGCTGGCGAACTGCCTGCGAATGTCCGACCAGGCCTGGAAGCCGGCCTGCCTCGCGCGCCGGTTTGTCGCGCAGCAACCCCGCCGTCTTGAAGGCGGAGGTGGTCTGCATCACGGACATTTCGAGCGGCAGGCGGTCGAGTGTCGAACCGCCCACATAGCCATCCGCCCGCGACGTGTCGCAGACCTGCAGCAGATGGCCCGGATCGATGATGGGGCCACCCTCGACGAGGCAAAGCGTGCCGGGTGCCCGGCGCCGGACGTGGGCGAATACCCGGCGCGCCCGCTCCGCCGCTTGGTCGAGCGGCACGCCGCTCGGCACGCCCTGGCTGCCGCCCGAGTTCCACCCGAAGTTGAGGCAGAGGCGCTCGACCCCGGCAGCAATGACAGCGTCCACCTCGGTACGGGTTTTGGCGTAGCCGAGCGTTGCCAAACCGAAGCGCGGTGCGGCGCGCAGCATCTCGACCTCGCGCGCGAAGCCGAGCCCAGCGCCTTCCAACGCGGCGCGGAAGGCGCCGTCATAGTGTATGGCCGTCGGGAAATTGGCCACACCTTGATAGCCCGCGTCGCGAATGCGGCCCAGCAACCCATCGATGGATAGGCGCGGGTCGCAGGCGGCCGCGCCGAAGAAGACCGGAATGGAGACGCGATCAAGGATCTCCCCGCGTGCGAACTCGTCGGTGAAGGCATTGCTGTCGCGGATCGGCAGCATCGCGGCGATTGATGGCGCGCCCATCACGCGGAGCCGCCCGGCGCTGAGCGCCAGCAGGAAGTCGGCTCCGCCGTCTGCCGCGGCGCGCGCTGTCATCCCGAGACCGATGGCGGCACCAACAAGGATCTCAAGCCGTTTTGGCATCGCATCGCCTCCGAAGTCATTCTTGCGGGCCCGACTCAGGATGCGAAGATGCGCGGCCCAGCCACCCTCTCCGCCGGCGCTGGCCCTGTTTGCCCACTAGTCTGAGACGGGCGAGCAGGAGCTGTGCCTCCTACTGCGACGGCCCGCCTTTCGTCGAAGAATCGTTCATTCAGCAGAGCCACGACCTGGGCCGCGCTTGCCATGACGCTGCGGTAGGCACCGCACGCCGTCGCCTGCGGTTTGCCCCGATAATGGTCGTGCCGCTGCCGAGCGCGTGCGGAACGGCGGATGCCGCACCCCGGGCTCCGGATTACAGGCGAAGCCCCCGCGCGGGTCAGTGCCGGTCGTGCTCCCCCAAGGATGGGAGGGCCAGCCTACGCGTCAGCGCGCCGACATCCCCTCCCGTACGGAACGAGCGGATACAGACGAGGCTCGCCTCGACAGCGTCAGGAGCGAGGCCGGAAAGTGGCACAAGGCGCCGGTACTTCGCCTCGACATCCGCCCACTCAAGGCCGCCGGCATGCGACCCGCGCGGCGCCTTGCAGGTGCTCCTTACCTCGCGCCCGTCTTTCAGGACGAGCGTCACCGTCCCACCATGTCGGTGCGGAAAGCGGTCAGGCAGCGGTGGAGGGTTCGGGTCAAGAACCACACGGGCGAGCAGGCCCTGGATCACCGGGTCGGCCATCTTGGCCGGTTCAATGTGTTCCCACCGGAAACCGCGGTCGGCCACCGCGGCGGCAACGAAGTAGACGAAGCTGTGGGCCGCGCCGACAAGGTCCGTCGGATGAGTCGGTCCGTGCCAGTCGGCAAGCTGTGCGGCAGTCAGGACGATACGTTCGACCTCATCGGGACGCACATTCCCGGCAATGGCCGCTTCGGACGCCGCCTCGGCAATGGCGTGGAATGGATGGGCCCCGGGCATCAGCTTGATCGCCATATCCGTCACGATATCCCAGGACGCGCCGAGATCCTGAGCAATCGCCTTGACCGCCTCGCCGTTCATCGCCGACAGGAAGCCCCGGGGCGCCTCAAGCACGGACGGCTCTGCGCGGAAGCCCCGCGCCGCTGCCCGCGCCGCATCCAGCCCGAGCATGGCCGCGAGGCCCGCATGCCACTCACGCGCCCAGCTCGTATCGGCCGCTATCGCCATGCCGCCGACCGAAGTTGCGGCGAGCGCGATCGCATGCGTCATGCGCTCCTCGTCCAGTCCAAGCAGGGTGCCAGCCGCCACGGCCCCGCCGAACACCGTCGAGACCGAGCCGTGAAACCCGCGGCGCATGCGGCCTGGCGTGAGCGCCTCGTCGATCCGGCCAGCTACCTCGTAGCCGAGCACCATGGCCCGCAGCATCTCGGCCCCGCCGAGGCCCAACTCCTCGGCGAGGGCCATGGAGACGGTCGAGACGATGGTGCCAATATGAGCAATGCTGCGCATATCGCTGTCGTCGGCGGCGGCGGCATCGCTGCAGACGGCGTTGGTTCGAGCCGCAGCGCGCGCCGGGAGCCGCGCCGGGGTGAACCACACCGCGGCCGCAGGCGCTCCGCCCGCGTCCAGTTCCATCGCGCGGACGATCGCCGCGGACGGAATTGACAACCCGGCCGCCGCACTGGCGATCGTGCTGGCAAGGCTCATAGCGGCCCGATCGAGCGCGAGCGGCGGGATGTCCCCCTGGCGGGTGCCCACCACAAACTCGGCCAGAACTCTGGTGAGAGGCGCTGCGCCAGCGCCTGCTGCTTCTGCGGACAAAGGAAATCTCCTTGATCTAGGCCCGCAGACGGAGCCCCTTCTGACGCTGGATGCCCGTGCGAGGCCTACTCAGGCTTCGCGCCGGCTTGACGCAAGATGGCCGGCCACTTCGCCAAGTCATCCTGTATCAACTGCAAGAACTCCGCTGGCCCAGGCACGGACCCGGGCGGGAGGTCGAAGCCCTGCGTCGTCAGCTTCTCCCTCAAGGCGGGCTGCGAGAGGATCTGGTCAAGCGTTTTATGGATACGTTCGATTATGAGCGGTGGCGTACCCGCGGGCGCCACGAGGCCAAGCCAGGTCGACACGTCGTAATTCTGCAGCCCTGCCTCCTCAAGCGTGGGGAGATCGGGCAACGAGGCTGAGCGGCGCATGGCCGTGACGGCAAGCGGGCGGAGATCCCCCGCCGCGAGAAGTCCTTTTGCAGCAGGGATGTTGAAGAAGCCCGTGTCGACGTCTCCCGAGATGATCGCAGTCATCGCGGCGGGTGCACCCGTGTAGGGGATGTGCGTAAGCTCCGTATCGGTCGTACGGGCGAACATGGCGCCCGCGATGTGCATGCTCGTGCCAACTCCGCTTGAAGAGTAGGTGACTGTGCCTGGTGGCTTTGCCCGAATCGCTTCGATCACCTCACGAACCGAGCGGTAGGGACTGTGGCGCGAGACCACCATGACGTTCGACATGGCTGCTACCACGGCGATTGGCGCGAAGTCGCGGATCGGATCGTAGCCGATGTCCCGGTAAAAGGCCGTGTTGATCACCATGTTGCCCTGGCTGACCTGGCCGAGCGTGTAGCCGTCAGGCGCGGAGCGTGCGATAGCTGTGGTGCCGATGTTGCCGCCGGCACCGACGCGATTCACGACGACGGCAGGCTGTCCGAGCACGCTTGAGAGCTGCTGCGCAAGATCGCGCATCAGGGAGTCGGCCGCGCTGCCGGCCGCGAGTGGGGCGATGATCGTGATCGGCCGGGATGGGTAGCTTTCGGTCTGCCCGCGTGCCACGGATGCCCTTGCAAGGAGAGCTGGCACGGCGACTGCCGCCACGACAGACCTCCGCCTGATGTATCCGCCAACAGCAGGCGGACCTCTACCCGCGTGGCACATCGACATAGGCGGCTCCTCTCCCTCCCCGGTTGGCTGGGGTTTCGTCAAATCGGAGCGGATGATAGCCATCGACCGCGCTTCGCTGCAACGATTCAGCCGATTCGAGGCCTGCGGACATCGCTGTGGTTGAGCAAGGCTGTGCAGAACGGGGCGTTGTCCACTCCAATACTGTCCATCAGACAAGCGTCTCCGCTAAACTTCGGGCAGGTTTGCTGCGGCGCTGGTCCTCAATGTCGGGCAACGGCGATGAACGCCTGCGTCGCCATAGGGCTAAGAGTTCGCGGAACAGCCGTCCAAGCATCATTACATCGGTCATCCAAAAGGAGTTCTTTGGGCTCCTTGCAGCGTAGCTCGTAAACGCCTGGGGGAGCGGAGCAGGAGCCTAGGAGGAATTGCGCGGCCTGCGCCTCCGCCCCCATCGCGGAGCGGCCGGAGCTACCGGCGATTACGCTGCCGAGCCTGTGCCAAGCAGTTCAAACTGCGTTGCAACAAGCTGCTGCACCGCAAACGGCATATTTCTGTCGTGATCAAGCTGGTGGTCCTGTGGCGGCTGCACTACAGCCTGATCTTGCGCGACTTGACCTAAATATCCCTCCAGCGCGGCATCCAGCACTTCTGCCTCCGATCCCAGCAGATCGGAGGAACTACGGAATCAGCACACCAGCGCCGGCACGGCGTCCCCCGGGAGGGGGCGGCGCGGTCGCAGAACCGGATTGCGGCGCCGGCCCTGGTGATGCATGAGGGGGGCCGAAGGCGAGCGCAGGCCGCCTACTGCGTTTTTCCGGGCGCGACCGAGTGTTGCTGCCACCTCGCGCCCCATAGGGGGCGCACCGCCTGCCCAACCATGACGCGGTTGGATCACCACGAAGGACGGAGACGATCGATGAGCTGGAACCCCTGCCCGGACCCGACCCTCGGCGACCGAAGGAGCGCGGAAGCCATCGAGATCACCATCGTGCCGCGTGCGGTCGATCTCGGCGAGATGACGGTTCGCCGGGCTCTGCCCTCCAGCAAGCGGCAGATGGTCGGTCCCTTCATCTTCTTCGACCAGATGGGGCCCGCCGAGTTCCTGACCGACCAGGGCATCGACGTGCGGCCGCACCCGCACATCAACCTTTCGACGCTGACCTATCTGTTCGAGGGCGAGATCCTGCACCGCGACAGCCTCGGCACCGAAATGGCGATTCAGCCCGGCGCGGTGAACTGGATGCGGGCCGGGCGCGGCATTGTGCATTCCGAGCGCACGGCCGAGGCACGCAAGCAGAGCGGGCAGCGCCTGTTCGGCATCCAGACCTGGATGGCGCTGCCCGTGGCGCAGGAGGAGAGCGATCCCGCCTTCCTGCATCACGGCGCTGACGCCCTGCCGGTGGTCGAGGCCGGCGGCATACGGGCCCGGCTGATCGCCGGGCGCGCTTTCGGCATGACCTCGCCCCTCGAGGCAGCATCCGAGACCCTTTATGCCGATGTGCAACTGCAAGCCGGCGCGCGCATGCCGATCGATGCCGGCTACGACGAGCGGGCACTCTACACGCTCAGCGGCCGGATCGAGATCGCCGGCGACAGCTTCGAGTCCGGGCAGCTGCTGGTGCTTCGCCCCAACGATGCGATCACTGTGACAGCGACGGCGGATGCGCGCTTCATGCTGTTCGGCGGCGCGCCGATGGAGGGGCCGCGCTACATCTGGTGGAATTTCGTTTCTTCCCGCCTTGAGCGTATCGAGGCCGCGAAGGAGGAATGGGCAAAGGGCCGCTTCAACACCGTGCCGGGCGACGAGGCCGAGTTCATCCCACTGCCGACCCGCACCGACGCGCCGCAGCGCGCGACTGGTGGTGTATTCTACCCCTGAGCGATCGCTCAACATCGGAGTGTTGGAAGCGCTATCTTGAGCTCAGGAGCCAAGCCTGTGACGGCTAAGCATTAGGCCGCCTTGAGGCGGCGAGAGCTCTTCCATATCGGGGCATGACTCGCAAAGCCGAGCTGTTCGAGGTTTCGAACGGAGGGTTGCGCTGCCCCCGTCCCGCCGGAGAAGCACGACCTGCGCTGCCTCGCCTGTATTTCCCTTCAGATGACTTGGCGGACCCTCGCTCGATCCGTCATCCCGCGCATTCCAGTGCCAGGAAGGGGGAGGCTTGGCGGCTTTCGAATTCGAGGCGCTCGTTGATCGGAGGCCCTGCAAGTGGCCGCGCAATCAATCAAGCCCTATCCCAAAAGCGCCCAGGCGAACCCACTTCCGCCAATCAGTCCCGCCTCTCACAGGACGCCGCCGCCGGGCTTCGCCAGGCCGATGCTGATCGATCCCCACTCCGCCCCGGTCGCCTCGGCCTCCATGGCGACGGCCACGACCAGGGCATAGGTGGCACCGCTCCTGGTCCGCAGCGCCGGGCCAAGGCCGTCGCCCTCGCCGGCGCTGCCTCATGTTAGCGTCGTGCCCGACAGCGGTGGCCAGCTGGCCCGCGTGGCGGTTGACGGGCCAAGCCAGACAATCTCCTTGGCTCCTCGTCCCTGAAGCAGCCGGAAGGCGGTGGCGCCACCGGTAAAGGTGTTGGCCAGGGCCAGCGAGCCGCTTCGCGCGCAGCGATCCAGGACAACCGCTTCCAGACTCTGGTTGTCTTCGGCCACGATGAAAATCCTCGGCCAACGCCGGATCGACCTCAACCGGCGCGAGCGCGCGATCCAGCGCGACCGGATCGCTGCCGCGCGCCGCGAGCTTGGTCTCCAACTCCGGGTAATGCGCCTGGAAGCCCAGCTTCAGACTTCCGCCTGGCGTCAGCGTCTCGACTCCCGCCAACATCTCGCCGGCATGGGACTCACCGATGCCAACGGAGTGGAAGCGCTTCAGGCGGGCCACGCCGCCCAGCCCGGCGCTGGCGAGGAGCCGGGACAGCAGCTCCTCCGGCCTGCGCCGCATCTCGCGCGGCACACCCGGAGTGAAGTAGAAACGTGCGGCCCCAATGATGACCGCGAAGCCGCAGGCCGTGCTGATCGGTTTGTCGATAAGTTCCGCACGGTGCGGCAGCATAGGCTGCTCGCGGTTGTTCGACGGCGGCCAGCCGGCTGCTTCCCTGTCCAGGAGGCCGACCCCCTATCTGCGTGAGCGTGCGGACATCGTCGAGCGCCGCGTGCCGCAGATCAACCCGCTGCTCGCCTGCGCGCGATGACCATCGTGGCAGCTGCTCAATCCCGCCGGATGGTGCAGCGAATGAACTCGACTCACTTCACCAGCTCGGTGCTGATTCGAGAGGGTATTTGGTACCCGCAAGGGTGGCCTCGGCCTGTAGCGGATGCGCTGGATCAGGTTCGCCAAGGCAAGGTTGCAGTCCGCATCGCCGCAACCGCTTACAATCGACTGCGCGCTAACCCTGCCGAAGCCTGCCACGATCTGCCACGGGACGTGTCAGCCTGCAGCAGGCCTTGCCTTCACAGAAAGGGCGGTGCAGGACAGCAGCAACAGGTCGAGCGAGCCACGACGACGCCAATGCCAACTATGGCCCGATGGCTACATACACGCACAGCGCTCGTTAGCTGTGCTATTTGGTACCGCTCCTGTCCAGCTTGCGCTACAGCTGCACGCGACATAAGGCAGCCCTCCGTCGCCTACCCATTCACGGTCTGCTTGGCCACCTTTCCATGCCAACAGAAAAGTTATGATCAGGTCGCGGATATGGCGGGCATCTGGCAACAGATCTTGGAAACACATACGTTAGCAACATGGCTTTCGCCGTGCCATTTCACAAAATGCATCGACCAGCGGATAGGTAGGATTACACAGGCCTTGGAAGTGGCTTGACGACAAGAGTTGGCTAGGCGGCCGGAGTGCGCCAGATGTTGACCGCCGAGAAGACCGCGTAAGGGTGCTGTCGCTGGTGCAAGCCCGACACTTGCCCTGTCTGTACACAGAGTGCAACTACAGCGCTGCTGTTTCGTTGCGTGTTCCTGCGTACTGGAGGCCATCGATGCCAGTGAAGACGTCTCGGCAGCTTGAAAGGCAACTTACCCTCGGTACCGCAGGCAACAGCAGCATGGGTGCCGGTGTCGCATTTGTGCTTTCCGCTGCTACGGCAGTGATCGAAATCGACGATGTGTCGAGCGCCGAGGGTGCCGGGGTGATGCCTCATGCTATCGAACGAGCAGGCAGCGCACCGGCCGCATTACAGGCATGCCTGCCGCGCCAGGAGCAGGCCCAACCGTGTCCTTGCAAGCTGCTCGGCCGCTTCGGTCGCCTCGATATTCTGATAATCAACGCTGGATTTCCGAGGAATGCAGGCTTGGCTGCATTGGCGCCTGACCAGTGGCAAATAGTTCCCGACATCGACCTGACCAGGCTGTTCCTTGGCGCGCGCAAGGCCGTCGAAAATCCCGGCCGGCAGGTCCGCAATCCTCGACACTTGGCAACTGCGGGCGAGGTCACCCACATGCCAGAGGCGCTGAACTGCCTGCTTGCCCTCAGTTCCTATGGCCGCATCGGCCAATCTGAAGATGTCTTCAGAGCTGCCGCCTGGCTTGCGTCCGACTACGTCACCGGCACGGCGTTGTCCGTGAAACGCGGCATCCTTTTGGACCTCGGATTTCATGCACATGGCTAAGGCAAAGCAGAAGGCTGCTCCGCCTCCGTCAGGTTTATATGCAGCGGCGGAGACGCTGCGCATCGAGGACTATGCGCTAATCGGGGACACCTTTACCGCCGCGCTGGTGGGCCGGAACGGCTCGATTGATTGGCTCTGCGCACCGCGCTTCGACAGCGGCGCCTGTTTCGCAGCACTGCTAGGAGGGCCCGAGAACGGCCGGTGGCGGATCGCGCCGGCCGGAGAAATTCGCGCGGTGTCACGGCGTTACCGTGACGGTACGCTGATCCTCGATACCGAGTTCGAGACAGAAACCGGTGCGGTCGTCATCACAGACTTCATGCCGCTGCCCACCACCGAGGATGAAGTTGACGTCGTGCGGATCGTGCGTGGCCTCCGCGGTGAGGTGTCGATGCGCCTGGAGGCGGTGTTCCGGTTCGACTACGGCCATGTCGTCCCCTGGCTACGACGCCGCCCCTACGGGCTTCAGGCCATCGCCGGACCCAATGCCTTGCAACTATGGTCGCCAGTGGAGTTGTCCAACCGGGATTTTACGACCACGGCGGAGTTCAAGGTACGGGAGGGACAGAGCGTTCCGTTCTCCCTGTGCTGGTACAAGTCGCACCGGCCCGAGCCCGCGGTTCAGCACCCAGAGGTGCTGCTTGAATGTACCGTGCGCTGGTGGCGCGACTGGTCGGCCAAATGCACCTATCGTGGACCTTGGGCCGACGCCGTGCAGCGATCCCTCATCACCCTCAAAGCGCTGACCTACAGTCCTACTGGCGGCATCGTTGCTGCGCCTACAACGTCGCTACCGGAGGAGATAGGCGGCGTGCGGAACTGGGACTATCGCTACTGCTGGATCCGCGACGCCACCCTGACCCTCTACTCGCTGCTGAGTTCCGGCTATACCGAGGAGGCGGTGGCATGGCGGCGCTGGCTGCTCCGCTCCGCCGCCGGGCGGCCAGAGGAGATGCAGATCATGTATGGGCTGGCTGGCGAACGCCGCCTGCCGGAGTTGGAGTTACCATGGTTGAAAGGTTATGAAGGCAGCCGGCCCGTTCGTATCGGCAACGGCGCCCAGGAGCAGTTCCAGCTCGACATCTATGGTGAGCTGATGGATGCATTGCACGTCGCCCGTAAATACGCCGTCGAGCCGGATGCCGAAGCGTGGCGGATGCAGACAGTGCTGATGCAGTTCATCGCCGAAAAATGGGCTGAGCCCGACAGTGGCATCTGGGAGGTGCGCGGGCCACGACGGCATTTCACCCACTCGAAACTGATGGCCTGGGTCGGGGTCGACCGGGCGATCTCCGGCGTCGAGCAGTACGGTCTTGATGGGCCGGTCGAGGTATGGCGCACCCTGCGCACCAGAATCCATGACGATATTTGCCGCAATGCCTTCAGCGCCAAACGCAACAGCTTTGTCCAGCATTATGGCGGAACCGATCTCGATGCCGCGTTGCTGCTCATGCCGACAGTCGGCTTTCTGCCGCCGTCAGATCCGCGGATCGTCGGCACCGTGGAGGCGATCGGACGCGAGCTGACAGTCGACGGTTTTGTCTTACGCTATCGGCCGGAGACTGGCGTTGATGGTTTGGTCGGTGGGGAAGGTGCCTTTCTGCCATGTACCTTCTGGCTGGCTGATGCCTTGGCGATGATGGGCCGCCAGGATGAGGCTACGGAGATCTTCGAGCAGCTGCTTAGTATCCGTAACGACATCGGTCTTCTGGCAGAGGAGTATGACCCGCGTGCGCGCCGCCAGCTCGGCAACTTTCCGCAGGCCTTTTCTCATATCGGTCTGATCAATACGGCGCAGAACCTCACCCTAACCCAGGGTCCAGCCCAGCGTCGCGCCATTGACGCGAAGCTGGGCCCAGCCTGAGCCATTGTTGAGTTGAGACGCCATATTGCTCGGGCGCCGTCCTCGGTTGTTTCCGGAAGATGGTTGTCGGCGGTTTGAGCCGCCCGACACTGGGGCTAGGCGCTGCACGGTTCGCGTATTGCTCGATCGGCCAAACTAGCCGACGCCTGCCCCGTGCCATCCTTTCAAATGCCGAGAGGACGACGTGCTAGACCAGGGAAATGCTTGAGTGCCCTGCTGACACCCTTGGCCCCCTCGGGGGACACATTGGCTTTCGGTGGAGCCGGGTATTGCCCAGAATGCCTTCACACTGGGTGTCATGTCCCGCGTCGTCAGATTGGCCGCATGCGATGCCAGCGCCTTGCGGAACCACAGCGAAATACCAAGGCTCTGTTCTACGGACTACTTCCCCCATGACCACAGGGACTGGGCGCGCATCATCCTGTCAGGGCGGTCCTCGAACGACCATGCGATAGCAGTAGCAGCAGGCGCCACAGGTACCGATCACAGGCTACCTTGAGCCGCAGCCGAAAGGCGCGATCCGACGCGGTTGCCCCGTGGCAGCCTGATGTGGACGTTCCCTCGGCCACGCCTTCATCGAACCCCGTCGCTGAGTGGGCGTTCTGTGCTGTGACCGCGACTGGCGTCAGTTGCCCGTCCCGGCTGCCCCTAACCAAGGAGACGCGCCATGGGCTTGCTGTCGAAGCCAATCAAGACGCTGGACGATTTGTTCGTCCATACGCTGCAGGACATCTACTACGCCGAGAACCAGATTGCGAAGTCTCTTCCAAAAATGATCGCAAAGGCGACGGACGCGGAGCTGAAGCAGGGGTTCGAGACGCATCTTGAGGAAACCAAGGGCCAAATCAAGCGGCTGGAGCAGGTGTTCCAGATGCATGGCCAGGATGTGAAAGGCGTCACCTGCGCGGCGATGGACGGCATTCTCGAGGAAGCGACCGAGACGATGTCTGACGTCGGCGACAAGGACGTGCTTGACGCCGCGATGTTGTCCTCGGCGCAAGCCATCGAGCACTACGAAATCACCCGATACGGCACGCTGGTCGCCTTCGCGCGGCAGCTTGGCCGCGACGATTGTGCTGATGTGCTGCAGCAGACGCTCGACGAGGAAAAGGCGACCGACAAAAAGCTCACGGCCATCGCCGAGAGCAAGGTCAACAGGAAGGCCGCCTGACATTCGGGTGGGCGGCGATCTTCCGATCGCCGCCATTATTCAACCGGTGCGGTGTCGTCAGCGCCGGTCGCGGTTGCCGGTAATATGGGCGCGCCGCCCGGCGAGACCCGTTCCCGAGCCCAGTTGGATGTTGCCATCTGCCTGCGGCACTGCGAGTGGCGCCACCGCCACCGGAAAAACCCCGCTCCGGCGTACACCCAGGAATTCTGCCACTTTGGGACTGACATTGAGGATGCGCCCGTCGGTCCCCGAGATGCGATCGCGTACCCGCACCATCGCCACTTGACCATTCTGGAGGTTGGTCACTCTCGCCGTCGCGCCGAGCGGCAACGTGTTGCTGGCAACGACGGATGCCTCGGGATTGAAAAAACCGCCATCGGCCATGCGCCTACCTGCAAGATGACGCGCAAAGATAGCAGCCTTGCCACGCAACTCGCGTCCCGAACGGTCGACGGCTGCCGCCTCTCCTTGGGCGGCACCCACAGCCGGTTCGTTGCAATAAGCAGCATCGGGCAGGATGAGCAAGAACCCGATGACGATGGCTAGCCGTAGCACGATGGTCTCCGGGCCAAACATGGCATCAAAGACGCATAGCTAGGCGAAGCGTTCCTTGGAAATATTACCTGTAGGCGAAATGCGGCCTTCCAGCCGACTTCACTGGTGACATTCGGAGTGCTTTGGCCAACTCATCGATCAAGAAGGTTTTGTCGGACTTCGTGTCAAGGGCGCTCTTTTCTCACCATGGGAGCATGGCTGGTAACCTCATGCGGTTTGCCGACAGCTCTTTCCCACCATGTCCTCGGCGTTCGATGCTTGAACCTTGCGACGGGGATCGCAACGATGCGTGCCGAGAAGATCGACGAGATCAACACCCTCCCACCGCTTGGACCGGGCTTGTGAGCAATGGATACAACCAGTCCCTGTCGATGAGTGTCGTAGCGGCAAGAGCTGCATCGTCCAAGCCGCTCACAGAGCTAGCCAGGCAACCCAGGGCAGAGACGATGCTGGACCAGTAACGGCTGGGAGGCGCGCCAGGCTAGCCGCTTCGTGGATGGGAGCTGAAGCTCCGAGGCCGCGTGCGGTACCGAGAGACGGAGCCAGCACAGCACCGTCGATGGCGGCGTCAAAGGTGGGCGGGAGATTCATCGACGTTCGTGTTGGGACGGCGGTTCAAAGGCCACCAGTGTCCGGCACGGCGCTGAGGCCTCGGCGGGTTCGGCGCAGATCGCATGGCTAAGCACCTTCCGGTACCTGGTCACCTGGCCGCTAACGCTTGACTGGCTCGGCTCCTGCGATGGCCTTCCATCCATACCGGGCCTTACTCACCAATCGGCGCCGATTATGGCGATGTAGCTCGGGTCCGCGATGTCCTTGTCGTACCGGACCAGGCGCCCACAGCGGAACGAGAAGCCAGTGCTTGGGATCTCGCTGCCCCGTGCAACACCAATGGACTCCGCAAATCAGGATCACTTTCCAATAGCAAAGCCTACGCCACTGCCGTCAGCGGTTTGGCCAATCGCGTTCGCCCAAATCCCAAAAGAGGCCAGCCGCAATTGCCAATCCTTCCCGCATCAGCGGCAACAGCGCGTGCTCGTTCGGGGCGTGCTGCGAGCAGCCGCTATAGGAATGGGGGATGTAGATCGTGGGCAGGCCGAGCGTGACGGCGAAGCTGTCATTCGGCAGGGAGCCGCCGGCATTGGGGATGACCATGGGGTCCTTCCCCGTGCTGCGACGGACCGACTCCGCGACGAGCAGCGGCCAGGGCCCTTCCGGGTCCATCCGCGTGGCGGCCCATTCGGCGCCGCCCTTCACCTGCTCGACGCTCACATCGTCGAAGCCCTGCTCCGCCAGGTGGCGGCGGATGGCGGGGATGAAGCTCTCCACCGAACGGTCCACGGTGTAGCGGATCTGGCAGCGGGCGAAGGCCTCGGGCGGTACGGCGTTGACTGGCGCGGCGGGGTGGCCGGTGCTGAAGGCCAGAATCTCGAAGGTGTTCCAGCTGAACACCTTCTCGGCGGAGGACAGGCCCGGCTCGCCCCACCATTCGTCGATCTTCGGCCCGTTCGGTCCGCCATCCACCCGGCACTTGGCCAGCGCCCGGCGGATGCTGTCCGGGATGCGCTCCGGCACAAGGTCGCGCACCAGCACGCGGCCGTTGCGGTCGATGATGCTGGCAAGGGCATGAGCCAGCCGAACGCCGGGATTGGCAAGCAGCCCGCCCCAATTGCCCGAATGGTGCCCGCCCTCGCGGTACCGCACGCGCAGGTCCAGGCTGATGGCGCCGCGCGTGCCGAGCGTTAGGGTCGGCACCTCCGGCACCAGCCGCGGCCCGTCGGAGGCAATCAGCACATCGGCGGCCAGTTCCTCCCGGTGGGCGCGGCAGAACTCGTCGATGCCGGGGGAGCCGACCTCCTCGCTCATTTCCAGCAACACCGCCACGTTGAAGCCGAGCCGCCCGCGGATGCGGCGCACGGCGTCCAGCGCCGCGAGGTTGGCGGTGAACTGCCCCTTGTTGTCCACGATGCCGCGGCCGTAGATCCGCTCGCCGCGCCGTGTCAGCACCCAGGGGGAGAGGCCCTCCTCCCAGCCGGCATCCAGCCCCAGCACCGTGTCGCCATGGCCGTAGGTCAGCAGCGTCGGCAGGGCGGGGTCCTCGATCCGCCGGCCGATCAGGAAGGGCCCGCCGCGCGGATCGGGGTTGGGGTGGATGGTGCAGGTGAAGCCCATCCGCTCCAGGTCGGGGGCGATCTCCCGCTCAAGATAGGCCCAGAGATGCGGGCCGCTCTCCGGGTCCTGGCTGGCGGTGGGAAAGGCCACGCGGCGGGCCAGGCAGTCCAGCAGCGTGCCGTCGTCCAGCAGGCCCGTGGCAGCGGCGATGGCGGCGTCCCGCGTCATGCGTCTTCCTCCTAGCGGCGCAGCACCAGCGCGCCGTTCGCCTCCATCTCCACCGACCAGCCGGGCGGCACAAGGGTGGTGGCGTCGAGCTGGGTGACGATGGCGGGGCCGGAGAGGCGGTCGCCGGCGCCCATCGTGCCGCGGTCGTAGAGCGCCGCGTCCCGGCTACCGCCGACGAAATGCACGCGGTGGTGGCCGATGGGCGCGGCGCCCGTCCCGGGCGGGCGGGGGGCGGTGATGGTACCGGCCAGGGCGCCGGTCGCCTCCAGCCGCAGGGTGACCATCTCCACCGCGGTGCCGGGCAGCTCGAAGCCGTAGAGGGCGTGGTGGGCGGCGCCGAACGCGGCCGGGGCGCGCGCGGCGCCGGACCAGGGCACCGCCAGCTCGGAGCCCTGCCCGGCATAGCGCATCAGCACTACGCGGCGGGTGTGGCGGGCGGCGGGGGGCACCGCCTCCTCGGCGAACCAGGCTGTCGCCTCGGCCTTGAGCGCGGCGAAGGCGGCCTCCACGCCGGCGTCACCCGCCTCCCCGGCATGAAGGCTGCGGCTGAACTCGGCCTTCAGGTCGGCCGCCAGCAGCCCCTGGGCGCAGAGCACGCCCGGTGAGGGCGGCACCAGCACGGTGCGGATGCCGAGCAGGTCGGCCAGGGCACAGCCATGCAGCGGCCCGGCCCCGCCGAAGGGCACCAGCGCGAAGTCGCGCGGATCGTGCCCGCGCTCGACCGAGACCACGCGCACGGCGCCCACCATGTTGCTGTCAGCGATGGCAAGGATGCCGCGCGCGGCCTCGTGCAGGCCCATCCCCAGCGGCTCCGCCACGGAGCACCGCACCGCCGCCTCCGCGGCCGCGACGTCCAGCGCCATGCGGCCGCCGAGCAGACGGGGCGGCAGGTGACCGAGCACGACATGGGCGTCCGTCACCGTCGCCTGGGTGCCGCCGCGGCCGTAGCAGGCCGGGCCGGGCATGGCGCCCGCGCTCGCCGGCCCGACCGCGAGCGCCCCGGCTGCCGTCACGCGGGCGAGGGAGCCGCCGCCGGCGCCGATCGTCACCATGTCCACCATGGGCAGGGGCAACGGCCAGTCGCCCACGCGGCCGCGCTGGGTCAGGGCGACCTCGCCGCCCTTCATCAGGCAGATATCCGCCGAGGTGCCGCCGATATCGACGGTGATGAAGTCGGGGAAGCCCGCCGCCTCCGCCATGGCGCGCGCGCCGACCACGCCGGCGGCCGGGCCGGAGAGGGCGGTGACGGCCGGCGCCCGGCGGATGGCCGCCGCGCCGGCGACGCCGCCGTTGGACTTCATCAGCAGCAGCGGGGCATCGATCGCGGCCGCGGCCAGCCGCCGCTCCAGCCGGCCGACATAGGTGGAGACGGCGGGCATCACCTGGGCGTTCAGGATGGTGGCGAGGCTGCGCTCATACTCACGGACCACCGGCAGCACCTCGGAGGAGGCGGTGACGGCCAGATCCGGCAGGGCCTCGCGCAGTGCCGCGGCCACCCGGCGCTCATGCGCAGGGTTGGTGAAGGCGTGCAGCAGGCAGACGGCCACGGCCTGCACGCCCATCGCGCGGCAGGCCGCTACGGCCTCGGCGAGGCTCGCCTCGTCGAGCGGGGTGAGGACGGAGCCGTCGGCGGCGATGCGCTCCGCCACCTCCACAACCCGCTCCGGCGGCACGGGGCGGGCGGGCTTGACCCAGGTGTAGAGGTTGGCGGCGCGCGGGATGTCCTGCCGCCCGATCTCCAGCACATGGCGGAAGCCGGCGGTGGTGACGAGGGCGGTGCGGGCCCCCTTCCCTTCCAGGATCAGGTTGGTCGCCACGGTCGTGCCATGCAGCACCCGCCCGATGCGCTGCGCCGGGAGGCCGGCCGCTTCCAGCGCCAGGGCTACGCCGGTGAGGAAGGCCTCCGAGGGGTCGGCGGGAGTGCTCGGGGTCTTCGCCGTCCAGGCCTGGCCGGTGGCGGCGTCCTGCAGGGTGATGTCGGTGAAGGTGCCGCCGATATCGACGGCGACCAGCAGGTCGCGGGCGGGCATCTCAGTCGAGGACATCGGCGTAGCTCCCGCGGTGGAAGGCCATGGTGGCGGGGCGGTCGGCGCGCAGCGCGGCGGTGGCGGGCGCGTCCACTGCGCCGTCGCGGATGACGACGCCGTAGTGAAGGCGCGCCGCCTCCAGGCTGACCATGCCGCCGAGGACGTCGGCGAGGACGGCGGCCTCGGGGCGGTCGTAGGGATGGCCGCGCCCTCCCCCGCCGCCGGTCTCGATGCGCAGCACGTCGCCGCGCTTGAAGCGGTTGCCGTCGGAGAGCGGGCGGAGCGTGCGCTCGCCGGGCGTGCCGGGGTTCAGCACCACCCGGCCCGGGCCGCCGGAGAGGCCGCCATCGGCGCCCCAGGGCGGGTTCTCCACGCCGTCGATGCGGACGGAGAGCACCGCCTCCTCCGCCATCACCTCATACTCGCGCACCACGCCGCAGCCGCCGCGCCAGCGCCCCGGGCCGCCGCTGTCGCGGTTCAGCCCGTAATGGCGCATCCGCACGGGGTATTCGAGCTCGAGGAACTCGAGCGGGAAATTCTCCTGCGCAACGAAGTAGACGGCATCGATTCCGTCCGCGTCGTGGCGCGCGCCGTAGCCGACGCCGATGCCGTCGCTCAGCAGGAAGGGCGCGCCCGCCGCCATGCCGCGCAGCAGGATGATGACATAGGCCGCATGCGCCGCCGGCGCCCTTCCACCCGCCACCGAGACCAGCCCGTTCAGCGCCGCCAGCACGCGCATCATGGTCAGCCCACGCATGCCGAGCGGCGCGGGGAAGCGCGGCTGCAGCAGCGAGCCCTCCCGCAGCCGCACCTCGTCGATGGCGCGCGGGCAGCCGGCATTCACCACCTGGGTCGGGTCGCCGCCGAGGAAGAGGAGGCCGAGCGCCATGCCCGGCACGTCGCGGTTCATCAGGAAATTCACCGGCCCCGGCGACTGGTCGTCGGTCGCCGTGGCGTCGATGATGAAGCGGTCCTCCGGCGTCCGCGTCAGGGAGAGGCGGATGCGGAAGGGGCCGTTGCCGTGGCCGTCGCTGTCGATGCGGTCGGTGAAGCTATGGGTGCCGACGGCGAAGGTCTCGCGCAGCCGGGCGCGCACCGTCGCCTCGGTGCGGGCGAGGAGCTGGGCCAGCGCATCGGCCAGGCGGTCGGGGCCGAAGCGCGCGGCCACCTCCCGCATCCGGGCCACGCCGAGCGCGACGCTGGCCATCAGCGCCCGCGCATCGCCCTGGACGAGGCCCGGGTAGCGGGAGTTGCGGTAGAAGATCTGCAACGCAGCCTCGTTCACCTCGCCGTCGCGGATCAGCCGCATCGGCGGGATGATGATGCCCTCCTGGAAGATGTCGGTGGCGTCGGGGCTGATGGAGCCGGCGCGCAGCCCGCCGATATCGGCGAAATGCGCCCAGCCCATCACGAAGGCCACGCGCCGTCCCTCGAGGAAGACCGGCGCCAGGAAGACCTGGTCGTTGGAATGGCTGACCGCGCCGCCGCTCTCGTAGCAGTCGTTGTACCAGTAGAGGTCGCCCTCGCGCATCGTTCCGATCGGGAAGCGGCGGAAGACCGGGCCGGTGATGTCGCCGAAGACCGGCACGTTGGAGCCGACGGCCATGACGCCCTCCGCGTCGAAGAGCGCGGTGTAGAAGTCCTTCTTCTCGCGGATGAAGGCGGACATGGCGGTGCGCTCGACCAGCGCCTCCATCTCCGCCTGGGCGGCGCGGATGGCGCCGCGCACGATCTCGAGGGTCACGGCGTCGCAGCGCGCGGGCGGGGCGTGGTCCATGGCGTGTCCTCGCTGATTGGTCAGGCGGGCTGCATCGCGGGGTCGTCGGCGCCGGCGATCTCGCGCCAGCGCAGGCAGGCATTCTCGCCGCGGCCGTCCTGTTCCAGCGCCGGGTCCACCTCGCGGCAGCGCGGCTGGGCATGGGGGCAGCGGGGCGAGAAGGCGCAGCCCGGCGGCAGGCGTGCGGCGCTGGGCGGCTCGCCCGGCGGCACGGGGGCGCGTGGCCGGGTCTCCGGCGCGAGGCTCGGCGAGGCGGCAAGCAGGGCGCGGGTATAGGGATGGCGCGGATGGGCGAAGACCTCGGCGGCCGAGGCCAGCTCCACCACCCGGCCGAGATACATGATCGCCACCCGGTCACAGAAGCGCCGCACCACGGAGAGGTCGTGGGAGATGAAGACGTAGGTCAGGCCGTAGCGGCGCCGCAGCTCTGTCAGCAGGTTCAGCACCATGGCCTGGACGGACATGTCGAGGCCGGAGGTCGGCTCGTCGAGGATCACCACGCGCGGCCGCAGCGCCAGGATGCGGGCCAGGGCCACGCGGCGGAGCTGCCCTCCGGAGAATTCATGCGGGTAGCGGGGCCGCGCGCTGGCATCCAGGCCGACCGCGGCCAGCACCTCGTCGATCCGCGCCCGGCGCTCGGCCGCGTCGCGCACGCCCTGCACCGCCAGCGCCTCCTCCAGCGTGCGGCCGATGCTCCACCAGGGATCGAGCGCCGCGCCGGCATCCTGGTGGACGTAGTGGACGGCGTTGCGCGCCCGCCGGGCGGCGCGGGGGTCGAGCCCGCTCACCACCGCGCCGTCCAGCCGGATCTCGCCGCGGCTTTCCCGCTGCAGCCCGAGCATGGTCCGCCCCAGCGTCGTCTTGCCACAGCCGGACTCGCCCACCACGCCGAGGATCTCGCCCTCCGCCAGGTCGAGGCTGACGCCGCGCACGGCCTGCACCGGCGGCACTGAGGCACGCAGCCATCGCCTGCGGCCGCCGAGGCTCACCGCCACGTCGCGCAGCGCAAGGATCGGCGTCACGACACGGCCTCCACGGGCACCGGATCGTAGAGGATGCAGTCCACCGCCCGCCCCGACGCGGCGGCACGCGGCTGCGGCGCACGGGCGGGGCAGCCCTGCCGCGCCTCCGGGCAGCGCGGCGCGAAGCGGCAGCCAGGTGGGGCGCGCAGCGGCGAGGGCACGGCGCCGGGGATGCCGACGAACCCCTCCGAACGGTCCGGGTGGCAGGCCAGCAGCGCGCGGGTATAGGGATGCATCGGGCTGCCCAGCACCGCCCGCGCCAGGCCCGTCTCCACCGACTGCCCGGCATAGATGACGCAGAGGTCGTCGCAGAGCTCGGCCACCACGCCGAGATCATGGGTGACGAAGAGCATGGAGACGCCGGTCTCCTCCACCAGCTCGCGCAGCAGCAGCAGGATCTGCTGCTGCGTCGTGACGTCGAGCGCCGTGGTCGGCTCGTCCGCCACCACCAGCCGCGGCGCGCAGGCAAGAGCGGCGGCGATCAGCAGGCGCTGCCGCTGGCCGCCAGAGAATTGATGGGGATAACGGTCGAGCGCCGCCTCGGCATCCGGCAGCTGCACGCGGCGCAGCAGGCGCACCAGCTCCGCCCGGTGGTCCTGCCGCGTGCCGTGGCGGTGGCGGCGCATCGTCTCCAGCAGCTGCGCGCCCACGGTGAAGACCGGGTTGAGCGCAAGATACGGGTCCTGCGGGATGAAGCTGATGCGGCTGCCGCGGACCTGCCGGTTCAGCTCGGCCTCGGAGAAGGCGAGCAGGTCCTCGCCCTCGAACATCACCCGCCCGCCGCCGACCTGCGCGCCGCGCGGCAGGATGCCGAGGATGGTGCGGATCAGCGTGGACTTGCCGCATCCGGATTCGCCGACGACACCGAGGATGCGCCCCGTCTCCAGCCGGAAGGCGATGTGGTCGAGGATGCGCGCCATCCCCTCATCGCCGCGGATGGCGACGCGCAGCGCCTCTACCTCCAGCACCGGCATGGCCATCAGCGGGACCGCCGCAGGCGCGGGTCGACGAGGTCCCGCAGCCCGTCGCCCAGCAGGTTGAAGCCCAGCACGGCGACGAGGATGGCGAGGCCGGGGAAGGTGGCGAACCACCAGGCATTGGGCAGGTAACTCCGGCTCTGCGCCACGGCCAGGCCCCAATCCGGGTCGGGCGGCGTGGCGCCCATGCCGAGGAAGCCCAGCACGGCCGCGACGAGGATGGTGAAGCCGAGGCCGATGGTGGCGCGCACGATGATGGGCGAGAGGATGTTGGGCAGGATGTGCAGGAACAGGATGCGCGGCGTCGAAGCACCGATGCCCTGCAGCGCATCCACGAACAGCGCGTTGCGCAGCCGCTGCGTCTCGGTATGCACGATGCGGGTGAAAAAGGGCCAGTAGGTCAGCGCCAGCGCCAGCATCGCACTCTCGACCGAGGGGCCGAGCAGCTGCGCCAGGGCCAGGGCGAGGATCAACTGCGGCAGGGCGAGGAAGACATCCGTGACCCGCATGATGGCCTCGGAGAGGATGCCCCGCCCGTAGCCCGCGACCAGGCCGAGGGGCACGCCGATCGCCATGGCGGCACCCACCACCGCCAGCGACACCTTCAGCGCCCCGCGCGCGCCGAGGATGACGCGCGAGAGGATGTCACGCCCGAGATTGTCGGTGCCGAAGGGAAAGGCGGCGCTAGGCGGCCGCAGCCGGCGCAGCAGATGGGAGGCCGCGGCATCTTCCGGATAGGGCGCGATCCAGGGGCCGAAGATCGCCAACAGGACGACGCCGAGCACGATCACGGCGCCGAGGACGGCGGGTATGTCGCGCAGGAACTTGCGGAGGACGAGCATCAGGCGCGGTCCCGCAGCCGCGGGTCGATCAGGGCGTGCGCCACATCGGTCAGGATGTTCACCACCGCATAGATCAGCCCCACCAGCAGCGTGACGGCCAGCATCACCTTCGAATCAGCCGTCAGGATGGCCTGCACGGTGTAGCTGCCGATGCCGGGCCAGTCGTAGATGGACTCGACCACCACAGCCCCCGCGATCAGCCCGCCGAAGAGCAGCCCAATCTGCGTGACGGTCGCCGCCACGGAGTTGCGCAGCACGTAGATCCAGACCAGCCGCCGCGGCGCATAGCCCGAGGCGCGCTCGTAGAAGACGAAGTCCTTCTGCAGCGTGTCGAGCACGCCCGCCCGGGTGAAGCGCGTGATCGTCGCCAACCCGCCGAGGGAGAGGGTGACGGCCGGCAGTACCAGATGCCGCAGCGCGTCCGCGAACAGATCGAAGCGGCCAACGAGGAGGCTGTCGAGCAGCAGGAAGCCGGTGGGCCCCGGGGGCGGCGTCAGCCCGGCGCTGAGCTGCCCGCGCAAGGGCAGCCAGCCCAGCTGCATGGCAAAGAGCATCTGCAGCATGATGGCCAGCCAGAAGGCCGCGATGGCGACCCCGGCCACCGAGACCACGCGCAGCACGAAATCCGGCCAGCGATTGTGGTTCACCGCAGCCAGTACGCCGAGCGGCACGCCGAGGCCGACCGAGATCAGCAGCGCCGCCATGGTCAGCTCCAGCGTGGCCGGCAGGCGTTGAGCGATGTCCTCCGCAACGGGCCGGCTGGAGAACTGGCTCTGGCCGAAATCCAGCCGCGCCACGCCCTCGAGGTAACGCAGGAACTGCACATGGATCGGCTGGTCCAGACCATAGCTGCGGCGGATCGCCTCGATCTGCGCCGGGGTGGCATTGTCGCCGGCGAGCGCCACGGCCGGATCGGCCGGGACCATGCGGATCAGCAGGAAGCAGACGATCAGCAGGCCGAGCAGCGAGGGCAGCACCAGCAGCACCCGCCGCAGAACGAAACCCGCCATGTCAGCCCTTCAGCTGGAGCCAGCGCAACTCCGACCCGCCGCCGGCGGGGCAGAAGCGATAGCCGGAGAGGCGGTTGGAGACGCCGCGCAGCTCAACCGTGTTGTAGACCCAGATATCGGCGCAGTCCGCCATGACGCGGCGCGTCGCCTCCTCATAGAGCGGGGCGCGCTCTGCCTGCTTCACCAGCCCGCGCGCCCGGCCGAGCAGCGCGTCCACCTCCGGGTTCTTGTACCAGGAGGAGGCCTTCCAGGTGCCGTGGAACTGGCTATCGTACATCTGGCCGACCCAGTTCTCGGGATCGACGAAATAGGTGCTGACCCAGTGGATCCACATGTCGGGCGAGGTCTCGGCCGAACCGGTGGATGTCACGATGTTGGCCCAGGTATCGGTCACGATGCGCAGGTTCACGCCGATCGACTGCAGGTCGCTCTGAAAGAGCTGCGCCGCCTGGTTGGTCTGTTCGAGCTGCGACTGGATGTGGATGCGAATCGGCTGGCGGATGTTCACGCCATCGGCTTGTGCGGCGCGGAGAAAGTTGCGCGCCTTGCCCAGGTCGTAGTCATAGCCCGCCGCATCCTTCGGCACGCCCCAGAGCGGGTTGGGCATGGGGCCGGCGTTGCGGTCGGCATAGCCCTTAAGGATTTCCTTGATGAATCCGTCGTAATTGAAAGCGTGCGCCATCGCCTTGCGGAAGTTCAGGTTGTTGAACGGCGCCCGCGCATTGTTCATGCGGATGACGAAGGTCCGCAGGGAGGAGTGCCGCTCCACTCGCGCCACGCGGCTCGACTGGATCTGCTCCACCTGGTCCGTCGGCAGATAGCTGTCGGTCCAGTCGATCGAGCCATTCATCAGGCCGAGCACGCCCGTGGAGGTCTCCCGTGCCGTGCGCATCGCCACGCGGGCGACAGGCGAAGGATTGTCGGACCAACCCCAGAAGTGGCCCTCGAAGCGCTGCATGCCCAGCCGCTCGTTCGGCGTCAGCGTGCCCGGCACGAAGGAGTAGGCGCCGGAGCCTGCCTCGTTGCTGGCGAGCCATGCGGCACCGTGATCCCCGCCCTTCTCGTTGGCCTGGACGAGTTTGGCGTTGACGATGGCCACGATCGGGATGGCCGCCAGGAAGGGGCCATAGGGCCGGTCCAGCCGGAAGCGCACGGTGAGTGGGTCGGGCGCCGTGACGTTACCCGGCTTCAGGATGGGCAGGAAGGCGCTGGCCGGTGCCTTGTTCAGCGCCAGCACGCGCTGGAAGCTGTAGACCACATCGGCCGCGGTCAGCGGGCTGCCATCGTGGAAGGTCACGCCAGGGCGGAGCTTGAACTCCCAGTCCAGTCCATCCTCCGACGAGGCATGCCCAGTGGCGAGCCAGGGCTCGAGCACCGGCGGATTGTTCTGGTACCTGTACAGCCCGTCATAGGTGTTAAGGGCATAGCCCATCATCGGCACGTCGAAGATCTGGTGCGGGTCGAGGTTCTGCGGCTGCCCGTCCGAGCGCACCATCAGACCCGGCGTCGCCGCCCCCGCCCGGGCCGGCGCAGCGATCAAGGTTGCGAGGGTCAGTGCCGCGTAGTTCCGTCTGGTAAGCTCCACCGTTCTCCGCCCCCTGCTGCCTCGCCGCCGGAGCCTTGCAAAGGCCAGGCCAGTGACGGGCGCGGCAGCTGGCACGGGTTTCGCTCACCCATGACGATCGCGGCACGAAAGGCCGCCGCCACGCCGTGAAGGAAACGACATGCGCCAAGAACAGCGCCAGATGCATCTCGGGGTCTTCGTCCTGGGGACCGGCAACCACGTGGCCGGCTGGCGGCTGCCCGGTGCCGCGGACAGCTTCCAGAATCTTTCCGTCGCGCAACAGATCGCGCGCACGGCCGAGCGCGGGTTGTTCGATCTGCTGTTCCTGGGCGACGGGCTGAGCGCCGACCCCAACGCGCATCCGTCCTTCACCGCGCGGTTCGAGCCGATTACCATGCTGGCCGCGCTGGCAGCGACGACGACCCATGTCGGGCTCGGGGCGACCGCCTCCACCACCTATGCCGAGCCCTATACCGTGGCGCGGCTCTTCGCGTCGCTCGACCATCTGAGCGGCGGTCGCGCGGCCTGGAATGCCGTCACCACCTCCGGCGGCCAAGCGGCTGCGAATTTCGGGCGGCAGCACCCGCCGCACGGCCAGCGCTACGAGGTCGCCGAGGAGTTCATCGACGTGGTCCGCGGGCTATGGGATTGCTGGGAGGATGACGCGATCGTCGCCGACCGGAAGACCGGCCGCTACATCGACGCGGCGAAGGTGCACAAGCTGCACCACAAGGGACGTTTCTTCGAGGTTGAAGGCCCGCTCAACATCGGCCGTTGCCCGCAGGGGCAGCCGGTGATCCTGCAGGCCGGCGCCTCGGAGCCCGGGCAGGAGATGGCCGCCCGCAGCGCCGACGTCGTCTTCTCCGTGGTGCAGGATCTCGATGAGGCCCGTGCCGCCTACGCCGCGCTGAAGGAGAGGCTGCCGCGCCACGGCCGCGATCCGGGCGAGGTGGCGGTGCTGCCCGGCGTGATGCCGGTGATCGGCCGCACGCAGGAGGAAGCGCTGGAGAAGCTGGACCACCTGCAGAGCTTCGTGAATTCCACGAACGCGCTGTCGATGCTCTCCAATCGCCTGGGCCAGGACATGTCCGCCTATCCGATGGACGGCCCGGTGCCGGACCTGCCGCTGCCGGATACCTCGCATGGTTTCGCCCGCACCATGCTGGCCAAGGCGCGGCGGGAAGGGATGACGCTCCGCGACCTGTACAATCTGACTGCCGCGGCGCGTGGCCACTGGGTGATCTGCGGCACTCCGGCCAGCATCGCCGACACGCTGGAGGAATGGTTCTTGGGCGGCGCTGCGGACGGGTTCAACATCCTGCCGCCCTATTTTCCAGGCGGCTTCGACGAGTTCGTGGACGGCGTCGTGCCGGAGCTCCAGCGCCGCGGGCTTTTCCGCCGGGCCTATCGCGGGCGCAAGCTGCGGGATCATCTCGGCTTGTCTCGGCCCGCACGGCAGCACGGCACACCGACCTGATGGATGGTTCGAAGCTGGTGTGGGAGGGCTCCTCTAAGCAAGGGCCGGTGGCCGGAGCGGACCAGCCTGGCGAAGCTGGCCAGATGACACCAGGCCCCGCCCGCTGCCCTGGATACCGCTTCCCGGCGGAGATCATCAGCCACGCAGTCTGGCCCTCCCAGGTGTTCGGCCGGAGCATATGGGATGTCGAGGTGGTTCCGGATCGGCGGGACGGAGCGCGGCCAACCCCGCTACTCGTCGCACCATTTGCCGATGCCTCGAGCCGCAGTGAACAGTCTTGCCGCTCCGTTCTCCCTGCCGGGCCACCTGATTCGCAACGCGGGAGCGCGGAAAGCCTGGACGGACGCCACGCCGCCCGCGACCATGCGCGCGCAACTCAGGGAGGGGGCCAGCATGACATCCAGCAAGGACGACATCTTTGCCGGACTGCGCAAGATCGACACACCGACCATCACCAACGTGGTGGCGACCTACCCGAAGAACCCGCTTTGTCTCGGCTTGTACAATCCGTGGACCGAGAACTGGTACACCGACACGTCGATCCGCTGCCTCTATCCGGATATGGGGCCGGTGGTCGGCCACGCCGTCACCTGCATCTACGGCCTTCCCGACCCCAACTACAGCGGCAGGCTCAGCTTCATGGACGTGATCGACGCGCTCGATGCCATGCCAAAGCCAACCATCCTGGTCATTCAGCAGAAATGGCCGCCGGAACTGATGGCCAAGGCGGGGCTGGCTGGCGAGATCATGGTCACCTCCATGATGTCGGTCGGCTGCATCGGCCTGCTCTCGAATGGCCCCTCGCGCGACGTCGATGCGATCCGCAAGCTCGGCTTCCAGCTGCTGCTCGGCGGCGTCACGGCCGGGCATGGCGAAATGGCGGTGCAGGCGGTGAACGTGCCGGTCTCGGTCGGCGGCATGGATGTGGCACCGGGCGAGTTGATCCACATGGACGAGAACGGCGCGGTGAAGTTTCCCGCCGACCGCGCCACCCAGGTGCTGCAGAACGCCGAGACGATGCTGGCCGGCGAAGCCGAGCAGCTGGCACGGTTGCGCGCTGCGAAGACAGCGGCCGAGGTACGGGCGGCCGGCAGCGCCTATTCCGCCAAGCCGAAGGCCTGACGCGATGCAACGGGGCGGACGGGCTCATCATGCTCCGCCCCGGATCGGGCGATGTCGGGAAGGTCGGTGCTGGGACACTATGGATCGCTACAGCCACCGGCCGCTGCCGGTACGCTAAGCCGGCCTCAGGCGTTCAGCTTGCATCCGAGGCAAGGGTGGAAAGGCAAGGGCGATCGCCACGGCCCCGAAGCCTATCGCCAGGGAGCTGAGGTGCATCCCGGCATAGCTGCCGAAACGGTCGAAGATCCAGCCACCGACCGCGGGTCCGGCCGCCATGCCAAGGCAGGACACCATGGTGGCTGCGCCGAACACCGTGCCCAGGACATGGGGCCCGAAGTAGTCCCGCGCGAGTACCGCGTAGAGCGGCATCACCCCGCCATAGGCGAGGCCGAAAACCGCCGCGACGGCGTAGAACTCGCCGAGGCTGCTGGTCGGGAGAAAGGCGCCGATCGCCAGCGCCTGCAGCAGCAAGCCACCGATCAGCACGGGCTTGGCCCCGTGCCGGTCGGCGAGCACGCCCAGAAGCAGACGCCCGCCAAGCCCTGCCAAGCCTTGCAGGCCGTAGACGCTGACGGCGGCCGCGGCGGACAAGCCGCAGACCATCGCATAGCTGACGACGTGGAAGATCGGCCCGGCATGCGCCAGGCAGCAGGCGAAGAAGGTCGCCGCGAGCACCACGAATTGCCGGGAGCCCAGCGCCTTGCGGGCGGTGAAGCCTTTGCCTTTCGCGGTGTCGTCCGCGCCTGCGTTCAGGGCCGTGGCCGGCGGGCGGCGCAGCAGCAGCGCGGCCGGCAGCAGGACCGCCCAGGCGATGACCCCCATCAGGAGTTGCGACGTGCGCCAGTGATGGCTGGAGAGCAGCCATTGCGCGAAGGGCGCGACCGTCACGGGCGCCGTTCCGAGGCCGGCGGACACGAGGGAGACCGCGAGCGCCCGCTGGCGGTCGAACCACGCGCTGGCCGTCGCCATCATGGGCGCGAAGAAGGCGCCGACCGCCGTGCCGAGAAACAGGCCATAGGCGAGTTGGAACGTCAGCAGGCTGGTCGCCTGGCTGGCCAGAAGCAGCCCGGCACCCAGCAGCAACCCGCCCGCGATGCCGACAATCCGTGGTCCATACCGGTCGCTGATCCAGCCCCAGCCAAAACCGCCGAACCCCATGGCCAGGAAGGCGATCGTCATCGACGCGGAAATGCCGGCGCGTGACCAGCCGGTATCGGCGGCAACGGGACCAAGGAAGATGGCGAGGGAGAACAGCGACCCCATGCCGATGCAGCCCATCAAAGCCCCGACAGCGACGATGACCCAGCCGTAGTGTCGTTCCATTGGCGTTTCTCCCCGCGAGGTCCGTGCCGACTGGCCCGGGCTCCGCCACGGTCGGCATCGTCCCAGATCGGCGGCGCGAAGCAAGCTCCCGTCCTGCAGGCGGAGCATCGCCAGCGGTGACGAGCAGGGTGGCTTCGGCAGGCGGCGCCGCGGTTCCCCGGCGTGCCGGTCACCTCGGCGGCGCCGGTACAACCGGCCAGTGGCCGGCGACGGCCGAAACCTTTCCTGCTCAGGTAAACCTGGATCCCGGAGGCGAACCGCCTCATCGAACGTCACGTTGCGAGGATGACTGCAATCGCCACATCATGCCGTGGCGAATTGCCAAAGGAGGAAGGCTCATGCCCACATCCCCTCGTACCGTTTCGGTTGTTGCCCTCCTGCTCGGCTTCGGGGTTGCCGTTCCGGCCGATGCCCAGGCGCCGACCCCGACGCAAGTGATCGAAGCCTTCGAGGGGGTACTGGGCCCGATCCGGACGCATCGCCCGAGCCATCCGAAGGGTACCTGCGCCTCCGGCTTCTTCGAGGGCACGGCCGACGGGGCGCGGTTATCGGTCGCGCCGACCTTCGGCGGGCAACGCATTCCGACGATCATCCGCTTCGCCGTGGGCGGTGGTCCTGCCGCCGCGGATACCAGCCGCAGCACCCGCGGCTTCTCGATCCGCTTCCAGGTGCCCGGTGGCACTTCCTGGGACATGGCGAACATTTCCGTGCCCATCTTTGGAGCGCCGACGCCCGAAGCATTGGTCGAGGGGCTTCGCGTGCGCAGGCCCGACCCGGCAACCGGGCGGCCGGACCAGGCGGCGATCGACGCCTTCGTCGCCGCGAACCCGAAGACCACGCTGCAGGGAAGGTGGCTCGCCGCCAATGCTCCGCCGGCGAGTTGGGCGACGACGCCCTATTGGGGGGTCAACACCTTCCGCTTCCGCGGCGCCGACGGCGAGGTCCGCCCGGCACGCTGGGTGTTCGAGCCCGTGGCCGGGACGCAGCGCCTCAGCGAGGAGCAGATGCGCAGCCTGCCGGCCGATTTCCTGGCGGATGAGCTGCGGGGCCGGATCGCCCAGGCGCCTGCCACCTTCGACATGGTGCTGATCTTTCCGCAGGCTGGCGACGACCTGAACGACCCGACCACCGCATGGCCCGACGACCGGCCACGCGCGACCGTGGGCCGTCTGACGGTCACCGAGGTCGCGCCCGGGCCGGGCGGCGCCTGCGACCGGATCAGCTTCCTGGCGCTGGCCAATCCGCCCGGCGTCGAGTTCAGCGACGACCCGACGCTTCGTGCCCGGCCGGCACCCTACGCGGTGTCGCTGTCGAAGCGGACACGGCCTCAGTAACGCCAAGCCATAGCCAACATCTTGGCTTCGCCTCGCCAGGGCGCCAGCGTCTTGCGTGCCGGCGCAGCGGTCGGCCAGCCGTCTCCCCTCAGGCTGGTGACGTTGCCGCAAACAGGATGAAGCGGTCGAGCTGGGCGGCAGCCCAGCTTGCCGCCGGCCATGCTGATGCAGTCTCCCATCTGTGCCCGACCCCGGGCTTCGGCGAGGGTTTGAACACGGGCTCGCCCTGCCTTCCGCCTTGCGAAGCCATCAGTCGATCGACAGGTTCAACCGGGTGACCATTCGCTGCTCGTACCCGGCGCGCTCGCGCGCGAAGGCGGTGTAGTCAGCGGGGCCGAGGTACTCGTTCGGCATGTCGTTGCTGGCCATGAACTCCTGGACCCGCGGATGAGATTGCGTCTTCCGGAAGGCTTGATGCAGCGCCTCTGTCACCTCGGGGTCCATGCCCTTCGGTCCGGCGACGCCATAAGGGGAAGTCACCACCATGCCGTAGCCAAGCTCCAGCAGCGTCGGCACCTGAAGGAAGCTGCGCAGCCGCTCCTTCGTCCAGACGGCGAGCAGCCGCAACTGCCCCGTCTCGACAACCGGCGCCCAGGAGTTGGAGTTGGCGATGCAGTCCAGTTGCCGGGCCAGTACCGCGGTGATGTTCTCCGAGGTGCCACGGTAGGGCACATGAGTCATCTGCACGCCTTCCTTCTCGCAGAGCTCCTCCATGGCCAGGTGGTTGGAGGTTGCGATGCCGGAGGTGCCGTAGGTGAGCTCGCCCGGGCGCCGCCGCGCTTCGGCGAACATCTCGGCCAGCGTGGTCCAGCCCGAGGCCGGATGCACCACATGGCCGAAGACGAACCCCGTTTGCTGCATGATGTAGGTGAAGTCGTCCACCGGGTCCCAGGTCGGCCGCTTCGTCAGGAAGGGATGCCGGATGACCGAGAGATGGTGGTGGGCGATGGTGTAGCCGTCGGGCCGTGCCTGGGTGAGCAGGAACTGGGCGGCCAGCGTGCCCCGGGCGCCAGGCCGGTTCTCGATGATCAGCGTCTGGCCGGTGTCCTGCTGGAACAGCTCGGCCTGCAGGCGGATGAAGGCGTCGAGCGTGCCCCCGGGTGCCCATGGGATCAGGAACCGCACCGGCCGATTGGGGAAGCGTCCCTGGCCGATGGCCGGGCACGCAAGCACCGTCGCGGCAAAGGCGGCACCGAGCGCCGAGCGACGGCCGATGGAGACCGTGTTCATTGATGTTGTCCTCCCAGCAAGGCGGCCTTCCGGTTGTCCGGACTTTGCCGGACGCCATGGTTGCTCAAGACGGCCCGTGGAGCCATACCCCAGCCGCGTCGGCGATTTTGCAATTCCAGGCGTCGGAAGGTGCCGTCAGGCGACGCGGCACGCGTCCCCTTTGCCCTCGGTATTCTCCGGTCGGCGCCGCACCGAAGGCCCAGCCTGAGGCGAAACCCGCCCTCGCCGAGGCTAATCTGGCCAAGGCAGACAGGCAGGACAGGAGCCGCGCTGCCTACCGCGATGCCGTCATGAGGTGGCCCGCAAGCTAACCGACCCGCAAGGCTTCCACCTGCTGCCCGGGCCCTGGGCCATCGGGCGCACCTTCGGCTGGATGGTGCACTGGCGGAAGCTGGTCCTTGACCATGAGCGCCGGCGCGACGTCAGCGACGCCGTGATCCGAATCGGCATGAGCGCCCTCCCGCTGCGCACGTCGCCCATCCCTCACCGTTCCAGAACGGGTCTTACCTGAAGCCGTTGTTGCCACTTCCGACGAATACCCGAAGCGCATGGCCGCCGCTCACGCTCCAGGCGGCTGAACCTCCGGGGGCGTGGCCGGCGGCACCGTCCGCCGTACCGAGCCACGCACCGGCTCCCAGAAATACCCGAGCGGGGTCCGGCTCTCGCCGATCAGGAAGCCCTCAACCGGCATGCCGGCCACGAGCGAACGCTGCGGCACGAGCTCGAGCGTGCCGGGATCGAGCGCGACCCGGACAAGATAGTAAGTCTGGCCGGCAGCATCGGCTTGCAGATCGGGTGAGACGGTGACGACTTGGCCCGGCAGCATCGGCGGGTTCTGCTGCCGGAGCGCGGCCAGCCGCAGCCTCGCCCGCTGCCCGACCGCCACCTGGTCGATATCCGTCGGCAGCAGCCGCAGCTCGGCCACCAGGCTGTCCTCGACTGGCACAAGGTCGAGGACAGGCTCCCCCACGCCAATGCTCGCTCCGGGTGTTAATGCCCGGATATGGGTGACCCGCCCGGCCTCCGGCGCAAGCACCTCGCGCCGCGCCAGCACATCCTCTGCCGTGCGGAGCTGTTGCTGGGCCGCGGCGATGTCGGCCTCGGTCACCCGGATGTCGGTGGCGATGTCGGAAAGCCGTTGCAGCCGGATGCTGGTGAGCTGCCGCTCCGCCTGGGCGATGCCCTCGCGGAGCTGCGCTTCCTGCGCCTCCGCCTGGCCGATGATTGCGACGAACCCTGCCTCCTGCTGTTGCAGGTTCAGCACCAGGAAGCGCGAGGCATAACCCTGACTCAGCAGGCGGTTGTAGCCTTCAATTTGCTCCTTGACCGAAGCCGCCTGCCGCATTGCGCCGTCACGCTGTGCACGGGCACCGGCGACCTGTTCTCGGAGCTGCGTGATGGCCCGTTCCTGCACCCCCGCCTGGCTGTCGAAGGCCGCCCAGCGTGCCGCAAAGAGCGTCCGCTCGGCCTGCAGGAAGACCGCGATGGCCGGGTTGTCGGCGGCCCCGGCTTCAAGGTCCGGCGGAAAGACAAGCCGGCGCTGATCCGCCTGCTCGGCGGCCAGCCGCACGGCCCGCGTCCGGCCGCCCCAATAGGCGATCCGCGCCTGCATGGCCGTCGCCTCGGACTGGGTCAGGTCGAGCCGGAGCAAGGGTTGCCCGGCCTGGACGACCGAACCCTCCTGCACCAGCATTTCCCGCAGGATGCCGGGCTCCAGCAGGTTGACGGTCTTCCGCCGGCCGTCCGGCACCAACTGGCCCTGGGCGAGCACGGCCTGCTCCATCCGCGTCATGGTCGCCCAGCCGATGAAGGGCACCAAGGTCAATCCAAGCGCCAGCAACGCTGTCCGCATCACCGCCGAGACGGGAGGGCCCGGCACGGAAGCCTCGATGAGCTGGCGCAGCGCGAGGCGGCCATCCTGCAGATCGCCTGGCACCGATGGCGGCGCGGCCGGTATGGCGCGTGCCACGGCCTCAACCGGCTGCTGTTCGGCCAGGCTCCACCGCCCGCCGGGCACGAGATGCAGTACGTAATGCGCCCTCTCGGTCCATCCCTCCGGGTCGTGGGTGACGATGAGGACAACGCCACCCGCCATCCGTACATGCTCGACCGCAGCGAGGAGCAGGCGGCGCGAGGGCCCATCCGGCGCCTCTTCCGGCTCGTCCAGGACCAGCAGTTCCGGCCCCTCGTAAAGCGCCCGGGCCAGCGCGACCAGCCGGCGTTGCCCGGTGGAAAGGCCGGCGCAGGGCGTGGCGTACCCCAGCGGCAGGCGGCCGACCATCTCATGCACACCGGCGGCCGATGCCGCGGCGATCACGGCCTCCAGCGGCGCGTCCGGGGCACGGCCGATATTAGTCCGGACGTTCTCGTCAAGCAGCTGGATGTCCTGCGGCAGGTAGCCGATGCGGGCGCCGAGCGACTCGCGGTCGCAGAACCAGGTGTCCTGCCCGTTCAGCAGGATCCGGCCCGAACCCGGTTGCAACAGGCCAAGCACCAGACGGAGCAGGGTGCTCTTCCCAGCGCCGTTCCGGCCCGTGACGAGGGTGACGCTCCCCGGCGGAAGCCTCAGCGACAGGCCGTTGATGATCGGCGTCGCGCGGCCATCAGGCCCGAAGCCAAGCCCTTCCGCCACGAGGCCCGGTGGCGCGGCGAGGTCCGGCGGTGCGACGGCGGGCGCCCCGTCCTCACGCAGGACCTGCCGCAGCCGCTGCCAGGCGCCGAGCCCGCCGCGCCAGCTGTCCCAATACCGCAGGACGTCCGAGAACGGCGCCATCGCCTTGTAGCCGCCGAAGAAGGCGCAGAGCACGAGACCCATGGTGCCGGTGCCCTCGAAGGCGAGGACGATGCCATGCACCAGCAGCGCCAGCACAGAAAGACCGGCGACGATGTGCTCGATCTGCTCGATCGCCTCCTTCCGGGCATGGGCGGCATCGCCGGCGTCGAGTGCCCGGTCGTAGCGCCGGTTCCAGCGGAAGAGCATGGCCGGGAGCTGCCCCAGCCCCCGCAGCACGTCGTTGCTGGCGAAGACGCTGCCGAGTTCCGCCGACACCGCCGCAATCCGCCCCTCCGCCTGAACGCTCTGCCGCGACGTCGCCAGCTTCGTCACGAAGGCCATGGCGATGGTGACGAGGATGCCCGCCGTGGTGATCCAGCCGAAGCCGCTGTCGATGTAGAACAGCGCTGCCAAGGCGAGGAAGGCGCCGACGAGGTCGAGCGCTCCGACCAGGGCGGGTCCTGCCAGGAAGCCCTGCACGGTGGCGATGTCCTGCAGCACCGTGACCCCGTGGGCAACATCGGTGCGGACCGCGTTGCGGACCGAGCTTTGCAGCGCCTCCGCCCGCAGCCGCAGATTGAAGCGATGCGCCGCCGCCCGCAGCATCCTCGCCCGGTAGAACAGGTAGACCTCGGAGAAGAGCGTGAGGCCGACGAAGATCGCGATCATGACGATGTAGGTGTCGACGTTGCTGCTCGCGCGCGTCGCGTCCATCAGCGCCTTCAGCAGCAGCAGGAAGCCGAAATAGCCGATCTGCCCGGCGAGGCTGAGAAGCAGCACCGTGGCAACGGCGGCGGGCGTGATGCCGATTTCCCCGAGGTTGAGCCAGGATCTGGCAGCCGGCACCGTCATGCCAGGCGCCGTTCCGGAAGCGACCGGTCGGAATGGGGGTGCATCGCGCTGCCCGCAGGCACCAGCGTCGCATTCCGGATGGCCAGGACGCGGTCGGCCATGCGCAGGAGCGCGGGCCGGTGGGTGGTGAACACGGCGGAGCCCCCCTCGCGGCGCAGCCGCCCGAGCATGGCGGCGACATCCGCCTCGCCCTCGGCATCGAGCGACCCGCCGAGTTCGTCCAGCAGCAGCAGCTTCGGCCGGCCGTAGAGGGCCCTGGCGATGGCGATGCGGTGCTGCTGGCCGAGGGACAGCTTCGTCCCTTGGCCGAGCGGCGTCGCATAGCCGAGGGGCAGGCCGGCGATCAGGTCATGCGCGCCGGCACGCCGGGCGGCGTCCATGACCAGCTCCGGGTCCGGCTCCTCCAGCCGCGCGATGACCTCCGCCACCGTGCCGGAACCGAGCTGCGGCTGCTGCGGCAGGTAGCCGATATGCCGCGCCAGGTCGCGCCTGTCCCACTGGCTCGTCGCATGCCCGTCGAGAAAGACGCCGCCCGCCGAAGGCTGGTGCAGCCCGAGCAGCAGGCGCATGAGCGTCGTCTTGCCGCTGCCGGGCCCGCCGAGGATGCCGATGAGCTGGCGCGGCTCCACGGCCAGGTCGATGTTGCGGAGGATGGGGGGGCTCCGCGTGTCGAAGCGGAAGGAGAGGCGTTCCGCCACCAGCCTGCCCTGCGTGACCGGGAAGGCCAGGCCCTGGAGCGGCGCCTGCGTCACGTTGCTCGCCAGCCGCCGCAGGCGGGCCCAGGCCGCGGAGGCTTCGCCCCAGGTCTCGATCGTGTTGCCCAGCGTGGCGAAGGGGGTGACGACCTGCATGATGAGGACCGCGGCGCCGCCGAACGTGCTGCTCATGTGGCCGCCGGCGAGGGTTATGCCGGTCACCGCGAACATCACCGCGCCCCGGAACAGGCCGAGCGCCAGTTGATGCAGGAACTGGACGCGCGCGACGGCCTCCTCCGCCCGCCAGCTCTCCTCCGCCCGTGCCGAACTCGCCGAGAGCCAGCGCCTGGCGAGGCGCGGAAGCATGCCCATCGCCAGGACCGCCTCGCCGGACCGCATCGTGTCGACGGTCATGCCGAAGACGGCGGCCGCATTGCCGGCAGCCAGCCTGCGCTGGCGGCCCATGGTGCCCATCATCGCCAGGCTGATCAGCGCCATCGCAAGGCAGAACAGCAGGATGATGACGGCAAGCGCCCAGTGGACCAAGAAAGCGAGCGGCAGCAGGATCGGCGTCATCGCCATGCTGACCAGCATCTTGCCGGCAAAACCTGACACCGCCTCTCGCACCAATTGCAGATCCCGCAACACCTCGTAGAGGCTCGTCGTGCCGTTCTTGGCATGCTGGGCTACAGCGAGCAGTGCAGGCGTGGTGAGGCGATCGGCCACATACCGTGACAGGCGGCGGGCGGCGGTAGCTTGTATTAACCCAAGCAACGGGCGTTGTTGCATAATCCGGTGACGGAGAGGTGCGATGGTTGAGGAAGCGACGGGTTGTGGCCGGCCGCAGCGGCGA
>NZ_JAETWB010000150.1 GCF_016773205.1 Belnapia arida
GGCGTTGTTGCATAATCCGGTGACGGAGAGGTGCGATGGTTGAGGAAGCGACGGGTTGTGGCCGGCCGCAGCGGCGATACTGGACGCGGAACTGGCGTGAGTATGACCGAGGACTAATCGCCCGTGGTGACCTGACCGTTTGGATCTCGCCCGACCTGTCCTGGCATGCCTCAGGGGGCACGGGCAGGCGAGGCCGTCCGCGGATCTTCACGGATGCAGCGATCCAGGCGGTGCTGACGCTGAAGGTGCTCTACCAGCTGCCGCTCCGGGCGGCCCAAGGCATGGCGGGTAGCCTCATCCGGCTGGCTGGCCTCGACTGGCAGGTGCCGCACTACAGCACCCTCTCGAGGCGGCAACGGGATCTGACGGTCACGATCCCCTACCGCGCCCGGAGCGGGCCGCTGCACCTGGTAATCGACAGCACGGGGCTGAAGGTGCTGGGCGAGGGCGAGTGGAAGGTGAGGAAGCACGGCGCTGACAAGCGCCGGGTCTGGCGCAAGGTGCACCTGGTGATTGATGCCGACAGCCACGAGGTCAGGGCCGTCGAGATGACCGACCATCGGCATGGGGACGGCGAGATCGTGCCAGGGCTGCTGGCTCAGGTTCCGGAGGACGAGCGGATCGGAGTGATCAGCGGCGACGGCGCCTACGACACCCGCGGGGTCTACGAGGCGTCAGCCCTGCGCCACGCCGACCTGGTGGTGCCGCCGCGGCGCAACGGCAAGCCTTGGCGAGGGCGAACCACCGGGGCTGCCGAGCGCAACGAGAGCCTGCGCGCGATCAAGCGCCTTGGCCGACGGCTCTGGAAAAGGTGGAGCGGCTACCACCGGCGCAGCCTCGCCGAGACGGCGATGTCACGCCTCAAGCGCCTGGGCGAGCGCCTTGCGGCCCGCGATCCCGCCCGTCAGGTCGCCGAGGTGCAGATCCGCTGCGCCATCCTGAACACCTTCAACGCCCTTGGTATGCCCGACACCGTCGTCCACGCCTGATCAGGACATCAAAGACCGAACCAAGTCCTCACACTGATTTCTGCAACAGCGCC
>NZ_JAETWB010000151.1 GCF_016773205.1 Belnapia arida
GACTGGATCGCTTGTGACCCACAGGGTTCGTGGAGGTGCTTCATTTGCGCCCTGGCGCGAGGGGCGATGCGGATGTCCAAGGCGCTGTCGGTCGACGTGCGGGAACGCGTGGTGGTGGCGATCGCGGCGGGTTCGTCCTGCCGGGCGGCGGCGGTCCGCTTCGGGGTGAGCGCGGCCAGCGCGGTCCGCTGGGTGGCGCTGTCGCGGCAGGTGGGTTCGGTCGCGCCAGGGCCGCTCGGCGGGGGCCGGCGCCCGGCGCAGATCGAGGCGCGTGCGGCGCTGATCCTTCGCCTCGTCGGCCAGAAGTCGAACCTGATGCTGCGGGAGATCCGGGCCGAGTTGGTCAAGGCCGGTGTGTCGGCCGGCATCGGCACGCCGTGGCGCTTCTTCGACCGGCGCCGGATGACGCGCAACAAAAGTCTGCCCACGCCGCGAAGCAGGGCCGCTCGGACATCCTGAGGCAGCGCTGGGTCTGGTTCGAGGTGCAGCCCGATCTCGCCCCGGACCGCCTGGTGTTCATTGATGGAGACCTGGGCTTCGACCAACTTGGCCGCACCCGCGGCCGGGCGCCCAGGGGCGAGCGGCTGCGCGCCGCCATCCCACACGGCCACTGGCTGACCATCACCTTCGCCGCCGGCCTGCGCAACGCCGGCATGGTCACGCCCTGGCACTCGATGGGCCGATCGACGGCTCGCTCTTCCGCGACCAGGTGGAGCAGGTGCTGATGCCCGAGCTCTGCCCTGGCGACATCGTCGTGATGGACAACCTCGGCAGCCACGAGGGCGCAAGCGTCGGGGCCACCATCGAGGCCGCAGGCGCGAGCCTGCTCTACCTCCCGCCCTACAGCCCCGACTTCAACCCAATCGAGCAAGCCTCCGCCAAGCTGAAGGCCGCGCTCCGCACAGCGGTAGAACGCAGCCTCGACAGGCTATGGGATGCCATCGGCCGCATCATCGACACCTTCACCCCAGCCGAGTGCGCCAACCACTTCGCCGCCGCCGGCTATGACGCAAACTGATGGGAAAATGCTCT
>NZ_JAETWB010000152.1 GCF_016773205.1 Belnapia arida
GCCGGAGTACGTCCGCATCGCGTAATCCCGACGACGAGCAGGAACCAGTGCATCCAAGCGGCTGACCCATGCAACACCACGGTGGAGGGTCCGCTCGGAGGCCCGTCCTACGCTTACCGAGGTGCGACGATTGATTGTCAGAAGGGCGGCTACGTCTGCCGCTTGGTGATGCCGGACCACCCGCTGCATGGCCGCGGCTTCGGCGTGGTCGGCACCATCACGCCACTGGTGGATCTGTGGCTCGATGAACAGCGGCTGCCAAATTACATGCGGCTGGCGATGTCGAAGCCAAAGAAGAGGTGAGGAGATGCCGCGGCCGAAACGCGCACCCAAGCTGGTGATCGTGTGCGCAAGATGCGGCGCCCGCTATGCCGATCCGGGCGGGGATGCGTCGGCATGGCGCTGCAGGGTCTGTGAGGCAGTGCTGTCGCGGGAGAAGGCTGCGGCCTGAGCCCAATCGGGAGATCAGATGAGCAGCAGCAAGGTCTACCTCGACAAGGCGACCTTCGACGCCGAGCTCGACCGGCTCACCGGCGTCTACCTCAGGCTAAGAATGGCAGCGCAGAAGCAGGGCATCGAGATCGAGACAGCCGTCCAGCAGGCTTTCGAGGGCGGACAGCTGGCCGCCGAGGATCACGAAATGCTCCGGCTGCTGCTGCTGGGCGGCCTCCATGACGGCGCCGAGCCGAGCGGCTGACAAGACAGAGAAAGGCCCGCTCTCCTCCCCCGAGGAAGAGCGGGCCAAGGTAGGATCCGTAGGGAGTGAGGTTGTGGAAACCTCATGCTATACAACTCAAGATAAGCTATCGCGTTTCATGTAACCATATTAGTTTCATAATGCTGGCGCCGCCTATCCTAGATGAGCCAAGGCTGCCGCAATCGCCATATGGGTAAAGGAAAAGGCCGCCCCCAAGGGAGTGGCCTTGCCCCGCCTTTACGGACAGTGTTGCACGGCTGAAGCAGCCGCCTGGAACGCCGCCACCTTCTGCTCTGG
>NZ_JAETWB010000153.1 GCF_016773205.1 Belnapia arida
TCTCCCACGGGCTCGCCTTCTCGATGTAGGCCGTCTTGGCGCCGACGCCGGCGATCCAGGCCTTCACCACCTCGGCGATGAACTCTGGCCCCTGGTCCGAGCGGATATGCGCCGGCGTCCCGTGCGCCAGAAACAGGTCGGCCAGCACATCGATCACGTCCGCCGAGCTGAGCTTGCGCGCCGCCCGGATCGCCAGCGCCTCGCGGGTGAACTCGTCGACCACGCAGAGCATCCGGAACTTCCGCCCATCGCGGGTGCGGTCCTCGACGAAGTCGTAGGCCCAGACCTGCCGGGGCCGCTCAGGCCGCAGCCGGATGCAGGAGCCATCCGCCAGCCATAGCCTACCGCGCTTCGGCTGCCGCTGCGGCACCCTCAGCCCCTCCTGCCGCCAGATGCGCTCCACCCGCTTGCGGTTCACTGTCCAGCCCGCATCCCGCAGCAGCGCCGTGATCCGCCGATAGCCGTACCGGCCATAGCGCTTGGCCAGCTCGATGATGTCCGCCGTCAGGCGGATCTCGTCCCCCGCCCCACGTGGCGCCTTCCGCTGCGTCGAGCGGTGCTGCCCCAGTACCCTGCAGGCCTGCCGCTCGGACACCCCGAGCTCGCGCACCACATGCTCAACGCAGGTCCGCCGCCGCGCAGGGCTCACCATTTTCCCGTGGCGGCTTCCTTGAGGATGACCTTCTCGAGCGTCAGGTCCGAGACCGCCTTCCGCAGTCGGGCGTTCTCGCGTTCCAGCTCCTTCAGCCGCTTCACCTGGTCGAGCTTCAGGCCGCCGAACTCCGTCCGCCAGCGGTAGTACGTCGGCTCCGTCACCCCGATCGACCGCACCGCTTCGGCAACCGACTTACCCTGGCCCACCAGCACTTCGACCTGCCGCAACTTGGCGACGATCTCTTCAGGCGTGTGCGCCTTACCCCGTGCCATGCCCGCCTCCTAACGCAGCCGCCGGACTACTCTACCGGCGGACCACTCCTAGGGGGTCAGGTCA
>NZ_JAETWB010000154.1 GCF_016773205.1 Belnapia arida
AGCGTCCGGCCTCCATCGCCTTCTCTGGCTGCTGAGGTGCGTTGAGGCTGGCGGCCTTAACGTCGGGCGTAAGGTCGTCTGTAAGGTCATGGACAGCGGGACGGTCGAGATCATCACCGGGCGCGAGCGGCGTCGGCGTTGGAGCGTGGCGGACAAGCTCCGCATCCTAGCCGAATGCGATGCGCCGGGCGTGCAGGTGGCAGAGGTGGCAGCTCGGCACGGCGTCTACCGCAGCCTGGTGTTCCAGTGGCGACGACAGGCCCGGGACGGCCTGCTGGTGGCCGAGCCGACGCCGGAGTTCGTGCCGGTCCGCGTCGCCGCCGATCGCCACGGCGAGGCGATCCCGGAACCAGAGCCTGTACCGCCGCCGCCACCATCACCGCGCGTGACCGCGGCGATCGAGATCGAGTTGCCTGACGGCATCCGGGTGCGGATCGGCGAGGAGGTCGGCCTCGTCGCCTTGCGGCGGGTGCTGGCGGCGCTGCGCGGGTGATCCCCGGGCCACCGCCGGGGGTGCGGGTATGGCTGGCCGCGGGCCCGACCGACATGCGGCGCGGCTTCGACGGGCTGGCGCGACAGGTGCAGGAGGCGCTCGGGCAGGATCCGTTCAGCGGGCAGCTGTTCGTGTTCCGCGGCCGCCGTGGGGATCTGGTCAAGGCGCTGTGGTGGGATGGCCAGGGCCTGGTGCTCTACGCCAAGCGGCTGGAGCGCGGCCACTTTGTCTGGCCGCAGGCCAAGGATGGCGTGGTGTCGCTGACACCGGCGCAGCTCTCGATGCTGCTCGAGGGGATCGATTGGCGCATGCCCACCCGCACCTGGCGGCCGGAGATGGCTGGGTAGTCGTACTCGCAGCAGATTCATTCGCCCCGACGCGGCGCGGTGC
>NZ_JAETWB010000155.1 GCF_016773205.1 Belnapia arida
GCTGTAGAAGATCTCGCCGTCCAGTAGCTCGTCGCGCAGGCGCGCGTTGAACGACTCCACGTATCCATTCTCCCACGGGCTGCCTGGGGCGATGTAGGCCGTCTTGGCACCGACCGCCGCGATCCAGCCCTGCACCGCCTTGGCTACGAACTCGGGGCCGTTGTCCGAGCGGATGTGCTCGGGCACGCCACGCAGGATGAACAGGTCGGACAGCACGTCGATCACATCCGCTGCCTTGAGCCTGCGCCCCACTCGGATAGCCAAGCATTCGTGGCTGAACTCGTCCAGGACGTTGAGCATCCTGAACTTGCGCCCGTCATGAGTGCGGTCCTCGACGAAATCGTAGCTCCAGACATGGTTCGGCCGCTCTGGGCGCAGCCGAATGCAGGAGCCGTCGGCCAGCCACAGCCGACCACGCTTCGGCTGGCGCGGCGGCACCTTCAGCCCCTCGCGCCGCCAGATCCGCTCCACCCGCTTGGCGTTCACCAGCCAGCCGGCATCTCGCAGCAAGGCCGTGACCTTGCGGTAGCCGTAGCGGCCATACTGCCGCGCCAACTCGATGATGTCGGCCGTGAGTCGCTCTTCGTCGTCCTGGCCCCGCGGCACCTTGCGCTGGGTCGAGCGGTGCTGCCCGAGCACCACGCAAGCGCGGCGCTCGGGGATACCCATCGTGTGCACAATGTGCTCGACACAGGCGCGCCGACGCGCGGGGCTCAGTAGTTTCCCCGGGCGGCCTCGGCCAGAATCTGCTTGTCGAGCGTCAGATCCGCGATCGCCTCGCGTAGCCGGGCGTTCTCCGCCTCGAGGTCTTTCAGGCGCTTCACCTGATCCGACTTCAAGCCCCCGAACTCCCGTCGCCAGCGATAGTAGGT
>NZ_JAETWB010000156.1 GCF_016773205.1 Belnapia arida
CGGGTGCGGTCATGATGGAATGGACGGCCCCGCTTTCCTAACTGATCTCCCGGTCGAGGACACGACCAGGAGGCCCGGCAAGAGGAGGCGAGGATGGCAGTCGAGGTTATCGGACTGGACCTGGCTAAGAACGTTTTCCAGGCGCACGGGGTCGATGCCGCGGGGCGGGTTGTTCTGCGGCGCCGGTTGCGTCGAAGTGAGGTCGTGGCCTTCTTTGCAGGGTTGCCGCCGGCGCTTGTTGGCATGGAGGCCTGTCATACGGCACACCATTGGGGACGCGAGCTGAGCAAGTTGGGCCACCAGATCCGGCTCATGCCACCGCAGTTCGTGAAGCCTTATGTGAAAAGCCAAAAGAACGACGCAGCGGACGCCGAGGCGATCTGTGAGGCGGTCACGCGTCCGACCATGCGCTTCGTCCCGGTGAAGGGAGCAGAGCAGCAGGCCGTCATCCTTCTGCACAGAACGCGGGATCTGCTCATCCGTCAGCGCAGCAGCTTGATCAGCGCCATCAGAGCCCACTTTGCCGAATTCGGCATCGCCGTCGGCCAGGGAATCCGCAACATCGACCGGCTGCTCGCGCTGCTGCAAACGGGGGCAGAGGCTGAGAGGCGGGTGCCGCCGCTGGCGGCTGAGATGCTTGGCATATTGGCGGCCCAACTGCGGGCTGTCGGCGAGCGCGTCGACGAGGTCGAGGCCAAGCTACTTGCCTGGCACAGGGCCGACGAAACCAGCCGCCGGCTGCAAGGGGTGCCTGGCATCGGTCCGATTACGGCCAGTGCTCTGGTGGCGACGGTGGGCGACCCACGTCAGTTTGGCTCCGGGCGGCAGTTTGCCGCCTGGCTGGGGCTGGTACCGCAGCAGAGGTCGAGCGG
>NZ_JAETWB010000157.1 GCF_016773205.1 Belnapia arida
TAAGACCCCGTTTGAGAATGGTTAGGGGTGGGCGATGCGGCGGAGCAGGAGGGCGCCGAGGCTGACGCGGATCATGGCTTCGCTGACGTCGCACCGGCGCTCGTAGTCGCGGACGAGCCTGCGCCAGCGCATCATCCAGCCGAAGGTCCTCTCGACCACCCAGCGCCTGGGCAGGATGTGGAAGCCCTTCTGGTCGGCCAGCTTGCGGACGATCTCGATGACGAAGTCGCGGTAGGCGGCCTTGCTCATCAGCTTGCCCCGATCGTAGGCGCCATCGGCAAACAGATGTTTCAGCCAAGGCCAGCGCTTGCGGACCGCCGCGATGATCCGCTCCGCCCCCGCCGCGTCCTGGATATCGGCCGTGGTGAGGTTGACCATGAGCAGGCGCCCATCCGTATCCACGGCGACGTGCCGCTTGCGTCCTTTGGTCCGCTTGGCGGCGTCGTAGCCCCCACCGTCAGGCGCGTGGGGTGCCTTCACCGTCTGGCTGTCGAGCACGCCCCCGGTCGGGCTGGCCTCCCGGCCCTGCCGCTCGCGGTCCAGCATCAACGCGATGTCGTGGATGGTCTGGAACAGTAGCCGCCGGGTGAAGCGCCGGAACCACCAATACACGGTCTGCCATGGCCCGAAATGCACCGGCAGCATCCGCCAGCCGCAGCCCGCACGAGCCAGGTATCGGATCGCGTTCAGCATCTCTCGCATGTCGGCGCTAGGCGGCCTGCCGCACCCTGCCGGAGGCGGCAGCAGCGGCTGCACCGCAGCCCACTCCTCGTCCGTCAGATCGGTTGGATAGCGCCGCCGACGCTCAAACGCCGCCTGCCGCGCCCGCTGCTCCTTGGTCCACATCCCGC
>NZ_JAETWB010000158.1 GCF_016773205.1 Belnapia arida
GGCACCGTCAACTTGTCGACCCTTCGGCCGCCGCGCTGGCATGCCGAAGGCGACGCGCAGCAGAGTTTAGGCAGCAGCGGCAACCCCGCTGGTGTCCGCCCACATTTCGAACGCCCGCGCCCTTACGGCACGATACTCGATGGCGGTGACGTGGTCGCGGCGGAGATGGAAGAGGCTGGCGATCTGGCTGTGAGCGGAAAGGAAGCGCTGTGCCTGCCGAGGCGACTTGAAGCGCTTCACTCGCCGGTCTCGTCGTCGCGTCGGCTGATGTGAATTCTCGGCCCGGTTGTTGAGGCCCTTGTGCTGGCGGTGCTCGACGCCTGGCATCACCTCCCGCTTGGCCGCCCTATAACTCGGGAGCTTGTCGGTGACCATGACGCGGGGCGCCCGGCATTGCCGCTTCAGAAGCTTGCGCAGCAGGCGCTTGGCGGCCTGCTTATCGCGTCGGCTCTGCACCAGCACGTCGAGCACCAACCCGGTCTGGTCCACGGCACGCCAGAGCCAGTGTTGTATCCCAGCAATCCTGATTGCGACCTCGTCGAGGTGCCACTTGTCTCCGGTGCGGGGCAGCCTTCGCCAGATCCGGTTGGCGAACTCCTGGCCGAACTTGAGCGCCCACTGCCGCACAGTCTCATGGCTGACGACAATGCAGCGTGCTGCCATCATCTCCTCGACCATGCGCAGGCTGAGTGGGAAGCGAAAGTATAGCCACACCGCCTGGCTGATGACCTCCGCCGGAAAGCGATAGCCGACATAGGGCGACTTGGCGGCTGGGAGGCTCATTCCGGCCACCTACCGGATCGGTCCCGACCAGCCAATCCCCGATCAACCTGAC
>NZ_JAETWB010000159.1 GCF_016773205.1 Belnapia arida
AGGCACTCCCAATCCTTGGCCAATCGTCGGCAGCGATTGAGCCAGGCGATGGTGCGCTCGACAATCCAGCGCTTCGGTAGCACGACGAAGTTGCGCAACTCGGATCGCTTGACGATCTCGAGGTTGATCTGGCGACAGGTCGTGCGCAGCCCGGCCTGGAAGTTGGCGCCTTGGTATCCGCCATCGGCGTAGAGCTTCAGCAGGAAGGGGTAGAGGCCGAACAGCGAGCCCATCAGCAGCACGCCACCATCGCGGTCCTGGATGTCGGCCGCGTGGATGATGGCCTGCATCAGCAGGCCTTGGGTGTCGACCAGGACGTGCCGCTTCTTGCCCTTGATCTTCTTGCCCGCGTCGTAGCCCGAGGGGTCGATGCAGGTCCCCCTTTTTCCGCGCTCTTCACGCTCTGGCTGTCGATAATCGCGGCTGTCGGGCTGGCCTCGCGCCCGGCCTGCTCCCGGCACAGAACGTAGAGAGCATGGTGGATGCGATCGAGCGTCCGGTCCTCGTCCCAGCGCCGCAGGTAGTCGTTCACCGTGCTCCGCGGCGGCAGGTCCTTTGGCAACGCCGCCCACTGGCAGCCGGTGGACAAGATGTACATCACCCCATCGAGCACCGCGCGCACGTCGACCGTCCGCTTGTTACCGCCGCCCTTCGCGTCCGGGATCAGTGGGCCGACAATCGACCACTCTTCGTCGGTCAGATCACTCGGGTAGCGCAGCTTGCTGCGGTCGTATTTCGACCGGTTCTCGGACGTCCACATGCACACTCTTCTTCCGGCAATCGCCGC
>NZ_JAETWB010000015.1 GCF_016773205.1 Belnapia arida
CGAGCGAACCGCCACACCGTCGCGTGGTCCGGGACAGCTCGGAGGCCGAGCACGCGGCGGAGTTGGCCGGACAGGCGCAGAAGGTCCTCCAAGCCACGGTAGGTCAGCCGCAGCCTCTCCCGCAGCAGGAGTAGGGCGAACAGGGTGGCTGGCGCGTAGGCCGGGGTGGCGAAGCGGCTTGGACTAGGAGCTACTCGGCGCGCCACTGCCGCAGAGAGCCGAGCAAAACGGAGCAGTTCATTGTCCATGATCCCCAACTGGGGCTTCAGGCTTTATCCTGCCCGAATAGGCTCGCGACAGAGCAAGTTTGGGTAAGCTCCTTCGATGTCTGCTCACGGGTATCGAAGCAGACAGACGAGCTGTACCTCGCTACCGCCGCTAGTCATTTTACCTAGCGATCGGCCGATTGGGAGTGTAACGCTGAAATCGGCCCGAACTGTTCCTCGCTGCACAACTAAGACCGAGCGCTCCCCTGCTACACCTGCATACCATTCGCACTGGCGGACATGCGATCCTCCTTCGCCTTGATGATCAAAAGTAACTCCTCATTAAGTCGAGCCCCGCTAATCCCATAATGGATGTGTCTGTGGCAGTTGGGGCAGACGGCAGCGACTCCTTCCGGCAAGTCGGGCCCACCGTCAGTTAGGCGGTTCATGTGATGGACTTCGAGGTACGGCCGACCGTCTACGCGCAGAAATGGTGCTCCACGATCGCAGGACTCGCAGGTACCAGCCGCGCGGGCCAATGCGTAGGCAGCGACGTCCCTGCTGCGAGCTAGGGAGGTGCGGGCAGCAATCGAAACCGTAGCTTCTGGTGCCATCGAACCGCTCGCTTGCGCTCGACGGCGCAACTCCGATAACGGAATCCCCTCGTCGGCGCCCTCAGTTAGGTCTGCCTCAGCCTGAACTGCCGGAGCGAGATGAAATACGATTGCCCGACGCATTTGGCCTTTGCTATCCGGTTGTTGGCGATATTCCCAACTCGCCACCACAAACGCACCCATGAAGCAAACAAAGCTCTTCGCCTCCATCTTAAAAAGAAGAAGGGCCTTGCGATCGCCTACGTGGTCGCGCAATGCGCGGTTCCCACGAATGAACTCCATGGGACCGACCTGTCCCTCGCCGAAGTAGCAAAACACGCCTTCGTCCCAGCCGTCGTCGTAGCCGTGTTGTGCGCCTGACCCTCCTGTAAACGCCAGGATCAATCGGCGGTCTGATGGCGTTGCAATCCCGCCCTGTTGTTGCCCGCCAAAGCGCGCGTGAAGATCACGCCGGCGAATTACCTCTCCGATCTTCAAGCCGTACATCTAGCTTCCTTCCAACTCTCCCACCGAGCTCGAATCCAACAGTCGCCGGGCAGATCAAATTTCAACCGTGTGCCTTTTCTGCGTCGGCAGATTTGAATGCGGGCAAGCGAGAACGGGCGGTTCCTTCGGCGGGGCGGGCCAACGGAGGTCCGGTTTCTACCCGTGACCGCCCTCCCGGACTGGCTAGTCAGTCCCCGCGCCTCGACATAGAGGCGCCGGAGCTGCTGCTTCGGCTGCGGGGGAGGGGCGGGGCCTGCTAGCCTCGCGATGAGGCGAAACCTCCATCGGCGCGACGCCAGCCGGGTCAGCGTGCATACCGCAGTAGCGGTCTGACCAGCGGGGGCCGTTGCAAGTGAGTGTGGAGAGCCCCCGCTGCGAGCTTCTCCCGCGCGCGTCATCGTTGTGAGATGAGTAGCGAAGCGGTTCCTGTTTCGATGCGGGCGTATCCGGAGGATCTCTAATCTCGCTTGCCGCCTGCGCGGCGCGCCTTCTCGAAGGAAACTATTTTTTCAGTCGGCTTCCGCTGGGCGAGTTGCTCACGCAGCTTGCCAGCAACTAGGGCTTGCACTTCGGCAGCTGCTTGGTCAGCCACGTGCGCGTATCGGCTTGTGGTTGCGGCACTGGCATGCCCAAGGTTGCGTCCAATCAGAGGCAGGCTAACGCCGCTCGAGGCGGCGACGCTTGCGAAGGTGTGCCTCAAATCATGCAAGCGGACCGCGTCGACACCGTCGAGCCCGGCTGCCTTCCGGATCGCGCGCCATGCCCGTTGTAAGCCACCTGCCGTCATCGGGCCTTGCAGTTCTGTCAACAGTGGAGCCTTGCGGCCGTTCACTAAAGCCACGTTTCTATGGGCAACAGAGGGGAAAACGAACTCGCTTTCTGGTCGACGCCATTCAGCACATCGCAGCAGCACCAGACGTACCGGCTTAGTGAGTGGAATGCGCTTCTCGCCACTCTTCCTAGCTGTCTTGTGCTCCCGCAGCACTATGCATCCTGTCTCATCTTTGACGGCATTCCACCGAAGGCTAAGCACCTCGCCTTTTCGCATGCCGGTTTGCAAGGATAGCTCGATCGCGGCAACCCAGTGCGGTGCACGGTGCTGCCAGTCATCTAGGACGGTGCCAAGCCGTCCTACTTCCTCTGGAGATAGGTGTCTCTCCCGCCGCGTTGTGCTGAACTGCCGCATTCCGCGGGCAGGGTTCGACGAGATGACTTCATGGTCACTGAGATGCCCGCAGAAGGCTGAGAGAACGCGGAGGACGGCTTTCATCCCCTCGGAGCCGAGATGCCGGTCACCGACCCGTCTTGGTATTTTAGCCGGAGTTTTATCTCGCCACTGGCGGATGCGCGAAGCAGTGAGTTCCCCCGGCTTCAGCGAGCCGAAGGCCGGGAGGATGTGGTTGTTCATTTTGCGCGTATAGTCCGCGATGGTACTGGCGGCCATTTCACCCTTCTTTGCGCGCAGTCGCAGAAGCTCCAGCCATTCTCGCGCATGAGCACTGAGGTTCTGCTGTCGGCGAGCCGCCACTTTCTCGGTCTGTGGGTCGCGACCGGCGCGGGCGCTGCTGTTCGCCTTCTCGGCGGCGTCCCGAGCAGCACTCGCGCTAATCTTCTTTACTGAGCCGAGGGTCAGCCGGCGTGTGCGGCCGGTGCCGTCTCGATACTGAAAGACGAACGATCGTCCGCCCCCTGGACTGATCTTTAAGCCGAAACCCGCCAGGCTGGTGTCCCAGATGAACGTATCGCGACCAGCGGAGGCTTTTGCTGGGTCCGCCACCAGCGGCGCCACCGCTTGGTCCGTCAGCCGCTTGCGTTGAACTCCAGCCATGTTCGCCTCCTGCTTACTGGTTTGACAGTAAGCGGACGAGTAAGCAAGGTCTGAGACACAGCCCGGGACAGGCTGAGACCACAAGCGACCATATCTTATTGAATTTGCGAGCGGATTTAATACCCACGCTCAGATTTCTCAGAGGAAGCTAGATTAGAGCACGAGACTTTTAATCTCGTGGCCGTGGGTTCGAATCCCACCCGGCTCACCAACCTCCACGCCTTACGCAACCCGGACGGTTTACCTAACTTTAAGACTGGATCGGAGCGGGAGCCGAAGCGCATCCTGCCCAGCCCAAACAATGCGGAAATCCAGGACATCACCATGAGCGACCACCCAATCATCGGCGTCTCGGACGAGGTGGCGGCCGATGCGGAGGGGGTCCGCATCATTCTCGAGACGCCAGCGGGGCCGCTCGCCCTCGCCATCCCCCTGCTGGTGGCGGAGCGATTGCTGGTCACCCTCCGCTCCGGGACGGATGATGCGCACCGGCAGCGGCTCGAGCGCGGCGATGCATTGCGCACCGCCATCGTGCCGACCGACCGGCCGCCGCTTGACACCACCGGCTGCATGGCGAGCCAGGCCACCGATGGCCGCATCCTGTTGCAGTTCCGGCATGCCGCGGCGGCGACCACGCAGATCTTCGTCCCTCCGATGGGGGCGGCGATGCTGGCCCGGGCGCTCGGCGAGCTTAGCGGGCAGACGCAGCCGCCGCGGGCCGTGGCCGGCGAGCCGGGGAAGCGGCGCAGCTAGGCCATGTGATTCATGCCCATGGGCGTCCGGACCTGCGGCGCTCACGCCCTGGTCCCAGAGCCGGACCCATGCTTTACCGGCGGCGCCAGCGCTGACCGGGACTCCATCGCATGCTCTCCTTGCCGGCCCTCGCGGCCGGGCTGCTCTCCGGCTTCGTCGGCTTCGCCTCCTCCTTCGCCGTCGTGTTGCAGGGGTTGCGCGCCATGGGCGCGGGGCCGGACGAGGCCGCCTCGGGGCTGATGGCGCTGTCCATCGCCATGGGCCTCTGCGGGATCGGGCTGAGCCTGTGGCGGCGGATGCCGATCAGCGTCGCCTGGTCGACTCCAGGGGCAGCGCTGCTGGCGGCCTCGGCGATGCCGGAGGGCGGTTTCCCGGTGGCGGTCGGGGCCTTTCTGGTGAGCGGCGTGCTGCTGGTGCTGGCGGGGCTGTGGCGGCCCTTCGGCCGGGCCGTGGCCGCCATCCCCTCGCCGCTGGCCAACGCCATGCTGGCGGGGGTGCTGCTCGGGCTATGCCTGGCGCCGGTGCGGGCGCTGGCGGAGGCGCCCGTGGCGGGCCTCGCCATCATCCTCACCTGGGCGATCGTCGGGCGGATCAACCGGCTGCTGGCGGTGCCGGCGGCGCTGCTGGTGGCAGTCGGGGTGATCCTGGCGACGATCCAGCTGCCGCCCGGCATCCTCGCGGCGGCGGGGCCGGTGCCGGCCTGGGTGATGCCGCGCTTCACCCTCGCGGCCGCGATCGGGATCGGGGTGCCACTCTTCATCGTCACCATGGCCTCGCAGAACATCCCCGGCATGGCGGTGCTGAACGCCAACGGGTTCCGGCCGGAAGCAGGGCCGCTCTTCGCGGTGACGGGGCTCTTCTCCCTGGCCGGGGCGCCGCTGGGCGGCCATGCGGTGAACCTTGCTGCCATCACCGCAGCGCTCTGCGCAAGCCCGGAGGCGGAGCCGGATGCGGCCCGGCGCTGGTGGGCCGCAGTCGTGGCGGGCGCCGTCTATATCGGCTTCGGGTTGCTGGCGGGGGCGGCGGTCGCCTTCATGGCCGCGGCACCGCCGGTGCTGATCCAGGCGGTGGCGGGGCTGGCGCTGCTGGGGGCCTTCGGCCATGCGATCCAGGGCGCAGTGGCGGTGCCGGCGCAGCGGGAGGCGGCGGTCATCACCTTCCTCGTCACCGCCTCGGGGCTCGCGATCCTCGGCGTCAGCGGCGCCTTCTGGGGGTTGATGGCGGGCGGCGCGATGCTGCTCCTGCACCGGCCGGGGTTGTTCACTCGAGCCTGATATGCGCCGCGTCGGCGACGCGCTGCCAGCGGGCGGATTCCTCGGCGATGGTTGCAGCGAAGGCCGCGGGGCTGGTCCAATGCGCAGTGGCACCCTGTTTGCGGAGGCCATCGCGGACACCGGGCGTCTCGCTCGCCTCCTTCAGTGCGGCGGAGAGGCGATCCACCACCGCGGCAGGCAGGCCGGCAGGGCCGAGCAAGCTGTACCAATTATCGGCCAGCACCTCCGGCAGGCCGGCCTCCGCGGTGGTGGGCAGGTCGGGCAGCATCGGGCTACGGCGCGTGCTGGCCAGCACCAGGGCCCGCAGCGCACCGCTCCGCAGGTGCGGCAGAACCACCGGCAGGTCGGCGAAGAGCAGCTGGATCTGCCCGCCCAGCAGGTCGGTCACCGCCGGCGCGGCGCCGCGATAGGGGACGACGGTAAGCTCCATCCCGCTTTGCAGGCGCAGCATCTCGGCGGCGAAGTGGGAGATGCCGGCCGCCCCGGCCGTGCCGATGGCGAGCCTTGTGCCGGGCCGCCGCGCCAGCGCCCTGAGCCCGGCGAGATCGCTGACGCCGAGGCCTGGCGCGGCCACCAGCGCCTCCGGCACCAGGGTGACGATGCTGACCGGGGTGAGGTCCTGCGGGACGCGATAGGGCACGGTATTGGTGACATGCGGGATGATGACCAGAGCTCCGCTGCTGGTCAGCACCAGCGTATGCCCGTCGGGCGGCGCCTTGGCTGCAGCATCGACGCCAATGACGCCGCCGGCGCCGGGGCGGCTCTCGATCACTACCGGCTGGCCGAGCATTGCCGTCAGCGGCTGGGCGTAAAGCCGGGCGATGATGTCGTTCGGCCCGCCGGGCGGGAAGGGGACGATCAGGCGGATCGGCCGGCTCGGCCAGGCGGGCTGCGCCCGGGCGATGGCGGGCAGGACGGCGGCAGCCGCCAGCAGATGGCGACGATGCATGGGCGATCCTCCGGTCTTTCGTTGCCGGGGATCATGCCCATGGGGGCTGGCCGGGGGAAGCGCGCCGGCTACCAGCCGTCGCGGGGCGGTTCCGCATAAGGCTGCCCATAGGGATCGGCATAGGGCTGCGGCTGGTACTGCGGCTGGTATTGCGGCTGATACTGGGGCTGGGCGTAGTAGCCCTGGGTGGGCGCGGCACTCCGTTGGTCCACCGAATTGCCGATCAGCCCGCCGACCAGCGCACCCGCCGCGGCGCCGCCGAGGATGGCCCCGCCGCCATGCCCGACCGCGGCACCGAGCAAGCCGCCGGCTGCGGCGCCGGTGACCGCGCCGGCTGCCGTGTTGGAGGGCGGCGCGGCGTAATAGGGCGTGGACTCCACGATGCAGCCGCAGAGCGGAAGCATCGCCAGGGCCGCGAGCCAAAACCTCGGTTTCATCTCATCCAACCTCCGATCCGCCCTCGCAACGCGCGACGGCCGGGAAGGCTGCATTAACCGTTTCGGATGGGACGAGGTCATGGCGCCGGCATGGCGAAGCCGGGGCAGGGCGCACCCGGGGCCTGCAGGCGAGGGACGGTCAGTGCCGGACGATCCGGGCCTTCCCAGAAAAGACCGCTGGCCTAGGGTGGCCGGACCGGTGGGACTGTCCCAGAATGAGGCCGGCCGGATGGCCTGCGCAGGGAGGCATCATGGTGAACACGGCGGATGCGGAGGATCCGGAGCGCCTGGTGCTGTTTGGCAGCTTCACCAGCAGCTCAAGCTACAAGCCGATGCTTTTCCTCTCCCTGTCAGGCGTGCCCTTCAGCTTCCGCACCGTGAACCTGAAAACCGGGCTGCAGAAATCGCCGGCCTATCTGGCCCTCAATCCCCATGGGCAGGTCCCGACGCTGCGGCATCGCGGGCTGACCGTGATCCAGTCCAACGTCATCCTCGACTATCTGGCACAGGCTACGGGCCGGTTCGGCGGCCGGTCGGAGCAGGCCCGCTGGGCGGCCAGGGCGTGGTTGTCCTGGGAGGCGGATGCCATCACCAACATCGCCAAGGTCCGGCACTACCACCGCTTCCGCAGCGTGGATCCGGCCGTGATGGCGTATTTCATGCCGTTGGCCGAGGCGGCTCTGGATGTCGTCGACCGGACGCTTGCCGACGGGCGGGACTGGCTCGTGGGCGAGGAGGCGCCGTCCATCGCCGATATCGGCTGCTGGGGCCGGATGGTGTTCATGGCGGAAGGCGGGATCGAGATCGCTCGCTGGCCGCATCTGCAGCGCTGGGCACGGCGCCTGGCCGATTTGCCGGGCTTTGCGCTGCCCTATGACCTGATCCCGAAGAGGGACGCCGAATTCGCGGGACGCAACGGGGAGGACCAAGGATGACCCATCCGCTTCGCATCGGCATCTGGGCGCTCGTCCATGGCAACCGCGCCGCGCTGCGGGACCCGAAGGAGCCCTATGATGCCTCCTGGCGGCGCAACCGCGGGCTGGTGCTGGAGGCGGAGGCGCTCGGCTATGACTGCGTCCTCGTCGCCCAGCATACGATGAACCCGCACCGCACCGATCTCGGCCAGCTGGAGGCCTGGACCGCCTCGGCCGCGCTCGCGGCGGAGACGCGCCGGATCGAGATCATCGCCGCCATCAAGCCCATGCTCTACCACCCCGTGGTGCTGGCCAAGATGGCCTTGCAAATCGAGGAGATCAGCGGCGGCCGCTTCGCCATCAACTTGGTGAATGCCTGGAACCGCAAGGAGATCGAGGATGCGGGCCTCACCTTCCGCGAGCATGACGAGCGCTACGCCTATGGCGCCGAGTGGCTGTCCCTGGTGGAGTGGCTGATGCGCGGGGAGGAGGTGCATCACGAGGGGCGCTTCTTCCAGGTCAGGGACTATGTCCTCCGCCCGACCTCTTCGAACCGGCCGCGCCCACGCATCTACATCGGTGGCGAATCCCCGCCGGCGCGGGACTTGGCCGCAGCCCAGGCCGATATCTGGTTCATCAACGGCCAGCCGCTGGAGAACGTGCAGGCGCTGATCGCCGATGTCCGGGCGCGGCCACGCCAGGGCGAGCCGGTGCGCTTCGGCCTCTCCACCTTCGTCATCGCACGGGAGACGGAGAAGGAGGCCGAAGCGGAATACCGTCGGCTGCTCGACCTGGCGGCGGAGGACACGGACATCAAGGCCTATGTGAAGGCCAATACCGACCCGGCCGTCGCCATGTGGAAGACCCAGGCGAAATACGAGAGCGTCGGCACCAATGGCGGGACCTCGGCCGGCACGGTCGGAAGCTACCAACAGGTCGCCGAGCGGCTGATGCAGTTCCACGCCGCGGGCATCGACACCCTGCTGACCCAGTTCCAGCCCTTCGAGCGGGAGATGCGGCGCTTCGCCGAGCATGTCATGCCACGGCTTGCGCATCTTCGCACCCGGTGACGGACAGGCTGGGCGATCCGAGGCCGAGCGCCTCTACATTCCCAGCCGATCCCGGAGGCGGCCTTCCCAAACCTTCGCCGCCACCCCGAGGCGCCAGAAGCCGTGGAAGGGCATCGTGCGGATCGGCGTCACCGGCATGGCGATCTCGGCGGCCGGCGTGCCGGTTGCCAGCCGCGCGACCTCGCCGCCCATCGCCGTCGAGAGCGCGACGCCGCGACCGTTATAGCCGAGACAACAGAGCAGCCCCGGCGCCGGCTGGTGGATATGCGGGTAGTGGTCCGGCGTCATCGCCAGCTGCCCATTCCAGCCATGCGTCCACTCGGCCCCGCCGAGCGCGGGCCAGAGACGCTCCGCATAGCGGATGAGATAGGCGACGGGCGAGGGGTCGGCGATCGGGCGCTGCGGCCCGCGGCCGCCGATCAGCAGGCGGTTGTGCTGGTCCACGCGCAAATAGACGGTGATATGGCCGCTTTCGTAAAGCGAGGCCCGCATCGGCATGACGTTGCGCACCACCGCCTCCGGCAGCCGCGTCGTCGCAGCGATGGAGCTGAAGACGGGGACGATGCTGCGGCGGAGGCCGGGCCAGAGATCGCCGGTATAGCCGTTGGTACCGAGGATCACCATGTCGGCCGTGACCGTCCCGGTCGGCGTGGCGATGCGCCATCGCCCCTCGGCGCGGGACAGCGCGGTGACGGGCGTGCCGCCATGCACCGCGGCGCCGGCCTGCATGGCGGCACGCGCCAGGCCGCGGGCGTAGTCCAGCGGCTGCAGGTCGCCGCCGCTTGCGTCGCGCATCACCGCGAGGTAGCGGTCGGCGCCCGTCGCCTCGCGCGCCGCGTCGCGCTCCAGCAGCGTCACCGGCAGGCCGCGGCGTATCCCTTGCTCGGCCGAGCGGCGCACGGCCTCGGCATGCGCGGGCTGGTAGGCGGCACGCAGCGTGCCGCCCTGGCGCGCATCACAGGCGATCTGCCAGCGGCGGATCAGGGCGAAGGTCGTCTCCGGCGCGCCCCAGGCGAAGCGCACCATGCGCCCACCGAGCTCCGGCCCGAACGCCGCCTCGACCTCGCCCGGGTCGGGCTTGAGCCCGGGATTGACCTGCCCGCCATTGCGCCCGGAGGCGCCCCAGCCCGGCTCGTTCGCCTCCAGCACCACCACATCGACGCCGCGCTCGGCGAGGTGCAGCGCGGTCGAGAGCCCGGTGAAGCCGGCGCCCACCACCACGACATCCGCCTGCCGGTCGCCGGCGAGGGGTGGGGTCGGCGGCGCCGGGCGCGCGGTCGCGGCGTAGAGGCTGGGCGGCAGGGGCGTCATCGGGCGGAGCCTAGCCCTTCTGCAGGTTGTAGAAGAGCGGCATGCCGGTGAGCATTCCTGTCAGGTTGCGGCGATAGGCGGTGAGGTCCCGCCACTGGCCCGTCGGGATATAGGGCACGTCGACGAGGGCCTGCTCCTGCAGCCGCCGCGCGATCGCCTGCCGGGCCGGCTGGTCCGGCGCCTCGACCCATTGCGCGCGGAGGGTCTCCAGCGCCTCGCTCGTTGGCCAACCCGGCCAGGCGGAGAGGCCGTTGCCGCGCAGCGCGAGATGCGATGTCGGGTCCCAGAGATCGAGGCCGGGGAGCAGCGTCGTCGTGCAGCTCCAGCCGCCCTGGTCAACCGGCCCGCGATTGGCGCGCCGCTGCAGCCAGACGCCGAAATCGACCGGGATGACCTCCACATTGAGGCCGGCGCGGCTGAACTGGTCGGCGGCGACATCGACCTGCCGCGCCATGGTCCCGAAATTCGCCGCCGAGAGGAAGCCGATCTTCTCGCCCTTGTAGCCCGCTTCCCGCAGCGCGCTGCGCACCCTGGCCGTGTCGCGCGGGCCGGTCAGCGCCTCCATCCCGGCATCGGAGGCCATGGGCGAGCTCGGGCAGAAGACGCCGACCCTGGCGTTCCAGAGTGCGGGGTCGTTGCCGGCGACCGCCGTCATGATCTCGGCCTGGTCGACCGCGCCGAGCAGCGCGCGGCGGATCGCCGGGTTGTCGAAGGGCGGCTGCAGATGGTTCAGCCGGAGGATGCCCATGTTGCCGGCCGGGTTGGTGCTGCCGACCACGACGTTGCGCTCGCGCCGCACCACCGGCAGCAGGTCGAGCAGCAGGTCCTCGTACCAGTCGACCTCGCCGCTGACGACGGCCGCGGCGGCGGTCGAATGGTCGGGGATGATTTGCCACTCCACGCGCTCGATGAAGGCGCGCTTGGGGCCGGCGGTGAATTGCGGCACGCCGTCCGGGCGGGGCACATAGCCCTCGAATTTCTGCCAGACGGAGCGCGCGCCGTTCAGCCGTTCACTGGCGAGGTAGCGGTAGGGCCCGCTGCCGACAACCTCCATCACCTGCTTGGTCGGGTCGGCAGCGAAGAGGCGCTCGGGCATCATCACCGGGATGTAGCTCGTGCTCTTGGCCAGCGCGTGCAGCAGCAGCGGGAAGCGGTGCTTCAGCCGGAACAGGATGGTGCGGTCGTCAGGGGCCGACAACTCGTCGGTCGCCGCCATGAGCATCTGGCCCATGACATCGACGCGGCCCCAGCGGCGGAGGCTCGCCACGCAGTCGCTCGCGCGCACCGGCTCGTTGTCGTGGAAGCGCAGGCCCTCGCGGAGGGTGATGCGCCAGAGCCTGCCATCCTCCTCGGTGACGTGGCCCGCCGCCATCTGCGGCTGCGGGTTCAGCGCATCGTCCATGCCGTAGAGCATGTCGTAGCTGAGCAGCGCCAGGTAGCGGGTGGAGAAGGCGGTGCTGAAGAGCGGGTCGAGGATGGTCGCATCCGCATTCGGCTTGAAGCGGATGACGCGGGAACCCTGCGCCGCCGCCAGCGAGGGGGCCGCGAAGGCGGTGGCCCCGGCCGCTTGCAGGAAATGCCGTCGCTTCATGGTCCCGCCTCGCCTGTCAGGGGTGATGCTTTAGCCGGCCCAGGAATCCGCCAGCGACCGGGTGATGATGCCGTCCTCAAGGTCGCGCGCGATCAGCGCGGCCGGGCGCTCGGCCGGCGGCCCGTAGCCGCCGCCGCCGCCGAGGCTGATGGTGACGACGTCGCCCCGGCGCAGCGGGAAGGAGACCTTGCTGTCGAGGCTGATGACCTCGTCGCCGCGCCGCACCTCGCACCGGCCCGAGGCGCCCTGGCCGCCGCCGAAGAGCCCGGAGGCGGCGCCGGTGAAGCGGTCGCTGTAGTAGGAGACCAGCGCCTCCTCGGCGAGGATCTCGTAGCTGCGGCTGAAGCCGGCACCGCCGCGCCGCGCGCCGAGCCCGCTGCTGTCCGGCCGCAGCGCGTATCCGGTGACGCGGAAGAAGGAGAAGTCCTGGTCCATCGCCTCAACCGGCGTGTTGGAACAGTTGGAGAGCGGATTGTCGACGGCGTCGCACCCATCGTTGCCGAGGCCGGCGCCATAGCCGCCGCCATAGACCTCGAGATAGACCGACCAGCCCACCGGCCCGAGCCAGGAGAGGCAGAAGGCCGTCGTCGTGTCGTAGCCCTGGGCGATGGCCCGGTCCGGCGCGGCCTGCGAGACCGCCATCATCACCGCGTTCCAGGCGCGCGAGGCGGAGATCATGCGGGCGCGCACCGGCGCCGGATGGTTCGGGTTGAGCAGCGAGCCCCGCGGCGCCGTGACCGTGATCGGCCGCAGCGCGCCGTCGTTGAAGGGGATGTCGGGGCTGGTCAGCGCCGCCTTGAGGCAGGAGACCGAGGCGGAGATCAGCGAGGCGAAGGGGCAGTTGAGGTTGGTGCCGACCTGCGGATCGGTGCCGGCGAAATCGACCGCGATGGAATCGCCCGCGACGGTGACGGCGACGCGGACGGTGATGGGGCCGCGGCCGAGCCCGTCATCGTCCATCTGCGCCTCGCCGCGATAGGTGCCGTCCGGCACCTCCGCGATGGCGGCACGCATGCGGCGCTCCGAGTAATCCTGCAGCGCGGCCATGGTGGCCTTCACCTTGGCCGTGCCGTAGCGCGCCGCGAGTTCCTGCACGCGCAGCACGCCGATGGCGTTGGCGGCGATCTGGGCGTCGAAGTCGCCCATGGTCTGCTGCGGCACGCGGACATTGGCGCGCAGCAGGCGCTGGAAGCCGCCGCCGTTCCAGTCGCGCGCCATGTTGAGCTTCATCGGCGGGATGATGAGCCCCTCGGCATAGACGTCGCGCGCGGCGGCGTTCAGCCCGGGCGCCCCGCCGCCGAGGTCGAGGTGATGCGCGACGGAGGCTGCGAAGCCGATCACCTCGCCGTCGACGAAGATCGGGTGGAAGAAGAAGACGTCCTGCAGGTGCTGGCCGCCGGAATAGGGGTCGTTGATGACGAGGAAGTCGCCCTCCTCCAGCGTCTCCTTCGGGAACATCGCCTTGCAGGGCTGGAAGATCGGCCCGATGCTGCCGAGCTGCATCGGGATCAGCTCGGCTTGGGCGACGGTGAAGCCCTCGGCGTCGAGCAGCGCGGCCGAGCCGTCGCGGGCCTCGCGCAGGATGGTGGAATAGGCGGAGCGGATGAGCTTCACGCCCATCTCGCGCGCCGCCGCGATCACCGACTGGCTGAGGACGGCATATTCGACGGGATCGAGCTGCATGGCTCAGCCTTCCTTCCGCAGCAACATGTTTCCGGCGGCATCGCGCGCGCCGCTCCAGCCGGGCGGGACCCAGGTGGTGGAGGAGTAGCCCTCGATCAGTGCCGGGCCCCGCACCACCTCGCCGGCGCCGAGCGTGGCGGCATCGGCAAGGCGGGCCTGCACCGTGGTGCCGCCGGTCACGACCTCGGCTGTCGCCGGGCGCGCCAGTTCGGCGGCGCGCTCCCGCACCTCGGGCAGGGCGTCGAGGCGGCGGCGCAGGCCGAAGCGGAGGCCGACCAGCTCCACCTTCCGTCCCGGCTCGCCGCCATGGAGATAGACCCGGCGGTGCTCCTCGGCGAAGCGCTCCGCCAGATCGGCGGCGGAGAGCCCACCGAGCATACCGGGGTCGACCGTGACCGGGATCTCGAAAGCCTGGCCAACGAAGCGCATGTCGAGCTCGAGGCTCGGCTCCAGCGGGCCGGTGAGGCCGAGTTCGGCGAACTCCGCCTCCGTCGCCGCGCGCAGGCGGGCGCAGTCGGCAGCGATGACGGAAGGCGTCTCCGCATCCAGCGCCAGCCGTCGCGTCGCGCCGCGCACCTTCACGTAATCGGCGGAGAGCAGGCCGAGCGCCGAGATGACGCCGGGGTTGGGCGGGACCAGGATCTCGCGGATGCCGAGCTCCTCGGCGATCTCGGCGGCCAGCAACGGGCCCGCGCCGCCGAAGGGCAGCAGCGCGTAGTCGCGCGGATCGCGGCCGCGCTCGGTGGAGACGAGCTGCATGGCGCGCACGATGTTGGCGACGGCAAGGCGGATTGCCGCCGCCGCCGCGCCCCGGATATCGGTGCCGAGACGCCGTGCCACATCCTCGAAGGCACGGTGGGCGGCATCGGCGTCGAGCGACATGCCGCCGCCAAGGAAGGCGTCCGGCCGGATCGTGCCGCGCACCACATGGGCGTCGGTGACGGTCGGCTGGGTGCCGCCGCGGCCGTAGCAGGCCGGCCCCGGCTCGGCCCCCGCGCTGCGCGGCCCGACGCGGAGCATGCCGCCGTCGTCGATCCAGACCAGGCTGCCGCCGCCCGCGCCGACGGTGACGATGTCGAGCACCGGCGTGCGGATGGGCAGCCCGTCCACCTCCGTCTCGGCGGCGAGCGCGGCCTCGCCATCCTGCACCAGCGCGACATCGGTCGATGTGCCGCCCATGTCGAAGGTGACGAGGTTGCCGCGGCCGGAGCGCGCCGCCTGCCGGATCGCGCCGACGACGCCGGCCGCGGGGCCGGAGAGAAGGGCGGAGATGGCGTTGCGCCGCATCGCCGCTGCCGGCATGCGCCCGCCGTTCGACTGCATGACGCTGAAATGGCCGCGGAAGCCTGCCTCGGCCAGCGTCGCCTCGAAACGGGCGAGGTAGCCGTCGATCACCGGCTGCACATAGGCGGAGAGGGCGGTGGTGGAGGCGCGCTCGAACTCGCGGAATTCCGGCGCGACCTCGTGGCTGGCGGCGATGGTGAGGCTGGGCATGGCCTCCGCGATCAGCTCCTTCAGCCGCATCTCGTGCGCGGGCGAGGCATAGGCGGAGAGCAGGCAGATGGCGACGGCGCGGTAGCCGCCGGCGGCGAGGGCGGGCAGCAGGTCGCGCGCCACCGCCGCCTCGTCCAGCGGCTGGATGACGTCGCCATCGGCGCCGATGCGCTCGCTGACCTCGAAGCAGTCGCGGCGGCGGACGGGCGGCGCGGGCTTGGCGTAGTGCAGGTCGTAGATCCGGCGGCGGTCGTGCCGCTGCATGAAGAGGATGTCGCGGAAGCCGCGGGTGGCGACGAAGGCGATGTCGGCGCCACGCCGCTCCAGGATGGCGTTGGTGGCGACGGTGGAGCCGTGCACCAGGTCCGTCACCGCCTCGGCCGGGATGCCGGCGGCGCCGAGCGCGTTGAAGGCGCCGATATCGGGGCTGCGCGGCGTCGAGGGGACCTTGATGACGCGCACCTCGCCGCGGTCCACCGCGACCAGATCCGTGAAGGTGCCCCCGACCTCGATGCCGACACGCATGCTTTGCTTCCAGACCTGCTGGAGGGTAGCTTAACGCGTCACGGCGGCTCTGCAATCAGATTGAAAATGCCTGGGCGATTTTTTCAATGACCGAGGAAAGCCTCAGGACCACGGCCATGGCCGCCACGCCCGCTGCGGGTCCAGGCCCGGCCGGGCCGGAGCGCGAGCCCGTGCTCGGGGGGCGGTTGCGCGGCATGCGTCAGCGCCGGGAATGGACACTGCAGGAGCTTTCCGCCCGCAGCGGCCTCTCGGTCGGCATGCTGAGCCAGATCGAGCGCGGGGTCTCTTCCCCCTCGATCCGCTCGCTGCAGAAGCTCGCCGAAATCTTCGCGGTGCCGATCGGTTGGTTCTTCAGCGACCCCGGCGCCATGCCGCAGGGCCCGTCCTGGGTTTTGAGGCGAGCGCAGCGCCGCGTACTGGACCTTTCGGCTAAGGGCATCACTAAGGAGCTGCTGAGCCCCGAGGGCGACGGGAAGATCGAGCTGATGCTGATCACCATCGAGGCCGGCGGCTCCTCAGGCGAGGCGCCATACCAGCATGCCGGCGAGGATGCCGGTACGGTTCTGGAAGGGGTGCTGGATCTCGAGGTGGATGGCGCCGCGAGCCGGTTGCAGGCAGGCGATTCTTTCCGCTTCGTCAGCACCTTGCCGCATCGCTTCGGCAACCGCGGGCCGCTGCGCTGCGTCGTCCTCTGGGCGGTGACGCCGCCGCTTTACTGACCTGCCATGCCGGACGAGGCGGTGGCCTCGACAGGGACGGCGAAGGGCGGAAGACTGCGTGGCGCAACCATCGGGGGATGTGGTGCTCCTACCGGACTCGCCGCAGGCCAGGCTGCTCGATATCCTGCGCGTCTTCACGTCCATGGGCCTGGCGAGTTTCGGCGGTGGCCTTGCCGGCTGGATGCACCGCGAGGTCGTCGAGCGCCGGCGCTGGATGAGCGAGGAGGGCTTCCTCGCCGGGGTCGCGCTCGGCCAGGTGCTGCCGGGGCCGAACAGCGTGAACCTCGCCCTTTATATAGGCCAGCAACTGCGCGGAGTGCCGGGGGCGGCGATGGCCTTCCTCGGCATCCTCGGGCCGCCCTTCCTTGTCATCCTCGGCCTCGCGCTGCTCTATGGCTGGGGGATGGGCATGGCGGGCTTCGCTGTGGTGCTGGGGGGAATCGCGGCGGCGGGGCTGGCGAACTCGCTGGCCACCGGACTGCGCACGGCGCGGCGGATGCGGGGCGCCTGGCCCTGGGCGGTGGTGGGATCGACCTTTCTCGCCATCGGGCTGCTGCGCTGGCCGATGATCCCCGTGGTGGCGGTAATGATCCCAGCCAGCATCGGCCTCGCCTGGGCCGAGGGCAGGATGCGTGGCTGAGCGGCTGCTGGCGCTGCTGATGGTCTTCGCGCCGCTCTCGCTGGTCTCGCTCGGCGGCGGCCCCTCGATCTTCGCCGAGATGCAGCGTCAGGCGGTTGATGTGCATGGCTGGATGTCGGCCGGGCAGTTCACCGACCTCTTTGCCATCTCCCGGGCGGCACCGGGGCCGGGCTCGCTGATCTGCGTCCTGGTCGGGTGGCAGGCGGCCGGCTTCCTCGGGGCGCTGGCGGGGGCGCTTGGCCTCTATGTGCCCTCGTCGTGCCTGTTGCTGGCCATCGGGCATTGGTGGCGGCGGCGGGGCGACAGCCCGGTTCGGCGGGTGATCGAGCGCGGGCTGGCGCCGGTGGCGGTTGGCCTCATCTTCGCCGGCGTCTACGCGCTGCTGCGGGCGGATGGCGCGGGCTGGATGGAGATCACAACCCTTGCCCTCTGCACCATCGCGCTGTTGCGGGGCGCCAGCCCTTATGCCGTGATGGCGGTAGTGGCGCTGCTTTATGCCGGCCTCCAGCAGGCGGGCGCCATCGGCCGTTAGCCTGCTACCTGTCCCGTTGACAGGGAGAGGGGCCGCGCAACAGGATGCGCGGCCAGTCACGACCAAGAACGAGGAACGCCCCATGGCCGATGCGCCCCGATTCGTCGAGCACGCCCGGGACGGGGATGTGCATGTCCTGCGCATCGCCAATGCCCCCGTGAACACGCTGCGGACCGAAGTGCGCGCCGGCCTGCTGGAGGGGCTCAAGGCCGCCTCCGGGGCGAAGGCCGTGGTCATCATCGGCTCGGGCCGTAATTTCAGCGCGGGCGCCGAAATGACCGAGTTCGGCAAGCCGCGCGTGCCACCCTCGCTCACCGATGTCTTCGACGCGATCGAGGCCTCGCCGGCGCCCGTGGTCGCGGCCATCCATGGCAATGCGCTGGGTGGCGGGCTGGAGCTGGCGCTGGCCTGCCATGCCCGCGTCGCTACGCCCGGAGCGCAGGTCGGGCTGCCGGAGGTGAAGCGCGGCTTCGTCCCCGGCGCCGGCGGCACGCAGCGGCTGCCGCGGCTGATCGGGTTGGAGGCGCTGAAGATCATCGTCGGCGGCGAGCCGGTCGCGGCCGAGCAGGCGGTGAAGCTCGGCTTCGTCGATGCCGTGGTCGATGGGCCGCTGGAGAAGGCGGCGGTGGAGTGGGCCCGGGCCAATGCCGGGCGCAGCTTCACCCTGGCACGGAACCGCACCGACAAGATTGCCGGTTATGACGCTGCGGCCTTCGAAGCGGCGGTGAAGCCGCTGACGGCGCGGACCCGCGGGCAGGAGAGTCCGCTTGGCTGCGTCGAGGCAGTGCGGGCGGCCTTTACCATGCCCTTCGAGGAGGGGCTGAAGGTGGAGCGCGACCAGTTCCAGCGCCTCGTCGCCGGGGAGCAGAGCCAGGCGCTGCGGCACATCTTCTTCGGCGAGCGCGAGGCGCAGCGCGTGCCCGACCTGCCGGTGGATGCCAAGCCGCTGCCGGTGGAGAGGCTCGTCGTCATCGGCGGCGGCACGATGGGCGGCGGCATCGCCATGTCAGCGGCGAATTTCGGCCTGCCCGTGACGATCGTAGAGACCTCAGCCGAGGCGCTGGAGAAGGGTCTGAAGCGCTGCGAGGCGAATTGGGAGCGCACCGTGAAGAGCGGGCGGCTCTCGCAGGCGGAGTACGAGAAGCGTCGTGCGCTGCTCAGCGGCACGACCGAGTTCGAGAAGGCGGTCGGCGAGGCGGATCTCGTCATCGAGGCCGTGTTTGAGAACATGGAGGTGAAGAAGGAGGTCTTCGCGCGGCTCGACAAGGCGGCGCGGCCGGGCGTGGTGCTCGCCTCCAACACCTCGACCCTCGATATCGACGGGATTGCCTCGGCGACGAAGCGGCCGGAGCTGGTCATTGGGATGCATTTCTTCAGCCCGGCCAATGTCATGCGGCTGCTGGAGAATGTGCGCGGCTCGGCGACCAATGCGACGGCCATCGCCACGGCGACCGAGGTTGGCAAGCGAATCGGCAAGCTGCCGGTGCTGGTCGGCAATTGCGACGGCTTCGTCGGCAACCGCATGACGGGCAAGCGCGGCCCGCAGGTGGAGAAGCTGCTGCTGGAGGGCTGCCTGCCGCAGGATATCGACCGCGTCATGGAAGGTTACGGCATGGCGATGGGCCCCCTGGCAACGGGCGACCTCGCCGGCCTCGATATCGGCGCGGCGGTGCGCAAGGCGCGCGGCACGGTAGCGCCGATCGCGGATGCGGTGGTGGCCGCCGGGCGCCTCGGCCAGAAGACCTCCAAAGGCTATTACGACTACGACGAGAACCGCAAGCGCATCCCCTCGAAAGAAGTCGAGCAGATCATCCTCGACACCGCCGAGAAGATGCAGGTACGGCGGCGGAAGATCGAGGATCAGGAGATCCTCGAGCGGCTGCTGCTGCCGATGGTCAACGAGGGCGCCCGCATCCTGGAGGAAGGCGTTGCCTCGCGGCCCATCGATATCGATGTGATCTTCGCCAATGGTTTCGGTTGGCCGGCCTTCCGCGGCGGGCCCATGTTCTGGGCCGACCGAATGGGGCTCAAGGCGGTGCGCGACAAGCTGGCGCATTACGCCGAGGCGACGGGCGACCGCAACCTGCAACCCTGCGCCCTAATCGAGAAACTCGCGGCCGAGGGCGGCAGCTTCGCCACCCTCAAGCGCGCCGCCTGAACCGAGAACGACAAGGAGAGACCCGATGGACCTCCGCTTCACCGATGAGGAAATCGCCTTCCGCCAGGAAGTCCGCGATTTCATCGCCAGGGAGCTGCCGGCCGAGACGCGCGAGCGCATGGTCGCCGGCCGGTCGCCCACCAAGCAGCAGGTGGTGGATTGGCAGCGCAAGCTGAACGCCCGCGGCTGGGCGGCGCCGGAATGGCCGAAGGAGGCCGGCGGTCCGGGCTGGACGCTGGCGCAGCGCTACATCTTCCGCGAGGAGCTGCAGCAGGCGCCGGCGCCCTCGCCGCTCGGCTTCAACATCAACATGTGCGGGCCGGTCATCATCGAATTCGGCACCGAGGAGCAGAAGAAGAAGTACCTGCCCCGCATGCTGAACCTCGATGACTGGTGGTGCCAGGGCTTCTCCGAGCCGGGCGCTGGTTCCGACCTCGCAGGGCTCAAGACCCGCGCGGTGCGCGAGGGCGACCACTACGTCGTCAACGGGCAGAAGACCTGGACGACGCTAGCGCAGCATGCCGACTGGATCTTCCTCCTCGTCCGGACCGACCCGACCGCGAAGAAGCAGGAGGGCATCTCCTTCCTGCTCTGCGACATGAAGACGCCAGGGATCACCGTCCGCCCGATCATCACCATCGAGGGCGGGCACGAGGTGAACGAGGTCTTCTTCGACGATGTGAAGATCCCGGCGGAGAACCTGGTCGGCGAGGAGAACCATGGCTGGGACTGCGCGAAATTCCTGCTCGGCAACGAGCGTTTCGGCCAGGCGCGGGTCGGCGCCTCGCGCGAGCGCATCCGCCGGCTGAAGGTGATCGCGCAGGAGAGCATGGATGGCGGCAGGCCGCTGATGGAGGACCCTGACTTCCGCCGCAAGGTCACGGAGATCGAGGTTGAGTTGAAGGCGCTGGAGATGACCGTCATGCGCGTCATCGCCACCGAGTCCAAGCGGAAGGACAAGAAGCCCGATCCGGCGACCTCGGTGCTCAAGATCAAGGGCACCGAGATCCAGCAAATGTGCTCCGAGCTGCTGATGAAGGCGGCCGGTCCCTATGCCTGGGCGGATGGCGACCCGGACGAGGAGGACGGCAGCAACGAAGTGGATGTCGCGCCCGACTGGGCCTTCGGCCTGGCCGGCGTCTACTTCAACTGGCGCAAGCAGAGCATCTACGGCGGATCGAACGAGATCCAGCGCAACATCATGGCCAAAGCCTTCCTGGGGCTCTGAGGGAACATGGACTTCGACCTGACGGAAGAGCAGCGCCTGCTGCAGGACAGCGTGGCCCGGCTGCTCGGCGACAAATACGGCTTCGAGCAGCGCAAGGGCTACATGAAGTCGGCAGATGGCTGGAGCCGCGAGGTCTGGTCGCAGTATGCCGAACTCGGCCTGCTTGGCCTGCCCTTCGGCGAGGACGAGGGCGGCTTCGGCGGCGGCCCGGTCGAGACCCTGATCGTCGCCGAGCAGATCGGGCGGTACATCACCCTCGAGCCCTGGATGAGCACCGTCGTCATCGGCGGCGGCTTCCTCCGTCATGGCGCCTCGCAGGAATTGCGCAACGAGCTGGTGCCGCAGGTGGCCTCGGGCGAGATGCTGCTGGCCTTCGCCCAGGTGGAGCGGCAGTCGCGCTACGACCTCTTCGACGTGGCGACGACGGCGAAGCGCGATGGCGATGGCTGGGTCATCAACGGCCGCAAGGGCTATGTAGTGCATGGCGACAGCGCCGACCGGCTGATCGTCACCGCCCGCACCGCCGGCGATCGGCGCGAACGGAAGGGCATCGGCGTCTTCCTCGTCGATGCCAAGGGGCCGGGGGTGGAGCGGCGCGGCTACCGCACCGTCGATGGGCAACGGGCCGCCGAGGTCGAGCTCTCCGGCGCGCGGGCCGTCGCCGTGCTCGGCAACCCGGAGGACGGGCTGCCGCTGGTCGACCAAGTGGTGGATGAATGCATCGCGGCGCTGGCTGGCGAGGCGGTCGGGGCCATGCAGGCGGTGCACGACATGACCATCGACTACATGAAGACGCGCCAGCAATTCGGCCGGCCGATCGGCAGCTTCCAGGCCTTGCAGCACCGCGCCGCGGACATGCTGGTGGCGCTGGAGCAGTCGCGTTCCATGTCGTACTTCGCCGCCATGTCCGCTGCCGAGCGCAACCCGGTGGAGCGGCGCAAGGCCATGGCGGCGGTGAAGGTGCAGATCGGCCGCTCGGCGCGCTTCGTCGGACAGCAAAGCGTCCAGCTGCATGGCGGCATCGCCATGACCATCGAGTATGCCGCCGGCCACTACTTCAAGCGCTTGACGGTGAACGACGCGATGTTCGGCGATGCTGACCATTACGTCCGCGACCTATCGGAGACGGGCGGGTTGGTGGCGGCGGCCTGACGGAAGGGTGCCACACGGCCGGAGCGCCACGGCGCTCCGGCTCTCAGGCCCCTGCCACTAAAGTGGGGCAACGGATCGAAAATCGTTTGCACGATAACGGGTAGTGCGGTTCCATATCGTCTTCGCAGTTGCAGCGGGACCGGGGGCAGCATGGTGGGACGGGTGATCGGGCGCCGCCAGATACTGGCGGGCGCCGGCATGGCGGCTTTGGCGGCGCCGGGCATCACCCGGGCGCAGGGCGAGGCCATCCGCATCGGCGAAATCAACAGCTACACCGCCCAGCCCGCCTTCCTCCAACCCTACCGCAATGCCTGGCTTCTGGCGCAGGAGCAGGTGAATGCCGCCGGCGGCATCAACGGGCGCCGCATCGAAACCGTCTTCCGCGACGACGCCGGGCGGCCAGAGGATGCCGTCCGCCTCGCCGGCGAACTTGTGAATGCGGAGAAGGTCGCGCTGCTCGCGGGCGGCTTCCTCTCCAATGTCGGCCTTGCGCTCGGCGACTTCGCCAACCAGAACAAGAAGCTCTTCGTCGCCAGCGAGCCGCTGACCGATGCGCTCGTCTGGGGCAAGGGCAACCGCTACACCTTCCGCCTCCGTGCCAGCACCTACATGCAGTCCGCCATGCTGGTCGAGGAGGCGGCGAAGCTGCCCGTCAAGCGCTGGGCCACCGTCGCTCCGAACTACGAGTATGGCCAGTCCGCCGTGCGCTGGTTCAAGGAGCTGCTGAGCCGCGCCAAGCCGGACGTTCAGTTCGTCGCCGAGCAATTCCCAGCGCTCGGCCGCATCGATGCCGGCGCCACGGTGCAGGCCCTGGCTGCGGCCAATCCGGAGGCGATCTTCAACGTCACCTTCGGCGCCGACCTCACCAATTTCGTCCGCCAGGGCTCGACCCGCGGGCTGTTCGAGCGGCGCCGCGTCGTCTCCTTGCTGACTGGCGAGCCGGAATATCTCGACCCGCTCGGCGACGAGGCGCCGGAGGGTTGGATCGTCACCGGCTATCCCTGGGAGCAGATCGACACGCCGGTCCATACGGCCTTCCGCGAGGCCTATCGCCGCCGCTGGAACGACTATCCGCGCCTCGGCAGCGTCGTCGGCTTTGACACTGTGATGGCGATCGCGGCGCTGCTGAAGAAGTCGCCCACGCTCGAGACCGAGGCGTTGGTCGATGCCATGACCGGTCTGCAATTCCAGTCCGTGCTCGGGCCGGTGCAGTTCCGGGCCATCGACCACCAGTCCACCATGGGTGCCTTCGTCGGCCGCACCGTGCTGAAAAACGGCAAGGGGGCGATGGCCGAGTGGCGCTATGCCGATGGCAAGGACTATCTGCCCTCGGACGATGTCGTCCGGACCCTGCGGCCCCAGACCTGACGCAGGCCACCTTGGAGAACCTGGTCCTCCAGGCCCTCAGCGGCCTGGCGAGCGCCTCTTCGCTCTTCCTCGTGGCCTCGGGCCTCACCGTCATCTTCGGCGTCAGCCGGGTGGTGAATTTTGCCCATGGCTCCTTCTACATGCTGGGGGCCTACCTCGCTTACACCTTGGTCACCCAGCTGCCGCGTGGCCATCTCGGCTTCTGGGGCGGGGTGGTCGGGGCGGCGCTGCTGGTCGGGCTGATCGGCTTGGCGGTGGAGGTGCTGCTGCTCCGCCGCATCTATCGCGCGCCTGAGCTGTTCCAGCTGCTCGCAACCTTCGGCGTGGTGCTGATCGTGCAGGAGCTGACGCAGATGGTCTGGGGTGCGCAGGACCTGCTCGGTCCCCGCGCCCCGGGGCTGCGCGGCAGCACCGAGATCCTTGGTCTCCGCTTCCCGCTCTACGAACTCTTTCTGATCGGCGTCGGGCCGGTGGTGCTCGGCCTGCTGCTTCTGCTTTTCCACCGCACGCGTTGGGGCACGCTGGTGCGCGCGGCGACGCAGGACCGGGAGATGGTCGGCGCGCTCGGCGTGAACCAGCGAATGCTCTTCACTTCGATCTTCTTCCTCGGCAGCCTGCTTGCTGGGCTCGGCGGGGCGCTGCAGCTGCCGCGCGAGAGCGTCAACCTGCACATGGATCTCTCCATTATCACCGAGGCCTTCGTCGTGGTGGTGGTGGGCGGGCTCGGCAGCCTGACGGGGGCGGCGCTGGCGGCGCTGTTGATCGGCGAGATGCATGCCTTCGGCATCCTCATCGCGCCGAAGATCACGCTGGTCCTCGTCTTCCTCGTGATGGCGCTGGTGCTGGTGGTGCGGCCGCACGGGCTGCTCGGCAAGCCGGAGGCGGCGGCGCGGGGCGGGCAGGGGAGTGCGGAGCCGATGATCGGCCCGGCACCCGGCCCGCTGCGCTGGTTGGCGCTCACCGCGCTCGGCCTGGCGGTCGTGGTGCCGCCCTTCCTCGGCGACTATGCGCTCTCCGTGCTGACGGAGCTGGCCACCGCCGTGCTCTTCGCGGCCAGCCTGCATCTCATCATGGGGCCGGGCGGGATGGCGAGCTTCGGCCATGCGGCCTATTTCGGTCTCGGCGCCTATGGGGCGGCGCTGGCGGCGCAATGGCTCGGTGCGCCGATGCTGGTCGGGCTGGCGCTGGCACCACTGGCGGCGGGCGTCTTCGGCCTGGTCTTTGGATATTTCTGCGTTCGCCTCTCTGGCGTCTATGCGGCGATGCTGACCCTGGCCTTCGCTCAGATCGCCTGGTCGGTCGCCTTCCAATGGGTGGAAGTGACGGGAGGCGACAACGGCATCCTCGGCGTCTGGCCGGATGCGTGGGCAGCGCCGAAGCTCGTCTTCTACTACCTCGCCTTGGCGCTCTGCCTCGGCGCAACCCTGCTGCTGCGGCGCGTCGTTCATGCGCCCTTCGGCTATGCGCTGCGGGCGCAGCGGGACAGCGCCTTGCGCGCCGAGGCAATCGGCATCAACGCCTTCCGCATCCGCTGGCTCGGCTTCGCCCTGGCGGCGGCAGCGGCAGGGATCGCGGGTGGACTATTCGCCTATGGCAAGGGCAGCGTCTTTCCGACCTTCATGGGCATTCCCCGCAGCGTCGATGCGCTGCTGATGGTGCTGCTGGGCGGGGTACAGACGCTGTCCGGCCCGATCATCGGCGCGCTCGCCTTCACCGGGCTGCAGGAGCAGCTGGTCAGGCTCACCGATCTCTGGCGGCTCATCCTCGGCGCTGTCATCGTGGCGTTGGTGCTGTTCTTCCCGCAGGGGCTGGCCGGGGCCGCCCGGGCGCGCTGGGAGGCTCGCCATGGCGACGCTTGAGGTTGCGGGGCTGGAGAAGAGCTTCGGCGGCGTGCGCGCCGTGCAGGGCGTCTCCTTCGCCGTAAGCCCCGGCGAGATGCTCGCGCTGATCGGGCCGAACGGTGCCGGCAAGTCCACCTGCTTCAACATGCTGAACGGGCAGCTCAAGCCGGATGCCGGCGCGGTGCGGCTGCTGGGGTGCGACATCACCGGGCTGGCGCCGCGGCAGGTCTGGCGGCTGGGCGTCGGGCGGACCTTCCAGATCACCGCCACCTTCGGCTCGATGACGGTGCTGGAGAACGTGCAGATGGCGCTGCTCTCGCACCATCGCCGGCTCGGCGAATTGTGGCGACCGGTGGCGCGGATGGATGCGGCGCCGGCGCGCGCGCTTCTGGAGCGGCTCGGCATGGCGGATCAGGCAGCGCGGCCCTGCGGCATCCTCGCCTATGGCGACCTGAAGCGGGTGGAACTCGCCATCGCGCTGGCCAATGAGCCGAAGCTGCTGCTGATGGACGAGCCGACGGCAGGGATGGCGCCGCAGGAGCGCATCTCCCTGATGGCGCTGACCGCCGGGATCGCGCGGGAGAGCGGCATCGCCGTACTCTTCACCGAGCATGACATGGACGTGGTCTTCGGCCATGCCGACCGCATCCTGGTGCTGGATCGCGGGCGGCTGATCGCCGAGGGGGCACCGGCCGCGGTCCGCGCCGACCCCAGGGTGCGCGAAGTCTATCTCGGCTCCGGTGCGGTGACAGGGGCCCATTGATGCTGCAGGTCGCCGGGCTCTCCGCCTATTACGGCCGGGCGCATATCCTCGACGATGTGGCGCTCGATGTTGGCGGCGGCGAGGTGGTCGTGCTGCTCGGCCGCAACGGCGCGGGCAAGAGCACGACGATGAAGGCGATCATGGGCCTCGTCCCGCCCTCCGCCGGCAACGTGCGCTTCGCCGGTGCCGAGATTGGCGGGCGGGAGCCCTTCGAGATCGCTCGCCTTGGCCTCGGCTATGTGCCGGAGGAGCGCCGGATCTTCACCGGACTTTCGGTGATGGAGAATCTGGAGGTGGGACGGCGGCCGGCCACGGCGGGGCTGCGGCCCTGGACGCCCGAGCGGCTCTTCGCTCTTTTCCCGAGCCTCGGCGCCATGCGGGACCGGCCCGGCGGGCGGATGAGCGGTGGCGAGCAGCAGATGCTCACCATCGCCCGCACACTGATGGGCAACCCGCGGCTGATCCTGCTCGATGAGCCAAGTGAGGGTCTGGCGCCGGTCGTCATCGAGCGCATGGCAGAGGCGATCCGGGCGCTGAAGGCGGAAGGGCTATCCATCCTGCTGTCCGAGCAGAACCTGCATTTCGCGCAGCTCGTGAGCGACCGGGCGACCATCATCGAGAAGGGACGCATCCGCTGGAGCGGCAGCATCGCTGAGTTGCTGGCGGCGGATGAGGTCAGGGAACAGTATCTGTCCGTATGAGCCCCCCTGCGCCGACGACGCGCACGGACTCGCCCAGTACCAGTGCGGCGCCCTCGATCAGCCCGGCGGAGAGCAGCGCCTCCGCCCGTGCTTCGCCGGCGTCGAGCGCCGCCTCGGCCACCTCCGCGGGCAGCGGCCCGACAGAGGTCGTCACCAGCCGTTCGCCGAGATCGCTGTCGGGGTCGAGTGAGGCGGCCGGGGCGCGGCGGATGGCTGGATGGTCGGCATCCACCGCATTGGCGATGACGGTCGCCGCGGCATCGGCTGCCGCCGCCCCGCGCGCCAGCACCGTCACCGCATCGGCGATGCCGAGCGAGAAGCTTCGCCCAGGCCAGCCGCTGGTGGCGATGCCGCGCACCGGGTCCTCGGCGCGGATGCGGATCAGCGCCTCCGGCACGGCGCGGGCGAGGTGAGGGACGACGCCGACCCGCAGGCTGGCTCCCGGGGCGAGGAAGAGGGCGATGTCGCCCCCGTTGTTGACATGCGCCGCGGTGAGGCCGGGCGTGGCGGCCAGCGCCGCCAGCACCTCCTCCGCCACCGCCCCGGCCACGGCCGCCATGGGCGTGATGAAGCCGGCGCGGAAGGGCCAGACTGCCTCCGCCATCCGGCGGGCAACGGGTCCGCCGACATCGGGGCGGTCGGGGCCGACAGGGGAGCGCAGCAGCGGCAGTTCCGCGACCAGCCCGGAGAGCAGCCCCTGGAAGGCGGCGGTGGCGCGAATGGCAGCTTCGGCGATGGCGGCGCGCGTGCCCTCGAAGCCGATCACCAGGTCGATCGGGCCCTCCTGGAGGTGCAGCCGGCCATCGGGGCGGGAGCTGGCTAGGGCGCCGGCCATGGATTCCCGTCGATCCAGGCTTCCTGCCGGGCGGTGCTGCCGTATTCGGCGAGGAGTTGCTCCAGCGGCACCGCATGGTCCACGTGCCCGCCGAGCCGGGCATAGAGATCGGCGCGCAGGGTGAACTCCATCGGCGCCACGAGGGCCGGCGTCGGCACATAGCCGAAGGCCCCGTCCGGCACCCGCAGCACATCCGCCATCACCGTGATGCCGCCCCCTGGCCAGAGCGTGCAGGGTGCTCCGCCGATGGTGACGCGGACCAGGGAGCGCTGCACCTCCCGCGTCAGCAGCACCGGGTTTTCGGTGACGCCCGCCCGGAGCGAGCCGCCGGCGCCGGCCATGAACAGGACGGAGGTCATCGCCGGTTCGCAATTCTCGCCGATGCGCTCGACGGTTTTCAGCACGTTGGGCGGCGTCGGCACCGGGACGGGGCGCAGCGCCTCGTCCAGTTCGACATAGAGGTGGTCCTCGCCCGTCGTGCTGGTCAGCAGCAGGCGGAGGCCGGGCCAGGCGGTCTTCGGGTCGATGCTCTCGATGACGGCGAGCGGATCCTTGATGTCGGTCCCGCCCCAGCCGTCCCCTGGATGCGCCACCTGGAAGTAGCGCCCAGGCGTCGAGCGCCTGCCGCGGACGCGGATGCCGGTGGGCGGCACGTCGAGGCACTTGCCGGCCTGATGCTCGGACAGCACGCCGGTGATGTGGTCATCGACCACGATCACCTCGTCCACATGCCCATGCCACTGCTGGGCGAAGATGCCGATGGCGGCGCTGCCGCAGCCGACCCGCATGCGCCGCTCCGGCACGCCGTCGACGATGGGTGCCTGGCCGGCCTGCAGCACCAGCGTCACCCCGCCGTCTATCGAGACCTCAACCGCCTGCTTGTTGCAAAGCGCCAGCATGGCCGCGCAGGTGACATTGCCCTCGCGCTTGGAGCCGCCGGTCAGGTGCCGCACGCCGCCGAGGCTCAGCATCTGGCTGCCATATTCGGCGGTGGTGACATGGCCGATCTGCTCGCCATCGACGCGGACGGCCGCCGTCTCCGGACCGAGATGCCGGTCGGTGTCGATCTTCACCTTGAGACCGCAATAGCTGAAGATGCCCTCGGTCACGACGGTGACGGTATCGACCCCTGCATGGCGCGAGCCGACGATGAAGGGCGCAGGCTTGTAGTCCGGATAGGTGGTCCCGGCGCCGATGGCGGAGACGAAGACCTCTTCCCGCGGCGCGAGCCCGCCGGCCCAGTCCTCCGAGCCTTCGAGGAAGGGTACTGTCCCGCCCCCTGTCTTGACCGCGCGCTGCATCAGCACCAGCGGGTCGGTGCGGACCAGGGCACCGTCCTGGTTGGCATAGCGGCTGCACGCGCCGCTGCGGCCTGGGCGGATGCGGCAGAGCACGGGGCAGGCGTCGCAGCGGACGATGCCCTCATTGCCCTCGCGGGCGCCGAAGAGGGCGGTGCGGTCGGTGCTCATCGGGCCGAACCATTCGTTGTGTCACTAACGAGTTTGCCAGCCCCGCCGCCCCGCCACAACGGAAATCATCCCATTCGCCGGAGGATGGCGCCAAGCCGCGTCTGCTCGTCCCGCGGCAGCGGAGCAAGGGTGGCGGCGGATACCGCCTTGGCTTTCTCCAACCAGCCCGGGAGGGCGGCCAGCGCCGCCGGCGTCAGCGCCACCAGCAGCATCCGCGCATCGGCGGGGTCGCGCTCCCGCACCACCAGACCGCGGGCCATCAGACGGGCGACGACGCCCTTCACCGTTGGCGGGTCCATCGCCAGCGACCGCCCGAGCAGGTTCTGCGAGAGCGGGCCGCGCCGCCACAGCACATGGAGGGCGGCGAATTGCATCGAGGTCGGCCCATCCTCCCCCATGATCCCCTGGAACAGGGCGAGGTGGCGCTGATAGGCCCGGCGCAGCAGGTGGCCCACCTGCTCCTCCAGCACATAGTCCTCCGGCTCCTCCATCCTCGCCTCCGCGTCGCATTTCGTTTCTAGGCTTACGAATGGGCCAGGGCTAGAGTGGCGCAGGGACATGGGAGGATCAGGCCATGGCGGTGGAACAGTCGTCGGGTCCGGCACGGGGCCGCATCCTGGTGCGGAATATCGGGCTGCTGCTCTCGGGCGACCTCGCCAACCCGGTGCTCGAAGCCGATTCCATCCTGATCGAGGACGGCAGGATCGTGGCCACCGGTCGCGCCGGGGAACTCGCCGATCGCGGCCCGGCCGACAGCGTCATTGACGCGCATGGCTGCGCCGTGGCGCCCGGGCTGGTCGACAGCCATGTCCATCCGGTAATCGGCGACTGGACGCCGCGGCAGAACCAGATGGGTTGGATCGAGAGCAACCTCCATGGCGGCGTCACCACCATGATCTCGGCCGGCGAGGTCCATCTGCCCGGGCGGCCGAAGGACATCGTCGGGCTGAAGGCGCTGGCCATCACCGCCCAGCGCGCCTTCTTCAACGCCCGCCCGGCCGGGGTGAAGGTGCTGGCCGGGGCTCCGGTGCTGGAGAAGGGCATGGTGGAGAGCGACTTCGCCGAACTCGCCGCCGCCGGCGTGACCCTGCTGGGCGAGGTCGGCCTCGGCTCGGTGAAGGCCGGCTACGAGGCGCGCGAGATGGTGGCCTGGGCGCGCAAGCATGGCATCCAGAGCACCATCCATACCGGCGGCCCCTCCATCCCCGGCAGCGGGCTGATCGACAAGGACACGGTGCTGGAGGCGGATGCCGACATCATCGGCCATATCAATGGTGGCCATACCAGCCTGCCCGAGGCGCATGTCTGCGAGCTCTGCGAGCGCAGCAGCCGCGCCATCGAGCTGGTCCACAACGGCAACGAACGGGTGGCGATCGCCGCAGTGCAGGCGGCGCGGGACCTGGGCCAGCTCCATCGCGTCATCCTCGGCACGGACAGCCCCGCCGGTTCCGGGGTCCAGCCGCTGGGCATCCTGCGGATGATCTCGCTGCTTTCCTCGCTGGGCGGCATCAAGGCAGATCAGGCTTTCGCCATGGCGACAGGCAATACCGCGCGCATTCGCAACCTTGATGCCGGGCTGATCGAGGCCGGCCGGGCAGCCGACCTTGTCTTCCTCGACCGGGCGCAGCACACGGCGGGGCGGGACCTGCTGCACAGCGTGGAGCTCGGCGACATCCCCGGCATCGGTGGCGTCATGATCGACGGCGTGATGCGCTGCGGCCGCAGCCGCAACACTCCGCCGGCCGAGCGGGTGCCGGAGACGCTCGGGCATTGATCCCCGGCTGGCGCCAGGGCCTCCGCAACGGGCTGGTCTTCGGTCTCCTGGCGCTGGGGGCGGTGATCGCCCTCAATGCAGGCGAGTTGCCTGGGCTCGGGGCGGTGCTGGCGGATCTGCCGGCGGCGGTTGGCATATCAGCCGCGGTGCATGTCCCGCAGATCCTGTTGACGGCAGCGGCCTGGCGGGCGCTTCTGCCGCCCGCGGCGCGGCCGCCCTTCCTAGTGATGGCGCAGCTCCGCTGGTACCGCGAATCGGCCAATGCCCTCGTGCCGGCCGGGGCGCTGGTCGGCCAGGCGGCGGCGGCGCGGCTGCTGTCGCGGCACGGGGTGTCCAGCCAGATGGCGGGGGCGACGGCGACCGTCGACCTGACATTGGAGGCCGTCTCGCAGCTCTTCTTCACCCTGGCCGGCGTCGCGCTGCTGCTGGGCGTCGGGGACGGGCCAGGGCTGCTCGGCTTTGCCGCGGCGGGCTTCGGGATCGCGCTGGCCGGGGCAGGGGCCATGGTGCTGTTCCAGCGCCGGCTGCCGCTGACCCTGCTGGAGCGCGGCCTCGGCCGGCTCGCCCGGCGCTGGCCGGCCATCGATCCCGGCTGGGTGCAGGGGTTGCAGGCGGCGATCCTCGAACTGCATGCGGATTGGCCACGGCTTGCGGTGGCGACCCTATGGCACACCCTGTCCTGGCTGCTCGGGGCGGTAGAGATCGCCGGCGTGCTCTGGCTGCTCGGCCACCCTATCACGCTCGCGGATGCGCTGGTGATCGAGAGCCTCGCCCAGGCCCTGCGGAATGTCGGCTTCATGTTGCCGGGGGCGCTGGCGGTGCAGGAGGGGGCGATCATCGGCGCCGCGGCGCTGGTCGGCGTGCCGGCCGCGGCGGCCCTCGCCGTGGCCCTGGTGCGGCGGGCGCGGGAGGTCTGCCTGAGCCTACCTGGCCTTATCGCTTGGCAGCGGGCGGAAACCGGGTCTATGCGTCCGGCTGAACCGAGGGATGGGTGATGGCGAGCAAGACATCGGGAGTGTTCGACCTGCTGCGGCTGGTGCCGCGCGGGGGGCCGGCGATCTGCAACGTCTCCGTCACCAATATGTGCAACGCCACCTGCGACTTCTGCAATTTCGCCCATAACAAGGGCTTCGTGAAGCATCGCAGCTGGTTGGATGCGGAGCGCTTCCCGGCCGCCCTGATCCGGTTGCGCGAGCAGGCCAATGTGCGCTTCGTCACCTTCATGGGTGGCGAGCCGCTACTGCACCCGAAGATCCTGGACATGGCGCGGGAGGCGACCGCGCAGGGCACGCAGCCGACCCTCGTCACCAATGGCTGGCTGCTGCCGCCCAAGGTGGATGACCTCGCGGCCGCCGGCATCACCACCCTGTTCATCTCCATCGACAGCGAGCACGCACATCTGCACGAGGAGAATCGCGGGCTTAAGGGCGTTTGCGCCCGCATCAGGGAGGCGAATACCCGGCTTGCCGCCAAGGGGGTGACGCCGATCGCCAGCGTCGCCATGACCCGGCTGGTAAAGGACTACGCGGCGCTCGGCCGCTTCCTGAAGGAGCTCGGCTTCTCCGCCGTCACCTTCTCCTATCCGCGGAAGGCAGCGCTTGGCTCCTCCTCCCTCGTCTACTCCGAGGATAGCGAGCTGGTGGACATGTCGCAGGCGGAGCTGCTGGCGGCCTTCGACGGAGTGGAGCAGGCCCGTGGCGTGATCCCGGTGCACAACCCTCGCGCCGCCATTGCCGACATGCGCCGCCGCCTTACCGGCCAGGGCGAGCGCTTCATCTGCCATGCCGGCTACAAATATTTCTACCTGGACTGGAATTACGATCTCTGGCGCTGCGAGGACTGGAAGGAGCCGCTTTCCTCGGTCTGGGACTTCACCCCGGACAAGGTGATGCGCGACGGCTGCCAGGCCTGCACCACCGATTGCTACCGCGATGCCAGCATCATGCTGCATTTCTCGGTCTCCATCGGCGACTCCTTCGCGCGGCTGAAGGAAGGGCGGCCGTTCGCGGCCGTTGCGGCGCTGGCGGACCGGCGCAATATCGGCTCACTCGGCGCCGTTATCGGCCATGGCGCGCGGCTGGCCAATCTGGCGGGAAGGGCCTGAGGTGATGGCGGCGGTGATCCGGAAGCTCGTGGTGCTGCTGGACGAGACGCGGCGGGAGATGGGGCGCGACCTGCCTCACCCGATCCGCCGCGCCGTCGCCTGCGCCGTCATCGAGAACCCCTTCGCCGGCCGCTATGAGGAAGACCTGTCTGAGCTGATCGCGCAGGGTGAGGCGCTCGGGGCGCTGCTGGCGGAGCGTTGCATCACCGCCCTCGGCATCCCCGGCGAGCAGGTGGAGAGCTTCGGCAAGGCCGCCGTGGTGGGGGAGGCGGGAGAGTTGGAGCATGCTGCCGCCCTGCTGCACCCGAAGATGGGCGCGCCGGTGCGGGCCGTGCTCGGCAAGGGGCCGGCGCTGATCCCCTCGGCCAAGAAGGCGGGCGGGCCGGGGACGACCATCGACGTGCCGCTCGGCCACAAGGACGCCGCGTTCGTCCGCAGCCATTTCGATGCCATCGAGGCGCGGATCCCGGACGCGCCGCGGGCGGGAGAGATCCTGCTCTGCCTGGCGCTGACCGGTGGCGGGCGGCCGCTGCCCCGTATCGGTGGGCTGACCAAGGCGGAGATCATCGGCAAGGACGGCCTTCGCTAGTCGCGGAGAACGCCCTCCAGCGCCAGGCGGGTGTGCAGCGCGACGAGTTCCGGGGGGGATAGCCGCCCGTCGGGACGATACCAGGTGCAGATACCGGTCAGCATGGCGAGCATGGCGAAGGCGGTGATCCGTGCATCGCCGAGGCGGAGCAAGCCAGCTGCGGCCGCTTCCTCCAGCAGGCCGGTCAGCCGTGCCTCATACTCGTGCCGCATGCCGATGATCCGCGCCGCATTGGACGGGTCGAGGGCGCGCAGCTCGAAATTGGCGATATAGACCTCGCGCTTCCGCTCCAAGTGATAGAGCACATGGTGCCCGATGAAGGCCTTCAGCCGGGCCATCGGTTCCGGTCCGGCGGCCGCCAGGGCGGCATCGGTCTGCTCCAACAGCGCCGTCATGTGCTCCAGCATCAGGTCGAAAAGCAGGCCCTGCTTGGTCGTCATGTGGTTGTAGAGCGAGGCCGGGCTGATGCCGACTGCGGCCGCCAGTTCGCGCAGGTTCATGGCAGCGAAGCCCTGCTCGTGGATCAGCCGCAGCGCGGCCTGGCGGATGGCCGCCGCCGTGCGCTCGCCACTGGATCCCGTGATGCGGGCCATCGTGCTGGACGTCTCCCAAGTCGGGGTGCAGGCTGGCGTTGGAAACCTCTTGCGGTCAACCCGAAAACGAACATATGTTCGTTTAGCAGCGGGGACCATAATCCCGCCGGGGAGGGACCGATCGTGGCCGCAAATGCGCCTCATCGCCTGAGTCATGGCTGAGCCGGGCACGACAATCCTCGCCGCCGAAGGCGTTACGCTTCGCTTCGGTGGCGTTCGGGCTCTTGCCGACGTTTCCTTCGAGGTCAGGGCGGGCGAAGTCTTCTCGATCATCGGCCCGAACGGCGCTGGCAAGACCTCCATGGTCAATTGCGTTTCCGGTCGCTACCGCCCGACCTCCGGGCGCATCCGCTTCGACGGCGCCGACATCACCCGCTTGCCGACGCGCAAGCGCGCTGCCATCGGCATCGGCCGCACCTTCCAGAACCTGGCGCTGTTTGGCCATATGAGCGTGCTCGACAACATCATGGTCGGCCGTCACCACCTGATGCGGCACGGCTTCCTTACCGGCATGCCCTACTGGCTGGGCGGGGCGCAGCGCGAGGAGATCGTGCATCGGCGCGAGGTCGAGGAGATCATCGATTTTCTCGAGATCCAGCATGTGCGGAAGGCGCCGGCCGGCACGCTCTCCTATGGGTTGCGCAAGCGGGTGGAACTGGCCCGCGCCATCGCGCTGCGCCCGAAGCTGATCCTCCTCGACGAGCCGATGGCCGGGATGAACCTTGAGGAGAAGGAGGACATGGCCCGCTACATCCTCGACCTCAACGAGGAATGGGGCATGACCGTGCTGATGATCGAGCACGACATGGGCGTGGTGATGGACATCTCCCACCGCGTCATGGTCCTCGACTTTGGCAAGAAGATCGCCGAGGGCTCGCCGCAGGAGGTGCTGGCCGACCCGCATGTACGACGCGCCTACCTTGGCGAGGCGGATGAGGTGGTGAGCGAACCGGAAGAGGCGCTCGCGCCATGAGCGAGGCCGACACCCTGCCGAAGCTGCTTTCCCACAACGCCACGGTGGCAGGGCGGGAGGTGGCGATGCGCGAGAAGCATCTCGGCATCTGGCGCAGCTTCACCTGGGCTGACGTGGACGCGCGGACGCGGAGCATCGCGCTCGGGCTGCGCGCACTCGGCCTCGGCGCTGGCGATGTCATCGGTCTGATCGGCGACAACCGCCCGGACTGGGTGATGGGCGAGGTCGCTGCGCACGCCATCGGCGCCCGTTCGCTCGGCATCTACCGTGACGCGCTGGACGACGAGGTTGCCTACCTGCTGGAGCATAGCGCCGCCGCGGCGGTGATCGCCGAGGATGAGGAGCAGGTCGACAAGCTGCTCAACCTCGAGGGTCGGGCGCCGGCGCTGCGCCACATCTTCTACATGGACCCGCGCGGCATGCGGAAGCACGCCGACCCCCGCCTCATGCCGATCGAGGAACTCGTGCAGCGTGGCGAGGCGGCGCATGCGGCGGATGGAAGCGCCTATGCCACGCTGGTCGCCGCGACGCGGGGCGAGGAGGTGGCAATCCTCTGCACCACCTCCGGCACGACCGCGCGGCCGAAGCTGGCCATGCTGCAGGGCGGTGCGCTGATCCGCCATTGCGCCTCCTATATGGGCGCAGATCCGAAGGGGCCGGAGGACGAGTATGTCTCCGTCCTGCCCTTGCCCTGGATCATGGAGCAGATCTACGTCCTCGGCTTCGGCCTGCTGGCTCGGATGAAGGTGAACTTCGTCGAGGAGCCGGAGACGATGATGGCCGACTTCCGCGAGATCGGCCCGACATTCGTCCTCTTCGCCCCGCGGCTCTGGGAGCAGATTGCCGCCGATGTCCGGGCGCGGGTGATGGATGCCTCGCCGCTGAAGCGCCATATGTTCGAACTCGCCATGAAGCGCGGACTGGCGGCGCTTGATGGGGGCAAACGCTCGTCGCTCGCCAACCAGCTGCTGTTTCGTGCGCTGCGTGACCGGCTTGGCTTCAGCAACCTGCGCTCGGCGGCGACGGGCGGCGCGGCGCTCGGGCCGGACACCTTCCGCTTCTTCCTCGCCATGGGCGTGCCGCTGCGCCAGCTCTACGGCCAGACGGAGCTGCTCGGCGCCTATACCATCCACCGTGCGGCTGATGTGAATTTCGACACGGTCGGCGTCCCGTTCGACGAGAGCGTCGAGATCCGTATCGACCAGCCGGACCATAACGGCGTCGGCGAGATCGTCACCCGCCATCCGAACATGTTCTGCGGCTATCTCGGCCAAGGCGAGCCGGGCGATGTGCGCGAAGGGTGGATGCATACCGGTGACGCCGGCTTTTTCGACAAGGCCGGCCATTTGGTAGTGATAGATCGCATTAAGGACATCGCCACGACCAGCCGCGGCGACCGCTTCAGCCCGCAATATATCGAGAACAAGCTGAAATTCAGCCCCTATGTCGCGGAGGCCGTGGTACTTGGCGACGGGCGGCCGCATCTCACGGCGATCATCTGCATCCGGTTTCCCATCGTATCGAAATGGGCCGAGCGCAACCGCATCGCCTTCACCACCTATACCGACCTGTCCGCCCGCGACCAGGTGCTGGAGCTGCTGCGCGCCGAGGTTGCCCGGGTGAACAGCACCCTGCCGGAGCCGCAGCGCATCCGCGACTTCGTACTGCTCTACAAGGAGCTCGATGCGGATGACGAGGAGCTGACGCGCACCCGCAAGGTCCGGCGCGGCGTGATCAACCAGAAATATGCCGACATCATCGCCGCTCTCTACGGCGGCGAGCGGGCGATCCCGGTGGACACCACCATCGCCTTCCAAGACGGCACGCGGCAGCGCATCCGCACCACACTGCACGTGGTCTCGATGGATGCGCCGGCAATGGCGCAGGCGGCGGAGTAGGGCGATGGACTGGACGCTTCTGCTGCAACTGACGCTCAACGGCCTCATCGTCGGTGCGCTCTACGGCGTCGTCGCCATGAGCTTCGTGCTGATCTACAAGGCAAGCCAGGTGGTGAACTTCGCTCAGGGCGAGTTCCTGCTGGTCGGCGCCTGGGTCTGCTGGTGGCTGCTGACGGAATGGCAGCTGCCCTTCTGGGCCGGCTTCCTCGTCACCCTCGCCTTCATGACGCTGTTCGGCATGATCCTGCAGGTGGTGGTGCTGCGGCCGCTGATCGGCGAGCCGGTCATCAGCGTCATCATGGCGACGATCGGACTCGGCATCTTCTTCCAGGCGCTGATGAAGTGGATCTTCGGCGTCTTCGCCAAGCCCTTTCCGCCGATCTTCAGCACCGAGCGCGTGAACCTGCTCGGGCTCGAGGTGCAGACAGCCTATCTGATGTCGCTTGGCATTTCCGTGCTCATCATGGCGGGCTTCGCCTGGTTTTTCACCGCTTCGAAGCACGGGCTGGCGATGCGCGCGACGGCCTTCGACCAGCAGGTGGCGCAATCCCTCGGCATCTCCGTGCCGAAGGTCTTCGCCATGTCCTGGGCGATCTCGGCCGTGGTCTCGGCTGTCGCCGGCGTGGTGGTGGGGGTGGTGAACGGCGTTTCCTCGGCGCTCTCGTTCTACGGCATCAAGGTTTTCCCCGCCGTGATCCTCGGCGGCCTCGACAGCGTCATCGGTGCGGTGCTCGGCGGGCTGATCGTCGGCGTGCTGGAAAACTGGGCGCAGTACCTCGATGCCGGTTGGCTGAACTGGGGCAACATGGTCACCATCGCACCCTTCTACGCCCTCATCGTCATCCTGCTGATCAAGCCCTACGGGCTCTTCGGCACCAAGAACATCGAGCGCGTCTGATGGATCTCGCACCGGCCGGCGAATACCGCAGCAGCTACCGGGAGGACATGACGATCTTCCCGACGCGGAACAGCCGCCGCGCCGTGCTGCTCGGCCTGGTTCTCGCCTGCGGGCTGCCATTCCTGCTGGGGCGCTATGAGCTTGGCCTGCTGATCAATATCGGCACGCTCGGCATTGCGGCGCTCGGCCTCAACATCCTGGTCGGCTTCACCGGGCAGATCAGCATCGGCCATGCCGCCTTCTTCGGCTTCGGGGCCTTTGCCTCCGCCTGGCTGCATGAGCGCTGGCACATCCCGGTCGCGCTCTGCATCCCTATTGCGGGAGTGATGACGGCGGTGGTCGGCCTCATCTTCGGCGCGCCCGCGGGGCGGCTGAAAGGGCTCTACCTCGCCATAGCGACGCTCGCTGCGCAGTTCATCCTCGAGGATTTCTTCGCCCGCGCCCAGTGGTTCACCGGCGGCGTCGCAGGGCGCATCACCGAGCCTTTCGCGCTTGGCAACTGGGTGGCTGACCGCGAGGAAAGCTATTTCTACGTCGTTCTGGCCTATGTCGTGGTGATGTATCTCGGCGCCGCGAACCTGATCCGTACCCGCGACGGGAGGGCGCTGGTTGCCGTGCGCGACCACTATCTGAGCGCCGAGGTGATGGGCATCAACCTCGCCTATTACCGCACGCTCTCCTTCGGCATCGCCTCCTTCTATGCCGGCATCGGCGGCGCGCTCTACGCGCATTACCTGCTCTTCGTCAGCGTGGAGGCCTTCAACATCCTCTTCTCCATCCAGTTCCTCGGCATGGTCATCATCGGCGGCCTGGGCAGCGTGATGGGGAGCCTGATGGGCGCGGCCTTCATGGTGCTGCTGCCCGAGGTCGTGCAGGCCGGGGCGGATGCGCTTTCCGGCAGCGCCATCGACCGAGCGCTGAAGCTCGGCGCCTCCATCTCCTTCCTGCGCGAGATGGCGGTTGGCGCCGCGATCATCCTTTTCCTGATCTTTGAGCCGGACGGCCTCGCACACCGCTGGCGGCTGATCAAATCCTACTGGAAGCTCTACCCGTATTCGCACTGATGGGGAGGACAAGAATGACAATGAGAACGACGATCCTCGGCTTGGCTGCCGCCATGACGCTGACCTTGCCAGCGGCGGCGCAGCCGATCCCGGTCGGGCACCTGATGGATCTTTCGGGCGCCACCAGCGATGTCGGCACGCCCTTCGCGCAGGGCGTCAATGATACCTGGGCCTGGATCAACCGCACGCGCAACGGCATTGCCGGGCGCCAGGTGAATGCCCTCGCCTTCGACTACGGCTATCAGGCACCGCGCGCCGTCAGCCAATACCAGGCCTGGAGCCGCGATCGCGTCGTCGCCATCAACGGCTGGGGCACGGCGGATACAGAGGCGTTGGTGCGCTTCGTCACACGCGACCGCGTGCCCTATGTCTCCGGCTCCTACTCGGCAGCGCTCACCGATGCCGGCGGCAAGTCCGGCCGGCAGGGTGTCGAGCCGGCGCCCTACAACTTCTTCTACGGTCCTTCCTATTCCGATTCGCTGCGGGCGATGCTGATCTGGGCGGCGGAGGACTGGAAGGCGCGGGGCGGGCAGGGCAAGCCGAAATACGTCCATATGGGCGGCAATCACCCCTACCCGAACTCGCCCAAGGCGGCGGGCGAGGCGCTGGCCGCGGAGCTCAGCTTTGAGGTCCTGCCGGCCATCGTTTTCGCCCTCACACCGGGCGACTACACGGCGCAATGCCTGACGTTGAAGCAACAAGGCGCGAACTACGCCTATCTCGGCAACACGGCGGGCTCCAATATCTCCGTCCTGCGCGCCTGCCAGGCGGCCGGCGTAAATGTGCAGTTCATGGGCAATGTCTGGGGCATGGACGAGAATGCCATGAAAGCCGCAGGCACTGCGGCGAATGGCGTGATCTTCCCGGTGCGCACCGCCGCGGTCTGGGGCCAGCAGGCGCCCGGCATGGCGAGTGTGCAGGCGATCAGCCGCATCTCCGACCAGACGGGCACTGCCTACCGTCCCGTGCATTACCTCACCGGCATCTGCAGCGCCATGCTGCTGGCCGAGGCGATGGACAGCGCCGTGGCGAATGGCGGCCAGGTCACGGGCGAGCGCATCCGTGACGGCTTCTACGCGCGGCAGAACTGGGTGCCGAACGGTTTCGACGGTGTCTGCGCGCCTTCCAACTTCACCCCGGCCGATCACCGCGGCCAGCTCACCGTCGCCCTGTACCGCGCCCGCGTTACTGGCGACACCAGCCAGGGCAATGTGGGGGAGCTGATGCAGAACGGCACGATGCGACTGGAACAGGTGAAGACGGTGACGCTCGACCGCCGTGCCGACTGGCTGGGCTGGTAGCGCGCCATGGAGGCCGCGCCACTGCTCGAGGTGAACAACATCGAGGTCGTCTACAACGACGTCATCCTCGTTCTGCGCGGCCTCTCGCTGAAAGTGCCCCAGGGCAAGATCGTTGCCCTGCTCGGCGCCAACGGTGCCGGCAAGTCAACGACACTGAAGGCGATCTCCGGCCTGCTCAAGACTGAGGAAGGCGAGGTCACCCGCGGCGAGATTCGCTTTGCCGGCGAACGGATCGATGGCGTCGACCCGCATATGATCGTGCGGCGCGGCATCTTCCAGGTGATGGAAGGGCGCCGCATCATCGCCGACATGACTTGCCTTGAGAATCTCCGTCTAGGCGCCTTCACCCGCAGCGACAACGAGGTGAAGCCGGATATCGAGCGGGTTTATGGTTACTTCCCGCGGCTGCGCGAACGGACCGGCCTTGCCGGCTACCTCTCGGGCGGCGAGCAGCAGATGCTCGCCATCGGTCGCGCACTGATGGCACGACCGAAGCTGATCCTGATGGACGAGCCGTCGATGGGCCTGTCGCCGCTGCTGGTGAAGGAGGTCTTCGCCATCATCCGCCGGCTGAACGAGGAACTCGGCATCACCATTCTGCTGGTCGAGCAGAATGCACGAATGGCCCTTTCCATCGCCACCTATGCCTATGTGATGGAACAGGGCAAGGTCGTGCTCGACGGTACGGCCGAGGCGCTGGCGAGCAATGAGGACGTGAAGGAGTTCTACCTCGGCGGTCATGGCGCCGAGCGCAAGAGCTTCAAGAACCTCAAAAGCTACAAGCGGAGGAAGCGGTGGCTCTAGCGAAGTATTTCGACGCGCTTGAGATCCGCAGCGCGGATGAGCGCGAGGCCGCGCAGGCCACGGCGCTGGCCCGGCAGGTCGCGCATGCCCGAGCCCATGCACCACATTATGCCACACTACCGGACGGGCCTCTCGCCAACCTGCCGGTGACGCGGAAGTCCGACCTCCTGGCGCAGCAATCGGCCAACCCGCCCTTCGGTGGCGTGGTGGCAACACCTTTCGATCAGCTCGCCCGCGTCTTCGCTTCCCCTGGGCCGATCTACGAGCCCGAGGCTGCGACGCCCGACTACTGGCGCTTTGCGCGGGCGCTGCACGCAACCGGCCTGCGAGCCGGCGAGTTGTTGCACAACTGCTTCGCCTATCACTTCACGCCTGCGGGCAGCATGCTCGAGAGCGGTGCGCGGGCGCTTGGCTGCCCGGTCTTTCCAGCCGGCACCGGCAATACGGAGTTGCAGGCCCAGGCTGCAGCGCAGTTGCGGCCGCGCTGCTACAGCGGCACGCCGGACTTCCTCAAGGCCATCCTGGAGAAGGGCGACGCACTTGGCCTCGACCTTTCATCGCTGACGCTCGGCCACGTCACCGGTGGTGCTTATTTGCCGAGCCTGCGAAGCTGGTATGCGGAGCGTGGCCTTACCGTGCTGCAAAGCTATGGCACAGCTGATCTCGGCCTCATCGCCTATGAAAGCGAGGCGCGCGAGGGCCTCATCATTGATGAAGGGGTCATAGTGGAGATCGTTCGGCCAGGCACCGGCGACCCCGTTCCGGATGGCGAGGTCGGGGAAATCGTTGTCACTACCGTCAACCCACATCATTCACTGATCCGATTTGCCACCGGTGACTTGTCCGCCATCCTGCCGGGGCAGTCACCGTGCGGCCGCACCAACCGGCGTATCCGCGGCTGGATGGGACGCGCGGATCAGGCAGCGAAGGTGCGTGGCATGTTCGTGCGGCCGGAGCAGGTCGCGGCGGTCCTGCGTGCGGTGCCGGGCGCGAGTAAGGCGCGGCTCGTCGTCTCGCTCGATGGAGAACGCGATGTCATGGTGCTGCGTGCCGAGGCGCCGGCGGAGGCGGCTTCGGCACTGGCGGATGCCTTGCAGGCCGCGACGAAATTGCGTGGCCAGGTTGAATGCGTCGCGCCCGGGACATTGCCGAATGATGGCAAGGTCATCGACGATGCGCGTCCGGTGCCGGGCTGATGCTGCCGCAGGGGGACAGCTACGAGGCGATCCGCAGCGCCTTCCGGTGGAAGGTGCCCGCTCGCTTCAACATCGCCGCTGCCTGCTGCGATCGCTGGGCGGATGGCAGTGGGCGCCTGGCGTTGCTGCATCTCCGCGCCGATGGCGGCACGGACCGCATCACCTTCGATTTGTTGCAAGCCGAGAGCAACCGGTTGGCCCATGTGCTGACGGCTCATGGCGTCCGTCCCGGTGACCGAGTGGGTGTTCTGCTGCCGCAAGTGCCGGAAGCAGCGATCGCGCATCTTGCCATCTACAAGCTTGGCGCGATCGCGGTGCCGCTGTTCCAGTTGTTCCAGGCGGAGGCGCTGGAGTACCGGCTGCGCGACTGCGGCGCCATAGCGCTGATAACGGATGCGGTCGGGCTGGCGAAGCTGTCGGGTCTCGACCTGCCGGCGCTTCGGCTGGTGCTGAGTGCGGATGGGACAGGGCAGGGCGCCCTCGACCTTCGTCTGGAGATGTCGCGGGCAAGCGACGCCTTCGCAACACGGGATACGGCGGCCGATGACCCTGCCGTCATCATTTATACCTCTGGCACCACCGGCGCGCCGAAGGGAGCGCTGCATGCGCATCGCGTGCTGCTTGGCCACCTGCCCGGTGTCGAGATGCCGCAGGATCTTTTCCCGCAGCCGAGCGACCTGTTCTGGACGCCTGCAGACTGGGCCTGGGTCGGCGGCCTGTTCGACGTTCTCCTGCCGAGCCTTTATCATGGTGTGCCGGTACTGGCCCATCGCATGGTGAAATTCGATCCGGAGTTCGCTTACAGGCTCATGGCCGAGCATGGCGTGCGCAATGCTTTCCTGCCGCCGACCGCCCTGAAAATGCTGCGCATGGTCCCCGATCCGACACGTTTCGGTGCCCGGCCACGCAGCATCGGCAGCGGCGGCGAGACGCTCGGTGCCGAGTTGCTCGACTGGGGGCGGGTGACCTTCGGCTGCACGATCAACGAATTTTATGGTCAGACCGAATGCAACCTCGTCATCTCCTCCTGCGCCACGCTGATGCCGCCGCGGCCCGGCTGGATGGGCCGTGCGGTGCCAGGGCACGAGGTCGCGGTGCTCGATGCCGAGGGCCATGTGCTGCCACCCGGCCAGCATGGTACCATCGCCATCCGCCGGCCCGATCCGGTGATGTTCCTCCGCTATTGGAACAAGCCTGAGGAAACCGCGGCCAAGTTCGTCGGCGACTGGTTGCTCACCGGCGATCAGGGCGAGCAGGACGGGGAAGGCTGGTTCCGCTTCATCGGCCGCGATGACGATATCATTACTTCTGCCGGCTATCGCATCGGCCCGGGCGAGATCGAAGATTGCCTCGCTGCGCATCCCGCCGTTGCCATGGCCGCCGTCATCGGCCTGCCCGACCCGCTGCGCACCGAGGCCGTCACCGCCATCATCCTCCCGGCGCCCGGTGTCACCGCGGATGATGCCTTGGCGCGTGCCCTACAGGACCATGTAAAGACGCGGCTCGCCGCGCATGTCTATCCGCGCGCGGTGCATTTCACCGATGCGCTGCCGCTCACCGCCACCGGCAAGGTGATGCGCGGCGAGCTGCGGCGCCGCTATACCAGGGGAGAGGGCTGATGCCCGGCAATGTCACCATCCCGAGCCTCGATCACGGGCTTGGCGAGGAGATCGATGCGCTGCGCGACAGCGTGCGCGGCTTCGCCGAGGGCCGCATCGCGCCGCTCGCCGCCGAGATCGATCGCACCGACGAGTTCCCTCGCCACCTTTGGCCGGAAATGGGTGCGCTCGGCCTGCATGGCATTACCGTCGATGAGGAGCATGGCGGTGCCAATATGGGCTATCTCGCCCATTGCGTGGCGATGGAGGAGGTGAGCCGCGCCAGCGCCTCGGTCGGCCTATCCTACGGTGCGCATTCGAACCTGTGCGTCAACCAGATCGCCCGCAACGGCAGCGCGGAGCAGAAGCGCCGTTATCTTCCGCAGCTCATCAATGGAGAGCATCTTGGCGCATTGGCGATGAGCGAGCCCGGCGCCGGCTCGGATGTCGTCTCGATGCGGCTGCGGGCGGACAAGCGGGGTGACCGGTACATCCTCAATGGTACCAAGCTGTGGATCACCAACGCGCATTATGCTGAGACGCTGGTGGTCTATGCCAAGACCGACCCGGAAGCCGGGCCGCGCGGCATCACCGCATTCCTGATCGAGAAGGGGTTCAAGGGCTTCCGTCCGGCGCAGAAGCTCGACAAGCTCGGCATGCGCGGTTCGCCGACTTCGGAACTGGTTTTCGAGGAGTGCGAGGTGCCGGAGGAGAATGTCCTCGGCCGCGTCAACGAGGGCGTGCGGGTGCTGATGTCCGGCCTCGACTACGAGCGCGCCGTGCTCGCGGCCGGGCCGCTCGGCATCATGCAGGCCGCGCTCGACATCGTCGTGCCCTATATCCATGAGCGGAAGCAGTTTGGCCAGGCGATCGGGGAGTTCCAGCTCATCCAGGGCAAGGTGGCCGACATGTACACGGCGCTGAACGCCTCCCGGGCTTATGTCTACGCCGTGGCCCGGTCCTGCGACCGCGGCCAGACGACGCGAAAGGATGCGGCCGGCGCCATCCTCTTCGCCGCCGAAGCCGCGACCCGCATCGCCCTCGATGCCATCCAGATCCTTGGCGGGATGGGCTATATCAACGAGACGCCGACCGGGCGGCTGTTACGCGACGCCAAGCTCTATGAGATCGGCGCCGGCACCAGCGAGATCCGCCGCATGTTGATCGGCCGCGAGCTGTTCCGCGAGACCGCATGAGCATCCTCACTTCCTCCATCGATACCCGCGGCGCGGAGTTCCGCGCCAATGCCGAGGCGATGCGGGCGCTGCTCGCGGAACTCGCCGGACACGCCGCGCAGGCCGCGCTCGGCGGGCCTGAGGCGGCGCGGCAGCGCCACGCCTCGCGCGGCAAGCTGCTGCCGCGCGAGCGCGTGGAACGGCTGCTTGACCCGGGCGCGCCCTTCCTCGAATTGTCGCCGCTCGCGGCGCATGGCCTCTATGGTGGCGAGGTTCCGGCCGGCGGCATCCTCACCGGAATCGGCCGCGTCGCCGGGCGCGAATGCATCATCGTCGCCAACGACGCGACGGTGAAGGGCGGCAGCTACTACCCGATCACTGTGAAGAAGCACCTGCGGGCGCAGGAGATCGCGCTGCAGAACCGCCTACCTTGCATCTATCTCGTCGACAGCGGCGGCGCCAACTTGCCGAACCAGGACGAGATCTTCCCCGACCGTGAGCATTTCGGCCGTATCTTCTACAACCAGGCCAATATGTCGGCGCTCGGCATCCCCCAGATCGCCGTAGTGATGGGCAGTTGCACCGCCGGCGGCGCTTATGTCCCGGCGATGTGCGACGAGGCCATCATCGTCAAAGAGCAGGGCACCATCTTCCTCGGCGGCCCGCCGCTGGTGAAGGCGGCGACGGGCGAGATCGTCAGCGCAGAGGATCTCGGAGGTGCCGATGTCCATACCCGCCTGTCCGGCGTCGCCGACCATTTCGCACTGGACGACATGCATGCGCTTGGCCTCGCGCGGCGCATCGTCGGCCGGCTGGGCCGGCAAGCACGGGCCAGCCTCGATCTCGCCGCGCCGATGCCGCCACGTTACGATCCGGCTGAGCTGCACGGCATCATCCCGCAGGATGTTCGCCAGCCCTATGACGTGCGGGAGATCATCGCCCGCATCGTCGATGGATCGGAGTTCGACGAGTTCAAGGCGCGCTACGGCGCGACACTGGTTTGCGGCTTCGCCCGCATCTGGGGCCATCCGGTCGGCATCCTCGCCAATAACGGCATCCTCTTCTCGGAGAGCGCACAGAAAGGCGCCCATTTCGTCGAGCTGTGCAGTCAGCGCGGCATCCCGCTGCTTTTCCTCCAGAACATCGCCGGATTCATGGTCGGGCGGAAATACGAGACGGGCGGCATCGCCAAGGACGGCGCCAAGCTCGTCACCGCCGTCGCCACCACCGCCGTGCCGAAATTCACCGTGCTGATCGGCGGCAGCTTCGGCGCCGGTAATTACGGGATGTGCGGCCGCGCCTATTCGCCGCGCCTGCTTTTCACCTGGCCGAACAGCCGAATCAGCGTCATGGGCGGGGAACAGGCGGCGAGCGTGCTGGCCACCCTCCGCCGCGACAATGTCGAAGCCAAGGGCGGCCAGTGGCCGGCCGAGGAGGAAGCCGCCTTCAAGGCGCCGATCCGCGCCCAGTACGAGGCGCAGGGCTCGCCCTGTTACGCTACCGCGCGGCTTTGGGACGACGGCATCATCGACCCGGCGCTGACGCGCGACGTGCTCGGCCTCGGCCTTTCCGCCGCCTGCAACGCGCCGATCGGGGAGACGCGCTTCGGCGTGTTCCGCATGTGATCAAGACGCTCCTCATTGCGAACCGCGGCGAAATCGCTTGCCGCATCATCCGCACGGCCCGCCGGATGGGCATCCGCAGCATCGCCGTCTTTTCCGAGGCGGATGCGAAAGCGCAGCATGTGCTGATGGCGGATGCCGCCTGGCCGATCGGCGGCTCGCGCGCGGCGGAGAGTTATCTCCGCATCGACCGCATCCTCGCCGCGGCGAAGGAAAGCGGCGCGGAGGCCATCCACCCCGGCTACGGCTTCCTCTCGGAGAATGCCGACTTCGCCGAGGCCTGCGCCACGGCCGGCATCGCCTTCGTCGGCCCGCCGCCGGCCGCCATCCGCGCCATGGGCAGCAAGGCGGAATCGAAGCGGCTGATGGAAGCCGCCGGCGTCCCCATCGTCCCCGGCTACCATGGCGAGGCGCAGGGGGAGGCGCGGCTGGCGGAGGAGGCGGCGCGCATCGGCTTCCCGGTGCTGATCAAGGCCAGCGCCGGCGGCGGCGGCAAGGGCATGCGCCCGGTCCTGGGTGCCGAGGATTTTCCCACCCAGCTCGCGGGCGCCCGGCGCGAAGCCAAGGCCGCCTTCGGCGACGACCGCGTGCTGCTGGAGCGCTACTTGCAAAGGCCGCGCCATGTCGAGGTGCAGGTCTTCGCTGACAGCCACGGCAATACCATCCACCTCCATACCCGCGACTGCTCCGTGCAGCGCCGCCACCAGAAGGTGCTGGAGGAGGCGCCGGCGCCCGACCTGCCGGAGGCGCTCCGCACCCGCCTGCACGAGGCCGCCATCGCCGCAGCGCGGGCGGTCGGCTATGTCTCGGCTGGCACGGTGGAGTTCATCGTCGAGGGCGAGGACGCCTTCTTCATGGAGATGAACACCCGGCTCCAGGTCGAGCACCCCGTCACGGAGATGGTGACCGGCCTCGATCTGGTCGAATGGCAGCTCCGCATCGCCGCTGGCGAGCGGCTGCCGCTCGGCGCCGCCCCGGCGCCGCATGGCCATAGCGTCGAGGTCCGACTCTATGCGGAGGATCCGGCACGGGACTTCCGCCCCTCCACTGGACCGCTGCGGCGCTTCCACCTGCCATCGCCGGCGCCCGATCTGCGGATCGAGAGTGGCGTCGTCGAGGGCGATGCCATCACCCCTTATTACGACCCGATGATCGCGAAGCTGGTCGCTTGGGGGCCGGACCGGCAAGCGGCGCTCACCCGGCTCTCCGCGGCCCTTGCGGAGTGCCGCATCGCCGGCATCGCCAGCAATCTCGGCTTCCTCGCGCGCCTCGCCGCGCATCCGGCTATGCTGGCGGCGCAGCTCGATACCGGCTTCGCCGGGCGCCACGCCGCTGCGCTGCAGCCGCCGCCTGGCCCGGCGCCGCGCATCGCCCTCGCCGCCGCGGCGCTCGACGCCCTGCTGCCATCCGCTGCCGCATCTCCGAACCCCTGGAACCGGCAGGATGGCTGGCGCCTTCAAGGCGCCGGCTCCCAACTGCTGATGCTGGCGGATGGCGAGGCGGTACATCGCCTGCGCCTCACCGCTTCCGGAGCGGGATGGGCGGGCGACCTGCTGCTCGCGGGGCGCCGCCTGGCGGACGGTGCCTTGCAGGTGGTGCTGGACGGCACCGCCCATCGCGTCCCCATCCTGCGCGACGGCGAGGCGGTGCAGGTAATGCTGCCCGAGGGCGAATGGACCCTCCGCTGGCTCGATCCCTACGCCCCGCCGGGCGGCGAGGCCGCCGGTGCCGGGCGGCTGTCCGCGCCGATCCCCGGCCGCGTTGTCCAGGTGCTTGTCCAGCCTGGCGAGTCCGTCACTCGCGGCCAGGTCCTCGCCGTGCTGGAGGCGATGAAGACCGAACTCCGCATCACCGCCCCGGCCGATGGCGTCGTCGCCCATATCGGCTGCGCGCCCGGCGACAGCGTGGAGGAAGGGGCAGAACTCGTCACCCTGGCCGCCGCCGATTGACCTCGCCCGGGGATGGGTTTCTCGTAGCGGAGGAAGCCCTTTCGGAACGGGATGAACGTCCTCAACGAAACCCGCCCCGCGATGCCCGCAGCGAGTCACGGCCCGGCAAGACGGCGGCGCTGGCTCCGCCGGCTGCGCTGGCCGGCGCTGGTTCTGGCCCTGCTGTTCCTGGCGCTCTGGGTGAATTGGTGGCTGCTCGTCGGGCGATGGCTGGAATCGACCGACAACGCCTACATCCAGGGAGATATCGCCACCCTCGCGCCGCGGATCGAGGGCCATGTCGCCGCCATCCTGGCGGTCGACCACCAGCGCGTCGCCGCCGGCGATCCGCTGATCGAGCTGGACCAGGGCCTGTGGCGCGCCCGGCTGGCGGAGGCGGAGGCCACGCTCGCCGAGGCGGTGGCCGGCATGGCGACGCTCCGCCAGCAGCTCGCCCAGCAGCGTGCCCAGATCGACAATGCCGAGGCCCAGCTCGAGCAGGCGCGCGCCGAGCAGATCCGCGCGCTGGCCGAAGCCCGCCGCGCCGGCACGCTCGTCGGCGCCGGCTGGACCAGCCGTCAGGCCAATGAGCGTGCGGTGGCCGACCAGCGCAAGGCCGATTCCGCCGTCGCCGCCGCCCTTGCCCAGCTGAGCGTCACCCGCCAGCAACTCGATGTGCTGGAGGCGATGCAGGTCCAGCAACAGGCCCGGCGCGACCAGGCCGCCGCCGCCGCCGAGCGCGCCCGGATCGACCTCGGCAACACCATCATTCGCGCGCCCTTCGACGGCATCGTCGGCAACCGCGCGGCGCAGCTCGGCCAGTTCGTCCGCACCGGCCAGCAGCTCATCGCCGTCGCGCCACCGCCGGAGCGGCAATGGGTGACGGCGAATTTCAAGGAGACGCAGCTGCCGCGCTTCCGCCCCGGCCAGCCGGTGCGGCTCGCGGTCGATGCCATTCCCGGCCTTGCGTTGCGGGCCCGGGTGGAGAGCCTCGCCCCGGCCACCGGCGCGCTCTTCAGCCTGCTGCCACCGGAGAATGCAACGGGGAATTTCACCAAGGTCGTGCAGCGCGTTCCCGTTCGCCTCGTCCTCGACCCGGCCGAGGCGGCACAGCTTGCCCTGCTGCGCCCTGGCCTCTCCGTCACCGCCGAGGTGGATACCCGTGCAGACCCCTCCGCTACGCGCGGCCTCTGGTCCGCGGCCGCCGCCCGCCTCGGGGCCTGGCGCGCCGTGCCGTGAGCGGCCCGAGCCTCCGCCACCGCATCGGCTTCGGCGCAACGGTCGTCGGGCTGTTCATGGCGATCCTCGACATTCAGATCGTCTCCGCCTCGCTCGCCGAGGTGCAGGCCGGTCTCGCCGCCGCGCCGGATGAGGCGAGCTGGATTCAGAGCAGCTACCTCATCGCCGAGATCGTGATGATTCCGCTCTCTGGCTTCCTTTCGCGCGCCATTTCCAGTCGCGTCCTCTTCACGCTGTCCTGCGCCGGCTTCACCCTCTTCTCCGGCGCCTGCGCCCTGGCCGACACGCTGCCTGCCATGGTCGTCGCGCGTGCGCTGCAAGGCTTCGTCGGCGGGGCGATGATCCCCATCTGCTTTTCCACCAGCTTCCTGCTCTATCCCGGCGCGGAGCGGGTGAAGATCAGCGTGCTCATCAGCCTCACCGCGACGCTGGCACCCACCATCGGCCCAAGCCTCGGCGGCTGGCTGACCCAGGCGCTCTCCTGGCACTGGCTCTTCCTTATCAACCTGCCGATCGGTACCGCCGTCGCCGTCACCGCCTGGCTCACCCTCGACATAGACCGGCCGGAGCCCGGCCTGCTTGCCCGCTTCGACTGGTGGGGGCTGCTGTTCATGGCGGGCTTCCTCGGCTCGGCCGAATACGTGATGGAGGAAGGCCCGCGCTGGGGCTGGTTCGACGATGCGGAGATCACGCATCTTGCCCTGGTTTGCGCCCTCTGCGGCGCACTCTTCCTCTGGCGCGCCCTCACCCGTGCCGAGCCGATCATCCAGCTCCGCGCCTTCCGCAACCGCAACTTCCTGATGGGCTGCCTGCTGAGCTGCGTCGTCGGAGTCGGGCTCTATGGCCTCGTCTACGTGCTGCCGCTCTTCCTCGCGCGCGTCCGCGGCTACGCCTCGATGCAGATCGGCGAGACGCTCTTCATCACCGGCCTCTGCATGTTCCTCTCGGCGCCGCTCGCCGGGCGGCTGGCGAAGCTGATGGACCTGCGGCTGCTGCTAGTCCTCGGCATGCTGCTCTTCATCGCCTCATGCCTTTGGATCGCACGGCTGACCAACCTCAGCGGCTTCTGGGAGATGGCGGTGCCGCTCGGCCTGCGCGGCACGGCGATGATCTTCATGTTCATGCCAATCAACCAGATCGCCTTCGGCACCCTGCCGCCGGCCGAGATCAAGAACGCCGCGGCGCTCTACAACCTGATGCGCAACCTGGGCGGTGCGCTCGGCTTGGCTGCGATCAACACCAGCGTCACCTGGCGCGGCGCGGCGCATCGCCAGCACCTGACGGAGCAGCTTGGTTGGGCGCGACCCAACGTTCCCGTCTGGCTGGACAACCTCGCGGCGCGCATCGCCCTCGTCCAGCCGGATGTGCCGGCCGATCTCGCTGCGCTCAGGCGCCTCCAGGGGTTGATGCAGCGGGAGGCGCTGGTGCTCGCCTACAACGACGTGCTGGTGCTGATGGCGATGCTCTTTCTGCTCGCCATCCCCTGCGTCGCCATCGTCGCCCGGCCGCGGACGGGGCCGGGCGGCCACTGAACCTCACCGCATCCGCAGCGGGTTCCGCAGCAGCAGCCCGGCGCCCCGCAGCGCGATGCCGAGATGCAGCGCCTCCGGCATCGCCGCATAGGCCTGGGCCGGTGGGACGTAGCGCAGCAGCAGGCCGAGCGCCTGGCTGCGGCAGCCCCGCTGCGCCAGCGCCATGGCTAGCAGCAACTCCGCCTCGCTCGGCGTCGCCCGTGGGCAGAGCAGGCAGGCGATGCCCGGCATGCCGCTGGCGCTCACCGCCCGCATCAGCGCATCGAGCGGGCGGAGCGCCGCCACGGCATCCTCGGCAATGAAGGGCAGCCGCATCGCCGCGAGGGTCGCGGCGCCGGTGCGGGCGGCCAGGGCCCATCGCCGCATGCCCTCCAGCAGCAGAGCCTCGGCCGGCGGCAGCTCGGCGGTCTCAGTATCGGCCCAGGGCCAGGCGGGAAGGCCATGTGTCGCCATATCGCTCTCTCCGACGCAGGAGAGGAGACTATCGCAACTGAGAACCATTCGCAAATAAGCGATGGCTGCTCACTCTATCGTGCCCGCCGGCGCAGCGGGGCAGGCGACGCCTCTGCCTCGTCCTCCTCCACTTCCAGTCGCTCCGCCGCTGGGCGCCAGACGGCATCCCAACGCCCCGGCCGCCCGGCGCGGCAGCGCAGCAGCTCCAGCCGCCATCGCGGATCGCCCAGGCCGGCGCTACCGCCACCGACCCGCCAACGCGTCGCCACGCTTGAATCACCCATATCCCGTCGCAGCAGCAGGCCCAGGCCGCCACCGGCCCCCGCTGCTTGCTGCAAGCGCCGCGCGACCATTGGCTCCACCCCATCGAGGCAGAGCACGGCGCCGGCGATGCCAGGGCTGCCAAGGCCTTCTTCCATCGCCCAGAGCGCATCCTCCGGCCGCACCGCCCGCACCAGGAGCAGGTCGGTGGGGGAGAGGCCGAAGCGGCCCAGCCCGGTCGGGAAGCCCTCCGCCGCGATCCAGAGCAGGCTGCCGCCCGCCACGGCCGCGGCTCGCGCCAACAGCAGGGCGCAGAACTCGGCCGCCGCTTCCGGCTCCTCCACCAGCACCTCATGGAGCGCCGCCCAAGGCAGGCCGCCACCCGGCAGTGCGGCGTTGATCGCCGGGCAGAGCGAAAGGCCACCAGCCGGGCTGGCGTGCCGTGCGGACCGCGCCGCCAGCGCCGCGCGCAGGGCCGGGCGGTCGAGCGAGGGCAAGGGGGTGTCGTCGGGGAAAGGGTTCATGCCGGGTTCGTCTTATGTTCCTGTGCGAGGTCCCCCGCGGTCAATCGCAAAACGCCCGATGCGGCATCGCAATGTCGCCAGCCCTCTTGAATCCAGCCCCAGACCGCGCGCAGATCATCCGAACGCCTGGAGATGGAATTGCATGAGCCCCACGCCGCCCGAACGAATCGTGGCCCGAACCGTGGACGGCCTCGCCGGTGCCATCGGCAACACGCCTCTCATCCGGCTCAGCCGTGCCAGCGCGGCGACGGGTTGCGAGATCCTTGGCAAGGCGGAGTTCATGCAGCCTGGCGGCAGTGTGAAGGACCGCGCCGGCCTCGGCATCATTGAGGACGCCGAGCGCCGCGGCCAGCTCATCCCCGGTGAGCCCGGCATCGTGGTCGAGGGCACAGCCGGCAACACCGGCATCGGCCTCACCCTTGTTGCCAATGCGCGCGGCTACCGCTCCATCATCGTCGTGCCGGAGACGCAGGCGAGGGAGAAGCTCGACTTCCTCCGCATGATCGGCGCCGACCTGCGCCTGATCCCGCCGAAACCCTACCGTGACCTGGGGCATTACGTGCACACTTCGCGCCGCATCGCCGAGGAGCTGGCCGCCGAGGGGAAGCGGGTGGTCTGGGCCAACCAGTTCGGCAACCTTGCCAATGCCGCCGCGCATGAGGCGACGACCGGCCCGGAGATCTGGGAGCAGACCGGCGGCCGCATCGATGCCTTCACCTGCGCCTGCGGCACCGGAGGCACGCTGGCCGGCGTCGCCCGCGCGCTGAAGGCGCAGAAGCCCGACATCCGCATCATCCTTGCCGACCCAATGGGCAGCGGCCTCTACAGCTGGGTGAAGACCGGCGAGGTGAAGGCCGAGGGCAACTCCATCACCGAAGGCATCGGCCAGGCGTCCACCGTGCCCGGCAATCTCGAGCAGGGCCGCGCCCTCATCGACGATGCCGTGCAGGTGACCGACCCGGTGGCGCTCGAGCAGGTCTACGACCTGCAACTCCATGAGGGGATTTCGGTTGGCGGGTCTGCCGGCATCAATGTCGCGGCAGCGATCGCGGTCGCGCGGCAAATGGGGCCGGGTCACACCATCGTCACTATCCTTTGCGATGGTGGAGCGCGCTATCAAAGCAAGATCTTCAACCCGGCGTTCTTGCGCGAGCGCGGCCTGCCGGTGCCAACCTGGCTCGAATAAGGGCGGTCCTATGGAAATCCTCGAACTTGCACGCACGATCCGGTCGCGCGATCCGGCTCGCCCGACCTGGATCGAGGCCGTCACCTGCTATGCCGGGCTGCATGCGGTGCTGCTGCACCGCCTCGCCCATCGCTTCTACCGCATGGGCTTCCGTACCCTGGCGCGCGCCGTGTCGCACACCAACCGCTTCATCACCGGCATCGAGATCCACCCCGGCGCCACCATCGGCCGTCGCCTCTTCATCGACCACGGCATGGGCGTCGTCATCGGCGAGACGGCAGAGATCGGCAATGATGTGCTGATCTACCACGGCGTGACGCTGGGCGGCCTGTCCGGGCAGCCTGGCAAGCGCCATCCGACCATTGGCAACGGCGTGGCGGTCGGCGCCGGCGCGCAGGTGCTCGGCCCCATCCGCGTCGGCGACAACGCCCGCATTGGTGCCAATGCCGTGGTTGTCGCCGAGGTGCCGGTCGGCGAGACCGTGGTCGGCATACCTGCGCGTCCGCCGCAGGAGCTTCACGTGCTGCCGACCCGCCGTGCGCCGAGCCCCGGCTACGGCCTGCTCGACGCGCCCTGCGACCCGGTGGGGGAGGAACTTGCCGAGCTGCGCGCCGAGGTTGCCATGCTTCGCAACGAGATGGCCCTGCTGCGCGGCCAGCAACGGCAGGTAAACGTGTCAGCCGCTGAATAGCGGCTGGAACCGGCGGCGCTGCGCCCTATCTCCTTCTCCGTAACATGGAAGGGAGAGAGCCCATGGCGAGTATCCATCGCAGCGCCAGCGCGCATTGGCAGGGCAGCGGCAAGGAGGGCACCGGCAGCCTCACCACCCAGTCCGGTGTGCTCAAGGACAGCCAGTACGGCTTCAAGACCCGCTTCGAGAACGGCCCCGGCACCAATCCGGAGGAGCTGATTGCCGCTGCCCATGCCGGTTGCTTCACCATGGCGCTGGCCTTCCAGCTCTCGGGCGCAGGGCATGAGCCGCAGGCGCTCGACACTTCCGCCAAGGTGTCGCTCGAGCAGGAAGGCTCCGGCTGGAAGATCGCCGCGGTGGCGCTGACGCTGAAGGCCAAGGTTCCCGGCCTGTCGCAGGAGGAGTTCCGGAAGCTCGCCGATGCCGCCAAGGCTGGCTGCCCCGTCTCCAAGGTGCTGAACGCCAGCATCACCCTCGACGCCACGCTGGACTCCTAGGCTACACTCCCCGTCAACGACGGGGAGGATTTCATGCTCGAGACTGGCGCGCGCGCCCGGCGCAACACCATCGGCGATGCGCTGGGACGCGCGGCAGGCCGCTTCCGCGAGCGCCAGGCGCTCCGCTATGCCGACCGCGCCTGGAGCTATGCGAGCCTGGACCAGGCCGCCTCCCGCATCGGCCGCTGCCTGCTGGCGTCGGGCCTCGCACCGGGCGATCGCGTCGTCGCCTATGGCCGCAATTCGGATGCCTACCTGCTGCTCTGGCTCGGCTGCGCCCGCGCCGGACTCGTGCATGTGCCGATCAACTTCGCCCTGACGGTGAAGGAGGTCGAATACGTTCTCCGCCAGTCGGGTGCCGCGCTGCTGCTGCATCAGCCGGCGCTCGCCGCCACGGCTGAGGCCGCCCGCGCCACGGTGACGGGCGTCCGCGGTGGCACCATCGATGCCGGGGAGGGGCCGCTCGACATCCTTGCCGCTGCGCTCGACCCAGGCTGGGACCAGGACGAGCCGCTGGGCGAGACGGTGCTGGACGAGAACCTGGTCCAGATCATGTACACCTCCGGCACCACCGGAGCCCCGAAGGGCGCGATGATGTCCCATCGCGGCCTGCTTGCCGAATATGCCAGCTGCATCATCGAGCTGGAGATGCAGCGCGAGGACCGTTCGCTCGCCGCCCTGCCGCTCTACCACACGGCGCAGATGCATGCCTTCACCATGCCGCAACTGCTCGCCGGCATCCCGACCCTGCTGATCGATGCCCCCGTCGCCGCCACCTGCCTGGAGCTGATCGAGCGCGAGCGCATCACCGCCTTCTTCGCGCCGCCAACGGTCTGGATCACGCTGCTGCAGCACCCGGATTTCGGCGCCCGCGACCTGTCCTGCCTGCGCAAGGTCTATTACGGCGCGAGCATCATGCCCGTGCCCGTGCTGCAGGATCTGCGCGCCCGCCTCCCCGGTTCACGCCCCTTCAACTGCTACGGCCAGACCGAGATCGCCCCGCTGGCGACCGTCCTCCGCCCGGAAGAGCACGAGGCCCGCCCTGGCTCCATCGGCCGCCCCGTCCTCAACGTCGAGACCCGTGTCGTCGATGTGGACATGCGCGATGTAGCCCCTGGCGAGCGCGGCGAGGTCGTCCACCGCTCGCCGCAACTCCTCCTCGGCTACTGGAACATGCCGGAGGAGACGGCCCGCGCCTTCGGGGGCGGCTGGTTCCACAGCGGCGACGTGGCGACGATCGACGAAGAGGGCTATCTCGCCATCGTCGACCGCACCAAGGATCTCATCAATACCGGCGGCGTGCTGGTGGCGAGCCGCGAGGTGGAGGAGGCTCTCTTCACCCACCCCGCCGTCGCCGAGGTCGCCGTCATCGCGGTGCCCGACCCGAAATGGATCGAGGCCGTCGCCGCCGTGGTCGTCCCCCGCGCCGATGCGCCACCCGATATAGAGGCCGTGCTGCTAGCCCATGCGCGCGGGCTGCTCGCTCCTTACAAGCTACCGAAGCGCATCATCATCGCCGAGTCGCTGCCGAAGAACACCGCCGGCAAGCTGTTGAAGCGTGAGCTGCGGCAGATGTATGCCGGTACGGCAAGCGGCGCCCTCGGCGCAGGGTGACGCGCGCGCGCGGCCTCGCTATGGTCGCGCGCTACGAGAGGGGATGGAGACCAGGGCATGACGCAGGCAAGGCGAACTGAGGCGCGGCTCGGCGGGCATATCCTGGCCGATGCGCTGGTGGCGCAGGGCGTCAGCCACGCCTTCTGCGTGCCCGGCGAGAGTTATCTCGACCTGCTCGACGGGCTCTACGCCCAGCGCAATCGCATCCAGCTCGTCACCTGCCGCTTCGAGGCGGGTGCGGTCCATATGGCGGAGGCCTATGGCAAGCTGACCGGCAAGCCTGGCGTCGCCATCGTCACCCGCGGCCCCGGCGCCTGTCATGCCGCGATCGGCGTGCATGTCGCCTACCAGGACTCGACGCCGCTGGTGCTGCTGATCGGCCAGATTCCCTTCGAGGAGACCGACCGGGAGAGCTTCCAGGAGGTCGACTACCGCAAGATGTTCGCGCCGCTCGCCAAGTGGGTGACGCAGATCGACGATGCATCGCGCATCCCGGAGCTGATGGCGCATGCCTTTGACGTCGCCACCTCCGGCCGGCCCGGCCCGGTGGTGGTGGCGATCTCCGAGGAGATGCAGAAGGAGATGGCGTCGGTGCCGGATATCGGCCCCGCCCAGATTGCCCCTGCGCATCCCTCGCCCGCCGCCATGGAGCGGATGATGGCGATGCTGGCTGGCGCCAAGCGCCCGCTCGCGGTGCTCGGCGGCGGCGGTGGCTGGACGCCGGAAGGCCGCGCCGACATCCGCGACTTCCTTCGCGCCAACGACATCCCCGTCGCGGTCAGCTTCCGCCGTCAGGGCCTCTACGACAACACCCTGCCGACATTCGCTGGTGACCTCGGCGTCGGCGCCGATGCCACGCTGGTGGCGAAGGCGAAGGAAAGCGACCTCTTCCTCGCCATCGGCACCCGCATCGGCGAGACAGTCTCGCAAGGCTACACCCTCTTCGACATGGCGGGCGGGACGCCGATCATCCACGCCTATCCCGACCAGTCGGAGATCGGGCGCGTCTACCGCCCGGCCCTCGGCATCACCACGGACATGAATGCCTTCGCCGCCGCCGCCAAGGCCATGCCGCCTGTCTCCAGCCCGGCCTGGTCCGGCTGGCGCGCCGAGCTGCGCGCGGCGCGGGAGACACAAGCCACGCCCGGCGAGTACGAGGGCCCGCTCAATCTCGCCGTCGCGCTCCAGGCGCTGGAGAAGGCGCTGCCGCCCGACACCATCTTCACCACCGATGCCGGCAATTTCGCCACTTGGCCGACGCGCTTCATGCATGTCTCGGAAGGCCAGGACTTCCTTGGCCCGACCAATGGCGCGATGGGCTACAGCGTCCCGGCCGCGATCGGCGCCAAGATCGTCCATCCGGGACGGACGGTGATCTCCTTCGTCGGCGATGGCGGCTTCCTGATGACAGGCCAGGAGATCGCCACCGCCTTCCACCACTCGGTCAACCCGATCATCCTGGTCTTCAACAACCAGATGTACGGCACCATTCGTATGCACCAGGAGCGGCACTATCCCGGCCGCGTCTCCGCCACCACGCTCACCAATCCGGATTTCGCCAAATTCATCGACAGCTTCGGCGGCCATGGCGAGGTGGTGGAGGCGACCGAGGAGCTGGTGCCTGCCGTGCAGCGTGCGATCGCCTCCGGCAAGCCGGCGGTGGTGGAGGTGCGGACCAACCCGGAGCAGGTGACCAACCGCTCGACTATTGCCCAGCTGCGCGAGCAGGCGCGCAAGGCGGCGGCGAAGGCGCCCGCGGCGCAACCGGCGCGGGTACCGGCGCCGCGGCGCGTCGGGCCGCGGACACGGTAAGGCGGTGGGGACTTACCGCCCCACCGCATAACCCTGCATGCCTCGCGGGTTGGCGCCCGCGAGGATCTGGCCATCCGCCTCCAGCCGCGCGCCGGTGAGCCGTCCCTCGGACCACTCGCCGCCCATCTCGGCGGCATGGCCGCGGGCTGTCAGCTCATCGAGCACCGCCGGCGCGTAGCGCCCCTCCAGCACCAGCTTCCCCGGCCGGGCGCCGCGCGGCCAGAAGCTGCTGATCCAGTGCTCGCTATGGAAGCTCGGCAGGTCAATCGCCTGCTGGATGCCGAAGCCATGGTCGAGCATCCGCGCCAGCATGATCGGCTGCCACTGGTCCTGCTGCTCGCCGCCCGGCGTGCCGAAGCTCATCCAGGGCTTGCCCTCGCGCAGCATTAGGCTCGGCGACAGCGTCGTCCGCGGCCGCTTGCCCGGCTTCAGCCCGTTCGGCAGCGTTTCGTCGAGCCAGAACATCTGGCAGCGCGAGCCAAGGCAGAAGCCGAGGCCGGGGATCGCCGGCGAACTCTGCAGCCAGCCGGCCGAGGGCGTTGCACTGACGAAATTCCCCCACTGGTCGATCACGTCAATATGGCAGGTATCCCCGCCCGAGGCACCGAGCCGGGAGACGGTCGGCTCTCCAGTCCCTGCCGCCATGGTGAGTGCCCCGGCCCGCTGCACCGCGGCCGCGTAATCCGTCCGCGGCGCCCGTCCGTCCGGCGAGCCCGGGCGGAACTCGTTATTCGCCTCACGCCCGATCAGCGCCCGCCGCGCCGCATTGTATTCCGCCGACAGCAGCGTCCCCATCGGCACATCGATGAAATCCGGGTCGCCATAGAAGGCCTCGCGGTCGGCAAAGGCCAGCTTCATCGCCTCGGCGACGGTGTGGACGAACTCCGCCCCGACCGTGTCCATCCTTGCCACATCGAACCCTTCGAGCAGGGCGAGGGTCTGCAGCATCGCCGGCCCCTGGCTCCAGGGACCGCATTTCAGCACGGTATGTCCGCGATAGTGCCCGGCGAGCGGCTGCTCCACGCCCGCACGCCAGCCGGCCATATCCTGCCCCGTCAGCAGGGCATGGTGCCGCCGGCCAGAGGTGTCGAGCGCGGCGAACTCGCGGCCAAAGCGGTCGATCGCCTCGGCGACGAAGCCGCCATACCAGATGTTGCGCGCCGCCTCGATCTGTCCCTCGCGGTCGCTGCTCGCTGCCTCCGCCTCGCGCACCACCCGAGCATAGGTCTTGGCCAGTTCCGGATTGGTGTAGAGCCCGCCCGGCGTGAGCCCCTTCAGCCAGAGCGCGGCCGAAGTCTTCCACTCCGTCTCGAAAAGCGGCCGCACCGTCTCGATCGTCGCGCAGATGCGCCCGACCACATGCGCCCCGCGCGCCGCATAGCTGATGGCGTAGTCGAGCACGTCGCGCAGCCGCCAGGTGCCGTGGTCGCGCAGCATCAGCGCCCAGGCATCGAAGGCCCCCGGGATCGGCGCGCAAAGAAAGCCCGTGCCCGGCACGATATCGAGGCCCAGCTCGTCCTTCAGCTTGCCGACGGTCATCGCCGCCGGCGCCGGCCCCTGGCCGCAGATCACCTGCTGCGCGCCGAGCTTCGCGCTGTGCAGGATGATGGGACAGTCGCCCCCCGGCCCGTTCAGATGCGGCTCGACGATCTGCAGGGTGAAGCCCGCGGCGCAGGCGGCGTCGAAGGCGTTGCCGCCCCGCTCCAGCACCGACATGCCGACCTGCGAGGCGATCCAGTGCGTGGTGGCGACGGCGCCGAAGGTGCCGGCGATCTCGGGCCGCGTCGTGAACATGCTGTGGCGCTCTCCCTGGGCCATTGTGTGACGGCGAACGGACAGGCAGAGAAGGCCCGATCGGTCTGGAAGGCAAGCATGCTGGTCGGTGTGGTCGGGCCCTCCGGGGCGGGGAAGGACACGCTGATGGAGGGTGCGCGCGCCGCGCTCGTCGGCGACCCGCGGTTCCACTTCATCCAGCGCAGCATCACCCGCGCCGCCGAGGCCGGCGGCGAGAATCACCGACCGCTGAACCGCGCCGAATTCGAGGCCGAGCGCGCCGCTGGCCGCTTCGCCCTCTGGTGGGAGGCGCATGGGCTGTTCTACGGCATCCCGGCCGCCTTGCCGCCCGGCGTGGCGGTCGCCAACCTCTCGCGCACCGTCCTCGCCGAGGCCGCACGGCGCATGCCCCTGCTGGTGCTGGAGATCACTGCCCCGCCGCCGGTGCTGGCCGCTCGCCTCGCCGCCCGCGGCCGCGAGACGGAGGCCGACATCGCCGCCCGCCTCGCCCGCGAGGCCCCGCTGCCACCCGGCCTCGATGTGGTCCGGGTGATGAATGAGGGTCCGGTGGAGCAGGGCATCGCCCGGGTAGTGGCAGCGCTCCGCGCTATCCCCTGAGCGGCAGCCGCTCGGCGATCAGAAAGGGAGCGCCGGCCTTCGCCTGGGTGAATAAGCTGATGGCGCCGACCCGCCGCGGCATCGCCGGCGCCTCGCCGAGGAAATCCGTCACCGCCGGCCGCACCACCGCCATTTCCTCGGCCGAAAGCCGCCGGCTGAGAGTGATGTGGAAGCGCCACTCCTCCATGACGTAAGGATAGCCATACCGCCCCAGCAGTGCCTCCTGCTGCGCACTCAGCCGGGCCCGCCGCCGCTTCGCCAGCTCTGCCTCATCGGGCGGCGCCCGGCAGGGATCGAGCGCCTCGACGCAGGCATCGGCGAAGGGCCGGAGGGCAGGGCAGGGCGCCGTCTCCCGCAGCGCCAGGAACCCACCCAGATTCTCGACCGCCAGCGGCGGAAGGTCGAAGGGCGCGGTCCGCGCCGCCAGCGCCTCCGCTGCGGCCAGCGCCTCCGCCCAACTCACCCGGAGGCGGAAGGGCGGCTTGAGTGTCGCATGCAGGCCATAGCCCCGCGGGTCCGCCGTGACCTCGCGGATATCGAGTTCCGGGAGCGCCGGCTGCGGCAGCGGCGCTCCCGTCTCCGCGTCCCGGCCGAGCCAGGCAGAGCCGAGCCGGTGCAGGGGATCCTCCGGTTCCGGCGCCCAGTAGAGGGCTAGCCGCGCTTCCGGCATCGGCGTGCCGATCACGCCACGCGCTCCCCCCCGCGCCAAACGGCGCGGACCATTGGCAGCCCCTCCATCGCCCGTACACGCACCAGATCGGCCCGCAGCCCCGCCGCCAGCCGCCCGCGGTCGTCCAGCCGCGCCATCCGTGCCGGACCCTCGGTGATGCTGGCGACCGCCCGGGGCAGGGAGATGCCGGTGGTCGCCGCAGCAATCCAGGCCGCCTCCACCATCGCCGCCGGTACATAGTCGCTGGCCAGCGCATCGACTGCACCGGCCCGGATAAGGTCTGCCGCCGCCACATTGCCCGAATGGCTGCCGCCGCGGACAATGTTCGGCGCGCCGACGATCACCGTCACGCCAAGCTCCCGCGCCGCGCAGGCGGCGTCCATCGTCACCGGAAATTCGCTGATGCGGATGCCGTCCTCCGCGTTGCGCGCCATCTCGGCCACGTCGTCATCGTCATGGCTGGCGAGCGGCAGGTCGCGGTGGGCGATGCGGTCCAGCAGCCAGCGCCGCTGCGGCTCGCGCAGCCGGGCGCGGCGCTCCAGCAGCTCGGCGATCCGGGCATCCACCTCGGCATCCGTCATCTGCTTCTGCCGCTGGCGCATGGCACGGTAGCGCGGGATGTCGCGGTACTGGCCGACGCCCGGGGAATGGTCCATCAGGCTGATCATGGCAACCAGCGGATGATCGGCGACGCTCTCCACCGCCGGCACCATGTCCATGGCGGGCAGCTCGCAGCGGAGATGCAGCAGATGCTCCGCCTTCAGCAGCCCGGTCGGAACGAGGGCGGCGAGATCGTCCACGCCCTCGTAGAAGGTTTGCACCCGACCGGGGTCGAAGCCGAGATCGCCGAGGCAGAGCGCATCGAAGACGGTGGTGACACCCGCTGCGGCGCATTGCGCGTCATGCGCCAGGAGGGCGGAACGGCTCGGCCAGCGCGCATTGGCCCGCGGCTGCACCTGTCGCTCGAGATTGTCGGTATGCAGGTCGACCACGCCGGGGATGATGTGGTCGCCTCCGCAATCCACCGCGCCAGCGGCCACGGTCCGACCCGGCTGCACATCGGCGATCAGGCCGCCGCGCAGCACCAGCGTGCCGGGCACCACATCCTCCGGCAGGACGAGCAGCGCGTTGGTGAGGATGGTTTCCGACATCAGGCGGCAACCGGCATGGGCTGGACCTCGTAGAGGCGGTCCGCGACCTGGTCGCGCACCTCGGTGTCATGGAAGATGCCGATCACGGCGGTACCCGCGGCCTTGGCGGCGCGGATCAGCCCGACCACCACGGCGCGGTTCCCGGCATCGAGGCTTGCCGTCGGCTCGTCGAGCAGCAGGACCGGGTAGCCAGGGGCGAAGCCGCGCGCAAGGTTCACCCGCTGCTGCTCGCCGCCCGAGAAGGTCGCCGGTGGCAGACCGTGCAGCCGCGCCGGCAGGTTGAGCCGCGCCAGCAGCTCCGCCGCCCGCGCCCGCGCCGCCTCTCGCACCGCCCCCCGCGCCATCAGCGGCTCGGCAACGATGTCGAGCGTCGGCACGCGGGGGATGACGCGGAGGAACTGGCTGACATAGCCGAGCGTCTCCCGCCGCACCTCCCGCACCAGCCGCGCATCGGCCGCGGCGAGATCGATCTCCGCGCCGCGATGGCGGATGAGGATGCGTCCCGCCCCCGCGCCGTAATTGCCGTAGAGCAATCGCATCAGCGTGGATTTGCCGGCTCCCGAAGGCCCCGCCAGCGCCACGCATTCCCCCGCCGCCACGCAAAGTTCGACGTCCTCCAGCACGGGGATGCGCACCCCGCCTTGGAGATGCAGGGTGAAGGACTTGCCGAGCCCCTCGGTGCGGATCGCAGCACTCATGCCGCCAGCACCGAGGCAACGAGCAGTTGGGTATATTCATGCTGCGGGTCGTCGAGTACCCGGTCGGTCAGCCCATGCTCCACCACCTGCCCCCGTCGCATGACCAGCAGCCGATGCGCCAGCAGCCGCGCCGCCGCGATGTCATGCGTCACGATCACCACCGCGAGCCCGAGATCGGCGACCAATGCCCGGATCATGTCGAGCAGCCGCGCCTGGACCGAGACATCGAGCCCTCCGGTCGGCTCGTCCATGAAGACCAGCCGCGGCCGCGTCACCAGGGTCCGCGCGATCTGCAGCCGCTGCTGCATGCCGCCCGAGAAGAGCGCCGGCATGCCGTCGATCCGCGCCGGATCGATCTCGACGCGCCGCAGCCATTCGTCTGCCTCGGCGCGGATCTGGCCATAATGCCGTGCACCGACAGCCATCAGCCGCTCGCCGATGTTCCCGCCCGCCGAGACGCGCATGCGCAGCCCATCGCGGGGATTCTGGTGGACGAAGCCCCAATCCGTTCGATGCAGCCGCCGCTGTGCTGCCTCGCCCATGTCGTGGACGAGATGCAGGCCGCCCTCCGGGTCGCGGTACCGCACTTCGCCGGCCTCCGGTCGCATCATGCCGGAGAGCACGCGCAGCAGCGTCGTCTTGCCGGAACCACTCTCGCCGACGATGGCGACGACCTCGCCAGGAAAGACCTCGAGCGAGACGTCGTCCAGCGCCGGCACGGCGCCGAAGCGCAGCGCGAGGCCCGAGGCTTCGAGCAGCGCGCTCATTCCGCCGCCTCCCGTGCCGCCTGCCGGGTGTTGCAGTAGTCGGTGTCGGAGCAGACGAACATCCGCCCGCCCTTGTCATCGACGACGACCTCGTCGAGATAGCTCTCCCGGCTGCCGCAAAGGGCGCAGGGCGCATCCGCCCGCACCGGCCGGAAGGGATGGTCCTCAAAATCGAGGCTCTTCACCGACGTGTAGGGCGGTACAGCATAGATGCGCTTCTCCCGCCCCGCGCCGAACAGCTGCAAGGCCGGCATCCGGTCCATCTTCGGGTTGTCGAAGGCTGGGATCGGCGAAGGCGACATCAGGTAGCGCCCGCCGACCAGCACCGGATAGTTGTAGCTGATCGCCACATGGCCATGCCGGGCGATATCCTCATAAAGCTTCACATGCATCAGCCCGTAATCGGCCAGGGCATGCATGCGCCGCGTCTCGGCGACGCGCGGCTCGAGCCGGAACAGCGGCTCCGGCATCGGCACCTGGTAGACGAGGATCTGTCCCTCGCGCAGTCCCGTCTCCGGAATGCGGTGCCGGGTCTGGATGATCGTCGCCTCGCCCGTCCGCTCGGTGGTCTCGACCCCCGCCACCTTGGCGAAGAAGCGCCGGATGGAGACGGCATTGGTCGTGTCGTCCGCCCCCTGGTCGATTACCTTCAGCCGGTCGCCCGCGCCGATGACGCTGGCGGTCACCGCGATGCCGCCCGTCCCCCAGCCATAGGGCAGCGGCATCTCCCGCGCGCCGAAGGGCACCTGATGCCCGGGAACCGCCACCGCCTTCAGCAGCGCACGGCGGATCATCCGTTTGGTGTTCTCGTCGAGATAGCCGAAATTGTAGCCGAGCGCCGTCATTCGCCGATGGCCTCCCGCCGCAGCAGCCGGATCTTCTCCAGTTCGCTTTGGAAATCGACGTAGTGCGGCAGCTTCAGATGCTCGACGAAGCCCGTCGCTTCCACATTGTCGCAGTGATACAGAACGAATTCCTGGTCCTGCGCCGGCGCTTCCACCGGCTCGCCGAGCTCCGCCGCGCGCAGCGCCCGGTCGACCAGCGCCATCGCCATCGCCTTCCGCTCCCCCTGGCCGAAGACGAGGCCGTAGCCCCGGGTGAATTGCGGAGGCTCCTTCTTCGAGCCGGCGAACTGGTTCACCATCTGGCACTCCGTGACGGTGATCTCGCCGAGCTCGATCGGGAAGCCGAGCTCCGGCGGCTCGAACTCCACCGTCACCGCGCCCATGCGGATCTCGCCGACGAAGGGATGCGCGTTGCCGTAGCCCCGCTGCGTGGAATAGCCGAGCGAGAGCAGGAAGCCCTCATCGCCCCGCGCCAGCGCCTGCAGCCGCAGCGGCCGCTCGGCGGGGAAGTCGAGCGGCTCCCGCGTCAGGTCGCGCGGCTCTGCCTCGGACGGCAGTTCCGGCGCCATCAGGCCCTCCTGGGCCAGCAGTCCCGTCACCTGAGGCGTCGCCGCTGAGTCGGTGGCAGCCTCCGGCGCCGGCGCCGGCACGCTGCCTTCCGCGGCCAGGGCGAAATCCAGCAGCCGGTGCGTGTAGTCGAAGGTCGGCCCCAGCACCTGGCCGCCCGGCAACTCCTTGTAGGTCGCGCTGATCCGCCGCCGGATGCGCATCGCGCCGGTCTCGACCGGCTGGCTGGCGCCGAAGCGGGGCAGGGTGGTGCGATAGGCACGCAGCAGGAAGGCCGCCTCGATCAGGTCGCCCCGCGCCTGCTTGATGGCGAGCGCGGCGAGCCCCCGATCATGGCAGGCCCCCTCCGCCATCACCCGGTCGACGGCGAGGCCGAGCTGCGCCTCGATCTGGGCGAGGCTCAACTCCGGCAGCGCCGGATCGCCCCGCCTCTCCTCGGCCAGCCAGGCATGTGCCGCCTCGATCGCCCGCTCGCCGCCCTTGACCGCTACATAGGCCATCAGCCGGCCTCCTCGATGCGCGTGGTGCGCGGCAGCGCCACCAGCCTGTTCCCGGCGCACAGCATCAGGTCGATCCCGCGCGGAAACCGCGCTCCGTTCGAGGCCCAATCGGCGAGGAAGCCGCGCGGCAGCCCCTCCACCTGCAGCCGGTGCTCCCGCTCGATGCCGGGCCCGGTGAGACGCCAGCCCTCGCCCGGCTCCAGCCCCGCCACCTGCACGATCAAGGTCGCGGAGCGATGCGGCTCCTCCTCCGTCCCCGCCTCCAGCGCCGTCAGTGTCGGCAGCCCGCCCGCCGCCAGCAGGAAGCCCGCCGACCCTGGCTCCGCCACCAGCGGACAGCCGGCATGGAAGCGCAGCCATTCCTCGGCCGCCGGTCCGGCATCGGTCCAGACCGGCGTCTCCGCATCCGCCAGCGTCAGCAGCACCGCGGCTGCCGCCGGAGCCAGCGGTGCCGGGGCCTCGGGCAGGGCCGCCAGGCGCTGCACCCGGCCCGGCCGCGCCATCGCGTCCAACAGCGCCCGGAAACAGGCTTGCGCATCCGGCACCGGATCGGCGAAGCCAGGGGTCAGGCCGTTCATCGCATCGTCGCCATGGTGAAGAACTCCACCCGCGTCGCCGCCGCCTTCGCCGCCTCGCGCGTGACCCGCGCGGCCTGCGCCTCGGCCAGCGGCTCGATCACCGCCGACAGCAGCGCTGGGCGCCGTACCGGATCCTGCAATGCGGCATCCAGCACCGCCGCCAGCTCCGCCTGCCGCGCATCGCGGCCGGCGACATAGGCATGGCCCACCGCCCCATCCGCCAGCCGCACGCTGCACCGGGTCACGGTCATCTCGCCGAGATTGAAGGGCGCCCCATCGCCGCCCTGCCGGCCACGGGCCATCACCAGCCCCGTCTCCGGGCCGCGCAGCCGGATATGGCGGGGCAGGGCAGGGGCCTCCGCCAGCCGGATTGCGATGGCATCCGCATCGGCCCGGGCCAGCACGCCCATCCAGCGGCGTCGCGCCGCCTGGGTTACCATTGCGTTATCGGACATAAGCTTCATCATAAAGTCTAGACAAGTAGACGTCCAGCCATCTAGGGTGCTTGTTACAATACACGCCAGGCAAGGCCCATGGTTGAAACTTCCATGAACACGACAGCCACCCTCGCCCGCGGCCAGGGCGTCGCCCTTTGGCGCCAGATCGCCGGCACGATGGAGCGCGAGATCGCCAGCGGGAACCTCGCCCCCGGTGCCCGTCTGCCGACCGAGGCCGAGCTCTCCGCCCGCTTCGCAGTCAACCGCCACACCGTCCGCCGCGCCATGGAGGAGCTGGAAGGGCGCGGCCTGGTCCGCATCGAGCAGGGCCGCGGCAGCTTCGTCGCGGAGGATGTGCTGGACTATCCCGTCGGCCGCCGCACCCGCTTCTCCGAAACCATCCGCCGGCAGAACCGCGAGCCCCAGGGCCGCATGCTCCGCATCGAGGAAGTGCCCGCCGAGGCCCATATCGCCGAGCAGCTCTGCCTTCGCCGCGGCCGCCCCGTCGTCGTCGCCGAGCGGCTGAGCCTGGTCGATGGCCGCCCCATCGCCATCGGCACCCATTGGTTCTCTGCCACCCGCTTTCCCGGCATTGCCGGCCTCCTGGCAGAGGAAGCCTCCATCACCAGGGTCCTCACCCGGCTCGGCATCCCCGATTTCCGACGCGAGGCAACCCGCATCACCGCCCGCATGCCGACGCCGGAAGAGGCCACCCTGCTCGAGCAATCCCGCACTCGCCCCGTGCTGGTGACGGAAGCCCTGAACCTCGACCCCGAGGGCCAGCCGGTCGAGGTCAGCTTCGGCTGCTATGCCTCGGGTCGCGTGCAGATCGTAGCGGAGAGCTGAGATGTCCGGCTGGCACGTCACCGGTGGCGAGGTGCTGCGGGGCGGCAGCTTCGCCGCCGGCGACCTCGCCCTCGTCGGCGAGTCAATCGCCGCCGTCCCGCCCGCCGGCGCCCGCCGCCTCGACGCCACCGGCTTGCTCGTGCTGCCCGGCCTCGTCGACATCCATGGCGATGCGCATGAGCGCGCGCTGCAACCCCGTCCTGGCATCGGCTTCCCGCCCGCCCTCGCGCTGCGCGACACCGCCGCCCAGCTCCTCGCCTGCGGCATCACCACCGCCTTCCTCGGCGTCACCCTGTCCTGGGAGCCCGGCCTTCGCTCGCTCGGCATGTGGCGTGCGCTCATGGCCGCGCTGGACGAGGTCGGGCCGCTCCCCCTCGACCTCCGCGTCCATTGCCGCTTCGAAGCCGACAATCTCGACGCCCTCGATGATGCCCTGGCGGGCATCGCCGCCGGCCGCATCCACCTGCTCGGCTTCAATGACCATACGCCGTCCATCCTGAAGAAGCTGGGCAATGCCAAGGAACTGGCGAAGTATGCCGGCCGCGCCGGCCTCTCCCCCGACGAATTCCGCGACCTGATCGAGCGCGTCGCCGCCCGCCGACCGGAGGTGCCCGCCGCCCGCGCCCGCATGGCCGCCGCGGCGGCGGCCGCCGGCATTCCCATGCTGAGCCATGACGACGCGACGCTGGAGGACCGCGCCCTTTACCGCGACCTCGGCGCCCGCCTCTGCGAATTCCCGATGGCCGAGGCCGTCGCCGCCGATGCCCGCGCCCATGGCGAAGCGGTGGTAATGGGCGCCCCCAACGTCGTCCGCGGCGGCAGCCATCTCGGCTGGGCCAGCGCCGCTCCGCTCGCCGAGCGCGGCCTCGTCACCATCCTCGCCAGCGACTATCACTGGCCCGCGCTGCTCGAAGCCCCCTTCGCCATGGCCCGCCGCGGCAGGCTGAGCCTCGCAGAGGCCTGGACCCTCGTCTCCGCCAACCCGGCCGCGGCGGCGGGGCTGACGGATCGAGGTGCACTGCACCCCGGCATGCGCGGTGACGTCGTCATCGTCGACCCGGCAGGGCCGCGTGTGCTGGCCTGCTTCGTCGCCGGCGAGGCGGCATTCCTCGCCGGCGACGCAGTCGCCCGCCTCAGGCCGTGAGACTCTTCCAGTCGACGCCGCTCTCGAAGGCGGCAGCGGCGCGGTAGATCGTGCCCTCGTCATACATCTTGCCGACCAGCATCAGCCCGATCGGCAACCCGTCGGCCAGGCCACAGGGCACCGACATGGCCGGATGATGCGTGCAATCGAAGGGCGCCGTATTGGGCAGCACCTCGAAGGCACGCTGGATGATCTCGCTGGTCGGCGCATCGGCAGCCGGCAGCGGCGTCGCCGCCATCGGCAGGGTCGGCATTGCCAACAGGTCGTATTGCGACAGCACGGAGTCGTAGGCCGCCCGCAGCCGCCGCACTAGGTTCTGCGCCTTGGCGTAGTAATGCCCCCGGTGCCGCGTCACCATGTAATGCCCGAGCAGCATGGTGTTCTTCAGCGAGTCGGACAGCTCATCCGCCCGCCCGCGCCAGTTGCTGTGCGCATCGAGCAGCGAGTTGACGTATAGACCCTGCCAGTTGAAGCCGAAGCCGTTGCCATGCATCATCTGCACGGTCGCCCCCTCGGCCGCGACCGGCAGCCAGATCGCCGCGCCCAGCCGATGCATCGGCAGCGAGACCTTCTCCACCGTCGCGCCGAGCCCGCGCAGCCGCTCCGCCGCCTCCTGCACCAGCGCGTCGATCTTCTCCTGCGACTGCGGATGGCCGAAGCCCTCCTCGATCAGCGCGATTCTCATCCCCGCGATGCCGCCCCGCATCAGGTCGCGATAGGCCGGCACCGGCGCCGTGCTGTACTGCCGCGGATCGAGCCCATCCGGCCCCGCCAGCACCTCCAGCAGCAGCGCATTGTCCTCGACCGTCGCCGTCATCGGCCCGGTATGGTCGATGGTCAGCTCGATCGGCATGATGCCGGTGTAGGGCACCAGCCCATGCGTCGGCTTCATGCCGTAGATGCCACAGAACGAGGCCGGCATGCGGATCGACCCGCCCTGGTCGCCACCGAGCGCCATCGGCACCTCGCCCGCCGCGACGACGGCCGCGCTGCCCGAGGAGGAGCCGCCTGCCGAGTACCCCATGCGATGCGGGTTGTGCACCGGCGCGGGCGCACTGGTATGGCTGCCGCCGGAGAAGCAGAAATATTCGCAGACCGTCTTGCCAGCGATGGTGCCGCCTGCCTCGAGAATGCGCGTGACGACCGTCGCATCCACATCCGGCACATAGCCCTCGAGCGTCGAGGCGCCGTTCATCATCGGCACGCCGGCGAGGCAGATATTGTCCTTCAGCGCGATGGTCTTGCCCTTGAGCTTGCCCGAGGACGCGCCCTGCACGGTGCTCTTCACATACCAGGCACCATGGGGATTTTCCTCGGCGCCCGGCCGCCGGCCCGGCGTCCGCGGGAAGGTGACCTCCGGAATCTCGTCCAGCATCTGGTCGACGAGGTTGTAGGCGGCGAAGCTGCCCGTCAGCGCCGCGCGGTGCTGCGCGAGATCGTCATCCGAGAGACTCAGGCCCAGTTCGCCCGCGACCTTGCGCCATTCCTCGATGCCCGGCAGCTTCAAAGTTCCCAGCGGCATGGCCGTCCTCCTTCGTTCTTGGGTCAGGCGCTCGTGCCCACGAATTCCTGCACCAGGGCAGGATCGCCGAGCGCAGTCGGCGGGATCTCCCGCGTGATGCGGCCGCGCTGGATCAGTAGGATGCGGTCCGCCAGGGCCTGGATGAAGTCGAGATTCTGCTCGACCAGCAGCACGGACAGCCCGCGCCGCCGCAGCGCATGGATGCGCTCGATAATGGCCGCGTTGATCGAGGGCTGGATTCCCTCCGTCGGTTCGTCGAGCAGCAGCAGCCGCGGCCGCCCGCAGAGCGCCCGCGCCAGCGCCAGCAATTGCTGCTCGCCACCCGAGAGCGCCCCGCCCAGCCGGTCGAGCAGCCGCCGCAATTCGGGGAATTCCTCCAGCACCTCTTCGACCACTTGGCCATCCCGCCCGCCCTTGGCCGCGACGGCGAAGCGCAGGTTGTCGAGCACCGACAGCGCCGGGAAGATCTGCCGTCCCTGCGGCACATAGCCGAGGCCGCGCCGAGCCCGCTCATGTGGCGGCAGCCGCTGAATCTCCTGCCCATCGAGCAGGATGCGCCCGCCCTTGCAGGGCAGCAGCCCCGTGATGGCGCGCAGCAGCGTCGTCTTCCCCATGCCGTTATGCCCGAGGATGCCGACGCAGCTCCCCGGCTCGACGGCAAGCGACGCTCCATGCAGCACGCCGATGCGCCCATAGCCGGCGACCAGGCCCTCGACCTGCATCATGCCGGCACCACGACCTGCGGCGCCGGCGGGCGGCCGAGATAGACGTCATGCACGCGCGGGTCGGACAGCACCTTGGCGGCGCAATCCTCGACGAGAACCCGCCCTTGATGGAACACGGTGATACCACCGGCGATCGCCCGGATGAACTGCATGTCGTGCTCGACGACGACGACGGCATGGTCGCGGCTCATTTCGCGGATCAGCGCCGCCGTGCCTGCCGTCTCCTCGGCGCTCATCCCCGCCGTCGGCTCGTCCAGGATGATGAGGTCCGGCTCCGGCGCCACCACCGTCGCCAGCTCCACGAGCTGCCGCTGCCCATGCGCCAGCAACCCGACCTGTGCCCCCGCCAGCGCACCGATGCCGAGCCGTTCCAGCGCCACCATCCCCCGCCGCCGCGCCTCCCGCTCCCCATGCTTCCGCCGCACCGCCAGCGTCACGCCCTCGATGGCGCTGAGGCCATCGAAGAGCGAGGGCACCTGCGTCTTGATGCCGATGCCCAAGCGCGCGATCGCGTGCGGCTCGAGCCCGGTGGTGTCCTTCCCCCGCCACAGGATGCGCCCGGCGCTCGGCCGGTACTGTCCCGTGAGGCAACGGAAGAACGTGCTCTTGCCGGCCCCGTTCGGCCCGATCAGGCAGCGCAGTTCCCGCTCCTCGACGATGAGGCTGACATTGTCGACCGCGACGACGCCGCCGAAGCGCATCGTCAGCCCCTCCGTTGCCAGCAGCGCGGTCATGGTGCCCGCTTCCGCAGCAGCGTGGTCAGGGTCGGCTGCAACCCGCGCGGGATCGCAAGCACCGCCACCACCAGCACCAGTCCGAGGATGAGGCTCGGATTGACCCCCGGCAGCGTCCCCGCCCAGGCCGTCAGTGCCTGCAACAACATCGCGCCGACGATCGGCCCGAGCAGCGTGCCCACGCCACCCACCATCACCCAGATGATCACCTGCCCGGAATAGGCGAGCGAGAACATGGTCGGGCTGACGAAGACACAGTTGGCAAAAAGCATCCCGGCGAGGCCCGCCATCAACCCACCGACGGCAAAGATCGCCAGCTTGTAGAGCCGCACATCGTAGCCGAGCAGCGCCGCCCGCAACTCGTTCTCGCGGATGGCGACAACGACCCGGCCAAAATGGCTGCGCAGGATCAGCTTGCAGATCGCATAGCAACCGGCGAGGCAGCCGATGGCGACGGCAAAAACCTGCTCCGGCGCCAGCACCGTGCCCGGATCGCCTGGCACATTCAGCGGCGGCGTCGCCGGAATCCCGTTGAACCCGCCGAGCGGCGCCGCGCCGATCCGCCACTCGTCGCCCGCGGTCGAGTTGATGAAGTTGAAAAGAATCAGCGTCACCGTCAGGGTGATGACGCCCATATAGACATCGCTGACCTTGCCGTAGAACATCACATAGCCGAGCGCCGCCGCCGCCAGCATCGGCACGCCGAGCGCGACCGGGACCGCATAGGTCGTGTCCGGAAGGTTCAGCGCCGCGACGGCATAGGCATAGCCGCCAAGGCCGAAGAAGGCCGCCTGCCCGAAGCAGAGGATGCCGCCGAAGCCCCAGACCAGCGCGAGGCTAAGCGCCAACAGCGCCATCGCGATATAGACCGTCGCATTGATGACAGCGAATAGCTCCAGCACCTGCGGCAGCCACCAAGCAGCAAAGCCCGCCGCCAGCAGCGCCAGCACAGCCTGCAGGAGGGCGCGGCGATTTTCCGTCCCTGGGGCTTCCATCACAGCGACCGCCGGAAGAAGCGCCCGGTGATGCCCTGCGGCAGCAGCCGCAGCAGTACGATGGCGACGACCAGCATCAGCACCTCGCCCAGCACCGGCGTCGTGGCGAAGGTGCCAAGCGTGTTGACGCTGCCGAGCAGCCCCGCTGCCGAGCTCGTCCCCGCCAGCATCGCCGCGCCCCCGGTGATGACGGTAATGAAACTGCGCGCGATATATGCTGTGCCCATGGTCGGCACCACGCCCGACATCGGCGCGATCAAGGCCCCCGCCAGCCCCGACACCGCTGCGCCGGCAGCGAATGAGAGCGCGTAGACCCGCTCCGTCGGCACCCCGAGCGCTGCCGCCATGCCGGCATTCTGCATCGTCCCGCGTGCGATCAGCCCCGCCTGCGTGAAGCGCAGCACCGCCCAGACCGCGGCCAGCAGCACCGCCGTCGCTGCGATGAGGAACAACCCATAGCCCGAAGTGCTGTAGGCGCCGATCTGCACGCTGCCGAGCGGTGCCGAGAACCCCGCCACCGTATTACCGAAGACCATGGTGACGGCGCCCACCAGCCCAAGCGACAACCCCCAGGTCGCCAGCATCGTATCCACCATGCGCCCGTAAAGCCGCCGGATCACCAGCCGCTCCACCAGCACGCCGAGCAGCCCGACGCAGAGCGGCGCCACCACCAGCATCGCCACCCAGAGATTGACCCCTGCCTGCACGGCAAGGACGGCGCTGTAGGCGCCGAGCATCAGGAATTCGCCATGCGCCAGGTTGATCACCCGCATCATGCCGAAGACGATGGCGAGGCCGAGGCTGATGAGGAGCAGCGTGGCGATGCCGCTCAGCGCCTGGATCCCGGTGGCGAGGGCGAGGTCCATCGCTAGATCCTGACGTCCACTACCACCTGCCTGTTGGCGTTCGGCTCCTTCTGCAGATCGCAAACCGATTGCGTATCGGAAGGCGGCGAGTTGGGGAAATGCTGCAGCACGTTGAATCCGCGGTTCTTCACCTCCGCCACGTAGACGTCGAGCGTCACATGGTTGGTCTTTGAATCGAGCGTCGTCCTTCCCGGTGGCCCGTCGACGCTGATGCCCGAGCCCAGTGCCTCGATCACCTTCGTCCGGTCGATGCTGCCCGCCTTCCGCACGCCCTCCGCCCAGAGCTGCATGCCGACATAGCTCCGCATGGCGAGTTCGCCGCCCAGATAAGGCGTATTGGCGCCGAGCTTCGCCCTCAACCTATCGAGGAAGGCCCGGTTCACCGGGCTGTCGACCTCCTGGAAATAGGAAAAGGCGCAAACGATGCCGTCGCCTTCCTCGGGCGACAGCAGCAGGCTCTCGTTCCCTCCGCCGAAGGTGGTGGAGGCCATGGGAATGCGGCTTTTCATACCCGCCGCCGCCCACTGCCGGTAGAAGGAGACATGGGCGCCGCCGACGAGCGCGGAAACCACCACGTCCGGCTTCGCCGCCTGGATCTTCTGGATTGCCGGGCCGAAATTGGTGACGTCGAGCGGAAAGAAGTCGACCGCCACCGCATCCCCGCCTCCCTCGCGGAAGAATTTGGTCACCCACTTGCTGGTGATCTGGCCGTAATTGTAGTCGGCCGCGACGATGTAGACCTTCTTGCCCCATTTCTGCATGATGTGGGGTACCAACCGCTGCACGTTCTGCGCCGGTGTGGAGCCTGTGCAAAAGCAGTTGCGGTCGCAAACCCCGCCCTCATACTGCGTGTTGTAGAAGTAGAGCGTGTTGTAGCGCTTCAGCACCGGACGAATCGCCTCGCGCGAGGCGGAGGTGATGCCGCCATGCACCGCCGCCGCCTTGTCGCGCGTCGCCGCCTGAGTGGCGAATTGCGTGTAGAGCTGGATGTTCGACTGCGGATCGTAGTTAATCACCTGCACCGGCCGCCCGAGCAGGCCACCCGCCGCATTGATCTCCTCCGCCGCGAAGTCGACGCAGGCGATCATCGGCTTGCCGTAGATGTCGAGCCCGCCCGAGGCGTCATGGATGCTGACCACCTTGATGGGGTCGGCGCCGAGCGCGGCATGGCGGAAGACGAGCGGCGCGGCGAGTCCGCCGGCGGCTGCGATCAATGTCCTGCGCTGCATGCTTCTGGTTCTCCTCGATCCCGCGTCAAAGGTAATGCTTGGCGAGCAACATGTGCACGCCTTCGTTGCAGACCGGCAGATAGAACGTGGTGCCCGCCTTCAGCCCCTTGTTGTCCATGTTGCCGCCGAAGGCGCCCGGGACATCGGTGGAGCAGCAGCCCCATTCCGGCGGCGCCACGTCGATGACCCCGAGGAAGGGATCGAGCGGCAGTTCCAGCCCCCCGGGCAGGCAGCAGGTGCCGCGCGGTCGATGCGCGGGTGGATGGCCTCGTGCGCGGTGAACTCCTCTGGCAGGCCGAGAGGATGTCGACCTGCAACACGTCGCCGCGCTCGGCACCGGGGACGAAGATGGGGCGGTTGACCAAATGCGTGTCCGGCCCCTGCCGCACCGCCTCAACCGCGGCATCATAGGCTTGGGGCACCAGCGCCGCATCGGGCGGGAAGGCGGCCAGGCCGTCGGCCGGCATGGCGGCAATCGTCACCTCATCGCCGGAGTCGACGGTCAGCAACAGCGGCGCATCGAGCGCACCCCAGGTGAGCGCATCCGGCGTCGCGGGAACCTCGTGTCGAGCAGGCATGGCGCGAACCTCGTGCTGCCCGCGCCTTGCGGCGTCAGGCGGACGGTGTCAGCCGGTGCGTCGTATCTCCCGCGGGGATGATGGACAAGCGCGGCGCCCGGCGCAAGCTACTCCGGCCCGCTCCAGGTGAAGCGCTGCAGATCGAGCGCACAGAGTCCCGTCATCTGCCAATGCGCCGCATAGGCCCGCACCTGCTCGATGTAGCGCGGATCCTCCGGTATCGCCGCCGGCCAGAAGGGTGGGTTGAAGGTGGAGATGCCGTTGATCGTCGGCACATGCCGCACGGCCGCCACCAGCATCGCCTCGGTATTGTGGTTGTAGGGGTTCGCAACCTCCTCACCGAAGCGGCTCTCCTGCCGCGCCGCCGAGACATAGAAGGCGCGGCATTCCGCCGGCGCCGGCGGCACCGCCGCCAGCCGCCCCGCCTCCAGCGGCCGGTCGAGGAAGAGCGGCGCATAGCCGTTCGCCTCCTCCGCCAGCAGAAGGACGCAAAGCAGGCCGACCGCCAGCCGCGGCAGCCGCCGTGCCTCGGCCGAGAGCACCGCCATCGCCAGCAGCACGACCGGCAGGGTGAGGAAGAGCTGGTAGCGCGCCACCACGCGTGCCGCCTTCGCCCCGGGCACGACGCGATAGACCAGGGACCATCCGGTCACGCCGCCGACTTGCAAGGTGAGCGCCCAGGTCACCAGCACGGCGATGGCCAACGCCCGCAGCAGCGCGACCCGTCCCGGCGGCGCCTCGCCCCCGCCGCGCCACAGCCAGAGCAGCGCCGCGGCGAAGGTCAGCAGCAGCAGCGGCGGCATCCCCGTCATCAGTTCCGACCAGAAGGGGAAGCCGGGCCGGAAGGCGCCGTTCAACGCCCGCACCAGCCACCCCCAGAGGTAATTCGCCTCGCCGACATGGATGATGTCGAGTGGGGAGGGAACGTGCCTCAGCACGTCCGCCCAAGGATGCATTCCCGTCTCCGCCGCCTTCGGCAGGTAGAGCGACAGGAACGGAATCTCCGCAACCACGGCCAGCACGCCGATCGCCGCCAGCGGCCATGCCTGCGCCTTCATCGCAGCGAGAAGCCGCCGCCGCGCCGGCCGCCCCGCGACCGCCAGCCAGGCCAGCAGCATCACCCCGCCGCACCAGGCGAAATACCAGGCCATGTAGAAGCCCGTCATCAGGCAGGCGGCGACGCCGAGAGCGAAGCCTGCCCCCCAGCCCAGCAGCGCCCCCCGCCGCCCCTCCAGCAGCGCCACCACCGACCCGTGCAGCAGCAGTGCCAGAACCGGCACCAGTCCGACGCTGAAGATCTGCGCATGGCTGCCGCGGATATAGAGGTTGTTGCTGATGGTGAAGATCGCCGCACCCAGCAGCGCCCAGCCCCAGCGCAGCCCGATCGCCCGCCGCCCCAGCGCATAGGTGCCGAGGAAACCGACCAGCCGCATCGTCATGTTGACCAGCTCGCCGCCGAGGAAGAGGTCGGCCCCCATCGCCCGGAACCCGGCCTGCAGCAGACCGAAGACAAGATAGCCGTCATTGTAGCCGAGCGTTCCCGGCACCGGGAAGAAGTAGTCCGTCCGATCCCAGGCCGAGCGTCCGGCCAGCACGCTGACCCAGTGCTCAAGGATTGAAAGCTCGATCACCGCATCATGGCGGTCGCCCAGCAGCAAGGTGAAGCCATCGCCGATCTGGTGGCGGAAGAAGAACCCGACCGCGAGCAGCGCCGCAAGGCCGACGGCGAGCGCCGGCCTCATCGCCCAAGCCTGGCCTGCCAGAGGCAGAGCAGCGGCGTCACCACCAACTCCATGCCGAGCGCCACCAGCATCGGCGTCCCGGGCAGGCCACCCACCATCAGCCCGTAGAGCCGCCCGAGCCCGCCCAGGACGACGATCGCGGTCAGCAGCCGGAACCGCCCCGCATGCTGGGCCGGTTCGCCGAGCGTGCTCCAGAAGCCGAGGCCAATGCCAAGCAACAGGCCGGAGAGGTAGCGCAGGTGGCTGTCCTCATCCAGGCCGGACTCGGCCCCAAACATCGCCGGCCCCGCCAGCATCCCACCGAGCCCGGCCAGCACCGGCACCAGCCCGCCCACTGCCACGGCGAGCCGAAACCACAGCCTTTCGGTCACAGGTAGCGCCCGCGTTCCAGGATCTCCAGCGTGTAGTCCTTGTAGCTCATCCCCGGCTCCTCGGCCCGGGCGAGCCGTCGGAGCGCGATCTCCCGCGGCGGCGTCTTCCAGGCGCGCTTGTGCGCGCGGCGCCAGACATAGCCGCGCCAGCTTTCCTCGGGATCGAGCGGCGGGCCGCCGTTATGGCCAATGCGGGGCGTGTCCATTCGCCACCGATAGGGCGGGCGGGGAGGCTCGGCAAGGGAGGGGAAGGATGGCTCCGGCGGTTGGATTCGCAGCAAAAAAACCGGCGCATCTTTGATTCCGCTTACTTTCCTCGGCCCCGGCTGGGATGGTGGGAGTAAGGTGGGAGCTTCCGCTCCGGCCTGTCAACGGCGGGCGAGCGGAGTTTTACCGGAAGAGCAATAAGCATTTCCCGGGTTTCCGCGCGTCACGTCGCCACTGTCGTTCTCAGGGATTAGTAGTCACTAGTCACCACCGCGGTGGGCGCTGAGCAAAGTCGCGCTCCACATGGCAGTCGGAGCAGATTGAGGCATACGCAGTCGTCTTCCCGATGCCACCAGAGCGTCGCCAGCGCGGCGCCCTCGCGCGAATGAAACGGGATGCGCTGACCAAGCACGATGGTTCGGATAGGCTCGGCCAGTGAGCCCAAAGGGTTTAGCTCCGCCGGTCCGGCAGTCCGATCACGCCACCCAGGTAGGTCTCCCGGCGCCTGTCGAGGTGGAGGTCGCCTTCGGGCGTGTTGGCATACCAGCCATCCTCACGGCGCTTCAAAAGCCCGAGTGCGACCAAAGCGTCGAAGAAGTCGCGCGCAGCCTGGGGGTGAATGCCGAGACGGCGCGCAGAGCTTCACCGTCCTGCGGCCCGGCCTTAGCGAGAGCGGCGAAGACCCTCAATTCAACTGCGGCAAACGACGCCTTTGATCCCGAGAATGCGTGTGCCAGTTCCATCACGCGGCTCAACGATGCTTTGTTGGCCAGCATGGCATCTTCTCCCAGCGGCAGAGCAGGCTCACACGGGGGAGACCTTCCGTAATTAGCCTCGTCCCTCGATAAGCCAAGGTACTCGTCCCTGGCGGCACAACGATTGCGTGTACCGTTCCGGGTGTAGTTCCCGCATGCTGCGGAGGCTCAGAGAGGTTTAGGCTAGCTGCCAGCCGGGGCGCTGATCTTCGCCAAATTTTAGCGCTCGCGCGGGAGGGCAGGCCAATGTTTGACCTTGACCAGTTCGCGGCTGACTGCCGCACAGCGCTTGTTCAGGACCATGGTGGACACCGCGCTGTCCGCGAGGTGGTGGCGCGCGCTGTATCAGACCCCGGCAGCGTCCTGGCCGGTCTTGGCGAACCCCGCCGTGCAGGCGTGCACAAGCTCTACCATGCCCCGGACTTGACGATCCTCAACATCGTTTGGGGACCGAAGATGACCCTGATGCCGCACGATCATCGCATCTGGGCGGTGATCGGTATATACACGGGCTGCGAGGACAACATCTTCTGGCGCCGAGTAGAGGACCGCAAGATCGAGGCGGCAGGCGCGAAGGCCTTACGCACGGGAGACTGCACTGTTCTGGGCCGGGACATCATCCACTCCGTAACCAATCCCATTCCCCGCCTGACTGGGGCCATCCATGTCTATGGCGGGGACTTCTTCAGCATCGAACGCAGTGAATGGGACCCCGAGACACTGCGGGAGGAGCGTTACGACGTGGCCAAAAACATGCGTCTCTTCGAGGAAGCCAACGTGGCCTTCAACGCGGGACACTAAGCTATGGCGTCCAGTGAACCCGGTGCAACACGGAGCGGGCGATTGAAAGCGATGTGGAAGGTGCGTAGGGATCGTGGCGTACGGCAGAGCAGGGCAGGGGAGAGGGCGACCAAGCGAGTATTCCGCCTTCGTGCTCTCTAACGCGCGGACCTGGGCGGAAGAGCGGCATCGCCACTGAAGTTGTTACCTAAAGGGCATTGAGCCTGGGCAGAAGCGCCAGCACCGCTCCGCGGGAAAGGCGCAATAGCCCTCAAATCGCTGAGTAAGTGCTCCTTCTGGCTCATGGCGGTTTCCGAAGCACTACCGCGACCTACGCTGCCCAGCCACTTCAAGGCTCCTACACAGGCGCGGAGGTCGTTAGGCAACGTAACGCGTCCGCCAAAGCAGAAAAATCAATCGGCTTGTGCAGCAAGGCGAGAGAGCCGCCACGCCCTATTTCGTGGCGCAGTGCCTTGGCCCCGCCAGGAGGGGCTGAGCCAGTCACCACAAGAACCGGAAGCCAGGGCCGCTCGGCCCAAAGGGCCCGGATCAGTGCCTCGCCCCCAAGGCGTGGCATACGAAGATCGGTTACGAGCACGTCGAAGTTGTCATCCTCTCGGAAGGCCGACAGGGCTTCCATTCCATCGGCGGCCAGCACAATCAGATGGCCCTCGGCCTCGAGCCAATCCGCGAGCGCCATGGCAACCAGCGCCTCGTCCTCAGCTAGGAGCACCCGCAAGGGCATCGCTGCACTCTCCTGTCCGGCTCAGCGTAGGATTGTACACAACCTCTAGCTTATAAAACGACATAGATTCGCAACCAACATTCTCGCGCAAAGCCGTTGCACGCGATCGTGAGTTATGCAATCTAAGGTTGTGTATCCCTGCAAAACCACAACCCCTTGCGAGGAGAGAGCCATGTTGAAAGATGCCCGCAACTCCCTCCTGTGGCGGCTCCGCATGGGCGCCCACCGAACAGCCGAGATCACGATCGAGTATGGCGGCAGTGATGCCGCAGGACTTGTGGCCTTGGTCGAACAGGTTGCTGCCCTTGAGCGCTGCACGGCCCAATGCACCCGAGTTCCGGATTATAGGAACTCCTGTAAGTCCGCTTCCAACGGGCTGTTGGTGTTCCCCATCCGTGATTGGGTTAGGGCAGAGCCGTTTGTCTGAACTTGTCCGCTGGATGTTCGACCCTGCCGGCTTGACGCCGCACGGCTTCTGCCTGCTTTGGGAACCCTGGCTGATCTGGACGCACGCGCTGTCCAATATCGCCATCGGGCTCGCCTACTTCTCCATTCCTTGGGCATTGCTGTGGTTCGCACAGCGTCGCCGCGATCTCGTGTTCAAACCGGTCTTGTGGATGTTTGCCGCCTTCATCTTTCTTTGCGGCGCCGGTCATTGGCTTGATCTTCTGACGCTCTGGGTACCAGCCTACGGTGCGGAAGGTGTCATCAAAGCAGCTACCGCCCTGGTCTCTGTAGTGACCGCGATGGCGCTCTGGCCGCTGATGCCGAGGGCGCTCGCCTTGCCATCACCGAGCTTGATGCAGGCTTCCAACAAGGCTCTGCGTGAGAGCGAGGCGCGTCACCGCGCAAACTTCGTCGGCGCACCCGTGCCGTTGCACATCCTCGATGCCGAAGGGCGGATCGTCGAGGTGTCGGATCGCTGGCTCGACCTGCTTGGGTACTCTCGGATGGAGGTGATCGGCCGGTTGGTTGATGAGTTTCAGGAGGATGGCGGCGTGGCAACGCGGGCGGCACTTCCCGCGGTGTTCTCCGCCGCAGCGGAGTTTCGGGATACACCTCGCCGTCTCATCCGGCGTGATGGCGCGGTGCTCGATGTCCTAGTCTCATCACGCCTGGAACGCGCACCCGACGGGATGCCAACCCACCTCATCACGGCGCTTGTCGATGTCACGGCGCGTAAGCGGGCCGAGACGGCGCTGGCCGAAAGCGAGCGGAGCTTTCGGTTGCTGGTGGAGGGCGTCGCCGATTACGCCATCTACATGCTAAACCCGAATGGAATAGTGACCACTTGGAACCCCGGTGCTGAGCGCATCAAGGGCTACTCGGCTTTGGAGATCATTGGCCAGCACGTCTCGCGCTTCTACACCGAGGAGGACAGCGCCACAGGCGCGGCCGAGCGCGCATTGCAGATCGCCACAAAGGAGGGACGGTACGACAGCGAGGGATGGCGCCTTCGGAAGGATGGGAGCCGCTTCTGGGCCAGTGTGGTGGTCGATGCCATCTGGGAGAACGGGGTGCTCATCGGCTTCGCTAAAGTGACGCGCGACATCACCCAGCAGCGCGAAGTCGCAGAAGCCTTGGAGATCACGCGGGCACAGCTTGCCCAAGCGCAGAAGATGGAGGCTATCGGCCAACTCACGGGGGGCATTGCGCATGACTTCAACAACATGCTGCAAGCCATGACCGGCAACCTCGAACTAATCCGCCGTCGGGTTGGCGAAGAGCAGTTCGATGTGGCGCGTCTTGCGGGCAACGCCCTTGAGGCCGGAGCGAAGGCCGCCGGACTGACCTCCCAGCTACTTTCCATTGCCCGCCGCCAGCGCCTCGATCCACGTCCTCTCGATCCGGCTGATGTGATTACCGGGATGCGCGACCTCCTGGCCAGAGCGGTAGGTGAGCGGATCATGCTGCACACGGACGTGCCGGAGGGGGGCATCGGGCTTTGCCTCGCAGATGTGAGCCAGTTGGAATCCGCGTTGCTCAATCTTGTCATCAACGCCCGGGATGCGATCGGCGGGGCTGCGGGAAACATCGTCATCTCGTTGCACCCTGAGCGGATCGAGGCTACCCCCGGGGGATGGCCGCAGGACGGGGATTATGTCCGGATCGCAGTCAGCGATGACGGCCCTGGCATGCCGGAGGACGTACGCCGTAGGGCCTTTGAGCCGTTCTTCACCACCAAAGGGCCGGGCAAAGGCACCGGCCTTGGTCTCGCGCAGATACACGGTTTCTCCCACCAGTCAGGCGGCACCGCCGTCATCGAGAGCGCGCCGGGTAAGGGCACGCAGGTCGCCATCCTGCTGCCCAGGACCACCCGGCCTGTGCGGCTCACCCCTGAGCCATCCTTCGCCACCGCAGACACCGAAGCCGGATCGAGCGAGACGGTGCTGGTCGTAGAGGACGACCCCCTGGTTCGTACGGCATTGGTGGAGACGCTGCGGGACCTGCGCTACCGCGTCGTCGCGGCCGCTGATGCCGATGCCGCACTTGCCTTGTTGGGGAGCGGTGTCGCGGCAGACCTGATCCTCACCGACCTTTCCATGCCGGGCAGCATGGATGGCTTGGACTTTGCGGCGGTCGCCCGTATGCGCTTTCAGAAGCTTCCGGTGATTTTGACCACAGGTCATGCTGGCGATCTGAGCAATAGGCTACTACCTACTGAAATGATTATCGTAAGGAAGCCTTATAGCCGCGGTGAGATCATGTCCGCTGTTACCGCTTCTTTGGCCAGAAGCCACGATCAACACCCCGCATTAGCTCCAGCGTAGGCGTTCGGAGAGAGGCGGCGAGAAGGCGCTGGCCACTATGCCGCAGTTTCGTCGCACCTGCTCTCACCGCCCTGGCGAGCGCGCGAAGTGTTGCTGGCCGAGTTGCGCTCCCGCGCCACGCAATGAAAGCGTGGGGCACGCCCTGAACTCTAGAGGCGTCACCTCTTAGCTCGGCGCACTTTAGCCAGCGCTCAGCCGACATCCCAGGTCGTCCTTGCTCTCCACCGAAACTGTCGAACCCGTGAACCTGCTTGGTGCTTCTTACCCTTCCGGCCGGGTCGGCAGCTTCCGCATAGGCGTCAATGACAATATGGCCAGTCAATGGACTCTTGATAGCACTTCCTGCTGCATCACCGGACCGCAAGCGAGGTAGCGACACTGCGCCAACAATTCTGCCTGAGGCTGAGCGGTGCGCTATCTAGCCCATTTCCGCTGCCTCTCCATCCGACTTCAGGATGTGAAAACGCTGGTTTTACCTTGCCGGCCTGCAAAACCCTGTCCATTGAGTTCAAATCGCTGACAAAACTAATTTTACCAAATTCCTTCCGATACACTCCAGGCATGGACCCATTCGATCTTCTCCCCAACATCCGGCAATTGGCCTTCCTGCCGCATATCCGTGATCTCTCTATCGCTTATGCGATGGCTTTCCTGATCGGCTGGAACCGTGAGCAAGAAGATCGTAGCGCTGGGGTGCGGACCTTTCCCTTAGTGGCGATTGCCGCTTGTGGCTTCATCCAAGCCACAGAGGGAATCACCAGAGGGGAGCCTGAGGCCATGGCGAGGATCGTCGAGGGTGTGATCACCGGTATGGGTTTCATCGGCGGTGGCGCCATTCTGAAGGACCATGGCGAGGTGCATGGCACGGCAACGGCTGCTAGCCTTTGGGCTACGGGTGCCATGGGAGTTTCGGTGGGGCTCGCCGCCTACGATGTTGCCGCAGTCATATGCCTTTTCGCGGTACTAACCCTGTACGTAATGAAGCGGTTTAAGCCCAAGCCACCGGGCTGATTGCAACAAATCACACATACGCCGCAATCTCACATACGCGACGCTGGCCGACATGGGCGCGCTACGCCACAACTGTCGCCATCGTTGCGGCCGTCTTCCTGCTGCGCCGGTCGGCCGACCCTATCCTGCCACAAGGCTACTTCTACCTGCTGGCCTTCATGGGCGTCCTGCTCTCCGCTGCCCTGTTCGACCATGCCGCGGGGCTATTTGCCACCGTGTTCTCGACGGCTCTGACCGCCAACTTCTATCTGCCGGCAATAGACAGCCTAGCTGCGCAACACTAGGCGGATATTGTCGGACTGGCGCTGTTCACCGCTGTCGGCGGGGATGATCTCACTGATCGTCGAGACCCTTCATGGGGCGCTTGCTAACTGCAACGGGCGCTCGATGACCTCGCCCGGTCGAACGCAGACCTCAGGCGCAGGAAGGGGCGGCGTCATGGGTGCTTCTGCCAGTGTTCCGCCTGTCGCGGACGAAGAAGAAAACGCATTTAAGTTGGATCGTTCCGACTGATGGGAAAACCCCCCTTGTGTTCGCCCAAGCCATGGCTACCGACCGCGCGCTGAATCAAGAGATTTCGCGGAGTTCAAAACAGGGATGTCTTGGCACTGGGATCACGGTGCAGACACTCACCGTAACGGCATCGCATTAAAATCCTCGGTTCTGCGATGATCTGGTCAGGAGTGGCAATCATGACCGCACTGGACCGATTACTCGTTGGGATTGCTGTAATTCTACTAGCTGCTGCCTTGGCTTTGGTGCTGGACCACAGCATGCCAGCAATGCCGCTCTGAGGCCGGTAGGGCTGTGCGCCCGACCCTACGTTTCTAATCATCCTTCCAGCCACGCTTTTTACCAGAACCGCAACCATAAGGTGGTTAAGTAGATGCGAGCGCTGGAAGGGGTTGAGCGGGCGAGGGACCTTTTGGCCGGGGCCGGTTTGCTCCCTCCCGCTTATGAGGCGTCTTGGCACCACCTAGCGGCCATGGCTGAGCCGCTGGCGTAGACTCATGCAGTTTGGTGGGAGTTGGCGTCAGCCTCGTGGTCTGCCGCGCTCGGGTCTCGGCAGGCGGATACGGTGCGGCCTGACAGTACGCGGGCTAAGGAATGGCGGCGCACAATCCTCGACGGCAGGGCCGGCTTTGCTGGCTGGATTACGACAAAGCGGTGCCGTCCGATCCGCAAATTCGGGGCTGTGCGATCATGAGAGGCTATAGGAGAAAAGCCGGTCCCGCGATCCCAAGGAGCAACTTTATAGCCAGTTACGCGATGCGGCCAAAGGAGCCAGTAACCCCCCCCGGATACCTCATGAATAAATCGCAGACTGATCCACTGCTTGGGAGCCCTGCGCCGCGGCGGTATTTTGTTAAAGCGCAGCGCGAAGCCCGTCCACCGACGCCCTGGGTTTGGCTGATCTACGAGGAGGGGCAAGCAGAACCCTGCCAAGGTTCCACGCGCCTTTATCACTGTGGCAAAGATGCCTGGGCAGTTGGCCAAGCGCTGCTCGTCCAGTTTGGAAGACGCTGGCAGAACCGTGACAAGTTTTCTGTGAAGTAGGGCCTGTCGTTTGCAAAGTGGTGGGGCTGATCCATCCGAGATGATGATGCCATCCTTGCTTCGGATGGCGAACCTCGGCGCAGATAGTTTGTTGGCAATCCGTCCTCGACCGGTTTGGGCCAAATCAACCCCGCGGGAACGCAGTTTCCGTGCGGCCGTTCGCGTAGCGTCGTATCGAACTTTCGGTAGACGGACTCTTTTCTGGATATGGCAGGATACATCATCAAGCCGCACGATGGTGATCGACCGATTGAAGAACCGTGCAGGTGTGAGCTTTGCAGCTTCGAAGCCGTTCGGGCGGAGGCTCTGGCTGCCGCACGCAGTCTTCTCACAACGAAGGTCCGGGCAGGCAAGATGCTAGACGGCCAGCGGTCGGAACTTTGGGACGATGCAGGGCGGATGCTGGCGACGATTTCGCTTTCTGAGGAGTGACCAGTAGGCCAGCGCCGAAAGGTGATCCGGGGATCGACGACTGGAAGCGCTGATAGCGAAAGGCCGTAAGACCATGGAAGCTGCGACTGCGGGATTGACCAAAACCCGGTCACGACTAAAGGATAGCACAATTCCAGTTGCGCTCGGTCGGCAGCCGGTCGCTGTGCCCGTTCATCATGGACCGTAGCAACGGTCTGCCTGCCGGCCACGGGGATAGCTCGCTCTCGGGCCGGGGCGCACCAAATGCTTGCTGAGCAGGTGAAGTGGAGGGGCTGGTCTAACTCAGGCCCCCTGTGCCGGCCCCGGGTCGGAACGCCGACCGCTGCGGTTTTTCAGGGCGGCGCGCACACGGTCTGCAAGGTCAGTGTGGCTGTATGGCTTGCCGAGCACTGCGGCGGCCCGTGCCGGCCTTTGCTGCACCACAAGGTCATCGCTGTAGCCGGTCGCAAGGAGAATTCGGAGGTCGGGGCACAGCGCTCGCGCTTGCTCGGCTAGCACAAGGCCGTTCATGCCGCCCGGCATGGAGATGTCAGTGAACAGCAGGTCCACCTGCCTGCCTGCTCGCCCCAGTACCTCCAGGGCTTCCTCCCCGCTCCGCGCCGACAGTACCCGGTAGCCAAGGGTTGTCAGTTGATGCACCGCGAGTTCAAGCACACCCGCGTCGTCGTCCACGGCAAGGATTGTGGCGGTGCCGTCCGGACTGTGGTCAGGTAACGCTTCACTGTCGTTGAAGGGCTGCGGTGCGTCCGACGTGTCATTCAGCGCCAGGGGAAAAAGCATGCACACCCTGGCTCCACGGCCGGGCATGCTGGCGATGTCCAGCCGCCCGCGCGACTGGCGAACAAAACCATGAACGGTTGCGAGGCCAAGGCCACGCTTGCCAGTCTTGGTGCTGAAGAACGGCTCGGTGGAGCGCGCCAGAACCTCTGGCGGCATTCCTGGCCCCTCATCCTCGACGCTCAGCACGACATAGCGGCCGGGTTTCACTCCATCGCTCCCGGCAAGGACGGCGGCTTCGTCCAGCATCACTGTCCCAGTTCGTATGGTCGCGCGACCGCCACTCGGCATGGCGTCACGCGCATTCGCCAGCAGGTTCAGCAAGGCCACCTTCACTTGGGCTGGATCGACGGCACATGGCGGGAGACGTGGGTCGAGGTCATAGCGTAGCTCCAGTCCGTCGCCGAGGGTACGCGACAGCACCTCACCGATCTCTGACAGCACCGTGTTGAGGATAACCGGACGCGCTTCGAGCCGTGTTCTTCGGGCGAAAGTCAGGAGTTGTTGGGTGAGTGTCGCCGCATGTCGGGCGGCCTGCCGTGCGCGCTCCAGCGGCTTCAATGCTTCAGGTTCATTCGGCAGGCGTGTCTCAGCGCGCTTGAGATTGCCAAGCACGACCTGAAGGGTGTTGTTGAAGTCGTGCGCCAGCCCGGCCGCCAACTGCGCGATCGCCTCCATCTTCTGCGCCTGCCGCAGCGCATCCTCCACGTCATGACGTGGCGTGGCATCGAACTGCGACGCGAAGAAGTGCAGGAGTTCGCCATCTGGGCCAAAGACCGGGCCGATAAACAGGGCGTTCCAGAAGGGGGTGCCGTCCCGTTTGTAGTTCAGTATCTCGACTGCGATCGGGCGCCGCTCAGCCAGGGCGGTCCGAATTTGGCTTACCGTGTCCTGGCTGGTGAGCGCGCCTTGGAGGAAACGGCAGTTGCGCCCCAGGATGTCTTCGCGCACATAGCCTGTGAGGTCGAGAAAGGCAGCATTGGCGAAGACGACTGGGTTGTCTGGCAGGCATGGGTCCGTCATGACCATAGGCATGCGTGTCATTTCGACGGCGGCAAAGAACACACCGCCGCGGTCGTCCAGGCCAGGGCGAGCAACCGTGGCCTCTTGCCAACTGCACAATCCGGGGCCGCCTACCGGGCCACCAGAAGCAACTTCGTGCCTGCCGGCTGCTGGCACTCCGTGACTACTCTCTGCTGGCGGCACCTCGCTTGATGGCTGCCCTGAAACCCCGCCTTGCTCCCTATTCACCATTCTAACCCGATTCCACATCCCGCTTCCCAGGACCACTGGCCAACGCCGAGCGTTAGCTATGGCTGCACAGAAATGATCGTCGGTTCATCAAACCTTCCCGTTTCCGGCCGAGCAGTGACAGAGGACGAGCCGCAGGGCGGGGCTGGGTATCCCTACCCGCCACCCGCGGCGGTAGTGAGGCGGCCAGGGCAATCCCGATTAAGCTACGCTGCTTTCCCCAGTTGGGGGCGCGGCTTGGGAGGTGGAAAGCGCGGCGACTGGCCGGAGATGCTGAGCACCCAGCCGAAGGGCGAGTACTTTACAAAGCCGAGGCTGTCGCCATTGCGCGCCCAACTCTCGTAGACGGCGACCAGATTGCCGTCCCCGTCGTATTCCTCATGCTCCCATCGCCTGGGAGCCAGCAGCCCTCGGGCTCCCAATGGGAGATCGGATCGTCGGAGAGCATGCTCCGCAGGCACGCCGAAGCACCTCTTGAAATCAAAAGCTTCCTCGCTCAGCACCGCTTCTTACTCCATGTGGCGGCGGCATTTGTGGCCATCGCGGATTGCTCCCCGGGCAGGCACCCCAGTGATATGGGTGGCGCGAGCGGTGGCAGCCAACTCGCACAGGAAAGTGTCTCAAGAGTAAATCCTTGGCCGCAGGCCTTGCTGCCTGCCGAGTGATGGCCAAGCGCTCCGGCCATGCTCCGCCACGGAGGCGTGATTGGTCGAGAAGGGCTGAGGGGGGATGCAGGCATCCCATTCTTGGCAGTTTGACGTTAAGGTTAGATTACAAACAAACCGGAGGTCTGGCCTTGTCCTTACCCCCGCTCCAGGCTGCGACACCTCCCGATCCTATCTGGTGGGAGATTGGGCGCCCTTCGTCCGAGGAGCCTCCCGATTGGTTCACTTGGGTGGCGCCCCTGGACGACTATGGGGCTGCCCTCTACCGCAGCTTGGTGGTCGCCGATGGCTCGATAGCCCTCACCGTCGAGTTCCATCGGCGCCGCGGCTCTGGCCACCAGATCATCTACCGCGGTCGGTGCGATGTGCCGCAGGACCCAGAGCCGGTCGCAGAGCGCATCTCCGCTCTGCTGAGGGCAGCCAAGGAAGCGGTCAGCAAGGCTTTGCAGGCAGCCAGCAGCGATGACCGTATGGCGGCTGAAACTGGGAGGGGATCGTCGTACCTGCCCGGCACTCCCCAGGACATACAACAAGGCGCCCCGCTGGCCAGGGAGCATGATCCTGAGCACTACCTGCGGGAACGTGCCTACTTCCTGTGGGAACGCGAGGGGTGCCCAGAGGGACGTGCCCTGGAGTTCTGGGAACGAGCCTACCGCGAGGAGGCGAGGGCGGCCTGATGGCAGCACAGCCCAACGGCTATGGTCTGATCGGGGACGCTGGGGAGCAACCATGTCCCTAAAAGCCAGGGAGCTTTACCGCAGCACGAATGGCGACCGCTGGTCGCTGATCCGTGACCCCGGCTCGGATGGGCTGTTCGTCAGGCACGAGCCTAACCTGCCGTCCGGTGGGAGAAGCAGCGATATCAGCATCGGCGCCTTCCTTGCCCGGGGCGGGCATGGCCCCGAGCATCAGGAGTTGCTGCGGCTGATCGGGACCCTGGTGGATGGAGAGGAGCCTGCCTGATCCTCGGGCCACCCGCTGAGACCAAACAAAAAGGTTAGCGACGAATACTCCTACTCATCCCCACCATCGACCAACTTTCGCATCAGCAGCCGCTTTGAATAATGATAGCCGTCATAGCCGCACCTCCGGCTCGCCCGACTTCTTTGGGCGGCCACGGGCGCGCAGTGTTCCCTCGGCAGCTTTCGCGGCCCGATCCTTTTCGCGCTGGCGCTGCTTCCGCAGTCGATCGGCCGCGCGGCGCTCTTCCTCCTGCTGCTCGAATGCCATACCCGCTACAGCGGCCTTGGCGCCCGGCATTGGTCCCGGCTTCGGGCGGTGCACATCGAGGATGCCGGCCTCATCCACAGGTTCCAGCGTAACATCAGCAGAGATACCAGCTTCGCCGAGCATCCGCGCCAGCACCTCAGCCTGCCAGAGATCATAGAGGTAGACCGTGTAGGTGCCATCGAACTCGGCCATGCGGATCGCGCCGCGCATCACAAACTGCCAGATGTCCTCCTGCTCGCGGGCACGTTCCACCTCGTCCCGCGTCAGCCCGAATACGCCGAGTAGGATTGCGTCCTCGGGACCCGCCTTGCTGCTGTAGATGAAGGCACACGAGGTCAGGTGCCGATACTGATTGGAGCCCGCGACCTTGGGCCGCACCTGCTCGCCGGGTAGGCGTTCCTCGAAATAGTTGACGACTTCTGCGTTGCCGCTCCAATAGCCGAGGTCACTCACACCTTCGAGGTGACGGCAGACCGCGGCGAGGCAACGCTTGCCATTCGAGTGCTTCTTAGAAGCTTTAGGGAACCACCACTCGGTCGAGCCGCGGTGGCCGTGTGTGAAGTAGCGGATGCGAACTTTCGGCTTCGTGCGGAGCGCGGTGGCGCCGAAATCCCGCTGCACGAACTCCACCTTGTCGCCAAACCACTTCCGGGTCGCAAGGCAGGTGATGCTGTGAAAGAAACCCGATGCTGCGATGACCGACGTAGCGAAGGGTGCCAACTCGGCAGGGGTCCACGCTGACCACCAACGCACTGTCCGACCGCGATCCCGGGCATCGCGCCAATCCGCCACATCCACGAACACGCCCTGTGGAGACTTGGACCTCTTGTGGAAGGCTGCCAAATTCTTGACCAGATCATCCGCCATCACGTCGGCCATCGTTGGGGCGTTGCCGGCCAGAGACACGCGATGCCAACCTGCCTCCTCGGTCGGCGAGAGTGCGTATGATGCCTCGAAGAACCGCGCAGAGCTTGGGATACGAAACTCACCTGCGACGGCCGCCGAGGGAACCTCGTCGATCCGCATATGCCACTGCCCGCCCTCGGCGCAAGTGAAGTCGGTCTGCATCAGAGCCTCGTGCGTGATGACGAGGATGACGTGCGGCAGTGGTGAGTACTCATCTATGGCATCGGTGATCTCGCGGGTGACACCGAGTGAGCGCCTGCCCTCGGCCCGGCTGTGGATGGGCCGGATCACCGGATCGGTGCCGGATTTCGCTGCCTCCCGGAAGAGGTCGAGCAGCTTCTCGCCGATCAACTCCGTCGTCGGCAGCGCGAATACATAGCGGCCCGGCACGCTGGTCATCTCGACCAGCAACTCATTGGTCTTCCCGCATCCCGGCGAACCGCCGTATACCTCAACTCGAATCACGTCATCTCTCCAATAGGCCCGCTGCACAAGCAGCGCGGGTTTCGATCTGCTGAAATGAATGGGCGCCGGATAACGCGTCCGGCGCATGTCTATATAAGAATAGCTCGTGACCTATTTATCCGACCGGCTGCGCAGATGCGCGTCCGCTTCGCGGCCACACCTGCATCATACCTGCTTAGTGGATGAGAAATCGACCATTCAGATGCAGCGAAGCCGCCTGACCGACCGGGCACGCGCCGATGCGCGACGGAGCGCAGCGCAGGCGCGCGGAGAAGCGAGGGCGCCGCAGGTGCCTGTTGGCCGCGAGGTCAGGCATGGGTCGGGCGTAGGCTGGAGCCGGGCAGAGCCCGGACACGGCCGAGCGCGACCCGACCTCCATGTCCATTTGTTGCTGAGCGGTACCGCATCCATGCACCACCTGACCTGGGGCCTGCGGCCCCAATGGAGCGGATTTCGCGGCCAAGCCATGTGCCGCGAATTGCACGCCATATCCCATTGGTGACGCGCCACATAGCTGAATGACGGGGTGAGGGAGGTGGTGGACTTACCGGGGTGGAACCGCGGAGGGCGCGGTTCCACCCGGCACGAGCAGACATGAGGGGAACCGGGCCAAGGCCCTCGCGGGGCAAGGCGTCGCGGGCTCCGCCTCACCCCGCGTTCCCATCACGTCGCTCGCTGCAAACCCCAAGTTCGGCGGCATGGGGCGGTGCCATGGGTCTGCGTGCAGGCCGCGTACCAAGTCAGCCGTGGGGCAGGGGAGGGATGTGTGTCAGGCAAAGTTACGGTTCGCCCGACATGCGGCGGACAGATTAGCCCAGCGGGTGGAGCTTCCTCTCCGTGGATCGCGTGGCCACGTATGCCGCGGTGCGGAATGCCTCGGTGCTCCATCTCCTCCGGGCCGATACTCCCGGAGTAGTTTGGGATGAAGCTGCGTCCGTATCCGCGGGTGCCACTGAGCTAGCAATCGCCTGCTGAGGCGATGTCATCGGAGTGGTTAATCAGGTTCTCCACCGAAGCCTGAGCCAGCAGGGCACCAGCCGGGGATTGGGACGTTGTGCCCGGAGAGCGCGCGCAGCGGGGCGGTTAGGGCACGGTTGGAGGCGTAAGCGGCGATGCTGGTCGTGAGAGACAATCCCGGTCTGGGCAGGTTCGAAATCGGCAGCGGCGATGCCATCGCCTTCGTTGAGTACCGGCGGATCGGCAAACGGGTCGTGCTGATCCACACAGAGGTGCCCAAGGAGATGTCCGGGCAGGGCGTCGGGTCCAAACTGGTCGGCGGTGTGCTGGATGTCCTTCGAACTGAGGGCGCGACAGTGGTCCCGCAATGCGAGTTTGTGGCACGGTTCATCCAACAGCACCCGGGGTACCGGAGCCTTGTCGCTGAAGACTGACGGCGCGACAGCACCAAGGTGGAGCATGTGGATGTCGCACTATCTTGCCAGCACCGACATTGCCTAGGGAGGGGCCTAGTTGGCCACGAGGACGCGACCACCGAGCAGCCGGCGCCGGTCGGAGGTCGTGATCCAGGCGCGCTCCCCAGCAGCCCGCCCGGGATCGCAAAGCTGGCCTGCATGGTGAGACGGTGCTTGTAGCGCTGTTTCCACTGGGCCGCAGCGCCCGGTCATTGACCTCGCCGAACTGCTTTGAAGTGACGATCGAGAGCGGCGACCGCTGATCGACCCTGCTGGTCGCTGAGGGAAAGCAGATCATGGGCGAGCGCCGCTGACGGGCTTGGGACACTACCATCGTTCCTATAGCAGCGTTGGCTGCGCTCCCCCTGGATCAACAGATATGGTTACCGAATGCGCCTTCGCGCTGCCTAGTATGGTCCCGAGGGGAACCGCGACCATCCCCGCAGGAGGGCTGGATGCTCGAACTCGTGCCGCTGCGTGGCCGCCCCGACCTGCGAGCGCAGGTGTTCTCGGAGGTGTTCATGGCGCTCTGGCCCGCCTTCATGCAAGAGGACCCCGCTGCCGACTTGTTCTTCGCTCGGCCGCACCTCGACGCCTGCCTCGACACCGCCTTTGCCGTGGTTGATCCCGCCCGGCCCGAAGTGGCGGTGGGACGGGCCTTTGCCGTGCCCTTCGCCTTCGGAATTCCTGGCCGCGAGAACCTGCCGGATGCGGGCTGGGATGGCGTGGTCAGATGGGCGCATGCCGACCGCGCCCTTGGTCGGGCGCCGAATGCGCTCAGCGCGTTGGAGATCACCCTGCTGCCCTCGCACCGGGGTAGGGGCGCCTCGCGTATGGTTCTCGACGCCATGCGGCAGCGGGCCGCCGAACTCGGCCTGGGCCACATCTTCGCGCCCGTGCGCCCCACGATGAAGCACTTGGAGCCATTCGTGCCCATGGAGGAGTACACAGGCCGCACGGGCGCCGATGGGCTGCCCGCCGACCCCTGGCTACGGGTGCATGTTCGCGCGGGAGGCCAAATTGTAAAGGTTGCGCCGACCAGCATGGTGGTCCCAGGGACGATCACCGACTGGCAGCGCTGGACCGGATTGCAGTTCACTGCCACCGGCACTGTCGTCGTGCCGAACGCCCTCGTGCCCGTGCATGTCTCGCTCGAACAGAACCACGCCGTCTACATCGAGCCGAACGTCTGGGTGCGGCACGTCGTGCCGGTGTGAATGCTGTCTTTTAGGGGCAGGCGTCCTCCATAGTCCGTCACCACGGTTGTCGCCGCCGGGGCGCTCCGATGTCAGCGGTCATGCCACTCGGCCCCGCGGTGCTATTCTCGGCCCGGCCATCTCAGAACTCGGCCAGGAGTCGTCCGAAACCCTGCACTTTGTCGTCGATGCCACACTGCCGCAGCGCGTGCCAGTAGGTGGCCGTGTTAAGGGCGGCAACCGGTTTACCCAGCCAGAACTCGGCTATGCCTGCCACCCGTGCCATCGGCAGATTGGTGCCAACCTGCACAATGGCGTCCACGTTCGGACCGTCTACCTCGGCGATCGCGTCCCGCAGTGTAGCTTCCGAGGTGCGCGATCAGCACTGGGCCACCGCACCGCAGCCCCTTAACCCGCACGACCTCGAAGCCGCAGTCATCGCAGAAGCGGCGGGCCTGCTCGTCATCGACGGGCATGTAAGGTGTTACAAGCCCGATCCGCCGAACTCCGCCGTAGCGACCGAGCGCTGCCAGGATAGCGTCGGCGCCTAGCGTTACGCCGACCCGCCGCCGCTTTTGGCCTCAAGCCTCTCTCGAAGGATTTTGGCACCTTCCACTCCGCCCGCGGACTCGGCTGCGGTGGCAAGGATGATATGGCTAGGGTCGAGGGTCAGCACCTCGTCCATAGCATCCACCATGGTGGCGCGCATGTTCTCCAACTGCTGCGCGAACTCCGCGTCGGTCCGGGTCGGGGCATTGGGGATGCGGAACCCTCGGACGTGGTTGGTGACGCCGGGCGGGCGCATGGCATCGTACTCAGGCTGTACGGAGGTGTTGGTTGAGGGCACGAGCACCCCAAGTTTCATGCGCCTTCCGAGCGTATCCACCATCATCGTCTCCCCTACGCCGAAGCTCGGCCGGAACGACGGCCCGCCCAGCCTGGATGCGGTCATGCCGTCGTCAGGACGGCGGTCTGTCCCGAGGCCGCGAACCGGATGCCAACGTCTCGCTGATGCTTGTCCGTGATCGCCAGCGGTGCCTCGTGCACGCCGTTGGCGTGCTTGTGCCTCGGCGCACCGCAACGCAGGCTTCTTCGTCCCACACCGCACCGGCGGTGGTGAGTTACTTCGCATACTGTAGCTCCGCTTCTCCTGCGGGTCGGGGGGCGCTGATGCAGTACTTGAGGACACCTAGCCCGCAGCGGCAGCCGAGCTTATGCAACCTCGAATACCGCTTCGATTTCGACTGTGATATTGAAGGGCAGCGACGCCATCCCTACGGCCGAGCGCGCGTGCCGCCCTCGATCCTCGCCAAATACCTCGATGAACAGGTCCGAGCAGCCGTTGATGACCTTTGGGTGGTCGGCGAACTCGGGTGTGGCGTTCACCATACCCAGCACCTTCACTACTCGGTTCACCGTGTCAAGGCTACCCACCGCGCCGCGCAGCACGGCCAGCAGCGCTAATCCGCTCAGCCGTGCATGCCCGTAGGCGTCCTCGGCGCTCACCTCCCGCCCAACCTTGCCTGTCGCCAACCCTCCCTCGGGCCTATTCGGCCCCAAGCCGGAAAGAAATATCAAGTTGCCCGTGCGGACATACGGGACGTTGTTGACGCCCGCGACGGGAGCCACCCGTGGCAATTCGATGGCACGCTCCCTAAGCCGCTGCTCCGCGGAGCCTGTCCCGGCGCTCTGTGCTGCGCCGTACCGGGGTGCCGCCAAGGCGGCGGCTGTCAGACCGAAAGACATGGCTGTGCGGCGGCTGGAATTCCACATCGCGTACACCTCCGAAGCGCGTTTCTGTTTGTCTTGGGGGCCAACCGCCGCGGGCAGCGAAGTTCCCTTAATGGCAACGGACGCAAGTGAACTATGAGGTCGTACGCCTCGCCGTTGGCAGCCTGCTCACGTAACTCGGGAGACGCGGTACTCGACCCCCAACCCCTCGATCACGCGCCCTTCGCCGACAAACAGCGAGTGGTTAACCCAGGCATAACGGGGGTCGCCGGTCTCCATGCGCGGTGTCGTGCGGAAGTATTGGTCCTCAAATCGTGTCGCCGTGCCGTTGGCGAAGGCCGCCGCGAAGGCGGTGTTCATCTCGATCAGGCCAGGGTAATGGGCGTAGATCAGCGCCCCATCGTCGGTCCTTATCTGCGTTCGTACGTCGAGGATGCCCCAGCCAGACGGGTGGGCGATCAGCCAGTCGCCTCCACCGGGCAGAAGGGTGCCGTGAAGGCGCTCCCCCTCCACTCTGCCGTCGAAAGCGTGGAAGAAGATGCGATCGCCTCGTAGCCCTGCGCCAAACGCGAGCGGCGGTTCAAGCCGCGCACTCAGCATGAACTCGTGTTTCAACTCCATTGCGCTGCCTCCCTCCCGTGGTTCCACTTTGCGCGTGTGGTGATGCCATGCGGCGCCACTGGGTGGGACAGTTCGGAAACCCCGGTCGATCCATCCTGCATCGTCACCGCATGCGTCCGCGGTCACGGCCACGCGATTCATTCAAACCCGCATCTTCCTCATGGATCGTCTCAGCGGGACGCGCGGCATCGATGAACTGTTCTTGGCCACAAAGGCGCTACGGCGGCTGGGTGACAGACATCCACGAACGGGCTGGATGGCCAACTGGCAGACAGCACCTTGCAGATCGGAGCCGTTAAGACGTTCCTGCCCGCAACGGCGGCGTGTACCGTTTCGGACATAGTTCCCGCGTGCTTTTAGTGGGTCAAGAATTCTAGTGTAGTCCGCAAAAGAGTTGGCCGCCTGGACTCGAAACCCTAGGCCGGGCACAGCCGCGGATGCTGGAGGCTCGTGACGATGGCATACGTCGATTGGAGTATCGAGGGTCCAGAGTACGCTAATTGCAATTGCGCCTGGGGCTGCCCATGCCAGTTCAACGCTTTGCCGACGGACGGCACCTGCCGCGCCGTCGCCGGCATGCGCATCGAGCGAGGTCACTTCGGGAGCACGCGCCTCGATGGGCTCGCGTGGGTTGGCACCTATGGCTGGCCCGGCCCAATTCACCTCGGCAATGGCGCCCAGCAGTTCTTTATCGACGAGCGCGCCGATGCGGACCAGCGCAAGGCGCTGGTCGAGATACTGCACGGGCGGGAGACTGAGCCCGGCGCCACCGTCTTTCAGGTGTTCTCGACCACGATGAGCAACGTGCTCGACCCAGTGTTCACCAAGATAGAGGTCGAGATTGACCCCGCCGCTTGCCACGGGCGGATTGTCGTGCCGGGTGTGATTGAGTCCACCGGCACGCCCATCAAGAGCCCTTTCACCGGTCAGGACCATCGTGTCCGCGTCTCCCTGCGCAGCGGCTTCGAGTACAGCGAGGCCGAGTACGGCAGTGGCTCAACGACGGCGACCGGCGGAGTAAAGCTGGCCTTCAAAGACAGCTACGGCCAGTTCGCCCGCATCCACCTGACCCAGAGCGGTATCCCGAAGCGCCCGTGATGGCCCGCCAAAGCGCGCTTGAAGTCGCCCTGTCCTGGGATCGTCTTCCGGTCCTAGCCGCGCTTGCGGGCCTAATCGGCCTGTCCTGGGCCTACCTCGCCATGATGGCAGGTGGCATGCACGGGATTGCCGACGCGCCAGACATGCCAGGCATGGCGCAGGGTGCGATGGACATGCTGCGGTCCGTGCCTTGGAGCGCGGCCCGCTTCAGCATGATGCTCGGCATGTGGGCGGTGATGATGGTGGGCATGATGCTCCCCGCTGCGGCGCCCATAATTCTGTTCTTCGCTACCTTCGCCCGGCGGAGCCGTGAGCAGGGGCACCGTGTGGCGTCGGTTGGCATCTTCGTGGCGGGCTACCTTGCTGTCTGGACCGCCTTCGCCCTCGCGGCCACGATCTTGCAGTGGGCACTGGACCGAGCCGCGCTTCTCTCCCCACACATGGCCGCCGCGAGCCCGATCCTGGGCGGGGCGATCCTGATCGCCGCCGGGCTTTACCAGTGGACGCCGCTCAAAGACGCCTGCCTGGGGCTGTGCCGCTCCCCGGCCGCCTTCGTGATGGGCCGCTGGCGCGCTGGGCCGGGCGGCGCTTTCCGAATGGGGGTCGAGCATGGGGCCTTTTGCATGGGCTGCTGCTGGGCGCTGATGGCACTGCTGTTCGTCGGCGGGGTGATGAACCTGCTCTGGGTCGCGGCCATCACGCTGGCCGTCCTGGCTGAGAAGCTGGCGCCCAGGGGTAGGTGGATCGCAAGGGCGCTTGGCGCCGCGATGGTGCTTGGCGGCGCCTGGGTCCTTGCGGTCGGGATGGGGCATGGTCCCGTGAGGCACGGGTAAGGGTTCAATCTGCTCGCGGGAAACACGCTGGCCCCAGAAGCGAGAAAGGAGGACTGGCCATGCCGAGGGACGCCCAGGACCACGCCGTCACCGTCGCCTTCGAGGAGGCGGCGCGCGCCTTCGACCACGCCGTCGAGGGCTACCTGATGCACCGCGCCAACGCCGCTCAGCGGATCGCCCCGGTGCTCGCCGCCGACCCGGAGTTCGGCATGGCCCACGTCCTCAGGGGCTACCTGCCCATGACCGCCTACGACGGGGCCTTCCTCCCGCGTTCCCGCGAGGCGCTGGCCGAGGCCCGGCGCCACCTCGCGCGTGCGACGCCGCGGGAGCGGGCGCCTGCCGAGGCGCTGTCCTTCTGGATCGACGGCGAGGTCGGCCGGGCGCTCTCGACGTGGGAGGACATCCTGGCCGAACACCCGCGCGACGTGTTGGCCTTCCGCATGCACCACTTCGTCGCCTTCTGGTCCGGCATGCCGGAGCGGATGCTGGCCGGGGTAGAGCGGGTTCTGCCACGCTGGTCCGCCTCTGTACCGGGCTGGGGCGCCGTACTGGCCAGCCGCGCCTTCGCCCACGAGGAGTGCTGCAGCTAGGTCGTCGCCGAGGCGTCCGGCCGCGAGGCGTTGATGCTGGACCCGGCCAACCTCTGGGCCACCCACGCGGTGGCGCACGTCATGGAAATGCAGGGCCGCCGGGGCGAGGGCATCCGGTTCCTCTCCGGGTTGGAGCAGCACTGGGAGGGGGCAACGCCATCACCCACCACCTCTGGTGGCACCGTGCGATGTACCACCTTGAGCGGCGAGAGTTCGGGGAGGCGCTGGGCCTCTATGACCGACGCTTCCGCGACCTCGCTTCGCCGCTCGCGCAGGCAATGCCGGACTTCATCGTCGATGCGCAGAACGCCGCCTCGATGTTGTTCCGCTTGGAGTTGCGCAGTGTGGCGGTGGGAGACCGCTGGGTGGAGTTGGCCGACAAGGCGGAGGCGCGGGTCGGCGACCACCTCTCGCCCTTCACCTTGCCGCACCGGATGATGGCGCTCGCCGCGACGGGGCGGTGGGCGGCGGCGGACCGTATGCTGGGGACGATGCGCGAGGCCGCTCGGGCGAACCGGGGCGACCACGCGGTGGTGCTGCGCGATGCTGCCATCCCGGTTTGTGAGGCGGTTCTGCCGCACCGCCGGGGCGACTACGCGGTCGCGGTAGAGGCGATGCGTCCGGCGCTCGGGGTGATGTACCGCCTGGGCGGCAGCCACGCGCAGCAGGACGTGCTTGAGCAGCTATTCTTCGACGCCGCAGTGAGGGCGGGGCTGGACGAGGACGCGCACCTGCTTCTGGAACGGGTGGCGGGGCAGCACCCGGTACCGCCGGAGCGACGGGTGGGCTACGTTGAAGCGGCAGGCCGCATCCCTCACTGAAGGTGCCGAGGATGAGCGCACGTCGGCAGGAGCGGCGCGCACCTCCCTCCACGGGCGCACCCGTCACCATGAATGACTGATGGTGAAGTGGGCGGAGGGTGGATTACCCGCAAAAGGCCGCCGGACACGCTATGGCGCTGTCCGCTCGCGTTCGCGGCGTACCTCGTAGGCGGCGACGTGGCAGCGGGCGAGCCGCAGGACGGGCGTGGGCACCCCCATACGCTCCGCCCGCTCCGCGAGGTCGCCCAGGACGTGCTCACCCTCCGTGGGACCACCGCCCTCGATGTCGCGCAGCATCGAGGCGGTCTGTGTTGAGCCCTCCCGCGTTAGCAGGCACGCTGCGAACTCCACGAACTCTGGGCGCGGCGGATGCCCGGCCGCCGAGGCCGTGGCCCTGCACTTGGCGAGGAGGGCCAAAGCCGCCTCTCGCCCGCCCGGGGCGGCAGGGAAGTCGCCGACGGCGCCGCGCATTAGGCAGTTCATCCCCGCGAGGGCCGCCAGCCCGACCCACTTCTGCCACATGTCCCCAACGACCGCCTCGCTAGCCCGCGCCGCGAACTTAGCCTCCTTGCAGAGCGCCGCGACGGCCCGCACCCGGTCCGAGACGCCGCCCGCGACCTCGCCGAAGATCAAGTCATGGTTGGGCATGGCTCCCTGGACGACCCGCCCATCCGGGCCGAGGGCCGCGGCAATGACGGCGGTGCCGCCGAGGACCCGGCCCGCGCCGAAGCGCTCAGCCAACAGGTCGATGTGGCGCATGCCGTTGAGAACGGGGACGATCGTCGTGCCGGGGCCGACCGCGGGCGCCATGTCGTTCATGGCTGCGTCGAGCGAGTACGCCTTCACGGCGAGCAGGATCAAGTCGTGCGAGCCGTCCAGGCCACCCGTCAACACGGTGCGGGGCCTCAGGTCGGCGTCGCCGTGCTGGCTCTCGATCCGCAGGCCATGTTGTGAAATCTGTTCGGCTCGATGAGGCCGCACGAGGAAGGTCACGTCGCGCCCAGCTTCGACTAGCCTACCGCCAAAATAGCCGCCCAAAGCCCCGGCGCCGACCACCAGTACTCGCATGTCACCCTTCCTTGCACGGTATCGGAGGAGGCTGATCATCTTCTTGCCGCAATCGTATACGTCAGGAGGCAGAAGCGGGTTGAAATTCGGTGCTGCTAGCAGACGACCTACATGCGCCTAAGTCACTCTTACCCGCCGGGTGACCTGCCCGTTGCTCTCCCAGTAGGTGCGCTTATTGGTGATCAACGGATCATCCATTGCGGGCTGGACCCGACCCGCGGCGTCGGTCACCCGTGAAGTGATGGTGTGTTCCCCTGGCGGTGGCGTGGACCAGTCGAGATGCCATGGCTTCCAGGTAAAGTCCGAAGCCTCGCTGCGGTCGATGGTCGCCGCCTGCCAGGAGCCTGCGTCGATCTTCACCTCTACCTTGGCGACCTCACCGCCCCAAGCAGCGCCAACGATGCGGTAGTCTCCGCCCTGCCGGGTCACTCGACCGGGCGCAGATTTCAGCAGTACTCGGCCTACCGAGGTCTCTACCGCGATCTTTTGGCCACTGACCTCCTCCTCCCGCACCGTCACATAGTCCCGCCCCATGAAGCGGCCCATGTAGCGGCTGTCCCGTACCTCAATTCGGGACAGCCACTTCACGTTCGCCACCCCGTACCAACCCGGCGCAATCAGCCGCACCGGAGCGCCATTCTCCTGTGGCAGCGGTTGTCCGTTCATCTCGTAGCAGAGCAGCAGGTCGGATGACTTTGCCTCCTCCACGGACATGCTGCGAGCAAAGGCGGTTCGCACCGAAACGTCGCGGATTTTCTCCTCACCAATGTCCGCGCCGTAGAAGACCACTTCGATGCCGCGATGATGGATGCCGGCTTCCTCAAGGATCGGCGCCAGCGGTGTACCTGCCCATTTCGCGGTGCCGATAACGCCATTCATGAAGGGAAAACCGTGGTTGCCGGCGCATTCCATCGTGTAGACCACTTCGTGACGTGGCCTCGTCTTGATCTCACCCAGAGTGAGGGTCAGTGGCTTTGTGACGTAGCCGGAGACGTTCAGCCGCCATGCCTGCGGATCGATGCCGGGAAATCCATAGTGGCCAACAAGGAAAAAGCGATCATTCGGCGTGATGAAGGTATCGAATTCTTCCCATCGAAGCTGCCTAGGGACCACCTGCGGTCGGGCATGTGGTCCTGGCTGATCAGCCCAGGGAATGACCTCCTCGCCTTGCCGCATTGGAAAGGCTTTGGCGGAAAACGACGCCGAGGTGAACGTAAGCGCAGCGAAGGCAGCGCTGCCGCTGATTAGGAATTCCCGCCGCGGGACATGAATTCGAGGCATCGCTTCGCTCCTCTGTCCTGATGACCAGAACCGGCCCAATAGCCAGTGCGCCGAAGTGTCGCTTTGGCAATCACACCCTGAGATCAGTTGTGACCCGAAGGGTGGTAGGCGCTTGTTCGGACCGGCCGCATTCAAACGACCTGCCAAGGCTCAGCTTGCGGGAAGCGTCGGCGCATCAAAGTGCGCAATTCAGGCAAGAGGCTTCTTGCTTGTTGTTCTGTTCGTCGTAAGGGGTAGACAGTACGCTCCCGGGGGTGACGAAAACAACAGCGATTGCGTGTGTGATGTATTTTGCTTCGTGATCCTTCGCTACTTGAGGTGCAGACTGATCCTCAAATACACTTACCGCGCGATGAGCCGGGAGAACAACAGCCCTGGCATCCTGATTCCATAGTTGGTCCCACGTCACGGCGAGACGTGTGCGCAGGGTGCGGGACATTGCTCGGCGGCGAGGTGGTCGGCGATGTCGTGCTCGGAAGCGTGCTCTTGGCCGTCCTGCACGATATTCGCTGGTCGTGGCTAACCGGGGCGATGGGCCAGGAGACGCAAGAGATGCGCGGACCTGCGTCCCCAATGCGCCGTTATCCCTTCTGCGCGGGCGCCTCGAACGGCCTTTGCATCGTGTTGTGGAAAGCCGCGACGCGCCATGCCCCATTGTCCTTCACAAACACCCGGATGCTCAGTTCCCTGTGCGCAGGCAGCTTCTTCCCGTCCGGGGCCACGAGCCCGCCAAGCTCGTTCAGGACATGGGCGAGCGCCACGTCCGGCCGGACGAACCTGACCTTCACGTCCAGCGTCGTCAGGACGGCGCCACCGGCCCTCATGGCGAAGATGGCCGCCAGCTTCTCCTCGATCTTCCTTAACCCCGTGGCTGCCTCCCCGCGGGCGGACACGAAGTCGGCGTCCGGCGCGTACATGCGTGTGGCTGCTTTAGCATCGTGTCTGTTGAAAGTGTCGGTCATCTCCGCGACAATTCTCCGAATTGCCTCCTCGTCCTTGTCGTCCTGAGTCATCACGTCCCCCATGGCACGGGCATAGTCGAGAGGCCCTTGGTGTCAGGCCAGCCATCGAACTCCTAATCGACGGGTATCAAGTTCGAATGGTGACATCTGCGGCGGCGCGGGCGTCCCGGCCGTGGGGCGGTCAGGCCATCGCCAGCACGGAAGTTTCTCCCGAAGCCGCCACCCGCACGGTGGCGCCCGGAAGGTGCTTGTGCATGACCGCAAGGGCGGCCTCGTGCGCCGCCTGTGCGTGCTCGCGGTTGTCGAAGAACAGGACAGTCGCCTCGCGTGTCTGGTCGTCGGCGGAGCGCGAGGCGTAGGCCCCGCGGAACCCCGGAATCCTCTGGGTGGCGGCGACCACCTCCTTGGCGACCGGCACCATGCTGTCGGGGCCGGGGATGTTCTCGGCCTTCCGCACCATGCAGTAGAGCGACTGGTCCTGGCCGCCGCTCTGCGGTGCCACGATTGCGTGCGGCCCGATCGTGCCGTTGAAGCGCTCGGACGGCTCGTCGAAGCCCGTGAGATTGCTGGTCACCCAGGCGCGAATTTTCTCCCGGCTATTCGTCAGCGCCTCTGCGCTCTCCCAGAGGTGGAGAGCAACGATATCGCCCTGCTCACTGGCGAATGCCGCATAACCGAGGAAGCCCCGCTGGCCTTTCAGCATCGGGACGAACCCCTGCTGGACCATCGACGCCGCCTCGCCGATCTTCCCGGCCATGCCCGCGTAGCGGGCGATGCTGATGTACATTGCGCCTCTCCCTGCCCCGGTGCAGAGCAAGGAATGCTGCTCCCCCAATGTCGTGTGGGTCAACGGTGATGGGAAGGGCGGAGGAATCCGAACGGCTGGCCGCGGGCACAATGTAGTGTCAGACGGAAGCCGCTAGCACGCCACCCACAACGTCCGCGTGTGCCGTTTCGGATGTAGTTCCCGCGTGCTTTGTTGACGTGGGAGATACTAAAGTCTCGCTGCGGAGGGAGGCGTCAAGCGACCGATACTCTCGCTGGCCTCTGCGCGAAGCTAGTCTTCGAAAATCTGAAAGGTGGAGATCATCATCCGTTAAGGTACGCCAACTTCGCCGATCTCTGGAACCTAGCGAGGCGCTAGCCTTTGGCGTCTGCTTTCGGTCGCTGTCGCCCGTGCTACTAAGGAAAGTTCGCAAGAAGGTCGAGGCGGTGCATCTCCACGGCAATGCGAATGCTCCGCGCTCCTCCGCCGTGACGGCCTGGGCTGGTGCCGGAATGCGCTGAACACGGGGGAAGCCGATGCAAGCCAGACACGCCGTGGTAGTCTTGGATGCTGAGCCCGAGCCCATCGAGATCGATCGCAGGCGATGCGCCGTTCTGGTCGTCGATATGCAGAACGACTTCGGCGCTCGAGGCGGCATGTTCGACCGGGCAGGCATTGATATCACCCCGATCGAGCGGGTGGTCGAGCCCACGGCGCAGGTCTTGGCCGCTGCGCGCAGTGCCGGGTTTCCCATCGTCTATCTCAAGATGCAGCATAGCCCCGACCTCGCAGACACCGGGGGACCTGGGTCACCACACTCGATCAAGCACGCACGGTTGGGGGTGGGGAAGGAGGTATCCGCGCCCGATGGCCGGGCGAGCCGCATCCTCGTCAGGGGCACGTGGGACACCGACATTCTGCCACGGCTCGCCCCGCAGGCAGGCGATGTGATCATCCCCAAGCACCGCTACAGCGGGTTCTTTCAGACCGACCTCGACAAGGTGCTGACTGATCGGAATATAAAGTATCTCATCGTCAGCGGTTGCACGACGAGCGTCTGCGTTGAGTCCACGGTCCGGGATGCGATGTTCCGCGACTACCACTGCGTCGTGCTCGCCGACTGCACGGCAGAGCCGATCGCCAGTGACCAGCAGCGGACGAACCACGAAGCGTCGCTGCTGACCATCCAACTGCTGTTTGGGTGGGTGTCGGACTCTGGGCGCCTCGTCGAGGCTATCGCTGGGTCATAGAGATAACGGGAGGAAAGGCCGATGCGCGATGACGGTCTTGCTGGGGTCGAGCAAGTCTACTGGCTCTAAATCGAGTTTATGTATAACGCGGACGCAGCCAAGCTGTACGCTGCTTTTCGCCTGACCGCACTGGCCGTCCACAGACACGGGCAGGCCGACCGAGTTCGTCGTGGAGGTCAGGCTCGTTAGCGGGCGGCGGTAGCCGAGGCTATGCGGAAGGAACTGGCATGCCTTGGGAGGGTGGTTCGGCGGTTCCGCGGCCACCGCATTGCGGTCAGAAAGTGGCTCCAACAGGAACGCCGTGCCGCCATCGTCTGGTCCTGCTGTGTTCGGAGGAAACAGGATTTATCACTGGCGAGATGCTTCACAACGACGGTGAGCACTGCTTGCTTGGCCAACTTCCCGATGGGGTTGCAGAAGGGCTCGCTAACCTCGGTGTTTAAGGAGAAGGTCGTGTCTAATCATGAGGTGCTTGAACTGGGCGATGTCGTCCTGCAATCCGGGTTGACACTGCGTGGGGCCAAGCTGGCCTACAAGACCTACGGGCGGCTGAGCGCCGCGAAAGACAACACCATCGTTTATCCCACATGGTACTCTGGGCAGCATACCGAAAATGAGTGGCTGATAGGCTCTGGGATGGCGCTTGATCCAGAGAAGTACTTCATTATGGTTCCCAACATGTTCGGCAACGGCCTGTCCTCCTCGCCTAGCAACACTCCCCCGCCCTGGGACCGCGCTCGCTTCCCTGGCGTGACGGTCCATGACAATGTGGCCTGCCAGCATCGGTTAATGACCGAGGTGTTTGGAATCGATCGGTTGCGGCTGGTGGTTGGCTGGTCGATGGGCGCACAGCAGACCTTCGAGTGGGCAGTGGCTTATCCCAAAATGGTGGAGTGCATTGCCCCGTTCTGCGGGTCTGCCCGAACCTCGCGGCACAACTTCGTGTTCCTTGAGGGGGTGAAGGCGGCGCTGACCGCTGACGCCGCCTTCCAAGGTGGTTGGTACGAGCGCCAGCCCACCAAGGGCCTGCGCGCCATGGCGCGGGTCTATGCGGGTTGGGGGTTCTCGCAAGCATTCTACCGCGAACGGCTGGACATGGAGGGAATGGGCTTCGCCTCGCTGGAAGATTTCCTTACCGGCTTCTGGGAGGGATTGTTCTTGCCGCGTGATGCCAACAACCTCTTAGCCATGTTGTGGACGTGGCAGCACGCAGATATCTCGGCCAATCGGACCTATCGAGGCGACTTCGAGCGGGCGCTAGGCGCGATCACGGCCAAAGCGTTGGTCATGCCTGGACAAACGCACCTCTACTTCCCTCCCGAAGATAGCCAGTACGAGGTCGCCCACATGCCCAATGCGGAGCTACGCATCATTCCCTCTGTCTGGGGGCATTGCGCCGGAGGTCCGGGATTGAACCCGGTGGATGTGAAGTACATCGACGAGGCATTGAAGGGGCTCCTGCTATCGTAGTCCTCTGGACTGTGCAGGATGCCGCAAAGTGTGCCAACCATAGTTAGTTCGACTAAAGGGTGTGTTCGGTCTCGGGCTCCCGGCCCATCACGTCGCTCTCGATGACCCACTCGCCCCTTCGTGCGGGCAACATCGCCGGACGAGCGGTTGAGTATAGGCTGCGGCGATGGGCTGAAATGATCGACGACAGCCACTTGCCTGTTGGAACGGGCAGAAGGGGATCATAACCGCCGGAAGCCTGAGGTCGTAGGGGTGGGCCTCGACCTGTCAGCGGACGGACGCCACCTTGGCCACCTCCGCTGTTTCGTTCAATTGCTCAAGTAGCCTTGCGTAGATGACGCCCTGTGACCGAAGGGTGTTCCGTACCTCGCTGTAGACCTCAAGCAAACTATAATGGCGGCCATCGCTGGCAATAAACACATTTCGGTTCGCGGTGACCGAATCCAGATCGACCGCATCAGATGCTCGCCGAGAGGGCGCGCGAGCGAGTTCGCGCAGAAATCGGCGCGCACCATCCGCGCCGAGGAAATGCACCATGTAAAGGTCAGCATGGGTCACGGGCCGCCGCAGGATCACTGCAAGGTTGGCCTTCTCGCGTTCCAAGCGCGCCATCGCCAGCGCGGCGGACAGGCGTGAGTCGTCCCGCAACATCAAAAGCTCAGCCAGCAAGCGCCGATCGCGGACTGTGATCTCCCCGGTGTCGGGATTGGTAGTTAGGACGACGACATAGGAGGCCAAGCCGTGGGCTTCTCCATGGTCCCGGGTTGCCTCAAGCCACGCCGACCGAGTGAACTGCATCAGCCCGCGCGCTGTGGAAGCTGGGTTCTGGGCCTCTGGGTCGCAGCGGCTCTCCCGCCATGCCAGGGCAAAAAGCAGTACGTGGTTGTCCCGGCGCCTCCCCCCAGCGCTCTGCAACGCCACGAGGACGTGCGGGCTGATGGACGAGAGCACGGCAGCATCGGCCTCGGGCGGGGACGCTGCCACCGGGCGGGTTCGACTACGATGGTTCGCTACGACGAGGTTGTTTTTTGCGGCAGCGCGTCGGCCAGACATAGATCGGGTCGCGCTCCGTGCAGGAGCACGCATTTGTGGTCGGTGCGCTATGCCACGCTGTTGGCGATGGCTGTCGGCGGACGCTTGGCGTTGCGTGGCGGCTTCGCTTCCGCGGTTCATCGCTGTAGCAAGCAAGAAAAATATCCCAAGGGCCGTCACGACAGACAGTCGCATCGCCGCACTCATGGCAGAGGTCCGCACAACTGTTCTAGCGGCGCTGGGGACGGCGCCGTGCGGTAGTGGGCTTTGCACGCAGGTTCTCCTTGAGGGTGGGAGACGCGTAAGCTGTTCGCCCGAAGTGGTTGGACGATGTTGCCCTGTTGGCTCACCTCGGACGATGCGGACTAGTGCTAGGAAAGTTAGAGTACTTGGTATTGATAAACGCCGAAGTGATGAACTTGTGGAGATGGTATCATTCACCTTTTGAAAAAGGTGACAAACTGAGCCGCACTCGAACACGAAGGTGGCGTGTAGTTCGTATTTTTCAACGCTCGGTTTCTCCGCGCCTGCCTGCATTAGACCTGCGAATATACTCTGTACGCCAGTTCAATCCCGATCGCACGCGGCTCATGTGTCTAGAGCAGCCGAGGCGCTCTCCAAACAAGGAGAATCAAGCGGCATGATCTGAGAGGCTGCCGAACTACTGTCCCCGCCGCCAACGGCCGCGCGAACTTCCACCTTGGTCCGAGTTTTACCATCTGAACCCGTACCGAGGCCGAACGCCAATTGGCAACGGCAGTATCCCTGTTTGACACGCGACAGAACGCGGTTCAGGCGAATGAGCAGGTGCTATTTATCATGCGTGAGAGGCAGATCACGCCGAGCCCTCCCACCGTAATGATGGGCCAGGCCGCTGTCGTCGTGACAGCCAAGGGCTAGCCCGGTGGGCCGTTCGACGGCTTACCCTTGACGGGCGCCCCACCATATCCCGCTCGGGACAGCCCGGCCGTCCCCTTCCTTCAAATCGTTGTCTGTGCCGTGCGACCCGCAAACCTTTCATACGCAGAATCAGCGTATTCGCCATAATTGGCGTGGACATGGCAGGACTGGGCTCCGCACAGTCAGGCCTTGACCGGAGGGTATGCCGCCATGGCTTCTTTCGTCGTCACTGGTATCGTGCGGGTGATCGCCTACCCCAACCAGCACAGGGATGAGCCTGCGCAGCGGATCATTGAGGCTGAGAGCGAGGCGAAGGCCCGTGGCGAATTTATCGCCAGCCTAACGGTCGATGAGGAGTTCTCAGCAACCCAACGCATCGCGGAGGTCACCCACGTCCTTCAGGTTAACGCGGGCGGGGTAGCCGCGGACTGGACCAGTAGAGAACCCGAGGCCCCGGACCTGTCGAGCGGAACCGCGATGAGTAATCATACCGGGTGGAGGGCGTGCCGGGCCGTGAGGGTCGTGGGGCACGCCTCGGGGTCCGCAGCCGTCACCTCGTGGCTCGTTGCACCTTAGCCAGCGTGCAGCCGGCATCCCAGGTCATCCTGGCTATCCACCGAGACTGTCGGGCGCGGGAACCTGCTTGGTGCTTCGTACCTCTCCGGCCGGGTCGGCAGCTTCCGCATAAGCGTCAGTGACAACATGGCCGGTCGGTGGAGTCTCGACAGCGCTCACTCCTGCATCATCGGGCCGCAATCGCGGCGGCGAAATTGGCCCACCAACAGCGCCCGACACGGGCGCTGTGGAGCGCTGGTAGGCGAGCAGGTCGAGGACAGGCGTCTTGTCGCGCCCAAGTGCTAGCCCGACGAGGTGGTGAGCTTGCCCGCGGTGGTGAGTCTGGTGATTGAACAGGTGGGTGAGTAAGTGGTGGAGTGGCTGTGAATGCGGCGCACCGCTGCTTGTGGCGTAGTCGAGGGATTCAGAAATGCGCTTCTCGCTCAACCCGTGGACGTAATCCACGAGCCTTTGGTCCTGCGCCACCTGCGCCGCGCGCAAGTCCTCAAAGTGATGATGCAGCACCTCGTCGAGCCGGATGCTCCTGGGGCTTTCCCCTTCCAATCGGTTCATCCACAGCCTATCGGTAACGAGGAGGTGGTTGAGCGTCCCAAGCAGGGAGCCAAAGAAGGCGCCGCGGTCCTCGGCTAGGGTTTCAGGCGCGATCTGCCCGGCAGCGGCATAGAGGCGGCTGTTGGCCCACTGGTTGTAGAGAGCCATCATGCGAATGTGCTCCTGCCGCGGTCCCATGGCCATTCCCTCGCGCCCGTACTTGCCTTGGCCTTCACGCTATCAGCTGCCGGACTTTATGCACCAGTCGGCGGGCACGGCGCCTTCCTCCGGCGCCGTGGTCTACAGGTTGCTAATCGGTTGAGGCGGCGCACCATCGGAATATCGCTTCAAGCACTGATCGTGCCTTTCACAGCCGCTCGAATACCCCGGGCTGATGGTGTCGCCTGTCCTTGGCGGGAGTGCCGAGGGATGGCGCATCAGGAGCGCGATCTGACTATCTCCCGGAACCTTCATCGGCACTCAAGGATTGCACGGCCAACTGGTCCTGCTTGCTGTCTCGGTGATCGATGACGGTGTTGACGTGGGTTATCAATTCGGCACCGCCTAGCAGCCGCCCGTCGCGGTGAACGCGATCGAACATTACAGAGCCATAGCTCACCGGAAAGCCGCCCTCGTAACGGAAAGATTCAGCACTGCCGGAGCATTCAACCCGGACACGTCGGAGCCGCCAGCGGGTGATGTCCTCCGCCGTGCATTCAAAGCCCATACTAGCAAGGCTGCTGAAGAACCCTGACGCTGTTCCAACGTCAACCGACTGCGTGCCGACCACCGTCATCGGGATGGGCTGGGCGAGCCTCCGGTGCTGCCACCATGGCATTGCTTCATTGCCCGCCGTAGCGGCATCCACTGAGGCGACGAGGATGGCGAGCGCAAGACGAGACATCATCCCGGAGCGAGGCCCCCATCACGCCGCACCTTGGTGGCACGAGCCGGATGATTCTGCTCCCGGCAGCCTGCATCGTCATCCCTCGATCGCGCTGCTCACTGCGAGATGTTCACTGTCGTTCACACGTCGAAAATGTAGCGCCAGCGATCGCGCACGGTGGAGTGCAAAGCACACAAGGGTGACCACTCCACGGTGAGTTGATGCGGTCACAGAATGTATGTGGCAATCAGGCGAGCTTACGCTGACCCGTGGGCTGCAGACCCGTGCAGCTTGAACGCGAGGTCGCATGTTGCTGATGTCGAGACTTAGGGAGGCCGCACGGAAAGCGGATTGCCTCTCCTTCGCATACGGTGGAGGCGACGTGTCCGAACTCGTCGCTCTCCTTCGGCAGATTGCCAGACGTGAGCACTGCACGATGGAGTACACCGTAGTCTCGGGATGCCCGAGGATCATCACGGTGCATTTCGTGCAACAGGGTGCCGCGGTCTTGGCCGGCATGGCTCGTTAGATCGCCTATAGACGCCGAACGACGGTACTGGCGACCAGCCGAGCCGAGTTCCAAAAGCCATATGGGCATCCGGGTGTGGCTGCGGCACGACCGGAGCGTGACGCTGGCTATGGAGCCGCTCTCAAGCGACGAAATCTGTTGGAGAGGTGATCACCCAGCCACTCAACGATTTGTTGTACATGCAAGCCAACCTACTCGGGCGGCGTATCTTCGAGCGTTGTATGGCGCTGTCCAAGATACCCAAGGGGAGCAGTCCAGTGCAGGAGCGGTTTGCGGTCATCTACGTCGTCGAGTGGAAGGGCTCTCCTCGTGAGAGATACTTCCCTACCCTCGAACTGGCCCTCAACTTTGCCAGCCGCGTCACAACGGACGGCACCACTGCCTACCCTGATATAGCTACCATCGTCCGCATGACACGGGCGCACGAGTATTGTGCCTGGGAAGAGGACCAGAGTTTTGAGGTCATCGAAGTCAGTGGCAGGAAGCACCCCCCAAGGCACGGCCATAGTGCCTTGCTGGATCAGGTTTGGGGGCACGTATAGCTGAGCAGCGGCCGGCAGTTTGACCCGGACTGGGAACTCCCTCGCGGGATGTTAGCAGAGGCATCCAACGTCAACGGTGTGGTCTCAATGGTGCCTCAGGCGTTGGGGTGGCAAACTGGTCGATGGTGCGGCATGGCGGTGTCCGACCGATGGTCACTCCAAGAGCATGGCATTCCCGTAGCTTGGCGGGATTCGGTCGCCTGCCCTAATTAAAGGCGCCACAATTTATCGGCGGGCATGCCAGTTCCGTGCTGTCACTGTCGTTCTCGGCTGAGCGCGCGATCTCAAAGCCGAAGCGGCGGTAGTAGTTGAGTAGCCGTTCGCAACCAGCCAATACGATGAGGCGAACTGGCCGTCCTGCGCGGTCGGCGTAGCTGCAAAGTCACCATCGCCCAAGGCGTGGTGATTGGCGCTGACTGCCGGGTCGGCGCGCACGCCAGTCTCAGCCATGCGCTGCTGGGTGCGCGGGTCTACGTGTACCCCGGCGCCCGCATCGGCCAAGAGGGGTTCAGCTTCGCTCCCACGGCGTCCGGCTTCCTCTCCGTCCCCCATCCCGGGCGGGTGGTCCTGGGCGACAACGTGGAGATCGACGCCAACACTACCATCGACCGGGGCTCGACTGGCGACACGACAATCGGGGCCGCGTCACGCCTCGATAACCTCGTCCAGATCGTACACAACGTCCAACTCGGCCGGTGCTGCGTCGTGGTGGCGCAGGTCGGCATCGCGGGCTCGGCGGTGCTCGGCGACTTCGTACAGATTGGCGGACAGGCGGGTGTGGCTGGACAATCTGAGGATTGGACAAGGAGCGCGGATCGGAGCGCAATCAGGCGTAATGTCGGACGTGCCCGCGGGCGCCACTGTGGTCGGCAGCCCCGCCCAGCCGCGGCACGAGGTCTTCCGGCAGATCGCTTCCCTGAAGCGAATGGCGCGCCCGCAGTGGTGAAAAGGCTGCGACGCAAGGACCCACTTCCGTGCGGCCCGATTGAGCCGTCTGGCCAACCGTCATTCCCACCTCTGAGATAGCCACCGGAGGCTGCTCTGACGCAGCGTGATCCGAGTGCAGGAACGGCTCCAGGGCTGAGTTGGGGCTAAACCTCGAAAGGGTTCGGCGTCACTTCCTCAGGCTGGTCGGCTTGCGTCAAACGCTGCCGGGCGGCGGCTGGGACCGTGCCATGCTACATTCAAGCGCACCACCATCGGTACGGAAGTATGGGTGAACAGCCGCGGTGACGCCGCCTCAAGCGAGCTTCAGGTTGGCTGCCGCTTCTTTCCCACGCTCCCGAACAACCTCGTAGCTGACCCTCTGACCATCATTGAGGCCCTGCAATCCAGCAGCCTGCACGGCCGTGATATGCACGAACACATCCTTGCCGCCACCGTCAGGCTGAATGAAGCCAAACCCTTTGCTGGCATTGAACCACTTCACGGCGCCGGTTGCCATTTGATGTCCTCCCTTAATCTCCGAGAAGGATGCCCCAACCGCTGGGCGGAGCAAAGCGGCTATTCACTTGTTCCAACCTTTGCCTAACGGCGGGGCCAACGGTCACCAGCCGCGCTGATAGTCGTAGCCAGCACCATATCCGCCATACTGCTGCTCGCGCTGAGCGTGCTGCCACGCTCGGCGCTGCTCGCGTTCCTTTTCAAGGCGCCACGCTCCGCAGCACGCCGCCTCGCCATTCCTCGCCTCATCCCGCTGCCGGCGTCACTCCCGCCATCGCCGCTGCCGCTCCGAGCCATCGTCCCAAGACTGCGGCTCTGCTCCCTAGTATTGAGCAGTTTGTACTGCTCCACCCTGGGCGACCGCCGCGACGGCGATTGGGGCTGCGGGACTGCCGATTGTGGCCAGGCGACAGAGCCTAGCGCGGCTGCGGCGAACGTCGTCAACGCGGTTTTGCGCAATGGAACCTCCGAATAGTGCTCCTTAGTGTCCATCCGGGAACAGATCGAGTGATTTGAATCGGTTGTGTTTGGCTGCCGGCGGCGGGTGCGGGAAGAAGGGCGTCCATGTGGACGCCCGAGAACCGGCCAAAATACGACCGCAGCAAGCTGCGCTACCCGAGCGACCTGACCGACGAGGAATGGTCGATCATCGGTCCGCTGATCCCAGATGCAAAGGGCGGCGGCAACAAACGGACGGTGGATGTACGAGCGGTGCTGAACGGTGTGATGTACATCCTGAGCAC
>NZ_JAETWB010000160.1 GCF_016773205.1 Belnapia arida
GAGGCGGGCCCGCTCTCGCAGTGGCTCTACGCCGGGCTGGTGGCCTCAGGCCTGCCTGCGATCTGCATCGAGACACGCCATACCAAGGCGGCGATTGGGGCGATGCCGGTCAAGACCGACCGCGGCGATGCGCGTGGAATCGCCCAACTCATGCGCACGGGATGGTTCCGCGCCGTGCACGTCAAGACGCGGCAGGCCCAGGAGTGGCGCCTGCTGCTGACCCAGCGCCGCCTGCTTGTGAGCAAGCTGATCGACGTCGAGGCCGAGATCCGCGGCACACTGCGCGGCTTTGGGATCCGGATCGGGCGTGTCGGTCGCGCCGGGTTCGCGGGCCGCATCCGCGAGCTGCTCGCTGACCAGCCCAAGCTGCTGCAGGTCATCGAGCCCGTGCTGGTGGTCCAAGCCGCACTCCTGGCGCAGCGAGACGTTCTGCATCGCCTGGTGCTGCAGGCTGTCCGAGAGGAGGAGGTCTGTCGCAGGCTGATGACAGTGCCGGGGGTGGGACCGATCACGGCACTGGCCTTCCGGGCCACGGTCGACAGGGCCGACCGGTTCACCCGCTCCAAGGACGTGGGGGCCCACTTCGGCCTGACACCACGCCGGTACCAGTCAGGCGAGACAGACCGCTCGGGTGCGATTGCCAAGACCGGGGACGTCCTCACCAGGCACGCCCTATACGAGGCTGCCACCAGCATGCTGGTGCACGCGAGCAAGCCCTCGGCTCTGCGCAGTTGGGCCCTGGCGATCGCGCAGCGTCGTGGTCTGCAGAAGGC
>NZ_JAETWB010000161.1 GCF_016773205.1 Belnapia arida
GTCTCCGGCGTGGCTCCTACTTCCCGGCCTTCCTCGAACCCCGGCGGCTGGCGGAGAAGGCGCTGACGGCAGTGATCCAGGAAGCCTATGTCCAGGGCATCTCCACCCGCTCGGTCGATGATCTGGTCCGCGCCATGGGCCTGGAGGGTGTCTCCAAGAGCCAGGTCTCGCGGCTGTGCACTGAGATCGACGAGCGGGTCGGCGACTTCCTCTCCCGTCCCATTGAGGGCGACTGGCCCTACCTATGGCTCGACGCGACTTACGTGAAGGTCCGTGAGGCTGGCCGCATCATCCCCGTCGCCGTCACGATCGCAGTTGGCGTCAACGCCGATGGCCGGCGCGAGGTCCTCGGCATGGCGGTCGGCGCCTCCGAGGCGGAGACGTTCTGGCTCGACTTCCTGCGCTCCTTGGCACGGCGCGGGCTGCGGGGCGTCAAGCTGGTCATCTCCGACGCGCATGAAGGGCTCAAGGCCGCGGTGACCAAGGTGCTGCGGGCAACCTGGCAACGGTGCCGCGTGCATTTCGGCCGTACCGCTCTGGCCCATGCCGGGAAGACCCAGCGTCGCATCGTCTCGGCCTGGATCGGCACCGCTTATGCTCAGGAGGACGCCGCGGCCGCCCACACCCAATGGCGCACAGTGGCCGACCAACTCCGCCCCAAGGTGCCGAAGCTGGCCGCCCTGATGGACGCCGCCGAGGAAGACGTCCTCGCCTACATGCACTTCCCCATCGCGCACCGGGCCAAG
>NZ_JAETWB010000162.1 GCF_016773205.1 Belnapia arida
AGAGCAGAAGGTGGCGGCGTTCCAGGCGGCTGCTTCAGCCGTGCAACACTGTCCGTAAAGGCGGGGCAAGGCCAGCTCCTCTCGGCGTGGGATTGCTGCAAGCGCCAAGCGTGGCGAGGAGAGCAGCAAACGAAAGCAAGCGCATGGTGTTCATAATTACCTCCTTGTAGACATGCCGGTGATTGTTCACCGCCACTCTCGCACCCTGCGCACTGTTGCGACGCATATCAACGAATTAATATTGGGTTTTCATGATATGGCTTCCGCTTATCAATCGACTCCAAGGGATCGCGTAGCGTTGTCCTGAGGCGTACCGAGATCGGCACGACTATGGCGGAGCGCTTACTAAGGGCGTGGTTGAGGTCGCTTCCCAGGGGCGTATTACCTGCTGAGCTACCTTCAGCTGGGGATTGCGCTGAAGCCTGATTTCCGCGAGTGGCCGGCTGTCCACTCGCTCGGCAGGTCTCAGACAGACGATCCTCCTGCTACGGAGTTTCTGGCGACCGCGGATCCGGCAAAACTATCAGCTCCCCTCAGCCGCTGGGGTGAGAATAAGCCGAGGTTGGTCAAGGCAACTGCGGGTGCCAGTACGACGCAAGCCTTTGACTGTAAAGACTAAGGCAAGCCCCCATCACTCGCGGTAAGGGGGGGTTTATCGCAGGTCACGTCCGTCAACGTGGTGGAATTTGCTGATGGGCTGCGGGTGACCACGGCTCAGGCGGGCCGGGGTGGCA
>NZ_JAETWB010000163.1 GCF_016773205.1 Belnapia arida
TGCGTGGGCTCACCTACAACCTTCAGCGCCTCGTCCGTCTCGGTGCTCCCGCGTGAGCCTCGCGACAGGGCAAGAGCGCCTAACAGAACCACCGCTGGACGAAACGCCAAGCGATGATGGTTGAGGCGAGGGTGAGGAAGGCGGCGTGGATGTCGGCGCGGCGCTCGTAGCGGATTGCCAGCCGCCGGAACTGGCTGAACCAAGCCAGGGTGCGCTCGACGACCCACCTATGCTGCCCCAGCTTGGCGCTGCTCTCGATGCCGCGGCGTGCGATGCGGGGCTGGATGCGACGGCGGGTCAGGGCCCGGCGGCAGCGGCGGTGATCGTAAGCCTTGTCGGCGTGCAACTTGCCGGGCCGCCTGCGAGGCCTGCCCCAGGATTGCCGGATCGGCGGCACGGCATCGACCATCTCCTCCAGCATCCTGCTGTCATGCACGTTGGCTGCGGTCAGGCGAACCGCGAGCGGGATGCCGTTGGCATCGGTGAGGATGTGGCGCTTCGAGCCCGGCTTGCCCCGATCGGTCGGGTTTGGCCCCGTTTGCGCACCCCCCTTTTTGCCGCGACCGACGCGCTATCGAGGGCGGCACGCCGAAAGTCGATAGCGTTACGCCGCCCCAGGCGATCGAGGAGCGCATGCTGGAGCCGGTCCCGGTAACGTCCACGGAGGTGTTGGAAAATCCGGCCTTGGCCGGAGTGTAGGGTTGGGGTGGCCATCGGACCTGGCGG
>NZ_JAETWB010000164.1 GCF_016773205.1 Belnapia arida
GGGCCGATGTACAGGCCGACGATCTCGCGGTGCCCTTCGGCGTCGCAGGCCACGGCGATTATCGCCGCGACGGAGACAATCCGGCCGCCCTCGCGCTGGCGCAGGTAGGTCGCGTCCAGCCAGAGGTAGGGCCACTCGCCGGATAGCGGCCGATCCAGAAAGGCGCCGACCCGCTCGTCGATGTCCTTGCAGAGCTTCGAGACGGTGGACTTGGAGATGCCGGACAGCCCCATCGCCTGCACCAGGTCATCCACCCGCCGGGTCGAGACCCCGCCGATCCATGCTTCCTGGATCACCGCCACCAGAGCCTTCTCCGAGGTCTTCCGGGGCTCCAGGAAGGGCGGGTAGTAGCTGCCCTGCCGGAGCTTGGGGATCCGCAGCTGCAGCGACCCCAGCCGGGTGTCCAGCGTGCGATCCCGGAAGCCATTTCGGTAAGTCAGCCGCTCGCCGGTGCGCTCGTGCCGCCCAGCGCCGATCAGACCCTCCACATCGGCCTCCATCAGCATCTGCAGCACCGCCTCGGCGACACTGCGCAGAAAGTCGCCATCCCCTGCTTTCGCCAGCAGGTCAGCCAGTGGCAGTCTCTCCTCGGTCATCGGGTCCTCGGCCGGTCAGTGGTGAGAGCGTCGCAACTCCACCCTAGCCGCCAGGTCCGATGGCCACCCCAACCCTACACTCCGGCCAAGGCCGGATTTTCCAACACCTCCGTGGACGTTAC
>NZ_JAETWB010000165.1 GCF_016773205.1 Belnapia arida
TAGGGTCAGTGACTGGGGTGAAGTCGTAACAAGGTAGCCGTAGGGGAACCTGCGGCTGGATCACCTCCTTTCAAGGATGGTGCTGTGGGGTAGGGGCCTTGGCCTCTGGCTGCAGACCTCCGCGATATGACTAAACACGGACCAAGGCCTTGCCTGGTTCTGGCTGCCCCGGATGGGGTGGCTGGTGATCGGGCGCCTGTCCTGGTCGAGCCCAACGTTCGCCATCCATCCTCGGGCCCGGATTGGCCTGAGTGAGTGCGCATCATCCTGTTGATCTGTCGTTATGGCCTTGGCTGGGCGATGGCCGTTCCGGCCTCGGCGTTGCCGAGGCTTGGGGCCAGTAGCTCAGTTGGTTAGAGCACACGCTTGATAAGCGTGGGGTCGGAGGTTCAAGTCCTCCCTGGCCCATTTTCCCTGTTGAAGACTACGGGGGCATAGCTCAGCTGGTAGAGCACCTGCTTTGCAAGCAGGGGGTCACCGGTTCGAATCCGGTTGCCTCCATGTCTGCGCAGGTTGGCTTGGCGACAGAATGAGATCCTCACCTGACCCTCATGGGTCGGGTTGAGTTGCGTGCTTCCAAAGCCGCCACCTGGCGGGCCCCTTGGGGCTGGCCGGGTGGATTGTTCTTTTGACATTTGAAGATGGAATGGTTGGTTAGTTGATTGGATAAGTGTGTGTGATTTGCGCTGGCCTGGTC
>NZ_JAETWB010000166.1 GCF_016773205.1 Belnapia arida
GTGTTGCATGGGTCAGCCGCTTGGATGCACTGGTTCCTGCTCGTCGTCGGGATTACGCGATGCGGACGTACTCCGGCCGTCCAAGCTTGAGCATATGGTTTAGCACCTTTGCGGCGATGGCCACCTCGGTCGCTTGCCGCCCATCGGTCTGCGAGCGTAGCCCGTCACCAATGACGTGCTTCCATCGCGAGATGTCAGCCTCCACAAGGGCACGCCAGTTGTACCCCGAGGCCCTCTGCCAGCCCATGCGGCCGCGCTCAGCGACGCATCGGAGATGCGCGTCCCGCTGCGTTGGTGCGTACAGTGCAGCTTCGCTTGGCACCCCGCTCGCGCGTGGTGGTACAATCACGGCCGCGTCGGGGTGGCGTGCTGTGACCTCAGCGTAGACGTCGTCCCGATCATAGGCGCCATCACCCGTGAAGGATGTCACGGAACCGTCGACTTGCTCGAGTAAGGGCCCGACCTGCGAGCCGTCATCGGCATCCCTGTCAACCAGCACTGAAGCGACGATCTGGCCCGTGTCGGCGTCCGTGGCGAGCTGAAGCATCTTCCAAGCCCGACGGCGCTTGGTGCCATGCTTCTCGATCAACCACTCGCCGGGGCCGCACAGCCGAAGACCGGTACTATCCACCAGCAGGTGCACCGGCTCGCTGCTCGGCTTCGGCCGAGACACCTCCAGCGTCTCGGCCCGACGG
>NZ_JAETWB010000167.1 GCF_016773205.1 Belnapia arida
GTAAGCGTCCGGTGATGCGGCGTAAGCGTCCAGTGAGGCGGCGACCGACCGTCAGGTTGTCGCGGCTTCGGCGTCGCTTGGCAGGTTCCAGGGCAGGAGCTCGGCGACACGGCTGACGGGATGGTCGGCGATGCGCTCCAGCACGCGGCGGAAATAGGCTTCTGGATCGAGGCCGTTGAGCTTAGCGGTTGCGATCAGCGAGGCGACCGCCGCGGCACGCTGACCGCCTTTATCCGACCCGGCGAACAGCCAGTTCTTCCGCCCCAAGGTCAGCGGCCGGATGGCACGCTCGACCGGGTTGTTATCCGGCTCGAGCCTGCCGTCGCTGAGGTAGCGCGTCAGCGCCTCCCAGCGGGTCAGGGCGTAGCGGATGGCGCCCGCAAGGTCGCTCTTGCCGGAGATCCGTCCGAGCGTTGCCCGGAACCAGGCATACATCTCCTCGAGCACGGGCCCAGCCCTTGCCTGGCGCAGGCGGGCACGTTCGTCAGGCGGCTTGCCACGGATCTCCTCCTCGACAGCGTAGATGAGAGCGATGCGCTGGAGCGCCTCGGTGGCGAGCGGCGCCTGGCCGGTCAGATGCAGGTCGTAGAACGGGCGCCTGACATGGGCCCAGCAGGCCGCCTCGACGACGCGCCCGCCCTCGTAGAGGCTCTCGAACCCGCCGTAGCCGTCGGCCTGCAGCACGC
>NZ_JAETWB010000168.1 GCF_016773205.1 Belnapia arida
TCGGAGGCCGAGACCTTCTGGTCGAGCTTCCTCAAGAGCCTGGTGAAGCGCGGCCTGAAAGGCGTCAAGCTGGTCGTCTCCGATGCCCATGAAGGGCTGAAGGCGGCGATTGCCCGCGTGCTCGGCGCAACGTGGCAGCGGTGCAGAGTCCATTGGATGAGGAATGCGTTGGCCCATGTCGGCAAGGCCCAGCAGTCCATGGCCGCGGCCGCGCTGCGTCAGGCGTTCCTGCAGCCCGATCAGGCCAGTGCGCGCCAGACCTGGCGTCATGTCGCCGACCAGTTCCGCACCCGGTGGCCGAAGCTCAGCGCGCTGATGGACGACAGCGAGGACGACGTCCTCGCCTACATGTCCTTCCCTGCGCCGCACCGGACCAAGCTGCACTCGACCAACACCCTGGAGCGGTTGAACAAGGAGGTGAAACGCCGGGCCGACGTGGTCGGCATCTTTCCCTCAGAAGCCTCCATCGTTCGCCTGATCGGCGCCGTCCTGCTCGAGGCCAACGACGAATGGCAGATGCAGCACCGCTACATGGGCGTCGAGGCCATGGCCGAGATGCTCAGCCCGACGCCGACCAACGAAACCCTGCAACTGCCACCCCGGCCCGCCTGAGCCGTGGTCACCCGCAGCCCATCAGCAAATTCCACCACGTTGACGGACGTGACC
>NZ_JAETWB010000169.1 GCF_016773205.1 Belnapia arida
CTGGCGCATGTCGGCAGGGTAGAAGCTCTTCCGCTGAACCCAGCGGAAGCCCTCGTGCTTGGTGATGGCGGCGATCTCGACCGCGCCACCGACGCTCTTCGGCAGGAAGACGGCGAAGCGGACGAAGCCGATCGTGGTCTCGACCAGGAAGCGCGCCAGGTCGATCGCGTCCTGGATCGGCATGGCGGGGACGGAGAGCGTCGCGTAGAGCTCCCGGACCAGCTCCTCCTGCAGCCTGCCGACCTCCTCCGCCGGCATGCCGTGCTTCACCAGCGCGTCCCCGACATCGAAGCCGAGGCCAAGGATGAGCCGGTTGAGCGCCTCGTACTGGCCGTCCCACATCACGCCGAAGCTGGTTTCGTCCATGATCCGCCGTGGCGGTGGGCAGGCATGCCCGGTCATGCTGACTTCCCACACCTCGGCGAGCGGCCGGCCGGCGGAGTAGCCGCAAAGCCGGAGCTGGAGGTTGGTCGGCTCCGAGCAGGGCACGGCTTTCTCCTCGTAGAGGAAGGCGCGCAACCGTCCGGCCAGCTGCTCCATCGTGTAGCGCTCGGGGTCTAGGCGCCAGTCGAGATGCGCCGGATCCCGCCCGGCGAAGCGCCGCCGCAGATCTTTCAGCAAGGTCTCGACGGATTCATTACCGATAC
>NZ_JAETWB010000016.1 GCF_016773205.1 Belnapia arida
CACTCTTGTTAAAGCCCTACGTGCGCGAGGATCTGGCAGCCAAGCTGACCCTCGTCGTGGGCGAAAGCAACGCGCCGGAGGAGTCCGCCCTGCAGGTCGGTCCCTGAACGCGAATTAACGCTACGGCGAACAGGCGACCTCCCAAGCTACCGGTTGGTTGGACCACCATCCCCGCTGGCCATGCGCTAGTTGGCCGATCATGGTTGTGACACGTTTGTGGTCGCTCCGCTGGGTGACCGCCAAGCGCGCCCTGCGACACCGGTTCAACAGGCGCATAAGGTAGAGAGACGATTCAGTTGCGGTTGCCGCATCGAGGCGACGAAGCCTACCTGCGTTTGCGTACAGGCTGCATGTTGCCGTCCCTCCCTTACTCGACGTAGATCAGCTCCTTGATTCGGCTTGCCAGCATCTCGATGGCGAAGGGCTTGGTCAGCACATGCATGCCGGGGTCGAGGTGCCCGTGACTCAGCACGGCGTTCTCCGCGTATCCGGTGATGAACAGCACTTTCAAGCCCGGGCGGTGCATGCGCGCCGCGTCGGCCATCTGGCGGCCGTTCATGCCGCCAGGCAGGCCGACATCGGTCACCAGTAGGTCGATGCGGGTGTCGGATTGCAGCACCTCGAGTCCGGCCGGGCCATCGGCCGCCTCGATTGCTGTGTAGCCCAGTTCGGCGAGAACGTCGGCAACCAGCATCCGCACCGTGGGCTCGTCATCCACCACCAGCACCGTCTCGCCCTGCTCGGCGCGCGGTACCGCCGCCTGCCCTGCCGCTTCGTCCTCGGCTTCGGCCTTGCCATGGTGCCTAGGCAGGTAGAGGCACACCATCGTGCCCTGGCCGGGCTCAGAGTAAATGCGTGCTTGGCCCCCGGACTGGCGCACAAAGCCATATATCATGGACAGGCCCAGACCAGTGCCCATCCCAATCGGCTTGGTAGTAAAGAATGGGTCGAAGGCTCGGCCGACAACCTCGGGCGTCATGCCGGTGCCGGTGTCACTTACGCAGAGCGAGACATACTGCCCCGGTGCCAGGTCGCGCGTCCGCGCCGCCCGCTCATCGAGCCAACGGTTTGCGGTTTCGACCGTAAGCCGTCCCCCATCCGGCATGGCGTCGCGTGCGTTGATGCAGAGGTTCAGCAGGGCATTCTCCAGCTGGTTCGGGTCCACCAACGTGGCCCACAGCCCGGCCGCGCCGACGATTTCAACATCGATGGCCGGGCCTACCGTCCGCCGCACCAACTCCTCCATTCCGGCAACCAAGCGGTTCACGTCGGTCGGCTTCGGCTCGAGGGTCTGCCTTCGCGTAAAAGCCAGCAGCCGGTGGGTCAACGCGGCCGCACGCCTGGATGCCCCTAGGGCCGCCGTGATGTAGCGGTCCAGCTCGCCCAGCCGTCCCTGGGCCATGCGCGTCTGCATCATCTGCAAGCTGCCGGAGATGCCCGCAAGCAGGTTGTTGAAGTCGTGCGCGAGGCCGCCGGTGAGCTGGCCCACCGCTTCCATTTTCTGCGACTGCCGGAGCGTATCCTCCGCCTGCCGCAGCGCCTCCGCCTGCGCCTTCTCCGCCGTGACATGCCGCCCGATGGCATAGATCAGGCCGCTCCGCGGCGCCGCCACCCAGGAGATCCAGCGGTAGGAGCCGTCCTTGTGGCGGTAGCGGTTCTCGACAGCGGGCAGGCGCCCTCCGGTAGCCCGCACGAGCGCCGCCTCCGTCAACTCGATGTCGTCTGGATGGATGAGTTGATCGACGCGCGTTCCGACTAGTTCGTGCGCCTCGAAGCCGAGGATCGTACCCCAGGCGGGGTTCACCCTGCGGAACACCCCGTCGAAATCGAGGACCCCCAGCAAGTCCGGCGAAGATTGCCACAAGTGGTCGCGCTCAGCGGTGCGCTCCGCCAACTCCTCTGCCTGCCGCTTCTCCTCGGTAACGTCGCGGCCAGTGCAGTAGACCATACCGTCCTCGGGAATGCCGACCCAGGAAATCCAGCGATAGGTGCCATCCTTGCACCGGTAGCGGTTCTCGAACCGGATGGCAGGCTGCCCAAGCTGGGTGAGCTGAAAGCCTTGGCGTGTGCGGTCCACGTCATCCGGGTGCAACAGCTCGAAGATGGACATGCTGGCCATCTCGGCTTCCGACCAGCCAAGGACAGTCTGCCAGGCAGGGTTGGAGGTCTCGAAGTAGCCCCGGGAGTTGAGTGCCCCCATCAGATCGGGGCTGAGCTGCCAAGTGCGGCCACGCGCCTGCGCACGCTCGATGACTTGTCGTTCGAGGTCAGCGTTCAGGCTGCGCAGCCGTGCCTCGCTCTCGCGCAACGCAGCCTCTGCCCGGCCCCGTTCTGCCGCGGCCCAAGTGCGTTCGGCCGTGCCCCTGACCATTGCTTCATCACCTGGCGTCCAGCGCCGGGGTGCCGGATTGTGAACGTAGAGGATGGCCCTTAGGCGGCCTTCCTTGATGAGGGGAGCAACGACAAGTGCGCGGCACCCGATGCTGTCCCAGGTCGCAGCATAAGCTTCGCTGACGCGCGGGTCCGCGTAGCAGTCCTCGACGATGAGCGTCCGTCCTGCCTTGAGTTCGGCGATGACGGCAGGACCGAAGCCGTCCAAGGCGCGCGCCTCACCCGCCAGACTTGCCACCGTTTCGTCATGAGTCCAATCCTGGTCGACGGAGACAACCTCCTGGAGAGCGTCGATGTCGCCGTAGCCCGCGCGTGCAGCGCCGAGATGGCGGCCGAGGAACTCAGCCGCAGCTGCAGTGACATCACCCGGAGCCGTCAAGCTTCGGAGCCGGTCCTCGAGCCCAACTAGGAAGGCGTTGCGCCGGTCAGCAAGCACCTTGCCAGTCGTCTCAGAGACAATGCAGAGCATCCCTTCGACGAAGCCACGCTCGTCGCGCACTGGCGAGTAAGAGAAGGTAAACCAGCAGGGTTCGTCGCGTCCGTGGCGTTTGAGGACCAGTGGGAAGTCCTCACGGTAGACCGCCTCCCCAGTCATGGCTGTCTTAACCAGGACCTCGACGTTCGGCCAGACTTCCGACCAAATGGTGCGGAATCCACCGCCGAGGGCGGCGGGGTGCTTGGCGCCTAAAATCTCCAAGTAGGGATCGTTGTAGAGAAAGCCGAGCTCCGGCCCCCAAACGACAAACATGGGAAACTTCGAACTAAGCAGCAGTTCGACAACGGAGCGCAGAGGCTGCGGCCATGTTCCAGGCGGCCCGAGTGGCGAGGCTGACCAATCCTGAGCGCGCATGAGCGCGCCCGTCTCCCCGCCACCGGCAGGGAAGTGCGGAGCTGGTTCCTCCATCGCCTCAGTGCTCATCGCCAAATAGGTTCCATAGTCGGTGTTTGTCTCAACCGTCTAGCTATGCCACAACGCGGCAAATGGCCAAAACACTTGCGACAATGCAGTGGATCGTCGCTAATCGATTTGGTATTCCATGGCCGCGACATGGCCGAAATCGGCAAGCAAAGCCGTGCAACCGACGTTAGCTCCGCTGATCACCATGCTGTTCGGCAACCAGATCTCCAGCGTTCCAGGGCAAGGCAGCTTCGGGTACGAAGGATCTTGCACGCCACACCAGCCCTTCGAGCTGTTGGGCCGGTTCCAAGGCGCTCTCTCTCTCGGCTTCGTGGAAATAGCGGATTTCCGGTGTGGAAGGGATGGCGCCCACTTGAATAGAGTCGCACCGCGCTGGAAGCCGATCTCGTCAAGCATGGCGGTTTTTGGCTCCCCAATAGCGAGGTAGGTCGCAACGCCATCCGGTCCGCATCCTGCACCAACAACATTGGAAACGTGGGGCCTCACCTGGGCTCGTTGTGCCTGGCGACGCACTTCGCAAGGATGAGCTGGACCTAGTCACCACTGGCAGACCGCTTGCGCGGCCCGCCAGGACTATGAGGCTACGTTGCCGTCAGGGTCACAGGTACCACTGCCCGGTTGCCTCGAAGTTTTCCGTGACATGGGCGGCGATGGCGTTCCATTCGACCACGTCGTTCGGGTTGAGCCCAAGCTCGCTCACGGCCGCAAGCACGTCGGCCGCTGGGGCCACGCCGCTGAGTTCACCCGACGCAACGGGCAGGACCAGCTTGTACCCGTCCGTGCCATCCACCTCACCGGTCGTGCCGGTGCCTTGGTTGGCGCTGGTGGTCAGGCCATGGATGACGATCTCCTTGGCCTCGATCGGTGTGATGCCGTCGAAGACCGCACTCGCATTCGGATCGTCGGCCGCAAAGGTGAAGACCTCGCGGTAGCTGAGCTTGCCGTCGGCGCCGACGGTCGGAAACATCGCCTCATCGGTATGGTCATGACCCTCCGTGCCATGGTCATGGGCGGAGTTCTCAGGGTTCAGCGTGAGGTTGAGCTGGATCGGGCCGTAGGTGGCGAGCCCTTCCGCCAGTTCCACGAAGCCGTCCCCGTCCGTGTCCTGGGCGATGGTGGGCGACTTGGCATCGGTGTCGTTGTTGAAGCCGTGGATGTGCTGAATGTGCATCTCGCCCGGCTCCAAACCGCTGGCCTTGATGTCCACGGTTAGCGTGCGGGTGTCCTGGTCGATCAACAAAACGGCCCGACCGTCGACGCCCGAATTGTTCAACGCCGTCAGGTCGGTTGAGTAGAGCAGCTTGCCGTCCTGGACGTAGGTATCGTGTGCCATGTCTTCCTCCCGGGCCGTATGGACCCAGCTGTCCTACGGGACAGAAAACAGGCCGGATGCGGAACAGAAGGCGGAACAACGGTGCCGCCAAACTGTAATGCTGACGGCGCAAATCTTCGGGGCGACTTTGCACCGAAGACAGTTCATTCTGAGCGTGCCTCAAACCGACATCGTTATTGAAATTGCCCAGGCGGAACTAAGCGGTGGCGCGCCCCTTTGCCCCGGCGAGGGTGGGGCGCGGCCAGTGCCCCCGAGGCGTTCGAGAGGTAAGGACATGAGACAAGCACTATTCCGAGTCACCCTTGCGGTGGCGGTGGCTTCGGCACTGTTCCTGTCGCCCGGCTCCACCGTCGCCCAGGGCGGCTCCCCGGGGCAGCGCGGCGGCCAGGAGACCGCCGACGGCTTGCTCGCCCGGCAGGGCGACGGCTCCTACCAGCCGGTGACCTACGACCCGGACAAGGCGCCCTTCGGGCTGCGCGCCAACAATTGGGTCGCGCTGAAGGGGCCGAACCTGAGCGGCCGGTGGCCGGGGCAGACCGGCGCCAACGCGCAGCACTTCGCCAGATTCGAGAATCCGGCCTATGCGATCCGCGGCTTCGTCGATCTTATTCGGCAGTACCAGGTCCGCCACCACGCGCGCTCCGCGGCTGACTTCCTCGGGCGCTACTCGCCCGCCGGGGACTGCTCCGGCGCGCCGTCCGTCCCGCCCGCCGAGCGGCGCGAGGGCGGTGGCTGCCCTGAGAACGAGAAGACCCCACCGGTGAGTGCTGTGCGGGCGGCGCGCGCCGTCGGGCTGGGGCCCACCGACGACCTCGACTTGTTCGGTGCCGACGGCCGCATCAGCCACCCGGACCGGCTACGTGCCCTGCTCGACGCCGTGGTGACCCAAGAACTAGGCCCGGGCGTCTGCCCGCAACCGCCGCGCGGCGAGACCTGGATCGGCTGCCGCGTGGACGACAGGCTGTACAACCGCGCTGCCGAGCTGCTGGACCACGGCGGCTGATCGAGGCTCCGGGAGCGGTGCGCCAGCCTCGCGGTTGGCCACGGCACCTGCCTCCTCCTAGGCCAGGACGGACTCTTCCGCCCCGTCGAGCGCGCGCCGCAGCGCGGCGGCCAGCCGGGCGCGGTCGCAGGGGGCCTCCATGCTCCCGGACATCATCAGGTCGGTCAGCACCATGTCAACGGCTGCAGCCCGAACGCCGCGAGCCGCGCGTCGGCATCCTCCGCCTCCAGTACCCGGTAGCCCAGCTTTGCAAAAGTCGCGGCCAAAGCACCGCGCACGACGCGGTGTCCTCGACCAGCAGGACCGTCTCGCTGTGACCGCGCGGCACCTCGGCTGCGGTGCGACGCGAATCAACGTTCCGGCCCGACGCGGCGCCGGTCCGCGGCAGCAGGATGGCGACCTCGGTGTCCCGGCCCGGTGCGCTGTCGACGGTCGCGCTGCCATTGAACTGGTGCGCGAAGCCGTGAATTTGCGCCAGCCCCAACCCGGTCCTCTGACAATGAGCCCTGGCCGCGTCAACTCACTGGCAGGTGACCGCCACATTGCCCGAGCTTTCCCGGCGAGCGCTGCATTGCTCGACGCGCGCCCCGACCTCGATGTCGGCTGAGGCACCGCTCCGGTACTTGCAGCGGACCGTGACCGTGCGGCCAGCGGCGTAGACGCTGCCCAGCGTGAAGACGCTCCCCATTCCGGCGGCCGTCTGGGGCCAGGTAGGCCAAGTCGGATGGCGGCCCGTCGAATATGTCGACGGCCTGGACCGTGTCGTCAGACCGCACCGGGCAGACTTCCGCTGGCCCATCCGAAGCCCGAGCTCAGGGTGAAAATGCGGAGCGTGGCCAGGGCGGCCGACGCAGGTAGGCTAGGTCGGTTCGACCACAAAGAAGCCGCTCCCCCGGTTCGAGACACCGTGGCCGTCCCATCGAATGAGGTGCCAAGGGTGTCGGCCCGCCGGACCATGGCGTAGGTCGCCGGATCCTCGGGCGGCACCGATGCGATATCGACCCACTGGCCCTTGTGGTCCTCCAGCAGCTCGAAGGCGCGCCGAAGGCAGCCCAACATGCCGAGCCCGAGCACGTCCACCTTCATGAACCCGAGCGCATCGATGTCGTCCTTGTTCCACTCGACGATCTGCCGCCCGGCCATCGCTGCGGGCGCGACGCGGACGAGCTCGTCGAGCTGGTCGCGAGTCAGCACGAAGCCGCTCGGGTGCGTCCCAAGCTGGCGGGGGAAGCCGATGAGCTCGCGCGCCAACTCCAGGGTCAGCCGCAAGCGTCGGTCGGCGGGGTCGAGGTTCAGCTCCGTGGCGTGCTCCTCGATGACGCCTTCCTCGGACCAGCCCCAGACCTGCGAGGCCAGCGCGCCGGTGACATCCTCGGGCAGCGACACCGGACCGGCCTAGGCGCCGGACGAGGTCGTTGAGCATGGCGTCTTCGCCGCCGTGCAGGTGGGCGCAGCCGGTGACGTCGAGCCAGATCCCGTCCGGCGGCTCGGGCGCAGTCAGGGGGGAGTAGCGCAGGCACCAAGCGGCGCGGTCGGCGAGCGCGTCGGCGTCGCCTCCGGGGTCCGCCGCGGCCATCTCGAGCCCCGGCACCATCGCCTGAGCATGGGCGAGCGGCATGCCCGGACGCAGGCCGAGCACCTACGCCGCCCGATACGCTGCCGCGACCGTGAGGCGGCGGCCATCGTGGGCGCGCGTCACCAGCGGCGCCTCAACCGGCGACACGGCGCCTCGGCTCCTCTGCAGCCGGTCGGTCGACCAAGTTGGCAGCCAGAGCGAGACGACCCTCCGCATCGGGGCACTCCAAAATCCAGGAACAGGGTTCACCGCCAAGGGCCCGCAGCAGGTCGAGTCGCCAGCGCGCCAGGCCGAGGCCGGGCGTCTCGGGCGACCAAGGCAGCGGCGGGGCGGACGGCAGGGGGGAGACGCGCCACCGCGTCACCGCCGCGCTGGGCTCCGCCAGGGCGGCGTCGTCGTGCCGGGCGCTGCGGCGGAGGGCGAAGGCGACGGCGCCCGTGCCTTCGGCAGCGAGCTGAAGGCGGCGCGAGGCCGTCAGGCTGAGGCGGCCTGGCACCTCGCCAACGACGCCCGCAAGGCCGGGTGTCGCAGCCCCTCCTCCATGGCGGCCAGCACGTCCCGGCCCGCCTCGACGTGGAGGACGCGCTCGGGGCCAAGGCCGACCTCGGCCAGGGCCGGAGCGAAGAGGTCAAACCACGCGGAGACCCACAGCACCGGCCCATTCGCTCGGGCCAGGATGCTGGCCGTTAGCAGGGCCGCGGCGGCGCCATGCTCGGTGTCGGAGCCGGATCCGGCGACCTCATGCAGGGCGCCTCGGGCAATACCGCCCCCAGGCAGAGCTTCGTCAAGGGTTGGGAGGCCGAATCGGACGGCGGCCGCACGGCCCGGGGTCAGCAAGCGGTGCTCGATGCGCGCCACCTGCTCCCTCAAATCCTCCAGCAGTGCTGCCCGGCTCGCCCCGGCCATATCCACCCACCTCCATCCGAAAGAACGTAAATTGAACGAACGAGTCGCTGGAAGTCCGGATCCACGCTCAGGGTTGTGGATGTCTTGGGATAACAAGGATCATTTCGAGGTGGTGGGATTGGGACACTCCCAGGAGCGCACCGTGTTGCCCACCCTTTGCATCATCGGCGCGACGACCGCGCCATCCCTCAGGCGAAACAGCTGCCTGGCCTTCGCGCTGGCGTAGGGTCAAGAACATGAATTGCCTACGTCGGGCCGAGTCTGGGCGGACCCGGAAAACCGCGGGCCTAGCCTCGTGCGGCGGCTAGGCCGGGTTGAGCCCAGTGCCAGCTAATCGGGCAGGCATCGCCCGGGATGCTGTGGGCTTGTCCGGCATCGCGCAGCAGCCCCGCGCGACCAGTAACGTCTCCGCGGCGTTGCCCTATGCCGTCGCCAGCACCGCTGTCTCACCCGCCGTCACCTGCGGCTCCCGGTATGCCATCTCGCCTAATTGCTCACGCATGATGTTCAGCACTTCCTCATGCGAATGGGTGGCGTGCTCGCGGCTGTCGAACAGCGAGACAGAAATGGCGCGGTCTGGGTTGGCCTCGTCACGGAAGGCGTAGAAGCCGCGGAAGCCCGGCGCGTCCATGATGGCAGGCAGCGTGTGCTGACTTACCGCCGAATGCATGGTCTCAGCTTGCCCAGGTAGCCCGCTATAAGTGCGGACGAGAATAAATAGCGCCTGCTGCCGGTCCTTAATCTGCTCTTGCGGATGCGCAATGGAGTCGAAAACGGTCTTCCCAGCCATGACCTCCGGCGGCTCGGGCATGAGATCGCGCATGTTGGCCTCGATCCAGTCCCTCACGCGTTGGTGGGCCTGCATCGCCGCGTCCTTGTCATCGAATATGCCGACCGAAAAAGCGGCGTTACCGTCCTCTGTGACGAATGCGCAGTAACCACGGAAGCCGGGCCGTCCCTCGATGAGCGGCGCGATGTGGTCGCGCGTGCGTCGCACCACCTCCTCGGGGGAGCCGCTGAGCTTGGTCCTGCGGATCACCACGTACATCGCCCTTCCTCCCCTTCCGCCCGCCTGCCCGAAGGTGCCTCCGCTCGGGACAGGAGCACCCGACGGACGCCAACGCGTGAGGAGGCAGAGCGGCTAGGCAGAAAACAGCGTCTTGCTGGCGCGGTCGGTTGAGGGTCGTGACCGTTTTTCATCCCCAGCGGGTCGGTCCATTCCGGTGAGCAACTAATACCAAGTCTCCGAGAGCGTGACTCGCGGGGGATTCCCAGGCTGATGGCGCTGATGCTTGGCGAGCCACGACAGCTTCGACACGCCGGAGGAAATCGTCAGCCGACTGCCCCTGCCGTGTGCCAGTCTCAGGACCACCGGCGACACGGCTGCGCAGACCTCGGGAGCGAACATCAGGTCCGTGGCATCGGAGGTGACCGACTGCGCTACGCTCCTCAGGTCTTCGGCATTCAGATGCCGCAGCAGAAGCCTCAAGTCCGCGGCCCGAATCAGATCCGGCGGCAGCAGCCGGTCGGGCGCCTGGGACACTCCCAAGACGCTCTGGCCCTTCCAAAGGCTCTCCGCGATCTGCTCGTGTTATATCTCGGCCGGTGGCTTGATCCCGAGCCATCGGCATCAAACACCATCCACGCGCCCGGCCGATCTTCGATATCGCCTGTCCTGCTGCTGGACGTCCGCTTGCTGGGCACTTTGGCGATGTCGCGCCAGGCCATGCTGACGGGCGACATCCAATTCGGACCCGGCACATCAATGACAACTGCGCCCGTCAGGGCTTCGACACTGATGCCCTGCTCTGCCAGAGCGCTTTGGACGGCGAGCCGGGCTGCAATCCGGGCTGGGTCTACGGCCTTGGGTGCCTCAGGAACGGCTCTCCGTCCTGGAAGTCGTTATCGACGAAGCTATCCTCGTCTACTGCATCATGGTCGGCGGGCATGCTGATACCTCGTCTGCTGTCATGCGGGTTGGTGGCACGGCAAGGCCGGTCTGTATTCGCGGGGCAGGCGCATAGAATCAGGCTGTCTCTCGTCCACAAGGCTCTCCGGCTCAGGTAAGAGAACGGCAAAACAACATTGGTTGGCGGCAACTGCGAGCGTTGGGTCGACTTCTGACGAGGCGGCGAGATTGCTGCAACGAGACTCCGGCTGCCAGGAAACGGACATGTTCAACCTATGGACTACGAAGAATCCGCTGATGAGCATGTTTCTAAGCGGCGCGAACGCCTGGGCCGGAGCCGCCCGGGGCATCATGACCAGTCAGGCCAAGCGCCATCAGGTGGCCGCGATGCGGGAGGGCACTAAGCAGGTCACCGACGCCTGGGCGGCGGCATTGACCAACGCCGCGCCCAAGAAGCGGACGAGGAAGAAGCGGTCCTGAGGCTGCCCCATGTGCAACCTATACAGCATGACTCCTTCAGCGAGTGGGCGGACGCCAAGCCGAAGAAGACGCCGGTCTGGTTCGGGCTCTCAGACGAGCGCCCCTTGTTCGCCTTCGCCAGGATCTGGACCACCTGAACAGCGAGGTTCTCGGGCCTGAAAGAGGCCGCGGCACACCCACGTCAATCGCAAATCAGGACCGTCGTCACAGCGTGGGCGCAACCGCATCCCAGGGTAGATGACGCCAGGGCTGCGGCGCTGCCCGACCCGACACCCTCACTACCCAGGCTCTTGGCATGCAACGGCAAGGTCCGATAGCTTAAAGCAGTTCCCGGCGCGAATCAGACTACATCTGAACGGGCTCCGCTACTCCGACCAAGGCGCGTTGGAGTGCGGCAGCCAGCTGAAAGCGCGTGCAAGGCTTCTGCAGGAACGTCACGCCGTCTAGCAGCTGCCGCTCGCGCAGCGGGTCGAGATGGCCCGTTACCAGGATGACAGGGAGTTTGGGGCTGCGAGCGCGGACAGCCTCGGCCAGTTCCAAGCCGTCCATGCTGCCGGGCATCGTCAGGTCGGTGACGACGGCATCCACGCCTGCGGCGGCCTTGAACGCTGCCAGCGCCGCGTCGGCATCCTCCGCTTCGAGCACCTGGTAGCCCAGTTCGATGAGGGTCGTAGCCATGACTCCGCGTACCGAAGGGTCGTCCTCGACCAGCAGGACAGTCTCGCCCTGCCCTGCTGGCGCCTCCAGCACGAGGGCGCGCACCTGGTCGCGGTCGTCCAGCGCGGCCTCGGTCCGAGGCAGCAGGATGGCGACCTCGGTCCCCTTTCCCGGTGCGCTGTCGATGGTCACTGTGCCGCCGGACTGGTGCGCGAAGCCGTGGATCTGGGCCAGTCCCAGCCCGGTTCCCTGTCCGGGCGGCTTGGTCGTGAAGAACGGCTCGAAAGCGCGATGGCGTATTTCCTCGGGCATGCCCGGCCCATCGTCGCGAACCGTGATGCGGACGTAGTCACCGCTCGGCGGCCAGCCGTCCGGCCCCGCGGCCACGTGCTCGGTGCCCAGGGAAATGACGATGTGGCCAGCCCCGGCGATCGCATCGCGGGCGTTGATGGCAAGGTTCAGCACCGCCGATTCCAGCTGGTTCCGGTCCGCGAGGCAGAACCCGACATCACCATCGTCCTCGACCGAGAGGCCGATCCTGTCCCCCGCCGTCCGCTGGAGGAGGGTACGCATGCCCTCCACGACCTCGACCGGGTCGAGCGGCTTAGGGTCGAGGCGCTGACGGCGTGAGAAGGACAGCAGCTGCGCCGTGAGCCCGGCGGCCTTCCCGGCCGCGTCGAGCGCATTGTCGGCGAGGCGCACGAGGTCGGGGCGATCCTCGCCCGCCCGCTTGCGAATGAAGCTGAGATTGCCCATGACGGCGGTCAGCACGTTGTTGAAGTCGTGGGCGATGCCACCCGTGAGCTGACCGACCGCCTCCATCTTCTGCGCCTGGCGCAGGCGCTCCTCGCTGGCCCGCAGCGCTGTCTCCGCGCGCCTGCGCTCGGTGACGTCCACGATGGCGCCCATGGTGCGAACTGGTGCTCCCGCCTCGTCGCGGATGAGCCGGGCCGAGATGAGCACGTCAGCAACCTCACCGGAGCACTTGATGAGCTGGAACTCGAGGTCGTCGAACCCACCCTGCAAGACAAAGCGCGGCCAGCAGGTGCTGAATGTCTGCTTGGCCTCCTCGGCCATGAACTCGGTGAGGTGGCGCCCGAGCACCTCCTCGCGGCGTCCAAAGCCCATGAACTCGAGCCATCGGTCGCTGACGGACAGGATGCGACCGTCGAGGTCGAGCGAATGGAGCGGGAGGGGCGCCTGCGCGAACAATGTGCGGTACTGGGCCTCGCTTTCGCGCAGAGCCTCCGTGGAGAGTCTGCGCTCCTCGGCGAGCAACTCGAGCGCCCGGTTCGCCTCGCGGAGCTGCGTCTGCGACGGCAGGGCGAGAGCCTTGGGTAGCAGCGGCCAGAGCGCGATGGCGGTCGCCACCGAAACCACGGCTGTTCCGGCCTTGACGATACCCTCCAGCCCGTATGCCGGAACCCAAAGGGTGAGCAGGTCGAGCCAGTGGCCGGTGCCACAGAGCAGGATGAAGGCGGCGAAGAGCCAGAAGACCGGCTTGAAGGCGAGGTCGCGGCGGCGCCGGGCGAAGACCGTCAGTGCCAAAGGGATGGTGAAGTAGGCCACGCCGATGGCGACATTCGACACGGCGTGGGTCCAAATGAGCCAAGGCTCCCACAGCAGGCAGAAGCCATGTGGCGTCAGCCCGGACGGATCAAAAAGCCAACGAGCCAAAGTATCCAGCATGCGGTTCCGTTCTCATCCCACTCGCGGCACCATCCGATCATGGTTCCGCTCACGGGGCCGTTACCCATCTAAGTAGCGGAATGGATGCAGAACGGTCGAGGCACTTCTGCATATTTTGGGTTGATTATTCCTCCAAACAATTACGTGGTAATGTTTATGGCAGCAAATCTGGTCTGTGCTCAGCCTTTCTCGGATCGCTGTGTCCGGGACCCCATGGTATCGCGGCAGCCGCGCAGGCGCCGGATACCTCACTCCAGCTAGAACTGCCGAACCACACCCATCCCAGCCGTCTCAGGACGGCGGCGGGGCTTCCAAGGGTGCCGAGGGCAGTTCGGACATGACCATCCAGTACACCCCGATTGTCTTGACCATCTCGAGCAGCCCGTCGAAGTCCACCGGCTTCACGAGGTAGCCGCTTGCCCCTAGGTCAAAGGCGCGGTCCACGTCCGCGCTTTCCTTTGACGAGGTCAGCATCACCACCGGAATGCGCCGAAGACCCGCCTGGGCGCGCAGCCACTCCAGCACCTCGAGGCCACTACGGCGTGGGAGCTTTATGTCCAGCAGGATCAGGGTCGGCATGGGATGGCGGTTGCGGTCGGCATACTCGCCCTGGCCGGAGAGGTAGGCGACGGCGGCGTCTCCATCCTCCACCACGGGGAGCGCGTTCGACAGCTTGGCTCGCCGGAACGCGCGCTGTACGCACAGGATGTCGTCCTCGTTGTCCTCGACCAGGAGGACCGGGAACTCACACATGTCCATGGTCCGAATTTTCCTTTGGCAGTTCGAACCAGAACCGGCTGCCGCGGCCGGGCTCGGATACGACCCCGACAGTGCCGCCGAGCGGCTCGATGCCCTTCTTGACGATGGCCAGCCCGATGCCGGTGCCAGGATACGCCTTCTGCCCGTGCAGCCGCTCGAATACCCGGAAATCTTGTCGCGGTGTTCGGGACGGATGCCGATGCCGTTGTCCTCCACCCAGACCCGAACGCTGCCACTGCGGTGCTCCGGGGCTTCAACGCAACGCGGCTTCGGAACGCGCCTGCTCGAGCAGGCGCTGCCCTACGACCTGGGCGCGGGCGCCGCCGTGAAGCTGCACTTTGAGCTCGCCGGTCTGCGCGCCACCGTCCGCTTCTTGCCAGGGGTGACGAGCGGAAGGTGACTGATGCCCTGCGGTTTCAGGCAGCGGCGCATTCCTCTAGGAACATGTATATGAAGCGGTGGCGTATCGCTCCCCCACCTCGGGGCGCGGCTGGGGGTGGCATGGACGGCGGACAGATCCTCGCGTTGGAGACTCCGGCGACAGCCGAGCCGAGCCGGAGGCAGCGCCTGACGGCGGCCCTGGTCTGCTTGGCGTTCGCGACGGCCACCTTCGCCCTTCTCCCCATCGCATCGCGCCCGCTGCCGTCCATGCCGGGCTTCGTCCCTGCGTACCAGAGCGCCCTCATCGCGGTCTACGCGTTGACCACCTACCTGTTCTTCAGCGAGTACCGTCGGGTCCGGTCGGTTCCTCTCCTCGTCCTTGGAGCAGGGACTGGGACAGGCGAACGAGGGACGCTCAAACACGCTCTTAGTCGCCTTTTGTCGCCATCAGCAGTTCCGTGACGCATCGAGCTAGATCATCACCGCTCACCGGCTTACGCAGCAGGCTGTAACCACACTCACCTGCCTTGCTTGCTCCCGGTTCAACCCCGCCTGCATAGCCAGTCAGTAGGATAGCGCCAAGACCAGGTCGTCGGCGTTGTGCCTCGTCGATGAGCGCTACGCCGTTCATGCGCGGCATGGACAGATCAGAAATCAGGGCATCTACGGCCTCGCCCGCGTCGAGTAGTGCCAAGGCAGTTTCGGCGTCTCGCGCCTGAACAACATCGTGGCCGCGTTCGGACAACTCGCGAGCCAGCATTTCCCGCACCAAGTCCTCGTCATCCACCAGCAGGATGCGGCGCCCGCTGGCGCGCGACGGTGCGTCGCCCAGTGCCGGGGCAATCCCGACGACGGCGTCAACATTGGCGACCGGTAACCATAGCGCCACCGTCGTCCCACGACCCGGCTCGCTTCCAATGTGCAGCCCGCCACCGCTCTGCTCGGCGAAGCCGCGCGCCATGGCAAGGCCTAGCCCAGTACCCTTCCCCGGCTCCTTAGTTGTGAAGAAGGGTTCGGAGGCTCGAACCAGCGTTTCGGCATCCATGCCGCAGCCGGTGTCGGACACGGACAGCCGAACGTACGAACCAAACTCAAGGTTCACCGGATGGTCTAGCTTCATGCCGCGCGCGAGTACTTCGGACTGGGCTTTCAGGGTCAGGGTTCCGGCACCGTTCATGGCGTCACGGGCATTGGTGGCGAGGTTCACCAGCACCGTTTCCAACTGCCCCTTGTCGGCCAGGAGCGGCGCCAAGTCACACGCCGTTTCGACCCGGATCTCGACTCCCGCGCCGAGGGTGTGGGATAGAATTTCTTGCGTACTCTCTAACAAACGCACAGCGTCCAGCGGCTCCGCCCGGAGTTCGCTGCGCCGGGAGAAGGCCAGGAGGCGCTGAGTGACCGCACTACCACGAGCCGTGGCATCGGTGACCATGCGAGCGAGATGCCGCACCACATCGGCATCGGCTGCGCGCCGCCGAATCAAAGCTGCGCCACTCCGGACAGCTTGCAGAACGTTGTTGAAGTCATGCGCGACACCACCTGCAAGCTGGCCGAGCGCCTCCATGCGTTGGGCGTGCGCTAGTCGAGCCTGCGCTACCTGCAAGTCGCGTGTCCGTTCGTCGACTAGGCGTTCGAGCTCCGCCCTGCTGTCCACCAAGCTTGTCTCGGCTTGCTTGCGCCCGGTTATGTCAATAGAGGTGCCAACCAGGCCGATGACGTTGCCCGACGCATCCCGCAGTGGCGCCTTGGTGGAGAGCCAGACCGCCGGGGTACCGTCAGCCATGTTGACCCTTTCTTCGACCTGCTCGGCGACGCCGCTCTGCATGATTCGCTGGTCGTTAGCCATCACGGCCTCGGCCTGGCGCTTGTCATTCAGGAATTCTGCGTCCGTCCTCCCGAGGAACTCCTCGCTCGGCCTACCGACCAGACGCGACGTGCCCTCGTTGGCAAGCAGCATGCGGCCCTGCCGGTCTTTGGCGTAGACCACCCCGGGCACGGCCTCGGCGAAGGTCCGCAGCAAGGCGGTGGCGCGGTCGCGTTCGCCCTCCATGACATGGCGCCGCTCAATGTCGAGCAACACGCCCGGGAAGCGCAATGGCGTGCCGTCAGGCGCGAGGTCGACACGACCATTCGCCTCAATCCAGCGATAGACACTGTCGGACTGCCGGACCCGATACTCGCAACGGTAGAGACCGCCGCGTCCAAGGGCCTGAGCGACAGCCTCCATCACGCGCGGCTTGTCATCAGGGTGGATTGACGCGGCTACCTTATCGAGGCCGAGTCCCGTCCGACATTCCTCAGGATCGAGATTGAAGGAGCGGGCGAAGCGCTCGTCAGCGGTGAAGGTGTCAGTCGGTACATCCCAAACCCATGTTCCAATGATGGCGCCCGCATCAAGCGCCAACTGCACCCGCTCCGCCGCCAGCCGGGCCGCCTCTTTACTGGCAGCGAGCGCCGCCACAGCCTCGCGTTGCTCGGTGACGTCCATGGTGACGCCGAAGACCGAGCCGGGCCGACCAGGGTCGGCGGTCACCTGCGCACGGCTCAAGAGTCGACGGATGCTGCCATCGGGTCGAAGCACCCGGTATTCGATTTCCGTAGAACCGCCCTCGCGCATGAGGCGCTCGAAGTCACCGGCCAGGCGGTCGCGGTCGGCTGGGTGAAGGCGAGTGAGCCAGACCGCGTGATCGAACCGGGCGGTCGGCAGCACGCCGAAAAGTGCCCTCAGGCCGTCATCGCAGCGGGCCACTTGGTCCGGCCCAATTTCAAACAAATGGATACCGCCCACCTCTTGCGCTCGCAGTAGGCGACTAGCGGCCCCGTCGGCATCGTCCCTGCGTCTGCCAGAGTCGTCGGACAACGGTTGCCTCACCTTCCGCATTGCTCGGTCAAAGCTACCAGCGCAAGCGGTAAGTGACCATCTTCTATGACGTCGGCGCGTTTCCTCTCTGCGCAACCGCCCCAGAGAGCGACCAAACAGGATAGTGGGTGGACATTGTCTCGTGGGTTTGCCGATTCCATCCTGTTGTCTTGAACTGGTGGCGGGGTCGCCCCACGGTCAACCAAAGCGGCAATGGACTGGGTGCGACGCCAGCTTACTGCCGCAGGAAAGGGCTTCCTGACGGTAGCCGTAGCGTGCAGCGCAGACCCTTTGGTTCGAAGCGGAGGTCTGCGCCCAAGCCCCCCTGCATGGCCAGCCCCCGTTCGAGCAGCCGCAAGCCAAAGCCCCGCCGTGTGGGCGGACCCGGAACCAGTGGACCGTCCCGCTCGACCCACTCCACCCACGCGCCGTTATTGGGGGTGCAATGGCAAGTGACGGAAACCCGGCCTGCCGGGGCCGACAGGGCGCCATGCTTGAGGGCGTTCGTGCCTAGTTCGTGCAGCGCCATTGCCAAGGAGAGTGCGTCTGCGGGGCTCAGCAGCACGTCCGACGCGCACGCGCCGAAGTCCACCCGGGCCTCCTTGCCGCTACTGGTACTGGACCTCATCGCCTCGCGCACCACTTCCGACAGCATGGCGCCTTCCCAGTGCTGTCGCGTGAGCAGGTCATGGGCGCGGGCGAGCGCGATCAGCCGCGCCTGGAAGGCCGCCGAGAAAGAAGCCATGTCTGGGGTGCCGCGCACCGTCTGGACCGCGATCGACTGAACCACTGCGAGGGTGTTCTTCACTCGGTGATTCAACTCGTTGACCAGCAGCGTCCGTCGATTTTCGGCGCGCACCCGCTCGGCCGCGGCCCAAGCACGCTCTGCAACCCCGCGCGCAAAGCCGATCTCCTCTTCCGCCCAGCACCGTGCCTCGTCGTCGTGCACGTAGATGAGCGCGGCTAAGCGACCGTCGGCGAGGAGCGGCACTGAAAGCTGTGAGCGGGCGCCGTAGGCAGCATAGTTCGCGGCGACGGCAGCGGTGAGCGGGTCCAAGGCGAGGTTCCCGATAGCGATGGCCGCGCCCTCTGCGAGCCTTTCCGCGTAGGCCGCTCCGTAATCCGCGATGCGAAAGCGGCCGGTCGCGCTCGGCATGCGGCCATTGGTCCAGTCGCGCTCGATCACGTAGTGGCCGTCTGGGGTGACAGGCGCGTAGCCCGCGCGCCCAGCGCCTAGGGTCCGGCCAATAATCTCGGCGGCGGTGCACGCAATCTCAGCTGCGTCCCGCATGTCGCGGAGACGGTCGCCGAGTTCGATGAGAGCATCACGCCGCGCCTCGGCCCGCGCGAGTTCTGTTCGGTCGCGCATAATCTTGATGAGGCCGATCGGCGGGACTGTGGGGTCGGCTGCGGGGTCGCGCAGAGGCAGCATTAGTCCGCTGCTCCAAAAACGCGTGCCGTCCCGGCGCAAATGCCAGCGCTCAGCCGCCGCGCGCCCTTGGGTTAACGCGCCTGTTGCCTCACGCTCTGGCACGCCTTCAGACCGGTCCTCGGAAGTGAAGATGAGGTCTGCAGACTGCCCTACGATCTCGGATTCCTCATAGCCCAGAAGGCGGCGCGCCCCTTCGTTCCACGAGATAACGCGCCGCCCGATGTCCATGCTGATGATTGCGTACTCCGTAGCGCTTTCGAAAATTAAGCGCAGCCGTTCGCGCTCGGCGCGCAGCGCATGCTCGCTTGTCCGGAGGGCCGAGAGCATGGCTCTGAGGTCGTCGAGCAGGAGGTCGGTGTGCGCTTTCGTGGCTAGCGCCTCGTAAGCCGCCGCGTTGTCGGCCAATGAACGTTTACGCACTTGAACGAAACCTGTGACATCCTCTACGTGGTGGAGAATCAATTCGACCTCTCCGCCCTCACCTAGGACAGGCGCGTTCAGCGGGGTCCAATACCGTTCCTCAAAAGCACCGTCCGCTCGCGTAACATCGTACCTCTGCACTGCCATGCGGTCGGGGGCACGGGTCGCCAGCACCCGAGCCAGCGAGGCGCCCAGATTGCGCGTGCCTGTGGCAGCGTGGTCATCAGGATTATCCGGAAAGACCTCGAACAGGCCACGTCCAATGATTCCTGTCCGCCAGGTCATGCTGGCACGGAGGTATGCGCCGTTGGCTGCGACCATGGTGAACCTCGGCTCGTCGGGTAACAGGACGAGGCATGGGCTCGGTAGCGCTTCGATCAGCCGTCTGAGCCCATCCCCGGAGGTGGCGGTCATCAAACGCCTCTTTGCTTATGAAGCTCTATTCATGCAGGAAAGCACACCTTACGGTAGTGTACATTGCAAGCCAGAACGTACCCGCACAGGCCAGCCAAATCGATGGTTGGTACGACTTGCGGGCAAGTACGGCCTGTCAGGCGCGTGAAAGGGCGATACGCTCATCGTCGATCCGCCCAACCGTGGCTCTTGCCGGTGGCGCCTTCGGCTTCCATGGCGGCCTGCCGTCAGCGTATAGCGACATGGGGCAGGTTCAGCTCGACGGCACTCGCCTCCATGCAGTGGAACTGCACAAGCAGGTCCCGGTGGTTGGAAGGCGCAACGGCCAATGCGTTCTCGAGCCTACCGGCTTGTCCAACCACTGGGGTATCCGCCCCATCGGCATAGCCCATCTGGCAACGAAGGCGGGCGCCTCGCCGCGGACACGTCGATCATGCCGCGGTAGCTCGGCTCCCAAGGTCCCTTCAGCTCGTCATTAGCAAGCGAGGTGATGACGATGCCTGGGCTGGTCGTGTTGAAGCGGGCGCCACGTGTGCTCCAGGGGACGGCCTCGGTTATCTAGCGGCCAACGGCACCGAGCAGCATGTTACGGCCGCCGTGGGCCACACCGTCAGAGTGGCCCTCGAGCAAGGTGATGAACTCGAACCTGAGGCAGTTGGGCTGGAAGACACGTATGGGGCCTGCCCTTCGTATCCGATCTTGGCTGGCCTTCACCCTCATGCTAGAGAATGCCCTGCGGCCCTCTGTCGGAATTGGTAGACGAACGCGACTCATCGTTAACTGGGTGCCCTGGTGGAAACGCTAGGAGTAGAACTGCTCAAAGTCGGGGAAGGCTTAACTGCTAATCCCGAGCCAAGCCCAGAAATGGGAAGGTGTAGAGACTGGACGGGCAGCACCTAAACTGCGGAAGCGGCAAGGTGAAGGGACAGTCCAGACCACGAACCCTTCTAGGGGCGGCGAAAGTCGAAGTGGTACGAAAATCGCGAGCCTTAACGGGCGTCCCGGTTCGAGTCCGGGGAGGGCCACCACCTTAACGCTTTTTCGCTTTTCTTATTGCGGCCGTTTTGTCGCTTGCAGGCTTGGGCGGCAGGCTCGTATCTAGAACCTTCATTACTATCTGCAGCAGACCGGCGCGTGACAGCGCTTCGCCATTCGCAACAAGGCGGCCCAGGTCGTCCCACGCCCCTCCTCGACTGCTAGCCTCAGTAGGATCGATGAAGGCAGACAAGATGTCACTCTCTTCGCGTGTTAGAATGCTCAAAGGTGTCAAGCTTGCCCCTGCGTTTGGTGCGGGCTCCCGATGCCGGACGAGCTTGTCAGGTGTCAGGCTGCGCAGCATTCCTATTTGCCGGTGCATGTTCCTGAGCGAAGTCCGCATCGCGAGAACGATGACCCGTGCGCTTTCAGGCTGTAATTGATTTAGCAGGATGTCAGGCAGATCGTCCTGCACATTGCTCGGCAGACGCGTTTTTCGGAGTTGGTCGACTGTTCGCCTGTAGGTCTGCCATATGCTGATGACCTCGCGGTAGCAGAAGCTCGATGGTGTTTTGTTGTAGAAGGTCTGCTCCGCTATCCACCTTTGCGGATGCAGTTCCTTGATCATGCTAACAACAGCGACCACACTTAGCTCATCACGGCGTTCAAGAAGGCGGCGACAGGCTTCGTCAACCTTTACCACGTTTGCACGTGTGCTCTCCCGCACCCCTGGCGTCGCCAGCACGTGGTCAATCGACCCTCGCCGGACCTCCTCCGCCTGATCGCCGACGGAGCTTATGGCACAGACTCCGTCTCTGGTGCTATCAGCTCCAGAGTGAACGGCGCATCTTTGTATTTAGACACTAGGGGATTGCCAAGCAACGCGTCCATTTCCTCAACGATGCCCAGGCTCTCGAAGGTCTGCTGCTCGTCAAATACTTTCCGGAACGCCGACTTGCCCCACTTCCTATAAAGTTCCACCATGATAGCGCCAGCGGCGGCGTCTCCCTCAGCCTCTGTCATCATGGCCAGGGCTGGAGGCCTCCTATTCCGCACCAGCATGCGGATCACCGCCTCTCGCCGCTCCCGGCGCAACTCGGTGGTGCGGGTGGAGGGAAACCATCTCGCCGCATGGCAGAGTTCGTCAACACCTTCTAGCCTTGGCTGCAATTCCCATCGGAACTCCGGCAGTTCGTGAAATAGCAGCGCAGGCACGGACGCCCCTTCGGCCCGCAAGTGCTCACGTGCCATTGCTCTGACCTTCTGCCAAATCTGAAAGTGTGCGTTTAGGCTTTCGACGAGATTGGTCAGAACGTCAGCTTCGCCCTTTAGCTCCTGCCGGAGGATGTGAAGCCCTTGCTCCTCCACCGGGTCTGATAACGCCCCCTCCTTTCTGGCCCTGGCGTAAGTCGCCTCCTTCTCGTCGAGCGTCCTGCGCATCTCGTGGTATCGGAGGGCGCTCTGGTGGGCGTGGAGCGAGATCTCGTTTACCTTAAGCCGGACCCCCTCCATGAATGGTGTTCCCGTAATAAAGAAGCGGCAGCGAGCACAGTCTGGGGCGCCGCCGACCGTGCACGGCACCGGGCCAAATGCTTTAGCTGCTTCCTTGTGCTTATACTCGGTGCGGTCGGCAATCCGGATACCCTCGTCACAGCGTGTCCTCCCGTTGGGACAAATTCCAATATCGAGTGACGCCAAATGGCCAGTAGCATTACTCAGCCCAGAGTTCCGCAAACCTTGAAGCGCTGCCATGCCATGACTCCCGGCAATGGCTGCGCGATGCACCTCTTCAATGGTTTTGGACGTGAGGAATTGCTTGAACTCCTGCTGTTTCTCCCGCATAGCCCTGATATATGCTTCATTCAGAACATCGCTGATGTGAGCCGGGTTCGGTTTGATATAGTAGAGCGTCATGACCCATGCCGCATGGCCTGCCACGATGTTTTGCAGGATCCAGGGATGCACACCCGACATCGCCATCCGCGTGAGCCCGGCATGCCTAAGGCCATGCAGATTAAAAGGACTTGTTTGCGGAGAATTACCCTGCCACGTAGAGATTAGATCAGGCGCGGTCGCGTGGCGTGCCTTTGTCCGCCTCTCCAACTCGGCCAGAACCTCAAGCCAAAAAAAACGAAGCTGTTGTGAGCTTGGCGGTGAGCTCTTGTATTCTCTGGCATTACCAGCAGGGTAGCGGAACAAGTAGAAGCACGCTGGGCGTCTCTGGATGACGCCCTCCGAAGCCTTTTCGAACACGCCTTTCCGCACGGCCTTGTACGTTAGCGGGCTATCAACGGGGTTGTGCATTTCCTGCCAAGTACGCATTTTTTTGACAATATCGATTGCAGCTTCATTGTGCCACTGGATGACGTAGCCACTGCGCTCGTCGAACAGAGTCTTACGGTCGGAGGTCTTGTTCGAGTTGATGAACAGGCCGCATAAAACCCTGTCCTCGAAAGTGTCGTTGAGACGCCGAAGCACGCCGCGCTCCGGACGTGCTACATTTGTGCGTTCCCAGTATCCTGCATGGGGACCATAGTTTTCTTCCCAAGCATCCCTGGCGAGATTAAAGACCTGAATGTCACCCTCTCCAGAGTCAAGCCTGCGCGCTTGGACCTGCCGAATGGGAATTTTGACGAGAAGGCTGATAAGGTAGGGAAGCACAGGACAATAAATACGCTCCGATTTCGTCGCGCCGACTGGGATCCAATCAATCCAATCAATAGACCGTTTTTTCGGCCAGTCCATATCGTTATCGAATAAAATATGCTCGATCTCTTCCATATACTCAACTGGAAGGGCCTGTTGGACCGTCTCACTCGGGTCTTCGGAGTTATCCCGCCGACTGCTCCACGACCTATCTATGTCAGAAGACCGGAAAGGGAAATAGACACCCGATCGCAAGATTGGATCGCCGGTTACTTCGTCGTGCGTGAAAAATCTATCCTGATTCGACACAACCCAATAAAGGAAATCATAAAGGAAGGTCTGAATTCGATTGTAAGTGTAAGTGCCAGGTAAGCTTTCGCGCAGCCAGTCGACGAGTGACGGACGCTCAATCGAAGCTGAGAAGTAGTTATCGACGTTTTGAACTTGTGGCGCAACAGCTAAGTAAGAGATAAAATGCTTGAAGGCGTTATCATAATGGTCAATGGAGCCGAGTTTTTTTGCTTCGTAGAACCGACGTAAAAGGATTTGCCATTCGGAGAGCGCGTTCTGTGGAATATAGTGCGACATCGCAAGAAGGGGCGACCACTTTTTAGTTACGTCGGCGCTGACAGCTACGCCAACCTGCTTAAGGCCGGTCATTTGATGTCTAGAGATTCCTTTGAGCCATTTTCCCCTTTGGTTGTTGGAAAGATGCATGTTGATAAAGCGCCTCAGGGCGTCGCTATCGACAGTTAAGGTTCGTCCCTCGATGGTTGCTAGCCATAGGCTTGCGATGGCACAGCGCGCTAGCCTAGAAGGCTTCGTCATACCAGCTGCTTCAGCGGTATGGTTCACCCATGCTCGCAGTTCAGGCACTAAACGGTCGTATTCCCAACGACGCCTGAGGCCCCCAAGTGGCGCGAGGAGCACGCCACGTCGCATCAGACGGGCGAGCACCGGATAAACCTGCTTCGCATTCATCGGCGCGTCGAGCAAATACCCTAATGCCGCTGCTGTGCCCTCGAGAGTGAAGAGGGTAGCGTCGCTTACATCTTCAAGTATACCGGTTGTCTCGTCCAAGTCCTCTGCCGTGAGTGGCCGGACAACTGCCCAGCCGTTCATGTCTGCTGACGTCGTCCAGTTGGTGCGGACCCGAGTCTTGGTCGTGACCGGCATCTCGTCGCGGGGCAAGCGCGTCTTCACAGGATGCCACCCTCATACTCCGGGTGCCTCGCGACCATGAATTCGTAGGTGCGCTCCAGCCGGAGCCCCTCCGGAAGCATGGAACGCCTTTCGCTCAACGTTCTATTTAGGTCGTCGCTGACGTCCGAGGCAGACGGAATACCATAGCGGTCAGAGCTGCCGGGATGTCTCTGCCGAAGCGCCGTCTGCAGAGTTTTGCGCCCCATTCCCAACTTGCGGATCGTATGAGCATACAGGTGACGGGCGCCATGCGAAGTGGTTCCGAACTTCTTTCCGTACGGTAGACCAACACGTCGGACGGCCCGTCTAAGCATTCCCTCATACGATTCGATGCTCGCTGGAGCGCCAATCGATTTGTAGCCGTCAACTAGATTTCTGGCTTCCTGTTCCGACACGAAGAGGAAGGGGTGCGGCTTCAGGTTTAGTCCCACCCGACGTTCCATAACTTTATTTCGTCGGGTGATGTAGTATCGGAACAGCTCTAAAAAGAGCATGGAGGCAAGCGGGTCTGTCCAAAGTAGAACAGCATAGTAATCCTTGCCATTCGTCGCCGATCGCTTCCAACCAACCCGGTAGGAGCCAGCACCATGCGTCCGAGGCGAGAGGTTAAACATTACCCTGAGATATTCGCGCCGATTCGTCCTCAGTTGTTCACCGTTCAGTCCGTCCAAAGAGGCATAACCTAGCGCCGGATGGTACAGCAAGGCGTGAGCATGTCCGGGACGGAACGGATCCTCAACAACATCCGTCACCCAGAGATGGTGAGGCTCGTGCTCCCGCACTCCAGCAAATACTTGCAATAGAAATATCATCATAGCGTCGACATGAAAACCGTCCCAGCCCCCAGTACTGGCCCCGCGTCGCCGAAATCCGTCCCACAGAACCTTTTCGACTGCGTGGGCTGGAAAGCTAATTGCGGCCTCTTGGCCGCGACGTCCCTCGACATTTGGAAGCAACGCAATCCGCGGCGACATTGCCTGCTCGTTCAAGTAGCTCTTGATCGATAGATTCAAGCGCTTGGTAGCACTTAGTGACGATAGCGAATCATGTCCACACCATCGCCGCGGCACAAGGTGAGCATGATCCATCTCACGAACGAGCCATGATCCGAAGCCGTCGATTGCCTCTGCCACACGGTTCGCAATGAGGACTGGCTGTGGAAGCCAGTATAATCCCAATGGGTCGTGGCCATCCTCTATCGTGCCGTTGATAAGGGCACTTGCGAAACTCCTAAGGACGCGGCGGTATGAGACAACCGTCTCGAACTCTTCAGGATCCACACGGCGCCTTGCGATTAGGAAGTCCCAAAAAAGGCCAACCGAACGAGCCAAATTAGCCTGCCAAGCGTCGCTGTAAGCCCATTTGGCCGCCATGCAGTCGTAGAGCGGCCAAAAGGGATAAGCTTCTCCTCCGCCGTCTTCGACTAGAAGCAAAACCCTTACAGTCCAGCCAAACGGCACATACGGTGTCCCCTGTGCTGGAACTCGTACGACGGTGTGGCTTTGCCCAGTAATCGTCGATAACATTATCGTACTCTCCTGCAATGTCGGTGAATTTGCCAAAATACGTTTGTCGTCATTACGGGGGCCCTCGCTTAGCCAATAACTCTGACACAAGCTCCACCCACAAACTGTTGCAGCGAAACCATTATCGAGCGTTAATTATGAATCCGAATCGAAAACTAGCAGCCAAGTTCGGTGTTCAGGTTGCTCGTAGAGTGGCCCCTTTTTCGACCTGACACTGAGCGAAGCCGTGAGCGCCTAGGCATGCGCCTATACCGAACGATCCGACGCGCGTTGAAATCATCACCGGCCATGAGTGCCGATGCCGCGGCAGCAGCGGCTGAGCTTCGGCTGATCGAGAAAACCATGGCGCCGGGCATGACGATCGCTACCCTCGCCTGCCTGCATGGCATCTCGCCTAGCCTGTTGTTCGGGTGGAGGCGACTTATGGCCGAGGGTGGCAAGGCGGCGATCCAGGTCGACGACGATGTGGTCGCGGCTAGCCGGATGCGCGAGTTGGAGGGCCCTTCCAAGTCCTGCGCCAGTTCAGCTTGTCGGCCCAGAGCAGCCGCTCCAGCAGCATGCGATGCAGGCGGGCCCACACGCCCGTGGACTACCAGTCCTGCAATCGCGGCTAGCAGGTCGTGCCGGACTCGCAGCCCATCTCAGAAGGCAGGTCTTTCGACTAGGTGCCGGTCTTCAGCACGAAGACGATGCCGGATAGCGCCGCGTGTTCCTGCACCAGTGACCACCCACCCTACGGTCTCGGTAACCGAGGCGGCAGCCGAGAATTTCGCGGTTCGATCCGGATTTTGTGCCTCACCATCTTTGAGGCTGCTTGTTTGCCGCTATGCACCCGGCATTGCGCTCACGACCGGACCTCGGCAAGCGAGGGTTGGACTTCGAAGTGGGTCGAGAGACGCCGAGCGTGGTCCGCTTCCTAGAAGCGGCTTCCCCGGATGAATCGTCAGAAAGCACACGGGCTGCGTTTGCCCACACCACGCCCTAAAGCGTGAACCTGGGCGGTCTGGCTCCATGAGCGCTCATGAGGCTGAAGCCGATGTCCCGACAATAACCTTTACAGTCGCTGTCCACGCCTTTCGGACCTCGGGCAGGGACCAAGCGTCAGGCAGGCACCACTAGTAGGTGCCGGTAAGACAACTTTACCCCAAAGATGACACAGGGGACTCAAAATCCCCCGGCCGCAAGGCTATGCCGGTTCGAGTCCGGCCGCCCCTACCAGATCACGTCCGTTGGCTGAGCCGTTCTTAACCCGGCATCAACCCTCCTTGAGCCAGGCTCGCTTCGCGGCATGTGAAGCATGACATTGCTGCTAGTGTCCCAAGATCGTCACAAGTCGAATCTGGCAGGAAACGCACGCATGGCGACTGATACGATCCGCAGCGGCCTCCGCTTTGGCCGCCTCGTGGTATCGCATGAGGACAGCCCCTATTTCTGGCGCGGCCGCTTCGCGCGGCGCCGCTGGCATTGCGACTGCGAGTGCGGCGGCAGCGCGACGGTGCGGGAAGACAGGCTGAAGGCCGGCACGACGCTGAGCTGCGGCTGCCTGCGCGACGATGCATCCCGCGAGCGGCAATACCGCCACGGCGGCAAGGCCGGCGGCCGGGTGGCGCCGGAGTATCATGTTTGGCAAAGCCTGCTGCACCGCCAGCAGGAAGCCTCCGTCTGCCGCCGCTGGCAGGCCGGCGGCGGGCGTGGCTATGCTGCCTTCCTGGAGGATCTCGGCAAGCGGCCAAGCCCGGATCACCGGTTGGTTCGGCTGAACGAGCAGCGCGGGTTCTCCCCGGCGAATTGCGCCTGGGAGCACTCGCCGCCGCGGCGCGGCACGCCGCGGCACTTCATCCCCTATCGCGGGCGGATGGTCAGCCTCTCCGCCGCCGCCGCGGCGACCGGCATCGACTACCGGCGCCTTTGCAAGCGGCTGGAGCGCGGCTGGTCACCGGCGGAGGCGCTGCGGCCGTAACGTAGAAGGCTCAGACCGGCCCGGCGGCCGTGAACCCGCCATCGACTGCCAGCTCGGTGCCGGTGATGTACTTCGCCTCCTCGGAGACGAGGAAGAGCACGGCATGGGCAACGTCCCAGCCGCTGCCCATCTGCCCGACCGGCACGCTGGCATGGCGCCGGGCGATCAGCGCTTCGGCGTCGTTGGCGCCGAGTTGCCGCACCAGGCGGTGCTCCACCAGCGGCGTGTGCATCAGCCCGGGGATGACCGTGTTGCAGCGGATACGCTGGCGCGCATAGGTCAGGGCGACCGACTTCGAGAAGGCGATGACGCCCGCCTTGCTCGCCGAATAGGCGACATGCGGCCGCCCGGCCGACATGCGCAGCGCGGCGACGGAGGAGACGTTGACGATCGCCCCGCCGCCCTGCGCCTCCATCACGGGCAATACGTATTTGCAGCCGAGGAAGGGCGTCTTCAGGTTGAAGTCGATCTGGCGGTCCCAGACCTCCTCCGGCATGTCGACCGGCCCGCCGGGATGCGAGCCACCGACATTGTTCACCAGGATGTCGATGCGGCCGTAGCGCGCGATGCAGGCGGCGATGGCGGCTTCCACCGCGGCAGCGTCCAGCATGTCGCAGACATGGGTGGTGCAGGTGCCGCCCTCGCCGTCGACGAGCGCGGCGGTTTCGGCGACGGCCTCCGCCGCGATGTCGATGGCGAAGACCTGGGCGCCCTGGCGCGCCAGCAGCACCGCCGTCGCCTTGCCGTTGCCCCAGCCCGGCCCGACCGAGCCCGCGCCGGTGACGATGGCCACCTTCCCCGTCAGATCCAGCATCCTCCCCTCCCCCCCTGAACTTTCGTGCCGCTCCGGCGATGAAGCAGCGATCGTAATCGAGACAGAGGATGGCATGACCACGCTGCTTCGCCTGCTGCTGATTCCCGCCCTGCTGACCATGAGCCTGGCCGCCTGCGACCGCGGAGGCCCGGCCGAGCGTACGGGGCGCAGCCTCGACCGGGCCGGTGAGCGCGTGCGCGACACGGTCGACCCGCCGCGCGGGCCGGTGGAGCGGCTGGGCCGCTCGGTGGACCGGGCGGTCAACTGAGCCTGGGCTGATGCAGGCACGCCGTCGGCTGAGTTAGCGAGCCGGCGGCCCCGCCCCGCAAGGGCGGATCGGCCTGTCACATCATCATGGGCAGGAACGGCCGCTGCGCCTCAGGGCCGGCGGCTGCGGAGTCAGACGCGGCGGTCCGTCCCGATTTGTTCCGGGCGGAACGGGCCACGCGCTGCGTCGCCGCCCAACAGGTCCGCAATCACCGCGACGGCCAGCGTCGGGGTGAAGGGCTTGGCGATGAAGCGCGAGCCGGAGACCTGTTGGTGGGGCTCCGCCCGGTTGTACCGGCCCGAGGCGTAGATGACCGGCAGCCCGGCGCGGATCACCCGCGCGGCGCGGGCCAGGGCGAAGCCATCGGACCCGCCGGGCAGGTTGATGTCGGTAAGCATGAGATCGATCTCGGGATGGTCGCAGAGCAGCGACAGCGCGGCACGCGCATCCTCCGCCTCCAGCACCTCGAAGCCCATATCGCCTAGGGCATCGACGAGCGTCAGACGGACCAGAAAGTCGTCCTCGACAACAAGCAGAACAGATTGGTGACCATGCATCAGTGGATTCCTCGCCCCCGCCTAGGCGAAGCCCTGATCGAAGCCACCGTTGCCCGCTGGCGCTGTGACGAGCGCGTTACAGGGTACACAAAAATGCGCTCGTCACCCTGAAGTCGCATTGATGCGGAACGAAGGAAACCGCGGCTTCACCCGGACCGGCCACAAACATCGCCTCTCGGATGACAAGTAACAGCGGTGGGCAACCTCCCGCCTTTCTTATGTTTCCTTATCAGGTCATGGCTTTGGACGATCCAGCCGCGGCATCACTGCCTCGTGGCCACTTATTCTGATTTCACAGATTCAACCTGTGGCGTGGTCTCAGCCGGATGATCAGTCCGCGCGGTCCTGCATCTCGGCCACTTCGAGCAGGGTGGCGCCGTTGCGGCGGGCCTGCATCGCCTCCGCCTTGCGACAGGGTTGGCCTCGCAGCAGGGTGGAGCCGGGAGCGGTCACTTCCAGCTTGGCCCGCACACGGCAGACCACGCGTTGCGAGGAGGCGGGGGAGCCGCCATGCCAGCGGCGGATCGCTTCCTCCCAGGTGCCGGTCTCGGTGTACCAGCGGCGCAACAGGCCGCCGGCCCAGTCGGTCGCCCGCACCGGGTCGAGCGGCCAGTCGGACCCGCGGGCATGGACCCGGGCATTCACCTGCACGCAGCCCGCCATGACGCTCTGCCGGGCCGGAGTTTGGGCCAGGAGGCGGCGGGCCGTCGACAGGTCCTCCGGGAAGGAGGCACGGCCGCCGATGCTCAGCGCATGGGCGTGCAGCCCGCTCTCGGAGAGGGCGACGGCGACCAGCAGGCCCTGCGGCAGGCCGTGCACCTGCTCGGCCCGGCGGGCGGCGGCGAGGCAGGCGGCACGCGGGGAATGCGGCAGGGCGGTCGCAATGGCAGGCGGAAGCTGGTCCTGCGGCGCATCCGGCAGGCGGGGCGCGGCGGTTGCGGCGGCCTTGTGGGCCGGGCGGGCCGAAGCGGTGGCAATCGGTACGGCGGCCAGGACCAGCGCCAGGGCAATACTTCCCCGCCACAGGGCTCCTGCCATGCGGTTTTCCCCCGAAGGGAGGGCGCCCCACGCACCACGCGGGAACGCCGCTGAGGGTCGCCGGGAGTTGCCTGCCGGCGTGCCGTTCGCGGACGTCATGCCCTGGCGTTAGCATGGGCGTGAAGGATCACGCAACACGGCGTGATCGACGCCGGACTGCCGCGGCCCTGGGGCCGCCCCATTTGCAGGCCATGCTCCTGCCGCCGGGAGAACCCATCATGCCGAAGCTCACGCGCCGCAGCCTCGCCGCTGGCCTCGCCCTTTTCGCCCCTTCCGCCCGGGCACAGGCCGCCTACCCGGAGCGACCGGTGATGCTGGTGGTGCCCTTCTCCGCCGGCGGCGCGGCAGACATCGCAGGCAGGACGCTCGCGGCCCATGCCGGGCGCTACCTGCCGAACCCGCAGGCCGGGCTGGTGGTGGAGAACCGCACCGGCGCCTCGGGCGCGGTCGGCACCGGCTTCGTCGCGCGGGCGAAGCCGGACGGGCAGACCCTGCTGCTGGCCCGCATCGGCTCCTCCGCCATCCTTCCGGCAACCGACCCGCGCACGCCCTATGCCTGGGACGAGTTCACCATGCTCGGCCTGCTGGACGAGAACCCCTTCGTCCTTTGCGTCCGGGCCGATGCACCCTGGCGGACGCTCGGCGAGCTGGCCGGGGCGTTGCGCGAGGGACCGGGGCGGCTGAATTTCGCTACCACCGGGCCGGCGACGCTGCTCGACCTCGGGGTGCGGCACCTCTTCGCCAGCCTCGGCCTGCCGATCGATGCCGGGGTCGCCATCCCCTTCCGCGGCGGTGCGGAGGCGGTGGTGGCGGTGCTCGGCGGGCAGGCGCAGTTCATCGGCAACAACCTCAGCGACATGGCGGGAGCGATCGCCGACCGGCAGTTGCGCGCCCTGGTGGTCGGCACGGCGGAGCGGCTGCCCTCCCTGCCCGGCGTGCCGACTGCGCGCGAGGCGGAGGTGGAGCCGCTGGCGCGCATCGCCGGCTGGAATGCGCTGTTCGGCCCGCCCGGCCTGCCGGGAGGGGTGGTGGCCGCCTGGACCTCCGCCCTCGCCCAGCTGCGGCAGGACCGGGACTGGATGGCGGCGACCCGCCGCGTTGGCTCCATCCCCCGCCTGCTCGATCCGGAGGAAACGCGGGACTACGTGCGCGCCCAGGTGGCGCTGTACCGGGAGCTGGCGAAGCGGCTGGGGCTCGTCTGAAGCGGCTGGCGGCACTAGCCTGCCGGCGAAACGGAGACCGCCCATGGACAGCCTGACCCCCGCCACCGCCGGCAAGACGGAAGCGCTCGCCGCCCGCTATGGCCACGATGCCATCCCCCTCGCCGGGCCGTGGAACGAAACCATCGCCGGGATGCTCGGCCATCGCTCGGTTCGTGCCTACCGGCCGGACCCGCTGCCGGAAGGGACGCTGGAGACGCTGGTGGCCGCCGCCTCCTCGGCCGCGACCTCCTCCAACCTGCAGACCTGGTCGGTGGTCGCGGTGCAGGATCCGGAGGCGCGCGCGGCGCTCGCCGAGGTGGCGAGCGGACAGAAGCATGTCCGGCAATGCCCGCTCTTCCTCGTCTGGCTGGCCGATCTCTCGCGCAATGCCCGGCTGGCCGAGGCGGAGGGCGTGGCGCTCGAGGGGCTGCCCTATCTCGAGAGCTTCCTCGTCGCCGCCGTCGATGCGGCGCTGGCGGCGCAGAACGCCGTGGTGGCGGCGGAATCGCTCGGCCTGTCGACCGTCTATATCGGCGCGCTCCGCAACGACGTGCAGCGCGTGGCGGGGCTGCTCGGCCTGCCGCCGGGGGCGGTTGGCGTCTTCGGCCTCTGCGTCGGCTATGCGGCCGATCCGGGTGAGGTGAAGCCGCGCCTGCCACAGGCGACGGTACTGCACCGCGAGCGCTACGCGACCGAAGGCGAGGCGGCGCAGCGCGCGGGCTATGACACGGCGCTCGGCGAATTTTCCGCCCGCAACGGCATGGGGCCGGAAGGCTGGACCGGACGCGTCATCGGCCGGCTGGCGAAGCTGCGCGCGATGGCGGGGCGCGACCGGCTGGTGGCGGCGCTGCGGGGCATCGGCTTTCCGCTGCGGTAGGGGGTTTCTTAAGCGGAAGGAGGGTAGAGCCCCCTGACCGGCTGCGCCGATCCCCGGCGAGCCGGCAAGGGGTTCCATGGCCACGCTCACCGGCACCGCGGGCGCCGACCTGCTGCAAGGGACGGAATGGGCGGACAGCCTCGCCGGCCTCGGCGGCGACGATACGCTGGTCGGCGGCGCGGGGAGTGACACGCTCGATGGCGGGGCGGGCATTGATCGCGCGGTGATCGACCGCTCGGTCAGCACGGCGGCCATCACCCTCTACATGCTGGCGCCGGGGCTGGTCAGCCAGATCGCCGGAACCAGCGTGACAGGGGTGGAGCATCTGAGCTTCACCGCCGGCAGTGGACATGACGGGCTGGTCGGCGGCGCGGGGAATGACAGCCTCGCCGGCGGGGCGGGGAACGACGCGCTGCAAGGCCTGGCCGGGGCGGATACGCTGCTCGGCGGCGACGGAATGGATACGCTCCATGGCGGGGCCGGGGCGGACCTGCTCACCGGCGGAGCGGGGGCGGACCGCTTCATCCTGCAGGGCAGCGGCGGGCTCGACAGCAGCCTCGCCGCCCCCGACCGCATCGCCGACTTCAACGCCGGGGACGGCGACCTGCTGGTGTTGCGCGGCGAGGCAATCGGCACCGGGCTGCTGCCGCTGGCGACGGGCAGCTTCGGCCTCTCCGGAGGGGCGAGCCTGCCGGTCGGCTTCGGCGGGGCGCTGGCGGCGCGGGTGGCGCCGGCCGCCGGCATGGCGCTGCCGGATGCGACGGGGGGGCAGGGCCTCACCCTCTACTGGCAGCCGGGGCATGCGGCGGGCGGCTGGCTGCTGCTCGACCTCGACGGCGACGGGCTGCTCGGCACGGCCGACCTCGTGGTGCGGTTCGACCTGCCGACGGGGCAGGCAATCGGGGCCGGAAGTTTCGTCGCCGGGACCTTCTCCACCCTCGGGACCGCCGGAGCGGACAGCCTCGCCGGCACAGCCGGTGCGGACCGCCTCCACGGCTTCGCCGGTGCCGATGTGCTGGCCGGGCTCGACGGGGACGACACCCTCCTCGGCGGGGACGGGACAGACGGCCTGCTCGGTGGGGCCGGTTTCGACAGCCTGGTCGGCGGCGAGGGCGAGGATGCGCTCGATGGCGGCGACGGGACCGACGTGCTCGACGGCGGCAACGGCGATGACGGGCTGGTCGGCGGCGCGGGGGACGACCTGCTGCTCGGCGGCGCCGGGAATGACTGGCTGCGGGGCGGCGACGGGGATGACAGCCTCCAGGGCGGCCTCGGCGCCGATCGGCTGGAGGGCGGGCCGGGGGCGGATGCGCTGCTGCTCCAGGGTATGGGGCAGGTGAGCTGGTCCACCCTCGCCGCAATGGATACGGTCATCGGCTTCAACCGGGCAGACGGCGACCGGCTCCGCATCAGCAATGCCTGGTTCGGCCGGGCGGATGGCAGCGGGGCGGATGCGGGACTCTATGCCGCGGCGGATGGCATCGCCCGGCCCCTGGTCTTCAGCGGCAGCATCGGCGCGCCGGTCACGGCGCCGGCCGAGGGGATGGCGCTGCCGGCGCAACGGCTGGACGCCTACCAGGCCTATTGGCAGCCGGGCCAGGAAGGCGGCGGCTGGCTGGTGCTCGACCTCGACCGCAACGGGCGGCTGGACGCGACCGACCTCGTCGTGCGGATCGAGGGCGTCGGCACGCTGGGCACGGCGGATTTCGTCGAAGGCAGCTTCCTCAGGCTCGATGGCGGCTATCTCGTCGCCGGGACGCCAGCGGATGACAGCCTGCAAGGCGGCAGCCTGGCCGAGACCTTTCTCGGCAGCCTCGGCAATGACCGCATCGCCGGCGGCGCGGGGGCGGGGAATGCGCTGAGCTATGCCGGCCTCGCCGGGCCGGTCGCCGTCACCCTCGCCGGCACCGCGGCCGGCATGGCGGTGAAGCCGGGCGGCGGGGTGGACAGCTTCACCGGCATCCAGGTGATCGCCGGCACCGCGGGCGCCGATACGCTGGATGCGGGCGGCGCCACGGCGGGCTTCTTCGCCCTCAGCCTCGAGGGGCGGGCGGGGGCGGACCGGATCATCGGCAACCGCACCACGACGGTGCAGGTTTCCTACGGGGCGAGCCCGGCGGCGGCGCTGATCGACCTCCAGGGCGGCACGGCGCAGGACGGCTGGGGCAGCATCGACGCGCTGGTGGATATCCGCCGGGTCGCGGCGCTCTCGGCCCATGGCGACACGGTGCTGGGCACGGCCTGGGAGGATGTCTTCCTCTCCGGCCAGAGCGGCAACAAGAGCTTCGACGGCCGCGCCGGGCAGGATGAGTGGCGCTATGCCGGCGACGGCGCCATCACCGTCATGCTCACCACGACCACGGTGCGCGGCTTCGTCCAGGGTCCCTATGTGCTGAAGCCGGGAGGCACCGACCGGCTGACCTCGATCGAGATCGTCACCGCCGGCGCCGGGAATGACAGCCTCCACGGCTCGGCGGCGGATGAGCGCTTCGGCGGCGGGGCCGGCGACGACACCATCGATGGCGCCGGCGGCTTCGATACCGTCAGCTACGATACGGGCGGGCTGGCGACGCAGGGCGTGGTGGCAGACCTCACCGCCGGCTTCGGCCAGGACCAATGGGGCGGCACGGATGTGCTGCGCAACGTGGAATTCCTCTGGGGCTCCGCCCTCGGCGACGACCTGACCGGGCTGGCGATCGGCGCCCATGCCTGGCTGCGCGGCCTCGCCGGGAACGACACGCTGCGGGCGCCTGCCGCCGGCACCTGGGTCGGCGCCGATTACGCGGGGGATCCGGGCGCCATCGATGCCGACCTGGCCGCCGGCATGGTGCGGGACGGCTGGGGCGGCATCGACCGGCTCGTCTCCATCGGCCTGATCCGCGGCTCGGCCTTCGCCGACACCATCGCCGGCGGAGCGGGGGCAGGTACGCTGATCGGCGGCCTGGGCGACGACACCTACAGCATCGGCCCGGGCGACCAGGTGGTGGAGGCGCCGGGCGAGGGCTTCGACACCGTCATCGCCGATCGGCCCTATGCGCTGCCGGCGGATGTCGAGGCGCTGGTGCTGGCCAATCTCGCCGGCAGCAGCGCCAATGGCTGGGGCAACGGGCTCGACAACACGATGGTCAGCCAGGCCGGCGCCGACGCCATGGATGGCGGCGGCGGGCAGGATACGCTGCGGGGCGGCGACGGGGCGGATACCCTCTATGGCAGCGACGGCGACGACCTGCTGGCGGGCGAGGCGGGGAACGATGCCCTGCTCGCCGGGCCGGGCGGCGATACGCTGCTCGGCGGCGAGGGCGACGACGTCATCATCAGCGAGGCCGATGGCCGCTTCACCGGTACGCTGCTGCTCGATACCGGCGAGGCGGCGCCGCGCGTCATCGCCCTCGCCGATATCGGCACCCCGGCCGACAGCATCGATGGCGGAGCCGGCTATGACCGCTGGGGGCCCGGCAGCATCGGCATGTTGCTCGACCTGCGCGCCGCGCCGGGGGCGATGCTCGGCATGGAGGAGATCAACGGCTCCGCCGGCAATGACGTGCTGCTGCTGGCGGCGGGGCAGCCGACGGCGGCCCTGAGCGGTGGGGCGGGGGACGATACGCTCTCCGGCAGCGGAAGCGGCGACTGGATCTATGGTGGCGACGGCGATGACCTGGTCGCCGGCCAGGGCGGCGATGATTCGCTTCATGGCGGGATGGGGAAGGATAGGCTGATCGGCGGCGCGGGAGCGGACCGGCTCGATGGCGGCGACGGGGACGACCTGCTGGACGGCGGCGCTGGCGCCGATGCGCAGTATGGCGGCATCGGCGCCGATACGCTCCGCGGCGGCGCCGAGGGGGACTGGCTCGATGGCGGGGATGGCGGCGACTCGCTGAGCGGCGGCGATGGCGAGGATAGGCTCGCCGGCGGCCTCGGTGACGATACGCTGCTCGGCGATGCGGGCGCCGATCAACTCGACGGCGGCGACGGCAGTGACCGGCTGGAGGGTGGGGATGGCGCCGATGCGCTGCTCGGTGGCGCAGGTGGCGATACGGTGCAGGGCGGCGCCGGCAATGACCGGCTCGATGGCCAGGCCGGGCGGGACAGCCTGGAGGGCGGCCTCGGCGACGATACCCTCGTCTCGACGGACTGGGACGCGTTGCTGGACGGCGGCGAGGACAATGACCTCGCGCTGATCGACCGCAGCGCCTTCGGGGCGGGCCTCGTCCTCGACATGGCGGTGGGCCGTCTGACGGATGGCGCCCATGTGACCCTGCTGCGCGGGATCGAGCGGCTGGATGTCACCGGTGGCGCCGGGGCGGACAGCCTCGCCGGCGGCGCGGGGGATGACACGCTGGATGGCGGGGCAGGAGTCGATCGGCTGGCGGGGGGGGTGGGCCACGATCTCTATCATGTCGACAGCGCCGGCGACCGGGTGTTGGAGGCGGCGGGCGAAGGCCGGGATACGGTGGTCGCCGCCATCGACACCGTGCTGCCCGCGCATGTCGAGGCGCTGGTGCTGGCGGCCGGGGCCCTGCGCGGCACGGGCAACGCGCTCGCCAACCTGATCACCGGAAACGATGCGCCGAACATCCTCGGCGGCGGCGCGGGGGACGATACGCTGGCCGGCGGCGGCGGGATGGACCGGCTGCTGGGCGGCGACGGGGATGACCTGCTGGACGGCGCCTCCGGCCTCGGCGAGATGGATTGGCTGGCGGGCGGCGCCGGCCACGACACCTACCGGGTGGACAGCGTCGCGGACCAGGTGGTGGAGGCGGCGGGCGGGGGCATCGACGCCGTGTTCGTCGATATCGCGGGCGGCAGCTACGTCCTGCCGTCGAATGCCGAGAGGCTGGTGCTGCTGGGGACGACGCGCATCGGCCAGGGGAACGCGCTCGACAACGTCATCACCGGCAATGCGGCGGCGAATTGGCTGATGGGCGGCGCGGGCGGGGATACGCTCGATGGCGGGGGCGGGAACGACGTGCTGCTCGGCGGGACGGGGGCGGACCTGTTCCTGTTCGCGCCGGGCGGCGGGGCGGACCGGATCGGCGATTTCACCCCGGGCGTTGATCACATCCGGCTCGGCGGCGTCGCCGGCTTCACCGCCGTGCTGGCGGCGGCGGCGGACCGGCCGGGCGGGGTGGTGATCGATCTCGGCGAAGGCCACAGCCTCACCCTGGCAGGCTTCGCCAGGTCCGCGCTGTCGGCGGGGGATTTCCTGTTCGGCTGAGCGCTACCGCCGCGCGGAGAAGTCGATGCGCGGGTCGACCAGGGTGTAGGCGAAGTCGCCGATGATCTGCATCACCAGGCCAAGCAGGGTGAAGATGTAGAGCGTGCCGAACATGATCGGGTAGTCGCGCCGGATCGCCGCCTCGAAGCCGAGCAGGCCGAGCCCGTCGAGCGAGAAGATGATCTCCACCAGCAGCGCCCCGGTGAAGAGGATGCCGATGAAGGCTGCGGGGAAGCCGGCGATGATCAGCAGCATAGCGTTGCGGAAGACATGGCCGTAGAGCACCCGCCGCTCCCCTGCCCCCTTGGCCCGCGCCGTCACCACGTATTGCTTGCCGATCTCCTCCATGAAGGAGTTCTTCGTCAGCATGGTCAGCCCGGCGAAGCCGCCGATGACGAGGGCGACGGTCGGCAGCACCATGTGCCAGGCGTAGTCCGCCGCGCGGGTCAGGAAGGGCGCGTCCTGCAGCCCGGAGGAGAGCAGGCCGCGTAGCGGGAACCACTGCACGAAGCTTCCCCCCGCGAAGAGCACCACCAGCAGGATGGCGAAGAGGAAGCTCGGGATTGCATAGCCGACCAGCACCACGGCGCTGCTGGCGAGGTCGAAGCGCGTGCCGTCCTGCACCGCCTTGCGGATGCCGAGAGGGATCGAGACCAGGTAGATGATCAGCGTGGACCACAGGCCGAGCGAGATCGAGACGGGCAGCTTCTCCAGGATCAGCTGCGAGACCGGGCGGTCCTGGAACAGGCTGCGGCCGAGGTCGAAGCGGGCATAGCCGGCCAGCATCTCGCCGAGCCGCTGCGGCCAGGGCTTGTCGAAGCCGAAGGCGCGCTCGATCTCCTGCACCACCGCCGGGTCGAGGCCGCGGGCGCCGCGGTAGCGGCTGGCCTCGTTGCCGCCGCCCTGGTTGGCGGGCGGGCGGGTCGTCTCGCCCTGGCCCTCGCCGGAGAGGCGGCCGAGGCTGCTGCCGCCCTGGCCCTTCAGCTCGGCGATCATCTGGTCCACCGGGCCGCCGGGGGCGAATTGCACCACGGCGAAATTGATCAGGATGATGCCGAGCAGCGTCGGCACCACCAGCAGCAGGCGGCGGAGGAGGTAGGCGCCCATGCTATTGCGGCTTCGCCTCGCGCTTGCCCTGCTCGACGGCGCCCTCGCGGCCGCGCTCGATCCACCAGCTGTCGATGGCCAGCGCATATTTCGGGTTGCGCGGCGGACGGCCGAACTTGTCCCAATAGGCCACGCGGAAGGTCCGGCTGTGCCATTGCGGGATCATGTAGTCGTTCCACAGCAGCACGCGGTCGAGGGCGCGGGTGCGGGCGACCAGCTCGGCGCGGTCGGGCGCGGCGATGACCATTTCCACCAGCTCGTCCACCACCGGGTTGGCGATGCCGGCGACGTTCTGGCTGCCGTTCTCCTGCGCCTTGGCGCCCGTCCAGAAGTCGCGCTGCTCGTTGCCGGGGGAGAGGGACTGGCCCTGGCCATCCACCGTCATGTCGTAGTCGAAGGCGTCGATCCGCACCTGGTACTGCGCCGGGTCGATGGTGCGGACGCGCGGCTCCATCCCGAGGCGTTGCAGGTTCTGGATGTAGGGCAGCGCGATGCGCTCGAAGCTCGGGCCGTTCAGCAGGATCTCGAAGGCGAAGGGCTGGCCCTCGGCATTGACCAGCTTGCGGTCGCGCACCGTCCAGCCGGCCTGGCGCAGCAGGTCGAGGGCGCGGCGCAGGCCGTCCCGGTTGTTGCCGGAGCCGTCGGTGACGGGGAGCTTGTAGGGCTCGGTGAAGAGGCGGTCGGGGACGCGGCCCTTGTAGGCCTGCAGGATGTCCAGCTCGCGGCCTTCCGGGATGCCGGAGGAGGCGAGTTCGGAGTTGGAGAAGTAGGAGGTCGTCCGCGTGTAGCTGCCGTAGAACAGGTTGGCGTTCATCCACTCGAAGTCGAAGACCTCGATGAGGGCGCGGCGGACGCGCGCATCCTGGAAGAGCGGCCGGCGCAGGTTCATGGCGAAGGCCTGCATGCCGGTCGGCAGCTCGTGGCGGATCTCGTCGCGCTTCACCAGCCCGCGTTGCATGGCAGGGAAGTCGTAGGCCGTCGCCCAGTCCTTGGCGATGTTCTCGGTGCGGAAGTCGATCTGCCCGGCCTTGAAGGCCTCCAGCGCCACGGTGCTGTCGCGGAAATACTCGTAGCGCATGACGTCGTAGTTAGCGGTGCCGCGTGCGGTGGGGAGGTCTTTCGCCCAGTAGTCCGGCACGCGGCGGTAGACCAGGCTGCGGCCGCTCTCGAAGCGCTCCAGCCGGTAGGGGCCGGATCCGAGCGGCGCCTCGAGCAGCGGCCGGGCGAAGTCGCGCCCCTCCCACCAATGCTTCGGCAGCACCGGCATCTGGCCGAGGATCAGGGCCAGCTCGCGGTTCTCGTTCGTCCTGAAGCGGAAGGTGACGCGGCGGGGGCCCTCGGCCACTACCTCCGCCACATCGGCCCAGTAGGCGCGGTAGAAGGGCCGGCCGCTCTGGCGGAGGGTGTTGAAGGTCCAGACCACGTCATCCGCCGTGACCGGCTTGCCGTCGTGGAAGCGTGCGGCGGGGTGCAACTCGAAGGTGACGCCCATGCGGTCGGCCGGCTGCTCGATGGCGGCGGCGAGGTGGCAGTACTCCGTGCTCGCCTCGTCCGCGCTCTCCTTCAGCAGCGTGTCGTAGAGGTTGGAGAGGCCAACCGCCGCCGTGCCGCGCAGGATGTACTGGTTGAAGCTGTCGAAGCTGCCGAGGGCGGTCAGCGCGATCTCGCCGCCCTTCGGCGCGTCCGGGTTCACCCAGGGCCAGTGAGGGAAGTCGGCCGGCAGGGCCGGGTCGCCGAGCAGGGAGAGGGCGTGGCTGCGGGTCGGCGTCGGCTGGGCTGCACCCTCCGACGGACGGAGGAGCGGGAGTGCGAGGCCGGAGGCCAGGAGGGTGCGGCGGTCCATGGCGGGAGGATGGGGGTTCCCCCCGCCGGCGGCAACCGTCAGCCGCCGAGCAGGGCAACGGCCTCCGGCAGCAGTGCCGGGTCGCCCACCGCCAGCACGCGGCCGTCGCTCTCGAGGGTCAGCCGCTCGCCGCGCCAGCCGGTGACACGGCCGCCGGCGCCCTCCACCACGGGAACGAGGGCGGCCCAGTCCCAGGGCTTCATGGTGCTCTCGGCGATGACGTCGACCAGGCCGAGGGCGAGGAGGCCGTAGCTGTAGCAGTCGCCGCCCCAGGTGACGCGGCGGGCGGCGGCGCGGAGGCGCCCGAAGCCCGGGCCGTCGGCGGAAGCGAACATGTCGGGGCTGGTGCAGGAGAGCTCGGCCTCGGCGAGGCGCGGGCAGGGGCGGCAGCCGGCTGCGCCGCCGAGGGGGGAGCGGAAGCGCGTCGGCTGTCCCTGGGCGCCGATCCAGCGCTCGCCGATCCCCGGCTGGTCGATCAGGCCGAGCACCGGCACGCCCCGGTGCAGCAGGCCGATCAGCGTGCCGAAGAGCGGCCGGCCGGTGACGAAGGCCCGGGTGCCGTCGATCGGGTCCAGCACCCAGAGATACTCGGCCTCGATCCGGTCGGGGCCGTATTCCTCGCCCCAGATGCCGTGGTCGGGGAAGCGGGCGGCGAGAACCTCGCGCATGGCGCGCTCGGCGCCGCGGTCGGCCTCCGTGACGGGGCTGGCATCGCCCTTGGCCTCGACCAGCAGGGGGGAGCGGAAGAGCGGGCGGATGACGGCGCCCGCCGCCTCGGCCGCCGCCTCGGCTGCCGCGATGAATGCCTCCATGCCCGTTCGTCCTCCGGTTTGCGCCCTCTCCACCCCTCGATTAGAAGCCGCGGACCCCTCTTGCAACGGCACCCGCATGACCGACGTGATCGCCTTCCAGGGCCTGCCTGGCGCCTATTCGGACCTCGCCTGCCGCGCCGCCTATCCCGGCTGGGCCACCCTGCCCTGCCCGAGCTTCGAGGCGGCGATGGATGCGGTGCGCGGCGGCCAGGCGGGGCTCGCCATGCTGCCTTGCGAGAATTCGCTGGCCGGGCGGGTGCCGGACATCCACCGGCTGCTGCCGGAGAGCGGCCTCGCCGTGGTCGGCGAGCATTTCGAGCGGGTGGAGCATTGCCTGCTCGCCCCGCATGGCGCGACGCTCGCCACGCTGCGGCGGGCGCACAGCCACCCGGTCGCGCTCGGCCAGGTGCGGAGCATCCTGAAGGAGCTGTCGCTGACGCCGGTGATCGAGGCGGATACGGCGGGTGCGGCGCAGATCATCGCCGAGCGGGGCGGCGTCGAGGATGCAGCGATCGCCAGCGCGCTGGCCGCCGAGACCTACGGGCTCAATATCCTCCGGCGCAACGTGGAGGATGCGGCGCACAACACCACGCGCTTCTATGTCTGCGCCCCCTCCCCCCGGCCGCCGCAGGCCGGGACGCCGGATTGCGTCACGACCTTCGTCTTCCGTGTCCGCAACATCCCGGCGGCGCTCTACAAGGCGCTCGGCGGCTTCGCCACCAATGGGGTGAACATGACGAAGCTCGAGAGCTACATGCTCGACGGCGAGTTCACCGCGACGCAGTTCCTGGCCGATGTCGATGGCCACCCGGAGGAGGCGCCGGTGCGGCGGGCGCTGGAGGAGCTGGCCTTCTTCTCGCGGGAGCTGAAGCTGCTCGGCACCTATCCCGCGCATCCCTACCGGCGGGCGCATCGGGGGGCCGCGGAGTAGGCGCCATCGCCTTTCCGCTTCTTTTATTTCGATATCGAGTCTAAACTGCCGAGCATGCGCGCCTGGCCCCTGCTGCTGCCCCTGCTGCTCGCCGCCTGCGGCGATACGCTGTTCGCCCGCTATGCGGAGACGGCCTGGTCCGAGGCGGTGGAGCGCGCCGCCACCCCGCTCGAGGACCTGCCGGAGCCGGACGGGCCGGCGCTCCGCCTCTGGATCCGAGGCCGGCCCGCCGCGGCCGTGTTGCTCCAGGAAATCGGCGAGCGACGCATCTGGCGCACCGCGGCCGGTCAGGTGGTCTCGACCGAGGGTGGCCGCGTCACCGCAACGGCGGGCTTCCGGCAATATGTCGCGGCGACGCATTTCGACGGACCGGACCCGCTCGCCAACCCGGCCGAGTTGCTGGACCATCCCGCCGCCGCTCGCCGCCTGGTTGACCTGCAGGACCCGGACGGCGGGCCGGAGGGGATGCGCTTCGGCCTCGCCCTCGATTGCCGCCTGCGGGCGGAGGCAACGGAGGAGGCCGAGATCCTGCTGGTACGCGAGCGCTGCCGCAGCCGCGGGCGATTCGGCTTCACCAACCTGTTCTGGGTCGAGGCGGCAGGCGGCGCGGTGGTGCGGGCTGAACAGTGGATCGGCCCGGCCATGCCGATGCTGGTGATGGAGTTTCTCGGCCCGCGATCGTCCTGAGCGAGACGCTCGGAACGCGAAGCGCCGGTTCAGCAGAAACCCAGTACCGATCGGGATTTAACCCCGCCAGCTGAGGCCGGCGCGGCGCACGCGCATCGCCACATAGGCGAGCCAGAGCAGCTGCACGGCGAGGGGGGGCAGCACGACCAGCGGCTTCAACCCCGGACGCAATTGCAGGAAAAGCACGGCGAGCGCCGCCTGGAACAGGGCGAAGCCCCAATGCGTGGCCGCAACCGCCAGGGCCGGCATGCCGCTGCGCTGCGCCATCTGGTAGAGATGGGTGCGGTGCGGCGCACCGACCCGGTCGCCCATCCAGCCCCGCCGCAGCAGGGTGAAGGCCGCGTCGAAGAGCAGGCCGAAGAGCAGCAGCGGCACGATCAGGAAGCTGAGCTGGCTGGCATCGAAGCGCGCGGCGGCGACCGCGAGGACCGCCAGCATGAAGCCGGCGAACTGGCTGCCCACATCACCCATGAAAATGCGCGCCGGCGCGAGGTTGAAGGGCAGGAAGCCGGCGAAGCCCGCCGCCAGCATCAGCGCGGAGAGGTAGACGAAGCGTCCGCCCTCGGCGCCCGCGATGGCGGCGAGCGCCACGCAGGCGATCAGCAGCGTGCCGCCGACCAGCCCGTCCAGCCCGTCCATGAAATTGACTGCGTTGGTGCAGCCCAGGATCCAGAAGACCGTCAGCGCCGGGCCGACCCAGCCCAATTCCGTCACGCCGACATAGGGCAGGGCGAGGCGGGAGAGCGAGAGCCCGGTGCCGACCGCCACCAGCGCCGCCGCGAGCTGCGCCAGCAGCCGCAGCCGGGCGGAGAGGTTCCATATGTCGTCCGCCAGCGCGACGCCGGCGATGGCGAGCGCGGCGAGGATGACGCCGAGGAACTGCCGCTCCTCCAGCCGGGCGAAATCCGCGACGCGGTAGAGCACCAGCATCCCGACGATGAAGGCCGCGACCACGCCGACCCCGCCGCCCCGCGGCGTCGCCACGATATGCGCGCTGCGGCCGTTCGGGATGTCGAGGATCGGCCAGCGGATCATCGCCCGGACGGCGGCTGCCGAGAGCAGCGCGAGGGCGAGGGCGAAGAGCAGATGTTGCGAAAGGGCGCCGAGGGTCATGCGGCCGCGGGTGTGGCCGATGCGGCGGCGGACCGCAAGCGTCCCCGGGCCAATCCGCCCCCGCTACGAAAACCACGGACCGGCTGGCCGGTTAACCCAGTAGCCGCACTGGTTCGAAAGGGTACATCCAATGTTCATGCGCGTCGACAAGCTGCAGGCGGAACTTCCTGCGCCGAAGCGGCAAGACCCCAATGCCGCGGCTGCCCTGCAAGAACTGCTCGGCGGCAAGTATGGCGAGATGTCGACCCTCGGGAACTACATGTTCCAGAGCTTCAACTTCAGGAGCAAAAGCAAGCTCCGCCCCTTCTACGGCCTTGTCGCCAGCATCACGGCGGAGGAGCTGGGGCATGTCGAGCTGGTCAGCAATGGCGTGGCGATGCTGGCCAACGGGCCGGACAAAGGCGCTGACGGCACCGATGGTGGCGATATCTCGAAGACGCCCTTCGAGGCGATGAAGGACATCCGCTCCTTCGCCAGTTTTGCCTCCCACGGCGGCGGAGCCACGCCGGTGAACAGCAACTCCATGTCCTGGAACGCCGACATGGTGACCACCACAGGCAATGTGGTGTTCGACCTGCTGCACAACTTCCACCTCGAATGCGGCGCCAGGCTGCACAAGCTGCGGGTCTACGAGACCCTTTCCGACCCGACCGGGCGCGAGGTCTGCGGCTACCTGCTGGTGCGCGGCTCGGTGCATGCGCATTCCTATGCGCTGGCGCTGAAGAACCTCACCGGCGTCGAGATCGAGAAGATGCTGCCGACGCCGAACATCCCGCTCGGCAACATCCCGGAGTGCCAGAAGTACCTCCAGGAGGGTTCGCATCGCCGGCTCTACACTTGGAGCCCGAACGACTATGCCGAGATTGCCGGCATCTGGGGCCAGGGCGAGCAGGCGCTGCCGGGCGACCCGCCGGGCGAGCTGGAAGTGGTGAAGGGCATGCCGGAAGGCGGCAAGATCCACCAGCTCGAGGGCATCCCCTCGGCCTTCACCCCGGATTATGCGCCGGAGGAGATGTTTGAGATCGCCGCCAAGCTGACCAAGGCGATGGGCTGACCTACCGGGGCGGGGCTATCGCAACAGGCCGAGATAGTCCCGCCCCAGCGCCTCCGCCCGCCCCTCGCGCGTCACCTCCCAAAGCGGGTTGTCGACCGCGAGGCGCTGGCCGCCGTCTCGCACCACGGGGCGGATCACCGCATTCGCCACCACCGGCGTCTCCGGCCCCAGCAATTGCAGGGGAATGCGGACGAAGATGCCCTTATCGAAGCTGCCCTCGCCGAAGCGACGTGCGGACACATCGGTGCGGGTGGCAAAGCCGCCGACCTCGATGCCGCTGTCGAACCGCCGGCTCACCTCCAGCGTCGCCCCCCAGTCGCCGGCGAGATACCGCCCGGCCCGCACCACCGTGCCGAGGTTCCAGACCGGCAAATCGGCATAAAGCGAGAGATGCCCGGTCGCCACCGAATAGCCGAGGGCGCCGAGCCGCTGCCGGTAGTCCCGCTGCGCCACCCAGGCGAGGTCGAGGCCGAGGGCGAAGCCGCGAGCCTGCGGCCGCCACAGCACCTCGCCCGAGACGCCGCCGAACATCGGCTCCAGCAATCCGGCCGAGACGCGGGCGAACCAGTCGGGCGCCGGGCTCCAAAGTCGCTCGGCATAGAGGGTCGGGATTGCCGTCCGGCCTTCCCGCGCGTAGCGGGCGATGTCGCTGCGGACACGCGGGAGCTGGCTGTTCGAGGGCAGGCCCTTGTCGAGATTGCCCGCCACCGCCTGCGCGAGGCTGCCAGCCACGGCGAAGCCCGACCCGAGGCCGAGCCGCGCCCCCGCCACCCCCGCCGCCTGCCAACGGAAGCCAGTCCTTGGGTCGCCGAGCTGGAGAGCGAGGCGCGGCTCCACTGCCCAGGTGAGATCAGGCGTGAAAACGGGCACCGGCTCGGCAGGGGTGAGGCTGGCGCTGGCCAGCACCTCCTCCGCGCTGCCGGCGCCGATCGCGGCGCCTTCCAGCGCCTCGCGCAAGAGCACCAGCCGGGCGACGGGCAGGCCGGCGCGGTGCCATTCGACGGCGATCCGCTCCACCTCCGGTGGTAGGGCGCCATGCACCGCCCGCGCCACCCGCCCGGCTGTCCGCGCCAGCGTCCGGTAGCGGCCGCCCGCGACGGCGATCCGCACCTCCTCCCCCTGCTGGATGATGGCGATGGGGCGGAAGCCGGCGCGGCGCAGCGCCTCCTCGACATCGCCGGGCGCCTCGGGGCGCGGGGCCAAAGGCGGCGGTGGCGGGCGCGGCAGGCTCGGCGGACGCGTTGGGTCAAGGCGGAGGGAGAGGCGGAACAGCACATCCGTCCCATGGACGAAGTGGATGCCGGCATCGAGCCAGTCATTCTGCCAGGTGAGGCCGGCATTGATCCGCGAGCGCGCCTCGCCGCGCAGGTTGCTGATGCGGGCCGGGTAGCCGCCGCGCTCGTCGCGCAGCGCATCGCCGGACCATTCGAGCTTGGCCCTGAGGCCTTCGACCCAGGGCACCGACCATTCGATGCCACCGAAAACCGCCGCATCCCGCCCGCGGAACAGGCTGTTGAAGGCCGGCATGCCGCCGACGCCGACATTGCGCGGCCGGGTGTTGTAGCGGGAGGAGACCAGGCCATAGGGGTTGCTGAGATCGGCGCCGGTGCCGAGCCGGCCCCAGCCCATGCCAAGCGTCAGGTCGAAGTCCCACAGGCGCTTGGAGGCGACGAGGTACTCGCCCGAATAGAGGCCGGTGCCGATGAAGTCCTGCGCGCCCAACGCCAGCGCCGGGCGCCATTGCCCTTCCTCCCAGAGCCGCGCCTTGAAGTCGAAGGCGCGGTCATTCGTGGTGCCGCGCCCGGCCGTCGCATCCAGCCGGTCGGTGAGGCGGAAGGTGGTCTCGAGGAAGGGCAAAGCCTGGAAGGACAGGAACCAGAATTGCCGCTGGTGGCGGAGGGCGGCGCCGGCCTCCAGCGTCCCGTCCGGGCGGAAGCGCGCATTGCGCATCTCGATCAGACCGACGCCGCCGAAGTCGGAGCCCGTCGCCGGCACGTCCTCCGCCTGCGCGGCGAAGGTCATGAGGGCGAGGGTGAAGCCGAGGAAGGACCTCACTCACCACCTACCGCGCGCCCGTGCGCACGATGACGGCGAGCGCCGCGCTCGACAGCGCCACCTGCGACAGCACCTGCGTCACGTCCCGCAGCATCCCCCAGCTTTCATAGGGCGAGGGGTCCTGCGGCACGACGACGGTGCTGCCGGGCGGGATCGGCGGTCCGCCCATCTGCCAGGCACCGAGGCCGGCGGGGCTGCTCTGGCCGTTCGGCAGGACGATGAAGGCGCGGCTGCCATCGGCGAAACGCTGCTGGCCGCCCGCTGCGCGGACATAGTCCCCGGCCCGCCAGCCGGTGGCGAATTGCAGGCTGCCCGGGTTGAGGACGGAGCCGACGACCGTCACCTCGTTGGGCCGCTTGGGGATGGCGACGAGGTCGCCAGGCTCCATCAGCACGTCGAGGTCGGGGCGGCCGGCGAGGATCACCGGGTTGGCCTCCACCACCATCCGCCCGGCGGCACGGGCCTGGCGGAGGGAATTGGCGAGTTCCCGCCCGGCCATGATGGCGCCGCCGAGATCGGCCGAGCCGCGCATCCCCGCCACCGCCTGGCCGGCGGCGACCTGCATCAGCCCCTGCTCCAGCTCCCGCGCGCTGCGGCTGAAGCCGTCCTGCTGGCGCTGGCGCACGCTCTCGCGGGTGAAGACGGCGCCATAGGGATAGGCCTGGGGCGTCAGCCCGCCGGCGCGGGCGATGACCTCGGAGAGGCGCTCGCCGCGGCGGATGTCGTAGATGCCGGGGCGGACGAACTCGCCCGAAAGCGTCACCGGGCCGATGTCGCGGTCGCCGAAGCCGCGCGGCAGGCGCAGCGCATCGCGCGGCGAGAGGCGCACGGCGGCGAAATTGCGCGATCGCAGGTCGATCAGCGTGCGGGCGAGCGGCAGGGTGGCGCTCTGCTCGGCGGGCTCGCGGGCGAGCTCGACGGCGGAGAGGTCCGGTATTCGGTAGCAGGCACACCTCACGCCTTCGCTACCTGCGAAAGGAGAGATCCATCGTGACGACGACACTGTCGATCCAGTTTGAGGGTGGCGACCTGTTCGCGTTGGCGCACGTTGACGGACTGGCTGACCAGGAAGAAGCCCGTTGCATCTTGGATGCAGAACCCCGCCTGTCATTTGACGACGGATGGGCATCGCTGGCGTGCGCCGGACGCGAGCCTCGTCGGCTCTGCCCTTACGACTGTGATGAAGTGGGACGATGGCCGTTAGGCGTTGATCGAACTTGCTCGGATGAACTTCGGGCCGCGTCGCTGCCAATGCCCGATTTTATGGCGTTACATCCGGAGACGGCTGAACTGAGGCCCGTTTGGTTCGGTATTGTTTCTTGGGAGCGAGATGAAAGTGGCGTGCCGGTACGGCTGATCAGCTCAGCGTCGGGGAGTATCGGCACACTTGCGCGCGACTGACTATATCGATGGAAACATCGACGCTCGGCTTAAGCCAAGCCTTGCCGGCTGGCCGGGCTGGCCTGATCGTTGGTACGCCACAGACGAGGACGTGCTTCTCTTTGATGAGCCAGCGCGCGATCGCCTCATCCCTGGTGTAAATCGCTGGTACCACAACGAATGGCTTGGCGCTGTCTGCCGGTCCTGGCTCAGCTCTGCCAAGGATTTGCCAGTCGCCGTTTCGGGTTTGCCTGATATCCCTGCTACGAACTTCTACAGCAAGGGCGACCGGGCGGTCTTTGCCGGGCCGCCTGCAAAATTGCTGATGCGCCGAGAGATATTGGTACAGGGTCGCGTACTCGCCCACTTCGTAGAAGTAGTCTGTCCACTCCAAGGTGTGTCCACCGTACTTCAGCCGGATAGCAGCGGCGAGTTCTGGGCGTTCCTGAATGCGCGCCATGAATGCCAGGACCGCCTTCGCCACTCGCAGATACGGCTTTCTGAAGCGATCCGAGCGCACGTAACTGGTTCCAAGCTTCGCTCCTGGGCCGGCGAGCGCATCGGATGCAGTTGCGTCCCAACCTGTCCGGAGCGAGGGCAGCAGCTCCATCAGGATATGGAGCCGGAACTCTGCTGGCTTTCCGCGGATTGCGGCCAGCAAGGGGACTGCGTGCGGGTCAAGGTCGGTGACTTGCTCAGACATAGCCGCCAGTCGTTTCATAGTTCGGTCGACAGCGAAGTGGCAGCTCGGTCTGTGGCCGTTGCCGGTTTTTTCTGCCCCGCTCGGAAGTCGAAAGAACGCCTCAACGTGGACGACCTCGTCGTTTACCGTTCGGCTGCTTGCCTGCACACCGACCAGCTCGCGCCGGCACAATTTGTCGGGGCAGAGTACATTGCCTCGGTGAATGTCGGGGTCGAACTCACTTGCCCTTATGTGTTGAGACGGGTCCGCTTTCAGCACTGCGACGCCAATTCTCGCGGCCATGTTGCCCAATACTCCCGCCCAATCCTTGCAGAACCGGAGCGTGAGCGCTGGGTTTCGGCTAAGGGAAAAGGAGTTTACAGCGGCTCGGGTGGCGGGTGGCTTGGCAAGCCCACGGCGCCGCCGGCATGGTGTGGTGCATGTTCGGTCGTCTCTGTCGCTTCGTTGTCCGTAGTGCGAACGGCATCGTGCTGTATATCGCTACTGGCACCTGGCCCGCCATCAAATGGCTGCTGGAATGGCTGGCTGACAAGCTGTTCGGCGATACGGTTTTCTCTGCCATCGAAGGAAGCGCGGGCATGATCCTTGATCGTGCCTCATGGGAACTGCTCTGGACCTATGGGGTGCCGGCACTCCTCTTCTTGCTGGGCACCTACTTCTTTTGGCGTTCGGAGCGGCGAGGTACGAAAAGCAGGAGGTCTCCGGCCGATAGTGACACAGACACGACTGCTCCGGCTCATAAAGCGGTTGCTGCGCCATTGGCTGCTGTGCCGCATGCTGCAACACTATCGGAGCCAGACTGGGCGAAGCTTTACGAAACCGCAGACGAAGGCAAGCGCGTTCAACTGCGTTTCCTACCAGATACTCAGACGCGGCATGCTGATGCGCTTTTGTTAGTGGTTCTTGGTTACAAAGTGATGCTTGGTCGCGGTCGTGCTTTTTCAGGTGCGGTAGATTTTGAAGTTCATCGTGCTCTGCACCATACGCCAAACAGCAACATATTGCCTATATTTCGGCAGATGTCTTTTATCCGCAATATCATCGAGCCGCCGGCTACTGCGCAACAGCACATTGACGCGGGGTTTTTACAGCGCACCGGCTTGGCCGAAGGCGGCTACTATCAACTTACACCTGAGGGAGAGTGGCAGGCTCGCATGATAGCGGGCGACCTTATTAGGCGCGCCTGACCTATCTTAGTCCTTATAAAGTTCCTTGGACTCAATCGAGTCCATCAAACAATGGTCACTGGATAGCGGCCAGTCGGATACGCGGCGGCAACTTGGAGGGGGTAGCAAGATATGTAGCAAAGCTATCTACCGAGCTTAGGCATCCCGTACCCGACATTCCCATGCGCTCACTGGCAATGGAAGAGGCGCGGCGATTGTCGGATGAAAGAAGTGGTTCTTAGTCCAAGACGGTTGCATTTTTGGGCGCCGGAGCTTGCGGCCTAATATTGCATATCGAAATTAGCCTAATCTAGACCAAGGAATTCAGCTTGTTGTTAAAGCTGAGCGCTTTGCGATTTTGTCCTTGAAGACAGGAGCTTAGCCGATACCAACCTGCGTAAAGGCTGATCGTAGACGACGACCAAAAACCAGCTGAGTAGTGCGATACCAACCGCCAATCCGAAGCTTAGCAAGGCGGATTGGTGAACGGGGTCCGCGCCGAACAGCCTTAGTGCGCGCCGTGTCATCTCCAAGATGGGATAATGGATGACGTACAAGGGGTAAGAAATCAGTCCCAATAAGCGGAACAGCTTGGCTTTGAGCCCTAATGGTTCATGAGCGACGGCAAAATATATGATTGCCGGAAATACCAGCATGACGAAGAATATATCGAGAATGGGTCTTGCAACGCCACTTGCGGGTATAGCGAAAACTATGATGGGCAATACCGCGATAATCCACGCATACGCACTTGGCTTACGAGCCGCTGGTGCTACGCGAAACAGAAAAACACCGACGAAAAACGAGAAGCACACACGAGGGAAGCCCCCGTAGAATTCGCTCCACGCTGAGCCAACGTCACCGTGCCCTGCACTGAAAGTGGCATAGCAGAGTAGACTCGCCGAGACCAATATGATGCCAGAAAGGACTTGAAAAGTCAGCAAAGGTCTTATTACCACATAAAGGGTATTGACGAATAATTCAAAAAACAGCGACCACCCTGGAGTGTTCAAAACAAACACTACGTTTGTTTGATCCGCTGTGGGAGACGGAAGCATGAAAAGGGCTGAAACGGCGGCTGCGAATAGGCCGGGGGCGTTCAATTCTCCTGCATGCAGAAAAAATGCTATTGTCGCGCTAAGTAGTCCGGCAATCGATCCTACAATATACAGCGGATATAAGCGTATCAATCTAGCCAAGATAAACCGGCCGGGACTCATTCCACCTTCTAATCTACCGCCAAATGCAAATTCAATCACAAACCCGCTTAAGACGAAAAATAAATCGACGGCCAAATAAGATCCCGGCAGCGAGACCGGAGGTTGAATTCCATTAATGCTTGCATGCAAAAAGAAAACTGCAATAGCGGCAATGCCGCGTAGTCCCTCTAAATTTAGATACAACGACTTGTCGGATTTCATGAGGTTTTAGCCACACTTAGGGTTGATAAAAATTAGCTGACTTCTAAAGCCTTTTCATTCCTATAGTGCGTAACAATCTAGCCCGCTAGCATCAACTCGCGTCGGAATTTAGTTCTGTCCGGCGATACATGATTTTTCACGTTTAACGCAATCACGAGCAAAATCGGTACTACCGTCAGTCTAGCCTGATTTCTCTCGCCCCAATCGCCGTCATGACCTGCAACAGGAACACGGCGGTGAAGCCTCCCCTAGCGATTTTGTTGCGGATGTTCGGCTCGGTGTCCTTCACGCCGATGGCCGCCAGCCGCTCCGCAAGCTGGGCGTAGGTGACGTTTCGGCGCTTCAGTTCCGCTTTTAGCAACCCCTTCGCCCGCGCCTGCCACTCGGCGGTGTCCGCCGTCTCTGTGTCAACCATGGTCGCACCCCTCACGATGGCGTATGCCATCATATCCGGTGCGTTTGCCATTGTCAGCAACGCAGAATGCCATCATAATCGGTGCATAGGCACTGGATACGATGGCAATGGCCCAACACTTCCTCCTTTCTGCCAAAGCGCGCACGCTTTCCCTGGCGTCTATCCTCCGCATGAGCGACGACCAGGCGCACGCCGCTTTCGTGGCGATCCGTTGGTCCGCAAACGACGGCGAGCCGGTGTGCCCCCGCTGCGGCTGCCTCGCGATCTACACCTACGCCGCCCGCCGCATCTGGAAGTGCAAAGCCTGCAATCATCAGTTCTCGGTCACGTCGGGCACCATCTTCGCCAGCCGCAAGCTGCCGATCCGCGACTACCTCGCTGCCATCGCCATCTTTGTGAATGCCGCTAAGGGGCTGTCCGCGCTCCAGCTCGGCCGCGACCTGGACGTGCAGCACAAGACGGCGTTCGTGCTGGCCCACAAGCTCCGTGAGGCCATCGGCTCCGGGCAGGCCGACACTACCCTCTCCGGGCACGTCGAGGTGGATGGCGCCTACTTCGGCGGGCATGTGAAGCAGGAGAACCGGAAGGAGGACCGCAAGGATCGGCGCCTTGCCGTGAACCAGACCGGCAAGCGGCAGGTCGTGGTGGTGATGCGGGAGCGGGAGGGCCGGACGCTGCCCTTCGTGTTCCGGTCAGAGGACGAGGCGGTGCCGACGATCCGCGAGCGGGTTGTCAGTGGTACCACGGTCTATGCCGATGAAGCGCCGGGGTGGGACGCGTTGCACGCCCGCTTTGATACCAAGCGGATCAACCACTCCATCGCCTTTTCTGACGATGGTGCTTGCACGAACCAAGCCGAAAGCTACTTCTCCCGTCTGCGCCGCGCTGAGTGGGGTCAGCACCACCACATCAGCGGCAAGTACCTTGGCGCCTATGCCCGTGAGATGGCTTGGCGGGAGGATACTCGGCGGCAGGCGAATGGAACGCTGCATGGGCTGGCGACGGCGGCAGCACTGAGCCATCCTGTGTCACGTATGTGGGCGGGATATTGGCAGCGAAACCAAGCCTAGCAACGCGCCCGCTCGCCTACGTGTTTTGACTGGCTCTAGGTTCGGCCGCGGGGCTTCCCTAAATTATCTTGGAGACAAGCGTTGGCTGGCAAGGGGAAAGGCAAGGGTGGCGGCAAAGGTTTATCATCCACACCAACGAAAAGGCCAGCAGCAACGAGCCGAGTTGCTAGACATCCATCGATCACAGACAAATCAAGGACATATCTACCGAGGACGCCACGGCCCAAGCCGCCAAAAAAATAGGATCAGAAATGCTGTCGTTTGAAGAGCGCGTTCATAATCTGGATTACGATAGCGCGGTGGCAATGCGTTATCATGGCAAACGGCGCTCATTCTGCGAGAACGTAGCTAAGGCCGGCACAGGACTGTCACTTATCTTGGGGACAGCAGCCTTCGCAGCAGTAAGCAGTAAGGTTCCGGAAGTTGCTGCCTTGGCAACAGGGCTCGTCGCCATAATTAACGCCGCCAATCTTGCATTCGGCACAGCCGATGCTGGACGCCGTCACGGCGAGATTTTTCGTCGGTGGGGTGAATTGCGCGCAGATTTGGCAAAAATAACCGACGGCGACGATAAATCGTTACGCGCGCTAGAAGTTACACGGGCCAAAATAGATGCTGAAAGCCCAACTCAGCTTGATGCGCTATCGGTCCTTTGTGAAAATGCAGAAAAAGAAATGCGCCGCGAAGAGCCACTTTACCATGTGCCTACGCTACCCCGCTTGCTCGCCAACTTCGTAGATGTGCCTGGATGGGAGCCGAAAGAGGTTGTCTCCGCACATCAGCAACTAAGCGCTGCTTCGCAGCACTGAGCGACAGCATGATTGCGTGTGGCGTCCGGTTTTGGGTTTAGCTGGCCAACTCCCACCGCAGCAGCCGCCCAACCTTCTCCGCATTCCGCACCAGCCCGCCTTTGCGCTGATGTCGCAGCGCCCGCGCCACGCCATCCTCTACGGCCCTCCGAACCGCTCCGCTTCCGGCATCCATCCCCCGCAGCACAATCACTCGGCTAGCAATGTCCGGAATGCTGAGCGGCTGAATGGCCTGCCGTAGTGCGTCCAGCACCGTCCGCCCCATGCCAGCGAACTCCTCCGGCGCCAGCGTCCGAACGTACTTCGTCTGGATTGAGGCTATCGGGTAGTTCGGGTCGAGCTGCCGGATCACCGCATCCAGGCTTGCCAAGTCAGCGTGGATCTGGCGCGACCGCGCCTGCGAGGCTTCCAGTTCGCCTGCCAGCGTTGCTCGGCGCTTTACCAAGCCCGATAGAACCAAGTCCGTCATCGCTATCCCCTTCGTTTCCGACGGGATTTTACGCGGCAGAGCGGCAAAAGCGGCTATTCGGTAAGGTGTGGTTGCTACCTAAGGCCGGAGAGGTCGGCGGTATCCGCCGCCCCGCCGGCCGCGGCGAGGACGGCATCGAGCCCGGTATCGTTGAGGATCGGGTAGAGGCCGGGCAGCCGCACCTCGCCGGTGAGCAGCACAGTCTGGTCCATCAGCACCGGCAGCAGGGTAGGGTAGTCGAGGAAGACCTGCGGGCAGGGGCCGCGGCCGAAATCGGGGAAGCCGGCGCTGCGGGCATGGGCGAAGCGCTGCGGCGAGGCCTGGGCGGCGACGGTCAGCAGCACCAGGGCCTGACAGTCGGGGATGGCGGGCGCCGGCGCGGGGGGCGGGGCGCCGGGCGTGGCGGCAGCGAGGGCCGCGCCCGGCATGCCGGCGGCATTGGGCAGCGGGGTCGGTGCCGGCGGCGTGCTGGGGGCAGGCGGGTCGCCGCGCAGGGCCTGCTGCACGCTGGGCCCGGCGAGGAAAAGTACGTCGGGCAGGCCGAGCAGGATCACCTCGTCGCCCTCGGCGAGCGGCAGGTCGGCCCTGCCCTCCAACACACGGCCGAGATCGAAGGGGATGAAGCGCCGCGCCCGCGTGCGCGCATCGGTGCGCCAGACCAGGCCGAGCCGCGGATAGGGGTCCGGCCGCACCAGCCGCGGGTCGGCGAGCAGGCCGCGCAGCGTCTGGCCGCGGCCGGTCGCGGCGCGGACCAGCGGGGCGCCGACATGGCCGGAGAGGCGGATCTGCTGCGCCAGCACGTCGGAGCCGGGCTGGACCAGCAGCGCATCGCCGCGGCGGAGCGCATCGCGCGGGCCGACTTCGCGCCAGCTGCGGCGGCCCTCGGCATCGGTGGTCTGAAGCAGGAAGCGGTGGCCGCTCGGCCGCATCGGGTCGCCGGCGAGGCGTAGCATGGCGGCGAGCGGGGCCTGGCTGGCGCCGGCCGGCAGCTCGTAGAGGCCGGGACGCATCACCTCGCCGCCGATGGCGACCACGCCGCCGAGAGGCGGGACGAGGATGCGCTCGCCCTCATGCAGGCGGAGATCGGGCGCCTCCCCCTCCCCGGCGAGGACCGGGTAGAGGTCGATGGTGCGGCGGCCGGCGGGGCCCTCGACGCGGATGGCGCGGAGGCTGCCGGTGCGGCGGATGCCGCCCGAGGCCATCAGCGCGTCCAGCACGCTCGCCATGGCCGTCAGCTGCTGCAGGCCGGGGCGCAGCACCTCGCCGCCGACGAAGAGGTTGGCCTGGCGGATCTGGCCGATGGAGAGGAAGACCTCGGACCCGCCGAGTTCCCGGGCCGCCCGGCCGGAGAGGTCGGCGCGGAGGTCGCGGAGCGTGCGGCCGGCGGCAGGGATGGGGGCGAGGTCGGGCAGCAGCAGCATGCCGTCGCGGCCGATGCGCAGGCTGAGGGTCTGGCGCGTGCGGCCGCGGAAGGCGAGCACCACCTCGTCGTCGCGGCCGATCAGGTAGTCGTCGGGCAATGTGCCGAAGCCGGGGACGGGGGCTGGGGCGCCGGGCGGCGTCCGCAGGCTCTCGATGCCGAAGAGGCGCAGCGGCGGCGGGGCGGGACTGCCGGGCGCTGCCTCGCCCTGCGCGGTGCGGGCGGCGAAGAAGCTCTCGGCCGGGGAAAGCGGCTCCTCCGGCAGCGACGGGGGAGGAAGGGGCGCGGGCGCTGCCGGCAGGGGTGGGGCAAGGGGCGGCGCCGGCTGGCCCAGTGGGCGCTGCGCCCCGCCGTCGAGGATGCGCTGGAGGATGTCCTGCTGCGCCCCGGGCGGCAGGCTCGGCAGCGGCAGGCCGCCCGGCAGCGTTCCCGGCAGGGCGGGCGGTGCCAGCAGGCCGCTGCCGGGCGTGCCGGTCTGCGCCAGGGCAGACCAGGGCAAGGCGAGCATCGCGGCCAGCAGGCGACGCAGCAGGAAGGAGCCGGACGGCGCGGTCAGAAAGGGAAGCCTTGCCAGGTGGTACCGTGTTCGATCACTAATCGAATCAGAAACGTTTACGCAATGGAATACATTCCAACCTGGCTCCGGATCGGCGATGCGGCCTGGCGGCTCGGCCCCCGCCCGGTGCTGCTGGCTGCCTGGGACCGCTCGCCGCCGGCCAGGGCGCTGGCGCGGCGGGCGCTGGCCGACCGGCCGGTGCCAGCCGGGCCCTTCTGGCCGGAGCGTCTGCCCCCTGCCCCGGCCCTGCCGATGGCGCATCGCCGGGCAGTGCTGGCGCGGGCGGCGTCGCTCGGGCCGGTGGATTGGCACGGGGATTTCGACGCCGCGGCACCCGCCCTCGGCCTCGACCTCTTCGGCCCCGGCGATGTCCGCCCGGTCTGGGAGCGCAACCGCTGGGCGGAGCTGCCGCTGCTCGCCCAGGCGCAGCGGCTCGAGCCGGGCGCCGGCCATGGTGCGCGGGCCGCGGCGCTGCTGGCCGACTGGGCGGTGCGCAACCCGCCATTTCGCGGGCCGAACTGGGCCTCGGGGCAGGAGGCGGCGCTCCGGGTATTGCATCTCGCCCTGGCGCTCGACCGGGCGATGCTGCCGGCCGGGGCGCGGGCGCTGGTCGCGCTGCACGGAAGGCGGATCGCGGCGACGCCGGCCTATGCCATGGCGCAGGACAACAACCACGCCATCTCCGAGCCGGCCGGGCTGCTGGCCTGCGGGCTGCTGCTCGGCGAGGGCGATTGGGTGGCGCTCGGCGAGCGGCGGCTCGCGGCGGCGCGGCGGCGGCTGGTGGCGGCGGATGGCAGCTTCGCGCAGCTCTCGACCGGGTATCACCGGCTGCTGCTCGACGTGCTGGCGGTGACGGAATGGCTGCGACGGCGCCACGGCCTGCCCCCTGCCCCGCCCGACCCGGCGCCGGTGCTCTGGCTGCACCGGCTGGTGGCGGCGGAGACGGGGGAGGCGCCGCGCCTCGGCCACCAGGACGGCTCGGCCTTCGCCGACCTCTCCCTCGCCGGGCCGGCGGATGCGCGGGCGAGCCTGGAGCGGGCGGCGCGGCTGCTGGCCGGCGGCTCGGCGGGGTACGGGGAGGATCCGGGCTGCGCCTGGCTCGGCCTCGGCGCCGGGCCGGTGATGGCGCCGCTGCCGGGTGACTGGGTGGCGGCGGGGCTGCGCGGCTGGCGCTCGGGCGCGCTGCGGGCGGTGCTGCGGACGGGGCCGCTGCGCTTCCGCCCGGCCCATGCCGACCTGCTGCATCTCGACCTCTGGGACGGGCCGCGCAACCTGCTCCGCGACGGCGGAACGGGCACCTACAACCCCTGGCAGCCGGCGCTCTGGGCGACCGCCGGGCACAACACGGTGGAGTTCGACGGGCGGGGCCAGATGCCGGCGCTGTCCCGCTTCCTCCATTCCCACTGGCCGCGCTGCGGGCTGCTGCCGGAGGGCGGCTGGCTCCGCGACCATCGCGGCAACCGGCAGGAGCGTCGGGTCTGGCTGGAGGGGCGGCGCTGCCGGGTGGAGGACCGGCTCTTCGGTCCCTGGCAGCAGGCGGCGCTGCGCTGGCGACTGGCGCCCGGCGCCCGGCGCCCGGCGCGTGGCGGCTGACGGAGGGCGGAGTGGAGGGGCCCTTCGCCCGGCTCCGCCTCGCCGCCGATGCGCCGCTCGCCCTGGCGCTGGAGGCGGGGGTGGAGAGTCCGGCCTACGGAGTGATCCGGCCGGTGCCGGTGCTGGTGGCGCGCCTCGCCGCCCCGGCCCGACGGGTGGAGACGGTGATCGAGGTGCCGCAACGATAACTGATTGATGCGATATTGCATCATATTGTACAAGGGAGCATGCCTCTCGACGAACTGCTCCGCGGAATCTGGCGGCGGCGCTGGCCGGTGGCCCTGGCGGCGGCGCTGGTCCTGGGCCTCGGCGCCGCGTTGATTCTCGCCTGGCCGCGGCACTACGTCGCCCAGGCCATGGTGGCGCCGGCCGAGACCAGCGGCGTTGCCACCTCCACGCTGATGTCACCCTCGCCACTGCTGCAAGGCGGGCTGCTGGACAACCGGCCCTCGGGTAATTTCGGCATCTACCTCGACGCGCTGCGGGCGCCGGAGGCGGCGGCGATGCTGGCGCGGGAGACCGGGCTGCTCGCCCATCTCACCGATCTGCGGGGCGCCGGGCCGATGGGGGCGCTGCGGCGCCATTTCGGCTGGCGGATCGAGGCCGATCTCGACGATGCGGAAACCTGGCTGGCGCAGCGCTTCGCCGCGACCCAGGGCATCGCCACCACCACCGTCACGCTGACGCTGGAGCACCGCGACCGGGCGGCATCGCTCGACATGCTCCGCCGCCTCCATGCCATGGCCGAGGCGCGGGTGCGGGGCGATCTGCTCGGCCAGGCGCGGCAGCGGATGGCCGCGATCGAGGCGCGGCTGGCGGCCGAGCCGGACCAGTTCCAGCGCAGCGCACTCTACGAGTTGCTGGCGGCGCAGCAGCGCGTCGCCCTCGTCCTTGGGGCGGATGAGGCGGTGGCGGCGCGGATGGTCTCGGCGCCGATGGTGGAGATCAGGCCCTCATTGCCCAACCGACCGCTGCTGGTGCTGTTGCTGGCCGTCGCGGCGCCGCTGGCGAGCCTGCTCGGCGCCGCCTGCCTGGTGCTGCTGCGCGGGCCGGGGCGGGCGCGGCCGGTGCAATACGAGATGGCGCTCGGGCCGCGGAGGCTCGGCGCCGGTGCGGATTGATGCGGGCGTGCTGGCCGCCGGCACCGGCCTCTTCGCCGCGCTGCTGCATTTCGCCGGGGCGCTGAAGTCGTTGCCCGGCCTCGCCGCCCTGCCGGTCGACCTCACCTTGCTGGCCACCCTGTTGCTGGCGCCCTCGCTGCTGCTGCTGCTCGCCCTGCGGGACTGGGAGGTGCAGCGGGGTGTCGCCCTGCCGCTGGCGGGGTTCGCCGGGCTGCTGGTGTGGCTGGTGCTGGCGGGGGCGTGGAGCGGCTCGCGCACCGTGCTCGCCGAGAAACTGCCGCAGGTGGTGCTGCTCGGCCCTGCGATGCTGGCGGCGGGGCTTCTGGTCGGGGCTGATGGGCCGACGCTCCGGCGCTTTGTCGCAGCGGTGGTGCCGATCGGGCTGCTGGTCGGGGCTGGCATCGCCTGGGGGCTGGCGCGGGATGCGGTGGTACTGGGCGGCGAGGCTGGCGCCGACCCGGTGCGCATCCGGGTGCAGTACCAGCTTGCCGGGCTGGCCATCGCCTGCGCCGGCGGGCTGGCGGCGGTGCGGCTGACGGAGGCGGCGGGCTGGGCGCGGCTGGGCTGGGGGCTGGCGGTGCTGGCGCTGGCGGCGGCCTCGCTGGTGCCGGGCGGGCGGGCGGCGGCGCTCGGCCTCGGGCTCGGGCTCGGCGGGGCGCCGGCGCTGCGCTTCTGGCTGCTGCGGCGACCGCGGGCGGCGCTCGGCTGGCTTGCCGGAGTGGCGCTGGCCGGGGCGGGCGGCCTCGCCCTGCTGCTGGCGATGCCGGAGGAGGTCGCCATTTTCCGCACCATCGACCGCTTCTTCGGCGACCCGGCGGAGGCGACCCCGGCGCGCATCCTGCTTTGGGGCGAGGCGCTGCGCTGGGCGGGCGAGGCGGCGCCCTTCGGCCTCGGCACCGGCGGCTTCACCCTGGCCGCCGGCAGTGGCGACGACCGCAGCCTGCACCCGCACAACCATGCGCTGGAGATGCTGGCCGAGGCGGGACTGCCGGGCTTCGCCTGCTGGCTGCTGGCCTTCGGTGGCGGCGTGGGGCTGGCGCTGCTGCGGGCGCCGCTGGTGGCGCCGGGGCGGGCGGCGCGCATCGCGGCGCTGACGCTGCCGGTGGCGCTGACCGCCATGGTCTCGACCGATCTCGGCAACCGCATGGTCTGGTTCGCCCTCGGCCTGCTGCTCTCGCTCGGGGTGGAGGCACGGGAGCGGCATGTATGAGCGGGGCGGCAAGCGGCTGCTCGACCTGACCGGTGGCGGGCTGCTGCTGGTGCTGCTGGCGCCGGTGCTGGGGCTTACGGCGCTCGCGGTGCGGATGCGGCTCGGGCGGCCGGTGCTGTTTCGGCAGCAGCGGGCGGGGCGCGGCGGGCGGCCCTTCATCCTGCTGAAATTCCGCAGCATGGCCGAGGGGCCGGGCGGCGACGCAGCGCGGCTTGGCCGGTTCGGGCGGTGGCTGCGGGCGAGCGCGCTCGACGAGCTGCCGCAGCTGATTAACGTGGTGCGCGGCGAGATGAGTCTGGTCGGACCGCGGCCGCTGCCCGTCGCCTACACGCCGCTCTACAGCCCCGCGCAGGCGGCGCGGCTCCGCGTGCGGCCGGGGCTGGCCGGGCTGGCGCAGGCAGCGGGGCGGAATGCGCTGCCCTGGGGGCCGCGCCTCGCCCTCGATGCGCGCTATGCGGCGCGGCAGAGCCTCGGCGGCGACCTCGCGCTGATGCTGCGCTGCGCGCTGCTGGTGCTGCATGGCCGTGGCGCCAGCGCACCGGGCCACGCCACCATGCCGGCCTTCCGAGGCGAGCGGGACTAGGCCCCGTCGCCCCGCGCCAGTTGGCGCAGCGCCTCCAGCCGGACCTTGCCGAGGGCGGTGCGCGGCAGCGCCTCCACCGTCACCACGGCGCGCGGATGCTTGAAGCGGGCGAGCCGGTCTCCGCAATGGGCCAGCATCCGCGCCGCGTCGAAATCCGGGCCGGGGACGACGACGGCGACGGGCACCTCGCCCCAGCGCGGGTCGGGCCGGCCGCAGACCGCGCACTCCACCACGCCCGGCGCGCTGCGCAGCACGCGCTCCACCTCCGCCGGATAGACGTTCTCGCCGCCCGAGATGATGAGGTGCTTGCGTCGGTCGGTGAACCAGAAGCGGCCATCCGCATCGCGCCAGCCGAGGTCGCCGGTGGCGAACCAGCCGTCGCGCCAGGGCTCCTCGCCCTCCTCCGGCGCGTTCCGGTAGCCGCGGGCGACATGCATGCCCTTCACCTCGATCTCGCCGACCTCGCCGGGAGGCAGCGGCTCGCCCTCGGCATCGACGATGCGCGCGGCGCCGTGCAGCGCCTGACGGCCGATGGAGCCGGGATGCGCCAGCGCCTCCGCCCGCGTCTGGTAGATGGCGATTGGCCCCGTCTCCGTCGCGCCATAGACCTGCTGCACGGGGATGCCGCGGGCGTGGAAGGCCTCGATCAGCGGCAGCGGCACCTCGGAGGAGCCGGCGCCGACGGCGCGCAGGCTGGAGAGGTCGGCCGTCGCCCAGAGCGGGTGCTCGACCAGCGCCTGCATCACCGCCGGCACCAGCAGGCTCAGCGTCGGCCGGCTGCGGGCGCAGGCGAGGAAGAAGGCCTCCGGCTCGAAGCGCGGCAGCAGCACAACCTCGGCGCCGAACAGCAGCGCCGGGAGGGTCTGGATGTTGAGGCCGCCGAGATGGAACATCGGCAGCACCGTCAGCACGCGGTCCGCCCCGGCCAGCGCATGCATGTGCTGGCTGTTGATGGCGTTGACCATCACCGCGCGATGGTCGAGCGCGACGCCCTTCGGATGGCCCGTCGTGCCGCTGGTATAGGCCAGCAGCATCGGGTCCTCCATCTCGGTCAGCGGCGTGACGCCGAGCAAGCAGGGGCCCGGCGCGTCGGGCCAGGCCTCGGCGGCGTCGAGGACGGGGCAGTCCTTCGGCGCGGCGCGGCGCGCGGGCATCGCCGTCTCCGGCAGGGCGAAGAGCGCGGCGGCGCCGGAATCGTCGAGGATGTGGCGCAGCTCGGGCGGCGCCAGGCGCCAGTTCAGCGGCAGGAACAGGCAGCCGAGCCCGGCGCAGGCGAGGGCCAGGACGATCTGGCCGGGATGGTTGTGGCCGAGATAGGCGATGCAGTCGCCATGGCCGAAGCCGCGCGCCTCCAGCATGGCCGCCGCGGCACGGATGCGGCGGGCGAGCCCGGCATAGGTGATCTGCTCTTCACCGAAGGTCAGCGCAATGGAGTGGGGAGTGTGTTCGGCATGACGCAGGATGATGCTGCAGATCAATCGGTCTCGCCCTTCTTGTAGAGGCAGTCCCGGCCGAGCCGGTCGACGCAGAGTTCCGCTGTCCAGGGCAGCATGAGCGAGCCGCAACGCGCATCGCGGTAAAGGCGTTCGAGCGGGAGCGACTTCAGCATCGCCTGGCCGCCGCAGGTGCGGACGGCGCGGGCGGCGATGGCGGCGGCATTCTCCATCACGCTGTACTGCGCGGCCCAGGCGCGCTGCACCTGCTCCGGCGAGGGGTCGGGACCGGCCTCGGTGACCGCCTGGAACCACAATGCCTTGGCCTGTTCCAGCGCTATACGCATCTCGGCGACGGCGATCTGTTTGGTAGCGTACATCCGCCGCTTCACCGGCGGCATCCCCGGCACCTCGCCGCGCAGATAGGCGACGGTGAAGTCATAGGCCGCCTGGGCGATGCCCATATAGATCGGGCTCAGCGTCAGGAACATGTGCGGCCAGCGGCTGGCCGCCTGCATGTAGAGGCCGGGCGGCATCAGCGCCGCCTCCGCGCCGACCGGGACATCCTCGAACACCAGCGTGCGCGAGACGGTGCCGCGCATGCCGAGCGGGTCCCACTCGCCCACGACCGAGACGCCGGGCGCGTCGCGGGGGATGGCGAGGTAGAGCGTGTCGCGGCGGGAGAGCGGCGCCTCGCCCTCGCGCTGCTCGGTGCAGAGGATGCCGTAGTAGTCGGCATGGCCGGCGAGGCTGGCGAAGATCTTCCGCCCGGTGACGCGCCAGCCGCCAGGCACCGGCCGCGCCACGGTGCCGAAGGCCGCGGCGCCGGCCGCCGCCGCGCCGCCCTCGGAGAAGGGCTGCGAATAGACCGCGCCTTCCTCCAGGATGCGCCGGTAGTGCAGGCGGCGGCGCGCGTGGTGGGCGTCGCGCAGCGCGGGGTCCATCTCCAGGTCGTCGCTCAGGGCGCCGGTCCAGAGCGTCGAGCAGACATGCATGTTCCAGGTGAGCGCGGTCGCGCCGCAGAAGCGGCCGAGTTCGGCTGCGGCCAGGCAATAGGCGCGGAAGCCGGCGCCGAGCCCGCCCTCCGCGCGCGGGATGCAGAGGCCGAGCAGGCCGTTTCCCGCCATGTCGCGGTAATTCTCGGTCGGGAAGCGTGCCTCGCGGTCCCAGCTTGCCGCACGCGGGGCGAGCACGGCCTCGCCGAACTCGCGGGCCTTGGCGGTGAGTGCGGCTTCCTCCGGCGTCAGGCGGAAGGCGGCGGGGTCGAAAAGCGGCTCGGCCATGCGCTCAGTCCGCTCCCACCCGGTCGAGGAAGCTGGTCAGCATGGTGTTGACGTCGCCCGGCCGTTCGAGATGGGCGAGGTGCCCGGCATCGGCGATGACCGCCATCCGCGCGCCGGGAATGGCGCTCGCCGTCCAATGCATGACGTGGAAGGGAGCGAGCGGATCCGCCTCGCCGACCAGCACGAGGCAGGGCATGTCGAGCCGGCCGAGATCGTCGCGGCGGTCGAAGGTGACGAGGGTGGCGAGCGCGGCGCGGTAGCCGCCCTCCGGCACCGCGGCCATGCTGGCGATGGCGGCCGGTGCCGCCGCCGGGTCCGGCGCATCGCCGAGCATGCGGCCGACCACCTGCGGCGCGATCTCGGCGAGGCTCCGCCCGGCCTCCAGCGGCGCCAGCCGGTCGGCGAGGAAGCGCTCGCGGAAGGCGGGGTCGCGGCCGCCGAAGGCCGGCGGGCTGGCATAGAGGATGAGGCTGCGCACCCGCTCCGGCCAGGTGAGGGCGAATTCCAGCGCCACCATGCCGCCGATCGAATGGCCGACGAGGTCGGCACGCTCCAGCTCCGCCGCGTCGAGCATGCGCCCGAGCGCGGCGGCGAGCGCGGGAAAGCCCGGCTCCACCGGCGCCGAGGCGCCGTAGCCCGGCATGTCCCAGGCCAGCACGCGATACCCGGCGAGCGCCGGCAGGGTCGGCCCCCAGAGTCCTGCATTCCCGCCGAGCCCGTGCAGCAGCACGATGGCGCGGCGGCCTTCGCCATGCTCCTGCCAGGAGGGGATCGGGGCCTCGGTCATGGCAGCAGCCTTCCTTCCTCCACCACCGCCTCGCCATCGAGGGTGATGGTGCAGTTGCGGACGGGGATGTCGAAATGCCCCTCGGTGAAGCGGCCGGCGAATTCGTTGGCGCCGGTCGAGAACAGGAAATTGCCGGCGAAGGCGCGCAGCTCCGTGCCGTTGGTGTCGCGCCGGTCGTAGAAGGCAAGTGCCTCGTAGCGCGCGCGGGGGTTGAGGCCCCAGCCGACATGCGAGACGGCATAGGCGGCGCGGTCGTCCCAGGCCGAAAGGTAGCGCCGCATCATCTCGGCATCGGCCCCCTCCCCTTCGACGGCGACGATGTGGTCGTCCGCGAGCGTCAGGCGGACCGGGCGCTCCAGGTAGCGCTTGAAGGTGAGGTTCACGTCGCCCGCATCCAGCACCAGCGTTCCTTCGACACTGCCGGCGCGCGGGAAGGCGACGAGGATGCCGCCCGGCCAGTGCGCGACGGTGCCCGGCCGGTCGGTCCAGCCCCAGACGCCGGCGATCGCGGCCCCTTCCATCGCCACATGCAGGTCGGTGCCGGCGGCGGAGGTGACATGCATCCGCCGGGCGGCGCGGGCGCGCTTCACCGCGGCCTTCACCGGCGCCTCGTCCTCGGGGCGTGGGACGAGGCGGGCGAGCACCTCCGGGTGCTCGTTCGAGACCATCAGCACCCGGCTGCCCGCTTTGAGGATGGCGGGGAGCTCGGGCGCATGCAGCAGCCCCTCCACCGTCAGATCGAGGATGAGCGGCGCCGCGGCCAGCGCCGCCATCACCCCGGGATGGCCGCCGATGGCGCGCGAGGCGCCGGTGGAGCGCACCGGCACCGGGGCGGTGGAGGGCGGCGTCGGCAGGATGCAGCGGAAGGGCCGGCAGCGGAGGCGGAGGGCCGCGAGTTCCGCAAGCTCGAGGTTCAGCGCGCGGGACTGGCTCTCCCCGAGCAGGCAGAGCGGCAACCCGGCACCGGCGCCGCAGAGGCGCAGCACGGTCTCGAAGGCGTCGAGCCAGGGAGCTTCGATCCGGTCGGCAAGCATGTCCCCTCCTAGTGACGGCGTGGCAGCCGGACAATTCAAATGAAAATGCACTTATAGCCAAGACGTATTATTCCGAAGATTTTCCTCATCGCGTTTGGTATCGTATCGAAAGCCCCCAGGACAACGTAACGATATCGATATGGAAATTCCCTCCCCGCCCTCCGGGGTCCGCTTCATCGATGACTACCTCGTGTATCTGCTGGCCCGTGCCGCGCACCAGGTTTCCAGCGAATTCCACGAGCAATTGCGCCGCCGTGGCATTTCGGTCGCGGTCTGGCGCGTGCTGAGTGGCCTGATCGGCAGCGAGGGCGAAACGGTCACCGGGCTTGCCGAGGCCTGCCTCCTGCAACAGCCGACCATGACGAAGCTGCTCGACCGCATGACCCGCTCCGGCCTGGTGTCCCGCAGCCCCGACCAGCGGGACCGGCGCGTGGTGCGGGTCTGCCTCACCGCGGCCGGGCGGGCCATGGCGGAGGACCTGGCGCTGGCCGCCAAGGCGCACGAGGCGGAGCTGCTCGCCCGCCATCCGCCCGCCGAGGCGGAGGCGATCAAGAACCTGCTCCGCTCCATCCTCGCCCGGCACGACAGGCCGCGGCGGGGATAGGGCCTGCTACTGCGCCGGGATGGTGACGACGGGCGTCGGCTGGCCCCGCCCGCTCTCGGCCAGCACCTGCAGGATATAGGCGAAGGTGAAGCTGGCCTTCGAGCGGTAGTCGCCCTGCTCGACCCAGAACCAGCGCTGGCGGTAGGGCACCGCGGCATAGGCATCGGCCGGTGCGCGCGGGCCCTGGCGGACGCGGATCAGCCGCTCGCCGAAGCCGTCCTCCGTCGCCCGCGTGTCGCCGCGGGCGACATCCGCCTCCGACACCTCGATCTGCGCGCCGAGTTCGTAGAGCACCTGGAGGACGGAGCGCGTCAGGATCGCCACCTGGCGAGCGCCCGCCCGTGCCCGGCCATAGGCCACCTCCGCCTCCCGCTCGCGCGGGTCGAGGCCGAGCAGGCTGCGGGCCTGGCGCACTGCCGGCGTGTCGCCATCCAGCAGCAGGAAGACGCGGCCGGCCCCGCCATGCCGCTCGAAGCGCAGCCCGATCGCACCCACCGCCTGGGCCTGACGCAGCGCCCCGATCAGGGCGAGGAAGCCGCCCGAGGCTTCCTGCGCCTCGCCGCCCCGCGTCACGCCGTTCGGCAAGCCGTTCACCGACTGCACGCCGAGGCGGAAGAGCAGGTCCACCGGCGCGCCGCTCTGGGCCAGCGACAGCAGCTCCGCCGCCGCCAACGGCCGCAGGTAGGACTGGGCGAATTGCTCGCCGGCCATCGGCGTGAAGGTGAAGGTCGGCCGCGTCGTGTACTGCATGGTGCCGGAGACGGTGGCGTAGTTCCCCGGATTGGCCACCGGGTAGGCGTTCAGCCCGACCTGCCCGGTGGTCTGCAGCGTGTAGCCGGTGATGACCTGGCTGACCGAGAGGAAGGTCGGCACGTCGGCATAGCGCAGCCGCACCATGTTCAGCAGCATCTGCCGCTTCAGCCCGTCGCCGAGCGCCTGGGCGTAGCCGACCTGGTCGGTGTCGAGCTGCTGCGGCCCGTTGCCGGTGCAGCCGGCGAGCAGCAGGAGGGCCAGCCAGGCAGGACGGCGGAAGGGTATGGGACGGGTCATCGGCGGGCGGCAAGGCAGCATCCGGGCAGGGCGGCGTCAACCGGCGCCGGGGATGCTATGCTCGCCGGCAAAACGGGGAGGAAGCACCATGCATCTCGGAAAGCGGGCCCTGCTCGGGCTGCTGGCGGCACCGGCCATCGCGCGGGCCCAGGGCACGAGCACCTGGCCGGACCGGCCGCTGCGCTTCATCATCGGCGCGGCGGCGGGCGGCGTTTCCGACATCTTCCTCCGGCTGATGGAGGCCCGGCTGCGCGAGCGGCTGGGCCAGCCGCTGGTGATCGACCCGCGGCCGGGTGCCGGCGGGATGCTCGGCGCCGAGGCCGCCGCCCGCAGCGCGCCGGACGGCTACAGCTTCTTCGTCAACCACATCGCCTCGCACGGCATCGGGCCGACGCTGTACAAGCGGCTCTCCTTCGACCCGCTGCGCGACCTGCCGGGCATCTGCCGCCTGGCCCGCATGCCGAACGTGCTGATCGTCAAGGGCGACAGCCCGCACCGTGACGTCGCCGCGCTGGTCGCCTTCATGCGCGCCAGCCCGCAGGCGGCGACCTTCGCCTCGGCCGGCACCGGCACCTCCTCGCATCTCTCGGGCGTGCTGCTCGGCCTCAGGACGGGGATCGAGACCATCCATGTCCCCTATCGCGGCACGGCGCCGAGCATGGCGGCGGTGATGAACGGCGAGGTGCTCTTCGCCATCGACAATGCGCCGGCCAGCCGGCAGCAGGTGCTGGGCGGCCTGTTGCGCGCGCTCGCCGTCTCCACGGCTGAGCGCGCGACCACCATGCCGGAGCTGCCGAGCCTGCAGGAGAGCGGGATCGCCGATTTCAACGTCGCCTCCTGGTACGGCATCGCCGCGCCGTCGGGCCTGCCGCGGCCCATCGCCGACCGGCTCGGCGGCGAGATCCTGGAGGCGCTGGCCGATCCGGGGATCGCTGCGCGCATCCGCGAATTCGGCGCCGAGCCGGCGCCGCTGCCGGCGGCGGCCTATAATGAGTACATGCGCCAGCAGGTCGCCGCCTGGGCGCCGGTGGTCAAAGCGTCCGGCGCCTCGATCGACTAGTGACAAACATGACAGCGAATATAGTAATGCCGAAGGCGCAATGAGCCCATGGTGGCCGGGGGAAGCTTTGCCCTTCCACCGGGAGGCCATCATGACCGACTTCGTCATCGTCGTCGCTGCCGTCGCCAGCCTTGCCGCCTCGCCCAACCTGCCGCCGGAAGCCGCCATCCCGCAGAATGCGCCGACCATCGGCTTCCGCCTCTACAAGGACCTGCATGCCTGCGAGGCCGCCACCGCCCAGCTCACCCCCCGGCGCGGCATGCGCCATGTCTGCGTCCCCGTCGAGAGCGGGGACGGGGAGCTCGCCTCCGCCTACTAGGCGGAAAGCCGCCAGCCTCGCCCTCATCACGCTGGCGCAGGTGCTGGCCCTGTCGCTCTGGTTCTCCGGCACCGCCGCGGGGCCGGGGATGGCGCGGGAGGCCGCGTTGCCGCCCGGCTTCCTCGCCTGGCTGACGGGCGGGGTGCAGCTCGGCTTCGTGCTGGGGACGCTGGCGAGCGCGGCGCTCGCCCTGCCCGACCGGGTCGAGCCGCGGCGGCTGATCGCCGGCGCCTGCCTGCTCGGCGCGGCGGCCAATGCGGCGATCCTGCTGCTGCCGCCGGGCGATCCGCTGGTGATCGCGGCCCGCGGCGCGACCGGCCTCGCGCTCGCCTGCGTCTATCCGGTCGGGATGAAGCTCGCCGCCGGCTGGGCGGGGCCCCGGGATGCGGGGCTCGTCGTCGGGCTGCTGGTGGGCGGGCTGACGCTCGGCTCCGCCTCGCCGCATCTCGCCAATGCGCTGGGCGGGCTCGGCTGGCGGAGCGCCGTGGGCCTCGCCTCGCTCGCCACGCTGGCGGGGGCGGGGCTGATCCTGCTCGCCCGGCCCGGGCCGCGCCATGCCGCAGCACCTCCCTTCCGGCCGGGGCTGGCGCTGGAGCTGTTCCGCCATCGCGGCACGCGGCTCGCGACGCTCGGCTATCTCGGCCACATGTGGGAGCTCTATGCGATGTGGGCCTGGATCGGCGCCTATCTCGCGGCGAGCTTCGCCGCGGCGGGCAGCGCCGCCAGCCCGGCGCTCGCCAGCTTCGCGGTGATGGCGGCCGGCGCGCTCGGCTGCATCGCCGGCGGCTGGCTCGCCGACCGTATCGGCCGGGCGCGCTTCACCATCGAGGCGATGGCGGTGAGCGGCGCCTGCTGCCTGCTCGCCGGCCCGGCCTTCGGCGCGGCGCCCTGGCTGGTGATGGCGCTCTGCCTCGCCTGGGGTGCCACGGTCGTCGCCGATTCCGCGCAGTTCTCCGCGGCCGTCGCCGAGGCCTCGCCGCCCGGCCTCTCGGGCACCATGCTGACGGTGCAGACCTCGCTCGGCTTCGCCCTCACCCTCCCGGCGATCCACCTGATGCCCGTCGCAGAAGCCTGGCTCGGCTGGGGCGGCGGGGCCTTCGCCCTGCTCGCCCCGGGGCCGGTGCTCGGCTGCCTGGCGATGGCGCGGCTGGTCAGGCGGCCCGCTTGATGGTGTCCGCCGCCTTCTCCGCCGTCATCAGCACGGCCGGGTGGATGTTGGAGGAGGGCACCAGCGGGAAGACCGAGGCATCCACCACGCGCAGCCCCTGCACGCCGCGCACGCGGAGCTCGGTGTCGACGACGCTGCGCTCGTCGGCGCCCATGCGGTTGGTGCCGCAGGGGTGGTACACGGTGGTCCCCGCCGCGCGGATGTAGTCGAGCATCGCCTCGTCGCCGCCGGTCTGCGGGCCCGGCGCCTCCTCCTCCTCGATCAGCCCGGCGAAGGGCTGGGTCGAGGAGATGCGGCGGGCGAGCTTCGCCGCCTTGAGCATCACATGCACGTCCGATGGCGCGGTCAGGTAGCGCGCCTCGATCCGTGGCTTGTCCTCGACGCGCGGCGAGCGCAGCGCCAGCTCGCCCCGGCTGTCCGGCCGGCACTGGCAGAAGTTGAAGGTGAAGCCCGGATGCTTCGCCAGCGCCGCCGCCGAGGCGGCCTGGTTGCTGAGGCTGTAGTTGACGTACTGGAACTGCACCTCGGCCTCCTCGGAGCCAGGCAGGACCCGGGCGAAGAGGCTCGCCTCCGAGGCGCCGATCGCCATCTGCCCGCGCCGGCGGATCGCCCAGTCGAGGCCGAGCTGCGCCGTCTTGAAGGGGTTCGCCATGAACTCGTTCAGCGTCCCGCAGGGCCTGGTGCGGAAGGCGAAGCGGATCATGAAGTGGTCCTGGAGGTTCTTGCCCACTTCCGGCGCGTGCACTCGGGTCTCGATCCCGAGCGCCTGCAAGGCGGCGCCGTCGCCGATGCCCGACAGCATCAGCATCTTCGGGCTCTCGATGGCGCCGGCCGAGAGGATCACCTCGCGCCGCGCGCGGTGGACGCGCTCGGCGCCGTCCGGCCCGCGCACCGCGACGCCGACCGCGCGGTTGCCTTCGAGGATGATGCGCTGGCCGACCTGCTCGGTATGCACGACGAGGTTCTTCCGCCCGAGCGCCGGGCGCAGATAGGCGACGGCCGGGCTCCAGCGCCGCCCACGGTGGACGTTGAGCTGGTTGGGCGCCACGCCCTCGAACCAGGCGCCGTTGTTGTCCGCGTTGCGCGGGAAGCCGAGCGCCTCGCAGGCGGCGACGAAGGCCTGGCATCCGGGCGAGGGGTCCGGCACCTCGCCGACCCGCACCGGGCCCTCCTTGCCGCGATACTCGCTGCCGGGCCCGGCGAAGGTCTCGAGCTTGCGGAAATAGGGCAGGCAATCGTCATGCGACCAGCCCCGCGCGCCGGATTGCGCCCAGCGGTCGTAGTCGCGCGGCGAGCCGCGCAGGAAGACCAGCCCGTTGACGCTGCCCGAGCCGCCGATGACCCGCCCGCGCGGCCAGTAGACGCTGCGGCCCTTCAGCTCCGGCTCCGCCTCGGTCTGGTAGTTCCAGTCGAACTTGCGGGTGACGTAGAGCCGGGCGAACCCCATGGGGATGTGGATCCAGGGGTTGCGGTCCCAGGGGCCTGCCTCCAGCAGCACCACCTTCACCGCAGGATCTTCGGAAAGCCTCGCGGCCAGCACGCAGCCGGCCGAGCCGCCGCCGAGGATCACGTAATCCGCTGCTTCTTCCATCCTGCGCTTCCCCATTCTTGCCGCCATGAGGCCATGCGGGGACGCAAGCGGCAAGGCGGCACGGGGCTTGCGAAGCGAACCGGCCGAAAGACCGGGAGCCTCGACCATGCAACGCCGCCCCCTGCTGCTGGCCGCCGCCAGCCTCGCCCTGCCCCGCCTCGCCTACGCCCAGGCCGGCTGGGCCAGCCGGCCGGTTACCATCCTGGTGCCCTATGTCGCCGGCGGACCCTCCGACACCCTGGCCCGTGCCACAGGCGCCGCGCTGCAGGCCGCCATCGGCCAGCCGGTGGTGGTGGAGAACCGGCCGGGCGCCAATGGCGCCGCCGCCGCCGCCCTCGCCGCACGGGCGGCGCCGGATGGGCATACGCTCTTCATCGCGGCGAGCGGCATCCTCACCATCAACCCGCATCTCATGCCGAACCTGCCCTATGACCCGATGCGGGATTTCGCGCCGCTGACCGTCGCCATCAGCGCGCCCAACCTGCTGGTCGCCCACCCGCGCCTCCCGCCGCGCGACGTGCCGGGGTTGGTCGCCTGGCTGAAGGCCAACCCGAACGGGGCGAGCTACGGGACGAGCGGCATCGGCTCCTCCGAGCACCTGACGATGGAGCTTTTCGCCCAACGGACGGGCACGCGGCTGACCCATGTGCCCTATGGCGGCGGTGCGGCGGCGGTGACGGACCTCATCGCCGGGACGACCGAGCTCTCCTTCCTCAACATCTCGACCGTGGCGCCGCATGTGCAGTCAGGCGCGCTGCGGGCGCTGGCGGTCGGCAGCCTGGCGCGGCATCCGCTCCTTCCCGATGTGCCGACGGTGGACGAGAGCGGCGTCCCCGGCTTCGAGGGCGGGAGCTGGCACGGCGTCGTCGCGCCGCACGCCACGCCGGAGCCGGTGCTGGAGGCGGTGCATGCCGCGCTGGTGGCGGCCCTCCGCCAGAAGGAGACGGAGGCGCGGCTGACCCGCATCGGCTTCAGCGTCGTCGCCGGCGGCCGGGCGGAGTTCGCCGCGCGGATCGAGCGGGAGCTCGGCGCGTGGCGGGAGGTGATCCGAACGGCGGGGATCGGCGCCGGCTAGGCGATCCGCAATTCCGCCACGCTGGCGCAATAGCCTGGGTGGGATGGTCCTGCGCCGCCTCGCCTTCGCCCTGCTCTGCCTGGCCCTGACCGGGGCACAGCTCTGGCTTGCCGCCCGGGTGATAGCACCGAGCGGCTGGACGGTATGGGAGGGGCTCGCCCTGCTTTGCTTCGCCGGGACGGCGCCCTGGACGGCGCTCTGTGCCGGCAACGCGCTGGTCGGGCTGCTGATCCTGCTGCGGGCGCCGCATCCGCCGGCGGCGGTGTTGCCGGCGCTGCGTCGCATCAGGCCGGGCGGGGGGCGGATGTGGACCGCCATCGCCGTCTGCATCCGCAACGAGGCGATGGAGCAGGTGCTGCCGCCCCTCGCCCGGCTGCTGGACGGGCTGGCGGAGGCGGGGGCGGCGGGGCGCTTCACCCTCTGGTTCCTGTCCGACACGCAGGAGCCGTCGCTGGCCGCGGCGGAGGCGGCGGCGATCGAGGCGTTCCGTGGGCGGTATCCGGGCCTGCGCTACCGGCGGCGGGAGGGCAATGCCGGGTTCAAGGCCGGCAACGTGATGGACTTCCTCGACAACCATGCGCAGGGCGCCGAGCTGATGCTCTGCCTCGATGCCGACAGCGAGATGTCGGCCGCCGCCGTGTTGCGCCTCGTCGCCTGCATGGAAGCCGATCCGCAGCTCGCCATTCTGCAGCAGCTCATCGTCGGGCGGCCGGCGGCGGCGGCCTTCCCGCGGCTGTTCCAGTTCGGCATGCGCGCGGGCATGCGGGCCTGGGCGACGGGGCAGGCCTGGTGGCAGGGGCCGGAGGGGCCCTACTGGGGCCACAACGCCATCATCCGCATCGAGCCCTTCCGCCGCCATTGCCGGCTGGAGGCGCTGCCCGACGGCAGCCCGATCCTCAGCCATGACCAGGTCGAGGCGGTGCGGCTGCATGCCGCCGGCTGGAAGGTCTGCTGCCTGCCGGAGGAGGCGGGAAGCCTCGAGGGAAATCCGCCGGCGCTCCCGGAATTCATGGCGCGCGACCTGCGCTGGGCGGCGGGGAACATGCAGTATTTCGCCCTGCTCCGCCTGCCAGGGATGACCTGGATGGGGCGATGGCAATTGCTCCAGGCGATCCTGCTTTTCCTCGGGGCGCCGCTCTGGACCGGCGTGCTGGCCTTCGCCGCGCTCAATGCCGCGGCCGGCGGGGCGGTGGAGACGCCGGGCGCCTCGCTGCTGGCGCTGATGGCGGCGGTCTGGGCGATGCTGCACGCGCCGAAGCTCTGCGGCTATGCCGAGGTGCTGGCGAAGCCCGGCCTCGCCGCGGCTTATGGCGGGCGGGCGGCCTTCCTCCGCGGCGCGGGGGCGGAGCTTGCCTTCACCACGCTGCTCGACCCGGTGAGCATCCTCAACAAGGCGATGTTCCTGGCGCGGCTGCCCTTCGGCGCACGGCAGGGCTGGGCGCCGCAGAACCGGGCGGCGCGCGGCATCGGCTGGGCGGATGCGGCGCGTCTGCTCTGGCCGCACACGCTCTTCGGCGCGCTCGTCTTCGGCCTGCTGCTGGTGGCGGCGCCCGGTGCGGTGGGATGGGCGCTGCCCTGGGCGGGCGGGCTGCTGCTTGCCATTCCCTTCTGCGTGGTGACGGCGGCGCCGCGCTTCTCCGCCGGCCTCCGCCGCCGCGGCCTGGCGGCGACGCCCGAGGAACTGGCGATGGACGGGGCGGTTCAGCTCGCCCTGAGGCCCTCCCCAGCATCGCCGTCTGGAACATCCCCGGCTGGGCCGCTCGCGCCAAGCTGATCCGGAACGGCGCGGAGCCGGAACCGCCCGGTAGCGTTACGTCCGGCATGGACCAGATGCGGATCGGACGGCGCAGCCTCGGGCTGCTGGCGGCGGGACTCTCGGGATGTGCCGCAATTCCGGTGCTGCCGGATGGCCCGTCCGACCCCATGGAGCGGCAGTCGCTGCTCGCTGAGGCGCTGGACGGTGCCCCGCTGCTCGGCGGCAACCGGGTGGAGGTGCTGGATGGCGGCGTCGCCATGTTCCGGGCCGCCTTCCGCGCCATCGCCGCGGCGAGGGACCATGTGAACCTCGAATTCTACATCCTGCAGGATGTCCGCATCCCCGGCATCGAAGGCCCCTCACTCTTCGAGTTGCTGCAGGTGAAGCTCGCCCAGGGTGTCGCCGTCAATATTATCCATGACGGCTATGGCTCGCTTGGAACGGATCTGTCGCCGCTGCGGGCCGCTGGGGCGCGGACGCTGGAATTCCACCCGCTCGATCCGACGGCCGCCAAGCGCGGCTGGATGCCGAATGACCGGGACCACCGGAAGCTGCTGGTGGTGGACGGGCGCATCGGCATCATGGGCGGCGTCAACCTTGACCGCGTCTACCAGAACCCCTGCGGCACCGGCGCCACCCCGACCGACACGGAGGCGGCCTGCTGGCACGATTCCTCCATCCGCATCGAGGGCCCCGCGGTCGGCGCCATGCAGCGGCTTTTTTTCGACACATGGGAGAAGGAGCACGGCGAGGCGCTGGCGCCGCGCAACTGGTTCCCCCGCCTGCCCGAAGTGGGGCCGGCGCGCATCCGCATCCTCGGCAGCGAACCGGGCGAGCGGAAGCCGCGCTACTACGTCACCCTGGTGACGGCGCTGGAGGCGGCGCGCGAGCGGATCTGGCTCTGCACCGGCTATTTCGTGCCGACCTGGCAGCAGCGCCGCGTGTTGCGCGCCGCCGCCCGCCGTGGCGTCGAGGTGCGGCTGCTGCTGCCGAGCGTCAGCGACAGCCAGGAGGCGCTGAACGCCCAGCACGCCGCCTATGACGACATGCTCGAAGCCGGCGTGAAGATCCACGAAGTCACCGACGGCGTGCTGCACGGCAAGCTGGCGGTGGTGGACGGCGTCTGGTCATCGGTCGGCTCCTCCAATTTCGACCGGCGCAGCGTCGCCTGGAACAACGAGGCGGATGCGATCATCCTCGGCCGCGACACCGCCGCGGCGCTGGAGCGGATCCTGGCGCGCGAATTCGGCCGCGCCCGCCCCGTCATCCTGGAGGAGTGGGAACGCCGCGGCCTCGGTGCCCGGCTGCGCGAGCAATCCTCGCGGCTGTTCCTCGATCTGCTATGACGCCCGCGCCAGGCCCAGCTCCCGCAACAGCACGGCGGAGGTCTCGGCGAACTGCCCGGCGAAGCGGGTGAAGGCTTCCGGCCCATCCCAGACCGGGACGATGCCGCGGCCCTGCATCATCTCCCGCACTTCCGGCCGCGCATGGGCCCGCTCGGCGGCGGCGAGCAGCGTCGTGCGCACCGGCGCCGGGATGCCGCGCGGCGCGACCAGCGCGAACCAATTGGCATAGGCCCAGTCGAGGCCGCCCTCCTTTAGCGTCGGCACATCCGGCAGGATCGTCATGCGCTGCTCGCCCATCACCGCGAGGATGCGCACCCGCCCCGCGGCGGCCAGCGACTGCGCCTCGACCGGGGAGCCGGTGAAGACGCCGATGCCGCCCGCGACCAGGTCCTGCAGGGCGGGCGCGCCGCCGGTGCTCGGAATCCAGCGGATGCGGTCCGCCTCCAGGCCGAGCTTCCGCGCCATCCCCGCCGCCGCCAGATGCCAGGAGCCGCCCGCGCCGACGCCGGAACCGGTGATGCTGCCGCGGCGCCCGTCCTTCAGCGCCGACGCGAAGCCGGCGAAGTCACGCCACGGCGCCTCCGCCCGCACCGTCACCCCGGCCGGGATGGTGGCGAGGCGGGAGAGCAGGTCGAGATTCTCCGGCCCGAATTCGGCGAGGCCGAGCGCGCGGAAATTGGCGAATTCCGAAGTGCCGGTCCCGATCGTGTAGCCATCCGCCGCCGCATTGGCGATCGCCGCATGGCCGGTGACGCCGTTGCCGCCGGTGCGGTTCACCACGTTGACGGGCTGGTTCAGTTCCCGCTCCAGCCCCTGGACGAAGATGCGGGTGACGGTGTCTGCCCCGCCGCCCGCGGCCCAGGGCACGATGAACGTGACCGGCCGGGCGGGCCAGGCATCCGCCCGTGCCAGGCCCGGCGCGGCGAGCAGCGGCAGCGCCGCCAGATGGCGTCTCGTCAGCATGGATCGTCCCCTCCCCTGTCAGCCGGGCCATTCGGCGTTCGGCATGGCCTGCATGGCCGTGTAATCGGGCTCCTCCGTCGCACCGAGCCCCGGCACGCCGAGCGAGCCGAGATTCAGCACGCCCTCGCGGATGGCGAGGCGTGGCCCACGCGGCGTATCGGCATAGAGGCCGGGATGCGCCTCCATGAAGCGCACCGCCTCCGCCTTCGGCCGGCCGCTGAAGCCGTCGATGAAATGATGCCCGTTCCGCTCGACATGCGCGAGGCCGAGCAGCGCCACCAGTGCCAGGTCCTGCTGCACGCAGACGCCGGCCAGCGTCGTCAGGTCCTCGCCGGTCATGAAGTAGTCGCGCTCGTCATCCGCGGCGTTCCAGGCCTCGCAGCGGGCCCGGTTCAGCAGGGAGCGCCAGATGCCCTTGCAGGCCTTGGAGGAGACGCCGGTGTAGCCGAGCGCCCTGGCCTGGACGAAGGCATCCAGCGCGCCGTCGCTCTCGTCGATGATGACCGGCCGCTCCCGCGCCAGCGCCGCCATGCCGGTCTCGAGCGCCCGCGCCCGCTTCACCGGCTGCTCGACGTAGAGGACCGAGGCGCAGAGCCGTTGCAGCCGGGGCTCCGCCCGCATGGCGTGCCAGAGCTCGGCGGCGCCCTCGGCATCGGCATATTGCTCGTTGCCGTCGAGCGAGACGTGGTAGCCGGCCATGCCGTCGACGACCGCGGCAACGCGGCAGAGCCGGTCCACGTCCTGCCGCACGTCGCCCATGACCTTCAGCTTCCAGAAGCTGTGGCCGTAGGTCGCCACCACCTCCTCCAGCGTCTCCGGCAGTCCGTCCTCGACGCGCACCGATTGGTCGGCGGCGGTGATCGGGTCGACCAGCCCGACCGTGTGCCGCGCCTGGATGCGGCGCGCCGGCTTGAGCCCCGCCAGCATCGCGCCGAAGTCGAAGCCGGCGAGGTCCGGCACCACCGCATGCGGCGCCATGCCGCCGATATTCGCCCGCATGCCCGTGAAGAAGGAGATGCCGCGCAGCTTCAGCAGCGCATCCAGTGCGGCGCGGTCGATGAGGGAACGGCCATAGCTGGCGACCAGCGGGTTCAGCCCCTCGCGTCCGCAGGCCTCGACATGGGCGGCGTAGTGGTCGGCGAAATGGCCGAACGCCGTGTTGTCGCCCGCCGCCAGTACGGCCTCGCCCGCCAGCTCGAGCGAGCGGCGGAGCTGGTGCTCGTTCTGCGCGTCGCTCAGGCCCGGGTCCTTGTCGAACCACTTGGCGGCGAGGGATTCGGCGGCGACGCCCCAGCCCTCGTGCCCCGCCTCGTCGCGGATGCGGGCGCGGACCACCGCCTGCCGTCCCTCGGTGACGGTGATGACACCGAAGCGGAAGGGCAGGCGCAGGCGGAAGGGCCATTCCCGTCGCTCGATTTCGAGGATGCGGAAGCGGGGGGCGGTCATGGATTGGGCGACCGATTCAGCTCTTCGCGCCCTTCGGCGCTTCGAGCATCGGGCGCCCCCAGGCCCTCCAGCACGCCGCGCAGGTAGCCTGCGGCGAAGGCCGCCGCGCCTGGCCCGTCGGGTTGGTAGTCGAAGGGCTCGACGCTGCACCAGCCGGCATAGGATTGCCGCCGCAGCACGGCGAGGATTGGCCCGAAGCGGTCCCTCCCCTGCCCCGGCGCGCGGCGGTTGCGGTCGTTCAGATGCACATGCGCGATGAGACCGGTAGGCAGCCAGCGCTCCAGGAGGGCATCGGCCGGCTCGACCTCGCCATTCCCGGCGGCCGAGACGTCGAGCATGGTCCTGAGGGCCGGGCTGCCGATGCGCTCGACGATGCCGGCCGCCTCGCCGACCGTGGTGGCCCAATTGGCCTCCCGTGCCGCCAGCGGCTCCAGGCAATAGGTCAGTCCGGCCGCGGCGGCCCATCCGGCGATGCGGGCCATGGCTTCCTCCGCCCGCGCCGCGTCGCCCTCGGCCTCGACCCGCCGCTGGGCCGGGGAGCCGTGGACGAGGTAGGTCGCGCCGAGATCGGCGGCGAGGCCGATCAGCCGCTCGATGACGTCGAGGGTGCGGGCGCGGGTCGCCGGGTTGGCGGTGGTGATGGATAGGCCCGCCGGCGCCACCAGCAACCAGTGCAGCCCGCTGAGGGCGATGCCGGCCCCGGCCGCCGCGCGGCGCAGCTCCGCCCGGCGCGGGGCCGGGAGGAGGTGCGGCTCCTCCGCGTCGAGGGTGAAGGGCGCCACCTCCAACCCGACATAGCCGAGCGCCGCCGCCCGCGCGCATTGCGCGGCGAAGGGCATCTCGCGCAGGACCTCGTTGCACAGGGCCAACCGCATGCCGGACATCTCCATCCGGGCGGGATGCTACCACCCCTGCCCCCAGGCACCAGCATTGACCACGGGGCGGCCCGGGGCGAGGCTTCCCGCCAACCACGGAGGGAACGGCCCATGCGCCAGATGCATCTTGTCGGCTTCATGCAGGCGCAGAACTGCACCAACCTCGCCTCGTCCTGGCGCCATCCGGAGAGCCGGACGGATTTCCTCTCGGCCGACTACTACCAGGAGATCGGGCGCATCCTCGAGGCCGGGAAATTCGACCTCGCCTTCTTCGACGACCGCCTCTCCATGCCGGACCGCTACGGCTCCGACCACCATCACACCATCGAGCACGGCATCCGCTGCGTGAAGCTCGACCCGGTGGTGGTGCTGACCATGATGGCGGCGGCGACCCGGCGGCTTGGCCTCGGCTCCACCGCCTCCACCACCTATTACGAGCCCTACCACGTCGCTCGCGCCTTCCAGACGCTAGACCTGATGAGCGATGGTCGCGCCGCCTGGAACGTCGTCACCTCGCTGAACGATGGCGAGGCGGCGAATATGGGCCATGCCGAGATGATGGCGCATGATGCGCGCTACGACCGCGCCGACGAATTCGTCGAGGTGGTGCTCGGTCACTGGGATGCCTGGGAGGACGATGCGCTGATCGTCGACAAGGCGAGCGGCCGCTTTGGCGATGGCGGCAAGGTGCATCGGCTCGACTACCGTGGGAAGTTCCTGCAGTCCCGCGGTCCCTTCACCGTGCCGCGCTCGCCGCAGGGCAGGCCGGTGGTGATCCAGGCCGGCAGCAGCGGGCGCGGCAAGAAATTCTCGGCACGCTGGGCGGAGCTGGTCTTCGTCGCCTATCACGACATCGCCTCCGGCAAGCGCGACTACGACGGCTTCAAGGCCATGGTCGCCGCCGCCGGGCGCGACCCCGCCTCGGTGAAGGTGGCGACGCTCTGCAACCCGATCTGCGCCGCGACGCGTGCCGAGGCGGAGGACCGCGCGGCGCTGATCGAGAAGCTTCCCTTGGAGATCGACGCGCTCTCGCTGCTCTCCGAGGCGCTGAATTTCGACTTCGCTAGCAAGGGCATGGACGAGCCCTTCACCGACGAGGAGATGGCCGGCATCCAGGGCCTGCAGGCGATCCGCGACCGCGTGGTGGAGGCGACGGGGAAGAAGAACCCGACGGTGCGCGACTTCATCACCGGCAGCGGGCGCGGCCGGCCGAAGATGGACATGGTCGGCGGGCCGAAGGAGGTGGCGGACAAGATGGAGGCCTGGTTTGCGGGCGGCGCCTGCGACGGCTTCGTCATCTCCGCAACCCACGTCCCCGGCACCTATGCCGAGTTCGTTCAATTCGTCGTCCCGGAGTTGCAACGCCGCGGCTTGTTCCGCAAAGACTATTCGGGCCCGACCTTGCGCGACCATCTCGGCCTGCCGCGCGCGGCGCGGGGCGACTGGCAGATGCAACAAGCCGCGGAGTAGCGATGCAGAGTGGCGACAGACGGCCGATCGCGGCACGAGAGACGGCACCGGCCGCGCGCATCGCCGGCTGGCTGATCCGGCGTGGGGCTTCGCCCAACAGCATCTCGCTCGCCGGCATGGCGGCCGGGATCGGCGCCGGGCTGGCGCTGGCAGGCATCGCCTGGTGGCCGGAGGCGGCGCGGCCGCTCTGGCTGCTGGCGGCGCTTCTGGTGCAGGCCCGCCTCGCCGCCAACCTGCTGGACGGCATGGTTGCCATCGGCCGCGGCGTCGCCTCGCCGGTGGGGGAACTCTACAACGAGGTGCCCGATCGCATCTCCGACACGGCCGTGCTGCTCGGACTCGGCATCGCCGCCGATGGGAATGCCGCGCTCGGCTTCGCCGCGGCGCTGGCGGCGATGGCGACGGCTTATGTGCGCGTCACCGCGCGCAGCGCCGGGGCGCCGAGCGACTTCGGCGGGCCGATGGCGAAGCAGCACCGCATGGCGGTGGTGACGGGGCTGGCCCTGTTCTGCGCCGTCACGCCGGTGGGCTGGCAGGGTATCGGTGAGACGCCTCTGGCGGTGATCGTGCTTGCGGCCATCGCGCTGCTCTCGGCGCTCACCGCCTGGCTGCGCCTGCGCCGCGCCGCATTGCGACTCGCCGCATGAGCACCGCCTTCGCCCATCCGGTCACGGTCTGGATTGTCGGCGCGACGCTCGGCCTGCTGCTGCTGGCGGCGGCGGTGATCGGGCTGCTGTCGGTCACCGGCCGCGCCTCGCCCTTGCTGCGGCGGGAGCTGTGGCTGCGCCTCGGCTCCTGGTGCATCCTGCTGCCGCTGATGCTGGGGCCGGTGCTGCTCGGCCGTGTCTGGACCATCGGCGCCGTCACCCTGCTCGGCCTCGCCTGCCTGCGCGAGTACGACCGGGCGACGGGACTGTTCCGGGAATACCTGATCGTCGGCGTCGTCGTGCTCGGCATCCTCTTGGTGAACTTCGCGGCGCTCGACCACTGGTACGGCTTCTTCACCGCGCTCTGGCCGCTGACGGTGGGCGTCATCGCCATCGCCTCGCTGCCGCTCGACCGGCCGGCTGGCTATGTGCAGCGGACGGCGCTCGGCATCTTCGCCTTCATGCTGTTCGGCGCGGGGCTTGCGCATCTCGGCTACATGGCGAACGATCCGGGCTACCGGCCGATCGTGCTGCTGCTGCTGACGGCCGTCGCGCTGAACGACGTCGCCGCCTTCACCTTCGGCAAGCTGATCGGCGGGCGGAAGCTGCTGCCGGCGACCAGCCCGAACAAGACGCTCTCCGGCGCGCTCGGGGCGCTCGTCACCACCTCGGTCGTCGTCGCGCTGCTGGCCGGCGCCATCTTCGCCGGGACGCCGATGGGGCATCCGGCGCTGCTGCTGCTCTTCGGCGCCATCGTCAGCATCGCCGGGCAGTGCGGCGACCTGATGCTGTCCTCCATCAAGCGCGACCTCGGCATCAAGGACATGGGCGTGCTGCTGCCGGGCCATGGCGGGGTGCTGGACCGGTTCAACAGCCTGCTGCTGGTGGCGCCGGCGGCCTTCCACTTCATCGGCTACTATGTCGGCTTCGGCCTGGCTGGGCCGACACGCTTGATCACCGGCGGCTGATGGATTTCCGCCTGCGCCCGGCCCGCGACCTTGGCCTCGCCCCCGGTGAACGGCTGCGGAGCCATGCGCGCGAGGCCGGGCTCGGCAGCTTGGCGCTGCGTTCGCTCTGGCGCGGCGGCGTCGGGGCCTACCTGCGGCTGGCGCACAGGCTGGAGGTGACAGGCCAGCAGAACCTGCCGGCCGGGCCGCCCTTCATCCTCGTCGCCAATCATTGCAGCCATCTGGACACCCTCGCCCTCGGCAGCATCCTGCATGGCGAGGCGGGGCGGCGGGCACATGCGCTGGCGGCGGGGGATGTGTTCTTCCGCACCGGTGCCACGGCGCTCTTCGCCGCCTATGCCGTGAATGCCCTGCCGGTCTGGCGCAAGCGGACCAAGGCGGGGGAGATCGCCATGCTGCGCGAGCGACTGGTCGAGGACCGGCTGGTCTACATCCTCTTCCCCGAGGGCACCCGCAGCCGCGACGGGGCAATGGCGCCCTTCCAGCCCGGCATCGGCACGCTGGTCGCGGGGCTGCCGGTGCCGGTGGTGCCCTGCCGGCTGGAAGGCTGCCATGCCGCCTGGCCCGCCGACCGGCGCCTGCCGCGGCCGGGGAAGATCAGGCTCACGATCGGGCGGCCGCTCGACTTCGCCGGGCTGCCCAATGCGCGGGCGGGCTGGGTGGAGGCGGCCTCGGCCTGCGAGGCGGCGGTCAGGGCGCTCGGCTGACCAGGCGCCCGTAGAGCCGCGGCCCCACCAGCGCGACCACCGCCAGCAGCAGGATCGCCAGCGAGACCGGGCGGGTGAGGAAGGTGGTCCAGTCGCCTTCGCTGATTGTCAGCGCCTGTCGCATCGCCTGCTCCGCCATCGGCCCGAGGATCATGCCGATGACCACCGGCGCGGTCGGAAAGTCGAAGCGCCGCATGAACATGCCGATGATGCCGATGACATAGAGCAGCACGAGGTCCGTAACCGAGTTGCTGATCCCGTAGGTGCCGATGGTCGCGAAGACGAGGATGCCGGCGTACAATTGAGGCTGGGGAATCTTCAGGATGCGCGCCCAGAGCCCGACCAGCGGCAGGTTCAGCACCACCAGCATGATGTTGGCGACATAGAGGCTGGCGATCAGCGTCCAGACCAACGCCCCCTGCTGCTCGAAGAGCATGGGCCCTGGGTTGATCCCGTAGCTCTGGAAGGCGCTCAGCATGATCGCCGCGGTCGCCGAGGTCGGCAGGCCGAGGGTCAGCATCGGCACGAGGATGCCGGCCGCCGCGGCGTTGTTCGCCGCCTCCGGCCCGGCGACGCCCTCAATGGCGCCGGTGGTGCCGAACTCCTTCGCGTGCTCCGGCTTCACAAGCTTCCGCTCGGCATAGTAGCTGAGCATGGTCGGCATCTCGGTCCCGCCCGCCGGCATCACGCCGAAGGGGAAGCCGAGCAGCGAGCCGCGGAGCCAGGGGCCGATGCTGCGCCGCCAGTCCTGGCGCGACATCATGATGCTGCCGACCTGGCGCACCTGCGGCGCCGCATTGGTGTGGCGCCAGGCCATGTAGAGCGTCTCGCCGACAGCGAAGAGCGCGACGGCGACCAACACCACGTTCACCCCGTCCAGCAGTTCCGGCACGCCGAGCGTCATGCGCGGCTGGCCGGTCTGCAGGTCGATGCCGACGAGGCCCAGCAACAGGCCGAAGAAGAGGCTCGTCAGTCCCCGCAGCGCCGAGCCGCCGAGCACCGCCGAGACGGTGACGAAGCAGAGCAGCATCAGCGAGAAATACTCGGCCGGGCCGAGCTTCAGCGCGAGATCGACGACGACGGGGCCGAGGAAGCTGATGCCCAGCGTGCCGATGGTGCCGGCGACGAAGCTGCCGATGGCGGCAGTCGCCAGCGCCGGGCCCGCGCGGCCGTTGCGGGCCATCTTCGCGCCTTCGAGCGCGGTGATGATGGAGCCGCTCTCGCCAGGCGTGTTCAGCAGGATCGATGTGGTGGAGCCGCCATACATCGCGCCGTAGAAGACGCCGCAGAACAGGATGAAGGCGCCCGTCGCCTCCACCTTGAAGGTGATCGGCAGCAGGAGTGCGATGGTCAGCGCCGGGCCGATGCCGGGCAGCACGCCGATCGCCGTGCCGAGGAAGCAGCCGAGCAGCGCCCAGCCGAGATTGCCGAGCGTCAGCGCATGGGAGAAGCCGAGCTGCAGGCCGGCGATGCTGTCCATCATCGGCGTGCTGCCCGTGAAGCGGCGTAGCCGCGAAGCGGACAAGGAGGCCGCATGGTCAATATACCTCCTGGCCGAGCGCGCGCAGCACGAGGCCCTCCAGCACGCCGGCACCGATATTGACGCCAAGCACCTCGACGAAGAGGAACCAGACCAGCAGGGTCAGCACCAGGGCCAGCGCCAGGTCGCGCAGCAGATGGCGGGAGCCGAAGGCGGCGGCCACCAGCACGAACTGCGCGCTCGCCGCGATGGAGAAGCCGAGCGGCCCGATCAGCACGAGATTGGCCGCGAGCCCGGCCAGCAGCAGGCCGAGCGCCCGCCAGTTGGTCGGCGGCGCCTCCCGCACCTCCTCCAGCGCATGCGACCAGCCGCCGCGCAGCGCGCTCGCCACCAGTCCGACGCCGAGGGCGAACAGCCCGGCCGAGACCACATAGGGCACCGCCTTCGGCCCGACCTGGGCATAGATCGGCGAGGCCGGGATGACGCTGGTCTGCCAAAAGGCCAGCAGGGCGAGCAGCAGGACGAAGCCGCCGACCGCGAGGTCAGGGCCGGCGCCGGGCCGGGTCACGCGAGCCCGACCTCCTTAAGCACCGCCTCGGTCTGCGTCACGTCCTGGGCAAGGAAGGCGCTGAAGGCCTCGCCGGTGAGGAAGGCATCCGCCCAGTCGCGCGTCCTCAGCGTCTCGGTCCAGGCCGGCAGGCCATGGACCTCGGTCATCAGCGCGACCAGCTTCTCGCGCGCATCGGGGCGGATGCCGGGAGGGGCGAAGACACCGCGCCAGTTGGTGATGACGACGTCGATGCCGCTTTCCTTCAGAGTCGGGATGTTCGGGTCGGTGCGCGTCGCGCCCGTGGTCGCCAGCGCCCGCATGCGGCCGGACCTGATCTGCTCGACGAATTCCGAGAGGCCGGAGATGCCCGCCTTCACCTGTGCACCGAGGATCGCCGCCTGGGCGGGGCCGCCGCCGGCAAAGGCGACATAGGACCCCTCCTTCGCCGACCGCCCGAGCGCTTTCAGGATGAGGCCGAGGGTGATGTGGTCCGTCCCGCCTGCCGAGCCGCCGGCGATGGAGGTGCCACCCGGATTGGCCTTGAGCGCGTCGAGGAAGCCCTTGAGGTCCTTGATGTCGGAGCTGGCCGGCACGACGACGACGCCGGCCTCCTCTGTCATGCGCGCGATCGGCGTCACGTCCTTCAGCCCGACCGGCGTCTTGTTGGTGAGCGTCGCGCCAACCATGATGGAGCCGGCGACCATCAGCGCATCCGGCCGCCCGCGGCGCTGGCCGACGAAACGCGGCAGTCCGACCGAGCCGCCCGCGCCGCCGACATTCTCGAACTGGAAGCTGCCGACCAGCCCGGCCTGCCGCGCGACCTGCTCAATCGCCCGTCCGAGGCCATCCCAGCCCCCGCCCGGCCCGGCGGGGATGAACATGTAGAGGCTGGCGAGGCGCTGCTGCGCCCACCCATCGCGGGCAAGGGCGGCGGCGGGCAGCCCGGCCGCGGCAGCCAGCAGGTGACGGCGTCCGGTCATGCTTCCTCCCGATGGAGCCTTGACCGTCTGTTAGTCCTCCCGGCCGCCCTCGTCCATCTACCCGCCGATGCCGCGCGCCAGGTCCGGGATGCCGCCGATCGAGAGGAGGTGGGCGTAGATCACCTCGAGCCAGCCGCGGTCGCGCAGCTCGGCGAGCTGTTCGGGCGGCAGGGCGGCCAGCGCCGGGCGATCCACGGCGAAGAAGCCGTCGATCCGCACCGGATGGCCATGCTGCTCGAACTGCACGACGGAGGATTTCAGCAGGCCGAGTTCCGCCAGGCGCTGCGTCATGGTGCGCGTGCGCAACATCGCCTCCTCCACCGACTTGGTGAAGGCGAAGGCGCGCTCGAGCTGCGGCGCCGGCTTGCCGTCCGCGGTGAAGAGCGGCTCGCCCGCGCTGTCGCTCACCTGCGGCGCGCCCGGGTCGATGCAGAGGGCGAGCTCCTCGGAGCCCTCTGCCACACGCAGCAGGAAGAAGGGGTAGCGGCGCAGATAGGCCGGCACATAGGCGCCGATCTTCCAGGCCCCGCCGCTGTCGACGAAGAGGTTGGTGCCTGCCGCCAGTCCGGTCAGCGCAACCGGCATGTGCGGCGCCTGCGCGGCGAAGACGATGGCGAGGCTGCGTGCGGCGATGGCGAACTCCTCGGCGGCGAGCGGCACCGCGCTGGCGGCGGCGGCGAAGCCGTAGCCGGCGTCCCGCAGCCGGAGCGCGCTGTGGCGCTCCGCGGTCAGACCCTCGAGCTGGCCGTAGAGCGGCGGCAGGGTCGGTGCGGCGGCGGCGCCGTTCATCGCATCGGGGGCAGTCGTGCTCTCAGACATGTGGCCAACTCCTTCGGGCGGGGTTCTGCCCCGGCCTGCAACGAATTCGCAAGATCCGAATCCCGGTCATGGCGGGGCTGAGGTTGGATCTCGCCCATGCCGCGGCCATCAGGATGTTTGCATGGGTGAATCGCCTCGCAACCTGCGCCTCGGCCGGCGTTGCCGGCGCTCACCCCATCATTGCCCGACCGGATGGCGGGGCGGCGCTGCGCTGGGCCGGCGGATGGCTCTTGACCCGCAAGAGCTTCACCGCCGGAGGCAGTGACGGAGGTCGATTGCCCTGGCGAGGCAGGGCTGGCATTCGGCCGGCGCCTCGCGGCGGCCGGCCTGGCGGAGGCGCACCAGCCGTGTCAGGCGGCGGCTTCGGAGCGCTCGCCGAAGAATTCGGCGAAGTCCTGCTGCTGCCGGCGCAGCTCCCGCGCCAGCGGGGCATGCACCGGGCGGCGGCCATGCTTCGGCTCCATCTCGAGGAGGCCGTTCGGGCAGTAGCGGTCGTTGTCCCAGCCCGGATGGCTGAGCACGGGGTAGAGGCAGATGCCCTCCACCGGCACGCCAGCGCGGATGGCCTCGCGCACCTCCTCGGCGACGTAGCGCAACCAGAGGGCGCGGCGGTCGCCCTCGATGCTCGTCTCGGCAACGAAGATGGGACGCTGGAAATGATCGTGGACCTTGGCCAGCAGCTCGCGCAGCGGCACCCAGCGCTCGTCGAAGACCGAGAGTGGAGCGGCGTCGCGGCCCTCATGCAGCCACCACTGGTTGTTCCAGTAGAAATTCACCCCGATGGCGTCGAGAACGTCCTCGCTGCCGCCGAGCTCTGGCGCTTGCCGGCCGAGCAGCATGTCCCAGGCTTCCCACATGCCGGCGTTGCGCGCCTCGGAGGGAGCGATGTCCTCCACCACGTTGGGGCGGCCGACGGTGTTGATCAGCGGCTCCACGGCGAAGACGCGGGTGCCGGGCACGGCCTGACGCATGGCACGCGTCGCGGCCAGCGTCGCGGCGACGGCCTGGCGCTTCACCTCCGGCCCGCGGCCGCGGGTGCAGGGGTTGAAGTGGCCCGTCTCGCCGCCGGCCCAGGCCAGGAAGGAGATCTCGTTCAGCGGGCAGAGGGTCGGCGCCTGGCCGGTCTCGGCGCGGGCCAGCTCGGCGAAGCGCACCGCGTACTCGGCAAAGCGCGAGACGAAGTCGGGGGAGAAGAAGTCCAGCCAGTCCGGCCAGCCGTAATGGCAAAGGTCCCAAACCACCTGGGTGCCGGTGCGGCTCGCGGCCTGGAGCAGGGGCTGCACGGGCGACCAATCGTACTGGCCGGGCCCGGCGGCCTGGACGAGGTGCCAGCGCACCCCGTCGCGCGCGGCGCGGATGCCGTGCTCGGCGATCTGGCGGTAATCTTCCTCGGCCAGCAGGTCATGCCGGGTGGCGGCGATGAGGTCGAGGCGGCGGCCATCATTGCGGCGATGCGTCGAGCATTCGAAGCCGCCGAGGAAGAAGCTGCGGAACAGGCTGGGTCGGAAGCTCACGATCGGATCCATCCGTGGTGGCAGGGCGGGTCCCCGCCGGGACTGGACGGGTGTCGCATGGACGCCTTGCCCACTCCTTGACGGTGAAACCGATAACCCCAAAGCCGAAACGCCAGAAGCGTTCCCGCCCGCCGGGTCACCCCAGCAGGCGGCCGATCACGCGCGCCGTATAGTCGACCACCGGGATGACCCGGCCGTAATTGATCCGCGTTGGGCCGATGACGCCGATGGCGCCGACGATCTTCTCCTGCCCGTTGCGGAAGGGGGCGACGACCATGGAGAGGCCGGCGCTGTCGAAGAGGCCGCTCTCGGCGCCGATGAAGATCTGCACGCCCTGGCCGCGCTGGGCGAGGTCGAGCAGGCGGAGCACCGTCTCCTGCGCCTCCAGCCGCTCGAACAGCGCCTGAATCTCGGCGATGCGGGCGGCCTGGTCGAGATGCTGCAGCAGCTTCGCCTGGCCGCGGATGATGAGGCTGCCGCCGCCGCCGCCGGTCCAGGTGGCGAGGCCGGATTCCACCACCTGGTTGGTCAGCGCGTCGAGCGCGGTGCGGTTGGCCGAGATTTCCTCGCTGACATGCAGCCGCGCCTCGTCGAGCGAGCGGCCGGCGAGGCGGGCGTTCAGGTAGTTGCTGGCCTGCACCAGGGCGGAGGGCGGCAGGCCGGGGGGAATGTCGATGACGCGGTTCTCGACCCGGCCGTCGGCGGTGACGAGCACAACCAGGGCGCGGCCGGGGCCGAGGCCGACGAATTCGATGTGGCGGATGGTGCCTTCCGACTTCGGTGCGACGACCAAGCCGGCGGCACCGGCGAGGCCCGAGAGCATCTGCCCGGCCTCGCCCAGCGTTTCCTGCATGGAGCGGCCGGAGGCGGCGCAGCGGGCGGCGATCTCGCCCCGCTCCTCCTCGCTGAGGTCGCCGAATTCCAGCAGGCCGTCGACGAAGAGGCGCAGGCCACGCTCGGTCGGCAGGCGGCCGGCGGAGGTGTGCGGGGCGTAGAGCAGCCCGGCCTCCTCCAGGTCGGCCATGACGTTGCGGATGGAGGCCGGGGAAAGGCCAAGAGGAAGGCGGCGCGAAAGGGTGCGCGAGCCCACCGGCTCCCCGGTGGTGACGTAGATCTCGACCAGCTCCCGCAGGATGGTCGCGGCACGGCTGTCGAGCCCGGCCAGGAGGGTGGCGCCACCGGCCGCGCCGAATGGCGGTTTCGGCGGAAACATCAACGGCTTGGAACCTTGTACATTCGGTGAACAAGGTAGGGACTGGGGGTGGCCCGCGTCAATGCACGGTGCAGACTGCCGGCCATCTCCCTTCGGCTTACTCAACCTCTTTGCGATAATCTGCGGTAAATCTTGTCGTGTTGATTATGACAAACGGAATACTTCGTATACGAGACAGCCGGACGGCAGCGAGGAATTTGTATGCCAGGGACCACCGAGGCCACGCGCCTCGAAGCGCTGCGGCAGCTCGACCTGCTTGACACCCCGCCGAGCGAGGCCTTCGACCGCATCACGCGCATGGCGGCGCAGCTCTTCCGGCTGCCGATCGCGGCGGTCTCCCTCACCGATCTCGACCGTCAGTGGTTCAAGTCCCGCATCGGGGTCGAACACTGGTCCATCCCGCGCGAGCGGGCACCCTGCGCCGAAGTCGCCGAAACCAACGCGCCGCTGCTGATCAAGGACCTGCACGGCGACCCCTGCTACCGGGACAGCCTGCTGGCCCGCTCCGGCATCCGCTTCTACGCGGGGGCGCCGCTGGTGACGCGCGAGGGCCATGGGCTTGGCGCCATGTGCGTCCTCGGGACAGAGCCGCGAGAGGCCAGCGCCGCGGAGATGCAGGCGCTCGGCGACCTGGCCGCCATGGTGATGGCACAGATCGAGTTGCAGCATGCCTTCGGCCGCATCGATCCATTGAGCGGCCTGCCCAATCGGCTGCAATTCATCGAGGATCTTGGCGACATGGGGCGCGACCGGCCGGAGCCGGAGCCGCGCCTCGCCGTGCTGGTCGACCTGGCGAGTCCGGAGCAGATCAATCAGGCGGTACGCGTGCTCGGGCCTGACTTCCTTGACGCGCGGGTGCGGGACGTTGCCGGCCGGCTGCGGCGGGCGATGGGGCCCGGGCGCAAGGCCTACCACGTCGCCGCCACGCAATTCGCCTTCCTCGCCCAGTCGGGGACGGAGGCGACAGCCTATGCAGCGCGCCTCGCCGAGGCGTTGGAAGGCATCCGGGACGGCTCGGACGGGCGCTTCCTCATCGGGGTCAGCGCCGGCATCGCGCCCTTCCTGCTCGGCAAGACGGAGCCCCAGGACGTGTTGCGGACAGCGCACAGCGCGGCACAGGATGCCCGGCTGGGGGAGCAGGTCGTCAACATCTATTGCTCGACGGAGGATGCGGCGCATCGCCGGCGCTTCACCCTGCTCGCCGCCTTCGCCAAGGCACTGGAGCAGCCGGAGCAGTTCCGCCTCGTCTTCCAGCCACGGGTGGAGCTGGCGAGCCGCCGCTGCGTCGGGGCAGAGGCGCTGCTGCGCTGGCGGCATCCGGTGCTGGGTGAGGTCTCGCCGGGCGAGTTCATGCCGCTGGTCGAGCAGACCGCCATGGCCCGGGCGGCGACGGCCTGGGTGCTGGAGCAGGCCATGACTCAGCTCGCCGCCTGGCACCGGGCCGGGATCGGGCTGCGGCTCTCGGTCAACATCTCGGCGACCAACCTCGCCGAACCGGACTTCGCCGAACGGGTGAGCCAGGGCCTGCTGCGGCACGGGCTCGAGGCGGATGCGCTGGAACTCGAGCTGACCGAGAGCGCGGTCATGGCCGATGCAGGCCAGGCGCTCACGGCGCTGGAGGCGTTGGCCGGCCTCGGCCTCGGCCTGGCGATCGACGATTTCGGCACGGGTTACAGCAGCCTCGCCTATCTGCAGCGCCTGCCGGCGAAGGTGGTGAAGATCGACCGCAGCTTCATCCAGGGAATGGCGGAGGATGCGCGACGGCGGTCGCTGGTCGCGGCGATGATCGGGATGCTGCGGGGGCTCGGCTACCGGGTGGTGGCCGAGGGGGTGGAGAGCGCGGCCGTGCTCGACCTTCTGGCCGAGCTGGGCTGCGAGGAGGCGCAGGGCTTCCTCATCGGGCGGCCGATGTCGGCGGAAGCGTTGGACGAATGGCTGCGCGCGGCGCCGGAGCGGGCGGCGGTGCCGGCCTGAGCGTCAGAGCAAGCTCCGATCGGATGGACTCATCTGATCGGACTATGCGTCCGACAAAACAACAAGCCAGAGCGGCTTCCGTGAGCCAGTGCGAACGGACCCCGCTCTAGCCGGCTCGCCAGCGCGGGGCGATCCAGGCGCGGGCGCGGACCGGGCCGCGAGGCGTCAGCAGCCGGACGGGCGTGAGACGGTATTCGGCACCTTCATAGGCGGCAAGGCGACGGAGGGCGGCGGGGCTGGGGCGTAGGAGGGCGCCTTCCGTGACGGCGCAGGCCTGGCGGATCAGCGTCGGATAGGGGGTGCCGCGGAGCGGGCGGCGTGCATGACCCGGCAGCACCGCGGGGCGGAGGCGGCGGGCCAGGCGGGGCTCGCCCGATTGCTGGGCGAGCACCTTGGGGTCGAGCAGGCTGCCGTAGAGGAAGAGCAGCACCGTCGCTGTCTAGTGGCCGGCGTTCTCGGCGGAGAAGTCCGGGACGGGCAGGCCGCTGGCGACGAGCTGTTCGGCGAGCAGCGCCTTCAGCCGCTCGAGCCCGGCCTCGCTCGAGGCCTCGCAGCGGGCGACCAGCACGGCCTGGGTGTTGGAGGCGCGGAGCAGCCACCAGCCGTCATCGGTCAGCACGCGGACGCCGTCCACGTCCTGCACCTTGGCCCCCGACGCGGCGAGGCGCTGCTTCACCTCCTGCACCACCTCGAATTTGCGGTCCTCGGCGCAGTCGAAACGCAGCTCAGGCGTGTTGATGACCTGCGGCAGGGCGGCGCGGACCTCGCTCAGCCTGCCTTCCATCCGGGCGACGATGCCGAGCAGGCGGATGGCAGAATAGGGCGCATCGTCGAAGCCGTACCACTTGTCGGCGAAGAAGATGTGGCCGGACATCTCGCCGGCGAGCGGGCTGCCCGTCTCGGCCATCTTGGTCTTAATGAGGGAATGGCCGGTCTTCCACATCAGCGGCGTGCCGCCGGCCTTCTGCACCTCGTCGAAAAGCACCTGGCTCGCCTTGACGTCGGCAATGATGGTGCCGCCGGGCTTCGACCTGAGCACGTCGCGGGCCAGGATGATGAGCAGCTGGTCGCCGAAGAGGATGTGGCCCTCGTTGTCCACGACGCCGATGCGGTCGGCGTCGCCGTCGAAGGCGATGCCGAGGTCGGCCCTGGTGCGCGCCACCTCGGCGATGAGCTGCTCGAGGTTCTTGGCCACCGTCGGGTCGGGGTGGTGGTTCGGGAAGCTGCCGTCGACGTCGCCGTTGATGACGGTGTGCTCGCCGGGCAGCTTGCCGGCCAGCGCCTTCGTCACCTCGCAGCCGGAGCCGTTGCCCGGATCCCACACGACCTTCAGGGGACGGGTGCCGCCGTCATAGTCCTGCATCACGCGGGCGAGGTAGTCGGCCATGATGTCGACGGGGCGGTCGGTGCCCTCGGTGGCGACGGGGACGACGTCGCCGTCGCGCGCCATGCGGCCGATCTCCTGGATCTGCGGGCCGTAGAAGGGCTTCTGGCCCAGCATCATCTTGAAGCCGTTGTAGTTCGGCGGGTTGTGGCTGCCCGTCACCATCACCGCGCCGTCGGCCGCGAGGGCGTGGCTGGCGAAGTAGAGCATCGGCGTGGCGACGAGGCCGATGCGCAGCACCTCGAGCCCGCAGGCGCGCAGGCCGGCGACGAGCTGCGGCTCGAGATCGGGCGAGGAGAGACGGCCGTCAAAGCCCACCGCGACCTTGGTGCCGCCCTTGCGCGTCACGACGGAGCCGAAGCAGCGGCCGATGGCGAAGGCATCCTCGGGCTGCAGCGTCTCGCCGATGATGCCGCGGATGTCGTATTCGCGGAGAACGGTGCCGTGGAATTCGTGGTGGAAGACGGACATCGCAGTGGATTCCTGGCGAGGAGGGAGACGGCCGGGTCGGCCCCGGCCGTAATATTGGCGGGCGGCGTCAGCTATAGCGCTGGAGGATGCCGCGCATGGCCGGCGCCATGTCGGGCCGGGCAAGGGCGAAGGCGACCTGGGCTTCCAGGTAGCCGGCCTTGTCGCCGCAATCGAAGCGCTTGCCCTCGTAGAGCACGCCGTGGAAGGGCTGGGTACCGATCAGCTTCGCCATGCTGTCGGTGAGCTGGATCTCGTTGCCGGCGCCGCGCTCCATCTTGGCGAGATGGCCGATGACCTCGGGCATCAGCACGTAGCGGCCGATGACGGTGAGGTTGGAGGGCGCCTGCTCCACCGGCGGTTTCTCGACAAGGCCCTTGACCTCGACGAGCTTGCCGGTGGTGGCGCCGGGGTCGATGACGCCGTAGCGGTTGACGATCTCGCGCGGCACTTCCTCGACGGCGACGACGTTGCCGCCGGTCTCGTTATAGGCATCGGCCAGCTGCTTCGTGCAGGAGACCTCGCACTGCATCAGGTCGTCCGGCAGGAGGATGGCGAAGGGGTCGTCGCCGATGAAGGCGCGGGCGCACCAGATCGCATGGCCGAGGCCGAGCGGGACCTGCTGGCGGGTGGTGATGATCGAACCGGGCTGCATCGCCTGGGCATGGAGCATGTCGAGCTCCTTCTGCTTGCCGCGCTCGGTGAGCGTGCGCTCCAGCTCGACGGCGACGTCGAACTGATCGACCAGCATCACCTTGCCGCGGCCGGTGACGAAGCAGAACTCCTCGATGCCGGCGGCGCGGGCCTCCTCGACGGCGTACTGGATGAGCGGCTTGTCCACCACGGGGAGCATTTCCTTGGCCATCACCTTGGTGGCGGGCAGGAAACGGGTGCCGAGGCCGGCGACGGGCAGGACGGCCTTCTTCAGCGGCTTCTTGGCGGGCACGGGGCTCTCCCTCTCGGGTGGCGATCAGTGCGCCGCGGTTGCGGCGCCCGGGCGGAGGGATGCCATGCGGCATGGGGGCGGGGCAAGTTATGCCCGCCCCTACGATGCCACGGATGCGGATCAATCGCCTTTCGGAGTGGTGTCGACGGCCCAGGAGCCGCGGGCGGCATCGCCGGGGACTGGGGCCTCGTCCTCCTCCTGGAGCAGGGTGCTGTCGCGGGTCAGGCCACGGGCATCCTTCTCGCCGGTCGCGGGCTGGCCGCGGTTGCCCTGGCGAAATTCGGCCTCGCCGAGCTGGCCGTTGCGGTCGTCGCTGCCTGTGGGCTTGGTCATCGGGCTGCTCCCTCGCTGGATGAGGGAAGCAACGCGGGTTGAGCGCCGGTGTTCGTTAGCCGAGCAGGATGTCGCGGGCCTGGTTGATGCGGGCGGCAAGCCAGTCGCTGCCGCCCCGGTCGGGATGGGCGCTGCGCATCAGCCGACGGTGCGCGGCGCGGACGGAATCCGCGTCGGCGCCTTCGTCGAGGCCGAGGATGGCGAGGGCCTCGGCGCGGGTCATGGGGCCGCCTGCAGGCTCGGAGGGGGTGTCGCGCCAGCCGGGATGGGTGCGGTCGAGCCAGGTCTCGAGCAGGGGGATGCTCTCCGGGTCGGCGCCGCGGCACTCCGCCATGAGGTCGAGGATTGCGGGTAGGTCGAGTCCGGCGAGGTCGCGCCCGGCCTGGGCGCCACGGAGGATGCGGCCAGAGAGCATGCCGGTGATGTGGTCCAGATGCATGGCGAGCGTCGCCGTCTCGATGGTGCTGGCATCATCGGCAGGGCGGGCGAAGCGGCGGGCGGCGAGCCAAGCGCTGACGCGGCGCCAGAGGACGGGACCGAAGAAGACCAGTGCCCAGAGCGCCTGGGCACCGCGGCCACTCAGCAGCAGCAACAGGACCAGCCCGCTGCCGAACAGGGCGAGGAGCCAGAGCCCCGCCTTCCGGACGGCTGCCGGCGAGGCCCCGGCGAAGGCGCGCAGCAGCCAGAGGCCGAGGAGCAGCGCCAGCGCGCCGAGGGCGAGCCAGGCCATCAGCCGGGTGCGGGAAGCTGGCCGGCGATGCGGCGGGCGCCCTCACCCGGCAGGCGGGCGAGGGCGGCACGGCCGCCGGCAGCGTAGACGGCGACGGCGCGCAGCAGCTCGCTGAGCGTGGCGGCGCTGGCGGCGTCGAAGGGGGCGTAGGCGCCGCCGGAGAGTTTGGCGAACTGCCGGAAGGCATCGCGGGTGCGGGGGTCGCCGCCCTCATGGAAGGCGAAGACCGGCGTGCCGTGCAGGCCGAGCTGGCCGGTTTGGTGGCAAAGCGGGTCCAGCGGCTCCTCCACCGCATCGCCGATGAGGATGAGGGCGTGGACGCGGTCGCGCTTCGTCTCGCCGAGGGCGTGGGCGAAGACGCGGCCGATCTGAGTCTGGCCGCCGAGGCAGGCGATGCCGGTCATACGGCGGGTCAGCTCCGTGGCATCGGCGAGGAAGGGGGTGGCAGCGAATTCCTCGAAGCCGCGGAAATAGGCGAGGCGGATGAGGAGGCCGCCGAGGGCGCGCGTCGCCCCGAACATCTCGCCCTGGAGCTGGCAGGCGCGGTCCCAGCTCGGCTGGCGGGAGGCGGTGGCGTCGATCGCCATGATGAGCCGGCCGGGACGGTGGCTCGCCGGGCGGGTGGGGAGGCTCGCGACCTGCTGGAGGAATGCAGTGACGGCGGTGGAGCCCGGTACGGTGGGCAGCTTGCTCATGTGGCTGGAGATGGGCGCGGCACGGGGCGGGCGGTAGGGGATAGGCATTCGTCGCGGCGGCGCAAAATTGCAGGCGATGCCGGCGAGGGCATGCGACACTCGCGGCCAAGGATTGGACGGAGGCAGGAATGCGCGGGTTGCGGGGCGTCGGGATGCTGGGCGGGATGGTGGCGATACTGGGGGGTGGCTTCGCCCTGGCCCAGGGCAAGCCGCCGGCGCTGGGGGCACCGCAGCCGCAGCAGCAGCCGGGCGGGAAGTTCGGCCCGGCGCCCGCCCCCGTCCCGTCGCCCGCGCCGCCGCAGGTGGACAAATTCGCCAACCCGCCGCCCATGGTGACGCCGCGGGCCGAAACCCCTCCCCCGGCGCCGGCGCCGCGCGCCGACAAGTTCGGCGATGGCGGGGCGCCGGCCGCGCCCTCCCCTGCCCCGACGCCGCCGGCCGCCGCCCCCGCGCCGGTGCCGCCGAACGAGCCGGCCGCGCTCGGCCAGCTTCGCGCCATGCTCGGGCCGGGGACGAGCCTCTCCTACCGGAGCGCGGCCGAAACCGGACCGCGCGCCGCGCGGATGCAGGATGCCGAGATCCGCACGCGCGAGGGCGAGCGGATCACCGCGCAGGAGATGGTGGTGGAACGGCCGGGGGCGGATGCAATCGGCGCCCTCACCGCGCAGACCCTCACCTTCACCACGAAGGAAGGCAAGGCCACCGCCATCGGGCGGATGGAGCTGCGCGACTTCGCCGTGCAGCGGCCGGCGCCGGGGGCGCCGATGCGGCCGGACCAGATGAGCCTCGGCCTGTTGCGGCTGGAGGCGCTGGCGGTGCAGGGCGAGCGCCCGGTCGGCATCGCCGAGATCCTGGTGCAGGACTACCGGGCGGGACGGGCGGGGCGGGCGACCGTCACCGGGCTCGACGTGCTGGTGCCGGAGGGCGGCGGCGTCGCCGACCGGGTGAAGGTGGCGCGCATGGCGCTGGAGGGGATCGACCTTGCCGGGACGCTCGCCGCACTGGCCGACAAGCAGACGCCGCCGCGGCCGCCGGGGGCCTATACCGCCGCGATCGAGGGGGTGACGGTGACGCAGGGCAATGCCGCGATCGGCTCGCTCGGCGCCATGCGGATGACGGGCGCGCTCGGCCAGGGCGGGCCGGATACCGGGCGGGTCACGCTGGAGGGGCTGCGGGTCGAGCCTTTTCCGATGATCGCACCCTGGCTGCAGCGGCTTGGCTACCAAGCGCTCACCGGGGATTTTTCCGTGGAAAGCCGAGTCGATCAGGCGGCGGGGCGGCTGGAGCTGGTCGGGATGCTGCTCGGCGTGCGGGATGCGGGGGCCTTCGGCCTGTCGCTGACCATGGACGGCATCGCGCCGGAAGGTTCGACGCAGGAGAAATTCGCCGCCGCCCGGCTGGTCTCGCTGACCATGCGCTATCTCGACCAGTCGCTGCTGCAACGGCTGGCGGCGGCCGAGGCGCGGGAGCGGCGGCAGCCGGAGCGGCAGATCCGCGAGGCCTGGGCCAATCAGGCGACGGGGGCGATGCAGGGCGGCACGGGGGCCGTCGCGCCGGTGCTGGCGGCGGTGCAGCGGCTGCTGCGCGGGCAGGCGCAGGAGGTGACGATCGCCATGCAGCCGCCGAAGCCGGTGCCGGTGAGCGAGCTGTCGGGCGCAGCGTCGGGTGGGCCGGAGGCGGCGCAGCGGGTGCTGGGGATCACGGCCACGTCGCGGTAGGAGCGGACGGCGGGCCTCAGCCCGCCTCCGCCCTGAGGCCGTTCGCCTGATGCACCGCGAGCGCCGTCATGTTGACGATGCCGCGGGCGGTGACGCTGGCGACCAGCACATGCACCGGCTGCTTCATCCCCAGCAGCATCGGGCCGAGCTGCAGACCGTCGGCGGCCGCCTTCACCAAGTTGAAGCTGATATTGGCGGAATCGAGGTTGGGGAAGACCAGCAGGTTCGCCGTGTCGGTGAGCGGCGAATCCGGCACGGCACGGGCGCGGATCGCCGGCACCAGTGCGGCATCGGCATGCATCTCGCCATCCACCTCGAGGCCGGGGGCGCGGACGCGGATGAGGGAGAGCGCCTGGCGCATGGTGCGCGCGGTCGGCGCGTTGGAGGCGCCGAAGGAGGAGTGGCTGAGCAGCGCCACCTTCGGCGCGATACCGAAGGCCTCGACCTGCTCGGCGGCGAGCAGCGTCATCTCGGCGACCTGCTCGGGCGTCGGCTCGACCAGCAGATGGGTATCGACGAAGAAGAGCGTGACGCCGGAGACGATGACGGCGGAGAGGGCGTAGACGCGCGCCACGTCGGCGCGCTTGCCGATGATCGAGTAGGCGTCGTGCCACTGGTCCATCCAGTTGCCGCTGCCGCCGATGAGGGCGGCATCGACCGCACCGGCCTCGAGCAGCATGGCGGCGGCGACGTTCGGGTCGGTGCGGAGCCGGCGCGCGGCGGCCTCGGGGGGCACGCCGCGGCGGCCGACCTTGGCCTGGTAGCGGGCGAGCAGCGGGGCGAAGGCCTCCTCGTCGGCGCCGGGGTCGAGGACGCGGACGGATTCGGAGAGGTCCATGCGCAGGCCCATGCTGCGGGCCTTCTCCTCGATGACGGCGCGGCGGCCGATCAGCACCGGCTCGGCGATGCCGTCGTCGAGCACGGTCTGCACGGCGCGGAGCACGCGCTCATCCTCGCCCTCGGCATAGGCGACGCGGCGCGGGTTGCCCTTCGCCGCCTCGAACATCGGCCGCATGAGGTTGCCGGAGCGGAAGACGAAGCGCTCCAGCTCCCGCCGGTAATGGGCGAAGTCGGCGATGGGGCGGCGGGCGACGCCGCTCTCCATCGCGGCGCGGGCGACGGCGGGGGCCACTTCGAGGATTAGGCGGGGGTCGAAGGGCTTCGGGATGATGTAGTCGGGGCCGAAGACGGGGGCCTGGCCGCCATAGGCGGCGGCCACCACCTCGCTCGCCTCGACGCGGGCCAGCGCCGCGATGGCATCGGCGGCGGCGACCTTCATCGCCTCGTTGATGGTCGTGGCGCCGACATCGAGGGCGCCGCGGAAGATGAAGGGGAAGCAGAGGACGTTGTTGACCTGGTTCGGATAGTCGGTGCGGCCGGTGGCGACGATGGCGTCGGGGCGGGCGGCGCGGACGGCTTCCGGCAGGATCTCCGGCTCGGGGTTGGCGAGTGCCAGGACCAGGGGCTTGGGGCCGAGCTTCGACAGCCATTCAGCCTTCAGCACGCGGGGGGCGGAGAGGCCGAGGAAGACATCGGCGCCTTCCAAGACCTCCTCCAGCGTACGGGCATCGGTCTGGCGGGCGTAGCGGGCCTTGAAGGGGTCCATCTGCTCGGTGCGGCCGGCATAGACTACGCCGGCGATGTCGCAGACGGTGACGTTCTCGCGCCGGAGGCCCATCGCCACCAGCAGGTCGAGGCAGGCGAGCGCGGCGGCGCCGCCGCCGGTGTTGACGAGCTTCACCTCCTCGAGGCGCTTGCCCTGCAGTAGCAGGCCGTTGCGGACGGCGGCGGCGACGATGATGGCGGTGCCGTGCTGGTCGTCATGGAAAACGGGGATGCGCATGCGCTCGCGCAGCCGGCTTTCCACCTCGAAGCATTCAGGGGCCTTGATGTCCTCGAGGTTGATGGCGCCGAAGGAGGGCTCTAGGGCGGCGATGACCTCGATCAGCTTTTTCGGGTCGCGCTCCTCGACCTCGATGTCGATGGAGTCGATGCCGGCGAATTTCTTGAAGAGGACAGCCTTGCCCTCCATCACCGGCTTGGAGGCGAGCGCGCCGATGGCACCCAGCCCAAGGACGGCCGTGCCGTTCGAGATGACGGCGACCATGTTGCCGCGGGTGGTGTAGTCCCAGGCGGCATCGGGGTTGGCGGCGATCTCCTCGCAGGCGGCGGCGACGCCGGGGGAGTAGGCGAGGCCGAGGTCGCGCTGCGTCGCCATGCGCTTAGTCGGCTCGATCGCCAGCTTTCCGGGCCGCGGGTGGCGGTGGTAGTCGAGCGCGGCCTTACGGAAATCCTCGTCCATGCTGGGTCCCCCTGAACGCGCGCCAGTCTAGCCGGGGCCGCGCCGCGGCCCAAGGCGGGGAAGCCCTTCTGTTCCACCCGGCTATGCGGGCATGCTGTGCCGGAGGCGCGCAGGCGATGGACAGTTCGATCCTTTACTGGCGGCGGACCGATACCGAAGGGCTGGAGCGGCTGGAGCTCCGGGCCGAGCACGGTGCCGTCACGGCAGTCTCGACGGTGATCGGGCTTGAGGAGGGCGGCTATCGCCTCGACCATCGCTGGCGGCTGGATGGCGGGTGGCGGGCGCAATCCGTCACCGTCGAGCGCTGGGGCGCGCGGGGCCATGGGGTGCTGCACCTGGAGCGGGCCGGGACGGGCTGGCTGGTGGATGGCCTGCCGCGCCCAGACCTCGATGGGGCGGAGGAGCCCGATCTTTCCGTCACGCCCTTCTGCAACAGCCTCCCCATCCGGCGGACGCCGGACGGGGCCGGGGCGAGCCTCGCCCTGGATACGGCCTTCATCGACGGGCCGGCGCTGACCGTGGCCCGGTCGAGCCAGCGCTACGACCGGCAGGGGCCGGGACGGCTGCGTTATGTCGATCTCGGCCTGTCACGAGGCTTCGAGGCCGATCTGGTGGTGGATGGCGAGGGGCTGGTGCTGCGCTACGAGCACCTGTTCGAGCGGATCGCGCCGCCGGGCTAGGGGCATGGCACCGGCTGGTGCGGCACTCTATGTCAGTGCCCTGCGTGCCAGATGCTTACGAAAGGATGCCAGGTCGGATGGTGCGGTCGAGAAGATTCGAACTTCCACGGGGTTTCCCCCACCAGCACCTCAAGCTGGCGCGTCTACCATTCCGCCACGACCGCAAACCGGGGCGAGGCGGGGCGTATAGACGATGAATGCGCCGGTCGCAACAGGGCTTCCACATTGGGAGGTCGCGGAGGGGCTGACGCCCTATGAGGCGGCGCTTGCCCGGATGGAGGAGCGGGTCGCCGCCATTCGCGCCGGAACGGCGGAGGAGCTGGTCTGGCTGGTCGAACACCCGCCGACCTACACCGCCGGGACCTCGGCGACGCCGGAGGGGCTGGTCGACCCGCGCTTCCCAGTCTTCCGGGCGGGGCGCGGGGGGCAGTGGACCTATCACGGGCCGGGGCAGCGGACGGGCTATGTGATGCTCGACCTCACCCGGCGGGGGCGGGATGTCCGCGCCTATGTCCACAGCCTGGAGGAATGGCTGATCCGGGCGCTCTGGCGGTTCAACCTGCGCGGTGAGCGGCGGGAGGGGCGCGTCGGCATCTGGGTGGAGGACCGGGCGCGGGGGACGGAGGACAAGATCGCCGCCATCGGCGTCCGGGTGACGCGCTGGGTGAGCTGGCATGGCGTCGCGGTGAACGTGGACCCGGACCTTTCCCATTTCGGCGGCATCGTACCCTGCGGCATCAGCCAGCATGGGGTGACGAGCCTGCACCGGCTCGGGATGACGGCGACGATGGAGGAGGTGGATGCGGCGCTGATGGGGGCCTGGGGAGAGGTGTTCGACTAATCCTCCTCGGGCGCCGGCGCCGGCATCTGCTGGTGCAACACCTCGATGCGGCGCTGGAGCTGCGTGATGCGGCGGCGGAGGTCGGCATTCTCCCGCATAGACTGGCGGAGGCGGGACTGGGCGGCGGCCAGGGTGTCATGCGAAGCGGAGGCGGGCTTGCGCCGCAGGGCGGAATCCGCCTGGGAAGACTCCCGCTGCGGCGCCAGCACCTCGTCCCAGCTCAATCCGAGGCGGGTGACGAGGCGGTGCGCGGCCTCCGCGGCGGCGGCCCGCTCGCCGGCCTGGTCGGAGCCGAGCAGGCCGAGAATCCGCGCCAGTTTCGCCGCATCGCTCGATCGCATCCTGCCTCCCTCAGCCCTGCCGGAGCCAAGGGAAGCCATAAGGCCGGAAGGCGGTTGCCGGGGAGGTGCGAAAAGCCGTCCAGGCGCCGCTCCTAAGCAGCCGCGCCGCCATCTCGCCCAGCACGCCGGTTCTCTGCCGGTCGTTCAGCGAGGCACCGACCTGGGCCTGGAGGTCCCGGATCGTCTCCGGGGCGAAGACCAGCGGGTCCAATAAAAGGATTTGTTCAGGTATTCGGTCGGCTTCCTCAGACGGATGGTGAAGTCGCAGCCGGCGGGGCCGGCCAGGAAGGCATGGTCCGAGCGGTCGGCATCCGGTGTTGCGCCGGGTGCTCGGGATGCTCCTCAAGCGGCGCGTCGAGCCGGCTGTCGTCGAGAACAAGCGAGGTTCGTTCCCGGCAGGCGCTCCCCGCTTGAGTTGTCGAGATGGCCACGGCAGCTCCGACATCCCCCCCAGCAGCTCGGAACGCTTCGGTCAGGCGTCAGGCCAGCGGGGCGCGGAAATGGTTGGCCACCGCGTAGACGAGGTAGCGCAGACGCGGTCCAGATGTTTATCTGGATCCCTGCTGTCCCGATCAGCCAGAAACGACTGCATCGCTGCGCCCAGGCGTGGGCCGGTTGAGATCAGGTCCAAATCCGTCGGCGGCGCGCTGCCCAGCGAAATGGGTCTTTAGCCAGGGTGAGCCGATGACACCCCATTGACTGGGACCAACGCAGCCGTACTGCGGGGCTGGACCTGACACGTAATATCGACCGGAGCGATCAGCCTAACCAACGACACCCGGGCTGCACTACCACCGTCCACAAGAATGCTTGTCGGCTGTTCGCGTGCCGTGAAGGCCACTGACGGGCCGTAGCCACATGGCTCTCAACCGTGCTCCGCTCAAACGGGCATTGGCCGGGTTCTCAGTGGACCCAACATGTCGAGAGCAGCATCCGGCCCCAAAAGAATCTCGGCCAGACGCAGCAATTCATGACGCTGCAGCCGGTGAGTGCCTCTGCTGCGCGAGCCGTTTGCGATCGTCATCACAGCTGACCGCAAAGATTCGTCGTAATAATGTCCGGCAGTGCTGGCGAATTTCCGACCGCTGAGCTCGATCCGCTTCAAGTCCCGGGCTCTGCACTCCAGCTCGCTGACCATCGCTGTGCGGTCCCGCGCGCCATCGTCCAGGGACGCTGCCTTATCCAGGAATCCACGCCGCAACACGGCAGCGAAGCTGTGGCGGCAATGCAGGTCGAAACCCGAACGGAGGGCTTGCAGCTTGGCTTGCCGACCTCGCCTATCCAGCAGGGAGGAGGCCTCGATATCCTCCAGAAGCGTCGAGGCCGACCTGGCGGCCAAGGCAATGGCCTCGGCACCACCGTTCTCGGCTGGCCCCACCTTCAAATCGCTCATTACGGATAGCCGGGTTGCCAGCACATCATCGAACAGGGTTTCGGCAATCTCGACCGTCCTACCTCCATTGGTCGTCAGATCGAGCGCTGCACCGATCACGGTCGCTGGCCGAGCGGCATTGGTCAGGAGAATCCGAAGCGCCACTTCGAAGACCTCACCGCCTTCTGCAATCGGGCCCACCAGAGCTTCGCGGATCGCCGCAGTGGGCGGACCATCCGCCGCAGCGTGCAAGACTGGCCAAATGGCGACGGCGTGGCGCCAACCTGCCTTGCAGCGACTGGCGAGCGGGCCATAGGTTCTCTCCGGCAGTCCGGACTCCTGCCACGACCGAGGCGGTGATGTTGGAAGGGCGCAGGCCGCCGCGGGCCATAATTCGGCGCCCAGTGCGGTGACGGCTACGATGTCATCCATGGTCCGATCTGCACAGCCGGCGGCGAGGTGGTCGGCACGCAAACCGAGGCCTGTTTTAACTGCGTTGGCCAGCGGGCGCAGGGCCGTGCGTGGTATGTAGGGTGAATTCAGGGTCCACCGGCCGGGTGGGACGATCAGAGGATCGAGCGGCGTGAACAACACCCGCTCCAGCTGCATCGGCCGAGCTAACCCAAGGCCGCGCAGGCGGGGCCGCACGATATCAATCAAGCGATCGACGCTTCCTCGTTCAGGAAGCCTATCAATCGCGGCGATCATTTGAACGAGGCGCTCAGCCGAAGCATTCTCGACCAGGCTGCCCAGCGCGCGAACCTCAGCAGCGACACTCATATCATTCTGCTCACCAGCGCCTCGTTACGGGCGACTATTTCGACGATGCCGCCACTGCGCCATTCTTCGAGGCGGAAGACAAACCGGCTCCGAGCGCGGGTGGTGATGTCAAACAACCTATCGTCACACCCCGTCCAGACATTCACTTCCTTCGGCATCGTCGGCACCAGCATCGCCATCTCGCGCACCGCCACCGCGATGTTCTTGCCTGCGGTCCGCCAAATTCCAATCAGCGTGGCCCAACCGTCCAGCAACCAAGCGGGACGGGCCGCGAGTTCGAGGAAGGCGTCTTGGTCCCGGGTCCAGCGGCAGACCATGCCACGAATGTCGGCGCTGCAATCCAACAGGCCGGAGAGCAGTTGCTGCCCCAACTCCACGGTCATCTCAGCCGACCGCACCACCAAGGAGGCGGCACCTGCATCCTGGGCACTGGTCGCATTGCTCAACCAAGCCATGGTTTCCAGCGTCAGAGCCTGCAGATCTTCAAGCTGGCGCTGGTATCGGGCCCGAGTGGGATCGCCTCGAAAGCCAATGGGCGCAAAGACCGCTGCAAGCTGCTCCAAAGCGACGACCATGTCTGCGACGCTGATGCCAAGTTCGGGGGCCGTGCGCGCAATGGCACGACGGGCCCGCTGCTCGACATTGGCCGGCGTGTCCCGCCCGGGAGGGATAGAGTTCTCGTGCCGTGGTTCGGCTTGCTCGACCAGATGAATGAGCAGCCGAAAATTCGTCAGGATGCGCTGGTCGCGATCGAGTTGTTCGCCGGTAATGGCGGCGCTGGCTGCCGCTTCGCCCGCTAGCCCTTCCTTCGTCACAGAGCGCGCCAGGGCGAGCATGGTCGCCGGGGCGATGTTCGGCCGCTCCTCGATCGCCTTGCACAGCAACCGGTCGTGCAAGGTTGGGACGCAAATCTCACTCAGGGCGCTGATGGGAACCACATAGGAACCGCGAACCCCGGCAGGGTTTGGCACCACGATTTCAACTGCACCCCGTGCGGCTGGGCGGACGCGTGAGCCAAGCAAAAATGGCGTGGTGAAGGGGGCGGTGATGCCGCGCTCCAAAAAAGTCGACGGACGGAAATCTTCAACAATGTAGCCAGCGCCACTCTTCACGGCGCGCCTGGCATGTTCGAGCGATTCCGTTGGTGTTTGCATGGCGACAGTATTTCAGATGAGCAGTAAGCGAAACGTTAAAGCCACCTGCACGGGAGCGCCGTTAACAGCGCAGTAAAGAAGCAGTGGGACGATGTCCGTGGCGCAAACAGACGCCCACGCCACCCGATAGGGACTCGCCGATGGGCATTATTGATCGACGCGAGATTACGTTTGATCGGCCTGCCATCATGGCTGCCCTCGTCGACGTTGTCGACGGGGCCACCGCTCTCGGCCTGCCCAGGGCAAAACCCGACATCGTGCGTCTGATCCCATCGCAGCAGCGGATCACCTTGTTGTGGACCGTGGGTGATGGAACGGCGGATTTTGACATACCCGCCGAGACACTTGGCGCGCTGCTGATCGCACATTGCCACCGCCGCCAAGTGGTTCTTCCTCGGCGAGCCGCCAAGTCGGTATCCGTCGAGGCCGACGCCGTGGTGCTGTCCTTTACGGTCCACATCGCCGCCGGTGATGCGCTGGTCGCCGAAAGGTTGAAACGGGGGCGCTCGTGTAAGTGATCATGCCGAGGCGCTATCAAGTTGAGTGGGATTTGGCAGGGTTGACCCCAGCCCTGCAGACGACCGGAATGAACCTGCCAGCTGCCAAGTCTCTCCGCGTCACCCATCGCTTTCCAGCTGAGGTGATCAAGGCCTGTTAGAATTTGAATGCTGTTCCCATGTTTGCGGCATGGCAGATGGGACTGGGTGCAAGGTTTTCACCGATGCGGCGTGGGCGGTCCGGGCCGCTATTGAGCAAATCCAGGCGCAGGGGAAGACGCCACCGAAAGAGTTGCGACGCACCGTCTCAGCGCCTGCTCGAGTTGGTGCAGCGGGGGATCGCGCTCGGCATGCCTTCATTGATGCCAACATCTGCGCTCACTAGGCAGCGGCGGGGGCGAGAAAGGGGATGCCATATCCAAAAGCGAGACGTGCGCGAGGCGCTTGGCCGTTCTCGCAGCGGCTACAGGACAAAGGCCTGCGTGATTGCCGATGGCCGCAGCCGATCCGTTGCTTTCGCGTTTACGCCCCGTCAGGCTTACGGACTACCCAAGACATCAGACCTGCTCGGTTGCCCGCCAAACACGCCCGATTGGGTCGTCGGCGATCGCGGCCTTGCCTCCGACCCCTTCCGCGAGCGCATTTGGGCTATGGAAGCGCAACACGCGATCGCCACCCGTCATGGGAAAACCGCGCTCCTTCCTCGGCGTCCTCTGCCTCGCCGCAACCGCCGCCTGGATCAGAACCATCGTTCTCTTGAAGCAGTCTACCCGAACATGAAGTCATCGAACCCAAGATAATACCCTACATCAGTCAAGATGATCCTGTTGCTCTCCGCCGTCGCGCTGCCGAGTACGCCGTAGTAGATCTCGAGATCGCCTTCGGCATTGATGTTTTGGCTGACGGTCCGCTGGGACACTCCAACGAAGCTGATTCGGTCGCCATCGGTGAAATCAAGGATGCGGTCGCCCTGCCCGGGGCCGTCACCCATGGAAAATTGAAAGATGTCAGTCCCGGCCTCACCCTTCAGTACGTCCTGGCCTCTGCCACCGATCAGCACATCATTGCCCGAACCCGCGTAGAGCTGATCGTTGCCGCTGCCGCCGTTCATGGTGTCGTTGCCGCTGTAGCCAACCATGAAGTCGGCGTAGATGCTGCCGGTGAGAGCGTCGTTGCTGGAACCGCCATAGATATTCATGAGGTCATCCGCCGCCGAAAGTGTGAGGACAGGTAGCACTCAGCCGAGCAACACCTACCCAAAGTTGATATCAGGATAACCACTCGCTTTGATTATATTTGGAAAACACGCTTCAGTGATTCTGATATCAATCTGATTTGTTAGTGTTATGAGATGCCACGGTAGGCTGAGCGGAGTTGGGACAAGGCCAGACGGTCAGCGATATTTCCCACCGCTCGGAGCCGCGGAAGCGGCCTTCTGCTATGGCGGGCTGCCTGCCTGGTACGTCGGCTGAAGCAGCTTGAGCGGGAGGATGGCCGGCTGAAGCGGGCGATCACAGGGCTGATGCTAGGGCATCGAATCCTGAAGAAAGCTGCGGAGAGGGCACTTTAGTTCGCCCTTCGCACCGGATTCGGTCTGGTGGCGTAAGTGGCCGGTGAAGAACCCCGATTCAGGTTGAACCGATGCAGGGTGCCATCTGCGGCCCTCAACCTAAAAGCAAGTTCCCCCTGTACCACCTGGGCTCCGATGGCCGGCGGCCGCGTGATGGGCCGCGAAATACCTCTGCTGCGGGTCGGCCATTACGGCAAGAGTTTGTTTTTCTGGGGGCTAGGGCCGATGAAATGGAGCGTTGCGGTACAGCACAGATAATCTTTCAGGTTTCACACACTTTCGCGATTGCAATTAGAGGTTGAATTGGAGATACGAAGCTCGCGCAGCATGCATCACAATCCTGTGA
>NZ_JAETWB010000170.1 GCF_016773205.1 Belnapia arida
GTCCGTGTTGGCTGGCTGCAGTTCGAGGTCGAGCAGCGAACCGTGCTTGTCGCAGACCACGAACAGCTTCACACCCAAGACCAGCTTGCCGCCATCGATGCCGCGCATCCAGGCGGTCGGGGCTGACCGCAGGGAGCGGCTGTCGGCCACCACAACGGAGGGCAGCACCTCGTCGCCGCAGGCCAGCCGCCAAGCAAGCGCGAGGCGTTGGCCCAGCCTGCGCCACAGCCCCAGGCGGGTCCAGTGCGCGAAGCTGCTGTGCAGGGTGGTGAAGGGAACACCCGAGAGCCAGCCGGCGACGCGCCACTGCAGGCCGCCGAAGGTCAACGTCCAAATCAGCCCAATCAGGCGCCGCCGCAAGGTCAGGTCCGGCTTGCGGCCGCGGCGGTGCACGCCGACCCGCTCGTGGTCCATGGCCTCCAACTCAGCCTCGACCGCGAAGACGAACACCTCGATGTCGGCCAGGACGTTCCAGCCGTCACCACGGCTGGGGCGGGGAACATGGCGGCCGGAAGGCGGAGGCAGGTCGGTATTGCTGCGTAGGCTGGTGCGGGACATCGGCCCAACATGGTGAGGCCCAGTCGGCGCACTGCCCTACGTATCGAAACCGACCTGAAGGAGAAGGCTTATTTCGCGTTCAGA
>NZ_JAETWB010000171.1 GCF_016773205.1 Belnapia arida
GCGGACCAGGAAGGCGGCACCGTTACGGCAGTGGCGTGGCTCCGATGCTCGCTGATCCCGTCGATCCCGTCGCCTTGTTGACTGTCACCCTGGCCGGCCTATCCAAGAAGCAGCAGGCAGCCACCTTGGAGCGCGTGATGCGGGCTTATGTGCGGATCTGCCAGGAGGCCTATCCCCACATGTCATTGGCCGAGATCACCGGGCAGTTTGGTGCCATCGCCGAGGCCGCGGCGGCTCGGCTGGCGGAGGTGAGGGTGGAAAAGGAGATGAGGGCTACGACGGCGCGCTTGGCGAAGATGATGGCGGCAGCCTCGGCTGAGAGCCGGACGGCATAGCTGCCAGTCGATGTGCATCGAGCATTCCGTCCGAGCACAGGCTCCTGATCCCGCCCTGAGGCGCTGGCGGCTCGTTCCGACATCACCATTGGCTAAAGGGCGGCGCCATCCATGAGCCTGCCGCCTGACTATCGGTCGTTGCCTTCTTCGCCTGACAAGCCGCGGATCTCAGCTGAAGAGCGCCGCGCCATGGACGCCGAGCGCGCGAAGGCGCTCCGCCTGCGCATGCTGCTTGATCAGGAGATGGAGGCGCGAGGGATCAGAGACCCGGTTGAGATTGGGGCCGTGGCCGGGCT
>NZ_JAETWB010000172.1 GCF_016773205.1 Belnapia arida
ACGCGGGATCACTGCCCGCGCCCATACTCGGCGGCGGGCTCATGCACCCGTCTCGCGCAGCACGACCCTATGCTCCGTCCGCAGCCGCAGCATCACGGCATCGCGGACACCGCCGCCGCAGATGCTGCAGCGCATGCGGTTGAGGCAGTCCTGCAGGGAGCGGGTGGGGTGGGCATGGGCGAGCTCGGCGACCTCGAAAATCCTGCGCCGAGGGCAGCGCTGGCTGCTGCAGTTGATCGTCAGGGACCAGCCCAACCAGTCGGCCAGTGGCGCGGCCATCATCAACCGCTGCCGCTTCCATTCGGACATGTTGTGGCTCATTGCCCTACCGTGTCCTACGAAGCCAGTGAGGACCGTAGGAATAAAGGCGCACAAACCTCAAGAGGGCAGGAATGTTCGCCGAAGCCTGCCGAGACCCGGCGGCCATGCTGACGGCAGTGGCTGGGCTGAGCTACCATGCTGTGGCGTGGTCTATTTTCGAGTTTGCCCCAAGCGCCCAAACCGTCGAACCATGCGCAATATTTTTGAGACAAACCTCGCATTTGAGTGACTTGTGCGGCGTGATATCAACCTGTAGACGATATTCCGGGCCCGAGGTGAGGCCCAGTTTC
>NZ_JAETWB010000173.1 GCF_016773205.1 Belnapia arida
TGCCACCCCGGCCCGCCTGAGCCGTGGTCACCCGCAGCCCATCAGCAAATTCCACCACGTTGACGGACGTGACCCAGGCCAAGCTGCACTCAACCAACCCCATCGGGCGCCCGAACGGGCAAGATCCAGCGCACGACCGATGTGATCAGCATACTCTTAAACGAGGCTGCCGTGGCTCGGTTCGTAGGCGCCATCCTGCCAGAGCAGTCCGACATATGGGTCACCCGCTGCTACCGTTACATGACCGTCGGGACCATCGCCGTAGTCAGCGATACTGGCAACATCAGGCTCTCGACCGTACCGGCTTAACGCAACGGGCTGAACCGTCAGGAGCCAACGCTCCTACACCACCACCTGGAGCACGACCCATCGTGGCCACTGCTGAGGTTGGCGGCTGTCCGCATACTGGCCCGAGCGCAGCCAAGGCCAAGCCGGGACGGCCATCAGTAAAAATTCCTCGTTGGGATTGCCTGGTCATTGAAGCGCTCTCTTTAGAGTCCATCCGGGATCATGTGGTTTTCTGACATAGCCTTCGCAGCATGCGGCGGACGGATGCCCAGCGCAGG
>NZ_JAETWB010000174.1 GCF_016773205.1 Belnapia arida
CCTTTGCAGCGCATCGACGTGCTGGTCACCGATCTCAACCTGGGCGCCGGCGACAGTGGCCTGGCCCTGGCCACCAAGGCGCGGCAAAGGCGGCCAGACCTGCGGGTCATCTATGAGACAGGCAGCCGAGAGATGCTGGCTGACCATGCGTTCTTTCCTTGGGAGAAGGTCTTCTACAAGCCCTTCGATCCCACAGCCCTCGCATCGACGGTTTCGGCCCTGAACAGCTCACGCCAGTCAGGGCACCTCCATCAGCGGCGGGCAACCTCGAACACGGTGGCATCCAGCTTGTAGCCGCCATTCTCGGTCAGCAGCAGGCGCGGCTGGGCGGGGTCGACCTCGAGCTTCTGGCGCAGCCGGTAGACATGCGTCTCCAGCGTGTGGGTCGAGACGGCACTGCTGTAGTTCCAAACCTCGTTCAGCAGCACCGGGCGTGAGACCGACTTGCCGCCAGCGCGGTAGAGGAACTTCAGGATCGCGCATTCCTTGTCCGTCAGCCGGATCTTGCGGTTGCGGGCCGTCTCCTGCAG
>NZ_JAETWB010000175.1 GCF_016773205.1 Belnapia arida
GTCGGGTGGCTGGCTGGACGGCTCGGGGCGCTGCTGTCCGGCGTCATGCTGCTCGCCGTCTACGTGCGCCAGGTCGACTTCCTCTACACCCGGGCCGAGACGACGGCCGTCGAGCGGGAGGCTGCGCGGGCGGAGCTGGAGAGCGCGCGCGACAACCTCGCCATCGCGCTCGAGGCGGCTGACATGGGCGATTGGGAGCTGGACCTCGCCACCGACACTGCACGCCGCACGCTGCGGCACGACCAGATCTTCGGCTACAAGACGCTCCAGCCGACCTGGGGCAAGGATGTGTTCCTGGAGCACGTGCTTTCCGACGACCGCGCGGGGGTGGAAGCCGCGTTCGCCTCGGCGCTGGAGCGAGGCACGCTGCAGCTTGAGTGCCGGATCCGGAGGGCGTCGGACAGCGAGGTCCGCTGGATCGCCGTCAGGGGTAAGACCTCCTACGACGCTGCCGGGAGGCCCACCGGCATGGCAGGCGTCGTCATGGACACGACCGAGCGGAAGATGGTCGAGGAGCGGCTGCGGCA
>NZ_JAETWB010000176.1 GCF_016773205.1 Belnapia arida
CAGAGCAGAAGGTGGCGGCGTTCCAGGCGGCTGCTTCAGCCGTGCAACACTGTCCGTAAAGGCGGGGCAAGGCCAATGTTGCGGAAACGGTCGTAGCTCTTGCCGAAGTCGGTGCAGGTCTTCCGGAACAGGTGCTGGTTCAGCCAGATGACGTCACAGGGCACCGCTTCCGGCGACATTCCCAGCATGGTCGCGGCCGTTCGGAGGTCCGATGACCAGATGCGCTGCTGATCCTTGGTCAGTGTCTCGTCGGTTTCGGCCGTGGTGATCAGGCCGGCGAAGGAGAGGTCAAGCCGGGTGATGATCTCGGGTTGGCGCAGGGCTGCCATCGTCTGCGAAATCGCGTTCATGGGTACCTCGGAGGTTGAGCGGTCAGGAGCGGCCAGGAGCGGCGCTCATGGGGACGTATCACCATTCACCACCGGCATTAGCGGCGGGTAACGTCCACGGAGGTGTTGGAAAATCCGGCCTTGGCCGGAGTGTAGGGTTGGGGTGGCCATCGGACCTGGCG
>NZ_JAETWB010000177.1 GCF_016773205.1 Belnapia arida
CGGGCAAAGCGGAGCAGTTCATTGTCCATGATCTCCAAAGTGGGACTTCAGGCCTCATCCTGCCCGGATAGGCTCGCGACAGAGCAAGACGCTCTTAGCGGAAGCGGTTCTATAAGCTGTGGCAATCCGAAGAGAGACGAAGCTTCGCCGTCGAGGATCGCCTCCACGATCTCCGGCGCCAGCAGCGTCAGGCGGAGCAGCGACCCCAGATACCCCCGCTCAATCTGCTCCGCCGCCGCCATCTCGCTGATGGACGCGTACCTCTCCTCGTCCAGCAGCCGCTGGTACCGGAACGCTCGGGCAGGCGCCTTCACCAGCGTCGGGTCCGCACGCGTGGCGACAACCGGGCCACCTTACTGCACCGGGGTTACCACCGCCTTCCGCCCCGGCCGACGTCAAACAGCGAGCGGCACCCGGACCGTGATGTCGGTGGCCACGCGAACTCGGGCGTCCGGAACCAATTCCGATCGACCAACCCGAAGGCGACCTTTGTGCCTTTTCGCAT
>NZ_JAETWB010000178.1 GCF_016773205.1 Belnapia arida
GCCGACCACACAGGTCGTGACGCCCAGGCCAATGCTGAACTAACATTCACGGCGGACCACCCGATGGGGGCCGATCACTCCCGCGACATCACTGCTCGCAGACCCGACAGCGCCATGGTGACGCATCCCCGCCTGGATCGGCATAGCGGGCGCCGCATCGTGGGCACACGATCACCAGCTTGGGTGCGCATTTCGGCCGGCGCATCCACTCACCTCTTCTTCGGCTTCGACACCGCCAGCCGCATGTAATTCGGCAGCCGCCGTTCATCGAGCCACAGATCCACCAGCGGCGTGATGGTGCCGACCACGCCAAAGCCGCGACCATGCAGCGGGTGGTCCGGCATGACCAAGCGGCAGACGTGGCCGCCTTTCTGGCAGTCGATCGTCGCGCCACGGTAGGTGTAGGAGGGGCCACCCAGCGGTCCGGCAGCCGCGGTTTGCTCGGGCTTGGGATGGGCGACTGGTGAGGCCGGATCCGGGAACAAGGTCATGCTGCAGGG
>NZ_JAETWB010000179.1 GCF_016773205.1 Belnapia arida
TAGGGAGGAAACGTCCGGACGTAATTGGTCGCTTTGCAGGCCGCCGGGAAAACGCATGGCCGCAACTCAAATTTGCACGAGGTTCGTGTAGAGAGCAGCCCGACTTATGGTTGAGATACCCCAATAGCCTCTCGATTTACCCTCGCTTGCGATAACTGCCGCGCATCGCCGGTGAGCCGGTGCTGCCGCATTCCCTTGGCAGCACAAAAAAGAAGCCCGCCCTCTGACACGGGTGAGGGCGGGCTAAGGCGGGATCCTTAGGAAGTGAGGTTGTAGAAACCTCACTCCACACAACTAAAGATAAGCAATTACGTTTCATGTAATCGTATTAGTTTCATAATGCTGAGGCCCACCTAGATACGTGCTGGCTCTGACACCAGCACCCCTAGCCGTGCCGCTGCCGCCTCGAGCCGTTCGACGTCGCCCTCGCGCCATTGATGCCGGGTCAGCAGCTTGGTCGCCTCGGCCGGCGGCATCCCAAGGGCGGCGCCGATCTC
>NZ_JAETWB010000017.1 GCF_016773205.1 Belnapia arida
GTCATCCGCCTCGACGCTGGCCGCATCGCACAGGACGGTACCGTCACCGAGGTCCTCGGCGAACCGTGAGGCGGGCGGCCGCCTGGTCCGCAAGCCAGAAGACAGCCGGGTTCAGCGCGATGGTCAGCAGCGCGACCGCCAGCACCAGGTCCCGCCCGATCGCCGGCATCACCCGTTCCGCCACGCCGAGACTGGCGAGGATGAAGCTGAACTCGCCGATCTGCGAGAGCGAGGCGGCGATCATCAGGGCCTCCGCCTCGCTCATCCCGCGCAGCCGGGCGATGATCCAGGCTGCGACGGATTTGCCCAGCATCACCACCAGCGTCGCGGCAACGACGGCGAAGGGCTGCTCCACCAGGATCCGCGGGTCGAACAGCATGCCCACCGAGACGAAGAACAGCACGGCGAAGGCATCGCGCAGCGGCAGGGTCTGCTCGGCCGCCTTCTGGCTGAGCGGAGACTGGCCGAGCACCAGGCCGGAGAGGAAGGCGCCCAGCGCGAAGGACACGCCGAAGGCGACATAGGCGATGTAGGCGACACCGAGCGCCGCGACCAGGGCGGCGAGCGAGAACAGCTCGCGCGAGCGCAGCCCGCCCACCAGCGAGAGCACCCAGGGCATCACCCGGCTGCCGACCACCAGCATCAGCGCGACGAAGACCGCGACCTTGCCGAGGGTGATGAGCAGCGAGAGCAGGATCGCCTGCGGCCCGACGCCCATGCCGGTCAGCATCCCCGCCGGCACGCGGCCGTCGATCAGCGCGGCGGCGACCGGCACCAGCACGAGGGCGACGACCATCGCCAGATCTTCGACCACCAGCCAGCCGACCGCGACCTGCCCGGCCCGGCTCCCGATGCTGCCGCGCTCCTGCAGGGCGCGCAGCAGCACCACCGTGCTGGCGACGGAGAGGCAGATGCCGAAGACCAGCCCCTGCCCGTCCGTCCAGCCCCAGAGTCGCGCCAACCCCCAGCCGAGCAGCGTGGCGACGCTCATGCCCACCAATGCCCCCGGCACCGCGACGCCTCGGGCCTCGGCCAGCTCCCTTGGGGAGAAATGCAGGCCGACGCCGAACATCAGAAGGATGATGCCGATCTCGGAGAGCTCCCCGGCAAGCGCCAGGTCGCCGACGAAGCCCGGCGTATGCGGCCCGATCAGGATGCCGGCCAGCAGGTACCCGGCAAGCGGCGGCAGGCGCAGCTTGCGCGCCAGCACCCCGAGCAGCAGGGCAGCCCCGAGTGCTGCGGCAAGCGTCGTGATCAGGGGGATATGATGCGGCATGGCTCCTATCTGCCAGCCGCGGGCGCCAGGGCCAACCGAAGCGGCCTGCGATCGTCCCAGGCGTGAAACGCCCAGGGGGTCGATCGCAGGACCAGGCTTACAGCACGGCCTGGAGGATACGGTCGGAGCGGCTCGGCTCGTCGAACCAGCGGCGCAGCTCGGTGGCCGATTCGGGCGGGCCGAAGAAATAGCCCTGCGCCTCGGTGCAGCCCGCCTCGCGCACGCGGCGGAGCTGCTCGGCTGTCTCCACACCCTCGGCCGTCGTCGCCATGCCGAGCTGGTTCGCCAGATGGGCGACGGAGGTGACGATGGCGACGCTTTCCGCCCGCGTCGCCATGTCGCGCACGAAGGACTGGTCGATCTTGATCTTGTCGAAGGGGAAGCTGAGCAGATAGCTCAGCGAGGAATAGCGCGTGCCGAAATCGTCGAGCGAGGTGCGGATGCCGGTGCTACGAAAGGCCTGGAGCACCTCGGCCACGCCACCATCCGATTGCAGCAGGGCCGATTCGGTGATCTCCAGCTCCAGCCGCCCCGGTGCGAGGCCGGACTGGCTGAGGACGTGCAGCATGCTGGTGGCGATGTCGGCGGCGCGGAACTGCAGCGGCGAAAGATTCACGGCGACCTTGAGCGGGGCCGGCCAGGTGGCAGCCTCGCGCGTCGCCTGCTCCAGCACCCAGCGGCCCACCGCTTCGATCAGCCCGGTCTCCTCCATGAGCGGGATGAAGACGCCGGGCGACACCATGCCGCGGACCGGATGGCGCCAGCGCAGCAGCGCCTCGAAGCCGGAAAGGCGGTTGGTCTGGAGGGCGAAGATCGGCTGGTACATCACCTCGAGCTGGTTGCCCGGCAGGGCCTCGCGCAGGTCGGCCTCGATCGCCAGCCGCGCTTCCAGATCGGCCGCCATGCTCGCCTCGAAGAAGCGCCAGGTGCGGCGTCCGGCGGCCTTGGCGCGGTAGAGGGCAAGGTCGGCATGCTTCAGCATCTGGTTGGCGGCGGCCGCGGCATCGCCCGTGACATGCTCGGCCAGCGCGATGCCGATGCTGGCGCCGACCTGGGCACGGTAGCCGAGCAGCTCATAGGGCGCGCAGATCACGTCCACCACGCGCTGGGCGAGGTCGGCGGCCTCCTCGGCGGAGCGGCCGGGCGCCTGGAGGATGGCGAATTCGTCGCCGCCGAGCCGCGCCACCAGGTCGCCTTCGCGGATACAGCTGCGCAGGCGCCGCGCCACGTCGCGCAGCAGCGCATCGCCGAGCGGGTGGCCGAGCGTGTCATTGACGTCCTTGAAGTGATCGAGGTCGAGGAACAGCAGGGCCAGCTCCTGCCCGCGGCTGCGCCCCCCGGCCAGCGCCGCCTCCATGCACTCGCGAAAGAGCAGCCGGTTGGGCAGGTCGGTCAGCTCGTCGTGATGCGCCATGTAGCTGATGCGCGCCTCGACGCGGCGGCGCTCGGTGATGTCCTCGTAGGTGGCGAGCCAGCCGCCATCCGCCATCGGCCGGTGGGAGACGGCGATGGCGCGGCCATCCGCCCCCTCGCGCCAGAAGGAGCCGGCCCGGTCCTCGGCCACCAGCGCGGACTGGGCCTCGCCGAGCGCGGCGAGCAGCGCCCGGTCGATGCGCCCGGCGCTACGGACCGACTGCATCAGCAGGTCGAGCCCGGTGCCCGCCGCGGCATCCGCCTCTGCCAGCCCGAACAGCTCGAGGAAGCGGCGATTGCAGACGATCAGCCGGCGGTCCGCATCGGCCATGCAGAGCGCCTGCGACATGTTGTTCAGCGCCGCGTCGAAACGGTCGTTCTGCAGGCGCAGCTCGGCATCGCGCAGGCGCAGCGCTCGGTATTGCTGCTGCACCTCGGCCATCGCCTCCTGCGTCTGCTCCTTGGCGATGGCGAGCTGGCGGCCGGTGCGCGTGAGGTCCTGGACCAGCGCCTGCACCTCGGCATGGGCGTTGCGGATCAGCCGGTTGTGCATCGCCAGCGTGCCGATCAGCCCGCCGCAGCAGAGCAGCAGGGCGACCAGGACGCCGATGAAAGTCCAGTACAGCTCGCCGAGCTGCTGGACGTCGCCGGAGACGAGGTCGTTGCCATGGGCATAGGCGGCGGAAACCAGCCGGGTGAGGCGGGGGCTGAGCTCGGCGAAGGCGTCCAGCATGCGGTCCGCGACGCCCGGCTCGGCGAGCCGGGCGACCAACGGCTGGGCGGCGGCGAGGGCGCGCTGGAGCTGCGCGACGGTCGCCATGCGCTCCGGATCCTCGCGGATGAAATGCGCCACTTCGCCGCCGCCGAGGAGCTGGGCGCGGCTGGCGACGATGTCGAGCCAGAGCTGGACGGCTTCCTCGGCCTCCTCGTCCGCCTCGGCCCGGTAGGTGGCGATGGCCGCCTGCAGCCGCGCCACCTCGATCACGCCCTGGCTCACCAGCCAGGTGACGTTGTAGCGCGCGACGGCGGTCAGCGATTGCTGGCGCTGGTTGATGAGGACCGAGACATAGGCCGCGACCAGGACCAGCACGCCGATGATGATGACGAAGCCGAAGCGCTGGAGGCGCGGCAATCCGGCGGGTGGCTGCGGCCGGTGTTGGGCCTCCGGCTGCAGCATCGGCTAGTGCACGACCAGCCGCGCCACCTGCCAGGCGGAGCGGCCGTAGTAGCGCGGCGACTTCAGCGCCGGATCGGAATCATAGGGGTAGACGATGAAGAGCGGTCCCTTGTCCCGTACCGTCAGGTAGTTGCCGTCGCGCTTCAGCGCCAGCAGCACGCCGTGCTGGGCGAAGTCGGCGATCGGGATCTCGGTCGAGTAGTCGTTGAGGGCGACGGCCTGCACCGCCTCGCCCTGAGCACCGAGACGTTGCAGCAGCTTCGTCATCGGCACGCCTTCAAAGGTCACCGGCCCGTCGTACCAGGGGGTGGCGGTGGTGAAGGAGGCGAGGCCGATCGCCTCCAGCATGGCGCGGTCGAAGCGCGCCGAGTCGCCCTCGTTGGTGGCGGAGATCTTGCCTGAGACGGTGAGGATCACGCGGCCGGTCGGGGCCGCCAGGGTCTGTGCCTCGGCTCGCGCGAGGGTCAGCGGCAGCAGCCCGCTCCTCAGCAATACCCGGCGCCGCTCGATCAGCCGCATCCTCACCCCCCACCGCCTGGACACAGGCCTGGCCACGGCCGCGACACGCGCACCGGGGACATCCCATTAACCATATAAACGAGAAGGCGAGGACTTGGCAGCGGCGTAATTGACAGGAACGCCACGAAACGATGCCAGATGGCATACTATCTGTACTCGCCCGCAGCGCTCCTGGCCCCTCAGGCCAGGGTCAGGCGGCAGCCGAGACCCTCGGGACGGATGATCTGCACCTCAGTCACGTCGAAGCCTTCCTTGCGGACCTCGCGGGCGAACCAGCGGGCCAGTTCCTCCATGGTCGGGGTCACGAGCACGTCGTTCAGGCAGCGATGGTCGACGCCGCGGCGGATGCGCATCAGCTCGTCGCGGAAGCTCTCGGCATTGAGGAAGCCATCATCGCTCTCGCGGACGGAGACGCGCACCGTATATGTATGGCCGTGCAGATCATACTGGGCGAAACGATGGGCAGCGGAGACGATGCATTCCGCCCAGATCGTCATCATCCCAACCGGCTCCCCCACGCGGCCGGGTACTCCCAGGGGCTCGGGCGTGGCGGGCCCGGAAATCGGCGCATAACCGGGGCTTAATGCCGTGTCAATTTTCGTCATTGCTCTCTCAGGTTGTAGGCCCAGCTTTCAGGGCACTTGCACCACCGGCGAATATAAACCGCTTCCGTCAGGAAATGGCATTGGTTTCGCGTTCCATAAACGTGACATTTCAACCGTAGCCATTCAAGCGGTATTTCCGCTGCGTACCAGCTTGTGGATGTAGCCGAGCTTGGCAATGGCAGGGACAGAGAGCACGAAAGGATAAAGGTCCGGTGCACCCATGCACCGATTGAGGCTGTTCGTTGCATAGGTAAGCGGCAGCCAGGCTTCGATGAGGTCCTCGATGGTGATCGGGCCGTAGGGATCGAAGTCGATCTTCGCTGCCAGCACGGCGGCCGCCGCCGCCTCGGCCTGGGGCATCTGCGGACGAAGGCGGAGGCCGAAGGCGGAGGCCATCTCCAACGTGTCGACGATATGGAGGTAATGCGCCCAGGTTTCGGCGAAATCCTCCCAGGGGTGGGCGGTGGCATAGGTGCTGACATAGGCGTCCTGCCAGTCGGCCGGTGCGCCGTTGGCGTAATGCGCCTGCAATGCCTGACCGTAATCCTGGCTGTCGTCGCCGAAAACGGCGCGGCATTCCTCCAGCCGGCCGGCATCGCGGACCAGGAGGTCCCAGTAATGATGCCCGGTCTCGTGCCGCACATGGCCGAGCAGGGTGCGGTACGGCTCGCCCATGGCGGTACGGCGGCGCTCGCGCTCGGCATCGTCCGCCTCGGAAAGGGCGAGGGTGATGATGCCCTCGTCGTGCCCCGTCATCACCTTCGGCCCGCCGCCCTCCGGCGGGTCGGCCAGCACGTCGAAGGCGAGGCCGTGATTCGGGTCGTCGGTGCGGTTGGCCAGCGGCAGGCCGAGCCGCTGCAGGGTGTAGAACAACCGGTGCATGGCGCTTTGCCAGCGCTGCCAGGCAAAGAGGTTGGCCGGGTCGGTCAGGTCCGGGACGGTGCGGTTGTGCCGGCAGGTGACGCAGAAGACCTCCGCCGAATCAGTTGGCACCAGCCAATTACAGGCCTCGTACTGAGCGTTCGAGCACAGCCGGACCTCGGTCTCGGGCTCGGCGAGCGGGCGCCAGAGCGCGGTGCCGTCCTCCGCGGGGTCGAGCGGCTCCAGGGCGGAAAGCTCGAATTCGTTTGGCAGGTAGCCGAGTGCGTGGCCCGAACGTTCGCAGCGGATGTTCTCGAAATAGAGGACCTGGGCGCAGGCCTGGCAATGGAAGAGCTTCATCGGGACCTCGTCGGTGCCATAAGGCGCGGGCGTGACGCGCCGAGCCCCGAATGGTTCCGCCCCAGGTGCCAGAGCAAACTCCAATCAGGTGGAATCAACTGGACGGAGTAATTTGCTCGTCCAAACAACAGGCTAGAGCGGGCTCCGTGAGCCCGTGCGAACGGAAACCGCTCTAGCCCGCAGCCTCGACGGCGATGGGCTCCAGGTCGACGGCGATGCCAAGGCTATGCGCGCCGCCACCGAGCACGACGCCGCTGACCGGGCTGACATCGGCATAGTCGCGCCCCCAGCCGACGACCAGATGCTCCTCCCGCACCACCGTGCCGTTGGTCGGGTCGAGATCCACCCAGCCATGCTGCGGGCCGAGCCAGCAGCCGACCCAGGCATGGGACTGGTCGGCCCCGCGCCGCCGCGGCTGGCCGGGGGGCGGCCGCGTGCGGATATAGCCGGAGACGTAGCGCGCCGGCAGGCCGAGCGCCCGGAGCGCGCCGATCATCACATGGGAGAAGTCCTGGCAGACGCCCTCGCGCCGGGCCAGCACCTCGGCCACCGGCGTCGCCAGGCTGGTGGCGCCGGGGCGGTAGGTGAAATCCCCCCGGATGCGCGCCGTCAGCTCGAGCAGCCCCTCCAGCACCGGCCGCCCGGCGGGAAAGCTCGGCGCCGCATAGGCGAGGGCGGCGGGCTCGACCGCCACCATCGGACTGTCGAAGGTGAATTCGGCGGCCTGCCACCCGGCGGGACCGCCGGCGCGGGCCAGCCTGGCCACCGCCTCCCAGGCGAGGGTCGCCGTGGCGGCTGGCGGGACGGGGAAGCCGACCTCGACCACCGCCTCCCCCACCACCTCGAAGCAGGCATGCGGCTGGTCGAGGAAGAGCCAGGTGACATGGTTGCCGAAATGGTCGAGCGCCTCACGCCGGCGGGAAGGGGCGGGTGTCGCCGTCACCTCGGCCGAGATCACCCGCTGGCCAGGCAGGGCGCGAGGCCGCAGGTGCAGCAGATGCACGGCGAGCTCCACCGTGCTGCCATAGGCATAGCGCGTGCTGTGGCGGACCCGGTAGATCACGCCGCGCCGCGCAGGCGGCCGCCCGGGGCCGTGGGGCCGAGGCTGTGCGCCGCCGGCAGCAGGGTGAAGTACTGCCGGGCGATGCGGTTGGAGAGGGCGGCGACCGCACCCTCCATCGCGCGCAGCCTGGGCGGCAGGCGCAACGCCGCCTCCGCCTGCCCCGCCGCTGCCGCGACATCCCGCACCATGGCCTGCGCCTCCTCCAGCAACTGCCCGGCGGCGAGGCCGAGAGGCGATGAGGCATCGCCGTCGAGGTCCACCAGCATGTCGCGGGCGGCGGCGAGTTGGAAGGCCAGGCCGCGCGGATTCCCCTCGTCGGCCAGCACGAGGTCGAGCACCGGCCCGGCCTGCAAGGCCGTCAGGTAGCGGCTGCGGTAGGTGATGACCGAATCGCGCAGCTCCAGGGCGAGCCGCAGCCCCGGCTCCAGCCGGGCCGGCTGGGTGGCGGCGCCGGGCTGGTCGAGTGCGCGGGCGATCTCGGCGGCGATCGCCTGGGCACGCTCCACCCGTCGTCCGAGATCGAGGAAGAGCCGGCCGCCGCCGCGCACCATGTTCTCGGCGGCGAGGCCGGCGACGGTCGCGGCGAAGGAGAGGATGGCATTGCTCGCCTCGGTCAGCCGCTCCAGGCCGAGCGCCTCCTCCCGCGCTTCCACCCCTCCAGGCAGGGGGGTGAGCTGGGCGCCGAGCTGGCGGAGGCCGCGATGCAGGGCGTGCTGCATCTCGCCGGTCAGCCGGTCGCGCAGCAGCTCCGCGAGGTGGGAGACGCGGGCGAGGAGGCCGGGCACCGGGCCGCCCTCGCGCATGGCGCGCAGCAGGGCATGGGTCAGCAGGCGGGTGCCGAGGCCATGCGCGCCGCCCTGCGCGGTTTCGGCATCGAGCAGCTCGGCACGGACCAGGCAGGCGGAAAGGCTGCGCAACTCGGCCAGTTCGCGCGGCGTCGGCGTGGCGCGGCCGAGACGGCCGGCCCCGGCGCGCAGCAGGCGGGCCGCGCTCTCCAGCCGCTCCAGGTAGCGGCCGAGCCAGAAGAAATTGTCGGCGACGCGGCTCGGCAGCTCGCCCGAGGTCCGCCGGATGGAGAGCGGCACGAAGGCGCCTCCGCGCGGGCCCTGGATGGCGGTGCCCTCCTCGGCCGGAATCCAGACATCCTTGGCGATGGCGGGGCCGGGCTGCGCCCCGTCCAGCACTCGGGCGAGGCCGCCCTGCAAGGCTCGCCAACCCCTGCCGTCGAAGACGAGGAAGAGGCGCAGCATGACGGGACGTGGCGCCAGCCCCTCCGGCCCGACGCAGGGCGCGACCGAGGGGGCCAGGACTTCCGACAGGGCATGGTCCTGCGGCGCGGCGGCGAGGCGGGCGAGCAGCGCGGCGCGGACCCCGGCACCAAGCCCGGCCGGGCGGATGGAACGGACGGTGCCGTCGACGGCGCTGCGGACCAGCCAGGAATCGAGGTTCCGCTCCGCCTCCGCCCAGGCCGCGGCCTCGCCGAGCCAGAGGGTGCGGGCGCCGGCGAGGCGCAGTTCCTCGCCGATCAGCCGCGGGGCGAGGCGGGGGAGGAAGGCGGCGAGGCCGGGCGCCTCGACGCAGCCGGTGCCGGGGTCGTTGACGATCTTCACCGCGCCGCCGCGCGCCGCGTCCAGCAGGCCAGCAATGCCGTGCGCCATGCTGGAGTCCAGCTCCAACGGGTCGATGGTGCGGCCGTCCTGCCGGCGCAGCAGCACATCGACGCGTTGCAGGCCGCGCAGCGTCTTCAGGTAGAGCACGCCGTCGCGCACGCTGAGGTCGCCGCCCTCGACCAGGGCGCAGGACAGCTCGCGGGAGAGGATCACCTGCTCCGACCAGAACGGGCTGGCATGGCCGGTGGCCAGCAAGGCGATGCCGGGATTGCCGCCGGGGGCGAGGGCACGCAGCGCATCCTGCCAGATGTCGAAGAAGGGTCCGGGCTGGCGCAGCTCCTGCGAGCGGATGAACTCCGGCATGTGGCGGGAGAGGGCGCGGCGGTTCTCCAGAACATGGCCGAGGCCCGTCGCGCTTGCCGTGCGGTCGGCGACGACGCGCCAGTCGCCCTCGGGCGCGCGGATCAGGTCGGCGGCGTAGAGATGCAGCAGCGGGCCGTGCCGGCCGCCTTCCGGCGCGCGGCAGGGGCGGAGGAAGGCCGGGTTGGCATGGATCAGCGCGGGCGGCAGCGCGCCCTCGGCCAGCAGGCGCTGCGGGCCGTAGACATCCTGCAGCACCGCCTCCAGCAGCGCCGCGCGCTGGGCCAGCCCGGCCTCCAGCGCGTCGAACTCCGCCGGCGGCAGGATCAGCGGCACCGGGTCGCAGCGCCAGGCGGCAACCGGATTGTCCTCCTGCGGCGCGAGCAGGCTCATCACCCCCTCATCGGCGAGGAAGCGCTCGATGAGCTGGGCGCGCTCGGCGAGCGCCTCCCGCCCCAGATCGGCCAGCGCTCCGAGCAGCGGGCGCCAATGCGGGCGGAAGCCGCCGGCGCCGTCCACCATCTCGTCGAGCGGGGCGCCAGCCTCCACCCTACCCCACCCGCCGCAGGTCGAGGCTGCGCGGGGCCTCCTTCGCCGGCACGGCGGCGGGCGGCGGCATCGGCCCCGGCGTGTGGCCGAAGGGTTGAAAGCGGGTGCGGCGTCGGGCCTCGGCCTCGTTGGCATTCACCGGCAGGGTGTCATAGCTGCGGCCGCCCGGATGCACGACATGGTGGGAGAGGCCGCCGAGGCTGCGGCCGGTCCAGCGGTCATAGAGGTCGAAGACCAGCGGGCCCTGGGCGCGGACGGTCGGGTGCAGGGCGGAGGGCGGGTCCCAGGCCTTGAAGCGGATGCCCGCCACATACTCGCCCTGGGTCTCGGTCGGCACCAGCGGGACCTCGTATCCGTTGCAGGCGAGGGTATAGCGTTCCGCGACCCATCCCGCCACGCGGGCCTGCAGCCGCTCCGTGCTGCTGTCCACATAGCGGGCAGTGCCGCCGGCGGCCGGCTCCTCGCCCAGCACATGCCAGGGCTCGAGGGCGTGGCGCAGCTCGATGCTGGTGCCGCGCAGCGTCACCTCGCCGATCCTCGGGAAGCGGAATTCCAGGTGCGGGGCGAACCAGGCGGCATCGAGCGGGAAGCCGAGGCCGCGCAGCTCGTCCAGCGCGTCGCGGAAATCCTGCTCGGCATAGTGCGGCAGCATGAACTCGTCATGCAGCCGCGTGCCCCAACGGACCAGTCGGCGCTCATAGGGATGCTGCCAGAAGGCGGCGACGGCGCTCCGCATCAGCAGCATCTGCGCTGCCGACATCCGTGCATGGGGCGGCATCTCGAGCGCGCGGTACTCGACGAGGCCGAGCCGGCCGGAGCTGCTCTCCGGGGCGTAGAGCTTGTCGATGCAGAACTCGGTCCGGTGCGTGTTGCCGGTCATGTCGGCCAGCAGGTTGCGGAACAGCCGGTCGACCAGCCAGGGCGCGGTTTCGCGGCCCGGCTCGATCTTCGAGAAGGCGACCTCAAGCTCGGCGATGGCGTCCTGCCGGGCCTCGTCGACGCGCGGATGCTGGCTGGTCGGGCCGATGAAGAGGCCGCTGAACAGGTAGGAGAGGCTCGGATGGTTGTGCCAGAAGCCGAGCAGGCTCTTCAGCAGGTCCGGGCGGCGGAGGAAGGGGCTGTCGGTGGGTGAGGCAGCGCCCATCACCACGTGGTTGCCACCCCCCGTGCCGACATGGCGGCCGTCGAGCATGAACTTCTCGGCGGACAGCCCGAGTTGGCGGGCCTCCTCGTAGAGCACCTCCGTCCGCTCGACATGCTCGGCCCAGGAGGCACTGGGGTGGATGTTCACCTCGATCACCCCTGGGTCCGGGGTGACGGAGAAGCTCAGGATCCGCTCGTCGCGCGGCGGCAGGTAGCCTTCCAGCACCACCTTGCGCCCGGTCTCGGCGGCGGTCGCCTCGACGGCGGCGGTGAGGTCGAGCCAATCCTCGGCGGCCATCAGCGGCGGGTAGAAGACATGGATCATGCCGCTCCGCGCCTCGACGGCCAGCGCGGTGCGGACCAGGCCCGGCTCGCCACGGCCGACCACCGGCAGGTCCTGCGGCACCGGGCGGAAGCCTTCGGCGCCGGCGCCCATGGTGCTGGGGCCGCGCGGGCGCTCGACGGCCTGCCGCGGCGCGGGCCGCGCGAAATCGCCATGCGGCGGCAGGGGCTCCTTCGGCGCCATCGGGTCGGCCTCGATCTCGCCCTCGATGCTCGCCGGGTCGGCCCAGGGCAGGCTGTCCAGCGGCAGGCGGAAGCCGATCGGGCTGTCGCCGGGGATGAGGAAGAGCGTGCCGTCGCGGAAGTGCCAGCGGCCGGACTGCCAGCGGCGCTGGCCGTCCTGCATCACCCGGCGCAGGGGCAGCACGCTGCCGACCGGGGCCGCCAGGCCTTGCCCGAAGACACGAGCGAGGCGGGCGCGCTCCAGCGGGTCGCGCAGCCTCGCATCCTCGGCGACGACGTTGGCGGGGAGGCGCTTCTCGCGCCACAGGTAGTAGTGGATGTCCTCATGCGCCGGGTTGACCAGCGAGGGGTCGACCTGGAGGCGCTCGGCGAGGATGCCGGCGAAGCGGGCGGCATCGGCCGCCGTCGCCGTGTCGCGGTCGTCATCCGAGGCGAGGAGGCCGGGGTCCCGCCAGACCGGTTCGCCGTCGCGGCGCCAATGGGCGTGCAGCGCCCAGCGCGGGAGCTGCTCGCCCGGATACTGCTTGCCCATCCCGTATTGCAGGGCGGCGCCGGGGGCCCAGAGCTCGGCCAGGCGGCGCAGCAGGCGGCCGGCATAGCGGCGCTTGGTGGGGCCGAGCGCGTCGGTGTTCCACTCCGGCGCGTCCATGTCGTCGGCGGCGATGAAGGTCGGCTCGCCGCCCATGGTCAGGCGGACATCGCCCGCCGTCAGCGCGCGCTCCACGCGCTCGCCCTGGGCCAGGATGTCCTGCCATTGGCGATCGCCATAGGGCTTCGTCACCCGCGGCGTCTCGCGCACCCGCGTCACCGACATGGCGAAGCCGAACTCGGTCTCCGCCTTCTCGGCGAGGCCGCTGATGGCCGCCGCCGAGGCCGGCTCCGGACTGGCGGCGAGGGGGATATGCCCCTCCCCCGTCATCAGGCCGGAGGTGGCGTCGAGCCCGATCCAGCCGGCGCCGGGCAGGTAGACCTCGGCCCAGGCATGCAGGTCGGTGAAGTCGGAGGTCGGCCCCTCCGGGCCGGTCACGGGCTTCTGGTCGGCGACGAGCTGGATCAGGTAGCCGGAGACGAAGCGTGCCGCATAGCCGAGGTGCCGCAATGCCTGCACCAGCAGCCAGGCGCTGTCACGGCAGGAGCCCCGCTCGTTGCCGAGCGTCTCCTCCGGCGTCCAGACGCCCGCCTCCATGCGCACGACATAGGCGGTGCGCTCCTGGATGCGGCGGTTCAGGCCGACCAGCATGTCGATGGTCGGCTGCTCGCCGCGGGGGATCGCGGCGAGGAAGGCGGCAAGGCGCGGCCCGGCCGGCTCGGTGCGGCGGAAGGGGGCAAGCTCCTGCTCCAGCACCGGGTCGTACTGGAAGGGCCAGGTCTCGGCCTCGGGCTCCAGGAAGAAGTCGAAGGGATTGATCGTCGCCATGTCGGCGACGAGGTCGACCGTCACGTCGAAATGGGTCACGCGCTCGGGGAAGACCACGCGCGCCAGGTGGTTGCCCTGCGGGTCCTGCATCCAGTTGAGGAAGTGCGGCTTCGGCTCGATGGTCAGGGCGTAGCTGACGACCGGCGTGCGGGCGTGGGGCGCCGGGCGAAGGCGGATGGTCTGCGGCCCGAGCGTGATGGCGCGCTCGTATCGGTAGCTGGTCCGGTGGTTCAGGGCGACATGCAGCGGCATGAGAAGTATCCGGGTCCTGGGTGGGACGGTTGGGGACCGCTTACAGCAAGAGAGCCATGCGCGCAGGCCCGTGCTTCCATCGCCCGAGCCATGCGCCGGCCCAGGCCATCGGCGATGCAATGGCGGTGCCACCCGGAGGCTGGCGGGAATGTCAGCCGGACCGCATTGCCTTCCGTCCTTGCTTCCGGCAGCACCGCCCGGCATCGACGACCAAAAGGAGCCTCGCCATGCCGCCGGACATGCCAGTGAGGCCCGCCTCGCGCCGCGCCCGGTCGCTGCTGCGGGATTTCCTGCACAACAGCGCCTCGGGCGGGCTGGTGCTGATGGCGGCGGCGGTGCTCGCCCTCATCCTGGCCAATTCGGCGGCGGCGCCGGCCTATTTCGGGGCGCTCGAAGCCTATCTGGGGCCGCTCAGCCTGCTGCACTGGATCAACGACGCGCTGATGGCGGTGTTCTTCCTGCTGGTCGGGCTCGAGATCAAGCGGGAGATGCTGGACGGGCAGCTGGCCGGCTGGGGCCGGCGCATCCTGCCAGGCATCGCGGCGGCGGGGGGCATGGCCGTGCCAGCGCTGATCTATGCCGGCTTCAATGCGGGCAATCCGGCGACGCTGCGCGGCTGGGCCATCCCGGCGGCGACCGACATCGCCTTCGCGCTCGGGGTGCTGGCGCTGCTCGGGCCGCGGGTGCCGGCCTCGCTGCGCATCTTCCTGACGGCGCTCGCCATCCTCGACGACCTGGGCGCGGTCGCCATCATCGCGGTCTTCTACACGGGCGAGATCGCCCTGCCCTATCTGGGCCTCGCCGGGCTGGTCTCGCTCGTGCTGGTCGGGCTGAACCGGGCCGGGGTATGCCGGCTCCTGCCCTATCTCCTGCTCGGCGCGGTGCTGTGGTGGCTGACGCTGCGCTCCGGCGTGCATGCGACGGTGGCCGGCGTGGTGCTCGCCCTCACCATCCCGCTGCGGAACCGGCCGGGCGGGGCGGACGATCTCGCCGCCTCGCCGCTGCACCGGCTGGAGCATGCGCTGCACCTGCCGGTGGCCTTCGCCATCGTCCCTGTCTTCGGCTTCGCCAATGCCGGCGTCTCCTTCGACGGGCTGACGATGGAGGCGCTGCTCGACCCGCTGACCCTCGGCGTCGCGCTCGGCCTGCTGGTGGGGAAGCTGATCGGCGTCTTCGGCGCAGCGGGGGCGGCGATCCGCCTCGGCTGGGCGGAAATGCCGGTGGGGGCGGGATGGTGGCACCTGCTGGGGACGGCGCTGCTCTGCGGCATCGGCTTCACCATGAGCCTCTTCATCGGCATGCTCGCCTTCGAAGGCGAGCCGCTGCTGCAAGCGGAGGTGAAGATCGGCATCCTCACCGGCTCGGTGCTGGCGGGGCTGCTCGGGGCGGCGGTGCTCAGGGCGGCGCCGCGGCGGGCGGACTGATCGGACCATCGGTCGGGGCCGGCCCTCGCCCGGCGTCCTTCCGCGGCTTTGCCGCGAAAGGCAGGCGGCCATCCGGGGCCGCCGCCAAGCCACGCGGCAGCTTCGCGGAGGACTCTCAGCCGGGCTCCAACCCGGCTTCCTTCGCCCGCACGGTCATCTCCTCGATCTGGGCGCGGAGGAAGGCGTGGAATTCCTGCGGGGTCGAGCCGCGCGGGACATAGCCGAGCCGGCCGACCTTCTCGATGAAGCCAGGGTCGGCCAGCGCCGCATTCATGGCCGCATTGGCCCGCGCCACGATCGGCGCCGGCGTCGCGGCGGGGAGGCCCATGCCGAACCAGGCGGAGACGCCATAGCCCGGCAGCAGGCTCGCCACCGGCGGGATCTCGGGCGCGAGGGCAAAGGCCTGCGGCGAGGTAACGGCAAGCGCCCGCACCTTCCCCTCCTTCACCTGCGGCATGCCGGCGGCGAAATCGGTGAAGGTGCTGTCGATGCGGCCGGCGATGACATCGGTCAGCGCCTCCGGCCCGCCGCGATAGGGCACCGCCGTCATCTCCGCGCCGCCCATGCGGGCGAGCATCGCCGAGGCGATGCGGGCGCTGGCATTGCCGTAGCTGAAGGTGAGCGGCCGCTGCTTCGCCAGCTCGACGAAGCCCTTGAGGTCCCGCGCCGGGCTGGCGGCCGGCACGACCAGGATATAGGCCGTGTCGGCGACATAGCCGACCGGGGCGAAATCCTTCAGCGGGTCGTAGGAGAGGCGCGGGACGAGATAGGTGTTCAGCGCCCCGTTGGTGACGCTCAGCACGCACCAGGTGAGGCCGTCAGGCGCCGAGCGCGCGACGCTCTCCGTGCCGACGACGCCGCTGCCGCCCGGACGGTTGTCGATGATGACCGGCTGGCCGAGCTCGCGCGACAGCGGCTCCGACAGGTGGCGGATCAGCGTGTCGGTCACCGTGCCGGCGGGGAAGGCGACGACGATGCGGACGGGGCGTTCGGGCCAGGGTGCCTGGGCGCGGGCCCCGGGGGGACGCAGGGCGGGCAACAGGGCAGGCGCGGCGAGAAGCGCTCGGCGAGAGATGGGCAAGGCGTATCCTCCGGTCGTTCTTGCCGCTGACTGAACAATGCGGGCCGGGGGCTGGCAAGCGCGGCGCGGTCGGCTCGGCATGGCGTCCCGGCTTCGCAGCGGGCTGCATTCCGTGCTATCCGAGCTCGGGCGGGGGCGTGGTGGAATGGTAGCCGCGGTTTGTGGGGTAAAATTCTACCTCTTTTCCACCGCGCTATCCGAGAATCATGTAATTTCAGGCGGTTCGGCTAGATGCCTTGTGCTGGTAAGTTTACCAGTTTGAACAGTCGCGTCCCGCCGCCCACACTTTCCACAGGAACCCCCCGTTATCCACAGGAAGGGGGCCGCTACGCTCGCTGCTTAAAAGCAGCTTCGCGGCCCCCTTCCTGTGGATAACGGGTCCCCCCTATGGAAAGCATGGACGGCTTCGATCTCTGTTTTTGCAAAACAGGAAAGTACTAGGTGCCTTTCGCAAGAGGTGGAGGCCTTTCATTGTAGAAAGGCTGGTACACCATCCGACAGGTGGCATTCGTCCTGAGCAGGTGAGTTCTGGAGTCACCATTGAGAGGTGTCTCCCCGAGATGAGCGTCTCGGAAGCGACCTGTTTCAGGTGAAACCAGAGCTACGGAGTCGAATACCATAAGAGGTCAAGCAGCCTCAATCGCCTAAGAAATAACGGGCAGTTTTTGAAGGCCTCAGCGACTGACACTTGCCACCAGAATGCCGCCGAAGTTCATTTAGTTGAAATCGTGGGGCCTGTTCGAGACCCAGATATAAAGTAACGCTTGTGGAATGTTACTCATGTTCTATCTAGCGCGGCTCAACAACGACATATTTGCGCCCTTAAGGCTACAAATCCGACCGGCAATATCGACGTTCGACCAAGCTTGGGATTAAGTTCCACTTCGCCAAACTGCCTCAGTTTGACTATCTTTCATCACAAGTACGCCGCCAGCTACACGCTCGGTTTCTGGTGCTAGCATAACTCCTCGCGCTTTGAGAGCATCAACTAGCGCCAACATCGTTGACAACTTGGGATCCGAACGGCCTTGTTCAATTGCTTGCAGAACACTGACAGCTACTCCTGCAGCATTGGCTAGCTGGGACTGATTCAGTCCGGCCAATACACGAGCGGCGACTAGCAGCCGAGGGGAACGAAACATGTGGGCCGCATCCGAGCATGATGATGCGGAGCGTTGTCAACAATAGACACAAACATGCCAGCCCTAACTATTTCCTGTAGTAGCAATGACCGGTTGGCCGGTTCTGAAAACCGGCAAACCGGTTGACTGACCCGTGAACAGTCGTATTCTGAGCATCGGTGTGTGCCAGGAGAAAGCCTGCTGGTTGGACCGAGTCTAGCGTATGGCTCTCCGTATCAGCTTAAACGCATCACAAAGCGATGCGTCTTTCAAATAGCAGCACTGGAAGCGAATGCGATTTCCAATCGGAGCAACCTTCATTGAAAAAGCAAGGCTCTTCCGCTTTCGGAGTGAAAGTTCCAGCGTTGGGCGAACAGATTCTTTGGACAGGGAATATTAGAGCGGAAGTACCTCAGTACATTTTTGACCAAGTTCATGCCGCAGCATTTCATTGGAAATGTACTCAAATTTCCGTTTTGCTTCGGGTCTTGTCAGAATATCGAGACGCCCACGGACAGCGAGTGTTTTACATTAGACCGGAGGATATCATGGCAGACAGAAGGAAAATGCAGAAGTCCACCGTCAAAAAATCGTCCGACTCGAAAAGCCAAACCCTTGCACCGAAGAAGAATTTGCAAAAATAGAGGATTTAGCAGTGTTAGGCTTCAGAGTTAACCCACGTTTCTTCCAAAAGGCCGTTGTAAACTCCAGAGTTTAATGCAGGATGGGCAAAGATGTCTCTGGCCGATAAGATGGCCTTAGCAGAGATGGACCCATGGTGCACCGTGCCCCTCCAAAGCGGCACAGAGGTACTTTTTGGCTACGCTTCGGTCCATCCTGGGACGGGTGGGCTGTCTTGGATGTCTTCGTCGGAAATTATGGAACTCGACATACCTATAGGTCGAGCTCGAACCAGGAGCGGGCGCATCTACAAGCTAGGGCGACAGTTTGCGCTCGAAAATCTCTATTATGAAGGAGAAGAAGCAGTAATAGCTTTCGAGCTGCTGTTGGGCGACGACGTCATTGACCAAGCAAACACCGCTACGCAGGTTCTGGATAGACTTGCTGATAGCCACTGGGTCGCAGCTTGCAAGGTTGCTCGACATATTGGCATCGAGCCACCCAAACGCATTCTACACGATGTAGATAGTTTTTTAAGCCAGCACCGCGAAGCCTACCTACGCATCCGAGCGTCTAGAAGATAACTTAATTGGCAGATTGGCATATCTTAACCCGATAGCCAGAGAGCAAAGCGATGTCACAACATCAACCAGCACGTCAGCCTGATAAGAGATGTCACGGCTTTAATGGCGAGGCACTCTGGCGAGATAATGAATTGCTTTATTGGCACGATGGTCGGCTCGTCCATAGCTTGCCATACCTGCCTTACCGGCATTCAAAAACTATTGGTCGGTTGAGAGAGCGCGGAGACAAATATCGATGGAAGCAAGCTATCAGGTCACGGTAGGGCGTCTGTGGTTTCACAGGCCGAAACTGAGAAGGCGGTAAGAGCAATTTATTAAACGTTTGCTCCAGCACCGCTCTCTACGTGGAGTGAGCCAAGATGCAAGACGACATGGAAGCACGTTTTCAGAAGCTGAGCGCTGCCCTACTTCAAAAGGCAGGCGGGACCCTCTCTTTGGAGGAAGCAGCTCAACAGCTAAGAATGGGTGAGCAAGAGCTGCACGATAAAATACAAGCAGGCGGCGTGCTTGGGATGGTGCATGGTGAAAAAATCACAATTCCTAGAATGCAGATTGTGCTGAAAGAGGACAAACCGGACATCCTTTCAGGCATCAGCGAGTCGGTAGATATTTTTGACACCTCCAAAGCAGGGCGATGGGCGGCGCTCCAATTTCTCGTAGAGCCAGATCCCAATTTGGGCCGGACTCCGATTGAGGCACTTAAAGGCGGTGAAGTTGCTGCTGTCATTCATGCGGCGCGGGCACGCCTCAGGTTGGATGAAGAATAAGTTGCTTCCGCCTGCGGTCAGCACCTCGGCGATATCGTAAGGACGATGCCCTCCACTCGCCTGCTACCATTTGGCTACGTCAGTTAGGTCGTTGCAGCGAACGGTACCCAATAAGCCATCGGCTTGCCTAGCACTTGGTAGCCTGTACCGAGCGAGGTTGGCCCGTCGCTAGGCGCTGAACGTCAACTCTCGGCCCGCCTACGCCGCCAGCCTTCTCTGCCGCCGCTCTGGCCCAATAGACTCACTTAGGCGCCGCCCAAGAAAAAAGGTCACCAGCATGGAAATCGTAGCTTGATGCATCGCAGTGCGATGCATAGATTACCGATATGTCCAGCAAGCCTGTCCTTCGCGCCGTCGCCCGCCCCTCGCCAGACTTTACGGACCGCGCCTACTGGGCGGGTACCATCAAGATGGCGCTGAGCCGTTTCTTTGTCCTGCAGGTGCTGCACGATGGCCCCGCGCATGGCTACGACATCGCCAGGGCGGTCGAGCGAACCACAAATGGCTGCTGCTCGCCCTCCGAGGGTGCCCTCTACCCGACGCTGCGCGAGTTCGAGCAGGGCGGCTATGTCACCTCGGAAACCGAGGTCGTCTCCGGCCGCGAGCGCCGCGTCTACACGCTGACCGACAAGGGCCGCGAAGCCTTCAAGGTCGGCCTTGGCGCCTGGATGGATGCCACCGCCGCCCTAACCGAGACCGGCCGTGCCGCCAAGGCGCGCGAAACGGCTGGGGAGGCCTGCAAGTGCTGAACCTCCATTTGTCTTGATGCATCGCCCATAGAGGTATGAGGAAGGAGAACCAAGATGAACTCATGTTGCTCCGCCAACCGGCGTCCCGAGGCCCCGGACGCCGTGCGCCCGAACCCTGCCTCGCTCCCGGTCGCCGTCATCGGCGGCGGCCCGGTCGGCCTTGCCGCAGCCGCGCACCTCCACGAGCTCGGGCTGGAGCCGGTTGTGCTCGAGACCGGTCCTTCGGTCGGTACGGCGCCGCTAGCCTGGGGCCACGTCCACATGTTCTCGCCATGGCGCTACAACATCGACCGCGCCGCCCGAACTCTGCTGGAGCGGCACGGCTGGACGGCGCCGGACCCAGAGGCCTTCCCGACAGGCCGTGACCTCGTCGAGGGCTACCTGGCGCCGCTCGCCGCCCTGCCGGAGATTGCAGAACGCCTGCGGCTGAACACGCGCGTCACCGGCGTCGCCCGGCTGCGCGCGGGCAAGGTCCGGAACGCCGGACGCGAGCAGCAGCCCTTCGAGGTGCGGTTCGAGGATGAGCACGGAACGCAGGGGCGGATCCTTGCCCGTGCCGTCATCGTCGCCACTGGCACCTGGGGCAACCCAAGCCCGGCCGGTTCCTCTGGCCTGCCCGCTATCGGCGAGCGCCAGGCAGCCGGTCGGATCCGCTACGGCATGCCCGACATCCTCGGCACAGACCGCACACGCTACGAAGGCAAGCGAGTCCTTGTTGTCGGCTCCGGCCACTCCGCCATCGGCACCCTCATCGACCTCGCCTCCCTCGCCGAGCAGGCGCCTGGCTCCTCCGTCCTCTGGGCCGCGCGGGGCACCGACCTGACACGGGCCTACGGCGGCGGCGCGGCCGACCAGCTGCCGGAGCGTGGCGCGCTTGGGCAGCGGCTGCGGCAGCTCGTCGAGAGCGGCACCATCGAGCTTCTGGCGCCCTTCTCCGTCGACGAGATCCAGTGTGAGTCCGGCGGGACCTTGACGGTGCAGAGCGCTGAAGGCCGTGTGGTCAAGGTCGACGAGATGGTAGTGGCCACCGGCCTGCGGCCTGACCTCAGCATCCTCGGCGAGGCTCGAACGGACCTCGACCCGGCGCTCGAATGCCCGCGCGTGCTGGCGCCGCTCATTGACCCGAACCTGCACTCCTGCGGCACTGTCAGGCCGCACGGCGCCGAGGAACTGGCACAGCCGGATGTGGGTCTTTTCATGGCCGGGATGGCAAGCTACGGCCGGGCGCCGACCTTCCTGCTGGCGACTGGCCACGAGCAGGTCCGCTCCATTGCCGCCTTCCTCGCGGGCGACGTCGAGGCGGCGCGCCGGGTCGAACTGGACCTGCCGCAGACCGGCGTCTGCAGCTCCAGCCGCGTGCTTCCGGAGGCGGTGGACACCGCGGCATCGTGCTGCATGCCAGAGACGCCGCAAGGCGGCGGCTACGCGCCCAAGCCGGAGCTTATCGAGGACCCACCCTGCTGCGCCAGCCCGGCTCGCAAGGAGCTCGCCCCGGTCGAACCGGCTGAATGAGCCTCGATACCGCAGCCGGGGGCACCGCCCCGGTGGACCCGGCCACCAGCCGTCCGAGGCTGGTGGTCGTGTCGGCGGTGGGTGTGGCGCAGATTCTCGCCTGGGGCAGCAGCTACTACCTACCCGCCGTTCTGGCCGGGCCTGTCGCGGCCGACACCGGGTGGCCACTCGCCTGGGTGGTGGGGGCCCTGTCCGTCGGTCTGCTGGTTTCGGGCCTGGTCTCGCCACGGGTCGGGCACATCATCGAGCGCCATGGCGGTCGCCCCGTTCTGGCCGCCAGCGCCGTCCTGCTCGCCGTCGGCCTGCTGGGCCTTGCCCTGGCGCCCAACCTTCCGCTCTTCGTCGCGGCCTGGGTGGTCATCGGGTTCGGGATGGGTGCCGGTCTCTACGACCCTGCCTTTTCCGCGCTCGGTCGACTGTATGGCGAGGACGCGCGGCCGGTCATCACCCAGGTCACCCTGTTCGGGGGTTTCGCCAGCACGGTCTGCTGGCCGCTGACCGCGTTCCTCGCCACGCACCTGGGCTGGCGCGGCGCCTGCCTGACCTATGCGGCGCTGATGGTCGCGGTGGTGATGCCCCTCTACCTGCTCGCCCTGCCGCGCGAGGCAGAGCGGCCGCCGAAGCCTGCCATGGCGGGTTCGCCGCCACCCGGGCACGTGCGTCCGGACCAACGTGCCGCCTTCCTCCTGCTCGCGGCGGGCTTCACCCTGGCCTACGGCACCATGACCATCATCGGCGTGCACCTCCTCATGCTGCTGCAAGCTCAAGGGCTGGCCCTCGCGGCGGCGGTCGGCCTCGGCACGTTGATCGGTCCTGCGCAGGTCGGCGGGCGCATCCTCGAGATGGCTTTCGGCAAGAAGACCCACCCCGTCTGGAGCCTGGTCGCCTCCTCGGTCCTGGTCGCGGTCGGCCTTGGCCTGCTGGTCGGGGTGCCGGGCATCGCGGCGGCCAGCATCGTCCTCTACGGAATGGGCAGCGGCATCCGTTCCATAGCCCGGGGGACTGTGCCGCTCGCGCTGTTCGGCCGCGAAGGTTATGCCATTCTCATGGGCCGCCTGGCGCTGCCGACCTTGCTTGCCACGGCGGCGGCACCCTTGATTGGCGCCTGGTTGCTGGACAGCATGGGTCCCCATGGGACGCTCGCCGTCCTGTGCGGCGCCGCCCTGGTGAACGTGGCGTTGGTGCTGCCCCTTGTTCCGATGGCTCTCAGGCCACGTCGGTCTGACTAGAGCCGGGCCGGGTCAGATAGCCGCGCTCGGTTCCCTGATCCAGGTGACGGAAGCGCGCGGAAGGTGAAGCTCCTCGAGGATGGCGGGCAGGAAGTCAGCCGCCTCTGAAAACCGCTCCGGATCGTGCGCCATGTAAAGCGTCACTTCGTCCGCAGGGTGTCCCCTATACTGAATCAGGGCAAGCGGCACCCGACCGTCCACTTTGAGGCCAGCGACTTTGTACGTATCCAGATCGTCGGCGTCCTCCCCAAAACGGATACCCAGCTCGTGCTCGAAATACTCGAGCGTTCGATTGATGACCGCTTGAGGGACGAATTCAGCGCCCGTGAACACCTCGGCGAGGTCGACCTGACGGATCATCAGGGCACCCTCTTGGTCACGGTGATCTTAATCACAGCAAACCCCTGTGCATTGAGCGTGACGCCTGGCTGGTGGCCATAATACCAGAGGGCGTCGCGCGGTGGCTTGTTGGGCGCAGGCAGGACCGGAGTTGTGAACTCAATACCCTGGCGACCTGCCGGTAGCGGCCCGGTGTAGGCTTTGACCGAAGGAATGCTGCTTCCCCGGGCCGGTTGACCCCACAGTTCGCCCGAACTCTGCTGCAGATGGCCGAGGGCGAACGTCTGAGAGGTCCCGTTCTCCAGCCTGTGGTAAAGCTGCGCCTGCTGCGGAGGAGGCCGCGTAGAACGGGAAATGGTTGCGGAAAGCCGGGCTGCAGCACTTTCTGGCATCTCCAACCGAGCATCCCGACCTGCCGAGTTCGCCATCACCCCGTCAGGGATGTGCCGGTCTGTCAACAAGACAGGAACGCGCGCGCCTGCTCCGGGTTGGTTCTCGCGAAGACGCAAGAACTTCCTAGGCGATGCTGCGAAGGCCATCGAGCGGCATACGCGGAGCCTCAATGCCCAGCCAACTCCCAACGTCGCATGTCGCACCGTTCGGAGGTGGCGCCGCGCGCAGATCACGTCTTAGATGCCCTCGGAAGCGGTGACGGAATGAAGGCACCCTGGCTCATCGGTCGGAGAGCGCTCCTGGCCACCGCGGCGGCAGGACCGGTACACGCGGCCGCGCCGGTCCGCTTCGGGCTTACTCCGGTCTTCCTGGACTCGGACCTGGCGCTCCTGCGAGACCTTGGAAGGCATCTCGAGGCAGCTCTCGGCTCTCCGGTCCAGCTGGTAAAGCGCCGCACTTACCAGGAAATCGTGGCCATGCTTCTGGCGGGGCAGCTCGACGCCGCCTGGATCTGCGGCTTCCCCTATGTCCGCCATGCCGACCGGTTGTCCCTGCTGGCTGTGCCGCTCCACCGCGGGCGCCCGCTCTACCAGTCCTACCTGATCGCCGACGCGAGCCTGGACGTGTCCTCGATCGATGACCTCCGCGGCCATTCACACGCTTTCTCGGATCCGGACAGCAACTCCGGCTTCCTGGTCACGCGCTGGCTCCTGTCGGCGCGCCACGAACGGCCCGAAGGGTTCTTCAACCGGCCTTTCTTCGCTTATGGACACCGGAACGTCCTACGGGCGGTGGGGGCAGGCTTGGCCGATAGTGGCTCGGTGGACGGCTACGTCTGGGAGACGGTCGCGGACCGCGAACCAGCCGTCACAGCGGGCACCCGCGTCGTCGCGCATTCGGAGTGGCACGGCTTTCCTCCTATCTGCTGCTTGTCCGAAAGCCGGGACGGTCCCGCGGCCCGGGGCCTCGCCGCTGCGCTCCTCGAGATGCGGGAGAGCGAATCCGGGCAACGGGTGCTTGAGACCCTCCGGCTGGACGGCTTCGTTTCGGCCGAGCCAGCTCTGTACGACAGCATCGCCCGCATGGCGGCCGAGGTGGGAGCGCGGACATGATCCGGCTCGACGCTCTCGACCCGCGGCGTTGGCCGCTTGCCGTCCGGGTGCCGCTGATTGTCGCCGTGCTGGTCGCGGGCGTGGCCCTCGCTACGGGGCAGGCCGTGCTGTCCCGTCTTGCACGCGACCAGGAGCGCCACCTGTCGGAACTGGCCTCCGCCTTCCTAGACGGCCTGGCGACTGCAGTGCAGCCCGCTGCCGCGAGAGCCGACATCTGGGAAGCGTTCGACGCCCTCGACCGCGCACGCGCGAGATACGGCGCCCTCCGACCGATGCTGTTCGCGGTCCTCCTGCCGGACGGGACGGTCCTGGCGTCGGCGGAGCCCCGCAGCATCCCGAGCGGTACTAGGCTCGCTGCGGCTCTCGCTGCACAGGCCGATGCCGCAGCGGCTGCCGGGAGGCCGGTGCTCGACGCAGATGCCGCGACCGCCGTTCTGGCGCGTGACCTTGCCGAAGGCGACGTGCCCGTGGGCCGCATCGTCGCCCAGGCCGACATCGGACCGCTCCTGGCCGAGCGCCGGGCTGTAGTCCGGACACTTGTTCTCGCCAACGGGGCGTTCGCCCTGGTCTTCGCGGCTGCAGGAGTCCTGCTTGTTCGCCACCTTCTCGCGCCCGCCGACCTCGTGCGGCGGCGGCTGACCGAAGCAGCTCGCAGCGGGCGGCCGGTTCCGGTGGATGAGACGGTTGGAATCGGTCCGGAGCACGCGGCCCTCCTAGCTGCCTGGAACCAGGCCGCAGCTGCGTCCGCTGAACGCGAAGCTATGGCGGCCCGGCTCGCCAAGGAGGAGCGCCACGCGCAAGTGGGCCGTCTCGCCGCCGCCATGGCTCACGAGGTCAACAACCCCCTTGGCGGGCTGATCACGGCGGTCGACACGCTGAGCGACCATGGCGACGACCCCGAGGTGCGCGCGGAGGCCCTCGGCCTGCTCCGGCGCGGCCTGGGCGACATCCGCAACGTCGTAAGAGCTGGCCTCGCCACCTGGCGAGGCGCCGCCAGCACCGTGGCGCTGGCGGCGCAGGACTTCGACGACCTCCGGCTGCTCGTGCGCCATGAGGTGGCGCGCCGCGGGCTCACCCTGGATTGGCGGAACGAGCTGTCCGGCGAGGTCGCCGTGGACCGAACCCTGGCGCGCCAAGTGGCGCTCAACCTGCTGCTCAACGCCGCCACGGCCTCTCCGCCGCACGGCACACTTCGCTTCCGGGCAAGCGAACTGCACGGCGGAGGCGCGGTCGTCGAGGTGACCGATGCCGGTCCCGGCCTTCCGCCCGCGGTAGAGGCGCTGCTGCATGCGCGCGACGGGCCGCCGCCTGAGGATGGCGGCCTCGGTCTCTGGACCGCGGTGCGCTTGGTCCGAAGCCTCGGCGGCCGCATCGTCCGGCTGCCATCCGATACCGGCACCCGCCTCGTCGCCGAGTTGCCCGCGGCGCCTGCCCCGATGGAGGCCGTCCATGCCCTCTGAACGCGGCCGCATCCTGCTCGTGGAGGACGACGCGGTCATGGGCGGCACCCTGGCGCAGCGGCTCAGGCTGGAGGGCTACAGCGTCGAGTGGGCGCATGGCGCCGTCGAGGCCGCGGCGGCGCTCGCTCGCCGCGTCCCTGACCTGCTGCTGTCCGACCTGCGCCTGCCGGACGGCTCTGGCGAGGAGCTATTCCTCGCCTACCGGGAGCGCCTGGCTGGAACGCCTGCCCTGCTGATGACCGCATACGCCGGAATCGACCAAGCCATCCGGCTCCTCAAGGCTGGCGCGGACGACTTTCTGGTCAAGCCGGTCGAGACCGCGGACCTGCTTGGCCGCATCGAGGCGCTCCTTGCCCGCAAGCTCGTCGCGCCCGAGGACGCCGTCCTCGGCCCCTCGGCCGCGATACGCCGGGTCGAGGCTGTCTTGCGCCGCGCCGCCTCGAGCGACAGCACGTCTTTGCTGCTCGGGGAGACCGGCACGGGCAAGGAGGTCGCTGCCCGGCTGCTGCACGCCCTATCACCCCGTGCCCGGCTGCCCTTCGTTGCCGTCAACTGCGCCGCGATCCCGGCCGACCTCCTGGAGAGCGAGGTCTTTGGGCACGAGCGCGGCGCCTTCACGGGCGCGACCTCGCGGCGAGAGGGTTACGCGGAGCGCGCGGGAGGGGGAACGCTGTTCCTCGACGAAGTGGCCGAACTCCCGCCGCAGCTCCAGGCGAAGCTCCTACGCCTGCTGGAGGCACGCGAGTTCACCCGGGTCGGAGGCAACGCCGTCTTGCCCTTCAAGGCGAGGACGATCGCCGCCACAAATGTGGACCTAGACGCCCGCGTGCGCGACGGCCGCTTCCGCGAGGACCTGCTGTACCGGCTCGACGTCATCCGGGTCGAAATCCCGCCGCTGCGCGCCCGGCCGGAGGATGTCGTCCATCTGGCCCGCCATTTTCTTGAAAGCGCCTCCGGCCGGTCGCCTCGGCCCCTGCGCGGCTTCGACGAGCAGGCGGTGAAGGCGATGGAGACGCACGCCTGGCCGGGCAACGCCCGGGAGTTGCGAAACCGGGTGGACCGCGCGGTGGCGCTGGCGGACGATCCCTGGATCGGTGCCGCCGACCTTTTTCCGGACCGCCGAGGGGCGACAGCAACCGAGGACGCCGCGGCGACGCTCGCCGAGGTCCTCGTGGCCGCCGAACGTCGCGCCGTCGCCAGTGCCCTTGAGGTAACCGGCTGGGACGTTGGCGCAGCTGCAGCACGCCTTGGTGTCGGCCGCTCCACCCTGTTCGAAAAGGTTCGCCGCCTTGGGCTCGCGCGGCCCGTCGAGACCAGCGGGAGTCCAGCTTCCGGGACTGGCTGAGTCTTAGCAGTCCGGACGGCGGGACTGCGCCTGATGTAGCAGCGCACCGAACTTGGGTCTTGTTTCGGCCTTTTGCCTACCCTTTGGCCATGCTGCGGCCCGCGACTGCCTGTCCTGCCGGGCTGGCACAAACGCTGCACTTCCCATCCCGATCGAGGGAGGGCCAGTTATGTCGGGTTGCAACAAGGTCGCGGAAGCGGGACGCCGCTTCTTCCTGGGCCGGGGAGCGCTCGCAGCGGCCGGTGCCGCCGCCGTAGCCGCCGCACCGGCGGCACCGGCCAGGGCCGCCCCGGCGCTGGCCCAGGTCACCTATCCGCGCGCCAAGCTAGCCAACATCCGCGACCTCAAACCCAACGAGCCGCTGGACATCGCCTACCCCGATGCGGACAGCCCCGGCGTGCTGCTCAAGCTGGGCACCCGCGTTGAAGGCGGTGTCGGACCGGACGGCGACGTCGTGGCCTACTCGACCCTCTGCCCGCACAAGGGCTACCCCATGTTCTACCGGACCGACGACCGGACGCTGAACTGCCCCGGGCACTACAGTCGCTTCGACTGCGAGAAGGGCGGACTGCAGATCTGGGGGCACGCGACCCAGAACCTCGCCCAGTACCGCCTGCAGGTCGACGGCAACGGGGACATCCAAGCCGAGGGCGTGGACGAACTCATCTACGGCCGCCATTCCAACGTGCTCGGCTGAGGGGGAGCGGACATGGCTTACAAGCGCAACATCGACCGCCTCCCAATCCCGCCGCGCGACGCGCGGGTGAACAACGTGACCTGCCACTTCTGCATCGTGGGCTGCGGCTATAAGGCTTACACTTGGCCGATGAACCGGCAGGGCGGCCCGGCGCCCGGTGAGAACGCCTACGGCGAGGACCTGCGCGGCCAGCAGGGCGCTGACAGCGCCGGTTGGGTGGCGCCCTCGATGTACAACGTGGTCAAGCAGGACGGGCGCGATGTCCAGATCGTCATCAAGCCCGACCACGACTGCGTGGTGAACTCCGGGCTCGGCTCGATCCGCGGCGCCCGCATGGCGGAGGTGTCCTACTCCGCCGTCACCGGCACGCAGCAAGCGCGCCTGACCGACCCCCTTGTCTGGCGCTACGGCACCATGTCACCGACATCCTGGGAGGACAGCCTCTCGCTGGTCGCCGAGGTCACCCGGCGCGTGGTCGAGGAGCAGGGCGAGGACGGACTCATCGTCTCCGCCTACGACCACGGCGGCGCCGGGGGCGGCTACGAGAACACCTGGGCCACCGGCAAGCTCTACTTCGAGAGCATGAAGGTGAAGAACATCCGGATCCACAACCGGCCCGCCTACAACTCCGAGGTCCACGGCACCCGGGACATGGGCGTCGGCGAGTTGAACAACTGCTACGAGGACGCGGAGCTCGCAGACACCATCTTCGTTGCCGGGGCCAACAGCCTCGAGACCCAGACGAACTACTTCCTGAATCACTGGGTACCGAACCTTCGCGGGACCAGCCTCGACAAGAAAAAGCAGGAGCTGCCGAACGAGCCGCACGCGGCGGCCCGCGTCATCGTCGTTGACCCGCGGCGCACAGTCACCATTGCCGCATGCGAGGCGGAGGCAGGCAAGGACAACGTCCTGCATCTGCAAATCAACAGCGGCACCGACCTCGCGCTGTTCAACGCCCTGTTTACCGAAATTGCGTCGCGCGGCTGGGTGGACCGCTCCTTCATCGACGCGAGCACCAGTGGCTTCGATGCGGCCGTGGCGGGCAACAAGACCTCGGTGGAGGACGCTGCCCGCATCACCGGCCTGTCCGTGGCGGACATCCGGAAGGCGGCGTCGTGGATCGCGGAGCCCAAGCAGGGCGGCGCCCGGCGCCGGACTATGTTCGCCTACGAGAAGGGCATCATCTGGGGCAACGACAACTACCGAACCAATCAGGCCATGGTGAACGTGGCGCTGGCCACCGGCAACATCGGACGTCCGGGCGGCGGCTGCGTGCGCCTCGGCGGCCACCAGGAGGGCTACGCCCGCCCGTCCGACGCACATGTCGGCAGGCCCGCCGCCTACGTCGACCAGCTGCTCATCCAGGGCAAGGGCGGCATCCACCACGTCTGGGGCTGCGACCACTTTAAGACCACGCTGAACGCGGGCGAGTTCAAGCGGACCTATCAGCGCCGCACGAACATGGTGAAGGAGGCGATGGACAGCGTCCCGGCCGGTGACCGCCCGGCCCAGGTCGAGGCCATCATAAAGGCTATCCGTGCTGGCGGACTGTTCACGGTGAACGTTGACATCGTGCCGACGCAGATCGGCTCCTGCGCCCATGTGGTCCTGCCCGCCGCGACTTCTGGCGAGATGAACCTGACCTCCATGAACGGCGAGCGCCGCATGCGGCTGACGGAGCGGTACATGGACCCGCCCGGCCGGGCGATGCCCGACTGCCTCATCGCAGCCCAGTTGGCACAGGCGCTGGAGCGCACCTGGCGCGCGGCTGGCAAGGCCGACATTGCCGACCGGTTCCGCGGCTACGACTGGCAGACCGAGGAGGACGCGTTCAACGACGGCTATCGCAAGCACGAGAAGGGCGGCGAGTTCGTCACCTACGCCCGGTTACGCGCCATGGGGACCAACGGCTTCCAGGAACCCGCCACTGGCCTTGCGGGTACCGGCCCGGTCACAGCCGGGACCACCACAGGAGCCACACCTGGGATGGTCGTCCAAGGCCCGGCAATCGAGGGCGCCCGGGGCAAGGAGCCAGTGCAGCAGGCGGGACCGAACACGGGTCCATCGGCGGCGGCCGCTCCACCGTCAGGCGGCACCGAACCCATTATCGGTACCAAGCGGCTCTATGCGGACGGCAAGTTCAACCGGCCGGATGGCCGCGCAACTTTCGCTGTCGCCGAGTGGCGCGGCCTCCAGGCCGAGGGCAAGCAGGCCGAGAAGGACAAGCACCGCTTCCTGATCAACAACGGCCGCGCCAACCACGTCTGGCAGTCCGCCTACCTGGACCAGCACAACGACTTCGTCCGGGACCGCTTCCCCTACCCGTACATCGAGATGAACCCGGCCGACATGCAGGAGCTGCGGCTCAGCCCGGGCGACCTGGTCGAGGTGTTCAACGGCAACGGCGCCACCCAGGCCGTCGCCTGGCCCGAGGCGCAGGTCCGGCGGAACGAGACCTTCATGCTGTTCGCCTACCCCACCGGGGTGCAGGGCAACGTGGTCAGCAAGGCGACCAACGAGCTCATCATCCCGAACTATAAGCAGACCTGGGGGGACATCCGGAAGATCAGCGACGCACCGGCCGCCGTGCGCCACCTGTCCTGGAAGACCCAGGAATACCGGCCAGCGGGCTGAGCCGGAGCCATGGGTGGCGTGGCCCCATTTCGGGCCACGCCACCGCGCACAAGCAACATAGGAAAGCGGGCCACCGCTCGGTCCTAACCTTCAAGAGAAAGCCTTGAGGAGCCTGCATCCGCCATGACGTCAAAACTGGCGCCGTCGCCGACTGAGGCGGGCTGCGACCGCGCACCGGGTCTCGTCTCCGTCGAGTCCGCACGAGCGGCACTCCTTGACGGGGTGACGCCGGTCTCTGGTCAGGCAACGGTGCCTCTATCTTTGGCTGCCGGTCGGGTCCTCGCGGCGCCGCTTCGCGCCAGCTTCCCCATACCGCCGTTCGATCGCTCGGCGGTGGACGGATACGGGCTCACCGGGTCCGGCGCCGGGCCATTCTCGCTCGTCGGTAGCTATCCGGCGGGCAGCCATGGCCCTCGGCACGTCCGCCCCGGAGAGGCCGTGCGCCTTTTGACGGGCGCGCGCATCCCGCCGGGGGTATGTGCCGTCGCCATGCAAGAGGGCTGCCGGATCGAGGCAGGCGGACGGCTTCGCGCACCGGTCCTGGCGGATGGGGAAAACATCCGCAGGTGCGGCGAGGACGTCGCCTCCGGCGCCCCACTTTTGGAGGCTGGCATCCGGCTCGACCCTCGTCACCTTGCCCTGCTGGCTTCGGCCGGGTTGTGCGAAGTGCCAGTCCGCCGCCGCACCCGCGTTGCCTTGCTGTCCTCGGGCGATGAATTGCTCGCGCCCGGAGCCCCGCTCCGCGAGGCGGCTATCCATGACAGCAACCGGCCGATGCTTGCCGCCCTGCTCGCCGCGAGCGGCGCCGAGGTCGTTGACCTTGGCTTGCTGCCCGACCGGCGCGATGTCATCGCGGGAGCCCTCGCAGGCGCGGGCGGATTTGATGCCATCGTCGCGTCGGGTGGCGTCTCCGGCAGCGAGGCCGACCACTTGCTTGGCGCTTTGCGTGACGCCGGGGGTGAGGGTTCTTGGACCGCCATCGCGCTCAAGCCCGGGAAGCCGTTGGTCTTCGGTCAGCTCGGAGAGGCTCGCTGCCTGTTCCTGCCCGGCAATCCGGTCGCGGCGCTCGTGGGCGCCCTGCTGTTCGCACGGCCACTCCTGGCCCGGTTGGCGGGGCACGCACCGCGTCCCTTGCGCGGCCTTCCCGCGCGCTTGGCGGCCGGTTGGCAACGCAAGCCGGGCCGTGAGGAGTTCGCGCCAGCGATGATCCACGATGGCGAGGAGCTTTTCGTAGAGCGGGTCGGGCGGCCAGGGTCTGCGCGCCTCACACCCCTCGTCGCCGCCGACGGGTTGCTGCGCGTCGGCGCGACCGCAGGCACCCTGCGGGCCGGGGACATGGTCGAGTTCTTCCCGTTCGACGGGTGCTTCGGCCTCGCCTAAAGCACCTGCGCGGTCGAGGAAGGAGGCGACGCACGGTGAGCCGGGAAACTTGCTTTAAGGGCAATTCGATGATTTCAGCAGATGCATCCAAACGCAGCCGAAGCCGATGCCCTCAGACCTGTGAACTACGTCCCCAACATGCTTGCGAACGCTCTCAACACCGCGTCAGGTGCTGCCCTCGGCGAGGCGGCGTAACCCTCAACCAGCGGCTTTTTGTTCAAGCCATTCAGTATCGCCCAGGCAGTCGGCCAAGGTAGGTCCTCATCAATCGCGTCGTCGCTGCAGTAAACGGCGATGTCGTATCGGACCAGCCTCCAGGCCAAACCGGTGTCTTGGTCCATCAAGCACCCCCACGGACGATCTGCGTTGAAACCCCGGCAAGCCCCCTGTCGAGGTGGAAAGCTTTCACCAAGTCGCCGGTGAACTCCGGGACCGCAGTCCAGCGCAGGTGGATTGCATCGAAAAAGTCGCTGGCGGCGAGTGACGGCGATGAGTTGCTGTCCCAGTACTCCGCTCCGCTTTCCGCCAAGGCGGTCCCGATGGCGGCGTTGAGGCGGCCCATGTACTCGCCGTTGGCATCGTGCAACCTCCTCCACTCCGGATGAAGCGGCGTGGACACCACCATGAAACGGCGTCCCTCCTGCCGTAGCTTCGTGGCCAGTCGAGACAGTGCCTCCAAGCAAGCAGGATCCGCCTCGGCAACCTTGCCGTAGAGCAGCGTGCCCCTAACGCCGTCGCCTCCCAGCGGGCCGCTGCCATACTTGTCGAAGACCAGCGGATCGACGCGGTCTGCGCCAGAGCGCTTGTCGGCGATGGACAGGGCGTTGCGGACCAGGGAAACCAGGGAGAAGTAGCGGGTGTAGAGCAGCCAGGGGTTGGCCTGGCCGAAGACGTAGTCATCCACGTCGCCGCGGTCGAAGAAGGCGGTCGAGGACGCAGGGCAGCTGTTAAAGTCTTGCGGCGACGCGATGAGCAGCACGTCCCGCACCGTCCCAAAGTGCCCCAGCAGCCATTCCGCGGCATACCCGGTCTGGTTGATGCTTCGGCCGCACATGCCGCCATTGAACGGCACCGCCTCCGGCGATGCATGGGTCATGGTATCGCCGTCAAAGTGGCGCCACGCGACCGACGAGCCAACCACAAGCATGTTCGGAGCCTCGGGACGCTCCTGCCTCATGAAGGCAAACTTCTCGTCAATGCAGAGGGAATTCGTAAGGGCCGGTGGTGGCAGGTTGCCGGTGGCCGATAGGCCGAGCAGCGATCCATAGTAGAGCGCGAACATGACGGCGAGCGAGCCGAGAAATGAGACTAGGTAGGCGAACCATGTAGGCGTGGCATTCGCCTTCGCCCGACTGACTGCGTCCGCCTTGGCGGCGCGCGGCGACCTTGCTTGCTCACGCATCGGCCGGGCTCCCCATACGGACAGCGATGGCAAGCGGAGCGGTCTCAATGCCCTTGGCGATTATCTCTGTGTCAATGCAGCGTCGAGTTACGCCAACATTGCTGTCGATGGCGTGCTTGGTGAGAGACTGCCAAGTGGAAGCGTTTCTGGAACTCAGATGTAGGCGCGAGCCGCGGAAAGTTTGCGGCGAAAGCGAGGACATGGACATCAAACCATACTCCGCGCGGCTCACCACGTACGGGCACGTGGCCGAACCGAGCAACGGGAGGGGGAAGCGCGGCCATCCATCCCACAAGGCGCGGGACGCATGTAGCCCTGGGCCGCAAGCGGCACATCAGGGCGACAGGGGAGAGGGGGCTATGGCGGCGCGGATGTCATGGTGTCGTCAAGGTACGTGAACGGTTGTTTACCACCTAATCACAAGTCTGCATGCGACATGATCTCGTTCACAGGCGCGGTGCTGCACAACAACGACGACTCTGCGCGTGCGGCATGCGCTGGATTTGGTACTGCTCAATAAGCCTCGTTGGGCCTAACGACCCGAAATCCGGTATTGTGCGCGTAGCTAGGTTGCACTGCAGCACGGTTCGCGTTAACCTAGCCTCATTCGTACGGACCCGGTGTAATCCCGGGTGGCTCTTCCGGCCGCTGATCCGCCGGACAACGCATATGACATCCTAGGACAGCTCAGCGCCTCCAAGCGAGCTCTCCGTGTCCAGTGCGGACTCCTCCCTTTATGAAGCATCCGCTCTCTCCATTCCGTGGGTGGTTCTCGAACATCCGCGGTGACTTCCTCTCCGGCCTCGTTGTCGCCCTCGCCCTGATCCCGGAGGCGATCGGCTTCTCGGTCATCGCTGGTGTTGATCCGAAGGTGGGCCTCTACGCCTCCGTGGTCATCGCCTGCGTCATCGCCTTCGCGGGTGGCCGCCCGGCAATGATCTCCGCCGCGACGGCCGCGACCGCCGTACTCATGGTCGCCCTCGTGCGCGACCATGGCGTGCAGTACCTGTTCGCCGCCACCATCCTCATGGGCGTCTTCCAAATCCTGGCAGGCATCCTCAAGCTGGGGCGGTTGATGCGCTTCGTGTCGCAATCCGTCATGACGGGTTTCGTCAACGCGCTGGCGATCCTGATCTTCCTGGCTCAGCTTCCGGAACTGGTTGACGTCCCGGCGACGACCTACGGGCTCATCGCGCTCGGCCTCGCGGTCATTTACGGACTGCCGCGCCTGACCCGCGCGATTCCCTCGCCGCTCGTCGCCATCGCGGTCCTCACCACCGTGACGGCAGTGTTCCACCTCGACGTGCGGACGGTCGCCGATCTCGGCCAGCTGCCCTCGGCGCTGCCCAGCTTCGGCCTGCCCGAGGTGCCGTTGACGCTCGAGACGCTGCGCATCCTCCTGCCGGTGTCGCTGACGCTCGCCGCGGTGGGCCTACTGGAATCGCTGCTCACCGCGCAGATTGTCGACGACATGACCGACACGCCGAGCGACAAGAACCGCGAATGCATGGGCCAGGGCGTCGCCAACATGGCCTCGGCCATCTTCGGCGGCATGGGGGGGTGCGCGATGATCGGCCAGTCGGTCATCAACGTCTCCTCTGGCGGCCGCGGCCGCCTGTCGACCCTCACCGCCGGGGTGTTCCTGCTGGCGCTGCTGGTCATCTTTCAGGACCTGTTGGCCATCGTGCCGGTCGCCGCGCTGACGGCGGTGATGATCATGGTCTCAATCAACACCTTCTCCTGGGGATCCCTCGCGCGGCTGCGCACCAATCCGCTGCCGTCCTCGGTGGTGATGCTGGCGACGGTCGCGACGGTCGTCGCCACGGCCGACCTCGCCAAGGGCGTCCTGGTCGGGGTGCTGCTCTCCGGCGTCTTCTTCGCTGGCAAGGTCTCCCGGCTGAGCCGCGTCACCTCGGAGCTCTCGCCCAACGGCACGGTCCGCACCTACCGGGTGGAGGGCCAGGTCTTCTTCGCCTCCGCGGGCACCTTCTTCGACTCGATCGACCTGCTGGAGCCGGTTGAGCAGATCGTCATCGATGTCAGCGACGCCCATTTCTGGGACATTTCGGCGGTCGGCGCCCTGGATCGTGTCGTGTTCAAGGGGCGGCGGCATGGGCATGCAGTGCAGGTGATTGGCCTGAACGAGGCGAGCGCCACCATGGTTGACCGCTTCGCCACGCATAAGCAGGACTCGGTCGCCACCCTCGCCGGGCCGCATTCTTGAGGCACCGGGCCGTTTGGCTGGCGCGCGGGTTAGGTGGCGCGCCACTCACCGAGCGCCGGTCACGCCAAACTGCGGCGCCGCTTGCCCAATCGTTCCCACGACGTTCGGGCAGACCCTCGCCAGGAGGTTCACCTCAAACAGCCTTACGGACTCTTTTGGGCCTCTGGATCACCGACAGCACCACATCCATTGCGAGTAAAAATCTAGTTGAAACAACCTTTGCGTGTACGCTGTCTGATCTGCTCTGATGCTTGAGGTTATAGCTGAACAACTCACGGGCTGGAGATGGAAACCATGAGAAGCTTTATCGCTCTGCCCGTAATGGTATTGGGTTTCATCCTAACCTTAATGGCGGCATTTTTGGACTACATCGGAGGGCTTGTGATGGAACTCGGCCTCATTACCGCTGGTGATTCGCCCAGAGACGATTTCTGGCTAAACAAGCCGCACCCTGAAGACAGACACAACAACTCATAGCGTTCACCAACAGCATTACCTCGAATAGGTTTTGGTGGTCTGGCCGCTGGTGCTGAAGTTATTGAGACAGCTTCTGGAGTCCGACGCCATCATGCTAAGGCCTTGCCACGACGTCGGATTGCAACGGTGCCGCAGTGGTCGCCGTGTCTGTGTCCCGGATGCCCTGCGGCAGTTCCAATTCTCCAAAAGCGATGGCAGAGAACGCCCCCGGCGCGGGCTGCAGGACAGGCTCTTAAATCCCAGGAGGGTCGCTCCTGGGAGGCGTGGTCATGCTGACTTCTAGCCCAGCTAGACCGACAGCGCCCATTCAGCCCGCTCTGCCAAGGCGACGCACGACCAACAGTCCGGCGAGGGTGACCACTGCGAGGTGGCCGAAGGCCAGCCCCCAGCCGAGCGCGCCGTCGCCACCCGCGAGGTCGAGGAACCAGCCGACCCCGAGCGGGCCGAGGAACCCGCCCGCGTAGCCCGCCATTGAGTGCAGGCCCATAGTGGCGCCCCGGAGGCGTTTGTCGGCCGCCTGGACCGTCCCGGCAGTCAGCGCCGAGCTATCGAGGTAGATGGCGACGTTCCAGAGCATTACCGCGGCCGCCGCCACCACGACGGAGACGCCGGTCGTCCACCCCGTGACCAGCGACAGCAAGGCGGCGGCGATCATGGCCCAGAGCACCAGCCGCGCACGGCCATACTTCTGCGCGGTCTCGTTCCCGGTGACGGAGACCGCGACACCGGCGAGGCCCGCCACGGTGAACAGGACGGCGGGCGATGGCATCCACCCAGGCGCGTCGAGCCGGGCCGCCGTCGAGGCCAGGAAGGACACAGCCCATCCGCGGAGGGCGGCCATCTCCCAGGTGTGGACGGTGTAGCCGACAATCCACGCCATCGCCCGCCGGTTCTGGAAGACGGGGCGGAAGTCGAGCAGCGGCCCGCGCGCGGCGTCACCCAGGCGGGGCGGCAGTTTGCCCGGCATGACAACCACGGCGATGGCGAAGGCGGTTGCCGCGGCGACGCCGCCGAACGCGAAGGCGGCACTCGGCCCACCCAGTGCGTCGAACAGGTTGGCGGCGGCGAAGGAAACGGCACCCGCGATGCCGACCCCGGCAGCATGCCAGGAAACCGCCCGCGACTGCGCGGTGCCCTCGAGCGGGTCAGCGATGGCCTTGAGGCCGACCATGTAGGCGCCCGCCCAGCCGACGCCCGCCAGGGCGCGCATCAGCAGGCCGGACCAGAACCCGTCTGCCACGAAGGCGAAGCCAAGGTGCGACAGCGCGGTCAGCCCGGTCCCGACGAGGTAGATGCGCCGCACCGGGACGCGGTCGGTCAGAGCCAGGAGCACCGGGACGGCGGGGACGTAGGCGGCGAAGAAAATGCCGACCAGCCAACCGGCCTTGGTCTTCGATAGTTGCCAGCGCTCGATGGTGCCGGGCAGCAGGGCGGGCAAGATGAAGGCGCCGATCTGCGTCAGCACTTGCGCGGCCACGATGGCGGCGACGAAGCTCCGGCTGCCCGGGGTAAGGGCGGCTCGCCCAGCCTCCCTCATGGGATAGCCGCTTGGCCGTCCCTGGCGGGGTGCGCTGTCTGGCTTGCAGCGGCTGGCAGCATCGAGCACCTCGGTGTGGGCGAGGCACCGTAACGACGTTGCCGCGGGATGCGAAGGCGCTGGGTCCGCTGTGCGCTGTCCCCTCTTCCTAGCGTCAGCCGCCCTCGTCCGGGTCCGTGCCGTCTCCCTCGCCGAGCGCGCGCTGGAGCAGGACGGTGTCGAGCCATCGGCCGTGCTTGCGGCCGACCGAGCGGAGGGTGCCGACAAGGCGAAATCCGAATGCTTCATGCAGGCGCACCGAAGCCAGGTTCGCGCTGTCGCCGACCACCGCCACCATCTGCCGCACCCCGAGCGCCTCACACTGCGTGAGCAGCTCCTGGAGCAGCAGGCGGCCGATGCCGCGGCCATTGACGTCGTGGCGCACGTAGACGGAGTTCTCCGCTGTGTTCCTGTAGGCGGCGCGCGGCCGGTAGGCGCTGGCGTAGGCATAACCGAGGATGGCGCCGTCGCCGCCCTCGGCGACCAGGTAGGGCAGCCCGCGGGCGAGGACGTCGGCGCGCCGCCGCCGCATGTCGTCCTCGTTGGGCGGTTCGGTCTCGAAGGAGCCGGTCCCATGCAGGACGTGATGGCCGTAGGTGGCGGCGATGGCGTCAACATCGTCCTCCGCTGACGGCCTGACGCGGATGGTGCTGAGTTGCCCTGTCGCTGGGGCGAAGTCCTGTGTGTTCATGCCTGCAAGACTGCGGCCGCCCGCTCGGGGGTGAAAGGAAATTTATCTGATCCGCGGCATCAGGATAAGTTTTCCGCATGCATGACCCAAGCCTCCGCCAGCTACGGACCTTCCTCTTGGTTGTTGAGACCGGTGGCGTCACCACCGCCGCGCAGGCGCTCGGCCTGACCCAGCCCGCAGCCAGCCAGCAGCTCCGCGAGCTGGAGCGCATCATGGGCGTCCGGCTGCTTGAGCGGGTCGCCGGGCGTGCGGTGCCAACTGCCGCCGGGCGGGCCCTCGTTGAACCGGCCCGGCGGGCGCAGGCCGCGGTCGAGGACGCCAGGGCGGTGGCCGCGGCCCACCGGCTCGGTGAGGTGGGGCGCGTCCGCCTGGGCACGGGTGCCACGGCTTGCATCCACCTCCTGCCACCGGTGCTGGCGGAGCTGAACGCGCGCATGCCCGGCCTCGAGGTCATCATCGCCACCGGAAACACGCCGGACATCCTCCGCCGGGTCGAGGAAGGCGATCTCGACGCGGCGCTGGTCACCCTACCAGCGGCGCTCGCACGTTCGCTCACCACGACCCGGATCGCCACCGACGCCTTGGTGGCACTCCTGCCAGACAGCATGGCGCCCCCGGAGCGCCTCGCGCTGACCGCGGCCGACTTCGACGGACTGCCCCTCATCCTGTACGAGGCGGGTGCGAACACCCGAGCCATCATCGACGCTTGGTTCCATCGAGCGGGCGTTGTCCCTCGACCCATCATAGAGCTTGGCAGCGTCGAGGCCATCAAAGTGCTGGTGGCGGGCCGTCGCGGCTGCTCGGTGTTGCCCTGGCTCGCACTCGGCGGCCACGTCGCGGGCGCCGTGGTGCGGCCTTTGCGTCCAGCCCTCGCACGGCAACTCGCAGTCGTGGTTCGCAAGGAGAAGGTCGTCGACCGGGGCCTTGGAAGGTTGCTCGGCGCCTTGAAAATTGCGGGTAGCCAATCAAGTTCGGTGAACAATGGATAATGGCCGTAAGCGACAAATCCACTTTGGAACCAGAGTAACGGCTGGTGCCGAGCCGCTAAAGGTTATCTCTGAGAACTGCTGCCGCCGTCGCGTCCGACTTGTCGAACCGCCCCATGGTGACGCGCAACTTCCTTTTATGGTATTTTTCTGCTGTCGTTCGTCTGCGAGCGCGGCAGCGACCGGGAGATCCGCATGGAGTGGATAGACAAGCACCACCTCGATGGCTTCGCCGAGAAGACGGATGCGCAAGACAAGCTGCCGCGCCTAGTGGCCGACCTGATCCTGGCCACGTCGGCGGTTCCTGACGTGATGCGCTTCCTCTCAGACGGCGCGGGGCGGGTGCGAGGCTTCGACGGCGTGTTGGTTTCGCCGGGGGCGCCGCCTCACGTACCGCGCGGCAGGTCCTACTGGGAGTTCGGCTGTTCGCGGGACGTAAGGGACAAGGCACGGCGTGACATTCGAAAGCGAAAGGGCGAGGTGGACGACACCGAACGGGCCGCTTCCACCCTCGTCTTCGTCACGCCAAGGCACTACGACACCCCCGGCCACCACCTCCACGACTTCGAGGAGGAACTCCGAGCAGAATCGGGATGGGGAGCCGTCCTGATCGTAGACGGCGGGCGACTGAGGCACTGGCTGGCCCTCGCGTCGGGCGTGGCGGCACGCTGGGCGCGCCTGGAGTTCCAGGCGGCTCCGCAGGGCGTGTGGAGTGTTGAGGAATTCTGGCACGAGTATTCCAACCGCTTCGACCCGCCGCTCAAGGAGGAGGTCATCCTCGCCGGACGACAGCAGCAGGCGACGCAAATGCTCGAGCGTCTCGCCGCCCTCCAACCCGACCGCATCGTCGTCTCAGCCGACTCGCCCGACGAGGCACTCGCCTTTGCTATGGCGGCGCTCCGTAAGGCCGACCCCGCCGTGCGGCTGGTGCTGGAGGCAAGGTCGCTTGTGGTGGACACGCCCGAGGCGGCGCGGGATCTGCGGGACAGGCCGCTCGCCTACTTCCCGACACACGGCGCGGCCCGCAGCGTCGGGTCCCTCGCGCAATGGGGGCCGACCATCCTGGCCAGGGGCCGCAACGACGCAGCCGGTGGCGCTATAGACCTGCGAAGGCCGTCGCGGCACGACTTCGCCGAGGCTTTGCAGCAGCCCAGGATACCCCTGCAGAAGGCGCTTCAGCTCGCATCCGAGTGCGGCAGGAGCGTCACGGTGCTCGCCCGGCGCATCCCAGGCATCGATCACCCTTCACCGGCATGGGCCGCCACCCCCGATTCCCTCCTGCCCGCCTTGCTGGCAGGAGCCTGGGATGCGGCGACGCCCGCCGACAGAGCGGTTGTCGCCCGTCTCGCCGGAGTCGCCGACTACGGAGAATGGGAGGCGCGGGCGCAGCCCTTCCTTGCGATCGATGACCCACCCTTGGAGAACGAAGGCACGGTTTGGAAGGTTCGAGCGCCTGTCGATGCTTTCGTCCTGCTGGGACGCCACCTCGGCGCGGGCCACTTCGAGCGGCTGAGGCAGGCTTGCCTGGATGTGCTGGGCCTCGTGGATGCGAATCTCGACAAGACCAGCGCGGACCTGATGATGGCGGGCCCGGGCGTGCCGCACTCCGACTGGCTTCGGGACGGCCTTGCGACCACGCTGCTGATGACGGCAACCCTCCATAATAGTGCGGGCTGCGGACCGGCGCTGGCAACCGCAGGCGGGCCTGAAAGGTGGGCGGACGCCACGGTGGCAGCGCTACCGGGCCTCGCGACGGATGCACGCCTTCTCGCCAGCCTGCGTGGCACTCTCCCGATCTTGGCGGAGGCCGCCCCCATCCCTTTCGTCGCGGCGATTGAACGCCTCGTGGCAGCCGACCCTGAGGGAGTGCGGTGGCTGTTCGTTGAACGCACCGAATTCATCACGCCCAGGTCTTACCACGTCCATCTCCTCTGGGCATTGGAACGGATTGCTTGGGACCCAGCTGTGCTGCCACAGGCGGCCCTCCTCCTGGCCAGGCTTGCGGCCCTCGACCCGCATCCTGACAGCATGCTCATTAACAGGCCGGTTCGGAGCCTGCGCTCCATTCTGCTGCCTTGGTTGCCGGGCACGGACGCGGACTTGGAGAAGTGTCTCGGCGTGCTGACAGCGATCATCCGAACCAGCGAATCGGTCGGATGGGAACTCTGCATGCGCCTGCTCCCGGAGCATCACGCCGTTGCGGAGCCCACAGCACGGCCCCGTCTCCGAGAAGCCAGCTCCTACGACCACGGACCGTCGAGGCAGGAAACCGCTAAGATGTGGGCTGCGGTCGCCAATCACGTACTCGGCATGGTGGGGACCGATCCCGAACGATGGATCACGCTTCTCGACCGCATCGAGGTCCTCTCATCCGAGGATCAGGCGCGGGCGACGCAGCAATTGGAGGCTGTCTTCGCAGCGACGGAGGTGAAAGAACGAAGGAGGTTGTGGGAGAAGCTCCGGGACATCGCGGCGAGGCATGCCGAGTTCCCCGACGCGGGGTGGACGTTGAAGGGCGAGCGGCTTGAGGTCCTCGCCGGTATCGTGCGCCGGTTCGCGCCCAGCGACAGCGTCTCCGTCGCGGCGCCCCTGTTCGATTTCCATCGTCCGTCACGCCACCGCGCTCTCACGGAAGAGGAGATGACGGCGGAGGCGCTGGAGGAGGCGCGCGGTGTCGCAGTGGCGGACCTGTTGAGCCGCGAAGGGAGCGCCGGACTGCTGCGCCTCGCGGAGGCCGTGCGTGCTCCGTGGCTTCTCGCGGCTCCTGCCGTACTCGCGGCGGGTACGCCCGAGGCCGTCCTCGACCTGTGCGGGACGGCCCAGGCGGCTCGCACCGAGAACTCCGGCATCCTCGCTCGCGCCCTCTCCGGTTCGGCCGACCGCACCTTTGGCGACGCGTGGCGCGAGCTGCTCGCCCGTGCCGCGCGGGAGGGGCGCACGCCGGAGCAGGTGGCCAATCTGGCGCTCGGTCTGGAGGACGGCCCCGGGACCTGGGACTTCGTTGACCGCCTCAGTGACGCCGTGGCCAACTCCTACTGGAGGGGGAGGCATCCATGGCGGCTCGCGGAGGGTGACTCTGCGCTGAACGAGAGGGCGGCTAGCCAGTATCTCTCTGTTGGACGGCCTTACCAAGCGCTGACCACCCTTGCCGAGGCCGCGCGCCCCGCAGCCGCGCTCGTCTTCGAGGCGCTCGACGGTACCCTGTCCGCCTTGAACTCCGGTCCCCTCGACGACCCATCCATGCTCTCATTCCACCTCGAGCAGGTTTTCGATGGGCTGCGCGCACGCGACGACGTGAACCGCACCGACTTGGCCAGGCGTGAGTTCGCCTACCTGCCCCTTTTGGGCCGGGCGCGGGAAGGATACGGGGATTTAGCCATCCTCCACCTCATGGCGGCCGACCCGACCATGTTTGTGGACGCGGTGAAGCTCGTCTTCCGAGGCGCGTCGGAGGAGCCGCGGGAGCTGAATCAGGCGGAGCGCAACCTTGCCAAGGCCGCCTACGACCTCCTCGCTGCGTTTCGCACCGTTCCCGGCGTAACGGCCAACGGCGTGAACGGGGAGGTGACAGCTCTGTGGGTCCGGGAGGCGATGCGGCGGCTGCGGGAGGCCGACCGTGAGGCGATCGGCGCTCAGTGCGTTGGAAAGGTCCTGGCCCACGCGCCGCATGACCTCACGGACGGCGCATGGCCTGCTAGCCCCGTGCGCGACCTCATTGAGGAGGCAGTTTCGGACGACCTTGAGACGGGCATTCGCATTGAGCGCTTCAACATGCGTGGGGTGCACTTGAGGGGGCTCTACGACGGTGGGGACCAGGAGCGACAGCTTGCTGCAGCATACAGGGGGTGGGCGGACGCCTGCACGGCTTGGCCTCGGACCTCGGCCATGCTGGCAAGTGTCGCCGCGGATTGGTTGGAAGATGCTAAGCGTGAAGATGTACGAGCCAGGCAGCGCATGATGGAGGATTGACCCAGCCTTCAGGCTTGCGCGGCTGTATGTCTCCGCTCCGGTGTAGTTCCACCATCCTCCGCGGCATGTCGCACGGCGAGGAAACTGTGTCGGCCGCATGCGGCGCAGCTACCGTTGCAAGCAGCACGATTGCCTCCGTGCCACCATCACGATCACGCCTGCGGCCATGATTGTATGATCCTGCTGCTGCAAAGGCCATTTCCACGCGGCCTGCCAACATCTGTAATCCAATCAACTCAGCCGTCGGCCCCCGAGCAGTCACGTTCGCATTCGTGAGGCGGTGGTGGAGCACGGACGGCCGGATGGGCACACAGCTGACAAAAGAGCAGCAGCGTTATGCTGCCACCCGCCTACCTTCAGCTCACCGCACCCGACATGACGGCGAGATCAGCCTTGGCCTGTTTTTCCGCCCGCTCCTTCCGCTCGCTGTAGCGGTCGGTCAGGTAGTCCGAGCGGTCGCGCAGTAGCAGGGTGAACTTCACCAACTCCTCCATGACGTCAACCACTCGGTCGTAGAGCGGCCCTGGCAGCATCCGGCCCGCCTCGTCGAATTCCTCAAAAGCCTTGGGCACCGAGGATTGATTGGGGATCGTGACCATCCGCATCCAGCGGCCGAGCAGACGCAGCGTGTTCACAGCGTTGAAGCTTTGAGAACCACCAGAGACCTGCATCACCGCCAGCGTCCGGCCCTGGGTCGGGCGGACACCGCGACTTTCGAGGGGAAGCCAGTCGATCTGGTTCTTGAGGATGCCGGTGACGGCGCCGTGCCGCTCCGGGCTGCACCAGACCTGGCCCTCGGACCAGAGGGAAAGCTCCCGAAGCTCGGCGCCCTTAGGATGGTCGGCGGGCACGCTGTCCACCAATGGCAGGTCGCGGGGGTCGAAGACCCGCGTCTCGGCGCCGAATCGCCGCAGGATGCGCTCGGCTTCGAGTGTCAGGAAGCGACTATAGGACCGCTCCCGGAGCGAACCGTAGAGCAGCAGGATCCGCGGCGGGTGCGTGCTGGCGCCGGGGATGCCGAGTTTTTCGATGGTCGGGATGTCGAGCTGCGCCTCCGAGACGTTGGGTAGCGATTGATCCGGAAGGTTCACGTCACGCATTCAGGTCTCCAATTAGGCGGCGTTCGCTGGCGGCGTTGCCGCCAAGGTGTCTCCGATCTCCTGGACGGCGCTTCGGGCAGCCCGCGTCACCCCGGCCAGCGTGGCAGAGGCGAGCCCGGTCCAATCGCCGTAGCCAACCAGCCACAGGCGTGGCTCGCGGACGGACCGGCCACCCCGGACCACGACGCGCCCATCCGGCTCCAGCACGCCGAGCGGCGCCAAGTGAGCGAGGGCCGGGCGGAAGCCCGTGCACCAGATGACCGCGTCCACCAGGCTGCGGCTGCCATCCCGCCAGACCACGCCGTCGGGCTCGAAGCGCAGGAATGGTCGAACGCTGCGCAGCGCGCCGCGGTCGCGGGCCTCCCGGACCGGCGGGACCATGACGATGTTGCCCAGGCCGCCTCTGGGCGGCCCGGGGTCGCGTCCTTCCTGTTGAGCCCGCACGCGCTCCGTCGCCCGCTCGAACAGCACGCGACCGTCCACCTCGTCCGGCAGGAAGGTTGGCGCCTGGGGCGTCATCCAGGTCACCTCGGCCACGAGCGACAGCTCGGCTAGGATCTGGGCGCCGGAGTTTCCGCCGCCGCCGACAAGGACTCGCTGGCCCACGAATTCCTGCGGCGAGCGGTAGGAGGAGGAGTGCAGCTGCCTCCCGCGGAAGCCCTCCGCCCCAGGGTACTCTGGGAGGAAGGTGCGATTGGCGCCGCCAGTCGCGCTGACCACGGCCAAGGCCGTCCAGCTGCCCGCATCGGTCCGGACCAGCAGGCGGTCACCGGCGCGCTCGACAGCCTCGACCCGGACTGGGCGCCGGACTGGCAGTTGGTATCTTTCCTCGTAGGCTGCGAGGTAGGCGGCCACGTGGTCCCGGCCGGGATACCCGCCACCCGGGACCGGCGGCATGGGCCAGCCCGGCAGCGAGCTCCACTGCGCGGGGGAGAAGAGCTGCAGAGAGTCCCAGGCCGACGGCCAGGCGCCACCCGGCCTCTCGTTGGCGTCCAAGATCTCGAAGTCTAGCCCCGTCCGGCGCAGGATATAGCCGACCGCGAGGCCAGACTGCCCGCCGCCGATGACGACGACCTGCCTGCTCTGAGTTTCCGGCATCCGGGGTCTAGCGAGCTGCCACCCGGCCTGCCCCTCGGTCGTACCAGCCGCGGGTCCGCATGACGATGTGGACCACGGAGAGCATCACCGGCACCTCCACCAGCACGCCGACCACGGTGGCCAGCGCGGCGCCGCTCTCGAACCCGAAGAGGCTGATGGCGGCGGCGACGGCGAGCTCGAAGAAGTTGCTGGCACCGATGAGAGCCGACGGCCCGGCCACGCTGTGCGCCGAACCGCACTGCCGGTTCAGCAGATAGGCGAGACCCGCGTTGAAGTAAACCTGAATGAGGATGGGCACGGCGAGCAGCAGGATGACCAACGGTTGCGCCAGGATCTGCTCGCCCTGGAAGCCGAAGAGCAGCACCAGAGTGGTCAGCAAGGCTACCAGGGACACCGGGTTCAGCGCCTTCAGCATGCGCTGGAGGGCTGCATCACCGCCGGAGGCCAGCAGCGAGCGCCGCCAGATCTGTGCCGCGACGAGAGGCACGATGATATAGAGCGCCACGGACAGCAGCAGCGTGTCCCAAGGCACCGTGATGGCCGAGAGGCCGAGCAGCAGGCCGACCACGGGCGCGAAGGCGACGACCATGATGGCGTCGTTCAGCGCGACCTGGCTGAGGGTGAAGTTGGGTTCGCCATCGGTCAGGCGTGACCACACGAAGACCATGGCCGTGCAGGGCGCGGCGGCCAGCAGGATGAGCCCGGCGATGTAGCTGTCAATCTGCCCTTCCGGGAGCCATGGCCGGAACAGCCAGCCGATGAACAACCAGCCTAACAGCGCCATGGAGAAGGGCTTCACCAGCCAGTTCACGCCGAGGGTGACGGCGATGCCGCGCCAGTGCCGAGTGACCTGACCCATAGCGGCGAAATCTACGCGGAGCAGCATGGGCACAATCATCAGCCAGATCAGCGCCGCGACCGGGATGTTGACTTGGGCGACCTCCATGCGGCCGAGCGCACGGAAGAAGCCCGGCATGACCGCGCCGAGCGCAATGCCCGCGACGATGCACAGCGCCACCCAGAGGGTCAGGTAGCGCTCGAAGGTGCCCATCGCCGCCTTGCGGCTCTGGATGGCGGCCTCCGCCTGAGCTGACGCGCTCATGCCGCCACTCCCTTCGCAACTCGGTGGCCTCGCTCATCGACGACAGGCTCGCCGTCCTCCTTGTCGAAGGCGCCGCGTTGCGGGTTCGGCAGGATGTCGAGCACCGTCTCGGACGGCCTGCACAGCTTCACCCCGAGCGGCGTCACGACGATGGGCCGGTTGATGAGGATGGGATGCGCCATCATGGCATCGAGCAGCTGGCCGTCGGTCAGGGCCGGGTCGCCGAGGCCGAGTGCCGCATAGGGCGTGCCCTTTTGGCGGAGCACATGGCGCACCGGCACACCCATGCGCCGGATGAGATCCGACAGCTCCTCCCGGGAGGGCGGCGTCTTCAGGTACTCGACGATGGTCGGCTCTTCGCTGCTGTTGCCGATGAGGCCAAGGACATTGCGGGACGTCCCGCAGGCGGGGTTGTGGTAAATGATGAAGCTAGTCGTCATTGAGCGGCCTCTAATTAGACAGCAGATAAACTAGGCGCAGGCCGATTTGCTGCGAGGTTGAACTGGTGCGGATAGTCCGCAAAGCGATGGATCGTCTTGGCGGTCAACTCATCCTCGGTCATCTGGAACAGGATGATCTCGCCGCCAATGCCAACACGCTTCGCTAACGGTTTTTGTTCATCTTCTTCCCGTTGTCGCATAACGATGTCGATGAAAAACGGCTCGAAGGGTTCAATCGAACCGGTGCTGACATCCACCTGCGGCTTGATGCCAAGACCATAGCGCAGCAATTCCGAGGCAAATCCATTCGGTGAACGGTATGCGTGACCGCGCATCTGCCTCTGATCCTCATCCCACCCAAAGATGTAGATCGTCGACGTGATGCTTTCGGGAAGCTCCTGCACAACCCCAGGCAGCACAGCAGTGAGCGCCCTGTCGACATCCACGACATGCCGACACAACGCTCCCGAAATAACAACGGAGAGGGCTCTCATGAGTGCCAGCTCAGATCCAGTCCCGGCCAGAAGGGTTCGCGCGTGGTGTATGGGAAAGACCTTCGATATGAATCGAACAGGTAACATGTCGGTCGCGCTGCTGACGAGCGTATCGCAGGCGACAGTCACCTGATCTTCTTGCAGCACCCAGTTCAAAGCGGTCATGGGCTGTCCAACTCGGAGGTTTTGAAGCTCGGATAATCCAACAATGCGGCTTCCACAGACCGTCAGAGCCTGCAGTGGCTAACCGAAGTGCATCCTTAGATCACGATCCGTCTTGCCTCGGCCCGCAGGGGCAGCATGAAGGTCAGCGCCATGCAGGCCGCCAGCATCGCCGCCGAACCCCAGAGGCATGCTTGAAGGCCACCCCACTGCGTCAGGATGCCGGACAGCAGGATGCCGAACAGGCGCCCTCCGGCATTGGCGGCGTAGTAGAAGCCGACGTCCTCGGCGGCCTTCTCCGAGCCTGCGTAGGCTAGGATCAGATAGCTGTGGAGCGACGAGTTGACCGCAAAGGCGAAGCCGAACACCGCCAAGCCGACGACCACGATGACATCCGGGCGCCCGACGCCGCCGGTGGCCAGCAGGAGGGCGATGGCGGCCGGGATCGCGGTTAGGGCCGCAGCCCAGAGCCGCGCCTCGGGAACCTCCCGCGACAGCCCGTCCTCGCTGCGGCGGACGACCGACGGCGCCAGGGCCTGCACCCCGCCGTAGCCGATGGTCCAGGCGGCGAGGAAGGTCGAGACCCCGACGTAGTGCCAGCCCTGGCTGTAGAGGAACACCGGCAGGCCCACGACGAACCAGACGTCGCGCGAGCCGAACATGAAGATCCGGGCGCCTGCCAGCAGGTTCACGCCCCGGCTCTTTGCCATGAGTTCCTTGAAGCTCTTTGATGCCTTCGCCTTGCCGAGTTCGCGCGGTAGCGACAGCAGTACGCCAGCCAGGACGACGGCCAGCAGGGCCACCAGCAGCCAGAGCGCCGGACGGAACCCCACGAACTGGAGCAGGGCGCCGCCCACGAAGAAGCCAAAGCCCTTCATGGCGTTTTTGGAGCCGGTGAACCAGGCCACCCACCGGAACAGCTGACCGGCGCCCTGCTGCGAGGTTGCCTTGATGGCTGACTTAGAGGCGGTCTTGGTCAGGTCCTTGGCCACCCCGGAGATGCCCTGGGCGGCCACCACCCAGGCGACCGACATGGCCGCGCCCCAGGCTGGGTCCAGCGCCGACAACATGAGCAGCCCGCAAATCTGTAGGCTCAGGCCGATCGAGAGCATGCGGGGGATGCCGAAGCGGGCCGCCAACCAGCCCCCACCGAAGTTCGCGAAGATGCCCGCTGCCTCGTAGAGCAGGAACAGGAAGGCTAGCGTGAACGGCGTGTAGCCGAGCTGGTAGAAGTGCAACAGCACCAGCATCCGCAACGCCCCGTCCGTGAGGGTGAACCCCCAGTAGGCACCGGTCACGACGAGGTAGTTGCGGATGCCTGACATCATGCTCCCCGTTCGATGACAATGTTGGCCAGGTCCACCATCCGACAGGCATAGCCCATCTCGTTGTCGTACCAGGCGTATACCTTCAGCAGGGTGCCGTCGGTCACCATGGTGCTTGGCCCGTCGACGATCGCACTGCGGGTATCGTTGGCGTAGTCGGCCGAAACCAGCGGCCTGGTCTCGAAGCCGAGGATGCCCGCGAGCGGTCCCGCCGCCGCCGCGCGGAACAGCTCGTTGACCTCGGTTTCGGTGGTCTCGCGCCGCATCTCGAAGACGGCATCCGTCAACGAGGCGTTCAGCACCGGTGCCCGGACGGCGTGACCGTTCAGGCGGCCCTTGAGCTCGGGGTAGATGAGCGAGATGGCGGTGGCGCTGCCGGTTGTCGTCGGCTGGAGGGACAGCATGGCCGAGCGGGCTCGGCGCAGGTCCTTGTGCGGCGCGTCCACGACCACGTTGGTGTTGGTCGGGTCGTGGATGGTAGTGATTTGGCCGTGCCGAATGCCGATGGCCTCGTGGACAACCTTCACCACAGGGGCGAGGCAGTTCGTGGTGCAGGAGGCGGCGGTCAGCAACCGGTGTTCCCGCGGGTCGTAGCGGTCGTCATTAACGCCGACGACCACGTTCAAGGCGGAGCCGTCCTTGACCGGCGCCGCGACGATGACCCGCTTAACGCCCCGGTCGAGGTAGCCCTGGAGCTGCTCCTGCTTCAGGAATTTGCCCGTGCATTCCAGGACGATGTCGCAGCCCAAGTCGCCCCAGGGCACCTCGGACGGGGCGGCTTCCGCGCTGAAGCCGATGTGCCGGTTGCCGATGGTGATGGCGCGGCCATCCTCCGCCCCGATCCGCTCGCGCCAGCGGCCGTGGATGCTGTCGAACGCGAGGAGGTGGGCGGTAGCCTCGGCGCCGCCCTTGAGCTCGTTCACATGGACGACGTCCAGCCGGTTGCCCGCGCGCGGATCCTCGTTCTCCCGGAATACGCCGCCCAGGCCCGCGCGGAGCGCCAGCCTGCCGATGCGGCCCATACCATTGATGCCTATGCGCATCTCAACGGTCCTTTGCGACGGAGAGGGGGGCCTGCGCGAGGTCATCCAGCTGGTGCCGCAGCGACATGCGGTCCAGCGCATCGAACTTCAGGTTGGTGAAGATGCCGATACGCCGATGCAGGCTGGCGTAGAGCTCATTGAGTAAGAGCACCCGCTCGCTGGATCCTGGCTCGAACTTGCCGGGTCCTGGCAGTGGCCAGGATGCAGTGATAGCCCGGTCGCCGAAGTCGGGGCAGTTCTGACCCTGAAGGGTGTCGCACAGCGCTATTACGAAATCCATGCGGGGCGCTTCTCTGTGCAGGAACTCTTGCCAGGATTTGCTCCGAATGCCCGACACGTCATGGCCAAGGGTCTTGAGCTTCTCCACGACCTCCGGCATGGGTTGGGGCGCCGGATCGGACCCCGCCGAATAGGCCCGGAAGCGGTCCCCTCCCAGCTTCCTCAGAACCGCCTCAGCCATCAGCGAGCGCGCGGAGTTACGCGTACAAAGGAAGAGGACGTTGAAGGCAGGCTTCATCGGGGAGTTCTCCGGGGAGGAGGCGAGCATTGGCAAGGTCAGCGCTCCACAAAGCTCAGGTTGGCCGCCGCAACAGGACTCTGTGAGAAAGGCGATGGTTTGACGGAGGCGGTCGACCTGGACGGCGTAAATCAGGCTGCGGCCCTGCCGGGTTGGGCGGATCAACCCCACCTGCTCCAGGGCCCGCAGATGGAAAGACAAGGTAGAGGGCACGATGCCTAGGGCTGTGCCAATTGCTCCCGCGGAGAGGCCGCTGGGGCCTGCTTCGAGAAGCGCGCGCAGCAGCTCCAGGCGGGACTCCTGGCCAAGGGCGGCGAAAACATCGGCAGCCGTTGAAGATTCCATCGTTTTTAACCTCGGCAGCCGCTGCGCGGCGCCGGACCCCCTGCTGCTGCGGGCATGCCGCTGCGGCTAGTCGTCATGTAATCACCCTCTGGACCTCGCCGCTCACTTACTAACAATTACGGTGATTATGATGAGCGACTGGGTTTCTGAGATTGAAGCGCATCAATCATTTGGGCGCCGCATCATGATGGTGCGGTCTCGCACCACAGCCCGAACCTGCAGCAGGCGTTCGGAGTCGACGGGCACCAAGCCGATACGCAGAAGGTAACCACCGGACCCCATAGCGCCGTCGGAGACATATTCAGCAAGGAACTCTTTAAGGCCTGGCACCCGTTCGAGGTTCGGCCGCTTCACATACAAGAAGAGAGGCCGCGAGAGAGGGTAACGCCCAGAGGCAATGGTCTCGGCGGCATCATCCACGCCCTCGATGGAGGACCCTTCGATGCGCTCCCTGTTGGCTTGCAGGAAGCTGAAACCGAAGACGCCGAGCGTACCGTCGCGGCCCTCCGTAACGCGACGTACGATGGCTTGGTCGTCCTCGCCGCCGTCGACCCAGCCTCCGTCCTCCCTCACAGTGCTGCAGAGGCGGGTCCGCTCAGCGGCATCCGTGATGACCTGGATTTCCGGAAACGTCCGGCAGCCTGCCAACATCGCTAGTTCGGTGAAGCTGTCGCGGGTGCCGGAAGTTCGCGGCGGTCCGATGACGCTGATGGGCCAGTCTGGCAAGGAGGCCGAGATTTGGCGCCATGAGGTGAACGGGTTCGGTACAATGCGCCCGCCCTGCGGTACCTCCTTGGCCATCCCCATCCACAGTTGAGCCAGAGTAAAGTTGGGCGAAGGCAACCCTCTGCGATGTGCCACGACGATACCGTCGAACCCGATTGGGATTTCCATTATTTCGTTCACGCCGTTTCGGACGCATAAGCTGAACTCGCCAGCCGTCATGCGGCGTGATGCGTTTTGGACGTCAGGATGCTGGAGGTTAGAACCTCGGCAAAATTGTGCGAAGCCATGCACAGTGCCGGTGCTGGTAACCTGCACCCGCTCCCCTCCTGCCGCTCTCGCAATGCTGCTGGCGACTGCGGAAGTGAAAGGGAACACTGTCGAGCTGCCGGTTACCTGGACCGTTTCACGTGGCTGTGCAGCCGCTGGATGACCGTACATGGCCAGCATGGCCGCAACTACTGCAGCAATCAAAACCTTGCTCGACTTGCGGCCAAACGGGCCTCCGTCCTTCTCACGCCTCATCTGACCACCACGACACCGCTCCTCCGCTGATGTCGGCCGATGTCCCGCAACGAAAGCCAGCATAGCTTTGAGACCTTCCACGCAAACACCCAGACAAGAAAGCTCAATTCGAGGTTTGCAGAAAGGTCATAGAATGCCGATGGGATGTTGTCTGTTACAGAACAGTGAAATCCCATGGGCTTGGGTCCGGCTACACGGGATCCATGGGTGCGCTGAAGCAGTTTGATGAACCATGCGCTTGGCTGAACAACAGTAGGGTACGAAGCAGGAGCATCCGTAAGGCGGCGGCTCTGATACGGCCTGCAACGGAGACCGTCGATTTTGGCGACTACTGCAATGGCTCGAGTGCGGCTCAACGGTGTTGGGGCGTTGACACGACAGTGTCATATAGAAGAGTTTGCGGCTTGTTAGCCATGAGACAGGCCATGAACAAGCCGCAGCAGGTAATCTTGAAGGCTTACCGAGACCACCGTCTTGAGGTTTCAGACGACGGCGGTGATGGATGGGTTCTCGTCTTGTATTCACCGGACGGAGTACGCTCTGCAACATTCCGAAGCAGTGTTCCGAACGGGTTAAATATTCTAATTGCGGAGGCTGAAAATACCGTCGACCGCCGCTTTGACGGCTGCCCATGGGAAAGGGCGCCGTAAGCTGAACGGCCTGAACGGACAGTCGACGGGGACAACTCGGACTGTTTCCACCAACGTCACATCCAGTGTCGAGCCGGTCGGGTTGCGTCGCCACAGTTCTGCTTGAAGCAGCTGACGGTAGTCGAGGACGCGAGCGATCCACCATGCCCTGCATACTCGCGCGAAGTTAGGCGGCCTAGCCCAGCACCTCCGCAACGCGGGAGGATTCGCGCCATAGAGGCAATGGTTAGGCGTCGCAGAATCCTCTCTCAACCCTGCCGTTCTCCGGTCGCTGATACCCCACAAGCTGTCGTTCCCTACTTTTAGTTTAGGTTTTTCTTCTAGGAGAATCGGCATTTTGAGCAGAATGTAGGAATCGGGTCCGGAACCGAAGCCCTTCAGGTCTCGTCGGACATCGTGTTTGTAACGAGGCCGTGAATGGATTCCCATCCGGCTCGCGTCGAAAGCGCGGGCAATCAGGACAGCGCTGACGCGGCGGCTACGCCTGTGCGTGCCAAAACGCGCCAGCGTAAGCTTGGAGTGCGACGGCCTCGGAGGCGTAAACCGGAATGCGACGCAGCCTGGATTATCCGCTACGGCGAAAAGTACACTACTCTGTCCAACGCAGCACATCACAGACGCATGCGGTGCCGGACCCGGGACCGCATGCGGAAGAGAAGCCGGACCCGCCTGAAGCTGACAAAGACCAGTCTGCCCGAGTTGAGGCGGAAACGGCGAAAACAATTTTACCTCACTCGGAAGCGCTCGACGCCAACGTTGAGGCTCAGACGAGCAAGCCTGCATCGGCCGCCCCAAAAGAGGCAAAACCCAAGCCGACTGCCGAAATGATTGCGCTTTTCACAGATGCGGCACGCGAACGCAGACGGTCAACAGAAGCTTGCGTCAAACTACGGATGGAAGTGGGCTTCCAATGGTGGGGCGGGTTCTTCGCAGAGAGCAAAACCTATTTCCGCCCCGAATTTTGCTACCGCGGATTGGTGTCCTCCGAGCACCCAATCCTGCAGCTGTTCGCATCCAAAGTACCTAAGGTTCGGCGTTTATACGTTGGAGACCATAAGGGTGAGGCGTACCGCAGCGACAGCAAGCTGCTGGCACTCGACGCAGCTTACGTCGAAGACAACAAACGGGTCTGTGGCGTTCTCCGCATTGAGGTAGACGCTATCCTGGCGTGGGACGACATTGCTGACGCATGCCGGACGGCTGGCGTACCGCTCCCGAATTTGGTGGTTGGCTGGGAGGACAACGATGGGCGGGTCCACCATCCACACCTCTTCTGGTTGTTGCACGACAGCGTCCCGATGGAGGGTGAGCGATGCGCTCGGTTCAGCGCTCTCTACCGAGGCGTCCTCCGCGGTCTCACCAAAGCCCTGCTGCCGCTCGGTGCCGACCCTGGCGGCCTCCTGAATAGCCACAGGCACAAAAACCCTCTCAGCCCGATGTGGCAGCGGCGCATCTTGGCAGAGCAGCCCTATGACCTCGGCGTGTTGCGTCAGCACGTCGACATCAACGTCCGCATGGACGCGCTGCGGGAGTTGGCCGCTGCGCAGCAGCGCAGTCCGACGCTCTCACCGGAACATCCCGACCCACTCATCGCCGCCGGGTCAAATCGCTTGTTTGCGCATCTGACATCTTGGGCGCGGCAAGAGGTTTGGCCGCACAAGGCTGCCGGTCGTGACGAGCAAGAGTTCAGCGCCAGAGTGGCAGCGGAGGCCATGCGCCTCGCTGACAGCCTAAGCGGCGATGGCCGACGTGCTGAGAAGAAGGCTTTGGTGACTGCCGCCAAAGTCGCTCGGTGGACTTGGCACGTCTATAAGGCTCGCGCTCCGAAACCGGTTACGTCCAACCCGGTTGACTTGGCGGAACGCCATGGCGCTGGTGGCCGGATGACAGCCGAATCCCGCAAAGCACGCTCTGAGGGTTTGATTGTCGCGGCCGCCACCCGTTTGGCAAAGGAACTTGGCCGGACGCCGACCCAGGCCGCAGTGCTGGCAGCCGTCCAAAACGAGGGTATCGTCAGCGAACGGACTGTCCGGCGCCACTGGGATGCGGTTCGCTCGGCGATGGCCAATGGGGCCGAAAGCGAGCCCGCAAACAACCGGACAGACGCTGTCCCCCATGTAAAAAAGGGCCACCTCAATTCGGCGGAAACGGAAAACCCTTCGCTTGCTTCCCTGCTCCCGGTAACCCACGACCTGGAGATGGTACCCACCCCCTGCCGTGAGGCTACCGCTGTACAGGTAGAACTTCCCGCACTGGCCATGGCAGACGTGGTAACCCACTCAGAGCCGGTGGTACCCGATATCCGGGAGAGGATTCCGCTTGGCGCCGCCGTGGCTGTGGTGGACCCCTCGAGCATGGTACCCAGCCCATTCCCCGCAGTAGCCTCTGTCGGCGCGAACCCTTCCGTGCTTGCCATAGCAGACTCCCCCGACGTGGTACCGCCCAAAGCTCCTGTGACATCCGGGGTTCGAACAGAAATTCTCTATGGCGCTTCCATGGTGGATTCTACCAGCGTGGCGACGTCTTTGTGCTCTACGACATCCGATGTCCGGGCAGGGATTTCCTCCGGCCCGGACATGGTGAACTCCTTGAGCGTGGTACCCGACCCACGTCCTGCGGTGTCCCAGATGCGGGTAGAGACTCTCGCCGTGGCTGCCGAGATGGAGTCGTCGGCAGTGGTATTTGCCTGTCGCCCGGCGCTGCCTAATCCCTCAAAAGAGCATTGCTTGCTCCCCGTGGGAGACCGACGGGATATGGTAAACCACTCCTGCCTAACGGAAGTCCCGGGTTGGGAAGAGATGTTTCCAATTCCGTGGTAGACTCTCGTGGCGCTGCTCTAACTCGCGACCGAGAAGCTTCTGACCGAGGCACGCGAGGTCAGGGGGATATGTCGCTCATGTCCGTCGCATTCGTCAGCTCCTGGGCCTCATTTACCTCGACGAGCGCCTGTGGGCCCGGGCGGCGGTCCCGCCCCGTTCAGCCGAGAGGGCCTCAGGCCCGGGACACCGACCCTGCGGTGTCCATCAGAATGTCGATGATGGCGTCGTGCCCGCCTTTGATGACGTCGCCCGGAGCGCCCTGGTCGAAGCCGGATTCTGCCACGTCCTACGGCGCACCGACGACGCCGACGCTCACCATCAGGAGGACCAGCGCGAGGCGGTGGCCACGCTTCCCATCGAGCGTCTGGCCGAACACGAACAGTGTCAGCCAGAGCGTCAGGGCAAGGATGCTGCATGCGTGCAGGACACGGTCGAACTACCAGAACTTCTGCTCCAGGTCGAACACGTTGCCCGTGGCGTTCGTCATACCCAGAACGGTGAGCAGCGCCCAGGCGATTGCTCGGCTCCAGGAAGTCGGCTGCATGGTCCCCCGCATCAGACCACGTGGTCCGGCCGCAGCCCGCAAGCCTGTGCCGTCTCGGGCGTCTCCAGCTGCACCGTGGGGTGGGCAATCCCGAACCGCTCCCGGCACCCGGACTGCACGCGCAGGAGCAGCTCGCGGTCTGCCCGCGCGTCGTCTCGAACGAGATGCACCGTCAGCGCCGTCTCGGTCGTTCCCATGGCCCAGATGTGCATGTCGTGCACCTCGGTCACGCCGGGCATGCTGGCGAGCCATGCCTTGACCTCGTCCGGGGCGATGCCCGCCGGGACGGCGCCCATCGCCAGGTTCACAGAGTCCCGCGGCAGGCCCCAGGTCCCAACCAGGATTACCGCGCCGATGGCGAGGCTGACCGCCGGGTCCAGCCATAGCCAGCCGGTCCAACGGATAATCAGCGCGGCAACGATGACGCCGATCGTCACCCCAGCATCCGCCGCCATGTGGAGGTACGCGCCCCGGACGTTGATGTCGCCCTTGCGGCCTGCGGCGAAGAGCCACGCCGTCCCGGCGTTGACAGCCACCCCGACCGCCGCCACCCAGAGCACCGTCCCGTTGGCCACCGGCTCGGGTTCGGCGAGGCGCCGGACCGCCTCCCAGCCAATGGCACCGACCGCGACCAGCAGGAGGACCGCGTTGACCAGCGCTGCCAAGGTGGAGCTCGCCTTCCAGCCGTAGGTGCGGCGCCGCGTCGGGCCCCGCTTGGACAGCAGCGTCGCCCCCCAGGGCAAGCAGCAGGCCGAGCACGTCCGAGAGGTTGTGCCCGGCGTCCGCCAGCAAGGCCAGCGAGCCGGACAGGATGCCGAACACGCCCTCCAGGACCACGTAGATCGAGTTCAGGGCGATGCCGATTAGGAAGGCCCGCCCGAAGTCCGCGTGCGAGTGCCGGGGCCGTGCGCGAGGGAGTGCCCGCCGTCGTGGTCGTGGTCATGCCGCATGTCGAGTTCCCCTGTGCCCTGCCCTGTAAACGCCCGGCCCGGCGCTGCTCTTTGTCGGCGTGGAGGGCACGAGCGGCCGCGGGCCCGGAGACGGCTGACCGGGCGCATGCCAGCGGCGCCCGAGACTGACCGGCGCGGAGCTGGCGCCGCGGAGGATTGCCCAGATTAGGCCCTCCTCCCGACATGCGCTCGACACACCCCCCGTGCACTTGGAGCGTGCCAGAGTCGGAGAAACAGCCGTCATGCGCCGGGTCACCACGATTGCCGCATTGGTTCTGCTCGCCTTGGGGCCAGCCTGCGCCCAGCCATACTACGGCGGCGCGCCCGTCTACCCGGGCTATGGACCGGCCCCATACGCGGCCGCTCCGCGATACTGGGGCGGCGGCGGGCACCATCATCACTACGTGCCGCAGCGCCACCATCACCATCACGCGCCGCCGCATCACCACGGTGGTCACCACCATGGTGGTGGGCACCGCCATGGCGGCGGACATCACCACGGTGGCCATCACGGCCGTTAAGCAGCGGCTTCATGCCCGGCCACGCCTTGCAACAAATGGATGCACCGCCGTGCACCCCCGTGACATGGCGGCCCGACATCGTCGCCTGTCACGGCTGCCACCTCCTGGCAGCCAGCACAGGAGAACACACGGATGAAGCTTCGCAACGCTCTGGCTGCCGCCCTGCTACTGACCGCGACAGGCGCCCTGCCCGCCCTGGCGGACGATGACGCCGGTCGTCCACGGATCCTGGCCCAGGCCGCCAGCCAGCGGGACCGGGCGCCCCACTTCGATCCGACGCGTGGGGACGGCCCGCAGCCGCACAACCCGAGCGCCACGTCGAACCACTCTGGCGGCGCGGCCGCGCATTTCGACGCCCCCAGAGGCGACGGCCCGCAGCCGCACCGCCCGGACGGCGTCGCCACCCAGTCGCCCAGCGGCGCACCCGCCCACTTCGACGCGACCCAGGGCGGCGGCCAACAGCCGCATGCCCCCGGCCGTGGCGCGCCCCAGCCGGGGCGCTGAGCGCCACCTCCCGCCGGGTACCCGCCTGCCGTTACTAGATGCCAGGGATTGACCGCGGCTAGGCAGGCGTGACCGCCGACGTTGGTGGAGACAATGGCAGCTTGAGGACGGCGATCGTGCCCCCTCCCGGAGCGCTGGCGAGTTCCAGCGCTCCCCCGTGGGCCTCGGCGATCGCCTTGGCGGTCGGTAGGCCGAGGCCGCTGCCGCCGCCCGCCGCGCGCGCCCGATCGCCGCGGAAGAATGGCTCGAAAACCCGGGCCAGATCCTCCGGCGGCACGCCGGGACCGCGGTCTCCGACCCGCACCTCGACGCCGCCCTCCCTCACCGTCACCTCGACCCAGGGGTTGGCGCCGTACTTGACCGCGTTCTCGACGAGGTTGCGAAGGACGCGCTTCAGCGCCACCGGCCGCGCCAGCACCGTGGCCTCGTTGAGGTGCCGCTCCTCCACATCGGTGCCGGTTTCGGCGAACTCGTCCACCACCACCTGCACCAGGTCCGTGACCGAAACCGGAACGGCGGGTTCACCGCCGCCGTCCGCGCCACGCAGGTAGGCGAGAACGTAGCCGACCATGCCCTCCATCTCTGCAAGGTCGCGCTGCACCGTCCGGCGGAGGGCGGGGTCCGGCAATTCGTCGGCGCGCAGTTTCAGCCGCGCGAGCGGCGACATCAGGTCGTGCGAGAGCGCCCCGAGGGCGAGCGAGCGCTGGCGCAGCAGGTCGCGGACCCGATGCAAGGCTCCGTCGAGCGCTTCCGCGACATCACGCACCTCCCGCGGCCCTCCCACCTGTGGCAGCGGCGCGTCACCGTCGGGCTGCAAATGCCGGACCGTGCGCGCCAGCTTGGCCAGCGGCGCCGCCGAGACACGCGAGGCCAAGGCTACGCAGAGCAGCAGCGCGACGGCGACCGCGCCGACGGCAACCCGGAATGCCGTGTCGTCCGCGGCGATCAACGACACGGCCAGGACACGCGCGTTCACCCAGGAGCCGTCCGCGAGTCGTACGCTGACAGCCACGTCCTGAAGGGCGCCGTGCTCGGCGTCGGACAGGCCAGCGGCGATACGGATCTCCCGCGTCACCTCGGCCAGGCGGCCGACATGGGCCAGGTCCGATGCCGCCCTGGCGCGGTCCGACGGCAGGTCCGGCGCATCGCCCCAGGAAAGGGCGAGATCGGAGCCGGAAAGGACTTGGGCGAGGCGCTTGCGGTCGGGAACCGCAGCCGCCGCAACGGCGTCGACCGCCCCGGCTATGCGGTGGGCCGCGACCTCGGCGGCACCCCGTTCGGCCGCCTGCCGCAGGAGGGCCGCGTGCACGATAAGGCTCACCAACAGCAGGACCACGAGGGCGAACACGCCGGGAGCGAGGATACGGACAAGGAGCGTGTCCGGCGGCCAGCGCCGCCGTGCGGCGGTCATCGCCATTCCACGTCGCAGGCAAGCATGTACCCGGCACCGCGAAGGGTTTTGATCACCCCGGCCGCCTCGTCCTGTCGACCGCCGAGCTTGCCGCGCAGGCGGCTGACCTGGGCGTCGACCGAACGGCCAAGTCCACCGAAGGCGCGCCCGCGCGCCAGGTCGAGCAGCTGGTCACGGGAGAGCACGCGCTGCGGCCGCTCGACGAAGGCGAGCAGCAGGTCGTACTCGCCGCTGGTCAATTCGACCCGTCCACCGCCCGGCGAGGTGAGCTCGCGCCGCCGCGTGTCGAGCGTCCAGCCGCCGAAGGCGGCGCGGTCCCGAGCGCCGGTCTCGGTGGACGCCCAGTCGCCATCCCGGCGCCGCAGCACGGCGCGGATGCGGGCGACGAGCTCGCGCGGGTCGGGCGGTTTTACGACGTAGTCGTCGGCGCCGAGCTCGAGTCCCACGACGCGGTCGGGCGCCTCGCCGAGTGCGGTCAGCAGGATGATCGGAAGCCGCCCCGCGCCCGGATGTCGCGGCAGAGCTCGAAACCCGAGCGGCCGGGAAGCATGACGTCCAAGAGGACCAGGTCCACACCGGCCACATCCGCCAGCACCTCGGCCATCTCGACGCCGTTGCGCGCGCCGGTCGCCCGGAAGCCACTCCGGCGCAACAGGGACAGCAGCAGCGGCCGCAGCTCCCCGTCGTCCTCGACGACAAGGATGTGGCGGCCCTCTCCCGAGAGGACCGGCGCCGGGTCGGCCGTGGTCATGCCCGCGTCCCCTCGCTTATCTGGCCGGGGCGGGACGGCCCGCCCGCGCGGCGACCTCGGGTTCCGGCACGGGCCGTAGCCCCGCATCCTCCGGCGGCGCATCGGCGCTGCCGAACCGGGCGTAGAGGGCGGGGAGCACCATCAGGGTGAGCAAGGTCGCGGTAATCAGGCCACCGATGACCACCGTGGCGATCGGCTTCTGGACCTCGGCGCCCGCCCCGGTGGCAATCGCCATCGGCACGAAGCCGAGCGAGGCGACGAGCGCGGTCATCGCCACCGGCCGCAGCCGGTCCATCGCCCCCTGCCGGATGGCCTCGTCCCGGCCCAGCCCCTCGCCGCGCAGCTGCTTGATGTGGTTCAGCATGACCAGGCCATTCAGCACCGCCACGCCCGAGAGCGCGATGAAGCCGACCGCCGCTGAGACCGACAGCGGCATGCCACGCAACCAGAGCAAGGCGATGCCGCCGGTCAGCGCCAGGGGCACCGCGCTGAACACCAGCAGGGCGTCGCGCGGCGATCCGAGCGCCGTGTAGAGCAGCAGGAAAACCAGGAAGAAGACCCCGGGCACCACCACCATCAGCCGGGTGCGCGCCGCATCCAGGTTCTCGAACTGCCCGCCCCAGGTGACGAAGTAGCCGGGCGGCGGCCGGACCTCACGCTCCACCCGCGCCTGCGCCTCGGCCACCACGGAGGCGATGTCGCGCCCGCGGACGTTGGCGGTGACCACGACGCGGCGCCTGCCGTTCTCGCGGCTGACCTGGTTCGGACCCTCGGTCAGGCGGAAGGAGGCGAGGCTGCGGAGCGGCACCGTGGCGGCACCACCCGCGCGGGTCTCCCCGGGCAGGGCCACCGGCAGGTTACGCAGGGCCTCGAAGTCGGCGCGCACCGCCTCCGGCACCCGGACGACAATGGCAAAGCGGCGGTCACCCTCGAAAACCCATCCCGCCTCCCGCCCGCCGATGGCTGTGCCGATGACCTCCTGCACCGCGCTCAGGCTGAGCCCGCGCCGCGCGATCTCGCCCTTGTCAACGGTGATCTCGAGGAAGGGCAGCCCGGTCGCCTGCTCAACCCGAACGTCCTCGGCGCCCGCCACGCCGCGCAGGATGCCCGCGACTTGGTTGGCGGCCGCGAGCATCGGCCCGAACTCTTCGCCGAAAACCTTTACGGCGAGGTCGCCGCGTGTGCCCGCCAGCAGCTCGTTGAAACGCATCTGAATGGGCTGGGTGAATTCGTAGTTGTTGCCGGGCAGTTGTCCCACGGCCTCCTCGATACGCCGCACCAGCTCCTCCTTGGGCAGTGTCGGGTCGGGCCACTGGTCGCGCGGCTTCAGGATGATGAAGGCGTCCGAGACGTTGACCGGCATCGGGTCGGCCGCCACCTCCGCCGTGCCGGTTCTCGAGAAAACCACTGCGGCTTCGGGAAAGCGGGAGACCGCGTCCTCGACCCGGAGCTGCATCGCCTGCGACTGGGTCAGGGAGGTCGAGGGGATGCGCAGCGCGTGCATGGCGATGTTGCCCTCGTCGAGCTGCGGGATGAACTCCGAGCCGAGCCGGGCGCCGAGAAGAAGCGAGCCGACGAAGAGCAGCGCCGAGGCGCCGATGACCGGCAACGGGCGCCGCAGGGCCAAACGCAAGGTCGGGGCGTAGGCGCGCTTGAGGGCCAGCACCAGCCAGTTGTCCTTCTCCTGCACCTTGCCGGTCACGACCAGCGCCACCATTGCGGGGACGAAGGTCAGCGAGAGGACGAAGGCTACCGCCAGCGCGATGATGACGGTCAACGCCATGGGCGCGAACATCTTGCCCTCGACGCCCTGAAAGGTGAGCAGCGGCACGTAAACCAGGATGATGATTCCTTGGCCGAACACCGATGGCCGGATCATCTCCCGGGCCGAGGCGGCCACCGTCCGGAGGCGCTCCTCCAGGGAAAGGGCGCGCCCGAGCGCGTGCTGCCGCCCCGCCAGGTGGCGCAGGCTGTTCTCGGCGATGATGACGGCGCCGTCCACGATGAGGCCAAAGTCGAGCGCGCCGAGGCTCATCAGGTTGGCGCTGATGCCGCCCTCCAGCATGCCGGTCGCGGTCAACAGCATGGTCACGGGGATGACGAGCGCGGTGACCACCGCCGCCCGCAGGTTGCCGAGCAGCAGGAACAGCACGACCACGACCAGCAGCGCGCCCTCGGCGAGGTTCTTGGCCACCGTGTGTATAGTGGCGTCGACTAGCTCAGTGCGGTTGAGAACGGTGCGCAGCTGGACGCCGGGCGGCAGGCTGCGGGCAATCTCCTTCACCTTGGCATCCACCGCCGCGGCGACCGTGCGGCTGTTCTCACCGATCAGCATCAGCGCGGTGCCGACCACCGCCTCCTTCCCGTCCGCGCTGGCGCTGCCGGTCCGCAACTCCCGCCCGACCTCGACCCGGGCGATGTCGCGCACCCGCAGCGGCACACCCTCGCGGGTCGCCACCACCACGTTGCCGATGTCGTCCAGGGTCTCCAGACGTCCGCCCGAGCGGACGACGTAGCCCTCGCCGCCACGCTCGAGGTAGCCTGCGCCGCGGCTGGCGTTGTTGCGCTCGAGTGCCTCCGCCACGTCGGCGAAGGACAGGCCGAGTCCGATCAGCCGGGCCGGGTCGGGCTGGACGTGGTACTGCTTCACGAACCCGCCGATGGCGTCCACACCCGCCACGCCCGGCACGTTCCGGAGCTGCGGCCGGATGACCCAGTCCTGCAGGGTGCGAAGGTAGGCCGTTCGCTCTAGCTCCGTGGCGAGGCGCTGTCCTTCGGGAGTCAGATAGCTCCCGTCCGCCTGCCAACCCGGTCTGCCGTCGCGTACGGTGTCGCCCTCTTTCCGGGGCGCCCAGTCCACGGTCCACATGTAGACCTCACCGAGGCCGGTCGAGATCGGGCCCATGCGCGGCTCGGCGCCGGGCGGCAGCAGCTCACGCGCTTCGGTCAGCCGCTCCAGCACCTGCTGGCGCGCGTAGTAGATGTCCACGTCGTCGCGGAAGATGGCGACGACCTGGCTGAAGCCGTTCCGCGAGAGCGAGCGCGTGGACTGCAGCCCGCGGATGCCCGCCAGTGCGGTCTCGACCGGGAATGTGACCTGTTTCTCGACCTCATAGGGCGAGAGGGCGGGCGCCAGGGTGTTGATCTGCACTTGGTTGTTGGTGATGTCCGGCACCGCGTCGATGGGCAGCGACTGCAGCGAACGTAGGCCGAATGCCGCGGCGGCAGCCACCAGCAGGACAACGAGCCAGCGCTGGTGGACCGAGAAGTCGAGGATGCGTGCGATCATGTGCTGCAGCCCTAGTGCGAGTGCTCGGCTTCGGATTTCCCGAGTTCGGCCTTGAGGACGAAGGTGTTCGCGGCGGCGTAGCGCTCACCCGCATCGAGGCCGAAGACCACCTCGACGCCCTCTTGGTCCCCGCGGCCGAGCACCACCTCGCGCCTTTCGAAACCCTCGGGCGTGCGGACGAAGACGACGGTCTCGCCCTCGATCTCCTGAACCGCGCTGCGGGGCACCAGCACATCGACACGCTGCTCCTCGCTGGCGACCTCGGCGGTGGCGAAGCCGCCGGGCCGGAAGGCGCCGTCCGGATTCGGCACCTCGACCACGGCGCGGGCCGAACGCGTCTCCGGGTCCAGCACTGGGCTGAGAAAGACGATACGGCCCTCGCCGCGCACCTCGCCCTCGCCTCGGATGCGGACCGGCATGCCCTCCTTCACGAAGGACAGGTCGCCCGGTGGCACCGCCATCTCCACCCAGACGGTTGACAGGTCGGCGAGCGTGTAGACCTCGGCTTCGGCCGATACCGCATCGCCGAGCATCTTGGGGCGGGCGGTGATCCGCCCCCCGATGGGCGCGTGAACCTCCTGGCGCCTGAGTGCCTCGATGGGCTGGCGCGGCAGAGCCTCGATCTCGGCCCCGCCGAGGCCGATGGCGGCCAGCTTCTGGCGGGCGAGGTCGAGGCGGATCTGCGCTTCCTGCCAGTCGGTCCGCGCCTTAAGGAAGTCCTGCTCGGCGGAGATCCGGCGTTGCCATAGTCGCTGCTCGCGCTCGAAGGTGACGCGGGCGAGTTCGGTGGTGCGCAGCGCGGCCAGGTACTCCCCTTTCGCGGTGGCGATCTCGGCACTCTCGACCACTGCCAGCACCTCGCCCGCCGCGACCGTGTCGCCAAGGCGCCGGTTCAGGGCGGTGACGATACCCGCCACCCGGGCGGGGACATGGGCCAGTCGTTCGGCGTTCGCGGCCACGGTCCCCGGCAGTGAAACCCGTCGCGCCACGGAGCCGGGGCCCGCCTCCGCCACCTCGATCTTGGCGCCCGCGATTTGCTGCTCCGTCATGCGGAGGGTGCCTTCGGGGGCCTCGTCGCCGTGTTCCTCCCCCGGACTGTGGGCGTGGCCCTTGCCTTCGGCATGCTCGGCGGCACGGGTTGGAGCTGCCATCTCAACCGCTGGAGCAAGGCCGAGACTGGACCGCAGCGTGGCGGGAACGCTGGGCAACAGCACGGCGCCGCCAAGGGCCACCACGATACCGGCGAGGAAGCCGAGGATGTACTTCATGGTCACTGCCTCGCTGAAGGATCAGGAGCCGAAACGGGGACGGTCGCGCGGCCGCGCAGCCGGGCGATGTCGGCGCGGACCTGCTGCACCTCGAGCAGGGCGGCGTTGAGTTGCTCGCGGGCGTCGGACAGGGCGCGCTGGGCGTCGAGCACCTCGAGCAGCGAGAACTTGCCCCCAGCGTACCCTTCCCGGGCCGAGGCGGCGGCCTCCCCGGCGGCTGGCAGGACGACACGGCGGAGCGAGTCCGCAGCGCGCCACGCCTGGTCCAAGCGCCGCTCAGCGTTGGCCAGGGATGCGTCGAGGTAAAGCCGACCGCGCTCGGCCTCCGCCTCAGCCCGGTTCAACTCGGCACCGGCCCGGAGGATGTTGCCCTGGTTCCTGTCGAAGATGGGCAACGGCACGCTGAGGCCGAGCACGAAGGCGGTGTCCCCGCTCGCTTCCCGGAACCGCCGGACGCCACCACCCACGGCGACGTCCGGGATGGCGTTGCGGCGCTGCAGGTCCAACTCGGCGCGACGCTGGTCGATGAGCGCGTCCAGCCGGGTGCGGTCGAGTTGCCCCGGCGGCAAGGCCGCCGCCCGGGCAGGCTCGGGGCGCGGGCCGAGGTCGTCGAACCACGCTGCCCGGGCGGGCATGACGTCGACCCCCAACGTCGCCAGAAGCACCGAGAGGGCGCGAAGTGCCGACCCCGCCTCCCGTTGCGAGCGCTCGGCGAAGACCGCGGCGGTCTCCCGCGCGACCTCGGCGCGGCGCTGCTGCGGGAACGCCTCGCGCCCGGCCTCGACCCTGGCGCGGGTCGCGCGCAGCACCTCGTCGGCCAGGCGCACCCGCTCGCGGGCGATCTCCACCGCTCGGCCAGACGCCACCGCCTCGGCCAAGGCCCGGACCACCTCGCGCGCCAAGTCCAGGCGCACGGCCTCGACATCGAGGCTGGTCAGCGCCACGGCGCGGTCCGCGGCCGTCATGCGCGCCTGCCGCTTGCCACCGGTCTCGATGCGCTGGGACAGGCTGTAGGTGGTCTCGAGGGAACGGATGCCGCCGTAGGATCCGCTGCCGCCGATGTTCTCGGCGTTGAAGGAGAAGTCTGGGTTCGGGCGCAGCCCGGCTGTCACCCGGTCACCCTGCGCCGCCTGCCTTCCGGCCTCCGCGCTGCGCAGGATGGGCGCGCGCGCCAGGGCGAGCGCGACCGCCTGCTCGGGCGAAGTCACCAGGAGCGCGGTTCCCGCTTCAGTGGGAGGCGACGCCACCCGGGCAGGGGCCGCCTGCGCCACCCGGTGGCGTGCCGGAGGGTCGGCCGCGTCGGACGGAGTGGCGGTCGTGGCGAGGATCGCCGCGCCCACCAAGGCGAGCAGAAATCGGCAACGGAGATGAATCGGCATGGCACCCGGGACTGACTGAATACGAGGCGTGCCGCCGTCCCCGGTCTGTCCAGGGCACGGTGGCTATGACGGCTCTGCTTCGGTCAGGCCCGCGGTGGGCGTGCTGGCGGGGGCGCCTCAAGCGAGGCGTGGGCGCGTGTCGTGTAAGCCGGGTGGCCCACGATGATGAAGGCGATGGGTGCGACGGCCAGCGGTGGTGCCAGGCGGTCCGCCAACTGGCAGGCGCAGTGGGCGCCCGAGTGAAGGATGCCGTGCGGGCGCGACGGCGTGTCCAGACCACCGTCCTGGTCCGCGGCGGTCGACGCGGCCACCGTCACCGGTTCGGCGCCGGAGGGAACGGCGTCGGCGGCGGATGGCACCAGCAGGGAGGCGAGCAGGAAGGCGACGGCGAGAAGGCGGGCGATGACCGCCCACCCCTTCACCAGCCTCATCCTGCTTGTGCCCAGGTTCATGGTCGGCCCGCCTCAGCGCACCGGGTCGAGGTTGAAGCGGCCGGTTCCGAGGTCGCCGCCGGGGCCGCGCAGGGTCACTGTCGCCCGGAACTTGCCGTCGAAGGGGAAGTCCACCGGCGCCACCATTCGGTTGGCACCCGCCGGGCGGAACTCGAGCGTACGGCGCTCATTGCCACGGGCCAGCACTACGGCGGACGCGCTATAGGAGGCCGCGTCCACAGGCTGGTCCCGCTCGTCCCGGACCAATAGGGTGGCCTCGGCACCACGAACAGTCAGCTCGACCTCGTGGCGGCCGATCTTTACCTCGTTCCCGCTGTGCGCGTGCCCGTGTCCAGAGCCCTGGGCGCGCGCACCCGCGGCCCAAACCAGGATCGGCGCTAAGCCGCCAGCGAGCAACAACCTGCGGTCCAAGCCGACTGACCTCCACCAACGTGACCAAATGGTAAGGTAGAGGGTGCCCGCCTTCAAGTGGCGCCGGTGTCATGCCAAGGGGGCGCCAACTGCCCGAACGGACGGAGGCCCAGAGTGCCTGGCGGTCCGTCGACCGCCAAGCATCCCGGTTCAGTGGTCAGAGATACCAGTTCCCGGTGGCCTCGTAGTTGGCGAGGACCTGAGCCGCGAGGGCGTTCCAGTCCACCGGCTCCTGCGGCGCGACCGGCTCGTCAGTCCCGTCCTCGCCGACCTGGTCCAGCAGGTAAGCGCCGAGCTCGGCCTGGTCGGTGTAGTCACGGCCGCTGCCCGCAACCCGGTTGCCGTCCGCGTCGAGGACGGCGTCCTTCTGATCAGCAAGGGCGGCCACACCCTCCGCACCGGCGCCGAAGGCGTAGAGCGGCACGAGTTGGTTCGAGTGGCTGTCGCCAAACCACTGATACTCGGGCACGCCGTCGCCGTCGCGGTCCTCCTGGACGCGCTGGTAGGGGATGGTCTCGCCCTCCGGCCCAAACAGCAGGTGGTCGTGGTCGGCGGTGACGATGAGCAGCGTGTCCTCGAACGTCGCCGCGCTCTCCTCCGAGTTGACCCAGTCGATGGTTGACTTCACGGCGGCGTCGAAATCGACGTACTCCTCGATCATTCGGCCGAAGTTGTTGCCGTGCATCGCCCGGTCCACGCCGCCGCCTTCGATGGTGAGGTAGAAGCCGTCGTCATCGGTGCCGAGCTTGTTGAGCGCCGCCTGCGACAGTTCAGTCAACGTCGGCGAGCTCTCCAGGCGGGGAACGTCATACGGCTTCTCGTTCTCAGGGTCGCCGTCCGCGCGGTAGAAGTTGGTGCCGGTGAACGCCTGGGCGATCATCGCCAGCCGGTCGTCCGTCGGGTCGCCCGACCCAGCCGCCTGGATGTCGGCGCGGTCCTGCAGGAGCTCCCAGGAGGAGCCGTCGTCCGACCGGAAGGTGCCGTCCTTGAGGGCCGTCCAGACGTCCTCGCCGACCCAGTCGTAGCGGGCCTCGGCAACTGGCTGACCGTCGTCGTCGTAGTCCGGGTTGCCGGTGCCGCCGATGACGTCGAGGACACCGGCCTTGAACATCTCCTCAGCGATCTCGGTGCGATTGGACCGCGCGACGTTGTGCGCCCCGCCGCCCGCGGCGGGCGTCGCGTCGCTGAACTGGACGGTGGAGACCACGCCGGTCGCCTTGCCCTCGGCGTTGGCGGCCTCGGCCAGAGTGAGTAGCGGGTCACCGGCGCCGTCCACGTTGACCGCGTTGTTGTAGGTCTTCACCCCGGTCATCATCGAGGTCATCGTGTTCGCAGAATCCGGCGCCGTGCCCCGGTTCCAGTCGTATCCGTCGAAGCCGCGCGTGAAGCCGTCGGCGTTCTCCCCCTCGACGGGGGTGAAGTCGTAGTTCTGCTCCGGAGAGTAGACGGTCGCGGGGTTCTGGAGGAGACCGGCAGGGGCCGGGAGCGGCTCGCTGCGTGTGTCGAGCGGGTAAACCGATTGCGCCACCTCGACGAACCCATCCCCGTCAATGGCAAGCTCGCCGACCGGACCGCCTCGTGCGTCCCCCAGGTACTGGCGGGTGGCCTCGAGCGTATTGAAGCCACCGCCATCGGCAACCATGACGATGATGTTCTTGATCGGTCCCGAGCCGCTCGCGGCGTCGTCGCCCACTGGCTGGGATGTTCCGGATTCCATGTCTGCCATGTCTGCCCCCGTGCGGCTTGCCTGTGCCCGTGGCCGCTTGGATGACGACGGGCGCGGCAATGAAGCGGGAGCGATGAGGGGCGTCGATGGATGTGAGGTTAAGTTCCTGTAGCGTTACCAAAGGGTCGGCAATGTCATTGCCAAGCAGGCAGCGCGCTTGCACCCGGGTTTGTAGGCGGCCGGTTACTCGCAATACATCTCTCTCAGCCGGAGAAGCGTCAGGCAGACGCCAGCCATGCCACCCCTCAGCGGCGTCACGCCCTCCGGGAGATACCCGCTGGGCCAAACTGCGGTGACAACGCCTGCACGATGCGGCACTCGGCGACGGTACCGTGACGGCACTGGCCGATGAGGTCCCGCAGTTCATGCCGGAGCGCCTCGAGGTCGGCAATCTTGCGCTCGACCTTCTCCAGGTGCTCGCGGGCCACCCGGTCCACGGCGTCGCAGGGCTGGTTTCGGTCGTCGGCGAGCTGGAGCAGGTCGCGCACCTGGTCGAGCGAGAACCCGAGGTCTCGGGCACGCCGAACGAAGCTCAGCCGCTCCAGATGCTCCGCCCCGTAGGCCCGGTAGTTCCCAGAGGTCCGCTCAGGCGCCGCGAGGACACCGACCCGCTCGTACCAGCGAATCGTCTCTACTTTGGTGCCGGTCGCCTTCGCCAGGTCGCCGATGCTGAATGAGATTTCCGACGGCATGACCTTGACCCTGTAGCGGCCACAGGGTCCATATGAGGCGCCATGCTCCCCTGGCGCAACCCAGGGCAACCCGAGAACGGGATGGTGGCGATGGCGGACGGCGAACTGGTTGAGGTGGACGCGAGGTCCCCAGCGACCCTGCGGTACCGGGTCGAGGGCATGGATTGCCCCTCCTGCGCCTCGAAGATCGAGACGGCTGTCGGCCGGGTGGCGGGCGCCGAGGACATCCGGGTCAACTACGGCACCCAGATCCTGGCCTTCCGGCTGGACGAGGCAGCCACGCCCCGATCGGCCATCGAGGACCAGGTCCGCAAGCTCGGCTACGCCATCGCGCCGGTTGAGGGGCCACGGGTCATTGCGGGTGAACCGGGCGCCGCCGAGCCCGAGGTCCGCAGTCCTGTCCGCCAGCGCTGGTGGAGGGGCGCCAAGGCCCAGCTGGCCGCCGTGCTCGGTGGGCTGACCGCGGTCGGGTTCGCCGCCTCGCTCGTCGCCCCCGCCCTGGACCATTGGGCCTACCTGCCCGCCGCCCTGTTCGGCCTCGCATTCTTCGGCCGGAAGGCGATCGCCGCAGCGCGTGCCGGGTCGCCCTTCAGCATCGAGATGCTGATGTCGATTGCCACGGTCGGCGCCATTGCTATCGGCGCTGCCTCCGAGGCGGCGGTTGTGGTCTTCCTGTTCACCATCGGCGAGCTCCTCGAGGGCGTCGCGGCCGGTCGGGCGCGGGCGGGCATCGAAGCGCTCGGTGCCCTGGTGCCGAAGACGGCGCTGCTCGTTGAGAACGGCACGGCGCGAGAGGTGTCCGCTGCCAGGCTGAAGGTGGGCGACCTCGTGCTGGTCCGCCCAGGCGACCGCGTCTCTGCGGATGGCGAAGTGGTCGAGGGCGCGTCCGAGGTGGACGAGAGTCCCGTCACCGGCGAATCCGTGCCGGTGTCCAAGGCTGAGGGCACCCCGGTCTTCGCGGGTAGCGTCAATGCCTCGGGCGCGCTTCAGGTCCGGGTGACGAAGCCTGCCTCGGACAACACCATCGCCCGCATCATCCGCTTGGTGGAGGAGGCCCAAGAAGCCAAGGCGCCCACCGCCCGCTTCATCGAACGCTTCTCTGCCGTCTACACGCCTATTGCCGTCTCCATCGCGGCCTTGGTCGCCGTGGCGCCGCCGCTCCTCCTCGGTGCTGACTGGGACACCTGGGTCTACCGCGGGCTGGCGCTGCTGCTGGTGGCCTGCCCCTGCGCTCTCATCCTCTCAACACCCGCGGCCATCGCCTCCGGCCTAGCGGTCGGTGCCCGGCGCGGCCTGCTCGTGAAGGGCGGCGGCGCCCTGGAGACCATCGGCCGCGTCCGCACGGTTGCTTTCGACAAGACCGGTACCCTGACCGAGGGGCGCCCGCGCGTTACCGACGTCCTGGTGCTGACCGGCTCCGAGCGTACCATGCTCGGCCTCGCCGCTGCCGTGGAGAACGGGTCCAGCCACCCGCTCGGCCGCGCCATTCTTGAGCGAGCGGCAGCGGACGGCATCCCGCTGCGCCCTGCAAAAGACTCGCGGACCATTCCCGGCAAGGCCGTCGAGGCCGTCGTCACCGGCAAGCAGGTCAGCGTCGGCTCGCCCTCACATGCGAGCGCACAGGCGCCGCTCCCAGCCGACGTGAAGCAGGCGGTGGGCGGGTGGGAGGGCGAAGGAAAAACGGTGGTCGTCGTATCCGTGGACGGCAGCCCCATCGGCCTAGTCGCCGTCCGCGACGAGCCTCGCGCCGACGCTGCCGCTGGCATTCGGGCGCTGCGCGACTTCGGAGTGCGGCCAGTGATGCTGACAGGGGACAATCCGCGAACCGGCAAGGCCATCGCCGCCGCGCTCGGCCTCGATGTGCAGGCGGGCTTGCTGCCAGAGGACAAGCTACGCGAAATTGGTGTCCTGAAGGAGAGGGCGCCGGTGGCCATGGTTGGCGACGGCATCAACGACGCCCCCGCGCTGGCCGCCGCGTCGGTCGGCATTGCCATGGGTGGCGGGACCGACGTGGCGCTCGAGACCGCCGACGCCGCGCTGCTGAACAGCCGCGTCGTGGACGTCGCTGCCTTAGTTGGGCTGTCGCGCGCGACGCTGGCGAACATCCATCAGAACGTGGCCATCGCACTCGGTCTGAAGGCGGTCTTCCTGGTGACGACGGTCATCGGCGTCACCGGTCTGTGGCCCGCCGTCCTCGCTGACACGGGTGCCACGGTGCTGGTGACGATCAACGCCCTGCGCCTCCTCGGGCACCGGTTCCGCTTCAAGGATGACCGGTGATCCTAGAATCGACCATCACCTGCCCGGTCTGCGGCACCGCAAAGACTGAGACCATGCCGACCGACGCCTGCCAGTTTTTCTACAATTGCACGGGATGCGGAAGGCTGCTCCGCCCAAAGCCGGGCGACTGCTGCGTGTTCTGCTCCTACGGCACGGTCCCGTGCCCGCCCGTGCATGCCGAAGGCCGGGGCTGCTGCCGCGCCACGGTGCCGCCAGTCGCGTCTCCAATGGACGAAGGATGATAGGCGCGGGCCCTTATGACCCTGCCGACCGTGCAGGCGGCACCCTGGGCGTCGCCCATCCACCTCGCAGCTGGGGCGCCATGGGCAGATCGGCGATTCCATCCGCAGCCCTAGTGACGGCGGCCACCGCCACCATGGCGGCCGCCGAAGTGGTGGTGGCCACCGAAGTGATGACGGTGGCCAAAGTGATGGTGGTGGCGATGGCCCCAGCCGCCGCCGAAGAAGCCGAACGACACGGCAGGGCCGCCCCAGTAAGGAGCGTAGGACGGGGCGCCCCAGTAGGACGGGGCACCGTAGTAGGTGTTCGGGGCATAAAGGTAGGGCGTGCTCGCCGCCGTCGTCGGCATCTTGTTGCCGCTCGCGGTCATGCACTGAACGTAGGCCGCGTCGTAACGCTGCTGCAGGCTGCCCGCCGACGCCTGAGCGTTCCCGGCGCCAACGGCCGATCCCGCCAGCAGGCCGCCTCCGGCGCCGATCGCGGCCCCCGCCCCCGCATTGCCGCCCGCCGCCCCGAGCAGGGCACCCGCACTGGCGCCGAGCGCCGTGCCCACGGCGGCGCTGCCGACCGCACTCTGGTTCGCCGCCTGCTGGGGCGAGCCGCCGATCTGCTGCTGCGCGTGGCCGCGGCAGGCGGCGTCCTCTTGCTGGAACTGAGCAAGGTTCTTCCCCTCCGCTGGAACCATCCAGACGTTGGGACCCGTCGGCGGCGCGACAGCGCAGGCGCCGAGGGCGAGCGCCCCGGCGAGTGCGGAGGTAAACCTGAGGCCCGACATGGCGGCGTTTCTCCGGCCCGCTTCACAGCTGTGCCTAGCCGGGCGGGCTTGTGGGAAAAACGTCCTTGCGGACCATCGGTTCAGCCCGGCCCTGGGCTGCCGCCCGCGCGAGCCGCGACGAACAGCCGAGCATGGGGTATCCGAGGACCGGCCACCATCAGGGGTTCAGCGTGCGACCAGCGCCAGACCCAGGGGATCCGTCAACCGATGCCGACCATCGTTTCAAACCGGAGTGCAGCATGCTGAAGACCCAGACCCTCGCCGTCGAGTGAGCGCACCGCCTGCTCAGCGTGCTCCGCATCGTCGCCGCGCTCATCTTTCTCGAGCACGGCACCCAAAAGCTGTTCGGTTTCCCGCCGCGCGCCAGCGGCATGGGACCCGAGACCTTCTCCCTGCTGTGGTTCGCGGCGGTAATTGAGGTTGTCGGCGGGGTCCTGCTGCTGCTCGGTCTTTTCACGCGGCCGGTGGCGTTCCTCCTCGCGGGTGAAATGGCTTTCGCCTACTTCATCGGCCACGCGCCGCGGAACCTGTTCCCGGTGCTGAACGGCGGCGACGCCGCCATCCTTTACTGCTTCGTGTTCCTCTATATGTCCGCGGCTGGCGGCGGCGTCTGGAGCCTCGACCATGCCAGGGAGCGGAAGTCGCTCGGCGTCGGGCAGAACGTCATCGCCAGCTGAGTCCTGCTTGGCCAGGGCCGCCTTGAACGGCGGCTTCGGATGCCGGTCAGGGCAGGACGAGCACGCCCGACTGCTTGGCCTTGTGCGGCGGCTCGAGGTGGATGGTGATCAGGGCGTCTCCGGTTTCCTCGCGGAGCGCGTGCTCGACGCGGTCGCAGACGTCGTGCGCCTCGCCGACCGGCATCTCGCGGGGGACCACGAGGTGGAACTCGATGAAGGTCACCCTGCCCGCGTGCCGGACCCGGAGGTCGTGCGCCTCGATGGCGCCTTCGGCATTCTCCGAGATAACGGCCCGGATGCGGTCGAGCACCTCCTTAGCCGGGGCGGCGTCCATCAGGCCACCAACCGATTCCCGGACCAGGCCCCAGCCGGTCCAGAGGATGTTGAGGGCCACGACGGCCGCTAGCGCCGGGTCGAGCCAAGCCCACCCGGTGAGCGGCACCAGCGCGAAGCCGACCAGGACGCCGCCCGAGGTGAAGACGTCGGTCAGCAGATGCTTGCCGTCGGCGGTCAGGGCAGGTGAGCGCCAGCGCCGACCGAAGCGCAACAGGACTGAGGACCAAGCGGCGTTCATCACCGTCGCCACCCCGTTGATGGCCATGCCGAGCAGCGGCGCATCCACCGGGGACGGGTTCAGGAAGCCTTGATACGCCTCGCGCAGGATGGACATGGCGGCCACGAGGACGAGGACACCCTCGATGACGGCGGAAAAGTACTCCGCCTTGTAGTGGCCGTAGGGGTGGTTCGCGTCCGGCGGCAGGGCGCTGACCCGCAGCGCTACCACGGCGGCGGCGGCCGCCGCCACGTTGATGATGCTCTCGAGCGCGTCCGAGTAGAGGGCAACGCTGCCGGTCACCCACCAGGCGGCGAACTTGGTGGTCAGGACCAAGCAACCGACGACGAGGCTGCCAAGAGCGAGTTGGACAGTGCGAGGCATGGGGGGAACTCCGGTCTCTCTGGACACCCCGACCGTGGCCCGGAGCGGGACCGCAGGCGTGGCGCGCCAGGCAAGCGGGCTCGGCACGTTGAACAGGAGCACGTCCAGCCACATTGGCTTCCGACATCATAGGGCACGCATGAACAGGTGCTTAACTGTTCATATGTTACAGCGGTTCCGCCTGCTCGATGCCAAAGATGCCCCTCCGACGGCGCTCGGGCGGCCTGGGGCCAGGAATGACCTCGCGGTCAGAGCTCGCGGGGCGTCACCCAGGGTCCGGCGGACAGGCAGCCCGCCATTATCTCGAGGACGGCGGCGACGCGAGCCGGTCGGTGCCCGCTGGGCGGCATACGACGTTCAGCGCGATCGGCGGCATGGACCAGTCGGATGGTGGCTTCGCGGGAAGCGGCGCTGCACTCCGACCGGAACGCCGCGGCGGCGCGAGCGGTGCGACGCCACTTGCCCGAGACGAAGGACGGCTCGGCCGGGCGGGGCGCCTGCTGCGCCCCCCACCTGGACAGCGTCTCGGCGGGACCGTAGCGGCTTGCGCCGCCAGATCCACGCACTCGGGCCAGGATCGGACAGCCCTCCTGCAACTCCCAGAACTCCATGCCTGCTGAACAGGGCTTGCATGGACAGAAGGGCTTACGGGGCAACCCGTGACTGGTAACTCCGCTTGGTTCGGCATGGGGCTTGGGAGCCACATCCTCGGCCGGTCAGGAGGGTAGCATGGCAAACCTGTGGACGAAGAAGAACCCGCTGCTGAGCATGATGCTGAGCGGCACGAATGCCTGGGCCGGAGCCGCCCGCAGCACCATGACTGCCCAAGTCAGGCGCCAGCACTCGGCGGCCATGCGCGAGGGCGCCAACCGGGTGACCGGGTTCTGGACGGCAGCGATGACCGGCGCAACGCCCAAGGCGCGGAAGAAGCGGACTTGAGGCGCGGGCGATGTGCAACCTCTACAGCATGACCAGTAACCAGCGGGCCATCCTCGGCTTGGCGCGAGCGACCAGAGACACGACCGGCAACTTGCCGCCGCTGCCCAGCATCTTCCCGGACACCATGGCGCCGGTCGTCCGGCAGGCGGAGGACGGTGAGCGCGAACTCACCATGATGCGCTGGGGCATGCCGGGGCCGATCCAGTTCGGCGGCGCCCCGGTCACCAACATCCGCAACACCCGCAGCCCGCACTGGCGCCGCTGGTTGAGCCCGGCGCATCGCTGCCTGGTGCCGGTGACCTCCTTCTGCGAATGGGAGGACACCAAGCCGAAGAAAACCCCGGTGTGGTTCGCCCTATCAGCGGAGCGCCCCCTATTTGCCTTTGCCGGGATCTGGACCACTTGGACTGGGGTGCGTGGCACGAAGGCCAATCCTGTGGACGGCGAGCACAAGCTCTATGGCTTCCTGACCTGCGACCCGAATGGCGTGGTCGGACCCATCCACCCCAAGGCCATGCCGGTGCTGCTCGCCACCCCGGACGAGATGGAGACTTGGCTCGAGGCGCCCTGGGAGATTGCCCGGAAGCTACAGCGCCCGCTGCCGGACGCCGACATGCTCATCGTGTCCAAGGGCAACCGACAGGATTCGGGGGTGGCCTGAACAGAATCGGGACGGCAGGCGAGAAGCTGTTCGCGGTGTTCCACTGCACTCTCGGCGGCCTCCTAATCGTCCTCGCGTCGCTAGCCTTCGACCTCGTGCTCGCAAGACATGGGGACTGGCCAGCCCGGCGGTTCATGGCAGTCGGCGCGCTCACCGTGGACTTGGTGAGTTTGTGCTCGGTGCCATGCTCGTCCCAGCTCTCAATCGAGCTTGGCTACAGAGGACAGCCGCATCAGTGGGGAGGTTCCGAAGATTAACTCAACGCGCCCATCAAGACCAAGCGTGTCCCAATAAGCTACAATCGCCTGCTGGTCTGCCGCGGGCATGTCGCGACGTGTGCGCATTGTTATGCGCTGCCGCTGCGCTGGCGTTAGTTCCTCCCAGAATTGAGTGAGCCAGCGGTTTTGCCGCACCCGAAGCTGAGAACTAGATGCCGGTGCTGCTATTGCTGATGTTACGACAGGAGCAGCCCTGGTGAACGTGGCGGAAGCTGCAGACCTGGCTAATGGCGGATTCGGCCGTGGAGCCATGGCGCGGATCGGGCCAGGCCGTGGATTGAGTTCTGCACAACCTCCAAGAACCCAAGCCAATGCAGCCAAAGAGAATGCGAAACCTCTACGCACGACCGGGAATCCTCCTACTCAATGGGGGAATGCCCCAGTGTTACGACGACGGTAGCCAGCCCACATCGGCGATTCCGCCGCGCAAAAGCTTCTGCATTCCCGCCGCCTGCCTTGCGGAGTTGCCAGACCACACTGGAAAATCGGCGCAATGATGATTTCGCGGAGCGAACGGGAGATTATGCGCTGCCGCAAGCGTATCGCTGCTCGTGGCATCTTTGGCTGTTTCTGCCGCAGCCCAAGGCCAACACCACAGAGCCAAGCGCCCGTTCCTTAATAAAGAAGCACCGGTGCCTCCTCTGCAACTCCTGGCACCACGCCGGTAGCCAAGCCTCCAGGTTAGAATGCGTGATGCGCGTGGCGCGCTAAGCTTAATCCGTGTCGCCGAACCGCGTTCTGCACTGCTTCTGCGTCTCGCGAATTCAATGCGATAATAAGCCTTTCGGCTTCTGACGAGTGGAGCGGCCTCTCGCCGCTCGCATGCTGCAAAAGGCTGAGTTCTGCTTCACGCAGCCTGGCAACAGCGTCCTCGTCGCACATTCCGCGTAGGGCTCGCAGAACGGTGTCGTGCATCTCAAAGACGAATGGGTTGGGTGTTGTCAAAGCCTTGAGGAAGGCGTCTTCGAACGCGTCGAATGCCTCGTTGAAGGCTTCGGAGCGCAGCAGTGAATGGTTTCCGTTCATGGCACCGCAACGCAGTCGACGTGACATTGGCCAACTCAGACAGTGCCGGTTTAATGCGGATGTGAACGGTTTCACGGCCTCGTTCCATCCGAGAGCGCATCACGGAGGCTCAGGAGAGTTGTGCACGAATCGCCGCAAACGCAGGATGTCGTGTACGCACGACGGCTACGGCTATGAGATGCAGCGGCTCTCCAGGACTTTTACGTGCCAAGTGCGCGTAGCTTGGCGCGCTCGAGTCGCTCGCGCGTGATGTCCACTACGTAGCCGCCCAGGCTGGTGTCGTGAATGAGCAGGCGCCAGGACACCGGGCGGTAACCCTCGCCAATCCCAAGGAGGCCGCCGAAGTTCAACACTGTGTAGGCGACCTGCCCCGAGTACTTGTGGAGCATCACGTTGCGGACCGAACCGAGGCGGCTAGCCTGACGGTCGTAGACCGCGTTTCCTTAAACCTTTTCGGAGGCGATTAGCCGGTCGGTCCCGCTGATTGCAACACTACCATCGCCCTCACTCGTACAGGTCGTTCCTGCCATGCCTGACATGACCACCTCCGTAGGAGCCGATGGAAGCCAACAAAACGGGGACGGGTTGGCGGGGTCCGGTCGATAGCGGACGACTTGTCTCTGGCCCTCGCGAGCGCCGCTACAGCGGATGCGTGCAGGCACTCGCAGTGCGGCCATTTCCGTTCGTCAGGATCCACGCGGCCCAGGCGTGACCCCCTCAATTAAGCGCAGCCACTCCGCGGGCAGCGGCTCGGCGGCGATGCCATCGAACTCCTTGTGGAGGCTGTGCTGCAGCCAGCGGCCGAATACGTCGCTCTCCACTGGCATAGCTGAGTCCTGCCGTAATCGCCACGTCCCTCGATGAGGCATTCTGTCCCTGCATGTGCCCGAATGCTCTTGGCTCCCGTCGTACGGCACTCTCGCCTCCTAATTAGCAGCCGCCTGCGCCGCATTTCCGTACGCAACATCCCGCAGTCTCAGCCCCAACCAATGCGGCGCATGTCTCTGCGGTTCGGCGCCCCTGAGGCGTAATCAACGGCGGAGGTGGGCGCCGGTTTCCGCCTCTGCGACCATGTCAGGCCGACGTCCCTACACGGCGGAGCCCAGCCATGCCTGCGGCTGTGGCGAACTGCCCAGGGCCACGCGGCTCAGGGCGTGTCGGTTCGGAGCAGCATCTCGGGCGCGAGCGGGGGCGGATCAGCCGAGGATTACTACCACCTTGCTGCTTTTGACCGTGATCACGGCGGCCATAACTAGGAGAGACGAGCGCACCGCAACGCCGAAGCTCTTGAACTCTTCGGCAACGACCAGGAAGGCGCCGGGACCGCCGATAACGCTGTCCCTATGATATTCGTCTGGCCGGATGGTGCGGCGCCGAAGGTTGGGTGGTCGTTCAAGATGGCTACGCCATGCGTCACCCGCGGGTCACCTCAGAATCCGGTCCCGATTCGACTTCATGGAATCGCCCGCACGGTCTAGGAAGGGAGTATCAGATCTTAGCTGCGGCGGGCGGTGCAGCGGCACATCGGTCCAATGGGGCCCGCTTCGCTGAACAGCCAGGAACTGGTTTGGAGACCGCTACCCATGCCCATTCGCGCCATTCTCGCCCACACCGGGGAAGAGCTCGCCATGCGCTTGCGGCAGCAGGAGCTGGTTGCCCGCTTTGGTCACTTCGCCTTGCGCGGTGAAGACCTTCAGGCGACGTTCGACGAGGCATGCCGGGTTGCGGCCGAGGGCCTGGAGACGAAGTTCGCCAAGGTGCTGGAATGGTTGCCTGCGGAGGGTGTCTTCCTGGCCCGGGCCGGGGTCGGCTGGCGGTCTGGCCTGATGGGTTGCGCGCGCGTTGGCGCCGACCTCGCCAGCCCCTCCGGCTATGCGTTCCGCACCGGCGAGCCCGTCATCTCGAACCATCTTGAGGACGAAGACCGGTTTCGGACGCCACAGATGATGGTCGAGCACGGCATCCGGAGAGCCATTAACGTGCTTATCGGGGAGGGCGACAGACGCTTCGGTGTGCTCGAGGCGGATTGCACCGAGCGGGGCGCCTTCGACCGCTTTGACATCGCCTTCCTGCAGTCGCTTGCCAACATCCTTGCCGCAGCGGTCGAGGTCCACGGGAGGTGGGCAGCGGCCCGCGAAGGTGCGGCAGCCAAGGACCTGCTGATGGCCGAAATCCACCACCGAGTGAAAAACAGCCTTCAGTTGGTTCAGAGCATGCTTGCCCTGCAGGCGCGCGCCGCGGCGGCAACTGAGGCGGCCGCCCCACTTGCCGAAAGCGCGGCGCGGGTGCGTACCATCGCTGCTCTGCACGACCGCCTCTACCGTGCCAGCACCGGGCTTGAAGTTGAGGTGTCCCCCTACCTGCATGGACTCATCGAGGACCTACGAGCGTCGATAGCGCCAGCGCAGGCGGAGCGGGAGATTCACCTCCAGGCGGATTCGGCGGCCTGGGGCGCCGCCGAGGTAACGACACTGGGTCTGGTCCTGACCGAGCTCGTCACCAATGCCATCAAGTACGGGAAAGGGAATGTTCACGTGGTCTTCCGCCAGTCGCTCCTGGACCATGCGGAGCTGGTGGTCGAGGACGAGGGGCCTGGCTTACCCGCCGACTTCAACCCAACACGCAGCAGCGGGCTGGGCATGCGGCTTGTAAAGGGGCTGCTGAGTGGTCACGGCGGTCTCGACGTTGACCGGAGCGTCAGCCACACGCGCTTCATTGCGAGACTGCAGTATACGCACGGAACCTCACATTGAAGCATTAGTGGGCCGTCATTCATCCCGCACGGGGCAGCATGGGGACGGATAGGTGTCCGGCTAAGATTTCTTGCCACTGATGCTGTGAGCTTGCGTGCAGGTCTGGGTGTCCGGGCCCGGATCGCTCATGAGAAAGCTGCCGAACACCGAATCGAACTACTCCTGGCCGCTGAACCTCACCCCCCTCCGGACGTTTCTGCAGCTTGCAAGCCGCACTGGAAACTAGAAATGGGGTGAGTGTCGGGTGGATCTGCGGTCAAGCCTCCTCTCGAACGACACCATCCGGCACGGACCGCGGATCCGTGCATTGCAGCGGACCGGGCTGCTCGACACGCCACCCGAGGAGACGTTTGACCGCGTAACTCGGCTTGTTTGCCGCGTGCTGCGGGTGCCTGTCGCCCTGGTCTCACTGGTCGACGCGAACCGGCAGTTCTTCAAGAGCGCCACGGGCTTGCCGGAACCCTGGGCCTCGCGGCGGGAAACGCCCCTCTCGCATTCCTTTTGCCAGCATGTCGTCACTTCCGGAACGGCGCTCATCGTGGAGGACGCCCGGTCGCACCTACTGGTTCGCGACAACCTCGCTATTCCCGATCTCGGCGTGGTCGCCTACCTCGGCATGCCGCTCGCGCTGCCGGATGGGCAGGTCATCGGCGCGCTCTGCGCCATCGACACAGTGCCGCACCATTGGACCACCAATGAGACCGAGACACTGCGAGACTTAGCCACAATCATTATGGACGAGATCGCGTTGCGCCAACTGAACGGCGACCTGGAGGCCCGGGTGGGGCAGGAGGTCGCGGCACGCGAGGCAGCACTGGTGGAGCGGGCAAAGGCGCGGCGGCTGGAGGCGCTCAGCCAACTCGCGGGCAGCGTCGCGCATGACATGAACAATGTCCTGCAGGCCGCAGGTGGCGGTATCCGCCTCGCGATCCGGCGCCTCGAGCGCGACCCGGCCACCGCCCGCCACCTGCTCGATGCTGCGCTCGAGGCCTTGGACCGCGGCGCCTCGGTGACCCGGCGGCTGCTCTCCCTGGCGGGGCGCGGGGTGCTCTTCCCGGAGCCGTTGAACGTCGCTGCTCTGCTGGCCGACCTGCGCGGTGCGCTTTCCTCATCCGCGGGTGGGGTGCTCGACCTGCGGGTCGCCGCATCGGACGACCTCCCCCCTATCCTGGCAGACCGGACCCAGTTGGAAGCGGCACTGAACGCGCTCGCGGCCAACGCGCGCGAGGCGATGCCTGATGGTGGGGCGCTTACGCTGGGCGCATCGACCGAAACGGTGTGCAAAGGCATACCGCACCGGGCGCGGTTGAAGCCGGGCACCTACATCCGCTTAAAGGTTATCGACAACGGGACGGGCATGAGCGCCGAGACGCTGGCACAAGCCCCGGAGCCGTTCTTCACAACGAAGGATGTCGGCAAGGCCACGGGTCTCGGGCTCGCCACGAGCCGCAGCTTCGCCGAGCAGTCCGGCGGCGGGTTGGCCATCGAGAGCGAGCCAGGACGCGGCACAACGGTGACCCTTTGGCTGCCACAGGCCGGAGAGGAGGATGCGGGGGAAGAAGACCCTGGCCAAAGCTCGCCACCCGCCTCTCCGCCGGGCCGCCGCATCCTGCTGGTGGACGACGACCCGTTAGTCCTGCGCGTCTTCAAGGTGCAGTTGGCGGAGGCGGGGCACGCCGTGCTGGCGGCCGGGGGTGGCGCTGAAGCGCTGGCGATGCTGGATCGGGGAGAAGCGGTGGACTTGCTCGTCACGGATCTGTCGATGCCCGGCATGGATGGGGTGGAGCTGATCCGGGCGGCACAGGGACGCAGGCCCGGACTGCCTGCCGTCCTTATCACGGGCCATCCAGTCAATGCCGCAGCGCCAGCTGACGAGGACGCCCGAGCCGCTGCCTTCCAGCTCATGCACAAGCCGGTGTCCGGTCCATACCTGGCGGACCGGATCGCAACCATGCTGCACAGCGTGCCGCCCCCATAGTGCGCCTGCCGACCGGCGTGCGCGGGCAGGAGGGCACCGACGGCGGACGGGCACTGAGCGGCGACGCAGCGGGGCAGGCCCAGCTTGCCGCCGGAGTTGTCGCATGGCTGGCCCGTCTCCTTGGTGGAGACGGACGCGTGTCCCGAAGCGGTATGCACGGGCGCCACCTGCATCAAGGTGGCGGCGTCGCGCTATGCTACGCAGTGCTCGGCGGCGGCCTGCTGGACGGGCGTGGCCGCCGAGGCGTGCCGCATGGCGGGACCCGGCAAGGCGAGCAGAACCAGCGCGAGTAAGCCCGCGATGACCTTCCTGAATGTGCTCGTGCTCCTCGGCATCCCTGATATCCTTGGTCTCGGGTGATCTTACCCGGTGTCGATAACCTAGCCCGCGTGGCACTGGGCTGAGAGTCGAGCGGCGGCGGCTTTTCCGCGGCGGACATCCTTTGTCACGGCGTTCGAATGCGCTGGCTAGCGAGCCATGGCGCCGACCAACCGGTCCCGCTGGGCTGGATCAAGAGGGTTCAGGAACGACGTGGCGAGTTCGTCCGAGAGCATCTCGTAGTTCGCCCGTTCCGTCATCCCTTGGGGCGTCAGGACCACCCGCCGAACCCGCGCATCGCTCGAGTGCGCCGCCGTTTGGATGAGTTCCTGCGCTTCAAGCGAGCGCAACAGGCGGCTTAGATAGCCGGAGTCGAGGTTCAACCGCTCGCGCAAGGTACGTACGTCGGTGCCATTGGGCCCGACCTCGTGCAGCAGCCGGGCCTCGCTGAGCGGGCGACCACGTTGCAGGTAGCTGTTCTCCAACACGCCGATGTGCAGCGTGACGGCTCGGTTGAATCGGCGAACCTGCTCGATATGGCGCTCGTGCATCCTCTGACCGTAGTCAGAAATAACCACCCTGCAAAGAGGCCACTAACCCTCCCCGCTAGCGTTTGCGATAAAGCATGTCTGCTCGCCGCCTGCATGGCCGCCAATCTTGACCCTCCCATTTCCCTGCTGGTCGTGCGCTGGATCACCCAGCCGTTGCGGCACCCCGCCAAGGCTGCCGAGGATTTCAGCAAGGGCACTGCACCGGTGCCGCTGACGGAGAGCGGACCGCGCGAGGTCCAGGAGGCCGCGCGGACCTTCAACGCTATGCAGGCAAGGATCCACCGCCTGGTCGCCGACCGCACGCAGGCGCTCGCCGCCGTCAGCCACGACCTGCGCAGTCCCATCCAGCGCCTGCGCCTGCGCGCGGATTTCCTCGACCACGTCGAGGCGCAGCGGGCCATCGACGACGACCTCGACGAGATGGAAGCCATGATCGGGTCGCCCCTCGCCTACCTGCGGGGCGAGACGGAGAGCGAGGAGCCGCGCCAGACCGACCTCACGGCCATCCTGGCCACGCTCGTGGACGACGCCCCCGACCGCGGCGCCACGGCGACCTACGCCGAGCCCGACCGGCTCCCGATGCAGCTGCGGCCGGTCGGCATCAAGCGTGCCCTGGCGAACCTCGTCGACAACGCGGTCAAGCACGGGGCGGGGCACGCGTCACTCTCGAGGAGAGGCCGGGATCCGTCACGGTGCGGGTCGAGGACGACGGGCCCGGCATTCCGGAGACGGCGCTGGAGACGGTGTTCGAACTGTTTCAGCGCCTTGACGCTTCCCGCAACCGGGACACCGGCGGCACCGGGCTCGGCCTCGCCATCGCCCGCCATGTGGTGAATACCCACGACGGCAGCATGGACTGGGCCAACCGCCCCGGGGGCGGGTTGGTGGCGACAGTGCGGCTCCCCAGGGACCCGGTCGTGGCGGCGCACGCGCAGGAGACCGCAGAGGGCACGCGGGCCTAGACGAGCTCTCGCGCGATCGTCCAGATTGGCTTCGCGCCGTGGCTGCACCTGGCGATTGTCTTCCGGTTCGTCTTGGATGGGCCGCAAGCTAGCTTGCGAACCTGCAGGTCGACGAAGCGCGAGAGGGCGCTCGACGTCGCCCGGCGCCTCCCCATCTCCCCCGTCTAGGAGTGCTCCAACTCCACACCAGACCTTCGGCACCCGGCCGCACGAAAAAGGAGACATGGATGAGACGACGGCTTTTCCTGGCGGCACTGGCCGCAACCGGTGCCGCGAGCGTGGCCTCGGCCCTGGCCGCCGACGAACGGCTGCTGCGGGTCTGGCGCGACCCGAGCTGCGGCTGCTGCACGGGCTGGGTGGACCACATGCGGGCCGCCGGGTTCCGGGTCGAGGACAACCTCGTCGCCTCGCCCGCCCCCGTCCGCCGGATGCTTGGCATCCCGTCGGACCTGCTCTCCTGCCACGCGGCCACCGTGGACGGCTACGCGCTGGAGGGGCACGTGCCAGCCGAGGCGGTGCGGCGCCTGCTGGCCGAGCGCCCGGCTGGCGTGCGCGGGCTGGCCGTCCCCGCCATGCCGACCGGCTCGCCCGGCATGGAGATTCCGAGTGAGCCGGACGATACCTATGACGTCGTCGCCTTCGACGACGGCGGCGGCGGGCACCGCGTGTTCATGCGCTTCCGGGGGGGCCGGGCGATCTAGGAGCGGACCGTCGGAGGAGAGGGCATCTACAGCTCCTCTTGTGCGCTTCGGAAGCGAACGGCGGTATTGGAACGCAGCTTCAGCGCTTGGCCACATTGCGGCGAAAAGCGTGATTGTTTCAGTTTCCGCTGACGGCCATGCTGCCCGGCAACCACATTTCCAATGTGCCGGGACGCGGCGGCTTCGCATAGGACGAGAAGTCCCGCACGCGCCATGCCAGGCCTGCCAAGATTGGGACCAGGTCCAGGGCCGCCGCCTTGTCGGCCTCGTAGAAGTAGCGGATCTCAGGTGCGGATGGAGTGACGCGGACCGGCCGGATCGCCGCCACGGCCACACCCTGACGGTCGAGGCGACGCGCCAACGCCTCGGCCGCGCCGTCCGTCGCGCTTGCGGGCTGGTGGATGAAGACGCGGGACGCCGCAAGCGGTGGCGGAACAGCGGGCATCCGGGCCGCCGCCATAGGGTCCGCGGCAAGGCTCGCCACCGCTGGCGCGAGCCTGCGATCGAGCTCCGGGCCCGCAGGCAGGTTCGGTACCGGCACCTCCTGCTGTGAGGCTCGCGGCGGGAGACTAGGCGGCATCTGGGCTTCTGCCACCCGCCGAGTAGAAGCCGATGCCTCTGTAGGGCTCGGTGGCGATGCAGCTTCGGGCTGCGTCATCGTCCCTCGGCCGGTGCGCGGTTGGTGGTCTGCCTCCAGCCGAGCCTCCGTCGGCGGAGACGCGCTGCCCACGACCTCCCTTGGATGCCGGTCGCCGCGGGCGGCTTCCATGAACGTCGGATCCGGAAGCACTTCACGGACCGCCGGAGGCGTGCGGGGCGTAATCACCTCACTCGTGGCGACGGTCGCATGGGGTGTGGCCAGTTCCGCCTGCCGAGCCCGAGCCAGCGCGGCCGCGAGGTCATCCTGTCTCCGCGCGGTGGACTGGACATCGGAAATGGCCACCACCGCCAGTCCGAAGGCACCCGCCGCAAGCGGCACCGACGCCCAGATCGCGGCCGTCACCCACCTGGACGGGGCTGCGTCGCGCTCAAGGCCGTTCTCCTCAGTCAAAGTGGTTTTCGGTTCCCCGAATTCTGGGTGGGTCGAGGCGGGCAACCGGCCTGCCGAATGGCTCAGCCTCGCTCGCATCCACGCAGGGGTGGCGTCTCGCGCGTCGGGCCCTGGATTGGGCGACCCTGAGCGGATCCGGGTCGGCAGGGCGCGCTCGCCGTCGCCGGGACTAGTTGCCGAAGGTGTGGAAAGCTTGGTGCTCATGACGGTGAATGTGCCCTGTGGTGCGGTTAGCCGAATCCGGTAGGCCACGGCTTCAGCTGGTGGACCGCTCGCACGGCCCACCAGGGCTTAACGACCAAGTCGCCGCCGAGGTCAGAGGAGCGATTGTCCCAGCCGCCTCGACGCCATCGGTGACGCGCGGAACGGTGGTGGCCGGGCATGGGATAACGTCCCCTCGGCATTGAGGGCGTGGCGCCACCAACGGCCACGCGTGCGTTCGGGTCGTTGGGCTGGACGCGGAACGCGCCATTCCGCTGGCCCTCATCGTCAGCGAATGCCGAAGATTTCGGCACCGCTGTCCCAAAAAATCAGGCTGGTTTCGAAGTGCGCCCATCGAGGTCGCCGGAGCCGCCGCCATCCTCAATCCACAGCGGCGACCATGCCGCCCGGCAGCCAGATCTCCAGCGTCCCGGGACGGGGCGGCTTCGCGTAGGACAGGAAGTCCCGCACGCGCCAGGTCTGACCCCCCAGTTGCCGGGCCAGGTTCAGGGCGGCTGCCCTGTCGTCGGCGTGGAAGTAGCGTATCTCGGGTGCAGTGGGGGTGGCGCGCACCGGCCTGATTGCCGCCACGGTGACACCGTGGCGCCCCAGGCGGCGCGCCACCGCCTCGGCCACGCCGTCCCTCGCGCTCGTGGGCTGATGGATGAAAACGCGGGACGCCGCAGGCGGCACCGCCACCACGGGTGCCCTGGCCGCTTCCGCCTCCCAGTCCAGGGCAATGCCAGCCACCGCTGGCGCGAGCCCTCGAGCCACTTCCGCGTTCTGAGGTGGGAGCGATGCGGGAACCGCGTGCCCCGGCATCGGTGCCGCGCGCCGAGCATCGATTGGCTCCGTCGGCGAGGCAGGGCGTGAGGATGAAAAGGTGCCGGTGACGGTCCACCGCGGCGCCGGTGCCTCGATGGCAGGAGGTGGCGGCACAGATGGCATCGGCGGTGCCGGGAGGCCGAACGCAGCAACGTCAGCATTGGACGGCTGCGGTGCCGTCTGCTCAATCGCGGGCGACGGAAGCATGGGCGGCGTCGGCGGTACGGGAACGGTGGATGCAGCCTCGCCAGCGGTGGATTGGTCTGGCACCGGCACCGCGGGCTGGTCATCGATTGGCTGGGGCGGCGGTGCAGGAAGGGCGGTCGAAGCCGTGCCAGCAGTAGACCGCTGCGGCACCGGTGGCTCGACGGCGGTCGGCGAGAGCGCAGACAGCGTCGAGGTTTCCAAACCCACCCAAGCAGAAGCCACAACCGGTTTGGGAGGTGGCGGCGAATGGACGTCCAGCCGCCGCGCCTCATCCTGATCGGTAGGTGGCTGTGCCGCGCCCGCGAGCCGCTCCGCGGTCGGCCGGGCCGCGCCGCCAACGGCTGCCAATGTGCGCTGGTGGTCGCGGGCGGGTTCCGGCGGCGACAAGCTCATAAGTTCCTGGATGGCACTCTGCGGGAGTATGGGAGGTCCGCTCGCCTCACTCCCCTTCCTCGCAACGGCCGCTCGTGGCGGAACCAATTCTGCCTGCCGGGCGCGCGCAAGTCTGGCCGCAGCGAAGTCTCGCTCCTTGGCGGTCGTCTGAACGCCGAAGAAGGCCACGACGGCCAAGCCAAAGGCGAGGGTCGCCAGCGGTACCGACGCCCAGACTGCCATCGTCACCCACCTGGACGGGGCCGGGTCGCGGTCAAAGCCGTTCTCGTCGAGCATGGCGGTTCTTCGTTCCCTGGCCATTGGGTATCGAAGCACTCGTCCGGTCCGTGTTCTGCACCGGCAGTTCCGAAAGCTGGCCTACACCGGAGCTCGTCGTGCGCGGCGATGCGCTTCACAGACGCCGATCGGCCACAGCTCCCGTTGACGGGCCACTTGCGCGGCCCGCCAGACCCAGCGGCTAGGTTGCCGCCGGGGTCACAGGTACCAGTGCCCGGTCGCCTCGAAGTTCTCGGTGACATGAGCGGCGATGGCGTTCCAGTCGACCACGTCGTTCGGGTTGAGTCCGAGGTCGCTGACAGCCGCAAGCACGTCGGCTGCCGGGGCCACGCCGTTCAACTCGCCGGAGGCAACGGGCAGGACCAGCTTGTACCCGTCCGTCCCATCGACCTCGCCAGTCGTGCCGACACCCTGGTTGGCGTTGGTAGTCAGGCCATGGATGACAATTTCCTTGGCCTCAAGCGGCGTGATGCCGTCGAAGATGGCGCTCGCATTCGCATCGTCGACCGCGAAGGTGAAGACCTCGTGGTAGCTGAGCTTGCCGTCGGCGCCGACGGTCGGAAACATTGCCTGGTCGGTGTGGTCGTGGCCACTCGTGCCGTGGTCGTGGGCGGAGTTCTCAGGGTTCAGCGTCAAGTTGAGCTGGATCGGGCCGTAGGTGGCCAGCCCCTCGGCTAGTTCCACGAAGCCGTCACCGTCGCTGTCCTGGGCGATGGTGGGCGACTTGGCGTCGGTGTCGTCGTTGAAGCCGTGGATGTGCTGAATGTGCATCGGGCCAGGCTCCAGGCCGCTGGCCTGGATGTCCACGGTCAGGGTGCGGGCATCCTGGTCGAGCAGCAGGATGGCCTTACCATCGACGCCTGAGTTGTTCAGCGCCGTCAGGTCGGTCGAGTAGAGCAGCTTGCCGTCCTGGACGTAGGTATCGTGTGCCATGTCTTCCTCCTGGGCCGTATGGACCCAGATGCCCTACGGGTCAGGAAACAGGCCGGATGCGGAACAGCAGGTAAAATAAAAAAGCCATCACTCCAACTGCAAATCTCTGGCCGATAGCAAAAGGGATTTTATGCTGATGCCGAACCATTGCATTTTACTTATAAAGCCCGGTTCCCTATAGCGACCATATAGGCTTCGACACGCCGCAGGTGCTCCAAAGCCCCCTTGGAGCGGTTGCGCTCAGCCCGCAGGGTGCCGTCCTCAACCCTCAAAAGGAGGCATGGCCTGCTCCAGCTGGTCGATGCGCCTGTCCGGTCCGGCACGTTGAAATGGCTTCCGAGGTTCCCAGGGAGCCTTCGGGCATGACGAGGCCGAGCCGGGTGACGGCACTCGACCGTCGAACCGTGCCCAAACTGGACCGTTGCTCTCGCAACAACGGGAGGACGGCAGCGACATGGCAAGCAGCCAAGGCGGCCGAGCGAGGCCCCATTCGAGCCTCGCATGGTGACGAGGGCAAAGGTCCGGCAGTGGTGGGTCGACCTCCTCGCCGCGTTCTGGCTGAGGCCGACCGCGATGGTGCTGGCCGCTTTGGTCCTGGCCGAGATCCTGGTCCGGGCTGAGGGCGTGTTCGGGTCCTCGTCCTGGATCGGCAGCTGAATCTACTCGGGCGGCGCGAGTGGTGCCCGGAACGTACTTGGGATTATCGCAGCCGCCACCATCGGTGTCGCGGGCACGACCTTCTCCATTACCGTAGCCGCCCTGACCCTGGCTTCCAACCAGATGGGGCCGCGGCTGCTCCGTAACTTCACTCAAATCGGTCCATTTGTTTCTAGATGCTCCCATTATCGGGAGCTTCTGCCCACTGCTGATGCTGGCGTCTGGGGTTCTACTAACGCTCCACAGGCAGTTTTGGATACGTGAAGGGCATTGGCCGGGTCTCGCCACCCGGTCCCTCTGGCCAGCGTTCGGCGGCACGGAACCGAGCGTCGGATGGTTGGGCATCCAGCTCATCGCGGCTTGGGTCCTCGACCAACCTTTGAGCCTGCTTCTCCTTACGGTAGCTGTTGGGGGCCTCTTCATCATTGGGAGTGTAACCCAACGCTAACCATCCTCACTTTCTGCTTGGGTACCGCCAATGCGTAAGTGAGCCACTTTCGGTCTGCAAATTGCAGAGACAGGCTGCGACCGATCGTTTCCTGATGGAGCGGTCAGATTTGGTACCGACAGAAACGGCCAGCAAAAGCCTATATGTGTCGGTGAGCCTTACAAAGGAACCTTACATTGCCCGTCAACATACCAGCCAAGCTGGTGCTGGAAGAACTTGCCCACGACATCGTTCGAGAGGTTGCGCGTCGGCACCGTGAACAAAGGCTCCAGACAGCCATGACCGACCAGTTGGATGGTCTGAAGCACGCCACTGGGTCATCGCAGGAGGCTTCAGTTGAATCGGCCTCTGCCAAGCCGGGTCCGTCTCGCAAGCGTCAGGCCTGATGACCCCTCACATCCAGGGAATGCGAACGCATGGAGCCAGGTATCTCTGCAGCCGCTTATTCTCTTCCGGCGTGCGTGTGTTTTCAGGCGGCACACAAGACCCATCCAAAGCAAGTCTCTTCTGGCTTTCGAGCCGTCCTGGCGCCGGAAGGGCTCGGCAGAAAACAGCTTCTTGCTGGCCCCTTGGGTTGAAGGTCCTGAACGGTTTCATCCCCGCAGCAGTTTGGTCATTCCGGTCGGAAATTTGTACAAAAATCCAGCTGATCGGAACCCATACAGTAAAGCGCCCCGATCGAGGCCGGAGCGGGCCGCGACGTGGCGGCCTTCCGCCGCCGAGAGGTTAGGGTCCACGGGACGTGGCTGTCGCTCAACGGCTCAACGGCTCAACGGCTCGACCGCAGCACACGCGACACGCTCTCGGCCGAGTAGGGCTTGTGCAGGAGCTCGAAGCCCTGGGCGCCGCCATTCGCCAGCACATGGCTGTAGCCGCTGGTCAGGACGATCGGCAGGTCCGGCCACCGACGCCGGATCTCCTTCCCGAGCTCGACCCCGTTCATCCCCGGCATCACCACATCCGAGAACACCACGTCGAACCGGCTGGCGTCCTCGTCCAGCAGTTCCAGGGCTGCCTTGGCGTTCGGCGCCCAGGTTGCCGCGTAACCGAGATCCTCCAGCATCTGGCGAGCAAAGTCGCCGACCTGCGTGTTGTCCTCGACCAGGAGCACGTTCCGGCGCCCATCTAGAGGCGCGTCGACCTCCTCGGCGGGCTGCGTGGGCGCCGCCAGCGGCTTCGCCTCGGCCCGCGGCAGGTAGAGCGTGAAGGTGGAGCCCCGGCCGAGCTCGCTCCCGACATGCAGCTCGCCACCGGACTGCTTGGCGAAGCCGTAGACCTGGCTGAGGCCGAGCCCGGTGCCCTTTCCGGAATCCTTGGTCGTGAAGAACGGCTCGAAGATCCGGGCCAACAGCTCGGGGGCGATCCCTGACCCGGTGTCGGACACGGCCACCGCGACGAAGGCGCCCGGCGTGCCCGCGTGGCCCCGGGTGGGCGGCACCTCGGTGGCGAGCCAGGTCCGGAGCGTCAGCTGTCCCTCTCCATCCATAGCGTCGCGTGCGTTCACCGCCAGGTTGACCAACGCCGTCTCGAACTGGTTCGGGTCGGCCTCGACCGTGCAGTCCTCGCATTCGAACGCCGCCTCGATGCTGATGCGGGCGCCGACCAGCGGACGGACGAGTTCGACGACGGCCTTGACCCGGTCGCCGACCGCGAACACCTCGGGCTTGAGGGGCTGGCGCCGCGCGAAAGCCAGGAGCTGCCCGGTCAGCTTGGCGGCGCGGTCGGCGGTGTCGGCGATCGCCTCGACGTAGCGGCGGCGGCGCTCCTCCGGCAGGTTGGGGCGCCGGAGGAGCCCTGCGGACGAGCGGATGACGGTCAGCAGGTTGTTGAAGTCGTGCGCCACGCCGCCCGTGAGCTGGCCCACGGCCTCCAGCTTCTGGCTCTGCCGCAGGGCCTCCTCCTGGAGGCGGAGCTGCTCCGCCCGGCGCGCCACCTCGACCTCGAGGTGCTCGTTCAGCCGCCGCAGCTCCCTCTCGGACTGCCTGCGCTCGGTGACGTCCAGCATGGCGCCAATCATCCGCAGTGGCTCGCCGCCCGGGCCGCGGACCATGAAACCTCGGTCGAGCACGTCGGCGTAGCTGCCATCGGCGCGCTGGAAGCGATACTCGTCGGACCATCGGTCGCCCGTTCCGTCGATAACGGCGTGGATGGACCGGGAGACCCGCTCCCGGTCCTCGGGGTGGATCCGCGCGAGCCACCATCCACCGGGGGAGACGGCGCCGTCGAGCCGATGGCCGAATGCCTCTTGAAGCGCCTCGTTCCACTCGATCCGATCGCGCCGCAGGTCCCAATCCCAGATGGCGTCGTTGGTCGCCCGCACGGCGAGGTGGTAGCGCTCCTCGATGGCGCGCCGCGCCTCCTCGGCCCGGCGCCGGGCGGTGATGTCGGTGTTCGTGCCGACCCACTCGCGGACGGTCCCGTCGGGCTCGCGGACCGGGACGCCGCGCGCGGCGACGAGACGCCACTCGCCATCCGCCCGGCGCAGCCGGAACTCGGTGTCGAACGGCGTGCCCGTGGCAACGGCCGTAGCCCATTCCTTGGCCGCACGGGCGCGATCGTCCGGATGGACAGCGTCGGCCCAGCCGGTGCCCAGCCACTGCTCCAACGTCTGGCCGGTGAGGGCGCGCCAACTTGGAGAGTCCTCTTGCACCAAGCCCTGGGCGTCGGTGGTCCAGACCGCCGAAGCAGTGGCGGCCACCAGGGCCCGGAAGCGCGCCTCGCCCGCCCGCAGCGCTGCCTCGGCCTTCCGGCGGTCGGTGATGTCGAGCACGAACTCGACCACCTCGTCGCCGATACGCCGCGGCGCGAACAGGCCCCACCAGCACGAGCCATCCTTGCGGTAGTACTGCTTCTCGTAGGGCACCGCCTCGCCGAGGGTGGTCACCTCCTCAACCGCCTTGAGAGAGGACGGGTAGAACTCCGGCGGGGTCAGCTCCCGCCAAGTCTTGCCGATCGCCTCCTCATGGCTGAACCCGGTCATGCGCAGGAAGGCGTCGTTCGCCTCCGTCAGCCTGAACCCCTCGCCCCAGAACAACACGCCGACCGTGCTGATGCCGAGGGCACCCCGCAGGCGCGCCTCGCTCACCCGCAGGCGCTCCCCGGCCAGATGCTGCTCGGTGCGGTCACGGACGATTTTCACGTAGCCGATGTGCTCGCCTGTCTCGTCGTCCTCAAGGCGGGTTAAGGCGCCGGAGCCCCAGAAGCGGCTGCCGTCCCGGCACAGGTGCCACCGCTCGTCCTCAGCCCGCCCGCAGCGCCGGGCGGTCGCCCTCTCCCTCTCGCAAGCATCCTCCGCCCGGTCCTCGGGCGTGAAGATCATGCAGGCGTCCTGGCCGACGGCCTCCTCTTCCGACCAGCCCATCACCCGTTCGGCGGCGCTGTTCCAGCTGGTGATCGTGCCCTCGAGGCAGATCGTGAAGACGGCGAAGTCGGCCAAGTTCTCCAGGACGAGCTCGGCCAGGTGGCCCGAACTCGGCAGCCGGTGGCGGGCGAGGTCGACCTTACGGCTGTTCATCGTTGGTGCTCGGGGCGAGGGCGGCGGGACGAAGGGGTGGAAGGCTCGGGCGGCAGCGCCTCGGCGCGCTCCAGCAGCCGAAGACCGGCGCGGACGACCTCGCTCGAGGTCTGGTAACGGCCGGAGGCGACGAGGCGCTCGACGAGGCGGCACAGTTCCGCCGTCAGGGCGACATGGAGGCTGTGTTGGGCAGGCATGCCGCACACCTAGGCGTACGAGGCCGAGGTGTCACCTTGCAACCACCCGCGCGATGGCATGGCGAGGCGTTTTTGCCACACCGCGCGGTCAGGAGGAGAGCAGGTCCGGCGACAAGAGCCCAGCGGCGACGGCGGCCCTGGGCGCGGCAACCCGACCCCGAGACCGCCGTTTCCGCTGGGTTGAAGGTGGCGTCTGCATGGGTGCTAGGAAAGTTCGAGAAGCACAGGCCCAGCGGCGGCTTCCATGCCTGGCCTGCCCGACCAAGTCAGGCGCGACTGCATCGCCCAGGCCGCAACGCAGTCTGCACTCCTGCCCATGAGATCAAGCACTTGCCCGCCGCTCCAGGGGCCAGACTTGCCCAAGCCTTTTGACGGCGTCGCCGTCCCCTTATCCGAACGTCCGGAGCCCACGGCGGAACGCGTGGTGGCAACACCCATAATTCCGGAAACCGACCCCCCTCCCGCCGGGAGCCAACCAGGTAGGCGCCCAGGCCTGCGCGCCTACCTGGTTGGCCTCGTGCTCCTTGTGCTCGCCCCGGCCCTGCTGCTGGGGGCGGCTACAACCTGGGAGCTTGGTCAAGCGTACCAGCGGGCCGAGGAGGCGGGCCTGACAAGCACCGCGCAGGCGCTGGCGACGGCCCTCGACCGCGAGGTTGAGATCGCGGCCACAGCCCTCTCAACGCTTGCGGCCTCGACCTCGATTGCGTCGGGCGACACCGCTGGCACTTACGGCCGGGCGGCCGCAGTCGGCCGCGCTTTCGGGGGTTGGGTCGCCCTCCTCGAGGCGGACTCGCAGCAGGTCTTCAACACGCTCCCGCCTCTCGGCACCGAGTTGCCGAAGGGAGCTGGCGATGCTTTCGTCAGCCAGGCTCTCACCACCACAGGTCCCGTGGTGAGCGACCTGTTCGTTGGCGCCACCGCCCGTCGGCCGGTCGTCGCCGTCTTCCAGGCTCTGCCCGCCGGGACCGCCGGGGCCGAACCAGGAAAACGCCGCGTGCTCCTCCTTGCCTTCGATCCACAACGCCTCTCCGCGCTCCTTATGCGCCAGGAGCTGGGTCACGAGGGTGGCTTCGCGGTACTGACGGACGGGAACCACCGCGTCGTAACGCGCTCGGCGGACCACGGGCGCTTCCTCAACCAGCTCTCCCCGGCCTGGTACATCGATGCCACCACGGGCCAGGACCGGGGACTGGTGCGCGGCGAGATGTCGCTGGCCGGGTACCGAGCGGTGTTGGCGTTCAGGCGGCTCGATATGGCCTCATCCTGGGTAGTGGCGGTGACGCTGCCCTACGCACCCTATGAGGGGCAGTGGCGCGGGCCCGCGCTGCGATACGCGGTCGGCGCTGCCGTCCTGGCGGGCCTCGCCGCCACGCTCGCCGTGTTGCTGGCGCAGCGCCTGCTCCGGCCTTTGCGGGCCCTTGCGGCGGATGCCAACCACCTGCGCCGGGGGGGTACCCCGGCATCCCTGGCGCCAGAGCGCATCGCCGAGTTCGAGGAGCTGCGGCGGGCACTCTGGCGGTCGGTCGCCGCGCTCCGCGCCCGAGCCACCGCCGAGGGGCGCACCAAGGCGGCAGAGGAGGCCGCCGACGAGCTCCGGCAGGCGGCGCATTGGCGGGAGTTGTTGGTCCATGAGCTGAACCACCGCGTGAAGAACATGCTTGCCACCGTGCAGTCCCTCGCCTCGCAGACGCTGCGGGGCACGGGCGGCGACCCTAATCTCTTCGTTCGCGACTTCACCGGGCGCCTCGGCGCTCTGGCGCAGGCCCATGACCTGCTGACGGCTCGGAACTGGGAAGGCGCGGATCTGGGCACCCTGGTCTCGGCCGCCCTCGCACCGTGGCGCCATGGAGGACAGGTCGCGGCGTTTGGCCCCGGGCATGTTTACCTGACATCGCATCAAGCCCAAGCATTGGCGCTTGCCCTGCACGAGCTGGCCACCAACGCCATCAAGTACGGCGCCCTGTCGCGCCCGGAGGGCCGGGCCGAGGTGACCTGGGTCAGGCTGGGCGGCGACGCGGCGGGTCAGGACGCGCTGGTCGAGCTGACCTGGGCCGAGACGGGCGGGCCGGTGGTCGCCGGTCCGCCGACGCAACGCGGGTTCGGAACGCGGCTGCTCCAACGCGGCATCTCGAAGGACCTTGGCCCTGGTTCCTCCGTCGACATGCACTTCGAGCCCGATGGCCTGCGGGCGGTCCTGCGCTTCCACGCCCGCGGCCAACCCAATCGCGCCTGAGGGCAACGTCGACAGCCTCCAGTCAGGCGAACGCGCCTCCGAGGTATGGGCGGATGCGGCCGGTCTTGGCGCCGCCCGGCAACCGCCACATCCGGTTCGCAACCGGCGCCGAGCACGTGTGCCACACTGCTGCGCGGACTGTGGAGGCCGAAGCGATGGCCGAGAAGCCGGAAACCGAGGACGAACGGCCGGAACAGCAGGGCAGAGACGCTGACGGCGAGATGCTCGGCGTAGGGCATTCCCTTTCCGAGGCATACCTCCGACGGCTCGTCGAGGACGGCGACCGTACCATTGAGCGCAGCGACTTCGTTGTCGCCAGCACCCGCGAGGAAATGCGCCGCATCCTCCGGGAGTGCTGGACGGGTGAGGCCCTGCAGGCTGCGGCATCGCCGTTGGTGCCCTCGGGGGGCAACCGTGACCCTGGCTTGGCCAATTACCTGTGACGCGGCCCAGCCGACAAGCCGTGCCGCGGACCTGACGGGTACCGTGACGCCGTAACTCCGGTGACCTGTGACACGGACCTAGTCGGGTACAGTGATCCCGTCCTACCAGGGAACTGTGACGGACCGAGGGTGGCAGTTTACACCGCAGCTCCGGCGCTGCCCGACCCGACACCCTCGCCAACCAGGCTCATATCATGCAACGCCGAGGTCTGGTTGCTAAGCGCCAGTCAGGCGCGGATCAGACCAACATTTGAACGGGCTCCGCTCCTCCGATCAAGGCGCGTTGGAGCGCGGCAGCCAGTTGGACGCGCGTGCAAGGCTTCTGCAGGAATGTCACGCCGTCCGGCAGCCGCTGCTCGCGCAGCGGGTCGAGATGACCCGTCATAAGAATAACGGGGAGTTCTGGGCTGCGGGCGCGGACGGCCTCGGCCAGTTCCAGACCGTCCATGCTGCCGGGCATCGTCAGGTCGGTCACGACGGCATCCAGGCCTGCGGCGGCCTTGAACGCTGCCAGCGCCGCGTCGGCATCCTCCGCTTCGAGCACCCGATAGCCCAGTTCGACAAGGGTCATAGCCATGACACCGCGCACCGACGCGTCGTCCTCGACCAGCAGGACGGTCTCGCCGTGCCCCGCTGGCGCCTCGGGCACCGTGTCGCGCACTCGGCCGCGGTCGCTAGGGGTGGCCTCGGACCGCGGCAACAGGATGGTGACCTCGGTCCCCTTCCCCGGCACGCTGTCGATGGTCACCGTGCCGCCGGACTGGTGCGCGAAACCGTGGATCTGGGCCAGCCCCAGCCCGGTTCCCTGTCCGGGAGGCTTGGTCGTGAAGAACGGCTCGAAAGCGCGATGGCGAACGTCCTCGGGCATGCCCGGTCCGTCGTCGCGAATGGCGATGCGGACGTAGTCACCGCTCGGCGGGCAGCCGTCCGACCCAGCGGCCACGCGCTCGGTGCCTAGGGAGATGACGATGCGACCAGCCCCAGCGATTGCATCGCGGGCATTGATGGCAAGGTTCAGCACCGCCGACTCCAGCTGGTTCCGGTCCGCCAGGCAGTATCCGACATCACTATCGGCGTTGACCAACAAGCTGATTCTGTCCCCTGCCGTCCGCTTGAGGAGGGTGCGCATGCCCTCCACGACTTCGACCGGGTCCAGCGGCTTAGGGTCGAGGCGTTGGCGGCGCGAGAAGGACAAGAGCTGCGCCGTGAGCCCGGCGGCTTTCCCGGCCGCGTCGAGCGCGTTGTCGGCGAAGCGCACGAGGTCGGGGCGGTCCTCGCCCGCCCGCCTGCGGATGAAGCCGAGATTGCCCATGACGGCGGTCAGCACATTGTTGAAGTCGTGGGCAATGCCACCCGTAAGCTGGCCGACCGCCTCCATCTTCTGCGCCTGGCGCAGGCACTCCTCGCTGGCCCGCAGCGCCGCCTCCGCGCGCCTGCGCTCGGTGACGTCCACGATGACGCCCATGGTGCGAACCGGCGCTCCCGCCTCGTCGCGGATGAGGCGGGCCGAGATAAGCACCTCAGCAACCTCGCCAGAACGCTTGACGAGCTGGAAGTCGAGATCATTGAACCCACCCTCCGAGACAAAGCGCGGCCAGCACGTGCTGAAGGCCCGCTTGGCCTCCTCGGCCATGAACTCGGTGAGGTGGCGCCCGAGCACCTCCTCGCGGCTTCCATAACCCATGAACTCGAGCCACCGCTCGCTGACGGACAGGATGCGGCCGTCGAGCTCGAGCGAATGGAGCGGGAGGGGCGCCTGCGCGAACAATGTGCGGTACTGAGCCTCGCTCTCGCGCAACGCCTCTGCGGAAAGCCTGCGCTCCTCGGCGAGCAACTCCAGCGCCTGGTTCGCCTCGCGGAGCTGCGTCTGCGACGGCATGGCGAGGGCCTTCGGCAGTAGCGGCCAGAGCGCGACGGCGGTCGCCACCGAGACCATGGCCGTTCCGGCCTTGACGGCGCCTTCCAGCCCGTATGCCGGAACCCAAAGGGTGAGCAGGTCGAGCCAATGGCCAGTGCCGCAGAGCAGGATGAAGGCGGCGAAGAGCCAGAACACTGGCTTGAAGGCGAGGTCGCTGCGGCGCCGGGCGAAGACCGCCAATGCCAATGGAATGGTGAAGTACGCCACGCCAATCGCGATGTTCGACACGGCGTGGGTCCAAATGAGCCAAGGCTCCCACAGCAGGCAGAAGCCATGTGGCGTCAGCCCGGACGGGTCGAAGAGCCAACGAGCCAAAGTATCCAGCATGCGGTTCCGTTCTCATTCCCCTGCAAGTCGCTCCAGGCTACGGCGACGCTCACGGGTTTGTTACCAACTGAATAGCGGATCAGAGGCAGAACAGTCGAGGCTGTTTTGCCTACCGACACGTTGATGCTTTTCAGGAACAAGCCGCGTCTGCGACTTCGGTGACGTCGGGCCAGCCGCGCAGGTGTCCGGTGCCTCATCCCCAAGCAAGGACCACCAAAACGCGTCGTCCCAGCTGTCTCAGGACGGCGGCGATGCATCCGACGGTCCCGAGGGCAGCTCGGACATAACCATCCAGTACACCCCAATGGTTTTGATCATCTCGAGCAGACCGTCCGAGTTTACCGGCTTCACGAGGTAGCCGCTCGCCCCGAGGTCAAAGGCATCAGCGTGCGGTGGGCAAGTTACCGTGCACACATGCCCATCGGGACGGTTAGCGGTCCAACCGCTTCCGGGGCTTTCCGGGTTGAAACCGTCGCGGGACGGACAGCGCACTTGGCTGCGCGGAAGCTGCTCAACGGCTCGATCGCAGCACCCGCGATAGGCCCTCGGCCGAGTAGGGCTTGTGCAGCAGCTCGAAGCCCCGGGCGCCACCATTCGCCAGCACGTGGCTGTAGCCGCTGGTCAAGACGATCGGCAGGTCCGGCCACCTTCGGCGGATCTCCTGCCCAAGCTCGACTCCGTTCATTCCCGGCATCACCACGTCCGAGAACACCACGTCGAAGCAGCCTGCGTCCTCCCCAAGCAGCTCCAGAGCCGCCTTGGCATTCGGTGCCCAGGTGGCCACGTAGCCGAGGTCTTCCAGCATCTGGCGGGCAAAATCGCCGACCTGCGCGTTGTCCTCGACCAGCAGCACGTTCCGACGTCCATCCACAGGCGCGTCAGCTTCCTTCTTAGGCTGGGTGGGCGACACCACCGGTTTGGCTTCAACACGCGGCAAGTAAAGCGTGAAGGTGGTGCCATGCCCGACCTCGCTCTCGACGTGCAGTTCGCCGCCCGATTGCTTGGCGAAGCCATAGACCTGGCTGAGGCCGAGCCCGGTGCCTTTTCCCGATTCCTTTGTCGTGAAGAACGGCTCGAAGATGCGGCCCAGCAGTTCGGGGGAGATCCCTAACCCGGTATCGGACACGGACACCGCGACGAAGGCGCCCGGTGTGCCCGCGTGGCCATGGGTGGGCGGCACCCCAGTGACGAGCCAAGTCCGCAATGTCAGCTGCCCCTCTCCCTCCATCGCGTCGCGCGCGTTCACCGCCAGGTTGACCAACGCCGTCTCGAACTGGCTCGGGTCGGCCTCGACCGCGCAGTACTCGCATTCGACCGCCGCTTCGATGCTGATGCGGGCGCCGACCAGAGGGCGGATCAGTTCCACCACAGACCCGACCCGCTCGCCGACCGCAAATACCTCCGGCTTGAGCGGCTGGCGCCGCGCGAAGGCCAGAAGCTGCCCGGTCAGCTTGGCGGCGCGGTCGGCGGTCTCTGCGATCGCCTCGACATATCGGCGCCGCCGCTCCTCAGGCAGGTCCGATCGACGGAGCAACCCGGCGGAGGAGCGGATGACGGTCAGCAGGTTGTTGAAGTCGTGCGCCACCCCGCCGGTGAGCTGTCCCACCGCCTCCATCTTCTGCATCTGCCGCAAGTTCGCCTCGGCCTGCTCGCGTTGCTCCACCTCCGCCCGCAGGCTCTCCAAAGCCTTCCGCAGTTCGGCGGTGCGCTCGGCGACCTGCGCTTCCAGCTCCTCGCTGCCGCGCGCCAGCACCTCACGGGCGCGCACCTGGTCGTCGATGTCAGTCGAAGTACCGAACCACTCGAGGATGCGGCCCGCGGCGTCGCGCACCGGCGTGGCGCGGCTCTGGAACCAACGCCATGTCGCACCCGCGGCGTGGTAGGTGCGGTGCTCGACGGAGAAGCGCCCGCGCGCCTCCGCCTCGGTCCAGGCCGCCATGGTTGCGGCACGGTCATCGGGGTGGACGGCGTTGAGCCAGCCCAGGCCGACGCTCTCCTCCTCCGACTGCCCGACGTAGACGATCCACTGCGGGCTGCCCCAGATCCGCTCGCCCGAGCTACGCGAGCGGAACACGAGCTGCGGGATCCCCTCGACCAGGGAGCGCAGCCGGGCCTCACTGTCGCGCAGCGCCCCCTCGGCGGCCTTGCGATCGCTGATGTCGAGTACGAGCTCGACCGCGGTGCCGTCGTCCAGCATCCTGCCCGCGAACAGCCCCCACCAGCGCGAGCCGTCCTTGCGGAAGTACTCTTTCTCGAACGGTGCCCCTTGGCCGGTTGCCTTCAGTTGCTCGATACCCCGCAGGGTCTGCGACATCCACTCCGGCGGGGTGAGCTCGTCCCAGCGCAGCAGGCCTGACTCCAGGTCGTCGCGGGTGAAGCCGGACATGCGCAGGAAGGCCGCATTGCCGTCGGTGATCCGGCCATCGGTGACGAAGAAGATCACCCCGACCGTCTCGATCTCGGCGACGCGGCGGAACCGCTCCTCGCTCCGGCGCAGCCGCGCCTCGCGGTCGCGCAGGTCCCCTGTCGTACGAAGGCGGTTCACCGCGGCCGCGAGCAGGTTAGCGTAGGTGCGCAGGAAGACGGTGTCGTTCTCGGTGAACTCGCGCGGCTCGCGGCTATCGACCTGCAGGATGCCGAAGGGGGGCTTGCCGTCGCTGCCGATGATGGGGACGTTGGCCACCGCCCTGACGCCGTTGTCGACCAGGAACGGCGGGTAGCTGAACCGCGTCTCCTGCGCGATGTCGGGAGAGATCATCCTCGCCCGTCCTCAGGGCATGGGCCTCCGATGTCACGTCCGACGCCTTGACGGTTGTCTCGCCGACCACGCCCGGCTTCCAGCCCACGCCCGCGCGAACGAACAGGATCTCGCCGTCCTCCTTCAGCTCCATGACCTTGGCGAGGTCGGTGCCAAGCGCTTCCCCAACAAGGCGGCAGGCTTCAGTCAGGATCTCGTCGAGGTCGTCGGACCTGAGGGCCACATCCCCGAATCGGGCCAAAATGGCCTGCTGCCGAAGCAGCTCCTGCTCAGTGCTTCTCACCGCCTCACCCAAGGGACATCCTCTTCCGTCCGAAACCAGCAGTCTTCGTGAATCAGCCTGTCCACATCAGGTTCGGCAACGAACGACCGAAGGTCCTCCGGGATGCCATCAGCCGGAAACGTGAGCGACCGCCTCACGTTCAATCCTCGCGGTTTCGGGAAGTATCGGCTTGGCGGGAATGCTGGTGCGGGCAGACGGTAGGTAGTGTGCCTCAGCGGGTCTTCGCTCGTTCCGCGCCGCCCATTTGGCCACTCGGTATTGGCTCTCGGGTTGCGTATTCCGCTCTCCCCAGCATATGGGTGTTTTCGAACAGGAATTTTCGCCCGATGGTTGGGAGCATGGCGGCAAAACTAACCAGGACACAGAATGGAACCCAGTGATCCCGGTCAAGTCCACTCCTGTGGGACCAACTAACGCCGCGACGGGGCCGGTTCCATCATCCCTCGCCCGGCGCCTGTCGCTCCTTGTTGCCGCGGTCGCGGTGCCCCTTCTCGCGCTGGCCGCTGCCGCCGTCTGGCGCGCGCAGGACGGGGCGCGGACGCGGGCCGAGGATGCCCTGCTCGGTCGCGCAAGGACGCTGGCGCTCGCCGTCGACCGCGAGTTCGACCGTGCCGAAGCTTTGCTCGACGGCCTCGCCGCCTCCTCCGCTCTGATCCGCGGCGACCTCGATGCCGTCGAGGGCGAAATGCGCGCCGCCTCGGCCCGGTTTGGGGACGCGACCCTCTCCCTAGTCGCCGCCGATGGCCAGATGGCGCTGATGACCGCCTGGGCACCAGGGGAACGCCGGGCAGGGGTCCGCGCTCCGGATGCAGCGCTCCGGGTGCTGACCTCAGGGCATGCCGAGATCACCAACCTTTTCCGCGGAACTATGACCGGCGCGCCCACCGTTGCCGTCGGCGTGCCCATCTTCGGCCACCCCGACGGCGCCGGTCGGAGCGCGGTGGCGGCGACCCTCGGGCTTTCTCTTCCACAGGCGCGCCTGGCCGCGGCGCTCGAGGCGCAGCGCGTGCCTGACGCGCCTGGTTGGATCGGCACGGTTGTGGATCGCGCGGGAGCCATCGTCGCCCGGACGCAAGGCGGCGACGGCATCGTCGGCCAACCAATGCGGTCGGAGATGCGGAGCCGGTTAGCCGCGGTGCCCGAGGGCGTCTTGCACGGCACGACCACGCGCGAAGGCGTCCCGGCGGTCGTCGCCTTCGCGCACGGATCGCGGAGCGGCTACGCCTACGTAATGACCACACCCGAGGCGGAGTTCGAGGCGCCACTGCGCGCCGCGCTCGCGCGCATCCTGGGTCCGGGGACGCTGGTCGCTGCCACGGGCATCGCCCTTGCGATCCTGCTCGCGCGCCTCACGGTCGCGGCATTTCAGCGCCTGACCAGGTTGGTCTTGGGCGGCGCCACGCTGGGCCCGACGGGCCTGCGCGAGGCGGACGAGCTTGCGGCAGCCTTTTCCGCAGCGCTGGAAGAGCGCGCACGGAGCGAACGGCACCGGAGCCTTATCGTCGCCGAGCTGAACCATCGCGTAAAGAATGTGCTCGCTACCGTGCAGTCCTTGGTTGCCCAGACGCTGCGCGGTCCGGGGTCCGCCGATCCCGCCCGCTTCGCGGCCGACATCAATGGCCGTCTTCGTGCGCTGGCGCGGACGCACGACTTACTCACCGCCGCCTCGTGGGAGGCGGCAGATCTCGACGCAGTAGCCCGCACCGCGCTCGCGCCTTGGCTGACCGGAGACGGCACCGGACGCCGCGTCGACCTCTCTTGCGACCTCGAAACCGGGCGGGCGGGGCGGCTCTCCCCGGCGCAGGCACAGGCCTTGTCGCTGGCGCTGAACGAACTGGCAACCAACGCCGCCAAGCATGGGGCGCTTTCGGCGCCGGGAGGGCAGGTCGCCCTCGCTTGCCGCGAGGAACCGAGTGGAGGGGTAGCGCTCGAATGGATCGAGAGCGGCGGGCCGCCGGTCGCCGGGGCTCCAACGCAACGCGGTTTCGGAACGCGCTTGCTCGAGCAGGCGCTGCCCCATGACCTGGGCGCGGGCGCCGCCGTGAAGCTGCACTTTGAGCCCGCCGGTCTGCGCGCCACCGTCCGCTTCTTGCCAGGGGTTACGAGCGGAAGGTGACTGATGCCCTGCAGTTTCGGCCAGCGGCGCATTTCCCTAGGAACCCTGTATATCAAGCGGCGGCGTACCGCCCTCCATCCTGAGGGCGCGGGTTGAGGGTGACATGGACGGCGGACAGATCCTCTCGTTGGAGACCCTGGCGACGGCCGCGCCGAGCCGAAGGCAGCGCCTAACGGCATGCCTGGTCTGCCTAGCGTTCGCCGCGGCAACCTTCGCCCTGCTGCCCATCGCGTCGCGCCCGCTGCCGCCCATGCCGGGCTTCATCCCTGCCTACCAGAGCGCCCTCATCGCTGTCTATGCGCTGACCACCTACCTGTTCTTCAGCGAGTACCGCCGGGCCCGGTCGGTTCCCCTGCTCATCCTCGGGGCGGGCAGCCTCTACGTCTCCCTCACTGTCTTCCTGCAGATCCTTTCCTTCCCCGGGGTGTTCGCCCCGGAACGCCTCCTCGGATCCGGGCCAGACACGACCATCTGGCTCTGGACCTTCTGGCACCTCGGGCCGCCGCTCTTCGCGCTCGGCTATGCCGCGCTGGAGGGTGACGGTCGGCGCCGCCCTGAGCCCCGCGGGCGCTCGGCCTGGCTCGGGTGGCTGGCGGCCGGGCTGACGGTCGCGACCGCCGCAGCGGTGGCGCTCGGGGTGACGCGCTTCGTTCACCTGCTGCCGAAGTCTGTCGAGGGCGACAACTACACACAGCTGACGACCTCCGGCATCGGCCCCGCCGTCCTGGCCGTCTCCGTCATCGCCCTCGCCGTCCTGTGGCGGCAGACGCGGCTGCGCACCGCCCTGCAGCTCTGGCTCGCGGTCTCCCTCTTCCTCCTCGTGCTGGACAATGCTGTCACCCTGCCCGGCGCAGCCCGGGGTACGGTCGGGTGGCTGGCTGGACGGCTCGGGGCGCTGCTGTCCGGCGTCATGCTGCTCGCCGTCTACGTGCGCCAGGTCGA
>NZ_JAETWB010000180.1 GCF_016773205.1 Belnapia arida
TACTGCGCGGGCTCACTTACAACCTCCAGCGCCTCGTCCGCCTCAGTGCCCCCGGATGAGCCTCGCGACAGAGCAACACCCGGGCAGATGGGCGACCTCCGCCCGGCCCATGGCCTGTTGGCCAACCTGCCACCACCCGCCTTCTGCGCCGCCGATGCCGCCTACGACAGCAATGGCCTGCGCCACTTCCCGCTCGGGCGCGGCACCCCGCCCGTTATCCTGAACAACCCAACCCACAAGAACCCGCAGCCCTTCAATGCGCGCGCCTATAGGGCCCGCAACATCATCGAGCGCACCATCGGACGACTGAAAGACTGGCGCCGCATCCACACCCGATACGACAAACTCGCCGCCAACTATGCCTCAGCCGTCGCCATCGCCGCCATCCTCCTCGGATGGACCTGATCGAGTCTGGAGCCTAGCAGGCTGCTGAAATTCCCGCTCGCGACTGGCTGCGGATCGTGATTCGCTGATCCTCGTCAACGGGACGAGGTC
>NZ_JAETWB010000181.1 GCF_016773205.1 Belnapia arida
TTGGTGGCCAGGGCCAGGCCACTGTCGCCGGCGCCCAGGTTGAGATCGGTGACCAGCACGTCGATGCGCTGCAAAGGATCGTCGAGGATGGCCAGGGCATCCTCGGCATTGCCGGCCTCGAGGAAGTCGATCCCGGCATCCTCGAAGAAGTCGGCGAGGGTAAGACGCACCATAACGTCGTCCTCGACCAGCAGCACCGCCATCGTCGTGGTTCCTTCGATCCCAAGTTTCACTACCTGTAGGCGAAACACTGCTCCCGCTTTGGGGATGCGTGAAATCACGCAATTGGAACCTTACGAGTAAGTTACTCGCATAGGTTGTGGTGGGAACTTCTTGCATCTTTCGGTTGTGGAGATGCTCTGAGCGTCGTGTTTGCGGCGTGCCTTGGTTGGCGGTTAGGCGACCGCATGCACCTGCCGACTACCCTGCAGCATGACCTTGTTCCCGGATCCGGCCTCACCAGTCGCCCATCCCAAGCCCGAGCAAACCGCG
>NZ_JAETWB010000182.1 GCF_016773205.1 Belnapia arida
CATAGTCAAGAGAGCCTGAGGGGGCTCGCCAAGCGCTACGGGATCAACCCCAAGACCGTGGCCAAGTGGCGGAGGCGATCCTCCGTCTCCGACCTGCGCACCGGGCCCCAGGAGCCCAGATCCACGGTTCTATCGACCGAGGATGAGGCCGTCGTCGTTGCCTTCCGCCGTCACACGCTGTTGCCGCTCGACGATTGCCTCTATGCCCTCCAGCCTACCCTGCCGCATCTCACCCGCTCCAGCCTGCACCGCTGCCTCCAGCGCCATGGCATCAGCCGGCTGCCGGACACCGAAGGTGACAAGCCGGGCCGCTCCAAGTTCAAGCGCTACCCCATCGGCTACTTCCACATCGACATCGCTGAGGTCCGGACGGAGCAGGGCAAGCTCCACCTTTTCGTCGCCATCGACCGCACCTCGAAGTTTGCCTTTGTCGAACTGCACGAGAAGGCCACGCGCCGTATCGCGGCCAACTTCCT
>NZ_JAETWB010000183.1 GCF_016773205.1 Belnapia arida
TGCCACCCCGGCCCGCCTGAGCCGTGGTCACCCGCAGCCCATCAGCAAATTCCACCACGTTGACGGACGTGACCCCGGTCCCATACGCCGGCCTCCTGCCAATCGCGCAACCGGCGCCAGCACGTCATGCCAGACCCGCAGCCCATCTCCTGAGGCAACATCTCCCACGGGATGCCAGACTGCAGAACGAAGAGGATGCCGGTCAGGGCGGCACGGTCGGACAGGCGAGGTCGCCCGCCCCTCGGCTTCGGAGGTTCAGGCGGCAACAGCGGCTCCACCACCGCCCAGAGCGCATCGGGGACAAGAGGCCTGCTCATGCCTCCCAGAACGCGCCAAATCCAGTTTTGTTAGATGCTCTTGCCCTGTCGCGAGGCTCACGCGGGAGCACCAAGACGGACGAGGCGCTGAAGGTTGTAGGTGAGCCCACGCAGCAACGCCTGGACGCGCTGCGTCGGATCGAGCTTGGC
>NZ_JAETWB010000184.1 GCF_016773205.1 Belnapia arida
TTGGTGGCCAGGGCCAGGCCACTGTCGCCGGCGCCCAGGTTGAGATCGGTGACCAGCACGTCGATGCGCTGCAAAGGGTCGTCGAGGATGGCCAGGGCATCCTCGGCATTGCCGGCCTCGAGGAAGTCGATCCCAGCTGCTTCGAAGAAGTCGGCGAGGGTAAGGCGCACCATAGCGTCGTCCTCGACCAGCAGCACCGCCATCGTCTTGGTTCCTTCGATCCCAAGTTTCACTACCTGTAGGCGAAACACTGCTCCCGCTTCGGGGATGCGTGAAATCACGCATTTGGAACCTTACGAGTAAGTTACCCGCATAGGTTGTGGTGGGAATTTCTTGCATCCTTCGGTTGTGGAGATGCCCTGAGCGTCGTGTTGGCGGCGTGCTGCGGTTAGGCGGTTAAGAGACCGCCCGCACCCGCCGACTACCCTGCAGCATGACCTTGTTCCCGGATCCGGCCTCACC
>NZ_JAETWB010000185.1 GCF_016773205.1 Belnapia arida
ATGCGGGCGGCGGCCGCGCTCGCCAAAGGCGGCAGGTCGGTGAAGTCGCCGCACGGGCCCGGCCTGACCCGCTGCGCCAACAGGATCTGCGGCGCGACCCACATGGCGGAGGCCCATTTCAACCAGCCGCGCTGGCCCCGGTGCCGCTTCGCGCGCCACTCAAAGTAGCGGGACGTGTGTGCGAGGAAGAGGCCGGTGGAGTCGAGCGCGATCTGGGACGCGCGCTCAGCGTCCCCACGGGCGCGGCGGACGGTTTCAGTCAGGGCCGCATCCAGCAGATGGGGGCTGACGTGATGGCGAGCGAACCGCCACACCGTCGCGTGGTCCGGGACAGCTCGGAGGCCGAGTACGCGGCGGAGTTGGCCTGCAAGGCAGAGAAGGTCTTCCAGGCCACGGTAGGTCAGCCGCAACCTCTCCCGCAGCAGGAGCAGGGCGAACAGGG
>NZ_JAETWB010000186.1 GCF_016773205.1 Belnapia arida
TTGGCACCTTGATATCCGCCGTCGGCGTAGAGCTTCAGCAGGAAGGGGTAGAGGCCGAACAGCGAACCCATCAGCAGCACACCACCATCGCGGTCCTGGATGTCGGCGGCGTGGACGATGGCCTGCATCAGCAGCCCTTGGGTGTCGACCAAGACGTGCCGTTTCTTGCCTTTGATCTTCTTGCCCGCGTCGTAGCCCGAGGGATCGATGCAGCGCCCCCTTTTTCCGCGCTCTTCACGCTCTGGCTGTCGATGATCGCGGTCGTCGGGCTGGCGTCGCGCCTGGCCTGCCCCCGGCACAGCACGTAGAGCGTGTGGTGAATGCGATCGAGCGTCCGGTCCTCGTCCCAGCGCCGCAGGTAGTCGTTCACGGTGCTCCGCGGCGGCAGGTCCTTCGGCAGCGCGGCCCACTGGCAGCCGGTGCTCAGGATGT
>NZ_JAETWB010000187.1 GCF_016773205.1 Belnapia arida
GCCATTCTTCTCTAATCGTGGGCACGTGCGTCAAGCAGTGGTGCTGTCCCGCGTGGGTTTCACGCTTCTCTTCGGGGTCGGCGCACCGGCCGCCCCAGGATGGGGTTCTAAAAGGGGGGGCGGGACCAATCTCCCTTACGCGCCCTCGGCACCCAGGGATGCCCGGAGCAGGAACGGCTTCGTCCTCGCCTCACCCTCGTCCCCACGGGGACACCACTCCGCGACGCGCGGATCTCGTTGGAGCGGCTGGTCCGATTACGCGGCGGCGGCCCTCCCGAGCGGCTGGAACGTGGTCCCGTCGGACCACATGCGGTGCAGGACCACAGCCAGGCGACGCGCGAGCGCCACACGGGCCTTCTGCAGACCACGACGCTGCGCGATCGCCAGGGCCCAACTGCGCAGAGCCGAGGGCTTGCTCGCGTGCACCAG
>NZ_JAETWB010000188.1 GCF_016773205.1 Belnapia arida
TCATGCCGGCTCCATCCACCTTGGGATGCGGGCGCGGCCTGCGACGAAGCGGTGCATGGAGTGCAGCGTGCGCCAGACGACCCTCGGCGGGTGCCAGGGGCGGTCGAGCATGGACTGGGCGAAGCGGTCGAAGACGGGCTGGTAGATTTCGGACAAATCCGGGTCGGGGAGGAACTGGGAGGGGGCGGGGAGCGCGGAGAACAGCTTCAGGCGGCGGGCAAGGACGATGGCGTGGAGGTTGCCGCAGAGGCGGATGGCGCGGCGGAAGGCGCAGCAGATGCGGTGCGCGAGGGTGGCCAGGCGTTTCGGATGCATGGCGAGGGCTGCGAGCAGGCGGGGCCAGAGGCCGGCCTTGGCCCAGCGGCGGTAGGAGCGGGAGACGGTGTCGGGCTTGCCATGCCCGGGCGGCAGCAGGCGCCAGGGGG
>NZ_JAETWB010000189.1 GCF_016773205.1 Belnapia arida
TGGCCGCGCTCCAGCCGCTTGGCGTAGAGCACCAGGCCCTGGCCATCCCACCACAGCGCCTTGACCAGATCCCCACGACGGCCGCGGAACACGAACAGCTGCCCGCTGAACGGGTCCTGCCCAAGCGCCTCCTGCACCTGTCGCGCCAGCCCGTCGAAGCCGCGCCGCATGTCGGTTGGGCCCGCGGCCAGCCATACCCGCACCCCCGGCGGTGGCCCCGGGATCACCCGCGCAGCGCCGCCAACACCCGCCGCAAGGCGACGAGGCCGACCTCCTCGCCGACCCGTACCCGGATGCCGTCAGGCAACTCGATCTCGATTGCCGCGGTCACGCGCGGTGATGGTGGCAGCGGCGGTACAGGCTCTGGTTCCGGGATCGCCTCGCCGTGGCGATCGGCGGCGACGCGGACCGGCACGAACTCCGGC
>NZ_JAETWB010000018.1 GCF_016773205.1 Belnapia arida
TCACAGGTTCAAATCCTGTCCCCGCATCCCATAAACCCCCAGCACTCACCGTGTCTGGGGGTTTTTCGCGTCCGATGTAAAACTGCGGTTATCAGTCTGAGAGGACGGTTATCGCCTCTTCTGCACCAGCAGCGGCCTGCTCTTCCAACACGCGCCAGACACCGCCGACCAGCACCTCGCTCGGCCGGAAGCGGCTTTTGTACGACATCTTTTGGCTCTCAGGTACCCAGTAGCCCAAATAGACGAAGGGCAGGCTGAGCGCTTGCGCCCGTGTCACGAGCCAGAGGATAGCCCAGCTACCGAGTGAGCGACGGTTAGCCGCCGGGTCGTAAAAGGAATAGACGGCGGAGAGCCCGTCAGACAACCAATCGGTCAGGCAGGCACCAACCAGCCGGTCCTTCGAGTCGCGAAACTCCACCATCCCTGTCGTGATCGGCGTGTCCTCAACCATCGCGCGGTAGTCGTAGAAGCCCATTGCGGCCATGTCGCCCTCGCCATGGCGCGCTTGCTGGTAGCGTTGGAAAAGGGCGAATTGCTCCGCCGTGGCCCGTGCTGGCATCTCGAAGCCGGCAATGTCAGCGTTGATCTTTTGCAGCTTGCGCTGGGCTCGATTGGGTTCGAACTGCTCAGCGAGGATGCGGATCGGAACACAGGCCGAGCATCCTGGACAGACCGGCGAGTAGGCGATGTTGTGGCTGCGGCGGAAGCCGGCACGGGAAAGGCGGTCATGCAGCGCCTCTGCATCCGGACCGGTCAATTCGGTCACGATCTTCCGTTCCGTCCGGCCTGCCAGATAGGGGCAGGGAAGCGGCGCGGTCGTGTAGAAGAATTGCGGACGTCGGTTGGGGCGGTGCAGCATCGCTGCCGCCAGTGTCGGCGCGTGCAGCGCAGGAATCAACCGCAAGCCTTCGGGATTTCCAATACGATTTGTCAGGGTAACAGTCGAAGCCGCAACGGAGCCTCTGAAGCCGCCTTCCCAAGCGCGATCATACGGCCCTCACGCCAGTTCGGCAGAAGGTTGCTCCAATTCGGCGAAAGCGGATGGCCAGACTGCCCGGTAGCAGTGATGGCCAGCGTCGAATCGGGATCCGCCAAATCGGCGACGAGCCGAAGGCCGGCGCCATGGACGTGTTGCCAGGCTTCGATCCCACGTCCACCGCGCAGCCCGCCGCGGGACACCGTCCATTCGTCCCCGCCGCTCGTTGCTTCCAGTCTCACCAGCCGGCCGAGGCCTGGAATGGCACGAAGCAAGGGGTGTTCGAATATGGCTTGGTGGACAGTGCCCCAGCGCCAATGCGTTGGATTTTCGCCCAGACTGGTACGCAGTTCGGCGACCGAGACGGCAAGGGCTCGTGCAGCCAAGACCCGGCAATCGCCGCCGCACCAGGCCGCGCCTTGGCCGCCGGGGGAGAGAACGAAGCTCAGGAAGGCGGCAGGTGCTCCGGAAGCGCCTTCCGGCACTCCGCCCGCTGCCAGTGCCAAGCGCCCGACCTGTTTCAGCCAGGCATTGAAAATCAGCGGCTCCGGCCGACTGGCGGCAACATCGCCATCCCAATCGAGCAGCAGCGCCTGCGCCTGACCCACGGCGCCGTCGGCCATGGGTAGGCTGCGCAGCAGCGACTCGGGACCGGTCAATGAAAGGGCGAAAGGCGAAACCGTATCGCGCTGCATGCCGGCGAAACCCGCCGCGTCGTGCTGCGGCCGTGCCGCAAGCAGCATGCCGATCCGCCGGAAGCGCCAATCAGCGATCCATTCCGCGCCAAGGAAAACCGGATGCTCGGGTGGCGCCACACGGTTGTTGGCATTGGCCAGCATTCCGCTCGGTGGGTCCAGCACATGCGGCAGCGTGTCGAACGGCGCCCAGCCGAGCCAGTCATGTCCCCCATCCCAGCCGGGGATGGGCACTGTGCCATCCCCTGCCTTCCGCAGCGGCGTCCGCCCGGTGAGCAGCATGCCGATGCCACCGCCCGCATCCGCAGCCATCAGGTTCTGCGAGGGGCTCGTGATGACCGCCGCCGCTCCACGCGCCTCGGCGACCGAGCCGGCGCGGTTCAACGCATGTAGCCCGGTTGCCGCGGTATCACCGGAGGCAAGGTTGGCGGCAGCGAGGGCGAGGACCGTACCATCGCCGCGTGGCGTCTCGTCGAGGTCCGAGATGACCGGACCGTGCCGCGTCTCCCGCACCCGCAAAATCTCCGGCGCAGCGCCGCGCACGGCGATGCGCTCCTCGATGACGCTGAAGGGGAGGGGCCCGGCCGGCGTCTCATAGGCATCCGGACCGGCGAGGCGCTCGATGAAGAGGTCCTGGGTATCGGAATGGGTGGTAGTGAAGCCCCAGGCCAGCCGCGCATTGCGCCCGATCACCAGGAAGGGGACGCCTGGCGAGGTGGCACCGGCCAGCATCTGCCCATCTGCGAGGTCGATCCGCGCCAGATACCAGAGAATCGGCGCCTGGAAGCCGAGATGCGGGTCGGACGCCAGAAGCGGCGCGCCTGAGACTGAATGGCGGCCGGCGACCGTCCAGGCATTGCTGGCCGAGCTAGGGAGGGTGCCTGGCTCCGGGAAGCGAGGCAGGACGGTGGCAAGGCGACTGAGCCAGGTGGGATCGAGTGCGGCCCGCAGCTCATCCGGCCGCCCGGCGCTCGCCTCATCGGGGAAGAGCTCGCGCAGCCGCTCCGGCGGGAGAAGGCCAGCCAGCCGCGCCCGCTCCAGCTCGCTCCTCCAGTTGCCCGAGAGCCAAAGGCCCATCACCTTGCCCCACAGCAAGCTATGCTCCGGGCGCCAGGGCTCCGGCGCGCCGAGGGCGAGGAATTCCGGCGCGGCAAAGCGGCCGCGGGCGGCGATCCAAGCATTTACCCCGGCGGCATAGGCCTCCAGCACCACTCGCGTCTCGGGGGATTGGGCGGCGAGGTCGGCCTCGGCGCGACGGGCGAGGCCGAGGGTGCGGGTGAAGCGGTCGAGCCTGAGCGCCGGCGAGCCGAGCAACTCCGCGAGGCGACCGGCGGCTCCGCGGCGCATCAGCTCCATCTGGAACATCCGGTCGCGCGCGTGCAGCCAGCCAAGGGCCATCGCCGCATCCTGCTCGTCCGCTGCGACAATGCGGGGAATGCCGCGTGTATCGAGCGTCACCTCTACCGGGCCACCGAGGCCGGCCAGGCGCAAGTCGCCTTCCGTGGGCGGAAGGCTCCACCAAAGGGCGCCGGCAAGGCCCCCGAAGCTCGCCAGCACCAGGGCAAGCAGCAGGAAGCCCAGGCGGCGGAGCCAGCGGAAGCGGGGTAGGGGGCGGCGCAACATGGTCGGGGGTATCGCCCGAATGGCCATTGCTCGTCCATGCGGCGGGAATCCGAGCATCGAGCCTTGGAAAGCGCCATGGCCTGCGCTACACGCCCCAATCCGGCGCCGTCCTGGCTTCTCTCCGGCCTTGGGCGGGCGTGGTGGAATTGGCAGACACGCCGGATTTAGGTTCCGGTGGCGCAAGCCTTGGGGGTTCAAATCCCTCCGCCCGCACCATCGGCGCCGCTGACAGCGTTTTGGGAAGAAAGTGACGACGATGCAGGTGACCGAGGTCGCGAACGACGGGCTGAAGCGGGCCTATACGGTATCGGTCCCGGCGGCCGATATCGCGGCCGAGCGCACGCGCCGGCTCGATGAGCTGGGCCGCGAGCTGCGCCTGCCCGGCTTCCGCCCCGGCAAGATCCCGGCGAGCGTGGTGAAGGCCCGCTACGGCCAGGCGGTGATGAGCGAAGTGCTCGAGCAGTCGGTCAACAAGGCGACGCAGCAGGTCGTGACCGATCGCGGCCTCCGCCCGGCGCTGCAGCCGAAGATCGAGCTGGTGAACTTCGCCGATGGCGCCGATCTGGAATTCAAGGTCGAGCTGGAGCTGCTGCCGGAGATCCCGATGCCCGACTTCGCCGGGATCGAGGTCGAGCGGCTGAAGGCTGAGCCCTCCGACGAGCAGGTGAATACGACGATCGAGACGATCGCCGCCCGCAACCGCAAGCTTGAGGACCTGACCGAGGATCGCGGCGCGGCCAAGGGCGAGATCGCCGTCTGCGACTTCACCGGCACGCTGGACGGCGAGAGCGAGCCCTTCCCAGGCGGCAGCGCGACCGACATGCAGATCGAGGTGGCTGGTGCCGGCTTCATCCCCAGCTTCACCGAGCAGCTTGAGGGCATCAAGCCCGGCGAGACGCGGACCATTAATGTCAGCTTCCCCGAGGAGTACGGAGCCAAGGAGCTGGCCGGCAAGGCAGCCGCCTTCACCGTGACCTGCAAGGGCCTGAAAGTGCCGATGAACTCCCCGGTCGACGACGAGCTCGCCAAGAGCATGGGCTTCGAGGACCTGACCAAGCTGCAGGAGGCCGTCCGCGGCTCGCTTCAGCAGGAATACGATAACCTCTCGCGCCTCAAGGTGAAGCGCTCGCTGCTCGACGGCCTCGCCGAGCGGGCCAGCTTCCCCGTACCGGAGGGCATGGTAGAGGCCGAGTTCGCCCAGATCTGGCAGCGGGTCGAGGCCGACATGAAGGCTGACCGGCTGGATGAGGACGACAAGGGCAAGGACGAGGAGGTGCTGAAGTCCGACTACCGGGCCATTGCCGAGCGCCGCATCCGCCTCGGCCTGCTGCTGTCCGAGATCGGCCGGACCAACAACATCTCGGTCAGCGCCGACGAACTGTCCCGGGCGATGCGGCAGGAAGCCGCCCGCTACCCCGGCCAGGAGCAACAGGTGATGGAGTTTTTCCGCAAGAACCCGCAGGCGGCCGAGAACCTGCGCTCGCCGATCTTCGAGGAAAAGGTGGTCGACTTCATGCTGGAGCTGGCCAAGGTCAGCGAGCGGAATGTGGCGCCGGACGAGCTTTCCGCTGCCGCGGCCGCGTGAATCTGATATACGAGTTTCACGGGACCGGATCGTGACCGGGCCGGACCCCCGCCATTCGGCGGGGCCTTCCGGCGCGGCCCTGGTTGCACCACATTAAGGGTTGCGAGCTAGGCTGGGCTCGCCTGCTTCCTGTCTGAAAGGCGTCATCATGCGGGACCGTGATCCTGTCGAGATCTACAATAATACCTTGGTCCCAATGGTCGTTGAGCAATCGGCCCGCGGCGAGCGTGCCTGGGACATCTATTCGCGCCTGTTGAAGGAGCGGATCATCTTTCTCACCGGCCCGGTCTTCGATCAGGTCTCGTCCTCGATCTGCGCCCAGCTCCTTTTCCTTGAGAGCGAAAATCCGAACAAGGACATCGCCTTCTACATCAACAGCCCGGGTGGCGTCGTCTCCGCCGGCCTTGCGATGTATGACACCATGCAGTATATCCGCGCCCCGGTCAGTACGGTCTGCATCGGCCAAGCGGCCTCCATGGGTTCGCTGCTGCTGACGGCCGGCGCCAAGGACAAGCGCTTCGCCCTGCCGAACAGCCGCATCATGGTCCACCAGCCCTCCGGCGGCGCCCAGGGCCAGGCAACCGACATCGAGATCCAGGCGCGCGAGATCCTGAAGCTGCGCCAGCGGCTCAACGAGATCTATGTGAAGCACACCGGCCAGCCGATCGAGGCGATCGAGCGGAAGCTGGAGCGCGACACATACATGTCCGCCGAGGAAGCGCGTGATTTCGGCCTGGTCGACCAGGTGGTCGAGGTCCGGCCGGCAGCGCCTGGCGCCCCTGAGGCGCCCAAGAGCTGAGGCAGGCGCGTTCCAGCACGGGGCGGCAAGGATCGATCCGCCTGCGGCGATCGGTCCTGCCGCCGCCCAGTGTGACGCCACAAAGCTTTTCCCCCGATGACAGGGGGGCTACAATCCTATGGAAAGCCCCCGCTTCGGCCCGGGAGAGGGGGCGCGGCCAGCCGGTGGCCCGCGCAACGCGGGGGTTCCCCAGCCGGCCCTTTCAGGCGGAGTGCCCATGAGCAAGTCCGGCGACTCGAAGAATACACTCTACTGTTCGTTCTGCGGCAAGTCCCAGCACGAGGTCCGCAAGCTTATCGCCGGGCCCACTGTCTTCATCTGCGACGAATGCGTCGAACTCTGCATGGATATCATCCGTGAGGAGCACAAGACGCATCTGGTGAAGTCGCGGGACGGGGTGCCGACGCCCAAGGAGATCTGCAAGGTCCTCGATGATTACGTTATCGGTCAGGACCACGCGAAGAAGGTGCTCTCCGTTGCGGTGCACAACCACTACAAGCGGTTGGCGCATGGCGCGAAGAACAACGATGTCGAGATCGCCAAGTCGAACATCCTGCTGCTCGGCCCGACCGGTTCGGGCAAGACGCTGCTGGCCCAGACTCTCGCTCGGATCCTCGACGTCCCCTTCACCATGGCGGATGCGACGACCCTGACCGAGGCCGGCTATGTTGGCGAGGATGTCGAGAACATCATCCTCAAGCTGCTCCAGGCCGCCGACTACAACGTCGAGCGGGCGCAGCGCGGCATCGTCTATATCGACGAGGTCGACAAGATCAGCCGCAAGTCGGACAACCCTTCCATCACCCGGGACGTCTCGGGGGAGGGTGTCCAGCAAGCGCTCTTGAAGATCATGGAGGGTACGGTTGCCTCCGTGCCGCCGCAGGGCGGCAGGAAGCATCCGCAGCAGGAATTCCTCCAGGTCGACACCGCGAACATCCTCTTCATCTGCGGCGGCGCCTTCGCCGGGCTGGAGCGGATCATCGGGGCGAGGGGCAAGGGCTCGGGCATTGGCTTCGGTGCCGAGGTCCGCTCGCCGGATGACCGCCGTACCGGCGCCGTTCTGCGCGAGGTGGAGCCGGAGGACCTGTTGAAGTTCGGGTTGATCCCGGAGTTCATCGGTCGCCTGCCGGTGATCGCAACGCTTGAGGATCTCGACGAGAAGGCTCTGATCGAGATCCTGACCAAGCCGAAAAACGCAATCGTCAAGCAGTACCAGCGCCTGTTCGAGATGGAGGGGACCAAGCTCACCTTCACCGAGGATGCACTGCGTTCGGTGGCGACGCGGGCGATTCAGCGGAAAACAGGTGCGCGCGGTCTGCGCTCGATCATGGAGCAGATTCTGCTGACTACCATGTTCGACCTGCCCGGCCTCGACGATGTCGACGAGGTGGTAGTGAACCGGGAAGTCGCGGAGAGCCGTGCCAGCCCACTCTTCATCTATGGCGAGCGGGCCGCCGAGCAAAGCTCGGCCTGAGGCCCGGCGCCGGTCGGAGGCGGGAGCACATCCCCGCCATCCGGCCTATCGGGCTTGCGGTGGGGTGTCCGGCGGACCATTTGCATGACATCCCCGTGGCGCCGCGGGTCACGCCGCCAACCAGCCGATGCTGGGGGTGACCCGTGGGCCGACTGTCCTTCAGTGAGGTCCATAATGGCGGATAAGTCCCCAGAATTGTTGCGCGGCGAATTGCTGCCTGTCCTGCCTCTGCGGGACATCGTGGTGTTCCCACATATGATCGTGCCGCTGTTCGTCGGCCGCGAGAAATCCGTCCGCGCGCTGGAAGCAGTGATGCGGGAGGACAAGCAGATCCTTCTCGTTGCGCAGAAGAATGCTGCGCAGGACGATCCGGAGGCCGAAGATCTCTACAATGTTGGCACCGTCTCGACGGTGCTGCAGCTCCTGAAGCTGCCGGACGGCACGGTGAAGGTGCTGGTCGAGGGGGGCAAGCGCGCCCAGATCACCGGCTTCAAGGAAACAAAGACCCATTTCGAGGCTTATGCCGCGCCGCTTGCCGACTCTCCGGCTGAGCCGCCGGAGACCGAGGCGCTGGCCCGCACCGTGGTCGGGCAGTTCGAGCAGTACATCAAGCTCAACAAGAAGATTGCGCCCGAGGTCCTGGTCTCGATCAACCAGATCGACGATCCGGCGAAGCTTGCCGATACCGTCGCTAGCCATCTTTCGCTGAAGATCCCCGAGAAGCAGGAACTGCTCGAGACCGCCGGGACTTCCGCGCGGCTGGAGCGGGTCTTCGCCCATATGGAATCCGAGATCGGCGTCCTGCAGGTGGAAAAGCGCATCCGGAACCGCGTCAAGCGGCAGATGGAGAAGACTCAGCGCGAATACTATCTGAATGAGCAGCTGAAGGCGATCCAGAAGGAGCTGGGCGAGGGCGAGGACGGCAAGGACGAGGTCGCCGAGCTCGAGGCCCGCATCAAGGCCACTGCCTTCACCAAAGAAGCACGCGAGAAGGCGATGGCGGAGCTCAAGAAGCTCCGCACCATGTCGGCGATGAGCGCCGAGGCGACGGTGGTGCGCAACTACCTCGACTGGATGCTCTCGATCCCCTGGAAGAAGAAGTCCCGGGTGCGGCGCGACATCGTCGCAGCCGAGAAGGTGCTCGATGCCGATCACTACGGGCTCGAGAAGGTGAAGGAGCGGATCATCGAGTATCTGGCGGTGCAGTCGCGCTCGCCGAAGATTCGCGGTCCGATTCTATGCCTCGTCGGTCCGCCCGGCGTCGGCAAGACCTCGCTCGGCAAGTCGATCGCCAAGGCCACCGGCCGGAACTTCGTGCGCATGTCGCTCGGCGGCGTGCGGGACGAGGCGGAGGTGCGCGGTCACCGGCGGACTTATATCGGCTCCATGCCGGGCAAGGTTGTCCAGGGCATGAAGAAGGCGAAGACCTCCAACCCGCTCTTCCTGCTCGATGAGATCGACAAGCTCGGCGCCGACTGGCGTGGCGACCCGTCCTCGGCGCTGCTCGAGGTGCTGGACCCGGAGCAGAATTCGACCTTCGCCGACCATTACCTGGAGGTCGACTACGATCTGTCGGACGTGATGTTCGTGACGACTGCCAACAGCCTGCGTATGCCGCAGCCGTTGATGGACCGCATGGAGATCATCCGCATCCCTGGCTACACCGAGGATGAGAAGGTCGAGATCGCCCGTCGCCACCTGATCCCGAAGCAGTCCGAGGCGAATGGGCTGAAACCGGGCGAATGGTCCGTCTCCGACGAGGCACTGCGCGACCTCGTGCGCTATTACACGCGCGAGGCAGGCGTGCGGAACCTTGAACGCGAGGTGGGCGGGCTGGCCCGAAAGGCGGTGAAGGAGATTGTCTCGAAGAAGGCGAAGAAGGTCGCCGTTACTGCGAAGAACCTCGATAAATTCGCGGGCGTGCGGAAGTTCCGCTACGGCGAGGCCGAGTCCGAGGACATGGTGGGCGTTGTCACCGGCCTTGCCTGGACTGAGGTGGGTGGTGAGATCCTGACGATCGAGTCGGTCACTGTTCCAGGCAAGGGCAAGGTGCAGACCACCGGCAAGCTCGGCGACGTCATGCAGGAAAGCGTCTCAGCAGCCATGTCCTATGTCCGGTCGCGGGCGACCAGCTTCGGGCTGAAGCCGACGCTGTTCGACCGCCGCGACATCCACGTGCACGTGCCCGAGGGTGCGACGCCGAAGGATGGGCCGAGCGCAGGCATCGCCATGGCGACGAGCATTGTCTCCGTCCTAACCGGCATCCCCGTCCGCAAGGACGTGGCGATGACGGGGGAGATCACGCTGCGCGGCCGGGTGTTGCCGATCGGTGGTCTGAAGGAGAAACTGCTGGCGGCGCTGCGTGCCGGGATCACGCATGTCTTTATCCCGAAGGATAATGAGAAGGACCTTGCCGACATCCCTGACAATGTGAAGAAGGGCTTGACCATCAAAGCCGTCTCGCATGTCGACGAGGTAATCTCGACCGCGCTCGTGCGGAAGCCCGAGGCAATTTCTTGGGAAGAGCCGGCGGAGCCGCCGCCGCGCGGCTCGGAGACGGATGGCAGCGTTCCTGCGCTGCCGCATTGAGAATGGGACGGCGCGGAAGGAGGGGTGACTCGCCTTCCGCGCCATCCCCGCCACGAAGTGCAGAAAACGGCGGGCTTCGGCCCTGCGTCTTGCACGCTTTGATTGACGCGTCAGAATCGAGCCCCCTACAGTCCCGTCGAGTTGCGGTCGGAATCGTCCGGGCCAGCAAAGGCATGCCGCCTTGCAGGGGGGTTGGTGTATGAATAAGCAGGATCTCATCTCGATCGTAGCCGAGGTCGGTGATCTCCCCAAGGCCAAGGCGGGCGATGTCCTGGATGCGGTTTTCGAAGCCATCGCCGAATCCTTGACCAAGCAGACGGATGTGCGGCTGGTGGGCTTCGGGACCTTCTCCATTTCCAAGCGCAAGGCCGGCACGGGCCGCAACCCGCGCACCGGCGAAGAAATCAAGATCCCCGCCAGCACGACCGTGCGCTTCAAGGCTGGTAAGGGATTGAAGGACGCGTTGAACTGAGTCTCGGCTTCAGGCAGATCAGGCAGGCTTCGGTTGGAGCCTGCCTTAGGGGCGCTTAGCTCAGCGGTAGAGCGCCTGTCTTACACACAGGTGGCCGGCGGTTCGATCCCGTCAGCGCCCATTCTCCAACCGGGCGTGAGTTTTATTACATTCATCGCTCGTGTAGAATTCCGCGGTAAAAACGTCCAATCCAGGTTGGCGTCATCCCGGCGGAGGTTCGCTTGCGGCAGAGTGTTCTCACTATTGGTTTCGTGGCTTATGCGGCGATTGCGCTCGGCGGGTGCGTCCAACAGGGCGGCGCCAGTGGCCCGGTGACGGGTGGCGCCGGCGGCGGCACCAGCGTCGGCGCCGCCTCCAACCTGCAGCGTTGCGCGGAGCCGCTCGGCACCGTCGCCATCGATGATGGCCGCGAGCAAAGCTGGTGGGGGCCTTTCGCCGCCAGGACCCAGATCACCACGATCGAGCCGATGGTGCGCCTCGTCGTGCAGCAGTCCAATTGCTTCGTCATCACCGCCATGGGCAACAATCGGCTTGAGAGTCGGATGCGCGGCATGATCGGCGACATGCGGAACAGCGGCGAATTCCGTGCTGGGTCCAACATGCAGCGCGGTCAGCGCGTCGCGGCCGATCTCTTCATCGAGCCGGCGATTCTCTTCTCCAACCAGGATATCGGCGGTCTGGGTGGTGGCGTCGGCGGCTGGGGCGGCGTGGCGCTCGGCCTCGCGGGCGCCGCGATGTCGACCTCGGCGACCTCGGTCACGCTCTCCGTCTTCGACATGCGAAGCGGCGTGCAGGTCGCGGCTTCCGAAGGCTCCTCGACGGCGACGAATTTCGGGGCGCTGGTCGGTGGCTTCGGAGCGACGGCGGGCGGCGTGCTCGGCGGCTACCAGCGGACGCCAGCAGGTCAGGCAACGGTCGCTGCCTTCGTCGACGCCTATAACAAGCTGGTCGTCGCCGTGCGCAATTACCGTGCGCAGGATGTGCGCGGCGGGCTGGGGACCGGCGGCGGTGCGTTGCGCTCCCGCTAGCGCGGCAGGGCTTGCGGCCCTCGCGCTGCTGCTCGCCGGTTGCCAGCCGCGCATGGGCAGCCGCAGCGGCTTCGGCCCTGCTGTCCAGGTCTGCGACGAGGCCGGCTGCCGCGTGCAGCCGCGTGACGCACAAACTCTCGTTGTCGGTGAGGATGAGCGGCTGCAGCGCCAGACCGATCCGGACCTCTACCGTGGCGAGCCAATCACCGAACTGCGCTCCGCCGCGGCCGGTGGCGACCCTGGCGCGGCCTACCGGCTTGGCCAAGCCTATGAGTTCGGCGCGGGCGGCCTGCCGCGCAGCGCAGGACAAGCGGCGCGGCAATATGAGGTCGCGGCCAATGCCGGCATGCCCTTCGCCATGTTCCGCCTTGGGCGCCTGTTGGAGCAGGGGGCGACGTCAGGAGGCCGGGCGCGAGCCATCCAGTTCTACACCGGTGCGGCACAAGGCGGCGTGGCCCAGGCGGCGCACAATCTCGGTTTCCTCTCCCTCGAGGGGAGGGGTGTGCCGCGCGACATGCCAGAGGCGGCCCGCTGGTTTTCCCAGGCCGCCGAGCGGGGCGTCCCTGAGAGCCAATACAACCTCGGCCTGATGTATTTCCGCGGCGAGGGCGTCTCGCGCCGACCCTACGAGGCGTTGCAGTGGATGCGGCGCGCTGCGCAGAACGGCTTCCTGCCCGCGCAAAAGGCTGTCGGCCGGGTCTACATGACCGGGCTTGAGGAGATGGGCCAGGATCTCGGCGAGGCGAAGAGCTGGCTGGCGCTCGCGGCCAGCCGTGGCGATGCCGAATCGCGGCGCTGGCTGCAACTGGTCGACCAGGCGGAGCGCGCCGAACGCGACTACCAGCAGCGCCTGGCGATGCAGGCGCAGCAGACCCAGGCGCTCTGGGCCTCGGTTGCGCTGGCGGCCGCGCTGTCTCCGCCACCGGTCACGGTGGTCATGTACTGAGGGCGCTTGACACGGGAGGCGTGGGGCCATACACCCCGCCTCCTGTCGCGGGCGGGTGTAGCTCAGTTGGTTAGAGCGCCGGCCTGTCACGCCGGAGGTCGCGGGTTCGAGCCCCGTCACTCGCGCCATGCGACGGATTGCAACGACGGCGCCGCTCCTGATGGGGCGGCGCCGTTGCCGCATTTAGGCCCCTTTTCGTTCCGGGTCGCCGTCGCCAAATCTGCCGTAGAGAAGAGCGTTCCCCCTATGGCGGAGCGGGCGGGGCAGGGCTAATGTCCGGCCGCGCTGCGCTGCGGCAAGGCGGGACCGAGCCTCGATCCTGACCCTGAAAGGCTGCCCCGGCGCGTCTGTGGGCGGAGCAAACATGACCCAGCCGCTGCTGGCCGAATATTTTCCGATCCTGGTCTTCCTGGCCATCGCGGGGGCCATCGCCGTCGCCATGGTGGGCGGCAGCCTCCTCGTCGCGCGGCAGAAGCCGAACCCGGAGAAGCTCTCCGCCTATGAATGCGGCTTCGAGCCCTTCGACGACACGCGTCGTCGCTTCGATGTCCGCTTCTACTTGGTGGCCATCCTCTTCATCATCTTCGACCTGGAAGTGGCCTTCCTATTTCCTTGGGCGGTAGCGCTGGGTGGCATCGGCTGGTTCGGCTTCCTGTCAATGGTTGCCTTCCTTGGCGTCTTGACGGTCGGCTTTGTCTACGAATGGCGCAAGGGCGCGCTGGACTGGGAGTGACGGCATGCCGTCCCCACCGGAGACCCGCATGAACGAGAACACGGACACCATCGCCTGGAACCGCGATCACTTGGCGCCTGGCGCGGCGCAAGATGCCGTGGTGAAGGGCATCACCGGCGAGATCGAGGATAAGGGCTTCGTCGTCGCCAACCTCGACAAGGTGGTGAACTGGGCCCGCACCGGTAGCCTCTGGCCGATGACCTTCGGCCTGGCCTGCTGCGCGGTGCCGATGATCCACGCCTACATGGCCCGCTACGACCTCGACCGGCTCGGCATCATCCCGCGTGGCTCGCCGCGGCAGTCGGACGTGATGATCGTCGCTGGCACGCTGACCAATAAGATGGCCCCCGCGCTGCGCAAGGTCTACGACCAGATGAGCGAACCGCGCTGGGTCATCAGCATGGGCAGCTGTGCCAATGGCGGCGGCTACTACCATTACAGCTACAGCGTGGTGCGGGGCTGCGACCGAATCGTGCCGGTCGATGTCTATGTGCCCGGCTGCCCGCCGACGGCCGAGGGGCTGATCTACGGCATCCTGCAGCTGCAGAAGAAGATCAGGCGCTCGGGGACGATCCTTCGTGGTTGAGAACGCAATCCTGGCCGAGCTCGGCGAGACCGTGCAGGCCGCGCTGCCCGGCAGCCGCACCACCATCGAGCGCGGTGCCGAGCTGGTGCTGACCCTGCCGCGCGAAGGGCTGGTCGCGGCCATGCGCCGCCTGCGTGACGAATTCCATTTTGAGCAGCTCATGGATCTCTGCGGGACGGACTGGCCGAACCGGCCGCTCCGCTTCGAGGTCGTCTACAACCTGCTCAGCCTCACGCAGAACCGCCGCATCCGTGTCGTCGTCGCCACCGATGCGGCAACGCCGGTTCCGAGCATCGTCTCCGTCTGGCCCTGCGCTACCTGGTACGAGCGCGAGGCGTGGGACATGTACGGCGTTGTCTTCGAAGGGCAGACCGACCTGCGTCGCCTGCTGACCGACTACGGCTTCGAGGGCCATCCGCTGCGCAAGGATTTCCCGCTTACCGGGCATGTCGAGGTGCGCTGGGACGAGGAGCGCAAGCAGGTGGTCTACGAGCCGGTGAAGCTCCAGCAGGACTGGCGGAATTTCGACTTCTTGTCGCCTTGGGAAGGCATGACCACGCTGCCTGGCGACGAGAAGGTGCATCTCAACCGCATCGAGGGAGGCAAGGCATGAGCGGCAGTTCCGCCATGGCCTCGGAGGCGGGGCCGCTGACCTCCGCCGCTGATCCGGCAACCATGCCGTCCGCGACCGGCCTCTCCAACGAGGCGAGAACGGTCGAGGTCGACAGCCATACGATCAATTTCGGCCCGCAGCATCCGGCGGCGCATGGCGTGCTCCGCCTCATCCTCGAGATGAAGGGTGAGATGGTTGAGCGCGCCGACCCGCATATCGGCTTGCTGCATCGCGGCACCGAAAAGCTGATCGAATACAAGACCTATCTCCAGGCGATGCCCTATATGGACCGCCTGGATTACGTCAGCCCGATGTGCATGGAGCACAGCTGGGTGCTGGCGGTGGAGCGGCTGCTGCATATCGATAACGAGGTGCCGGAGCGCGCCCGCGTCATCCGCACCATGTTCGCCGAGCTGACGCGCATCCTGAACCACCTGCTGAACGTCACCACCTATGCGCTCGACTGCGGCGCCATCACGCCGGCACTCTGGGGCTTCGAGCAGCGCGAGCACCTGTTGGAATTCTACGAGGCGGCGGGCGGCAGCCACTATCACGTCAACTACTTCCGCCCAGGCGGCGTCTCGCGCGACCTGCCGGCGGGGCTGACGGAACGGATCGCCGGCTGGTGCGACCAGTTCCCGAAATTCCTCGACGATCTCGAGGGGCTGCTGACCAACAACCGCATCTTCAAGCAGCGCACCGTCGATATCGGCATCATGACGGCCGAGATGGCGATGGAATGGGGTTTCTCCGGTCCCTGTCTCCGCGCCTCCGGCGTGCCCTGGGACCTGCGTAAGTCGCAGCCCTACGAGATCTACGACCAACTCGATTTCGAGATCCCGGTCGGCCGCCAGGGCGACTGCTACGACCGCTACCTCGTTCGCATGATGGAGATGCGGCAGAGCCTCAGCATGGTGAAGCAGTGCCTCGGGCGGCTGAAGCCGGGGCCGATCAAGATCCTCGACAACAAGATCGTCCCGCCGAAACGCGGCGAGATGAAGCGGTCGATGGAATCGCTGATCCACCACTTCAAGCTCTACACCGAGGGCTTCCACGTGCCGGAAGGCGCGACCTACACCGTGACCGAGGCGCCCAAGGGCGAGTTCGGCATGTATCTCGTCGCCGACGGCACCAACAAGCCCTACCGCTGTAAGGTGCGCGCGCCGGGCTTCGCCCATCTGCAGGCCATGGAAGTGCTCTCCAAGGGGCACATGCTGGCCGATGCGGTGGCGATCATCGGCTCACTCGACATCGTCTTCGGGGAGATCGATCGCTGATGGACGCTGAACTCTCCACCGCCACCGAGATCCCGCAGCCTGAGAGCTTCTCCTTCGACGAGGAGAGCCTGAAGGCCATTGATGTCATTGTGAAGCGCTACCCGCCCGGCAGGCAGGCGAGTGCGGTCATCCCGCTGCTCTATGTCGTGCAGCGGCAGATGAGGCGCAGCACCGGCAGCGCCTGGGTGCCGAACAAGGGCATGGATGCGGTCGCGGAGCGGCTCGGTATGGCGCCCATACGCGTCTACGAGGTGGCCACCTTCTACTTCATGTTTAACATGAAGCCGATCGGGAGGCATCACCTCCAGGTCTGCGCCACGACGCCCTGCTGGCTGCGCGGCTCGGACGAGGTGTCCCGCGCCTGCCGCGATGCCGGCAAGCTTGGCGGCTGGGGCCAGACCAGCGAGGACGGCATGTTCACCTTGTCCGAGGTGGAATGCCTCGGCGGCTGCGTGAACGCGCCGATCCTCCAAGTCGACGACGACTACTACGAAGACATGGATTACGAGAGCACCGTCAAGCTGATCGAGGCGCTGCGGCGCGGCGAGCGGCCAGCGCCCGGCTCGGTCATCGGCCGCCAGACGAGCGCGCCGGAGGGCGGGCCGCAGACGCTGCTGGACGTGCCGGGGGAATGACGCCATGGCGCTGAGCGACAAGGACCGCATCTTCACCAACCTCTACGGGTTGCAGGACTGGCGCCTCCCGGCCGCGCGCAAACGTGGCCAGTGGGACGGCACCAAGGCGCTCATCGAGAAGGGGCGCGATTGGATCATCGAGGAGGTCAAGAATTCCGGCCTCCGCGGGCGAGGCGGGGCGGGATTCCCGACCGGCCTCAAATGGTCCTTCATGCCGAAGCAGCCGGGCGACCGGCCGCATTACCTCGTAGTGAATGCCGACGAATCCGAGCCCGGCACCTGCAAGGACCGGGACATCCTGCGGCATGACCCGCACACGCTGATCGAGGGTTGCCTGATCGCCGGCGTTGCCATGGGCGCGCATGCTGGCTACATCTATGTCCGCGGTGAGTACTACAACGAGCACCTCGTCCTGCAGGCGGCGATCGACGAGGCCTATGCGGCTGGGCTGCTCGGGCCGAATGCCTGCGGTGCGGGCTGGGACTTCGACCTTTACGTTCATCGCGGTGCCGGCGCCTATATCTGCGGCGAGGAGACGGCGCTTATCGAGAGTCTCGAGGGCAAGAAGGGAATGCCGCGGCTGAAGCCGCCCTTCCCGGCGGCCGTCGGGCTTTATGGCTGCCCCTCGACGGTGAACAATGTCGAGACCATCGCCGTGGTGCCGACGATCCTTCGCCGCGGGGCGCCGTGGTTCGCCGGGTTCGGCCGGCCGAAGAACAGCGGCACCAAGATCTTCTGCATCCAGGGCCATGTGAACAAGCCCTGCAACGTTGAGGAGGAGATGAGCATCCCGCTGCGGGAGCTCATCGAGAAGCATGCCGGCGGCGTGCGCGGCGGCTGGGACAACCTGCTCGCCGTCATCCCGGGCGGCAGCTCCACGCCGATGATCCCGAAGGCCGTCTGCGACGACGTGCTGATGGATTTCGACGCGCTGCGCGAGCACAAGACCGGCCTCGGCACGGCGGGCGTCATCGTGATGGACAAGTCCACCGACCTCATCAAGGCGATCGCCCGGCTCTCGACCTTCTACAAGCATGAGAGCTGCGGCCAGTGCACGCCCTGCCGCGAGGGCATGGGCTGGGTGAAGCGCATGATGGACCGCATGGTCGAGGGCCGCGCCGAGGTGACGGAGATCGACGTGCTGGAACAGGTGACGCGGCAGATCGAGGGGCACACGATCTGTGCGCTCGCCGATGGCGGCGTCTGGCCGGTGCAGGGGTTGATCCGGCACTTCCGGCCGATGATGGAAGAGCGTATTGCCGCCTACAAGGCGGGCAAGGCCGCGCCGATGGCGCTGGCGGCGGAGTAGGCACCCATGGCGAAGGTCACCGTCGACGGGATCGAGGTGGAGGTGCCGAACGGCGTCTCCGTCCTCCAGGCCTGCGAGGCAGCGGGCAAGGAAATCCCGCGCTTCTGCTACCATGAGCGGCTAAGCGTCGCCGGCAACTGCCGGATGTGCCTGGTCGAGGTCGAGAAGGCGCCGAAGCCCATCGCCTCCTGCGCCTATCCGGTCGCGGACGGGATGAAGGTCTTCACCGACAGCCCGATGGTCCGCAATGGCCGCCGCGGCGTCATGGAATTCCTGCTGATCAACCACCCGCTGGACTGCCCGATCTGCGACCAGGGCGGCGAGTGCGACCTGCAGGACCAGGCCGTCGCCTTTGGCGGCGATGCCAGCCGCTACCGCGAAGAGAAGCGCGCGGTGAAGGACAAGTATCTCGGTCCGCTGGTCAAGACGATCATGAACCGGTGCATCCAGTGCACCCGCTGCGTGCGCTTCGCCACCGAGGTCGCTGGCGTGCCGGAACTCGGTGCCACGAACCGCGGCGAGAACATGGAGATCGGCACCTATGTCGAGAAGGCGCTGACGACCGAGCTCAGCGGTAACCTGATCGATATCTGCCCGGTCGGCGCGCTCACCTCGCGTCCCTATGCCTATGTCAGCCGGCCCTGGGAGCTGCGGAAGACCGACAGCGTCGACGTGCTGGACGCGACCGGCACCAATATTCGCGTCGATGCCCGCGCCGGGGAGGTGCTGCGCATCCTGCCGCGCACCAATGACGACGTGAACGAGGAATGGATGGCCGATCGCGGCCGCTTCGCCTTCGACGGGCTGAAGCGCCGCCGACTGGACCGGCCCTGGGTGCGGCAGGGTGGCAAGCTGAAGCCGGCAGGCTGGGCCGAGGCCTTCACCGCCATCGCCGCCGGGATCAAGGGGCGGAAGATAGGCGCCGTGGCCGGTGAGCTGGCGGAGGCCGAGGCGACCGTCGCGCTGCGCGACCTGATGGCGGCGCTCGGCAGCAACCACCTCGAATGCCGGACCGACGGCGCGGCGATCGATGCCTCGCGGCGCGATTTCTACACCTTCAACACCGGCATCGCCGGGATCGAGGAGGCGGATGCGCTGCTGATCATCGGCAGCAACCCGCGGCTTGAGGCGCCGGTGATCAATGCGCGCATCCGCAAGCGCGTGGCGACAGGCGGCATCCCGGTCGGCTTCATCGGCCCGCGCGGACTGAACCTGACCTATGCGCAGGATTGGCTGGGGGAGGGGGGGGCGACCCTTTCTGCCCTGGTTGGCGGCCAGCATCGCTTCAACGAGGTGCTGCGGGCGGCGAAGCGGCCCATGCTGATCCTCGGCCGCGGCGCGCTGGCGCGGCCGGATGGCGCGGCGGTGCTGGCGGCGGCCTGGCAGGTGGCGGCGCAGAACGGTATGCTCCAGACCCACTGGCACGGCTTCAACCTGCTGCACCAGTTTGGTGGGCAGGTGGCGCCGCTCGACCTCGGCTTCACCACCGGCATTCCGGCGCATGTCGAGGCGCTGTGGCTGCTCGGCGCCGAGGTGCCGGCGGCGGTGCCGGAGGGTGCCTTCGTTGTCTATCAGGGCCATCACGGCGAGGCTGGCGCGGCGCGGGCGGATGTCATTCTCCCCGGCGCGGCCTATACCGAGAAGGACGCGACCTGGGTCAACACCGAGGGCCGGGTACAGCGCGGGCGGCTTGCGGTCTATCCGCCGGGCGAGGCTCGGGAGGATTGGAAGATCCTGCGCGCTGCCAGCGAGGTGCTTGGCCTGCGGCTGCCGTATGACTCGCTCGATGGCGTGCGGGCGCGGCTGGCCGAGGTGAACCCGGTCTTCGGCGGGCCCGGTTTCGCCGCGCACGGTTGCACCGACCTCGCCGGGCCGGCGGGCGATGCCGGCGGCGTTGCCGAGGCCGTCTTCGCCTCCTCCATCCACAATTATTGGCAGGCGGACGTGATCAGCCGCGCATCCGCCACCATGGCGGAATGCGCGCGCACCTACCTGCCCCAGGCGGCGGAGTAAGCGGGCATGGACGGCTTCCTCGCCTCGCCCATCGGCATCCTCGCCATCACCGTGGCGCAGACGCTGGCGCTGTTGGTGCCGGTGCTGATCGCTGTCGCCTACCTGACGCTCGCCGAGCGAAAGGTACTGGCGGCGATGCAGCTGCGCCGCGGGCCGAATGTGGTTGGCCCCTTCGGCCTGCTGCAGCCCTTCGCCGATGCGCTGAAGATGCTGATGAAGGAGACGATCATCCCCTCCGGGGCCAATCGCTTCCTCTTCATCCTGGCACCGATCCTGCTCTTCATGCTGGCGATGATCGCCTGGGCGGTGATCCCGGTGCAGGACGGTTGGGCGATCGCCGACATCAATGTCGGCATCCTCTACCTCTTCGCGGTCAGCTCGCTCGGCGTCTACGGCGTCATCATCGCGGGTTGGGCGAGTAACTCGAAATACGCCTTCCTCGGCGCGCTGCGCTCGGCGGCGCAGATGGTGAGTTACGAGGTCTCGATCGGCTTCGTCATCGTGACCGTGCTGCTCTGCGTCGGTTCGTTGAATCTGACCGATGTGGTGCGGGCGCAGGAGCGGGTGTGGTTCTTCATCCCGCTCTTCCCGATGTTCATCATCTTCTTCATCAGCGCGCTGGCCGAAACCAACCGTGCGCCCTTCGACCTGCCGGAGGGCGAGAGCGAGCTGGTGGCCGGCTTCTTCGTCGAATACAGCAGCATGTCCTTCGCGCTGTTCTTCCTCGGCGAATACGCGAACATGATCCTGATGTCGGCGCTCACCACCATCCTCTTCCTGGGTGGCTGGCATCCGCCGATGCACATGGTGCCGTTCACCTGGATCCCGGGCTTCGTTTGGTTCGCGCTGAAGATCGCGCTCCTGCTTTTCGTCTTCATCTGGGTGCGGGCGACCTTTCCGCGCTACCGCTATGACCAGCTGATGCGGCTGGGCTGGAAGGTCTTCCTGCCTTTCAGCCTGGTCTGGCTGGTGCTGACGGCGGCGGTGCTGAAGCTTGCCGGCTGGCTCCCGGCCTAAGGATACCCACATGGCAAGCCTCGACCGTGCCGCCCGCAGCCTGCTGCTCTCCGAGCTGGTCTCGGGCATGGCGCTGACCTTGAAGTACTTCTTCAAGCCTAAGGTCACCATCAACTACCCCTACGAGAAAGGCCCTCTCAGCCCTCGCTTCAAGGGCGAGCACGCGCTGCGCCGTTATCCGAATGGCGAGGAACGCTGCATCGCCTGCAAGCTCTGCGAGGCGGTCTGCCCGGCCCTCGCCATCACCATCGAAGCCGAGCCGCGTGAGGATGGCAGCCGCCGCACCACACGCTACGACATCGACATGACCAAGTGTATCTATTGCGGCATGTGCGAGGAAGCCTGCCCGGTGGATGCCATCGTCGAGGGGCCAAATTTCGAGTTCAGCGTCGAGACCCGCGAGGAGCTCATGTACGACAAGGCCCGGCTGCTGGCGAATGGCGACCGGTGGGAGCCGGAGCTAGCCAAGCGGCTCGAACTCGACGCCCCCTATCGCTGAAGCGGAAGCCCCGATGATCGCCGCGCTCGCCTTCTACCTCTTCGCGGCCATCCTGATCGCTTCCGCGGTCATGGTGGTCACGGCACGCAATCCAGTCCACAGCGTGCTCTTCCTGATCCTCGCCTTTTTCAACGCGGCAGCGCTGTTCCTCATCGCTGGGGCCGAGTTCCTGGCGATGATCCTCGTCATCGTCTATGTCGGCGCGGTCGCCGTGCTGTTCCTCTTTGTGGTGATGATGCTGGACATCGACTTCGCCCGCCTGCGCGAGGGCTTCCAGCGCTACGCGCCGATCGGCGCGATCATCGGCGGCATCCTCTTCCTTGAGCTGGTCTTCGTCGTCGGGAGCTGGGGCTTCTCTAGCCAGGCGAACGAGCTGCGCCTTGCGCCAAACCCGGGCGCCGGTGTCACCAACGCCGAGGCGATCGGGCGCATTCTCTATACGGACTATGTCTATCTCTTCCAGGCCTCGGGCCTCGTGCTGCTGGTGGCGATGATCGGTGCCATCGTGCTGACTCACCGCCAGCGCGAGGGCACGAGGCGGCAGAACATTGCCTCCCAGGTATATCGCAGCGGTTCCGTCCTGCTGGAGAAGGTGCCGAGCGGCGCCGGCATTGCGACGCTCGGCATCCGCCGCCCGCCGGAGCCTGAGCCCGAGGCGCCGAAGGTCACGCATGAGGCCGGGCATGGCCATGGGGGGCACCACTGAGATGACCATCGGCGTCGCCCACTACCTGACTGTCAGCGCCATCCTGCTGGTGCTCGGCATCTTCGGCATCTTCCTGAACCGGAAGAACGTCATCGTCATCCTGATGAGCGTGGAGCTGATCCTGCTCTCGGTGAACCTCAACTTCGTTGCCTTCTCCGCCTCGTTGCAGGACCTGAACGGGCAGATCTTCGCCATGTTCGTCCTCACCGTTGCGGCGGCGGAAGCAGCCATCGGGCTCGCCATCGTCGTCATCTACTTCCGCAACCGCGGCAGCATCGAGGTCGAGGGTATCTCGACGCTGAAGGGCTGAACCCATGTTCGTCGGCGCGATCTTCTTTCCCCTGCTGGGGTCCTGCCTCAGCGGTTTCCTCGGCCGCTGGCTCGGCGACAAGCCGGCGCAATGGGCGACGGTCATCTGCATGGCGCTCGCTGCCATCTGCGGCAGCCTTGCCTTCGGCCAGGTGGCATTCGACAGCCAGCCGGCCACCGTCCCGCTGCTGACCTGGATGGATGTCGGCGGGCTCGAGATCTCCTGGGCTCTGCGGTACGATACGCTGAGCGTGGTGATGGTGGCGATGGTCACCTTCATCTCGACGCTGATCCATCTCTACTCGGTCGGCTACATGTCGCACGATGCGACGCCGACGCGCTTCTTCGCCTATCTCAGCCTCTTTACCTTCATGATGCTGATGCTGGTGACGGCGGACAACCTGGCGCAGCTCTTCTTCGGTTGGGAGGGCGTGGGCCTCGCCTCCTATCTGCTGATCGGCTACTGGTACGACCGCGAAAGCGCGAACCGCGCAGCGATGAAGGCCTTCATCGTCAACCGGGTCGGCGACGTATTCTTCATGCTCGGCTTGGCGCTGACCTTCTATACCTTCGGCAGCATCGAGTTCGACACGATCTTCTCCTCGGTTGCGGCGCATGCGAATGACCGCTTCGGCGGCCTGCCTTCGATCGAGCTCATCGGCGTGCTGCTCTTCCTCGGCGCCTGCGGTAAGTCGGCGCAGCTCGGCCTGCACACCTGGCTGCCGGATGCGATGGAGGGGCCGACGCCCGTTTCTGCCCTCATCCATGCGGCCACCATGGTGACGGCCGGCGTCTTCCTCATGGCGCGCATGTCGCCGGTGATGGAATACGCTCCGACGGCCCTCGCCATCGTCACCGTGGTCGGAGCCTCGACCGCGCTCTTCGCCGCCACGATCGGCTGCGTGCAGAACGACATCAAGCGCATCATCGCCTATTCGACCTGCTCGCAGCTGGGCTACATGTTCTTCGCGGCCGGCGTGGGCGCCTATCAGGTGTCGGTCTTCCACCTTTTCACCCACGCCTTCTTCAAGGCCCTGCTCTTCCTCGGCGCCGGCAGCGTGATCCATGCCATGTCCGATGAGCAGGACATCCGCCGGATGGGCGGCATCTGGACCAAGATCCCTGTCACCTATGCGGTGATGTGGATCGGCAATCTGGCGCTGGCTGGCATCCCCTTCTTCGCCGGCTATTATTCGAAGGATGCCATCCTCGAGGCGGCCTACGCGGCTCATAGTGGAGTCGGCATCTATGCCTTCGTTTGTGGCATGCTGGCCGCCTTCCTCACCGCCTTCTACTCCTGGCGCCTGCTGATCCTGACCTTCCACGGCAAGCCGCGGGCGGATCGCCACACCATGGAGCATGTGCATGAGAGCCCGGCGGTGATGCTGATCCCACTGCTGGTGCTCGCGGCCGGTGCCGTGTTGACGGGCGCCATCTTCGCGCCGTTCTTCATCGGCGAGCACGAGCACGCCTTCTGGCACGGCGCGATTTTCAACGGCGAGCACAACCATATCCTGCACGCCATGCATGAGGTGCCGGAATGGGTGCCGCTCGCGCCGACCGTCATGGGCATCGGTGGCATCGCTCTGGCCTACCTGATGTACATGGCGATGCCGGGCCTCCCGACGCGGCTGGCGCAGATGTTCAGCGCCCGGCCGCAGCTCGTCCGCCGCCTGCCGCTCATCCCGCAGGAAGGCGCGGAGCAGCAGACCGAACCCAATCCGGGCGGCCTCTACGGCTTCCTGCTGAAAAAGTGGTACTTCGACGAGCTCTACGACTTCCTCTTCGTCCGTCCGGCGCGCAGCCTGGCGATGCGGCTTTGGAAGACCGGCGATGCCCAGATCATCGACGGCATGCCGAACGGAGCGGCGAGCCTCGCCCTCGCTGGGTCGCGCGGCGCGGTCCGCATTCAGACCGGGCGGGTGGCGAACTACGCCTTCGCCATGATCATCGGCCTCGTCCTCTTCGTCACCCTCTTCCTGATCGGGCGCTGAGAATGAACGCCGCCGGCTTTCCGCTGCTCTCGTTGCTGACCTTCCTGCCGCTGGCGGGTGCGGCCATCATCATGTCAGTGCGCGGCGATGACGAGGTCATCGCCCGCAACGCCCGCTGGACCGCGCTTTGGACCAGCCTGATCGTCTTCCTGCTTAGCCTGATACTTTGGGCCCGCTTCGATACCAGCTCCGCTGCCTTCCAGTTCGAGGAGAAGCTGGAATGGCTGCCCGAATTCGGCGTCGGCTATCATATGGGTGTCGACGGCATCTCGGTGCTATTCGTCCTGCTCTCGACGGCGCTGACGCCGCTCTGCATCCTGGCCTCCTGGGAGTCGGTGACGTCTCGCGTGCGCGAGTACATGGTCGCCTTCCTCGTCCTCGAGACGATGATGGTCGGCATGTTCTGCGCCCTCGACTTCATTGTCTTCTACGTCTTCTTCGAGGCCGTGCTGATCCCGATGTTCCTCATCATCGGCGTCTGGGGCGGGGCGCGGCGCGTCTATGCGGCCTTCAAGTTCTTCCTCTACACGCTGCTCGGCAGCGTGCTGATGCTGCTGGCCATCCTGTATCTCTGGTACAATGCCGGCACGACCGACATTCCGGCGCTGTTCCAGTACCAGGTGCCGCACGCGGCCCAGGCCTGGATCTTCTTCGCCTTCTTCGCCAGCTTCGCGGTGAAGGTGCCGATGTGGCCGGTGCACACCTGGCTGCCTGACGCGCATGTGGAGGCGCCGACCGCAGGTTCCGTCATCCTGGCTGGTGTGCTTCTGAAGATGGGTGCCTATGGCTTCCTCCGCTTCACCCTGCCACTGCTGCCGGAGGCGAGCGCGACGTTCGCACCATTGATCTTCGCCCTTTCCGTCATCGCCGTGGTCTACACCTCGCTCGTGGCGCTGGCGCAGGAGGACATGAAGAAGCTGATCGCCTATAGCTCTGTGGCCCATATGGGCATCGTCACGATCGGCATCTTCACCTTCAACCAGCAGGGGCTGTCCGGCGCGCTCTTCACCATGCTGGCGCATGGCGTCGTCTCCGGCGCGCTCTTCCTTTGCGTCGGCGTGCTCTACGACCGTGTCCATAGCCGCGAGATCCTGCGCTATGGGGGTGTCGCCAAGATCATGCCGGCCTATGCGCTGGTCTTTATGCTATTCACCATGGCCTCGATCGGCCTGCCAGGACTGGCCAATTTCGTCGGCGAGTTCCTGGTGATCGTCGGAGCTTGGCGGGTGAACCCTTGGGTCGCCTTCGGTGCGGCGCTCGGCATGATTCTTGGTGCTGGCTACATGCTCTACCTCTATCGCCGGGTCTCCTTCGGCAAGATCACGCGGGAGGATCTCAGGGCGCTGCTCGATCTCAGCCCGCGCGAATACGTGGTCTTCGCTCCGCTGATCGTGCTCACGCTCTGGATGGGCATTTATCCGCAGCCCTTCCTTTCCTTCTTCGAGGCCAGCGTCGCGGCGCTGGTTGCGCGGCATGAGGCCGCGCTGAACCTCAGCCGCCTGGCGGGAATGTAAGTCGATGTCCTGGATCCTTGCCCTGCCGGAACTCGCGCTCGGCTGCAGCGGCCTCGTGCTGCTGCTGGCTGGTGTGATCCCGAAGACCGAAACCTTCTTTCCCATCACCATGGGCGCCATCGGCGCGCTGCTTCTCACCGCCGTCCTGGTGCTCGGCCAGGGTGAGGGGACTGCGCTCGGTGGTCATTATGTTGCCGACAGCTTCAGCGGCTTTATGAAGATCCTCTCGCTCGGTGCCGCGGCCATCGCCCTCCTGGTGTCGTTGGATTTCAACGAGAAGGAAGGACTGGCCCGCTTCGAGTTTCCGGTGCTCGTCGTCTTCGCCAGCCTCGGCGCCATGCTGATGATTTCGGCGAATGACCTCATGTCGCTCTATCTGGGGCTCGAGCTGCTCTCGCTGCCGCTCTACGTCATCGCCGCCTTCAACCGCGACAATGCACGCTCGGCGGAGGCCGGCCTCAAATACTTCGTCCTCGGCGCGCTCGCCTCGGGCCTGCTGCTCTACGGCAGCTCGCTGGTCTACGGCTTTGCCGGCACCACGAATTTCGACCGGCTGGCGGATGCTTTCTCGACCTCGCAGGACGCCTCGCCCGGTGTCGTGGTCGGCGTGGTGTTCGTGATCGCCGGCCTGGCCTTCAAGGTCTCGGCCGTGCCCTTCCATATGTGGACGCCCGACGTCTATGAGGGCGCGCCGACGCCGGTGACGGCCTATTTCGCCTCCGCGCCCAAGGTCGCCGCCATCGCGCTGCTGGCCCGCGTGCTGCTCGGCCCCTTTGGCGACCTCGCGGCGCAGTGGCAGCAGGTGATCCTGCTGGTGTCCATAGGCTCGATGATCCTCGGCAGCTTCGCCGCCATCGGCCAGACCAACCTGAAGCGGCTCATGGCTTATTCCTCCATCGGCCACGTCGGCTATGCGCTGATGGGCCTCGCGGTCAGCAGTGATATCGGGCTGCGTGGGTTGCTGGTCTACATGGCCATTTATGTCTTCATGAACATGGGTAGCTTCGCTGTGCTCGTCGCCATGCGGCGGCAGGGCAGGGCGGTGGAGCGCATCGAGGATCTCGCCGGCCTCGGCCGGACCGACCCGACCATGGCGCTCTGGATGGCGGTCTTCATGTTCTCCATGGCCGGCATTCCGCCGCTCGCCGGCTTCTTCGGCAAGCTCTACGTCTTCCTTGCCGCCGTGCAGGGAGGGTACTGGACGCTTGCCGTCGTCGGTGTGCTGACCAGCGTGGTCTCGGCCTACTATTACCTCCGCATCGTGAAGGTGATGTATTTCGACCAGGCGGTGGGCGCACTGGATCGGGCGCCGGCCAGCCTCACCATCGTCATGGCAGGCACCGGCCTCTTCACCCTGTTCTTCTGCCTCTGGCCCGCACCGATGCTCGCTGCGGCTCAGGCTGCGGCCGCCGCGCTGCTGGGGTGACGCTGCCTCCTGGCTGGCGGCTTGAGCTGCATGAGGCAATGCCGAGCACCTCTGACCGCATCGCTGCGGCTGCAGAGGCAGGCGAACCGGCGGGCCTGGCAGTGCTGGCGCTGCAACAGACCGCCGGGCGGGGCCGGTCCGGCCGGGCCTGGGCCTCGCCGATCGGAAATCTCTACTGCTCGATGCTACTGCGGCCTGCCGGACCGGCGCGGGAGGCGGCGCAATGGTCGCTCCTCGCCGGTGTCGCGCTGGCGGAAGCGGCGGCAGAGATCGACCCGGAACCTGCCGCCCTTTGTCTCAAATGGCCGAACGATCTGTTGCGAAATGGTTCGAAATGTGCCGGCATTCTGGCCGAATCCGCGCTCGATCCTGATGGCCGCTTGGCTTGGCTCAGCCTCGGCATTGGGGTGAATCTGACCCATGCCCCGGTCCTGCCGGACCGCCCGACCACCTGCCTCGGTTCCGCTGAGCCGCCGGAAGCCTTCGCCGCCAGGCTGATCGCCCGGCTGGATCGCTGGGCCCGTCGGCATGCATCGGAGGGGTTCGCCCCGGTCCGTACCGCCTGGCTGGCATTCGGCCCGCCGCCTGGTATGCCCATTACCGTACGGGAAGGGCCGGTAGAGGGTGGGCTCTTCGCCGGTCTCGCCGAGGATGGCGCCCTGCTGCTGGAGCGGGCGGGGACGCTCCACGCCGTTCGCAGCGGTGAAATCCACCGGCTTGGCTGAATGCCCTGCGGCTCCCATCTCTCCCGCTCAGATCCGCATCCGTCCGGGATTGGCCAGGGGGTCGCCCACGGGGTCACGATGGCATGAAAGGTAGGGGCGCGCGTCGCAGGGCGCATTGCCCTAGAAGGTGGTGATGAACGATTTCAAGGCTTCGGCCCTTCCCGACGCAAACGACGACTTCGCCTTCATCCCGCTGGGTGGCACCGGCGAGATCGGTATGAACCTCAACGTCTATCGCTGCGACGGGCGGCTGCTGGCGATCGATTGCGGCATCGGCTTCGGCGGGCCGGAGATGCCGGAGGTGGAGGTCATGGTCCCCGACCCCGCCTGGCTGGCGGAACGGCGGGATCGCCTGGTCGGCCTCGTCATCACCCATGCGCATGAGGACCATATCGGGGCTGTCGCCCATCTTTGGCCGATGCTGCGCTGCCCGCTCTATGCCGGCCCCTTCGCTTCGGCCGTGCTGCGGCGAAAGCTGAACGAGGCCGGGCTCGGCAGCGAGGCGCGGGTCACTACCCTGCCGCTCAGCGGCCGCATCGAGCTGAAGCCCTTCGACCTCGAATTCCTACGCGTCGCCCATTCCGTACCCGAGTCCCAGGCTGTCGCCATTCGCACCCGGCATGGCCTCGTCCTCCATACCGGCGACTGGAAACTGGACCCGGAGCCGCTGCTCGGGCCGCCGACCGACGAGGCCGCCTTCGCCCGCATCGGCGAGGAGGGCGTGCTCGCCATGGTCTGCGATTCGACCAATGCCCTGGTCGAGGGGCATAGCGGGTCCGAGGCCGAAGTGCGGCGGACGATGAAGGCACTGATTCGCGGGCTGCGCGGCCGTGTCGCCGTCACCTGCTTCGCTACCAACCTGGCGCGCGTCGAGAGCATCGCACTCGCTGCCCAGGCGGCCGGACGGCAGGTCGCGCTGTTCGGCCGGTCGCTCCGCAATGCCGAGGCGGCGGCACGGGAATGCGGCTACCTGAAGACGGTCGAGCCCTTCGTGCCGGAGGACGAGGCCGGCTACATTCCGGACGACAACCTCCTCATTATCTGCACCGGCAGCCAGGGCGAGCCGCGCTCGGCCCTCGCCAAGATCGGCGCCGACACCCATCCATCGATTGCACTGGGGGAGGGGGATACGGTGATCTTCTCCTCCCGCATGATTCCCGGCAATGAGCGGGGGATCCTACAGATGCAGGACCAGCTGGCGCGCCGCGGCTGCCGCGTGATGACGGCAGACGACCACATGGTGCATGTCTCCGGCCATCCGGCGCGGGACGAGTTGCGGCGCCTCTACGGCCTGGTGAAGCCGAAATACGCCGTGCCGGTCCATGGCGAATGGCGCCACCTCTCAGAGCATGCCGCGCTGGCGCGGGACCTCGGCGCCGAGTCCATCCTGGTCGAGGACGGTGACGTCCTCCGCCTCGGCCCCGGCCGTCCGGATGTCGTGGAAGGTGTGCCGACCGGCCGCCTCGCCATCGACAATGGTCGCCTGTTGCCGCTCTCCGGCGGCGTGCTCGCGGCGCGGAAGCGGATGCTGTTCAACGGCGTCGTAGTCGCCTCGCTGGCCGTTGATGGCGGCGGGCGGGTGGTCGGTTCGCCACAGGTCTCCGCCCCGGGCCTTTTCGAGAGCGGTGAGCAGGAGGCGGTACAGATTGCCGCAGAGCTGGCCCGAGCGGTGACGGACCTGCCGTTTCAGCTCAAGCGCGAGGACGATGCCCTGCGCGAGGCCGCCCGTAGCGCGCTCCGCAAGGCGATAGGCCGGCGGGTGCGCAAGCGGCCGAACGTCGAGGTACACCTGTTGCGCGTGTAATGTCCCGCTCTCGAAGCCCGAAAGACTTCGAGAGCGCGGCGCCAACCACTGTTTTTTGGTAGCCTGCCAAAACTTGTGTCCGTGGGGAAAAACCCACGAACGCCAGAGGTGGGGTCTCATCTGTTGTTTCGCTGCGTGATTCACGCCCCGGCTGGTTCAGTCGCTGGCGATCACGCTCCAAGGGAGCCGAACCCATGAGCTGGGTCAGCGGGATCGCAGTCTATTTCCTTATCTGGTGGGTGGTGCTGTTTGCGATCCTTCCCATCGGAACCCAGCCGGTCGCGGAAGGTGACCCAGACAGTGGCTGGCGCGGTGCGCCATCGAATCCGCGGCTGTGGCGCAAGATGTTGATCACGACGCTGGTGGCGACCGTCCTCTGGTTCGGCGCCTATGCACTGATCACCAGCGACTATATGAGCTTTCGCAGCGGCTGGTGGGCGATGCCAGAAAAATAGGCGACTTTCGGCCGATTAGGCCGTTGTCGCTTCTTTTTTTTGCAATCCATGTCTAGGAGCCACTTTTTTCAGCTTTCACGGCATCGATTGGCATTGTGCCGCGTTGGTCCCCCGCGCCAACATACTGACAGGAAGAGGGTTGGTCCTCTTCCTGCCGTGTGACTGGCGTTTCCTCCCTAAACTCGGGCCGTACCCAATGGGTGCGGCCCTTTTTTTCGTCTACAGCAGCGCTAGCGGCTCCGCAAGATGAAACCAACTCTAGAACGTAAAAATCTTTATGGATTGTTCGTGTCGCACCGCAACATCGAAAGAAAATTGCTGCGCAATGGCATGAACCTGGAGCACTGGCGGAGCGGACCCCGCCCCACTAGTCTCCGCCGCCCGATCAGCCCCTGGAGCCCGCCTTGCGCCTCTCCCGCGCCTTCCTGCCGACCCTCAAGGAAACCCCCGCCGATGCCCAGATCGCCTCGCACCGGCTGATGCTGCGTGCAGGCATGGTCCGGCAGACCAGCGCCGGCATTTATGCCTGGCTGCCGCTCGGCTGGCGGGTACTGCAGAAGGTGGAGCAGATCGTCCGCGAGGAGCAGGACCGCGCCGGCGCACAGGAGATCCTGATGCCGACCATCCAGACCGCCGAGCTCTGGCGCCAGTCCGGCCGCTACGACGCCTATGGGCCGGAGATGCTGCGCCTCAAGGACCGGCACGACCGCGAGATGCTCTACGGCCCGACCAACGAGGAGATGGTGACGGACATCTTCCGCACCTATGCGAAGAGCTACCGCGACCTTCCGCGCAACCTTTACCACATCCAATGGAAGTTCCGGGACGAGGTGCGCCCCCGCTTTGGCGTCATGCGCGGCCGCGAGTTCCTGATGAAGGACGCCTACAGCTTCGACCTCGATTATACCGGGGCACAGAAGAGCTACCGGCAGATGTTCGTCGCTTATCTGCGGACCTTTGCCCGGATGGGGCTGAAGGCCATTCCGATGCAGGCCGATACCGGCCCGATCGGCGGCAACCTCAGCCATGAATTCCTGATCCTGGCCGAGACCGGGGAGAGCCAGGTCTATCTCCACCGCGACCTGCTGGATTTCGACGTGCTCGGCCAGGCACCGGACTACCATGGCGACCTCTCGCCCATCGTCGACTTCTGGACCAGCCGCTACGCCGCCACCGACGAGAAGCATGACGAGGCGGCCTGGAACGCCATCCCGGCCGGGCGCCAGGTCTCGGCGCGCGGCATCGAGATCGGTCACATTTTCTATTTCGGCACCAAGTACAGCGCCTCGATGGGCCTGCAGGTCCAGGGCCCGGACGGCAAGGCGGTGACGCCCGAGATGGGCAGCTACGGCATCGGCGTCTCACGCCTCGTCGGCGCCATCATCGAGGCGAGCCATGACGAGGCCGGCATCATCTGGCCTGATGCGGTGGCGCCTTTCCGCCTCGCCGTGCTGAATCTCAAGCAAGGCGATGCCGCGACGGATACCTTCTGCGACCAGCTCTACGCCGCCTTCGCCTCCGATGCCGTCTATGACGACCGGCCGGAGCGCGCCGGGGTGAAATTCGCCGATGCCGACCTCATGGGCTATCCCTGGCAGGCGATCGTTGGCCCACGCGGCGCCGCCGCCAGCAAGGTCGAGCTGAAGCGACGCGCAACCGGCGAGCGCCTCGAATTGTCGCTCGAGGATGCCATCGCTCGCATCAAGGGCGTCTGAGCCCCATCATGTTCGATGCCTTCGAGCGCGCCGTCGCCTTCCGCTACCTGCGCGCCCGGAAGGGCGAGCGCTTCGTCTCCGTCATCGCCATTTTCTCGCTCGTCGGCATCGCCCTCGGCGTCGCCACGCTGATCATCGTGATGAGCGTGATGAACGGCTTCCGCCAGGAACTGCTTGGCCGCATCCTCGGCCTCAACGGCCATATGGGCGTCTACGCGGCCGATGGCGGCAACCTGCGCAACTACGACCCGCTGGCGGAGGCCATCCGGCGTGTCCAGGGCGTCACCGCCGCGACGCCGATCATCGAGGGCCAGGTGCTGCTGACGAGCGAGCAGGGCGGCGCCTCGGGCGGGCTCGCGCGGGGCATCACGCCGGAGGACATGCAGGCGAAGGCGATCATCGCCAACAACATCCGCCGCGGATCGCTGGCGGAATTTGGTGGCGAGGACAGCATCGTCATCGGCACCGGCCTCGCCAGCAAACTCCGCGTCGGCCTCGGCGACCGGGTGACCCTGGTCTCGCCCCAGGGCCGCACCACCGTGCTCGGCACCCTGCCGCGGGTCCGCGCCTACCGGGTGGTGGCGCTCTTCAACATCGGCATGAACGAGTACGACACCAGCTTCGTCTACCTGCCGATGCAGGCTGCTCAGCTCTTCTTCCAGACAGGCGACGCGGCGACCCAGGTCGAGGTCTTCGTAAACGATCCGACGCGTGTCCGGGCCGTCAACCTCGAGATCCGCCGCGCGCTCGGTCAGGACCGGCCCGTCCGCATCGTCGACTGGCAGGATGCGAACAGCAGCTTCTTCAACGCGGTACAGGTCGAGCGGAACGTGATGTTCCTCATCCTGACGCTCATCATCATCGTCGCCGCCTTCAACATCGTCAGCTCGCTCATCATGCTGGTGAAGGACAAGGGGCGGGACATCGCCATCCTCCGCACCATGGGGGCGACGAGCGGGGCCATCCTCCGCATCTTCCTGCTCTGCGGCGCCTCGGTCGGCGTCATGGGCACGTTGATCGGCTTCGGCATCGGCCTCGTCTTCTGCCTCAACATCGAGAGCATCCGCGAGGCGCTGCAATCGCTGACGGGGACGGAGCTGTTCAGCCCGGAGGTCTACTTCCTCTCCCAGCTCCCGGCCGTGGTCGATCCGAACGAGGTTGTGCAGGTGGTGCTCATGGGCCTCGGCCTCTCGCTCCTGGCGACGGTCTATCCGAGCTGGCGCGCCGCGCGGCTCGACCCGGTGGAGGCGCTGCGCAATGAGTGACGCGCCGCTCCGACTCGAAGCCGTCGCCCGTCGCTTCCGCACCGAGGCGGGCGAGCTGCCGGTGCTGACCGGGGCCGAGCTGACGCTGGCAGCGGGCGAGATCGTCGCCCTCGTCGCGCCCTCCGGCACCGGCAAATCAACGCTGCTGCACCTGGCCGGGCTGCTGGAGCGGCCCGATGCCGGCGAGGTCTTCGTCGCCGGCCGTGCCGCCGGCACGCTCTCCGATGATGCCCGCACGGCGATCCGCCGCACCGAGATCGGCTTCGTCTACCAGTTCCACCATCTGCTGCCGGAGTTCACTGCCGAGGAGAATGTGGTGCTGCCGCAGATGGCGAACCGCACCCCGCGCGCGGCGGCGCAGGAGCGCGCCCGGCAGTTGCTGGCGAGCTTCGGCCTTGCCGGGCGGGAACATCACCGCCCCGGCCGCCTGTCCGGCGGCGAGCAGCAGCGCGTCGCCATCGCCCGGGCGCTGGCCAATGCGCCGAAGATCCTGCTGGCCGACGAGCCCACCGGCAACCTGGACACCGGCACCTCGGACCTGGTCTTCGGGGAGCTGCTCGCCGCCGTCCGCGGCCAGGGCGTTGCCGCGCTGATCGCCACCCACAACCCGGCGCTGGCGGCGCGGATGGATCGGGTGGTGACGCTCCGCGACGGGTGTATCGTCCCGGGCTGATCAGCGGCGCCGCCACAGCGCGCCGCAGAGCATCCCGGCGATGACGGTCGCCATGCCCGCGACCTGCATCGGCGTGACATGCTCGCCGAGTAGCAGCCAGGCCCAGAGCACGCCGAGCGCCGGGACGAGGGGCGGCAGCAGCGCCGCCCGCGCCGGCCCCATCGCCACCACCGCCCGGCTGTAGAACACGATGGCGAGGCCGCCGGCGATCAGCCCCTGATAGCCCGCCTGCCACAACGCCTCCGCCGGATGCGCGGCGATGCCCTCGATGCCGAAGACCGCGAGGTGCACCGGCACCCAGGCCAGCGAGACGGCGCCGATGATGGCGGCGGCCCGCAGCCCGCTCACCTCCCACCGCCGCATCAACACGCCATAGAGTGCCCAGTTGAAGCCGCTCGCCAGCACCATCAGGTCGCCGATCCAGACCCGGCCGACGCCCTCGCCGAGCCCTGCGCCGCCGATCAGCAGCAAGCCAAGGGCGATCACGGGCAGCCCGACCCGCACGCCTATCTCGGGCGGCATCCGCAGCAGCCACCAGGCGAGCAGCGGGGCGAAGACCATGGTCCCCCCCGGGTTGAGGATGGAGGCATGCACCGCGGGCGCGAAGCGCAGCGCCATCGCCGTCAGCAGGAAATAGGGCGCCCCAGCGAGCGCCGCCAGCACCACGGCCCGCCACCAGGCGAGCCCTCCGAGCCCGACCCGCAGCAGGAGCAGGAGGAAGAGCGGCCCCGCCGTGCCGTAGCGGAGGAACACGAGGTCCGGCACCGACAGCCCCTCCGCCAGCGCATGGCCGGTGGCGGCAAAATTGGCGCTGAACATGAACATGGCGAGGACGCCGGCGGCGACCACGGCGCGGCTGGGCTGTTCCGGCATCGCGTGGATCATGCCGGGGAGGGTGCCGATGTGCTAGTCTCCCCGCCATGCGCGACGACTCGACGGCCGGCTTCGTCCATCTTCACGTCCATTCGAGCTATTCGCTCTCGGAAGGCGCCATCAAGGCGGAGAAGCTTGCAAGCCTCGCCAAGGACGCGGGGATGCCCGCCGTGGCGCTGACGGATACGGCGAACCTCTTCGGCGCGCTGGAATTCGCCCAAGGGTGCCAGGGCAAGGGCATCCAGCCGATCATGGGATGCCAGCTCTGGCTCTCCCGCGCCGCCTCCGACCCGCGGCCCGAGGCGGAGCGACTGCCGCCCGACCCGATCGTCGCCCTGGCGATGAATGCCCAGGGCTACGACAACCTCCAGCGCCTGTCCTCGCGCTCCTTTCTCGGCTCCGACGCTTCCGGCAAGCCCTGCCTCAGCTACACGACGCTGGAGGAGCATGCTGAGGGCATCTTCCTGCTGACCGGCGGCACGCTCGGCCCGGTCAGCCGGTTGCTCGCGGAAGGCCGGCGCGAGATGGCGGAAGCGCTGCTCCGCCGCTTCGCCGCCACCTTCCCCGACCGGCTGGCGGTCGAGCTGCACCGGCACGGCCTCGAGGTCGAGAAGGCGATCGAGCCCGCCCTGCTGGCGCTGGCCGATGAACTTGCGCTGCCCATCGTCGCCGCCAACGACGTCTATTTTGCCACGCGCACGATGCATGAGGCGCATGACGCGCTGCTCTGCATCGCCGAGAGCCGGACGCTGGCCGAGAAGGACCGCCGCCGCGTCACGCCGGAGCACTGGTTCAAGCCGGCTGCCGCCATGCGCACCCTCTTCGCCGACCTGCCGGATGCCTGCGACAACACCCTGGCCATCGCCCGTCGCTGCGCGGTGATGGCGGAGACGAAGAAGCCAGAGCTGCCGGTCTGCCCCAAGGTCCAGCCCGGCATGACCGAGGCGGAGACGGTGCGCGACATGGCTCGCCGCGGCCTGGTCGCCCGCCTCGACGCGGCAGGCATCGAGGCCGACCGCCGCGAGGTCTACACGACGCGCCTGGACTACGAGCTCGGCGTCATCGAGAGCATGGGCTTCGCCGGCTACTTCCTCATCGTCGCCGACTTCATCCAGTGGGCGAAGGCACAGGTGCCGCCCATCCCGGTAGGCCCCGGCCGCGGCTCGGGCGCCGGCTCGGTTGCCGCCTGGGCGCTGCAGATCACCGATCTCGACCCGCTGCGCTTCGGCCTGCTCTTCGAGCGCTTCCTCAACCCCGAGCGCGTCTCGATGCCGGATTTCGACATCGACTTCTGCCAGGACCGGCGCGACGAGGTCATCGCCTATGTCCGCCGCGAGTATGGCGAGGACCGGGTCGCGCAGATCATCACCTTCGGCAAGCTGCAGGCCAAGGCAGCAGTGCGCGACGTAGGCCGCGTGCTCGGCATGCCCTACGGGCAGGTCGACCGCATCGCCTCCCTCATCCCCTTCAACCCCGCGAAGCCGGTGACGCTCGCCCAGGCGATCGAGGGCGAGCCCCGCCTGCAGCAGATGCGCGACGCAGACGAGCAGGTCGCTCGTTTGCTCGAGATCGCCAACCAGCTGGAGGGCCTCTACCGCAACGCCTCGACGCATGCGGCCGGCGTCGTCATCGGCCGCAAGCCGCTGATCGACATCGTGCCACTCTACCGCGACCCGCGGAGCGATATGCTCATTACCCAGTACTCGATGAAGTATGTCGAGCAGGCAAGCCTGGTGAAGTTCGACTTCCTCGGCCTGAAGACGCTGACCGTCATCGAGCAGGCGCTCGAGATCCTGAAGGGGCAGGGGATCGAGGTCGACATCAACGCCATCCCGCTCGACGATGCCAAGACCTTCGAGATGCTGCGCAAGGGCGACGCCGCCGGGGTGTTCCAGTTCGAAGGCCAGGGCATGCGGGACTGCCTGCGGCAGATGCGTGTGGACCGCTTCGAGGACCTGGTTGCTGCCGTCTCGCTCTATCGCCCGGGCCCGATGGCCAACATCCCCGCCTATTGCCAGCGCAAGGCCGGCGAGCCCTGGGAGAGCCCGCACCCGAAGATCCACCCCATCCTGGAGGAGACCTTCGGCATCATGGTCTACCAGGAGCAGGTGATGCAGATCAGCCAGGAGCTGGCGGGCTACTCGCTCGGCGGCGCCGACCTGCTGCGCCGCGCCATGGGCAAGAAGATCGCCAAGGAGATGGAGCAGCAGCGCGCCATCTTCACGGAAGGCGCCGTGAAGAACGGCATCGAGCCGGCCAAGGCCACCGAGATCTTCGACATGATGGCGAAGTTCGCGGAATACGGCTTCAACAAGTCCCACGCGGCCGCCTACGCGCTGGTCAGCTACCAGACCGCCTGGCTCAAGGCGAACCACACCGTCGCCTTTCTCGCGGCCTCCATGACGCTCGACCTCGACAAGACCGAGAAGCTGGCGGGCCACATGCAGGAGTGCTCGCGCCTCGGCATCCCGGTGCTGCCACCCGACATCAACCGCTCCGGCGCCTTCTTCCTCGTCGAGCAGCAGGAGGACGGCAAGCCGGCCATCCGCTTCGCGCTCGCTGCGGTGAAGCGCGTCGGCGCGGCGGCGATGCAGGTGCTGGTCGCGGCGCGCGATGCGGGCCGGCCCTTTGCCTCGGTCGCCGACTTCGCCCACCGCGTCGACCCCAAGCTGCTCAACAAGATGCAGATCGAGAACCTGGCCAAGGCCGGCGCCTTTGACGCCATGGAGGGCAACCGCGCCAGGCTCGTCGCCGGCGCCGAGGTGGTGCTGCGCGCCGCGCAGGAAGCCGCCGAGCGGCGCGAGGACCCGACGGCCGACATGTTCGGCAGCGCTGGCGGCCCGGTGCCGCTGCGCCTCAAGGACATCCCCGACTGGCCGCAGCTCGAGAAGCTGGCCTATGAGGCGGAAGCGGTGGGCTTCCACCTCTCCGCCCATCCGCTCGACACCTATGGGGAGGTGCTGCGGCGCCTCGGCGCCACACCTTTCGTGGCGGTCGCCGACCGTGCCAAGGGCGGCTCCGCCAAGCTGACTCTGGCCGGTACCGTCGTCGCCACCAAGGAGCGGCCGACCCGCACCGGCAGCCGCATGTGCTGGCTGACACTTTCCGACCAGACCGGCAGCTTCGAGGTGACGCTGTTCAGCGAGGTGCTCAACCGCGTCCGCGACCTGCTGACCGAGGGCAATGCGCTGCTGGTCAAGGCCGAGGCGCGGCTCGACAACGACGCGCTCCGCCTGACCGCAAGCGAGGTGGAGAGCCTGGAGAAGGCCAGCCAGGGCGTCGGCCAGGGCATCCGCCTCTGGCTGGAGGGCCCGGCCGCAGTCGACCCGATCCGCACCCTGCTGGAGCGCGAGGGCAGGGGCCGCGGCCGCGTCGTCGTCGTCGCCCGCACCAGCGAGGGGCAGGAGGTGGAGTTGGCCCTGCCCGGCAAGTTCAACGTCTCGCCCCGGCTGATGCAGGCAATGAAGGTTCTGCCGGGCGTGGCGGAGGTGGAGGCGGTCTAGCCTTTCGCTCCCGCCCGCTCCTTCGCCAGCAGCGCCCGCTTCCGCGGCACGCCCCAGCGATAGCCGGTGAGGTCGCCATCGGCGCCCACCACGCGATGGCAGGGCACCGCCAGCGAGACGTGGTTCTGCGCGCAGGCCCGCGCGACGGCACGGATCGCCCGCGGCGCGCCAATGGCGATGGCCATCTGCCCATAGGTCCGCGTCTCGCCGAAGGGGATGGCCTGCAATGCCTCCCAGACGCGCCGCTGGAAGGCGGTGCCGCGCAGGTCGAGCGGCAGGGCGAGGGCCGCCTTCGGCTCATCCAGGAATTCCACGACCTGCCGCACCGTTTCCGCCAGCGCCTCCGGTGCAGGCTCGATCCGCGCCTTGGGGAAGCGCTGCCGCACATCGCCCTCCAGCGCGTCGAAATCCTCCGCAAAGCCGATGAAGCAGACACCGCTCTCCGTCGCCCCGACCATCAGCGGCCCGAGCACGCTGGTCGCCGTGGCGATGCGGATCGTCTCGCCCTCGCCGCCACGCCGTGCGGCGCCCGGGGTCATCCCCAGCACCCGCCCCGGCGCCCCATAGACCCGGCTCTCGCTGCCATAGCCGGCGCCGGCGACGGCCTCCGCCACCCGGTCGCCTGCCGCCAGCGAGGCCTGCAACCGCCGCGCCCGGACCGAAGCTGCATAGGAATGCGGCGTGACGCCCGTGATCTCCTTGAACAGCCGCAGGAAGTGGTGCCGCGCATAGCCGGCGTGCGCGGCCAGCGTCGCCAGCGAGGGCGCCGCCTCGCTCGCCTCGATCAGGTCGCAGGCGGCGCGGATGGCGGCGGCGTGGATGGCGGCCCGCTCGCCCTTCGGGTCGCAGCGCTTGCAGGCGCGGAAGCCCTCCGCCTCCGCCGCCGGCGCATCGGCGTAGAAACGGACATTCTGCCGGAGCGGCTGGCGCGAGGGACAGCCGGTCCGGCAATAGACCCCCTGGGTGGTGACGGCATAGAGGAAGGCGCCGCAATCGGGCGTCGGGTCGCGGGCCAGCAGGGCTTCCCAGCGCAGGGCATCTTGGTCGAGCATCGGTCGGTCCTCCTCGTCGCTGCTGGTGTCAGGATGGCGATGCGGGCCTTCGGCAGCCATCCGGGCATTGCCCCGGCATGAAGGGAAGGAAGCGATGACCGAGGCGATCACCGGCTGGCATGCCCATGTCTACTACGATCCGGTCTCCACCCGCAGCACCGCCGCGGCGCTGCGCGAGGCGATCGCCGCCCGCTTCCCGGTGGCGGTGCTCGGCCGCTGGCACGATTCCCCGGTCGGCCCGCATCCCTCCGCCATGTACCAGGTCGCCTTCGGTCCCGAATTGCTGCCCGGCCTTCTGCCCTTCCTCGCCCTGAACCGCGCCGGCCTCGCCATCCTCGTACATCCGGAGACAGGCCGCGCCCGAGCCGACCATTCCGCCCATGCGCTGTGGATGGGCGCAATGCTGCCGCTCAGGCTGGACGTCCTGCCAGCGTAGCCGGTACCGCCTCCATCGCCCGGCGCAGTCGGTCCTGCGCTCCGGGTACGGTCCGTGGCATGCGACGTGCCGAGACGCATATTCTGTGCGAGCCCAAAGGTTGCCGAAGGCGGAGAACAGTTTCTCGCGATTTCTATCGAACTCTTAGGCAATTCGTATACGAATTTGGCCCGGACGCCGCCGTATTCCCGGCGGCGCACCGAGAGGACATCTCAATGTCTCGCAAACTCGTCGCGGAATTCCTCGGCACGCTCTGGCTCGTGCTTGGGGGATGCGGAAGCGCCTTGCTCGCTGCGGCCTTTCCGGATGTTGGCATCGGATTGCTCGGGGTCTCGCTCGCCTTTGGGCTGACCGTGCTGACCATGGCCTTCGCAATCGGCCATATCTCCGGCTGCCACCTGAACCCCGCCGTCACCTGCGGCCTGGTCGCCGCCGGCCGCTTCCAGGCCTCGGAGGCGCTGCCCTATATCGGCGCGCAGGTGATCGGCGGCGTGGCAGGCGCCTTCCTGCTCTATGCCATCGCCTCCGGCCAGCCGGGCTTCGACCTTGCGATGAAGGGGCTGGCGGCGAACGGCTTCGGCGAGGCTTCGCCCGGGAAGTTCGACATGGTCTCGGGCTTCGTCACCGAGGCAGTGATGACCTTCTTCTTCCTCGTCGTCATCCTCGGCGCCACCTCGATGCGTGCGCCGCCAGGCTTCGCTCCCATCGCCATCGGCCTCTGCCTGACGCTGATCCACCTGATCAGCATCCCGGTCACCAACACCAGCGTGAACCCGGCCCGCAGCACCGGCCCCGCTTTCGTGCTCGGCGGCCTCGCCTTGCAGCAGCTCTGGCTGTTCTGGGTGGCGCCCATCCTCGGCGGGGTCGCCGGTGGTCTGCTGCATCGCTGGCTGAGCACGGAGGAAACCGCCGATGCCATCGACCGCGCCGTGGCGGCAGCCGAGGCGCTGACCGCCGAGCCGGAAGCCCTCGCCCCCATGCCGGCGCGCCAGCCGCGCTGACCCGGGCTCAGCCCCGCGCCGTCACCAGCCAGATGGCCGCCGCGGGCATCACCACCCCGCCGGGCCCTTCCATGGCCTGGTAGAAGGCGAGGAGGCGGTGCCGCACAGCCTCCCGCACCTCCTCAGGCGCCCCTTGCAGCGCCCGACTGACCTGGCCGAGCGTCATGGCGAAATCCGCCGCCTCGGCTGCATCGGCACCGAGCCGCATCGGCACGTCCTCCGGCGCCAGCGCCACCTCGCCGAAGCCCGCGTCGCGCAGGATGCGCTCCACCCGCGCCGGATCGGCAAAGGCGAACTGCCCCGGCTCCTCCGGACCGGAGGGCGGCGGGAGCGGGATCAGGTCCCGCACCGCCGCCGCGGCGCCGGTCGTCCAGCGATTCTCGGCGGCGGCGCGGAAGGCCGCCAGCACCAGCCGCGCCTCCGGCTTCAGCGCCGCCCGCAGATGGGCGAAGGCCGCCACCGGCTCTGGAAGAACATCACCCCGAAGCGCGAGGCCAGCAGGTCGAAGCCGCCGGACGGGAAGGGATGCGCCGCAGCATCGGCCAGAAGCGCCTCGGCCTGGGCGAGCCCCGCCGCTGCGATCCGCCGCCGCGCGGCCTCCACCGATTCCGCCGCGATATCGACGCCCAGCACCCGCCCGTCGGGGCCGACCCGTTCCGCCAGGGCGATGGTCGAGGTGCCGCTGCCGCAGCCGATATCGAGCACATGCTCGCCAGGGCGCGGAGCCGCCCGCGCCAGGAGCAGGTCGAGTACCGGCGCGAAACGGGCGTCGATCCGCTCATGCTCCCGCGCCCAGGCCCGCGTCGCTGGCCCGTTCCAGTAGGCGGCTTGCGCCGCGTTCGGCCCTTCCTGCGTCATGCCCGCTCTCCGCTACTTGGTGAGCGCCTGGATCTCCGTCGCATGGCGCTCCAGCACGGCCCGGCGCTTCACCTTCATGGTCGGCGTCAGCAGCCCGTTCTCCACCGAGAAGGCGGCCGGCGCCATGCCCCAGCGGCGGATGCGCTCGATGTTGGAGAGCCGCGCATTCACCCGCGCCACCGCCTGGGCGAGCCCCGCCTCATGACCCTCGGCCGGCACGAGCAGGGCGACGACGCCTGGCTGCCCCTCGCCGGCGACGACGGCCTGGGCGACCTCCGGCTCCGCCATCAGCAGCGATTCCAGCTTGGCTGGGCTCACCATGTCGCCGCCGAGCGTCTTGATGAAGTCCCGCTTGCGGTCGGTGATGGTGATCCGCCTGTCCTCGATCCGCGCCACGTCGCCGGTATGCAACCAGGGCGCCTCGCCGGGCTCGACGGTACGGATCGCCGCCGCCGTCGCCGTCGGGTTGCCCCAATAGCCGTCCATCACCAGCGGGCCGCGCACCAGCAGCTCGCCATCCTCGGCGAGCCGCGCCTCCACCCCAGGCAGTGGGTAGCCGACCGTCTGCCGCACGTTGTCCCAAGGCGGGTTGACCGCGATCACCGGCCCCGCCTCCGTCTGCCCATAGCCCTGGATCAGCGGCAGGCCAAAGCCGATGAAAAAGCCGGAGAGGTCCGGATCGAGCCGCGCCCCGCCGCAGACCATCGCCTGGAGGTGGCCGCCGAAGCGTGCCCGCACCTTCCCCCGCACCAGCCGCTCCAGCACCGCATCCTGCACCTGCTCCAGCAGGGAGAGCCGCCCGCCATCCGCCCGCTTCAGCCCGAGCGCCAGCGCCCGGTGAAAAAGCCGCTGGCGGAAGGGTGTTTCCTTCTCCAGCTGCGCCAGCATCCGGCCGCGCAGCACCTCGAAGAGCCGCGGCACGGCGGTGATGATGCTCGGGCGGAACTCCTGGAACTCGGCCGAGAGCCGGTCGGCGCCGCGCGAATAGACCACCTCCACCCCGAGCGAGGGCAGCAGGAAGACGCCGACCGTGTGCTCGTAGCTGTGCGAGAGCGGCAGGAAGGAAAGATAGACCGTGCCGTCCAGCCGGAGGCGCTTGGCCAGCGCCGCAACGCCGTCGCGGTTGGCCAGCATCGCCCGGTGCGGCAGCATCACCCCGCGCGGCGTGCCCCCGGTACCGGAGGTGTAGATCAGGCAGGCGAGGCGGCCGGAGGGAATCTGCTCCGCCTCCGCCATCAGCAACGGCAAGTCGCCCGGCTCCGCCAGCAACTCAGGCCAATGGGCAAAGCGCGCGGCCGCACCCTCAGGCGGCATCGCATCGAGGCCGATCAGCAGGTCGAGCCCCGCCGGCGCCGCCTTCGCCACCCGCGCCGCCAGGGCGGGCGAGGAGACAATCGCGATGCGTGCCCCGGAGTCGCGCAGGATATGCGCATGGTCCGCCTCGGTGTTGGTGGTGTAGGTCGGCACGGTGACAGCACCGATCGCCATCAGCGCCACATCGGCGATGTTGAATTCCGGGCGGCTCTCGCTGACCAGCAGCACCCGGTCGCCCGGCATGACACCGGCGCCGCGCAGCCAGGCAGCGGCGCTGGCGACGCCGAGGGCAAATTGTCCCCAGCTCAGCCGCTGCCAGCCGCCCTGGCGCCAGTAGCGGACCATGGGCCGGTCCGGCCGCTGGCGGGCGATGTCGAGCAGCATCCAGGGCAGGCTGCCCCAAGGAGTTTCGCCCGGGCTGCCGGTGAAGGCATCCGCCTGGCTGGGACCGATATCCGGCATTCCGCGTGCTTCCCCCTGCTTCGTGGCTTGGCCCTGCCTGCCTGCGCCATATATGCAATGCCGTGACCCGAGCCGAGCCCCAATCGCCCCCGCCCCAGGCCGCCGCGGATGCCGCCGCCGCCGGGGCCACCCGCCCGGCCCCTCTCTCCGGGGCCGTCCTCTCACCCCTCGATGCCGGCGGCGAGGCGGGCCCGCCCCTGCCGGTCTGGGATCTTTCCGACCTCTATGCCTCGCCAGAGGATCCGCGCCTCGCCGCCGATCTCGACCGGGCGGAGGAGGAGGGCAAGGCCTTCGCCGCCCGCCTGTCCGGCAAGCTCGGCGGCCTCTCGGGCGACGCCCTCGCCGAGGCGATCGGCCAGTACGAGCGGATCGAGGAGATGCTTGGCCGTGCTATGAGCTTCGGGCAGCTCATCTTCGCCGGCGATGCCACCGACCCGGCCAATGGCCGCTTCTACCAGACCCTGCAGGAGCGGGTGACGGCGATCAGCAGCCACCTGCTGTTCCTAACGCTCGAGCTGAACCGGCTGGACGACGCCGAGATCGAGCGCAAGCTCGCCGGCAGCCCGGCACTCGCCCGCTGGCAGCCCTGGCTGCGCGACCTGCGCGTCTTCCGCCCGCACCAGCTCTCCGACGAGATCGAGAAGCTGCTGCACGAGAAGGAGGTCACCGGCCGCTCCGCCTGGAACCGCCTCTTCGACGAGACCATCGCCAACATGCAGGTGCGGATCGGTGATGAGGAGCTAACGGTCTCGGCTGCCCTCAACCGCCTCTCCGACCGTGACCGCTCGGTGCGCGCCGCTGCGGCCGAGAGCATCTCGGCGGCCTTTGGCAGCCAGGTGCGGCTGTTCTCGCTGATCACCAACACCCTCGCCAAGGACAAGGAGATCATCGACAACTGGCGGCGCTACCCGCGTCCCGGATCCTCCCGCAACCGGGCCAACATGGTCGAAGACGAGGTGGTGGACGCGCTAGTGACGGCGGTGCGCGACAGCTTCCCACGCCTCTCCCACCGCTATTACTCCATGAAGGCCAAGTGGCTTGGCCTGCCGAAGCTGCAGCACTGGGACCGCAACGCCCCCTTGCCCGAGGAGCAGGACCGCGCCATTGCCTGGCCCGACGCGGTGCGGACGGTGCTCGACAGCTACCGCGCCTTCAGCCCGGAACTCGCCGAGATCGGCGGCCGCTTCTTCGACAAGCCCTGGATCGATGCCGCGCTCCGTCCCGGCAAGGCGAGCGGCGCCTTCGCGCACCCGACCGTGCCGAGTGCGCATCCCTATCTGTTGCTCAACTACCACGGCAAGTCGCGCGACGTGATGACGCTCGCCCATGAGCTCGGCCATGGTGTGCATCAGGTGCTGGCGGGCGACCAGGGCTACCTGCTCTCTGGCACCCCGCTGACCTTGGCCGAGACCGCCTCGGTCTTCGGCGAGATGCTGACCTTCCGTGGCCTGCTCGATGCCGAGCAGGACCCGAAGCGCCGCCGGCTGATGCTGGCCGGCAAGGTTGAGGACATGCTGAATACGGTGGTGCGGCAGATCGCCTTCTACCGTTTCGAGACCCTGCTGCATGACGAGCGCCGCCGCGGCGAGCTTTCTGCCGAGCGCATCGCCGAGCTCTGGATGCAGGTGCAGCGCGAGAGCCTCGGCCCCGCCTTCGACTTCACCGAGGATTACGGCGTCTACTGGGCCTACATCCCGCACTTCATCCACTCGCCCTTCTATGTCTATGCCTATGCCTTCGGCGATTGCTTGGTGAATGCCCTCTACGGCGTCTACCGCGAGGGCCGCGTCCCCGACTTCGAGCGGAAATACCTCGACCTGCTGCGCGCCGGCGGCACGTTGCGGCACAAGGAGCTACTGGCGCCCTTCGGCCTCGACGCCTCGGACCCGGCCTTCTGGCAGCGCGGCCTCGACGTCATCGCCAGCTTCATCGATGAATTGGAACAGGATGTCTGAGCGCAGCCCCGAAAGCACCATCTTCGGCGAACTGCGCCGGATGGCGCGCACCTCCGGCGCCGTCGGCGGCATCGCCGCCCGCGTCGCCGGGGAACGCATCTTTGGCGTGAAGACCGACAAGACGGCGCATGCGGAGGACCTGAAGGCGATCCTCGGCGGCCTCAAGGGCCCGTTGATGAAGGTCGCCCAGTTCCTCTCGACCGTTCCCGACGCCCTGCCGGAGGAGTATGCGCAGGAGCTGGCGACCCTCCAGTCCAACGCCCCGCCGATGGGCTGGCCTTTCGTCCGCCGCCGCATGGGCTCTGAGCTCGGCCCGGCCTGGGAGAGCCGCTTCAAGAGCTTCGGCCGCGAGGCCGCCGCGGCCGCCAGCCTTGGCCAGGTCCATCGCGCGACACTGCCGGACGGGCGGGAAGTTGCCTGCAAGTTGCAATACCCGGACATGCCCAGCGTGGTGGAGGCCGACCTTCGCCAGCTCAAGCTCGCGGTCAGCCTCTACCGCCGGATGGACAGCGCCCTCGACAATGGTGAAGTCTACCAGGAGATGTGCGACCGGCTGCGCGAGGAGCTGGACTACCTCCGCGAGGCCTCGCAGATGCGCCTCTACGGCATCATGATGCGCGACACGCCGGACGTCTCGATCCCGACGCCGGTCGAAGAGCTCTGCACCAAGCGGCTACTGACGATGAGCTGGCTTGACGGCCGCGCCATCATCAAGCGGCTCGAGGAGGATCCGCCGCTCGAGGAGCGCAATGCCTATGCGAAGGCGCTGTTCCGCGCGTGGTACAAGCCTTTTTACCAGTACGGCGTCATCCATGGAGACCCGCATCTCGGCAACTACCAGGTGCGGCCGGACCGGGCGGGCATCAACCTCCTCGACTTCGGCACCATCCGGGTCTTCCCGCCGAGCTTCGTCGGCGGCGTCATCCTGCTCTACGAGGCGGTGCGCGACGGCGACGACGACAAGGCGGCCGAGGCCTACCGCATCTGGGGCTTCCGCAACCTCTCGAAGGAGACGATGGAGGTGCTGAGCCTTTGGGCCAAGTTCCTCTACGAACCCCTGGTGCAGGACCGCGTCCGCCCGATCCAGGAGGTCGATGACATGTCCTATGGCCGCAAGATGGCGGCCAAGGTGCATGAGGGGCTGAAGCGCACCGGCGGAGTCCGCATCCCGCGCGAATTCCCGCTGATGGACCGCGCCGCGATCGGCCTCGGCAGCGTCTTCTTGCGGTTGCGCGCGCAGATGAACTGGCATCAGATGTTCATGGAACTGGCCGAGGACTTCTCCGAGGCGGAACTGACCGAACGGCAGGTGTCTGGACTGCGTGAAGCCGGGGTGCCGGCCGCGACGGCGGGTGCCGCTGCCAAATAGGCAGGCCGCCTATTCCACGGGCTTGGGCATGGGTTTGCCCAAATCCGTGGCCACGCCTCGGACATTCCATCTTGCCTCCCCGCGATCACATGCGCATGTTCCGCGCCCGAAGGGGGAGACCCGCATGCGACTTGCAGTGCTCAAGGAACGCCGCCCGGCCGAGACCCGGGTCGCCGCCACGCCCGAGACGGTGAAGAAATTTACCGCCCTCGGCCTTTCGGTCGCCATCGAGGCCGGGGCCGGCCTCAGCGCCGGCATCCCCGATGCCGAATACACCGCCGCTGGTGCGGAACTTGCCCCGGATGCCGCCGCCGCCCTCCAGGGCGCCGCCGTCGTGCTGAAGGTGCGTGCCCCGCTCGCCGCCGGCGAGGGCGAGGCCGACGAACTCTCCCTCATCCCCCGCGGCGCCCTGATGCTCGGCCAGCTCCAGGCGACGCCGGAGATGGCCTCCGCCTATGCCAAGGCCGGCATCGATGCCGGGGCGATGGAGCTGCTGCCGCGCATTACCCGCGCACAGAGCATGGACATCCTCTCCTCGCAGGCGAACCTCGCCGGCTACCGCGCCGTCATCGAGGCTGCCTCCGCTTTCGATCGTGGCTTTCCGATGCTGATGACGGCCGCCGGCACCATTCCGGCCGCCAATGTCTTCATTATGGGCGCCGGCGTCGCCGGGCTGCAGGCGATCGCGACCGCCCGCCGCCTCGGCGGCCGCGTCTCGGCAACCGATGTGCGCCCGGCCGCGAAGGAGGAGATCAAGTCCCTCGGCGCCAGCTTCGTCGGCTACGAGGACGAGGAAAGCAAGGCCGCCCAGACTGCAGGCGGCTACGCGAAGCAGCTCTCGGCCAATTTCTACGCCAAGCAGGCCGAGGTGGTGGCGACCCATATCGCCAAGCAGGACATCGTCATCACCACCGCGCTGGTGCAGGGCCGCAAGGCGCCGACGCTGGTGACGGCGGAGATGGTCCGCAGCATGAAGCCCGGCAGCGTCATCGTCGACATCGCCTCCGATGCCGGCGGCAACGTGGCGCTGACCAAGCCGGGCGAGGTCGTGACGACAGACAACGGCGTGACGATCCTTGGCCATTCCAACTGGCCCGGTCGCATCCCGGCCGCCGCCTCCGCCCTCTATGCGCGCAACCTCCTGACTTTCCTCATCACCTTCTGGGACAAGGAGGCCAAGGCGCCGAAGCTGCCGGAGAGCGACGAGATCGTGAAGGGCGTGCTGCTGACCCGAGGCGGCGCCGTGATCCACCCGAGCCTCGCCCCCGCCCAGGCCGCCTGAGGAGACCAGAGCGATGAATCCCACCGACCTGGCCAACCAGGCCAGCGCCACGGCGCAGCGCGCGCTGGAGCTGGCCGCGCAGGCACGCATGCTGGCCGAGGCGCATGTCGCCCCGGTCGCCGCCGCGGCCGATCCCTTCCTCTATCTGCTGACGATCTTCCTGCTCGCCTGCTTCGTCGGCTACTACGTGGTCTGGAACGTGACGCCGGCGCTGCACAGCCCGCTGATGGGCGTGACCAACGCCATCTCCTCGGTCATCGTCGTCGGCGCCATTCTGGCGACGGGTCTCGGCGAGAGCCTCGCGGCGCAGGTCTTCGGCTTCCTCGCCGCGGCGCTGGCTGCGGTGAACATCTTCGGTGGCTTCATCGTGACGCGCCGGATGCTGGCCATGTTCCAGTCGAAGAAGAAGGGCTGAGACCGTGGCCGCAACCCTCTCGACGCTCGCCTATCTCGTCGCCGCTGTCCTCTTCATCCTGGCGCTGCGCGGCCTTTCCCATCCGACCACCTCGCGGCGGGGCAACCTGTACGGCATGGTCGGCATGGGCATCGCCATCGTCGCCACCCTGCTCCGCCCTGGAATGGGTGGCGGCGGCATCGGGCTGATCATCCTGGCGCTCGCCATCGGCGGCGGGGCAGGGGCTTATATAGCCTCGCGCATCCAGATGACGGCGCTCCCGCAGCTTGTCGCCGCCTTCCACTCGCTGGTCGGCCTCTCGGCGGTCTTCGTCGCGGCCGCGGCCTTCTACGCGCCGGAGAGCTTCGGCATCGGCCATGCCGGGGAAATCCATGGCGGCTCGCTCGTCGAGATGTCGCTCGGCCTCGCCATCGGCGCGATCACCTTCTCCGGCTCGGTGATCGCCTTCGCCAAGCTGCAGGCGCTGATGTCCGGCGCGCCGATCACCTTCAAGGGTCAGCATTGGCTGAACCTCGGCCTCGGCATCCTGCTGCTGGTGCTGGTCATCGCCTTCGTCGCCTCGGGCAGCGCGGCGCTGTTCTGGCTGATCGCCATCCTCGCCTTCGCTCTCGGCTTCCTGCTCATCATCCCGATCGGCGGCGCCGACATGCCGGTCGTCGTTTCCATGTTGAACAGCTACTCCGGCTGGGCGGCGGCGGGTATCGGCTTCACCCTCAGCAACCTGCTGCTGATCGTAACCGGCGCGCTGGTCGGCGCCTCGGGTGCCATCCTCTCCTACATCATGTGTAAGGGCATGAACCGCAGCATCATCAACGTGCTGCTGGGCGGCTTCGGCACGGATGCTGGTGGGGCCGCGGCCGCTGGCGGCGGCGGCGGCGGAGAGCGGGCCCCGGTGAAGGCCGGCAGTCCGGAGGACGCCGCCTACATCATGAAGAACGCCCAGAAGATCATCGTCGTGCCCGGCTACGGCATGGCGGTGGCGCAGGCCCAGCAGGTGCTGCGCGAGATGGGCGACCTGCTGAAGAAGGAAGGCGCGCAGGTGGAATACGCCATTCACCCCGTCGCCGGCCGTATGCCCGGGCATATGAACGTGCTGCTGGCGGAGGCGAATGTCCCGTATGAGGACGTGAAGGAGTTGGAGGAGATCAACCCGGAATTCGCCGAGGCCGACGTGGCCTTCGTCATTGGCGCCAATGACGTGACGAACCCGGCGGCGAAGACCGACAAGTCCAGTCCGATCTACGGCATGCCGATCCTTGACGTGGAGCGGGCGAAGACCGTGTTCTTCATCAAGCGTGGCATGGCGAGCGGCTATGCCGGCGTCGACAACGAGCTCTTCTTCCGTCCCAACACGATGATGCTCTTCGGCGATGCCAAAAAAGTCACGCAGGAGATCGTGCAAGCTCTCCAACGTGACTGAAAAAGCCAAAGAATTGGATGAGGAGGCCGGGGAGAATACCTTCTCCCCGGCCTTTTTTATTGGTTGTTGAGCAAGGCGGCCCGCAACTCGGCCCCCGTGGTCAGCCATCCGAAGAACTTCTCGACGTTGAACTCGGTGGCCTCCTGCGCCCCCGGCCCGGCGGCCATGGTCGCGTCGGTCACCATCACCGGGAAGAACTCCCTGTGGTACGCATCCCGGATCGTGCTCTCCACGCAGACATTGGTGGCAACGCCCGCGACCAGCACCGTCCTGATCCGCCGCGAGGCGAGGATCTGCTCCAGGCCCGTTCCCGCGAAGCCGCTGTAGCGCGACTTCGGCACGACGATATCCCCAGGCTGTGGCGCCAACGGATTGACGATCGCGTGGTCCCAGGTGCCGTGGGTGATGAGCGTGCCGGCATAAGCCTCGTTGGCGCGCATGAATTTCAGCGCATTCGACTTGTGCCAGACCGGTGCCGAAGGGCCGCCGGCCTCGCGCTGGTCGGCTGAAAAGCCGTTCTGGAGGTAGATGACCGGAATACCCGCGCCACGGCAGGCGGCGATCGCCCGCGCCGCTTCCTCGATCACGGGCGGGGAGCCGCCGACATCGAACCCCACTAGGTCGATATAGCCGCCTGGCGAGAGATAGGCGTTCTGCATATCGACGACGATCAGTGCCGTCTCTTCCGGGACTACGGCGATCGGTTCCGGCCGGGCGGCAAGCAGGACGGTGCGGGGCATGGCAGACCCTCGTTGGGATGTACGCCGACTTGCAAGCACGTGACATGCCATTTAACGATCATCACGTTCCTGTTCATCAACAATCTGATAAATGACTCCCGGCGATTGCGGAGTTACCCGGGAGATCCAACTACCCGAAGCGCAACGACAATGCCCGATGGTATGCAACAACAGAGCCTGTCAGCGGTTCCGTTGCCGTTGACGTCAGGAGGCGCACCCAGCGCCGAGACGACCCCGCCCTGGGCGATCGGCCTCGCCGCCATTCTGCTGGTCTGGCCGGCGGTCTGGAACGGCTATCCGCTGGTCTTCGCCGATACTGGCACCTATCTCGGCCAGGCGCTGATGGGCTATGTCGGCTGGGACCGGCCACCCTTCTACAGCCTTTTCATCCATGCGCTGCATTGGCGGGTCTCGCTCTGGCCGGTGGTCATCGGTCAGGGGCTCATGGTGGCGCATCTGCTGCACTTGGTGCTGCGGGTACAGCGCCAGCCGGGGCCGGTGCCACTGGTGGTCGCCGCTGCGGCGCTGGCGATGCTGACCGGCCTGCCCTTCGTGGTTGCGCAGATCATGCCGGATTTCTTTACCGGCGTCGTGATGCTCTGCATCTGGCTGGTCGGCTTCCACTGGCGGGCGCTCGGGCGTGGCGAGCGGTTTTACCTGCTCGGCCTCACCACCCTCGCCGTGGTGGTGCATCAAAGCCATGTTCCCTTTGCCATCGGCCTGGCCGTGGTCTCGGCGCTGCTGCTCGGCGTCGGTCGCGGGGCGGTGGCGGCGATGCGCGGCCTGGGCCGCATGCTGGCGCCGACCGCGCTCGCCGTGGTCGCGCTGCTGGCCGTGAATTTCATTGCCCATCGGGTAGTTTCGGTTTCGCCCTTCGGCTCGGTCTTCCTGGCAACGCGGCTGATCTTCGATGGCGCCGGCCGCGATTACCTCGAGCGACGTTGCCCGGAGATCGGCTTCCGCATCTGCGGCGCGCTCGACAGGATCGGGACGGAGCACAACCTTTTCCTCTGGACGCTCGATGGGCCGCTCTACACCGATCTCGGTGGGCCCAAGGTCTGGACGCAGGAGGCGCGGGCCATCATCCGTGGCGTCATTGCGGAGGACCCCATCGGCGTGCTGACCGATGCCGCGCGCAACACGCTGCATCAGCTCGTCACCACCGCCAGCGGCGACGGGCTGGGCCCCTGGCGCAACCTGCCCGGGCCGGAACCGCTGATCGCGCGCTACTTCCCGCGGGAGCACGGCGCCTATGTCGACTCCCGACAGCAGCTGGGCGAGCTCCATCCCTTCGTCCAAGGGCTGACGCCGCTGCATGTCGGCGCCTTCTGCCTCGGCCTGGCCGGATTGCTGGTGCTGGCTTTCCGCCGTCGTTGGTCGCTGCCGGAACTGGCCCTGGCCGTGCTGATGGTCGCTGCGGTGATCGGCAATGCGGCCATCACCGGCGGCCTCTCCGGCCTGGCGGACCGTTACCAGGCGCGGCTGATTTGGCTCAGTCTCTTCGTCGCCCTGGTCGTGCTGCGGCCGAAGCTGCGGGCACCGGCAGGACAGAAGGACGGCGGATTGGCCGGGGCCGGCGGCGCCGGCTGATCAGAGATGCACCCCGCCATCCACCAGGATGGCGGTGCCGGTGCTGAGGCGCAGATGGGTGATGGCGCCCATGATGGCGAGCGCCACGTCATCCGCCTCCGTCACCCGCCGCAGCGGCGAGGCGGCCGCCTGCTTCTCCACTGCCGCCCGGCTGCGTCCCGGCACGAAATCGGTGGCAACCGCGGCGGGAGAGATGGTGAGCACCCGGACCTCCGGCCCTAGGACCCGCGCCAGGGCCATCCCCATCGTATCGAGCGCCGCCTTGGAAGCGCCGTAGATGATGCTGCTGCCGGAGCCCCTCTGCGCCGCGAGGGAGGAGATGTTGATGATCACCCCATCCCCGCTCCGCCGCAGCAATGGGGCGAAGGCGCGAATGGTGGCGAAGGGGCCTCGCACGTTCGTCACCAGCACGCGGTCGATCAGCGCATCGTCCAGCCCGTCGAGATCGGCATGCGGGACGGCGCGGGTGGCACCGGCGGAGTTCACCAGCACGTCGCAGCGGCCAAGCTTCGCCTCCACCGCGGCGGCGGCGGCGCGCAGGGAGGCGCTGTCCTCCATCGGCATCGGCAGGGCGATATGGCCCGCGCCCGGCAGGCCGGCGATCAGGCTTGCGGCGCGCTCCGCCCCGGCATGGTAGCCGACGGTCAGGGTCGCACCCGCCGCGGCGAGCCGCCGGACAGTGGCGGCGCCGATGCCGTTGCTGCCACCGGTGACGACGGCAACTTTCCCCGCCAGCCCATACTCGCCCAGATTGCCCGGTGCTGCCTCGGCCATCCTATCCTCCTACTTCGGGGAGGATCCTAGGCCCGACTCTGCCACTGGCGTAAGGCTTGTCCCCCTACTGCTTATGGAACTGCAGCAGAGCCGGCGCCGCCTGCCGGCGCAGGGCCGCCATGTCGATGGCGAAGCCGAGCGCGAGGATCAGGCCGAGCGCCAGCACCACCGGCACGGGCACCAGCAGCGCCAGGACGGCTGCCACCAGAATCAGGACCGGCATGGGCGGGAAGGGGTGGGTCATCCGTTCAGCTTTCCTCAAGGCGGTGTCTCGCGCGTTGATAGAACTAGCAGGACAAAGTTAACCGCCCGTTGGCGCCATCCGATCCCGGTCGTTGACCATCCTTCCGGCCAGGGTGCAGCATCCCGCCAACGGGAGAGGAAACGGGGCATGGATGGCGCCATCGATGTCGACCTGCACCCGGCCCTGCCCGGCTGCCAGGCCCTGCTGCCGCATCTTGAGCCCTATTGGCGCGAGGTGATCGCCAGCCGCGGCATCGGCGACCTCGACCTGGCTCTCTACCCCCGCGGCGCCCCGCTCACCGCCCGCGCCGACTGGCGCGGCGCCGATGGCCTCGCCGGCGCCACGCTGGACGCGATGCGGCGCGAGGCGCTCGACCCCTTCGGCACTGCGATCGGCATCTGCAATCCGCTCTTCGGCGCGCCCGCGCTGCACAATGCCGACCTTGCCGCCGCCCTCTGCCGTGCCGCCAACGATTGGGTGGCCGCCCACTGGCTCGACGCCGAGCCGCGCCTACGCGCCGGTATCCTCATCCCCGCCGAGGACCCGGTGCTGGCGGTGGAGGAGATCGAGCGCCGCGCAGACGATCCGCGCTTCGTCCATGTGCTGCTGTTCGGCAGCGCCGAGACGCTGGTCGGCCGCCGGGTCAACTGGCCGATCCTCGCCGCCGCTGAGCGCCATGGCCTGCCCATTGCGCTGCATGCCGGCAGCGCCACGCGTCATGCCCCGACCGCGAATGGCTGGCCGACCTACCTGATCGAGGACCACACCGTCTTCGCCCAGACCTTTCAGAGCCAGCTGCTCAGCCTGATCGGGGAGGGGGCCTTCACCAAATACCCGGCGCTGAAGGTGGTGCTGCTCGAGAGCGGCTTCGGCTGGGTGCCGAATTTCCTCTGGCGCGGGGTGAAGATGTGGCGCGCCATGCGCCAGGAAATCCCTTGGGTCGACCGCTCCCCCGCCGAGATCCTGCGCGAGAGCATCCGCATCTCCATCCAGCCCGCCGATGCGCCGGAGGATCCGGCCGCGATGGAGGCGCTCCTCGGGATGATCGATTGCGACGAGATGCTGCTCTTCGCCACCGACTACCCGCATGCGCGTTTCGACGGTGGGGCGGCGCTGCCCCCCGGCCTGCCCGCCCGGCTGCATCGCAAGGTGCTGCGCGAGAATGCCCTGGCGATCTATCCCCGGCTGAAGGAGTGCGTCGCATGAGCACCAGCACGCTTCCCCGCCCCGAGGCGCCCGCCGCCTCCCGCCTCCGCCTGATCGATTGTGACATCCACCCGGCGCCGCGCGACCTCGCAGTGCTCGACCGTTGGCTGCCGGAGCGCTGGCGCCGCCACCGGCAGGAATACGGCCTCCGCCTGCGCCAGCCCTTCGCCACGGGTCACCCCTATCCGAAGGCGACGCCCGCCCTCTCGCGCTACGACTCCTGGCCGCCCGGCGGCCCGCCCGGCTCCGACCTCGATTTCATGCGGCAGCAGCATCTCGACCTGCTCGACATCGAATACGGCATGCTCCAGCCGCTCGCCGCCCGCGGCATGGACGAGCGCAACCCGGGCTTCGCGGCCGCGCTGAGCAGCGCCGTCAACGACTGGATGCACGAGGACTGGACGGCCCGCGAGCCTCGCCTCAAGGCCACCATCGCCATCCCCGGCGAGGACCCTGCCGCCTCGGTCCGCGAGATCGAGCGCTGGGCCGGCCAGCCGGATTTCGTCCAGATCGCCATGGTCAGCCGCGCGCTGGAGCCGCTCGGCCGCCAGCGCTACTGGCCGATCTACGAGGCCGCCGAGCATCACGGACTGCCGCTCGGCCTGCACAGTCTCGGCACCAGCGGCCATCCGGTGAGCGGCGGCGGCTGGCCGAGCTTCTATTTCGAGGAGCACCAGGCCGTCGCCATGAGCATGGCCGCGCTCTGCGCCAGCTTCATCCTGGAAGGCGTCTTCGACCGCTTCCCCCGGTTGAAGGTCGTCATCATCGAGGGCGGCTTCGGCTGGGTGCCCTCGCTCGGCTGGCGCATGGACGGGCTGTGGCGGAGCCTGCGCTCGGAGGTGCCGCACCTGCAGCGCAAGCCCTCCGACTACCTGAAGTCGCATCTCTGGTTCACCACCCAGCCGGTCGAGGAGCCGGAGCGCCCCGAGCATCTCCGCACGCTGATCGACTGGATCGGCCGCGATCGCCTGCTCTTCGCCACCGACTACCCGCATTGGGACAGCGACGACCCTCGCTACGCCTTCAAGCTGCCCTTGAGCGAGGCGGAGCGCCGGGCGATCCTGGCCGATAACGCCCGCGCCGTGTACGGCCTGGGCTAACCATATCGGAGGAACCGGCCGCATGCCCGGACCACTCGCGGGCATCCGCGTGCTCGACCTGACGACCGTCCTCGTCGGCCCCTACTGCACCCAGCTTCTCGCCGAGATGGGCGCCGAGGTCACCAAGGTGGAGGCGCCGGAAGGCGACATGGTCCGCCTCATCGGCCCCGGCCGCAGCCCGGGCATGGGCGGCATGTTCCTCACCATCAACCGCGGCAAGCGCAGCATCGCCCTCGACCTGAAGCGGCCCGAAGCGCGCCAGGTGCTGCTGCGCTTGGCCCGCACCGCCGACGTTCTCGTGACCAACATCCGCCCGGCGGCCATGGCCCGCCTCGGCCTCGACTACCCCGCCCTGCGCGCGGTCAACCCGCGCCTCGTCTATGCGGCAGTGCTCGGCTACGCCCAGTCCGGCCCCTACGCCCCACGCCCGGCCTATGATGACCTCATGCAGGGCGCCGCCGGCATCGCCCACCTGCAATCCCGCACCGGCGACCGCACGCCCCGCTACGCACCCCTCGCCATGGCAGACCGCATCACCGGCCTCGCCGCCCTCGGTGCCATCAACGCGGCGCTGGTCCACCGCGAGCGGGACGGGGAGGGGCAGCTGGTCGAGGTGCCGATGTTCGAGACCATGCTGAACTTCGTCCTCGGCGACCATCTCGGCGGCAAAACCTTCGATCCGCCGCTCGATGCTGGCGGCTATGGCCGCCTGCTCTCGCCCGACCGCCGCCCCTACCGCACGCGGGACGGCCATGTCTGCACCATGATCTACAATGACCGGCAGTGGCGCAGCTTCTGCGCCGCCGTCGGTTGGCCCGACCTGGTGGCGACCGACCCGCGCTTCGCCAGCCATGCCACCCGCACCCGCCATATCGACGAGGTGCTGGCGATGCTCGCCGAGGAATTCCTGACTCGTACCACCGCCGAATGGATGGAGCTGCTCGCCGCCGCCGACCTGCCGGTGACGCCCGTCCACACGCTGGAGAGCGTCTTCGAGGACCCGCACCTCCAGGCCACCGGCTTCTTCAGCCGCGAAGAGCACCCGACCGAGGGCCCGCTCACCCGCATGGCCATACCCTTCACCTTCTCCGCCAACCCGGCCGATGAGCGCGCCCCTGCCCCCAGGCTCGGCGAGCACAGCGCCGCGATCCTGCACGAGGCCGGCTATGCCGAGCCGGAGATCGCCGAACTGCTGGCAAGCGGCGCCGTCCGTGCCGCCGAACCGGTAACCGCACCGGACGTTACCGCCGCATGCGCATCCCGTTGATCCTCGCCTTGTCCCTGCTCGCCGCCTGCACGCCGCACAAGGACCGCCCCGGCGGCCTCATCCGCAACGAGGCGGCCCCGGCCAATACCGGCCTGCTCCGTCCCGAGGCCGGCGTCGACCCCGGCATCCGCGCACCGCTGCCCAATCGCAGCCCGACGACGACACCCGTCATCCCGCCCAACCCCTCCATCCAGGCTCGCTGACTCGCCGCGGCACGCGGCGCTGTCTAGGATGCCCGCGTGCCCGGCTTCACCATCACCCCCATCGGCCATCTCGAGACGCCCTGGCCAAACCCCGCCGATTGCCCACGCAACGGCCGCCTGCCCGATCCGCGCCCGCTCTGCCGCGCTGTCATCGCCGAGGAGTTTCGCGTCGGGCTCGACCAGCTCGACAGCTTCTCGCACCTGATCCTGCTTTATTGGATGCATCTGGCAGGACCAGCGCCTCTTACCATTACCCCCCGCTTCGCCGCCGGTCCGCGTGGCGTCTTCGCCACCCGTGCCCCGGTCAGGCCCAACCCCATCGCCCTCTCCGTCGTACAATTCGAAGGCTTCGCCGAGCCCGGCGTGCTGCTTCTCCGCAATCTCGACTGCGCCAACGGCACGCCACTGCTCGACATCAAGCCCTATCTGCCGACGGTCGATGCCGAGCCGGCAGCCAGCATGGGATGGCTCGCGCCGCGCATTCCATCCTGAACCGGCCTTCCGTCACGCAGCCCGCAGCCGCTCCAGGAACGCGCCGACGGTATGGCGCATCACCTCGGCCTGCCGAGAAAGCTCTCCCGAGGCCTCGCGCAGATGGCCGGCCGAGGCTCCGGTGCGCTCCGCCTCATCCTGCATCCCTGCCGCATGGGTCGCCGCTTCGCCGGTGCCGGAGGCCGCCTCGGCTACCGCGCGGCCGATCTCGCAGGTCGCGGCCGCCTGCTGCTCCGTCGCCGCCGCGACCGCCGCGCTGGTCGTGTCGATCGATTCGATGATGCGGGCGATGCTGGCGATCGCTTCCACCGTGCGCGCCGTCTCGCCCTGCATGGCGGCGATCTGCGCGCCGATCTCCTCCGTCGCCCGCGCCGTCTGCCCGGCGAGTGCCTTCACCTCCGAGGCCACGACGGCGAAGCCCTTGCCGGCCTCGCCCGCCCGTGCCGCTTCGATCGTCGCATTCAGCGCCAGAAGGTTGGTCTGGCCCGCGATGTCGTTAATCAGCCGCACCACCTCGCCGATACGCTGCGCCGCCTGGGCCAGGCCCTGCACCGTGGCATCCGTTTCCCGCGCCTGATCCGCCGCCCGCCGCGCCACGGTGGCGCCCGCGCCGACCTGGCGGGCCACCTCGGCGATGGAGCCGGACAACTCCTCCACCGAGGCGGCGACGGCCTGCACATTGCTGCTCGCCAGCCCGGTGGCGCCAGCGACGGCGGTGGCCCGCGCCATGCCGTCCTGCGCCACGGTGGTCATCTCGCCGGCCGTCCGGTCGAGTTCGGTCGCGGCCGAAGCCACGGTGCCGAGCATCGCCGCCGCCTCCGCCTCGAAGGCCCGCACCAGCGCGCCGACCCGCTCCGCCTGCTCGGCCTTCGCCGCACGCTCCGCAAGACGGGCCGACACGGCAGCCTCGCGCTCGACGGAGGCGGTGCGCAGGGTCTCGACCGCTTCTGCCATCGTGCCAAGCTCATCCCGGCGCCCGAGGCCCGGCACGGCGAGGTGCAACTCGCCGGCGGCGATGCGCTCCACCGTGCCGGTGATGCGGTGGATTGGCCGGACCACGCGCCGGAACAGCATCCAGGCCGCTCCGAGCATGGCGAGGGCGCCCGCGAGGAGGAGCGCGAGCGCCAGCAGCAGCCCGGCGCGGCCGGCATCGGCGAGGCTTGCGCTGTCCGCCACCGCCTGGTCCAACGCCGCGTCCCGCAGCCGGATGATTTCCGCCAGGGCCGGCACGCTCCAGCTGCGGAAGGCGGGGACTGCCTCCGGCCAGGGCGGCACCGCGGCGTCGCTCGCCCGCGCCCGGCCCCATTCCATCATCCGTTCCCAGCGCGGGGCGTGGCGGCCCTCATAGTCCTCGCGCAGCCTCGCCCCGGCCTCCTAAAGGCGCGGCGCCTCCGGCAGCATGACGAGCTTCCGCTTGATGTTGTCCCAAGCTTGGCCGACCCGCCCGCTCTGCCGCTCGGCCGTGGCGTAGTCGCCGAGCGGGATGGGCTGGCCGGCAACCCAATTGTTCATCATCAGGTTGCGGCTTCCCGCCACGTCGCGCATCGACATGGTTTCCATGGCAATGTCGATCACCGTGGCGAGCGAGGGCGCCTGGATCACCGTCCGCTTCGCGGCGGCTTCGGCCTGCTGCGCCAAGCCATTGGACAGCGCCAGCCGCCGGGCGAGAACCTCCTGCCTGACGGCAGGGTCCCGCTCGGCCGGCGGCTGGGCCAACTGCCCCTCGATCCTCAGGCGAAGGCCGGCGAGGACGGTCCGAGCCTCGGCCGGCGCCCGGTCAGGGCTGCCCCAATCATCGAGGCTCCGCTGCGCCGCATCCAGCAGCCCGTCGGTCGCCGCCGCGCTGCGGGCCAGCCCCGCGCGGTCCGGCTCGGCGGTGAGGGTTGCGGCCAGAAGCAGCCCGGCCTCGCTGACGACCGCGGTCTGCGCCCGCTGCAGCGCGCTGATGACCTGCGTGCTCGCTTGGGCAGAGCGGGCCTCGTTCCAGCGGTTCCAAGCGGTGCCGGCAAGCCAAGCCATCGCCACCAAGCCGGGCAGCGAAACCACGAGGAAGCCGGCAAGGAAGACGGTACGAACGCGCATGGCCTGCTCCTTCTGGTCCAGGCCAAGCTATGCGGCGTCACGTTTCGGAACGGTTAAGCGCCATGCAGGCCTCACCTTCCGCGGACATCAGAGCCCGCCGCACCCCTTGGCCCGCAGCGACGCAACCACCCAGTCCCGCTCCCAGGTCCCGCCATCGATCGCCTGCTGCGCCATGGCCTCCTTCGCCTGATGCCCCTCTGCGGCCGCGATCGCCTCCGCCGCATCCGCGGCCGGCAGCACGACGACGCCGTCCTCATCCGCCATGACGAGGTCGCCCGGCATCACCACCTGCCCGCCGCAGGCGACCGGATAGCCGATCTCCCCCGGCCCGTCCTTGTACGGGCCGGATGGCGTAATGCCTCGCGCCCAGATGCCGATCGGTAACTCGCCGAGCTGCGCCGCGTCGCGCACCGCGCCATCGACGATGACGGCGGCAATCCCCCGCCGCGCCGCCCAGCCCATCATGAGCTCGCCGGTGATGGCGATGTCGAGGTCGCCGCCCGCATCGACGACGATGACATCGCCCGCCTCCGCCATGTCGATCGCCCGGTGCAGCATCAGGTTGTCGCCTGAGCGCGCCCGCACGGTGAAGGCCGGGCCCGAGGCGACAAGCTTGCCGCCGAAGGCGCGGAAGCCGCCGCGCATGGTCTGCATGCGGTTGACCACATCGCCGATATTCGCTGCCGGGATGGCGGCGGCGCGGGCACAGAGCACCGGATCGACGCGGCTGGTTAGTGGCCGGATACGGAAACCGAGTGTCATGTGCTGAGTCCTTCTTCGGGTCGTGCCGCGGCATCATGCCGGGCTTGCAGGCCATGTCGAGCCGGCGCGGCCGGACGGTCAAATTGGCGTGCGCAGGTGAGCCTGATGCATCCCTTGGCCCCTCGGCACGTATCGTAACTGTGACGGTGCCGTTTCGTCAGCCAGTTGCAAGGCGATCGCGGCCTGATGGCGGGCCAATGAATTGGCATGCTCGTTATTTAACAGCATCGTGTTCGACCGCTGCGGACTACGCAGTTGTGCATCTGAGCCGGCCAAGTAATGAATGTAAAAGCTTGAGAAACCGCCCTGGCTGAAAGCCAAGCGATTTCTTGCTGCCGCCCACCCCCTGCCGGAGGCCTTGATGACCACGCCGCGCCCCATCCTGATCGTCGAGGACGACGCCGCCCTGCGCGCCACGCTGGCCGAACAGCTCGCGCTCAACGGCGACTTCACCGCCGACGAAGCGGGCAGCGCCGGCCAGGCGGAAGCAAAGCTCGCCGACGCCAATGCGCGCTACGACGCCATTCTCCTCGATATCGGCCTGCCCGATGCCGATGGCCGCGAGTTCTGCGCCAAGCTCCGCCGCGAAGGCCGCCGCATGCCCGTCATCATGCTGACCGGCGCCGATGGCGAGGAGGACGTGGTTCGCGGCCTCGATTCCGGCGCCAACGATTACATCGCCAAGCCCTTCCGCCTCCCGGAGCTGCTGGCCCGCGTCCGCGCCCAGCTCCGTCTCTTCGACAACAGCGAGGACGCCACCTTCGCCATCGGCCCCTACATGTTCCGCCCGAGCGCCCGTACGCTGACGGAGACCGGGCGGAACCGCCGGATTCGCCTGACCGACAAGGAATGCGCGATCCTGAAATTCCTCTACCGCGCCGGCGGCAAGCCCGTCGCCCGCCAGGTGCTGCTGAACGAGGTCTGGGGCTACAACAGCGCCGTCACCACGCACACGCTGGAGACGCATGTGTATCGCCTGCGCCAGAAGATCGAGCCCGATCCCTCCCAGCTCCGCCTGCTGCTGACCGAGGTGGGAGGCTACAAGCTCGCCGCCGCCCTCGGCATGAGCCACCCCTGAGAAGCCCGGCGGGTTGCGCCGCAGGGCGCATCTTGCCAGCCCGCCGGCCGGGCCGCAGTCTCGGCGGCCTGGCGGAGCCCGCAGCACCCTCCGCCCGCCGGAGGATGCGCCCAATGAGCGACCTGCCCAGTGCCGCCGAACTGGAGGAGATCACCGGCAGCACGGCGCCGGCCGCCGCCGATATCGCACTCGGCGATTGCCTGCTGAGCGAGGCCATCGAGCAGCCGTTGCCGAGCGAGGCCCGCCTCTCCCTCGTTGCCGCCCTGGCCGCAGCCGGCGTCCGCCGCATCGGCCTCACCAGCCTCCGCGATCCCGACCGCTTCCCCGTCTTCGCCGATGCCGAGCTGCTGCTGCGCGGCGCACCCCGCCATCCGGAGCTTGCCTTCCAGGTACCCTGCCCGGACCTCATGGCCGTTCGCCGCGCGCTCGTCGCACAGGATGGCGGCTGGGGCCCGGATGAGGTGCTGCTGCCCATCGCCGCCACCGATGCCGCCTCGCGGGCCCGGTTCGGCGAGGACCGCGCCGCCCGCTGGGCCAGCCTCGCCGCGATGGCCGAACAGGCGGGCGGCCGCTTCGCCCTCTGCGGCAGCATCGCCGCCGCCTTCGCCGAGGGCACCGAGCCGGCTGGCGTGCTGGCCGATGCCGAGCGCCTCGCCGAGCTCGGCATCGGCCGCATCGCCATCGCCGATGACGAGGGCTTGGCGACGCCGCCCCGCGTCCGCGACCTGATAGGCTGGCTGCATGGCGGCCTGCCGACCGCCAGCTTCATCGCCCGCTTCTCCGACCGCCGCGGCACCGCCATCGCCAATACCCTCGCCGCGATCGAGGCCGGGCTTACCGAAGCGGATGCGGCACTGGGCGGCGCCGGCGGCTTCTGCTGCGCCGAGGACCTGGCCGCGGCGCTCGCCGCCATGGGCCTCGGCACCGGCCTCGACCCCGCCGCACTGCGCAAGGCCGGGCTGGCTGCCGAGCAGGCCCTCGGCCATGCGCTGCACAGCCGCGTGCTGCGGCTGGAGGGCGGGGCCTGAAGCCCGCCGGGCCTCGATCAGGCCCCGGGCAGGACGACGACCGTGCCGCGCTTGCTGCCCGCCTCCACCGCCTCATGCGCGGCGGCCGTCTCGGCGAGCGGATAGGCCGCGGCGACCCGGTGCAGCCGCGGCGCCTGCCGCAGCCAGGTATCGATCTCCTCCATCGCCCGGCGGCGCGCCGCCGCGGGCGCGCTGTTCAGCACCACGCCGCGCAGGTTGACGTTCTTCCGCATCAGCACGGCGGAGACGGGGATGGACGGCGTCAGCCCGCCGCGGCTGGCATAGCCGATGACGCTGCCGTTCAGCGCCACCACCTCGGACCAGAGCCCGACATTGCCGCCGACATCGACCTCGACGATGCGGTCCACGCCGCCGGTCGCCGCCATGATCCGCGCGGCGCAATCCGGTGCCCGGTAGTCGAACACGGCATCGGCGCCCGCGGCCTTCGCGTCCTCGCTCTTCCAGCCGCCGCTCGCCGTGGCGCCGACCCAGGCCGCGCCGCCCCAGCGCGCGAGCTGCACCGCGTAGTTGCCGACCGCGCCGCCGCCGCCCGAGACCAGCACGCGCAGCCCCCGCACCGGCCCATCGGCGAAGAGGCAGCGATGCGCGGTCATCGCCGGGATGCCGAGGCAGGCGCCGGTCTCGAAGCCGATATCCTCCGGTAGAGCGGTGACATTCTCCACCGGCACGCAGGTGGCCTCCGCCGCCGTGCCGAAGGGCCGCCCGCGCTGGGCGTTGTAGAGCCAGACCCGCTGCCCCAGCAGCCCGGCCGGCGCGCTCTCGCCGAGCGCCTCGACCAGGCCCGCGCCGTCGCTGTGCGGGATGATCAGCGGCCACTCATTGGCATAGGACGTCCCGGCCCGGCGGTAGGTATCGGCCGGGTTGACGCCCGAGGCCAGGAGCCGCACGCGCACCTCGCCCGGCGCCGGCTCCGCCACCGGCCGCTCGCCGAGCTGCAGGACCTCCCGTGCCGGGCCGGGCCGGGTGTACCAGACGGCGCGCATTGGCCGGCCGCCTCAGGCGCCGCAGCGCACCAGCCTGCCGGGAAGCGCCCCTGTCGCCTCGCCGTGGCGGTAGGTGACGGCGCCAGCGACGATGGTCGCCTCATAGCCGCGGGCGCGCTGCATCAGCCGACGCCCGCCGGCGGGCAGGTCGTAGAGCATCCCCGGCCGGTCGAGCGCGAGCGCATCGAGGTCGATGATGTTGATATCGGCCCGCATCCCGGCGCGCAGCAGCCCGCGATCGGCGAGGCCCACGGCCCGCGCCGTGTCGCTGGTCTGCCGCCGGATCAGCTCCTCGATCGGCAGGCCGCGCTGCTTGCCCCAGTAGCTCAGCAGGAAAGTCGGGAAGCTGCCATCGGAGATGAAGCCGACATGCGCCCCGCCATCGGAGAGGCCGACGATGGTGTTCGGGTGCCGCAGCAGCTCGGCCGAGGCGTCGAGCGTGAAGTCGGCATAGTTGGTCAGCGGGCAGAAGAGGAAGTTCTGCCCCTCATTGGCCAGCAGCATGTCATAGGCGACATCCTCCGGGCTGCGGCCCTGACGCGCGGCCTCGGCGGCGACGCTGGTCTCGCGGTGCGGCGCGTAGTCCGGCGGGTCGCCGAAGGGGAACATCCGCTCGAAGGAGAGCCGGGTGATGAGCGGGAAGTTGCTGCCGCTGATGCGGTCATCGGCCAGGATGCGGGCGCGCGTGGCGGGGTCGCGCATTGCGGCGACGCGCTCCGGCACCGGCAGATGGGCAATCGCCTTGTAGCTCGGCGACCCGCTGAAGGGGTTCTGGCTGCCGAGCAGCCCCATGAGGATGCCGATCGGCCGTGGCGGGAAGACGGGCCGGATGTTCACCCCTTCCGCCGCCGCCTTGTTGGACAGCGCCAGCAGCTCGCGCCAAGCCTCCGTCCGGTCGTGCCGGGCGGTGAGGGAGAAGACCATCGGCCGACCGCAGGCCTCGGCGACGCGGCGGAGCATGGCGAATTCGGTGGCGGCGTCCGGCAGGTTGAAATCGGAGACCACTTCGAGGAAGCCGGCGCCCACCTCCTTCAGGCCGAGGGCGATCCCCGTCAGCTCGTCCTCCTGGGCGCGGAGCGTGGGCGTGGAGTCGCCCTTCAATGTCTTGTGGCTGATGGTGCGGCTGGTAGAGAAGCCGAAGGCCCCGGCGCGCACCGCCTCGGCGACGATCTGGCGCATGGCGGCGATGTCGCCCTGGTTCGCCGGCTCCAGCGCCAGCGCCCGCTCGCCCATGACATAGACGCGGACGGCGGCATGCGGGACGAGGGCGCAGATGTCGATGTCCCGCGGCTTGCCCTCGAGCACGGCAAGATACTCGGAAAAGCTTTCCCAGGTGAAGTCCAGCCCCTGGGACAGGACCGGGGCGGGAATGTCCTCCACCCCCTCCATCAGCTCGATGAGCTGCATTTCCTGGCCGGGATGGACCGGGGCGAAACCGACGCCGCAGTTGCCCATCACCGCGGTGGTGACGCCATGGATGGCCGAGGGCGCCAGATGGCTGTCCCACACTGCCTGGCCGTCGTAATGGGTGTGGATATCGACGAAGCCCGGCGTCACCAGCCGGCCATGGGCGTCGATCTCCTCACGCCCACGGGGCAAGCCGGGGCCGATGGCGGTGATCCGGCCGCCGCTGACCGCCAGGTCGGCGACGAAGCCCGGTGCGCCGCTGCCATCGACGATGGTGCCGCCGCGGATGACCAGATCCTCTGCCATGGCCCGCTTCCTTCCTGCTTATGCTTGGAAGGAAGCCTAGGCCCGGTGCTAGGGGCTGGGAACCCTAATCCGGCATTGCCGCGGCCTCGTAACCGACCGGCACCGGGGCCCGGCCCGGAGTGGCGAGCGTGGCGCGGAGCTGCGCCAGCATCGCCTCCGCCGCCTCGCCAAGCTCCGCCTCCGGCCCGGCCACCGCCTCCACCGCGGCCAGTGCCCGCACACGCTCCTCCTGCTTCGGGAGCAGCTGGGGGAGGGTCGCTAGCGCCTCGGCCGGCGCCATGCTGGCGATCACCGTCTGCCGGCGGATCATGGCCTGCCGTTCCTCCGGCGTCATGGCGGCGAAGGGCTCCTCCGTCGTCAGCATGGCGTTGGAGCGCACCAGGCGGGAGCGGCGCACGCCGCCACGGGCGCGGGCCAGCAGGATCATCATGCGGATGACCGCTGCCGGATAGCCGCCCTCGGCGATCTGGGCCAGCGCCGCACGCACTTCGGGCGCCGTGGCTTCGGTCGCCGGCGGCGGGGCCTCGGGCGGCTCGGCCTGGGCCACGCCCCAGGTGCCAAGCGCGCCGTAGAGGGCGTGGAAGGCATATTCCGTCCAGCCGTCGCGGATGTCGCGGTAGAGATCGAAGCTCCGCTCCATGCCGTCGGCCCAGAGCCGCTCCCAGGCGAGGAAGGGGTTGGTGGGTGCCACCGGCCGCCGGTCCGCCCGTGCCTGCTCGGCCAGCGGCGCGACGGCAGCCATCGCCGGGTTGCGGTCGCTGAAGAGCGTGCGCCGCAGCCGCATCGGGTGCATCTGCCGCCGCAGCTCGGCCGTCCGCTCGGTGCTGAGCTGGCGGATGAAGGGCGCGGCGAAGAGGTCGTAAATCGACTGGTTCAGCGCCGAGATGCGGGCGACGGCGGGGAACGCCTCGTTCTTCGCCTCGCCGCTGCGGGCGCGGATGTCGGCCATGGTCCGCTCCTTGAGCTCGACCTGCCAGCCGCCGTTGCCGCCTTCCGTGGTGATGAGCATCTCGTAGAGGCCGGGGGCGACGCTGTCGATCAGCTGCAGCGTCTCGGCGATCTCGGTATGCTCCTTCAGCGCGATGGCGCCCGAGACGAAGATGCCGAGATGGCCGATATCCTCGTGCATCAGGTAGACGATGGTCTGGCCGAGCGTCTTGATCTCCTGCTCGTCGCGGTACACGTCGGCGATCCAGCGCAGCGCCTGGCCGGGCGGCGTGATGTTGTCGCCGGCCGAGGCGAAGACGACCACCGGACTGCGCACCGCGCGCATGTTGAAGGTGGCGCCGCCGCCGGCGCTGATCTCGCCGCGGGCGAATTTGTCGCCGATGAAGAGGTTCTCGACGATCCAGCGGATCTCGTCGCGGTTCATCAGGAAGTAACCGCCCCACCAGCGCTCGAACTCCAAAAAGCGTGGCGTCTCGCGGTCAACATTGGCGTAGAGATTGTAGTATTTCTTGAACCAGGTGTTGGCGGGCGACAGGCTCTCGAAGTTGAGCACCAGATTGGCGCCGTCGAACTTGCCGTTGCCGAGATCGGCCAGCAGCGCGGCCGGCCAGGAGCCGCCGGCGAGGCCGCCGAGATAGCGCATCGGGTTCCGCCCGCGCTCGCCGGCCCAATAGGAGAGCGGCGCGCCGTTCAGCACGATGGCGCCGGTGAGGTCGGGCTGCGAGGCGCCGAGCATCATCACCGCCCAGCCGCCCTGGCAATTGCCGATGACGACGGGCTTCGGCGCCTCCGGATGCAGCTTCGCCACCTCCTCAAGGAAGACGCCCTCGGCATGAGTGATGTCGAGGATGGTCTGGCCCGGCTCCGGGTCGCGGAAGAAGACGACGAAATAGACCGGGTGGCCGCGCCGCAGCGCGACTCCCACCTGGCTGTCCGACTTGAAGCCGCCGATGCCGGCGCCATGGCCGGCGCGCGGGTCGATGATGACGAAGGGACGCAGCTTCGGGTCCTGCGGCGCGGCGCCCTCGGGGCGGCGGATGCGGACCAGCGCGTAATTGCAGGGACGCGGCAGGGTGCGGCCGTCCACCACCATGTCCCAGGGGAAGAAGAGGACGGGCGGGCAGCCCTCCGCCTCATGCTCGTAGAAGGTGTTGCCCGCCTGGCGCAGGGCATCGAGGTAGAGGATGCCGCGCTGGGTCGCATCCACCGCATAATCCGCGGCCGCGGCGAGCAGCGTGGCCGGGTTGGAGGGAAGCGGCGGCGGGGCTGGCGGCAGGGCCGTGGGGGCGAGCTGCGCCGCCTGCCGCGTCGCCACATCGGTCAGGGTCCGGGCCTGGTCGATGATGCGCGACATGGTTTCGGCACCGCGGGCCAGCAGCTCGCGGCCCGGAGGGGGGGTGACCACGGTCATAGGCGTGTTCCTTAATTTTGGCCGGATGCTGCGTCGCAGCACGCGCAAAGTCCAGTCGAATACTCGGAAATGCGGTGACATCCCGAAATCTTTGGGGCTAGCCTTCCGCTTGGGGAGAACCGTGCCGTGCCGCAAATCATGAAGCGATGCGTCGCCCTGCCACCGGAGCAGGCGCATTTCGTCGACGCGATGGTGGCATCGGGGGCCTATGAATCGAGCGGGGCGGTGATGCGGGCGGCGCTGCGCGCGTTGCAGGCCCGCGACGCCGCCATGGAACGCTGGGTGCTGGCACAGGTCGTGCCGGTGCTCGGGGCGATGCATCCCGGCCCGGCTGTCGGCCCCGCGGATGACCACCTGCGGGCCGCGGTGCGGCGGCAGGAGGCGGTCTGGCTGGGCGAGGGCAATCAGCGCACCAAGATGTAGCGCATCGTAAAGTCGATGGTCACGCCGTTGGGGTCCGCCCCAGGCGGGAAGGCCGGCAACGTCGCGCCACGGAACATCGACATCAGGCCCGCATCAAGCCAGACCGAGCCCGAAGGGCCGATCAGCCGTACCGACTTCACCTTGCCGTTCGGGTCGGCGATCACCTGTACCCGGCTGCTGCCCTGATGGCCCGCCTCCACGGCGCTGGCCGGGTAGCGCTTGTTCTCGTCCACCCAACGGCGGAAGGCGTTCCGCCAATCCGGCCCGACCTGGGCGCCGCGCACATCCGCCTCGGACTCCGTCGAGTTGCGGCCGAGTGTCGCCAGGGGGCCGGGTGACAGGTCGAGCCGCGAGCGCGGCGTGCCCGGCGGCGCCGACGGGGTGGCGGGCGCGAGGTTCCTCGCTTCCGGCATCCAGACCCCAGGCAAGCGCTGCGCCGGCGCGGCCGGGCGGGCGGCGGTCTGCGGCGGGGCCGGGGGCGGCGGGCTCGGGCGCGGCACCTCGCGCGGCAGCGGGATGGGCGGAGGGGGCGTCGGCAGGGCCTCGGCGGCGGCCGGGGGCGGGGGCGGCGGAGCCGGGGCGGGCTCAGCGAACTCCGTGCGCGGCGGTGCCGGCGGCGGCGGGGCTGGCGGCAGCGGCAGGGGCGGCGCCGGCGGTGCCGTAGCCTCGGGCACCGGCGGCGGCTGGGCCGGTTGCGGGAGCGACGGCGGGCTCGGGGGAGCAGGGGGGGGCGCCTCCTGCTCCGGCCGGGCCTCGCCCTGCTCGTCGCCCGGGCGGCCGGGGGCACCTGATTGATACTCGACCTCGAAGGAGGGCGGCGGCAGCGGCTCCGGCGGCCGCTCGCGGGTCATCACCGCCAGCACCACCAGGCCGAGGAAGCCGAGATGCAGCAGCACCGAGCCGACCAGGCCCGGCCGCAGCCGGCGCCAGGGGCGCTGCGCACGGGGGATGCGGCGGCGGCCCGGTCGGAGCGCCGGCTCGGCCCGGAGGGTCGGTGCGGTCACGCGGCGCGGTCAGCCCTGGCTGCCGGGCCCCTTGCCGCCCGCCATCGGCGTGAACAGGCGGAAGAGGCCGGCCATGGCGTCGCGCATCTGCTCGGGCGTCTGCGGGGCGAGGGGCATCCAGGTCCGCAGCAGCGCCTCGGGCGAGAGCGCGTCGACGGCGTCCAGCATCTGCTGCTGCATCTTCGCCAGCACCGCATCCTGCATCGGCCGCAGATCGGGCAGGCCAAGGAAGGTGCGGGCCTCCTCGGGCGTGCAATCGACCTCGACGTTGATCTTCATGGATTCCGGAACTCCGCGCGCATCGCCCATATGGACCGGGCGCGCCGGCTTCGCCAGCGGGGTTACGCTTTGTTGGCGAGGCGTGACCGTTTCATCCGGCCGCAGTTGCGCGGCAGCAGGGGGCGGCTAGGCTGGCGCGAGAGCCGGACGGAGCCTGCCATGCTGAAATTCAGCAATTTCCTTTTCACCGAGAGCCGCGAGCCGGCGAGCGATGCCCGCGTCATCCGCGAGTGCCTGGAGGAGGCGAAGCTCTGCGACGAACTCGGCGTCGAGGTGATCTGGCTTGCCGAGCACCATTTCGACGGCAATTGCGCCTATGTGGACCCGACCGCCTTCGCCGCCGCCGTGCTGGCCGCGACCAGGCGGGTGAAGGTGGGCTTCGCCGTGGCGCAGGTCTCGCTGCATCACCCGATGCGCCTCGCCGAGCAGATTGCGTTGCTGGACAACCTCGGCGAGGGGCGGCTCATCGTCGGGCTCGGCCGCGGCACTGCCTACAATGTCTACGAGTACCAGGGCTACGGCATCGACTGGCGCGAGGCGGGGGCGCGCTATGCCGAAGCCGAAGCGATCATGCTCGAAGCCTGGACCAACAAGGCGGGCGTCACCCACAAGGGCCAATTCTGGGACATCCAGGCGCCGCGGCTGCGGCCGGAATGCTTCACCCAGCCGCATCCGGCGGTGCTGCGGGCTGCCTCCTCGGAAGAGGGGGCGCTGCATCTCGCCGCACGCGGCCTGCCCTTCATGATGAACGTGCAGTCGATCGAGGTGACGCGGCAGCGCCTCGCCGCCTATCGCGCCGCGCTGGCCGCGGCCGGGCATGACGAGGCGCATGTCGCCCACTGCATGGCGGATAGCTGGGTCTGGCGCAACGTCGTCGTCGCTGCCACGGATGCCGAGGCGGCGCGCATCGGCATCCCCGCCTTCGAGGCGATGCAGGAGCAGCGGCGGGTGATGCGGGAGCGCGTCTATGCCGAGCAGGGCATCCGCATGGTGGAGGAGCGGGTGCCGCCGGCGCGGGCGCAGGTGGAGAGCGCCCTGATCCATGGCTCGCCGGCGACGGTCGCGGCGAAGATGGCGGAGATCGACCGCACCGGCGTCGGCGGGGTGATCTGCTCCTTCCGGCTCGGGCCGATGCCGGCGGAGGTGGCGAACGAGTCCATCCGGCTGTTCATGACGCGGGTCGCGCCGGAATTCGGGCCGCGCGCGGCGGCGGCGGAGTAGCGCCGGGGGTTGGCCGCCCCGGCGCCTGCCTCGGCCCTCAGCTGGAGGAGCGACCCCCATGGCTGTTCTGGCCGCCCTTGCGGCCCGCCTCGGCCGCCTTCTCGCGGTTGTTGGCGAAGTTGCCGGGGTTGTTCTCCTTGCCCTGGCTCATGCCGCCCATATGGCCGGCCTCGCGCGCCTTCTCGCGGTCATTGGCGAAATTGCCGGGATTGCCCTTGCCGCCGCCGCCGGAGCCCTGTTGATTCGCCATCGGTCGTTTCCCTGTTCCTTGTGGTGGGGGCGGGGTTACGCTCCCGCCCGTTGGCGTAACGCGGAAGGTCATCGCCGTTTCCCGCAGGCGTTGAGCAACTGTTGAAGCCCTGACAGCGAGGTCTCCCCGATGGCCGATGCATCGCCGCTTGTGATCCTTGAGGGGCTCTGGCGCGCGGCGGGGCTGGCGCCGGGGGCCATGCCGGAGCTTCGGTTGACGGGTGGGGAGCCGGCGCTGCCATCCTCCTTCCGCATCGGCGCGGCGGCGCAGGCGAGCATCGGCGCGGCGACGGCGGCGGTGGCGGCACTGCACCGGGCGCGGGGCGGGGCGGCGCAGGCGGTCTCGGTCGAGATGCGGCATGCGGCGCTGTCCTTCCTCTCGGAGCGCTACCTCGCGCTCGACAGCGGCGATGCGGGGGCCAGGTGGGACGACATCGCCGGCACCTATCGCTGCGGCGACGGGCGCTACGTCAGGCTTCACACGAATTTCCCGCATCACCGGGCGGGCACGCTGCGGCTGCTCGGCTGCGAGGGCAACCGGGCGGCGGTGGGGGCGGCGCTTGGCGGGTGGGAGGCCTTCGGCTTCGAGCAGGCGGCGGCCGAGGCGGGGCTCTGCGTCGCCGCCATGCGAAGCTTCGCCGAATGGGATGCGCATCCGCAGGGGCAGGCGATAGCCGCGCTGACGCCGGTGCGGCTCGAGAAGATCGGCGAGGCACCGCCGCTGCCCCTGCCGCAGGCAGGTGTGCGGCCGCTCGAGGGCATCCGCGTGCTGGAGCTGACGCGGGTGATCGCGGGGCCGGTCTGCGGGCGGACCCTGGCCGCGCACGGGGCGGATGTGCTGCATGTCAGCGCGGCGCATCTGCCGAGTTTCGACGAACTGATCGTCGATACCGGGCGGGGCAAGCGGACGGCCTCGCTCGACCTGCGTGCGGAGGACGGGCGGGAGCGGCTGCGGGCACTGGCTGGCTCGGCGGATGTCTTCCTCCAGGGGTACCGGCCGGGGGCGGTGGCGGGGCATGGCTTCTCGCCCGAGGCACTGGCGGCGCTGCGGCCCGGGATCGTCTGCACCTCGCTCTCGGCCTATGGCGAGGTCGGCCCCTGGGGCGGGCGGCGGGGCTTCGACTCGCTGGTCCAGACGGCGAGCGGCTTCAACCATGCCGAGGCGGAGGCGGCGGGCAGCCTGCCTGAGCCGAAGGTGCTGCCCTGCCAGGCGCTGGACCACGCCTCGGGGTACCTGCTTGCCTTCGGCACGCTGGCGGCGCTGCTGCGGCGGGCGGAGGAGGGCGGATCGTGGCGGGTAGCGGTCTCGCTCGCCGGGACGGCGCGGTGGCTGCTCAGCCTCGGACGGATCGAGGGCGGGTTCGGCGTGGCGGTGCCGAAGATGGCGGAGCTGGGCGGGCTGCTCGAGACGGGCGAGAGCGGCTTCGGGCGGCTGACCGCGCTGCGCGAGCCAGGGCGGCCGGAGGCGACGCCGCCCTTCTGGGCGTTGCCCTCGGTGCCGCTCGGGACGCACCGGGCGGAGTGGGTTTAAGGGGCCCGGACGGCTTCAATTCTTGAAGCCGCCTCCTGCAGGATCAATGGTTTGGGAGGGAATTTGAGGGATTGATGGGTTGAGGCGGGGGTGCCGGGCGGGGCTTGTGCGGCGACCGTTTTCCTATAGCAGAGACGGTGCTATAACGCAATGATCAGTCGGCGGTGATGCCGGCCTCGCGCACCAGCACGGCCATGGCGGCGCGCTCGCGCTTCAGGAATTCGACGAATTCGGCCGGGCTGTTGCCGAGGGCCAGCGCACCGAGGGCGGTGAGGCGCTCAGTGACCCTCGGGTCGCGCAGCGCCGCCTGGCAGGCCTCGTGCAGGCGTTCGGTGATGGCCGGGGGCAGGCCGGCGGGGCCGTAGACGCCGTTCCATTCGGTCTGGTCGTAGCCGGGGAAGCCCAGCTCGGCGACGGTCGGGATCTCCGGCAGGCTCGGGATGCGTCCGGCGGAGGAGGCGGCCAGCGGGCGCAGGCGGCCCTCCTGCGCGAGCGCGGCGGCGCTCGCCACCGTGGCGAAGCCGAAATCGACATCGCCGGCGAGCACGGCGGCCAGCGCCGGCCCGCCACCGCGATAGGGGACGTGGCTGAACCCGACCTTCGCCCGGTCCGCCAGCACGGCGGTCGCGATGTGGTTGGAGATGCCGTTGCCGGAGGAGCTGTAGGTGAGGCGGCCCGGCTCGGCGCGGGCTTTGGCGAGCAGGGCCTCAAGGCTGCGCAAGGGGCTGTCGGGGCGGACCACGAGCAGCAGCGGGTAGACGGTGACGCGGCTGACCGGGGTGAAGCCGGTGACGTAGTCGAAGGGCAGGTTGCGGAACAGCACCTGGTTGACGGCCTGGTTGGCGGCATCGACGAGGAGGGTGGTGCCGTCCGGCGCGGCGCGGGCGGCCTCCGCAGCGCCGATGGTGCCGCCGGCACCGGCTCGGTTCTCGACCACGGCGGGCTGGCCGAGGAAGGTGGCGAAGGCGGGGGCGAAGAGGCGGGCCGTGGTGTCGGCGCCGCCGCCGGGCGAGAAGGGGACGATCAGCCGGACCTGGCGCGCCGGGGCCCATTGGGCGAGGGCAGGCGTGGCGAGAAGGGAGGCGGCGAGTGCGGGCAGGCTGCGGCGGGTGGTGGCCATGGCGGTGTCTCCCCGGATGGGGGATGGTGGCGGTGGGGCGGGTGGCGCGCAACGGGTGGGGGAAGGGAACACCTTTCGGGCGGCTGGTCTGCCTCGCGGCGGCCCGCCCGCGGCCCGCCGCTTGATGATGGAGGAGCGGCGGGTCGGGCGCTTCCGCCGCGCCTTCCGCGACCTCAAGATCAGGCCGCTGGAAGGGGCCTGACACCCCGCGGCCCGCCTGGGCCGTGGCTCTCATTCCCCGGCCGCCGCGGCATCGGGCGGTCGGGCCACATCGTTGAGGAAACCTGCGGCTTTTCATGCCGAACATGGGTTTTGGCTTCCACCGCCCGCTGGCCGACCCTAATCCTGCGAGACGCGCCAACGGCCCCCCGCCTGCAGGGTTGTCTGGTCCCAGCGAGGGTGACTGTGTGACGCCTGACGAGCCCTCCCCCGCAAGCCTCCTGCGTCGGCCGACGCTTCGCGTCCGGCTCGCGGGCCTCGTTCTCGCAGTGGCCATGCCGCTCGTCGCGCTGAACCTTGCCCTGGTCCACATCGGCTACCGGAATGCCCGCGCGCAGGCGAGCGGGCAGGCGCTGAACGTCGCGCGCGGGCTGGCCCTTGCCCTCGAGGGCGAGTTGCGCGGGCGGACCCTAGCGCTCGAGGTGCTCGCCAACTCCCGTGCCCTGGCCGGTGGCGACCTCGACACCTTCCGCATCCAGGCGGAGGCGCTCGTCGCGCGCCAGGCGCCCGGTGCCGATATCCTGCTGCTGCGCGCCGACGGGCAGCAGCTGATGAACACCGCCGCGCCGCGCGGCGTGCCGCTGCCCGCGCGGACCCATCTGGTGAACCAGAGACGCGTCCTCGAGACGCAGCGGCCAGCCACCTCCGACCTCTATTTCGGCTTGGTCGTGCGCCGGCCGGTCGTGGCGATCGACGTGCCGGTGCCGGGCCCCGTCGCAGGGCTGGACGGGGCGGCGTCCGGCCTCATCCTGTCGCTCAACCCGCCGCTCGATGCCTTCGACGCGCTGATCAGGCGGCAGCAGCCCGGTGTCGACTGGATCATCGCCGTGATCGACCGCGCCGGGGTGCGGGTGGCGCGTCTGCCGGACCCGGAGCGCTTCGTCGGGCAGAAGGTCACGCCGGAATTGCTGGAGCGGTGGGGCGCGGGGGCCGCCGAGGAGGTGATGGACGCCGTCAGCCCGGATGGCGAACGCGTCATCAGCGCCGTGGTGCGCCTGCCCGAGCCCTTCGGCTGGGGCGTGGCCGTCGCGGTGCCGGAGGCGGAGCTCACCCGCCCGGCGGTGCGGACGGCGCTCGCCCTGCTGGCCGGCGAGCTGGCCGTGCTGGCGCTCGGGATCCTTCTCGCCCGTCGCATCGCCCTCGGCGTACTGCGCCCGGTGACCGAGCTGCTGCACATGGCTGCGGCGCCGGACGAGGCGGCCTTGCCCGCGGCCTCGCACATCCATGGCCTGCCGGAGGCCGACAGGCTGGCGGAGGCGCTGCTGACCGAGGCGCGGCGGCGCCGGGCCGCCACCGCCTCGCTGGTGGACAGCGAGCGGCGGCTGCGGCTGGTCGTCGCGGAGCTGAACCATCGCGCCAAGAATGCCCTCGCCACGGTGCAATCCCTGGCCTTGCAGACGGCGCGCGGCGGGGCGGGGGGCGATGCCGGGGAATTCGTCCCGGCCTTCACGGGCCGGCTGCAATCCCTGGCGCGGGCGCATGACCTGCTGACGGCGGTGGCCTGGGAGGGGGCGGCGCTCGATGTCGTCGTGCGGACCGGGCTGGCGCCCTGGCTGGAGGGGGTGGAGGAAGGCAGGCCGCGCTTCGCCCTGACTGTTCAGCCCGACCGGCCGATGCCTCGCGTGCCGCCCGGCCAGGTCCAGGCGCTCGTCATGGGGCTGCACGAGCTGGCGGTGAATGCCGTCCGGCACGGGGCGCTCTCGGTGCCGGGCGGGCATGTCGAGGTGGTGTGCAGGACCGATCCGGCGAGCCTCGCCGCGGCCATCGACTGGCGCGAGAGGGACGGCCCGCCGGTGCCGCCGGCCCCGGCGCGGCGCGGCTTCGGGACGCGGCTGCTGGAACGCGCCCTGGCGCATGACCTCGGCTCCGGCGCGCGGGTGGTGCTCCAATTCGAGCCGGATGGCCTGCGGGCGACGATCAGCTTCGCGCCGCGGCCCGTGGTGCGGGAGGGGGTGGAGGCCTGACCGGTGCCGGTCAGGCCGGAGCGAAGCGTCGTGCCAGCATGTCGGTCAATATGGCGTTGAAGCTCTCCGCCGCCTCGTAGGCGACCCAATGGCCGGCGCCGGGCACGAGGCCGGTCCAGGCCTCGGGCTGGACCTCGCGGAGGGCGGCGAAGCGGCGCTCGATTTCGGGGAAGGCGATGGCGTCGCGCTCGCCGTAGAGCAGGGCGACGGGGGCGCGGGCCCGGGCGATGGCGTCCTTCAGGCTGGTCGTGCTGGCGAAGCCGCGGCTGCGGAAGCGGGCGGCCATCGTGTTGGCTTCCTGGATCTCCAGCGCGGGGGCGTCGATGCGGCCGGCATCGGCGAACATCAGCGTCGCCAGGTTATGGCGGTGGGCGGCGAGACGGGCCTCGCCGGTCTCGCTGCGGACCTTTTTCAGCGGCGCGATCTGGCGTGGTAGGCCGAGGGCGCCGGCGCCGACCAGGGTGACGCTGCGGAGGCGCCCATCGGCCTGGGCGGCGAGGTGGCCGGCGAGCAATGCGCCGAAGGAAAAGCCGCAGAGGTCGTAGGAGCGGCCGGGCAGGAGGTCGGCGAGGCCGGCGAGGAGGATGGCGGCGACGGGGGCAGGGGTCTCGGCCGGAGGCGGCATGGCGCTGTCGCCGAGGCCGGGGAGGTCGGGGCAGACCACCAGCCGGTCGCGGGATAGCGGCCCGATGTTGCGGGCCCAATGGCGCCAGGAGCCGGAGCCGCCATGCAGCAGGACGAGGGGCGGGGCATCGGCGTCGCCCCAGAGGCGCCAGGCCATGCGGCCCTCGCCGCAGGGGGTCTCGATGCGGCGGGCGGTGGCGTCGAGGCGGGCCAGGAAGTCGGCCATGCGGGAGTCGGTCCCCTTAGATGCTGCGCCGCAGGATCGGGCGGGGCGACGGGCGGATCAAGACTTGCGGTTGGTGAAGCGGGCGTTGCCGAGGCCGGTACCGATGGTCAGCACGCCCCAGTGCTTCACGTCGCCCATCCAGGGCACCTGGCTGAGACCCTGCACCACGGCGTCGTTGTGCATGACGACCACCGTACCATGGCCGCCGATCTCGGGGATGGCGGCGTGCAGACGTCCAGGCAGGTTGAAGCGCTCGCTCTCCCAATTGCCGGGGAGGTTCTGGGCGCCGTGGGCGATGCTGCCATCCTCCTCGACATGGCCGGGGCAGCCGATGCCGATGAAGGGGGCGACGGCGAGGCCGCGCTTCTCCGCCTTGTGCAGCATGTCCCGCAGCATCTCAACGAGGCGGTCGATGGCGGCCTCGCGGCCGGGCTTGTCGTCGCGGTGGCGCCAGATGGCGCTTTCCCAAAGGCAGGCGGCGGAGAGGTCGGAGGCCTTCTTCAGATGCGGGCGGACGAGGCCGACGCGGATGTTGGAGCCGCCGATGTCGACGGCGAGCAGCGCGTCATGGCCAAGGAAGATCCAGGGCGGGGCGAGCTGGGTGGCGCCGATGAGGCCGGCCTCGTCTGGGTCGTGGCGGATGGGGATGAGGTCGATGGTGATCTCCTCGCCCTTCAGCAGCATGGCGGCGCGGCCGATGGCCAGCTCGCCGACGCGGCTGCCGCGCATGCCGCCGCCGATGACGATGCGCTCGGTGCCCTGCCACTCCTTCAGCTTGAGCAGGCGCTTGACGACCGTGGCGAAGGACTGGGCGAATTCCTCGACGACGCCATGGACCAGGCCGGCGATCTCCGGGTCGCCCTCGGCGAGCAGCCTGTCGAGCTGGCGGCGGCCGATGGTCTCGGGGGCGGCGTCGCCGAAGGGGTCCTCCTTGTCGACCGCCTTCAGCCGGGCGCGCCAGTCGGCGAGGATGGCGCGGAAGGCGGTGCTGCTGGCACGGTCGCCAAGGAAGCCGTCCGGGGTGCGGAGGGTGGCGTTGGCGGTGTCCACCGTGACGGCGGGCAGCTCGTTGGCGCCATGGGAGGGGAAGCCGGGAGGGTTGGGCCGGCGTGCCTGTTCGGTCATGCGGGGGCAACGCCAGCGGTGGCAGGTCGGTTCGCTCAACGTTCCGGATAGGTGATGGAGACGATCTCGAGCGTCTCCAGCCCCTGCGGCGTGCGGAGGCGGACCAGGTCGCCGATGCCGGCGCCGAGCAGGGCGCGGGCGACCGGGGAAACCCAGGAGACATGGCCGCGGGCGGTGTCGGCCTCGTCGATGCCGGTGATGGTCACCGTGACCTCGCGGTCGTCCTCGCGGGCATAGGTCACCGTCGCGCCGAAGAAGACGCGGTCGCGGCGGGGCTGGGCGGCGGGATCGACCACCTGGGCGCGCTCCAGGCGCTTGCGGAGGAAGCGGACGCGGCGGTCGATCTCGCGCAGGCGGCGCTTGCCGTACTGGTAGTCGGCATTCTCGGAGCGGTCGCCGAGGCCGGCGGCCCAGGAGACGACCTCGACGACCTTCGGGCGCTCCTCGGTCCAGAGGCGGTGCAGCTCGGCCTGCAAGGCCGCGTGGCCGGCGGGGGTCATGTAGAGGGGCGAGCCGGGAGGAAGGCCGGGCGGGACGTCGTCCTCGTCGTCGTCCTGGGGGGTCATGCGCGGAAGCGGGTCCAGCCGGGGAGGCGGGCGGCGAGGTCGACCTCGCGCCATTTGGGGTGACGGGGCGGGCGGAGGAAGGCGGGGAACTTCGCCTCGAAGGCCGCGGCGAAGCGGGCGAGCTTGCGGTGCCGCTCGGTGCCGGGTGTCCACGCGTAGCAGGCCATGACGGCGCCGACGGCGATGGTCTCGACCGGGCTGTCCGCGATGAGGCTGGGGTAGTCGGCGGGCGCCAGGGTGGCGGGGAGGTAGGTCTCCAGCAGGCGGGGCGTCATTGGGATGGGGAGGAAGCGGAGGGACGTTCCCGCAGGCAGGCCGGCGAAGAGGCGGGCGGGCTTGCCGGTGACATAGGCGAGCGCCGCGATCTCGCCGCGGCGGAGCTGTTCGAGCGCGGCGTCCTGCGGGGCGTGGCGAGGCTCGATGGGGATGCCCTCGAAGAGCAGGCTTGCGGTCATCGCAGTGCCACTGCCCGGAAGATCGATATTCACTGCCTTGCCGGCGAGGTCCTCGAGGCTGGCGATGCCGGGAGCGGCGAGGATGTGGACCTCCTCGTCGTAAAGCTTGGTGACGTACTGGATCAGGGCATCCAGGCCGGGAAGCAGACGGCGGCCGCGGGCGTAGGCGAGGACGTCCGACTGGACGATGCCGAGATCGACGCCGCGCAGCACCAGGATGTCGCTGATGTTCTGCAGGGAGCCGCGGCCGAGGGTGGGGAGGATGCGGAGCGCGTCGCCATCGTCGAGCACGGCGGCGAGGTCGGCGGCGATGCGGGCATAGGTGCCGTCGATGCCGCCGGTGACGATGCCGATGGTGCCGGCATTGGCGCGGGCGGCGAGGTTGTTCAGCGACTGGACGAGCGACTGCGCCCCGGCGGGCGGGGCGGTGGCGGCGAGGGCGGCGGCGAGCAGCGTGCGGCGGGCGGGCATGGCCCCGGCTTAGCCCGGTGGCGCACCGGAGGCCAGCAGGCGGCGGAGGCCGAGCCCGATCGGGACCATGTCCGGGATGGTGGCGCGGCTGAAGGCCTCGATCGGGGCGAGGGCGCGTGGGTCGGGCAGCGGGCCGGGGATGGCGAGCAGCGGACGAATGGCATCGGCCTCGGCCTCGGCGAGGCGGAGGGTGGTGGCACGGGCGGCCTGGATGGCGGCGGGGTCGAGGAGCGGGGCGGCCAGGACGGGGAGGGTGGCGAGGAAGCCGGGCCAATGGGCGAGGTGGAGGTAGAGGCTCGGCACCACGCCGCCGCCATGGCGGGCGGCGAGGCCGGTGACGAGGGCGGCCGTCGCAGGCGGCAGCGCGTCGAGCCGAGGGAGGGGCGGGGGCTTGGGGAGCATTGCCTCCGCGGCGAGGCGCGGCGGGGGCGGGGCGGGGTGCGGCGGGTCGCCCGCCAGGGCGCGGCGGATGGCGGTCAGCAGGATGAGGTTGGTAAGATTGCCGCGGTTGTAGGTCTCGACCAGGGCGGCGATGGCAGCGCCGTGCTCGACGGGGACGGGCGCAAGCGGCGGCAGGGGGATGGCGGCAGCGAGGCGGCTTCGGGCGCCGGCGAGGCTGCCATCCTCCAGCGGCGGGCGGATGGCCTGCCAGAGCCAGGGCAGCACGCCGTCCAGCGTCGCCAGGTGGCGATGGATGAGGTTGACGAGGGGGACGCCGCTGGCCGCGCGAAGCCGGTCGTAGAGCGCCGCGATGTCGGGCGGCGCGTCGGCTTCGCGGAGTTCGGCCAGCGGCATGGGGAGACTGCTACAGCGTCGTCAGGTTCATCGGCTCGGCATACCACTCGAAGCCTTCGCCCGCCCTCGCCACATGGCCAAGGCCGGGCCAGGGGAAGTGGTAGGAGATGACCGGGTGCTTGTCGGCGGCGAGGCGCGTCAGCATCCGGAGGCGCGACTGGGCGGAAAGCTTGGGGTCGGTGTCGAAGGCGAATTCCCAGAGCGGCTTCTTCAGCAGCAGCACCTGGTGGTGCGCCAGGTCGCCGGTGTTGACGACGGTCTTGTTGCCGTCGGAGATGAAATAGACCATGTGGCCCATGGTGTGGCCGGGCGTCGCGAAGGCGGTGACGCCGGGCGCGACCTCCTTGCCGTCCTGCACCATCACCATGCGGTCGCGATAGGCCGAGAGGTTCTTCTTGGCGCCGTCGATGAAGGGCACCATGAAGTCGGGGCCCTTCTTGTTGGCGTCGTCGGTCCAGAAGCGCAGGTCGGTCTCGCTCACCGCGACCTGGGCGTTGGGGAAGTTGCGGCGGCCCTCGGCATCGACCAGCGCCCAGCAATGGTCGCAATGCGCATGCGTCAGCACCACCATGTCGATCTGCGCGGGGTCGATGCCGGCGGCCTTCATGTTCGCCAGCAGCTTGCCGGTGGTCGGGCCGAACATCTGGCTCGCGGCGCCCATGCTCTCACCCATGCCGGTGTCGAAGAGGATGAGCTGGCGGCCGGTGTTCAGCACCAGCGCGTTCTGCTCGAGCGTGGCCGAGGCGGGGTCGAGGAAACTGCCGGTCAGCAGGTTGCGGATTTCCTCGGGCGGCGAGGCGGGGAAGGCGGGCTCCGGCTTGCCGAGCGGCAGCCTGCCGTCGGAGATGATGGTGAGTTCGTAGCTGCCGAGCTTGAAGCGGTACCAGGCGGGCGGCAGATCGTTGCGGAAGGGCGCGGCGGCGCGGGCCTCGGTGACGGCGGTGGTGACGAGCGCGGGCGCGGCGAGCGTCGCGGCGGCCGCGCCCAGCAGGGCACGGCGGCTGATCTGGATCATCCTGTTCCTCCCAATCCGGTACCGCGGCATGGCGCGGCACGGGGCAATGGTACAGCGGGAGCGGGGTGCGTCGAGCGAAATCGCGCGTGGTTGACGGCAGGTAATGGGGCCGCCACCCTTCGCCCAGCAGGAGGAACGGATGCCGCAACTGGCCTTTTGGGCGGAACGCCAAGCGGAGAAGCCGGCCGCGATCTTCCCCGACACCGGCGTCACCGTCAGCTACGGCGCCTTGCAGGCGCGGGCACGGCAGGCGGCGCACTGGCTGTTGCGGATGGGGTTGCAGCCGGGCGACGGCATCGCGGTGCTGCTCGACAACCGGCCTGAATTCCTCGAACTCGCCGAGGCGGCGCGGCTGGCGGGGCTCTACATCACGCCGCTTTCCATCCATCTGCGGCCGCATGAGATTGCCTATGTGCTGAACGACAGCGGGGCGAGCCTCGTCGTCGTCAGCCCGGAGCTGGAGGGGCTGGCGGCGGCGCTCGTCGCGGAAGGCGCGATCGGCGGGCGGCCGCGCTATGCGCTGGGCGAGAGCATCGCCGGCTATGAGGGCTACGAGGCGGCGCTGGCGCGGGAGGATGCGGCGGCACCGCTGCCGGAGCGTCCGCTGGGACGGGAGTTCCTCTACTCCTCCGGGACGACGGGGCTGCCGAAGGGCATCCGCCGGCCGATGCTGCCCTATGGGCAGCGCGACGCGCCGATGTGGGACATGAGCTGGAAGTCGCTCTACGGCTTCGACGAGAGCGTGGTCTATCTCTCGCCGGCGCCGCTCTACCATGCGGCACCCTTCGGCTATGTCAGCCGGACGCTGCTGGAGGGCGGGACGGCGATCATTCTCCGCAAATTCGATGCGGCGCAGTGCCTTGCCATGATCGAGCGGTATCGCGTCACGCATAGCCAGTGGGTGCCGACGATGTTCGTGCGGCTGTTGGCGCTGCCGGATGAGGTGAAAGGCGCGCACGACCTGTCATCGCATCGCTGCGCCATCCATGCGGCGGCGCCCTGCCCGGTCTCGGTGAAGCGGGCGATGATCGAGTGGTGGGGGCCGGTCCTCTACGAATACTACGCGGGCTCCGAGGGGATCGGGACCACGGTGATCGACAGCGAGACCTGGTTGCGCAAGCCGGGCTCGGTGGGGCGGCCGGTGAATGGCGTGCGGGTGCACATCACCGGCGAGGATGGGCGGGAGCTGCCACCGGGGGAGACGGGGACGATCCGCTTCGAGGGCGGGCCGCGCTTCGCCTACCACAACGCGCCGGACAAGACGGAGGCCTGCTACGACGAGCGCGGCTGGGCGACGCTCGGCGATCTGGGCTGGGTGGATGAGGAGGGGTTCCTCTTCCTCTCCAACCGCCGGGCGGATCTGATCCTGTCGGGCGGGGTCAACATCTATCCGGCGGAGATCGAGGCGGCGCTGGCGCAGCATCCGGCCGTCGGCGAGGTGGCGGTGGTCGGCGTGCCGCATGACGAGATGGGCGAGCAGGTGCATGCGGTGGTCGTGCCGCGCGGGCCGGTGGAGCCGGCGGTGCTTGATGCCTGGTGCCGCGAGCGGCTCTCCGGCGTGAAGCGGCCGAAGAGCTACGAGTTCGTCGAGGAACTGCCGCGCTCGGAGGCAGGCAAGCTGCTGCGGCGGATCCTCAAGGAGCGCTACCTGCCGGCGACCGGGTAGGATCAGCCCGTACCGAGGCCGAGGCGCTTCACCCGCGCCTCCTCCATGTCGATGGTCTCCGCCATGTTGCGGGCGTAGTCGGCGCTGTTGAGGTATTGCAGCGGCTGATCGAGCTTGGCCAGCATGGCGACATGCGAGGGGTCGTGCAGGGCACGGCGGAAGCCCTCATGCAGGGCCGCAGTGATTTCCGGGTCAAGGCCGGCGGGGGCGACGAGGCCGTAGGGCGAGGTGATGACCATGCCGGTGTAGCCGAGCTCCAGCAGCGTCGGCACCTCGGGGAAGCCGGGGCGGCGGTCGGGCGTCCAGACATTCAGCAGGCGGACCCTGCCCTCCTTGATGAGCTCGTAGAGGCCGGTGCCGGCGGCGGTCGCCTCGATATGGCCGCCGAGCAAGGCGGGCACGGCATCGGCCTCGCCGCGGAAGGGGACGTGGACGACCTCGAGCTTCTCCCGTTCGGCAAGGTCGACCATGGCCAGATGGGGCGTGCCGTTGGCGCCGGTATTGCCCCAGCGATGGCGGCCGGGGTTGCGCCGGGCATCGGCGACAACGTCCTGCCAAGTCTTCCACGGGCTGTCGCCGCGCACCACGATGCCGAAGGTGTAGCCGGTGAGATGGATGATCGGCGTGAAGTCCCGCCGCGGATCATAGGCCATGCGCTGCATGAAGGGCAGGCGGAGGGCCGGGAGCGTCATCTGCGAGACCAGGTAGCCGTCGGGCTTCGCGCGGGCAACGGCGGCGGGGCCGAGGGTGCTGCCGGCGCCGGGGCGGTTCTCGGTGACGACGGTCTGGCCGAAGGCGCGGCCGGCGGCCTCGGCCAGGGCGCGCATCTGCACATCGGTGGCGCCGCCGGCGGGGAAGGGAACGAGGAGGGTGATGGGCCGCTCGGGGAAGCGCGGCTGGGTCCGGGAGGGGGACGGCACGAGGGCGGGCGCGGCGAAGGCGGCGCCGAGCAGGGCGCGGCGTGTGGCGAGCGGCATGGATGGTTCGTCCCGGTGGTCTTGTTGTTGGGGCCCCGCCGCGTTGAGCGGCGGGGCCCGGCGATCCTACAGCGTGCGGCCGATGATTTCGCGCATGATCTCGCTGCTGCCGCCGTAGATGCGGCCGATGCGCGCATCGGCCCAGGCGCGGCCGATCTCGTACTCGGCCATGTAGCCGTAGCCGCCATGCAGCTGGAGGAAGTCGTCGAAGAGGCGGTTCTGCATCTCGGCGCCGAGCAGCTTGGCGGTCGCCGCCAGCTCGACGGTCAGCTCGCCGCGGAGATGGAGGGCGAGGCAGTGGTCGGCGAAGACGCGGAACATGGTCGCCTGCGCCTTGGCGTCGGCGAGCTTGAAGCGGTTGTGCTGGAAGTCGATCACCGGCTGGCCGAAGGCCTGGCGCTCCTTGGTATAGGCGACGGTCTTCTCCAGCATCACCTCCATCCCCATCGCGGCGCGGACGGCGATGACCAGGCGCTCCTGGGGCAGGTTGCGGATGAGGTAGTTGAAGCCCTTGTTCTCCTCGCCGAGCAGGTTGGCGACGGGGACGCGGACATCTTCGAAGAAGAGCTCCGAGGTGTCCTGCGCGTGCAGGCCGATCTTCTCGAGGTTGCGGCCCTTGGTGAAGCCGGGGGCATCGGCGGGGACGCAGATCAGCGAGATGCCCTTGCGGCCGGCGGCTGGGTCGGTCTTGGCGCAGACGATGACGAGGTCGGCCAGCTGGCCGTTGCTGATGAAGGTCTTCGACCCGTTGATGACGTATTCGTCGCCTTCGCGGCGCGCGGTGGTGCGCATCGCCTTCAGGTCGCTGCCCATGCCGGGCTCGGTCATGGCGATGGCGCCGATGATCTCGCCGCGCGCCATCCCGGGCAGCCAGTCGCGCTTGCGCTCCTCCGTCGCCAGGTCGGCGACATAGGGAACGACGATGTCGGAATGCAGCGGGAAGCCGGGGCCGGTGCAGTTGGTGCGCGCGATCTCCTCGATGATGATGGCGCTGTAGCCGAAGTCGGCGCCGGCGCCGCCGTATTCCTCGGAGAGCATGGGGCAGAGCAGGCCGGCGCTGCCTGCTTCGAGCCAGACGCTGCGCGGGACGATGCCGTCACGCTCCCATTGCCGGTGGAAGGGGACGATGTGCTTCTCGAAGAAGCGGCGCACCTGGTCGCGGAACATCTCGTGGTCCGAGTTGTAGACGGTGCGGGGGCCGGCGAGGCTGCGGCCGGGCAGGGCGGGGTTGGTGTCCATGGCCTTGTCTCTTCCCTGAGCGTGGTCGTCGGAGGCCGGAGCGGCCGGAGGCGTGAATCACGCAATCAAATGAAACTCAGATTGCTTGTGCGCTGCGGAGGGCGGCGATGTCGTCGGCGGTGAAGCCGCAATCGGCGAGGATCTCGTCGGGCGCCGCGCGGGCGGGCGGGCCGGGCTCGGCCGGGGTGCGGCTGAAGCGGGGGGCGGGGGCGGGCTGCACCACGCCGTCGCGGGCGAGGAAGGTGCCACGGGCTTGGTTGTGCGGGTGGCGCGGCGCCTCGTCCATGTCGAGGACGGGGGCGATGCAGGCGTCCGTCCCCTCGAAGAGCGCGGCCCAGTCGTCGCGGGTGCGGCCGCGGAAGATGGCGATCAGCTCGCCCTTCAGCGCCGGCCAGGCGGCGGGGGACATGCGGTCGGGGAAGCGGCCCGGGTCGAGGCCGAGCTTCTCGCACATGAGTGCGAAGAATTGCGGCTCGATGGGGCCGACGGCGATGCTGCGGCCGTCGGCGCATTCATAGGTGTCGTACCAGGGGGCGGCGCCATCGAGCATGTTGGAACCGCGCTCCTGCGACCAGCGGCCGCGGGCCTTGGCCGCGTAGATCGGGGCCATCAGCAACGCGGCGCCGTCGACCATGGCGGCATCCACCACCTGGCCGCGGCCGCTGCCCTTCGCCTCCAGCATGGCGGCGAGCAGGCCGAGGGCGAGCAGCATGCCGCCGCCGCCATAGTCGCCGACGAGGTTCAGCGGCGGGACGGGGCGCTCGCCGGCGCGGCCGATGGCGTGCAGCGCGCCGGTGAGGGCGATGTAGTCGATGTCATGGCCGGCGGACTGGGCGAGCGGGCCCTCCTGGCCCCAGCCGGTCATGCGGCCATAGGCGAGGCGCGGGTTGCGGGCGAGGCAGGGCTCCGGGCCGAGGCCGAGGCGTTCCATCACGCCGGGGCGAAAGCCCTCGATCAGCGCATCGGCTGAGTCGACCAAGCGGAGCGTGGCCTCGATGGCGGCGGGGGATTTCAGGTCGAGGGCGATGGTGCGGCGGCCGCGGAGGACGAAATCCTCGGGCGGCGGGGGCGGGGCGCCCTTGCGCTCAAGGCGGATGACCTCGGCGCCGAGATCGGCGAGCACCATGGCGCAGAAGGGGCCGGGGCCGATGCCGGCGAATTCCAGGACGCGCAGGCCCTTCAGGGGTCCCATTGGACTTCCTCCGTGATTGGAGGAAGCTTAGCAGGCTACGCGAATTGCGGAAGAGAAAAGGGCCGGCAGCGACGCCGGCCCCCTCTCGCCGTCAGATCAGGCGGTGCGCTTAGCTGCGGCCGCCATGGCTGTTCTGACCACCCTTCTTGCCGGCCTCGCTGGCCTTCTCGCGGTCCTGGGCGAAGTTGCCGCCCGAGCCAGAGCCCGAACCGCCGCTGCCGCCGCCGCCGCCGCCGCCATGGCTGCTCTGGCCGCCGGAGCGGCCGGCCTCGGCGGCCTTCTCGCGGTCGTTCGCGAAGTTGGCGGGGTTGTTCTCCTTGCCCTGGTGCTGGCCGCCGATGCGGCCGGCCTCGGCGGCCTTCTCGCGGTCATTCGCGAAGTTGGCGGGGTTGTTTTCCTTGCCCTGGTGCTGGCCACCGATATGGCCGGCCTCGGAGGCCTTCTGCCGGTCGTTGGCGAAGTTGCCCGGGTTGTTCTCGGCGCTCTGGTGGGTGCCGCCGGTATGGCCGGCGCGCGAGGCCTTCTCACGGTCGTTGGCGAAGTTGCCGGGATTGCTGTTGCCGCTATTGGCCATGGTGTTCTTCCCTGTCCCGTTACTGCGTGGCCGCCTCGTCCGCGGCCTGCGACGACAGAACGTGGAACGGTGCTTCCGGATGCGGCGGCGGACGCACAAAGCCGAGAAAAAATACTGCAAAATCAGTATTATAAACCATGCGAAGGCGGCATGGAGCGGCGCAAGGCCAAGGTTTTTCGGCTCGGTTGCGGGGCCGGTCCTGCAACATCCACAAGGGAGTAACCGCGAAGGTTTTTCACGCTCAGCGCGAGCGGGAGCGGCCGGCCAGGAGAGTGCTGCCGATGAGCGTCAGGACCAGGGTGACGACGAGGAGGAGGAAGGCGAGCGCGGCGCCGAAAGGCCAGTTGGTCCCCCGCACGAACTGGTCGTAGACGGCGGGCGCCATCATCTTGAACTGCGGGCCGCCGAGCAGGACCGGCGTCGCGTAGGCGTTCATGCAGAGAATGAAGACGAGGACGCAGCCGGCGGCGACGCCGGGCAGCGCCAGCGGCAGGACGACGCGGCGGAAGGCGGTGAGCGGGCCGGCGCCGAGATTGGCCGCCGCTTCCTCGACGCCGCGGGGGATGCCCTCGATCACCGCCGAGAGGGTCAGGATCATGTAGGGGGCGACGACGGCGAGGATGCCGGCGATGACGGCGCCGGTGGTGTAGAGCATCGGCCAGGGCTCGGCGATCAGCCCAGCGCCGAGGAGGGCGGCGTTGATGGCGCCGTCGCGGCCGAGGAGGGCCATCCAGCCGGCGGCCCGCACCACGTTGCCGACGAGCAGCGGGAAGAGCGTCAGGATCACGGCGAGGCTCTTCCACCGGCTCTCCATGCGGGCGAGCCAGTAGGCGGGGGGGAAGCCGATCAGCAGGGCGAGCAGCGTGCAGGCCAGTGCCACGCCGAGGGTCGTCGCCAGCACCTCGCGGTAATAGGGGTCGGCGAGGGCGCGGAGGTAGTTCTCCGCGGTCAGCGCCTCCTGCATCATCTGCGCGGCGTCGTAGCGGTTCAGGCTGATGCGGAAGAGCATCGCCATCGGCGCGACGAGCAGGCCGAGCACCAGCAGCGTCGCCGGGAGGAGGAGGGCGGCCATTGCTGCCTTACCGCTTGAACTCCTTGTTCCAGAAATCGATCAGCGCGACCTGGTTCTTGGCGATGTACTCGTAGTCGGGGGTGCGGAGCTTCGCCTGCTGCTCCGGCGTCAGGCTGATCTGGCGGGCAAGCTCGGGGGGGAGCTGGGCGTCGGTGACGGTCGGCGCATAGCCCATGCGGTCGGCGAAGGCGGTCTGGGCGCGGGCGTCGAGGGCGGCGTCGAGATAGGCGAGGGCGCCCGCGCGGTTGCGGGCGTTCTTCGGCACCGACATCTCGAAGCAGATGCTCGTCGCGCCCTCGCTCGGGACGGCGTGCTCGACGGGGATGCCGGACTTCTTCCACATGAAGCCGCGGGCGAGCCACATGATGGTCAGCCAGACCTCCTCCGACTTCAGGGCGGCGGCCAGCGCCTCGTTGGAGGGGTAGATCTTCACGTCGAGGCTGCGCAGCTCCATCAGCTTCTTCTTGCCGGGCTCGTAGTCGTGCTCGGTGCCGCCGGCGGCGAGCGAGGCGGCTTCCATGTTCTGCAGGTGCAGGATGTCGACGAGGCCGACGCGGCCGCGGTATTTCGGGTCCCAAAGGTCGGCATAGGATTGCGGCGCCGTCGTCACCTTGGCCGGGTTGTAGAGGATGACCTTCGCCGAATAGATGTGCGGCGCCGAATAGGGGCGCTTCAGCGAGGGGATCGCCTTGGCGAGGTTGGGGATGCGGCCCTCCTCGATCGGCTCGAAGACGCCCTGCTGGGCGAGGGTGAACATGTCCACGTCCGAGAGGCAGCAGACATCCATGCTGCCGCGGCGCGAGGCGCGCTCGGCGATCAGCTTGGTCTTGCGCGGGTCCTGCGGGCCGACATCCTGCAGTACCTCGATCCCCTTCGGGGCAAGGATCGGCTTGTCGATGTTGGAGGCGAGCAGGTCGCCGTAGTCGCCGCCCCAGGTGCCGACCACGACCTGGCCAGACGCTTGAGCATCGGCGAGGCCGGGGAAGCCAAGGGGAAGACCAGTGGCGAGGGCGGCGGCGAGGGTGCTGCGGCGGGTCAGTCGCATCGGGAGGGTCTCCGGGCTCAGGTCGGGTCGTCGGGGAGGTCGCCGGGCTCGGCGGGGAGCAGGCGGGCCTCGGCGGGGTCCCAGTGGGCGAGGACGGCATCGCCGGGGGCGAGGGCGCGGCGTGGGTCGCCCTCGGCCGGCGTCGGCGCGCTGGCGAGCAGGCGCGTGCCGGCGAGGTCGAGATGGTACTCGGTCTGGGCGCCGAGATAGGTGACGGCCACGAGGCGGGCGGCGAGGCCATCGCCTGCAGTAGCGACCGCGATCCGCTCCGGGCGGAGGGCGAGGACCTGGCCGTGATGGGCCTGCTGGGGCAGGCAGGGGAGCAAGGCGCCGCCCGGGGTGCGGAACCGGCCGGGGGCCTCTGGCGTGCCGCGGAGCAGGTTGCAGCGGCCGATGAAGCCGGCGACGAAGGCGTCGGCCGGGCGCTCGTAGAGCGCCTCCGCCGTGCCGATCTGGCGGACGCGGCCGCGCTCCATCACCACCAGCCGGTCGGCCATGGTCAGCGCCTCCTCCTGGTCATGGGTGACGAAAAGGGTCGTCAGGCCGAGGCGCTGCTGGAGGGCGCGGATCTCGATGCGGACCTCGGCGCGGAGCTTGGCGTCGAGGTTGGATAGCGGCTCGTCTAGCAGGAAGACGGCGGGGTTGACGACGAGGGCGCGGGCCAGCGCCACGCGCTGCTGCTGGCCGCCGGAGAGCTGGCGGGGGAGGCGGCCGGCCAGGCCTTCCAGCCGGGCGAGGCGGAGGGCTTCGCGCACCCGCGCGTCGCGCTCGGCGCGGGCGACCTTCCGCATCTCGAGGCCGAAGGCGACGTTCTCGCCGACCGTCATGTGCGGGAAGAGGGCGTAGGACTGGAATACCATGCCCGTGTCGCGGCCATGCGGCGGGGCCCGCGTCACGTCGCGGCCGGCGATGAGGATGCGGCCGCTGCTGGGCGGGACGAAGCCGGCGACCATCCGCAAGGTCGTCGTCTTGCCGCAGCCGGAGGGGCCGAGCAGGGCGACGAATTCGCCCTGCGCCACATCGAGGTCGACCCGCTCGACGGCGGTGGTGGTGGCGTAGCGGCGGCTGAGCCCGTCGAGGGTGAGGGTGCCCATGGTCAGACGACCCGGCTCAGCGAGACGAAGCGGTCGGTGATCAGCATGAGCGCGCCGACGAGCGCGATCTGCACGGTGGCGACGGCGGCGAGCGTCGGGTCCACGCGGAATTCCAGGTAGTTCAGCATGGCGACGGGGAGGGTGGTGCGGCCGGGGCCGACCAGGAGCAGCGTCAATTCGAGGTTCTCGAAGCTCTGGATGAAGCTGAACAGGCAGGCGGCGACGACGCCGGGGCGGAGCATCGGCAGGGTGACGCGGCGGAAGACGGTGAAGGGGCGGGCGCCGAGATTGGCCGCCGCCTCCTCCGCCGCGCGGTCGAGGCCCTGGAGCGAGGCGGCGACGAGGCGGACCGTCCAGGGAATGGTCAGCAGGACATGGGCGGCGACGAGGCCGGGGAGGGTGCCCTTGATGTCGTCGTCGATCCAGAATTCGGCCCGGACGTAGAACAGGTAGAGGGCGGTGCCGGCGACGACGCCGGGGACGGCGAGCGGACCGAGGAGGAGCGTGTTCAGCGCGCCGCGGAGGCCGCCGAGGCGGGCGCGGGCGAGGGCCAGCGCCGCCGCCGTGCCGAGGGGGACGCCGATCGCGGTCGCGACCAGGGCCAGTTGCAGCGAGGTGGCGAAGCCGCGGGCGAATTCGCGCTTCTCCCAGGCATTGGCGTACCACGCGAGGCTGAGGCCCTGCGGTGGGAAGGAGACGATCTCCTGGGCGAAGACGCTGATGACGATGACGGCGAGCACCGGCGCCAGGATCAGCCCATAGGCCCCCGTCACCGCCACGCCGAACGCCGCCCTCTGCAGGCGTGACCCTGCCATCCAGCCCCCTTTCGCCTCCCGCGGCGCACCGTGATGCGGGGGCGGGTGCGGGTCAAGCACTGGTGCGGATGGCGGAACATCATAGCCCATGATGTTGGGCCCGTGATGTTGGGTTTGACGGGGTGGGGGGGCTTCGGTATGAAGCGGCCTGCATACGTCGTGAGCCGTGCTGCACCTGCGGAGGGGTGGCCGAGTGGCTGAAGGCGACGGTTTGCTAAACCGTTATAGGGGGTCAACCTCTATCGTGGGTTCGAATCCCATCCCCTCCGCCACTTCCCTTACTAAATCAGCAAACTGTCATTCCGGGGACACACCCGCTGGCCCGATGGGCCACACCGTCAGCGGCTTGCTGTGGTCTTTTTTGTGGTCCCCGGCGCGTTTCGTTGCCGCCCCGGCAGTGCCGGTTCGAGGAATGGTTGCCGCCCGGGACGATGGCCCTGGGCGCTGGTCCGGGGTCTGCTACGGCGCGCCGAGGGCTGCAACCCAGGCCGGTGGGGGCTGCGGCGCCAAATCCACGGACTCAAGGCCCTTGGCCTGGCGCATCAAAACGTTGAAGTTCACCGAGCAGCTCATGAAATTCGGGGCAAAGACCAGCATGGAGGAGGATCCCGCTGCGGTAGCCTCGACCATCTGACCTAGCCCCGGCAGGTTCCGCACCGTAACCTCGATGCCTTCCTGGCGGGTCACGTCCGTCAACGTGGTGGAATTTGCTGATGGGCTGCGGGTGACCACGGCTCAGGCGGGCCGGGGTGGCAGTT
>NZ_JAETWB010000190.1 GCF_016773205.1 Belnapia arida
CGGTACTATCCACCAGCAGGTGCACCGGCTCGCTGCTCGGCTTCGGCCGAGACACCTCCAGCGTCTCGGCCCGACGGCTCAGGGTGGAGTGGTCCGGCACCGCCAGATCAAGGCCAAGCAGCTGCAGAATGGAGCCGATCAAGCCCTCTGTCTGGCGCAGCGCCAGGCGGAACACGGCACGCAGCGTCAGCGCTGTTGCAATCGCCAGGTTCGAGTACCTCGGCTGGCCGCCCCGGCCCATGCGCTCCTCGGCTTGCCATCCCCTGATCGCCTCAGCCGTGAACTACACGGTGAGACTGCCGCGGGCGCGCAGGCCGGCGTCGTACTCAGCCCAGTTGGTGACCTTCTGCCTCTGCTTGGGGATGTGGTGCCGGCGATCAGCATTGGCTTTGAACGGCACAGCGGTGTCCCTAGGGGTCCGA
>NZ_JAETWB010000191.1 GCF_016773205.1 Belnapia arida
CGCCAGGTCCGATGGCCACCCCAACCCTACACTCCGGCCAAGGCCGGATTTTCCAACACCTCCGTGGACGTTACCTTATCGCAGGTGACGGATCGTATCCGAGCGCTGGAGGTGCAACTTCGCGGCGCCTATGAATGGCGGTTCTGGTTCTCATCGGGTTGAAAGCAGCTGTAGTCTGACCCCCGTATCCTCGCGCGGGACGTCAGCATCGTGTGGCTGGTCCTGCATGATTACACGACGTATCGTTTGGTAAGGCGGTCAGTCCTGGCGTGTCTGGGCGAGGCCGAGGCTGGCGAGGCGGGCTGTGGCGAGCAGGCGGTCGAGCCCCTGGCCCTCGCGGGCTATGGTGGAGAGGCCGGCCATCACGGTGACGACGTAGTCGGTCAGGCGTTCGGCCGCCTCTGGCTGTGTGGCCGCGAT
>NZ_JAETWB010000192.1 GCF_016773205.1 Belnapia arida
GCGGTACAGGCTCTGGTTCCGGGATCGCCTCGCCGTGGCGATCGGCGGCGACGCGGACCGGCACGAACTCCGGCGTCCGCTCGGCCACCAGCAGGCCGTCCCGGGCCTGTCGTCGCCACTGGAACACCAGGCTGCGGTAGACGCCGTGCCGAGCCGCCACCTCTGCCACCTGCACGCCCGGCGCATCGCATTCGGCTAGGATGCGGAGCTTGTCGGCCACGCTCCAACGCCGACGCCGCTCGCGCCCGGTGATGATCTCGACCGTCCTGCTGTCCATGACCTTACAGACGACCTTACGCCCGACGTTAAGGCCGCCAGCCTCAACGCACGTCAGCAGCCAGAGAAGGCGATGGAGGCCGGACGCTCTGATGTCCGTTTTCAAGAGCTCTCTGCAGCACGGGCCGCCG
>NZ_JAETWB010000193.1 GCF_016773205.1 Belnapia arida
CGCCTGTCCGGCCAACTCCGCCGCGTGCTCGGCCTCCGAGCTGTCCCGGACCACGCGACGGTGTGGCGGTTCGCTCGCCATCACGTCAGTTCTGATCTGCTGGATGCGGCCCTGACTGAAACCGTCCGCCGCGCCCGTGGGGGCGCCGAGCGCGCGTCCCAGATCGCGCTCGACTCCACTGGCCTCTTCCTCGCACACACGTCCCGCTACTTTGAATGGCGCGCGAAGCGGCACCGGGGCCAGCGCGGCTGGCTGAAGTGGGCCTTCGCCATGTGGGTCGCACCGCAGATCCTCCTGGCGCAGCGGGTCAGGCCCGGACCGTGCGGCGACTTTACCGACCTTCCACCTTTGGCGAGCGCAGCCGCCGCGCGCATGCCCTTCGAGCAACTCCTGGCAGA
>NZ_JAETWB010000194.1 GCF_016773205.1 Belnapia arida
CTGTTGCTCTCCGTCATCGACACCTCCCAGGCTCCTCAGCCTATCAAAGGTGTCCGTGAAATCGGGACAGGCCCACTGCCGGGGCAGGCGCGTCCGCCACCAACTCCTCCAGCGCCAGCTCGAGCTGGTTGGCCTCGCGGGAGAGCCGTTCCGATGAACGACCAAACTGCATGCGGCGCAGCCGGGCGAGCTGGAGCCGCAGGCGCGCTATAAGGTCGCGCTGGCCGGTGAGCTCGGCACGCTGCGCCAGCACGATCGCGCGCAGCGCCTCCACGTCGTCTGGCAGGGATGCGGGGTCGAGCTCCACGACAGCATCGTCGCGCACCGCGCCGCGTCGGGGCGAATGAATCTGCTGCGAGTACGACTACCCAGCCATCTCCGGCCGCCAGGTGCGGGTG
>NZ_JAETWB010000195.1 GCF_016773205.1 Belnapia arida
CATGTGTGCGGCCTCTGATGCGGCCGGTCTGGCCGCGGGCCCTGATGAGCTGCGCGGAACGAGGGGCAATCAGGTGAACGCGCTTTGGGGGCGCTCTGCGATAAACGGCCTCTCTCGCCACCGGCTCACCGGTCTCTCGCTGTCATCATCGCTTCAGCACCTTGGCCCCCGCCGGGCGCGGCGCCCGGCGAGCTCGGACGCGACAGCCTAGGCGGTCGCGGTTGTCGTGTAGGTCCCTCCCCGGGCCAGCAAAGCCCAAGCGATGCGGGCCATCTTGTTGGCCAGAGCCACGGCCACGACCTTGAAAGGTCGCCGGGCCAGCAGGCGCGTGGCCCAGTCCGCCGCTTCAGGGCAGCGCCGGGCATAGCGCAGGCGGCTGGTGGCGCCGAGGAC
>NZ_JAETWB010000196.1 GCF_016773205.1 Belnapia arida
GACGTGCCGCACCAGCCGGTCGTGCTGCCCGAGCGCGTCTTCGACCCGAATTACGAGCGGCGCACGCTGCCGTCGGAGCTCTACGTCCCCGACCGCTACTGACCTTGCGGCGCGCCTGGCTCGCCGCGCTGCCGCTGCTCGCCGCCACCCCGGCCGCGGCGCCGCCGGCCCGATCTACGAACGCAACATCGACGCGTTGATCGAGGGCGCCGAGCAGGCCCTCGCTCGGCTGGAGCAGCTGGGCTGGCCGCTGCGCGGCCGGATGACCAACACCATTCAGGCGCATTGAGAGATCATTGTGCATCACTTAGACCCCGTTTGAGAATGCGCGATTGGCGGTGGTTTGGGCTCTGGCCCGGCCCAAATGAGCGGGATGTGGACCA
>NZ_JAETWB010000197.1 GCF_016773205.1 Belnapia arida
CTGCTGGGCCCATGTCAGGCGCCCGTTCTACGACCTGCATCTGACCGGCCAGGCGCCGCTCGCCACCGAGGCGCTCCGGCGCATCGCTCTCCTCTACGCCGTCGAGGAGGAGATCCGTGGCAAGCCGCCTGACGAACGTGCCCGCCTGCGCCAGGCGAGGGCTGGGCCCGTGCTCGAGGAGATGTATGCCTGGTTCCGGGCAACGCTCGAGCGGATCTCCGGCAAGAGTGACCTTGCGGGCGCCATCCGCTACGCCCTGACCCGCTGGGAGGCGCTGACGCGCTATCTCAACGACGGCAGGCTCGAGCCGGATAACAACCCGGTCGAGCGTGCCATCCGGCCGCTGACCTTGGGGCGGAAGAACTGGC
>NZ_JAETWB010000198.1 GCF_016773205.1 Belnapia arida
GGCGCAGATCGAGGCGCATGCGGCGCTGATCCTTCGCCTTGTCGACCAGAAGTCGGATATCACGCTGCGGGAGATCCGGGCTGGGTTGGCCAAGGCTGGTGTGTCGGCCGGCATTGGCACGCTGTGGCGCTTCTTCGACTGGCGCCGGGTGACGCACAAAAAAAGACCGCCCATGCGGCGGAGCAGGACCGCCCGGACGTCCTGAAACGGCGCTGGGCTTGGTTCGAGGCGCAGCCCCACCTCGACCCGGACCGCCTGGTGTTCATCGATGAGGCCTGGGCCTCGACCAACATGGCCCGCACCCACGGCCGGGCGCCCAGGGGTGAGCGGCTGCGAGCACCGATCCACATC
>NZ_JAETWB010000199.1 GCF_016773205.1 Belnapia arida
ACGGCAGCGTGCGCCGCTCGTAATTCGGGTCGAAGACGCGCTCGGGCAGCACGACCGGCTGGTGCGGCACGTCCTCGCAGGGGATCTGGGAGAGGAGGTGCTGGATGCAGTTCAGCCGCGCACGCTTCTTGTCGTTGCCTTCGACGATATACCACGGCGCCTCCGGAATGCTGGTGCGTTCGAACATCGCCTCCTTCGCCTTGGTGTACTGCTCCCAGCGGACGCGGGACTGCAGGTCCATCGGCGAGAGTTTCCACTGCTTGATGGGGTCGTGGATGCGCATGAGGAAGCGAAGCTGCTGCTCCTGGTCGGTGATGGAGAACCAGTACTTCACCAGGATGATGCCGGA
>NZ_JAETWB010000019.1 GCF_016773205.1 Belnapia arida
CCCGACACCGTCGTCCACGCCTGATCAGGACATCAAAGACCGAACCAAGTCCTCACACTGATTTCTGCAACAGCGCCAGGTCAAGGCAACGCGGAACGCCATGTCGGGCCTGAGCCTGACCGAAGCCGTGCTGACGCTGGCGCACATCTACCCGGTCCTGGACCCGGAGAAGCTGCGCAAGGAGGTGGAGGGCAACGCGGCCCGGTTTTCCTGTTCTCTTCGCTGTTCGGCTCCAGAACGATGGACGCGCAGGGCCGCACCGTCCACAAGGCCCCGGCCTTCCGCGGCTCCAACCTGGAGGAACGCGAAGCCGCGGTGCTCGCCAGGATGGAGGGTGCCGCCGCCTTGGAGCGCGACCTCCGATGCCACGCCTTCGTCCTGCCCGCGCTGTGGACCTTGCTCCAGGAGCACGTCATGGCCGAGGAGGATGTGACCGCGCTGCTGGCCGGCAGCAGGTTTATTCCGGAGGACCGGATGAATCTCTTCGCCAGCGGGTTCGCCGCCGGCTTCCGCCACGACTTCGCCACCGCCCTCCATCTTCTTGTCCCGCAAATCGAGCACGCCCTCCGCGCGTTCCTCGCTCGCGCCGGGGTCATCACGGCGAGCATCGACGAGGACGGCATTCAAGAGGAGTGACCGCTCGGGCGAGTGCTGGCCGAACCCGAGCTGGAGCGGATCATCACGCCGCTGCTTGTCTTCGAACTCCGGGGCCTGCTGGTGGTGACGGGCGGCGCCGACCTGCGCAACGGCATGATGTCATCGGGCGAGATCAACACCAGCCCAGCGCTGTACCTGTGGTAGCTCCGGCTCCGCGTCTGCCTCATCGGGACGCCGGCGCCCGATGTGCTCCAGCGATCCTGCGCGTGCCACGACGCTGCCGGCTCGCTAGCACCCCCTCGGATAATGTCGCCTGACGAGGCTAAGCGCCTAGCCGGCAGGAATGATCTGCTGCTCTTCCCATATCTGGATCATGGTGCCGAGGACCGGACGGAGGACGATGCGCTGTGAACATAGCTACCGATAGTTCTTCCGGCGGCGCCATGCCGGCGAGCGATCGGTCATGTCCTCCTGGAAGGGGAATCCCTTTCGGCCTAGATTCGAAGGATAAGCCGACGCACGTCACCCAGGTCAAGCCGGGGCATACCTACAGGTGTCCGTCCTGCAAATGGCCTCTGTCCGCGGTACTGAACACTACTGGGAGGCGCCAGCATTTCCGGCACCGCAAAGGTGCCGAGTGCTCCAATGCCTACGAGGCATCCCTCCACAAGGCTGCTGAGCAGATCATCGAGGAAAGCAGCGAGATATTGCTGCCAGCTGTGGTTGCGCGGCACGGCCACCGGAGCTGGAGCATTACTGACAAGCCCGGCAAGTTTCAATATGACGGCGCGCGTCTCGAAGTGCAGATGGACGGCATCGTACCGGATGTCGTGCTGCGTGAGGCATCCGTTGCAAAAAGCTCCGCGAGTGCCGCGCGCGAGTTGCTGGTGGAAATTTTTGTCACCCATCGCACGGAGCAGCGAAAGATCGATCTGATTAGGGAACGGAGGTTGCCGACGATCGAAATCAATCTTTCCAAGACACCTCGCTTCGTGACGGCGGATGAATTCAAGCAATCTGTCCTCTACGGACCCAAGCGCAAATGGCTATTCAACAATGCCATACACAATGCGGAGGCGGCGCTGCGGGAGGAGGCAGAAAAATCATTTGGCGGGATAGGCGCAAGCCTAAACGACGCCTATGAGGTTGACTTTATTCCCGTTCAAAACAGGTGGGAACAGGACATCAAGGACGCGAGAGTCGAGGACTTGGTAGGTACCCATGTTCCCGGGGATCGCTGTTTCACGGTCGCGCCCGGGATTTGGCAGAGCGCGATCCTCTCGCGCTTCTTGCGATCGCCGGATCGCAGTCGCTTCGACGCCGAGGCCACGCTCGATTGGCTGGACCACGAGGGGCTGCTGAAACCGGTGTTCCGGAGGCTCCTGGGTGAAATCGACCGCGACTTGCTCGCGCACGTGCGCGCGGTTGTCCCAGGATTCCGCCATCCACTGAAGGTCGTCGAAGACTACGCGGGGCAGATGGTCCTGTATGGTCTCGTCCCTCGTTCAAAATCCACCAGCGGCTCGTCGCACTCGGAGCCTACCGAGCTTGCGGAGGAACGGGCACGGCGCATCCGGGAGATGTATTACTGGCGCCTCCGTGTGGCCGAGGTCGAAGAAGTTTTCAAAGCGATCCAGGCGGAAGCCAAGAACGGCCCTATTATGAATTGGGAGTTCTGGCTGGACACATTCCAGGTCACCTTGAGTGGCACGCCGAGGTCCAGGATTAGCGGACGCGAGGTTGGGTTTAGGGAACTCATGAACTATCTGGAAGCCCTGCGGCAAATGTTGAAACCGAATACCGAGGTTCCAACCGCTGGGCTTCTGGGTTTGCCACTCGAACCCGAGCGGGACGCGAGGGAGGCGGAACGCCGCGGACGCGAAGCTGCCGAACGCGCCCGGGTAGCGGCGGAGATCGAGCGAAGGCGTCAAGCGGCCGAGCAGGCGCGGCTCGACCGCGAAGCCGAACAACGTGCACGGGGCGAAGCCGAAGAATCGCGTGTAGCGGCCGAACGGGAAGCTGCGGCTGTGCCGAAGCCGCGTCATCGAGTTGGGCGGAAGCGCACACTGAGGGAACGCGTTGCTCAAGTGCGCGATCGCCTCTCCGAGGCCATCCGGTTCCTCAATCCGTGGAGTTAGTGGGCTCGTTGATCCGCCCGACGAAAAAGCCGGCCAACTACCTCGGACTGCTCCATTACGCCCCGGCCCTGATCACCTGGGGACGCGCCGTACTGGGATAGGATGGGGCTCGATCCCATCCTCGCGCTGGATGACGGCTTCCTGGGTGCTGCGCGGCAACCGGCGCCGGGCCGTCACGGCGGCCACGCTGGTGAAGTTGGGAACGCTCTGCGTGGGTTCGGCGGCGCGAGCGTCAGCGACGCCGCCTAACCTCTCAGATGGGCGCCGTGCCCTCGTCGAGCTGCTTGACATCCACGATTGTGGCGCTGTCCGACGACTCCACGGTTTCAACGCATTGCCAGTCGAGCTCGGCGCCAGCCTCCTCGATCCTCAGCGCCTCCGCGCACGCTCCCTTGGCATCCGCCGCCTCGACCCAAACGCGGGCCTCCAACACGTCCCGGTACTCCACCCGGAGCGTCACCGCGAACCTGGGCATCAGGGCAACTCCTCCACCGCGCCTGTCTCCGCGTCAGTCACGTCCTCGCGGTCGTAGCCCACCCAATCAATCTCGCCGTCCTCGCACCCCTCAAGCGCGAGCCTCCGCGCTCCATCCGCGTCTTCGGCCTCGACCACCACGTCGGCAACCTCGCGGTCTGTGACCACGCGCAGCAGCTCCACTTTGAACCTCGGCATCACACGATCTTCCCTATTCGAGTAAGCGGCGACCACCGCGTTCCTTACCGGATTGGCCGCGCCGCCGGCGAGCACCGGCGGCGGTGCGTAAGTGCCACCTCGCGGAACTGCGCAGCCCCCCCGTGCGCGGATTTTTGCGGCCCACTCGTTGACCGCCGGGACGAGTTGTCGCAATCGGGCGCCTTCCTGGAGGGGCAGCGCATGCCGCACTACGTCCATGTCAACCTGAGCAGCCGCTTCCCTTGCTCCGAGGTCATGGGGGTGATGCTCTGGCCGCTCGATCCGGAGAAGCGCGCTGCCGAACGGGCGACTCGCGCCGCCAAGCACATGGCGCTGCTGTCCTCCGACGGCCTGCTAGCGCTTGAGCCGCGCCGCGCGGTCGTCGAGTTCGGAGCGGGGTACGCCGAGCACACGGGCGGGTCCGTCGCCGTCCACCGCGTAGACCCTTTGACGCGGAAGCGCCTGCTGGTCGAGCCTATCGAGCAGGTCACCCGCAGGCAGATGGCCGAAGCCCGGGCAGTGATCGAAGCCGAGCAGTACGTCCCAGCCGGCGGCCTCGCCCGCCTCGTGGTCTCTGCATCGCGGCGCGACATTGAGAGGGAAGTCGGCATGGCGCTGAGGGGAGAACCGCTCAACGCTGCGCTGCTTCTACTGACCCTTTTCAAGCTCGACAAGGCCAGCGAGCCGCCAACCGCTACCCTCGCCGCCCGCCTGTTGCTCCGCCCGGGCGGGACCGCGCGCGTGCTGGAGCAAGACCTGACGAAGCACCGGCAGCTCGCCCCGCTGTGGGCCGCGGCGGTGGCGGCGATCGAACACGCGCTGTGGCGGCCTATCCGTTTCGACGAGTTCCGGAACCGTCTCTCCGATCTGCTTCGCGACCCTGTGGGTCGCGGCCGCATCTTTCGCTGGGAGCCGGCCTTCCGGCGGTTCGCCATCGACTACCGCAAGCCCCGCCGACCCGAATACGAGCGCATCCTCCGCACGGAAGAGGCCATCGTGTACCGCACCGGGCTCAACGCGGAGCCGCCGGCGCTGATCGAGTTGGCCCCGGACGCGCTGAAGGCTGCATCGCGGGCGCTGCGCATTGAGCGCGCAGAGGCCGCCAGCGAGGATGCCAGGCGCAAGCGCAACAGCAAGTAATTTTCTCCGCGCACGCTGGCACTGCCCGGTCGCGCCTCTCGGTATTTGATCCCCGCCGCCCCGGAATCACCCGGGCCGGCCTGCCTCGGGGATTAACGGGATGGACTCTTGGTGCCCGCGCGCCGGCGCGAGAGAAATGCGACAGGCCGGCCCAGACCTCGACCGGCCGCCGTTTGGCAACGTGCCCACGAAGTTGTCGGAGCACCCCGGGCTGGTGACGCGCCCGCGCGGGCTCCTGCATGTGCGAAGCTTCCACCCCGTTCCGGCGTTCGGCCGTGGTGCGCCCGCCCGGGTGAGGTCGCCGTGCGAGCATCCGCCGGACGCCTTCCGGCAGAAGCGCGCTAGGATGGACCCGCCGCCGTGCGCGATGGCGGCGGAGAGCCGCCTCGACGCGCCCAACACCAGCCTGATCTGCGCCACGCTGCGCGCCGCTACCACGGCCAGGAAGCGCACCCCATGACGGCCATCGGGTTGGCCACCGCGTAGACATCCGAGCACAAGAAGAGAGCGCGACATTGACAACCGAAGTTCTCGAACGGAGCGCCCCCGCGCGCCGGAGGCGCCCGCACGCCCTCCTCCCGCCGCCGTGCCCCGCGGCGCCCGCCTTCACGCCCACTGCCCTGGCCTTCGACGCCGCGCTGGCGACCGCCGGGCAGGCCGCCGTGCTGGCGAAGCTGCCCGCCTTCTTCACCAACCCTTCGCACCGATCCTTTCTCCTGACCGGCGCCGCCGGCACAGGAAAAACGTGGACCACATGCGAAATCGTCCGCGCCCTCCTGGCCGCAGGCTACCGGGTCATCGTCACCGCCACGACTAATAAGGCGGTGCGGGTGCAGCGCGCCAACGCGTCGCGGGTCTCCTGCCCGCGGGCGCGAGAAGCGTTCGCGCGGACCATCACGATCAGCCGGTTCCTGCACCGCAAGCGCTTGACCCACCAGTCGGGCAACCCTTCGGCGCGGGAGCAGCGCGACCTGGGCCTGGACGCCGACGCGGTGCTGCGGCGCCGCGTCTACGTCCCGGCCGGCATCGCCTCGGGCGAGGATACCGTGGTGATCGTCGATGAGGTTTCCATGCTGTCGCCGCGCGACGCCGATTTGATGGTGGAGCGGTGCCCAAAAGTCCTGTTCATTGGCGACCGTCACCAGTTGCCGCCGGTCGCCGTCCCCGACTGGCTGGGCCGGCAGACGCCGGACGCCGAGTTGACGGAGGTGATGCGGCAAGCCGCGGGATCGGGCATCGCTCTGTTCGGGCAGGCGGTGCGCGAGTGCGGACACGCAGGCGCGCTAGCGGCTGGGCCTATCGACTTCTCCGACGTGGGCGACCTACGCGGGCGGGCCTGGGACAAGGAACTCGGGCCGGACGGGCTCGTGGGCCTCGACATGATCCTAGCGCACCAGAATTCTACCTGCGGGGCGGCGAACGTCATGGCTGTGCAGGCGCGGTTCCCCGGGTGGCTGCCCGGCGACCCGCCGCCGGTTGGCGCGCAGTTGTTCAGCCACGAAGCTTATGTTGTTGGCGAGCGCGTCGTCGTCGGCAAGGCGTGCCAGCTTGAAGTCCTGGAGGTGCTTGGCGACGCGCGGTCGGGATGGTTCTCCGGTTGGCGCCTCCGGCTCCGCAACATCGACGAAGGTGGCGAGGTGGTGGTGCCCTGTCTCGCCGCGATCTTCGCCGGGCTCGCCTACCAGAAGACCGCCCGCGAAAAGGGCGCAATCGAACACGGCATGGCCGAGATCGGCTTCGGCTACGCGCTCACCGTACATAAAAGCCAGGGCAGCGAGTGGCCGAACGTGCTGCTGATCGACGACCACCACCGGGCGCGCGACGGCGAGCAGTTCAGGAGGTGGCTCTACACCGGCGTCACCCGCGCCAAGTCGCTGCTGCTCTACGCGAGGGCGTGCTGATGGCAAGCGGCCCCTGCGGCTGCACGGTGCTGGTGCCCAAGCCAGGGCACACGGCGACCAAGACATACAGCGCCGACCTCGGCAGTCCCACGGGCTTCCGCAAGCTGAGCGACTACGATCTCGGCTGGGAGTTCACCGCGCACGAGGCGCGGCTTGATGATCTAGACGCACTGGCCGGGCTGGTCGCCGGGCTGGCCGGCCGCGACGCCATCCTGGTCCGCGGCGAACTCACCGAGGCCGGGAGGGAAGCCCGGGACACGGCCAACAGGAGGATCAACCCGAAGCGTAAGGGCGATCGGCCTTCGCTGCGGGCCTGCGCGCGGCGCTGGTTCATGGGCGACGTGGACCGGCTGCCGATGCCGGAGGGCTTGTCGGTCCTCCGCTGGGAGGACCACGCGGCCATCATCGACGCCACGATCCGCGCCTCGTTCCCCCCGGCTTTCTGGTACGCGCGCTGCTTCTGGCAGTTCTCCAACAGCGCCGGCTTGTCGGTGACCGACACGGTGAAAATCCACTTGTTCTTCTGGCTCAACGGTCCGGTGGATGACGACCACCTACGCCGCGTCCTCAAGGCGCACATGCCGGACATCGACCACGCGCCGTTCAATCCGGTGCAGCCACACTTCGTCACCGATCCGCGCGTGGTCGGCGGGCGCGACCCGCTCGCCGGGCGCCGCACCGGCTGGCGCGAAGGCGCGGCCGAGGCGGTCCTGCCCGCGCTGCCGCCAACGCCTCCGCGGCCCGCCCGGAAGGCGCGTGACACCCACCACCTCTACGAGGACGGCGGGCTTGAGGTGCCCCGCGTCAGCAACCTGCCCTCTACGAGCTTCCTCGACGACCTGCAACGCAGCTTGGGCGACGGCCCCGGCCGGAAGGGATTTCACGAGCCCTTGCGCCGGGCGACGCTCCGCTACGCCGCGCAGGTCGCGGGCGGGCACACGCAGCGGAGCGACGAGCAGCTGATCGGCTTGCTGTTGCGCCTTGTCGCCGCCGCGCCGACGCAGCGGTGCCGCCACGCGCTCGGCCTCGCCTACGACCACGCCTACATGCGCCGCCTCCTGGCCGGCGCTTACCGCATCATCTCCATGGAGCAAAACACTTGAACAAAAACGACGACCACAACCAGGCCATGAGCATGGAGGAGATTATCGCCGCCGAGGGCGGCGCCTTCTCCGACGAGCGCGACCTGGCGGTCCCGATGACTGGGTGCGACCGCCTGCCGCACGGCTTCATGATGACGGCGCGGGGGCTCCGCTTCCGGCCGGAGGGGGCCGAGCACGCCGCGATCGTGACGCTGGACCCCTTCGACGTGCGCGGCCGGATCGCCGACGCGGATGGCACCAACCCCGGCACGGCCATCGGCTGGACGGACAACCTAGGCAGGCGGCTTGAGACCATCGTGTCCGACACCCTCCTGCACAGCAGCGGCGGCGCGCTCCCAGCGGAGCTCGCTCGCCGCGGCCTGCGCTGCGCGGTGAACAGCGAGAAGCACCTGCGCTTCTTCTTCTCCGCCCTGGACTGTGGCACCCAGATCGAGCGCTGCGAGCGGCCGGGATGGCAGATGGGCGGCGTTTACGTGCTGCCGACCGGCGAGGTCTTCGGCGCGCCGGCCGGCTCCCATCATCTTGCTACCCGGTCGCCGGACCGCTGCTGCCAAGCGGGCGACCTGGACGCCTGGAAGGAGACGGTGGCCGCGCCCGCCGTAGGCAATAGCCGCCTCGCCTACGGCATCTGCCAGAGCTTGACCGGGCCGCTGCTGGAAGCCGCGCAGGAAGCTTTCGTCGCCTCGCACCTACAAGGCGGTTCCAGTACCGGCAAGAGCACCGTCCTGGAAGCCGCTGCCAGCGTGTGGGGGCGTCCCGACGCCCGCGACGCGGTGCGGTCCTGGCGTTCCACGGACAACGCCTTGGAGTCGGTCGCCGCGTTGGCCAACGACGGGCTGCTGGCGCTGGACGAACTCGGCCAAGCCCCGCCGGAGACCGTGGCTGCGTCGCTCTACATGCTTGCGAATGGGGCCGGCAAGGCGCGGGCCACCACGGACGGCTCCGCCCGCGCGGTGCGGTCGTGGCGCACCTCGTTGTTCAGTACCGGAGAGCGGTCGCCGGAGGACATCATCCGCACGGCCGGGCGGAGCCGCGACAATCCCGCCGGGCTGGACGTTCGGCTCGCCGTGATTTCGGCCGACGCCGGCAAGGGTATGGGCGCCTTCGAGTGCCTGCACGGGCACCCCTCGCCGCGCGCCTTCGCCGACGCCCTCAGGGCCGCCGCCGCGCGCCACTACGGCACGGCGGGCCGCGCCTGGTTGGCCGCCCTGGTTCGGGAACGCGACCCGACCGGCAAGTTCGACGCCGCGGTCCGCCAGAAGGCCGCCGAGGTGGCGGCCCGCATGACGCCCGCGGGCGCGGACGGGCAGGTCGCGCGCGTCGTCGGCAAGATGGCCCTGGTCGCCGTGGCGGGCGAACTCGCCATCGCCTTCGGCGTGCTGCCCTGGCCGGCGGGCACGGCCGAGCAGGCGGTGGCGGAGTGCTGCCGGGCGTGGCTGGCGCGGCGCGGCTCCACCCGTGCGCGAGAGGAACTGGATGTGCTGCGCGCGGTGCAATCTTTCGTCGCCGCGCACGGGCAGGCCCGGTTCGAGGACGTGGACGGCACGACGGAGTACGAGCCGGTGGTGCGCGACCGCGCCGGGTGGAAGACGCCGAGCCACTTCCTGTTCACCGCCCCGGCCTTCGCCGAGGCCGTGCGGCCGGCGGGCAAGAAGGACGCGGCGAAGGTGCTGCGCAAGGAAGGCTTTATGGCCGAGGCCGGCAGCACCCGCGAGTACGTCCGCGACCAGCAGCGGGCGCGGGTCTATGCGGTGAACCGCGACATCCTCGGCTGGTCAGAGGACGCGGGCGAAGGCTGAGGTCAGGCAGGACGGCGGGGGTCGCCCCCGCCGTTTTGTTACATGGGAGAGCCATGGGGCAAAACCGTTCGGCGATTTAGGCCCGACGGACTCCTTTGGTGCTTTTGGGACTTCGCCGTCACGGGACAAAAAGGACGGAAATTTTCGGGTATAGGGGTAGGCGACCGGCGGGTCGGAGTACCACGCGGCGGATAGGCAAGAGATCGAACCGACAATTAGCCTCTATCTATATCTTAATAATTTTGTCCTTTCTGTCCGGTCTTCATGTAAGTATTTGGCATTACTGAGATTTTTTCGGGACAAAACCATGATTAATTTTGTCCTATGGGACGAAATTTTGTCCCGTGACTTGGCCGAGCTTCCGCGTGAACTAGCGCCCGCGCCGGACGAGCCCAAAGGTCGAGGTCGTGCTGGCCAACTCGCCGCCACGGTCGAGATCGTCAGCCTGATCCTGGGCACGATTGTCATTGATGGCCACGCCGACGGTCCCGGCCAGGGCGGGGCCGTGCAGGGGTAACTTTGTCCCAATCGATGCCCCCAGACGTTTCGGTAATCGCGGTTGGACCCTAGGCTCCAAACTTGTTGCAGGATCAAACCACCAAAACGGCTCCAGAGTCCGAGGAGAGTCCGTGGTGCCCCAGGGCGGCCGCAGGAGGGTGACCAGGGCCAAACTCACCTCCCTATCGTCCCGCCGAGGCCAACCCCAGCAAAATCAAGCAGTTTGGCCGATGGCTTGCCGCCAGGGCTTGCTCCGGATATAATGTCCGGACTACTGCGGGCGTAGTTCAGAGGTAGAACGTCAGCTTCCCAAGCTGAATGTCGTGGGTTCGATTCCCATCGCCCGCTCCACGCTCGCTCATCATCAACGGCCTTTCACTTGGCCTGTGCCGGCCCGAAGGGCAGAGTGCGGGCCGAACGCCTTTGGGAATTGCCACAAGTTGGAATTGACGCCTGAACAGGTCGCCGCCGCCCGGGCGATCGGCTGCGCCTTCTTTCCTGCGACCGAATTGCAGGTCCAGCGCCTCACCATGCAGCAACGCATCTTCAAGGTGGAGGGTAAGCACTACCTGCTGAGCCGCGACGGCTCCTATTTCGAGACGGCCGGCACGCTGCGGGCGTTGATCGCCAAGGCGATGCCCCCCACGTCCCCGGCCTCCCCGGCCCCGGAGCCGCCTCCCGCCCCGGCGGCGAAGGCCAGCACTCCGAAACCGGCATCTCCGCCTCCGGAGCCGCCTCCCGTCCCGGCCGCGAAGGCCAGCATTCCGGAACCGGCCTCCCCGGCTCCGGAGCCGCTTCCCGCCCCGGCCGCGAAGGCCAGCACTCCAGAACCGGTCTCCCCGGCCCCGGAGCCGCCTCCCGTCCCGGCCGCCCAGGCCAGCGCTCCGGAACCGGCCGCTCCGGCCCCGGGACCGCCCGCCGCGTCTCCGGCGGAGACGGCTCCGCCGCCTCCCCGCCGGCGTCGCCGCGCGCCGCCGAAGGCCGCTGCGCCCGTGGAGGCGGAAGCTGCGCCCGTGGAGGCGGAAGCTGCCCCCGTAGAGTCAGAAGCGGTGGAACCCCCACCGGCCGCCGAAGAGCCTGCCGCGCCCCGTCGCCGGGCCAAGGCGGCGGAGCCACGCTGGAAAACCGCCGGCCTCGCCCGCCGCGGCCGTCTCAAGCCGCCGTCCTGAGACTGGACAGCACGCCTCGCCTCGGCTTCCTTGCGCACCAGGATCGAGGAACCTTCATGCTCCACCGCCGTACCACCCTGGCCGGTCTCGGCACCCTGCTCGCCGCCCCGGCGCTCCATGCCCAGCCGGCCGAGTGGAGGCCCGACCGGCCGCTGCGCCTGATCGTCACCTATCCGCCTGGCGGGGTGACCGACATCGTCGGACGCATTGTCGCTGAGCCGCTGGGGCGGGAACTCGGCCAGCCCGTCGTGGTGGAGAACCGCGCCGGCGCCGGCGGCAATATAGGGACGGGGGCCGCCGCCCAGGCCGAGCCGGACGGATACACCATCCTCTTCGGCACCACCGCCATGTTCGGCGTGAACCCCATCCTCTACGCCAATAGCGGAGTCGATGCGGTGCGCGACTTCGCCTGCCTCGGCACGATCGGGGAGGTGGCGAACATCCTCTCCGTCATCCCCGCCCGCGTCCAGGCGAAGGACCTGCGGTCCTTCATCGCCGAGGCCAAGGCGCGGCCGATGATCTACGGCTCGGTCGGCAACGGCAGTTCCTCGCACCTCTCGGCCGCCGTCTTCCTGAAGGAGGCGGGGATCGATGCGACGCATGTGCCCTATCGCGGCTCCTCGCCGCTGGTCGCGGCCATGCTGGCGGGCGAGGTGGATTTCGGCTTCGACACCACCGCCACCTCCACCGCGCATATCCAGTCCGGCGCCTTCCGCCCGCTCGCCGTCACCACCGCACGCCGGGCCAGCGCCCTGCCGCAGGTGCCGACGCTGAAGGAGAGCGGCATGCCGGATGTCGAGCTCGGCATCTGGTTCGGCCTCTTCGTGTCGCGGAAGATGCCGCCCGCCATCGCCCGCTCCCTGGCCGCGGCGCTGGAGCGCACCCGCATGCCGCAGACCGAGCAGCGCCTGCAATCGGCCTTCGTCGATCCGCTCTACATCCCGCAGCCCGAGGTGGACGGCTATATCCGCGCCAGCGCCCTTCGCTGGCAGGGCATTGCGAAGGACGCGCGCATCTCGGTCGACTGAGGGGAGGCGCTCAGCGCTGCCAGAGGCCGAAGCGCCGGGCCTGCTTCAGCCACCAGCCCTGCTGCCGCCACCAGGGGAGGAAGGCCCGCCGCGCTGCTGAGGCCGGCGCCCAGCCGGCCGGATCGGCCAGCCGCTCCAGCAGCAGTTCCGGGCCGCAGGGCAGCATGGTCACCGGGTCGAGGTAGCGCGGGTAGAGGATCAGCGCACCGGCCACCAGCGCATCGAGCGGGAGGGTACGGCCGCGCCGCGGCAGCGGCTCCCTGTCCCGCGTCAGCCCCCAGCCGGCATAGAAGGGCCGGCCCCAGACCGTCACCTCCAGCCCGCGCAGCAGCGCCTCGAAGCCGGCGAGGCTGGTGATGGCGTGCAGCGCATCCACTTCCGCGAAGAGCCTGCCGATATCGCCCCCCGCCGCCACCGCATCGGCCAGGCGCAGCGCCGTGCGGCGCGGCACATAGCCGCGGCGATAGCCCGTCTCAACATCCGGGTGCGGGCGGAAGACGATGAAGGCCTCCGGCTCCTCGCGCCTGACCGCCTCCAGCAGGGCGAGATTCGTCCGCACCCGCCCGGCGCCGAGCCGGATCGAGGCATCGTCCTCCACCTGCCCGACGACGAGGATGCGCCGCCGCCCCGGCGTCGCCGGCAGGGGCGCGGTCGGCCGGCGGAGATTGTACTTGGTCACTCCCCCCGCGACGATCGCGGCCCGCAGCGCCGCCGCCCGCGCCAGCAGGGGCGGGGTGAAGTCGCCCCCCGCCAGAATGCGCTCCAGCGTCGAGGCCTCGCCCGCATGGTAATGCGGCACCAGGGGATCGACGGCGAGCGAGGCGGAGGGGATGAAATCCACCCCAAGCCCGACCGAGCGCAGGAAGCCATCTTCCACCCAATGCAGCGGCACCCCCGCCGCGCGGCATTGGTCCACCAGCGCCGGCGCCGCCCGCGTCGCCCAGACGGCGATGCCGCCCGCCCGTTCCCGCGCTGCGGCAAGCGCCTCCGCCTCGTCCCGGGCGAAGACGGCAGGCGGGCCGTCCTGCGCGAAAGCGGCGGCGATGGCGGCCTGCTTCCATCCGGCCATGCCGAGGAAGGCGGCAATGCCCCGGTTGGCCGCCACCTCCCGCCGCCACAGCGCGAGCAGCGCCAGCCCGTCCTCCGCGGTCGAGGCCCGCTCGTGGAACGGGTCGGCCCAGCGCGTCGCCGCCAGCAGGCGGGGGTCGATGGGCTCCGGCCAGAGCGGCTGCAGCGCGGCCGCCCGCGCCACCGCCTCCGCCGGGGCCGGCCGGGCGAGTGCCGCCGCGACCGGGTCCTCGCCGATGGCGGCCAGCAGCCCCACTGCCCGCCGCCGGGGGCCGAAGGCGGGCGCCGCCCAAGGCCCCTCGGCCAACCGCACCCCTTCCGGCACGCCCTCTGGGAAGAAGGCTGCCAGATGCGCGCCCGCGGTCAGGGCAGCTCCTGCATCCGCCGCTCGACCATGGTCCGCCACGGCGCCTCGGGCGGTGCCTCGGCCACCAGCGCCTGCCAGAGCTCGCGGGCCCGCTCCGGACGCCCGGCCTTCGCCTCGACCAGGCCGGAGAGGAAGCGCAGCCCGACATGCTGCGGCGCCCGCGGCAGGGCAGCGGCCAGGATGCGCCTGGCCTCGTCCAGCTTGTCGTCCTCGATCAGGATCTGGGCGAGCTGGCTCATCAGCTCCGGGTCGAACCTCGCATCGAGCGCCCGCTTGAAGGCCGCCGCCGCCGGGCCGAGCGCGCCGCGGCTGCGCTCGGCATTGCCGAGCAGGCGGTAGCCCTCCTGCGCCTGCGGCGTCGCCGGGTCGAGCCGTGCGAGGCGGCTGCGCAGCAACTCCAGCATCTCCTCGTCCCGCGCCGCCACCTGCTGGCGCAGCGAAAAGGGGGCCGAGGGCATGTCCGGCAGCGCGCTCGGCCAGTAGAGAGCGAGGGCCAGCAGCGGCACAGCCGCCACCATGCCCCACAGGGCGAGCTTCGCTCCGCGGCCGGAGCGCGTGCCCGCCTCGGCCGGCGCCGCAAGCAGCCGGCGCTGCACCTCGAGTACGGCCGCCCGATGCGCCGCCTCGTCCAGCCGCCCGGCCTCGCGCTCGCGGTCCAGCTCCTCCATCTGGGCCCGGTAGAGGGCGAGGTCGGCCTCGCGTCGCCCCCGCGCCGCCGGCGGGCGGAACAGGCTGGTGGCGAGCGGCAGGATCGCCGCCACGGCCAGCAGGCCGAGCAGCGGCCAGAAGGGGAACCAGTTCACTCGCGCGGCCTGCCGGAGAGTTGGGCGAGGCGATCGCGCTCCGCCTGGGTGAGCTCCTGCGGCCCTGGCGCCACTCGCTGCCGCCGCCGCATGCCGCGGATCAGCAGCGCGCCGCCGAGCAGCGCGATGGCCGGCATCCCCCAGAGCAGCGCCGTCGCCATCTTGAAGGGCGGCTTCAGCAGGACGAAGTCGCCATAGCGCTCATGCACGAAGGTGAGGACGGCCTCGTCCGGCTTGCCCTGCGCCACCTGCTCGCGGACGATCCGCCGGAGGTCGCGGGCGAGGTCGGCATCGCTGTCCTCGATGGATTGGTTCTGGCAGACCATGCAGCGCAGTTCGCGCCCGATGACGCGGGCCCGTTCCTCCTGCGCCGGATTGGGGAGCTGGTCGGCCGGGTCGCCTACGGCAAGCGCCGGGCCCGCGGCCAGCATCAGCAGCAGCAGCCAGCGGATCATGCGTATCGCCGCAGCAGTGGGGTGACCTGTTGCGCCAGGATCTCCTCCGTCACCGGGCCGGCCATGCGCCAGCGGATGATGCCGCCCTTGTCGAGCAGATAGGTCTCCGGCACGCCGTACAGCCCCCAATCGATGGCGACCCGCCCCGGCTGGTCGACGCCGAGCCGCGCATAGGGCGTGCCGCGCTGCTTCAGGAAGCCGAGGCTGTCCACAGGCTTGTCCTTGTAGGCGATGCCCATGATGGCGACGCCCTCGCGCGCGAGGCGCATGAGCTGCGGATGCTCGATCACGCAGGGCACGCACCAGGAGGCGAAGAAATTCACCAGCATCGGCTTGCCGGTCCGGAGATCGGCCGCCGAAAGCCCCGGCAGGCCGGTGCCCTCCAGCGGCGGCAGGCTGAAATCCGGTGGCGCCTTGCCGATCAGCGCCGAAGGCACGCCGCGCGGGTCGTAGTCGCCGGTGCCGAGGCCGCGGAGCATGGCATAGAACCCGGCCCCACCGAGCCCTGCTGCGGCCAGCGGCGCCAGCAGCAGCGCACGCCGGCGCCAGGCGGCCGCCTCGGGATTGGGAGCGGCCTCGCTCATGCCCGCGCCCCGGCCTTCACCGCCTTCGCTGCCGGCGCCGAGACGCGGACGCGCCGGTCGCTCAACGAGATGCCGCCGCCGAGCGCCATGATCGCGGCGCCGAGCCAGATCCAGGGCGCCAGCGGGTTGTGGTGGATGCGGAGCACCGCGCCACCGTCCCGCTCCTCGCCGAGCACGACATAGAGGTCCGAAAGCCAGGTGGTGTGGATCGCCGCCTCCGTCGTCGTCATCCGGGCGACGGGGAAGCTGCGCCGCTCCGGCTCCAACGTGGTGACGAGGCGCCCGCCGTCGCGTACCTCGACGGTCGCGCGCCGGGCCGAGAAATTGGGCCCCGGCGCATCGGCGACGCCGATCAGCCGGTAGTCGAGCCCGGCCAGCGCCACGCTCTCCCCGGGCTTCACCAGGCGCAGCGTGTCGGTGGCGAGGCCCATGCCGGCGAGGCCGAGGATCATCACCCCCATCCCCGCATGGGCGATGGCGCCACCCCAGGCCGCCCGCGGCAGGCCCTTGGCCCGCGCCCAGGCCGCCCGCGGCCGGCTGAAGAGGGCGATGCGGTCGGCGATGTCGGCGACGGCAGCGAGGATCACCCACACCGCCGCGCCGAAGCCGAGCGCCGGCCCGACGCGATTGTCCTCGATGGCGAAGCAGAGCACCAGCGCCGCCAGCCCGGCCAGCGCCGCCCACCACAGCCGCTGCAGGGCGGGAAAGAGCCGCGCCCGCTTCCAGGGCATCACCGGGCCGAGCGTCATGGCGCCGATCAGCGGCACCGCCAGCGGGAAGATCGCCGTGTTGAAGAAGGGGGGACCGACGGAGAATTTCTCGCCGAGCACCAGGTCGGCGAACATCGGGTAGAGCGTGCCGGCCAGCACCACAGCCGCGATCGAGCAGAGCAGCAGGTTGTTCAGCACCAGCGCCCCCTCGCGCGAGATGGGGGTGAAGACGCCTGTCGGCAGCATCGCCTGCGCCCGCCAGGCAAACAGCAGGAAGCCGCCGCCGATATAGATGGCCAGCAGGACGAGGATGACGGTGCCGCGCGCCGGGTCGTTGGCGAAGGCGTGGACGCTGTTCAGCACGCCGGAGCGGACGAGGAAGGTGCCGAGCAGGCTCATCCCGAAGGCGAGGAGCGCGAGGAAGACCGTCCAGGTCTTCAGCGCCTCGCGCTTCTCGACGACGATGGCGCTGTGCAGCAGCGCGCAGCCGGCGAGCCAGGGCATCAGCGAGGCATTCTCGACCGGGTCCCAGAACCAGTAGCCGCCCCAGCCCAACTCGTAATAGGCCCACCAGGAGCCGAGGGCGATGCCGAGCGTCAGGAAGCTCCAGGCCGCCAGCGCCCAGGGCCGCACCCAGCGCCCCCAGGCGGCATCGACCCGCCCCTCGATCAGCGCGGCGACGGCGAAGGCATAGGTCACCGCGAAGCCGACATAGCCGAGGTAGAGCAAGGGCGGATGGAAGGCGAGGCCGGGGTCCTGCAGGATCGGGTTCAGCCCCTGGCCGTCCATCGGCGGCGGCCAGATGCGCTCGAAGGGATTCGAGGTGGCGAGGATGAAGCCGAGGAAGCCGAGCGCCACCAGCGCCAGCACGCCGAGCACCCGCGCCTGCAGGGCGGAGGGCAGGTTGCTCCCGAAGGCCGCGACCGCCCCGCCGCAGAGCGCCAGGATCAGCACCCAGAGGAGCATCGATCCCTCGTGGTTCCCCCAGGCCCCGCTGATCTTGTAGAGCAGCGGCTTCGCCGAATGGCTGTTCTGCACCACGTTCAGCACCGTGGTGTCGTTGGCGACATAGGCCCAGACGAGGCAGGCGAAGGCGGCGAGGACCGTGACCAGCACGCCGGCGGCGAGCGGCGCCGCAGCGCCCATCAGCCGCGCCTCGGCCCGCTGCGCGCCGACCAGCCCGACCAAGGCCTGCGCCAGCGACAGGGCCAGCGCGAGGGCGAGGGCGAAATGCCCGATCTCTGGAATCATGAGCCGCGCCTCGGCTGCGCCTGCGCCGGCTCCAGCGTGTTCCAGGTGGCGGCCGGCGGCGGGGCGCCCTGGTTCGGGTTCCAGTGACCGCTCTTCTTCAGGGCATCGGCCACTTCGGGCGGCATGTAGCTCTCGTCGTGCCGCGCCAGCACCTCGCTCGCGCGGAAGGTGCCGTCCGGCCCTAGCCTGCCGAGCGTCACCACCCCCTGCCCCTCGCGGAACAGGTCCGGCAGCACGCCGGCATAGGTGACGGCCACCCCATGCGCGCCATCGGTGACGCGGAAGCGCGCCTCCGGCTTGCCGTCCGCCGCCGTCTCCCGCACCACGCTGCCGGTCTCGACCAACCCGCCAAGGCGGAAGGCGCGCTCCGGCGTCGGCGCCTCGCGGGCGATGTCGCTCGGCGAGCGGAAGAAGACGAGATTGTCTTGGAAGGCGGAGAGGGTCAGGGCCGTGGCGCTGCCGAGCCCGAGGGCACAGAGCAGCAGCAGCCAGAGCCGGCGGGACTTGCGGGTCATGCGGTATCCTGTGCGCGCCTTGCAGCGCGCGGGTCGAGCTGGGCCAGCCGGCGCTTCGCCGCGGCATGACGGAAGATGGTGGCGAGGCCGAGGATCAGGAAGCCACCCAGCACCAGCCCATAGCTGGCCGTCACATGCATCCAGTGCAGGCTCATGCGGCCTCCGCGCGGCGAGCGGCCGCGAGTTCCAGAGCGCGGATGCGCCGCTCCATCACCGCCGCCCGCGTCCGCGCCAGCACCAGCGCGGCGAAGGCGAGGGTGAAGCCCAGCGCGCAGACCAGCAGCGGATAGAGGATGTCGACATGCAGCCCCGGCGCGCCGAGCCGCGTCACGCTGGCCGGCTGGTGCAGCGTGTTCCACCAATCGACCGAGAATTTCACGATGGGCACGTTGACCGCCCCAATCAGCGCCAGGATCGCGCCCATCCGCGCGCCGCGCTCCGTATCGTCGAAGGCGCGGACGAGGGCGGCATGGCCAAGCCAAAGAAAGAACAGCACCAGCACCGAGGTGAGCCGCGCATCCCAGACCCACCAGGTCCCCCACATCGGCTTGCCCCAGAGGCTGCCGGTGGCAAGGCACAGCGCCGTCGCCATCGCCCCCACTGGAGAAAGCTCCCGGCAGGCGAGGTCGGCCAGCGGGTGCCGCCAGATCAGCGACAGGATCGAGCCGATGGCGAGCCCGGCATATCCGCCCATCGCCAGCCAGGCCATCGGCACATGGATGTAGAGGATGCGGACCGTCTCGCCCTGCTGCCAGTCGGGCGGCGAGAAGAGGAGGCCCCAGGGCAGGCCGATGCCGAGCGCCAGCACCGCCGCCGCCGTCAGCCAGGGCAGCACCCGCCCGGACAGCCGCAGGAAGCGGCCCGGATTGGCGAATCGGTGCAGCCCACCCCGCGGGGCGGGAGAGAGGGGCCTGGCGCCCAGGCTCGTGTCGGCGGTTTCCACGGGTCTAACCTAAGCCCTGCGCGCGGCGGATTGAAGCTTTCGCGCAGCGAGGTAACGTGCGGTCATCGATAACCGGAAGGAACGACCATGCGGCACGGCCCGGCCAGGACGGCCGCCCTCGCCCTTGCGGCCCTGGCCCTTGCCTGGCCGGCTGCGTCGGAGACCTTCCTCGTCTGCCGCTTCCCCAATGGCGGCCAGCTCCGGGTGCTGGTGGAGGAACGTGGCTTCGCCATCGAACTGCCCGGCCAGACCGCCTGGATGGAGTCGCAGGAGATGGGCGCGCGGCGCGACCCGCTGGTCGCCGGCTTCGGCTCACCCTTGCCGGGCGAGGGTTGGCGCGGCGTCCCGGCGCATGACCGCTTCGCCCTCAGCCTCTCGCGCGTCACCGGCGAAGCCCGGCTGCTCTTCTCCCGCCGCCCCGATGCGGCGCGGGTGGAGGCCTGCCGTGCCGCCGCAGTGCCGCCCCTGGCCGGGCCGGGCGACCAGCCGCCGACGCCGCCCGCGCCCTGCGACCTGCCCGTCGCCGCCGGTACCCTGGCCGGCACCTGCGAGGTCCAGCGCCTGAAATTCTGACGCCTCAGATCATCCAAGCCGACCCGGCCGGGTAGCTCGCCGGCGGCAGCATCCCGCTGCCGAGCCCGCCCGTATCCATGTGCCAGGCCGCGCTGCCGCCCAGCGCCTGCCCGACCCAGACCCCATCAAAGTCGGCCACCGCCGCCAGCGCCGCGTCGGAGCCTGCCAGGTCGGCGACGAGCTGCGCCCGGCTCACCCCGGAGGCCAGCCGCCCAAGCTGCAAGGCCAGCTCCGCCGCATCCGGGTCGCGATGCAGGGCCGTGTGGTGGAGCGTCGTCACCAGCGCCGCATCGCCGAGCCCCGCCAACGTCCCCGGCAGCAACCCCGCCGCCAGGTCGACCCAGCCCCGGCCCGCCGAGCTCTGCTCCACCAGGGTCGCCAGCGCCGTCCCGTCCGCCGCCTGCCCGGTCGCCGTGCCGTGCAGGGCCGCGGCCCGCACCGCCTGCCCCGCCGGATCGAAATCGAGGAAGCCGTCGGCGAGGCGGAGGGTCTGCACCGCCGGCATCCACACCTCCCTGCCCTCAGCGAGGAGCACCTGGCGCAGATCCTCGCCATGGCTGTTGGCCGCCGTCACCGCGCGCGCCTCATGCAGCGCCACCACCTGGCCCGGCGCATGGAGGACGAAGCCGGATTGCGGCGCCGCCGGCGTCAGCACATCCACCTGGCTCTGCTGCGTCCCCGGATCCGTCACGGTGAGGTTGAGGGTGAATCCCGCGCTCTGCCGCCCGTCCGAGACCTGTACGAAGAGCGGATGGGTCGGCATCTCGTCGAGGCCGAGGCTGATGCCCTCCTTCAGCTTCAGCACATTGCCCACCACCTCGAAGCGCCAGGCATCCTCCTCGGCGAAGCTGAAGGCGAAGGGCCCGGCCGAATCCGGGTCGGTGACGGAGAGCGTGCCGATCGCGTTGCCGATCGCACCCGCCGCGACGCTGCCGCCGGTGACGAAGCGCAGGCCGCTCGGTGGCGCGTCGTCCTCGTCGAGGACGGCGACGCGATAGACCGTGCTCGGGCTCTGCCGGCTGCCATCGGTGAAGACGAAGCGCAGCGAGAAGGACAGCTGCGTCGGCAGGTGCGCCGCGGCGAAATACTCGTAATCGACCGGGGCAGCGAGGCCAAGCGTGGCGAGCCCGAGCGAGGGGTTCCAGACCGCCGAGAAGTTCAGCGCATTCGCCCCGGTGAGCTCGATCCCGGCCAGGCTGCCCGTATCGCCGGTCAGCGTCAGGCCCGCGACCCATTCCCCTCGTTTCGTGTTCTCCCGCAACGTGCTGGGAATGGTCCCGGAAACCTGGATGCTCGGCATGGTTTCGCGCCCCGTCTCGACTGACGGGACGAACCATCCGGCGTGCGGCTTACGGAACCATAAGTGAGACGATCATTCCGCGTGCGGGATAGGCCTCAGCTGCGTCCGCACCGTCCAGAGTTCCGGGAAGAATCCCCGTTCGAGCACGCCCTTGAGATAGGCGACGCCGGCCGAGCCGCCCGTGCCCATCCGGTGGCCGATGATCCGCTCCACCGTCCGCATGTGCCGGAAGCGCCAGGTCTGGACGGCATCCTCCAAATCGACCAGCTCCTCGGCCAACTCGTAGAGGTCGAAATGCGCCTCCACCTGCTCGTAGACGATGGCCCAGGCCGCGGTGACGCCTTCATCGGCCTGGTGCGGCTGGCTGAGGTCGCGCCCGAGCACCGCCTCCGGCACCGGCAGGCCGCGGCGCCCGAGCAGCCGCAGCGCCTCGTCATAGAGCGAGGGCCCGTGGAAGGCCGCCTCCAGCACCGCCAGGATGTCCGGCCGGTGGGCATGCGGCTTCAGCATGAAGCCGTCCCGCGCGCCGAGCTTGAACTCGATCAGCCGGTACTGCCAGGACTGGAAGCCGGAGGAGCTGCCGAGGCTGTCGCGGAAGGCCAGGTAGTCGTGCGGCGTCATGGTCGCGAGCACGTCCCAGGCCTCGACCAGCTGCTTCTGGATGCGCGAGACCCGCGCCAGCGCCTTGAAGGCCGGCCGCAGCGCATCGGCGCGGATATTCGCCATCGCCAGGTCCAGCTCATGGTTCAGCAGCTTCATCCAAAGCTCCTGCACCTGGTGGATGGTGATGAAGAGCAGCTCGTCATGCTGGCCGGAGAGCGGCTGCTGCGCCGAGAGGATCTGGTCGAGGTGAAGGTAGTCGCCATAGCTCATGCGCCTGGCGAAATCGGTCTCGACGCCCTCGACCATGGTGGTGGCCTCCCCGGAAGAGTTACTTTAAGCTTAAAGCAATCAGCCGGAGCAAGACCATGCTGGACCTCCGCCCGCATTTCTCCCTGAGCCTCGGCGCCGCACCGGAGCGGCTGCATTTCGCGGCCCATAGTCACCACCCGCGGCCCGACGTCACCCGCGCGGCGCATCTCGCCGCCTGGGAGGATGCAGCCCGGCTGCTCGATGCCAAATGGGGGCATGTGCTGGGCCCGGTCTGGCAGGCGGCGCAGGGCCATGTCGCCCGGCACTGCCGCTTGCCGGACCCGGCGACGATTGTCTTCGCGCCGAACACGCAGGAATTCGTCGTCCGCATCCTCTCGGCGCTGCCGGCCCACCGGTCGCCCCGCATCCTGACGACGGATGGCGAATTCCACAGCTTCGCCCGGCAGGTCGCGCGGCTGGAGGAGGATGGGCTGGCCGCCGTCACCCGCATCCCGAGCGAGCCGGCCCGCGATTGCATCCCGCGCCTCGCCGAGGCTGCCCGGCAAGGCTTCGACCTGATCTGGGCAAGCGAGGTGTTCTTCACCTCCGGTGCCGCGCTGACGGACCTGCCGGCCCTGGCCGAGGCGGCGGGCGAGGCGGCCCTCGTCATCGACGGCTACCACGCCTTCCTGGCCCGGCCGGTCGATCTTGCCGGCATCGCCGACCGCGCCTTCTACCTGGCCGGCGGCTACAAATACGCCATGGCGGGAGAGGGGGCCTGCTTCCTGCACTGCCCCCCGGGCTGGCTGCCGCGCCCCCGCTCGACCGGCTGGTATGCCGGCTTCGGCGCGCTGGCGGAAGGCGATGCGGGCATCCCCTACGCCACGGATGGCTGGCGCTTCATGGGATCCACCTTCGACGCCAGCGGCCTTTACCGCCTGAATGCGGTAATGGATTGGTTGGGCGGACTCGGGATTGATGCTGCTGCCATCCACGCCCATGCCCACGCGCTGCAATCCCGCTTTCTCGCCGGCCTGCCGCGGGCCGGGCTCGACCCCACCCAGCTGGTGGTATCGCCGGACGACCCGGCGCGGGGCAACTTCCTCGCCTTCGACCTAGAGGATGCCGAAGCCTGGCAGGCCCGCCTCGCCGCCGCCGGCATCGTCACCGACCGCCGAGGCCGGCGGCTGCGCTTCGGCTTCGGCCTCTACCAGACCGGGGGGGAGGTGGACCGGCTGCTCGATCGGCTCCAGACTCTGCCCTGATGACCCAGCCCATCTACACCATGGTCCGCGTCGCCGACTGGCGCCTGGCCGAAGCGGCCGGCGCCTACCATGGCAGCGCGGACGACCGGCGCGACGGCTTCCTGCATTTCTCCAGCGCCGCGCAGCTCCGCGCCAGTGCGGCCAAGCATCGCGCCAGCGAGCGGGACCTGCTGCTGGTCGAGGCCGATCCCGCGGCGCTGGGCGAGGCGCTCCGCTGGGAGCCGGCCGGCAGCCGCCCCGGCCTCTTCCCGCATCTCTACGGCGCCTTGCCGCTCTCAGCCGTGCGGACGGTGACGCCGCTGCCGCTCGGCGCGGACGGCACCCATGTCTTCCCCGCCGGGATTGACTGAACCAGCCCGCGCCGCCGCGCCCGCTCGCTCATCAGGCAGGCGAAGACGACGACCGCGCCGCCCGCCAGCATCGCCGCATCCGGCCAATGCCCCCAGATGGCGAGGTCGAGCCCGACCGAGACCGGCAGCGCCGCGAAGCCCCAGGGCGCCAACCGCGAGGCGTCCGAATGCTGGAAGGCGGCCGCGGTGCAGACCACCGCCCCGCCCGCCAGCAACCCGTTCCCTAGCATCCGCGCCAGTTCCATCGGCGGCGGCGAGGACCAATCCAGCGCCGCCAGCGGCCCGAACAGCGCGAGCCCCAGCAGGCTCGGCCAGAGGATGACGCCGACCAGCCCGGGCTCCGTCCGCAGCTTGCGGTTCAGCGTCTGGTTCATGGCGAAGGCGAAGGTCGCGGCCAGCAGCGCCAGGTAGCCGCCGAGCGGCGCATCGAGCCCGCCGAGCTTCGGCGCCACCGCCAGCAGCACGCCGGCGAAGCCGAGCAGGCACCAGGCCCAGGCCGCGCGCGCCACCACCTCGCCCAGGATCAGCACCGACAGGCCGAGGGTCAGCAGCGGCGCGGTGAAGAAGAACAGGTAGCCCTCCGCCAGCGGCACATGCCGAAAGCCGAGGAAGAAGCCGCCCGCCGAAACCATCATCGAGCAGGCCCGGAGTGCCTGCAGCCCGGGATGCCGCGTCGAGAGGGGTCCGCCGAAGCCCGGCCGGACCGTCCGCGCCAGCAGGAAGGCCGGCAGCAGCATGGCGTAGCGGAGGAAGAGCACCTCGCCGAGCCCGTAATGGCCGGAAAGCAGCTTGCTGTTCGCATCGTTGATGCTGAACAACACGACGCCGGCCAGCAGCAGCGCTGGTCCCTTCACTCGGCATTCCTCCCGGGCTTTCCCCGCAGAGGTTGTCGCGGGCGGCGCCCAGGGCGTCAACATCAGGGCGTCAACCGCGCTTCCCAACCTGCGCCGGGTCGGGCACACAGCGGCGCCATGACCCCGCGCCTCGCCTCCCTCGCCACGCTCCTCCTTCGAAGCCTCGATGCCGAGACGGCGCATGGCCTAGCGCTAAAGGCCCTTTCCGCCGGCCTCGCCGGCCGGGCCGAAGCCGCGGCGGACCCAATCCTGGCGACCGAAGCACTCGGCCTCCGCTTCGCCAACCCGCTCGGCCTGGCGGCGGGCTTCGACAAGGATGCGGTGGCGGTCCTGCCGCTGATGCGCCTCGGCTTCGGCTTCGTCGAGGCCGGCACGGTCACCCCGCGGCCGCAGCCGGGCAATCCACGCCCGCGCCTCTTCCGGCTGACGGAGGATGCGGCCGTCATCAACCGCATGGGGTTCAACAATGGCGGGGTGGAGGCCTATCTCGCCCGCCTCCGTGCCCTGCCGCGACCGCTGCCGGCGGTCTTCGGCGCCAATATCGGGGTGAACAAGGAGGGCGCCGACCCGGCGCGGGACTATCCGGCGCTCTACCAGGCGCTCGTGGGCCTCGCCGACTACGTCACCGTCAACGTCTCCTCGCCCAATACCCCTGGCCTGCGCGACCTTCAGGGGGAGGAGCGCTTGGCACAGATCCTCGCCGGCATCGCGGCCATCGATGGGCCGCCGGTGCTGGTGAAGATCGCCCCGGACCTTTCCGAGAACGCCCTGGGCCCGATCATCGAGACCTGCATCGCCCAGGGCGTCGCCGGCCTCATCGTCTCTAACACGACGATCGCGCGGCCGGAGAGCCTGCGCTCGCCGCATCGCGGGGAGGCGGGCGGCCTGTCCGGCGCGCCGCTGCGCGACCGGGCGACCGAGGTGCTGCGCCATTGCCACTGGATCGCCGGGGGACGGTTGACGCTGGTCGGCGTCGGCGGCATCGCCAGCGGCGCGGATGCGCTGGCGAAGATCAAGGCCGGCGCCAGCCTGGTGCAGCTCTACACCGCCTTCGCCTATGCCGGCCCGGCCCTTGTTTCGGCGATCCTCCGCGACCTCGCCGCGCTGCTGCGGCGGGACGGTTTCACCAGTGTCGCCGAAGCGGTCGGCACCGCGGCCTGAAGGAAGAGCGAGATGGACATCCTCGACGGCATCGCCCCGCTGGCGGATCGCTATGACGGCTACGTCCTCGACCTCTGGGGCGTCGTGCACAACGGCAAGCGGCTCTATCCCGGCGTGGCGGAGGCGCTGGCCGAGTTGAAGAAGCGCGGCAAGCGCGTCGTCTTCCTGACCAATGCGCCGCGCCGCGCCTGGTTCGTCCAGGAGATGCTGGACCGGATGGATCTCGACCGCGCGCTCTATGACGGCATCATGTCCTCGGGCGAGATCGCCTGGATGATGCTGAAGGAGCGGCGGCATCCCTTCTTCGCGCCGCTCGGCCGACGGGCCTTCCATATCGGGCCGGAGCGGGACCTCTCGGTGATCGAGGAGGGCGTCGCCGAGGTGGTGGACAGCGCGGCCGATGCCGACTTCCTGCTCAACACCGGCCCCGACCCGGAGCGCGGCTCGGGCGACCCGGCGCCCTATCGCCCGGCGCTCGAGGCCGCCGCCGCCCATCGCCTGCCGATGGTCTGCGTCAACCCGGACCGCTTCGTCATGGTGGGCGAGGACCGGCTGATCTGCGCGGGCGCGCTCGCCGATATCTACCTGGAGTTCGGCTGTCCGGTTTTCGAGGTCGGCAAGCCGGACCCTGCCGTCTACGACCCGGTGATGGAGCTGCTGGGCCTCGCCGACCGGCGCCGGGTGCTCGCCATCGGCGACACGCCGCATACCGACCTTGCCGGTGCCGCGGCCGCGGGGATGGACGCGCTCTGGGCGATGACCGGCCTCGCCGCCCACGCCCATGGCGATGACCCGGACCCGGAGCGGCTGCGTCAGGTAGCGCTGGCCGAGGGCGTCGACCCGATCGCCGCGATTCGCGCGCTGCGCTGGTAGCGCCGCGGTCATTCCGGCCTATGCTGCCCTAAGCAGGCAGCGGGAGGACAGGGAATGATCCAGCGGCGCGGGCTCCTACAGGCATCGGCCCTCACCCTTGCGGCACCGCGCCTGGCCGGCGCGCAGTCTGGGCAGAAGCTGCTGCGCTTCGCCCCGCAGGCCGACCTCGCCATCCTCGACCCGATCACCACCACGGGCTTCGTCACCCGCAACCACGCCTTCCTCGTCTTCGACACCCTCTATGGCTGGGACGAGCAGTACCGGGCGCAGCCGCAGATGGTTGCGGGCCACACCATCGAGGATGATGGCCTGACCTGGACCATGACCCTGCGCGAGGGTCTGCGCTTCCATGACGGGGAGCCGGTGCGGGCGCGGGATGCCGTCGCCAGCGTGAAGCGCTGGGGGCTGCGCGACAGCTTCGGCCTCGCGGTGATGGCGGTGACCGAGGAGATCACCGCCCCCTCCGACCGGGTGATCCGCTGGCGGCTGAAGCGGCCCTTCCCGCTGCTGCCGGATGCGCTCGGCAAGGTCGGCGCCAATGTCGCCTTCATCATGCCGGAGCGGCTGGCGAGCCAGGACGCGGCGTTGCCCATCTCGGAGATGGTCGGCAGCGGCCCCTTCCGCTTCGTGGCCAGCGAGCGCGTCCCCGGCTCGCGCGCGGTCTATGCGAAATTCGATGGCTACGTGCCGCGCCCCGACGGCACGCCGAGCCTGCTCGCCGGGCCGAAGATCGCCCATCTCGACCGGGTGGAGTGGCTGACCCTGCCAGATGCCACGACCGCCGCCGCCGCCCTTCGCCGGGGCGAGATCGACTGGTGGGAGCAGCCGACGACCGACCTGCTGCCGACGCTGCGGCGCGGCCGCGGCCTGAAGGTGGAGGTGCTGGACCCGACCGGGGCCATCGCCATGCTCCGCTTCAACCACCTGCATCCACCCTTCGACAATCCAGGCGTCCGCCGTGCCGTGCTCGGCGCCATCAGCCAGGAGGACGTGATGACCGCCGTTGCCGGCAATGACCGCTCGCTCTGGCGGGACGGCGTCGGCTTCTTCGCCCCGGGCTCCATCATGGCGAGCGACGAGGGAATGGCGGCGCTGACCGGCCCGCGCGACATCGCCGCCTCCCGCCGGGCGCTGGAGGCCGCCGGCTACAAGGGCGAGAAGGTGCTGCTGATGGCACCGACCGACTTCCCCGCCATCAACGCGATGAGCGAGGTGGTGGGCGACGTCTTCCGCAAGCTCGGCCTCAACCTCGACTACGTGGCGATGGATTGGGGCAGCGCGCTGCGTCGCCAGGCCAACCGGGAGCTGCCGGACAAGGGCGGCTACAACGCCTTCTGCACCTACACGGCAGGGGTGAACCAGTTCAACCCGGCCGCCCACAACTTCATCCGCGGCAGCGGGCTGACCGCGACCTTCGGCTGGTCCACCAGTCCGCAGCTCGAGGAGATGCGGAACCAGTGGCTGCAATCCACCGATGACGAGGCCCGCCGCCGCCTCGGCCGGGAGATGCAGCGCCAGGCCTTCCTCGACGTCCCCTATGTGCCGCTCGGCCAGTTCTACCAGCCGACCGCCTACCGCGAGGATGTCAGCGGCCTGCTGAAGGGGCTGCCGCTGTTCTGGAACGTCAGGCGGGGCTGAGGCCGGGGGCGACGCCTACCGGGCCGGCAGCACCTCGAAGGGCCTGGTGGCGAGGAAGCCCGCCCCCGCCCGTAGCACCAGCGCATCCGCCAGCCGCGGCCCTGCCAGTTGCAGCCCGACCGGCAACCCTGCCTCGGTTACGCCGCAGGGCACGGAGATGGCCGGCCCGTGCGAGAGGTCGAAGGGATAGGAGAATTCCGCCCAGACCAACCAGTCCCAGTCATGCTGCGGCCAGTGCGGCGGCCGCTGCATCCCGACCGGGAAGGCGGCGACCGAGGCGGCCGGCGTCGCCAGCAGGTCGAAGCCCGCCTCCTCGAACCAGGCGTTGACCCGGCCGGCATAGGCGAAACGCCGGGTCTGCGCCGCATGCGCCTCGGCGAAGCTCAGGTGGCGATAGGCCTCGGTGCAGGCGACGAGGCCGGGGTCCATCTCGGCCGCGGCCTTGTCGTCGGCGGCGAGGAAGGGCCGCATGGCGCCTCCCCAGAGGTCGCGTTCCAACGCCGGGCCTTCAGGCCCCCAGGGCGGCGTCACCGCCTCGACGAGCGCGCCGCCCGCCTCCAGCGCGCGCACCGCCTCGGCCGTGAGGGCGGCGATCTCCGGATCGACCCGGGCATGGCCGAGATCCGGGCTCCAGGCGATGCGCAGCCCCCGCAACCCGCCCGGCGCCACCTCGGGCGGGAAGCGGTCGGGCAGCGTCGTGTGGTCGAGCGCATGCGGCCCGGCGATGACGGAGAACATCAGCGCCGCGTCCTCCACGCTGCGGGCGAGAGGCCCGGCATGGGAAAGCGCGCCGTTGTTCGGCACCGGCACATAGGGCACCCGGCCATAGGTCGGCTTGAACCCGGCCACGCCGCAGAAATGTGCCGGCAGGCGAATGGAGCCGGCGCCGTCGGTGCCGAGATGCAGCGGCCCGCAGCCGGCGCCGGCCAGCGCCGCGGCGCCGGAGGAGGAGCCGCCGGCCGTCATCCCGTGCATCCAGGGGTTATGCGTCGCCCCGGTCAACGGGTTGTGGCTGACGGCGGTCCAGCCCTGCTCGGTGCTGGTGGTCTTGCCGAGGATAATCGCGCCCGCCTCGCGCAGCCGTGCCACCAGCGGGGCATCGGCGGCGGCGGGGCTCGGGTCGGAGAGGCGGGAGCCGCGCCGGGTGGGCAGCCCCTTCACTGCCTGCACGTCCTTGATGGTGACGGGCACGCCATGCAGCGGCCCGAGCACGCCGCCGCGCATCACCGCCGCCTCGGCCTCGCGCGCCGCGGCGCGGGCGCCCTCGGCATCCAGCGCGACGAAGGCGTTGAGCGCGGGCTCCTTCGCCGCGATGCGGGCGAGCACCGCCTCGGTGATCTCGACCGGCGAGGCGCGCCGCTCGCGCACCATCGCCGCCATCGCCACCGCCGAGGCGGTCGCCAGGTCAGTCGTCGCCGTGTCCTGTGCCATAGGTCGTCCGGTAGCTCTCGCTCATGATCTCGTCGAGCCTACGACCGGGCGTGAAGCCTGCCAAACCGGGCGGGTAGGGGACGCCCTCCGGCATGCGGGGGCAGGGCTCGGCGGCGCCGATCACCTGGGTCACCGGGAAGCGGGCGGCGTAGATGGGCAGCGCATAGTCCTCCTCCTCGTCGCCGACGCCCTTGGCGCGGATCTTCCCGCTCGCCTCCTCGATGGTCATGCCGATGACCATGGTCGCCTTCAGCTCCTGCGTGGTGCTGGGGCGCAGCTCGGCATTCCGGCCGGGGTAGAAGCGGTCGATCATGATGTCGAGCGCGCGCGACTTCTCGTCGAGGTCGTCCACGATATGCGCGGTGCCGAAACACATGGCCGACCGGTAGTCGACCGAGTGGTTGAAGCCGCAGCGGGCCAGCACCAGGCTGTCGAGATGCGTCACCGTCAGGCAGACCGGGATGCCCGGCTTCTGCGTGCGCAGCATCCGGCTGGCCGAGGAGCCGTGCCAGTAGAGGTGGCTGCCCTCGCGCCAGAAGGCGGTCGGCGTGCAGTAGGGCTGGCCGTCGATGACATAGGCGATGTGGCAGAGCATCGCCGCGTCGAGGATGGCATGCACCGTCTCGTGGTCGTAGCGTCCGCGCTCATGCAGGCGCTTCACCCGGTTGCGGGGCGTGACGGGATAGGCGGTGTCGGGCATCGGTCTTCTCTCGCACGGGTCGATAGGTGCATATGACAGATCGGATTGGTCCCTCGTGAGGGCCAATCGAGCGTCCTGAGGCTGGTCCAATCGACATGGAAGCCGATCTGCTGCTGATCCCGATCGACCGCGCCGCCTCGGCGCCGGTGCTGCGCCAGGTCTATCTCGGCCTGCGCCGGGCGATCCTCTCCGGCGCCATCCCGGCCGGGGGCCGCCTGCCGCCGACGCGGGCGCTGGCGGCGCGGCTCGGCATCGCCCGCAACTCGGTCGTGGCGGCCTATGAGCAACTGCTCGCCGAGGGCTTCATCGAGGGCCGGGTCGGCGCCGGCAGCTTCGTCTCCCGCGACCTGCCGGAGCCGCTGGACCTGCCGCCTCCGGCCATGCCGCCCCCGCCCCCCGTCGTGCCGCATGCCGGGCAATACGGCGCCGCCCCCTTCAACACCGGCCGCTGCACGCTGGACGACCGGACGCTCCAGGTCTGGCGTAGCCTGACCGCCCGGCGCCTGGCGCGGCCCGACCCGGCCCTGCTCGGCTATGCCGACCCGAGCGGCTCGGCCGCGCTGCGCGGCGCCATCGCCCGCTACCTCCGCGCCGCGCGCGCCGTGCGATGCGAGCCGGAGCAGGTGGTGGTGACGGCCGGCGCCCAGCAGGCGATCGACCTGGTGCTGCGCGTGCTGCTGCGTCCGGGCGATGCCGCCTGGTTCGAGGACCCCGGCTACCCGGCGGTCCGCGCGGCGCTGGCCGCCGCCGGAGCACGGATCGTGCCCGTGCCGGTCGATGCGCAGGGGATGGACGTGGCGGCCGGGATCGCCGCGGCACCCGAGGCGCGGCTCGCCTATGTCACGCCCTCCTCGCAGTACCCGCTCGGCGTCGTGCTCTCCATGGCGCGGCGGATGGAGCTGCTGGCCTGGGCCCACCGCGCCGGCGCCTGGCTGCTGGAGGACGACTACGACAGCGAATTCCGCTATGCCGGCCGCCCGCTGGCCTCGCTTCAGGGCATCGATGCCGCCGGGCGCGTGATCTATGTCGGCACCTTCAGCAAGGTGCTCTTCCCCGGGCTGCGGCTCGGCTACGCGGTGCTGCCGCCCGCCCTGCTGGAGGGCGTCCGCTCCACCCGGCTGCTGAGCGACTGGCACCCGGCCGCCCTGCAGGAAGGTGTCGTCACCGACTTCATCGAGGAGGGACATTTCGCCCAGCACCTGCGGAGGATGCGCCAGCACTACCGCGGCACGCGGGACGCGCTGGTGGCGGCGCTGCGCGAGCACCTGGCCGGCACGCTGGAGGTGGAGGTGCCGGACCAGGGGATGAAGCTCCTCGCCCGCCTCCGCCCCGGCCTCGCCGATCAGGCGGTGGCCGAGGCGGCGGCACGGCGCGGCGTCATCGCCCGGCCGGTGAGCCCGATGTTCCTCGCGGCCCCGCCTCTCCAGGCGCTGATGCTTGGCTTTTCCGGGCATGAGCCGGGCAGCCTGCGCTGGGCGGCGCGGGAGTTGGCCCGCGCATTGGCGTAATTGTGCGTCCCTCGCCCTGGGCAGCGGCGGCGGCGGCGCCTAGAAGGGCCGGGTGAGCCCGCGCGACATCCCAGAGGGCGACCTTTCCCCCGCCGCAAAAGCCCCGCCCCGGCGGCCGGTCCCGTCCATGCTGCTGCTGGTGGCGATGACGGGCATCGGCCCCTTCACCATGCAGATCCTCATCCCGAGCCTGCCGGCCCTGGCGGAGGCGCTGGCCTCCAGCTACGGCCTCGCCCAGCTCAGCCTGACGCTCTATCTGGTCGGAGTGGCCGGGGCGCAGCTGGTCTACGGCCCGCTCTCGGACCGCTACGGGCGCAAGCCGCTGCTGCTGGCCGGACTGGTGCTCTATTGCCTCGGCAGCCTGGGCGCGGCGCTGGCGCCCTCCATCCATGCGCTGATCCTCGCCCGCGTGGTGCAGGCGGTGGGTGGCTGCGCCGGCCTCGTGCTCGGCCGCGCCATGATCCGCGACGCCTATCCGCGCGAGGAGGCGGCGAGCCGCCTCGGCATCGTCAGCTCGGCCATGGCCATCGCGCCGATGATCGGCCCGCTGCTCGGCAGCCTGCTCGAGGCGCAGTTCGGCTGGCGCGCCAGCATGCTCGCCTGCCTCGTCTTCGGCCTGCCGCTGCTGGCCGCCATCCGCCTCCGCCTGCCGGAGACGCTGGCCGAGCCGGCGCCGCTGCCTGGCCTTGCCGGCCTGCTCGGCGCATATGCCGCGCTGCTGCGGCTGCCCGCCTTCCGCGCCTATTGCGGCATCACCGCCTTCGCCACGGGCATGTTCTTCGCCTTCGCCGGCGGGGCGCCGCTGACCGTCATCAAGGGGCTCGGCTACAGCTCCACCGCCTATGCCGTGGCGATGATGACGACGCCCTTCGCCTGGAGCTCCGGCACCTTCACCGCGGCACGGCTGACGCAGCGGGTCGGCATGGTGCGGATGATGGCGCTCGGCACGGCCGTGATGCTGGCAGGCGGCACGCTCGCGGTGCTGCTGCCGCTGCTGGTGCCGGGGCATATCGCGCTGGTCTTCCTGCCGATGGCGGTCGCCGCCTTCGGCAACGGCATGACTCAGCCGAACGCCATCGCCTGCGCCATCAGCGTGCGGCCGAACCTGGCCGGCACCGCCTCCGGCCTGATCGGTGCGGCGCAGATGGGCTGCGGGGCACTGATGACGGTGTTCTGTGGCATGACCGAGACGGGCAATGGCCTCGCCACCGGCACCTGGATGCTGGTCTCGGCCCTGGCGACGCTTTGGGCGCTGCGCGCCTCACGCCGGTTGAAGGCGTAGCGCCGGGCCCTGCCGCGGCTTTGCCGTGGCAGGCACGCGGAGTGCTATGAGATGAGCGACATCCGGGGGCCCCGTAGCGCGGCGCAGCGGCGTCGTGGGGAGTTATGCGTGCCCCGCCGCCCCGGAGAGCAGCAGCGGATCGACCCGCAGCTTGGCCATGGCCTGCCGCCACTTGCCGTCATGCCCCTCGCCGAAGAGCAACGCCTCGTCCGGATCGACAGAGAGCCAGGAATTGGCTTGGATCTCGTCCTCCAGCTGGCCCGGCCCCCAGCCGGCATAGCCGAGCGCCAGGATGCCGCTGCGCGGGCCGCCACCGCCGGCGATCGCTTTCAGGATGTCGACGCTCGCGGTCAGCGCCAGGTCCTCGGCAACGGGGAGGGAGGCGTCGCTGGTCCAGTCCTTGGTATGCAGCACGAAGCCGCGGCCGCCCTCGACCGGCCCGCCCTGGCAGAGGGCGATGCGCCGCTGCGGCGGCACCGGCTCCAGCTCAAGCTGCTTCAGCAGCTCGTCGAAGGACATGCCCTCGATCGGCTTGTTCAGGATGATGCCCATCGCCCCTTCCGGGGAATGGGCGCAAAGGCAGATCACGGTGCCCGCGAAGCGCGGATCCTGCATGTTCGGCATGGCGACCAGGATCTGGCCGCTCAGATAGCCTTCCTCATGGCTGGCCTGGGCGGTCGGTCGGGTGCGTGGGCGTTTGGCCATGCCCTCAAGATGGCGGCTGGCCAGTGGTCCCGCAAGCCGGGCCGCGCCCGCACGCGCGGGGGTGAAGGCCCGGCCGCGCCCCATCCCGTGCGGTGACAGGCGCCGGGGAAGCGGTTACAGGATGGCGGATCGGAGGAGAGTACCCCCCATGACCATCCAGGTTGGCGACAGCATCCCCGCAGTGAAGCTGATGCAGGGCACGGCCGAAGGCCCGAAGGAGACCTCGACTGAGGAGCTGTTCGGCGGCAAGACCGTGGTGCTGTTCGGCGTGCCCGGCGCCTTCACGCCCACCTGCTCGGCCAAGCACCTGCCGGGCTTCGTCACCCAGTATGACGCGCTGAAGGCCAAGGGCGCCGATGTGGTCGCCTGCATGGCGGTGAACGACGCCTTCGTCATGGCCGCCTGGGGCAAGGACCAGGGCGTCGGCGACAAGGTGGTGATGCTGGCCGATGGCAGCGCCGAGTTCACGAGGAAGCTCGGGCTTGAGCTGGACCTGACGGCACGCGGCCTCGGCGTCCGCAGCCAGCGCTTCGCCCTCATCGCCAAGAACGGCAAGGTGACGCATGTCGCCGTCGAGGCGCCGGGCGCCTTCGAGGTGAGCACGGCCGAAGCCGCCCTGGCGGCGCTTTGATCGGGAGGCCGCGGCCATGAACCCCTTCACCGCCGCGGCCTTCGCCTGGCAGACGGCCTTCGTCTTCACGCTCCGCAGCGCCCAGCTCTGGGCCGAGCCGGCCGAGGCGCAGGCCCGGCTCACCGGCTATGTGCTGGAGAAGCAGAAGGCCTTCACCAGCGGCGCCTTCGCCGCCGGGCAGGCGGCGCTCTCCGGTGCCGGGGCGGAGGCGGTGATGGCCGCCGCCATCGCCCCCTCGCATCGCCGGGTGCGGGCCAACATGCGGAAGATCATCCGGGGCTGAGGAGGGGCGCCCGCCTCCGCCGCAGCGCCAGCCCGCCGAGCAGGGCGAGCGCCGCCAGGTTGCAGGCGATCCCGACCTGCCAGGCGATGGCATAGAAGCCGAAGCCGTCATAGAGAGCGCCCGCCAGCCATGCTCCCGCCGCCATGCCGGAGAGGCTGAGGAAGAGCAGCACCGGCACCCGCCAGGCCGCCTCGCTGGCGGGGAACAGCTCCCGCACCGCCAGCACATAGGCCGGCACGATCCCGCTGAAGCCGAGGCCGTAGCCGGCGGCGACGAGGAACAGCCCGGCCTCGTCCTGGGTGGTGAGGAAGGCCGCCATCCCCACCGTCTGGCAGAGATTGCCGGCGAGCAGCGTGTTCAGCCCGCCGATCCGGTCGGCGACCCAGCCCCAGAACTGCCGCGCCAGGAAGGCCGCGATGAGCAGCACGGAGAGCATCCACGCCCCCTGCTGCGCACTGATGCCGAGATCGCCGCAGAAGGCGACGAGATGCGCCGCCGGCATCGCCATCGGAATGCAGCAGAGGAAGGAGGCGAGCGCCAGCAGCCCGAGCGCCAGGTTCGGCGGGAGGCCGAGAACCGTCTCCCCGACGACCGGCCCGGCCTCCGCCGCAGCCCCGGGCAGCGGCTGCGGTGCCGGCCGCAGCACCAGCGCCGCCAGCGGCAGGATGGTGGCGGCGGCGAAGACCCCGTAGCCCAGCATCACCCGCTGCCAGCCATGGGCGGCGATCAACCGCTCGAGCAGCGCCGGCCAGAGGGCGCCCGCCACATATTGCCCGGAGGCGACCAGCGCCAGCGCCGTCCCCCGCCGCCGGTCGAACCAGAGCGATACATAGGTCATCATCGGCGGAAAAAGCGCGCCGTTGCCGAGCAGCCCGACCAGCAGCCCGAAGCCGACCACCAGCTGCCAGGCCGCCCCGCCCGAGGCGAGCGCCAGCCCGGCGCAGACCATCGCGCCCCCGACCATGGCGATCAGCCGCGTGGAGGTTCGCCCGGCGATCCACCCCATCAGGATGCCGCCCGCGCCCGCGCCGAGATAGGCCAGCGACGAGGCCAGCGCCGGGATTGAGCGCGCATCGCCGAGATCGGCGGCGATCGGCCGCAGCGCCACCACCACCAGCAACGGCGCTCCGAAGGAGATGGAGAGGATGACGACCGCCGTGACCGCGATGACCCAGGAGGCGCGGCTCTCGATGCTCACCAGCACATCAGCATCCGCAGTCCCGCCGCGCCGCGAATCACCCGCCCGGCGGTGCGCCCGGCGAAATGCGTGCCGATGACCAGCACCGGCGTGCCGGCCAACCCGCCGAAGACCTCCCGCCGCGTCGCCTCCGCCTGGGCGGGGTCGGCATCGGCGGTCGAGTTCCAGTGCGGATGGGCGAGCTGGCAGGGGTGGTGCGCGATATCGCCGGTGATGAAGCCCCGCTCGCCCCCGGACTCGATGGCGACGCTCACATGCCCCGGCGTATGGCCGAAGCTCGGCACCAGTCGTACCTCGGGGCAAAGGCGGTGATCCGCCTCGATCAACTCGTGCAGCCCCGCCTCGACGATGGGTTGGACGGAATCGGCGAAGACCGCGGCCTGCGCCTCACCGCCCGCGCCGGCCGACCAATGCTCGAATTCCCGCCGGCCGAAGAGGTAGCGCGCGTTCGGGAAGCTCGGCATCCAGCGACCCTCGACAAGCCGGGTGTTCCAGCCGACATGATCGACATGCAGGTGGGTGCAGAGCACCGTGTCGATGCTCTCGGGCGGGAAGCCGGCCTCCGCCATTTCCTCGAGGAAGCGGGACTGCCGGGCGTTCCAGTGCGGGATCTTCCGCCCCTGCTTGTCGTTGCCGAGGCAGGTATCGACCAGGATGCGCCGCCCCGGCGCCTCCACCACCAGCGCATGGATGCTGAGCCGCAACCGCCCCGCCTCGTCGGCGAAGTCGGGCACCAGCCAGTCGATCTTCCGCACTTCCTCCGGCGTCGCCTGGGGCAGCAGGAAGCGGCTGCCCCCGGTCGCCTCCAGCTCCACGAGCTTGGTGACGGTGACCTGGCCGATGGTCCAGTGCATGGAAGGCCCTCCCCTCCGCCATAGCAGCGGCGGGGCCGGGCTGCGTCAAGCCGGACCGCCGACGCCGGTGATGCCGCTATGCGCCGGCGGGTCGCTGGCGGGGAAGCTCTCCTCGCTGGCTTCGTCGGCCTCGCGGTCTTGCCGCTCGGCGGCGACGGCGCGGCGCCAGTGCGCCTCCGCTAGGCCATCGGGCTGGCCATCGCCAAGCCACAGGAAATAGGCGCGTTCGCGGATGCGCCGCGCGCGGTCGTCGTCGTCGCTCATTCCGGGTCCTCTCTTTCCGTCGCATCAACCGGCCAGAGGGCAGACGGTTCGACGCGCCATTGCACCGATCCGCGATGCACGGGTCAGTGACTGGATCGGAACGGTTGCGCCGCACAAACTCCGTTCCGTAACGACGTCATGGCCCATCTGTGCAGGACATTCTCGATCGACGGAGGACGGAGGCCCGCCAGGCGCTCCGGCCCAATCCCAATGCCTGGCAGCAGGCCCGCCCGCGAGCCGCGGCGATGCGTCCGCCCCGGCCCACACGCGTGAGCCTCGGCGAGGTGCTGCAGCGCTTGCTGGAGCGGGGCGCCGCCAGCCATGCCTGGAAGCTGTTCGGCGGCGCCGTCCTCGCCTGGGCGCTGGCCCTGCTCTGCACCGCCTGGCTGCTCGGTGTCTTCCCCTAATGACAGGTGGCGCCGGCTCCTGTTGACTGCCGGCGCATGAGCATCACCGCCTATCTCGCCGGGCCGGACGTCTTCCTCCCCGACGCCATCGCCCACGCGGCCCGCAAGGTCGCCCTCTGCGCGCAGCATGGCGTCATTGGCCGGCCGCCGCTGAACGAGGATGTCGAGACGCTGCGCACCCTGCCAGAGGACCGGTTGTGGCGCGTCATCTACGACAAGGACGTGGCGATGATGGAGGAATGCGACATCGTCATCGCCAACCTCACCCCCTTCCGCGGCCCCTCGGCGGATGCGGGCACGCTGGTGGAACTCGGCTGGTTCCTCGGCCGCGGCAAGCCGATCTTCGCCTATTCCAACACGGCGACGCCCTTCGCCGAGCGCAGCCGCCGGCACCTGGCTGCGGTGCCGGACCCGATGCCCGGCCTGATGGTCGAGGGCTTCGGCCTGGCCGACAACCTGATGATTCCCGGCGCCGTGCTGCAGGGCGGCGGCCACCCGGTCGTGCTGCCGGCGGATGGGGTGGACCGGGCCTTCGATGCGCTCGATGTCTTCGCCGATTGCGTCCGCCTCGCCGCCGGGGCCTGCCGCCGGTAGCGCCGTGCTCTTCCTCGACCTCGACGGCGTGCTGGCGGATTTCGACCGCGGCGTCGAGATCGTGACCGGCCAGCGGCCGGAGGCGCTGCCGCTCAAGGCGATGTGGGCCGCGCTCGCCCGCGCGCCGCGCTTCTTCGAGACGCTGGAGATGATGCAGGATGCCGAGGCGCTCTGGCGCTTCTGCGCCCCGCTGAGACCGACCATCCTGACCGGCCTGCCGCGCGGCGCCTGGGCGCCGGAGCAGAAGCGGCGCTGGGTGGCGCGGGTACTCGGCGCGCATGTCCCCATCATCACCTGCATGAGCCACGAGAAGCCGCGTTGGTCAGGCCCCGGCCATGTGCTGGTGGATGACCGCGCCTCGGCGCGGGATGGGTGGGAGCGGAAGGGCGGGCGCTTCATCCACCACGTCTCGGCGGCGGGGAGCATCGCGCAGCTGCGGGCGCTTGGCCTCGAGGGCACCGCGGAGGGCCTGCCGCGTTGAGCCTGCCTCCCAGGACAGGAGACAGGCATGGCAGAGGATCAGGCGAAGCCCGGCACGCCGATGGTGCCGCAGCCCCAGCAGCCGGCCGGCACCGGCGGCGGTGCCCGGCCGCCTACCGCACTGCGATCAGCTTGATCCGCCGCCCCTCGACGCCGACCGCCAGCCGGCCTGCCTTGAGCGCCATCGCCGCCTCGCCGAAGACCTCCCGCCGCCAGCCATGCAGCGCCGGCAGATCCGGCTCCGCCTCGGTCGCCAGCCGGTCCAGTTCCTCGCTGTTCGCCAGCAGGCGCGGCGCGACATGGTGCTCCTCCGCCTTGGCCGCCAGCAGCACCTTCAGCAGCGCGACCAGGGCAGGGGAGGGGGAGGGGCCGCCGCGGTCGCGCGGCGCCTCCGGCAGGTCCGAATCGGGCAGCGCCTTGGCCGCCTTGATCGCGGCGATCAGCCCGGCCCCGCTCCGCCCCTTGGCGAAACCCTCCGAGATGCCCCGCGCCCGCGCCAGGTCGGCCGGAGTCTCCGGCCCGGTGGCGGCCAGTTCCAGCAGCGTCTCGTCCTTCACCAACCGCTGGCGGGGGATGTTGATGCGCTGAGCCTCCCGCTCCCGCCAGGCGGCAGCGGCCTGCAGCAGGCCAAGGAAGCGGCGGTTGCCGGTACGCGGGCGCAGCCGCTCCCAGGCCGTCTCGGGATCGACGCGGTAGGTCTCCGGCCGGTTCAGCACCGCCATCTCCTCGCCCACCCAGTCGAGCCGCCCCTCCCGCTCCAGCCGCTCGCTGAGCGCGACGTAGATGCGGCGGAGATGGGTGACATCGGCCGCCGCATAGGCGACCTGCGCGGCGGAGAGCGGCCGCACCGACCAGTCGCTGAAGCGGTGCGCCTTGTCGATCTGGGCATTGGCCAGCGAGCGGCAGAGCTGGTCGTAGCTCACCTGGTCGCCGAAGCCGGCCACCATGGCGGCCACCTGGGTGTCGAAGAGCGGCGCCGGCACCGCATCGAATTTCAGCAGGAAGATCTCCACGTCCTGCCGCGCGGCGTGGAAGACCTTCACCACCGCGGGGTCGGCCAGCAGGGCGCCGAGCGGGGCGAGGTCGAGATCGGGGGCCAAGGCATCGACCACGGCCGTCTCACGCTCCCCGCCGAGCTGGACGACGCAGAGCTCGGGCCAATAGGTCCGCTCGCGCATGAACTCCGTATCGATCGTGACGAAGCTCTCCCCCCGCAGCCGCTCGCAGAGGGCGGCGAGGGCCTCGGTGGTGGTGACGAGGGCGGGAACGGGCTCGGCTTCGACGGAACGACGGCTCATCCGAGGCTTCTAGACCCGGGCGGGGCCGGGGGAAAGCCATGCGAGCTTGACAGGACCGGCCACCGGCCCCTCTTACGGGCGCTCCGATCGCCAGCGCAGGTTCCCAACTCCCATGCACGCCTACCGCACCCATAGCTGCGGCGCCCTCCGCGCCACCGATGCCGGCAACACGGCTCGCCTCTCCGGCTGGGTGCACCGGAAGCGGGACCATGGCGGACTGCTCTTCATCGACCTGCGCGACCATTACGGCCTCACGCAATGCGTGGTGGCGCAGGGCTCGCCCGTCTTCGAGGTGGCGGACCGGCTGCGGCCCGAGAGCGTCATCACCGTCACTGGCGAGGTGGTGAACCGCGAGCCGGGCACGATCAACGCCAAGCTGCCGACCGGCGAGATCGAGCTCCGCGTCCGCGAGCTCACCGTGCAATCGACGGCCGAGGTGCTGCCCTTCCAGATCGCAGCGGAGCAGGAGTACCCAGAGGAGATGCGGCTGCGCTACCGCTTCCTCGACCTCAGGCGGGAGCGGCTGCAGCGCAACATGATCCTCCGCGCGCAGATCATCCAGGACATCCGCGAGCGGATGATCGCCGCCAGCTTCAACGAATTCCAGACGCCGATCCTGACGGTCAGCAGCCCCGAGGGCGCGCGCGACTTCCTCGTCCCCGCGCGGTTGCATCCCGGCAAGTTCTACGCCCTGCCGCAGGCGCCGCAGCAGTACAAGCAGCTGACGATGGTGGCGGGCTTCGACCGTTACTTCCAGATCGCCCCCTGCTTCCGCGACGAGGCCGGCCGCGCCGACCGCACGCTGATGTTCTACCAGCTCGACGTCGAGATGAGCTTTGTCACGCAGGAGGACGTGTTCACCACGATGGAGCCGGTGATCCGCGGCACCTTCGAGCGCTTCGCCGAGGGGCGCCATGTCGATGCCGGCCCCTGGATCCGCATCCCCTATGCGAAGGCCATGCTCGACTACGGCTCCGACAAGCCGGATCTCCGCAACCCGCTCGTCATCCGCGACGTCACCGAGCAGTTCGCCGGCTCCGGCTTCGGCCTCTTCGCCAAGATCGCGGCCTCGGGCGGCGTGGTGCGCGCCATCCCGGCGCCGGACGCCGCCGCCAACCCGCGCAGCTTCTTCGACAAGATGAACGAATGGGCGCGCGAGCAGGGCGCCGGCGGCCTCGGCTACATCACCTTCGACGCCGAGGGCGCCAAGGGGCCGATCGCCCGCAACCTCAAGGCCGACCGTGCCGAGGCCATCCGCGCCGCCTGCGGTCTTGGGGCAGGCGATGCCGTCTTCTTCGCCGCCGGCAAGGCCGCGGATGCCGCGAAGCTCGCCGGCCAGGCGCGCCTCAAGCTCGGCCACGACCTCGGCCTCTCCGAGAAGACGGGCTTCCGCTTCTGCTGGATCACCGACTTTCCCTTCTACGAGCTGAACGAGGAAACCGGGCAGGTCGACTTCAGCCACAACCCCTTCTCCATGCCGCAGGGCGAGATGGCGGCGCTGGAGGGGCAGGACCCGCTGACCATCCCGGCCTATCAGTACGACGTGGTCTGCAACGGATACGAGATGGCCTCGGGCGCCATCCGCAACCACAAGTCGGAGATCATGGTGCGCGCCTTCGGCATCGCCGGCTATCCGCCCGAGGCGGTGGAGGAGCGCTTCGGCGGCATGCTGAACGCCTTCCGCTACGGCGCCCCGCCGCACGGCGGCATGGCGGCCGGCATCGACCGCATCGTCATGCTGCTGGCGGAGGAGCCGAACCTGCGCGAGGTCAACCTCTTCCCGATGAATCAGCAGGGCGAGGAGCTGATGATGGGCTCGCCCTCCACCGTCGAGCCCGCCCGGCTCAAGGAATTGCACATCCGCACCGAGCTGCCCCCCGCAAAGGGGGCTGCCGCGGCGCCCAAGGCGCCCTAGATCAACACGTCGCTTCAAAGGACAGAGTGATGCCGCTGCGCCGCCCCCTGCTCGCCGCCGCCCTCCTCGCTGCCTGGGCGGCGCCCGTCGCCGCGGAGCCGGAGGCGCCCGGGGCCAGCGCCATGGCCGGCCACCGCGCCGCCTACCAACTGACGCTCGACCGGGTGCGGGACAATTCCGACATCGCCCGGGCCGAGGGCGCCATGCTCTATGAGGTGGTCGATGCCTGCGACGGCTGGGCCACGCGGCAGCGCTTCCAGCTCACCATCACCGACCGGGACGGGACGGAGGTCGAGACCACCTCCGACTACTCGACCTACGAGACGAAGGACGGTCGGAGCATCCGCTTCTCCCTGACGCAGACCTCGCAGGGCGCCGTTTCCCAGCGCATTTCGGGCGAGGCGGAGGTGACGCCGGAGGGCGGCACCGTCCGCTATGTCGACCCGGAGGCGAAGCAGGTGGCGCTGCCGCCCGGCACGCTGCTGCCGATGCTGCACACCATCCGGACACTTGCCGCATCCCGCGCCGGGCAGCGGCTGCTGGTGGTGCCGCTCTTCGACGGCACCAGCGCCGATGGCGCACAGGATACCACCAGCGTTCTCCAGGCCTGGCAGACGGCGCAGGCGAACGAGCGCTTCCCGGCGCTGGCCCCGCTCGGCAGCGCACGGATGCGCATCGCCTTCTTCGACCGTACGCCCGGCAGCAGTGCCGGCGGCGCCAGCGCGCCCGATTACGAGGTCGGGCTGCGCTACTACGAGAACGGCATCGCCGACGAGCTGAAGATGGAATTCGGCGATTTCAGCGTGAATGGCCGGATGCGCGAGCTGGCGCTGCTGCCCAACCCCTGCTGAGGCGCCTCAGCCCCGTCTGAGGTTCCACAGGAAAGGGTTCGGCCCCTGCAGCACCCCCGTCAGCTCGCGCCGGAAGGCGGTGCGCAGGCGGAACAGCCCGGTCGGGGCGAAGGGCACGCTTTCCCAGGCCGCGGCCTGGAGTTCGGCCATGGCCGTGGCCTGCGCCCTGGCATCGGCGGCGCCGATCCAGCTCTGCACCGCCGCCTCGCTCGCCGCATCGGTCGGCCAGCCGAACCAGGCCCGCTCGCCATGCCCGCGGATGATCGGGCTGACCGCCGGGTTGGCGATGGCGGCCGCCGGAAAATTGGTGTTGTGCAGGCTCCAGCCGCCCGCCTCGGGCGGCGCCTTGTTGGCGCGGCGGGCGATGATCGTGGCCCAGTCGCTCTCCACCAGCTCGATGGTGACGCCGAGCCGCCGCATCAGGTCGGCGGTGACGCGGCCCTGCTGGGTAACGGCAGGGAAGTCGCTCGGGTTGACGAGCGCCACCCGCTCGCCGCGATAGCCGGCCTCGCGCAGCGCCGCCCGCGCCCGCTCCATCGCCGGCTCGCCGCCCAGCGCCGCCGGAAACTCCCGCACCTGCGGCAGCCCGCAGGGGAAGACGGCATGGCATTCCCGCCAATCCCCGGGCAGGGCGACGGCTGCCATGTAGTCCGCCTGCGCCATCGCCTCGCGCACCGCCCGCCGCACCCGCACATCGTTGAAAGGCGCATGCAGGTGGTTGAAGCGCAGGAAGCCGAGGAAGCCGTTCGGGTCGTAGATCTGGGTGGTGACGCCCGGCGCCCGGTCCAGCACCGGCACCAGGTCGGGCAGCGGGTACTCGATCCAGTCGATCTCCCCTGTCCGCAGCGCCGCCGCCGCCGTGCCGCCATCCGGAATCCAGATCAGCTCCAGCCGGTCGAAATGCACGCGCTTGCCGCCGGAGGCCGCTTCCGCCGGCTCGTCGCGCGGGACATAGGCCTCGTTCCGAACATAAGCCGCCTTCGCGCCCTGGCTGAATTCATCGGCCAGGAAGCGCCAGGGCCCGCTGCCAACCATCTCGGTGATCGGCTTGTCGGCCGGCGTCGCCGCCAGCCGCTCCGGCATGATGAAGGCGGGGCTCGCCGCCGGCTTGGCCAGCGCGTCGAGCAGTGCGGGGAAGGGCCGGTGCAGGCGGATCAGCAGCGTCCGGTCATCCGGCGCCGCCCACTCGGCCACCGCCGCCGCCAGCACCTGTCCGAAGCCGTCCCGCACCGCCCAGCGCCTGAGCGAGGCGATACAGTCCCGCGCCCGCACCGGCTCCCCGTCATGGAAGCGTAGGCCCTCGCGCAGGCGGATGGTCCAGGCCAGCCCATCGGCCGAGACTTCGTGCCCCGCCGCCATCTGCGGCCGCGGGCGGAGCGCGCTGTCGCAGCCATAGAGGGTGTCGAAGACGCAGTAGCCATGCGTCGTGGCGATCGTGGTCGGGTTGAATATTGGGTCGAGCACCGCCGGCGCCGCCTGCGGCATGAAGCGCAAGCTCCGCGCCCGGCTCCCCTGGGCGAGCGCCGGTCCCGCCAGGACCAGCCCCGCTCCCTGCAACACCTGCCTCCGCCGCATCGCTGCCTCCCTTGCGCCTGCCGGATAGGCCAGGGGCGCCGCCGGCGGAAGGGGCTCCGGGCGATGCCCGGCACCATGTGGCCATTTGCGATGCCCCTGCGCACGCTGGAAGCGGCGGCGGCACCGGCGTAGCGAGCTTGAGCCCGTCCCGGGCGGCCACGGCCATGTCACCGCCTGCTGCTCGCGGTGCGGGCGATCGGGCCGGTGTATCCGTCCTACTTCGCCGGCACGCGCCGCAAGGCGATGCGGAAGGCAAGCTGCGCGACGAGGCTCGCCCCCGCCAGCACCGCGGCGGCGGCAAGCGCCGGGTCCCGCCCCAGCCCGGCCAGGGCCGTGCAGAGCGCGCCGACGCCCATCTGCGCGAAACCGTAGAGGCCGGAGGCGGAGCCGATCACCTTCGGGTTGACGCTCACCGCCCGTGCCAGCGCCGCCGGGCTCGCCATGCCGATGCCGAGGGTGAAGACGAGCATCAGCCCGAGCATCGGCACGAGGCCGAGCCGCCCCGCCAGCACCATCCCGAGGAAGCCGAGCGCCGCCGCGCCGCTCAGCGCATTCGCCCCGAGCAGCAGCCGCTCCGTGCCGAAGCGCGCCGCCAGCCGTCCGGTCATCAGGTTGCCTGCGGCCATGCCGAGGATGATGAGGCCGAGGCAGAGCCCCACCTCCTGCGGCGGCCGGTGCAACTCCCCGGTCAGGATGAAGGGCGCCGCGGCGACGAAGGCGTAGAAGGAGGTCGTCGCGCAGCCCCCGCCGATGGCGAGGCCGAGGAAGGCGCGCGAGCCGACCAGCGCCCGGTACTCGCGCCCCAGCAGGCGTGGGTTCACTGGCCCGGCGCGCCCGCCCGTCTCTGGCAGCAGCCGCCAGCAGAGGGCGATGCCGAGCGCCCCCATCGCGGCCAGCAGCAGGAAGATCGCCCGCCAGCCGAGCGTCGCCGCCATCGCCCCGCCAAGCACCGGCGCCAGCCCCGGACCGACCAGCATCATCAGCGTCAGCAGGGCGAGGCGCCGCACCGTCTCCTCCGGCCCGGCCGTGTCGCGCACCATGGCCCGGCCCAGCACCAGCCCGGCGCAGCCGCCGAGCGCCTGGAAGAGCCGCGCCACCACCAGCGCCCCGGCATTCGGCGCCAGCGCCGCCGCCAGCCCGGCCAGCGCGTAGATCGTGAGCCCCGCCATCAGCATTGGCCGCCGCCCCAGCGCATCGGCCAGTGGCCCATAGGCGAGCTGCCCGAAGGCGAGGCCGAGGATGTAGAGGCTGATGGTCATCTGCATCGCGCCGAGCCCGGCGCCGAGGTCGCGCCCCGCCTCGGGCAGGGCGGGCACGAAGATATGCATCGCCATCGTGCCGCTGAGGGTGATGAAGGCCAGCAGCCAGAGGGGCGGTCGCTTCGGCTGCACGGTCTCGGCCATGGGGGAGCCTACCCCCCACCCGCCGCTGCCGCTAGAAGTTGCGGCTCAGACCGGCGAAGACGCCCCGCCGCACCCCGTATTGCGCCGCGCCGAGCCCGATGCCCGTGCCGTCGCGCAACTGGTAGATCGAGTCGAAGACGTTGATGAGGTCGATCCGCGCCGTCCACCGCCCGCGATCCGGCCCGGTGAATTCCTGGCTCAGTCCGAGATTGAAGGTCGCATAGGGATCGACCTTCTCCGTCGCCGCGAAGCCCCGCCGCAGCCCGCTGCCATAGAGCATCGATGCGGAGAGCCGCCCACCTTCCCAGGCATTCCAGATTGCCCCGGCCGAGCCGGTGATGAGCTGGTCGTGGTCGGTGCGCACATACTTGCCGGCGATATAGGCCAGCTCATCCGGCTCGATGGCGAATTGCCCCGAGCGCAGGTCGCGTCCGACGGAGCGGCTCAAGGCCAGGTTGGCATAGGCCAGCCAGCGGTCGCCGCGCCAGTTGCCGGAGAACTCCACGCCATAGACGCGGCCCAGGCGGAAGTTGAAGGGCGTGAAGATCGGTGCCGCGCCGAACTGGCCGAAATCCAGCAGGTCGCGGACGGATTTGTAGTAGGCATCGACGCCGAGCGTCAGCCGCGGCCCGATGCGCTGCGAGATGCCGACATCGAAGCGATGGGCGCGCTCCGGCCGGGCGAGGCCGTTCTCCAGGCTGAAGGGCGCCGCCGTCGTGCCCTCGTACCGGGCGATGGAGCCGGCCTGCACCAGCTCGAATTGCGGCGGGGTGAAGGTGCGCGCATAGCCGGCGTGGATGGTCGTCGTGTCGCCCGGCTTCCAGACCAAGTTGACGCGCGGCGAGAGCTGCCCGGCGGTGACGAACTGCACCATCTGGTCCCAGCGGACGCCGACATTGAGCGTCAGCCGCGGCGTGATCCGCCACTCGTCCTGCACATAGCCGCCATAGAGCCAGCCGGTGCGCCCGTAGCGGTCGCCGATGGTGAAGGGATCGTCCACCGGCGCGCCATCGGCATCGAGGGGCAGGGCGGTGGTGCTGCTGCGGAACCGGGCGCGCTCGCCCTGCGCCTGGACGCCGATGCGGATGGTGTGGTTGGCTGCGACGCGCCAGGCCGCATCGCCCTGCACGCCCATCGCCATGCTGGCGCGGAAGACATCGGCCGCGCTGCCGTTGAACACCGTCTCGCCCACCGTGCTCGGCACGTAGTGGATGGAGGAATAGCGCACGAACGGCGCGATCTGGACATCGACATCGCCATAGGATTTCTGCAAGGCGGCGACGCCGTACCAGTTGCGCTCCCATTGCCGCGCGCGCAGATCGGCGCTGTCGAAGTCGAAGTCGGAGGCGCCGAAGGCGGTGAAGGCGGGCTCCTGCCCCCGCGTCACCGGAATGCGGAAGCGGCTCAGCGAGGTCCCGGCGATGAGCGAGAGCCGCGTGGTGTCGTCGAGCTGCCGCGCCGCATAGGCGACGCCGCGGGTCTGCTGCGTGTTGCCGTTGATGGCACGCCAGGAGCTGGTCGGGTTGTCGATGCCCTGGTCGCTGCGCAGGAAGCTCCCGGTGACGAAGACATCCCACGGCCCGACGAGGCCCGCCCAGCTCGCATGCGGCTGGATCGTGCCGCGCGCCCCGCCATAGACGCCGATGCTGCCGCCCGGATCGAGCGCGCCCGTCCGCGTCTCGAGGTCGATCACCGCATTGGTACGGAAGCCGAATTGCGCCGGCAGGGCGCCGGTCAGGACGGAGACGCTGCGCAGCGACCGCGCATCGAAGACCTGGGCGAAGCCGCTGATGCCCTCCGGCAGCTGCACCCCGTTCAGCCGGTATTGCAGGTTGCGGTGCTCGCCGCGGATGTGGATGTCGCCGAGACCGTCCTGCACCACCCCCGGCGTCTGCAGCAGGATCTGGTTGAGCGGCTGGTTCGCCCCGCCCGGCAGGCCTTCAATGGTCTCCCGGTCTACCGTCACCTCGCGCGCGCCGAAGCGGGCGAGGATGCCCTGCCGCGCGGCGGCGGCGCGCTGCGCCTCCACCACCATCTCCGGCAGCACTGCCACGGGCGCCTCCTGCGCCAGGGCAGGCCCGGGCGCAGGCCAGGGGGCAAGGCAAGGGGCGAGCAGCAGCGCCAGAGATCGTCTCATACAGATACGTTATGTTATAACATCCCTTGCCGCAAGCCGCTCAAGCGAAGAGAACGCGAGTGCCGTCCGCGCCGCCCCTGCTGGTGAAGGTTGAAGGCCGCCCCACCACCATCGGCGCGGTAGTTGCCGGCATCGTCCAGCCCGTCATGGGCGAGGCTGTCGGTAAGCAGCAGCAGCCGCCGCTGCGACAAGGCGGGACCCCGAGAAGGATACTGGGGTTGGGCGTGCTCAGCCGGAATGAGGTAAGCCGGAATCAACGCCTCATCGGTGAAAAGAGACTGCTAATCTCTTCGAGACATTTCCCCAAGCCGGAAGAGCCGTCCCCAGCCCGCCAGCCTTCCCGTCGGCGACCCCGCCGCCCGCAAGGCTCCCCAGAGCGCGACGGCGATGCTGTCCAGTACCGGGATTCCCGTCTCCGCCTCCAGCGCCGCCACCGCCCCGGCGCCGCGGAAATTGGTGCAGTGGATGGCGATCGCCTCCGGCCCGGCCTGCGCCACCTCCCGCACCAGCCGCGCGACCAGCGCCTCCGGGTGGTCCGCGAAGCTGAAATTGCCCGGATCCTCCAGATGCCGCTCCGCCACCACATCGAGGCCAGCCGTTGCCCAGCGGGCGACGATCGCCTCCTGCACGGTGCCGAGATAGGGCGTCACCAGCCCCAGCCGCCGCGCCCCGAGCAGCGCCAGCGCCTCCATCAGCGCCAGCGTCGCCGTCACCGCCGGGATGCCGGTTGCGCGGGTGATGACCTCGCAAATCGCCCGGTCTTGCTCCAGCCCCAGCCAAGCGCCGGAGGTGCCGTTCCAGCAGATCGCATGCACCTTGGCATCCGCCAGCAGCCCTGCCGCCTCCAGCATCGGCCCGGTGTCGAACTGCCCCCGCGATCCGGCGCCGAGATCGATCGCCACTACCCGGATCCGGGCGAAATGCGCCGTTACCCCCGGCAGCCCGGCGAGCATCGCCGCCGTCACCGGCTCCAGCACGGTGTTGGAGGAGGGGGTGAGCATGCCAAGGCGGATCGGGGCGTCCATGCCGGAATGGTCGGACCTCGGGCCGGGCCGGTCAACCGGAAAGCCGGATTGCCCTCCGCCGGCAGGCCGCCCATGCTCCGCCCGAACCCCGTGCAGAGGAGACGCCGCATGCCCGGTGTGCCCGATATCCGCCCCCGCGACACCTGGGAGGCGCTGGTCCAGGACCCCGCCACCATTCTCATCGATGTCCGCACCGACGCGGAATGGAATTTCGTCGGCTTGCCGGACATCACCGAGACGGGCAAGCAGCTCCTGCTCATCCCCTGGCAGGTCTATCCCTCCATGCAGGTGAACGGCGCCTTCGCCGAGCAGATGCGCAAGGCCGGGCTGACGGCGGAGAACCGCCTCTACTTCATCTGCCGCTCCGGCGTCCGCAGCCTCGCCGCCGGGCAGGCTGCGCAGAGCATGGGCTTCCCGCATGCCTTCAACGTGGCCGACGGCTTCGAGGGCCCGCCCGACGAGGAGGGCCATCGCGGCCAACTCGCCGGCTGGAAGGCCGAAGGCCTGCCCTGGCGGCAACGATAAGGAGGACAAGGCCATGACACCCCTGCCACTGATGGGCGAATTCCTCTTCCGCGCCACCCTCACGGTCGGCGCGCCCCAGCCCGTGGGCGCGACACGGACCGGCGACCTCCGCATCGTCCCCGTCACCGGCGGCCGCATCGAAGGCCCGGCGCTGACCGGCGAGATCCTCCCCGGCACCGCCGCCGACTGGCTGCGCGTCGACCCGGACGGCACGGCGCATATGGATGTGCGGCTGACCGTCAAGTCCGCCGAAGGCCACCACATCTTCATGCATTACAGCGGCATCCGCACCGCGGCGCCCGAGGTGCTGGCGCGGCTGAATGCCGGCGAGGCGGTGGACCCGGCCGAGTACTACTTCCGCACCGCCATCCGCTTCGAGACCGGCGCCGCGCCGCTGGCCTGGCTGAACCGGATCCTCGCCATCGGCATCGGCCAGCGGCCGCCGAGCGGGCCGACCTACGATGTCTATGCCGTGAAGTAGATGACCGCCGCGCCGGTTGCGCCGGTGCATCGTCCTTGCTCTCTTGGCCGGACCAATAGGGGGCGGAAGGATGCGGTTCTGGCTTGGATGGGGCTTGGCCCTGCTGCTTGGCGGCCAGGCCCTGGCCCAGGAGGCCGCCCTGCTGGAGCGCGGCCGCTACCTGGTCGAGGGGATTGCCGCCTGCGGCAACTGCCATACGCCGAAGGGCCCGTCCGGCGATGTGCCGGGCATGGCGCTGGCCGGCGGCCTGGTCATCGAAGAGCCAGGGCTGTTCCGCGCCGTCGCCTCCAACATCACGCCCGACCCCGAGACCGGCATCGGCCGCTGGACCGATGCGCAGATCGCACTCGCCATCCGCGAGGGGCGGCGGCCGGATGGCAGCCTGATCGGCCCGCCTATGCCAATCGAGCTCTATCGCGGCATCGCCGACCGCGACCTCGCCGCCATGGTCGCCTATCTCCGCAGCGTGCCGCCGGTGCGGAACGCGACGGGGAGGTCGAGCTTCCAGATCCCGCTGCCGCCCTCCTACGGGCCGCCGGTCGGGACGGTGGCGATGCCGGCCGACAACCCGGTCTCCCGCGGCGCCTATCTCGCCGGGCCCCTCGGGCACTGCATCGAATGCCATAGCCCGGTCGGTCCCGACGGGCGGCGCGACTGGAGCCGGGCGGGCGCCGGCGGCCCGCCGATGGCCTCGCCGCTGGGGCAGGTCGTGCCGCGCGACATCACCCCGAGGGCCATCGGCGACTGGACCGAGGCGCAGATCTTCCGCGCCATCACGCAGGGCATCTCCGCCGACGGCCACCAGCTCAACCCGCCGATGGCCTATGGCTACTATGCGCGCGTCAGCCCCGACGACCTGTCGGACATCGTGGCTTATCTGCGGGCCCTGCCCAGTGGGCCTTAGTCATCTGTCCTTGAAGCTCATGGGCGCCGCCCACGAACGGACGGGATGAGCAGGCGGCTGACGGCGAGGACTACCGCCGCCCGGCCATCTGCCGGTTCTCCAGCCGCGAGAGCAGCCGCACCACCGGCCAGAGCAGGATGAAGTAGATCACCGCCGCGGCCATGATCGGCGTCGCGTTGTAGGTCACGCTCTGCGCCTGCCGCGCCTGGAAGAGCAGTTCCGGCAGCGCCACCACCGAGGCGATGGAGGTGAGCTTCACCACCTCCAGCGTGTTGGAGATGAGGTCCGGCAGCACGTTCCGCACCGCCTGCGGCAGCACCACATGCGCCATCGCCTGCGCCGCGGTGAGGCCGGTGCAGCGCGCCGCCTCCACCTGCCCGCGCGGCACGCTTTCGATGCCGGCGCGGAGGATCTCGCCGTAATAGGCGCCGGTATTGAGGAAGAAGCCGATGGCCACCGCCGTCAGCGCCGTGACCTCGAGCCCGGCGAAGGGCAGACCGGCATAGACGAAGACCAGCAGCACCAGCGGCGGCAGCGAGCGGAACAGGTCGACCCAGGCGATCAGCGGCCAGCGCACCCACCGGCTGTGCACCGTGCCGAGCAGGGCGAGGATCAGCCCGCCGAGGAAGCCGAGCGGCACCACCACGACCGAGAGCAGCAGCGTGTTGAGAAGCCCCGCCCAGAGGATCGGCCAGGCCTGCTGCAATATCTCGAGCGAGAAGAAGGCCTGGAGGAACTCATCGAAGGACATGGCTCAACGCTTCCAGGCGAAGCGCGTCTCGACCCAGCGGCCGAGGATCACGACGGGCAGGAACAGCACGAGATAGGCGACCGCCCCGAGCGTCAGCGGCGTCGGGTTGAAGCTGAAGGAGACGCCCGCCTGCGCCGCGCCCAGGATTTCCTGCACCGCGACGACGGAGGCCAGCGCCGTCCCCTTGGTGATGGCGATGGTGCGGTTGGTCAGCGGCGGGATCACCATTCGCACCGCCTGCGGCAGCACGACCAGGGTGAAGGTGTCGAGGAAGCCGAGCCCCGTGCTCCGCGCCGCTTCCCATTGGCCCTTGGGCACGGCGGTGATGCCGGCCCAGAAGATTTCCTCGGTGAAGGCCATCAGCACCAGCGAGAGCGCCAGCCAGGCCGCCGCGAAGCCGGAGAGCGAGAGCCCCGCCGCGGGAAGCCCGAAATAGAGCAGCGCGATGATGACCAGCGGCGGCAGCGCCCGGAACAGGTCCACGACGAAGATGATCGCCCAGTTCAGCACCCGGATGCCCAGGCTGCGCAGCACCGCCAGCGCCAGCCCCGCCGCAACCCCGGCCAGGATGATGCAGGCGGCGAGCAGGATGGTGAGCCAGAAGCCCTCGATGATCTTCGGCAGGTATTCGGCGGCCACGCGCGCGTTGAAGAAGCTGTCGAGGAAGCGGTCCCAATTGGTCACGGGTCAGTGCCGCTCGATCTGGCCGATGAAGGCGCGCGTCCGCTCCTGCTGCGGGTTGCCGAAGATCGCCTCGGGCGGACCCTCCTCGACGATGCGGCCGCCATCCATGAACACCACCCGGTCCGCCGCCGCGCGGGCGAAGCCCATCTCGTGGCTGACGACGACCATGGTCATGCCGCTCTCGCGCAGCTCCCGCATCGCCTGGAGCACGCCGCCGACCAGCTCCGGGTCGAGCGCCGAGGTCGGCTCGTCGAACAGCATCACGCGGGGCTCCAGCGCGATGGCCCGCGCGATGGCGACGCGCTGCTGCTGCCCGCCCGAGAGCTGGCCCGGGTAATGCCCGGCACGGTCCGCCAGGTGCACCCGCTCCAGCGCCTGCCGTGCCCTGGCCTCCGCCTCCGCCCGTGGCAGCCCCTGCACCCGGCGCAAGGCCAGCGCGACATTCCCGAGCGCCGTCATGTGCGGATAGAGGTTGAAGGACTGGAAGACCATCCCAATCCGCTGACGGGCCTTGTTGATGTCGGTACGGCGGTCGAGCATGTCGATGCCGTCCACCGTGATGCTGCCGTCGCTCGGCTCCTCCAGCCGGTTGAGGCAGCGCAGCAGCGTCGACTTCCCCGAGCCGCTCGGCCCGATGACGAAGACCAGCTCACGCTCCCGCACCGCGAGATCGACGCCCTTCAGCACATGCAGGCCGCCGAAATGCTTGTGGACGCCGCGCGCCTCGACGATCGCGGCGCTCACCCGCAGGCCGCGCGCACCGGCGTCGCGTCATAGCCCGGCAGGCCGGGCGGGCCATAGCCGGGGAAGGGGACGCGCTCCGCATCGTCCTCCTTCGGCGCTGCGCCGAACCACTTCTCGGAAAGCCGCGCGATGGTGCCGTCCTTCTTGAGGCATTCGATTGCCTCCTCGAGCTGCGCCCGCATCGCCGTGTTGTCCTGCCGCGTCGGCGTCCCCCAATGGAAGCGCGTGCCGGGCAGCGCGAAGTCGGCGATGAATTGCGGCGTGCGCGCCGCCGAGTACTTGATCACCGTGTTGCCCGAGAGGTTGGCATAGGCTCGGCCCTGTAGCACCGCCTGCACCGCATCCGGCTGGCTGTCGAAGGCGAGCAGCGTCAGTCCCAGCCGCTCGGCGTTGTTGCGCACCCATTGCTCATAGGGCGTGCCCTTGTTCACGCTGACCGTTTTGCCGCGCAGGTCCTCCTCCGAGCGGATCGGCGTGGTGCCGCGCCTGATGCCGAATTGCAGCTCGGTCCAGAGATAGCCCTCGGTGAAGAGCAGGCTACGCGCCCGCTCCTCCGTCACCGTCACGGGCGCGCAGAGAAAATCGTAGCGCCCCGCATTCATCGCCGGGATGAGGCCCGAGAAGCTGGCGCTGTCGATGACGAGCTGCCGCCCCAGCCGCTTCGCCACGGCATCAAAGAGGTCGATCTGGAAGCCCTGCACCCCGCCCTGGAGGCTCGGGAAGGCGTGCGGCGCGAAGGTGCCATCCACCGCGCAGCGCAGCGGCGGCTGGCCGCCGGCCGGGGCACCGACGGTGGTCTGGGCGAGGGCCGGCGCGGCCAGCAGGCCGGCGCCCAGCAGGGTGGCGAGGAAGGCACGGATCATGGGCGAGGGGCTCCCGGCAGGCGTCGGGGCGGGACGATCCCGCATTCCTTGCTGCGGCGCAACCGGGAGCGCTGCCACGAAATCGCCCCATCACCGACCAGAAGCTGCCAAGCGCCGGGTGTTCTTATCGCTGCACGGGCCGACTGGCCCATCGATGAACGGAGCAACTCAGCATGCAACGGATCGCCTGCAGCCTGATCGGCGCCTCCCTGGCCGTGATCTCGGCCCTGGTCGCCCTGCTGCTGTCCGACGCCTTCACCCCCGGCCGCGTGCCGCCGATGCTGGCCTTCTGGGCGGCCTGCGGCGCCGGCGGCATGCTGATCGCCGGGCTGATGATGTTGGAACGCACCAGCCGGGACCGCCACCCGGTCCCGGCCCTCTACGGCCGCTAAGGCCGGCGCGGCACGGATCAGAACGCCATCTGGGACCGCAGCCCGATCGTGTGGAAGCGGTCGCCGATCTGCTGGGTGCCGGCGGTATTCAGCCGGTCCACGTTGACGATGTTCCAATCAAGCATGAAGCGCAGGAAGTTGGTCGGGTACCAGGACAGGCCCAGGCCCACCACCTCCTGCCGGCCGCCATGGACGCCGCCAGTCGCCGCCTGCGCCTGGCCGCGGGTGACCTTGTCGTTCAGGTCGGCGACGCTGTAGCGGGCCATCAGCTCCCAGGCGCCCCAGCCGCCGCCGCTGAAGTCGAAGGGGCGCGCGGGGTTGGGCCGGCCAAAGGCGGCGGAGGAGGTGCTGTAGCGCCGCGGCTCGCCGGTCATGACCCAGCTTGCCTCGACATAGCCGCCATCGAAGGTCAGGTCGGGCCGCAGCGCGCCGCTGGTCTGGGCCTGTGCCACGTTGATCTGCTGGTACTCGCCCTGCAGCATGAAGTTGCGCCAGCGCACGCCGAACTCGGGACCCCAGGCGCTGGCATTGTCGGCCGCCAGGTTCCCGGTATCGATCAGCCGGGTGGAAGGATCGCCGGCGCGCCATTCCGGCCGGTCGCGCAGGCGAAGCGTCTGGCCGTCCGCCTGCCGCCGCAGGTCGAAGGCGTAGGAGCCGGTGACGCCGAGATGCAGGTCGGTATCGGCATCGGTATAGGGTCGGCCGGCCACGCGGCCGACGAAGCCGGTTTGCCCGCTGGTGGCCTGGGTGGTGCTGTTCGAGCCAGCGACGTCGCCGGTGAGGTAGCCTGCGGCAAACCAGCGGCTCGCCGCCCAGCGTCCGCCGACCGAGGCACGAGCGTCACCGGCCGTGATGTTTCGGGCGATCTCCATGATGCTCGGCCGCTCGAGGAACAGGAAGTCGTTCGAGCTCATGGAGTCGGCCAGGCCGTAATAGGGCTTGTAGTAGCCGACCGTCAGCGCCAGCGGCCGGATCGGAGTCCAGGTGAGGTTGGCCTCGTAGAGCGACGGCGTGCCGTCGGGCGAACCGCCGAAATCGGGCGTCACGCTCAGCAACAGGTCGTCGTACTTGAAGCCGAAGTACAGACGGCCGCGGCGGAGGTTCTCGCCGAAGGAGTTGAGCCGCGGCGCTCCCGCGGTGCGGTCGCCCTGGAGGGCGCCACCGACGTCGTACTGAAATTGCGCGCCGAGATAGGCGCTGAAGCGGCCGTCGGCGGAGGTGATGGTCGGCCGGTTGCTCGGGAAGCCGATGCGCACCTGGTCGGCCGGCGGCTGCCCGGTGAGGCGCGGCGCGGCCTCGATCTGGCGCTGCGTGGTTTCGACCTGACGCTGCGCGGCCTGCGCCTCGGAGCGGGCCTGCGCGGCATCCTGCTTGGCCGCGCGGGTCTCGGTCTCGCGCACCTGCATGTCGCGCCGCATGCGGGTCAACTCGCCCTGCAGCGACCGGATCTGCCGCTCGATCGCCTCCATCCGCGCAGCCTCCTGCGCCCGGGCAGGCTGTGCCGCTACCGCAAGAAGAACACTGCCTGCTGCCAGAATTCGGGCCTTACGCATCATCCACAACCCCCAAGCCATGCGGCGGCGGACCATGCCGCCGCCGTATAGCCGGAGGATGATGCTCAGGTTTCAGATGAGCTACAATTCAGCCCGGGCCGGATGAAGCGGTTCGGTCGGTTCTCTACTGTCCGGCGAATTCCGGATACATGGCGGCGAGCCCCGCCTCGCTCGCCTCGCACCGCCCGCGCTCGGTGATGAGCCCCGTCACCAGCCGCGCCGGCGTCACGTCGAAGGCCGGGTTGGCCGCGGCGCTGCCCTCGGCGACGACGCGCACCGTCTCGATCCGCCCGTCCGCGGTGCGGCCGGTCAGCTCCGTCACCTCCGCCCCCGACCGCTCCTCGATCGGGATTTCGGCGACGCCATCCCGCACCCGCCAGTCGAGCGTCGAATGCGGCAGCGCCACCCAGAAGGGGATGCCGTTGTCGCGCGCCGCCAGCGCCTTCAGATAGGTGCCGATCTTGTTGGCGACATCGCCCTGCCGCGTCACCCGGTCGGTGCCGACGATGCAGAGATCGACATCGCCATGCTGCATCAGGTGCCCGCCGGCATTATCGGCGATGACGGTGTGGGGGACGCCATGGGCGCCGAGCTCGAAGGCAGTCAGCGCCGCGCCCTGGTTGCGCGGCCGGGTCTCGTCGACCCAGACATGCACGTCATGGCCCGCGTCATGCGCCATGTAGATCGGCGCCAGCGCCGTGCCCCAGTCGACGGTCGCCAGCCAGCCGGCATTGCAATGGGTCAGCACGTTGACCTTGCCCTTCCGCGCCGCGACCTCGGCCAGCAGCGGCAGCCCGTTCTCGCCGATGCGCTGGCAGGTCTCGGCATCGTCGTCGGCGATGGCGGCCGCCTCGGCATAGGCTGCCTCCGCCCGCGCCTCGACGGGCAGGTTGTGCAGCGCCGCCCGCTGCCGGTCGAGCGCCCAGCGCAGGTTGATCGCCGTCGGCCGGGTCGCATTCAGCGCCGGCAGCACCCGGTCGAGCGAGGTGGGGTCGGCCCGCATGGCCAGCGCCACGCCATAGGCCGCGACGGCGCCGATCAGCGGCGCCCCGCGCACCTGCATGGAGCGGATCGCATGCGCCGCCGCCTCCCATGTCGTGAGCTGCAGGATATCGACCGACCAGGGCAGCCTGGTCTGGTCGAAGATGCGGACGGACCAGCCATCCTCGGGGTCCACCCAGACGCTGCGATAGGAAGTGCCGTTGATCTTCATGGCCGGTGCTTGCGTCTCAAGGGAGCATCACGTCAAGCGGTAGTCGGATGAAGCCCCGCCTGCCGCTAGATCCGCTGGTGCAGCGCGCAGACCAGGGTGAAGAGCCGCCGCGCCGACTCGAAGTCGAGGCCGATGCGGCCTTCCAGCCGCTCCACCAGCAGCGCCGCGCCCTCGTTGTGCAGCCCTCGCCGGCCCATGTCGATCGCCTGGATGCGCGCCTCGTGCCCACCCTCGGTGACCGCCTGCTCATGGCTTTGGACGATCAGGTGATAGTCCTTGATGAGCCGCCGAAAAGGCCCGAGCGCCAGCGCCACCGCCCGCACCGCCTCCTCCGTGCCATCGCGTATGTCGAAGACCAGCCGCCCGTCCCGCACACAGAGATACAGCACGAAGGGCCCGCCTGGCACGCCAAGCGGGTCGAAGCTGTTGCTGGCCAGCAGGTCCTGCACCGCCTGCCTGCGGTCCGCCTCGGCATAGGCAGAGGGGAGGGGGCTGGCATCCGGCAGTTCCAGCCGGACGATCCGCCGCTCGGGGGGCTCTTCCTCAGGCATTCCGGTCGGGCAGTCCGCGCAGCGGGGGCGCGGCCGCGGCCGGCGCCTCCTCCTCGTCATCCTCCTCGACCGAGACGATCCCGAGCGTGCTCATCCACCCCACCACAGCGCCCTTGATGGGTCGCAGCAGCAGGATGCAGAGGATGGTGAAGAGAGGCAACCAAATGACCATGTGAAGCCACATCGGCGGCTCATAAGCCTTCTCCACCCAGAAGACGGGCGGCACCAGCAGATGGCCGACGAGGAAGATGACGAAGTAGGGCGGTGCGTCATCCGCCCGCAACCGGGCGAGCGGCGCGTGGCAGTTGCTGCATTCCGGCACCAGCGCCAGGTAGCCGGCGAAGACCCGGCCGACGCCGCAATAGGGGCAGCGGTTGCGGATGCCCCGGCCTATCGCCGTGCCGAGCGGCGCCGGCACGAAGCGTGGCGGCTTGGCGTCAGTGGTCGTCCCGTCCCAGCGCATCGGGGTGTCCTTTTCCATGGCCGCCAAAGCGCCATAGCCCCGCCCGGCGTTCCCGAGCGTCGGGGCATGCCGCCGGAACGGTCCACCCGTCCGGGGAACCGCCCCCCGCCCGGCGCTGTTCCTTGCGCAGGAAACACAGGAGACACTCCATGGCAAGCAGCGCCCAGGACATCTACATCACCGGCCTCAAGAACGCCCATGCCCTCGAGACGCAGGCGGTTCAGCTGCTCGAGCGCCAGATCGAGAGGATCGAGAACTATCCCGAGATGGCGGCCCGCATGAAGTCCCATGTGGAGGAGAGCCGCATCCAGGCCCAGCGCCTGGAGCAGATTCTCGAGCGGCACGGCACCAGCCATTCCGCGCTGAAGGATTTCGGCACCGGTCTGATGGGCAATCTCGCCGCCATGGCGCATGCCCCGATGCAGGACGAGATCCTGAAGAACACCTTCGCCAACTACGCCTTCGAGCATTTCGAGATCGCGTCCTATCGCGCCCTCATGGAGATGGCGCAGGCGGCTGGTGACCAGGAGGGCCTTGGCCTGTTGCAGCAGAGCCTGCAAGAGGAGGTGAAGATGGCCGAATTCGTCGGCCAGAGCCTGCCGCAGACGGTCCAGCGCTACATCCAGCTCGAGACCAGCGGCCAGAAGTCCGGCATCTAGCCTCGCTTACTGCGGGGCGGTGGCCAGTAGCGCCATCGCCCCGGCCGCCGCGCAGGGCTCGATCACCGGGAGCCCCGCAGCATCCTCCGCAGCGGCGAGATGCCCGGCCAGGCCGGTACAGCCCAACACGATCGCCCCCGCCCCCGTCGCCGCCAGCGCCCGCGCCGCCTCACGGATGCGGGTCCGTGGCGCCTCCGGATCGGTCAGCACCTCCATCGGCAGGTCGAGCGGCACCCAGCCGGCCAGCCGGTCTTCCACCCCCATCCCCCGCAGCGCCAGGCGCTGCCGCGCCTCGCTCGCGGCGACGAAGCCGATAACGCCGAAGCGCTCCGCCCGCGTCATCGCCGCCGCGACCGCGCTGCGGAACATCCCGAGCACTGGGCGCCGCGTTGTGGCCCGCACCGCCTCCAACCCGGGGTCGGAGACGCAGGCGATCACATAGGCCGCCGCCTCCTCCCGCTCCACCAGCCGGCAGAGCGGCTCGGTGACGCTGTGCCAGTCCCGCCAGCTGGCGATGGCCGGCGGCCCTTCCGCCAGCCGCACCACCTCGAACCGCCCTAGTGCGCCGAAGCGCTCCAGCGCCGCCGCGATCCCCGCCGTGCAGGAGACGGAGGAGTTCGGGTTGATGACGAGGATGCGGCCGGAGGTGCTCACAACATCTGGCCTCCATCGACGATGACGGTCTGCCCCGTCACCCACCCGGCCAGCGGGCTCGCCAGGAAGAGCGCCACATTCGCCACCTCCTCCGGCGTGCCGAGCCGTCCGAAGGGGATGCCGCCGAGGATGGCGTTGTAGAGCTTGGGGTCGCTCGTCCGCCGCTGCTCCCAGGAGCCGCCGGGGAATTCGATCGAGCCCGGCGCCACGGCGTTCACCCTGATGCCCTTCGGCGCATACATCGCCGCCTGCGAGGTGGTGTAGTTGATCAGCAGCGCCTTCACCGCGGCATAGGCCGGCGTCCGCACCGAGGGCCGGTAGCCGGAGATGGAGGAGACGTTGATGATGCTGCCCCGGCCCGCCTCCAGGAAGGGCAGCGCCGCATGCGTCGCCCTGACCGTCGCCATGATATCGACCGAGAGCCCCTGCGCCCAATGCTCCTCAGTGTCCTGCGAGCCGAAACCGCTGGCATTGTTCACCAGCACATCGATCCCGCCCAGCGCCTCGGCCGCCGCCGCGACATAGCCACGTACCGCTTCCCGGTCGCCGAGGTCGCAGCCTGCCGCATGGGCCTGGACGCCGAGCCCCGCGATCTCCGCCCGTGCTGCCTCCAGCGGCCCCGCGCTCCGGGCGCAGATGGACACCGCCGCCCCCGCCTGCGCGAAGCCGAGCGCGATCGACCGCCCGATCCCCCGGCTGCCGCCGCAGGCCACCACCCGCTTGCCCTTGAAGTCGAACATCGTCCGGCCCTCCCTGCTGGCCGGCAGGCTGGCGAAGCCGGGCGCAGAGGACAACCCCCGGCACCGGGCTTAATGACCGGGCTTGATACTGGCGCCGTCACGGGCATGTCTGGCCCCATGCCCCTCTCGCTTCCCTTCCTCTCCCGCGATCCCCGCATCGCCCTGGTGCGCCTCCAGGGCACCATCACCCCCCGCCCCGGCCTCGGCGGCGGGCTGAGTCCGGCCGGCATCGCCCCGGCGCTCGACCGCGCCTTCGCGCTGAAGCGGGCGGCCGCCGTTTTCCTCGTCATCAACTCTCCCGGCGGCTCGCCGGTGCAGTCGAGCCTCATCGCCCGCCATATCCGGCGGCTGGCGGAGGAGAAGAAGCTACCCGTTATCGCCTGCGTGGAGGATGCCGCGGCCTCCGGCGGCTACTGGATCGCCTGCGCGGCCGACGAGATCGTGGCCGACCCGGCCTCCATCCTCGGCTCTATCGGCGTCATCGCCGCCGGCTTCGGCTTCGAGGGGGCGATCCGGCGCCTCGGCATCGAGCGGCGGATGCACACCGCCGGCAGCGAGAAGAGCTTCCTCGACCCCTTCGCCCCCGAACGCGCGGAGGATGTCGCCCGCCTCGATACCCTGCTCGGCGAGCTGCACGGGGAGTTCCGCGGCTGGGTGCAGTCCCGCCGCGGCGACCGGCTGAAGGCCCCGGCCGAGGAGCTTTTCACCGGGCGCTTCTGGCCTGGCCGCCGCGCGGTGGAGCTTGGCCTGGCCGACCGCCTCGGTGATGCGGCGGAGGAGGTGAAGCGCCGCTTCGGCCCCAAGGCCCGCCTGGTCACCTTCGGCGGAAGGCGGCCCTCTTTGCTGCGCCGCCTGTTGCCAGGCTTCTCCGCCGAGGCGGTGATCGCCGCGACGGAGGAACGTGCCGCCTGGGCCCGCCTCGGGCTGTGACCGGCGGCCCACTATGTTCGGGAGCGGCGCCGTGGCAAAAGGCGCCGCATGCAGAGCCTGGCCGCCCCCACCCTTCGCCGGAAGCCGCCGAGCTTCCAGAACATCATCCTCCGCCTGCACGCCTTCTGGTCGGCGCAGGGCTGCCTGATCCTGCAACCCTATGACATGGAGGTGGGCGCCGGCACCTTCCATCCGGCGACGACCCTCCGCGCCCTCGGCGCGAAGCCCTGGAAGGCCGCCTATGTCCAGCCGAGCCGCCGCCCCTCCGACGGCCGCTATGGCGAGAACCCCAACCGGTTGCAGCACTACTACCAGTACCAGGTGATCCTGAAGCCGAGTCCGCGCGACCCGCAATCCCTGCTGCTCGATGCCTACCGCGCCCTCGGGATGGACCCCAAGGTCCACGACTTCCGCTTCGTCGAGGATGACTGGGAGAGCCCGACCCTCGGCGCCTGGGGCCTCGGCTGGGAGGTTTGGTGCGACGGGATGGAGGTGACGCAGTTCACCTATTTCCAGCAGGTCGGCGGCATCCCCTGCGCCGTGCCCTGCTGCGAGCTGACCCTCGGTCTTGAGCGGCTGGCGATGTACCTGCAGGGCAAGGACAGCATCTACGACCTCGATTTCAATGACGAGGGCGTGAAGTACGGCGAGGTCTTCCTCCGTGCCGAGCGCGAGTACAGCGCCCATAATTTCGAGTTCGCCGATGTGCCGATGCTGTTCCGCCACTTCGAGGATGCGGAGAAGGAATGTGCCGCGCTGCTGGCGCAGGGTCTGGCGATGCCCGCCTATGACCAGTGCATCAAGGCCAGCCACCGCTTCAACCTGCTCGACGCCCGCGGCGCCATCAGCGTGACCGAGCGCGCTGCCTATATCGGCCGGGTGCGGGCGCTGGCGAAGGGCTGCTGCGAGGCGTGGCTGAAGGGGGAGGGATGACATGCGCCTGAGCCAGCCCCCTTTGAGTATCGCCATCTCCCTCACCGAAGTGACGCGGGCGCCCTGACCCCATGCCCCAACTGCTGATCGAGCTCTTCTCCGAGGAAATCCCGGCCCGCATGCAGGCCCGGGCCGCGGAGGATTTCGCCCGCCTGCTCCAGGCCGAACTGCGCCCGCTGATGCCGGAGCAGCCCCGCCCGCTCTCCGGCCCCCGCCGCATCGCCCTGGTCGGCGACCTGGCCACCCGCGCCGAGACGCCGGGCAAGGAGGAGCGCGGCCCCCGCCGCAACGCCCCACCCCAGGCGCTGGAGGGGTTCCTCCGCAAGCACAACGCCACCCGTGAGCAGCTCAAGGAGGAGGGCGAGTTCTGGGTCCTCGCCAAGCCCGGCGAGGTGACGCTGGCCGAGGACCTGCTCGCCCGCGCCGTCCCCGCCGTGCTGCGCGCCTTCCCCTGGCCGAAATCCATGCGCTGGGGCAGCAGCGACTTCGCCTGGGTGCGCCCCCTGCAACGCGTCCTCTGCCTGTTCGACGGCCGCCCCGTCCGCTTCGCCCTCGCCCATGGCGAGGACCAGGTCCACGGCATCGTGGCCGCCGACCTGACGGAGGGGCACCGCATCCTCGCCGGCACCGAGCCCCTCGCCGTCGCCTCCTTCGCCGAGTACGAGGAGGGGCTGCGCCGGCGCTTCGTCATCGCCGATGCGGCGGAGCGGGAGCGTATGATCGAGAGTGGCATCGCTGACCTCGCGGCGCGGGAGGGGCTGGAGGTCGTCCCCGACCGCGGCCTGCTCGCCGAGGTGTCCGGGCTGGTCGAATGGCCGGTGCCGCTGCTCGGCTCCATCGACGCCGCCTTCATGGACCTCCCCCCCGAGGTGATGCGCACCACCATGCGGGTGAACCAGCGCTATTTTGCGCTGCGCCACCCAGACGGAAGCCCCGCCCCGCGCTTCGCCCTGGTCGCCAACATCATCCCCGAGGATGGCGGCGCCGCGATTATTGCGGGCAATGAGCGCGTGCTGCGCGCCCGCCTCGCCGATGCCCGCTTCTTCCGCGACCAGGACCGCAAGCAGCGGCTGGAAGAGTTCCTCCCCAAGCTGGAAAGCGTCGTCTTCCACGCCAGGCTCGGCACCCAGGGCGAGCGGGTGCGGCGGCTGGAGCGGCTGACCGGGCTGATCGCCCCCCATGTCGGTGCCGACCCGGCGCTGGCGGCGCGCGCCGGCAAGCTGGCCAAGGCCGACCTGGCGACCGGCATGGTCGGCGAGTTCCCCGAAGTCCAGGGCATCATGGGCCGCTACTACGCCCTGGCCGATGGCGAGGACCCGCGCATCGCCGAGGCGATCGGCGCGCATTACCGGCCGCTCGGCCCGGGGGATGCGGTGCCGGCGGAGCCGGTGGCGGTCGCGGTGGCGCTGGCAGACAAGCTTGATCAGCTCGTCGGCTTCTTCGCTGCAGGCGAGAAGCCGACCGGCTCGGGCGACCCCTTCGCCCTCCGCCGCGCTGCCCTCGGCGTCATCCGCATGATTCGGGAAGGCGGCCTGCGGATCGGCCTCGCCGGGCTGATCGGCGAGGCCTTCTTCGGCTATCCGCAGGCCACCGGCACCACTTCCAACCCGGAATTCGGCATGGATGTCGCCACGGAGAAGCTGAAGGCCGGCTGGCAGCCACCGGCCAAGTCCGAGCACCCGCCGATGGTCGCCGCCTTCGCCGCCGGCCTCCTCGACTTCCTGACCGATCGCCTCCGGGTCCAGCTCCGCAGCGAAGGCGCCCGCCACGACCTCGTCGCCGCCATCTTCGGCGCGACGCCGGATGACGACCTCGTGCGCCTCCTGGCCCGCGCCGCCGCGCTCGAGACCATGTTGGCGACGCCGGACGGCGCTAACCTCCTCGCCGCCTACAAGCGCGCCGCCAACATCCTCCGCATCGAGACGCGGAAGGACGGCCCGCATGACGGCCCGGTTGACCCGAGCCTGCTCGTCCTCCCCGCCGAGGCCGCACTCGCCGGGGCGGTCGAGGCCCGCGCCGCCGAGGTCGCGACCGCTCTGGCGCGGGAGGACTTCCTCACCGCCATGGGGGCACTCGCCGCTCTCCGCGCCCCGCTCGACGCCTTCTTTGAATCCGTGGTTGTGAACGACCCGGATGCGCAACTGCGCGCCAACCGCTTGCGTTTGCTCAGCCATCTCTGCGCCGCCATGGCGGTGGTCGCGGACTTCTCAAAAATCGAAGGTTGAATTGACGCCGGAATGGCACACTCTGCGCCACAACCGGCGTTTGCGTCGCCCTCGTCAACACAAGGAACTCGCCCGTGAGCAAGTGGGTCTACAGCTTCGGTGCCGGCCATAACGAAGGCAAGGCCGAGATGCGCAACCTGCTGGGCGGTAAGGGCGCCAACCTGGCCGAGATGGCCAGCATCGGCCTGCCCGTCCCGCCCGGTTTCACCATCACCACCGAGGTCTGCACCTACTACTACGACAACGGCAAGCAGTACCCGCCGGAGCTGAAGGACCAGGTCGCCGCCGCCCTCGCCCGCGTCGAGGAAGCCGTCGGCGTTCGCTTCGGCGACCACCGCAAGCCGTTGCTCGTCTCCGTCCGCTCCGGCGCCCGCGTCTCCATGCCGGGGATGATGGATACGGTGTTGAACCTCGGCCTGAACGACGAGACGGTGGACGGCCTCGCCGCCGCCTCCGGCGACCCGCGCTTCGCCTGGGACAGCTACCGCCGCTTCATCCAGATGTTCGGCAGCGTCGTGCTCGGCGTCGACCATCACCGCTTCGAGGAGATCATCGAGGAGGTGAAGCTCGCCCGCGACGTCCATGAGGACACGCAGCTCACCGCCGACGACTGGAAGACGGTCGTCACCGGCTACAAGGAGATGGTGGCCCAGGTCACCGGCCAGCCCTTCCCGCAGGACCCCGAGGCACAGCTCTGGGCCGCGATCGGCGCCGTCTTCGGCTCCTGGATGAATGCCCGCGCCAATACCTACCGCCGCCTGCACGACATCCCGGCGAATTGGGGCACGGCGGTCAACGTCCAGGCCATGGTCTTCGGCAATATGGGCGAGGACTGCGCGACCGGCGTCTGCTTCACCCGCGACCCCAGCACGGGCGAGAACATCTTCTACGGCGAGTACCTCATCAACGCCCAGGGCGAGGACGTGGTGGCCGGCATCCGCACGCCGCAGCCCATGGCGCAGCTCAAGGCGAAGCCGGGCGAGCGCAGCATGGAAGTTGCCATGCCGAAGGCCTATGAGGAACTCGTCGCGGTCCGCGCCAGGCTCGAGCAGCACTACACGGACATGCAGGACATCGAGTTCACGGTCCAGCAGAACAAGCTCTACATGCTGCAGACCCGCAACGGGAAGCGCACAGCCGCCGCCAGCCTCAAGATCGCCGTCGACATGGCGCGCGAGGGGCTGATCGATCAGACCGAGGCCATCAAGCGCGTCAACCCCTCGGCCCTCGACCAACTCCTCCATCCGACGCTCGACCCGAAGGCGCCGCGCCGGCTGCTCGCCAAGGGCCTGCCGGCGAGTCCCGGTGCCGCCAGCGGCGCCGTCGTCTTCTCGGCCGATGAGGCGGAGGTCCGCGCGGCGAAGGGCGAGGCCGTCATCCTCGTCCGCATCGAGACGAGCCCGGAGGACATCCACGGCATGCATGCCGCGCGGGGGATCCTGACGACACGCGGCGGCATGACCAGCCACGCGGCCGTCGTCGCCCGCGGCATGGGCCGACCCTGCGTCGCCGGCGCCGGCGGCGTCACCGTGGACTATTCCTCGCAGATGCTGATGGCCGGCGGCCAGACCATCCGCGGCGGCGAGACCATCACCCTCGACGGCGCGACGGGCGAGATCTTCATCGGCTCCGTCGCCATGGTGGAGCCGCAGCTCTCCGGCGACTTCGCCACGCTGATGGAATGGGCCGACACCGTGCGCCGCCTCAAGGTCCGCGCCAATGCGGAGACGCCGCTCGATGCCGATACGGCGCGCAAATTCGGCGCCGAGGGCATCGGCCTCTGCCGCACGGAGCACATGTTCTTCGACCCGCAGCGCATCGGCGCGGTGCGGCAGATGATCATGTCGGAGACCGAAGGGGGGCGGCGCGAGGCGCTCTCCCGCCTGCTGCCCTTCCAGCGCGCCGACTTCATCGAGCTGTTCCGAATCATGGCCGGGCTGCCGGTGACGATCCGCCTGCTCGACCCGCCGCTGCACGAGTTCCTGCCGCATTCCGAGGCGGAAATCGCTGAGGTCGCGGCCTCGCTCGGCACCGACCCGGTGACGATGCAGCGCCGCGCTGCCGACCTCTCTGAGGCGAACCCGATGCTCGGCCACCGCGGCTGCCGCCTCGGCATCTCCTATCCGGAGATCTACGAGATGCAGGCCCGCGCCATCTTCGAGGCTGCCGTCGCCACCGCCAAGGAGACCGGCGCCGCCCCGGTGCCGGAGATCATGATCCCCCTCGTCGCCACCCGCCGCGAGCTGGAGATCACCCGTGCCCAGGTGGATAAGGTGGCGAAGGAGGTCTTTGCCGAAAGCGGCCAGACGATCGAATACTATGTCGGCACCATGATCGAGCTGCCACGCGCCGCGCTGACCGCCGACAAGATCGCCGAGGTGGCGGACTTCTTCAGCTTCGGCACCAACGACCTGACGCAGACGACCTTCGGCCTCTCGCGCGACGATGCCGGCAAGTTCCTGCCGCTCTATGTCGAGAAGGGCATCCTGCCGAAGGACCCCTTCGTCTCCATCGATCCGGAGGGTGTCGGCGCGCTGGTGAAGATCGCCAAGGAGAAGGGCAGGGGGGTGAAGGACGACCTCAAGCTCGGCATCTGCGGCGAGCATGGCGGCGACCCGGCCTCGATCCAGTTCTGCGAGGAGGCCGGGCTCGACTATGTCTCCTGCTCGCCCTACCGCGTCCCCGTTGCCCGCCTGGCGGCCGCACAGGCGGCCCTGTCCGGCGGCGGCGACCGCACGGCGTAAGCCGACAGCCGGTGGGGGGAGCAGCAAGGCCCCCCATTCACCCGTTGCGCGTGCTGCCTTCCCGGCTTGCGACCCCGTAAGGCAGCGCCGCAAAGTCCCTGAGCCGGCCCTCCACCGCCGCGAAGGCACTGCGGTCGGCCTGGCTCAGCGGCGCATCCGGCGTGCCGGTGCGATGCGCCAGGTAGCGCGCCACGCTTCCCGCCCCGCGCCGATGCGCCGCCGCGACCAGCCCCGCCTCGGTCAGCGGCACCGCCTGCCCGTCGAGGCCCGTGACGCTGCCGCCCGCCCGCGCGAGGCTTCCGTTGCGGTCGAGCTGCTGCTCTGCCCGGCGGAGATACGCCTCTATGGCCGCTTCCTGCGCCGGGGCGCTGGTCAGGAAATCCGCTTCGGAGCGGACGCCATGCCGCGCCGCCAGCATCGTCCACTGCCCGCCCGCATCCTGCCAGCCGAGATCGCGTAGCGCCTGGGGCGTGATCTGGTAACGGCCGAGCGCGCCGGAGCCCGGGTTCCGCGCCCCGAGCCCCTGACCGGGCGCGCGGGCGCTGCTCTCGGCGAGGGCGATGCGGGCGCGGAAGGCATTCTCTGCCGGCCGTGCCGCCGCGGCCGGGGCCGGCAGCCGCGCAGGCGGCCCGGCGCCTTCCATGGCGCGGGCCATCGCCTGCTTGAAGGCATGGGCCTTGGCCGGGCGCGGCGGCGCGCTGCCTGGCTTGGCGATGCCGCCCGGGGAGATGCCTTGGGTCCTGTCCATCGCCTGCAGCATGCCCCGGGAGGGCTTAACCAACCGTTCCACCCGCCGGGGGCAACCCCCGCCCCGCCCGGCCCGTTGCCCGGGGCACGGAGGACCCCTTCATGCCCGACGACAAGCAGACCCCCCAGCCGCCGCAGCGCCAGGACCACCAGCCCGGCCTCACCACGGAGATGACGCCCCGCCCGCAGGACCGAATGGAGCACTGGCGTGCCAGCGGCAAGCTTGCCGGCAAGACCGCGCTGGTGACCGGCGGCGATTCCGGCATCGGCCGCGCGGTCGCCATCGGTTTCGCCAAGGAGGGGGCCGATGTCGCCATCCTCTACAAGGACGAGCACGAGGACGCCGAGGAGACTCGGCGGCTGATCGAGACCGAGGGCCGCCGCTGCACCGCCATCGCCGGCGACATCGGCGAACGGGAGTTCGTCCACCGCGCCGTGGCCGAGGCGGCGCAGGCCCTCGGCGGCCGCATCGACATCTTGGTGAACAACGCCGCCGAGCAGCATATCTGTGGCGATTTCGCCGAGATTCCGGAGGACCAGGTGGAGCGTACCTTCCGCACCAACATCCTCGGCATGTTCTGGGTGACGCGGGCGGCGCTGCCGCACATGCCGAAGGGCGGCGCCATCGTGAACTCCACCTCGATCACCGCCTACAAGGGCAGCCCGGGGCTGATCGACTATGCCAGCACCAAGGGCGCCATCCTCGCCTTTACCCGCAGCCTGTCGCAGCAGCTCTATCCCTCGCGGCAGATCCGGGTGAATGCCGTGGCGCCCGGCCCGATCTGGACGCCGCTGATCCCCGCGAGCTTCGACGAGGAGAGCACGGCGAAGCACGGCCAGTCTTCCGGCATGGGCCGCCCCGGCCAGCCGGACGAATGCGCGCCGAGCTACATCTTCCTCGCCGCCGAGAGCGACAGCAGCTACATCAACGGCCAAGTGCTGCATCCGAACGGCGGCACGGTGGTGAACGGGTAGGGGCACGCGGCCAGCCCCAGCCCTTCGGCATGGCGGCCGCCAGGAGAGCGCCGCCATGCCAGCCGACATCCGTCCCGCCCGGGCCGAGGACCTGCCCGTCCTCCTCGCCCTCTATCGCCACCTGAACACGGCCGACCCGACGCCCCCGCCCGACCTGACAAGGGTGGCTTGGCAGGCGATGCTGGCCCAGCCCGGTCTCACCGTTTCCTGGCCGAACAGGCAGGCGAGCCTGTCGCCACCTGCACCCTGATCCAGGTGCCGAACCTGACGCGTGGTACCCGGCCCTACGCCTTCATCGAGAATGTCGTGACCCATGCCGCGCATCGTCGCCAGGGTCATGGCCGCGCCGTGCTGGGGGCGTCGCTCGCCGCTGCCTGGGCAGCCGGCTGCTACAAGGCGATGCTGCTGACTGGTTCGACGCGGGAGGCGACCTTCCGTTTCTACGAAGCCGCCGGCTTCCGCTGCGGCGAGCAGACCGGGCTGATTGCCCGCCCCATCGGCATCGTTGCCACGCCGCCTCTGGCGTGATCCGATCCCTCCGGTCACCGCGCCATAAGCGGACACCGGGAGGATCATCCATGCAAAGACGCGCCCTCATCGGCGGCCTGGCCGGCCTGCCGCTCGCCGCTCCGGGCCTTGCCCTGGCCCAGGGCGGCTTCCCGGACCGCCCGCTCGCCATGGTGCTGGCCTTCCCGGCCGGCGGCGGCACGGATGTCGCGGCCCGCCCCCTGGCCCGGATCATGGAGAAGTATCTCGGCCAGCCCGTGGTGGTCAGCAACCGCCCCGGCGCCTCGGGCGAGATCGGATTCACCGAACTTGCCCGCAGCAAGCCGGATGGCTACACGATCGGCTTCATCAACACGCCGACCATCGTCACCATCCCGCTCGAGCGGCCGCAGGCGCGCTTCCGGCTCGACGACTTCGCCCCGATCCTCAACATCGTGGACGACCCCGGCGCCATTTGGGTGCGGCCCGACAGCCCGCTGCGCAACGTCGCCGATCTGGTTGAGGAAACCCGGCGCCGCCCCGGCCAGGTCAGCTACGGCACCTCCGGCATCGGCTCCGACGACCATCTCGCGGTGCTGGCGCTGGAGCGCGTCACCGGCACGAAATTCCTCCACGTCCCCTTTGCCGGAGGCGCCCCGGTCCGCACCGCCACGCTCTCGAAGCAGATCGACCTCGCGGTGACCAATATCGGCGAGGCGATCGGCGATTTCCGCCAGGGCCTGTTCCGCCCGCTCGGCCAGATGGGCACCGCGCGCTGGCCGGTGATGGCCGACGTGCCGACCTTCCGCGAACAGGGCTTCGACGTGGTCGAGGGCTCGATGCGCGGCCTCGCCGCCCCGGCCGGCCTGCCCCGCCCGGTGCTCGACCGGCTGGTGGAGGCCGCCCGCCGCGCCGCGGAGGACCCGGAATGGCAGGCCGTCGCCACCCAGCTCGCCCTGCCGCTCCGCCTGCTCGGCCCCGACGAGTATCGCGGCGAGCTGGTGGCGATGCAGGCGCATTACGAGAAACTCTGGGCCGCCCATCCCTGGAAGGAATGAGGCGGCCGCCCCTCAGCCCGGCCCGTACAGCCGCGCGGCCAGGAACTCGGCCAGCGCCTCGACCTTGGCCGGCCGGTGCCGCGCTGTCGGTGTGACGAAGTAGAGTCCGCCCGCCGCCATCCGCCAGCCGGGCAGCACCACCTCCACCCGCCCCGCCGCCAGGTGCCCAGCCACGGCGAAATCCGGCAGCTCGGCGATGCCGAGCCCGTCCAGCAGGCAGGGCACCAGCGCATCCACATTGGTCACCCGCAGCGGGCCGGTGGGGGTGACCGCGACTTCCTCGCCGCCCGGCCCGAGGAAGCGCCAGGCCTCGCCCCGGGCGCGATAGGCGTAGCCGAGGCAACGATGCGCCGCGATCTCGCGGGGATGCTGCGGCCGGCCATGCCGGGCGAGATAGGCCGGAGCGGCCACCACCAGCCGCGCCACCGGGCCGAGCCGCCGCGCCACCAGCGAGGAATCCTCGAGGACCGCGATCCTGAGCGCCGCATCGAACCCCTCGCCGACCAAGTCCACCACGGCATCGCCGAGATGCAGGTCGAGGGCGATATCCGGGTAGCGCCTCAGGAATTCCGGCAGGATCGGCGCCACCCGCAGCAGGCCGTAGGACATCGGCACCGCGAGCCGGACGAGTCCGCGCGGCTGGCTCGCCAGCTCGCGCCCGGCCGCCTCCGCCTCCTCCGCTTCGCACAGGGTTCGCGCCGCCCGCTCGGCCACGATGCGGCCGAGATCGGTCAGCGCCAGCCGGCGGGAGCTGCGGTTGAAGACCCGGCCGCCCAGCCGCGCCTCGAGCCGGGTGACCGCGCGCGAGACCGTTGCCACCGAGACGCCGAGCGAGCGCGCTGCGGCAGCGAAGGAGCCCTCTTCCGCGAGCCGCGCCACCATCGCCAGGGCTTCGAAATCCGGCAGTCTGGACATCTGCAATCCTGCAATGGTGGCTTTCGATCCTTTCTATTTTGACGGTGTCGCCCCGGCCATACCTTTCTCGCAGCCAATCCAGCAGGAGTTGCAGACATGGCCCGCAAGCTTGAAGGCAAGGTCTCCGTCGTCACCGGCGGCACCAGCGGCATCGGCCTCGCCACCGCCCGGCGCTTCGCCGCGGAAGGCGCCCAGGTCTTCGTCACCGGCCGCCGCCCCGCCGAACTCGCCGCCGCCGTCACGGCGATCGGCCCGAACGCCACCGGTATCCAGGCCGATTCCGGCAGCTTGGCAGACCTCGACCGGCTCTATGCCCGGGTGAAGGCGGAGGCCGGGCGGATCGACGTGCTCTTCGTCAATGCCGGCGGCGGCTCCTTCCTGCCGCTCGGCGCCATCACCGAGGAGCAGGTCGACGACACCTTCGGCCGCAACGTCAAAGGCGTGCTCTTCACCGTGCAGAAGGCGCTGCCCCTGCTGGTGGACGGCGCCTCGGTCATTCTCACCGGCTCGACCGCGGCGAGCACCGGCACGCCCGGCTTCAGCGTCTATGGTGCTTCGAAGGCCGCGATCCGCGCCTTTGCCCGCAACTGGATCCTCGACCTGAAGGAGCGCCGCATCCGGGTGAATGTCATCGCCCCCGGCCCGATCCGCACGCCCGGCCTGGTCGGCCTCGCCGGCGAGGACGCCGCCGCGCAGCAGGGCCTGCTCGATCAAATGGCCTCCCTCATCCCGCTCGGCCGCGTCGGCGAAGCGGAGGAGGTGGCGCGGGCCGCGCTTTTCCTCGCCTCGGAGGATTCAAGCTTCGTCAACGGCACCGAATTCTTCGTCGACGGCGGCCAAGCGCAGATCTGAGGCGGGTGGCGCTCAGAGGAATCTCAGCGCCGCGAAGCCCAGCACGATCCCGGCAGCGGCGCCGGTCGTCACCAGCGTCAGCCGCCGCTCGATGAAGTCGCGGATCGGCGGCCCGTAGCGCCGCAGCAGGAAGGCGAGCAGGAAGAACCGCGCGCCCCGCGTCACGATGCTCGCCAGCACGAAGATCAGGAAGTTGAACTGCGCTGCGCCGGAGGCGATGGTGACGATCTTGTAGGGGATCGGCGTCAGCCCCTTGATGAGGATGACGAGCGCGCCCCAGCGGTCGTACCACCCCTGGAAGGTCGCCATGGCATCAGCATGGCCATAGGCGCGCAGCACCGGCACCGCCAGCGCGTCGAACAGCCAGAAGCCGATCGCATAGCCGAAGATCCCCCCCAGCACGGAGGCCACGGTGCAAATGGCGGCATAGCGGTAGGCCAGCTCCGGCCGGGCGATGCACATGGGAATGAGCATCGCGTCCGGCGGAATGGGAAAGAAGCTGCTCTCCGCGAAGCTGACACCTGCCAGATAGGCCGGCGCCCGGCGGTGCCCTGCCAATGCCAGGACACGATCATAGAGGGCTCGCAGCATTATCCAGTCCCGACCGGTGGAGGGCCGCCCCTTCGCACTTCCGGTGCGCCAACGCAATTCACGGATGCTTCCCTGCCGGATGAGCATGTGCACCGGGCATAGCCATGCGCCCTGCGCAGTTGTCTCGCCAGGCCGCGCAATGCTCTCATGCCGACGACCGAGAGGAAGACCCATGACCGCATCGACCCGGCTGTCCGTCGCGCTGCTGCTTGGCTGCGGCGTCGTCACCGCCGCACTGGCCATGGGCCTGCGCCAGAGCCTCGGCCTCTTCCTCGCGCCGATGACGACGGCCCAGGGCTGGGGCGCCAGCGGCTTCGCCTTCGCCATCGCCCTTCAGGTGCTGTGCAACGGCCTCACCCAGCCGATCTGGGGCCAGGTGGCGGACCGCATCGGCGGCCGCCGCGTGATCATGATCGGCGCCGTGCTGCAGGCCGTGGCCCTCACCGGCATGGCCTTCTCGACCAGCCTCTTCTGGTTCACCTTCTTCGCCGGGGTGGTGATGGGCTGCGCCGTCTCCGCCGCCGGGATGCCCGTCATCATGGCCAGCCTGACCCGCCTGCTGCCGGAGAGCCTGCGCGGCCGTGCCACCGGCCTCGGCACCGCCGGCTCCTCTTTTGGCCAATTCCTCGTCGTCCCTGTCGTCGCCTTCGGCCTGCATGCCGCTGGCTGGCAATGGGCGCTGCTCGCCATCGCCGCCGTCTCCCTGCTGATGATCCCGCTCGCCCTGCCGCTGAACGACCAGGCGGCGAAGCCCGCCCCCGGCGCCGCGGCGGAGGAGCGTGCCACCGCCGCCCTTAGCCGCGCATTGCGCGACCCGACCTTCTGGTTCCTGTCCTTCGGCTTCTTCGTCTGCGGCCTGCATGTGAGCTTCATGGCCGTCCACCTGCCGGGCTTCGTGGCGAGCTGCCACCTGCCGCTCGGCGTCGGCGCCGCGGCGATCAGCCTGATCGGCCTGTTCAACGTCGCCGGCTCGCTCATCGCTGGCGAGCTGTCCGGCCGCTGGCGGCGGCGGGAGCTGCTGGTGATCATCTATGCCGCCCGCGGCGTGCTGATCGGCGGCTTCATGCTGGTCGAGAAGACGACGGCGAGCGTCCTCGTCTTCTCGGCGATCATGGGGCTGCTCTGGCTCTCCACCGTCCCGCCGACGGTAGCGCTCTGCGCCCGCAATTTCGGCACGCGCTGGCTGGCGACGATCTTCGGCTTGGTCTTCCTCGGCCATCAGGTCGGCGGCTTCGCCGGCGCCTGGCTCGGCGGCGTGGTCTTCGACCTCGACGGCAGCTACGACCGCATGTGGTTGCTGGCGACGATCGCCGCCTTCGCCGGCGCCGGCTTCTCCGCCCTCTGCCGCGACGGCGCCCCGGCCCCGACGGCGCCCGCGCGGCCGGTCGGACGCGTGGCGGAGGCGTGAGAAACGCGTCGCGCCATGGCTGGTACGATCTGGCATTGCCACATCGCCGTCTCCCTCGACGGCAAGATCGCCCGCCCGGATGGGTCCGTCGATGACTGGCTGGCCGCGGATCATCCAGCCGAGGATTTCGGCTTCGAGGCCTTCCTCGCCGGTGTCGACGCGATCCTCATGGGGCGGGGTACCTATGATGCGATACGGCGCTTCGGCGAATGGCCCTATCCCGGCAAGCCCAGCTTCGTCCTGACCAGCCGGCCGCTGGAGGATGCGCCACCGGGCGTCGAGCCCCGCGCCGGCGACCCAGCCGCCATCACCGCCGAGCTGGAAGCCCGCGGATGCCGCCGCGTCTGGGTCGAGGGCGGCGGCCAGCTCATCCGCTCCATGATCGCGGTTGGCAAGCTCGATCGGCTCGAGATGGCCGTGATTCCGGTCATCCTCGGCGATGGCATCCCGCTCTTCCCGCCGGGCACCGGCGAGCTCAAGCTTCGGCTCCTTCGCTGCGAAACCAGGGCGAAGGGCGCGCTGCATCTGGTCTATGAGCGGCTGGACCGCCCCTCCGCCGCCGCTTAAAACATTCAACGAGACCTGTTGATCCGCCTTGAGGGATATGGCGAAGCTCCTTGTTTCTGATGATCTTTGGGCGGCGGTCGCCTCGCTGCTGCCGCCGGAGCGGCTGCCGGTGGAGATGGGCTGCGGGTCTGGCATGACCTGCTGGCGCCGGTTGCGGGACCGGCAGGTGGCCCGGTGTTTGGAATTGCCTGCACCGGACACTGCTGAAGCGCTTGCAGGCGGCGGAAACCATCGACTGATCCCGGGCTGCGCTCGGCAGTGCAAGCATTGCGCCCAAAAGGGGGTGCGGAGGTCGGACCGAACCCGACGGATCGCGGCAGGCCGGGCACCAGGCGTCACATTGTCACGGATACCTGCGGCACGCCGCTCGGCCTGACGCTGAGCGGTGCCAACCGCCACGACAGCCGGATGCCGGCGCCCACCCAGTATGCCGCGCCGCGTGTTCGGATCGGCTGCCAAGGCCGACCCCACCGCGGGCCGTGCAAGCTGCACGCCGACCAGGCCTATGATCACCACCGCTGCCGTGAGGAAGGCCCGCGCCCATGGGATCGCCCCGCGCATCGCCCGGCGCGGCATCGAGACCAGCCAGAAGCTGGGCAGACATAGGTGGGTCGTCGAGCGCACCTTCGCCTGGCTGAACCGCGTCCGCCTCCCCACCATCCGCTACGAACGCCGGGCCGAGATCCATCCAGCCTTCAACATGCTCACCTGAGCTCTCGTCTGCCTCAACCAAATCCGCAGGTTTTGCTAGGCGCTTTTAGTGAGGCTGCCTCGGCAGACGATCCGAAGCAGTCCTGCGAGACATGGCTTCAACGAGCGGCATCCGGCACCAAGGCCTGGCCGGAACCAAAGCTACAGGTTGGTAACTCCTGCACCTATCCCTGAATGGGTTCTCCTCAGCCTCGCCGTCAACCCGACTAGCGTCGGGAAGACGTATCAGGCGTGGTCGCCTTTCGCGACAGCGAACTAGAGGAGAACTCAGATGGTCCTCGGTCTTGTTGCCCTCGTCACCGCAGCCCTCTTTGCGGGGGCCGCAACATACATCAGCATCGTCGAGCATCCCGCCAGGATGAGCCTGGAGGACGCGCCCCTGCTCGTGCAGTGGCAGCTCAGTTACAAGCGCGCTCTGCCCATTCAGGCCGGCTTGGCCATGTTGGGAGGGGCCGCAGGGCTTCTAGCCTGGTATAATTCCCGCGAGTGGCAGTGGATGGCAGGGAGCTTGCTCCTGATCGCAAACTGGCCGTTCACGATGTTGGTCATCATGCCTGTGAACAAGCGCTTGATGGCGATGACGCCGCAGGAAGCAGGGGCGGGAAGCCGTGGTTTGTTGCGTCGCTGGGGTGACTTGCACGGCGTCCGGAGCGTGCTCGGCTCCGCTGCGTCCCTTCTGCTCGCCTGGGGTTTCCTGGCAACCCGCTAGGCCGTTCAACACCGTACATGGTGATAGCTCCCAGCCGAGGAGGCTGGCGCCGCCCAAGATCAGGGCCTGACTTCGTTCGGAACGAACTCCTGGGGTCGCCGTGAGCTTACGGATCGTTCATGATGGTCGCGCACGCGCGCCACAAGGGAGCTTCGCTTGAGCACAGGGTTGATCGCGCTGTTGGACGACATCGCCGGGCTGGCCAAGGTGGCGGCGGCCTCATTGGACGACGTGGTGGCTCAGTCGACCAAGGCGGGCGCCAAGGCGGCGGGCGTGGTGATCGACGACGCGGCAGTGACGCCGCGCTACGTGGTGGGCTTTGCCGCGGCGCGCGAGGTGCCGATCGTAGCACGGATCGCCTGGGGATCGCTCAAGAACAAGATGCTGTTCCTTCTCCCCGGGGCGCTGCTGTTGAGCCTGTTCGCGCCTTGGGCGATCACGCCCCTGCTGATGCTGGGCGGGGCCTACCTTTGCTACGAGGGAGCGGAAAAGGTCTGGCACGCGGTGGCGGCGCATGGGGCCAGCCAGCACGAAGCGGCGGTGCTGGCACCGCCGGAGAATCCCAAGGCGCTGGAAGACGCCAAGGTGCGCGGCGCCATTGGCACCGACTTCATCTTGTCGGCCGAGATCATGGCGATCACGCTAGGCACCCTACCCGACGTGCCGCTGTGGGAGCAGGCGGTGGTGCTGGCGATCGTGGGCATCGGCATCACGGTGGGCGTCTACGGCGTGGTGGCGCTGATCGTGAAGGCGGACGACGCGGGGCTGGCGATGGCGGCCGGCGAGCGCCCGATCTCGGCGATCTTCCGCCGGAAGATCGGCCAACCTAGTGGCGCCGACCTCTCGGTACGGCCGGTGACGCAGGCGATCGGGCGCGGGCTGGTGGTCGGGATGCCTTGGTTCCTCAAGATGCTGGCCATCGTGGGCACGGCGGCGATGGTGTGGGTGGGTGGTGGCATCATCGTGCACGGGCTGGCGGGCTACGGCCTGCCGGGGGTGGAGCACGCGATCCACGGCGCCGCCGTCGCGGCAGCGAACGCGGTCCCAGCGGTTGCAGGTGCCGTGGAATGGCTGGCAACGGCGGCGGGTTCCGGTGTGGTGGGACTGGCGGTCGGCGCAGTGCTGATCCCCGTGGTGCAGTTTGTGGTGTCGCCGCTGCTCAGCCTGTTCCGGCGGGAGCCGAAGGGACACGGAGCGGCGGGCGGCTGACAGGGGACGCCGACGCTGCCGGCAGGGTCTGGATAGTCGCCCATGGCATGTCCCGCTTGAGCCTGTGAGTTGACCGCGACAGGCTGAGCAGGTGCGTCGAGAGCCAGGCCAGCAAGGCACGGAGCAGGTGGAGGGTGTGGTCAGCGGCGGCGAGGATGACGTTGATCCCGTCGCCCTCGGTGCCGCGCAGGGAGTTGCGGCCGAGATGGCCGTCGTTCTTCATGTGGCCGATGACCGGCTCGATGGCGCTGTGACGCCGTCGCTCGCGGCGAATGGTGGACGTGATGTCGCGCTCCTGGCCTGACATGAACACGCGAGACTTGTCGGCGTCATGGCTGCGGTAGCCGCAGTCGGCATAGGCACGCTCGATCTCGATGCCGGTGATGCACTCGGTCTGAGCGATCTGCTCGGCCAGGGTGTGGCTGTCTTAGGGGGGGCCTGCAGGGCGTGGACGCCGAGGACGAACTGCCCGTGGGGCACCGCGGCGGCTACCGGCTGACCCTGCGGGATCTCACCGAGATGTCCTGATCTGCGGCATCCACTTCAGCCACGAAGCTGTACGGGAGTGGGAGGCAAAACTCGCGCCCGTCTGGCTGATGAACTTCGTTTTTGTCGGCATGACAGGAGTGGCGTTGGCCGCCGCCATCGGCACGTGGATGAGACGTACCTGAAGGTTCGGGGCCGATGCCGTTACCCGTATCGGGCGCTCCGCCAACCGCCGTCGTCTGCTCCACCTTCATCGTACCACGAATGTCCTCGCCATCCTCAAGGCGGAGCAAGCAGAACCCAACCTTCGCCTCATGTCGTCAGGTTCGGCGTGAGCGCTGACAGATCCGCAGCTTGGCCTGTGGTCGTCCAGGAAGGTCACCGAACCGAGCTTCCGGCATAAACCGGCCAGCTCGGCAGCCTGCTTTGCCGGCACAGCCTCCGCCTCATCCCGCAAAGGCGCCGATGACCTTTTCCCCAAAGCGCGGCAGACTCTCCTCCAGGTCAGGCAGGAAGGCGCCGAGCGGCAGGACGATCCGGTCGACGCCCCGCCGCTGGCGCTCGGCCACCGCCTCAAGAGGATCCTGCCCGGAGCCAGGCAGCGCACCGGGACAGCCAGTGAGGATCTTGATCGCGGCCGGGTCACGCCCCGCGGCGTCCGCGCTGCGGCGCACGACGTCGAGCAAGGGCATGGTATCGAGCTGCGCCCCGATCGAGGGGAAGAAGCCGTCGCCCAGGCGTCCGGCCCGTCGCGCCGCCGCTTCGGAATGGCCGCCGACGATGATCGGCACGGTCCGCGCCAGCGGCTTCGGGTCGCAGGTCACGCCGTCGAAGGAGACGAAGCGGCCCGCGAAGCTGGCTCCGTCCTCGCGCCAGAGGGCACGCATCGCGCCGACATACTCATCGGCCCGGCGCCCGCGCTCCGCGAAGGGAACGCCGAGCGCGTCGAACTCTTCCCGCAGCCACCCGACGCCGATGCCGAGTTCGATCCGCCCGCCGCTCATGTGGTCGAGGGTCGCCACTTGCTTCGCCAGCACCAGCGGGTTGCGCAGGGGCAGGATGATGACGCCGGTCATCAGGCGCAGCCGGGTCGTGGCGGCCGCGGCGAAGGCCATCCAGATCAGCGGGTCCGGCATGGCGGTGAACTGGGTGCCCGGCAGCCGTCCGCCCGGGGCATAGGGATAGGTGCTCTCGTAGCTCTCCGGCAGCGCCACGTGATCCACCGCGAAGACGGAATCGAAGCCGGCCGCCTCGGCGAGCCGGGCCAGCCGCGCGGCTCCGGCGCCGTCCGGGAAGGTGTTGTTGCCGAAATGCAGGGCGAATTTCATCGGACATTTCCTTCGCGGCATCATGCGGGTTCGGCTGCGCTGCGTTGACGCCAGCTTGGCAGTGCCGCCAGCATCAGGTCCAGCGGACGCCTGCCCCCACCCGATTGCCGAACAACGGAGAGCCTCGCCCATGTCACCAGATGTCCTGTCGCAGCTCGCCCCCACCGGAACGCTTCGCGCCGCGATCAACATGGGCAACTTCCTGCTCGTCACCGGGCGCAGCGCCTCGGGCGATCCGGAAGGCGTGTCGCCTGGCATGGCGCGCGCCATCGCGGACCGGCTCGGCGTGCCCATCCGCTACGTGCCCTACCCCAAGCCGGGGGAGCTCGCCGATGCGGCAGGCAGCGGCGCCTGGGATATCGGGCTGATCGGCGCCGAGCCGCAGCGCGCCGAGAGGATCGCCTTCACCGCGGCCTATGCGGAGATCGAGGCGACCTACCTGGTGCCGCCGGGCTCGGCGATCACGTCGCTGGACGAGGTCGATCGTCCAGGCGTGCGGATCGCCGTCACGGCCAGGGCGGCCTACGACCTCTGGTTGGAGCGCAACATCCGCCATGCCACGCTGGTGCGGTCCGACAGCCTGGACGGCGCCTGCCGGATCTTCGTCGATGACGGGCTCGAGGTCCTGGCCGGGTTGCGCCCGCGCCTGCTGACGGATGCCGAAGCCCTCCCGGGGTCCCGCATCCTGCCCGGAGGGTTCACCGCCGTGCAGCAGGCCATCGGCACGGCGCGCGCCAACGCGGCCGGAGCGGCCTTCCTGCGGGACTTCGTCGAGGAGGCGAAGGCGTCCGGCCTCGTCGCCCGGCTCATCGAGCAGCACCAGGTGCGCGGCCTGTCCGTCGCCGGCGCCGCATGAGGCGATGCTGCGGCGCGAAATAGCGGCGGCCTCCCGGTCCTGGCTTGACGCGCCGCGCGCCGCGTCGAAGCTTCACTGCCAGGGATAAGCGAAGCCCCTCCGCTCCCGGCGCCGACCGGCCCGGCCGGAGCAAGTCGCGCCGAACCGGGAGTACCGCGCCATGACACGCCGTCGTCTCGCCCTCGCCGCCGCGCTGCTCGCAGGCCTCGCGGCGCTTCCCGCCACGGCGCAGGAGCGCACGATCCGCATCCTGAGCGGCGCCTCGGCCGGCGGCTCCTCCGACTTCGCCACGCGCGTGCTGGCCGAGGCGCTGGGCCCGATCCTCGGCGTGCGCGCCGTGGTCGAGAACCGCACCGGCGTGAACGGCATCGTGGCGGCGCAGGAGACGGCCCGCAGCGCGCCGGACGGGTCGACGATGTTCGTCTGCCCGATGAGCACCATGTCCATCACGCCGCAGCTCGTCGGCGCCAACCTGCCCATCGACCCGGGCGCCGAGCTGCTGCCGATCGCCAACGTGGCGCTCTCCTCCTACGGCTTCGTCGTCGCCGCCAACGGGCCCTACCGGAGCGTCCAGGACGTGCTGGCCGCGGCGCGGGCGCGGCCCGGGCAGGTCAGCTTCGCCTCGGCCGGCGTCGGCTCCGCCCAGCACTTGCAGGGCGAGCTGCTGAAGCAGAAGACCGGGCTCGAGATGGTTCACGTTCCCTACCGCGGCGCCAGCCCGGCCATCGTCGACATCCTCGGCGGGCGCACCGACTTCATGATCACCAACATGGCCGATGTCACGCGCCAGGTGCAGGATGGCGGGCTCCGGCTGCTGGCGATCTCGGACGAGGAGCCCTTCCCGCTCTTTCCGGACGTACCGCCGCTGTCGCGCATCATCCCGGACTTCAGCGTGGTCGGCTGGTTCGCGCTCTGCGGACAGAAGGCGATGGCGCCCGAGCTCGTGGACCGGCTGGAGGCCGCGGTGCGCCAGGCCATGACGGATCCCTCCGTCGTCGGGCAGATGGCCAAGGGCGGGCTGACGCCGCGCTTCGAGGATCGCGCGGCCATCACCCACCGCCTGGCCGCGGACCGTGCCCTCTGGCTCCACGTCATCCGGACGGTCAACCTGCGGGCCGGCTGACCGGCGCGGCGTTGACCCTGCCTCCCCCGCCTGCCTACCGTCGCACCCAAGACAGGCCGCCATCGTGGGCCGGCATCGGGGGAGCGTCATCCATGCTTATCCAGGCGGAGCGGCTGCAGGCAGCCATTGCCCAGATGCTGCAGGCGGCGGGGACCGACCCGGCCAGCGCCGGGATCGTCGCGGCGGACCTGCTGGAGGCGAACCTGCAGGGCCATGACAGCCACGGCGTCCAGCTCGCGCCGCGCTACGTGCTGAACGTGCTGGCCGGCAAGCTGGTGCCCAACGCCGCGGTGCAGGTGGTGCAGCAGACCGGCGCGATCATCGTCGCGGATGGCGGCATGGGCTTCGGCCAGGTTGTCGGGCGACAGGCCATGGACCTCGCCATCGCTTCCGCGCGCGACACCGGCCTCGGGCTGCTGGCGCTGCGCAACGTCCACCATCTCGGCCGCATCGGCGCCTATGGCGACCAGGCCGTGGCGGCGGGGATGCTGTCGCTCCATTTCGTCAACGCCGTCTCCGGCCCACCGGTGGTGGCGCCCTTCGGCGGCAGCGAGGCGCGCTTCGGCACCAACCCCATCTGCATCGCGGTCCCCGCCGTGGCGCCGGGCGGGCATCCGCTGATCCTCGACTTTGCCACCAGCGCGCTCGCCATCGGCAAGGTCCGCGTGGCCCATGCCGCCGGCCGCCCGGTGCCGGAGGGCAGCCTCGTCGACCATGCCGGACGCCCGACCACCGACCCCGGCGTGATGTATGGCGACGGCCCGCGCGGCGCGCTGCTGCCCTTCGGCCTGCACAAGGGATCGGGTCTCGCCCTTATGTGTGAGATCCTGGCCGGCGCGCTCACCGGCGGCGGCACCAACCAGCCGGCCACGCCGAACGACCGCGGCATCGTCAACGGCATGCTCGCCCTGGTCCTCGACCCGGCCCGCTTCGGCGACCTCGAGGCGTTCCGGGCCGAGACCGCCGCCATGGTCGCGCATGTGAAGACGGCCGCGCCAGGCGACGGGCCTCCGGTGCTGGTCGCCGGCGAGAAGGAGCGGATCACCAGGGCCGAACGCCGGCGCGACGGCATTCCGATACCTGACCCGACCTGGGCGGAGCTCTGCGCCGCGGCGGCCGAGGTGGGCATCCCGGCCGAGCGCCTCGCCGCCCTGGCGGGAGTCTGAGCCATGGGCACGACGCCGCTCGCCGGGCTGAAGGTGATCGAGGTCGGCCAGGCGGTGGCGGCGCCGCTGGCCGGCGTCATCCTGGCCGATCTCGGCGCCGAGGTGATCAAGGTGGAGAAGCCGAAGGGCGGCGACGATGCCCGGCTGTGGGGCCCACCCTGGGTCGGCGAGACCGGCCTCAGCTTCCACGCCTACAACCGCGGCAAGCGCGGGGTGACGCTGGACCTGAAATCCCCCGCCGACGTGGCGCAGCTCAGGAGGCTGGCGCAGGATGCCGACATCCTCATCCAGAACCTGCGTCCCGGCGTGGTCGAGGGGCTGGGCATCGGGCCGGAGGCGATGCTCGCGGCCAATCCGCGGCTGATCTACTGCTCGATCTGGGCCTTCGGCTACACCGGGCCGCTGCGGCTGGCGCCGGGCTTCGACCCGCTGCTGCAGGCCTATGGCGCCATGATGAGCGTGACCGGCGGGCCGGATGATCCCCCGACCTTCGCCGGGGCGGCGATCAACGACAAGTCGACCGCGATGTGGTGCGTGATCGGGGCGCTGGCCGCGCTCAGGCAGCGCGATGCCACCGGCCGGGGCTGCGTCGTCGATACCTCGCTGTTCGAGAGCGCGGTCGCCCTGGTGGAGACGCCGCTGAACGGCTACCTCGCCAGCGGGACGCTGCCGCCCCGCCACGGCACCGGCAGCCCCAACCTGGTGCCCTACCAGCTCTTCGAGACGGCAGACCGGCCGGTCTGCATCGCCGCCGGCAACCAGCGGCTCTGGGTGAAGTTCGCCCGTGCCGCCGGCCATCCGGAATGGGCCGAGGATCCGCGCTTCCGCACCGGGCGGGACCGCACCGCCAACCGGGCCTCGCTGGTGGAGGCCATTCGCCCGGTGCTGCTGGCACAGGGGCGCGACCATTGGATGGCGGCCTTCACCGCGGCCGGGGTGCCCTGCGCCCCGGTGAACGACCTGGCGGAGCTGGCGGCGACGCCGCAGCTGGCCGCGATGGACCTGCTGAGGGAGGTGCCGGGGACGGGGATGCGCGTCGTCGGCCTGCCGGTTTCCTTCGACCGGGAGCGGCCGCGGCCCCGCACGGCGGCGCCGTCGCTCGGCCAGGACAATGCCGCGATCCTGGACGCGGCGCGGGACGGCGGCGCCGGATAAGCGGCCGCAGCAGGCGCGGTGCCGGGCCTTACGAAACCTGTGCGAAGACTGCGCTTGAGGCGCGCTGTATGGCTGAGTGCGACCGCTGAGCTCGACTGATCGAAGGCGATGCTGGATGGACTGCTTGGGAGTCTGCTCAGCTCATGCTGTTGGTGGATTGCTGGGCAGTGTGGGTGAGCAGCGGAGATCGCAGGCGATGGCGGTGAGGTAGACCTGCAGATAACCTTGGCCAATCCTCGCCATCGCATGCGGCGCAACCCACAGCTGCGCTTCCAGGTGCCGAAGATTTTCTCGATGCGGCATCGGATGCGGTGGACGGTGTCATTCCAAACGGCGAAGCGTTCGCAGCGTGTGATCACCAGGGTGGCCTCACATGCTTCTCGGCACGGAGCAGGGCCTACCACCGCGGGCGGCGACCGCCACGCCAAAATGGGTGACGGCAGGCGCTGCCGACGCAGACCTTTGCCTGAATAGCCTGCTGCACGCCGGCCACCTTATGGGCCATGAGGTAGTCCATCACCACTACGTCGCCGGGTGCCAGCGTGGGTACGAGGAACTGCTCGACATGGGCGCGACAGCTTCGCCGGTCATCGGTCTGTCCAGCACCAGCGATACGACGAAGCCGCTGCTACGCAGGCCGGTGACAAAGGTAGTGGTCGTCCAATGACCATGTGGCGCGGCATCCACCGGGCGCTCGTCTCGCGGCCCCCAACCGTAGCGGCGCACCATGTCGGTGGAGGCGCCGGCCTCGTCAAGGAACACGAAGCGCGCCGGATCCATGTAGCGCTGCCGTACCGGCCCTTGGCGGCGCCGGTCGGCAATGTCCAGGCCGATCCTGCTCTGCGGCTCGTAGCGACTTTTTTGTGCCGTAAGCCCAGCCGGCGCAGCGTCGACCAGATGGTGGCCAGGAAGCCCGCCTGGATGCTGCGGCCGGTCAGTTCCGCCTTGATCTAGGCCAGGGTGATGCCCGGCTTGGCCGTGGTAAACTCGTGCAGCAGGGCTTCATGCCGCGCCAGCAGGGGTTTCCGGTCGCCGCCGATCCTGGCCGGTGCCGCGCCGCCCACCTCCTGGCAGTCGGCCGGTGCCGCAAATTTCCCACCAGCCCCCGCGAATGCACAGCCTATGCTCTTTACCGTGCGGCCTGAGCGGCCAAAGTCGGGCTCAGTCGCAAACGCCCCGGGGCGGACCCCGGGGCGCTGCATGTGGTTTAGATGAACCACATGCCCGTAGCTTCATAATTCGCCGTGGCAATAGCGGCCAGCGCGTACCAGTCGGTTGCCTCCGTCCCGGCCGCTGCGTCGCTTGGTGCGGCATTGGCGGAGGGGGCGCCGCTGTCCTGCCCCATCGGCGTGTAGGACACCTCATAGACCGTCATCGAGGTGTGCCAGTTAGTGTTCATCAGGCCGAAAACCTCGTTGACGCCGCCATGCGCGTGGTCGGTGCCGACGTTCTTGGTGACCGTACCCATCGTCTTGCCGTCGACGGCATAGGTGATGCTGCCGGGTTGCCAATCGAGCGTATAGGTGTGGACCTGGCTCTCGTCGATGTCGTCGTAGAATACGCTGGAATAGCCGTCGCCGCCGTTGCCGCCCCTGTAATGCACGGTGCCGTAGGGCTTGCCGTTGATGACCTCGAGGATGTCGTATTCTGGCCCCGGCCACACGTCATCGCCCGGCCAAAGCAGCGCCGCCGGCCCCTTGGCATTACCCTCGATAGAGGCGACGACCGTGTAGGTTCCGTAGCCATGACCCGCGGACTCGCCATGCGGACGCTGCATGAACCCGCCGGGGCCGGTGACCGTCACCTCACCCTTGGTGCTGGTGTCGATTTCAGCATTGCCCCAAACGTGATTCAGCGCACCTACCCCGTTGTCGAAGCTCTCGACGAAAGTCCCAGCCATACTCTGCAACCCCCAAATGGAAACACGCCGCGGAGGTGAAGCCCGGCGACTCTGCGGTCGCGCCGGGCCGCAGCCGGAGATGGTCCTTCTCCTGGCTCCGCAGCTGACGATGTCCGGGTGGCAACGGCCAATCCCGGTCCGGCTTGTCGCGCCGGTGGCGCCCGTCTAAGCGATAAAGATTACCAACTACAAGCATTGAATGTATTATATATTGCTGATACGGAAAATTATAAACGGTTCCTAGACACAAGAATTACGTTTAAATTCCTAAGTCAAAACATTTTCCTGCGGCCGTTCCAGCTGTCTGTTAGCTTGAAGATTCTTCATGATCCACCGCCTCTGATCGGGCATGACGGTTGTGATTGCGTAGCTGCCGGCCCGTTTCGGGAGTTTCTTGCATGAGTAGGTGGCAAGGCGGATTGCGGCCTAACGAGACCTCACATGGGATGGTGTTGTGCAAGGTCAGCCACGAGCGCAGCAGCCAAAGCTCTGCGAGGGCAATGACGCCTGAGGAGTACCGAGTGTGTTTTATCCTCCGCCGCTGCGCTCGTCGTACCGCTTGCCGCAACCTTGGCAGCGGAACCAGCGGTAGCCTCGGGTGGTGCGTTCCGGCCGCGCCGTCACAGCAGCACCACAAGCCACGCAGCCCATCCCTGGTCCCGCTTCAAGGCTCCAGATCTTACCTGCGGCACCCTGGCAGCCATCAAGCCGCCCGGGGCGAGGCCTGACAGAACCCAGCAGATTGCCACCGACCCTTGAGGCCAAGGGAGCCGCACCCACAGCGGGGTGACCACCTGGGAATGGTATGAAGCCCCACTTTGCCATCGGTATACGAAATAGAGTGTGTGACTGGCCTCGCGAAATTACGGGTCCGTATATATCATTATATTCACATAAAGCACTCATTCCATGAAAAAGCTTGCATTATCGTAAAAGACCTGAAAAATGTGAGAAAGCCATCATAAATACTTGGCTTGTTTTGTTTTTTCGGGGCGTGCCGTCCACACCGGGACGGATCGTTTTGCCCTCTGCCCAGGTTGGCGTGGCGGTGGTTGCGGACCTCGAAGGTGCCGACCCACCTACGCGGGCAGCAAATGATAGGGGAGGAATGGGCGTGGAATTAGACGTACTCCTGCGTGGGCAGTCGAACGCCTTTCTTTTCCTGAGCAACGACTTCAGCGGCATTGGCGCTAGCACCCTTACTGCCGAAGTCCAACGATTGCTGGGCTTCGACGGCGTGAATGACCGCGTTCATCTCAGGGCTGATTGGTACACGCCCGGGCAGCAGACGGTTTACGCAGGTACCGCCTTCATCGGCGATTGGGTACAACGCGGCACAAATGGGAATTGGCAGGCTCTCTCGCACGAGCAAAGCTTGCTTAACTACATCGCCAAAAACCCGCATTCGCAAGCGACGGAGACTGCTGTTGTCTGGCTGCACAGTGAGTATGACAGCCTGAATGGAGCACTGACGACGACGGAGTGGGAGAGCGCGGTTCGCGCTGATGCGGCTTGGGTGCGCCAAGGTCTCGGCCATGATGCCGCACACAGCCCCTATGTTTTCGTCAGCGCCATTCCGTTCAACACGGCTTCCAACGCTGCGACCCAGGCCATTCGCCTGGGTATGGAGAAGCTTTCCGCCGACGCGTCTTTCGGTGCTTTGGTGGGTGCGCGCGCCCTCGACATCGACATGAGCTATAAATTTCCATCGGAAACCAACAGCCTCAACTATGGCGCCGCGCACATGTCCAGACAGGACACCGTGCAAACCGCTCAGCGCTTGGCGCGGTCCTTGGCGGAGGAGTGGGCCGAGTATGCTCGCCCAAACTCGCCCGTGGCGTTGGCCGGAGGAAACCTCGCAGAGGACGGACCCAAAGTGGTGACCGCCAAGCTGCAGGACGCGAACACGCTGTTGGTCAAGGTGACGCAGGATCGCTCGGCGGGCTTTGCTGCTCTGGACCCGGATGCTGCGGCTGGGGTCGGTTGGTCTGTGCGAGGTTCAGGGGGCGTCGCCGTCGCCGACAGGGTTGAAGTGCTTTCTGCCGACACGCTGAAAATCCACTTTGCGTCCACCCTGCCGTCCGACGGGGTAGTCTTTTATGGCTACGGCTATGGACGACTGGCCGCCTATAACCAGCCTGGTCAGGGTAACGCAATTTATGACCAGGCCGGCATGCCGATCTGGACTCCGACCCAGGGTGTCCGCATCGACATCGCTACGCCGCCTCTACCAACGCCCACGGCACCTGCGCCGGTACAGACGACGCTTGGCTCCGGCTCCGACACGCTGGTGCTGCGCATTTCACAAGACGCCTACCAGGGCAG
>NZ_JAETWB010000001.1 GCF_016773205.1 Belnapia arida
TAGCGCAGCTTGCTGCGGTCGTATTTCGACCGGTTCTCGGACGTCCACATGCACACTCTTCTTCCGGCAATCGCCGCCGGGAGCCAATCACAACCGATTCAAATCACTCAAACTGTTCCCGGACAGACACATAGGCATTTTCAATGGCCTCTCGACATTCAACATTGGTAACGGCGGTGTATTGGAGGTGTCCGGGTTCGCCAATGCCAGCCTGCTCTCCAATATCAATTTCACTGGGGTGGGTGGCCGACTCGTCGTGACGGGCGCGGCGAACGTGCCGGTGCTGAGCGCCATCGATGGCTTCGATGCCAATGATGTAGTGACCTTCGAGAATGTGACCCAGGCCACAGCGGCACGATACAGCGGGGGACAGATCCAGCTTCTGAACGATACCACCGTGGTTGGGTCGGTAGGGGTGAACGCTGGTTTCGCCGAGGGAAGTGCGCTGGGCTTTCAACGCGCCGCCGACGGGGGCATCAATGTCGGAGTCGGATTGGGCAATGGCGGGGGGCTGCCTAATGACGTGCTGCGTGGCGGGCTCCACACCGAGTATCTGATTGCCAGTACATCGCTCGGCTCGCTTTACCTCCAGGATACGGTTCGTGGCCGCGATTCCTCGATCACCCTATCGGACGCCAAGTACATTCTGTTCGCGGACGGCATCGGCCGTTTCGACGCGTCGGGAGCAGCAATGGATGTTGCACGGATTTATCGCGCTGCACTCGATCGGCAGGCTGATGCGCCGGGATTGGAAGCACATGTCGCCAGCATCGAGGGCGGCTTAAGCAGCGAAGCACAAATCGCCACCAACTTCACTCAATCCCAAGAGTTTATCGGCACTTACGGCAACACCAGCGATGCTCAGTATGTTAATCTTCTCTACCAGAACACGTTGGATCGGACGGCCTCCAACGCAGAGATATCCTTTCAAACTTCTGCACTCATGAATGGCTTGTCCCGTGGTCAGCTGTTATTGAACTTTGCCGAGAGTTTTGAGTTCGTTACTAAAAATCTTGGCGCCACGGGAGATACCGTTTACGGGCAAATCTACCGCCTCTACGGAGCCGCACTGGACCGGACGCCGGACAACATTGGGTTGCCGTTCTGGTTTAATCTTCGTCAAGGAGGAGAAAGCCTGGAATCCATTGCCCTTAAATTCATCGAATCGAACGAATTCCAGAGCCTCTACGGCAACACGGATAATACCCAGTTCGCGACTCTGCTTTACCAAAATGCCTTGAACCGTGAGCCGGACACCATCGGACTGCAGACGCAGGTGAGCGCATTGGACAGCGGGTTGAGTCGGGAGCAACTCCTCGTCAATTTTTCCGAAAGCCTGGAGAACCGCATCAACACTGCCGCTGCTACGCACGACAATTGGGTTTTCCTCGGAAACGCCTGATCTTCATCGGGCAGTTGCCATTCGCATCGGCTCGCAGAACTCGCTTTGATGTATTGTCTGGTTCGGGAGATTAGCCACATCAGATGCACCCATCCGATCGAAGGTTGCGTCAGGCCCCGCGGGATCACCCCATCGCGCCGCCCAGCTCCCGCGCGATATTGCGCCGCGCCGCCGCCTCGAAGGCGGCGGCCAGCACCGGCGTCCGGTACAATTGCGGCCAGGCCCGGAGCCCGGCGAGGAAGGCCCGGCGCCCCGCCTCCCATTTTGCCGCGTCCAGATGGCCGTACTCCTCCCGCAGCAGCGCCGTGTTGCGGTCGAAGGCCTCCGGCGCCTCGCCGAGCGGGGTGAGGTCGAGATCCAGCATCCAGAGCCTCGCCGCCTCGTCCGGCTCACCGGGAGCAGGGCGGTAGCCGAGATGGTCCGCCGTGGCGAGGATCGTCCCCGCCACCCAGTCGATCTCCCCCTCCGGCAGCCCCGCCTCCGCCGCATCGGCATGCCACAGCTCGGCCGAGCGCGCCTCGTTGTCCCGCCGCGCCGCGTCGTAGACGGCATCGTGATAGGCGATCGCGCAGGCGATCAGCCGCCCGGTGGCCACATCGCCGAGACCCGCCGCTTCGCTGAATTCGCGGTGCCGCGCCCAGAGCACCGCCAGATGCCCTGCTCCGTGATAATGCCGCTCCGGCGCCGTCATCCGCGCCGCCAGCGCCCCGCGTGCCGCTCCCGACACCGGCAGCCCTGCGAGCAGATCGGCGAAATCATTAAGCGCCATGAAGTCTCCTCGCATGCAGCATAGCGCCCCGCGCCGCGTTGCCGCACCGGAGGATGCCGATGACCGAACGCCGCCAGCTTTTCGCCGCCGCCACGACCCTGGCCCTCGCCACGACCACGGCCGGGGCCCAGCCCGCGCGCCCGCTCACCGGCCGCACGGCGCTGGTCACCGGCGCCGCCCGCGGCATCGGCCGCGCCACCGCGCTGGCGCTCGCCCGCCTCGGCGCCGATGTCGCCCTGCTCGACATCGCCGAGCCGGACGCCATCCCGGCGCTGCGCGGCTACCGCCTCGCCACCCGCGCCGAGCTGGACGAGGCCGTCCGCCTCACCGCCGAGGAGCAGGTCCGCACACTTCCCCTCGTCGCCGACATCCGCGACGCCGACGCGCTCCGTGCCGCCGCGAAGCGCCTCGATGCCGAGCTCGGCGGTCCCGACATCCTCGTCGCCAATGCCGGCATCGCCATCAACGGCAACCTCGCCGAGCCGGACCCCGCCGCCTGGCAGGCCATGCTCGACGTCAACCTCACCGGCACCCTCAACACCATCCAGGCGATGCTGGCGGGCATGCGCCGGCGGGGCAGGGGAGGCCGCATCGTCATCACCACTTCCGTCCAGGCACGGATGGGCGCCCGCGGCTCCGGCGCCTATGCCGCGACGAAATGGGCGCTGACCGGGTTGATGAAGTCGCTCGCCGCCGAACTCGGCCCGGAGGAGATCACCGTCAACGCCGTCGCCCCGACGGCGGTGGAGACGCCCATGGTGCATCGCGGCGGCGACGCCCCGCAGCCGGACCCTCGCCGTGCCGCGGCCTTTGCCGGCCATGCGCTCCCGATTCCCGTGCTGCCGCCATCCCAGGTCGCCGATGCCATCGCCTTCCTCTGCGGCCCCGGCGCCCTCTACGTCTCCGGCACCACCCTCGACGTGAATGCCGGCCGCAGCGCCCAGCTCACCGCCTGATGCATCCAGCCCGGCCGCCGAACGTTACCGCTAACCGCGCCGGCAATCCCGCCATCCGCGGACGGGGCCCCGACCGATGCACCGCTTCCTCCTCCTGCTGCCCCTGCTGCTCGCCGCCTGCGGCTCCTCCGGCACCACGGCGGAGTTCGACCGTCGCATCGGCACCTATGTCGGCCGGCCGGAAGCGGATGTCGTTGCCAATCTCGGCGTCCCGAGCCGCACCTATGAGGCCGATGGCCGCCGCCTGCTGCAGTACGAGTTCGCCCGCCCCTCCAGCCGCCCCGCCATCTTCCCGAGCATCGGCCTCGGCTTCGGCAGCTTCGGCGGCGGCGTGGGGGTCGGCACCGGGCTCGGCTTCGGCCTTGGCGGCTACGGCGGCGGGGCCGAGGGCTGTGTCCTGGTCTTCGAAGCCCGCGAAGGGCGCATCACCAGCTTCAACCGCAACGGCCCGGGCTGCACCGCCCCGGCGGCGTGACCGGGAACGATGCGGAAGCGATAGAACGAGCTTGCGGAACCGGCGAGGGTGTTCTACCTTTGTCCTCATCATGGACCCTGCCTTCGCCCTCACGGTCAACGACCTGGCGCGCGACGAGGCGCTCTGCCTCCGCTGCGGCTGCCGGTCCCACACCTTTAGCCGTGCCCGGCTGATCGCCCTGGTCGGGCGCGATGCGCGCCTCCACCTGATCGGCCTGAACCGCGAGCTCTGGTGCGGCGACTGCGGCGAGCCGCCATTTCAGGGCTGGGTCACCGCCCCGGTGGCGAACCAGCCCTGACCACCGCCCCTGGCTTGCCTCGGTTTATGTGAACCGGCATCGTTTCCGGAAGATTTGAATCCGGAAGCAAGCGACGATGGCGGCCAAATACATCAAGCCCACCACCTCTCTCTCGCCGAAGAATGTCTGGGACAAGCTCAACAGCGGTGACTGGTCCTTCGACGACTGCCCCTGGATGATCAAGGGCAACCTCTGCGCCTCGGTGACCTTCACCGGCGACGGGTCCTGGCAGGAGATCGTCCGCGACCTGTATGGCAAGGGGCAGCAAACCTTCACGGTGCTGGCAGGGCGCCATGGCGACCAGCTCGGCCAGGAGGTGGATACGAGAACGGGCCGAATCCTCGCCCGGAACCCGAACAGCCCGGCCGACACGGCGATCAACCCGGACGACGACCGGAGGATCGCCCAGCGGCTGAACGCCAACCAGGCGCTGCCTGGCATCCATGTCGTGGTGCAGGATGTGGGCGACGGGTCCCGCGACACGGTCGAGAAGCTGACGGCGGAGATCAGGCGGCACCTGAGCGAGAACCGGATCGTCATCCTGGCCTGGTGCTACTCGCTCTTCGCCATGAAGCCGGGCTGGGACGTGAACGTGAAGAATACCTGGCCGCAGGTTTTCCTGGGACCGAACATGACGCCGATTGCCTGGACGGCGAGGGACTGGGACTGGGTCTCGACCTACGGCTCCCTGCCGGCGGCAGTGGCGGCCGAGGGTCAGGCGGTGGCCTGACCGAGCGCTGCTCATGCAGCCTCGACCCATCGCGGACCGTCGAGCAAGCTCCCCCTGGATCGGCGACCCGGCAAGGCGGCCATGGCAGCCACTTGATGAACGACCGGAGCAAGCACATGGATTTCCAGACCTGGATCGCCGAAATCGAAGCCGTCGTGACCTTCGACATCGATGCCGCGCTATGGCGGAAGTATTTCGACGCGGGTCTCACGCCCATCGAGGCCATCGAGCAGAACCGCATCGACGAGGAGGTCTGACCCGGCCCGGGGCGCATCCATTCGCGGATGCCGCCTAAAATCCTGGTTTCCTCAAATCCACTCAGGAAGTTCGCCAATTTCAAGGCCTTGGCCCATGCCCCGCTTCAATTCCTCAACCCCTACCGCCACCGCCTGTGCATCCACAGCCATTGCCCCGGATGCTCCCTGACCCAGCCTTCGACGATCCGGTTGAGAAGCGCCGTCGCCGCCTCCACATCCACCCGCCCGCGTGCGTCGCGCGGCAGCTCCACCGCCTCGGTCAGCTCCAGCCGGAACCGCCCCCTCGGCAGCCGGATCGCCCGCGCCCCATGCACCGGGCAGTCGAAGCGCCGCGCCAGCCGCGCCAGCAACGGGTTGGACGCCGCCATCCGCCCGAGGAAGGGCACCCGCGGCCCCCGCCCGAAGCGCTGGTCGATCAGCATGCCGACATGCAGCCCCTCGTCGAGCGCCTCCATCATGCGGATCGGCGCCGCGACATCCGCCGCGATCAGCCGCCCCATGATCCCCTCGCGCAACGCACGGATATCGGCCGCGACGGCCCTGTTGTTCGGCGTCCGGTAGAGCACCGCCGAAGGCAGCCCATGCTTCGCCGCTGCGACCGCCGGCAGCTCCCAGTTCGCCAGATGCGCCGCGAAGAACAGCGCCGGCTTCCCGTCCTCGCGCAGCGCCTCGAACCGCGCGACCGCCTCCGGCGCGACCTCGATCCGCCCCACGGGCTTGGCCGGGTCGAAATCCCAGATCCGCTCCAGGTGCACGTATTCCGCCGCCGTCCGCCCTAGATTGTCCCAGGCCTCGCCGACGATCCCGCGATGCTCCGCCGCGGACAATTCGGGAAACGCCGCGGCCACATTGCCGAGCGCGATGCGATGCGCCTTCACCAGCGGCCCGAGGCGCCGCGCGACGGCGCCCCCCAGGGCCCCCGCCCGATCCGGCCCCAGCGCCCCGACGAGCGCGAAGAGCCCCCGCACCAGCGCCGCCACCGCCGCATCGCGCATGGTCAGAGCATGACGACGATCTTGCCGAAGACCTGCCGCGCCTCCAGCCGCGCCAAGGCCCCGGCGAAGCCCTCCAGCGGCACCGTGCCGTCGATCACCGGCCGGATGCCGCCCGCCATCCTGCCGAGCCCGTCGGCGACGTTGCGCATCGACGCGCCGAAGCTGCCGATGATGCGAAGCTGCCGCTGGAACAGCATCATCAGGTTGGTCTCCGCCGACACGCCCGAAGTCGAACCGCAGGTCACCAGCCTGCCGCCCATCCTGAGTGAGAGCAGCGACCCCGCCCAGGTCATGGCCCCCACATGCTCGAAGACCACATCGACGCCGCGCTTCCGCGTCACCTTGCGCGCCACGCTCTCGAAGCGGTCCGTCGTGTAGTTCACCACATGGTCCGCCCCGAGCGCCCTGACGCGCTCGCATTTCTCGTCCGACCCGGCGGTCGCGATGACGGTGCACCCCATCGCCTTCGCCACCAGCACTGCGACGGTGCCGATGCCGGATCCTGCCGCCTGCACCAGGATCGTCTCCCCCGCCTCCAGCCGCGCATTGTCGAAGAGCATGTGCTCCACGGTGGAGAAGGTGATCGCCGCGCAGGCCGCATCCTCGACGGCGATGCCCTGCGGCACCGCCACGCAGAGCCGCGCCTGCTGGTTGGCGATCTCCTGCGCGAAGCCGTCGAGATGGAATCCCTTCACCCCGGAGACATTCTCGCAGAGATTGTCCCGCCCCTCGCGGCAGGCCCGGCATTGCCCGCAGGTCTGCGCCCCATAGGGCACCGCCAGCTGCCCGACCTGCCAGCCCTCGACGCCCTCGCCGATGGCGACGACCTCGCCCACCGCCTCCGCCCCCACCGTCAGCGGCAGCTGGCGCCTGGCGAAGGCCATCCCCCGCCAGCCCCAGACATCGATGTGGTTGAGCGCCACCGCGCGCATCCGCAGCCGCAGTTCGCCCGGCCCCGGCGGCGGCGGTTCCGCAACCTCGGCCAGCCGCGTGTCCCTGTCGGCGAACAATTGAAGCGCTCTCATGGCGCCGCCCCCAGCACCAGGCACACATTCTGCCCGCCGAAGCCGAAGCTGTTCGACAGCACCCGCTCCACCTTCGCCGCACGCGCGACATTCGGGACCAGGTCGAGCGCGATCGCCGGGTCGGGCAGCTCATGGTTGATCGTCGGCGGCAGCATCCCGTCGCGGATCGAGAGCAGGCTCGCCACCGCCTCGATCGCCCCCGCCGCCGAGAGCGTGTGCCCGATCATCGACTTGTTCGACGAAATAGGGGGAGGGGCCTCGCCGAAGACGGCGCGCATGCCGAGCGTCTCCATCTTGTCGTTCTCCGGCGTCCCCGTGCCATGCGCGTTGACATAGGAGATGTCGGCCGGCGCCAGCCCCGCATCGAGGATGGCGCTGCGCATCGCGCCGATGATCGCCCCGCCATCCGGGTTGCTCCGCGTGCGGTGGAAGCTGTCCGCACGCTCGCCGGCGCCGAGCACCAGCCCCAGCACCTCCGCCCCCCGCGCCTGCGCCGATTCGAGGCTTTCCAGCACCAGCGCCGCCGCGCCCTCGCTGAGGACGAAGCCCTCGCGCGTCTTCTCGAAGGGCCGCGAGGCGCGCTCCGGCTCGTCGTTCCGCGTGGACAGCGCCGAGAGCAGCGAGAAGCGCACCAGCGGCTCCGGCGCCACGCTGCCTTCGGCGCCGATGCAGAGCGCTGCCGCCGCCTCGCCCCGCTGGATCGCCTCCAGCCCGAGCTGGATCGCCGAAGCCCCCGTCGCGCAGGCGGTGGTGACGGAAACCGGCACCCCGCGCGTGCCGAAGCGCTGTGCCAGCCGCTCCCCGATCCCGCCGAAGAGGAAGGTCTCGAACAGCGCCCGCTGCCCCGTCGCCGCCTCTGCCATCGCCGGATAGGTGGCACCCGCCCGCGCCAACGCCAGCCGCTGCGGCCATTCCACCTCGACCGGCGGCATGCCGAGGAAGAGCGGCCCGGGGAAGCGCCCGCCGGTTCCGGCCTGCCCCACCGCCTCCGCCGCCGCCATCGCGGCCATCCGTTCCACCCGCTCCGGCGAGGCCAGCGCCTCTTCCCCCGGCAGCGTGACCTGCCCGGCGATCCTCGTCTTCAGGTGATCGGTCGGGAAGCGAGTGATCCGGCGGATGCCCGAGCGCCCGGCGAGCAGCCCAGCCCAGCTCTCCGCCACGCCGAAGCCGAGCGGCGTCACCAGCCCCATTCCCGTCACGGCCACCACGGGCCGGCCCAGATGGTCGCGCATCACGCCGCCTCCAGCAGGGCCAGCGCCTCGCCGCGCCAGATGCCGAATCCCGTCACCAGCGCCTGCCCCGCCAGGCCCTCGCCGAGGGCGAGCGCGCCAAGCGCCAGGCTGGCCGGAAAGCTCGCCTCCACCCCATGCCCCAGCAGGTCGGCGGTGAAGTGCATCGGCCCCGGCTCCGGCAGCCCGGCGAGGAAGGCCCGCTCCTCCGCCAGCGCCTCCGGCATCCCGCTCGCGCCGGAGACCACCGCATGGCCCGGCCGCAGCGCCAGCCCCTCGGCCAGCGCGGCCGCGCTCGCCCGCGCGCTGTCCTCGCGCTGGCGCCGCGCCGCGCCGCTCCTGACCGCCGCCAGCCGCGCAAGGCACGGCGCGCCGCGCGCCCGCGCATGCCGCCCGGTCTCCAGCACGAGGAAGGCGCCGATGCTCCCCGTCACCATGCCGCCGCCCGGCCGCTCGGCCAGCGGCGCCCAGTCCCCACGCCACAACCCACCCGAGGCCGCGTGCAGCAGCAGCATGTCCCACCGCCCCGCCACATAGGCCCCGCCGACCAGCGCCACCTCGCCCCGCCCCTCGGCGAGCCTGGCGGCCGCGATGCGCACCGCCTCCGCCCCCGCCGCCTCCTCGCCCATGATGGTGCGGGAGGAACCGGTGACGCCATGCACGATGGAGATGTTGCCCGCCAGCAGGTTGGAGAGCTGCGCCAGGAACAGCGTCGGCCGGAGGCCGTTCGCCAGCCGCGCATTGAGCAGCGGCCCCGCCTCCTCGGGCGGCAGCGCGGCCAGCTCGGCGCAGATCGCCTCGTCGAGCACCACGTCCCGCTCCCCGCCGCCGGCCGCGACAAGCAGGTGCATCTCTCCCACCAGCCCCCGCGCCCCCGCATGGTCGAGCGCAAGGCCCGCCGCATAGGTGCCAAGCCGCTGCCAGGGCTCCATCTGCCGCTGGTCGCCCTTCTTCGGGATCTGCGCGTCGAAGGCGAGGGCGGGCATCGGATGGACGGGGAAGGGGGCGAAGCTCGCCGCATCCACCACCGGCTGCGCCGCCAGGTTGCGCAGCGCCGCCCGATGCACCTCCGCCCCCTCGCCGAGTGAGGAGGCAAGGCCGATGCCGGTGATCCAGACCGCCTCGCTCATGCCCCGAGCCCGATCCGCGCCGCCTGCGCCCGCATCGCCTCGGCGAGCGCCGGCGCGGGGAAGTCCTGCAGGCTGAACTTCATCTCGCGCACCTCGCAGATGCGATTGTCGGCACCGGTGATGGCGGCATCGGCGACGGCATAGCCCGAGCCCTCATGCACCAGCCGGGCGGTCACGGAGAGCCTTTCGCCCGGCCGGACGAAGCGGCGCAGCTTCAGCTCCCTGCTGCCGATCAGGAAGGCCATGCGGGCGAAGCCGAGCCGCGCCAGCAGCAGGTAGCCCGCGGCCTGCGCCATGGTCTCCAGCAACAGCACGCCGGGCACCAGCGGATGGCCGGGGAAATGCCCCTCGAAGACCGGGCTCGCCTCCGGCACCACCGCCTCGGCGACGATGGTTTCGGCATCGACCGAGACAACTCGGTCGATCATCCGGAAATATTCGAGCTGCACGGCGCTAACCGCCGGACTTGGCGGCCACCAGCTCCTCGATCCGCTTCGCCAGGTTCTCCATGACGAAGTAGCGCGAGGCCGGGGCGGCGCCCGAATTCACCTCCTGCGTCCAGGTCTCCACCGGCACCTTGATGCCGAAGTCCTTGTCGATGGCGAAGACGATGTCGAGGAAGTCGAGGCTGTCGATGCCGAGATCCTCGATCACGTGGCTTTCCGGCCGGATCGTCTCGCGCGGGACGTCACTGGTCTCCGCGATGATGTCGGCGACGCGGTCGAACGCCGAGGCCATGGCTGTCTCCGGGCAGGGGCTGGTCAGGGGGTCTTGGCCCGAACCGCCGCCCTTGGCAAGCAAACAGGGCGGGAGCTTGCCCTGCCGCCCGGTCCGGCCGATCCTCCCGGCAACCGCGGGAGGATCACCATGGATTTCGGCCTCAGCCCCGAGCAGGACGCGATCGTCGAGGGCGTCGCCGCCGTCTGCCGCCGCTTCGGCGACGACTACTGGCGCGACTGCGAGGCCGAGGCCCGCTTCCCCCGCGAGTTCCACCGCGCCATGGCCGAGGGCGGCTGGCTCGGCATCACCATGCCGGCCGAGCATGGCGGCGCCGGGCTCGGCGTGACGGAAGCGGCGCTGATGATGCACACCGTCGCCCGCCATGGCGGGGCGATGGGTGCGGCCTCGGCACTCCACATCAACATGTTCGGCCCGCACCCGATCGTCGTCCACGGCACCGCGGAGCAGAAGGCGCGCTGGATCCCCCGCCTCGTCGCCGGCACCGACCAGGCCTGCTTCGGCGTCACCGAGCCGAATGCGGGGCTGGATACCACCAGCATCACCACCTTCGCGGAGAAGGTGCCCGGCGGCTACCGCGTCAACGGCCGGAAGATCTGGACCTCGACGGCCCAGGTCGCCAACAAGATCATGCTGCTGACCCGCACCACGCGGAAGGAAGAGGCGCGGCGCCCCTCGCAGGGCATCACCCTCTTCTACACCGACCTCGACCGCACCCGCGTCGAGGTGCAGCGCATACCGAAGATGGGCCGCGCCGCCGTCGATTCGAACATGATCTTCATCGACGACCTGTTCATCCCGGAGGAGGACCGCATCGGCGAGGAGGGCCGCGGCTTCTCCTACATCCTCGACAGCCTGAACCCCGAGCGCATCCTGATCGCCGCCGAGGCCATCGCCATCGGCCGCGACGCGCTGGACCGCGCCAGCCGCTATGCGCGGGAGCGCAGCGTCTTCGGCCGGCCGATCGGCCAGAACCAGGCGATCCAGCACCCGCTCGCCGAATGCTGGACCGGGCTCGAGAGCGCCTGGATGATGGCGATGAAGGCAGCCTGGCTCTACGACTCCGGCCGCGCCTGCGGCGCCGAGGCCAATGCGGCGAAGCTGCTCGGCGCGCGGGCCGGCTACGAGGCCTGCCTCCGCGCCATGCTGACCCATGGCGGCATGGGCTATGCGCGCGAATACGTGGTCGAGCGCCTGCTGCGCGAGGTGATGATCTGCCGCATCGCGCCCGTCTCGGAGCAGATGATCCTCTCCTTCATCGCCGAGCGCGTGCTGGAGCAGCCGAAGAGCTACTGATCACTCGGCGGCCGCCACCGCCCCCTTCGCCGCCACCCGCGCCGGCGCCGACCTGCGCCGCGCGAGCTGCCGGTCGGCCAGCGCGCCGATCAGGATCACGCCGCCCATCACCGCGAAATTGAGCGAGGAGGGGATGCCGAGGATGTTCACCAGGTTCTGCAGGACCTGCAGCAGCACCGTCCCCAGCACGATCCCGAGCACGCTGCCCTCGCCGCCGCGCAGCGAACAGCCGCCGAGCACGGCGGCGGCGATCGCATAGAGCTCGTAGAAATTGCCGAAGGAGGAGGGCGAGACGGAGCTGGTGTAGAAGACCAGCAGCAGCGCCGAGATCCCCGCCAGCAGCCCGCCCAGCACATAGGCGCCCGTCACCACCGCGCCGGTGCGGATGCCGGAATACCGCGCCGCCTCCTCGTTCCGCCCGACGGCGAAGAGGTACCGCCCGAAGACCGAGCGATGCAGCACCACGCCGACGATGACGGCGACGATCACCAGCGCGAAGAAGCTGTGCGGCACGCCGTAGCTGCGCCCCGCCGCCAGCCAGGCCAGCCCGTCGAGCCCCTCGGCATAGCCGAGGCTGATGGTGGAATCGCCCGTGTAGTAGCGCGCCGCGCCGCGGTAGATCAGCAGGCCGCAGAGCGTCACGACGAAGGGCTGCAGCCCGAGCCGCGTGACCAGCAGCCCATGCACCAGCCCCATCAGCAGGCCGAGCGCCAGCACGACGAGCACGGCGATGGGCCAGGCCACGCCCATATTCGCGGTGAGATCGAGGAAGACCACGCCGAGCAGCGCGAACATCGAGCCGACCGAAAGGTCGATCCCCCCGGTGATGACGATCAATCCCTGGCCGATCGAGAAGATGCCGAACAGGCCGATGAGGTTGGCCATGTTCATCAGGTTGACGGTCGAGAGGAATTGCGGATTCAGCGTCGCCGTAATGGCCGCGATGGCAACGATGAGGACCGCGAGGCCGAGTTCCTTCCGCCCCATCACACCGCCTCCACGGTTGCCATGTGCTGCTCCGGCCGCTGCCCGGTGGCGAGGCGGAGGATGTTCGGCTCGTTCACCTCATGGCGCGCGAGAGTGCCGGCGATCCGGCCCTCATGCATCACCGCGACCCGGTCGCTCACGCCGATGACCTCCTCCATGTCGCTGCTGATCATCAGCACGGCGACGCCGCGGTCGGCGAGGCCGCGCATCAGCGCGTAGATCTCGCCCTTGGCGCCGACATCGACGCCGCGCGTCGGCTCGTCGAAGATCAGCGCGCGCGGCCGCATCGCCAGCCACTTGCCGAGCACCACCTTCTGCTGGTTGCCGCCCGAGAGCGTGCCCGCCCGCACCGCGACGCCCGGCGCCCGGATCCGCAGCGATTGCCGCTGCGCCTCCGCCGCCCGCGCCTCGGAGCCGCCGCTCACCAGCCCGGCCCGGGCATGGCCGTCGAGGTCGGGCAGCGAGACGTTCTCGGCGATCGACATGTCGAGCACGAGGCCGGAGCGCTTGCGGTCCTCCGGCACCAGGTAGATGCCCTGCGCGATCGCCTCGCGTGGGCTGCCGATGCGCAACTCCTCCCCGCCGAGGCTGATCCGCCCGGCCAGCGCCGGCTCCACGCCGAACAGCGCCCGCGCCAGCGAGGTCCGCCCCGCGCCCACCAGCCCGGCGAGGCCGAGGATCTCCCCCGGCCGCAAGGCGAGGTCGATGCTGCGGTCGGGGAAGGCCTCCGTTACCAACCCCTCGATGCGCAACCCGCCACCCTCCCGCGGCACCGCGGCAGGCGGGGTGTAGAGCGACTTCAGGTCGCGCCCGATCATCAGCCGCGTCATCGTCGCATGGTTGATCTCGCCGCGGGCCAGATGGCCGACGACCCGACCGTCGCGCAGGCAGGTGACGCGGTCGGCGCAGGTGGTGATCTCGCCGAGCCGGTGGCTGATGTAGATAATGCCCGTCCCTGCCTCGCGCAGCGCCGCGATGGTCGCCAGCAGGCGGTCCGTCTCCGACAGCGTCAGGCTGCTGGTCGGCTCGTCCAAGATGATGATGCGCGCCTGCATCGACAGCGCGCGGGCGATCTCCACCATCTGCCGCTGGGCGATGGAGAGCGTGGCGACCGGCGCCTCCGGCCCGAAATCCGCGCCGAGCCGCGCCAGCAGCGGCGCGACGGCGGCCCGTGCCGCCCGCCGGTCTACCAGCCGCAGCGGCCCGCCCCAGACCGGCTCCCGCCCCATCAGCACATTGGCCGCGACATCCAGGTTGTCGAAGACCGAGAGCTCCTGATGGACGAAGGCGATGCCCTGCGCCCCCGCTTCGGCGACGCTGAGCTGCGGGAAGTCCCGCCCGTGCAGGCGGATGCGCCCGGCATCCGGCCGCACCACGCCGCCCAGCACCTTCATCAGCGTGCTCTTGCCGGCCCCGTTCTCGCCGACCAGGCCGAGCACCTCGCCGGCTGCAAGATGCAGCGAGACATCGTCGAGCGCGCGGACGCCGGGATACGACTTGCCGATCCCCTCCAGCTCGAGCAGCACGCTAGCTGCTCCGCAGCAAGCCCCGCATGTAGGACTGGAACTCGCCGACATTGGTCTTGTCGATGACCTTGGTCTCGACGATGTCCTGCTTGCCGGCGGGAATCCAGCCGCGGTCGCCGTTGACCACGCGGATCAGCCCCTTCATCGAGCGGTAGCCGAATTCGTAGGGCTGCTGCACCACGGTCGAGTGGATGGTACCGTCGGCGACGCCGCGCAAGGTCAGCGCATCCTCGTCGAAGCCGACGATCTTCACCTGACCCTGCCGCCCGGCCTCGCGCACCGCCTGGTAGATCTGCGGCGTGTTGTAGGCCCAGAGGCCGACCATCATCTTCAGGTCGCGCTCGCGCGACAGCGCATCCTCGGCATTGCGCCGGGCGCGGGCGAAGTCGCTCTCGTCGGTGCGGATGTCGGCGATCTGGATGTTGCCGCCCTGCAGCGCCTCGCGGATGCCCTGCACGCGCTCCCGCGCATTGTCGGCATCCATGGTGCCGACGAAGAGCATGGCGCGGCCGCCCTCGGGCATCGCCTGCTTCATCTGCTCGCCGGCGCGGCGCCCGGCGGCGACGTTGTCCGTGCCGATATAGAGCATGCGCTTGCTCGCCGGCGCGTCGCTGTCCGTGGTGAACAGCACCGACTGCTCGGCGACGCGGTTCAGCACGTCGGTCTGGCTCGCCGGGTTGATGGCGGAGATGGCGACGCCCGCGACCTTGCGCGCCAGCAGCTCGTCCAGGATGCGGCGCTGCTCCGCGGCGCTCGCCTGGCTCGGGATGATCATCTCCATGTCGAAATCGGGATGCTCGCGGTTCGCCTTCTCGATCCCGCGCCGCGCGATGGTCCAGAAATCGGCCGAGACATTGACGACGAAGGCGAGGCTCTTCCTGGCCTGCGCCCGGACCGCCGGGGCGGCCAAGCCGAAAGCCAGGCTGCCACCCGCCAGCAAATGGAAATCGCGCCGCTTCATGCCTCACTCCCTTGAACGTCCCGGCACTGTCGCACCGTGCGCCCCGTTGGCCGGGGCTCTCGCTCAGGGGAGGGTAGGGGGGATGCAGCGCGATTGAATACTCAAATATTCGCTCGCGCGTCCGTCAGCGGAGGCTGGCAGCGATCTCCCCGACGCCCGGCACCTTCCCCGCCGGGCCGAGCAGGGCCAGCGTCGGCGTGCCACGGAAGGCGAGGCTCGCCGCCTCCTGCACCTGCTCGATAGTGACGGCGGCGATCTTCGCCTTGGTCTCCTCGATCGGGATGATGCGGCCATGCACCTGGATCTGCCGCGCCAGCTGCTCGGTGCGGCTGCCGGTGCTCTCGAGGCTCATCAGCAGGCTGGCGCGGAGCTGCGCCTTGGCGCGGTTGAGCTCGTCCTGCGTCACGGAGGTCTGCACCTTGCGCAGCTCCTCGAGCGTGACGGGCACCAGCTCCTCCGCCTCCGCCTCGCCGGTGCCGGCATAGACGGCGAAGAGGCCGCTGTCGTCGAAGGGATGTGCGAAGGAGTAGATCGAGTAGACCAGGCCGCGCTTCTCGCGAATCTCCTGGAACAGCCGCGAGGACATCCCGCCCCCGAGCAGCGTGCTCAGCAGCAGCGAGGGATAGTGCAGCCGGTCCTTGTAGCCGCAGGAGGGGAAGCCGAGGACGATATGCACCTGGTCGAGGTCGCGCTCCTCGCGGAACTCGCCGCCGGCGTAGCGCGCGGCCTCGGGCGGGGGAGGGGCGACGGTCGGCAGGTCGCGGAAGTGCTGCTCCACCAGCCCGAGCAGCCGGTCGTGGTCGAGCGCGCCGGCGGCGGCGACCACCATGCGCTCCGGCCCGTAATGGTGCTGCATGTAGCCGGTCAGCGCTTCGCGCTTCATCCGCTTGATGACATCCTCGGTGCCGAGGGTCGGGCGGCCCATCGGCTGGCCCGGATAGGCCGTGGCCTGGAAGTGGTCGAAGACGATGTCGTCCGGCGTGTCGTTGGCCTGGCCGATCTCCTGCAGGATGACGCCGCGCTCGCGCTCCAGCTCGTCCGGGATGAAGGTCGAATGCGTCAGGATGTCGCCGATGATGTCGGCGGCGAGCGGCAGGTCCTCCTTCAGCACCTTGCAGTAATAGGCGGTCTGCTCGCGGGCGGTGTAGGCATTCAGGTGGCCGCCGACATTCTCCATCTCGCGGGCGATGGCAGCCGCGTCGCGCGTCGCCGTGCCCTTGAAGGCCATGTGCTCGAGGAAGTGGGAGACGCCGTTCTCCGGCTCGCTCTCATGGCGGGTGCCGGCGGAGACATAGGCGCCGAAGGACACGGTCTCGACCCGCGGCATGGCCTCGGAGACGACGGTAAGGCCATTGGCGAGGCGGGTGACGCGGATGGCTTCGGACATGGGGGACCTTGTGCTGGGGGAAGAGGTCATCGGAAGGATATGGGGCGGTGGCCGGGCTTCGGCGAGGGATAGGGCCAGCCGGCTAATTCCGCCTTGCATGGCTGCGCACCAGCGCCTCCACCGTGCCGAGATCGGGAGTGGCGATGCTGTAGCGCTCCTCCCGCTCGTAGAGATCCGCGAGCCGCGGCGGCAGCGGCGGGCGGAGGCCGATCGCCGCCTCCACCGCATCGGGGAATTTCGCCGGATGCGCCGTGGCCGCGACGACCACCGGGATCGACCGGTCCTCCGGCGCCAGCGCCCGCGCCGCCGCCGTGCCGATCGCGGTATGCGGGTCGGCAAGGTACCCCGCCGCCTGCCAGAGATGCCGGATCTCGCCGAGCGTCCCTGCATCGTCGAGGGTGAAGCCGTGGAACAGCCCCGTCGCCTCGCGCCAGGCGGCATCCGGCACCGGCATCCGCCCCTCGGCGCGGAAGCGCCCCATCACAGCCGCCGTCGCCGCCCCGTCGCGGCCCAGCAGCTCGAAGAGCAGCCGCTCGAAATTGGAGCTGACCTGGATATCCATGCTCGGCGAGAGGCTCGGCTCCACCGGGCGCATCGACATGTCGTTCGAGGCGAGGAAGCGCGCCAGGATGTTGTTGCGGTTGGCGCCGATGATCAGTCGCTCCACCGGCAGCCCCATCTGCCGCACCGCCCAGGCCGCGAGCACATTGCCGAAATTCCCCGTGGGCACCGAGAAGGCGACGGGCCGGTCCGGCGCCCCGAGCGCCAGCGCCGCATGGGCATAGTAGGGAATCTGCGCCGCGACCCGTGCCCAGTTGATCGAGTTGACGGCGGCCAGCCGCATCTCCAGGCGGAAAGGGGCGTCGTTGAACATCGCCTTCACCAGGTCCTGGCAGTCGTCGAAGCTGCCCTGAATGGCGAGGTTGGCGACGTTCGGCGAGAGCACCGTCGTCATCTGCCGCCGCTGCACCTCGGAGGTCCGCCCTTCCGGGTGCAGCATGACGAGGTCGATGGCGCTGCGGTCCCGGCAGGCCTCGATCGCCGCCGAGCCGGTATCGCCGGAGGTGGCGCCGACGATGGTGATGCGTTCCCCACGCTGCGCCAGGGCATGGTCGAAGAGCCGCCCTAGCAGCTGCATCGCCATGTCCTTGAAGGCGAGCGTCGGCCCGTGGAACAGCTCCAACGCGAAGCAGCGCGCATCGAGCTGGACGAGCGGCGCGATGGCCGGGTGGCCGAAGCCGGCATAGGCCTCCCCCGTCATCCTACGTAGCGTCTCGAAGGAGAGGGACTCGCCGGCGAAGGGGTGGATCAGCCGCGCCGCCAGCTCGGCATAGGGCAGGCCGCGCAGCCCCCGCCACTCGGCGGCCGACAGGCTCGGCCAGGATTCGGGCAGGAAAAGCCCGCCATCCTCGGCGAGGCCCGCCAGCAGGACGCCTTCGAAATCACGGGGCGCGGCCTCGCCGCGGGTGCTGAGATACTGCATCGCGGGCCAATCTAGTCGGTCCGAGCTTCCGGCGGGAGGGGCGGGCCGAAGACAAGCTCGATCCAGGCCAGGAACATCGCTTCCGGATCGATCCTCGGCCCGGCGGCGAATAGGCCGTCCCACGGCACCGCCGGCTCAACCGGCCTTGGCCTCGCCGTCGGTTCGTGCGTCGGCACGGCGCTCGCCCTGCTCCTGCGCTCGCCGCCGGCCCGGCCGCTGGACGCGGTTGGGATACCAGGCCCGAGTGAGGGCGGCCGCACCGTATTGAACCTGTTACATCAGATGACTAGGTTGCGGGCGCTGTTGGAGTCATGTGCCATGAGTGCCCCGGTTTCCGTCCGGCTCGGCATGCCGGCCCTGCCCCTGCGAATCGAAGCATCGCCCCGGAAGGGCTGCGCCAAGCCGAGCGTCATCCTCGCCACCCATGTGATGGCAATCTCCAAGCGGCAGGCGCGGCGGACCGGGGCGCGGATCACGCCCGAGGAACTGCGCCAGATGCGGGAACGGATCGCCATCCCCCTCGGCCTCGCATGACCGACCTCCGCCGCCACGCCCCTGCAACGCTTCGGAACCGCGAGCCGCTCCTCGCCACCCTCCGCCGCCACCTGCCCGCCACCGGCCTCGTCCTCGAGGTCGCCAGCGGCAGCGGCGAGCACGCCGCCTTCCTCGCCGCCGCCCTGCCGCATCTCGCCTTCCAACCGACCGAGCGCGACCCGGAGGCGGTGCCCGGCATCGACGCCTGGTGCGCCGGCCTGCCCAATTGCCGCCCAGGCCTCCTGCTCGACGCGACGGAGCCCGGCTGGCCGGCCGCCGATGCCGTACTTTGCGTCAACATGATCCACATCGCGCCCTGGGCGGCGACGCTCGGCCTGATGCGCGGCGGCGCCGCCAGCCTGCCGCCCGGCGGGCCGCTGATCCTCTACGGCCCCTTCAAGCGGGGCGGCGCCCATACCGCGCCGGGCAATGCCGCCTTCGATGCCGACCTCCGCGCCCGCGACCCGGCCTGGGGCCTCCGCGACCTCGAGGCGGTCGCGGAGGCCGCGGCGGCGGAAGGCTTCGCCCCGCCCATTGTCGAGCCCATGCCGGCGAACAACCTCACCCTGGTCTTTCACCGGAGCTGAGCCATGGACGACCGCGACATCGCCGACCGTGACATCGCTGACCTTCGGGGCATGATCGAGGCCGCGCGCCGCGTCGTCGTCTTCACCGGCGCCGGCATCAGCACCGAATCCGGCATCCCCGACTTCCGCAGCCCCGGCGGGGTGTGGGAGCAGATGAAGCCGATCATGTTCCAGGACTTCCTCGCCTCCGCCGAGGCCCGGCGCGAGAGCTGGCGCCGCCGCTTCGCCGCCGATGCCCGGCTGCGCGCCGCCGAGCCCAATCGCGGCCACCGCGCCGTCGCCCGGCTGGTGCGCGAGGGCAAGGTCGCCGAGGTCATCACCCAGAACATCGACGGCCTGCACCAGGCCTCCGGCGTACCGGAAGCGCAGGTGATCGAGCTGCACGGCAACACCACCTACGGCGCCTGCCTCGACTGCGCCGCCCGCTACTCGATCGGGGAGCTGCGCGAGGATTTCGAGCGCAGCGGCGACATCCCCGACTGCCGCCGCTGCGGCGGCCTCATCAAGACCGCGACCATCAGCTTCGGCCAGTCCATGCCGGAAGGCCCGATGCGCCGCGCGCAGGAGGCGGTGCTGGCCGCCGATCTCTGCCTCGTCCTCGGCTCCTCGCTGGTGGTCTACCCGGCCGCCGGCTTCCCGGAGCTGGCGAAGCGCATCGGCGCGCAGCTCGCCATCGTCAACAACCAGGAGACCGGGCTCGACGACGTCGCCGACCTCGTCATCCACCGCGGCATTGGCGACGTGCTCGGCGGCGCGGTCGGGGTGAATTGAGGCGGGCGGCTCAGTAGGGCGGCGCCTGCCGCTCCCGCTGTGCCCTCCCTGCATCCACCCACCATTCGAAATCGGCCGCGAAGCGCGGAAAGGCCCGCTCCAGCGCCGCCCCGACATCGCCCGTGGGCTTGCCCTCCGCATTCAGCGCCGCGGTGACCGGCCCCGCCATCAGCGTGCTCGAGATGACGACCATCCCCATCTCCGACAGCGTCCCGTGCCAGACGAGGTTGGCCCGAGCCCCGCCGAGCCGCCCGGCGGAGTAGCTGGCGATCGCCGCCGGCCGCCAGAACCACTCCTCGAGGAAGTGGTCGGTGAGGTTCTTCAGCCCCGGTTGCACGCCCCAATTATACTCGCCGGTGACGAAGACGAAGCCGTCCGCCCGGCGCAGCTTGCCGGCCAGCGCCTCCATCGCCTCCGGCGCCTGGCCCTTCGGGTATTCCTTGTACATCCGGTCCAGCATCGGCAGCCCGACCGCCTGCGCGTCGATCAGCTCCGCCGCGTCGCCCCGCGCGGCGAAGCCCTCGGTCACGTAGCGCGCCAGCCGGATGCCGGTGCGGTCCGACCGGTAGGAGCCGTAGAAGACCAGGATCGACCGTGCCATCGACTATCTCCCTTGCGTCAGGCCGCCATCCCGCGCCGCAGGAACCGCTCCGCCCGGTAGGCCTCCGGGCTGACGAAAGGCTGCTCGCCCGTCATCATCTCGGCCAGCATCCGCCCCGTCGTCGGCCCGAGCGTCAGCCCCTGATGCGCATGGCCGAAGGCGCACCACGCCCCCACCTGCCCGGGCAGCCGGCCGATGACCGGCAGCATGTCCGGCGTGCAGGGGCGGACGCCCATCCAAGGCATGCCCTCCACCCGCTCGCCGAGCGGCAGCAGCCCGCGCGCCACCGGCTCCGCCTGCTCGAGCTGCACCGGGGTCGGCGGCGCACCGGGCCGGGCGAATTCCGCCCCCGTCGTCAGCCTTATGCCGGCCCGCATCGGCGCCAGCAGGAAGCCGCTCTCGGTGTCGAGGATCGGCCGGTGCAGCACCGCGTTGCCGCGGAGGCCGTAATGCATGTGGTAGCCGCGCTTGCCGAAGAGCGGCGGCGCATAGCCGAGCGGCCGCGTCACCTCGCCCGCCGCGGCGCCGAGGGCGATGACGACCTCGGCCGCCTCCACCTCGCCCTCCGCGGTCCGCACCGTCCAGCCCGAGCCCGCGCGCCGCAGCGTCGCCGCATCGCCGATCCGGAAGGCGCCGCCCTCGGCGCGGAAGAAGCCGGCATAGGCCAAGGTCAGCGCATGCGGGTCGCTGACCGAGAGCGGGTCCGTCCAATGGATCGCCCCCGCCCGCGCCGCCAGCAGGTGCGGCTCCGCCTCGGCCAGCGCCGCGCCGTCGAGGGCAACGAAATTGACGTCATACTCGCGCCGCGCCTGCTCCGCCTGGGCCAGCGCCGCCTCCAGCATCGGGGTCGAACTGTAGAGCCGCATCCAGCCGATCGGCCGCAGCAGCGCCATCGCCTCGGTGCCGCGCGCCAGGGCCAGGTGCTCGTCGAGGCAGGTGCGGATCAGCGCCGCATGGCCCTCGACGGCCGCCGCGTAGCGCGCCGGCTCGGAATGCCACCAGTAGCGCAGCAGCGGCGCCATGACGCCGGGCATGGCGAGCGGGTGGTAGCGCACGTCGATCGAGCGGTTCCGAGCCACCCGCCCGATCTCGCCCACCCCGCGCGGGAAGGGATGCGGGAAGACCGCCTCGCGCTGGATCAGCCCGCCATTGCCGAAGGAGGCGCCCTCGCCGGGCTCCCGCCGGTCGACCAGCGCCACGTCGTAGCCGCGCCGCCGGAGGTGCAGCGCGACCGAGACGCCGACCATCCCGGCGCCGAGCACGATGGCTGATCGAGGCATCCCGTCCTTCCGCTGATGAGTGCAGGCCGAGGCTACATCGCCCCGCCGGGGCTGTCGCCCCCCGCCCGGCCGCTGCTAGGCTCGGCCCCGACGATACGGGTCGAGGAGCGCGGGTATGGTGGCGGATGGCATGGAGGCCGGGTTCGGCCGCTTCGGCAGCGGCCAGAAGGTGCGGCGCATCGAGGATGAGGCGCTGCTCTCCGGCACCGGCCGCTTCACCGACGACTTCTCGCTGCCCGGCCAGGCGCATTGCGTCTTCCTCCGCTCGCCCCATGCCCATGCCCGCGTCACCGGCATCGACACGGCGGCGGCGCTGGCGATGCCGGGGGTCCTCGCCGTCATCACCGGCGCCGAGCTGACGGAGGCCGGGGTGAAGCCGCTCGGCGTCGCGCTGCCCTTCAAGCGGCCGGACGGCTCGCCGCTCGCCGCCCCGCCGCGGACGATCCTGGCGACCGACATGGTCCGCTTCGCCGGCGAGGCGGTCGCCGCCATCATCGCCGAGAGCCCCGGCCAGGCTCGCGACGCCGCCGAGGCCGTCGAGGTCGGGTACGAGGAGCTGCCCGCCGTCATCGGCCTCGCCCGCGCCAGCGCCCCGGGCGCCCCGCTGGTCTGGCCGGCCGCCACCGGCAACGTCGTCGCCGAGACCCATTACGGCGACACGGCGGCCGCCGAAGCGGCCTTCGCCCGCGCCGCGCACAGCGTCTCGCTCGATATCGTCAACCAGCGCCTCGCCCCGGCCTCGATGGAGCCGCGCATGGCGCTCGCCGAGTTCGACGCGGCGAGCGGCCGCATCACCCTCCGCCTCAGCAGCCAGATGCCCTCCGGCGCGCGCGACACGCTGGCAAAGGAGATCCTCGGCATCGACCCCGCGCAGGTGCGCGTCCTGGTCGGCGATGTCGGCGGCGGCTTCGGCATGAAGACCGGCCTCTACCCGGAGGACGGCGTCGTCGCCTTCGCCGCCCGCAAGCTCGGCCGCCCGGTGAAGTGGGCGGCGACGCGGCTCGAGGACTTCCTCTCCGCGACCCATGGCCGCGACACCGAGAGCCGCGCCGAGCTCGCCCTCGATGCCGAGGGTAAGGTCCTCGCCCTCCGCGTGAAGACGCTCGCTGATATGGGCGCCTACCAGCGCGCCTCGGGCGTCGCCATCCAGCTGATGATCGGCCCCTGGGTCTCGACCAGCATCTACGACATCACGACGATCGACCTGCGCTTCACCGCGCTGCTGACCAACACCACGCCGACCGCGCCCTATCGCGGTGCCGGACGGCCGGAGGCGATCTACCTGATCGAACGGCTGATGGACGCCGCCGCGCGGAAGATGGGCATGGACCCGGCGGAGCTGCGCCGCCGCAACATGATCCGCCCGGAGCAGATGCCCTACACCAATGCCATGGGCCAGACCTATGACAGCGGCAGCTTCGCCCGGATCCTCGACGAGGGGCTGAAGGCCGCCGACTGGGGCAGCTTCCCCGCCCGCTTCGACGCCTCGGGGACACGGGGCAGGCTGCGCGGGCGCGGCATCGCCACCTTCCTCGAATGGACCGGCGGCAACGTCTTCGAGGAGCGCGTCACCGTCGCGGTGAAGGGCGAGGGCGAGATCGAGGTCTACGCCACGACCCAGGCCATGGGCCAGGGCATCGCCACCAGCTACGCCCAGCTCGCCGTCGACGTCTTCGGCGTGCCCATCGAGCAGATCAAGGTGGTGCTCGGCGATTCCGACCGCGGCAGCGGCTTCGGCAGCGCCGGCTCGCGCTCGCTCTTCACCGCCGGCTCGGCGATCAAGGTCGCCTCCGACCGCGCGGTCGACACCGCGAAGGACCTCGCCGCCGAGGCGCTGGAGGCCGCCGCCGCCGACCTCGAATACCGCGACGCCGTCATCAGCGTCGCCGGCACCGACCGCCGCATCGGCCTCTACGACCTCGCCGCGCGGCAGCCGGAGGGCCGCATCCTCGTCGACATCAGCCACTCCGTCTCCGGCCCCACCTGGCCGAACGGCTGCCACATCTGCGAGGTGGAGGTCGATCCCGACACTGGCGAGGTCGAAGTGCTCTCCTACGTCTCGGCCAATGACGCCGGTCGCGTCGTCAACCCGCTGATCGTCGAGGGCCAGATCGTCGGCGGCGCGCTGCAGGGCATCGGCCAGGCGCTCTCCGAGCTGGTCGCCTACGACCCGGAGAACGGCCAGCCGCTCTCGGCCAGCTTCATGGACTACGGCATGCCGCGCGCCGACCTCGCCCATGGCTACGTCACGCAGCTCGACCAGTCGATCCCCTGCCGCACCAACCCGCTTGGGGTGAAGGGCGTCGGCGAGCTCGGCACCATCGGCGCGACGCCGGCCGTGGTCAGCGCCATCGCCGATGCGCTGGCCCGCGCCGGCCAGGAGGCGGCGGCCCTTCGCCTGCAGATGCCGCTGACGCCGCCCCGGGTCTGGGCCGCGCTCCAGGGCGCTGCCGGCTGAGGCCTGCGGGGCGGGGCCCAGGCATTTGCCTGCTTCGCCCCCGCCCGGCTTGGTCTAGGGTGCGGCCATGACCTCCCATGCCGAACTCCTCCAGGACCTGGTCGCCGCCGCCCGCCGGGCCGGCGCCGATGCCGCGGATGCGCTGCTGGTCGCCTCCGCCTCGCTCTCCGTCCAGCGCCGCCTCGGCAAGATCGAGCAGCTGGAAAGGGCGGAAGGCTTCGACCTCGGCCTCCGCGTCTTCCTCGGCCAGCGCCAGGCCATCGTCTCCTCGACCGACCCCTCGCCGCGCGGCTTCCAGGCCCTGGCCGAGCGCGCCGTCGCCATGGCCCGCGTCGTGCCGGAAGACCCCTTCGCCGGCCTGCCCGACGCGCCGGACGGGCTGATCGCCTCCGCCCTCGAGCTGGAGGACCCGTCGGAGCCCAGCGCCGAGGCGCTCATCGCCCGCTGCGCCGCCGCCGAGGATGCGGCGCTCGCCATCGCCGGCGTGACCAATTCCGAGGGCGCCGAGGCCGGCTTCTCCCGCTACACGATTGCCCTCGCCGCCTCGAACGGCTTCGCCGGCGAGTATGCCCGCACCAGCCACTCCATCTCCGCCACCGCCCTGGCCGGGCAGGGGACGGGAATGGAGCGCGACTACGACTACAGCAGCGCCGTCTTCCTCGCCGACCTGGAGGATGCCGCCGCCATCGGCCGCCGCGCCGGCGAGAAGGCGGTCGCCCGCCTCAACCCGACCCGGCCGAAGACTGCCCGCATCCCCGTGGTCTATGACCCACGCGTCGCAACCTCGCTGCTCGGCCACCTCGCGGGTGCCATCAATGGCGCCGCCGTGGCGCGAGGGACGAGCTTCCTGCGCGACCGGCTCGGCCAGCGCGTCATGGCCGCCGGCCTCTCGGTGATCGACGACCCGACCCGCCGCCGCGGCTTCCGCAGCCGGCCCTTCGATGGCGAGGGGATGCAGGGCATCCGCCGCAGCATCGTCGAGGACGGGGTGCTCACCACCTGGATCCTCGACTGGCGCAGCGCCCGCCAGCTCGGCATGGCCTCCACCGGCCATGCCAGCCGCGGCACCGGCGGCCCGCCCGGCCCGGCGCCGACCAACCTCTACCTCGCCCCGGGCAGCCTGACGCCGACCGCGCTGATGGCCGATATCCGCGAGGGGCTCTACGTCACCGAGCTGATCGGCATGGGCGTCAACGGCGTCACCGGCGACTACAGCCGCGGCGCCGCCGGCTTCATGATCCGCGACGGCGTCTTGGCCGAGCCGGTCTCCGAGGTCACCATCGCCGGCAACGTGAAGGACATGCTGCTCCACATGACGCCGGCGGACGACCTCGAATTCCGCCGTGGCACCGACAGCCCGACGGTGCGCGTCGAGGGCCTGACCATGGCAGGCGGATGATGCAATTGGCGGCGCAGCTCCCTATATTGCCGATAATTCAGAAATATGGAGATTCGGTCCTGATGCGTCGCCCCGCCCTCTTCCTCGCCGCCGCCGTCCTGGCGCTGGCCCCCGCGCTGGCGGATGCTCGGCCGGGTGGCGGCACCTCGACCGGCAGCCGCGGCAGCCGCACCTACAGCGCCCCGCCGGCCACCAGCACGGCGCCCAATACCGCCCGGCCGATGGAGCGTTCGATGGACGCCGGCCGCCCGGCTGCGACCGCCGGCCAGCAGGCCACCCGCCCGCCGATCGGCCAACCCAACCCGGCCGGCGGCTTCTTCTCCCGCTCGCCCTTCATGGCCGGGATGATGGGCGGCCTGATCGGCGTCGGCCTCGGCGGCCTGCTCTTCGGCAATGGCCTGTTCAGCGGCTTCACCGGCATCGGCTCCATCTTCGGCCTGCTGCTGCAGATTGGGCTGATCTTTCTCCTGGTCCGGCTGGTGATGGGCTTCATCCGCCGCCGCCAGCCGCAGCCGGCCATGGCCGGCATGCCGCAGGGCATGGCCCGCGAGGCGATGGACGGCCCGCGCCCGGTCGGTGGCGCCGGCGGCGCGCCTTCCGCCGCCATCCAGGTCACGCCGGCCGACTTCCAGGCCTTCGAAGCGGCCCTCCAGCGCATCAACGCGGCCTGGAACAGCCACGACGAGGCCGGGATGCGCGCCGTCGCCACGCCTGAGATGCTGCGCTACTTCGGCGACGACCTGGCCGATCTCGACCGCCGCGGCCTCCGCAACGAGACCCGCGACATCAAGCTGGAGCAGGGCGACCTCGCCGAGGCCTGGCGCGAGGGCAGCCGGGAGTTCGCCACGGTCGCCATGCGCTTCTCGATGATCGACGTGACCCGCCGGGTCAGCGACGGCACGGTGGTCGAGGGTGACCCCAACCGCCGCACCGAGGCGACCGAACTCTGGACCTTCCTGCGGGTCCAGGGCGGCCCCTGGATGCTCTCGGCGATCCAGCAGACCGGCTGAGAACTTTCAACATTCCGTCACAAACGCGCCGCCATTCCGGTTAGGAGTGGCGGCGCAGTCGTAATTGTGGCCGGCTGGGACCAAATCATGGCATAACCATGGCAGACCCTGTCCCATTCGCCGGAGGCCCGTTATGATCCCGCTTTGCTTCCTGGCCGTCCTTGCCGCCGTCGGTGGCCTTGCCGCCGTCGGCCTCGCCCTGAGCACCGCAGCCGCCTCGGCCCTGTTGCTGGCCGCGCCGCTGCTCGGCCTCGTCTCCCTTGCCAGCGGCCTTGCCGCCGCCGTCCTGGCGCTGCGCCGGACGAGCGTCTTCGCCTAGACCTCTCCGCAAAGCCGCCTGGCGGCTTTGCGTTGACCCTGGAGTTTCCGTGTCTCCCATGGCGCAGCCATGAAGGCGCGCCTCGCCCTCCCTATTCCGGCTCCGCATGGGGCGTGCTAGGGCGGCGGGCCCCATGCCTCGCCCGCCATGTTCCGCCGCCTGATCCGGCATCCCACGACCCAGGCGGCCTTCGCCAAGGCGCTCGGCCTCTATCTGGCCCTGGTCTTCCGCACCACGCGCTGGACCTTGCTGGGCGAGCCCCACCTGGCCGCCGCCCTCGGCGCCGAAGGCCGCCCCATTCTCGCCGCCTTCTGGCATGAGCGGCTGCCGATGATGCCGATGCTCTGGCTGCGCGCCCGCGCCGCCGAGCCTCGCCTCGCCACCGTCCGCGCCCATGTACTGGTGTCCCGCCACCGCGACGGCCGCTTCATCGGCGACATCGTGCGGCGCTTCCGGCTGGAACTGGTGCATGCCTCCACCTCGCGCGGCGGCGCCACCGGCATGCGCCAGCTGCTGCGGGTGCTGGGGCAGGGGGATATGGTCGTCATCACCCCGGACGGCCCCCGCGGCCCGCGCCGCCGCGCCGCCCCCGGCGTCGCCCAGTTGGCGGCGCTGGCCGGCGTTCCCGTCCTGCCCTGCGCCGCCCAGAGCAGCCGCGCCCGCCTGCTGCGAAGCTGGGACCGGATGGTGCTGCCGCTACCCTTCGCCCGCGGCGTGCTGGTGATGGGCCCGCCCGTCCCGGTGGAGCGCGCCGCCCCGCTCGCCGCCCTGCCGGCGATCGAGGCCGCGCTCACCGCGGCCTGCGATGCTGCCGATGCCTGGGTCGCCGCCGGATGAGCCTTGCCGGCCTCGCCTGGCGATGCGGCGCGACGCTCGCCTCCCCGCTGCTGCCGTTCTGGCTGCGCCTCCGCCGGCGCCGCGGCAAGGAGATCGCCGCCCGCCTGCCGGAGCGCCGCGGCCTCGCCGCCGCCCGCCCGCCCGGGCCCCTGCTCTGGCTGCACGCCGCCAGCATCGGCGAGACGCTCTCGCTGCTGCCCGTGCTGGATGCGCTCGCCGCCCGCGCCCCGGGCCTCACCATGCTGCTGACCACCGGCACCGTCACCAGCGCCGCGCTGCTCGAACGCCGCCTTCCCGCCGCGCTTCGCCCGCGGGTGATCCATCGCTTCGTCCCGCTCGACGTCCCTGCCTGGGTTGCCCGCTTCCTCGACGCCTGGCGGCCCGACGCGGCCGGCCTCGTCGAATCGGAGCTCTGGCCGAACCTGATCCGCGCCGCCCGCGCCCGCCGCCTGCCGCTGGTGCTGATCAATGGTCGCCTCTCCGCCCGCTCCGCCGCCCGCTGGCGCCTCGCCCCGGAGCTGGGGCGGGAGCTGATGGCCGCCTTCAGCCTGATCCTGGCACAGAGCGGTGCCGACGCCGCCCGCTTCGCCGCTCTAGGCGCCCGCGAGGTCCGTGCCCCCGGCAACCTGAAGGAGGCCGCGCCTCCGCTTCCGGCTGACCCCGCGGCCCTCGCGGCGCTGCGGGCCGCCATCGGCTCCCGTCCGGTCCTGCTCGGCGCCGCTACCCACCCGGGTGAGGAGGCGATGCTGATCGCCGCCCATCACCAGCTTGCCGCCGAATTCTCCGGCCTGCTGACCATCCTCGTCCCCCGTCACCCCGAGCGCGGCGCCGCCGTCGCCGCCGGGGCCGGCAGCCTTCCCACCATCTGCCGCAGCACCGGCGCCCTCCCGGGGCCGGGGATGGCTCTCTACGTCGCCGACACGCTGGGCGAACTCGGCCTCTTCTACCGCCTGGCCCATGTCGCCCTGGTCGGCGGGTCCCTCGTGCCGCATGGCGGGCAGAACCCGCTGGAGCCGGCCCGGCTCGGCTGCCCCATCCTGCTCGGCCCGCACACCGGCAATTTCGCCGATATCGCGTCGAGGTTGCTGGCCGCCGGCGGTGCTCGCCTGGTCAGCCCGCCCGAGCCGGGGGCGCTGGCAGAGGCCATCCGCGCCGTGCTATCCAACCCGGATCATGGCCGAAATCTGGCAGAGGCCGCCGCCGCCGCCGTCGCGCCGGCCGCCACCCTGCCGGACCAGGTGGCCGAGGCGCTGCTGCACCTGCTGCCAGCCGCCGGGGATGAGGACCGATCGACGCCCGATGCCCAGTGACGCGATGACCACCGCCTGATGCGCGCCCCGGATTTCTGGGGCGGCGACGGCTCCGGCCTGTTGCCGCTGCTGCTCTCCCCCATCGCCTCGCTCTATGGCGCGGCGACGGCGCGGCGCATGGCGAAGCCCGGCTGGCAGGCCCCGGTGCCGGTGATCTGCTGCGGCAACGCCACCGCGGGCGGCGCCGGCAAGACCACGGTCTCGCTCGATCTCGGCCAGCGCCTGGCCAATCGCGGCATCGCCGTGCATTTCCTCCTCCGCGGCTATGGCGGCAAGCTGCGTGGCCCCGTCCGCGTCGACCCCGCCATCCATGACAGCCAGGCGGTCGGCGATGAGGCCCTGCTGCTCGCCGCCGAGCGCCCGGCCTGGATCTCGGCCGACCGCGCCGCCGGCGCCCGGGCCGCCATCGCCGCTGGCGCCCAGGCGATCATCCTCGATGACGGGCTGCAGAACCCGACGCTGGAGAAGGACCTCTCCTTCCTCATCGTCGACGGCAATTTCGGCTTCGGCAACAACCGCATCATCCCCGCCGGGCCGCTGCGCGAGCCGGTCGCCGCCGCCGCCGCCCGCTGCCGCGCCGCCATCATCATCGGCGAGGACGAGGCCGATGCGGCGAGCCTGCTGCCTCCCGGCACCCGCATCCTCCGCGCCTATCAGCGCCCTGCGCCCGAGGCATCGATGCTCGCCGGCCAGCCGGTCCACGCCTTCTGCGGCATTGGCAACCCGAAGAAGTTCTTCGCCACCCTGGCCGAGGTCGGCGCCGTCGTCGCCGGCCGCGCGCCCTTCGCCGACCACTACCCCTTCGACGAGGGCGACATGCGCGAGATCCTGGCCGAGGCCGACCGGCTGCGCGCCATCCCCGTCACCACCCGCAAGGACTTCGTCCGCATCCCGGCCGCGTTCCGCAGCCGGGTGACGGTGGTGAACATCGGCCTGGAATGGGAGGACACGGCAGCGATCGAGGCGTTGCTCGACCCACTCGCCCAGCGGGTGCCGATCCCGGCCTGACATGAGCGGCTTCCAGCACCGGCTCGAGACCGCAGCCGCCCGGCTGCTGCTCGGCCTCTCGCGCCGGCTCGGCCCTCGCCGCGCCTCCGACTTCGGCGGCTGGCTGGCGCGCAGCATCGGCCCGCTGCTGCCCGTCACCCGCACCGCCCGCCGCAACCTGACCCGCGCCCTGCCAGGCCTCGCCGCTGCCGAGCGCGACCGCGTGGTGCGCGCCATGTGGGAGAATCTGGGCCGCACTGCCGCCGAGCTGGCCCATCTGCCGGCGCTCGAGTGGGAGATGGAGGGGAGGGAGCACCTCGAGCCCATCGCCGAGTGCGGCGGCCCCGCCATCCTCGTCTCCGGACATATCGGCAACTGGGAGGTGCTGCCCCCCGCGCTCGCCACCATGGGCATCCGCATGGGCAGCGTCTACCGTGCAGCCGACAACGCCGAGGTCGATGCCCTCATCGCCGCCTGCCGCGCCGAGGCCGTGGCCGGCGATCCGCTGCCGCTCTTCCCGAAGGGCTCCGCCGGCGCCCGGGCCGCGCTGCGCTACCTGTCGCAAGGCGGCGTCCTCGGCATGCTCGCCGACCAGAAGCTGAACGACGGCATCGCCGTCCCGCTGCTCGGCCTGCCGGCGATGACCGCCCCGGCGCCGGCCCAGCTGGCGCTGCGCTTCGGCTGCCCGATCATCCCCGGCCGCGTCCAGCGCCTCGGCCCCTGCCGCTTTCGCCTAGTGGTGGAGCCGCCCCTCCCGGTTCCGCCGGGCGAGGACCGCCAGGCGCAGATCCTAGCGCTGACCACGGCGGTCAACGACCGCCTCTCCGCCTGGATCGCTGAGCGCCCGGCCGAATGGCTCTGGCTGCACCGCCGCTGGCCGGCCTGACGGCGGTGTGACTATACCGGCTGGACGGTTTGCTTGACGAACCGTCCAGCCGGTATAGTGTTGTCACCATGATGGATGGTTCGATTCACCCAACGCCGGTCGATGCCCGCACCCGCATCCTCGATGCGGCCGAATCACTGGTTCGCGCCAAGGGCGTCGCCGGCCTCACTCTGGAAGCCGCCGCCCGCCTCGCCGGCGTCTCGAAAGGCGGGCTGCTCTACCATTTCGCCTCCAAGGAGGCGTTGCTGACCGGCCTCATCGCCCGCATGGCCGAGTTCATGGCGGAGGATTTCGCCGCTGGCGTTGCCGCCCAGCCGGAAGGTCCCGGCCGCGTTGCCCGCGCCATGCTCGCCTGGGGCTTCGGTCAGACGCCGGAGGCGATGAACGAGCGCTGCGACCGCGCCGCCGCCGTCTTCCTCGCCACCTTCCATCACGACCCGGCCCTGCTCGACCCGGTGCGTGCCGTCATCGCCGGCATGCGTCGGCAGGTTGCGGAGGACGGGTTGCCCCCCGGCATCGGCGGCGTCGTCATGGCCGCAGGGGATGGGCTGTTCGTCGCGCGTATCTTCGGCACCTACACCCCGTTGCCCGAGGAGCTGGATGCCATGCACGCCACCCTCTCCCGCCTGATCGAGGAGGCCCTGCCATGAGGCTGTCCACCGCGCTCGCCGGCGCCTTCCTCACCATGCTGGCGGCCGGCGCCGCCGCCGGCACGCAGTACCACCCCGTCATGCCCGGCCTCTTCGGCCTGATCGGTAACTGCCTGCGCGGTGGCCCGCCGGACAGCGCGCTGCTCGCCTTCGACGTGCTAGACGAGGCGGAATTCCTGGCCCTGCTGGAGCCCGAGGCGCCCTCGCAGTGAAGCGCCGCGCGGCCCTGCTCGGCCTGTTGCTGGTGGCCCTGACGGGGGCCGGCCTCGCCTGGGTCCGCCTCTCCGCCCGCGAGGCCGCGCCCATCACCTCCGCCGAGGCCGCGCCCCTGCCGCCGCCCGGCGTCGGCGCCCTCGGCCGGGTGGAGCCCGCCAGCCGCATCCGCCGCCTCAACCCGCCGGGCGGCATGGCCGTTACCCGCCTGGACCGGTTGCTGGTCACCGAGGGAGACCGAGTCGAGGCCGGCCAGCTCATCGCCGAATTCGGCGATCTGGCGCAGAAGGAGGCCGCCATCGCCCAAGCCGAGGCGCAGCTCGCCCAAAGCCGCGCCGAGCTGGCCCGCATCCGCGCCGCCGGCAGGCCGGAGGAGGTCGCCGCCCAGCGCGCCCGGATCGACGCGCTCCGCTTCGCCGAATCGAGTGCCCGCCGCGACGCCGAGCGGGCCGAGGCGCTGGTCCCCTCCGGCGCCGGCGGCGCGGCGCCGGCCGAGCGGGCCCGCTTCGCCGCCGCCCGTACCGCCGCCGAGCGCGCCGAGGCCGAGGCCACGCTGCAGCGCCTGCTGGTCCCGCGCCCGGAGGATCTCGCCGTCGCCGAGACCGAGGTCCTGTCCGCCGAGGCCGCCCTCGCCAAGGCCCGGGCGGATGCCACCCTCTCCCGCGTGACGGCCCCCATCGCCGGCACCATTCTCAAGATCTATGCCCGCCCCGGCGACCAGGTCGGCAGCGACGGACTGCTCGACCTCGCCGACCTCACCCGGCTGGACGTGGTCGCCGATGTCTACGAGACGGATGTCCCCCGCCTCCGCCAGGGCGCCCCCGCCGAGGTCATCGTCCCCGGCGACCCGCGGCGCTACCCGGCCGAGCTGCGCGAGATTGGCTGGCTGGTCCGCCGCACCACCCAGGCCGGCACGGACCCGGTCGCCGCCGTCGATGCCCGCACGGTCGAGGTCCGCCTCACCCTCTCGCCTGAGGGCCGTGCCGCGCTCGAGCGCCGCGCCGGCATGCAGGTGCAGGTCTCAATCCAGCCATGAACGCCGTCCCCCGCACCGCGCCGGCGGCCGAGGCCACCCTGCTGCCCTGGGCGCCCGAGCTCACCGGTGACGCCGCGGCGGCCGCGCCCTCGCCGCCGCCGCGCGCCACGCCCGTCCTCGGCGCGCTCTGGCTGCCGCTGCGCCTCGCCTGGCGCCAGCTCCGCGCCGAGCGAGCCCGTCTCGCCTCGGCCATCGCCGGTGTGCTCTTCGCCTGCGTCCTCGTCTTCATGCAGCTTGGCTTCCGCTCGGCCCTGTTCGACAGCGCGACGGCGCTGCTCTCGGCGATGCGCGCCGACATCTTCCTGATGCACCCGCTGACCACGGTGAGCTTCAAGCCGGAGATGCTGCCGCGCATCCGCGCCAGCCAAGCCATGGCGCTGCCCGAAGTGCAGGCCGCCGTCCCCGTCTATCTGGCGCAGGCCACCTGGCGGAACCCGGAGGACGGCACCCGCCGCCCCGTCCAGCTCGTTGGCTTCGACACCGAATCCGGAGTGATGAACTTCCCCGGCCTCGCCCCGCTGATCGAGACGCTGAAGCGCCCCGACGCCATGGCCTTCGACCGCCGCTCCCGCCCCGAATTCGGCGCCGTCCCCCGCCTGCTGGCGGAGCGCGGCCCCTTCAAGGTCCAGGTCGGTAACCGCCAGATGGAGGTCGTGGGCCTGGTCGAGATCGGCCCCTCCTTCGGCGCCGACGGCAACATCGTCATGTCGGAGGTGAATTTCCGCCGCGTGGTGAAGGAGCGCCAGGCGAGCCAGGTCGATCTCGTCGCCATCAGGCTCCGCCCCGGCGCCGACCGCGAGGCCGCCGTCGCCCGCCTGCGGGCCCTGCTCCCCGCCGATGTCATGGTGATGAGCCAGCCCCAGCTCGTCGCTCATGAGCGCAACTACTGGGAGACGGCGACGCCGATCGGCTTCATCTTCGCCTTCGGCAGCCTGATGGGCCTCATCGTCGGGATGGTGATCGTCTACCAGATCCTGTTCAGCGACATCGCCAGCCACCTGCGCGAATACGCCACGCTGAAGGCCATCGGCTATTCCAACTTCTTCCTCGGCCGCGCCGTGCTCTCGGCCGCGCTGATCCTCGCCGTGCTCGGCTTCCTCCCCGGTCTCGCCATCTCGACGCTGCTCTACGACGTGGTGGGGAAGGGGACCTTCCTGCCGCTCGAGATGGACGCCTCGCGCGCGCTCAGCGTCTTCGCCATGATCTTCACCATGTGCGGACTGGCCGGGCTGCTGGCGATGCGTAAGCTCCGCGACGCCAACCCGGCCGACATGTTCTGATGACGCCGTCCCCCGTCGCCCTCCGCGGGGTCACCTACGCCTACGGCACCGGCGACCTTGCCCGCCCGGTGCTGCGCGATGTCGATCTCACCGTCGCTCCCGGCGAGGTCGTGCTGCTCACCGGCCCTTCCGGCAGCGGCAAGACCACGCTGCTGACGCTGATCGGCGCACTCCGCGCCTTGCAGCAGGGCAGCGCCACCGTGCTCGGCCAGCAACTCGCCGGCGCCTCGGAGCGCGAGCGCACCGCGCTCCGGCGCCGCATCGGCTTCATCTTCCAGCAGCACAACCTGCTCGGCTTCCTCACCGCCCGCCAGAACGTGGCGATGGCCCTCGAGCTCGACCCCGCCACCACCGAGCGCGGGCGCCTCGCCCGCGCCGGGGAGATGCTCGCCGCCGTCGGCCTCGCCGACAAATGCGAGAGCCGGCCGGACCAGCTCTCCGGCGGCCAGCGCCAGCGCGTCGCCGTCGCCCGCGCGCTCGCCGGCCAGCCCGGCCTCATCCTCGCCGACGAGCCGACCGCGGCGCTCGACCGCCAATCGGGCGGCGATGTCGTCCGCCTGCTGCGCGACCTTGCCCGCCGCCGCGGCGTGCCGATCCTGATGGTGACGCACGACCCGCGCATCCTCGACATCGCCGACCGCATCATTGCGATGGAAGATGGGCGCATCCTGCCTGCAAACGAGGCAGATGCCGTCCAGGCGCACTGAATTGCCCGCTGCTTCGCGTTGACATGACGAAGGCGTAACCGCGAGCATCGCCCCCAGGATCAAACAGGGCAGGCCAAACATCATGCTGACACGAGGCATCATCGCCGCGGCCGCATTCGCTTGCGCGCTGCTCGGCCCCGCCACCGCCCGCGCCCAGCAGACGCTGGAGGCGATCAAGGCCCGCGGCCAGCTCGTCTGCGGCATCGGCACCGGCGTCGCCGGCTTCGGCCTGCCGGACAGCCGCGGTGTCTGGCAGGGCATGGACATAGACCTCTGCCGCGGCCTCGCCGTCGCCATCTTCAACGACGTCAACAAGGTCCGCTTCGTCCCGCTCTCCTCCTCGACGCGCTTCACCGCCCTCGGCGCCGGCGAGGTCGATGTGCTGTTCCGCACCAGCACCCAGACCATGCTGCGCGACGTGACGCTCGGCCTCCGCCATGTCGTCACCTATTTCTATGACGGCCACGGCTTCATCGTCCGCGCCAACTCGGTGCAGAAGGTGGCCGAGATGCGCGACGCGACCATCTGCCTCGTCCAGGGCACGACCAACGAGCAGGTCACGGCCGACTACTTCCGCAGCATCAACACGCCCTTCCGCCCGCTGCTCTTCGAGCGCACCGACCAGGCGACGGCGGCGCTCCAGGCCGGCCGCTGCGACAGCTTCGGCACCGATGCCTCGCAGCTCGCCGGCGTCCGCTCCACCATGGCGAAGCCCGCCGACTGGACCATCCTGCCGGAGCGCTTCAGCAAGGAGCCCTACGGCGCTTATATCCGCCGCGACGACCAGCAATGGTTCGACGTGGTGCGCTGGTACACCACGGCGCTGATCGAGGCCGAGGAGCAGGGCGTCACCCAGGCCAATGCCGAGGAGATGCGCCGCACCAGTCCGAACCCCAACACCCGCCGCCTGCTCGGCGTCACGCCCGAGCTGGGCGAGGCGCTGAAGCTCGACCGCAGCTGGGCCTACAACGCGGTCCGCGCCCTCGGGAATTACGGCGAGCTCTACGACCGCTCCTTCGGCCCCGAGACGAATATCGACCTGCCGCGTGGGCCGAACCGGCTCTGGACCCAAGGCGGCCTCGTCTACGCCCTGCCGATGCGCTGAAGCATGGAGCCATCCGGATCGCCGGAGGCCTAAGCGGTGAGGCAGGCCTCCCGCAACAGCGCGAAGGCCCGCGCCCGGTGGCTGATGGCGTGCTTCGCCGCCGGCTCCATCTCGCCGAAGGTCTCCGCGCCGCCTTCGGGGAGGAACATCGGGTCGTAGCCGAAGCCCCGCTCGCCGCGCGGCGGATGCACCCAGGTGCCATGCACCTCGCCGAGGAAGCCCTCGCTGTGCCCATCCGGCCAGGCCAGGACGAGGGCGCAGGAGAACCAGGCATGGCGGTCGGGGAAGGGCGCGGCCAGTGCGGCGACCTTCGCCATCGCCATCGCATAGTCCCGCCCGCCGCCCGGCAGCTCGGCCCAGTCCGCCGTCCTCACCCCCGGATCGCCGCCGAGCGCGGCGACCGAGAAGCCGCTGTCATCGGCCAGCGCCGGCAGCCCCGTTGCGCGCGCCGCCGCCAGCGCCTTGATCCGTGCGTTGCCGAGGAAGCTGTCCTCGGTCTCCTCCGGCACCGGCAGGCCGAGCGCCCCGGCCGCCACGACCTCCATGCCGAAAGGTGCGAGCAGTTCGGCGACCTCGCGCCGCTTCCCCTCGTTGTGGGTGGCGATCACCAGCCGTCCACGCTGAAGAACCCTAGCCAATGCCAACCGCCGCACGCTGCCGCTTGAACAGTTCATTGGTCCCCTGCCGCGCTAGCTTCAGCAGCGCCAGCAGCTCCGCCTCGGAGAAGGGCTCGCCCTCCGCCGTGCCCTGCACCTCGACCATGCCGCCCTTGCCGGTGAGGACGAAATTGGCATCCGTCTGCGCCTTGCTGTCCTCGTCATAGTCGAGGTCGAGCACCGGCGTGCCCTGCCAGATGCCGCAGGACACCGCCGCCACCTGGTCGCGCAGCGGCACGGTGCCGATGACATTCATCTTCATGCAGTGCCGGAAGGCGAGGTGCAGCGCCACCCAGCCGCCGGTGATGCTGGCGCAGCGCGTGCCGCCATCGGCCGTCAACACGTCGCAATCGACGGTGATGGACATCTCGCCCATCGCCTTGAGGTCGGTCACGGCCCGCAAGCTGCGGCCGATCAGCCGCTGGATCTCCTGCGTCCGGCCGGACTGCTTGCCCCGCGCCGCCTCGCGGTCGGAGCGCGTATGCGTCGCGCGCGGCAGCATGCCGTACTCGGCCGTGACCCAGCCCTGGCCGGTGCCGCGCAGGAAGGGCGGCACCCGGCTCTCGACGCTCGCGGTGCAGAGCACCTCGGTATTGCCCATGCGGATGCGGCAGGAGCCCTCCGCATGCCGGGCGACATTGGGCTCGAGGATGACGGAGCGCAGCGCATCGGGCGCGCGACCAGAGGGACGGTTCATGGCGCGCGGGGTAGCACCGGCGGGCGGGGAAGGCGAGGGGGCGCTATACTACCGCAATGGCCATACTCCGCTTCCGCTACGACCACATCCATCTCCGCGCCCGCGACCCGGCGGCGATGGCGCGCTTCTTCGTCGACCTCTTCGGCGCCGAATGCCGCCCCGAGGGCCGCGACGGCCGCTACGAGCTGACCCTCGACGGCCAGCTCTTGCTGATCGCCCCGTCCAACCCGGACTTCCCGGCCGAACCCGCCCCCGGCTTTCCGCATCTCGGGCTCGAGCATATCGGCCTCGGCGTCGATGACCTGGACGCCGCCTGCGCGCAGCTGCGCAGCCTCGGCGCCGACATCGCCATCGGGCCGCTCGCGGCCGGCGCATTCCGCCTCGCCTTCATCCGCGGCCCGGAGGGAGTGATGGTCGAGTTGCTGGAGCGGCCCGCTGAGCACGATCCTTGCTAGGGCAGGGGAGGCATCCATCGGAGTAGCCCGCCTTGCGCCTCGCCACCCGCCTCGCCATCCCCCTCGCCCTGGGCGCCGCCATCGCCCTGCCGCTCCCCGCCGCCGCGCAGCAGCCCGCCGTGCCTCAAAAGGTGCTGCGCATCGCCATGACCGCCTCCGACGTGCCGACCACATCCGGCATGCCGAACAACGGCTCCGAGGGCATGCGCTTCCTTGGCTTCCCGGTCTTCGAGCCGCTGGTCGACTGGGACCTCACCAGCGCCGACAAGCCCGCCGATATCCGCCCCGGCCTCGCCACCGCCTGGGAGCAGGATGCCGCCGATCCGCGCAAATGGCGCTTCACCCTGCGCCAGGGCGTCAGCTTCCATGATGGCAGCGCCTTCAACGCCGGGGCGGTGATCTGGAACCTCGACCGCTTCTACCGCAACGACAGCCCGCAATTCGATGCCGCCGGCGCCGCCCTTGCCCGCGGCCGCGTCTCCATCATGACGGGCTACCGCAAGATCGACGACGGCACGGTCGAGCTCGAGACCTCGCGCCCCGTCTCCTACCTGCCCTATCTCCTCACCTGGATCCTCTTCACCTCGCCCCAGAGCTGGGAGGCGAACGGCCGCGACTGGTCCAAGGTGGCGACAGCCGGCGCCGCCGGCACCGGCCCCTTCCGCATCAGCCGCTTCGTCCCCCGGCAATCGGCCGAGCTCTCGCGCAACGACGCCTACTGGAACCCTGAGCGCAAGCCGAAGCTCGACCGCATCCTGCTGCTGCCCATGCCGGAGGCGAATACCCGCCTCGCCGCGCTGCGGTCCGGCCAGGTGGACTGGATCGAGGTACCGCCGCCGGATGCCATCCCCTCGCTGCGCTCGGGCGGCTTCCAGGTCATCATCAACTCCTACCCGCATGTCTGGCCCTGGATCTTCGCGGCCGGCAAGCCGGGCAGCCCGACCGCCGATGTGCGCGTCCGCCAGGCGCTCAACTACTGCTTCGATCGTGACGGCATGACGACCCTGCTGAACGGCACGGCGGAACCCTCCATCGGCTTCTACAAGGGGAACGACCCCCTCTTCGGCCAGCCGCAGAACCGCTACCGGCTGGACGCCGCCCGCGGCAAGGCGCTGCTGGCTGAGGCCGGCTACGGGCCGCAGCGGCCGCTGAAGCTCACCATCGGCATCTCCACCAGCGGCTCCGGCCAGATGCTGCCGCTGCCGATGAACGAGTACCTGCAGCAGTCGCTGAAGGAGAACTGCGGCGTCGAGATCGGCTTCCAGGTAGTCGAGTGGAATACGCTGCTCGCCGGCCTGCGCGCCGAGCCCGGCGCGCCGCAATGGCTCGGCGCCGATGCGCTGAACATCAGCCTCGTCTCCTCCGACGCCTCGCAGATGGCGCGCTGGTTCCTCTCCTCCAACGCGACGCCGGCGGGCTCCAATGCCGGCCACTGGCGCGACGCCGAGTTCGACGCCGCCTTCGCCGCGGTGGAGACGGAGCGCGACCCGGAGCGCATCCGCGCCGCGCTGCGCCGCGCGCATGAGCGGTTGGTGGACGGCGCCCCCTGGCTCTACATCGTCCACGACCTCAACCCGCGCGCCATGACCCGGCGCGTGCGCGGCTTCAACTCGGCCCAGTCCTGGTATCAGGACCTGACGCGCGTGGACCTGCAATGAGGCGCCGGATGCCATTGTTTTGGGCAGGGGCGTTCGACGGCTCGGGTTCGGTCCCGGCCGGACGCCTTGCATGGCGCTTGCATCACTGGGGCGGACCAATCCGGGGACGGGACCACATATGAAGAAACTGGGATTGATCGGCGCCTTCGCCCTCGCTGCGTTGCTCGGCGCCTCGCCCGGCGATGCGCAAGCGCCGAAGGTGCTCCGCATCGCCATGACCGCCGCCGACGTGCCGACGACGACCGGCGCGCCGAACAACGGCTTCGAGGGCGTCCGCTTCCTCGGCTATCCCGCCTTCGAGGGGCTGGTGCTCTGGGGCCTCTCCCGCGCCGACCGGCCGGCGGCGCTCCGCCCCGGCCTCGCCGAGCGCTACGAGCAGGACCCGGCCGACCCGAAGACCTGGGTCTTCCACCTCCGTCGCGGGGTGAGGTTCCATGACGGCACCGCCTTCACCGCGGACAGCGTGATCTGGACGCTCGACCGCTTCTGGAAGAACGACAGCCCCCAATTCGACGCAGCCGGCAGCGGGATCGCCCGCGCCCGCATCCCCATCCTCGCCAGCTATCGCAAGATCGACGACTTCACCGTCTCGATCACCACCACCCGGGTCGCCAGCTACTTCCCCTACATGGCGGTCTACATCCTGATGATCAGCCCGCAGAGCTTCGAGCAGGGCGGCCGCGACTGGGCCAAGGTCGCGGCGCTGCCGCCCGCCGGCACCGGGCCCTTCCGCCTCTCCCGCTTCACTCCCCGCGTCTCGGCGGAGCTGTCGAAGAATGCCGAGTACTGGGACCAGGCCCGCATCCCCAAGCTCGACCGCGTGCTGCTGCTGCCCATCCCGGAGGCGAACAGCCGCCTCGCCGCGCTGCGCTCCGGCCAGGTCGACTGGATCGAGGTGCCGCCGCCGGATGCCATCCCGAGCCTGAAAGGGGCCGGCTTCCAGGTCGTCACCAACAGCTACCCGCATGTCTGGCCCTGGTTCTACCAGATGGGCGGCAGCACCACGCCCTTCCGCGACGTCCGCGTGCGCCAGGGCCTCAACTACTGCGTCGACCGCGCCGGCTTGGTCGAGCTGCTGAACGGCACGGCCGAGCCCTCCGTCGGCTGGCTGAAACCCTCCGACCCGCATTTCGGCACGCCGCAGAACCGCTACGGCTTCGACCCTGCGAAGGGCAAGGCGCTGCTGGCGGCGGCTGGCTTCACCGCGCAGAACCCGCTGCGCTTCAAGGTGATGATCTCGGCCAGCGGCTCCGGCCAGATGCTGCCGCTGCCGATGAACGAGTACATGCAGCAGGCCTTGAAGGAAGCCTGCGGCGTCGAGGTCACCTTCGAGGTGACCGAGTGGAACACGCTGCTGACGGCCGTCCGCCAGGCGCCCGACGCGCCCATCCTGAACGGTTCCACTTCGGTCAACCCCTCCTCGCCCTCCTCCGACCCGGCGGTCGCGGCGCGCTACTTCCTGCAGGCCTTCGCCCCGCCGAACGGCTTCAACTGGGGCCAGTGGAACGACCCGCAATTCGAGGAGGCCTTCGCCGCCCTGGAGAATGCCCGCGACCCGGCAGCCTATGACGCCGCCTATGCGAAGGCGCATGAGCGGCTGGTGGACAACCCGCCCTGGCTCTATATCGTCCACGACCTCAACCCGCGGGCGATGTCTCGTCGCGTGCGCGGGTTCACCTCCGCACAGTCCTGGTTCCAGGATCTGGTGACGGTGGACCTTCAATAGGCCAGGGCGGATCATGGCGGCGGGAAGGAGGCCTGCCGCCATGACCCTGCTGCAGAAGGAAGGGCGCCGCGCATGATCGGCGCCCTCACCACGCTGCTCTCCTGCCAACTCGCCGGCGAGGTTCTCGCCCGCGCGCTGCACTTGCCAGTCCCCGGCCCGGTGATCGGCATGGCGCTGCTCTTCACTGGCCTGCTGCTGCGCGGCCGCGAGGCCCCGCCCGCCCTGCACGCCACGGCCGACGCGCTGCTCGGCAATCTCGGCCTGCTCTTCGTCCCGGCTGGCGTCGGGGTGATGCTCTACCTGCCGGTGCTGGCGCGGGACTGGGCGCCGCTTTCCCTCGGCGTCCTGGCCGGGACGCTGGCCGCCATCGCCTTCACCGGCCGCCTAGCGCAGAGGCTGCTGCGCGGCCGATGAGCGAACTCGGCGAGATCTGGGTCTACCTGGCGCGGGAGCCGCTGGCGGCGCTGACGGCGACGCTGCTCGCCTGGCTCGGCGCGCTCCGGCTGCAACGTCTCTGCCGGCGGCACCCGCTGGCCAATCCCGTGCTCTTCGCCGTACTGATCCTGGCCGCCGGGCTGCTGCTGAGCGGCATCGACTACCGCAGCTATTTCGAGGGCGCGCAGTTCGTCCACTTCCTCCTCGGTCCGGCCACCGTCGCGCTGGCGGTACCGCTGCACCGGCAATGGGAGGCCGTCCGCCGCTCCGCACTCCTGGCGGCCGTCTCCGTCGTCACCGGCGGCCTCTTCGCCGCGGCGGTCGGTGTCGGCATCGCCCTTGCCCTGGGTGCTGCGCCGGAGGTCGTCGCCTCGCTCGCCCCGCGCTCCGTCACCACGCCGGTCGCCATGGGCATCGCCGAGCGGATCGGCGGCCTGCCCTCGCTGACGGCCGCCCTTGTCATCGCCAGCGGCATCACCGGCGCGGCGCTCGGCCCCTTGGTCCTGAATCTGGCGCGAGTCGAGGATATGCGCGCGAGGGGACTCGCCATCGGGACTGCATCGCATGGCATCGGCACCGCCCGCGCGCTTTCGGTCAGCGCCGCGGCGGGCGCCTTCAGCGGCCTGGCGATGGGGTTGAACGCCCTCGCCAGCGCCCTCCTGCTGCCCCTACTGTGGCATGCGCTCGCTGGTTGAGACCAAAACAGCGCTTTTCCCCAGGATTCACAGGCGCGACGATCTGCCAGAACTTGTGGTGCCCTTGCGCGATATCCTACCGTATCTAGTAGGCGACGATATCTGGTAGGCCAAGGCAGGGGAGAACCACATGGAGTGGACGGCAGAGGCTATCGACCAACTCCGGGCCTTCTGGGCGGAGGGCCACTCCACCGCCGAGATCGGCCGAAGGATGGGCATCTCCAAGAATGCCGTCGTTGGCAAGGCCCACCGCCTCAACCTCGACGCGCGTCCCAGCCCGATCCGCCGCGAGGCCGAGGGCGGCGAACGTCCCGCCGCTCAGCCCCGTCGCGCCACGCCGCCGGCGCGCGACGGCGCCCCGCTCCGCCGCCTGGACCAGTCCCTGGCGCAGCCCGCCGCGGTCGTCCGCCCCTTCCAGCGCGTCTCCGCACGGACCTGCTGCTGGCCGCTCGGCGAGCCGGGCACGCCTGAATTCCGCTTCTGCTCGGGTGATGCGCTGACCAGCAAGCCCTATTGCCAGGAACATGCCGCCGTCGCCTATGTGAAGGCCCGTGACCGCCGGGAGGACGCGGCCTAGATCCCCCACGACAACGCTGCGCGTTGCCAGGGCGAGGCCGCGGCAAGGCTCCGGTGGGTTGCCACCGGACGGCGCCAGGGCGATCCTGACGGAATGTTCATCCTATCCGCCAACCGATGAGCGGTTGGCTTGCCGGGCTCCTCCTGCAGGTCGCGGCCCTCGCCGTCTTCGTCTGCATGGACACGCTGTTGAAGGTGATGACGGCCTTCTACGCCGTGCCGCAGCTGATGTGGGCCCGCTTCCTGTTCAGCCTGATCGCCGTCGCCCTGCTCTTCCGCCTGACCATGGGCCGGCTGCCCTGGCGCTCCCGCGCGCCCGGCATGCAGGCCGCCCGCAGCCTGATGCTGGCCGGCGCCAACCTCATGTTCTCCTCGGCGCTGCCCTACCTGCCGCTGGCCGATGCGACGGCGATCGGCTTCGCCTCGCCGCTGCTCACCGTGGCGCTCGCCGCCGCCTGGCTGCGCGAGCGGGTCAGCGCCCGCCGCTGGGCCGGCGTCGCCATCGGCCTCGCGGGCGTGATGGTGGCGCTCCGGCCGCCCTTCCTCACCGGTGCCGAGCCGCCGCACTGGGCCGCCATCCTGCCGCTCGGCACCGCCTGCATGTTCGCCGTCTACCAGATCCTGACGCGGAAGCTTGCGGCGATCGACGACCCGCGCACCACCATCCTGCATACCGGCTTCGCCGGCTGCGTGGTGACCAGCCTGGTGCAGCCCTTCTTCTGGACTTGGCCGTCCGCCCTCGACTGGCCGCTGCTGGTGCTGCTCGGCCTGTTCGGCGCGCTCGGCCACGGGCTTCTGGTGCTGGCCTATGCCCGCGCCCCGGTCAGCCTGCTGGCGCCGCTCTCCTACACCCAGCTGCTCTGGGCGAGCCTCTCCGGCATCCTCGTCTTTGGCGACTGGCCGGATGGCTGGACCCTGCTTGGCGGCCTGGTCATCGCCGGCGGCGGCATCCTGGTTGCCCTGCCGGATCGGAAGCCGCTTTGATCGATCAACAGAGGTTTCATCCGGAACCTTCGACCCCGGCCCCCGCTTGCGTCCCAGTCGCGCTTGGTCTAGCGCATGGGCCTCGACCGAGGAGAGCCGGGTCATTTCTCACGCCAGGCTGGAACAGCCCCACCACAAGCAGATCGACCGCGACCCGCATCCGCGGGCGGCGCTGGACGCCGGCGCGGTACGGGACGCCTATCGCCGCTGGGCGGGCGTTTATGACGAGGTCTTCGGCGGCGTCTCCGGCGCCGGCCGCCGTCGCGCCGTTGCTGCCGCCAATCGCCTGCCGGGCGACCGGGTGCTGGAGGTCGGCGTCGGCACCGGCCTCGCCCTGCCGCTCTACGAGAAGCGCAAGCAGGTCGTCGGCATCGACCTGTCGAGCGACATGCTGCGCCGCGCCCGCGACCGTGTCGCCAAAGAGCGCCTCGGCAACGTCACCGGCCTGCTCGAGATGGACGCCGAGTCCATGGCCTTCGAGGATGACAGCTTCGACATCGCCGTCGCCATGTTCACCGCGACCGTGGTGCCGGATGCGCGCCGCCTGTTCCGCGAGATGCGCCGCGTCGTCCGCCCGGGTGGCGAGCTGCTCTTCGTCAACCACTTCGCCGCCGAGGGCGGCCTGCGCTGGTGGGCCGAGCGGACGCTCGCGCCGCTCTCCCGCGTGCTCGGCTGGCACCCCGACTTCGCCCTGACCGACCTGCTAGACGACCCCCGCCAGGCCGCCGAGATCGAGTCCTGCCCGCCCTTCGGCCTCTTCACCCTGGTGCGGGTGCCGAACCAGGGCTGAGGCCCGCCATGCTGCGTCAGTTCCTCGCATGCTACCGGCCGCATCTCCGGCTCGTGGCGCTCGACTTCGGCTGCGCGGCGCTGTCGGGCATGCTGGAGCTCGGCTTCCCCATCGCCGTGCGCGCCTTCATCGACCGGCTCCTCCCGGTCGGCGACATGCAGCTGATCCTGCTGGCCGTGCTGGCGCTCCTCTCGGTCTATGCGGCGAACGCCGCGCTGATGGCGATCGTCACCTACTGGGGTCATGTGCTCGGCATCGCCATCGAGACGGAGCTGCGCCGCCGCGCCTTCGACCACCTGCTGAACCTTTCCCACCGCTTCTTCGACGAGGGCAAGACCGGCCATCTGGTCGGCCAGCTCACCAAGAATCTCGAGGATATCGGCGAGGTCGCGCATCACGGTCCGGAGGACCTGCTGATCGCGCTGCTGACCTTCCTCGGCGCCTTCGCCCTGATGCTCTGGGTCAACCCGGTGCTCGCCCTGTTGACGGCGCTGATCGTGCCGGCGGTGGGCGTGGTCGTCGCGCGCTATGGCGGGCGGATGACGCAGAACTGGCAGGCGCAATTCGGCCGGGTCGGCGCCTTCAACGCCCGGATCGAGGAGGCCGTCGGTGGCATCCGCGTGGTCAAGGCCTTCGCCAATGAGGCGCATGAGCGCGCCCTCTTCGCCGCCGACAACGACCGCTATCGGCAGACCAAGCTCGACGCCTACCGCATCATGGCGGCGAGCCAGACCTTGAACTACCTCGGCATGCGGCTGGTGCAGCTTGCCGTCATGCTGGCGGGCGCGGTGCTGATCACCCGCGGTGCGCTCTCGGTCGGGGATTTCGTCGCTTTCCTGTTGCTGGTGGGCGTCTTCTACCGGCCGCTCGAGAAGATCAACGCCGTGATCGAGACCTATCCAAAGGGCATCGCCGGCTTCCGAAGCTACCTGGAGCTGATGGCGCAGCCAGCCGAGATCGCCGACCGCCCCGGCGCCCGCCCGGCCCCCAGCCTCAGCGGCGCCATCCGCTACGAGGGGGTGACCTTCGGCTATGCGCCGGGCCGGCCGGTGCTGCGCAACATCGACCTCGACGTCGCGCCCGGCACCACCGTCGCGCTGGTTGGGCCCTCAGGCGCCGGCAAGACCACGCTCTGCTCCCTGCTGCCGCGCTTCTACGAGCCCTGGAGCGGCCGCATCACCATCGACGGCATCGAGACCCGCGACATCACGCTCGCAAGCCTGCGCGGCCAGATCGGCATCGTGCAGCAGGATGTCTTCCTCTTCGCCGGGACGATCCGGGAGAACATCGCCTATGGCTGCCTCGGCGCCACCGATGCCGCGATCGCCGAGGCGGCGCGGCGCGCGAGGCTCGACGGGCTGGTCGCCGAGCTGCCGCAGGGGCTCGACACCTCGGTCGGAGAGCGCGGCGTCCGGCTCTCCGGCGGGCAGAAGCAGCGCCTCGCCATCGCCCGGGTCTTCCTGCGGAATCCCCCCGTGCTGATTCTCGACGAGGCGACGAGCGCCCTCGACACCGAGACGGAACGCGCCATCCAGGCCTCGCTCGCCGAGCTGGCGCAGGGACGGACGACCTTCGTCATCGCCCATCGCCTGGCGACCATCCGCGGGGCGGACCGGATCCTGGTCGTGACCGAGGCCGGCATCGTCGAGCAGGGCACCCATGCTGAGTTGCTCGCCGGCCACGGCGCCTATCGCTCGCTGCATGAGGCGCAGTTTAGCCCGGAGCGCCTGGCCTCGCCCTGACGGCGCCGGTCAGCCCCGTCCGCAGGCGACCCTCGGCCTCACCCCGCCGCCGCCCCGCCGGATGACGAGCGCCGGTTGCCGCCCGGGCGCGCAAAGCCCGGCCAGGCTCCGGGTGGGAAGGGGGACGCTGCCGCCCCTGGCCCAGGCCGCCCCGAGCCGCGCCAGCATCACCCGCCGCTGATACCCCGCCCCGCGCTCCGGATCGCCGGAATGGTATTGCGCGATGGCATCCGCCCAATTCCCCGTCCGCCTCCGCAACTCCAACAGGAAGCGCACCGCGTAGCGGATGTTGGTGGCCGGGTCGAAGCCCTCAGCCACGCCGGGAAAGGCCTCCGGGTGGTACAGCAGGTTGACCTGCATGCAGCCGATATCGACAGAGCGCTGGCCGCGCGCCAGCTGGCCGGAGACCGCGGCCACGGCTGCCTCCCGCGTCGCCTCGGCATGGCCCTCGCCCCCGGCGTTCCAGCTCCAGGGCCAGGGCTCGAAACGGCCGCTGCGTGCATCGCCGCGCCCGGTCTCGACCAGCGCGATCGCCAGCAACAGGCCGGGCGGCAGCCCGGAGCCACGTTCGGCCACCGCGATGGCGCGGCGGCAGGCCGTCCACGGATCCTCCTGTGCCCGGGCGGGGCCGGCGGCGAGCAGGAGGAGGCAGAGGACGAGCCAGCGCATGGGCGGCAGCGTAGCGACTACCGCCCGGTGCCGTCAGCCCGGCATGGGCCCGGCGCGGCTAGAGCGGTTTCCGTTCGCACTGGCTCCCGGACCCCCGCTCTCTAGCGTGTTGTTTCAGCGGGCAAATCACTCCGATCAGGTGATTCCACCTGATCGGAGTTTGCTCTAGCCCATGAAAAATCCCCAAAGCAGCTTCAGGTTCATCGCCACGATCACCACCGTGCAGGCCCAGCCCAGCACCACCTGCCAGCGCGGCGCCGCCTGCGCCCCGAGCCGCACCTTGTCCCCGGCGAACATCATCAGCGGGATCACGGCAAAGGGTAGCTGCAGGCAGAGCACCACCTGCGACAGCACCAGCAGCTCCGCCGTTCCGCTCTCGCCATAAAGCCAGGTGACGATGATCGCCGGGACGATGGCGATCAGCCGCGTCACCAGCCGCCGTATCACCGGCGACAGGCGAAGGCCCAGGAACCCCTCCATCACCACCTGCCCGGCCAGCGTCGCGGTGACGGTGGCGTTCAGCCCGCAGGCCAGCAGCGCCACGGCGAAGAGCGTCGCCGCCGCCGCCGTGCCGACCATCGGCGCCAGCAGCTCGTAGGCTTCCTGGATTTCGGCGACCTCCGTCCGCCCGCCGGCATGGAAGACCGCCGCCGCGGTGATCAGGATCGCCGAGTTGACGAACAGCGCCAGGGTCAGCGCGATGGAGCTGTCGATAGTAGCGAAGCGGATCGCCTCGCGCCGGTCCTCCACCCCCTCGCCATAGGCGCGGGACTGCACCACCGCCGTGTGGAGGTAGAGGTTGTGCGGCATCACCGTCGCGCCGAGGATGCCGATGGCGATGTAGAGCTGGTTCTCATTCGTCAGGATCGAGCCGCTCGGCACGTAGCCGCCAAGCACCGCTGCCCAGTCCGGCTGGGCGAGCACCATCTGCGCCGCGAAGCAGCCGAAGACCAGCACCATCAGCCCCGCCACCAACGCCTCCAGCCAGCGCACGCCGCGGTGCTGGAGCCAGAGGATCAGCAACGCATCGAGCGCCGTCAGCACCACGCCGACCAGCAGCGGGATGCCGAAGAGCAGGTTGAGAGCGATCGCCGTGCCGATCAGTTCGGCGAGGTCGGTGGCGCAGATCGCCACCTCCGCCAGCGCCCAGAGCACCAGGTTCACCGGCCGGGGGAAGCGGTCGCGGCAGAGCTGCGCCAGGTCGCGCCCGGTGGCGATGCCGACCCGGGCGCAGAGCGCCTGCAGCAGCATCGCCATCAGCGAGGAGGCCAGCGCCACCGAGAGCAGCGTGTAGCCGAAGGCCGAGCCGCCGGCGAGGGCGGTCGCCCAGTTGCCCGGGTCCATGTAGCCGACGGCGATAAGATAGCCGGGGCCGACGAAGGCGCCGAGCCGGCGCAGCCAGCCCGCGGCATGGGGGATGCGGACGCTGGCATGCATCTCGGCTAGGCTGAGGTCGGAGGGCGGCGGCCTCAGCATGCGGCCATTCTCGCGCAGATGGCTGAACAGGTCTTCAACTGTTGAAAGGTTCCTTGTTTTTCAGTGGCTTATTCGTTATGGTCCAGTTGCGCTCGCGATGCTTTCCTGTCAAGGCATGGGGCAGGGGTAGGGGCAGATGCGCGCACGAATCCGGATCGGTGACGACCAGGTTGTGGAATTGGCGGAAATGTTCCGCCTGATGAGCGACCCGACGCGGCTGAAGATCATCCTCGCCTGCCTCGACGCCCCGGCGGCGGTGGGCGAGATGGCGGAGCGCCTGGGCATCTCCGCCTCGCTCGTCTCGCACCACCTGCGCCTGCTGCGCGCCGCCCGGCTGCTCCAGGCCGACCGCCGCGGCCGCCAGGTCTTCTACGCGGTGATGGACGAGCATATCCGCTCCATGCTGTCCGACATGGTGGACCATGTCGCCGAGGTCGACGCCGAGGCCGAAGCCGCCCCCTGAATTGCCCTCTCCCCCGGCCGGACTTGCGCTTCGCGCGTCGGCCCTCACTTGTGCGGTGCGGTGCTGGGCGACTATGGTCCGGCCGCGTCGCCTCAGCGCCCCCAGGGCGCGGCGGCGCGTCGGCCGGCAAGCCCGGACGACAGGACCTTTCTCAGGCGGTGCGCGCACCGCGCGCGGCGGGCGGGACACGGAATGCAGCGGGTGATTGGTCAGGGGTTCGGGTGGGCATCGAGGCTGGCGCTGGCCGGCCTGCTCGCCCTGGGTGGCGTTATGGGGACGGCCCTGGCGCAGGATAATCGCAGCTCCGGCGGCACGGTGGGCGAGACGCATTCGTCCCTCGGTGCCCCCATCCCCTGGGGCCTCGGCCTGCAGCCGGCCGGCGGCCCGGTGAAGGAGGCCATCCACGACTTCAACACCCTGGTGCTGTGGATCATCGTCGCCATCACCCTCTTCGTCATGGCGCTGCTGGCCTACTGCATCTGGCGCTTCCGCGCCTCGGTGAACTCGAATCCGTCCCGCACCAGCCACAACACCGTCCTCGAGATCGCCTGGACGGTGGTGCCGGTGCTGATCCTGCTGGTCATCGCCATCCCTTCCTTCCGGCTGATCTATTACGAGGACCGGGCGCGCGACGCGGACCTGACGATCAACGTCCAGGGCCGGCAGTGGTACTGGCACTACGCCTACCCGGATAACGGCGACTTCGCCTTCGACAGCCGCCCGATCCCGGACGAGGACCTGAAGCCGGACCAGCTCCGCAACCTCGCGGTGGACGAGCCGCTGGTCATCCCGGTCGGCGCCAATATCCGCGTGCTGACGACGGGCCAGGACGTGATCCACAGCTTCTTCGTCCCCTCGCTCGGCGTGCAGAAGTATACGATCCCGGGGCGGACGCTGGAGACCTGGTTCCGCGCTGATCAGCCGGGTGTCTATTATGGCCAATGCAACCAGATCTGTGGGACGAACCACTGGTTCATGCCGATCATGGTCCGCGCCGTGCCGCAGGCCGAGTTCCAGGCCTGGGTCGAGGAGGCCAAGAAGAAATACGCGGCGAATGATGGCATGCCGGCCGAGGCCAGCACCCGCATTGCCGAGCTGAGCCGGTAACCGGCTGACCCTTTCATCCAGAGGCGGACCCATGGCGCACGCCACAGACGCACATCACGACGGCCACCACGACCACGCCCCCGGCTTCGTCGCGCGCTGGCTGTTCAGCACCAACCACAAAGATATCGGCACCCTCTACCTCATCTTCTCGATCTTCGCCTCGGTGATCGGCGTCGCCCTGTCGATGCTGATGCGGATGGAGCTGCAGCAGCCCGGCCTGCAGTTCTTCGGCAGCGGCCAGTCCTGGAACACGGTGGTGAGCGCCCATGGCCTCATCATGGTGTTCTTCGTGGTCATGCCGGCGCTGATCGGCGGATTCGGCAACTGGTTCGTCCCGCTGATGATCGGCGCGCCGGACATGGCCTTCCCGCGGATGAACAACATCAGCTTCTGGCTGTTGGTCCCGGCCTTCCTGCTGCTCGGCGCCAGCCTGTTCATCGGCGAGGGCGCCGGCGCGGGCTGGACGATCTACACCCCGCTTTCCGACAGCGCCTACCACCCGGGCCCGGCGATGGACCTCGCCCTCTTCGCCCTCCATCTTGCGGGCGCCAGCTCCATCATGGGCGCGGCCAACTTCATCACGACCATCTTCAACATGCGCGCGCCGGGCATGACCCTGCACAAGATGCCGCTGTTCGTCTGGTCGATGCTGATCACCGCCTTCCTGCTGCTGCTGGCGGTGCCGGTGCTGGCAGGCGCCATCACCATGCTGATCACCGACCGCAACTTCGGCACGGCCTTCTTCAAGCCCGAGGGCGGCGGTGACCCGGTGCTGTTCCAGCACTTGTTCTGGTTCTTCGGCCACCCCGAAGTCTACATCATGATCCTGCCGGGCTTCGGCATCGTCAGCCACGTCATCTCGACCTTCAGCCGCAAGCCCGTCTTCGGCTATCTCGGGATGGCCTATGCGATGACGGCGATCGGCGTGGTCGGCTTCGTGGTCTGGGCCCACCACATGTTCACCAGTGGGATCGACGTGGACACGCGGGCCTACTTCATGGCCGCGACCATGGTCATCGCCGTGCCGACGGGCATCAAGATCTTCTCCTGGATCGCCACCATGTGGGGCGGCTCCCTCGACCTGAGGACGCCGATGCTCTTCGCCATCGGCTTCATCTTCCTCTTCACGGTCGGCGGCGTGACGGGCGTCAAGCTGGCCAATGCCAGCGTCACGGTGATCCTGCACAACACCTACTACGTCGTGGCGCACTTCCATTACGTGCTGTCGCTCGGCGCCGTCTTCTCGATCTTCGCCGGCTTCTACTACTGGATCGGCAAGATGAGCGGAAAGCCTTACCCCGAGTTCTGGGGCAAGGTGCATTTCTGGACGCTCTTCATCGGCGCCAACCTGGTATTCTTCCCGCAGCACTTCCTGGGAGCCCAGGGCATGCCGCGCCGCTACCCGGACTATCCTGACGCTTTCTGGGGTTGGAACCTGGTCTCCTCGGCCGGGGCCTACATCTCCACCGCCTCGATGTTCGTCTTCTTCTATGTCTGCTGGAAGACCCTCACCTCGAAGGAGCATCTGGCCGACAACTACTGGGGCGAGGGGGCGACCACCCTCGAGTGGCAAGTGAGCAGCCCGCCGCCCTTCCACACCTTCGAGGAGCTGCCGCAGGTTCGTTAAGCCCGCGTCAGATCACAGAGAAAGCGCCACATCCCGCGGCCCGGGGTGTGGCGTTTTTCATGGGGAGGGCCTACATCGCCCCCCATGAGCGACGTCACCGCAGCCGCACCGCCGCAGGATCTGTCCGAGGTCAAGGACTGGGTCACCCTCCTCAAGCCGCGCGTCATCTCGCTGGTGGTCCTCACCGGCATCTGCGGCCTGCTCGTCGCCCCGGGCCACCTGCACCCGACGCTCGCCATCGCCGCCGTGCTCTGCATCGCGCTCGGCGCCGGTGCCTCGGGCGCCATCAACATGTGGTACGACCGCGACATCGATGCGGTCATGCGCCGCACCCAGAACCGGCCCATCCCTGCCGGGCGGATCGAGCCGGGGGCTGCGCTCACCTATGGCGTCGGACTTGCCGTCGCCTCCGTTCTCATCATGGGCCTCGCCACCAACTGGGTCGCGGCCGGCGTGCTGGCGCTCTCCATCGCCTTCTACGTCTTCGTCTATACCGCCTGGCTGAAGCGGCGGACCTCGCAGAACATCGTCATCGGCGGCGCCGCCGGCGCCTTCCCGCCGGTCATCGGCTGGGCCGCCGTCACCGGCGACGTGACGCTGGCGCCGATGATCCTCTTCGCCATCATCTTCTTCTGGACGCCGCCGCATTTCTGGGCGCTCAGCCTTTTCGCCCATGCCGATTACGAGAAGGTCGGCGTGCCCATGCTCCCCGTCACCCACGGCGCGCGGGAGACGCGGAAGCAGGTGCTGGTCTACACCCTGGTGCTGCTGCCGCTGACGCTGCTGCCGACGCTGCTCGGCTTCGCCGGCTGGCTCTATGCCGCCGCCGCCGTCCTGCTCGGGGCGGAGTTCCTGCGCCACGCCGTCGCCGTCTGGCGCGACGAGCAGGATGAGGGTGGCCGCAGCCTCACCGGCGACAAGCCGGCCAAGAAGGCCTTCCGCTACTCCCTGCTCTACCTCGCGCTGCTCTTCGTGGCGCTTGCCGCCGACAAGGCCCTGCTCGGCTGATGACGCCCGAGCAGCGCATCGATTTCGAGCGCCGGCGTCGCCAGAAGAACTGGGCGGTGCTCGGCGTGCTTGTTGCGCTCGTGGTGCTGTTCTTCGCCATCAGCACCGCCCGCGTCTTGAGGGGTTGATCCTATGACGCCTGCCGAGACTCTCCGCCGCCGCAACCGCCGCCTCGGCCTCGTCGTCGGCGGCGGCGTCGCCTGCATGGTCGGCCTCGCCTTCGCCTCGGTGCCGCTCTACGACATGTTCTGCCGGGCCACCGGCTATAACGGCACCGTGCAGACCGGCGGCCCCGCCGCGCCAGGCGCCGCAGCCAATGCCGGGTCGATGACCGTCCGCTTCAACGCCAATACCCATCCCGGCCTGCCGTGGCGCTTTGTCCCGGAGGCGGCGAATGTCTCGCTCCGCGTCGGCGAGGAAGGATTGGGCTTCTACCGTGCCGAGAACCTCTCCGATCGCCCCGTCACCGGCGTCGCCACCTACAACGTGACGCCCGAGGTAGTGGGCAAGTATTTTCACAAGACCGCCTGCTTCTGCTTCAACGAGCAGACGCTGGAGCCGGGCCAGCGGGTCGATATGCCGCTCACCTTCTGGATCGATCCGGCCATCGCCGATGACCCGAACACGCGCGGCATCCGCACCATCACCATCAGCTACACCTTCTTCCGCAGTCTGGACGACGCCGCCCGCTCCGGCGCGTTGGCCAATGCCGGCCAGCACGTCGGCCCGGCCCGCACGACCACCGAGTAGCCGCCTCAGGGCTTGATAACGGCCGGTTTTTGGGGATTGATGCGCCCCGACCGGCGGGCCTCCTCCCGCAGAGATCAGGACGCGCAATGGCCAGTTCCACCGACATGACGGCGACCGCGGAACCCGCGCCGCTCCACAAGCACCCCTACCATCTGGTCGATCCTTCGCCCTGGCCGCTGGCCGGTGCCTTCGCCGGTGGGGCCCTGGTGCTCGGCATCGTGCTGCTGGCGCATTACGGCATCCACTGGATGCTCTATCTCGGCGTCGCCAGCGTGCTGGCGACCATGTTCTTCTGGTGGCGCGACGTCATCCGCGAGTCCCGGACGCCGGGCATGCACACGCCCGTCGTGCGCATCGGCCTGCGCTACGGGATGATGCTCTTCATCGCCTCGGAGGTGATGTTCTTCGTCGCCTTCTTCTGGGCCTATTTCCACTATGCCCTCTACCCGCAGCACGTCTCCGGCGCGGTGGAGGCAATCTGGCCGCCCAAGGGCATCCTCACCTTCGACCCCTTCGGCCTGCCCTTCCTCAACACGATGATCCTGCTGCTCTCCGGCTGCACGGTGACCTGGGCCCATCACGCGCTGCTGCACAACGACCGGAAGTCGCTGATCGCCGGCCTCGCCCTGACCGTCGCACTCGGCCTTTCCTTCACCGCCTTCCAGGTGGTCGAGTATGCCGAGGCGCCCTTCAAGTTCACCGGCGGCGTCTATCCCTCGACCTTCTTCCTGGCGACCGGCTTCCACGGCTTCCATGTGATGGTCGGCACCATCTTCCTGGCGGTCTGCCTGGTCCGTGCCATCAAGGGCCACTTCAGTGCCCAGCGCCATTTCGGCTTCGAGGCGGCGGCCTGGTACTGGCACTTCGTGGACGTGGTCTGGCTCTTCCTCTTCGTCTGCATCTACTTCCTCGGCGCCGGCGAGATCGCCGAGCACTGAGCCTCCGGCTTCTCCAGCCAAGGGCCGCCATCGCAGACGCGGTGGCGGCCCTTCTCTTTGGCGGGCCGCCTTCCGCCCCATATCGATGAACGATGCGCCGCTTCCTCCTCCCCATCCTCGCCAGCCTGCCGGTCCTGGCTGCGCTGATCGCCCTTGGCACCTGGCAGGTCCAGCGCCTGCACTGGAAGCTCGACATCCTCGGCCGCATCGCGGCTGCCGAGTCCGGCCCCCCGGTGCCGCTTGCGGGCAGCCCGCCGCCCTACAGCAAGGTCGTCGTCACCGGCCGCTTCGACCATGGGCGGGAGGTGATGCTCGGCATCGAGCTGCGCGGTACCACCCTCGGTGCCCACCTCGTCACGCCGCTGCTCCGCGCCGATGCGCCGCCGCTGCTGGTCGATCGCGGCTGGGTGCCGCTGGAGCGCAGTCAGGCCATCGACCGACCGGAAGGCGAGGCCGCCGTCACCGGCTATGTCCGCGGGGCCGATATCCGCGACTGGAACTCGCCGCGCGACGACCCGGCGGCACGGCGCTTCTACGTGTTCGACCCAGACGTGATCGGCGCCTCGCTCGGCCTGCCGCCGCCGGCGCCCTTCGGCCTGGTGGCGCTCGCCGCGCCGGGCGCCGGCCCGGCGACGCTCCCCGCCGCCGCCCGCAGCCTGCCGCGGCCGGACAACCCCCATCTCGGCTATGCCATCACCTGGTATGGTCTCGCCGCCGCCCTGGCCGGGGTGCTGGCCTCCTTCCTCCTCCGCAGCCGCAGGGAGCACGCCGCATGAGCCACGCCGCCTATGGCCGCCTCGCCACCCGCTTCGCCCGCATCGCAACGCTCGGCGAGGCCAGCGCCGTGCTGCACTGGGATGCCAGTGCGATGATGCCTCCAGGCGGCGGCGCGGCGCGCGGCGAGCAGCTGGCGACGTTGGCCGGCCTCCGCCACGAGTTGCTGACCGCCCCCGAAGTCGCCGACGACCTCGCTGCCGCCACCGCCGAGGGCGAGTGGGCGGAGGCCAACCTCGCCCTCATGCGCCGCGCCCATCGCCGTGCGACGGCCCTGCCGACCGACCTCGTCGAGGCCGCCGAGCGCGCCAACGCCGCCTGCGAGAAGGTCTGGCGCATCGCCAAGGCGCGCTCCGACTTCGCCATGGTCCAACCGCATCTGGCGGAGATTGTCCGCCTCCAGCGCGAGACCGCCGGCGCCCTCTCCGCCGCGCTTGGCCTCTCCCCCTATGACGCGCTGATGGACGGCTTCCAGCCCGGCATCGCCGCCGCCGATGTCGAGCCCGTCTTCGCCGCCTACGAGGCCTTCCTCGCCGAGGCCCTGCCGCGCGCCGAGGCCCTGCAGGCCGCCCGCGGCACCCCGCAGTCGGTGCCCGGCCCATTCCCGGTCGAGACCCAGCGCCGCCTCTGCGGGTCGATCTCCACCCGCCTCGGCCTCGACTACGACCATGCGCGGCTGGACGAGAGCCTCCACCCCTTCTGCGGCGGCACGCCGACCGACATCCGCATCACCACCTTCTACAGCGAGGCAGAGGTCGGGAAGGCGTTGATGGGCGTCATCCATGAGACCGGCCACGCCCTCTACGAGGCCGGCCTCCCCGACGCCTGGGCCCGCCAGCCGGTCGGCGAGGCCGCCGGCATGGCCGCCCACGAGTCGCAAAGCCTGCTGATGGAGATGCAGGCCTGCCGGTCCGATGCCTTCCTCGCCTTCCTCGGCGGCGAGCTGCACGCGGCCTTCGGCGGCGACCCGGCCCCCTATGCCACCGCCAACCTCGCCCGCCTCTGGCGCCGCGTCTCGCGCGGCTTCATCCGCGTCGATGCGGACGAGCTGACCTACCCCGCCCATGTCATCCTCCGCTTCCGCCTGGAGCGCGCGCTGATCGGGGGCGAACTTTCCGTCGCCGATCTGCCCGGCGCCTGGGCCGAGGGCTTCACCCGCCTGCTCGGCATCGCCCCGCCCGACGACGCGCAGGGTTGCCTGCAGGACATCCACTGGCACGACGGCGCCTTCGGCTACTTCCCGAGCTACACCCTCGGCGCCATGGCCGCCGCCCAGCTGATGGGCGCCGCCCGCCACGCCTTGCCGGACCTCGACGCCTCGCTCGCCGAGGGCGACATGGCCCCGTTGCTCGGCTGGCTGCGCATCCATGTCCACGGCCAGGGCTCCCGCCTCGGCTTCCAGGACCTGCTGCGCACGGCGACCGGCAAGCCGCTCGACCCGGCCGACTTCATGGCGCATCTCCGCAGCCGCTACCTGCAATAGCGGCCGGATGAGCCGGAACCACGCCCTCGACAGCCTGCGCGGGCTGGCGGCGCTGGCCGTTGCCCTCGGCCATTGCGTCCTCGCCGTCACCGGCCAGGGTGCCTGGGCGCTGCGCCTTGCCGACTTCCCGGGGCTCGACGCCGCCGCCATCCTCGCCCGGCTCGCCCATGTCCTCTTCCCGGCCGATGCGGCGGTGCTGCTCTTCTTCGCCCTCAGCGGCCATGTGCTCTGGGCCGCCTGCGCCCGTCATCCGGGCGGCCTGCTGACCGGCCTGCCGGATTGGACCATCGCGCGCCTTTACCGCCTGCTGCCGGTCGCCATGGCCAGTGCCCTGCCGCTCGGCTTCCTCGCCGATGCCGGGGCCGAACGGCTCATCGGCAACATGCTGCTGCTCCGCTACGACCTGAACGGCCCCGCCTGGTCGCTCCAGGTGGAGATGGTGGCGAGCCTCGGCCTCTTCCTCGTCCACCGGCTGGCGGGCGGGCAGGGCAGGGGGCTCGCCATCGCCTTCGCCCTCTCGGTGCTGCTGCTGCCCCTGCTGCGCGGGGTGCTGCCGATGGCGGTCTATTTCCCCGTCTTCCTGGGCGGTGCGCTGATCGCGGACCTGCCCCGCTGGCTCTGGCGGGGCGTCATCCCCTGGTTCGGCCTCGCCGCCCTGCTGCTTGGCAGCCTCCTCCTCGGCCGTGGCGGCCTTGGCCGCGCCGCCGAGTCGCTCGGCGCCGTGCTGGTGGTGGGTACCGTGGCACATCGCCAGCCGGCCTGGCTGCTGCATCCGGTGCCGCTTTTCCTCGGCCGGATCAGCTACCCCTTCTACCTCTCGCACAGCCTCGGCCTGGCCCTGGCCGCACCCTGGGCGACGCAGGCCGGCGCGCTCGGCCCGGCCGGGCAGGTGCTGGCCTTCGCCCTGCTCTCGCTCGCCGTCGCCATCCCCGTCGCCTGGCTGCTGCATGTCGCGGTGGAGGCACCGCTGATGCAGGCCCGGCCGCGCCTGCCGGCGCCCAGGCGGGTCAAACATCTAGCTTCCTAACTATCCCGCTCCGGTCTAGCCTGCGCCGATGCGGGACGGCTCGACGCTTGCCCATACCCAGTGGCGCCTCGGCATGAGCATCGCGCAGATCGCGCGGCGATGGCGCGGGCGGCTGGACGCACGCATCGCCGATTTCGGCCTGACCGAGGCGCGCTGGCTCGCCCTCCTCACCCTCTCCCGCAGCGGCGACGGCATCACCCAGAAGGAATTGGCGAACCGCCTGCTGATCGAGGGCCCGACCCTCGTCCGCACCCTCGACTGGCTGGAAGGGGAAGGGCTGGTGGAGCGCCGCAGCTCCGCCCAGGACCGCCGCGCCAAGACCCTGCACCTGACCGAGCGCGCCGTGCCGTTGATCCAGCGCATCGAGGCCGCGGCAACGGTGGTCCGTGCCGAGATCCTCACCGGCATCCCGGAGGATGACCTCGCCGCCTGCCTCGCCGTGCTGGAGCGGGTGGCAATCGGCCTCGCTACCCCCCCGTCCGGCGGCTGACCCGCACCACCGCCTCGTTCCGCCGCAGCGGCGGCAGCGTCCAGGGCGGATCGTAGAACCAGTCGAAGATCTCCCCCTCCGTCCGCCACGGCCCCGCACCGAGCGCCGCCAGCAGCCGCGCCCGCGCCGCGGCGGCCGCCTCCGCACTTGGCACCCCCGCATAGCCCAGCACGGCGACCCGCTCGCCGGGGATGGTGAGGATAGCGACCCGCCCATCCTCCGGCACCGGCGCCGCTTCGGCGCTGGCGATCTCCGCCGGCAGGAAGAACCGGATCGCCCATCCCCCCGGCGCCGCCGCTTGTCCGACCGGGGCCGTCATGGCGATTCGCGCCGAGCCCTGGGCGACGGGTGCCGTCATCTCGATCCGCGTCCGCCCCCGGTTGCCGCCGAAGATGTAGCCGGCCAGCCGTCGGAACCCCTCCCGCCGCGCCGCCTCCTCGCTGTCGGCCTCGACCAGCGTCTCGGCCGCGACCCGCGGCGCATAATCGCGGATCTCCACCTCGCCCACCCGCTCCACCACGGTGAAGCGCGGCTCCTCCGTCCCCGACCTCACGCCGACGACCGAATAGGCCCCGAGCAGGAGCCCCGAGGCGGCGGAAAGCAGTCGGCCGAGCATGGGAACACCCTTTTCATCGCCCCGATGACATAGGCAGCCCTGCCGCCGCTGCTACTCCACCCGGAGCGCCGCCCCCGCCGCCAACGGCGCCAGCGGCAGCGCCGCCGCCACCAGCGCGCCCAGCAGCAGCAGATAGGGCCGCGCCTCCAACCCCGCCGCCGCCGCCTCGATCCCCGCCGCGCCGAAGATGACGGCGGGGATGGCCAGCGGCAGCACCAGCAGCGGCAGCAGCACGCCGCCCCGCCGCGCGCCGAGCGTCAGCGCCGCTCCCGCTGTCCCCAGCAGCGAGAGAAAGGCCGTCGCCAGCCCGAGCGCCGCCATCGCCGCCGGCCAGGCCTCCGTCGCCAGGTTGAGCATCGCCCCGGCGATGGGCGTCGCCACCAGCAGCGGCAGCCCCGTCACCAGCCAATGCGCCAGCGCCTTGGCCAGGGCGACGACCGCCGCCCCCATCCCCGACAGCAAGAGCTGGTCGAGCGTCCCGTCCTCCGCATCCGCCCCGAACAGCCGGTCGAGCGGCAGCAGCGCCGCGAGCAGGCCAGCAGCCAGCAAGGCCCCCGGCGCCAGCCGCGCCAGCGCCTCCGGCGCCGGCCCGATGCCGAAGGGAAACAGCGCCGCGACGAGCACGAAGAACAGCACCGCCGCCAGCGAATCCGCCGGATGCCGGATGGCCAGCCGCATCTCCCGCCCGAGCAGCGCCCCGAACCCCCTCACAGCCGCAACTCCCGCGCGTCCGGCAGCGGCAGCGGCAGATGCGTCGCCGCCAGTACCATCCCGCCCGCGGCCCGATGCCGTGCCAGCAACCCGCCGAGTCGTTCGACCGAAGCCGCATCAAGCCCCACCGTCGGCTCGTCCAGCAGCCAGAGCGCCGCAGGCGCGAGGGCCAGCCGCGCCAGGGCCACCCGCCGCTTCTGCCCCGAGGACAGCACCCGCGCCGGCAGCCCGGCGAGCGCCGCCAGCCCAAGCTGGTCGAGCGCCGCCCCCGCATCCCCGCCCCAGAGCCGCGCGAAGAAGCCGAGATTCTCCCGCGCCGTCAGCCCCGGCTTCAGCGCATCCGCGTGGCTGAGATAGCGCAGCCGCCCCGCATGCGCCGCACGGTCGGCGAAGGCATCCGCCCCCTGCCACAGCAGCCGCCCCTCGGCCGGCGCCAGCAGCCCGGCCAGCAGCCGCAGCAGGGTCGATTTCCCGGCGCCGTTCGCCCCCGTCAGCAGCACCGCCTCGCCCGGCTCCACCTTGAAGGAAAGCCCGGCGAAGACGACTCTCTCACCACGCCGGCAGGCCAGGTTTTCCGCTTGCAGCATGGCCAGTTGCGAATCCCTCTCATCTGGCCTTGACAACTGCACGGGCCATGGACCAGCCCGCGGCAGCGTGGTTAAAACCCGCCAGCCCCGCATCGCAGCATAGCCGATGCGGTTCAAGAAAGGGGCCCCCGCACCATGCGCATGATCGGGCAGGACAGCCTGAAGACCCGCCGCACCCTTGAGGTGGACGGCAAGACCTACAACTATTTCAGCCTGCCCGAGGCGGCCCGCACGATCGGCGACATCGCGCGCCTGCCCTACAGCCTGAAGGTGCTGCTCGAGAACGTCCTCCGCTACGAGGATGGCCGCAGCTACACGGTGGATGACGCCAAGTCGATCGCCGGCTGGCTCCCCGCCGGCCACTCCGACAAGGAGGTGCCGTTCCGCCCCTCCCGCATCCTGATGCAGGACTTCACGGGCGTCCCGGCGGTGGTCGATCTCGCCGCCATGCGCGACGGCATCATCGCCCTCGGCGGCGACCCGCGGAAGGTGAACCCGCTCGTCCCCGTCGACCTCGTCATCGACCACTCGGTCATGGTCGATGTCTCCGGCACGCCGCAGGCCCTGCAGCGCAACGTCGACATCGAGTTCCAGCGCAACGGCGAGCGCTACGAGTTCCTCCGCTGGGGCCAGGCCGCCTTCGACAATTTCCGCGTCGTCCCGCCCGGCACCGGCATCTGCCACCAGGTGAACCTCGAATACCTCGCCCAGGTCGCCTGGACCGCGCAGGACATCGGCGACACCTATGTCTACCCCGACAGCTGCTACGGCACCGACAGCCACACCACGATGGTCAACGGCCTCGGCGTGCTCGGCTGGGGCGTCGGCGGCATCGAGGCGGAGGCCGCGATGCTCGGCCAGCCCATCGCCATGCTCATCCCGGACGTCATCGGCTTCAAGCTGACCGGCAGGCTGCGCGAGGGCGTCACCGCGACCGACCTCGTGCTGACGGTCACGCAGATGCTCCGCAAGAAGGGCGTTGTCGGCAAGTTCGTCGAGTTCTTCGGCCCCGGCCTCGACGACCTTCCGCTCGCCGACCGCGCCACCATCGGCAACATGGCCCCCGAATACGGCGCGACCTGCGGCTTCTTCCCGGTCGATGCGACGACCATCGGCTACCTGCGCCTCTCGGGCCGCGACGAGCACCGCATCAAGCTGGTCGAGGCCTATTGCCGCGCCCAGGGCATGTGGCGCGACAGCTCGACGCCCGACCCGGTCTTCACCGACACGCTCGAGCTCGACATGGGCACGGTGGAGCCCTCGCTTGCCGGGCCGAAGCGGCCGCAGGACCGCGTGGCGCTGTCCAACGCCGCGACGAGCTTCGCCAAGGACCTCGCCGCCGGCACCATGGGCGTGCCCGGTGACGAGGCGACCAAGCGCGTCCCCGTCGAGGGCGCCAATTACGACCTCGGCCATGGCGACGTGGTGATCGCCGCGATCACCAGCTGCACCAACACCTCGAACCCCTATGTGATGGTCGCCGCCGGCCTCGTCGCCCGCAAGGCGCGCGAGAAGGGCCTCATGCCGAAGCCCTGGGTGAAAACCTCGCTCGCCCCCGGCAGCCAGGTGGTCACCGAGTACTTCGAGAAGTCCGGCCTGCAGGCTGACCTCGACGCCATCGGCTTCCAGACCGTCGGCTATGGCTGCACCACCTGCATCGGCAACTCCGGCCCGCTGCCGGACCCGATCGTGGACGCCGTCGAGAACAACAAGCTGGTCGCGGCGTCGGTGCTGTCGGGCAACCGCAACTTCGAGGGCCGCGTGCATGCCAATGTGCGCGCCAACTACCTGGCCTCGCCGCCGCTCGTCGTCGCCTATGCGCTGGCCGGCACCATCACCAAGGACATCACCAAGGAGCCGATCGGCACCGGCAGCGATGGCCAGCCGGTCTACCTCAAGGACATCTGGCCGACGCAGAAGGAGGTGAACGACACTGTCCATGCCTGCGTGACGCGCGAGATGTTCCAGGGCCGCTACGGCGACGTCTTCAAGGGCCCGGAGCAGTGGCAGGCCATCCGCGTCGACGCCGACAGCGACACCTACCGCTGGAACAACGGCTCCACCTACGTGCAGAACCCGCCCTATTTCGAGGGCATGTCGGCCGACATCAAGCCGGTGACCTCGGTCCACGGTGCGCGCGTCCTGGCCGAGCTGGCGGACAGCATCACCACCGACCACATCTCGCCCGCCGGCAACATCCGGAAGGCGAGCCCGGCCGGCGAGTACCTGCTGGAGCACCAGGTCCGGCAGGACGACTTCAACAGCTACGGCGCCCGCCGCGGCAACCATGAGGTCATGATGCGGGGCACCTTCGCCAACATCCGTATCAAGAACGAGATGGTCCCCGGCACCGAGGGCGGCGTCAGCAAGCACTACCCCTCGGGCGAGGTTGCGCCGATCTACAACACGGCGATGAAGTACAAGGCCGAGGGCGTGCCGCTGGTGGTGTTCGGCGGCAAGGAGTACGGCACCGGCTCGTCGCGCGACTGGGCGGCGAAGGGCACCTTCCTGCTCGGCGTGAAGGCCGTCATCGCCGAGAGCTTCGAGCGCATCCACCGCTCGAACCTGGTCGGCATGGGCGTGCTGCCGCTGGTCTTCATGAATGGCGAGGACCGCAAGTCGCTCGGCATCCATGGCGACGAGGTGATCGACATCCTGGGCCTCGAGCAGCTCTCGCCGCGCCAGACGCTGGAGCTTGTCATCCGCCGCGCCGACGGCACCGAGACCCGCACCAAGGTCCTCAGCCGCATCGATACCGCGGACGAGGTCGAGTACTACAAGAACGGCGGCATCCTGCACTACGTGCTGCGCGGCATGGCAAAGGCGGCCTGATCACCGCAGCTTCGGGCTGATGAAGGAGGGCGCGGTCCGCAGGGGCCGCGCCCTTTTCCTTGCGCGGGTGCGTGCCTAGCCTTCGCGTCCTCGTCGACAACCCCGCTCGCCTCTACGACGTCCCCCGCCCATGAACGAAAAAGGGAGCCTTACGGCTCCCTTCGTTCGCGCCTTCCGCGGCTTTGCCGCGGAGGGATGCCGAGACGCTGCTCGTCAAAGCGCCCTTAAAGCGGGGCCCCCGCGGCAACGCGCAGCGTTGTCGTGGGGAGTTACCGGTCGTCCATCGCCGCGCCGATCTCGGCGCGCAGCTCGTCCTCGAGGCTCGGCTCCTCCTCGCGGACGATCTCCTCGCCGCGGGCCTGGCGCTCGGCCTCCTCCTGGCTGCGGGCGACGTTGACCGTCACCGGGATATGCACCTCCGGGTGCAGCTCGACGCGCACCTTGGTGAGCCCCAGCGTCTTGATCGGCTGCTCCAGCAGCACCTGGCTGCGCGAGACGGTGAGGCCGCCTTCCTTGCAGAGATCGGCGATGTCGCGCGCCGAGACGCTGCCATAGAGGCCGCCGCTCTCGCCCGCCTGGCGGATGATGGTGACGGTGAGGCCGTCCATCCGCTCGGCCACGCGCTCGGCCTCCTCGCGCCGCTTGATGTTCTGCGCCTCGAGCTGCGCGCGCTGCGACTCGAACTTCTCGAGATTCGCCTTGTTGGCGCGGATCGCCTTGCCGAGGGGGAGGAGGAAGTTGCGGGCGTAGCCCGGCTTCACCTTCACCACCTCGCCCATCTGGCCGAGCTTCTCGACGCGCTGCATCAGGATGATGTCGATCATGAGGAAAACTCTCTCGTCAGCTGTTGCGCGGCGCCTGGCGCCGCCAGATTTGGTCGTAAAGGCCGAGGCCGACGAGGCCGGGGCCCATGATGTTGAGGAAGAGCAGCATCAGCAGGTAGAAGCCCGCCAGCATCGCGGCAGCACCCCGGCGGCCCTTGAGCCGCGCATGTACCCCGGCGCAGCCCTGGAGGAAGAAGGGTACCAGCAGCAGCAGCAGGGCGGAGAGCGCGACCGCGTCCCCATCCTCCGGCGCCGCCAGGAAGAGGCCCGCGGCGACGGCCGGCAGCGGCAGGTACCAGCCTGGCAGCCGCACCGCGCTCCACGCCGTGCGCGCCGGCAGCAGCCCGCGCCGGGCAAGGAAGCGCTCCGCCCCCGCCGCATTGGCGAGCAGGGCGATGTCGGCCCAGAAGCCGATCGCCGCCGCCTTCACCCGCACCAGCTCGGCGACCAGCATCTCCTGCGCCGGCAGGCCGAGCCGGGCGAGGGCGATCTCCACCGCACGCCGCATCGCCGGCTCCAGCCCGCCATCATCGGCGAGGAAAAGCGCGGCGCCGAGCAGCACCGAGACCGGCCACAACCCGAGCAGGGCGAGCGGCAGGCCGAGCCTGCCACTGCGCAGCGCCGCCGCCAGCAGCATCGGCACCGGCAAGCCGAAGAGCAGCAGGAAGACGAGCAGCGGCACGCCCCCGCCGACCAGTGCCACCAGCACCGCCGCCAGCACCGCGCCCACCACGACGCTGCCGAGGCCGAAACCCAGCCCGGCGGCGAAGAGCGGAAACGGCGTCAGCCAGAACAGCATCGTGCCGCCCGGCAGGCCGCGAAAGGCCCACATGGCGCAGACGGTCGCGGCCAGTGCCGCGGCCGCCGCCGCCATCAGGCCCTCACGGGGCCGGCCGAGTGGTGCTGATGCCGTCACCGCCGCCACGCCTCACGCCCCCCAAGTCACGCCCTTGGGGGCCCGCCCTCAGTCGTTGATGACGTAGGGCAGCAGCGCCAGGAAGCGGGCGCGCTTGATGGCATTCGCCAGCTCGCGCTGCTTCTTGGCCGAAACCGCGGTGATGCGGCTGGGGACGATCTTGCCGCGCTCGGACAGGAAGCGGCTCAGCAGGCGCACGTCCTTGTAGTCGATCTTCGGCGCGTTCGGGCCGGAGAAGGGGCAGGACTTGCGGCGCCGGTAGAAGGGCCGGCGGGCACCGACGGCCGGGCGGCGGGCCGCCGGCGTCATGTCGGAAGCGGGGGTCTCGTCGGACATGGCTTACTCCTCGCCGCCCATGGAGGGATCGGCCATTTCGTCGCGCGGGCGGGCACGGAATTCCTCGCGCTCGTCGCCGCGCTCGCGCCGGCCGCTGGTGAAGCGTCCCGGCGGGCGGGGACCGCGGAAGCCGCGGTCGCGCTCGCGCTCCTCGCCGCGGCGGGAGAGGATGGCCGAGGGCGCCTCGTCGATCGCCTCGACGCGCAGCGTCATGACGCGCAGCACGTCCTCGTTCAGCCCGAGCTGCCGCTCGGCCTCCTGCATGGCGGCCGGGGCGGTCTCGATGCCGAGGAGCATGTAGTGCCCCTTGCGGTTCTTCTTGATGCGGTAGGCGAGGCCACGCAGCCCCCAGTACTCGCGCTTCTTGACCTCGCCGCCCTGCTCGGCGACGACGCCGGCCACCAGCTCCGCGATCGCCTCGACCTGCTGCTGCGTGACGTCGTTGCGTGCGATGAACACGCTTTCATATAACGGCATGGAGTACCCCTCTGGCTGTCTCAGCCCGAGGCGACAGGCGGAATGCCGGGCGCGCAAATGGGCATAGCCGCGCGCGATGCCTCCGCGGCGGCAGGGAAGCGGGGCGTAAAGCACGCCGCCCCGCCATAGGCAAGGACTTACTTACCCCTTCTGCACCCCCCAGAAGGTCGGGAAGCCCCGGGCGACGCCGGTGACGTTGGTCCGGTAGGCCGTCGGCTGGATATACTGCCCGAGCGGCACGCTGGGCACGTCCCGCATCGCCTGCACCTGCATCTCCCGGCAGGCCGCCTGCTGCCCGGCGAGGTCGGGCGCCGCGAACCAGGCATCGCGCAGCTGCTCCAGCCGCTCGCTGACGCTCCAGCCCGGCCAGGCCCCGGTCTCGGCGCCGTTGCCGCGGATGGCGTAGTGGCTCGCCGGGTCCATGTGGTCCGCCCCCTCCCAGCTGGTGTTCAGGCAGCTCCACCCGCCCTGCGCCACCGGCCCGCGGTTGTTGCGGCGTTGGAGCATGGTGCCCCAGTCGGTGGCGATGTAGTCGACCTTCAGGCCGATCTTGCCCATCGCATCCGCCATCACCTCGCCGATGGCCTTGAGGTGGGTGTAGTCGGCGGCCACCAGCAGCGCGACCGTCTCGCCGCCGTAGCCCGCCTCCGCCAGCAGCCGGCGCGCCTTGTCGTAGTCGCGCGGCCCCCGCAGCGGGTCGAGCCCCGCCTCGCTCGCCATCGGCGTGCCGGGGCAGAAGATGCCGTGCGGCACGTGGTACATCGCCGCATCCTCGCCGACGATTGCCTGCATGAAGGCGGTCTGGTCGAAGGCATGCAGCAAGGCCTGCCGCGCCTGCGGCTTGTCGAAGGGCGGCTGCAGGTGGTTCGGCCGCATCATGCAGACCGTGCCGGTCGGATTGTTCACCTCGATGCGGATTCGCCGGTCCCGCCGCAGCAGCGGCATCAGGTCATGCGTCGGGTTCTCCCACCAGTCCTGCTCGGCCCGCTGGATCGCCGCCACCTTGGTCGCCGCATCGGGGATGGTGGTCCACTCCACCCGGTCGAGATGCACCACCTTCGGCCCGGCATTCCAATCCGACCGCGCCCCCTCCCGCGGCACGTATTTCTCGAACCTCGCATAGACGTTGCGCGAGCCCGCCACCCGCTCGTCGGCGACGAAGCGGAAGGGCCCGCTGCCCACCATCTCCGTCACCTGCCTGAACGGGTCGGTATTCGCCAGCCGCTCCGGCATCATCGCCGGCATCGGAGAGCTGACCTTGCCCAGCGCCTCCGGCAGTAGCGGGAAGGGCCGCGACAGGCGGAAGCGGATGGTCCGGTCATCCGGCGCCGACAGCTCCTCGGTCGCCGCCATCAGCGCCCCGCCCAGCGCATCGCGCTTCGCCCAGCGCCGGATGCTGGCGACGCAGTCCCGCGCCAGCACCCGCTCCCCGTCATGCCAGAGCAGCCCCGGCCGCAGCGTCAGCGTCCAGAGCCTACCGTCATCCGCGACGACATGCCCCTCCACCATCTGAGGCGAGGCCTTGAAGCTGCCGTCCTGTCCGTAGAGCGTGTCGAAGACCATGTGCCCATGGCCGCGTGTGACATAGGCCGTGGTCCAGTGCGGATCGAGGAAGGCCAGGTCGATTTGCGGGATGAATTTCAGCACCCGCGACCCTTGGGCGGCGGCGAGCCGCGGCATGGCGAGGCTGGCTGCCCCGGCCAGTACGGTGCGACGGTTCAGGCGGATATCCATGGCTCTTTGCCCCCAGCGGTGGCGTGCGGCCGGCCTTGCTCCCCGGGAGAAAGCCTAGGCCATCGCGGCACGGGATGACAAACACCCTCCATCCGCATTATGCAGCGCCGCAAATCCCTCCAACCCGGAACGGTGGTCCGCCCTTGCGACATTTCGCGCCCTTTCTCCTCCTGCTGCTCGCCGCCTGCGGTGCCGATTACTCGCCGGACACCTACGCCACGCGCGCCGTCCAGCAGGCGAACAAGGTGGAGCAGGGGATGGTGGTCGGCCGGCGCGAGGTGAGCGTCACCGCCGAGGGCAGCACCGGCGCCGCCACCGGCGCCGCAGCCGGCGGCGTGCTTGGCGCCCAGGCGCCGGGCGGCGGCATCGGCGCGGCCTTGGGCGGCGTCGGCGGCGCGCTGCTCGGCGGCATCATCGGCACTACCGCCGAGCATGTGGCGGGCGACACCAAGGCCTTCGAATACGTCGTCCGCACTACCGGCAAGGGCGAGCTGATCTCGGTGACGCAGCGCGACCAGACGCCGCTGGTCGTCGGCCAGCGCGTGCTGGTCATCGCCGGCAACCAGGCCCGCATCGTCCCCGACTACACCACCGAGCCGCCCGCTACCCCGGCCGCCGCCGCTGCGGCAGCGGCCACCGCAACCCCGCAGCCCCGGCCCGCACCCGCCACGTCTGCCCCCGGCGGCGAGGCCGCCCTGCCGCCCGTGCCACCCCCGCCGGTCGTCGTCCCGCCGCCGCCCGCCCCACCCGCCGGGGCCGCTGCCGAGTCCCCGGCGGCCACCCCGGCGCAGTCCGGCCCTGCCCAGGCGGCGCAGAATGCCCTGACCTCGCAGCTTCCGCCCGTGGCGCAGGGCATCGCCCGCGGCGTCACCACCTCCCCCTGAGGCAGTCCCTCCGGCGATTGACAGGCGTGTGACAGGCCGGTAGGCCCCGCCGCCAACCGCGCACGCTCCGAGGAAACCGTCCCATGGCAATGGCCTTCGTCTTCCCTGGCCAGGGCAGCCAGGCCCCCGGCATGGGCCGCGATCTCGCCGCCGCTTTCCCCGTCGCCCGCGAGGTCTTCCAGGAAGTCGACGAGGCGCTGAAGCAGCACCTCTCCCGCCTGATGTTCGAGGGGCCGGCGGAGGAACTCACCCTCACCGCCAACGCCCAGCCCGCGCTGATGGCCCATTCGGTCGCCGTGCTCCGCGTGCTGGAAGGGGAGGGGGGCTTCGAGCTTCCCGCCCGCGTCGCCCTCGTCGCCGGCCATTCCCTGGGCGAGTACAGCGCGCTCACCGCCGCCCGCGCCTTCGACCTCGGGACGGCCGCCCGCCTGCTCCGCCTCCGTGGCGAGGTGATGCAGAAGGCAACCCCGCCCGGCACCGGCGCCATGGCTGCGCTGCTCGGCGCCGACCTGGCCCAGGCCCAGGCGATCTGCGACGCCGCCAAGGCCGATCCCGAAACCGGCGAGGATGAGGTGGTGCAGATCGCCAACGACAATGGCGGCGGACAGGTCGTCATCTCCGGCGCCAAGGCGGCCGTCGAACGTGCCATCGCCGCCGCGCCCTCCCATGGCGTGAAGCGCGCCCTGCCGCTCCCCGTCTCCGCCCCCTTCCATTGCGCGCTGATGGCCCCCGCCGCCGATGCGATGGCCGAGGCGCTGGCCGAGGCCGCGATCCAGGCGCCGCTCGTGCCCGTCATCGCCAATGTCACCGCCGCCAAGGCGACCGATCCGGTCGAGATCCGCCGCCTGCTGGTCGAGCAGGTGACGGCCACGGTCCGCTGGCGGGAGTGCGTCGCCAGCATGGCGGCCATGGGCTGCGACCGCTTCGTCGAACTTGGCGCCGGCAAGGTGCTCACCGGCCTGATGAAGCGCAACGCGCCCGACGCCACGGCCAGCGCCATCGGCAACCCCGCCGAGGTCGAGGGTTTCCTCAAAACTCTCTGAACCCTCGCCGCCTCGATCACGCGGAACTCAATCGCGCAATCGGGGCAGCCATGTTCAACCGTGGGTCGCACAAACCCGCGAGGATTCCCACCCGATGCCCGCCACTCCGGTGAACGAGGACTGGTACCGCAACAGCACCCTCCGCATGGAAGCCGAAGGCTACCAGTGGCGCAACGCCTCCCATGGCCCGCGCAAGACCCTCGCCAGCGACCCGGACCCGGATGCGCCGGGCGGCTTCGCCTACCAGCGCAATGGCGGCCTCATCGCCAAGCGCTGCGTGCTGCTGGCGGAGGACAACATGCTCTACCGCTTCGCCGCCCGCCGCTATCTCGGCACCGGTGGTCAGGCGCTGCTGCCGCTGCTGAACTCGCCCTGGTGGATGGAGGAGGACCGCATGGTGCTGCTCCTCTCCCGCGCCCGCACCGCCGGCATCACTCTGATCGAGGCCGCCCGCCGGCAGCTCGCCCTGCCGCCGGCCTGGACCGATTGCGACATCATCGTCCGCGTCCGGCCGAAGCCCGGCATCCTGATCGCTGCCCATGCCGGCCCCGGCGTGACGGCGGAAGGCGGCGGCCAGCGCTTCGTCGTCGCCCGGGAAGCGCCGCACCTCTTCATCGACCAGCTCTACATCCCCGGCCTCGGCCGCCATTTCGCGCTGGACGGCACCGGCGAGGCCAGTGCCGCCGCCTGGTTCGACCTCAGGACCGCCGCCTCCTTCGACCCGGCCGCCCGTGGCTTGAACCCATGAGCGGCCTCAACCCATGACGGGAACCCCACCATGTTCGACCTGACTGGCCGCACCGCCCTCGTCACCGGCGCGACGGGCGGCATCGGCGCCGCCACCGCCCGCGCCCTCCATGCCCAGGGCGCGAAGCTGGCCCTCACCGGCCGTCGCGCCGCCGAACTCGAGGCGCTCGCCGCCGAATTGGGCGGGGAGGGGGTTCTTGTCGCCCCCGCCGACCTTGCCGATCCGGCCGCCCCCGCGGCGCTGGTCGAGCAGGTGGAAGCCAGGCTCGGCAGCCTCGACATCCTGGTGAACAATGCCGGCTTCACCCGCGACATGCTGGCGTTGCGGATGGGCGATGCCGACTGGGCCGCGGTGCTGGAGGTGGACCTGACCGCCCCCTTCCGCCTCGCCCGCGCCGCGTTGCGCGGAATGATGAAGCGCCGCCACGGCCGCCTCGTCTCCATCGCCTCCATCGTCGGCGTCACCGGCAATGCCGGCCAGGCGAACTACGCCGCCGCCAAGGCCGGCCTCATCGGGATGAGCAAGTCGCTGGCGCAGGAGGTTGCGACGCGCGGCGTGACGGTGAACGTCGTCGCCCCCGGCTTCGTCAAGACGGCGATGACCGACGCCCTTCCCGAAGCGGCACGCACCAAGCTGCTGGAGCGCATTCCCGCCGGCCGCATGGGCACGCCCGAGGATATCGGCGCCGCCGTCGTCTACCTCGCCAGCGCCGAGGCCGCCTGGGTCACCGGCCAGACGCTCCACGTCAACGGCGGCATGGCGATGATCTGAACGGGGCAGGGGGCCTTTTGTTTGATCGCATGATTCACGCCTCCGGCGATCATGCTCTAGTCGACCACCGCCCCCGCCGCCTTGACGACCCCGGCCCAGAACGGGATTTCACGCCGGATGAAGGCGCCGAACTCCTCGGGCGAGGCGGAGGTCACGACCTGCAGCCCCTCGCCGGCCAGCTTCGCCACCACGCCCTGCTGGCCCAGCGCGCGGCGCGTCGCCTCGAAGAGGCGCGCCACCATCGGCGCCGGCAGGCGCGCCGGCCCCCACATCCCCCACCAGCCCCCGATGTCGAGCTCCGGCAGGCCGGCCTCCTCCGTGCCGATCACCTCGGGGATGATGGGGAAGGCGCGGCGGGTGGTCAGCGACAGCCCCCGCAGTTGCCCGGAGCGGATGAAGGGCAGCACCACGGGCGGGGTGCCGATGGTGAGCGGCACGTCGCCGGCCAGCACCGCCTGCAGCGCCGGCGCGCCGCCGCGGAAGGGCACATGCGTCAGCTCGATGCCCGCCACCTTCTCCAGCATGGCGCCTGCGAGATGCGACGGGGTGCCGTTGCCCGGCGTGGCATAGGCCAGGCGCCCCGGCTCGGCCCGCGCCCGCTCGATCAGCCCGCGCAGCGAGGTGATGCCGGTCGCGGGCGAGACGGTGATGATCGTCGGGTAGTCGGCGATCTCGGTGATCGGCGTGAAGTCGGCGACGGGGTCGAAGGGCACGCGGCGATAGAGGGCCGGGTTGACCGCATGGCTGAAATTGCCGCCGATCAGCAGGCTCGTGCCGTCCGGCTCGCTGCGGGCCACGTATTCGCTGGCGATGTTGCTGCCCGCGCCGGGCCTGTTGTCCACGACGACCGCCTGGCCCAGCTCCCGCCCGACCGCCTCGCCGAGCACCCGCGCTACCAAGTCGCCGGACCCGCCCGGCGGGAAGCCGACGACGAAGCGGATCGGCCGGCCCGGTTGCGCGCGCAGCGGTGCAGGCGCGAGCACGGCTGCGCCGCCAATCAGGTACGCCCGGCGTGAGACCGCCATGCCGCTTCCTCCTGGGGCCCGGGAGAGGGCCATTCTTGCTTGCGGGACAGACTAAACCCCGCAACGCACCCCGGCGCCAGTTAGCTGCGGGCATGAAAGGTCCGGCCCTCCCCAGCCTCCGGCCTTCTCGCCCCGGCCCATCGCTTTTTGTTGCGCCGCCGCCGGCGCAACCCGAGGCTGCCAGGCCCGCTTCAGCCGCAGCAGCCGAGGCAGCGATGGTGCGTCTCACTCCGCCCCGACTTTCCCCTGACTCCCTGGTCGGGCCCTGGCCCGACGGGCCCTGGTGGCTGCTCGGCGCAGCGGCGCTCGCCGCCCCCTACGCCGTGCTGGCCCAGGGTGCCGACCTGCATCTGGCGATCGCAGCCGGCCTCGCCTGCCTCATCTCGCCCTCGGCCGCGATCGAGGCGATGATGGGCGTGGCCCGCCTCGCTCAGCTGGCCGCCCCGCCGCGCTGATGCTGCGCCGCGTCATCCGCGCCGGTCACGCGGAAGCCACCAAAGGGACTTGCCAGCGCAGCCAACACCGCCTACGCCCCCTCCGGGTTCCGCGTTAACCACCCCCCGCCCCCGTGCGGCATGCCGCGCTTCCGGGCACGGGCTGGTCGACGCCAGGGGCATGGCTGTTGATTTGGAGACTGGCACGCGATGAGCGAGACCGCCGAGAAGGTTAAGAAGATTGTCGTCGAGCACCTCGGCGTGGACGAGGCCAAGGTGACCGAGGACGCCTCCTTCATCGACGACCTGGGCGCCGACAGCCTCGACACCGTCGAACTGGTGATGGCCTTCGAGGAGGCCTTCGGCGTGGAGATCCCGGACGATGCGGCCGAGAAGATCACCACGGTGAAGGACGCCATCGCCTATATCGACGGTCAGAAGGGCTAAGGCCCTTCTCCGCCACGACCAAGACCGAGACCGGGAAGAGGGTGTAGCGTGTTCGCACAGGCTGCCGCGCCGCGGCGCGTTGTCGTCACCGGCATGGGCATCGCCAGCCCGCTTGGCCTCGGCGTCGAGCGGGTCTGGAAGCGCCTGATCGAGGGGCAGAGCGGCATCGCCGCCATCCAGTCCTTCGACGTGAAGGACCTGCCGGCCAAGGTCGCCGGCCAGGTCCCTGTCGGCACCAGGGCCGAAGGCGGGCTCGACCTCGCCGAGTGGATCCCGGTCAAGGACCAGAAGAAGATGGACCGCTTCATCCAGCTCGCCGTCGTGGCGGCGGTCGAGGCGGTCGAGGATTCCGGCTGGATGCCGGAGGATGAGGAAGGCCGCTGCGCCACCGGCGTGATGATCGGCTCCGGCATCGGCGGCCTCACCACCATCTACGAGAGCTCGCAGCTCATCGCCCAGGGCAAGCACAAGCGGGTCTCGCCCTTCTTCATCCCGAGCGCGCTGATCAACCTCGCCTCCGGCCACGTCTCCATCCGCTACGGCTTCAAGGGCCCGAACCATGCGGTGGTGACGGCCTGCGCCACCGGCGTGCACGCCTTGGGCGATGCCGCCCGGCTGATCGCCTTCGGCGATGCCGACGTCATGGTCGCCGGCGGTGCCGAGGCCGCGGTCAGTGAGATCGGCATGGCCGGCTTCTGCGCCTCCCGCGCCCTCTCCACCGGCTACAACGACACCCCGGCCGAGGCTTCCCGCCCCTGGGACGAGGGCCGCGATGGCTTTGTCATGGGCGAGGGCGCCGGCGTCGTCGTGCTCGAGGAGTACGAGCACGCGAAGACGCGCGGCGCGAAGATCTATGCTGAGGTCATCGGCTACGGCATGTCGGGCGATGCCCACCACATCACCGCCCCCTCGGATACCGGCGACGGCGCCTTCCGCTCCATGCGCGCAGCGCTGAAGAGCGCCGGCGTTGCCCCGAGCGAGGTGCAGTACGTCAACGCCCACGGCACCTCGACGCCGCTCGGCGACGACTTGGAACTCGGCGCGGTGGAGCGGCTCTGGGGCGAGGACGCGCGCGGCCTGGCGATGTCCTCGACCAAGTCCGCCATCGGCCACCTGCTTGGCGCGGCCGGGGCGGTGGAGGGCATCTTCTCCATCCTCGCCATCCGCGACGGCGTGGCCCCGCCGACGCTGAACCTAGAGAAGGCCTCGAAGGACAGCCCGATCGACCGGGTCGCCAAGGTGGCGCAGGAGCGGAAGATCGACGTGGCGTTGTCGAACAGCTTCGGCTTCGGCGGCACCAACGCCAGCATCGTCTTCCGCGCGGCGCCCTGAGGCGCTTCCTCCGCATCGCCGGGGCGGCCTTCGCCGCCCTGGCGTTCCTCGCCGCAGCCGGCGCGGGCTGGGCCTGGCATCGCTTCCAATCCCCCGGCCCCCTGGTTGAACAGGCCCAGCTCGTCATCCCTCGGGGCGGAACGGAGGCCATTGCCGCCGCCCTCCGCCGCGCCGGGGTGATCGAAGAGCCCCGCCTCTTCACCCTCGCCACCCTGGCGACGCGGGGCGACGGGCCACTACGCGCCGCCGAATTCGCCTTCCCGCCCGGTGCCTCCATGGCGCAGGTGCTCGACATCCTCCGCACTGCCCGCCCGGTGCAGCGCCGGGTGACGATCCCCGAGGGCCTCACCGCCCGCCAGATCGCCGCTCTCCTGACCCGCACCGAAGGCCTCACCGGCGAACTTCCCGCCTTCGCCGAGGGCGCCGTCCTGCCGGAAACCTATGCCTATAGCTGGGGCGACGATCGCTCCGGCCTGCTCCGCCGCGCCGAATCGGCCATGCTCCAGGCGTTGTCCGAGGCCTGGTCCGCCCGTGCCGGCAACCTGCCGCTGGCGACGCCGCGCGAGGCGCTGGTCCTCGCCAGCATCGTCGAGCGCGAGACCTCGGTAGCGGAGGAGCGGCCGCGCGTCGCCGCCGTCTTCCTCAACCGCCTCCGCGCGGGGATGCCGCTGCAATCGGACCCGACGGTCGCCTATGCCGCCGCCGACGGCGCCCCGCTCGACCGTCCGCTGAGCCGCGCCGACCTCGACCGCGACCATCCGTTCAACACCTACAAGGTAAGGGGCCTGCCGCCCGCCCCCATCGCCGCCCCCGGCCTCGCCGCGCTGCGTGCCGTCACCCGCCCTGCTGCGACGGAAGACCTCTACTTCGTTGCCGATGGCAGCGGCGGCCACGCCTTCGCCCGGACGCTGGAGGAGCACAACCGCAACGTCGCCCGCTGGCGGGAGATCGAGCGCCGCCGCGGCGCAGGTCTGTAGGGACCGCGGTCGAGGAGGGCGCCGCCCTCCTCGGACTCCACACCGCGACGCAATCCCGTCGGGGCGCTAGTCGATCACATCGCCCACGGCATGGATCGGCGCCCCGAGCGGCTTGCCCACCACCGGCACGACCGAAAGAACGTCCCCCGTCACCCGGAAGGGCAGCGCCACTAGCCCGCAGCCGGACAGCGAGAGCGCCGCCAGCATCAGCATCACAACGCGCATCGGCCTCCTCCTCATCCGTTCGTCGCACGAACGCATCATCCCAGCCGCCGTTCAGCCCGGCTGGATCAGCCCGTCTTCCATCCGCAGCACCCGGTCGCAACGCCCGGCCAGCACCGGGTCATGGGTGATGAGCAGCAACGTCGTGCCGAGCCGCGCGCGCAGCCCGAACAGCAGCTCCATCACCTGCGCCCCCGTCCCGCGGTCGAGATTGCCGGTCGGCTCATCGGCCAGCAGCAGCGGCGGCTCGGCCACCGTCGCCCGCGCCAGCGCCACCCGCTGCTGCTCGCCGCCCGACAGCTCGCCCGGGTAATGCCCCAGCCGGTGCCCGAGCCCGACATTCTGCAGAGCCTGGGTCGCGCGGGGAAAGGCATCCCGCCGCCCGGCGAACTCCAGCGGCACCGCAACATTCTCGAGTGCGGTCATGGTCGGGATCAGGTGGAAGGCCTGGAACACGATCCCGATGGTCTCCCGCCGGAAGCGCGCCAGCGCATCCTCGTCCATCCGCCCCGGCTCGCGCCCGGCGACGACGAGGCTGCCGGAAGTCGGCCGCTCCAGCCCCGCCAGCAGCATCAGCAGCGAGGTCTTGCCCGAGCCGGAGGGACCGACCAGCCCCACCACCTCGCCCTTCCCGATGCTGAGATCGACCCCGCGGAGGATGTTGACCGCACCGGCCGCCCCCGCCACCTTGAAGGCGAGGCCCCTGGCGGCAATGAGCGATTCGTCCGATTTGTCGCCTGTCAGGGAGCGGGAGTGGCTTGCGATGGTGTCCATGGTGCCATGCGGGTTCCGGGATGCCAGCCGATATGGGCGCAGAAGCGCCATCGGCCTAGCGCTATCGGGTATCGGAGTATTACGGACGGGTGCGGTGCCGGCCAGGGCGGCCGGTCCGGTCCGCCTCCTCGCCCTCGGCGACAGCCTGACCGCCGGCTACGGTCTGCCCCCTGGCGAGGGCTTCGTGCCGCGCCTCCAGGCGGCGCTTCAGGCCCGTGGCCGCGAGGTGCGGGTGCTCGACGGCGGCGTCTCAGGCGACACCACGGCCGGCGGCCTCGCCCGCCTTGATTGGTCCCTTGCCGACGACCCGCAGGCGGCCATCGTCGAACTCGGCGGCAATGACGGCCTGCGCGGCCTGCCCCCCGCCGAGACCCGCCGCAACCTCGCCGCCATCCTCGACCGCCTGGCCGCCCGCCGCATCCCGGTCCTGCTCTCCGGCATGCTCGCCCCGCCCAATCTCGGCGCCGATTATGGCCGGGATTTCCAGGCCGTCTTCCACGACCTGGCGCGCGAGCGGCCCGGCCTCGTCTTCGACCCCTTCTTCCTCGAAGGCATCGCCGGTGACGCCGCCCTGAACCAGGCGGACGGCATCCACCCCAACCCCCGCGGCGTGGAACGCCTGGTCGCCCGCATCCTGCCCGCGGTCGAGGCCCTGCTGGACCGAGTCACCCCTGGCTGAGGAGTGTTCCCGATGATCCGCCTCTTCGTCGCCCTGGCCCTGCCGCCTGCCATCAAGGACCAGCTCGCGGAGCTTTCAGGCGGCATCCCCGGTGCCCGCTGGGTCCCGCCGGAGAACTACCACCTCACCCTCCGCTTCATCGGCGAGGTCGAATCCTGGCAGGCCCAGGACGTGGACGACGCCCTCGCCAATGTCCGCGCCCGTCCCTTCGAGCTGTCTCTGCGCGGCCTCGGCACCTTCGAAAAGGCCGGGCGCATCAGCGCCCTCTGGGTCGGCGTCGAGAAGACCGAAGCACTGGCCTTCCTCCAGGCCAAGGTGGAGACCGCCCTGCAGCGCGTCGGCCTCGAGCCGGAGCGCAAGCGCTTCGCCCCGCATGTGACGCTGGCCCGCACCGACCGTGCCGCGCCGGACAAGCTTATACAGTTCGTCCAGGCGCATAACCTCTTCCGCGCCCCGCCCGTGCCGGTCGAGAGCTTCACCCTCTATTCCAGCCTGCTCGGCAAGGAGCAGGCCTTCTACGTGCCCGAGGTCGAATACGCCCTGGCCGCCTGAGCCGGGGAGGCGGCCTGCACCCGCATCGACTTTCCTTGCGGCCCCGTCTAGGGTCCGGCCGGTGACACGCCGGCCCCCCTTCCTGCTGATCGCCGCCCTGTTGCTCCAGGCGATCCTCGCTCCGGCGCATGGTCTGGCGATGGCCGGCCACGGCCTGCCCCTCGCCCTCTGCACCGCCGATGGCGTGAAGCGGGCCGATGACAACCCCGCCGTCCTGCCGCATCTCGGCGACTGCCTCGCCTGCCACGCCCTGCCGGCCGGCGCCGCGCTCGACCCGCCATCCCTGCCGCCCCCGTCATGGAGCCTCATCGGCCAGCCGGTCGCCGCCGCCTTCCTGACCTCGCTCCCGTCCGGCCGCCGCGGCCCACCCGGTGGCGCTCGCGCCCCACCCCGGTTCTCCTGATCCCCCACCATGCCATTCCGGATTCAGGAGAACCCCATGCCCATCCTTCGCCGCAGCCTGCTGGCCCTGGCCTGCCTCGCCCCCCTTCCGGCTTTCACCCCTCTGGCGCTCGCCCATAATGACGCCGTCACCATCGGCGACATCCAGGTGACCGAGCCCTGGTCCCGCGCCGCCGGGGCGAACGGCACCGGCGCCGGCTTCCTGACCATCCGCAATGCCGGCACCCAGCCCGACCGGCTGCTCTCCGCCGCCTCGCCCGTCGCCCGCAGCGTGGAACTCCACACTCATATGCGCGACGGCGAGGTGATGCGCATGCGTCAGGCCGAAGGCGGCATCCCCATCCCGCCCGGCGCCACCGTCACTCTCCGGCCCGGCGGCTTCCACGTCATGCTGATCGGCCTGACGCAGCCGCTGGCCGCGGGCAGCGACGTCCCGCTCACCCTCCGCTTCGAGCGGGCGGGCGAGACGCAGGTGATGCTGCATGTCGGTGCCGCCGGCGCCCGCGGGCCGGCCCATCACTGAGAGCCCGGCCGGCGCATCCTCCGTGGCGCCGCCGGCCAACACCCCCACCGGGCCGGCCGTCACGGGCAGCCGGATGGGGCCGCGCCGTCCCGGACAGAATCGCAGCCTCGTCGCCGCCCTGCTGGCTGCCTTGGTCGCCGCGCTGCTGGCCTGGCCCGCGACGGCGCAACCCGCGCTCCGCCCCGGTATCGGAGAGGTCGACCCGCGCCGCCCCGTCAACCCGGAGGAGAGCCCCTGGCACGCCCTCGGCCGCGTCCAGCTCGAAGTCGGCGGCCGCTGCACCGGCGCGCTGATCGGCCCCCGCCTGATGCTGACCGCCGCGCATTGCCTGGTCGCCCCGCGCAGCCGCGCCCTGGTCCAGCCCGGCACCATCCATGTCCTGCTCGGCTATGTCCGCGGCACCGCCCGCGGTCATGCCCGCGCCACCGCCTACCGCATCGGCCCCGGCTTCGATCCGTCGAAGGGCGGCCCCGCCGCGGCCGACTGGGCGATCCTCAGCCTCGACACGCCCCTCGGCACCCCCGACCGCATCCTGCCCCTGCTCGCCGCCCCGCCCGCGCCCCGCGCGCCGCTGATGCTCGGCGGCTACCAGCAGGACCGGCCGGAGGTGATCATCGCCGATACCGGCTGCCGGCTGCTCGGCCTCTCCGCCGGCGGCCCCGGCGCGATGCTGCTGCATGATTGCGCCGGCACCCGCGGCAGCAGCGGTGCCCCGCTGCTGGCCCGCGGCCCGGAGGGCAGCTGGGCCATTGCCGGCATCGCCTCCCGCGTCGCCGCTTCCGCGGCCCTTGGCGCCGCCGTCCCCGCCTCGGCGATCAGGCCCTAATTCTCCTTCTCCAGCCGGTCGATATCCGCATCCGACAGGCCGAAATGGTGCCCGATCTCATGGATCAGCACGTTCCGCACCAGCCCGAACAGATCCTCCCCCGTCTCGATCCATTCCAGCAGGATCGGCTCCCGGTAGAGCAGGATCGTGTCCGGCTCCCGCGGCGTGTCGAGCACGCTCTTCTGCGTCAGCGGCACGCCGCGGTAGAGGCCGGTGAGTTCCCAGGGCTCCTCGATCCCCATCTCCTCCAGCGTCTCGTCATCCGGCATGTCCTCGACGATGATCGCCGTGCCGCGCACCTGTTCGCGCAGCACGGCGGGCATGGCGGCGAGGGCCTGCTCGGCCAGCTCCAGGATATCCTCAAGGCTTGGCGGGGTGTTGTGGCGCATCCCCCTAGCGGAAGCCCATGCCGCCCCCAGGTCAAGCCGCCAGGAGATGACATCCATGGTCGAACCGCTCGACGCCGCTGCCCGCACCGCCCTGTCCGCCACGCTGCCCGCCTGGCAGCCGGTCGCCGGCCGGGACGCCATCCGCCGCGAATTCCGCTTCCGCGATTTCTCCGAGGCCTGGGGCTTCATGGCCCGCGTGGCCCTGCTGGCCGAGGCGCAGGACCATCATCCGGAATGGTCGAATGTCTGGAACCGGGTGGAGATCCTGCTGACCACGCATGACGCCGGCGGCCTTTCAGCCCGCGACCTCCGCCTCGCCCAGGCCATCGACGCGCTGCTCGGCTGAGGCGGTTGGATCGAGCCTAGTCCGCCGCCTCGGCCGTCTCCTGCCGCGCTGCCTGCACCAGCTCGGCGAGGCTGGTCCGGTCGAGATCGGCCAGCATCGCCGCTTCCGCCTGATCGAAGCGGCGGCGCAGCAGGGGTGGGATGCGCTGGCCGAGCGGGCAGGCCTGCGGGCCCCGCCGGTGCACGCGCAGCATTGCCTCCGGCGCCGGGTGGATGGCCCGCCAGACATCCTTGAGGCTGATCGCCTCCGGCGGCCGGGTGAGCATCGCCCCGCCCGGCCCACGCTGCACGGTGATGAGCCCGGCCCGCGAGAGCTGCCCGGCGATGCGCCGCACCACCACGGGGTTGGTGCCGATGCTGGCCGCGAGGCGCAGGCTGGTCGCCCCGCCCGGGGGGTCGCTGGCGACGATGGTGAGGATATGGAGGCCGACGGAGAAGCGAGTCGCTATCATGATTTATCATTTGGTAGGGCAGGCCGGCCCGGGTCGCCGGGGCCCTTTCCATCGTTTCGCTGACACCGGAGCCGTGAATTTGTGACCATTCTCCCATCAACGCCGGACTTGGCCCTGGGATGCACCTTGACGCCTGCGGAACGCACCAGCCTCGTCTGCCGGGCTGCGCAGCGCTTCTGCGGCCTCCACGGCTGGACGAGCCTGGCCGAGATGCCCCTGCCGAACGGCCGCCGGGCGGACCTGCTCGCCCTCCTGCCCGATGGCGGCTTCGCGATCGTCGAGGTGAAGTCCTGCGCCCGCGATTTCCTCTCGGACCTGAAATGGCCCGACTACCGCGAGTATTGCGACCGGCTCTATTTCGCGGTGGACCTCGACTTCCCGCAGGCGCTGCTGCCGGAGGATGCCGGCCTGCTCGTCGCCGACGGTCTGGAGATGGCCGAGCTCCGCCCCGCCCCGGCCCACCCGCTGGCCCCCGCCCGCCGCCGCGCCCTGTTGCACCGCTTCGCCATGCTGGCCGCGGAGCGCCTCTCCGCGCTGACCGACCCTGCCGGCCGCGCCGAGCGCCGCGCCGCGCTCAGGGTTGAATAGGCACGCCTTCGGGGTCCCCGCTGCCTGCCCGGTAGCGGTGGGTGGAGGCGCCGAAGGCCACCATCCGCCCCTCCGCATCGAAGACCTCGGTGCGGGCGAAGAAGACGTTGCGCCCGCCCGTCGCCACCCGCCCCTCGGCCACCAGCCTGCCGCCGATCGCCGCCTGGCCGGTGAAGCGGCAATCGAGATCGAGCGTCACCGCCCGCCGCACCCGCCCCGGCACCGGGCAGAACAGCCCCGAGAAGGCCGCCGCCTGGTCGATCATCGAGAGCAGCAGCCCGCCATGCACGATGCCCGAGCGGTTGGCGTGGAAGGGCGCCGTCTCGCAGACCAGCCGCGCATAGCCCTCCCGCCATTCCTCGACCGTGATGCCGAGATGCTCGTGATAGGGCGAATGCGAGGGATCCATGCCCGCACCGATGCCCGCGCCGCCCGCCCCGGTCAAGCGATCTGCAGCTCCTGCAGCGCCGCCTCCAGCTCCTGGAAGGTCGGCATCGAATGGCTCGGCGCGGTCTTGCGGCCCGCCTCCACCGCCACCTGCGGCGCATTGCCGTGCAGGTGGGCCACAAGGACGGCGCGGATCACCTCGTAGAACTTGCACTCCTCGTCGACCACGCCCTTCAGCCGCGCCGCCATCGGCCCCATCAGGCCGTAGGCCAGCAGGATGCCGAGGAAGGTGCCGACCAGCGCGCCGCCGATCATCCCGCCCAGCACCGCGGGCGGCTGGTCGATCGAGGCCATCGTCTTGATGACACCGAGTACCGCGGCGACGATGCCGAGCGCCGGCAGCGCATCGGCGATGGCTTGCATGGCATGTGCCGCGTGCATCTCCTCGTTCGCCACCTTCTTGAGTTCCCGCGCCATGATGTCCTCGATCTGGTGCGGGTCGTCGGCATTCATGCCGACCATGCGCAGGTAGTCGCAGATCATGGTGGTGGCGACCTTGTCAGCCGCGATCTTGGGGAATTTCTGGAAGGCGGCGCTGTCCTCCGGCTTCTCGATGTGCGGCTCCAGCGCCATGGCGCCCTTCGATTGCGCCAGGCGGACGAAGTAGTAGAGCAGTGCGAGAAGATCGGAGTACTCGTGCTTGTGGAAGCGTGCGCCCTTGATGATCTTCCCGAAGCCGTCGAGCACGTGCTTGATGTCGTGCATGCTGTTCGACATGACGAAGGAGCCGACGGCGGCGCCGCCGATCATCATCATCTCGTAGGGCAGGGAATGCAGGATGATGCCGAACTTGCCGCCGGCGATGATGTAGCCGCCGAACACCATGGCCAGCAGGAAGACGAAGCCGCCGATCGTCGTCATCGCGCGGCACTCTCCGGCAGCTGCCGCAGCAGGGTGATGCCGACGCGCCTGTTGGCGGGATTGGTCGGCTCGGCCGGCAGCAGCAGGTCGCGCTCGGCATGGCCGGTGACGCTTTGCAGCCTGGCCTCGGCGATGCCGCCCTCGACCATCAGCCGCCGCACCGCATTGGCCCGCTCGGCCGAAAGCTCCCAGTTGCCCCGCTCGCCGCCGCGGAAGGGCGTCGCATCCGTATGGCCGGCGATGGCGAGCCCGTTCGGCAGCCGCGCCGCCACCCGGATCACCTGTTGCAGCAGCGCCCGCGCCCGCTCGTTCGGCGCCGCGCTGCCCGCGGCGAACATCGGCCGCCGCTCGGCATCGAGGATCTGGATGCGCAGGCCCTCCGGCACCTGCTCGACGACGAGCTGCCGCGCCAGCTCCGCCAGCGCCGGGTCGTCGCGCACCGCGGCGCGGATATCCTCCGCGGCGCGCTCCAGCGCCACCCGCTCCCGCCGCGCCAGCTCCTCGCGCAGCGCCGCATCGGGGATGGCGGCGGTGTCCGGCTGCGCCGCATGCGGCACCTCGGTCTGGTCCGGCTGGGGCGGGAGGGCGGGGGAGGGCGGCGCCGCCGGCGTGTCGCCATCCTCCTCGATGTCGAGGAGGAAGGGCGCCTGCCCCCGCTCCACCCGCACCGCACCGCTGTCCGAGACCGAAGCCCCCTCCGCATGCGGCGTCCTGCCGCCGAAGGGCTGGCCGCTGCCCGAGTTGGCCCGGGCCAGCACGTTGTTCGGCGAGAAGAAGTCGGCAAGTCCGCGCCGCTGCTCCTCGGACGTGGCGTTGAGCAGCCACATCAGCAGGAAGAAGGCCATCATCGCCGTGACGAAATCGGCATAGGCGACCTTCCAGGCGCCGCCATGATGCCCGTGCTCGCCGCCTTCCTCCTTGCGGATGACGATGGTGACGCCGCCCTTCTTGCCCTTGCCCGCCATGCCTGCACTCCGATGGCGGCACTCTCCCCCGGCTCCCTTAATTTCCGCCTAAGCCCAAGCCGCGGGCACTTTGCCGCCTCCCTGGGCAGCCTCGGCCCCACCATCGCCGCCGGGCCCCGCGCCATCCTGGCACGCGCCTTGCGTCGCAGCCCCGGCAGAGACCTGGGAACCACCGCATGATCCTCTATCTGGCGCGGCGCATCGTCTACGCGATCCCGATCGCCCTCGCCGTCGGCTTCGTCTGCTTCATGCTGGTGCAGATCGCCCCCGGCGACCCGATCAATGCCATCGTCCCGCCCGACGCGCCCGCCGATGTGGTGGAGCAGGTCCGCCGCGACTACGGCCTCGACAAGCCGCTGCCGGTCCAGTTCGGCCTCTGGCTGTCGAAGGTCGTGGTCGGCGATCTCGGCCGCTCGCTCGCCACCGGCCGCCCGGTCTGGGCCGATCTCCGCAGCGCCATCGGCAACACGCTGATGCTGGCCTTCTGCGCCTCCGGCCTCGGCTTCATCCTCGGCTGCATCCTGGGCGGCCTCGCCGGCACCTTCCGCGGCTCGGCCATCGACCGTGGCGCCACCGGCATCGCCGTCGCCGGCGTCTCCGTCCCGCACTACTGGCTGGGGATGGTGATGGTCGTCGTCTTCTCCGTCCAGCTCAACTGGCTGCCGGCGATGGGCGCTGGCCCCGGCGGCTCCTCCGACTGGGGCTGGGACTGGGAGCACGTCAAGCATCTCGTCCTGCCGACCATCACCCTCTCGGTCATCCCGATGGGCATCGTCACCCGCACCGTGCGCGGCATCGTCGCCGAGATCATGAACCAGGAATTCATCACCGCCCTGCGCGGCAAGGGGATGACGCGCCGCGGCATCTTCCTGCATGTCGTCAAGAACGCCGCGCCCAACGCACTGGCGGTGATGGGCCTCCAGCTCGGCTACCTGATGGGCGGCTCCATCCTGGTCGAGACCGTCTTCTCCTGGCCGGGGACGGGCCTCCTGCTGAACAGCGCCATCTTCCAGCGCGACCTGCCGGTGCTGCAGGGGACGATCCTGGTGCTGGCGATGTTCTTCGTCGCCCTGAACCTGCTCGTCGACCTGATCCAGACCACCCTCGACCCCCGCATCAAGCGCGCCTGAGGAGCCTGCATCGATGAGCACGGCCACCACCCCGACCGCCGCGGAAGCGGAACTCGCCGTACAGGCCCGGCAGGCCCCCGTCCGCTCGCAGGGCTACTGGGCCGGCGTCTTCAAGCGCCTGCGGCGAGACCCGGTGACGATCGCCTGCGCCGCCATCCTGCTGCTGATGCTGCTGGCGATCGTCTTCGCCCCGCTGCTCGCGCCGCACGACCCCTACCAGGGCAGCATGATCCGCCGCCTCCGCGCCATCGGCACGCCGAACTACCTGCTCGGCACCGACGAGCTCGGCCGCGACATCCTGACGCGCCTGCTCTATGGCGGCCGCCTCTCCTGGTTCATGGGCATCGTGCCCGTGGCCTTCGCCTTCGTCATCGGCACGACGCTCGGCGTCACCGCCGGCTTCATGGGCGGCCGCGTGAACATGGCGATCATGCGCGTCACCGATGTCTTCTACGCCTTCCCCTCGGTGCTGCTCGCCGTCGCCATCTCGGGGGCGCTCGGCGCCGGCATCTTCAACGCCATCCTCTCGCTGACGCTGGTCTTCGTGCCGCAGATCATCCGCGTGGCCGAGAGCGTGACGCAGGGCGTGCGCAGCCTCGATTTCGTCGATGCGGCGCGGGCCTCCGGCGCCTCCGGCTTCACCATCGTCCGCGTGCATGTGCTCGGCAACGTGCTCGGCCCGATCTTCGTCTATGCCACGGGCCTCATCAGCGTCTGCATGATCCTCTCCTCGGGCCTCAGCTTCCTCGGCCTCGGCACCAAGCCGCCCGAGCCGGAATGGGGGCTGATGCTGAACACGCTGCGCACGGCCATCTATGTCCAGCCCTGGGTCGCGGTGCTGCCCGGCGCCTGCATCTTCGTCACCTCCATCTGCTTCAACCTGCTGAGCGACGGGCTGCGCCAGGCGATGGACGTGAAGGGCTGAGCGCCGCCCCAGCAGGCGCGCCGTCATAGCGGCGGCGCGCGGACCCCGTCCGCGGCGAGGGCCTCCGCCATGGCCTCGGCGACATGCATCACCACCGGGTCGCCGCTACGCCGGTCATGCCAGGCGAGGTCGAGCCGGAAGCCCTCGACGGGCAGGGGCGGGGGCCTGACGGTCAGCGCGGCCCCTGCGGGGACGCAGCGCGTCGGCAGCATGGCGATCAGGTCCGACCCGGCCAGCAGGGGCGGCACCATGAGAAAGCTCGGCACCACCACCCCGACCCGGCGTGCCAGGCCACGCGCCGCCAGCCCGGCGTCCAGCGGCGTCTCCGTCCCGCCATGCCCGGAGACGACGACATGCGGAAAGGCCAGCCAGCGGGCGAGGTCGAACTCCGCCGCCGCCGGATGGCCGGGCCGCATGACGACGCAATAGGTCTCGTCCAGCAGCCGCCGCTGGCGGAGCGGCGGATCCAGCGGCGGCAGGACCGAGGCCACCAGATCCGCCTCGCCGTGATGGAGCCGCGTCAGGGCATCCGCCGCGCCGGCCCAGGGCAGCAGGGCGAGGGTGACACCGGGCGCCGTATGAGCGAGCCGTGCCTGCAGCGTCACCAGCAGCGCCACGCCCGGCGCATCGGCCATCAGCAGACGGACGGTCTGCCGTGTGGTCGCCAGATTGCGGCCCGGACGCCTCAGCACGTCCCGCAGCGCCGCCAGCGCCTCGCCTAGCGGCGCCCGCAGAGCCTCGCCCAACGGCGTGAGGCGCAGGCCCCCGCGCCCACGCTCGAGCAGCGGGTCGCCGAAGAGGTGCCGCAGCCGGTCCAACGCATTCGAGGCCGCGGGCTGCGACAGGCCAAGGCGCCGCGCCGCGCGGGTGACATGCGCCTCCTCCAGCAAGGCATCGAGCACGACGAGGAGGTTCAGGTCGATCCCGCGTAGTCCATTCACCCGGTCCATGGCCGCCCATACCAACCATCCATTGGATCAATAGTAGGCGCCGCCCCATCCTCCTCCGCAACAACCGAGGAGCAACAACGTGACCGAGACCCTGATCCTCATCTCCCATCCCGGCTACGCCGCCTCCCGCGCCAACCGCGCCCTGGCCGAGGCCGCCGCCGCGCTGCCAGGGGTGGAGGTGGCGCATCTGGAGGCGCTCTATCCCGATGGCCGGTTCGACCTTGATGCGGAGGTCGCGCGCCTGCTTGGGGCCCGCCGCATCGTCCTGCATTTCCCGGTGCAGTGGTACTCCACTCCGCCGCTGCTCAAGGCCTGGCAGGACGCGGTGCTGACCCGGATGTTCTACATCAACGCGGAAACCGAAGGCGCACGCCTTGCCGGGCGGCCGTTGCTGGTGGCGGCCACGGCGGGCAACCGGCCCGAGGCCTATGACGCGACGGGCATGAACCTCTACCCCCTGCCGGAGCTGCTGCGCCCCCTGCATGCGACCGCCCATCGCTGCGGGCTGGCGTGGCAGGAGCCCTTCCTGATCTTCAACGCCAGGACCGCTTCGGCGGACGATCTGGCGAGCGCCGGCGCCGCCTATCGGGAACGCCTGCTCGCGCTCAGTCAGGAGTGACCGGACCGGCGGGGCTCGCCCATCTTATTTCGCAGCGCTTTCCATGAATTCTGCATTCATCCAGTTGTCTAGCCGTCTACCCAAGCGCAGCCTGGCCTTATGGACGCCACCGCTGCCGACCGCGCCTCCCGCGATGCCTCGATCACCCTCGGCCTGACCCTGCCGACCGATACCGTCCTCTACCTCCTGCTGCCCCTGCATGCCGCCACCTTCGGCGTCACCTTCGCCGAAGCCGGCCTGTTGCTCGCCGCCAACCGCCTCGTCCGCATCGCCGGCTATGGCTGGATCGCCCGGCTCTACGAGCGGCGCGGCCCGCGTACCGCCTGCGCGCTTGCCGTGGTCGGCGCGGCGCTCTCCTCGCTCGGCTACGCGGTGCTACCCGGCCTCTGGTGGCTGCTGGCGGCACGGCTGCTCTGGGGCCTCTCCTTCGCTGCGCTGAACATCGCGACGCAGGCCCTCGCCACTGCCGAGGCAGGGGGCGCCGCCCGCCGCAGCGGCCGCTCCCGCGCCATCATCGCCACCGGGCCGATGATCGGCCTCGTCGCCGGCGCGTTGATCGCAGAGGCTTACGGCCCCCACCTCGTCTTCCTTCTGCTCGCCGGCATCGCCCTCACCGCGCTGCCCTTCGCCCTTCGCCTGCCGGGCGGCCAGGGCGAGGCGGTGCGCGGCGCCCCGCGCTTCGGCCTGCCGGCGCGGATCGATGTCTGGTCCTTCGTGCAGGGGATGGCGCTGGACGGCGTCTTCGTCCTCGGCCTTTCGGTGCTGGCCGCGCTCGCCCTGGGCGGGGCAGGGCAGGGGGCCGCCCTGGCTGCGGGCCTGGCGCTCGCCCTGCGCTACGCCTCGGAGATCGCCCTCGGCCCGGCCGGCGGGGCATTGGCCGACCGCTTCGGCGCGGCGCGGATGCTCATCCTGCTTTCGGTCGCTTCCGCCCTCGCGCTCGCCGCCATCGGCCTCGGCGGCCTGGGGCTCTGGGTCGGCGCGCTGCTCGTCGTGCTGTTGCGCGGCCTGTTGCAGCCCCTCCCGGCCCCCGTCGTCGCTGCGCGGAACCCGGGTGCCGAGCGCGTCCCGGCCCTCGCCCGCCTCGCCACCTGGCGCGACCTCGGCGCCGGCGCCGGTCCGCTGGCAGCCGGGCTGCTGCTGCCGGTCCTGCCGCCCGCCCTGGTCTACGGGCTGACCGGCCTCGCCCTGCTTTGTGCCGCCCTGGCGCTGCCCGGCCTCATGCCGGAAACACCCGCGCCGCGAGCGCGGTGACGCGGCAGGGCTCTCCCCGCCGCGGCATCCAGCCGGGCGCGGGCGTGGCCTCCAGCAGCATCCCCGCCGTCTCCACCGTCAGCCGCACCCCCCGCCCATCCTGCCGCGCCGCTGCGACACGCGCTTCGCCCGCCCCCGGCTCGACCAGCAGGTCGACCGGCCGGAGGAAGGCCACCGCCTTGCCCTCCGCCACGCCCGCCACGGCAACCGGCGGCAACCCCTCGAACCAGGCCTGGCCGTCCCGCACCACGCAATCGATCGGCACTGCATCGCCGAGGAACCCCGCCACCCCCGCATCCGCCGGCGCCGCCAGCAGCGCCTCCGGCGTGTCGAACTGCACGACGCGCCCGTCGCGCATCACCGCCACCCGGTCGGCCAGCTCCAGCGCCTCGTCCTGGTCATGGGTGACGAAGAGGCTGGTCAGCCCCAGCCTGTCATGCAGCCCGCGCAGCCAGTGCCGAAGCTCCTTCCGTACCTTCGCATCCAGCGCGCCGAAGGGCTCATCGAGCAGCAGCACCCTCGGCTCGATCGCCAGCGCCCGGGCGAGGGCCACCCTCTGCCGTTGCCCGCCCGAAAGCTGGTCGGGATGGCGCCCGCCCATCCCCGGCAGCCGCACCAGCGCCAGCAGTTCCTCCACCCGCCGCACGATCTCTGCGCGCCCCGGCCGCAGCCGGCGCGGCTTGATGCGCAACCCGAAGGCGATGTTCTCGAACACCGTCATGTGGCGGAACAGCGCGTAGTTCTGGAAGACGAAGCCGACCCCCCGTTCCCGCGCCGGCACGGCGGCCATGTCCCGCCCCTCGATCAGCACCTGCCCCGCATCCGGAAATTCGAGCCCGGCGAGGCTGCGCAGCAGCGTCGTCTTCCCGCTCCCCGACGCCCCCAGCAGCGCGACGAACTCCCCCGCGCGCAGGGCAAGGTTCACCCCGTCCAGCGCCGCCACCCCGCCATAGCGAAGATGCAAACCCTGGACCTCGATCACCCCGCCCGCTCCAGCACCGCCTTGGCGCCGAGCGTCACCAGCGCCAGCAGCGCGAGCAAGCCCGCCACCGCGAAGGCCGCGACGAACTGGTACTCGTTGTAGAGGATCTCGACATGCAGCGGCATGGTGTTGGTCTCTCCCCTGACATGGCCGGAGACGACCGACACCGCCCCGAATTCCCCCATCGCCCGCGCATTGCAGAGCAGCACGCCCGACAGCAGCGCCCAGCGGATATTCGGCAGCGTCACATGCCGGAACATCCGCCACCCATCGGCGCCGAGCGTCGCCGCCGCCTCCTCCTCCGTCCGCCCCTGGTCCTGCATCAGTGGGATCAGCGTCCGCGCCACGAAGGGAAAGGTGACGAAGATCGTCGCCAGAACGATCCCCGGCAGGGCGAAGATCACCTGCACCCCGCGCTCCTCAAGCCACGGCCCGAGCCAGCCCTGCGCCCCGAAGACCAGCACGTAGACAAGCCCCGAGATCACCGGCGACACGGAGAAGGGCAGCTCGATCAGCACCATCAGCAGCCGCCGTCCGGGGAAGTCGAATTTGGCGATCGCCCAGGCCGCCGCCACCCCGCCCACCAGGTTGACCGGCACCGCCACCGCCGCCACCAGCAGGGTGAGCCTGACCGCCGCCAGCGCATCCGGATCGGCAAGTGCCCTGACGGCTGGCTCCCAGCCCCGCCGGAAGGCCTCGGCAAACACCGCCGCCAGCGGCAGCACGAGAAACAGCACGGCGACCCCCACCGCCGCCAGGCACAACACCCAGCGCAGCCACGGCGCCTCCTCGGTCGGCCGCCTCAAACGACACCCCGCCGCAGCCTGCGCTGCATCAGCCCGAACACCACCAGGAACACGAAGGACAGCAGCAGCATGGCGAGCCCCAGCGCCGCCGCCCCCGCGTAGTCATACTGCTCCAGCCGGGCCACGATCAGCAGCGGCGCGATCTCGCTCTCCATCGGCCGGTTCCCGGCGATGAAGATCACGCTGCCATACTCCCCAACGGCGCGCGCGAAGGCGAGTGCCACGCCCGAGACCAGCGCCGGCCCCAGCGCCGGCAGCACCACGCGCCGCCAGGCCTGCCACCGCGTCGCGCCCAGCACGGCGGCAGCCTCCTCCGCCTCCGGCCCCAGGTCGCGCAGCACCGGCTCCACCATGCGCACGACGAATGGCAGCCCGACGAAGGCCAGCGCCACCGCGACGCCGAGCGGCGTGAAGGCCACCGTCACCCCCATCGCCGCCAGCGGCGCCCCGAGCCACCCGTTCGGCGCGTAGAGCGCCGTCAGCGCCAGCCCGGCGACGGCCGTCGGCAGGGCGAAGGGCAAGTCGATCGCCGCATCCAGCACCCGCCGGCCGGGGAAGCGGTACCGCACCACTACCCATGCGATCAGCAGCCCGAGCGGCAGATCCACTAAGGCCGCCCCGAGCGCCGCCCCGAAGGACAGCCCGAGCGCCGCCACCACCCGCGGCTCCGTCACGCTTGCCCAGACGCCGGCCAGCCCCAGCTCCCACGGCCGCAGCACCAGCGCCGAGAGCGGCACCAGCACGATCAGCCCCAGCCACAGCCAGGTCACCCCGAGCGCGAGGCCGAGCCCCGGCAGCGCGGCCCGCCGCCTCATCGCCCGGGCTGGTACAGCCGGTCGAAGCTGCCCCCATCGGCGAAATGCGCCCGCTGCGCCTCGGCCCAGCCGCCGAATTCCGCATCCACCGTCACCAGCGGCAGGTCGGGAAAGGTCGCCCGCGCCGCCGCCAGCGCCGCCCGTTCGCGCGGCCGGTAGTAGTGCTGCGCCGCCAGCGCCTGCGCCTCGGCCGAGTAGAGATGCTCCAGATAAGCCTCCGCCACTGCCCGCGTCCCACGCCGGTCCACGTTGCGGTCGACCACGGCCACCGGCGGCTCTGCAAGGATCGAGAGGCTCGGCACCACGATCTCGAACTGCCCCTCGCCGAATTCGGCGAAGGCCAGGTGTGCCTCGTTCTCCCAGGCCAGCAGCACGTCGCCCTGCGCCCGCTGCGCGAAGCTGGTGGTCGAGCCACGCGCACCCGTATCCAGCACCGGCACGTTGCGCAGCAGCCGCCCGAGATACTCCGCCGCCGCAGCGTCGCCCCCGCCCTGCCGCCGTGCCCAGGCCCAGGCCGCCAGGTAATTCCACCGCGCCCCGCCGGAGGTCTTGGGATTGGGTGTCACCACCCCGACCCCCGGCTTCACCAGGTCGCCCCAGTCGCGGATGCCCTTGGGATTCCCGCGCCGAACTAGGAAGAGGATGGTACTGGTATAAGGCGCGCTGTTCTCGGGCAGCCGCCGCTGCCAGTCCCGCGCGATCAGCCCCCGCTCGGCAATGGCGTCGATGTCGTAGGCCAGGGCGAGCGTCACCACATCCGCCGCCAGCCCGTCGATCACCGCCCGCGCCTGGCGCCCCGAGCCGCCATGGGAACTGTTCAGCCGCACCGCCTGGCCGGACTTCTCCCGCCACCAAAGGGTGAAGGCGCCGTTATAGGCCCGGTAGAATTCCCGCGTCGGGTCATAGCTGACATTCAGCAGCGTGCCGGCGCCCTGCGCCCGCGCCGGTGCGGCGAGCCCCAGGGCAAGTCTGGGCAAGGCCCGGCGGGCGAGGGGGTGCGACATGGCGGCCTCCGGCTCCTCACGGCTCAGGCCCAAGGATTAACAGTCTCTGATCGGTGAATACAACCCGCTTGTGTCGGGTTGAACGCTTCATCGTGACGGAATCATCCTTGCGCCCGGCTGTGCATTGTCCATTATATCCATCATGGATCGTGGATAATCGCCATGGCCGACAGGAAATCGCGTGGAATGCAGCGGGGCCGGAGCCAGGGATGCGGGCGAATGCGCTGTCGACGCTGACGCGCACCCTCTCCCCTGACCCCTTCGCCCGGAGCCACGCCCCGATGCAGATCCACCCCCTCCATCCCGCTTTCGCCGCCGAGGTCGCCGGCCTCGACCTCGCCACCCCGCTCGACGCGCCGACCCTCGAAGTGCTGCACGACGCCTTCCTCGAGCATGCCGTGCTGCTCTTCCGTGGCCAGCGCCTCAGCCCAGCCGCGCAATCCGCCTTCGCCGCCGGCCTCGCCGCGGTCGAGGCGCCGCTGCTCGACCGCCGCAGCCTGCTGCTGCCGCCCCCGCTCCGCGTCGTTGCCGGCATCCCGGAGGGCGAGGCTCCGCCCGGTGCCGCCTGGCACGCCGACCACACCCATGATGCGGAGCCGAGCCTCGCCTGCCTCGCCCATGCCCCGGCGGCCGAGGCGACCGAGATCGCCTTCGCGGACCAGCGCGCAGCCCTCGCCCTGCTGCCCGCGAGCCTCCGCCGCCGCGTCGAGGAGCTGCGCGCCGAGCACGCCCATCACGGCCGCCTTGCCGAACACCCGGTCATCCGCAGCCATCCGGTGACGGGGGAGGGGGCGCTTTTCGTCAACCCGGCCTTCACCCGCCGCATCCTGAACCTGCCGGCCGGCGAGAGCGCCCGGCTGCTGGACGCGCTCTTCGCCGCCGCGACCGCGCCCGCCGTCACCTGGCGCCATGCCTGGCGCCCGGGCGATCTGATCCTTTGGGACAACCGCACGGTACTCCACACCGGCACCGCGGCCGATGCCCTGCAGCGCGTCCGCATCGAGGGCGACCGCCCCTTGGGCCTTCGCGCGCTGGAGATGCCCTGGGTCGTCGCCGGCTGAGCCGTTGTTTTTCCGCACGGTCCGGGATATAGGACGAATAGCCTAATCCCGGTTCGCATCTTTCGTAGGGGGAAAGCCTGTCCCCATCCTGCGCGGGCTGGGCTCGTGCATCCCGGGCGTCGCGGGACAGGCGCCTAAATCCCTAAAGTCTTTAAATTGCCTGGTCTGGGCCCAAGGATTCCAGACCCTTGGGCCCGGAGGGCTTGAAGACCATCAAGCCCTTTAGTCTCCGCCGGATCAGCCTTCGAGCCTGCGCCTGACCTCTTCGGGCATCGGCACCGCCCGCAGCCCCTCGCCCTCGTCCCGCCCCCAGATCCGCGTCTGCTCGCCTTCGGCGACCAGCGTCCCGTCCTCCAGGAGGAACCGATGCGCCAGCCGGAAGCTCCGACCGCCGGTGAAGGCGGGCGGCGCGATCCGGTGCTCCAGCATATCGGCGAAGCGCGCCGGCGCCCGGAAGGCGCAGCGCAGGTCGACCAGCGGCGAGCCGCGGAAATGCGGATCGGCCCCGGCCATCGCGGCGAAATCCACGCCGCGCGCCCGGGTCATGTCGGTGAAGCCCTCATCCATCCAGCGGATGAAATTGGCATGGAAGACGATCCGCGCCGGATCGCAATCATTCCAATGGACGAGGAAGCGGCGGACGAAGTCGCTCAAGCGACTTCGACCAGCACCGCCATCCCCTGCCCGCCACCCGCGCAGGCGCCCGCGATGCCGCGCTTGAGCCCGCGCCGCTTCAGCTCCATGGCGAGGGAGAGGACGCAGCGCACGCCGGTCGCGGCCAGCGGATGGCCGAAGGCGATCGCCCCGCCATTCACGTTGAACCGGTCATGCGAGACGCCGAGCGCTCGCCTGACGGCCTCGGCCTGCGCCCCGAAGGCCTCGTTGATCTCGAACAGGTCGATGTCCGCGATGCTGAGCCCGAGCTTCCGCGTGAGCGCGATGGCCGCCGGCACCGGCCCGATGCCCATCACCTCCGCCGGCACCCCCGCCGCCGCGGCGGCCACGATGCGCCCGAGCGGCACCGTCCCGCCTTCGCCTGCCGCCTTGCCGGTCGTGACGACGACCGCCGCCGCCCCATCGACGATGGCGCTGCTGTTGCCGCCCGTCTGCACGCCGCCGAAGACGGGCTGGAGCTTCGCCAGCACCTCGATCGGCGTCGGCCGGACATGGCTGTCGGCCGAGACGGCATCGAGCTTCTTCGGCAGCTTCAGCCGCCGCGCCTTCAGCCCCGGCCCCTCGAAGACGGCCTCGGTGACGGGCGCGATCTCCTCGCCGAAACGGCCTGCGGCCTGGGCCTCCAGCGCGCGGGCGAAGCTCGCCGCCGCATAGGCATCCGTCTCCTCGCGGCTGATGCCGTGCAGCTTCGCCAAGTTCTCCGCCGTCCCGCCCATCGCGGTGGAACAGCCCGTGTCGTAGAGCGCCTCCCAGAGGAAGTCCTTGAACTCCACCTGCCCGAGCCCGAACCCGCCGCGCGAGGTGAAGCTGGCCACCGGCGCCCGGCTCATGCTCTCCGTCCCGACGGCGAGCGCCACATCGACCTGCCCCTGGCTGGTCGCCCGCGCCGCCTGGGCGATGGCCTCGAAGCCGGTGGTGCAGAGCCGTTGCACGCCATGCGCCGGCTTGTCGTCGGCCATCCCGGCATAGAGGCCGATATGCCGGGCGAAGAACAGCGCGTCGAAGCTCGCCTGGGTGCAGTTGCCGGCGACGGTGGTGCCGATGCGCTTCGGGTCGATCCCCGAGCGCGCCATCGCAGCCCGCGCCGCATGGATGCCGAGATCGGTCGGCGAGATGGCGGAGAGCGCCCCGTTGAGGTCGGTGAAGGGCGTCCGTGCCCCGCCGGCGAGCACCGCATCGGCGAAGGTCTCGACCATGGCGCCGGCGGCGTAGCGCGCCCAGTCCGGTGCCTCGGTCATCGAAACAGGAGCATTCATGGCGTCGGCACCTCCGCATCGTTGTTGTCGTGGAGCCGCTCGGAATAGGCGGCCCGGCCATTGAGCGAACCCTTGTCCGTCACCTCCCCGCATCGGGGGAGGGCGGTCCGGCGGCACCATGGCACGGGCGACCCGGCACGAGGAACCACCCCACCGCCACATCACCGCCTGGCGCGGCGGGACAGGGAGCGGCAGCGCCTGTTCTTCGGCGCGGGGGCACCGGAGGAGCTGCCCGGTTCGGCCCCTTGCAGAAGGTCCCGGCTGCGTCGGTGGGCAAGCGCCTCTGCTTCGGCAGGCTGCCCGACGGGCTGCCGGGCCGGTGCAGGACCGGATGCGGGCCGAGGCGCCGGCACTGGCCGCTTTGCTCCGCAAGCCTTCCACCCATATCCATGTTTGCGGGCTGCGCGGGCTGGACGCCGGCGTGGAGGAGGCGCCCGGGGCGATCGGGCGCGAGCATGGCATCGACTGGCCCTCCCTGCGTGGCCAGATGCGCGAGCAGGGACGCTATCACGTTGAGACCTACCGAGGCCTTCACCCATACCCGCCGCATCACCTGGGGCGAGACGGATGCGGCGCGCATCGCCTACACCGCGCGCTTCCTCGACTTCGCCATGGAAGCGGTGGAGCGCTGGTTCCAGGACCGGCTTGGCACCGGCTGGTACGAGATGAATGTGGATAAGGGCATCGGCACGCCCTTCGTCCATGTGCAGATGGATTTCCGCAGCCCTGTCACGCCGCGCGACACGCTGGCGAGCACGGTGCTGCTGATCCGCCTCGGCGGCTCCTCCCTCCGCTTCGCGGTGACGGGGCGGGTCGGCGACCGGCTGGTCTATGAGGCGGAGCTGGTCTGCGCCTTCGTCGAGACCGCGCGGATGAAGCCGATCCCGGCGCCCGAGCGCTACCGCGCCGCGCTGGAGGCGGAGGCCGCACTCGGCTGAGCGTCCAGCAGCCGCGCGATCCGGTCGAAGCGCGGGTCCGGGTCGCCGGAATGGCGGAAGGTACCGCTGGCGCGCAGCACCGGCTCGCCCTCCGCCGTCACCAGGCACTGGCCGAAGAGCATGCCGCGCGTCACCTTCAGCACCTCCGGCCGTGCTTCCACCCAGGCGCCGATGCGCGCCGGGCCGATGAAGTCGGTCGCCAGGCTGACGGTGACGAGGAATCTCCGCAGCCGCGCCACGTGATTGCAGCCGCCGGTCAGCACGATGTCGGCGAAGGCGGTCAGCATGCCGCCATGGCAGAGTTCCATCGGGTTGCAGTGGCGCAGCTCGACGCGGAAGCCGAGCAGGATGCCCTCGCCCTCCGGCTTCACCCAGAAGGGGCCGACCAGGCTGTTGAAGATGGGCAGCGCATGCTCCGGCAGGCGGAGATAGCCGGGCGGGGCGGGGCTCATGCGGTGGTCTCCCGTTGCAAGCCGCCGGGCAGCGCCTCGAGGCTTGCCTCCGGCGCCTGGCCAATCGTGTCGATGATGAGGTCCGCCCTGGCATGCAGCGTCTCGCGGCTCGCCCGGACGATGCGGAGGCCGTCCATGGCGCGGCGGTTGTCGCGCTCCATCATGCACTCCGGCCGCTCGCCAAGGGCGGCAAGCAAGGTGTTGCCCCTCGGTTCGGCATGGACGTGGTCACGGCGAGACTGCCTGAGTCGCTTTGTTCGGCTTCACAACGATGCCCTGCAATGGGAGGCGTGTCCGGCAAGGCCCGAGGTCCTGCCGTTCCATCCCACCGAAGCAAGCAAAGGCCATGACCAGGGCGGATTACGGCCCGGCACCGCGGCTGGCAAGCGGGAACAGGAGAAGCATCCATGTCGGCCGTCACCTGCCGCGACCTCGTCGCCGGCAGCATCGCCCTGGCCGGTGCCTCGGCCCCTTCCGCGACCATCCAGGCAGGGTCCCGGTCGCGGCAGTGCGCCAAAAAAGGGAGGATGTCGGAACAGGTCTGGTCATGGAGGCCATCCCGGGCGACCAGGGAAGGCGGAACCGTTTGGTACCTCAGGACCGGGGACCATCGCCGTGTTGCCGCGACCACGGAGACCGACGAGGCCTTCCGGCCATTGGGTCGGGGCGGCTGTCCGCTGATGCGCGCTCAAAAGAGCGGCGAAATGATATTTCTTTGGGCAAGTTCGGTCTGGCTGCGGCCTGAATCCCCCTCGCGGCTGCTTGAAGCGGGGGGGCGTTCTGCCGCAGGCTCCGGGGCGAGGGGGACCTTCGCCTGCCTGACGCCATGCTCCTGCGCACCGGCCAGACCAGCCGCGGCGCCATCGAATTCATCAAGGTGACCAAGCGCTTCGGCAGCTCGGTCGCGGTGGACACGCTCGACCTGAAGATCGCCGCCGGTACCTATTGCTGCCTGCTCGGCCCCTCCGGATGCGGCAAGACGACGAGCCTGCGGATGCTCGCCGGACATGAACGGCAAAGCAGCGGCGACATCCTGCTCGACAACCATGAGGTAAGCGGCCTGCCGCCGGCCAGGCGCGGCACGGCGATGATGTTCCAGTCCTACGCACTGTTCCCGCATCTCTCCTGCCTCGACAACGTCGCCTTCTCGCTCCGCATGCGCGGAATGGCGAAGGCGGAGCGCCATGCCAAGGCACGCGAGATGCTGCGCCTCGTCGAGCTGGAGGCGCTGGCGGACAGGCTGCCGGCGCAGCTCTCGGGCGGGCAGCAGCAGCGCGTGGCGCTGGCCCGCGCACTGGTGACCAATCCCGCGACGCTGCTGCTGGACGAGCCGCTCTCGGCACTCGACCCTTTCCTCCGCGGCCGGGTGCGGGCCGAGCTGAAGCGTTTCCAGCGCGAGCTTGGCATCACCTTTGTCCATGTCACCCATAGCCAGGACGAGGCGTTGGCGCTGGCCGACCTCGTCGTGCTGATGAAGGACGGGCGGATCGAGCAGCAGGGCACGCCCTTCGAAGTGTTCGACGCCCCGCGCACCGCCTTCGCCGCGCGCTTCATGGGCGGGCACAACGTCATCGCGCTGCCCGCCAACGGGCTGGTCGCGGTGCGGACGGACCGGACGCTGCTGCGGCCGGCCGGCGAGGGCGTGGTGCAGGCGACGGTGCGCGGTGTCGAATATACCGGCACGGGCTTCGCCGTGGCGCTGGCCGGGCCCGCCGGCGAGGACTGGCAGGCGCTAGTCGGCGAGGCCGCGCTGCGCGCCAGGCCGCTCGAGGCCGGCGAGGCGGTCGGCCTCGGCTGGGATGAGCAGGATCTCCGCTATCTGGCGGACGGGACATGACGGACAAGGAGAATCCAGGCATGGACAAGCCCATTCGCGCTGGCCGCCGCCAGCTTCTGCAAGGCGCGGCAGGCCTCGCGGCAGGCCTCGCCGCCCCTGCGGTGCATGCGCAAGGCGCGGTGACGCTCCGCTATGTCGGCACGGCGGTGAACCAGCATGCCGGCATCAAGGAGAAGGTGAGGCAGGACCTCGGCATCACGCTCGAATACATCCCCGTCACTTCGGACGATGTGGTGCGGCGCGCGGTGACGCAGCCGAACAGCCTCGACATCCTCGATGCCGAGTACTGGATGCTGAAGAAAATCATCCCCTCGGGCAACCTGATGGGCATGGATGCGAACCGCATCAAGCTGGTGGGCGAGATCAGCACCGTCTTCACCAAGGGCGAGGTGGCGGGGAAGAAGATCGGCGACCAGGGCACGGCGCCGATCAAGGTCAGCTACATGCCGGCGCGCGACGCCAAGACCTTCGCCACCGGCCAGACGCAATGGCTGACGCTGATTCCGACGACCTACAATGCCGATACGCTCGGCATCCGCCCGGACCGCGTGGGCCGTCCGATCGAGAGCTGGGCGGAACTGCTGAACCCTGAGTTCAAGGGCAAGGCGAGCATCCTCAACATCCCCTCCATCGGCATCATGGATGCGGCGATGGCGGTGGAGGCGATGGGCCGGCACAAATATGCCGACAAGGGCAACATGACCCGGGCCGAGATCGACCTCACCATGCGGGTGCTGACCGAGGCGAAGCGTGCCGGGCAGTTCCGCGCCTTCTGGAAGGACTTCAACGAGAGCGTCAACCTGATGGCCTCGGGCGAGACCGTCATCCAGTCGATGTGGTCGCCGGCGGTGACGGCGGTGCGCAGCCGCGGCATCCCCTGCACCTACCAGCCGCTGAAGGAGGGCTACCGCGCCTGGGCTGCGGGCTTCGGCCTGCCGAAGACGCTGAGCGGGCGGAAGCTCGACGCCTCCTACGAGTTCATCAACTGGTTCCTCTCCGGCTGGGCCGGCGCCTTCCTCAATCGGCAGGGCTACTACTCCGCCGTGCTCTCGACCGCGCAGAAGAGCATGGAAGCCTATGAGTGGGACTTCTGGATGATGGGCAAGCCGGCGGCGCAGGACATCAAGGCGCCCGACGGCACGGTGATGGAGAAGGCGGGCAGCGTGCGCGACGGCGGCAGCTTCGATGCGCGCATGGGCGCCGTTGCCTGCTGGAATGCCGTGATGGACGAGAACGACTACATGGTCAGGAAATGGAATGAGTTCATCGCCGCCTGACCGCCGCCCAATGGGCCGCCCGGTGGCGCCGCTGCTCCAGGCGGCGCCATTGGCGCTGGTGCTGCTGCTGTTCTTCGTGTTTCCGCTGCTGGCGACCGCGGTCGTCAGCCTGTGGAATTACACCGAGTACTCGCTGGTGCCGGACGTCACCTCCCGCAACTATGTCGAGATGTTCGAGGGCTGCTCGAACCTGGGCGAGGGGCTCTGCACCACCTTCCGCACCTATCTCTCGACGCTCCGGCTCTGCGCCATGGTCTGGGCCTTCACCACGCTCTTCGGCTTCGCCATCTCCTACTTCCTCGCTTTTCATATCCGCTCGGATACGATGCGGATGGCGCTCTTCCTCGTCTGCACGGCGCCCTTCCTCACCTCCAACGTCATCCGCATGATCTCCTGGCTGCCGTTGCTCGGGCGCGAGGGGGTGGTGAACCAGTTCCTCGTCGCCTCGGGCCTGGTCGACCAGCCGCAGGACTGGCTGCTCTTCTCCGACTTCTCGGTCGTGCTGGCCTTCGTGCATCTCTACACGCTCTTCGTCACCGTGCCTGTCTTCAACAGCATGATGCGGATCGACCGCCGGCTGCTGGAAGCCGCGCAGGATGCCGGGGCGAGCGGCTGGCAGACGCTCTGGCATGTCGTCATCCCGCTAACCAAGCCGGGCCTTGTCATCGGCTCCATCTTCGTGATCGTGCTGGTGATGGGCGACTTCGTGACGATCGGCGTGATGGGCGGCCAGCAGATCGCCTCCATCGGCAAGATCATCCAGGTGCAGATGTCCTACCTGCAGTTCCCGGCAGCCGCGGCGCAGGCGGTGGTGCTGCTCGGGCTGGTGCTGCTGGTGATCGCGGTGATGACGAAGCTCATCGATATCCGGCGGGAGCTGTGATGGACGAGGACCGCCGCCCGCTAACCTTCTGGCTGCTCGGGGCCTTCTTCGCCCTCTTCGTCGCCTTCCTTTACGGGCCGACGCTGACAATCCTCGTGCTCTCCTTCCAGGGACCGGAAGGCGGGCTGACCTTCCCGTTGCGCGGCCTCTCGACCCATTGGTACCAGACGCTCTGGGCCGGCGCCGGCGTCATCGACATCTGGGCCTCCTTCCGCCGCTCGCTGCGGCTTGGCGTGGTCGTCATGGTGCTGACGACGGTGATCTCGCTGCTGGCCGGCTATGCCTTCCGGCGGCGCTTCTTCGGCCAGGGATTACTCTTCAACCTGACTATCGCCAGCCTGATCGTGCCCTCCATCGTCGTTTCGCTCGGCATCGCGCTCGAATTCCGGCTGCTGGACGATGCGGTAAAGGCCTTCGCGGAGGAAAACGGGGTCGAGTGGCTGAGCGAGGGCTACGCCACGGCCATGGGCCTCTTCACATCCGGTTTGGGCGCGCATCTGACCTGGACGCTGCCCTTCGGCCTGCTCATCATGTTCGCCGTGTTCAACCGTTTTCCCAACGACCTCGAGGAAGCCGCGCGCGACCTTGGCGCCTCGCCCTGGCAGGTCTTCCGCCATGTCGTGCTGCCGCTGGTGGCGCCAAGCCTGGTCGGCGTCGCGCTCTTCGGCTTCACCCTGTCCTGGGACGAGATCGCGCGAACCAGCCAGTCGATCGGCGATGCCAATACCCTGCCGCTCGAGCTCCAGGGCCTCACCAGCACGGTGACGACGCCGGAGATCTACGCGCTTGGCACCGTTGTCACCGGCGTCTCGGTGCTGGTGATCGCGCTGGCCTTCGTCGGCGTCTCGATCGCCAAGCGGCGGGCGGCGAAGCGGGTGCTCGGATGACGGCGGAGGAGCTGCTGCGCGCTGCCCGCGAAGGGATCGCGCTGCCGCCGCTCAGCGGGCCGTTGCAGGCCCTTGCCGCCGATGCGCGCGGCGACTGGGACGGGGCGCACGCCTTCGCCCAGGACGGCGAGGATGCGGAAAGCGCCTGGGTGCATGCCTATCTGCACCGCAAGGAGGGCGACCTCGCCAATGCCAGCTATTGGTACAGCCGAGCCGGCCAGGTGAAGCCGGCCGGCACGCTCGAGGAGGAATGGCTGGCGATCGCCCGCCACCTCCTCGCTCAGGCGGGCTGAGGGTTCCGTCGCCGGAAGTCCTGCGCCATTTCCTCCAGCGTGACGAAGCGCACGCCGGGGTGCTTCAGCATGTGGCCGATCAACCGCTCCAGCATCATCAGCACCTGCGGCCGGCCGGAGACGTCCGGGTGGATGGTCATCGGCACCACGGCGTAGTCGTATTCGCGGTAGATGAAGTCGAAATGGTCGCGCCAGATCTGCTCCAGCGCATGGGGCGAGACATAGCCGTGGCTGTTCTGGAACTTCTTGATGAACATCATCGGCGGCAGGTCGTCGAGGTACCAGGAGGCGGGAATCTCGACGAGTCCGGTGGTCTGGCCCTTCGTGAAGGGCCGCATCCAGCTCTCGGCGGGCTGCGCGTAGTCGATAGGCGTCCAGCCGTCGCCGGTGCGGACGTAGTAGGGCGTGCAGTCGTGGTGCATCAGCGAATGGTCGTAGGCGATGCCGCGCTCGACCAGGATCTCGATGCTGGTCGCGCTCACTTCCCACCAGGGCGCGACATAGCCGACCGGCTTCCGCCCCCAATGCTTCTCGATCAGGCCGATGCACTTGTCGAAGATCGCCTCCTCCTGCTTGCGGCTGAGGGCGAGGGGGTTCTCATGGCTGTAGCCATGCAGGCCGATCTCATGGCCGGCCTTCGCCACCATGTCGGTCGACTCAGGAAAACTCTCGATGGTATGGCCGGGGATGAACCAGCTCTGCGTCAGGCCGAAGCGTTCGAACAGCCGCAGGATGCGCGGCATGCCGACCTCGGCCGCGAAGACGCCGCGGCTGATGTCGCCCGGGCTGTCCTCGCCCATGTAGCTGCCGAGCCAGCCCGCCACCGCATCGCAATGGATGCTGAAGGCGCAAAGAATTTCCTTGGGCATGTCCCCTATCCCTTGTCGTTGGCGCGGGCCCAGCGCTCGATCTCGCCGATCGCCGTGGCCGCGTGGATGATATCGGCATAACGCCGCGCGACATCCTTCAGGTTCTGCTCATGCGCCGCCAGGTCGTGGTCGCCGACGCAGTCGCGGGCGACCATCACCCGGAAGCCGAGCGAGAAGGCATCGATCACGCTGGCCCTGACGCAGCCCGAGGTGATGCAACCGGCTATCACCACCGTATCGACCCGCTCCTTCGTCAGGATGGCCGCGGCGGGCGTGGCGAAGAAGATCGAAGGCGCCGACTTCATCAGCACCACATCGGGCGCGGCGGCGGCAATGCGGGGGTCCAGTTCCACCGCCGGGGTCCCGGCCAGCAGATCGAAGACCGGCGCCGCCTTCCAGTGCGGCGCGGCGCGGGGGCTGTCATAGCCGTTGACGCAGGCGATGACGGGCAGGCCGGCGCGCTTCGCCGCCTGCATCAGCGGGACCGTGGCCTCGACGGCGGCCTCCACCATCGGCGCCCCGGCCATGGGAAAGGCGGGATCGGTGAAGCCGCGCTGAAAGTCCACCACCACGACGCCGATCCGGGTACCGAAGCCGATGGGCCGGGTGCCATAGCCGCGTGCCGCATAGATGTCGCTCATGGGTCCCGCCTCGCCGATGCTGCGGCGTCCTCGCAGCAAGCTGCGTGCCGAATCACCCTGCCTCGGCCAGCGCCCGCAGCACGATGCCCTCCGTCAGCACCTGGGGCAGCACCTGCGGCGCCCCGCCACCAGCCGGATAGAGCAGGTAGAGCGGCACGCCCTCCCGTCCATGGTCGCGCAAGAGGGCGCCGATCACCGGGTCGCCCTGGGTCCAGTCGCCGGTCAGGGTGGCGAGGTTGCGCCCGGCGAAGGCGGCCTGCACCGCGCCGCTTTGAAGCACCAGCCGCTCATTGACCTTGCAGGTGATGCACCAGGCGGCGGTGAGGTTGACGAAGACCGGACGCCCCTCGGCCTGCAAGGCCGCGACTCGCGCCGCCGACCAGGCCTCCGCCCGCGCCTCGGTGCCAGCGGCGGCCGGCGGTGCGGCGGCAAGACCCGGCAACAGGGCGAGGGCGCCGATGGCCGCCGCCCCGGCCAGCACCCGCCCGACCCGCCCGCCGCCGCGCTGCGCCAGCCCGAGCGCCCAGGCGGCGAAGCCGATCAGCACCGCCCCGCCGAGCAGGAGCAGCAGCCCGTCCGGCCCCGACTGCTGCGCCAGGACCCAGGCCAGCCAGGCGGCGGCGCCATACATCGGGAAGGCAAGGCCTTGGCGCAGCGCTTCCATCCATCCGCCCGGCCGCGGCAGCTGCCCGGTGAGGCCTGGGAAGATCCCGAGCAGGGCATAGGGCGCCGCCAGCCCCAGGCCGAGCGCGGCGAAGACCAGCAGCGTCCCGGCCGGCGGCATCGCCAGCGCCGCCCCGACCGCCGCTGCCATGAAGGGTGCGGTGCAGGGCGTCGCCACCAACACGGCAAGCGCCCCGGCGAAGAAGCTGCCCACATGCCCGCCTCGCGCGGCCAGCCCCGCCCCGGCCCCCGCCGGCCCGCCGAGCGCATAGACGCCGGAGAGGTTCAGCCCGACCGCCAGCATGAGCCAGGCAAGGCCCGCGACGAAGGCCGGCGCGGTGAACTGGAAGCCCCATCCCGCTGCGACCCCGGCCGCGCGCAACCCGATCAGCAGCCCGGCCAGGCCGAGGAAGCAGGTCAGCACCCCTCCCGTATAGCTTGCCGCATGGGCGCGCACCTCGCGCCGCGCCGCGCCGGACAGCCGGGCGAGAGCCATCGCCTTCATGGCGAGGATGGGGAAGACGCAGGGCATCAGGTTCAGCAGCAGCCCGCCGAGCAGCGCCGAGCCGAGCACCTGCCAGAGCGGAAGGGTTTCGCCCTCCAGCGCACCGCCGACCGGCGCCGACACCTCATAGGCGGAGCGCACCCCGGCCGCATCGACCAGCGCCACCACGCCGGTGAGGCGCTGCGGCAGCGCGGCCCCTTCCGGCCGGGCGAGGCCGAGGGTCAGCGCGCCATCCCGCGCCGTGAGCCGCTGCGGCGCGGCATTCTCGATCAGCCCGGCCTTGTGGGGGAAGAATTCCGCCTCCCGCAGAGCGGCCGTCGACAGGCCCTCGCCGATGAGGGTGAGGCTGCCCCGCCGGCCCTCCAGCGCCGCCCGCGCCACCCAGGGCGAGGGGCGCGGCACCGCTGCTTCCGCCGCGGCGAAGAGCGGCGCCAGCGCCGGATCGGCCCGGCCGTTATCCGTGAGCGGCAGGTCGAGGCGGAACCGGCCCTCCTCCGGGATGCAGAGCTCGGCGCAGACCAGCCAATTCGCCTCTGCCTCCACCGTGAAGCGGCCGGTGGCATCGGCCGGCACGGTGACGGGGAGCGGCAGCAGCACCTCGCCCTCATAGCCGAAGCTCATCAGCGGCCCGTTTGGGATGCGCCGCGGCACCGGCCATGCGATGCCGCCCGCCGTGGCGCCTTCGGGGAGGGTCAGGGCAATCTCGGGCGCCGCGCCGGCATCGCCCGCATGGCGCCAATAGGTATGCCATCCCGGCGCCAGCTTCAGCCTGAGGCCGAGCCGGACGCTCTCGCCTGGCGCAACCGCCACCCGGTCCGCCACCAGCGTCGCCTCCGCCCGCGGCGAACGCTGCGCCGCGCTCTCCGCCGCCCGGCCGGGGCCGGGCAGCAGGATCAGCAGGAGCAGCAAGGCAAGCAGGCGGCGCATGACTGGATAAAGGGGGGAGGGCTGCCCCGACCGCAAGCCCCCATGAAAGGAGGGCCGGGGGCGCCGCATGCGCCCCCGGCCCTCGGCCGCTCTCAAACCATTGCTGAAATGCTTCCCTCGCCGCCAATCCTGCGGCGAGGCTTCCCTCAGGCTCGCGCCGCCACCGGGCGCCGGGCCAGCCGCCGCATGTCGCGCAGGGCGGATCGCAGCAGCGTCATCTCGCCCTCCGGCATCAACCCCTCGTCCGCCGCCTCGACCCGGCGGAGCAGGGTGGCGAGCTTCAGGGTCACGTCCGCATGGCTGCGGGCTGGTGCGGCGGCGAGGGCGCTCAGCGCGGCCAGCTCGGCATCGACCAGCAGCTCCATGATCGTCTCGTCCCCGCTCTCGCTGCGCTCGATCTTGCTGAGCCGGTCCGCCAGGGTGGCAACCTCCTCGCCGCCACGGGGCGTCCCCGGGGCGGGCGGACGGGCGAGCGGGAAGACGATGATCTCGGACATGGGGGGTGCAATCCGTTGGCGGGGTGGCGGGGCTGGCCCTGGGATCGGGCCGGCCGGGTGGGTCAGCCCTGGCGTCCGGCGCCGTTCTGCACCGGCAGGACATAGGCGGGCGGGCAGGCCGTGATCGCACCGCCGGCGGCGAGGAAAGCGTCGACCATGCTGGAGATCGTGGCGCTGTCCGGCGTGCCGGCATCGCGGCAGCGGCGCTTGTGGGCGATCATCGCGCTCAGCGATCGGCGGCGGGTATCGGCGGCGTCCGCGGTGGCGGCGGGCAGGCGGCGGGTCTTGCCAGCGGAGAGTTTGGTTTGCATGGCCATCCTCACATTTGCGCGATGGGATAAGGTATACACTTCACGGTGCCGCGAGCAAAGCCTTTTTTGCAACCTGCGCGTGTTTTCCGTGGCAGTTCGACATCCTTCCTCTCCGGCACCCATGCGGCGGATGCGACAAGGCGGCATTGTTCTCGCGCGGACGTGTCGCACCCGCATGTCGCAGCCCAGGGGAATTGTCGCGCGCCGGTGTCAAACCCGCCGCTTTGGCCTTATGCCCCCGCCATGCTTCCCCTCGACCTCCCCGTCGCCGAGGCCCTCCCGGCATTGACCGCCGCCCTCCGCGCCAGCCCCAATGCGGTGCTCATTGCCCCGCCAGGTGCCGGCAAGACCACGCTCGTCCCGCTCGTCCTGCGCGAGGAGCCCTGGGCCGAGGCCGGCAAGCTGCTGGTGCTGGAGCCCCGCCGCGTTGCCGCCCGCGCCGCCGCTCGCCGGATGGCCGAGCTCCTGGGCGAAGCCGCCCCGGGCGGCACCATCGGCCTCTCGACGCGGCTCGACCGCGCCGTCTCGGCGGCGACGCGGATCGAGGTGGTGACGGAGGGCCTGCTCGTCCGCCGCCTGCAATCCGACCCGGGACTCGAGGGCGTCGCCGGCGTGCTGTTCGACGAGGCGCATGAGCGCAACCTCGACACCGACCTGGCGCTCGCCCTCTGCCTCGACCTGCAACGCGGCCTGCGCCCGGAACTGCGGCTGCTGGCGATGTCGGCCACCCTCGACGGCACGGCCTTCGCGGGGCTGATGGGCGATGCGCCGACGATCGAGTCCCTTGGCCGTGCCTGGCCGGTCTCGGTGGGGCACCGCCCCCGTGACCTCGCGGACCCGCGCGACCTGCCGGAGGCCATGGCCGGCGCCATCCGCACCGCGCTGCGCGACCATGAGGGCGACGTGCTCGCCTTCCTCCCCGGCTGGGGCGAGATCCGCCGTACCGCCGAGCGGCTCTCCGGCATCGCGGCGGATGTGCTGCCGCTCCATGGCGAGCTGCCTCCCGCCGAGCAGGACCGCGCCCTCACGCCCGGACCGCGGCGCAAGGTCGTGCTTGCCACCTCCATCGCCGAGACCTCGCTGACCGTGCCCGGCGTCCGTATCGTCGTCGATGGCGGCTTCCGCCGCACCCCGCGGCTCGACCCGGCGACCGGCCTCGCCCGGCTCGTCACCGTGCGCATCAGCAAGGCGGCCGCCGAGCAGCGCGCCGGGCGCGCCGGCCGCACCGCGCCGGGCGTCGCCATCCGCCTCTGGTCGGAGGCGCTGCATCGCGGGCTCGCCCCGCAGGACCGGCCGGCGATCCTGGAGGAGGAACTGTCCGGCCTCGCCCTCGACCTGGCCAGCTGGGGCGCCGGGCCCGCCGACCTCGCCTGGCTCGACCCGCCGCCCGCCGGCGCGCTCGCCGCCGCCCGCAACCTGCTCCGCGACCTCGATGCGCTCGATGCCGAGGGGCGCATCACCGCGACCGGCCGCCGCATGGCCCGGCTCGGCACCCATCCGCGCCTTGCCCGCATGCTGGCGGCAGCCGAAGGAGAAGGGGAGGGGGCGCTGGCCGCCGACCTCGCCGCCCTGCTGGAGGAGCGCGACCCGATCCGCGGCCGCGAGGTGCCGAGCGACATCACCCTCCGCCTCGACCTGCTGCATGGCGGCGACCATCCGAATGCCGACCGGGCGACCATCCACCGCATCCGCCGCGCCGCCGCGCTGCACCGGCGCCGGCTCGGCCTGCATGGCAATGCCTCGCCCGAAGGCGAGCCGGGCGCGCTGCTCGCCGCCGGCTTCCCCGACCGCATCGCCGCCATGCGCGGCGTCATGATCGGTGCCTTCCGCTTGGCCTCGGGGCAGGGCGCCCGGCTCGGGGCGACGGACCCGCTGGCGAAGTCGCCACTCCTCGCCGTCGCGGACCTCGAATTGCAGGGCACCGAGGCGCGCATCCGCATGGCCGCGCCGCTCGACCGCGCCCTGTTGGAGGCCCGCTTCCCGGGACGCTTCCGCCGCGAGGAGGGCGCGGCCTTCGACCAGCGCGCCGGCGCGGTGCTGGCCCGCCGCCGCCTCCGCTTCGGCCCGCTGGTGCTGGAGGAGCAGCCCCTGCTGAACCCCGACCCCGCACTGGTCGCCGCGGCCCTGGCCGAGGCGGTGGCGGAGCGCGGGCTGCGCGACCTGCCCTGGACGCCGGCCGCCCGCCAGCTCCAGGCCCGTCTCCGCTGGATGCGCGAGGTCGAGGGCGAGGGCTGGCCGGATGCCTCGGATGCCGCGCTCATCGCAACCGCCGGGGACTGGCTCGCCCCGCACCTCCGTGGCCGTTCCCGCCTCGCCGACCTCGCCGGACTGAACCTGCCCGACATGCTGCTGGCGGATCTGCCATGGGAGCGCCGCCGGCGCCTCGATGCGGCGCTCCCCACCCGCCTCGACCTGCCCGCCGGGCGCAGCGCCGCCATCGACTACACCGGCGAGACCCCGACGCTCGAGGCCCGCCCCCAGCACCTCTATGGCCTGACCCGCCTGCCGCCGCTTGCCGAGGGCCGCATCCCTCTCCAGGTCGCGCTGCTATCCCCCGCCGGCCGGCCGATCGCCGTCACCGGGGACTTGGCCGGCTTCTGGCGCGGCGGCTGGTTGGAGGTGCGGAAGGAGATGCGTGGCCGCTATCCGAAGCACAGTTGGCCCGAGGATCCGGCCGGCGCCGCCGCCGACCCGTCCCGGCCCGGCCGCGGCGGATGAACCGACCGTCACCCGCGAAGAGGTTGAAGGACCGCATCCATCTTCCCAAAGTTGGGTCGACCGAGTACCGCCACGCCCTTCCCACGAGGATCGCGCCCCCCTGATGTCAGCCACCTTGCCGCGCCGCCACGCCGGCCTCGCCTTCGCCGCCCTGCTGACCGGCTGCACCACCAAGCCTTGGCCGGCCAGCGCCCAGCGCGGCCTGCTGCCCGATTTCGCCGATCTCGCCGAGCGCGTCCTCCCCGCCGTGGTCAATATCGCCGTCACCGGCGAGACCACCGTCGCCCAGCTGCCGCCCGAGCTGCGCGGCACTCCGCTCGAGCGCTATTTCCGCGACCGCCTGCGCAACCGGCGGCAGGAGGTCTCGGGCGCCGGCTCCGGCTTCATCATCGAGCCGGTCGGCTTCATCGTCACCAACAACCACGTCATCGGCAGTGCCAGCCGCGTCGTCGTCGCCCTGCAGGACGGCACGGAGCTGACCGCACGCATCGTCGGCTCCGACGAACTGACCGATCTCGCCCTGCTGAAGGTCGAGGTGCCACACAGCCTCGCCGCCGTGTCCTGGGGAAGCTCCGGGACGACGCGGGTCGGCTCCTGGGTGCTGGCCGCGGGCAATCCCTTCGGCCTCGGCGGCACCGTCACCTCGGGCATCGTCTCGGCGCGCGGGCGGGAGATCGGCGCCGGGCCCTTCGACGACTTCATCCAGACCGATGCCGCCATCAATCCGGGCAATTCCGGCGGCCCGCTGTTCAACGCCCAGGGCGAGGTGATCGGCATCAACACGGCGATCTACTCACCCTCCGGCGCCTCCGCCGGCATCGGCTTCGCAACGCCATCCGACCTCGCCCGGCCGGTGATCGAGCAGCTCCGCCGCGATGGGCGGGTGGAGCGCGGCTGGCTCGGCGTCTCGGTGCAGGACCTGGTGCCGGAGGATGGCCGCCCCGCCCGCCGCGGCGTGCTCATCGCCGGGGTCGAGCGCACCAGCCCGGCCGGCCGCGCCGGGCTGCGCCAGGGCGATATCGTCGTCGCCATCAATGGCGACCGGGTCGAGACGTCGCGCGCCCTGGTCCGCACCGTCGCCGCCGTGCCGCCCGGCCAGACCGTCCGCCTCAGCGTGCTGCGCGAGGGGCGGGAGCGCGAGCTGCCCGTCCAGGTTGGCCGCCGCCCGGGTCAGGGGTAACATACCGCATCTACAAGGACACCCGCCGCCATGCGCATTCTGCTGGTCGAGGACGATGCCGAGGTCGCCCGCTTCGTGAAGAAGGGGCTGCAGGAGGCCGGCCATACCGTCGAGCACGCGACGAACGGGCGCGACGGGCTTTTCCTCGCCGCCTCCGAGCAATTCGACATGCTCGTGCTCGACCGCATGCTGCCCGGCGGCGTCGACGGCGTGCGGCTGGTCGAGACGCTGCGCAGCCAGGGCAACCGCACCCCCGTGCTCTTCCTTTCCGCCCTCTCGGCGGTCGATGAGAAGGTGAAGGGGCTGAAGGCCGGCGGTGACGACTACCTGACCAAGCCCTTCGCCTTCGCCGAACTCCTGGCTCGGGTCGAGGCACTGGGCCGCCGCCCCTCGGTCGATGCGCCGGCCACCAAGCTCCGCGTCGCCGACTTGGAGCTCGACCTGCTCTCCCGCACGGTGATGCGTGCGAGCAAGCGCATCGACGTGCAGCCGCGCGAATTCCGCCTGCTGGAGCACCTGATGCGCCATGCCGGCCAGGTGGTGACGCGCACCATGCTGCTCGAGAAGGTCTGGGACTACCATTTCGACCCGCAGACCAACGTCATCGACGTGCATGTCTCGCGGCTGCGCCAGAAGCTCGACAAGGGCTTCGACAAGCCGCTGATCCATACGGTGCGCAACGCCGGCTACATGATCCGGGCCGAACCCTGAAGCAGGCCGCCAATCGCCGCGGCGACCAGGCGCTGTCCCCGGGGCTCGCCCCAAGCCTAGCCCTCGGGCCGCCACGGTTGCTGCGCAGCGCCGGCTTCCGCTTCGCGCTGCTCTTCGCGGCAATGTTCGCCTCCGCCGCCATCGCCCTCGTCGCCGTGCTCTGGTGGGCGACGGCGGGAGCGCTCGACCGGCAGACCGATGCCGCCGTGCGCGCCGACGCCATCGCGCTGGCGGAACGCTGGCGCGAGGCGGGCGCCACCGGCCTTGCCGAGGCGATCGAGGAGCGGCTCGCCGTCGATGTGGAGAACGAGTCGATCTACCTGCTGATGGAGGCGGAGGGCACCCGCCGCCTCGCCGGCAATCTCGACCGCTGGCCGAACGCCCCTCCCGGCGAGGGGTCCTGGTTCCGCACTCGCGTCCTGCATGACGGCATCGCCGCCGAGGCACGCTTGCACCGCCTCGAGCTGCCCGGCCTCCGCCTCATCGTCGGCCGCGACGAGTCGGAGCGCGAGCAGCTCCGCCGCCTGCTGACCGAGGGGGTGTTCTGGGCTTCCGGTGCGGTGGTGCTCTTCGCCCTGCTCGGTGCTTGGCTGCTGCGCCATGCCTTGCAGGCGCGGATGAGCCCGGTCTTCGCCACCACGGCGGCAATCGCCGGCGGCGACCTCTCCTCCCGGGTCGCCCTCTCCGGCCGCGCTGACGAATTCGACCGGCTGGCGCAGACGCTGAACATCATGCTGGAGCGAATCGTGACCCTGATGGAGGGCGTGCGCGGCGTCTCGGATGCCATCGCCCACGACCTCCGCACGCCGATCGCCCGCGCCCGCGCCAAACTCGAGGATGCGCTCTCCGAGGCGCCGGAGGGGGCCCGGCCCGGCGTCCCGCCGGACGAGGCGACGCTCCGCGCCGCCATCGAGCAGGGCATCGCCGATCTCGACGGCATCAGCCGCATCTTCCAGGCCCTGCTGCGCATCGCGGAGGCCGAGGCGGGCGCCCGCCGCGCCGCCTTCGCCCCCTTCGACCTCGTCCCCGTCCTGGCCGATGCCGCCGAGATATACGAGGTTGCCGCCGAGGCGCGGGGCCAGCAACTTGCCACGGAGCTGCCGGAGCGGCTCGACCTCGTCGGCGACCGCGACCTGTTGTTGCAGGCGGTCGCCAACCTGCTCGACAACGCCATCAAATTCACCCCGCTCGGCGGCACGGTGCGCGTGATCGCCCGCGCCCTGCCGACGGCGGTCGAGGTCGCGGTCTGCGACGACGGCCCCGGCCTCTCGCCCGGGGACCGCGCCCATGCGGGCGAACGCTTCTTCCGCGCCGACAAGGCCCGCGCGACGCCCGGCTCCGGCCTCGGCCTATCCCTGGTTCAGGCGGTCGTTCACCTGCATGCCGGCGAGTTGCGGCTCGAGGATGCCGCCCCTGGCCGCGTGCCGCCCGGGCTCCGCGTCGTGCTGCGCCTGCCGAAGCCCTGATCCGCCATGACCGAAGCGTCATCCCCTGCCCATCACCGGATGAGGCGGCCTTCCGCATTGTGGCAAGCCATGCAAAGTCTCGTCACGCCTCCTGCGCTGCTCCTGGTCCTGGCGATGTCCGCCTCGGCCGAGCCGGGCCCGCGCGTGACCACCGACACCGTCGAGTATTGCGGCAGCCTCGCCGCCCGCCTGGCCGGCATGCCCGCCGCCGCGCAGGAACCCTCGCGCAGGCTTGCCGCCGAAGGCATGCGGCTCTGCGGCAACGGCCATGTGCGGGTCGGCATCGCCAAGCTGCGCCGCGCCGTCCGCGCCGCGCAGGCCAACACCTCGGATCGATAAGGCCGCCCGGCTCGGGTAACCTCTGCGCCATGGCGGAGGTGCAAGGATGAGGCAGGCCGAGGCGGCGGGACTGCGGCGTGAACTGCGCAGCTTCCTCTCAGCCGCGATCGCCGCGGGCGAGTACGACCCGGCGGCCGGCAGCTTCGGGCCGGCCGATCCCGGCTTCGCTGCCCGGCTGGGCGCGCGGGGCTGGCTTGGCATCTGCTGGCCGCGTGCCCTCGGCGGCCAGGAGGGCAGTGCCCTCGACCGCCATGTCATCGCCGAGGAGCTGATCGCCCATGGTGCCCCGTTGCGGGCAAGCTGGGTCGCGGAATGGCTCGCGGGCCCGCTCCTGCTCGCCGCCGGCACGCCGGAGCAGCAGCGGGAGCTGCTGCCCCGCTTCGCCGCCGGGCGCCTCTCCGCCTGCATCGGCCTGACCGAAGCCGCCCTGCCCGGCAGCGGCGCGCCGCGCTGCCTTGCGCGGCCGGACCGCGGCGGCTGGCGCCTCGGCGGCCGTTGCCAGATGATCGGCGACCCGCTCGGCCGGCTGATCCTGCTCGCCCGCACCGGCGATGACGGGGGGGCCGGCCTCAGCCTCTTCCTCGTCGACCTGGCGCTGCCCGGCATCGCCCCGCTCGGTGCCGGCCGGCTTGCCTTCGACGGAGTTTTCCTCGCCGGGGACCGGCTGCTCGGGCCGCCCGAGGCAGGGCTGGCGATCTGGCAGGAGGTTGCCGGCATCGCCCGTGGTGCGCCCGGTGGTTGGCTCCGCCACCTGCCGCTGCTGGCCGTGCTCGCCGCCGCCGACGGCCCGCCGGAGGCGGAGCCGGTGCTCGGGCGCCTCCTTGCCGGCTGCGCCACCATGCAGGCGATTGGCCTGGCCCGTGCCGGCCGCGCAGCGCCCCGCCTCGCCGCCCTGGCCGCGGCGGAGGCGGAGGCCATCCCCGCCGCCCTCTATCGCCTGCTGCCCGGTGAAGCCCGCCCCGCCCCAGCCGAGCCGCAGCCCGTCCTGCCGCCTGTTCCCGGCCTTCGCCGTCCCGCCCGCCCTCCGCACCCGCTCGCCGCCGAGACGGCCCGGCTGCTCGACGGACGCCTCTCCTCCGCCTTCGACCCCCATCTCTGGGCAGCGCTGGAGGAGGGGCCCGTGCTCCGTGCGGCCCTGCCGCCGGAACTCGGTGGGGACGGCGAAGGGTTGCCCGGCCTGCTCGCCATCGCCGAGGCGGCCGGCGCCGCCGGGGCGCCGCTGCCTATCGCCGAGACGCTGCTCGGCCATCACGCCCTGGCCCTCGCGGGGCTCGCCCCGCCCATCGGGCCGCTGACCTTCGGCCCGGTTCTGCCCGACGACTCGCCCGGCTTCGGGCAGGGCCTGCTCGCCGGCCGGCTGCATCGCCTGCCCTGGGCCCGCCATGCCAGCACCGCCGTCATCGTGCTGGAGGGGCGACGCACCGTGCTCGCCGGCCGCCCCGCCATCGGCGACGAGGGCCGCAACGGCGCCGGCGAGCCGCGCGACCTCGTGCTGCTGGAGGAGATGCCCGTCCTCGCCGCCGGCGAGCCCGGCATGGGGTTAAACCCTGGGGGGCTGCGCGCGCTCGGCACCCTGTTCCGCGCCGCCGCCATGCTCGGCGCGACGGGCCGCCTGGCCGGCCATCGCCGCAGCCCGGCGCTGGCGGCCGCGGCGCGCTTCGCCCTGCGCCGGGCCGCGTGGGCGCCGGGCCGCTTCGCCATTGCCTGCGCCCGCCTCCGCGTCCACGCCGCGGCCGAGGATGCCCTTGCCATCCCCGGGCAGGATCCGGCGCTCGTCCGCCGCATCGCAGCATGGTCGGGCGAATTCGGTACGGAATCAGAATGGGCGAGCTGGCTTGGCCGCCGCGCCCGCCGTGCCGGCGCCGCCGGGCTGTGGCCCCTCATCGCCGATCCGGGCAGGATGCCGGACCAGACGGAGGAAACGGACGATGAGTGAACTGCTCTTCGAGAAGGCTGGCGGCATCGCCACCATTACCCTGAACCGGCCCGACAGCGGCAACGCCTTCACCACCGAGATGCTGGCGCAATGGGAACAGGCGCTGCGCGAATGCATCCATGACGACGCCATCCGCTGCGTGGTGCTGACCGGCGCCGGCCGCATCTTCTGCTCCGGCGGCGACGTGAAGCGCATGGCGGCGAACACCGCCGGCGGCCAGCAGCCCTGGGATCGCGCCAAGTACCTCACCGACCATGTCCACCGCATCCCGCTGACGCTGATGGAGCTGGACAAGCCCTACCTCGTCGCCGTCAACGGCGCAGCGACCGGGGCGGGCATGGACATGGCGCTGATGGGCGACCTCCGCTTCGCCGCCGAGAGCGCGCGCTTCGCCGAGACCTACATCAAGGTCGGCTTCGTCGCCGGCGACGGCGGCGCCTGGATGCTGCCGCGGCTGGTCGGCCTGCCGCGCGCGCTGGAGATGCTCTGGCTCGGCGACTTCGTCTCCGCCGCCGAGGCCGAGCGCATCGGCCTGGTCAACAGGACGGTGCCCGACGACCAGCTCATGGCGCATACCTATTCCGTCGCCGAGCGCCTGGCTTCGGGCCCCACGGTCGGCATCCGGCTGATGAAGCGCATGGTAATGCAAGGGCTCACCAGCAGCTTCCGGGACGGTCTCGCCTTCGCCGCCAGCTGCGTCGGCGTCGTCAGCGCGACCGAGGACCACCGCGAGGCCACCGCCGCCTTCGCCGAGAAGCGCAAACCCGTCTTCCGCGGGAAATAACCGCCCCTCGTTCCGCGGCATCGCCCGAACCATCCGCACGTCCCGCGTTGGCCCTCCATACGAGGAGGACCAGCGCATGCCCAATGACCATCGCCCGCCGCTGCCTGAGCAGCACCAGGACCAGGTGCCCGGCCGCGATGCTCCGATGGACCCGCCGCCCGATTACGGCGAGGCCAGCTATCGCGGCTCCGGCCGTCTTGCGGGCAAGGCGGCGATCATCACCGGCGGCGACAGCGGCATCGGCCGCGCCGTGGCCCTCGCCTTCGCGCGCGAGGGCGCCGATGTCGCAGTCGCCTACCTGAACGAGGAAGAGGATGCGCGCGAATCCGCCCGCCTCGTCGAGTCCGCCGGCCGTCGCGCCGTGCTCATCGGCGGTGACATCGCCGACCCGGCCGTCTGCCGCCGCATCGTCGAGGAGACTGCCAAGGCCTTCGGCAAGATCGACGTGCTGGTCAACAACGCCGCCTACCAGATGACGCGCGGATCCCTCGACGAGATCAGCGACGAGGAGTGGGACTACACCTTCGACGTCAACATAAACGCGATGTTCCGTATCACCCGGGCGGCGCTGCCGCACATGAAGGCGGGTGCCGCCATCATCAACACCGTTTCGGTGAATGCCGATACGCCGAAGCCGAAGCTCATCCCCTATTCGGCAACCAAGGCGGCGATCCAGAATTTCACCGGCAGCCTCGCGCAGCTTCTGGCCGAGCGGGGGATCCGCGCCAATTGCGTCGCCCCCGGCCCGATCTGGACGCCGCTGATCCCCGCCACAATGCCGGTCGAGCAGGTGAAGAGCTTTGGCTCCGAAGTGCCGATCGGACGCCCGGGCCAGCCGGCCGAACTCGCGCCCGTCTACGTCATGCTGGCCTCGGACGAGGCGAGCTATGTCTCGGGCGCGACGGTCGCTGTCACCGGCGGCAAGCCGATCCTTTGAGGGGGCGGTAGTCGAGGATCAGGCGGTTCAGTTCCCCGCCAGCGGCAGCGCCGGCTTCTCCCGGCGCTGCCGGTCGGCCAGGGCCAGGGCCCGTGCCGTCTCGATCAGCGCCTGCCGGACCGAAGGGTCGCCGATGGCGGTGAAGGCCTGGACCAGGCTCATCACGCCGTGGCCGGCGAGATGGGTGAGGGCATGCCGCCCGGCCTGGCCCAGCAATCCTTCGACCGAGGTGTTGCAAAGCGCCGCCCAGACCGGCAGCCGGTCGGCGCAGAGGCGGTTCTGCCCGCGTTCGTATTTCAGCACCTGCTGCGGGCTGACGCCGAGTGCCACGCCCATCTGCGCCAGGGTCACGCCGGCATCGAGGCGAGCCTGCTTCAGCCGATGGTGAATCGGCTCGGCGTTCCGCATGGTCGTCGGTGCTTCCCCCTCCTGCGGAAGGAGAGGGGCCGGCCTCGAGGTAATCCGCGGCATGGCGCATGCAACCATTAGATTATTATCAAACTTAGGCTTCTTTGCTTTGGTTGAGAAGACGCAAGCCCTCCCCTTCATTGCAAAATCACACCAATCTGACACGGATTTGCACGGTGTCAGAACAGGTCAGGTTCCATCCATCGCACAGGGCCGCCGCTGCTGGACAAAGCCGCGGATCGGGTGCGGGATACTTGCCGCGTCCAGGAAAGGAAGAGAGCGATGCTCGACGGCACCGAATACCGTATCCCCTCGCTGCGCCATAAGGTGAGCCCGGAGGAATGGCAGGCCCGCATCGACCTCGCCGCCTGCTACCGGCTGGTCGACCTCTACCACATGAGCGACTTGATCGCGAACCACGTCTCCGTCCGCGTCCCGGGGGAGGATGCCTTCCTCATCAATGCCTATGGCCTGCTCTACGAGGAGATCACGGCCTCCTCGCTGATGAAGGTCGACTATGACGGCAACATCCTGCTGAAGCCGGACTTTCCCGACCAGGATTACGGCGTGAACCGCGCCGGCTTCGTCATCCACTCGGCAGTCCACAAGGCGCGGCACGACCTGGCCTGCGTCGCGCATACCCATACCTGGGCCGGCATGGCGGTCTCGACCCTCGAATGCGGGCTGCTGCCGAACACCCAGACCAGCATGCGCTTCGCCAAGATCAGCTACCATGACTTCAACGGCGTGGTGCTCGACCTGTCCGAGCAGGAGCGGCTGGTGCGCGACCTCGGCGACAACAACGCCATGATTCTGCGCAACCACGGCCTGCTGACCGTCGGCACCACCATCCCGGAGGCCTTCAACGCCCTTCATCGCCTCGAGCTGTCCTGCAAGACGCAGATCGCGGCGATGTCCTGCAACACGCCGATGGTCAAGGTCGGCGACGACATCGTCGAGAAGACCTACATGAACTACCAGCCGCAGGTCCGCCGGCCCTTCGGCCTGCTCGACTGGCCGGCCCTGCTGCGGAAGCTCGACCGCATCGACCCCAGCTACCGGACCTGATGCGCATCCTGCTCTCGGACGTCGCCGAGGCCCGGCACGGTGCGCGCATCCGCGCCGCCGTGCCGGGCATGGCGCTGGTGCCCGTCGCGCCCGAAGGTCCCTTGCCCGATACCGCGGGCATCGGGATGGCCTTCATCTCCCGCGACCTCTTCCTCGGCGGCACCCGCTTCCGCCTCACCGCGCGCTTCCAGCGCTTCGTCGACCTGGTCCTCGCCGCGCCCGACCTGAAGCGCGTGCAGACCTTCTCCGCCGGCACCGACATGGCGCCCTACCAAGCGATGCGCGCCCGGGGGATCGAGGTGGTCGGCGCCAGCGGCGCCAGCGCCCCGGCCGTGGCGCAGGCCGCCATCGCCGGCCTACTCGCGCTCGCCCGCCGCCTGCCGCAGGTGATGGAGGCCCAAGCCCGCCACGCCTGGGAGCCGATCTACGGCGAGGGCGAGCCGCCGGACCTCGCCAGCCAGACCGCGCTCATCATCGGCACCGGGCCGATCGGGCAGGAGATCGCCCGCCTCGCCGCCGCCTTCGGCCTGCGCCCCATCGGCATACGGCGCGATGGCGCCGCGCCGCCGCCGCCGCATTTCACCGAGACCTATCCCTACGCCGACCTGCCGCGGCTCCTGCCGTGCGCCGACTGGCTGATCCTCGCCTGCCCGCTGACCGAGACGACCCGGAACCTGATCGACGCCGCGGCCCTGGCCCGGCTCCCGGCCGGCAGCGGGCTGGTGAACGTCTCCCGTGGCGGCGTGGTGGATGAGGGGGCACTGCTCGCCGCCCTGCGGTCGGGCCACCTGTCGGGCGCCTTCCTCGACGTCTTCACCGAGGAGCCCCTGCCGGCCGGGAGCCCGTTCTGGGACCTCTCCAACGTCATCGTCTCGCCGCACAGCGCGGCGGCCGGGGAGGGGCTGGCCGAGCGCGTGGCCGAGATCTTCTGCGGCAATCTCCGCGGCTGGACCGGCGCCGGCTGACGGGCCCTAGATCGCCGGCGCCATGTCCTTCCACGGGGCGGCGCGCTCATAGGCGGCGGCGGCGCGATAGAGCAGGGCTTCCCGGAAGCTCGGGGCGACGAGCTGCAGGCCGAGGGGAAGGCCCGCCTCGCGGCTCAGGCCGCACATCACGCTGATCGCCGGGTGGCCGGTGACGTTGAAAGGGGTGCGGGCCTGGCGGGGGTAAGTGCGCTCCACCTCCGCGGCGTCGTCGATGCGGCAGGCTGGATCCATGGAACTGGCGCAGAGCAGCAGGTCCATCTCGGCGAAGGCGGCCTCCACGGCGGCGACGAGCTCGCGGCGGCGGCGCTGGGCCTGCACGTAGTCGGCGCCGGTGACGAACATCCCTGGCAGCAGCCGGCGGCGGGTGATGTGGGCATAGTCGCCGGGACGCTCGCGCAGCCAGGCTTCGTGGATGGCGGTCGCCTCGGGCAGCATGATGGTGCGGTTGACGCCGGCGAATTCGCCGAGCGGCGGCAGGATCGCCGTCGTCACCCGGGCGCCCTCGGCGGCGAGAAGCACGGCAGCGGCCTCGAGGGCGGCGGCCATCTCGGGCGTCGCCGGCTGGTCGTGCTCGTGGAAATGGCGGACGAAGCCGATCCTCAGGCCTTTCAGTCCGAGGTGGAGGTCGCGGGTGAAGTCCTCGGCCGGATGCTGGGCGCTGCCGGGGTCGGCGGGGTCGTGGCCGGCGATGGCGTTCAGCAGCAAGGCGTTGTCGCGCACCGTGCGGGTCATCGGCCCGACATGGTCGAGCGTGAAGGAGAGCGGGAAGACACCGCGGCGGGAGACGAGGCCATAGGTCGGCTTCAGCCCGACGAGTCCGCAATGGCTGGCCGGATGGCGGACCGAACCACCGGTATCGGTGCCGAGTGCCGCCGGCAGCATCCGCGCAGCGACCGCGGAGCCGGAGCCGGAGGAGGAGCCGCCCGGATGATGCGCCGTGTTCCAGGGATTGCGGGCGGGTGGGAAGGGCAGGTCGAAGGCCGGGCCGCCGATGGCGAATTCATGCGTTGCCAGCTTGACCGGGAAGAGGGCGCCGGCGGCCCGCAGGCGGGCCGTCGCATGGGCGTCCTCCGCCGCGATACGGTCGAGCTGCAGCTTCGAATGGCAGGTCGTCGCGTGGCCGGCGAGGTCGATTATGTCCTTCAACCCGACCGGAATGCCGTGCATTGGGCCGCGCGGGCCGTTGCGCGCGATCTCGGCCTCGGCGGCGCGGGCATCCCCCATCGCCTCCTCTGCGGCGAAGCGGACGATGGCGTTGAGGCGCGGCTCCGCCACGGCGATGCGGTCGAGGCAGGATTGCAGCAGCTCGACTGGCGAGAGGCGGCGGGCGGCGATGAGGGCGGCGGCCTCGGCCAGCGGCAGGGCGTGCGGCGCGGTCATGCGGCACCCTTGGGCTGCACCGGCGCGCGGTAGGGCGGGGTGGGCTCGGCGGCAGGGCTGGCGGGGCGGCTGAAGGCGTCCCGGAAACGGGCGGCGAGGGCGATCGCCTCCTCCACATCGGCGCGGTGATCCTGCCAGGCGCGGTCGAGGCCGGCGGCCTTCGCCAGGGTTTCGGCCCGATCCGCCATCCTGCGCCCCCTCTCGCTGCGGTGGGGATGGTGGCGCAAAAGAAGAGGGGGCGGAACCCTCGCAGGTGCCGCCCCCGAGTTTGCGCGCCGCCGGGAGGGGAGGACGCCTGCCTTCATTGGGGGGAAGGGTCAGTGCGTTGCGGCGCAAAAGACCATCTCTGGTCTGGGATGAGGATGCATCCGAAAGGATGAAGACATCGTTGTGGTTCTGGCCGCTTTTGTCGCCGCCGGGTGGGGTCTATGCAGGACAGGCAGCGCCAAGCAGGAGGAAGCAATGCCGTCGCCACAGGAAACGCCGCAGGGCCTGCCGCTCGCGGGCCTCAGGATCGTCGAGCTGGGGCACTACATCGCGGCGCCCTTCGCCACCCGGCTGCTGGCCGATCTTGGGGCCGAGGTCATCAAGGTGGAGCCGCCGGAGGGCGACCCGGTGCGCGGCTGGGGCTCCGCCGTCGAAGGCCATCCCGTCTGGTTCAGCGTGCATGGGCGGAACAAGCTCTCGGTCACGCTGGACCTGAAGAGCGAGGCGGACAAGGCGAAGCTCCGCCGGCTGGTGGCGCGGGCCGATGGGTTGGTCGAGAATTTCCGCCCCGGCCAGCTGGAGCGCTACGGCCTCGGGCCGGAGGCGCTGCATGCGGTGAACCCGCGCCTCGTCATCGCCCGCATCAGCGGCTACGGGCAGGATGGGCCCTACCGGGACAAGCCGGCCTTCGGGGCGATCGGCGAGGCGATGGGCGGCTTGCGGCACCTCACCGCCAATCCGGGGCAGACGGAGCTGCCGCCGCCGCGCTGCGGCGTCTCGATCAGCGACGACCTGGCAGGCATGTACGCGGCGATGGGGCTGGTTTCGGCCTGCTGGCAGGTGAAGGGCAACCCGGAGGCGCGCGGGCGCGTCATCGACGTGGACCTGGTCAGCAGCGTCTTCTCGCTGATGGAGGGCATGCTGCCGGAATACGGGCTGTTCGGCTGGGTGCGGCAGCCGCAGGGGGCGGCGATCAAGACGGCGGCGCCGACCAACACCTATCCCTGCGCCGATGGCAAATGGCTCTGCATCGCCGGCAATTCGGACCTTATCTTCCGCCGGCTGATGGCGGCGATCGGCCGGACCGAGGCGGCTACTGACCCGCGCTTCGCCACCAATGGGCTGCGCTGCGAGCATGTCGCCGAGCTGGACGCGATGATCGCCGACTGGACGCGGACCCTGCCCGCCACCGAGGCCGAGACGGTGCTGGAACGGGCCGAGGTGCCATGCTCCCGCCTCTACGACATGCGGGACTGCGTGGAGGACCCACACTTCCGCGCCCGCGCGCTGGTGATGCAGGTCGAGGACCCGCTGCTCGGGCCAGTGCTGCATCCGGCGGCGCCCTTTCGCTTCGACGGCGTCGCGCCGCGCGAGATGGTGCGCTGGACGGGACCGGCCGCGGGGGCGCACAACCGGCATGTCTTCGAAGAATTGCTGAAGGAGGGCGAGGGATGAACGGGGTCGCATTGTCGGAGGTCGCGCCGCGCGACGGACTGCAATCCATCGGGGCCTTCGTGCCGACGGAGACGAAGATCGGGCTGGTCCGCGCCTGCTACGAGGCAGGGTTGCGGCGGATGGAAGTGGGCAGCTTCGTCTCGCCCAAGGCTATCCCGCAGATGGCGGATACCGGCGCCGTGCTGCAGTTCGCCAAGCAGCTCGAAGGGCTGGAATGCACCGTGCTGGTGCCGAACCGGCGCGGCTTCGAGGCGGCAATGGCGGCGGGGGCCGACCGGCTCGGCCTGTTCATGTCGGTGACCGAGAGCCACAACAAGGCGAACCTGAACCGCAGCCGGGCGGAGAGCCTGGCCGACCTCTCGGCCATCGTGCGGGAGGCACCGAAGGGGACGCCGATCCGCTTCAACCTCTCCTGCGCCTTTCACTGTCCCTTCGAGGGGGTGGTGCCGGAGCAGGCGACGCTCGACCTGGTGGAGCAGGTGGTGGCTCTCGACCCGGAGATGGAGATCGCCATCTGCGACACCACGGGGAATGCGGCGCCGGACCAGGTGCGGCGAATCTTCGAGCGGGCCATTGCCGCCTGGGGCAAGCGCTTCGCCTTCCACGGGCATGACACCTACGGGATGGGCGTCGCCAATGTGGTCGCGGCCTATGAGGCGGGGGTGCGGGTGATGGACGCGGCCTCTGGCGGCATCGGCGGGTGCCCGTTCGCGCCGGGGGCGACGGGGAATGTGGCGATGGAGGACGTCGCCTGGATGTTCGGCCGGATGGGCATCGAGACGGGCGTCGCCTGGGACCGGCTGCTGGTCGCCGCGGACATGGCGGCTGCCGTGCCCGGCGCCATCCCCGGCGGTGCGATGCGCCGCGTCCCCGCCGTCCGCAGGGCGGCGTAACCCGGGGAAAGCGATGGGGGCCCGGGGGAAGCGCCTTCCCCCGGGACCTTTCTCTATCTAGCGGCGCCGCGCCGGCGTCCGGCTCTGCCGCGGCGGCTGAGCGGGTGGGGCGGGCGGGGCCGGCGGCGGCGTGTAGCTCACGTTGACCGCCACGCGCATCGTCGCGTTGCCTGGCTTCAGCTGGACGGCGAAGCTGTCCGTCCCGCCGAAGGCGGCGTTCGGGATGTAGTCCACGCGCGTGTTGTCGCCGACCGTATGGATATGCACCCGGCCGTTCTGCGGACGGCTCTGCACCGTGCCGTAGGCGAAGGGCTTCGGCCCGGCCTGGGCGACGGTGATGCCGCACCAGCCGCCGTCATTGTCGACGGTCATGGTGGTCTCGACCTGCTGCCCGGTGGAGAGCACGGCAGCCTGCGGCACGGTGCAGGTCTTGGCGCCACCGGCGAGGTCGTTCGCATAAAGGCGGGCGCCCGGCGCGGCCTGGCGGGCCTGCTGCTGCGGCGCGCAGGCGGCGAGCAGGGCGGCCAGCGCGAGCGGGCCGGCGAGGGGGAGGCGGAGGCTCATCGGTGATGGGTTCCAGCGGTGCGGCGGGCCGGGGTGGCCGCGCGAGGGGCGGGCGCGCCCTGGCAGGCGGTGGCGCCGGAGGAGAGCAGGTCCTTGCCGGCGGCGTAGCCGGGCAGGTCGTCCGAGCTTTGCAGCGCCATCACCTCGTCGAACAGGCCGCCATTGCGCGAGCAGAAATCGCTGCCGAGCGAGCGGGCGACGTTCGAGCGCACATTGGCGAGCTCGGTGATGTAGATGTCGTTCTGCCGCTGGCCGGGGCGGGTGCCGCCGTGGGTGCGGATGAAGTACTGGCCGAAGGCACGGCCGTTCTGCGCCAGAGCCGGCTGGTACTTCTGAACGAAGGCGTTGTAGCGGTCTTCCTGCTTGCAGGTGGTGGCGACCACCATCAGCTCGGTCTTCAGCGCCTCGATCTCGAAGACGGTCTGGTCCGTCTCGGCGGCGCAGCGCGGCAAGGCGCTTGCGGGTTGGGCGGCAAGGAGCACGCCGGCCATCAGCAGCGCAACCGGCGCGGCAGCGGGGCGGCGACGCAGCCGCCTGTTGGTTTCGGTCATCACCTGGCCCTTCCTGAGCAATTGCGGGCCTTGTCCCTCCCGCCGGGGTTGCCGGCGCGGCTGGAGCATTCCCCCCGCATGCGCGCCGTATTTCGCATAAATGGCGGGCTTGGGCGAGAGGTTGATGATGGCGTTCCAGTAATACGCTGCAAACCCTTGATGGGGCGAGCTTTCCGGCTGGCTCGACCGGCGGTTTCGGCTATGTTGCCCGGGTTGGAGGGCCGGATTCGCTGCGATGCGATGGGTTTTGCTGGTGGCGCTGCTCGCGCTCGGCGCCTGCGGCACGGCGCGCGCGCCGCGGACAGGCACCGAGGCGGCCGGGGATTGGAGCTGCGTGCCCTATGTGCGGGCGCGGACCGGCCTGCCGATTCGCGGCGATGCCTGGGAATGGTGGGAGGGCGGCGCTGCCTTTGCACGGGGCCGGGTGCCGCGGGCCGGGAGCGTCCTGGTGATGATGCGGACCTCGCGGCTGCCGCAGGGGCATGTCTCCGTCGTCGCGCGGGTGGTCTCGGCGCGGGAGATCCGGGTGGATCATGCGAACTGGGCCTCGGGACGCGGCAAGGGGCGCGTGGCGCGGGACCAGCCGGTGCTCGACATCTCGCCGGGCAACGACTGGTCCGTGGTGCGGGTCTGGTATCCGCCGGTGAACGGCTACGGCGCCACGGCCTATCCGGCCTATGGTTTCATCCATCCGGGCTAGCTGCGAATCATCGGGCAGGCGCCCTCGGAGAGAGGGCGGAAGGCCTGGTCGGCGGGGATGGTGGCGGCGAGGCGATAGACGTCGCCCGTATAGCGGCTCTCGCCGGGCTTCTTCACCTCGAGCAGGTAGGAGGGGTGGAGCTTGCGGCCATCCTCGCGGATGGAGCCCTGGCCGAAGGCGTCGTCATCGGTCGGCATGCGCTTCATCTGCGCCACGACCTCGCGGCCACTCGCCTTGGCGCGGGCGATGCCGAGCGCCTCGACCGCCTTCAGGTAGTGCAACACCCCGCTGTAGTTGGCGGCGTGGACGTAGTTGGGGAAGATGCCGGCGGGCAGCTTCTGCTGCACCCGGCGGGTGAAGGCGCGGGTGCGGTCGTCGAGGTCCCACCAGAAGGTCTCGGCGATGTACATCCCCTGCATCGTCTGCAGCCCGGAGGCGACGACGGCGGTGATGGAGCCGATGATGGCGGCAAGCTTCATGCTGCGGGTCAGGCCGAACTCCTGCGCCTGCTTCACACAATTGATCAGGTCGTCGCCGGCCATGGCGAGGCCGAGGACCTTGGCGCCGGACGCCTTCGCCTGGAGCAGGAAGGCGGAGAAATCCGTGGTCTGCGGGAAGGGGTAGCGCGAGGCGCCGAGCACCTTGCCGCCGGCGGCCTCGATGAAGCGCGTCGTGTCACGTTCGATGGCATGGCCGAAGGCATAGTCGGCGGTGATGAAGTACCAGCGGTCGCCGCCCGCCTTGGTGAGCGCGGTGCCGGAGGTATTGGAGAGGCAGTAGGTGTCGTAGGCCCAGTGGATCGAGTTGGGCGTGCAGGCGCGGCCGGTCAGGTCCGAGGTGCCGGCGGAGGCGTTGAGGTGGAACTTGTCCTTCTCGACGCAGATTGGGTTGATGCCGAGGGCGATGGCGCTGTTGCCCACATCGGTGACGACATCGACGCCGCGCTGGTCGAACCATTGGCGGACGGTGTTGATGCCGACATCCGGCTTGTTCTGGTGGTCGGCGGTGATGATCTCGACGCGCAGGGAGGGATGCGCGGCGGTGTACTCCTCGACCGCCTGGCGGACGCAGGCGACGGAGGTCGGGCCGGTCACGTCGCGATAGGGGCCGGCGAGGTCCGTCAGCACGCCGATGCGGATGACATCGGCCGGCTGGGCGCGAAGGGCCGGGGCAGCGAGCAGGCTGGCGCTGGCGCCGAGCGCGGCGCGGCGGGTGAGATTCATGGACGAGGCTCCCTTCGGCGGCCCTTGGCTGGGACGCTCACGGGCCGAGCCTAGAGGCTGTCACCCTTTGCGGTACAGGGTGTGGATGGCCGGGTCGAGCGCGACATCGATCAGCATCGGGCTCGGCGAGGCGAAGGCCGCCGACAGTGCCGCGGCGAGGTCCGCAGGGTCGGCCACTTGGCGGGCGGGGCAGCCCATGCCGGCGGCGAGGCTCGGGAAGTCGAGGCCGGGGAGGTCGATGCCTGGGGCGTTTTCCACGCCGAGGACGCGGCTGAAGGAGCGCATGGCGCCGTAGCCGCCGTTGTTCAGCACGATGACGGTGAGGGGAAGGGCTTCGCGCACCGCCGTCCAGAGCGCCTGGATGGAATACATCATCGAGCCGTCGCCGATGACGGCGACGACGCGACGGCCGGGATGGGCCAGGGCGACGCCGACTGCGGCGGGCAAGCCGTAGCCGAGGCCGCCGCTCGCCATGGTGAAGAAGCCGCCCCAATCGGGGATCGGCAGGTGCTGCTGGATCGCCGGGCGGTGGGAGGGTGCTTCCTCGACGATGACCGAGTCCCCGGGGCGCGCTGCGGCGAGGCTGTGGAGCAGGTATTCAACGGGGATGGGCGTGGCCGCCGCGGGGGCCGGCGGGCTCGGGCGTGGCGGCGGGGCGGGGCGGTCGCTCCTCGGCAGCAGCGCGGTCAGGGCGGGGATGCCGAGGCGAAGCCCGCCGAGGATGCCGGTGCCGGCGGGCGCGGCGGCGATGGCTTCGCCATCCGCCGTCATCTGGATGAGCGGCGGCAGGCGGTAGTCGCCGGCGACATGGAAGGTGAAGACGGGAGCGCCGAGGACCAGGACGAGGTCATGGGCGGCGAGGCCGGCGGTGACCACATTCGGCGCGGCGGCCAGGAAGCCGGCGAAGAGCGGATGGCCCTCGGGGAAGCTGGCGCGGCTCGAGAAGGGACTGGCGAGGACCGGGGCATTGAGACGCTCGGCCAGCGCCACGGCGGCGGGGCCGGCGCCGGCGGCATCCACCTCCGGGCCGATGACGAGCACGGGGTTGCGGCTGGCGGCGAGCGCCACGGCGGCTTCCTTCAGCAGCGCGGGGTCGGGCGCTGTGTCGCGGCCGATGCGGCGGGGCGGGAGGGGTTCGGCCGGGGCGGACCAGTCATCCATCGGGATGGAGACGAAGGTCGGACCGCAGGGCGGCTGCAGGGCGATATGCCAGGCATGGGCGAGGGCAGCCGGCACGTCCTCGGCCCGCGCCGGCTCGACCGACCATTTGACGTAGGGCTTGGGGAAGTTCGCGGCCTCGGTGGCGCCGAGGAAGGGGTTCAGCGGCAGCAGGCTGCGGGCCTGCTGCCCGGCGGTGATCACCAGCGGGGCCTGGTTGCGGTAGGCGGTGAAGATGCTGCCCGCGGCATGGCCGGCGCCGACCGCCGAGTGCAGCGAACAGAAGGCCGCCCGACCGGTGGCGCGGGCATAGCCATCGGCCATGGCAACGACGGAGGATTCCTGCAGGCCGAGGACGTAGCGGAGGTCGTTCGGCCAGCGGTCGAGGAAGGGCAGCTCGGTCGAGCCAGGGTTGCCGAAGACCGTCGTCATGCCGCAGTCGCGGAGCAGCTGCATGACGGCGTGGCGGACGGTGCTGGTGCCGGGCGTGTCCATCGGGGAAGCTAAGCGCGAAGCCGCCTCGCCTGAAAGGAGCCATCACATGCCCCGCCCCGCCATCGGCACCGTGCTGCCCTCCTCGAACCGGATGGTGGAGCGGGTGCTTGGTGCCATCCTGCCGCTTTTCCCTGAAGTCGATGGCTGCGTGGCGCGCATCCCCTATTGGGGCCAGGGACTGGGGCAGCCGGCGGATGGCTACGATCTCGGCAGCTTCCGCGAGGCGGCGTGGCTGCTGGGCCATGCCGGTGTCGGGGTGGTGTGCTGGAACGGCACGCGAGGCGCGGCGCTCGGGCTGGCCCAGGACGAGGCGCTGGCAGCGGCGATGGGGGAGGCGGCGGGGTGCATCGGCATCACCACCGTGATGGCGACGGTCCGGGTGCTGGAGCGGCTCGGGGTGCAACGGGTCGGGATGGTGGCGCAGGGACCCATGGAGGAGGCGGCGGCGCATGCCGCCGGCCTGCCGGTGAAGGTCACCGAGCTGCGGGGCCTTGGCATCCGCGACAATGCGGCGGCGAGTGCGGTGGAGCCTGAGGTGATCGCCGGCCTCGCGCGTGAGGTGGCGGCGGGGGCGGAGGCGGTGCTGATCTGGAGCACCAACCTGCCGGGGCTCGCGCTGGTGCCGGCGCTGGAGGCGGAACTTGGCGTGCCGGTGCTGGATTCCGCCTCGATCGGCGTCTGGGCCTGCCTCGACGCGCTGGGCGTGGACATGAGCAAGGCGGCCAAACTCGGCCGCCTGTTCACGTTGAACTAATGGCGAGGTCCGGGCCAAGCCTTGGCCCCGGCGGGGGTCTACGGGGCAGAGCCCCGTATGGCCTCAGTCGCCTGCGGCCGCCCGCTTCACCATCTCCGCCGCCGCGCGAGTCCTGGCAGTGCGCGTCGTCGCGCGGAGAGCGGTCTCCATGAGTCCACGCATCTCAGACCAGGTGCGGTCCCAGGAGATCTGCGCGAGGCGCCTGTCCACCTGCTTCAGCCAGGGCGCGCGGGGACGTGCGAGCATCATGTCGAGGGCGCGGGCGAAGCCCTCGGCATCCTCGGCGATCTCGACCAGGCCGGCGCTGCCATCCGGCTTCGGGCCCCAGTCGCGCACCACATCGGTGATCGGCGTCGAGACGACGGGAAGGCCGGCAGCCAGGAACTCCGGCGTCTTGGTCGGGCTGATGAAGCGGGTGCTCTCGTTCTGGGCGAATGGCATGAAGCCCGCATCCCAGGCGCCGAGATAGGCCGGCAGCTGCTTGTAGTCACGTCCGCCGACCCATTGGATGTTCGGCAGGTGAGGCAGCTCGGTCGGATCGATCTTCACCACCGGGCCGATCATGACGAAGGTCCAATCGGGCCGGAGCGCGGCGAGTTCTCCGACCAATGCAGGGTTCATCCGCTCGTCGACCACGCCGAAGAAGCCGATGCGCGGGCGGGCCAGCCCGGCCATGTCGGCCGGTTCGGCAGCGCCGTTGCGCGCGGCGGCGAAATGCGCGGTGTCGATCGAGGAAGGGAAGCAGGAGACGCGGGCATGGCGGTTGCGCTTCGCCTCATAGAGGCTGCGGCCGCCGGTGAAGACCAGGTCGGCGCGGTTCAGCAGCGCCTGCTCCAGCTCCAGCATCCGGGGCGGGGCGCCACGGAAGGCTGAAAGCTCGTCCATGCAGTCGTAGACGGTGATGTCGGGACGCAGATGGGCGGAGAACTCCAGCGCCATCGGGGTGTAGTACCAGGCGATCATCGGCCGGCCGGCCTCAGGCGCCAGCAGGTCGTTCAGCATGCTGCGCTGTGCGGCGATGGCAGCGGCGGCCGGGATGCCCTCCGGCAGCAAGGGGACCGCGACGGTGACGCCCTCGGGCGTCCGGTGCAGGTCGAGGCGTGGGGTGGCGCCCGGCTGGTAGAGCGGCTCCTCGAGGAAGACCACGTCATAGGTCTGGGCGGCCCGCGTCAGCAGGTGCTGCGGCCGCTGGAAGACGAAATTCCAGCGGAGGTGGGACAGGCAGAGCAGCAGCGTCGACGGCGTCGGGCGCGCGGCGGCCGAGCGCGGGGCAGCGCTGCCCGGCAGGACATCGGTCATGGGGGGTCCCTTCAATTGCAGTCGCCGTGAGGCCACCAGCGGGAACCCGCCGATGGAGTCCGAACCGGGCTGCAAGCCGCGGGTTGAGCGGTTTGGGCCTATGGATCGGTTATGTCATTGCAACGCAGCGAAGTGCCCGGTGGTTCCCGTCTGGGAGCCTGCACGATGCGCAACGGTTCAGCCCGGCGCCGCCACTTTGTCGCCGTAATTGCAATGGGTTGCGGCGGGGCAACGCCAGCATTCGGGGCGCCTCGCCTTGCAGACATAGCGGCCGTGCAGGATCAACCAGTGGTGGGCATCACGCAGCAATTCGGCAGGGCAGCGCCTGACCAGCCCGTCCTCCACCTCGCGCGGCGTCCTGCCTGGGGCGAGGCCGGTGCGGTTGCCGAGGCGAAAGATGTGGGTGTCGACCGCCATGGTGCTCTCGCCGAAGGCGACGTTGAGGACGACATTCGCCGTCTTGCGGCCGACCCCGGGCAGGGCCTCGAGCGCGGCGCGGTCGGTGGGAACCTCGCCGCCATGGCGCTCGACAAGCAGGCTGCAGAGGGCCGCGACATTCTTCGCCTTGCCCTGCCAGAGGCCGATGGTGCGGATGAAGGGGGCGATGCCCTCGGCGCCGAGAGCGGCCATCTCGACCGGGCCGGGGGCGGCGGCGAAGAGCGCGGGGGTGCAGCGGTTGACCGCGGCATCGGTTGTCTGGGCGGAGAGGACGACGGCGACGAGCAGGGTGAAGGGGGTGGTGTAGCGCAGCTCCGTCTCCGGCGCCGGGTTGTGCATGGCCAGCGCCCGGAGAAAGTCGCCAGCCTGGGCAGCCGACATGCGGCGGGCGCGGCGGGGCTGGGTGGCGGTGCCGTGGAGCGGCGTCTTGGCAGCGAGGCGGGGCATCGGCGGCGATTCAATCCATGGCAGTCTGCACGGGCCATCCCATCTCTGTGGACGTTATGCCAGCCCCGCCCGAGAGCGCACAACCGCCAGTCCTGTTCGAGGCCATCTGCACCCCGGCGCGTAGCCTCGGGCGGCGCGGGATGCGCGTACTGAGCATCGCCCTGCTGGGGCTCTCGGCGGCGACGGGTGGGCTGTTCCTGGCGCTCGGGGCCTGGCCGATCCTCGGGTTCACCGGGATCGAGGCACTGCTCGTGCTCGGGCTGATGACCATGCACCGGCGCTGGAGCGCCCGGGCGATGGAGGTGCTGGTCCTCACCGGAGAGCAGCTAACCATCCATCGCACCGACGGGCGCGGGCGACAGCAGGAAATTGCCATCGACCCCTATTGGGCGCGGCTGCGGCTGGAGGAGCGGCCGGGCCGCGTCAGCCTGCTGGTGCTGCGGCAGCGCGGCAGCGAGGTGGAGATCGGCCGCCTGCTGGGCGATGAGCAGAAGCGGAGCCTGGCCGGTGCGCTCGATCAGGCCCTACGGCGGCTGCGGGAGCCGGTCTTCGACAACCCTCAGCTGCGCGATGGAGGAGGCGCTATTCGGCCGGGGTCAGGCTCTTGATGAGGTCGAAAACCCGCTTGCGGACCGAAGGGTCGGTGATGCGGTAATAGGCACGCACCAATTCCAGTGTCTCGCGCCGATGGAGGGTGTCGTCCTCGAAGGCGTCCTGGCTGTCGGCGAAGCCCATGGCGCGGCGAATGCCATTCATCGTGCCGCCGACGGCATCCGGCATGTCGTCGAAAAAGAAGCCGATCGGCACATCAAGGACGCGGGCGAGGTCGAAGAGGCGGCTGGCGCCGATGCGGTTTACGCCGCGCTCGTATTTCTGCACCTGCTGGAAGGTGAGGCCGAGCGCCTCGCCGAGCTTCTCCTGGCTCATCCCGAGCAGGGTGCGGCGCAGGCGGACTCGCGTGCCGACATGCACGTCGATCGGGCTGGGGCGGGGCTCCCGCGCGATGCGGTCCAGGGGTTCGTCGCTCGGCATACCTATCTCATCCCAATCCGAGGCGCCGGTCGTCCGGCAACCCAAGGCTGCGGCCGAGGCACGGGCCGCACCTGCAGCGGCCACTCCCTAATGACTCTTTTACGCGCAGCACCAAGAAGCGTCAATACTTTCGAGATTTCTCAATAAAGATCACGCTCGCGGCGTGGGCGTCGAGTCGGCACAGGTTACAACCCTAGGCCGCAGACCCCATGCCAGGCCCAGGGCGAGCAGTGCGAGGGCGAGGGGAATCGCCAGCCCGAAACGGGCGAAGGGCGGCGGCACATCGGGCCCTGGGAGCGCGACTTCCACGGTGCCCATGCTGCCGAGCGGGATCGCCGCCAGGCGCCGCCCACGCGAATCGAACAGGGCGGAGATGCCGGTCTGCGCGGCGCGGGCAAGCGGCAGTCCCTCCTCCACCGCGCGCAGCCGGGCGGCGGCAAGGTGCTGCCAGGGCCCGGTGGAGATGCCGAACCAGCCGTCATTGGTGATGTTCACCAGCCAGTCCGGCCGTGGGGCGGGGGTGACCGCGGCAGGGAAGATGACTTCGTAGCAGATCAGCGCGCCGAAGGACGGCATGCCGGGTGGAGCGAGGCGCTGTGGGCCGGGGCCTCCCGTGAAGTCCATCCCGCCCGTCACCAGGCGGATCGGCAGCAGGCCGGAAAGCGGCATGTATTCGCCGAAGGGGACGAGGTGGGACTTGTCGTAGATCGCCTCCACCTGGCCCTCCGCGTCGAGGGCGACGAGGCTGTTGAAGACGCGTTGCAACTGCCCATCCGGCGCCCACTCGCCGCGCACCGTGCCGGCAAGGAGCGTCGCGCCGGGCGGGAGGGTGGCGGCTGCCAGGCGTTGCACCTCCGGATCCTGGGCGAGGAGGAAGGGGCTGGCGGTCTCAGGCCAAATAACAACCAGCTTACTCCCGGGGCTCGCGTGCCGCGCGGCCTCCGCAGTCAACTGCAGGTAGCGCTGAAAATTGGGCATCCGCTGTTCGGGACGCCACTTCACCTCCTGCTGGATGTTGCCCTGCACCAGCAGGAGTTGCACCCCAGGGGCAGGCGGCGCTGGTTGGGCGAGGCGCCAGGCGCCGAATCCCGCCAGCGTGACGAGCACGGCCGCCGCCCCTGCCCAGGGCCGCCGGCCTGGCAGCAGCGGGAGGGTGGCCAGCAGCATCGTCAGCAGCGAGAGGCCGTGGACGCCAATCAGCGCCGCCGGCTGGATCGGAAGGGCGGCGAAGGCCCAGACCGTGCCCATCAGGTTCCAGGGGAAGCCGGTGAGGAGGAAGCCCCGGGCGAGTTCCGCCAGCACCCAGGCGCCGGCGAAGCCGAGCGGTCTCGGCCAACCCTCCGGCAGGGCGCGTGCGACCAGCACCGGCGGCAGTACGAAGAGGGCGAGCGGAATGGCGATGGCGGGCGCCGCCAGCGGCACGAGCCACCAGAAATCCGCCACATCGGTCAGGATGGCATGGGTGACCCAGTAGATGCCGGCGAGGCCATGACCCCAGCCCCAGGCGAAGCCGAGCCAGGCAGCGCGCCGGACGTTCGGCGCCGCGGCGACCAGCGCCAGCAGGCCGGGGATGGCGACCAGCAGCACCGGTACGGCATGCACCGGCGGCAGGGCGAGGGCGGAGAGCAGCCCGAGGCCGAAGGCCGCCGCCAACTGCCGTCGCCAGGGAAGCGCGACAAGGCGCGCGAGAAGGAAGGTGAACACGGCCGCAACTAGACCCGGCGCAGTGGCCAGGGCAAGCGGCAGCTCATGTCATCCGAAGGGCTCGACCGCGACCACGCGCCAGCGCGGCGGCAGGTAGTCCTGCAAGGCGAGGGAAAGGGCGACGCCACGGCCCGGCTGGCTGGTGGAAGCGAGCACCAGCCGTGCGGTGGCGAGACCCGTGGTCTCAATGGCCGGATCGGGCCAGCCGGGACCGACCCGGGCCTGGACCAGTGCCGCCAGCCCCTCCGGCGTCGCCCGGTGCTGCTGCACGATGCGGCCGAGGCCGGCGAGGAAGCCGTTGTCTGGCACCGCCAGCGGCGGGGCGGCATGGAGGAGCGCCTCCCAGTCCACCAGTGCGGCGAGGCTTGCCCTATCGGCTGCCCGGAGCGCCGCCGACACCTCCCGGGCCGCCTGGCGAGGAGCGGCGAAGGCGGATGCGGCCACGGCGAGAAAGGCAAGGAGCCCCAGCAGCACCAGGAGCACGCGCCCATTGCGGTGCCGGGCCCGGACAGGGGCCGTGGCATTCAGGGGCATGGGGCGGTGGGCGGCGTCGTAGCAGGCCCAGATCTCGTCCCATGGGTCGTCCTGCGCGCTTGACCTCATGGCAAAGCCCGGGCGCATCATGCCTCGCCCGCGTCGATGCCGGCCGGGAAGAAATATCTACTTCTGAGAGAGAGTCCCATTATCCAACCCATTGTCTCGATAAATGGGATTTTGTCCCGCCTCCCTGAATGAACGGTTAAGGCGTGCCGCCGCCATCCCGAAAGGCCAGGACCTCCGCATGCGCTTTTTCCCCGGCAGAGGCCTGCCGTTGATCGCCCTGACCCTGCTCGGCTGCAAGACGCCGACGCCGCAGGCCGAGAAAGACTGGATCTTCGCCTGCCCGGAGCCCGGGAGCCGCGTCACCTGGGATGACGGCCGCAGCCTTGCCTTCGCCGGGGCGGACCCGGCGGATCCCTCGATCTGCACCGCGCGCACAACGAGCGGCGGGACGGTGCGGCTGGTCTGGGGGATGATCGAAGAGGCCAGCAGCGAGGGGCACGGCCACCGGGCGGGAATGCAGAGCCTCTTCCCGGCGAGGACGGGAGCGAATGCGAGCTACACCGCGACCGTCTCCTATCCCGGCAGCGGCATCCAGTACCCCTTCGAGACGCGCTGGCGGGTCGTCGGCTTCGAGAAGATCGACGGGCCGGTGGGACGGTTCGACACGGTGGTGCTGGAGCGGACGGCGAACGGCACCGGCGCCAACGCGCAGCAGAGCTTCACCGCGCGGTACTGGCTGGAAGGCGTCTCCGGCATCCTGGTTCAGCGGAAGGTAACGCTCGGGCGGGGGGCGACCAGCCTGTTGCGGGACATGCAGGCGACCGCCTTCAGCCTGCCTCCGCCGCCGCCCCGCCAGCCGCCTCCGACAGCGGCGCCATCCGGCCCGCCATCAGGCTGATCGCGGCAGTTCGAACCATTGCAGTCCCGCAAGGCGGGCCCATGTCCGAGCCTGTAGCTAGGTCATCGCCCACGAGCCTTGGGAACCCGCACCGTGAACATCCAGACGCCGAACCACATCATCGACGCCAAGGCATCGCTGGAGGGCCGGCCGAGCCGGGAGGAGGCGGAGGCCGCCATCCGCACCTTGCTGCGCTGGACCGGCGACGACCCGGACCGCGAGGGGCTGGTGGATACCCCGGCGCGCGTCGCCCGCGCCTATGAAGAATTCTTCGCCGGCTACGCCGTCGATCCGGTGGAACTGCTTGCCCGCTCCTTCGAGGAGACGGACGGCTACGACGAGATGGTGGTGCTGCGTGACATCCGCATCGAGAGCCATTGCGAGCACCACATGGTCCCGATCATCGGCCGGGCGCATATCGCCTACCTCCCAGCGGGGCGCGTGGTCGGCATCAGCAAGCTGGCGCGGGTGCTGGAGGTCTATGCCAAGCGGCTGCAGATCCAGGAGAAGCTGACCGCGCAGGTGGCCAACTGCATCAACGACGTGCTGAAGCCGAAGGGCGTCGCCGTGGTGGTGGAGGCGGCGCACCAATGCATGACGACACGCGGCATCCACAAGCCGGGCGTCACCATGGTGACCAGCCGGATGCTCGGGGCCTTCCGCGACGATACCTCCACCCGGCGGGAATTCCTGGCGATGATCGGCGGGCCGCGCGCAGCCGCCGAGGGTTAGCGGCAGTCGCGCCGGGCGTAGCGCTCGGCGCGAGCGGCGCGGTCCATGTCGCGGCCACGGCCGGTGGCCGAGGCGACGGCGGCCGCATCCTGCGCTTCGCCCACCGCTTCGGCGCAATAGGGGTCGGTCGGAGCCTGGGCCGCATAGCCGGTCGGCGGCAGCGGCGCGGCATAGGGCGGTGCCTGGGAATAGACCGCCGGCGGCGGCTGTTGCTCGCTGACCGGAACACGAACCATGCAGGCGGTGAGGGACAAGGCCGCCAGGGGCAGGACGAGGCTTCTCATGCCGCCCCATCGCATGGCGAGGCGGAAGGTTCCGCCCCCGGCGCCTAAGGCAGCCTCTCGCCCCGTGGGGCTGCGGCACCGGGCGAGAGATCCTCGACGCCGACCTGACCAGGGCCAGGCGCGGCCATGCCGCCATCCGGATCGGGGGTGGTCTGCGAAAGCCAGTCCTTCAGCGCGCGCCGAAGCTGGAATTCGAACTCCACATTGAGGTCGTCCATCGCGCGGCGCAGCAGGGCCTCGGGCGCATTCGGCCGCTTGGCCTCCGGCCCGCTGACCGAGCGGGTGACCGCCGCCTCGGCGAAGCCGACCCGGCTGCCGAGGCCGGAGAGGATCTCCAACCGGCAACCCAGCAGGCTGGTGAGCGCATCCTGGCTCTGGATCACCTGCGCCTGGCTGACGGTGAAGCGGGCCTGGCCGGTGGTGCCGACGGCGATCAGCCGGTCGCGGGCCATGATCCGCACTGCCTCAGGCGCCGAGGGGGAAAGCCGGGCGCCGATATCGCCGGGCACCGGGGATGGCGCCTCCTCGGCGATGTCGATGCCGGCGACGTTCAGCGGCAGCGGCGAGAGGTATTTGTAGCCGAGCGGACCGGATGGCAGCGGCACCGGCTCCAGACGGCCCCCGCAGGCGGCGGCGAGCAGGGGGAGCAGTAGGATGCTGCGCCGGTCAGGCATCAGGGGACCTCCAGCCGAATGGACACCGGGGGTGGTACGGCTCATCCGGCCGTGCCGCTACCCTGGATTTCCATGCGGTCGAAACGGAAATCGAGGTTGCAGAACTCGCAGGTCATGGTGATCGCGCCATCCTCCTGCGCCATGTGGTCCAGATCGTCCTGGCCGAAGCGGGAGAGCACGCCGGCCAGGCGCGAGCGCGAGCAGCGGCAGCCATAGGAGAGAGGCCGCGGACGGTCCACCTCCAGCCCCTCCAGGTGGAACAGGCGGTGCAACAGGGTCTGGGAGGGCAGGGCGTCGTCCAGCAGTTCGGCATCGGTGAGGGTGCCGATGAGGGCGAGGGCGGTGCGCCAGGCCTCCTCCTGCGCCGCGTCGTCCATCTCGGGGCCGATGCCACCCTGGCCTGCGACCTTCTCGATGATGAGCGCGGAGGCGCGCCAGCCTGCCTCGGTGCGGTCGCAGGCAAGGCGCACATGGGCGCGGAGCTGTTCCGAGGTCTCGAAGTAGTGGCCGGTCATCGCCGCCAGGGTGAGGCCATGGATCTCGACGATGCCCTGGTAGCGGTCCATGTCCGGCCCCTGGTCCGCAGTGAAGGCGAGGTAGCCGCGGCCGAGCAGTGCCGCGGCGTCGCCGACCGGGTCCTTGGCCAGCAGCTTCGTCAGCGCCGCCATGTCCGCCCGGGCATAGCCGCGCAACGCGCCGGCCTCTGTGCAGTCGGCGAGCAGCATGGAGACCGGTCCGTCGCCCTTGGCCTGGAGCGAGAAGCTGCCCTTGAATTTCAGCGCGCCGGCGAGACCCGCGGTCAGCGCCAGCGCCTCCCCGGCAAGGCGGGTGACAGCGGGGTGGTTCTCGTGCCGGGTCAGCAGCGCATCGGCGAGCGGGCCGAGGCGGACCAGCCGGCCACGCACCGGCTTGTCCGCCAAGTGAAAAGGCAAGATGCCGCGCGGGACGATGATATCCGGCACCGGGGGCCGGTCATGCTGGAGGAAGTCGGGCGTCGAGGAGGGTTGGGTCGGGTCAGGCAACGTCGGGAACCTTGGTGCTTCGGCCCCATAGATAGGGGCGCGGATGGGCCACGCCCACCCGCCGCGCCGATCAGCCTGCGCCGAGCGCCCAGAGCAGCACGCCCTTCTGGGCGTGGAGCCGGTTCTCCGCCTCGTCGAAGACGACGCTCTGCGGCCCGTCGATCACCTCCGCCGCCACTTCCTCGCCGCGATGGGCGGGGAGGCAGTGCTGGAAGATGGCGTCCGGCGCCGCATGGCGCATCAGCTCCGGCGTCACCTGGTAGGGGGCGAGGAGGTTGTGGCGGTTGGGGCCGGCGCCGTCATCGCCGGTCTCGTCGTTCATCGAGACCCAGGCATCGGTGACGACGCAGCGGGCACCGCGGACAGCCTCCACAGGATCGTCGGTGAGCTCGATGGTCGCACCCTGGGAGCGCGCCCAGTCGACCACCCATTGCGGCGGCCGCAGCTCGGGCGGCGTCGCCAGGCGGAGAGTGAAGCCGAAGCGGGCGGCGGCCTGGATGAAGCTCTGCGCCACGTTGTTGCCGTCGCCGACCCAGGCCACGACCTGGCCGGCGATCGGGCCGCGATGCTCCTCGAAGGTGAGCACATCGGCCATGAGCTGGCAGGGGTGGGAGATGTCCGTCAGCCCGTTGATCACCGGCACGGTCGCGTGCGCCGCCATCTCGCGGATGCGGTTCACGTCATGCGTGCGCATCATGATGGCATCGACATACCGGGAGAGGACCTTCGCGGTGTCGCTCAGCTCCTCGCCGCGGGAGGACTGCATGTCCCGCGCATTGAGGAAGACGACATCGCCGCCGAGCTGGCGGATACCGACCTCGAAGCTGACGCGGGTCCGGGTCGAGGGCTTCTCGAAGATCAGCGCGATGGTCTTGCCGGCGAGCGGCCGGGCGCCGAGGCCGCGCTTGGTCTGCGCGGCGAGGTCGAGCATGCGGCGGAGCGTCGCCGGCTCGAAATCCATCAGTTCGAGGAAGTGGCGGGGGGCCTGTTCCCCCCCGCCGGCCATGGGCTTCAAGGCAGCACTCATTTCGCGGCGTCCCGGGCCTGGCTCGGCGTGCAGCGCAGGCAGGCGCGGTCGAGCAGGCGCAGCGCCTCGTCGGCCTCCGCCTCGGTGATGATGAGCGGCGGCGCGAGGCGCAGCACGTTCATCCCGGCGGCGACGGTCAGCAGTCCTTCGGCGACCGCGGCGTTCTGCATCTCGCCGTTGCTGATCTCCGGCCGCAGCTTGAGGCCGACCAGCAACCCGGCGCCCTGGACGCCCTCGGCCACCGCCGGGTGGCGATGGGCGAGTTCCAGCAGGCCGCGCCAAAGGTGCCGGGCGACGCGATCCACGCCATCGAGGAAGCCGGGGGCGAGGATGACGTCGAGCACCGCATTGCCGGCGGCGCAGGCCAGCGGGTTGCCGCCATAGGTGCTGCCATGGGTGCCGGGCTTGAGGTATTGCGCCACCCGCTCCTTCGCCAGGATGGCGCCGAGGGGGAAGCCGCCGCCGATGCCCTTGGCCGAGGACATGACATCCGGCTCGATCCCGGCCCATTGATGGGCCCAGAGCTTGCCGGAGCGGCCCATGCCGGTCTGCACCTCGTCGAGCGCGAGGAGGATGCCGAACTCGTCGGCCGCGGCGCGGAGCTGGCGGAGGAAGTCGAGCGAGGCCGGGCGGACGCCGCCCTCGCCCTGGATTGGCTCGACCATGATGGCGGCGGTGGTGCCGTCGATGGCGTCGCGAAGCGCGTTCATGTTGCCGAAGGGGACGTGCTTGAAACCCTGCACCACAGGGCCGAAACCGGCGATGTACTTCTCGTTGCCGGTGGCGGCCAGCGTGGCGAGGGTGCGGCCGTGGAAGGCGCCCTCGAAGCAGATGGTGACGAAGCGCTCCGGGTGGCCTTGCTCCGCATGGTATTTGCGGACGGCCTTGATCATCCCCTCATTTGCCTCGGCGCCCGAATTGCAGAAGAAGACGCTGTCGGCGAAGGAGGTCTCGACCAGCCGCGCCGCAAGCTTCTCGGCCTGCGGAATCCGGTAGAGGTTCGAGGTGTGCATCACCCGCGCCGCCTGCTCGGCGATGGCCTGCACCAGGTGCGGATGCGCATGGCCGATGGAGGCGGTGGCGATGCCGGAGCCGAAATCGAGGAATCGTCGGCCGTCCCCGGTCCACAGCCAGGCACCCTCGCCCCGCTCGAAAGCGAGGTCGGCGCGGTTGTAGGTGGGCATCAGGGACGGGATCACGGGGTCATCGACTCCAGACTTCTCCCCCAGCCTGCGCGGATCGCGGGCCTTCCGGAGAGAATTGGCGGATTTGGCCGCAATCGGGCCGCGCCGTCAAACCGTCCTGGATGAAATTCGCAGCGATGGCGGGGGAATTGCCTTCCCCCGCCTGCACGCCGGTCAGCCGCGCCGTTCGGGCTGGCCCTCATAGGTGAAGGTCGGAAGGCTGCCGAGGCTCTCCTTGGTGGCGCCGGCCAGCGTCCAGCGGCCATTGCTGTTGGCGGCCATGTTCAGCCGGTCATAGGGCACCGCCACCAGCTTGGCGCCGATGCCGAGGAAGCCGCCGACCGAGATCACGGCCACCGGGGCGCTGCCGCCGGGCGGGATCAGGATGTCGTCGATTTCGCCGATGCTCTCGTTGTTCTCGTTGTAGACGGCCGAGCCGATCACCTTGCTGGCGCGACGGCCGCTGCGCAGCGCGCTGCTGTCGACGGCGAGCGCGCCCGTGCTGGCGCCGGCCGTGGTGGAGGGCGCAGCGGCGGGGCGGTTGTTCTCCGGCTGGGCGCCGGTGGTGTTGGTGCCGAGGGCGCGGTCCACGGCGCGGCCGGCGGCGGTGCCGGGCGGGTTGCCGGGCGTGCCGTCGGCTGGGGTGCGGTTGCCGGTGACGGCATCGGTGCCGCGCTGGGTGGCGGTGCTCGGCGGATTGCCGGGCGTGCCGTCGCGCGGCGCCGCCTGGGCGAGCAGGCCGCCGGAGGCATTGCCCGGCTCGCCCAGGGTCTGGCCCTGGGCGAGCACCGGGAGGGCGAGCAGCGCGGCGGCGGCGGTCATGGCGAGGAAGGAATCACGGGTCGTTCGCATGGGCGGCGTCACCTTTTTTGCATGGCCCGGCGGACCGGGTTAGGGCAGGGAAACGCCGCCGAACGAGACGTGGTTGCCTCGGTGGCGCAGCCGGGACGGTGACAACCCAGGGCTGTGATGGCCCCGGGTTGCGAGCCGGCTCAGGCCGGGTCGCCGGTTTCCGCGGCCAGGCCGGCGGCCTCGATGCCGGCGACTGCGCAGACCTCGTCCTGGGCGGAGACATCGCCGCTGATGCCGACGGCGCCGAGGATGAGCCCGGAGGCATCGCAGGCCAGCACGCCCCCCTGGACCGGCACGGCCTTGCCGCCGGAGAGGTCCGACAGGGCATTCATGAAGCCCTGCATCGACTGGGCGCGGCGGGCCAACTCACGGCCGCCGAGGCCCAGCGCCAGGGTGCCATGGGCCTTGCCCTCGGCGATCTCAAGGCGGAGCAGGGAAGCGCCGTCCTCGCGCTGCACCGCCTTCACTTGACCCCCGGCATCGAGCACGACGACGGTGAGCGGCAGCAGGTTCAGTTCCCGCCCCTTGGCCAGGGCTGCGGCGATGATGGCATTGGCCTGGGCGAGGGTAAGGCCATTGGTCGGGTAGCGAGCCATGCGGGGGTCCTTCGGTCGTGGTCGCCTCTGCCTATGCCCGGCCGGAGGGAGGTTCGCCAGCCCTGGCGGGATCGTGGCAGAGTGCGTGCATGACAAAGGAGAAGGCCAGGCGCCAGCCCATCCCCGCCGGACCGCCGCCGGGTGAGGCCAAGTTGCGCGAGGCGGCGCTCGCCCATCTTGCCCGCTTCGCCGCGACGGAGCTCGGCCTGCGGCGGGTGCTGGAGCGCAAGGTGGACCGCTGGGCGCGGCGGGCCGAAGCGGAGGGGCAGGACACCGCGCCCGCGGCCGAGGTGCGGGCGCTGGCGGCGCAGGTGGCGCGGCAGATGGTGGCGCTCGGCGCGGTGGACGACGCGGCCTTCGCCATGGCGCGGGCGCGGCGACTGGCCAAGGCGGGCCGGTCGCGGCGGGCAATCGCGGCGCATCTCGCTGGCAAGGGCGTGGCGCGGGAGGTCGCGGCCGCGGCCCTGCCGGAGGAGGAGCTGGACGCCGCGCTGGCGCAATGCCGGCGCCGGCGCATCGGCCCCTTCGCGCCGGCGCCGATGGAGCGGGAGGCGCGCATGAAGGCCATGGGCGCGCTGGCGCGGGCCGGATTCGGACGGGATGTGGCGGAGGCGGCGCTCGACATGGCCCCGGAGGAGGCGGAGGAGCGGCTTCTGCGCCTGAAGCAGGGCTAGGCGGCGGCCTTTAGCCCCGCATCCTCCACGCGGATGGTGCCGGTGGCGCAGGGATCGACCCGGCGCAACTCGGCGGCGCGGCCATCCGCCCAGACCACCCGCAGATCCTGCGCGCCCGGGACGCTCGGGCGGTAGCGGGCGCTGCGGCCGGGGCGCAGCACCTCCTGCCCGAGCCGGTCATTGCCCCAGCCTTCCAGCGAGAGCCGGGTGAGGAAGAGCCGGTCCACCGTGCGGGAGGAGGCGTTGACGACCTGCAGCTCGCCCGCGCAGCCGCCCAGGACCGGCGCCTCGGCCGCGCGCCGGTCCGGCGGCGGGGCGCAGGCGGCCAGGCCAAGGGCGAGGGTGATCGAAGCCAGGGCGCGTTTCCGCATGCCGGCGGATCCTCATTGGAGACTGCGACGATACGGTGCCGGACCGGGCGGCGGCAAGCGGTGCTTCAATCGGTGGTTGCCATGCCGTCGCGGATGACGATGCGGCGGGCGTGACAGCCATTGATGCCGCCGAGCTCGATCGCCCGGCCGGTCACCCACACCGCCCGCATCCGCCAGGGGCCGGGGCCGTCGAAGGTGAGGGGCATACGCCCCGCGGGCACCAGGGCAGGCGCCTGGCCGAGCAGGTCCGGGCCCCAATCCGTCCCGGAGGTGAGGAAGAGTTGCTCGATGGCGAGGGAGGAGGCGTTCTCCACCGCCGCCCCGGCCGGGCCGCAGGCGCGCCCGCCGCCGGCGCAGCCCCCCAGCGCCGCCAGCAGGGCAAGCGTCAAAAGGCGTCGCATCAGGCCGGGTCGATAGGGGAGGGTGGCGTGCCGCCGGCCTCGATCGCTTCGGCGGCGGCGAGCAGGATGTCCTCCCGGTAGCGGCCGGCGACGAGTTGCACGCCGACCGGCGCCGGGCCCGCGAGGCCGGTGCTGACGGCGAGGCCGGGCAGGCTCAGCAGCGGCAGGCCGACCTGGGGGAGCTGGGCGGCCATGACACGCTGGAAGCCCTCGAAGCTTTCCACATCCGCATGGTCGGGGAAGGGCAGGGCGCCGGAGACCGGCATCAGCGCCACCGGGAAGCGCTCGAGGAAGAGCAACCACTCGCGCAGCAGGGTGAGGCGGCGCTGGAGCGCATCCTGGAAGGCGTCGAGATCGGGGGCGGGGCTGAGCCGTTCCATGAAGCCGTAGACGGCAAGTGCATCCGGATCGGCCTCGCAGGCGATGGCCGTGTTGCCGCCGCGGCGCATCTCGGCGAGCCAGAGCGTCGCCTGGAGCCGGGCGCATTCGCCGAGCGGAGGGAGGGCATCGACCTCCTCCACCTGCCAGCCGGCGGCGGTGAGGCGGGCTGCGGCGTCGTGCAGGGCCTGGACGATGGCCGGATCGACCGGCATGCCCTCGGGAGCGATGCAAAGGGCGGCGCGCTTCGGATAGGCCGGGCCCTCGAGCGGGGCCGGGGTCCACCAGGGGTCGCGCGCATCGGCGGCGCTCATCGCGGCCAGCCCAAGGCGGAGATCGGCGATGCTGCGGGCGAGCGGGCCGGAGACGGCCATCAGCTGGCCGCCGATGAAGCGGTCGGGCGCCGTCGCGTTCCAGGCAGGGATGCGGCCGAGGGTCGGGCGCAGGCCATGGATGCCGCAGGCATAGGCCGGGTATCGGATGGAGCCGCCGATATCCGTGCCGTGGCCGATGGCGCCGATGCCCGCCGCGGTGGCCGCCGCCGCGCCGCCGGAGGAACCGCCGGGCGTGAGCGCCGGGTCGCGCGGGTTGCGGGTCGCGCCGTGCAGCGAATTGCGGGTGAACCAGCGGAGCGAGAAGGCCGGGGTATTGGTGCGACCGAGTATGACGGCGCCGGCCCGCCTGAGATTGGCGACGACGGGGCTGTCCTGCGTGGCCACCAGCCCCTCCTGCAGCCGGAGGCCGTTGGTGGTGGGCCAGCCCTCCTGGTCCGCATTCACCTTCACCGTGACCGGCACGCCGGCGAGCGGGCCCGGGTCCTCGCCGCGGGCCAGCGCGGCGTCCACCGCATCGGCGGCGGCCAGCGCCGCGGACGGGTCATCGGCGACGACGGCGTTGATCCTGGGGTTGACCGCATCGAGCCGGGCGAGCGCGGCGGAGGTGGCCTCGCGGGCCGAGGCCTCGCGCCGACGGATGAGGGCGGCGAGGTCGGTGGCGGTCAGCCGCCAGAGTTCGGTCATGCAGGGCTCCTGGTGCGAGGCGGCGGCACTGTTTCCCCGCCGCGCGGGCGGGTCAACCGGGGGCGCTGGCGAGCAGCAGGACGCCGCCGCAGATCAACCCGATCGCCGCCATCTTCTGTGCCCCGAGGCTCTCGCCGAACATCAGGTGGCCGATCACGGCGACGGCCACGTAGCTGGCCGCGGTGCAGGGCAGGGCGACGCTCATCGGTATGCGGCGCAGCGCCACGATGTAGAGCAGCGCCGCACCGCCATAGGTGGCGAGGCCGATGATCGTCATCGGGCGGAAGAGCTGGGACAGGAAATGCCCCTCCGACACCGCCCCGGCCTTCAGCATGACCTGGCCGCCAAGCGAAGTCGCGATGGCCAGCGCCAGCGCGGCCCAGTAGGCGCTCACTGGCCGCGATCCTCCGGGATGCGGGGCGGCACCACCTCGCGCACCACCCCCTGCGGCTTGCCGTTGGCCGAGAGGAAAGCGCGGCCGACATACTCGCCGAGCACGCCGAGGATGAGGAACTGCACGCCGGCCAGCAGCAGCGTCGTCGTCATGGAGGAGGCCCAGCCGGAGGGCGTGCCGCTGCCTATCAGCGCCTCCACCACCACGGCGATGGCGCCGAGCAGGCCAAGGATGCCCATCGCCACGCCGGCCAGGATGGCGAGGCGGAGCGGCAGGATGGAGAAGTTGGTGGCAAGGTTCAGCCAGAGCAGGACCAGGCGCTTCAGCGTGTAGTTGGAGCGGCCCTCGGCGCGGGCGAGGTGCATCACCTCGATGCTGTCGATGCGCTGCGTCACCTGCATGATGAGCCCGTCCACATAGGGGTAGGGGCCGCTGTATCGGGCGACTTCGGCGACGACGAGGGCGCTCATGCAGCGGAAGGAGGAGAGGTAGAGACCCTTCGGCTTGTCGAGCAGCATGTCGGCGACGCCATTGGCGAAGCGGCTGCCGAGGTTGCGCCAGCCCTCGTGCTTCTTCTCGGCATAGCGGGTGTAGACCACGTCCCAGCCGCCGAGGCGGGCATGGTCGTAGAGCTTCAGCACCTCCTCGGGCGGGTTCTGCAGGTCGTCATCCATGGTGATGACGTAGGCGCCGCGGGCATGGCGGAGACCGGTCATGACCGCGTTGTGCTCGCCGAAATTCCGGGCGTGCTCGACATAGGTAAGGGGGATGGTCGCCGTCGCGGCCAGCGCGCGGCAGACCTCGCCGGAATTGTCCGGGCTGCCGTCGTTCACCAGCACCACCTCAAGCCCGCCCTCGGGGTTGAGAGCGGACAGTGCCTCGACCAGGCGCCCGACCGTCGCGGCGCCGCGATAGACCGGGACGACGATCGACAGGCCGACCGGACGGCCGGCGGCCTCCGGCAAAGCCTGGGAAAGCTTCAGGTCCTCGAAACCCATCTGGGTAAACCTCATGCGCGGATGGCGGTGGCGAGAATGGAGCCGCCGGCTGGGAAAGGGAGGCCGAGCCGCATCAGCCGGCGTTCCAGCACCGTCACCGCATGCAGGCTACGATCGAGCCAAGGCGGAAACGGGGCGACATCGGAGCCATGGTGAGGCGCGCTGGCCAGGAGCTTGCGCTGGGCCGCCATCACCGGCAGCAGCAGCGCGTTCCAGTAGCGGGTGCGGGTGGCGGTGAAGCCGGACGCCGCCAGCAGCCGCCGGACCCCGCCGGCGGTGAAGCGGCGGATGTTGCGCACCCGGAGGTCATGCGCGGAGAGCAGCCAGTCATAGGCCGGCAGGTTCAGCACCAGCAGGCCGCCAGGGGCGAGGATGCGGGCCATCTCGCCCAGCGCCGCATCCGGCTCGACCGCAGCGTGGCTGAGCACGTCGAGGCTGGCGACGGCGCCGAAGCAGCCGGCGGCGAAGGGCATGGCGTTCACCGAGCCGATGGCGACCGGCACGCCGGCCTTGGCCCGGGCGCGGGCGGCGGCAGGGGCGAAGTATTCGAGGCCGGCCGCCTTCAACCCGGGCTGGGCGGCACGCAGGCGGGCGAGGAAGCCGCCGGTACCGCAGCCAGCATCAAGCAGGCCGCCCGGGCCGATCCGCACCGACTGGAGCGCGGCGATGGCGTGGGCGTGGAGGGCGCGGTACCACCACATGCCCTGCTCGGCGGCATCCATCAGGTCGTATTCAGCGGGTTCCACACGGCGCTTCTGACGACAAGGCACGGCGAAAACAAGGCGCAGCCGTGGCGACATTCCGTTCTGCCTTGCGAAGCATGCATCTTCGGTTATTCCAGGCTGGGGTAAGGCGCCACCTGTCCCTCTGCTGATCGTCCGCCCCTTGACCGCGCGGGGGCGGCAAGGAGTTTGCCGTGTCGGAGCCTGCCTGCTGCCTGCCGCCCTCCAGACCCGGGAGGCCGGGCTGATGCGCACCGCGGCCTTGCCACTTGCGCCCAGCTTCCGCGCCGCGCCCACCGCCGAGGAGGCGATGCGCGGCCTCGCCATCGTCGGCCTCGGCTATGGGGTGGTCTCGCTGGCCGATGCGACGGTGAAATGGGTGATGCCGGAGATCGGGCCGGCGGCGGCGCTGATCTGGCGCGGCCTGATCGGGGCGCTGCTGGTCTTCCTGCTGGCGCGCGGGCGGGGGCTCATCCCGGTCAACCGGCGGCTGCTCGCGGTGCGGAGCCTGCTGCATTGCGGCGTCTCGATCACCTGGTATTACTGCTGGGCCGCCGGCGTCTCCTTGGCCGACAGCTATGCGGTGGCGAGCGCCTCGCCCCTGCTGATGACCCTGCTGGCGATCCCGCTGCTCGGCGAGCGGGTCGGCTGGCGGCGCTGGACCAGCACCATGGTCGGCTTCGGCGGCGTCCTCTTCATGCTCCAGCCCGGGGGCGAGCTGTGGCGCATCGAGTCGCTCATCCTGCTGGTGGCGACGGCGGTGATGGCGCTGACCCGCATCTGGACACGCATCCTGACGCGAACGGATGGGCCCTACGCCATCGCCTTCTGGCTGCTGCTGGCGCATGTGCCGGTGGGGCTGCTGGGCCTGCCCTTTCCCTTCCTCTGGCCGGCGGCGGGCGGGCCGCCGCCGCTGCTGCCGAGCCTGCTCGGCGTGGCCGCGCTGGTTGCCTTTGGCCTTGCCAACGCGGTGGCGCAGATGCTCTTCGCCCGCGGCTTCGCCCTGGCGCCGATCCAGGCGATCGCACCCTTCGAATACACGCCGCTGCTCTGGGGCATCGGGCTCGGCTTCCTCATCTGGGGCGAGGTGCCGGCCTGGACGACGCTCGGCGGCGCCGCGGTGGTGATCGGGGCGGGGCTCTACAACGTCCACCGCGAGCGGGTGCGGCGGGCGGCCGAGCGCCGCGCCGGGGCAGGCTGATGGCATTCCGGCACGATATCCGGCGGGGGGCGCTCTGCATGCTCGCCTCGCATGCCCTCTTCACCGCCATGAACGTGCTGGTGAAGGAGCTGGGCGGGCGCATCCCGGTCGTGGAGCTGATGGTCTTCCGCAGCGTCTTCGCCCTGCCGGTGCTGATGGTGATCCTGATGCGCTCCGGGCTCGGCCTCGGCAGCCTGCAGACGCGGCGCTTCGGCGGGCATGCGCTGCGGGCCGGGACCGGCATCGCGGCGCAGTCCTGCGGCTTCTTCGCCCTCACCCTGCTGCCGCTCGCCGAGCAGACGGCGCTTGGCTACACCCAGCCGCTCTTCGTCACCATGCTGGCAATCCCCTTCCTCGGCGAGCGGGTCGGCATCCACCGCTGGTCCGCGGTGGGGATCGGCTTCTGCGGCGTGCTGGTGATCGCGGCGGGGCAGGGCGCCCTGGGCGGTGTCGCGGGGGCGCCGGTGATGGGCATCGCCACGGCCGTCGCGCAGGGGATGTTCTCGGCGCTGACCACGCTGCTGGTGCGGCAGCTCTCGGCGACCGAGAGCTCCACCACTATCACCCTCTGGCAGTCGCTGCTGATGGGCGGCTTCGCCCTGCTGCTGCTGCCCTTCTTCTGGGTGACGCCGACGCCGCTCGAACTCGGGCTGCTCATCCTGATGGGGCTGGTCGGCGGCGCGGCGCAGTGGCTGCTGACCGAGGCCTGGGCCAGCGCGCAGGTCTCGGCGCTGGCGCCCTATTCTTATTCGGCGCTGCTCTGGTCGATGCTCTTCGGCTTCCTCGCCTTCGGCGACCTGCCGGGGCCGGCCATGCTGGCGGGGAGCGTGTTGATCGTCGCCGCCGGCTTGTACATCCTCCACCGGGAGCTGGTGCGCCGGAAGGCGGTGCCGGCCGCGGAGGAACCTAAGGCATGAGCATCCCCTTCCTGACCAGGGACGGCCTGGCGCACGGCGCGGTCGAGCAGGTGGCGCCCAGCGTGCGGCGGCTGGTCTGCAACAATCCCTCCGCCTTCACCTTCCGTGGGACCAACACCTACCTGATCGGCCAGGGCGAGGTGGCGGTGCTCGATCCCGGACCGGAGGACGAGGCGCAACTGGCCGCGATCCTGCGGGCGACGGAAGGGGAGACGATCACCCAGGTGCTGGTCAGCCATACCCACCGGGACCATTCGCCCGGCGCGCGGCCGCTCGTGGCGCGGACCGGGGCGATGACCTATGGCTTCGGCCCGCATGTGACGCCGCCCGAGGCAGGCGGGGAAGGGGGCGACCACGGCTTCCACCCGGATGTACGCCTCGCGGATGACGAGGTGCTGGAGGGCAAGGGCTGGCGGCTGCGGGCGCTGCACACGCCGGGGCATTGCGCCAACCACCTCTGCTTCTCGCTGGAGGGGACGGGCATCCTCTTCAGCGCCGACCATGTGATGAGCTGGTCCACCAGCGTGATCAGCCCGCCGGATGGCGACATGGCGGACTACATGCGGAGCCTCGAGCGGGTGATGGCGCGGGACGACCAGCTGCTGCTGCCCGGCCATGGCGCGCCGCTCACCGACCCGAAGCCCTTCCTCGCCGCCCTCAAGGCCCATCGGGAGGAGCGCGAGGCGAAGGTGCTGGCGGCGCTGCGGACAGCGGGGCGTGCGACGCCGGCCGAGCTGGTGCCGCCGGTCTACGGGCCGCTCGATGCGCGGCTGGTCGGCCCGGCGGGCCGCAGCCTGCTCAGCCATCTCCTCAAGCTGGAGGGCGAGGGTCGGGCGGTGCGCGAAGGCGAGGCATGGTCAGCGCTCGGCTAGGCGCTGGTCCATCCCGCGGAAGCAGATCAGCTCCCGTGCTTCCTGCTCGACGGGGCTGAGGGCGAGCCAAGCGACGAATTCCCGCAGCACCTTGCCGGTGATGCTGGCGATCTTGTGCGCGGCAGCCTCCTCGATGCCGAAGAAGCGCAGCTCCTCCAGCTCGCCGCTGCCGCGGAGCGCGCCATGGGCCGCCTCGGCGCGGGCGATGAGGAAGCGGGCGTTGAAGCGGCGGAAGCGGTTGGGCGGCGTCACCGCGCGACAGAGATAGTCGAGCGCGGGGAGGTCGGGCAGCAGGCGCCCTCCCTCCATCCGCCCGAGGACGAGGCCGGTTTCCTCATGCAGCTCGCGCGCGGCGGCGATGCCGATGGCCCGCGCGAGCGATGGTGGGGCCTGGCGCTCCAGGCAGGCGCGGGTGAAGGCCGGAAGGTCGCCGAGGGCCGGCGCGCGGTGGTCGGCGCGGTCCACCCGGCCGCCCGGGAAGACCAGGACGTTCGGCATGAAGCGGTGCGAGGCATGGCGGAGGCCCATCAGCACCTCCACCCCCTGCGGCCCCTCGCGCCAGAGGATGAGGCTCGCGGCATGGCGGGGCGTGACGGAGCGGGCGCTGCGCTTCGCCTCCTCGACGCCACCGGGGTTGTCGGCGGTCGGGGCTTCGGTCATCGGGGCTTCAGTCAAGCGAGAGGCCCTGCAGCTTCAGCCAGGTGCGGAGGCCGAAGCGTTCCGGGACGGAGAGCTGGCAGGCGGCATTCTCGCTCCAGCCGCAGCCCTCGGGCTTCGGGCCATGGATCTCCGGGTAGCGCGGCCGGGCCGGTGGGCGAGCGGCGTCATAGGCGGGCAGCGCCGCCTCCAGCCCGCTGTCGTCATAGGTCTCGCGGTGTACGACCAGCGCCTGGGGCAGGCGGGGGGAGAGCCAGTTGCGGGGTCCTTCGGGCCAGCCGAGGGTCAGGCCGGCAACGGGGAAGACCCCCTCCGGCAGGCCGCACATCGGCCCGATCTTCTCGACATGGTTGCGGACATAGGAGACGGGGCAGGCGCCGAGCCCGGCGGCCTCGGCGGCCATCACCGTGAAGCCGAGGGCCAGCGCCGCATCGGCCGTCGCATTGATGAAGGTGTCGACATTGTCGTTGGCATGCCGACGGCCATGCAGCATGGCGACCCGGCGGCCGCGGCGGATGTCGCCGCAGAAGAGCAGGAAGACGGGGGCCTGCTTGATCCAGTCCATGCCGCCGATCCAGTCGGCGATGCGGGTAATCCTCTCGGGTGTCCGGATCAGGATGATGGAGTACTGCTGCAGGTCGGATTTGCTCGGCGCGGATTGGGCGGCGGCGAGAACGGTATGCAACAGCGCTTCCGGCACCGGTTCGGCGATATAGCGGCGGGTGACGCGGCGGTCGAGCAGGGCTGCGAGGGCAGGCGGGACCTCGTCCGGCGGGGCGAAGGGCAGCGGCGCCTCGGGCTTGAGGCCATAGCGGCCGCGGATCAGGCTCTCGGGCGTCACGGCCCCTCCCTTGTCGCCGGATGGAGCCCTTCCGTGGGTCTGCCACGGAAGGGTAGCCGAAGCCTCAGGCGTCAGGCGGCCTTGCCGCGACGCCTCGAAGCGGTGTCTGGGAGCGTTACAGCGGATCCCAGGAGAAGACCTCGCCCGAACGCTCCAGCGGGACGAAGAAGCTCTTCAGCGCCGGGAGCGCATGCTCCGCGAGGCTCTCCGGCGTCCAGCCGTCGCTGCTGTGGATGCTGCGGATCGGACGGTTCTGGCTGAACAGGAACAGCTCGTTCATGCGCGGGGCGAAGATCTGGCCGTTGACCTCCTTCGCCGCGTCGGAGGCGAGGAAGACGGCGAGCGGCGCATTCTTCTCCGGACCCATGCGCATGATCTTCTCGACGCGCGCCTTCTGCTCCGGCGTCTCGGCCGGGATGGAGCTGGTCATGCGGCTCCAGGCGAAGGGGGCGAGGCAGTTGGAGCGCACGTTGTAGCGCTTCATGTCGAGCGCGATCGACTTCGACAGCGCGACGATGCCGAGCTTCGCCGCCGAGTAGTTCGCCTGGCCGAAATTGCCGATCAGGCCGGAGGTCGAGGTGATGTGGACGAAGGCGCCGCTCTCCTGCTTGCGGAAATGCGTCGCCGCGTGGCGCGACATGTAGAAGGAGCCGTTGAGATGCACGTCGATGACGGCGTTCCACTCCTCCGCCGACATGCGGTGAAAGATCTGGTCGCGCAGGATGCCCGCATTGTTCACCACGATGTCGATGCGGCCGAAATGGTCCAACGCCGACTGGACGATCTTCCCGGCGCTCTCCCAGGAGGCGACGCTGTCGGTGTTGATCTCGGCCTGACCGCCGCGCTGCTCGATGATCTGCTTGGTCTGCTGCGCCGGGGTGGCGGACTGGCCCTCGCCGGTCAGGCTGGCGCCGATGTCGTTGATGATGACCTTGGCCCCGGCCTCGGCCATCTGCAGCGCGATCTCCCGGCCGACGCCGCCGCCCGAGCCTGTGACGACCGCGACCTTACCATCCAGCATGCCCATTTGGCGTTCCCTCTCCATAGGTGGCTAACTATTTCTAGACCCGGCCGCGCCCGGCGTGAAGCCGGTTGCCCGGCGCATTCGGCCATTGCGGGGCCGAAGGAGGCCGGCCCGGGTGACCTCGCCCGAAGCCTTGCGCCGCGTGGCGCCCAATCCGGTCGAGGTCTAGGCGGGGATCCGCACCGGCAAGCCGGCGATGCCGTGGATGAAGTTGGAGTAGATCCGCCGCGGCGGCCCCAGCACCTCGATCGTCGGGAAGCGGGCCAGGATTTCCTCCCAGAGGATGCGGAGCTGGAGTTCCGCCAGGCGGTTGCCGACGCAGCGATGCACGCCGAAGCCGAAGGAGAGGTGCTGGCGGGCGCGCGGCCGGTCTATGAGGAAGCGGTCCGGCTGCTCGATCGCCGCTTCGTCCCGGTTGCCGGAGACATACCAGAGGGCGACCTTGTCCCCTGCGCGGATGGTGCGGCCGCCGAGTTCAACATCCCGCGTTGCCGTGCGGCGCATATGGATGACCGGCGTCACCCAGCGGATGATCTCGGAGACCATGTTCGGGATGAGAGCCGGGTTCTCGCGGAGCTTGCGGAACTCCGCCGGGTTCTGGTGCAGGGCGAGCAGGCCGCCGGTCATCGAGTTGCGCGTGGTGTCGTTGCCGCCGACGATAAGCAGGGCGAGGTTGCCCATGAACTCGCGGAGCGGCATGTCCCGCGTCGCCGGCCCCTGCGCCAGCATGGAGAGCAGGTCGAAGCGCGGCGGGCCGTCGCGGCGGGCATTGAAGAGGGCGGCCATGGTCTCGGCCATGACCTTCAGCTCGGCGAAGCGCGCCTCCTCGGTCGGGACCAACGGGTCGGGGGCGGTGACGTCGCAGATCGCCACGTCGGACCAGAAGGTGAGCTTGTGCCTTTCCTCGAAGGGGAAGTCGAAGAGCGTCGCCAGCATCATCGTCGTCAACTCGATGGAGACCCGCTCGACCCAGTCGAATGGCTCGCCGCGCGGCAGCGCGTCGAGCACGCGGCAGGTCCGCTCGCGGATCAACACTTCCATGTTGGCGAGGTTGCCGGGGGCGACGATGGGCTGGACGACCTTCCGCTGCTCGTCATGCTTCGGCGGGTCCATGCGGATGAAGCTCGGCCGGGCGAGGTCCTTCGGCTGGTCGATGAGCTGGATGCCGCCGGTCTCGGAGGAGAAGGTCGCATGGTCCACCTCCGCCGTCATGATGTCCTTGTAGCGGGTGACGGACCAATAGGGGCCGAAGCGGCTCTCGGCGTAGAAATGCACCGGCTCCTCGCGGCGGAGGCGGGCGAAGAGCGGCGCCCAGGCCTCGTTCTGGTAGAGGGCGGGGTCGCTCGGGTCGAGGCGCGAGAGTGGCGTCCCGGCCGATGGGTCACGCGTGATGACGTTCATGCTGAGGCCTCCCTGGTCAGGACCGTACCGTCCTTTCCGGGAAGCCTAGCGCAACGGGGTGGCAGGACGAGAAAAAACCAGCGGCTGAGGGGCGGCCGCAGCCTCAGACGTGGAAGCTCTCCCCGCAGCCGCACCGGCCCTTCTCGTTCGGGTTGGTGAAGGTGAAGCCGGCGGACATCGCCTTCTGCTCGTAATCCATGGTGGTGCCGATGAGGAAGAGGCTCGCCTTGCGGTCCACGAGCACCGTCACCTCCTTGTCGGTGACCCGCTCATCCGTCGGCTCCGGCGCATCGACCCAGGACAGGTCGTAGGAAAGGCCGGAGCAGCCCTTGGTCTTCACCCCGATGCGGAGCAGGCGCCCGGCCTCGCCGGCGGCGTAGAGGGCGCGCAGCCGCTCGGCGGCGGCGTCGGTCAGCTGCATCAAAGGCGGCAGCGCGCGACGCGTGCGCGGCGGGCTCTGGGTGGTCGTGCTCATGGCGGCCTCCCTCAAAACATGTTCATGGCAAGACGGGCATCTTCGCTCATCCGGCCCTGATCCCAAGGCGGATCCCAGACGACCTCGACCTTCACGCCGGTCACGCCCGGGACCATGCGAATGCTCTCCTCCACCTGGCTCGGCAGCTCCTGCGCCGAGGGGCAGGAAGGCGTGGTCAGCGTCATCTCGACCTTCACCTTCCCGTCATCCTCGATCTCGACGGCGTAGATCAGGCCGAGCTCGTAGATGTCGACCGGGATCTCCGGGTCGAAGACCGTCTTCATCATGCTGATGACGGCATCTTCGCTCACCTTCGGCGCCGGCGGCGGGACCTCGCCATCGGGTGTCCAGGCGCCATGCGTGGTGGTGGCTTCGTCACTCACTCGTCGCCTCCTTCGCGCCGCCATCGAGCGCGGCGTTGAGCGTGTGCCAGGCAAGCGTCGCGCATTTCACCCGGCTTGGGAACTCATGCACGCCCGAGAGAGGCTGCAGCCGCTCCATCTCCTCCTCCAGCGAGGCGCCGCAATCGGGGCAGGTGCCGGTCATGGCGAGGTTGCGGAAGCGGTCGCCCAGCATATGGGCCTCGGCCGGGGACTTTCCCTTGACGGTTTCGGTCATCAGAGATGCGCTGGCCATGGAGATGGCGCAGCCGCGGCCCTGAAAGGCGACGTCCTCGATGGCACCGTCCGGCCGGAGCTTCAGGAACAGCTCCATCCGGTCGCCGCACATCGGGTTGTCGCCGCGGGCCGTGCGGTCGGCATCCTCCAGCCGGCGGAAATTCCGGGGCTTCCGCCCATGGTCGAGGATGACCTCCTGGTAGAGGTCACGGAGGTCGTCGAACATCAGGAGAAGAACTCCCTGGCTTTCGTCAAAGCCTCGGCGAGATAATCGATCTCGCCGAGCGTGGTGTAGAGCCCGAAGGAGGCGCGGCAGGTGCCGCCCTCAAGGCCGAAGCGCGCATGCAACGGCTCGGCGCAATGCCTCCCGGCGCGCACCGCGAGGCCGGCCCGGTCGAGCAGCGTCGCCAGGTCATGCGGGTGGGCATTGTCGAGCGCGAATGAAAAGACTCCGCCGCGGTCCTGCGCCCGGCCGAGCAGCGTCAGCCCCTCGACATCGGAGAGGCGGCGCATGGCGTGGTCGACGAGGGTATGCTCATGCGCCTCGAGCGCCGGCATGCCGATGGCCGAGACGTAGTCGATCGCCGCATGCAGCCCTACCGCCTCGACGATGGGCGGCGTGCCGGCCTCGAATTTGGCCGGCGGCTCCGCCCAGGTGCTGCCCTCGAGCGTCACGCTCGCGATCATGTCGCCGCCGCCGAGGAAGGGCGGCATGCGCTCCTGGTGCTCGAGCCGCGCCCACAGCACGCCTATGCCGGTCGGCCCGTAAAGCTTGTGCCCGGTGAAGGCGTAGAAATCCGCGCCCAGCGCCTGCATGTCGACACGGCGGTGCACGGCTGCCTGGCTGCCGTCGAGCAGGACCTTGGCACCCTTGGCATGCGCCATGGCGACGATCCGCCCGGCCGGCGTCACCGTGCCCAGCACGTTCGACATATGGGTGACGGCGACGAGGCCCACCTTGCCGTCGGCGAGCTTGGCCTCAAGGTCGTCGAGGTCGAGCTCCCCGGCATCGGTCACGCGGCAGATGCGCAGCTCGATGCCCCGGTTGTCGTCCCGCAGCATGTGCCAGGGGACGAGGTTGGCGTGGTGCTCCATCTCCGAGACCAGCACCGCCTGCCCGGGCCGCAACACCCCGCGCCCCCAGCTATGGGCGACGAGGTTGATCGCCGCCGTGCTGTTGGTGGTGAAGATCACCTCGCGCGGGTCGGCCGCGTTGATGAAGCGGGCGACGGCGGCGCGCGCCGCCTCGTAATCCGCTGTGGCGGCCTCGCTCAGCCGGTAGGCGCCGCGATGCACATTGGCATAGCGCTCCTCCATGCTGCGGACCATCGCCTGGATTACCTGCCGCGGCTTCTGGGCCGAGGCGCCGCTGTCGAGGAAGACAAGCGGCCTGCCACGGTGCTGCTGTGCCAGGATGGGGAAGTCGGCGCGGATGCGCTCGACATCGAAGCCCGGCTGGACCGGCGCGTTCATGCAGCTTCCTTCTCCCACCAGCCGGCGACGGCGCTTTCCAGCGCGGCGCGGGCGGTCTCATCGGTGACGCCTTCGATCGCTTCCTGCAGGAAGGCCTCGACCAGGATGCTGCGCGCCTTAGCCTCGGGGATGCCGCGGGCCCGCAGGTAGAAGAGCTGGTCGGCGTCCAGGGCGCCCACGGTGGCGCCATGGCTGCACTTCACGTCGTCGGCATAGATTTCGAGCTGCGGCTTGCTGTCGATCTCGGCATCCGGGCTCAGCAGCAGCGCCTGATTCATCTGGTAACCGTCGGTGCGCTGCGCAACCTGGTGGACATGGATCTTGCCCTGGAAGACGCCGCGCGACTTGCCCTGCAACACCGTCTTGTAGGTCTGCCGGCTCGCACAATCGGGCGCCGCATGGTCGAGCACCGTCGTGGTGTCGGCATGCTGGCCAGCGCGCAGCAGCTGCGCGCCGTTCATGTGGCAGGCGGACTTCGGCCCGGCGAGCACGGCGTGGATCTCGTTCCGCACCAGGCGGGCGCCGGCATTCAGGGTGAAATTGTCATAGGTCGCGCCCGCCTCGATCCGCGCATAGACGGTGCCGAGCTGGAAGCCCTTCACCCCCTCGCGCTGGATGCGGGCATGGGTCAGCACGGCGCCCTCCGCCAGCTCGATCTCGAAGACCGGATTATGCAGGTAGCGTGTATCTTCGGGCCCGCTCGCCTCCTCCACGATGGTAAGGCTGGCACCGGATTCGAGCCGGATGAGGTGGCGCGGATGAAAGGCGGAGGGCCGCTCGCTGCGGCTAGCGAGCGAGCACAGCTCCAGCACGCCACCGGCGACGCCGGTCGGCACCGTCACCAGCAATCCGTCCTCGAACAGCATGGTGTTGAGCGCGACCAGCGACTCCTCCGCCGGGCGGGCCAGGGCGCCGAGACGCCCCTCCAGCCGCGGCAGCTCCTCCGCCAGGCTGCCAATGGCGAAGCTGGCGCCCTCGATCTGCGACAGCTCCTCGCGGAAGCGGCCATCGACGAAGACGGCGCGACGCTCACCGCGCGGCGCCGGCAGCGTGTCGCCATCGCCCAGGATGGTCAGCGCCTCGTCGAAGGCGGCATCGGAGACGGGGCGGAGATCGGTGTATTTCCAGGCCTCGACCCGGCGAGTCGGGAAGCCAGCGACGCGGAATTGCTCGGCCGCCGCCTCGCGCAGCGCCTGCACCCAGGCCAGCCGCTGCCCCGGAAGGCGCGCCCGCAGCCCCTCGAAGCGGTGCAGGAAGCCCTCGGCGCCGCTATGCACGACGGTGTTCATGCCGCGGCCTGCACCGAGGCATAGCCAGAGGCCTCCAGCTGCTTCGCCAGCTCCGGCCCGCCGGTCTGCACAATGCGGCCCTGCATCAGCACATGCACCTTGTCGGGTACGATGTAGTCGAGCAACCGCTGGTAGTGGGTGATGACGAGGGCGGAGAAGTCCGGCGCCCGCAGCGCGTTCACGCCATCGGCCACGATCTTCAGCGCGTCGATGTCGAGGCCGCTGTCGGTCTCGTCGAGGATGGCGAGGCTCGGGCGGAGCAGCGCCATCTGCAGCACCTCATTCCGCTTCTTCTCACCGCCGGAGAAGCCGACATTGACGCCGCGCTTCAGCATGTCCTCCGACATCTGCAGTTCCTTCAGGCGGGCACGGGCCAGCTTCAGGAACTGCATGGCGTCCAGCTCCGACTCGCCTTTGCCGCGGCGGATGGCGTTCAGCGCGGTGCGGAGGAAATTGGCATTGCCAACGCCCGGCAGCTCCACCGGATACTGGAAGGCGAGGAAGACGCCCGCCGCCGCCCGCTCCTCCGGTTCCATGCCCAGCAGGTCGACGCCGTTCAGCGTCGCGCTGCCGCCTGTCACCTCATAGCCCTCGCGCCCGGCAAGGACATAGGAAAGGGTCGATTTGCCGGAGCCGTTCGGGCCCATGATGGCGTGCACCTCGCCGGCAGGGACTTCCAGGTCGATCCCCTTGAGGATCGGCTTGCCATCGACCTCGGCGGTCAGTCCTTCGATACGCAGCATTTAACCGACGCTCCCTTCGAGCGAAATCTGGAGAAGCTTCTGGGCCTCGACGGCGAATTCCATCGGCAGCTCCTTCAACACCTCGCGGCAGAAGCCGTTGACGATCATCCCGACCGCATCCTCTTCGGACAGGCCGCGCTGGCGGCAGTAGAACAGCTGGTCCTCGGCGATGCGGCTCGTGGTCGCCTCATGCTCGACCTTGGCCGACATGTTGCGGTTCTCGATATAGGGCACGGTATGCGCCCCGCACTGGTCGCCGATCAGGAGGCTGTCGCACTGGGTGAAGTTACGCGCGCCCGAGGCCGTTGGCGCCACCCGCACCAGGCCGCGATAGGTGTTCTGCCCCTTGCCGGCCGAGATGCCCTTGGAGACGATGGTCGATGTCGTGCGCTTGCCGACATGGATCATCTTCGTGCCGGTATCGGCCTGCTGGTGGTTGTTGGTGATGGCCACCGAGTAGAACTCGCCGACGCTGTCATCGCCGAGCAGCACGCAGGACGGGTACTTCCAGGTGATGGCCGAGCCGGTCTCCACCTGGGTCCAGCTCACCTTGCTGCGCTTGCCGCGGCACTGCGCCCGCTTGGTGACGAAGTTGTAGATGCCGCCCCGGCCCTCGGCATCGCCGGGGTACCAGTTCTGCACCGTGCTGTACTTGATCTGGGAGTCATCGAGCGCGACCAGCTCGACCACCGCCGCATGCAGCTGGTTCTCGTCCCGCATCGGCGCCGTGCAGCCCTCGAGATAGGAGACAACCGCGCCCTCATCGGCGATGATCAGCGTCCGCTCGAACTGGCCGGTGCTCTTGGCATTGATGCGGAAGTAGGTGCTCAGCTCCATCGGGCAGCGCACGCCCTTCGGGATGTAGACGAAGCTGCCATCGGTGAAGACCGCGCTGTTCAATGCCGCATAGAAGTTGTCGCCCGGCGGCACCACGGTGCCGAGGTACTGCTTCACCAGCTCCGGGTGCTCATGCACCGCCTCGGAAATGGCGCAGAAGATGATGCCGTCCTTCGCCAGCCGCTCCTTGTAGGAGGTGGCGACGGAGACGCTGTCGAACACCGCATCGACGGCGATCGGCATGCGGCCGCCCTCGGAGGGGCTGTCGCCCACGCCCTCGACGCCGGCCAGGATCGCCTGCTCCTTCAGCGGGATGCCGAGCTTGGCATAGGTCTTCAGCAGCTCGGGATCGACCTCGTCGAGCGACTTCGGGCCGTCCTTCTTCTTCGGCGCCGCGTAGTAGTAGGCGTCCTGGTAGTCGATCGGCGGGTACTTCACCGCCGGCCAACGCGGCTCCTGCATCTTCTGCCAGGTGGCGAAGGCCTTCAGCCGCCACTCGAGCAGCCACTCGGGCTCTTTCTTCTGGGCGGAGATGAAGCGAACGGTATCCTCGTTCAGCCCTTTCGGGGCGAAATCCATCTCGATCTCGGTCTCGAAGCCCCACTTGTAGGTGCCTTCGGTGACGGACTGGACGGTGTCGAGGGTCTCGGCGACTGCGGGCATATCGGGTTCCTACTCGGCGACGAGCTGAGCGAAAGCGGGGACGGTGGCGCAGCGTGTGGGGCCGGCCAGGTCAGCGAGGGTGATGTCGGACAAGGCCCGGCGGATGGCATCGTTGACCGGGTCCCAGCGGCCGCGCACGGCGCAGATGCCCTGCGCCTCGCACTGCCCCTGGCCGCCATCCACACAGGCGGTGAGGGCGATCGGCCCATCGATGGCGACGATCACCTCGGACAGGGGCACGGCGGCGAGCGGCCGGGTCAGCCGGTAGCCGCCACGGGCGCCCCGCAGCCCTTCCACCAGCCCCGCCTGGCCCAATATCTTGAGCACCTTGGCGACGGTCGGCTCGGCGATGCCGGTCGCCAGGGCGAGGCCCGGTGCGGTCTGCACCTGGCCATCCGGCAGGGCGCCATCCCGCGCCAGGCGGGCCATGACGACCACGGCATAATCGGTCAGTTTCGAGAGCCTCAACACCGCACATCCCTCATGCCGACTAAATAGGACCAGCAGGGTCCTCTTTGAAGCCCCCTTCCTCCATTTCCCCGGCCCCGGCTAGCCTTGCCTCGCTCAGGAGGGGGACGGGACCGATGCCGACCATCACCACCGATGACGGGGTGGAACTGCACTATGAGGAGGCCGGTCACGGCACGCCGTTGGTCTTCGTCCATGAATTCGCCGGCGATGCGCGCAGCTGGGAGCCGCAGATGCGCTTCTTCGCCCGGCGCTACCGCTGCATCGCTTTCAACGCCCGCGGCTATCCGCCTTCGGCCGTGCCGCATGACCCGGCTGCCTATTCCCAGGACCGCGCCACGGACGACATCGCCCAGGTGATCGAGCGCCTGGGCTTGGCGCCGGCGCATGTGGTCGGGCTTTCGATGGGCGCCTTCGCCACCTTGCATCTCGGCCTCCGCTACCCGCATCTGGCGCGCAGCCTGACCGCCGCGGGCGTCGGCTACGGCGCTGCCCCGGGCAAGCGCGACCAGTTCCGCTCCGAGGTGGACGCGACCGCCGACCGCATCGCCGGGGAGGGCATGTGGAAGATGGCCAGGACCTATGGCCGCGGCCCGACCCGCCTGGTCTTCGAGGAAAAGGACCCGCGCGGCTATGCCGAGTTCATGTCCCAGCTCGCCGAGCACGACACCGATGGCGCCGTGCTGACCATGCGCGGCGTCCAGCGCGAGCGCCCGAGTCTGTTCGACCTGGAGGCCGAGTTCCGCAGGATGAAGTTGCCGACCTTCATCGTCTGCGGCGACGAGGACGACCCTACGCTGGAGCCCGGCCTCTTCCTCAAGCGCGCGATTGCCACCAGCGCCCTGCTGGTAATGCCCCGTTGCGGCCATGCCATGAACATCGAGGATCCGGACGGCTTCAACCGCGCCGTGCTCGACTTCATCACCTGGGTGGATGCAGGCCGCTGGTGGGAGCGCAACCCGGCGACGCTGGCCGGCGGGATCATCGCGGGGACGTCGAAGTCCTGAGGATCCATCCGAGGCTGGCGCCCTGCTGCATGATCCATGGCGCCGGCTTTCGGTCCCGGGCGATCATGCCCTAGGCTGAGGGCCATCCCAGCCCAAGGACCGACGGCGATGGACAGCATCTCCCCAAGCGATACCGAAGCGGCGCTGGCGCAGGCGGCACGGCGCGTGCTGCCGGCGGGAGGCTTCGGCAATTTCGCCCCCGAGGTCATTCTCCGCGAGGGGCACGGCGGGCGGGTTTGGGATGTCGCCGGGCGGGAATATATCGACTACCTGCTCGGCTCCGGCCCGATGTTCCTCGGTCATAGCCATCCGGAGGTGCTGGCGGCGGTCGGGGCGCAACTGCCGCTCGGCACCACCTTCTTCGCCACCAGCGAGCCCGGCATCCGCCTCGCCGAGGCCATCGTCGCCGCGCTGCCCTGCGCGGAGCAGTTGCGCTTCGTCTCCAGCGGGTCGGAGGCCGATATGTATGCGCTGCGGGTGGCGCGGGCCTTCCGCAAGCGCGACCGCATCCTCAAATTCGAGGGCGGTTACCATGGCATGTCCGACTGGGGGCTGATGAGCCTGGCGCCGAAGCAGCTCGCCAACTTCCCCGTCGCCGTGCCGGACTCCGCCGGTATCCCGCGCAGCGTGCGGGAAGAGGTGCTGGTCGCGCCCTTCAACGACCTGGAGACGGCGCGTAGCCTGATCGCCGAGCATCACGACGAACTCGGAGCCATCATCCTGGAGCCCTTCCAGCGGCTGATCCCGCCGGCGCCGGGCTTCCTGCAGGGAATGCGGGAGCTGGCCACGCAATACGGCATCCCGCTGATCTTCGACGAGGTCGTGACGGGCTTCCGCTTCTGCTACGGCGGGGCGCAGGACTACTACGGCGTGACGCCTGATCTCTGCACGCTCGGCAAGATCATCGGCGGCGGCTTCCCGCTCGCGGCCATCGCCGGCCGGGCCGACATCATGGCGCATTTCGACCGCGGGATCGTCGGCGATGACGGCTTCCTCATGCAGGTCGGCACGCTGTCCGGCAATCCGGTCGCTTCGGTCGCCGGCCTCGCCACGCTCGAGGTGCTGCGCCGGCCCGGCGCCTATGACGGCGTCTTCGCCATGGGCCGGCGGATGATGGCGGAAATGGAGGGGATGCTGCGCCGCCATGGCGTGCCGGGCCGCGCCGTTGGCGAGCCGCCTCTCTTCGACATCGTCTTCGCCGAGGAGGCGCCGCGCGACTATCGCGGCACGCTGCGGGCCGACGCGGCGGTGCAGCGCCATGTCAACGCCGTGCTGCGCGAGCGCGGCATCCTGAAGGGCGAGAGCAAATACTATCTCTCCACCGCGCATGACGCACGGGACGAGGCGCAGACGCTGGAGGCCTTCGAGGCCGCGCTGGCATCCCTGCCGCGCGGCTGAGGGTCAGCCCCGGCCGTTGCGGCGCGGAGCAGGGCCGGCAGCGGCCTCGGGCGGCGCCGCGCCCGCCGGACGGCCGGCATCGAAGCCGAGGAAGCCGATCGCCGGGTTGGGCGAGCCGCCATCCCCGGCCCAGAGCCGTGGATTGGCAACGCGCTGCACCGGATTCGCCACCGGCCGCTCGGCCGCCGGCGCGGCGTTCCGCCGCGGTGCCGGGCGTGGGGCGACGGCGGGCGTCACCGGCTCCGTGGGCGGCAATGGGGCGCCCTGGCTGCCGCTGCTGCCGCGCACCGAAAGCAGGAAGAAGAGGATCTCGCTCCGTCCCTGATCCACCGCGGCGTCGATGGGCGAAAGACCGAGCACGTTGCGCGACCCGATATCGGCCCCGCGCCCGACCGCCTCCCGCGCCGCCGCGATGTCGCCTCGGTTGATGGCGTCGAAGAGTGCTGCGTTCGGCCCGAGGTTCTGGCCCGGATCCGCCGGGATCGGCTCAGGTGCCCGGCGGTATTGCAGGCCGGGGAGGGCAGCCGGCGGTGGGCGGCTCGCCTCGGTCGGCGCGTCGGTCAACCCACCGGCACGGCCGCCACGGCCGAATTGGGCCGCAGCTTCCGGGATCGGCAGGGCGAAGAGCGCGGCGAGCGCCAGGGGCGGGAACAGGGCAGGGGAGCGCATGCCCTTCCCATACCCAATCCCGCCCTCCGCCGCCAGCGATGCCTCAGCGGCAGTCGTCGCCGCGCGCGGTGAAGGACTGCACCCGGCTTTCCTTCAGAGCGAAGGTGATGTCGCAGGAGCGGGTCAGCAGCACCGGGCCGCCGAACCGATAGGGGGCGAAGCGGCCATAGGGATAGCCCCAATAGGGGTCCAGCTGATGCAGCACCTGGCGCCGCTCCTCATATTGCAGGAAGCGGAGGCCACCGGTGTCATAAGTGCGGTTGGGGACGCCGAAGGTCTCGACGACATGCAATTCGCTCTGGCCGATGGTGGCGGCAAGGCGGCTTTCGAGGCTCGGGCCGGTGGCGCAGCCTGCGAGCAGAACCAGGGGCAGCAGCCGGCGCATCAACGTCCCTCCCGCCGCCAGGCAAAAACGGCAAGGCCGAGCACCATCGGCAGGGCCAGCCAGGGCGGCAGCAGCGGCATGGCGGAAATGCCGGTCACCGTATGGTCGCCATTGCGGCGGAGGCCGACCCAGCCGGTCTGTGCGTCGCCGCCGCGCGAATCCCGTCCGAGGCCGACGCGGCGCAGCTCCGGCAGGGCGGGCTCGGCCGCGCTGCCGAGCCAGCGCGCGGCACCTCCGGTCGCGGCGAGGATCGGGGCGAGGCGCGCCGGGTCGGCACGAAGATCGGCGACTTCGGCCGGGTTGGCGGCCGCCGCGGCGGCGAAGGCGCTGCGCCGCCCATCCGAGACCTGCCAGACGCCGGGCTGCTCGGCCAGTAGCCGGGCCGCAGCATGGCCACCAGGTCCGGCTTCGAGCAACCGGCGCTGCGTGCTGCCATCGGGGGCGGTGATGGTCACCTCGGGCGGCGGGCCGGCCTCCAGGCTGCGGCGCTGGATGCCGAGCTGGCCGGCTTCGATGCGGGCGGTCAGGTCTTCCTCCTCGAGCTCGGGTTCGCGCATCAACCAATGCGCAGCGCGGCGGAGGAGTTCCGCCTGCGGCCCGCCGCCGTCATGGCCGCGTGACCACAGCCAGATATGGTCGGACAGCAGCAGCGCAACACGGCCTTCCCCGACGCGGTCGAGCAGCAGCAGGGGGGCGCCGTCGGCCGCATCCATCACCGCCGTGCCGCCGCGCTGGTCGACGCGGAGGCTGCGGTACCAGCGGCCCCAGCTTGCCGCCTGCCGCTCGTCCGGGTTGGCGCCGGTAAGGCCTTCGGTGACGGGGTGGCGGGCGCCGACCGTCGTCACGCTTGGGCGAAAGGCGCCTTCGGCGACGGCGGATTGCCCCGCCCCGGCGGCCGGCCGCGCCGGCAGCACTGCGCCGAGCGGCGTGTTGGCGAGGCTCGTCGGGCCGGCGAATTCTGGGCCGACCGACATCAGCAGCGCGCCGCCGCCGCGAACGTAATCGGCGATGTTGCGCAGATAGGCCGGCGGCAGGATGCCGCGATTGGCGAAGCGGTCGAAGACGACAAGGTCGAATTCGCGCAGCTTCACTTGGAACAGCTCGCGCACCGGAAAGGCGATCAGCGCCAGCTCGTTGAGCGGGGTCAGGTCGTCCTTCTCCGGCGGCCGGAGGATGGTGAAGTGGACGAGGTCGACGCCCGGATCGGCCTTCAGCAGGCGGCGCCAGGTGCGCTCGCCCGCATGCGGCTCGCCGGAGACGAGCAGTACGCGCAGCCGGTCGCGCACGCCGGTGATCGTGACGACGGCGCGGTTGTTGAGCTCCGAGACCTCGCCCGGCCGTGCCTCGGCGGCGAGTTCGACAACGGTCGGGCCGCCACGCTCGATCGGCACCTCGATATGATGCTCGCGGCCGATGGGGACGCTTTCGATGCGGGCCGGCGCGCCGTCGCGGCGGATCGAGAGGCGGGCGGCGCCCGCCGCGTTCGGCACGCCGAGATCCTCGACGGCGACGCGCAGCTCGACCGAGCGGCCGACGATGCCGAAGCCCGGCGCCTCGACAACCCGCAGCCGGCGGTCCGTCTCGCCCGGGCGGCCGGGGAGCAGGGCGTGGAAGGGCGCCTCGATGGGGGATGCGGCCGGCACGTCATGCACCTGCCCATCGGTCAGCGCGATGACGCCGGCGAGGCGGGCGCGGGGGATGTCGGCGAGCGCCCGCTCGGTCGCGGTGAAGAGGCGCGTGCCCTGGTTGCCGCCCTCCGGCACCTCGACGGTGCGGAGCTCCAGATCGGGGAGCTTCGCCGCGCGCGCCTCGATGCCGGCACGCGCCGCCTCGATCTGCTGGGCGCGGCTGCCGATGCGGGCGCTGTCGCTGCGGTCCACCACCAGCAGGGCGATATCCGGCCGCGTCTCCCGCGTCTCCTCCACGAGGCGCGGATTGGCCAGCGCCAGCAGCAGCAGGGCGAAGGTCAGCGCCCGCAGCGCCACGCCGCGGGCCCGCCGCAGCACGGCCGGGACCAGCGCCAGCACCGCCAGCACGGCGAGGGCCGCGATCAGCCAGGCCGGCAGGACAGGGGCGAAGTCGATGCCCGAAAGCGCCTGCTGCATCAGTTGCCGAGCCTTTCAAGGATGGCCGGCACATGCACCTGGTCGCCCTTGTAGTTGCCGGTGAGGGCGTACATCACGAGGTTCATGCCGAAGCGGTAGGCCAGCGTCCGCTGCCGCGTGCCGCCGGGGATGGTGGCGAAGGGGTTCTGCCCGCGGGCGTCGATGGCCCAGGCGCTGGCCCAGTCATGCCCGCCGATGATGACGGGCGAGACGCTGTCATTCGCCCGGTCCTGGTCGCGCGCCACCCAGACCTGGCCGCCGGAGAAGCGGCCGGGCAGGTCGGGCAGCAGGTAGAAGGCGCGTTTCAGCACATGGTCCTCGCCGATCGGGGCGAGGGGCGGGATGGCGAGGTCGCGGGTTACCCGCCGCAGCGCCGAGCGGGCGCCGGGGGTGAACCCCTCGCCCGAGCCCTCGTCGCGCGTGTCGAAGAGGATGATGCCGCCGTTGCGCATGAACTCGTTCAGGGCGCTGACGGCCCTGGCATCCGGCTGCGGCGCCTCGGCCGTCACCACCCAGTAGAGCAGCGGGTAGAAGGAGAGGTCGTCCGCTCCCGGCGTGACCGCCGCCGGGTCGGCGAGGGCGGTGGCGGAGCGGCGGTTGATGAAATCGGACAGGCCGACGAGGCCCATCCGCTGCACCTCGTCGAGCCCCGCATCGCCGGTGGCGACGAAGGCGAGGCGGGTGGCGAGCGCGGACGCCGGGTCCGTATTCTGGGCCGAAATTTGGGCCGAGGCCGGCTGGGCCAGCGCCAGTAGCGCGAGCAGGGCGAAGCCAGGCCGGAGCAGCCCGCGCAACCGAAGGCCGATCAGCAGATCGGCGGCGAGCAGCAGCAGCGCCGCGGCCAGCAGCCAAGGGCCGAGATCGCGCTCGGCCGGTACGCCTCCGATGTCCATCAGCCCGGTCCCGGGCGGCGGCGGCGGCGCGGCGCGCAGGGCGGGGATGGCGCCGCCGAGATTGAGCGCCCGCCGGTAGGCGATGGCCGATGGGTCCTGCCCCGGCGTGCCGTACCAGCCGGGCGGGTTGCGCGGCGAGGGCGCCGTCGTCTCGACCTGCGAGGCGAGGATGGCCGCTGCCGCAGGCGGCGCCGGGCCGAGCCGGCCGAAGCCGTCCAGCGTCTCGATCGGGGCCAATGGCGCCTCGCTCTCGGCGCCCTGGACACCGGCCGAGAGCGCTACGATCCGCCGCAGCATCTGCACGAACAGGCCCGAGAGCGGCAGGTTCGACCATTCGGCATTGGCGGTGACGTGGAACAGCACGATCCGCCCACTGCCACGCGATTCGGCCGTGACCAACGGTGTGCCATCGCTCAGCCGCGCCCAGCTGCGCTCGGTGAGGCGGGGCGAAGGCTCGGCGAGGACCTGTCGCTCTACCGTCACCTCGGCCGGGATGGCGAGGCCGGCGAAGGGCGATCCCTCGGGGAAGGGGGCGAGGTGCTGCGGCTGCTCCCAGGACAGCGAGCCGCCAAGCTGGCGCTCGGCCCGCAGCGGCACCGGCAGCAGGCTATCCGGATGATCGGCCAGGCGCGGTCCGGCGAAGCGGATCAGCGTGCCGCCGGCCTCCACCCAGCGGGTTAGCGCCTCCCGCTCCGGCCCCTCGGCGACGGGGCGGTCGGCCAGCGCCAGCACGGCGATGGGGCGGGCCAGCAGCCGGTCAAGCGGGCTGCGGCGCAGTTCCGCAAAGGGTGCGAGCGCGCGGTCCAGGTAGAAGAGGTCGCCGATGAGCGGCGCATCGGCGCTTTCCTCGACGCCCGGCAGCAGGCCGACCGGGCGTCGGCGGAAGCGCTCGTCGAGCAGGGTGACGGCGCCGGAGCCCGCGGTGTTCTCGATCTCCAGCCGCACGACCTGGTTGCGGATCTCGACCGGCAGGTCGAGCGTCGCCTCGCCCTCCGTCGCCCCGGCGGCGAGTGGAATCGTCGCCCGGCCGAGGGCGCGCCCGTCGCCGGTGCGCGCCAGGACCACCGCCTCGCTCGCCACCGGCAGCGGCAGCTGCTGGAGGCGAAGGCGCAGCCGGTCGGCTTCCGCCGCGGGCAGCAGCAGCAGGCGCAGGGGCCGGCCCTCGGCGCGAGCCAGGGTGAGGGCGCCGGCACCGGCAAGCGCCTCGGCGAGGGCGGAAGGCGCGTGCTCCACCCCGTCGCTGAGGTCGAGGGTGGCGATCGGCCCCGGATTGGCGGCGCGCCAGGCGCGGAAGGCAACAAGCGCGGCGGCGTGGTCCGGCGCCCAGGGCTTCGGGCGAAGCGCGGCAAGGCGGCTGCGGAGATCCTCGGCCGGCATGGGGCCGATGACGCGCGGCGGCTCCGCGGTCTCGGCCGGCGTGGTGGCGAGCAGGGCGGCGCGGCGGCCCTCGCGCCCGGCGCGGTCGAGCGCGCCCCCGGCGGCCGCCATGCGCGCCGGCCAGTCCTCGGCCGAGGCCCAGCCGTCATCGATGACGAGCAGCAGCGTGCCCTCGCCCGCAGTCCCCGCGCCCGGCCCCAGCACCGGCCGCGCCAGGCCGAGGATCAGCAGGGCGGCAGCAGCGATCCGCAGCAGCAACAGCCACCAGGGCGTGCGCGAGGGCGTCTCCTCGGCGACGGGCAGGTCGCGCAGCAGGCGGAGGGCAGGAAAGGCGATGCGGCGCGGCGCCGGCGGCGTCACCCGCAGCAGCCACCACAGCACGGGCAGCGCCGGCAACGCCAGCAACAGCCAGGGGGCAGCGAAGGCGATGGGCCCAAGGTTCAGCATCGGGCCCTCAAGGAGTGGGACAAGGCGTCACTCCACCTAGATTGGGATGAATTCAGTCCGGCGCGAGGGCCTGCCAGAGCGCCAGCAAGGCCTGTGCCGGGGGCTGGTCGGTGCGATGGGTGAGGAAGGTCCAGCCTGCCGCCGCGGCGATGGCGGCGAGCCCGGCACGGTGCTGCCGCAGCCGTTCGGCATAGAGGCTGCGCACCATCTCCACCCGCGGCACCAGGACCGAGGCATCGCCCGCCCATTCGAACAGGACGCGGCCGCTGTAGTGCCGGTTGCTCTCGCCGAGCGTTTCCTCCTCCGGGTCGAGCACCTGGAGAACGTGCCCACGCACCGGCCGGGCGGCGAGTGCTGCGACCGCGGCATGGATCTTCTCAAGCGGGGCGAGGAAATCACCGATCAGCACGCACCGGGCATGGCGCGGCAGGCTGGGATCATTGGGTGGCAGGGAACGCGACTTGCCGATGGCCGAGACGGTCTCGACCACGGTGGTGAGGCCCGCCCGGCCGGCATGGCTGCGCCCGCCGCCGCCGATCAGCCGCACCCGCTCGCCGCCGCGCAGCACGAGGGAAGCGAGTGCGGCGAGCAGCAGGTCGGCCCGCTCCCGCTTCGAGGGGCGGCCGGGGCCGGAAGTCCACTCCATGGAGCGGGAGGCATCACTCCAGAGGGCGACGGTCTGAGCTGCCTCCCATTCCGTCTCGCGGATGAAGAGCCGGTCGGAACGGGCGCTCTGCCTCCAGTCGATGCGCGTGGCGGAATCGCCGGGGAGGAAGGGGCGGTACTGCCAGAAGGCATCGCCCTGGCCGCTGCGGCGCCGGCCATGGACGCCTTGAAGCACGGTGGCGGCGACGCGGTCGGCGGCGACCACCAACGGCGGCAGGCGGGCGCCGAGCGCCTCGGCCTGGAGCGTCTTCGCCGGGGCGCTCAGGCGATGCGGTCCTTCAGCCGGGCGATGACGTCGCCGAGCTGCACGCCGTCGGCCCGGGCGGAGAAGGTAAGGGCCATGCGGTGGCGCAGCACCGGCTCGGCCAGCGCTAGCACATCCTCGACCGAGGGAGCGAGGCGGCCATCCAGCACGGCTCGGGCGCGGGTCGCCAGCATCAGCGCCTGGGCCGCACGCGGGCCGGGGCCCCAGGCGAGCTGCCGGCGTAGCTCCTCGATGGGCGAGCCCTCGGGCCGGGCGGTGCGGACGAGGGTGAGGATGGCATCCAGCACGGTCTCGCCGACCGGGATGCGGCGGATCAGGGCCTGGGCCGCCATCAGCTCGGCGGCGCCGAGGGCCTGGAGCGGCTTCGCCTCCCGCGCGCCGGTGGTGGCCAGCAGCATGGCGCGCTCGGCGGCCTCGTCTGGGTAGCCGATCTCGACCTCAAGCAGGAAGCGGTCGAGCTGCGCCTCGGGCAGTGGGTAGGTGCCCTCCTGCTCGATCGGGTTCTGCGTCGCCAGCACATGGAAGGGGGCGGGGAGGGGATGGACCACGCCGGCGACGGCGACCCGCTGTTCCTGCATCGCCTGCAACAGGGCGGACTGGGTCCGCGGGCTGGCGCGGTTGATCTCGTCGGCCATCAGCAACTGGCAGAAGACGGGGCCCTGCAGGAAGCGGAAGGCGCGGCGGCCGGCCTCGTTCTCCTCAAGCACCTCGGAGCCGATGATGTCGGCCGGCATGAGGTCCGGGGTGAACTGCACCCGCTTGGCATCCAGCCCGAGCACGGCGCCAAGGGTCTCGACCAGCTTGGTCTTGCCGAGGCCGGGCAGGCCCACCAGCAGGGCATGGCCGCCGGAGAGCAGGGTGATGAGGGTATGGTCCACCACCGCCTGCTGGCCGAAGATCACCCGGCCGATGGCGTCGCGGACCTGGCGCAGCCGGTCGCCGAGCGCCTCGACCTCGGCGACCAATGTTGCGGCATCTGCCGAAGAGTTACCCAATCCTGTATCCGCCACTTCAACCATCCCAGGCTCGATCCCTATATGACCCCCAGCGCTTCCTATTCGAGGCGCCCCGGGGACGGATCGCGTCACGGGACAGGGAGCGGCAGTAGCCTATGGCCTCGCAGGGCATGGACAAAGCGGTGAATGGAGAGTGCGGCGTGCAGGACGGAGTGATCGGCCGGGCCGCGACGCAGGCCCCGGCGTGCAAACCGGCGCGGCCAAGGCCCCAGCCCCAGAACTTCCAGATGCGGATCGACCGCAATGGCACCTGGTATTACCAGGGCAGTCCGATCAACCGAAAGGAGCTGGTCTGCCTCTTCGCCAGCGTGTTGCGACGTGAGGCCGATGGCAGCTACTGGCTGGAGACGCCAGTGGAACGCGGCCGTATTGAGGTTGAGGATGCCCCCTTCATCGCCGTCGAGATGTGTTGGCGCGACTGCGACTGCGGCGATGGCTGCGCACCGAAGCAGTGCCTGACCTTCCGCACCAATCTTGACGAGATCGTCACCGCCAATGCCGAGCACCCGATCCGGGTGCATCTCTGTCCGCGAACCCGCGAGCCGCGGCCCTACATCACCATCCGCCCCGGCCTCGAGGCGAAGATCAACCGCGCCGTCTTCTATGAGCTGGTGGCGCTGGGCCAGACCGAGACGGTCGATGGGCGCGAGATGCTGGGCGTCTGGTCGGAGGGCGTCTTCTTCCCGATCGACGAAACCCGGGCGCTGGAGCAGGCCGCCGAGTGACCGGCTTGCGATGACCGCCGCTGAGATCGCGGCGCGCATGGCCGACCCCGTGGCGCTGGCCCGTGCCGGCGTCACCGCCTCCGATGACTCTGAAGGGCTGAGCCCGGCCCGCATGATCGGCGCCGCGGTGCTGGTCCCCATCGTCCTCCATCCGGCGCCGAGCGTGTTGCTGACGCTGCGGGCGGCCAAAATGTCTTCCCATGCCGGGCAGGTGAGCTTTCCCGGCGGCCGGATCGAGGCGGACGAGACACCGGAGGCAGCTGCGGTGCGCGAGGCGGCGGAGGAGGTGGGGCTCGATCCCCGCCTGCCGGAGTTGCTTGGGCGCCTGCCGCACCATGCGACGGGAACGGGCTTCCGAATCACCCCCGTGGTCGGGCTGGTGCTGCCGCCGCTGAACCTCACCCCCGAGCCGGGCGAGGTGGAGGAGGCCTTCGAACTGCCGCTCTCCTTGGTGCTCGACCCGCAGGCGCCGGAGCGGCGCCATGCCGAGTTCCGCGGACGGATGCGGGAATTCTGGGTCTGGCCGCATGAGCGACACTATATTTGGGGGGCGACGGCGGCCATCCTGGTCAACCTCGCCCGGGTCCTGCGCGGGTAATCCTTGTTCTATCTGGTCGAGTTGCTGTTGTTCCTGGCGCCTTTGGGCGGCTTCCTACTGTGGCGCCGGTTGAATCCCGGCCAGGCGGTGCCGACCGGGTTGGTCTGGGCTCTGGCCATCGCAATTCTCTGCGGGATCGGCGGAGCCGTCTGGTACGGGCTCTCGGTGAGCATCGCGCCGGGAACCGTCTATGTGCCAGCGCAACTCGGCCCGGATGGGCAGGTGGTGCCGCATCGGGTGGAGCCGCGGCGATGAGTGACGACCTGCCCGCGGACTGGATCGCGCCGCCCGGGCTGCTCCGGCGCGGGGCGCCGGCCGCGGTGCTGGCGGCGTTGCCGGGGGCACGGGCCGTGGGCGGCGCGGTGCGGGATGCGCTGGCCGGGCGGCCGGTGCACGACGTGGATGTGGCGGCGCCGCTGCCGCCGGAGGGGATCGCCGGGCGGCTGCGCGCTGCCGGCCTCAGGGTGTTCGAGACCGGGCTGGCCCATGGCACGGTCACTGCCGTGCTCGACCGGGAGCCGGTGGAGGTGACGAGCCTCCGCCGCGACGTTGCAACCGATGGCCGCCATGCCGAGGTCGCCTGGACCACCGACTGGCGCGAGGACGCGGCGCGGCGCGACTTCACCATCAACGCCATGTCGCTCTCCGCCGAGGGTGCGCTCTGGGACTATTTCGGCGGCCGGGCGGATCTGGCGGCCGGGCGAGTCCGCTTCGTCGGCGATCCGGCGACGCGGCTGCGGGAGGACTACCTGCGGGCGCTGCGGTTCTTCCGCTTCCAGGCCCGCTACGGCACCGGCGCGCCGGATGCGACGGCGGTGGCGGCGATCCGCATGGCGGTGCCGGGGCTGGCGCGGCTTTCGGCTGAGCGGGTCTGGATGGAACTCAAGCGGCTGATGCAGGCGCCCGACCCGTGCGAGGCCCTGGCTCTGATGGCCGAGGCGGGCGTGCTGGCGGCGGTGCTGCCGGAGGCGCTGGACCTCACTCTGCTCGGGCGGCTCGTCGGGATCGGCGCGCCGGTGGAGCCGCTGCTGCGCATCGCCGCCCTGCTGCCGGCGGGGGCGGCCGAGGCAGTGGCCGGACGGCTGCGCCTCTCGGGCGAGGAGCGCGAGGGGCTTGCCGACCTGCTCAGCCTGCCGCGCCCCACGCCTGGCGATGGGGATGCGGTGCTGCGGCGGTTGTTGGCCGTCCGCGATCACGCCTCCGTGCTGGATCGGACCTGGCTAGGCGAGGCGGAGCAGGGCGGCGAGGGTTGGGTGGCGCTGCGGCAGCGGATCGCGGCGCTGGAGCGACCGGTCTTTCCGCTCCAGGGACGGGATGCGCTGGCGGCCGGCCTCGCGCCGGGGCCCTCGGTCGGCCGCCTGCTGGCGGCGCTGCGGGGCTGGTGGCTGGAGGGCGGCTGCACGGCAGGCCGCGAGGCCTGCCTGGCCCGGCTGCGGGAATTGGCCGCCGGGCGACCCGAGGGCTAAACCCCGCGCATGGCCGCCATCGACCCGTCTTCCCGCGCCCTCATCGCCCGCCTGGTGCGGGACTATCTCGGCCATCACCGGCGGGGCATCGCGCTTGCCATCCTCTGCACCCTGCTGCTGGCGGGGCTGACGGCGCTCTACCCGATCGTCATCCAGCAGGGCTTCGATCGTTTCTCCTCGGGCGATGTCGCCATCGCCTGGGTGATCCCGCCCGTCATCGTCGCCGTCACCTGCCTGAAGGCGCTGGCGCAGTACGGCCAGGCAGTGGCCGTGCAGGCGGTGGTGCTGCGGGTGATCGAACGGCTGCAGAACGACCTGTTCCACGCGCTGACCCGGGCCGACCTCGCCGCCGTCTCGGCCGATGCGCCGGCGCGGCATGCCAGCCGCTTCACCGTGGACGCGGCGGCGATCCGCGAGGCGCTGACCAAGTCCATCAACGGCGGCGCCGACGTGCTGACCGTCATCGGCCTGGTCGCCTCCATGGTCTGGCTCGACTGGCAGATGTCGCTGATCGCCGCGGTGATGTATCCGATCGCCGTGGTGCCGATCCTTCGCCTCGGCAAGCGCATCCGCCGTGCCTCGGGCGGGATGCAGGAGCGGATGGGCGAGACGGCGGCCCAGCTCACCGAGAGCTTCGGCGCCGCCCGCGTCGTCCGCGCCTACCGGCTGGAGGAGCAGGAGGAGGCCCGCGCCGCCCGCACCTTCGCCGGGCTGCGGGCGGCGCTGCTCGGCATCGCGCGGACGCGGGCGAGCCTCGACCCGATGCTGGAGGCGCTGGGCGGCATTGCCGTCGCCGCCGTGCTCGCCTTCGTCGGCTGGCGGGTGGCGCAGGGCGAGGGGACGGTCGGCGAGTTCACCGGCTTCGTCGCGGCGCTGCTGATCGCCTCGCGGCCGGTGCGCGCGCTCGGCTCACTCAATGCCGCCCTGCAGGAGGGACTGGCCGGGCTCTCCCGCGTCTTCGCCGTGATGGACCGGCCGCGGCTGGTGGTGGAGGCGCCGGGTGCGCAGCCGCTGCCGTCGGGGTGGGGGCGCGTCGAGTTCCTGGATGTCGGCTTCCATTACGCGGGAACGGCAGAGCCGGCGCTGGAGGGGCTGAGCTTCAACGCCGCGCCGGGCGAGACGGTGGCGCTGGTCGGTCCCTCGGGCGCGGGCAAGTCCACCGCACTGGCCCTGGTGCCGCGGCTGCACGACGCGACGAGCGGTGCCGTCCGCATCGACGGCGCCGATGTCCGGGCGGTGACGCTGGCCTCGCTGCGCGACGCCATCGCCTATGTCGGGCAGGACGCGGTGATCTTCGACGACACCGCCTTCGCCAATATCGCCTGCGGCCGGCCGGGGGCGAACCAAGCGGAAGTGGAGGCGGCCGCCCGCGCCGCCGCGGCGCATGACTTCATCGCCGCCCTGCCGGAGGGCTATGCGACGCCGCTCGGGCCGGGGGGCGGGCGGCTGTCCGGCGGGCAGAAGCAGCGCGTGGCCCTTGCTCGCGCCCTGCTGCGCGACCCGCGGGTGCTGCTGCTCGACGAGGCGACCAGTGCCCTCGATGCGGAGAACGAGTCCTTGGTTTCCGCCGCCCTGGCCCGGTTGCGCCAGGGGCGGACGACCCTCGTCATCGCCCACCGCCTGGCGACGGTGCGCGATGCGGACCGGATCGTCGTGATGGAGGGGGGGCGCGCGGTGGAGCAGGGCAGCCATGCGGCGCTGATGGCCGCGGGCGGGCTGTACGCCCGGCTGGTGCGTACCCAATTCGGTCCTGCGCCGGTGGAGGCGGAGTGATGGCATGGACCTGGCTCGTCATCGCCGGGGGACTCGAGATCGTCTGGGCAGTGCTCCTGAAATATACCGAAGGCTTCACGAGGCTCCTGCCGAGCCTCGCCACCGTTGTCTGCCTGGGCGTCAGCTTCTACTGCATGTCCCGCGCGCTGCAGGTGCTGCCGATGGGGACGGTCTATGCCGTCTGGGTCGGCATCGGTGCGGCGGGCACCGCGCTCTGGGGCATGGCGATGGAAGGCGAGACGGCGAGTGCCGCCCGCATCCTCTGCCTCGCCCTCATCCTCGCCGGAGTCGCGGGACTGAAGGCGACGAGTTGAGTGACGCTGCGTTGCTCAATGCAGGGCCCTCCAGATGGCGACCATCGCCGAGGTGGCGAGGATCGCCTTGTAGAGGAGTTCTGCGAATGGCAACAGCCGCTGGGTCAGCGGACGCCGGATGGGGTCGGGGTGCTGCGAATCGGCCATGGGAAAAGGATAACATTCCTATACCATGGGCAGGCATGCATTCCGCACCCGTCTCGTGGAATTGACGCTCTGCCGCAGGGCACAATAAAAACCCGTAATCGCCGCGCGCCGCGGACTGAGCGGCACGCATACCCCCGGAGTGGATGACCAGATGCCCATCATGCAGGACTCGCGCGAGGCGACCATGGCCGGCCGCCGATCGGATGGCTCGCCCGTGAAACGTCCGCTGTCGCCGCACCTGCAGGTCTATGACATGCTGCAGATGACGAGCGCGCTGTCGATCAGCAGCCGCATCACCGGCGCGGCCTGGTCGGTCGGCCTTGTGCTGATGGTGTGGTGGCTGGTGGCGGCGGCGGCGGGGCCGGAGGCTTTCGCCGGCGTGCAGTGGTTCATGTCGTCCTTCCTCGGCATGCTCGGCCTGTTTGGCCTGACCGCGGCCGCTTGGTTCCATACCCTGAACGGGGTGCGCCACCTCGCCTGGGATGCCGGCTACGGCTACCAGATCCAGGATACCTACCGGACCGGGCGCTGGGTGCTGATCGGCACGGCGGTCGCCACCGTGCTGACCTGGGTTCTCGCTTTCATCGCCTGGGGCTGAGGAACGTATCGTCATGGCCAACGAATATGCCAACAACACCACGATGCGCTCACCGCTCGGCCGCGTGCGCGGCCTCGGCTCCGCCAAGGGTGGCACGCACCACTGGTGGATGCAGCGCGTCACCTCGATGGCGCTGCTGCCGCTGACGATCTGGTTCGCCCTGTCTGCTGCGACTCTCGCCGGCAGTTCCTATGCGGAGACGGTGGCCTGGATCGGCCGGCCCTGGAACGCGGTGCTGCTGCTGGCTACCATTGGCCTCAGCTTCCACCATACCGCCGCCGGCGTGCAGGTGATCATCGAAGATTATGCCAACCAGGAATGGGTGAAGATGGGTGGTATTCTGGCGGTGAAGGCCATCTGTGTACTGCTGGCCCTGGCTTCGGCGCTCGCGGTCCTCCGGATCGCGGTCTGAGGCGGGCCCACCGAGATGAATGGATCGATGCGATGAACGCCATCACGATGCCTTCCCGCGGCGCCTATCGGGTCGTCGACCACACCTATGACGTGGTGGTGGTCGGGGCCGGCGGGGCCGGGCTGCGCGCCACCTTCGGCATGGGCGCGGCGGGGCTGAAGACCGCCTGCATCACCAAGGTCTTCCCGACCCGCTCGCACACCGTCGCCGCACAGGGCGGCGTGGGCGCCGCGCTCGGGAACATGGGCGAGGACGACTGGCGCTGGCACATGTACGACACCGTGAAGGGGTCGGACTGGCTCGGCGACCAGGATGCCATCGAGTACATGTGCCGCGAGGCGATCCCCGCCATCATCGAGCTGGAGCATTACGGCGTGCCGTTCTCCCGCACCGAGGACGGCAAGATCTACCAGCGGCCCTTCGGCGGCCACATGCAGAACTACGGCAAGACGCCCGCGATGCGCGCCTGCGCCGCCGCCGACCGTACGGGCCACGCGATCCTGCACACGCTGTACCAGCAGTCGCTGAAGCACAACTGCGAATTCTTCGTCGAGTACATCGCCCTCGACCTGATCATGGACGAGGAGGGCGCCTGCCGTGGCGTCACCGCCTGGTGCCTTGAGGACGGCTCGATCCATCGCTTCCGTGCCCAGACCACGGTGCTGGCGACGGGCGGCTATGGCCGGGCCTATTTCTCCTGCACCTCCGCCCATACCTGCACGGGCGATGGCGGCGGCATGGTGCTGCGGGCCGGCCTGCCGCTGCAGGACCAGGAATTCGTCCAGTTCCACCCGACCGGCATCTATGGCTCCGGCTGCCTCGTCACCGAGGGCGCGCGGGGCGAGGGTGGCTACCTGACCAACTCCGAGGGCGAGCGCTTCATGGAGCGCTATGCGCCGACGGCGAAGGACCTCGCCTCGCGCGACGTCGTCTCCCGCGCCATGTCGATGGAGATCCGCGAGGGCCGCGGCGTCGGGCCGCAGAAGGACCACATCCACCTGCATCTCGAGCATCTCGGCGCCGACCTGCTGCATGAGCGGCTGCCCGGCATCTCCGAGACGGCGAAGATCTTCGCCGGCGTGGACGTGACGAAGGAGCCGATCCCGATGCTGCCCACCGTCCATTACAACATGGGCGGCATCCCGACGAACATCCACACCGAGGTGCTGCACCCGACGGCGCAGGACCAGGACCGCACCGTCCCCGGCCTGATGGCGGTGGGCGAGGCGGCCTGCGTCTCCGTCCATGGCGCCAACCGGCTCGGCACCAACTCGCTGCTCGACCTCGTCGTATTCGGCCGCGCCGCGGCGCACCGGGCAGCGGAGACGATCAAGCCGGGCGCTTCCCAGCCGGCGCTGCCGTCGCGCGCCGGCGAGAAGGCGCTCGACCGCTTCGACCGTGTCCGCAACGCGAAGGGCGATACCGCCGTCGCCGAGCTGCGCGGCAACATGCAGAAGACGATGCAGACCCATGCGGCCGTCTTCCGCACCTCGGAGCTGCTGTCCGAGGGCGTCGAGAAGATGAAGAAGGTGCAGGCCGCCTACGCGGATATCCGCGTCGCGGACCGCAGCCTGATCTGGAACAGCGACCTGGTCGAGGCGCTGGAGCTCGACAACCTGATCGGCAATGCCGTCACCACCGTCGTCAGCGCCGATGCCCGCAAGGAGAGCCGCGGCGCCCATGCGCAGGAGGACTATCCCGAGCGCGACGACGCCAACTGGATGAAACACACCCTGGCCTGGGTCGGCGAGAATGGCGAGGTCAAGCTCGACTACCGCGACGTGAAGATGCGGACCCTGACGAACGAGGTCCAGGTCTTCCCCCCCAAGGCGCGCGTGTACTAAAGGACCGCACCCCCGATGGCTACTTTCACGCTGCCGAAGAACTCGACGATCCAGCCCGGCAAGACCCACAAGGTCGAGGCCGGGGCGAAGAACGTCAAGGCCTTCAAGATCTACCGCTGGGACCCGGACAGCGGTGAGAACCCACGCACCGACACCTATGAGATCGATCTCGAGAAGTGCGGGCCGATGGTCCTCGACGCGCTGATCAAGATCAAGAACGAGGTCGACACCACGCTGACCTTCCGGCGCTCCTGCCGCGAGGGCATCTGCGGCTCCTGCTCGATGAACATCGACGGGCTGAACACGCTGGCCTGCCTCAAGCCGATCGATGACAATGTCTCGGGCGAGGTGAAGATCTACCCGCTGCCGCATTTGCCGGTGGTGAAGGACCTGGTGCCCGACCTTTCGCAGCTCTACGCCCAGCTTCGCAGCGTCGAGCCCTGGCTGAAGTCCGAGACGCCGCCGCCGCCGGATGGCGAGCGCCTGCAGAGCAAGGACGAGCGGGCGAAGCTCGATGGGCTGTGGGAGTGCATCCTCTGCTTCTGCTGCTCGACCGCCTGCCCCTCCTACTGGTGGAACGGCGACCGGTATCTCGGCCCGGCGGTGCTGCTGCAGGCCTATCGCTGGATCGCCGACAGCCGTGACGAGGCGACGGGCGAGCGGCTGGACAACCTGCAGGACCCGTTCCGGCTCTATCGCTGCCACACCATCATGAACTGCGCCCGGACCTGCCCGAAGGGGCTGAACCCGGCGGCCGCCATCGGCAAGATCAAGCAGATGATGGTCGAGCGCGAGACCTGATGTAGGCTCCCGGGCTAAAGCCCGGGAGCGTCCTATGCGAAGCCTGCTTGCGCTGGCGGCCTGCGTCCTCTGGGCGCAGGGCGCCGCTGCCCAGAGCCTGACCATCGGCTATGCCGCCGTGGTCACCACCATCGACCCGCATTATCACAATCTGGGCCCGAACAACGCGCTCGGGATGCAGGTCTTCGACCGCCTGGTGGACCGGGACGGACAGGCCCGGCCCTATGCATCGCTGGCCGAGGATTACCGGGCAATCAGCGACACGCTCTGGGAGTTCCGGCTGCGTCGTGGCGTGACCTGGCATGACGGCCGGCCCTTCACCGCCGACGATGTCGTCTTCACCTTCGCCCGAGCCCCCGACGTGCAGAACAGCCCGGGCGGCTTCGGCGGCTTCCTGCGCGCCATCGCTCGGACCGAGGTGGTCGATGCGCATACCATCCGCATCCATACCCGCCAGCCGCACCCGCTGCTGCCGCTCGACCTCGCCTCGGTCAGCATCATTGCGCGTCACGTGGCCGAGGGTGCCCAGACCGAAGACTACAACACCGGCCGCGCCGCCATCGGCACCGGGCCCTATCGCCTAGCCTCCTACCGCTCCGGCGACCGAGTGGAGCTGGTCCGGAACGAGGCCTTTTGGGGCGAGCGGGAGCCCTGGGCGCGGGTCGCGGTTCGCTTCCTCCTTAATGACGGAGCGCGGACCGCGGCGCTGCTCTCGGGCGACGTCGACCTGATCGAGCAGATCCCGACCAGCGACCTGGCCCGGCTACGGCGCGACCCGAAGCTCGTGGTGACGGAAAGCCCCAGCACCCGCACCGTCTTCCTCTCGCCGGACTACTCCCGCACCGGCCCGACGCCGCTGGTGACCGACAATGCCGGCACACCCTTGCCCGCAAACCCGTTCCACGATGCCCGCATCCGCCGCGCCCTCTCCATGGCGATCAACCGGGAGGCCCTGGTGGAGCGCGTGATGGAAGGCGCGGCCGAGACCACCGCCCAATGGCTGCCGCGCGGCGCCTTCGGCTACAACCCCGAGGTCCATCCGCGCGCCTTCGACCTGGAGGGAGCTCGCCGTCTGCTGGCCGAGGCCGGCTTCCCCGAAGGCTTCCGTCTGGTGCTGGCGACGCCCAACGACCGCTGGCCCAATGACAGCCGCCTTGCGCAGGCCGTGGCGCAGATGTGGACACGGATCGGCGTGCGGACCCAGGTGGACGCCATGCCCTTCGCTGCCTTCGTGCCGCGCCGGTCTCGCCAGGAGCACGCGATGCAACTCGGCGCCTGGGGCAGCTCGACCGGGGAGGGGTCGAACTACCTGCTGGCCATCGTCTCGACCTATGACCGGCAGAAGCTGACCGGCCCTTCGAACATGACCCGCCACTCCGACCCGCGCTTCGACGCGCTACTGCTCCGCGGCGCGTCGACGATGGACGACGCCGCGCGTGAGGCGGTCTGGCGGGAGGCAGTGGCGCTCTATGCCGAGGAGGAGCCGATGATCCAGCTCGTGCAGTACATCAACACCTGGGCTCATCGCCGCGGGCTGCGGCACGAGCCGCGCATGGATGAGCGGACCATCGCCATGGGCGTCCGCCCTGCGCCTTAGGACATCCCGGGGTTCGCGGCGCGGCACTGCGCCGCGAAGCCGTCCGAGATGAACTCGGGCTGCTTGTAGAAGCCCTTCAGCCAGCTCGCCAGCATGCAGAGCTCCTCTAGCCGGAGGACTTCGTCCAGCGTCCCTTGGGGGAAGCGGATGTCGAAGCTCCGGTCGATGATGCCGAGCACCTCCTCCACCTGCTCAAGGCCGAGGCCAAGCTCCGTCTCTAGTTGCGCATGCCGCGTCAGCCGCGCTTCCTCGATGCCGTAATCGTCGCGGATGACCTTCACGATCCAGCGGAACATGGTCATCCAGTTCTTCACCTTGGCGATTGATCTGGACATGCGGCTGCCATCATCCGTGCGATGATGGCAGCCTAGCCGCCGAAAGGCGAAGAAACCCCTACCGGACCGGCGCCGCGAGGTTGTTCGGGTCGAGGCCGAGGGCGGCCGCCGTCGCCGGGTTCACCTGACCGGTCGCCTGCAGGCCGCGGCCCTGCTGGAAGCGCTCGATGGCCGATTGCGTGCCGGCGCCCCAGGCGCCATCCACCGGGCCACGGTAGAAATTCATCGCCCGCAGCCGGCTTTGGATGTTGCGCACTGCGGCCGGGCTCAGCGGGTCGGTCGCCATGGCGGCCGGCGTGCCAGGGGCGGGGCCAGCTGTCGGGCCGGCGGCCAGCAACTCCGTGGGGCCAAGGCCAAGCGTCGCCGCCGTCGCCTGGTTCAGCTGGCCGGAGACCTGCAACCCGCGGCCCTGCTGGAAACGCTCCAGCGCCGCCTGGCTGTCCGGACCCCAGACGCCATCCGGCCGGCCGCTATAGAGCCCGGCCTGGCGCAGCCGCTCCTGCACCTGCGCCACCGCCGCCGGCGCGAGTGGCTGGGTGTACATCAGCGACGGTGCTTGCTGTGCCGCCGCGCTCCCCGCCAGGACAAGTCCTGCGAGGATGAGTCCGTGATACCGCATCGTTCCTGCTCCCGTTTGACAGAAGCGGAACACCCGAAACGGTCGGCGGTTCAGGCCAGAACCGGATCGATCGCACCCAGCATCCATCGGGCAAAGCCGGTAATGCGGGCGTCCTGGTGCATCTGCCCCATCAGCTGCACCCCGACCGGCATGCCGCCGACGGCCAGCAACGGCATGGTCACCGCCGGGGCGAAGAGCATGGAGGAGGGGGCGTTGAAGACGAAGTCGCCGGTTGGGCGCGGGGCCAGCGGCTCGCCCGGCCGGTCGCCGGACCAGAGCGGCGCCGGGCCCGGGCAGGCGAGGGCGATGACCGCATCGGCAAGGGGCGCGATGCGGGCGAAGCGCGCCTGCGCCTCCTCCCGCCGGGCGAGGGCGGCCTCGTAATCCGCCGGGGACATCGCCTCGGCACGGGCGAGGATGGCCCTGGCGCGTGGGCTCAGCGCCTCCGGATCCTGGTCGAGCAGGTTGCGCTGCGTCCAGCGGTTCTCCCAGCCGGTGATGGCGCCGCTGATCGCCCGTCCCTCGGCGATGCCGCCCTCGAAGGCCTCGATCAGCGGATGGTCGGCACGGCGGAGCAGGGTTATGCCGGCGCTGCGCAGCTGCTCCAGCAGCGTCTCGAAGGCGGCGCGGCTGGCGGCGTCGAGCCCGGCCCAGCCCTCGGTCTCCATGACGATCAGCCGCTCGGGCCGGATGGCGGCCGGCAGGGTCATCGGCCCCGTCAGGCCGGGCGAACCGCGGTCGCCGCCGCAGCGGGCCGCGATCTCGATCGCCACCTGCCACATATCCTCGATGCAGCCGGCATGCGGGCCGTGGGTGCTCTGGCTGGTCGCCTGGCGCTCGCCGCGGTTGATGCCGCCCTGGGTCGGCTTCAGCGCCACATTGCCGCAATAGGCCGCGGGGCGGATGATGGAGCCGCCGACCTGGGTGCCGATGGCCGCCGGCACCATCCGTGCCGCGACCGCCGCCGCCGAGCCGGAGGAGGAGCCGCCCGGCGTCCGTGCCGGGTCGAAGGGATTGGTCGTCGGGCCGGGATGGGAGCCGCCGAGTTCCGTCGTCACCGTCTTGCCGAGCACCACGGCGCCGGCCTGCCGCAGCGCCCAAACCGCTGCATTGTCGCGCTTCGGGAAGTTGCCCCTGGTGCCGGCGCAACCCATCTCGGTTGGCATGTCGCGCGTCTCAAGCAAATCCTTGATGCCGATGGGCATCCCGTCGAGGGGCGAGAGCGGCCGCCCCTCGCGCCAGCGGGCGGTGCTGGCATCGGCCGCCGCCCGCGCGCCTGACTCGTTCAGCGCCGCCCAGGCGCGCACCACCGGCTCCCGCGCCGCGATGGCCTCCAGGCAGCGCTCCAGATAGGCGCAGGGCGAGTCAGCGCCGGCGGCGAAGCGCGCGGTCGAATCGTACCAGCGCAGCGGCTGGAATTCCCGAGGCGAATACTGGCCCATCCCGCGACCTCCCTGTTGCGTGGTCCCGTCCCGGAGCGGCAGGCCGGGAGGGCCGTGAGTGCGATCATGGCACAATGGCCGGGGCGTGGCCGCCTGCGTCGCGGCCACGCCCCGCGCGCGAAGCTCAGCCTCGGATGAAAGCCAGCAGGTCGCGGTTGATGACATCCGCATGGGTCGTCGCCATGCCATGCGGGAAGCCCGGATAGATCTTCAAGGTGCCCTGCTTCAGCAGCTTGATGGAGAGCATGGCGGCGTCGGCGACCGGCACGATCTGATCGTCATCGCCGTGCATCACCAGCACCGGCACGTCGATCTTCTTGAGGTCCTCGGTGAAGTCCGTTTCCGAGAAGGCCTTGATGCATTCGTAATGCGCCTGCATGGAGCCCATCATCCCCTGGCGCCACCAGTTGTCGACGACGCCGTCCAGCCGCTTCACTCCGTCGCGGTTGAAATTATAGAAGGGGATCGGCACCTCCTTGTAGAACTCCGCGCGATTGGCCGCGAGTTGCTTGCGGAAGCCGTCGAAGACATCGATCGGCAGGCCGTCCGGGTTGGCCTCCGTCTTCAGCATGATCGGCGGCACCGCGCCGAGCAGCGCGGCCTTGGCGACGCGCGCCGAGCCGTGCCGCCCGAGATAGCGCGCCACCTCGCCACCGCCGGTGGAATGCCCGACATGCACCGCATCGCGGAGGTCGAGGGCAAGGGCGAGTGCCGCCACGTCGTCGGCATAGGTGTCCATCTCGTGCCCGCTCGACACCTGCGCAGAGCGGCCATGCCCGCGCCGGTCATGCGCGATGACACGGAAGCCCTGCTGCACGAAGAACAGCATCTGTGCGTCCCAGTCGTCGGCGGTCAGCGGCCAGCCATGATGGAAGACGATCGGTTGTCCGCTGCCCCAGTCCTTGTAGAAGATTTCGGTGCCGTCCTTGGCGATGACCGTCGGCATGGCTCAAGCTCCTTGTTCCGTGCCGAGTTTTGCACCCGCCCCGGACATTGCCAATGCGTGCACCCGAAACGTCATCAGCCGGCGCGAGGGACGCTCAGAACAGCAGCCCCTTCTTCAGCATCCCGTGCACGCCCTTCTCGCCGTTGACCGTTTGCGTCACATGGAAATCGACGGCGAGCGAGCAGAGCTGATAGGCATCCGCCGCCGAGAGGTTGGCGCGGGAGACGATGAAGGCGATCATCTCCCGCAGCGCCTGCTTCATGGCGAGGTCGAGATCCTCATGCATCCCCATGCTGATGAAATGCGTCGGCGTCTCGGCGCGGGGGAAGCGCAGCACCGGGTCGCGTGTCCCGCCGCCCTTCTCGAGGCCAAGGCGGAAATGCCCGGTCAGGCAGATCTCGAGCGCGTTGATGCAGACCTCGCCGTCGCCCTGCACGCCATGGCCATCCCCGGCCGAGAAATTGGCGCCTGGCACGAAGACCGGCAAGTAGAGCGTCGTCCCCGCAACCAGTTCCTTGTTGTCGAGGTTGCCGCCATGCGCTCGCGGCTCCTTGGTGGAGATGGTGCCCCATTCCTCGGGCCCTGCGACACCCATCACCCCGAAGAAGGGCGCGAGCGGCAGGGTGATGCCCGGCCCTACCGGCACCGTGCAGGTCATCGCCTGCCTGTCGACCGGGATATGCAGCACCCGTTTGAAGGGAAAGTCCTCCGGCAGCGTGCCCACCAGGGGTCGGAAACCGCAGAACCCCCAGTCGCAACCGAGATCGATGCGCTCGATATCGACGCGCAGGCAATCCCCTGGCTCGGCGCCCTTCACCGCGACGGGTCCGGTCAGGATGTGCGGCCCATGCCGCGTCACGCCCGCCGCATGGATCGCCGCCAGCCGCTCCGGGATGGCAAGCCCGCTGCCCGCCGGCGGCATCACGTCCGGCGCGCCCGAGACGCATTCGAGGACGACGAGATCGCCCGGATCGACCGTCTCTACCGGCGAGAAGGCGGCGTCGAACCCGCCCCAGCGGATGTTCTCGAGCGTCGGTTCGATGTGATGCGTCGCGGGCAAGCCGGAATCCTCCTCGGTCGGAAGCCGGCATGGCATCACGGCGTGCCGGCTGCCTGCAAGACCTCCCGCAGCCGCCGCTGGTCGGCCGGGCAGACCTGGCCCAGCCGCTCATACTCGGCCCGGCTGTCGATCCGCCGGTGCGCCGTCTCGCGCGCCTCCCGCATCCCGGCCAGCGCCGGCTCGATCGCCTGCCGCAGCCCCTCCTGCAGCCCCGCCATGGCCGCGTCGAAGGTCGTTTCGCGTCCTTCGGCGCGCTGCGCCCAGGCTTCGGTCGCCGCCCGCGCCTGCGCCGCCGCTGCGCGCAGTGTCTGTCGGTTCACCGCCACATGCCGCCTCTCATGCGCCAGCACCTCGCGCCACAGGCAACTGCCGCGCGGAATCTCGCCGGCGATGCGTACCAGATGCTCGCTCTGCACCAGGCCGAGCACGATCCTCGCCGGCCGTGCACAGACGCCGCCCGCATCCTCCCGATAGCGCGTCTCGATCTCGCTATGCCAATCGACGCGGGAGGTGGTGAGCGCCAGGTGATGCAAGCCTGGGCTCCGCTTCTCTCCCGTCTCGACATGCAATGCGTCGACGCCGAGCGCCTGGCTCACCACCGGCGCCGGATCCGAGACGGTCATGCGGATCTCGGGCCGGCCGGCCGGGCAGGGCGGCACCCCCTCGGCCTGCGCCGCCCCGGCCAGCAGCAGCAGCCCCGCCGCGAGCCGTCGCGCGTTCAGAGCCAGCCCTTGCGCTTGAAGTAGATGATCGGCAGCACCGCCGAGATCACCATCAGCCCGAGCGCCATGGGGTAGCCGAGGCTCCATTTCAGCTCCGGCATCACCTCGAAATTCATGCCGTAGATGCTGGCCAGCAGCGTCGGCGGCATCAGCGCGACGGAGGCCACGGTGAAGGTCTTGATGATGGCGTTCTGCTCGACGTTGATGATGCCGAGCACCGCATCGAGCAGGAAGTTCGCCTTGCTGTTCAGGAAATTCGCATGCTCCACGAGCGAGCGCACGTCGCGCACCAGCGTCTTGATCAGCGGCTGGTTCTCGCGCCGCACCGCCGTCGCCTTCTCCGCGCCGACGAAGGTGAGGATGCGCGACAGGCCAAGCAGCGTCTCGCTCGCACGCGTCGTCACTTCACCCACCTGGCCCAGGGTGATGAGCGCTTCTTTCAGGTCGGCATCCTTGGCACTCGCCTTGACCTTGGCGCGGGCCGTGCGGAAGGCGGCCTGGCTGGCGCGGTCCATGTCGGCGGCGATGCGCTCCAGTATGTCGGCCAGCCGGTCCACCACCTGCTCGAAGAGGTGCAGCATCACCCCGTCCGGCGTGGTCAGCAGCTGCACGGGCGTGCGCTGGCAGCGGGCCGAGAAGACGGCGAAGGCCTTCGGCGTCGCATAGCGCACCGTCACCAGCACCGCATTGCCGAGGACGAAGGTGATCGCGGTCGAGCCGAGCTCGCCCCCCTCAACGCCGTAGAGGAACGGCGCGGTGAGGAAGAGCGTGTCGTCCTCCTTGTAGAGGCGGGAGGAGCTCTCGATCTCCTGCATCTCCTCCCGGGTCGGTATTTCGAGGCGCAGTGCGTCCTGCACCTGCCGTTCCTCCTCGGGCGTTGGGGTCAGCAGGTCGATCCAGATCGCGCGGCCGAGGCTCTCGGCGGCCTGCGCACCCTCGCGCACGACGAGACGCCCGGCCTCGACGGTGTAGGTGGTCAGCATGATGGCTCCCCCGCCGGTCGGGACAGGGGCTTCTACCCGCGCCAGCGCCTGGTGTCACGGGGGGCGCTGCCGCTGGCCCGCCCCTTGCTCACCCGGCGGTGGTCCAGGGGATTTGCCATGCTCAAGCGCGGTTTGCAGATTTTGGCGGCAGGGCTCTGCCTCGCCCTCGGGCAATGGGCCCATCCGGCGCGGGCGGAAGGCTGGCCCGCCCGCCCCATCCGCATCGTGGTCGTCTTCCCGCCGGGCGGCGCCTCCGACATCGCCGCCCGCGTCCTCGGCGAGGCGCTCGCCCCGCGCCTCGGCCAGCGCGTCGTCGTCGACAACCGCCCTGGCGCCGGCGGGACGCTCGCCGCCGCCCATGTCGCCCAGCAGCCGGCCGATGGCTATACGCTCATGCTGAGCAACACCGCTCCCATCGTCACCTCGCCCCCGCTCTATTCGCGGCCGGGCTATGACCCGCTGACCTCCTTCACGCATATCGCCTATATCGGCGCGACGCCCATGGTCGTCGTCACCAACCTCCAGGTGCCGGCGCAGGACCTGAAGGGGCTGATGGCCTGGATGCGCGCCCAGCCGCAGCCGGTCACCTACGGCACCTCCGGCGCCGGCTCGGTCGGCCATGTCGTGGGAACGATGTTTGCGCAGCAGACCGGCATCCCGCTGAACCACGCGCCCTATCGCGGCTCGCAGCCGATGCAGGCCGACCTGCTCGGCGGCTCCATCCTGCTCTCCTTCGACACCCTGCCGGAGAATGTCGAGAACATCCGCGCCGGGCGGCTGCGGGCGCATGCGGTGACGGCGCCGAGCCGCGCCCCGAGCGTCCCCGAGGTGCCGACCGTGGGCGAGGCAGGGCTGCCGAACCTCCTCGCACAGAACTGGCTTGGCCTGACCGGCCCCGCCAACCTGCCGCCGGAGATCACCGCGCGCCTGCATGACGAGCTCAACCTCTTGCTCCAGACGCCGGCCATCCAGGAGCGCCTGGCCGGCGTCGGCATCATCACCGGAACCAGGACCCAGCCGGAATTCGCCGCCTATGTCGCCGAGCAGGTGAACACGATCGGCGCCGCCGTCCGCGCCATGGGCATCCGCAATGACTGAGGAGGAGGCGCTCCGCCGCGCAATCGCCCTTTCAGCCGAGGCGGCGGCGACGCCCGGCTGCGAGCCCTTCGGCGCCGTGGTGGTGCGTGGGGGCGAGATTGTCGGCGAGGGCTTCAACCGCTCGCGCAGCCGGCTCAATCCCACCGCCCATGGCGAGACGGAGGCGATCCGCGACGCCTGCGCCCGGCTCGGTACGCTCGACCTCACCGGATGCACCCTGGCGACCTCCTGCGAGCCCTGCGCCCTCTGCGTCGCCGCGATGCAGATCGCCGGCATCGGGCGCGTGGTCTATGCCGCGTCGCTGGCCGACAGCGCCCGGGCATTGGCCGGTGTGCCGAAGGAGCGCCGCCGCGGCGGCGATGTCGCCGCCCTCCGCCGCGAGGCCGGCGCCCCGATCGGCCAGGGCCGCATCCCCGCCCGCCAGGCGCTGGTGGCGGAGGCGGTGGCGGTGTTGGAGTCCTGGGCGAGGGGCTAACCTCCTTTCCCGGAGGACCTGCCGCCATGCTCCCCAGCCTCGACTTCATTGCCGAAGCCCGCTTCGACGTCGCCGCCCCCGTCATCCTCGGCCCCGGCCCGCAGGGCGAGCGGCGCGTCGTCCCGATCCTCGGCGGCCGCATCGCCGGGCCGCGGCTCGAGGGGGAGGTGCTTCCCGGCGGCACCGACCACCAGCTCATCCGACCGGACGGCGTGACGGAGATCGTCGCCCGCTACACGCTCCGCCTCGTCGATGGCGCGCTGGTTCATGTCGTCAACAGCGGCCTCCGCCACGCGGCGCCGGAGGACATGGCCCGGCTGCTGCGGGGCGAGCCGGTGCCGCCCGAGCGCGTTTATTTCCGCACGACACCGGTCTTCGAGACCGCTGCCCCCGCCCATGCCTGGCTGCACCGCCAGGTCTTCCTCGGCTATGGCGAACGCCAGCCAAGCGCCGTCATCATCCGCATCTACGGCGCCTGACAGCCTATTCGATCGCCCGAAACCCCGTCGCCCGCACCACCTCCGCCCAGCGCGCCGTCTCGGTCCGCATCAGCGTGGCGAAGTCCTCCCGCCCGGCCGGCGAGAGGCGGAACCCGGCCTCCTGCAGGCGGATGCGGAGCGGCGGCGCCGCCATGGCTCGCAGCACCGCTGCCTCGATCTCGGCGGCGAGCGGGCCGGGAGTCGCTGCCGGGGCCACCAGCCCGAACCAAGCGCTGATCGAGAGCGCCGGCCGCCCCAGCTCCGCCATCGTGGGCACGCCGGGCAGCAAGGGGGAGCGCTCCGGCCCGGTCACCGCCAGCGCCTTCATCCGCCCTGCCTGCACATGCGGTGCGACCGCGGCGATGCTGCCGAACATGCCCTGCACATTGCCGTTCAACAACGCGGCCACCGCATCCGCCGTCGCGCGGAAATGCACCGCCTCGACCGTCACCCCCGCCGCCTGTCCGAGCATGGCGGCGGCGAAATGCCCGGGGCTGCCCGCGCCGAAGGTCCCCATGTAGAGCGCCCTCTGTCCCTTTCCCCAGGCGAGGTAGCCGTCGAGGTCGGCGGCCGGCAGCCCCGGCGGCACGACCAGGGCGAAATCCACCGATGCCAGCTCGGCGACGGCGGTGAAGTCCCGCGCCGGATCATAGGGCAGCCGGGCATAGGTGCTCGGCGCCATGGCGAGCTGCGCCACTTCGCCGAGCAGCAGCGTCGAGCCGTCGGGGGGCGCCGTCTTCGCCACCTCCTGCGCCGCGATCAGCCCGCCCGCGCCCGGCTTGTTGTCGACGACGATGCCGGCCGGCCAGGCCTCCTTCATCCCCTCCGCCAGCAGCCGCCCGAGCAGGTCGGGGCCCGTTCCGGCCGGGAAGCCGAGCAGGATGCGCAGCGGCCGGTCGGGCAGCGCCGCGAACGCGGGGAAGGGGAGGGCAGCCGCGCCGGCGAGCAGGGCACGCCGCCCCAAAGGACGCTGGAACATGGACGGGACTCCTCCCGGGCGCCAAGCGCCTCGTTTCGTTGCCAAGGGAGGCAAGCAAAGCCGACCGGGAGGGTCAACCGCTACCCGAAGGTCCCGAGCAGGTCCTCCACCTGCGCCGCGGTCAGCTCGCGTGCACCCTGCCCGCGGAGCATGAGGGCGAGCTTGGCGGCTTCCTCCAGCTCCTCCGCCGCATAGACCGCATCGTCGAGCGTCTTTCCGCTGACGACCGGCCCATGATTGGCCAACAGCACCGCCCGCGCATCCCGGGCCGCCGCGGCGATGGCCGGCTCCATCGCCGCGTCGCCCGGCCGGTAGTAGGGAACGACCGGCAGCACCCGACCGATGCGCATGACGAAATAGGGCGTCAACGGCGGGATCGGCGCCGCCTCTCCAGGCGCGGCGAGACAGGCGATTGCCGTCGCATGGGTCGAATGCAGATGCACCACCGCGCCCGCCTCCGGCCGCGCATCGAGGAAGGCGCGGTGCATGAAGACCTCCTTCGAGGGCTTGTCGCCGGAGACATGCCGGTACTCCCGGTCCAGCTTGCTGATCCGCGCCGGGTCGAGCCGGCCGAGGCAGGAATTGGTCGGGGTGATGAGGAAGCCGTCCGGCAGCCGGACGCTGATGTTCCCCGCCGAGCCCACCGAGAAGCCGCGCCCGAAGAGCAGCCGCCCATGCGCCGCGATCGCCTCGCGGATCTCCGCCTCACTCATTGGCCGAACGCTTTCAGGAAGAAGTCCCGCGCGCCGAAATTGCCCGACTTCAGGGCGAGATGCAGCCCCGGCACCTCGGCGAAGGTCCAGGGCACGCCGGGATCGATCTCCGCCCCGATGCGGAGGCTCCGCACCCCGAGCCGCGACACGACGGCCCCCGAGGTCTCGCCCCCCGCGACCACCAGCCGCCCGGCGCCCTGCGCCACCAGCGCCTCGGCGATGCCGGCCAGCACCTCCTCGACCAGCGCCCCCGCCTTCTCCCGACCGAGCCGGGCCTGCAAGGCCTGCACCTTCTCGGGCGGCGCGGAAGCCGCGATCACCACCGGCGCCTCGCCGAGCTTGTCCCCCGCCCAGTCCAGCGCCTGCCGCTGCAAGGCCGCGACATCCGGCGTGGCGAGCACGTCGAGCTCCAGCGTATGCGCATGATCCCGCGCATAGCCGATCTGCCCGAGCGTCGCCCGCGAGCAGGAGCCGGCCAGCACCACCGCATGCCCCCGCATCGGCGGCAGCTCCGCCGCCCCGGCGCCACGCTCCGGCAGCAGTCCCTCGCGGCGGAAATTGGCCGGCAGCCCCATCGCCACGCCGGAGCCTCCAGTGATCAGCGCATGCCCCGCCGCCGCCTCGCCGATGGCAAGGAGATGCGCGTCGGTCACTGCATCGACGATCGCATAGCGCCGCCCGCCCTCCTTCAGCCCGGTCATGGCGCGGCGGATCGCCACCGCGCCCTGCTCGACCGTGGCGAAGGGCACCAGCCCCACCGTCCCATCCGTCTGCCGCGACAGCACGCGGACCAGGTTGGCATCCCGCATCGGCGTCAGCGGATGGTTCTCCATGCCGCTCTCGTTCAGCAGCGCGCCGCCGACGAAGAGGTGCCCCTGGTAGACCGTCCGCCCATTGGTCGGGAAAGCCGGGTTGGCCAGGGCGAAGCCGCAATCCAGCCGCCGCACCAGCGCATCCGCGACGGGGCCGATATTCCCCGCATCGGTGCTGTCGAAGGTCGAGCAGTATTTGAAGAAGATCTGCCGCGCTCCCGCCCGCAGCAGCGCCTCGCAGGCGGCGAGGCTCTCGCCGACCGCCTCGGCGACGGGTGCCGTCCGCGACTTCAGCGCGACGATGACGGCATCCGCCTCCGGCAGGGGGCCGTCCGGGACGCCGATCACCTGCACCGCCGTCATGCCGCCCTTCACCAGCGTATTCGCGAGATCGGTGGCGCCGGTGAAATCATCGGCGATGCAGCCGAGCAGCGGCATGACGAGGCCCTCCCTGTGGTCGGGCCACACTCCGCGAAGCGCCGCGGCCTTTCAACCCCGCCCTTTGGGGAGTGCGAGCACGTCCCGATGCCCGATGCGCACGGCGAGGTTCCGCCCCGCCACCTGGTCGAGCCGCGCCTCCATCCAGGCCTCGATCCGACGGTCGCCGCGCCGGTCCTGCTGCCGCGCCGCCTCCGCATGCCCGATCACGAGCTCGGCGAGGAACCGCCCCGCCGCCTCGCCCATCCCCGGCATCTGAGTGACGCCCCGTCCGCGCACCACCCAGTCGCTGGGGGCGCTCCGGACGTCGAAGCCCTGCGCCCCGAACGCCTCCGCGATCACCCCCGGCGCCCTCGCCCCGAGCGCAATCCCGGAGAAACCCTTGTCGCGCCCCTGGTCGCGGCGGAACCCCGCCGCCACCGCATGATCCGCCGGATGCGGCGGCAGGAAGCGCTCCCGCCCGTCGACGCAGAGCGCGGCATAGAAAGGCACCCGCAGCGCCCCCGCCATCCGCTCCACCCAGCCGCGCGAGACGAGATCGGCCAGCGCCGAGCAGACCACCGCATCGGCATTGGCGAGCGGCAGCCCGCGCGGCGCCTCGGCCAGGTCGGCGATGACCGTCTCCACCCGCCAGGCCCCGCCCGGCGCATGGACCAGCAGCGTCCGCTTGTTGGGGAAGGAAACGGTGTAGCCCACCGCCCCCGCCCGGTCGGCGATGGTGTCGTAGGCCGCCTCCAGCAGCTCCCGGTCCGCATCCACCAGGGTCCAGGCCTGGGCCCGCCCGAGCCGGGGCGCGATGAAGCGCAGCAGGCTGCCCGTGCCCGCGCCGAGGTCGAGGAAGCGCGGCCGTGCCGGCAGCCGCGCCAGCAGCCGGTCCACCAATGCCTCGTTGCGCGCCACGGCATCGAAGGGCTCACGCAGGTCGAGCCAGTCGAGATCGAAGGCCTCGGTCATGCCCGCCCCATCTCGCTGAGGAAGGCCGCCGCCCGGTCATCCCAGCGCGGCAGGCGCTGTCCCGCCGCCCAGGCCGCTTCCGCCATCGCCTGGCGCAGCTCGGTGTCGAAGAGCACCCGCCGCAGCGCTTTGGTCAGCGAGACGGCGTCCCCCGGCGGCGAGACGCTTCCCGCTTCCAGCGGCACGAGATCGCCAAGCGCGCCGCCCGCGGTGACGGAGACCGGCAGGCCGCGCGCCAGCGCCTCGGCCACCGCCATCCCGTAGCCTTCCCATCGCGAGGCGAGGGCGAAGACATCCGACCGGTCGTAGAGCGCCTCCAGCGCCTCCCCCGTCACCTCGCCGGCGAACTCGACCCGCCCCGCGAGCCCCAGCTCCTCGGCCAGCGCCCCGAGCCCCGTGGCATGGACCGCATCCCGCGCCGCCCCGACGATGGTGAGCCGCCAGTCCACATCCGGGATGCCGGCCAGCGCGCGCAGCAGCAGGTCATGCCCCTTGCGGGGGATCAGCGTCCCGACCGAGAGCACCGCCACCCCGGGCCCGCCCGAGCCCCGCGCCCGCGGCGCCGGATCCGTCCCCGGCTCGACCACGCCGACGCGCCCGGCCTCCACCGCGAAATCCCGTACCAGCCGGTCTGCCGTCAGCCGCGAGGTCGCCACCAGCCGCGCCATCCGCTGGAACAGCCCGCCCTCGATTGCCCGCAGCGCCTCCCGCTGCGACGTCTCGCCCTCGAGCGCGGTCGGATGATGGATCAACGCCACCGCCCGCCGCGCTGCCAACGTGTCGGCCAGCGGCGCGAAGGCCGGCAGGCCCAGCCCGTCGATGATGATCCGCGCGCCCTGCGGCAGCGCATCGAGCGCCGCCCGCGCCGACGCTTCTGCCTCGGCATCCGGCAGCGGATGCCGCCCCGCCAGCTCCACCACCTCGACCCTCTCGCCGAGCGTCCGAAGGCCCTCGACCAGCCGCCGGTCGTAGCCATACCCGCCCGAGATCGTCCCGAACGGCCCCGGCACCAGCAAGGCGATGCTCACGCGACCGGCCCCTCATAGGCCGCCCATGCATTCGGGCTTTCCCGCAGCAGCACCTTGAGCCCCGTCACATTCGCCGCCTGCGGCCCAAGCTTCCCCGCCTTCAGCGCCGCAACCAGCAGCCCATGGATGTGCTGGCAAAGAAATTCCGTCGTCGTGTTCAACCCGGCGAATTCCGGCTCCGCATCCAGGTTCCGGTAGTCGAGCCCGTCTAGCGCGCGCCGCAGCTCCACCTTGGCGAGCCCGATATCCACCAGCAGGTGCAGCGCATCGAGCCGCTCGGCGCGGAACTCCGCTTCCACCGCGAAGGTCGCCCCGTGCAGCCGCTGCGCCGGGCCGAATTCCGCCCCGCGGAAGCTGTGCGCCACCATGATGTGGTCGCAAACGGTCAGGCTGAACATGTCGGGTCACTCACCATAGAGGATCGTCGGGCAGGGCCAGATGGCCTCTCCCTCCAGCAGCCCGGGCAGGGCTTCCGGCAAATCGTCGAAGCGGACCGGCGGCGCCAGCAGCGCGTCGAGCCGCGCATCCTCCAGCAAGGCGAGGGCGAGCGCCAGCCGCTCCGCATGGGTCCTGCGGCCGCGCATTGCCGGCGCCACCTGTCCGACCTGGCTTGAGACGAGCGAGAGCCGCCGCGCGTGGAAGGCCTCGCCGAGCGGCAGGCTCACCGGTCGGTCGCCATACCAGCTTGCCTCGACGATCCGCGCCTCGAAGGCGGCCCGCTCCAGCCCGAGCCGCAGCCCGGCCGGGTTGCCGCTCGCATGGATGACGAGCTCCCACCCTTCGGCCACGGCCTCCGGCGCCGCGAAGCCCGCCCCGAGCGAGGCCGCCAGCCCCGCCCGCGCCGGATCGGTATCGCAGAGCACCGCCTCCACCCCGGGGATGCGCCCGAGCAGCGCCGCCACCAGCAGGCCGACGACGCCCGCGCCGATGACGAGCACCCGCTCCCCCAGCACCGGCCGTGCGTCCCAGAGTATGTTGAGCGCAGTCTCCATATTGGCCGCCAGCACCGCGCGCAGGTTCGGCACGCCATCCGGCACCGGGATGCACATCGCGGCTGGCGCCACGAAGCGTTCCTGATGCGGATGCAGGCAGAAGACCCGCTGGCCGAGCAGTGCCGCCGGCCCGTCCTCGACGACGCCAACCGCCGCATAGCCGTACTTGACGGGGAAGGGGAATGCGCCCGCCATCAGCGGCGCCCGCATCGCCGCCCACTGGCTCTCCGGCACCCGGCCGCCGAGCACCAGCCGCTCCGTTCCGCGCGAAACCCCGCTCGCCAGCATCCTGACCAGCGCCTCGCCCGACCCCGGCGGCGCCAGCGCCTCCTCGCGCAGCTCGGCCACGCCCGGCGCCACGGACCACAAAGCCCTGGCCTTCACCGGCACACTCCGGGCCGCACCCGGTCCAGTGCGATGTCGAACAGCACGTCCGGTGGCAGCGCATGCACCGTCCAGGCGAAGCGCAGCCCATCGGCGATGCGCGCCGCCTCCGGCAGGGTGAAGGCTGGGATGCCGGAGCCGAGCAGCACCGGCGCCACCGTCACGTGCAGCCGGTCGAGGCAGCCCGCGGCCAGGAAGCGGCTGACCGTCACCCCGCCGCCCTCGACGAAGATCCGCCGCAATCCCCGCGCCGCCAGCGCCGTGAGGATTGCCGGCACGCTCAGCCCGCCATGCGCCGGGTCGCGCGGCAGGCGGACCACCTCGGCGATGCCCAGCCTGTCGCCCCCAGGCGCATCCCCGGCCGCCAGCAGCAGGGTCGGCGGCCCCTCCCGGAACACACGGTACTCCGCTGAAAGCCGCCGCTCGGTGTCCAGCACCACCCGCACCGGGTCCGGCCCGATGCATTCCCGCGTCGTCAGCCTCGGATCGTCATGGCGGATCGTCCCCGCGCCCACCACCACGGCATCGCAGAGCGCCCGCAGTCGGTGGGTATGGAGGATGTCTCCCTCGCCCCCGATCCATTGCGAGGAGCCCGAGGCGGTGGCGATTCGCCCATCCAGGGTCTGCGCCAGGCGACCGATGACGAGGCAACCATCCGCCGCGAGGGGCGGCGCGAGCAGGGGGGCGAACAGCGCCCCGAGCCCGCCCATGGGGGGAGCCGCGCCGCCGTCGCGCGCCGCCAGCACCCCCTCCCACTCCGGAATCGCCTGCAGTCCGTCCATTGCGATAGCGAAGATGCCGGAACTGCGCGCAGGGCGCCAGCACGACCGGCTGGAGCGTGATTCACGTCCCCTGGCCGTTTCAGCCTTCGGCGATCGCGCCCTACTGCGGCTCGACGCCGAGCTCCCGCAAGATCCGGCCGTAATTGGCATATTCCTCCCGGATCATCTGCGTCAGCGCCTGCCGCGGCAGGAAGCGCACCGGGCTCGCGCTGCTCGCCAGCACCCGCTGCACCGCCGGCTCGTCGAGCGCGGAGCGGCAGGCGGCCTCCAGCCGGTCGAGCATCGGCGCAGGCGTCCCCCGTGGCGCATAGATACCGACCTGGGAGAACTGCAGCGCGTCGATCCCCTGCTCGCGTGCCGTCGGTATGTCGGGGAAGCCCGGATGCCGGTTCTCCGAAAAGACTGCCAGCATCCGCATCCGCCCCGCCCGCACCAGCTCGGCGACCGAGCTGACGATGGCCGCCGAGAAGTCGATCCGCCCGGCCAGCGTGTCGTTCACATGTGGCGCCTCGCCACGATAGGGGATGTGGTTCATCTCGACCCCCGCCGCGCGCTGCACCCGCCAGACCGCCAGCTGCGGCAGCGAATTCGGCCCCGGGCTGCCGAAGCTCAGCGGCCGCCGCCGCGCCTCCGCCACCAGGCCGGGCAGGTCGCGGATCGGGCTGTCCGCCCGCACCGCGACGGTGATGACGTTCTCGTTCGTCCCGCAGACGCCCTCGAAGCTCTCCGGCCCGATCCCGGCATCGCGCAGCAGGTGGGGCTGCACGACGATCGCCGTCATTGGCGTGTGGCCGAGGGTGTAGCCATCCGGCGCCGCCCCCGCGACCACCCGCATGCCGACCACGCCCGAGGCACCGTCCCGCGTCATCGGCACCAGCGCCTGGCCGAGCGCGCGTTGGACATGCTCCCCCATCGCCCGGATCAGCACATCGGCCGCGCCCGGCGAGTAGGGCATCACCATGGTGATGGGCCGCTCCGGATACTCCGCCCGCGCCGCGCCGGATCCGGCCAGCAGGGCGAGCGCCGCCAGCAGCGCCCTCATTGCGGCCACTCCGGCGCCGGCACCACCTCGGCCCGGCACTCGCCGAAGCCGATGGCCACCGCCCCCGGCGCCTCCGCCCGCGCCCGGAAGACCACCGCATCGCCATCCTCGAGGAAGCCGCGCCTCTCGCCATTCGGCAGGGTAAGCGGCCCCTCTAGCATGATCTCGGCCAGGCAGGCCCGCGCCCCCGGCTCCGGCCCCGAGCAGGTGCCGCTGCCGAGCAGGTCGCCCGGCAGCAGGTTGCAGCCATTGGAGGCGTGATGCGTGACGAGCTGTGCCGGCGTCCAGTACATGCCGGCGAAATCGGTGGCCGTGATCCGTGCCGGCCCATCCCCCGCCCGCCGCATCGCCGCCGTCTCCAGCCAGACCTCCATGGCGATGGCGAGGCCGTGCCGCCCTGCGCCCTGTAGATGCGCCGGCACCGGCCCATCCTCGCCCGGCCGCGCCGCCGTCTCCACGGCGAAGGGCGCCAGCGCCTCGGCCGTCACCACCCAGGGCGAGACCGTCGTCGCCATGCTCTTGCCGAGGAAGGGGCCGAGCGGGACCATCTCCAGGAACTGGATCTCCCGCGCCGACCAGTCGTTCAGCAGCCCATAGCCGAAGAGCCGGTCGCCGGCCTCCCGCATCGGTACCGGCCGGCCGAGCGCATTCTCGCCGGCGATCCAGATCGCCAGCTCCAGCTCGAAATCGAGCCGCCGTTCCGGTCCGAAGCTGACGGTGCCATCCGCCTCGCCCCGCTGCCCGTTCGGCCTGACCACCGGCGCCCCGCTGGCCGAAAGCGAGGAGGCACGCGAGTGATAGGCGACCGGCAAATGGACGAAGGCCGGCGGCAGCGGCGCCGCCGGGTTCTTCCGCGCGCCGAGCCGTGCCGAATGGTCGCGCGACACCATGAAATCGGTGAAGTTGGCGACCGCCGCCGGCAGGTGCATCCGCGCGTCCACCATCGGCACCAGCAGCCGCGCGGCCTCCGCCTGTCCCCGGCCGTCGGCGGCGAGCAGGGCCGAGACCGCCGCCCGCAGCCGCGCCGAGGCGGCCCGCCCCCGCGCCATCAGCGAGTTGAGCACCGGCCCCGCCACCAGCCCAGCGAGGTCTTCCGGCAGCAGGCCCAGCTCCCCAGCCGCCCGGAGGTCGAGCACCTGGTCACCGATGGCGACGCCCACCCGCGGCATGCCCCCGGTCGGGAGAAGACCCCGAGGGGCAGGTTCTGGATCGGGAATTCCGTCCCCTCCGACCCGCCCACCCAGGAGCGCAGCCCGGGATCATGCGTCGCATCCATCATCGCGCCACTCGTCCTACTCGGCGACCATCTCGCCGGAGCCGCCGAATTCCTTGGGGAAGTCGCGCAGCTTCGGCAGCCCGTCCCGCATCGGCAGCACCGTCTCGGCATAGTTCACATGCAGCTGCGGCGCAAAGGGCAGCTCCGGCAGGGTGGCGGCGAAGACGTCGATGGCGCCGAGCGGCGGGTGCTGCGCCATCAGATGCCCGCCGCAGAGCCGGCAATACTGCCGGTGGCTCATCTCCGTCTTGGCGAAGGTTGCGACATGCTCCGTCCCTTTTACCACCTCGACCGCCTCGGGTGCCCACATGGTAAAGGCATTGACCGGCCCGCCCGACCAGGACCGGCAGGAGCGGCAATGGCAATAGCCCATGGCCTGCGGCGCCCCGCTGACCCGCAACTCGACGGCGCCGCAGAAGCAAGCCCCGTGATAGGTACCGTTCATTGTCGTTCCTCCCGTGCAGCGCCCGTATCCTGCGGCGCCCGCGAGGGGAGGGGAAGTTAAAGCCGCACGGCCTCGGTCTGGAAGTGGTCGGCCGCGCTGCGCTGGAACTCGGTGTCGAGCACCACCGCCGCGGCGATGGCGAGGGCTGCGGCCGCGACGAGGCCGGCGAGGAAGGCTTTCACGGCGAATCTCCCGGGTTGATTGCGCTTGCGGGTCCTATGGGTCCGCCGGAGGCCGAAGACAAGAGCCGCTCCGCCTCCGCTAGGTCCTCCGGCGCATTGGCGTTGAAGAAGGGATCGACCGGCACGGCCGGCCATTCCGCGCTGGCGCAGCCGAAGCGCGCCGTCCAGCGATCGATCTTCTTCTCGCCGGCCAGCAGCGCCGCCCGCAACTCGCCCCGCAGCGCGATCGGCCAGAGCGCCACCGGCGGATGGGTCCAGCCCCCCGAGGCGGCGCAGGCCATCGGCACCCCAGCTGCCCGCCGCGCCGCCTCCAGCCGCACGAGCAGGTCGCCCGGCAGGAAGGGGCAATCGCCCGCCACGGAGAGAACGTCGACGGCCCCGGGCCGCGCCGTTGCGGCCCAGTCGAGCCCAGCCAGCACCCCGGCCAGCGGTCCCGGGTGGTCGGGCAGCGGATCGGCCACCACCGGGAGCCCATAGGCGGCGAAGCGCGCCGGGTCGCCATTCGCATTGAGCACGAGGCCCGCCACCTGCGGCCGGATACGCGCTAGCACGTGGTCGAGCAGCGGCCGCCCGCCGAGCAGCCGGAGAGGCTTGTCGCCACCCCCCATCCGCCGCGCCAGCCCGCCGGCCAGCACCACCGCGACGGTGCTACTCATCGCGGCTGTTTTTCCGCCAGTGCTTCGAGCTCTCTTCCTCGACATAGGAGAGGTCGGCATCGAAGACGATCCGCTCCTCCCCCGCGAGGGCGGTGAAGCGCCGGCCCTTGCACCGCCCGACGAGCATCACGCCCGCCTCCCGCGCCAGCTCCACCCCCCAGGCGGTGAAGCCGCTGCGCGAGACGAGGATGGGGATGCCCATCCGCACCGTCTTGATGACCATCTCCGAGGTGAGGCGCCCGGTCGTGTAGAAGATCTTGTCCTCTGGCGCGCAGCCAGCGCGGAACATCCAGCCCGCGATCTTGTCCACCGCATTGTGCCGGCCGACATCCTCCATATAGACCAGCGGCCGGTCCCGCTCGCAGAGCGCGCAGCCATGAATGGCGCCGGCTTCCAGGTAGAGCGTCGGCAGCGTGTTGATCCGGTGCAGCAGCCGGTAGAGCCAAGAGGTGCGCAGCTCCGCCGGCGGCAGGCGCCGCGCGGCGAAATCCTCCAGCAGATCGCCGAAGGCGGTGCCCTGGGCGCAGCCGCTGGTCAGCGTCTTCTTCTTCAGCTTCTCCTCGTAGTCGGTGCGCCGCTCCGTGCGTACGACAACCACGCCGAGATCCTCGTCATACTCGACACCCTGCACCACATCGTCCCGCCGCAGCATCCCCTGGTTCAGCAGGTAGCCGAGCGCCAGGTCCTCCGGACGGTCGAGGATCGTCATCATGGTGACGATCTCCTGCCCGTTCAGATAGAGCGTCAGCGGCCGCTCCACGGTGACGCTGGCCTCGACCCGTGCTCCGGTCTGGTCGATGCCCGCGACGCGGCGGGTGAGGCGCGGATCGCTGGGATCGGGCTGGACGAGAAGCGGCGGTTCCATGGCCGGAAGGTGAGGGGCCCTGGCCGCCGGCGCAACCCGCCCCGCCTTCATACGTTGCCGGTCCGAAGGAGAGACCGATGCCCAGCTACGAGTTCCCCGCCGAGGCCGGCCTGCCCGCCCCGGGCACTGCGGCCGAGGCGATCACCTCCCATCTCGACCGCGTCGGCCTGCCGCATCAGGGCATCCGCGTCGCGCGCCAGGGCGACCGCGTCACGCTCGAGGGCCAGGTCGCGGATGGCGAGGCTGCCGAACTGCTGGTGCTGGCCGCCGGCAACCTCCAGGGCGTCGCCCGGGTCGAGGACAAGATGACCCCGGCCCATACGCCAGGCCTGCTCGATAGCCTCGGCGCCTTCGCCAGGCTTCCGGCCGGCGCCGCCAGCACGGAGGCCGCCGAGACCGCCGTCCACCAGGCACAGATCGAGACCGGCACCCGCTTCGGCCCCGGCCGCAGCCTCTTCCACACCATGCAGCCGGGCGAAACCCTGGCGTCGCTCGCCGCCCGTCACCTCAACGGCGACGAGCGCCGCCTGCTGGACGCCAATGCCCCGATCCTCGGCGGCAGCCTGCCCGGGCCGGGCATGGTGATCCGCATCCCGCCGGCCTGATCGCCAGGCCACTTAGCGTTTGTCGGCCCATGTCCTAAGAACGGGCATGGGCACCGAGATCGAACGCAAATTCCTCGTCACCTCCGAGGCCTGGCGCGCCGATGCGGGCCAGGGCACACGGCTTCGCCAAGGCTACCTCCATACCGGCACGCCAGTGGTGCGCATCCGCCAGGCCGGCGAGCTGGCTTTCCTCACCATCAAGGGGCCCGGCCTGCTCGCTCGTGCCGAATACGAGTACCCGATCCCGCCCGAGGATGCCGAGGCGATGCTCGCCTCGCTCTGCCCGCCCCCGATCATCGACAAGACCCGCCACCGCCTCACCCAGGATGGGCTGACCTGGGAGATCGACGAATTCGCGGGCCATCTCGCGGGACTGGTCCTGGCGGAGATCGAGCTGGTGAGTGCCGACCAGGCCTTCACCCGCCCCGGCTGGCTCGGCGCCGAGGTCACCGACGATCCGCGCTACCAGAACGCCGCCCTCTCCCGTGCCGACGGCCTGCCTGCCTGATCGCCCAGCGGCCTCAGTACATGGACAGCAGCGCCGCCTGGGGCTCCGCCCGGCGATGGCCAACCATGACCTTCTCGATGGCTCGCACCAGATGGTTGATCTCGAAAGGCTTGAGGACCAGGGCGAGCGGGCCGGTCTGGCCCGAGAGCAGGACCTCCCGCCCGTTCGAGGGGAGGAAGCCGGTCATCACCACCACGGGCAGGTCCGGACGCTGGGTGCGGAGGCGGGGGATCAGCTCCCACCCCGTCATCCGCGGCATGGCGAGGTCGGTGACCAGCACGTCAAAATCATGATCCTCCGCCAGTCGCAGAGCCTCCTCGCCATCCGAGGCGAGGAGCACGTCATAGCCGAGTTCGGTCAGGACCTCCTCGACGACCATGGCGGCAAGGGGTTCATCCTCCGCCACCAGGACACGTATCCCATTGCGTGCTTCCAGCGCCTGATTCATCGCCGCCTCGTTTCAGTGGCGTTTCAACCTTACATGGAAGCCGGTATGACGGAACGCCTACCAGTGATGTAGAGCAACCCCATCGGCGGCGGCTTCAAGTTCCGTTGAGGTGGGCAGTTTAGCCTCGGATGTGATGGACCCACGGTGATCGGGCCCCGCAGCGGCTGCCAGGCCGGGAGGGGCGGTCAGACCGCCATCCGATATTCCTTCGCCCACGGCTGCGCGGCGGCCGGCGGAACGCCGAGCCGCGTGTAGATGTCGGCCAGCCGGTCGGCATAGCGCTCTGCACTGAACAGGGCGGCACGTTGCGGGCCGGCCTGGGCCAGGCGGGCGCGCAGTACCTCGTCCCGGTCCATCGCCTGGATCGCCCGGACCAGCGCCGAGATGTCGTAAGGGTCTATGGTCAGCGCGGCATCGCCCACCACCTCCGGCATGGAGGCGGTGTTGGAGGTGATGACCGGCGTGCCGAGCAGCATCGCTTCGAGGGCGGGTAGGCCGAAGCCTTCGTAGAGGGAGGGGAAGAGCACCGCCCGCGCGCCGCGGATCAGATTCACCAGCAGGCGGAAGGGGGCATAGTCGAGCAGGATGATCTTGTGCCGGGTGCGGAGCGTCATGCCCTCCTGCACCAGGTAGCGGATATGGTCGTCGAACATCAGCCGGAGCTCCTCCTCCGACTTCCAGGCCTTCTTGCCGACGATGACGAGCGGGCCCTCCACCCCGCTGGCGAGGAAGGCCTGGATCATCCGGCCGACATTCTTCTTCGGCTCGATGGCGCCGAAGAAGAGCCAGTAGCCGCCGGCCTCCAGGCCGAAGCTGCCCTGCACCTCGGCGGCGACCTGCTGCATCGGCGCCTCGCTGAACTTCCGCGGGATGTCGACCGCCTGGTAGGTATTGGTCACGCGCTCTTCCGGTACGCCGAGAAGGCTGACGATGTCCCGCTTCGAGGCTTCGGAGACGGTGACGATGTGGTCCGCGCGGCGGCCGAGGCGGCGGTTCAGGCGGAAGTAGCGCCGCTTGTTGTCGAGCGTGGTGTAGGGCAGGCGCAGCGGCACCAGGTCGTGCATGGTGTAGATGTTGCGGGTGCCGATGGCACGCAGCGGCAGCGGGTAGGTCCAGTGCATCAGCTGCGGCCGGTCTGGGATGGTCACCCGCAGCTCCCGGCCGAAGATGCGGAAATGCGCATGGGCCTGCTGGAACAGGTCCTGGGAGTTCCAGATCTCATCGAAATGCGGCAGCCGGTCGCGGAAGGTGGTGGCGATCACCTGGCCGGAAATGGGCACCGGCACGGCCAGCTCGCCAAAGGGCGCGTGCAGCATGCGCTTCGCCCGGCGGAGGGCGACGAGCCATTTCGGCGGGTCGCCCACGCGCTCGTCGAAGAAGGCGATCTCGCGCAGCAGCGGGTTGGTCGAGGGCGCGGCGCGGGTGCCGTAGAGCACGCCGACCTCGGCTCCGAGCGTCCCCATGGCTAGGCTGAGATTGCGGGCATAGGTGGCAACGCCGGTGCCCTGACCGAGGGCGAGGTTGTAGCCGTCGAGGAAGAGGCGGGGCTGGGGCTTGGGGGTCATGCGGAAGCCTTGCGGGTCGGAGGCACGGTTTCGAAATGCACAGAGATTTGAAGCGGAATAAAGGGACCTGACGTTTCCGAAACCTTCATCCCCCTCTGATATCCCTTGTGGCGCGGTAAAACGCGGTGTCTTATCGCGCAGTTGGTTCGGGAGCCTAACGTGGCACAGTCGTCGGAAAGGGTTATAGGCCTCGCGACCGCGGACGCCGCCCTCCCGTTGCGCAGCGCAGCGGCCGTCGGGATGGTGGACTTCGCTGTCCTCCTGTTGCGCACGAGCGCCATCCTGCTGCTGATGTCGCCCATCTTCGTCCTAATGCTCGCATTCTCTTGAGCATAAGCCGCCGATAGGAGATACCGCTCCCGCAGCAGCGGGTAACCGTAGGCTGATTTGGCCAAGCGGCGGGAGCCTTCGGATGGATATGATGGCCTGGAGCGGTGTTACCGACGCCGCCACCGATCCTGACGACACCCTCAGCCAAGCCGATGCGTTGCGCGACAGCCGCACCTGGGCCGAAGCCGCCGCCACCTACGCCGCCGTCCTGCGTCTGCGCCCGAGGGACTGGCCAATCCGCGTCCAGTACGGCCACTGCCTGAAGGAGGCCGGGGATCCGCATGCAGCGCTGCTCGCTTACCGCGAGGCGGAGCGGCAATGCTCCGAAGATGCCGATATCCACCTCCAGATCGGCCATGCGCTCAAGCTGCTCGGCCGGCAGGAGGAAGCGCTCGAGGAGTATGCCAGGGCACTGACCCTGGACCCGGCCAATGAGGCCGCGCGGGCCGAGTTGCTGGCACTACAGGCGGAGCCGATGGAGGCCACGGCGCCAATCCCGGTGGAGCCGCAGGCGGTAGTGACGGCGAAGATGCCGGCCAGCGCAGCGTCGGTGATCTACGACGCCTCCGACCTGCTCGATTATTTCCGCCACAACCGCGCACCGACCGGCATCCAGCGGGTACAGCTCAACATCATCCGCGAGGCGCTGGCGGCCGATTCGAGCGGCGTCGCTATCGTCGGCTTCGATTCCCGCCTTGGGCAGTGGAAGCTGCTGGCGCCGGCGCTGTTCCTCCGCCTCGCGGCGCTATCGCATGAAGGCAGCGCGGTCGAGGACCCAGCCTGGCAAGCAACCCTGCGGGAGGTCGAGGCGGTGTTGCGGGAGGCCGGACCGCTGGAGGCGCCCCCCGGGGCCAGCCTGGTCAATCTCGGCAGTTCCTGGTGGATTCCCGACTACCTGCGGGTCGTGCGCCAGGCCCAGGCGCGCTCCGGCCTGCGCTACATCCCCTTCATCCATGACTGCATACCCCTGCTGGTGCCTGAGCATTGCTCGAGCGGGCTGGTCGATGAATTCGCCCGCTGGTTCGCCTCGGTCTGCCTGCATGCGGATGCGGTGCTGACCAATTCCGAGTGCACGCGGGCGGATTTCCGGCGAGCGCAGCGGCGGCTGCTGCCGGACCTCGAGATTCCCGCCTTCACCGTCCCGCTGGACGCCGCCGATCCACTGGCCGGTGGTGGCGCCCTGCCACCGCGGCTGCGCTCCGGCCGGCCCTATGTGCTCTTCGTCGGCACCATCGAGTCGCGGAAGAACCACCTGCTCGCCTTCAACGCCTGGCTCAGCCTGGTGCGGCGGCATGGAGCGGAGGCCGTGCCGGACCTCGTCTGCGTCGGCAAGCAGGGTTGGCTGGCCGAGGCGGCGCTGCAACTCCATCGCAATTCATCCGCGCTCCGGGCCAAGGTGCAGCTGCTGCATGGCGTGCCGGACAGCGAGCTGGGCGCGCTCTACCGCGGCTGCCTATTCACCCTCTACAACAGCTTCTACGAAGGCTGGGGGCTGCCGGTGACGGAAAGCCTTGCCGCCCGGAAGGTGCCGCTCGTGCCGGACCATTCCTCGCTGCGCGAAGCGGGGCGGGATTGCGCCGTCTATTTCACCCCGCAGAGCGAGCCCGATCTGGTGGCGAAGCTGGAGCGGCTGATCTTCGAGCCTGGCTTTCTGGCAGAGCGTGAGGCGGCGCTTGCCGCAGCCCCTCTGCCGCGGCGCTGGGCAGAGGTCGCGGCCCAGCTTCAATCCCTGGTGCGGGAGGCGGGCCGCACGCGCCTGCCTTCGCCGAGGGCGCGCCTGGCCTTCCGCCTGGGCGAGGTGCATGGGCTGCGTTTGTTGCCCGGGCCGGAGCCGAGCCTTGCCATGGCGACCGCCGATGTGCTGCGCGAAGGCGAGGCCTGGCACCGGCTGGAGGATTGGGGCGTCTGGACAGGCCCGGGGCAGAGCCTGCTGCGCCTGCCGCTGGAGCCGGAGGCCGAGGCCGGTCGGCTGCGGATCTATCTCGAGCTGGTAGCGCCGCCGGAGGCCATGGCCTTCCGCGTCCGGGCCGGGATGCGAGGTGGGGCGCCGGGAGCCTTCCGCGAGGTGGCCGCTGCGGCGGGCGAAGCGCTGTTCTGCATGCTCGAAATCGAAGCGGTCGCGGGCGGCGAGATCGAGGTGGAAATCGAGTCCGACCGCGGCGTCACGCTGCCGGACGGGCGGCAGGTCGCCATCGGCCTGCGCAGCCTCATGGCCTGCCGGCGGGATGATGTCGTGGCGCGGCTCGACTACCTGGAGCGCGCGACGCTGCCGCGGATGGTCGCTGCCTGACTCAGGCTTCGCCACGCAAAGCATGAAAAACCCCTCCCAGGCGGTCCGCCCGGGAGGGGTTCTTTTGTCGAGCCCTTCCGCTCAGAGGAAGATGCGGGTGGAGACGGCGATCTGATAGAGCAGGCCGAGCAGGTCGCTCCCGATCTGGAAGGCCTTTGGATCGAGTCGCGGCAGGACGATCAGCTCGTCGCCCGGGCGCGGCCCCTCCTGCGGGTCCAGCACGAGCTCACCGCTGGCGCGGCGGATCATGATCGAACCCTCGTTGCCGCGTGGGGTGAAGCCGCCGGCGGCGCGGACGTAATCCTTGAGTCGCATCTCCTGCCGCCAGATGACGGCATGCGGCGCCGTGACCTCGCCTGCCACCAGCACGGTCTGCGAGCGCTCCGGAATGACGATCACATCGCCATCCTCGAGTCGGATCGGCGCGCAGCGGCCGTCGCGGTCGGTGACGACGACGCGGCCCTCCGGCTGGGTCCGCCGCGCGCGCTGGATATAGGAGGAGACGAGATTGGCCTCGCTCGCCCGGATCGCCGCGACGCCTGTGGTCGGCGAGACGGCGAGGAAGAGCTGGCGCTCCAGCCGGTCCAGTGCCTCGTCGATCGCGCGGCGCTGCTGCTGGGCGACCGAGGGACGGAGGAGGAAGACGGAGCGGGTATCGGCCAGCACCGGGTCCACCGCGATGTGGTCGAGCAGCTGGCAGAGTTGGGTGTCGCGCTCGGCAACCAGCACCGAGGGGCCGATGCGGCTGCCCTCGACGCTGACGCGCACCGTCCGCGCCGGGCTGTCGGTGATGAAGGTGACGGTGTCCTGGTCCGCCAGAGTCTGGCCGGCGAGTTCGGCCAGCGTCGCATAGCGCGAGAAGGGCTGGCCGCTGCGGCTGCCGCGGACCACGGCATTGGTGGCGGAGGGAAGGGGCCTGGCATAGTCGATCAGCTCTCGCCCCGTCATGGCGCGGCCGGGCACCTCGAAGAGGTAGTTGTTGCGCACCGCGCCGTCGGCGCCGACCACGGCGCGCTGGCGGGCGACGACGATGGTGTCGCCCTCCTGCAGCCGCACCTGCGGCAGGGTGCCCTCCATCAGGAAGCGGTAGAGATCGACATTGGCAACGCTGCGGCCGCCCCGTTGGATGGCGATCTCGCGGTAGGAGCCGCGGCCGGAATCGACGCCGCCGGCGCGGACCAGGAAGTCGATCACGCTATCCGCCGCCGAGCCGCCGAAGCGGCCGGGGGTGCGGACGAAGCCGGTGACGAAGACGCCGATGCGCTGCGTGGACAGCAGCACGGCATAGACCTGGACCTGGCTGGTGTAGACCTTCTGCACCTCGGTCTCGACCACGCGCTGGAGATCGCCGGCGCGGGTGCCAGCGATGCGGATCGGGCCGATATTCGGCAAGAAAAGGTTGCCCGAAGGGTCGACGACGCCCATCGCCTCCGCCTCGACCGCGCCCCAGACGCGGAGCGACACGCGATCGCCGGGGACGATGACGTAATTCGGGTTGGGCGCGTCGGAGACGGCCGTCGCCTCGCGGGTGAAGAGGCTGGCGCCGAAGACGGCGGTGACGCCCGGCGCGCGCTGCCCGTCGCCGAGCGGGCCGATGGCGACCGGACCGCCCTCGGATTCCGTCACCTGGCCGGGGCGGGAGACGACGCGCTCCGAACCCAGCAGATTCGGCAGGGTCTGCACCACGCCGCTGCTCGGCGCCGCCATGCCGGCGCGGTTCTGCGCGGCGAGGCCGGCATTCGCCTGGTTCAGCAATTGCTGCTGCTGGCTGGTCTGCCAGGCCTGCAACGGCGTCTGCGCCGCGGCGGGCAGGGCTGCCAGCAGGGCGGCGGCGAGGAGGGCGGGGCGCATCCGTTCAGGCCGCATGTTCGCGCATCCCGGCGACCAGCAGCCAGGCCAGCCCATAGGCGACGGAGAGGGAGAGAAAAATGTAGAGCACGGTCAGGGTCGCCTTCGGGTAGCGGGCATATTCCGCGAGGTTCGGCTCGACCACGCGGAGCAGGAAGAGCTGCTGGCGCTGGGCATCGACCCGCGCCTTCTCGATGGAGGCGGTGGCGGAGGTAAGCTGGGCTCGGGCCAGCTCCCGCTCCAGGTTCAGGCGCTCATACTCGCCGACCTGCTGGGAGAGGCCGGCCTCGCCGATACTGACGCGCTCCCGTTCCTCGCGGGCCTGGGCATTCAGTGCCTCGACGCGGTTGCGCAACGTGGTGAGGCGCGGGTTGTCGGCACGGGCGAAGCGCTGGGCCTCGGCCAGTTCGGCACGGGCCTGGGCGAGGGCGGATTCGAGCTTGCCGATGGTCTCCGCGGCGACGGCGGCGGAGCGCGTCGGGTCCACGGCGCGCTCGCGCTCGCGGAACTGGCTCATGGCGAGCTGGGCGGCGGTGAGCCGCGCCTCGGCACGCACCAGCTCCTCGCGGGCGACGCGGAGGCTGTCCTGCTGCAGGCGCTCGTTCAGCCGGTTGACCATGGCTTCCGAGAGATCGAGCAGGGCGGTGGCGATCTCGCGCGAGTCATCGGCGCGGAAGCTGCGGACATGCAGGGCGGTGATGCCGCTGGTCGTGTCGTACTCGACCGTCACCATGCGGCGGAAGTAGTCGAGCAGCCGCTCGGCATTCGGCTCCTCCCACCAAAGCCGGGCGACCGGGTCGGCCTCGGGGCGGCGGAAGATGTCGACCAGCGGGAGCTTACGGCGCAGCGAGGCGACGGCGTCGTGGGAGTGCAGATAGTCGCGGATGCCCATCGCATCCTCGGCCGAGGGGCGGAGGCCGCCGCCGGACATCATGTCGCCGAGCCCGCCCATGCTGGGAGCCCCGGCGGTGCGTCCGCGGATCAGGTAGCGCGCCTCGCTGTCGTATTGCGGCGCAGCGATGCCGAGCAGGTAGGCGCCGGCAAGCGCCGTCGGGAGGATGACGGTGAGTCCATAGGCATGGCGCTTTGCCCAGCGGCGCAGCCGGGCGCGGAGGGACGGCCGCGTAACGGGGCCAGACCAGCCTGCACCGTCGATCGGCGTGACGGCGTCAGACAGTTTGGTAGACGGCGATCGCCTGGTCCAGATCGTCATATCGGGTCAGCCTACCATCGTTGAGGACCGCGGCCGTGGAGCAGAAGGCTCGCACCGTTTCCGCCTGGTGGGAGACGAGGAGCAGGGTGCTCCTCTCCTGGCGTTCGGCCAGCGCCTTGCGGCAACGCTCGCCGAAGCGGGAATCGCCGACGGCGATCACCTCGTCCACCAGGTAGCATTCGAAATCGACCGCGAGCGACAGGGCGAAGCCGAGCCTCATGATCATGCCGGAGGAATAGGTCCTGACCGGCAGGCGGTAGTATTCGCCGAGCTCGGAGAAATCCTCGACGAAATCCACCGTTTCCTGAATCGGCTTCCCGTAGATTCGGGCGATGAAGCGGGCATTGTCGGCGCCGGTGATGCTGTAATGCATCGCGCCGGCGAAGCCGAGCGGCCAGGAGACGCTCATCTGCCGCTCGACCTTGCCGCTGGTCGGGTATTCGACGCCGGCGATGAGGCGGAGCAGGGTGGTCTTGCCGGCGCCGTTGCGGCCGAGGATGCCGACCTTCTCGCCGGGCCGGAAGGTGGCATCGATGCCGCGCAGCACGGGCCGTGGCCCGAGATGGGTCTTGTAGGCCTTGTGGATGTCGTGCAGGCGGATCATCGGCTACAGCACGAGGTCGCGCCGGGCGCGGCGGATGGCCGCCATGCCGAGCAGGTTGGTGCCGGCGATCCAGGCGCAGACATAGCCGATATCGTAGGTCGTCGGCACGGCGCCGCCGAAATGCCCGTCGCGGATCAGCTCGAAAATATGGACGCTCGGGATCCAGAGGGCGAGGCGTTGCGCCTCATAAGGCAGCCAGAACACCATCCAGAAGGCGCCAAGCAGTGGCATGGAGAGATAGGTGACGAGATGGACCAGCCGCTCGAACAGTTCCGTATAAACGGCGCCGGCCGAGATCATCAGCGAGAGGCCGTGCGCGAGCAGCAGCATCAGGACCATGCCGAAGAGCATCTTGAACGGGTCGGTCGGCCAATGGCCGAAGGCGATGCCGAAGAAGACGAGGAAGACGACCAGCGCGCCGAGCACCGCGGCGCCCTCGAGCAGGTTCCGCGCCAGCAGAATGTCGAGGATGGTAACGTTGCGGTGGTAGAGCAGCGACTGGTTGGACGGGATGCCGAAGGGCGCCCGGTTGATCACGCCGCGCAGCAGGTAGAAGGGGATGTAGGCGACCACCCAAAATTCGAAGGGGTTCAGCCCGCCCGGCATGGCATGGGCGATGAAGTAGTGCAGCGTGCCGAGCGCGCCGCCGAGCAAAGCCGGCTCCACGAAGAGCCAGAGATAACCGAGATTGTCGCGGCCGAACCGCGTGTTGAGCTCGCGCAGCAGCAAGGCGCCGATGACGCGCAGCTGGCAGGCGAGGGCATCGCCCATCCGTGTGCCGCGCCGGGCTGGCGCGGGCAGGGCGGCGCCGCTCACGGGCGTTGCAGACCGCCGCCCCGGAGCAGCGGCCGGGCCTCCGCCCATTGGCCCTCGGCGCCGCAGACCAGCCGGGCCCGCTCGCCCAGGCCGGAGCCGACCAGCACCTCGCGGCATTCGCGGCCGCTGGCGGCGTTGTAGGCGCGGAGCACGCGGACGCGGGTGGGGCCGCCGCTGGCGAGGGCGAGGGTGGTTTCGGCGCCGGGCTGGGCGGTGGCGGCGAAGGCGACCAGCGGGTCCATCGGTTCAGCCAATATTACAGGAGCTGCGGGCGCACCGGCACCCGGGGCGGTCAGGGTGGTGCAGCCGGTAAGAAGGCCGAGCCCGAGCACCGTCACGGCGAGCCCCATCATGCGCGTCCGGTCGGGACGGACATCGGCAGAATTGAACAGCATCACGATCAATGGCTCCCCCGATCCCTTTACCAAAACGCGAGCCAAGGACAAGCATTCTTCCTGCGACAGGCGGGCCGGCGCACCTCTATAGCCTTGGGTTTGTAAACGATGCCTTAACCGAAGCCCGGCATTCCGCCACCATCCTGACCATACGTTGCGAAAACAGTACGATGTTCCTATCCGCCGAGGCAAGCCTCGCCCATGTCATCATCACCGGGGCGTCGCGCGGGCTCGGGGCAGCGCTGGCGCGGCGGCTGGCGCGGCCGGGGCGGCGGCTGGGGCTGATCGCACGGGGCGCGGCAGGGCTCGAGGAGACGGCAGCGGCCTGCCGGGCGCGCGGTGCCGCCGTCGAGACTGCCGTGCTCGACGTCCGCGAGGCGGCGGCGATGGCGGCCTGCCTCGCGCGCTGGGAGGCGGCGGCGCCGATCGAGGCCGTGATCGCCAATGCCGGCATCAATGGCGGCACCGGACCGGATGGGCGGCCGGAGGGGCATGCCGCAGCCAGCGCGCAGATCGCGGTCAACCTGACGGGAGCGGTCAACCTGGTGGAGCCGGTGCTGCCGGGGATGCTGGCGCGCGGGCGGGGCTCCGTGCTGCTCGTCGGGTCGGTGGCGGGGTTTCTCGGCCTGCCGGACAGCCCGGCCTATTCGGCAAGCAAGGCAGGGCTCTGGGCCTATGGCGAAGCCCTGAGGGCCGCGCATGGGCCGGCGGGGTTGCGGGTGACGGTGGCGGCACCCGGCTTCTTCGAGAGCGCGATGTCCGCCCGTTTCCTCGGCCGGCACCCCCTCCAACTGCCGGTGGAGGTGGTGGCGGCGCGGGTCGGGCGGGCGCTGCTCCGGGGCGAGGGAAGGGTGGTGGTGCCCTGGATGGTCGGGGCGGCGCTGCGGAGCCTGGCCCTGCTGCCGGCGCCGCTGGCGGACCGGCTGGTGCGGCGCTTCCGCTTCCGCATCGCGCCGGAGGGGTGAGGGCCGACCCCGCCTCTTTTAATTAGCTAGCCCGGATAGGCCACGAAGGGCCCGTGCAGTGGCCGCGGCAGCAGCGGCAACGCATGGGCTGCAGCGAGCAGCAGGGCCCGCTTCGGCGAGGGCGCCGCCGCCACCGACGCACGCAGCCGCCCGAGCCCCGCCGCGCGGTCGCCATGGCGGATCAGCTCCCGCCCGACGATCCAGGCATTCTCCGCCTCCGCCCGCCGCCGCATCTGCGCCAGGCGCTGTGGGCCGAGCCGTTCCGCCAGCAACGGGTTGGCATAGATGGCCGCCATGGCCGGTGCGAAGGCAGATGGGTCGCGCGCCATGCGCCGGTAGGCGCTGCCCTGGCGCTCGCGGACGAAAAGCACCGGCTCCGTATCCTCCACCGCAACGAAAGGCCCCTGCAGGGCGAGGCGGATCCAGTATTCCCAATCCTCGCCATAGCGGAGATGCGGCAGGAAGGGCCCAGCCGCCTGGATCGCCTCGCGCCGGATCAGCATGTGGCCGCCGTTGACGAAGAGGTTCTGCACCAGCAGCCGGTCCAGCAGGTCGCCGGAGAGGCCCGGGGCGCCCTTCAGGCGCAGCGGCGGGTCGCCGGGCCTGGCCGCCTCGGCCATTACCGCATAGGCGCCATGGGCGGCGATGGCGGCCGGCATCGAGGCGAGGGCGACCATCAGCCGCTCCAGCGCATCGGGGGCGAGCCAGTCATCGGCGTCGAGGAAGAGCACCGCCTCGCCCCGCGCTTCCGCCATGGCCCTGCTGCGGGCGGCGGAGACGCCGGCATTCTCCTGCCGGATCAGGCGGATTCGCTTGTCCTCGCGAGCCGCCACCACCTCCGCCGTGCCGTCGCGGGAGCCGTCATCCACCACCAGCATCTCCCAGTCGGGGAAGCTCTGGGCGAGGGCGCTGTCCACCGCCGCGCCGACATAGCGGGCGACATCAAAGGCCGGCGTCAGGATGGAAACGGCGGGGGCAGGTGTGGCGAGGTCACGCATCATGCCGCCCGCGTCGCACGGGACGGCGCGGCGCGGGGATCACGCCTGCGCGGCGTCTCGTCCTTGTGTCCTCCGGCCAGGGACTGATCCCGATCAAGGACAGGTTCCGGCCGGTGGCCCAGGCTGCGATCATGCTGACATCCTGTCTCCACGCCCTCGACGCCCTCGGCCCGGATGGCTTGCCGGCGCTGATGGGCGCCCTCTTCCTCGCCGGCCTCGCCGGCGGCGCCAGCCATTGCGCGGCGATGTGCGGGCCCTTCGTGCTGGCGCAGATGGCAACGGGCGGCAGCCATGGCGGCGGGCGGTTGGCACGCCTCTCGGGGGCGCTGCTGCTGCCCTATCACCTCGGGCGCGGGCTCGGCTACGCGACGCTCGGCGCGGTGGCGGGCGGGTTCTCGGCCCTGGCGACGCGTCTGCCGGGGCTCGGGCTGGTGCCGTCCCTGCTGCTCGGCCTGGCGGGGCTGGCGATGCTGGGCCAGGCGGTGCCGGCGCTCGCCGCGCGGCTGCCGCGCGGCGGATTCGGCAGGCTGATCGCGCCGCGGCTCGGCCGGCTGCTGCAGGGGCCGGGCACCGGCCGCGCCTTCCTGCTCGGCCTCATGCTTTCGGCCCTGCCCTGCGGGCTGCTCTATGCAGCGCTGGCGGCCGCCGCGGCGAGCGGCAGCGCGCTGGCCGGAGCGCTTGCCATGCTGGCTTTCGTGGCCGGCACCGCGCCGGCGCTGGTGGCGCTCGCCCTGCTCGGCCGCTTCTTCCGCCGGCGGGCGGAGCCGCTGCTGCGCCGCGCCGCGCCGCCGCTTTACGGCTTCAATGCCCTGGTGCTGCTGGCGCTCGCCCTGCGGCTGGCTTAACGGATGACAAGGTCCCGGTAGGCGTGCCAGGTCGCGTGCCCGATCAGCGGCATGGCCACGACGAGGCCGAGGAAGAAGGGCACCAGTGCCAGCCCGGTGAAGAGCACGATCAGCCCCGCCCAGAGCGCCATGGCGCGGCTGTTCTCCATCACTGCCTGGACGCTGATCGTCACCGCCTCCAGCCAGGTGATGTCGCGGTCGACCAGCATAGGCAGCGACACGGCGGTGAGGGCGAAGGTGCCGGCCGCCAGCAGGCAGCCGAAGCCCGTGCCGGTGACGAGGAAGGGCAGCAGCGCCTCAGATTGCAGCATCGCCATCGGCAGCTGCGCGAGCGAGGGTAGCGCCACGCCGCCGAAGAAGAGCGCGAAGAGCAGCCCCGCGACGCGCACCCAGAACAGGTGGATGATGAGCAGCAGCACGCCCATCATGGCGATCTGCGGCCGGAAGGCCTGCATCGCCTGGTGCAGCGTAACCGTCTGGCCCAACTCGGCGCGGCGCGAGACCTCATAGAGTGGCGTGGCGAGCAGCGGCGCGAGGATGAAGAAGCCCGCCGTCGCCGGCAGGATCGCCCATGGCGCCCCGGCCTCGAACAGAAGCAGCGACAGCAGCCAGCCGAAGAGGGCGAGGGTGCCGCCGAGGCTGAGGCTGATGGCCCGGTGCGCCATCATGTCCCGCCAGCCGAGGGTGATCCATACCCAGGGCCGGTCGCTCGCCACGCGGCGCACACGGTTCCGCAGCGGGGCATTGAGCGCTTCGATCGGCATTCTTCCATCCTCAACCGCGTCCTGCCCGAGGCTAAGCATGGATGCCGCGGCGGAACCTTGATCGGGATCAAGGACGCGGCGGCGCGAACGGGCGAGTTTGCCTGAATGCCGGGAACCCATCGACCGCCCCGGCCCGGAGATGTGTCGCATGGCAGCGATTGCCGCCCCTATCCCCACCGAGCCTGATGTCGAGGCGCCGGTTCGCGCCTTCGCCATCGCCACGGTGTTCTGGGGTATCGCGGGCTTCCTAGCCGGCGTGGTGATCGCCGCGCAGCTCGCCTTCCCCCTGCTCAACCTTGACCTAGAATGGACCACCTTCGGGCGGCTCCGCCCGCTGCACACCAGCGCGGTGATCTTCGCCTTCGGCGGCAACGCATTGATCGGGACGAGCCTCTTCATCGTCCAGCGCACCTGCCGCGCCCGGCTGTTCGGCGGCGAGGAGATGGGGTGGTTCCTGTTCTGGGGCTACCAGTTCTTCATCGTCACCGCGGCCGTCGGCTACCTCTTCGGCGTGACGCAGGGCAAGGAGTATGCCGAGCCCGAGTGGTACGTCGATCTCTGGCTGACGCTGGTCTGGGTCGTCTACCTGGTCACCTTCGGCGGCACCATCCTGAAGCGGAAGGAGCCCCACATCTACGTGGCGAACTGGTTCCTGCTCGCCTTCATCATCACCGTCGCCATGCTGCACATCGTCAACAACCTGGCGCTGCCGGTGGGCGATGGCGTGGGTAAGTCCTATGGCCTCGCCTCCGGCGTGCAGGATGCGATGATCCAGTGGTGGTACGGCCACAACGCGGTGGGCTTCTTCCTGACCGCCGGCTTCCTCGGGATGATGTACTACTTCATCCCGAAGCAGGCGGGGCGGCCGGTCTACTCCTACCGGCTCTCCATCGTGCACTTCTGGTCGTTGATCTTCCTCTACATCTGGGCCGGGCCGCACCACCTGCACTACACCGCCCTGCCGGACTGGGCGCAGACCCTCGGAATGGTCTTCTCGATCATGCTGTGGATGCCCTCCTGGGGCGGCATGATCAACGGGCTGATGACGCTCTCCGGCGCCTGGGACAAGCTGCGGACAGACCCGGGCCTGCGCTTCTCCGTCACCGCCGTCGGCTTCTACGCCATGGCCACCTTCGAGGGGCCGGTGATGTCGATCCGCGCGGTCAACAGCCTCTCGCACTACACCGACTGGACCATCGGCCACGTCCACAGCGGCGCCCTGGGCTGGAACGGCTTCATCATCTTCGGCGCACTTTACTGGCTGATCCCCGTGCTGTGGAAGAAGCGGCTCTATTCCGAACGCTTGGTCTCCTGGCACTTCTGGGTCGCGACCCTCGGCATCGTCCTCTACATCACCGCCATGTGGGTCAGCGGCATCATGCAGGGACTGATGTGGCGCGCCTATGACGAGCACGGCTTCCTGCAATACGCTTTCGTCGAGACCGTCGCCGCGATGCACCCCTACTACGTCATCCGCATGTTGGGCGGCCTGCTCTATCTGAGCGGCGCACTCATCATGGCCTGGAACATCTACCGCACCGTGACGGCAAAGGAGGAGGCCGCACCGGCCGCGCTTCCCGCCGCCCTGCCGATGGCCGCCGAGTAAGGAGGGGCCGCGCCATGAAACGCTTCACCCATGCGCTCATCGAGAAGAATCTCATCCTTCTCGGCGTGCTCACCCTGCTGACGGTCGCCATCGGCGGCCTGGTGCAGATCGTCCCGCTCTTCCTCGTCGAGACCACGATCGAGCGCGTGCAGGGCATCCGCCCCTACACCCCACTTGAGCTGATGGGCCGCAACATCTATGTGCGCGAGGGCTGCTACCTCTGCCACAGCCAGATGGTTCGCCCCTTCCGCGACGAGGCGGAGCGCTACGGCCATTACAGCCTGGCGGCCGAGAGCATGTACGACCATCCCTTCCAGTGGGGCAGCAAGCGTACCGGGCCCGACCTCGCCCGCGTCGGCGGCCGCTACTCGGATGACTGGCATGCGGCGCATCTGCGCAGCCCGCGCGACCTCGTGCCGGCCTCGGTGATGCCGCCCTATGCCTTCCTCGACCGGCCGCTCGATGCCGAGGCGATCCGCGCCCATCTCCGTGCCCAGCGCGGCGTCGGCGTGCCCTACAGCGACGAGATGGTCGCCGAGGCGGCGAACGACCTCGCTACCCAGGCGACGCCCGAGGCCGACGCCTCCGGCTTCAGCCGCCGCTACCCGAATGCCCGCCAGGCGGCCTTCGACGCCGACCCCAAGGTGGTGACGGAGATGGATGCGCTGGTCGCCTACCTGCAGATGCTCGGCACCCTCGTCCGCTTTTCGGACGTGACGCCCGATCAGCTGCGCCAGCCCTGAGGAGCGCCTGATGGACTTCCAGCGCCTGCATGAGATCCTCTCCACCATCTGGGTGGTCTGGTTCGTGCTCCTCTTCACCGGGATCCTGGCCTGGGTGCTGCGCCCTGGCAGCCGCGAGGCTGCCAATCGGCACGCCGCCATCCCGCTCCGCGACAGTCAGCTCTGAAAGCCAGGACCATGGCAAAGCAGACCGAGACCGACGCCGCCACCGGCGTCGCCACCACCGGCCATGAATGGGACGGCATCCGGGAACTCGACAACCCGATGCCCTCCTGGTGGCTCTACACCTTCTACGCCACCATCGCATTCGCCCTGGTCTGGGTGATGTTTTACCCGGCGCTGCCCTTCGTGCGCGGCTTGCTCGGCAACACCGCGCGCGGCGACCTGGCCGCGGTGATGGCGACCGAGCAGGCCAAGGCGGCGCCGATGCTGGCCCGCCTCCGCGCCGCGACGCCGGAGGCGATTGCTGCCGAGCCCGAACTGCGCACCTTCGCGCTGGCCGGCGGCCGCATCGCCTTCGCCAATAGCTGCGCCGGCTGCCATGGCGCGGGCGGGCAGGGCGCGCCGGGCGGCTTCCCGAGCCTCGCCGATGACGACTGGATCTATGGCGGCAGCCTTGAGGAGATCCGCACCACCATCCGCCACGGCGTCCGCAACGGCGAGGCTGCCGAGGCGCGCGGCACCGCCATGCCAGCCTTCCTGCAAGCCGGGCTGACCATGCCGCAGATCGGCGATCTCGCCGAGCACGTCCTCTTGCTCTCCGACGCCGGCCCGGCCAATCCGGCGGGCGCCGCGCTCTTCGCCGATAACTGCGCTGCCTGCCATGGCGAGCGCGGCGAGGGCAACCGGCAGGTCGGCGCGCCCCGGCTGAACGATCGCATCTGGCTCTATGGCGGCGACAAGGCCTCGGTGACGCGCAGCATCGCCTATTCCCGCGCCGGCGTGATGCCGGCATGGGAAGGCCGGCTCGACGCGGCGACGATCAACATGCTGACCGTCTACGTCCACGCGCTCGGCGGCGGGGAGCAGTAGGGGACCCGTCATGCCCGATATCGGACCGCCCCCGGCCTCGCTCTACGCCGCGCATCGGAAGATCTATCCGCGCGCGGTGCAGGGCCGGGTGCGCCGCGCCAAATGGGCGGTGCTCGGCATCCTGCTTGGTCTCTACTACCTGGTGCCTTGGCTGCGCTGGGACCGTGGCCCGGGCGTGCCGGACCAGGCGGTGCTGGTGGACATGCAGCATGCCCGCCTGTTCTTCTTCTGGATCGAGCTCTGGCCGCAGGAGGTCTACTTCCTGACCGGCCTGCTCATCCTCGCCGCCATCGGCCTCTTCGCCGCAACCTCGCTCTTCGGCCGCGTCTGGTGCGGCTTCGCCTGTCCGCAGACGGTCTGGACCGACCTCTTCATGTGGGTGGAGCGCCGCATCGAGGGCGACCGCAATGCGCGGATGAAGCGCGATGCCGGCCCGCCCTCGCGCGACCGAACGTTGCGGCGCCTGGCCAAGCACGCCGCCTGGCTCGGCATCGCCGCGGTGACCGGCGGCGCCTGGGTGATGTATTTCCAGGACGCGCCGACGCTGGTGCGCGACCCGCTTGGCGCCTCGATGGAGACCTGGTTCTTCTTCGCCCTCTTCACCGCGACGACCTATGTGCTGGCCGGCTTCGCCCGCGAGCAGGTCTGCACGTATATGTGCCCCTGGCCGCGCTTCCAGGGCGCGATGCTGGACCAGGACAGCCTGGTCGTCACCTACCGCGACTGGCGCGGCGAGCCGCGCGGCAAGCCGAAGGATGCCGGTTCCGGCGACTGCGTCGATTGCAGCGCCTGCGTGCAGGTCTGCCCGACCGGCGTCGACATCCGCGAGGGCCAGCAGCTTGGCTGCATCGGCTGCGGCCTCTGCATCGATGCCTGCGACGACGTCATGCGGAAGCTGCATCGGCCGCAGGGGCTGATTGGCTTCGAAACCCTGGCCAACCTCGCCGCCAGCACAGCCGCGGCGGCGGAGCTGGAGCCGGGCCCCGCGCGCCACGCGGCCGGCATGGCAGCGCGGCGCCCGCTCCGTCTGCTGCGTCCGCGCACGCTGATGTATGCCGGCGTGCTTTCGGTCGTCGCCATCACCATGCTCGGCGCGCTGATGCTGCGGGAGACGCTCTCCCTCACCGTGCTGCCGGAGCGGGCCCCGCCTTTCGTCCGCCTTTCCGATGGCGGCATCCGTAACGCCTACCTGCTCAAGCTGGCAGACAAGAGCCGCGAGGGCGGCCGCTACACGCTGGTGCTGGAGGAAGCGCCGGGCCTGCGGCTGCTGGTGCAGGATGTGGCGACGGATGCCGCCGGTCGCCCGCTGCTGCCGGTGCAGGGCGACGGCGTCGCCTCCTTCCGCGCCCTTGTCACCGCCCCAAGGGCAATCGAGCGCCAACCTATCCGCTTCCGCCTGCTCGATGTCGCCGGCCGTCCCCTTGCCGCGGCGGAGAGCATTTTCCTGGGACCACAGCCATGACCGCCCGCAGCTTCGATCCCGCCCGTGGCCGCTGGATCCCGTGGGTCTTCGTCGGCATGATGCTGCTGGTGATCGGCGTGAACGCCGTGCTGATCACCTCGGCCGTGCGCAGCTTCACCGGCACCACCACCGGCCATGCCTATGACCGGGGCCGCGCCTACAACCACATCATCGCGGAAGCGGACCGCCAGGCGGCGCTCGGCTGGGGCGCGCGTGTCACGCTGGCCGAGGGCACCCTCTCCGTCGCCGTGGCGGACCGCGCGGGCGCGCCGGTCGAGGGCTGGCTCACAGGCCTGCTGCTCCGCCCGCTCGATGGCCGGACGGTGCCGCTCGACTTCACCGAGGTGGCGCCAGGCCGCTGGTCCGCCCTCGCCTTGCCGCCCGCCGCCGGCCAGTGGGAAGCGCGACTCACCCTGCTCGACGCTGCCGGCCAGCGTCTCGACATCCGCCAGAGGGTGATCGCGCCATGAGCGTTATCGGCCGCATCGCCATCCCCGCTGCCGCCTGCGCCCATTGCGGCGCGACGGTGGCGCCCGTCGCCCGGTACTGCTGCGCTGGCTGCGAGGCGGCGCATGGGCTGGTGGAAGGGCTCGGCCTCGACGCCTTCTACCGCCGGCGCAGCGCGGCCGATGGCGCGTTGCGGCCGGATGCCGCCCCGCCCGTCCCGCTCGCCGCCGCCGCCGTTGCGGAGGCGCCGGGGCTCTGGCGGCTCGACCTGATGGTTTCCGGCCTGCGCTGCGGCGCCTGCGTCTGGCTGGTCGAGCAGGCCCTGGCCGCCGAGCCGGACATGCTCGCCGTCCGCGCCGCGCTGACGACGCGCCGCCTTACCCTCCGCTGGCAGGGCGCGCAGGGGAGGGCGGAGGATTTCGCCGTCCTGCTCGGCCGCCTTGGCTTCCGCGCCGTGCCCTTCACCCCGGCCTGCCTCCGCGCCGCCGACGATGCCGAGACGCGCAGCCTCACCCGCGCCCTCGGCATCGCCGCCTTCGGGGCGATGAACGTCATGCTCGTCTCCGTCGCCGTCTGGGTAGGCGACGACATGGGCGCCGAGACGCGCGGTTTCATGCATTGGCTGGCCGCGCTGATCGGCCTGCCGACCATCGCCATTGCCGGCTTGCCCTTCTATCGCTCCGCGCTGGCCGCGCTGCGGGCGCGGCGGACCAACATGGATGTGGCGATCAGCCTCGGCGTGCTGGCGACGGCTGCGATGTCGCTCTCCGAGGCCTGGCGCAACGGACCCTTCACCTGGTTCGACGGGGCCACGACGCTGCTTGCGCTGTTGCTGGCCGGGCGGCTGCTCGACCGCACCGCCCGCGGCCGCGCCGGCCGGGCCGTCGCCGAACTGCTTGCCTTGCAGGACGGCATGGTGCGCCGCCTGGCGCCGGATGGCCGCGCCGAGGACGTCCCCACCGGCGCCGTGCGGCCCGGCGAGCGCATCCTGCTCGCCGCCGGCGAGCGGTTGCGACTGGATGCGGTGCTTGAGGATGCGCCGGGCCTCTTCGACCTCGCCGCGACGACAGGCGAGAGCCTGCCGCGGCCGGTTGCCTTGGGCGCGGCGGTAATGGCCGGTGCCGTCAATATGGGCGCGCCGGCGGTGCTGCGGGTGACGGCGGCGGCGGCGGAAGGCTCGCTCGCCGCCACGGCGCGATTGCTGGAGCAGGCGGCGGCGGCGCGCGGGCGCTTCGTCACCCTCGCCGACAAGGCGGCGCGGCTCTACGTGCCGACGGTGCTCGTCGTCGCGGCTGGCACCTTCCTCGGTTGGTGGTTTGGCGCCGGGCTTGGTTGGCAGGCGGCGCTGGTGCCGGCGGTCGCGGCGTTGATCGTCACCTGCCCCTGCGGCCTCGCCATCGCCGTGCCGGCGGTGCAGGTGGTGACGGTAGGGGCGCTGTTCCGCCGCGGCGTGCTGGTCACCTCGCCGACGGCGCTCGAGCGGCTGGCCGGGATTGACCATGTGGTGCTCGACAAGACAGGCACCCTGACCTGCGGCACGCCGTCCCTGCTGCCCGGCGACTGGACGCCGCAGGATCTGCGCGCCGCCGCCGGCCTCGCCCGCGGCAGCCGGCATCCGCTGGCCCGCGCCCTGCTCGCCGCCTGCCCCGAGGCGCCGCTGCGCCGCGATGTGGTGGAGCATCCCGGCCAGGGCATGGCCGCCGGTGCCGCCCGCCTTGGCAGCGCCCGCTTCTGCGGCGTGGCGGCGCAGGGCGACACGCCGGTCCTCTGGTTCACCGAGGGCGGCTCGGAGCCTGTTGCCTTCCACTTCGCCGATGCGCTGCGGCCGGATGCGCGGGCCGCGGTCGAGGCGCTGCGCAGCCTCGGCCTGACGGTGGAGATTCTGTCGGGCGATGCGCCCGCCGCGGTCGCCCGCGTCGCCGCGGAGATCGGCATCGAGGCCTGGGAGGGCGGGGCCATCCCTGAGGCCAAGCGGGCCCGTATCGCCGAGCTGCGCGTCGCCGGCCGACACCCGCTGATGGTCGGCGACGGCATCAACGATGCCGGGGCGCTCGCCCTGGCCCATGCCGCCGTCGCCGCACCCGAGGCGCAGGACCTGGCCCAGGTCGCGGCCGATCTCGCCCTTCGCGGCGAGGCACTGCTCGCCCTGCCGGAGGCAGTCCGCGCCGCCCGCCGGGCCCAGGCACTGGCACAGCAGAACATCGCCTTCAGCCTCGCTTACAACTTGGTGGCGGTGCCGGCGGCGGTCGCCGGGCTGGTGACGCCGCTCGGCGCGGCGGCGGTGATGGCCAGCTCCTCCCTTGCCGTGATCCTCAATGCATTGCGCGCGGAAAGGCCCGGCCGATGGATGCCCTGATCGCCCTCGTTCCCGTCGCCCTGGCGCTCGGGTTGCTCGGCCTCCTCGGCTTTCTCTGGGCGCTGCGCAGCGGCCAGTACGAGGACCTCGACGGTGCCGGCGCCCGCATCCTCTTCGACGACACCAAACCCACCGAAAGGCAGCCCCAGTGATCCCGAGCCGCGTGTTCTTCCTTGTCCTCTCCGTGCTGATCGCCGTGACCGGCCTCTTCGCCGCCGCAGCAGCGCATAACTACCTGCAGGCCTTCGGCCTCGGGCTCTTCGGCTTCGGCACCTTCTTCGCGCTCGGCTGCATCAAGCGGCATTTCGACGAGCGCGAAGCGGCTCACTGAGCCTTCAGTGTGCGCCCTCGCCAGTGGCGAGGGCCTCAAGGCCCGGCATGTCCAGCAGCCGGACCTCGCCGCGCGAGGGCTCGCGCAGCAACCCGCCGCGGCGGAACGCGGCGAAGACGCGGCTGACGCTCTCGATGGTCAGGCCGAGATAGTCGCCGATATCCGCCCGGGTCATCGGCAGGCCGAGGTCGAGGCCGGAGGCGCCGTTGCGGCGGGCGGCGTCGCGCAGCATCAGCAGGAAGGCGGCCACACGGCCCTCGGAGCTGCGCTGCGCCATGGCGGCGAGCTGCTCCTGCGCGGCCGCCAGGTCCTCGGCACAAAGCTCCAGCAGGCGATGGCTGATGCCGGAGCAGCCGCGGCTCATCGCCTCCAGCTTGCCACGGTCGACGCGGCAGACGGTCGCATCGCAGACCAACTCGGCATCGCAGGGATAGCGCTCGCGCGCGGTGAAGCCGATCAGGTCGCCCGGGAAGCGGAAGCCGATGATCTGCTGCCGCCCGTCAGGCAGGGTGCGCAGCAGCTTCGCCGCGCCATCGACCAGGGTAAAGACGGCATTGGCCCGGTCGCCCTCGCGGAAGACCGCCCCCCGCGCCGGTAGCCGCACGAGCGAGGAGGCTTCGGACAGGGCGAACTGATCCGCCCCGTCCAACCCATGGCACAGGCCGCGGGAGGAGCCGGCGCAACTCCCGCAGAGGGAGGCAAGGCTCTGCCGCACGGCAAGGGGGGCCGGAGTGCCCAATGGAGTTCTCCCGGGTTCGAGACAGGACTCTGAGGATTCGTCTTCCAGTATGCAAGCACGGTTTCGTGAGTGGTCCGGTGAGAGGTGGATTGTCCTCATACCACCCACCGGATCGCCCCCGGCCGCGCCTAATGCCCTGCGTCGCCGTTCATCAAAAAGATGGACGGTCCACCGCGCGACCGGTGGCGCACCAGCCTCCCGATCCGCCTCAGGCCGCGCGCAGCACCCGGCCGGCCACCGCATCCAGCTTCGCCAACATGGCAGGATCCCGCCGCTCGGGCGCGGTGATCAGCGCGTGATCGAGCGCCCGGTCGCAGCCGGCGGGGCAGGGGCCCCGTGGCGCGCCGAGCTCCGGCACCACCGCCTTGACCAGCGCCCGCGCCTTATCGGCATTGGCGAACAGTACCTTCACGACCTGATCGACCGTCACATGGTCATGGTCCGGGTGCCAGCAGTCGAAATCCGTGACCATGGCAACGGTCGCGTAGCAGAGCTCCGCCTCGCGGGCGAGTTTCGCCTCCGGCATGTTGGTCATGCCGATGACGCTGCATCCCCAGGACCGGTAGAGCTCGCTCTCCGCCTTGGTGCTGAACTGCGGGCCCTCCATGACGAGATAGGTCCCGCCCCGCGTCACCGGCAGGCCAAGGCCGCGTGCCGCTCCCTCCAGCGCATCGCCGAGGCGCGGGCAGACCGGATGCGCCACCGAGACATGCGCCACGCAGCCGGGGCCGAAGAAGCTCTTCTCGCGGGCGAAGGTACGGTCGATGAACTGGTCGACGATGACGAAATGCCCGGGCGGAAGATCCTCGCGCAGCGAGCCAACGGCCGAGAGGGACAAGATCTCGGTGACGCCGGAGCGTTTCAGCGCATCGATATTGGCCCGGTAGTTCAGCGCCGAGGGCGGCGTCGGGTGGCCACGCCCGTGCCGGGGGAGGAAGACGCAGCGCACGCCGGCCAGCCGCCCGAAGAGCAGCTCGTCCGAAGGGTCGCCCCAAGGCGTCTCCACCCGGCGCCACTCGCGCTCCTCCAGCCCGTCGATGTCGTAGAGGCCGGAGCCGCCGATGAGGCCGATGACGGGTTCGATCATGTCGGGCATGGGTGAATCTCCGTAAGATGAGCGGCTTTTGGGCCAGCCTCGCCGCGGGATCAACCACGGGCGGTGGCCGGGCCGTATGCGGCGGGCCATGCTGTGCCGCAAAACGCCGACCGGAGTCGCCCGATGCCCATCCGCCTTGCCTGCCTGCTCCTGCTGCTCGGCGCCTGCGGCCCCACAAGGCCGCCGATGGAAAACAACCGCGTCGAGCGCGGCACCGCCCTGCCGCCACCCGACCTGCCCGCCACGCCGGTCCGATGAATTGCGAAGGGCCGCCCGAGGGCGGCCCTGTCCTTGTTTACAACCCGTGCCTGCCGAAGTCCCGATCCTCGGGCGGCAGCCGGGCTCCTGCGGCACCGCCGAGCGGCGCCGTGGGGGTCAATGCACGTCGGCCCAGACCTTGCGCTTCACCGCGTAGGCGAGGCCGCCGAGGATGGTGAGGAAGAGGATGATCTTCACCCCCATCGCCTTCCGTTCCTCGAGCTCCGGCTCGGCTGCCCAGGTCAGGAACTGCGTCACGTCGGTCACCATCTGGTCGACCGTCGCCCGCGTGCCGTCATGATACTCGACCTGCCCATCCGAGCTGATCGGCGCCGGCATGGCGATCTGATGGCCGGCGAAATACTTGTTGTAATGCATGCCATCGGCGATCTGCATGCCGGCCGGTGGGTCGCCATAGCCCATTAGCAGGGCATGGATGTAGTCCGCCCCGCCTTCGCGGGCCTTGGTGATGACCGAGAGGTCGGGCGGATAGGCGCCGTTATTGGCAGCCCGTGCCGCCTGCTCGTTAGGGAAGGGGCTCTTGAACCGGTCGGAGGCGCGGCCGGGCCGCTCCACCATCTGGCCCTCGTCGTTCGGCCCGTCCATCATCTGCACCGTCGCCGCGATGCCCGCCACCTCGGCCTCGGAAAGACCGAGCTGCCGCAGGTTGCGGTAGGCGAGCAGGTGCATCGAGTGGCAGCCCGAGCAGACTTCCTTGTAGACCTGGAAGCCACGCTGCGCCGAAGCGCGGTCGAAATGCCCGAACAGCCCGTCGAAGGAGAAACGGGTATCCGGCAAGCTGATGGCTTCGCTGGCGGCGAGGGCAGGCGTTGCCCCCGCCATCAACCCAAGGCCGAGGAACAGCGCCCGGAGGCTACGGAAAGCGGGCATGTCAGGCCTTCTCCATCGGCTTGCTCATGGCGCCGGCGGGCAATGGCCCACCGCCGCGCAGCACCGGGCGGGCGATGCTTTCCGGCAGCGGCAACGGCCGCTCCAGCCGCCCGAGCAGCGGCAGGATCACCAGGAAGTACAGGAAGTAGTAGGCTGTGGCGACCCGGGCGATGGTGACGAAGGGCTCCTCCGGCGGCTTGCCACCGACATAGAGCAGCACGATGAAGCAGAGGCACCACACCGCGAAAAAGGGCCGCGCCAGCGGACGGAACCGCATGGAGCGCACCGGCGAGGTGTCGAGCCAGGGCAGCACGAAGAGGATGGCGATGGAGCCGAACATCAGCAACACGCCGCCGAGCTTGTCCGGCACCGCGCGCAGGATCGCGTAGAAGGGCAGGAAGTACCATTCCGGCACGATATGCGGCGGCGTCACCAGCGGGTTCGCCGGGATGTAATTGTCCGCATGGCCCAGCAGGTTCGGAAAGAAGAACACCAGCGCCGCGAAGACGATGAAGTAGACGACCAAGCCGACGCTGTCCTTCGCCGTGTAGTACGGGTGGAAAGGCACCGTGTCCTGCGGCCCCTTCGGGTCGATCCCGAGCGGGTTGTTCGAGCCGGTGATGTGCAGCGCAGCGACGTGCAGGAAGACGACGCCGAAGATCACGAAGGGCATCAGGTAGTGCAGGCTGAAGAAGCGGTTGAGCGTCGGGTTGTCGACGCTGAAGCCGCCCCAGAGCCAGGTCACGATGCTCTCGCCGACCAGCGGGAAGGCGCTGAACAGGTTGGTGATGACGGTCGCGCCCCAGAAGGACATCTGGCCCCAGGGCAGCACGTAGCCCATGAAGGCTGTCGCCATCATCAGCAGGAAGATGACCACGCCGATCATCCACAGCAGCTCGCGCGGCGCCTTGTAGGAACCGTAGTAGAGTCCGCGGAAGATGTGGATATAGACGACGATGAAGAACATCGACGCGCCGTTGGCATGCGCGTAGCGCAGCAGCCAGCCATAGTTCACGTCCCGCATGATGCGTTCGACGCTGTCGAAGGCCATGCCGGTATGCGCCGTGTAGTTCATCGCCAGGAAGATGCCGGTGGCGATCATGATCACGAGGTTGACCATGGCCAGCGCGCCGAAATTCCAGAAGTAGTTGAAGTTACGGGGCGTGGGGAACGTCCCATACTCCTTCTGCATCATGGTGAAGACGGGCAGGCGGGCATCGACCCAGCGGATGACCGGGTTCTGGAAATCGCTCTTGTGAAGGCCAGTGGCCATGGGTGGGCTCCTCAGCCGATCCGGATCTGCGTATCGGAGGTGAAGGCGTAATTCGGGACAGCCAGGTTGCTCGGCGCCGGCCCCTGCCGGATGCGGCCCGAGGTGTCGTAGGCGCTGCCGTGGCACGGGCAGAACCAGCCACCGAAGGGACCGCGCTGGTCGGTGGGTTTCTGGCCGAGCGGGATGCACCCCAGATGGGTGCAGATGCCGATCACGACCAGCCACTGGTCCTTTTTGACCCGCGTCTGGTCCGGCTGCGGATCTTGCAACTCGGAGAGCGGCACGTTGCGGGCCGCCTTGACCTCCTCCTCCGTGCGGTTGCGCACGAAGACAGGCTTGCCGCGCCAGACCACCGTGATGGCGGAGCCTGCGGCGATCGGCTTCAGGTCGATGTCGGTGGTGGAGACCGCCAGCGTGTCGCGTGCTGGGTTCATCGAGCTGATGAATGGCCAAGCGATCGCGCCGACGCCGACCGCCGCGAAGGAACCCGCCACGAGTTGCAGGAAATCCCGGCGGGTTTCGCCATCCTGCGGCGCCGGTTGCGCCATGCTATCGGCCATGCCTCATCGTCCCTGTCGCGGCCCTCGCCTGCTCCCGGGGCGGGAGGGGAGGGCCGAATGCGATTGCTGCGGCCGGGTCGGACAGGATCTGCCAAGCATGGATCGTGCCTCCTGACGCGCTGCGCCGCATATAAAGGTACGCTATGCAGGGTGGCAATCCGCCGGGCGGGCAATCATCCGGCTATTGTTTCGCCCCGCCGGCGCCAAGGAGAGGAAATCGGTGACCGAGACCATGCCCCCCGGCCAGGACCCCGCCGCGCACCGCCTAGCCGAGCCAGCCCGCCTTTGGTTCGAGAGCCTGCGCGACCGGATCTGCGCCAACTTCGAATCGATCGAGCGGGAATGCGACACCGGCCCCCATGCCGGCCTGCCCCCCGGCCGCTTCGAGCACACCGCCTGGACGCGGGAGGGCGGCGGCGGCGGGGTCATGGCGGTGATGAAAGGCCGGGTCTTCGAGAAGGTCGGGGTCAACTGCTCGAGCGTCCATGGCGAATTCTCCCCGGAATTCCGCAAGCAGATCCCGGGCGCGGAGGAGGATCCGCGCTTCTTTGCCACCGGCATCTCCCTCGTCGCCCACATGCGCAGCCCGCGCGTGCCGGCGGCGCATATGAACACCCGCTTCCTCTCGACCTCCCGCGCCTGGTTCGGCGGCGGGGGCGACCTCACCCCGATGGCGCTCGACGCCCCCGAATCGGGGGAGGACGCAGCCCGCTTCCACGCCGCCTACAGATCCGCCTGCGACCGCCACGATCCCGGTTACTACCCGCGCTTCAAGGCTTGGTGCGACGAGTATTTCTGGCTTCCCCACCGGGGCGAGGCGCGCGGGCTCGGCGGCATCTTCTTCGACTGGCTTGGCGACCGGACTCCTGGCCACGGGGCGGACCGGGACTTCGAGTTCGTCAAGGATGTCGGCCTCGCCTTCCTCGAGAGCTACCCGGCCATCATCCGCCACCGGATGCGCGAGCCCTGGACGCCGGCCGAGCGCGAGCACCAGCTCATCCGCCGCGGCCGCTACGTGGAATTCAACCTGCTCCACGACCGCGGCACGCTATTCGGTCTGAAGACCGGCGGGAATGTGGAGGCGATCCTCATGTCCCTGCCGCCGGAAGCGAAATGGCCCTGACAGGCGCATTGCCGCCTCCCGCCGCCCTGGTCCAGGCTGGGGCGGAATTCCGAGGAGACGCCCGATGCGCGCAGTCTGGTACGACCGGCAAGGTCCGGCCGGCGAAGTCCTGACCTATGGCGAGTTGCCGACGCCGAGCCCGGGGCCGGGCGAGGTGCTGGTCCGCCTCGCCACCTCCGGCGTCAACCCCTCCGACTGGAAAAGCCGCAGCGGCCGCGGCCGGCCGATGGCTTTCCCCCGCGTCATCCCCCACAGCGACGGCGCCGGCCATGTCGAGGCGGTGGGGGAGGGGGTGCCGCGCCAGCGCATCGGCCAGCGGGTCTGGGTCTGGAACGGCCAGTGGAGGCGGCCCTTCGGCACCGCGGCGGAGTACATCGCCCTGCCTTCGGAACAGGCGGTGCCCCTGCCCGAGCACACCGGCTTCGCCGAGGGCGCCTGTCTCGGCATCCCGGCGCTGACCGCCCTTCACGCCGTCCTGACCGATGGCGGGGTCACCGGCCAGCGGGTGCTGGTCAGCGGCGGGGCCGGCTCGGTCGGGCATTACGCCATCCAGTTCGCCCGGCTCCTTGGCGCCGCCCAGGTCATCGCCACCGTCAGCGGCGAGGCGAAGGCGGCCCATGCCATGGCCGCCGGCGCCGACCATGCGGTGAATTACCGCAGCGAGGATGTCGCCGACCGAGTCCTGGCGCTGACCGGCGGCCAGGGGGTGGACCGGGTGGTGGAGGTCGACGCGACCGGCAATGCCCCGTTGCTGCCGCGCCTCATGGCCCCAGGCGGGGTCTGTGCCGTCTACGGCGCGAACGGCGCCGAGGCCGCGGTCAATTTCGGCGCCGCCATCATGAAGGGCATCGCGCTGCGGTTCTTCATCGTCTACGAGCTGACCCCTGCCCAGCGGGCCACCGCCCTCGGCGCTTTGGCGCCCTGGCTGGAGCGCGGCCTGATCCGGCACGCGGTCGCCGCCCATGCCCCGCTCGCCGACTGCGCCGCGGCGCAGGATGCGGTCGAGAAGGGCGCCTATATCGGCAACCTCGTACTGGATTGCTGAGCCGGTCAGCCCTCCGGCCGGGCCTTCAGGTCGCGGATGCGCGGGTCGGCGGTGAGGTCGAGGAGGTCGATCTCCTCCTCGATCACATGGAAGGCGTCGTCGCCGATCGTCCCGTAGGAGCGGAGCGCGGCCAGCACCCGCCGCTGCGCCGCCACCGCCTGGCGCTGCAACCCGGCGAGATCCTCGCCGCCGCCTTCAGCCGGGCTTAGCCGGGCGAGATATTCCCGCTGCAGCACCTCCGCCGCCCGGCCCGGCGGGGCGGCGTGCAGCACCTCGAGCGCCGCCCGCGCCGTCGCCTGCCGGGCCAGCGCCACCTCCCGCTCCACCCCGCCGTCATCCGGCAGGCCGAGCCGCTTCAGCAGCCAGCCGAGGCTCATGCCCTGCAGGACGAGGGTCACCAGCGTCACCGTGAAGGCGGTCAGCAGGATCAGGTCGCGGTAGGGGAAGTCCTCCGGCAGGGCCAGCGCCGCGGCCAGGGTGACGATCCCGCGCATGCCGCACCAGGATATGACGATGCCGCCCGCTATGGTCGGCGATCGCTCGGTTCGCCTGCCCAGGCGGGCGACGACGACATAGCCCATCACCCAGGCGAAACGCATGAGGATGACGACGGCGCAGGCCGCCGCGGCGAAGCCGACATCGCGCCACTGCCACCCGCCCAACCGGTCGAGGATGCCACGCAGCTGCAATCCGATCAGGATGAAGGCCAGCAGGTTGAGGACGAAGACCGCCACCTCCCAGACCGCATAGCTGGCGATGCGCTCTTTGCCCCCTATCCGTGATGGCACCAGCCGGGCGATCGTCATCGCATAGGCCACCATGGTGATGATGGCCGAGAGGCCGAGCCGCTCTGCCAGAAGCCAGACCGCGAAGGTGCCGAGGAACTGCACCAGCACGGCGACTGCCAGATCCTCCCGGTTCGTCGACAGCCTGATCCAGACCCAGGCGGCGGCGATGCCGAACAGGGCTCCGCCGCCGCAGGTCAGCAGCAGCAGCGGCACCACCTGCCAGCCGCTCACCGCCCCGCCCATGGCGGCGCCGACCGCGACGCGGAACAGCAGCAGCGCCGTCGCGTCGTTCAGCAGGCTCTCACCCTCGAGGATAACCAGCACCCGGTGCGGCGGCCGCAGCTGCCGCAGCACCGCCGCCGCAGCCGAGGCATCCGGCGGCGCCACGATGGCCCCGAGCGCGATCGCCGCGGCCCAGGGCAGACCCGGCTCGATCAACCGCGCTACCCAGGCGACGGCGAAGGCGGTGCAGAGCACGCAGACCAGCACCAGCCCGCCGACCGGTCGCCAATTCGCCTTCAGGTCGCGTGGCGAGGCATCGTAGGCGGCATCGAGCAACGTCGGCGCGACGAAGAGGGCCAGCGCCAGCTCCGGATCGAGGGTGACCTGCGGCAGCCCCGGCACCAGCGCGCCGCCAGTGCCGGCCAGCGCCAGCAGCGCCGGATAGGGGGCGCGGAGCCGCTTCGCCAGCGTCGCCAGCAACGCGCCGGCCAGCAACAGGAGGATGACCGTCTCGAAGATCAGCATGCGGCACCTTTCCCGGCGAGGGCTCTGCGGTCATCTTGCCCCGGCGAAACCGAATCCGGGAGAGAACCACCATGATCCGCCGCCGCGCCCTGCTCGCGGGCGCACCGGGCCTTCTCGCCGCCCCCGCCCTGGCCCAGTCCCTCGGTGACTGGCCGAACCGGCCGATCCGCGCCGTCATCCCCTGGCCGCCTGGCGGCTCGACCGATGTGCTGGCCCGCCTAGTCTGCGAGCAGCTCGGCCAGAAGCTCGGCCAGAATTACGTGCTGGAGAACCGCCCCGGGGCGGGCGGGAATATCGGCATGGACGCGATCGCGAAATCAGCCCCGGATGGCTACACGCAGGGCCCGGCGACCATCGCCAACCTGTCCATCGCGCAGTTCCTCTATGCCCGGCTGCCCTTCGACCCGGAGCGGGATTTCTCCGTCATCTCCATGCATTGGGAGCTGCCGAACGTGCTGGTGGCCCCTGCGCAATTCTGCCCAGCGAACAATGCCCGTGAATTCGTCGAATGGGCCCGCGCACGGCCGAACGGCGTCTCCTTCGGCAGCCCGGGCGTCGGGACCACGGCGCATCTCTGCGGCAGCATGTTCTGCGACCGGCAGAAGATCGACGGCCAGCATGTCCCCTTCCGCGGCGCGGCGCAGATCATCCCTGCCATGCTGGCGGGTGACCTGACCTTCGCCATCGATAATCTGGCCAGCTATATCCCGGTGATCCAGGAAGGCCGGATGAAGGCCTTCGCCGTGACCAGCCCGCAGCGCTGGCCCTCCCTGCCCGACATCCCGACCATGGCTGAGGCCGGCATCCCCGACTTCACCGTCACCTCCTGGTGCGCCTGGGTCGGCCCAGCGGGGATGCCGCGGCCGATCATCGACCGGGTGAACGCGGCGATGAAGGAGGTGGCAGAAGACCCCGCCATGCAGAGGCGCTTCGAACAGACGGGCGCCCGCTGCGTCTGGAGCACGCCTGAGGATGCGGTGAAGCACGCCGCCAGCCAGCGGCCGATGCTCAAGGAGATGGTCCGCATCTCCGGCGCCCGGATGGACTGAGGCGCGGCGCCCGCCAGGCGGACGCCCGCCGGGGCTACCGGTCCTGCTGGTAGCCCTGGTTCGTCGTGTTCTGCTTGATGTCGCCCTGGCGACCCTGTTCGCCGAGGTTGCGGTCGCGGCTGGACTTCGTGGCCTCGGCTTGCTGGGCGCCCATATCGCCCTCGGGGCTCTGGGCCCCCGGGCCATGCGGGCTGCGATTGGCCGGCGGAACCGGCGGCAAATGGGCCTTGGATGACATGGCGTCCCCCATTTTCAGCGTGTGGTGGCCTTCAACGCCGCCCTGGCGCGCCGCGTTCCGCTGCCCGCCCCTGGTAATCCGTCGCGCTGCGCCGCATACCCCCGCCATGCCTGCTTCCAGCACCGCCCCGCTCTGGCTCAACAGCCTGTTCGTGGACCATGCCTTGCTGCGCCTGGGTTGGCGGAATTGGGGGGTGGTGGAGGCCGGGCGGCTCTACCGCTCCAACCACCCGCTGCCCTGGCAACTCGGCGCCGCCAAGCGCCGCTTCGGCCTGCGCACGGTGATCAACCTGCGCGGCGAGCGGACCGGCTGCGGCTCCGACCGCCTCGGCCGGGCGGCAGCGGCGGAATTCGGCCTCACCCATATCGACGCGCCCTTCGAGAGCCGCGGGGCCCCGCACAAGGACCGCATCCTCCGCCTGGCCGAGATCTTCCACGCTATGGAGGAGCCGGCTCTGATGCACTGCAAGTCGGGCGCCGACCGCACCGGCCTCGCTGCCGGGCTCTGGCTGCTGCTGCAGGGGCGAACGCCGGCGGAGGCGCTGGCGCAGCTCTCCCTCCGGCATGGCCATGTCCGGCAGAGCCGCACCGGCATTCTCGACGCCTTTTTCCTGGCCTATGCCGCGGCCCATGCGCGGGAGGGCAAGCCCTTCCTCGACTGGCTGCGCGACGACTATTCCGAGGCAGCGCTGCGGGAAGCCTTCCAGTCACGCGCCTGGGCCGACCGGCTGGTGGACGGCATCCTCCGACGCGAGTAGGTCAGCCCAGCAACCCGAACCGCATCGCCAGCCGATGGATGCGCCCGACGAGCAGGTTGCAGAGCACTGTCCGCGTCAGGTGGAAGCCGAGCACCAGCGGCACGCCGAGCTCCAGCGCCTTGGCCGTCAGCGCCATCTCCGGCATGCCGCCCGGCGCCATGCCGAGGATCATCGCCGCGAATGGCAGGCCGGCCGCCGCCCCGATCCCGACCGCGAGCAGGGTCAGCAGCAGCGACAGGACAGCGGCCGAGATCACCGACGCGATTGCCAGCCGGCGCGAGGCCATGAGGAAACTCCGCGTCAGCCGCGTCCCGAGCGAGGCGCCCATCGCCACCTGTGCCGCGTCGATCAGCGGCACCGGCACGCCGGAGGGCAGATGCCCGCTTGCCGCAAGGCCGATGCCGAGCGCGCAGGGCCCGAGCATCCACGGATTGGCCATGCCGATCCGCTGCAGCGGCCAGGCCAGCACCAGCCCCGCCGCCGCCATCCCCAGCAGGCCCGGCCACCAGGTCTCGGCATGGCTGGCGGTGAAGTCGCTGAAGTCGCCATGCGGCGCCAGCCAGCCGAGCAGCGGCGGGAAGGTCAGCACGACGACCAGCACGCGCATGGTTTGCGCCAGCGTCACGGTCGGGACGGAGGCCTTCGCCTCCTGCGCCAGCACCGCCATGACGATGACGCCGCCCGGCACCGCGCAGAAGAAGCCGGTCTGCCGGTCCGTCCCTGCCAGGCGAGTAAAAAGTTGCGCGACGACGAGGCCGGAGAGGATGGCGAGCACCCCGCCAAGCAGCATCACCGGCAAGGCGCCCATCACCGCCGCCAGCACCGGGCCGGAGAAGGTGATGCCGAGCCCGAGGCCGAGAAAGACGAGACCCGCGGGCCGTGCCCAGCCCGGCATCGCGACCGGCCGGCTCCAGGCCAGCGCCGCGGTCGCCGTCATCGCCCCAATCATCCAGGCAAGCGGCACATGCAGCAGGTCCATCGCCCCACCCCCGAGCGCCGCACCGGCGGCGGTGACGAGCTGGGTGCGGAGCGGGGAGGGGGGATATGCCAAGGCAGTGAGGTTCACCCACGCCCAGGCGGAGGTCAAACCGCAGGGGGGCGTCGTCTTTTTGAGACAATCTTAACCCGGGATTCACCGCCGTCGCATTATCTCGCCTGTCAGCCGCCATGATCCCGCCGAGCGCCATTCCCCCGATCGCCAGCCGAGGCCCGGACTCCTCCCATGTCCGCCCGGCGGCGGCCGCAGCGGCCACGTCGCCTGACCCGCGGCCGACCGCGCAGCCCAATCCGAGCATGCGGATCGACCCCTCGCTCGGCATCGTGGTGATGGAATTCCGCGACCGCTCCGGCGCCATCGCCGCCACCCTGCCGACGCAGCGGGAGCTGGATGCCTACCGCTCCGCCCAGCGCCGCGGCGGCACGGAACAGCACGGCGCCGCCCAGCCGTCACCGCGGCCCACGCCGCCCCCGGCGGAACCGGTCTAGCCGGCGTTCAGCGTCAGCGTCGTCCGCCCTTCGGACTGGCCGGGTTGGGCGGGCGGCCGCGTGGTGGCGAGCGGTGCGATGCCGAGAACCTCCTCCTCGTGCCGCATCACTCGTCGCGCCAGCTTCAGCGCCTGGTAGCAATCGTCCGCTTCGGCGAAGCCCAGCGCCTGGCGCAGCATCTCCCGCGCCAGGGCCGAGGTCGTCGCCTGCTGGAAATCGCCGATCAGCGTGCGCGCCGCCTGCAGGCCGCCCGCACGCTCCTCATCGGTGCCGATATAGGCCGTCTGCAGGGCGAAGTAGATGCGGCGGGCCGGCGTCGTCGCGGCTTCCGGCGGCATGATCTGCTTGCCGAAGAGGAAGCGCGCCTTGGCCGCCAGCTCGATCCGCGTGCGGTTGCGGAAGCGGATCGGGGCGCCATTGACGACCATCATGTCGCCCTGCCGCAGTTCGAGCACCAGCGTGGACATTCTTGTTCCTTTCGGCTCCGCGTTGCGGAGAGTTGGCGGATCGTCGCATGCGTCGCTTAACGCGGACTGAAACCCGGCACGCCCTTCACCGCAGATAGCTCACGAGGCTGAGGGAGGCGATCGTGCCGATCGCGTTGTAGCTGGCCTCGAGCGCGGTCTTGGTCGCCTGCATCCGGCTGAGGACATCGCCCATGTCCACCTCCTCGATGTTGGCGAGCTGCGCCTTCAGCTGGTCGTGCATCTGGCCATGGCGGGTCTGCATGTCGGCGAGCTGCTCCTCGGTCTGGCCGAGCGCGCCCTGCTCGTCGGCAAGCGCGTTGGAGGCGCTCTGCAGGCCGTGGCGGATGGTATCCGCCAGCGCCTTGAAATCATCCTGCGAGGCGACCTGTGCCGGGGTGAGGGCGGCGATGCTTGCCAGCCCTCGCAGCAGGTCCCGCGCCCAGGATCCGGTGGTCTCCCCTGCCGAAGTCGCGGCCGCGTTGCGGTTGGCGAAGAGGCCGACTGGCGTCGTCGTGCCGTCGGCCGAGACCACGCTCCGTCGCGGCTCGCCGCCGCCGCGCGATGGGTCGGCGATGAAGGCGGAGAAGGGGGTGACGCCGGCGGTGTCGTCAAGCGCCGCCGCCCTGGTCGCCGCCGCCACCGCCGCCGCATTGCCGCCGCCGAGCATGCCGATGGCCGTGGCGATCCCTGCCGCCATGCCGCCGGTCGGCAACCCGTCCGGGTCCGGCACCGGCGGATTGGCGAAGTCGCTGCCGCCGAAGAGGTATTCGCCGCCCTGCTGCGCATTCAGCAGCTGGCCCACCTCCACCAGCGCCTGCCGTGCCTGGCTGGCATAGAGCGGCAGCACGTCGGGATTGTTCGCATCCAGCTTCACCGCGATGACGGAGCCGAATTTCCGGGCAATGTCGGCGAGCCGGCCAAGCGCCTGCTGAGTCGCCTCGGTGCGCGAGAGCGCCTGGCCGATCAGCGTGCCATAGGTGTCGCGCCGCGCGATCTCCGCCCGCAGCGAGAGCGCCCGCGGCAGCTGCGCCCCGAGATCGGCGGGCCGCTCGCTCTTCAGCCCGGTCGCCTGCTGCCGCGTCAGCGTCAGCAGCCGGGCGCGCAGCACCGCCGTGTCGGTGTCGAGCCGCCCGATGATGTCGATCCCCGGCATCAGTCCCTCTCTTTCAGCGCATGGCGCCGAGCAGCGAATCCCACATGGCCTGCAAGGTGCTGATCACCTTGGCATTGGCCGCGTAGGCGTTCTGCAGGGTCACCATCCCCGCCATCTCGGCATCGACATCGACGCCGGAGGTGGCGGTGAAGCGGTCGTTGAGCGCATTCTGCAGTCCGGCCGCCTGGGCCTTCGCCTCGGTCGCCGCGGCACGGTCGCCGAGCTGCGCGGCGGTGACGGCGCTGGCATAATCGGCGATCCGCGCCGCGGGCATGAAGGGCGAGGCCAGCGTGCCGTCCGGCCCGAGTCCGGCGCTGGCGATCGGCGGCCAGGGATTGCCCTTCGAGGCCTCGGCGCCGAGGCTGTAGCTCAGCACCCGCTCGATCATGGTGGCGAAGCCGGCCGGCCCGCCCGGCAGGTTGGGGATGAAGCCGTCCGGCCCGCCGGCGCTCGGCGTCACCGCATGGGTGCCGTCGCGCAGCAGGCTCGGGTCGGCCGAGACCGCGCTGCCGAGCTGGATGCGCCCGGCGAAGCCCGCCTGCGCGCTGCCGGCATAGGGCAGGGCCGGATCGGGGACCGTGCTGCCATCCGCATCGGTGAAGAGCGTCAGCCCCTGCCGGTCGAAGCGGCTGGCGAGGTTGGCGGCGACAAGGTCCGTCTCCGCTTGGTAGCGCGGCAGGGTGCGGTCGCGCATCGCCACGTATTCGCCGAGCCGGCCGCCGGCGATCTGCCCGGTGACGTCGACGCCGTTCAGCGTGATCCCTGGCAAGGTGCCGCCGGCGCCATGGAAGGCGTCCGGCGCGACCGAGGCCGGCGCCGTCGCCAGCAGGTCCCGCGCCGGGTCGAGCGGCAGCACCAGCCCGCCGCGGGCGATGAGCAGCAGGTCGCCATCCGGCTTGCGGACCGCCTGAATCTCCATGCTCTCCGAGAGGGCGGCGATCGCCTGGTCTCGCTGGTCCTCGAGCCCGGCCTGATCGCCGCCGGTGCCGGATTTGATCAGCACGGTGAGGGTGGCGATCTGCTTCAGCGCCGCATTGGCCGTGGCGACCTCGGTGACGATGCCGTCCTGCGCCTGCTGCCGTGCCGCGCCGATCGCCGCCGAGACGTCGTTGAGCCGGCGGGCGACGGCGCCCGCCGCGGCCAGCGCCGCCCGCTGCTGCCCGGCATCGGCGGGCGCCGCCTGCAGGGCGGTGAAGGCGGTGGACAGCACCGCCACCGCATCGCCGAGCGTCGCCCGGTCGGCGGTCGCGCCATGCGCCTGCTCGATGCCGGTCAGCAGCTCCTCACGCAACGTGGCGGCGGCGGTGGCGCCGCGGCTCCGGTCGAGCCGGCCGAGCAGGGCGAGGTCGACCGCACGCTGCGTATCGCCGCTGCGCAGCCCGGCCGGCATCTCGGCGACGACGAGCGAGCGCTGCTCGACCTTCTTCCGCACATAGCCCGGCGTTTCGGCATTGGCGACGTTCTGCGAGGCCTGCGCCAGGCTGCGCTGGACAGCGGCGAGACCGCTGCGGGCAATGCCGAGGGCGAGGTCGAGACTCATCGCTCAGCCCCCTGCCTCAGCGCCGCATGTTGATGGTGTCCTGCAGAAGCTCGTCCGCCGCGCTGACGACCTTGGTGTTGGCCGTGTAGGCGCGCTGCGCGACGATCAGCTTGCTGAACTCGCTGGCGATGTCGACATTCGAGCGTTCGATCGATCCGATCACGAGCTTGCCGACGCCGTTGGAGGCGGCATCCGTCACCCGCGCCTCGCCCGATTCCGGCGTGCGCATGAAGGCCTGGCCGTCGAGGCGTTGCAGTCTGTCCGGGTCGTTGAAGGCGACGAGGGGGACGCGGGCGATGACGCGGCTCTGCCCGTTGTCGTAGTTCACCGCCACGTCGCCGTTGGTGCGCATGCTAAGGGAGGAGAAGGCGCCGAGCGGCACGCCGTCCTGCGTCAGGTTGCGCAGCGCGAATTCCGAGCCGGCATACTGGGTCAGCCCCACGGCCTTGCCGAACTGCCCGAGCGAAAGGGAGACGTCCTGCGGCCCCTGGCCGAAGTCGACGCTGAAGCTCACAGCGGCGGGATCGCCCACGGCATTGGTCAGCGGCACGCTCATGGCGCTGGCGGCGCCGAAGGTGCCGATGGTGCCATCCGCCACGGCCGGCGAGGCGCCTGCACCGAAATTCAACTCCACGGTGCGTGTCGTCGGGACGGTGTCGTCCGGCACGACGACCTCGAGCGTCCAATGGTTGGTGCTGGTCCCCGGGCTGAACATCAAGTTCACCGTATGGAGCCTGCCGAGCGTGTCGTAGAGCTGCGCCTGGGTGGTGACGGCCGAGCCGGGCATGGTGGCGGGCAGATTCGCCGCGAGGTCGATCTGCTTGGTGGCGATGGGATTGAAGACCTGCTGGTTCACCCGTATCGGCTCGATCGTCGTGCGGTCCGGGTTGCCACCGGCATCCACCGGCCAGCCCTTCAGGTAGTAGCCTGAGCCGTTCGTCAGATAGCCATCTGAATCCCGGGCGAAGTCGCCGGCGCGGCTGAAGAATTGCCGCTCGTCGAAGACCGGCTGGCCGTTCACCGTACCCTTGGCCTGCGCCACGCTGAATAAGCCCTGGCCGCCGATTGCCATGGCGAGCGGATTCTCGGACTGCTCGATCGTGCCCTGCACCGTGTTGGTGTAGGAGGGCATGGCGATCGTCGCCCCGGGCAGGTTGTTCGTCTGGCTCGAGGAGGTGATGTAGGAGACGAAGTTGGTATCGACGCGCTTGTAGCCGACGGTCTGGCTGTTCGCGATGTTGTCCGAGATGTTGCCGAGCGAACGGCTCTGCGAGGTGAGGCCGCTGATGGCGGCGGTAAGCGAGCCGAAGAGGGACATGGTCGGGCCTCCGTCATCCAGGGGCCGCTCCGCGCGGTGAGCGCGGCCCGGCCTTCGTCGCGTCGGGCTTCGCAGGTGGCGTGCCAGCGCTGGGGAGGAGCGAAGCAGCCGGTCCTGCCGCCCACTGGGCAGTCTTTGCCGGGCAGGCGGCGGAGCTTGCCGCCGCGGCGGGCCTGGGGATTGGCCCGGCCTTCGCACCGAGGAGGCGCCGCTGGACCGGACCGCCATGGATCTCACTGCCCTCCCGCCGTCACCGACGGCGACGCCTGCCCCTCCCGCTGACGCTGCCGGCAAGCCGCCGGCACCGGGTAGCGGCGATTTCGCCGCACTGCTGCTGCGCGCAGGCCAGGACGTCGCTGAGCCCATCATGCCTGCGGCGCTGGCGCCGGCCGGTCTCCCGCCAGTGGTGGTCCCGGTCGTCACGCCTTCTCTGGCGCCGCCCGCGGCACCCGGCCTGCCGGACGCCGCACAATCAGGTACCGCGGCCGGCACCAATCCCGAGAAATGGGAAGAGTCCGGCGACGCGGAGGATGCGAGGGTGCCCGACCTGGCGTACATGCCGCCGGCGCTGATCGCAGGCGCCATGCCGCTGCCCGTCCCGCCGCCCGTGCCGGCGATGACCGGGCCTACGGCCTCGGCTTCCTTACCTGGGGCAAGCGCAGCCACGGCCGGCGTCACCGCGATGGCTAGCGCGGGGCGGCCCGTCATCGCCACCGGCACCATGCGCGAGGCTCCACCGCCGGCTGCCCCAGACGGGGACCATCCGGGGCAGCTCGAGGCGGCCGAACGCTTCAGTGGCGGGATGCCTGGCGCCCCCCAGCCGGAGCCCGGGGCGCTGTCGCGCCCGGTGCCGCAGTCCGGCCCCGCGCCCGGCCCCCGGCTCGCCGCCGCTCAACCGGCTGCGGCGCCATTCGCCGGAGTTGCCGCGCAGGCGAACCCTGCCTTGCCAGCCGATTCGCAGCCCGCGCAGCCGCCACTCCTGCAACCACTCCAGGCCGCTTCGCCGGACCGGGCGAAGCCGTCGCCCCCGCGCGACCGACCGATGGCCGTCGCCGCCGCCATCGGCCAGGCCGCGGCCCAGGAGCAGGTCCCCGCCGCCCCGGACCAGCCCGCGCCGCAGCCCGAGCGGATCGGGCTGGAGCCGGCCGCCATCCTCGCCACGCCGCATCGGGTCGTCGAGCCGGCGAGGACGCAACCCGCTCCGCCAGACCCGCTCCAGGCGGTGCCATCCGGGCTGAATCCAGCATCCACGGCCTTCGCATCCGCCGACGGCACCGCCTCGGTCGCGTCGGCCGGCACCGCGCCTGCTGCCCCTCCGCCGCCGCCGGCGCACCAGGTCGCGCAAGTGACGATCGCCCTTGCCCTCGGCCAGGACCGGGCGCCGCGGCTCACCGTGGCGCTGGAGCCGGAGAGCCTCGGCCGGGTCGAGATTCGCATCGAGCGTGGGGCAGATGGCGAAGCCGCCTCGGTCCGGGTTCTCGCCGAACGGCCGGAAACCCTGGCCCTGCTGCAACGCGACGCGCGGGAACTCGACCGCACCCTCGCCCAGGCGGGCGTCGTCGTGGCCAGCGGAGGGATGCAGTTCGGCCTGTCCAGCGGGCAGGGCGGCGCGCCGCAGGAACAGCGCCCGCAGCAGCAGGGCGGCGGGCAAGGACATGGCCAGGGAGCCACCAAGGGGGGAGGGCATGCGTCGCTCGCAGCGGCCGGCCCGGTCCAGACCACGCTCAACACCCTCTCCCTTCTCGATATCGCAGTCTGACGGAGCAGAACCGATGAGCGGCACCATCCAGGGCACCACCGGCGCGGGCGGAAGCGCCGCCGCTGCCGGCGGCAAGGCGAAGACCGGCCTTGCCGGCGACTTCAACACCTTCCTCACCCTGCTGACGACGCAACTGCAGAATCAGGACCCGACCAAGGCGATGGACACCAACGAGATGACGAACCAGCTCGTCTCCTTCGCCGGCGTCGAGCAGCAGATCGCCATGAACGCCAACCTGACCAGGCTCATCGGCTTGCAACAGGGCGCTCAGCTCACCGCCGCGGCGCCGCTGATCGGCGAGCGGGTGGAGGTAGAGAGCGACCGGCTCAGCCTACAAGACGGCAGCGCGACCCTCCGCCTGCCGACCGCCGGCCCGGTGCAGCAGGCGGTGATCCGCGTGCTGGATTCCGCCGGCCGCATCCTGCGCGAGGACACGGTGAAGCTCGGCAGCGCGGCGCAGGACTGGCGATGGGACGGCAGGACCAAGGCCGGCCAGCGCCTGCCGGACGGCGCCTATGGCTTCGCCGTCGCCGGGCTCGATGCGCAGGGCGCCGCGCAGACCGTCGCGGCGACGGTGGTCGGCACCGCGACGGCGGCGCGTCGCCCTTCGGGCGGCGACGTCCAGCTCCAGCTCGGCGCGGTTTCGGTCGGCTTCGACGCGATGCGCGGCATCGCCAACCCGTAGCCCTCAGCGGGGCGGTGGCGCCGCCGCAACCGGCTCTACCGCGGTGCTCGGCGGCGTGCTCATCGCATTGGCGACGACGGTGCGGACGCCCGGCGCCGCCTGCTCCGCCGCGGCATAGGCGATGTCGCCCCAGAGGCCGCGCAGCCGCCCGGTTGGCACCTCATTGAGCTGCACGACGCGGCCGAGCTCCTCACCGTCACGCCGGCTGACGATCCACTGGATCTCGACGCGCTGCTGTGCCGGCGAGGCACCTTGGACGATGACGACATCGCCCTCCAGCGCATAGGCTGCCCCATCCGCCACGTCCTGCACGACGAAACCCTCATTGCCGAGGAATTCGCGCATCCGGCCGGTGAGCGCCTGGTTGCCGTCGCCCGTCGCGCCCTTCACGCCCGCAAAGCGGATGCGCGGCGGCCCGGCGGCGATGGATTGCGGGTCGGTCGATTTCCGCGCCGCCTCCACCTGCAGCAGCAGCCGGGCCAGTTCGGGCACCGCCTGCGCCGAAACCTCGCTGAAAAGCTCCGGCGTCGGTTCGGCCCAGCGGGTGAGCGGCACGACCGTACCCCGGCTCGCCGCCTGGACCTTCCCATCGGCATCGATCAATCGGAAGCTCGGCAGCACCGCCTGGCCCTGGCGCTCGGCGGTGATGTCGACGCGCCAGTCGAGCGGCAGCGGCGCCGGCGTGGCGACGGCCGGGATGTCCTGCGCCTGCAGCGCTTCGGCCATCTTGTTGGCCAGGCCCTTCGCCCCAGCGTCGTTCAGCAACGCATCGGTCGGCGGCGGCACGGCGAGGCGGATGGCGAGCGGCACGGCCAGCCGCTGCGCCTCCGCCCCAGGCCGGCCGCGGAAGGGCTGCGGCAGGTCGCCGCAGGCGCCCAGCAGCACCGGGAGGATGAGCAGCAGCCTAGAGAAGCGCACAGGCCACCATGATGGTAAGCAGCGTGAGGACGAAGAACTGGACCATGTACGGCATGGCTCAGACCGCGGTGCCGATGGCCGAGAGCTGGTGCCCGATCGGCCCGCCCCCCGCCAGGGTGCGCCGGCGATGGCTGAAGAATGCTTGTTCGTTCGCCAGCGTGTCGGTGCCGGCCGTCTCCACCACCGCGACGCCCGCCGACCTGAGCCGGGCGGCGCAGTAGCCAGCGAGGTCGAATTGCCAGCGATCCTCCCGCCGGCCGGGGGCGAAGTGCCGCGCATCCTCCGGGTCTCGGGCCAGCACGGCCTCCCGAAGGTCGGGTCCGACCTCGTAGCTCGCCTGGCCGATGCAGGGGCCGACCGCGGCCAGCATCCGGGACCGCGTGGCGCCGAGCCCTTCCATGGCGCCGATCGTCGCCTCGATCACCCCACCCACCGCCCCGCGCCAGCCGGCATGGGCGGCGCCTATGACGCCCGCTGCCGGCTCGGCGAAGAGCACCGGCGCGCAATCCGCGGTAACGACGCCGAGCAGGACGCCCGGCCGCCGCGTCACCACGGCATCGGCGCGCGGCCCCTCGCCCTCGCGCCAGCCCCGCCCATCGACCTCGGCGACGGCGATGCCATGGACCTGCGTCAGCCCGTGCAGGGCGCTGGCCGGCAGGCCCAGCGCGTCGGCGGCGAGGCGACGGTTCTCCCGCACCCGCGCCGGGTCGTCCTGGCCCGAGAGCGAGCAGTTGAGCGCCGCCCAGGGCCCCTCCGACACGCCGCCGCGGCGGGTGAAGAAGCCGTGGCGCAGCCCGGTCGCCGCGGCGAGCGCGGGGGTGGTGAGGAATTCGGCGGAACTCATGCTGGCTCGAAGCCCGGAGGAATGGCGAGCCCCGGATGACACAGGCAGAGCGCCTTGAACAGCCGCCCCATCCCCTCCGGCGCCACCAGCCGCTCTGCCCCGGAGAGGATCAGCCCGGCTTGGTGCGGGTTGGACCGCGCCAGGATCGCCGCCCGGCTCATCAGCCCGAGCCGCTGGAGGAAGAGCCCCATCGGCAGCGGCCCATGCGTGGCGGCGCCTGCCTCCCGTGCCGCTGCGCCAAGGGCGGGAAAGCGGACATGGGCGGTGATGTCGACGCTGCCCGGCTCGGCCAGCGGATCGGCCCGGCCGTGCGCCGCCATGGCCTGGAGGCTGTCGCCGAAGCCCGGCCCGGCCGGGCCGTAATCGAGGATCAGGGCCGCGCCCCCCTGGGCCTGCAGCCGCACGGCGAGGTGGCGGGCGATGGCGAGGCCGGCCTCGGAAACCTCATGGATGGCGCCGTCCGGCGCCGCCTCGGGCAGGGCAGGGGCCGCCTCGGCCGGCTGCTCGACGAAGCCGCCATCGGCGACGAAGCGCTCGTGCCAGGTCCCCTCGCGCCGGACAAATTGCCGGATCGGCAGGGCATCGAAGAACTCGTTGGCGATGAGGATGGCCGGCCCCGCCGGCACCGCCTCCGCCCGCTCGTGCCAGGCCGCGCCCGGCAGCCGCGCCGCCTGGGCCGCCCGCAGCGCCGGCGATGTCTCGACGAGGTGGACCTCTGCCGCCGACCGGAAGGCGGGCATCACCTCCGCCACCGCCCGCAGCGCATCCGCCATCAGCGTCCCGCGCCCGGGGCCGAGTTCCACCAGCCGGACCGGTGCGGGCGCGCCCATCATCTGCCAGGTAACGGCCGCCCAGAGGCCGAGGCATTCGCCGAAGGCCTGCGAGATCTCCGGCGCCGTGGTGAAGTCGCCGGCGCGGCCGAAGGGGTCGCGCCCGGCGTAATAGGCCGAAGCGGCCCGCCCCATGAACCGGTCGAGGCGCTCCGGCGCGCTCAGGCCACCGCCTCCTGCCGCGGCTTCGCCCGCAGCATCAGCCAGGCGCCGACCAGGATCATCGGCACCGACAGCAACTGCCCCATCGTCGCCCCGGCGAAGAGGAAGCCGAGGAAGGCATCCGGCTGGCGGAAGAACTCGCCGATGAAGCGCGCCACGCCATAGCCGGCGAGGAAGGCCCCGGCGACGAAGCCGCGCCGCGCCCGGATCGCCGGTTGGTGCACCAGCACCTGCAGCAGGATGAAGAGCAGCACGCCCTCCATCCCCGCCTGGTAGAGCTGGCTGGGATGCCGCGGCTCCGGCCCGCCGGTCGGGAAGACCATGGCCCAGGGCACGTCCGTCACCCGCCCCCAGAGCTCGGCATTGATGAAATTCGCCAACCGGCCAAGGCAGATCCCGATCGGCACCACCGCCGTCACCCGGTCGGCGAAGCCCAGCATGTCGAGCCGCTCCTGCCGGCAGAACAGGACGATGGCGACGATCACCCCGAGCGCCCCGCCATGGAAGCTCATCCCTCCTTCCCAGACCTTGAGGATGTCGAGCGGGTTCGAAAGGTAATGTCCCGGCCGGTAGAACAGCACGTAGCCGAGCCGCCCGCCGATGATGATGCCAAGCGTCGTCCAAGTGACGAAGTCGTCGATCTGCTGCCGCGTCGCCACCTCGGGCTTCAGCGCCACCAGCCGCCGCGCCAGCCACCAGCCGCCGAGGATGCCGGCGATATAGGCCAGCGCGTACCAACGGATGGCGAGCGGCCCGACCTGCACCAGGACCGGGTCGATGATCGGGAAGGGGATGGCGAAGAGCATCACCGATACGGGTCCGGCTGGGTGAGGAAATCCTGCACGGTGCGGCGAACCCCTTCCTCGAGCGGCGTCATCTGCGCGTTGAAGCCCGCGGCGCGCAGCCGGTCCAGCGGCGCCTCGGTGAAATACTGGTACTTGCCGCGCAGGTCCGCCGGCATGTCGATGTAGCGGATATCCGGCGCGCGCCCGAGGGCCGCGAACATCGCTTCGATCAGCGCGCGGAAGCTCCGCGCCCGGCCGGAGCCGAGGTTGAAGAGGCCCGAGACACCCGGATTGTCCAGCAGCCAGAGCATCACCGCGACGCAGTCATCGACATGGACGAAGTCCCGTTGCTGCTCGCCATCGGCGATGCCCTCGCGGTCGGAGCGGAACAGCGTCGCCGCCTCGCCCCCGATCACTTGCTGGAACTTGTGGAAGAGGACGCTCGCCATCCGCCCCTTATGCGCCTCGTTCGGCCCATAGACGTTGAAGAAGCGCAGCCCCGCCCATTGCGGCGGCGCCGGACGGCTGCGGCGCAGCAGGTCGGCCACGCGCCGGTCGAAGGCCAGCTTCGACCAGCCATAGAGGTTGAGTGGGCGAAGCCGCGCCAGGGCCTCGGGTGAGGCATCGTCCTCGAAGCCGAGCGAGCCATCGCCATAGGTCGCGGCGGAGGAAGCGTAGATGAAGGGAATGCCCCGCTCGGCGCAAAGCTCCCAGAGCCGGAGGGAGAGGGTGAGGTTGGTCGCCGCCACGAGGTCGCCATCGGTGGCCGTCGTCGCGCTGATGGCGCCGAGATGCAGCACGGCCTTGAGCGGCAGCGCCGAGGCCAGGAAGCGCTCCAGCTCCTCCGGCGGCAGGATTCCGGCGATCGGGTGCTTCGCCAGGTTCCGCCATTTCTCGCCGGACCGCAGCCGGTCAACCACCATTACCTCCGCGCCGCGGTCACAGAGCGCGGCGACGAGGTTGGAGCCGATGAAACCGGCCCCGCCGGTGACGAGATACATCTCCGCGATCCCCAATGGCCGGCGCACCGCATGGCGGCACCGGGCGGCGGGGGGTATAGGCCGCGGCGACGCGGGCTGTGAAGGGGAACAGATCCATGGACGATACGGGTAGCGGCGGCCGGAAACGCGGCGGCTTGTTCGACGACCTCGCCGGGGTGGCGGGCGGCGCCTTCTCGGCGCTGGCCGGCGTGCGGGGCGAGGTGGAGGCTGCGGTGCGCAGCCAGGTGGACCAGATGGTCCAGCGGCTGGAGCTCGTGAAGCGCGAGGAACTGGATGCGGCGATGGAACTCGCCCGCCGCGCCCGCGAGGCGCAGGAGGCGCTGGAGGCCCGCGTAGCCGCCCTCGAGGCTCGGCTCGGCGAGGCCGCGGCGCCTGCCGGCGGCACCGCCTCGCCCGAGGCGATGCCCAATACCGAAACCCCGCCCAGCGCGCCGGGCGAGCCGCCGCCGATCAGCGGTACGATGAAGAATCCGCCCCCTATCGGCGGCGGCTGACGCCATTTCGAACTGGTCTCGCAACGCCTGCGCAACCGTCGGGCTTGCAGCCGCGTTTGGCGCCTGGGTATCCTAGCCCTGGTGGTCCCGCCCAGCCGATTCACCCAAGATGTCGGGTGGGCGGGAATGCCGCAGACCAGTGAGGAGGTGCGCGATGTCAGGCTTGCTGGCCCTCGAGCGCGAGCATGCGACCAACCCCCTCGATGTCCTCGAACAGATCGTCGCCGCCAACGAATGGGCCTTCGAGCGCCGTTCGGATGGCGAGATGGCGGCCGAGGCGCCGGGCAAGTGGTGTGATTACGGCCTCTATTTCTCCTGGTCGTCCGAGATCAGCGCCATGGGCTTCTCCTGCGCCTTCGACATGAAGGTGCCGCCGGAAGCCCGCGGCAAGCTCTTCGAGCTGCTGGCGCTGGCCAATGAGAAACTCTGGATCGGGCATTTCGGCATCGAGTCCGAGGAGGGGGTGCCGGTCTTCCGCCATTCCGTCCTGCTGCGTGGCGCCCCGGGCGCGAGCGCCGAGAGCCTGGAGGACATGGTCGACATCGCACTGACGGAGTGCGAGCGCTTCTTCCCGGCCTTCCAGTTCGTCCTCTGGGGCGGCAAGAGCCCGGCCGAGGCGCTCCAGGCCGCCATGCTGGACTGCGTCGGCGAGGCCTGACAGCCTCTCCCCCGGATTCGCCTGGGGGAGGGATGCCATGAGCGCCGAAGCGCTGCCCCCGCTGCTGCTGGTCGGCTGCGGGAAGATGGGTGGGGCCATGCTGGCCGGCTGGCTGGAGCGTGGCCTCACCGACGCCGTGGTGGTGGAGCCGCACGCACCCGCCGCCGCGCCCTTCGCCGGGCGGGTGCAGGTGGTGGACAGCCCTGCCGCCATCCCTGCCGGCTTCCGCCCCGGTGCCGTTGTGCTGGCGATCAAGCCGCAGGAGGCGGCGGCGACCCTGCCGGCCTTTGCTCCGCTCGCCGGGCCGGAGACGCTGTTCATCTCCATCATGGCCGGGCGCAGCACCGCCGGCATGCGGGGCCTGCTCGGCGAGGCGGTGTGCATCGTCCGCGCCATGCCGAACACCCCGGCGGCGGTGCGTCGTGGCTTCACCGTCGCCTTCCCCAGCCCCGGCGTCGATGCGAGGCAGCGGGCGCTGGCCGACCGGCTGCTTTCCGCCATCGGCGAGACCGCCTGGGTGGAGGAGGAGGGGCTGATCGATCCGGTCACCGCCGTCTCGGGCGGCGGCCCGGCCTATGTCTTCCTCCTGGCCGAGCTGATGGAGGCCGCTGCTATTGAGCAGGGCCTGCCGCCCGATCTGGCCCGACGGATGGCGCGCGCCACCGTCGCCGGCTCCGGCGCCCTGCTGGCGGCAAGCGCCGAGGACAGCGCGCAGCTCCGCCGCAACGTCACCAGCCCCAAGGGCACCACCGAGCGGGCGCTCGCCGTGCTTATGGCGGACGAGGCCTGGCCAGCGCTGATGTCCCGCGCCATCGCCGCCGCCACGGAGCGTTCACGGGAGCTGGCCGGTTGACCCCTATCCGAAGCAGCGCTCCATCCCCACACTCAGCCTCATGAGCGAGATGCAGGACATCGAGGCCCGGCTGGTCGCCGGCCTCTGGCAGGTGGTCGCCGCGCATGGCTGGGCGGGGCTGTCGATGCGGCGGGTCGCCGCCGCCTCCGGCGTCGCCCCGGCCGAGATCAGGCGCCGCTGCCCGACGCCGCACCACCTCCTGCTGCTGCATGGAAGGCTGGTAGATCAGGCGGTGCTGGAAGGCGTCGTGCCGGAGGCGCCGGACGACAACACCGCACGCGACCGGGTCTTCGACGTCATCATGCGGCGGATTGACACGCTTCAGCCGCATCGCGCCGGCATCCTCCGCTTCATCGAGGATCTGAAAACGGACCCGCTGCTGGCGCTCGCCCTGCTTGCCGCCCTGCCGGGCTCAATGGCCTGGATGCTGGAGGCGGCGGGGCTCGGCTCGGGCGGGATCGCCGGCCTTGCCCGGGCGCAGGGGCTGACCGCGGTCTGGCTGGCGACGCTCCGCGCCTGGGTGCGGGACGACACGGCCGATCTCGGCGCCACCATGGCGGCGCTCGACCGCGCGCTCGATCGAGCCGAACAGGTCGCTCGCGCGTTGCGGCTGGAGCCCGGTGACACGACGGCCGGGCCGGATGCCTCGATGCTTTGACCGGCCTTGGGGCCGGGCCTAGGCTTCCAGGCACAAAAAGATGGAGGAGGACCGCATGGCAGACCCGATGGGCTTCAAGCCGGAAACCGATATCATGCGCATGCTGACGGAGTTCCGTCTGCCCGGCATGCCGGACATGGAAGCGCTCGCCGCCGCGCAGCGCCGCAACCTCGAGGCGCTCTCCGCCGCAAACCGCATCGCGCTCGAGGGTGCCCAGGCGGTGGCCCGGCGGCATATGGAGATCCTTCAGTCCGCCATGTCGGAGATGACCGAGGCTGTGAAGGCCATCTCCAGCCAGGAGAGCCCCCAGGCCAAGGCCGCCCGCCAGACCGAGTTGCTGAAGAGCGCCTATGAGAAGGCCGTCGGCAACATGCGCGAGGTGGCCGACCTCATCCAGAAGTCGAACACCGAGGCACTGGCCCTGCTCAACACGCGCTTCACCGAGGCGATGGACGAGGTGAAGACGCTGGTCGCCAAGAAGGGCTGATCAGGCTCTGGTGGCCATGGCGATGGCGGGCGCCTGCCGCGCCGTCGCCAGCCGCCCTGCCGCCCCATAGGCGCCGGAGCCGCTGCGCGGCAGCGCCGCCCCGGCGATGGTCTCGATCACCCGGGACTGGATGGCGATGGCGCGTTCCAGCAGCCGCCGGTTCTCGTCGCCGAGCTGTTGCAGCCGGGCGGTGAGGTCGGAGGCGCTGATGCGTTGCACGCCCTCTGCCCGCACGCCGAGCTTGCGGGTGGTGGCGAAGGCGGCAGCGAAGGCATCAGCCGCCTGCATCTTGGCGGTGGCGAGGCCGGCTGCGCGTGGCAGGTCGAGTGCCGCCAATGCCTCGTTCTCGGCGCGCAGCGCCTCGGCCAGGCGCTGGCCGGCGGTGAGCAGGGCATCCATCATTGGGATTGATCCTCCGTCCGGGCGCCGGCGGCCTGCCAGCGCAGCATTTCCCTCAGCACCGCATCGCCGAGGCCGAGCCCATGGCCAGAGCGGCTGCAGGCCTTGGCCATCTCGTCGACGAGCATGGGCTGCCATTGCGCCTCCGCCGCGCCGCCGCCGAAGCGGCCCTTTGGCAAGGTGGCGAAGATCGACTGCAGCATTTGCCCGAGCGCCTGCGCCTCGAAGGCCTGGGCAGCGCGGCGGAGCGCCGGTGGCGCCAACTGCAACGAGACGGGGTTCATCAGCGCAGCTCCATCTCGGCCTGGAGGGCGCCGGCCGCCTTCACCGACTGCAGGATGGAGATCAGGTCGCGCGGCCCGACGCCGAGCGCGTTCAGCCCCCGCACCAGCTCCTGCAGCGAGACACCGCCCGACAGCAGCCCGACGCGGCGCTGCGCCTGGTCGTCCACCTCGATATTCGTGCGCGGCACCACCACCGTCTCGCCCCCGGCGAGGGGGTTGGGCTGCGCCACCTGCGGCGTCTCGGTGATGCGTATGGTGAGGTTCCCCTGGGCGATGGCGACCGTCGAGACCCGCACATTCGCCCCCATGACGATGGTGCCCGAAGCTTCCTCGATGACGACCCGCGCGACCTGGTCCGGCTCGACGCGAAGCTGCTCGATCTGGGCGAGGAAGCCGACCGGGTCCCGCCCGACCATGGCCAGCGCCACGGTGCGCGGGTCTGTCGCGACCGCCGAGGTGCTGCCGGTGGACTGGTTGATGGCGGCGGCGATGCGCCGGGCCGTCGTCATGTCTGGGTTGCGCAGCGAGAGGCGGATGTTCGGCCGCCCTGCGAGGCTGTAAGGAATCTCCCGCTCCACGATGGCGCCGGAAGCGATGCGCGCACTGGTCGGGACGCCGCGCTGGATGCTGCTGGCCGCCCCGCGCGCCGCGACCGCGCCGGTGGCGACGGCGCCCTGCGCCACCGCATAGACCTCGCCATCGGCACCGAGCAGCGGCGTCACCACCAGCGTGCCGCCCTGGAGGTTGGTTGCGTCGCCGAGCGCCGAGACGGAGATGTCGATCCGGCTGCCCGGCCGGGCGAAGGCCGGCAGGTTGGCCGTCACCATCACCGCGGCGACGTTGCGGGTGTCGAGCCGTGCCTCGTTGTCCCGCGTGTTGACGCCGAGCCGCTCCAGCATGCCGATCAGGGATTGCCGGGTGAAGATGGCCGTCCGCAGCCGGTCGCCCGTGCCCGGGAGGCCGACGACGAGGCCGTAGCCGACGAGCTGGTTGTCCCGCACCCCCTCGACATCGGCGATGTCCTTGATGCGGACGGATTGCGCCGCGGCCGGCCCGGCCAGGAGAAAGGCCAGCGCCAGTGCGGCACACACGATCTTCGCCGTTGCGAAAGCTTTTTTGGCCACGCTGCACCTTGTCGGTCACACCGCCCCCGGCATCGCAACAGCCATGCCAGGCGCTGCGGGGGTGAGGCCGGCAAGGCTTGCCGGGCAGGGGCTCGGCCTTGCCGGGCAATGGGCAAAAGGAGGTTCGGAATGCACGGGATCGGCAGGCTCGGCGGCATCGGCCAGGCCACACCGGCACGCGGCAGGGCCCGCAGCGGGGCGGGCGGCTTCCGTATCGAAGCGGGGGAAAGCGAGGCGGCGCGGGAGGCAGCGGCGACGGGCGGCATCGCACCGGCCGGGCTTGGCCTGCTCACCTTGCAGGAATACGGCGGCGCGGCGGAGCGCGACGAGGCGGCACAGCGCCGGGCCAGCGACATCCTTGCGGAACTGACTGCGCTGCAATGCGATATGCTCGGCGGTAGCCGGGCCGACCCCGCTCGGCTGCGGCGGTTGGTGGAGTCGGGTGAGGAGGGCGCCGACCCAGCGTTGCGGGAGGTGGTGCAAGGTGTCGTTCTGCGCGCCCAGGTGGAATTGCTGCGCCGCAGCCTGGATGACGCTATGGCCTTTGCGTGAAAACCGCGTTCTGCCAGCAATTTGCGGTATCGCAACCCCTTGGCTTTCGCCTGGACCCGCCTGTATGGTCCGGCCGCGTCAAGGGGCCGGGGCGGCGTGCCTGGGTCCCCAAGCGGAATGGGGCCGTCCAGACAATGCTGATCACCCTCCCGCCCGATTACCGTCCCACGGACGACGAAGAGTTCATGAGTTCACGGCAACAGGAGTATTTCCGCCAGAAGCTGCGGCGCTGGCGGCTCGACCTGTTGCGAGAGGCGGGGGATACGCTGGCGAGCCTCTCAGCTGGCGGCATCTCGGAGGCCGACCTCACCGACCGGGCCAGCGTCGAGACCGATCGTGCCCTTGAACTCCGCACGCGTGATCGCGCCCGCAAGCTGATCTCCAAGATCGACCAGGCGCTGGAGCGGATAGAGAACGGCACCTACGGCTATTGCGAGGAGACCGGGGAGCCGATCGGCCTCCGCCGCCTTGAGGCCCGGCCGATCGCGACGCTCTCCATCGAGGCGCAGGAGCGCCACGAGCGCATGGAGCGGGTCCACCGCGACGATTGAGGCGGGCGCCCAAGGGGCCGGAATTCATGGCGCGCGGATGTTGCGTGCCTGGATGATGCCACCCCATTTGGCGACCTCCCGGCTGAAATAGCCCGGCCATTCCGCTGGCCCTTCGGCGAGAATGGCGATGCCCGCGGCTTCCAGCCTCGCCGCCACCTCCGGCGCCCGCAGTGCCGCCGCGCTGGCCGAGGCGAGCACCCGGATGATGGGCTCCGGCGTTCCGGCTGGGGCAAGCATGGCGAAATCCGTCGAACTCTCGAAACCCGGCAGGCCCGCTTCGGCGATCGTCGGCACCTCCGGCGCCAGCGCCGCACGCCGAGCCGTCGAGGTGCCGATCGGCCGTGCCTGCCCGCTCGCCAGGAAGGGCAGGGCAGTGATGAGGTCGATGAAGGTCACCTGCGTCTCCCCCGCCAGCAGCGCCTGCGCTGCCGGCCCGCCGCCGCGATAGGGGACGTGCAGCATGGAGATGTCGGCCATCGCCATCAGCATCTCGGTCGCCAGATGGCTGGTGCCGCCGATGCCGGAGGTGCCGAAGCTGAACCCGCCCGGCCTCGCCCGCGCCAGAGCGAGGAACTCCCCAAGGTTTCGCGCCGGGACGGCAGGGTGCAGGCAGAGGATCTGCGGGCTGCTGGCGAGCAGCGAGATGCCGGTGAAGGCTGCCGCATTGTCGTAGGGCAGCGCCGACAGATGCGGCGCGATGGCATAGGTGCTGTTGGTGCCGACCAGAAGCGTCGCCCCGTCCGGCCGGGCGCGGGCGACGTAGTTGTGGCCGAGCGTCCCCGTCGCGCCCGGCCGGTTCTCGACGACGAAGGGCTGGCCGAGATCCATCGCCATCCGCTGCGCCAGGATGCGCGCCACGCCGTCGGAGGAGCCGCCTGCCGGCCAGGGATTGACGATGGTCACCAGCCGGTCGGGATAGGCGCCCTGCGCCCGGGCAACAGCCGGCAGCGCGAGGCCCGCGAGCAGCGTCCGGCGGCGCATCAGCCGAGCTCCAGCAGCAGGTTGAGCTGCGCATCGACCGAGACGCGCGTCCCCGGGCCGATGACGCAGGTGGATTCCCGCTCCTCCACCAAGGCCGGCCCGGCGAAACCCATGCCGGGGCGGAGGGCGTAGCGGTCATAGACCGGGCAGGGCAGGGCGCCGTGGCCCTCGAAGGTGACGGGCCGCTCGCCGCGCGGCACCGGCCGGTCGTCTGCCTGCGCAGCACCTTCCGGGGCGCGGATGCGGATGTCCTGTCCAGGCGCGGCGCAGGCCAGGCGCCAGGACAGCGCCTCGATCGGCTGGTCCTCCACCACCCGGCCGAAGCGGGTGCGGTAGCTGTCGAAGAAGGCGCGGCGGATGGCGGGCAGGTCAGCCTCGCCGAGCGAGATCACCGGCAGCGGCACGGCAATCTCGAAGCCCTGGCCGACATGGCGCATATCGGCGGTCGGAGTGAGGGCGATGGCGGCCGGGTCCGCCCCCGCCTCGGCGAGAAGGGCGCGGCCCTCCTCGGCCATCTCCGCGATGAGCCCGTTCACCACGGACCAGTCGAGCCGCTCCAGCCGGCCGACATGGCTGCGCACCATGTCGGTCGCGGGCGGGGCGACGAGGAAGCCGAGCGCCGAGGCGACGCCGGCGCCAAGCGGCACCAGCACCCGCCCAATTTTCAGCAGCCGCGCCAGGTTCCAGGCATGCACCGGCCCCGCGCCGCCGAAGGCGATCAGCGTATAGCCGCGCGGATCACGCCCCTTCTCGGCGAGGTGCATGCGCGTCGCCGCCGCCATGGTCTCGTCGACGATGCGCTGCACGCCGAGCGCCGCCTCGACCGGCGGCAGGCGAAGCGCCTCGGCCACGCCCTCGGCGAAGGCGCGACGCACGCGGTCCGGGTCGAGCGCCATCTCGCCGCCGAGGAAATAGCCTGGGTCGAGCCGTCCGAGCAGCAGGTCGGCATCGGTCACGCAGGGCTCGGTGCCGCCACGGCCGTAGCAGACGGGCCCCGGCACGGCGCCGGCGCTGCGCGGGCCGACCTTCATCAGCCCGGAGCCCTGCTCGATCCGGGCGATGGAGCCGCCGCCGGCGCCGATCTCAATCATGTCGACGACCGAGACCTTCAGCGGCAGGCCGCTGCCCTTGACGAAGCGGCGCACGCGGCCTGCCTCGAAGTCGAATTTATGGTCCGGCGCGCCATCCTCGACGAGGCACATCTTCGCCGTGGTGCCGCCCATGTCGTAGCTGACGACGCGGTCCAGCCCCGCGAGGCGTGCGAGGAAGGCGGCGGCCATGGCGCCGGCGGCGGGGCCGCTCTCGATCAGGCGGATGGGGAATTCCTTCGCCTCGCGCACCGCCGCGATGCCGCCGCCGGAGAGCATCACATAGAGGCGCCCGCCGAAGCCGATGCCCGTGAGGTCCGCTTCCAGCTTGTCGAGGTAGCGGCGCATGCGCGGCTGGACATAGGCATTGGCGCAGGCGGTGGACGTCCGCTCGTACTCGCGGATTTCGGGCGCGACCTCGGCGGAGAGGGTGAGCGCCAGGCGCGGATAGAGCTTGCGGACGATCTCGCCGGCGCGGCGCTCGTGCCGGGCGTCGCGGTAGCTGTGCAGGAAGCCGATGGCCAGCGCCTCGATCCGCCCGCCCTCGACCAGGTCGGTGACCTCGCGGGCCACGGCGATCTCGTCGAGCGGCAGCAGCTCCGTCCCCTCGGCATCGAGCCGGCCGGGGATCTCGCGGCGGAGGTGGCGCGGGACCAGCGTCGGCGGCGCCTCAAGGAAGAGATCGTAGAGGTCATAGCGGATCTCCCGCCCGATCTCGATGGCATCGCGGAAGCCCGCCGTGGCCAGCAGCCCGACCCGGGCGCCGGTGCGCTCGATGACGGTGTTCGTCACCAGCGTCGTGCCGTGGACGATGCTGGTGAGGTCGCGCGGGGCGAGCCCGGCTTCGCGCAGGATGCGCTGCGTGCCCTCGACGATGGCGCGCGACGGGTCGTCCGGCGTGGTCAGCAGCTTGCCGGTATGGACCGCGTCGCGCTGCGGGTCATGCAGGACGAGATCGGTGAAGGTGCCGCCGACATCGACGCCGAGCCGGGCCATCTCAGCGCCCCCTATAGGGTTTGGGGTCGGTGACGTAGCCGTCGCGCAGGTCGGCGGCGAGCGCGGCCGGATCGCGCTCGGCGGGCGGGCCGTAGCCGCCGCCGCCGGCGTAGCGCATGACGAGGCGCGTGCCGGGGACGATGGTGGTGCGGGATTTTGGATGCGGCCGCGTGCCGTCGCTCATCACGATCTCAGCCGCCGCGCCGGGCGCGCCGCCGAGCAACCCGCCGGCCGGATGGTCGCGCCGGTCGGAGAGCAGCGAGAGGCGGAGCGGCCCGGGCGAGCGCACCTCGATCACCGCCTCCTGCCCGAGCCCGCCGCGGAACTGGCCGGGCCCGCCGCTGTCGGGGCGGAGCTGCTTGGCCCAGACGACGAGCGGGGCGACGCTCTCGAAGGCCTCGATGCTGCCGGCACCGGCATTGGTGGGGAAGGCGGTGGTCGGCAGCCCGTCGCGGTGCGGGCAGGCGCCCATGCCGCCCGAGGCGAAGAGCACCTGGCTGAACCGGTCCCCCGCCCGGTCGAGGCCGGAGAACAGCGCCCGCATGGTCGGCGCCCCGCCGCATTCGGCGATGACCTGGCGCGGGATGACGTCGCTCATCGCCTTGTAGATGGCGCCCGCCAGCAGGTGGCCGGTGAGCTGCCGCGCGCTGACCGGCGCCGGGAAGCGCGGGTTGAGGATGCTGCCCTCCGGCGCCCGCACCTCGATGGCGCGGTAGCTGCCCTCGTTGCGCGGGGTGAAGGGGTCGAGCGCGCATTTCACGGGATAGACGGCATAGGCATGGGTGTAGTTCATCACGCAATTGATGCCGCGATCGACCTGCGGGCTGCTGCCGGCGAAGTCGATCACCATGCGCTCGCCCTCGACCGTCACGGTGCAGGCGATGGTCGTCACATGCTCGTCGAAGCCGTCGGCCTCGATGCTGGCGGACCAGCTGCCGTCGGGCAGCGTGGCGATGGCCTGCCGCATGGCGCGGTCGGCGCGGGCATGCAGCGCGCGGCCGAGGGATTGCAGGTCGTCGAGCTTCGCATCCTCGAGGAACTCGGCGAGGCGGGCGGCGCAGACCTCGTTCGCGGTGATCTGCGCCTCGAGGTCGCCGAGCACCTGCTTCGGCACGCGGACATTGGCGAGGAAGAGCTCCAGCAGCGCCTCGTTCCGCACCCCCTCGCGCAGCAGGCGCATCGGCGGGATGCGGACGCCTTCCTCGAAGACCTCGCGGCAATCGGCCGACCAGAGGCTGCCGCCGACATCCGGGCTATGGGCGATGGAACCGGCGAAGCCGACCAGCGCGCCGCGGTGGAAGATCGGCGTGACGGCGGTGATGTCCGGCAGGTGGCCGGTCGCCAGCCAGGGATCATTGGTGACGACGCAATCGCCCGGCCGCCAGTCCTCGGCCGGGAAGCGTTGCAGGAAATGCTTCACCGTCTTCGGCAGGATGCAGGAGAAGCTGGCGATGCCGCCGGTATTCTCGCTGATGCTGTCGCCGTTGCGGTCCATCAGCACGCAGGCGAAGTCATTGGATTCGCGGACGATGGTGGAGAAGGCGGTGCGCAGCAGCGCCGCCGCGGCCTCGTCGGCGATGGAGATCAGCCGGCTCCAGAGGATCTCGAGGGTGATCGGATCGAAGCCTTCGTCCTCGGCCATGCCTGCATCCCCTGCGGTTCTGGGGAGCCTATGCGGCGCGGGCAGCACCCCGCAAGATTGACAGCGCCCGCCATGCCGGAGAGGCTTGCGGCCCGGAGGAAATTCATGCGCCCCATTGCCCGGCGTCCCCTGCTGGCCGGCCTGCTCGCGGCCCCATCGTTCGCGCGGGCGCAGCCGACTTGGCCAAGCCGGCCGGTGCGGGTGGTGGTGCCTTTCCCGCCAGGCGGCTCCAACGATGTCGTCGCGCGACCCCTGGCGGATCGGTTGCAGGCGCGGCTCGGCCAGCCCTTCGTCGTCGAGAACCGCGGCGGCGCGGGCGGGGCGATCGGCGCCGGCCAGGTCGCGCAGGCGCCGGCCGATGGCTATACGCTGATGGTCACCTCCTCCTCCTTCCCGACCAGCGCCATCCTGCAGAAACCCGGCTGGGATGCGGAGGCGAGCTTCGACGCGGTGGCGCTGCTGGCGCGCGCGCCCTTCTTCATCATGGTCAACCCGGAGGTTCCGGTGCGCGACGTGAAGGAGCTGGTCGCGCTGGCGAAGGCTAAACCCGGCGGCCTCGACTACGCCACCTCCGGCGCCGGCGGGATCAACCACTTCATCTCCGAGTATTTCTGCCAGCGCGCCGGCATCCGCATGAACCATGTCCCCTATCGCGGCACCGCGCCGGCGGTGACGGACCTCGTGGCGGGGACGATTCCGGTGATGATCACGACGGTCGCCAGCGCGAATGCCGCCATCCGCGATGGGCGCGTCCGCGTCATCGCCGCGACGGCACCGGGCGGCGGGTTGCCGCCGGAAGCGCCGCCGGTGCCGACCGTGCGCGAGGCCGGCATCGACTACGAGGCCGCCATTTGGTGGGGGCTGCTGGCGCCGCGCGGCCTGCCGGCCGATACGCGCGCCGCAATCCATGCGGCGGTGAATGCGGCGCTCGGCGATGCTAACCTCGCCCGCATCTATGCCGCGGAGGGGGCGACGCCCTCGCCGGTCGGGCCGGAGGAATTCCCTGCCATCCTGCATGCCGATCTCGCCCGCTGGCGCGAGGTGGCACGCATCGCGGAGATCCGCGCCGAATGACGCCGCATCGCCACGAATTCGATCCCAACGCGACGGGTGCGCTGCACGGGCTGCGGGTGCTCGACCTGTCGCGCCTCGTCGCCGGGAATGTGCTGACCAAGGTGCTGGCCGACCACGGTGCCGAGGTGGTGAAGCTCGAGCCGCCGGAGGGCGACACGCTGCGCGCCTGGCGCATCCGCGGCGTTTCCACCACCTGGAAGACGCTGAGCCGCAACAAGCTCTCGGTCTGCCTGGCGCTGCGCGATCCGCGTGCCATTGAGGTGGTGAAGCGCATGGCAGCGGAGGCGGCGATGCTGGTGGAGAGCTTCCGCCCCGGAGTGCTGGAAGCGATGGGCCTCGCGCCGGAGGTGCTGCTGGCGATCAACCCGCGCCTCGTCATCGTGCGCATCAGTGGCTGGGGGCAGGATGGGCCATACCGGCACAAGCCGGGCTTCGGCACGCTGGTCGAGGGCTATGCCGGCTTCGCCGCGGTCAACGGCTTCGCCGATCGGGAGCCGGTGCTGCCGCCGATGTACATGGCCGACGGCTATGCAGGGCTCTATGGCGCGGCAACGGCGATGATCGCGCTGCGCCATGCGGAGGCGACCGGGCAGGGGCAGGTGATCGACCTGACGCTCTTCGACCCGATCCATGTGATGATGGAGCCGCAGCACGCCAACTGGCAGCTCACGCAGCAGTTGAAGCCGCGCACCGGCAGCCGCAGCACCAATGCCGTGCCGCGCAATGCCTACCAGACGCGCGATGGCGGCTGGGTCTGCCTCTCCGCCTCGACCCAGGGGATGACGGAGAAGCTGTTCCGCAACATCGGCCGACCGGATTTGATCGAGGATCCGCGCTTCCGCACCAATGCCGACCGGGTGCGGCACGGCGAGGCGCTGGATGCCATCATCGGGGCCTATATCGCGGAGCGGAGCCTCGCCGAGGCGCTCGCGCATTTCGACGCGGCGGGCGTCACGATCGGCCCGATCATGGATGCGGAGATGCTGGTTGGAGACCCTTACGTGATCGAGCGCGAGGCGGTGATCGCCGTGCCCGACGAGGAGATGCCGGAGGGCTGGCTGCCGATGCATGGCATGGTGCCGCGGCTCTCGGCGACGCCCGGCATCCTCGCCCGGCCGGCGCCGCGCCTCGGCGAGCATAACCACGCCGTGCTCGGCCCGGTGCTCGGCGAGGATGAGGTCGCCCGGCTGCGGGACGCGGGCGTGTTGCGCGAGGGGTAACACCCGCATCCGGAACCATCCGCCTCCCTGGCTGTTGTGCCGGCGAAGCGGGAGGCCCTGGTCATGCGGCTCGGCGACGAGAGGGAAAGCGGGAATATCGAGGACCGGCGCGGGAGCGGCGGCCGCGGAGGCCTTCCGATCGGCGTGGCCGGCGGCGGGCTCGGCACCATCGCGCTGGTGCTGGTGGCGCTGTTCTTCGGCGTCGACCCCTCGGTGATCCTCTCGGGTGGCGGCGGTGGGCAGCCGGATGCGCCAGTCGCGCGGCAGGAGGGCGGCGGCTCGCCGGATGCAGCGGATGACGGGCAGCGCCGCTTCGTCGCGCAGGTGCTGGCGACGACGGAGGATGTCTGGACGGAGGCCTTCCGCCGCGGCGGCAACACCTATCAGCCGCCGAACCTCGTGCTGTTCAGCGGCACGACGCAGAGCGGCTGTGGCACGGCGCAGACGGCGACGGGCCCCTTCTACTGCCCGCTCGACCAGAAAGTTTATCTCGACACTGCCTTCTTCCGCGAGATGGAGCGGCGGCTCGGCGCGCCGGGCGACTTCGCCCGCGCCTATGTCATCGCGCATGAAGTCGGGCACCACGTGCAGAACCAGATCGGCGTGCTGCGCCGCGTCGAGGCGGAGCGGCGCGGGATGGGTGAGGCGGAGTCGAATGCGTTGCAGGTGCGCGTGGAGTTGCAGGCGGATTGCTTCTCCGGCGTCTGGGCCAACCGCACGCAGCAGACGCGCCGTGTCCTTGAGCAGGGCGATATCGAGGAAGGGTTGAATGCCGCGGCGGCGGTTGGCGACGACAGGCTGCAACGGCGCTCGCGCGGCGTGGTGGTGCCGGAGAGCTTCACCCATGGCAGTTCCGCGCAGCGCGTGCAGTGGTTCCGCCGCGGGCTGGAGGCGGGCGACCCGCAGGCCTGCGACACGTTTGCGGGACAGCCCTGATCCTGGCCGCTCGAACGGCAATCGCAACGAACGCAATGCCCCGCTTCCCGTTAGCACCGCAATGGCTCGCTACAAGCGGGCCATGGCCACGACACGGGAAAACAAGACATGCGCAAGACGAGCCTTAGCCTGGCATTGCTGGGCGCCATCGCCGCCCTGCCGGCCCTCGCCCAGACCGCGCCCGACCGCACTGGCGCCACTGCCCCTGGCGCCACTGCGCCGAGTGCAACTGGCGCCAATGCGCCGAGCGCGCGTACCGAGAGCACGCCGCCCGCCGTCACCACGGACAACGGCACGCGCACCGCGACCAACCCGGCCGCGGGCGCCAACAGCTTCACCGAAGGCCAGGCGCGCAGCCGCATCGAGGCCGCCGGCTTCAGCGGCGTGGACAACCTGCAGAAGGACGACCAGGGCATTTGGCGCGGCCGGGCGACGCGGAACGGCCAGCAGGTTTCCGTCTCGCTCGACTTCCAGGGCAATGTGACGACCCGCTGAACCACCCGACACGGTAGGAGATTCCACCATGGCAACACGCACCATCGCGCGTCTTTTCGACAATTATTCCGACGCGGCCGCGGCTGTCCGCGACCTGGAGGCGGCCGGCTTCCAGCATGACGACATCAGCCTCGTCGCGCGCGGCGCCGAGGACAGCGCGACCACGACGCCGACCACCAGCACCACCGACGTCGCCGACAACGGTGTGGGCAACACCGGCACCGGGACCGGCGCGGGCACGGGCGCGACGCTCGGCACGCTGGTCGGCGGCGGCGCCGGTCTGCTCGCCGGAATCGGCGCGCTGGCGATCCCGGGGCTCGGGCCTATCGTCGCGGCCGGCTGGCTCGTGGCGGCGCTGACCGGCGCCGGCGTGGGTGCCGCGGCGGGCGGCTTGCTCGGCGCGCTGACCCAGGCGGGGCTCGGCGAAGAGCATGCTGAGGCCTATGCCGAAGGCGTGCGGCGCGGCAGCAACCTCGTCACCGTGCGTGCCGAGGAAAGCCGTGCGCATGAGGTCGACGCCATCCTCTCGCGTCACAATGCGCAGGAGCTTGACGTGGGCACCGGCCGCTGGGACGAGGGCGGCTGGGTGCGTGGCGACGCGGCGACGGGCGCGGCGGACACTGCGGTGCCTTCCCGTGCCGCGGCGACGCCGGGCATGGCAAGCCCCGCGGGCGGCCTTGGCACCGCAGCCGGCATCGGCACCACCACGGCTGCGGGGCAGATGGGCACCCGCACCGGGCTGGGCACGCGGACGGATGCCGCGGTCGGCGCCCCGGACGGCACGCCAGGCAACCCGCCGGGCACGCAGGCCTCGCGCGGCCTCGACCAGGTGGCGGGCACCAATGTCAGCGGTGCGCACCCCGAGAATGAGACCGGGCGTGGGACGGGCCTGGGCAGCAGCGCGCCGGACGGCACGCCGGGCAACCCGCCCGGCACCCAGGTGTCGCGCGGCATCGACAAGGTGGCGGGTACCAATGTGAGCGGCGCCCACCCCGAGAACGAGACCAACCCGAACCGGAATCCCGATCGGGCCATTTAAACCGGCAGGGCCCGTCGCGCGATGACCGCGACGGGCCCGCCACCATCCGGGCCCTGATGTTCAGCGCCGCCGCTGACAAAGATGTCGGTGCGGCCAACGGCCCCGGCGATGACGCCGCCGACCAGCGCCCGCGCATGACGCGTGGCGTTGATGTCGCTGTCGTCCCACATGATATGGCGCTGGCCGCGGATGCGGCCGGTGGATGAGGGCTCCGCCTTTGCCAGCACCGCGACGAGGCGCTCCGCGGCGGCGGGGGCGAGCTGGCCGTCTTCGGCCGGCAGGCCGGCCAGGCGCATGGCGCGGTGCACGGCGGGCAGGTCGATCGCATCCTGCATGACCGCATGGGCGATGGCGAGATCGCCCGACCACGCCGTGCTGTTGCCGAGGACAATTACCTCGCAGCGCTCCAGCTCGACGCCGGCCGAGGCGCTGGCGACGGCGGAAAATCGCTTCCAGTTCCGGCCGATATCCTCCGGCAGGACGGCGTCCACCTCGCCGAGGGCCAGCGCCACGCCGAGGGCGGAGGCGCCGCGCGAGAGTCCCATCGAGGCATAGGTGTCCTCCGTCGCCACGGACGCGCCGGCGGTGGCGATGCGCTCCGTCGTCAGCAACGGGCACTTCACCTGGACGTAGTGCACCTCCGTGATGGCAGCCGCCTCCATGGCTTGGTGGACGGCGGTGGCGACGGCCTCGGCCTGGGCGGGGCGGCCGATCTCCTCGGGGGCGAAGTCGCGGGTGAAGCCGGTGCCGATGGCGAGCGCGCCGGCCGGGTTGGGCGCATCGCCCGCCTCCACCGTGAAGACGAGGAAATGAGGGGAGAGCCCGCCCTCGGTACCGCCGGACATGACGAGTGCGACCCGGGCGGCGGCTTCGACGCCCATATGGCGCGCGAGCATCAGCGTCAGCGACTGCACGGCGTATGCGCGGGTGAAGTCGTTGACGCAGCCGTTCCCCTCGGTCTTGCCGAGGATCGCCACGATGCCCGAGGGGTCGAGCCTGCCCGTGGTGATGAGGTGCTCGATCGCCGCGGTGTCGCCCGGGTGGCGCATGGGAACGCGGTGGAGGGCAGCGCGGCGGGGTGTCGGCATCGGCGGGGGCTTCCGGAAGATGGTTTCAGTGGCACCATAGCGGTGCGAAGGAGATTCCCGCATGTACAGCACCATCACGCTCGCCGGGCGCGGCTACCGCTTCATCCCCGCGGTGTTCCAGTATTCGGGCGGCGTCGCGGCGCTGCTAGGCTGGCGGCTGGAGCGGGTGCGCTTCGCCGAGCCGGTGCCGCTGACGGCAGGCTTCGCGCGGATCGCGGACTATCTTGGTCAGGCCGGGCTGCCGCTCACGGCCTTCTGCGCCTGCGAGTTGCGCTCGCCCGCGCCCTTCACGGATGCCGGCTTCCGCAGCTTCAACGAGGGCTATGCGACGGTGCTCGGCGAATGGGGCGTGCTGACCGAGGGGCACAATCCCGTCGCGCGGAGCAATGTCTGCCCGGAGATCGCACCGCCCACGGAGCCGGCCTTCCATGCCTTCACCTTTGCGCTGCCGGATGCGGCGGCGGGGCCAAGCTTCGTCGTCGCAGGCAGCGGGGAGAGCGTGGAGGGCAAGGCGACCTATGCGGAAAGCACCATCGCCTACCGGGACCTATCGCCGGCGGGCCTCCGCGCCAAGGCCGACTATGTGCTGGGCGAGATGGAGCGGCGGATGGCGGCGCTCGATGCGGGGTGGCGGGGCACCACGGGGGTGCAGGTCTATACGGTGCATGACATCCACCCCTTCCTTGGCGACGCCTTGGTGCGGCGGGGGGCGGCGCGGCATGGCGTCACCTGGCAGCACTGCCGGCCGCCGGTGGTCGACCTTGAATACGAGATGGATTGCCGCGGGCTGCCGTTGGAGCGTGTGGTTTGAGATCTTCAACCAGCGTGCGGGCAAGGCCCCCACTTCGCGGGAATGACCGCTGGGATTTGAGGATTTTATGGGTTTAAGGAGATCTGGTGAGCAGCGGATGCGGCCTGGGATTGGGCTTTAAATCCTATACCCGGGCCGTATCCGTCATGCAAGCTCAGTTGGCAACGGTGAAGCGGCGGCGGGAATGGGCCGGGCGTTCCAGCTCGTCCACCAGGGCGATGGCGTAGTCCTCCATGGAGATGCGGCTGTTGCCCTCGGTATCCGTCAGCAGCTGGTCGGCGCCGAGGCGGAAGCAGCCGGTGCGCTCGCCCGGCTCGAAGATCGCGGCGGGTGAGAGGAAGGTCCAGTCGAGCGCCTGTTCGCCACGCAGGATGTCGAGGAAGGCACGTCCGGCGCTGGCCTCGGGCCGGTATTCGGCGGGGAAGCCGGGCGCGTCGATCAGCAGCTGGCCGGGGGCGACCTCCAGACTGCCGGCGCCGCCCACGACGAGGTAGCGCGGCATGCCTGCCCCCTTCACCGCGCGGATCAGCCGGTGCGGGTCGGTGCCGGCGAAGGGCAGGGCGTTGATCACTGCGTCATGGCCGGCCAGGAGGGCGGCGAGGCCCGCTTCGTCAGCCGCATCGCCGCGCGCGGGGGTAAGGCCTGGGGCGGCGGCCAGCCCCTCCGGGTGGCGGGCAATGCCGGCGACGGCATGGCCGCGCCGCAGCAACTCGGCAAGGAGGCGGGAGCCGGCGCGGCCGGTGGCGCCGAGGAGGGCGATCTTCATCCTGATTTTCTCCGTAGGTCTCGGATGGGAACCAGGTGGCCTAGAGTAATTCTGGTCGCAAGAAGGCACCTTGCGGTGCGCTGGTTACCAGGGAGAAACCCCGATGCTGCTGCCCAACCCCTATTCGGCGGACTGCCCGACCCGGCAGGTGCTCGACCGGATTGCCGACAAATGGACCGTGCTGGTGCTCGGGCTGCTGGAGGCCGGGCCCCGGCGCTTCAACAGGCTGCGGCGGGAGGTGGAGGGGCTGTCGCAGAAGATGCTGGCCCAGACGCTCCGCGGCCTGGAGCGGGACGGGCTGGTGACGCGCACCGCCTTCGCCACCGTGCCGGTGACGGTGGAATATGCGCTGACGCCGCTCGGGCGGACGCTGGCGGCAGCGCTGCGGCCGTTGATCGACTGGGCAGAGGCGCGGTTCGGCGAGGTGGCGGCAGCGCAGCGCGCCTATGACGCCCGGGACCCGGGGCGCGATCAGGCGGCCTGAAGCCAGCCCCCGGCCGCGCCGCGGGCAACGGCCTCGCCGACCAGCAGCAGGGCGGGGCCACCCGTGACCCATCCCGGCGCATCGGCGGCGATGCTCTCCAGCGTGCCGCGGAGGACGCGCTGCTGCGGCGTGCCGCCGCGCTCGATCACAGCGGCGGGCATCGTGGGCGCCATGCCCTCGGCGACGAGGGCATCGCGCAACGGCGCGAGGGTGCTGATGCCCATGTAGATCGCCAGGGTCTGGCCCGGCTGCACCAGTCCCCGCACATCGACCCCGCCGTCGCGCCGGTGGCCGGTGACGAAGGTGACGGCGCGGGCTGCGTCGCGATGGGTCAGCGGAATGCCGGCACCGGCGGCGCAGGCGAGTGCGGCGGTCACGCCGGGCACGACCTCGCATGGAATGCCGGCCTCGGCGAGCGCTTCCGCCTCCTCGCCGCCGCGGCCGAAGATCAGCGGGTCGCCGCCCTTGAGGCGGACCACGCGGCGGCCCTCGCGGGCGAGGCGCACCAGCAGGGCGTTGATGTCCTCCTGCTTCATGCAGTGGTTGGCCCGCGCCTTGCCGACGAAGATGCGCTCGGCATCGCGGCGGGCCATCTCCAGCACGGCCTCGGTGCCGAGGCGGTCATGGACGATGACATCGGCCTCGCCGAGCAGACGCAGCGCCCGCAATGTCAGCAGATCCGCCGCGCCGGGGCCGGCGCCGACCAGATGGACGATGCCGCGGGGGCGGGCCTCGGCCTGTTCGAGGGCGGCGGTGAAGGCGGCATCGGCCTCGGCCTCGCGGCCGGCCAGCGCCAGCTCGGCGGGAGGGCCGGCGAGCGCCGTCTCGAGGAAGCGGCGGCGGGCGGAAAGGTCGGGCAGGCGGGCGCGGACTGCGGATTTGAAACGGTCGGCCATGGCGGCGATGCGGCCGAGGGTGGGGGGGAGAATGGCCTCGATCCGCTGGCGGACCATGCGGGCGAGGACGGGCGCGGCGCCGCCGGTCGAGACGGCGATGGTGACAGGCGCGCGGTCGATGATCGCCGGCATCAGTGCGGTGCAGAGCGCGGGGCGGTCGACCACGTTCACCGGGATCCCCCGTGCGCGGCAGGCGGCGGCCAGCGCCTGCAGCTCGGCCTCCGGCGCGTCGGCGCCGATGGCGAGGGGGCAGCCATCCAGCAGGTGCTCCTCGAACTGCGTGGCGAAGCGGATCTCGGCGCCGGCGGCGCGGAGCGGCTCCGCCTTGCGCTCCGCCACCTCGCCGCTGCCGAGGACCAGCACCGGCCGGGCCTGGAGGTCGAGGAAGACGGGAAAATGCTGCATCAGGCGGGTTCCGGCACCGGGGTCTTCGCAAGCAGGGCGGCGATCTCCGGCCGGCAGGAGCCGCAGCCCGTGCCGGCCCGCGTTGCCTCGCCGACCAAGGCGAGCGTGTTAGCACCGCGGGCGATGCTTGCGCAGATCACGGATGCGGCGACGCCGTGGCAGATGCAGATGGTTGGCGAGGGGGCGGAGCCATCAGCCGGGGCACCGGCGAGCAGGGCGCGGCGGGCGGCGCTGCCGATGGCGGGTTCGGGAAAGAGGGAGAGGAGCCATCCGCGCGGCGGCAGGGCGGCGGGGTCTGGGGCGAGGAAGAGGCAGGCGAGCAGTCGCCCTTCGCGGAGCAGGGCGGCGCGGTGGAGGCTGGTGGCGGGATCCTCCAGCAGAACCCAGGCCGCAGCGGGTTCCTCGACCAGGGCGCGGAGGCGGGCGAAGGCCTCGGCGGGAGGCTCGGTGCCGGCCATTTCGTGGTGCCAGAGATCGGGGCCAGCCGGGATGAGGGCGGTCCAGTCGGCGAGACCGGTGCCGAGGCTGCGGCGGGCCAGGAGGAAGCCGTGCCATTCCATCGGCGCGGGGGCGAGGCGGATGGGGGTGTGCTTCAGCTCGGGCTGGCCGCTGACCGGGTCCACCGCCGGGTTGACCGAGGCATTGATGCGGGCGGCGGGGGCGAAGCGGGCGGTCCAGTGCATCGGCACGAAGACGGTACCGCGGGCCATCCCCGGCTCGTGGCGGAGGCGGAGGGTGGCCTCGCCCCAGGGGCTCTCGATGCGGGCGAGGCTGCCATCCGCCAGGTCGGGGGCGTCTGCCGGGTGAATGGCGGCAGTCGGCTCGGGGCTATGGGCCATGAGGCGGGGGACCGGGCCGGTGCGGGTCATGGTGTGCCACTGGTCGCGAAGGCGGCCGGTCAGCAGGGCGAGGGGATAGGCGGCGCCGGTGGGGTTCGCCGGGGGGCGGTAGGGGGTGGGGGTGAAGCGGGCGGTGGGGGTGAGGCGGCCGCCCTCCGTGCCGCGACGGGGGACGGGCCAGCGGACGGGGGGGAGGGCGGCGTATTCGGCGTCGGTGAGGTCCGAGAGGCCGGAGAGGTCGAAGGCGCGGGGGGCGGGGCGGGCGAGGCCGGTCAGCGCCGCATGCTCGCGGAAGATGGCGGCGGGCCCGGTCCAGGCGAAGGGCCCGGACCAGCCGAGGCGGGCTGCGACCTGGGCGATGGCCCACCAGTCCGGGCGGGCCTCGCCGGGGGCGGGGCGGAAGGCGCGCTGGCGGCTGATGACGCGCTCGCTGTTGGTCACCGTGCCGTCCTTCTCGCCCCAGCCGAGCGCGGGGAGGCGGATGCGGGCGAGGTCCAGTGTGTCGCTCTCCCGCGTGCAGTCGGAGGCGACGAGGCAGGGGGTGCGGCGCAGCGCCTCGCGCACCCGGCCGGCATCGGGGAGGGAGATCGCGGGGTTGGTCGCCATCACCCAGAGGGCGCCGATGCGGCCCTCGCCCGCGGCGCGGAACAGGTCGACGGCCTTGAGGCCGGGGCCGGCGGCGAGGTTGGGTGCGTCCCAGTAGTCACGCAGCGCCGTGGCCTCGCCAGGCCTGTCCCAGTCGAGATGGCCGGCAAGCGTGGTGGCCAGCGCGCCCACCTCGCGGCCGCCCATGGCATTCGGCTGGCCGGTGATGCTGAAGGGGCCGGCGCCGGGCTGGCCGATGCGGCCCGCGAGAAGATGGCAGTTGATGATGGCATTGGCCTTGTCCGTCCCGGCCGAGGACTGGTTGGCGCCCTGGCTGAAGAGGGTGACGGCACGGGGCGTCGCGGCGAACCAATCGAGGAAGGTGGCGAGGAGTGCCGGGTCGAGGCCGGTTTCGCCATCGGCGGCGGCGAGCGTGGCGTCGAGGCCGGGGGCGTCGCTGCGGAAGCCTTGCGCGTGGAGGTGGCGGAGCAGGGTGTTGAAGAGGGCGACGTCGCGGCCGGGGGCGATGGGAAGGTGGAGGTCGGCGCCCTCGCAGGAGGCGGTGCGGCGCGGATCGATGACGACGAGGCGCATGGCCGGGCGTGCGGCGCGGGCGGCCTGGAGGCGCTGGAACAGGATCGGATGGCACCAGGCGAGGTTGCTGCCGACGAGCACCACGAGGTCGGCGAGTTCGAGGTCCTCGTAGAGGCCGGGGACGAGGTCCTCGCCGAAGGCGCGGCGGTGGCCGGCGACGGCGCTGGCCATGCAGAGACGGGAGTTGCTGTCGATGTTGCCGGTGCCGAGGAAGCCTTTCGCCAGCTTGTTGGCGGCGTAGTAGTCCTCGGTCAGGAGCTGGCCGCTGACGTAGAGGGCGGTGCCTTGCGGGCCGTGGTCGGCGAGCGCCTTTCGAAAGCCTTCTGCCACGGCGTCGAGGGCGGTGTCCCAGCTCGCTCGCTTGCCGTCCACCTCGGGATGGAGGAGGCGGCCGGGCTGGTCGAGCGTCTCGCCGAGGGCGGTGCCCTTGCTGCAGAGACGGCCACGATTGGCGGGGTGCTCGGGGTCACCGCGCACGGTTCCATCCGCGCTGGCGAGGACGCCGCAGCCGACGCCGCAATAGGGGCAGGTGGTACGCGTGTCGGCCATGGGGATGCGCCTGTCGAATGCGGGAAGGCTGGCGCCTTTCGCGGCTTTGCCGCAGAAGGCGGGGCGAGCCCTTGGGCATGAGCGAAGAACGGGGCCCCCGCGACGCCGCGTCAGCGGTGTCGTGGGGAACTAATATACGTCGCGCTGGTAGCGGTGCTGGCGGGCCAGCGAGACGATCCAGTCGCGGGCCTGGTCGGCGTTCATCCTGCCTTGCTCCATGGCGATCGCACGCAGGGCGGTATCGACATCCTTCGCCATGCGGGAGGCGTCGCCGCAGACATAGACATGCGCGCCGTCCTGCAGCCAGCGCCAGAGGTCGGATGCTTCCTCGCGCATGCGGTCCTGGACGTAGACCTTCTGCACGCCGTCGCGGGACCAGGCGAGGGAGAGCCTGGTGAGCAGGCCGTCCTCGCGCCAGGCCTCGATCTCGGGGCGGAAGAGGAAGTCCGTCGCGCTGCGCTGTTCGCCGAAGAAGAGCCAGTTGCGGCCCGGCGCGGCGGTCGCGGCGCGGTGCTGGAGGAAGGCGCGGAAGGGGGCGATGCCGGTGCCCGGGCCGATCATGACGACCGGCGTCTCCGGGTTCTCGGGCAGGCGGAAGTGGCTGGGCTGGATGTAGGCGCGGAGGGGCTGGTCGGGCGAGGCGCGGAGGGCGAGGTGGCAGGAGGCGATGCCGTCGCGCAGGCGGCCGCGGCGCTCGGCCTGCACGACGCCGATGCAGAGCTCGACCTTGCCGGGGGCGGCAAGCGGCGAGGAGGCGATGGAGTAGAGGCGGGGCTTCAGCGCGGGGAGGGAGGCGATGAGGTCGGCGACGGGTGGGCGGGCGGAAGGGAAGGCCTGAAGGAGGTCGAGCAGGTCGGCCTCCTTCGGCCCGGCATCGTCGTCGCCGTCTGAGAGCTTGCGGAGCATGGCGGCCTCGCGCGGGTCGCGGGCGGCGCCGGCGAGCAGGTCTGTCGTGCGGTCGAGCGGACGGCCGATGTCGCGCTCGCGCAGCAGGACGGGGCGGAGGGAGGGCTCGGCGCCGAGGGCGGCGATTACGGCATCGACCAGCGCAGGGTCGTTTTCCACCATGACGCCGACGGAATCGCCGGCCTGGTAGGCGAGGCCGGTGCCGGCGAGGTCGAGGACAACGTGGCGAACGTCCTTCGCCGAAGCGGGGCCGGTGAGGCGCGTGGCGGCGAGGAAGCGGACCGGCTCGCCGACCGGGCCAGCGGGCTTGGGCGCCGGTGCGGCGGGGGCGAGTGGCGCGGCTTCGGCGAGGAGGGACTTTAGCGCCTTCGTGGTCGGCTTGCCGCCGGGGACGCAGAGGGAGGCGGAGGTTTCGGCGCCGGAAGCGAGCGCCTCGGCATAGGTCTGGCAGATGTAGCCGCATTGGCCGCAATCGAGCTGGGCCATGGCGGCCATCAAGCGGCGGGGCTTCGGCTTGCCTTCGGCGAGGACCATGCGCTCGGCGAGGTCGAGGGCGGGGTCGTGCCAGGGGAAGTCCTCGGCTTCCTGCGCGGGGGCGGGGAGGGCGGCTTCGGCACCGCCGTAGAGGCCGGCGAGGAAGCCGTTCAGCCAGGCGCGCTGGGCGGGGGTGAAGGGGGCCGATTCGGGGATCAGCGGGGCGGGGGAGATGGCGTTCATGCGTCCTCCAGGATCCGCGCTTCGGCGAGGGCGGCGAGGGCTTCGTCGGATTGGCGGGCTGACCAGAGGTGGAAGCTCTCGGCCTCGGCGCGGGTGCGGAGCCAGGCTTGGAGCAGGCTCAGCACGACGGGGGAAAGTTCGTCATGGGCGACCGCCTTGCGGATGAGGCGGCCGATCTTCTGCTCGGGGCCGGCGCCGCCGCCGATGTGCAGGTCGTAGCCTTCGACCGTCTCCTCGCCGCGTTCGACCTTGGCGCCGAGCAGGCCGATATCGGCGATGTAGTGCTGGGCGCAGGAGTGGTGGCAGCCGGTCAGGTGGATGTTGATCGGCTGATCGATGGCGATGCGGGGGTCGAGGAAGTCCGCGAGTTCTGCCGCGTGGCGCTTGGTGTCGGATGCTGCGAATTTGCAGCCGGCGGCGCCGGTGCAGGCGACGAGGCCACCGCGGAGCGCACTGGCTTCCCAGCCGAGGCCCAGGGCGGTGAGGCCGGACCGGAGGGCGGGGATGGCGGCCTCGGGGATGTCGGAGAGCAGGAGGTTCTGCCAGACGGTGAGGCGGATGGTGCCGCTGCCATGGCGCTCGGCGAGGTCGGCGAGGCCGCGGAGCTGGGCGGTGGTGAGGCGGCCGAGGCGGGTCGCCACGCCGATGTAGCGAAGGCCGGGCTGCTTCTGGGCGTGGATGCCGATATGGCCGTGCTTCGCGGGCATCACCGGTGCGCCGGTGGCGGCAAGGCGGGGGAGGGGGCGGCCGAGGCGGTCCTCGACGGCGTGGAGGAAGGCGTCCACGCCCATGCGGTCGAGGACGTATTTCAGCCGGGCCCTGGCGCGGTCGGTGCGGCAGCCTTCCGCGATGAAGACGCGGAGGATGGCGTCGCAGACGGGCACCACATCCTCGGGGGCGATAGCGACGCCGGTGGCGCGGGCGAAGTCGCGGTGGCCGGTGATGCCGCCGAGGTTCAGGCGGAAGCGGATGCCCTCCGCCGTCTCGATGGCGGTGAGGGCGATGTCGTTGGTTTCCTGCAGCACCTCCACGGCGCCGCCGCCGCTGAGCGCGATGTTGAACTTGCGCGGCAGGCCGAAGAGGTCGCGCGTCGCCAGGATGTGGTGGTGCAGGGCGCGGACGAGGGGGCGAGTGTCGATCAGCTCGGCGGCGTCGATGCCGGCCGTCGGCGATGCGGTGATGTTGCGGATGTTGTCGGCGCCGGTGCCGCGCGGCAGCAGGCCGAGATCGCCGAGGCGCATCACCACCTCGGGGCCCTTCGCGGCGGGGATCTCGCGGTATTGCAGGTTGGCGCGCGTGGTGACGTCGGCATAGCCGCCGGCGCAGTCCTCGGCGATGTCGGCGATGCCGCGGAGCTGCCAGCTGCTCAGGATGCCGCCGGGGATGCGGAGGCGGCACATGAAGGCGTCTTGCGCAGGACCCACGTAGAACAGGCCGTGGTAGCGGCCGATGAAGTCTTCGATCGGCTTCGGGAAGCGGCCGATGGCGGCGCGTGCCGTGAGTTCGTCCCAGCGGTCGAGGGGGTGGCGCTCGCGCTTCGCCTGCTCCTGGGGGACGAGCTTGCCGCCTGCCGCCACCGCGCGGTCCTGGGCGGCGCGGAGGGCGTCGGGCGGCGCGGTGCGTTCCGAGGCGGGGGCGAGGCTGCCGCGGCGGGCCTCGACGCCGGCCATGAAGCCTTTCAGGTACTCTTGCTGCTCGGGGCTGAAACCGGTGTCGGGCATCAGGCGGCCTCCCGGACGAAGGCCGGACCCAAGGCGAGGGCCGACCGGAACCCCGCCACGCTGCGGCGGGTGGTGATGAGATCGAGGTAGAAGCCGGCATCCGCCGTATCGCCATAGAGGACGGCGCCGATCAGGCGGCCGTCGCGGAGCAGGAGGCGGCGGTAGCGTTCCTCCGCCTCGTCGCGGAGGGTGATGCACTCGGCCTCGGCATCGGCGATGTCGCCGGCTGACCAGACGGCGGTGCCGGAGACCTTCAGCGCGGCGGCATCGGCGCGCGGGGCCCAGGCGGCGGCCTCGCCGGCGATGGCGCGGGCGGCGACCTCGGCCTGCTCCAAAGCGGGGGCGACGAGGCCGATGCAGCGGCCATCGTGCTCGGCGCATTCGCCGATGGCGTAGACCGCCGGGTCGGCGGTGCGCATGGCGTCGTCGACGGTGATGGCGCGGGCGGTGGGCAGGCCGGACTCGCGGGCGAGGGCGATGTTGGGGCGGATGCCGACGGCCATCACCACGAGCTCGGCGGGGATGCGGGTGCCGTCGGCGAGCAGGACGGCGCGGGCGCGGTCCTCGCCCTCGATGGCGGTGGTGCTGGCGGGCATGGCGAAGCGGATTCCCCGCATGCCGAGGCGGCTGGTCAGCAGGGCGCCGGCCGCCGGGTCGAGCTGGCGTTCCATCGGCCAGCCGACGGCATGGACGACGGTGACGCGCAGGCCGCGGGCGGCGAGGCCGACGGCGGCCTCAAGGCCGAGCAGCCCGCCGCCGATCACCACCGCACGGCCGCCGCTGCGGGCGGCCCGAAGCATGGCGCGGACGTCGTCCATGTCGCGGTAGAGGACGACGCCGGGCAGCGTCGCGCCGGGGAAAGGCAGGCGGATGGCGGTGGAGCCGGTGGCGAGTACTAGGCGGTCGTAGGCCAGGCGTTCGCAGCGCGCCGTCACCGCCTCGCCCGCGGCGCGGTCGAGGGCGGCGATGGGGGTGGCGGGGCGGTAGTGGATGCCCAAGGACCGCAGCATCGGCAGGGGATGGGTGATGAGGGATTCGATGGTGGCGTCGCCCGCGAGCAGCTTCGACAGGGCGACCCGGTCATAGGGCAGCGCGGCCTCCGCGCCGGCGAGGGTGACCCGGGCTTCGGGCATCCGCTCGGCGAGCCGGACGGCGCAGCGCGCGCCGGCCGGGCCCGCACCGATGACGAGAACACGCATGGTGGCTGTCCTCAGGCGGCGGCCAGGGCCGGGTTGGCGTGGCGGGCGTGGAGGAATTCCAGCACCGCCGTGCGCGCGGCGACGAAGCGCGGGTCGGCGGCCAAGGCGAGACGGTCGCGGGGCCGGGGCAGGTCAACCTCCAGGATCTCGCCGATGCGGGCGTTGGGACCGTTGGTCAGCATGACGATGCGGTCGGAGAGCAGCACCGCTTCGTCCACGTCGTGGGTGATCATCACCACCGTGGTGCCGCGGCTGGCGTGGATCTCCATCACCTGGTCCTGCAGGTGGGCGCGCGTTAGGGCGTCGAGGGCGCCGAAGGGCTCGTCGAGGAGGAGGACCTTGGGCTTCATCGACAAGGCGCGGGCGATGCCGATGCGCTGCTTCATGCCGCCCGAGATTTCCGAGGGGCGCTTGTCCTTGGCGTGGGTCATGCGGACGAGGGCGAGGTTCTCCAGCACCCAGTCATGGCGCTCGGCGCGGGACATCGTCTTGCTGAGCGTCTGGTCGACCGCCAGCTTGACGTTCTCGTAGCAGGTCAGCCAGGGCAGCAGGCTGTGGTTCTGGAAGACGACGGCGCGGTCGGGGCCGGGGCCCTCGATCTCGCGGCCTTCGAGGACGACGCCGCCCGCGGTCGCGGGGAGCAGGCCGGCGATGACGTTCAGCAGCGTCGACTTGCCGCAGCCGCTATGGCCGATGACGGCGACGTACTCGCCGCGGGCGATCTGCAGGTCAATCTCGCGCAGCACGGGGACGGGTGCCTTCGGGAAGGCGACGGAGAGCTGGGAGATGTCGAGGAAGCGGTCCATCTGCTGTTCTCCCTAGGAGGCCGAGGTGCCGCGTGTGGCGACGCGGCCGGCAAGCGCCACGATGCGGTCGAGCGCGAAGCCGACCAGGCCGACATAGGTGAGGGCCACGATGATGTCGGAGAGGTTGGAGCTGTTCCAGGCATCCCAGATGAAGAAGCCGATGCCGACGCCGCCGATCAGCATCTCGGCGGCGATGATCGCCAGCCAGGAGAGGCCGATGCCGATCTTGAGGCCGGTGAAGATGTAGGGTGCGGCGGCCGGCAGCACGATCTTCCAGAAGAAGGCGGGGCCGCGGAGGCGGATGACGGCGGCGACGTTGCGGTAGTCCTGCGGGACGTTGCGTACGCCGACGGCGGTGTTGATGATGATCGGCCAGATCGAGGTGATGAAGATCACGAAGATCGCGCTCGGCTGGGCTTCCCGGAAGGCGGCGAGCGCCAGGGGCAGCCAGGCGAGCGGCGGGACGGTGCGGAGCACCTGGAAGATCGGGTCGAGTCCGCGCATGGCGAAGTCCGAGGTGCCGACCAGCAGGCCGAGGAAGATGCCGGCCACGGCGGCGAGGGCGAAGCCGAGGGCGACGCGCTGGAGGCTGGCGAGGAGGTGCCAGAACAGTCCCTTGTCGAGGCCGCCATTGTCGAAGAAGGGGTCGGTGATGAGCTCGCGTGCATCGGCCCAGACCTTGGTCGGCGGCGGCAGCGTCGCGTTCGGGCCGCTCGCCGCGAACTGCCAGAGCGCGGCAAGCGCGACGACCACCAGCAGGGGCGGGATCACCTGCGCCAGGATGGGGCGGAGGCGCGAGACGCGCGGCAGGGCGGCGAAGCTCGCCGGGGCGGAGAGGGTGGCCGGGGCGGTGGCCGCCGGCTTGCGGGCCAACATCGTCATCGCTCAGGCTCCGGCGAGTTTCTTGATGGACAGGGAGGCGAGGTAGGCGGCGGGGTTCTCCGGGTCGAAGACCTTGCCGTCGAAGAAGGTCTCGCGGCCGCGGCTGGTGCCCGTCGGCATCTCGGATGCGGGGACGCCGGCGCGCTCGGCGGCGGCGCGCCAGATGGCCTCGCGGTTGACCTGGGCGATGAGGGCCTTGGTGTCGGTCGATTCGGGGAGGACGCCCCAGCGGATGTCCTCGGTGAGGAACCAGAGCTCGTGCGAGGCGAAGGGGTAGCTGGCGTGGTCTCGCCAGAACTTCATCAGCAGCGGGCTCGCTTCCACCTTGCGGCCGTCGCCGTAGTCGATGTTGCCGAGGCTGCGGTTGAGGATGTCGGCGACCGGCACGTTGAACCAGGCGCGGCGGCCGATGATGGCGCACATCTCCTGCTTGTTCGCGGCCTCGTCGCACCAGCGCTGCGCCTCGATGACGGCGGCGGTCAGCGCCGTCGCGGCGTTCGGGTGGCGCTCGACCCAGTCGGCGCGGAGGCCGAGGGACTTCTCGGGGTGGTCGCGCCACAGCTCGCCGGTGACGGCGGCGGTGAAGCCGATCTTCTGGTTGACGAGCTGGTCGTTCCAGGGCTCGCCGACGCAGAAGGCGTCCATGGTGCCGACCTTCATGTTGGCGACCATCTGCGGCGGCGGGACGACGATGGTCTGCACGTCGCGGTCCGGGTCGATGCCGCCGGCGGCCAGCCAATAGCGGATCCAGAGGTCGTGCGTGCCGCCGCGGAAGGTCATGGCGACCTTGCTCTCCTGCGTCATGGCGCGCTTGAGGCTGCCGGCGTCGATGGTCGGCTTCAGCGCCCTGTGCTTCTCGCCGACCGAGAGTCCCTGGCCGTTGGTGTTCAGCCGGGCGGTGATGACCATGGGCACGGGCTGGTTGTTCTGCGTGACCTTGCCGGCGGTCATCAGGTAGGGGAGCGGCGTCAGGATATGGGCGCCGTCGATGCCGCCGCGCTCGCCGCCGAGGACGAGGTTGTCGCGCGTGGCGCCCCAGCTCGCCTGCTTCGAGACCTCGACCTCGGGCATGCCGTGCTTGGCGAAGAGGCCCCGCTCCTTGGCAATGATGAGGGGGGCGGCGTCGGTGAGGGCGATGTAGCCGAGCACGGCCTTCCGGACCTCGGCCGTCGTCGCGCCTTGCGCGAAGGCGCCGCGCGGCGCCGCGGCACGGGCAGCGGCGAGCAGGGCGGCCGTCGCGGTGAGGGCGGTACGGCGGGTGAGGTTCATCTCAGGCATGCTCCATTCTGTCGCCCAGCGGCGAGGAAGGGGGTGGCGGGGGCGCGGGGGGCTCGGCCTCGTGCAGCCGGACGGCTGCGGCGCGCCAGATGTCGGGGCGCCAGGGGGCGAGGGCCGTGCTGTCGCTGATCGCGGCGGGGATGTGGCTCCAGCGGCGCATCTGGCGGAGGAACCAGGCGGCCTGCTCGCGGCGCGGCAGGGTGGCGTTGTGGAAGCGGAGCGGGGCGCCGAGCGCGAAGCCCTCGGCCATGCCCTCGAAGGCGGCGGCAATCTCGGCGGGGGCGAGCTTCGGGAAGGCGCGGCGGCGGAGGATGTTCACTGCCTCGGCCTGGTTCGACGGCTCGTCCAGCCAGCGGGCGGCGGCGATGACGGCGGCGGTGCAGGCTGTCGTGCTTTCCGGGTCGCGCGTGGCGTAGCCGGCGTCGAAGGCAAGGACCTTCTCCGGGTGGTTCGGCCAGATGTCGCCGGTGGAGAGGGCGATGCGGCCGGCGCCGAGGGCGGCGGCATGGCTACCCCAGGGCTCGCCGGCGCAAAAGCCGTCGATCTCGCCCTCGGCCAGGCGCTCGGCGACCATCGGCGGCGGCACGACGGTGAGGCGGAGGTCGCGGTCGGGGTCGAGGCCGCCCTCGGCCAGCCAGTGGCGCAGCAGGTAGTTGTGCGAGGAGAAGGGGAAGACGACGGCGAGCGTCAGCGGGCGGCGGCCGGCCGTGGCGCGGCGGCGGACCAGGGCGGCGAAGCTCGCGGCGGCCAGCGGGCGGGGGAAGCGGCCGAGCTCCTGCGCCAGCGCGTTGGAGAGGGTGACGGTGTTGCCGTTGGCGCCAAGCCCGGCGGCAACCGTGACCTGGGCGCGGACGCCGGTGAGGCCGGCGGCGAGCGCAATTGGCATGGGGCCGAGAAGATGGGCGGCGTCGAGCGCGCCGAAGGCCAGCTTGTCGCGCAGCGCGGCCCAGGAGGGCTCGGCGGTGAGGGCGACGCGGAGGCCGACGGCATCGAACAGGCCGAGCTCCTGCGCGGCAAGCAGCGGCGCGGCGTCGGTCAGCGGGACGAAGCCGAGGCGAAGGGTGCGGAGGACCGGGCGGCGGAGCGTCGGGCGGGGGGCGTCGTCGGCGTCGAGCGGCACGAAGGCGGTCCTCCGGCCCGGAATGGGCCAGGTGCGGGCCGCCATTGGACCGCGGGTGGATCGGGCGCGTGGCCCCGCTCGGGGCCGGTGCGATGCACGCCGCTGTGCATCGCCTCGCCGCTGACATGCAGCAAAAGCGAGGGCGGTCGGTCAAGAAGGAAATGCGGCAAGAATGGGCAGTTGGCCATTTCGGAAAGAATTAGGCCTATTATGTAAGCTTTTTGCCTAATTCTTATCCGTAAGAAGTGCTGCGAGCGCGGGGATTCGCAGGCCACGGTCCATGGCCATGCGGCGGAGGCGCTTATAGGCCTCGGGCTCGGTGAGGCGATGGCGGGACATCAGCAGCACCTTGGCACGATCCACCAGCTTGCGCTCCTCAAGGTCGCGGCGGGCGGTGGCGAGTTCCTCGCGCAGCGCCTGGTGGGCGCGGAAGCGACGGATGGCGACCTCGATCACCGGGCGCACGCGGGCGGGGGCCATGCCCTCCACCACATAGGCGGAGACGCCGGCGGCCAGCGCCGCCTCGATCTGCTCCGGCTCGGCTTTCTCGGCGAAAAGGATGACGGGGCGGGGCTCGTCGCGATGCAGGGCACCCATGCCCTCCAGCTCGTCGCGCGAGGGGTCGTCGAGGCCGCAGACGATCACCTCGGCGCCGGTATCACGGACATGGCGCGTCAGGTCGCGCGTGCCCGAGGCGATGGCGACGACGGTGCAGCCGGTGGCGGAGAGGCCGGCCTCGACGGCGGCGGCCCGCTCCGGGTCACTGTCCACAAGCAAGACGCGCAGCACGCGGGCTCCCCGGTCGATCCGGTCGGCGACAAGCACAGATCGTGCCGCGTGACGAAGGCGGCGCTTGACCTCGAGGACGGGCAGGCCAGTATCCCTAGGGCGGAGGGGAGAGGCGCCATGGAGGGCATCCTGGTCATCGGCGGGGGCATCGGCGGGCTGACGCTCGCTCTCTGCCTGCACCGCAACGGCATCCCCTGCCGGGTGGTCGAGGCGGTGGCAGAGGTCAGGCCGCTTGGCGTCGGGGTGAACATCCTGCCGCATGCCGCAGCCGAGCTGGCGCGGCTCGGCCTGCAGGATGAGTTGCTCAGGCATGGCGTGCAGACGGATGAGGCGAATTTCTTCAACCGCTTCGGGCAGCTGATCCACCGCGAGCCGCTTGGGCGGGCCGCCGGCTACGATCACCCCCAGGTGTCGCTCCACCGGGCGGACCTGCATGGCGTGTTGCTGGCCGCCGTCCAGGAGCGGCTGGGGGAAGAGGCGGTGCTGTTCGATCGGCGTGTGGCGCGGGTGGAGCAGGACGAGGATGGCGTCACCATCCACTTCACCCCAGGACGGGGCGGAGTGACGCCCGAGCCCCTGCGGGGCAGTGCGGCGATCGGGGCGGATGGCATCCATTCCGTGCTGCGCCGGCACTTCTATCCGAACGAGGGAGAGCCGAAATACACCGGCTACAACATGTGGCGGGGCGTCGCACGCTGGACGCCGATCCTGACGGGCGCAAGCATGACGCGGGCGGGCTGGCTGAAGACCGGCAAGATGGTGATCTACCCGATCCGCCAGGACGTCGATGGCGAGGGGCGGCCGCTCATCAACTGGGTCTTCGAGGTGGAGACCGAGAAGCACCGCTCCCGCCGCGACTGGAGCCGGCCGGGCGATGTGGAGGATGTCATCCCCTATGTGCGGGACTGGGTCTTCGACTGGCTCGACCTGCCTTCGATGCTGCGTGCCTCCGACGTGGTGCTGGAATTCCCGATGGTGGACCAGGACCCGCTGCCGCGCTGGAGCTTCGGGCGGCTGACCTTGCTCGGCGATGCGGCGCATCCGATGGTGCCGCGCGGGTCGAACGGCGCGGGGCAATCCATCCTCGATGCGCGCTGCCTCGCCGATAAGCTGGCCCAGCATGCGGACGACCCGGAGACGGCGTTGAAGGCCTATGAGGCCATCCGGCTGCCGGCGACGACGCAGGTCGTGCTGACCAACCGCAAGACGCCGCCGGATGCGATCCTCGGCGAGGTCTATGCGCGGACCGGCGACCGGCCCTTCGCGCGGATCGAGGATGTGATGTCGCGCGAGGAGATGCTGGCCATCACGGGTGGCTACAAGCGCGTCGCAGGCTATGATCTGGACACACTCAAGGCACGGGCCTGACCATCATGGACAATAGCGAAGCGATCTGGCGGCTGGTGGATGCGAAGCGGGGCGGCTTCGAGGCGCTCTCCGACCGCGTCTGGGGCATGCCGGAACTCGCCTATACCGAGACGCGCTCCTGCGCCGAGCATACCGCGATGCTGAAGGAGCAGGGCTTCCGGGTGACGGAGAAAGTGGCGGGCATCCCGACCGCGGTGATGGGCGAGGCGGGCGAGGGCGGGCCGGTCATCGCCATCCTAGGCGAGTATGACGCGCTGCCGGGGCTGAGCCAGGAGGCGGGCGTCGCCGAGCCGCGGCCGCTGCCGGGGCCGGGCTTCGGCCATGGCTGCGGGCACAACCTGCTGGGCTCGGCCTCGCTGCTGGCGGCGACGGCGGTGAAGGAGTGGCTTGCGGAGAACAAGCTGCCGGGGCGGGTGCGGTATTATGGGTGCCCTGCCGAGGAAGGCGGGGCGGCGAAGGGCTTCATGGTCCGCGACGGGGCCTTCAAGGACGTCGATGTCGCCATCTCCTGGCATCCGGCGGCCTTTGCCGCGGTGCAGGAGGCCGTCAGCCTGGCCAATACGCGGATCGACTTCTCCTTCGTCGGGCGGGCCAGCCATGCCGCGGCGGCGCCGCATCTGGGGCGGAGCGCGCTCGATGCCGTCGAGCTGATGAATGTCGGCGTCAACTACATGCGCGAGCACATGCCGAGCGATGCGCGCGTCCACTATGCCTATCTCGATGCCGGCGGCGTCGCGCCCAATGTGGTGCAGCCGACAGCCAAGGTGCGCTACCTGATCCGGGCGCGGGACCTCGTCGAGCTGCGGCGGCTGATCGAGCGGGTGCGGAAGGTCGCCGACGGGGCGGCGATGATGACGGAGACCAAGGTCTCGTCCAGGGTCGTCTCCGGCGTCTCCAACCTGCTCGGCAACGGTCCGCTGGAGCGGGCGATGCAGAACAACCTCGACCGGCTGGGGCCACCGCCCTTCGACGATCTCGACCGGGCGCGGGCCGCGGAGTTCCAGGCGACGCTGACGGAGGAGGACATCGCGGCCTCCTGGCGACGGATCGGCCTGCCGATGCGCAAGGGCGTTGCGCTCTGCGACGTCGTCGTGCCGCTCGAGGTGCGTGGGGCGCCGATGATGGGCTCGACCGATGTGGGCGACGTCTCCTGGGTGGTGCCGACGGTGCAGGCTCGGGGCTCGACCTATGCGATCGGCACGCCGGGGCATTCCTGGCAGCTCACCGCGCAGGGCAAGCTGCCCGCGGCGCATAAGGGCATGGTGCATGTGGCGAAGGTGATGGCCGGGACGGCGGTGGACTGCCTGCGCGACCCGGCGCTGATCGAGGCGGCGAAGGCCGACCTCGCGGAGCGCACGGCGGCGAACCCCTATGAGCCGGTGCTGTCGCCCGATGTGCAGCCGCCCTTCGACATGTCCGTGACGGCGGCCTGAGATGGCGCAGCTCAACGAGAAGGCGCGCGGCGTCTTCGTCATCGCGCCGACGCCCTTCACGCCGGAGGGGGCGCTCGACCTGGCCAGCACGGACCGTATGGTGGAGGCCTATCTCGCCGCTGGGGCGAGCGGGCTCACCATCCTCGGCATCATGGGGGAGGCGCCGAAGCTGGATGCGGCGGAGGCTGTGGAGTTCACGGGCCGCGTGCTGCGCCGGGTGGATGGCCGGGTGCCTGTGGTGGTCGGCGTATCCTCGCCCGGCTTCGCCAGCATGGCGTCGCTGGCGCGCAGCGCCATGGGTGCCGGTGCGGCGGGGGTGATGATCGCGCCGCAGCCGGGGCTGAGGGGGGACGATGCCGTCGTCTCCTATATCGCAGGCGCCGCCGAGGCGGTGGGCGATGCGCCCTATGTGCTGCAGGACTATCCGCAGGCCAACGGCATCTTCATGTCCGTCGAGATGATCCGGCGGATGGCCGAGGACCCGCGCCTCGTCATGCTGAAGGCGGAGGACTGGCCGGGGCTCGACAAGATCACCGCGCTGCGGCGGCTGTCCGGCGTGGGGCGGATGCGGCGCATCAGCATCCTCGGCGGGCTAGGCGGGCAGTTCCTGCCGGAGGAGCTGCTGCGCGGGGCGGATGGCATCATGACCGGCTACGGCGTGCCGGAGATGCTGGTGCGGGTCTGCGAGCTGATGGCGAAGGGGGAGCGCGACGCGGCGCAGGACCTCTTCGACCTGCACCTGCCGCTGATCCGCACTGAATTGCAGCCGGGGCTGGGTCTTGCCGTGCGGAAATACGTGCTGATGCGGCGCGGCATCATCGCCTCCGACGCGTTGCGGCGGCCGGGGCCGAAGCTCTCCGCCGAGACGCGGGCGGAGGTCGATTACCTGCTCGTGCGGCTGGCGACGCGAGACCGGGCGGTCACTCTCTGAATTCGGGCGGCGGGTCGTCGAGGCCGGGCGGCGGCATCGCCAGAGGGTCGCGCAGCAGGAGGTCGGGGTCGTTCTCGGCCAGCTTGTTGACGCGGCTGGTGACGGGCCAGGCGAGGGTCAGCTCGGGCGGGTAGGGCTTGAGCAGGGCGAGGAGGTCTTCGGGCTCGGCGGGGGTCTCGCCGAGCCAGGCGGGCCAGGCCTCGCGCGGCAGGATCATCGGCATGCGGTGGTGCATGGCGGCGAGTTTCTCGTTCGCCTCACCGGTGACGATGGTGCAGGTGCGGAGGATGCTGCCGTCGGGGGCGCGCCAACCCTCCCAGAGGCCGGCGAGGGCCATGGGCTCGCCGCCAGCCAGCGCCACGGCGAAGGGCTGCTTCGCCTTGCCCTCGGTGCGCCATTCGTAGAAGCCGTCGGCGGTGACGAGGCAGCGGCGCTTGCGGAAGGCTTCGCGGAAGGAGGGTTTCTCCGTGATGCCCTCGGAGCGGGCATTGATCATTTTGCTGCCGACCGAGGGGTCGCTCGACCAGCGGGGAACGAGGCCCCAGCGCAGCGGGTCGAGGTGGCGGGCGCCGGTCTCGGGATGGCGGCGGACGACCAGCGCATCCTGCGTCGGGGCGCGGTTCCAGCTCGGGGGCGAGTTGGGGAAGGGGTTCAGCGTCTCGAAGTAGCGGGCGACGGAGGCCGGGCCGCGCTGCTGGAAGTATCGTCCGCACATCGGCGCAGTCTACAGCATGGGTGGAGGAATGCGATGGCGGAGCTCGAGATCATCGGCGTGGCGCGGAGCACCTATGTGTGGACCTGCCGGATGGTCTGCGCGGAGAAGGGCGTCCCGCATCTCCATACCAGGGGATGGCCGGGAACGCCGGAGATGCGGGCGCTGCATCCCTTCGGAAAAATTCCGGCGATGCGGCATGGCGCGCTGGTGCTCTACGAGTCGAAGGCGATCTGCACCTATATCGACCGCGTCTTCCCCGGGCCGAAGGTGATCCCGGAGGAGCCGGTGGCGCAGGCGCTGGTGGAGCAGTGGGTCTCGGTGGTGAATACCGTGGTCGATCCGGTCTGCATCCGGCGGTACCTCTACGCCCATGTGTTTCCGGGGACGGCGGATGGGGCGCCGGACATGGCGGCGGCGGAGGCGGCGGTGCCGGGGGTGCGGGAGCAGCTTGGGTTTCTCGACCGGAGCGTGGCGCCGACCGGGCACCTTGTGGGGCGGGGGTTCACTCTGGCGGATGCAAACCTGCTGCCGATCCTCTACTACCTCGCGCGGTTGCCGGAGGCTGGGGCGATCATGGCAGGGTTGCCGGCGTTGACGGGTTACCTGACGCGGCACCTGGCTCGCCCGAGCGTGGCGAGCACGGAGCCCCCGCCGCCGAAGCCGCGTTGACTCGAGGGTTCCAAGGGCCTTTCGGCCCTTGGCAGGGGGAGTTCGAGGGGGACGGCGTCCCCCTCGTGCATCAGATCTCCCACCAGAATTTCCGGGCCTCTTTCTTTGCATCATGCGGCCCGATGCCGATGTCGCGGAGCATGCGCGGCTCCATCTCGGCCAAGTATTGCCGCTCGCGGCGCCGGGCCAGGCCGAGCCGCATCCAGGCCGTGACGCGGACGCGCAGCGGGCGCCGGGTCAGGCTGGCGGGGAGGGCGAGGGCGGGCGTGCGAAGGACGGTCTGCATGGCTCCATTCTCCCGGTTGGGGTGATGGAGGATGGGCGCGGGCGACCTTACGGTCCCGGTACGGGTGGGCGGATGCGGGGGGAACTGTACCGGCCGGTGGGCGGTACAGTGCGGCCCGTGTCCGGGACGGTGATGCTTGCGGAGGCGGGCCGAGGGGCGGCAGGCTGGGGGCATGTCGGACACGCTGCCGCTTCCAAATTCCTTGGCGACGCTGCGGCTCGAGCGCGACGGGCCGGTGGTGGAGCAGATCGTCGACAAGCTCGGCGGGATGATCCGCGCGGGGAGCGTGGCGGCGGGGGTGCGGCTGCCTTCGGTGAGGGCGATGGCGGGGCGGCTCGGGTGCAGCGTGCATTCGGTGGTCGAGGCCTATGACCGGCTGGGGGCGATGGGGCTGGTGGCGCCGCGGCCGGGGGCGGGGACCTTCGTCTCCGCCATAGGGCCGCAGCCCGCGGGGCGGGGCGCGGACCCGGATGTGGGGGACGAGGCGGTCAGCCTTCGCAGCTTCGGGGCGCCGGCGCTGTGGAAGCCGGGGAACGGGTATCTGCCGGAGGGGTGGCTGCGCGAGGCCTGGCCGGCGGCGGTGCTGCACCGGGTGCAGCGGCGGATGCCGGAGCTTCTGGCCTGCGATGGAACGGCGCGGGGGGATGGGGCGCTGCGCGAGCAGATCGCGGTGCGGCTGGCGGGGATGGCGATGCCGGTCTCGCCGGATTGCATCCTGACGACGCTCGGGGGGACGCAGGCGCTCGACCTCATCATCCGCACGCAATTGCAGCCCGGCGACACGGTGCTGGCGGAAGACCCGGGCTACTTCAAATTCTACACCATGCTGGAGCGGGCGGGGGTACGGCTGCATCCGGTGCCGTGGACGCCGGAGGGGCCGGACCTGGAGGCGGTGGAGCAGGCCTGCCGGATGGTGCGGCCGAAGCTCTTCCTCGTGCAGAGCGTGCTGCACAACCCGACCGGCTGGACGGCCTCGGCGGCGACGCTGCACCGGCTGCTGCTGATCGCCGAGCGGCACGGCCTTCTGCTGGTGGAGGACGACACCTATGCCGACCTGCATCCCGGCCATCCGGTGCGGCTGCTGCAGCTGGCCGGCGGGCGGGGGCTGATCTACCTCTCCTCCTTCACCAAGATGGTGGGGCCGGCGACGCGGCTCGGCTTCATCGCCGCCGAGCGGCCGATCATCGAGGCGCTGCTGCAGGCGAAGCTGCTCTCGGCGCCCGCCCTGCCGCCGCTGATGGAGGCGCTGGTGGCGGAACTGCTGGCCTCCGGCCAGTACCGGCGCTGGCTCGACCGGCTGCGGCCGAAGCTGGCGGCGGCGCGGGCGCAGGCGGTGGCGCGGCTCACGGCGCTCGGGTTCGGGCTGGCGGCGGAGGGGGAGCCGGGGCTCTTCCTCTGGGCGGGGCTGCCGCCCGGTTGCGACCCGGAGGCGGTCTACCAGGCAGCGCTCGACCGCGGGCTACTGCTGGCGCGCGGCTCGCTGTTCCGGCCAGACCGCGGGGAGAGCCGCCACCTGCGCTTCAACGCGGCGCGATCCTCAGACCCGCGGATGTTCGAGGCACTGGGGGCGGCACTGGGCGCGCGGTAACGCGCTGCTGCCCAGGAAGCGGCAGCCTGCTCAGAAGGGCAGGACCGCATCGAGCAGCTGCTGCCCGTAGCGCGGTTGCTGCAGGTCCGAGAGGGTGCCGCGGCCGCCATAGGCGATGCGGGCCTCGGCCAGGCGGTCGTGGCGGATGGTGTTGTCGCTGGCGATGTCCTCCGGGCGGATGACGCCCTGCACGGAGAGCTCGCGCAGCTCGGCGCTGACGCGGACCTCCTGCTTGCCGGTGACGACGAGGTTGCCGTTGGGCAGCACCTGGGTGACCGTTGCGGCGAGGCGGAGGTTGATGGTCTCGCCGCGCTTCACCGTGCCGTCGCCGTCGCTGGTCTGGCCGCCGGACGCATCGAGCAGGCTTGCGGGGCTGGCGCCGCGCGGCAGCCAACGCGTCTGCATGCCGAAGATCTGCGGGATGCCGAGGCTGTCGGTGCCGGCGCGGCTGCGCTGGGTGCGGTTCTGCATTTGGGCATTGTCGGCGACGGTGACCAGCACGGTGACGAGGTCGCCCACCTGGGCGGCGCGCTGGTCACGCAGGAAGGTTCGGCTGCCGGTGCGCCACAGGCTGTTGGCCGCTGAGGGCGCCTCCTGCACGCCCGGCATCGGCATGGAGACGGGGCGCCAGGCCGGGTCGGCCGTTGGGTTGCGAACCTCGGACAACTCCGGCGGGCGGCCGACGCGGGAGAGGCGCTCGAGCGAGCCGCAGCCGGACAGTGCCAGCGGCAGCAGGAGGAGGGCAGCGCGCATCGTCAGGGCCTCCGAAGCGGGGTGGCGCCGGGGGCGATGCGGACCCGGCCGGGACCGACGACCTCTCCCTCGACGACAGCGCGGCTGGCGAGGTTCATGACCGGAACGAGGCCGCCGCGCGGCCCGGCCTCCAGCGCGCGGCCCTGGGCGCTGAGCGAGAGTCCAGGAGCTTCGAGCAGCATGGTGACCAGGGCGTTCTTCTCGACCAGGGCAGGCGGCGCGAGATCGGCGAGCAGGATGGGCGCGTCGGCGGCGACGGGGCGGAGGAGCTGCTGGCCGATCACCTGCCCCGGTCGCTCGGCGATGCCCGGGCGCATGCGCTCCGCGCGGAGACGGATGGAGCGGAGGTCGGCGGGCCGGGGAGTCTCGCCGGCGGCGAGGCGGCGTGTGGCGGCGACGGCGGGGACGGTCTGCGCCGCCCTGCCGGTGAGGCGTTGGCGCTGCACCGGCATGCCCTCGGCCATGATCGTCAGCGTGGCGGCGAAGCGGCCGGTTGCCGGATCGAAGGCGAGGCCCTCGGCGGCCAGGCGGAGGACGGCGCCGGGCGGTACCATGGGCGGCAGCAGGGGGCCGAGATCGAGCTCGGCTTCCGCATCCATCCCGAGGCGGAGCAGCTCGGGCCTGAGGGTATCGCCGATCTCCGCCGGTGTGACCGGGCGGCCGGGGCGCTCGACGATGGCGCGGTCGTAGGAAGAGAGCGGCCGCCAGGCGAGGCCGTGGGCGCGGGCGAGGGCCAGCAGCTGCGGCGCCTCCAGCACCAGGCGGCGGCCGGGGGCGGGGCTGGCGCCGACCGGCTGCGCGGCGCGCGGGCCGGCGCCGTCGAAGACGTCGCCGAGCAGGAGCGTCGGCGATTCGACCGTCGCCAGCGGACGGATGCTGGCAAGATCCTGCGCCGCGGCGGGGCCGGCGAGCAGCAGGAGCAACGCGATGGCGCGCATGGTCAGCGCATCCGCGAGAGGGTGGAGAGCATCTCGTCGCCCGCGGTGATGACCTTGCTGTTCATCTCGTAGGCGCGCTGGGCGGTGATGAGCTGGGTAATCTCCTGCACCACGTTGACGTTGCTGGTTTCGATGAAGCCCTGCAGCACCTGGCCGTGGCCGGGTTGGCCGGCAGCGGCCAGCTGGGGCTGGCCGGAGGCGGGCGTCGCCAGCAGCATGTTGTCGCCGGTCTGCTCAAGGCCGCCCTCATTGGCGAAGATCGCGGTCTGGATCTGGCCGACATTCTGCGGGTTGGTCTGGCCGTCGAGCTTCGCCAATACCTCGCCCGCGGCGTTGATGGTGACATCCACCGCGGCCGCCGGGACGGTGATGGCAGGCAGCACCTGGAAGCCCTCGGAGGTCACGAGCTGGCCCTCCGCCGAGAGGCCGAAGGTGCCGTCTCGGGTATAGGCGGTCTCGCCGGAGGGCAGCTGCACCTGGAAGAAGCCATTGCCGCGGATGGCGAGGTCGAAGCGGTTGTCGGTCTGCGACAGGCTGCCCTGCTCGCCGATGCGGTAGATGGCGGCCGTCTTCACGCCGAGGCCGATCTGCGCGCCGGAGGGCAGGATCGAGCCGTTCTCCGAGCTCTGCGAGCCGACGCGGCGGAGGTTCTGGTAGATCAGGTCCTCGAACTCGGCGCGGCGGCGCTTGAAGCCGGTCGTGCTCATATTGGCGATGTTGTTGGAAATGACCTCGACGTTGGTCTGCTGGGCCATCATGCCGGTGGCGGCGATCTGCAATGCGCGCATGGGGTGTTTCCTTTAGCTGCGGCGGCGGAGGATGCGGTCGATGGCGTTCTGCTGCCGGTCGCCCTCGCGCTCGGCGAATTGGGTGGCCAGTTCGAAGTCCCGCACGTCCTGGGTGAGGCGGGTGATCTCGGTGACCGGGGAGACGTTGCTGCCCTCGACCGCGCCCTGCACGAGCTGCGGGCGGGGCATGTCTTCCGGCGGGCCGTCGGCGGCGTAGAGGCGGCCGCCTTCGGCGCGGAGGCGCTGCGGATCGGCGAAGCGGACGACGCGGAGCCGGCCGACGACGCCGTTCTCGCTGCGCACGGTGCCGTCGCCCTGGATCTCGATTCGCGTATCGCCGGGCCCGAAGGCGATCGGCGTGCCGCCGGCGCCAAGCACGGCATTGCCTTCCTGGTCGGTGAGGCGGCCGGCCGGGTCCAGGGTGAAGCGGCCGGCGCGGGTGTAGCGCTCACCGCCCTCCGTCTCGACGACGAAGAAGCCGTCGCCGCGCAGGGCGACATCGAGCGGGTTGCCGGTGGTGGCGAGCGGGCCGCCGCGGGTGTCGCGCCAGGTGGCGCGGTCAAGGCTGTAGGCGATGGGCGCCTCGCCTGCCGCGGCACGGCTCAGCCGGGTGGCGAAGAGCGGGCGCTCGGCACGGTAGGCGGGCGTGTCGGCATTGGCGATGTTGTTCGCCAGCACCTGCGTCGCCCGCATCTGGGCAGTGAGGCGGGACAGAATGATATAGCCGGGCTGGTCCATCGTGGTCTCCTGCTGGCAGGCCCAGGGGCAAGGGATGTGCCAGGGATGGGGCCGGCGCGGGGCGGCGAGGACTGCCGCGGGCGGCAGGAAATGCCGGGCGGCGCGGCGGTTCCTGCCGTCGCAAGGCTTCCTTAACGGCTGGGAGGCGAGACTGCCGGAGCGGTGACCTGGGGCGGGGCATGTCGAGCGAGGCGAAGCCGGAGAAGCAGGGAGGCAAGGGCAAGCGGAAGCTGCTGCTGCTCGCGCTGCCGCTGCTGCTGGCGGCGGCAGGGGCCGGCCTCTGGTTCAGCGGCATCCTGCCGAAGCTGCTGCATGGCGGCGGGGAGGAAGCCCATGCCGAGCATGCGGCGCCGCCGCCGCGGGCGCCGGTCTTTTTCGACATGCCCGACATCGTCGCCAATCTGAGTGTCAGCGGCCGGCGGGCGAGCTACATCAAGCTGCGCAGCAAGCTGGAGCTGGCGCGGGCCGAGGATGCCGGGCCGTTGCAGGCGGCGATGCCGCGGCTCCTGGACCTCTTCACCACCTATCTGCGGGAGCTGCGGCCGGAGGAGCTGCGCGGCAGCGCCGGCGCGCAGCGGCTGCGCGAGGAGCTGATCGCGCGCGCCAACCTGGCGGCGCCGCCGGCCCGCGTCACCGACATCCTCTTCACGGAGCTGCTGCTGCAATGAGCACCGAGGAAGACGATCTGGCCGCCGCCTGGGGCGAGGCGCTGGACGCCGAGGCCGTGCCGGAGGCCACGCCGGCCGCACTGGCGCCGGATGCCACGCGCGTGCTGAACCAGCAGGAGATCGACAGCCTGCTCGGCTTCGGCGGCGGGGCGCAGCAGGAGGAGGAGCAGTCCGGCATCCAGCGCATCGTCAGCGCCGGCCTCGTCTCCTACGAGCGCCTGCCGATGCTGGAGATCATCTTCGACCGGCTGGTGCGCATCATGTCCACCTCGCTGCGCAATTTCACCAGCGACAATGTCGAGGTCTCGATCGACAGCATCGTCTCGCTGCGCTTCGGCGACTACCTGAACAGCGTGCCGCTGCCGGCGATGCTCGCCGTGTTCAAGGTGGAGGAATGGGACAATTACGGGCTGATCGTGGTGGACAGCGCGCTGATCTATTCGGTGGTCGACGTGCTGCTCGGCGGGCGGCGCGGAACGGCGGCGATGCGGATCGAGGGGCGGCCCTACACGACGATCGAGCGGACGCTGGTGGAGCGGCTGATCACCGTGGTGCTGGCCGACCTGTCGGATGCCTTCAGCCCGCTCTCCCCGGCGCATTTCCGCTTTGAGCGGCTGGAGGTCAATCCGCGCTTCGCCGCCGTCTCGCGGCTGTCGAATGCTTGCATCCTGTCGCGGCTGCGGGTCGACATGGAGGACCGCGGCGGCAAGATCGAGCTGCTGCTGCCCTATGCGACGCTGGAGCCAATCCGCGAGCTGCTGCTGCAGCAGTTCATGGGCGAGAAGTTCGGTCGCGACAGCATCTGGGAGACGCACCTCGCGGAGGAGCTGCGGCATACCGAGATGTCGATGGATGTCGTGCTCGACGAGCAGACCATGCCGCTGGCCGCGGTGATGTCGCTGCAGCGGGGCGACCGCATCACGCTGAACACCGCGCCCGGGGCGCCGGTGCAGCTGCGCTGCGGCGACGTGACGATGTTCGAGGCGGAGCTCGGCCGGAGGGAGAACCGCATGGCCGTCCGCATCTTGCGCGAGCTGCGCCAGAAGGCGGAGGCGTGAGCATGGGCTGGTATGAATGGTCGGCGCAGCTGCTGCTGATCGGGCTGCTTGTGGCGGCGATCCCCTGCATCCTCAAGCTGGAGCGGACGCTGGCCGCGGTGCGGCGCGACCGCGAGGCGCTGGAGGCGAGCGCGGCCGGCCTCGGCGAGGCGACGCGCCTGGCGGAGGCGGCCTCGCTGCGGCTGCGGGCAACGGCGGAGGGCGCCGGGCGGCAGGTGGCCGAGCGGCTGGCAGCGGCGGAGCCGATGCGGGATGACCTGCGCTACCTGGTGGAGCGGGCTGAAGGGTTGGCGGACCGGCTGGAGGGCCTCGTCCGCACCGCGCGGCCGATGGCGGCGCCGGAAGCCGCCATCGCCGCGCCGAGCCAGGCCGAGCGGGACCTGTTGCGGGCGCTGAGCCAGGGCCTGGCCAGCGCGCGAGGGGGGCGGTGATGCGCTTCCGCCCTCGCTTGATGCCGGCGGCGCTCGGTGCGATCGGCTTGCTGCTGGCGGCGAAGCTGGCGGCGCTGCTGCCGGCAGGCGTGCAGCCCCTGGCCGGGGCGCCCCTCGGCGTGACGCCGGCACAGGCCAGCAACCCGGCCCCGCCACCGGCGCCGGTACCGGTCGCGGCGCCCCCGCCCGCGCCAACGGAGCCGACGGCCGAGCAGCGGGCGGAGCGGGCGCTGCTCGAGGGGCTGCGGGTCCGGCGGGCGGAGCTCGACGGCCGCGAGCAGGCGCTGGCGGCGCGCGAGGTGGTGCTGGCCGCGGCCGAACGCCGGCTGACCCAGCGAATCGAGGAAATGACAGCGCTGCAGCAGCGCCTGCAAGCCGCCGACCAGGCGCTCGGCGCGCGCGAGGAGAGCGGCTGGCGGCAGATGGTGAAACTCTACGAAGGCATGCGGCCGCGCGATGCGGCGGCGATCTTCGACGATCTGGAGATGCCCGTCCTGGTCCAGCTGGTGGACCGGATGCGGGAGGCGAAGGCAGCACCGGTGCTCGGCGCGATGAAGCCCGATCGCGCCCGGCTGCTGACGGCCGAGCTGGCCCGGCATCGTGCCCGGCCGACCGAGTGAGGACAGTCAAGGAACCTGCGATGGACAAGAACACCAACGTGCTGATCGTCGACGACTACAAGACGATGCTGCGCATCATCCGCAACCTGCTGAAGCAGCTGGAATTCGACAATGTCGAGGAAGCCTCGGACGGGCAGGAGGCGCTGGCCAAGCTGCGCGCCGGGCAGTTCGGCCTGGTCATCAGCGATTGGAACATGCAGCCGATGACGGGCCTCGACCTGCTGAAGGAGGTGCGGGCGGATGCACGGCTGAAGGACACGCCCTTCATCATGATCACCGCCGAGAGCAAGACCGAGAACGTTGTGGCGGCAAAGGCGGCCGGCGTCTCCAACTACATCGTCAAGCCCTTCAATGCCGAGACGCTGCGCGGCAAGATCGAGAAGGTGCTGACCCATGCCTGACGGCCAGGCCGGCGGTGACCGGATCGAGGCCGCGGTTCGGGCGGTGCTCGGCAGCCTCTCGGGCGACATGACGGTGACCGAAGCGGCGCTTCTCGGCGAGCTCGAGGCACTCGGTCGTGAGGTGGCGCGGGCGAAGAGCGAGATCGCCGCGCTCCGCGTTGACGACATCAATGCCAGCCACATCCCGACCGCGACGGATGAGCTGGATGCGGTCGTCAGCCATACCGCGACGGCGACCAACGAGATCCTCGACTGCTGCGAGGTGCTCGAAGGCCTCCAGTCCCGGCTGGCGGGCGAGGATGCTGAGGCGCTGGGTGGCGCCGTCACCCGCATCTACGAGGCCTGCAGCTTCCAGGACATCACCGGTCAGCGCATCGGCAAGGTGGTCTCGGCGCTGAAGTCGATCGAACGGCGGGTGGCGGCGGTGACGCAAAGCTTCGGCCGTGGCGAGAGCGCCCCGCTCGCGGAGCAGGAGGAGCCCGCGGCACCGCGGACCGAGGGCGAGGAACTGGCCAACGGGCCGCAGCTGCCGGGGGCTGGCACGTCCCAGGCGGAGATCGACCGGTTGCTGGCGAGTTTCGACTGATGCGTTGGGCACCGTTGCTCGCCCTGCTCCTGGCTGCGCCGGCGGCCTGGGCGCAGGAAGCGGTCGGGGTCCGGGTCGGGAATCATCCCGGCCATGGCCGACTCGTCTTCGACTGGCCTGCGCCGCCCCAGTACCGGGTGGAGCAGGCGGGCGATGCGGTGGTGCTGTATTTCCCGCCGGGTTCGGCCATCGACCTGTCGGGTGCGCGGCGGCTGCCGCGCAACATGGCAGCCGTTGCAGCCGAGGGGGAGGGCATCCGCATCGCGCTGAAGCCAGGGGTGCGGGCGCGGATCTTCCGCGTCGGGCCGAAGCTCGTCGTCGACGCCCTGAGCCCCCCGGCCGAGCCGGCACCGGTGGCGCAGGCAGCTCCGGCAAGGGCGGAGCCGGCCCCCGAAGTGGTGGCGCCGCCCATGGCACCAGCTGCATCCCCGGTTTTGCGGTCTGCGCCGCCGGTGCCGGCCATGCCCGTGCTTACCCCGCCGCGGCCAGATGCCCTGGCGGTGAGGCCACTGCCGAGGGGGGGCGGCATTCTGCTGCCCTATCCCGCGGGCACTGGCCTCGCTGTGCTGCGGCGTGGCGGCGAGGTGCTGGCGCTGTTCGACAGCGGCGAGGCGCTCGACCTGACAGGGTTGCGGACCGACCCAATCTTCGCAGCGCTTGAGGTCGAGGCTCTGGGCGGGGCGACCTTGCTGCGCCTGCCGCTGCCATCACCCGGCCTGCTCAAAGCTCGGCGGGAGCCGAATGGTTGGGTGCTGGAAGCCCATCGCCCAGCCGAGGGCCAGGGTGCAGCCGGCCGGTCGGTGGGGCTGGAGGTGGAAGGCGGCGTGGCTGCACGCCTGATGCTGCGTGCCGGCGAACCGGGCCGGGTCGTCCCCATCACCGATCCTGAAAGCGGCTTGCCGCTGCTGGTCGGCACGGTGCGCGCGGCCGGGCAGTCGATGCCGATCTGGCGACGGCTGCCGGAGCTGGATCTGCCGCCGACGCTGCTTGGCGTCGCCGTGCTGGCCCGGGCCGACCAGGTGACGATGCGGGCGACGGCTGGTGGCTTCCTGGTCGGTGCGGCGAACGGGCCGCTCGCCCTCGATGCAGCCGCGGCCGAGATGCCCAATGCCGAGGCGATGACGCGCAGCTTTGACCTGCCTCGCATGCCGACGCCGCGCTTGTTGGAGCGGCTGCGCGCCTTGCAGGCCAGCATCGCCGCGGCGCCGCCGCTGAACCGCCTGGCCCTCCGTCGCGCGGCGGCGGAGACGCTGCTGGCGCTCGGCATGCCGCAGGAGGCCCAGGCCATGGTGGAACTGACCCGAGGGGAAGACCCTGAGGCAGCTCGGGATGCACGGCTCAATGCTCTGGCCGGCGCCGCAGCCTTGTTGGCCGGCCGGCTGCCGCAGGCCGCCGCCTTGCATCACGCCGAACTGCCGGAAACGGATGAGTTGAACCTCTGGCAGACGCTGCTGCTTGCAGCAGAAGGCGAAGCGCGGGAGGCCGTCCCGAGGCTGGCCTCGGCCCTGCCGGTGCTTTTCGACTATCCAGAGGGGCTGCGTTCGCGGTTGTTGCCGCTGGCGGCCCAGAGTCTGGCCGAGGCCGGCGCTGTCGTGCCCTTGCGGCAAGTGCTCGAGAAAGCCGGGCCGATGCCGGAACTCGCCCTGCCGCGCGCCATGCTGGCCGAAGCCAGTGGCGATGCCGAGGCGGCGCTGGCGGGGTATGAGCAGATCGCACTGGGCCGGGATCGGCTGGCGCGGGCACGGGCGTTGCGGCGGGCGGTCGAACTGCGGCTTGCCACGCACAAGATCGACGCCGCCCAGGCGGCACGGGCGCTCGAGGCGACGCTGTTCGCCTGGCGTGGCGATGGCGAAGAGGCGGCAGCGCGTATCCGCCTCGCCGAGCTTCGGCGTGCCGCCGGCGATGCGCGCGGCGCGCTTGCCTTGCTGCGGGAGACGGAGGCCCTCTTTCCCGAGCGTGGGCCGGCCTTGCGTGCAGCGATCAACGCGGCCTTCGTCGCCGCCCTGGAGCACGAGCCGCCACTCGATGCGGTTGCGTTGTTCGATGCCTATCCTGACCTGTTGCCGAAGGATGCGGACGGGCAGGCGGCGATGCTGGTCCTCGCGGACCGGCTGGTGGCGCTCGACCTGGCCGATCGGGCAGCCGCTCTCCTGGGTCAAGCTGTAGGGCGCAGTGCCGGGGCGCCGCGTGCCGCGCTAGGCCTGCGGCAGGGAGTGCTGCATCTGTCCAACGGCGATGCGGCCGCAGCGCTGAAGGCTTTGCAGGAAAGCAACGGGGAGATGCTGCCCGATCCGTTGATGCAGGCTCGTGCCGTACTCGCGGCTCAGGCCCAGTCGCGGCTGGGGCGCCTTGAGGAGGCGGTAGTGGGTCTCAAGGCGCTCGGCTCGGCCGGGGCCGCTGCGTTATCGCAGCTCCTGGCGGAACGGCAGGATTGGGCGGGTGCCGCTGCGGCGCTTGCCGATCATTTACGTGCAGCGCTACCGGCTGCGCCCGCGCCGCTCGAGGAGCCGCAACAGCGATTGCTTCTGCGCCATGCGGCAATGCTGGCCCTGGCCGGCGACGAGGCCGGACTCGTCGCGTTGCGCCGAAGCTATGTACCACGCTTGCCGGAGGGGGCCCTGGCGGCGGCTTTCGCCCTGCTGACGGCGGATCAGCTGCGGGGCCTGGCTGACCTGCCCCGGCTGCAAAAGGAGTTGTTGCTGTTTCAGACCATCCCTCCGTGGCTGGAGGCATTGCGGGCTGGCGGCCCGGTGACGCGCTAAGTCCAGCGTCGGGCGCGGGGGAGGGCGGCAAAAATTTCGGCCGTTGCGGGCAGTTTTCGCTTGCGTCCCTGTCTCCCGTGCCCCATATGCGCGCCCCGTTGACCTGATCAATCCCGATCACCCTGGTCATCTGCTGGTGGGAATAGGAGCCCGCGATGGACGCTCTTCTCCAACTGGGGATGGTCTCGGAGTTGCTCCCGAGCGAAGCCCAGAATTCTGAAACCTCGGCGAGCGAGGCTAAGGACTATTTTGTTACCCGTGATGGCGTCAAATTCGCCGGCACGCATCTGATTATCGACCTTTGGGACGCCACTAACCTGGCAGATCCGGAGCATATCGACTCAGTGCTGCGCGAGGCTGCAATCGCCACGGGCGCCACAATCCTGCACGGGCATTTCCACCACTTCGGCCCGAACAGCGGCGTCTCCGGCGTGCTGGTGCTGGCGGAGAGTCACGTCTCGATCCACACTTGGCCAGAGCGGGATTACGCGGCGCTCGACATATTCGTCTGCGGCGTCTGCAACCCGTACAAGGCCATCCCTGTGCTGAAGCGCGGCTTCATGCCGGGCCGCGTGCAACTGGCCGAGCACAAGCGCGGCCTCGTCGGCTGACATCGAAGCGTGCATGCAGGGCGCGGGGCGGGGCCTTAAGGTCCCGCCCTCGTTGTTTCAGGGGTTTTCCATGCCGACCGATTCGTGGGTGAACGAGACGCTTTACAGCGCCTGGGGGCAGCGTTTTCGCGTGAAGCGCGAACTTGCGCGGGTGCAGAGCGACTTCCAGGACATCATGGTCTTCGAGAGTGAGACCCATGGTCGGGTCATGCTGCTCGACGGCGTGGTGCAGATCACCGAGGCGGATGAGTTCGTCTACCAGGAGATGCTGACCCATGTGCCGTTGCTGGCGCATGGCGCGGCGAGGCGGGTGCTGATTATTGGCGCCGGCGACGGCGGCGTGCTGCGGCGGGTGCTGCAGCACCGGACCGTTGAGCGGGCGGTTATGGTCGAGATCGATGGCGAGGTAATTCGGCTCGCCAAGGAACACCTGCCGGGCATCGCTGGCGAGGCATGGAATGACCCTCGGGCCGAGGTCATCGTCGGCGACGGGATCGATTACGTGCGCCAGGCGCCGGCCGCCAGCTTCGACGTCGTCATCGTCGACAGCACGGACCCGATCGGCGTCGGCGAGGTGCTGTTCACCGACGAATTCTACGCGAATTGCGCGCGGCTGCTCACCGAGCGCGGCCTCGTGGTGAACCAGTGCGGCGTACCCTTCATGCAGGCCGAGGAACTGCATGAAACCAGTCTGCGGCGGGCCAAGGCCTTCGCCGATGTCCACGCTTATGTTGCTGCGGTGCCAACCTATGTGGGCGGGTTCATGACCCTCGGCTGGGCCGCGAAGGATGCGGGATTGCGGGCCGCAACGGTGGGCGAGATTCGCGAGCGGGCGGCGATGGCAGGCATCCTGGGCGAGACCCGGTACTGGACGCCCGAGATCCATTGCGGCGCCTTCAACCTGCCTCCCTATATCGCGGAGCATCTACAGGGCGCTGCGGGCTGAGGCTGCCAGCCGCGGTCCTCGGGTCTCCTCAGCCGCTGGCGAAGCCTTGCACGAGGCTGCCGGCGACAAGCCTCCAGCCGTCGATCAGCACGAAGAAGATCAGTTTGAAGGGCAGCGAGACGACGCTCGGCGGTAGCATCATCATGCCGAGCGACATCAGCAGGCTGGCGACGACCATGTCGATGACGAGGAACGGCAAGAAGACGAGGAAGCCGATCTCGAAGGCTCGCTTCAGTTCGCCGACGAGAAAGGCGGGCAGGAGCGCGCGCCAGGGAAGCTGATCCGGCCGTGCATTCTCCGGCACGGGCGGGAGGCCGGCGAGGTCGAGGAAGAGCGCGAGGTCGCCCTCGCGCACCTGGTTGGCCATGAAGCTGCGGAAGGGTTCGGCAGTCGCCACCAGGCCTTCGACCTCGCCGATGCGGCCTTCCATCATTGGCGCAAGGCCGTTCTGCCAGCTTGCCTCCATCGCCGGCTGCATCACGAAGAGCGTTAGGAAAAGCGCAAGGCCGATCAGCACCGGATTCGGTGGCACGCCCTGGGCCCCGATAGCGCTGCGCAGCAACGACAGCACGATGGCGATGCGGGTGAAGGCGGTTGCCATCACCAGCAGCGATGGGGCGAGGGAGAGCAGGCCGATCAGCGCCGTCAACTGGACGAGGCGCATCGTCGCGCCGGCCTGGCCGCCGGTGCCGATATCGATACTCACGCTCTGCGCCATGGCAGGCAAGGCCATTGCGGCGAGCGGCAGGGCGAGGGCAATGCACCTCACGCCGGGTCATCCTGAACGGGCAGCCAGCCGAGCAGCGCGTCCTGGCCATTGCCGGTGAGCAGCAGCACCTCCCGTTCATCGCAGCGGAGGAGGAGGAGGCGGCGGCGGGAATCGAGGGCGAGCACTTCCTGTACGGCGAGGCGCCGATTGGGCCGTGTAGCGAGACCGCCCCAGCGCAGCCCGCGAGCCCCAAGGGCCAGCAACAGCAGGATGGCGGCAAGGGCGCCGGCAGCTTGTAACCATAGTCCGGTGTCGATCGTCATGCGGCATCCTGCCAGCAAGGGGTGTTCAGGGCGGCGGCAAGGCAGCGGCGAGGCTTTCGATCTCCTGCGCCAGGGACTCGAGCGCAGGCCGTAGCAGCTTGGCGCGGTGGCGCGGCATCTGCGCGATGGCGGCGCAAAGGGCGGCGGCTTCCGCATCGAGGCCAGCGAGGTCGATCTGGCGGCCGCTCGTGGCGAGGGCGCGCGCCATCACCACTGTGTCGTAAAGGGCTTCGATCGCGGCGAGGGTCGCTTGCGTCATGCCGCGATCCTGCACGCCAGGGTGTTAAGGAAGGCTTGAGATCGGGGTTTACGGAATCTTCGGAATTTGGCGTGCAGGATCGCGGCATGGACCTCACCCGCAGCCCGACCATCGCCCTGGCTGAACGCCGCATCGCCTGGCTCGAAGAGCGCCAGCGGGTGCTGGCGCAGAATATCGCCAATGCGGATACGCCCGGCTATCAGCCGCGCGACCTCGATGACTTCCGCAAGAGCCTCGCCGGCGCCTTCGGCCTGGCGCGTACGAGCGATCTGCATGTCGTCGGCAGCGGCGGTGCGGCGCGGGCGCGCCTGGATCGGACGGCAGCCGACCGGGCGCCGAACGGCAATGCCGTCTCGCTCGACCGCGAGGCGATGAGGGTGGCCGATACTGACACGGCGCATGCGCTGGCGACCGGGCTTCACCGGCGCTGGATGGGCCTGTTCCGGACCGCGCTTGGCCGGTCGCAATGATGTAGGAGGGAGGGCTGGTCATGGATCTCGACAGCGCCTTGCGGATTTCCGCCGCCGGCATGCAGGCGCAGGCGACGCGGCTGCGGGTGGTTGCTGAAAACATTGCCAACCGGGACAGCACCGGGCCATCGCCCGGGGCGGACCCGTATCGGCGGAAGACGGTGACCTTCGCCAATCGGTTGGACCGCAGCCTTGGCGCCGAGATGGTGCAGATAAGGCGGATCGGGACGGCGCCCGGGGATTTTCCCCAGCTTCATGATCCTTCGCACCCTGCGGCCGATGCGGCGGGCTATGTAAAGCGGCCCAATGTCGACAGCTTGGTCGAGATGATGGACATGCGCGAGGCGCAACGGAGCTACAGCGCCAATCTCGCTGTTCTCGAGACCACGCGCGGAATGCTGACGCGCACCATCGAAGCCTTGCGCTGATGCTGGCGGCGATTGCGCCGGTCCAGGCCGCGGCCGCCTATCGTGCGGCGACAGCGCCGGAGGCCCCTGCCGAGGGCGGCTTCGGCGCGACCTTGCAGCGGGCCGTGGAAGGCGCGGTCGAGATGGGGCGGGGCGCCGATGCGGCCAGCACGCAGGCGCTGCTCGGCCAGGGCAGTGTGTCCGATGTGGTGATGGCGGTGTCGCGGGCGGAACTCGCCTTGCAGACGGCCGTCGCGCTGCGGGACCGGGTGATTTCCGCCTATCAGGACGTCATGCGGATGCCGATCTAGCGCAGGAGGCGCGGAGATGGAGAACCAGTCTGTGTTGGCGGTGCGGGAGGCGTTGTGGATGGCGCTGCAACTGGCCGGTCCGCCCCTGCTGGCAATGCTGGCAGTCGGGCTGGTCGTGTCCATCTTTCAGGCGCTGACGCAGGTGCAGGAGGCGACGCTGGCCTTCTTGCCGAAGCTGGTGGTGCTCGGGCTGGTATTGCTGCTGCTCGGGCCGGCCATGGCCGGAGCGATGCGAGGATATGCGGCGTCGCTTTTCGACCGGATGATCGCAGTTGGCGGGCAGCCCTGATGGTGGAGGCGCTCCCCGCGCTGGCGTTCCACGCGGTGCTGCTGGTGGCGCGGCTTGGCGCGGCAATGCTGCTGCTGCCCGGGCTCGGCGAGCAGGATGTGCCGGCCAGTATCCGGCTTGCGCTGCTGCTGGCCGTGGTTGCGGTGCTGCTTCCCGTATTGGCGCCCGGGCTGCCGCCGCTGCCGTCGGAGTTGCCGGAGCTTCTGCGCCTGATTCTGACGGAAACGGCGATCGGGTTGTGGCTCGGCATGCTGGCGCGGCTGGTTACGCTGGCGCTGGGCCAGGCGGGGCAGTTGGTGGGGTTGATGGTTGGCCTCGCCAGCCCCTTGCAAACGGACCCGGTGCTCGGCGCGCAATCCTTGGCGACGGGGCGGCTGTTTACTTTGCTCGCGGCGGTGCTGGTCTTGTCTACGGGGTTGTATGCGCTGCCATTGCGAGCGCTGGCGGAGAGTTACACGGCCTTGCCACCTGGGGCGCCCTTGCCGCTCGGGCGCGGGGCTGAGTCGGTGGCGCAGGCAGTGGCGGAGAGCCTGGCCCTGGCCTTGCGCCTGGCCGGGCCGCTGGTGTTGGCGGCGATGCTCGGGAATTTCGCGCTTGGCTTGCTCGCAAGGCTGGCGCCCCAGGTGCAGGTCTTCACGATGGCGGCGCCGGGGCAAATCCTGGGTGGACTGTTGTTACTCGGTCTGTTGCTGCCAGCGCTGGTTGCGGCGTGGCTGGGAGCGGCCGCCGCCTCGCTCGCCTTGGCGGGCTAGGCGATGGCGGAGGGGGATTCGCCATCTGCGGAGGACCGGACAGAAGCCCCGACGCAGCGGCGGCTAGACCGGGCGCGGGATGAAGGGCAATCGGCGCTGTCACGGGAGGCGGTCGGTTTCGCTACCTTACTGGCCGGGACGCTGGCCGGCTTCCTGGCCTTGCCGCCGCTTGGTGTGGAATGGCTGCGGCTGATGCGGGCCTTGCTGGAAATGCCGGGGGATGGTGCGGTGCTGGCGCCGGCCTTGCTGCGGCAATCGGTGCTTACCCTCCTGCCGGTGCTGGGGTTGGTGGCGCTGGCGGGGATGCTGGCGAGCTTGGCGCAAACCGGAATCGTGATGCGAGCCGAGGCCTTGGCGCCGCAGCTGAGCCGGCTCAACCCGGCGGCGGCGCTGAAGCGCCTGCTCGGGCCGGATGGGCTGGCGGAGTTGGCGCGGACCCTTATGAAGCTGGCACTGGTCGGGGCGGCTCTCTGGCATGCGGTCGACCTGCCGATGCTGCAGGCGGTGCTGCACTTTTCTGCCGCGATGCTCCTCGACGAGGTCGGGCGGGGGAGCTTGCGGCTGCTGGTGGCGGCGGTCTTCGCCTTCGGGGCGATTGCCCTGCTCGACCTGCTCTGGGTTCGTTGGCGGCATCTGCGGCGCATGCGGATGAGCCGCGAGGAGTTGCGGCAGGAATACCGCGAGAGCGAAGGCGACCCGCATATCAAGGCCCGGCTGCGGCGGTTGCGGGAGCAGCGGGCGCGCCGGCGGATGCTGGCGGCGGTGCCGAAAGCAACGGTTGTGGTAACGAACCCAACTCATTACGCTATCGCTCTATCTTACGCGCCGGGCCAAGCCTCGGCGCCGAAGCTGGTGGCGAAAGGGGTGGATGCCATGGCGGCACGGATTCGGGCTGCGGCGACCGAGCATGGCGTGCCGATCGTCGAGAATCCGCCGCTTGCCCGGGCGCTCTGGCGGCAGGAAGTGGATAGCGAGATTCCGGCCGAACATTGGCAGGCTGTAGCCGAGATCATTGCCTATGTCTGGCGGCTGCAGGGGCAACGTCATGGCTGAGTCCCAGACGGCCTTGCGGGCCGCATTCCGGACCCTTTTCGCAGCGGCGCCGGAAGGGCTGGCGCTGCTCGATGCCGGGGGGAAGATCATCGAGGCGAACCCGGCACTCCGCCGGATGGCCGGGCAGGGAGTGGGGCGAGGAGGGCTGGCGACCGGCTTGCTGGCGGCGGCAGACCGGCCGGCCCTGGCGGCGCTGCTGGCAGGGGCCGGGCCGGCGAGCCTGCGGGCCTCACCAACCGGGGGTGGCGAGACCGAATGGACCATCACGGCCGAGCCCCTGCCGGATGGGCGGAGGCTGCTCCGGGTCGTCGACCTCAGCGCCGAGCGGCGGATCGAGGCACGGCTGGCGGCGGCCGGGCGGCTGGAGCTGCTCGGGCGGCTCACCGGCGGGGTCGTGCATGACATGAACAACCTGCTGGCAGCCATTCGCGGCAGTGCGGATGCCATGCGGGCCGAGGACCTTGCGCCGCCGGTCCTGGCAGAACTGCAGGGGATCGAGGATGCGGCACAGCGCGGTTCGGCGCTGATCGGCCAGCTACTGGCCTTCATCCGGCCCGGGCAGGTGGCGCCTGGCCAATTGGAGCTCGATGCGTCGATCAAGGCGCTCGCGCCGATGCTGCGACGTCTGCTGGGGGTGGGAGTGCGGCTGAACCTCGCCCTGAATGCCCCTGGGGCGAAGGTGAGGCTGGCGGCAGTGCAACTCGATCAGCTGGTGCTGAACCTCACGGCGAATGCGGGAGAGGCAATGCCGGAGGGGGGCAGCCTCGACATCGCCACGCGGCTGGAGGCGGGCGAGGTGGCGTTGGCGGTGCGGGATACCGGGCGTGGCATTGCGCCTGAGGCGATGCCGCGACTGTTCGAGCCCTTTTTCACCACCCGGGCGGCGTCGGGCGGCACTGGGCTTGGCCTGGCGACGGTCCAGGGTATCGTCACTGGTGCCGACGGGCGGATCGCGGTGGAGAGCAAGCCGGGCAAAGGGGCCTGTTTCCTGATCCACTTGCCCTGTTGCGAGGCGGCCGAGCCGGGGCCGGCGGCCGTGGTGCAGGGGCCGGTGCTGCTGGTGGAGGATGAGGCGGTGCTGCGGCGGTTCGCCGAGCGGGTGCTGGGCCAGGCAGGGCATGCCCTGTTGCTCGCCGAGAATGCCGAGGCGGCGCTCGACCTGCTTGAGCGGGCGCCGGCGCCGGGCATGCTGGTGAGCGACATCGCCTTGCCGGGAATGGACGGGCTGGCGCTGGCGCGGCGGCTGCGTGCGCGATGGCCGGACCTGCCGGTGGTTCTGACCTCCGGCTATGCCGGGCTGCGGGCTGATTTGGCGGCGGAAGGCTTCCAACTGCTGGCGAAGCCATACACGCCTGCAGAGTTGACATCGGCCCTGGCGGCAGCCCGGCGAGAGCCGGTCGCGGCATGAAGGTGTTTTCCAAATGTTCTTGTTTTCCGGGGGCGGCAAGCCCATACTTTGGCAGTGCCATCGCGGGGCGATGGTTTTAGTTACGATCCTGTTTCATTCTCAGCTCCTTGCGTGTAGTTTGGACGGGTGAACCGGGGCCAGGACGGGATAGCCAGAATGGATAAGGGAAAGGCGCTCGACGCCGCGCTCAGCCAGATCGAAAGGGCCTTCGGCAAGGGTTCCATCATGAAGATGGGCGCTCGCCAGGCACTGGATGGCGAGATCGAGGTGATCTCGACGGGCTCACTCGGCCTCGACATTGCGCTCGGCATCGGCGGCGTGCCGAAGGGCCGCATCATCGAGATCTACGGGCCGGAAAGCTCGGGCAAGACCACGCTCGCGCTGCACATGATCGCGGAGGCCCAGAAGAAGGGCGGCACCTGCGCCTTCATCGATGCCGAGCATGCGCTCGACCCGGGCTACGCCAAGAAGCTCGGCGTCGACATCGACAACATGCTGATCAGCCAGCCGGATGCCGGCGAGCAGGCGCTCGAGATCTGCGACACGCTGGTCCGCTCCGGTGCGATCGACGTGCTGGTGGTGGACAGCGTGGCGGCCCTGGTGCCTCGGGCCGAGCTCGAGGGCGAGATGGGCGACAGCCATGTCGGCCTGCATGCCCGGCTGATGTCCCAGGCGCTGCGCAAGCTGACCGGCACCGTCTCCCGCTCGAACTGCCTGCTGATCTTCCTGAACCAGATCCGGCTCAAGATCGGCGTCATGTTCGGCAACCCGGAGACGACGACGGGCGGCAATGCGCTGAAGTTCTATGCCTCCATCCGTATGGAGATCCGCCGCATCGGTGCCATCAAGGACCGGGAGAGCGTGGTCGGCAACCAGACCCGGGTGAAGGTGGTGAAGAACAAGATGGCGCCGCCGTTCCGGCAGGTCGAGTTCGACATCATGTACGGCGAGGGCATCTCCAAGGTCGGCGAGCTGGTCGATCTCGGCGTGAAGGCCGGCGTCGTCGAGAAGTCGGGCGCCTGGTTCAGCGCCGAGGGCCAGCGCATCGGCCAGGGGCGGGAGAACGCCAAGCAGTTCCTCCGCGACAACCCGGCCATGGGCGCCTCCATCGAGGCCAAAGTGCGGGGCCAGGCCGGCATCGTCGCCAATGCCATGCTGACGGGCGAGAGCGAGTCGGCCGAGAGCGAGGATGAGGCGGCGCCGGCCGAGTAAGCCGGCGCCTCTCGACGCCTCCTGCCCTGCGCGGTAGGAGGCTCGGGGCCCCGCGGCCGGGATGCGGCGGGGCGGCAGACAGGACCGGCACCGGCGATGACCAGCAGCAACGATATCCGCGCGACCTTCCTCGGCTATTTCGGCCGCAACGGGCATCAGGTGGTCGAAAGCTCGCCGCTGGTGCCGCGGAACGACCCGACGCTGATGTTCGCCAACAGCGGCATGGTGCAGTTCAAGAACGTTTTCACCGGGCAGGAGAAGCGGCCCTACAGCCGGGCGACCACGGCGCAGAAATGCGTTCGCGCTGGCGGCAAGCACAACGATCTCGACAATGTCGGCTACACCGCCCGGCATCATACCTTCTTCGAGATGCTGGGGAATTTTTCCTTCGGCGACTACTTCAAGGAACAGGCGATCGCCCATGCCTGGGAGCTGCTGACCCGGGATTTCGGCCTGGCGAAGGAGAAGCTGCTCGTCACCGTCTACTCGGAGGACGAGGAGGCGCCGGTCTATTGGAAGAAGGTCGCCGGCCTGCCGGACAGCCGGATCATCCGCATCCCGACCAGCGATAATTTCTGGCGCATGGGCGATACCGGGCCCTGCGGGCCTTGCTCCGAGATCTTCTACGACCATGGCGAGCACATCCCCGGCGGCCCCCCCGGCTCGCCGGACGAGGATGGCGACCGGTTCATCGAGATCTGGAATCTGGTCTTCATGCAGTTCGAGGAGGGGCCGCCCGGCACCCGCGTGCCGCTGCCGCGGCCCTCGATCGACACCGGCATGGGGCTGGAGCGCTTCGCCGCCATCCTGCAGGGCAAGCACGACAATTACGACACGGACACGCTGCGGGCGCTGATCCTCGCCTCGGCCGAGGCGACGGGGACGGACCCGGACGGCAAGTGGAAGACCAGCCACCGCGTGGTTGCCGACCATCTGCGGGCCGGCACCTTCCTGATGGCGGATGGCGTCATGCCCTCCAACGAGGGTCGGGGCTATGTGCTGCGGCGCATCCTGCGACGCGCCATGCGGCACGCGCATATGATGGGCTCGCGGGAGCCGCTGCTGAACCAGCTGGTGCCGGCGTTGATCCGGCAGATGGGCGCGGCCTATCCCGAGATCGTCCGCGCCGAGGCGCTGGTCACCGAGACCTTCAAGCTGGAGGAGACGCGCTTCCGCAGCCTTCTGGAGCGCGGGCTCGGCCTGCTGGCGGAGGAGAGCGGCAAGCTCGGCGAGGGCGGCGTGCTGCCGGGCGAAGTGGCGTTCAAGCTCTACGACACCTACGGCTTTCCGCTCGACCTGACGCAGGATGCGCTGCGCTCCGAGGGGCGCAGCGTCGACGTCCCCGGCTTCGAGGCGGCGATGACGGAGCAGCGGCGGCGTGCGCGCGCGGCCTGGTCCGGCAGCGGCGAGGCGGCGACGGATGCCGTCTGGTTCGACATCAAGGAGCGGGTCGGGGCCAGCGAGTTCCTCGGCTACAGCACCGAGACGGCGGAGGGCGAGATCCTCGCCGTCATCGCGGACGGCAAGGCCGTGGACGGCGCCGGGCCGGGGACCGAAGTGGCCGTGGTGCTGAACCAGACGCCCTTCTATGCCGAGAGCGGCGGCCAGGTCGGCGATGCCGGGCTGATCTCGGCGGGCGAGGCCTGCCGGATCGTGGTGCGCGACACGCAGAAGAAGCTCGGCGACCTCTTCGTCCATATCGGCACCGTGGCGCATGGCGAGGCGCGGCCGGGGCTCGCCGTGCTGGCCGAGGTCGACCATGCGCGGCGGGGCGCCATCCGCGCCCATCACAGCGCGACCCACCTGCTGCACGAGGCGCTGCGGCGGCGGCTCGGTACCCACGTGGCGCAGAAGGGCTCGCTCAACGCGCCGGACCGGCTGCGCTTCGACGTCTCCCAGCCGACGCCGATGACGGCGGAGGACGTCGCCTGGGCGGAGGCGGAGGTGAATGCCCGCATCCGCGAGAATGCCGAGGTGACCACCCGGCTGATGACGCCGGAGCAGGCGGTGGGCGTCGGCGCCATGGCGCTGTTCGGCGAGAAGTACGGCGATGAGGTGCGGGTTGTCGGCATGGGGCACGACCCGGCGGCGACCGAGAAGCAGGGCGTCTACTCGCTCGAGCTCTGCGGTGGCACGCATGTGCGGCGGACGGGCGACATCGGTCTGTTCAAGATCGTCTCCGAGGGCGCGGTCTCGGCCGGCGTGCGGCGGGTGGAGGCCGTCACCGGCGAGGCGGCGCTGGCGCTGGTCGAGGACCAGTCGCGGCAGCTGACCGAGGCGGCGCTGGCGCTGCGCGTGGCCCCGGCCGAGGTGCCGGCGCGGGTCGCGGCCCTGGTCGAGGAGCGGCGGCGGCTGGAGCGCGAGGTCAGCGAGCTGCGCAAGAAGCTGGCGACCGGCGGCGCGGCGGCGGAGGCTGAGGCGATTGGTGGGCTGCGCGTGGCGCTGCGCAATCTTGGCGACATCCCGGCGCGCGACCTGAAGGGCGTGGCGGAGGCCATCCTCAAGGGCGGTACGGCGGATGTGGCGGCCCTGGTCTCCACCGCGGAGGGCAAGGCGAGCATCGTCGTCGGACTTGGCGAGGCGGCGCGGGACAAGGCGGATGCCGTGGCCCTGGTGCGGGCAGCGAGCGCGGCGGCCGGTGGCAAGGGCGGCGGTGGACGGCCGGAGATGGCGCAGGCGGGCGGGCCGGATGCGGCCCTGGCCGATGCGGCTTTGGAGGCTGTCAGGGCGGCGCTGAAGGGTTGAGGAGGGCGCTGCCCTCCTTCAAGCTCCTCCCGCCAAGGGCCGGAAGGCCCTTGGAACCCTGTAGTTTAGCTACGAAGGGCCTCGCGGACCACTGAGCGGAATTCGCGGCGGTAGAGTTCGCGCATGACCAGCAGGCTGGCCAGGATCAGCGCCACCGGGTGGAGAATCCAGGCCAGCGCCGCCAAGCCGAAGTAATAGGCCCGCAGCCCGCTGTTGAAATGCCCGGCGGCGCGGTTGGCGACCTTGGCAGCCATCTCGGCATGGTGCGCTTGGTCGGGGTCCTGCGGCTCCTGCGAGATCCCGCCCATCACGATCGAGCAGTAATTGAACTGCCGCAGCGCCCAGGTCAGTTCGAAGAAGGCGCGTACGAAAATCAGCAGCAACAGCGCGATCTTCATCTCCCAGGCGGCCGGGTCCGGCACGGTGGCGAAGGGCAGGGCGCCGAAGACCCGGGCGCCAAGCTCTGGGCTGCCCAGCATCGCCACGAGGCCGCCCAGGATGAAGATGGCGGTATTGGCGAGGAAGCTGGTGCTGTTCATCAGGTTGCCGACGATGTTCGTGTCCATGATGCGGTTGTCCCGCGTCACCATGGTGCGCATCCAGCGCCGGCGGTGCTCGTCCATCGCCGCGATGACGCTACGCCGGCGCAGCGCCGGGTGGCGGTCTACCAGCGTGGAATAGACGGCCCAGCAGGCAAGGAAGACGGCCAGCGCCAGCCAGTCGAGCAGGGTTAGGGAATGCATGGGCCGGGTATAACGCAAAAAAAGGGCGGGCCGTCGCCGACCCGCCCCGTAGCGCCCCGTAGCCCGAAGGGCGCCTGGGCTCAGGCCATCGCCTTCTTCAGGTTCTCGTCGAGCTTCGAGAGGAAGGCCTGGGTGCTCAGGTAAGGCTGGTCCTTGCCGATCAGCACGGCAAGGTCCTTGGTCATGGACCCGCTCTCGACCGTCTGGATGCAGACCTTCTCCAGCGTCTCGGCGAAGGCGGTGACGTCCGGCGTGTTGTCGAACTTGCCGCGGTAAGCCAAGCCACGAGTCCAGGCGAAGATCGAGGCGATCGGGTTGGTGCTCGTCTCGCGGCCCTTCTGGTGCTCGCGGTAGTGGCGGGTGACGGTACCGTGGGCGGCCTCGGATTCGACGGTGTTGCCGTCGGGGGAGAGCAGCACGGAGGTCATCAGGCCGAGCGAGCCGAAGCCCTGCGCCACGATGTCGGACTGCACGTCGCCGTCGTAGTTCTTGCAGGCCCAGATGTAGCCGCCTTCCCACTTGAGGGCGGAGGCGACCATGTCGTCGATCAGCCGGTCCTCGTAGGTCAGGCCGCGCTTCTCGAACTCCGCCTTGAACTCAGCGTCGTAGATGCCGCGGAAGATGTCCTTGAAGTTGCCGTCATAGGCCTTGAGGATCGTGTTCTTGTGGCTGAAGTAGACCGAGTAGTTGCGCGCCAGGCCGTAGTTGAAGCTGGCGCGGGCGAAGCCCTCGATCGACTTGTTCAGGTTGTGGATCATCATGGCGACGCCGCCGGTGGCCGGCATGACGAACTCGCCGATCTCCTGCGGCTGGCCGCCCTCGGGCGTGAAGGTCATCGTCACCTTGCCGGCGCTCGGCACCTTCATCTCGACCGAGCGGTAGATGTCGCCATACGCATGGCGGCCGACGACGATCGGCTTCGACCAGTGCGGCACCAGGCGCGGCACGTTGGAGCAGATGATCGGCTCGCGGAAGATGGTGCCGTCGAGGATGTTGCGGATGGTGCCGTTCGGGCTGCGCCACATCTTCTTGAGGCCGAACTCCGCGACGCGCGCCTCGTCCGGGGTGATGGTCGCGCACTTCACGCCGACGCCGTACTGCTTGATGGCGTTGGCGGCATCGACCGTCACCTGGTCATCGGTCTGGTCGCGGTACTCGATGCCGAGGTCGTAGTACTTCAGATCCACGTCCAGGTAGGGGAGGATCAGCTTCTCCTTGATGAACCCCCAAATGATGCGGGTCATCTCGTCCCCGTCGAGCTCGACGACGGGGGTCTTTACCTGGATCTTTGCCATGCCTGTCCTCGATGGTCTTCCCCAGGGGGCGCTGGGCGCCGCGGGGTGTTGGGGCGGGCGGAACATCGCATCCGGCCCGGCCTCGGGCAAGCCCATCGGCCCCCAGCGTGTTCATTTCGACTGCGGCACACTTGCTGGTAGTGGCGGTTTCGTGTTTAGTCGCGTCCGACGTGTCGAAGGGGCGCGAAGACGTCGCGGGACCGCAGAATGCTCCCGCATCTGTCGGTCCCGTGCGAACTCCGGCTTGCTTCGGCTGTTTCAAGGGCCGGTGTCTGGCCCGATCCTTTGGCCGGAGGTACGCCGCATGCTTGATCGAAGCCAGGGCCGTGTCACAACCGGCTTCCAGCCCGGCCGGGAGGTCGCCGCCATGCCGAACGACCAAGCCTCGCTCGCCGCCCTTTATGGCCCCGTCCTGGCCGGGCTCTGCGCCGAGGAGTTGCGGGAGCGCCATCCGCGCATCCAGGCCGCCGCCGCGGCCGGGGATTTTCGCACTCTGTTGTCCGAGGCCCATGCCCTGCGCGGCGTCGCCGCCAATTTCGGCCTCGGCGTGCTCGCCGAGGATCTGCTGACGGTGGAGATGGCCGCGCGGCAGCAGGATTCCGGCGGGCTGCATGGCGCGCTCGGCAGGTTGCCGGGCGAGGTGGCGAAGGCTCTGGCGGCCCTCGGCCAGGGTTGATCAGTAGACCAGTGCCGCGCTCAGCCCGTGCCGGGTGCCGGCGCGGGCCAAGGTGCCGTCGACTTTGGCGACGGTGAGAAATCCGTTCACCTCGGCCACCCAGGGCGCATCCCCCCGTGGTACGGCATAGGCGTATAGCGCCTCGCCGAAGCGGTCCGGCGGCTCGATTACCCGTGCCCAGTCATGCACCGTCACCATGCGGCGGGTATAGGCGAAGTCGCTCATGAAGACGTCGGCGCGGCCGGCCTGAAGCTCCGACTCGCGGGTGCGCGGCGGCCGGACGACGAGCAGCTCGGCCGCCTTCAGGCTGCGGCGCAAGAGCGGCTCCATCAGCGTGCCGGCGGCGACGGCGACCACGGTGCCGACCGTGTCGATGTCCTCCCAGCGGGTGATGCGGTTGCTCTCCCGCGTCGTCACCGCATGGACCGCGCTGGTCATGTAGGGCTTGGAGAAGGCGACGCGCTGCTGCCGGGTGGTTGAGATGCCAACCCCCATCATGGCGATGTCGCAGGTACCGGCCTCGATCCTGTCCATGAACTCGGCGAAATTCGTCTCGACGAAACGCGGCTGGACCAGCAGGCGATTGGCAAGCGCCCGCGCCATGTCGATGTCGAGCCCTTCCAACTCGCTGTTGCGCGGGTTGCGGTAGCTGACGGCGAAGTAGTCCGGCCAGATGCAGATGGCGATCTCGCCCCGGCTGCGGATGAGGGAAAGGCGGTCGGGCACGGCCGGCGGCTCGGTGGCGGGGCGGGCCGGGGCCGGAGCGGGGATTGCGACGGGCGGCCGGGCACCCGGGCGGTTCGTCGCTTGGCCGAGGGCCGCATTCATCTCGAAAAACCATACCAATGGTGCAATAAGGGATGCGGCAATGCACCTTTTTGCGAAACTGGACGCCCTCATCCGCCGGTCCCTCCGTCTTGGCGCCTCCAAGCCGGCGGAGCCGCGGCCCTGGTTGCTGTTCGGCGCCGGGGCGATCCTGGTCGCCGCCTGCCTGGTGGTGATTTACGGCATCGTCCTCCGGCGCGGCCAGCAGGATGCGTTGGCCGAGGCCGAGAAGTTGACCCAGAGCGTCGCCGCCGCACTGTCCGACCAGCTCACCCGCGCGACCCAGACCGTGGAGTTGATCCTCAACGACATGGCGGAGAGCCCGCGCGAGCCGGGACCGGGCGCCTTCGGCGAAACCATGGCCAATCGGCTGCGCGACCTGGCGCAAATTCGCGCCATGGTCGTGACCGACGCCGCGGGACGGGTGACCCAGGCCACGGTCGATTCCCTGCGCGAACTCACGGTCGGGGAGCGGGAGTGGTTCCGCGTGCTGCGCTTCGGCGGCCAGCCGATTCGCCTCGGGGCGCCGGAGGCGGGGCGCTATCTCGGCACCGGCAGTGCGGCGATCCTCGAGAGCCGGCTCTGGACCATCCCGCTCGCCCGCGCGCTGCGCTCGTCACGCGGGGAATTCGAAGGGGCGGCCGTCGCGCTGCTGAACCTCGACTACTTCAACGGCGTCTCGCGCCGCTATGCCGAGGCCTTCGGCGTCACCGTGCGGCTGCACTCGACCAGCGGGCAGCTCCTCGCCCGCTCCGACGGCAGCACCCGGGGCGTCGGGCAACTCCATTCCAGCGCCTGGCTGTTCCGCGACTTCCTGCCGCGGCGGGAGATCGGCACCTTCCAGGGGCTGGACCAGGACGGCAGGCCGGTGATCGCCAGCTTCGCGGTAACCCGGCAGGGCAGCTTCGTCGTCGAGGTGGCGCGGGCCAGGGCGGATGCCTTCGCAGCGCTGCGCCAGCTCGGGCTGGTGCTCGGCGGCGGCGTGGGCGCGGCGGCGGCCGCCACGCTGGCGGCGCTCTGGATGATGGTGCGGCTGGCCGAGACGCTGCAGCGCCAGGGCACCCGGCTTGCCCGCAGCGAGCAGGAGGCTGTCGCCGCCAGCCGGGCGAAGGAGGACTTCCTCGCCGCCATGAGCCACGAGATCCGCACGCCGATGAACGGCGTCATCGGCATGTCCGGCCTGCTGCTGGACACCGAGCTCGACCCGGTGCAGCGGCGGTATGCGCAGACCATCGCTGGCTCAGCCGAGCACCTGCTGATGGTGCTGAACGACATCCTCGACTTCTCGAAAATCGAGGCGGGGATGATGGAGCGCGAGGAGGTGCCCTTCACCATCGAGACGGAGCTTTCTACCATCGTCGAGCTCTTCGCGCCCAAGGCGGCGGCGAATGGGGTGGAGCTGGTCTGCTCCCTTTCGCCCAGCATGCCGGTGCGGGTGGTGGGGGACCCCGGGCGGTTCCGGCAGCTGCTGTTCAACCTGGTCGGCAATGCGGTGAAATTCACCGAGGCCGGCTGGATCGAGCTGGGACTTTCGGCCGAGCGCGAGGGCGAGGGATGGCGCCTCGCCTGCCGGGTCAGCGATACCGGCATCGGGCTCGAGCCGGAGAAGATTCCGCTGCTCTTCGAACGCTTCACCCAGGCCGATGCCTCGATCAGCCGCAAATACGGCGGCACCGGGCTCGGCCTCGCCAGCTGCCGCAAGTTGGTGGAGGGCATGGGTGGCAGCATTGGCGCGGCGCAGCGGCCGGGCGGGGGCAGCGTCTTCCGCTTCGACCTGCTGGTCGGCGTGGCGCCGGAGCAGGCGGGGGAGGCGCGCGAATCGCGGCCGCTCGCGGGCAAGCGGGTGCTGGTGGTCGACGACCTGGCGCTCAACCGTGAGATCCTGACGCGTCAGCTGATGGTGCTCGGCGCCGAATCCGCGGCGGTTGAGGCGGGGGAGGCGGCGCTTGCCGCGCTGGAGGAAGGGCGGGCCGCTGGCCGGCCCTTCGCCGCCGTCGTGGTGGATGCCGACCTGCCAGGCGAGGAGGGGCAGGAGCTGGCGCGGCGCATCCGGGCGGCAGCGGGCGAGGCGCGGCCGGCGATCATTCTCTGCGCCAGCGCAGGCGAGGCGGTGCGCGATCCGCCGCCGCCTGGGCTGGTGGAGGCGGTGCTGCTGAAGCCGGCCCTGCCTGGGCGGTTCCGCGAGGCTCTGGCCCAGGCGCTGGGCGGGACGGAGGCTGCGCGGCCGGCCCCGGTGGCGGCCCCCACGGCGGAGGCGCTGGGGCTCAAGGCGTTGCTGGTGGAGGACAACGCCACCAACCAACTTGTCATGCGCACTATCCTCCAGCGCGCCGGGTGCGAGGTCGAGGTGGCGCCGGACGGGGCCGAGGCGGTGGCGGCGGCGCGGCGTGAAGCATTCGACGTGATCCTGATGGACCTGCAGATGCCGGTGATGGACGGGCTGGAGGCGACGCGCCAGATCCGCCGCAGCACCGGGCCGAACCGGCGGACCAAGATTATCGGGCTGACGGCGGCGGTCGGCCCGGTCTTCGAACGGCAGTGCCGGGATGCCGGGATGGACGAGTATCTCGGCAAGCCGGTCCAGCGGGCGGCGCTGCTGGCCATGCTCGGCTTGATCGAACCGGCACGGCCAGCCTGAGGCTTACCCGCGGGCGATCCAGGGCATCTTGGACGCGGCAATGGTAACGAACTGGATGTTCGCATCCAGCGGCAGGTTCGCCATCATCAGGATCGTGCTGCCGACATGGGCGACGTCGAAGGTGGGCTCCACCTTCATCTCGCCACTGGGCTGCTTCACGCCCTTGGCCATGCGGGCGGTCATCGGCGTCGCCGCATTGCCGATGTCGATCTGGCCGCTGACGATGTCGAAGGCGCGGCCGTCGAGCGCCAGCGTCTTGGTGAGGCCGGTGATGGCGTGCTTGGTCGAGGTGTAGGCGACGCTCTCCGGCCGTGGCACATGGGCGCTGATGCTGCCGTTGTTGACGATGCGGCCGCCCTGCGGGGATTGCTGCTTCATGATGCGGAAGGCGGCCTGGGCGCAGAGGAAGCTGCCGGTCAGGTTCACCTGGACGACGCGGGCCCAGTCCTCATAGGCAAGGTCCTCGATCGGGCCGGCGGGAACGTTGCCGCCGGCATTGTTGAAGAGGAAGTCGAGGCGGCCCCAATCCGCCTTCAGCTTGTCGAACAGGGCGTTGACGGATTGCGGGTCGCCGACATCGGTGGGCACGGGGATGGCGCGCGAGGCGGCGTCGCCGGCGAGGCCCACCGTCTCCTCCAACGCGTCGCGGCGCCGGCCGGCGAGGGCGACGGTCCAGCCGCCGCCGAGCAGGGCGAGCGCCGCGGCGCGACCGACGCCGGAGCCCGCGCCGGTGACGACGGCATATTGGGTGGTCATGGCTGTGTCTTTCCTAGCTGTTCGGGCCGCGGCCCATGCCGATGGGCTGCCAGCGGCGAAGCTGGGTATTCTGGAGCACGGACGGGTTGACGCAACTCATCGGCCACTTGCCCTGGAGGACGAGGGCCAGCTCGCTGCCGACGCGGCGCTTGCGGGCCTCGTCGAACCGGGCGCTGGCGCTGGCGACATGGGCGGTCAGCGTCACGTTCTCCATGCGTAGCAGCGGGTTGTTGTGCGAGGGCGGCTCCACCTCCAGCACGTCGAGCGCGGCATGGGCGATCCAGCCCTCCTGCAGCGCCTTGATCAGCGCCTCCTCCTGCACGGTCGGGCCGCGGCCGGTATTGATGAAGACCGCGGAGGGCTTCATCAGGCGGAAATGCTGCTCCTTCAGCATGTGATGCACCTCGGGCCGCGCCGGGGCGTGCATGCTGACGAAGTCGGATTGCGAGAGCACTTCGGTGAGCGTCGCCGGCTGCACGCCGTATTCGGAGATCTGCATCTCCTCGACGAAGGGATCATAGGCCATCATCCGCAGGCCGAAGGGCGCGGCGCGACGGGCGACGGCGCGGGCGACGCGGCCGAAGGAGATGAAGCCGAGGGTCTGGCCCATCAGGCGGGGAATCTTCAGAAGCGCCGGGCGGCCTTCCTTCCAGCGGCCGTCGCGCACCATCTCGTCCTGCTCGATCAGGCGGCGGAAGCCGGCCAGCAGCAGGGTCATCGCATGGTCGGCAACCTCCTCGATGAAGGTGTCCGGGATGTTGGTGACTGGAATGCCGCGCGCGGTCGCCGCCTTCACGTCGACGCTGTCGACGCCGACGCTGCCGAGGGTGATGACCTTGCAGCTTTGCAGTGCGTCGATGATCTCCTTGGTGATGGGGATGCCCTTGGCGTAGATGGCATCGGCATCCTTGGCGGCGGCAATGAAGCCGGCGGTGTCGGTCGGGGCTTCGACGATCTCGGCGTCGAGCCCGTCCAGCGCCTCGCTCTCCAGCGCGTAGCCGCCGCCGGCGACGGTGAAGCTGGCGCCGGCCGGCGTGACGATTCGGTATTTGGCCATGGGTACGTCCCTCTTACTTCGGCGGCCGCGCGCGGATGGCGGCCTCGTTCACCTCGACGCCCCAGCCGGGGCCGGTCGGCATCACCAGCTCGCCATTCTCGATCACCGGCGGCGGCGTGAATTCGTCGCGCCAGGAGACGCTGTCGATGTCAATCTCCATGACGCGGAGATTGGGGATGCAGGCGCTGAAGGTGGCGCTGATCATGCTGCACAGGTTGCCGTAGAAGTTGTGCGGTGCGCAGTTGACCTCATAGACGTCGCACATGGCGGCGATCTTCATCGATTCCGCGAGGCCGTTCCATATGACGTCGACGATGCCGACATCCATGGCGTAGTGCTCGAGGAAGGGCCGGAATTCACGGCGACCGTGCAGCGTTTCACAGGAGGCGATGGGGCAGGGGGCCATGCGCTTGATCGTCGCCAGTGCCGCCGCGTCATGGCTGTCGATCTCAAGCCAGGTCAGGTCGAATTCGGCGACGGCCTCGGCAACGCGCTGGAAGCCCTCGGTGCGGAAGTGGAAATTGGTGTCGAGATGGATGTCCATCTCCGGACCCACGGCATCTCGGATCGTGCGAAGATGGTGTCTTAGCTGGGCCAGCGTCCGATTGTCCCAGTTCAGCTCCGGCCAGCCGGCATGGCGCCCGAAACCGGGGGAGTACTGGTAGAGCAGCCCGTCCGCGCCGGGGATGAGGATGTTGGTCTTGAGGCCGCGGAAGCCCATCGCCGTCACCTCGGCGGCGTGGCGGGCGACTTCCTCGTAGTCGGACAGCGGCGGCACGCCCATGTGCTTGGCGTTGCGCACGCGGTAGCTGCCGAAATGCGACCAATAGACGGGGATGCGCTCGCGGATCGGGCCGCCGAACAGGGCGGCGACGGAGATGCCGCGGGCGCGGGCGGCGATGTCGAGCAACGCATTCTCGATCGCGGCGATGGCCTGCTGGTTCAGTCCGCCCCGGGACTGGCGGGTCATGACATGCAACCAGGCCGTCACCTCCTCCCAGCGGGTCGGGTCGCGGCCGATGACAAGAGGCGAGAGGCCCTCGATGACGGCGGAGAGGCCGGTGCTGCCAAAGCTCTCATTGTATTCGGACCAGCCGGTGAGGCCGTCATCCGTCGTGACCTTGAGGAAGGAGAACAGCCGCCAGCCGGCATCCGCGCGCAGCGTCTCGATCCGGGCGATCTTCATCGCATCCTCCGCTTCCTCACCCCTGGCGCCAAGCGAAGCATGGCCGCGGCGGCTCCACAAGACGCCGGGGCGGGGTTAGCCTGCCTTCATTGAGGGAGGATGCGATGGGCAAGCTGAGTGGCAAGATCGCCTGGGTGACCGGAGCCGGCAGCGGCATCGGTGAGGCTGTGGCGGAGCGTTTCGCCGCCGAAGGCGCCGTGACGATCCTGACCGGACGCCGGGCGGAGAAGCTGGAGGCGGTGGCCGGGCGCATCCGCGCTGCCGGCGGCACGGCGCATGTGCGGCCGGCCGACCTGATGAAGGCGGCGGAGGTGCAGAAGGTCGCCGATGGCATTGGGCAGGAATTCGGGCGGCTCGACCTGCTGGTGAGCAATGCCGGACTTAATGTGGTGGAACGGAGCTGGAGCAAGCTGATGCCCGAGGGAATCGACGAGCTGATCCAGGGTAACCTCTCCTCCGCCTTCTACGTGGCGCGAGCGGTGCTGCCAGTGATGCGCCAGCAGGGCGGCGGGGTAATGATCCATACCGCTTCCATGGCCGGCCGGCATGTCGGCGTGATGAGCGGCGGCGGCTACTCGGCGGCGAAGCACGGCGTCGTCGCCATGAGCCACAGCATCAATATGGAGGAATGCGTCAACGGCATCCGCTCCACCGCCTTCTGCCCTGGCGAAGTGAACACCGAGATCCTGAAGAAGCGGCCGAACCCGCTGAGCCAGGAGGAGCTGAACCAGATGCTGCAGCCCGCCGATTGCGCCGAGTTGCTGCTCACCGTGGCGACGCTGCCGCCGCATGTGACGATGAACGAGGTCTGGCTCACCCCGACCCATAACCGCGGCTATGTCGCGGCGCTGGGTCGGAAGCTGTAGCCGGCTACTCCTTCACCGCACCGGTGAGGGAGGAAACGTAGTAGTCGACAAAGAAGGAATAGAAGATGGCGACGGGCAGCGAGCCGAGCAGGCTGCCCGCCATCAGCGCGCCCCACTGATAGACATCGCCGGAGACCAGTTCGGTGAGGATCGCCACCGGGACGGTCTTGTTCTCGCTGCTCTGGATGAAGGCGAGAGCATAGATGAACTCGTTCCAGGACAGCGTGAAGCTGAAGATGCCGGCCGAGATCAGCCCCGGCACGGCGAGGGGCAGGGTGATCTGGCGCAGGATCTGCAAGCGCGTCGCGCCGTCGATCAGGGCGCATTCCTCGAGCTCGTAGGGGATCGACTTGAAGTAACCGATCAGCAGCCAGGTGCAGAAGGGCACGAGGAAGGTCGGGTAGGTGAGGATCAGCGCCAGCGGGCTGTCGAAGAGCCCCAGGCGGAAGACCATCGTCGCCAGCGGGATGAAGAGGATGGAAGGCGGCACGAGATAGGCGAGGTAGATCGCCAGCCCGACATACTGGCTGCCCTTGAAGCGCAGCCGCTGGATCGCATAAGCCGCGAGCGTCGAGGCGAAGAGCGAGAGAAAGGTGGCGCAGACCGCCACCGTCATCGTCGTCACCAGCCAGTGCGGATAGGCCGTGTTGAACAACAGGTGCTTGATGTGATCGAGCGTCGGCGAGCCGATCCAGAAGGGGTTGTAGGTCTTGTAGTCGAAGAGCTCGGCATTCGGTTTGAAGGCCGTCACCGTCATCCAGTAGAAGGGAAAGAGCAGGATGAGGAGGAAGCAGGCAAGCGGCAGGTAGATCGTCACCATCCGCCGCGCCTTGTTGTCCCAGGCCATGGCCTCGGGCTGGGCGGTGGCGGTGTTGCTCTGCGGGGCCTCGGGCAGTACGGCGGCGTCAGTCATTGCCTTCTCCTTGCTGCCACTTGCGCCGGGCCAGGCCGAAATAGCTGAAGAGCGTTGCGAAGACGAGGAAGGGGATCATCGAGACGGCGATCGCCGCACCTTCGCCGAGCTGCCCGCCGGGGATGCCGCGCTGGAAGGCGAGCGTCGCAAGCAGATGCGTCGAGTTCACCGGGCCACCGCGGGTGATGGCATAGACGAGCTGGAAGTCGGTGAAGGTGAAGATGATGCTGAAGGTCATCACGATCGCCAGGATCGGCATCAACATCGGGAAGGTGATGTAGCGGAAGCGCTGCCATCCGGTGGAACCGTCGAGCAGCGCCGCCTCGTAGAGCGAGGGCGAAATGGTCTGCAGCCCGGCCAGCAGCGAGATGGCGACGAAGGGAATGCCGCGCCAGATATTCGCCGCGATCAGCGAGAAGCGCGCCGGCCAGGCGCTGCCGAGGAAGTCGATGTAGTTGTCGAGAATGCCGAGCTTGTCGACCAGCAGGAAGGAGATGATCGAGAATTGCGGGTCGTAGATCCACCAGAAGGCAATGGCGGAGAGCACCGTCGGCACGATCCAGGGCAGCAGGATGATGGCCCGCAGCAGCGACTTGAAGGGCAGGTGGTTGTTCAGCAGCAGCGCCAGCCAAAGGCCGAGGGCGAATTTCCCGATGGTCGCGATGCCTGTGTAGAAGACGCTGTAGAAGACGGCGTTCCACCACAAAGGATCTTCCAGTAGATACTGGAAATTCTCGATTCCGACCCAGTAGCCGCTGCGGCCGATCGTGGTGTCGGTGAAGGCGAGCCAGATGCCGAGGCCCAAGGGATAGGTGAGGAAGACCAGCAGCAGCCCCGCCGCCGGCAGCAGGCAGGCGAAGGCGAGGAAGGGCTTCCAGTCGAACAGCCGGACCAGCCAGTTGGCTTGCTGCTGCGGCTTGGTCCAGGCCGGTGCGGTAGTGGCGGACATGCGTGGCTCCCCGGTCGGGGGCGGCGCCGGGATGGCGCCGCCCGCGCGGCTCAGCGGCGGAAGTAGCGGCGGGCGCGGCGCTCGGCCTCGCGCGCGGCGGCCTCGGGCGTCGACTGGCCGGAGGCGACGGCGGCGCACATCTGCACCATGACGTAGTCGGCCGTCGCGGCGCCCGTCGCCTCGGAGAGCGGGCCCTTGTAGCCGTTGTAGAAGGTGCTGCGCATGGTGTTCCTGAACAGCGCCACCTTCGGGTCGCTGGTCCAGACCGCGCTGGCGTCGTAATTCGCCAGCGGATGCGCCCAGTAGCCGAGGTTCGCGTTCAGCCAGGGATCGTACTGCTCCCGCTCCAGCATGAATTGCAGGAAGGCCTTGGAGGCATTCGGGTAGCGGCTGTGCTTGAACAGCATGGCGTTCAGCGTCAACCCCGCCATGGGCGAGGCGCTCAGGACGCCCTTCGGCAGTTCCTGATGTTCGGTGTCCTGAGCGATGGGTGCCGTCGCCGGGTCGTTCTTGATGCTGAAATAGAGCGAGACGCCGTTAGACGTCATCCAGCATTCGCTCGCCGCATAGGCGCGGTTGTTGCTGATGTCGCCCCAGGACAGCGTGCCCGGCACGAAGGTCGGGTACAGCTCCTTCAGGTAATTGAGGGCGTTGAGCGTCTCCTTGCTGTTGATCGCGACCTTGCCCTCCTCGTCGACGAGGAAACCGCCATGCGACCAGATCAGCCAATTGGCGAAGCCGTTGCCGTCGCCGACCGCGTTGCCGAGGGCAAAGCCAGCGGGCTTTCCGGCAGCCTTGAGCTTCTTGCAGAGGTCGAGATAGGCGGCATGGTCGTCCGGGATGCGGTCGAAGCCAGCCGCGGTCACCGCCGATTTGCGGTACACCGTCGGGCCGGCCGTCGCGCCGAAGGGAAGGCCGATCCAGTTGTTGGTGCCGTGCTTCTTGCCGTAGCGCTCGGCCAGTGCCAGCCAGCCGCCATAGCGCTTGCCGAGATAGTCGGCGACGTCGGTCAGCTCCACCAACTTGTCCTGGTAGATATGCGGCGCGTCGCCGAAGCCGATGATCATGTCCGGCCCGGCGCCGGTATTGGCCGTCACCGCCGTCTGCTGGGTGATATCCTCCCAACCGACGAAGTCGACGCGGACCTGCACGCCGGTCTTTTGCGTGAACTTTGCAGCATTGGCGCGGAACACCTCCTCATCCGGCTGGACGAAGCGGACGGGGCGCAGCATTCGAAGCGTGGCGCCGCTCTCGATCTGCAGCCGTGGCTCTGGCATGTCGGCGGCCTGGATCGGCGTCTGGGCGGAGGCGCGGAAGGCGGAGAGCGCGGCGGCGGAGAGGCCGAGCTTGAGCGCGGCGCGCCGGTTGATGATGTGCATTCCCTGTCGTTTCCCCTTGGTCTTGTTGATTATGCGGCAAGCCGCCGGCCGGAGCCGGACTCGAAGAGATGCACCAGCCCCATCTCGGGCATGATGCGGATGGTCTCGCCCGGGCGGGCGGTGACGCGTTCGCGGAAGGCGCAGGTCAGCGGCGTCTCGCCGATGCGGGCGACGACCTGGGTCTCGGAGCCGGTGGGCTCGACGAGGACGACGGTGGCCGGGATGCCGTCCTCGCGGAGCTGGATGTGCTCGGGGCGGATGCCGTAGATGCTGGCCTCGCCGCGGGCGCTCTGCGGCAACGGCAGAACGGCGCCGCCTTCGGCCTGGAAGCCGCCCTCGCCGGGGCCGCCCTTCACCAGGTTCATCGCCGGCGAGCCGATGAAGCCGGCGACGAAAAGGTTGGCGGGGCGGTCGTAGAGTTCGAGCGGGGGGCCAACTTGCTCGACATGGCCGCCATTCATCACGACGATCTTGTCGGCCATGGTCATGGCCTCGATCTGGTCATGCGTCACGTAGACGGTGGTGACGCGGAGGCGCTGGTGCAGCTCCTTGATCTCGGCGCGCATCTGCACGCGCAGCTTGGCGTCGAGGTTGGAGAGCGGCTCGTCGAAGAGGAAGACCTGCGGGTTGCGGACGATGGCGCGGCCCATGGCCACGCGCTGGCGCTGGCCGCCGGAGAGCTGGCGCGGGTAGCGTTGCAGCAGCGCCTCCAGCCCCAGGATCTTGGCGGCCCGGCCGACCTCCTGCTCCATCACCTCCTTTGGCGCCTTGGCCAGCTTCATCGAGAAGGCCATGTTGTCGAAGACGGTCATGTGGGGATAGAGCGCGTAGTTCTGGAACACCATGGCGATGTCCCGGTCCTTCGGCGGCACGTTGTTCACCACGCGCGGGCCGATGGCGATCTCCCCGCTGGTGATGTTCTCGAGCCCGGCCAGCATGCGCAGCAGGGTGGACTTGCCGCAGCCGGAAGGCCCGACCAGCACCACGAATTCCCCATCCGCGATATCGACATTGACGCCGTGCAGCACCTGCACGGGGCCGAAGGCTTTCCGGACATTGCGGATCTCGACGGTGGCCATTGGTCCTCCCTGGTGGACGCAGCGGTTCTTCTGGTTCAGGCGAAGCGGGAGACCTGCGTCTCCTTCGAGGTGATGAATTCGAGCAGCACGGGGATGCCGTGCCGCGTCTTCTCGATGCCGCGCCGGATGGCGGGGATGATCTCGGCAGGGTCCGTTACCCGCTCGCCATGGCCGCCGAAGGCGCGGGCCATGGCGGCATAGTCGCCGGAGATGTCGGTGCTGCGGTACTTCTCCGTGCTGACGGGCATGACCTTCAGCTCGATCGCCATGGAGAAGTTGTTGAGCAGGACCGACATGATCGGGATGCGCTCGCGCACGCAGGTCTCGAAATCCATGCCCGTGAAGCCGATGGCGGCATCGCCCCAGACATTGATGCAGAGCTTCTCGGGCGCGGCGAGCTTCGCACCCATCGCCAGGCCGAGACCGTAGCCGAGCTGCGTCGTCTTGCCCCAGCCGAGATAGGAGAGGGGCGTGGTCGACTTCCAGAAGGGTGAGAGCTGGTCGCGTGGGCTGCCGGCGTCATGGGTGATGATGGTGTTGTCGCGGTCCACCGTGTGCTGGAGGTCCCAGAGGACGCGGTAGGGGTTCAGCGGCGCGTCCTTGTGCGTGAGCTTCGGCATCCATTCGGCCAGCCATGGCTCGCGGATGGACTGGATCTCGGCGGCGACGGGCGCCGGGTCGCGCCGTGAGGAGACCAAGCCGGAGAGCTCGGCGAGCAGAGCGTCGAGCGTCAGCGCGGCATCGCCGATGAGGCCGATCTCGGCACGCACATCCTTGTTGAGGTGCATCGGGTCGAGCGTCGCGTGGATGATGCGCGGGCCCTTCGGCATGCGGACGCCGAAATTGGTCTCGGTGAAGGAGCAGCCGATGCCGAGGATCACATCCGCCGCATCGAGGAAGTGCCGTACCGGCTTCGGCATGGCAAGGCCGCCCGAGCCGAGGCTCAGCGGGTGGTCCTCGTTGAAGGAGGACTTGCCGCCGAGGCTGGTCGTCACCGGCGCGGCCAGCAACTCGGCGAGGGCCTTGAGCTGCGGCCAGGCCTGGGCCCAGTGGACGCCGGTCCCGGCATAGATCACCGGGCGCTTCGCATCGGCCAGCAAGCGCGCGGCGCGCTTCACATCGGCTGGGTCAGGCCCGTAGCGCGTCGCCATCACCGGCTGGTAGTCGAGCGGCTCCGGCACCTCCTCGTTCCACATGTCGGTCGGGATCTCGACCAGCACGGGGCCGCCGCGCCCGTTGCGAAGCTGGGTGAAGGCACGGCGGAGGATGTTCGGCACCTCGGCGGCGAGGGTGATCGGCTCGGCGCTCTTGGTGATGCCGCGCATCGCCGCGGTCGAGTTGAAATTCGGGTCGACATGCGCGATGCGGCGCGGATAGCCCATCGGCAGGACGAGGATCGGGACGCTCTCGCCATAGGCCTGGGCGACGCCGCCATAGGCATTCTCGCTGCCCGGCCCATGCTGCATGCAGAAGGCGCCGAGCTTGCGGCCGGAGGTGACGCGGGAGATGGCATCGGCCATGTGCAGGCCGATGCGCTCCTGCCGGACCATCACCGGGCGGATGTCGCGCGCCGCCGCGTGCTCGATGAGATGGTTCACCGGATAGCCGGTGAGGATCTCGATCCCCTCGCGCTTCATGATCTCTGCGATCGCGTCGCCGAGCTTCATTGGGTCATCCTCCCCCGATATGAGCCACCCGGCCCTTATCGCGGCGCCGGCATCCGGCCCCGCATTCGTTTCCTTGGAGGTGAGCCTAACCCCCGGCGGGCCGGATGCGCAACCGGCCCTCCCGGGCCGCGCGGGGGTGGTTTCCGCATCCGGGAATCACGTCATACTCGGCGGCGGTCACATCCAGTCGAGGGGAAGAGGGCATGCCACAGCCGATGACCGAGGCCGAGCTGGAGGCGATGCTCGCCCGTGCCGGGATTCCGCTCAGCCCGGCGCAGCGGGCGGGCCTGCTGCCGGCGCTGCCGGCGCTGGCGGCGATGCAGGCGCTGATCCGCACGCCGCCGCCCGAGGCGGAGGCGGAGCCGGCGACCACTTTCTCGGCGGAGGCGGGTCGATGATCCCGAGCATCGCCGAGGCGGCCGCCTTGGTCGCCGCCCGCAAGCTTTCCCCGGTGGAGTTGGCCGAGGCCTGCCTGGCGCGGGCCGAGCGCCTGGACGGGCAGCTCCATGCCTTCATCCGCCTGATGCCGGAGGAGGCGCGGGCGGCGGCCCGGGCGGCGGAGGCACGCATCATGAAGGAGGGGCCGCGCGGGCCGCTGGACGGCATTCCCTTCGCCCACAAGGACATCTACGGCACGGCGGGCATCCCGACGACGGCGCATTCGCGGGTCCTGCAGGAGCATGTTCCGGCCGCCGATGCCACCACCGTGGCAAAGCTGGCGGCGGCGGGCGTGATTTCCTTCGGCAAGCTGTCAACGCATGAGTTCGCCTTCGGGGGGCCGAGCTTCGACCTGCCCTGGCCGCCGGCGCGCAACCCCTGGAACCCGGACCACTTCACCGCCGGCTCCTCCTCCGGCACCGGCGCGGCCGTCGCGGCGGGCATGGTTCTGGGCGGCACGGGCTCCGATACCGGCGGCTCCATCCGCGGCCCGGCGGCGCTCTGCGGCATCACCGGCATCAAGCCGACCTATGGCCTGTGCTCCCGCGCCGGCATCCTGCCGCTGGCGCAGAGCCTCGACCATGCCGGGCCGATGGCCTGGACGGTGGAGGATTGCGCCATCCTGCTCCAGGCCATGGCCGGCCATGACCCGGCCGACCCGGCGAGCGCCAACCGGCCGGTGCCGGATTTCCGGGCGGAGCTCGGGCATGGGGTGAAGGGGCTGCGGGTCGGCGTCATCCGCCACTTCCATGAGACGGACCATCCGGTGAGCCCGGCGACGCTCGCCGGCATCGAGGGCGCCGCCGCCTTCTTCCGCGCCGAGGGGGCAGAGGTGCGGGACGTCGTGCTGCCCTCGCTCGCCGAGTTCAACGCCTGCGGCTGGATCATCCTGCTGGCCGAGGCCTTTGCGGTCCACGAGGGCTGGATGCGGCGGGACCCCAACCTCTACGGGGAGCTGCTGCGGGACCGGCTGGTGCTCGGCGGGCTGCTATCCGCCGCCGACATCCTCCAGGCGCAGAAGCGGCGGCGGGCGCTGATCGCAGCCACCGAGGCAGCCTCGGCAGGGTGCGACCTGTTGCTGACGGCCGCTCAGCCGGGCGAGGCGCCACGGATCGAGGCGGTGCCGAAATGGGCCTTCCTCGAGAAGCCGAACTTCACCATTCCCTTCAACGTCACCGGTTGGCCCGGCATCACTGTGCCGACCGGCTTCGGCGAGGGCGGCTTGCCGGTCGCCATGCAGCTGGTGGCGAAGCCCTTCGCCGAGCCGCTGCTGTTTCGCGCGGCGGATGCCTATGAGAAGGCGCATCCCTGGCGTGCGACGCGCCCCGCCCTGGCTGCGTGACCCTTGCCGCGTGAGCCGGACGGAAGGGGAATGGGAAGCCTGGATGGCGGCGGCCCAGGCCGGCGATGCCGCCGCCTATGACCGCCTGCTGCGGGCGGCGCTGCCGATGCTGCGGGCAGTCGCGCGCCGCCGCATCGCCAATGCCGCCGAGGCGGAGGATGCGGTGCAGGATGCGCTGCTGACCATCCATACCCTCCGCCACAGCTATGAGCCCGCCCGGCCCATCCGGCCCTGGCTGGTCGCAATCTGCGAGCGGCGGGCGATCGACCGGCTGCGGCGCCACGGCCGGCGCGGTGCGCGCGAGGCGCCTCTCGATGAATTCGGTGAAACCTTGGCAGCCCCTGGCGCGAACCGGGGGGAGGAGAGGGTGGCCTCGGCCGAGTTGCGGGCTGCCGTCGCCGAGCTGAGCCCGGCTCAGCGGACGGCGCTCGGCCTGGCCAAATTGGAGGACCTGCCGCTGGCCGAGGCCAGCGCGCGGTCCGGTATGTCGATCGGCGCGCTGAAGGTGGCGACCCATCGGGCGATGAAGGTGCTGCGGCGCCGCCTGGGCGTGGAGGAGTAGGTGCGGAGCGAGGAGCTGATCGGCGAATTAGCGGCCGGGCTGCAGCCGGTGCGGCGGATGGCCTCGCCGTGGCGGCAGGCGGCGCTGTGGCTCGGCCTCGCGGCGGCAGCGGTCGGCACCGCGGTGCTGATGAACGGGCTGCGGCACGACCTCCATCAACGCATGCTCATGCCGCAGGAAGTCGGGCAGTGGCTCGCTTCCGTGCTGGCCGGCGTGCTGGCGGCGGTGGCGGCGGCGATGCTGGCGCGGCCCGACCGGAGCTGGCGCTGGGCCTTGCTGCCGGTCCCGGCGCTTCTCGCCTGGTTCGCCAGCCTCGGATGGGGGTGCCTCTCCGATTTGGCGCGCCTCGGGCCGATGGCCGGGCAGATGAGGGCAAGCTGGCCGTGCCTGCGCTTCATCCTGGCCATGGGGCTTCCGCTGGCGGCGGCGCAGTTCTGGCTGCTGCGGCATGCCGGGCCGGTGCGGCCGCTGCCGGTGCTGCTGGTGGGCGGGCTGGCCTCGGCGGCGCTCTGCTCGGCGGGGCTCAGCCTGTTCCATCACCTGGATGCGGCGGTGATGGTCCTGCTCTGGCATGGCGGGGCCATGCTGATGCTCGTGCTGGCGGGCGCCCTGCTGGGGCGCCCGCTGTTCATGCGGCGTCAGGCGTAGAGGAAATCCGCCGTTGTCAGCGCCGCATTGGCCACGCCATGGAGCCTGATGCCGTCGCCCTGGCCTAGGTCGATGACCGTGCTGCCACTGACTTCCGTCATATGCGCCTGCACATCGGCGAAGCTGGAGAAGCCGAGGCCCTCCAGCAGGAGCCTGTCCTCGCCGGCAGTGAAGTCGCCGACCAGGTCCTGGCCGGTGCCGCGGCCGAAGACGAAGCTGTCCGCGCCCGAGCCGCCATGGAGCACGTCGCCGCCGCCCAGGCCCTCAAGCGTGTCGCTGCCGGCCTGACCCACCAGCCAGTTCGACAGGGCGTTGCCGGTGATCCGGTTGTCGAGCGCGTTGCCGTTGCCGGTGCGGACCGCGCCGCCGAGGACGAGGTTCTCCAGCTCGGCGCCCAGGGCATAGGCCGGAGCGGTGAAGGCGGCGATGACGGTGTCGATGCCGCCGCCCGCGGCTTCCGAAATCAGGTCGGATGCGCTGTCGACGATGTAGGTGTCGTCGCCGGCGCCGCCGATGAGGATATCGGCGTCGCCCTGGCCGGAGGCTCCGTTCAGCCGGTCGTTGCCGGTGCCGCCCGAGAGCTGGTCCGTACCGATGCCGCCTTCGAGGCTGTCATCACCCTCGCCGCCCTGGAGCCAGTCACTGCCCGCATGGCCCTGCAAGGTGTCGTTGCCGGCCATGCCCCTCAACACGTTGCCGCCCTCGTTGCCGACCAGCGTATTGCCCGCGGCATTGCCCGTGCCGGCAAGGTTGCCGGCGCCACGAGTCAGGATCAGGTTCTCCACATTCGTGGCCAGGGTGATGCTGAAGCCGGAGACGACCATGTCCTGGCCGCCGTTTACCTGCTCGACAATCGCCTCGCCCGCGGCGTTGAGGTGGTACAGGTCATTGCCGGTGCCGCCGATATAGAGGTCCGTGCCGCCGTTGCCGATGAAGGTGGTATTGCCGGCACCGCCATGGAAGGTGTCATTCCCCGCCCCGCCGATCAGCAGGTTGTCGCCACCGCCGCCATGGAAGCTGGTGCCGGCGGAAGAGCCGACGGCGATGTCGTCGCCCTGGGTGCCGGCATAGGCGGTGACGGCGGTGGCCAGCAGCGTCGGCGGAAGCGGCGCCCAGTGGCCATAGGCGCCGGGCGCGCTGTCCTGATGGGCGAAATAGGTGATGTTCTCGGTCGGCGCCACGCTGTTGAAGACCAGCGCGTCATTCGGGCCGAAATAGAGCACGGTGAAGCCGTTCACCGTGCCGGTCGCGGTCGGGGCGGCATAGCCGTAGATCTGCAGGCTGTCGCCCTGGCCTGGATGGTAGTTCTCGATCCACTGGACCCCGTCGCCCTTCTGGTAGACGAAGGTATTTGCCGCGCCGCCGCCTTTCAGGTGGTCGCCGATGCGGAAGTTGGAGAAGACGCCGTCGGCATGGCTGATGGTGCCGTCATTGGTGCCGCCAATAATGGTGCCGTCGCCATGGATCTGGTCGTCGCCGCCGCCGCCGATCATGACCGCGGTGCTGTTGTTGCCCTCGATCACATCGGCCGAGAGGCCACCGACCAGGATGTCGAAGCCGGCGAGGCCGCGAGGCGCGCTGGCATCGACCGTGCCGAGGCCCTGCATGTTGTTGGTGCCGCAGCCGCCGAGGACGATGTCGTTGCCGCTGGTTGCCTCGAAGACGTTGTTGCCCGCACCGCCGACGAGGACGCTGCCGCCGAGGGTCGCGCCATTGGAGCCGCCATGCAGCAGGTTGTCGCCGGCGCCGCCGATGATGTACTGGCCCGCCTGGTTGCTGCTGGCGGTGAGCCCGCCATGGCCGCCGACCACATAGCTGCCCGGCGCGTTGAGGTTGGTTTGCCCGGCGCCCTCGAAGGCGATGTTCACCGCCGTGTTCGCGTCATAAGCCCAGGGCGAGGTGAGCACGGTCGGCGGCTGGTCGAAGATCGTGCCGGTCAGGTGGCTGAGCGCGGCATCGATATGGGTAAAGGCATCGCCGCTGACGGTGGCGATGCTGCCCCCGAGGCCGCTCTCCGGCACGCCCTTGGTGAAATGCGTGCCAGGCGGGGCGACGAAGGCGACGCTGTAGGTGCCGGGCACCAGGTTCTCGAAGAGATAGGTCCCGTCGCTGCCGGTCGTCATCGTCCGCACCACATGGCCCACTGCGTCGCGCAGTTCCACCGTGACGCCAGCGAAGACCGCGTCGGGCCGCTTGTAGTCGCAGATGCCCGGGGGCAGGTCGAGCGAGACCGTGCCGCCGATCTTCGGCGGGATGTAGAGGCCGGCATCGTGAGTAAGGCTGCTGCCACCGCTGCCGAGGAAGAAGCTTTCGCCGAAACCGCCGCCATCCGGGTCGCTGTCGGTCGCTCCGGTGCCGGCGCCCGCACGGGTGACGACATAGCCGGTGGGGGCGCTGAAGATCTCATGGTAATTGCCCGGCCGCAGCCCGGTGAAGAGGTAGTTGCCCGAGGCATCGGTCGTCTGGGTGATGGCTTCCCCGGTCAGCTCATTCACCAGCGTGACGGTAACGCCGGCAAGGCCCTGCTCGCCGCTGTCTTGCACGCCATTGCCATTGGCATCGACCCAGACGCGATCGCCGATTGTCACCGGTTGGTAGAGCCCGGTATCGACGCCGGTCGCGGTCTGACCGGAGACCAGCGTGTAGGTGCCGGTGATGCCGGTGAGCGGGCTGGCATCGCTGTCCGCGGCGTCGCTGCCGCCCTGGTCGCGCAGGGTAACGGCATAGCCGGCCGGGGCGCTGAACTGCACCTTGTACTCGCCTGGCACCAGGCCAGCGAACTGGTAGAAGCCGCCGCCCGAAGTGTTGGTGACGCGGCCGGGCAGGGGCGCGCCGCTGCCGTCGAGCAGGGTGACGGCAACGCCATCGATTCCCGTCTCGCCAGCATCCTGAAGGCCATTGCCGTTGGCGTCGAGGAAGACGCGATCGCCGAGGCCGGTCGGCATGTAGAAGCCGGCATCGACGCTGCCGTCGTTGTCGCCGGAGATATAGGTCCTGATGGCCGTCTTGCCGGTCGCCGCATCGGCGTCGCTGTCGGCCGCGTCGCCGGTGGCATCCTGCGGCGAGGCGACGGTGCCGGCCGGCCTGGTGAACTGCACACCGTACTGGCCGGGAGCGAGGCCGCCGAACTGGTAGTGCCCGCTGCCGTCCGTCACTGCGGTCTGGCCCGAGATCGGGTTGCCGTTGGCATCGAGCAGCCGGACCGTGACGCCGGCCAGCGGTCGGTCGCCCGCATCCTGAACGCCATTGGCGTTCATGTCGGTGAAGACGGTGTCGCCGATGGTGATGGGCCGGTAGAGCCCGACATCGCGCGTCACATCGCTCTGGCCCGATGTGATGCTGAAGGCGGCAGCGATGCCGGTGGCAGGGTTCGGGTCGCTGTCCGTCGCCGCAGTGCCGGCGCCGCTCGGGGTGAAGACCCAGCCGGCCGGCCTGGTGAACTCCTCGTGGTAGGTGCCGGGGGGCAGGCCAGCGAAGCTGTAGCTGCCATCCGCCCCCGTAGCGGTGGTGGTGGTCTGGCCGGTCAGGTCGTTGACCAGCGTGACGCCGACACCGCTGACGCCGTCCTCGCCGGCATCCCGCACGCCGTTGCCGTTTCTGTCCTCGAAGGCGAGGTCGCCGATCGTCACCGGCTTGTACATCCCGGCATCGACGGTGAGGTTGGCCTGGTCGGCCACCAGCGTGTAGGCGGCGGTGAGGCCGGTTGCGGGGTCGGCGTCGCTGTCCCTGGTGTCGTCGCCGCCTTTGTCGGCCGCGGTCAGCACATGGCCGCCTGAGGTCACGAACTTCACCTGATAGGTGCCGGGGATGAGGTTGCCGAAGCTGTAGGCGCCGCCGTTGCCGGTCACGGTCGATCCGGCGAGGATGCCAGCCCTGAACAGCTGCACGGCGATGCCGTCGATGCCCGCCTCGCCGATGTCCTGCAGGCCATTGCCGTTGGCGTCGAGGAAGACCTTGTTGCCGATCGAGGCCGGCTTCCAGTAGCCCGCATCGACGGAGCTGTCGCTGGCACCGGAGGCATAGGCCTTCACTGGCGTCGTGCCAGCCGCATCGATGTCGCTGTCCCTGCCATCGTCGCCGCCGGCATCCGCCGTGGCGACGCTGTGGCCGGAGGGCGTGGCAAAGCGGATGGCGTAATCGCCGGGGGCCAGGCTGCCGAAGCTGTACAGGCCGTCGGCATTGGTGGTGGTGCTGGTCAGAGCCTGGCCGCTGCCGTTCAGCAGCGTGACGCCGACGCCGCCGATCCCGGCCTCGCCCGCCTCCTGCACGCCATTGCCGTTGATGTCGTAGAAGACCTTGTCGCCGATGGTGACCGGCGCGTAGAAACCGGCATCATGCGTCGTGTCGTTGTCGCCCGAGGCGAGGGTGATCTTCGGCCCCATGCCGCTGGCCGTGCCGGCGTCGACCGGATCGCTGTCGGTGGCGGCGGTGCCGGCGCCCGCCTTGGTCAGCACATAGCCGCCCGGCGCGGTGAAGGTCTCGTAGTAGTCGCCTGGACGCAAGCCGGTGAAGCCATAGGTGCCATTGCCATCCGTGGTCGTGCTGGCAACCAGCGTCGTCGTGCCCCAGGCGTAAAGTTTCACGGTGACGCCGGCGAGGCCCTGCTCGCCACTGTCCTGCACGCCGTTGCCATTGGCATCGACCCAGGCGAGGTCGCCGAGCTTCGCCGGTACGTAGAAGCCTGCGTCGCGGCTCGTCTCAGCGGCGCCCGAATTGTAGAGGAGGGTGTCGGTCCTTCCCGCGTTGAGCGGGTCGGCGTCGCTGTCGGCAGCATCGTTGCCGCCGAGATCCTTGCCGGTGAGGACATAGAGGCTGCCGTTCGACGCGGCGAACTGCACGCCGTAGCTGCCCGGCATCAGGCCGGTGAAGCTGTAGAGCCCGTTCGCGTCGGTCAGCACCGTCTTGCCGGCGATGGCGGCGCCGGAGGCGTCCAGCAGCTGCACGGTGACGCCCGAGAGACCGGCCTCGCCGCCGTCCTGCACGCCATTGCCGTTGGCGTCGACGAAGGCGCGGTCGCCGAGCGTCACCTTTCGGTAGAAGCCCGCGTCATGCGTGGTGTCGGTCTGGCCATCCATCAGGGTGATGACGGGACCGTTGCCCGCGGCATCCGGGCCGCTGTCGGTTGCCGCAGTGCCCTTGCCCTGGGGGGATACGAACCAGGTTCCCGTCGCCGGTGCGGTGAAGACCTCGCGGTACTGCCCGGGGACGAGGTTGCCGAAGGAATAGGCGCCGGTGCCGGTCGTGGTTGTGGTGGCGACGAGCTGGTTGGCTGCGTTGTAGAGATCGACCTTCACCCCGGCGAGACCCGGCTCGCCGCTGTCCTGCACGCCGTTCGCGTTCAGGTCCTCGAAGATCTTGTCGCCGATCGAGGCGGCGACGACCGTCGAGGCAACGTTTGCGGTCTTCACCGGCAAGGCGGTGTTCGGATTGATGCCGTAGGGGTTGGCGCCGGCCAGGGGGGCGAGCGTCGCGGTGTTGGTCAGCACCGTGGCCGCCGCGGTGCCGGCGGCGACCTTCGCCACCACCTGCACCTGCACGCTGCCGGTCGCGGCGTTGTTGTCGCCCGGGTTGACGATGTTGCCGAAGTCGAAGGTGAGGGCGCCGTTGCTCAGGCTGCCCGCATCGCCGATGGCGAGCACCGATCCGGTGATTCCATTGACCGCCGTCACCTGCGAAGAGACATAGGTGAGGCCGGCCGGCAGTGCATCCTTCAGGATGAGGTGCTGGGTGCCCTCGCCGAGCGTCGCGGTGAGCAGATAGGTGACGGTCTCGCCAACCGCGAGGTTGCTGCCCGTGGTGTAGGGGTTGTCGGTACCGGCGATGGTCTTCGCCACCGCGTCGGTAATGGTCACCGTGACCGGCGCCGCAGCCGAAGTGGTGATATTGCGGCCCCCGGTCGGGTCCTGCGCGGGGGAGGAGGTCTGATAGTCGAGCGCGGCGGTGTTCGGGATGGTCAGCCCGTTCACCACGGTGTCGAGCAGCACCGCCTTGTAGGTCAGCTGCACCGTGCCGCTGCCGAGGGCGAGTTGGTCCATGTGGAAGTTCAGCGTGCCGTTGGCGACGCTGGCGCTGCCGGCCGAACTGGTCAGGCTACCGGTGACATAGGCGAGGCCCGGCTGCAGGATGTCGGCAAGATCGACGTCATAGGCATCGGCCGTGCTGCCGGAGGCGTGCCTGATCGTCAGCGTGTAGGTGATGACGTTGCCCGCATCGCCCGTGGTGGCGGATGCGGTCTTGGTGACGGCGAGCAGCGGCTGGACGAAGTCGACGGTGGCCGTCGCGGTCTGGGTGGCGGTGAAGTCGCTCAAGGCCCTCGCGGTGTTCACCAGCCGGTCGCCCGTCTGGTTGGCCGCGACACCGGAGGCGACGGCCTGGATCTGCAGCACGATCCGGTCGGCGTCGCCGACCGTGTTGTCGGCCTTGTTGTAGACGGTGCCGAAGGCCCAGGTGACGGTGTCGGCCGAGGCAGGGTCGCCGCTGCCTGCGCCGTTCGTGGCGGTGGTGGTGGCACCCGAGAGACGCGTCGTGAAGGCGGCATCGGTATAGAGGTTGGCGCCGATGCCGACGACCTTGGCCGAGTTGGGCACATAGAGCAGCTGCCCGCCGTTGTTGCCGGTGACGAGCGAGTCGGCCAGCTGGTCGATCACCCTGTAGTTGACGCTCTCGCCTTCCGGCAGTGTCAGGGTGATGGTGTAGGTGATGGTCTCGCCGACTTTCACGTCCTGATCGGTGATGGTGCCCCGGCTCGCGCCGGTATCGGCATAGCTCGTCGCCGTCACCGCCTTGGTGATGGTGGAGGCGCCGATGCCGACCGAGGCGGAGGCGCTTACCGGGCTGGCCCGCTCCTCCGCGTCGGTGCCGGGGAGGGAGCTGCCGGTCGCGCTGGCGGTGTTGGTGAAGGTCCTGCCGCTCGTCGCCGCGTCGCCGACCCGCGCCTGGAACTGCACCGTGATGGTTTGGCCCGGATTGAGGGCCGCCGCCGTTACCAGCAGGCTGGTGTCGCCGGCGCCGTTGCCGCTGGCGATGGCCGCGGCACCGGCGGTGATCTTCGCAGAGCCGGCGACATAGCTCGCATTCGGGCCGATCTGGTTCAGCAGGTCGGTGATCGAGACATCGAAGGCGGGGGCGTCGAAGCCCTTCACCTGGTTGGTCAATGTGACGGTGTAGGTCAGCACGTCGCCGGCATCCGCCGTCGCTTGGCTGACGGTCTTGGTGATGGCGAGATGCGGCTCCACCACCTCGATCTTCGCCGTTGCCTCCTGGCTGATGCGGCTGCCAGGGCTGTTCGGATCGGCGGCGCTGACCCGTGCCGTGTTCACCAGCACGTCACCGGCGGCGTTGGCCACATTCTTGGTGAGCTGTCCGACCACCTGGACGGTGATGGTGTCCTTCGTGTCGTTGGCGTTGTCGACGGCATTGGTGACGGTGCCGAAGTCTAAGCTCAGCGTATCGGCGACGCCGTCGCCATTGCCGTCGCCCAGCGCCGCCGCCTGGTTCAGGGCCAGCTTGGTGCCGCTGACGTTGGTGCCGATGCCGGTGACGCTCGCCGAGATCGCCTTGATCTGGCCGCCCAGCGTCGGCAGCAGATCCTCGAGACGGACTTGGCTCATCACGCCTTCCGGCATGCGGAGCGTGATGGTGTAGGTCACGGTCTCGCCGATCGCCAGGTCGTTGATCGTGGCGTCGCCCTGCGCCCTGGTGGTGGCGGCGAGGCTCGTCGCGCTCACCATCTTGGCAATGGTCGGCAGCACCGTGGCCGAGGCGGTGTCGGAGAGCGGCAGGGTGTCGTAGGGCGTGCGGTCGATGCCGCCTTCCTGCGCCGCGTAATGGGTGACGGCGGCGGTGTTGGTCAGCGCCTGCTGCGGCGTGGCGAGCGCGTTGGCCAGCACCAGGTCATAGGTGATGACGGCGATGTTCCTGCCGCTCGTCGGGTCGTGGGCGCCGATGCCGCCCTTGTTGGCGCCATCCGTGATCTCGAGCCCGGCACCGAACAGGTTGCCCGTCGCGCTGAGCGCGGTGCCGGTGCCGTCGGTCACCTGCAGGTTCAGCCCGCCCGGCGGGATGACGAAGCCGCTCGGCAGGGTGTCGTGGACCAGCGTGTCGAAGGCGCCCTTCCAGCCCTGGCCCCTGTTCTCGACGATGATGGCGAAGGAGACACGGTCGCCCGCATCGGCGAAGGTGATGTTGGCATCGACCGGCTTCGCCGCGAGGCTGGTGCTGTCGATCGTGCCGCTGAAGCGCGGGCCGGCGCTGCCGGGCGCGGTGAAGCCCACCGGGCCGATGGTGGCGTCCTGCGTCGTCGCGTTCAGGAAGGTCGCCGCCGGGTTGTCGACGCCGATGATCCCCTTCGTCACCTTCAGCACCGGCTCGCCGAGGACGAACTGGATGATGGCGTTGTCCTCGGCGCCATGGAGCTGGGAATTGGCCTCCGAGGCGGTGACTTGGTTGGTCAGCAGCAGCCCGTCGCCGAAGGCCTGGTCGTTGACGCGCAGCGTGACCAGCAGGTCGAGATGCGTCGCCGGGTAGAGTGCGTTGGTGGCACCGCCGAAGTCGAGCGTCAGGGAGTTGCCGTTGGCATCGGCAAGGACGCGCGGCGTGACGCCCGGGACCTGGGTGTGGAAGCTGTCCGTCGGCCCGAACATCACCGTGCCGGCAGCGAGGCCGCTCGGGTTGAAGTTGCCGAGGAAGCTGTAGCCGCTGGCCGTGCCGTCGGCATCCGGGTCCACCGCCTTCAGGACCGGGAGCGGCAGGTAGTCCTTCAGGCTGACCACATGCGAGGAGGTCAGCGGGATGTCGAGGCCGAGCCGGAAGGTGATGAGATCGCCGGACTGCACCTTGGCCGGCGTGGCGAAGCTCGTCGTGCCTTTCGTCGTGTCGCCGTTGACGGCGTAGATCGACTTGGAGACATTGTTGACCGGCAGCGTCACGCCTGCCTGGCTGTCATCCTCGGCGGTGTTGCCGGTCGGGACGACAGTGCCGTCGTAAAGCACGTCGTTGCGGACGGTGTCGCCCTGGTCGACCAGTGGGTCGCCCGGCACCGAGCCGGTCCAGGTTGCGTCCAGGGTCGTATGGAAGGTTACCTGGATGGTGGCCTGCCTGTAGTCGGTGGCGTGGGCCGCCTGGCTGACGCCGCCGCCATTGCCGTCGAGCACCGGGTCGAGCCCGGCATTCGCCATGGTCTGCGAGATGTCGAACTGGATCGCGGTGGTGCCGTCGGCGGCCTTGGCGCCGAGCGTGTAGGCCACCGGGCCCTGGTAGACGGTCTGGCCACCCTCGCGGATGATCACCGTGGGCGCGAAACCGGCATCGAAGGTCTGGCCGTCGCCCAGCCTGTCCTTCACCACCAGCCCGCCCAGCTCGAAGTAGTTCGAGACCTGGCCGTTCAGCGTGTAGGCCAGCGTGCCGTGCGACTGCCAGTCCGGCACGCCGTTCTGGTCGGCATCGCCGCTGATGAGGGCCACGCTCTTCTGGATGGCAATGGACTTTGCCGTGACGATGTTTTCGGCGCCCGAGGGGTTCAGGTCGATATGCGTCGGGTTGGCGTCGCGCGCATCGACCGGCGTCCAGTCCGCCTCCAGCCTGGCATTGTCGAGCAGCGGACGGAAGCTGCCGGTCGAGGGGTCGAGCACCGGCGTGCCGTCATGCAGGAATTCCGTGGCATACCAATCGATCACCATGGTCGGCACCTGGCTGCCGCCGGCGATGGTGCCGGGGAAGGTGCCGGTCAGGCTGGTGGTGCCGTCGGCATTCCGCACGATGCTGACGGGCGCCGCGATGGTGACGCCGTTCAGTTCCAGGTGCGCGCCGGTGACGACGACGCCGTCCGGCGTGGTGTCGCTCAGGGTGAAGTTGGTGAAGGGCTGGCCGCTGGCGAGCAGCCCCTTCACCACCCACTCCCGTGGATAGGAGGGGCCGGTCGCCGTCTCCTGTTCCGGCCCGCCATAGGTGACGGACAGCTTGGCGACGACCGGGTCGATGGCCGTCACCGCAGCGGGGCCGGTGATGACCGGGTCGGCAGACGGATTGTTGAAGGGGTCGGCGCCGTAGGCGAAGCCGCCCTTCACCGTCACGCCGAGCAGCGTGCCGGGGTCGGCCAGGTCCGAGACATGGAGGGTGAGGGCGATGTCGGCCGGCGTCTGCGTGGTGGTGAAGCTGCCGAAGGGCAGGGTGAGCACCAGCAGCGTGTCGCCCGGCGTGCCGGTGACGACCACCGGGTTGCCAAGCGCGTCCTTGGCGAAGGGGTGGGTGGCACGGCCCGTCGCGTCGAATTCGATGGTCTTCGCCTGCAGGCTGGCGCCGAGATAGGTGGCGGAGACGAAGCTGACGCCGTCATTGACGGGGGCGTTGCCGGCGCCCGCGCCATCCGCGCCGTTGGCCGGCAGGATCAGGTCGATATAGGGCGCATAGCCCGTCCCGGCACCGCTGGCGGCATTGTCGAAGCGCAGGGTGAGGGTTTGGTCGGCACCGAGGAAGGCCTGCTGCGAAAGGCCATTGAGGAAGCTGACGACTGGCTGCGGTGCCATATTGGGACCCTGTGACCTGGCTCTTGGCGATCTTAACGAGCAATGCTTTTCAACTTATGGGCCAAGCGCGGCTCGCGAGAAACGGATAATTGTCTTTTGCCGCGAAGGGCCATTGAAACCGTGCCGGTTTGCGGATTGGCCGGAAGGGCGCCTTCGGCCCCAAAAACCGAGGCGGAATGGCTGCCGGGATGCCATTTGGGCGGACGGGACCGGTCATGGCATGTCGTTGCAGGATGCGGGGCAGGCTGCATCGCATCGCCAAGGTGGCGGCCTGGCTTGACGCCCCGGCTTCCCCCGCCGTCCAATCCCGCCGCCAGCCCGTGCCGGGCCAAAGGGGAAACGCCATGCCGGACCATGCCAGCGCCGCGAATGCCACCGTCGCCTTACGCCTCGCGGAAGCCTTCGCCCGGCATGGGGTGACGCTCACCTTCGGCCAGAGCCTGCCCTCGGCCTTCCACCTGGCGGCGCCGCATGCGGGGATCGACCAGAAGGTCTATCGCCAGGAGAATGCCGGCGGCGCCATGGCCGATGGCTATGCGCGGATCGCCCGCAAGGTCGGCGTCGTCACTGCGCAAAACGGCCCGGCCGCGACGCTGCTGGTGGCCCCGCTCGCCGAGGCGCTGAAGGCCAGCATCCCCGTCCTCGCCCTGGTGCAGGAGGTGACGCGGGACGCGACGGACCGCAACGCCTTCCAGGAGCTCGACCACCTCAACCTCTTCGCTCCTGTGGCGAAATGGGTGCGGCGGATCGACTGGGCGGACCGGCTTGACGACTATGTGGACATGGCCTTCACCGCCGCCTGCTCCGGCCGCCCTGGCCCGGCCGTGCTGCTGTTGCCGGCCGACCTGCTGACCGAGGCGGCGGCACCCCTCGGCGGGCTCCGGACACGCCGGCTCTCGCTCGGCGAGGTGCCGCTCGATCGCAGCCTCGCCGACCCGGCCGCCATCGCCGCGGCGGCGGAGGCGCTGGCGATTGCCAAGCATCCGTTGGTCATCGCAGGCGGCGGCGTGCACCTTTCGGGGGCGGCGGCGGAGCTGGCGGCGCTGCAGGAGCGGGCGCATCTGCCGGTCGCCACCACCGTCATGGGCAAGGGCGCGGCGGACGAGACCCATCCGCTGACGCTCGGCATCGTCGGCTATGTGATGGGGCAGGGGGCACGGACGGCGGCGCTGCGGCCGATGGTGGAGCGGGCCGACCTGGTCCTCCTCGTCGGCAGCCGCACCAACCAGAACGGGACGGATAGCTGGAAGCTCTTCGGCCCGGAGACGCGCTTCATCCACCTCGACGCCGATCCGATGGAAGTCGGGCGCAATTACGAGGCGATGCGGCTGGTGGGCGATGCGAAGCTCACCCTCGCCGCGCTGACCGAGGCGCTGGCGGCCCACGACCTCTCGGCCCGTGCCGCCGCCCGACCGGCGATCGAGGCGGAGATCGCGGAGGCGGTCGCGGGCTGGCGCCGCACCATCGAAGGCGTCATCAGCCGCGACGCGGCGCCCTGCCGGCCGGAGCGGCTGATGGCGGAGCTCGACCGGCTGATCGGGCAGGAGGACATCGTCGTCGCCGATGCCTCCTACTCCTCCATCTGGATCGCCAACTACCTGACGGCGCGGCGGCCGGGGCAGCGCTTCCTGACGCCGCGTGGCATCGCCGGGCTCGGCTGGGGCCTGCCCATGGCGATCGGCGCGCAGATCGCGGCGCCCGAGGCCCGCGTCGTCTGCCTCTGCGGCGATGGCGGCTTCGCCCATAGCTGGGCGGAGCTGGAGACGCTGCGGCGGATGGAGCTTCCGGTCGTCACCCTGGTGCTGAACAACGGCATCCTCGGCTACCAGAAGCATGCCGAGGAGGTGAAATTCGGCGAGCACACCAAGGCCGTCTTCTTCGCCGCCGTCGACCATGCCGCCATCGCCCGAGCCTGCGGGGTGGAGGGCATGCGGGTCGAGCGGGGCAGCGAGATCGGCCCGGCGCTGGCGGAGGCGCTGGCGGCGCGGCGGCCAGTGCTGCTCGACGTGCTCACCGACCCGGATGCGAAGCCACCCATCTCCTTCTATGCCGGCCACTATCCGGAGCCCTTCTGATGCTCGCCCTCCGCAAGAGCTCGGTCGGCTTCGGCCTCGAATTCCAGGAGGTGCCGGAGGCGCCGCCGCCGGGACCGGGCGAGGTGGTGGTCGAGGTGGAGGCCGCCGGCATCTGCGGCTCCGATGTCCATGCCTATGAGTGGACGGCGGGCTACGAGTTCATGACCCCGCACATGCCGGTCACCCTCGGCCATGAATTCGCCGGGCGCCTGGTGCGCTCGGGCACCGGCTCCGGCTGGGCGGAGGGGGCGCGGGTCGCCGTCATCCCCTTCGTCGCCTGCGGCCATTGCACCGCCTGCCGGGCGGATGACGCGCGCAACTGCACGCGGCGCGAGGGGATCGGGCTGACGCGGGATGGCGGCTTCGCCCGCACCGTCCGCATCCCGGCCCGCTGCTGCGTCGCCGTGCCGGACAATGTGGATGCCGAGCTCGCGGCGCTGGCCGAGCCGCTCGGCGTCGGGGCGGAGGCGGTGCTGACCGGCGAGGTCCGGCTCGGCGAGACGGTGCTCGTGCTGGGGCCGGGGACCATCGGCCAGGCGATCGCGCTGATGGCGCAGCGCGCCGGCGCCGCCCGCGTCTTCGTGGCGGGGCGGGCGGATGGGCCGCGCTTCGCCGTGCTGCGCGAGCTCGGCTTCACCGAGACGGTCGATGTGGCGGAGGGGCCGCTGGCCGATCAGGTGCTGGCGCTGACCGGCGGCCGCCCCGTCGACGTCGTGCTGGAGGCGACGGGCGTGCCGGGGAGCCTCAACGAGGGGCTTTCGGTCCTGAAGAAGGGTGGCGTCATCGTCGCGGCCGGCATCCATGCCGGGGCGTTGACCCTGCCGCTCACGGAGTTCGTCCGCATGCGCCACCAGCTCCGCGCCACCCATGGCGCCGTGCGGCGGACCTGGGACCGGGTGATGGCCTGGCTCGCGGCCGAGCCGGAGGCCTTCCGCCCGATGATCACCCATCGCCTGCCGCTGGAGCGGGGGATCGAGGGTTTCGAACTCGCCCGGCAGCGGGCGGCCAGCAAGGTGATCCTCGCGCCATGAGCAATGCGGACAAGGTCGCCCTCGTCACCGGCGCGGCGCGCGGCATCGGTGCCGCCATCGCCCACAAGCTGGCGGCGCTCGGCCATCCGGTCGTCGTCGCCGATGTGCTGGAGGAGCGGGAGGCGACTGCCGCCGCGATCCGCGCCGCGGGCGGCGAGGCGCGGGCCATTGCCCTCGACGTGGCGGAGGATGCCGCGGTCGCCGGCCTGCCTACGGCGCTCGGCCCCTGGTGGGAGCGGCTTGGCATCCTCGTCAACAATGCCGGCATCTCGCCGAAGGGGCCGGACGGCAAGGCGCGACCCATCCGCGAGATGCCGGCCGAGGAGTGGCGGCGTGTGCTGGCGGTGAACCTCACCGGCGCCTTCCTCGTCTCCCAGGCCTGCCTGCCGCCGCTGCGCGCCCGGCGCTGGGGGCGCATCATCATGCTGACCAGCCAGGCGGCGCGGGCGAAGAGCCAGATCGCGGGCGCGCACTACACCGCGGCGAAATCCGGCCTGATGGGCTTCGCGCGCAGCCTCGCGACCGAGCTTGGGCCGGATGGAATCACGGTGAACAGCATCGCTCCGGGGCGCATCGACACGCCGATGGCGCGGGGGACGACCGAGGGCGCCAATGCCGCCTTCGCCGTCAATATCCCGCTCGGCCGGCTCGGCACGCCGGAGGATGTGGCCGAGGTCGCGGCCTTCCTTGCCTCCGAGGCGGCGGGTTACCTTACCGGCGCGACCCTCGATGTCGGCGGCGGCAGCTACATGCCGTAACCGGGGGCTTCCTTGACACCCCACCCCCCGGCAGGCTTCATCCCGCTGCCTGATGCCGTATCCCCGCCTGCTGGGGACCCGATCCGCGGGCAAACCCCTACCTGCACCGATGGGTCAGACCTTGAGCACCTCCATGGCGAAGAACAAGAGCGGCGGCTGGCTCGAGAGCATCAAGACGGTCGTCTATGCCGGGCTGATCGCCGTCGGCATTCGCACGATCGCCTTCGAGCCCTTCAACATTCCCTCCGGCTCGATGATCCCGACGCTGCTGGTGGGCGACTACCTCTTCGTCTCGAAATACTCCTACGGCTATTCGCGCTACTCGATGCCCTTCGGGCCGAACCTGTTCCAGGGCCGCATCTTCGGCAGCCTGCCGGCGCGGGGCGACGTCGCCGTCTTCAAGCTGCCGCGCGACCCGAGCCAGGACTACATCAAGCGCATCGTCGGCCTGCCCGGTGATCGCATTCAGGTCCGCAACGGGTTGCTCCATGTCAACGGCACCGCGGTACGGCGCGAGGCGGCCGGGCCCTATGTGGTCGATGGCGACGGGCCGCGCATGACGGTGCGCCTCTACCGCGAGACGCTGCCGGCCTCGGCGGGCGGGGCGGAGCGGACGCATCCGATCGTCGAGCAATCGGATGACGGCCCGCTCGACAACACCACCGAGTTCAGGGTGCCGGAGGGCCATCTCTTCGCCATGGGCGACAACCGCGACAACAGCCTGGACAGCCGGGTGCAGAATGCGGTGGGTTTCATTCCGGTGGACAACCTGGTCGGCCGGGCCGAATTCATCTTCTTCTCGGTCGACGGCTCCGCCGCCTGGTGGGAGGTTTGGGCATGGCCCTTCGCTATCCGCTGGTCCAGGCTTCTCTCCGGCGTCCGCTGACCCCATGACGACCGGGGGCAATCTCGCGGCCTTCGCCGTGCGGCTCGGCCATGAATTCGCGCGGCCGGAGCTGCTGACCCAGGCGCTCACTCACCGTTCGGCGGCCGACCCGAAGCGCGCCCAGCTCGACAGCAACGAGCGGCTCGAATTCCTTGGCGACCGGGTACTGGCCCTGCTGATTGCCGAATGGCTCTCCGAACGCTTCCCCGAGGAGCGGGAGGGCGATCTCGGCAAGCGGCTCGGCGTGCTGGTGGCGCGGGACACGCTGACGCGCGTGGCCGAGGGGCTCGGCCTCGCGGGCGTGCTGCGGGTGCCGCATTCCGAGGGACGGGCGGGGTTGCGCGAGCGCGCCAATGTCCTTGCCGATGCGATGGAAGCGCTGCTCGGCGCGCTCTACCTGGATGCCGGGCTGCCGGTGGCGCGGACCCTGGTCCGGCGGGAATGGGAGGCGCAGATGGGCGCGGACCTGCGCCCGCCCATGTCGGCCAAGAGCCGGCTGCAGGAATACACGCTCGGGCGGGGGCTCGGCCTGCCGGAATACCGGCTGGTCTCCTCCACCGGGCCTTCGCACCAGCCGATCTTCGTCGTCGCGGTGAGTGCCGCGGGGCGCGAGGCCGAAGGGATGGGCGAGTCGAAGCGCGCGGCGGAGCAGGTGGCGGCAGAGGCATGGCTCGCCCAGTTGGAGTCGGCCAAATTGGAGCAGGGATGAGCGAGAGCGAGCAGGAGGGGCCCCGCTGCGGCCTGGTGGCCGTGGTCGGTGCGCCGAATGCCGGCAAGTCCACCCTGGTGAATGCTTTGGCCGGCGCCAAGGTCACCATCGTCTCGCCGAAGCCGCAGACCACGCGCTTCCGCATCCGCGCCGTGGTGATGCATCGCGGTGCGCAGATCGTCCTCGTCGACACGCCCGGCATCTTCGCCCCGCGCCGGCGGCTGGACCGGGCAATGGTCGCCGCCGCCTGGGGCGGGGCGCAGGATGCCGACCGCACCCTGCTGATCGTCGATGCGCGGGCCGGCCTGACGGATGCCGTCCGCGCCATCGTCGAGCGGCTGGCGAAGGACCGGCGGCCCATCTGGCTGGCGCTCAACAAGGTGGACCTGATCGAGCCGCCCCGCCTGCTGCCCCTGGCGCAGGAGCTGAATGCGCTGCTCTCGGTCGAGGAGACCTTCATGATCTCGGCCGAGAAGGCGAGGGGCCTCGACCGCCTGCTCGACCGCCTGGCCGAGGCCATGCCGCCCGGCCCCTACCTCTTCCCCGAGGACGAGCTGTCGGACCTGCCCAACCGCATGCTGGTGGCCGAGATCGTACGCGAGCAGATCCTCCGCCAGACGCATGAGGAGGTGCCGCACCACGCGACGGTCGAGACCGAGAACTGGCAGGAGCGGAAGGATGGCAGCGTCCGCGTGGACTGCACCGTCTATGTTGGCCGGGCTACGCAGAAAGCCATCCTGATCGGCGATGGCGGAGCCCGCATCAAGGCGATCGGCCAGAGCGCCCGGCGCGAGCTGGAGGGGCTGCTGGACCGGCGGGTGCATCTGTTCCTCAACGTGAAGGACCGGCCGGGCTGGGACGAGGAGCGCGGGCGGCTCCGGGCGCTCGGGCTGGAGGACGAGGGGTAGCGCCGGAGTTGCGGAGGCGCCGTATCCGCAGGCCCCTCTCGCGCGTTGACCCTGCCATGATCCTGCGCAGCCCCGAGAACGGCATCCGCCTTCTCATCTCCCAGCCCTCCCATGCCCTGCTGTCCGGCCAGATGTTGGCCGCCTGGGGCGCCCCCGGCTTCACGCGGCCCGACCCTGCGCCCGAGGTCATCCTGGCCGCCGAGCAGCACGATCTCGCCTGGCTCGACTGGGAAACCGCCCCGACCCTCGACCCTGAGACGGGCCTGCCCCACCCCTTCACCAGCCTCGGCCCCGCCGTCCATGCGCCGATGTGGGCCCGGGGCGTGGAGATCGCCCGCGCCGCCTGGGGCCTTTGGCCAGCCCTGCTCATCTCCCTGCACGGCACGCGCGTCTACACGGAGTACATGGACCCGGAGCGCCTGCCGCCGGAGGACCATGCCGCGATCGATCGCAACGCCGCCAAGGAGGCCGCCCTGCAGGCGGACTGGGTGGCGAGGCTCGGCGCGGATCCCGGCCAGGTCAGGCGGAACCACGACCTTGTCGGGGTGACCGATGCCCTTTCCCTCGCCCTCTGCTTCGCCGACCCGGACAAGGCCGGAGAGGCGACGATGGAGGATGGCAGCACCCGGAAGATGAAGCTCGTGCGGCTGGGGCCATCCCGGTGGTCTCTGGACCCATGGCCCTTCCGCGACACCATGCTGACGGTGCAGTGCGAGGTGATCCGCCTTCCCGCCGAGACCCGCTGGACGGATGAGGAGGCGATGCGCCGCGACCTCCGAGAGGCGAGCTGGAGCCGGCTGGCCGAGACCCTCGTTCCGGTCTGAGGGACCGGGTAGCTGGCTTCGCGCAGGGCCGAAACATGCCGCCGGCGGCGTAGGCTAGGGTGCCGCGGACCCTGCCGGAGACCGCCCCATGCCCCAAGCCGCCATGACCGCCGCGCCGCCCTTCTTCGGCTGGCGCGTCGTCTGGGCCGCCTTCACCGTCGCGGTCTTCGGCTGGGGGGTGGGGTTCTACGGGCCGCCGGTCTTCCTCCCCGCCATCCAGGCGGCGCGGGGCTGGCCGGTGGCGCTGATCTCCGCCGCCGTCACCTGCCATTTCCTGCTCGGCGCCGTGATCGTCGCCAATCTCGCGGCGTTACACGGCCGCTTCGGCATCGTCGCGGTGACGCGGGCGGCGGCGCTGGCGAGTGCGTTCGGCATCCTCGGCTGGGCGCTGGCGGCGGAGCCCTGGCAGCTCTTCGCCGCGACCTTGCTGAGCGGCTTCGGCTGGGCGGCGACCGGCGGCGCGGCGATCAATGCCATGGTCTCGCCCTGGTTCGCGCGGCGGCGCTCCGCGGCGCTCAGCACCGCCTACAACGGGGCGAGCCTCGGCGGCATCCTGTTCTCGCCGCTCTGGGTGGCGCTGATCGCGGTGCTTGGCTTCGTCGGCGCGGCCGCGCTGGCGGGCGGGGCGATGGTGCTGGCGCTGTGGTGGCTCTCCGGCCGCTACCTGGCGCCGACGCCTGCCTCGCTCGGCCAGTATGCGGATGGCGAGGCGGCGGGTGGCACGGCACCGGCCGGCGCGGCGGCGCTGCCCGGCCGGGCGCTCTGGCGCGACCGGCGCTTCCTCACCCTGGCGGCGGCCACCTCGCTCGGCCTCTTCGCGCAGATCGGGCTGATCGCGCATCTCATTTCGCTGCTGATCCCGGCAATGGGGGCGCAGGGAGCAGGTTTCGCAGCAGCGCTGGCGACGGTCTGTGCCATCGCCGGGCGGACCGGGCTCGGCTGGCTGCTGCCGGCGGAGGCGGACCGGCGCCGGGCACTGGCGGCGATCTTCGCCCTTCAGGTCTGCGGCTCGCTGGTGCTGCTGGCGGCGGGCGGCGTCTCGGTGCCGCTGCTGCTGATCGGCGTGGTGCTGTTCGGCCTCGGACTCGGCAATGCGACCTCGCTGCCGCCGCTGATCGCGCAGCAGGATTTCGCGGCGGCCGATACCGCGCGGGCGGTGGCGCTGGTCACGGCCTGCAGCCAGGCGGCCTATGCCTTCGCCCCGGCCGCCTTCGGCCTGCTGCGGACGATCGCGGAGCCGTGGCTCTTCCTTGCCGCCGCGGCGATCCAGGCCGCGGCGGCCGCGGTGGTGCTGGGCCGCCGGGCCGCGGCCTGAGTCGCCTCAGTCCCCGTCCTGGTCCAGCGCATAGCCCGCCGAGCGCACGGTGCGGATCACATCCGCCCCGCCCTCGACATTGATCGCCTTGCGCAGCCGGCGGATATGCACGTCCACCGTGCGCGGCTCGACATGGATGTCGCGGCCCCAGACCGCATCCAGCAACTGCTCCCGGCTGAAAACCCGGCCCGGGTTCTGCAGGAAGAACTCCAGCATCCGGTACTCGGTCGGGCCGAGATGCAGGGCGCGGCCGGCCCGCGTCACCCGGTGCGCGTCCTGATCCATGGTGATGTCGAGGTAGGAGAGAGTGCCTTTGGTGGCGATGCTGCCCGAGCGCCGCAGCAGCGCCCGGATGCGCGCCAGCAGGCTGTCCATGGCGAATGGCTTGGCGATGTAGTCGTCGGCCCCGGTATCGAGCGCCCGCACCGCATCCTGGTCCTCGGTCCGCGCCGTCACCATGATGATCGGCAGGTCCCGCGTCGCCGGCTTGCGGCGGAGTTGGCGGCAGACCTCGATGCCCGAGAGCGCGGGCAGCATCCAGTCGAGCAGCACGAGGTCGGGCCGCGCCTCGGCGACGCGCAGCAGGGCCTCCTGCCCGTCCGCCGCCTCCTCGACGCGGAAACCCTGCTTCTCGAGGTTGTAGCGCAGCAGCGTGATCAGCGGCGCCTCATCCTCCACCACCAGGATGGTCGGCTTGGCATGGCCCTGGACCATGTCAGGCATAGGGGACATTCCTTCCTCAGCCCGGAGGCCGGACCACGGCATAGGCGGAACCGTCGCCCTTCGGCCGCTCGTCCGGCAGGTTGTCGCCGCGCACCGCGTAATGCACGGTCTCGGCGATGTTGGTGGCGTGGTCGCCGATGCGCTCGAGGTTCTTGGCAACGAACAGCAGATGCGTCGCCGCGGTGATGTTGCGCGGATCCTCCATCATGAAGGTCAGCATCTCGCGGAAGATGCCGTTATAGACCTGGTCGACCGGCTCGTCCGCCTCCCAGACCTCGTCGGCCCGGGCGACGTCGTCGTTGACCAGTGCGTCGATCGCGCCCCTCAGATTCTCCTGCACCAGCACCGCCATCCGGTTGAAGCCGTTGAGGCTGCCGATCGCCGGCTGCTGGGCCAGCACGATGCTCCGCTTCGCCGCGTTGCGCGCGTAGTCGCCGATCCGCTCGATCCCGTGGCTGATCTTGAGGCAGGCGATGACCAGCCGCAGGTCCTGCCCCACCGGCTGCCGCAGTGCCAGGATGCGGATGCAGAAATTCTCGATCTCCCGCTCCAGCGCGTCGATCGCGGCGTCGCGCCCGACCACCTCGGTCGCGAGGTCGGTGTCGCGCCGGATCAGCGAGGCGACCGCATCCGCCACCTGCCGCTCGGCGAGGCCGCCCATGCGGGCGATCATGTCGCGCAGCCGCCGCAGCTCCTCGGCATAGGAGCGCACGGTATGCTCGGCCATCTGTTCCATGTTCCTGGCCCCCGCCTCAGCCGAACCGGCCGGTGATGTATTCCTGCGTCTTGGGATGCTTCGGCGCGGTGAAGAGCTGCCCCGCCGGCGCCACCTCGATCAGCTCGCCGAGGTAGAAGAACGCCACCTGGTCGGCGCAGCGCGCCGCCTGCTGCATGTTGTGCGTCACGATGGCGATGGTGAAGTCGCGCTTCAGCTCGTCGATCAGCTCCTCGATCTTCAGGGTCGAGATCGGGTCGAGCGCCGAGGTCGGCTCGTCGAACAGGATCACCTCCGGCCGCACCGCGATGGTGCGTGCGATGCAGAGCCGCTGCTGCTGCCCGCCCGACATTCCCATCGCCGAGGTATTGAGCCGGTCCTTCGCCTCCGACCAGAGTGCGGCCCGGGTCAGCGCCCATTCCACCCGCTCGTCCATCTGCGCCTTGCTGAGCTGCTCGTGCAGCCGGACGCCGAAGGCGATGTTCTCGTAGATGGTCATCGGGAAGGGCGTCGGCTTCTGGAAGACCATGCCGATCTTCGAACGCAGCGCGTTGAGGTCCACGTTGCTGTCGATGATGTTCTCGCCGTCGAGCAGCACCTGCCCCTCGGCCCGCTGGCCGGGATAGAGGCTGTACATGCGGTTCAGCACGCGCAGCAGGGTCGACTTGCCGCAGCCCGAGGGGCCGATCATGCCCGTTACCTGCCGGGCGGGGATGTTCAGATCGATCCCCTTCAGCGCCTTGTGCGCGCCGTAGAAGAAGTCGAGGCCGCGGATCGCCAGCTTCGCCTCGTTCAGCTCGGCGGCGGAGCGCGCCTGCATGGCGCCGATATTGGGCCGGGCGGCGGGGGCGGTCTTGTCGTCCATCGCGGATTGGCTCATGGGGTTCATGTCCTTCACTTGCCGCGGCCGAGGAGGCTGCGCGCGCCGATGTTCAGCAGCAGCACGGCGAGGGTGATGAGGAGAGCGCCGGCCCAGGCCAGTTCGATCCAGTCCTGGAAGGGTGAGCCGGCATAGGAATAGATGGTGATCGGCAGGCTCGGCATCGGCGCCGAGAGGTTGGTCGACCAGGCATTGTTGCCAAGGCTGGTGAAGAGCAGCGGCGCCGTCTCGCCGGCGATGCGGGCGATGCCGAGCAGCACGCCGGTGATGATGCCGGAGATCGCCGAGCGCCAGCTCACCAGCACGATCATCTTCCACTTCGGCGCGCCGAGGCCGATCACCGCCTCGCGCAGCGTGTTGGGGACGAGGCTGAGCATGTCTTCCGTCGTCCGCACCACGATCGGGATGATGATGATGGCCAGCGCCGCGACGCCCGCCCAGCCGGAGAAGCCGCCGAAGGGCAGCACCAGCAGCTGGTAGACGAAGAGGCCGATCAGGATCGAGGGCGCCGAGAGCAGGATGTCGGAGACGAAGCGCACCACGTCGCCGAAGCGCGAGCCCTGGGCGTATTCGGCGAGGTAGGTGCCGACCAGCATGCCGATCGGCGTGCCGATCAGCGTCGCCAGCACCACCTGGATCAGGCTGCCGACGATGGCGTTGAGCAGCCCGCCCTCGGAGCCCGGCGGCTTCGTCACCTCGGTGAAGACCGCGAGGTTCATGGCCCCGAAGCCTTTCACGAAGAGGGTGATCAGGATCGAGGCAAGGAAGATGAGGCCGATCGCGGTCGCCGCGAGGGAGAGCGTGCGGATGATGACGTCGGTCCGCTTTCGCCCGCGGCCGAGCCGCGCGGCGACGGCCAGATCCTTCACCGGCGTCAGCGCGGGTTGTGTCGTGGCGCTCATCGGGTCAGCCCTTCAGCCGGGAGCGAAGCAGGTAGCGCGAGGTGGCGAGCACCACGAAGGAAATGACGAAGAGGATGAAGCCGAGCGCCAGGAGCGCCGAGAGCTTCAAACTCCCGGTCTCGCTCTCGCCGAACTCCAGCGCCACGACCGAGGCGATGGTGTTGCCCGGCCCGAACAGCGTCGTCGTGATGCGGTTGGCGTTGCCGATGACGAAGGTCACCGCCATGGTCTCGCCCAGCGCCCGGCCGAGCCCGAGCATCACGCCGCCCGCGACCGAGATCCGCGTATAGGGCAGCACCACGCCGCGCATCACCTCCCAGGTGGTGCAGCCGAGGCCGTAGGCGCTTTCCTTGTAGACCGGCGGCACCTGCTCGAAGACGTCGCGCATGGTCGCCGCGATGAAGGGCAGGATCATGATGGCGAGGATCAGCGCCGCGGTCAGGATGCCGGTGCCGAAGGGCGGGCCCTGGAACAGGCCGCCGATGCCTGGCAACTCGCCCAGGCTGTCGATCAGCGTCGGCTGGACGTATTGCGCCATCAGCGGCGCGATGAGGAAGAAGCCCCACATGCCGTAGATGATGGAGGGCACCGCCGCCAGCAGCTCCACCGCCGTGCCGACCGGCCGCCGCAGCCAGGGCGGCGCCAGTTCGGTGAGCGTGAAGGCGACGCCGAAGGCCAGCGGCACGGCGAAGATGATCGCCAGCACCGCCGTCACGATGGTGCCGTAGATGGAGACGCCGGCGCCGAAGACCTCGGACACCGGGTCCCATTCCGTGGACCAGAGGAAGGGCAGGCCGAAGGCCCGGAAGGCGGGCAGCCCGCCGATGAAGAGCTCGACGATGATGCCGCCGAGCAGCAGCAGCACGAAGGCGCCCGCCGCCTGGCAGGCCCCGGCGAAGACGGCATCGCCGAGGCTGCCGGCGCGGCGCGGCGCGGCCGGCCGCGCGCCGGTGGTCATGGTGGTGGCCTGCGACACGCGGCGGGCTCCTTATCCGTTACGCGATCAGCCGTTCCACACCGGCTGGCCGTTGGCCTTCACCTCGGCCTTCCAGGCGGTGCGGATCTGGTCCTGCACCGGCTTCGGCAGCGGGATGTAGTCAAGCTGCGTCGCCAACTGCGCGCCGTTGTTGAAGGCCCAGTCGAAGAACTTCATCACGTTGCGGCTGCGCTCCGCATCGGTCGGGTTCTTCGGCAGCAGGATGAAGGTCGGCGAGACGATCGGCCAGGAGGTGGCGCCCTGCTGGTCGATCAGGCTGGCGGCCATGCCCGGCGCGTTCCAGTCGGCACTCTGCGCCGCGGCGATGAAGCTCTCATGCGTCGGCTTCACGAACTGGCCGGCCTTGTTGCGGAGCTGGGTGGTGACCAGCTTGTTCGAGACCGCGTAGGCGTTCTCGACATAGCCGATGGCGCCGCGGATGTTCTTCACCGTGCCGGCCACGCCCTCGTTGCCGCGCGCGCCGGTGCCGGCGGGGAAGCGGACGGAGGTGCCGACACCGACCTTCTCCTTCCATTCCGGCGAGACCGCCGCGAGGTAGGAGACCCACACGAAGGTCGTGCCGGAGCCATCCGCCCGGTAGGCGGGGGCGATCGCGAGGTTCGGCAGCGTCAGGCCGCGGTTCAGCTCGACCAGCTTCGGGTCGTTCCACTTGGTGATCTTGCCGAGATAGATCTCGGCCAGCAGTTCGCCGGTCAGCTTCAGCTGCCCATCCTCGATGCCGGGGATGTTCACGATGGCGACGAGGCTGCCCATCACCGAGGGGAACTGGAGCAGGTTCGCCTCGGTCAGCTGCTGCGGCGTCAGCGGCGCATCGGAGGCGCCGAAATCCACCGTGCGGTTGCGGATCTGGTTGATGCCCGCGCCCGAGCCGACCGACTGGTAGTTCACCGTGATGCCGGTCGCGCCGCGGCCGGCCTCGGCCCATTTCTGGTAGACCGGGTTGGGGAAGGTGGCGCCGGCGCCGGTGACCTGGCCACCTTGGGCGAAGGCGCGGCCGCCGAAGGCGGTGCCGGCGGCGAGCAGGCTGGCCGAGGCCAGCAGTTGGCGACGATGCACGTGTATGTCTCCGCGATTATCCCGACCGGGACTCTGCGGCCCCGGATGCGGCGCCTTCCTAGAGCCGCCATAAGACGGCTGGGTTTCATATCCATGAAGCTTCGATGACACTGGGCCGATGACTGGCCAGGTCATCCGCATTTTCTATACGATTCCAGAGCCTTGTGCCCAAGCCGGGAGACGTTTCTCGCGGAACGCCGCCAGCCCCTCCCGCCCCTCGGCCGTGGCCCGCTGCATCCAGCCCTCATGCGACAGCAGCGCCATCGCCCGCGCATCGAGCTTGGCCCCGTTGGCGCCGAGCAGGCTGTCCTTTGTCACCGCCGCCGCGCCGGGCGCCGCCCGCAGCACCTCGGTGAGGATCGCCTCCAGCCGCGCCTCGATCGCCGCCGGCGCGACCACCTCATGCACCAGGCCGATCCTGAGGGCCTCGGCGGCATCGAACCGCTCGCCGGTCACGGCGTAGCGCCTCGCCTGACGCAGCCCCATGGCCTGGACCATCTGCGGTGAGATCGGCGTCGGCGAGACGCCGACCCGCACCTCGGTCAGGCCGAACACCGCCTCCGGCACCGCCAGCGCCACATCGACGCAGCAGACCAGCCCGCACCCGCCGCCGGAGGCCGCCCCCTGCACCAGGGCGAGGGTCGGGCGCGGGAATTCGTTCAGCAGCTGCATCGCTCGCGTCGTCGCCAGCGAGGCCTGGAAGGCGGCCTCTGGCGGATACCCTGCCACCTCCGCCAGCCAGCCGAGATCCGCCCCGGCGGCGAAATGCCGCCCCGCGCCGCGCAGCACCAGGGCCCGCACCCCCGCATCCTCGGCCAGCGCCTCCAGCGCCTCCGTCAGCCCGGCCAGCAATTCGGCGTTGTAGGCATTGCCCCGGTGCGGCCGGTTCAGCGTGGCGGTGACGATGCCCCGCGCATCGCGGCCGAGCAGGACGGGCGCGTCTTCCATCTTTCTTCCTCCGTTGACAGCCGCTCCACCCAGGGCGGAGCCTTCACCGGGCCGGATGGTGTCGCCGCCGGCCCGCCCCGTCCATGGCCGAGGCTCCCAACCGATGCACGCCACCCGCCCGACCCTCTACGGCGCCCGCCATGCCGTCTCCGCCGGCCACTACCTCGCGGCCGCCGCCGGCTTCGCCGTGCTGGAAGCGGGCGGCAATGCCATCGATGCCGGCTGCGCCACTGGCCTCGCCCTCGGCGTGCTGCTGCCGGACCTGGTGAACGTCGCCGGCGTCGCCCCCATCCTGATCCGCCTGGCCGACGGCCGCACCGAGACCATCGCCGGCCTCGGCCCTTGGCCCGCCTCCATCCCGGCTGACCTCTTCCAGCGCGAGCATGGCAGCCGCATCCCGAACGGCGTGCTCCGCACCGTCATCCCCGCCGCCCCGGATGCCTGGATCACCGCCCTCGAGCGCCACGGCACCTTCTCCTTCGGCGAGGTTGCCCAATACGCCATCCGCCACGCCCGCGACGGCTTCGCCGTCAATCCGCTGCTCGCAGAGAGCATCCGCACCCATGAGGCGGACTACGTGCGCTGGTCCTCCAACGCCGCCATCTTCCTCCCCGGCAGCCGGAGGCCGGAGGTGGGCGAGAAGTTCCTCCAGGCCGACCTCGCCCGCACCCTGCAGTACATGGTGGACAAGGAGGCCGCCGCGGCCGGGCAGGGGAGGGCCGCCGGCCTCGCCGCCGCCCATGCCGCCTTCTACCGCGGCGACATCGCCCGCGAGATCGCCCGCTTCATGGCGGAGGAGGGTGGCTACCTGACCATGGCCGACCTCGCCGGCTTCCGCTCCCGCATCGAGCCGGCCGTCAGCCGCCACTGGCGTGGCCATGAGGTCATCACCTGCGGTCCCTGGTGCCAGGGTCCCGCCCTGCTGGAGGCGCTGCTGCTCTTCGAGCGCGGCGGCTTCGCCGGCATGGCCCATAACAGCCCCGACTACCTCCACCTGATGACCGAATGCATCAAGGCGGCGATGGCCGACCGCGAGTACCATTTCGGCGACCCGGCCTTCCTCGACGTGCCCCTCGACCGGCTTCTGTCGGACGCACATCTCTCGGCCCGCCTCGCTGCCATCGATCCGGCCCGCGCCCAGCCCGGCATGTTTCCCGTCCTGCTCGGCCCGGGGGGCGGCGAACCCGCTCCGGCTCCCCGCACCCTGCCGACGGTCGAGGCGGACACCTCCTACTGCGCCGTCATCGACCGCTGGGGCAACGCCTTCAGCGCCACGCCCTCCGACGGCTCCTGGAACTCGCCCGTGGTCCCCGGCCTCGGCCTCATCCCCTCCAACCGTGGCAGCCAGAGCCGGCCGGACCCGGCGCATCCCTCGGGCGTCGCACCCGGCAAGCGCCCCCGCCTGACCCCCAACCCCGCCCTCGTGGTCACGGCGGAGGGCGGCCTCATGCCGCTCGGCACTCCGGGCGGCGACGTGCAGATCCAGGCGATGCTGCAGGTGATGGTGAACATCCTGCATTTCGGCATGGAACTGCAGGAGGCGATCGAGGCTCCCCGCATCGCCAGCTACGCCTTCCCCTCCTCCTTCGCCCCCTTCGACTACTTCCCCGCCCGGCTCGCAGTCGAGGACGGCATCCCCCAATCGACCCGCGACGCCCTCACCGCCCGCGGCCACGAAGTGAAGGATTGGCCCCACCGCACTTGGCTCGCCGGCGCGGTCGAGGTGGTGCGCTCCGACCCACGCACCGGTCTCGTCGCCGCCGGCGCCGACCCGCGCCGCCCGGCCTACGCCATCGCCGGCTAGCGCCGTATTGCCCCCACAACCCGCCGGAGCCACACTTGGTCGAACGACCAAGGAGGCTCCCCATGCATGACCTCGTGATCCGCGGCGGCACCCTCGTCGACGGCACCGGCGCCCCCGGCTTCACCGGCGACCTCGCCATCGACGGCGACCGCATCGCCCAGGTCGGCGGCAAGGCCGGCCCCGGCCGCCGCGAGGTCCAGGCCGAGGGCCGCCTCGTCACCCCCGGCTGGGTCGATGTCCACACCCATTACGACGGCCAAGCCACCTGGGACCCGGTTCTCGCCCCCTCTTCCTGGCACGGCGCGACCACCATCCTCTTCGGCAATTGCGGCGTCGGCTTCGCCCCGGTGCGGAAGGCCCACCACCAAGCCCTCATCGACCTCATGGAAGGCGTCGAGGACATCCCCGGCATCGCCCTCGCCGAGGGGCTGAAATGGGACTGGGAGAGCTTCCCCGACTATCTCGACGCGCTCGCCCGCCTGCCCCGCACCATCGACGTCGCCGCCCAGCTCGCCCACCACCCCTTGCGCGTCTACGCCATGGGCGAGCGCGCCATCGCCCGCGAGATGGCGACGGCCGAAGACATCGAGCTGATGGCCCGCCTCACCGAGGAGGCGCTGAAGGCCGGCGCCTTCGGCTTCACCACCAGCCGCACCGACCAGCACAAGACACCGGCCGGCGAGCTGGTCCCCGGCCGGTACGCCGAGCATGAGGAGCTGATCGCAATCGGGCGCGCCATGGGCCGCGCCGGCCGCGGCGCCTTCGGCATGCTCTCCGACTTCGAGGACGAGGCGGCCGAGTTCGGCTGGCTGCGCCAGGTCGCCGCCGACAGCCGCCGCCCCGTCTGGTTCCTGCTCACCGATCGCAGCTATGACCCGCAGCGCTGGCGCCGCCTGATGGACGGCGTCCGCGCCGCCCGCGGCGAGGGCCTGGCCCTCTCCGCCCAGGTCGCCGGCCGCCCGGTCGGGCTGATCCTCGGCCTCGCCACCAGCCTCAACCCCTTTGCCCTCCGCGAAGGCTTCGCCGAGCTCGCCCGCCTCTCCCCCGCCGAGCAGCTCGCCCGCCTGCGCGACCCACAAGTGCGCGCGGATATCCTGGCGCAGGAGGCCTCGCCGCGGCTCATGGAGATCCTGCCCCCGCTCTCCCGCCAGGTTGCCACCCGCTGGGACCGCATGTACGTCCTCGGCGACAACCCGGATTACGAGCCGCCGCCCGAGCGCAGCATCGCCGCCCTCGCCGCCGCGGCCGGCCAGGACCCGCAGGCGTTCTGCTACGACTACCTGACCGGCGGCGACGGCGGCCGCATGCTCTACTTCCCCATCACGAACTACGTCCACGGCGACCTGGAGGTGGTGCGCGAGATGATCGAGGACCCGAACACCATCCTCGGCCTCTCCGATGGCGGCGCCCATTGCGGCGTGATCTGCGACGCCTCGCTCAACACCACCATGCTGACCCACTGGGTCCGCGACCGCAGCCGCGGCCCCCGCCTGCCGCTGGAATTCGTCATCAAGCGGCAGACCAGCGAAACCGCCGACTTCTTCGGGTTCCACGACCGTGGCCGCCTGGCAGTCGGCAAGAAGGCCGATGTCAACGTCATCGACTTCGCTGCGCTGCGCCCGCACCACCCGGAGATGATCTTCGACCTCCCCGCCGGCGGCCGCCGCTTGGTGCAGCATGTCGACGGCTACGACATGACCCTCTGCAGCGGCCAACCGATCTTCGAGCGCGGCGAGGAGACGGGCGCGCGGCCCGGCCGGCTGGTGCGGGCGCAAGGGTAAGCCATACCCGCCACCCACGGTCTCGATCGAAATGATGCCCTGCCGGAAACGGCAGGGCATTTTCGCGTCGGCACGCTGGCCCCCGGATTTGAAACCGGCGGAGGCAGGTTCGGCTCGCTTGCCGGGTTTTTCCCGATGTTATAGGAAACGCCAGAATTCAACGGAGAAACCGAGTCGTGGAAAAAGGCAAAGTCGATCTCGAAAACATGAGCGTCCAGGAGTTGACCGCTTTGCGTGACGCTGCCGAGGCGAAGCGCCTGGAAAAGCTCGATGGCGCCCGGGAGGCCATCCTGGCGGAAGCCAAGGAGAAACTCGCCCAGCTGGGCCTTGCCTTCGAGACCGTTTGGCCTGGGCGCTCCCCGGAGCCGTCTCCCCGCGCTTCGAAGAAAGCCGGCACGGGAGGCCAGGTCGCCGCGAAATTCCGCGGCCCGAACGGCGAAGAATGGACCGGCCGCGGCAGGCTGCCGAAATGGCTTCATGCCATGGAAGCGGAAGGCCATAGCCGGAACGAATTCCGGATTTAGTAGCTTTCGCGAAAGCGTTCTACTGCCTCGCCCGTCCTTCCGCAGCAAAAGCCGCGGAAGGACATCGGCAGAAGCCGATTTAGGCAGGGTCCAAAATCCGTCAGCCGAAAAACGCCAGCACCGCCGCATTGAAATCCGCCGGATTGTCGCTGCTCATCCCATGCGCCGCATCCGGGATGACCACCCGCCGCGCATCCGCCATCACCCGCTCCAGCGCCTCGACGATGGCGATGAATTGCGGCTGGGTCTGCGCACCGTTCACCAGCAGGGTCGGCACGCCGATCGCCTCCGCCGCCGTCCGCCCATAGGGGCGCCGCCGCTCGTCGATCTGCCCCAGCAGCGTATGCGCATTGTCGAGGTTGATCGCCTTGCGGGCGGCGCTCCGCTTCTCCCAGGCCCCCGGCCCGCCGGTATGCTCGGCGAAGCGCCGCATCGCCCCCTCGGTATCGCCTCCCTTGAGCAACTCCGCCGCCGCGGCGAAGGCCCCGGCCTGCTTGCCCGCCCCGCCCGGCACGCCGCCGAGGCTCTCATCCAGCTCGCCCCCCGGCTCCGCCAGCACCAGCCGCCGGATCAGCCCCGGGTGCCGCTCCGCCACCCGGAAGGCGATATGCCCGCCCCGCGAATGCCCGACGAGATCGACCTTCCCCGCCCCGAGCGTGCCGATGAAGGCCGCCACATCCTCCACATGCTGGTCGATCTTGAAGGTCTCGCCGACGCCATCCCACCGCTCCGGCCAGTAATGCCTGAGGCTCGGCGCCAGCACGCGGAAGCGTGCCCCGAGCGGCTCCATCTGCGGCGCCCAGTAACGCTGGTCGTTGAGCGAGCCATGCACCAGCACCACCGGCGTGCCGCTTCCGGCCTCCGCATAATGCATCTCGTACCCGTTGACCTTGAGGCTCGGCATCGCTTCCCTCCCATCCTTCCCGCGAAGGATGCGGCCCCCGACCAACCCCCACAAGGAGCCCCGATGCGCCGCCGCCACCTCCTCGCCAGCCTCGCCGCCACCGCCGATGCACATCCCATTGGCGCCCAGCCAGCCGAGGTCGACCTCCTCCTGACGCTGGCCGTCGACGCCTCCGGCTCCATCGACCCGGACGAGTTCCAGCTCCAGCGCGAAGGCTATGCCGAGGCGCTGACGCACCCCTCCGTCCTCGCCGCCATCCAGGGCAAGCCGCGTGGCGCCATCGCCGTCGCCATGGTCGAATGGGGCTCCCCCGCCGGCGCCGCGACGGTGGTGGGATGGATGCGCCTCGCCGACGCTGCCTCCGCCATCGCCCTGGCGGACGCGATCCTCCGCGCGCCCCGCAGCCCGCAAAGTTGGAACGCCATCGGCGACGCGCTCGACCATTGCACCCGCCTGATCGCCACCTCGCCCTTCCGGGCCGCCGAGCGGGTCATCGACCTCTCCGGCGACGGCCCCGACCTCCGCTCGGTGATCCCCGCCGCCACCGCCCGCGACGCGGCGGTCGCCGCCGGCATCACGATCAACGCGCTGGCCGTCGCCTCCGCCGGCCAGGTCACCCGCGCCGGCGAACCGCTCGCCGAGACCTATCGCCGCGAGGTCATCGGCGGCCCCGGCGCCTTCGTCGTCACGGCCGAGGACCGCCGCGACATCGCCCGCGCCCTCCGCGCCAAGCTGATCCGCGAGATCGCCTGACCGCCCGCCATCACGGCCAGGCCTGCTCTGGGCATCCCTTCCGCTACTCGATCCGCAGATTGGCCCCCCGGATCACCCCGCCCCACTTTTCCAGCTCGCTCCGGATCAGCGCCGCCATCTGCGCCCCGTCCTGCACCCAGACCGTCGCCCCCGCCCGGCGGATCCTCTCCGCCGTCTCCGTCCCCCGCACGATGCCGATGATCGCCTGGGACAGGCGGTCCCGCACCACTTGCGGCATCGCCGCCGGCCCAATGAAGCCGAACCACACATAGACCTCGTAGCCCGGCAGCCCCGCCTCGGCGAAGGTCGGCACGTCGGGCAGCGTCGGGTCCCGCTCGCTGCCCGTCACCGCCAGCGCTTTCAGCCGCCCGCCCTGCACATGCGGCAGCACGTTCGGCAGGTTGTCGATGGTCATGTCCACGCGCCCGCCGAGCAGGTCGGCGATGCCCGGCGCGCTGCCGCGATAGGGCACATGCGTCAGCTCGATCCCCGCCTGCACGCGGAACAGCTCGGCAGCCAGATGCGGGCTGCTCCCCGCGCCCGAGCTGGCATAGCTGAGCTTCCCCGGCTGCGCCTTGGCCCGCGCGATCAGCTCGCGCAGGCTGCCGATGCCGCTCTCCGCCCGCACCGCCAGGCAGTTCATCAGTCGCGTCGTCACGCAGAGCGGGGCGATGTCCCTCGTAGGGTCGTAGCCCGTATTGGCGAAGAGGAAGGGGTTCATCGTCAGGTTGGCGGTATTGGCGACGCAGATGGTGTAGTTGTCCGTCGCCTGCGCGGTCGCCGCGATGGCGAGCGAGCCGCTCGCTCCCGGCCGGTTCTCGACCACGCCGAGTTGGCCGACCGCATCGCCCATCTTCTCGCCGACAAGCCGCGCCAGCGTGTCGTTGATGGCGCCCGGCGTATAGGGCACCAGGATGCGCACCGGCCGGTCCGGCCAAGCCTCCGCCTGCGCGCGGACGGCCAGCAGGGCAGGGGCCGCCAGCAGCCCCCTCCGCAGGATGTTCATGCTTGTTTCCTCCCGGTTGTTCCGGGGAGGCTACACGCCCTGCAGCCGCCCGCGCAGTTCGAATTTCTGAATCTTGCCCGTCGAGGTCTTCGGCAGCGGCCCGAAGCTCACCCGCTTCGGGCATTTGAAATGCGCCAGCCGCGCCCGGCACCAGGCGATCACCTCCGCCTCCGTGGGCGGCTCGGCCCCCGGCCGCGGCGTGACGAAGGCATGCGGCACCTCGCCCCATTTGGCATCGGGCGCTGCCACCACCGCCGCCTCCATGATCGCCGGATGCGCGTAGAGCACCTCCTCCACCTCCAGCGTCGAGATGTTCTCCCCGCCCGAGATGACGATGTCCTTCGCCCTATCCTTCACTTCGATATAGCCATCCGGATGCATCACCCCGAGGTCGCCGGTATGGAACCACCCCCCGGCGAAAGTCTCGCGGTTGGCCTCCGGGTTGCGCAGATAGCCCTTCATCACCGTATTGCCGCGCAGCATCACCTCGCCGAGCGTTCGCCCATCCGCCGGCACCGGCCGCATCGAGGCCGCGTCGATCACCGCCGCCTCCTCCAGCATCGGATGGTTGACCCCCTGCCGCGCCATGAAGGCCGCCTTCTCCCCGAGCGGCATCTCCTCCAGCCCAGGCTGCCACAGGCAGATCGTCGCCGGCCCGTAGCACTCCGTCAGCCCGTAGAGATGCGTGACCGAGAAGCCCATCCCTTCCATCCCGGCGATGACGGGCGAAGGCGGCGCCGCCCCGCCCGTGGCGATCGCCACCTTCCCCGGCAGCGCCCGCTTCACTGCCTCCGGCGCATGGATCAGCATCGTCAGCACCACGGGCGCGGCGCACATATGCGTCACGCCATGCTCGGCGATGGCGGCGAAGATCGCGCCCGGCTCCACCTTGCGCAGGCAGACATGCGTCCCCCCCTGCAAGGTGACGGCCCAGGTATAGGTCCAGCCGTTGCAGTGGAACATCGGCAGCGTCCAGAGATAGACGCTCCGCGGCGTCAGCTCGAAAGCCAGCGCATTCGCCGTCGCATTCAGGTGGGCGCCGCGATGATGCGCGACGACGCCCTTCGGGTTGCCCGTCGTGCCCGAGGTGTAGGAGAGGCTGATCGCCTCCCACTCATCCTCCGGCATGTGGATCGACTCCGCCGCATCCCCCGCCGCCAGGAACGCCTCGTACTCGGTGTCGCCGAGCACCTCGCCCTCCGGCGCCTCGCTATCCGCGATATCGACGACCGTCACGCCCTCCGGCACCGCCCCGCGCGCGACTCTGGTGAACTCCCGGTCCACCATCAGCAGCTTCGCGCCGGAATGCCGCAGGATGAAGCCGATGGCGGCGGTATCGAGCCGGATGTTGATCGTCAGCAGCACCGCGCCCGCCATCGGCACGCCGTAATGCGCCTCCAGCATCTCCGGCGTATTCGGCGCCAGCACCGCGACGACATCCCCCGTGCCGACGCCCTTCCGCCTCAGCGCCGAGGCCAGCCGCCGGCACCGCTCCGCCATCTCCGCATAGGTGGTCCGCCGCGCCCCATGAATGACGGCGACCCTGCCGGGATAGACCCGCGCCGCCCGCAGCAGGAAGGAGACCGGCGAGAGCGGCACATGATTGGCCGCCAGCCTCGGCAGGTCATGGTCATCCACGATCCGCCCCCCACTTGAAGAAATCCTTGCCCTGGCGCCTCAGGAAATTCGCCAGCACCATGCGGTGGACCTCGCTCGCCCCGTCGACCAGCCGCGCCTGCCGCGCATAGCGGTACATCCACTCGACCGGCGTGTCCTTGGAGTAGCCGCGCGCCCCGAGCAGCTGCAGCGAGGTGTCGACCGCCTTGTGCAGCGCATCGGCGACGACGACCTTCGCCATCGAGATCTCCTTCCGCGCCAGGCTCCCCTGGTCGAGCAGCCAGGCCGCGCGCATGGTCAGCAGCCGGCCGATATCGAGCTCCATCGCCGCCTGGCCGACGAGCTGCTGCACCGCCTCCTTCTCGACCAGCTTGGTGCCGAAGCTGCTGCGCTGCTCGATATGCGCCATGGCGATCTCGAGCGCCCGCCGCCCCATCCCCGTCCAGCGCATGCAATGGGTGAGGCGTGCCGGCCCGAGCCGGATCTGGGTCACCCGCAGCCCGTCGCCCACGCCCATCAGCACATTCTCGTCCAGCACCTCGAGCCCGTCGAATTCCAGCTCGCAATGCCCGCCATGCTCCTCCGGCCCCATGATCGGGATGCGCCGCAGGATCTTCCATCCCGGCTGGTCCGCATGGAACAGGAAGGCGGTCAGCCCCGTCCTGTCGTCATCCGAGGTCCGCGCCATCAGGATGAAATGCTTCGAGGTCTCGGCGCCGGTGATGTAGTGCTTCCGCCCGGTGATGACCCAGCGGTCGTTCCCCCGCCGCTCGGCCTTCGTGTAGGTCATCGACGGATCGCTGCCGCAGCCATCCGGCTCCGTCATGGCGAAGCTGGATTGAACCTTTCCGTCGATGATCGGCTGCAGCCACCGCTCCTTCTGCGCCTCCGTCCCGACCATGTTCAGCACGCGCATGTTGCCGTCATCCGGCGCCGCGCCATGGAACACCACCGGCCCAAAGATGCTGCGGTTCATCTCCTCGTAGAAGGCGGCGATGGCGGTCATCGGGAAGCCGCCGCCCCCACGCTCCTTCGGCATGTTGAGCGCCCAGAGCCCCTCCGCCTTCGCCTCCGCCCGCAGCCGCTCCAGCAGCGGACGGGCGATGTTCTCATGCTCGTCATAGCTCGCCGGATCGGCCTCGAGCGGGATGATCTTGTGCTCGACGAACTCGCGGATGCGCGCGCGAGTCGCCTCGACCTCGGGAGACAGGCTGAAATCCATTGTGGCTGATCCTACAGAGCGTTGACCGAATGCCCGCCATCGACGACCAGCGCGGCGCCCGTCATATGGGCCCCCGCCTTCGAGGCGAGCAGGAGGAGCGGGCCGGTGAGATCGTCGGGCGCGCCGAGCCTTCGCTGCGGCACCCGCTTCACCACCGCCTGGCCCGCCTCGGAGGCGAAGAATTCCCGGTTGATCGGCGTCTCGACATAGCCCGGGCAGAGCGCGTTGACGCGGATGCCGTAGCGCGCCCACTCGACGGCCAGCTGCTTCGTCAGCTGCACCAGCCCCGCCTTGGACGCCGTATAGCCGGCAACCCCTTGCAGGATGCGCAAGCCTCCGATGGAGGCGATATTGACGATCGCCCCCCCGCGCTTGGCCGCGACGAGCCTGCGCCCCGCCTCCGTGGCGACAAGGAAGCAGCCGCGCAGGTTGACCTCCACCACGCCGTCCCAATCCTCGGCCGTCTGCTGCAAGGCGGGCTTGGAGACCGCGATTCCCGCATTGTTGACGAGCACATCCGGCGCCACGCCGAAGGCCCGCTCGGCGGCATCGAAACAGGCGGCAATGCTCTCCGGCCGCGCCACATCGAGCGGCGCCGCCACGGCCCCCGCGCCCAGCTCCCCCGCCAGCGCCTCCAGCGCCTCAGTCCTGCGCGCTGCCAGCACCACCCTGGCCCCAGCGCCATGCAGCACCCGGGCGAAATGCGCCCCGAGCGCCCCCGAGGCCCCCGTCACCAGCGCGACCGAGCCCGTGAGCCGGAACAACCCTTGCGGATCGACCATACCATTCCTCCCGCTTCCCCATACTTGACCATCGTGCCTGGGGGCGGGGCAAGGGCAGGGGCCAAGCCGCCGCCTCAGGCGGTAGCGACCTCCGCCTCGATCGCCGCCAGCAGCCGTGCCGGGAAGTGCCGCGGAATCCCTTGGCCTATCAGCACGATCCGCGTCCGGCGCTCGCCCCCCGGCCATTCCGCCAGCCACTCGGGCGGATGCACCAGATGCTGCACCGCATGCACCACCATCGGCCGCGCCGGCTCCTCGGCCAGCGCCGCCAGCCCCTTCAGCCGCAGCAGCTTCGCCCCCGCATGCTCGGCCAGCGCCTGCATCCATAGGGTGAGGGCGAGTGCCGCCACCGGCGCCTCCCGCTCGATGAGGATGCTGCCGACCCCCTCGCTGTGCCGGGCCACCGCCTCCTGCGGCACCGCCGGCTCGCCCGGTGCGAAGAGCCAGGCGGGCTCCGCTGCTCCCCGCTCCGCAGCCCGGACATCCAGCCCCGGCTGCAGCGCCTGCACCGCCCGCTCCGCCGCCGCCGCGTCGCCGAGGTCGGGCTTCGTCACCAGCACCCGGTCGGCCAGCATCACCTGCCAGCGCGCTTCCGGGTGCCGCTCCAGCACGACCGGCCCCAGCACCGCATCCACCAGCGTCACCACCGAGTGCAGCCGGTGCGTCTCGGCGACCGCCGCCTCGGTCATCAGCGCATGCAGGATCGGCGCCGGGTCGGCGAGGCCCGAGGTCTCCACCAGCACCCGGCGATAGGCCGGCACCTCGCCCGCAGCCCGCCGCCGGGCGAGGTCCATCAGCGTCGTGCCGAGATCGGTCCGCACCAGGCAGCAGAGGCAGCCGGTCGAGACGTTGACCAGCACCTCCTCGCTCGCCGCCAGCAACTCGTGGTCGAGTGCCACCTCGCCAAACTCATTGACGACGACGGCGCTGTCCGCCCAGGCCGGGTCGGAAAGCACCCGCCGCAGCAGCGTCGTCTTGCCGGCGCCGAGGAATCCGGTGACGACGGAGACGGGGATCACGCCCCCGCCACCCGCAGCCGGCGCGCCTCGCCCTCGCCGGCGCCCACCGCATTGCGCAGCCCCCGCAGCAGCCCGGAGATGGAGGTGCAGGGCCGCCGGTGCCCCGGCCGCTCGATCCACCAGCGGATCGGCAACTCGTCCCCATCGGCCGCCACGACGCGTAGCCCGAGCCCTTCCAGCACCACGCCCCCCTCGGCGACGGCAACTCGCCCCGCGACCTCCCACAGCACCAGGGCATCGGCCAGCAGGTCGCGCAGCTCCGGCGGTGTCACAACGCCGCGCCGGCCCTGATCTCGTCGGGAATGCTGCGCGAAATCCACTCGCCACCGCGCTCGTCCCCGACCCAGCGATCATCCTCGACGACGACCTTGCCCCGCAGGATGGTCATCGCCGGCCAGGCATCCACCTGCCGCCCTTCCCAAGGGCTGTAGTCGCTCTCATGCATCGCCTCGGCCCGCACCTCGCGCTTCAGCGCCGGATCGAGGATGCAGATATCCGCATCCGCTCCCGGCGCGATGCAGCCCTTCCGCGGATACATCCCCATGATCCGCGCCGCATTGGTCGAGACCGCATCGACGAATTGCCGGAGCGAGAAGCCCCGCTTCCCCACCATTTCCGAATACATCACCGCGACGCGCGGCTCGACGCCCGAATTGCCCCCCGTCGTGTCGTCGATGCGCTTCCCCTGCGTCTTCACCGCGAGGGAACAGCACAGCTCGTCCGTGGCGACGCAATTGATCGTCCCGTCCATTGCCCCGCGCCACAGCTCGTCCTGATCCGCCTGCGACTTCAGCGAGGGATAGGTATGATACATCTGCCCATTCGGCCGCCTGTAGTCGTCCTGCGTGTAAAGCATGTACTGGTGCAGGCTCTCGCCATAGGCCGGCTGATTGCGCGCCCGCGCCTCGCGGATCGCCCGCACGCCATCGGCGGCCGAGACATGCAGCATGTAGAGCGCGGTCCCCGGCACCTTCTCGGCCAGCCGCAGCACGCGGCGGAAGGAGAGATCCTCCGACAGCGTGTTGTGCACCTCCGCCATGTTCTCGAAGCCGGCGCGGCCCTCGCGGAACAGTTTGGCATACATGTGCATGACGATGTCGTTGTCCTCGGCATGGATGACGCCGAGCCCGCCCTTCCGCGCCAGCACCTGGAACACCTCCCAGATGTCGCCGAAATCCACCATCCGCCCCTTGCGGCTCGGCGTGATGTCGGTGGTGAAGATCTTCACCGAGGCATGCCCCGCCTCGATCGCCTCGCCGAGCTGCCCCGGCAACTCCGGCGGCAGGTCGCCCTCCACCATCGTGTGCAGCGCCCAGTCGCAGGCGCAGCCATCCGCCCACCAGTCGGCCATCCGCGCCTCGATCGCACCCTGCACCGTCTGCCCATGCGTCCAGCGGGTGAAGTCGATGAGCGTCGTCGTGCCGCCGAACAGCGCGGCGCGGCCGACGACCGACGGCCCCTGCGTCAGGGTCGGCGTCCCGTCCGGCACCACGACCGGCCAGAGGCAATGCGTATGTGGGTCGATCCCGCCCGGCATGACGACCTTCCCCGTGGCATCGACAAGCCGCGCCCCCTCCGGCACCGGAAAGCCGCCGCGCTCGGCAATGGCCACCACCCTGCCGCCTCCGATCGCCACATCCGCCGGCCCGATCGCATGCGGCGTAACGACGCAGTCCCCGCTGACGACGAGATCGATCATCCTTCCGCCCCCTCGCTGCCGAACGCCGCCCGCCGCGCCTGATAGCGCGGCACCACATCCGCATTGATGATCCGCGGCGGCAACCTGCCCTCAGCCGCGTCTGCAAAGGCGAGCGCCGCGATCCGCGTGATGTTCGCCCGGCTCTCCTGCGTCACTCCCGCCGTGTGCTGCGTCAAGATCACGTTGTCCATGGCGAGCAGCGGATGCGAGGGCGGCGGCGGCTCCTGCGCCCAGACATCGAGCCCGGCCCCCGCCAGATGCCCACTCGCCAACGCCTCGGCGAGCGCAGGCTCGTCATGGATATGCCCCCGCGCCGTCGTGACGAAGATCGCCCCCGGCTTCATCCGCGCGAAGCTCGCCGCGCTCATCATGCCGTGGCTCTCCGGCGAGAGCGGCAGATGCAGGCTGACGACGTCGCTCTCCGCCAGCAGCTCGTCGATCTCTACCTTCCGCGCGCCCCGCGCCGCGACGGTCCCGGCATCCAGATACGGGTCACAGGCCAGCACCGTGCAGCCGAAGGCCAGCCGCACGATCTCCGCGACGCGCGTCCCCACATGCCCGATGCCGACCAGGCCCACGACCCGCCCGCGCAGCTCCCGCCCCATCAGCGCCTCGCGGCTCTGCGCCCGTCCGGCCCGCATCGCCGCCTGGGCCTCCGGCATGCGCTTCAGCAGCGAGAGCATCATGCCGACCGCATGCTCGGCGACGCCTTCCGCATTGCCGCCCGCCTGGTTCACCAGCAGCACGCCCGCCCGCGTGCAGGCCAGCGGATCAACCGTGTCGTACCCGGCCCCCGTGCTGCCGACCATCAGCAGCCCCGGCAGCGCCTTCAGCAACGCATCCGTCACGTGGAAGCGCCGCGGCAGCTCGTCCCGCGAGGCCATGCAGTAATAGCCGTCCACCTCCCGCAGCGCCGCCAGCACCCCCTCCTCCGGCTGGTCGAGCGGGATCCGTACCACCTCGAGCGCCGCGCACCCGGCGGCGGTGTCGAGGAACGCCCGATGCGGCAGGTGGGAGAGGTAGCCGACACGAAAGCGGCGCATGGCGTTTCCCTGAATGATGCTTGCCCCGGTTGTATCCCCCGCCGCCCCGGGCGAAAACCCGCCCCCTGACATTTCAAGGACCAGCGGCGTGACATTGGGGATGGCCATCGTCCTGCTCGGCGGCGCCCTGGCCGGCTTCATCCAGGGCGTGTCCGGCTTCGCCTTCGGCCTGGTGGCGATGGCCTTCTGGTCCTGGGCGCTGGAGCCCGCCGTCGCCGGCCCGCTGGTCGTCTTCTGCTCCCTCATCGGCCAGGCGATGGGCATGCGGATGCTGAAGCTTTCCGCCATCCCCCGCGCCATCCCCTTCATCCTGGGCGGCCTGCCCGGCGTGCCGGTCGGCGTCTGGCTGCTGCCGATGGTCGACCCGCGCCTGTTCCAGGCCGGGCTCGGCGCGCTGCTGATCCTCTGGTGCCCGGCGATGCTGCTGGCTGCCCGCCTGCCGCGCATCACCTTCGGCGGCCCGCCGATGGATGGCGTGATCGGCTTCCTCGGCGGGGTCATGGGCGGCCTCGGCGGCCTGCCGGGCCCGATCCCGACCCTCTGGTGCGTTCTCCGCGGCTGGGACCGCGCGACGCAGCGCAGCGTCTTCCAGCTCGTCTTCCTGACGATGCACACGACGACCATGGCCGGCTATCTGTTGACCGGCACCGTCTCCGCCCGTGCCGCCTGGCTCTTCCCGGTGATGCTGCCCATCGTCATCGCCACGGCGCTGCTCGGAGCCGCGGCCTATCGCCGCCTCGGCGATGTCGGCTTCCAGCGCGTGGTGCTGGCGCTGCTGGCGGCCTCCGGCGTCGCGCTGCTGGCATCGAGCTTGCCGAAGCTGCTTGGTTGAGGAGGGCGCTGCCCTCCTCAAGCTCCTCCCGCCAAGGGCCGAGGGGCCCCTGGACCCCCTTAGTCAAGCTGGCACGGCCACCGCCCCCTGCATCAGCCGCCGCTGCGTGCGGAACACCACGGCGCTCTCCACATGCCACCCCTCCGGCCGCCGCTCCACCTCGGCGCCCACCGTCAGCATCCCCGACGGATGCGCCACGCGAATCTCCTCCGGCCGCTCGCCGCGCCCCGCCAGCCCATGCGGGATGCTCCCTTCCACCCGGCAGGCGACGGCCAGCCCCATCGCCCCCGTCATCGGCACCGCCCGGTGCGGCCGCTCCATCGACAGCATCCGCACCGTCACCTCATGCGAGAGGGGATCGAGCACCGCCCCATCCAGCGTCCGCGCCGCCAGCGGTCCCGCCACCAGCGCGATCCGCGGCGCCGCCAACCCCACCCCCTCGGGCGCATCGGCCAGCCCCATCGCCACCCCCGCCACCCGCCGGATGCGGTCGAGCAACGCCATCAGCTCGCCCCGCGCCTCGATCTCCTCCGGACTCTCCCCACCCGTCAGCCCGACATCCCGCGCGTCGATGAAGGCGGCCGGATTGCCCGCATCGATCAGCGTTGCCCGGATCGAGCCGAACCCCGCCACCTCCAGCACATCGGCGACGCGCCCCGTGGGCAGAAGCCCCGAAGTCTGCGTCCCCCCCGGCGCCAGGAAGTCGAGCCTGATCCGCGCCCCCGTCCCGGCCACGCCGGCGATGGCGAAATCCCCCCGCACCTCCGCCCTGCCATCCCGCACCGGAAACCGCGCATGGATGATCTTCCGCGTATTGACCTGATGGATGCGCACCAGCGCCTCGCCATCGACGGCCCGCACCAGCCCCTCATCGACCGCAAACGGCCCGACAGCCGCCGAAAGGTTCCCGCAATTCCCCTTCCAGTCGATGATGGGCCGGTCCACCGCGACCTGCGCGAAGGTGTAGTCCACATCCGCCTGCGGGTGCGTCGGCGGTCCGATGACGACGGCCTTGGAGAGCGACGAAATCCCGCCCCCCATCCCGTCGAGCTGCCGCCCATAGGGATCCGGGCTCCCCAGCACCGCGAGCAGGATCGGATCGATCGCCGCCCGGTCGCCCGGCAGGTCCCGCGCCTGGAAGAACACGCCCTTCGACGACCCGCCCCGGATGAAGGCCGCCGGTATGAATCGCTGGCTCACGCCGCCACCCCCTGCTGCTGCAACACCCGCCACACCTTCTCCGCCGTCACCGGCATGTCGATATGCGCAACACCGAGCGCATCGCAGACCGCAGAGACGATCGCCGGTGGCGCCCCGCAGGATCCACCTTCGCCCGCCCCCTTCACCCCGAGGTCGTTGTTCGGGCAAGGCACCACGTGGAAGCCAAGCTCGAATTCCGGCGCATCGGTGGCCCTCGGCATGCAGTAGTCCTGGAAGCTTGCACTGAGGAACTGCCCGCTCTCCCGGTCGTAGACCGCATGCTCCAGCAGCGCCTGGCCGATGCCGCTCATGATCCCGCCGTGCGACTGACCATGCACCAGCATCGGGTTGATGACGTTGCCCACATCGTCGACGGCCGCATAGCGCGCGAGCGAGACCTGCCCCGTCTCCGGGTCGATCTCCACCTCCGCCACATGGCAGCCATTGGGGAAGTTGCACTCCGTGCTGCGCGTGTAGAGCAGCGCTTCGTCGAGCCCCGCCGCCTCGCCCTCCGGCGGCTGCTGCGCCAGCCGATAGACGCGGTCCCATCCGACGTTCAGATCGGTCCCGGCGACACGGAAGACGCCCCGCTCGAACTCCACGTCATCGACCGCCGCCTCCAGCAGATGCGCCGCAAGCCTCCGCCCCTTGGCGATCACCAGCTCCGAGGCGCGGGCGATGGCGACGCCGCCCATCTGCGAGCTGCGCGACCCGCCCGTGCCGTTCCCCGCCTCGACGACATCGGTGTCGCCCTGCACCAGCCGCACCTTGTCGAACCCGATGCCGAGCTTCTCGTGCAGCACCTGCGCATAGGCCGTCTCATGCCCCTGCCCATGGCTGAAGGTGCCCACGGTGACCGAGACCGTCCCATCCGCCTCGAACCGAACCCGCGCCCACTCGCTTGGCTGCCCGCCCGAAGCCTCGATGAAATACCCGAGTCCGATGCCACGCAGCTGCCCACGCGCGCCCGCCTCGGCCCTGCGCGCCGCGAACCCGTCCCAATCCGCCAGCGCCATCGCCCGCGCCTGCGTCTCGGCGAAGAGCCCGCTGTCGATCGCATTCCCGACCACGTTCACATAGGGGATCTGCTCCGGCCGGATGTAGTTCCGCCGCCGGATCTCCTCCCGCCCGATCCCGAGCTCCGCCGCCCCGAGGTCGAGCAGCCGCTCCAGCACATAGGCCTGCTCCGGCCGACCCGCCCCGCGATAGGCATCCGTCGGCGAGGTGTTGGTGAAGACGCAGCTCACCTGCGCGTTCAGCGCCTGGATGTCATAGACCGTGCCCATGATCCGCCCGCCCGCGACGGTCGGCACCCGCGGCCCGAAATCCTGCAGGTAAGCCCCCATGGCGGCGAAGGTGCGGATGGCGACGCCGGTGATCCGCCCTTCCTGATCGAGGCCCATCCGCGCCCGCGTCACATGGTCCCGCCCATGCGGATCGCAGAGGAAGGTCTCGCTCCGGTCGCTCACCCATTTCACCGGCCGCCCGACCCGCCTCGCGGCCCACAGCACCATCCCGCTCTCGGGGTGGATCTTCCCCCGCAGCCCGAACCCCCCGCCCACATCCGGTGAGACCACCCGCACCTGCTCCTTCGGCACCTTGAGGATGAGCCGCGCCAGCCCGTCCTGCACCCGCATCACGCCCTGGGTCGGCGAGTGCAGGGTGTACCGCCCCGTCGCCGCCTCGTACTCGCCGATGGCGACCCGAGGCTCCATGGGGTTGCCGACCAGGCGATTGTTCACCAGCTCGATCGAGACCACCCGCGCTGCCCGCGCCAGCCCCGCCTCGGCCTCCGCCTCGCGCCCGCTGTCCCAGAGCACGCAGAGATTGCTGCCATTCTCCTCCCAGAGCAGCGGCGCGTCCGGCGCGAGCGCCGCCCCGGTCTCGGTGACGCTCGGCAGGCTTTCGTATTCCACTTCGATCAGCTCGGCCGCGTCCTGCGCCTGCTTCCGCGTCTCCGCGACGATGAGCGCCACCGGGTCGCCGACGAAGCGCACCTTCCGCGTCTGCAGGATCTCCCGCGGCGTCGGGAAGAGCTTGCTGCCGCCCTTGCCCGGCACCTCCACCATCACCGGGAAATGCCCGATGCCATCCTTCGCCGCATCCAGCCCGGTCAGCACCGTGACCACACCGGGGGCGGACAGCGCTTCGACCGTATCGATCGAGACGATTCGCGCATGGGCATGCGGCGAGCGCAGGACATAGGCATGCGCCTGCCCCGGCCGGTCGATATCGGCCGTATAGGTTCCCCGCCCGGTCAGCAGCCGCACGTCTTCCTTCCGCCGCACCGGCTGCCCGATCCCGAACTTGTCCATGGACACGCGCCCTCCTTGGCCCGCCAGCAAAGCCCCGCCACCCCCGCCCTGTCGAGAGGGGGGTAGCGCCCGCGCCCGATCCGGGGCACCAATCGAGGCAAGGGAGAACGTCCATGCCCAGCCTCCAATTCCCGCTTCGGGACACGCCTGCCGAGGCGCCCGCCCTCCGTGCCGAACTTCGCGCCTTCCTCGCCGAAGCCGGCCGCGACTGGCCGCCGATGGTCCCCGCCTATTCCTGGATGGGCTTCGACGGCGACTTCTCTCGCGAGGTCGGCAAGCGCGGCTGGATCGGCATGACCTGGCCGAAGGCCTATGGCGGCGGCGAGCGCACCGCCCTCGAACGCTACGTGGTGCTTGAAGAGATGCTCGCCGTCGGCGCCCCCGTCGGCGCCCACTGGATCGGCGACCGGCAATCCGGCCCCCTCATCCTCCGCCTCGGCACGGAGGAGCAGCGGCGGGAGTTCCTCCCCCGCATCATCCGCGGCGAGATGGCCTTCGCCATCGGCCTCTCCGAGCCCGACAGCGGCTCCGACCTCGCCAGCCTCCGCACCAAGGCCGAGAAGGTCCCCGGCGGCTGGAAGGTCAACGGCCGCAAGGTCTGGACCAGCAGCGCCCATCGCTGCGACTTCATGATCGCCCTGCTGCGCACCGCCCCGGCACCGGACCCGAAGGCGAAGCACCAGGGCCTCAGCCAGTTCCTGGTCGACCTGCGCAGCTCCGGCCTCTCCATCCGCCCGATCCTCGACCTCGTGGGCCAGGATGGCTTCAACGAGATCACCTTCGACGACGTCTTCGTCCCTGATTCGATGCTGGTCGGCCAGGAGGGCAATGGCTGGGAGCAGGCGACGGCCGAGCTCGCCTTCGAGCGCGCCGGGCCGGAGCGCTACCTCTCCTCGCTGCCGCTGTTGACCGAGGCGCTGGACGACCTCCGCGCCGAGCCCGCCGCCTCCGAGGCCGTCGGCCGCCTGCTGGCCCGCGCCGCCACCCTCCGCCAGATGTCCCTCTCCGTCGCCGGCATGCTGCAGGAGGGCCACACCCCCGCCCGTGAGGCGGCGCTGGTAAAGGATGCCGGCAACGACTTCGAGCAGGCGTTGCCGGAGACCATCCGCCGCCTGGTCGATACTGGCCGCACGCCGCCGCAGGTGCTGGAGATGCTCGGCCTGATGACCATGGTCGCCCGCAGCTACAGCCTGCGCGGCGGCACCCGCGAAATCCTGCGCGGCATCATCGCCCGCCAGCTGGGGCTCCGTTGAGATGAGCGACATCCGCGACATGCTGGTCGAGCAGGTGAGCCGCCTGCTCGCCGACCGCTCCGACCCCGCCACCCTGCGCGCCGGCGAGGCCGGCACCTGGCCCGAGGAGCTCTGGTCCGAAGCCGAAGCCCTCGGCCTCCCGCTGGCCCTCGTCCCCGAGGAGCAGGGCGGCACCGGTCTCGGCTGGGGCGATGCGGCCGCGCTGTGGCAGGCGATGGGCCGCCACGCCGCCCCCATCCCCCTCGGCGAGAGCATGACGGCCGCCGCCCTCCTCGCCGCAGCGGGCATCACCCCGCCCACGGGCTTCATCGCCCTGGGCCTCCCCGGCGAGGCCGTCGCCTGGGGCCGCCGCGCCGCCCACCTCGCCCTTGCCCCCGGCGGCGAGGCCGCTCTCCACGCCCCCACGGACTGGCAGCAGGGCAGGGGCCCCATCGCCCGCGAACCAGCCGACCAGCCGGTCCTCGGCACGCCCTTGGCTGAAGGCCGCCTCCCTGCCGCCTACGGCCCTGACGCCGCCCTCCTCGCCGGCGCCCTGCTGAACGCCGCCCGCATCGCCGGCGCGCTGGAGGCCGTGCTCGACATGACCGTCGACTACGCCAACACCCGCAAGCAGTTCGGCCGCCCCATCGGCGGCTTCCAGGCCGTGCAACAGCTCCTCGCCCGCTGCGCCGGCGAGGTCGCCGCCGCCGGCGTCGCCGTCGCCAATGCCGGCCGCGCCGCCGACCGCCGCGGCCTGGCCGGCGCCGAGTTCGAGATCGCCGCCGCGAAGATCGTCTCCGGCGAGGCCGGCGGCACCGGCGCCGAGATCGTCCACCAGGTCCACGCCGCCATCGGCTTCACCGACGAGCACCCGCTGCATCTCTACACCCGCCGCATCTGGGCCTGGCGCGACGGCGCCGGGCCGGAGCGGCTCTGGGCCCGCCGCATCGGCGATGCCGCGCTCGCCCGCGGCGGCGCGCATCTCTGGGCCGACCTCACCAGCCGCGACGAGGAACCCGCCGCATGACCGACTACGTGAAGTACGAGCAGGATGGCCCGATCGTCACCCTGACCCTCAACGCGCCGGAGAAGCGCAACGCCATCTCCACCTTCGCCGATTGCGACGACGTCGTCGCTGCCGTCCACCGCATCAACCGCGACCGCTCGGTGCGCGCCGTCATCCTCACCGGCGCCGGCACCGCCTTCTGCGCCGGCGGCGACCTCAAGGCGATGCGCGACCGCCGCGGCATTCTCGAAGGCAGCCACGCCGATGTCCGCGAGAATTACCGCCGCGGCGTCCAGGCCATGGCCAACGCCCTCTACGACTGCGACGCCCCCACCATCGCCGCGGTGAACGGCCCCGCCATCGGCCTCGGCCTCGACGTCGCCTGCATGTGCGACATCCGCATCGCCTCCGACAAGGCGAGCTTCGCCGAGAGCTTCGTCAAGGTCGGCATCGTCCCCGGCGATGGCGGCGCCTGGCTGCTGCCCCGCGTCGTCGGCATGTCCGTCGCCGCCGAGATGAGCTTCACGGGAGACCTGCTGAGCCCGCAGGAGGCCAAGGAGGTCCGCCTCGTCTCCAGGGTCGTCCCGCATGAGGAGCTGATGGCTGCCGCCGGGGCACTCGCCGCCCGGATCGCCGCCAACCCGCCCGAGATGGTGCGCATGACCAAGAAGCTGCTGCGCGAGGGCCAGCACACCCGCCTCTCGACGCTGCTGGAGATGTCCGCCGCCTTCCAGGCCCTGGCGCACACGACCGAGGACCACAAGGAAGCCGTCAACGCCATGCTGGAGAAGCGCAAGCCGAGCTTCACCGGCCGCTGAACGGATAGGCGCCTCCGGCGCCTACTCCTCCCGAGCACCCAACGCTCGATCCATCAGGTCGAGCGCCTCCCCCTGTACCCGCTGCATGAGCTGCGCCAGCTCCTCCGCCGTCTCCAACCCAAGCCTTCGCGCCTGCTCCAGCATGGCGACCATCGCCTCCGCCTGGGCCGAGCCGGCATCCGCTGCGGCCACCCGCCGCGCCGCCGCGCTCATCTCCTCGAAGGTCCGCCTCGTGACCGCCGCCTGCTGCTCGGCGGCCGTCCGCAGCCAGCCGAGCGCCAGCCGGTTCGCCGCCGCCATCATCTCGATGCCGTGCCGCTGAAGCGCCAGCAGGTCCGGCGGCTCCGGAACCAGGGGCTGCAATCCTCGCCGCGCCTCTCCCTCCATGGCCGCCACCGTCTTTCCGCGTCCGCACCGGCGCCAGCTTGCCGGAAACCGGTCCCCCCGCGCCAGACCGAACTGAACGGGAGGGCGCCCAGCCGCGTTGTCCCGGACATCACCCGAGCGAGGCGCGCCATTATGGACTACCTCTCCGAGATGCTCCGCAACCAGCCGCACCAGCCCTCGGCCCTTGCAGTGATCGAGCGATGCATCGCCGCCTGCCGGGACTGCGCGCAGACCTGCACCAGCTGCGCCGATGCCTGCATGGCGGAGCAGGACCCGGGGATGCTGCTTTACTGCATCCGCCTCGACCTCGACTGCGCCGATATCTGCGCCGCCACGGGCCGCATCGTCTCCCGCTTGACGAAGCCGAACCGCGCCCTGACCGAGGCGGCTCTCGAGGCTTGCATCGTCGCCTGCGGCGCCTGCGCCGACGAGTGCCGCGAGCATGCGGAGATGCACGCCCATTGCCGGATCTGTGCCAAGGCCTGCGATGCCTGCGCCGAGGCCTGCCAATCCCTCCTCGGTGCCATGCAGTAAGGAGACGACCACCATGGCGAAGCAGTCCAAGGCCCAGCGCGAGACCGTCGAGCGCGTCATGCGCGAGTTCAAGGAGGGCGATCTGGAGACGAGCCGCGGCGCGCCTGTGCGCACGCAGCGCCAGGCCGTCGCCATCGCCCTGCACGAAGCCGGTGCCTCCCGCGACGAGACCCCGGCCGACAACCGCAGCAACCTCCGCCGCACCAAGACCCGCGAGCAGGACAGCGGCCAAACCAAGGCGGCGCTGCTGGCCGAGGCACGGCGCCGCGGCATTCCCGGACGGTCGACCATGGACAAGGCCGCACTGGTGCGCGCCCTCAACGCACACTAGCCTCCCCCGATCCGCAGCGAGGAGCCGAGACGATGCCCGACGCCAAGATCGCCCCCAACCTGCCGCAATGGATGCTCGACCACATCCAGCGCTACCTTTCGAGCGGCGGCACGGACGGGCACATGTACGAGGTCACGCCCCCCGGCTACCCCGAGATGGTGGTGCCCGCGCTGTTGCTGACGACGACCGGCCGCAAGTCGGGCGAGCGCTTCATATTCCCGCTCTTCTACGGTGAGACCGGCGACGGCTATGTCATCGTCGCCTCCAAAGGCGGCGCGCCGGAGCATCCCGGTTGGTACAAGAACCTCGTCGCCAACCCGGAGGTCGAGGTCCAGGTCGGCACGCGCAAGCTCAAGGCCCGCGCCCGTACCGTCAGCGGCGAGGAACGCGCCCGGCTGTGGACGCAGGCTCTCGAATTCTGGCCGCCTTATGCCGATTACGAGAAGAAGACCGACCGCGAGATCCCTGTGGTCGTCCTCGACCCCATCGTCTGACGGGAGGCGCTCAGCGCCTCCCCTCCAGCAGCCCCTGCGCCACCGCAAGTTCCGCGATCTGCACCGCGTTCAGCGCCGCCCCCTTCCGCAGGTTGTCGCTGACGCACCAGAAAGCCAGGCCATGCGGCACCGTCGCATCGCGCCGCAGCCGGCTGACATAGACCGCATCCTCGCCCGCCGCGTCGATCGGCGTGACGTAGCCGCCATCCTCCCGCTTGTCGACGAGCTGCAGCCCCGGCGCGTCCCGCAGCGCCTCAGTCGCCTGCTCGACGCTGATCGGCGCTTCGAACTCCACATGCACCGCCTCGGCATGCCCGACGAAGACCGGCACGCGCACGCAGGTGGCGATAACGGCGATGTCCGGGTCGAGGATCTTCCGCGTCTCCACCGCCATCTTCCACTCCTCCTTCGTCTCCCCGTCGTCCTGGAAGACATCGATATGCGGGATGACGTTGAAGGCGATCGTCTTGGTGAACTGCTCCGGCACCGTCGCATCGTTCACGTAGATGGCGCGGGTCTGGTTGAACAGCTCGTCCATCCCCTCCTTCCCCGCGCCGCTGACGGACTGGTAGGTCGAGACGACGACGCGCCTGATGCGGGCGATGTCGTGCAGCGGCTTTAGCGCCACCACCATCTGGATGGTCGAGCAGTTGGGGTTGGCGATGATCCCTCGCTTGCCGAGGCGCTTGAGCGCCTGCGGATTGACCTCCGGCACCACCAGCGGCACGTCGTGCTCCATGCGGAAACGGCTGGTATTGTCGATCACCAGGCACCCCGCGGCGGCGGCCCTTGGCGCATGCACCGCCGAGATCGCCGCCCCCGGCGAGAACAGCGCGAGATCCGTCCCCTTGAAGTCGAAGCTCTCGAGGCTCCTGACCTTCAGCACCGATTTCTCACCGAAGGACACCTCCGCCCCCACCGAGCGCGACGAGGCCAGGGCCACGACCTCGCGGACGGGGAAGTCCCGCTCCGCCAGGGTCTTCAGAATCTCGCGCCCTACCGCCCCGGTGGCGCCGACGACCGCGACCCTGTAGCTCATGTCCTGCTCCTTGCATCCTTCCGCATCGGCGCCTCCGGCCTCAGCGAATGCTTGCCCATCGCCGATCCCGGCCCCACTATCAAGCGGCCACCACATCCGATGGAGGATATCATGGCCTGGAAAAAGCCGCGGGTGACCGAAGTTTCGCTCGCCCTCGAAATCAACAGCTACGCCTGCGCTGAAATCGGCTGACCGCCGATCTGGCTTAAGGCAGCGCCGCGCCGGGGCACCCCCTCGGCGCGGCGCTGTCGCGACCGGCTTCTTTCTCACGGCGATGTCATCCCGCCGCCGCCGCTTGGCCGCGCATGCTCCCGGGCGAACCGCCGTGAAGGCGGAAGCGGGGAGGGACCCATGAAGCATTTCGCCATCCTGCTCGGCGCCGCCATCGCCGTGGCCGTGCCGGCCGTCGCCCAGAACCAGGCCCAGAACCAAGCCCAGCCGGGCCGCGCCCCCACCAACACGGGCGGCGCCGTCCCCGGCGAGACCAGCCCCGCGGTCCGCCCGCCCCCGCCCGGCCCCGTGCCCAATGCCGGCCAGAACAACCTCGACCGCCTCGGCCAATTCCGCACCACCGGCACCTCGATGCAGATCGAGACCGTGCCGCAGGACGGTCGCCGCGCCGACGCGATCCGCCGCAACCTCGAATCCATCCGCCTGCCCGAAGGCTTCCGCATCGAGCTTTATGCCGTCGTGCCGGATGCGCGGCACATCGCGGTCGGCCCCTCCTCCGGCGTCGTCTTCGTCGGCACCCGCAAGCAGCGCGTCTGGGCCATCACCGACCGCGACCGCGACCGCGTCGCCGACGAAGTGAAGGTCTTCGCCCCCTCAGTGCAGTTCAGCGTCCCCAACGGCCTCTGCTTCTCGCCCGACGGCATCCTGCACGTCGTCGAGCACAACCGCGTCATCGCCTTCCCCGCGGCCGAGTTCTTCTACGAGACGCCCGATGTCGCCGCCGAAGTGGTCGTCCCGCAGGGCGGGCTCATCCCCGCGGCGGAGGAGAGCTTCAACCACGGCGCCCGCGTCTGCCGCATCGGCCCGGACAACAAGCTCTACATCTCGCTCGGCCAGCCCTTCAACGTGCCCGCGCCGGCCAAGATGGACGTCTACAACCGCGTCGGCATCGGCGGCATCGTGCGGATGGACCGCAACGGCCAGAACCGCGAGGTCTATGCGCGCGGCATCCGCAACAGCGTCGGCATCGCCTTCCGCCCCGGTACCAGCGAGCTCTGGTTCACCGACAACCAGGTGGACGGCATGGGCGACGACACCCCGCCCGGCGAGCTGAACCGCATCACCGCGGCGAACCAGAATTTCGGCTTCCCCTGGTATGGCGGCGGCACGGTCCGCACCAATGAGTACCGCACCGCCCAGCCCCCGGCCGAGGCCGTCCCCCCCGTGGTCGAGACCGCCCCGCACGCCGCCGATCTCGGCCTCACCTTCTACGAGGGCCGCATGTTCCCCGAGGAATACCGCGGCGCCATCTTCAACGCCCAGCACGGCTCCTGGAACCGCACGACACCCATCGGCGCCCGTCTCATGGTCACCTTCCTCAACCAGGACGGTACGGTGCGCGAGCACCGGGCCTTCGCGGAAGGCTGGCTCGACGCCGAGACCAACGAATATCTCGGCCGTCCGGTTGATGTGGCAACGCTGCGCGACGGCTCCCTGCTGGTCTCCGACGACATGGCCGGCGCCGTCTACCGCATCTCCTACGACCGCCGCCGCTGATGCGGCTCGCCTGTCTCGGGCTGGCCCTCCTCCTGGCCAGCCCCGCTCTTGCCCCCGCCTGGGCACAGGAAGGCGACGCCCGCGCCGGCCGCCGCCTCGCCGGCGGCCGCTGCGCGGTCTGCCACGGCAATGACGGCATCGCCGTGCAGCCCGACGCCCCCAACCTCGCCGGCCAGAACCCCGCCTACCTAGCTGAGCAGCTCCGCGCCTTCCGCGACAAGGTACGGGTCCACGAGCAGATGAACCTCATGGCCGCCGCCCTCAGCGAGACCGACATCGCCAACCTCGCCGCCTGGTACGCCGCCATCGAGGTGACGGCGACGCCTCCCGGGCGCTAGTCTCCCCGCATGCTCCAGGCCATCGTCCTCGGCGCCGCGGCTGGCGGCGGCTTCCCGCAATGGAATTCCGCCGGCCCCGGCTGCCTCCGCGCCCGCGCCGGCGACCCCGCCGTGCGCCCCCGCACCCAGGCCTCCCTCGCGGTGACCGCCGATGGCGAGCGCTGGGTGCTGCTCAACGCCTCGCCCGACCTCCGCACCCAGCTCCAGGCGACGCCCGCCCTCCACCCGCAGCCACGCGACGGCGCCATCCGCCACTCCCCCATCGCCGCCGTGGTCCTGACCGGCGCCGAAGTGGACACCATCACCGGCCTTCTGACGCTCCGCGAAGGCCATCCCTTCGCCCTCTACGGCGCTCCGCAATCGCTCGATGTCCTCGCCGCCAACCCCATCTTCCTCGCCGTGAATCCGGCCCTCGTCACCCGCCGCCCGCTGCCGCTGGAGGCGCCGCTCCCGCTGACGGATGCCGCCGGCACTCCCCTCGGCCTCACGGTCGAAGCCTATCCCGTCCCCGGCAAGATCCCGCTCTTCGCCGAGCAGGGCAGGGACCCCGGCCGCGCCGACGAGGGCGAGACCATCGGCCTCCGCCTCTCCGCCCATGGCCGCAGCCTCCACTTCATCCCCGGCTGCGCCGCCATGACCCCGGCCATGGCCGCCCGCCTCCGCAACGCCGACTGCCTCTTCATCGACGGCACCCTCTGGCGCGATGACGAGATGATCCGCGCCGGCGCCGGCCCCAAGACCGGCGCCCGCATGGGCCATATGAGCATCTCCGGCCCCGGGGGCGTCCTCGCCGCCTGCGAGGGCCTCGCCATCCGCCGCCGCATCCTCATCCACCTGAACAACACCAACCCCGTCCTGCTGGACGACAGCCCCGAGCGCGCAGCGGTCCATGCCGCCGGCTGGGAGGTCGCCGAGGACGGCATGGAGGTCACCCCATGACCGACGACCTGCTCCCGCCCGAGGAATTGCACGCCCGCCTCGAGGCGATCGGCGCCGAGCGCTACCACGTCCACCACCCCTTCCATCACCTGCTGCACGGGGGGAAGCTGACGAAGCCGCAGGTCCAGGCCTGGGCGCTCAACCGCTACTACTACCAGGCGAGCATCCCGGCGAAGGACGCCTCGCTCCTCGCCCGCCTGCCGACGCCCGAGCTCCGCCGCGAATGGCGCCGCCGCATCGTCGACCATGACGGCGACGGCACCCACCCGGGCGGCATCGAGCGCTGGCTGAAGCTCACCGACGGCCTGGGCCTCGACCGCGACTACGTCGTCTCGCTGCAGGGCCTGCTCCCCGCCACCCGCTTCGCCGTCGATGCCTACGTGAATTTCGTGAAGTCCCGCTCCGTGCTGGAAGCCGTTGCTTCCTCACTGACCGAGATGTTCTCGCCCGCGATCATCTCGGAGCGCGTCTCCGGCATGCTGCGCAGCTACGACTTCGTCTCGGAGGCGACGCTCGCCTACTTCACCCCTCGCCTGACCCAGGCCCCGCAGGATGTCGACTTCGCCCTCGGCTACGTGAAGCGCGAGGCCCGCACCCGCGCCGAGCAGGAGCAGGTGCTCGCCGCCCTCCGCTTCAAATGCAACCTGCTCTGGGCCCAGCTCGACGCCCTCCACTTCGCCTATGTGGAACCGGCCCTCCCACCCCCGGGCGCCTTCCGCCCATGAGCCCCGAAACGGTCCCGAAGCTGGCCCGCGGCATGAAGCTTCGCGAGGACAAGACCCGCGCCCAATGGGTCGTCCTCGGCCCCGAGCGCATGTTCGTTCCCGACGAGATCGCCCTCGAGATCATCCGCCTGCTCGACGGCACCAGCAGCCTCGCCGCCATCGCCGACGCGCTCGCCGCCCGCTACTCAGCTCCGCGCGAGGAAATCCTCGCCGACATCACCACCCTATTGGACGATCTGGCCGCCAAGGGCGTTGTGACGGCATGACCGCCCCCCCGCTCGCCCTGCTGGCCGAGCTCACCCATCGCTGCCCACTGCGCTGCCCCTATTGCTCCAACCCCACCGCGCTCACCCGCCCGGGCGAGGAACTGGACACCGCCACCTGGTCCCGCATCTTCGTGGAGGCCGCCGATCTCGGCTGCCTGCAGATCCACCTCTCCGGCGGCGAGCCTACCGCCCGCCGCGATATCCTCGACCTCGTCCGTGCCGCGAGCACCGCCGGCCTCTACACCAACCTCATCACCTCCGGCGTCCTGCTGAACGGCACCCGCCTCGACGCGCTGGCGGAGGCCGGCCTCGACCACGTCCAGCTCTCCATCCAGGATGCCGAGCCGACGTCCGCCGACCGCATCGGCGGCTACCGCGGCGGCCACGCGAAGAAGCTCGCCTTCGCCCATCTGGTCACCGAAGCCGGCCTGCCGCTGACCCTCAACGCCGTCGTCCACCGCCAGAACCTCGACCGCCTGCCCGCGATGATCGACCTCGCCCTGGAATTGGGCGCCGGCCGCCTCGAAGTCGCCCATGTCCAGTACTACGGCTGGGCCCTGGCCAACCGCGACGCCCTGATGCCGACCCGCGCCCAGCTCGACGCCGCCACCGCGACCGTCGAGGCCGCCCGCACCACCCATCGCGGCCGCCTCGTCATCGACTACGTCGTGCCCGACTACTACGCGACCCGCCCGAAATCCTGCATGGGCGGCTGGGGCCAGCGCTTCCTCGCCGTCTCCCCCGCCGGCCGCATCCTGCCTTGCCATGCGGCGGAGAGCCTGCCCGGCTTCGACTTTCCCGACGCTCGCACCACCACCCTCCGCGCCGCTTGGGAGGAGTCGGAAGCCTTCAACCGCTTCCGCGGCACCGGATGGATGCCAGAACCTTGCCAGGGCTGCGCCCGCGCCGAGCAGGATTGGGGCGGCTGCCGCTGCCAGGCCTTCGCCCTCACCGGCGACGCGGCGGCGACCGACCCCGCCTGCGCCCTTTCTCCTCACCACGCCTTGCTCGCCCTGGCGCTGGAAGCCTCCGACCGAGCCGGGGAGGGTTTCACCTACCGCGAGCCGGGCCGCTTGCCTCAGCCCGCGCCGGTCCTACCTCTAGCCTGAACCCGGGAGACATCAGCATGTTCATGCGCGCCGCCGCCACCACCGCCGCCGCTGCCACGACAACCGGCATGGTCGTCGCCAGCTTCGCCTTCCTCACCGGCCTCGGCCTCGGCGCCGCCGCGGTGGGCGGGGCCTGCCTCGCCCGCCAGGCGATGAAGCGCCGCAACAGCTGGAAGGACGACACCACCAGCATGCCGACGACCGAGGCGATGCCGGACGAAGGCGAGCCCATGGCCGGCGCCAACCCCATCTGACTCGCCATGGCCGGGCCTGGCCCGGCCATCTCGCCTCAGTCCGGGATGAGCGCCGTCGCCTCGATCTCGACCCGCGCCTCCGGCTCCACCAGCGCTACCACCTGCACCAGCGTCATCGCCGGAAAATGCCGCCCCATGACGGCACGGTAGGCCGGCCCCAGCGCCCGCAGGCTGTCCCGGTACTCCGCCATGTCGGTGACGTACCAGGTCATCCGCCCGATATGCTCCGGCCCGCCACCCGCCTCGGCCAGCACCGCGAGGATGTTCCGCAGCGCCTGCTGCACCTGCCCGATGAAGCCCCCGGCGAAGCGCCCCTCCGCATCCCAGCCGATCTGCCCGCCGAGCAGCACGGTCTTGCCGCGCCCTGCCATGCCGTTCGCATAGCCCCTCGGCTGCGGCCAGCCCGGCGGCTGAAGGCTCTCGAGACTCACGCGATCCCTCCCCGACGCAAGGCGAAGCGTTGCAGCTTGCCGGTCTCCGTCCGCGGCAGGCTTGCCACGAACTCCAGCCGGCGCGGATACTTGTAGGGCGCGATCTCCGCCTTCACATGCTCCTGCAGGGCACGCTCGGTCGCTGCATCGGCAATGGCGCCTGCGGCGAGCACGACGAAGGCCTTCACCACCATCCCCCGCTCGTCATCCGGCACGCCGACCACGCCGCATTCCCGCACCAGCGGATGCGTCAGCAGCGCCGCCTCCACCTCCGGTCCCGCGATGTTGTAGCCGGCGGAGACGATCATGTCGTCGCTCCGCGCCTGGTACCAGAAATACCCGTCCTCGTCCTGGACGTAGGTATCCCCGGTGATGTTCCAGCCGCGCTCGACATACCGCGCCTGCCGCGGATCATCGAGGTAGCGGCACCCCGTCGGCCCCCGCACGGCGAGCCGCCCCGCCACCCCGCGCGGCACCTCCTCGCCATCCGCATCGACGACCTTCGCCTCGTAGCCCGGCACCGGCAGCCCGGTCGCGCCGGGCCGGATCTCCTCCTCTCGCGCCGCGATGAAGATGTGCAGCATCTCTGTCGCCCCGATCCCGTCCATCAACTTGAGGCCAGTCACCGCCCGCCACGCCTCGAAGATCGGCTTCGGCAACACCTCCCCCGCCGAGACGCACTTCCTCAAGCTGGACAGGTCATGTTCCCCGGCCTTCGCCGCCATCGCCCGATACGCGGTCGGCGCGGTGAAGCACACCGTCGCCCGGTGCCGCGCGATCGCCGGCAGCAGGTCATCCGGCGAGGCCCGTTCCAGCAGCACCGCCGTCGCGCCGACGCTGAACGGGAACAGCACCAGCCCCCCGAGCCCGAAGGTGAAGGCCAGTGGCGGCGAGCCGATGAACACATCCGACGCCTCGGGCCGCAGCACCTCCCGCCCATAGGCATCGCAGATCGCCAGCATGTCGCGATGGAAATGCAGTGTCCCCTTCGGTTCCCCAGTGGTGCCCGAGGTGAAGCCGATCAAGCAGATGTCGTCGGCCGCCGTATCGCAGGCGGCAAACTCGGGGCTCTCCCGGGCGCAGAGCCCCTCCAGCTCCCCATCCCCCCAATGCAGCACATGCCTGAGATCGGGCGCCTCCGCCCCGGCCAGCGCCTCGCCCAGCCTGGCATCGCAGAGCGCGTGGCTGATGCACGCCTTCCGCAGCATCTGCCCGAGTTCCTTGGCACGCAGCAACGGCATGGTGGCGACGACGATCCCGCCCGCCTTCAGCACCGCGAAATAGGCCGCCACCATCCAGGCCGTATTGGCGCCCCGCAGCAGCACCCGGTTGCCCGGCACCAGCCCCGTGCGATGGACGAGCACATTAGCGATCCGGTTCACCCGCTCGGCGAGCTGCGCATAGGTCAGCGTCTCCGTCGGCGTCACTAGCGCCGGATGATCCGCCCGCCTCGCCAGATTCCCATCCAGCAGCACGCCTGCGCAATTGACCCGCGCCGGATACCGCAGCTGCGGCAAGGTGAAGCGGAATTCCGGCCACATTTCCCGCGGCGGCAACCGCTCCCGCGCGAAGCCGTCGGCATGCGCCGAGACGGTCTCCATCATCATGCCATCCATCGCCACCTCCCATCCCGGAGTGCAGTCGGCCGGCTGTGCGTGATCCACTAGTTAGTCGCCCTTGAAGACCGGGCGCTGCTTGGCCGCGAATGCCTCATAGGCGCGGCGGAAATCCCCTGTCGTCATGCAGAGCGCCTGGGCGACGGCCTCGGCCTCGATCGCCTGCTCGACGCTCATCGCCCATTCCATCTGCAGCATGCGCTTGGTCATCGCATGGCCGAAGCTCGGCCCCTCCGCAATCTCCCTAGCAAGCGCCGCCGCCTTCCCCGCCAGCTCCTCCGCCGCGTGCACCGCATTGAAGAACCCCCAGGCGTGTCCTTCCTCCGCCGTCATCGACCGCCCGAGATAGAGCAGCTCGCTCGCCCGCCCCTGACCTATGATCCGCGGCAGGATCGCGCAGGCGCCCATGTCGCAGCCCGCCAGCCCGACGCGGTTGAACAGGAAGGCCACCTTCGCCCGCGGCGTCGCAAGGCGCAGATCGGCGCTCATGGCGAGGATCGCGCCCGCCCCGGCAGCGACGCCATCGACGGCCGCGATGATCGGCTGCGGGCAGGCCCGCATCGCCTTCACCAGCTCGCCCGTCATCGCGGTGAACTGCATCAGCCCCTTGGTATCGCGCTCGATGAGCGGCCCGATGATCTCGTGCACATCGCCGCCCGAGCAGAAATTCCCCCCCGCGCCGGCGAGGACGAAGACCTTCACCTGCTCTTCGCGCACGGCAGCCCGGAACAGCGCGCCGAGCTCCGCATAGCTCTCGAAGGTCAGCGGATTCTTCCGCTCCGGCCGGTCGAGGGTGATCGTCGCCACCGCCCCCTCCACCGCGAGCCGAAAATGCTCCGCCCGATATCCTGCCAGCGGAATCATGCGCCACTCTCCTCCAAGCCCGCCGTCACGCTCGCCTTCGCCCGCCCGAGCAGCGCCTGCAGCGCCTCCCGCTCGGCGAGGCTCAGCCCGCCCAGCAGCTCCGCCACCCAGCCCTCATGCGCCGCCGACTGCCGCGCGAATTCCCGCCGCCCCTTGGCCGTCAGCCGAAGGCTCTGCGCCCGCCGATCGGTCGCGCTGACGCGCCGCTCGACCAGCCCCTCCTCCTCCAGCCGCGCGGCAAGCCCCGTGACATTCCCGTTGCTGACCATCATCCGCCGCGAGATCTCGCCGAGCGTCAGCCCGCCCGGATGCCGTTCCAGCTGCGCCAGCAGGTCGAAGCGCGGCAGCGTCGTGTCGAACTCGGCCCTGAGTCTCCGCCTGATCTCCGCCTCGATCAGGTTGGTACAGGTCAGCAGCCGCAGCCACAGCCGCAGCTCGTCCTTGTGCCCCGGCGGCGCATCGGCCAGCGCCGTCTCCGCATCGAGCGGCATCACGCCTCGCCCCCCGCCACCGGCAGCGCCACGCCATTCACCGCCGCCGCCTCGGGCAGACACAGGAAGACGACAGCCGCCGCCACCTCCTCCGGCTGCACCAGCCGCCCCTGCGGATTGTGCCGCGTCAGCTCCGCCCTGGCCTCCGCCTCGCCCCGCCCGGTCTTCGCCATGATGCGCGCGACGCTCTCGGCGACGATCTCCGTCTCGGTGAAGCCCGGACACAGGCAGTTCACGGTTACGCCCCGCCCGGCGACTTCCAGCGCCAGCGCCCGCGTCAGCCCGAGCAGCCCATGCTTCGCCGCCGCATAGGCCGTGACGTAAGGATAGCCCTTCACCGCTGCCGTCGAGGCGATGTTGACGATGCGCCCATGCCCCGTCCCGAGCATCCCCGGCAGCACCGCGCGGATGACGGCGGCGGCGCCCAGCAGGTTCACCCCCAGCATCCGCCCCCAGAGCGCATCATCGGTCCTGAGAAACGGCGCGCTCTCGGCCGCGCCGGCCGCATTCACCAGCAGCGCACAGCGGGGCAGGGGAGGGAGTTCCCCCGCCACATCGCCCAGGACGAAGCCGCTCGCCGCTCCCGCTTCGACCGCCGCCCGCAGCGGCGCCTCGCGCCGCCCGAGCACCGTCACCTCTGCCCCCGCCGCGCTCAGCGCCCGCGCGCAAGCCAGGCCGATCCCGCTGCCCCCGCCGGTGACGAGCGCAGGCAGACCCCTCAATGCGGCGCTGCCATGATCCATGATGCTTGAAGCCTAAAACATCGTCTCCAGATCCCGCAACGCCCAATTCCGGTTGCGGCGGAAAATAGTTGAAGCCTAAACTATCCGGTCAGCGGAGGCCTCTCCATGCGCATCGCGATCATCGGCGGCGGCCCCGCCGGCCTCTACTTCGCCATCCTGATGCAGCGCGACTTCCCCAGCGCTCGCATCACCGTGGTGGAGCGCAACCGCGCCGACGACACCTTCGGCTTCGGCGTCGTCTTCAGCGACGCGACGCTCGACGCCTTCGCCGCCGCCGATGCGCCGAGCTACCGCGCCATCACCGAGAGCTTCGCCTACTGGGACGACATCGCCATCCACGCGAAGGGCGCGGTCCACCGCATCGGCGGCAACGGCTTTTGCGGCTGCTCCCGCCGTACCCTGCTGCTGCTGCTCCAGCAGCGCGCCCGCCAGCTCGGCGTCGAGCTCCGCTTCGGCGAGGAAGCCCAGCCCGAGGATTTCCCCGATGCCGACCTCATCGTCGCCGCCGACGGCATCAACAGCCCCATCCGCACCCGCTTCGCCGAGCATTTCCAGCCCGAGGTCACCCTCCGCCCCAACCGCTTCGCCTGGATGGGATCGACGCGCCCCTTCGACGCCTTCACCTTCTTCTTCAAGGAGCGGCCCGAGGGCATCTTCATCGCCCATTGCTACCAGTACGAGGCGAATGCCAGCACCTGGGTCCTCGAGACCGACCCGGAGACCTTCGTGCGCGCCGGGCTCGACGCCATGGACGAGGCGCAGAGCGCCCGCTTCATGGAGGAGGTCTTTGCCGAGGAACTCGCCGGCCACCGCCTGATCACCAACCGCTCCGCCTGGCGCCGCTTCCCCGCGCTGAAATGCGCCCGCTGGACGCGCGGCAACCTCGTCCTGATCGGCGACGCCAAGGCCAGCGCCCACTTCTCCATCGGCTCCGGCACCAAGCTGGCGATGGAGGACGCCATCGCCCTCCACCAGTCCTTCCTGCAGGCCGGCGACACGGCGGACGCCCTCTCGCGCTTCGAGCACGGCCGCCGCGAGGATGTGGAGAAAACCCAGCACGCGGCGGATGTCTCCCTCGTCTGGTTCGAGCATGTCCGCCGCTTCTGGGACATGCACCCGACGCGCTTCGCCTTCGGCCTGATGACCCGCAGCAAGGCCATCACCTGGGACAACCTCGCCCTCCGCGCCCCCGAATTCGTCGCCGAGGCGCAAGCGGTCTTCGCCACGGAGGAAGACGGCGACCCCGCCAAGCCGCCCATGTTCCAGCCCCTCCGCCTGCGCGGCCTGGAGCTCGCCAACCGCACCGTCGTCTCGCCCATGTGCATGTACAGTGCGGAAGACGGCCTCCCCACCGACTTCCACCTGATGCATTACGGCGCGCGTGCCGTCGGCGGCGCCGGCCTCATCTTCACCGAGATGACCTGCCCCTCCGCCGAGGCGCGCATCACCCCCGGCTGCACCGGCCTCTGGACCGACGCGCAGGAAGTCGCCTGGACCCGCATCGTCTCCTTCGTCCACCAGCACGGCCCGACGAAGATCGCGCTTCAGTTGGGCCACGCCGGCCGCAAGGGCGCGACGAAGCTGATGTGGGAAGGCATGGACCGCCCGCTGGAGCAGGGCGCCTGGCCCATCCTCTCCGCCAGCCCCATTCCCTACCGCCCCGACAACCAGACCCCGCGCGAGATGACCCGCACCGACATGGACGCGGTGAAGGCCGACTTCCTGGCCGCCGCCACGCGCGCCCTCCGCTGCGGCTTCGACATGCTGGAACTGCACTGCGCCCATGGCTACCTGCTCGCCAGCTTCCTCTCCCCACTGACCAACCGCCGCACCGACGAGTACGGCGGCCCCATCGCCAACCGCCTCCGCTACCCGCTCGAGGTCTTCACCGCCCTCCGCGCCCTCTGGCCCGCGGACAAGCCCATGTCCGTCCGCCTCAGCGCCACCGACTGGGCCGATGGCGGCATTTCCGACGCGGACACGCTGGCGATCGCCCGCGCCTTCGCCGCCGCCGGCTGCGACCTGATCGACGTCTCCACCGGCCAGACCGTCCACGACGCCGCCCCCGTCTTCGGCCGCATGTTCCAGGTCCCCTGGTCCGACATGATCCGCCAGGAGGCCGGCATCGCCACCCTATGCGTCGGCAACATCACCACCGCCGACCAGGTGAACACCATCCTCGCCGCCGGCCGTGCCGATCTCGTCGCGCTCGCCCGCCCGCACCTGACGGACCCCAGCTTCACCCTCCGCGCCGCCGCCGGCTACGGCGTCGCCGACATCGCCTGCCCGCCGCAATACCGCTGGGGTAAGGACGCCTTGCTGCGCAACGCCGCCCGCGAGCAGTCCGACCTCCGCGATCTCCGCCTCAAGGCCCGCCCCCGCAGCCACACCCCCCAATGGACGTTGCCGCGCGCCGCGGAGTAGCCTCGCGCCATCGCAGGGAAGGGGAGGGACCGGGATGATCCTGATCGCAGGCGGCGGCGTCGGCGGCCTCACCCTCGCGCTGATGCTGCACCGGCGCGGCATCCCCTGCACCGTCCTCGAAGCGGCGACGGAACTGCGCGAGCTGGGCGTCGGCATCAACACTCTGCCGCACGGCATCGCGGAGCTTGGGGAACTCGGCCTGCTCCCCGCCCTCGACGCCGCGGCGATCCGCACGCGCGAGCTGCGCTACCTCAACCATCTCGGCCAGACCCTGTGGTCGGAACCCCGTGGCCTCCATGCCGGCCATGCGATGCCGCAATTCTCCATCCATCGCGGCCGCCTGCACGGCCTGCTCTGGCGCGCTGCCGCCGAGCGCCTGCCCGCCGGCGCGCTCCGCACCGGCGAGCGCTTGCTCGGCCTCGAGCAGGATGCGGAAGGCGTCACCGCCCAGACCACCTCCGGCCCGCTCCGCGGCACTGCCCTAATCGGCGCCGACGGCATCCACTCCGCCCTGCGCACCCTGCTTCACCCCGATGACGGCGGCATCCGCTGGCAGGGCATCCAGATGTGGCGCGGCGCCCTCGACTGGCCCGCCTTCGAGACTGGCGACGTCATGCTCATCGCCGGCGACCTCAAGGCGAAGCTCGTCTTCTACCCCATTGCCCCCGGCAGCACGCCGGCGCACCGCCTCACCAACTGGGTGATCTACGCCCGCACCGCGACAGGCGAGGCGCCCCCGCCCCGCCGCGAGGACTGGTCCCGCCCCGGCCGGCTGAAGGATGTTCTCCCGCTCGCCCGTCGCCTGAAGCTGCCCTTCCTCGACGTCGAGGCGATGATCCGCACCTCGCCCATGCGCCTCGAATACCCGATGTGCGACCGCGACCCGCTCCCCTGGTGGACGGCCGGCCGCGTCACCTTGCTCGGCGACGCTGCGCATCCGATGTACCCCGTCGGCTCCAATGGCGCCTCCCAGGCGATCCTCGACGCCCGTTGCCTGGCCGATCTCCTGGCCACCCAGCCAGTCGCCGCCGCGCTCAAGGCCTATGAGGCCGACCGACTGCCGAAAACGGCGGCCCTCGTCGCCAGCAACCGCCGCGGCGGGCCGGAACGCGTCGTGGACGTGGTCTGCGAACGCGCGCCCCGCGGCTTCACCCGCATCGAGGATGTGATCCCCATGGAAGACCTGGCCGCCATCGCCCGTGGCTATGCCCAGACCGCTGGCTTCGCGGTCGCCCGCTGATGCCCGGCACCATCCACATCACCCATAGCGAGGCGCCCGAGACCGGCCGCATCGCCCATCTCACCATCGAGAATCAGGCCAAGCTGAACACGCTGAACCCGCAGTTGATGGCCGACTTCGTCGCCGCCATGGCCAGCCTCTCGGGCGACGACAGCCTGCACGCCGTGGTGGTGACCGGCGCCGGCCCCAAGGCCTTCATCGGCGGCGCCGACATCAACACCATGGCCGCCATCGCCACCGGGGCCGAGGCGGAGGCCTTCATCACCCAGGTCCATGACTGCTGCCGCGCCGTCCGCGCCTGCCCCGCCCCGGTCGTCGCCCGCATCAACGGCTGGACCTTGGGCGCCGGCCTCGAGCTCGCCGCCGCCTGCGACCTCCGCCTCGCCGCCCATTCCGCCCGCTTCGGCATGCCCGAAGTCCGCGTCGGCATCCCCTCGGTGGTGGAAGCCGCCCTGCTCCCCGGCCTCATCGGCTGGGGCCGCACCCGCCGCCTGCTCCTGCTTGGCGAGACCATCGATGCGGCGGAAGCCCTCGACTGGGGCCTCGTCGAGCGCATCTGCCCGGATGAAGCCCTCGACACCTCGCTGTCCGATTGGCTTGCCATGCTCGGCGCCGCCGGGCGGGAGGCGCTCCGCCTGCAGAAGGCCCTCATCCGCCGCTGGGAGGACCTGCCGGTGACGGAGGCCATCGCCGCCGGCATCCCAAGCTTTGCCAGCGCATGGCGGACGGATGAACCCCGCCGCATGCTAGGCGCCTTCGCCCACCGCCGGCGGTAAGCCTTCCCGCGCCTGTGATGGTGCGACGCAGCGACATCGCCCTCCGCGATCCATTACCCTCATGCGAGCCAAGGTCGGAACGCAGGAGACGATGTCTTCCGATCCCACTCCCGAACCCGCAACCGGCTGGCTGGCGCTGCCGCGCTGCCGCGTCGGCGGCCAGCTGCTGCCGCTGGTGCTGCTGCATCCCCGCTACGGCATCGCCATCCAGGGCGGCCCGCCGGATGCCGTGGCGCTGCTTCACCAGCGGCTGGAGCGGGCCCGCTTCCCAGCCATCTTCCCCGGCTCGCTGCCGGTCGTGCGCACCGCACCCGATCAGCCGCCGGAGACCGGCTTCGACCCGAATGTGCCGCTCGACCTGCCCGGCGGCGATGCCTGGCTGACCTGCGCCCGCCGCGCGCTGGAGCGCGATGCGCCGCAGGGCGAGATGGTCCCCATTCCCGCCCGCCGCCGGCGCCACCGCCGCGCCCGGCGCCTCGCCATCGCCGCCGGGCTGGCCGCCCTGCTGATTGGGGGCGTCACTCTCTCGATCCTCGAGTCAGTGCCTGCGCAATCCAGTCTGGTCACCGCCCCACCCTCCTGACCTGCCTCAGCCCGGCGGCGGCAGGAAGTCCACGGCATACTCCGCGGCGATCCGCACCACCTCCGCCGGGTCGCCGAGATTGTCGATGCGGCTGAACAGCTCGTAGAGCCCATGGCTCGGCGCTACCCAGAACAGCGCCGTCACCGGGCTGCCCGACTTGTTGAAGATGCCGTGCGGCAGCCCCATCGGCATGCGGATCAGGTCGCCCTTGCCCGCCTGCTGCGTCTGCCCGTCGAGCATCAGCTCGAAGCGCCCATCGAGGAGGTAGATGAACTCGTCCTGCTCCCGGTGCACATGCGGCGGCACGAAGGTCCCGTCCGGAAAATAGGTATGGAAGGCGAAGGACGCCGCCGAATACTGCAGCGGCTTGTAGGTCTGGCCGAGGATGTTCCAGGCCACGCCTCCTTCGCCCTCGCCCGCCGGCGTGATTCCGGCCGTCATCGGTCCCACCATTCTCGCCTCCTCCTCACAGATGCAGATACGCTTCGCGCAACTCCGGCGACGCCGCCAGCGCCTCGCTCGTCCCCGACCATACGGTGCGTCCCTTCTCGACCACCACATGCCGGTCCGCCAGCCGCATCACAGCGGCCAGGTTCTTGTCGATGAGCAGAATCGCCTGCCCCTCCGCCTTCAGCGCCGCCAGCACCGCCCAGATCTCGGCGCGGATGAGCGGCGCCAGCCCCTCCGTCGCCTCGTCGAGCAGCAGCAGCCGCGGATGGGTCATCAGCGCCCGCCCGATCGCCAGCATCTGCTGCTCGCCGCCCGAGAGCTGCGAGCCCATATTCCGCCGCCGCTCGGCGAGCCTCGGGAAGAACCGATACACGGCGTCCAGCGTCCACCGCCCGCCCGCCCTCGCCGTGGCGGTGAGGTTCTCCTCGACCGTCAGCCGCGGGAACACCTGCCGCCCCTCCGGCACCAGCCCGAGCCCCATCCGCCCGATCCGATGCGGCGCCAGCCCCGCCAGTGCCACCCCGTCCCACTCGGCTCGCCCGCCCAGCACCCGTCCGCCCATCCCGGGCAGCAGCCCCATCACCGCGCGCACGGTCGTCGTCTTCCCCATCCCGTTCCGCCCGAGCAGGGTGACGACCTCCCCCGCGCCGATGGTGAGCGAGACGTCCTGCAACACCTGGCTCTCGCCATAGGCCGCCCGCAACTCCTCGACGACAAGGCTCATGCGGCCTCATCCTCGCCGAGATACGCCGCCCTGACCTCCGCATTGGCCCGGATCACGGCGGGCACGTCGGTCGCAATCACCCGTCCATAGACCAGCACCGAGATCCGGTCCGCCAGTGCGAACACCGCCTGCATGTCATGCTCGACCAGCAGGATCGCATACTGCCCCCGCAACCCGCGCAGGATGCCGACCAGCCGCTCCGTCTCCTCCGGCCCCGCGCCCGCCAGCGGCTCGTCGAGCAGCAGAAGCCTCGGCCGCATGGCCAGCGCGATGGCGAGTTCGAGCTGCCGCTTCTCCCCATGCGACAGCCGCCCCGCCATCACCCCCGCCCGCGCCCCGAGCCCCACCTGCTCCAGCGCCGCCATCGCCTCATCGTTGAGCCCCCGCTCCGCGGCCGCCATCCGCAGGAACCGAAAGGACGACCCGCACCTAGCCTGCACCGCCAGCGCCGCATTCTCCAGCGCCGAGAACCCCGGCAGTACCGAGGTGATCTGAAAGCTCCGCGCCAGCCCCAGCCTCGCCCGTCTCGCCATCCCCATCCCGACGACCTCGCGCCCGCCGAAGCGAATGCTCCCCGCCTCCGGCCGGAGCGTCCCCGAGAGCTGATGGATCAGCGTCGTCTTCCCCGCCCCGTTCGGCCCGATCACCGCATGGATCTCGCCCGCGGCGACATCGAAGGAGACGTCATCCGTCACCGCCAGCCCGCCGAAGCGCTTGCGCAGCCCGGCCACCTCCAGCAGCGCCTCAGCCACGCCGGAGCACCCCCACCAGCCCGCCCTTGAGGAACAGCACCGACAGCACCAGCAACGGCCCGAAGATCAGCCGCCAATGCTCGGTGAGATGCCCCAGCCACTCCTCCAGCAGCACGAAGCCGACCGCCCCCAGCACCGCCCCCTGCAAGGAGCCGAGCCCCCCCAGGATCACCATGAAGAGCAGATCCCCCGACCTCTGCCAGGCGAGATAGGATGGCGCCACGAACTCCGTCGCATTCGCCAGCAGCACGCCCGCCAGCCCCGCCACCGCCCCCGCGACCGCATAAGCGACCAGCCGATACGGGTAAGGCGAGAACCCCACCGCCTCCACCCGCAACTCATTCTCCCGCGCCGCCCTGAGCACCCGCCCGAAGCGCGAGCCGAGCACCATCTGCGTCCCCAGCAACGCCAGCGCCAGCAGCCCGAGGCAGAGGTAGTGGAAGACCAGCCGGTCCTCCAGCCAGCGATGCCCGAGCACCGTCATCCGCCCATAAAGCGTGTACCCGTCATCCCCGCCATAGGCGGCGAGGGACGACGCAGTGAAGAAGGCCATCTGCCCGAAGGCCAGGGTGATCATGATGAAATGCACCCCGCTGGTGCGGATCGCCACCGCCCCCGTCACCAACGCAAACAGGCCGGCGGCCCCCATCGCCACCGGCACCACGACCGCGGCATCGGTGATGCGCACATCGTCCAGCACGACCACCGCATAGGCCCCGATCCCCAGCATCGCCGCATGCCCGAGGCTGACCAGCCCCGCGCCGCCCACCAGCAGCCACAGGCTGACGGCCGCCATCGCCAGGATCATGACCCGCGCCAGCAAGGTCAGCGAATACCCCTCGCCGAAGCCGAGGAAGGGCGCCGCCGCGAGCGCCGCCAGCACCACCAGCGCCGCCCGCATCAGCCCCGCACCGGAAACAGCCCGCGCGGCCTGACCGCCAGGATCAGCGCCATAGCGATGTAGACCAGCATGGAGCCGAGCGCCGCCCCCGCCTGCCGCGCCGGCGAGGCCGCCATCACCAGCCGCAGCAGGTCCGGCAGCAGCGACCGCCCCAGCGTCTCGATCACCCCCACCAGCAACGCCGCGATGAAGGCTCCGCGCACGCTGCCGATCCCGCCGATGGTGATGACGACGAAGGCGAGGATCAGCACCGTGTCGCCCATCCCCGGATCGACCGAGAGCACCGGCGCCGCCATCACCCCGGCGAAGCCCGCCAGCATCGCCCCGAAGCCGAAGACCAGCATGAACAGCCCGCGGATATCGACGCCGAGCGCCGCAACCATCGGCGCATGCGTCGCCCCCGCCCGCACCAGCGCCCCGATCCGAGTCCGCTCCACCAGCACCCAGAGCAGCCCGGCCACCGCAAGCCCCGCCACGAGGATGGCGATCCGATAGACCGGATACTGCAACCCCGGCATCAGCATCACGCCCCCTTCGAGCAGGGCGGGGACGGGCATCTGCAACGGCGCCGACCCCCAGATCGCCCGCACCGCCTGGTTGAGGAACAGGATGACGCCGAAGGTCGCCAGCACCTGGCTCAGATGGTCCCGCTCGTAGAGATGCCGGAACACCAACCACTCCAGCACCAGCCCGCACACCAGCGCGGCCGGCAGCGCCAGCACCAGCCCCAGCCAGAAGCTCCCTGTCCAGGCCGCCAGGCTCGCGCCCAGATAGGCGCCCAGCATGTACTGCACGCCATGCGCCAGGTTGATGAAATCCATCACCCCGAAGACCAGCGTCAGCCCCGCCGCCACGAGGAAGAGCAGCACCCCGAATTGCAGCCCGTTCAGTCCCTGGACCAGTAGCAGCCCAAGGCTCATCGCATGCGGCACTCGGCGGCGTAGGGGTCCGTGTCGTGCGACAGCACCTTCCGCACCGTCTCGGTCTGGAACTTGCCGTCCGCCCGCTTCGCCACCTGACAGAGCCAGAAATCCTGCACCGGATAATGGTTGGTGCCGAACTCGAAGGGCCCGCGCACGGAGGTGAACTGCGCCGCCCGGATCGCCGCCCGTAGCGCGTCCTTGTCGCCGAGCCTGCCGCCCACCTTGCGCACCGCGCTGTCGAGCAGCATCGCCCCGTCATAGGCCTGCGCCGCATAGGTCGCCGGCACGTAGCCGTAGGATGCCTCGAAATCCTTCACGAACTTCGTGTTCGCCGGATTGTCCATGTTCGGCGCCCAGGACGCCGCCGAGTAGAAGCCGAGTGCCGCCTCGCCCTGCGCCGGCAGCGTCGCCTCGTCCACGGTGAAGGTCGAGAGGAACGGGATATTGGCCAGCCCCGCCTGCCGGTACTGCCGGACGAGGTTCACCCCGAGCCCACCCGGCATGAAGGTGAAGACCGCATCCGGCTTCGCCGCCGCGATCTTCGCCAGCTCCGCCGAGAAGTCGAGCTGCGTCAGCGGCACATAGACCTCGTCCACCACCTCGCCCTTGAAGCGCGACTTGAACCCCGCCGCCGCATCCCGCCCCGCCTGGTAGTTCGGCGTCATGACGAAGACGCGCTTGTACCCGGTGTCCTGCGCCGCCTGGCCCATCACGCTGTGGACCTGGTCGTTGTTGTAGGAGGTGGTGAAGAAATTCGCGTTGCACCCGCGCCCCGCCAGGGTCGAAGGCCCCGCATTGGTCGAGATCAGGAAGGTGCCCGATTCCGTCACTGGCCGGACGATGGCGGCGAGGATGTTCGAGAACACCACGCCGACGACGAAATCGACCTTGTCGCGCTCGATCGCCGCCCGCACCTTGGTCACGGCCACCTCCGGCCGCAGCTCGTCATCGATGACCAGCACCTCGGCCGGCAGCCCGCCCAGCTTGCCGTCGAGATGCTTCAGCCCCTGGAGGAAGCCGTCGCGCAGCTGTGTCCCGAGCGCCGCCTGCGGCCCCGTCTGCACCGCGACGAGCCCGATCTTCACGCCAGCACCCTGGGCCCGCGCCCGCAGCGCCGGCAACGCCAGCGCCGCCCCCAGCACGCCCCGCCTGCCGATCCCCGTCATCCCCGCTCTCCCCGGCCTGATTGCTTTAAGCCTCAACCATATCGCTTCGCCACTCAAGCAGCATTCCGAAGGGTGACGCTTTGCAGAAGCCTTGCCGCAATGACCGGTCTCCGCCAGCTCTGCAATGAACGAATCGGGCGCTGTCCTGTTGTGTCCGCAGTCGAGGCAGGCAAATGCCGTGGGAACCGCAATACGTGTCAGAGAAGAACGAAATACCGCCTTCCGACGATACTGAAGCGGTTCCTATCTTGGAGGAAAAGCTGAGCATCCACCGCCGCGAGGTGGAGACCGGGCGCTTACGCGTTCGGCTCCGCACCGAGACGGAGGAGACCCAGCTCCATGCCGATCTTCGGTCCGAGGCGGTCGAGGTCGAGCGCATTCCCATCGGCCGCCAACTGGCTGAGGGCGAGGCGCCGCCCGGACCGCGCGAGGAGGACGAAGGCAGGGTGCTTGTCATCCCCGTCTTCGAGGAAGTGCTGGTTGTCGAGAAGCGCCTGGTGCTGCGCGAGGAAATACGCCTCCACCGCACCAGTGCCAGCGAGGCGTTCGAAACGCCGGTCACGTTGCGGCGCCAGCACGCCGAGATCGAGAGGCTACCGCCTCGGGCCACTGAAGAAACAGGGAAGCCAAACGCATGAGCAATCGCACCATCACCGCCGTCTTCGATTCCGCCGCCGAAGCCGACGCCGCCTCTCGTGATCTCGCCACCAAGGTCGGTGGCGTCCGCGCCGCCGTCTTTACCAATGCCAACCAGACCAGCGAATTCGACCAGCTCGGCATCGCCGGCCCCGACCGCAGCGTGCTCGAGGAAGCGATGCGCCGTGGCAGCGTCGTCCTCTCCGCCACTGTCCCCGAGGACCGCTTCGCCGCCGCCGCCGACGTGATCGAATCCTCCGGCGCCATCGACCTCGACAGCCGTGAGGCGGAGTGGCGCGGCGCCGGCTGGAGCGAGGACAACATCGCCGAGAGCGGCAGCATGACGACCGCGACCGCCCCGGCGACGCCGCAGCAGGCGACCATGGGCCGCGCTGACCTCGCCGCCAATGCCGGCACCCCGACCGCCGCCACCATCACCACCACCGGCATGACCGGGGGTATGGCGACGGGCGCATCCACCGGCGCCACCGGCCTCGCCGCCGGTCGCGAGGAGAGCATCCCCATCGTTGAGGAGCGCCTCCGCGTCGGCAAGCGCGAGACCACGCATGGCCGTGTCCGCATCCGCTCCTATGTCGTCGAGACGCCGGTGCAGGAGCAGGTGACGCTGCACCAGGAGCATGTGCAGGTCGACCGCCGCCCTGTCGACCGCCCGGTGGAAGTCGGCGCCGACGCCTTCCGCGAGCGGACCATCGAGGCCACCGAGACGGCCGAGGAAGCGGTCATCGCCAAGGAGGCCCGGGTGAAGGAGGAAGTCGTCATCCGCAAGACGGCCGATGACGAGACCCGCACGGTGCAGGACACCGTCCGCCGCACCGAGGTGGAGATCGAGGACGACCGCCAGGTCGGCGCCCGCGGAACGGGCACGACCACTGGTACGACCACCGACACGACCACTGGCACGCCTCGGAACCCCACTCGCTGACCTAACTGGCGAGTTGGGCAGCGCGCTCGACCAGCGCGCTGCCCGGATCGGCGAGCGGCTCGAGCACGGTGAAGTGGTCGAGCCCCGCCAGCTCTTCGGCGGTGCCGGCCCAATGCGCCGCGAAGTCCCGCGTCTGACGCCGGAACTCCCTGCTCTCCGCCCCACCCACCACGGCATGCAGCACGGCCCCCTCCGGCGGCGCCAGCAAGGCAGGGGACAAGGCCCGCGCCCCCGCGGCGTCGAGCCGCAGCCCGGCGCCCACGCTGGTCCCGAGCAACGGCCAGAGTTCGAACACGCCCGAGATCGCGACCCCCCGGGACACCAGCCCCGGCGGCAGCCCTCGCGCCGCCCAGTCCGTCGCCATCAGCATCGCCGTCAGATGCCCGCCGGCCGAATGCCCCATGCCGAGCACCCGCCTGGCTCCGCGCCGGTGCAGCAGCCCCGCCGCCGTCCGCATCTGCTCGACGATGGTTGCGAGCGCCACGCTCGGGCACAGGTCGTAGGACGGCACTGCTACCGCCACCCCGTGCGCCAGCAGCCCCCGCGCGCAATGGCTGGCGAAGCTGCGGTCCAGCGCTTGCCAATACCCGCCGTGGATGAAAAGCGCGACCGGCCAGTCCCCGCCCGGCCCCGGCCGGAACAGGTCGAGCCTCTCCCGCTCCCCTGGCCCATAGGGAATGCCAAGCTCCTTCTCCGCCCAGTTCTCGCGGAAGGCCGCCGCATCCCTGGCCCAGCCGGCGATGATGGTCCCGCTCTCCGGTACCCGCGCCCGGTTGTTGTATTCCGCCTCCGCATCCATCGCGCTTGCCCCCGTCATCCGTCGGCGCTATAGGACTAAAATCATAGCAAGTGCCTTGTTCCCCGACCGGGAGCCGGGAGTTGCCTCAAACCCTCAACATCTCAATTGCGCGACCTGAGTCTTAGGTAAATCAATCCCTTATCGGCCCTGTGCCGCCCGCCGGCTAAAGCGGAGTGAGGGAGTTGAAGCGCCGTGGCCGGAGCCCCGCCTGGAACCACGACACCATCGAGTAGATGTCGTAGACCGGCCTGCCCACCGCCGCGCGCAGCGCCGCAGCGTAGGGCGGCATGTTGGTGCATTCGAGCACGATCGCGCCCACCTCTGGGTGCGCCCCGACCAGCGCCCGGCCGGCCTCGAGGATGTCCTGCTCGGCTAGATCGATATCGAGATCGTCCTTCTCCGCTGCGATCAGCACGCGGAAGAATTCCCGCCCGCCCTCGGTCCCGGCGATGGGCGTGTCGGCTGGCACCCCCGCCGCGGCCAGATGCGCCGCCGTCAGCGAGGATCGGCTCACCGTGACGATGCCGACCCGCTGCCCCGGCGGCAGCATCGCCTGTACCCAGGGCACCTGCATCAGCGAGGAGGTGGCGACCGGCACGCCCACTGCCTCCGCCAGTTCGCGCTGGAACAGGGAGAGGAAGCCGCAATTGGTCGTAATTGCCTCCGCCCCCAGCGCCACCAGCTCCTGCGCCGCGGCGATGAAGTCCGGCAGCAGCCCGCGCGCACCCTGGAGCACCACCCGCTCCGGCGTCGCCCCCCGCACCACGCGGAACAGCACCGGGAAGGGCCAGGTTTCGCCGTTGCCCATATCGCCGGGAATGCGCGGAAAACGGGCTTCCAACATCAGGATGCCGAGGGGTGCGCCATAGATGGATCTGCCGCCGCGTGCGACGCGGCCGAAAGAACTGGTCATGCAGCGAGCCTAGCCCACACCATGTACGCACCGAAACCGAAAGGAGAGCCGGGATGCTCCGCTGGATGTTCGCCGCCTTGCTGGCCCTGCCGCCCACCCTCGCCCCCGCCCGCGCGGAGGAGCCCTGGCCGAGCCGCCCCATCACCATCCTCGGCGGCTTTCCCAACGGCGCTGGCACCGACATCTACGCCCGCAAGCTGGCGGAGCCGCTGAGCCGCGCCCTCGGCCAGCCGGTGGTGGTGGACAACCGCAGCGGCGCCGGCGGCAACATCGCATCCGACGCCGTGGCCAAGGCGAAACCCGACGGCTACCTCTTCCTCCTCGGCACGGCGGGGACGCATGCCATCAACCCCGGCCTCTATCGCAGCCTGCCCTTCGATGCCCTGCGCGACGTGACCCATGTCACCCTGCTCGGCGATGTCCCCAACGTGCTGCTGGTCAACCCGGAGAAGCGGCCACAATACCGCAGCTGCAGCGACCTGTTGGCGGCGGCCCGCGCCCGCCCCGGCACGCTGAACTACTCCTCCACCGGCAACGGCGCCTCGACGCATCTCGCCGCAGCCCAATTCGCCGCGGCGACCGGGATCGAGCTGATCCATGTTCCCTATCGCGGCCAGCCTGGCGCGATGTCGGCCCTGCTCGCTGGCGATGTGGACCTGTTCTTCAACCAGACCGGCCCATCCATCGGCCCCGTGCGGCAGGGTCAGGTACGCGCCCTCGGCACCAGCACCCTCGCCCCCGTCCAGGCACTGCAGGGCGTGCCCACCATCGCGGCGGCCTGCAACCTGCCGGGATTCGAGACCAGCACCTGGTACGGCCTCTTCGCCCCGCCCGGCCTGCCATCGGCTATCCAGGCACGGATGAATGCCGAGATCGGTCGCATTCTCTCGACGCCGAAATTCCGCCAATGGCTGGTCGAGGCCCAGGGCATCACCCCGCCGGCCGACCTCACGCCGGAAGGCTTCCGCCGCATCCATGAGCGGGACATTGGCCGTTGGGGCGAGATTGTCCGGCAATCCGGTGCCAGCGTGGACTGAGCCACCTGAGGCCCTCAACCCGTGGCACGGTCCGAATATCGCGATCTAGAATCGTGCCATGATTTGCGGCGTCATCCATCGCCGTATAATCTCACGCCTCCACCAGCCTCGGGGCGCGCCGCATGTCATTCCTCGCACCCATCGCCATGCCCGCGCCGCTCACTGCGAGGGCGCTGGAGGCGATCCGCTGCGATATCCTCGCGGCCCGCCTTGCACCGGGCGAGATCTTGTCGGAGGCCGCCACCGCCGCCCGCCTCGGCCTCGGCAAGGCGCCGGTCCGCGCCGCCCTCGCCCGCCTTGCGGAAGAAGGCCTGGTACAAGCCGTGCCCCGCCGTGGCTGGGTCGTCTCCCTCGTCACCATCCGCGACATCCACGAGGTCTTCGACCTCCGCCTCCTGCTGGAGCCGGAAGCGGCCCGCCGCGCCGCGCTCAACCCACTCGCCCGCGCCGATGCGGCGGCGCTGGCGCAGCTCGACGCCCTCTGCGCCGCCGGCTACAGGCCGGAAGCGACCGAGACCGCCCTCGGCTTCCTCGAGGCCAACCGCGCATTCCACGTCGCCGTCGCGGGACTTTCCGGCAATGCTCGCCTCGCCCGCCAGATCGGCCGACTGCTCGACGAGAGCACGCGGATGCTCGTCCTCGGCCTCCGCCGGCGCGACCGCAGCGGCGAGATGGCGCATGAGCACCGCGCCCTGATCGCGGCTCTCGCCACCGGCGACGCGCCGGCGGCCGAGGCGCGAATGCAGGCCCAGGTCAGTGCCAGCCGTGACATGGTGCTGGCCGCGCTCACCGCGCCGGATGCGGCGATTTCGGTATCCTAGCCGTCCCGGCAAGGCTGCTCCGCTCCACCGAACACTCCGCGTCGCGCGACCATATCGCCGAGCCGGAGCGCCGCGTCGGCCTCACCGCCAAACCGGACTGGCTGCAACCGGTCATGAAGCAGTGCGACACACTCGTCGCCGTCATCCAGCGAAGAACGGACGCCTGCGAATGCCTTTCGGCCGCAGCGGCGACATGACGTGGATAATGATCGTGAGGCTAATTCTGCAACCGGAGTTGGAGGCACAAGGGCCAGCCGCTTCCTCAACGGCGTCCATGCGGCTGGGACGATGAACTCCCGCCTCCGTGCCGCGCTCTGCCTGCGGAGGTCGAATGATGCGCTGGCGCCGTTGGGCATTGGGATTGGGCGTGCCGCTGCTGGCGATCGGTGTTTTCGTCGCGCTGTTCCGCTGGGATTGGCTGATCCCGGTCGTGGAGGCGCAGGCGAGCGCCAAGCTCGGCCGGAAGGTGACGATCGAGCATTTGCATGTCTCGCTCGGCCGGATCACCACGATCAGCGCCGAGGGGCTGCGGATCGGCAATCCGCCGGGATTCGAAGACGCGCCGCCCTTCGCGGAGGTGCAGCGCGCCAGCCTCGACCTCGATGTTGGCGCCTATATTGAGAGCAGCGCCATCGTCATCCCATCGGTGACGCTGGAGCGGCCGCAATTCGAGGTGCTCGGCAAGCCGGATGGCAGCAACAACTACAGCTTCGATCTCGGCGGCGGTGCATCCACGTCGGGCGGTCTGGGACCGCGCGTAGGCGCGCTGCGGCTGGTGGAGGGCGGGGCGCATGTCGCCATTGCCAAGCTGAAATCGGATTTCCGCGTCACAGCCTCCACCGAGGATGTGCCGGATGGGGAGCCGCGGCTCGTTGCCCGGGCGCAGGGCACCTATGCGGCGCAACCGATCACCGCCGAGTTGCGCGGAGGTGCCATCCTCAACCTGCGGGACCAAGAGCGGCCCTGGCCGATCGGCCTCGACCTTGCAAACGGGCCAACCAAGGTTGGGCTGCGCGGCACGGTGCAGGACCCGCTGGCGCTCGCCGGCGCGGATATTCGGCTCGACATCAGCGGGCCGGACATGGCGCTGCTGGCGCCGCTCACCGGGATTGCCATCCCGGCGACCACGCCCTTCCGCGTCACCGGCAAGCTCGACTATGGCGACCGCGCCTTCCGCTTCTCCGATGTGGAGGGCCGGCTCGGCAGCAGCGACCTCAATGGCCGCTTCAGCATCACCCCGGGCGGCGAGCGGCCAGTGCTGGATGCGGATGTCTACTCGCGCCGAGTGGACCTCGCCGATCTCGGCGGCTTTGTCGGCACGACGCCGGGGCGGATCGGCACACCGGGACAGACGGCGCAGCAGCGCCAGGCCCTGGTTCGCTCCGAGGCCAACCCGCGCCTGTTGCCGACGCAACCTATCAGCATTCCCCGGTTGCGGGCGGCGGATATCCACCTGCGCTACCGGGCAGCTTCCATACAGGGCAAGGGGATGCCCTTCGACAGCCTCAATGTCACCGCGGATATCGAGGACGGCAATATCCGGCTGCATCCGGTGCAGTTCGGCGTCGGCCGGGGCCGAATCTCCGGCGACTTCACCCTGACGCCGCTGGAGAATGGTGCGGTGCGGGCTAAGGGCGAACTCGACCTGCGCCGGGTCGACATCTCCCGCCTGTTGCAGGCGGCGGGGGCAGGGGGGGCAGGGACGCTCGGCGGCGTCGGCAGGATCGACGGTATCGGACGCTCCGTCTCGGAATTGCTTGGCAATGCCAATGGCGAGCTGACCTTGGTGACGGTCGGCGGCAACCTCTCCTCGCTGTTGGTCGATCTCTCCGGCCTGCAGTTCGGCAACGCGCTACTCTCGGCGCTGGGCATCCCGGCGCGGACCGAGATCGAATGCCTGATCGCGGATTTCGGCCTGCAGCGCGGTCGGCTTGAGACGCGGACGCTGATGCTGGATACCGACAGTCATGTGGTGACCGGCGGCGGTGTGGCCGGTCTCGGGCGGGAGATCCTGGATCTCTGGCTGCGCACGCGCAGCAAGACCGTCACGATCGGCTCGCTGCCAGCGCCGATCGGCATCGGCGGCACCTTCAAGAATCCTTCGATCATGCCCGAGCTGGGCGAGCTGGCAGCGCGTGGCGCTGCGGCGGTCGGCCTCGGACTGATCTTCCCGCCGCTCGCGCTGCTGCCGACCATCCAGCTCGGCGTCGGCGAGAACAACCAGTGCGAGCGGCTGACGCGCCGCGCCGGCTGATCAGGACGCGGCGCGGCCGGAAAGGCAGGTCTTCATGAAGTCGCGCCGCGGCTGACCGCGCAGCTGCTGGCCGGAGGCCTGGGTGGAGCAGCTCCGCATCTTCGCCTGTTGGGCGCGCTGGGCGGGGCTCGGCTCGCGTTGTTGGGCGGCGGCCTCGGCGAGGCTGGGTGCCAGGGTGAGGACAAGGGTCAGGGCCAGCCATCGCATCGCATCGTCTTCGCAACGAATGGTGATGGGGTGCCATGGCTGGTGGCCAAGTTCAACCGAAAAATCAGGCGGGCATGGCGCCGGTATAAGGCTTCGCACCTGCGCCGGGGCGGCCGAAGCCGGTCTGGAAAGCACGGTAGTCGGCATCGGAGGGGCGGTCCCGCTCGGTAAGCGGCTTGCCGTCGGTGTCGCGAAGGATGGTGCCTCCCTTCAGCTTGTGGACCTCTGTGACGATGGGCGGCTTGGCATCGAGCAGCGCATGGCCAAGCTCATGCAGGATGCAATTGGCAACCACCCATTCCGCATCCGGCGTTGCATTGCCGCGCTGGACGCCGCCCTGGACGATCTGGCGCATGTAGACCTCGCAGATCACCGCCTGTTCCGCCGTGCTGAACAGGGTGGAGCCGGCGGGGCCGAGCGCCAGGTCCCCGGTTGCCTTCGAGGCGACGATACTCTCCTTCGCCGTGGTCAGCAGGTAGCAGACGAAGTCGCGCAGCTTCGGCTGGCCGGCCTTGCCCTCCCAGGTGACGCTGACGCTGCCGAAGGCCGCGACGCCGTTGACGATGGTGGAGAAATAACCCTGAAGGGCAGCGGCGCAGGCACGACGCTTCGTCTCGTCGAAAAGGCCTTCGAGATCGCCGGCCTTGTTGACGAGATAGACGGTCAGCGTCTCGGCCATGCAGTCCTCCTCGATCCGGGGCTGATTGTAATCGGAGCGGATGGAACTCCAGCCCTCACCGTCTCGCGAAACTTCGCGAGCCGAAGGCGGGCACGCGGCTTGCTAACGTCGCCAGGGCCAAGGATAGAGGATTGCGATGGAACCCGATCAGGTAACCATAGAGGCGATCACCCGATGGGGCGGCATCGTCCTGCCCAATAAGGCGGCGCGGATCGGCCTCGCCGACAATGCGGCGCTGATCGCGGAGCTTGAGGCGCTGCGCGGCACGATGGGATTCGAGGAGGAGCCGAGCGGCTTCGATGCTGCGCTGCGCGATTGCAAGGAGCCCAGCCGATGAACGCCCCCGTCGCCGCCGACCTCGCCTTCCTCTCCATGACCGAGGCGGCGGATGCCTTCGCTGCGGGCGAGGTGACGGCCACTGCGCTGGCGGAGGCCTGCCTCGCCCGAATCGCAGCGCAGGACGGCGTGGTGAACAGCGTCATCCGCCTCGACAGCGGGGCGGCACTGGAGGCCGCCGCCGCGGCGGATGCGGCGCGGCGGGCGGGGCGGCGACTTGGCAAGCTTGCGGGCGTGCCGATGATGCATAAGGACATGTACTACCGTGCCGGAAAGGTGAGCAGCTGCGGCTCCCGCATTCGCCGCGACTTTCGGCCGGCGGCGACGGCGACGGTGCTGGAGCGGCTGGATGCCGCAGGCGCCGTCGACATGGGCACGCTGAACATGGCCGAGTTCGCGCAGAACCCGACCGGCCATAACCGGCATTTCGGCGACTGTCACAACCCCTGGAGTCCGGCCTACTGCACGGGCGGCTCCTCCTCGGGCTCCGGCGCGGGCGTGGCGGCGCGCTTCTTCTACGCGGCGCTCGGCTCCGATACCGGCGGGTCGATCCGCCTGCCGGCGACGCTCTGCGGCGTGACGGGGCTGAAGCCGACGCAGACGCGCGTCTCGCGGGCAGGAGTGATGCCGCTCTCCTTCTCCTGCGACAATGTCGGCCCTCTGGTGCGGACGGCGCGCGATGCGGCGCGCTTCCTCGCCGTGACGGCGGGACAGGACCCACGCGACCCCACCAGTGCGCGCGAGGCGGTGCCGGATTACGAGGCAGCGCTGACCGGCGACATCCGCGGCATGCGCATCGCGGTCTGCGAGACCTGGTTCCTTGAGGGGGCCGATGCGCCGGTGGTCGCGGCCTTCGAGGCGGCGCTCGATGCGCTGCGGGCGCGGGGCGCGGTCGTCACCCGCATCGCCGTGCCGTCGCTGCGCGCGATCAATGCCTATACGGCACTGGTCAGCCGCGTCGAAGGGGCGGCGATCCATGCCAATTGGATGCGCGAGCACCCCGGCGACTACGCCATCCATCTCAGTGCGCGGCTTTATGGCGGCTATGCCTTTCCCGCGCATCTCTATGTCGAGGCGCTGTCGCGGCGCGGATCCTTGCTGCGGCAATTCGTCACCGAGGCGCTGACCGGGCATGACCTGGTGGCGACGCCGACGCTGCGGACGCGGGTGCCGACGCTGGCCGAGACGGATATCGACGCCGACCCGGCCAACTGGTCGCGCTTCATGGCGGTGTCCGCCAATACGCGGCCCTTCAACTATCTCGGCCTGCCGGCGATCAGCGTGCCTTGCGGCTTCGATGACCGGGGCCTGCCGATTGGACTTCAACTGGCGGGGCGGCCCTTCGCCGAGGCGACGGTGCTGCGCGCGGCGGACGCCTTCCAGCAGGAAACGGGCTGGCACCGCAAGGCGCCAGCCCTCTAGACCCATGGCTCCGCCCCTCGCGGGGCGGGGCCGGTCGTGGCCGGCTCAGACGAAGAGCGTGTCGGCCACGGCCAGGTTCGTGACGTACGGCAGGAAGACGTTCTCCGCCGTCGCGTCGAAAATGACGAGCGTGCCGGAGACGCCGCCCTCGCTCGCCGCGACCATGTGCATCGTGGCCTTGTCGAAGCCCTCGAACTTCAGCTTGTCGGTGCCGGCGGTGAAGTTGGCGATCACCATGTCGCCGTCGCCATGCTGCACGGTGAAGACATCCTTGCCCGTCGTGCCGCTGAAGGTGGCGCCGAGCCCGTCCGCCGTCTTGGTGAAGCGGAAGTCGTCCGGGCCGTTAATGTTGAAGACGGAGTAGTGCTTACCGAGGGTCGCGTCGTTGAAGCTGGCATCCTCGACATAGAGGTTGCGGTCGCCGCCAGGGCCCGCGGCGTCGTTCAGGAAGCGGACGGTCAGCTTGTGATCGCCGGTGCTCCAGTCGCCTTTGACGGTGAGCTTGTCCTCATTGCCCGAGCCATGCAGTGCGCCTGCCGTCAGCGTGCCGCCGATCTGCTTGCCGTCGACGAATACGCTGTACTGCGCATTGCCCTGCCAGGCATCCTGGCTGACCTTCAGCACCAGGCTGTCGGCGCCGGCGCCGATGGTCTTCACCACGGCGGTGCCCGTGCCGGCTCCCGGGCCGGGGCTCGGGGCCGGAGCGGCGGCGCCGTCGGTGAAGGCGAAGTCGACCGGGCCATTCCTCAGCAGGTCGGCGGTGCCCTTGGCGAGCGCCTTGCCGTTGTAGGTGATGCCGTCGACATGGAGGTTGCGGTCGGTCGCGGCAGAGCCGCCCCAGGCATCGTTGAGGAAGTTGACCGTCACCTTGTGCGCGCCAGTCGCCCAGTCACCCTTCACGGTGATGATATCGTCCTGGCCGGCGGCATGCGAGGCGCGGGCGGTCTGCGTGCCGCCGATCTGCTTGCCGTCGACGCTGATCGTGTATTGCGCGCTGCCGTTCCAGGAGTCCTGGCTGATCTTGAGCACGAGGCTGTCGGATCCGGAGCCGATGGTCTTGACGATGCCATCGTCCGGGGCGGGCTTCGGCGGCGTCGGCACGGGCGGCTTCGGAGTGGGTGTCGAGCCCGAGCCCTTGGCGAGATCGGAGACGATGCCCTTCATGGAGTCGGCCAGCCGGTCGGCGACGAGCATGGCGTCCTGCTGGCCCATGTGGCTGCTATGGGCATAGCCGTCGCCGTCCATGCGGAGGCCGTTCATCGCCGTGCTGTCGAAACTGGCGTTGAAGGAGGGGTCGGCCGAGAGCTGGCGCATGCCGGCCTGGATGTTGGCCGGGCTGTTCCCCTGGGCGTAGGCGTAGGGGACATAGGTGAAGACATAGGGCGTGGTCGATGCGTCCTGGCCGAGCGCGGACCGCACCATCGCGGCGTCGGTCTTCACTTCGGAAACCCAGGTCGCCGTCGTCACGCCGCCGGTGTTGCCATCATACTCGTTGTGCATCCATAGCGTGACGGTCGGGTTGTCCTTGATGTCGGCCGGCTCGGCCTTCACGTAGTTCAGCAGGCCCTGCTGCTGGCCGTCGGTGTCCCATTTGAGGAAGGCGGTGCCGGAATAGATCGTCGAATTCTTGTCGCCATAATGCTGGATGAGGTTGACGTTGACACCCGGCAGGTTGGCCTCGAGTTGCTTCTCGAGATCCCGCGCCCCGCCATTGGCGACGAACAGGAGCGCGTTGCTCTGGCCGCGGATGAGGATGTTCACGTCGGTCGTCATCGTTCCGTCCGTTCTGCCCCGCAAAATGGGGCGGCCCACGGAGGGCCCTGTGGAAGAGGCCCTCTGGCCTCCGGGAATGTTCCGGACGCCAAATCCTCACGGCGCCGTGAGTGTTGGTATATCGTATTCACGGAATTTTGCACATTAAATCGCTCTGTGGTTGAGAGTTTGCCAAGAAACCTCTCACCCTCGAGGTCCAGATCCTCCTCGTCAGCCGCGCAAGGCTTTGATCTGGCTTGGATAGCTTGCCGGATCGACTCGTACGTCGAGCAGCACCGTGCCGGATGCTGCAAGTGCGACGGCGAGGGCCGCACGGTATTCCAACTCGTTGCAGGCCCGTAGGCCGGTGCCGCCCAGCGCCGTGAAGGCTGCGGCGAAATCGGCCTCCGGCCAGCCCAGTGCCGCCTCCGGGATGCTGCGACCGTCTTTCTTGATGTCGATCAGCGAGAGCGTCGCGTCGTTGAAGACGATGATGGTGAGGCGGGTGCCGAGCACCGCCGCTGTGGCCAGCTCGCCGAGCGCCATCAGCAGCCCGCCGTCCCCGGTGAAGGCGATGGCGCCGCGCGCCGGATCCTGCATCGCCGCGGCGATGCCGGCCGGGAGCGCAAAGCCCATGGTGGCGAGGCCGTTCGAGATCAGCAGGTCGCCGGGGCGCCTGGCCTCCCAGAAGCTGGTGCAGGGAAACATATGGGCCCCTGCGTCGACGGCGATGCGCGGCTCGGCCCCGGCCTCGCGGCAGGCGAGCTGGGCGAGTTCCACCACCGCCTGGGGCGAGAGGCCCCGATTGCCGCTCGGGCCGTTGCCGAGCGACTCGCGCCAGCGGCGGCGGTGCCCGGCGATGGCCTCCGGCGCCCAGGCGCTGCGCGGCGCCTCCAACGCGACAAGGGCCGGGGCGAGGGGGCCGTGCAGCGCCACCTCCGGCGCGCGGTAGGCCAGCGGTCGCGGCGCCGTCGCCAGCTCGATGACGGGCGCGGCGTAGCGCCAAGCCTGCGGGATGAACTCCACCGGATCGGCGCCGGCAAGCAGGATGCAGTCCGCCTCGGACAGGACCGGCGCCTCGGCGGCGCCGCCGGTGAAGACGCCGGCGAAGAGCGGATCGGCATCGGGCACCACGCCCTTGGCTTTGTAGGTCACCAGGGCAGGGCAGCCGAGCCGGGCGATCAGGTCGCGGAGCGCGGCGCAGGCGGCGGGCTCCGTGGCCTCCAGCCCCGCGACCAGCACCGGGCGGCGGGCGGCAGAGAGGATTCGGTTCGCTTCGGCGAGGGCCGCGCCCGGGGCGAAGCCAGGCGGCGCGGCACCGGCGATCGGCGGGGGCAGGGCGGGGGCGCGGGCCGCAGCCGCGGAGAGCTCCAGCAGCACCGGGCCGCGCGGTGCCTGCATGGCAAGGGCGAGGAGGCTCGCGGCCATCACCCCGGCGGCGGCGCCCGGTTCCACCGCACGCGCCGCTCCCTTGGTCACCGGCGCCAGCAGCGCGGCTTGGTCGAAGAACTGGTGGTCGGCGAAGGCGCGCTCGGCGCCGGTGAAGCCATCGGCCAGCAGCAGCACCGGGGCGCGGTCGAGACTTGCCTGGGCCATGCCGTTGGCGGCGTTGGAGACGCCGGGGCCGCGCGTCACCAGGGCGACCCCGGGCAGGCCGGTCAGCTCCGCCTCGGTCGCCGCCATGATGACGGCGGCCGTCTCCTGCCGCGCCAGCACGAAGCGGATGCCGCGCGCCTCCGCCGCCTCGATCAGCGCAAGGCTCGATCCGCCGCCGGGCACGCCATGGATGCGCTCCACCCCTGCCGCCGCCAAAGCCGCGGCCACCGCCTCCGCACCTGTCATCGCTTCCACCCTTCCGGAACGAGGCGATCCTAGGGCTGCCCTCCGCTGGCGCCAAAATCGCCGTGATCCGGGTGGGGCTGGCCATGGGTTGGGCAGAACGGTGGCGGGGCGGGCAAAACATCGCGGCGGGGCGCTTGCGGCGGAGCCACGGTCCGTGCTGCTTTTGTGGAACGGGAACGCAGAATGGGGGCCGCATCGTCCGTGTCGCAGGCTAGAATCGCCGCTTTCGACGAAATGCGGGCAGAGGACGGCATCCGTGCCGCCTATGCCGAGATCGATCGCTGGCTTCGCGCCACACCGCGGGAGCGGCTGGACGCCAAGCGGCGGGAGGCGGAGCTGTTGTTCCGCCGCATCGGCATCACCTTCGCCGTCTATGGCGAGGGCGGCGACCCGGAACGGCTGATCCCGTTCGACATCATCCCCCGCATCATCGCTCGGTCGGAATGGGAGCGCATGGCGCTCGGCCTCAGCCAGCGGGTGCGGGCGCTGAACGCCTTCCTCGCCGATGTCTATGGCAAGCAGGAGATCCTGAGGGCAGGCCGCATCCCGGCCGCCCTGGTGCTGGAGAACGAGGGCTACCGCGCGGAGATGGTGGGCATCGCGCCGCCCGGCGGGGTCTTTACCCATGTCGCCGGCATCGACATGGTGCGCACCGGGCCGGACGAGTTCTACGTGCTCGAGGACAATTGCCGCACGCCCTCCGGCGTCTCCTACATGCTGGAGAACCGCGAGGCGATGCTGCGCCTCTTTCCCAATCTCTGCGCCCAGCACCGCGTGGCACCGGTTGGCCGCTACCCGGAGGAGCTGCTGGAGACGCTGAAGGCCGTCGCCCCGGCCCGCGCCGGGGCCGAGCCCTGCGTCGTGTTGCTGACGCCCGGCCCCTACAACAGCGCCTATTACGAACACTGCTTCCTCGCCGACGAGATGGGCATCGAAGTGGTGGAGGGTGCCGATCTCTGCGTCGATGACGATGTCGTCTACATGCGTACCACGGCGGGGCCACGGCGCGTCGACGTCATTTACCGCCGGATCGACGACGAATTCCTGGACCCCAAGGCCTTCCGCCCGGACAGCCTGGTCGGGGTGCCGGGGCTGATGGCGGCCTACCGCGCCGGCAACGTCGCGCTGGCCAATGCGCCGGGGGCGGGGATCGCCGACGACAAGGCTGTCTACCCCTATGTGCCGGAGATGGTGCGCTTCTACCTCGGCGAGGAACCGCTGCTCGCCAATGTCCCGACCTATCTCTGTGACCGCGACGAGGACCGGCGCTACGTCCTCGCCAATCTCGACAAGCTGGTGGTGAAGCTCGCCAAGGGCTCGGGCGGCTACGGCATGATGATCGGCCCGCATGCGACACGCGACGTGCGCGAGGAATTCCGCGCCCGCATCCTGGCCCGGCCCGGCGACTACATCGCGCAGCCGACGCTTGCGCTCTCCACCTGCCCGACCGTGGTGGAGCAGGGGATCGCGCCGCGCCATGTCGACCTGCGGCCCTTCGTGCTCTCGGGCCGGGAGATTCGCATCGTCCCGGGCGGGCTGACGCGCGTCGCCATCCGCGAGGGCTCGCTCGTCGTCAACTCCTCGCAGGGCGGCGGAACGAAGGATACCTGGATCCTCGAGGACGAGGGCCCCGGCGAGGCCGGCTTCCGGTCGCAATCGCAGTCATCGCAATCGCAATCCCAGTCGGCCGCGGGCTGATGCTCAGCCGCACCGCCGACAACCTGTTCTGGCTGGCGCGCTACACCGAACGGGCCGGCAACGTTGCCCGGGGCCTCGGCGTCGCCTCGCGCATGGCCGCCGTCTCCGCCCGGCTCGGCGCCGAGGTCGATGAGTGGCGCTCGCTGCTGACCGCCTCGGGCGAGGATGCCAGCTTCTACCGCAAATATGAGGCGCCAACGGCGGATTCCGTCGTTCACTGGCTGATCTTCGACCCGGACAATGCCTCCGGCATCCTGCCCTGCATTGAGGCGGCGCGGCGCAATGCGCGGGCGGTGCGGACGGCGCTCACCGTCGATATGTGGGAAGCGCTGAACGACACCTGGAACCATCTCCGCGCCCTGCCGCCCGAAGCGATGGAGGGAGAGAAGTTGGCCGACTTCCTCGGCTGGGTGCGCGAGCGCGTCACGCTGTTCAACGGAGCGGCGCATGACACGATGCTGCGGAACGAAGCCTGGCGCTTCGTCCATCTTGGCACCATGCTGGAGCGCGCCGACAACACCGCGCGGCTGCTCGACGTGAAGCACCACCTGCTGACGGCTGAGGCGGAGGGCGCAGTCGATTACGTGCAGTGGCAGGCGGTGCTGCGCTCCGTCTCCGCGCTCCGCTCCTACCAGTGGATCTACCGCGACCGGCTGAACCCACGTCGCATCGCTGAGCTGATGATCCTGCGGCCGGAGTTGCCGCGCAGCCTGATGGCCTGCCTGGCCGAGGTGGCGGAGACGCTGGACGCAATCGCGCTCGGCCAGGGTGGGCGGCGCGGCGAGTGCCACCGCCTCGCCGGCACCCTGCAGGCGCAGCTGCGCTACGGACGGATCGACGCCATCATGGAGGAAGGGCTGCACGCCTTCCTCACCATCATGATCGAACGTGTCGCCGCACTCGGCGGCGAGATCGACGCCTTCTACATCCGGCATTGAGCGGACAGTGACCTATTGCGTCGGCCTGCATCTGCGCGAGGGGCTGGTCTTCCTCTCCGACACCCGGACCAACGCCGGCGTCGACAACATCTCGACCTTCGGCAAGATGCAGGTGGAGGCGGTGCCGCACGAGCGGGTGCTCGTCATGCTCTCGGCCGGCAACCTCGCTATCACCCAGGCGGTGTGGAGCCGGCTGCAGGAGGGCGTCTCCCTCGGCGGCGAGACGCTGACGCTGCGCAGCGTGCCCAGCATGTTCCGCGCCGCGCAGCTGGTCGGCCAGGCGGTTCGGGAGGTCTATGCGGCGGACGGGCCATCGCTTTCGGCGCAGGGCGTCGGCTTCGACATATCGCTGATGCTCGGCGGGCAGATCGCCGGCGGGCCGCCACGGCTCTTCCTCGTCTATGCGGCAGGAAATTTCATCGAGGCGACCGCGGACACGCCCTTCCTCCAGATCGGCGAGCATAAATACGGCAAGCCTATCCTCGACCGCGCCGTCGGCTTCGACACGCCGCTGATAGATGGCGTGAAGCTGGTGCTGATCAGCATGGACAGCACGCTGCGCTCCAACCTCACCGTCGGCATGCCTATCGACCTGCTTGTCTACCGGACGGACAGCTTCGGGGTGGCGCTGCGGCGGCGGATCACCGAGGAGGATCCCTATTTCCGCGCGGTGTCGGAGGGTTGGTCCCGGGCGTTGCGCAACGCCTATATGGCCCTGCCGCGCCCGGACTGGCTGGCGGAGGCGGGGGCGGGGGAGTAGCCTTGGGGACAAGAATGGTCCCGGGGGAACATCCATGCGTCGCCGCATGCTGCTTGCCGCGCCGTGCCTCCTTGCCTCGCCGCGCCCCGGCTTCGCGCAGGCCTGGCCGAGCCGGCCGGTCCGCATCGTCGTGCCATTCGGCCTCGGCGGCTCGGCCGACATTGCCGCCCGCTTCCTGGCCGAGCCGCTGAGCGCGGCACTGGGTCAGCCCGTCGTCGTCGAGAACCGCCCGGGGGCGGGGGCTGTCATCGGCACGGATGTGGTGGCGAAGTCGGCGCCCGACGGCCACACGCTGCTGCTGATGTCGAACACCCACACCGCCAACGAGACGCTGCTGCCGAACCGGCCCTATGTGCTGATGCGCGACCTGGCGCCGGTCGCCGCCATCAACATTGCCTATCATATCCTTGCCGTGCATGGTTCCCTCGGCGTCAGGACGGTGCCGGAGCTGATCGCCCGGGCCAGGGCCGCGCCGGGCCGGCTGGACTATGCCTCCTCCGGGCCGGGGACTCCCTATCACATCGCCTCCGAGGTCTTCGCGGCGATGGCCGGCATCCGGCTGAACCACATCCCCTTCCGCGGCAGCAACGAGGCGCGGACGGCGCTGATCGCCGGCCAGGTGCCGATTATGTTCGACGCCATCCCGACCATGCGGGAACAGATCGTCAATGGCCGCGTCACCGGCCTCGGCACCACCGGCCTCGCCCGTAGCCCGCTGCTGCCGGACCTGCCGGCGGTGGCGGAGACCGTGCCCGGCTTCGAGGCTTCGATCTGGCTCGGGCTGATGGGGCCGGCCGGGATGCCGGTGCCCATCGCGGCGCGGCTGCACGAGGAAGTGGGCAAGGTCCTCGCCTCGCCCGCGGGGCGCGATGTGATGGCGAAGGGCGGGGCGGAGCCGATGCCGATGACGACTGCGGAGTTCGACGCCTTCCTTCGCCGCGACATCGAGCGGCAACGGGATTGGATCCGCATGGCGAAGATCGAGATGGGTTGAGGCCGATGCTCTCCTTCACCCTGAACGGCGCGGCTGTCACCCTCGACCTGCCCGAGGATGTCGCGCTGCTGCACGCCTTGCGCGGCCCGCTCGGCCTTTCCGGCCCCCGCTTCGGCTGCGGCACGGAGCAGTGCGGCGCCTGCATGGTGCTGGTGGAGGGCGAGCCGCGATGCGCCTGCACCCTGCCCGCTGCCGCCATTGCCGGGAAGGCGGTGGTGACGGTGGAGGGGCTTGGCACGCCGGAGGCGCCGCATCCGTTGCAGGCAGCCTGTCTCGCCGAGCAGGCCGGGCAATGCGGCTATTGCCTCTCCGGCATCCTGGTCAGCGCGGCGGCGCTGCTGGCGCGCGACCCACGGCCGGGGGAGGCGGCGATCCGCGCGGCGCTCGATCCGCATCTCTGCCGCTGCGGCAGCCACAACCGAATCCTCCGCGCAGTGGCGCGGGCCGCGCGGGAGATGGCGTGATGCACCGGCTGCCGGGCAACCTCCAGACCAACCGCCGGCTCTCGCAATGGCTGGCCATCCATCCCGAAGGGAAGGTGACGATCACCCCAGGCAAGGTGGAACTGGGGCAGGGGATCCTGACCACACTCAGCCAGATCGCGGCGGAGGAGCTGGAGGTCGATCTCGCCCGCATCGAGGCGCGAGCGGCCTCGACACCGGACAGCCCCGACGAAGGCGTCACCTCCGGCTCGCTCTCGACGCAGGACAGCGGCGGGGCGCTGCGCCATGCCTGCGCGGCGGCGCGGGCGATCTTCCTCGGCGTGGTCGCGCAGCGCGTCGGCGTGCCGCTGGAGGCCATCCGCGTCGAGGACGGCATCTTCCATGGCCCGGCCGGGCCTATCGGCAGCTACTGGGCGCTGGCAGACCAGGCGCTGCTGGACTGCGATGCGCCGGCCGAGGCTAGGCCGCGCGCGCCCGGCGAGCGGCGGATCGCTGGGCGTTCCGTCCCGCGGATCGACCTGCCCGACAAGGTCTTCGGCGCCGCGCGCTACGTCCATGACCTGCGCCTGCCGGGAATGCTGCATGCGCGGATGGTGCGGCCGCCGGCGCGTGGGGCGCGGCTGGCCGGGTTGCGCGAGGGGCCGCTGCCGGGCGCAGCGCAGGTGGTGCGGGACGGCGATTTCCTCGCCGTGCTGGCAGAGGCGGAATGGGAGGCCGAGGCCGCAGCCGCTCGCCTTGCCGCCCGCGCGGAATGGGAGGTGGCAGACAGCCTGCCGGAGCAGGCCCTGCTCACCGATTGGCTGCGCGAGGCCGCGACACGCGGTGAACGCAGCCCCGTCGAAAGCCGCGGCGACCTGGCGCCGCCCGTCGCACGGACGCTGCGGCGCAGCTTCCACCGGCCCTATCTGGCGCATGCCTCCATCGCCCCTTCCTGTGCCGTCGCGCGCTGGGAGGGTGAGCGCGTCGAGGTCTTCACCCACAGCCAGGGCCCCTACAACCTCCGTGCCGACCTGGCGAAGACGCTGCGCTGCGACCCGGCGCTCATCACCGTCCGCCATCGCGAGGGCGCTGGCTGCTACGGCCATAACGGCGCCGATGACGTGGCGCTGGATGCGGTGCTTGCCGCCCGCGCCGTGCCCAACACGCCCGTCCGCCTGCTTTGGTCGCGCGCCGAGGAGCTGGGCTGGTCGCCCTTCTCGCCGGCCATGCTGGTCGATGTGGAGGCCGATCTCGACACCGCCGGCACGATCGTCGGATGGCGCAGCCACATCGTCAGCAACGGTCATTCAAGCCGGCCGGGGCGGGACCCGGAGCCGACGCTGCTCTCGGCCTCCATGCTCGCCACGCCCTTCGCGGTAAAGCCGAGCATCAATCCGGCCATGGCGGCGGGTGGCGGGGCGCCGCGCAACGGCATCCCGCTCTACCGCATCCCGGCGCTCGGCGTGGAGACGACGCGGCTGCTGGAGATGCCGATCCGTACCTCCGCCCTGCGCGGCCTCGGCGCGACGCTCAATGTCTGGTCGATCGAGAGCGTGATGGACGAGGCTGCGGCGCTGGCCGGCCTCGATCCGCTCGATTACCGGCTGCGCCATCTCGACGACCCGCGCGCCATCGCCGTGCTGCGGCGCGCGGCCGACCTCGCCGGCTGGACGGGACGCACACGGCGCGAGGGCTTCGGCATGGGCATCGGCTTCGCCCGCTACAAGAACACCGGCGCCTGGGCCGCCGTCATCGCGGAGGTGGAGGCGCTGGACCGCGTCTTCTGCCGCCGCCTCTGGATCGCTGGCGATGTGGGCGAGGCGGTCAACCCGGATGGCGTGCTGAACCAGCTCGAGGGCGGCGCCATCCACGGCGCCTCCGTCGCCCTGCTGGAGGAAGTGCGCTTCGACCGCCGCACCGTCACCAGCGACCAGTGGGAGGGTTACCCGATCCTCCGCTTCTCCGAGGTGCCGCAGGTGGAACTCGCCCTGATCGACCGTCCGGAGGAGCCCTTCCTCGGCGCCGGGGAGGCCAGCATGGCGCCGACCATCGCCGCCATCGCCGGCGGCATCACCCAGGCGCTTGGCATTCGCCCGCGCCAGCTTCCCTTCACCCCCGAGAACCTGGCCCGCGCATGAGCCGCCTGACCCTCAGCCTCGCCTGCCACGCTTCGGACCGCACGCGGCCGCTGCTGGACGGGCGCGTGACCATTCCCGGCGTCGACCTCGTGCCGCTGGTCGGCGAGCCGGAGGACATCTTTCGCCGTGCCCTGCGCGACAAGGCCTTCGACATCACCGAGCTCTCGATGGGCTCACACATCGTCACCACCGCGCGGGGCGACAGCGCCTATGTCGGCGTGCCGGTGTTCCCGAGCCGCGCCTTCCGCCACTCGGCGATCTATGTCCGTACGGATTGCGGCATCCGCAGCGCCGTCGATCTTGCGGGCCGCACCATCGGCCTGCCGGAATACCAGCAGACCGCGGCGCTCTGGGTGCGCGGCATCCTGCGCGAGCAGTACGGCGTCGACACGCGCGGCATTGCCTGGCGGATCGGCGCCGAGCGCATCGCCATCACCCTGCCGCCCGGCTTCGACGTGCAGCCCCTCGGCCGCGATCCCGCCATGGCGCTCGCCGAGGGCGCCGTAGATGCACTCATCGCCCCGCGCCCGCCGGGCGGCCCCGGCATCGCCCGGCTCTACACGGACTACAAGGCAGAGGAGATCGCCTGGCACCGCGCCACCGGCTTCTTCCCCATCATGCATTGCATTGCCCTGCGGCGGGATCTGGCCGAGCGCCATCCCTGGCTACCCGTCGAGCTTTTCCGCGCCTTCACCAGGGCGCGGGATCTGGCGCTCGGCGAGCTGCAACTGGTCAACGTCCTCCGGGCCTCGCTGCCCTGGATCGCCGTGGCCTTCGAGGAACAGGCGGCGATCATGGGCGGCGATCCCTGGCCCTACGGCTTCGCCCGCAACCGCGCTGAGGTGGCGGCGATGATCCGCTTCGCCGTCGCCGACGGGCTTGCGGCTGAGCCGATCGCGCCCGAGGCGTTGTTCCATCCGAGCACACTGGGAGAAGGCGCATGACCAGGGCCAGCCTCGCCGAGGCGCTGTTCCACCCGCGCTCCATCGCGCTGATCGGCGCCAGCCCGGACCCGGCCAAGACGAATTCGCGTCCGCAGCGCATCCTCGCCAAGGCGGGCTATGCCGGGCGCATCCTGCCGATCAACCCGTCGCGCAGCGAGATTGGCGGGCTGCCGGCTTATCCCTCGGTGCGCGAGGCGCCAGGGCCGGTCGATCATGCGCTCATCATGGTGCCCGCCGCCGCCGTGCTTGGCGCTATCGAGGATTGCGTCGCCGCCGGAGTCCCGGCCGCCACCATCTATAGCGCCGGCTTCGCCGAGATCGGCGAGGAGGGGCGCGCGCTGCAGGACCGGATCGTCGGCATCGCGCGCGCGGGCGGGCTGCGTCTGGTCGGACCGAACTGCCTCGGCCTGCTGAACGTCACCGATGCCATCCCGATCACCGTCAACGCCGCGGTGGAGGCGGAGCCGCTGCTGCCCGGCTGGCTCGGCATGGTCTCGCAGAGCGGCAGCATGATGGGCGCGCTGCTCTCGCGCTGCGCGGCGCGCGGCCTCGGCTTCTCGAAGCTTACTTCGGTTGGCAACGAGTGCGACCTCGGTGTCGGCGAGATCGCCGAGATCCTGGTCGAGGACGAGGCGACCAAGGCAATCCTCCTCTTCCTCGAGACCTTCCGCGACGCGGAGGCGCTGGCGCGGGCCGCGCACCGCGCCCATGCGCTCGGCAAGCCGGTCATCGCCTACAAACTGGGCCGGTCGGAGCTCGGGCGGCGCATCGCCGTCTCCCATACCGGGGCGATGGTGGGCGGCGACGAACTGGCCGCGGCCTTCTTCCGCGACCACGGCATTCTCCGCGTTGAGACGCTGGAGGCGCTGGTCGAGCTGCCGCGGCTGGTGCTCGGCCACAGGCCGGGGACGGGGGCGCGGCGGCGCGTCGCGGCGCTCACCGGCACCGGCGGCGGCGCGGGAATGATCGTCGATCGGCTGGGCCTGCTGGGCGACGAGGTGCTGGTGCCGCCGGAGGACTTCCGTGCCGCTCTCGCCACAGAGGGCGTGCCCGTTTCCGACTCGCCGCTGATCGACCTGCCGATGGGCGGCACCAAGGGCCAGTACCCTGCGGCGCTGCGGGCCCTGCTGCGCTCCGACCATTGCGATGCTGTGCTGGCCGTGCTCGGCAGCACCGCACGGCTGAGGCCTGAGAGCCATGTCGAGGAGTTCATCCTCGCCGCCGGCCCGGGGGCGAAGCCGCTTGCCGTCTTCTGCGCGCCGCAGGCGGATGGCGCGCTCGCCGTGCTCGACCGGGCCGGCATCGCCGGCTTTCGCACCCCGGAGAGCTGCGCCGACGCGCTGCATGCCACGCTCGCCTGGGAGGCACCGCGCCGCCGCCCCCCGGTGCCGGCGCAGGCGATGGAGGGCCCACGGGCATTGCTCGCCGGCCGTGCCGCCGGCGTTCTGGACGAGGCGGAGTCCTGCGCCCTCTTCGCTGCCCTCGGCCTGCCGGTGCCGCCGCTCCAGGTGTTGCAGTCGCCGGATGAGTTCACCGGCGAGGGTCGCTTCGCGGTGAAGATCCTTTCGCCTGACATCGCCCACAAGACCGATGCCGGGCTGGTCCGCCTTGGCCTCGAGGGCGAGGCCGCGGTGCGCGCGGCGGCGGCTGGGCTGCTGGAGCGTGCCCGCAGCCGTTTCCCCGCTGCGCGGCTGCGCGGCGTGCTGGCAGCGCCGATGCAGCAGGGCCTTGCCGAGGTCATCCTCGGCTTCCGCCGCGATCCGGAGGTCGGGCCGGTCGTCGTGCTCGGCATGGGCGGGGTGATGGCGGAGCTGCGCCGCAGCTTCACCCTTCGTCTCGCCGCGGTCACCGTTGCCGAGGCGGGTGAGATGATCGGCGTTCTGCCCGAGCTGAAGCCGCTCGCCGGGTGGCGCAACCTGCCGCGCGGCGATCTCGGCGCGCTCGCCCACGCGGTCGCGGCCTTCTCCACGCTCGCCGCGCTGCCCGAGGTGCAGGAGGCGGAGATCAATCCGCTGATGATCCGCGCCGGGGCGGAAGGCGGAGTTGTTGCGCTGGACGGGCTGGTGCGGCTGGGCTGAGGCAGGTCGCGAGAACGGCACTCCGGCCCGCTTCCGCCGCGTGGTTTGATCGGCACACGGATGCGGGAGGATCGATCCCAATGACCACGCTGACCATCAACGGGACGGAGCGCCGCTTCGAGGGCGACCCCGACATGCCCCTGCTCTGGTTCCTGCGCGACGAGCTCGGCCTTACCGGCACCAAATTCGGCTGCGGCCAGGCGCTGTGCGGCGCCTGCACCGTGCATGTCGACGGCAATGCCGTGCGCGCCTGCCAGACGCCGGTTTCCGCCATCGACGGCGCCAAGGTGACGACCATCGAGGGGCTCTCGCCCGATGGCGAGCACCCGGTCCAGGTCGCCTGGAGGGGGCTCAACGTGGCGCAATGCGGCTATTGCCAGACCGGGCAGATCATGCAGGCCGCCGCGCTGCTGAAGGACATCCCTGACCCGAGCGACGACGACATCGACACGGCGATGAGCGGCAATCTCTGCCGCTGCGGCACCTATCCGCGCATCCGGGCGGCGATCAAGCAGGCAGCGAAGGGGGGGCGGCCATGATCGTCAATCTCAGCCGGCGCGGGCTGCTGGGCGGCCTTGCCGGCGGCGGCCTCGTCCTCGGCATCGGCCTGCCGCGCGTCGAGGCGCAGCAGGCGGGCTTCGGCGCCGATGGCATGCCGAATGGCTGGCGCGACGACCCGCGCCTCTTCATCGCCATCGCCGAGGACGGCATCGTCACCGTCACCTGCCACCGGCAGGAGATGGGGCAGGGGGTGCGGACCTCCATCCCCATGGTCGTCGCCGAGGAACTGGAAGCCGACTGGTCGAAGGTGCGCGTCACCCAGGCGGATGGCGACGAGGGGCGCTTCGGCAACCAGGACACCGACGGCTCGCGCAGCCTGCGGCACTTCTTCATGCCGATGCGCCGGGCCGGTGCCGCGGCGCGGACGATGCTGGAGGCGGCGGCGGCGAAGCAATGGGGCGTGCCCGTTGCCGAGGTTCGGGCCGCGAACCATCAGGTGCTGCACGAGAAGTCCGGCCGCGCGCTCGGCTACGGCGCGCTGGCGAAGGCGGCGGCCGACATGCCGGTGCCGGACCGTGCAACCGTGCGGCTGAAGGACCCGGCCAATTTCCGCTTGATCGGCAAGGAAGGCACGGAGCTTCTCGACAACCGCGACATCACCACCGGAAAGGCCATCTATGGCATCGACGCGCGGGTGGAGGGCATGTTCTACGCCGTCGTCGCCCGCCCGCCGGTCTTCGGCGGCAAGGTGACCTCCTTCGACGCGGCCGAGACCATGAAGGTGCCGGGCGTCGTCAAGGTGGTGGCGATCGACCCGCCGGCGATCCCCTCCGAGTTCCAGCCGCTCGGCGGCATCGCCGTCATCGCCCGCAACACCTGGGCGGCGATGCAGGGGCGCGACAAGCTGAAGATCAGCTGGGATGACGGGCCGCATGCCGTCTATTCCTCCGACACCTACCGCGCCCAGCTGCAGGAGGCGGCGCGCAAGCCGGGCAAGGTCGTCCGCACTGCCGGCGACGTGGACCGCGCGATGGCGGGCGCGGCAAAGCGCGTCGAGGCGGAATACTACATCCCCCACCTCGCCCAGACGCCGCTGGAGCCGCCCGCCGCGCTCGTCCGCATCGCCGGCGGGCGCTGCGAGGCCTGGGCCTGCACCCAGGCGCCGCAGGCAACGCGGACCCGTCTCGCGCAGCGACTGAACATTCCCGAGGACAAGGTCACGGTGCATGTGACGCTGCTCGGCGGCGGCTTCGGGCGGAAGTCGAAGCCCGACTTCGTCCTCGAGGCGGGGCTGTGCAGCCAGGCCATGGACGGCGCCCCGGTCAAGATGACCTGGACCCGCGAGGACGACCTGCACCACGGCTATTACCACACCGTCTCCGTCGAGCGGATCGAGGCGGGGCTGGATGCCGCCGGCAAGCCGGTCGCCTGGCTGCATCGCAGCGTGGCACCGACCATCGGCTCCATCTTCGCGCCCGACCCGAAGCACGAGCTGCCGGTCGAACTCGGCATGGGGCTGGTCAACACGCCGTTCCCCCTCCCCAACATCCGGATCGAGAACCCCGAGGCGCAGGCGCATGCGCGGATCGGCTGGTTCCGCTCCGTCTCCAACATCCCGCATGCCTTCGCCATCCAGTCCTTCGTCGCCGAGCTGGCGCATGCCGCGGGCAAGGACCCGAAGGACTACCTGCTGGAGCTGATCGGCGCGCCCCGCGTCGTCGACCCGACCACGCTCGGCGATGTCTGGAACCATGGCGAGGATCCGAAGCGCTACCCGATCGATACCGGCCGGCTGCGCCGGGTGATCGAGACGGCGGCCGGGGGCATTGGCTGGGGCAGGGCGATGCCGCAAGGCAGCGGCCTCGGCATCGCCGGGCATTACAGCTTCGTCTCCTATGTCGCCGCCGCCATCGAAGTGAAGCTCGGCAGCCGCGGCGAGCTGAGCTTCCCGCGCGTTGACATTGCCATCGATTGCGGGCCGCAGGTGAACCCGGAGCGCATCCGCTCCCAGATGGAGGGCGCCGTCGTCATGGGCACTGGCCTCGCCCTCTCGGCCGAGATCAGCTTCAAGGATGGCCGTGTGCAGCAGAACAATTTCGACGCCTATGAGCTGACGCGCATCGACACCGCGCCGCGCGAGATCCACGTCCACCTGCTGCCCTCGCGCGACTACAACCAGCCGCTTGGCGGCGTGGGCGAGCCGGGGGTGCCGCCGATCGCGCCGGCCATCGCCAATGCGATCTTCGCCGCCTCGGGCAAGCGGATACGACAGCTGCCGATCCGGGATCAGGTGACGACATGAGGACGGCCCTGACCTTTCTTGGCCTGGCGCTGCTCGCCGGGCCGGCCCTCGCCTCGCCCTGCACCGAGCAGATCGCGGCGTTGGAGCGGCAAGTGTCCGGCGCCGGGGCGGAGGCGGCGGCCGCCTCCTCCGGTGGGCAGGGCGTCGCCGCGGCGCGGGAGAGCCAGGCGTTGCAGCCGCCCCCGGCGAACCAGCCTGCGCCGCCGAGCGGGCCCTTCCAGGCCGCGCCGCGCGAGGCCCAGGCGACGCAGCGTGCCGCCGAGGCCGGGGCTGGCGGCGATGGCGTGGTGCAGGCCCGCGCCCGGCTCAACGAGGCGCGCGAGCGGGCAGGTCGGGGCGACGAAGCCGGCTGCCTCGCCAGCCTGGCCGAGGTGCGGCGGCAGGTGAACCGGTAGTAGCCAGATGTCGTCGTAGTATGTTTCGCTAAGGCTTCGGATAGGGCATGCGTGGGAGGTTTGCGGCATTGCATCCCGGTAGCATCGGCAGCGGCTAACGGCGACGTGACGCCCGGGCGCTGGCGGGCTCGGACCATGCTGGGTAGGTTGCCGGCATGGCCTCTTCCCCCGATGAACAACCCGATCCCACCTCCGAAGACAAGGTGATGTCCGCTGCCGCAAGGCGCGCGGAGCAGCAGCGCACGCGCTACCGCATCGCCGAGCAACGCGCCCGCAGCGAGCAGGCCGGCGGCAAGCCGAGCGAGGATGAGGCGAGCCGCATGGTCGCCGAATTCTACGCCCGCGGCGGCCAGGTCACCGTCTGCCCGCCGGCCGACGAGGCCGAGGTGGAACATCCGAAGCGTTAAGGCAGACGCGCCCGGATAAGCCCATCCGAGCAAGGCAGTTGGTTCGGTCCAACAATGTCTGGAGCGGCTTCCGCCAGCGTGGCCGAGCGAGTACCGCTCCGGCCACTCATGCGCCGCTGTTGCTGCCGCCCATGCCGCGTTCGTTGTAGGTCGGTGGGCCGCTGGTTGGTTGCAGCTGGCCACAGGCGGCGAGGGTGGAGAGGATCAGGAACAGCAGCAGGGGCATCCCGCTCCAGCGCAATGCGCCCGGTGGCGTCGCCTGCCGGGGCGGTCAGTCTGCCGTGAGCCGCCAACCTTCCCAACCCTTGCGGCGCAGGTCGCAGGCCGGGCAGGTGCCGCAGCCATGGCCCCAGTCGTGCAGCCTGCTGCGGTCGCCTAGATAGCAGCTATGCGTGTCGAGGCGGATCGCTTCCACCAGCGGCGCGCCGCCGAGCCGCGCCGCCAGCGCCCAGGTCGCCGCCTTGTCGCGCCACATCAGCGGGGTGTGCAGCACGAAGCGCCGGTCCATTCCGAGATTGAGTGCGACCTGCAGCGCCTTCAGCGTGTCGTCGCGGCAATCGGGATAGCCGGAGTAATCCGTCTCGCACATGCCGGCGACAAGGTGCCTCAGCCCGCGCCGGTAGGCGAGCGCCGCGGCGAAGGTGAGGAAGAGCAGGTTGCGGCCGGGGACGAAGGTGTTCGGCAATCCGTCCGTCTGCATGGCGATCGCCGTCTCCCGCGTCAGCGCCGTGTCGGAGACGGCGCGCAGGGCGTCGAGCGCCAATAGATGATCCTCGCCGAGCTTCGCTGCCCAGCCAGGATTTTCGTGGAGCAGCCGGGTGCGGAAGGTCTGCCGCACCTCCAGCTCCACCCGGTGCCGCTGGCCGTAGTCGAAGCCGATCGTCTCGACATGGGCGAAGCGCGTGAGCGCCCAGGCAAGGCAGGTGGCGCTGTCCTGGCCGCCGCTGAACAATACGAGCGCCGCGTCGTCGCGCATCATGCCGCTTCCAGCCTCCCTGCCGCCCAACGTGCCGCCTCCGCTACCACCGGGTCGGCATCGCCGGCGAGGGCCTGCGCGGTGGGGCGCAGCGCAGGCTCGCTGGAATTGCCGATCGCCACCAGCACGTTCCGTACGAAGCGGTCCCGCCCGATGCGCTTCACCGGACTTGCGGTGAAGAGGGCGCGGAAGCCGGCATCGTCCAGCGCTGCCAGCTCCGCCAGGCGCGGGGCATCGAGCGAGGCACGCGGGGCGAAGGCAGGCTCGCTATGGGCACGGGCGAATTTGTTCCAGGGACAGACGGCGAGGCAATCGTCGCAGCCATAGATGCGGTTGCCCATCGCCGCGCGATGCTCCTCGGGGATTGGCCCGCGATGCTCGATGGTGAGGTAGCTGATGCAGCGCCGCGCATCGAGCCGCCGCGGCGCCGGGAAGGCGCGGGTCGGGCAGATGTCGAGGCAGGCGCTGCAACTGCCGCAACGGTCCCTACCCGGCGGGTCGGGCGGCAGGTCGAGCGTCGTGTAGATCTCGCCGAGGAAGAGCCAGGAGCCGTGCTGGCGGCTGACAAGGTTGGTGTGCTTGCCCTGCCAGCCGAGCCCGGCCTGCTGCGCCAGCGGCTTCTCCATCACCGGCGCGGTGTCGACGAAGACCTTCACCAGCGCCTCCGGCCAGCGGGCGACCATCCAGCGGGCGAGGGATTTGAGATGGGACTTCACCACGTCATGATAGTCGCGGTTCCGCGCATAGACGCTGATGGCGCCACGGTCGCGCTGTTCCAACACCGCCAGCGGGTCCTCCGCCGGCGCGTAGCTCATGCCGAGCGAGACCACGCTTACCGCCTCCGGCCAGAGCGCGCGGGGATGCGCCCGCTGCTCGGCGCGTGCTTCCATCCAGCCCATCGTGCCGTGCAGGCCCTCGGCGAGGAAGCGGTTCAACCGGGCGCGCACCTCCTCCGGCAGGGTAGCGGCGGTGAAGCCGACGGCATCGAAGCCGAGGCGCCCGGCCTCGGTGCGGATCAGGTCCTTCGTCACACGGCCTCCATAGCACCCGGCAAGCCCTTCCGGCGACAGGAGGGATGCCCGGTGAGTCGCAACAATAATAACGGGCAGATGAGATCGGGTAGTCGGACAATACGGTTAGGATGTTGTGGAAGAGACGGCAGGAGGCGACCGATGGACGCACCGCAGCGCAGCTTTGTCTTCTATCCGATGCACAACCAAGCACCGGATGTCCACAATCCTCAAGGTAATGACGCGACTGGGGCATTCCACCCCGGCGCCGCCATGTACGAGAAGTACTACACGAAGCTCGGCTGCGACGTGACCATGTGCAAGTTCGACAACCACCTGCCCGGGGACCAGCGTCGCGCGCAGATCCTGAACGCACTCGCCATCGGCGCCGCCGATGGCTGGTACGACGCCATCGTCTATTTCGGCCATGGCTACAAGGACGGCATGCCCTCGGCCGGCTTCGCCCTGAAATCCATCGACCAACTGACCAATGCCATCTGGTCCTATGGCCAGTATTCGGTGAAGGTCGTGCTTTATGCCTGCACCTGCGGCATCGACGGCGGCTATGCCTGGCGCATCTCGGAAGCGATGAAGCCCTGGGCACAGGAAGGCTACGGCGTGTACGGCCATGCCAGCGCAGGCCATTCCTTCATGAACCCGCAGGTGCGGCAATACCCGAATGGGGGTGCCGTCACCGGCATCAAAACCGCGCCGGCCGGGAAGATCCCCGCCTGGATCAAGGCGCTTGGCGACCCGAAGAGCACGCTCTGGCTGCGCTTCCCCTTCATGAGCGAGGAGGAGATCGCGGCGGAGCTCTAGCCCCGCCCCCGATACCCCGGCACGCCCTGATCTGGCACCCAGACGCCCTCCGGCGCCGGCCCCGTGGCGTAGAAGACATCGATCGGGATGCCGCCGCGCGGGTACCAGTAGCCGCCGATGCGCAGCCATTCCGGATCAAGCTCCTCCACCAGCCGCCGGCCGATGGCGACGGTGCAGGCCTCGTGGAAGGCGCCATGGTTGCGGAAGGCGCCGAGATAGAGCTTCAGCGACTTGCTCTCCACCAGCCAGCCGCGCGGCACGTAGTCGATCACCAGATGCGCGAAATCCGGCTGCCCGGTCAGCGGGCAGAGCGAGGTGAACTCGGGCGCCGCGAAGCGCACGAGATAGCGCAGTCCCGGATGCGGGTTCGGCACGCGCTCGAGCCGCGCCTCCTCCGGGCTGGCCGGCAGGGCGGCGTTGCGGCCGAGCAGGGTCAGCCCGGTGGTGTCGGTGGTCGCCTCAGCCATCATTCTCCTCGCGCAGCGGGGCCCAGCCCGCTTCCAGCGCCGCCGCATGCTCGTCGAGGCGCCCCTCGCATATGGCAATGCGGAGGCCCCGCATCAAATCCTGGTAGTACTGGATGTTGTGCCAAGTCAGCAGCATCGGCCCGAGCATCTCCTCGGCCTTGATGAGGTGGTGCAGATAGGCCCGCGAATGCCGGGCGCAGGCCGGGCAGCCGCAGGCGGGGTCGAGCGGCGAGGGGTCCTCGGCGTGGCGGGCATTGCGGAGGTTCAGCATGCCGCGGCTGGTATAGGCCCGCCCGGTGCGGCCGGAGCGGGTCGGGATGACGCAGTCGAACATGTCGATCCCGCGCCGGACGGCGCCGAGGATATCGGCCGGCGTGCCGACGCCCATCAAGTAGCGCGGCGCGTCCTGCGGCATCAGCGGGACGGTGCAGTCGAGCGTCGCGAACATCGCAGCCTGTCCCTCGCCGACCGCGAGCCCGCCGACCGCATAGCCCTCGAAGCCGATCGCCGTCAGCGCCTCCACGCTTTCGGCCCGGAGCGCCGGATGCACCCCGCCCTGGACGATGCCGAACAGCCCGTGCCCCTCGCGCGGCTCATAGGCCGCCCGCGACCGCGCCGCCCAGCGCATCGACAGGCGCATCGAGGCCGCCACCTGCTCCTCCGTCGCCGGGAAGGGCGTGCATTCGTCGAAGCACATGGTCACGTCGGCGCCGAGCAGGCGCTGGATCTCGACGCTCCGCTCCGGCGTCAGCCGGTGCTTCGTGCCATCGACATGGCTGCGGAAGGTAACGCCCTCCTCGTCCATGCTGCGTAGCCCAGCCAGGCTCATCACCTGGAAGCCGCCGCTGTCGGTGAGGATCGGCCCGCGCCAGTCCATGAAGCAATGCAGCCCGCCGAGCCGCCCCACCCGCTCCGCCCCCGGACGGAGCATGAGATGATAGGTATTGCCCAGCACCATCCGCGCCCCGGTCGTCCGCACCGCATCGGCGGTCATCGCCTTGACTGTGCCGGCGGTGCCGACCGGCATGAAGACCGGCGTCTCGACCGTGCCATGGGCGGTGTGCAGCACGCCGGCACGGGCGGCGCCGTCGCGGGCGAGGGGGGTCCAGTGCAGGGTCATGGGGCCTCCTCCCGCTCCAGCAGGCTGCCGTCGCCATAGCTGTAGAAGCGGTAGCCGGCCGCGATCGCATGGGCATAGGCCGCCCGCATCCGCCCGACGCCGGCGAAGGCCGAGACCAGCATGAAGAGCGTGCTCCGCGGCAGGTGGAAATTGGTCAGCAGCAGGTCGCCGCCGCGGAAGCGGTGGCCGGGCAGTAGGTAGATGTCGGTGAGCCCCCGGAACGGCCGGACCACGCCGTCCTCGCCCACCGCCGTCTCGAGCAGCCGCAGCGCCGTGGTGCCGATGGCGACCACGCGGCCGCCCGCCGCCCGTGCGGCGTTGATCGCAGCCGCGGCCTCCTCCGTCACCTCGCCCCATTCGGGATGGAGCTTGTGCCCGCGCGGATCTTCGGCCCTCATCGGCAGGAAGGTGCCGGCGCCGACATGCAGCGTCACCACGGCCTGGCCGATGCCGCGGGCGGCGATTGCCTCCAGCAGCGCAGGCGTGAAGTGGAGGCTCGCTGTCGGCGCGGCGACGGCGCCGGGGCGGGCCGCGAAGATGGTCTGGTAGTCCTCCCGGTCCTCCGGCAGCGGCCCCTCCGGACGGGCGATGTAGGGCGGCAGCGGCACTTCGCCAGCCGCCTCCAGCGCCGCGGCCAGCGCCGCCTGATCGGGGCCGAAATCGAGCAGCGCCATGCCGCCCTCCCGGCGCTCGACGACGCGTGGGGCGAGGCCGGGCGCGCCCTCGATGGCGACCGTGTCGCCCGGGCGCAACCGCCTGGCGTTGCGCACCAGCGCCTCCCACAGCCCGCCGCCCTCGGCGCGGTTCAGCATGATCTCGACCGAGGCGTCCCCGCGCCGGCCGCGCAGCCGGGCCGGGATCACCCGCGTGTCGTTGACCACCAGGATGTCGCCCGGCCGGAGCAGGCCCGGCAGGTCGCCGATGATGCGGTCCGCCAGCCCGTCGCGCCCCACCTGCAGCAGCCGCGCCGCGTCGCGTGGCCGGGCCGGCGCCTGGGCAATCAGCCGCTCGGGCAGGTCGAAGTCGAAATCCTCGGTGCGCATGGGCGGGGCGGTAGCCCGGTGGGGCGCAGAAGGCAACCGCGCCGCCGCGTCCTGAAGCCCAAGGCGGCGAGGCGTGTCCCTGCCCCTGTCCGCCGACCGCCGTGCGGCAAGGTTGACGGAAGCGCGCGGTCGCCTGACGCTGCCCCGAAAGGGAGAGGCGTAGCCATGCGGATCATTCCGAATAACGCTGCACTGGGCGCCAGGGTGGAGGATATCGACCTTGCGACCCCGCTATCGACCAAGGATCGGCGCGACGTGCTGCGTGCTCTTGGCCGGCATGGCGTACTCTGCTTCCCCGGTCAGGATCTCGATGCGCCGCAGCTTTCCGCCTTCGGCAGCGGCTTCGGCATGCTCGAGGTGAACGTCGCGAACCTGTTCCATTCCCCTGGCCACCCGGAGGTCATGATCCTCTCGAACCGGAAGGATGCCGAGGGCAAGCCCGCTGGGCTGAACGACGCCGGCCAGGGCTGGCACACCGACATGTCCTATTCGACCGAGATCGCGCTGGCCAATGTGCTGCATGCCAGGGAGGTGCCGCAGCGCGACGGCAGGCCGCTCGGCGACACCCAGTTCCGCAACATGCACGCCGCCTATGACGACCTCCCGGCCGAGGTGGTGGCGCGGCTGGAAGGGCGCGTCGCCATCCACGACTTCGAGAAATTCTGGGACGTGATGCGCCAGCGCCCGGGCAGCATCCGCGGCCCGCTGACTCCGGCACAGCGCGCAAAGAAGCCGCCGGTCGCGCAGCCGATCTTCCGTACGCACCCGATCACCGGCCGCCGCGTGCTCTACTGCAACCCTGGCTACGCGATGCATATCGAAGGGCTCGAGCGCAGCGAGAGCGACGCCCTGCTGGAATACCTGTTCCAACACCAGGCGCAGCCGAAATACCTCCACAGCCATGCCTGGACACCGGGCGACCTGCTGATGTGGGACAATATCGGCACCACCCACAACGCCGTTGCCGACTATGCCGCGGACGAGCCGCGCACCATCCTGCGGGTGCAGGTCATGGCGACGCTCGACTACGCCGCGCTGGCTGCCTGAGATGAAGCTGGCGACCTTCCGCGCCGATGGCGCACGGCGGATCGGGGCAGTGCACGGCGATGCCATCGTACCGCTGCAACCCGCGCTCGACGCCGCCCGCGCCGCCGCCGGCCAGCCGCCCGAGGCGCTGCCGGACACCATGCTCGGCCTGCTTGCCGCCGGGGAAGGGGCGATGGTCGCCGCCGGCCGGGCTCTGGCCTTCGCCAGCCGTCCGGATCAGGCGGCGCTGCGCCGCCCGCTGACCTCGGTAGCGCTCTGCGCGCCGCTGGTGCCCGGCAAGGTCATCGGCGTCGGCCGCAACTATGCGGACCATGCGAAAGAGGTCGGCGGCCCGGCGCCCACGGCGCCGCGGCTGTTCCTGAAGCCCGGCTCCTCGGTCAGCGGACCGGGCGACGTGGTGCGCATCCCACCCGGCGTCACCAAGCCGGACTGGGAGGTGGAGCTCGCTGTCGTCATCGGGCGCACCGCCTGGCAGGTGAGCGATGGCACCGCTCTCGAGCATGTCGCCGGCTATACGGTGCTGAACGACGTCTCCGCACGGGAATTCCAGTTCGACCAGCCCCTGCCGATGACGAGCTTCGCCAAGGGGATGGACGGTTTTTGCCCGATCGGCCCCTGGCTCGTCACCGCCGAGGAGGTTGGCGAGCCCTGGCAGCTCGGCTTGCGCTGCTGGCTGAATGGCGAGCTGGTGCAGGAAGGCAATACGAGGGACCTCATCTTCAGCGTCGCCGCGCTGATCGCCTATGTCTCGCGCTACATGGCGCTGCAGCCGGGGGACGTGATCGCAACCGGCACGCCGGCCGGCTCCGGCCATTTCCGCAAGCCGCCTCGCTATCTGCGCGCGGGCGACCGCATGCGGCTGGAGGTGGAGCGCGTCGGCGTGCTGGAGCACGGGATCGGATGATGACGAGATGGATCGCGGCGGCGCTGACGGCCTTCGCCATCGGCACCGCGCAGGCCCAGCCGAGGGCGCCGGGCTCCGACTATCCGGCGCGCCCCGTGCGGGTCATCGTGGCGCTGGCCCCGGGCGGCAATGCCGACATCAACGCGCGCGTCGTCGCCGGCCAGCTCTCCGCCCAGCTCGGCCAGCAATTCCTGGTGGAGAACCGTCCCTCCGGCGGTGGCACCGTGGCCTTTGAGACGCTCGCCGCATCGGCACCCGACGGCTACACGCTGCTGGTCGGCGCGCTCGGCTCGCATGCGCTGAATATCGGCCTCTATGGCGACCGTCTCCGTGTCCATCCACTGACCGGCGTCGATCACATCACCATCTCCAGCCATTCGGCCATCGCGGTCGCCGTCAATCCCTCACTGCCGATCAGGACGCTCACCGAATTCGCCGCGCTGCTGCGGGCCAATCCCGGCCGTTACGACTACGGCTCCTCTGGCAACGGCACGACGGGGCACATCGCTGGCGCCATGCTGGTCCAGCTCCTCGGCGTACAGGCGCAGCATGTCCCCTATCGAGGCTCGGCCGCCGCCTTTACCGACCTCGCCGCCGGGCGCACCGCCTTCCAGGCCGATACCATCTCCTTCCTCGCCGAGCCGCTGAAGGCCGGGACGGTGCGCGGCCTGGTCATCGCCACACCCGAGCGCTCGTCCCTCGCGCCGGATCTGCCAACCAGCGCCGAGGCCGGGCTGCCGGCCTATCAGGCGACGACCTGGACGCCCTGGTCCGCGACTCTCGGCACGCCGGCGCCGATCCGCCAGTTCCTCTACGAGCATATCGCCGAGGCACTGCGCGAGCCCGCGGTGCGCGACCGCCTCACCGGCCTCGGCAACACCATCCCCGAGGGGATGACGCCGGAGCGCACCCGCGCCTTCATCGCCTCCGAGATCGACCGCTGGGTGCCGATCGTGCGCGCCACCGGCGCAAGGGTGGACTGAGCCATGGCCCGCAACGTCACCACCGGCCGCCGCGTGCCGGCCGAAACCCTCCGCGCCCAGATCCTCGCCATCCTCGGCGCCTGGGGCATGCCGGCGGAACACGCTGCGACCACCGCCGACATCATGGTGGAGACGGACCTGATGGGCATCGACAGCCATGGCGTGTCGATGCTGATGGCCTATGAGGAGGGCGTGCGCGAAGGACGCATCCGGCTCGCCGCCCAGCCGAAGCCGCTGCGCGACACCGGGCCGACCGCCCTGCTCGATGGCGCTGACGGGCTCGGCCACCCGGTTTCGGCCATGGCCATGACCATGGCGGTGGACAAGGCGAAGCAATTCGGTGTCGGCGCGGTGGGCGTCGTCAACAGCCACCATTTCGGGGCTGCCGGCGCCTATGCCCGCATCGCCTCGGCGCGCGGCGCCATCGGCCTGGTGACCTCCTCGACGCGTGGCGTGTCGCTGGTGCCGACCCGCGGCGCCATGCCGGTGCTCGGCACCAACCCGATCGCCTTCGCCGCACCCGCCGGCCGCAATCCGCCCTTCGTGCTGGACATGGCGACCACGACCGTCGCCGCCAACAAGGTCAAGGTGCATCACCTGAACGATGCGCCCCTGCCCGATGGCTGGGTGATCGACGGCGCCGGGCAGGGCGTCACCGATCCGCATGAGGCCAATGCCCTGGTCTTCCAGCGCCCGGAAGGCGGCATCACGCCGCTGGGCGGCGCGGAGTCCACGGGCAGCGCCAAGGGCTACGGGCTGGCCATGATGGTCCATATCCTGGCCGGCACCCTGGTCGGCGCCAGCTTCTCGCCGATCCGCAACCGCACGCAGGCGCCGGGCCAGCCGCACAATATCGGGCACTTCTTCCTGGCGCTCGATCCCGACGCCTTCCGCACGGCCGACGCCTTCGCCGCCAATCTCGACGATGCGCTCGACGTGCTGCACGCCACGCCGCCGGCCGACCCCGCCGAGCCGGTGCTGGTGGCCGGCGAGCCGGAAGACCGGATGCGGGCCGAGCGGCTGGCGCAGGGCGTGCCGGTGCCGGACAGCCTGGATGCCCTCATCCGCGGCATATGCGAACGCGCCGGCGCCCCCTACCTGCTCAGGCCGAATGGCTGAACCCGTCGGCTCGGCGCCGCCTGGCTGCCCATCCGCTCCGGTGCGCGACCGGCACCTCAACGCAGCACAGCCAGGGCAAGGCCGCCATTGATCTACCTCGTCTGGAGCCTGCCTGCGCTGGTCGTCATCGGCGCCATCGTGAGCGGGCGCATGGGCGCGCTCGGTGCATCGATGTGCGGCCTCGCCGTCTCGCTGGTGGTCGCCCTGACGACCGCGCCACAGGGCTACCAACTTGTGGATGCCGGTCTTTCCCTGGTCCGGGGCGCCTGGATCGGTTGGGTCGTCGTCCCCTACATCATGGGCGGCTTGCTGTTTTGGCAGATCGCGGTGCGGACCGGCGATGCCATCCTGCCAGCCGCGACGGCCGCACCGGAGGGCCAGGCCGCACGGCGGTTGCTGTTCGCGGCCTGCTTCCTCATCGGTCCCTTCGCGGAATCGGCGACGGGCTTCGGTGTGGGCATCATCGGCACCATGACGCTGGTGCGGCGGTTCGGCATGGGTCCGGTCCAGCTTCTCGCCTTCTCCCTGCTGAGCCAGACGATGATCCTCTGGGGCGCCATGGGCAGCGGCGCGATCGTCGCGGCGGCCCTGGCCCGCACCGATCCCGCCGTGCTGGTCATTCATACCAGTGTCCTGGTGGTCGCCTTCAACATCGCCTGGCTGGCGCTCTACTGGCGCCTGGCGGACCGGGCCGGCTTCAAGGCCGGTTGGCGGGAGCGGTCCAGCGAGGCCCTGTGGCTCGGGGCCAGCCTCGGCCTGGTGATCGCCGCAACCGCCGTTTTCGGAGCGGAGACGGCGATGCTCGCCGCCTATGGCCCGGTGATCGCGCTTCGCTACTTGCTGGACGAACGCCCCGATGCCCGCACCCTGATCCGGATGGCGCGCCGGATGCTGCCTTTCGCCTTGCTGATCGCCTGGTTGGCGGCGACCCGACTGATCCCGCCCGTCGAGGCGTTCCTCGCCGATACAGGGCGAATGCAACCCTTCGAGGGCGCACCGGCCTGGGCGCCCTTCCTCCATGCCGGCACCTGGCTCATCGTCGCGGCGGTGCTCACAGGGCTGCTACGGGGCAGGGCAGGGGCCTTCGCGGCTGATCTCGGGACGGCATGGAAGACCGGCCGCCTCGCCGTGTTCAGCATCTTCACCTTCTCCGCCATCGCCGAGATCCTGTCCGGCTCGGGCATCGCCACCGGCCTTGCCGGGGGCCTGTTCCACGCATTCGGCGGGGTCGCGGTCGTGCTGATGCCGCTGGTCTCGGCCGTCTACGGTGCCCTGGCCAACAGCAGCAACGCCGCCAACGGGCTCTTCATGACCGCGCAGGTCAGCCTGGCGACCGCAGCCGGCCTCGACCTCCCGGCCGCGATTGCCTTGCAGCATGCCGCGGCCCTGTCGCTGAACATGGTCTCGCCGGTGCGGATGTCCATCGCGTGCAGCCTCGCCGGCACGCCGGGCCGCGAGCGCGATGCCTATGGGGCCATGCTGCCCTTCGCCCTTGCGGCCATCGCAGTCTTGCTCGGTGCGGCGACCGTGGTTGCCATGGGCTGGGTATAAGCGCCGAAGTTGATTCCTGGACGCGGCGCGGAGGCGGGCTGCCGGATCGGGCGTGCTGGCGCCCCGCATCGGGAGGCCGGAGCGGAAGTCAGCGCGAGCGGAAGTCGCTCCAAGCGGCTCCCTTAACCGATCGGCTTCTTCCATCAAGCACGGTGAGGATGAAAACAGAATAATACTGGTTTTCATACGAAAACCGTGGGACACGAACCAACGACAGAAAATCCTGCATATGCCTAGTGGCATGCGAAGGTTTCCTGTCCCAAGCCTATGGGAGCTGGCGACCTTGACACTATTTCGGCTGGCCGGGTTGCGCTCCACCTTGTTTGCGGCAAGCGCCCTGGCGATGGTCCATGCTTCCGCCTGGTCGCAGGTTCAGCCGGCCGCTCCTGCCTATATGAACGTCATTACCGGGGCGGCCGTGCCGTCCCCGGACCGGGTCGCGTTCCAGACCCTGGTCGCGCTGAACGCCGGCATGTTCGAGCTCTACGGCAGTGCCGGCAAGCTCGTGCAGGGCAGCATCCTGGCGCAGCATCCGGTGATCCTCGGCCTCTTCTCGGGCGCCGGGGGCCGCATGATCCTCTACCGGCCGGGCCAGCCGTCGCTGGAGGGGCCGCAGGTGCCGGAAGCCTACCAGATCCTGAAGTCCGTCGGGCACAGCGTCATGGCGCTCGGCGTGGTCGTCGGGCCGCATATCGGCAAGGCAGACGACAACTCCTGGCAGTCCTCGGTCGCGGCCTATCGCGTCAAGCTGCAGGCCGCGCTCGGCAGCCTCGACGCGACCAGCCTGCCGGCCGAGTGGCGCGCCAACAACGCGGCGCTCATCCGCGAGAACATCGCCTTCATCGACCGCATCCTGGGCGAGAAGGTCATCACCTTCGCCGCGGTGCAGGACTTCGCCGCGCGGCAGCGAGCGGCGCTCAAGAACAACATCCGGTGGGCAGCCGATACCCAGGTGACCCATTGGATGCGCGTTCTGGCCGAATGGAAGCGCATGCTCGGCGCCGACTGGAGCAAGGTCTACGCCGCCAGCAACACCATCTACGTGGCCCGGCAGAACAACGTGCTGTTCAGCGTGTTGGCACAGTTCTTCCAGCCGCAGGACATCAATTCGCGCCTCATCCTCATCGAGACCGTCTCCTTCACTACGACCCCGGCCGACATGCTGGAGTCGCTCACCCGCATCATCTCCGACCGCACGGTGGGCGAGACCTTCTTCGGCAGCCGCTACCTGATGGACTACGAGCTGATGGGCGGCGACGCGCGGGACAGCATCGAGCGCATCGCCAAGGCCCAGGGCATGCCGACGAACCTGCCGCCCCGGGTTCCCTTCGGCTCGACCCAGTGGCCGACCCTGATCACCCCGGGCGAAGGGCCCACCTCGCTCGCCGACCTGCCGTAGGGAGCGCCGCGCATGGACCTGCACAGCATCACGCAGGTGAGGCGGCCATCCTCGCCTGCGGAGGTCGTCGGCTGGCCCAAGGGGCATGCCTGGCTCGGCGGCGGCACCTGGCTGTTCTCCGAGCCGCAGCCCGGGCTCGACACGCTGGTCGATCTCGATGGCTTCGGCTGGCCGGCACTGACGGTGGCGGAAGCGGGGTTGGAGATCGCCGCGACCTGCCCGATCATCGCCCTCGACCGCTTCGTCCCACCGGCGGAGTGGCCGGCAGGGCCCTTGCTGCGCGCCTGCTGCCGTTCGCTCCTGGCCTCCTTCAAGGTGATGAACACGGCGACCGTCGGCGGCAACATCTGCATGTCGCTGCCGGCCGGCGCTCTGATCGCGCTGACGGTGGCACTCGAGGCCCGTTACACGCTCTGGTCCCGCGACGGCGCCGCGCGCAGCGTCGATGCCGCGGAGTTCGTCACGGGCGACCACCGCAACATCCTCCAGCCGGGCGAGCTGCTGCGCGGCATTGGGATTCCTGCCGCGTCGCTGTCCAAGCGCTATGCGATGCGGCGGATGACGCTGACCCATCTCGGCCGTTCCGCCGCTTTGCTGATCGGCACACAGGCGCCGGGCCGGCGCAACCTGACGCTTACCATCACCGCGTCGACGCCGCGCCCGGTGCGGCTGCACTTCGCGGCCATGCCCGATGCCCGGACACTCGCCGGGGCCATTCGCGCCCGCGTGCCGGACGATGGCTTCTTCGACGACGTCAACGGCACTCCTGCCTACAAGCGGCACCTCACCTATCAATTCGCCGAGCAGATTCGAGCGGAACTGGACGCGGGCGCATGAGCTGCACGATAGACGGCAAGCCCGTCGCCGCCACGCCCCGGCCGGGCCAGTGCCTGCGCACCTTCATCCGCGACCAGGGCGTCTTCGGCGTGAAGAAGGGCTGCGACGCCGGCGATTGCGGCGCCTGCACCGTCTGGCTCGACGGCATCCCGGTGCATTCCTGCCTGGTGCCGGCCTTCCGGGCCGAAGGGCGCGCCGTCACCACCATCCAGGGCCTCGCCCCGGCCGAGGGCGGGCTGCACCCGATGCAGCAGGCCTTCCATGATGCCCAGGCCTTCCAGTGCGGCTTCTGCACCGCCGGCATGATCATGACCGCCGCCGCACTCGATGAGGAGCAGCGCGCGGACCTGCCGCGAGCGCTCAAGGGCAATCTCTGCCGCTGCACCGGCTACCGCTCCATCCAGGACGCACTCGGCGGCGTCGGCGCGGTGCAGCCCGATGTGGCCGATGAGGCGGGCGGCGCCTGCCTCGCCAATCCCTTCAGCACCGGCATCGTCACCGGCCATGCCTGCTACACCATGGATGTGGCGCCGGAGGGCGCCCTGGACGGGATGCTGCACCTGAAGGTGCTCCGCTCCCCGCACGCCCATGCGCGCATCACCGGCATCGACCGCGGCGCGGCCCTCGCAGTCCCGGGCGTGGTCGAGGTCTTCACCTGGGAGGACGTGCCGCGGCGGCTGTTCAGCACCGCGACGCATGAGGACCATCTCGTCGACCCGGACGACACCTATATCCTCGACGATGTCGTGCGCTTCGTCGGCCAGCGCGTCGCCGCCGTCGTCGCCGGCACCGAGGCCGCCGCCGAGGCGGGCTGCCGCGCGCTGCACGTCGAGTACGAGGTGCTGCCGGCGGTCTTCGACCCGGAGGCGGCGATGCAGCCCGGCGCGCCGCTGCTGCACCGGAAGGGCGGCGAGGGAAGCGGCAACATCTATGCCGACATCTCCGGCGAGGTCGGCAGCATCGCCGATGGCTTCGCCGAAGCCGACATCCTGCATGAGCGGACCTATTCCACGTCCCGCGTGCAGCATGCGCATCTCGAGACGCATGGCTCCATCGCCTGGCGCGATGCGGAGGGACGCATCCATGTACGCACCAGCACCCAGGCGCCCTTCATCACCCAGCAGAAGCTCGTCCACCTCTTCGGCCTCAGGGCGCGGGACGTGCATGTCTTCACCGGGCGCGTCGGCGGCGGCTTCGGCGGCAAGCAGGAGATGATCACCGAGGATCTGGTGGTGCTCGCCGTGCTGAAGACCGGACGGCCGGTGAAGCTGGAATTCACCCGCCCCGACCAGTTCGACGCAGCGACCACGCGCCACCAGATGACCACGCGGGTGAAGCTCGGCGCCAGGCGCGACGGCCGGTTGACCGCGATCGAGATTCGCGTCGTCTCGAACACCGGCGCCTATGGGGGCCATGCAAGCGAGACCCTCGCCGCCGCGCTCGCCAGCCCGATGAGCCTCTACCGCTGCGCCAACAAGAAGGCCGACGGCTTCGCGGTCTATACCAACATCGTCCCGGCCGGTGGCTTCCGCGGCTATGGCGCCTCGCAATCCACCTTCGCCATCGAATGCGCGATGGACGAGCTGTCGCAGATGCTGGGCATCGATCCCTTCGCCCTGCGGCGGCTGAACATGATCGGGCCGAAGGACTGGATCGAGAGCGTCTGGAAGGATGTCTCCGATGTCGGCTTCGGCAGCTACGGCCTTGACCAGTGCCTCGACCTGGTGGAGCGCCGGCTGGCGGACGGCTCCGGCCTGCCGGCCCCGGAAGGGGAGGAATGGGCGGTCGGCGCCGGCTTCGCCATGGCGATGCTCGAATGCGGCCCGCCGACCGAACACCGTTCGGGGGCGGAGATGGCGCTGCTGCCCGATGGCCGCTTCCACTTGGCGATCGGCTCGACCGAGATGGGCAACGGCTCCGTCACCGCGCACGGGCAGATCGCCGCCGCCCGGCTTTCGGCGCGGCTGGCCGATATCGTGCTGATCAATGCCGATACCGACCTCACACCCTATGACACCGGCACCTTCGCCAGCACGGGAACGGTGGTGGCCGGCCAGGCGGTGAACCTTGCGGCCGAGGCGCTGCGGGCGAATATCCTCGGCTTCGCCGCGGACCATACCGGCACGGCCGCGGCCGAGTGGTCGCTGGAGCTGGGCGCCGTGCGCCGGGGCGACCGGCGCATCCCGCTCGATGCGCTGCATGCGGCGGGTACTGGGGAGGGTCATCGGTTCCAGGCGAAGCGGAAGGCCTATCTCTCGCCGCGTACCGTCGCCTTCAACGTCCAGGGCATCCGCCTCGCGGTGCATCGCGTGACCGGCGAGATCCGCATCCTGCTGAGCGTGCACGCGGCCGATATCGGCCGGCCGATCAACCCGATGCAGTGCCGCGGCCAGATCGACGGTGCGGTCGCCATGGGGCTCGGCTGGGCGCTGACCGAGCACATGGTCCACTCGGCCGACGGGCGCGTCGTGAATGCCGCCTTCCGCAACTACCACATCCCCGCCTTCGCCGACCTGCCGCGCACCGAGGTGCTCTTCGCCGACACCTATGACAGCATCGGGCCGCTCGGCGCCAAGTCGCAGGGGGAATGCGCCATCAACCCGGTCGCGCCCGCCGTGGCCAATGCGCTGGCCGATGCCGTCGGCACGCGCTTCACCGACCTGCCCTTCACGCCGGACCGCATCTTCACCGGCCTCGGCATGGCGTGACGGCCATGACTGGGACGACCATCGTCACCCAGACCACGCCGCTGGCCGACCGTGCGGCGGAGTTCGGCGAGTGGCAGAGGCGGATGAGCGAGGCCGTCGCCGAGGCGCCCGGCTTCCTGCGCCAGGCAGTGATCCCGCCGCATCCGCCCACCCAGGTCGACTGGGTCATCCTGCAGCACTTCGCTGACCGGGACGCCGCCATCGCCTGGCTGCGCTCGCCGCTCCGCGCTGCGCGTCTGGCCGAGGCCCAGCCTCTCATCGAGGGGCGGGACGACGTGCATCTCGTCGCCGGCGAGGTGCGCGGGGAGCCGCCTGCGCCGGTCTCGCTCGTGGTCTCGACGCGCCTGAAGCCGGGCCAGGAGGCAGCCTTCCATGCCTGGGAGAGACGGATGGCCGCGGCGCAGGCCCGGGCGCCGGGCTTCCAGGGGTACCGGCTGGAGCCGCCGATCCCCGGCTTCCAGGAAGATTGGCTGGCCATCGTCACCTTCGCCACGGACAACGATCTGAGGGCCTGGACACACTCGCCGGAGCGGGCACGGCTGCTGGCCGAGGTGGATGGCTTCACCCAGCACTTCCACACCCGCACCGCCCGGACGGGCTTCCAGCATTGGTTCGATGTCGGCGTCGCCGCTGCGGGGCCGGTTCCGGCCTGGAAGCAGAACATGCTCGTCCTGCTGCTGCTCTATCCGGTCGTCTTCCTGTTCGGCAGCTTCGTGCAGGCGCCCTGGCTGATGGACCGGCTGGGCCTGTCCTTCCCGGTCGCGCTCTTCCTCGGCAACCTTGCCAGCGTGTTGCTGCTCAACTTGCTGGTGCCGCGGGCAAGCAGGGGCTTCGCCTGGTGGCTCGGCGCCTCGCGGCGGCCGGTCACCCTCATCGGTGCCGGGCTGCTGCTGGCGCTCTACGGCGCGATGATCCTTGCCTTCACGCGGCTGTTCTGAGGCCGCAGCGACGGGCGGCAGCCACGCCGCTTTCCACAAGTCGTGATGATGCGTATCGAAACGGTTTCATCGCTTGTGATGAATATTGCAGGCCGTTTCAGGCAGGCTTTCCGTCCGCGGACAGGAGGCGGCAATGCGGCAGATCGGTTTCGACGACGTGCTGCTGGCAATGTATGGCGCGGTGCAGGACCCCGGCCGCTGGTCCGAAGCCCTGACCCTAGCCGCCAGCCATCTCGGTGCCACCGGTGGCCTCCTCACCAGGCATACCCATGCCGGGGGCGGCGGCTTCATCATGGTCGGCAGGCTCGATCCCGAGCTGACCGGCCTCTGTATCGAGCGCCATGCCGACAAAGGTCATGCAAGGGGCATCCAGTGGCGATCGGGGGGCGACCCGGTGATGGCCAGCTCGCCCTCGCCCCATGGCGAGGCCGGGCGCAGCGCCCTTTACGCCGAGATTCTGCTGCCGCAGGGCATCGAGGATCACCTGATGCTGAATTACGGGCCCTGGGATGTTGGCAATGGCAGTGGGGGCTTGGCCTTTTGCCTCGACGCCCGGGCCGCGGATGCGCCGGGCGAGGCGCTGCGGCGTTTCACCCGGCTGGCGCCGCATTTCCGCCAGGCGCTTGACGTTGCCGGTGCCCTCCAGGCCAGCCGCGCGGCCGAGCGGGGCCTCGCTGCGGCGCTCGAAGCCATGCCGCTTGCCGTGATGCTCCTTGATACCGGCGGACGGCTCCGCCATGCCAACCTGGCCGGCGACGCGTTGTTGCGGCTGTCCGATGGCCTTCGCCTGCTGCCGGAACAGGGAGGGCCCGGCCGCCTTGCCGCCACGCTGCCGGGCGAGGCGCGGCGACTGCACCAGTTGATCGGCCGGGCGGTAGCGGCCGGGCTCGGCGGGCGGATGCGGATCAGCCGTCCCTCGGGAGAGGCCGGCTGGCCGCTGCTGGTGACGCCCCTGCCGATGGCGACGGAAGCGGTGGGCCACCCCGTCGTCGCCGTCTTGGCCGGTGGCCCCGGCACGCCGCCGGAGGCCGAAGTGCTGCGGGCTGCCTTCGACCTTACCCAGGCCGAGGCGCGGGTGCTGCGCTGCATTGCAACCGGCGCCGGCGTGCCGGGGACGGCCGCTGCCCTCGGATTGTCCGCCGAGACGGTGCGAAGCCACCTCACCCGCTGCTTCGACGCCACCGGTGCGCGCAGCCAGGCGGCGCTTGCCGCCCTAGTCGCCCGGCTACCCGGCGTCAGCGGACCCGGCTGAAGGCCTCGAGCAGGAACTCCGTCAGCGCCGCCTCGGCCGCCGCGGCCACCGCCACGTCGGAGCGGATCGGCGTGGAGCCAGTGGCGGTCCAGCGCCGCATCGCGCCGGACATCAGGTGGTCCCAGCCATAGGTCGCGCCCGCCATGCGCTTCACCAGGGCACCGAGCCCGGCGCAGGCCTCCTCCGCCTCCTCCGCCCCGGGCACCAGCAGCAGGGCAGGAGCCTCGGGCGGCTCCTCCTGCTCGGCGGCGAGGGCGGTGCAGCCCGGATAGAAAGCGGCATGGGCTGCGAATCCGGGCCGCCCATCGCCGAGCGCGGCATGGATCGCTGCCCGCCCTCCCGGCCCGAGGCCTATGACGGCGATGCGGCGCGGGTCTATCCGGTCATCCGTCTGCAGCGCCTCATGCAGGGCTCGCAGCAGGCGGCCGAGGCGGGGAGGGGTTGGTGGTGGCGGCACCGCAGCACCGTCGAGCGAGAGCGGCTCCGGATCGACCTCGATGCCGATCCAGCCGCGCGCCAGCACCGCATCGGCGAGGCGCGCGGTACGGCCGTCGAGCCCGGCCTCGTCCGGCAGGATGACGACGGCAGGCAGCGCCCGCCCCGGCTGCGGCGTCACCAGCATCATCGCTACATGCTGGCTCCGCCCCTGCGGCGGGGCCAGCAGCATGTCGAAGCTGTCGGTCATGGGCTGTGCCGCCGCGCGGCCGGGCGCGGACAGCGCGGCCGCCAGCAGGGCAGGCGCGGCGAGGCGGGCGAGATGGCGCATGGGGGTCCCTCCGAACTGCGCCGCCATGCAAGCGCCGGGATGACCCACGCAGCCTCCCCCGAACAGGGGAGGCGGAATTCGCATCCGCGTGAGGCGCCGGGCCTACGCCACTGTCCCCGCGCTTGCGCCTCGGCTAGGAGTCCCGCCATGCGCCTCTCTCTCCTGCCCCTGCTCCTGCTGTTCGCCGCCCCCGCTCCCGCTGCGGGCGAGCCGCTGCGCTTCGCCGCCTTCGGCGACATGCCCTACTGCAACCGCGGCACCCCCTGCGAGGCCGAGGTCACGCGCGTCGAGCAGCTGACGGAGGCGATCAACGCCGCGCGCCCGGCCTTCAGCATCTTCCTCGGCGACACCAAGGCGGGCGGCGAGGCGTGCTCGGATGCGATCATCCTCGACCGCACCGCCGCCTGGTTCAACCGCATTCGCGGCGCGCTGGTCTATACGCCGGGCGACAATGAGTGGACCGATTGCTGGCAACCGCGCGCCGGCGGCTTCGACCCGGCCGAGCGGCTGGCGCTGCTGCGCGCCCGCTTCTTCAGCGCGCCGGTGAGCCTTGGCCAGGCGCCGATGCCACTGCGCCGCCAATCCGATCTCGACCCTGCCTTCCGCGTCTATCCCGAGAATGTCCGGTGGCAGCGGGACGGCATCACCTTTCTCACCCTGCATGTGCCGGGCTCCGACAACAACCGCCCGCAGGATGGCAGGCCGGGCACGCCGCCCGGCGCCGCTCGCGAATACCCGGCGCGCAATGCCGCGAACCTCGCCTGGCTGCGGCAGGGTTTCGCCGCCGCCAGCAGCGCCGGCAGCCGCGCCATCGTCGTCGCCATGCAGGCCGACATGTATTACCGCGACCGCTGCGGCCGCGGTACCGTCGCCGGGCATGTGGATACGCGCAACGCCCTCGCCGCCGCAGCCCGCGACTTCGGCCGCCCGGTGCTGCTGCTGCATGGCGACAGCCATTTCTGGCTGCGCGACAAGCCGGTACCGGAGGCGCCGAACCTCACCCGCGTCATGGTCCCCGGCGATGGCGACACGCGGGCCGTGGTGGTGACGATCGACCTGGAGGCCGCTGAGCCTTACCGGTTCGAGCTGATCGGCTTGGCCGACCGCCCCGCCCCGCCCGGCTGCAGCTGAGGCGTAACCTCCGTCCGCGGCGCTGCTGATGGGCGTCGCCTGGATGGCCGGGTGCCGGCGCCGGCAGGCGGAAGCGGCGGCGCGCTGAACGCTTGCCCTCTCGCGGGATAGGCCTACCATCGTCCTTTCCCGCCGAAGGAGCCGACCATGCCGCTGGAATCCCTCCCCGCCGAGGACCTCTCGCTCGCCGACCAGCGCTGGCAGGCGCGTGTCGACCTCGCCGCCGCGCATCGCCTGGCGGTTATGCACGGTTTCAACGAGGGCATCTTCAACCACCTCACCCTGCGTGTGCCCGGCACGGATGACCGCTACTACCAGATCCCCTTCGGTCTCCACTGGTCCGAGGTGACGGCGAGCTGCTTCATGGAGATCGCCTATGACGGCACGCGCCTTTCGGGCGAGGGCGAGATCGAGCGCTCCGCCTACTGCATCCATGCGCCCATGCACCGGCTGCTGCCGAATGCCGCCGCCGTCTTCCACACCCACATGCCCTTCGCCAGCGCCCTCTCGCGCCTCGAAGACCCGAGCATCCTGCCGATCGGCCAGACCGAACTCGGCACCATGCTGAACACCGCCTACGACCTCACCTATACCGGCCTCGCCTATGACCCGGCCGAGGGCGAGCGCCTGGCCGGCGTCGTTGGCGACAAGTCGATCCTCATCATGGCCAGCCACGGCGTCGCCACCGTCGGCCGCACCGTCGCCGAGGCCTATGACCGGCTCTACTACATCGAGCGCGTGGCGCAGGTGCAGCTCTATGCCATGTGGACGGGCAAGCCGCTCCGCCACCTGCCGCAGCCGGTCATCGACGGCACCATCGCCGCCTTCCGCGACAACTCGACCAAGTATGGCGGGCGATCGAATGCAGATTGGCACTTCTCGGCCCTGAAGCGGATCCTCGACCGCCGCGAGCCCGACTACAAGGAATGACCCTTGGGTGACCGAAGCTTCAGCGCCGTCACGCAGCCGTGCTATTCGTCGCGGCGCTGAAATCCCCAGGTTCCAGAGGCGGCGGACAACGCCGCCGAGCAAGGCATCCGCCCATGCAGCCCAACAAGCCACACTCCTATCTCGACGCCTTCATCGCCAGCCTGGTGCCGCGCCAGACGGCGCTCGACCACATGAAGGACCCGCCGGCCCCGAACGTGCTGCCCCTGCCGCCCGGGTCGCCCGAGGCGGAGCATGTGCGCGACCTGCTGCTCGGCGCCGACCATGACCTGCGCGACGACCACGCCAAGGCCGGCGCTGTCAACCTGTCCCTGGCCGAGGCGCATCTCCGCCGGCTGGTCGCCGAGAAGGGGCTGACCCCGCCGCTGGAGGCCGCGACCAGCGGCGTCCGCGCCGCGCAGAAGGAGCTGGCTGCCGGCCACACCTCCCGCGCCCTGTCGGCGCTGGCCGACGCCGTCCGGGCCGTCACCTCCGGGCGCTGAACCGCGGCCCTTGCCGGGCGGGCGGCTTTCGCCTCCCATGCCTGGCATGGATCCCGTTGACACCCTCCTGACCGAAACCCGCCTGCCCGACGGCCGCACCGGCATGGCCGTCGCCTGTGCCGGCGGCCGCATCGCCGCCATCCTGCCGCCCGGCGCTCCGCTGCCCCCGGCGGCGGCGTCGCACGCGCTCGGCGGCCAGCTCCTGCTTCCCGGCCTGACCGACGGGCACCTCCACCTCGACAAGACGCTGATGGGCCTGCCCTGGATGCCGCATGCCGCCGGCCCCACGCGCGCCAGCCGCATCGAGACCGACCAGCGGGTGATGCCCCACCTGCCGCTGCCCCCGGTCGAGCGCGCCAGCAACCTCATCCGCCGCTGCGTCGCCCAGGGCACGGCGCTGATCCGGACCCACGCCGACATCACCCCGACCTTCGGCCTCTCCATGCTGGAGGGGATCCTGGAGGCCAAGGCCCGCCATGCCGGCGAGGTCCGCATCCAGACCGTCGCCTTCCCCCAGGCGGGGGTGGTGACGGCGCCGGGGACGGAAGCGTTGCTCGACGCCGCCCTCCGCGCCGGCGCCGACCTGCTCGGCGGCCTAGACCCCTGCGAGGTGGACCGCGACCCCAAGGGCCAGCTCGACATCCTCTTCCGCCTGGCGGAGCGGCATGGCGTCGGCCTCGACATCCACCTGCACGAGGCGGGCGAGCTCGGCCTCTTCTCCCTCGCCGAGATCGCGGCGCGGACCCGGGCGCATGGCATGCAGGGGCGCGTCACGATCAGCCACGGCTTCTGCCTCGGGGCGCTCGCCGAGAGCCGGCTGGAGGCGGCGGCGGCGATGATGGCCGAGGCCGGGATGGCGCTGGTGAGCCACGGCGCCGGCGGCGCCCCGCTGCCGCCGCTGTTGCGGCTGCGCGCGGCGGGGGTGCGCGTCTTCTGCGGCAACGACAACCTGCGCGACCTCTGGAGCCCCTATGGTACCGGCGACATGCTGGAGCGCGCCGCCATCATCGGCTGGCGGCTGGATGCGCGGACGGATGCGGCGCTGGCCGAGGTCTTCGACATGGTGAGCGCGGCCGGGGCGGCGGTGATGGGGGAGGAGGCGCCGGCCCTGGCGGTGGGGGCGCCGGCGCATCTGTTTTCGATCGCGGCGGAGACGGTGGGGGAGGCGATTGGGGCGCATCCGGCGCGGGGGGTAGTGGTGTTTGGTGGAAGAATTTTCTTTTAAATGTTCGCCAATTTCTCAAAATTCTAACTTTAGAAAACTTTACTCTTTTCCTTGTTCGGACTCAAAGTATTTTTTTATCGCTATGTTGGTCGGATTTGAACTTTGTACTGATCTAAGATATTTTGCTCGTTCCTTTTTTGGCATCCGAGAAATAATTAAAATCCGAATCGGGCTGAAAACTCCAAAATGACGAATTGTTTTGCCGGCAAGATTTTTGATTCCAACGAGTGCGTCAAAATCTCTGTCTTGCAAAGATTTGAAAGAAGTTTCGAGTTGCTTTAATGTTGAAATGCCACACCTCAGCAGAAATATTATCAAGTAGTCCCAAGGACCTGGACTTTCGAAGGAACCAAAAGATATCTCTAAGCCCCGCTTTTCACATTCCTTGAGAATGTTTTTAAACGACTCTGATTTCTCTATGAATTCCTTGAGTGAATCCTTGTTGATGGCGATTTCTAAATGGCCCGCTTCAACGTCCAGTGCATAATTTTTGCGAAGGTCCGACGTAATTCTTAAAAGGTCAGAAAATGTGTCGTCTGCTGCTTCGAGAAGTGCGCTAACACGATATAGTTTTCGACGAATTTCGATCGGAGCTTCAATTTCACTTTTGTACCTGAGTTTCCAATCGAGAGATGCCCAGGCGTGCTGCAAAACCGTTCGTACTTGAATTTCCGCTTTGAGCCTTGATAAGTTCTGAAACTCGAAAAGTTTTGAACGCTCCTCTGAGATTGAAACGACGAGATGAATTGATTGATAACCAAATCGATCAACGTCATGCGTTATAGATTTATCAACCGAATTGTTCTCATCAACAATAAAGTTACTCCGAATTGCGCATATCATTTTGTGGCAATCGGCAATGCTATAAGTAACAATCCTCAGACCGCATAAATCAGTAATATCTTCAACACAATTATATTTGCCTACCTTATCTGGGCGCGCAATTTTCTCAGAAAAACTTTCTATTTCCTTTACGCGGCTTTCGATAGGCAATAACGATATATTATTATGAAGTGCTAAATTTGTCAGAAGTGGCTTCAAGGCTTGCTCAAGCTTCTCATAGCGGCTTCTGGCAGCCCTGAAGTCGTCAACCAACATTTGTTTCCGCCATTGAACTATATTAACTAGAAAATTTACCAGGATATGACGCTTGGATGCAAGGGCCTTGCAGTCTTTTAAAAAACTATGAGATGTTGAATTTTAGGTTCGGGTTTGGCTTCATCCATTCGGACTGAGTGAAACGGCTGCTCAGACTCAACGCCAACCTCTTCATTGCCGCCTTCTAGAAAATCCGCAAATCCGACCAGGGCGACTTCGCCTCCTGGCGGATCTCGACGATGCCCAAGGGCATGCTCTTCTTCAACCTGACCATAGGCAGCGGGCCGAAAGGGCAATCGGCCGTCGGCCCTTGGTAGTCCGCGGTGAAGCTCTTAAAAGGGGACGGTGGGAGCGTCCTTGGCCGCCACCAGCAGGCTAGGCTGAATGGCATCGATATGAGCTCCATGGTCCGGTTCATGTTGGTGGTGCGGATCGACTGGAACGACCTCGATAAAGACGTCTAGATCGCGTTGCTGGACGATCCCGGTGGCGTCTGCGGCACTGACATATCGCAGGCCAAATGGAGCGAGCTCAACTCCGATCGGAAAGACATCCGCGAGTGCAATGTGAAGGAGCGGGAGGTCGCGGGCGGCGCGGTGACGGTCCACGTTCCCGGCGGGCTGGAAGGTTACCAGTTCCTCATCCCGAACCTGCCGGACAAGGAGATCAAGCGCTCCTCTGTCATCGCCGCCCACGACATAACCGCATTCGGCAGGTCCCTCGGCCACGTATCAACTCGGGCCGCTGCCGGACAGGAAAATAATCTTGCCATCCCGCTGCCGCGCGGCCTACCTTCGGGCTGCCAACAGCCGGATCGCGCCTTGCCCCCTCCGCCCGGAATTCCACCCTCGAGAGGTCCGGCACCCCCGCCTCCGCATTTGTCCGAAAGCTGCATCAATGGCTTAGCCGCCGACGCCGCCTCTGCCCAAGCCCTGCGCCCCACCTGCCCAGCCCGCAGGCAAAGCCCGCCTCGCACCCCGCTTTCCCGCCCGTCGCCCCGGTAGACAGCGCAGGCGCCCATGCCATGCTCCGCCCGCAACGGAGAGGCTCCCGCATGAGACTGGCCTGGATCGCGGCACTGGCCGCCCTGTCGCTCACCCGCCCGGCCCTGGCCCAGGTCCCCGCCAGCCTGCCCGCCGGCCCGAAGGTCTCGGTCGTCGCCGTCACCCAGCCGCTGCCGACCCAGCCGCAATACACCCGCGTCGACATCCCCGTGCTGCGGGAGGAGGTCGCCCAGCGCAGCGGCGGCCGCATCGAGGTCCAGCTCTCCACCCATGCCGAGCGCAACCTCTCGGGCACGGAGCTGGTGCGCCTCGTCCGCTCCGGCCAGGCGGATATCGGCGCCAGCACGCTCTCCACCCTCTCGGGCGACGTGCCGATCCTCGACATGGTGGACCTCGCCGGCCTCGCCCCCGAGATCGGCGCGGCGAAGCGCATCGCCGAGGCCATGCTGCCCGTCGTCAACCGCGACCTGGAGCGCTTCGGCGCCCGGCTGATGGTGATCTATCCCTTCCCCGCGCAGGTGGTCTTCTGCCGCACGCCCTTCGCCAGCCTCGCAGACCTGCGCGGGCGGAAGGTGCGGACCTTCGGCAACTCGCTGGTCGACCTCGTCACCGCCCTCGGCGCCCAGCCGGTCTCGATCGGCTTCCCCGAGGTCTACTCGGCTTTGGAGCGTGGCGTGGTCGACTGCGCCATCACCGGCAGCGGCAGCGGCGTCGCCGCCCGCTGGCCGGAGGTGACGACGCATATCTCGAACCTCCCCGTCGCCTGGGCGCTGGCCGGCTACATGGTGAACATCGCCTGGTGGAACAGGCTGGATCCGCAGGTGCGCGCCTTCATGGAGGGCGCTCTCCGCGAAATCAGCAACCGCCAGTGGGAGCTCGGCGCCGCCGCGACGCGGGACGGCATCGACTGCGCCATCGGCAAGGCCGATGCCTGCCGCATCCACAGCCTCGCCGCCCGCCCGATGACCGAGGTGCCCGCCACCGAAGCCGACCGCACCGCCCTGCGCGAGATCCTGGAGAAGACCGTGCTCCCCGGCTTCGTCCGTCGCTGCGGCGCCCGCTGCGGCGAGGTCTACAACCAGACCATCGCCCCCATCGCCGGCATCCGGTTCGGCGGGTGAGGGGGCTGCGACGGGGCGTCGCCAGGCTGGCGGCGGGGATGGCCTATGTCGCGGGCTGGAATTACCTGGCCTGCGCACTTTTCATCACCTTCGACATCCTGGGGCGAAGCTTTCTCGGCATTTCCTCCTCCGCGACGGTGGAGGTGACGGGCTACATGCTCGCCGGCGGCATCGCCTGGGCGCTGGCGCATACGCTGGCGCAGCGGGCGCATATCCGCGTCGATGTCTGGGTGAACCGCCTGCCGCTGCGGCTGCGGGCCGTGCTGCACCTTCTGTCGCTGCTGCTGCTTGGGGCCTTCGCCGCCTTCTGCGCCTGGGCCGCCTGGTCACTGGTGGATGAGAGCATCCTGTTCGACGCGCATGACAACAGCGCGCTGCGCGTGCCGCTGGTGCTGCCGCAGGGCATCTGGGCCTTCGGCATCTTCGCCTTCTGCGCCATGATCGTGGTGCTCGCGTTGGATGGCGCGCTTGCCCTGCTGAACGGCCGCCCCGAAGAACTGGACCGCCTGCTCGGCTCGCGGACCATCGACGACGAGGCGGCCGAGGCGCTTGAGGCGGTCGAGATGGCGCGAAAGCCATGATCGCGGTCGCCCTGATGCTGGTGTTGCTCGGCGTCGCCGTCTTCGCCGCGGCGACGGGCGGGCAGGCGGTGCCGGTGGTGGAGATTCTGGCGCTCACCGGCGCCTTCCTGGTCTTCTTCGGCGCCGGCGTCTATGTCGCGGCGGTGCTCGGCCTGCTCGGCGTGCTGATCGGCCTCGCCTTCTCCGACCGGCCGTGGTGGGCCTTCGCCGGGCAGACGCTCTGGGGCCCGTCCTCGAATTTCGTGCTGGTGGCGGTGCCGCTCTTCCTGCTGATGGGGGAGATATTGCTGCGCGCCGGCCTGTCGGACCGGCTCTACCGCGCCCTCAACGTGTGGCTGAACCGGCTGCCCGGCGGGTTGCTGCACACCAACATTGTCTCCTGCGCCGTTTTCTCGGCGATCTCCGGCTCCTCCGTGGCGACGGCGGCGACGATGGGTTCGGTCGCGCTGCCCTATTTCAACAACTCGGCCTACAGCCAACGGATGGTGCTCGGCTCGCTCGCGGCGGGCGGGGCGCTCGGCAACCTGATCCCGCCGGGCATCACCTTCATCATCTACGGCCTCATCACCGAGACCTCGGTCGGCGCCCTCTACATCGCGGCGCTATTGCCGAGCATCCTGGTGACGGGCCTCTTCATCCTGGTCATCACCGTCCATGGGCTGCGGCACCCACTGCCCAAGCCGGCGCCACTGCCGCTCGCGCAGAAGCTGCGCGCCCTCGTCGACCTGGTGCCGACGCTGCTGCTGATGCTCCTGGTGCTCGGCTCGATCTATGCCGGCTACGCGACGCCGACCGAGGCCGCGGCGCTCGGCGTCGTCGGCGCCGCGGTCTTCGCCGCGATTGAGGGCAAGCTCTCCCTCCGTCTGCTGAACGCCAGCGCCGAGGCGACGGCGCGCAACACCGCTTTGCTCGGCCTCATCATCTTCGGCGCCTACCTGCTGAACTACCTGCTGACGACCATCAACGTGCCGCAGGCCCTCGCCGGCTTCATTGGCGGCCTGCCGCTGCCGCCCTGGGCGATCATGGCGGCGATCCTGGCGCTCTACCTGGCGCTCGGCACCTTCATGGAGGGCTTCTCCATGATCATCACCACCGTGCCCGTGATCTTCCCCGTAGTGCAGGCCCTCGGCTACGATCCCATCTGGTTTGGGGTGATTGTGACCATGCTGGTGGAGATCGCGCAGATCAGCCCGCCGGACGGCACGGTGATGTATGTGTTGCAGGGGATGCGGCCGCGGCCCGGGCCCATCACCGATGTCTTCGCGGGCGTCATGCCCTTCCTCGGGGCCTATCTTCTGGCGGTGGTACTGATGATGATCTGGCCCGATATCGCGCTGTGGTTGCCGCGGGTGATGGGATGAGCGAGAAGCCCGTCCGCATCGCCGTCGATATCGGCGGCACCTTCACCGATCTGCAGATCCTCGATGCCCGTGACGGCAACGTCCGCGCCTGGAAGACGCCGACCACGCCGGAGGACCCGTCCACCGGCCTGCTGCGCGGCGTGACCGAGGCGGCGGCGCGCTTCGGCTTCGCCCTGCCTGAGGTCGGGCTGCTGCTGCACGGCACCACCATTGCGACCAATGCAGTGCTGGAGCGCAAACTCGCCCGCGGCGTGCTGCTGACGACGGCGGGCTTCGAGGACGTACTGGAAATCACCCGCCATGTCCGGCGGGAACTCTACAAGCTCGATCTCGATTCCTTTCCCTGCCTGATCGAGCGCGACCGCCGCCTCGGCGTGCCGGAGCGGATGCGCGCCGACGGCAGCGCGGAGGTCGCGCTGGACGAGGCTGCGCTGCCCGCCCTCATCACCCGGCTGGACGAACTGGGTACCGAAGCGGTGGCGGTGTGCCTGCTCCACAGCTACGTCAATCCGGCGCATGAACAGCGGCTGAAGGCGCTGATCACCGCGGCGCGGCCTGCCTTGCCCGTCTCGCTTTCGAGCGAGATCAGCCCGGAGATCCGCGAATATGAGCGCAGCAGCACCACCGTGCTGAACGCGCTGCTGATGCCGGTGGTGAAGGCTTATCTCGACCGGCTCGAGGCACGGCTGGGGGAAGGGGGGTTCCAGCCGCTCGTCTTCCTCGTGCAGAGCAACGGCGGCGTGTGCAGCCTGCGTCAGGCGGCGGAGCAGCCGGCGCGGCTGCTGCTGTCCGGCCCTTCCGGCGGTGCGCTGGCGGCCGGCCGTATCGCGGAGCTGCTGCATCGGCCGAACCTCGTCGCCGTCGACATGGGCGGCACCAGCTACGACGTCTCCGTCGTGCAGGGCGGCCGCGTCTCCGTTGTGACCCAGGGTGAGATCGACCGGCTGCCTGTGCGCCTGCCGATGGTCGAGATGCGGACCATCGGCGCCGGCGGCGGTTCCATCGCCAGCGTCGACAGCGGCGGGCGGCTGACGGTCGGCCCGCGCAGCGCCGGCTCCCGCCCCGGCCCCGTCGCCTATGGCCGCGGCGGGACGGAGCCGACGGTGACGGATGCCAACCTCGCCCTCGGACGGCTAGATCCAGACTATTTCCTTGGCGGCATGATGAAGCTCGACATGCCGGCGACACGCACGGCGATCGAAGCGCGGATCGGCGCGCCGCTCGGCCTGTCCGTCGAGCAGGCGGCGCAGGGGATGCTGACGGTCACCAATGCCAATCTAGGCGCGGCGGTGCGGCTCTCCCTCTTCGAAAAGGGGCTCGACCCGCGCGACTTCGCGCTGCTCAGCTTCGGGGGCGCCGGCGGGCTGCATGCGACGGACGTGGCCGCCGAGATGGGCATCCGCGAGGTGATCTTCCCGCGTGAGCCCGGAACCCTCTCTGCCTATGGCATCCTCTACAGCGATCTCGTGCAGGATATCGCCCGTTCCCGCGTGGTGCCTGCGACGCCGGCGAGCCTGCCGGCCATGGCCGAGGTCATCGCTTCCCTCCGCACCGAGGCGGAAGCCGGCCTCGCCCGCGATGGCGTGCCGCCGGAGCAGCGCGAGATCGTCATCGCCGCCGACATGCGATACCACGGTCAGGCCTTCGAACTGTTGGTTCCCTGGCCGGAGATACCGGACCTTCCTGCGTTGCTCGCCCGCTTCCACGCGATGCATCGCCAGCGCTTCAGCTATGCCGATGAGCAGGAAGCGGCCGAGGTCGTCACCCTCCGCGCCATCGCCACAGGCCGCCTGCCGAAGCCGGATGCAGCGGAGCCTGATCCGGCGGAGCGGCCCTCGCTGAAGGGCCAACGCCGCATCTTTGCTGATGGCGCATGGCGCGACTTGCCGATCTGGGACCGCGAAGCGCTGAAGCCCGGCGAGCGCATCACCGGTCCCGCCATCGTGGAAGAAGCGTTCGCCACCCATTGGATCGGCTCCGGCTGGACGGCCACGCTCGGCGCGGCCGGCGCCCTCATCGCCCGGAGTGATGCGTGATGCCCCAAGCACCCCTGGGTCCCATTGAGATCGAGGTCATCCGCAACGCACTGACCGCTGCCGCCGCCGAGATGGACGTCACAGTCTGGCGCACCTCGCGCAGCACCATCGTGCGCGAGCTGCTCGACTACTCGACCGCCGTCTTCGATGCGGAGGGCAACAACCTCGCCCAGTCCGCCCGCATCCCAAGCCACCTCAACAGCATGTCGCATTTCCTGCGGGAGATCCTCGACCGCTACGTCGATTCGGCGAGCTGGGGGCCGGACGATGTCGTCATCTCCAACGACCCGTATTGCGGCGGCCAGCACCTGCCCGATATCTGTGCCTTCAAGCCGGTCTTCCACGAGGGCCGACGCATCGCCTTCGTCGGAACGCTCTGCCACCACATCGATGTCGGTGGGCTGGTGGCCGGCAGTTACGCGGCGAAGGCAATCGAGATCTTCCAGGAAGGCCTCCGCATCCCGCCGCTGAAGCTGATCGAGAACGGCCGCCGCAACGAAGGCGTCTGGGCGATGATCCGGCAGAACATCCGCAAGCCCGACCTGCTGCTGGGCGACCTGCAGAGCCAGATCGCCTCGCTCGAAGTGGGCGCCGCCGCGCTCCGCCGTCTCGCCAGTCGCTACGGCGCCGAGGGCATGATCGAGGCCGGGCGTCGCATCCTCGACATGAGCGAGCAGGCGATGCGCGCCGCAATATCGCGCATGCCGGATGGCACCTACGAGTTCACCGATTGGCTCGACGATGACGGCATCGACCTCGACAAGCCGATCAGGCTGCATGTCGCGCTGACCATCGCGGGCGATGCCATCTCGGTCGACCTCTCCGGCTGCTCGCCCCAGGTGCAGGGGCCGACCAATGCGACGCTCGCCAGCAGCAACGCGGCGGTGATGTTCGCCGTCATGTGCGCTTGCGACGAGCCCTTCGCCGCCAATGCCGGCTGCTATCGGCCCGTGACGACCATCGCGCCGGAGGGCTCGGTCGTGAATGCGCGCGCCCCGGCGCCGGTCGTGCATCGGATCGCCGTCACCCACCGGCTGCTGAACGCCATGTTCGGCGCGCTGCACCAGGCGGTGCCGGACCGCATTCCGGCGGCCTATTACGGCAATTCCTATGTCTGCACCTTCCAAACCGTCGCGGCGGACGAGAAGCGCGAGGTGCTGGTCGAAATCGAGATCGGCGGCACCGGCGCGCATCCGAAGAAGGACGGCGTCAACGCCCTCTCGGCCGGGATGCACAACAACAGCAACATCCCGATCGAGATGATCGAGGCGCAGGCGCCGCTCACCATAACCCGCTACGTGCTGCTACCGGACTCCGGCGGCGCGGGCGAGCATCGCGGCGGGCTCGGCCTGCTGCGGGAATGGCGCATCGACAGCCCGCGCTGCTTCTTCACCGCCAACATGGACCGTTTCGTTCATGCTCCCTACGGCCTCGCCGGCGGGACGCCGGCCAGCACCGGCAAGCTGGTACTGACGCGCGACGGCGCGGAGAGCCTGATGCCGCCGAAATCGGACAACGTGCCCTTGCAGCGCGGCGACCGCATCCGCCTCGAGACCTCGGGTGGCGGCGGCTTCGGCGATCCGGCGCGCCGTGCACCCGAGGCCGCAGCGCGCGACTTGGCGCTGGGCTACGTCACGCCAGCAGCCGTCGGGTGAAGCGGCGCGAGCTGCGGAACATCGGCCGCACCCGCTCCGTCCAGGGCGTGGAGCGCGCCACGATCCATTCTGGCGTCTGGTTCACCTCCGGCCGCTCGAAGCGATAGGCCGCGAGGAGGTTCGGCGCCCCTGCATCCAGCCGCCGGTAGCGCGTGCCGCCGATGCAGCCGGGGCAACTCGTCAGCATCGGTAGGTGCTCCCGCTCGTACCAGTCGAAGATCGCCGGCAGGTCGGCCTCGGCGATGTCGAGCTCGACCGTGTAGAGGAAGGGCGCCGGCCGCGACACGTCGCCGAGCGAAGCGACGAAGGCATAGGGGATGCCGCCCGTTGCCCCCACGGGTGGTGCCTCCAGCCAGTGCCAAATATCCGCCTCGTTCTCGAGGTCCTGGTAGCGCAGCCCGGCGCCCTGTCCCTGTTGGATCAGCAGATCGGCCATTCTGTTTCCTCCGCTCTGACGGCAGTATCGGCCCGAATACGGCAAGGAGGAAAGCCATGGCACGGGTCGCGGTCATCGGGGCGGGGACGATGGGGCATGCGCTGGCGCTGGTCTTCGCGCTCGGTGGGCATCAGGTGCGCCTCACCGACAGCAGCGAGGCGACGCTCGCCCGCGCACAGGGGCTGATGGAGAAGGCGCTGGCCACGCTGGTCGAGGGTGGCGAGGCGCTGGCGGACTGGACCACGGCGCATCTCGCCCAGGCCGTGACGCGGCATGCCGACCTCGCGGCGGCAGTGGATGGCGCTGAGCTGATCGTCGAGGCGATCATCGAGACGCCGGAGGCCAAGCGCGCGCTCTTCGCCCAGCTGGACGCCCTGGCGCCGGCCGAGGCGGTGATCGCCAGCAACACCAGCCATCTCGACGTTTTTCCTCTGATCCCGGAGGCGCGGCAGGCGCGGGCGCTGATTGCCCATTGGTACACGCCGCCCTATCTGGTCGACCTCGTCGACGTCATCCCCGGCCCGCATTGCGAGCCCACCGTCGTCGAAGGCGTCATGGGGATGCTGCGCGGCATGGGCAAGCAGCCGCTCGGCCTGAAGAAATTCGTCCCCGGCTACGTCGCCAACCACATCCAGGCGGCGATCGGCCTCGAGGTGCAGCACCTGCTGGACGAGGGCGTGGCGACGGCGCCCGAGATCGATGCGGCCATCATCCACGGCTTGGCGCTGCGCCTGCCGGTGCTCGGCGTCTTCGCCAAGGCGGATTTCACGGGGCTTGCCCTGTCCCAGGCGATCCTCGCCAACAAGAGCTACGCGCCGCCGCCGGTGCGTGGGCGGAGCGACACGCTCGACCGGCTGGTCGCCGAGGGCCGCACCGGCGTGCTCGCCGGCGCCGGCTATTACGACTGGCCGAGCGATCCGGCGGCGCTGTTCGAGGCGCGCGACCGGCGCCTCATCGCGCTCAAGCAGGCGATGCGGGAGATCGGCACCATGGCTGGGCTGGAGCGGGGCACATGATCTGCTACGACCTCGCCGGCCGCACGGCGCTCGTCACCGGCGCCGCCTCCGGCATCGGCTTTGCACTGGTCACGCAGCTCGCCCGCAACGGTGCGCGGGTCGCGCTCAACCACCTGGCGGATGATCCGCGCGGCGCGGAGCAGGTCGCGCGCCTCCAAGCGGAAGGCTTCGATGTCATAGCCGCGCCCGGCAATGTCGGCGATGCGGCCGACGGGCCGCGCATGGTGGAGCAGGCCATCGCCGAACTCGGTCGGCTCGACTTCCTCGCCAACAATGCCGGCACGCCCGGCAGCCGCACCAGCATCGCCAGCCACGAGCTGGACCGCATCACGGAGGAGCTGTGGCAGACCTTGGTGCAGGTGAACCTCGTCGGCGTCTTCCGCTGCACCAAGGCGGCCGCCCCGGCGCTGAAGGCCGCCGGCGGCGCGGTGGTGAACACCGCCTCCATCGCCGGGCTGAACTCGCCCGGCTCCTCCATGGCCTATGGCGCGACCAAGGCGGGCGTCATCAGCCTGACCAAGAACCTTGCTCGCGCCCTCGCGCCCGAGGTCCGGGTGAATGCGGTGGCGCCCGGCGCGGTGGACAGCACCTGGATGATCGAGTGGACCAATGAGCAGCGCAGCGGCAGCATCGACAAGGCCCTGCTGAAGCGCCGCTGCTCGCCGGACGACCTTGCCGAGGTGATGCTCTTCCTCCTTGCCGGCGCCGCCATGGTGACGGGGCAGACGGTGGTGGTGGATGGCGGGTTGACACTCGGTGACTGAAGTGTGGCCGGGGCGGGCACCCGCCCCGTGCCGCTCACGCGGCCAGCCGTGCCCGCGCCGCGGCCTTGACCATGTCCGCGCATTTCTCACCGATCATGATGGCCGGTGCGTTCGTGTTGCCGGACACCACCGTCGGCATGATCGAGGCGTCGGCGATGCGCAGGCCTTCGATCCCGCGTACCCGCAGTTCGGGGTCCACCACGCTCTGCGGGTCGCCGCCCATGCGGCAGGTGCCGCTCGGGTGGTAGATCGTGTTGCCGGTCTGGCGGATGAAGGCGAGGATGTCCTCGTCGCTGGCGGCCGCGGCGCCGGGCACGATCTCCTCCTCGACCCATTGCCCGAGAGCCCGCGTCTGCGCCAGGCGCCGGCCGAGCTTGATGCCCTCGATCATGCAGCGCCGGTCGGTCTCGGTGGACAGATAGTTGGCCTGGATGCGCGCCTTGGCCGCCGGGTCGGGGCTCGCCAAGGTGATCGTCCCCCGACTCTCGGGCCGCAGCTGGCAGGCGCTGATGGTCATGCCGGGGAAGGGGTGCAGCTCCGTCATCGTCTTCGAGGTGCTGAAGGGCAGGAAATGGTACTGCACATCGGGCGTCGCGCTGCCGGGCAGGGCGCGGGCGAACAACCCGGCCGTGCCGGCGCTGACCGTCAGCGGCCCGGTGCGGCGCAGCGCGAATTCGGCGCCCATCAGAAACTGGCCCCAAAGGCTTTGCGTCCGAGTGTTCATGCTGACCGGCTTGTTGACGCGATAGGCCAGCCTCGCCTGGAAATGATCCTGTAGGTTGGTTCCGACCGATGGCAGATCGTGCACCACCGGCAGGCCCATCTCCTGCAGGTGCTCCGCCGGGCCGATGCCGGAGAGCAGCAGCAGATGCGGCGAGGCGATGGCGCCACCGCAGAGGATCACCTCCCGGGCCGCGCGGATGGTGAGGTCGGTGCCATGGCGGCGGAACCGAACGCCCGCGGCACGCTGGCCCTCCATCAGCAGGCCGGTGCTGTGGGCGTCGGCGACCACGATGAGGTTCGGCCGGTTGCGGACGGGCTTCAGATAGGCCGTCGCCGCGCTCACCCGCCAGCCCTTGCGCGAGGTGGTCTGGTAGAGGCCGGCGCCTTCCTGCGTCTCGCCGTTGAAATCGTCGTTGCGGGGGAAGCCGAGCTCCGCCGCCGCCTCGATGAAGGACATGGCCAGCGGGTTGCGGTCGCGGATGTCGCTGACGGCAAGCGGCCCGCCGACACCGTGCAAGGCGCTCGGTCCCCGCTCCTGGTCCTCGGCCCGGCGGAAAAAGGGCAGCACGTCCTCGAAGGACCAGCCGGTGCAGCCGAGCTGGCGCCAGTGGTCGTAATCCTCGTGCTGACCACGGACATAGAGCAGGCCGTTGATGGCGGATGAGCCGCCCAGTACCCGCCCTCGCGGCCAAGGCACGCGGCGTCCCCCCAGTTCGGGCTCCGGCTCGGTGGTCAGGTTCCAGGACAGGGTCGGATGGTACATGGTCTTGGCATAGCCGATCGGCACATGCAGCCAGGGGTTCCGGTCCCGCGCCCCGGCCTCCAGCAGCACGACCCGCACCGAGGGATCCTCCGAGAGCCGGGCCGCCACCGCGCATCCGGCCGAGCCGGCACCCACTACCACGTAATCCGCGCTCAACGGCACGCTGTCGCTCATTGCGCTTCCTCCCGCATGGGTGCCAGTGAAGCCGTGTTGCACCCGCGCGCCAAGGGGCTTGCCGAGTGGAATCCGCGGCGGGAGACTGGCGGCCATGTCCATGCTCGACGCCCTGGCCGACGCCGTCGGCCCAAAAAACTGCCTGACCACCCCGGAGGAGATGGCCGCCTATGCGGTGGACTGGCGCGGCACCTCCCGCGCCGTGCCGCTCGCCGTGCTGAAGCCCGGCACGGTCGAGGAGGTTTCGGCCGTCCTCCGCCTCGCCAGCAAGGCCGGCATCCCCGTGGTGCCCGCCGGCGGCCGCACCGGCCTCGCCGGCGCCGCGGTGCCGAGGCCGGGTGGCCCTCCCTCCCTGGTCCTCAGCCTCGAACGGTTGAACCGCATCCGCGACGTCGATGCGCGCGACTTCTCCCTCGTCGCCGAGGCCGGCTGCGTCATCCAGCAGGTGCAGCAGGCCGCTCTCGCGGTGGACCGGCTCTTCCCCATCGCCTGGGGTGCCCAGGGCACGGCGCAGATCGGCGGCATGCTGGGGACGAATGCCGGAGGCATCCGTACCATCCGCTGGGGCAATGCGCGGGAGCTGGTGCTCGGCCTCGAAATCGTACTCGCCGATGGCCGCGTGCTGAACGACCTGCGCCGCGTGCGCAAGGACAATAGCGGCTATGCGCTGCGCCACCTCTTCATCGGCGCCGAGGGCACGCTCGGCGTCATCACTGCCGCCGCGCTCCGCCTGGTGCCGCCGATGCTCGCCGTCGAGACCGCATTCCTCGCCGTCCCTTCGCCCGATGCCGCGCTCTCGCTGCTGGGCCGCATGCAGGGTGCGGGGGCGGAGCTGATCGCCTTCGAGCTGATCAATCGCCTTTGCCTGGAGATGGTGGCCCGGCATGGCCCGCAGCTCCGCCTGCCGCTGCCGCTGGAGAGCCCGTGGTACGTGATGGTGGAACTTGCCGCGCCACACCCGGCGGTGCCCGTCCGCGCCATGTTGGAGACGGCGCTGGAAGCCGCGCTGGAGGCCGGGGAATGCACCGATGCCGTCCCTGCCGAAAGCGAGGCCCAGCGCCTCGCCTTCTGGCGCATCCGCGAGGATTTTCCTGAATTCGGCCGGATGGATGGCCCCTCCATCCCGACCGACACCGCCGTGCCCGTCTCCGCCGTCCCCGAATTCCTGGCCCGCACCGAAGCGGCGCTCGCCGAGCGCTGGCCGGAAGGCCGGATGTTCGCCATCGGCCATGCCGGCGACGGCAACATCCATGTCAGCCTGAAGGCGCCACCCGGCACGACCCATGCCGACTGGGTCGCCCGCGCCGCCGGCGCCGACATGCTGGTGAACCAGATCGCCACCTCGCTCGGCGGCAGCTTCAGCGCCGAGCACGGCATCGGCACCAGCAAGCTGCACGCCATGCAGGCGCTGAAGGACCCGCTGGCGCTGGAGCTGATGCGGCGGATCAAGGCGACCCTCGACCCGCAGGGCATCATGAACCCGGGGAAGGTGCTCCCCTCGAACTAACCGCGAGCAAAGGCCGCCAGCATCCGCGCATGGCTGCGAGCACCCTTGTGCAAGCAGCGCAGCTCGAATTTCTCGTTCGGGCTGTGGACCTGGTCGTCATTCAGCCCGAAGCCGACCAGCAGGCTGTCGAGCCCGAGCAGCCGCTGCATGCTCTCGACCACGGGGATCGACCCGCCGCTGCCGATCAGCACCGCCGGCCGGCCGTATTCCTCGGCCAGCGCCCCGCGCGCCGCGCCGACCCAGCGGCTATCCGCCGGCACCTCGATCCCCGGCGTCGTGGTGAAGACCTGCACCTCGGCCTTGGCGTCGGGCGGCAGCCGCTCGGCGACGAAGCGGCGGATGCCCTCCGCCACCTTCGCCGGATCCTGCCCCGGCACCAGCCGGCAAGAGAGCTTGGCATGCGCTTCCGCCGCGATGACGGTCTTGCTGCCATCGCCTGTATAGCCGCCCCAGATGCCGTTCAAATCCGCGGTCGGCCTTGCCCAGAGCCGCTCCAGCGCGCTCCGCCCGCGCTCGCCGGCCGGTGTTGCCAGCCCGATATCGCCGAGGAAGGCGCCCTCGTCGAAGCCGAGGCTGTCCCATTCGACCCGCTGCGCATTGGTGATCTCGGCGATGCCCTCATAGAAGCCAGGAATCTGCACCCGCCCGTTCTCGTCATGCAGCCCGCCCATGATGCGGGACAATGCATTGATCGGGTTGAGCGCCGCCCCGCCATAGATGCCGGAATGCAGGTCGCGCGAGGCCGCCTTCAGGTCGATCTGCGCATAGACCATGCCTCGCAGCCGCGTGGTGATGGCGGGCGTGTCGATATCCCACATTCCCGTATCGCTGATGACTGCGACATCGGCCGCCAGCTCGCCCTTGTTGGCGGCGAGGAAGGCATCGAGGCTCGGCGAGCCCACCTCCTCCTCGCCCTCGATGAGCACGGAGACGCGGCAGGGCGGGCCGCCGGCGATCTCATGCCAGGCCCGCAGCGCCTCCAGCCACATTGCCGTCTGGCCCTTGTCGTCCACCGCGCCGCGCGCGACGACACGCCGCCCATGCGGCCCCTCGACCACCAGCGGCTCGAAGGGCGGCGAGGTCCAAAGCGCCAGCGGATCCGCCGGCTGCACGTCGTAATGCCCATAGAACAGCAGATGCGGCGCATCGCCGCCCGGCCCCGGGTGATGGGCGACGACGACGGGATGCCCCGCAGTCGGCCTGATCTGCGCATCGAACCCCATGCCGCCAAGCTGGTCGCGCACCCATTCGGCGGCGCGAAGGCAATCCCCCGCATGCGCCGGCTGCGCGCTGATGCTCGGGATGCGGAGCCAGTCGATGAGCCGTGCCTCCGCCGCGGGGGCATCGGCATCAAGGCGGGCGAGGATGTCGGTGAGATTGGCCTTCATGCCACCAGTCCAGCATGGGAGAACCCGCCCGGGAAGTGGCAAGCGACCCACCGCCCGGCCTCAGCTTCGACAAGCGGCGGCATTGTTTCGCAGACCGGCTGCGCGATCGGGCACCGTCCACGGAACGGGCAACCCTGCGGCGGCGCCAGCGTGCTCGGCGGCTCCCCTTGCAGCAACACCCGCTGCCGCCCCGGCTCCGGCACGGCGGAGATCAGCACGCCGGTGTAAGGATGCAGCGGCCGGGCGAAGAGCGCCTCCGCCGGCGCGCTTTCCATCACGCGGCCGAGATAAAGCACCGCAACGCGGTCGCAGAGGTGCCTCACCACCGCCAGGTCATGCGCGATGAAGAGGTAGGTGAGCCCCATCCGCTGCTGCAGGTCGAGCATCAGGTTCAGGATCTGTGCCTGGATATTAACGTCGAGCGCGCTGATCGGCTCGTCGGCGACGATCATCTCCGGCTCCAGCGCCAGCGCCCGCGCGATGGAGATGCGCTGCCGCTGCCCGCCGCTGAACTCATGTGGGAAGCGCGAGACCCAGGCCGGATTGAGCCCTACCATGTCCAGCAACGCCCCGACGCGCTCCCGCGCCTCCGCCCCGCGCCGCGCCAGCCCATGCGCGACCAGCGGCTCCGCCAGCGTGTCGCCGATGGTCATGCGCGGGTTGAGCGAGGCGTAAGGGTCCTGGAAGACCATCTGCATCCGCCGCCGCAACGGACGGATCGCGGCCGGGCTCGCCTGCGCTATCTCCTGCCCGTCGAAAAGGATGCTCCCTTCCGTCGGCGCATGGATGCGGGTGACGAGCCGCGCCACCGTCGACTTGCCGCAGCCGCTCTCGCCGACGACGCCGAGCGTTTCGCCCCGCGCCAAGTCGAGATCGATGCCGTTCACCGCATGCACCACCCTCCGCGGCGCGAAGAGGCTCTCGCGCGGCAGCGGGAAATGCTTCACCAACCCACGTACGGATAGCAGCGGCTCAGCGGCCGGGGGAAGGGGTGCACGCACCCCGCCGAACCCAGCACCCCCCGCCTTTGGCAACACCGCACCCGCCTGCGTCACCCAACACCGCGCCAGCCGCCCCGGCGCCACCTCGGCCAGCGGCGGATGCTCCCTCTCGCAGCGCTCGACCTTGAACGGACAGCGCGGCGCAAACCGGCACCCTTGCGGCAGGTTCAGCGCATCCGGCGGCGCCCCCTCGATGCTGACAAGCCGCCGGTCCGCGCCCAGCGGTTGGTCGATCCGCGGCACCGCATTCACCAGCGCCCAGGCGTAAGGGTGGCGCGGATCGGCCAGCACCGCTTCGGTCGCCGCCTCCTCCACCACCTCGCCCGCATACATCACCGCGACACGCCGGCACACGCTGCCGATCACCCCGAGATCGTGGCTGATGAGCAGGATCGCCGTGCCGAATTCCGCATTGAGCCGGCGCAGCAGGTCGAGGATCTGCGCCTGGATCGTGACGTCGAGCGCCGTCGTCGGCTCGTCGGCGATCAGCAGCGCCGGGTCGTTGGCGAAGCCCATCGCCAGCATGACACGCTGGCGCATACCGCCCGAGAATTCATGCGGGAAGCGCGAGACGCTTCGCTCCGGCGCCGTGATTCCCATCCGTCCGAGCAGACCGATGGCCCTTCGCTTCGCTTCCGGCGCCGCGAAGCGTCCATGCCCGACCATCGGCTCGGTGAGCTGGCGCAGGATGCGGATGACCGGGTTGAGCCCCGTCATCGGGTCCTGGAAGACCATCGCCATCCGGTCGCCTCGCAATGACCGCAGCTCATCCGGCCGCATCGCCAGCAGGTCCCGCCCCTGGAAGCGCATGCTGCCGCCCGCGATCCGCGCCGGCTCCTCCAGCAGCCGCATCAGGGACAGCGCGGTGACGCTCTTCCCGCTGCCGCTCTCGCCGACGATGCCGAGCGTCTCGCCCGCCCCGATGCTGAAGGAGACGCCGTCGACGGCGCGCACCGCCCCGGCATCGGTGAGGAAGACGGTACGAAGGTCCTCGACCTCGAGGACAGGGGCGCTCACCGGCTCCGCGCCTTCGGATCGAGCCAATCCCTTACCCCGTCGCCGAGAAAGTTGAACCCGAGCACGATCGAGAGGATGGCAAATCCGGGGAAGGTCGCCACCCACCATTGCTCCACCAACTCCCGCCCCTCGGCCACCATCGCGCCCCACTCCGCGGTCGGCGGCACGACGCCGAGGCCAAGGAAGGACAGCCCGGCGAAGGTGATGATCGCATTGCCGATATCGAGCGTCACCAGCACCACCAGCGGCCCGATGGCATTCGGCACGATATGCCGCCCGAGGATGCGCGCCGGCCTCAGCCCGAGCACGACGGCGGCCTCCACATAGTCCTGGCTGCGCTGCACCAGCGCCAGCGCGCGCGCGAGCCGGGCGAATTTCGGCCACCACACCACCAGCATGGCGATGATGGTGTTGGACGTCCCGATGCCCAGCGCCGCCGCGATGGCGAGCGCCAGGATGATCGGCGGGAAGCACAGCACGAGATCGGTGAGCCGCATCAGCGCCGCATCGACGAAGCCCCGCGCATAGGCCCCGACCATCCCGATCAGCGTGCCGAAGGCCGCTCCCAGCGCCACAACGGAGATCCCCGCCAGCAGCGAGATGCGCGCGCCGAACAGCAGCCGCGAGAAGCAGTCCCGCCCCAGCGCATCCGTCCCCAGCCAATGCAGCGCCGAAGGCGGCTGCAGCCGGTTCGTCACGTCGACGAAATCCGGCGGATAGGGCGCCAGCCACGGCGCGAAGGCCGCCACCAGCACCCAGCCCAGCACGATCCCCGCCCCAATCCCCGCCAGCCCGTAGCGCCGCCACAACCGAGCCCGCCGCGAGCGCGGCGCGGGGAGGGCGATGCTCGCGCTCACCGCCGCACCCGCGGATCGAGCAGGGCGTAGGAGAGATCGACGGCGAGGTTGACCAGCAGGTAGGTCACAGAGACCACCAGCGTGATCCCCATGATCGCCGGGAAGTCGAGCGCCGCCGCGCTGCGGAAGGTGTAGCGCCCGAGCCCCGGCCAGGAGAACACCGTCTCCGTCATTACCGCCCCCGCCAGCAGGTTGGCATAGGCGAGCCCGCCCAAGGTCACCACCGGGATCAGCGCATTGGGCAGCACATGGCGGAGGATGGTGTAGTGCTCCCGCATCCCCTTGGCGCGGGAAACGCGCACATAGTCCTGCCCCATCGCCTCCAGCATCGCCGCCCGCGTGGTGCGGGTGATGAGGCCGATGGTCGCCGCCGCCAGCACGATCGAGGGCAGCACCAGATGCGCCGCCGCGTCATGGAACCCCTCCCAATCACCCGCCAGCAGCGTGTCGACCAGAAACAGCCCCGTCACCTCATCGGGCGGGAAGGCGATCGGGTCCAACCGTCCCGGCCCCGGCGCGATCTGCAACCCGCCATAGAAGATCGCCAGCATGATGAAGGCGAGCCAGAAGGTCGGCGATGAGACGCCGATCAGCGAGACCACCCGCGCCGCCGCATCCACCCAGCTGTCGCGCCATACCGCCGCCGCGATTCCGAGCGGGATGCCGATGCCGAGCGCGAGCACGAAGGCGATGCTCGCCAGCTCCACCGTCGCCGGTGCGTATTGCGCGATATCCTCCAGCACCGGCCTTTGCGAGGCGATGGAGGTGCCGAGATCGCCATGCGCCAGCCCGCGCAGGAAGATCAGGTATTGCTCCCAAAGCGGCAGGTCGAGCCCCCATTTCGCCCGCCACTCGGCCACAGTTGCCGGGTTGCTCGCGGCGATGTCGCCGAGCTGCGCCAGCACCGGGTCCCCCGGCACGGTATTGGCGATGAGGAAGATCACCAAGGTCGCCAGCACGGCCATGACGGCGGCGCCTGCCAGTCGCGTGACCACGGTCCGCAGCATCCGCCCCGCTTCTCCCCTGCCTCTTTGCCTGTAGTCTAGCCCCGAACGAAGGGGAGGGAAGCATGCAGGTCTATCTCACGCACACGCCGGACGCGCTGGAGAACTACTACGGCCCCCGGGCGCTGGCCGCGCTGCGCCAGGTGGCCGAGGTCCGGCTGAACGAGAGCGGCCGTCACCTCGCTGGGCGCGATCTGGCCGAGGCCGCCGCCGGCTGCCAGGCCATCGTCAGCTACCGCCAGTCGCCCGGCGAGGCCGCGACCTTCGAGCATGCCCCTGACCTCGTCGCCTTTCTCCGTTGCGCCGTCGACATCCGCAACGTCGACGTCGCGGCCGCCAGTGCCGTCGGCGTGCTGGTCACGCAGGCGACGCCCGGCTTCATCCCCTCCGTCGCCGAGCTCGTGCTCGGCCAGATGGTCGACCTCGCCCGCGGCGTCGGCGCGGCGGCGGCCAGCTACCATCGCGGCGAGGTGCCCTCGGCGCGGATGGGCGCGCAGCTCAGCGGCAGCACGCTCGGCATCATCGGCTATGGCTCCATCGCCCGCCACCTCGCCCCGATCGGCCTGGCGCTCGGCATGCGCGTGCTGGTGACGGACCCGCATGCCAAGGTCGAGGAGGCCCGCATCGAGCAGGTCGAGCAGGACCGGTTGCTCGCCGAAAGCGACTTCGTCGTCTGCCTCGCCGTTGCCAACGAGCAGACCGAGAACCTGCTGAACGCGGCGGCCTTCGCCCGGATGAAGCGCGGCGCCTTTTTCATCAACCCCTCGCGCGGTAACCTCGTCGACGAAGCCGCCCTGCGCGCCGCGCTTGATGCCGGCCAGCTCGCCGGCTGCGCCATGGATGTCGGCCGCGCGCCCGACCAGATGCCGACGCCCGAGCTTGCCGCCCACCCGAAGGTCATCGCCACGCCGCATGTCGGCGGCCTGACCCCGGCGGCCATCGAGCACCAAGCCTTCGACACCGTCCGTCAGGTGACGGCCCTCGCCGAAGGCCGCCTGCCGGACCATGCGGTGAATGCCGACCGCGCGCATCGCCTCTCGCGCCTCGGCATCCGCATCTAGGCCGGCTTCGCCTGACCGATCTCCACCTGCCAGCCCGCCGCCGTCAGCGAGAATTCCTTCACCGCATTGCGTACGGCGATCTGATAGATGGGCTGGAACAGGATGATGTGGTTCGCCTGATCGACCATTGCCCGCTGCCACTCCACCCAGAGCGCCGCGGCCTTCGCCTTGTCCGTCTCCTGCGCCGCGCGCTTGACGAGGTCCGTCATCTCCGGCGGCACGGTCCAGTGGACGCGCCTCGCCACCCGCTCGACAACGGCCGCCGCCCATAGCTCGTTCTCCACCGCCGGCGGATTCCAGAAGGTCAGCACCCCGCCCTGCGCTCGCCCGGTGGTGAAGCTGGTGCGGAGATTGACCTGGTCCATCGGCGCCAGCTTCGCGCGGATGCCGACGCGGCCGAGGTCCGCCTGGATCTTCTGCGCCAGCAGTTGGTACGAGACGCCCGCCACCGCCGCATTGCCATAGGCGATCTCGAACTCGAACCCCTCCGCGAAGCCGCCTTGCTGCAGCAGCTGCCTCGCCTTGTCGAGATCCTGCCGGAACCCGACCTCCCGCGCCACCGTCTCCGTGCTGCCATTCACCCCGATGGGGAGGAAATGCGCCGGCCGCAGCGCCGCGCCGCCCAGCATGCTGTTGACGATGCCGTCGAAGTCGATGGCGTGCCCGATCGCCTGCCGGCAAGCCTTCTGGGCCAGCGCCCGGTTGAACTCCGGGTTTTGCGTGATGGCCATGTAGACGAAGTCGAGGCTCGGCAGCCGCTCCGCCCGCACCTGCGGCTCATCCTTCAGCGTGGCGATCTGCTCGGGGATCAGGTTGAAGGCGGCCTGGATGTCACCGCGGCGGATCGCCAGCAGTTGTGCCGCGCTGTCGCTGAAATGCCGGATCACCACACGCTCGTAGGCTGGCGCCCCGCGCCAGTGATGCGGGTTGCGCACCAGCTGGATCTGCTGGTTCCGCTCCCAGCGCACCAGCCGGTACGGGCCTGTCCCGGCGCTGTTCTGGTTCAGCCATTCGGTCGCCCTATCCGTCTCCTTCGCATCCGCGGCCATACTGCCGCCGTGCTGCATGGCGAGCTTTTTCTCGGTGATGCCGAAGCTCGGCGCGCAGAGGATGTTGAGTAGCGGCGAGGCCGGGTCGTTCATGACCAGGTCGATGGTCTTGACGTCCACGATCTCGCAGCGGTCGATGGCCTTCACGTATTGCTGCGTCTGCTCCTTCATCCGGATCAGCCGCTCGAAGGTGAATTGTACGTCCTCGGCCGTCACCGGGGCGCCGGAGGCGAATTTTACCCCCTCGCGCAGGGTGAAGCGCCAGCCCTTGCCATCGGGCGTCCGCGTCCAGGCCGTAGCGAGGGCCGGCTTCGGCTCGATGTAGTCGCCGGGGGTGAGCGTCACCAGCGGGTCATAGGTTGCGGCCAGCGTCATGGGCGCCGTGTATTGCGCCTGTCTGACCGGATCGAGGGTTATGGTGTCGCTGATGTCGATGCCGAGCACCAGCGTCGCGCCGCGCGCCTGCGCATAGGCTTGGCCCGCCGGCAGCAGCGCCGAACCCGCACCCAGCCCCAGCAATTGCAGCACGTCCCGGCGCGCGATCGGCCGCGCGGTTTCGTCCAGCTCCATCGGACCCCTCCCAGGGCACTGGCCGCACGGTTTGCCCGCGCCGGCCGATGCGGCACGATAGGAGGCGGAAGAGGGGGAAGGGAAGTCATGCCAGGAATGATCGGCGTCGGGATGGTGGGCCTCGGCATGGCCGTCGCGCCCCATGCCCTCGCGCTCCGCGACCTCGAGGCCGCCGGCCGCGCCCGCCTCGTCGGCGGCTTCAGCCCCTCGGTCGAGCGCCGCGCCGGCTTTGCCGCCCGCTGGCATGCGCCCGTCTTCGACAGCCTTGACGCCCTGCTCGGCGCCCCCGGCCTTGACCTCGTCTTGGTCTTGACGCCACCCGCGGCCCATCTTCCCGTGGCCGAGGCGGCCGCCGCGGCCGGCAAGCACCTGCTGGTGGAGAAGCCCCTCGAATTCGACCTCGCCCGCGCCGAGGCTCTGGTGGCGATGGCCGGGCGTGCCGGCGTCACCCTCGGCGTGGTCTTCCAGCACCGCTTCCGCCCTGCCGCCCTCCGGTTGAAAGCGGCGCTCGAGGCTGGCCTGCTTGGCACGCCGCTCTCCGCCTCCGCCACCATCCGGTGGTGGCGCGATGCGGCCTATTTCGCGCAACCTGGGCGGGGGATGAAGGCGCGCGACGGCGGCGGCGTGCTGCTCACCCAGGCGATCCATACCATCGACCTGCTGCTGCACCTGATGGGGCCCGTGGCCGAGGCCGCCGCCTTCGCCCGTACCAGCCCGCTCCGCGCCATTGATACGGAGGACATCGTCGCCGGCGCCCTCCGCTTCGCCAATGGCGCCATCGGCACGCTTGATGCGACGACGGTCGCCCGTCCAGGCTTCCCGGAGCGGATCGAGATCGCCGGCACCGGCGGCAGCGCCATGCTGGTCTCCGAACGGCTGGAGCTCCACCTCGCGGACGTCGCGCCCGAGGTCATCGACCATGGCAGCGCCGGCGGTGGCGGGGCCGATCCGATGGCATTCGACCATGGCCCGCACCGTGCCCTTCATACGGAAGTGCTCGACGCCATCGCCGCCGGCCGCCCGCCCTCCAATTCCGGCGCCAGTGCCCTCGCGGTGCAGCGGCTGATCGAGGCGCTGCTGCGCGGGGCGGGGCAGGGGCAGTTCGTCACGCTATAGGTCGGTGACTATAGCGCCCTGGGTTGCCCCGGCCCCGCGACAGGCCCACATTGCGCCCCGACCCCGGCGGGGCCTGCCCCGCCCAAATAGCCAAGGAGACCCCCATGGCCTATCCGACCGTCCAGCTCCACATCAACGGGGAGTGGCGCGCCAGCCGCTCCGGCAAGACCCTCGAAGTCATCAACCCGGCGACGGAGGAGGTGATCGGCGAGGTGGCTCATGCCGGCCGCGATGATCTGGACGAGGCGCTGGAGGCGGCCGAGCGGGGCTTCGCCGTTTGGAAGAAGGTTTCCGCCTTCGAGCGCGCTAAGCTGATGCGCAAGGCCGCCGATATTCTCCGCTCCCGCGCCGACGAGATCGCCGCGCTGATGACCGCCGAGCAGGGCAAGCCCCTGCCCGAGGCAAAGATGGAGACGCTGGCCGGCGCCGACATCATCGATTGGTTCGCCGAGGAAGCCCGCCGCGCCTATGGCCGCGTCATCCCCGCCCGCGCCGAGGGCGTCTACCAGCTCGTGGTGAAGGAGCCGATCGGCCCCGTCGCCGCCTTCACGCCCTGGAACTTCCCGATCAATCAGGTCGTCCGCAAGCTCTCCGCCGCCGTCGCCACCGGCTGCTCGATCATCGTGAAGGCTCCGGAGGAGACGCCTGCCTCGCCGGCCGCGCTGATCCGCTGCTTCATCGATGCCGGCCTGCCCGCGGGCGTCGTCGGCCTCGTCTACGGCATCCCCGCCGAGATCAGCGAGTACCTGATCCCGCACCCGACCATCAAGAAGGTGACCTTCACCGGCTCCACCCCGGTCGGCAAGCAGCTCGCGGCCCTCGCCGGTCAGCACATGAAGCGCGTCACCATGGAACTGGGCGGCCATGCCCCGGCCATTGTCTTCGACGACGCCGATCTCGACCTTGCGGTGAAGACCCTCGCCGGCGCCAAATTCCGCAATGCCGGCCAGGTCTGCGTCAGCCCGACGCGCTTCCTCGTGCAGGAGAAGCACTACGAGCCCTTCGTTGAGAAATTCGTCGCCGCCGCCAAAGCCGTGAAGGTCGGCAACGGCACGGAGCAGGGCGTGCAGATGGGTCCGCTCGTGCATGAGCGCCGCATCCCCTGGATGGAGGGCCTCATCGCCGATGCCCGCCAGCGCGGCGCCGAGGTACGCACCGGCGGCGAGCGCATCGGCAACAAGGGCTACTTCTTCCAGCCCACGGTGCTCACGGGCGTCACCAAGGAGGCGCGGATGATGAACGAGGAGCCCTTCGGCCCGCTCGCCATGATCGCGCCCTTCAAGGAGTTCGACGAGGTGGTGGAGGAGGCCAATCGGCTGCCCTACGGCCTCGCCTCCTACGCCTTCACCCGCTCGGCCAAGACGGCGAACGCCATCGCCGCCAAGGTCGAGAGCGGCATGATGACGATCAACCATCTCGGCCTCGCCCTGCCGGAAGTGCCCTTCGGCGGCATCAAGGACAGCGGTTACGGCTCCGAGGGCGGTTCGGAGGCCATCGAGGCTTATCTGAACACCAAGTTCGTCAGCCAGGCCGGCCTGTAGGAGCCCGTTCGGGAATGCGCCCCGAGGCGCATTCCCGGTGTCGGCATCGCTGAGGGGGCTTGCCCCTCAGCGCACCGGCTCGATCCCCGCCGCATCGAAGCTGCCGCGCGACTCCGGCCCTGCCAGCCAGCGCAGCAACGCCTCCGCCGCGACCGGCGCGCCCGGCGTCAGCGCCCCGCTGTAGGTTGTGTAGGACTGCAGCTCTGCGGGCAGTGGCCCCAGGTAGCGCAACTCTCGCACCATCCTGATCTCGGTGATGGCGCCGAAGCCGATTTCCGGCCCGCTGCCGTGCAACAGATGGGCCATCACTTCGGCCCCGCTGCGGTAGCGTCGCGCCTTGGGCGCGACCTGCGCCGTCAGGCCCATCCGCTCGAAGATCCGTTCCATGTGGAGGCCGGACGAGGCGCGGTTGAAGACGACCGACTGCATGTCGGCCACCATTCGCCGCAGTCCCTCGGCATCCGTCGCCGGCGCGACGGCGAGGTCCGGCCGCGCCACCATCCCCACCCCGACGCGGCCGAGCGGCACCGGCTGCCCAGCCAGGCGCCCCGCCTGTGCCAACCCCGCCATCAGCGAGTCCGGCCCGATGAGAAGCTGCGGCGTATCCCCATCCGCCAGCGCCTGCTGCATGGCCGGCGCCGTCGCGTAGCGGATCTGTACCGCGTGGCCAGAGGCGTTGCGGAAGGCCTGAACCGCCGGCGCCAGCCCCGGCTCCATCGTCCGGGCGCTTACCACCTCCAACTCGGCCGCCCGTGCCGCCGGGCCGGTGACGATCAGGACAGGAAGGAGAGCCATCAACCGACGCCGCATACGAGTCCTCTGGAAGGCCTGCCACGCTGCTCTACCGCGATGCCGGCCCTCCGCATACCGGCGGCCGGGCATGTTCCGCCGCCGATTCCCGTATCGACTTTCCGAGGTCCGCCGATTGACCGGCCTGCCCGGCGCCCGCAGCATGACGCCATGCCAGTCAAAGCCGGGACCGCCGAAAGACCCTCCCGCCAGGCTTGGCTAATGCTCGCCGGCGCCTTCGCCGCCTTCACCGTCGGCGCCAGCCTGATGCATTCCTACACCGTCTTCCTGCTCGCCTTCGTCGCCGATTTCGGCTGGTCCCGGGCCGAGAGCTCGCTCGCCTATTCGGTCGGCCAGCTCGTCGGCGGCGCCAGCTCGCCCCTCGTCGGCGGCCTGGTGGACCGTGTCGGCGCCCGCCGCTGCGTGCTGCTCGGCGGCTGCCTGCTGACCCTCGGCCTGCTCGGCAGCGCCTTCGCCAGCGAACTCTGGCACGTTGTCTTCCTCTACGGCGTAGTGATGACCATCGGGGCCAATTGCCTTGGCCTGCTGGTCTTCGTGCCGCTGGTCTCGCGCATCTTCCACCGCCGGCGCGGCATGGCCGTCTCCGTGCTGCAATCGGCCAATGCCTTCGGCCGCGCCCTCTCCGCGCCTACGAGCCAGATGCTGATCAGCGGCCTGGGCTGGCGTGGCGCCTATCTCGCCACCGCCGCGGCGATGGCGGTGCTGATCCTGCCGCTCGCCGCCATCTTCCGCCGCAGCCCCGAGATCCCTGCCGCGGCCGAGGGTGCGGCAACCGCCGTGCCGCGTCACTGGACCCTCGCCGAGGCCATCCGCACCCGCGCCTTCTGGCTGCTCTTCCTCGTCTACATGTGCACCAGCATCGGCAGCTTCCTCGTCTCGCTGCATCAGATCGCCTTCGCCGTCGATATCGGCTTCGACCCGCTCTATGCGGCCAGCGTTCTCGGCATGGGGGCCTTCCTCGCCTTTCCCGGGGTGATCCTCACCGGTACCCTCTCCGACCATATCGGCCGCGAGGCCTCGGCGCTGCTGACCTACGGCATCTCCATCCTCGGCGTGGTCTGCGCGCTGCTGATCACCTCGCCCGACCAGCACCTGCTGCTCTGGCTGCATGGCTGCGGCTTCGGCCTGACCTGGGGCGCCCGCGGCCCGGCCATCACGGCGAAGACGGCTGATCTCTTCCCCGGCCCCCGCCTCGGCACCATCCTCGGCGTCATTACCATCGGCTCCGGTCTCGGTGCCGCAATCGGCTCCTGGGCCGCGGGCTGGATCTTCGACGTCACCGCCAGCTACCGCATCGCCTTCCTGCTCTCCATCGCGGCCTATGCGGCGGGATCGGTCGCCTTCTGGGCATTGCGCCGGCCGATGCGCTGACCGAACCTCCCCGGGCAAAAGCGAGAGGAGAGGGACATGGATCTTGGTCTCAAGGGCCTCAGGGCCATCGTCACCGGCGGCAGCAAGGGGATCGGCCGCCGCTGTGCCGAACTCTTCGCCGCAGAGGGCGCCCATATCGCCCTCTGCGCCCGCGACGCGGCGGAGGTCGAGGCCACCGTCGCCGCACTCCAGGCGCAGGGCGTCACCGCCTTCGGCAAACCCGTCGATGTCGCCGACAAATCTGCGCTCGAAGCCTGGGTCGCCGCCAGCGCCGCCGCCCTTGGTGGCATCGACATGGTCGTCGCCAATGTCTCGGCGTTGGCAGTCGACGACAGCGAGGAGGCCTGGCACCGCGGCTTCGAGACCGACCTGATGCACACCATCCGCACGGTCAATGCCGCGCTCCCGCATCTAGAGGCGTCGAAATCCGCCTCCATCACCATCATCGCCTCGGTCTCCGGCCGCGAGATCGACTTCACCGGCCCGGCCTACGGCGCCTTCAAGGCCGCTCTGGTCCACTACGCCCAGGGCCTCGCCCACCGTCTGGCGGGGAAGGGCATCCGCGCCAACACCGTCTCCCCCGGCAACACCTATTTCGCGGGCGGCATCTGGCAGTGGATCGAGCAGAACAACGCGGCGCTCTTTACCGAGGCCATGGCGCTCAACCCAACCGGCCGCATGGCGACGCCCGAGGAAATCGCCCGTGGCGTCGTCTTCCTGGCAAGCCCCGCCTCCTCCTTCACCACCGGCACCAACCTGGTGATCGATGGCGCGCTCACCCGCGGCGTGCAGTTGTAGTCAAACCCTCTCTAACTCCCGCGGCCTCGCCGGCTGCGGCTTCGGGATGAGACAGTCGGGCAGCGGCTTCCCGCTTCCCCCCGTCGGCCGAGGCCTGGGCGAGGGCGGCCGCGGCTCCGGCCGCCAGCCGCCGCCATCGCCGCGCCGCAGGTTCCGCAACTCGCGGATGGCGAAGACCAGCGGCACCCCGAAGCTGAGGCCGCCGCTGAGCAGGACGAAGACTTCCGGCGCCATCCATCGACCTCCACCGAACCGCGCGAGCATACCCACCCCGCACCCCCGTGATGCAAGCGCCGCATCGACAGGCCGACCGATAGCGCCCTATCCTTCCCGCCCAACGGGAGAGCCGGATGCCACCCGACCAGACCAACCCCCCCGCCTATGTCCCGGCCCCGCTGCCGCCCGAGGCCCCGCCGCCCGGCGAGATCCGCACCATCCAGCCCGGCCTGCTCCGCGCCCGCATGCCGCTGCCCTTTGCCCCCGGCCATGTGAACATCTGGTTCCTGGAGCATGAGGGCGGCTGGCTGGCCATCGACACCGCCATCGCCAGCCGCACCACCCGCGGCCATTGGGACCAGCTCCTTGCCCAACCCGCGCTGGGCGGCCGGAAGCTGACCGCGCTGCTCGTTACCCATTTCCATCCCGACCATGTCGGCCTCGCCGGGTGGCTCTGCGAGCGCTTCGGCATACTGCCGATGATGACCCGCATCGAATGGCTGATGGCCCGCGCGCTCTGGTACGACAGCGGCCCGGACATGATGGCGCAGCAGATCGAACATTACGCCCGCGCCGGCTGCGCACCCGAATTCCTTGCCTTCGTCGAGGGCCGAGGCGCCCTCTACCAGCGCTCAGTCGGCGAGTTGCCGCGCAGCTTCCACGCGCTGAAGGACGGGCGCAGCGTCACTATCGGTGGCAATGAGTGGCGGGTTGTGACCGGCGCCGGCCATGCCCCCGACATGGCGACGCTCTACAGCCCGGAGCGCGGCATCCTGATCTCCGCCGACCAGATCCTGCCCCGCATTTCCCCCTATGTCGGCCTGCATCCCGGCGAGCCGGAGGCCGACCCGCTCGGCGACTTCCTTGCCAGCAATGACCGTTTCCGCGCCCTGCCGGAGGACACGCTGGTTCTCCCGAGCCATGGCGAACCCTTCACCACCCTGCATCGCCGCCTCGACATGCTCGCCGCGCACCATGGCGAGCGCCTCGACGCCCTGGCCGAGGCCTGCCGCGAGCCGCTGACGGCCTATGAGGCGGCGCAATTCCTCTTTCCCCGTGCCGCACAGGAGATGGGGCAGGTAGGCTTCACCGTCGGCGAGACGCTGGCCCATCTCCGCCGTCTGGAACGCCAGGGTCGGCTGCGCGTCGAACCAGGCGAGGTTGCCCGCTTCCGGACCGTCTGATGCCCACCGAAACCGAGATTGCCATCATCGGCGCCGGCGCCGCCGGCATCGCCGCAGCCACGCGCCTCGCCGAACTCGGCCGGTCCTGCCTGGTGCTGGAGGCGGGCACCCGCCCCGGCGGCCGCGCCTTTACCGAGAGCGCCAGCCTCGGCACGCCCTTCGACCACGGCGCCTCCTGGGTGCATGTCGCCGAGCACAACCCGCTGACGCCCATTGCCCGGCGCCTCGGCTTCACCCTCTTCGAGGGCGAGCGCCGCCGCCGCGACATCCTTTTGATCGGCGACCGTCCGGCGACGCCCGCCGAGAAGGCCGCCCATGACGCCGCCTGCGATACCTGGGAGGCGGTGGCCGAGGCTCGCGCTGCGCAGGGCGGCCCCGACATTGCCATCGCCGAGGCCGTGCCGCATGGCGGCCCTTGGGATGCGACCGTCTCCCATTGGCTGGGCACCACCATCTGCGGCGTGGAGCCCGAGCGGAACAGCCTGCGCGATTACATCGACACCGGCCTCGACGGCGAGAATCCGCAGGTGAGGGAAGGCTTCGGCACCCTGGTCGCCCGCCTTGCCGTGGGCTTGCCGATTCAGCTGGCGGCCCCCATCCATCGCCTGGAGGCCGACCGACACATCACGTTGGAAGGCCCCCACGGCACGATCCGCGCCCGCGGCTGCATCGTCACCGTCTCGACCGGCGTGCTGGCATCGGGTGCCCTCCGCTTCTCTCCCGGCCTGCCGGCGGAGGTGGAGGCCGCCATCCATGGCCTGCCCATGGCACTCCTCTCCAAGATCGCGCTGCGGGGCGGCGCTGGGCTCGGCCTCGACCCCTTCGCCCGTCTCGGCCGCCGCGTCGAAGGGGAGGGGGACCGGCCGATGTCCTGGGTGGTCAGTCCCTTCGGCCGCGACCACGCGATCGGCTTCCTCGGCGGCGAGGCGGCCTGGGCGCTGGCCCGCGAGGGCCCCGCTGCCGCGGAGGCCAATGCCCGCGCCGAGCTCGCCCGCTATTTCGGCGAGGCCGGGTTGGCGCGTGCCTTCCCGCATCCGGCCGTCGCTACGGACTGGGGTGAGAACCCACTCTTCCTCGGCGCGTATACCTATGCCCGCCCTGGCAGCGCCGGCGCCCGCGCAGCGCTCGCCGAAGCCCGGCTTGCCGATGGCCGCATCCGCTTCGCCGGTGAGGCCTGCCATACCCGCTATGCCGGCACGGTCGGCGGCGCCTGGGCAAGCGGCATGGCGGCAGCGGACGCGTTGTCCGCTACACTCGCGGGATGAGTCGCACCGCCTTTGCCGCCGAGGCCGCCGCCTGCGAGGAGCGCGTCATCGCCCTGACCCGGGCCTTGGTCGCCATCCCATCCCCCAACCCGCCTGGCGATGTCCGCGCCTGCGCCGAGGCGGCCGCCGGGCTGATTCGCGGCCTCATCCCGGCTGCCGAGGTCGCCCTCCATCCCACGAGCGAGGGCGTCACCAACCTCGTCGCCGTGGTGCGGGGCCATGCTCCCGGCCGCCGCCTGATCTTCAACGGCCATCTCGATACCTATCCGGTGAACGAGGCCCTGCCCTGGACCGTGCCGCCCCTCGGCGGCCTGCTGCGCGACGGGCGCCTCTACGGCCGCGGCACGTCCGACATGAAGGGCGGCATCGCCGCCTCCGTTACCGCCCTCGCGCTGCTTGCCGCCCATCCCGGGCTCTGGCGCGGCGAGGCCGTGCTGACCCTGGCCGGAGACGAGGAATCCATGGGTCCGCTCGGCACGAAATGGCTCATGGACCACATCCCCGAGGCGCGCGGCGATGCCGTCATCATCGGCGATGCCGGCAGCCCACGCGTCCTGCGCTTCGGCGAGAAGGGTTTCCTCTGGATCGAGGTGGAGGCCGAGGGCCGCGCCAGCCATGGCGCTCATGTGCATCTCGGCGTGAACGCGCTCGACCGTCTCTGCGCCGCGCTTGATGCGGTGCGGGGCCTGCGCGCCCTGCGGCCCGAGGCGCCGCCCACCGTCACCGCCGCCATCGCCGCGGCGCGTCCCGTCTCCGAGCCGCTATCCGGTGCCGGCGAGGCCGAGGTGCTTGGCAGCGTCACCGTCAATATCGGCCGGATCGAGGGCGGCACCTCCACCAACCTCGTGCCCGCCGGAGCCCGCGCCGGGATCGATATCCGCCTCCCCGTCGGCCTTTCCTGCGCCGCCGCCGAGGCCGCCCTGTCAGCAGCGCTGGACGGGCGCGAAGGCATCGCCTGGCGCATCCTCCGCCGCTTCGAGCCGAACCATACCGACCCGGGCCATGAGCTCGCCCGCCGCGCCGCTGCCGCGGCGGGCGAGGTGCTTGGCAGCCCCTGCGCCGTCAACATGCGCGTCGGCGGTTCCGACGCACGCTGGTTTCGCATGGCCGGGCTCCCGACCATCGTCTATGGCCCCACGCCCCACAACATGGGCGGTGCCGACGAGTACGTCCTGGTCGAGGAACTGCGCCAGGTCGCACAGGTGCATGCGCTGACCGCCCTCGACTTCCTCGCCGCATGAGCCTGGGCCGCACCAGCCTGAGCCTGCCCCGGCTCGCCGCGGCGAGCGACACCGCCCGCGCCATCCTCTGGATGCTCGCCTCCGGCCTGCTCTTCATCCTGCTGAATGGCACGCTGCGGCTGCTGGCGCAGCAGCTCGACCCCTTCGTCACCGGCTTCCTGCGCTACAGCTTCGGCGTGCTGGTGATGCTGCCCTTCATCCTGCGCGCCGGCTGGGCCGCCTACCGCCCGGCCAATCTCTCGGGCCAGATTTGGCGTGGCGCCATCCACACCTCCGGCCTGCTGCTCTGGTTCATCGCCGTGCCGCATGTGCCGCTGGCCGATATGACGGCGCTCGGCTTCACCACGCCGCTCTTCATCATGCTCGGCGCCGTCGTCTTCCTGCGCGAGCGGATGGTCGCCGCCCGCTGGGTCGCGGCACTGATCGGCTTCTGCGGCGTGCTGATCGTCGTCTCGCCCAACCTCTCGGGCGGGGCAGGGGCCTATGGCTTCGTGATGCTGGCCTCCTCGCCGCTCTTTGCCGCCTCCTTCCTCATCACCAAGGCGCTGACGCGGCGGGACGCGCCGCATGTCATCGTCGTGTGGCAGTCGCTAGCCGTCGCGCTGTTCAGCCTGCCCTTCGCTCTGCCGCATTGGGACTGGCCGACACCTGCGCAATGGGCCGCCTTCGCCTTCTGCGGCGTCGTCGGCACGGCGGGGCATATCTGCCTGACGCGCGCCTTCAAGCTGGCCGACATGTCGGTGACCCAGCCGATCAAATTCCTCGAACTGGTCTGGGCCTCGCTCTTCGGCCTCGCCGTCTGGGGCGACGTGCCGGGGACGGCCACCTGGATCGGCGGCCTCGTCATCTTCGCCAGCACGAGCTGGATTGCGCGGCGGGAGTCTCGGAAGCAAGGTTGAGGAGGGCGGTGCCCTCCTCAAGCTCCACCCGCCAAGGGCCGAAGGGCCCCTGGACCCCTCGAGTTCTAGGCTGCGGCCTTCGCCTCGCGGCGGCGGGCCGTCAGGATGAACTCGGTGTAGCCATTCGGCTGTGCCGCACCCTTAAAGATCAGGTCGCAAGCCGCCTTGAAGGCCACACCCTCATAGCCCGGCGCCATCGGCGTATAGAGCGGGTCGCCGGCATTCTGCCCGTCGACGACCTTCGCCATCCGCTTCAGCGTCTCCATCACCTGCGCCTCGGTGGTGATGCCGTGCTGCAGCCAGTTGGCGATGTGCTGCGCGCTGATGCGCAGCGTCGCCCGATCCTCCATCAGCCCGACATCGTGGATGTCCGGCACCTTGGAGCAGCCGACGCCCTGGTCGATCCAGCGCACGACATAGCCGAGGATGCCCTGGCAGTTGTTGTCGAGCTCCGCCTGCACCGCATCCGCCGGCCAGTTGGTGTCGCTCGCCAGCGGGATGCTGAGGATGTCGTCGAGCTTCGCCCGGCGGCCGCCCTGCGCCAGCTCCTCCTGCCGCGCCGCCACGTCGACCTCGTGGTAGTGCAGCGCATGCAGTACCGCGGCGGTGGGGGAGGGGACCCAGGCGGTGTTGGCGCCGGCCTTCGGATGGCCGACCTTCTGCTTCAGCATTTCGGCCATCGCATCCGGCGCGGCCCACATGCCCTTGCCGATCTGCGCCCGCCCGCGCAGCCCGCAGGCCAGGCCGACATCGACATTCCACTCCTCATAGCCCTTGATCCAGGCCGTGCCGCGCATGTCGTTCTTGCGCAGCATCGCGCCGGCGGCCATGGAGGTGTGGATCTCGTCGCCGGTGCGGTCGAGGAAGCCGGTGTTGATGAAGGCGACGCGGTCCTTGGCGGCGCGGATGCACTCCATGAGGTTCACCGTCGTCCGGCGCTCCTCATCCATGATGCCCATCTTCAACGTCGCCCGCGGCAGGCCGAAGGCATCCTCCACGCGGCCGAACAGCTCGTTCGCCCAGGCCACTTCCTCCGGCCCGTGCATCTTCGGCTTAACGATGTAGACGCTGCCCGCCCGGCTGTTCCGCCCGCGGCCCTGGCCGCGCAGGTCATGCAGCGCGATGGCGACGGTGCACATGGCGTCGAGGATGGTCTCCGGCGTCTCGGCGCCGTCGAGCGTCACCACATCGGTCATCATGTGATGCCCGACATTGCGCACCAGCATCACCGAGCGCCCGTGCAGCGTCATCGCCCCGCCGCCCGGCTTCAGATAGGTCCGGTCGCCATTGAGCTTGCGAACGAGCGTCTTGCCGCCCTTCTCGAAGCTCGCCTCCAGCGTCCCCGCCATCAGCCCGAGCCAATTGCGGTAGACGACCACCTTGTCCTCGGCATCCACCGTTGCGACGCTGTCCTCGCAGTCGATGATGGTGGTGACGGCCGCTTCCAGCACCAGGTCGGCGACGCCCGCCGGGTCGTCCCTGCCGATCGGGTGGTCACGGTCGATGACCAGCTCCGCATGCAGCCCGTGATGCACGAAGAGGATGGCCGAAGGTGCCGCCGGCTCGCCCAGATAGCCGACGCACTGCCCCGGCTGCGCGAGCCCGACGCTCCGCCCGTCCTTCAGCCCGACCGCCAGCGCCCCGGCGGCGATCGCATAGGATTTCGCCTCTGCATGGGAGGCCCCGCCCGCCAGCGGCGCAACCTTGTCCAGCGTCGTACGCGCGAAGGCGATCACCTTCTCGCCCCGCTTCGGGTTGAAACCCCGCCCGCGCTCGGCCCCATCCGTCTCCGGGATGGCATCCGTGCCGTAGAGCGCATCATAGAGGCTGCCCCAGCGCGCATTGGCGGCGTTCAGTGCATAACGCGCATTGGAGACGGGCACGACCAGCTGCGGCCCGGCGACGGTGCCGAACTCGGCATCGACATTGGTGGTGGCGACCTGGAAGGCCGGCCCCTCCGGCACGAGATAGGCGATCTCCCTGAGGAAACCGGTATAGGCGGCGGCATCGACCGGCCGGACTGGGTGCGCCCGGTGCCATTCGTCGATCTTCGCCTGCAACTCGTCCCGCTTGGCCAGAAGGGCGGCATTGCGCGGGCCGAGGTCGCGGAGGATGGCGGCATAGGCAGACCAGAACCGCTCCGGTGACACCCCGGTGCCCGGCAACGCATCCTGCTCCATGAACTCCTTGAGGGCTCGTTCGACGCCGAGCCCCGCGACCTCTACCCGATCCGCCATGCCAGCCTCCCTGAATTCAGGGGCTACCTAGGCGAAACCGCGCCGCCCGCAAAGGGGCGCGGACCCTCACGCATCGAGGACGCTGCGCTGGTTCTTGGCGACGAGGGTGCGGAAATGCGGCGCCAGCGCCTCCTCCGACAGGCCCCAGGCCTCGGCGAAGCGGCGGACGAGGTCCTGCTCGCCCTGCTCCGCCTCGCCGTCGCTCATGGCGTTGTCGATCATGTTGAGCAGGATGCAGAGCCGCTGCTCCGGCCGCAGCCGCGGGGTGGCATCGGCGAGGAACTGCTCCGGCTTCGTCGCCTGCGCATAGCGCAGCGCCGCATCCAGCCCCTGCCGCGTCATCCCGCGGCCGAGGGCGGAGAGGAGGTGCCCGACCTCCTCCTCGTCCATCTCTCCATCCGCCGCCATGCAATAGATCAGCGAGACGGCGAGGCAGGTGCGCGGCGTGAGGTCGAGTGCTGCGGATTGCGACTTGAACATGCCGAACATGGACATCTCCCGAAGGGTTGAAGCGTCCGCGAGATAGCCGAACATGAACGACGTGTCATCTTTAAGAAATATTACAGTCCCGCCCGGTCGAGCCGCAGGATCGCCCTTGCCATGGCCTGTGCCCGCGGCACGAGGCTCGCCACCTCCAAGTATTCCTCTGGGCTGTGCGCCTTGCCGCCTACCGGCCCGACCGCGCAGATGGTCGGCGCCCCAAGGGCCGCGGTGAAGCCGCTATCGGCGCAGCCCCCGCTGAACTCGCCGGTGACGGCGAGCCCGCTCTCCGCCGCCGCGTCCCGGTACATGCCGAAGAGCCGGGCCGAGGCCGGCGTCTCGTTCAGCGGCAGGAACTCGCCCCGGATGGTGAGGCGCGCCCGTGTCCCCGGGACATGGGCCCGCTCGATGATGGCATGGATCTTCCCCATCACCTCGTCCCGGTCGGATGGATCCTTGTAACGCAGGTCGATCTGTCCCTGCGCCCAGGGCGCCACCGTGTTGACGCTCTGCCCGCCCGAAACGAGGCCCACATTCACCGTGATCCCCCGCGCGAGGTCGGTCAGCGCGTGCAGTGCGGTGACCTTGGCGGCCAGCTCGCCGATGGCGCTGATGCCGGCCTCGAAATTGCCGCCCGAATGCGCCGCCTTCCCCTCGATGTCGAAGATCGAAAACACGCCGCCCTTACGCCCTGTCACCACCCCGCCATTGGGCCGTCCGGGCTCCGAGTTGAAGACCACCCGCGCCTCCCGCGCCGTCGCCTCGATCACTGCCCGGCCCTCCGGGCTGCCGATCTCCTCGTCGCCGGTGAAGAGCCCGACCAGCGGCCCCGGCGCCCCGCCGAAGCGCTGGAATCCAGCCAGGACGAACATGTTCATCACCAGCCCCGCCTTCATATCGGCGACGCCCGGCCCGGTGGCGATGCCGTTCTCGATGCGGAAGGGTCGCCGCTCCGGCTCGCCCTTGGGGAAGACCGTGTCCCGGTGCCCCATCAGCACGATCGCCTGCTTCTCGTTGCCTGAAGAGGTTGCCTCGCCGCCGGCCACGCGGGCCCTAAGGCAGTCGCCATACATCTCCTGCGGGACCAGCTCGACCGGTATGCCCTCGGCCGCCATGAAGTCCCGGACGATCCGCCCGACGGCATCGACGCCCGGCTTGTCGTAGCTGCCGCCATCGGTGTTCACCATGGCTTCCAGCACCTTCAACATGGCTTCCTCCTGGGTGGCGAGCCAGGCGGTGACGGCGGATTCGGTGCTCATGCGGGCCTCGTCGAAGGGAAGGGCGCGCAGCCTGTCCCCGCCGTCCCGCCGCGGCAAGAGGCCCCTTCCGCTCCTGCCCCGCAGCCCCATCTCGGAGGCGAAAGATCAGGAGAGGGCATGGCGGGACCTATTGCGATTCTGGGCGCCACCGGCGGCATCGGCGGCGCGCTCGCCCGCCGCCTCGCCGCGCGCGGTGCCCCGCTCTTCCTCATCGGCCGCGACGCCGCTCGTCTCGCCGCCTTGGCCGCGGAACTGGGCGCTCCCTCCGCTCCCTGCGACGTCACCGACCCGGCGGCGTTGAAGGCCGCCCTTGTCGCAGCCGGCACGCCGCTCGCCGGCCTCGCCTTCTGCGTCGGCTCCATCGTGATGAAGCCGCTCGCCCGGACGACCCCGACCGACTTCGCCGAGACCTTCGCCCTCAACGCGACAGCCGCCGCGATTGCCGTCCAGGCCGCCGCTCCGGCGCTGACGGCCGGGCAGGGCAGCGTGGTCCTCTTTTCCTCCGTTGCTGCCCGCGCCGGCTTTCCCGGCCATGCCGTGATCGGCGCGGCCAAGGCCGCGGTCGAGGGATTATCGCTTGCCCTCGCCGCGGAACTGGCGCCATCCGTACGGGTGAATTGCATCGCTCCCAGCCTCACCCGCACCGGCATCGCCACACCCATGACGAAGAACCCGCAGATGGCCGAGGCCATCGCCAAGCTCCACCCCATCCCCCGCCTCGGCGAGGCCGAGGATGCGGCGGCGCTGGCAGACTTCCTCCTCTCCGACGCTTCGGGCTGGATCACCGGCCAGGTGATCGGCGTCGATGGCGGCCGCTCCAGCCTGCGCGGCCGCGGCTGATGCGCCGCCGCCACCTGCCGCTGCTGGCGCTGCCGCTGCTCGCCAGCCCGGCCGGCGCCATCCCCACCGTCACCCGCTTCCGCATCATGCGGGAGGGCAGCGCCATCGGCAGCCATACGGTGACGCTGAGCGAGGCCGGCGGCGAACTGACCGCCCGCACCGAGGTCATCGTGCAGGTGAAGCTCGTGGGCATCACCGTCTTCCGTCTGACTCACAATTTCACCGAGGTCTGGGCCGGCGACCGTCTCCGCTCCGTCGCCTCGCACCATGACCGGAACGGCACGGTGAAGGACATGACGGCGCGGGCCGAGGGCGGCGCCATCCTCGTCCAGGGACCCGAGGGCCCGCTCCGCCTTTCCGCCGAGGCGGCGCCGTTGAGCTGGTGGGATCCGCGCCGGTTCGACCGCCCGCTGTTCGACAGCGAGACCGGAAAGCCTCTCCGTCTGCAATGGACGCGCACCCCCGGCCCCGGCACCGGCGCCACCTGGCGCGTATCCGGCGACGAGGAGGGGGAGGGGCAGTACGCCGCCGGCGGCACCTGGCTTGCCTGGCGCACCAAGGGCGACGACGGCAGCCTCGTCACCTATGAAAGGGCCTGATGGGCGTCCTCCGCCTCGTCCTCGGCGACCAGCTCTCTCCTAACATCGCCGCCCTCGACGGCCTCGACCCCGCCCACGACGTGGTGCTCATGGCCGAGGTCATGCGGGAATGCACTTATGTCCCGCACCATAAGCAGAAGCTGGTGCTGGTGCTCTCCGCCATGCGGCATTTCGCGGCGGAGCTCCGCGCCCGAGGCATCGCCGTCGATTACATCCGCCTGGACGACCCCGATAACAGCGGGACCCTGACCGACGAGCTGACGCGCGCCATCGCCCGCCACCGACCGGAGGGCATCATCTGCACCTTCCCCGGAGAGTGGCGGGTGCTGGAGGCGATGCGCGGCTGGGAGGAGGGCCTTGGCCTCCCCATAGAGATCCGCGAGGACAGCCGCTTCCTCTGCCCGCTCCCCCGCTTCCGCCGCTGGGCGCAGGGCCGGCGCCAGCTGCGGATGGAATTCTTCTACCGCGAGATGCGCCACGAGACCGGCCTGCTGATGGATCCCGACGGACCCGTTGGCGGACAATGGAACTACGACGCCGAGAACCGCCGCCCCTTCACCTCCGGCCTAGCCGCGCCGCCGCCCCGTCGTCCGGCGCCGGACGCCATCACCCAGGATGTGATGGCCCTCGTCGAATCCCGCTTCGCGGCCAATTTCGGCACGCTGGACGCCTTCGCCTGGCCGGTGACTGCGGCCGAGGCGGAGGCGGCGCTCGCCGACTTCATCACCCACCGCCTCGCCCGCTTCGGCGATCACCAGGACGCCATGGCGGCGGGCCAGCCCATCCTCTTCCATGCCCTGGTCTCAACCAGCCTCAATCTCGGCCTGCTCTCCCCCCGCGCCTGCTGCGAGGCCGCCGAAGCCGCCTATCGCGCCGGCCGCGCCCCACTGAACGCCGTCGAGGGCTTCATCCGGCAGATCCTAGGCTGGCGCGAGTATGTCCGCGGCCTCTACTGGCTGAAAATGCCCGACTACGCCCGCCTCAACGCGCTGGAGGCAACCCGCCCGCTGCCCTGGTCCTGGTGGGGCGGCGAGACGCGGATGAACTGCATCAGGCAGGTCGTCCGGCAGACCCGCGACCTCGCCTATGCCCACCACATCCAGCGGCTGATGGTCACCGGCAACTTCGCTCTGCTCGCCGGCCTCGACCCGGCGGAGGTGAACGAGTGGTACATGGCCGTCTACGCCGATGCCTATGAATGGGTGGAACTGCCGAACACCCATGGCATGGCGTTGCACGCCGATGGCGGCGTCATCGCCAGCAAGCCCTATGCGGCGAGCGGCGCATACATCAACCGCATGTCCGACTACTGCCGCCTCTGCGCCTATGACGTGAAGGCCGCGACCGGCCCCGACGCCTGCCCGATGAACGCCCTCTACTGGGACTTCATCGCACGGCATGAACACCGCTTCGCCGGCAACCCGCGCATGGCCATGCCGCTGCAGACCCTCCGCAAGATGCCCTCCGAGAAGCGCGCCGCCCTTCAGGCGCAGGCCGCTGGCTTCCTGGCCGGCCCAGAGATGCGCCCCGAGGCTTGACCCGCCTTCGCCGCGGCGCATCATCGCCGCCCATAGCACCGGGGGGACCATGGCCGACGAGATCGAATGGATGCGCCTCACCGCGGAGGAACTCCGTGCCCGCGCCGCCGAGGATGCGCTGGTCATCATCCCCGTCGCCTCGCTCGAGCAGCACGGCCCGCACATGGCGACCGGCGTCGACATCATCCTCGGCACCGCCGTCGCCGAAGGGGCGGCGCGCCGGCTGGGTGGCCCGGTCGTCGTTACCCCCTGCGTCTGGACCGGCCTCGCCGAGCACCACATGGACTTCGGCGGCACCGTCACGCTGGACTATGCGAGCTTCGCCGGCGTCCTCCGCGGCATTGTCCGCTCCGCCGCCCGCCATGGCTTCAGGCGGATGATGCTGCTGAACGGCCATGGCGGCAACGCCGAGGCCGTGGCCGTCGCCGCCGGCGAGTTCTCGATCGAGTTCGGCATCCGCGTCGCCGCTGCCACCTACTGGCATGCGGTGCCGGAGGTGATCGCCCCCATCCTGGAGCGACAGGCCGGCCTCATGCATGCCTGCGAGGCGGAGACGAGCCTGATGCTCCACCTCCGCCCCGAGAGCGTTCGTACCGGGCGCCTGGCGGAGGCGCATGGCCCGCATTCCACCCGCGTCGAGGGCCAGCCCACCGGCCTCGCGCTTCGCCGCTCCTTCAAGGCGATCTCGCCCTCCGGCGTCATTGGCGATGCGCGCGTGGCGACAGCCGAGAAGGGGGAGCGCCTGCTCGATGCCATCGCCACCCGCATGGCCGAGCTGCTCGGCAACCCGAAGCTATGGGCCTGACGCCGGTGCCCGGCCACTCCCTGGTCAACGGCCACGCCGCCTGGGCCGCGCTCGCCGCGCCGCCTCCCGGCATCACCTTCGCCCGCGAGGAGGGCCGCCTCGACCCGATGGAATACACCGCAGTGGTCCGCGCCTCCGGCCTGGTCCGCCCGGTGGACGACGCGGCTCGCATGGCGGCGATGGTTGCCGGCTCCAACCTCATTGTCACCGCCCGAGACGAGGCGGGTAGGTTGATCGGCGCCGCGCGCAGCTTCACCGACTTCGCCTATGGCTGCTACCTCTCCGACCTCTGCGTGGAACCGGCCGGGCAGGGGAGGGGCATCGGCCGCGGCCTCATCGCCGAGACCAAGCGCATCATCGGCCCCGGCTGCATGCTGCTGCTGCTTTCTGCGCCCGACCCAATGAGCTGGTACCCGAAGCTCGGCATGGAGCGCGTTGCCAACGGCTTCATCATCCGCCGCGATGGCTAGGTGTGCAGTCTCGGAAGGCGCTGGTGTGGTCTCCGTGAGCTGTAAGCGCCGGCGTGAACGCCCTGGAGCTCGGCTCGGGCGAAGGTCCCGACCGCGAAGTCCAGGAACACACGCAGGCGTGGAGAGAGTTTTCGGTTGTACGGATGGAGTGCGTAAAGCGGTGTGAGGACAGGCGGGTAGTCGGGGAGGAGCTCCATCGGCGTGCCTGAGGCGAGCTCCGCCGCGAAGCGATAGCGTGGCGCCTGGGCCGCCGTCGACCGTGAACTCCAGCGGCAGCAGGTTTCCGGCCAGCGACGACTGCCCCACATGCGTGACGCGAAGCGCGGCCTGCTGGTGTGGATCGGCAGCATGGCGGGCGAAGGATCGATGGGCCAGTTGCCTGCCCACAAGCCAGCGTGGACCTGGCTCATCGGAACGTGCCGCCTCGATGAGTCAGGAGCCCATCTCGGACGGCGCACTTTCCGCCCAAGCGAGCAGGGCATCAAGCGCCGGGCAGAGCGACTGCCCCCAATCGGTCAGATGGTACTCCACCTTGGGGGGCACCTGGTGGTGGACGATGCGTGCGACGACGCCGTCCGCCTCGAGCTGGCGCAACTGCTGGATCAGCATCTTCTGCGAGACGCCGGGAATGGCCCGCTCGAGATCGGAGAAGCGGCGGATCCGTCCACCGAAGAGCTGAAACAGGATCACCAACTTCCAGCGTCCTTCCAGCACCCTGATGACGTTCTGCACGCCCTGCGCGGCCGATTCCGGCGTGTAGGGCACACGCTTACTGCGGGGTAAGTCGCTTACCTTTTCGTCCGTTCTTGTCATTCGGGCAGCCTAGAAACAGCTTCATCCCAGCGCAAGAAAGCCTCGGAGACATGCCATGAACAGCGATCTGCCGACACCGATCACAGCCTATGTTGCGGCGAATGCCAGGCTCGATGCCAACGGCATGCTGGCGCCATTCGCCCGGGATGCGGTTGTCCGCGACGATGGCGGCCGCCATGTGGGCCTTGATGAGATCAGGACCTGGATCCAGTCAGCAACGGTCGCAAGCCGAGCCGTCTTTACCCCTGAGACCTGGCACGTACGAGATGGCTGCATCGTCGTGGCTGGCCTGACCGCCGGCGACTTCCCCGGCAGCCCGACCCGTTTCACCTTCAGCTTCATGCTGCGGGATGGCGCGATTGCCGGGCTGGAGATCGCCTGATGCCGCCGCACAGCAATCCTGCCGAATTCGAGGGGCGCCGCGTCCTCGTCACCGGGGGCAGCAAGGGTGCCGGTCGAGCGACCGTGCAACGCTTCCTGGATGCGGGAGCCCGGGTGATGAGCGCGGCGCGCCACAGGCCCGCGGAGACCATGGGCGCCGACTTCGTGGCGGCCGACCTCATGGAGCCGGGCGGAGCGCGTGCTCTTGCCGAGGCGGTTACGGAACGCCTCGGTGGCGTGGATGTGCTGGTGCATGTCCTCGGCGGCTCCACTGCGCCGGGCGGGGGCTTTGCCGCCCTGACGGAGGAACACTGGCGCGCTGCATTCGACCTGAACCTGATGCCGGCGGTGCGGCTCGATCGGTTGCTCCTGCCGCAGATGATCGCGCGCGGTTCAGGAGCGGTGATCCATGTCGCGTCCATTCAGCGTCGCCTGCCGCTGCACGAGTCCACGACGGCCTATGCCGCGGCGAAGGCCGCGTTGACGACCTATAGCAAGGCACTTTCGAAGGAAGTCGGGCCAAAGGGCGTGCGGGTGAACGTCGTCTCGCCGGGCTGGATCTACACGGAAGCGGCGGATGCGCTGGTGCAGCGGATCGCGGCCAGCAGCGGTGGCACCCCGGAAACCGCGCGCCAGGGCATTCTGGATGCACTCGGCGGAATCCCGCTCGGTCGCCCCGCCAAGCCGGAGGATGTGGCGGAGCTGATTGCCTTCCTCGCCTCCGATCGGGCGTCGGCGATCCACGGCGCGGAATACGTCATAGACGGCGGAACCATCCCGACGGTGTAGCCGTGCCAGCAGCTGAACCAGGAATTTCACCTGGCGCTCCGCGGCAACGCGGGCCGCCGGGATGTCGCATCCAAACAGAAGCCCTGAGACGGCCGGCCCGGCCGCCCTGGTCCGTGCTTTGATATTGACTACGCTTGAAACAGTAAGCCGTCATTCAATTGACGGGGCGGATGAAAGCCAGGCACTCCATGGCAGGTAAACTTAACCGCTGCACGCGCCGGAATACCGAGATGGAACATGGCATGGCCATACCGTATGAAGTTGAGCCGTTTCGCCTTTCTTGTACATCACACGGCAAGCTGTCCGTCTGGGATGGCGGGGGTTCCGGCACTCCACTACTGCTGATCCACGGAAATTCATCAAGTCACCAAGTCTTCGCGCGGCAGCTCCGAAGCGACCTCGCTGCGAGATGCCGCCTGATCACCTTCGACCTCCCGGGCCATGGCCAGTCCGAGGACGCGCACGATCCCGCCCGCACCTACTCCCTGCCGGGACTTGCCGACTGCACGGTGGAGTTGCTGGAGCGTCTCGAGGTCAGCAGCGCCGTCGTGCTGGGTTGGTCGCTCGGCGGCCATGTCGCCATCGAGATGCTGTCCCGGTTCAAGGGCATGAAAGGCCTGATCCTCACAGGCACGCCTCCGATCCGGCGCGGCGGCTTCGTGGAAGGCTTCGTCTCCTCGCCGGCTGATGGCCTGGCGGGGCGCCGCCACCTCTCCGAGGCGGAGGTGGACACCTTCGCCCAGGCTATGTTCGGCACGCCGGTCGAGCCTTTCCTCCAGGGCGCGATCGGTCGCTCGGACGGCCGCTGCCGACAGGGACTCTTCGAGGCTTCGCGGGCGGGGCTCGGCGTCGATCAGCGTCTCGCGGTCGAAGGCAGCGCTCTGCCGATCGCCGTCATCAATGGCGCGACCGATCCTCTGATCAGGCTCGACTACCTCGAGGGCGTTGCCTACCGCAACCTGTGGGAAGGGCGCTGTCATCGCCTGGACGGGGCAGGCCATGCCCCGTTCTGGCATGCCGCCGACACCTTCAACGCCCTGGTGGGACGTTTCCTCGGTGAGCTGGAGCGCGGGACTGCAGGACTCGAAAGGCCGGCCGTCAAAGGTGATCAGAAGACCGTCTCGACCCGGGCGTCCAGGATGTAGCCCGCTCCGCGGCCGGTCCTGATGAGCTTCGGCGCGGAAGGATCGGCCTCGATCTTGCGCCGCAGCCGCATCACCTGCGCGTCGATTGTGCGGTCGTGGATGTCCTCATGCGCCCGGGTCGCGCGCATGAGCTGCGCGCGGGCGAGCGGCCGGCGGGGCGCTTCGAGCAGCGCCAGCAGCAGCGCATACTCGGTCTTCGTGACATCCACCATCCGGCCTGCCGGGTTCTTCAGCGTCCTGCTGCGCTGATCCAGCACCCAGCCATCGAAGCGGTAGCCACCTTGGAAGCCGGGCGCGATGGCGCGGCGCCCCGCCTCCTGCCTGCGCAAGGTCGCACGCACGCGCGCAAGCAGCTCGCGAAGGTTCAACGGCGCGCAGAGCACGTCGTCGGCGCCGAGTTCGAGGGAGACGATCCTGTCGAAGACGGTGCAGTGCTGTCCCGCGACCAGGATGACCGGCACCTCGGACTGCGTCCGGATCCTCCGCAGCATCTCGGCTCCGTCGTCATGCAGGGCGCGGACATCCACCACCACCAGGCTGAACAGACCCCGCTTGAGATGACGCGCCGCGTCCGCGTGGGTGACGCCGATGGACGGGCACTGACGGCTGGCCAGGTAGCTTACGGACATGCCGCGGGTTCCGGGATCATCGTCCACCACAAGCACGCGTCCCGGAACGGCGCCGTCGGCGCAAAACGGCTCCGGCCCGCAGCGCTCGGGAATTGCAGGATGGCGCACGGAACCTCCGTTCTGAGGAAAATGGGGCGCAATATCCATCATCGCGATCCGCCCTACGCCGCGCGGCAAGGCTGCCGCTGGCCCGATGACGCCTTCGGGACCCCAACGCCAAGGGGCCCCGAAGCACCGGCGACGGCTACAATCCGTGCGCCTTTCGGATCGTCTCCGCCGCCCGCTCCCCGATGATGGCGCAGGGCGCCTGCGTGTTGCCGGTCGTCACGCGCGGCATGATCGAGCCGTCCGCCACCCGTAGGCCGTCCACGCCGTAGACTTTCAGCGTACTGTCCACGACCGACATCTCGTCCCGCCCCATTTTGGCCGTGCAGCTCTGGTGCCAGTAGGTGACGGCGGCATCGCGGATGTAGAGGTCGAGCGCCTCGCCTTTCAGCTCGCCAGGCATGGCTTCGCCGCGCACGAAGGGACGGAAGGCTCGCGCATTACCCAAGGCACGGCAAAGCTCGACGCAGGTTCTTGCCGTTGTCATGTCCGCTGGATCGGACAGGAAGTCCGCATCCACAGCAACCGATGCCAATGGGTCCGGACCCCGCAGGCGCAGGCGCCCGCGGCTGACGGGCTGTGCGAGGCCCGCGAACATCGTCCAGCCATGCGCCGGCACGCCCCGCGCTGCCGTCCTGTCGCTCGGGACGGGAAACTCCACTTGGCAGAACAGGAGGTCCGGCGCATCGAGGTCGGGCCGGCTCTTCCAATACAGGGTCGCCTCGCTGCCACTGTTGCGGGGCGCGATCGGCTCGGCATACTCCCAGGTGCAGCCGAAGGAGACATGGTCCTGGAAGTTCCGGCCAACGCCCGGCAGGTGTTGCAGGAGCGGGATACCAACCCGCCCGAGTTCTTCGCGATCGCCGATGCCGGAATGCATCAGCACCTTCGGCGTCTGGATCGCGCCCAGCGACAGCACGACCTCGGTGCTGGCGCCCACCGTCGTGACCTGGCCGTCGCGCAGGAATTCGACACCTGTTGCACGGCGGCCGTCGAACATCACGCGACGCACGAAGGCGCCGGTCAGCACGGTCAGGTTGGGCCGGTCGAGCCAGGGGCGAAGATAGGCCCGGTACAGCGAATGCCGGCGGCCGTTGCGGACTAGGATGTCGCTGATGGCGGCACCGCCATCACCCTCCATCATGCGGCCGTTCGGATGTTCGAAGGTGGGGATGCCGATCTCGCTCGCGGCGTCGAGCATCGCGCCCGCGATCGGGCTCGGATCAGGCGCGGGCTGCACCCAGACCGGCCCGCCGGTCCCCCGGAATTTCGGGTCAGGCGCGCCCTGCCAGTTTTCGATCCGGCGGTAGATGTCGAGGACGTTTTCGTAGCCCCAGGCCGGATCGCCCGATTCCAAGGCGAAGAAGTCCCAGTCGCTACGGTGCCCGCGCGCCCACACCGCCACGTTGATGCTCGAGCCACCGCCCAGCCCCTTGCCCATGGACAACGCGAGCTGCCGCCCGTTCAGGTGTGGATTCGGCTCCGCCTGGAAGCCCCAATCGCGCTCGCCGCCGAGATTGGTGGGCCACAGCGCCGGGTCCAGCACGGATTCGGCCTCGTCGCTGCCGCCGGCTTCGAGCAGCAGCACCTGAACCTGCGGGTTCTCCGCCAGTCGCCGCGCGACTACCGAGCCGGAGGCGCCGGCACCGCAGACGACGACGTCGTAGCGGGACTGCAGCCCGGCCGTCAGCCGCGCCTGGTTGTCGCGAGCCCGCATGGAGAAATCGCGCTCCTCGGAGGAGGCAACATCGGTCATGGTCTGAAATTCCTTCTTGTTCCGGGCGGCATCATCCGGACGCGCCGCGCCCGGGCGGCCTGCCGGCGCCAGCCAGGGCAACAGCCAGCGGCGGAATTGTCCCGGCACCGGCCATCAACGGATTGATAGCGTAAGGGTCAGCGGGCGGCGCGGACGGCCTGCTGCGCTGCTTCGTTGATGACGCCGGCGACGACCTTGGGTTGCGTCATGAAGACGGCGTGGCTGGCCGCGACCTCCGTAACCTTGGCGCCGATGCGGCTTGCCATGTGGCGTAACATGCGGAGGTCGAAAGCCTTGTCGTCGGTCGCGATCACCGCCCAGCTCGGCCGACTGCGCCAGGCGGCCTGGGACAGCTTCGTGCCGAACGCGGACATGGCGATCGACACCTGGGAATCGCGCATGAAGGCTGCGTCGGCGTCGCTGGTGTCGGCGGCGAAGCCGGCCTTGAAATTCTCCGCCTTCACGAAGCCGAACCCATCGCCATGCGTGTCGATGACGAATTCAGGCGGCGCGACGAAACCGGTGTATTGCTGGGCGGTGGTTTCGCCGGCGTCGGGGGAGAGGGCGGAAACATAGACGAGACCTGCGACCTTCGGATGGACGCCCGCCTCGGTGATGACGGTGCCGCCCCAGCTATGGCCGACGAGGATGGTGGGCCCGTCCTGGCGGTCGAGGATGCGCCGGGTGGCGGCGACGTCGTCGGCGAGCGAGGTGAGCGGGTTCTGGACGATGCTGACGCGGTATCCGCGGGCGCTGAGCTCGCCATAGACACCACGCCATCCGGAGCCGTCAGCGAAGGCGCCATGAACGAGCACGACGTTCCTGGGAGGCTGCGGGCTAGGGCCCTGGCCGGCGGGCTGCGCCTGGGCGGCAGCGGCGGTGATGGTGGCGGCAGCGGCAGATGTGACGATATTACGACGGGTGGGAGACATGACGGGGGTTCCTTTGTGACGGAGCGGGAAGCGGGCGGGCGGCGACGGCGCGTTCAGCCCGCGTGGAGGCGGAAAAGTCCGGGTGCATGACATCCGCGCGCGTCGTGCAGATGCCGCGCGGAAGCATCGCGCCGAGCTTGGAAGTCCTTCGCAGCTTCCGCCGCGGCTCCCCGCAACTCACCGGCGACCGCGGCGGCCGAAGCCGGGCCACGCGGGCGAAGAAGGCCCCGCCGTGCGGGATAGGTGTCCAAGGTCGAATCTCCCATGCCTGGCGCGCCGCCACTGGGCAGCAGCCGGGGGAGGATCACGCCGCAGTGCCTCGAAGTCCTCGTCGCGCCGCCAAATAGATCCAAATTTTCCAAGCGAGGCGGATGCATCCGCACGAGGTGTCGGGTCGCTCGCAGCAGGGATTGTCCGCATCCCGACGGCCTGCAAGGGGCCTCCAGGGCACATCTCACCTCTCTGCCCCTGGCTGGGGGTAGGTCGGTCACGCCCGTCGCGTGTAGTCTGCGTTCCGGTGGGATGATGGCGGTCGGTGCATGGCGGCGCCGAGCGAAGAAATGCAAATTTTTCCAAAGGGAGGGGCGTCGCCATGACCGAGACCGCGAAAGCCTTCGCCTTTGGGCCCTTTCGCCTGGTTCCGGACCGTCGCACCCTTGCCGCCGAGGGCAGGGAAGTCCCGATCCGCGGACGCGCCTTCGACCTGCTCCTTGCCCTGGTGGAGCGGCGCGACCGCGTTGTCTCGAAGGGCGATCTCATGGAACTGGTCTGGCCGGGCCGCGTCGTGGAGGAGGGCAACCTCACTGTCCATATCGCAGGCCTGCGCAAGCTTCTCGGCAGTGGCATCATCGCCACCCTGTCCGGGCGGGGGTACCGGTTCGTTGCCGCCACCACCGAAATTCCGGCCGAGGATGAATCGCAGCCCCCGCCTGCCTCCGCCCTCCCGTCATCGGCCCAAGCGGAGACGCCCGGTCCGGCAGGCTCCCCCCCCTGGCCGGGGGACTTGCCCCGGCCGCTGACGAAGCTCGTCGGCCGCGACGGCGACCTCGACCGGGTTGAAGCGCGCCTGCGCGAGTCGCACCTTGTCACGGTCGTCGGGGCCGGTGGTGTGGGCAAGACCAGGCTCGCCCTTGCCGCCGCCGACCGCATCCGGCGCAGCTACCCGGATGGCGCCTGGTTCGCCGATCTCGGCCCGGTGGAAGAGCCTCGCCTTGTCGCAGCCACCATCGCCGCCGGCCTTGGTGTCGATGTGGGCGACGGCGACGCGCTCCACGTCGTGATCGCCGCGCTGGCCGGTCGGCGCGGGCTGTTGGTGCTCGACGGCTGCGAGCATCTGCTGCGTGCCGCCGCCGACGCCACAGAGGCGATCCTGCGAAGCTGCCCCGGCATCGTGATTCTGGCGACCAGCCGCGAGCCGCTCCGTGCCGAGGGCGAGCGGCTCCACCGGCTGCAGCCTCTGGACGCGGCGGCACCCGATGTCGCGGTCACCGCCGAGCGGCTGGCGGACTACCCCGCCAGCGAGCTCTTCGTCGAGCGCGCCTGCGCGGCGCTCGGCGAGTTCGTGCCGGGCGATGCCGAGGCGGGCGAAATCATGAGGATCTGCCAGCGGCTGGACGGCATTCCGCTCGCCATCGAACTCGCGGCCCCGGCGCTGCAGGCCATGACCCTGACGGAGCTTCGCGAAAGGCTGGAGCGTCACTTCGAGCTGCTCACCGCCGGTCGGCGGACAGCGCTGGCGCGGCAGCAAACGCTCAGGGCCACGATCGGCTGGAGCCTAGACCTGTTGGAGCCGTTGGAGCGCGCGCTTCTGCTGCGGCTGTCCGTCTTCGGCGGCACCTGGACCGCGGGCTCCGCCGCCTTTCTGGCAGGTTGCGCATCCGGGGAGGACGCGGTCTGCGGCCTGATCGCCGCGCTGGTGGACAAGTCGCTGGTCCAGGCAGACCTGACAGGGGTGCAGGCGCGCTACCGCCTACTGGCTTCGACGCGCTACTACGCCGCCGAGCGCCTCTCCGCGTCTGACCTTGCTGAGGCGCGCCGCAGCCTGGTGCAATGGCTGGTCAAGGCCTACGAGCGGGCCGAGGCGGATTGGCCGTTCATGTCGGACGAGGACTGGTTCGCGCTCTACGCGCCGGAGATTGAGAACTTGCGGGCGGGCTTGGCCTGGGCTTTCGGACCGGACGGCGACGAGCGCCTTGGCGTCGAGCTGGCGAGCCACACCGAGCATGTCTGGGCCGAACTCTCCCTGACGTGCGAGCTGCACGATTGGTTCGACCTGGCGATCTCAAGGATCGACGAAGCGACTCCGCCCGAGGTCGCAGGCCGGTTGTGGCTTGGTCGCTGCGGGTGGGTTGCCCCCAGGGGCGCCAAGGCGCTTGACGCCGCGCGCCGGGCAGTCGCGCTGTTCCGTGCCGCCGGTAGCCGGGTTGACCTTGGGCGCGCGCTATGGCGCCAAGCCTGGCAGCACACCCTTTCGGGCAATCTCGTTGCCGCCGGCCCCCTGGTCGAGGAAGCCGAAAGCCTGCTCCGCGGCGAAAAGGCGAGTAAGGCCCTCGTCTCCTGTTTGAGGGCCCGGGCCGTCTTCCGCTTGCGCCGCAACCAGCCTGCTGCGGCACGCGCAGACCTGGAGGAGGCACTCTCCATCGCCCGGCGCCTCCGCAGCCCGCGTGACATTGCCCTGACACTGGGAAGCATGGCCGAGTTCCACTGCGCAGAGGGCCGGATGGGAGACGCCATGGCCGTCGCGCAGGAAGCGCTGGCCTCTTTAGAGCCGGCGCAGGCGCGTTCCGCCTGGGTGCAGCATATCGCCGGGGCCGAGGCCTCCTACCGCCTTGCGGAAGGCGACATCGCCCGTGCGCGCCCGATCATTGCGGAAAGGCTGACAGCAGCCCGGCTCATGGGCCTGCCGCACGAGGTGGTCGCCAATCTCGAGAGGTTGGCGCTGATCGCCGCAATGGAGGGCAGCCTCGCCACGGCGGGGCGACTCTTCGGCTATGTCCAGTTCTGCCACGCGCAGCGCGGAATCCTGCGCAGCTTCGGCTCGCAGGCTGTCCATGACCGGTTGCTGTCGGTGCTGCGCCAGCACCTGACCCCGGACGAGCTGGAGCAAATGACGGCGCGTGGGACCTGCCTTGACGAAGAGGAAATGGTGGCTGAGGCCTTCATCATCGCATCGCAGCCATGACGTAGGGCGCCGCTGCTTTGCGGCGCCAGGTGCCGGCTGGCCTGCGGCGCGATGCCGTGGACCAGCAGAAACGGCAGGACCACACGGGGAGGTGAGGCGCATATCAGGCGGCAGGTGTGGTTCCCGGCGCCCGCAACTGAGTCATCATCGTGTTTCCGTTGTAGCCGAAGCGGCGCCTTCCGACATTCGCCTGCGACGTTGCAGAGCGATGCATGCAGCGCGCTCCCCGAGGGCGCAGCACACGGAGATCGCCTCATGCACATTCCAAACCGCGTTTCATGGAGCGTCGTGCCCGACCTGGCCTCGCCCATCCCCCTTGGCCGGCACGCCGCGTTGCTATTGTGCCTCGCACGGCGGCTTCGGCTGCGGGCACAGCAATGGTACCGCGCACACACCGCAGAGGCAGAACTCGCCTCGATGAGTGACAGCATGCTTGCCGATATCGGCGTGTCACGGTGCGAAGTGGCCCGGTTCGCGCGCCGCGGTCGGGGCGAATGACCGCCATGCATCCGACGACTTCCGGGCCGGGCGCCACACCGGGCTTCGTCGCGCGCGAGTATCTGGTCGAGGTGGACGGCTCGCCCCTGCGTGTCCTGGACGCAGGCCGTGGCGATGCAGTGTTGCTTGGCCCCAGCTACCTCTGGAGCGCCGAGATGTGGCGCCCACAGATCGAGGCGCTGGCGCGTCACTACCGCGTCGTCGTTCCGGACCTTTGGGGACATGGCGGTTCTGGCCGCCTTCCGAAGACCACGCACGACATCAGCGGCCTCGCGCGTCAGCATCTGGCGGTTATGGATGCACTGGGCATAGAGAGCTTCGCCATGTGCGGTCTGTCGGTCGGTGGCATGTGGGCATTCGAAATGGCCTGCCTCGCGCCGCACCGCGTGCGGGCCGTGGCTCTGCTTGACAGCTTCATTGGCGCCGAGCCGGAGCCGGCGAAGCTCCGCTTCTTCAGCATGTTGGACGCGGTAGCCAGATCAGGCGCGGTTCCGGCGCCCGTGCTGGATGCGACCGTACCGATGTTCTTCGCGCCCGATATCGTCTCGCGCCGGCCGGATCTCCCGGCGCGCTTCCGAGCCGCCTTACAGGACTGGCCGCAAGATCGTTTGCTGGACAGCGTCGTGCCGCTCGGCCGCATGATCTTCGGCCGCCGGGATGCCTTGGGTGACGCATCACGGCTTCGCATGCCCCGCATCGTGCTGCATGGGGCGGCCGACATCCCGCGCAGCGTGGACGAGGCTGAGCAGATGGCGCGCGCGCTCGCCTGCCAGCTGACCGTGCTGCCCGGTGTTGGCCACATCGCCTCGCTGGAAGCGCCGGAGGTGGTGACGGAGCACCTTCTCGGCTTCCTCCAGCAGGCGGGGCTGGGCGCCCTGGTCTGAGGCCGGGCCCGGTGGGCAGCGGCCTCCGTCGCGCGTAGGCCTCACCCTGGCTCTTCGTGAGAAAGCGACGCCTGACCGATGTCGCGGCCAGCCGGCGCCCGGCATCCATGACGGTTGTAACCATCGAGCCGGCGGCGCGACATGCGCCCGCAACAGGCGCCCCGCATATGCCACAGCCGGATCCGTCGGCCGGTCACGTGGCCGGCGGGCGGCACGCGCAGCAGGGCCGGCCCAGGCTGGCGCCCATGGCAATTATGAAAACGGCAGAATGATGCTCGATACCGCGATGATGTTGCAAAAGCTCGAAAGCGACCCCACCAGCACCGGGCCCGCCTCCTGGTCGCCAAGAATCCTTGTCGTAGACGACGACCCCGACATGCGCGGGATGATCGTGAGCTTCCTGAGCGATAGCGGCCTGAACGCGATGGAGGCGGTCGAGCGACCAGATGTGGAGCGTCAGCTCGCGCGTGACGATCTGGCGCTTGTGGTGCTCGACCTGCGGCTGGGCGCGCAGAGCGGGCTCGACCTGCTGCGCGAGATTCGAGCGCGCTCCGACATTCCCGTCATCATCGTCACTGGCGAGCGCCGGGACGAGGTGGATCGTGTGATTGGCCTGGAGCTCGGCGCCGACGACTATGTCACCAAACCATTCAGCCTGCGAGAGCTGCTGGCACGCATCCGCGCGGTGTTGCGCCGCCAATCCACACACCCCGGCCCCCGGCGCGCAGCGGTGCGGCACCGCTTCGAAGGCTGGATGCTGGACCGCCGCCTCCGCCGCCTTACCGCGCCCGACGGCACCGAGGTACGCCTTACCAAGGGTGAGTACGCGCTGCTCTGCGCCTTCGTCGACGCGCCTGGCCGGCCGCTCTCCCGCGAGAGCCTCTTGCAGGCAACGCATCTGCACGAGGATGTCTTCGACCGCAGCATCGACGTGCAGGTGCTGCGGCTACGGCGCAAGCTCGATGCTGGCCGAGCGGCTGGCATGATCCGCACCGAGCGCGGCATTGGCTACATCTTCGATGTGCCGGTCATCCGGGTGTGATGCGCGTGGCGTTGCGTCTGGCCAGCGTGCCGCTCGCTGCGCTACTGCTCGCCGCTATCCTGATGAGCCGCGGCCTGGAAAGGGAGGTTCCGCCCCGCCCTGCGGCGGCCGAAGCAACAGGCCGTCTGCATCCCATCGGCGTCCTGCGGCCAATGGCTGTCGAAGAGCGCCGGCGCGCGCTTGGGGAGCGTATTTTCGCCGACCCACGCCTGTCCGGCGACGGCTCGCGCGCCTGCGCCTCCTGCCACGACCTGCGGACCAACGGCGCCACGGCGAACCGGCGCGACTTGGGATTGGACGGGCAGGAGCTGCCGTTGAATACCGCCACGGTGTTCAACGCTGCTTTCAGCTTCCGCTTCGGCTGGGAAGGAAGCACGCGCAGCCTGGAAGCGCATGCCGAAACCCTGCTCCGCAGCCCCGCCATCATGGGCGCGAGCCCCGACATGGTGGTGAAGCGCCTATCCGCAGACCCGTTCGCCGTCGCGGCCTTCTACGAAGCCTACCGCCGTCCCCCGGACAAGGAAGCGCTGCTTGACGCGCTCGGGGCCTATCAGCGCAGCCTTGTCACGCCGGGAAGCCCTTTCGACAGATGGCTCGCCGGCGAGGCCGAGGCGATCACGCCGGAGGAACAAGCAGGCTATGCGCTGTTTCGCAGTGTGGGCTGCACCGCATGCCACCAGGGCGCGAATGTCGGCGGCAACCTTTTCCAGCGACATGGCATCTTCCACGCGCTGGCGACGCCTGAGCCGCAAATCCTGCGCGTGCCGAGCCTGCGCAACGTCGCCGTGACCGCGCCCTATTTCCACGATGGCAGCGCGGCCACGCTCGAAGAGGCGGTGCGCGGCATGGGGCTCGCTCAGCTCAACCTCGTTCTGGACGACGGGCAGATCGCCTCCATCATCGCCTTCCTGCGCACGCTGACCGGCAGCTATCGCGGCACGCCGCTTGCCTCTCCACCGTGAAAGCCGGCCTCCTCTCCGGCGTGGCGGCGATGCTGCTTCTGCTCACCTGGCTGCTCATGGGGGGCTTCGCTGTAGACGCGCGGCCCTTCGACACGGCCATGCAGCTACTGGACGAGATTGAACTGGCCGAAGTGGCCATGCGGCGTGACCTGCTCTCCGCCCGCGTCGGACTTCTGCGCGACTACGATTCCCTCGTTCGCACCGAGGGGCAAGTCCAGGCCGCAATCGTGCGCCTGCGCGAGCTCACCGCGCCCGCGCATGTCGAGCGGCTGGAAGCTTGGCGCCTCCGGCAGGAAGCACTGGTCGAGGCAAGCAAGAGTGCCAATGCGCTGCTGCAGAACTCGCTGGCGCAGTTCGGACGCCTGACAGCCCGCCTCTCTGCCCCGTCCGATGGCGGCGCGCCCTTGGCTGGGGCCGGCAGGCTCGGCTCTGCGATCCTGCACCTGACACTCGACACCTCGGCGCCCGTGCTCGATGAGGTGCGGCGTGGCCTTGTCGATATGCGCCGGCAGGCCATGCCGGTCAGTGAAATCGAGCCGACAGCAGCCCTGCTCGCGCATGGCTGGCTGCTGCTCGACATGCTGCCCCGCGCGGACGGGCTGCTGCGCGATCTCTTCGCCAACCCGAGCGGGCCGGTGCTGGACGCGATCGCCGCAGAGGTGCAGGCCCGACGCGAGGCGCAGGAGACTGTAGCGCGGCGTTACCGGCTGCTGCTCTATGTCAGCGCGGTTCTGCTGCTGGGCGGCTTGCTGCTGCTGGGTGTGCGTCTGCGCGCCAGGTCGCTCGCCATGCAGCGTCACGTCGCCTTCGAACACATGCTGGCTCGCCTCTCGGCTCGGCTGGTCGGCACCAGCCAGGGTGAGTCGGATGCGAGCCTTGGCAAGGCGCTGGAAGAGATCGCCCGGCGCCTTGGCGCGCAGCGTGCCTATCTGGTGATCGCGGGTGAACCGTCCCATGCGCATCTTTGGACGGAGGATGGCAAGGCACTGCCGTCGGGCTGGAAGGAGGCCGCGCTCGTGGTGGCTGGCCTCTATTCGCCTTCGGCGACGGGCACGCTTCACCTTCTTCCTGGTCATCCCGGGCTGCGCGACATGCCGGACGGGCCATACGCCTGTTTCGCGGCAGTGCGTCGGTTGGAGGACGGCATTGCGGCCGTGCTCGGCTGCGACGTGACGCGTCCCGGGCGTGTGCCGTCGGAAGAGGAGCTTGCATCGCTCGGACTCGCGCTCGACGTGGTCCTCAACCTCGCAACCCGGAGTTGCTTGGAAGCGGAGCGGACGCGCCTGGCCGAGCGCGAGGCGCAGTCACGGCAGATGCAGATGCTCGGTACCTTCGCCAGCGGCATCGCGCATAATTTCAACAACATCATCGGCGCCATACTCGGCTTCACCGAGATGGCGCAGGCCGAGCCTTCCACCGCGCGAATCGCCGACATTCGCCGTGCCGCGGAGCGCGCGCGCGACCTGACCTCCGACATTCTCGCATTCGGAGGACAGCAGCCGAAGCCGCAGGGCGAGGTGGATGTCCACAGCTTCCTTACGGAGACGGCGGCGCTGGTGCGAGCCATGCTTCCCACGGATATGCAGCTGATTGTCGAGCCGCCGTGCGAGGCCGCCATGGTCTGCGGCGATGCGACACAACTGCAGCAGGTCATCGTAAATCTCTGCCGCAACGCCGCGCAGGCGATGGGCGGCGCAGGGGAGGTGACGATCGAGGTCGAGGCGCGCACGCTCCATGCAAGATTGGCGCTTCGGCTAGGCGAACTTAGGCCCGATCACTACATCCTCATCCGCGTGCTGGACACGGGGCTAGGCATGGACGAGCCGACGCTCGTCCGCATCTTCGAACCCTTCTTCACCACGCGCCAGGCAGGGAACGGGCTTGGCCTCGCGACGGTGCGGGAGATCGTGCTGGCCCATGATGGCGGCATCGCGGTGCGGAGCGCTCCGGCGCAGGGAAGCTGCTTCGAGGTGTGGCTGCCGCGCGCCATCGCCGCGGAGGCGGCACGGCGCGAAATGCCTCGTGGCGAAGGCGGATTGGTGTTGCTGCTGCATGACGATGACCGTTTATCGCGCGAGGAGGAACTCCTCGCCGTACTCGGATACGAGCCACGGGGGTTTCGCGCCGCGGCGGCCGCCTTGGAGGCCCTGCGCGACGTACCCGATCGCTTCGAAGCCGCACTGCTGCCGGAGGGCACGTCGGAACTGGCCAGGGCGATCCACCGTGTGGCACCCATGCTGCCGATCATCCTCGCGGGCGCATCGCGGATGGCCGGCGTCGACTGCATAGGCTGGCCGCTACGGGCCGAAGAGCTGGCCTCGGCGTTGCGTCGCAGCTTCGCGCGGCCCGTGCAGTCGACTCGGCAATCCTGCTCGGCTGTTGCACCGCCTGCATCGGGCCTGGAGTTACCGAGGTAGCCGAAAGGCGCCCGTCCGACATCGGCGGGTTGCGCGGCCCGTCCAGTCTCCCTCCGTCAACCAGAAGGAGGTCGTCATGGACGACATCGCCCGCCCCGTCACGGTTCGCACGCCCCTCATCCGAATGGCGCCAAGGCTTCGCGCCTCGCACTGCGCATTGGCTGCGCTCTGCCTCGGCCTGCTGCCCGCTCCATCCGCGGCGCAACCATACTATCCATGCATCATTGGTTCCAATGAGGATCGGGCGATTGATTACGGCCCGGGTCCGCACGGCAACATCATCGGCGGCGGCCACGTGATCATCAGCGGAGGCGGCGAGAACACCACCTTCACCCGTCTCGATCCTCAGCCCGGCCAGCCGCCGCGTGCCGGGATGATGCCGGTCACCCTCGGCAACAGCGAGAGTGCGACGGTCTGGGTGCCGGCGGACACCGATCGACTTTGGCAGGCGCTGATCGGCGGTGACGGCTCGGTGCCCGAGGCTGGGCCGTCTGATGCATCGGTCCGCAAGGCGTCGCGCCAGGCCGGGCCGCACGGCTGACAAAGGGCTGGCAACGGAAGGCGCCCGAACGACCTTCCGCTGCGGTCCTTCCAGTTCCAGTCAGGCTGACGGGTGGATTGTACGCTGCAGTAATCGTCGGACTTGTGCAGGGAACCATCGCTCTCCTCCACGTGGCGTAGGCACGCCACGGGCAGTGAGCGCGTCGGCGAGTTGCTGCAATGTGTTGGCACCGCCACGCTGCGCGACTTCGAGGTATGGCAGCACCTCCATCGCGCGCTGCGTGGCGGCCGCTGACCGGGCCGCACGAGCTGTCTTGCCCGTCTCGGCGCTACAAGGCCGAAGCCGTGGGCTGCCAAGCTTATTCTTCCTCGCCTTCGGCTCGGCAGGTGCTGCCTTGGCATGTTCAGGGTCGCGCCTCATCACGGCTCACGCAACCCGCGGCGAGGCATGCCGGATCACCAGCGCTGATCCCGCGCCGGAGACCACATTCCAGAGATGCACAAGAAGCTCCTCAGCCCCATGAGGTGCCTTTGGTTGGTGTCTTCCTCCTTTGCCCAGGCGAGCAGCCGGGGCGGATTCACCTCCATCGCGCCGTCGCTGGCATGAGCGACGATGCCGTAGCGGCGGAGCCTCCAGGCCGGAGCGGAGTCCTTGGCCATCACGCGCCCCCCTGAACAGTCGCCGTCGCCACCCCGGCGACACCACGGTCGAGATGGAAAGCCTTTACCAGGTCGCCGGTGAATTCCGGCACTGCGGCCCAACGCAGGTGGATTGCATCGAAGAAGTCGCTCGCCTCAACCGATGATGAGGAGTTGCTGTCCCAGTATTCCGCACCGCTTCCAGCCAGGGCGGTTTGCAGGGCGGCGTTGAAGCGGGCCAGGTACTCGCCCGCGGGATCGTGCAGCCTTTTCCATTCCGGATGAATGGGCGTGGAGACGACCATGAAGCGGCGACCGTCCTGCCGCAGCTTCGCTGCCAACTGCGACAGCGCTTCGAGGCACGCAGGATCTGCCTCGGCGACCTTGCCGTAGAGCAGGGTGCCCCTGACGCCGTCGCCTCCAAGCGGGCCGCTTCCATACCTGTCGAAGACCAATGGGTCGTTCCTGTCCGCCCCCGAGCGCTTACCGGCGATGGACAGGGCATTGCGCACCAGGGAGACCATGGAGAAGTAGCGGGTATAGAAAAGCCACGGAGTTGACCGTCCAAAGACGTAGTCATCCACGTCAGTGCGGTCAAAGAAGGCGGTCGAGGACGTTGGGCAACTGTTGAAATCCTGCGGCGACGCGATGAGCAGCACGTCCCGCACCGTCTTGAAGTGGCCGAGTAACCATTCCGTGGCGTAGCCGGTCTGGTTGATGCTGCGGCCACACATGCCGCCATTGAAGGGCACTGCTTCGGGTGCCGCACGTCTCATGGTATCGCCATCGAAGTGGCGCCAGGCGACCGAGGATCCAACCACCAGCATGTTCGGGGCCTCGGGGCGATGCTGCCGCATCGACGCGAACTTCTCATCGATGCAAAGCGAGTTCGTGAGGGCCGGGGGAGGCAGGTTACCGGTCGCCGACAGGCCAAGTAGCGCACCGTAGAAGAGCGCAAACATTGCAGCGAGCGAGCCCAGGAAAGCGGCCAGGTAGCTGCGCCACGTTGGCGCAATGGCCGTCGTGGCCGGTGCGCCTTTGTCCGCCGCGGGAATGCCTGGCGACTTAGATGGATCATGCATCAGCCAACGCCTCCGCAAAGGTAATCATGGGAAGCGGTTCGGATTGGAGGCTGGTGGTGGGCACGTCCACTTTTGTGCAGTGCCGGGCCCCGCCAGCATCGGCGTCTATGCCTGGGGTCGGCAGCGCCAGATGGAAAGTTGGAGAGACGGGGACGACAATGAATGCAGAAGGCAGGGCCGAGCCGCGTACGGGCTGCGGTGGAAGCGGAATCATGGACATCAAGCCAAACTCCGTGCGGCTCACCTCATGCGGGCATGAGGTTCAGGCGAGCAACGGCTTAAGAAGGTGCGGCCATCCATCCCGCGAAGCGCGGGACGCATGTATCCCTGAGCCGCAAGCGGCGCGTCAGGGCGACAGGAGATCAGGGACTATGGCGGCGCGGATGTCATGATCGGATGACGTTAAGCGAACGGCTTTCCCATTCATAATCACAAGTCTGCTTACGGTACGATTTGGCTCACGGCAGCGTTGGCGGTCTGTCAGCTGCACGGTCTGCAAGCTTTGGTCGGTTGGCAGCATTTGCGCGATCCAATCGCTAGCAGCCGCTAGGTTGCAATGCAGCATGGTTACGGCTACTTTTGCCTCATTCGTACGGACCCGGTGCAAATCCGGGTGGCTCTTCCGGCCGCTGATCCGCCGGACAACGCATGCGACATTCGAGGATAGCCCAGCGCCACCCGGCGAGCTCTCCATGTCCAATGCAGACCCCTCTCGTTATGGGACACATGCGTTCTCCACTGCGTGGGTGGTTTTCGAATACCCGCAGCGATATCCTGTTGGCCTCGTCGTCGCCCTTGCCCTGACGCCGGAGGCGCTCGGCTTCTCCGTTATCGCTGGCGTCGACCCCAAGGTCGGCCTCTAAGCCTCCGTGGCCATCGCCTGCGTCATCGCCTTCACAGGAAGCCGCCCGGCAATGATCTCCGCGGCGACGGCCGCGACCGCGGTCCTGGTGACTGGCCTCGTGCGTGATCACGGGGTGCAGTACCTGTTTGCCGCCACCATCCTGATGCGCATATTTCAAATTCCGACCGGCATTCTTAAATTGGGACGGCTGATGCGGTTCGTGTCCCAATCTGCCATGATGGGCTTCGTCAACGCGCTGGCTATCTTGATATTCCTGGTTCAGTTCCCCCAACTGGTCGACGTTTCGGCGGCAACCTACGGACTCATGCACTCGGCCTAGCGATCATCTACGGCTTTCTGCGTCTCACCCGTGCCGTCCCCTCGCCACTGGTCGCTATTGCGGTCCTGACGGCTTTAACCACCTCACTCCACCTCGACGTGCGGACGGTCGCCAACCTCGGTCAGCTGCCATCGAGCTTGCCTTGCTTTGGCTTCCCCAACGTGCCGATGACGCTCGACACCTTGCAGATCCTCCTTCCGGTGTCGCTGACGCTGGCCGCGATCGGCCTGCTGGAATCGCTGCTCACGGCGCAGATCATCGACGACATGACCGACACGCCCAGCAACAAGAACCGGGAATGCATGGGCCAGGGCGCCGCGAACATGGCCTCGGCCGTTTTCGGCGGCATGGGAGGCTGCGCGATGATCGGTCAGTCGGTCATCAACGTGTCCTCCAGAAACCGCGGTCGCCTGTCGGCCCTCACCGCCGGCGTGTTTCTCCTGGCGTTGCTGTCCATCTTCCAGGATTTGCTCGCCATCGTGCCGGTCGCGGCACTGACGGCGGCGATGATCATGGTCTCGATCAACACCGTCTGCTGGGCTTCCATCGTGCGGCTACGGAGCAACCCCTGCCATCCTCTGTGGTGATGCTGGCGACCGTCGTGGCGACGGCCGACCTCGCCAAGGGCGTTCTGGTCGGAGTGCTGCTTTCGGGCGTTTTTTGCCGGCAAGGTGTCCCGCCTGAGCCGCGTCACCTCAAAACTTTCGCCTGACAGGAGGGTTCGCACCTACAAGGTGGAAGGCCAGATCTTCTTCGCCTCCGCAGGCACCTTCTTCGACGCGGTCGACCTGCTGGAGCCGGTGGAGCAGATCGTCATCGACGTCAGCGACGCCCATTTCTATGATACCTCGGCCGTCAGCGCGCTGGACCGGATCGTGCTCAAGGGGCGGCGTCACGGACATAAAGTGCGGATCGCCGGCTTGAACGAGGCGAGCGCAACCATGGTCGAGCGGTTCGCCTCGCATAGGCAAGATGCGGCCGCCACACCTGTCGGGCCCCATCCTTGAAACGTCCGAGCTGATGCGCGACCACGAATGCCGCTGCGGCATCAGCAAGGCATGATCCGCATCGGAAGGAGTGCGCTCCTGCTCCAGCACGCCCTCACGGGTGGCGGCATGCCTTTGACGAACTGCCGGCAAAGGTGATTCTTTCAAAGAATTGTAGAAACGGCGCGGGCGTCAGCAGCATCCGCCCTGCGGCTTGCAGCAGGCTGAGCCGGACTTGGCGTCTTGTTCGGCACGGTGCCGCGGCTTGCAGACGGCGGGCCTGGGACCCAGCTCGATGACGACGCTGGCGGCCTCGACGCGGATGGCATCGACGTCGAAGATCTGCATGGGGCGGCCGGGCGGCCCGATCTCGAAGGTCAGCCGGCTGTCCGGCTCAAGGTTCACCCGAGCTGCCACCTTCTCCAGGATGGAGAGGAACTTGCCGACCTCCAAGGGGTCCGGCTTCTCGGTCGAAGCGGGCAGGTCCTCCACCTGCAAGATCGTCTCCCGCCAGGCATCCGGGTTGCCGCCGCAGTCGAGGGTGACGAAGGAGCCCGCCTTCACCTCGGTGACGTGGTAGCCGCCCCCGGTCTGGCGCCCGTCATAGCTGATGATCAGCCGGCGCGCCCCATAGGGCAGCAAAGCGTCGAGTACAACGCCCAACGAGGCGTCGCCCTGAAAGCCGATGTTCACCGGGAGGACAGGCGCGTTCATCGTGACCTCTTTTATCTCAACCTCTCTTGAGTTATTGAGCCGTCATGGATGAAATGCAAGCACTCGATGCGCTCGGCGCCCTGTCGCAGGAGACCCGCCTGAGGATCGTGCGCCTGCTGGTGACGGCCGGGCCAGGAGGCATGGCCGCCGGTGCGATCGGGGACGCCATGGGCGCCACCTCCTCGCGCCTGTCCTTCCACCTCACCCACCTCGAGGCGGCTGGCCTGGTCCAGTCGCGGCGAGAGGGTCGATCGATCCGCTACTCGGCCGTCTACGAAGCCCTCTCCGGCCTCATCGCCTTTCTGATGCGCGACTGCTGCCAGGGCCACCCGAAGGTCTGCACTCCGGCGCTCTCGGCCTGTGCCTGCTCTCCTGTGGAGCCCGCGGAATGACCGTCACGATCTACCACAACCCGGATTGCGGGACGTCCCGCAACACCCTGGCCCTCATCCGGAACAGCGGGGAGGAGCCGAAGGTCATCGAGTACCTGAGGACCCCGCTGGCCCGGGAGGTGCTGGCCAACCTTATCCGGCGCATGGGCATCCCGGTGCGCGACGTGCTCCGCGAGAAGGGCACCCCCTACACGGAACTCGGCCTCAGCGACCCGTCCCTGACCGACAGCCAACTGCTCGACGCCATGATGGCGCATCCCATCCTCATAAACCGCCCGATTGTGGTGACGCCCCTTGGCGTGAAGCTCTGCAGGCCGTCCGAGGCCGTCCTCGAGATCCTGCCGAATCCGCAGCGCGGCGCCTTCGCCAAGGAGGACGGCGAGGCGGTGGTGGACGCCGATGGGCACCGCGTCGCCAAGGATCCGGCGGCATGAGCGCGGCTGCCGAAGGCGAGGCCGCCATCGGGCGCCGAAAGGCTGCCATGGGCACCTTCGAGCGCTATCTCACCCTCTGGGTTGCCCTCTGCATCGTCGTCGGCATTGCCCTGGGCGCCTTGCTGCCCAGCCCCTTCCAGGCGCTCGGCCGCATGGAGGTGGCCCAGGTCAACATCCCGGTCGCCCTGCTCATCTGGGCGATGATCGTGCCGATGCTGCTCCGCGTGGACTTCGCGGCCATGGGGCAGGTCGCGCGCCACTGGCGCGGCATCGCCGTCACAGTCGGCATCAATTGGCTGGTGAAGCCCTTCTCCATGGCGCTGCTGGGCTGGCTGTTCATCGGGTGGCTGTTCCGGCCGTGGCTGCCCGCGGGCCAGGTCGACAGCTACATCGCGGGGCTCATCCTGCTGGCGGCCGCGCCCTGCACGGCCATGGTCTTCGTATGGTCGCGCCTGACCGACGGCGACGCCAACTTCACCCTGTCGCAGGTCGCGCTGAACGACGCGATCATGCTCGTGGCCTTCGCGCCCGTGGTCGGCCTGCTGCTCGGCCTTTCCGCCATCACCGTGCCCTGGGACACGCTGATCCTCTCGGTTGGGCTCTACATCGTCCTGCCCCTTGCTGCGGCGCAGGTCTGGCGCCGGTCGCTGGTCGCTTCAGGCGGCAAGGCGCTTGAGCGCACGCTGAAGGCGCTGCATCCGGTGTCGCTGGTCGCGCTGCTGGCCACGCTGGTGCTGCTATTCGGCTTCCAGGGCGGGCAGATCCTCGCGCAGCCGCTGGTCATCCTGCTGCTGGCGGTGCCCATCCTCGTCCAGGTCTACCTGAACGCGGGCCTCGCCTACGTCCTGAACCGCCAGTGCGGATCGGCCCACAGCGTTGCCGGGCCCTCCGCGCTCATAGGCGCCTCGAACTTTTTCGAGCTTGCCGTCGCGGTCGCGATCGGGCTCTACGGCTTCGAGAGCGGCGCCGCACTGGCAACCGTGGTCGGCGTGCTGGTCGAGGTGCCCGTCATGCTCTCCGTCGTGCACATCGTGATGCGGACCCGGGGCTGGTACGAGCGCAGATGATGGCCGCGGATCTCTCGCGGCGCCGGGGTGTGGTCACGACTACCCTCGGCGTCACGCAGACCCTCGCCTGGGGCTCTACCTACTACCTCCCGGCGGTCTTCGCCGACCCGGTCTGCGAGGCGCTGGGCCTGTCGCGGGCCTGGTTCTTCGGCATCTTCTCCGGCGCCTTGCTGCTCTCCGGTCTGGTTGGCCCGACCGCCGGGCGACTCATCGACGCCTATGGCGGCCGTGACGTGCTGGCGGCATCCAACATCGTCTTCGCGGCCGGGCTGGCACTGCTGGCCTTGGCGTCCGGGCCCATCACGCTGGCCTTCGCCTGGGCAGTGATCGGCGTCGGCATGGGGTTCGGCCTCTACGAGGCCGCCTTCGCCACGGTCACCGGTCTTTACGGACGCGAGGCGCGCAACGCGATTACCGGGATCACCCTCCTCGCCGGATTCGCCAGCACGGTGGGTTGGCCGGCCAGCGCCCTCATGATCGACGTCCTGGGTTGGCGCGGTGCCTGCCTGGCCTGGGCCGTCCTGCACCTGGCCGTGGCTCTGCCGATGAACCGCTTCCTCGTCGCCAAGGCGCCGCCGCCTGCGCCCGCCGTCGCGCCCACCGAGGCCGCGCCCGGCGGCGTGCCCTGGACCATGATCATCCTGGCGGCCGTCTTCGCGGCGACCGCTTTCGTCTCGACGGCCATGGCCACCCACCTGCCGCGCATCATCGAGGCCTTGGGCGCGGCGCCGGCCGCGGCGATCTTCGCGGCGTCGCTGGTCGGCCCGGCGCAGGTCGCCGCCCGCATGGCGGAGTTCGCGCTGCTGCGGCGGGCGTCGTCCCTCGTCACGGCCCAGCTCGCCGCAGGCCTGCATCCCGTCGGAGCGGCGCTGCTGGCCTTCCTGGGCCCGACTGCCGCCATCCCCTTCGTACTGCTGCATGGCGCTGGCAACGGCCTGCTGACCATTGCGCGGGGAACACTGCCGCTCGCGCTGTTCGGGCCCGCTGGTTACGGGCTGCGGACGGGGCTGCTGGCCGCCCCGGCACGCCTGCTGCAGGCGGCGGCGCCATTCGTCTTCGCGCTGGTGCTGGACTCGCTCGGGCCGCACGCCGCGCTCCTGCTGTCCGGCTCGCTCACGGCGCTGTCCCTGTTCGCGCTGCTGGCTCTCGCACGTCGAACACGCGGTGAAGGTGCAGGTTGACCCTGCCGAGGATGCTGGCGGCGGGATCGAGGCGGCGCCTCAGCTCCGCTTCGCAATGCCTCGATGTCGGTAGCGGCCGTGCTGCCATCGGCCATCCCCGCCCGTCCTGCCACCGCACCGGCCACCCCGGTGGCCGGGTCGCGGGTCCTGGCCCATTCCGCATCAGCTCCTGGGGTGTTCCAGGCGGAAGCCGACGCCCAGCCGGTTCCACAGGTTGATCATCCCGATCAGCGTCGTCAGCGCGACCAGCTCCGCCGGCGAGAACTGCTCCGCCGCGGCGGCATAGTCGGGGTCGGGCGCACCGGTCTGCGGCAGGAGGGTCAACGCCTCTGTCCAGGCGAGCGCCGCCCGCTCCTGTGCGGTATAGAGCGAGCTCTCGCGCCAGGCCGAGAGCAGCAGCAGCCGCTGCGGTGTCTCGCCTGCTTTCAACGCATCCGCGCTGTGCATGTGGATGCAGAAGGCGCAGCCATTGATCTGCGAGGCGCGGGTCTTCACCAGTTCCATCAAGCCATGCGGCAGGCCGCTTTGCCGGATCTGCATCTCCAGCGTGATCAGGGCCTTGTAGAGGGCCGGATTGGCTTCAGGCGGGTTCAGTCTCTGGCTCATCGATGCGTCCCTTCGGTTCGGCGGGCGGCAGCACCGCCCGCTGTCTCAAGGACGCACTGGCCCCGTCGCTTGTGACGGCGGCCGGCCAAAATCCTCGCAGCTTGTCGGGATTGCGGATCAGGTAGAGCGCCCGGATGCGTCGGCCGGCCACCTCGGCACCCAGCGCGCCCCAGGGCGCCCCGTCGAGGAAGAGGGCAAAGCCCGGCTGGCCGTTGAAGGCCACCGGCCGCGCCTCGATCCCTGCCGGCAACCGCCGCCGCACACCGAGGGCGAAGCGCATCACCTTGCCGGCGCCGAGGATCGGATTGAGCGCGGCCCGCGCCTTGCCGCCGCCATCGGTCAGTAGCCGCGCATCCTCGGCCAGCAGCCGGGTGAGCCGCGCCGCATCGCCCGAGCGCGCCGCCGCCAGAAAGGCCCCGAGCAGCCGCCGGTGCGCCGCCGGGCTTGCCGGCTGGCGTGCCGGCCCGGCCTCCCGCAGCCGCTCCCGCGCCCGGTGGAGCAGTTGCCGGCAGGCCGCCTCCGTCCGCCCGAGCGCCGCGGCGATCACCACGTAGTCCGCCCCGAGGGCGTCACGCAGCAACAGGGCCGCGCGCTCCGGCGCCGAGAGCCGCTCCAGCAGCAGCAGGAAGGCGATGGAGAGGTCGGCCAGCCGGTCGAGCCGGCGGTCGGGGGCCGTGCTCTCGGCCGGGGCCGACACCTCCTCCAGCCAGGGTTCCGGCAGCCAGGGGCCGGGATAGCTGCGCCGCGCCGCCGCGCTGCCGCGCCACGCCGCAGCCGGTCGAGGCAGAGCCGCGTTACCACCGTCACCAGCCAGGCGACCGGATCGGCGATGTCCCCGGCGCCCTGCCAGCGAATCCAGGCCTCCTGCACCACCTCCTCGGCCTCGCCGGTAGCGCCGAGCATACGGTAGGCGAGGGCCAGCAGCCGCGGCCTTTCGGCGAGGAAAGGATCGGCCTCGGCCCGCTGCTGCATCCGTCCCGGTCCCCTGCCAGAGTGCCGAGCATGCCCCGAATCCTCGCCCTGCTGAACCTGCTCCTTCCGGCCCTGCTGCCCTTCGCCGGCGGCCTGGCGCGCCTCATCGGCACCGGCCATCCGCTCTGGGCGATGCAGAGCATCCGCACGCCGGTGGTACCGGCGCCCTATGCCTTCTCAATCTGGGGGCCGATCTTCGCCCTCGCCCTGGCCTGGGGCTTCTGGCAGATGCTCCCGGCGCAGCGCGCCGACCCCCGCCTTGCCCGGCTGCGCGGCCCGGCGGCGGGAGCCTTCGCGCTGATGCTGCTCTGGATGGTCGTGGCGCAGCTGACGCCGAATGGCTGGCACCTGCTGGCGATCATCCTCGCCCTGCTGGCCGCGGCGCTGATGGCCTTCTTCCGGTCCATCGCGCTGCCGGCGGAGGGTGCCGGCTGGCGCTGGATTGCCCGGCCGCTCTTCGGGCTGCTGGCCGGCTGGGTCTCAGCCGCCAGCATCGTCAACCTCTCCGGTGCGGCGGCGACCGAGGGCGTGACCTGGGGCGGCACCGATCCGGCCTTGGTGGCGATGGGGCTGGTCCTGCTCGCCGCCTGGATCGGCAGCGCCGTGCTGCGACGGAGCCGGGGCGACCTCTGGTATGCCGGCGCGCTGCTCTGGGCGCTGTTCGCCGTCGCCGTCGCAAATGTGACGCTGCCGGCGGTCGCCATTACCGCCGGCCTCGGCATGGCGATGGTCGCGGTGGCGGCCTGGCTGGGCCGTGCCCGGCCGCGCCGGGCCCAGGAGGCCGGCGCCGGCGGGATGTGATCCCTAGCCTGTCCGCCCCAGCACCTCCGCCACCTGCCGCTGCCAAGCCTCCCAGGCCGCATCGGCCACCGCTCCGGCGCGCTCGGCGGCGAGGCTCGCCTGGTTGAGCCGCCGCCGTGCCTCCTCCCGCTCCGCGCCGGTGCGGTCCTCGGCGGCGGCCCGCGCCCGTCCGAGTGCCGCCTCCGCCACCTGGTATTGCCGGATCACGCCCCGTGCCACGTCCAGCAGCCGCCGCGCCTCGCCCAGTCCGGCAACGACCGCCTCCAGCGCCGGCCGCCCAGGCGCTTCCGCCGGCAGCCGCTCCAGCACCGCGCGCAGCGTCTCGAGGCTCGCCGTGCCGCCGGGCAGGCGCCGGAGACTTGCCTCCACATCGACTTCCCGCCAGCGCAGCAGCACCGGGTCGCCGAGCCCCTGGTCGAGGATCGGCACCTCGGTCCGTCCCTCCCGCTCCCAGGCGAAGCGCAGCACAGCAGGCTGGCCCTCCAGCGCTGCCTCCGTCCGCAGGCCGAAATCCCCCTCGGCGGCGACGGGGAAAAGCGGCCGCGCCCCGGCTCTCCGCGGCAGGTCGATCACCATCCGCCCGCTCGCCCCGCGCGGGTCGACGGCCAGCGCCACCTCCTCCCGCTGGAGAGCACTGAGCACGACGACGCCGCGCCGCAACGCCACTCCGATCGGCCGCTCCGCGCTGGAGGCGCTGGAGGTGATGGCCACGTCCCGGTCGCGGGCGAAGGCCAGCAGCCGCTGCTCGCCCGGCTGCACCGTCCGCAGCTCCGCATCGCCGAGATAGGCCCCGGCTGCGTCGAAGACCGCCGCCAGCCCATCCGGTAGCACCGCCGCACCGGCATTGCGGAGATTCACCGCGCTGAGCGGGTTGCGCGCGCCGGTTTCCTGTACCCACCAGACCGGCTCCGCCGGCAGCCGCGCCTCAAGGAAGGGCAGGTTCGCCGTCTCCCCGCCGCGGATCGAGACGGGGGAGGGAAGGGTGAAGGCCACCCGCCCGGCCGCGCTCTCCGCCAACGCCTGCGACACCGCGGCAATCGGCGCGGGGGCCGCCTCGGGCTGCATCCGCATGGCGCGCATGGCAGGCGCCTGGGCCATGGCCGGTGCTGGCAAAGGCGGCCGCGGCAGTGGCCCGGTATCCGCCGCTGCCCGCACCTGCTCCGCCGCCCGCACCGGCAGTTCCGGCCGCTCCACCCGAATCGGCGTGTAAAGCGCCTGCCGGTAGGCGGCCGGATTGCCGGAGACGAGCGAGAGCCGCACCCCCGTCCAATCGACCCCGGAGCGGTTCTCCACCACCGCCCAGCCTTGCAGCCCGGCCTCGCCCGACGCCTCCGGCAGGAACAGCCGATAGGAGGACTTCCAGAGCGGCGCCCCGGTCACCGTGGCGAAGGAAACCTCCCGTGCCGCATCCGCCCGGAGCCGGATCTCCACCTGCCGCTCATCCGCCGCGCGGGCCGCCGCCAGCGCCTCCGCCGCCCGGGCAATACGCGCTGCGAGGCCGGCATCGGTGAGGCTTACCTCCTCCCCCTCGCGCAGCAGCAGCAGCCTGAGCCCCTTCTCGCTGAGTAGGGAGACGCGCAGCCCGCCCTCGGCCTCCTCGGCATCGGTCAGCCGCCCCGTGCTGCCCCCTGCTTCCACCACCTGCCCCCGCAGCGCCCGCAACAGGCTTGCCCGGTTCTCGAAATCCGCCGGCTTCAGCGGCAGGCCGCGGAAGGCCTCCGCTTCGATCTCCTGCGCCGGCAGCCGGAGCCCCTCGACGACCCCGGCCGGGTCGCGCAGCACCAGGCTCTTCAGCACATCGTCCACATCCTCGACCGGGACGCGGAAGGTGATCGCCGCCCCGGCTTCCAGCCGCCCGCCGCGCTCGATCTCGGCGAGGCCGGCATTGGAGAGGGTCACTGCCCGGACCGGCAGCTCCTCGGCCAGTGCCGGGGAGCCGAAGCAGACGGCAAGCAGCAGCAGGCGACGCATGGAACCTCCCTCAGGGATCAGCCGGCCACCATTCTATCCGCTTTCCGCAGCAACCCCATTGCCCCCGCGAGGCCTGCGAGCGAGAAGCCGAACCCTGCGGCAAAGACCGCCAGGTGGCTCTCCCCCGTCGCGGCGAAAAGTGCCGCCAGGCCAAATCCCACCAGGGTCTGCATCACCGCGAAGGCCGCCGTGCAGCGTACCCAGAGCCCGGTCGCCCGCGCCCCTGCCACGTCCCGGCAGACGGTGAGCGTCACCGCCGTCACCCCGACCGCGGCAAAGCCCGCCGCCGCGGCCGCCGGCAGCACCAGCACCGGCCAGGGCGGCAGAGCCAGGGCCAGGGCCAGGGACTGCACCGCGAGCCAGATCGCCAAGGCGCGGCGCCCGCCAATCCGGTCCGTCACCCGGCCGGAGAGGATGCCGCCCGCCACCCCGGCCAGGCCGAAGACCAGCCAGACCGCCGCGCCGATCCCGAGGCCCAATCCACGCCCGCGTGCCGCGAGATCCGCCAGATACACCATCGGCGGCACCATCCCGGCCGCGTGCAGCCCATAGGTCGCGGTGAGCAACTGGGCCCGCGGCGGCGCCTCGGCCGCCTCGCCGGTCAGCACCATGTGCGGCCAGCGAGAATGGGCGAAGCCCCAGAGGCCGAGCACCAGCCCCGCCAGACCCAGCCAGGCCGCCGGCAATCCGCCCGAGAGCAGCGCCGGCACCGCCACGGCCCCGGTCGCAATGCCAAGCCCGACTCCAGAGATGACGACACCCCCGGCTGCCCCCCGCCACTCCGGCGCCACCGAGGCCTGGGTTGCCGGTCCCGCCAGGGCCATCAGCAACCCGCCGCCGATCCCGGCCAAGGTCCGCCAGACGACGAACCAAGCGAAGCCGCCATTCCAGGCACAGGCCGCGAGCGCCAGCACCACCAGCCCCATGCCGCAATCAAGGAGCCCCGGCACGCCCAACCGCCGCGCCACCCCACGCCCGCCCAGTATTCCGACGAGGTAGCCGAGCAGCGCCGCCGCTCCGAGCATCCCGGCCTGGCCGCCATCCACCCATCCCGCCGTCACCATGGCCGGGAAGAGCGGCACATAGGCGAAGCGCGCCAAGCCGTTGCCGGCGGCGGTGGCGGCCGCACCGGCCAGCGCGAATCGAAGAAAAGGGCTCACGCCCCGAGCCTAAACGGCCTTCCTGCACCGGACGATGCAGCAGGAATCACAATCGCAATGCGTGAAAACACGAGATTTCATCGCGCAAATCTACAGCCTGTGACTTGTTGCCCACGCTTCTGGTCGTTAAATACCAGGCAACACCCCCGCCGCGCAGGACATCCCCTCGATGAGCACCAAGGCGAAGGCCCGCCCCGCCACGGCCCCCGTGGTCTTCACCGCCAACCGCCTGCGCGACGGCCGCGTGGTCTGGCTCGGCACTGCGGGCCTCTGGCGCGACGCTATCACCGAGACCGTTCCCTTCGCCCCCGAGGCCGCCGAGACGGGCCTCGCCCTCGCCCGGCAAGGCGAGCGCGACCAGCATGTCGTCGGGGTCTATGCCGTCGAGGTCGATCTTGCCGGCCCCACCCCCCTGAAATTCCGCGAGCGCCTGCGCGTGCAGGGCCCGAGCGTCGCAGCCGAGGCCGCCTGAGCATGAATGCCCTGACCTACCCGCCCCACGCCCGCACCTACCGCTATGACGAGATCGACCGCGAATTCCTGCAAGAGCGGATCGCGGAGTTCCGAGGCCAGATCGAGCGCCGCCTCGCGGGCGAGCTGACCGAGGACGAGTTCAAGCCGCTCAGGCTGATGAACGGCCTCTACCTCCAGCTCCATGCCTACATGCTCCGCGTGGCGATCCCCTACGGCCTGCTGAACAGCGCCCAGCTCCGCCAGCTCGGCCGCATCGCCCGACGCTGGGACCGCGGCTTCGGCCATTTCACCACCCGCCAGAACATCCAGTTCAACTGGACGAAGCTGGAGGACGTGCCGGCGATGCTGGAAGCGCTCGCCGAGGTGGACATGCACGCCATCCAGACCAGCGGCAACTGCATCCGCAACACCACGACGGACGAATATGCCGGCGCCACGCCGGATGAGGTGGTGGACCCGCGCGTCTACGCCGAGATCCTCCGCCAGTGGTCCACGCTGCACCCGGAATTCACCTGGCTGCCGCGCAAGTTCAAGATCGCCATCACCGGCAGCCCCAACGACCGCGTTGCCGCCCAGGTGCACGATGTCGGCGTGCTGGCCAAGCGCAACGAGCGCGGCGAGGTCGGCTTCGAGATCCATGCTGGCGGCGGCCTCGGCCGCACCCCGATCATCGCCCGCAAGCTGCGCGACTGGGTGCCGGAGGCCGAATTCCTCGCCTATATGGAAGCCGTGCTGCGCGTCTATAACGCCTTAGGCCAGCGCGAGAACATTTACAAGGCGCGCATCAAGATCCTTGTCCGCGACCTCGGCGACGAGTTCACGCAGATGGTCGAGCGCGAATACGAGCGCATGCCGCGCGACAGGTACCGGCTCGACCCGGAGATCGTCGCTGCCATCGGGGCGCATTTCGCACCACCCCCCTTTGCCTCGCTTGAGGACCAGGCGCTCCACGCTGATCCCGAATTCCGCCAATGGGCCTCGGCCAGCGTCCGCGCGCACCGGCAGCCCGGCTATGCCTCCGTCACCATCTCGCTGAAGCCGATTGGCGGCATCCCTGGCGACGCCAGCGCCGACCAGATGGAGGCCGTCGCCGACCTCGCCGAGCGCCACTCCTTCGGCGAGATCCGCGTCACCCATGTGCAGAACCTCGTTCTGCCGCATGTGCGCCAGGAAGACCTGTACGCACTTTGGGGGGGCCTCCGCGCCGCAGGCCTGGCGACGCCGAATATCGGCCTGATCAGCGACATCATCGCCTGCCCGGGCATGGACTACTGCGCACTGGCCACTGCCCGCAGCATCCCCATCGCCCAGCGCATCAGCGAGCGCTTCGCCTCGCTCGACCGCCAGCACGACATCGGCGAGTGCTTCATCAACATCTCCGGCTGCATCAATGCGTGCGGCCACCACCATGTCGCCCATATCGGCATCCTCGGCGTCGATAAGCGCGGCGAGGAGGTCTACCAGGTCACCCTCGGCGGCTCGGCGACCAACGACGCCGCGATCGGCGAGCTGATCGGGCCCGCCTTCTCCTACGACACCATCGTCGATGCGGTGGAGACCCTCATCACCACCTACATCGCCCATCGCGTGCCGGGCGAGCGCTTCATCGATACCTACCGCCGGGTCGGCGTGACGCCTTTCAAGGACGCCCTCTATGCCCCTGCTTGAGGATGGCCGCCTGCGGCCCGACGACTGGACCAGCATCGAGGACGACGCCCCGCTCCCCGACGGCCCGGCGATCATCAGCCTCGACCGCCTGCGGGCCGAGGCCGCGGCGCTTGCCGGCCGCAACGCGCCGCTCGGCGTCGCCGTCGCGCCCGAGACGCAGCCGGAGGAGATCGCCCCCTTCCTCGACCGCCTGGCCCTCGTCGCGGTGCGCATGCCGAAGCCGAAGGACGGCCGCGCCTTCACCCAGGCCCGGAGCCTGCGTGAGCACCACGGCTTCACTGGTGAGATCCGCGCGACCGGCCACATCATCCCCGACCACTACGCCATGCTGCTTCGTTGCGGTGTGACCACTGTCGAGGTCCCCGAGGGCACCGACCCCGCCACCTGGACTCGTTCGCGTGATGCCATCCGCGTCGGCTACCAGGCCGCGCAAGGCGCCGACCGTCCGCTCTCGCTGCTCCGCCGTAAACTGGAACTCGCATGATGCGCCGCCGTAGTCTCCTCGCCCTCGCCGCCGCGAGCCTTGCCACGCCTGCCTTCGCCCAGGCCTGGCCCGCCGAGCGCAGCATCCGCATCATCGTCCCGGTCGCTGCCGGCGGCAGCCAGGACATTGTCGCCCGCCTGCTCGCCCGGCACCTGACCGATGTGCTCGGCCAGAACGTCGTGGTGGAGAACCTGCCTGGCGCCGGCAGCAATATCGGGTACGAGGCAGCTTCCCGCGCAAAGCCGGACGGCTACATGCTGCTCGCCGGCTCCGACAGCCTCTCCATCAACCGCACGCTTTTCCCCGGCCTCAGCTTCGACCCGGTGGAGGGCTTCGCACCCGTCGCCCGCGCCGTCCGCGTGCCGCAGATCCTCGTCGTTCGCGCCGACAGCAGCGCGCAGACGCTGGAGGATTTCCTGGCCGCCACCCGCCGTGGGCCGCTCGCCGTCGGCACGCCGGGCAATGGCAGCCTCGCCCATCTGCTCGGCGAGCAGATTCAGGCGGCCGCCGAGGTGCGCTGGACGCATGTGCCCTATCGCGGCGGGGCGCTCGCGGTGAACGACCTGCTCGGCGGCAGCCTGCAGGGCGTCATCATCAATATCGGCGCGGTCACCGACCATGTCCGCGTCGGCCGCATGCGCGGCCTCTTCGTCTCGAGCGGCGAGCGCACCAAGGGCCTGCCCGAGGTCCCGACGCTGGCTGAGGCCGGCATGACCGGTGCCGAGGCGGTCGGCTGGCATGGCATTGTCGCGCCGCGCGGCACGGACCCTGCGATCGTTTCCCGCCTCAACGGCGCCATCGGCCAGGTCCTGGCGAAGCCCGAGGTCGCCGAGCGCCTCGCCGCCCTTGGCCTGGAGCCGGTGAAGGAGAGCCCCGAGGCCCTCGGCGCCCTCATCCGCGCCGATGCCGAGCGCTGGGCCGGGACCATCCGCCGCGCCCGCATCCAACCGGACTAGCATCGCCGGGCGGCGGTGCTAGGCTCCCTCGGAAAGAACCGAGGGAGCATGTCCATGGCCTTCCCGCTGCCCGAATCAAATCCGGAGGCGCTGAACCTCGATCCGCGCCCGCTGGCCCGCCTTTGCGCCATCATCGAGCGTCATATCGCCGAGGGGCACCACCCCGGTGCGCAGGTGGCGGTGGCGCGTCATGGCAAGCTCGCCCTGTTCCGCCATTTCGGCGAGGCACGGCTCGGCACGGCAGCGACGGCCGATACCCTCTTCCTGATGTATTCGAACACCAAGGTCGTCACCGCCTCGGCGCTCTGGCTGCTGGCGGAAGAGGGGCTGCTTCGCTTCTCAGACCCCGTGGCGCAGCACGTTCCGGAATTCGCGGCGCATGGCAAGGACGGCATCACCATACTGCAATTGCTGACGCATCAGGGCGGATTTCCCTCCGCCATGGTGCCGTCGGAGTGCTGGTCCGACCATGCCCGGCTGCGCCAGGCGGTCAGCGACTTCACCCTGGAATGGACCCCCGGCAGCCGCGTCCAGTATCATCCGACCGCCGCCCATTGGGTGGCCGCGGTGCTGGTCGAGGCGATCACCGGGCAGGATTTCCGCAGCGTCATCCGCGAGCGCATCCTCATGCCGCTCGGGCTCGAGCGCGAGGTCGTCATCGGCATGGGTGAGGCCGACCTGCCCCGCGCCGCCGAGATCTACGACCCGAAGCAGGACGGCGCCTTCGTCCCCCGTGCGGCAGAGAACACCGCCGCCCACCACGCGGCCGGCATCCCGGGCGGTGGCGGCTACGGCACGGCGCACGGCATGGCCGCCTTCTACCAGACGCTTGCCCATGGCGGCATGCTGGGCGGCACCCGGCTCTTCTCGCCGCGCATGATCGAGTTCGTGACGCGCAACTTCACCGGCGACCGCATCGACGACTACATGGGTATCCCGATGCATCGCGGCCTCGGCCCGCATTCGCGCGGTGAGACGCCGGTGGCGCGCGGCCTCGGCACCATCGGCCATCCCCGCACCTTCGGCCATGGCGGCGTCGGCAGTTCCTATTGCTGGGCAGACCCGACGAGCGGCGTCTCCTTCGCCTTCTTCTCGAATTGCCGCCAGACCGAGGCCTTCCACAACCAGCGTATGGACGTGCTCAGCAGCCTTGCTCACGCCGCGATCCTGCCGGATTAGGCCCGATGGGTTGAGGTGGAATTTCGAAGGCGCAGATCGGGCAACAAGCCGGGCCATGGTCGCAGATCATGGTCTAGCGGCCCGTTTCACGGAAAGAGAGCGACATCGTCGTCACCGCCGCCTCGAAGCAGGGCTTCATCGCGCGCGGGAACTCGACCCAGAGCGTGCCGATGAATCCTCCATCCGTCGAGACCAGGCTGCGCCGGTAGAAGATCCGGCCGGCCATGAAGCCGGAGAGCACGAACCAGCTCCCCTTTGTCCGGCTGTAGGTGATCTCGCCGCCACTGTTTCCGGTGATGTCCTGTCTCGCCTCGGCCATCACCGCGGCGAGGCCCTGCCGCAGCCCGTTCGGGATCGCCGTCACCGCAGCGCTGCCCTGTCCGTCGCGGCTGGCGAAGCGGACCGTATCGCTTGTCGTTTCGACGGGCGCGAAGCTGGATGGATAGCGCATCCCAAGGCCAAGGCCACGCCAGTCCATCACCGGCGCCATCACCGGCACCGTGCAATGGACCTCCTGCGCCAACGCCATGGGCGCGGCGAGGAGGAGCGCCAGCACCAGCGCCCGCATTCCGATCAGCCGCCGGCGACCATGTCCCCGTATTCGGAGTGCCGCTCTATGTAGCGGGCGACGAAGCTGCAGGTCGGCAGAACTGTCGCACCTTCCGCCCGCAACTGCTCCAGCGTGCCGCGCACCAGCGCCGAGCCCACGCCCTTGCCTTCCAACGCCTGCGGCACCTCGGTATGAATCAGTTCAACCCGATTGCCGTCACGGCGGTAGGCGATGAAGGCGACCTCACCTCCTGCCGCCAGCTCGAAGTGCTGCGATGCAGCGTTGTCGCTGACCTGGCTCATGCCTCGTCAATCTCCAGACGTCGTGCGCGTTCACTACGGCCGATGACCTCGGCATTCGCCGCATCGACTGCACGCTCACCATCAGCCTGGCGCCGGAGCGTCCTAGGCGCCAATGCTTCTTCCAGCTCGACGGCCACGACGCGCAGGCGGGCGGCAACCCGCCCTGGTACGCCGTCGCGCTCGGCCGGGGCCAGCACGGGCCGCAACCCATCGAGCATCGTCGTCAGATGATGGTGAAGTAAGCGGTCCATGCCGCCATCCCCTTGCTGCCTGCCCCGGCCAAACGCGCGAGGGCCGCCGGGGATCGATATGCGGGCGGCCGGATCACCCAGGATCCTGCCGCCCGACATGTCATCGCCGAGCGATGAAGCCGACCACCGCCGCGGTCAACGCCGCGCCGATCAGGCCCTTCTTCGCATTCCGGCTGCGCAGCAGCGGCGCCAGAACCATTGCGCGGGAAGCGGTATCGCCCACCTGACGCAGCGCGTCATCGCGCACTCGCTGCGCCTCGACCTGGATCGGGTCCTCAGCATGCCTCGCGGCCAACCAGCCGAACAACGCGGCCACGACCAGGTCCACCCCGGCGATGATCAGCGCCGCCGCCGTCCCGCTGCGCCCCTCGGCCAGCCAGATCAGCGCCGCTACATGCAGCATGACCAGCAGCATCAGCCCGAAGACCGCCGCCGCCGCCCCGAGTGCCGCCTGGATGGCGACACCCCGGCCGGTGCGTTTCCATCGCAGCGTCTCGGCCTGCGCCGCGACGCGCAGAAGGCTGATCAGGCGCATGGCCGCTTAGTGCCGGTCGCGCGGATAGACGTAGGTATTGCCGCCCATCAGTCGGCCGACCAGGTAGCCGCCAAGGGCCGCGATGCCGATCGCCATCAGGGGCTTCTCGCGCACGGTTTCGGAGAGCGCATCGGCCCGCTCCTCGACCGCTTCGCGGGCGCGGTTGGCGTAGTCGGAAACCTGGTCGGCCGCGCCGGCCAGGGCAGGGGTGACGCGCTCCTGCATCAGCCGCTCGACCTGGGCGCGCAGCTTCGCCAGCTCTTCCTGGGCATCGGTCGCAACGCGGTCGGTCGAAGCCGCAGCCTGGTCCTTGAGGCGGCGGGCGTCGTTGGAAAGGTCGTTGGCAGCCGACATGTCATTGCTCCTTGCGAGGTGGAAACTTGCCGCTGCAACGCGGCCTGGCGCCCGATGGTTCCAACCCCGGTGCGCGTTGACACCCCCGCATCGGGCGGCGATGCCTGCGGCTTGGAAAGGTGGGAATCATGGACGCGCCGCTGCTGCGCCTGAACGGGATAATGAGGAGGGCGGCGGGTCTCGAGGAGATCAGCCTCAACCTCGCCCGCGGCGAAACCCTGGCCCTGCTCGCCCCGCCCGGCAGCGGCAAGACCGCGCTGCTTCGCCTCGTCGCCGGCATCGACCGGCCCGATGCAGGGCAGCTGCTGCTCGACGGCCGCGACCTTGTCCCGCTCGCACCCTCGCAGCGCCCGCTCACCCTTTTCGACCCGGTGATGCCGGCGAATCGCACGGTGCAGGAGGCGATCGCTCAGCTCCTTCCCGGCTACGGCATCCCCGCCCGCGACAGGCCCGCCCGCATTGCCCGCGCGCTGACCGCGCTTGGCCTCGACGGCTTCGAGGGTCGCCGAATCGCCGGCCTCGGGCCGCTGCCGCGCCTCCGTGCCGCCTTTGCCCGGGCTCTCGCCCCGGAGCAGCCATTGCTGCTGCTCGACGACCCGCTCGCCGGCCTCGACCCGGCAGCCCGCCGCGCCTTCGCCTTCGAATTGCGCCGACTGGCCCGGCGCCTCGGCCTCACCCTGCTGCTGGCAACCCGTGAGGGGGAGGAGGCGATGGCGCTGGCCGACCGCATCGCCGTCCTCGACGGGGGGCGCATTGCCCAGTGCGACCGGCCACGCGCCCTTTACGAGGAACCCGCCACCGCCCTCATCGCCGGCCTGCTCGGCGAGAACAACCGCCTCCCCGGCACCGTCGCGTGGCGGGAGGAGGCGGAGTGCGGCATCCGCCTCGATTGCGGCCCGCTGGTCGAGGCCCGCATCGCCGATGCCGGGGGGCCGGGGAGCCGCTGCATCGTCGCCATCCGCCCGGACCGCGTCGCCGTCGCCGCCTTGCCGGCGGAGGAGATGGGCGAGGGTGCGCTCCCCGCGGCGTTGCGCGACAGCGTGTTCCTCGGCGACCATGTCCGCCTGCTGATGGAGCTGGGGGAAGGCGGGATGCTCGTCGCCCGCCGCCCGCCCGGTGCCCGCCTGCCGGTCCCGGGCGGCCCGGCTTCCGTCGCCTGGGACCCCTATGCCGCCTTCGCCTATCGCGCGCTGCGCTGAAACGCCCTTGGTTCCGGGCTCCGCCGCCCCATCTGCTCGGCGCAACAATCCGGGGAGAACGCCCTTGTCCACGCTGCTCAACCGCCGCTCCGCCCTGCTCGGCGGCGCTGCCCTGGCGAGCCTCCTCGCCGCCCCGCGGGCCAGGGCGCAGGCGCCCTCCGGCCCCTTCACCCTGCCGCCGCTGCCCTACGCGGCCAATGCGAACGAGCCGCATATCGACGCGCAGACGATGGAGATTCACCACGGCCGGCATCATGCCGCCTATGTCGCCAACCTGAACGCGGCGGTGAAGGACCATTCCCAGGCCGCCGCCATGCCGATCGAGCAGATCCTGGCGAAGCTCGGCGAGATGCCGGAGGGCATCCGCACCGCGCTCCGCAATAATGGCGGAGGACACGCCAACCACGCGATGTTCTGGGGCATCATGGGCGGCAAGGGCGGCTCGCCGACGGGCGAGCTGGCCGAGGCCATCACCCGCGACCTCGGCGGCTTCGACAGGCTGAAAGCGGACTTCAACGGCGCCGGCGCCCGCGTCTTCGGCTCCGGCTGGGTTTTCGTCACCGTGGACCGCGCCGGCAAGCTGGCGCTCGCCAGCCGCCCCAATCAGGACACCCCGCTGATGGATGGCGGCCGGGTCCTTCTCGGCAACGATGTCTGGGAGCACGCCTACTACCTGAAGTACCAGAACCGCCGCCCGGCCTATCTCGAAGCCTGGTGGAACGTGCTCGACTGGGAGAAGGTCGCCGCCCGTTATGCCGCAGCCAAGGCCGGTTCACTCACGGTGTAACGGGAACCGGGGCAGGGGAGGGCGGTTCACCCCGCACTCCCCCCACCAATTCCGAGGTCCCCCATGCCGCAGCTCCGGCTGAAGCCGCTCAACCAGCAGACCATCGTCATCACCGGCGCCAGTTCCGGCATCGGCCTCGCCACCGCGCGGCTCGCCGCGCAATCAGGCGCGCGCGTCTTCCTCATCTCGCGCAACGGCGAGGCATTGGAGAAGATCGTGCAGGAGTTGCGCAACCAGGGCGCCCGCGCCGACCATGCCGTTGCCGATGTCGGCAAGTTGGAGGAGCTGGAAGCCGCCGCCCGCAAGGTGCAGGAGGCCTTCGGCGGCTTCGACTCCTGGGTGAACGATGCCGGCACGTCGATCTATGGCGAGATCGAGAAGGTTCCGCTGGCCGACCACCACCGCCTGTTCGAGACCAACTACTGGGGCGTCGTGCATGGCAGCACCATCGCCGCCAAGGCACTCCGGCAACGCAGCGGCGGCGCCATCATCAATATCGGCAGCGTGCTGTCGGACCGGGCGATGATGCTGCAGGGCCCCTATTCCGCCACCAAGCATGCCGTCCGCGCCTTCACCGACGCGCTCCGGATGGAGCTGGAACGCGACGGCGCGCCGATCAGCGTCACGCTCATCAAGCCCTCCGGCATCGAGACCGGCTTCCAGGATCACGCGCGCAACTACCTGCCGAGCGAAGGCGTCCGCGTGCCGCCGCCGGCCTATGACCCGAAGCTCGTCGCCCGCGCCATCCTCCATGCCTGCGCCCACAAGCGGCGGGAGCTGGTGGTCGGGTTCGGCGGCCATGCCATCGCGCTGCTGGGTGCCTTCTTCCCACGCACCACAGACCTGGTGATGGAAGCCGTCGGTTATCCCGCGCAGGTCAGCGACAAGCGCCCGAAGGCCAGCCGCGCCGACAACCTCTACCAGCCGCGCGAGGATGGCACCGAGAAGAGCCTGACCCGCCCTGTTGCCCCGGTGCGCAAGACCAGCCTCTTCCTCGAGGCTCAGCTCCATCCGGCGATGACGGCGGCGGCGCTGGCAGGGCTCGGCGCCCTCCTCATCGGGGTCGGCGCGGCGCGGCGGATGGGCGGTGGGCGCGTCCTCGTCCCCGGCCAGCGCCCGATGCGCCGCCTCGCCCGCGAGGCCCAGCGTCGCGTCGGCGGCTTCTTCTGATGCCGCACCCGGCTCTCGTCCCGGGCGCCGTCGCCGTCGTGACGGGCGGCGCCGCGGGCATCGGCCTCGCCGCTGCGACCCGCTTCGCCCGGGCCGGCCTTCGCATCGTCCTCGCCGATCTCGGCGAGGACCGCCTGGTCCGGGCCGCCGCCGGAATCGTGGAGGCCGTCCCCGACGCCGAGGTCGCGACCCTGCCCTGCGATGTTGGCGACCCGGCCCAGGTCGCGGCGCTGGAGGCCGAGGTACGCGCCCGCTTCGGCGGCACGGACGTACTGATGAACAATGCCGGCATCCAGCCGGGCAGCACCATCTTCGGCCCTCCCGGCACCTGGTCGCGCATCCTCCAGACCAATCTCTGGGGCATCATCCATGGCAGCCAGATCTTCGTGCCGCGGATGATCGAGCGCGGCCGCCCCGGCCTCGTTATCAACACCGGCTCCAAGCAGGGCATCACCACGCCGCCCGGCGACCCGGCCTACAACATGGCGAAATCCGGTGTCCGCACCTTCACCGAGGCGCTGCAGCATGAGCTGCGCAACACCGAGGGCTGCCGGGTCAGTGCGCATCTGCTAATTCCCGGCTTCGTCTTCACCGGCCTCACCGCCAACGGACGCACGGAGAAGCCGGCTGCCGCCTGGACGCCGGACCAGACGGTGGATTTCATGCTGGAACGCCTGGAGGCCGGCGATTTCTACATCCTCTGCCCCGACAACGACGTGCCGCGCTGGCTGGACGAGCGGCGCATCCTCTGGTCGGCGGGAGACATCGTCGAGAACCGCCCGCCGCTGTCTCGCTGGCACAAGGATCATGCCGGGGCCTTCGCCGCCTATGCCGAGCAGCCCAAAGGCGAATAGGGAGCCTTCCCAAAACCCCCTGCGGCCGCCTGTGCGCGGGACACCTTCACGCCGCGCCCCGTCGCGCCGATAGTGCCGGCACGCACCATCGGGAGGAGAGGGGCATGTCGAAGGTCATCATCAGCGTCGCCGTCACCGGGGCGATCCACACGCCCAGCATGTCGGACTACCTGCCGATCACCCCGCAGGAGATCGCCGAGCAGTCGATCGCGGCGGCCGAGGCCGGGGCGGCCATCATCCACCTGCATGCACGCGACCCGCAGGACGGGCGGCCGACGCCGGACCCCAAGGTCTTCATGCAGTTCCTGCCGGTCATCAAGCAGTCGACCGATGCGGTGATCAACATCACCACCGGCGGCGGCTTAGGCATGTCGGTCGATGAGCGGCTGGCGGCGCCGCTGCAGGCGAAGCCCGAGATGTGCTCGCTCAACATGGGCTCGATGAATTTCAACATCTCGGGCAGCGCCGCCCGGATCAAGAATTTCAAGTACGAGTGGGAGCGGCCCTACCTGGAAGGTACAACGGGCTTCATCTTCCGCAACACCTTCAAAGACATCGAGCAGATCGTCGAGCGGCTCGGCAAGGGCCACGGCACCCGCTTCGAGTTCGAATGCTACGATGTCGGCCACCTCTACAATCTGGCCCACATGCTGGACCGCAAGGTGGTGGAGCCGCCGCTCTTCACCCAGACCATCTTCGGCATCCTGGGCGGTGTCGGCGCCGAGACACGCAACCTGATGTTCATGAAGGAGACGGCGGATCGGCTCTTCGGCAAGGATTACGTCTGGTCGGTGCTGGCGGCGGGGCGGAACCAGATGCCCTTCACCACCATGGCCGGGATTCTCGGCGGCAACGTCCGCGTTGGCCTCGAGGACAGCCTCTGGCTGGGTAAGGGCGTCCAGGCGAAGAGCAATGCCGAGCAGGTGGCGAAGATCCGCCGCATCCTGGAGGAGCTGAGCCTCGAGATCGCAACCCCCGCCGAGGCACGGCAGATCCTGGCGCTGAAGGGCGGCGACCAAGTCGGCTTCTGAGCGGGAGAGGGGCGGCGGCTGCCCGCCGCCCCGGCCCGTTACTGCACTACGGCGATGTCGATCACTTCGGCCTGCGGCAGGCCGGTCACCTGGCCGACCGTGGTCGCCTTGCCGTTCGACAGGTCGACATGGTGCAGCGTGCTGCCGGCGATGAGCACCGCCATGTTGCCACCGCCCGCCTCAGGCATGATGTCGAAGGCGACGCCGCCCGGCAGGCTCGGCGCGACCTCGCCCTTCGGCTGCTGTACGCCCTCGTTCGGCGGAGCCTGGAGGTTCAGCGAACGGGTCAGCGTGTCGACGGTGAAGAGCATGGTCGCCGTCGCGCCCTTAATGCTGTTGGTATAGGCGCCGGCGACGACGCGCGGCGTGGTCTCGGCCCAGGGCGTGCCGGCCTGGTAACGGAGCTGCCCGTCCTTCGCCACCTGGCCGTTGTCGACATTGATGCGGAGATTGGCGCCGTTCATCCCCATCACACGCAGCCGGTCGGCAACCGGGTTGAAGTCGATGGTCGCGCGACCGCCGCTCTCGAAGCGCTCGGAGAGGCGGCTGACCTGGGTGGCGCGGCCGGTCGCCGCATCGATCGTGACGATCTGCCCGGCATCGGTCAGCCCGTAGAGCTTCATGTCGGCCGGGCGCACATCAATGCCGAGCAGGCGGCCCTCGATGCCGGTGACGCGCACCGGTGCCATGGCGCGGCGGGTCTGGCTGTCGATGCGGACGAGATGGTTGTCGGCGGTGAGGCCGACGAGCGTGGCGGCTTCGGCGCCGGCGGCCGAGAGGGCGAGGGCGGCGCCGGCGGCGAGCATCGTGCGAGCGGTGCGGGTCATGGCATCTCTCCGAAGGGGGGCGGCAACCATTCCGGTGCCGCTGCTGGCCTTACGGGCCGCTTGCGAGCCTGGATGCGACGCCCGCTATCACAGAGTTGAGAAGGCGCTCCCTCAGCCTCGGAAACCGGACATCACGAAGAGCAGCAGCATAACCGCGAGAAGGATCGCGCCGGTGATGAGTTGGGAAACCAGGCCCTGCTCGGCCTCTCGGGCCCCCGCGGCGCGGCGGGAGCGAGCCATGTCGGCGTCGGACATTGGGTCAGCCCTCGCTATGGAAATGGCGGCACGGGTGGCGGCAAGGATGGTACAGCAGAGGACCGGGCATGCTCTTGTCCTGGACGGGTACCCGCACCCGATGGCGCGAGCGCCGGCGGAGCGACCGGCCTGATCACCTTATCATCACGGCTTGGTGATATGTGTCCAAAAAATAGAATTCTGTAAGCGATTGAGCTCGGGGGTTCAGCTTGCCCCCGCCTCCGTCAGTCGCCCGATGAAGAGGATCGGCCCGGTCGGCCGCCCGGTCGGCGAGCCGCCCGGCGGCTCCAGGCTGATCTCGATCAGCATTCCCGGCTCCGGCCGAAGGCCGCCGGTGCTCACCGTCAGCTGCCCCTCGGGCGGGATGAGGCCAAGCGAGGTCGGCGCCGTCGCCCCTGGCGGCAGGCCCCAGAGCTGCATCGCCCGGCCTTCCTCCAGCCGGCGCGGGTTGAGCGAGGCGAGGCGCAACTGCCCGGCGGCATTGGCCTCCACCACCCAGGCCGGCTGGTCGCGCTGGGTGAGCAGGACGGTCATCAGCCGCGGCGGCTCGGGCACGGGGCGCGTCACCAGCAAGGCTGCAAGGCCGGCCGCCACCGCGCTGGCGCCGATCGCCCAGCCGCGCCACGGGTCGAGCCAGCGGCGCCGCCGCGGCACGGGGGCAAGGCGGGGGGCTCCGGGCAGCGCTGCCTCGATACGGTCCCACAGATCGGGCGGCGGCGATTCCGGCGCGGCGAGTGCCAGCAGTGGCGCAAGGCGCACCTCCCACTCGCGGATGGCCGCGCGCAGCCCGGCATCGCCCGGCAGCGCCGCCTCCACCTCCGCCACCGCACGGGCGTCGAGCGTGCCGAGGACGTATTCGGCCGCGAAGATGTCGCGGTCCTGCGGATCGGTGGGGATCACGTCAGGCACTCCCGCAGCTGCAGGAGGCCGCGCCTGATCCAGGCCTTCACCGTGCCGAGCGGCAGGTCGAGCCGCGCCGCCACCTGGGCGTGGGAGAGGCCGTGGACGAAGGCAAGGAGGATGCCCTTGCGGTTCTTCTCGTCGAGGGCCGAAAGGCAGTCGCGCAGCCGCCGCCCCTCGGCGCTCGCCGCCACGTGTTCCAGCGCTTCGGGTGCCACAGCGATGTCGCCGAGCGCCGGGTCGTCGGTCGGCAGCTCCCGCCCGCGCTTCCGCGCCAGGTCGAGCGCCGCATGCCGGGCGACGGCGCCGAGCCAGGCCCCGGCCTCGCCCCGTGCCGGGTCGAATTGCGCCGCCCGCTGGCTGATGCGGAGGAAGGCGTCCTGCACCGCATCCGCCGCCGCCTCGCGGTCGCGCAGGATGGATTGGGCGATGCCGAAAAGCCGTGTCGCCTGCTGCTGGTAGAGCGCCCGCAGCGCCCCGCGATCACCGCGTGCCACCTCGACGAGCAGTGCCGCCGCCGGGGATTCGGCCCTCACTGGGCGAAGAACCGGAAGAGGCGCTGCAACAGCTCGCGGCCATCGAGGCCGGGCGGAGGCTCCACCGCGGCCTGGGGCTCGCGTGGCACCTGACGGGCGAAGCGGGCCACCGCCTCGCGCGTTCCAGAGAGGCGCAGCTCGGTCGGCTCGGCCGTGCTGCTGCCGCCCCCGGTGCCGACCAAGCGTATCAACGCTCGGTCGGCCTGCAACACCTCGGCCTCCATGCGGGCGGCATCCTCGGCTCTCGGGGTGCAGAGGATGCTGCGGCCCTCGAGCGCGCAGGGCATCTCCACCATGCGGTTGGGCGGGAAACGGAGCTGCGCCGTCCCCGAGAGCGCCAGCAGGCCGCGGGCCGCGCCATCCAGCATAAGCTCGCGCGCCGTCACCGCGGGAACCAGCCGGCCGCGCCGGTCGATAATCTCGAAGGCAAGGCCGCTGCCGGTGCCGGAGGGCCGTTCCAGCCAGTCGCGGTGGCGCAGCAGGCAGGCCGCCCGGTCCGTCATGCGGTCGGCGGCGCAGGCGAGGCGCCAGCTGCCGATCTCCTCCACCGGCTGCGCCCGGGCGCCGCCGGCGAGGAGCGGAAGGAGAAGGCATGCTAGGACGGCAGGACGCGGCATGGGGCCGAGCATAGGCCGGGATGCGGAGGGACGGAATGGCACCGATCACGCTGGCGGACGGGACGGAGATGCCGGCGCTCGGCCAGGGCACCTGGCATATGGGCGAGCGAGGCAGCGACCGGCGCCGGGAGGCGGCGGCGCTCCGCCTCGGCCTCGACCTCGGCATGACCCTGATCGACACCGCCGAGATGTATGCCGAAGGCGGCGCCGAGGAGGTGGTGGCCGAGGCCATCGCCGGGCGGCGCAGCGATGTGTTCCTCGTCTCCAAGGTCTATCCTCACAATGCGGGCGGCCGAAAGCTTGAGGCGGCGCTGGAGCGCAGCCTCGAGCGCCTGCGGACGGACGCCCTCGACCTCTACCTGCTGCACTGGCGGGGCTCGGTGCCCCTCGAGGATACGGTGGAGGCGATGGAGCGGATGCGGGGGCTGGGCAAGATTCGCCGCTGGGGCGTCTCCAACCTCGACGTCGACGACCTGGAGGAGCTTGGCCCGGCGCTGGCGGACTGCGCGACGGATCAGGTGCTCTACAACCTGGAGCATCGCGGGGTGGAGTTCGACCTGCTGTCCTTCTGCCGGGGGCGGCGGATGCCTGTGATGGCCTACAGCCCGGTCGGCCAGGGCGGGGCGCTGCTGCGGCACCCGGCCCTGCAGGGCGTGGCGCGGCGGCTCGGCGCGACGCCGGCCCAGGTGGCGATCGCCTGGACGCTGCGGCAGGGCGGCGTCATCGGCATCCCGAAGGCGGCCGACGAGGCGCATGTGCGACTGAACGCCGCAGCCGGCGAACTGCGCCTGGCGCCCGAGGACCTCGCTGCGCTCGATGCCGCCTTCCCGCCGCCTAGGCGGAAACGGTCCCTGGCGATGCTATAGGCGCATTCAGCACCCCGAGATGCAGTCGCTGGACGGCGCCGGCGACGGCCACGTCGAGCCCCGGCCGCGTGTAGTAGCAGCCGCGCACATGCAGGCTGGCGGCCAGCGCCCGCATGAAGGCCTCTGCGAGCTGCGGCTCCGGCGGCGGCGCCTCGCGCCAGAATCGGTCGATGCCGCCCTGCCAGGCGAGGCCGGGCACGTCGTAGATGGCCTGGCCGAGCGGCAGGGTGGCGCAGCCCATGGCGATTGCCTTCACCCCGACGGTGCTGTTCACGGTGACGGTGCCCCGGCACCGGGCGATCACCCGCTCCATCGGCAGCGCCCCGCCGAGATAGGCGACGCGCCTTGCGACCCCCTGCGCCGCGGCGATCCGCCGGACCCGCCGCGCCCAGGACTTCAGCCCGGGATCGAGCGGGTGGACCTTCACCAGCAGCCGTGCCTCGGCCGGAGCATGGCGGGCGAAGCTTGCCACCGTCTCGGCAATGGCGCTGTCCATATCGGGAAAACCGGAATAGGCGCGGATGGAGTAGTCGGTCTCCATCTGCATGGCGAAGAGGTAGAGCGGCACGCCCGGCGCGGCCAGCCGCTCAAGGGTTTCCGCCGCCGCCCGCGTCTCGCGCCGGCGCAGCAGCAGGCGGAGGCCGGTCGCCAGATAGGCCGGGATCGGCGGATGCAGCAGGAAGCTCTCGTAATGCCGGTAGGGCCAGGGCAGCAGCGAGGTAAGGTGGAAGAGCACGTCCCAGCGCGCCTGGGTAGCGAAGCTGTCGCGGTGGTGTTCGCGCAGGTCAGGCGGTGGGCAGCGTGCGGCAAGCGCCCGGATCGCCGGCGGATCGCGCGGGAAGCGGCTTTCGGCCCCCATGCCGTCGCGCTCCAGCGTCACCCAATCCGGGCGGAGATAGCCGAAATCCGTCACCGTCACGGCGAGGCCGCGGGCCCGGGCGAGGGCGATGGCCGGCTTGTGGTAGGGCCGCTGCTCGCCGAGCAGGACGAGGTCGGTGATGCCGTGCCGCGCATAGACGCCGTCGAGGAAGTCCGGCCACTTTGAAGGCCGCCCGCAGAAATCGATCGCCCCCGGACCCCGCCAGAATAGGCGGTCGCCGAGACAGAGATTGATCCGCCAGGCCTCGTGCCCCAAGGCCCGCAGCCCGGCCGCGACCTCCGCGAAGAAGGGGCTGATCGGCCCCTGCAGGAAGAGGAATCGGCGCCTCTCCGGCGCAGGCTGGACTGGAGCTGCAACCATGCCCGCCCTTTCGCAGCGAAGGCATGAAAGGTCAAGCAATTTGATACGATAAAGTAACTTAAGCCCGCCGGGCGAGGCGAAGTGCATGGCGGAGATCCGCCGCATCCGCAAGCCGCCGCCCCTGCCGCGCCAGGTGCCGCAGCAGATCGGGTGGCGGGAAAGGGCAATAGGTCAGCGGCGCCGCCTCCCGTCCTGCCATCGGATGGGCGATGGCCTCCGCCAGCAAGGGCACTCCGGCCAGGTGCAGCAAGCGCGCGGCAGCGCTTGCAGTGGTGCCGGACGGCAACGGCACCTCCCGCTGCGCGAGGATGGCGCCGGCATCGATCCGCGGCACGAGCCGGTGAACAGTGACGCCGAAGCAGGGTTCCGGCTCGGCCAGCGCCCAGATGGTGGGAACCGGCCCGCGATGCCGGGGCAGCAACGCTGGATGCAGATTGATCCCGCCCCATCGTGCCAGCGCCAGGGTTTCAGCGCGGAAGATCTGGTCAAAGTGGAGGGAGACCAGCAGGTCCGGCCGCGCGGCGTCGATCGCCGCCGCCATGGCGGGCCCGTTCACATCCGCCACCTCGACGACGGGGATGCCATGTCCGGCCAGCCGGCCCGGTGCCGGGCGGAGGCCATAATTCACGGCGAGATAGGGCAGCAGCCGCGGCCCGGAGCGACGGAGATGCTTCCAGGCTTGGCGCACCGGCCCACCCGATCCCGGGCGGAAGGGATCGGAACGGCCGATCAGCACGACGCTCTGGTCATGGTCCTGGAGGAAGGCCTCCACCGCCTCGGCGCTCAGCGCGCTCTCCAGGGTGAAGAGAGCGATGCGCAAGCCGCTCAGGAGGCCTTCAACGCCGCCAGCCCGTCCCGCGCCGCGGCCAGTACGGCGATGCTGTGCGCGATATCCGCTTCGGTATGCTCGGCGGAGAGGAAGAAGCGAAGCCGCGCCGCCCCCTCGGGCACCACGGGGAACAGGATCGGCTGGACGTTCACCCCGGCCTCGAAGGCGGCGGCGGCGAGCTGCGCCGCCCGCAGCGAGCTGCCGAGGATGATCGGCACGATGCCGAGCCCGGCCGAGCTGCCGGTATCGAACCCCGCCTGCCGCGCGAGCCGCAGGAAGAGCGCCGCATTGGCCTGCAGTCGTGCGACGCGCCAGGGTTCGGCTTGCAGCAGCCGGAGCGATTCCAGCGCCGAGGCGGCAAGCGGCGGCGCCAGCCCGACCGAATAGACGAAGCCGGGCGCCGTATGCCGCAGCCAGTCCACCAGCCGCTGCCGGCCAGCGATGTAGCCGCCGCAGGAGGAGAGCGTCTTCGACAGCGTCCCCATCCAGATGTCGACCAGGCCCGGCTCCACGCCACACTGCTCGGCAATCCCCTGGCCGGTCGCGCCGAGCACGCCGACGGAATGCGCCTCGTCGACCATCAGCAGCGCGTCATGCCGCCGGGCGAGCGCGGCGAAGCGGCCGAGATCGGGCAGGTCGCCATCCATGCTGTAATGGCCCTCGATCACCAGCAGCGCCCGGCCGTGCCGGCTGCGGTGCGCGGCGAGCTCGCGCTCCGCCGCTTCCCAATCGTTATGGGCGAAGGCGATGCGCCGGGCACCGCTCAGCCGCGCTCCCTCGGCGACCGAGTTGTGGATCAGCCGGTCATGCAGGATGAGGTCGCGCGGCCCGAGCATCTGGCCGATGACGGTGACGTTGGTCGCATGCCCGCTGACGAAGGCGAGGCAGGCCTCCGTCCGGTGATGCGCGGCGAGCGCCGCCTCCAGCTCGGCATGGACCGGCCGCTCGCCGGAGGCGAGGCGCGAGGCGGAAGCCGAGACACCATGGCGGTCGATCGCCGCCTTGGCCGCAGCGGCGACGCGCGAGTCGCCGTTCAGCCCAGCATAGTTGTAGGAGGCGAAGTTGACGTAAGGTCGTCCACCGATGCTGCTGCGCCCGCCCGCCACCCCGTCATGCGGGCGGAAATAGGGGCTTTCGATGCCAAGCGCGGCGCCGGCATCGCGCATCGTCTCGAAATCCCGCATCCCCGGCAGGGTGCCGAGGTCACGGCCCGGCGATTCGGCCGGCGCCTCCGCCGTCGGGGCGGTGCCGCGCCGCGCCAGGCGGTTGAGCAGGGCGCTGCGGGCGCTGGCGCTGAGGCCGAAGCCGGTGCTCATGCCGCATCCTCCAGCCCGGCAGCCTCGGGCTCGTGCGCGGCGAGCAGCACCTCGGCGCTGTCCTCCCGCGGCCCGGCCTGGAGCTGGACGAGGATGCGCCGGGCAAGGCCATCCAGCGTCAGCCCGTCGCCCACCCCGTCGAGCGCCACGGCCACGCCGAGCCGCCCTTCCAGTGCCGTTCGCAGCTCCATCCCGCCGAGGCTGTCGAGGCCGAGCCCGGCGAGCGGCGCCTCGGCCGCGATGGATGGCGCCGGCAGGCGGAGAATGCGGGCGAGCTCAGCCACCATGGTTTCGCGCAGTAGGGCGAGCGCCTCCGCCTCCGCTAGGCCGCGCAGCCGGGCGCGGAGGCCGGCGGCATCCCCGGCGGGCGCGGCGAGGCTGCGGACCGCCTCGAAGCCGGGCTCGGCGAGGATGGCGAGCGCGGCGCCCGCAGCCGACCAAGTGATGCGGGCGAGGCCGGGCGCCGCGGCATCCGCGGCGAGCAGGGCGGGCAGGGCGGCCAGCGCCTCCTCAGCCCGCATGGCGGCGACGCCGAGGCGGCGCTCCAGGATCTCCACCTTGGCGGCATCCCCGGCCAGCATGCCGGCATCGGCGATCGGGCCCCAGCCGATGGCCATGGCCGGGCGGCCTGCGGCGCGGCGGCGCCGGGCCACCGCCTCAAGCCCGGCATTGGCAGCGACATAGGCGGCCTGGCCGGGATTGCCGACGGCGACGGTCGCAGAGGAGTACATGAGGAACAGGTCCACCGGATCGCGGGCGGTCAGCCGGTCGAGAGTGTCGGCGGTAGCGAGCTTCGCCGCCAGCACCGGCGCGGCCCGCGCCGGGTCGAGCAGCGCCGCCGCGCCGTCGCTGGTCACTGCCGCAGCATGGATTATGCCGTGGATCGGCGGGCAGGAAGCGCGGATTTCGGACAAAGCCCGCTCCAGCGCCGCGGCGTCGGTGGCGTCGCAGGCATGCAGCGAGGCGGTGGCGCCGCGGGCGGCGAGGTCGCGCACCGCCGCATCCGCCCCCGGCGCCGCTGCGCCGCGGCGGGAGAGCAGGGCGAGGTGCCGCGCACCTCGTGCCGCCAGCCAGCGCGCCGTCGCCAGGCCGAAGCCCCCGGTGCCGCCGATGACGAGGATGGTGCCCTGGGCCGCGCGGGTGAGCGGCGAGGCGGCTTCGGCATGGCCATCGGGCACCGGCGGGCGGATCACCAGCTTGCCGATATGGCCGCCGGCCTGGAGCGCGCGGAAGGCGGTCTCCACCTCCGTCGCGGGATAGCTGGTGACGGGCAGCGGGCGGATCTCGCCCTCGCGCAGCCTGGCGGCGATGCCGGCCAGCAGCCGGGCTGACCGGGCCGGGCGTGCGCGGGCCAGCTCGTCGACATCGACGGCGAAATAGGTGGCGTTGCGCCGGAGCGGGCGGAGGGCGACGCGGCTGCCCTCGGCGAAGTCGCGCTTGCCAAGTTCGATGAAACGGCCGAAGGGGCGCAGCAGGCCGAGCGAGCGCTCCATCGCCGCGCCGGCGAGGGAGTTCAGCACCACATCCACCCCCTCCGGCCAAGTGGCGCGGAGGGTGTCGACGAAGCCGGCATCGCGGCTGTCGAGCACCAGCGTGGCCCCGGCGGCGCGAAGGAAGGCGCGGCGTGAGAGGCTGCCGGCGCTGGCCGCCACCAGGGCGCCGCGGGCCAGCGCCACCTGCAGGGCGGCGAGGCCGACGGCGCCGCTGCCGCCATGGATCAGCACGCGCTCGCCAGGCTCCAGCTGGGCCAGCTCCTCCAGCGCATGCACCGCTGTCATGAAGGCGACGGGCAGAGTGGCGGCGGCGACCGGGTCGAGCCCGTCCGGCATCGGCACCAGAGCCTCGGCCCGGGTGCGGGCATAGCTGGCGAGCGCCGCCGGCGCCACGCCGAAGACCCGCTGGCCGGGGCGGAGCGCCACGCCCTCGCCCACCGCCTCCACCACCCCGGCGCATTCCATGCCAAGATTGGGGCCGGCGAAGCCGGGCAGCAGCGCCTCCTCCGGCAGCAGGCCCTGGGCCCACATCACGTCGCGGAAATTCAGCCCGGCCGCCTCGATGCGGAGCACCACCTCGCCCGGGCCGGGCGCACCGGGGGAGGAGCCCGTCCAATGCAGGCTGCCGAGCTGGCCGGGCTGGCGGATCTCTAGCCGCTGCGGGCCGGCGGCGGGTGGGGCAGCGGGCAGGCCGGGGCGCAAGCGGGGGACCAGCCGGGCACCGTCGGTGATGGTGACCTCGGCCTCGTCGTCCTGCTCGGTCAGCAGTTCGCCGGCGAGGCGGCGGGCGGCCTGCTCCGCACCGAGCTGGGGCGCGAGGTCGATCCGCCGGGGCTTCAGCCCGGGATGCTCGTTGGCCAGCACCCGGCCAAGGGCGAAGAGCGCGGCGGCGGCGGGCTCGTGCCGCGTGCCGGGCGCATCCGGCTGCTGGCCGCCCTGGGTGACGATGCAGAAGCCGGCCGCGCTGCCCTCGGCGGCGGCGGCGAGCCGCGACAGGGCGGCGAGGGAGGTGGCGATCTCCTCCGGCCTGCGGCCACCGCCGGCCAGCGCCACCACCAGGCTGTCGGCGAGGGCGCGCGGCGGCAGGCCGGCGGCCTCGGCCAGGCTGCCGCCGGAGACGGTGGCGCCGCGGGATTGCAGCACGGCGGCGACGGCCGGGCGCAGCCCCGCCATGGCCGCATCGGCAAAGAGGGCGACGCGGCGGAGCTTCGGCGCGGCCAGCAGCGTGGCGCCGGCGGCGGCCCGGCCGCAGATCAGCAGCGCCGGGAAGGGGGCGGCGCGCAGCGCCTCGGCGACCGGGGCGGTCCAGCCCTCGGCGGGGAGTGCGGCCGCCCAGGATGCGGCAGGTGCGAGCGGCGCGGCGCCGCACCAGCCCGGCTCCTGGCCGCAGCAGAAATTCCATAGCCAGCCGGGCAGCGGCTCGGCCAGCATGAGGGTCGCGCCCGGCGCGGCGGCCTGGCGCAGCGGACCGAGCAGGGCGGTGCCGCGCCGCAGCCGTGCCCCGGCGGCGAGGCCGACCACCAGGTCGGCGGCGAAGGGCGGTGCGTCCGCGCCCTCCGGGTCCCAGGGCCGGACGGCGAATTCTATGCCCTCCGGCACCGGCGGCAGCGGCATCGGCGGCTGGTCCGGCAGCGGCGCCGCGGTCAGCACCACGCGCCGGCCGCAGCCGGCCAGGGCGCGCAGCAGATGCGCGGTGAGCGGCCCGGCGGCCGCGACCTCCAGCACCCGGAGCGGCCGGGCCGCGGGCCAGGCGGCGGCGAAGGCGGCGCCGGCCTCGGCCAGCACGCGGGCTAGGCGGTCATAGCCAGCCGCTTGCGGCGGCGGCAGGGCGCCGGCCTCGCCGGCTAGGCGATGGGCTAGCACCTGCGGCAGCTGCTCCGCCGCCAGCGCCGCCCAGGCGAGATCCTGGGCGAGGTCGGGTTGTTCCAGCAGCACCTGGCGCCAAATCTCGGCCGCCGGGGGCAGGTCGGGGGCCGGGACGGGATGCAGGCCATGCGGGCCCTGCTGCGCCAGACCGTCCACGGCCAGGGCCTCCAGCAGCATGCGGGCGTAAGGGCCGGTCGTCGGCGCTGCCCCAAGCGCAGCATGAGCGGCGGCAGCACAAAAGCCCTCCAGCAGCAGCGAGGCCTCGGTCAGGTCGAGCGCCGCATCCTGCCGCAGCGCCGCGGCGAGCGGGGCGGCGAGGTCCACCGGTTCGGCCGCCTCGTTGCCGACGGCGGGCAGCAGCGCCATGCGGAAGGCGCCCTCCAGCGGATCTGCCTGGCCGGGCAGGCGGATGCGGAGGAAGCTGCATCCCTCCAGCACCGCGACCACGCCACCAGTCGCGTCGCGCAGGACGAGGTCGGCGGCGGCGCTGCGGCTGCCGCGCTCGGTCAGGCGAATGGCGGCGGTGGCCGGCGCCTCGGCGCCCCGGCGCAGCACAAGCCGCCCGATGCGGACGGGGACGAGGCCGGTGCCGGGCTCCGCCGGGGCCTCGGCGAGCAGGCCGAGCAGGGCCTGCAAGGCGCCGTCGAGCCGGACGGGGTGGAGCAGGAAGCCGGCATCCGGCGGCGCCGCCGCAGGGCGGACCAGCCGGGCGCGGGCGAGGCCGGCCTCGGCATCGACGTACACCTCCTCCAGCACCTGGAAGGCAGGGCCGTAATTGAGGCCGAGGCGGGAGGCGAGGGCCAGCAGTGCCTCGCGGTCGAGGCGGCGCGGCAGGGCGGCGGGTTCGGCGGCGGCATCCGGCAGACGGGGCAGGGCTGCGACGCGTGCCTCGGCGTGCAAGGTCCAGGCCCCGTCCGCTAGGCGGCGGCGGCTGGCGAGGACGAAGGCGCCGGAGGCGTCGAGCGTCACCCGGATCTCGCGCGAGGCATCCGCTTCCAGCGGCATCGCCTGGTGGATGGCGAGGTCGCGCAGTTCCAGCGCCGGCGCCTCCGGGTGCCAGGCCAGGGCGGCGGCCAGCGCCATCTCCGCCATGGCCGCGGCGGGCAGCACAGGCTGGCCGGCAAGGCGGTGGTCGGCCAGCCAGGGCTCCAACTCGGTGTCGACATGCCGGGTCCAGAGACCGGGCTCATTCCCGCGGCGGAAGCCGAGCAGGCGGTGCTCGGCCAGTGGCTGGGCGATCGGGATGGCTTCCGCCGTCTGGGCGAGCCAATATGGCTGGCGGACGAAGGGCGTCAGCGGCAGGCCCTTCCGGGTGGCCGGGCCGGCATAGGCGGGGCCCTCGCGCGGATCGGCACCGAGGACGAAGGCGCGGTCGGCGATGGCGGGAAACGGGTCGCCCGGCGGGTCGCGCCGGGTGAGGCTGGCCAGGATGCCGGCCTCGCTGCCGGCTTGGCGCAGCGCCTCGCGCAGGTAGCTCTGCAGGATGGGGTTGGGGCCGATCTCGAGGAAGAGGCCGGCGCCGTGCCGGATCGCCGTCTCGACCGCGGGGAGGAAGCGCACCGGCTCCCGCAGGTTGCGCCACCAGTGGGTCGGCGTGCAGTCGGCCGCGGCGAGCGGCTCGGTGGTGACGGTCGAGATCATCGGCACCGCGGGCGGGACCGGGGCGAGCCCGGCGAGGTCGGCGAGCAGCCCCCTGCGCAGCGGGTCCATGGCCGCGCTGTGGAAGGCGTAGTCGATGTCGAGGGCGATGCAACTCCACCGCCGTGCCGCAGCGGCCTGGGAGAGGCGGTGCAACGCATCCACCGGCCCGGCCACGGTGATCGCCGAGGGAGCGTTGACCGCCGCGATCTCGAGCCCTGGCCCGCATTCGGCAAGCACCGGCTGTGCCGCCTCGGCCGAGCAGCCGAGGGCGGCCATGCGGCCCTGGCCGCGTGTTGCCTGCTGGTGACGGCTGCGGGTGACGACCAGCCGGGCGGCCTCCGGCAGGGGCAGCAGGCCGGCGGCGGCGGCGGCGGCGATCTCGCCGACCGAATGGCCGAGGCAGAGGGCGGGGCGGATGCCCTCGGCCGCCAGCGCCGCGACGATGCCGTGCTGGACGGCGAAGAGCAGAGGCTGGGCGCGGTCGGTGGCGGCGATGGCCTCGGCGCTGACGCCGGCCTCGACCTGTTCGGCGGGGGACCAGCCGAGCAGCGGGGCGAGGGCTGCATCGGCATCGGCGAGGGCGGCGCGGAAGGCGGGGTTGGCCGCAGAGGCGGCCTGGGCCATGCCGGGCCAGGGGGTGCCGTTGCCGCTGAAGACGAACGCGATGCCGCGCTGCGGCCTAACCATGCCGGCGGCCGCTCCGGATTCGCCGGCCCGCCAGGCGGCGAGGCCTTCGGCCAGGCATGCCGGGTCGGCGCCGCGAAGAGCGAGGCGGTGCGGCAGCAGGTCGCGGTGGCGGGCGGCGCCGCGCAGCAGGGCGGGCAGGGCAGTGGGCGGGGCGGCGGCGAGTCGAGCCTGCCAACGGCTCGCCAGCGCCTTCAGCCCTGCGGCGTTGCGGGCGGATAGCAGCAGCGGCGGAAGGGGGGCGTCCGGCCGCCCGGGCTCCGGCCGGGGTTGGGTGGGTGGCGCGGCGGCGAGTAGGGCGCAGGCATTGGTGCCGCCGAAGCCGAAGCTGTTCACCCCGATCACCGCGCGGTGGCGGCGCAGCGGCTCCGCCGCGACCGGTACGCGGAGGCCGAGGCCGGCAAAGTCGATCCCCGGATTCGGCGTCTCATGATGGAGCGAAGGCGGGATCTGGCCGCGCTCCAACATCAGCATCGCCTTCAGCAGGCCGACGATGCCGGCGGCGGGCTCGGTATGGCCGATATTGGTCTTGACCGAGCCGATCGGCAGCGCCTCCGTCCGGTGACGGCCGATGGCGGCGCCGATCGCGCCCGCCTCCAGCGGGTCGCCGGCGGCGGTGCCGGTGCCATGCGCCTCGAAATAGCTGATCCGGTCGGGCGCGACGCCGGATTCGGACAAGACCTGCTCGATCAGCCGGGCCTGGGCCGGGCCGCTCGGCAGCGACAGTCCGAGGGTGCGGCCGGCAGCGTTCACGCCGGAGCCGAGGATGACGGCGCGAATCGCATCGCCATCCGCCAGCGCATCGTCGAGGCGCTTCAGCAGCACCATGCCGCCGCCCTCAGCGCGGACATAGCCATCGGCCCGGGCGTCGAAGGCATGGCAGCGGCCGGTCGGCGAGAGCATCCCCGCCCGGGCGAAGCCGAGGAAGGGGAAGGGTGTGAGCAGCATGTTCACGCCGCCGACGAGCGCCGCCGGGATGCGGCCGCCGCGCAGCGCCTCGCAGGCCCAGTGCAGCGCGACCAGGGCGGAGGAGCAGGCGGTGTCGATGGTCTGTGCCGGGCCGCGCAGGTCGAAGACGTTGCCGAGGCGGTTGGCGAGGATCGACAGCGCGCTGCCGGTCATGAAGTAGCGGTCGCCGCCTGCCGGATCGGAGAGGCGGAGATCGCCGTAGTCGGTCAGCGAACCGCCGATGAAGACGCCGGTGCCGCTGCCGGCGAGGCGCGAGGCGGGTAGGCCGGCATCCTCCAGCGCCTCGGCGGCGAGTTCGAGCAGCAGGCGCTGCTGCGGGTCCATCTCCGCCGCCTCGCGGGGCGAGATGCCGAAGGCGGCAGCGTCGAAGCCGGCGACGTCATCGAGCACGCCGGCGGCGAAGCTGTAGGACTTGCCCGGCTCGCCGCGGCGCGGATGGGCAAAGGCATCACGGGTGAAGCGTTCCGGCGGGATGCTGGTGACGGCATCCCGGCCCTCGGCCAGCAGGCTCCAGAAGGCATCGGGATCGGGCGCGCCGGGCAGGCGGCAGGCGGCGCCCAGGATGGCGATGGGGCCGTCCGGCCGGCGTCTCGCCTTCGGCTCCGCGGGCCGGCTCATGCCAAGCTCGGCTCCCGGCTCGGCAGGGGCAGGGGCGCGGCAGCGGGGCGCGGCAGGCCGATGACCTGATCGAGCAGCGCGTCCACCTGCTCAAAATGCTCGGCCCATTGCGGGCGCGACCAGTGGCGCAGCCGGGCGCACTGGGCAGCGCGGGCGGCCGAGTCCGGCGTGGCAAAGGCCTCGATCCGCTCGATCCAGGCGGGGCCGTCGAGCGGGTCGAGGAATTCAGGCACGGTGCCGCCGACCTCACGGAGCGGCGCGGTGTCCGAGCAGATCACCGGCGTGCCGAGGGAGAGCGCCTCGGCGACCGGCAGGCCATAGCCTTCGACGAAGCTCGGGAAGAGCAGGGCGGTAGCGTTGGCGACCAGGCGGGACACCTCGGCATCGGGCGGCGTGCCGACCTCCTGGACGATGCCGCGCAGCATGTCGCAGCGCTCCAGCAGGTCGACGACATTCTCGTTCTCCCAGCCGCGGCGGCCAAGGACCAGCAGCTTCGGCGGCGGCGGGGTGCCGGGCAGCGCCCGGGCGCGATCCGCCATCTCGCGCCAGACATGCAGCAGCAGCAGATGGTTCTTCCGCGGCTCGATCGTCCCAAGGCAGACGAAATAGGGCTCGGGCGGCAGCAGGGCGGGCGGCGTCGGCGGCAGGTCGACGCCGAGCGGGGCGACCGCGAGCGGCGGTACGGCGCGGCCGTACCGAGCCAGCTGCGGCAGCAGGGTGGAGGCGGTGAATGAGGAGTTGACGATGATCCCGTCCGCCAGCGCTGCCGTCGTCGCCACCCGCGCTGCATGGCGCGCCACCTGCCGACTGCGGGAATATTCGGGATGGGTCAGTGGAATCAGATCATGGATCAGGGGCACGAAGCGGGCGCCGGCGCGGCGGAGGGCGGCAATGGGTGCCTCGCTCTCCAGCGAGCGGTGCGACACGAGGAGGAAGACGGTATGGCTGTGTGCCTCGAGCCGGGCCTGCAACGCGGCCCGGCCGCCGCCGACGGCGAGGCGGGCATGCAGCCCGGCGGCGATCCGCCTGGCGCGGGTGAGCGCGCCCTCCGCCTCCGGGCCGCGCAGCCAGGTCAGCTCCAGCGCCTCGACCAGCGCGGCAACCAGCCGACGCGGAACCAGGCCGAACCAGCCCCAGCCGCTTTGGGCTGCGAAATCGCAGGAGGCGGGCGACTCAAAAAGCCACCGCTTGGCATAGGCCATTTCGACGCGATCGATACCGGAGGGAGAGGAGCGCCGGACGCAGGAGATCAGGCGGGATACATCAAGGATAGTATACAAATCTTTTCCGCCTGCGACGAGGTTGCGCTACTGGCCGGTTCAGGTTCCCGCCCGGGTTGTTGGCATCAGGGGCCCATCATGGCATGAAGCATGTTGTTCCGCATTCAAAATATTAAGGTGCAGTGCAGCATTATCCACCCTAGGTTGTGCAAAGACACGAGGTATCGCAAGGAATGGAGCGGGCGCAAGCTTGGCTGGATGTCGTTTGCGGAGACGGAAGGCTGTCCTCGGACTGCTGAACGGAAGATGAAGGTTACGGTAGCGGCAAAGCCCGTCGAAGGGGTTGCAGCCCGCTGCCTGACCCGTTAGGAAGCGCCGACCTGCTGCCGTAGCTCAGTGGTAGAGCACTCCCTTGGTAAGGGAGAGGTCGAGAGTTCAATCCTCTCTGGCAGCACCATCTTGCCCATTTCATTTGCAGTGGCCCAAACCGCGACAGGCGGACCACTTCTGCCGCCCGTTCCGCCACAGGCAATCGTCGTGGCCGACCACAAGCAGCTGTCCATGCCTAGGTGGAGCTGAATGAGGCCGGGCGTTTTGCGTCGCTCGTCTTTGCCGATGAAGGTGAGGCGGTAGGCTTCGGCTTCATAGCGGCCGTGCTCGGCAGGACGTCTGCGTCCGGCGACGAAGCCTGCGCCGCTGCCGCCCACGAAAACGTATACCTTTGCGGCTTGCCGGCTTTGGCAGGGCAGGCCATGCCATCGGCATGCCTGATACGCTTCGCCGTGCTGCCGGACTCCTCCTTGTCCTCTCGCTGATGGGCGGCCTGCCCGGTTGCGCCGTGCTGGTCGCCGAAAGTGCGAGCACGGCGGCAGGCGTCACTGGCGCCGGGGTGTCGGATGCGATCGGCGCCAATGCGGCGGCGACCACGGCAATCGGCCTCGGCGTCCAGGCGGTCGGGCGGGCCGGGCTGCAGTTTGCGCAGCGCCGGGCGCATGGGTCTGCACAGGACGGCATTGCCCGGGCCGCGGGGCCGCTTCTGGTCGGCGGAGTCGCACGCTGGTCCATCAGCCACAGCCTGCCGATCGAGCCCGACGAGCAGGGCGAGGTGACGGTTTCGCGGCTGATCGGTGCCGGCGGGCTTGAGTGCAAGGAAATCGTCTTCTCGGTCGATCGGAAGCGGGAGCGCGGTTTCTACACCGCGACCATCTGCCGCGACGGCGAGGCCTGGCGCTGGGCCAGTGCGGAGCCGGCGACGGCGCGCTGGGGCTCGCTGCAATGAGGCGGCTGGCGTTGGTGCTGCTGCCGCTCGCGCTCGCCGGCTGCAACCAGGCGGCGGATGTGGCGGGCGCGGTCGTCGGCGGCGGCGCGGCGTTGGCCAGCGGCAATCCGGCCCTGGCGATCGGCGTCGGCATCGGCGTACGGGCGGCCACCGCGGCCGGCATCCGCTATGTGGTACGGAGCCGGCACGGGGCTGAACAGGACGAGGTGGCGGCGGTGATCGGCAGCCTCGCCCTGGGCGAGGTGCGGCGCTGGCGCATCCGCCATACCATTCCGCTCGGCAACGAGGAGGGCGAGGTGCGACTGGTGCGGGAGATCGACAATGCCCTCGCCCCCTGCCGCGAGGCCTTGTTCTCGGTGGAGGAGGACGGAGAGCGGCAGTGGTTCCTCACCACCGCCTGTCGCCAGGGTGAAGGCTGGAAATGGGCAGCGGCGGAGCCGGCGGTGCCACGCTGGGGCAGCCTGCAATAGACCCACCATGGAAGGGGGGACCCCGCAGTGGCGGGATCCCCGAGGCCCGGCTCAGTTCGGCGTCAGCACCAGCCCGGCGGCATTGATCGTCACCGTCCCCGCGCCGGTCACGGCAGCCGCGCTGGCCAGCGCCGACCAGGTGAGCGGGTTGCCGCCGCTCGCCGCGTCGAACAGCCCGACATGGGTCAGCGTGCCGACCGCGGCGGTGAAGGTGAAGCGGATGGCGTCTGTGTTCTGCTGCGCGCCGGTGCCGCTGAAGGTCACCTTCTGCCGGGCATAGCCACTGCCCACCGGCTCGCCGGTCAGCCCGGCTGGGTCGCTGCCGCCGGTGCCGAGGCCAACAAAGACCTGGCTCGGCAGGGCCGGGCTGCGTGCGCAGAGCGCGCGGCCGAGCAGGTTCTTCGCATAATCCGTCAGGTCAGCCATGGGATGCTCCTTGGATTGGGGAGAGGGACAGGCGATGCGCGCCGGCCTCAGCCGACGGCTTCGACCGAGAGCAGGCGAGCGACCCAGTTGATGGTCTTGCTCGCCTCGCCGGTGCCGCTGATGGCGAGGCCGCCGTTGGTGGTGTCGGCATCGAGGGTCAGCCGCCAGGCGGTGGCGCCGCTGTCGCCGATCCCCGGGGCGAGGCCGGTGCCGGCGGTGATGGCGGCGAGCGCCGGCCCGCTGCCGAGGGCAACGCCGCCGACCAGCACCGTCACCGCCGCCGTGGCGCCGCGCCGGATGAGCAGGCTCGCCTCCCAGCTCGCCGTGTCGCCCGCCATGCCTGCGGTGCCACCGACCTGGCGGGCGATCACCAGCAGCTTGATGCGGTAGCTGCCGCCGGTCGGCAGGTTGACCGTGTTCGTGCTGCCGGGCGTGTTGGCATCCGCGGTGAGGCGGGTGATGGTCGCATCGCTTGTCTGGCGACGGAGGATGAACTCACCCGCCTGCGCGTCGCCCGCGGCTGCAAACTGCCCTCCTCCCCAGGCGCCTCGGGCCATGATGCCGCGGGCGGACGCCTGCAGGCCGCCCGGCACCCAACTATCCTGCCCGGTAGCCGCGTTTCCGCGGCCGCCGGCCACGGTGGCTCCGATACCCTGGGCCAGGTTGCTGTCGCCGCCTCCGACAGTGCAGCTTGTGGAGGATGCGGTGTTGGACCTGCCGCCGCCGATGACGGTGTTCGCTCCGCTCGCAACCTGGGTTGCGGTGGTTCTGATGGTCTGCCAGTCCACGGCATTGGCGCCGCGCGCATTGCCGCCGTTCGCGGTGTTGTCGGACAGTGTGGCAGTGAGGGCACCGCTGCCTTTCGGCGCCACTACCAGCCCGATATTGGTATCGCTCCCCTCCGCCAGCAGCGCGGCCGCCATACCGGCCGCGCTGCCGTAAAAGCCGAGCCGGTTCACCGCGCTCGCCACAGGTGCGATCCGCACCGTCTCCGACCCGTTGACCGAGAGCGACAGCGCCCCGGTCGAGGCGCGGGAGAGGCCGGTCGCCGCAGCGCCGGCGAAGCCGAGGCCGGGCGCTGCGGCCGTGCCGTCGGCGACGCTCGCCACCGCCCCGGCCACCGTGTAATTCTGTGCCCTGACAAAGGCAGTGGTGGCGACGGCCGTCGAGTTGTCGGTGCTCGCCGGCGTCGTCGTCCGCGCGAGCCCGGTTCCCTTCGGCGCCAGGGTGATGCCGATCGCCGCGTCGCTGCCCTGGGCCGACAGCGTCACCGCGCCGCCTGCGACGCCGCCATCGGCGCGCAGCCAGTTCACCGCCGGGGCCGCCGCATTGCCGATAGCGAATGCCGTGGCGCCGTTCGCCTGCAACGCCACCGTGCCCATGCCCTTGGCGGCCAGCTGGAGGCCGATATTGGCATCCGCGCCCTGCGCCTGCGCCGTGACGGGGCTGCCGGTGGTGGCGCCACTGACCAGCAGGCGGTTCACCGTGCCGGCCGGCGTCGCCACTTCCAGCGCGTGGCCGCCCGGCGCGCCGCCAAGGGTGATGCCGCCCGCCGCGGTCGCCCGCAGCACCTCGGCGCCGCCGGCGGAGGCGGCGAGGCTGCCGCCGGCCGGCAGGAAGAGCCCGGTATCGACGCCGCCGACCGCAAGGCCGGGCCGGGCCGCCTGGCCGGCCGGCGTGCCGCTGGCGAGCACCGCATTGGTTCCGGCATTGACGACGAGCCCGCCGTTCTCGAGCAGCGGCGGGGTGCCGAGGTAGATGGCATTCGGCGTCGCCGCGCCGCTATCGGCGATCTGGATCGCCGCGGCGCCGTTGTTCCGCGTGTTGAAGCGGGTGCAGCGGAGCGAGAAGATGTCGAGCCGGTTGCCCGTGCCGTTCACCCGGACCGGGCTATCCTCCACCGCATCGGTGCGGAGGTTGCCGATCTGCACCCGGGTGTTCGAGCCGTCCACCTGGATCGCCGCCGAGTCCGGCAGCGGGGCGCCGGCGGAGTTGAAGATCTCGTTGTGCGAGGTGAAGTTGGCGATCTGGCCGTCCGTGCCGGAGCCTTCCACCCAAAGCCCGTATTTCACGAAATCCGCATAGGCTTGGCCGATGTAGAATTTCGTCGTCACCCCGCTTTCCGAGCTGCCGAAGCGGAACATGCTGCGGTAGCCGAGGGCGAAGGCCTGGTCGATAAAGACGCCGTCGCTGCGGCGGAAGACCATCGCATCCGCATTGGCCTGCTGCCAGGCAAGGACGAAGGCGTTGGAGGTCCAGAACGTCCAGAAATGGACGCTGTGGATTCGCGGGATGTCGTAGCACTGGTCGACCTCGACGCCCGTGGTGAAGACCTGGGCGCGCAGGCGGCGGATGTCGAGCCGGCCCGAATTCCTACAGTAGATTCCCTTGTTGACGTTGCAGAGGAAGACATTGTCGAAATCGACTCCGCCGAAGCAGTCCTCGATGCGGAAGACATAGTCGTAGGCGGTCGGCGCCCATCCGCTGACCTGCGCCGCGCCGTGCGTCTGCTGCACGGCGATGTCGCGCAGCCCGGAGCCGCGGGTGTTGACGCCAGTGAAGGTGAAGGGGGTGAAGCCCGTGGAATTGATGCGCAGCCAGGTTCCCTGGCCGGCGCCGGGCCCCTCTGTGAAGCCCGCGCCCTGGAGGCGGATGGTGGCGCCATTCAGCACCACCGGCGAGGCGATGCGGTAGACCTTCGGGCCGAGGAAAAGCGTGCCGCCGCCCTTCGTCTTGAGGTCGTCGATGGCGGCCTGGAAGGCGGGGCCGTCATCGGCGCTACCATCGCCCTTGGCGCCGTAGTCGCGCACATGGGCGCCCCGGTCGACGAGCACCGCGCCGCGCAGTTGCGCGAGGGTGGCGCGCCGGGTCTCGGTGGTGCTGCCGCTGGCCTGCACCAGCGGGGCGATGTCGGTATCGCCGAGGGTGCTGGCCGCGGGCAGCTCGCTGATCCTTGCGTCGGGCATCGGGCTCCGGTCCGGATGGGCAGGCGGCGGAGGCCGCCTGCGGGTGGGGGTGGGGAGGGCGGGGGGACGGGGAGGGCGGCTACTGCTTCAGCACGACGCCCGATTCGCTCAGCAGGCGCCCATCGCTTTCGGCCAGGATCAGCTTCAGGTCGGGCCCGACATTGAAGCTGCGGGAGAGCAGGCCGAGCGAAGGGTCCGCCGCATCCTCGACGCGGATGCGGTAGCCGGTGCCGATGGCGGGCGTCGGGAAGGTGGCCGAGGCGCCGCCGCCGACCACCGGCACCACCTGCACCGGCGGGATGACGGCGCCGCTGCCGTCGCGCAGGCTGAAGACGACCTGGCTGACAGGGCCGAGCACCGTCGCCGAAACCGGGATGGTGGTGCCGGCGACGATGCCGGCGGCGAAGGGGGCGAGGATGATGGTGCGCACCACCGCCGCCGCCGCCTGGCCGAAGCTGAAGCGCTGGGCGACGCTGCGCACGGTGTTGATCGGCCCGACCGCGCCATCCAGCGTGAGGCCGGTGCCCAGGGCGGGGCCGCTGCGGACCGGCAGCAGCGCCATCGCATCCGCGGTCTGCAGCACCATCAGGTCGCCCGGCTTGAGGCTGCCGGCGACCGCGGCGAAATAACCGGCGGCGGTGACCGTGGCGCGGCTGTCGGCGGTGCGGTACTGCCAGAGGGTGAAGCTGTTGCCCTGGATCAGGGCTGCAAGATTGGCCGAGCTGAAGGGCACGGGGGTCTCCGTCTCAACGGCGCCGCGCCTTCCGGGAGGAGCTTCCGGAAGGGGGAGGGGCGCGGGGAAGGGCAGGGGGAGCGCCGGGCGCAATTCGGCCGTCGGCGAAGGCTGGAATAGTGGAACGTTACGGCATCGTCAAGGAAAAACGTCCTAGTTCGGGAAAAGCGACTTCGTCCTAGTCTCCGCTCCCGCCCGAACCCTGCCGGAGGCCGGATGCGCCGCCTTGCCCTGATCGTCGCCCTGCTGCTGGCCCCGCTCGCCGCCCCATGCCCTGCCAGGGCCCAGCCGGTGCTGAACGTCTACAATTGGACCGACTACATCGACCCCTATGTGGTGCAGCGCTTCCAGCAGGAGACGGGCATCCGCATCCGCTATGACGTCTATGACAGCCTGGAGACGCTGGAAGGAAAACTCTCCGCCGGGCGCAGCGGGTACGACCTCGTCGTCCCGACCAGCGAGCCGACCTTCGCCCGGCTGGTCCGTGCCGGGGCCTTGCTGCCGCTGGACCGGGCGAGGATTCCCAACTGGCGCAACCTGGACACGGGGCTGATGGCGCGCGCGTCGGGGGCAGATCCCGGCAATGCGCATGGGGCGATCTATCTCTGGGGCACCGTGGGACTCGGCCTCCGGCTCGACCGCATCCGGGCCATCGCGCCCGATCTCGCCCTCGACGGGCTCGATGTGCTGCTGAAGCCGGAGAATGCGCGGCGCCTCGCCGGCTGCGGCCTCGCGGTGATGGACAGCGCGACGGATGTGCTGCCCTCCGTGCTGCGCTGGCTGGGGCGAAACCCGGACAGCGCCGATCCCGCCGACCTGCGCGCGGCCGAGGCGGCGCTGCTCGCCATCCGCCCGCAGCTCCGCGCCATCCCCGGCTCCGGCGCGCTGCTCGACATGCTGGCGACGGGCGAGATCTGCGTCGCGTTGACCTACAGCGGCGATGTCATCCAGGCCGCGGCGCGGGCGCGCGAGGCAAGGCGCGGCGTCGAGATCGGCTACGCGGCACCGGCCGCAGGGCCGCAGATCTTCTTCGACATGCTGGCGATTCCGGCCGATGCGCCGCACCCGGAGGCGGCGCATGCCTTCATCGACTTCCTGCTGCGGCCCGATAACATCGCCGCCGTCAGCAGCCATGTGCGCTACCCCAATGCGGTGCCGGCGAGCCGGCCGCTGATCACGGAAGCGGTGCGGGATGACCTGAATGTCTATCCGCCGGAGGCGGCGCTGGCAGGGGCCTTCGTCGCCGGCACGCCGGGCCCGCAGGCGGAGCGGCTGCGCAGCCGTCTCTGGAGCCGCTTCCGGGCGGGCCGTTGAACTTGGCGCTGCTCGCCGTCCGGGGGCTGACAAAGCGCTTCGGCGCGGCTCTGGCGCTCGACGGGCTGGATCTCGAGGTGCGGCCGGGCGAATTCCTGGCGCTGCTCGGCGGCTCCGGCTCCGGCAAGTCGACGCTGCTGCGGTTGGTGGCGGGATTCGAGGTGCCTGACGCCGGGCGCATGCTGCTGGAGGGGAGGGACCTCGCCGGCCTGCCGCCGCATGCCCGGCCGGTCGGCATGATGTTCCAGAGCTATGCGCTTTTCCCGCATCTCACCGTCTTCGACAATGTCGCCTATGGGCTGCGGCGCGAGGGAACGGCGCGCGCCGAGATCGGGCGCCGCGTCGGCGAGGCGCTGGCCATGGTCGGGCTGGAGGCGATGGCCGGGCGGAAGCCGCAGCAGCTCTCAGGCGGGCAGCGGCAGCGGGTGGCGCTGGTCCGCTCGCTGGTGAAGCGGCCGCGGCTGCTGCTGCTGGACGAGCCGCTCGCCGCCCTCGATGCGGGCCTGCGGGAGCGGACCGGGCTAGAGCTGCGGGCGCTGCAACGCCGCACCGGTGCCGGCTTCGTCATGGTGACGCATGACCAGGCGGAGGCGCTGGCGCTGGCCGACCGAATCGCCGTGCTGGAGGCGGGGCGGCTCGCCCAGTGCGGCCCGCCGGCCGAGCTCTACGAGCGCCCGGCGACGCGCTTCGTCGCCCGCTTCCTCGGTGCGGCCAATGTGCTGGAAGGAAAGGTCCGCGCGGATGGCGCCGTGGAGGCGGGCGCCTGCCGCCTCGCCCTGCCGCATGGCGCCGCACCGGGCGAGACCCTGGCCGTGGCGCTGCGGCCGGAGCGCATCCGCCTGCTTCCCGGCGCGCCACCCGTGGCCAATGGTGTCGGTGGGGTGCTGCGGGACATCGCCTATCGCGGCGATGGCTGGATGGCGCTGGTCGCCCTGCCGGATGGTGCGGAGCTGCGCGTCGCCCTGCCCGTCGGCGCCGCGCCGCCCGATCCGGGATCACACCTCGCCCTCGGCTGGCCGGCCGAGGCGCTGGTGGCGCTCCACGCCTGATGCGCCGGCTGCTCATCCTCCTGCCACCGCTCGCCTGGCTGCTGCTACTGGTGGCGGCGCCGCTGCTGATCCTCGGCCTCATCGCCTTCGCCGAGGCAGGGCCGGGGGTGCCGCCCTTCATCCCGCCGGTCGCCTGGGCGGGCGGGCCGGCCTGGCAGGGCAGCCTGGAGAGCCTCGGTACGCTCATCGCCGATCCCTACTACCTGGAGGCCTTTCTCCGCTCCCTTCTCACCGCCTTCGTCACCGCCGCGCTCTGCCTGCTGCTGGCCTATCCGATGGCGCTCGGCATCGCCGGCGCTCGGCCCTCCTGGCGGCTGCCGCTGCTGTTGCTGGTGCTGCTGCCCTTCTGGACCGGCTTCCTGCCGCGGCTCGGCGCCTGGATCGGGCTGCTGCGGGATGGCGGCTGGGTGAACGGCGTGCTCTGCCTTGCCGGGATCGGGCCGTTGCGGCTGCTCTATAGCGACCTGGCGCTCTATCTCGGCATGGTCCATGCCTATCTGCCCTTCGCCGTGCTGCCCCTGGCGACGGCGCTGCTGCGGCGGGACACGTCTTTGGAGGAAGCGGCGGCCGATCTGGGGGCGAAGCCCTTGACCGTCTTCGGCAGCGTCACCCTGCCGCTCTCGCTGCCGGCGGCGGCTTCGGCCTTCCTGCTGGTCTTCATCCCGGCGGCGGGGGAGTTCGTCATCCCCGAACTGCTCGGCCCGCCGGAGGCGCAGCTGGTCGGCCGGGTGCTGTGGGGCGAATTCTTCCAGAACCGCGACTGGCCGCTCGCCGCGGCGCTCGCGCTTGCACTGCTGCTGCTGCTGCTGCCGCCCATCCTGCTGTTCCAAAGATTGGGACGACGGGCATGAGGCGCATCGGCCTGGCCTTCGGCCTTCTGTTCCTCTGGGCGCCGATCTCGCTGATGGTGTTTTACGCCTTCAGCGCCGACCGCATTCCCTTTCAATGGGGCGGCTGGTCGCTCCGCTGGTTCGCCGCGCTCGCCGCCAATGAGCGGATGCGGGAGGCGGCTTTGCTCTCGCTCCGCATCGCCGCCGGGGCGGCGACGCTGTCGATGCTGCTCGGCGGCCTTGCCGGCTGGGCGCTGGCGCGGTTCGGGCCGTTCCGGGGCAGGGTGCTGCTCGGGGCGCTGGCCGGGGCGCCGCTGGTGCTGCCGGAGGTGGTGACGGGCCTTTCCCTGCTGCTGCTCTTCGTCTTGGCGCAGGGGGCGGTGGAAGCCTGGCTCGGCTGGGCGCCCGGCCGCGGGGCGGTGACCATCCTACTGGCCCACGCGACCATCGGTCTTGCCTATGTCACGGTCGTCGTGCAGGCGCGGCTGGCGACGGTCGACCCCAGCCTGGAGGAGGCGGCGGCCGACCTCGGCGCCGGGCCCTTCACCACCTTCCGCACCGTCACCCTGCCGCTGATCGCGCCCAGCCTCGCAGCCGGCTGGCTGCTCGCCTTCACCCTCTCGCTCGACGATGTGGTGGTGGCGAGCTTCGTTTCCGGACCGGCCGGGACGACGCTGCCGATGCTGGTTTTCTCCGCCCTCAAGGTCGGGCTGACGCCGGAGGTGAATGCGCTGGCGGCGATCGTGCTGGCCGTGGCGGCGCTGGCGGTGGGGGGAGCGGGGCTGATTTTGGGCCGGCGGGCGAACGGCGCGGGTTGAAGCGGCGGGGGGTGGGGGGTAGTTTCCCCGCCTTCGCCAGAACCAGGGCCCCGACCCCATGAAGCTCATCGCCGATCGCCTCGACCGCATCTCCCCCTCGCTGACCATTGCGATGACCAGCAAGGCCCGGGCGCTGAAGGCGGCGGGGAAGGATATCGTCGGCCTGTCCTCGGGCGAGCCCGATTTCGACACCCCGCGCAACGTGAAGGACGCGGCAATCGCCGCCATCGAGCGCGGTGAGACGAAGTACACCGATGTCGCCGGCACGCCGGCGCTGCGCCAGGCGGTTTGCGCCCGCTTCAAGGCCGACCATGGCCTCGACTTCACGCCGGAGGAGATCCTGATCGCCACCGGCGGCAAGCAGGTGATCTTCGACGCGCTACTCGCCACCATCAACCCGGGCGACGAGGCCATCATCCCGGCGCCTTGCTGGGTGAGCTACCCGGACATCGTGGAACTCGCCGAGGGCAAGCCGGTCATCGTCGCCTGCGACCAGAACAGCGGCTTCAAGCTGCGGCCGGAGCAGCTGGAGGCGGCGATCACGCCGAAGACCAAGTGGTTCCTGCTCAACAACCCCTGCAACCCGACCGGTGCCGCCTATTCGGCCGAGGAGCTGAAGGCGCTGACCGACGTGCTGATGCGCCATCCGGATGTCTGGGTCTTCACCGACGACATCTACGAGAAGCTCGCCTATGACGGCTTCCGCCCGGCGACCGTCCTCGAGGTGGAGCCGCGGCTGCGCGACCGCACCGTGACGATGAACGGCTGCTCCAAAGCCTATGCGATGACTGGCTGGCGCATCGGCTATGCCGCGGCGCCGGTGCACCTCATCAAGCAGATGGACAAGCTGCAAAGCCAGTCCACTTCCAACACCAGCAGCGTCAGCCAGGCGGCGGCCGTCGAGGCGCTGACCGGGCCGCAGGACAGCATCGACACCATGCGCGTCGCCTACAAGCGGCGCCGCGACATGATGGTGGAGGAGCTGAACGCCGCGCCCGGCCTCTACTGCCACAAGCCGGAGGGCGCCTTCTACGTCTTCCCGAGCATGCAGGGCTGCATCGGCAAGACGACCAAGGGCGGCAAGGCCATCGGCAGCGACGAGGATTTCTGCACGGCGCTTCTGGAGGAGGAGGGCGTCGCCTGCGTCCATGGCACGGCCTTCATGTATCCCGGCCATTTCCGCATCAGCTACGCGACCAGCGATGCCGTGCTGAAGGAAGCCTGCACCCGCATCCGCCGCTTCTGCGAAGGCATGAGGTAAGCCGCCATGCCCTCGCTCGCGCAGCGCCTCCGGGAGGTGAAGGTCTCCGCCTCCGCCGCCATGACCCAGCGCGCGCGGGAGCTGCGCGGGCAGGGTATCGAGGTCATCAGCCTATCCAATGGCGAGCCCGACTTTGCCTCGCCGCCGCATGCGATCGAGGCGGCGCACCAGGCGGCGCTCCGCGGCGACACCAAGTATCCACCGCAGGGCGGCACGCCGGCGCTGAAGGCGGCCATCGCGCGCAAGTTCAAGCGCGACAACGGCCTCGACTACGCCGCCGACGAGATCATCGTCGGCAATGGCGGCAAACAGGTGATCTTCAACGCCTTCATGGCGACGCTCGACCCGGGCGACGAGGTGGTGATTCCCTCACCCTTTTGGATCAGCTACGCCGACATGGCGAAGGTCGCGGGCGGCGTGCCCGTCACCGTCGCCTGCCCGCAGAACAATGGCTTCAAGCCGCGGCCCGAGGATATCGAGGCCGCGATCACGCCGAAGACGAAGTGGGTGCTGTTGAACTTCCCCGGCAATCCGACCGGCGCGGTGCCCTCGCGCGACGAGATGCGCGCCATCGCCGATGTGCTGCTGCGCCATCCGCATGTCTGGGTCATGACCGACGACATGTACGAGCACCTGCTCTATGACGGCTTCGAGTACCACACCATCGCCGCGGTGGAGCCGGGGTTGAAGGACCGCACGTTGACGGTCAACGGCTGCTCCAAGACCTATGCGATGACCGGCTGGCGCGTCGGCTTCGGCGCCGGGCCCGCCGCGCTTATCAAGGGCATGTTCAACATGCAGGGCCAGGCGACGGCCGGCGTCTCCACTATCAGCCAGGCCGCGGCGGTCGCAGCGCTCGACGGGCCGCAGGATTTCGTCAAGCGCAATGCCGAGGTCTATCGCGGGCGCCGTGACATGGTGGTCGAGATGCTGAACGCATGCCCGGGCATCACCTGCCACAAGCCGGAGGGTGCCTTCTACGTCTTCCCGAACCTCGCGGGCTGCCTCGGCAAGACCACCAAGGGCGGGCGGAAGATCGAGACCGACACGGATTTCGTCACCGCGTTGCTCGAGGAGAAGCGTGTCGCCGCGGTCCAGGGCACCGCTTATGGAATGAGCCCCTATATGCGCATCTCTTACGCCACCGACACTGCCAGCCTCACCGAGGCCTGCACGCGCATCCAGGAGTTCTGCCGGGAGCTTCGATGATCCGCCCCGGTCGGGACGAGGATGCCGAGGGGTACATCCGCCTGATCGGCGATTGCTGGGCGGAATTCCCGAATTGCATCCTCGATGTGGACGGCGAGGCGCCGGAGCTCCGCGCGCTGGCCAGCTACTTCGCCAAGGCGGGCGGCGCGCTCTGGGCGGCGGAGCGTGAGGGCAGCGTGGCCGGCATGGTCGGCACAAGGCCGCTCAACAGCGACCAGGCCTACGAGATCTGCCGGATGTATGTCGCGGCGCCGGAGCGCGGCACCGGCCTCGCCCAGCGGCTGCTTGATAAGGCCGAGGCGCATGCGCGCGCCGCAGGTGCACAGCGCCTCGTGCTCTGGACCGATACCCGCTTCGATGCGGCCCACCGTTTCTACGAGAAGCGCGGCTATCTGCGCCAGGGCGCCATCCGCATCCTCGACGACATCTCGAGGTCCCTCGAATTCCGCTATGCTAAGCCGGCAGCCGGGCTGGTGGTGGAAGCCCTGGATGCCGCCGCTGCGGCCAGCGCGGAGCGGCGCCTGTCCGAAATCCTGGTCGCCTGCGTCGATGCTGGCGCCAGCGTCTCCTTCCTCAAGCCGCTCGCGCTGGATATGGCGCGGAGCTTCTGGAAGAAGGTGGCGGCCGATGTCGCGGCCAACCGCCGGGTGCTGCTCGCCGCCTGGTTGGACGGCGAACTCGTCGGCACGGTGCAACTCAATCTGGACACGCCACAGAACCAGCCGCACCGGGCCGACCTTGCGAAGCTGCTGGTCGACCCGGTCGCCCGCCGCCGCGGCGTCGCCCGCGCCCTGATGCGCCGGGCGGAGCAGACGGCGCAACGCCTGCGCCGTCGCCTGCTGGTGCTCGACATCAAGGCCGATGAGGCGGGAGAGGCGCTTTACCGCAGCCTCGGCTGGCGGGAGGCCGGTCGCATCCCCGGCTTCGCGCTGGACGAGACTGGCGCCGCCCATGCCGCCGTCATCCTTTGGAAGGAGGTCTGAGCCGATGATCCGGTCCGGCCATCGTATTGTCACCACTTCCGACAACATGATTGTACCAATGCACGGAATGGGTGACGGTCCGGCATCCGGTTGAGGACAGCCCGATGACCGCACCTCCGGCCGATAGCGAAGAGACCATGATCCGCCGCGGCCCGCGCCTTGCCGAGGCGCCGGAGGCGGTGCTGCATGTCCTGGTCCTGTCGCAGGAGGGCGGAGAAACCCGTCGCATCCCGCTCGGTTCGGAGCCATTCCGCATCGGGCGGGTCGCCGGCAACGACCTGGTACTGCCGGCACTGGAGGTCTCGCGCCACCATGCCTTGCTGACCGTGGCGGGGGAGGGAGCAAGCCTCACCGATCTCGAATCCACTAACGGCACCTGGCTGGATGGCGAGCGGCTCAGCGGCACCGCGCCGCTGGCGCCGGGCGCGCGCCTCGCCATCGGCCCCTTCGCCCTGCAATACCAGCGCGGCCGCCAGCGCGAGATGGAACGCGCCGCCGAGCTGGAGCGCGAGATGGAGCGGGCCATCCGCTACGTGCAGGCATTGCTGCCGCACCCTATCACCGAAGGGCGGGTGCGGGCGGAATGGAGCTTCCTGCCCTCGGCCAGCATCGGCGGCGATGCCTTCGGCTATCGCTGGGTGGATGCGGAGCGTTTCGCCGTCTTTATTCTCGACGTGGCGGGACATGGCGCCGGTTCCGCCCTGCTCGCCGCCTCGGCGATGAATATGTTGCGCGCTGGCATCGGCAGCGACCCGGCCGCGGTCCTGGCCGGGCTCAATGACAGCTTCCAGATGGAGGACCAGGGCGGCCTTTTTTTCACCATCTGGTACGGCGTCGCCGACCTTGCGGCGCGGCGGCTCGACTATGCCGCCGCCGGTCATCATCCCGGCTTTCTGCTCCAGCCGGGCGCGGCGGCACCCGAGGCGCTCGCCACCCGCAATCCGCCGGTCGGCATGATGCCGGGCAGCCGCTTCCGCACCGGCAGTGCGGCCTTGCCGGCCGGGGCGCGGCTTCTGCTCTTCAGCGACGGCGCCTTCGAGACCCGTGCGCCCGATGGCCGCCAACTCGGGCTCGAGGATTTCCTGCCGCATCTCCCGCTTGGCGGCCCGCCGGCAACGGGGGCGCCGGAGCGGTTGCTCCAGGCCGCCCGGTCGCTGTCACGGCCAGGTCCTTTCGCGGATGATGTCTCCATACTGTCGCTGGACTTCGCGTGACGGTACGGTGAAGCCTCCGGCGCAACGATGACGAGGATGACCCGATGGATTTCGCGCTGACCGAACTCGATAATGGCACCAATCGGGTGGCCATGAGCGGCCGGCTCGATGCAGCGGGTGCCGAGGCGATCGATCAGCGCTTCACGGCCGCCGTCGGCAGCGTGGCGAAGAATGCGCTTGTCGACCTGACCGAGGTGAGTTTCGTCGCGTCTCTCGGCCTGCGCATGTTCATCTCCGTCGCCCGCGTGCTGCAACGGCGCGGCGCGCAGATGATCCTGTTCGGCGCGCAGCGGCAGGTGATGGAGGTCTTCGAGACCATCGCCCTCGACCAGATGATCCCGATCGTCGCCACCGAGGCGGAGGCACGGGCCCGCCTCACCACGTGACCTTCCGCTACCGGATCGCCGGCGGGGCGGCCGAGGTTTCGGCGGCGCAATCGGCCTTGGCTGCCTGGATGGAGGCGGCCGGCGCCAGCCTGCACAGCGTCACCCGTGCCGAGGTCGTGCTGGAGGAGCTGGCGCTGAATGCCCAGCGCCATGGCGGCGCGTTGGAGGTGCTGGTGGAAGCCAGCATTGCCGTTGGCCTCTGCACCCTGGTGCTGGAGGATGCTGGCCGCCCCTTTGACCCGACCGTTGGCGTCCTGCCGCTGCCCGCCGCCTCGCTGGGGGCGGCGCGGATCGGCGGTCTGGGCCTTGCCCTGGTCCGGCGGAATGCGGCAGCGCTGCGCTACACCCGCACCGGCATGGGGCGGAACCGCGTCGAGGTCGATCTTCCACTCTGCTGATATTCGTGGAGGCGTAGCCTGTGGGCTCCCGCACGGGCGCGCCGGGAGACAACAGGAATTTCCCTCAGCTTCCGCATCCAGGCGTCCCGCCGGTGCCGGAACATGATCCATGCCTCGGTGACGTGGATCACGCCCGGAGGAAGCGGCCGAGCCAGATCAGCACTTCCTCCGGCGCCTCCTCGGCGAGGTAGTGGCCGCTGTCGACGCCGCCACCGCTCACCTCGCCGGTGGCATAGTCGTGCCAGATGGCGAGCGGATCGTACCATTTGGGGATGGAGCCCTTGGCGCCCCAGAGGACCAGCAGCGGGCATTGCAGCTTATGTCCGGCGGCGCGGCTGGCGCGGTCGTGCTCGAGGTCGATCGCCGTCGCCGCGCGGTAATCCTCGCAGATCGCACGCACCGTGCCCTCCTCCCGCAGCGCCGCCAGGTAGTCGGCGCGTGCTTCGGGGTGGAAGAAGCCACGGTCCTTCGGCTCGCGCGAGGTGTGCAGGTCGAACCAGTCCTCCACGTCGCGCAGGATCATACGCTCCGGCTTGTCGTGCGGCTGGGCGAGGAAGAACCAATGATAATAGCCGAGCGCGAAGGCCATGTCGGTGCGCTCGAAATGCGTCAGCGTCGGGATGATGTCCATGGTGCAGAGCCGCTCGACCCGCTCCGGATGGTCGAGCGCCAGCCGGTGCGCGACGCGGGCGCCGCGGTCATGACTGACGACGGCAAAGCGCTCATGGCCGAGACCCGTCATCAGTGCGGCCAGGTCCGCCGCCATGGCGCGCTTCGCCATGCCGCTGCTATCCGGAAGGGCAGGGGGCTTCTGCGAGAAGCCGTAGCCGCGGATATCGGGGACGATGACCGTGAAGCGCCGGGCGAGCGTCGGCGCGATCTTGTGCCACATCGCATGGGTTTGCGGGTTGCCGTGCAGCAGCAGCAGGGGTGGCCCGCTGCCGCCGCGGCGGAGGCGGATGCGCTGGCCATTGGCCTCGCGGAATTCCAGCGTGAACCCTTCGAAGAACATGGGCGACCTCCCGGCCTGCGATCGCCCTGGACGGAAGCACCCAGGGCCTGGAACCGCCGCCAGTCTGCGGCCATCAGACGCCGGGCGCCAGGATCTGCGCGGGCGAGGCCTCGGTCGACCGCGGCGCCACCTGGCGCCAGCCCTGTCCGGTCCAGATACGCGCCACGACGTCCACCCTGCCGTTGGCGTCGATGCGGATATCGTTGAAGGCATTCGGCTCGCCGCGCAGGCGGTGCGAGGTGCTGGTGGCCGACAGCACCACGGTCAGGCGCTCCTTGGCGGCATCGTCCGGAACCACGGCCGCCGGCTCCGCCACGTCGCCGACATGCAGATGGCCGGAGAGGACCAGCCGAACCCCCTGCCGGGCGAAGGACTCCAGCGCCATCGCCGCTCCACCCACCAGCCGCGCCTCCGGCGCCGCCCGCGGCGGCAGGAAGGGGTGATGCGCCACGACGATGCGCGTGAGACCCGGCGGCAGGGCCGCCAGCCGTGCCTCGCAGCGCGCCAGCCGCCCGCTGCCGACCCGCCCACGCGACCAGTCGAGGTAGAAGCCCGCCCGCCGCGCGGTGTTCAGCCCGACCACCCCGATCCGCCCGTCCTGAAAGATCGGTTCCGTCTCCGGCGCGATGAAGCGGCGCCAGCGCGCATAAGGGTCGAGGAAGCGCTCCACCAACTTGAACGGCGTAATGTCATGGTTGCCCGGCACCACCAGCACGGGTGCTTGCAACCCGTCGATGAAGGCCCGCGCGGCGCGGAATTCGCTCCGCCGTGCCCGCATGGTGAGGTCGCCGCTGATGGCGATGAGGTGGGGTGGGTCGCGGTTCAGCTCCTCCGCCAGCGCGGCGACGACATCGGGCAGCTCGGCGCCGAAATGCAGGTCGGAGATATGGGCGATGCGATGCATGGGGTTCAGGCCTCTGCCGTGGCGACGCGGTGAGACGCCGTGGCGATCGCGGCCGGGACGATGACGCGGAGCGCCCCGGGCCGGATCGCGTAGCGCAGGGGCGGGGCGAGCAGCAGCGCCTCACCATCGTTCATCACGCGCAGGCTCCGCCGGCGGCTGTGGATGGTGATCTCGCGCGCAGGCCGTTCGTCGAGCTCCGGCCGCCGTCGCCAGCGGCCGAGCGCCATCGCCGCCATCATCCTGGCGATCCACCAGGGGCCGAATTCCCGCGCTTCGTAAAGGACCAGCTCGCCCTGGTCGAGCCGCGACCGGCTGAAGAAGGCACCGAGACCCTCCGCATAGGCGTTGTTGGCGACGGCGAGCGCGCGGAGGAAGACCGGCTGCTCCACCGTGCCGTCGAGCGCGAGGCGGAGCCGCATCGGCCGGTAGCGCAGCATGGTCCGCAATGCGGCGAGCATCAGCCGAAGCTGTCCGCCGGTGCCGCGATGCCGCTCCCGGTGCCGCCCGATCGCGGTCGGCAGGCCGAGGACGGAAAGGCAGAGGAAGACATGACCATTCACCGCGGCCACATCGATCGCCCGCGTCTCGCCATGCGCCAGTGCCTCCGCCGCTTCCTCCAGCCCAAGCGGGATCCCGAGGTCCTTCGCCAGCATGTTCATGGTGCCGAGCGGCAGGATGCCGAGGGCGATGCCCGTCCCGGCCAGGCGCTGCGCGGCGGCGGCGATGGTGCCGTCCCCACCGCCGACCACCACGGCCTCCATCCCGAGCGCCACCGCCCGGTCCAGCCGGCGGCCGAGATCGGGCTCCTCCGCCTCGTGCAGGATGCTCGGCACGAGGCCGGCGGCGGCGAGTCGCTCCGCCACCTCCTCAACCGCACGCTCCCGGCCCAGCAGCCCGCCCGAGCGGGCATTGATCACAACGGCGACTTTTCGCATCGCCGCAGAACGGCGGCGGCAGCGCCGGGTTCACGCCCGCACCGGACCATCCTCGAAACGTCATGCCGGCCGGTTGACCGCCGCGCCGCGCCGGGCGAGCCTCACCGCCGAAAAGGATGGAGGAAGCCATGTCCGAGGATAGCGCCCTGTTCGACAAGGGCCTGCCGATCCGCCGCGAGGTACTCGGCGCCGAGTATGTCGATGCCTCCATGGCCAAGGCCGACGACTTCATGATGTCCTTCCAGCGCGCCACCACCGCGATCGCCTGGGGCTGGGCCTGGGGCGACCCGACGCTGGACCGCAAGACGCGCAGCCTCATCAACCTCGCCATGCTGACGGCGCTGAACCGGGCACCGGAGATCAAGCTGCATGTGAAGGGCGCGCTGAACAACGGTGTCACCGTCGAGGAGATCAAGGCGACGCTGCTGCATGCGACGGCCTATTGCGGGATTCCGGCCGGTCTCGACGCCTTCAAGGCGGCGCATGAGGTGCTGGTGAAGGAAGGCGCGCTCAAGTGAGCGGGCCGGACGCCGTGGCGCACGATGCGGAGCCCATCCGGAAGATCGGCTTCGTCGGCATCGGCAACATGGGCTGGCCGATGGCGGCCAATCTGGTGAAGGGCGGCTTCGAGGTCACGGTCAGCGACGCCGTGCCGGGCCGCGCTTCGCAATTCGCCGCCGAGGTCGGCGGTCGGGCGGCCGGCAGCGCGTCGGAGGCGGCGCAGGGTGCCGAGGCCGTCGTCACCATCCTCCCGACCAGCGCCCAGGTGGCCGAGGTCGCGGCTGCGATCGGCCCAGCGCTTGCTCCCGGCAGCCTCGTCATCGACATGACGAGCGGCCAGCCCGGCAAGACGCGGGAGATCGCCGCCGAGCTTGCCGGACGCGGCATCGGCATGATCGACGCGCCCGTCTCCGGCGGCGTGCCCCGGGCCAAGAACGGCAGCCTCGCCATCATGCTGGGCGGCGAGGATGCCCTGCTCGACCGGGCCGAGCCAGTGCTGAAGGCGATGGGCACCAGCCTGCACCGCTGCGGCGGCATCGGCGCTGGTCAGGCGATGAAGGCGCTGAACAATCTCGCCTCCGCCGGCAATTTCATGCTCGGTGTCGAGGTGATGCTGATCGGCCAGCGCTTCGGCCTCGATCCTGCGAAGATGGTCGACGTGCTGAACGCCTCCTCCGGCATGTCGGACAGCAGCCAACGGAAGTTCAAGCAGTTCGTCCTCAGCCGCCGCTTCGATGATGGCTTCGCGCTGGAGCTGATGGTGAAGGATCTCGGCATCGCGCTCGAGGTCGGGCGGCAGACGGCGACGCCGACGCCGCTCGCCGCGCTGGCCAAGGAGTTGTGGGCGGCGGCGCTCTCCTCGCTCGGGCCGGGGAACAACCATACGGCCGGTGCCCAGCTTCCGGAGAAGCTCGCGGGCGAAATCCTCGGAGGGAACAAGTAGGATGATCTGGGAGGCCTATGCGATCCGGTACGGTCGGCACGATCGGCCGGCCCAGTCCAATTTCCTGCTGCCGGTGCAGGATCCCCATGAGGCGATGCCGCTCGACTACTATGTCTGGCTGCTGCGCAACGCCGAGGGCCGTGAGATCGTCGTCGATACCGGCTTCGACGCCGCCTGCGCGGAACGCCGCGGCCGCACGCTGAGCCGTTCCGTGGCCGACAGTCTCAAGGCCATGGGCAGCGACCCGGCCCGGGTGCAGGACGTCGTGGTCACCCATCTGCATTACGATCATGCCGGCAGCGTGGAGCTGTTCGCCGGGGCGAGGGTCCATATCCAAGAGCGGGAGATGGCCTTCGCCACGGGGAAGCATATGTGCACCGCCTGCATCCGCCTGCCCTTCGAAGCGGATCACGTGGTATCAATGGTCCGCGCCCTCTTCGCCGACAAGGTCGTCTTCCACGATGGCGAGGGGGAGGTGGCGCCGGGCGTCACCGTCCATCGCGTCGGCGGCCATTCGGACGGGTTGCAGGTGGTGCGGGTGCAGACCGCGCGGGGCCCGGTCGTCATCGCCTCCGACGCGATGCATTTCTACGCCAATGACCGGCAGGGCAATCCCTTCCCCATCATCTTCGACCTCGGTGCCATGACCCAGGGCTGGCGCATCGCGCGTCGCCTTGCCGGGGGGGACGAGACGCGGGTGATCCCGGGCCATGACCCGGAGGTGCGTACCCGCTTCCCGGCGGTCGAGGGGCAGGGGGGCGATGTCGTGGCGCTCCATCTGCCGCCTGTCGGCTGAGGGGTCGCGCCCTTGCTAATCCTGGCTTAGGCTCGATCTCAAGCACGACATTTCCCGAGAGCGAGACCTATGCCCGATTCGATCCTGCCAGACTCCACGCGGCTGAAATTCGGCGTCGGCCAGCCCGTGCCCCGCAACGAGGACCCGGTCCTGTTGCAGGGGCGCGGCCGCTATACGGACGATATCGACCTGCCCGGCCAGCTCTATGCCGTGATGATCCGCAGCCCCTATGCCCATGGTGTCATCAATGGGATCGATACGGAAGCGGCGAAGGCGGTGCCGGGCGTGCTGGGCGTCTATACCGGCGCCGACCTGGCCGCGGCCGGCTATGGCGCCATGCGCTGCGCCCTGCCGCTGAAGAACCGCGACGGCAGCCCGCTCACCAATATCGACCGGCCGCCGCTCGCCATGGATAAGGTCCGCTTCGTCGGCGACCCGGTCGCCTTCGTCGTCGCCGAAACGCGGATGGCGGCGCGGGATGGGGCGGAAGCGGTCTTCCTCGACATCGACATCCTGCCCGCCGTGACCGAGGCCTCGGCCGCCGCGGCGGCGGATGCGCCGCAGCTCTACGACCACATTCCCGGAAACCAGATCCTCGACTTCCACCACGGCGACAGCGCGAAGGTCGCCGAGGCCTTCGCTGCCGCCGCCCATGTGACGAAGCTCTCCATCCGCAACAACCGCGTCGTCGTCTGCGCAATGGAGCCGCGCAGCGCCATCGGCGAGTATGATGCGGAGGCGGGACGCTACACGCTGCATGTCGGCAGCCAGGGCGTCTTCGGCCTGCGCGCGCAGATGGCGGACATCCTGAAGATGCCGACCGACAAGGTCCGCATCCTCACCGGCAATGTCGGCGGCAGCTTCGGCATGAAGGCGAGCTGCTACCCAGAATATCCCTGCATCCTCCACGCCGCGAAGCTGCTCGGCCGGCCGGTGAAGTGGACCGACGAGCGCACCGGCTCCTTCCTTTCCGATCAGCATGGCCGCGACCATGAAGTGGAGGCGGAGCTCGCCCTGGATGTTGGTGGCCAGGCTCTCGCCGTCCGCCTGACCGCCTTCGCCAACATGGGCGGTTACCTGGCGACGGTCGCCCCGCTGATGGGCACCGGCAATTTCGTCAAGAACGTGCAGTCCAACTACGCGACGCCGCTGATCGAGGTGAACACCCGCTGCCTCGTCACCAACACCACGCCGGTCTCGGCCTATCGCGGCGCCGGGCGGCCGGAGGGCAACTACTTCTTCGAGCGGCTGCTGGAGCAGGCGGCGAAGGAGACCGGCCGCAGCGCCATCGAGCTGCGCCGCATCAACCACATCAAGCCGGATGCCTTTCCCTTCAAGGCCTCCACCGGTTCCGTCTATGACAGCGGCGACTTCACCGCCGTGCTGGAGCGGGCGCTCGAGGCCGCGGACTGGGAGGGTTTCGCAACCCGCAAGGCCGAGAGCAAGGCGCGCGGGAAGCTGCGCGGCCGGGGCATCGGCAATTTCCTCGAATGCACCGCGCCGCCGATGAAGGAACAGGGAGAAATCCGCTTCAACGAGGACGGCACTGTGACGATCATCACCGGCACCCTCGATTACGGCCAGGGCCATTGGACGCCTTTCGCGCAGGTGCTGCACCAGTCGCTCGGCGTACCCTTTGAGAGCATCCGCCTCGTGCAGGGCGATTCCGACCTGCTGATCGCCGGCGGCGGCACCGGCGGCTCGAAGTCGCTCATGGCCTCCGGCGCCGCGATCATGGAGGCGGCGCAGCTCGTCATCGAGAAGGGCCGCACCGCGGCCGCGCATATGCTGGAGGCCTCCGTCGCCGATATCGAGTTCGAGCGCGACGCCGAGGGGCTCGGACGCTTCGCCATCGCCGGCACGGACCGTTCGATCGGCATCATGGAGCTGGCCCAGCGCATCCGCACCGCCAACAACCCGCCGCCCGACCTGCCGGAGAGCCTTGATGTCCGCCATGTCTTCGGCGAGGCGCCGCAGGCCTACCCCAATGGCTGCCATGTATGCGAGGTGGAGATCGAGCCGGAGACCGGCATCGTCGAGGTGGTGCGCTACCTCTCGGTGAACGATTTCGGTGTCATCGTGAATCCGCTGATGGTCGAGGGCCAGGCGCATGGCGGCATCGTCCAGGGCATCGGCCAGGCTCTCTACGAGCATGTCGCCTATTCCGAGGAGGGCCAGCTTCTCTCCGGCAGCTACCAGGACTACTGCCTGCCGCGTGCCGGCGACCTGCCGAACTTCGGCTTTGAAAGCCTTCCCAGCCCCTGCACGACCAATCCGGTCGGCGCCAAGGGTTGCGGCGAAGCGGGTTGCGCCGGCTCGCTGCCCGCGGTGATGAATGCCTTGGTGGATGCCCTCTCGGACTACGGCATCACCCATATCGACATGCCGGCGACGCCGGAGCGGGTCTGGCGTGCCATCCACGGCATGGCCGCCTGACCATCGACACGGGAATGTGAGGCGGCTCCGGCCAGATCGGCTGGCACAAGGTCCGGCATGGGCGTGCCGGGCCTTTCGCGGCCCCATCCCGCCACTCACGGGTTTGTGGTATGTTGTGTTACGGACAAGGCAGAAGCTTGGCCGCCGATTTGGTTGTGCCTGAGCCGGCTACATCGCTTCTTGCGAGGGGACTGAGGGAATGACCAGGCTCAACGGGCGGCGCGTTCTAGTTGTCGAGGATGAGGCGCTGGTCGCAATGCTGGTGGAGGACGCGCTGCTCGACGCCGGCGCCTCGGTCATCGGCCCGGTGGCGACCGTTGCCGAGGCGCTCGCCCTGCTGCAGCGGGAGCTGCCGGACGTTGCCGTGCTCGACCTCAACTTGGCGGGCGAGACCTCCACCCCGGTCGCCGATGCTTTGGCGGCGCGGGGCGTGCCTTTCGTCGTCGCTACCGGCTATGGCGCAGATGGGCTGCCTCCCGGCCATGCCCAGGTGCCGGTCCTGGCGAAGCCCTACGACCCGGACGACCTTACGAGCGCCCTCGGCCGCCTCTGCAAGTGATCAGGCGGTGGCCGGCGCCGCGGCGAAATGCCACAGCTGCGCGGCCAGCTCTGCCGGGCCAAGCGGCTTGCGCAGCACCGGGGTGCCGGGCGCCATGTCGAGAGCCGCCGTTTCCGCATTGCCGGTAAGGATCACCACCGGCAAGCCCGGCCAGCGCCGCCCCAGCTCCGCCGCCAGCATGCCGCCGGTCATCGACGGCATGGCATGGTCGGTCAGCACCAGATCGAAGCGGCTACCCGATTCGAGCAGGGCAAGCGCCGCTGCCCCGCTCGCCGCCTCGGTCACGGCCAGCCCTTCCTCTCGCAAGGCCGTCGCCATCACCCCGCGCAGCGGCGCCTCGTCCTCCACCATCAGCAGCCGCAAGCCGTGCCGGGCCGGTGCGGCAGGAGGGGCGGGCGCTGCCGCCTCCGCCGACGCTTCCGGCAGCCAGAGCGTCACCCTGGTGCCCTGGCCCTGCGCGCTCTCGATCGCCAAAGCCCCACCCGATTGCGCGGCGAAGCCATGCGCCATGGCGAGGCCGAGCCCGGTGCCCTTGCCGACCTCCTTGGTGGTGAAGAAGGGCTCCGTGGCGCGGGCCAGCGTCGCGGCATCCATGCCGATGCCGGTGTCGCGCAGGCTGAGCCGAAGGTAGCGCCCCGGCGTCAGGCCCTGCGCCCCGTCCGCTTCTGCCTGCTCCGTCGCCGCTTCCAGCCGCAGAAGCCCGCCTCGCGGCATCGCATCGCGCGCGTTGAGCGCCAGGTTGAACAGCACGAGGTCGAGCTGCATCCGGTCGGCCTGCAGGGGCGGCAGGCCAGCCGGCGCCTCGACCTCCAGGCGGATATCCGGGCCGAGCGCGCCATGCAGCAGCGTAGCCAGCCCTTCCAGCACCGCGGCCGGGGCCACCGGGCCGGATTGCAGTTGGTCCCGCCGGGCGAAGGACAGCATCCGCCGGGTGACGCCGGCGCCGCGCTCCGCCGCCTCCAGCGCCGCGCGGGTATAGCGGCGCACCCGGTCGGCATCCTTCGGCTGGTTCTGCATCAGCCGCAGCGCGCCCGCCACCACCTGGAGGATGTTGTTGAAGTCATGCGCGATGCCGCCGGCGATACGGCCAAGCGCTTCGAGCTTCTGCGCCTCGCGCAGCCGCGCCTCCGCCTGGTTGCGGGCGGTGATGTCGAGGATGACGGCATAGCTGCGGAGGAAGACCCCGGCGGCATCGCGCTCCGCACGGGCGCGTAGCAACACGTCCACAACTTCGCCGTCCCGCCGACGCATGCGGTACTCCACCTCCCGCATCTCGTCGCCGCCCTGGCGGAGGGTGACTGCCGCGGCCTCCCACCGAATCCCGCTCTCCGGCGTCAGGAAATCGGGAATGCGGCGCCCCAGCGCCTCGTCGCGCGCATAGCCCAGAAAGGCGAGCCATTCGGCGCTGACCTCCACGATCCGCCCCGCAGCATCGCAGGAATGAAAGGCCGCCGGGGTCCGGTCATAGATGCGGCGAAGCTCTGCCGTACGCTCGGCCACGCGCTGCTCGAGGTCCGTCTTGGCACGCAGTAGCGCGGCCTCGGCCTGCTTGCGCTCGGTGAGGTCGAGGACGAAGGCGATCGTCTCATCCTTCCTTTCGCCGACGATGGTGAAGCCGACCAGGATCGGCACGCGGCTGCCATCCGTGCGCCAGTACTCCTTCTCATAGGGGCTGCAGCGCCCGGTGGCCTGGACCTCGGCGATGGTGGCGGCATCGGCCGGAAGCCATTCCGGCGGCGTCAGGCTGTCCCAGCGCAGCAGCCCGGCCGCCAGCTCCGCCTGGTTCCGGCCAATGATGCGCAGCAGCGCATCATTGGCGTCATGGATGCGGCCATGGATGTCGCCCCGCAGCACGCCGATCGGATTGGCCTCCAGCATCGCCCACAGCGTCGCCTCGCGTGTCGCAAGCTCCGCCGTGGCACCGCGCTCCTCGGTAATGTCGCGGATGGTGCCGACGCCACGCGCCGCCCGTCCATCCGCCCCGGCCAGCACCCTGCCGCGATCGCCCAGCCAGCGGATGCCGCCATCCGACAGACGGACCCGGAACTCCAGGCTGTAGGGGCCGCATTCCGCGATGGCACGGTCGAGCGCTGCCGAGACCGCCGGCCGGTCCTCGGGCAGGATTCGATCCATCCAGGCGGCAAAGGGGACAGGCCCGGCCCTGCCGCCTGGCGCCGTTACCAAGCCGTAAAGGGCGGCAGAACCGGCCGAGCAGTGGCGGATGCCGCGGCGGATCGCCCACTCATAGGTCCCGACCCCGCCGGCCTGCTGTGCCTGATGGACATTCTCCAGGGCTGCCTCGGGCACCAGCCTGCGGCCAAGCAGCCAGCCACCGCCGGTCAGCGCCACCGCAGCCAGCCCCGCCGCCGGGGCCGGCAGCAGCGCGCCCAGCGACATGCAGCCAAGGCGGCCGGCGGCCAACAGGATCGGCACCAGGAATCGAGTCTGAACCATCGGCAGATGATTGCATCTTCGGGGCTTTCTCTTAAGTCGGAACGACGTGGTCGGGAGGCAGGTCAGCCCGGCGGCAGGTGCAGGGCGAGCCACAGCGTCTCCCGCACCGGGTCGGTCCAGGCGACGCGGTGGCGGCAGCCGGCGGGCAGCACTGCCCAGTCGCCTGGCGCCAGTGCCCGCTCGCTGCCATCGGCAAAACCAAGCCGCGCAGCCCCCGACAGCAGCAGCACGAATTCATCGCTCGCCTGTTCATACCAAAAGCCCGGCGGGTCGCTCTGGCCGCGCGAGACGATGCGCTCGGCGCGCCCGCCGCCCGCGGCGAGCAGCGTCTCGAAGCGCTCGCCTCCTTCGGCCGGGGCGGCAAGCCCCTCGCCGATGCGGCCAAAGCGCGGGGCGGCGCTCAGGCCGCCCCCTCGGCGAAGGCCGGCGGCACTGGCGCGGCGCAGATGCCGGCTGCCTCCAGCGCCGCCGCGGCACGGAAGAGCAGTCCCTCCGTCCAGGGCTTGCCGATGAGTTGCACGCCGACCGGCAGCGTGCCCTCCGCCCGCTGCACCGGCACGGTCAGCACCGGCAGGCCGATCCCGCTGACCGGCTGGGTGAAGAGGCCCATCGAGGGCCGCAGCGGCAACTCCACCCCGTCCAGCGTGAGGGTTTCCTGCCCGATCGGCGTCGCCGGCACCGGCGTCGCCGGGGCGAGCAGGATGTCCCACCCGGCCATCAGGGCCCGCATCGCATCCTGTGCCCTGGCGCGCACGCGTTGGGCCTGGAAGACCCAAGCCGCCGGGATCAGCGCGCCGGCCAGCAGCCGGTCCTGGATCAGCGGCTCATACTCCTCGAGTCGGGTGCGAAGCGTCGGCAGGTGCAGCGCCCCGCCCTCGGAGGCGGTGATGATGAAGGCGGCGGAGCGGCTTGCCTCCGCCATCGCCCACTCGACCTCAGCTGTCGCCCCCAGCCCCTCGGCCACCGCCGCCACTGCGCGCCGCGCCGCCTCGGACTGCATCCGCCCGAACCAGCCGCCAAGCCGCGACACCCGTAGCCCAGCAAGCCCGGCGGCGAGCATCGGCGTCACCGGCTCGGGCGGTTGCGGCGCCTGATGGCTGTCTTCCGGGTCGATCCCCTGCAACGCATCATAGGCGGCGGCCAGGTCGGCGACGCTGCGGGCGAATGGCCCGACATGGTCGAGCGAATGGACGAACGGGAAGGAGCCGTGGCGCGACAGCCGCCCATAGGTCGGCTTCACACCGAAGATGCCGTTCAGCGAGGCCGGCACCCGGATCGAGCCGTTGGTGTCGGTCCCGAGGCTGAGCGGCACCAGCCCCGCCGCCACCGCCACGCCCGAGCCGCCGGAGGAGCCGCCGGCGATGCGCGTCAGGTCATGTGGGTTGCGGCAGGGTCCGTCATGGCTGTTCTCCGTGGTGAAGCCATAGGCGAACTCGTCCATGTTGAGCGCGCCGAGGCAGATGGCACCAGCGGCATCCATCCGCCGCACGAGGAAGGCGTCGCGCGCCGCGGGCGCCGCATCGCGGCGGATGCGGCTGCCGGCCAATGTCGGGGTGCCGGCGAGGTCGAAGAGGTTCTTCGCCGCATAGGGCACGCCGGCCAAAGGTCCAGGGTCCTGCCCGGCGGCGATGCGCGCATCCACGGCATCGGCCGCCGCGAGTGCCCGTTCGGCAAGCACGGCGGTGAATGCATTGACCTCCGGCCCGCGAGCCGCGATGCGGGCCAGCGCCGCCTCCGCCACGGCGCGGGCAGAAATCTCGCCCCGGCGAACCCGTGCGGCGATGGCGAGCGCCGGGCCGTTCATGGGTGATACACCGGCGCCGGCTCATCCGCCTCGGTCAGCGACACCGCCAGCGCCGGCGCGGCGATGCGGACGACCAGCGCAAAGGCCGCTGCGACCCGGGCTTGGCGTTCGGCATCGAGGGCGAGCCCGACCGCCGGGGCGACGGCAGCGACATGGGCAGCAGGGTCGAAACGGTCGGGGTCGAGCATCTGCTTTGGCTCCTGCAGGAAGAGGTGCATCGTTCCATGCGGGTTCCGTGCCGGCCAGCCTTCACCGCTCGCGCATCGGTGATCGAAGGAGCGGCGGACCATTTCGCCCGTTCGGCGTTGCGCCGCAGAGATGGATTTGGGGGATTGGATGGCGGAGCGACGCACCGACAAGCCGAAGCCGGCGAAACGAGCGGCCCCGGCCGCGAAGCGCAAGGCAACCGAGGCACCGCCGGCGATCGTTCCCGCCCTTCCCGCCGTGATAACCCCACCCGAGCCCGAGCCGGCGCCGGCCTTGACCGGCCCTCTGGCGCCACGCCTCTACCTGATGCACCCGTTGCTGATCGGCCCGTTGCCGGCCTGGGATGCCGCCTTCGAGCGGGCCGCAGGCCTCGGCTTCAACGGAGTGCTGATCCCGCCGCCCTTCGCCACCGGCGCCAGCGGCCATGTTCAGCAGATCGGCGACCCGGACAGCCCACATCCGGCGCTCGAGGCCCAGGGCGACAGCACCACGGCGCTGGAGGCGCTTGCCGCCAAGGCGCGGGCGCATAGCCTCGACCTCTATGTCGACTTGGTGCTCGACCGCGTTGCCGCCGACGGACGCCTGGCCCGGGAGCAGCCCGGCTGGTTCGCCGGCGATGCCCCCATCGGCATGCCAGATCCGCGGCTCGAGCCGCCGGACCGGGATACCTTGCGGGCCCGCTGGGACGACCCCGATACCGTCGCCGGGCTCGGCGCCTGGTGGGAAGAGCGGCTGCGTCGCTTCACCGCCGCGGGGGTCGCCGGCTTCCGTTGCGAGGCGCCGGCACGTGTGCCTGGCCGCGTCTGGCGCCGGCTGATCGCCGCCATTCCCGAGGCGCGCTTCCTCGCTTGGACAGTCGGCCTGCCCGCCGAGGCGGTGTCCGAACTCGCCGAGGCCGGCTTCGCCGCGACCTTCGACAGCCTCGCCTGGTGGGACCTGCGCGAGGGCTGGCTGGCCGAGGAGGCGACGCGCCTCGCCGCCATCGCCCCGGCCATCGCCACGGTGGAAGCGCCTTTCGGCCCGCGCCTCGCCGCGCGCGACCCCGACCCGGCCATGGCCGAGCGCGCGGCGCTGCGCCATCTGCGCCTCGCTGCCGGCATCGGCGCCGGGCTGCTGGTGCCGATGGGCTTCGAATACGGTGCCCGCCGGCCGCTCGACGCCGCGCACGACCGGCCAGGTGACTGGGACTGGATCATGCGCCACGCGCCCTTCGACCTCTCGGAGGCGATCCGCGCCACCAATGCCATGATCGCCAGCCGCCCGCTGGCCCCGGCCGACCTTCGCCCGCTCGCCGGGCCCGGGGCGCCGGCCGCCGCCCTGCTGCGCGCCGCAGGCCCGGATGTCCGCCAGGCCCAGCGCGCTGCGCTGGTGCTCGCCAACCCCGACCTGCACCGTCCGGCGAGCGTCACCGCGACGGCGCTGCTGCCTGGGACGGGCGGCGTCTTCACCCGCTTCACCGCGAGCCTGCCCGAGGACGGCCCGGGCCTCGAGCCCGGCGGCACGCTGCTGCTGCAGCCGGGGGAGGTGCGCATCCTGGATGCTATCCCTCCCCGCCCGATCCGCCCTGCCGGCGAGCCCAGCGCCGAGGCCGGCGCCCGCGCCCCGCGCCTCGGCATCGAGAAGATCGAGCCGGTGGTGGATGAGGGCCGCTTCCCAGTGAAGCGTACGGTCGGCGAGGTGATCGAGGTGCGCTGCGACGTGGTCTGCGACGGCCATGACAAGCTTGCCGCCGCCCTTCTCTGGCGCGCTGCTGACGAGGATACCTGGCACGAGACGCGGCTCCGCCCGCTCGGCAACGACCGCTGGGCGGCGAGCTTCCCGCTCGAACGCATGGGCCGCTACGTCTTCGCCGTCGAGGCCTGGCGCGACGCCTTCGCCACCTTCACCGACGAACTGCAGAAGAAGCACAATGCCGGCGTCCCCGTATCGCTGGAGCTGGAGGAAGGCCGCCTGCTGGTCGAGGCCGCCGGCGGGCGTGCCGGCGGCGCCGTCGCCGAACTCGCCACCCGCCTGGCCGGGGCAGGGGAGGGGGAGCGCCTCGCCCTGTTGCTCGCCCCGGAAACCACGGTGCTGATGGCCGAGGCGGATGACCGCCCCTTCCGTCTCCGCAGCGCCGAAATCCCGGTCGAGGCCGAACGCACCGGCGCCCGCTTCGCCAGCTGGTACGAGCTGTTCCCGCGCAGCCAGTCGGGCGATCCTGCCCGGCACGGCACCTTCGACGACGTCATCCGCCAGCTGCCGCGCATCCGGCGGATGGGCTTCGACGTGCTCTACTTCCCGCCCATCCACCCGATCGGGAATAAGAACCGCAAGGGCCGCAACAACACGCTGACCCCGGCACCGGACGATCCCGGAAGCCCCTATGCCATCGGCTCCGAGGATGGCGGGCACGACGCGCTGCATCCGGAACTCGGCACGCTCGAGGATTTCCGGCGGCTGGTGAAGGCAGCCGCCGACCACGGGCTGGAGCTGGCGCTCGACTTCGCCATCCAGTGCAGCCCGGACCATCCCTGGCTGCGCGAGCACAAGGAGTGGTTCGACTGGCGGCCGGACGGCTCGCTCCGCTACGCCGAAAACCCACCGAAGAAGTACGAGGACATCGTCAATGTCGATTTCTACAACGAGGGCGCAATCCCCTCGCTGTGGATTGCGCTGCGCGACGTCGTCCGATTCTGGTGCGACCAGGGTGTGCGCCTGTTCCGCGTCGACAACCCGCACACCAAGCCATTCCCCTTCTGGGAGTGGCTGATCGCCGACATCCGTGCCCGCCACCCGGATGCCGTCTTCCTCGCCGAGGCCTTCACCCGGCCGAAGGTGATGTACCGGCTGGCGAAGCTTGGGTTCGGCCAGTCCTACACCTACTTCACCTGGCGCAACGAGAAGCAAGAGATCGAGGAATACCTGACGGAGCTGACGACGACGGCGCCGCGGGACTTCTTCCGGCCGCATTTCTTCGTCAACACGCCGGACATCAACCCGCTCTTCCTGCAAAGCTCCGGCCGGGCCGGCTTCCTGATCCGCGCAGCGCTGGCGACGACGCTTTCGGGCCTCTGGGGCATGGTACAGGGCTATGAGTTCTGCGAAGCCCGAGCCATGCCCGGCAAGGAGGAATACCTCGACTCCGAGAAGTACCAGCTCCGCGCCTGGCCCGAGCGCGCGCCGGGCGACATCGTGGACGAGATCACCCGGCTGAACGCCATCCGCCGCGGCAACCCGGCTTTGCAGACGCAACTCGGCGTGGCCTTCCACAACGCCTTCAACGACAACATACTGTGGTACCGCAAGGCGACACCGGAGCGGGATAATTGCATCCTGGTCGCGGTCAGCCTCGACCCGCACAATGTGCAGCAGGCAAGCGTCGAGCTCCCGCTCTGGGAATGGGGCTTACCCGACCATGCGGCGCTGGAAGCAGAAGACCTGATGCGCGGACACCGCTTCACCTGGCAAGGCAAGATGCAGACGATACGGCTCGATCCCGGCGAACTTCCCTTCGGCATCTGGCGGGTCCGCCCGGCAGGGGGCATCTAGATGAGCCTCCCCGAGGATCCACACTGGTACCGCGACGCGGTCGTCTACCAGTTGCATGTGAAAAGCTTCTTCGACGCCAACGACGACGGCATCGGCGACTTCACCGGGCTTCTGCAAAAGCTCGACTACATTGCCGAGCTTGGCGTCGACACGCTCTGGCTGCTGCCCTTCTATCCGAGCCCGCTGCGCGACGACGGCTACGACATCGCCGACTACCGCTCGGTCAACCCGAGCTACGGCAACATGCACGACGCCCGCCGCTTCGTGCGCGAGGCGCATGCGCGGGGCCTGCGCGTCATAACCGAGCTGGTCATCAATCACACCAGCGACCAGCACCCCTGGTTCCAGCGCGCCCGCACGGCAAAGCCCGGCTCCGCCGCCCGGGACTACTATGTCTGGTCCGACACCGACGAGAAGTATGACGGCACGCGCATCATCTTTCTCGACACCGAGAAGTCGAACTGGACTTGGGACCCGGAAGCCAAGGCCTATTTCTGGCACCGCTTCTACAGCCACCAGCCGGACCTGAACTTCGACAACCCGCGCGTCCTGGCCGAAGTGCTGAACGTGATGAAGTTCTGGCTCGACATCGGCGTGGACGGGCTGCGGCTCGATGCCGTGCCCTATCTCGTCGAGCGCGAGGGGACCAACAACGAGAACCTCTCCGAGACCCATGCGGTACTGAAGACCATCCGCACCAAGCTCGACCAGTCCTTCGAAGGGCGCATGCTGCTGGCCGAGGCCAACCAATGGCCGGAGGACACGCAGCAGTATTTCGGCCAGGGCGACGAGTGCCACATGGCCTTCCACTTCCCGCTGATGCCACGGATGTACATGGGCATCGCGCAGGAGGACCGCTTCCCGATCACCGACATCCTGCGTCAGACGCCGGACATACCGGAAGGCTGCCAGTGGGCCATCTTCCTCCGCAACCATGACGAGCTGACGCTCGAGATGGTGACGGACCGGGAGCGCGACTATCTCTGGTCCACCTATGCCGCCGACAAGCGCGCGCGCATCAACCTCGGCATCCGCCGCCGTCTTGCCCCGCTGCTCCAGCGCGACCGCCGCCGGATCGAGCTGATGAACGGCCTGCTGCTCTCCATGCCCGGCACGCCTGTCATCTACTACGGCGATGAGATCGGCATGGGCGACAACATCTTCCTGCGCGACCGCGATGGCGTGCGTACGCCGATGCAGTGGTCGCCGGACCGTAACGGGGGGTTCTCCAAGGCCGACCCGGCGGCGCTTGTCCTGCCGCCCCTGCAGGACCCGATCTACGGCTTCCAGGCGGTCAATGTCGAAGCTCAGGCGCGCGACCCACATTCGCTGCTCAATTGGATGCGCCGGATGCTGGCCGTCCGCAAGCGCAGCCGCGCCTTCGGCCGAGGTGAGATGCGGCTGCTTTACCCGGCGAACCGTAAGGTGCTGGCCTATGTGCGGGAGTTCGAGGACGACACCATCCTTTGCGTCTTCAATCTTTCCCGCGCCGCGCAGGCGGTGGAACTCGACCTGTCCGGCTGCGCAGGCCGCGTGCCGGTCGAGATGCTGGGCGGTACGAGCTTTCCGCCGATCGGCCAGCTTCCCTACCTGCTGACGCTGCCGCCCTATGGCTTCTACTGGTTCGTCCTGGCGACTGAGAAGGCCCTGCCGCCCTGGCACGAGCCCTCGCCGGAGCCGCTGCCCGATCTTCGCACCCTAGTCCTGAAGGCCGATGTGAAAGAACTTCTCGGAGCCGCCGTCAGGCGTGAGCTGGAACAGCTTGTCCTGCCCGAATACCTGCCCAAGCGCCGCTGGTTCGCCAGCAAAGGCGATCGGATCGAATCGATCCGGCTCGGCGCCATCGCCAGCCTGCCTGAGGCGAACGGCGCCGTGGTGATGGCCGAGGTCGAGATCGGCCTGCCCGGCCGCACCGAGCGCTACGCCCTGCCGCTCGCCGGCGTCGAGGATGTCGAGGGGGCCGGCCCGCTCGCCTCGCAGCTCGCCCTGTCGCGTTTGCGCCAGGTTCGCCGCGTCGGCTTCCTCACCGATGCCTTTGCCGATGACCGCATGCCGCCCGCCGTGCTGAATGCGTTGCGGCAGGGCGTCAGCCTAGCGACCGAGGAAGGCGAGATCCGCTTCACCGCCACCTCCCGCCTAGCCGAGGTGCCCTTGCCCGAGACGCCCGAGATCAGGCGCCTCTCGGCCGAGCAGTCGAACTCCTCCCTGATCTATGGCGAGCAGATCGTCCTGAAGATCATCCGCCGCATCAACCCCGGCATCCATCCGGAAGCGGAGGTGACGCGCTACCTGACGGAGGCCGGCTTCGGCAACACTGCCCCGCTGCTCGGCGAGGTCGTGCGCATCGCGCCAGACGGCACGCCGCACACCCTGATGCTGGCCCAGGGCTTCGTCCGGAACCAGGGCGATGGCTGGGGCTGGACGCAGGATTGGCTGCACCGCGCCGTCGATGAGGCGGCACTCAGCGAGGAGGCGCCGGAGGATGCCTTCGCCGGCTACCTCGCCTTCGCGGAGGCGCTCGGCCGCCGGCTCGGCGAGCTGCATGCGACGCTCGCCCGGCCGACCGACAACCCGGACTTCAGGCCGGAGCCGGCAACCGAGGCGGACCGCGCCAACTGGGCGCATGGCGCACTGGAGCAGCTCGACCCAGCGTTCGACCTGCTCGCCCGCGGCGGCCTCGCCGAGGATGTCGCTCCGCTCGCCGCCGCGCTGGTGGCGAAGCGCGAGGCGCTGCATCAGGCCGCGCAGCGTCTCGCGCAATCCGCCGACGGCGCGTTGAAGACGCGCGTGCATGGCGACTTCCATCTTGGCCAGGTGCTGGTGGCGCAGGGCGACGCGGTGATCGTCGATTTCGAGGGCGAGCCGGCGCGTACGCTCGAGGAGCGCCGCGCCAAGGGCAGCCCCTTGCGCGACGTTGCCGGCCTGCTGCGCAGCCTCGACTACGCCGCCTCCGTGGCGGTGGCGAGCGAGGCGTCGGGCGCAGCCACGGCGGCTCCGGCCGAGCGCCGTGCCGCGCTCTTCCAGCGCTGGCAGCGCGAGGCCTCCGCCGCCTTCCTCGAGGCCTACCGCACCGTCGAGCATGCCGCCGAGAGCCCCTGGGTTCCCGCCGGTGCCGAGGCGGCCTTGCTCGACCTGTTCCTGCTCGAGAAGGCGGCTTACGAGGTGCGCTACGAGGCGGCCAACCGCCCCGCCTGGATCGGCGTGCCGCTCCGTGGCCTTGCCGCCCTGGCGGAAAGGATCACTGCATGATTTCCGGCACCGACTCCCTTGTCACGGGCCGCCACGGCGACCCCTTCGCCATCCTCGGCCCGCACGGAGAGGAGATCCGCAGCTTCCAGCCCGGCGCGCGCGGCATCACCGTGCTCGCCCGCGAGGGTGGCGAGGAGATCGGCCGGCTGGAACAGGTGCATCCCGCCGGCCTCTTCGCCGGCCACGTCTCCCGTCCGTTGCCCTACCGGCTACGCATCGACTGGCCCGGTTCGGTGCAGGAGACGGAGGACCCCTATAGCTTCGGCCTGCTGCTCGGCCCGCTCGACCTGCATCTCTTCGCCGAGGGGCGGCATTTCGAACTCGCCAAGGTATTCGGCGCGCAGGCGATGGTGGTCGATGGCGTGCCCGGCGTGCGCTTCGCCCTTTGGGCGCCCAATGCGCAGCGTGCGTCCGTGGTTGGCGAGTTCAATGGCTGGGATGGCCGGCGCCACCCGATGCGGCTGCGGCGCGAGGCCGGCGTGTGGGAGTTGTTCATTCCCCGCCTTCGCCCCGGCGCGCCCTACAAGTACGAGCTGATCGGCGCCGATGGCAGCGTGCTGCCGCTGAAGGCGGATCCGCTCGCAACGGCGACCGAGATGCCGCCCGCCACCGCCTCCCGCATCCCCGACCCCACGCCCTTCCTCTGGAGCGACCAGGACTGGATGGCGGAGCGCGGGGCGCGCCAGGCCGAGGATGCGCCGATTTCCGTCTACGAGGTCCATCCCGGTTCTTGGTGGCGCGATGCCGCTGGCGAATCGCCGGACTGGGACCGGCTTGCCGACCGACTCATCCCGTATGTGCAGGGCATGGGCTTTACCCATATCGAATTCCTGCCGGTGATGGAGCATCCCTTTGGCGGCTCGTGGGGCTACCAGCCGCTCGGCATGTTTGCGCCCAGCGCCCGCTTCGGCTCGCCGATGGGCTTCGCCCGCTTCGTCGATCGCGCCCATGCGGCGAAGGTCGGCATCATCCTCGACTGGGTGCCGGCGCATTTCCCGACCGATGCGCATGGCCTGTATCGCTTCGACGGCACCGCGCTCTACGAGCATGCCGACCCGCGCGAGGGCTTCCATCGCGACTGGAACACGGCGATCTACAATTTCGGCCGCAACGAGGTGCGCGGCTTCCTCCTCGCCAGCGCCATGCACTGGCTGGAGCACTACCATATCGATGGCCTGCGCGTGGATGCCGTGGCCTCCATGCTCTACCGAGACTACTCGCGCCCCGCAGACGAGTGGATCCCGAACCGGTATGGCGGCCGCGAGAACCTGGAGGCCGTCGCCTTCCTGCAGGAACTGAACGCCGTCGTCGAGGAGCGGTGCAGCGGCGCCGTGATGATCGCCGAGGAGAGCACCGCCTGGCCCGGCGTCACCCGCCCGACCGGCGAGGGCGGCCTCGGCTTCCACTACAAGTGGAACATGGGGTGGATGCACGACACCCTCCACTACATTGAGGAGGACCCTGTCAACCGACGCTATCACCATGACAGCATGACCTTCGGACTGGTCTATGCGTGGAGCGAGAAGTTCATCCTGCCGCTCAGCCATGACGAAGTGGTCTATGGCAAAGGTTCGCTGATCGGGAAGATGCCGGGGGACCAGTGGCAGAAATTCGCCAATCTGCGCGCCTATCTCGCATTCATGTGGACGCATCCGGGCAAGAAGCTGCTGTTCATGGGCGGCGAGATCGCCCAGCCAAGCGAGTGGAACCACGACGCCGCCTTGTCCTGGGGCCTGCTCGACGAGGCGCGCCACCGCGGTATCCAGCGCCTCGTCCGTGACCTCAACCTGGCCTATCGTGGTATCCCCGCGCTGCACCGCCAGGATGCATCGCCGGAGGGCTTCCGCTGGGTGGTCGGCGGCGACCATGAGCAAAGCATCTTTGCCTGGCTCCGCTTCGGTGCGGCGGGCGACCCGCCCGCCCTCGTCGTCTGCAACATGACGCCGGTGCCCCGCTACGGCTACCGCATCGGCGTGCCGATGGGCGGCACCTGGCATGAGGTGGTGAACACTGACGGCGCCGCCTATGGCGGGACGAACACGGGCAATGGCGGCTCGGTCCAGGTCGAGGCAGTGGAGAGCCATGGGTTCGACCAGTCGGTCCCGCTCTTCCTGCCGCCGCTGGCTGTGCTCGTCCTTCGGCATCAGGGGTAAACATGCCTCCCGTACCGACCCGCCTGCTTCCCGGGCGGCAAAGTCCGCTGGGGGCGCACTGGGATGGGCTGGGCGTCAATTTCGCGGTGTTCTCCGCCCATGCGGAGCGGATCGAGCTTTGCCTCTTCGATGCCGCAGGCCGCCGCGAACTGGCCCGCCTGCCCATGCCGGAATGCACCGACGAGGTATGGCACGGCTACCTGCCGGAGGCACGGCCAGGCCAGCTCTACGGCTACCGCGCCTACGGCCCTTATGAGCCGCGCCAGGGCCATCGCTTCAACCCGCACAAGCTGTTGCTCGACCCCTATGCGCGGCAGATCTCGGGTGAGGTCCGCTGGTCCGACGCGCTCTTCGGCTACCGCGTCGGCGCCGGCCGTGCCGACCTGACCTTCGATCGGCGGGACAGCGCGCCGGCCATGCCGAAATCCGTTGTCGTGGATGACAGCTTCCATTGGGGCGACGACCGGCCGCCCTGCATCCCCTGGGACCGCACGGTGATCTACGAGGCGCATGTCCGCGGCCTCACCATGCTGCGCAAGGAGATCGCTCCGCGCGAGCGCGGCACCTTCGCCGCGCTGGCCGATCCGCGCTTCATCGACCATCTCCAGCGCCTCGGCATCACCGCGCTGGAGTTGCTGCCGATCCAGTCCTTCCTTCAGGACCGCTTCCTCGTCTCCAAGGGGCTGAGGAATTACTGGGGCTACTCGACCCTCGGCTTCTTCGCCCCCGAGCCGCGCTATCTGATCGAGCCATGGATGCGCAACGAGCTGAAGGTGGCCGTACGCCGCCTGCATGCCGCCGGCATCGAGGTCATCATGGATGTGGTCTACAACCACACCTGCGAGGGCAGCGAGATGGGCCCGACCCTCTCCTGGCGCGGCTTCGACAACGCCTCCTACTACCGTGCGATGCCGGACGAGCCGCGCTACCTGATCAACGACACCGGTACCGGCAATACGATCAACATCAGCCACCCGCGAGTCCTGCAGATGGTGATGGACAGCCTGCGCTACTGGGTCGAACAGTATCATGTCGACGGCTTCCGCTTCGACCTCGGCACCATCCTGGGCCGCGAGCCGGGCGGCTTCGACCAGGGCAGCGGCTTCTTCGATGCCATCCGACAGGACCCTGTGCTGTCGCGGGTGAAGCTGATCTCGGAACCTTGGGATATTGGTCCCGGCGGCTACCAGGTGGGCAACCACCCGCCCGGCTGGAGCGAGTGGAACGACCGCTACCGCGACGGCGTGCGCCGCTTTTGGCGCGGCGACAGCGCCATGCGCAGCGACCTCGCCGCCCGCCTCACCGGTTCCGCCGAGCTGTTCGACCGCCGCCGCCGCCGCCCATGGGCGAGCGTGAATTTCCTGGCGAGCCATGACGGCTACACGCTGCACGACCTCAACACCTACGAGCAGCGGCACAACGAGACGAATGGCGAGGACAACCACGACGGCCATTCGAACAATCATAGCAACAATTGGGGTGTCGAGGGTGAGACGGACGACCCCGCGATCAACGCCACCCGGCAATCCGTGATGCGCGCCATGCTGGCGACGCTCTTCGTCTCCGCCGGCACGCCGATGCTGCTCGGCGGCGACGAGATGATGCGTACCCAGCTCGGCAACAACAACGCGTACTGCCAGGACAACGAGGTCAGCTGGTTCGACTGGACCCGCGCCGCCACGCCGGAGGCCGAAGCGCTGCAACGCTTCACCGCCCGTTGCATCGCGCTGCGCCACCGCCTGCCGCCGCTCCGCCCGGCGATCTTCCTCCATGGAGGCGCCGAGGTTCGGCCTGGCCTCAGCGACACCGATTGGTTCGACCAGAACGGCCAGGCGATGATGCCGAAGGCATGGAACGAGCCGGAGGCCCGGACGCTGACACTCCGCCGCGCCACCGGGGCCGAGGATGGCAGCGTGGATGCCACGCTGCTGCTGCTCAACGCCGATGGCGCCGCACATGACTTCACCCTGCCGGCGCCCACCATGGACTGGATCATCGTGCTCGACACCGCCAACCCCGAGGCCGAGGAGTTCCGCGCCGAGGGCGGGAGCGTGCCGGTCGCCGCCCATTCCGTCGTGCTGCTGGCAACGAGGCTTCCATCCTTATGAGCGCAACCAATACCTGGGGCACCACCCTACTCGCCCCCGACCGCACCCGCTTCTGCCTCTGGGCGCCTGATGCCAGCGAGGTCGGCCTCGAGATTGAAGGCCGTTCCTCTCAGCCCATGCAGGCGGCAGGGGAGGGGTGGTTCGAGGCCGAGGCGCCGGTCGGCCCCGGCACCCGCTATCGCTTCCGGGTCAGCCCGGACCTCGCGGTGCCCGACCCCGCCTCGCGCCTTCAGGCCGGCGACGTGCATGACGCCTCGGTCGTGGTCGACCCGGCGGCCTATCGCTGGCGCAATGCCGAGTGGCGCGGCCGCCCCTGGCACGAGACCGTCCTCTACGAGGTCCATGCCGGCGCCATGGGCGGCTTCGCCGGCGTCGAGGCCGCGCTGCCACGCCTCAAGGAGCTTGGCGTCACCGCCATCGAGCTGATGCCGGTCAATGATTTCCCGGGGCGCCGGAACTGGGGCTATGACGGCGTGCTGCCCTACGCCCCCGACACCGCCTTTGGCACACCGGACGAGCTGCGCTCGCTGGTCGATGCCGCACACGGGCACGGGCTGATGATCTTCCTCGACGTCGTCTACAACCATTTCGGCCCGGACGGCGCCTATCTCCATGCCTATGCCAAGCGTTTCTTCGACGAGGGCATCCACACCCCCTGGGGTGCCGCCATCGACTTCCGGCAGGAGCCGGTGCGCGCCTTCTTCGAGGAGAATGCGCTTGCCTGGCTGCGCGACTACCGCATCGACGGCCTTCGCTTCGACGCCGTCCACGCCATCTCCGAGGCGGATTGGCTCGACCTGCTGGCGACCCGCATCCGCAGCGAATTTCCCGACCGCCACATTCACCTGGTTTTGGAGAACGAGCGCAACGCCGCCCGCCACCTCCGGCCCAAGGGCGGCTTCGACGCGCAGTGGAACGATGACGGACACAACATCCTCCACCCGCTGCTGACCGGCGAGCGCGAGGGTTACTACGAAGACTTCTGCGACGATGGCGCGGAGAAGCTCGCAAAGGTCCTGGCCGAGGGCTTCCTGTTCCAGGGCCAGCTCTCCGGCCATCTCGGGGCGCCGCGCGGCGAGCCGACCGCGGGCCTGCCGCCCACCGCCTTCGTCCTGTTCCTGCAGAACCACGACCAGGTCGGCAATCGTGCCTTCGGCGAGCGCCTCGCAGTCCTGGCCGATCCACGTGCCCTCCAGGCCGCGACTGCGCTGCTGCTGCTCTGCCCGCAGATCCCGATGCTCTTCATGGGTGAGGAATGGGGCGCGACGGCGCCCTTCCTGTTCTTCACCGACCACAACGCGGAGCTTGCGCCGCTCGTCACCCAGGGACGGCGGAAGGAGTTCGCCAAATTCGCCGCCTTTCAAGATCCTGCGAAGCGCGAGACCATTCCCGACCCGAACGCCGAGAGCACCTTCCGCAATTCGACCCCGAATGTGGAGGAGGCAGCTCATGCGCCGCATGATGCGGTGCTCGCTCTGCACCGCCGGCTGCTGGCTCTGCGGCGGGAACGGATCATGCCGCATCTCCCAGGTGCGAAGGCGCTTGGCGCCCAGGCGGTCGGGGCGGCGGCGGTGGTCGCCCGTTGGCGGCTGGGAGATGGCAGCACGCTGACCATCGCCTGCAACCTCGGCGCCGAACCCGCCCGCGCCACTGGCGAGGGCGAGGTTTTGTTCGAGAGCATGGCCGGCGCCGCCGGCACGCTTGCCACCGGCGAGTTGCCGGCGCGGTGCACGGTCGCGCTGCTCAGTCAAGGATGATGCCATGAGTGCCGATGACGAGTTGCGGGAGCTGGCGGAGGCCGCCGGCGTCGCCACCACATGGCGCGACGTGCATGGCCGGTTGCAGGCCATCGCGCCGGAGACGATGCGTGCTGTCCTCACCGCCCTCGGCCTGCCCGAGGATGCGCGGGAGGCGCGCCACCTCCTGCGCGAGCTGGAAGGCCGCCTGCCGCCGCTGGTGACCGTGACGGTCGGGCCGGACGGCGTTGCTATCCCCGGCGCCCAGCCTGGCCATCGCTTCCAATTGCAGATCGAGGGCGGCGACCGGATCGAGGGCCGGCTGGAGACCGGCTGGGGGGGCGAGGCGCGGCTGCCCTCCATCTCTACGCCCGGCTACCACCGCCTCACCCTTGATGGTGGCCATGCCACCGTCGCCGCCGCCCCGCCCCGCTGCGTTACGCTGAACGACCTCGGGGCCGAGATTCTCAACGGCGCCGCGCCTTGGGCCCTGGCCGCGCAAATCTACTCGCTTCGCCGTCAGGGCGATGGCGGCGTCGGCGATTTCGGTGGCGTCGCGGCCTTTGCCCATGCCGCCGGCCGCCGGGGCGCGGCGGCGCTGGCGATCAGCCCCGCCCATGCGCTGTTCAGCGCCGACCCCAGCAAGTATGGGCCCTACGCCCCCTCCAGCCGCATCATGCTGAACGTGCTCCATGCCGATCCGGCGGCCGCGCTCGGCATGGCCTCCGTGCTGCCGGCCGAGGATGCGCCGCTGATCGACTGGCCAGGGGCGACCGTCGCCAAGCTCGCCCAGTTCCGCCTGCTCTTCGACGCCGCCGCCGACCATCCCGGCTTCGTCGAGTACCGCCGCGAGACCGGCCCTGCCCTTGAGGACCATGCGCGCTTCGAGGCGCTGCACGCGCATTTCTACGGCCAGTCGCCCGATCTCTGGCACTGGCGCAACTGGCCTGAGGAGTTCCGCACCCCGCAAAGCCCCGGGGTGCAGCGCTTCGCCCGGGAGAATGCGCGCGAGGTTGCTTTCCACGCCTTCTGCCAATGGCTTGCCGATGCCTCGCGCGGCGCGGCACAGCAGGCGGCGCGCGAGGCGGGGATGCCGGTCGGCCTGATCGCCGACCTTGCCGTCGGCACGGATGGCGGCGGCAGCCATGCCTGGTCACGCCAGCGGGAAATCCTGCCCGGCCTCTCGGTGGGTGCGCCCCCCGACATCTTCTCGCCGCTCGGCCAGGACTGGGGCCTCACCGCCTTCTCCCCGCTCGAGATGCGGATGGGCGGCTTCGGTGCCTTCACCGAGTTGTTGCAGGCGACCTTCCGCCATGCCGGCGGCCTGCGCGTCGACCATGCGATGGGCCTGGCGCGGCTTTGGGTGGTGCCGCAGGGCCTCGGCCCGTCGGCCGGCGCCTATCTCCGCTACCCGATGCAGGACATGCTGCGCCTGTTGGCCCTCGAGTCCCACCGCCATCAGGCCATCGTCATCGGCGAGGATCTCGGCACGCTGCCGGAGGGCTTCCAGGGCGAGATGGCGCGCGCCGGCATCCTCGGCATGCGTGTGCTCTGGTTCGAGCAGGAGCAGGACCGGAGCTTCCGCCCGCCGCATGGCTGGTCGCCCGACGCCGCGGCGATGACGACGACGCACGACCTGCCGACCATCACCGGCTGGTGGCGCGGCCTCGATATCGGCTGGCGCGACCGCCTCGGCCTTTTCCCCGAAGTCGACACTGCGAAGCAGGAACAGGCCCGCCGCGCCGAGGACCGCAGCGCCCTCTGGGGTGCCTTCCTCGACAGCGGCGCCGCGACCGGCGACGAACCCGCGCCCGAGGATGCCGAATCGGTGGTCGAGGCGGCCATCGCCCATACGGCAAGCGCGGCCTGCACGCTGGCCATCCTCCCCATCGAGGATGCGCTGGCCCTGCCGGAGCAGCCCAACCTGCCCGGCACCACCGAGGGCCATCCGAACTGGCAGCGCCGCATGCCCGGCGAGGCCGCCCATCTGCTGGACGACCCCGCGGTGGCCCGCCGCATCGAGATCCTCGCCCGCGCCCGACCTAAAGGAGATTGACGCTCGTGCCGATTCCACTACGGGCGACGGCCCGGCTCCAATTCCACGCCGGTTTCACCCTCGATGATGCCGTGCCCCTGGTGCCCTATCTGGCCCGGCTCGGCATCAGCCATCTCTACGCCTCGCCCATCCTGAAGGCACGGCCCGGCTCCACCCATGGCTACGACATCGTCGACCATCGCCAGATCAATTCGGAGCTAGGTGGCGAGCCGGCGCTGCGCCGCCTCTCGGCCGCGCTGAAGGAGGCCGGGCTCGGCCTCATCCTGGACATCGTGCCGAACCACATGGGCGTCGGCGGCGCCGACAACGAGTGGTGGCTCGACGTGCTGGAATGGGGCCGCCAGAGCCCCTTCGCCCCCTATTTCGACATCGACTGGGAGCCGCCGGACCGCTCGCTCTCCAACCGGCTGCTTGCCCCCTTCCTCGGCGACCCCTATGGCGAGGTGCTGGCCTCCGGCAACCTCGTCCTCAAATTCGAGGCTGAGACCGGCCGCTTCTACGTCGAGTACTACGAGCACCGTTTCCCCATAGCGCCGCAGCACTATCACCACATCCTCCAGGCTTCGGAGGAGCCAGGGCTGCAGGAGCTTGCCCTCGCCTTCGGCCGAATCGGCCTGCATCAGCGCGACCGCGCCCTCTCGCGGGGCGAGGCCTCTGCCTGCCGTGCCCGCCTGGCCGAGGCGGCGGCGACCGAAGCCGGCCGTGCCGGCATCACCCGCGCGCTCGCCGCCTTCGACGCGAAGGAGGAGGCCGGTCGCCAGGCCCTTCATCGGCTGCTGGAGCGCCAGCACTACCGCCTCGCCTGGTGGCGCGCTGCGGCGGACGAGATCAACTGGCGCCGCTTCTTCGACATCACCTCGCTTGCCGGCCTCCGCGTCGAGCTGCCGGAGGTCTTCGACGCCACCCATGAGCTGGTGCTGAATCTTTATGCCGAGGGCACCATCGACGGCGTCCGCATCGACCATGTGGACGGCCTAGCCGATCCGCGCGGCTACTGCCGCAAGCTGCACCGCCGCATGGAGACGGCCCGCCCCGACCAGCCGCCGCTGATCTGGGTCGAGAAGATCCTCGCCCCATTCGAGACGCTGCGCACCGATTGGATGGTGGACGGCACCACCGGATACGACTTCATGGACGAGGCGAGCGGCGTGCTGCACGACCCCGCGGGGGAGGGGCCGCTCACCGCGCTCTGGACCGAGCAGACCCGCCGCGCTGGCGAGTTCGAGGTCGAGGTGCGCGAGGCCAAGCGCCAGATCCTCCGCGACAACCTCGCCTCGGAGCTGAATGCCACCGCCGCCGCCCTCAAGCGCGTTGCCATGCGGGACCTCATCACCCGCGACTTCACCCTGACGGCGCTGCGCCGCGCGCTGGCCGAGGTGCTGGTGCATTTCCCGATCTATCGGCTCTACATCACTTCCGGCGGCCGCAGCGCCGAGGACAAGCGCATCCTCGATTGGGCCATCGCCGGAGCCCGCCGCACCGTCCGCGCCACCGAGCGCCCGTTGTTGGAGCTGCTCGATGGCTGGCTCGGCGGCGAGCCGCCCCGCAGCCTGCCGCCCAACCAGCGACGGGAGCGCCTTTCAGCTGCGGTGCGCTTTCAGCAGCTCTCCGCCCCGGCGACGGCCAAGAGCGTCGAGGACACCGCCTTCTACCGGTACGGCCGGCTGCTCTCGCGCAACGAGGTCGGGTCGGATCCGGGCCGCTTCGCCGTCACCCCTGCCGGCTTCCATGCAACGGCGAGGGCGCGGGTGAAGAATTTCCCGCGCGCCCTGCTGGCGACGGCGACGCATGACCACAAGCGCGGCGAGGATGTCCGCGCCCGCCTCGCCGTCCTCTCCGAGATCCCCACTGAATGGTCCGGGGCGGTGCAGCGCTGGACGCGCCTCAACGCCTCGCTCCGCAAGACGCTGGACGACGGCGCGGCGCCGGGGATGAGCGCACAGCTCATGCTCTACCAGACGCTCGTCTCCGCCTGGCCCCTCGGGCTGGCTGCGGATGACGAGGCGGGTGTCACGGCCTTCCTCGACCGCGTCGCCGCCTGGCAGGAGAAGGCGCTGCGCGAGGCCAAGCGCCGCACGGAATGGGCGGTGCCCAATGCCGATTACGAGGCCGCCTGCCGCGACTTCATCTTCGCCTGCATGGCGCCCGACCGTGCCAGCCATCTCCGCGACGAGGTCGCCGGCTTCGCTGCCCGCATCGCCCCGGCCGGAGCGGTGAATGGCCTCGCCCAGCTCCTTCTGCGCTGCACCGCCCCCGGGGTGCCCGACCTTTACCAAGGCACCGAATTCTGGGACCTCAGCTTGGTGGACCCGGATAACCGCCGCCCGGTGGACTGGCCCGCCCGGAATCAGGCGCTGGAACAGGCCACCCCGCCCCAGGAGCTGCTGCACCACTGGCAGGACGGGCGGGTGAAGCAGGCGATCCTGGCGCGCGCTCTGGCTCTCCGTGCCGCCCGGCCCGAGCTGTTCGCCGGGGGCGACTACCAACCCCTGACCGTCGAGGGGCCCCTGGCTGGCCATGTCCTCGCCTTCGCTCGCAGCCACCGCGGGCGGTCCATAATCGCCGTAGTCACCCGCCTGCCTGCCGCGCTGCTCGGTGCCGGTACGCTGCCGCTTGTCTCGCCAGAGGAATGGCGCGGAACCGAACTCGTCTTGCCGCGTCCAGGTGGGGAACACCGCTGGCGGGATGCGTTGACCGGGGCGGTCCTCGGCGCGCCCGGGGGGGAAGCAGGGGACCGTCTGCCCTTGGCCGAAATCCTCGCCCGCTTGCCGGTCGCGTTGCTGGAGGTGGGATGAGCCGCATCGTCGTCGTCTCCAACCGGGTGCCGGTGCCCGCCGGGAATTCCGGGCATGCCGGCGGCCTTGCCGTCGCCCTGCTTGGGCTGATGCAGCGCCGTGGCGGCCTCTGGTTCGGCTGGAGCGGCGCCGTCACTGAGGAGACTGGCCCACCGGCCTTCTCCCGGCGTGGCGCCGTGGGTTATGCGACGCTCGATTTGACCGAGGCGGAGCATCGCGGCTACTACACGGGCTATTCCAATGGCGTGCTCTGGCCGATGCTGCATTCCCTGCCGCATCTGATGTCCTTCCGGCGCCAGGACCTCGACACCTACCGCCGCGTCAACCGCCGCTTCGCGGACAACCTGGCACCGTTGCTGGAGCAGGACGACCGGATCTGGGTGCATGACTACCATCTCTTCTCCCTGCCTGGCGCGTTGCGCAGCCAGGGGGTGCGGAACCCGACCGGCTTCTTCCTCCACGTTCCCTTTCCGGCGCCCGATGCGGCGGCCGTGGCACCCGGCATCCGCAGCCTGGTGCAGGATGTGCTCGCCTCCGACCTTCTCGGTTTCCAGACGGCCAGCGACCGCGACAACTTTGCTGCGACCGCCACCGAGTTTGCCGGTGCCGTCCGCACCGGCGACCAGCAGCTCGAGCTTGGCGGCCGGCCGATCCGCCTGGGCGTCTTTCCCGCCGAGATCGCCGCCCGCGAGTTTGCCGCCACCGCCGCCGCGCAATCGGCCCTGGAGCCGGCCCGCCTGCTTGCCCGCTCGCTGCAAGGCCAGTCGCTCATCCTCGGCGTCGACAGGTTGGATCCGACCAAGGGCCTACCCGAGCGGCTCGAGGCCTTCCGCCGCGTCATCGCCCGCCGACCGGCGCGCAGCGCGACCATGCTGCAGATCGCCGCGCCGTCGCGCGAGGACGTGCTGGCCTATCGTCGCCTTCGCCAGGAGGTCGACAGCGCCGCCGGTTCCATCAACAGCGAGTTCGGCGAGCCGGACTGGCTGCCCCTCCGCCTGCTCGCCCGGCCGCAGACGCGCGACACGGTGGCCGGCTTCATGCGCCTTGCCCGGGTCTGCCTGGTGACGCCGATCCGTGACGGGATGAACCTCGTCGCCAAGGAATTCATCGCCGCCCAGGACCCAAGCGACCCCGGCGTGCTCGTCCTCTCCCGCTTCGCCGGCGCCGCGGCCCAGCTCTCCTCCGCCCTCCTGGTCAATCCGCATGACGCCGAGGGCATGGCGGAAGCGCTGGCCTGCGCGCTCGACATGCCGCGCGCCGAGCGCCTCGAACGTTGGCTCGCTGCCTGGGAAGCGATTGCCGGCGCCTCGCCCGAGGGATGGGGCGAGGACTTCCTTCGCGCCCTCGCACCGGGCGACCTCGCCGGATTGCCCGCCGCGGGTAGCGCCTGAGCCGTTGCCATGCCAACCTGACCCCTGAACCCGGCACCAAGAGGCCGGTCGGATGGGGGAGGGAAGGCCATGGCTTCAGGGATCATCCGCCGGGGTGCGCTCCTCGGCGGCGCGTTGCTCGCGGGGCCCGCCATCGCTTACGGGCAGGGAACGCGGGCGCTTCGCTTCGGCCATGTCCAGCCGCCCGAGGGGGAGATCAACCGTGGCATCCTCCGGGCCGCGGAACTGCTGAAGGAGCGCTCCGGCGGCCGGCTGCGGATTGATAACTTCCCCTCCTCCCAGCTTGGCGGTGAGCGGGACATGCTGAGCCAGGTTTCCTCCGGCACGCTTGACCTCTGCATCACCGGCCCGGGCGTGCTCGGCTCCTGGGTGCGTCCGCTCTCCATCCTGGAGAGCCCCTTCCTCACCCGCGACTTCGCCCAGCTGCAGCGGATGTTCGAGCATCCGGCGGTGCAGGCGATGCGCCGCCAGCTCGCCGAGCAGCGCAGCATGCGGGTGCTCGCCCCCTGGTATTACGGCACCCGCCAGCTGACGACGCGCGACCGGCCCGTCGGCCTGCCCGAGGAGCTGATGGGCCTCAAGATCCGCGTGCCCGAGGCGCCGCTTTTCCTCGACATGATGCGGACGCTCGGCGCCGCGCCGACGCCCATGTCGCTCGGCGAGGTCTATCTCTCGCTGCAGACGGGCGTGATCGACGGGCAGGAGAACCCTCTGCCGACCATCGCGGCGAACAAGTTCATGGAAGTCCAGAAATACGTGAACCTGACGGGGCATATCCTCGTCCCGCTGGTCCCGGTGCTGAGCGAGCAGAGCTGGACTGCCCTGCCGCCCGCCGACCGCGACCTTCTGGTCGCCGCGCTGAATGAAGGCGGCGCCCTCGGCGGCCAGCTGACGCGCGACAGCGAGCAGCGCCTCCGCGGCGAGTTCGAGGCGCGCGGCGCTGTCTTCGTCGACAGCGACCGCGCTGCCTTCCAGCGCGCCCTCGGCCCCATGTACGCCCGCTACGAGGAGGTCTGGGGGCGCGGCGTCCATGCCGCACTGCAAGCCCTGTGAAGCTGCTGCGCCGGGCCGATGAGGCGCTCTCCGTCCTGCTCGGCGTCGCGCTTTTCGCCGTGCTGATCTGGCAGGTGTTGACGCGCTACCTGCTCGGCGACCCGAGCGCCTATACCGAGGAAGCCGCGCGCTACCTCTATGTCGGCGTCGTCTTCTTCGGCGCCGCGGCGGCGGTCGGCGACCGCAGCCATATCGGCATGCCCTTCCTGGTGGAGCGCCTGTCGCCCGGCCCGCGCCTCGCCGTCTCGCTGCTCACCCAGGCGCTGACGCTCGCCTTCTGCGTCGCCATCATTTTCTGGGGCTGGCGCGCCGCCGCCCGCGAATGGGATCTTCCAAGCATGGCCATGGAAATCCCGACCGGCCTGGTGCTGGCCATCATCCCCACGGCCGCCGCCATCATGGCCGTGCGGACTCTGGCCTGCATGGCCGAGGATGTCCGTGCCTTCCGCCGCGGCGAGGTGTTGACCGCCTCCGCCGCCAGGGATTTTTGAGGGATGCTTGGCTTTTTCGGCGCCTGGCTCGGCCTCGTCGTCCTCGCCCAACCCGTTGCCTTCGCGCTCGGCGTCGTCGCCGTCGGCTGGCTGATGCTGGAAGGCGCGCCGATGATCACCGCGCCGCAGCGCCTGATGGCCGGTGCCGACAATTTTGCGCTGCTCGCCGTGCCCTTCTTCGTCCTCGCCGGCAACCTGATGAACACTTCGGGCGTCACGGACCGCATCTACGGCTTCGCCTCCGCCATGGTCGGGCATTTTCGCGGCGGGCTGGGGCATGTGAACATCCTTGGCTCCGTCATCTTCTCCGGCATGTCGGGCAGCGCCGTCGCCGATGCGGGCGGGCTCGGCGCGCTCGAGATCAAGGCCATGGTGAAGGAGGGCTACCGGCCCGAATTCGCAGGCGCCCTGACGGCGGCCTCCTGCGTCGTCGGGCCGATCATCCCGCCTTCCATCCCGCTCGTTCTCTATGCGGTGATCTCCAACACCTCGATCGGCCGGCTCTTCCTCGGCGGCATCATCCCCGGCCTCGTCATCGGCGCCGCGCTGATGGCCTATGTCTGGTACGTAGCGGGGAAGGAGGGCTTCCCTCGTGGCCGCCGCCACACATGGGCCGAGCGCGGCCAGGCCGCCGCCTGTGCCTTCCTCCCTCTGCTGACGCCGGCCATCATCCTCGGCGGCATGTTCGGCGGCATCTTCACCGCGACCGAGGCCGCGGCCGTCGCCGCCCTTTACGCGCTGCTGCTCGGCACCGTGGTCTACCAGGAGCTTGGCTGGCGTCAGCTCGTCCAGGTTTTCCGCGAAAGCATGAACACCACGGCGACGGTCGCCTTCATCGTCTGCGCTGCAACGCTGTTCAACTGGGTCCTGGCCCGTGAGCGCGTGCCGCAGCAGGTGGCCGAACTCCTGCTCGGCGTCACGGACGACCCGATGCTGATGCTCTTGCTCATCAACCTGCTGCTCTTCTTCCTCGGCATGTTCATGGAGGCGCTGGCCATCATGGTGCTGACCGTCCCCGTGCTGATGCCGGTGGTGACGCAGCTCGGCATCGACCCGGTGCATTTCGGCATGGTGATCACCCTCAACCTGATGCTCGGCCTGCTGCATCCGCCGATGGGCATCGGCCTCTTCGTCGTGGCAAAGGTCGGCAACATCCCCTACGGCAAGCTGGCCTGGGCCACGCTGCCCTTCTTCATCCCGCTGATCGGCGCCCTCGTCCTGCTGACGATCTTCCCGCAGATCACCCTGGTGCTTCCGAACCTCGTCTACGGCTCCTAGACTGGCCCTCTGGTAGGCAACCCGGAGGAGAGGGCGGATGGCCGAATACGATCTCGTAGTACGCGGCGGGCAGGTTGCCGGCGGCTTCGGCACCATGCGCTGCGACATCGGCATTCGCGGCGGCCGCATCGTGGCGCTGGCCGAAAGCATCACGGATGGCACGGCGACGCTCGACGCCGGCGGCCTGCTGGTCCTGCCCGGCGGCGTCGACAGCCACTGCCACATCGAGGAGCCGGCCCGTGGCGGCTATGTCGGCACCGGCGGCGACCTCGCAGTCACGGTGAACGAGGAGAGCTTCCGCACCGCCAGCACCTCCGCCTTCGCCGGCGGCACCACCAGCGTCGTTTGCTTCGTCCCACAGTGGAAGGGCGAGGGCATCCTCCCCCGCCTCGCCGACTACGAGCAGCGCGCGGCGAGGGGAATGCTAGACTACAGCTTCCACCAGATCATCAGCGACCCGACCGACGAGGTGCTGGAGCGCGAGGTGCCTCAGATCGTCGCCAGGGGGATCCGCAGCCTCAAGGTCTTCCTCACCTACGAGCCGCTGCACCTAAGCGACGAGCAATTCCTCAAGGTGCTGGTGACGGCCCGCCGCCATGGCTGCCTCGTCACCGTCCATTGCGAAAACTACGCCGCTATCAAGTGGCGCACCGAGATGCTGATGAAGGCCGGGATGACCGGGCCGAAATACCATGCCTGGTCGCGCCCCGTCGTCGTAGAGCGCGAGGCGACGCACCGCGCCATCGCCCTGGCCGAGCTCGTGGACCAGCCCATCCAAGTCTTCCATGTCAGCTGCGCCGAGGCGGCGGAGGAAATCGCCCGCGCCCAGCATCGCGGACTCAAGGTCTGGGGCGAGACCTGCCCGCAATACCTGACGCTGACGGCGGCCGACATGGACCGCCCCGGCTTCAAGGGCGCCGCCTATATGTGCTCGCCGAGTCCGCGCACGGTGGAGGAGCAAGCCCGCATCTGGGAGATGATCCGCCGCGGCACGCTCGATGTCGTCTCCTCCGACCATTGCGGCTTCTCGATGGGCGGCGAGGCGGGCAAGGCGGCGAATGGCCGCGATGCCCCCTTCCGTGACATCCCGAACGGCATCCCGGGCCTCGCCGCCCGGCTGCCGATCCTGTTCAGCGAGGGGGTCTCGAAGGGTCGCATCTCCCTCGACCACTTCGTCCGGCTGACGGCGACCAACCCGGCGCGGCTGATGGGCCTCGCCCCGCGCAAGGGCGTCATCGCCATCGGGGCCGACGCTGACCTCGCCCTCTGGGATCCGAAGAAGAAGGCGGTCATTAAGAATCCGTTGATGCAACATGCTATCGACTACACCCCTTACGAGGGGCTGGAGGTCACCGGTTGGCCGGTGGCGACGATCCGGCGAGGCGAGGTGGTGATGCGCGACGGCGTGGTGCAGGCCGAACCGGGCAGCGGGCAGTTCCTGCCCCGCGCGCCCTATGACTTCATCGCCCCGCGCGGCGTGCTGGCGGACGGCTTCGACGCCGCCCCCGCGCCGTCGTGATCCCCTCGGAGCCGGACTACACCGCCTATAACGCGGCCGACGAGCCCTGGCGCATCGCCCGCCTCATCCGCACCGATGGCCGCGTCCGCGAGTTGCTGCGGATCATGACGGCGGAGTCGCCGGTCGGCGAGGGCAGCGAGGGCGAGCGCATCTGGGCCGCCCATGTCATCCGCTTGCATGACGAACGTGGCCTGCTGGAGGCGCATTGCACCGCCGCCCTCGGCGGCTCCGGCTGGCTTCCGGTCATCGCCCTGGCACTGGCCCGCGCCTGGGACGGCGAGGACGAGCAGGCCATCGCCTTCCTCGTCGAGGGCGAGACCCTGCCCTGGCCGCTGGACTCGATCCTGCTGGCGCCCTGAGTCTCAGCCATCCTCCACCGCAGGCCGTCCGGTGACGAAGCGCCAATGGTGCCAGAGCAGCCGCGCGGCGAGCGAGCGCCATGGTGCCCAGCCCTCGGCCAGCACGGCGAGCGCCTTCGGCCCCGGCCGTGCCGGGAGGCCGAGCAGATGCGCCGCGCTCGCCGCCAGCGCCAAGTCGCCGGCAGGAAAGACATCCGGCCGCTGCTCGGCGAAGAGCAGGTGGACCGCCGCCGTCCAGGGGCCGAGGCCCTTCACCGCCGCGATATGGGCGACCGCCTCCGCATCGCTCATCGCGGGCAAGGCGATGAAGTCGAGCCGGCCTTCGAGGCAAGCCGCGGCGAGCGAGCGGGCATGCGCCGCCTTGGGCCGGGAGAGGCCGGCGATGCCGCAGAGCGTCGCATCGTCCATCGCCAGCAACCCGGCGGGATCAAGCGCATCGGGCAGGGCCGCCAGCCGGCGCCAGATGGCCGCCGCCGCCTGATTGCTGATCTGCTGACCGCAGATGGCACGGAGCAGGCCAGGGAAGCCGGGCTGGCGGATGCGCCAGGGGAGCGGCCCGGCCGCCGCCTCGATCGCACCGAGGCGCGGATCGGCGGCGGCCAGGGCCGCGAGCCCTTCCCTCGCCCAGGGGGGTAGGGCGGGGAAGGGTAGCGGGGATGGGGAGGAGGGTGAGGCCATCCCCGCCGCCTATACCCATCGGCGACCGGGATGGGGAAGCCGGCCGCCTGGGCTCCTCTGAAACTGCCCCCCGGATGTTGCTGCGGGAATGCCCGTGTCGTGCCGAATTGCAACGGCTTGCAACCAGGGCGGCTTCGGCAACTTGGCGCAACAACATCCTGCGCGGAATGGCGCCGGGCGCGCTATGTTACAAAGGCCATGGAACCCCAGCCTCATATCCTGGTCGTCGATGACGACCGCGAGATCCGCGACCTCCTCTCGAAATTCCTCGAGCGCCAGGGCATGCGCGTCGCCGCCGCCCGGGACGCGAAGGAGGCCCGCCGCCTCTGGCCGCTTGGGCGCTACCACCTGGTGGTGCTCGACCTCATGCTGCCCGGCGAGAGCGGCCTCGACTTCGCCAAATGGCTGCGCGCGCAGGGCGACGTGCCGATCGTCATGCTGACCGCCATGGCGGACGAAACGGACCGCATCGTCGGGCTGGAGCTCGGCGCCGACGACTATCTCAGCAAGCCCTTCAATCCGCGGGAGCTGCTGGCACGGGTGCGGGCCGTGCTGCGCCGCGCTTCGAGCGAGGCGGGGGCGCCATCGGCGGCCCCGGCCAAGTCCATCCGCTTCGGCGGCTGGACGCTGGAGCCTTCGCGGCGCCGCCTACTCAATCCGGACGGGGCCGAGGTGCCGCTTACGGGCGGGGAGTACGAACTGCTGCAGGTGCTGGTGGAGCGGCCGAACCGTGTGCTCACCCGCGACATGCTGATGGACCTGCTGCGGGGCCGCCAGGCGGGCCCCTTCGACCGGGCGATCGACGTCGCCGTCTCCCGGCTGCGGCGGAAGCTCGAGGATGACGGGCGCAACCCGAGCCTCATCAAGACGGTGCGCGGCGGCGGCTATGTGCTGGCCGCGACGGTGGAGCGCAATTGAGCGCCACCAGCCCGACCGCGCCCTGGCGCTTCTGGCCCCGGAGCCTCGCCGGGCGGACGGCGCTGGTCTTGCTGCTGGCGCTCACCGCCGTCCAGGCGGCGGGGCTGACCATCCATGCGCTGGACCGCGTCGACCTCCAGCGCTTCGCCCAGGCGCGGGAGATCTCGGCGCGGTCGATCAGCGCCTGGCGCACGGTCATCCTCGCGCCGGCGGACCGGCGCGGCCAGATGTTGGCTGAGCTGGAGCTGCCGCAGGGGCTGGAGGCGACGCTCGACGAGAAGCCGCTCGCCCGGCTGGACCAGCCGCCGGTCCCGCCGCCCATCGCGCGGATGCTCCGGCTAGAGCAGCTCATAAGCGGGTCGCCGCGCTTCCGGCCGCGCGAGGTGCTGACCTCCTGGGGCGAGCGCGGGCCGCTCTTTTTCGTCAGCCTCCGCCTGCCGAGCGGGGAGTGGCTGAACCTCCGCATCACCCTGCCGCCGCCGCGGCCCTGGCATTCGGAGACCTTCCTCATCGCCTTCTTCGCCATGACGCTGGCGGCGGGGTTGCTGATCAATTGGGCCGTGCGGCGGCTGACCCGGCCGGTGCGGCTGCTGGCCGAGGCGGCGGAGCGCCTGGGACGCGACGTCAACGCGCCTCCCATGCCGGAGCGCGGCCCGACCGAGGTAGCCAAGGCGGCGCATGCCTTCAACACCATGGCGGAGCGCATCCGCCGCTTCGTCGGCGACCGGACGCAGATGCTGGCGGCCATAGGTCACGACCTGCGGACGCCGATCACCCGGCTGCGCCTCCGCGCGGAGTTCATGGACGACGACGAGCAGCGGCGGAAGATGTTGGCCGATCTCGACGAGATGGAGGCGATGGTGGCGGCGACCCTCGCCTTCGCCCGGGACGATTCGGCGGGCGAGCCGACCGTTGCGCTCGACCTCGCAGCCCTCTGCCGCACGGTGCTGGACGAGGCGGCGGATGCGCGGCCGGACCTTGCGGAGGCGATCGGCTATAGCGGACCGGAGCGGCTCGCGGTCCAGGCACGGCCGGTGGCGCTGAAGCGGGCGCTCGCCAACCTGGTCGGCAATGCGCTGGCCTATGGCGGGGCGGCGCGGCTGGCACTGACCGGACCCGAGGCGCCGAGAGGACCAGGGGGAGGGATCGTGCGGCTGGCGGTGGAGGATGAGGGGCCGGGCATCCCGGACGACCAGTTGGAGGCGGTATTCCAACCCTTCCGCCGTCTGGAGGCGAGCCGAAACCGGGAGACGGGCGGGACGGGGCTCGGCCTTCCGATCGCGCGCAACATCTTCCGGGCGCATGGCGGGGATGTGGTGCTGCGAAACCGCAAGGGAGGCGGGCTGGTGGCGCTGGCGACGCTGCCCGGGTGAGCGACGATCCGGCAGCTTTCGGACAAACCCTACCAGTCGGCCGGCGGGAACCGTCCTCAGCGGAGAAAGCGTCAAAGAGCAAGGACTTTGATCCTATACTTGCCGGTGCGGAAAAGCAAGGACAGCGGGAAACCAGCCGCTCGCCCGTGCGTCGCCTGTGCATGGAGGATGATGCCGCGCCGCCCATGGTGGAGTTGATCGAGGGGCGCCTCGAACGGGTGGGCCTGACCCCGGAGGAGGCAAGCCGGGCCGCCGGCCTTGCACCGGATTTCCTCGACCGGCTGCGCGAGGGGCGGGTGGCGGTGCCGCGGGGCGAGCGGCTGCGGCGGCTGGCCGAGGCCCTCTTCACTTCCGTCTCCTATCTCGTCGGGCTCGACCCGGATGTGCCGCCGCCGGCCGAGTGGCTGGAGGAGGAGCAGGGCTCGCTCGGCCTGCTGGCCGGCGACGAGGAGGGGTTGCTGCGCGCCTATCGGAAGCTGGAGTTCAGCGCCAAGGCAGCGGTGCTGCTGGTAGTGCGCCGGATGGCCGGACCGGAGGAGGCGCCTGATGCGGTGCCCGCCAGGCAGGTCCGGCCGGGCCGGAGCCGTTCATGATGCGCAGGGGCTGCCCGGCTATTCGATGCGGATGCCGGCCTGGCGGATGAGGGCGCCGTAGCGCTCGGCATCGCGGTTCAGCAGGGCGGCGGCCTCGGCGCTGGTGCCGCCGCCGGGAATGAAGCCGGCCTCGCGGATGCGGGGCCGCAGCACAGGGTCGGCGAGGGCGGTGCCGAGGGCGGCCGCCCAGCGGTCCCGGATCGGCGCCGGCAGCCCGGCGGGGCCCATCAGCATGTACCAGACATTGGCGTCGAAGCCGGGGAAGCCGCTCTCGGCGACGGTCGGCAGGTTAGGCAGCCAGTCGATGCGCTCGGGCATGGTCGTGGCCAGCGCACGGACCCGCTCGCCGCGGATATGCGGCAGGTAGGTCGGGAAGGTGTCGATGGCGAGGTCGATGCGCCCGGCGAGAATCTCGTTCACCGCCTGACCGGTGCCACGGAAGGGCACATGGGTCATCTGGATGCCGGCGGCCATGGAAAGCAGTTCGGCCGCCAGGTGCTGCTGGGTGGCGACGCCGGAAGAGGAGTAGTTCAGCTTGCCGGGATTATCGCGGGCGCGGGCGATCAGCCCTGCCAGGTCGCGGGACGGGGAGGACAGCGGCACCACGGCAACCAGCGGGACGGTAGCGGCGAGGGCGATGGCCGTCTGGTCGCGATGGATGTCGAAGGGAGGCGGCGTCATCTGCGGCGGGACGACGGCGGACGCGCTGACGGTGCTCATCAGCACGGTATGGCCATCCGGCGCGGCCCGGCTGTTGACCTGCGCGGCAATGGTGCCGCTGGCGCCTGGCCGGTTCTCTACGGCGATCGGGACGCCAAGCGCCTGTTGCAGGAGGGGGGCGACAAGGCGGGCGATGATGTCCGTGCCGCCGCCCGGGGCGAAGCCGACCAGGAGCGTGACGGAGCGGCTCGGCTCCCAGGCCGACTGGGCATGGACGAGCGAAGGCAGGACGAGCGGGGCAGCCAGCAGGCTGCGGCGGCTGGGCATGACGAGTCCTCCAGGCTTTTGCAGCATGGATACCGCAGCCGGTGGGGGCCTGGATATGCCAAGGGCCGGCCCCCTCGCGGAGGCCGGCCCCTGAGCGGTTCAGCCGAGGCGGTCGATCAGCCGCCGCCGCCGCTCTGCGGGTTGTTGCTGGTACCGCCGCCGCCAGGGCCCGAGCCGGGACGGATGGCGCCACCCGGGGTCAGCGGGCTGCCGCCGGTGCCGGAGCCGAGGCCGGGCGGGTTGGCCATGCCCGGAGGCGGCGCACCGCGACCACTTGGCATCACGCCTCGATCGGCATTGCCGGGCGTGCCGGTGCCGGCGGTGACGCCGCCGCCGGGCTGCGGCAGCGTGCCTGGCGCGTTCGGCACGGCATTCGGGCTGGTGGTGCTGGTCTGGGCATGGGCGTCGACCATGCCGACCGTGGCCAGGCCGGCCAGGGCAGCGGTGATGATGGCGATGCGTCGCATGGGGCTTTCCCTTCTTGTGACGTGTGTGTCACGGAGAGAGCGCAACTGCGGCGTCCCGGTTCATTTCACGGTGACGATATACGAAGCTTAGGTTCCGCTCCAGACGGCGGGGCGGCGGGCGAGGAAGCTCTCGACGCCCTCGTGGAAGTCGCGGCTGGTGAAGCACATGGTCACCAGATCGTCGCCATCGACCTGGCGGGCGGCGAGGCGGAGGCGGCGCATCGCCTCCTTGGTGGCGCGAAGCGTCAGCGGGGCATGGCCGGCGATGGTGCGGGCAAGAGCCTCGGCGCGGGCCTGCAAGGCGGCGTGGTCGGGCAGGATCTCGGAGACGAGGCCGATCGCGCGCGCCTCCTCCGCCTCGACGAGGCGGGCGGTGTAGATGAGGTCGAGCACGCGCGCCGGGCCGATCAGCGCGGCAAGCCGGCCGTAATTCGCCATCGACAGGCAATTGCCGAGCGTCTTGGCGATGGGAAAGCCGATGCGGGCATTGCTGGCCGCGATGCGGAGGTCGCAGACCGCGGCGATGGCGGCGCCGCCGCCGGTCGCGGCGCCGGCGATGGCCGCGATGGTGGGCTTCGGGCATTCCTCGAGGGCGACCAGGACGCGGTCGATGCGTTCCTCATAGGCGAGCGCGTCCTCGGGCGTGCGGAATTCCTTGAACTGGGAGATGTCGGTGCCGGCGGCGAAGGCCTTCTCGCCCGCGCCGGTGATGACGATGGCCTTGAGGGAGGCGTCGTCGGCGGCGCCGAGGGCGATCTCGCGCAGCCGCTCGTACATCGGGAAGGTCAGGGCGTTGCGGGCCTGCGGGCGGTTCAGCGTGACGAAGCCGATGCCGTCGCGGCGCTCGTAGAGCAGTTCATCCATGGACTTGCCTCCCCGGGGGTTCGGGGCAAGGTTAGCCGCATCGAGAGGAGCCTCCAACCATGCTGCCGCTAGCGCGCTTCACCGTGCTCGACCTTACCCGCGTCCGCTCCGGCCCGACCTGCGTGCGCCAGCTGGCCGACTGGGGGGCGAATGTCATCAAGATCGAGGCGCCGGACGAGATCGACACCGGCAAGGGCATGGGCGGGGAGCGGCATGGGCCGGACTTCCAGCATGTCCACCGCAACAAGCGCGGCGTCACGATCAACCTGAAGAATCCGGACGGGCTGGCGCTGTTCAAGCGCATGGTCGAGCGGGCCGATGTGGTGGTCGAGAATTACCGGCCGGACGTGAAGGACCGGCTCGGCATCGGCTACGAGGCCTTAGCGGCGGTCAACCCGCGCATCGTGCTGGGCTCCATCAGCGGCTTCGGGCAGACGGGCCCCTATGCCCGGCGGCCGGGCTTCGACCAGATCGCCCAGGGCATGGGCGGGCTGATGAGCGTGACCGGCCTGCCGGGACAGGGGCCGGTGCGCGTCGGCATCCCCGTGGCCGACCTGACGGCGGGGCTCTACACGGCGATCGGCATCCTGGTGGCGCTGCTGGAGCGGGAGCGGACCGGCCGCGGGCGCTGGGTGCATACCAGCCTGCTCGAGGCGATGATCGCCATGATGGACTTCCAGGCGACGCGCTGGACGATGAGGCAGGAGGTGCCGCAACAGGCGGGCAACGACCATCCGACCACGGTGCCGACGGGGCTGTTCCACACCAAGGACGGCATGATCAACCTCGCCGGCGGCGGGCAGGAGATGTGGCGGCGCATCGTCGAGACGCTCGGCATCGAGGAGGAGGCGAATGACCCGGATTTCGCCACCGACAAATCGCGTGCGGCCAACCGCGGCAAGACCAATGCGCTGCTGCAGAAGCCGCTGCTGGAGGACACCTCCGCCAACTGGATCGAGCGGTTGAACAAGGCGGGCGTGCCGAGCGGGCCGGTCTATTCGATGGACCAGGTCTTCGCCGATCCGCAGGTGCGGCATCTCGGCATCGAATGGGCGGTGCAGCACCCGGCGCTCGGCGAGCTGAAGCTCGTCAGGGCGCCGATGAACCTCGCGGGCGTGGAACCGCCGCGCCGGCCGACGCCGGAGCGCGGCGAGCACACGGCCGAGGTGCTGGCGGAGTTCGGCATCGGCGAGGCGGAGCTGGCGGCCCTGCGCGCGAAGGGCGCGGTCTGATGCGCATCGCCTCCGTCCGCGAGACCGTTGCGCCGATCAGCAGCGCCATCGCCAACGCCTATATCGACTTTTCGAAGATGACGGCCTCCATCGTCGCCGTGACCGTCGAGGATGGCGCGGGACGCAGCGCCACCGGCTATGGCTTCAACAGCAATGGGCGCTACGCCCAGCCGGGGCTGCTGCGCGAGCGCTTCATCCCGCGCCTGCTGGAGGCGCCGGAGGCGGCGCTCGTCCATGCCGATGGCGGGTTGGAGCCGGCGGGTGCCTGGGCGGCGATGATGCGGAACGAGAAGCCGGGCGGGCATGGCGACCGGAGCGTTGCGGTCGGCACGCTCGACATGGCGCTGTGGGATGCGGCGGCCAAGCTGAAAGGCGTCCCGCTCTGGCGGCTGTTGGCGGACCGCTACCGCGGCGGCGAGGCGGATGAGAGCGCCTGGATCTACGCGGCCGGCGGTTACTACTACCCCGGCAAGGGCGAGGCGGCGCTGGTCGAGGAGATGCAGCGCTACCTCGACCTCGGCTATAGCGTCGTCAAGATGAAGATCGGCGGCGCGCCAGGGACGCCGCTGCGCGACGCGCTGAAGGAGGATGTCGGCCGCATCGACGCGGTGCTGAAGCTGCTGGGCGGCGACGGCTCGCGCCTCTGCGTCGATGTCAACGGGCGCTTCGGCCTGCATGCGGCGTTGGCCTATGGTGCGGCGCTCGAGCCCTACCGGCTGCGCTGGTACGAGGAGCCGCTCGACCCGCTCGATTACGCGACGCATGCGACACTGGCCGAGCATTACCGCGGGCCGATCGCGACCGGCGAGAACCTGTTCTCCATGCAGGATGCGCGCAACCTCATCCGCCATGGCGGGCTCAGGCCGGACCGCGACGTGCTGCAATTCGACCCGGTGCTCTCTTACGGGCTGGTCGAATACCTGCGGACGCTGGCGATGCTGCAGGAGCACGGCTGGTCCGCGCGGCGCTGCGTGCCGCATGGGGGGCACCAATTCGCGCTGAATATCGCCATCGGCCTCGGGCTCGGCGGCAATGAGAGCTATCCGGAAGTCTTCGCGCCCTTCGGTGGGTTTGCGGACAGCACGCCCGTCCAGGACAGCCGCATCCGCATGCCGGATGTGCCCGGCATCGGCTTCGAGGCGAAGGCCAATCTCTGGGCGGTGATGCGGGAGCTCTGAGCCCCCGCATCCCGGGTCAGCGCCGGCTGAGGTCGACGAGGCCGGCGAAGCCTTCTTCGGAGCCGAAGGCGAGCACCGAGCCGCTGGCATTCCAGCCGAGGGCGGAGATGCCGCCACGGCCGGGGGGCGCCACCGGCACCACCTTGCCCGAGGCGATCTCGGCGATGAGGACGAGCCCGTCGGCGAAGCCGGCGGCCACGACCTCATGCTGCGGATGGCAGGCGACGGCGCTGCACAGCACGCCGTCGCCGCCGGCCAGCTCGGTCGGAGCCTTGCCCATCGGGCCGCCGCCGAAGAAGGGCCAGATGACGACGCTGTCGGCGCCGCTCGTCGCCAGCCAGCGGCCGCGGGCGGTGAAGCTGAGGAAGCGCGTCTTCGACGGATAGCCGGACATGCGCATGTGCTGGCTGTCGGTGAGGCGCCAGCCATGCAGCGCATTCTCCTGCATCGCCGTCACCACATGCGAGCCGTCCGGGCTGAAGGCGATGGCGGCGTGGCTGCCCTTCCAATCCAGCACGCGGGGCTTGTCCTCCTTCGCGGCGACGAACCAGAGGCTGGCCCCGTTGTAGTGGCTGGCGGCCACGCGCTTGCCCTTCGCATCGAAGGCGATGCCGCCGACGGAGGTGGGATGCGTCAGCACCTTCAGCTTCTCGCCCTTGGCGTCGAACAGGTGCAGCTGCTTGCCGACCGAGGCGGCGCGGAGGCCGCCCTCATGCGCGGCGACATGCTCCACCCACTTCATCGCACCCAGCGCGGCGATCTCCGCGATTGTGCCATCGGCACCGGTGCGGACCAGCCGGCCGTCGTCGCCGCCGGTGAGGAAGCCGTCCTTGGCATCGGCGACGAGCGAGAGCACGGCGCCGTCATGCGCCTCGGGCGTCAACCATTCGCCTTCGCCGGGCGGGGCGATGCGCAGCGTGCCGTCGCCAAGGCCGAAGCCACAAGCGCCGCTGCGGTCGAAGGCGAGGCCGACGACCCAGGCCCCAAGCTCCTGCGACCGGCCGCGGGCCGAGAGCAGGAAGTCGGCGTCATTGGTCTCGCTCATACCGGGCTCCAGCGGGCGACCTCGGCCTCTGCCTTGGCGCCGTCCTCGACCTGGCAGGCCTCGAAGCCGCGGCGAAGCATGGGGCGGTTCAGGTCGCGGCCGATGAAGACGATCTTGGAGCGGCGCGGGTCGCCTTCCTTCACCTGGCCGATATAGTCGCCATCGGCGATCATGTGGACGGCCTGGAAGGCGAAGCGGCGGTCCTCGCCGGCGTAGTAGAGGATGCCCTTGGTGCGCAGCAGGTCCTGGCCTTTCTGGGCGAGGAGCTGGGAGATCCAGGCGTTGAAGCGCTCCGGGTCGATCGGGCACGAGACCTCGAAGGAAACCGAGTTCACCGCCGAGTCATGCTCGTGCTCGTCCTCGCCGGAGAGGAAATCCGGCTCGCGCTCCAGGATGCGGGCGAGGTTGAAGGCGTCGCGCCCGATCACGCTGTCGATCGGCACGTCGGACTTCGTGCTGCGGCGGATCTCGGCATAGGGGTTGATGGCGCGGATGCGGCGCTCGACCTCGGCGGCCTCCTCCGGCGTCACCAGGTCCATCTTGTTGAGCACGACGATATCGGCGAAGGCGATCTGCTCGGCCGCCTCGTGGCTGTCGTCGAGCCGGGCGGGCAGGTGCTTGGCGTCCACCACGGTGACGATGGCGTCGAGCCGGGTCGCGCGCTTGACGTCCTCATCGGCGAAGAAGGTCTGGGCGACGGGGGCCGGGTTGGCGAGGCCGGTGGTCTCGACGATGATGCCGTCGAATTTGCCGCGGCGCTTCATCAGCCCGTTGATGATGCGGATCAGGTCGCCGCGCACGGTGCAGCAGATGCAGCCGTTGTTCATCTCGAACACTTCCTCATCGGTATCGACGACAAGGTCGTTGTCCACGCCGAGCTCGCCGAACTCGTTGATCACCACGGCGAATTTCCGGCCGTGGTTCTCGCTGAGGATGCGGTTCAGCAGGGTGGTCTTGCCGGCGCCGAGATAGCCGGTCAGCACGGTTACGGGGACGGGCAAGGCGTCGCTCATGGGGGGCTCCGCGGATAGGGATGAGTCGTGGCCGGGGAATATGGGGCGGCCGGGCGCGGAGGGCAAAGGGGGGCGGCCAGGCCGCGGGGGCGATGGCCCGGGGCGCGGACCGGGCGGCCGGAGAGGGAGCCGTTCCGGCCGAGCCATGATCGGAAGCCAGATCGCCGAGGCTGGGATGGTGGTCCGGCCAGCGGCCGAGCCGCCAACGGAAGCGGCGCCCGGCCTCGGTTCCGCCGCTCTCCCGGGAGCCGAGTTCGGGAGCTGGCCCCATGAGCAGAGGGCGGATGGCCGGGTTGGCCTAGCGCTGCACGGCGGTGGCGAGCAGGGCCTCGGCGCCCACGAGCTTGCCGGCCATGCCGGCGGGCAGCCCGTGCCGTCCTCCGAGCGCCTCGGCCGGGGTGTAGACGACGAGGGCCTTGCCGCCGGCTTCCTCGCGCACCAGCACCTTCAACGGCGGCTCCAGCGCGAAATCCGGCGCTGCGAGCATCAGTGGGGTGCCGCCGCGCGGGTTGCCGTAGACGAGGAGCGTGGTGGGCGGCATGTCGAGGCCCGCCGAGCGCGCCGCCTCCCGTTGGTCGATCGCGGCGAAGATCGTGAAGCCGCGGCCCTAGAGGGCGGCGCGCAGCCGCTGCATGATCTCGGCGAAGGAATGGGCGCTGTCGAGCTGCCCGGCTTCGGTCATGTCTTGCTCCCTGGTCGCCGCTGTCGTCGCCAGGCCTGCGGCGAGCACGAGGCCGCAGGCTATACGCCGCAGGATCGGCTGCCGCTGCCGCATGGCCCGCGCTCCGTCAGGCTCCGGCCTCAGCGCGGTGCGGCCTTGTGCGCGAGGAAGTTGCGGATGAGCGGAACCATGACATCGAGCTTGTCCTCCAGGGCGAAATGGCCGGTGTCGAGCAGGTGCACCTCGGCATCCGGCAGATCGCGGCGGTAGGGATGCGCCCCTTCGGCCGGGAAGATTTTGTCGTTTCCGCCCCACATGATGAGCGTCGGCGGCCGGCGCTCGCGGAACCAGGCCTGGACCTTCGGGTAGAGCGGCAGGTTGGTGCGGTAGTCGTAGAGGAGGTCGAGCTGGATGTCGGCATTGCCGGGCCGGTCCAGCAGCGCCTGGTCGTGCACCCAGTTGTCGGGCGAGATGCGGGACAGGTCGCGCACGCCGTCGGTGTACTGGAACTTCGTCGTCTCGAGCGTGACCAGGCCGCGCAGCGCGTTGCGGCGCTCAACCGACCCGTCGGCCCAGTAGGCCTTGATCGGGTCCCAGAACTCGCGCAGCCCCTCGTCATAGGCATTGCCGTTCTGCACGATCAGCCCGGCGACGCGGTCGGGCCGGGCGAGGGCGAGGCGCCAGCCGACGGGCGCGCCGTAATCCATTACGTACATCACGCAGCGCCGCACGCCGAGGCGGTCGAGCAGGCCGCCGACGATCTCGCCAAAGCGGTCGAAGGTGTAGACGAAGCGCCCGCGGTCCGGCATGCCGCTCTGCCCGTAGCCCGGATAGTCCGGCGCGATGACGCGCCAGCGGTCCGCGAGGGCGGGGATGAGGTTGCGGAACATGTGCGAGGAGGTGGGGAAGCCGTGCAGCAGCAGCACGACCGGCGCATCGGCGGGCCCAGCCTCGCGGTAGAAGACCTCGACGCCATCGATCGATGCGGTGCGGTAGTGCGTGACCGGCATGCCGCCGCCCGCCGCCGGCCGGGCCTGGGCCGCCGCCTCGTCCGGCATGGCGAGGCCGGCCGCGACGGTGGCGCCGGCGAGAAGCATCGCCCGGCGCCCCTGTCCGGCGCCCCATGAATCTGACCTGTGCGGCCCCGCATCCGCGTCCTGCCTGCTCATCCTGTCCTCCATTCGCTGGATACGGGGGAGGCTAGGGGCGGCGTCGGCCGAAATCCTTGCTGCAAAGCTGAACAAAACTGAAGATGCGGCGCCGTCGGCGGGCTGCGTTGCCCGGGCGCCGGGTGTCTGACAATCCTGACGGAAGCTGATGCGGATCGAGGACGTGTCGGAGAAGCCGGTTGTGTTGGCATGTGGCCGGGTCGAGGCCGACCTGGGACGGCGGGAGCTTCGCGTGCTCGGCGCCCCGGTCGCGCTCGGCGACCGCGCCTTCGCCATCCTCGCGGCCCTGCTCGACGCGCCTGGGGCGCTCGCTACCAAGGACGAGCTCATGCGCCGCATCTGGCCGGGCGCGGTGGTCGAGGAAAACACGTTGGAGGTGCATGTCTCGGCCCTCCGCAGGGCGCTCGGGCCGGACCGGGCGCTGCTGAAGACGGCCTATGGGCGGGGCTACCGGTTGCTCGGCACCTGGACGATGCGCGGCCCCGGCCTGCGCCACGACGCCGCCCCGGCGCCGGCCGCGGCCGGCAGCCTGCCGCTGCCGCTCTGCGGCATGATCGGCCGCGACATCGCCATCGCGCAGGTCGGCGGGATGCTGCGCGAGCACCGCTTGGTCACCCTCGCCGGCCTGGGCGGAATCGGCAAGACGCGGTTGGCGGTCGAGGTCGCGCGGCGGATGCAGTCGGAATCGCAGGACGAGGTCCGGCTGGCCGAGCTTGCCCCGCTGTCGGACCCGGGGCTTGTGCCTTCGGCCGTCGCCACGGCGGCCGGGCTGCGGCTCGGCGCGGCCGCCCCGGTGGCGGCGACCATCGCCCGGGCGATCGGCGACCGCAGGCTCCTGCTGGTGCTCGACAATTGCGAGCACGTCATCCATGCGGCGGCGGAGATGGTGGAGGCCATCCTCCGCATCTGCCCGAACCTGCGCGTCCTGGCGACGAGCCGGGAGGCGCTTCGCCTTGGCGGGGAGAGGGTGTACCGGGTTCCGCCGCTCGACGTGCCGCCGCCAGGGCTGCAGGAGCCGGGGCGCATCGCCGGGCACGGGGCGGTCGGCCTGTTCGTCGAGCGCATGCGCTCCTCCGGCGCCAGCTTCCTGCCGCAGGACGGCGACCTGCCGGCCGTCGCCGCCATCTGCCGCCGGCTCGACGGCGTGCCGCTGGCCATCGAATTCGCTGCGGCCCGGGCCGGAACGCTTGGCCTCGAGCAGGTCCTGCTCGGGCTCGATAACCGCTTCGAGCTGCTGACCGGCGGGCTGCGGACCGCCTTGCCGCGGCAGCAGACGCTGCGTGCGACGCTCGACTGGAGCTACCGGCTTCTGCCGGAGGCCGAGCGCCAACTACTCCGCCGCCTCGGCGTGATGGCGGGCGGGTTCGGCCTTGCTGCGGCGCGGGCCGTCGCCGGCGAGCGGGAAGGCGATCCGGACGCTGCCGCCGTCCTCGGAGACCTTGGCAACCTCGTCGGCAAGGCGCTCGTCGTGCTGGAGGAGGCTGGGCCCGCCACGCGCTGGCGCCTGCTGGAGACGGTGCGGGCCTACGCGCTGGAGCGGCTCGCCGAAAGCGGGGAGGAGGCGGCGGCGGCGCGGCGCCATGCGGAATTCCTCCGCGACCTCTTCGTGCCGGGCGATGCCGCGCGGCAGTTGCCCTCGACGGTGGAGAGCGCGGCGACCTATGGCCGCGAGCTCGACAATGTCCGCGCCGCGCTCGACTGGGCCTTCTCCGGCACGGGCGATGCTGCGATGGGCGTTGCACTGTCGGCGGCCTACATGCCCTACCTGTTCCGGGCTTCCTCCATGGCCGAGTGCCGCGACCGCGCCGAGCGGGCGCTGGCGCATCTCGCCGGGGCCGGGCTGGACGCGCGGCTCGAGGCGCAATTGCGGATCACATTGGGACTCGCCCTCGTCTACACGACGGACCAGGTCAAGCGGACGGGTGCGATCCTGGCCAGGGCGGTGGAGCTTGCCTCGGGGCTCGCCACGGGGGATGGCGGTGCCGACACGCTGTTGCAGGCGCTCTGGGCGACCTTCATCTACAAATTCAACAACAGCGAGCACCGGGATGCGCAGGCCTTCGCCGAACGCTTCGCGGAACTGGCGCAGCGTAAGGGGGACCCGGCGGATGTCCTGATGGCCGACCGCATGATGGGAACGACCCTGCATTATGCCGGCGGCCAGCCGGAGGCGCGGCGCCGCTACCACCGCTACCTCCGGCACTATGCCGGCCCCTGCGGGCAGCGGCACCTGACCTGGCTGCACTATGACGGGCCGGTTCTCGTCAAGGCGCGGCTGGCACGGGTATTGTGGCTTCAGGGCCATCTCGACCGGTCGCGGACCCTGGCGGAACGGAACATCTGCGAGGCGCGTGCGCAGGATCATCCCATGTCGGAATGCCTGGCGATCGGCGAGGCGGCCTGCCCGATAGCGATGATGGTCGGCGATTTCGATGCAGCCCAACGATACCTGGCGATGCTGGCCGAGATCGCCGGGCGGCATAGCTTCTCCTTCTGGCTCGGCATGGCGCGGTGCCTCGAGGCCAAGCTGCTGATCCGGCGCGGCGAGGCGGCGCGAGGCACCGCCCTGCTGAGCGCGGCCATCGGCTCCTTCGGCGCGGCGCAGCAGTCGCTGCACTATTCGGGCTTCGTCCCGGACTTGGCGGAGGGCCTGGCGGCCACCGGCGATGCCGCGGGTGCCGCCGCGATCATCGAGGAAGCGCTAAAGCGGGCGGAGCGCAGCGGTGTGCGGTGGCACATCCCCGAGCTGCTGCGCCTCAAGGGCGAGTTGCTGCTGCGCTCCCCCGACAATCCGACCGTCCCCGGCGAGGCCTGCTTCGAGGCGGCGATGACGCTGGCGGCGCAGCAAGGTGCGCCCTTCTGGCGGCTCCGGGCCGCGCTGAGCCTCGCCCGCCTTCGGCTTCGGCAGGGCCGGCCGCGCGAGGCGCGCCTGCTGCTCACGCCGGTCCATGCCGGCTTCACCGAAGGCCTCGGGACGGCGGATGTGCAGGCGGCGAGGACGCTGCTCGAGCGCTGTCCGGCGCAGGGCGATGACGGCAAGCTGGACGGTCTCGGCGGGCCGCTGGCCCGGGCCATGTGAGGCAGGGCGCGGCCCACCCTGCGGACTCAGCCGCGCCGGAGGGCCATCTTGGCCGCGACGGCGGCGGAGACGAGAGGTTGCAACAGCACCGGGCGGCGATCCGGCTCCGCCTCGATGGCGCGGGCGGCGGCGGCGGCGGCGATGGCGCCGACCGAGGCGAAGGCCTCCGCCGCCCGGGCCGCGGCGGCCTGGACATCGGGCAGGGCGGGCAGGCTGCGGATATCGGCGATGCTGGCGGCGGCTGCGTCCAGTGCGGCTTCGTCCCGGGCGCGGCAGGCCTCCAGGCCGAACTCCTCCAGCAGGGCGGCGCGGCGGGCGGCATCCAGCGGCTCGGCCGGGCTGTGGGCGACCACCAGGCGGCGGAGCGCGGCCTCCAGCACCTCGGCATGGACGGGACGGGAGATCATGGCGTCGAAGCCCGCCTCTAGGCAGGCAGCTTCCAGACGCGGCTCCCGCTCGCCGGCCAGGGCGACGACCAGCAGGCGGGAAATGGGCGGCGGCCAGCCGCGCAGGCGCTTCACCGCCTCCAGGCGGCGGGCGCCGGGGCAGGCCAGGTCCTGCACCATGATGTCGATCGGGATGCGGCTGACGATCCCGATCGCCTCCTCCCAGTCGGCGGCCAGCAGGCAGCGATGCCCGGCTGCCCTCAACCCCTCGCGGAGCTGGGCGGTGTCGGCCGCGGCGGTACCGGCAAGCAGGATGGTGAGCGGCCGGATGCGTGGGTCGCCTGCCCGTGCCCGGCCGAAATCGACCAGGACCGCGGCCGAGAGGACGGGGAAGCCCGGACCGGCCGCCATGGCGTCAGGCGGCCTCGGCGCGGATCGCATCCGCCAGCGTGCCGTAGAGGCGGTCGATATGCGGCTGCTCGATGATGAGCGGGGGCGAGAGGGCGATGATGTCGCCGGTGACGCGCACCAGCACGCCGGCATCGAAGCACCGGCGGAAGACGTCCGTGCCGCGCGCCCCCGGCTTGCCCGGGCGCGGCGCCAGCTCGATGCCGGCGATCAGGCCGAAATCGCGGATGTCGGTGACGTTCGGCAGGCCCTTGAGGCTGTGCGTCGCCTCCTGCCAGAGCGGCTCGATGGCGCGCGCCCGGCCGGGCAGGTCCTCGGCGCGGTGCAGCTCCATCGTGGCGATGGCGGCGGCGGCGGCCAGCGGGTGGCCCGAATAGGTGTAGCCGTGGAAGAGCTCGATCCCGGCGGCAGCGCCATCGACCACCGTGTCGTAGATGCCGTTCTTCACCGCGACGGCACCCATCGGCACGGCGGCGTTGGTGAGGCCCTTCGCCATGGTGATGATGTCCGGCGTGACGCCCAGCCGCTCGCTGCCGAAATTGGTGCCGATACGGCCGAAGCCGGTGATGACCTCGTCGAAGATCAGCAGGATGCCATGCTTGTCGCAGATGGCGCGGAGGCGTTCCAGGTAGCCCTTGGGCGGGACCAGCACGCCGGTGGAACCGGCGACGGGCTCGACCATCACCGCCGCAATGGTCTCGGCGCCGTGCAGGGCAACCAGGGCCTCCAGTGCATCGGCCCGCTCCACACCATGCTCGGGCAGGCCGCGGGCGAAGAGGTTGGACTCGATGCCGTGGGTATGCGGCAGGTGGTCCACGTAAGGCAGCAGGGCGCCGAACTGCTTGCGGTTGCCGCCGATGCCGCCGACCGACATGCCGCCGAAGCCGACGCCATGGTAGCCGCGCTCCCGCCCGATCAGCCGCACGCGGCTGCTCTCGCCGCGGGCCTTGTGGTAGGCGAGGGCGATTTTGAGGGCGGTGTCGGCGCTCTCCGAGCCGCTGTTGGTGAAGAAGACGCGGTCCATGCCGTCCGGGGTGAGTTCCGCAATGCGGGCGGCGGCCTCGAAGGCGATGGGGTGGCCGAGCTGGAAAGTCGGCGCGTAGTCGAGGATGGCGGCCTGCTGCTGGATCGCCTCCTTGATCTCGCGGCGGCCATGGCCGGCATTGCAGCACCAGAGCCCGGCGGTGCCGTCGAGGATCTCCTGCCCGTCGGCCGTCGTGTAGAACATGCCCTCGGCCCGGGCGAGCAGGCGCGGGTTCGACTTGAAGTAGCGGTTGTCCGAGAAGGGCATCCAATAGGCGTCCAGATTGTTGGGACGCGGCACGTTGATCTCGTTCATCAGGCGGGCTCCGGGCACGGCTCTCCTATGCTAGGCTCGGGGCGAGAGGAGCGGAAGCCATGGATGGAAGCCTGCACGACCGGGATTTCTTCACCTGGACCCGGGAACAGGCGGCGGCGCTGCGCCGGCTGGCGGCGGCGCGGCCGAACCTGTTGGAAGGGCTCGACCTGCCCAACCTGATCGAGGAGGTGGAGGATTTGGGCAGCGAGCAGGTCGACGAGGTGCGGAGCCACCTGCACCAGATGCTGAAGCATCTTCTGTTGGTGGCGGCGATGCCGGACGACCTGGCGGTGCGGCATTGGCGAGGCGAGATCGTCACCTTCCGGCGCGGCGCCATCCGTCCCTACCAGCATTCGATGCGGCGGCTGGTGGCGCCGGAGCTGGAGGGCGAATGGCAGGTGGCCCGCGCCGCGGCCGCAGAGAAGCTCGGCCATCCGTTGCCCGCCTCGCCGGAGGCCTGCCCCTTCACCCTCGACGAATTGCTGGACGAGGCCATGCCGCTCGACGCGCTTCTCGCCCGCCTGACCCCGAAGGACTGACCCATGCCCGAAGGCCGCCTCGTCATCGGCAGCAAGCGCTATTCCTCCTGGAGCCTGCGCGGCTGGCTCGCCGTGCAGCTCGCCGGACTGGATGTGGAAGAGGTGCTGATCGCCCTCGAGGCGGCACCCTCGGCCGCGATCCAGGCGGCGACGCCGACCGGCCTCGTGCCCTATCTGGAGCATCGCGAGGCGAAGGTCTGGGAGAGCATCGCCATCGCGGAGTACTGCGCCGAGCAGGCGCCGGGGCTCTGGCCGGAGGACCGGGTGCTCAGGGCGCATATGCGCGCCATCGCCGCCGAGATGCATGCCGGCTTCCGCGGGGTGCGGCAGGCGATGCCGATGAACCTCGGCCGCGACTTCGCGGGCGGCGGGCGGACAGCTGAGGCGCTGGCCGATATCGCGCGGATCGAGGCGGTCTGGCGCGAGGCGCGGGCGCTCTGCGGTGGCCCCTTCCTCGGTGGGGCGGCCTTCGGCTTGGTGGATGCGATGTATGCGCCGGTGGTGACGCGCTTCATCACCTGGCGGCCGGAGATCCGGGCGGAGGCCTGGGACTATGTCGAGGCGGTCAGGGCGCATCCGCTGATGGAGCGCTGGTATGCGGAGGCGGCGGCCGAGCCGGAGGCCTGGCGGCTCGACAAGTACGAGAACCCGGCGCACGCGCCGGGTGCATGACCACGCCGATCAGGCGGAGCCTCCGCATCTACTACGCGCCGGGACGAGCGGCGGCGCTCGACGGCTTCCATCGGCGATTCCTCGGGCCGGGTGACCTGGGCTTCGATATCGGCGCCCATGTCGGCGACCGGGTGGCGAGCTTCCGGCGGATCGGCGCGCGCGCCGTCGCGGTGGAGCCGCAACCGCGTCTTGCCCGGCTGCTCCGGCTGCTCTTCGGGCGGGATGCGGGCGTCACCCGCGTCGCGGCGCTGGTCGGGGCGGAGGAGGGCGAGGCGGTGCTGCGGCTCAACCGCGCCAACCCGACCGTCGCCACGGCGAGCGAGGCGTTCATCGCCGCCGCCGATGGCGCGCCGGGTTGGGAAGGCCAGCGCTGGGATGCGGCGCTCCGCCTGCCGGTGACGACGCTCGATGCGCTCGTCGCTGCACATGGCCGGCCGGATTTCGTCAAGATCGACGTGGAGGGCTATGAGGCGGCGGCGCTGTCCGGGCTCTCCGTCGCGCCGCGCAGCCTCTCCTTCGAATTCACCACCATCCAACGTGGCGTGGCGCTGGACTGCCTCGCGCGGCTGGCGGCGCTCGGCTACCGGCGGTTCAATGCCTGCCTCGGTGAGGGCATGCGCTTCGCCCATGCGGTGCCCATCGCGGCGGAGGCGATTGGCGACTGGCTCCGCAGCCTGCCGGCCGAGGCCAACAGCGGCGACGTCTATGCCAGCCTCGAGCCCGCGCGCCTCATGGATTGAAGATGAGGACGAGAAAGATGGCGAAGAGCGTCAGGTGCACCGCGCCCGTGTGCGTCGTCGTCCGCGGGCGGGAGAAGGTGAGGGCCGAGAGGATCAGCGTCGTCATCAGCAGCACCATGCCCGTCGGCGCCAGGCCGAGCACCACGCGCTGGCCGGTGGCGAGGCCGATCACCAGCACCGCCGGCACGATCATCCCAAGGGTCGAGGTAGCGGCGCCGAGGCAGAGGTTGACCGCGCGGGTCAGCAGGTTGGCGGCGATGGCGCGCAGCGCGAGATGCCCTCCGGCGTGAAGACCACCGTGGCGATGAGCACGCCGCCCAGCGCCGGCGGAGCACCGAGCAAGGCGATGCCATGGTCGAGCAGCTTGGCGATGCTCTTCGACAGGATGACGATTAGCAGGATGTTCGCCAGCATCAGCACGACATGCGACCAGACGCCGCCTTGCGGCTCCGGAACCGGCGATGCCTCCTCCACCGTCTCCTCTGGATCCATGAAATGGCCGCGGTGCCGCCGGTCTGCAGCGCGATGAAGATACCGTGGAGCATCAGGGTGAAGAGCGAGAAGAAGCCGGCCTGGAACGGGCTCAGCGAACCGTCGCTTGTCGAGGTGGTGAAGTTCGGCAGCACCAGAGCGATGATGGTGAGCGGGATGATGACCAAGAGATAGGCCGCGGCGCCGCGTAGGTTGTGGCTCTGCTCCAGGTGCCGCTGGCCGCCAAGCAGCAGGCCGAGCCCGACCACGCCGTTCAGCACAATCATCGGCACGGCGAACATGGTGTCGCGGCCGAGCGTCGGCGCCTCCTGCGCGCCGAGCATCACCGCGGCGATCAGCGCCACCTCGATGATGACGATGGCAAGCGTCAGGATCAGCGTGCCGTAGGGCTCGCTGAGGCGATGCGCCAGCTCCTCCGCTTCATGCACCACGCCGAAGGCGAGCCAGATGATGACGCCGAGCAGCCAGGCGAAGAGCAGCGCCGCAAGTCAGGGATTGGCCAGGCTGCCGAGCCAGGTGCCGCCGAAAAGTTGGAAGGCGCCGACGCTGCCCCAGTCGAGCAGGAGGTGGAGCACCATCACGCCCCGCTTTCATAGAGCCGGGTGAGCGCAGCGTCATAGCCGGCGAGCGCGCGCGGGCGGCGCCTGCCGCCGAGGGGCGCCAGTCCGGCCAGCGCCACGGCGAGGCGCGTCGCGGCCTGGGTCCCGTCGACCAGCGGCACCGTCACATGCGGTTGCAGCGCGGGGGCGAGCCCGGCCAGCGGCCCGCCGGCGAGGATCAGCACCTCGGCGCCGTCTTGCTCCACCGCCTGGCGGCAGAGGTCGAGGAGGAGGTCGCGGCGCTCCTCCGCCACGCGGCCGGGATCGCCGGCAAAGGGCGGGCCCATGCGGAAGCCGCAGCAACGGCTGCGAAGGCCGTGATGGTCCAGGCAATCCTCGAACATCGGGCGTAGGGCGGCGGTGAAGCTCACCACGCCGAAGCGGCGGCCGAGCATGGCGGCGGCGTGGAAGGCAGCTTCGGAAATGCCGATGACTGGGACATCGAGCAACTCCTTCGCCGCGTCGAGGCCGGGATCGCCGAAGCAGGCAATGATCGCCGCGTCGTACTGTCCCCGCCGGGCGGCCAGGGCAGCGACGGTTGCCGGGCCGGCCAAGAGCCAATCCGCCCGCGTGACGATAAGCGGCAGGCCGAAGGGGGCGGAGACGGCTTCGATTCCGGTACCGAGCGGCGCCACCGCCCGAGCCGCGGTTGCTATTCGTTCCGTGACGCTCTCGGTTGTGTTGCTGTTGACGATCAGGATGCGGGTCATGCGGGAAGCATAACCCGCATCCCCATCAGCTACGACGCACTGGCCCCACGGCAAGCCAGCCGGTGCCGACAGGCATGGCGGTCAGTGGCATGGCGGCGCAGGTGTAGAATGCATGGGCGAGGCCAGCCGCAGGCTCTGCCGCCGGGGCCGCCTCGGCCTGATGGCGCCGGTGCCGCCGCGGAGGATGCTGGCGTTGCCGCTGCACTGCCACACGGCCGAGCAGGGCCGTCGAGCTTGGCGAGGCACCGCAGCCGAGGCCTGGCGAGACCAGGGAGGGGGCAGCTATCTCCGGCGGCGCGGCGCGGCCGGGGCTGGGAAAGGCGAAGCCGGCGGCGAGAACGGCCAGGGGGAGGGCCTTTCGCAGCATAGCAAGGCGTTTAAGATCCATGGGTTGGGGGCTCCCATTGCTGACCCGTCTCAACGACGGCGGCCATATCTCCGGAACGTCGATATCTCTTCCCTGTTCCATCCCGTATCGGTGTAGTCCGGTCATAATTGACCAGGGAACCGATGCCGGTCCCGGCTCTTATCGGGTCCGTCGCGGCCATGTTGTCCGCGACAGGCGGCAAGGGGACCGATGGGCGATGGCACCTCCGACTGACGATGACGAGGTCGATCTGGGCATCAGCCTGGAAACCGTGGCCACGGTGGTAGACCACGCGCGGGCCTTGCAGGGCACCGAGGAGGCCGACCCGGAGCAGCTGTCGGAGGATGACGACAGCGAGGCGGCGTTGCTCCAGGAAGACCCGGACGACATGACCGAGGAGACGCTCACCGCCTTCATCGACGGGCTGAACCAGGACGAGCAGGCGGCGCTGATCGCCCTGACCTGGGTCGGGCGCGGCGATTACGGGCCGGAGGACTGGGAGGAGGCGGTGCGCCTCGCCAATGAACGGAACGAGCAGATGGCTGCGGGCGCTTATCTTCTGCAGATGGACATGCTGGGCGATCTGCTGGCCGAAGGCGTCGCGGCCTTCGGCCTCTCCATCGAGGATGTGGAGCGCTAGGGGCCGGGCCCGGCCTCGCCTGGCAATGACGGCGGCGGCGCGGGACCAGCGCCGCAATCGGTAAGCGTCCCAAGCCTGTCCCCGGCGGGCTACCTTGCGGCTGCGACGACTCCCTCTCGGGAGGCGAACATGCCGGTCAGACCGGCGTGCGGGGCAGGGCGGCGATCTCGCGGATCAGCTTCCGCTTCACGGCGTTGCCGAAGCTCTGGAAATCCTCGGCGACAACGACGAAGGCGCCGGGGCCGCCGATGACATTCTCGCGGTAATACTCGTCAAGCGGCACCGGAGGCATCCGGCCGAAGGTCGGGCGGTCGTTCACGATGGGCAGGCCGTTGATGGTGATGCCCTCGGCTACCACCCGGTCGCGCGCCAGCTCCACCGGGCCGCCGCTGTTGTTCACCCCGTCGCCGGAGACGTCGATTACCCGGCGCGTCGCCTCGAAGGGGGCGTCGTTTAGCACCTTGAGCGAGAAGTCGAGCGCGCCGGAGATCGAGGTCCAGGAAAGCGAGGCGCGGGGCGCCTCGGCCAGGCGCTCGGACCAGCCCTGGGCATCGCCGGCGCCGGCGATCCGGGCCCAGGGCAGCACCAGGCGCTGGTACTCGGCGCCGGCCCATTCGACATAAGCGAGGCCGATGGCGCCCATCATGCCGCCGCGAATCGCCTCCACCACCGCCGGGTCGGCGACGGCGTTGCGGTATCCCTCGCGCTGGAGCCGGGCCTCGTCCTCATCAACCGAGCGGGAGACATCGACGGCGAGGACCAGGAGCACGTCCACCGGCTCGCCCTCGGCGCGGGCCAGGGCGGGCGCCAGGACAGTCGCGGCCAGCAGGGCACGCCGACCGAGCCGGTAGGAAGTGGAGCACGGCACGACCGTCGCCTCCTTGACGCTGGACCGTCATGGAAGCGCGCCCGCGGGCGGCGGTTCAAGCACGAACCGCCAAGAAAATGATTACAGCCCGGCGATCACCGCAGCGGCGACGCGGGCCACATCCTCCTCGGTAAGGTAGGGATGCATGGGCAGGGAGAGCACCTGGTCGCAAAGACGCTCGCTGACCGGCAGCGGCGGCGGGCCGCCCGCGATCCCTTCCGCATGGGCCCCCGCATAGGCCGGCTGGTGGTGCAGCGGCTTCGGGTAGTAGATCGCCGAGGGAATGCCGGCGGCCTTCATGCTGTCCTGGACCCGGGCGCGGGCCGCGGCGTCAGGCAGGCTCACGGTGTAGATGCCCCAGGCACTGCTGGTGCCTGCCGGCACCTGCGGGGTGCGGACCCGCCCGGCGAGATGCGCCTCGTACCAGGTGGCGGCCCGGGCACGCGCCTTCAGCTCGCCCTCCAGCAGCGGGAGCTTGGCCAGCAGGATGGCGGCCTGGATGGAATCGAGCCGCCCGTTCATGCCGGTGCGCTGCACCTCGTAGCGGCTCTTGCCCTCGCCATGGGTACGGAGCGAGCGGTAGAGCTCCGCCCGGCCGGCATCGTTGGTGAGAATGGCGCCGCCATCGCCGTAGCAGCCGAGCGTCTTGGTCGGATAGAAGCTGAGCGCCGTGGCATGGGCATGGGTGCCGAGCCGGCGGTTGCCAAGCACGCCGCCGAAGGCCTGGGCGGCATCGTCGAGGGCGAACATGCCGTGCTTCGCGCAGAGAGCCTCGATGGCTGGCCAGTCGGCCGGCAGGCCGTAGAGGTCGACGCCGATGACGGCGCGGGGGCGAAGACGCCCCTCCTTCCGCACCAGCGCCAGCCGGCGCTCGAGGTCGGCGAGGTCGATGTTGAAGCTGCTCTCCTCCACATCGACGAAGATGGGCGTGGCGCCGAGCACCAGCGGCACCTCGGCCGTCGCCGTGTAGGTGAAGGCGGGGAGGAAGACGGCGTCGCCCGGCCCGATGCCCTCGGCCATCATGGCGATCTGCAGGGCGTCCGTGCCGGAGGAGACGCCCACGGCATGCTTCGCCCCGGAGAATTCGGCGAGCCCGGCCTCGATCGCATCGACCTCGGGCCCCTGGATGAAGCGGCCGTGGTCCAGGATGCGGGCGATGCCGGCATCGATCTCGGACCGGATCAGCGCCTGCTGGGCCTTCATGTCGAAGAAGGCGATGGGGCGGGGTGCGGCTGTGCTCATGCCGGGGGATTAGACCGCCCGGGCGGGCGGGACAAATCAAGGCGCGTATCGAAGCGCAACATCACCTCGGCACGGGCTGACGCCGGCCCCGCAGCAGCAAGGGGCGGAACCGGCCGGGCCGGGCTGCCTTACCCCTAGTTCCTGCCCCCGTCACGGGGACTGCCTGCCGGGGCCGAGGAGAACGCGTGAGCACCCGTATCCGCACCGAAGCCGCCTTGCCGGACACCGTGCAGGAGGCCGTGCCCACGGCCGCGGTAGCGCCCCCGCCGGCGCGGCTGCGGATCGTCCTTGCCGGGGCGCTGCTGGCGATGATGCTGGCGGCGCTCGACCAGAACATCGTCAACACCGCCCTGCCTCGGATGGTGGGTGAGCTCGGGGGAATGGCGCATCTCTCCTGGGTGGTCACGGCCTTCATGCTGACCTCGACCACGACGACGCCGCTCTACGGCAAGCTCTCCGACCTCTATGGCAGGCGGCGGCTGTTCTTCGTCGCCATCTCGCTTTTCCTCGTCGGCTCGCTGCTCTGCGGGGCGGCGCAGACGATGGGGCAGCTGATCGGCTTCCGTGCCCTCCAGGGGCTTGGGGCGGGCGGGCTGCTGGTGCTGGCCCAGGCGGTGATCGGTGATGTGGTCTCGCCGCGGCAGCGGCCGCGCTACCAGGGGCTCTTCACCGGGGCCTTCGCGCTGTCGAGCGTCGCTGGGCCGCTGCTCGGCGGCGTCATCACCTCGGCGCTGTCCTGGCGCTGGGTCTTCTACGTGAACCTGCCGATCGGCATCCTCGCCATGGTGATGATCGCGGTCGGCCTGCGGGCGCCGCCCGCGGGCCAGGCGCGCAAGGTCGACTACCCCGGCACGGTGCTGCTGGCCGGGGCGACGACCGCCCTGCTCCTGCTGCTGGCCTGGGGCGGCACAGAATTCCCCTGGGAATCCTTCGACAGCCTGGCGCTGGCGCTCGGGACGGTGGCGCTGATCGGCACCTTCCTCTGGTGGGAGCTCCGGGCGCCGGAGCCGCTGATTCGCCTCGCCCTGTTCCGCAACGCGATCTTCGCCCGCGGCGTCGCGGTGGGCGGGATGATGACCTTCGCCATGCTCGGCTCCACCGTCTTCCTGCCGCTCTACTTCCAGCTCGTGCTCGGGATGAGCCCGGCCGTCGCGGGCATGATGGTGCTGCCGCAGGTCGTGGGCATGCTGCTCAGCTCGGTGATCGGCGGGCGGATCGTCTCGCGGCTCGGCCGGAACAAGCCCTTCCTGCTGGCCGCGCTCGCGCTGGAGGCGGCGGCGCTGGCGAGCCTCGCGCTCTTCGCCTGGATCGCGGCAGGGCCGGCGGCCTTCCTCGTCTCCATGGGGGCACTCGGGTTAGGCATGGGGATGGGCATGCCCAACCTGACGACGGCGGTGCAGAATGCCGTCGCGCACCGCGAGCTCGGCGCGGCGACGGGGGCGATGGCCTTCGTCCGCTCGCTCGGCGGGGCGGTCGGGGTGGCAGCCTCGGGGACGATCATGGCCTCGCGGCTCTCGGCGGCGCTGGCCGGGGTCGGCGGCGGCCTCGATCTCGGGCGGCTGACCCAGCACGGCATCGAGGCGATGGCAGGGATGAGCCCCGTGCAGCAGGCGGCGGTCGGCGCTGCCTACCGCTCGGCGCTGACGGGTTGCTTCCTGCTCAGCGGCGTGGTCATGACGGCCGCCTTCCTGCTCGTCCTCGGCCTGCCGGAACTGACGCTGCGCAGCAGCCTCGGCGATGCGGAATGAGGGCGGCGCCCTCCGAGACAGCCAGGATCATCGCCATGCCCGCCCCCATCGCTCTCGGCATCATCGGCTTCGGCATCATGGGGGAGCGGCTGCTGCGCGCCGCGCTCGACCATGCGGCGGAGAGCGTGCGGCCGGCCGGGGTCTGGGACCCGGCGGAGGCGGCACAGGGGCGCCTGGCCGCGGTACCCGGCGGGGTGCCGATGCTCGCCTCGGCCGAGGCGGTGATCGCGGCCTGCGACTGCCTCTACATCGCCGCGCCGCCGGCCGCGCATATCCCGCTGGCCGAGGCGGCGCTGGCGGCGGGGCGGGCCGTTTTCCTCGAGAAGCCGCTGGCGACGGACCTGGCCGAGGCGCGGCGCTTCGTCGCGCGGGCGGAGGCGCGGGGCGCCCGGGCAGCGGTGAACTTCCCGATGGCCTCCTCGCCGGCGGTGCGGCAACTCTCGGCCTGGCGCGAGGGGCTGCGGCCGGAGGCGCTGGAGATTGAGGTCGGCTTCGCCCGCTGGCCGCGCGGCTGGCAGAGCGATGCGGCGAGCTGGCTGGCGCGGCGGGCGGAGGGCGGCTTCACACGCGAGGTGATCTCTCACTTCCTATTCCTCACCAGGCGGCAGCTCGGGCCGCTCGCGCTCGAGGAAGCCGCGGCCGACTACCCGCCGGGCGACGGGGCCGAGACCGCGATCCGCGCCCGGCTACGGGCCAGCGGGGTGCCGGTGCGGCTGACCGGCGGTGTCGGGACCACGCCGAAGGACGACCACAATGCCTGGACGTTGAACGGGGCGATCCGGCTGCGCGACTGGTCCTTCGCCGAACGGCGTGGGGCGGACGGGGCCTGGGCGCAGGCGCCGGACGCGTTGCCGAACGAGCGGATGCGGCCGCTGGTGCTGCGCGATCAGTTGACCGGGGTCGCGGCGATGACGAGGGGTGAGCCGCACAGCCTGGCAACGCTGCGCGAGGCGCTGGAGGTGCAGGAGGTGGTGGAGGCGATTCTGGCGGCCGGTCCGCGCGCCTGAGGGCCTGGCACCGGCCTTGGCCGAACACGAAGCTCGCGCGTTCCCCGGGGGCACACCGTCCGGCCTGGAGGAATGCCCATGCCCAATGATGCCTGCGGCTGCTGCGGCGGCCTGCTCCATCGTCCCGCCGCCTCAGGGCGCCGCGCCGTTCTGGCTGGCGGCGCTTTGCTGGCCAGCCTGGTCCTGCCGCCCAGCCTTGCGCGGGCAGCCGACCCGGTGCCGAAGACCGACCTTACCCCGGACGCGGCCCTCAACCTGCTGAAGCTCGGCAACGACCAGTTCCGTACGGAGGCACCCTTCCGCAGCGTTCAGGGCCGCGAGCGGCGGGTGGAGCTGGCGCGTGGCCAGGCGCCCTTCTGCGTGCTGGTCGGCTGCTCCGACAGTCGGGTGCCGCCCGAATTGCTGTTCGGCCGCGGCTTGGGCGAGTTATTCATCGTCCGCAACGCCGGCAACACGATCGACACCGCGGCGCTCGGCAGCGTCGAATACGGCGTCGGCGTGCTCGGCTGCCCGCTGATCGTGGTGCTGGGGCACGAGGCCTGCGGCGCCGTGGCCGCGGCGGTGGACGTGGTCCAGCGGAACGCAACCTTCCCCGGCGTGATCGGCGAGATGATCCAGCCGATCATCCCCGCCGTGCTCGCGGCCCGCCGCCCATCCGGCGAAGTGGACCTGAACGATGCCGTGGTGGCGAATGCCAAGCGCGTGGCAATGCGTCTGAAGGCGCAAAGCCCGGTGGTGCAGCAGCTGCTGCGCGAGGGCCGGCTGAAGATCGTCGCCGCCCGCTATGACCTCGACGATGGGGATGTGGACTGGTTCGAGGAGGCCTGAGCCTGCTCGGAAGGCCGGCGCCGCACAGGCCTACTGCACCTTTCGCGCGTCCTCCCCTTCGGCATTGTGGGTGAACTCGGGCACCAGCCGCCCAAGCTGCGCCAGCGCCGCCCGCGTGTTGCCGGAGCGGCTGCTGGCCGCGATCTCGTCGATGGCGCGGCCGACGAGCGCCGGGTCGGCGGTGCGGGGCGTCGCCATCAGCAGGCCGCGGAAGTCGGTCGGGCGGGGCGGCTCCTGGCCATGGAACAGCTCCTCGTAGAGCTTCTCGCCGGGGCGGAGGCCGGTGAAGCGGATATCGACATCCTCCTCCGGCCGCAGCCCGGCGAGGCGGATCATGCGGCGGGCGAGGTCGACGATCTTCACCGGCTTGCCCATGTCGAGGACGAAGATGCCGCCCTCGGCCAGCTCCTTTGGCTGGTCCTCGCGGTCCTCGGCGCCGATGACCGAGGCCTGGAGTACGAGGCCCACCGCCTCGCGCACTGTCATGAAGTAGCGGCGCATGTCGGGATGCGTCACGGTCAGCGGCCCGCCACGCTCCAGCTGGCGGCGGAACAGCGGCACGACGGAGCCGGTCGAGCCGAGGACATTGCCGAAGCGGACGGTGACGCAGCGCATGCCGCCCTGGGCGCGGGCCTCACGCTCGAGCGCCTGGCAGTACATCTCGGCTAGGCGCTTGCTGGCGCCCATCACGCTGGTCGGGTTCACCGCCTTGTCGGTGGAGATGAAGACCATCGCCTTGCACCCGACGGCGCGTGCGGCATCGGCGACGATGCGGGTGCCGAGGGCATTGGTCTGCAGCCCCTCCAGCGGGTCGTTCTCGACCATCGGGACATGCTTGAGCGCGGCGGCGTGGAAGACCAGCTCCGGCCGAAGCTCCTCCATCAGCCGGCGCATGCGCGGCTCGTCGCGGATATCGGCCAGCACGGCGCGGCGGGGAACGTCCGGGTGGCGCTCGCGGAGCTCCAAGTCGATCTCGTAGAGGGCGAATTCTCCATGGTCGAGCAGGGTGAGCTGGGAGGGGCCAAGCGCGGCCACCTGCCGGGCCAGCTCGCCGCCGATGGTGCCGCCGGCGCCGGTGACGAGAACGCGGCGGGCCTGGATGAGGCGGGCCATGCCCTCGCGGTCGAGTGGCACCTGCGGCCGGTCGAGCAGGTCCTCGATCAGCACGGGGCGGAGCTGGATGGGCGCCGCCTCCTTCGCCTGCAACGGATCCTCGGCACGCCGCGCGGCGGGGTCGAGGCTGGTGATGGAGGGGGCGCGGCGGACCGGGACGCCATGGCGGTCGGCGACATCGAGCAGCCGCTCGAGGGCAAGGCCCTGGACGTGGGCGGTGGTGAGCACGATCAGGGCGGGCAGCCGGTTCTCGTCGCGCATCCGGTCGAGCACGGCCGGGATCTCATCCGCCGTGCCGAGGATGGGGTGGCCCTGGATGCGCCGCCCCGCCTGGCGCGAGCGCATGGAGAGGATGCCGACGACGCGGTAGCCCGGGCTCCGCTCCTGGGCGAGGCCGCGGATGAAGAGGTTGGCGCCATCCCCGGCGCCGACCAGCAGCACCGGCTGGGCGGTGCCGACGCCCTCCGGCCCGCGCCGGCCGTGATGCAGCCGCCCGGCGACGCGGGGCGCGCCGAGCAACAGGCCAAGGGTGAGGGCATGGATCGCCGGGAAGGCCGGGTTGGGCGGCACCCAGGCGCCGAACATGTGCAGGCCGCCCGAGAAGAGCATCGCCCCGAGCGCCGCAGCAACGGCGATGCCGATGAGGTCGGGCAGGCCGGCATAGCGCCAGTATTGCTGCGGCAGCCGTACCGGCAGCCCCGCGGCGAGCAGGGCCAGGGCCGCGCCGGGCAGGGCGAGCAGCCACCATGCCAGGGCGGCTGGCTCCGGCGGCCAGGCGCTGGGCGCGGCCAGCAGCATCGCCGCCGGCAGGGCGAGGGCGGCGATCAGGCTGTCGAGCAGCAGGTTCAGCAGGATTCGGTGCGGCGCGCGGCGAGCCATGGCGCCGCTATAGGACGGGCGCCGCCGCTTGGCTATCGACGGTTGGGAGAGCGAGCCGCCGGTAGAGGGCGACGAGGCGCTCCGCCTCGGCCGGCCAGCCATAGCGGGTGCTGGCGGCAAGGCGGCCGGCGCTGCCGAGGCGGGCGCGGAGGCCGGGCTCCGCCAGTGCCCGGATGGCGGCGGCGATGGCGCCGGGGTCGCCGGTCTCCACCAACCGGCCGCATTCGGCTTCGCGGATGATCGCCGCGACCTCGGTGGCGAAGGCCGGGGCGATGACCGGCAGGCCGGCCAGCATCGCATCGAACAGCTTGTGCGGCAGGGCGAGCTGGTGGTTGCGCTCGCCCGGCTGGAACAAGACAAGGGCGATATCGGCCTCGGCCATGAGCGCCAGCGCCTCGGCATGCGGGCGCCAGCCCAGGCATTCGATGCGGGGGGTGAGGCCGAGCCGGGCGGCCTCGGTGGTGAAGTCGCCCTCCGACCCATCGGTGAAGCGGCCGATGAGGCGGAGGCGCGTGTCGGGCGGCAGCAGGGTGAGGGCGGCCAGCAGCTGCGGCCAGCCACGACTGCGGGTCATTGCCCCGGCATGGGCCAGGGTGAGGGGGCCGGGGCGGTGCTCGCGGGGGGCGAGGGTGACGGGAAGGGCATAGTTCCGCACCGCGACGGTGCGGCGGGGGGCGGCGAAATCCTCCGCCAGCCCGTCCTTCGCCACCACCACCGCATCGGCGGCGCGGGCGGCAAGGCGGCAGGCGAGGCGGAGCAGGGATCGGGCCGGCGGACGGAGGGGGCGAGGGAGGCGGGAGTCGAGGCGGGAGGGGTAGTGCTCATGCACGTCGAGCACGACGCGGGCGCCGCTCCGGCGCGCGGCCCAGAGGGCGGCGAGCCAGGCATCCGGCTCGCTGGCATGCAGGATGCGGGCGCCGCTCGACGCCGCGCGGCGGGCGAGCCGGGGCAGGTTGAGCAGGCGCCCGCGCCAGCCGGGGGGGCGGCGATAGGTCTCGATGGCGACGCCGGCAATGCGATCAGGGGCATCGGCGGGGCCGGGGGCGAGGTGGCGGACCCGCCAGCCCGCCGCGGCCAGCGCCGCGGCCTCCTTGCGGACCACGCGGATATCGTCCGGCGGATGGGCGGCGGAGAGCATCAGGATCATGCGGCGCACCAGTCCTGTTCGGCGAGATGGACGGCCATGCGGGCGCCGGCCTTGCCGTCCCAGAGCGGGATCGGCCGGGCGCGTGGCCAGTCGCCGGCGAGGACGGTGGCGACCGCACCGGCAAGGTCCGTGGCGGGGACCAAGCGGCTGGAGCCGGCCTCGAGCGTCACTGGCCGCTCGGTGCTTGGGCGGAGGGTGAGGCAGGGCAGGTCGAGTACGGCGCTTTCTTCCTGCACCCCGCCGCTATCGGTGGCGACCAGCCGGGCCCCGGCGAGCAGGGCGAGGAAATCCGGATAGGCCAGTGGCGGGAGCACCGTGATGCCCGGCGGCAGGGATAGGCCATGCGCAGCGAGACGGGCGCCGGCGCGGGGATGCATCGGCCAGGCGAGGGGCAGTTGCCGGGCGGAGTCGGCGAGGCCGTCGAGCAGGGCCGCGAAGGCATGCCGGTCGTCGACATTGGCAGCGCGGTGCAGGGTGACGACGCCATAGCCATGCGGGGCGAGGTCAGGCGGCAGCGGCCGGGCGCGGGCGGCGGGAAGCTGGCGTAGCAGCGTGTCGATCATCGCATTGCCGATGGCGCGGACCTCGCGGTGCCCCTCCGCGGCGAGGCGGGCAGCGCTGGCTTCGTCGGGCGCCCAGTGGTGGGTGGCGATGGCGTCGATGGCGCGGCGGTTGATCTCCTCTGGCATGTCGGCATCGGCGCAGCGGAGGCCGGCCTCCAGGTGGAGCAACGGCAGGGCCAGCTTGCGGGCAGCCAGGGCCGCGGCGAGGGCGCCGTCGACATCGCCGGCGACGACCACGGCGGCGGGGCGGCGGGCCTGCCAGCACTCCTCTGCCGCCATCATGGTCCGGCCGGTGAGCGCGGCATGGCCGCCGCCCGCGATGCCGAGGCTGATCGCCGGCTCCGGCAGGCCGAGGCCATGCAGATGGTCGCCGAACAGGACCGGGTCATGGTGCTGGCCGGTGTGGAGCAGGACGGGGCGGAGGGGCAGACGGGCCTCGGCGAGGGCGTGCCAGAGGGCGGCGAGCTTCGGCAGGTTGGGCCGGGCAGCGGCGACCAGGTGCAACTCCCTCATGCGGCGGCCTCGACCAGGGTGCAGAAGCGGTCGGCGAGCAGGCGGCGGTCCCAGCGCTGCTCGGCCTGATGCCGGGCGGCGCGGCCGAGCGCGGCGCGGCGGGCCGGGTCGGCGGCCAACGCATCGAGCGCGGCGGCCAGGCCAGGGGCATCGCCGGGCGGGGTGACGAGGCCGCAAGGCCCGTCCTCCAGCAGGCGGGCGGCGCGGCCGGGGCTGTTGGCGACGACAGGAAGGCCCGCCGCCAGGTAGTCCATCAGCTTGTTCGGCGCGGTCCATTCGGCAAAGGCGGGGACCGGCGCCAGGCATTGCAGGCCGATCTGGCTGCCGGCGAGCAGCCCGGCGAGGCGCAGCTTCGGCAGCGGGTCGAGGAAGTGGAGGTTGCGCAGACCGGCGGCTTCGGCCTGGAGGCGGCGCTTCTCCGCGCCCTCGCCGACCAGCAGTAAATGCAGGCGCGGGTCCCGCACCCGGGCGGCGGCCTCGACCAGCTGGTGCAGGCCATTGGCCGGGCCATGCGCGCCGGCATAGGTGGCGAGCACTGCATCGGGCGGGATGCATCCGGGCCGCCAGGGAGGCACATGCGGGCCGAAGAGATGGAGGTCGCAGCCATTGGGCAGCACCTCGACCAGCCGGGCGCCGTGGGCGCGGGCGGTCTCGGCCATGCCCTCGGAGAGGGCGATGACGGCGCGCGCCTGGCGGCAGGCGGCATCGGCCAGCCGGTCCATCGCCCACCAGAGGCCGGGGCTGCCGAGGCCCATCGCCCGCGGCAGCTCGGGCCAGGGGTCGCGGATCTCGAAGATGAAGGGCAGGGCGCGCAGCCGCCGCGCGAGCAAAGCGGGGAGGGCGACGCTCAGCGGCGTCGAGCTGGCCAGCGCCAGGTCGAAGCGGCCGGAGAGCGCCAACCCGGCGGCGCGTCCGGCATAGCGCAGGAAGGCGCCGGCCCGCTCGCCGAGGCCCTGGCGGTTGCCGCAGGGGACGGCGAATTCGACGACGCGGAAGGCATCGACCGAACCCTCGCGGCGGCCGCGATGGAAGGGGCCGGCGAGGCCGGTCTCGGCGCCCTCATAGCCGCCGCAGGCGAGCGTCACCTCATGGCCGCGCGCGGCGAGCGCCCGGGCCATGGCGAAGCTGCGCGTCGCCGTGGCGCCGCCGGGCGTCGAGAAATGCTGGTGGAGGTAGAGGATGCGCACTCAGCGCCGCTACAGGCTGCGCAGGACGCCGATCACCCGGTCCTGCTGGATGACGGTCATCGCGCTACCCGACGGCAGGCAAAGGCCGCGCTCGAAAAAGCCTGCGGCGACGCTGCCGCCGGCGCGCGGGGCGCCACGGAAGGCGGGCTGCAGGTGCATCGGCTTCCAGACCGGGCGACTCTCGATGCCGGCGGCAGCCAGCGCCTCGCGCGCCGCCTCGCGTCCCGGGGCGCCGAGGGCGGGGTCGAGCAGCACGGCGGTCAGCCAGCGCGTGCTGCGGCCCCAGGCCGGCTCGGGCATGAAGGCGATGCCGGGGAGGTCGCCGAGACAGGTCCTGTAGCGCTCGAAGATGGCGCGGCGGGCGGCGACGCGATCCGCCAACGCGCCGAGCTGGGTCAGGCCGAGCGCGGCGAGCACGGAGGAGAGGCCGTAGGAATAGCCGGTGGTTTCATGCTCGTAATGCGGCGCCGGGCGCTTCGCCTGGTTGGCGAGGCCGCGCGCCTCGGCGATGAGCGCCGCATCGGCCGAGGCCAGCGCCCCACCGCCGCCGGCCGTGACGATCTTGTTGCCGTTGAAGCTGAAGGCCGCCATCCGCGCGCCCTGGCCGGCCGGGCGGCCGCGGCAGGTGGCGCCGAGGGACTCCGCGCTGTCGCAGAGCACGGGCACGCCCCAACGGCCGCACAGGGCGCCGATGGCATCGAGATCGCAGCTCTGGCCGAAGAGGTCCACCGGGACGACGGCGCGAGGCAGGCGGCCGGCGCGGGCGGCCCGCGCCAGCTCGCGTTCCAGCAGGTCGGGGTCGAGGGTCCAGCTCTCGGACGAGACATCAAGGAAGCGGGGGCGGGCGCCCATCTGCACCGCGGGCGCGATGGTGGCGACATAGGTGAGGGTCGCGGTCCAGACCTCGTCGCCCCGCCCGAGGCCCAGGCAGCGGTAGCCAAGATGCAGCGCCGCCGTGCCCGAGGCCAGCGCCAGCACATGCGGCAGGCCGGTGGCCTCGGCGAGCGCCGCCTCGAAGGCGGCCGGCGCGGGCCCGGCAGGCGCCACCCAGCCGGATTGCAGGGTGGCGGCGAGAGCAGGCAATTCCCCGCCCGTCAGATGCGGGGGCGAGAGCAGGATTGGTGCAGCCGGCTCGGCGCGGGGCCTGAGGCGGTGAACCGGCGGGGAGAGCTGCACCGCCTCGGCGATCGGCATGGGCAGGACTTTCGTTGCGTTAACAAACTATATGCATAACGGAACGACATGGCGCAACCCCGGCGAATCGGGCAGCGGGCCGGCCCTGCATCGGTTTGCCGCTTCGTCACGGAAGCCCGAGGAACCCTGGCGACGCGCGCCCGTAGAGGGACCGAGGACGGCCCCTTGCCGCCCGGCGAGGTTCCCGCATGACCGACGACACTCCCCCCGTCTCCCGGGCCAGGATTGCTGGCCACCCGATCCATCCGATGCTCGTGCCCTTCCCCATCGTCTGCTTCACCGGGGCGCTGCTCACCGACGTCGCCTATGCCGGCACGGCGGAGATGATGTGGGCGAATTTCTCCGCCTGGCTGCTCGCAGTCGGCCTGGCGATGGGCGTGCTGGCGGCGCTGGCCGGGCTAGTGGACTTCGTCGGCAACCGGCAGGTGCGGGCGCAGAGGCCGGCCTGGCCGCACATGCTCGGCAATATGGTCGTGCTCGTGCTCGCGCTGTTCAACAACTTCGTCCATAGCCGCGATGCCTGGACCTCGGTCGTACCGGCCGGGCTGATCCTCTCGGCGGCGACCGTCACGCTGATGTTCGTCACGGGCTGGCTCGGCGCCTCGCTCGTCTACCGGCACCGCGTCGGGGTGGCGGCGTGATGCGCCGCGGTCCGCTGGCCCTCACTGGCCTGGCCGCGCTGGCGCTGGCCGGCGCCGCCACGGCCTTCGGCGAGGACGCGCCCGGCTTCGACCGGGAGGCGCAGATCGGGCCGAACCCGGTCCTGCCCGAGCCGCAGAACTACCTGCTGCCGCCGATGAACATCGCCCGCGCCGTCGGTTGGAGGCCGGGCGAGGCGCCCATCGTGCCGGAGGACATGCGCATCCAGGCCTTCGCCAGCGGCCTTGCCCATCCGCGCATGGTCTACACCCTGCCGAACGGCGACGTGCTTGTCGTGGAGTCCAAGGCGCCGGGCACCGAGCCGACGCTGCGGCCGAAGGACATCATCCAGAACTACATCAAGTCCTTCGCCAGCACGAGCCAGGGCGCGACGCCGGCGCAGAGCGGCGGCGCGCCCGGCAACCGCATCACCCTGCTGCGCGACGCCAATGGCGACGGCACCCCGGAGGTGCGGAGCATCTTCCTCGACCACCTGAACTCGCCCTTCGGCGTGGTGCTGGTCGGCACGGATCTCTACGTCGCCAATACCGACGCGCTGGTCCGCTACGCCTATACGCCGGGCGAGACGCGCATGACGGCGCCGGGGAGGGTGCTGACCGAGCTGCCGGGCGGGCCGATCAACCACCACTGGACGAAATCCCTCGCCGCCAGCCCGGACGGCGCTCGGCTCTATGTTGGCATCGGCTCGAACAGCAACATCACCGAGCACGGCATCGAAGCGGAACGCGGCCGCGCCGCGGTATGGGAGATCGACCGCGCGACCGGCGCGCATCGCCCCTTCGCCGAGGGCGTGCGCAACCCGACCGGCCTCGCCTTCGAGCCGCAATCCTCCAGGCTCTGGGCGATCGCCAACGAGCGCGACGAGATCGGGCCGCATCTGGTGCCGGACTACCTGACCTCCCTGCAGGATGGCGGCTTCTACGGCTGGCCCTACAGCTATTACGGCCAGCACCTCGATCCCCGCGTCCGGCCGCAGCGTCCGGACCTGGTGGCGCGGGCCATCCCGCCCGACTACGCACTCGGGTCGCATGTCGCGCCGCTCGGGCTGGTGTTCAGCGGGAGTGGCGGAGGCAGCCTGCCGGCGCGCTATGCCGGCGGCGCGATCATCGGCGAGCATGGCAGCTGGAACCGTCCGGATCTTTCCGGCTACAAGGTCGTGTTCGTGCCCTTCGAGAACGGGCGGCCGAGCGGCCGGGCGCAGGATGTCGTCACCGGCTTCCTGAACGACCGGGGCGAGTCGCGCGGCCGCCCGGTCGGCGTGACGCTCGACCGCAGCGGCGGGCTGCTGATTGCCGATGATGTGGGCGACACCGTCTGGCGGGTGACGGCGAGGACGGGGGGCTGAAGGCCCCCCGCCGAGGGTCAGGCGTTGCCGACGACCGGCCCCTCCGCCCGGCGGGACTGCCAGAGGGCAACGAAGTCGATCGGTGCCAGCATCACCGGCGGGAAGCCGCCCTCGCGCGTCACATCGGCCAGGATGTTGCGGGCGAAGGGAAAGAGCAGGCGCGGGCATTCGACCAGCAGCACCGGCTCCAGCTGCTCGGGCGGCACATTCACGGTGAAGATGCCGCAATAGACCAGCTCGGCGATGAAGCAGGCCTTCCCCTCGGCCTGGGCATCGGCGCGGATCTGCAGCGAGACCTCGAAGACATTGCCGCCTTCCTGCACCGGCCGGGCCTGGACATCGAGCTGGAGGTCGACGCGCGGCTGCTCGCGCAGGGTAGCGAAGATCTCCGGCGCGCCCGGCACCTCGAAGGAGAGATCCTTGGTATACTGGATGTTCAGCACCAACGGGCCTTGCGGGGCCAGGTTGGGGTCGCCGTTCGGCTGGCCTTGGGGCTGATCGGACATGGGGACGCCTTTCACGAAGAGGGGGCGGGGTAGCATGCCGCCCGCCGGGCTGTCAGGGCTTGACCGCGCTCGGATGCGGCTGGCGCCAGAGGATCGCCTCCGGCGCCGGGCCGGTCGGGTCGCAGCGGCGCCATTCGCCGTTCATCACCCGCTCGCCGGTCATCGCCAGGATGAAGCCCCAATGCGAGACCACCAGCGTCTCCCGCCAGTCCGGCAGCGCCGACATCTCGGCGCGGAACAGCGCGGCGCGGGCCTCGATGCCCTGGTCGGGCTCCTCCACCGCGGGCCACCAGACGTCGTCGACATGGGCGAAGTCGAGGCCGGGGAAGGCGATGGCCAGCTCGGTGCAGGGCGAGCCGATGTCGCAGGAGAAGGCATAGCGCTCCCGCACCACCGGGTTCACCAGGACCGGCAGGCCGCGCTGCCGGGCAATGGGGGCGGCGGTCTGCAGGGCGCGGGTGTATGGCGAGGCGATGATGCGGGTGATGCGCTCGCCGGCCAGCGCCAGCACCGCCGCTTCCGCCTGCTGCTGGCCGAGCTCGGTCAGTTTCGGGTCCGGGATGCCGGGGTCGCGCTTGGTCGCGGTGAAGTGGAGGTTGAACTCGCTCTGCCCATGGCGCAGCAGGATCACTGACGGCTTCCTCCGGCGTTTCCGCCTCGGCGTAGCTGGCGCGCGGCGGCGCGGCAAGCGGCCTTCATGGTTCATTGTTTATGGCCCCGTCATCCTCCCGGCCGTTGCGGGGGAGGGGTCTCTCGCCTAGATAGGTGAAAAGGAGTTCATGATGACGGGCGGCTTTCCGGTCGATCTGATCCTGTTCGCGATGATCGCGGCTTTTCTCGTGTTGCGGCTGCGGAGTGTGCTTGGCAAGCGCACCGGCTTCGAGCGACCGGTGCAGCCGGAAGCGCGTGCGGCCGGCTACGACCCGCGCGGCGGCACGATCGAGGGCGTGGCGGAGGAAGTGCCGGCCTCGGCCGCAGCGGCGCGCAGCCGGCGGGTGATCCCCGATCCGCGCACGCCTCCTGGCCAGGCGCTGGCGCGCATCGCCGAGCTGGACCGCGGCTTCGAGCCGAACCGTTTCCTCGACGGGGCGGAGTCGGCCTTCCGCATGATCGTCGCCGCATTCGCCGCCGGCGACCGGCAGACCCTGCGCTCGCTGCTTTCGGACGACACCTATGCCGGTTTCGAGCAGGCCATCACCGCGCGGGAGAATGCCGGCGAGGCGCAGCGGACCGAGTTGCGGGCAGTGCATGAGCTGGGGATCGAGGCGGCCGACCTGCGGGGCAGCGTCGCCGATGTGACCCTGCGCTTCGTCACTGACCAGATCAACCTGACCACCGGCCGCAACGGCGAGGTGGTGACGGGCAGCGACGCGGTGACGGAGCTGACCGATGTCTGGATCTTCCAGCGCGACCTGAGCCAGGCCGACCCGACCTGGAAGCTGGTCGCCACGCGCTCGGCCTGACGCGAGCCCTGCTCCTCCTCGGCCTCGCCCTGATGCTGGGCGGGGCAGGCTGGCCGGCGGATTGGCCGGGCGAGGCGCCGGAGGCGGCGCTTGCGCCCTTTCTCCGCTCCTGCGAGGCGTTGCATGATGGCCCACCAGACTTCGCCGCCCCCTGGGCCAAGGCCTGCGCCGCGGCGGAGGCGGTGCCGCCGGGAGGCGCGGCCGCCTTCTTCGAGCGTTGGTTCATGCCGCATGCTTTAGGGGAGGGGCTCGTCACCGGCTATTACGAGCCGGAATTGCGCGGGGCCGAGGTGCCGGGCGGCGGCTATGCCGTGCCGCTCTTCGCCCTCCCTCCCGAGGGGCCGCTGCGGCTGCTGGACCGGGGCGCCATCGAGGCGGGCGGGCTGGAAGGGCAGGGGCTCGAACTGGCCTGGGTCGATGACCCGGTCGATGCCTTCTTCCTGCAGATCCAGGGCTCCGGGCGGATCGGCCTGCCGGATGGGCGGGTGCTGCGGCTCGGCTATGCCGGGCGGAATGCGCATCCCTACCGACCGATCGGGCGCAGCCTGATCGAGCGCGGCGCCATCGCCCGCGAGGCGATGTCGATGCAGGCCATCCGCGCCTGGCTCGGCACCGCCCCGCCCGGGGAGGCGGCGGCGCTGCTCCGCGAGAACCCGGCCTATGTCTTCTTCCGTCCCATTGAGGGGCTCGATCCAGCAACCGGGCCGATCGGCACGCTCGGGGTGCCGCTGACGCCGGGCCGCTCGCTCGCCGTCGATGCCGGCATCGTGCCGCTCGGCGCGCCCCTGTTCCTGGAGACGCGGAACCCGCTGGACGGGCACCCGATCCGCCGCATCGTCCTGGCGCAGGATACCGGGGGTGCGATCCGCGGCATGGCGCGCGGCGACCTGTTCTGGGGCTGGGGGGCGGAGGCCGCCGCACGGGCCGGGCTGATGCGGGAGCCGGCCCGGCTGTTCCTGCTACTGCCCCGCTGACGGAGGGGTACAGTTTCGGCAACGGCGTCCTTCCGCCGGGGGCGGCGGACGCCTAGATTGCAGGCATGCTCCAGACCCGCCCCCGCGTCGCGCTCTTCGTCACCTGCCTGGTCGATCTCTACCGGCCGAATGTCGGCTTCTCCGCCATCGCCCTGCTGGAGGAAGCGGGCTGCCAAGTGGAGGTGCCGCGGGCGCAGACCTGCTGCGGCCAGCCGGCCTACAACAGCGGCGACCGGCAGACGGCGAAGGACCTGGCGCGGGCTGTCATCGACGAGTTCCTGCATTACGACCACGTCGTCGTGCCGAGTGGAAGCTGCGGCGGGATGGTCTCGCATCACTACCCGGCGCTGTTCGACGACGACCCGGAGTACCGCGGCAAGGCGGAGGCGCTGGGCGCAAAGACACATGAGCTGGTCTCCTTCCTCACCGATGTGCGGGGGATGCAGGGCGTCGCCGCGCGCTTTGAGGGCGTCGTCACCTATCACGACAGCTGCTCGGGGCTCCGGGAGCTCGGGGTGAAGGCGCAGCCGCGCAAGCTCCTCGGCTCGATGCCGGGCGTGGTCGTCAAGGAGATGGCCGATGCCGAGATCTGCTGCGGCTTCGGCGGCACCTTCTGCGTGAAGTACCCGGAAATCTCCACGCGGATGGTGACCGACAAGGCGAAGTCCATCGCCGCCACGGGGGCGGACACGCTGCTCGCCGGCGATCTCGGCTGCCTGCTCAACATGGCGGGTCGGCTGAAGCGGGAGGGCGTGCCGGTAAAGGTGCGCCATGTGGCGGAAGTCCTGGCCGGGCGGACGGAGGATGCCCCGGCGATCGGTGAGGTGTCATGAGCGCGGCGCTGAGGATCGACGTGGCGGACCCGTTGCAGGCGGAGGTGGCGGCGCAGGGCTTCGCGCGGCTGCCGGGGGCGGCGCTGGAGGCGTCGCTTGGCCTTTCGCCGACGGCACTGGCGGAATTCGCCGGCAGCTGGGAGCGGCTTGAGACTGACCGCTTCATGGCCGATGGCGGCCGCTACCGGCGGCGGCGGCATGCCAATTTCACCGCGCGCGCCGGCGTGGCGGGGCATGTGCGGGGGCCGCACCGCCCGCATTTCCAGGCGGTCGTCCACAACAGCCTGAATGGCGGCGTGGAGCGCTGGTTCGCCCCGGTGGAGGATGCGATTGGCGAGGGGCCGGTGTTGCATGCGCTGCTCGATCTCGGCCGGTCGGTCGCCGATGCGAGGGCGCCGGGCGCCCATTGGTTCGTCGAGATGCATCAGTTCCGCATCGAGGCGGCGGCAGGCGCCCCGGGCTTTCCGACGCCCGAGGGCGTCCATCATGACGGCGTCGGTTACGTGCTGATCGGCATGATGGCGCGGACCAATCTCGCGGGCGGCGAAACGCTCGTCACCGACGATGCCGGAGCGGAGCTGGCGCGCTTCACCCTGCTCGACCGGCTGGACACCGCCTTCATCGACGACCGGCGCGTGATGCATGGGGTGACGCCGGTGCGGCCGGTGGACCCGGCGCTGCCCTCCTGCCGGGATGTGCTGGTCATCACATGGAAGCGCGCGGAGGGCTGAGCTCCCTCAGCGGTTGGCGGCCTTGTTGGTGCCGACATTCTCGTGCCACTCGATCGGCAGCCCGTCCCAGCTGGCGAGCTGCTTGCCCGGCCATTTGCGGCGGACATAGACGCGAAAGCCATCCGCCGTGGCCTCGACATAGCCTGACTTACCGTCATTGAGGCGGAGGTGCTGGGCCAGCTCCTCCGCGCGGTCCTGCATGTAGCTGTCGGCCATGGCGCTGATCCTCCCTGTCCGTGCCACCTTGCCCCATCCGGCGGCCGAAGGGGCTACAAAGCCAGGTGTCCGATACCCCGAGGGCGGGCCATGATGGCGGCCTTCAGCCAAGGGGACCGCTTCCATGCAGCATCTTCCCTCCGAACTCTGGCGCTGGGACGCCGTGGACCTGGCGCGCGCCATCCGGCTCCGCGCGGTCTCGGCACGGGAGGCGGTGCGGGCGGTGCTCGACCGTTGCGCGGCGGTGAACCCTGCGATCAATGCCGTCGTCCTCGTGCTGGAGGAGGAGGCGCTGGCGGCGGCCGCGGCGGCTGATGCCGCCATCGCCCGGGGCGAGGCGGTGGGGCCGCTGCATGGCGTGCCGGTCACCACCAAGATCAATGCCGACCAGAAGGGGCTGCCGACCAGCAATGGCTGCTTGCCCTGGCGTGACCTGATCGCGCCGGAGGACAGCGCGGTCATCGCCAATCTCCGCGCGGCGGGGGCGATCATCGTCGGGCGGACCAATACGCCGGCGCTGTCCATGCGGTGGTTCACCGAGAATGCGCTGCACGGGCGGACGCTCAACCCGTGGAACAGGGATCACACGCCCGGCGGCTCCTCCGGCGGGGCGTCTGCCGCCTGCGCGGCGGGCATCGGGCCGATCGCCCATGGCAACGACCTCGGCGGCAGCGTGCGCTACCCAGCCTATGCCTGCGGGATCGCCGGCATCCGGCCGAGCTTCGGGCGCATCCCCGCCTTCAACCCGACCATGACGTCGGAGCGGCCGCTCTCGGGCCAGCTCATGTCCACCCAGGGGCCGCTGGCCCGGCGCGTCGCCGACCTGCGGGTGGCGCTCGCTGTGATGGCGCGGGGGGATGCGCGGGACCCGTGGTGGATGCCGGCCCCGCTGGAGGGGCCGCCGGCGCCACGGCCGATCCGCGTCGCGCTCTCGGTCGATCCGGCGGGAACGGGAGTGCACCCGGAGGTTGCCGCAGCGGTACGCCGAGCGGCCGGGTTCCTCGCTGCCGCCGGCTATGCGGTGGAGGAGCGCGACCCGCCCGATTTCGCAGGCGCCGCGCGGGACTGGGACGCCTTCGCCCATGGCGAGGCGCGGCTCTTCATGGGTGAGGCCTTTGCGCGGAATGCCGACCAGGGCGCGCAGGACACCTACCGCTACATGCTGGCACATTGCGCGCCGACCGACCTCGAAGGGTATATGCGCCTCGCCGCCCGGCGGACGACGCGGCAGCGGGACTGGGCGCGCTTCATGGCGGAGGTGCCGCTGGTGCTCTGCCCGGTCTCCGGCGAGCCGCCCTTCCCGCAGGGGCTGGACGTGGCGGGCCAGCAGGGCTTCGATTCGGTCTACCGGGCGCAGCAGCCGCTACTGGCGACGCCGCTGCTCGGCCTGCCGAGCGTCTCTGTCCCGACCGGGCTGACGGCGGATGGGCTGCCGATGGGCGTGCAGATCATCGCGCCGCGCTGGCGGGAGGATCTGGCGTTGGACGCGGCGGAAGTGGTCGAGGCAGCCTGCCCCATGCCAACGCCAGTAATGGGCTAACCCTTGGCGCGGTCCTGGGGAAGCTTCCCCCGGCGAAGGTGCGGAGGCCGAACCCCCGGCTACCGGAACACCGGCGGTGCGTCATCCTCAGGCAGATCGGGCAGCGGCACCTCGATCCGCACCGTGCTCGGGTCGACGCCGGTGCCCTTGTCCAGCCAGTAGGTCACGCTCTGGGGCCAGAAGATGACGATGGCGACAAGCACCAGCTGCAGCCCGACCCAGGGAATGGCGCCCCAGTAGATGTCGCTGCTGCGGACCTCCTTCGGCGCGATGCCGCGCAGGTAGAAGAGCGCGAAGCCGAAGGGCGGATGCATGAAGCTGGTCTGCATGTTCACGCAGATCAGCACGCCGAACCAGACGAGATCGATGCCGAGCTTGGCCGCGACCGGGGCCAGCAGCGGGACGACGATGAAGGCGATCTCGAAGAAGTCGAGGAAGAAGGCCAGGAAGAAGATGAAGATGTTGACCGCGATGAGGAAGCCGGTCGCTCCGCCGGGCAGCTTCATCAGCATGTGCTCGATCCAGAGCGAGCCATCGACGCCCTGGAAGACCAGGCTGAACACCGTCGCGCCGATCAGGATGAAGATCACCATGGCGGTGATCCGCATGGTGTTCTCCATCGCCTGGCGCAGCAGCGGCCAGGTGAAGCGACCATTGACCCAGGCGAGGCCGATGGCACCGACCGCGCCCATCGCACCCGCCTCGGTCGGCGTTGCGAGGCCGAGGAAGATGGTGCCGAGGACGAGGAAGATCAGCACGATGGAGGGCACCATGCCCTTCGCCACGCGCCAGATCAGCGGCCAGCCGCGTTGCGTCAGCGCCTCGTCCGGCAGCGCCGGCACCTTGTGGGGGGCGAAGATGCTGACGCCCACGATGAAGAGGATGAAGAGCAGGATCTGGAGGATTGATGGCCCGATGGCGCCGGCATACATGTCGCCGACCGACTTGCCGAGCTGGTCGCCGAGGACGATCAGCACGAGCGAGGGCGGGATGACCTGGGTGATGGTGCCGGAGGCCGCGATCACGCCCGTGGCGATCCGCATGTCGTAGCCGTAGCGCATCATGATGGGCAGCGAGATCATGCCCATGGCGATGACCGAGGCGGCGACCGTGCCGGTGATGGCGCCGAGCACCGCGCCGACCAGGATGACGGCATAGGCGAGGCCGCCCGGGATCTTGCCGAAGAGCTGGCCGGTACCTTCCAGCAGGTCCTCGGCAAGGCCGCATCGTTCGAGGATGGCGCCCATCAGGGTGAAGAAGGGGATCGAGAGCAGCAGGTCGTTCTGCACGATCCCGAAGACCCGCAGCGGCAGGTTGCCGAGATAGGCCGGGGTGAAGAAGCCGAGCTCGATCGAGAGGAAGCCGAAGAACAGCCCGGTCGCGGCCAGGCTGAAGGCGACGGGGAAGCCGATCAGCAGGAAGACGACCAGCCCGCCGAACATCAGCGGGGCCATCACGTCCATGTCGAGGGTCATGGGATCTGTCGGTCCTGGTTCACTGCTCGGGGCGGTGGTACTCGACCACCACCTCGGCTGCCGGGCGGATGCCGCGCAACAGGGCGATGCGCTTGATGAGTTCCGAGAAGCCCTGCAAGGTCAGCAGCACGAAGCCGACGGGCAGCAGCAGCTTCACCGGCCAGCGGAGCAGGCCGCCGGCATTGGGGCTGCCCTCGTCGCGCACCCAGCTGTCCAGGAAGAAGGGCCAGGTCATCCAGGCCAGCAGCATGACCGCCGGCAGCATGAAGAAGATGAAGCCGAAGACGTCGATCCAGAGCCGCGTCCGCTCCGAGACATTGCCGTAGAGCAGGTCGACGCGGACATGCTCGTTGCGGAACAGGGTGTAGGAGGCGCCGAGCAGCACGATGGCGCCGAAGAGGTACCACTGCACCTCCAGCCAGGCATTGGAGCTGTAGGAGACGCCGTAGCGCACGAAGGCATTGCCGGCGCTGATGAGGCAGGCAAGCAGCACCGCCCAGTCGGCCAGCTTGCCGACGGCGGTGTTCAGCTTGTCGACGCCCCGGCTGAAGGCGATCAGTGGACCCATGGATACCGGACTCCGCGAGCGCCGTCAGCGGCGCTGCTGCTGTTCCTGCGCCTGCATGAAGTAGCCGAAATTGTCAAAGGTGCTCTCGGCGACGCGGAACCACTGGTACTGCGAGTCGCGGAAGGCGCGCCAGTGCTCGTAGACCTTCTTGAAATTCGCGTTCCTGGCCGCGGTTTCGTCATAAAGCTCGAAGGCGGCCTTGTAGCAGGCCTGCATCACCTCGCGCGGGAAGGCGCGGAGCTGGGTGCCGGCGCCGATCAACCGGCGCAGCGCCTGCGGGTTCTGCACGTCGTACTTGGCCATGGTCTCGATGGTGCTGTCGCGGCAGGCGCTCTCCAGCGCTTCCTTGTAGAGCTGCGGCAGCTCCTCGTACTTCGCCTTCGCGATGTAGAAGGAGAGGTTGAGCGAACCCTCCCACCAGCCCGGATAGTAGTAGTAGGGCGCGACGCGGTTGAAGCCGAGCTTCTCGTCGTCATAGGGGCCGATCCACTCGGCGGCGTCGATCGTGCCCTTCTCGAGCGCCGGATAGATGTCGCCGCCGGCGATCTGCTGCGGCACCACGCCGAGCTTCTGCAGCACGTTGCCGGCGAAGCCGCCGACCCGGAACTTCAGGCCCGAGAGATCCTGGACGGTCTTGATCTCCTTGCGGAACCAGCCGCCCATCTGGGCGCCGGTATTGCCCGCCGGGATGGAGACGATGTTGTAGCCCTCGAAGAACTCCTTGAGGACCTCGCGCCCGCCGCCGGCCTGCAGCCAGGCATTGATCTGACGCATGTTGAGGCCGAAGGGCACGGCGCCGTCGAAGGCGAAGGTCGGGTCCTTGCCGACGAAGTAGTAGCTGGCGGTATGCGCCGCTTCCACCGTGCCGTTCTGCACCGCATCGGCGACGGCAAGGCCGGGGACCAGCTCGCCGGCGGCGAAGACGCGGATCTGGAACTTGTTGTCGGTCAGCGCCGCGACGCGCTTCGCCACATGCTCGCCGGCGCCGTAGATGGTATCGAGCGATTTGGGGAAGGAGGAGGCGCAGCGCCAGCGAACTTCCGGCATGGCCTGGGCGATGGCGGGCGTGGCCAAGGCCAGCGTGCCGGCGGCGGCACCGGCGAACAACCCTCGACGATCCATGATCTTTCCTGTTCCCCGGGACGAGTCCTGATGTCGCGCCCAAGGCGCTCGGGCGCGTCTCTATCCTGTCGTTGCACGAAAGTTAAGGCACGATTTGCGGCCCGCCGCTCCGGCCGGCGGAATGGCCCCTTCGCGCCGGTCGCGAGGCCGGGTTAGACTGCCGCCCGTGCAAGCCTCGCCCTGCCCCCTGTGCTGACGGCGCTCGCCCTCGGCCTAGCCCTGCTCGGCCTGCTGGCCGTGGTTGCCCTGGTGCCGGCCGGCCGCCGGGCGGGGCTGGTGGTGCTGGCGGGCAGCGCCCTCCTCTCGGCCGGCTTCGCGCTGCTGGCGGCCGGGGCGCTGGCCTTCGGCCTGCCGGAGGGCGTGCTGGTGCTGCCCTTCGGCCCGGCTTGGGGCGCCATGAGCCTGGCGCTCGACGGGCTTTCGGCCTGGTTCCTGCTGCTGCTGGGGTTGGTGGGCCTCTCGGCATCGCTCTTCGCGCTCGGCGGTCCGGGGCGGGGGCTGGTGGCCTGGCCGCTGTTCCTCGGCGGGATGGGGCTCGCCCTGCTGGCGGCGGATGGCTTCACGCTGCTGCTCGGCTTCGAACTGATGTCGCTCGCCTCCTGGGCGCTGGTGGCGCTCGACCACCGGGAGGCCGGCAACCGCGAGGCGGCGCGGCTCTATCTCGTCTTCGCGGCATTGGCGGGGACCTGCCTGGTGCCGGCCTTCGGCCTGCTCGGCGCGCTCGACTTCGCCGCGATCCGCGCGGCGCCGCCGGAGGGCTGGCGGGCAGTCGCCGTGCTGGCGCTCGGGCTGATTGGTGCGGGGGCCAAGGCGGGGCTGGTGCCGCTGCATCTTTGGCTGCCGCTCGCCCATCCGGCGGCGCCGTCGCCGGCCTCGGCGCTGATGTCGGGGGTGATGACCAAGGTGGCGCTCTATGTGCTGGCGCGGCTGCTGCTCGACCTTTGCGGGCCGGTGCAGCCGGGCTGGTGGGGCGTGCCGCTCCTGGCGGCGGGTGCCGCCTCGGCCCTGCTCGGCGCGCTCAGGGCCAATCTCGAGGAGGATGCCAAGGTGGCGTTGGCCTGCTCGACCATCGAGAATGTCGGGCTGGTGACCATGGCGCTCGGCCTCGCCCTGCTGTTCCGCGGGGCCGATCTCGGGCCGATGGCGGCGCTGGCGGCCGGGGCGGCGCTGCTGCATGCCATGGCGCATGGGCTGTTCAAGGCCTTGCTCTTCCTCGTCGCCGGCGCCGTGCAGCATGCGGCGGGCAGCCGGCGGCTGGACCGGCTGGGTGGGTTGATCCACGCCATGCCGCGGACGGCGTTGGCGGCGCTGGTGGGCATCGGCGCCGCGGCCGCGCTGCCGCCGCTCTCCGGCTTCGCCAGCGAATGGCTGCTGCTGCAGGCGCTGCTCGGCGGCTGGCGTCTGGGCGAGATCGGCCTGCAGGTGGTGGCCGCCGCGGCGCTGGCGCTGGCCGCCATGGCGGTGGCGCTGGCGGCGGCGGCGATGCTGCGGCTCTTCGGCCTCGCCTTCCTCGGCCGGCCGCGCAGCCCGCGCGGGGCAGGGGCGCGGGAGGCCAACCGCTTCGAGCTGGCGGGGATGGCGGTGCCGGCCGTGCTCACCCTGCTGATCGGGCTGTTCCCCGGGCTGGCGCTGGCGCTCGCCGCACCCGGCATCCGGGTTCTGGTGGGCCCGGCGGCGATGCCGCCCGTGGTCGGGCTGGCGATCGGCGCAGGGGAGGGGCATTCGGCCTATGCGCCGCTGGTCGTGCTGCTGCTGCTCGGCCTCGTGCTGGTCACGCTCTGGCTGGTGGTGCGCCGGCGTTCGCCCGCCCTTGCCGAGCGCGGGCCGGCCTGGAATGGCGGCTTCATCGACCCGCCGCCGGAATTCGTCTTCGGCGATCCGCTGAGCCAGCCCTCGGCCGCCGGCATGGCGCAGCCGCTGCGGCGGATGCTGGGCGGCAGCCTGCTCGCGGGGCGCGAGGCGGTGACGATGCCGCCGCCCGGCGATACGCGCCCGGCCCGGCTGGAGGCCGGCTTCGAGGACCGCGCTGCCCTCGCCCTGCCGACGCCGGCCGCGCGGCTGCGCGACGCCATTGCCGATCAGGTGGAGCGGCTGCGCGGCCTCACCCTCCGCGGCTCGCTCTCGCTCGGCTTCGCCACGCTGGTTGGGCTGCTGGCGCTGCTGGCCTGGCTGGAGGCGCGCTGAATGGTCGTGCTGGGCGCGGTCCTCACCCAGATGCTGCATGTCGCGCTGATGCTGGCGGCGGCCCCGCTGGCGGTTGGCCTGATCCGCTGGCTGAAGGCGCGGATGACGGGGCGGCGCGGTGCATCGCCGCTGCAGCCCTTCCGCGACCTCGCCAAGCTTTGCGCCAAGCGCCCGCTGCTGGCGGAGAACGCCTCCGTCGTCAGTGAGGTGGCCCCTTACCTGGCGCTGGCCGCCACGGTGGTCGCCGCATCGCTGGTGCCGGGCTTCGCGCGGGGGATGGCCTTCGCCCCAGCCGCCGATCTCGTGCTGGTGGCCGGGCTGCTGGCGATGGCGCGGATGGCGCTCGCCCTCAACGGCATGGATGCGGGCACGGCCTTCGGCGGCATGGGCGCGGCGCGGGAGATGAGCTTCGCCGTCTTCGCCGAGCCGGCGCTGCTGGTCTCGGCGCTGAGCTTCGCCATCCTCGCCGGCAGCACCAATCTCGACCAGATCGGTGCGGTCCTCCGTGACGGGGCGCTCGGCCTCCGGGTCTCGCTTGGCTTTGCCGCGGTGGCGATGGGGGCGGTGGCGCTGGCGGAGAATGCGCGCGTCCCGGTCGACAACCCGGCGACCCATCTCGAACTCACCATGGTGCATGAGGCGATGCTGCTGGAGGCGTCCGGGCGCCACTTGGCACTCTGGGAGTACCAGGCGGCGCTGAAGCTGACCCTCTGGCTTGCGCTGATCGCAGCGGTCTTCCTCCCCTTCGGCGCGGCGCCGGCGGGCAGCGGGCCGCTTGCCTGGTTGGTCGGGCTGGTGGCCTGGGGTGCGAAGATGGGTGGACTCTGCCTGGCCCTCGCCGTCTTCGAAGGGGCGATCGCCAAGATGCGGGTCTTCCGCGTGCCGGAATTCCTCGGCGCGGCACTGTTGCTGGCACTGCTGGCGGCGGCGCTGCTCTTCGTCTCGACAGGGTTTGCCTGATGGGCTTCGGCCAACTGCCGTACGACGTCGCGCATCTGCTGGGGGGCGGGATGCTGCTGCTCTCCTTCATGCTGCTCTACCAGCGGCGGGTCGGGGCGGTGGTGAGCGTGCTCGCCGCGCAGGGCGGGTTGCTGGCGCTGGCGGCCGCCTGGCAGGGCTTCGTCCAGGGCGCGCCGCAGCTCTACCTGACGGCGCTGATCGCGGCGGTGGCGAAGGCGGTGTGCATCCCGCTTGCACTGCGCTGGACGATCCGCCGGCTCGCCCTCGCACGCGGGGTGGATACGGCGCTCGGCATCGGGCCGAGCCTCATGGCCGGGGTGGCGCTGGTGGCGCTCGCCATCATGGTGGCGCTGCCGGTCACCTCCGCCGCGCAGGCCCTGGCGCGGGAGGATCTGGCGATGGCCCTCTCCATCGTGCTGCTCGGGATGCTGATGATGATCACCCGGCGCAATGCCATCCTTCAGGTCGTCGGGCTGATGAGTCTCGAGAACGGGCTGGTGCTGGCGGCCGTCGGCGTCGCCGGCATGCCGCTGGTGGTGGAGCTTTCGACCGCGGCGCTGGTGATGCTGCTGCTGGTGGTGGCCGGGATCTTCGTCTTCCAGATGCGGGAGCGGCTGGACAGCCTCGACATCGCCTTGCTGCACCCGCATCGCGGGGAGCACGAGTGATGCCGTTCGCCTGGCTCCTCGTCCTGCTGCCCTGGGTGGGGGCGGTGCTGCTCGGCCTGCTGCCGCGTGAGCGGATGGCGGCGCTCGCCAATTGCGGCGTCTCGGGCGTCACCTTCCTCCTCGCCCTGGTGCTGCTCGCGCAGCCGCAGGAGGTCACCGGCTGGACGCGGCTCGATGCGCTGAACCTGCCGCTGCTGCTGCTCGCCTCCTTCATCGGCCTGACGACGGCGATCTACTCGCTCGGCGCCATCGCCGATGAGGGGCTCGACCCGCGTCGGCTGCGCGCCTTCCATGTCGCCTTCCAGATCTTCATGGGGGCGCAGGCGCTGGCGCTGCTGGCCGACGATCTCGGCGTGATGTGGGTGGCGATCGAGATTGCCACGCTTGCCAGCGTGTTGATGGTCGGCCTGCACGGCACGCCGGCGGCGATCGAGGCGGCGTGGAAATTCTTCATCCTCTGCGGTGTCGGCATCGCGCTCGCCCTGCTCGGTACCATCATCCTCTACCTCGCGGCGCAGCCGGTGCTGGGCGAGGGGGAGGGGCTATCCTGGGCGGCGCTGCGGGCGGTCGCGGCGCGCTGCGACCCGGGCGTGCTGAACCTCGCCTTCGTCTTCCTGCTGGTCGGCTACGGCACCAAGGCGGGCCTGGTCCCGTTGCATGCCTGGTTGCCGGATGCCGAGGCGGAGGGATCCATCGCCATCTCCGCCGTGCTCTCCGGACTGCTGCTGAATGCCGCGCTGCTGGCGGTGCTGCGGGCGAAGGCGATCGTCGGCGTGCATCCCGAGGCGGTGCCGCCGGGCGCGCTGCTGCTCGGCTTCGGCCTCGCCTCCGTCCTCGTCGCCGCCTTCGCGCTCTGGCGGCGACGCGATGCGCGGCGCTTCTTCGCCTGGAGCAGCATCCTGCATATGGGCCTCGCCACCACCGGCTTCGGCTTCGGCGGCGCGGCGGGCAACCTCGCCGGGCTGTTGCACATGATCGGGCATTCGCTGACGAAATCGGCGGTCTTCTTCGGCATCGGCGCGGCGGTGCGGCTGCGCGGCTCTCAGCGGATCGCCGATCTCGGCGGGCTCTGCCTCGCTGCGCCGGGGCTCGGCTGGGCATTGGCCATCGGCATCGCCGCGGTGGCGGGGCTGCCGCCCTTCGCCCTCTTCGCCAGTGAATACCTGCTGGTGTCGGAGGCGGCGGCGGGTCACCCCTGGGCGATCCTGCCGCTCGGCCTCGGCCTGCTGGTGGCGGTGGCGGCGAAGGTGCAGACGCTGCAGGCGCTCTGCTTCGGCGATTTGCCGCCGGACCGTGCGGCCGGGAAGGTGGATTGGACGAGCCTTGGCCCGGTCTGGGCGCATCTGCTGCTGGCGCTGCTGCTCGGCATGGCGCTGCCGGGACCGCTGCGGAGGATGCTCGCTGAGGCGGCGGGGGTGGCGGGATGAGCGAGGTGCTGCTGCGGCTGGTCCGCCACGGGCAGGAACAAGGCTGCCGGCCGCATCAGCGCCACCTGCTCGACCGCGGGCAATGGGCGGCGCTCATCGCTGCCATCGGCGAGGACGAGGGCGTGGCGCTGCTGGGTCTCTGGGCCGATCCGGCGCAGGTGCATGCGGCGCTGATGGCGGGGGAGGCGATCCTCATCGCCTCCTGCGCGGTGCCGGAGGGGCGCTATGCGGCGCTCTCGCCGGCACGGCCGGGCGCGGTGCGCTTCGAGCGGATGATCCGCGACCTCTGGGGCCATGTCGCCGAGGGCGGGCTCGACCAGCGGCCCTGGCTCGACCATGGGCGCTGGCCACTGACCGGCCCGCTGGCGGCCCGGCCGGCGCCGCATGCGATGCCGCCGCCGCAGCCCGTCTTCCTCCCCGTCGAGGGCGAGGGCATCCACCAGATCCCGGTCGGGCCGGTGCATGCCGGGGTGATCGAGCCGGGGCATTTTCGCTTTCATGTCCAGGGCGAGGCGGTGGTGCGGCTGGAGGCGCGGCTCGGCTACCTGCACAAGGGGCATATCGGGCTGATGCTCGGCAAGTCGGCACAGGTCGCGGCGCGCTTCGCCGCCCGGCTCTCGGGCGATTCGACGGTGGCGCATGGCTGGGCCTTCGCCCAGGCGGTGGAGGCGGCGCTTGGCCTCGAACCCCCGCCGCGCGCGCTGGCCTTGCGGGCGCTGATGGCGGAGCTGGAGCGGTTGCATAACCATCTGAACGATTGGGGAGCGATCTGCAACGATGCCGGCTTCGCCTGGCTGCATGCCCGGGCCGGGGCGCTGCGCGAGGCGGTGCTGCGCGCCGCCGCCATCGCCTTCGGCCACCGGCTGATGATGGACCGCGTGATGCCGGGCGGCGTCACCGACGACCTGATGCCGGCAGGCGCAGCCGCCATCGGCGCCGCGCTCGACGCCGTGGCGGCGGAGCTGCCGCGGCTCGGGGCCGTCTGTGACAGCCACGCAAGCCTCGCCGACCGCATGGTCGGCACGGGGGTGATCGCGCCGTCGCTGGTCCACGCCTTCGCCGCCGGCGGGGTGACGGGCCGCGCCTCCGGCCGGGGCTTCGACGCACGGCACCGGCCGGGCTATCCGCCCTATGTGCCGACCGAGCCCGCGGTGCTGGAGGCGGGCGATGTCGATGCGCGGGCCCGGCTCCGCATGACGGAGATGGAGGGGTCGGTCCGCCTCGCGCGTGGGCTGATCGAGGCGCTGCCGCCCGGTGAGCTCACCCTGCCGCTGCCGCAGCGGGGCGGCGAGGGGCTTGGCCTGGTCGAGGGCTTCCGCGGCGAGTGCCTCCATTGGGTGGCGCTGGACGAGGGCGGGCTGGTGCGGGCCGTCTTCCCGCGCGATCCATCCTGGCTGCTCTGGCCGCTGCTGGAGGCGGCGATCGAGGGGAACATCCTGGCCGACTTCCCGCTCATCAACAAAAGCATCAACGCCTCCTACAGCGGGGTCGACCTGTGAGGGAGGGCTGGCGTCGCCTGCTCTGGCCGCGGCTGGCGCGCGCGCTGGTCTCGCCACCGCTGACCGACGCGCCGCCGGTGCCGCCGGAGGAGCTGGTGCAGGCCCTGATGGCGCGGCTGGAGGCGGCGGCGCAGGCGCGGCTCGGGCGCAGCCTTGCCATCCGTCAGGTGGATGCCGGCTCCTGCAACGGCTGCGAACTCGAGATCAGCGCCATGCAGAACGTGGTCTATGACTTGGAGCGCTTCGGCCTCCGCTTCGTCGCCAGCCCGCGCCATGCCGATGTGCTGCTGGTCACCGGCCCGCTGACCCGCAACATGCGCGAGGCGCTGCTGCGCACGGCGGAGTGCACGCCCGAGCCGAAATGGGTGGTGGCGGCCGGGGATTGCGCCGTGGATGGCGGCATCTTCAAGGGCAGCTATGCGGTGGAGGGCGGCATCGAGGCGGCGCTGCCGGTCGACCTGCTCATTCCCGGCTGCCCGCCGACGCCGGCACAGTTGCTGGAGGGAATGCTCGCGCTACTGGAAGCCCAGGGCGGTGGGTAAAAGAACGGGCCGGCCGGAGGTCCGGCCGGCCCGGTGGCTGCCTTTCACGGGCGGCCAGTCTGGCAACGGCTTGCCGGGAAATAGCCGTTGCCGGATGTCGTCCGTCCGTTCATCTGCGCCGAAGCGGCAGGCCATCGGGACGACGGGCGACAGCATCGCCGATCCGGCCTCTACGGGAGGTGGGGCGAGGCTTAAACCCCGGCAATGCGCCCATCGTCATGATGAATGACGCCGATGGCTGCCCGTGATGGGCATCCTGCCCGGAAAGCGCCTATCTCCTTCGCATCCCGGCCGGCCCGAACGGGTCGGCGCCTCCCGCAAGGAGCGACACCGATGATCGATATCCGTCCCTTCGGCACCCTCGGCGGTGCCAACCACGGCTGGTTGAAGGCGCGCCACCACTTCTCCTTCGCCGGCTACCACGATGCGGCGCGGATGAACTGGGGCAAGCTGCGGGTCTGGAACGACGACGAGATCGCCGCCGGCACCGGCTTCGACCCGCACCCGCACCGCGATATGGAAATTGTCACCTATGTGCGCGAGGGGGCCATCACCCACCGCGACAACATGGGCAACGAAGGCCGCACCGAGGCGGGCGACGTGCAGATCATGTCGGCCGGCACCGGCGTGGTGCACAGCGAGTACAACCTGGAGCCGGAGACGACGAAGATCTTCCAGATCTGGATCATCCCCGACCGCCGTGGCGTGAAGCCGAATTGGGGTGCGAAGCAGTTCCCCAAGGAGCGGCGTGAGGCCGGCTTCGAGGTGCTGGCCAGCGGCCGGCCGCAGGATGCCGGCAGCGGCGCCCTGCCGCTCAACGTCGACGGTGCGGTGCTGGCGGCGACGCTGAAGGCCGGGCAGACGCTGCGCCAGGGGCTGGAGCCAGGCCGCGCCGCCTATCTCGTCCCGGCCAAGGGCGCCGTCACGGTGAACGGCAAGGCGCTCGATGCCCGCGACGGCGCCGGCATCGTCGACGAGGCGGTGATGGAGATCACCGCATCGGAGGATGCGGAGCTGGTGCTGGTGGAGGTGGCGGCGGAGTAAGCCCGAGCAACTGCTCGCGCAGCATCCCGACCGGGTCCCGCCCCGGCCCGCGCGCCACCAGCGCGCGGTGCCCGCCCGGCAGCACCAGCAAGGGCACTCCGGGCAGCTGGGCCGCTGCGAGGGGCACCAGTCCATCGCCCGGCCCGGTGCCCTGGCCGCGCATCCAGCGGTCGAGCAGGCGATACGCCCCCTCCTCGATCCGCCACGGCGCACCCTTTAATGTAGTCGCAACGACGGCGATCGGCACACACCGCGCAAGGTCGGCGATGGCGGCGGCATGCTCCGCCATCCAGGCCTCGCGCACCGGCGTCGTGAGGTCGCGCAGGCCCCGGCCGCTGCCGAGCCGCAGCGCCCGCAAGGCGCGATGCGCCGCGCGGTGCAGCGGACGGATGCCGCAGAGCGCATCGGCGACGGGCGAGCCGAGGAAGGGCGATTGCAGCGCGACCAGGCCGCGGCACCGCGCCGCGGTCCCGGGGCGGAGCAGCGCCGCCAGCGCCTCCAGCCCGCCCTTGCTATGGCCGATCAGCACCACCGGCCGCGGGTCGGCCGCAATACGCTCGGCGATGCGCGCGGCATTGGCGAGGACGGGCGCCGCGGTCGGCAGCGCCACGACCTCGACGGCCAGGCCGAGGCCGCGCAACCAGTCCGCCTGGCTGCGCATGTAATCGAGCCGGAGGCCCGCCACGACCTCGCCGAAGAGGCCATAGCAGAGGAGGATGCGATGCCCCGCCACGCGCTCGGCGAGGCGCGCATCCTCCGGCACCATCTCAGTCGATCTTGATGACGAGCTTGCCGAAATTGCTCCCCTTCAGCAGGCCGATGAAGGCGGTCGGGGCATTGCGCAGCCCCTCCACTACATCCTCGCGCCAAGCCATCTGGCCGGCGGCCATGTGGCCCAGCATCTCCTGGCGGAATTGCGGGTAGCGCGGCCAGCCCGTGTCGCTGACGATGAAGCCCTGGATGCGCAGCCGCTTGCGGACCGTCGCCATCAGGTTCGGCCCCGGCCGCACCTCGGTGTCGTTGTACTCGGCGATCATGCCGCACATCACCATGCGGCCATGGTCGTTCATGCGTGGGAAAACCGCGCGCTGCACCGCGCCGCCGACATTCTCCCAATAGACGTCGATCCCTTGCGGGCAATGTCGGTCGAGCTGCGCGTTGAGATCGCCGCGATGGTCGATGCAGGCGTCGAAGCCCAGCACCTCGGTGACGAACTCGCACTTCTTCGTCCCGCCGGCGATGCCGACCACCTTGCAGCCGCGGATCTTGGCGATCTGCCCGACCACCTGGCCGACCGCGCCGGAGGCGGCGGAGACGACGACAGTCTCGCCCGCCTTGGGCTGGCCGATATCCTCGAGCCCGACCCAGGCGGTGAGGCCCGGCATGCCGAGCACGCCGAGGCTGGCCGAGAGCGGCGCCTCCTTCGGATCGATCTTGAACAGCCGCCCCGGCTGCACGACGGAGAAGCGCTGCCAGCCGAAGCCGCCGAGCACGGTGTCACCCGGGGCGAAGCCCGCCGCGTCGGAGGCGACGACCTCGCCCGCCGTCTGCCCCTCCATCACCGCGCCGAGCTCGACCGGGGCGGAGTAGCTCTTCGCGTCCGACATGCGGCCGCGCATATAAGGATCGAGCGAAAGGTACTGGGCGCGGACCAGCACCTCACCGGGGCCGGGCTGCGGCACCGGCGTCTCGACGATCTCGAAATCCTCCGGCACCGGCTCGCCCTTGGGGCGGCGGCGGAGCAGGACCTGCAGGTTCATCTCGGCCATGGATCGGCTCCCTCATGTCTTGGCCGTCAGTGTTGCCCCCGGCCCGGTTGCAAGGGAAGGGGCTGGGGCCAGATCAGCGGCATGACCGAACGCGTCGCCGATTATCCCCGCCCGCCACGGCTCGAGCCAAGCCAGCGGCGGATCCGCATCCGGCTTGGCGGCGAGACCATCGCCGAGACTCGGGCAGCCTGGCGGGTGCTGGAGACCTTCCATCCGCCCAGCTGGTACCTGCCGCCCGGGGCCTTCGCCCCCGGCATACTGCGCCCGGCGGCCGGGCAGAGCTTCTGTGAGTGGAAAGGTGTGGCCCGCTATTGGACGCTCGCCGCCGGCGGGGCGGTGGCGGAGGCGGCGGGGTGGAGCTATCCCTCCCCGACACCGGCCTTCGCCCCCATCCGCGACCACATCGCCGTCTATGCCGGGCGGATGGAAGCCTGCTTCGTCGATGACGAGCAGGTCACGCCGCAGCCGGGCGGATTCTACGGCGGCTGGATAACAGGAGAGGTCGTCGGACCCTTCAAAGGTGAGCCGGGAACGACAGGATGGTAAGCTCGGGTCGCGTAACATGACACATTGCAACCCTTAGGCGCCGTCGTTAGGCTCCGGCCCGTTGGCTGGAACCACGATCCTGTGGGCCTCCATGATCGGGACCTGACACATGCGTAACACGATCCTATCCCTGGCCGCGCTGACGGCCCTCGCGGCCTGCGGCGGCCAGAGCGGTCCGGCCCCGACCACGGCCACCAGCGGCCCCGGCTCGCCTCCGCTGCAGCAGGAGATCTACCGGCAGCCGCACAGCACCAATGCCGGCGCCGGCACTGCGACCATCTCGGGTGGCGACACCCAGGGCCGCCCGCAGGTCACCCGCGACGGCACCACCGCCGGCCCGGGCGTCGGCGGCGTGCCTGAGGATTACCGGCCAATGCGGAACCGTTCCAACAAGGGCGGCTGAGCCTGGTTCCGGCGGAGGGGGGCTACTCCTCCTCCGCCTCCCGCAGCCAGTCCTCGGTGGTACGGACCACGGGACGCGACGGGCCGGCATAAGGATCGACGCCGCCCAGCGTCGCCTCCACCGCCCGGCAATCCTCGCACAGCTCGAGCAGGGCAAGGCGGGACGGATCCGCGAACATCCAGTGCCCGCTGGCGGCCAGGCGGGACTTCACCCGCGCGATGCTGCTCGCCGTGCCGAAAGGCTTGGCGCAGCGGGTGCAATGGAACGGCTCCTCCTCCTTCACCACCTGCGGCTGCGCCGCGGCTTCGGCGAAGTTCAGCCGAGGCGCGAGGCTGATCACCCGCTCCGGGCAGGTCGCGGCACAGAGGCCGCATTGCACGCAGGCCTCTTCCAGGAAGCGCAGCTGCGGCCGCTCCGGATTCGCGCTGAAGGCGCCGGTCGGGCAGACCATGGTGCAGGCGAGGCAGAGGCTGCATCCCTCGGCCGCGACCAGGGCGGCGCCGAAGGGCGCGGCTTCCGGCATCGGCACCACCTCCGGCGCCTCGGCGGGCCGCAACGCGCGCAGCGCCTGGCGCAGCACCTCGCGCGGCGCGCCGAGCGGCAGGAAGCCCGCCGGAGTCCAGCCGGTGTGCAGCGCCAGCGCCGGCGCCAGCTGCTCGCCGAGGCTGAAGGGGTCGTCGGTCTCGATCGCCGCCGCGCGCGGCGGGGTGGCGGCGAGGCCGAGACCGGCGAGCGCCGCCGCCACGTAATCGAGGTTGCGGAACATCCCCTCCGTCCCATGCCCGCGCCGCCCGGGCAGCAGCACTCGTACGCCGGCTGCGCCCCAGGCGAAGCCGGCGGCGAGGGTCGCCAGGTCGAGCGCGCTCGTCTCGTTGAGGCGGAAGGGCAGCACGCGGGCGGGCAGGCCCTCGCCATGCCGGGCGAGGGCGTCGATCAGCGCCTCGCCATGGCTGCGGTCATGTAGCAGGAGGACCGGGTCGCGCCCGCCCGCCTCGGCATGGCCGAGCAACAGGGCGCGTAGCCGGGCGAGGGTCGTCGCCGGCGGCGGCAGCGCATAGGTCACGGCGCCGGTCGGGCAAACGGCGGCGCAGGACCCGCAACCGGCGCAGATCTCGGCGCTGATCGCCACGCTGTCCTTCGCCGGCGTGATGGCCCCGGTCGGGCAGAGGTCGAGGCAACGGGTGCAGCCGGTGCGGCGGTTGCGGGAATGGGCGCAGAGCCCCGCCTCGAACTGCACGAAGCGCGGCTTGTCGAAGTCGCCCACCAGCTCCCGCGCCGCGGCGATGGCACGTTCCACCGCCGCCGCATCCGCCGGCTCGGCGCGCAGATAGCCCTGCCGCGTCTCATGGAAGAGGGCCGGGGCGCCGGTGAGGTCGAGGATGACGTCGCAGCGGCTGACCGCCCCGTCGCGCGCGCGGCCCCAGGCATAGGCGGCACGGGAGGAGGGCGAGGGCGCGGCATGGCCGTCGATGATGACCTCGAAGGCGCCCAGCCAGCCCGTTGCCGCCCGCGCCCGGCCGCGGAGGACGGGGAATTCGGTGCGCTGCGCCGGGGCGACGGGCTCCGCGCCCGTCAGTAGCACGGTGAGGTCGAGCCGGTCCGCCAGCCGACGCGCCGCCTCGATCGCCGTCGCGTCCCGGCCGAGCACCAGCGTGACGCCCTCGCTGCGGAGCGGCACCAGCGGCGTCTCCGGCAGCGGAATGCCGGCGGCGGCGATCAGCCCGGCCATCTTCGGCCCGGACGCCGTCCCCTCGCCGGACCAGCCGGCCTGCTCACGAAGATTGACGAAGGCGAGGGGCTGGGTGGCGCCCGCCTCCTCCGCCAGCTCGGCGAAGAGCGGAGCTTCCTGGGTGCAGCCGACCGTCACCGGCCGCCCCGTCGCCAGCGCGGCGAGGAAGCGGTCGCGCTGCGCCAGGCAGAGCTGCTCCGCGGTGCGGAGCTCGGCGCCGCAGCCGCGGGCGAGGCCACGCTCGTCGAGGCGCATGCTGTCCTCGCAACTGCAGACGAGGGCGATGCGGTCCGGCATTCGGTCAGGCTTCCTTTGCTTCCCCTGCTGGTCCTGCCGGGGCCGGGCGCATATATGCCGCGCGCTGCCTGCTTGCGAGGGAGAAGGATGGAGCTGCCCGACCTGCCGAGCGTCTTCGCCCCCCTCGCGCTGCGCGAGGGTGGGGATGCCATGGCGCGGGCGATGGCGCTGGCCTCGGTGCGCGGCGCCGGGCTGCTCGCCTGGGTGCGTTCCGCCGCGCGGGCCGAGGCCGCGGTAGTGCTGGAGCCGGAGATGCCGCTCGCCGGGGCACGGCTCGCCCTGCTGGCGGCGGCCAATGCGCTGGCCGATGCGCTGGGGGTGCTGGGCCCACCCGAGGCGATCATCGCCCTCCGCTGGCCCGCCGGGATCCTAGTGAATGGCGGAAGGGTCGGGGGCCTGCGGCTGGCAGCGCCGCCGGGCACCGCCGAAGCAGAGGTGCCGGACTGGCTGGTCGTCGGCTTCGAGGTCGCGCTCGCCCTCCCGCCCGGGATCGAGCCGGGCGATGCTCCCGACCGTACCTGCCTGGAGGAAGAGGGCTTCGAGGAACCCTCCGCCGCCGCGCTGACGGCCGCCTGGGCTCGGCATCTGATGGCCGGGCTCGACCGCTGGCAGTCGAGCGGGCCGCGCCGGCTGGTGGAGGATTGCCTCGCTCGGCTCGAGGATGGCCGCGCCGAGGCCGGGCTCCGGCGGGGGATCGACCCGGCGAGCGGCGCCCTCGTGCTGGAGCGCGACGGCGCCCGCCAGCTGGTGCCCCTCGCATGAGCCGGCTGCCCCGCACCCTCCGCCTCGATCCTTCGGACCTCGTCGTCTTCACCCAGGCGGCCGAGCCCAGCGAATGGGCCGTGCCCGGCGGCTTCGCCTTCTGGGACGAGGACCCTTCCGCCCTTGCCGGCAAGCGACGGCAGGAATTCCGCGCCGGCTTCCTCGGCCTCGGGAGCTTCGGCTGGTCCACGCTGGTCGAGGTCGCCGAGGCCGGCGCCGCCGAGCGGGAGGCCGCGCTCGCCGCCCTCGCCGCGCATATCCAATCCGCCTATGGCGCGCCCGATGCCGCCGCCGCCCGTGCCGCGGCGGCGGAGGAGATCGCCTTCGCCGAATCGCTCTGCGCCCATCCGCTGGGAACGGTGCTCGCCCTCAGCCGGGTAGTGGAGGGTGGCGCGGTGCGCGAGCGCTTCCGAACCCTGCACCGGCGCGAGGGCCCGCTGCCCGTCTTCGCCATCGCGGAGGAGGCCGGCGAGGCGCCGGAGCGACCTGACCTCACCAGCCTCGGGAGTGACGGGCGATGATCGGCCCGGGCGATTTCTGGCTCTCCTCCGGCCACCATCTCTGCGACCGCGACGAGGCCGGCCGGCTGCTGCCGACCGAGGATCTCTGGCGTGCCTTCCTCGCCCGGCCGGAGCTGCTGCCGCCGGAGGAGGCCTGCGCAGCGGAGCTGGCGCTGCATACCGGCCTGCTCGCCGCGCCCCTTCGCCCCGTCCCGCCCGACGAGCTGGCAGCGCTCGCCGACCCCGATGCGCGGGAGAACTGGCAGGTTTTCCTTGCCTTCCGAGACCGCGTGCGGGCCGCGCCGACCTTGGAGGCGGCCTGGCTCGCCCTGTTCCGCACGGGTGTCGGCGGCGTGCCGCCCATCTTCCTGCAGATGCTGACCCATCTCGTTACCCGCGCCGCCATGGAGGGGGAGGGGGATGCCTTCACCCTGCGTGCCGCCGAGGCCTTTTTCCGCCCGCAGCGTGCCGCCATCCATCCCGGCGCGCTGCTGCTGGCGGACGAGGAACTCCTCGATGCCCGTGCCGCCGACGGCGATCTCGGCAGCCTCGGCCGGCTGCTGACCGAGGCCGGGTCGCCGCCGCGCGAGGTGGAGCTCGAGGTTCTCTCGGAGGCCAACGCCCCTGGTTATGCGGCGCGCTCCGATGCGCATGACCTCGCGCTCGACATCGCCGAGGGGCGGCTCGGCCAGCATGGCATGGCCCGCGCCCTGGAGCGCTTCATCGCCCATGTCACGGGCGAGCGTGTGGCGGTCCGCCCGGTGCCGGTGATCGACGACCGCAACTGGACCTGGCATGTCGGGTTGGATGCCGAGGCGACCGCCATCGCCAACGACCTCTGGAGGGGCACCAAGGTGAAGCAGGCGCGGCTTGCCCGCATCCTCTGGCTCGGCGTGCTGGAATTCGCCGATGCGACGCGGGTGCTGCCGCGGGCCTCCGGTCGGCCGGTCTACCTCGCTCTCGCCATGGATGCGGCGCAGCGGGTGCGGATGAAACCGCAGAACCTGGCCGTCGGCCTTCCCCTCAAGACTGCGGCGGAGGCCGTCTGATGCGGCTCGAGGTCCCTGGCACCATCCGCATCCCCGTCGCTGTGCTGGCCGAGCGCCGTCCGGCCGCGACCCGCTGGGCCGATTGGTCCTGGCGCGCCATCGAGGTGCTGCGCGAGGCGCCCGAGCTTCCGCCCTGGACCGTGCTGCGCGAGCAGGCCGGCCGCACCCTCTTCCTCGCCGGCGCGGCGGAGGTGGTGCTCTCGCCTACCGACACGCCGAATTACCGCGACAACCTCACCGCCGACCCGCCGCTGATCTGGGTGGTGCTGCGCCCGGTGGAGGCGGGGCCCGGTCTGGCCCTCCATGCCGTGACGGTCGATGCCGGCGAGGCGCAACTCTATGCCGACAGCGGCGCCGACCTGTTGGAGAGCCTGCCGCTGCCCGACTGGCTCCGGCCGACGGTCGACGCATTCATCCTTCGCCATCATGTCGAGCGCGCCCGGCACAAGCGGCGCCGCGAGGATGCTGATCCCGAGGCGCTCGGCAAGCGGCCGGGCGGTCGGCGCGGCTCGTGAGCGAGGAGGGGTTCCTCAGCCGCTGGTCGCGGCGGAAGCGCGAGGCGCTGCGCGGCCCGCCGGAGCCGCAGGCCGAGGCCCCGCCGCCGGCCTTCGACCCGGACAGCCTGCCGCCGGTCGAGAGCCTGACCGAGGCGAGCGACATCACCGCTTTCCTCCGCGCCGAGGTTCCGGCCGCGCTGCGCCGGGCGGCGCTGCGCCGCGCCTGGACGCTCGATCCGTCCATCCGCGATTTCGTCGGCCCGGCCGATTACGCCTGGGACTACAACGCGCCGGATGGCGTGCCCGGATTCGCCCATGCCCTCGGCGGCGATGTGAAGCGGCTTCTGGCCCAGGCGATCGGCGCGCTGGAGGAGGTCGCGGCCGGGGAACCCGAAGAGGTACCGCCGCCCGATACGCTGCCCGATACACTGCCCGAACTTACCCCGCCCGTCCTGGTCCCGCCCGATGCCGCCGAGCCCGTGCCGGAGCCCCCCGTGCTGGCCGAGGGGGCCGCGCCGCCGCCAGAGGCCCCGCCCGCACCGCTGCCGCGGCGGCGGCATGGGGGCGCCCTTCCTGTTTGACAGCCGGGAAGGCCGTTCGTCTTCCCTGACCTCTTCCGGCTTCGAAGGCGGCTCCATGGCATCGCGCCCGAGTGCCGCTCGTGGCCTGAATGCAAACTGGATTAGGTGATGATGATGGAACGTCCTGGCGCCACATCAAGCGCGGTCGACCCGCTCGATCTGGAGCGGGCCCGACTTTTCGCGTTGCTCGGACGGCTCCTGTCCGCACCGCCAGATGCGGAGCTGCTGGCGCGGCTGCAGGGGTTGCAGGGGGACGGTACGCCACTCGGCCGTGCCCTGGCAGCGCTGGCCGAGGCCGCGGGCCGGACCGACGCGGCGCGGGTGGAGCGGGAATACTTCGCTCTCTTCATCGGGGTCGGCCGCGGCGAGCTGTTGCCCTACGCCTCCTACTACCTCACCGGCTTCCTGCATGAGCGGCCGCTGGCCGAGCTGCGGGCGGCGCTCGGCGCGATCGGCGTGGCACGGGCCGCGGGGGTGTCGGAGCCGGAGGATCATCTCGGCTTCTGCTGCGAGGTGATGGCGGGGCTGCTGGAGAGCCGCTTCCACGGCTTGGCGGCCGGCGACTTCTTCGCCCGGCACCTCGCGCCCTGGGCCGGACGCTGCTTCGCGGATCTCGAAGGGGCCGAGGCGGCGGCGTTCTACAGGGCGGCCGGAGCGCTCGGGCGTAGGGTGATCGAGATCGAACAGGCGGCAGCGGCGCTGCCGTGACAGGGTGGAGAAGAGTGGCTTCGAGAGATGGGACCAAGGCCGAACGGCGCTGTTTTCTGCATGCGCTCAGGTTCGGCACGGCGGCAGGGACGGCGAAGGAGCAACGCGCCGACTGCGTGCCGGCCGGATATGCGGCATGGGAGAGCGCGGCGCAGCACGTGGCCACCGGCGTCCTCGGCCATGCGAGGCCGGTCACGCGGGTGTCGAGCATCTGAATCCGCTGCTCGGTCGGCTGCACGGCGACAGCCGAGGTGCAGGACGGCACCAGTGTGGTTCGGTGCCGGGCAGAAGATGGTCTTCCGGATCACGGTGCCGGGGGCGGGCTGGTCGCCGCCCCGGGCCATGTGCTGATATTCCCCTTCACCGTCGCGGACATCACCGGGCAGCAGGTGGCCCACATGATCCACAGCCTGGTCGCGGCGCTGATGGTGGCCGCCATGCTGGCGCATATCCATACCGGCAGCCTCGGCATGGAGGGCGCCTTCGAGGACATGGGCACCGGGCAGGCCGACTATCATCGGGCCAAGGAGCATCACGCGCTGTGGGTGGAGCAGGAATTGGCCAAGGCCCGGGAGAGCACGGCACCGGCCGGCGCCAAGGCAGCCGGTGCCGGCTAGGGGCCCTTCCATGCGGGTGATCGGCCTCGCCGGCTGGAGCGGGGCCGGCAAGACGACGCTGATGGCCCGGCTGCTGCCCGCATTGGGCGCCCGGGGCGTCAGCGTCTCCACCATCAAGCACGCGCATCACCGCTTCGATGTCGATACGCCGGGCAAGGATTCCTGGGTCCACCGCGAGGCGGGCGCCCGCCAGGTGATGGTCAGCTCGGAGAACCGTTGGGCGTTGATGACGGAGCTGCGCGGCGCGCCGGAGCCGGGCCTCTACGCCCTGCTGGCCCAGCTTTCCCCGGTCGACCTGGTGGTGGTCGAGGGCTTCAAGCGCGACCGCCATCCGAAGATAGAGGTCCACCGCGCTGCCAACGGCAAGCCCTGGCTGCACCCGGAGGACCCGGCCATCCGCGCCGTCGCCAGCGACACCCGGCCCGCCGCCGCACTGCCCTGGGCCTCGCTCGACGATATCGGGGCGATCGCCGAGCTGGCGCTGCGGCATGCGGTTGCGCCCGAGGCGTGGTAAGCCGCCGGCATGGCCCAGCTTTCGGATGACTGCTTCGCCTTCGACGGCCCGCTGCTTTCCGTGGAGGCAGCGGAAGCGCTGATTGCCCAGCGCATCCCGCCCCTTACCGGGGAGGAGGCGTTGCCGCTTGCCAAGGCCGCCGGCCGCGTCCTCGCCCGCGACCTCCGCGCGCCGCTGCCGCTGCCGCCCTTCTTCAATGCGGCCGTCGATGGCTATGCCTTCCGCCATGCCGACCTACCGCCGGGCGAAGGCGCCTCGCTGCCGCTCGCCGGGCGAATCGCTGCCGGCCATGCGGCGGGAGAGACGCTGCCGCCCGGCCATGCCGTCCGCATTTTCACCGGTGCTCCCATGCCGCCCGGCGCCGATACCGTCGTGATGCAGGAGGATGCCGGGGCCGATGCCGCAGGCGTCCGGGTCCCGCCGGGCCTCAGGCCCGGCGCCAATGCCCGCCCGGCGGGCGAGGATGTCGCCGAAGGCGCCCTTGCCCTGCCGGCCGGCCGGCGATTGCGGGCGCCGGAGATCGGCCTGGCCGCTGCCCTCGGCATTGCCCAGCTGCCGGTCGGGCCGCGTGTCCGGGTCGGCGTCTTCTCGACCGGGGATGAACTGGCCCCGCCCGGTACGCCGCTCGGCCCGGCCATGACCTTCGACAGCAACCGCTTCACACTCCTGGCCCTGCTCTCCCGCCTGCCGGTCGCGGCGAGCGATCTCGGCATCCTCCCCGATGACCCGGAGGCGACCGCGGCAGCCCTGCGTGCCGCGGCCGGCACGCACGACCTGTTGCTGACCTCGGGCGGCGTCAGCACCGGGGAGGAGGACCATGTCCGCGCCGCCATCGAGGCGGGCGGGCGCCTTGTCTTCTGGCGGCTGGCGGTGAAGCCGGGGCGGCCGGTGGCGATGGGGGTCCTGCCGAAGGCAGGCGGGGCCTTCGCCTCCGGGGGCACGCCCGTGGTCGGCCTGCCCGGCAATCCGGTGGCGGCGGTCGTCACCTTCTTGCACCTGGCCCGCCCGCTGGTGCTCCGCCTCGCCGGCGCCGCGCCCGAGCCCTTGCTGCGCATCCGCGCCGAGGCGGGCTTCGCCTACCGCAAGAAGGCAGGGCGGCGGGAATATGTGCGGGTGCGGCTGCGCGACGGCATCGCCACCAAATTCGAGCGCGAGGGTGCCGGGTTGCTGACCTCGCTGACCGAGAGCGACGCCTTCGCCGAATTACCTGAGCCGATGCTCGCCGTTGCGCCCGGCGATCCGGTCACGCTGCTACCCTTCGCCGCCTTGTTCTAAGCCTCAGACCGGCAGCAGCAGCCGCGCCCGCAGGCCGCCAAGCGGGCTCTCCTCCAGCAGGATATCCCCGCCATGCGCCCGGACGATGTCCCGCGCGATGGCGAGGCCGAGGCCCGTCCCGTCCGGCCGCCCGGTGGCGAAGGGCCGGAAGGCGCCCTCCCGCTCCCCGGCCGGAATGCCGGGCCCATCGTCGTCCACCGTCACCTGCGCCCAGAGCGACTGGCCTTCGCCTCCCGGGCCGATCGGGTCGGGCCGGGGCACCGTCTCCACCGCGACCGCCACGCGCCGCGCATGGCGCCGGGCGTTGTCGATCAGGTTGCCGAGGCAGCGCCGCACCGCATCCGGCCGCAGCGGCAGGGCGAGCCGGCCGGGCGCGGCCACCTCCACCGCCGCGCCGGAGCGCCGCGCCTTCGCCGCCACGTCCTGGACCAGCTCCACCAGGTCGGCCGGACGGGTCTGCTCCGTCCCCTCGCCGCGGGCGAAGGCGAGATAGGCGGCGATCATCCGCTCCATCTCCTCCATGTCCTGGGTGAGGGCGGCAATGTCCTCCTCCGCCTCCGGCCCCCGCGGCAGCATGGAGACGCCGAGGCGCATGCGGGTCAGCGGCGTGCGCAGGTCGTGGCTGATGCCGGCCAGCATCTCCGTCCGCTGGCCGACGAAGCGGCGGATGCGCTCCTGCATGCGGTTGAAGGCGGCCGCCGCCTGGCGCACCTCGCTCGCCCCCTCCGGCTTGATCGACCCGACATCCCGCCCGAGGCCGAAGGCCTCCGCCGCCGCCGCCAGCCGCCGGATCGCCCGCACCTGGTTCTTCATGAAGAGGATGGCGACGCTCGACAGCAGCAGCGCCGAGCCGACGAGCCAGATGACGAAGAGGTAGAGCGTCGCGGTGAAGAGGCGCTTCCGCGGCGCCTCCACATGCAGCACGCCATCGGGCAGCTGCACGCGGATGATGACGCTGCGCGGGTCGCTCCCCCAGTCGGCATCGAAGCGCGTGCGCAGCCGCTCGCCGAGGGCGGTGTTGAGGTCCGCCTCCAGCGGCAGGATCGACATGCTCGGCCGCCGCTCGCCCTGGATGCGCGCCCCCGGCTCGAAGGCCAGCGCCAGGTCGAGCCGCCAGGACGCCTCGCGGAAGATCCAGGGGTGCTGCGTCTCCGGCTCGCGCCGGATCAGCTCGGCGAGGAAGGCGACGTCGCCGGCGACGCCACCCGCCAACCGCCGCGAGATGACGTCGAGATGCCCGCCGTAGAAGAGCTGCAGCGCGACCGCCTGGAGCACCAGCATCGGCGCCAGGATGATCAGCACCGAGCGCGCCATCAGGGAGCGCGGCAGCAGCCGCTTGAGGCCTGCCATCACCGGTCCCGGCATCCTACGGCCCCGGCCGCAGCACGTAGCCGCGATGCCGCACGGTGTGGAGGTAGCGGGGCTCGCGCGGATCGGGCTCGATCTTCCGCCGCAGCCGCGTCACCTGCACGTCGATCGCCCGCTCGCCCGCTTCCGGCGTGCCGAGCGCGGTGGCGATCTCCTCGCGGCTCAGCACGTCGCCGGCGCGGCGGGCGAGGGCGTCGAGCAGTGCTGCCTCGCCGCCGGTCAGCCGTACCGTGCCCTCCGGCCCGCGCAGCTCGGAGCGCTCGGCATCGAACCAGCGCATGCCGAGCTGGACGGGGGCCACGGTCAGCGGCTGGGCCGGCGGCGCCACGCGGCGGAGGATGGTGCGGATGCGGAGCGCCAGCTCGCGCGGCTCGAAGGGCTTCGCCAGGTAGTCGTCGGCGCCCATCTCGAAGCCGGCGACGCGATCCTCCGGCCCGCCGCGCGCCGTCAGCATCAGCACCGGCACGTCCTTGCCCTGGCGGCGGAGCGACTCGACCAGCTCAAGCCCGGTCTCGCCCGGCATCATCACGTCGAGCACCATGAGGTCGAAGGCGACGGCCGCGAGCTGGGCCCGCGCGGCGGCGGCATCGGCGGCGACGCTCACCCGAAACCCCTGCTCCGACAGGAATCGCTGCAGCAGCGCCCGCAGCCGCGCATCGTCGTCCACCACGAGCAGATGGGCGTGGTCGGCGGTGGTGGCCTCGGCAGGCATCGGTGGCATTCCTCTTCAGGCGGCGCCGGGGGTTGTCACCCGGTCCCCGGCCAATCTGTGGCGGCGGGGCCGCCAGGGGAAGATGCGGCCTGCGGCCGGCCGGCGACCGGGCGCGGCCGCTGCTCCAGCCGCTCGAGCTGGCCGCGCGCCTCGGCGCCCATCAGCCCGCGCATCACCCGGCGGAATCCCTCCACCGCGACCGGCCCGGCCTCGCGATAGGCCCGCATCACCCATTCCCGCTGCCGCTCGAACAGCCGCCGCTCCAGTGCCTCGCCCTTCGGGGTGAGCGAGAGCAGGCGCTGCCGGCGGTCGTTCCGCCCGGTCGATTGCAGCACGTAGCCCTGCTCGACGAGCGGCGTCAGCACCCGCCCGAGCGACTGCTTGGTGATCCCGAGGATGCCGAGCAGGTCACCCACCGTGATGCCCGGCCGGCGGCCGACGAAATGCAGCACACGGTGATGCGCCCGGCCGAGATCGAGCTCGGCGAGGATCTGGTCGGCGCCGGCGGTGAAGTCGCGGTAGCCGAAGAAGAGCAGGTCCTGCGCCAGCCGCAACTCCTCCTCGCGCAGGAAGAGGAGGTTGCGCCCGGCGCCGACGGGCGCTGTGGTCGGCGGGCCGTCAGCTGTGTCCGGCATGGCAGCTATGCGCTCTCCCCGTAGCGTTTTGGGTCAGTGACATTGACACTTTTTTCCCGATCATTCTAACCTGTCGTGGCTAGAAGCAAGGATATTGCGGGAGTACGCGGCTATGGCACTCATTCCTTACGACGACCGGGATGGCTGGATCTGGTGGGACGGGGAGTTCCTCCCCTGGCGGGATGCCAGGCTGCATGTCCTCTCGCATGGGCTGCACTATGCCAGCGCGGTGTTCGAGGGCGAGAGGGCCTATTCAGGGAATATCTTCAAGCTGCGGGAACACACCGAGCGGCTGATCGCATCCGCCCGCATCCTCGGCTTCGAGATCCCCTGGAGCGCCGAGCAGATCGACGCCGCGTGCCGCGAGGCGGTGGCGCGGAACGGCTTCACCGATGCCTATGTGCGCCCCATCGCCTGGCGCGGCTCGGAGGAGATGGGCGTCGCGGCGCGGCTCAACAAAACCCATCTCGCCATCGCCACCTGGGAATGGGGCGCCTATTTCGGCGTGGAGCAGCGCATGGCCGGTGTCCGCCTTGCCATGGCCAAGTGGCGGCGCCCGGCGCCGGATACCGCGCCGACCGCCTCCAAGGCTTCCGGCCTCTACATGATCGGCACCATGTCGAAGCATGCCGCGACCGATGAGGGGTTCGATGATGCGCTGATGCTCGACTACAAGGGCGACGTGGCCGAGGCGACCGGGGCCAACATCTTCTTCAACATGGGCGGTGAGCTGCACACGCCGAAGCCGGTCTGCTTCCTCGACGGCATCACCCGCCGCACGGTGATGGGCCTCGCCCGCAAGCGGCAGGTGAAGGTGGTGGAGCGCACCATCCGCGTCGAGGAGCTTAAGGACGCCTCCGAGGTCTTCCTCGCCGGCACCGCGGCCGAGGTGACGCCGGTGCGCGAGATCGCCGGCATCGCCTATTCGCCAGGCGACCTCACCCGCATGCTGATGACGGACTACGAGGCGCTGGTCCGGCTCAGCCCGGAGGAGGTCGCCAAAAGCGGCGCCTGAGCGGGGAGGGCGGGCCATGGACTTCGCCTGGCTCGCCTCGGCCACCGGCTTCGCCCTGGCGATGTCGGCGACGCCGGGGCCGAACAACGCCATGGTCGCCGCCTCGGCGGTGAATTTCGGCCTCAGGCGCAGCCTGCCGCACATCCTGGGCGTCTCGCTCGGCTTCCCGGCGATGCTGGTCCTGGTGGCGCTCGGGGCAGGGGAGGTGCTCGCCGCCTCGCCCGGCCTCCAGGCCGGGCTGCGCTGGCTCGGTGCCGCGTGGATGGCCTGGCTGGCCTGGAAGATCGCCACCGCCGCACCGCCCGAGGCCGGAGCCGCCGCGCAGGGCCGGCCGATGACCTTCCTGCAGGCCGCGCTCTTCCAGTGGGTCAACCCGAAGGCCTGGGTGATCGCCGGTGCGGCCATCCTCGCCTATGGCGCCTCACCGCTGTTGGCGGTGATCTTCGCCCTGGCCGCCCTCGCCAGCCTCTACGTCTGGGCGCTGGTCGGGCTCGGCGCGGCGCGACTGCTGCGCAGCCCGGCTGCGCTCCGCTGGTTCAACCGGGCGATGGCGATTCTCCTGCTGCTCTCCCTGGTGCCGGTGCTGCGGGGCTGACATCCTCCCCGGCAACGAGGCGGGGGGGATGGGATGGCGGGATTCCAGCAGGGCATGCCGGGGCCTTTCGCGGCGATGGACCTGCCCTGGCTGCTCGCCGCCAAGGCCCGGCAGCGGGGCAGCCATCCCTTCCTGATCTGGGCCCCGGCCGAGGGGCCGGACGAGGTCTGGAGCTATGCCCGCTTCCAGGCCGAGGTCGGGCAGCTCGCCGCCGGGCTGGCGCGGCGCGGCATCGGCCCCGGCGACCCCGTCCTCGTCCACCACGAGAACGCGCCGGCACTGCTGCTGGCCTATTTCGCGCTCGCCGAGCTCGGCGCCATCGCCGTGCTGACGAACACCCGCGCGGCGGGGGACGAGTTGGCCTATTTCGCCGCCCATTCCCGCAGCGTCGCCGCCATCACCCAGCCGGACATGGCGGCCCTGGTCGAGGCGGCCGCGCCGGGCCTGCGCTGGATCGCCGTGACCGGCACGGCGGACTGGGCCTCGCTCTTCGCCGGGGAGGCCGGCCGCCCAAGCCGGGCGCCGGAGCCGGAGCGGCCGCTCTCCGTCCTCTACACCTCCGGCACCACCTCCCGCCCCAAGGGGGTGGTCTGGACCCATGCCAATGCGCTCTGGGCGGCGCGGGTGAACGCAGCGCATGAGGGGCTGGTGCCGGAGGATGTGCACCAGGTCTACCTGCCGCTCTTCCATGCCAACGCGCTCGGCTACTCCATGCTGGCGACGCTTTGGGCCGGCGGGACGGTGGTGCTGCAGCCCAGGTGGTCCACCAGCCGCTTCTGGCCGGTGGCGCTGCGGCACCGGACGACCTGGGTCTCCTTCATCTGGTTCTCGCTCCGCGCCGTGCTGGAGGGGGAGATCCCGCCCGGCCACCATCTGCGGATGTTCGGCTTCGCCACCTCGGACCCGCCGGCTGCGGCGCGGCTCGGCGTGCCGGGGATCGGCTGGTGGGGCATGACGGAGACGATCAGCCACGGCATCGTCGGCAGCCTCCATGTGCCGAACCGCCCCGGCGCCATCGGCCGCGCCGCGCCGGAATACGACATCCGCATCCTGCGCGAGGATGGCGGCCCAGTTGGCCCCGGCGAGACGGGGGCGCTGTTCTGCCGGGGCGTGCGCGGCGTCTCGATGTTCCTCGAATACCTGCACGACCCGGCGGCGACCGCCGCGGCCTTCGACGCCGGGGGCTGGTTCGCCACTGGCGACCTGGTGACGCTGCTCGAGGACGGCTCCATCCAATTCGCCGACCGCGCCAAGGACATGCTGAAGGTCGGCGCCGAGAACGTCGCCGCCTCGGAGATCGAGCGGGTGGTGCTCGGCGTCGCCGGCGTGCAGGAGGCGGCGGTGGTCGGCCGCCCGCATCCGATGCTGGACGAGGTGCCGGTCGCCTTCGTCACCCTCGCCGCGGGTGCCGACGCGGCGGCGGTGCCGGAAGCGGTGACCGCCGCCTGCCGCGCCGCCCTCGCCGACTTCAAGGTGCCGCGCGAGGTGCTGGTGATCGAGGACATGCCGCGGGCGACGCTCGAGAAGATAGCGAAGGCCGAGCTGCGCAAGCGCCTCAGATGAAGGCCTTCACTGCCAGATAAAGTCCAAGCACCCCAAGCGCCGCCTGCACGATCTTGCGGAACCGCGCCTCCGCCATCCCCCGCCGCAGCCTCTGCCCGGCCGCCATGCCGAGGAAGGCCGGCACCACCCCGGCCAGCGAGGCGAGGCCAAGCTCTGCCGGCAGCAGCCCTCCGCCCGCGAGGCCGATGGCCAGCGCCCCCGTCGCCACCGCCACGCCGAGGCCGAAGCCCTGGATGAACTCCCCCGGCGGCAGCCGCAGCGCGACGAGGTAGGGCGCCGCCGGCATCAGGAAGCTGCCGGTCATCCCCGTCACCACGCCCGAGGCGAGGCCCATCGCCGGCGAGACCCAGCGCTCCCGCCGCGGCCCCGGCGGCGGCACCGGCCATCCGGAGAGCGACAGCGCCGCCGAGGCCATCAGCAGCAGGCCGAGCAGGCCCGAGAGCACCGCCGCATCCGACCGGGCGAGAATGCCCGTCCCCGCCAGCGCTCCGATCCCGGCCGTCAAAAGGAAGGGCCAGAGCCGCCGCAGCGCCGCCCCGAGATGCGGCCCGGCGAAGGCCTGCCAGAGATTGGTGGCAAGCGCCGGCACCAGCATCAGCGCCATGGCATCCGGCAGGGGCCGGGAGAGGGCGAGCAGGCCGAGCGTCACCGTCGGCAAGCCGAAGCCGGCGACGCCCTTGACGAAGCCGGCGAGGAGGAAGGCGCCAATCACTGGCAGGGCATCAAGCAGCGTGGTCATGCCCCAAGCCTGCCCCCGGCCCCGCGCTCATGCTTCGGCATTGGCCGAAGCGCCAGCAGCGCGGCGAGCGGCAGCAGCCAGGCCATGCGCGCCCCATAGCGGTCATGCGGCCCGGAGAGTGCCCCAGTCACCAGTGCATTCGCCGCGATGCCGATGAGGACGCAGGCAACAAGCCCCAGCATAGCCCGGTCCTCCGCCCGCCAAGCCCGCCAGCCGCCGAGCAGCGTTCCCGCCGCGCCGAGCAGCAGCACCAGCGGATGCAGGGCGAGGAAGGGCGCCGCCATCATCGGCAGCAGGCCGCGAGCCTGCATCCCCGCCGCGAAGCGCTCCCGCTCCGCCTCCGGGAAGCCGAGCGCCAGCTCCTTGCCGACCGACCCGGCGAGGTTTTCCGGCCCTAGCACATCCCCGACGCGGTTGCGCAGCAGCTGCCGCCATCCATTCGCCAGCGCCGCCCGCAGCACGCCGAGCGGCTCCCGCCGCAGCGTCTCGGCGAGGATGACGGCGGCCTCCGGCGCCAGCCCGATCGGTCCGCCTGGCGCGGTCCAGACCGGCCCCACGCCCGACCACAGGAATTCGTCGGAATCGCCGGGCAGCCGCCCCGCCCAGCGACAGAGCACCCATCCCGCCTCCGGGCAGCGCGCCGCGATGGTCCGCGCCGCCGGGCCGTCCGCCACCAGCCTGGCGAGCGGGAAGACGGCGCCGTGTGGCGAGAGGGCAGGGCGCCCATGCATCGCCCAGTTGCCCGCGACCAGCAGCCCCGCCGCCAGCCCGGCCGGCAGCAGGCAGCGCCCGGCCTTCCCCCGCAGCATCAGCACCACCCCCAGCAGCGCGAGACCGAGCGGCAGATGCGACGGATGCGCCACCATGGCGAAGGCCGCGAGCGCCTGCACCGCGATCCGCTCGCCACGGCCCATCGCCACGAAGCCGAGCAGCGCCATGGCCAGCACCAGCACCGGCGCCAGCAGGTCCGACATCAGGAGCGCGCCGAACCAGGGCGCCGCGCTGCCCGCCGCCAGCCCGGCGCAGAGCAGCAAATGCTCCTCCCGCCCGAGCAACGCCCGCTGCACCCGCGCCAGCAGCCAGGAGAGCAGCAGCCCCTGCGCCAGCAACGGACCCCAGAGGCTCAGCCGCCAGTGGAAGGCGTGCAGCGCCAGCCCGTAGGCCGGCGGCTTGTCCCAGACCGGCCAGCCCTCGATGGTGAGGGCGAGGAAGGCTCCGGTATCGCTGAAGACCAGCGGGTACCCGTTCAGCAACGCCGGCCAGGTCAGCAGCAGCGCGCCGGCCAGCAGCCTCACGCCGCCACGAAAAGCTCGATCAGGTTTCCCTCCGGGTCGGCGACCCGCATCACCCGCGGCGGCGCCCCGGACGGCCCCGGCGCATCCAGCACGGCGATGCGGAGGGTGAGCATGCGCCGGTGCCAGCGATCCAGCTCCGCATCCTCGACCGGGAAGGCGAGCACCACCACCGGCTCGCCCGGCGCGGCGGCGGCCGGGAAGAGCACGTCGCCCCGCGGCCGCAGCACCAGCGCCACCGGCCCCAGCCCGAAGCAGGAGCCCGACCCGATCACCGGCAGTCCGAGCACCCGGCCGTAGAAGTCCCGCTGCCGCACCAGATCGTGGCAGGCCAGCTCGACGCGGGCGAGGGGGCCGAGGGTCAAGCCGGCTTCCAGCGGGCGGCGGCGGCATCGTCCGCTGCCTTGGCCTCGACCCAGCGCTCCGCGCCGCCCTCGAATTCCTCGCGCTTCCAGAAAGGCGCGCCCGTCTTCAGCCAGTCGATAAGGAAGGCGCAGCTCTCAAGCGCCGCGGTGCGATGGGCAGAGGCGGTCAGCACCAGCACGATCGGCGCCCCCGGTTCCAGGCGCCCGACCCGGTGGATCACCGTCAGCCCGAGCAGCGGCCAGCGGTCGGCAGCCTCCTCGGCGATGCGGGCGATGGCCCGCTCGGTCATGCCTGGATAATGCTCCAGCACCATCGCCGCCAGCCCGTCATCCGCCCGGCACAGGCCGACGAAGCTGGCCAGCCCGCCGACATCCTGCCGCCCCGCCGTCAGCCGCGCGGTTTCGGCGGCAAGGTCGAAGGGCGCCTCCTGGACGGCGATGCGCGGCGTCATCCGCCGGTCACCGGTGGGAAGAAGGCGACCTCGTCGCCCACCGCCACCGGATGGTCGGGCCCGGCGAAGTCCTGGTTGACCGCGGCGCGGATGGTCTTGCGGTTGGCGAAGGCCTCGGCATGGCCGGGGCTGCGCACCGCGAGCCAGTCGATCAGCCCGGCTACGTCCCGCACCTCGGGCGGCGGGGATAGCTCCTCCTCCGCCACGCCGACGCGCTGCTTCACCCAGGCAAAGTAGAGAATCCGCACCGCCCGGCCTCAGCGCGGCGTCGGCATGGTCTGGATCTGACCGTTGGGGCCGATGAGGGTGGTGGTGTTGCCGTCGTTGTGCAGCGTGCCCACGCCGCCGCCGGGGGTGACGTAGCCTTGCACCCGGTCGGTGCCGCCGGTGCTGGTGACGGGGCCGGCCGGGGTCTGGATCACCCGCCCGTCGAGCCGGCGCGGCGGCGGCGAGTTAGCGCCGGGCGGCGGCGGATAGACGGTGGCGCGCGGCGGATCGATCTGCCGGACCGGCGGCGGCGGCGGGGAGGAACTGCCGCTGAGGCCGGGCGGCATGTCGCGCACCGGCGGCGGGTCGGTCGGCTGCCAGGAGGAGCGGCCGGCCGGGGCCGACATGCGGTCGAGCTCGCCGGGGCGGTAGGTGGGGATGTTGCGCATCGCCGCATCCGGGTTTGCCAGGGTCGCGCGCGGGCCTTCCTGCGCCGGCCAGACATTGCCCGCTTCCGGCTGGAGCAGGGCCACCTGCGGCGGATCGCCGGCGATGCGGGCGATGGTATCGCTCTGCTCCGGCGGGGGCTCCTCCATGCGGCCCCAGGGCATGCCGATGGCGGCGCCTGCATTGGTCACGCCATTCACCGCCTTGTAGCTGGCCCGCTCCGCCCAGCCGCAGCCCCCGAGCAGCGCGGCCAGGCCGAGTGCCGCCACCGATCCGCCAATCCGAATCATCGTCAACTCCTGTGGTCCGCCCAGGCGCCCGGCCGGGATTCGGCTGCACCATGCGCTGCCGCCGGCCGTGCCTCAAGCGAAAGAGCGTCAGGGCCGTATGGCGGGTTCCGCATGGCGATCGGACGGCTTCTGCGGCGCGGTCGTTCCGGCGTTGCGCAGCCCGGCGAGCAGGTAGTCCCAGCCGGTGACCAGCGTCAGCGCCGCAGCCGTCCACAGCATCGCCTCGCCGATCAGCGCGACGGGCAGGAAGGAGAGGTGCAGCACGGCGGCCCCGGTCTCGCCGGCGATCAGCGTGCCGAGCGCGCCCATCTGGAAGCCGGTCTTCCACTTGGCGAGCCGCGTCACCGGCAGGCCGATCCGCAGCTCGGCGAGATACTCGCGCAGGCCGGAGACCAGGATCTCCCGCAGCATGATGAGGATGGCCGGGTAGAGCGACAGCCCCGGCAGCCGGTCGAGCCCAGCCAGCAGCATCAGCGCCGCGCCGACCAGCAGCTTGTCGGCGATCGGGTCCAGCATGCGGCCGAAGCCGGAGATGCTCTTCCGCTGCCGGGCGATCTTGCCGTCGAAGTAGTCAGTGATGGCGGCCAGCGAGAAGACCAGGCAGGCACCGACATCACCCCAGGGCGTGCGCAGGGCCACCAGCAGCACCAGCAGCGGGATCGCCGCGATGCGCGACAGCGTCAGCAGGTTGGGCAGGTCGGTCGGCATGTCGGCGCAGTCATGGCGGAGCCGCGGGCCTCCGTCCAGTCACGCTCTTCATCCATTCCTTACCCTCCGGCGGGATGGAAATGGCCATGGATCTTCCGTGCCACCGTCGGGCCAATCCCGGGCGCATTCTCAAGGTCCTCCAGCGCCGCGTTCCGCACCCCACGGGCCGAGCCGAAATGGTTGAGCAGCTTGCGCTTCAACGCGCTGCCGACGCCTGGAATCTCGTCGAGTTCCGAGGTGGTGAGCGCCTTCGACCGCCCCGCCCGGTGGGTGGTGATGGCGAAGCGGTGCGCCTCGTCCCGCAGCCTTTGCAGGTAGTAGAGCACCGGGTCCCGCGGCGGGAGCTGGAAGGGGTCGTGCCCCGTGCGGTGGAACCACTCCCGCCCGGCATCCCGGTCCGGTCCCTTGGCGACGGCCACCAGCGGGATGTCATGCGCGCCGAGCTCCGCCATGATCTCCCGCGCCGCGCTGAGCTGGCCGAGGCCGCCGTCGATCAGCACCAGGTCGGGCCAGGTGCCGCTCTCGCGCTCCGGGTCCTCCTTCAGCGCCCGGCCGAAGCGGCGCTCGAAGACCTCGCGCATCATGCCGAAATCGTCGCCCGGCTTCACCGGTCCGCGAATCGCGAATTTGCGGTAGGCCTGTTTGAGGAAGCCCGACGGCCCTGCCGCGATCATCACCCCATAGGCATGCGCGCCCTGGATGTGGGAGTTGTCATAGACCTCGATCCGCTCCGGCATGGCGGGCAGGTCGAAGAGTTGGGCCACGCCCTGCAGCAGGGTCTGCTGCGCGGTGCCTTCCGCCATGCGGCGCTCCAGCGCCTCGCGGGCATTGGTCTCCGCATGCTCGACGGCGGCGCGCTTGTCGCCCCGCTGCGGCCGGTGCAGCTCCACCTTCCGCCCGGCCTTGATGGAGAGCGCCTCGGCGATCAGCGCCCGCTCCGCCGGCTCGTGGCTCAGCAGGACGAGCGGCGGCGGCGGCAGGTCGTCATAGAGTTGGCCGAGGAAGGCGCCGATGACCTCCTCCGGCCCCTGCTCGCCCTTGGAGAGGAAATAGGGGCGGTTGCCGTTGTTGCGGCCGCCCCGGAAGAAGAAGACCTGCACGCAGGTCTGCCCGGCCAACTGGTGCAGCGCCACGACATCGGCATCGCCGATGCCCTCCATGTTGATCCGGTCCCGCCCCTGCACATGCGTCAGGCCGCGGATGCGGTCGCGGATGGCAGCCGCCCGCTCAAACTCCAGCCGCTCCGCTGCCTCCTCCATCTCGCGCGCCAGGGTCTTCTGGATGGAAGGCGTCTCGCCGGAGAGGAACTGCTTCGCATCCCGCACCAGCTCCGCATAGTCCTCCTTCGAGATGCGGTCGACGCAGGGCGCCGAGCAGCGGCGGATCTGGAAAAGGAGGCAGGGCCGGTCGCGGCTGTCGAAGACGGTGTCCCGGCAGGAACGCAGCAGGAAGACGCGCTGCAACGCGGTCAGCGTCTGGTTCACCGCCCAGGCCGAGGCGAAGGGCCCCCAATAGCTCGCGCCCTTCCGCCGCTCGCCGCGATGCTTGGTGATCTGCGGGTAGGGATGGTCTTCGGTAAGCACCAGCCAGGGATAGGATTTATCGTCTCTCAGGACGATGTTGTACCGCGGCCGCAACTTCTTGATGAGGTTGGCCTCGAGCAGCAGCGCCTCCGCCTCGGAGGCGGTGGTGATCACCTCCAGGCTGCGCGTCTCGTGCACCATCCGCCGCAGCCGCTCGGGCAGCCGGGCAACCTGGGTATAGGCGACGACGCGCTTCTTCAACGCCCGCGCCTTGCCCACATAGAGGGCATCCCCCTTGCCATCGAGCATCCGGTAGACGCCGGGCGAGAGGGGCAGGGTGGCGAGTGCCGCCTCGATCACCCGCACGCCCTGCATCGCCGGGGCGGCTTCGGCCTCTGCCGGAGCCTCGTCGGGTGTGGTGGCGGCTTCGGTCATGGGCAAGGCCGGGCGGCGCCGCCTGCCGTGAGGCAACCGGGGTTTCTCCACCGATCCTGTGGAAAACTCTGTGGATGCGGTCCGGGAATCGGGCCGTAAATGGCTGTCATCCGCCAGTCATATGGGTTTGCGCGAATTTTGTGCACATCCATAACATGTTGATTTTCAACGGGTTTATGTTTTGGTCGCCAGGTCCGATGGGTCAAGGCCTATGTTGGGGTTGACAGGCCCCTTCACCATCCCTGGTGTCAAATTCGTCGGTGGATGACTTTCGGAGGGAACCGTTGGGAGGTTGCAGATCTGTTACGGCTGGTAACGGAGCCGCTCGATCGTGACCCCAACGCTTGCGGCATCCGGGAAGGCATCCGGTTTCTCGATCGTGACGCGCGCCGAGGCGACGCGCGGATCGGCCAGCGCCGCGGCGGCGATCCGCTCGGCCAGCGTCTCGACCAGCAGCGTGTGGCCATCCTCGGCCGCGGCGCGGGCGGCCTTGACGACGCTTTCGTAGTTCACCACCCGCCGCAGGTCGTCCGGCCCCACCGAGGCCGGCGCCGATTCGTCCTCGACCGCCAACTCCACCCCGACGATGACGCGCTGCGGACGCGCCTTCTCATGCGGATAGATGCCGAGTCGCGCTTGCAGGGTTAGGCCGCGCACAAAGACCAGGCGCAGCCGCCGAGCTGCATCGGGGGCGTTCATTCCTCGAGGGCCCCTGCTTCGGAGCTCGGCGCCCATTGCAGGTGCTGCCCGCCATCGAGAGCAATCATCTGTCCGGTCATCGAGGGCAGGGCGAGGATCGCAAGCGCCGCCCGCGCAATCTCCTCCGGACTCGTCCCATGGCGAAGCGGGACCGACTGGCACTGGCGCCGGAACTGCTCCTCGCTTTGGCGCGGGCTCGGCAGGGCGGGGCCGGGCCCGATGCCGTTGACCCTGATGCGCGGGGCGAGCGCCAGCGCCAGGGTCTGGGTCAGCGTCCAGAGCGCGGCCTTGGAGACGGTATAGCTGGTGAAATGCGGCGTCAGCGACCAGACCCGCTGGTCCAGCATGTTGAGCACCAGCCCCTCCGCCCCGGCGGGCAGCGCTCGGGCGAGGCCCTGGGCGAGCAGGAAGGGGGCGCGAAGATTGGGCTCCAGGTGCCGGTCCCAGCTCTCGCGCGTCGCATCCTCCCATTCGTCCCGCTCGAAGGTGCTGGCATTGTTGACCAGCACGCCGACCGGGCCGAGCGCCGCCGTCGCATCGGGCAGCAACGCCGCCGTCTCCGCCTCCACCGCCAAATCGGCCCGGAGCGTCACCGCCCGCCGGCCGAGGCCGCGGATCGCTTCAGCCGTCTCCGCCGCCGCCTCGGCGCTGCCGGCATAGTGGACGGCGATGTCGAAGCCGGCCTCGGCGAGGCCAAGCGCGATCGCCCGGCCAAGGCGCTTGGCGCCACCGGTGACGAGCGCCGCACGGGGGATGGCGGAAGGAATGGGGAACATGGGCGCGCTGTAGCGCAGCCCGGGCCCCACGTCACGCCCGCGGCTTCAGCCCGCGCCCCTGCATCACCGCCGCTTCGCCGAAGCGGGCCCGCAGCGCCTCCACCGCCTGCCAGCGAGCCGCCCGCTTCGGCGCCTCCGGGTCGGCGAGGTCGCCCCGGTCGGCGCCGGCCGCCGGCGCCAGGGGCTGCGCGCCGATGCCGATGAGGCGGAAGGCGGTGCCATCCGCCTCGCGCAGCAGCAGCGGCCGGGCGGCGGCGAAGAGCGTCTCCGGCAGCCGGGTCGGGGAGGGCAGCCGGGCATTGCGCGTCCGCAGCGCGAAGCCGGCCGTCTTCAGCTTGAGCACGACCCCGGCCGCTGCCAGTTCCTTTTCGCGCAGCCGCCGCGCCAGCTTCTCGCACATGCGCCAGAGCGGCGCCTCCAGCTCGGCGACGGCGGCCAGGTCGCGGTCGAAGGTGGTCTCGGCGCTGATGCTCTTGGTCTCGCGCTCCGGATTGACCGGGCGCTTGTCCTCGCCCCGGGCGCGGGCGGCGAGGCCAGGCCCGTCCTCCCCGAAGCGCCGTGCCGCCTCGAGCGGGTTGAGCGTGGCCAGCTGCCCGAGCCGGGTGAAGCCTGCCGACTCAAGCTTCCGCGCCAGCGCCGGCCCGACGCCCGGCAGCAGCGTCACCGGCTGCGGCGCCAGCCAGTCCGCCGCCTCCGCCCCACCGATGACCGCAAAGCCGCGCGGCTTGTCCCGCTCCGCCGCCAGCTTGCCCATCAGCCGGTTGGCGGCGAGGCCGATGGAGACGGTGACGCCCACCTGCATCTCCACCGCACGGGCGAAGCGGGCGAGCACGGCGGCGGGCGGGGCGCGGTGCAGCGCCGCCGTGCCGCGCAGGTCGAGCACCGCCTCGTCGATCGAGAGCGGCTGGACGAGCGGCGTCAGCCTCTCCATCAGCCCGCGGATCTGCCGCGCGGCGGCGGCGTATTTCGCCATGTCCGGCTTGATGACCACGGCGTCCGGGCAGAGCGCCAGCGCCTTGAACATCGGCATGGCGCTGCGCACGCCGCGGGTGCGGGCGATGTAGCAGGCAGCCGAGACGACGCCCCGCCGGCCGCCGCCGACGATCACCGGCAGGGCCAGCAGCTCCGGCCGGTCCCGCTTCTCGATGCTGGCATAGAAGGCGTCGCAATCGACATGGGCGACGGTCAGCGTGAACAGCTCCGGGTGCCGCACCAGGCGGCGGGAGCCGCAGGCGGCACAGGTGCCGCGCGCCTCGGGCACCTCGCGGAAGCAGTCGCGGCAGAGGCAGGGCATCAGCCGCGACGCAATGCCGGCATCAGGGCGAAGGCAGCGAGCAGCCCGAAGCCGATCCAACCCGCCGGGCTCCGCATCCGCTCGAGCCAGAGGCCCTGGCCCCGGACCAGCCAGTCGAGCGCGGTCTCGGCCAGGACCAGCAGGGCGAGGCCGGCGCCGCCCATGCCGAGCCGCGCCGGCAGCACGGGCGGCACCTCCAGGCGGCGGGCAAGACGGGGTGCCAGGATCGCCATGCCGAGCAGCATCGGCACCGCCTCCAGCGCCGCGGCGGCGGTGGCGCCGAGGCGGGGCGTCAGGACCAGCTCGCGCAGCGGGCCGAGCAGGGCGCCGAGGCCGAACATCGCCGCGGCATAGACCGCGCCGGCGTGCAGCTCAGCCCGCATCCCAGAGCCTAGCCGCGCCGAGCACGCCGGAACTGTCGCCATGCCGCGCCTTGAGCAGGGGCGTCGCCACCACGTCGGAGAAGACGAAGTTCCGCCAGCGCCGGGGGACCTCGTCATAGAGATGCGCCATGTTGGAGAGGCCGCCGGCGAGGATGATGCAATCCGGATCCAGCAGGTTGATGACATGCGCGAGCGCCCGCGCCAGCCGGTCGGCGTGGCGGACAAGTGCCCCGGCCGCCGCCGCATCGCCCGCTTCGGCCCGGCCCGGCAGCCCGCCGGCGTCGCGCGCGCCCGCCCCGTCGGCATCGGCGGCGAGCGCCGGGCCGCAGAGGAAGGTCTCGATGCAGCCCCGCCGCCCGCACCAGCAGGCAGGGCCGGGATACTCGTCCGGCGTCATCCACGGCAGCGGGTTGTGCCCCCATTCCCCGGCGATGCGGTTGCGCCCCTCCTCGATCCGCCCGTCCGTGGTGATACCCGCACCGACCCCGGTGCCGAGGATGACGGCGAAGACCCGGCGATGCCCGGCCCCCGCCCCATCCGCCGCCTCGCTCATGGCGAGGCAGTTGGCGTCGTTCGAGAGCCGCACCAGGCGGCCGAGCCGTGCCGCGATGTCGGCATCCAGCCGCCCGCCGTTCAGCCAGGTGGAATTCGCCCCGCGCACCAGCCCCGTCGCCGGCGAGAGGCTGCCGGGGATGCCGAGGCCAACCGAGCCCTGGCCGCCGAGCTCCGCCTCCGACGCCTCCACCAGCCTGCCGATCAGATTGATGACGCCGGCATAGCCGGACGGCGTCGGCGCGCGCCGGCGGAGGCGGATGGCGCCCGCGGCGTCGAGCGCCACGATCTCCGTCTTGGTGCCGCCAAGGTCGATGCCGAGGCGGAAGGGCATGGCGCTTGTCATGGAACGGCCTGGGTGCTGTCCTCCCCAGCATGTCGGAAACGCTGCTTGATGTGCAGGGGCTCTCCTGTCCCCTGCCGGTGCTGAAGGCCAACAAGGCGCTGCGTTCCCTCCCGCCGGGGGGACGGTTGGTGGTGCTCGCCACCGACCCGGCGGCGGCGAAGGACTTCCCCGCCTTCTGCGCCGAGACCGGGCACGGGCTGGAGGAGGCCAAGGAGGCGGGTGGCGTTTGGCGCTTCGTGTTGCGCAAGCGGGAGGCGGCATGAGCGTTCTGCTGCTCACCCACCGCGCCTGCCTCCGCCACGATCCGGGCGACTACCATCCGGAATGTCCTGATAGGCTGCGCGCCGTGCTCGCGGGGCTGGAGGCGGAGGAGTTCTGCGACCTCATCCGCGCCGAGGCGCCGGAGGCGACGGTCGAGCAGCTGGAGCGCGCCCATCCGCGCAACTATGTCGACGCCATCCTGTCCATCCGCCCGGCGGAGGGGGAGAGCGTCGCCCTCGATGCGGATACGGTGATGAGCGCCGGCAGCGCCGAGGCGGCGCTGCGTGCCGCGGGCGCCGCCGTCGCCGCCGTGGATGCGGTGATGCGGGGCGAGGTGCGCCGCGCCTTCTGCGCAACGCGCCCGCCCGGCCACCATGCCGAACCGGCGCGGCCAATGGGCTTCTGCTTCTTCGCGAACGCCGTCATCGCCGCGCGCCATGCCCAGGTGGCGCATGGGGCGGCGCGCGTTGCCATCATCGATTTCGACGTCCACCACGGCAATGGCAGCCAGGCCTGCGTCGAGGCGGACGGGACGATCCTCTACGCCTCCTCGCATCAATGGCCGCTCTACCCCGGCACGGGCGACCGGCGGGAGCGGGGGGTGGGCAACATCTTCAACGTGCCGCTGCGGCCGGGCGCCGACGGGGCTGAGTTCCGCGAGGCCTGGCAGGCGCTGTTGCCGGCGATCGAAGGGTTCCAGCCGGACCTGCTGGTGATCTCGGCCGGCTTCGATGCCCATGCGCGGGACCCGCTGGCGCAACTCCGCCTGCGGGAGACGGATTTCGCCTGGGTCACGGAGGCGCTCTGCGGCCTCGCCGGGCGGCGCTGCGGCGGGCGCGTCGTCAGCCTGCTGGAGGGCGGCTATGACCTCGATGCGCTGGCCGCCAGCACGGCGGCCCATGTCAGGGTGCTGATGCAGGCCTGAGGGCCCCGACCGGGCGCGGGGCAGCGCCCGCGCTGCGGCACGGGCGGAACCTGCTGCCACTGCAGCCGTTCGGTTTGCCCGAATGGCATTTCTCTCCCCCCTCGGCCCGTCCGACGCGTCGCTTCTCGCCCTTGCCGAGGCGGTACGAGACACGGGCTATAATTTCGTCACGCCGACGCCGGCGACCCATGCCCGGGTCAACCGCCGGCCAGGCAATGCTGTCGCGGAGGACCTCCGTGGCGTCTTCGGCTGGAGCCGGTCCTTCCCGGCTGAGGTGATGCCGCCTGGCCTGTTCGAGCTGATGCGCCGCGCCGAAGTGGCGGTGCCCGAGGCCGGCGAGGCGCTCTGGCGCAGCTTGGTGCGGCTCTCGAGCCTTGCCGGCGAGCTGTTCCTGCATTCCGCCTTCCCCACCAGCGCCGCCGATGCGGTGTTCTTCGGCCCTGATACCTATCGCTTTGCCGCGGCCATCCAGGCGGAGCTCGCCGCCCGCAGTGCCCCCGTCAGGCGCGCGGCCGATATCGGCTGCGGCGCAGGCCCGGGTGGGATCGTCGTCGCCAAGGCCTGTCCGGCGGCGGAGGTGGTGATGCTCGACATCAACGATGCCGCACTCCGCCTGGCGCGGGTCAATGCCGCCCTGGCCGGTGCCGCCGGGGCAACGGCCCTGCACAGCGACCTGTTGACCGGCGTCGGGGGGCCGTTCGATCTCATCGTCTCCAACCCGCCCTATCTGCTCGACCACGCACGGCGGGCCTACCGGCATGGCGGCGGTGCGCTGGGCGAGGGGCTTTCCGTTGCCATCCTCGATGCAGCCCTCGGGCGCCTGGCGCCGGGCGGCACGCTCGTCCTCTACACCGGCGTTGCCATCGTCGAGGGGCAGGATGCCTTCCTGGAGGCGGCGACGCAGCGCCTCGCCGGGGCCGGCCTCGCCTGGCGCTATCGCGAATCCGATCCAGATGTCTTCGGCGAGGAATTGGAGGGCGGCGCCTACGACCGGGCTGACCGCATTGCCGCAGTCGTCCTCACCGTTACGAAGCCAGGGAGTTGAACGATGCCAGAAGGCAGCCTGTACCCGACGAACATGCCCGAGGATGCCGCGCAGGACCGCCTGCAACGCCGGCTCGCCGACCTGAACCGCCGCCGCTTCACTCCGTCGCTTCCCGGCGGTGATTGGGAACAGGACCGGGAAGAGCTTGCCGCGCTGGAGCGCGAGGAGATGGGGTTCCTTGAGGCGCGCCGCGCCGCCGTCGTCGCCCGCGCCGCCGAGGCCCCGACCGATCCCGACGGCTTCATCGCCTGGTTCGAGGAGCTGGACCGCACCGGCCCCGGCCAGGGCGACCCGCTCTTCCCCTGGCTCGCCGAGCGGGCCTCCATGAATGAGATGCGCTGGTTCCTGACCCAGGAGGTCGCCGGGGAGGCGGGCTTCGAGGACCTGGCCGCGCTGACCCAGATACGGATGCCGCAGCAGCCGAAGCTCGAGATCGCGCGCAACTACTGGGACGAGATGGGCCGCGGCAATCCGAAGGGCATGCATGGCCCGCTGCTCGACGTGCTCGCCCATCGGCTCGGCCTCGAGCCCCGGATCGAGTCGACGGTGTGGGAGGCGCTGGCGCTGGCGAACGTCATGGCCGGGCTCGCGGCGAACCGCCGCTATGCCTATCATTCGGTCGGGGCGCTCGGGGTGATCGAGCAGACCGCGCCGGGCCGCTCGGCGATGGTCGCCAAGGGGCTCAAGCGGCTGAAGGTCCCGGCGGGCGACCGGCACTACTTCGACTTGCACGCCATCCTCGACGTGAAGCACTCCCTGGCCTGGAATGCCGAGGCGATCCGGCCGCTCGTCGCCGAGGATCCGCGCTATGCGACGGCCATGGCGGAAGGCGCGCTGATGCGGCTGGAATGCGGCGCTGCCTGCTTCGCCCGGTACCGGCGGGCGCTGCGCCTCGCGCTCTGACGCGGCGGATCAGAAGGGCGGCAGGGGGATGCCGCGCCGCCGGTCGTTCTGCCGGTTCCAGAACTCGAACTGGTCGCGCGTCAGGTTGCGCCGGGCCTCGCGTGGGCCGTTGACGGCGCGGTCGGTCGCTTCCTTCTCGCGCTGCCGGGCCCACCATGCATCGAGCTGGCGTTGCCGCTCGGCGAGTGTCGCCGGGGCGGGTGGAAGCTGCTGCGCGGCGGCTGGCCACGCCGCGCCGAGCAGACCGAGAAGGAGCAGGCGCCGCATCATCACCCGCATGTCGTGTGCCGCATCCCGGCTTGCGAGGGGCGTTGCCGGGCGGGAGGATGCGGCATGACCGATGCCCCGCCGCTTGCCGGATTGCTCGAGACCGCGCTCTATGCCGCCGACATGGCGCAGGCGCGCGGCTTCTATGAGGGTGTGCTCGGCCTCTCGCCCATGTTCGCGGATGAGCGGCTGACCGCCTATCCGGTCGGAGGGCGCAGCGCGTTGCTGGTCTTCCTGCGCGGCAGCACGACGGCGACGGTGCACCTGCCCGGCGGCACCATCCCGCCGCATGACGGCATCGGCGGCGTCCATGCGGCGCTGGCCGTCACGGCGGAGGCGCTGCCGGACTGGGAGGCCCGGCTGGCGGCGCATGGCGTCGCCATCGAGGGACGGACGCGGTGGCCTCGCGGCAGCACCAGCATCTATTTCCGGGACCCGGACGGCAACCTGTTGGAACTGGCGACGCCGGGGCTTTGGCCGGTATGGTAACGATCAGCCACACCCGCGACGAGGCAAGCCCCCGATGCCCGACACGCCGACCCCGACCCTGTCGGACGCGCAGAGCCTGATCCTCCGCGAAGCCGAGGCCGCGCGTGTCGCCGCCGCCGGCAAGCCCTATACCTGGGGCGGCTCGACGACCGAGGGCTTCGACTGCTCCGGCTTCGTCATCCACGTCTTCAACAAGGCCTATGGCACCAACACCCTGGCGCGGGTGACGGCGGACGACCTGCGGACGGGCGGGCGCTTCCCGGCCGTCGACCCGCCGGGGGCGCCGGGCGACCTGGTCTTCTTCGCCCCGGCGGGCACCAGCCGTGCGACGCATGTCGGCATCGTGGTCAGCGCGACGGAATGGATCGGCTCGCAAAGCTCGACTGGCGTCGCCACCGTGAAGTTCACGAACAGCTACTGGCAGCCACGCATTCTCTCCTACGGCCGCTACCAGCCGCTGCAGACGGCGCGTGCGATCATCCCGATGCGGGCCGGCAGCTTCGCCTCCGTCATCAATCGGCCGGCCTGACGGCGATGCGGTGGCTCATCGCGGCGGGCCTGCTGCTGGCGGCCTGCGCCCATGCGGAGACGCCCCCGGGCTGGCAGCGCACCTGGCGGGTCGCCGGCATCGACTGCCCGCGCTGCAGCCCGGCGGATCGCGCCTGGCTGGCGGCGCGGCAGGCGGAGAGGGTGGTCTTCGGCCGGGATGCCTTCACCAACCCCTTCTACGAGGATTGCCCGCAAGGGGTGGACTACGCCGATCTGCGGCCGCGCCCGGCAACTGAGGCGCGCGGCTTCCTCGGCGCCGGGCGCCTGCCGGCGCTGGGCGATGCCATGCCGCTTGCCGGCGCGGTGCGCTGCGCCGACCGGGCCGGGCCGCCGAACACCGTGGCGCGGGTGGTCATCGACGGGCCGCGCGCCTACCTGCTGCACGAATCGGGCGCGGTGCTGCGGCTGGAGTAGGGCGCTTGCCCGCGACGCCCCCGCGGCCTATGGCGCGGGCAGCAGGGGATCGTGACGATGAGCGGGACGAATCAGCGGGTCGACGGCAAGCGGCTGTGGGACAGCCTGATGGCGATGGCCGAGATCGGCGCGACGCCGAAGGGCGGCGTCAGGCGGCTGACGCTCACCGAGGTGGACCGGCAGGGGCGGGAGCGGTTCCGCGGCTGGTGCGAGGCGCTGGGCCTCACTGTGCGCGTCGATGCGATCGGCAACATGTTCGCCAGGCGCGAGGGGCGCGACTCGACGCGGCTGCCGGTGCTGATGGGCAGCCATCTCGACAGCCAGCCCTCGGGCGGGAAATTCGACGGCGCGCTCGGCGTCATCGCGGGGCTGGAGGTGATGCGTTCGCTCAATGACCTCAACATCCAGACCGAGGCGCCAGTCGAGCTGGTCAACTGGACCGATGAGGAGGGCAGCCGCTTCGGCTATTCGCTGATGGGCAGCGGCGCCTGGGCGGGCGTCTATCCGCTGGAGAAGGTCTATGGGCTGCGCGACGTCGAGGGCGTCTCGGTCGAGGAGGCGCTGACGGCGATCGGCTACAAGGGCGAGGTGGCGGCAGCCCCGTTCCCGGCGGATGCCTATTTCGAGTTGCATATCGAGCAGGGGCCGATCCTCGAGAAGGAAGGCAAGCAGATCGGCATCGTCACCGGGGCACAGGCGCAGGTCTGGTACGACGCGGTGGTCACCGGGCAGGACGCGCATGCCGGGACGACGCCGCCCTCCGCGCGGCGGGATGCGCTGGTCTGCGCCGCCCGGATCATCGACCTTGTCGACCGCATGATGCGGGCCCGCGGCGAGGACGGGCGCGGCACGGTCGGGCAGCTGCATGTGCTGCCGAACAGCCGCAACGTGGTGCCCGGCGAGGTGCGGTTCAGCGTCGAGTTCCGCCACCCGGATTTCGGCGAGATCGAGCGGCTGGCGGCGCAATTCCCGCGCGAGGCTGGGTTCATCGCGCGCGATTGCGGGACGCCCCTGAAGCTGGAGGAGCTGTTCCGGCTGCCGGCGCAACCCTTCGATCCGGGCTGCGTCGATCTGGTGCGGCAGGCAGCGGCGCGGCTCGGCCTGCCGGCGCGGGAAATCGTCTCGGGCGCCGGGCATGACGCGGTCTATGTGGCGCGGAGCGTGCCGACGGCGATGATCTTCACCCCCTGCAAGGACGGGCTCTCCCACAACGAGGCGGAAAGCATCGAGCCGAGCGAGGCGGAGGCGGGATGCCAGGTACTGTTCGAGGCGGTGGTGGCGCGGGCGAACCGGCCGGTCTGAACGGCTCAACTATTGAAGGGGTGAGCCGGCAAGCTCTTGTTTTCGCAGGGGCCTGCGGCGGGGTTTGAGAATTTCAAGGATTGAGGCGGGAGTTCGGGTGCGGTTTCGTCTTCGGCAAATAATCCTATAGCTGAGGGTTGGGGCTGCCGTCCAGCGGATCCTCAGCCGCCGACCCACTGGGCGATGAGGTAGGCGACCGTGGCCGCCAGGCCGCCGATGCCGAAGGTCTGCAGCGCGCCGCGCAGCGGGGGGAGGCCGGTGGCCCGGGCCTTCAGCCAGCCGAAGCCGAGCAAGGCGATGCCGGTAATCGTGGCGGAGACCATCAGGGCCGGGCGGGTTTCCGCCATGAGGATGTAGGGCGAGAGCGGGATCATCCCGCCCACCGCATAGGCGCCGCCGATGGTCGCGGCCGAGCGGGCGGCGCGGCCGGGGGTGGGCTCCGCGAGGTCCAGCTCGAAGCGCATCATGAAGTCGACCCAGCGGCGGCGGTCGGCGGCGATGGCCTCCGTCGCCTGGCGCAGGGTCTCGCCCCGCAGGCCGTAGCGGTGGAGGATGACGGAAACCTCCCAACGCTCGCGGTCGGGGTAGTCGCGGATCTCCTGCTCTTCGCGGCTGCGCTCGGCCTCGAAATGCTGGGCGTCGGTGCGGGCGGCGAGGTAGCCGCCGAGGCCCATGGCGACGCAGCCGGCGGCGATCTCGGCGAGGCCGGCCGTCACGATCAGCGGATTGGCGGCGATGGCGCCGGAGAGGCCGGCGGCGAGGGCGAAGGGCACCGTCAGCCCGTCCGCCGTGCCGATGACCAGGTCGCGGACGGTCTCGGAGGCAGTGAAATGCTGCTCGCCCTCGGGCGGGCCGGGAGGGGCGGGGGGGAGTTCCTCGCGCTGGGGGGCGGTGTCCATGCTGGCAGGCTATCGCGCCGCCGTGACCGCATCCAGGGGCTGGGTTGCCGGCCACCGCACCGCGGCCTATAGGGCCGACAACCCAGGAGGACCGCTGCCTTGGCCAGCCTCGAACCCGATTCCCAGCCCGATGCCAAGCCGAACCCGGCGCTCGCCTTGCAGGCCGAGATCCTCGCTCGGCCGGCGACGGAGGAGCGGCGGATGGCGGATGCGATCCGGGCGCTGGCGATCGATGCCGTCGAGAAGTCGAAATCGGGCCATCCCGGCATGCCCCTCGGCATGGCGGATGTGGCGACGGTGCTGTTCAGCCAGTTCGTGAAGTTCGACGCCGCCGACCCGCGTTGGCCGGACCGCGACCGCTTCGTGCTCAGCGCCGGGCATGGCTCGATGCTGCTCTACTCGATCCTGCATCTCACCGGGCAGCCGGGGATGACGATCGACGACATCAAGCATTTCCGCCAGCTGCATTCGCCGGCGGCGGGGCACCCGGAGTTCGGCGAGGCGCCGGGGATCGAGACGACGACCGGGCCGCTCGGCCAGGGCATCGGCAATGCCGTCGGCATGGCGCTGGCGGAGCGGATCCTGGCGGCGCGCTTCGGCAAGTCGCTGGTCGACCACCGCACCTGGGCGATCTGCGGCGATGGCTGCCTGCAGGAAGGGGTCAGCCATGAGGCGGCCTCGCTCGCCGGGCATCTCAACCTCGACAAGCTGACGCTGCTCTGGGACGACAACAAGGTCACCATCGACGGCCCGACCGACCTCTCCTTCACCGACGACACCCTGAAGCGTTTCCAGTCCTATGGATGGGCGGTGCGGCGGGTCGACGGGCACGACACGGCGGAGGTGGCGGCGGCGCTGGCCTGGGCCGTCAGGACGCCGAAGCCGGTGCTGATCGCCTGCAAGACCATCATCGGCTTCTCCGCGCCGAAGAAGGCGGGGACTGCGGCGAGCCATGGCAGCCCGCTCGGGCCCGAGGAAGCCGCGGCGGCGAAGTCGGCGCTGGGCTGGAACCACCCGCCCTTCGAGGTGCCGGAGGGGCTGCGGGAGCGCTGGGAGGCGGTGGGACGCCGCTCGGCGGGGACACGGCGGACCTGGCTGAAGCGGCTGGCCAAGCACCCGATGAAGGCCGATTTCGAGCGCGCCATCGCCGGCAAGCTGCCGGAAGCCTGGCACGAGGCGCTGGCGGCGCTGCGGGTGAAGACCGCGGAGGAGAAGCCGAAGCTCGCGACACGGATCGCGGGGCAGCGGGCGCTCGAGGCGCTGGTGCCCTCGATTCCGGAGATGGTCGGTGGCTCGGCGGACCTGACGGGGTCGAACAACACCAATGTGAAGGGCATCCCTTCGGTGAAGCCGGGGGATTTCAACGGGCGCTACGTGCATTACGGCGTGCGCGAGCACGGCATGGCCGCGGCGATGAACGGCATGGCGCTGCATGGCGGCATCATCCCCTATTCCGGTGCCTTCCTGGTCTTCGCCGACTACATGCGGCCGTCGATCCGGCTGGCGGCGCTGATGCGCCAGCGCGTCATCCATGTGCTGACGCATGACAGCATCGGCCTCGGCGAGGACGGGCCGACGCACCAGCCGGTGGAGACGCTGGCGGGGTTGCGCGCCATCCCGCACCTCTTCGTCTTCCGCCCCGGCGATGCAATGGAGACCGCCGAGTGCTGGGAGCTGGCAGTGAAGCGGTCGGACGGGCCGAGCGTGCTGGCGCTGTCGCGGCAGGGGCTGACGCCATACCGGACCGAGGCGGGGGAGAACCGCTGTGCGCGGGGCGGGTATGTCGTCGAGGAGGGTTCCGGGCCGCGGCGCGCAACCTTGATCGCCACTGGCTCGGAAGTGTCCATCGCCCTGGTTGCCCGGGCGGCGCTGGAGGCCGATGGTATCGCAACGGCCGTCGTCTCGCTGCCCTGCTGGGAGTTGTTCGCCGCGCAGGATGCAGGATACCGGGAGGGGGTGCTGGGAAGCGCCCTCCGCGTCGGGATCGAGGCGGCGATCGGCTTCGGCTGGGAGCGTTGGCTGGGGCCGGAGGGACTCTTCATCGGCATGGAGGGCTTCGGCGCCTCGGGCCCGGTGGAGGATCTGTACCGCCACTTCGGCATCACGGCCGAGGCGGTGACGGCGGCGGTGAAGAAGCGTATCGGTTGAGCGTGTTGTCGAGCCCCTTGGTCGGGCTCCAAGAGAAGGAAGACGATGATGGCCGTGAAGGTCGGGATCAACGGGTTCGGGCGCATCGGTCGCCTGGTGCTGCGCGCGATGATCGAGAGCGGGCGCGACGATGTGGAATGCGTCGCCATCAATGACCTCGGCTCGGTCGAGGCCAATGCGCACCTCTTCCGCTACGACAGCGTGCATGGGCGCTTCCCGGGCGAGGTGCAGGTCGAGGGCAACTCGATGATCATCTCGGCCAATGGCCGGACCTATGCGCCGATCAAGGTGACGGCCGAGCGTGACCCGACCAAGCTGCCCTGGCAGGGCATCGACGTCGCGGCCGAGTGCACCGGCATCTTCACCAACTCCGACAAGGCGGCGCTGCTGCTGCAGTCCGGCGCGCGGAAGGTGCTGGTCTCCGCCCCCGTCACCTGGGCCGAAGCGCATGCCGACGACAGCGCGCAGGCGACCATCGTCTATGGCGTGAACCACAAGATCCTGAAGCCGAGCCACCAGATCGTCTCGAACGCGTCCTGCACCACCAACTGCCTCGCGCCGGTGGCGAAGGTGCTGCACGAGAAGTTCGGCATCCAGCGCGGCTACATGGTGACGATCCACGCCTATACGGGCGACCAGAACACGGTCGACACATTGCACAAGGACCTGCACCGGGCGCGCGCCGCGGCCGTCTCCGCCATCCCGACCTCGACGGGTGCGGCGAAGGCGGTCGGCCTCGTGCTGCCGGAGCTGAAGGGCAAGCTGGACGGCACCGCCATCCGCATCCCGACGCCGAATGTCTCGCTCATCTCGCTCGACGTGAACCTCAAGACCGAGGGCGTCACCAAGGAGATGGTGAACCAGGTGATGAAGGAAGCCGCCGAGGGCGAGCTGAAGGGTATCCTCGGCTACAACACCGCGCCGCTGGTCTCCATCGACTTCAACCACGACAGCCATTCCTCGACCTTCGACGCGACGCAGACCCAGGTGGTCGACGGCGCGCTGGTGCGGGTGATGAGCTGGTACGACAACGAGTGGGGCTTCTCCAACCGCATGTCGGACACTGCCGCGCTGCTCGGCAGCCTCTGAGCCTGGACAACACGGCGCCCGCCCAGTCGGCGGGCGCCGCATGAGGACCCACCGGATGGCCCGCTTCCGCACTCTCGACGACCTCGACCCCAAGGGCCGCCGCATCCTGCTGCGCGCCGACCTGAACCTGCCGATGAGGGATGGCGTCATCACCGACCGCACCCGGATCGAGCGGCTGGCGCCGACCGTCCAGGAGCTGGCGGAGAAGGGCGGGCGGGTCATCCTGTGCAGCCATTTCGACCGGCCCAAGGGCAAGCGCGTGCCGGAGATGTCGCTGAAGCCGATGCAGGAGGCGCTGGCGCAGGCGCTGAGCCGGCCGGTTGCCTTCGTCGACGACTGCATCGGGCCGGAGGCCGAGGCCGCCGCCGCCCGGCTGCAGGATGGCGAGGTGCTGCTGCTCGAGAACACCCGCTACCACGCGGGCGAGGAAGCCAACGACCCGGCGATGGCGGCGGCGCTGGCGAAGCTCGCGGATGTCTATGTCAACGATGCCTTCTCGGCGGCGCACCGGGCACATGCCAGCACCGAGGGCGTGGCGCGGCTGCTGCCCTCCTATGCAGGGCGGCTGATGCAGGCGGAGCTGGAGGCGCTGGATGCGGCGCTCGGCAACCCGGCGCGGCCGGTCGTCGCCATCGTCGGCGGGGCGAAGGTCAGCACCAAGCTCGACCTGCTCGGCAACATGGTGAAGCGGGTGGACGTGCTGGTCATCGGTGGGGCGATGGCGAACACCTTCCTCGGTGCGCAGGGGCATGCCATGGGCAAGTCCTTGCAGGAGGCAGGGATGTACGACACGGCGCGGGCAATCCTGGAGACCGCCCGGACGGCGAATTGCGAGATCATCCTGCCGAGCGACCTGATGGTGGCGGCGGCCTTCGCGGCGAATGTCCCGACGCGGGAAGTCGGCGTCGATGCCGTGCCGGCCGAGATGATGGCGCTGGATGTGGGGCCGGATACGGTGGCGGCGATCGAGGCGCGGCTGCGCCAGGCCTCGACCCTGGTGTGGAACGGGCCGCTCGGCGCCTTCGAGACGCCGCCCTTCGACGCGGCGACGGTCGCGGTCGCGCAGTCGGTGGCGGGGCTGACGCAGTCGATGGGGCTGAAGTCGATCGCCGGCGGCGGGGATACCGTCGCGGCGCTCAAGCATGCGGGCGTCGAGGAGCGGATGACCTATGTGTCGGCCGCGGGTGGTGCCTTCCTCGAATGGCTTGAGGGAAAGACCTTGCCGGGGGTGGCGGCCTTGGAGACTGCTGCCTAAGCTTCCAGCGAGTGTGACCAAAGCTTACTGGACGGTTAACGGCGGCGGGCGCCATGCTGCGGCATGCGCATCCCGCCCCGCGACCGCCGCCATCGTGCTCCCGCCTTTACCGGCGATTCAGACCTCGAAGGCATGATCCGGCGCATGATCAGCACCAATGCGCTGGCCGCCTTCACGACGCAGGTGGCACAGACCAGGCCGGCCCAGCCGGTCCGAGGCATCAGCCCGGGGCAAAATGGCCCGGCCGCCGATGTCCAGCCGTCCCAGCGGACGCTGGAGGCGGTGCCCACGGCGCCGAGCCGCCCGCCGCCACGCGGTTCCCTGCTCGACCTGCGCGTCTGAGCGTGCCCATCGGAGCTTGCACTGACCGGAGGGGCCGCCCATCCTCTCCTCATGGCGAGCTTTGTCCGCACCGTCCCGGAAGGTGAAGACCGCGAGCGGCTGACCTGTGCCGATTGCGGTTTCATTGCCTATGAGAACCCCAAGATCGTCGTCGGCAGCGTCGTCGGGGTCGGGGAGCGGGTGCTGCTCTGCCGGAGGGCGATCGAGCCCCGGCGCGGCTTCTGGACCCTGCCGGCCGGCTACATGGAAATGGCCGAGACGGTCGAGGAAGGCGCCCGGCGCGAGGCCTGGGAAGAGGCTCAGGCGCGCATCGCCATCGAGGGCGTGCTCGCCATCTATTCCATCGCCCGGATCGGGCAGGTGCAGGTGATCTTCCGCGCGGGGCTGGCAGAGCCGGGCTTCGCGCCGGGGCCGGAGAGCCTCGATGTGCGGCTGTTCGGCTGGGAGGAGATTCCCTGGGGGGAGATTGCCTTTCCCTCTGTTCACTGGGCTTTGAGGCAGTGGCGGGAGGCGGCGGGCCGTCCACTCGGCCTGCCTGCGATGAACCCACCCGAGGATGTGCGGGGGACACGGCCCCTGCCGGGAGACGGGCTATGAGGCGGGTACTGCTCACGCTGCTGCTGCTCACCGGACCGGCCTTGGCGGAGGAGGCGACGGTGCTTTCGCCCGGGCCGGAGGTCCGGTTGCCGGAGCGGGCGGCACCGGCACGGCCGCAGCCGAGGAGGCCGGCGCTGCGGAAGCCGCCCCCGCTCAACCTCGCGAAACATGCGGCGCTGCCGTTGCCGCCGCGCCAGCCGCAGCCCGGCAACCTAGCGCCGGTGCCGAATCGCATGGTGGAGCGGCAGGCGCCCCTGCCGGACCCGCGGACGACGCTGGGCCCCAGCCTGCTCTACCGCAACCTGCCGGGGCGTGGGCTGGCCGAGGAAGGCTCGCCGAGCCTGCTGGAGGACAAGCTCTACCGGCCGGCGCCGGGGGCGAGGCTCAGGGTGCCCTTCGCCTACTGAGGCTTGAGGCCGCGGCCGGCGTCCCAGACCGGGTCGGGGGTGGTCCAGAGCACCGGGTCGCGCATGGCGGCGGCCAACGCACGGGTGACGGCGGCGAAGATGGCCTCGCCCTTCTCGGCGGTCGCGGCGCGTGGGTCGCCGCGGACGCCGGTGCGCGGGGCGCGTTCCTCGAAGGAGTAGAAGCGGACAAAGCCGGTGGGCGGGTTCGGCGGCGGGTTGGAAAGGCTCTCGACGATTTTCTCCTGGCGGACCTGGGCGGCATCCAATGCGAGCCAAAGGCTGGTCTCGCCCTCGCAGGCATGCTGCACGCCGGGCTGCGTCGTCAGTATACCGGCGATCTCCTTCGCGGCCACCTGGGGCCAGGTGGTGGTGACGATGGGGATGCCGAATTCCACCGCCAGCTCGCGGCCGGCGACGGCCAGCGGGTCGATGTTGCCGCCATGGCCGTTGACGATCAGCAGGCGGCGGAAGCCGTCGGCGACCAGCGAGCGGACGACGCAGCGGAGCACGGCCTGGAAGGTGGCGTGGTCGAGCGTGATGGTACCGCCGAAGGGCAGGTGGTGCTCCGAAAGGCCGAGCCAGACCGGGGGGAGGACGGCGACGGGGAGGTCCTCGGCCACGGCGGCGGCGGCGCGGAGGGCGAATTCATGAGCGCAGGCGCTGTCGGTCCAGACCGGAAGGTGGGGGCCATGCTGCTCGAGGCTGCCGATGGGGAGGATGACGAGGGCATCGCGGGCGGCCAGCGCCTTCAATTCGGGGCCGGTCATGCGGTCCCAGCGGGTTTCGGTGGGCATGGATGATTTCCTTCCGTTGGGGACGAGAGGGGCGGTGCCCCTCTCGCGCTCTCCCCACCAAAGGCCGAAGGGCCTTTGGAATCCAATAGGTTAGCGCAAGGATTTTAAAAGCCCTTCGGCCTTTGGCGGGGGAGTTTGAGGGGATCGGAGGCACTGCCTTCGATGCACCCTCAATCAATGCGCCGCACCGATCGCCGCCATGACATCGGCCACGGTCTCCCGCACCGCGACATCGGTGGCAAAGCGCAGCCCGGCGACGACGATGGCGGCGCGGGCGCCCGCTGCGTGGCGTTCCTCCGAGGGGCGGACCAGGACGATGCGGTCGAGCGCCAGGTAGGTGCGGGCGCCATTGAGGTCGGTTAGCGGGACGAGGCGGAGGCCGGCGGCCTGCAGACGGCGGATGACGGCATCCAGCCCCTCGCTGCTGCGCTGCTGGACGAAGGCGGTGGTGTCGAGGATGGTCGCGCCGTCGAGCCTGGCGACGCGGACGACCTGCATGGCGTTCAGCCGGACCGGGGCGCGGCCCTCGGCGGGAAGCAGCTCGACGAAGCTGGCGGGAGGCGCGTCCTGGGCTGCGGCCGGGGAGCCCAGCAAGAGCAGCGGCAGGAGGCGCCGGGAGATCATGGCAGGCCGACCAACCCTCTCGCATAGTCGCGAGCGGTGAAGGGACGGAGGTCGGCCGCCTTCTCGCCGACGCCCACCACATGCACGGGCAGGCCGAATTCCTGGGCAAGTGCCACGACGACGCCGCCCTTGGCGCTGCCGTCCAGCTTGGTGACGGCGAGGCCGGTGACGGCGACCATCTCCTTGAAGACCTTCACCTGCTGCACGGCGTTCTGGCCGGTGGTGGCGTCGAGGACGAGGAGGACGGAATGCGGCGCCTCAGGGTCGACGCGCTTCATCACGCGGATGACCTTGCGCAGCTCCTCCATCAGCGCCGTCTTGTTGTGCAGGCGGCCGGCCGTGTCAACCAGCAGGACCTGGGTGCCTTCGGCGCGGGCGGCGGTCAGTGCGTCGAAGGCGAGGCCGGCGGCATCCGCCCCTTCCTTCGCGGGCTTGAAGACACGCGCGCCGGTGCGCTCGCCCCAGATCTGCAACTGCTCGACGGCGGCGGCGCGGAAGGTGTCGCCGGCGACGAAGGCGCAGGAGAGGCCCTGCTCGCGATATTGCTGGCCGAGCTTGGCGATGGTCGTCGTCTTGCCGGTGCCGTTGACGCCGACCACCAGCACGACATGCGGCGCGCGCAGGGGGTCGAGCACCAGGGGCTGAGCGACAGGGCCGAGGATGGTGGCGATCTCCTCGGCGAGCGCGGCCTTCACCTCCTCGTCGGTGACCTCCTTGCCGAAGCGGGTGCGGCGGAAGCCCTCGACGATGCGGCGGCTGGCGGCGACGCCGAGATCGGCAGTGATGAGCGTCTCCTCCAGCTCCTCCAGGGCCTCGTTGTCGAGGCGGCGCTTGCGGAAGAGGGTGGTGACGCTGTCGGTAAGGCGGGCGGTGGAGCGGGAAAGGCCGGCGCGGAGGCGGGAGAACCAGCCGGTGCGGGCGGCTTCCTCCGGCTCGTCAACCGGAAGAGGAGGAGTGGGAAGCGAGGCGGGGAGCGGCTGCACCTCGGCCTCGGGCTCGGCTTCGAAGCCGGCCTCGCGCAGCGCGGCTTCCTCCTCGGGGGTGAGGGCGACCTCGAACGGCACGGCGGGTTCGGGCGCGGCGCCGAGGCGGGCAAGGGGGGAGGGGGCGGTGAAGGGGGGCGGGACCGGGATGGGCGAGGCGGGGAGGCCTGGCGTCGCGGCCGAGGGCAGGGTCGGCGCGCCCAGCGGCGGCTCCGGCTCCGGCAGCTGGCCAGGCGCGGTGGAAAGCGGGGCCTCCGTCTCACCCGGCTGCGGCTTGGCGCGGATGCGGCCGAGCCAGTCCTTCAGCGCCATGGTCAGGCGGCCTCGGCGAGAAGGCCGCCGGCTTCGGCGCCGGTGACGCGCAGGCGGCGCAGCGTGCCGGGCTCGGCCTGGCCGCTTGCCAGGCGGATGGGGGCGAAATGCGCGGTGTGGCCGCGATCCTCACGCTCGAACAGCACCGCTTCCTCCTCGCCAAGCCGCGCCGCGTAGAACCGGGCCGCGCCCGCCGCCCCCGCAGCGCGGAGGTGGGCGGCCCGCGCCTTCCGTACCGGCATGGGCAGGGCGGGCATGCGGGCGGCCGGGGTGCCGGGGCGTTCGGAATAGGGAAAGACGTGCAGGAAGGCGAGTTCCATCTGCGCGACGAGGTCGAGCATTTCAGCGAAATGCTCGTCGGTCTCGGTGGGGAAGCCGGCGATGAGATCGGCGCCGAGAGCGAGGCCGGGGCGCAGCGCCCGGGCGCGGCGGGCAAGCGCCAGAGCATCGGCCCGCAGGTGGCGGCGCTTCATGCGCTTCAGGATGAGGTCGGCGCCGTGCTGGAGCGAGAGGTGGAGATGCGGCATCAGCCGCGGCTCCTCGGCGATGAGGCGCCAGAGGTCGTCATCCATTCCCGCCGGGTCGAGGGAGGACAGGCGGAGGCGGGGGAGCTCGGGGACGAGGGCAAGCAGGCGGCGGACCATCTGGCCGAGGCGGGGCTGGCCGGGGAGGTCGGGGCCGTAGCTGGTGATGTCGACGCCGGTGAGGACGACTTCCTTGTAGCCATGGGCGACGAGGGCACGGACCTGCTCGACGATGGCACCGATGGGGACGGAGCGGGAGGGGCCTCGGCCGTAGGGAATGACGCAGAAGGTGCAGCGGTGGTCGCAGCCCTGCTGCACCTGGACAAAGGCGCGGGCGCGGCCAGCGAATTCCGTCACCAGATGGGCCGCCGTCTCGGTCGCGGCCATGATGTCCGTCACCGGCGCGGGCGGGGCATCGAGGGACCAGGCTTCAGGCTTCAGCTTGTCCGCATTGCCGATGACGCGGGTGACGCCGGGGAGGGTGGCCCACTTGTCGGGCGCGATCTGGGCGGCGCAGCCGGTGACGATGATGGGCGTGCCGGGGTTCTCGCGGGCGGCGCGACGAATGGCCTGGCGGGCCTGGCGCTCGGCCTCGGCGGTGACGGCGCAGGTGTTGACGATGATGCCTTGCTGGCCAGCCTTGCCGGCGAGGTCGCGCATCGCTTCCGACTCGTAGGTGTTGAGGCGGCAGCCGAAGGTGAGGAGTTCGAGGGTCACAGCGGGAGCGCGTCGAGGTCGATGGTGCCGGTGAAGGCGGTGGCGACGGGGCCGGTCATCAGCACATGGCCGTCGGTGCGCCATTCGATGTGGAGGTCGCCGCCGGGGAGGGTGACGGTGGCGGCCCGGCCGGTGAGGCCGCGGCGGGCGGCGTTCACCAGGGCGGCGCAGGCGCCGGAGCCGCAGGCGAGCGTCAGCCCGGCGCCGCGTTCCCAGACGGTGAGGCGGATATGCTCCGGGTTGATGACCTGGACGAAGCCGATATTGGCGCGGTCGGGGAAGAGCGGGTCGTGCTCCAACAGGGGGCCGAGGGTTGCGACCGGGACGGCATCGAGGTCGGGGACGAAGAGCGTCGCATGGGGGTTGCCCATGGAGCAGGCGGCGGCGTCCTCGAACGGCAAACGGAGGGTGTCCATCGCGCGGGCGAGGGGCACGTCCTGCCAGCCGAGGCGGGCGGGGCCCATATCGACGCGCCAGAGATCGCCGAGGCGTTCGGCCAGAAGGTCGCCGCTGATGGTCCGGATGGTGATGTGGTCGGCGGCGGTTTCCCCGGCGATCAGCGAGGCAATGCAGCGGGTGGCATTGCCGCAGGCGCCGGCCTCGGAGCCGTCCGGGTTGCGGATGCGCATGAAGACATCGGCGCCGTCGGTGCCGGGCTCCAGGACGATGACCTGGTCGCAGCCGATGCCCCACCGGCGGTCGGCGATGGCGGCGGCGCGTGCGGGCGTCACCGGCAACGGGTGGGCGCGGGCATCGAGTACGACGAAGTCGTTGCCGAGGCCGTGCATCTTGCGGAAGGGAACCATCACGGGGGAGATATGCCCCGTGAAGCCGTCGGTTCCAACCCTACCGTTTCAGGATGGAGCCCAGCACGCCGCGCAACACGGCCTGGCTGATCTGGCGGCCGACCGAGCTGCCGATGCTGCGGGCGGCGGATTTCGCCATGGATTCGGCGACGCCCTCGCGCTTGCCGCCGCGGCCGGTGAGGATGTCGCCGAGGATCTCGCCCATGCCGCCGCCCTGCTGCCGGGGCGGAATTTGCGGGATGCGGCTGTTGCGGGCGCGGGTGGGGGCCGGCAAGGGGGGCAGGGAGGTGGCGCCGCCCCAGGGGTTGCTGTCACGGGTCGGGGCAGGACCGCTGCGCCAGGGGCCGGCCGAGGCGGCGGCGGTGGCGCGGCCTTGCAGCCGCTCATAGGCGGAGTCCCGGTCGACCGCTTCGTCGTAGCGGCCGGCCAGCGGGCTCGCCCTCAGCACCGCGGCACGCTCCTCCGGGGTGATGGCGCCGATGCGGCCGCGGGGGGGCAGGATGCGGGCCTGCTCCACCGGGCTCGGCGTGCCGTCCTCCCGGAGGGTGGAGACCAGGGCCTCGCCGACGCCGAGATGGGTGATGGCGTCCTCGACGCGGAGCTTCGGGTTGGGGCGGAAGGTCTCGGCGGCGGCGCGGACGGCCTTCTGCTCGGCGGGGGTGAAGGCGCGGAGCGCGTGCTGCACGCGGTTGCCGAGCTGGCCGAGGACAGTGGCCGGCAGGTCGAGCGGGTTCTGCGTCACGAAGTAGATGCCCACCCCCTTGGAGCGGATCAGGCGGACGACGGTCTCCACCTTCTCGATGAGGGCCTTCGGGGCGTCGCGGAAGAGGAGGTGGGCCTCGTCGAAGAAGAAGACGAGCTTGGGCTTCGGCAGGTCGCCGGCCTCGGGCAGCTCCTCGAAGAGTTCGGAGAGCAGCCAGAGCAGGAAGGTTGCGTAGAGGCGGGGGGAGGCGATCAGCTTGTCGGCGGCGAGGACGTTGATGGCGCCGCGGCCGTCGGGGGTGAGGAGCATGAGGTCGGCGAGCGAGAGGGCGGGCTCGCCGAAGAACTGCTCGCCACCGGCCTGCTCCAGCATCAGCAGGCGGCGCTGGATGGTGCCGATCGTCGCCTTGCTGACATTGCCGTAGGTGGCGCCGAGCTCGCTGGCGCGCTCCGCCACATGTGTCAGGATGGCACGGAGGTCCTTGAAGTCGAGCAGCAGCAGGCCCTCGTCATCGGCCAGCTTGAAGGCGATGGTGAGCACGCCCTCCTGCGTCTCGTTCAGCTCCAGCATGCGGGCCAGCAGCAGGGGGCCCATCTCGGCGACGGTGGCGCGGAGGGGATGGCCCTGCTGGCCGAAGACGTCCCAGAGGATGGCGGGCGAGGGCTCGTAGGCGAAGTCGGCCTCGCCGAGGTCGTGGGCGCGCTGCTCCAGCTTCGGGTTGGGTCGGCCGGGCTGGGAGAGGCCGGCGAGGTCGCCCTTGATGTCGGCGCAGAAGACGGGGACGCCGGCGCGGGAGAAGCCTTCGGCGAGCGTCTGCAGGGTGACGGTCTTGCCAGTGCCCGTCGCGCCCGCGACCAGCCCGTGGCGGTTCGCGCGGGAGAGGAGGAGGGTGCAGGGGTGCTCGCCCCGGCCGATCAGGATGGTATCCGACATGGCGGGGTTATAGGGCAGGCGGGCGGCGCTTGCATCCGGGGCGTGGCGCCGCTATACGCCGCCCCTCTCCGCGCGACGGGCTTGGTGGGCATGCCCGGCCGCGGCTTCGTGCGCCCTCGGGCGCGCATCCCGACCGGACAAGGAGGTCCAAATGCCCAAGATGAAGACGAAGTCTTCTGTGAAGAAGCGCTTCAAGGTGACGGCCACGGGCAAGGTGCTCGCGGGCCCTGGCAAGAAGCGGCACATGCTCCGCAACCGCTCCTCCAAGGTGAAGCGGCAGAACACCGGGACCCAGGTGCTGCGGCACCAGGACGGTCTGACGGTGTTGCAATGGGCGCCCTATGGGCTGGTCCGGTAAGGGGGTCTGAGCCATGGCACGCGTCAAGCGGGGCGTCACTGCGCACGCCCGTCACAAGAAGGTCCTCAAGCTCGCCAAGGGCTATGTCGGCCGGTCGTCCACGAATTTCCGTCCCGCGCTGGAGCGGGTCGAGAAGGCGCTGCAATACGCCTATCGCGACCGCCGCAACAAGAAGCGCGACTTCCGCGGCCTGTGGATCCAGCGGATCAACGCCGCCGTCCGGGAGCATGGGCTGACCTATTCCCAGTTCATCGCCGGCATCAAGGCGGCGGGGATCGACCTGGACCGCAAGGTCATGGCGGCGATCGCCTTCGACGATCCGACGAGCTTCGCGGCGCTGGTCGAGAAGGCCCGCGCTGCGCGTCCGGCCCCGGCGGCGACGCCGGCGGTCTGATTTCCTTCCCCTCGCGGGGATAGAGTTGCGCAAGGGGCCGCTCCCGGCAGGGTGCGGCCTTTTGCCTGTCCGGGACCTGATGCATGAGCGATGACCTCGACGCCCTCCGGGGCGAGACCGCCTCGGCCCTCGCCGCCGCCGCCGACCTCCGCGCCTGGGATGCCGTGCGGGTCGGCACGCTCGGCAAGAGCGGGAGGCTGACCGGGCTGCTGAAGGGGCTCGGCGGGGTGCCGGCCGAGGACCGGCGCGAGCGCGGGGCAGCGCTCAACCGGCTGAAGGCGGAGCTGGAGGCGGCGATCGAGGCGCGGCGCACCGCGCTGGAGGCGGCGGCGCTGGAGGCAAGGCTGGCCTCCGAGCGGATGGATGTGAGCCTGCCGCCGCGGGCGCATGCGCCGGGCGGGGCCGAGCTGGGCGGCATCCATCCGATCAGCCGGACCATCGAGGAGCTGACGGCGATCTTCGGCGCCATGGGGTTCCGGGTTGCCGAGGGGCCGGATATCGAGAGCGACTGGCTGAATTTCTCGGCGCTCAACATCCCGGACCATCATCCGGCGCGGCAGGACCACGACACCTTCTACCTGCCGGCGGGGGCGGATGGGCGGCGGCCGGTGCTGCGGACGCATACCTCGCCGGTGCAGGCGCGGACCATGCTGGGCCAGGAGCCGCCGATCCGCGTCATCGTGCCGGGGCGGACCTGGCGGGCGGATCATGATGCGACGCACAGCCCGATGTTCCATCAGGTGGAGGGGCTGGTGATCGACCGGGGGATCACGCTCGGGCACCTGAAGGGCTGCCTGATCGATTTCCTGCGCGCCTTCTTCGGCATCGGCGATCTGCCGGTGCGGTTCCGGGCCTCCTACTTCCCCTTTACCGAGCCCTCGATGGAGGTGGATATCGGGTGGAACCGGAAGACCGGTGAACTCGGCAAGGGCGGCGACTGGCTGGAGATCCTGGGGAGCGGGATGGTGCATCCGCGGGTGCTGGCCAATTGTGGCATCGATGCGCGGGAGTGGCAGGGCTTCGCCTTCGGGATGGGGATCGAACGGATCACCATGCTGAAGCATGGCATGCCGGACCTCCGCCCCTTCTACGAGAGCGACCTGCGCTGGCTGCGGCACTACGCGGCTGACCCGCTCTCGCCCCCATCCCTCACAGAGGGCGTGTGAGATGAAGTTCACCCTGTCCTGGCTGCGCGCGCATCTCGAGACCGAGGCGCCGCTGGCCGATATCCTGGCGACGCTCAACACCATCGGGCTCGAGGTCGAGGGGGTGGAGGATCGCGGGGCGGCGCTCGCCTCCTTCCGCATCGCGCATGTCGTCGAGGCGGAGCAGCATCCGAATGCCGACCGGCTGCGGGCGCTGAAGGTGGATGCGGGGGACGGCAAGCTGCTCTCCGTCGTCTGCGGCGCGCCGAATGCGCGGGCGGGGATGAAGGGTGTGGTCGCGCTGCCGGGGGCCTTCATCCCGGGCACGGGGATCACCTTGAAGAAGGGCGAGATCCGGGGCGTCGCCTCGGAAGCGATGATGCTCTCGGCGCGGGAGATGGGGCTCGGGGACGACCATTCGGGGATCGTCGACCTGCCGGAGGATGCGCCGCTCGGTGGGAGCTATGTGCGCTGGGCCGGCATGGACGACCCGATCATCGAGATCAGCGTCACGCCGAACCGGGGGGATGCGCTTTCGGTCCATGGCGTGGCGCGGGACCTGGCGGCGGCGGGGCTTGGGCGGCTGAAGCCGCTGGTGCCGGCGCGCGTCGCGGCGGCCTACCCGGCGCCGCTGCGCTGGGAGATCGCCGATCCGCGCGCCTGCCAGTGGGTGCTGGGGCGAGGAATCCGGGGCCTGCGGAACGGGCCCTCGCCCAAGTGGCTGCAGGATTGGCTGGTGGCGATCGGGCAGCGGCCGATCAATGCGCTGGTCGATGTGACGAACCTCTTCACCTACGGGCTCGGGCGGCCGCTGCATGTCTTCGACGTGGCGAAGGTCCGCGGCGGGACGCTCACCTTGCGGATGGCGCGGGAGGGCGAGGAGCTCGCGGCGCTCAACGGCAAGAGCTATGCGCTGACGGCGGAGGATGGCGTCATCGCCGATGAGGCGGGGCCGGAATCGCTCGGCGGGATCATCGGCGGGGCGCATTCGGGCTGCGACGAGGGGACGACCGAGTGCTTCATCGAATGCGCGGTCTTCGACCCGGTGCGGATCGCGCTCTCCGGGCGGCGGCACGACATCCGCACGGATGCGCGGGCGCGGTTCGAGCGGGGCATCGACCAAGCGTTGCCGCCGGCGGCGCTAGACCTGGCGACGGCGCTGATGATTGAGCTCTGCGGCGGGGAGGCGAGCGAGGTCGCCCCGGCCGGGGCGGAGCCGGGCTGGCGGCGGAGCGCCTCGCTGCGCTTCGAGCGGCTGGCGGGGCTCGGCGGGGCGGAGGTCGCGCCGGATGAGGCGGTCGGCATCCTTGAGCGTTTGGGCTTCACCATCGAGGCGCGGGATGCGGAGCGGTTGACGGTCGCGGTGCCGTCCTGGCGCAACGATATCGCCGGGGCCGGTGGGCTGGATCAGGCGCCGGGGCTGGCACCGGAGCGCGCCCGCGCTGCGGCCGAGGGCTGCGCGGCGGTCGAGCCGGAGGCCGATCTCGTCGAGGAGGTGCTGCGCATCCGCGGGCTCGACCGGATCCCCCCGGTCTCGCTGCCGGTCGCGGGGATCGTGCCGCCGCCGGCGCTGAGCCCGAAGCAGGCGCGGGCGGTGCTGGCACGGCGGGTGCTGGCGGCGCGGGGGATGCTGGATTGCGTCGGCTTCGGCTTCCTCGAGGCGAAGGTCGCGGCGCTGTTCGGGGAAACGCCGGCGGCGCTGCGGCTGGAGAACCCGATCGCGGCCGATCTGGACCAGATGCGCCCGACGCCGGTCGCCAGCTTGCTGCAGGCGGCGGCACGAAACGCGGCGCGGGGCTACCCGGATGCGGCGCTGGCGGAGCTGGGTGCGGCCTATCGCGACCCCTCGCCCGAGGGGCAGTTGCAGGTGGCAGCCGGTGTGCGGACGGGGCATACACCGCGGCACTGGGCGGAGGCCACGCGCGCCGTCGATGCCATGGATGCCAAGGGCGATGCGCTGGCGGTGCTGGCGGCGCTTGGGGTGCCGATGGCGGCCGTCAGCGTGACCACCGATGCGCCGGGCTTCTATCATCCGGGGCGGAGCGGGGTGCTGCGGCAGGGGCCGAAGACGGTGCTCGCCACCTTCGGGGAGGTGCATCCGCGCGTGGCCGCGGCGCTCGACCTGACGGGGCCGGCCGTCGCCTTCGAGGTGTTCCTTGATGCGGTGCCCGAGCCCAAGCGGCGGAAGAAGGGCGCGCCCGACCTGCCGGCCTTCCAGCCGGTGCGGCGGGACTTCGCCTTCCTCGTCGATGCCGGGGTTTCGGCCGAGGCGGTGCTGCGGGCGGCGCGGGGGGCGGACAAGGCGCTCATCGCCGAGGTGGTGCTTTTCGACCGCTATGCCGGGGAGAAGCTGCCGGAGGGGAAGGTGAGCCTCGCCATCCAGGCCGTGCTGCAGCCGCGCGAGGCGACGCTGACCGATGCCGGGATCGAGGCGGCGGCGGCAAAGATCGTGGCGGCGGTGGGCAAGGCGACGGGGGCGGTGCTCCGCGGCTGAACCCGGGGCCGGCCAATCCAGTGCTTTGACTTGGCCGGCTCCTGCCTTATCTGCAACTCCAAGAGGCCGGGCATCCGTGACCCAGCCGCCGGAATCCCATGCCCGACACTCCGCTCGCCCGCATCCGCAACTTCTCCATCATCGCCCATATCGACCACGGGAAATCGACGCTCGCCGACCGGCTGATCCAGTCGACCGGCACCGTGACCGCGCGGGAGATGAAGGAACAGCTTCTCGACAACATGGAGCTGGAACGGGAGCGGGGCATCACCATCAAGGCGCAGACGGTGCGGCTGGCCTATCAGGCGAAGGATGGGGAAACCTACATCCTCAACCTGATGGACACACCCGGTCATGTCGACTTCGCCTATGAGGTGAGCCGGAGCCTCGCCGCCTGCGAGGGCTCGCTGCTGGTGGTCGATGCCTCGCAGGGGGTGGAGGCGCAGACGCTCGCCAATGTCTACCAGGCGATCGACGCCAACCACGAGATCGTGCCGGTGCTGAACAAGATCGACCTGCCGGCGGCCGAGCCGGAGCGGGTGAAGCAGCAGATCGAGGACGTGATCGGCATCGACGCCTCGGACGCGGTCGAGATCAGCGCCAAGACGGGCCTCAACATCGAGGGCGTGCTGGAGGCGATCGTCACCCGCCTGCCGCCGCCCACCGGCGATGCCTCGAAGACGCTGACCGCGCTGCTGGTCGACAGCTGGTACGACGCCTATCTCGGCGTGGTCGTGCTGGTGCGGGTGAGGGACGGGCACCTGCGGAAGGGCCAGCGCATCCGCATGATGTCGAACGGCGCGGTTCACACGGTGGAGCAGGTCGGCGTCTTCACGCCGAAGATGGTGGCGGCCGACAGCCTCGGGCCCGGCGAGATGGGCTACGTGACGGCGGCCATCAAGACGGTGGCCGACACCAATGTCGGCGATACCATCACCGATGACCGCAATCCGGCCGAGGAAGCGCTGCCCGGCTTCAAGCCGAGCATCCCGGTGGTGTGGTGCGGGCTCTACCCGGTGGATGCCGACGACTTCGAGAAGCTGCGCGAGAGCGTCGGCAAGCTGCGGCTGAACGACAGCAGCTTCCACTACGAGATGGAGACCAGCGCCGCGCTGGGCTTGGGCTATCGCTGCGGCTTCCTCGGCCTGCTGCATCTGGAGATCGTGCAGGAGCGGCTGTCGCGCGAGTTCGACCTCGACCTGATCGCGACCGCACCCTCCGTCGTCTACAAGCTTCGCCGGACGAACGGTGTGACGGAGGACCTGCACAATCCGGCCGACATGCCGGACCCCTCGCTCATCGAGGAGATCGAGGAGCCGTGGATCAAGGCGACCATCATGGTGCCGGACGAGTATCTCGGCCCCGTGCTGACGCTCTGCAACGAGCGCCGCGGCCGGCAGGTGGAGCTGACCTATGTCGGCACCCGCGCCATGGCGGTCTACCGGCTGCCGCTGAACGAGGTGGTCTTCGACTTCTATGACCGGCTCAAGTCGCTCAGCCGCGGCTATGCCAGCTTCGACTACCAGGTCGACGGCTACGAGGCGGGCGACCTGGTGAAGATCTCCATCTTGGTGAATGCCGAGCCGGTTGATGCGCTGTCCTTCATGGCGCATCGCAGCCAGGCCGACCGGCGCGGCCGGCAGATCTGCGAGCGGCTGAAGGAGCTGATCCCGCGCCAGCTCTTCAAGATCCCGATCCAGGCGGCGATCGGCGGTCGGGTGATCGCGCGCGAGACCATCTCGGCGATGTCGAAGGACGTGACGGCCAAGTGCTACGGCGGCGACATCAGCCGCAAGCGGAAGCTCCTCGACAAGCAGAAGGAGGGCAAGAAGCGCATGCGGCAATTCGGCAAGGTCGAGATTCCGCAGAGCGCCTTCATCGCCGCGCTGAAAATGGATGCCTGAACGGCGGTTCGCCGGTCGGACGGAACGCGAGACGGTTCCCTGAGTTGATGGACCTGAAGCCGGTTTCATGATCGTGGCTTGCATGATGAAGCCCTGTTCATCTAAGCGGCAAAATGAAACGACATCGTACTGGGAGATCTTGATGAACCGCCTCGCCCGTCGCGCCCTGCTGGCGCTCTCGATGCTTGCCGCTGGTCCCGCCGTGGCGCAGCAATTCCCCAGCCGCACCCTCACCATCATCGTCCCCTTCGCCGCCGGCGGGCCGACGGACACCGTCTCCCGCCTTGTCGCCGAGACGATGGGGCGCGAACTTGGCCAGACGGTGGTGGTGGAGAATGCCGGCGGGGCGGGCGGCACCATCGGTTCGCAGCGCGTGGCCCAGGCGCGACCGGATGGCTATACGCTGCTGCTTCATCACATCGGCATGGCGACGACGCCTTCGCTCTACCGGCGGCTCGGCTATGACCCGGTGGGCGCCTTTGAGCCGGTCGGCCTCGTTACCGAGGTGCCGATGACGCTGGTCGCCAAGAAGGATTTCCCGGCGACGACGCTGCAGGAAGCGATCACGGTGATCCGGCGGGATCGGGAGAACCTGAACTACGCCAATGCCGGGATCGGGGCGGCGAGCCATCTCTGCGGGCTGCTGCTGATGAAGGCGGTCGATGCGCCGATGACGACGGTGCCCTTCCGCGGCACCGGGCCGGCGATGCAGGAGATCCTGGCAGGCCGCATCGACCTCATGTGCGACCAGACGACCAACACCACCGAGCAGATCAATGCCGGTGCGCTGCGCGTCTTCTCGGTCACCACCGAGAGCCGCATCCCGGCGCTGCCGAATGTGCCGACCTCGGCCGAGGCGGGGCTGCCGGCCTTCCAGGTGAGCGTGTGGCACGGGCTCTATGCGCCGAAGGGCACGCCGGCGCCCGTGGTGCAGCGGCTGTCGCAGGCGCTGCAGGTGGCGCTGCGCGACGAGAAGCTGGTGGCGCGCTTCGCCGAGCTCGGCACCACGCCGGTCGCGCAGGAGCGGGCGACGCCGGAGGCGCACCGGGCCTTCTGGCAGGCGGATATCGCCAAGTGGCGGCCGATCATCCAGGCGGCGGGGCAGTACGCGGACTAACGTTCGTCCCGAAGGAAGGCCTGCATCCGGGGCAGCATGAAGTCCAGAAAGACGCGGACCCGCTGAGGCAGCAGCGGGCCGCCGAGGTGGAGGGCGTGAAGCTCCTCCTCGTCGCCGGCATCGGGGAAGAGCTCGACCAGCCGGCCCGCCGCCAGATCCTCGCGGACATGGAAATCGGCGAGGCGGGCGAGGCCGACGCCGGCGACCGCGAGGCGACGAACCGTCTCGCCATTGTTGGCGAGCACGGTGCCGGTCACCAGCCTGTCCTGGATGCGGCCGCCCTCGCGAATCGGCCAGACCGGGGCGCTGCGGCGGAAGTTGAAGGCGAGACAGTTGTGCGCGCCCAACTCGGCGAGGCTCCGCGGTGTGCCGTGGCGGGCGAGATAAGCGGGCGAGGCGACGATCTTCCGCCGCGCCACGCCGATGCGGCGGGCGACCAGGCTTGAATCGGGCAGCGGCCCGATGCGGATGGCGACATCGGTGCGGTCGAGGTAGAGGTCGACGATTTCGTCCGACAGCGAGAGGTCGACGACGATCCGCGGATAGGCTTGCCAGAAGGCGGGCAGCAGCGGCTCGAGGGCGAGGGTGCCGAAGGTGACGGAGGCATTCACCCGAATCGTGCCTTCAGGCTGCCCGGCACCCTGCGCCAGTTCCCGCTCGAAGGCGTCGAGGTCGGCAAGCAACGCTCCGCCCCGCTCGTGCAGCAGGCGCCCTTCCTCGGTGAGCAGGAGGTGGCGGGTGGAGCGCTCGACCACCTTCACGCCGAGCCGAGCCTCCATCCGGGCGATCAGCTTGCTGACGGTGGAGGGCGTCATCAGCAGCTGGCGGGCGGCTTCGGAGAAGCTGCCGGTCTCCACCACGCGCAGGAAGACCTGCAGCTCGCCAATCCGGTTGTCCATATGGCCATGCCTATGCGTTGAGGTGCCGATGATGCGGCATTTGTGAAACGCATTCACGGCTGATGGGATTGCGGGGTGGGTTATCCTGGCTGCTGCACTGCACCATCCTTCAAGCAACGCTGAAGGAGCCTCCCCCATGCCCGTACTCGATGCCGGCGCCGCGCCGCCGGACAGGATTCCGCGCGCCTCGACCTGGCCGCTGCTGGCGCTCGCCGTCGGTGCCTTCGGCATCGGCACCACGGAGTTCGCCCCGATGGGGCTGCTGCCCACCATCGCCACCGGCGTCGGCGTCTCCATCCCGACGGCGGGACTGCTGGTCAGCGCCTATGCAGTGGGCGTGATGCTCGGCGCGCCGGCGATGACGCTGGCACTCGGCCGGCTGCGGCGGCGCAATGCGCTGATGCTGCTGATGGGCATCTTCACCATCGGCAACCTGCTTTCAGCCATCGCGCCGGATTACTGGACGCTGCTGGCAGCGCGCGTCGTCACCAGCATGAACCATGGCGCCTTCTTCGGCCTCGGCGCGACCGTCGCGGCGAGCGTGGTACCGAAGGAGCGGCAGGCGAGCGCCGTCGCCACGATGTTCATGGGGCTGACCATCGCCAATGTCGGCGGCGTGCCGGCGGCGGCCTGGCTCGGCCAGGCGATCGGCTGGCGCATGTCCTTCGCGGCGACGGCGGGGCTTGGCATCCTGGCGATGGGCGCGCTGTTCCTCGCCCTGCCGCGCGGCGATGCGGGGCGGATGCCGGATGTCCGGCGGGAGCTCGCCGTGCTGCTGCGGCCGGCGGTGCTGCTGGCGATGGCGACGACGGTGATGGGGTCGGCGGCGATGTTCACCCTCTACACCTATGTCGCGCCGGCCCTGACTACGCTGACCGGGGCGTCGGCGGGCTTCGTGACGCTCGCGCTGGTGCTGATCGGCATCGGCTTCACCATCGGCAACGGGCTCGGCGGCCGGCTGGCGGATTGGTCGCTGGATGGGGCGACGAAGATCTTCCTCGGCGCGCTGGCGGCGGTGATGGCGCTGCTGCCGCTGCTGCTCACCAGCCATGTCGGCGCGGCGGTTGGGCTGCTGCTTTGGGGCGTCGCCACCTTCGCCATCGTGCCGCCGGTGCAGATGCGGGTGATGCAGGCGGCGGCCGATGCGCCGGGCCTCGCCTCCTCCGTCAATATCGGCGCCTTCAACCTCGGCAACGCGCTGGGGGCCGCCGTCGGGGGTGGGGTGATCTCGCTCGGCTTCGGCTATGGGACGGTGGCGATCGCCGGGGCGGCGCTGGCGCTGGCGGGGCTGCTGCTGGTGGTGGTGGCCTCCGGTCAGCGAAAAGCGGTGGCGGTGGCCTAGGCGGGCCGGGCGCGGGCCAGCAGGCGCCGCGCCCGCTCCACCACTGGCTCGTCGATCATCGCGCCCTCGAAGGTGACGGCGCCGATGCCGCGGGCGACGCTGGTCTCGAAGGCCTTGACCATGCGGCGGGCGCGGTCAATCGCCTCGGCGCTGTCGCCGTATTCCTCGTTGATCATCGGCACCTGCGAGGGATGGACGCAGCTGGCGCAGGCGAAGCCGAGCTTGCGGGAGCGGCGGAGCATCGCACGGTAGCCCTCCGGGTCGGAGAGGCCGGCGACGGTGCCGATGAAGCCGAGCGGCAGGATGCCGGCGGCGCGGGCGGCGAGCAGCGTCATCATCTTCGGCAGATAGAGCGCGTCGGGCGAGGGCTCGGCGCCGAGGTCGGTCGCCAGGTCCTCGCCGCCGGCGCCCAGCGCGACCAGGCGCGGGTCGGCGCGGGCGATGGCCTCGAGCGAGGAGAGGGCGTCGGCGGTCTCGACCAGGCCGATGCAGCGGGTGCGGCCGACCGGCACGCCATGCGCGGCCTCGCTCTCGGCGATCAGCTCGGAAAGCAGGCGGAGGTGGTCGGGGCCCATCAGCTTGGTCAGCACCAGTGCATCGGCGCCGGCGGCGATGGCGGCGTCGATGTCGAGGGTCGCCATGCGGAGGGGGCGGTTGATGCGGACGCAGGCGGCGGCGCCGCCCTGCGTTACCTGCGGGATGGCGGCGGCGAGCGCGGCGCGTGCGGCGGGCTTCTCGGCGGGAGCCACGGCATCCTCGAGGTCGAGGATGATGGCGTCCGCGCCACGGGTATGGGCCTTCGCCACGAAGCTCTCGCGCGTCGTGGGAACGTAGAGCAGAGACCGCCAGGCGGGGAGGGTGCGCATGGAGCGATGCTCCGCCCCTCGCGCCGGCCGGTCAATGCCGGTATGGAAGGGCCATGCCGCGCGCCGCCGGAAGCCTCGCCGACCAGGCTTATGACCGTTTCCGCGAGGGGCTGCGGAATGGCGGCCTCCGCCCCGGGCAGCGCGTGCTGGAGTTGGAGCTGGCCGAGCGGCTGGGGATGAGCCGGACGCCGGTGCGCGAGGCCATCCGCCGGATGCAGGCCGAGGGGCTGATCGCGCATGGGCCGGGCGGCGGGCTCTGCGTCGCGCAATACGACCATGCCGAGGTGGCCGAGCTCTACGGCATGCGCGAGGCGCTGGAGGGTACGGCCGCGCGGCTCGCGGCGCGGCAGGCGGGGCGGCCGGACATCCTGCTGCTGCAGGCGCTTGTGACGGCGGAAGCAGCGCTGCCGGCGGAGGCCATCGCCGAGCACAACCGGCGCTTCCACCGGGCGCTGCACCAGGCGGCGCATAACCGCTACCTGCTGCGGGCGCTGGCGCCGATCGGCGATGCGTTGCTGCTGCTCGGGCCGACGACGCTCGCGCATCCCGGGCGGGCGGCGGCGGCGCGGGAGGAGCATGCGCGGATCGTGGCCGCCATCGCGGCGGGGGATGCCGAAGCGGCGGAGGCGGCGGCGAGGTCGCATATCGCGGCGGCGCATGCGGCGCGGTTGGCGATGGCGGCCGAGGAGCCGGCCTGACGAAAGGGGCTACGCCCCTCTCGAACTCTCACGGCAAGGGTCGAAGGGCCCTTGGAACCCTTGGGTCAGGGCGCGCGCAGGAGCACGACGCTGACGTTGTCGCGGGCGCCGCGAGCGACGGCGAAGTCGATGATGGCAGTGGCGTTGGCGCCCTGCACGAGAAGCCCTGCGAGTTCCCCTTCCGGTATCGCCTTGAACAAACCGTCGCTGCACAGCAGCAGCAGGTCGCCGGGGGCGATGCGGCCGCTCACCTTGTCGAGCACCAGCTCGCCCGTGGCGCCGACGGCGCGGAGGATGACATTGGCCTGCGGATGCGCCTCCGCTTCCGCCTCGGTCAGCGTGCCCTGGTCGACCATCTCCTGCACCAGCGAATGGTCGCGGGTGACGCGTTGCAGAAGGCCGTCGCGCAGCAGGTAGGCGCGGCTGTCGCCAGCCCAGAGGCAGGCGAAATGGCCGTGGCGGGCGATCAGCAGCACGACCGTCGTGGCGATGATGCGGGTCTCGCCGAGGGCTGCGGCCTGGGCCTGCAATTCGGCGTGGACGCCGGCAAGGCGGAGGCGTGCCTGAGCGAGCATCTCGGCGGCGGAGAGGCCAGGGGGGATGGCATCGAGCGCGGCGGCGACGGCCTGGCTGGCGACGTCCCCGGCACCGTGGCCGCCGGCGCCGTCCGCCACGGCCCAGAGGCCGAGATCGGGGCGATGGACCAGGCTGTCCTCGTTCCGCTTGCGCACGGCGCCCGGGTGGGTCGCCGAATCGGAGACGAGTCCGGGCTCGATCGAGGGGCTCATGGCCGGGCATCCAGCAGCAGGACGAATTCCGCAGGCTCTGGCAGGGCGGGGAGCGGCCAGACCAGGCCGGGCTCGCCGGCCGTCCACCAGCCGGGCTCCGGTGCCTCGGCGGGGTCGGCCTCGCCCGGTGCGGGGAGAAGGGCGGCGAGCGCATCGGCCGTCAGCGCCTCGGCCTGGGCGTGGCGGAGCAGGCCTTCCAGCGTGGCGAACCAGGGGGCGGGCCAGAGCACCTGCCCGTGGGGCACGCCGGGGGCGGTGGCGGCGAGGGTAAGGGGGAAGCGGCGGCCGACGCCGTCGATCGAGCAGGCCATGACGCCGGCGACCGCCTCCGGCCCGCAGGCGCCGGCGGGGAGGGCAAAGCGCCAGGCAGGGGCATTCACCCAGGCGGCGTCGAAGCCATCGCCGAGGCTGTCGCGCGCGGCGGTCATGCCGGCTTGCAGCCAGGCATCCCAGGGCTCGCAGAAACTGGGCGGCAGCGCGCGGCGCACGAAATCCCCATGCGCGGGCAGCTTGCCATGGAGGCCGGTCACGGTGCGAGCTGTGGGCATCGGAATTCCTGCAGCTCGCGCAGGCCGAAGGGGTGGATCGTGCTGCCGGTCCGCAGCTCGAATACCGCCGAGCGGTCGCCCTGGGTCACCGTTGCCCGCAGCCTGGCAGCCTGCCCGGTGGCTTGCAGGGTCGATTGCCGGCCGGCGACCAGCTTGAAGGCGGACCAGCCGCTGTCGAAGGCGAGCGGACCGGCGGAGGAGGCCGGCTCGAAATTCAGGGTGAGGTTGCCGCGGCTCGGCCAGCCGAGAGGGATGGCCCGGCCGATGCCCCCGCGCGGCATTTCATAGCGGGTGCCGTCGACTTCGAGGATGGCTCCCTGGGCGTTCGGGTCGAGGCCCTGGGGGACCAGCTCGAAGCGGAGGCCGCCCATCATCGCGCCGCCGGGGAAGAAGGCGTCGCGGATGGCCTGGGCGCGCTCGAACTGCAGCACATCGGCCTGGGTGACCGGCGGGGCGAGGCCCGCGGTCGCCACCAGCCGCCAGGGGCGCTGGGTGGTGTCGACATAGGGGCGGATCCACTGGGCGAAGAACTGGTCGAGCGCGCCGCCAGGACCGAAGAGCCGGGCGAAGTCATCGACCGGCATGTCCTGCGCCGAGTCGCGGCGGAAGGGGAAGGGGATGCCGCGCGGGTCGGCCAACGCGCGGCAGACCGGGCCGAGCGCCTGGCCGCCGGCCGCGGCGATGGCCGCCTTGGCGCCGCCGCTGCGCTGGGCGGCGGTCGACTGGCCGAGGGCGGTCAGCCAGCGGGCCAGCGGCTGCGGCTGGCGGGCGGCCTCGGCGAGCAGGCGCTGGCCGGGGTCGAGCCCGGCCGTCGGCGCCGGTACCACTGTCCCCGGCGGGGAGGAGGCGAGGCGGGCGACCTGGACATAGAGCTCGTTGACGATGACCAACACGCCATCAAGCGGCTGGCCGGCGGCGGTGCGCAGCGCCTGGAACCGGGTCTCCACCACCTGGGCGACGGGCTCCGCGCCGGTGGGGGCCGCAGCCTGGCCCTGCGCGGCCTGGACGCGCTGGGCCTCGGCGCCGCGGCCGGGGGCCGTCCAGCCCTCGGGTGGCGTGCCGGGGGAGAGCTGGCGGGCCGCTGACCGCAGCAGGTCGCGGATGGGCGAAGTGGGCGCGCCGAGCACGTTCAGCCCCTCGGCCGCGTCGGTCAGGTTGCGGAAGGGGGGCAGGACGAGGTCGTCCAGCATCGCCTGCCAGGTGCGGGCATACTCCTCGGCATGGAGGCCGAGCACGGCCGCTTCGAGACGCGCCGGGTCCTCGGCGCCGGAGGCCTGGGCCTCGGAGCCGAGCACCCAGGCCTCGCCGGCGGCGGCGCGCACGGCGTCGCCGAGGGCGGGCATGAGCCCCTTGTAGAGCCCGTCCACGGTGTAGAGGCCGGGGACGCCCTCGGTCAGCGGGCGGCCGGAGGCGCGGGTGAAGAAGCGCTGGCCGGCAGGACCGACCGCCTCGGCGGGCGTCCAGGGACGCAGTTGCTGGCCCAGGGGACGGAGGCGGGAATAGACCCGCTCGGCCATCGGCAGGCGGGAGAACACGCGGCGGGCGCCATCGACCAGCGCGCCGTCCAGCGGATAGGCGGAGAAGTCCATCGCCAGCAGGGCGTCGAGATGGCCGAGCAGCGCATCGCGCTGCGGCGCGCCGGTGGCGCCTGGGAAGCTGCGGAGCCAGTCGGCGAGTAGCCATTCGCGGACCAGCGGCCGGTCGAGTGGGCCCTGGCGGCCGAGCATCAGGTAGACGCGCGTCGCCTCGTAGAGGAAGTCGGGGCGCTGGAGGTTGGCGCGGATCTGCGCCTCCAGCCCGGCGAGCAGGCGGGGGAGCATCACCCGGTCCAGCGTGCGGCGGTAGGCGGCTTCGGCGCCCGTCGCCAGCTCGGCTTCCTGCGAGAGGCCCAGGCCGCCGCCGGGGGTGCGGGCGGCGGCGGACAGGGGTTTCGCGGAGTCCAGATAGGGGAGGACGGCGGCGAGGTTGGCGTCGAGCACCGGGTCGAAGCGGACGGTGCGGCCGGCGCCCTCGGCCTTGGCGAGCGCCTCCTCGAGGGCGGCGGCGCGGAGTTGCTCAGCGGTATAGGCGCCGTAGGACCAGGTGAGGCCGCCGAGCGTGACCACCGCGGCGAGGGACCAGGCGGCGATGGCGACCATGCGGCGGCGGCGCTCGGCCCCGCGGTCGCGGGCGGCGAGGCGGGCCTCGCTGAAGACCACCTCCCTCAGCAGCCGGCCGAGGAAGAAGCTGCGGCCGCGCTGGCCGAGCACGCCGACCGGGCGGCGCGGGTCGAGGCCGAAGGCGCGGCTGAGGGCGCCGGTCAGACGGTCGATCGGCGTGCCTTCCTGGGTGCCTGAGGCGAAGTAGACGCCGCGCAGCATCGGCGCCGGGTCGAGCCGCGTGCCGCCGAAGGCCGCCTGGACGAAGCCGCCGACCGGCTCGGCCAGCGAGGCGACCTGGCCGGGGAAGGCCATGATGGCGGCGCGCTGCGAGGGGCCGCGTTCGGCCTGCAGGCGCTCCAGCAGGCGGGCCTGGAGGCGGGTCATCAGCGCGCCGAACTCGGCCGCGAATTTGCCGGCGGTGCCTTCGGGGCCGGACTCGAGCGGGAAGGTCACGCCCCAGACCTGGGCGCGCGTCTCCTTGTCGAGGTCGTCGAAGAATTCGGTGAAGCCGGAAAGCAGGTCCGCCTTGCTGACCAGCAGGTAAACCGGCAGGCGCTGGCCGAGCTTCTCCTCCAGCTCCTTGATGCGCTTGCGGACGGCGCGGGCATGGTCCTGCCGGCCCTGCACGTCGAGCTTGCTCAGCATGTCGACGCCGAAGCAGACCAGCACGCCGTTCAGCGGCTGGCGCGGGCGGTTGCGGCGGAGCATGGCGAGGAAGCGGTCCCAGCCGGCCCTGTCGGCGGCGGCGTCGCTGTCCTGCGTGGTGTAGCGGCCGGCGGTGTCGATGAGGACGGCGCGGTCGGTCAGCCACCAGTCGCAGTTGCGGGTGCCGCCGACGCCGGCGACGCGACCCTCGGCGAGGGGGAATTCGAGGCCGGACTGGGCGATCGCCGTGGTCTTGCCGCTGCCGGGCGGGCCGATGAAGACGTACCAGGGCAGGTCGTAGAGATAGCCGCCCTTGCCGCCGGTCGCCTGCTTCAGCGCGGCCAGCGCGGCGGTCAGCTTCTCGCGGAGCGCGGCCTCCTCCTCGGCGCTGGCCTGGGCCGAGGGGTCGGGGGCGGCGGCCTCGGCGACGAGAGCCTTGTCGCGCTTCGCCCGGCGCAGGCCGATCAAGGCGACGGTGACGAAGAAGACGATGACGGGGAGCGCCGCCAAGGCGAGGCGGGGGAGGAAGGCTTCGAAGGGGTAGACGTCGCCGGCGCCGATCAGCGGGCCGTAGACCCAGAAGAGCGCGGCCATGGCGAGAGCGGCGACGAGGCCGGCCAGTGCCGGGACGGAGCCGAGGACGGAGAGGAGGGCTTCCATCAGCGGGCGCCCCCGTAATTCACCACGACCTCGATGCGGCGGTTCTCCTCGCGGCCGTCGGGCGTCGTGTTGGTGGCGACGGGTTCGCTCTCGCCGCGGCCCTCGGAGGCGAAGCGGGCGCGGTCGCCGCCGGTCGCCGCGGCGATAACGTCGAGGGCCGACTGCGCGCGGGCGGCGGAGAGGTGGTAGTTGGAGGGGAAGCGGGCCGTCCTGATCGGCTGGTTGTCGCTGTGGCCAAGGATCTGCACCGAGCCCGGCTCATCGCGCAGCGCCTCGCCGATGCGGTTCATCAGCGGCAGGAAGCGCGGGTCGAGCGCGGCGCTGCCGGAGGCGAACATGCCGCGGTTGCGGATGCGGACGACGACGCGGTTGGGGTCGGCGAGCACGGTGACGAGGCCCTGCTGGATCTCGGGGGCGAGGAACTGGCGGAGGCGCGCGGGCAGGTCAGGCCTCGCCGGCACGGGTGCGGGCGGCGGCGGGGCGGGCGGCACGGGTGGCGCCGAGCGCTGGATGGTCGGCAGGGCACCGGGTGGCAGCGCCGCGAGGCGGGCGAAGAGGTCTTCCGACCTGCTGCCGAGGCTGCTGGCGAGGCCAGCATAGGCGATGCCGAGCACGGCGATGGTCATCACCGCGGCGACCCAGCTCGGCACGCTGCGGCTGGTGCGGCGGTGCGGGGCGTCAACGCCGCGCCAGTGGGGCGAGAGCTCCCGCTCATGGGGGCCGCGGAGCTGGACGAGGAGCTGGTAGAGACCCTCGCGGATGCGGTCGAGTTCCGCGGTGCCGCGGGGGGAGAGGCGGTAGCGGCCCTGGAGACCGAGGGCGAGGCAGAGATAGGAGACCTCGAGCGCCTGGCGGTAGCGGCCGGGGTCCTTCTGCATCCCCGCCAGCATGTCGAAGAAGCGGTCGCCGGCCTTCACTTCCTGATGGAAGGTGGAGACGAGGGAATGGGCGCCCCAGCCGCTTTGCTGGCCCCAGGGCGTCGCCATGGCGACGTCGTCGATGGCGGCGCAGAGGCCGTAATGGGCCGCGCGGATTTCGTCCGGGCTGATCCCGGCGGCGCGGGCCTCGGCCTCGAAATCGCGCATGGCGCGGATGGCGCGCTGGCGCAGCTCCTCCGGGTTCGGGACATGGACGCTGGCGACGAGGCGCGAGAGCAGGTCGAGCAGCGGCGCGGCGGCGGCGGAGAGCGGGCCGAGGCCGACCTTCGGCAAGGTCTCCGCCTCGCCCGCCATGCGGGATGTCGGGCCGAAATCGGGTGCGGCGGGGGACGGAGCGCCGAAGGCCGGCGGCGTGGCGGCGGCGGCCGGCATCGGCGTGGTGGCGCGGGTGGGGCCGCGCACCACCGTACGGTCGCTGTCGTCGGGCTCGGAGAAGGGATTGTCGCTCATGCGAGGATCGCCCAGAGCTCCATGCGAAGATTGGGGAATTCACCGGCGACGTGAATGGCGAAGCCACCCGAGGTCTGCATCTGCTGCCAGTGCGGGCTGCCGCGATCCAGCTCGAAGTAGGTGGCGCCCGCATGGAAGGGGATCTGCCGCGGCGCGACGGGGAGGGGGCGCACGGCGATGCCGGGCAGCGCCACGTTCACCAGCTCACGAATATGCTCGACGGCACCGATCTTCACCTGGTTGGGGAAGAGGCGGCGGAGGTGCTCGGACGGCATCTCGGCCTGGACCGAGAGGACGAAGGAGCCGGCGCGCAGCCAGTTGCGGTCGGTGATCGGGCCGATGCGGACGCCGTGGCGCGCGTCGCGCAGCGGGATGGAGACGGCGTTCTGGTCGATATCGGCCGAGAGGGCGCGGCGCAGGTCGGCGATCACCGGAGCGAAGCTGCGCTGCAGGTCCTCGTGGCGGTAGCCGGGATAGGAGGCGGCGCGGCGGTTCGGGTCGGTGAAGGTGGCGAGCTCGCCGGCAAGCTGGACGAGGCCGCTGTAGAGCGCCTCGGGGTGGATGTTGCCGGCATCGGCCCAGTGGGCGAGCAGCGGCTGCCAGCGGTTCAGCGCTTGCAGGAGAAGGAACTGGCTGACATCGGAGACGCCGCGCGAGCCGGGCTGCGAGAGACGGCCGGCCAGGGCTTCGGCGCGCTGGCCGATCATGCCGACCAGCTCGGCGACCAGGTTGGCGAGCGGCGTGGCGGCGGAGATGCGGAGGCAGGTCGGGATGTAGCGCTCGTCGACGATGACGCGGCGGTCGGCCTGGACTTCGACGATGCGAGCGATGCCGATGCCGGTGAAGCCGGCGCGCTCCTCCGTATCCAGCATGAAGCGCAGCCGCGGGCGGCCGACCTGCAGTTCGGCGGGGAGGGTGCTGTCGGAATGGGTGTCGAAGGCCTCGAAGCTGCGCAGCGCGTAGCGGGCGCCGCCGTTCTCCGGCCCCTCGGTGAAGGCGACCTCGGGACTTCCGGGCTGGCGGAGGGGCGCGGCGAGGTAGACGACGGCGTTGCGGGTGCCCTCCGGCAGGTCGAGCGGGACGGGCTGGTCGGCCTGGCCGGGAATCGCGAAGGGCGTGCCGTCCTCCAGCACGCCGGCGGCATTGGCGAGGGCGAATTTGCCGGCGCCCAGCAGGTCGCGGTCGAGCGAGAGCTCCGTCACGCCCCAGGGGTGCGGGCGCAGCGGCGCGGTGCGCGCCTGGAGCAGGTGCTCCAAGTAGCGGTCCTGCTGCTGGAAGTGCTGGGCGCGGAGGAACATCCCCTCCTGCCAGACCACCTTGTCGTACCAGCTCATGCCCCGAACTCCCCCCGGCGGTGCCGGCTACCGCCCGCCATCCCTGCGCGACGCTTCCTCATAGGCCCGCGCGAAGGCCTTGCCGAAGGCGCTGTCGAAATCATCCTCGAACTGGTCGATGACCTGGCCGTGCAGCGCCCTGTAGGCGTCCCACAGCCGCTTCTCGCGGGCGCCGAGGAAGCCGCCGCCCTTGTCGGCCGCTTCGATGCCCGCGGGCGCCAGCTTCTCCAGCAGGGCGCGGGCGGCGGCCTGGGTCGCGGCGAGCGAGGCGACCTGGTGCGCGTTGAGGTCGGCGACCGTCTCCTCGACGGCCTTCACCTGCGGCCGGGGGCCGAGCAGGGCGGCCAGCGCCGCATCGTCAGTGGCGGCGAATTTCAGCGGATTGTTGCCGGCGGCGCGGAGCATGGTCTGCTCGATGCGGAATTCGCGCTTCACGTCGGCCCGGGCGATGAGCAGGGCGCGGAGCCCGGCGACGGCGGCACGGAGGCTGGCGCCGGCGGCGGTGAGGGCGGCGGCGGGGTCGACGCCGGCCAGCGCGGTCGGCGGCAGGCCGGCGCCTTGCAGCAGCAACGCGAGGGCGGCGCCGGGGGCGAGCGAGGCGGCTGCGGGCGGAGGTGCGGCGGCGGGAACGGCCGGGGCAGGCGCGGGGGTGGGCACCGGAGTGGCGAGGTTGGCCGGGGCGGGGATGGCGATGCTCGGCACCCCTTCCTCGGCGAAGGGATCGGCCGGCTCGGGCGCAGGCGGCGCGTCGGTGGGCGGGTCCCAGGCGGGGATGGCAGCGGCGGGCGGCGCGGCCGGCGGCGGGGCCTTGGGCGTAAGGTCGAAGTCGAGGTCCCAGTCATCCGGCAGCGCCGTCGCGGCGGGCACCACCGCGCGGGGCGGGGTGAAGGCGTCGGAGGCCGCGGGCCGGTGGTCCGGCATCGGCGCCTCGCCCAGGAAGGGGTCGAAATCCGCCGGCAGGGCGACGCCGCCGCTCGGCAGCGCCGGGGTGGCGAAGCCGGGGGAGGGCTCCATCGATGGCGCCGGGGCAAAGGGATCGGCGTAGGGGTCGGGGGCGGCGCGGCCGATCCCCGGCAAGGGAGAGGCGCCCCAGCCGGGGGTGCCGCCGAAGCCCTGCTGTGCGGCGGCGCTGATCCGCACCTCGATCTCGTAGCTGCCGAGACGGAGGCGATCGCCGTCGGAAAGGGGGGCGACCAGGTCGCGGCCGATCGGCGTGCCGGCGTGGTTGAGGAAGGTGCCGTTGGTCGAGAGGTCGCGCACCTGCCAGAAGCCGCCGCGGTACTCGAGCACGCAGTGGCGCTTGGAGAGCACGCGCTCCGGGTCCTGCAGCTGCCATTCGCATTCGAGGCCGCGGCCGATGCTGAGGTCGCCGCCGGAGGAGCTGCGGCTCTCGGGCACCGCGGCCTCCGGGCAGCGCAGCACGTTGAGGGTCAGCTGCATCTCAGCTCACTATGACGGTGGGACAGCCCAGGACGACACTGCCGCCATGCGCCGTCATGCTGCCCATATACGCGGCGGGTTGGCCCTTGATGAACACCTTGAAGGAGCCGAGCGCGATGACGTCGGGCGGGCCGACGCAGACGCACATGTCGCCGACGCGGGCGGCGGGCAGCCCGCCGATCAGCACCGTCACCCCGCCCGGCGGCAGGATCGGGCCGCCGACATGGGGGACCGGGCCGGTGAGCATGGGGCAGACATGCATGTCGGTGATGCGGGAGGCGGGGGGCATCAGCCCTCTCCTTCGGGCGGCAGGCGGCCGGCGCCACCGGTGCCGATGTCGCGGGCGCTGGCGATGAAGCGGGGGTAGCGCACCGGGGCGCGCTCGGGCGCGGTTCGCACGGTGGCGAGCACCACGGCACCGGCGATGGCGACGCCGGTGAGGTGCTCGGCGGGCGGGACCACCGGCTGGCCCTCGGGCGACATGCTGCCGCCGGACCAGAAGGCGCCGACCGCGGCCCAGGCTTCCGTGCTGCGGAAGGCGGCGCGCTCGGCGGCGGCCATGGCGGCGCGGCGGGCGGCCTCGTCGGGGCGGCGCACCCAGGCCTCGGCGGCGTCGAGCGCCTGCGCATCCTCCGCCCGTGCCGCCGGGTCGGGCACGGCGCGGGCGCACATGCAGGCCCACCAGACGGCCTCGCGCTTCGGCAGGGCATGGGCGAGGAGGCGGAGCGCCTCGGTCATGCGGCCGGCGCCTTCGAGCCGGGCGAGCGCCGCCTCGGCATCGGCGAGGCCGGCCAGCAGCGCGCTGCCCTCGGCATCGAGCTCGAGCCGGGGGAGCAGGGGGGAGAGGGCCACCAGGAGCTTGGAGGCGGGGCGTGCCGTGCTCATGCCGCTCACCCGATCATCACGATGGCGCCGGAGGCCTGCAGCATGGCCGTGCCCTTGACCGTGGTCATCATGCCCTGCGCGTCGAGCTGCAGCTTGCCGTCCAGCTTCACCATCATGCCGCTGATGGTGATGCCCATCTGATCGAGCTTCAGCTCGGAGGTGCCGACCTTCAGCGTGATGCCCTGCATCGCCTCGATGGTCACCGCGCCGAGCGAGGTCTTCACGCTGTAGTTCCCCATGTCGAGCACGGTGCTCATGTTGCCCATGGAGAGCTTGAGGTCGTGGTTGCCCATCTTCAGGGTCTGCGAGAGGTTGCCGGTGCTGAGCGTGTAGGTGTCGTTGCCGGTCTTGATGGTGGTCTCGCGGTTGCCGGTGTTGACCGTCAGCGTCTCGTCGCCCTCGACGGTCGTCGTGCGCTTGCCGGTCTTGACCAGGCGCGTCTCGTTGCCGTCGCGCACGGTGGTGTCGAGGTCGTGCTTCACCAGCACGTTCATGTCGAACTCGGCTTGGATATAGACCTCCTCCGAGCCCTTCTTGTCCTCGAAGCGCAGCAGGTTGGCGTTGTCCTTGCCGCCGCCCTTCGAGGAGCGGGTGGTGATGCCGCTCTGGGTGTTGAGCGAGGGCATGGCGTAGGGCGGCGGCGCTTCCTGGTTGTGGATGCTGCCGAGCACCACGGGCTTGTCCGGGTCCCCGTCGAGGAAGCCGACCAGCACCTCGTCGCCGATCCGCGGCAGGAACCAGGTGCCGCCCCACTTGCCGGCCCAGGGCTGCGAGACGCGGACGTAGCAGGAGGTGTTCTGGTCCTTCTTGCCGTACCGGTCCCAGAGGAACTGGACCTTCACCCGGCCGTGCTGGTCGCAGTGGATCTCCTCGCCCGAGGGGCCGGTGACGATGGCGCTCTGCAGGGCGGGCATGGGCGGGCGGCGGCGCGGCGCGGCGTTGCGCCAGGCGCGGTCGGCGGGGATGGCGACGAAGCTGTTGCCGTAGTGCGACTGGCCGTCGCCGACCAGCTGCGTCTCGTCCATCGCCTCGTGCCGGAGGGCGGTGACCAGCCACGGGGTCACCGAGCCGTCGAGCCCCTCCTGCACCTTGATCTTGCCGCCGGCGAAGAGGGCGGCGACCTGGGTGCGGCCCTCGGCGGAATCGGCCTGGGCCTCGTTCTGCTCCATGCCGATGGTCGAGGGGTCGCCACCGGGCTGGACCGCCTGGCCGGCGCCCCAGCGATAGACCTCCCAGGTGGCGGCATCGGGCGTGGGGAGCCTGGTCTGCGCCGTGGCCTGCAACAGGGATGAGGGCTTCAGCATGTCGAAGTCGTAGCCGACATGCTTGCCGGGCTGCAGCGCGCCGGAGACGCGCCAGTCGGTGACGGCGTCGGCCTCGTTGGAGGCGGCGCGCACCACGAGCGTCTCGCCGGGCACCTGCGGGAAGTCGGCATTGGCGCCGGTCACCGTCAGCGTGTGGTCGTTCCCGCCGTGCTGGAAGAAGTAGCCGGCGCCGACCTCGTCCATCAGCCGGCTGGCAAAGTCGAAATCGGTCTCGTGGAACTGCACGCAGTAGGGGCGCGGGGTGGAGGGCAGGGTGCCGAAGCGCACCGGGGCGACGCTCGCCTCGCCGAGGATGGCGGTGAGGATGTCCTGCACCGACTGATCCTGGAAGATGCGGCAATCCGCCGTGCGGGTCATGTTCCAGAGCAGCGGCACGGCTTCCAGCCGGTAGGCGGTGAGGCCGCGCTCGTGGCCGGCCACCTTGGCGAAGGCGCGGACCATGCCGTTGAAGTGGCGCTCCGGCTGGGTGCCGAGGGCGATGGTGCAGGTGATCGACTTGCCGAGCAGGTCCTTCGGGGTGAGGTCGCTCTTCGCCGACAGCACCTCCGCCTCGATGACGAAGGGACGGCCGATCGCCTCGGTGACGCTGAGATGGCGCAGGACCAGCACATCGGGGCCGAGCGGCGAGGTGATCCCGAGGAGCCTGCCCGACTGGCTGATCTCCGGCGAATCCGACATGCCCCCCCCTACGCCCCGTTCCGCTATCATACAGGGCCCCTACTACCGGTGGAATACCGCGATCCACCCCGGCCGGCGCGACTTTCGCGACGACGTGAGCATTATGGTGACGGCTGCAACCCGGCCGATGAGGCGGCGGCCGGGCATTTGACCGGCAGCCTGGCCTCCATGAAGCTGGGACCTTCCGGGAGGACTGACGCCATGACCGAACGCCCCTTCACCCGCGCCGATCTCGATCTGCTGCGGCGCTGGGACACGCCGTCCATCTGCAACGCGCTCGAGCTGGTGGCCCCGGCCCGGCGGGGGCGCGGCTTCACGCTGAAGCCCTTCACCGCCGCCGATCCCTCCCTGCCGCCGCTCTGCGGCCTGGCGCGCACCGGGCAGATCCGCGCCGCCGCCCCCTCCGGCCGCACCCGGGAGCAGGACCGCGATGCGCGCATCGGCTGGTACGACTACGTCGCCGATGCCGACCTGCCGACCATCGTCGTCATCGAGGACCTCGACGAGACGCCCGGCATCGGCGCCTTCTGGGGCGAGGTGAACAGCGCCATCCACAAGGGCCTCGGTTGCCAGGGCTGCGTCACCAGCGGCTCCTTCCGCGACCTCGACATGCTGGCGCCGGGCTTCCAGATCATCGGCGGGATGGTCAATCCGAGCCATGCGCATGTCCACATGGTCGATTTCGGCCGTGACGTGCTCGTCCACGGCATGCCCTGCATGCATGACGACGTGGTGCACGCCGACCGGCACGGCGCCGTCGTCATCCCGGCGGAATGCGTACGGCAGCTGCCGGAGGCGATCGACCTCGTCGCCCGGCGCGAGGCGGTGATCCTCGAGATGGCGAAGCGGGACGACTTCGACATCCACAAGCTGAAAGAGGCGCTCTCGCGGGCGGACGAGATCCACTGAGGATCCGGCCCGGACCTGCGCTCGGCCTGGCGCTGCTGCTGGCCGGTCCGGCAGCGGCGGAGCCGGGCTGGGAGGAGCGGCTCGGCCTGCTGGCGCCGGCGCTCCGGGCCTGCCTCGACGGGGATCTCGGCGCCTATGTCGACGACGTGGGGCCGGCCGCAAACGGGCGGCTCGCGGTCAGGGTGCGGCGCGGGCGGGTGACGGAGCGCTGCCTGGTCGGCGAGCAGGGGCGCGTCGCGATGCGGCTGACGCTGGCCGATGCGCCGGCGCCGGCGCCCGCGGCGGCCGCCTATTTCCTCGAACGGCGCTGCGCCGACGCGCGACGGATCGCGGCGCCGGACGGAACGGTGCTGGGCTGGCTCGCCTATCCGGCCTGTTCGTAAAGCGCGCTGCGGACCTGGTCCTTCCCGCCGGCCTTGGCGGCGTACATCATCGCATCCGCCGCGGAGAGGGCGGCCTCGGCCGAGGCGGGCATGGAGTCGAAGCCGACCGAGCCGATCGACGCGGTGACTGGCCAGCCGCCGCGCGCCATGCCCTCGGCCAGCGCCAGGCGGATGCGCTCGGCCCGTTGCGCGGCGCCGGCGGTCTCGCCGAGCAGGACGCAGAACTCGTCGCCGCCGAGGCGGGCCAGGCTGTCCGTCTCGCACGTGGCCGCGCGCAGCACATCGGCGACGGCGCGCAGCACGGCATCGCCGGCGGCATGGCCCAGCCGGTCGTTCACGCCCTTGAAGCCATCGAGGTCGATGAAGAGAAGGGTGAAGGGGCAGCGCACGGCGAGCGTTGCATCCAGCGCCGTCATCAGCGCCGAGCGGTTGGGCAGGCCGGTCAGCCCATCGGTGACGGCCAGGTCGTGCATGCGCCGCATCGCCCGGCGCAGCTCCAGCGCCGTCGATACCGAGCGGGCGAGGCCGGAAAGGATCTCCAGCTCCTCCTCGCTGGTCGAGCGCGGCGCGTGGTCGAGTACGCAGAGGGTGCCGAGGGCGAAGCCCTCCGCATTCACCAGCGGGATGCCGGTATAGGAGCGGAGGCCGGGATCGGCGTGAACCAGCGGGTTATCGGCGAAGCGCGGATCGACCCGCGCATCCTCGATCACCAGGGGCTGGCCAGGGTCGAGGATGGCATGAGCACAGAAGGCGAGGTTGCGCGGCGCCTCGGTGAGCTCCGCGCCGTGCCGGGCCTTGGCCCAGATGCGCTCGGCATCGATCAGCGAGACCAGGGCAATAGGCCGGCGGGTGAGCCGGGCAGCGAGGCGGACGATGTCGTCGAAGGCGGCCTCGCACGCCGTGTCCAGCACGGCATAGGAGCGCAGCGCGGCGAGGCGGCCGGTTTCGTCCGGCGGCAGCGGGGCGGCGGGCATGATCGGTGGTCCTGGTTGGTTGCATCCATGTTAGCACAACCACTGGATGATATCCCATGCAATCTCCCGGGAGGCTGGACAAGCCGCGGCGGCTCGGCCCGAATGGCGCGGAGCATGGGAGGCGGCATGGCGGAGAGGCAGGTGCTGGCGGTGGTGCGGCCGGACTGGGTCGACCACTACGGCCACATGAACATGGCTTACTATCTGGCGGTGTTCGACATAGCGACGGACCAGCTCTGGCCGAGCCTCGGCCTCGGCAAGCCGCTGCATGCGGAGGGGTTCGGCACCTTCGCCGCTGAGGCCTGGGTGAATTACGTGCGCGAGGTGCGGGAGGGCATGCCGCTGTCCTGCACGAGTGAGGTGCTGGCCTATGACGGCAAGCGGCTGATCGCGGTGCACCGGATGCTCCATGCCGAGGAGGGCTGGCTCGCCGCCGAGAACGAGGTTCTCTACCTCTGCATGGATCTTGCCGTGCGGCGGGTGGGGCTCTGGCCGGCGCGCGTGCTGGAGCGCTTCGCGGCGGCCTGCACCGGGGCGGCGCCGCGGCGGCTCGTGTTGCGGCGCCGCGAGGGCTAGGACAAATACCCAAGCCGGACTCAGTGATCGCCGGACCGCGGATCATTCGATCGCGCTCTATTCGGCCGAGATGTTGGCGCGGCGGATGACCTCGGCCCAGCGGGCGAGGTCGCGGGCGATGACGGCGGCGAACTCCTCCGGCGTGCCACCGGCAGGCGTCATGCCCTGGGCAGCGAGCGCCCCCTGCGTCGCGGGCTGGCGCAGCCAGTCGCCCAGCACCGCGTTCAGTCGGGCGATGAGCGTGGCGGGCAGGCCGGCGGGGCCGAGCAGCCCATACCAGAGATCGACCTCGGCGCCGGGCAGGCCGCTCTCGGCCATGGTCGGCACGGCGGGGGCGGCGGGGCTGCGCTGCGGGCTGCCGACCGCGAGCAGGCGGATGCGGCCATCGGCGGCGAGCGGCAGGGCGGTGTGGACGGGCAGCACCATGGCGGCGACGCGTCGGCCGAGCAGGTCCTGGATGGCAGGGGCGCTGCCGCGATAGGGGATGTGGTCGAGCGTCGCGCCGGCCTCGACGGCGAAGAGCGCCATCGCCAGGTGCTGCGGCGTGCCGATGCCGGGGCTGGCGTAGTCGAGTCCCCCGCGGCGGGCGAGACCTGCGAACTCGGCGGCGCTGCGGGCGGCGACGTCCGGATTCACGGCGAGGACCAGTTCGCCGAGGCTGAGCCGAATGATGGGGGCGAAGCTGGCGACCGGGTCGTAGGGGACCTGGCGGAAGAGGCTTGGGTTCATCACGAAAGTATTGGCCTGGAGCAGCAGCGTCCGCCCGTCCGGCGCGGCGCGGGCGGCGGCCTGCGTGCCGATATTGCCGCTGGCGCCCGGGCGGCTGTCGACCACCACCGGCTGGCCGAGGGCGGCTTGCAGCACCGGAGCGACGAGGCGGGCAAGCAGGTCCGGCCCGGTGCCGGGTGTGAAGGGGACGATGATGCCGACCGGCCCCTCCTGCGCGGCGGCCGGGGTGGCGAGGGAGAGGGCCAGAAGGGAGCGGCGGCTGGGCGGCATGGCGGGCGCCCCCGTCAGTCGATCTGGAGGTTCATGCGGCGGAGGAGGGGAGCCCAGCGCGCGGCCTCCTTCTGCATGAAGGCGGCGCAGTCCTCCGGCCCGCTGCCGATGGCGAACTGGCCCTCGGCGAGCAGGCGGTCGCGGAAGCCCGGTTCCTTCAATGCCTCGCCGGCGGCGGCGGCGAAGCGGGCGATTGCGGCGGCCGGGGTGCGGGCGGGGGCTACCAGGCCGAAATAGGTTTGCGCCACCGCCTCCGGCTGCGTCTCGGCGAAGGTCGGGACCTCGGGGAAGCCGGGCATGCGCCTGTCGCCGGTCCAGCCGATGATGCGGCCCTGGCCGTTGCGGTGCGTCCCGATGGCCGAGGCGCCGCCGACCACCAGCACGTCGAGCGTGCCGGCGAGGAAGTCGTTCAACTGCTGCGCGTCGCCGCGGTAGGTCACGTCCTGCATGCGGATGCCAAGCTGCTCGGCGACCAGCACGGCGGCGATGTTGTTGAAGGAGGAAGGGCCGTTGGTGCCGTAATTCAGCCGGCCTGGCTGCGCCTTCGCCAACGCCACGAATTCCGGGATGGTCTTCGGCAGATGGTTCTGCAGCACGAAGGCGAAGGGCAGGATGCTGAGCAGGGAGACGGGGGCGAAATCCTCCGGCCTGTAGGGGAGGCTGCGCATCAGCAGCGGGTTGAGCGTCAGCGTGGTGCCGGAATTGACGAGGAGGGTGGCGCCATCGGGCGCGGCACGTGCGACGTATTCGGCGCCGACCACGGTCGCGGCGCCGGGGCGGTTCTCGACCTGGAGGGGCTGGCCAAGCAGGGGAGCCATGCGCTCGGCGAGCAGGCGGCCCATGAGGTCGGTCGAGCCGCCGGGCGGGAAGGGGACGACGAGCGTCACCGGCCTGCCTTGCGCCAGGGCGGGTTTGGCCAGATCGGGCATGGCGAGGGCGGCGGCGAGCAGGCTGCGGCGCGCGATCCTGGTGCTTGGCATGGTTTCCTCGCGGTCGTTGCGCCCAGCCTTGCATGGCCGCGCCGCAGTGGGGAGATGGAGTAGGGAGGTGGCGCTCGACGCGGAGCGCCGGTCCACCTGCCGTGGGCGGGCGGAGAGCCGACATGGCCGAAGGCTGTTGCCGCTTCGGGCAACCGCATCACTGGGCATCATGGTGCCAGCCGCCAAGCGGGCGTCGGTCACGGGCGGCGTCATAAACCGGACGCCCATCTCGATGCCGGGGGCTACTACATCAAGCTCCCGGCGAAGCGCTCCGCCAGCTTCTGCTTTCCGAACGCATCGGTCACCCAATCGACAAAGACGCGCGTCTTGCGAGGCACCAAGGTCCGCGACGCATAGTAAAGCGAGATCGCCCCCGCATCGGCATACCAGCGCGGAACGAGGCGTATGAGCTGGCCGCTCTCCAGCGCAGGCAGCGCATCGGGCACGGCCAGCATCGCAGCGCCGAGGCCGAGCAGCGCGGCTTCGCGCATCGCAACGGGATCGTTGACCACGACGCTTTCCGGCAGGAGCACGGGCATCTCCTGTCCTGCCGCGTCGCGCATGGTCCATCGCCGGATCCGCCCCGTCCGCGGTGCGCGCATCACCACCCCTTCCAGCGACCGCAATCCGGCCGGGTCGGCAGGCCGTACCCGCCCGGCCATGTAGCCGGGCGAGGCGACGGCGATGATATGGGCCGGCGCCAGCGCGCGCGCGACCACGCCCGGGGACAGCTCGAACCCGCCGCCGATGGCGGCGTCGTAGCCCTCGGCCACGAGATCGACCGGCCGGCTCTCGAAGTGCCATTCGGGCCGGATGCCTGGATGACGTGCGAGGAGGCCGGGCAGCAAGGGCAGGATGTAGGTCAGGCCCAGGGACGGCGGCAAGCTGACTTTCAGGGTACCCGCCGGCTCCCCACCGCCGGTGGCTACCTCGGCGATCGCGGCCTGGATGCCGTCCAGCTTTTCGGCGATCCCCACGCGGAAAGCCTCCCCCGCCTCGGTCAGGGTCAGCCGCCGTGTCGAGCGGTGGAATAACCGCACGCCCAGGTTCCGCTCCAGCATGGCGACGTTGCGGCTGACTGCGGCCGGGGTCAGCGACATCCGTCGCCCAGCCTCGGAAAAGCTGCCGTGCTCCGCGCTGCGGATGAAGGATTCGAGGTTGGCCAAGGTTTCCACATGCTGATTTTCAATGAAGCCTTGAAAGTCTGGCAAGCCGTTCTCGGCTAATCCTCGGTGAACGAAGGCGCGATCTTCCAGCCATCGAAGCAGGACGGATCACCGGCCATGACGCAGACCCTTCTCCCCCTCGCCGGCAAGGCAGCGCTCATAACCGGCGGATCGCGCGGCATCGGCGCGGCGATCGTGCGCCGCCTGGCCCGGGATGGCGCTGACGTCGCCTTCAGCTATGCCGCCTCGCGCGAGCGGGCCGAGCAGGTCGTCGCCGAGGTCGAGGCGCTCGGCCGGCGCGCGGTCGCCATCCGGGCCGACCAGGCGATTCCCGCCGAGGTGGCGGCGCTGGTCCGCGATGCCCATGCCGCCCTCGGCCGGCTCGACATCCTCGTCAATTCCGCCGGCGTCTTCGTCACCGGCATGGTCGGTGACGCGGAGGCCGACCTCGCCGCCTTCGACCACCAGCTTTCGGTCAACGTCGGGGGCGTGGCCGCCGCGGTGCGCGCCGCGGTGCCGCTCATGTCGGATGGTGGCCGCATCGTCTCCATCGGCACGACCGGAGCGGTGCACGTGCCCTTTCCAGGCGTCGCCGACTACGTGGCCACGAAGGCGGCGGTCGCGGCCTATACCCGTGGCTGGTCGCGTGACCTTGGGCCACGCGGAATTACGGTCAACCTGGTCCAGCCGGGCGCCATCGACACCGAGATGAACCCGTCGGACGGCCCGTTCGCGGCGACGCTGAAGGGCCTCGCCGCGCTCGGCCGCTACGGCCGGCCCGAGGAGGTCGCCGCAGCGGTCGCGTTCCTGGCCGGCCCGGACGCCGGATACGTCACCGGCGCGACGCTGAACGTCGACGGCGGCCAGTCCGCCTGACCATTCCATCCATCAAAGCGGAGAACGCATCACCATGCCCAGCATCGGCATCATCGGCGCCGGCAATATCGGGCGCGCCATCGCCACGGCGCTCGCCCGCCACGGCATCGCCGCGACCCTGTCGAACAGCCGCGGGCCCGAAAGCCTGAAGGACGTCGTCACGGGCATCGGCCCGACCATCACGGCCGGCAGCCGCGAGGACGCGGCCTCCAGGGACATCGTCTTCGTGGCGGTGAACTGGTCGAAGCTGCCGGAGGCGCTCGCCGGACTGCCCAACTTCGGCGGGCGCATCGTCGTCGACGCCAACAACCCGATCGAGGCGCCGCTGTTCCGGCCCGCCGATCTGGGCGGCCGCGCTTCCTCCGAGATCGTCGCGGAGCTCGTGCCCGGCGCGCGGCTGGTGAAAGCGTTCAACCACCTGCAGCCGCAACTCCTCGCCGGCGATCCCGCGGCCGAGGGCGGACGGCGCGTGCTGTTCCTGTCGGGCGACGACGCCGATGCGAAGGCGCAGGTCGGCGCCCTGATCGAACGGCTCGGCTTCTTCGGGATCGATCTCGGGCCGCTCGCCCTGGGTGCCCGGCTCGTCCAATTCCCGGGCGGCCCGCTGCCGGCCCTCAATCTCGTCCGGTTCGGCTGAGACGAGCCGCCGGTGCCATTGGTGCCTCCATTCGCAGGCCGGCCCTGACCTGGCCAAGGCTGCCTGCGAGAGCGAAAGGAAAGCCCGTGTTCGCCCTGGACGATCTGCGGACCTTCGTGGAGATGGCCGATGCCGGTGGCGTGTCGTCTGCCGCCGCACGCCTGGGTATCGCGAAGTCCATCGTGAGCCGCAGGTTGCTCAGGCTCGAGCAACAGCTGGGCACCTTGCTGCTCGCGCGCACCACGCGCGGCTCGTCGGTCACCGAGGCCGGCGCCATCCTCCGCGAGCATGCCGCGCGGGCCTGCGCGGAGATGGATCTCGCGCAGGATCTGCTTCGCCCGAACGGCGCGATACGGGGCCGGCTCCGCCTTGCCTTGCCCATGACCTTCGGCTCGACGCAGGTTGCGCCGGTCCTGATCGAACTGGCGAGGCGGCATCCGCTGCTGCATGTCCACGCCACCCACAGCGACACCTTCGTCGACCTCGTCGGCGAGGGCTTCGACGCTGCGATTCGTGTCGGCTACTTGCAGGACTCCAGCCTCGTGACCCGCCAGATCGCGCCGATCCACGGCAAGCTGGTCGCCAGCGCGGACTATATCGAGCGGCACGGCGCTCCGCGGAGACTGGAGGAGCTCGCACGCCACGAAGCGCTCATGCAGGGCTCCGAGACGTGGCGGCTGCTCGATGGGGGGCGGGTTGTCACGATTCATCCACGGGGCCGGTTCAAGGCGGACAGCGCGTCGGCGCTGGTGGCAGCGGCCTGTGCCGGGCTTGGCCTGGCCAACCTGCCGGACTTCATTACTGATCCCTTCGTGTCGTCGGGCGCGCTGGTTCCCGTCATGACGCGACACCCCGTCCCGCAGGCTGGCCTCTACGTGGTCAGGCCACCGGGGACCTATCCGTCCCGCAAGGTGCAGGCGCTGATCGACGCGATGGTGACGGCATTCGGCGGTGCCCGGCTTTCGGCCATGGCCGATGCCGCTGCGTGATCGCCCCGGGGCTGCCCGCCGGCTCGATGGCGTTCCCCGTCCTGCGACACAGTTCCCCGGATGACGCGGCTACCGTCCGCCCGGATTGGATGACCCCATGGAGCGCATGGCGGAACCGCGACGCGGCTTGCCTCGAACAGACGCATGGAGTGGCAGGATGACAGGACAAGGCGTGTTCAGGTACGAGGAAACGGCCATGGTGGTGATCGACTACCAGCAGGAGATGTTCGACCAGATCCGCTCTGAGACATCGGCGGGTCTCGTCGACCTGAATATCCGCTTTCTGATCAGGACGGCCAAGGCCTTCGGCATGCCGATCGTGCTGTCCACGGTGGGTGTGGAGTTGGGCGTGAACGGACCGACCCGGTCCTCCATCCTTGAGGAACTGCCCGGGGCACCGGAGATCGACCGCTCCTCCATGAATGCCTGGGAGGATGCGGCCTTCCGCGATGCCGTGCGCGCAACCGGGCGCAAGCGGCTGCTCGTCGGCGCGCTGTTCACGGAGATCTGCCTCGCCTTTCCGGTCGTGGAAATGCTGCGGGATGGCTACGACGTGGCCTTCCCGGTGGATGCCGTCGGCGGCCTGTCGCAGGTCGCTCACGCGACGGCGATCCAGCGCCTGGTGCAGGCGGGGGCCGTGCCCACCACCGCCCTTGCCTTCGGCACCGAGTTGTTCCGGGACTGGAAGTCACCCGTCGCCGGCAGGGCCCGTGAGTTGGTGAAGGGTTACCTGACCGAGGTGGCGCAGGCGACGAGCCCTCATGTCGAGGGTGCCTGAACGCGGCGGCTGGGGAAAGCCTCGATGCCCAACAGCATAGCGACGCTCCTGACGCGCAACCTCCACGAGGTCTTCGGGGAGGACGATCCCGGGCGCCGCCGGACCGTCATCGATGAGCTCTTCGCCGAGGATGCGGTGTTCTACGAGCCCGAGGGGATGCATCGCGGGCGCGACGCGATCGACAGGATCGCGGGGGTGATCCGGGCCGCCCAGCCCGGCCTCCGATACTCGCCCCTTCGTCCGCCCGAGGAGATGCACGGCGCGGCCGGACGCATCCAGTGGGTCGCCGGTCGGCCGGGCGAGGCTCCGGCCCATGCGGGAACCGACGTCATCCTCGCCCGCGACGGCCGGATCGCGGCGATCTACCTCTTCTTCGATCCTGTTCCTGCCTGAACTGACAGGAACATTCAGCGTCCCGGGCGGGTGTCGGTGGCGCCTGCCTGCGACGCCTCCAGCAAGGAAGCCCCCCATGACTTTTGTCACCGCGGCCGATGGCGCACGCATCTTCTGCAAGGACTGGGGGCCGAAGGATGCCCGACCGGTTGTCTTCTCGCATGGCTGGCCGCTGTGCTCGGATGCCTGGGACGGACAGATGCTGTTCATGCTCCAGAACGGCTTCCGCGTCGTGGCGCATGACCGGCGCGGCCATGGCCGTTCCGACCAGACGGGCCACGGCAACACCATGGATACCTACGCCGACGACCTCTCGGCCGTGATGGAGGCGCTGGACCTGCGCGGCGCGATGATGGTCGGGCACTCCACCGGTGGCGGCGAGGTGGCCCGCTACATCGGCCGGCACGGCACCGGCCGCGTCGCCAGGGTCGTGCTGCTCAGCGCGGTGCCGCCGATCATGGTGTCCACCCCGCAATGGCCGGGCGGGCTCGACATCTCGGTATTCGACGGCATCCGCAAGGGCGTCTCCGACAATCGCTCGAATTTCTACCTCGACCTCGCGCTGCCCTTCTTCGGCATGAACCGCGACGGCGTCGCGGTGAACGAGGGGCTGCGCCAGACATTCTGGAACCAGGGCATGATGGGCTCGATCATCGGCCACTACGCCTGCATCCGCGAGTTCTCCGAGGTGGACTACACCGCCGACCTCGAGAAGATCGACGTGCCCACGCTGGTGATCCATGGCGACGACGACCAGATCGTGCCGGTGGCCCATGCGGGGGCGCTGACCGCGACCGTGGTGCGCGGCGCGACGCTGAAGATCTACGAGGGCGCGCCGCACGGCCTCGCCTCCACGCATCAGGATCGGTTGAACGAGGACCTGCTGGCTTTCGCCCGGAGTTGAGGCCGGTTCGGAGGCTTGCTCGAACTCGGCTCCACGATGCAGCGCCGGAAAACCTGCCGCGCACATCGAGCTTCGGAGGACATCTTGGACGTCACCTCTTCTCACCTGCGCGCGCGGCGTGCCTGCCTGGCCGGGCTGCTCCTGCTGCTGGGCAGCGCCGGGGGCGCCCGGTCTCACGGGGACCACGAGCACCATCGGATGGCCGAGACGGCCGCGGAGCAAACCGTGGAGCGAAGCTTCATGGCCGAGAACGACGTCGCCATGGCGCAGATGATGCAGGCCATGGCCGTCCGGCCCAGCGGCGACATCGACCGCGACTTCGTGGCGATGATGACGGCGCACCACCAGGGCGCCATCGACATGGCCACCGCTCTGCTGCGGCATGGCGGCAATGAGCGACTTCGCCGTCTGGCACAGGAAATCGTCATCACCCAGCAGGCGGAGATCTCGGCCATGCGGCTGGCCATCGGCGCGCCCCTGGCACCGGTCCCCGCCTCCGGCCCGGCATCCACCGCGTCCTCGGCCCGCTAAGGAAGCCCGACCATGAAAAACCTCCTGCTGGCCTCCACCTGCCTCGGTGGCGGCCTCCTCATGGCCGCGGCCTGGGCTGGCCAGGCCCCGGACTCCGCGGCATCGGGCGACGTGCCGGTGTCCTCGCGCGACCGCGTCTACGCGGCGGAACAGTTCTCCAACACGGTGTCGGTGACCGATCCGGGGACCAACACCCTGCTCGGCGTCATCCGGCTGGGCGACCCGCAGCCCGGCAATCTCAGCCCGCTCTACCGCGGGCAGGTGCTGGTGCACGGCATGGGCTTCTCTCCGGATCACCGCACGCTGGCGGTGGTCTCCATCGGCAGCAACTCCGTTACCTTTGTCGACACCGCCACCAACGCCGTGAAGCACACGACCTATCTCGGCCGGTCCCCGCATGAGGCCTTCTTCACGCCCGATGGCCGGGAAGTCTGGGTCACGGTGCGAGGCGATGACTACGTGTCGGTGATCGACGCCGCCACCTTCGCCGAGAAGCGGCGCATCGCCGTGCCGGCCGGGCCGGGCATGACGATTTTCTCGCCGGATGGGGAGTACGGCTATGTGTGCTCCTCCTTCAATCCGGAGACGGTGGTGATCTCCACCGCCCACCACGAGATCGTTGGCCGGGTGAGGCAGGACAGCCCCTTCTGCCCCAACATCGCGGCAACCCCGGACGGCAGGCAGGTCTGGCTGACGCTGAAGGATGTGGGCCGCACCATGGTGTTCGACGCCCGGCCGCCGTTCGGCGTCATCAGGAGCTTCGAGACAGGTCCGATCACCAACCACGTCAACTTCGCCGCCACGCCCGGGGGCACCTTCGCCTATGTCACGGTAGGGGGGTCGAACCTGGTACGGGTGCTGCGGACCGACGACTTCTCCGAGGTGGCGACCATCCCGGTGGGCAAGCTGCCGCATGGGGTGTGGCCGTCCGGTGACGGCACCCGCGTCTATGTCGGGCTGGAGAATGCCGATGCCCTCGCGGTCATCGAGACCGCCACCAACACCGTGGTGGCGGAGGTTCCGATCGGGCAGGCTCCACAGGCGCTGGTCTATGTCAGCAACGCCGTGCCGCAGGGCGACGGCCGGCAGGGATTGCAGCCGTTGGGCCTGGCGGCCAACACCACCCAGCTGAGCCTTGGCACGCCCGGGACGGAGGATGCGCTGACCAGCGTGTCCCTGTTCGACCAGGGGCTGACGCAGGTGTTGCAGGCCTCCGTCACCGGGTTGCAGCCGGGCAGGCCCTACATGCTGGCCCTGTCCGGGATGCCGGACGGCAGCGGCGCGTTGCAGCCGCTGGCCGCCTTCACAGCCAACCCTGCGGGAGCAGCCATCGTCGATGCAGTAGGGCCCATCCGCCAGGTCGTGCAGGGCGATGCCGGAACAGCGCGCCGCTACCTCGTGATCGCAACCAGGGAGGCTGGGCAACCGGGCGTCGTGCAGCAGATGCAGCGACGGTGATGTGCGGTGCCCATTCCCCATCGGGGTGGTGACCTCAGGACGAGGGGCGGGCCGGGGTGGCGTGAAGCGTCTCATTTGGCGGTAGGTCGGCCAGGGCCTTCATGAACCTGCGCCCAATTGCGCGGCCTGCTTGTGGTCCAGTGGACGCCCTTCCGGAGGGCTCGTAACCTCCCAGGAGCCAAGCTACTTGGCAGGGGAGGAAAGAATGCATTTCGGACGACGCCACGCCACCCTCGGTGGCATTGCATCGGTCATCGCCGCGCCGCTCATGGCGACGCTGCCCGCCGCAGCGCAAGCTGCCGACGAGCAGGCCGTCGCGCGGGCTGTCGAGGCGCTGACCCGGGCCATGCTCGAGCCGGATCGCGCCAAGCTCGAGCCGCTCTGTGCCGATGCCCTGAGCTACGGCCATTCGGCCGGCCGGGTCGAGAACAAGGAGGAGTTCATCGCCACCCTGCTGGCGAAGACCGCGGCCTTTCGTACCATCAAGCTCAGCGCCCAGACGATCGCGCTGTCCGGCAACGAGGCCATCGTACGGCATGTCCTCGATGGCGAAACCGAGAGCCAGGGCAAGGTGACGCCGGTCCATATCGGAGTGCTGCAGGTCTGGCAGCGGCAAGGCAGCGAGTGGCGGCTGCTGGCCAGGCAAGCCTTTCGGATTTGACGGGACCGGGAAGGGCGGCTGGCCGCCAGCCGCCCACCCGATGCGGCCAGGCAGCGCTCATCGCCATGGGCTGCCTGAACCGCTGCTGTGGATAGCGGGGAAAAACGGGGCCGTCCCGCATTCGGCAGTGTTGCCGTGTTCCTGATTCGTTCTAGGCTCTCGCCATGCCCGACGATTCGCTGCCAGCCCGTCCCGCACCATTCGAGCCCAGGGCACTGCGCATGATGCCAGGCGAGCGGGATCTCGTGGCGCTGTTCATGGAGCGCGTCCTGGCGGCTCATCCGGCCTGGCCCTGGCCGCTGATCGAGGAGGAGGCGCGGCGGCGGGCGGAGCCGTTTCTGGCCACGCTCCCTCGATGATGGGCCGGCGCAGCCTTCGGCTTCCGCAGGCGGCACCATCCGCTGCGCAAGGCGTTGCCTGGGTGGCCCAGAGGAGGACAGGATGAGCAGCTACCCGGTCGCGGGTGTCGGGGACATCGAGGGCGGCCGCGAGCAGGACATGCCTGCGCGCCTCGAGATGATCGCGCGCCTGCTCGACAGCAATTGGCGCATTCCGGGCACCGGGATCCGCTTCGGGGCGGATGCCCTTCTGAGTTTGCTGCCGGCGGTCGGGCCGGTCGCCTCCACGGCGGTGTCGGCCTACCTGATCTGGGAAGCGCGCCGGCTGGGCCTGCCCGCCGGCTTGCTCCTGCGCATGGTGGCCAATGTCGGGCTGGATGCGGTGATCAGCGCCGTGCCGGTCGCAGGGTCGGTCGGCGATGTCTTCTTCCGTGCCAACCTCCGCAACATGGCCCTGTTGCGGCGGCATCTCGAGCGGCGCGGCCGCCGGCCACGGTGAGGCGGCGCCTGCTGACGGGGAAAGGCTCGTTGCCAGCGTCCGCCGAGCCGAGCGGCCGTGCTCATGCCCCTGCGTTGCTGGCCGGCGCGCTCTCCACCAGGGCAACGCAGGCGAACCCCACCCGTGCCTCGGTCGGAACCCCGAACAGCGCGGTATGGCGGGCCGGCAGCCCGGCCGGGAAGTGCCGCACATACTCGGCGTTGCAGGCGGCGTAGTCGGCGCGGTCGCTGATCAGCATGGTGACCTGCACGACCCGGTCGAGGCCGCTGCCGGCCTCGGCAAGCAGGCCGGCGATGAAGGCAAGCGCGTTGCGCACTTCCTCGGCCGCGGTGGCGCCCCGGTGGACGCCACGCGCCGGGTCGTGCGGCGCCGAATGGCCCGAGACCCAGACCAGCCCGCCGGCCTTGACCGCCCGGCTGAAGGGACGGGCCTCGCCGGGCCCCGGTTGGCCGAGAAACTCCATGGACCCCCCCTTGCTGCTTTCCCGCCAAGGCTGAGGACGGGCGCATCTATCGGTCAATCCGCATCGTGATAGGCTTCCGCCGGAACGGGAGGATAAGCCATGCCTGCCAGCCAGGGCGAGAAGGCGGAACGCTTCCAGGCATTGCACCGGCGCGCCGGGGCTTTCGTCGTCGCCAATCCCTGGGATGCCGGTTCCGCCCGGGTGCTTGCCGCGCTTGGCTTCGAGGCGCTGGCGACCTCCTCGGGCGCATGTGCCGGCACGCTCGGCAAGCGCGACGGGGCCGTGACCCGGGATGAGGCGCTGGCCCATGCGCGCATGATCGTCAAGGCAACGGACCTGCCGGTATCGGCTGACCTCGAGCGCGGCTTCGCCGATGCGCCCGCGGATGTGGCCGAGACCATTCTGCTGGCGGCCGGAACCGGCCTGGTTGGCGCTTCGATCGAGGATGCCACCGGGCGCGCCGACATGCCGCTCTACGGGCTGGACCAGGCGGTGGCGCGGATCAGAGCTGCCGCGGAGGCGGCCAGGAGCCTCGGATTTCCCTTTTTGCTGACGGCGCGGGCGGAGGGCTTCCTGCGGGGAGAGCCCGACCTTGCCGGCACGATCGCCCGGCTGCGCGCCTATGAGGAGGCCGGCGCCGACGTGCTGTTCGCCCCCGGGCTGCCCGACCTGGAGGCCGTGCGCATGGTCTGCACCGCCCTGTCGAAACCGTTCAACTTCATGGCCGGGATCAAGGGGAAGTCGTTCGCGGTCGCGGAGCTGGCGGCGGCCGGGGTGAAGCGGGTCAGCGTTGCGACCTCGCTCTACCGCATGGCCATGACCGGCTTGATCGATGCCGCGCGGGAGGTGAGGGAGGCGGGCACCTTCGGTTATGTCGAGCGGGCGCTGCCCACGCCGCAGCTCAACGGCTTCATGCAGGGCTAGCGCCCTGCCCGGGGCCGAGGCCGCGCCGCCTCCCATGCGGTTGCCGCACCACCTCGCCGCAGCATGCGGGCGATGACAGGGGAGAGTCACGAATGGCCGGGATCTTCGCGGGCCTGAAGGTGATCGATGCGGCGACCTATGTGGCCGGGCCCTCGGCGGCCACGATCCTGGGCGACTTCGGCGCCAGCGTCATCAAGCTGGAACCGCCCGGCGGCGACGCGTATCGCGGGTTGGCCGCCGCCCCCGGCCAACCACGGAGCGGGACGGACTATCCCTGGATGCTCGACAACCGCGGCAAGCGGGGGCTCGTGCTGGATCTCAAGCGTGCCGACGCCCAAGGCGTGCTGCACCGCATGATCCGCGCCACCGACATCCTCGTGACCAACACGGTGCCGCGGCTGCGCGCCGGCCTTGGCATCGAGCCGGACGCCCTGATGGCGCTGAACCCAAGGCTGATCTACGCGGCGCTCACCGCCTATGGCGAGACCGGGCCGGAGGCGGACAAGACCGGCTTCGACGCCACCGCCTACTGGGCCCGCAGTGGCCTGATGGATCTCGTCAGGCCGGATGCCGGTGCCCCGCCCGCCCGCTCGGTGGCCGGCATGGGGGACCACCCGGCGGGCCTCGCCCTTTACGGCGCCATCGTCACGGCGCTCTACCGGCGGGAGCGGACGGGGCAGGGGGGCCTTGTGCATGCCTCGCTGCTCGGCGCCGGGCTCTGGTCGAACGGCTTCATGGTGCAGGCGGCGCTGGACGGCGCGGAGTTCATCCCCCGGCCGCCGCGCGAGCGGGCGCCGAATGCCATGGTCAACCTCTACCAGGCAGGCTGCGGGCGCTGGTTCCTGCTGGCCTTGCTCAACGAGGCGCGGCAATGGCCGGCGCTGCTGGAGGTGCTCGGCCGGCCTGGCTGGGGTTGCGACCCACGCTTCGCTGACCAGGCAACGCGCCGGGCGAATGCGCCGGCGCTGGCCGCCGAGCTGGATACCGCTTTCGCGTCCCGCAGCCTGGCGGAATGGCGGCCGCTGCTGGATGCCGCCAGCCTGACCTTCGATGCCGTGACGACCACCGCGGAAGCGGCGGCGGCAGACCAGCCGCGTGCCACGGGCGCCATTCGCCCGACGGCGGCTGGGCGCTGGACAGTGGACAGCCCGCTCCACGTCGAGGGCGAGGCGAAGGCGCCGGCGCCCCCGCCGCCAGGCCTCGGCGAGGATGCCGAGGCGATCCTGGCCGAGCATGGCTACGCACCGGCGGAGATCCGGGCGCTGCGCGAGGCCGGAGCGCTGGGCGGGCGGTAGTGCGGCCGGCCCGCACAGCCGCCGCATCCCTCCTTATCCGGGCCGGCGATGCCTGTTCCGGCTGCCGGGCCGGCGTGCCGGGCTTGATCCGGCCCGGCCGGGATGGGCCAATGGTCTCGCGAGCCGGCACCATGCCCGCCAAAATGCCGAGGGAACCGTCCATGCCCGAGCCCAAGCCCCTGTCGCCCCGCCGCCGTGTGCTGACAGCCGGTGCCGCATTGGCCACGCTGCCGCTGCCCGGCCGGGCCGCCTCCGAGCCGCTGGCCGAGACCACTCACGGCAGGCTGCGCGGCACGGCCGGCCAGGGCGTGCTGGCCTTCAAGGGCGTCCCCTATGCCGCGAGCCCGACCGGCGCCGGCCGCTTCGGCCCGCCTGGCGCGCTGGCGCCCTGGGCCGGAGAACGCCGGGCAGGCACGCATGGCGCCTCGGCACCGCAACTCCGCGGCGCCGGCCTGCCGGTCTTCGCCTATACCGACCCGGTGGCGGAGCAGAGCGAGGACTGCCTGACCCTCGCCATCTATACGCCCGGCCTGCGCGACGGCCGGCGCAGGCCGATCCTGGTCTGGCTGCATGGCGGCGCCTGGAGCAGCGGGGCCGGCACCGCGCCCGTGCTGGACGGCAGCGCCCTGGCCCGCGAACAGGATGTGGTCGTGGTGGCGGTCAACCATCGGCTGAACCTGTTCGGCTTTCTCCAGGCCGAGGGCCTGCCGCCCGGCGCCGGCAACAACGGCGTGCTCGACATGGTGGCGGCGCTGCGCTGGGTCCGCGACAATGCCGAGGCTTTCGGCGGCGACCCCGGTTGCGTCACCATCTTCGGCCAGTCCGGCGGCGCGGCGAAGGTGAGCGCCATGATGGCGGCACCGGCGGCGCGGGGGCTGTTCCACCGCGCCATCATGCAGAGCGGGTCCGGCGCCTTGCGCCTCGCCACGCCGGAGGATGCCGCCCGCGCCGCCCATGGCCTGTTGGCTGAGTTCGAGCTGCGCCCGGCCGATGCCGCGCGGCTGCGCGACATTCCCGCCGACCGCCTGCTGGCGGCGATGGCCAAGGTGGTGGCAGCCAATGGCGGCGCCAACAACTTCCGGCCGGTGCTCGACGGCGTGGTGTTCCACCGGCATCCCTTCGACACGGAGGCGCCAGAGGCTGCGCGGGACGTGCCCCTGCTGGTCGGCTCGGCCGAGACCGAGGTGACCTTCTATCTGGCGCCGGACCGGGCGAATTTCTCTATCAGCGCCGAGCAGCTGCGTGCCCGGGTGCGGCGCTTCCTCCGGCTCGACGCGGAGGCCACCGAGCATGTCCTGGCCGGCTACCGGGCGGCGCTGCCTACTGCCTCGCCGAGCGACCTGCTGGTGGCGATCTGCTCCGACCAGAACTACCGCATGGGCATGATCCAGGCGGCCGAGTTGCAGGCCGGGGCGGGCGGCGCACCGGCCTGGCTCTACCTGTTCACCTGGCGCAGCCCGGCCATGGGCGGGCTGCTGCGCACGCCGCATACCGCGGAGCTGCCCTTCGTGTTCGGCAATCTGGAAAGCGCGGCGGAGTTCACCGGCGCCGGTCCCGAGCTGCTGGCGGTGCGCAGCCGGATGATGGCGCTTTGGGCCAATTTCGCCCGCACCGGCCGCCCGCAGGCGCCGGACGTGCCGAACTGGCCCCCCTATGAGGCCGGCCGCCGCCCGACCATGCTGCTGGGCAGCGACGCCCGCCTGGCGCAGGACCCGGGCGGCACGGAACGCGAGGCGATGCGCGGGGTGCCGCGCTTCGAGTACGGCCACCCGGTCACTTTCACCCGCGACTGAAGCCGCAGATAAGGCGCGGACGGCCTCACGCCCGGGCTGTCGCCGGGAAGGGCTGCACCGCCACGGGGGGAGCAGCCCGTCATGACCGGCCCAGCCTCGCGGAGGTCGCTGTGAGGCGTTGACGGGCGGTCATGGAACCTCCTGCTCCCATCACCGGAACAAGGAGGACATTCCATGTGGCTCATGCGTCGCAGTATGTTCGGTCTGCTTGCCGCTCTGCCTGCCATGGCGGAGGCCCGTTCCTGGCCCGATCGTGCCATCCGCTGCATCGTACCGAGCGCCACCGGCGGCTACGACACCTATGCCCGGCTCATGGCGCCACGCCTCGCCGAACTGCTCGGGCAGCCGGTGGTGATCGACAACCGGCCCGGAGCGAATGGCACGATCGGCATGCAGGAGGTGCAGCGCAGCGCGCCCGACGGATACACGATCCTGTTCGGCCATATCGGCGCCATCACCATCAACACGAGCATCTACCGCAACATGCCGCTCGACCCGGTGAAAGACCTGGCCCCGATCGCGGTCGCCGTCACCTCGCCGCTGGTCTGGGTGGTCAACCCTGCCGCGCCCTTTCAGACAATGCAGATGCTGGTGGAGCGGACGAGGGCGGAGCCCGGTACCTGGCGCTATGCGCTACCAAGCTCCGGCAGCATCAACCATCTGGCCATCGAGGATTTCAAGCGGCGACACGGGCTGGACCTGCCGGCAGTGCCCTATCGAGGCACGCCGCAGGCGCAGATGGATGTGATCGCGGGCCAGGTCCCGATCATGCTGGACAGCCTGGGTGCCGGCTACGGCCATATCGCCAGCGGCCGCTTCCGGGCCCTGGCGGTTACCTCACGCGAGCGCTCCGACCGGCTTCCGGCCGTGCCGACCATGCTGGAGCTTGGCCTCGACCGCCGCGAGTACGTCGCTTGGTATGCCTTCATGGCGCCGAAAGCAACGCCGCCGGAGGTCATCCAGCGACTCAACCAGGCAATCAACGAGACCCTGAGCGAGCCAGCGGTGGTCGGGCGGTTGCGCGAACTCGGCGCCTCGCCGCGACATACGACGCCGGCGGAAGCCCTGGTTTTCATGCAATCCGAACAGCGGACCTACGATGTGCTTGCCCGCGCCGGAAAGATCGAAGTGGAGTGACATAGCTCGAGAGGTTGATGCCAGGAGCCGGGCGAGTGGCTCGGCTGTGGCGCCTCATGCGCTAAGCCTTCGGGTTCAGTACGATCTGCGAAGCCTTCGGCGCGTGAAGATGGGCCCGGAGGCCATTGAGCCCTTCATGACCACGCTAGCGTGGTGCGGGCCGCACCGCGGCGGGGTCGTTGCGCTCATCCATTCGCGCTTCGTAGATGAGTTCGGACCGCATCGCCCAGAGTGCATTCTGCAGGTAAAGCGGCACCAGCATCGCATCGTCCAGTGCGGCCAGGCTGGCGCGGCGCAGCAGGTCCTCGCGTCGTGCCTCATCCATCTCCACCTCGGCCGCCGCCACCAGCGCGTCCATGGCAGGGTTGGAGTACAGCAGCCGGTTGGCCGCGCCGTGGCCCGCCTCACGGTTCGGGGTGCGGAGGACCGAGTTCAGCAGTACCGAAGCCTCGCCGGTGGAGTTGCCCCAGGTGAGCAGCGCCGCCGGCGCTTCGCGCCGCGTCGCGCGATTGATGAAGCTGGCATAGGGCTGCGCCTCGACCGTGGTGCGGATGCCGATGCGGGTCCACATCTGGCCGAGCGCCTGCACCACCCGGGCGTCGTTCATGTAGCGGTCGTTCGAGCCGATCAGAGTGAGCCCGAAGCCCTGCGGATAGCCTGCCTCCGCCAGGAGGCGGCGCGCACCTTCGGGGTCGGCAGGCGGCACGGGCTGGTCCGGCAATGCGCTGTAGGTACCAGGAGGCATGAATTGCGTGGTGGCCTGCGCCGCGCCCTGCATCACCCGTTCCACCAGCATGCGCCGGTCGATCGCCATGGCCAGCGCCCGCCGCACGCGTGGATCGGCCAGTGGATTGGCCTCCAGCGGCCCGCCATTGGCCGCCGTCAACAACGGCACCGGTGGCGGCCGCGTGCCGTCGAGGGTGACATACATCACCCTGAGGCTGGTCGTCTCGGCGAGGCGGAAGCGGCGATCGGCGCGAAGTCGGTCGAGATCGCTGGTCGGGACCTGGTCGATGAAATCCACGTCGCCGGCGAGCAAGGCGGCGGTGCGCGCCGCATCATTGGTGATCATCCGGTAGGTGACGCTTGCCCAGTGCGGGCGTTCGCCCCAATAGGCATCGTTGCGGGCCAGGGCGATGCGGTCGCCAGCCGCATAGGAGGCGAGGCGGAAGGGGCCTGTGCCGATGGCGAGCCGGCCGCTGTTGAAATCCGCCGTCGTCGCGTCGGCATGCAGGCGGCGGCTGAGGATCAGCACCTGCGAGAGGTAGGTCGGCAGCAGCGGCGCCGGCCTGTCGGTATGCAGGCGCAGCCGACGCTCATCAAGGATCTCGACCCGGCTGACCGGCCGGATATGAGTGGTGTAGGAGGCGCCGGGGCCGCGCACTTGCGGGATGCGCTCGAAGGTGAAGGCGATGTCCTCGGCCAGCAGCGGCGTCCCGTCATGGAAGCGCACGCCCTCCCGCAGGGTAAGTTCCCAGGCGTCGGTCCCGATCGGCCGCCAGCTTTCGGCGAGGCCGGCATGGAGCCGCGCCTTCGCATCCGTCGTCAGCAGTGTGTCGAACAGCATCGCCCCGACTTCGCCGTTCGAGCGGAGCAGGTGGTAGTGCGGGTCGAGGGAGGAAACCGGCGAGCCGAGGCCCATGGTCAGGCTCTGGGCCATGGCCGGTGCGGCCAGGCAGGGCAGCATGGCTAGGCCGAGCAGCAGCCGGCGCGGGCAGCGCGACATGGTGCGTCCTCCTCCTACCGACCGACCGGTCGGGTTTCGTTGCTGCGGACGCTACGGCGTACGCTGCGGCGGGGCAAGCCCCTGGTGGCGCCGCGCTTGCGGGAGATGCCCGGGAAGGCTAGGGTCCGGTCATGGCCCGACCGATCGGTCGGTCAGTCGAGGCAGACGGTAAGGAGGGCCAGGAATGACGACAGGCCGGCTTCCCCATGGACCTGCCGCGGCGGGGATGTCGCGCCGGGCCGCGCTCGGCGGGCTGCTCGGCCTCGGCGCCGCCACGAGTGCCGGGGCGCAAGCCTGGCCCAGCCGTCCGATCCGCATGATCGTGCCCTTCGCGCCGGGCGGCGGCGCCGACATCACCGCGCGCTTCGTGGCCGAGCCGCTGGGCGCCGCACTGGGCCAGCCGATCGTCATCGAGAACCGGGGCGGGGCGGGCGGCACCATCGGCACGGCTGCTGTCGCCCAGGCGCCGGCGGATGGCTACACGCTGCTCTACGGCACGCCGGGCCCGCTGATCACCAACCCGCATCTGATGGCCTCGCTGCCCTATGACGCTGCGCGCGACTTCGCCCCGGTCAGCGTGCTGACCAAGGGTGCCTATGTGATGGCGCTGCATCGCGACGTGCCGGCCCGCAACGTGGCGGAGGTGATCGCGCTCGCGCGCACGCGTCCGGGCCAGCTGACCTATGCCAGCTCCGGCGTCGGCGCCGGCAGCCACTTGGCGGGCGAACTGCTTTGCATCGAGGCCGGGATCCGCATGTCGCATGTACCATTCCGTGGCACCGGCCCGGCCTTGCAGGAGACGGCAGCGGGGCGGGTGACGATGTCGATCGATTCCTACGGGCCGATGCTGCCGCTGCTGCAGGCCGGCAACCTGCGCGCCATCGCCGTCACCAGCGCGACGCGCATGCCGGAACTGCCGGACCTGCCCACCATCGCCGAGACGATCCCCCGGTTCGAGGTCACGGTCGTCAACTATGTCTGCGTCCGGTCTGGCACCTCGCCGCCGATCATCGCGCGGCTGAACGAGGCGCTGGTCCGCGTCCTCTCCGATCCCGGCCTCGACGAGCGGATGCGCGCCGCCGGGTCGAGCCCGCCGCAGGGCAGCACTCCGGAGGAGCTGGGGGCGCTGCTGCGGAGCGAATCCGCCAAATGGGGTGAGGTCATCCGCCGTGCCGGCATCCAGGCCGGCTGACCCAGGCAATCGAGAAGGAACAAGCGGAATGTCCACCGATGTCGTGAAGTTCGAAGTGGCGGATTACGTGGCCGTCGTCACGCTGAACCGCCCGCCGGTCAATGCAGTGAATGCGGAGCTGCGCGACCGCCTGATCGAGATCTTCGACGCTGCGACCGACCGCGACGATGTCCGCGTGCTGGTGCTGACCGGCCAGGGCAAGATCTTCTCCGCCGGCGCCGATCTGCGCCAGCGGCCGGATGCCTCGATGGCGGGCCAATACTGGCAGCACAACCGGGCGACGCGTGAGACCGGCAACGCCATCAAGGAATGCGCCAAGCCGGTGATCGCCGCGGTGAACGGCGCGGCGCTCGGTGCCGGCTTCGGGCTGATGGCGGCCTGCGACATCATGATGGCGAGCGAGGCAGCCGTCTTCGGCATGCCGGAGATCGATGTGGGCCTGGCCGGCGGTGCGGCGATGCTGAACCAGCTCCTCGGCAAGTCCTTCACCCGGCGGCTGATGTTCACCGGCGACCGGCTGCCGGCGGCGGAGCTCTACCGGCTCGGCGTCATCGATTCCGTCTGGGCGTCGGACGAGCTGCTGCCCGCGGCGATGCGGATGGCCGCCCGCATTGCGGAGAAGAGCCCGCTCGGCATCAAGTACGCCAAGAACAGCTGCAATTTCGTCGAGCTGATGTCGCCCAAGGACGCCTACCGCTTCGAGCAGAATTTCACCTACGAGCTGTCGAAGACCGAGGATGCGAAGGAGGCGCGCAACGCCCAGCTCGAGAAGCGCAAGCCCGAATTCAAGGGCCGCTGAGCATGTCCGCCGCCATCGACTACGAGGCCTTCCGCACGGAGGTCCGCGCCTTCGCCGAGACGCGCTGCCCGCCCGAGATCCGCGCGGTGGTCGCCACCTACCGCAAGCTGTCGCGCAAGGTCTGGTACCCCTGGCAGCGGATCCTGTTCGAGCATGGCTGGGGCGCGCCTGGCTGGCCGAAGCAGTATGGTGGCACGGGCTGGGACCTGAAGCAGCGCCACATCTTCGACGAGGTGATGGCGGAATGCGACTGCCCGCCGCAGTACCACCATGGCCTGCGGCATATCGGCCCGGTCATCATCGAGTACGGATCAGAGGAACAGAAGGGGCGCTTCCTGCCGGGCATACTGAGCGGGGAGGACTGGTGGTGCCAGGGCTATTCGGAGCCGGGCGCAGGCTCCGACCTCGCCTCGCTGCGGACCGCGGCGCGGCGGGAGGGCGACGAGTATGTGGTGGAGGGGCAGAAGACCTGGACATCCCACGCGCATGAGGCGGACTGGATGTACACCCTGGTCCGCACCTCGAAGGAGGCGAAGAAGCAGCAGGGCATCAGCCTGCTGCTGATCCCGCTGAACGCGCCCGGCATCACCATCCGGCCGATCCGCACCATCGATGGCTGGCATCATGTGAACGAGGTCTTCCTCGACCAGGTCCGCGTGCCGGTGGCCAACCGCGTCGGCGAGGAAGGCGGCGGCTGGACCTATGGCAAGTTCCTGCTGGAGCGGGAGCGGCTGGGCGGCGCCAATGTCGCGCCGGCGCTGCGCAACCTGCAGCGGACGCGGGAGCTGCTGGCCCGCGAGCTAGGCGGCGAGCGGCACCGCCTGAAACGGGCGATGCTGGAGGAGCGGCTGCTGCTGGCCGAGGCCGAGCTGCGCGGCGCCCAGGCGCTGGGGCAGGAGGCGATCGCGGCGGTGATGGAAGGAAGGCCGCTTGGCCTCCTCCCCTCGGTGCTCAAGCTCGGCACCAGCGTGACCTTCCAGCATGTGGCGGAAGTGGCGCTGGATGCGGTGGGGGAGAGGCTGGCGCCGCGCTTCCGCCCGACCGACGCCGCCGGTCCGAATGCCGAGGCGCCGGGGATCGAGTGGGTGCAGAACTACATGTACAGCCGCGTCCGCACGATCTACGGCGGCAGCAGCGAAGTGCAGAAGAACGTCATCGCCAAGCAGCTTTTCGGGTCCTGACGCCATGCCCTTCACCGCCACTCCCATCGTCGCGGGCGATGCCTTCGACCAGGCCTCCCGCATCGGCGAGGAGGTCGACCGGCAACTCGCCCTGATCGACGACCCCGCCGGGCAACACGCTTGCCTGCGGCGGCACTGGGACAGCCTGGCCAGCCTCGGCTGGCTCGCCGTCGCCATGCCGGAGGAAGCGGGCGGCGCTGGCGGCACGCTCTCGGACCTCGCGGCGCTGGCCGGCGGCGCCGGGCGAGGGGGGTTGCCGCTGCCCATCGCCTCGGCCTGCGGCGTCATCCCCTATCTGCTGGCCGACCAGCCCGCGCTGCTGCCCGGGCTGGCGGAGGGACAGCACCGCATCGTCTTCATCCCGGCCGAGGCGGCGGTGGATGACACAACGGATGTACCGCGACTGGCGCCGGATGGCAGCCTGACCGGCGCCGTGGTCGGCATCGAGACGCCGCCCGACCCGACGCATCTGCTGCTCGTGCTGGCTGGCGCCGAGCCGGCCCTGCTGCTGCTGCCGGCCGATGCGCCGGGGATCAGCGCGCGGCACTATCTCCGCATCGATGGCCGACCCTCGGCCGACTGGCGCTTCACCGGCGTCGCAGTGGAGCCGGGCTGGATCCTCGGCCGCGGCGAGGCGGTGGCACGGCGGGCGGCGGAGGCGCGCGACCTCGGCGCGCTGCTGACCTGCGTCGAGGCGGTCTCGGCCGCCGGGGCGCTGCTGGAGCAGACGATTGACTACCTGCTGAACCGGATGCAGTTCGGCGTGGCGCTCGCCTCGCATCAGGCGCTGCGGCACCGGGTGGCGGAGATGTATGTGGAGTACGAGAACCTGCGCGGCCTCGTCCTCCAGGCGCTGCGCGCGGCTGGCGCGGGGGATGGGATGCCCTGGCGGGAGATCGCCTTCGCCAAGCTGCGGCTGGGCGAGGCCGGCCGCTTCATCGCGCAATCCGCCATCCAGTGCCATGGCGGCATGGGCATGACCGAAGCCCTGCCGGCCATCCGCCTGGCACGGCGGATCATGATGGCCGAATTCGAATTCGGCGACCGCACCTTCCATGCGCAACGGCTGCTCGAGGCCGGGCGGCGGGCGGCATGAACGACGCCGGCACGCACCCGCTGGAGCGGATGTTCCGGCCGCGCTCGATCGCCGTCATCGGCGCCTCGGGCGACCCCGACAAGCTCGGCGGCCGGACGCTGCTGCACCTGAAGGAGCTGGGCTATGCGGGACGCATCTACCCGATCAACCGCAGCGCGCCGCAGGTGCAGGGCCTGCCAGCCTGGGCCAGCGTCGCCGAGTTGCCCGAGGTGCCCGACAGCGCACTGATCCTGCTGCCCGCGCCGATGGTGGAGCGGGCTTTGGAGGACTGCGCCGCGAAGGGTATCCGCCACGTGCAGATTCTCTCCTCCGGCTTCGCCGAGGAGGGTGGCGAGGGCATCGCCATGCAGGCGCGGCTGGCCGGGACGGCGCGGCGGCACGGCATCCGCTTCACCGGGCCGAATTGCCTCGGCAGCATCAGCCCGCCGGACGGGTTCTTCGGCACCTTCTCCAGCCTGCTCGCCACCGCGCGGCCGGGGCCTGGCACAGTGGGCGTCGCCACGCAGAGCGGCGCCTATGGCTCCCATATCTACGCCGTCGCGGGCTTCCGCGGCATCGGCATCAGCCGCGCCATCGCCACGGGCAACGAGGCCGATATCGATGTGGCGGCGGCGATCGACTACCTGGCCGAGGATCCCGGTACGCGGGTGATCTGCGCCTCGCTCGAGGGATGCGGCGACGGCGACGGGCTGCGCCGCGCGCTGCTCAAGGCCGCGGCTGCGGGCAAGCCGGTGATCGTCATGAAGGTCGGCAGCACCGAGGTCGGCGCGGCTGCGGCGGCGACGCATACCGGCTCGCTTGCCGGCGAGGACCGGATCGTCGATGCGGTGTTCCGCGAATGCGGCGCGCTGCGCGTCTCCTCGATCGAGGAGATGCTCGACATCGCCTATGTCTGCTCCCTCGCGCCGCTGCCGCCGGGCCCAGGGGTCGGCATCCTCAGCGTCTCGGGCGGCATCGGCGTGCTGATGGCCGATGCCTGCATCGAGGCGGGGCTGGCTGTGCCCGCCATGTCGCCCGAGGTGCTGGCGGAGATCCGCGCCATCCAGCCCGTCGCCGGCGGACGCAACCCGATCGACACCACCGCGCAGCTCGGCGGCCGGATGCATGTCTTCGAGGGCATCAGCCAGGCGATGATGCGCGGGGCGGAGCTGGGCTCTGTCCTGTTCTACCTCGCGCATATCGGCCGCAACGTGCCGCGCTTCCCGCCGCTGGAACGCTCCCTGGTCGCGCTGCGCCGCAACTTCCCCAACCGGCTGGTGGTCGCGGTGATGACGCATGTGGAGGAGGTGCGGCTGCGGCTGGAGGCGGAAGGCATTCCCGTCTTCGAGGACCCGACCCGGGCGGTGCGCGCCACGGCCGGCGCCGAGCGGTTGCGGCGGTTGCGTGGAGAGGCCGAAGCGCTGCCGCCGGTGCCAGCCCTCCCGGCATTGCCGGCGCTGGGCGGGCACGAGGCGGCGGCGAAGGCGGTCCTGGCCGCCGCCGGGATCCCGGTGCCGCCGGAGCGGGCCTGCGCCACGGCCGAGGCGGCGGTGCGCGCGGCCGAGGCGATCGGCTTCCCGGTGGTGGCGAAGATCCTCTCCGGGGACATCCCCCACAAGACCGAGATCGGCGGGGTCATGCTCGGCCTCGCCAATGCCGTGGCGGTGGAGGGCGCCTTCGCCGAGCTGCTGCGGCGCGCCCGCGCTGCACGGCCCGAGGCGCGGATCGATGGCGTGCTGATCGCGCCGATGCTGCGCGGCGGGGTGGAGACGATCATCGGCACGCTGCGGGACGCGGTATTCGGGCCGATGGTGATGTTCGGCCTGGGCGGCGTCGCGGTGGAGCTCTTCGCCGATGTCGCCTTTGCCTCGGCACCGCTCTCCCCGGCGCGGGCGGCCCGGCTGGTGGACCGGGTGCGCGGTTCGCGGCTGCTGGCGGGCTGGCGTGGCGGCCCGGCGTTGGACCGCGCGGTGCTGGAGGCGGCGCTCGTCGCCGTCGCAGACCTGGCCGCGGCGCGGCCGGAGATCGCCAGTATCGACGTGAACCCCTTCCTGGTGCAGGAGAAGGGTGGATTCGCGCTGGATGCGGTCATCCTGACGCTGGACACGCCACCGGGAGACGCATGAAGAACCTCGTCGATATCCTGGAACTGGGGGGTAGTGCCGGGCCGCCGACGGAGCGGATGCTGCAGATCCTGACCGAGGCCTGCCGGCTCTTCGCCACGCGCGGCTTCGACGGCGTTTCAGTGCGGGACATCGCGCAGGAATGCGGAATCTCGAAGGCGACGCTCTACCACCACTTCCCGGACAAGGACGCGATCCTGCGGCCGCTGGTGATGGGCATAACCCGGTCGCTGCACCAGCGCGTGCTGGGAGCGATCCGGCCCGAGGCTGACCCGGCCGAGAAGCTGCGCGCCTTCATGATGGAGAGCGCGCGCTTCTTCGAGGAATACCGCTGGGCCTTCATCGTCTCCTCGACCGTGTTCTGGACCGACCCGCAGGCGCGGCAGCGGCGCCAGCGGATCGAATGGCGCGACCGGCACGAGGCGCTGCTGCGCGGCATCCTGGAGGAAGGGATTCGAAGCGGCGCATTCCGCATCGCGGATATCGGTATGGCGGGGCGGCTGGTGCTCGGCGCGCTGAACTGGATGCCCAAGTGGTATGACCCGAAGGGGCCGCTGCCCGCCAGCGCTATCGCCGAGCAGTTCTGCGGGATGCTGTTGGCGGGGCTGGAAGCGACACCGGGCGCTGCCGCGCTGTAATCGGATCCTGCTTGGTGGCTGGGCTGCCGGCCCGGCCTCGGATGAGGCGCTCGGACTGCCACAAGGGGCGGTCCTTCTGATGTCCCTCCTCCATCACGGCGTAGGTGCGCACCTCCGCATGCCCGGCTGGGCGAGCAGCACCTTGCCCGGTCTTGCTCGAGAGGCAATCATGTCGCGCGATCTCGTCTTCTGGAGGAAATCGAGATGGCGGCTTGCCCGATCAGCACCAACGCCGCGGCGGTCGGAGGCGCCAGGCCGCAGCCGAGTCGCCTGCCCCGCGTGGACGAAAAGCTGATCGATCTGCCCGCGGCTTCGTCGGGTGGGCCGCCAGCCGGCGCATCTGCCGGCTGCCATCCAGCCGGGTGACGCCATCCGATGCGGTCAATCCTTCCGCACGTCGCTGTCCAGCTGCGCCAGGGCCTGGGCCAGGTCGGCGATCAGGTCATCCACGCGCTCGATGCCGACGCTGAGGCGGATGAGGCCTTCGGTAACGCCTATGCGGGCCCGGAGCTCGGCCGGAACCCCTGAATGGGTGGTCGAGGCAGGGTGGCTGGCCAGGGATTCGGTTCCGCCCAGGCTCACCGCCAGCTTGAAGACGCGCAGCGCATTCAGCACCCGGAACGCCTCGGCTTCGCCCCCCTTGATCTCGATGCTGAAGGTCGAGCCCGGGCCGCTGCACTGGCGGTCATAGACGCGCCGCGCCGGGCCGTCCCTGTCCGGCCCGCCGAGCGCGTGCACGGCCGCAACCTTGGGATGGTCGGCGAGGAAGGCGGCGATCGCGTCCGCATTGGCGGCGGATGCCCGCATCCGCAGCGAGAGCGTCTCCAGTGATCGTCCCAGCATCCAGCATGAGTGCGGGTCGAGCTGGGTGCCGATCGCGCCGCGCAGGAGGCGGACCGGGCGTAGCCGGGCCCTGCTGCCGATGGCCGCGCCGGCGATGAGGTCGCTGTGCCCGCCGACATATTTGGTCAGCGAGTAGACCACGATGTCCACGCCGTGCCGGAGCGGCTGCTGGAACACCGGGCCAAGCATGGTGTTGTCGCAGACCACGAGCGGCCGGTGGCCCTGGTTCGCGGCGATGCGGTCTGCCTCGGCATTGACCAGGGCGAGGTCGACCAGGCTGTTCAGCGGATTGGACGGGGTCTCCACCAGGATGACGGTGACGCGCCCGCGTGCCTCGGCACGCCGGGCGGCCTCGCTGATGGCCTCCGCGTTCAACCCGTCGGAGAAGCCTTCCGCGGCGATGCCGAATTCGGTCAAGGTGCGGGCCAGCAATGTTTCCGTCCCGCCATAGAGGGGCTGGCTGTGCAGGACGGCATCCCCCGGCCTGGCATAGGTCAGGATCGTCGTGGCGATGGCCGCCATGCCCGACCCGAAGACGAGCGCCGCCTCGCCGTCCTCGTAGATCGCCAGGCGGTCCTCGACGATCTCGCTGTTAGGATGGTTGAAGCGGGAATAGACCAGCCCGGCCCCGCCTTCGGGCGCCTCCTTCCGGCCAGCCACGACGTCGAAGTAGTCACGCCCCTCCTCGGCCGAGCGGAAGACGAAGGTGGAGGTCAAGAAGACGGGCGGCTTGACCGCGCCCTCCGACAGGCTGGGGTCGTAGCCGTAGCCCAGCATCAGCGTCTCCGGGGCCAGACGATGGTTGCCGATGCTGGTATGGTGGCTGCGGTCCTTCGCCATGGCGCCAAATCCTCCAACATCGCCTGGGCTGCCGGCGGGCGGCGCCTGAGACAGTCTGCCGCATCCATCCGGCGGGATGCCAGGCTTTACGCTCGGCTGGTCCTGTGCCCGCGGCCCGGACGCGTGCTGCAGGCCCAATGTTTATCAGGAGGCCGTACTGCTCCGTACTGCTTCTCGGTGACGCGCCAGGCGCCTGCCTGCGGGGCGGCGCGCGTAAAACGCCAAAGCATGGCGGGCCCCGTTCTTCGGGCGGCAACCGAAGCCGGCGCCGCAGGTTCTCTACCGACCCCCAACACAACTGCGAAGATTTATGCGGACTGATTCTGAACAGCGACTGTTCGATGCGCTCGCAACCCTCTCCCGCGCCTTCGCCGAAGGCGGAGTCCCCAGCATGCCGGGCGGGGATGCCGTGCCGGAGGAAGGCACCGGCGAATCATCCTCGGCGATCACCGCCATGGACGATGAGATGCGCGAGGTGCTGGGCGAGGCGGCCCTTGCCGTTGCCTTCGGCGCTTTCGCCTCGCGTGGCGGGGATGGCGGACCAATCCAGACCCTGATCGCCGCCATGGGCCTCATGGCGGTCCGCAGCGGGGAGGAGCCGGACCCTCCCGGCGAGATCCTAGGCATCGCCGCGCGGGACGAGCAGGTGGAGGCGGAGATCGACCGGGCCGGGGAGGAGATCGATCGGCGCTTCGGGCGTGAGGCTGTGGCCGAGGACGTCACCGCAGCGCTGGAAGCGCGGCTGCTCGGCACGGCCATCACCCTGGCCGGATGTACGCTGCCGGAAGGGGTGGATGGCCAGGCGGCGGTGCGCCTGCGTGCGGCGCGTTGCTTCGCCAGGCTGGCCGCCGGGTTGCTGGCGATGGACGCCACGGGCACGATGCCCGGCAGCGAGGCCTGACCATGAAGGCCCTGCTGACCGGCCGCCGGTCGGCGGTCGGCGCCGGCCTGACGATGCTCGCCACCGGCGAGGCGGCTGGCCAGGGCGGCGGCACGGGACATGTCGTACTGCTCGGCGACTCGATCTTCGACAACAAGGGCTACGTGGCAGGTGGGCCGGATGTGGTCGCGCACCTCCGGAACCGGCTGCCCGCTGGCTGGCAAGGCAGCCTGGCTGCGGTGGGCGGCGCGGTGGCGGGCGATGTCATCCGGCAGCTCGAGCGGGTGCCGCAGGGAGCCAGCCATCTCGTCGTCAGCGCGGGGGGCAACGACGCCCTGCGGCAGGAAGCCCTCCTCGGCCAGGAGGCCCGAAGTGTGGGCGAGGGGCTGGTCAGGCTGGCCGCCGTGGTGGACCGCTTCCGGCAAGATTACCGTGCGATGCTCGATGCGGTGCTGGCTCGCCGGCTCCCCACCGCGGTCTGCACCGTCTACGACCCGCGATTCGCCGACCCGCAGCGGCAGCAGATGGCGGTCGCCGGGCTCAGCCTCTTTAATGATGCCATCATGCGTGAGGCCTTCCGGCGCGGCCTGGCGCTAGTCGACCTGCGGCTCGTCTGCAACGAGGCAGCGGACTTCGCCAACGCCATCGAGCCCTCCGTCCAGGGCGGCCGCAAGATCGCCGCGGCCATCGCCCGCTTCGCCCTCGACCGGCCGCAGAGGCGTTCCATGATCTACGGAGGTGACTAGGGGGCTTTCCGATACGGCCGCGGCGATGAAGTTGGTGGCGCACGGGGTCCGGAACGGATAAAGAACACCCGAAAGGGTGAGCATGGCCGACCAGATCGTCATCACCGAGAAGACCAGCCAGGCCAAGGATGTCCGCGCTGCGGTCGGTGGCCGCTACGGGATGATCCTCCCCGCCGAGGGGCACCTTTTCGACCTTCTCGAGCCCGAGGAGGTGGTGCCGGAATGGAAGCGTTGGCGGCCGATCCTGCTCCGGCCCAGCGGCCTCTACGGCACCAAGCCGGCCACCGGCGGCAACAAGGCTGCGAAGCTCAAGGCGATCCGCGACGCCCTGCGCCAGGCCAAGCAGGTTTGGCTGGCCACGGACTGCGACCGCGAGGGCCAGCTCATCGGCCAGGAGATCCTCGAGCATTACGGCTATCGCGGCACCGTCATGCGAGTGATCTTCACCGCCCAGGATCCGGAGACCATCCGCGCGGCTTTCGCCAGGGCCAGGCCCAATGCCGATTACGCCCGGCTCTACGCGGCCGCCGTCGCCCGGCGGCAGGCCGACCAGATCTACAACCTCTCGCTCACCCGTACCGCGACCGTGACCCTGGCGGGCGGTGCCCGGGCCGTCATCGGCGTCGGCCGGGTCAAGACGCCGACCCTCGCCATCGTCTGCCGGCGGGAGCTCGAGATCCGCAACTTCGTGCCGCAGGCCTATTTCGAGGTGATTGCCACGGCCCAGGCCGAAGCCGGCCCGCTGCAGATGCGCCACGCACCGAAGGAACGCATCCTGAAGCGCGAGGAGGCCGAGGCGATTGCCGCTGCCGCCGAGGGCTTCACCGGCCCGCTCGCGGTGAAGGTCGAGGACAAGCGCCAGGGCCCACCCCGCCTGCATGACCTGCCCTCGCTGCAGAAGCTCTGCGGCTCGCGCTTCGGCTGGTCGGCGGCGCGGACGCTGGAGGTGGCGCAGGAGCTCTACGACGGGCAGGGCAAGAAGGTCATCACCTACCCACGGGCCGAGACCCGCTACCTGCCGGAAAGCCTGATCGCGGACGTGCCGCGGATCGTGGCCGGGCTCCAGGTCGGGCGAGCCTTCGGAGCCATCCCGGTGCCGCAGCCGCCGGTCATCCGCCGTGGCGCGAGCGGTCCCTTCCACGACCGCGGCCTGGCCGGAGCCAGCCACCATGCAGTCATTCCCAACGTCAACACGGTCGATACGCTGCGCGAGGTCTGGCCACGCCTGAGCACCGATGAGCGCCGGTTGTTCGACGTCATCGCCCGTGCCTACCTGGCGGCGATGATGCCCGACTTCCGCTACCGGCAGACGACCGTCACGCTGGATGTCGGGCGCCACGCCTTCCGCGCTGCTGGCCGCCAGCCCATCGAGCTTGGCTGGCGGGCGGCCTTTCCCGATTGGCAGCCGGCCGAGGAACGGGGCGAGGAGGCGCAGATGCTGCCCCCGCTCCGGCATGGCGAGACGGCGCTGCTGCGTGATGCCAAGGTCGAGGACAAGGAAACCCGGCCGCCGCCGCGCTACAACGAGGGCACGCTGATCGAGGCCATGCAGAACGCCTGGCGCTTCGTCGAGGACGAGGCGCTGCGGGACCGCCTGAAGGAGGCCAAGGGCATCGGCACGCCGGCGACCCGTGCCGAGATCATCCGCGGCCTCAAGACGCAGGATTTCCTCGCCACGGAGGGGAAGAACATCGTTCCCACCGAGCGTGGCCTCTCGCTCCATGCGGTGCTGGAGCGGGCCGATCCTGCCCTGGTCGATCCCGGGGTGACAGCGCAGATGGAGCGGCTGCTAGACGAGGTGCTGGTTGGACAGCAGGAAATGATAGGCGCCATCGATGCCGTCTGCGCCCAGGCCAGCCGCATCATCGGCCGGCTGCAGGAGGGTACTGCCTCAGTCGATGCGGCCGCGCTGGGCAGGGCAGCCCCGGACCGCGGGGCAGACCGGCCGCCGACCCCGGCCATGAAGCGCTTCGCCGACAGCCTGGCGCGGCAGAAGGGGCTGAAGCCGCCGCGTGGCTACACGACCTCCGGTGCCATCTGCCGCGCCTTCCTGGACCAGCACGCATCCAGGAAGGCTGAAGCCCTGGGGGCCGACATCCCCAGTGACCGGCGGGCACCGGCGGCGCCGGACATCACGGCGGCACGGCGCCGGCCGAACCGCAGCGACACACGCATTGCGCCTTCCGCCGCCGATCGGAAACAGGCCCCAAGGCGCCGCAAGGCGAAGCGGCCCGACTGAGGGCGGTCCGGACACGCCTCGCCCGCCTCTGCGCGACCAGCAATCGGCCATGCGGCGTCATTCGGGCCCCTTCCTGGCTGCCCGTCCGCGGCTCCGACTTCTGGGGCGGCCTCGCAACCGCAGCCAACCGCCTCTGCCCCGGAGAGCAACCCCCGTCGCAACGACCGCTAGATGACCCCCGCCTCGCGGAAGGCGGCAATCCGCGCCGCGTCGTAGCCCGCCGCCGCCAGCACCGCCTCGGTATCGGCGCCGAGGGCCGGGGCCGGGCGGTCCAGCCGCGCCGCGCCATGCGCCAGGCGAAAGCCGGTGGTGGCGAAGCGCAGCCTGCCCCACGGCGTTTCCACCTCCTGCAGGGCGTCCCGCGACCGGATCTGCCGGTGCTCGATCACCTCGTCGACCCGCCAGATGCGGGCGCAAGGGGCTCCGGCGGCGTTCAGCCGTTCCTCCCACTCGGCGGCATCGGCGGCGGCGAGCGCCCCCTCGATCACCTTGCGCAGCAGGGCGGCGTTCTCCAGGCGGAGGAACCAGTCTGCCAGGCGCGGCTCGTCCAGCGCATCCTTGCGGCCGATGGCGCGCAGCAGCGCCTCGTACTGCCGGTCGGTGTTGACGGCGAGGAGGAGGTGCCCGTCGCGGGCGCGGAAGAGGTTGGCCGTCGCCTTCCGGCTCACTGCCTGGTTGCCCCATTGCTGCTGCTTGTGGCCAGCCACCGTCCAGTCCGCCACCTGGCCGCCGAGGAAGGCAAGGGTCGATTCCAGCATGGAGACATCGACCCGCTGGCCCTGCCCGGTATGCGTCCGCTGGAGCAGCGCCGAGGCGACGCCGAATGCGGCCGTCATGCCGGAGAGCTGGTCGCAGACGGCGAAGCCGGCGCGCAGCGGGTCGCCGCCCGGATGGCCGGTCATCGCCATGATGCCGGACATGGCCTGGATGCGGCCGTCATAGCCCGCCTCCAGCCGGTCCGGCCCGGTCTGGCCGAAGGCGGAGACGCTGCAGAAGATCAGCCGCGGGTTGAGCTTCGACAGCGCCTCGTAGCCGAGGCCGAGCCGGTCCATCACGCCGGGGCGGAAATTCTCCATCACCACATCCGCCTCGGCGGCGAGGCGAAGGATGATCTCCCGCGCCTCGGGCTTCTGCAGGTCGAGGGTGAGGCTGCGCTTGTTGCCGTTCACCGCCTGCCAGGCGGAGGCCATACCGCGCTCCGCCCATTCGCGGGAGAGGGGCGTGCGGCGCATGTCCTCGCCCTCGCGGCGCTCGACCTTGACCACATCGGCGCCGAGGAGCGCTAGTTGGTAGCTGGCGAAGGGGCCGGCGAGGACCTGGGTGAAGTCGAGGATGCGGATGCCCTCGAACGGGCGGGCGGTCATGCCGCCTTCTCGCGCAGATCCTTGGCGATGGCCTTCTGGCGGAGGAACTCCTCCTTCCGCCGCGCCAGCTCCTCCGCGCCGATCTGCTCGAGGTTGAGGTAGTCGAGCTTCCACTCGCCGGTCTCGTCCCAGCGCTGGGGCGATTGCAGGGTGGTGCGGGGGCCGATCGCCGTCTCGAGCAGCCGGAGGGCGAGTTCCAGCGTCGCCGCCTGGCTCTCCATGTCATGCGGGCGGCCGGCGGCATTGCCGAGGGGGAAGTCGCTGAACAGGAAGCGCGGCACGCCGCAATGCTCGACGATGTCCTTGGCGCAGCCCAGCACCACGGTCGGGATGCCGTGCTGCTCCAAGTGGCGGGCGGTGAGGCTGACGGTCTGGTGGCAGACCGGGCAATTGGGGACCAGCACCGCGACCTCGGCGCCATCCTGCAGGCAGCGGGAGAGGATCTCCGGGCAGTCGATCTCGACCGTATGCCGGTGGCTGCGGTTGGTCGGGGCTCCCTGGAAATGTTCGGTCAGGGCGCCGATCCGGCCCGAGGCGACGGCATCCCGCATGGCCTGGAGCGGGAACCAGGCGCGCATGTCGGTCGCCGGGCTGTGCTTCCGGTCGTAGGCGATGTGGGAGACGCGGAGGTCGTGGTCCTCATCCGTCCGGCCGGAATAGACCTCGTAGAATTTGGCCGAGGAATTGTAGGGCGCGCCCGGCCCCTGGTCGCCCTTCGCGGGATCGAAGGGAGCGGCGGTGGTGACGAGGGTGACGCGGCTCTCGGCCAGCGGCTTGCGGAGCGGGGAGAATGGCACCTCGCGGTAATGCGCCCAGCGATAGGGGTCGTAGCCGATCGCCCGGTAATACTCGCGGGTGCGCTGCATATAGGGGATCGGGCTGTCGTAATCCGGCGCGAAGCCCATCGCCCGGTCGATCTCCGCTGTCATGGTTCGTCTCTCCCGAATGGGCCGAGGCTAAGCCTGCCCGCGCCAGGGTCAAGCATGGCGCCTGATCCGCGCCCCTGGCATGCTGTGAAAAATGTCAGGAGGAAACCGCATGGCTCCCGCATGCGATGGCGTGGATTCCCGCTATGCCTGGCTGCGCCTCGCCGCCTCGGTGGCGCTCAGCACGCTGGGAGGGGTCGGGCTCTGGTCCATCGTCGTCGTGTTGCCGACGGTGCAGGCGGAATTCGGCACGCTCCGGGCCGGGGCCTCGCTGCCCTATACGCTGACGACGCTCGGCTTCGCCATTGGCGGTGTGCTGATGGGGCGGGCGGCAGACCGGTTCGGGGTGATGGTGCCGGTGATCTTCGGCACCCTGGCCCTGGCCGCGGGCTATGTCGGCAGCGCCTTCGCCGGCAGCATGGGCGGGTTCGCCGTCACCTACGGGGTGCTCGTCGGGCTGCTGGGGTCCTGCGCCACCTTCAGCCCGCTGGTGGCGGACACCTCGCTCTGGTTCGCGCGGCGGCGGGGGCTGGCGGTCTCGCTCTGCGCCAGCGGCAATTACTTCGCCGGAGCTCTATGGCCGCCGGTTCTGTCGCACCTCATCGAGACGGTGGGGTGGCGGCAGACGCATATCGGCATCGGCGTCTTCTGCCTCGTCACCATGCTGCCGCTCTCGCTGGTGCTGCGGCGGAGGCCGCCGGCCCAGGCGGCCCCGGCACTGGTCCTGGCCGGCAACCGCGGCACCTTCGGCCTGCCGCCCAATGCCCTGCAGGCGCTGCTGATGTTCGCCGGCATCTCCTGCTGCGTGGCGATGGCGATGCCGCAGGTGCATATCGTCGCCTACTGCGTCGATCTCGGCTATGGCGCGGCGCGGGGGGCGGAGATGCTCTCGGTGATGCTGGCCTGCGGGGTGGTGAGCCGGCTGGCCTCCGGCTGGATCCTCGACCGGATCGGCAGCCGGGCGACGCTGCTGCTGGGGGCGGCCCTCCAGGCCATTGCCCTCTCGCTCTTCCTGCCCTTCGATGGGCTTTCCTCGCTCTATGCGATCTCGGCGGTGTTCGGCCTGTTCCAAGGCGGGATCGTGCCGAGCTACGCCATCATCGTCCGCGAGAGCTTCCCGGCGCAGGAGGCGGGGCTGCGCGTCGGGTTGGTGCTGTCATCCACCCTGGTTGGCATGGCGCTCGGGGGGTGGATGTCTGGGGCGATCTTCGACGCAACGGCTTCCTACAAGATGGCGGTGATCAACGGCCTGGCCTGGAACGCGCTGACCATGGCAATCGCGGCCTGGCTGCTCTGGCGAGGGCGGACCGGGTTCCGGTCGCCCCCGGCCCGGCCCATCTGGCAGGCATGATCCTGTTCGGGCAACCCGGCCATTCCCTGCCTCCGAAGGATCAGGCGCGCGGGACCGGTGGGGTGACGACGTCGACCTCGTCATCCTTCGGCGCATAGGGCGACACATAACCCACCTGGCTCTGGATCATCACCAGCGTGCTGCACACCATGGCGGAGAGCACCAACAGGTGCGACCAGATGCCGGAACGCGGGTCCATCCAGTTCAGGGCCCACATCACCGCCGTGATGGCCGCGAAGACGATGACCCAAAGCCACATGTTGGCGGAGATATGCGCACCGGCATAAGCGGCCGATGCCCGATAGGCCCGTACTGGCATTTGCGGAATCCTTTGTTTGCCGGCTCGGCGAGCCCGGATGCGGTGGTCGAGGCGGAAGGCGACTTCGCTCGTCGTTGCGAAGCTCACCAGGAGAAGCGATGGCGCCGGGGCGGATGCCGGGATCCCGGCTTGGCTGGCGCCGACGAATTCCTCTCAGGCAGCGCGGTCCATGCGGCTGGCGGCTGCGGCCGGTTCACTCCATCGGCTCCGATGCCGCAGGACGCGAAGCCTGCACCGGATCAGCCCCAGCATGGATGGGTTCCAGGCACATCGGCAGCAGCACGGCTGGATGGCGCCCGCGGTGTCACCGGCCTTGGCGCTTGCCGGCCCGGACCGGCGAAGGCTGCCGGGTCTGTCCCATGGCTGCGGCCATCGAGGTTGTCCCAAGCACCAAGATCAGGGCAAGCAGGCTGAGCATCATCGTCATCTGAAGGCAATGTCCCCTGAAAACGCCTCATGGACCAGGCTTGGCCGCCGAACGCATGGCTGCTGCATGATCCTCGAGGTCACTCGACCAGACCGTGAGCGGCGTCGGACATGGCGCGACCCGCCGCTGGAGCTTGCTATGCACGGCGGCCTCAATTTGGATGCGCGCCGCCATGAAGCGCTTCAGCACGTCCTGTGTCTTGAAGCATGGCCCGGGGACGAGCTCGCGTATGACGAAAGGCGACACGGCGCATGGCACGACCTCCATGTCGTGCTGCACGTCGAACAGCACGCGCCGGCCGTCCCACCGGACATCCTGGTCGGCAGCGCTCGTGGCGACGTCGGTCATGGGCGCCAGTCCTCGCGGTGCTGCCCGCCGTCAGATGTTCCGCATGACAGGACGTGCCCGGCTTCGCCATCGAAATCGGCATCAAGAAAAGCGGAATGACCCGCATCAGCAGCGGCGCCCAGCCCATGGGCGACTATGTCCGCGGATCTTGGCATCGGAGCGATGGCCAGGTTGGTCGGCTGGTCGGCCGGCATCGATCGGGCCTTCGGCACAAGCTGCCAAAGCTCCGGCGGGTGGATCCAGGCGGACCGCCAAGGCGCCTCTTCTGCCAGGCTGGCCGGACTGGCGAAGATGGCCGCTGACCGTTGTGCGCGAATGGGCATTGAAGGCCTCCAGGATCGGGACGAAGCCTGCTCGCCCATGTCGGGACCTGTTCGTCCCCCGCATGCGGCGGCAGCATTACTCCGGCGGAAAGGGTGGCCGGGCCATCCTCAGCAGCAGGGCTGAGACCTTCTCGGGACCTGAGATGGTTATGATGGCGTCAGGACCACCATCACGGTACCGGCACCTCATGGAGGGGATCGGTCCGGGTCGCGGGCCTGCGGTACGGGAACTTGGCCGCCGGATCGCCACATGTCCGCTCCGGTGGGCGTGGATGGGGTTCCAGGCGCCCCCGCCGCGCCCCATATGGCAGGTATGATCCCGCTCTCCATCCTCGACCTCTCCCCCATCCCCGAGGGCAGCGATGCCGGCCAGGCGCTGCGCAACTCGGCCGATCTCGCCCGCCATGCCGAGAGACTCGGCTATGGGCGCTTCTGGATGGCGGAGCACCACAACATGCCGGGCATCGCCAGCGCGGCGACAGCCGTTGCCCTGGCGCATGTCGCGGCGGCGACCAGCACAATCCGCATCGGCGCCGGCGGGATCATGCTGCCGAACCACGCGCCGCTGATGGTGGCCGAGCAATTCGGCACGCTGGCCGCCCTGCATCCCGGCCGGGTCGATCTCGGCCTGGGCCGGGCGCCGGGCTCCGACCAGCGGGCGGCGATGGCGATCCGCCGCAACCTCGCCGGCGAGGTGGACGACTTCCCCCGCGACGTGATGGAGCTGATGGCCTATTTTGAGCCGGCCCAGCCCGGCCAGGCGCTGCGGGCGGTGCCGGGGGAGGGGCTCGACATCCCGGTCTGGATCCTCGGCTCCTCGACCTACGGCGCCCAGCTCGCCGCGGCGCTCGGCCTGCCCTACGCCTTCGCCTCGCATTTCGCGCCCGACCAGATGCGGCAGGCGATGGCGATCTACCGCGAGCGGTTCAAGCCCTCGGCGCGGCTGGCCAAGCCCCATGTGATGCTCGGGGTGAACATCTTTGCCGCGCCGACGGATGCCGAGGCGCGCTTCCTCTTCACCTCGCTGCAGCAAAGCTTCCTCAACCTCCGCCGCGGGCGGCCCGGCAAGCTGCCGCGGCCGGTCGAGGACATGGAGAGCAGGCTCGACTCGCACGGGCGGGCGATGCTGGAGCACTCGCTTGCCTGCTCCATCGTCGGCGGGCCGGAGACGGTGCGGCGCGGCCTGCGGGACTTCGTCATCGAGACCGGGGCGGACGAGCTGATGGTGACGGCGGCGATGCACGACCCTGAGGCACGCAAGCGGTCCTTCAGCATCCTGGCAGGACTGCACCAGGAGCTGGCCGCCGCCGCATGAGGGCTTGATTCCTCGCTCCGGCCTTTGCATATCGCCCCGCCGATAGGCATTCCTTCTTGGAGGACGGGGCGTGAGCGAAACGGTCGAGCGGCATGAATTCGGCGCCGAGGTGGGGCGTCTGCTGGATCTGGTGGTCCATGCGCTCTACTCGGACCGCGAGATCTTCCTGCGCGAGCTGGTGGCCAATGCCGCCGACGCCATGGACCGGCGGCGCTTCGAGGCGCTGACCCAGGCGGTGCCGGCCCTGCCCGAGGGTGCGGCGATCCGCATCACGCCGGACAAGGCCGCTCGCACGCTGGTCATCGCCGACCAGGGCATCGGCATGACCAAGGAGGAGCTGGCGCGTAACCTCGGCACCATCGCCCGTTCCGGCACCCGCGCCTTCACCCAGTCGCTGGCGGATGCCAAGCCGGGCGAGAGGCCGAGCCTGATCGGGCAGTTCGGTGTCGGCTTCTACTCGGCCTTCATGGTGGCCGAGCGGGTGGAGGTGGTCTCGCGCCGCGCCGGCGCCGAGGAGGGCTGGGCCTGGGCCTCCGCCGGTCAGGGTGACTTCACCCTCGCGCCCGCCAGCCGCGAGGAGCCGGGCACGACCATCACGCTGCACATCAAGGCGGATGCCGAGGAGTTCCTGGAGCCGATCCGCCTCCAGACCATCATCCGCAAATGGGCGGACCACATCACCGTCCCGATCACCATCGCCCGCGACGGGAAGGACGAGGCCGCCAACGAGGGCACCGCGCTGTGGCGGAAGCCGAAGGCGGAGGTCACCGAGGAGCAGTACGCCGAGTTCTACCGGCATGTGGCGCACGCCTTCGACAAGCCCTGGGCGACGCTGCACTGGCGGGCCGAGGGCACGACCGAGTTCGCCGCCCTCCTCTTCGTCCCCGGGATGAAGCCCTTCAACCCGGTGGAGGGCGAGCGGGACAGCCGTGTGCGCCTGCATGTCCGGCGGATGTTCATCACCGAGGAGGCGGCGCTGCTGCCGCCCTGGCTGCGCTTCGTCCAGGGCGTGGTCGACACCGAGGACCTGCCGCTCAACGTCTCGCGCGAGATGCTGCAATCGACGCCCGCACTCGCTCGCATCCGCAAGGCCGTCACCGGTCGCGTGCTGTCGGAGCTGAAGGCGAAGGCCAAGGATGCCGAGAGCTATACAGGCTTTTGGGAGAATTTCGGACCGGTGCTGAAGGAGGGCGTCTGGGAGGACAACGAGCACCGGAAGGATCTCGCCCCCCTGCTGCGCTTCCGCTCCTCGGCCGTCGAGGGTTGGACCTCGCTGCCCGACTACGTCGCGCGGATGAAGGAAGGGCAGGAGGCGATCTACATCCTGGTCGGCGACGACCCGGATGCGCTGTCGAAGTCGAGCCAGCTCGAGGGCTTCCGCGCCCGCGGCGTCGAGGTGCTGCTGCTCTCCGACCAAGTGGATGCCTTCTGGCCGGAGCGGCTGGACCGCTTCGAGGAACGGCCGATCCGCAGCATCACCCAGGGCAGCATCGACCTCTCCAAGATCGCGGGCGCTGAGGCGGCAGGCGAGCCGGCCGATGTAGCGAAGCTGCTGCCGCTGCTGAAGGCGGCGCTGGAGGGCGAGGTCTCCGAGGTCCGCGCCACCGACCGGCTGGTGGACAGCGCCGTGGTGCTGGCGGCGTCCGAGGGCGGGCCCGATCTGCAGATGCAGCGGCTGCTGCGCCGGGCCGGGCGCGCCTTCGGCGCCGGGCTGCCGGTGCTGGAGGTCAACCCGCGCCATGGGCTGATCCGCAAGCTCGCCGGGATGGAGGGCGACCTCAAGGCCGAGGCCGGCACGCTGCTCGACCTCGCCCGGCTGCAGGATGGCGACGTGCCGCGCGACCCGGCAGGGTTCGCGCGGCAGGTGGCGGCGCTGCTCGCCGGCAGCCTCGGCTGAACGCCGCCGTGCCGGTTCAGCGCGAGGCGACACGCGCTGGTCGGCCGAGCGCCTCGCGCAGCCGGTCGGCCATGAGGGTCTGCGCCGCGACGGCATCGGCGACGACCGGCGCCATGCCGAAGAACTCGTGCGTGACGCCGGGGTAGGTGCGCTGCTCGACCGGGACCCCGGCCTTGCGCAGCTTGCCCGCCAGGGCCTCGCCCTCGGACCGCAGCGGGTCTACCTCGGCATTGACGATGGTCGCCGACGGCAGGCCCTGCAGCGCGCCGCGCCGCACCGGGTCGAGCCGTGGGTCGGCGAGGTCGCTGGAGCCGTTGGTGAAGCGGGTCACGAACCACTGCACGCCGGCGCTCGAGAGCGGCACGGCCGAAGCGTTCTCCTGCTTCGAGGGCGTGTTCGTGTCGGTTGTTGCCACCGGATAGACGAGTGCCATGTGGACGGGCTGCGGCAGCCCCGCATCGCGGGCCGCGACGGCGGTGGCGAGGGCGAGGGAGCCGCCGGCGCTCTCGCCCGCCACGGCGATTCGCGCCGGGTCGGCGCCGAGCCGCCGGGCCTGCGACACTGCCCAGCGATAGCCGGCGAGGGCGTCGTCATAGGCGGCGGGGAAGCGGTTCTCCGGCCCCTGGCGGTAGTGCAGCGAGAGCACGGCGGCGCCGGTGCGCGCGGCCAGAGCGCGCGGCGTCGCATCATAGGTGTCGAGGTCGGCGATCACCCAGCCGCCGCCATGCCAATAGACGATCAGCGGTGCGCCGGAGCGCGGGGCGCCGGGCGGCGTGTAGAGCCGCGCCGGAATGGCGCCGCCGGGGCCGGGCACGGTGAGGTTCGTGGTGCGGATCGCAGCGCCGGGCATGGTCGCGCCCTGTTCCTGCAGCACTCGGCGATAGGCGTCGGCGAAGCTCGGCTGGCTGCGGGCCTTTTCGGTCGAGAGCAACTCGACCGGCTGGCTGCCGAGATCGGCGAGCGACTTGATCACCCGGGCCATGTCGGGATCGGTCCGCGCCGCCGTGGCCTGCCCGCCCGCGCTCGGCCCGCCGCCGCCGGCCGAGGCGCCTGCCACCGTGCCCGTGCCGGTCGCGGTCTTGGTCGCGCCGCAGGCCCCGAGGGCCAGGCTTGCAGCAAGGGTTACGGTCAGGGCGGCCAGGCGTGGGCCCGGCGCGGTTGGCTGAGGCATATCGTGAGGAGCTTTCGGGGGATCCGGCCAGGGGCCATTCCCCAACCGGCTCCGGAACGCTCCGTCGCGAGCGCGGGTTGCGGTCACGGCTCCTACAGCCAGCCTTTCAATCGGAAGACGATGAGCGGGGCGATGGCGCTGAGCAGGATCAGCAGCAGCCCCCAGGGATAGCCCCAGAGCCAGTCCAGCTCCGGCATGTACTTGAAGTTCATCCCGTAGATGCTGGCGACCAGCGTCGGCGGGATGCCGACGACGGAGACCACGGTCAGGATCTTGATCGTGTTGTTCTGCTCGATGCTGATGAAGCCCAGCGTGGCATCGAGCAGGAACTGCACCTTGTCCGAGAGCCTCGCATCGTAGTCGTTCAGCGAGGCGACGTCCTGGCGGAGGGTGCGCACCCGGTCGTCGAATTCGGGCGGCATCCAGTGCTTCGCCTGTTCGGCGGCGAAGGGCAGGATGCGTTCGACGCCGAGCAGCGTGTCCCGCAGCACAGAGACATGGTCGCCGGTGCGGCCGATGGCCCGCAGCGCGCGGCGGAGGCGTCGGTCCATTGCGGCCGGGCGGTTGTGCACCGGCAGCTCCGCTTCGAAGGCGGCATGGGAGAGCGTGTCGAGCTCGGCCCGGAGCCGTTCCAGCGAATCGGCGATGCGGTCCACCATCACCTCGAGCAGGGAGACGAAGGTGGCGAAGCTGTCGCCGGCCTTCCCTGGCCGGGCGGCGAGCGCTTCCACCGCGCCGACCGTGGCGAAGCGCACGGTCAACAGGTGATGCGGCGAGAGGACGATGCCGAGCGGCGTGAGCACCGGCCGGTCGTCGCCGGTCCGTGCAATGGCCGGGAGGCTGAGGTAGAGCACTTCGCCCTCCGCCGCCATGCGGCTGGAGCTTTCGATCTCCTGCAATGCGCCGAGGCCCGGGACGCGGAAGCCGGTGGCCGCGGCGACCTCCGCCTTCTCCGCCTCCGTGCCGTCGAGGAGGTCGAGCCAGGCGGCATCGCCCGAAGGGGCGGGATGGCAGGTGAGCAGGCGCGGTCTCCCTCGAAACTGCAACGGAGCGGCACCATCTCTCTGCCCATGAGCACCGAGTGGCAAGGCCCGGCCATCGTCCTCGGCGCCCGGCCGCATGGCGAATCGGGCGCCGTGGTAACACTTCTGACGGAGGCGCTGGGCCGCCATGCGGGCCTTGCCAAGGGCGGCGCCTCGCGGGCGCAATCCTCGCTCTGGATGCCCGGCAACCTGATCGAGGCGCGCTGGGTGGCGCGGCTGCCCGACCAGCTTGGGGCGCTCTCGGGCGAGCTGGTGCATCCGGCGGCGGCGCTCGCCCTCGAGGACCCGCTCGGCCTCGCCCTGCTCTCGGCGGCCTGCGCCGTCGCCGAGGGGAGCCTGCCGGAGCGGGAGCCGCATCCGCGCTGCTTCCATGGGCTGGTGGCGCTGGTCGCCCGGCTGGGCGAGGGCGCGGCGGCGGCGCTGCCCGACTATGTTCGCTGGGAGGCGGAACTGCTGACCGAGCTGGGCTACGGCCTCGACCTGGCGCGCTGCGCGTTGACGGGGAGCATCGAGGACCTCGCCTTCGTCTCGCCGCGGAGCGGGCGGGCGGTCAGCGCCGGCGCGGCGGAGCCCTGGGCCGTGCGGCTGCTGCCGCTGCCGCGCTTCCTGCTCGGGCAGTCGGGGCCGGTGAGCCTTGCCGAATGCCTGGCCGGGCTGCGCCTGACCGGGCATTTCTTGGCGCGCGACGCCTTTGGGCACCGGCCGGGCGGGGTGCCGGCGGCGCGGGGCATGCTGACGGACCGGGTGGCTGCCGCCATTGCCTGAGGCGGCGGCGGGTGGTCAACTTCCGGCCCAACCGCGAGGAGGTCCGCGTGGCCGCGACGCGTCTCGACGTCAATTGCGACATGGGCGAAGGCTTCGGCAACTGGCGGATGGCCGACGACGCGGCGCTGCTGCCGCTCGTCACCACCGCCAACCTGGCCTGCGGCTTCCATGCCGGCGACCCGCTCATCATGATGGAGACGGTGGCGGCGGCGCGGGCGGCAGGCGTCGCGGTCGGGGCGCATCCCGGCCTGCCGGACCTCGCCGGCTTCGGCCGCCGCGTCATGGCGCTGAGCGCCGCCGAGCTGCATGCCTGCTTCGCCTACCAGATCGGCGCCTTGCAGGCCTTCCTCCGCCTCCACGACATGCCGCTGAACCATGTGAAGCCGCATGGCGCCATGTTCCATGTGCTGCGCGATCCGGCGATGGCGGAAGCGGCGCTTGATGCCATCGCCGGCGCGGCGCCGGGGGCGGCGGTGTACTGGCTGGCGGGCGAGGTCTTCGCCGAGCGGGCGGTGGCGCGGGGCTTCCGCGTCGTCACCGAGGCCTATCCGGACCTCGACTATGCCGAGGACGGGATGCTGCTGGTCGAGCGGCGCAAGCGGGCAGTGGAGCCGGCGCTGATCGAGGCGCGCATCACCGAGATTCTCACGCGCGGCACGCTGGCCGCGCGGGGCGGTGCTGTGCTGCCGATGGCGGTGGAGAGCGTATGCATCCATAGCGACGGGCCGAATGTGCTGGAGGTGCTGGCGGCCGTCCGCCGCGCCGCCAAGGCCTGCGGCACGGCACTCGCCTGCGCCACCCGGCGGGGCTGAGGCCGAGGGTGGCAATCCCTGGCCGGCTCGGCTAGACTGCCAGTGAGAACAAAGCACGAAAACGGCGGACGATGCCAGACGACATCAAGACCCTCCCCGGCGCCCCGGACGGTGGCGGCACGCGCGATACCGGCCTCGCCGATGCGCTTTCCGAGCGCTACCTGGCCTATGCGCTCTCGACCATCATGTCCCGCTCCCTGCCGGATGTGCGGGACGGGCTGAAGCCGGTCCACCGGCGGCTGCTCTGGGCGATGCACCAGCTGAAGCTCGACCCCGCGGCGGGCTTCAAGAAGTGCGCCCGCATCGTCGGCGACGTGATGGGCAAGTACCATCCGCATGGCGATGCCTCGATCTACGAGGCGCTGGTGCGCCAGGCGCAGGATTTCGCGGCGCGCTACCCGCTGGTGGATGGGCAGGGCAATTTCGGCAATATCGACGGCGATAATGCCGCGGCCATGCGCTACACCGAGGCGCGGCTGACCACCGTCGCCGAGGCCTTGCTGCAGGGCATCGATGAGAATGCCGTCGATTTCCGCCAGACCTACGACGGCGAGGAGCAGGAGCCGGTGGTGCTCCCGGCGGCCCTCCCCAACCTTCTGGCCAATGGCGCGACCGGCATCGCGGTCGGCATGGCGACCAGCATCCCGCCGCACAATGCCTGCGAGCTGTGCGGCGCGGCGCTGGAGCTGATCCGCAACCCGCAGGCCGGGACGGACGAGCTGCTGCGCCATGTCCAGGGGCCGGACTTCCCGACCGGCGGCACGCTGGTCGAGAGCGCCGAGGCGCTGCGCGAGGCCTATGAGACCGGGCGCGGCGGCTTCCGGGTGCGGGCGCGCTGGCGGAAGGAGGAGGGCAAGCTCGGCGCCTACCAGATCGTCATCGAGGAGATCCCCTACCAGGTCGCCAAGGCGAAGCTGATCGAGCAGATCGCGCAGCTGCTCGAGGAGAAGAAGCTGCCGCTGCTCGGCGACATCCGCGACGAGAGCACCGACAAGGTCCGCATCGTCATCGAGCCGAAGACGCGCAACGTCGATGCGGCGATGCTGATGGAGACGCTGTTCCGCGCGACCCAGTTGGAGAACCGCATCCCGCTGAACCTCAACGTGCTGGATGCGGACCGCACGCCGCGGGTGATGAGCCTGCGCGAGGTGCTGCGGGCCTGGCTCGACCACCGGCACGTGGTGCTGGTCCGGCGGACGGAGCACCGGCTGGCGGCGATCGCCCGGCGGCTCGAGATCCTCGACGGCTACCTCATCGTCTATCTCAACCTCGACGAGGTCATCCGCATCGTCCGCGAGGAGGACAAGCCGAAGGAGGCGCTGATGGCGACCTTCTCGCTGACCGAGATGCAGGCCAACGCCATCCTCGACATGCGGCTGCGGGCGCTCCGCAAGCTGGAGGAGATGGAGATCCGGCGCGAGCACACCAAGCTCAGCAAGGAGCAGAAGGCCCTGCAGGGGCTGATGGGCTCCGAGGCGAAGCGGTGGAACGCCATCGCCGCCGAGATCGAGGCGGTGCGGAAGACCTTCGGCGAGGGTGCGCTCGGCGCGCGGCGGACGGTCTCCGGCGGGGCGCTGCCGGCCATCGCGGTGGACGAGAACGCCTTCGTCGAGCGCGAGCCGATCACCGTCATCCTCTCCGAGAAGGGCTGGATCCGGGCGCAGAAGGGGCACCTGCCGCCGGAGGCGGAGCTGCGCTTCAAGGAGGGCGATGAGCTTTTCCGCATGGTGCATGCGCAGAGTACGGACCGGATCATCCTCTTCGCCACCAATGGGCGGGCCTATACCCTCAAGGCGGACGCCATTCCGCGCGGGCGGGGCGACGGGCAGCCGGTGCGGCTGATGGTCGAGCTGACCAACGAGGATGCGGTGCTGGAGCTCTTCGTGCCCGTCGAGGGGGCACGGTACCTGGTGGCGAGCCAGGACGGACGCGGCTTCGTCGTCCCCGGCGCCGAGCTGCTGGCCGAGAAGCGGACGGGCAAGCAGGTGCTGGTGCTGGAGGCAGGCCGCGAGGCCGCAGCCTGCGTCCCCGCCGAGGGCGACATGGTCGCCGTCATTGGTGAGAACCGGAAGCTGCTGCTCTTCCCCATCGACCAGGTGCCGGAGATGGCGCGCGGGCGCGGCGTGCAGCTGCAATCCTACAAGGATGGCGGGCTGTCGGACGCCAAGGTCTTCATCCGCAAGGAGGGGCTGAGCTGGCGGCTCGGCGACCGGGTGCGGGTGGAGCCGGATGTCACGCCCTGGCGCGGCAACCGGGCGGGGGCGGGGAAGCTGCCGCCGAACGGCTTCCCGAAGTCGAACCGGTTCGGGTAGCCAGCCCTATTCGGGCTCGATCCCGGCGAGGCGGACGAAGCGGGCCCATTTTTCACGCTCCGTCCGCAGCAGGTTGGCGATCTGCTCGAGATCGAGCACCTTCGGGTCGAGGCCGAATTCCTGCATCCGGCTGCGCGCCGGCTCGGTCTGCCCGGCTTCGTTGGCCAAGGCGTTGAGCCGTTCCGCCGCCTGCCGCGGCGTCCCGGCCGGCACGGCGAGGCCGAGGAAGCCGGTGAGGTGGTAGTCCGGCCAGGTCTCCGCCATCACCGGCAGGTCGGGCCAGCGCGCCCAGCGGCGCGGCGCGGTCAGCGCCAGGGCCCGCGTCTGGCCCTGGGCGAGGTAGGCGTCGCCCGCGGTGGTGTCGACGAAGATGAGGTCGAGGCGACCCGCGATCAGGTCGCCGAAGGCGGCGCCGATGGTGCGGTAGGGCACGCCCTGGACCTGGGTGCCGGCCATGAGGTTCAGCATCTCCCCCGGCAGGCGGGATGAAGCGTTGAAATGGCCGAAGAACATCTGCCCCGGCCGCGCCTTCGCCTCGGCGACGAGAGAGGGCACGTCGCGCCAGGGCGCCTCGGGCCGGACCATCAGATAGGCGCCGTTCGAGGCGAAGAAGCCGATGCCGATGAAGTCCCGCTCCGGGTCATAGGGCAGGTCCCGAACCAGGCTCGGATTGGCGGAATGCGTGCTGCTGGTGGCGAGCAGCAGCGTCAGCCCGTCCGGCGCCGCCGCCTTCACCGCCATGGTGCCGATGACGCCGTTGGCGCCCGGACGGTTGTCGACCACGACGGGCTGGCCGGTCGTCGCCTCGATATGCCGCCCCACCAGCCGCGCGGTGATGTCGCCGGAGCCGCCAGGGGCGAAGGGCACGATGATCCGCAGCGGCCGCGGCTGAGCGAGGGCCGGGGCGGGCAGGGCGAGGGCGGCGAGCAGGGCGCGGCGGCTTGGCATGGCGGGTTTCCTCCTTGCCGCGAGCATCCCTCCCCGGGCGCCGGGACGCCAGCGGGCCCAGGGCGTTGGCGAGGGGGAGAAGGAGGCAGGCCGATGCAGGACGAGGACTTCATGCGCCGGGCGCTGGCGATGGCGGAGGCCGCACTCGCGGCGGGCCAGGCGCCCTTCGGCGCGGTGGTGGCCGATGCCGCCGGCCAGGTGGTGGGCGAGGGCCACAACACCGTCGCCGCCGACCGGGACGCGACGGCGCATGGCGAGGTGGTGGCGCTGCGCGATGCCTGGGGGCGGCTCGGCGACCGGCAGCGCCTTGCCGACTGCACGCTCTACACGAGTTGCGAGCCCTGCCTGATGTGCAGCTGCGCCATCACCCAACTCGGCCTCCGCCGCGTGGTCTTCGCGGCGCGGGGCACGGAAGTCCCCGGGGCGAAGCGCCTCTTCGATGCAGACCTGACCGGTGCCGCGGCCTGGGCCACTGGCCGCCCCGGCTGGCGGATGCCCGAGATCCGCGGCGGCCTGCTCCGGGCCGAGGCGCTGGCGATCATGGCACGTTACGACTGGGGCTAGGGTTGGCGCCGGCCTCGACCTGGCGGCTGAGTGGTCGCGGGTTCACCCGTCACCGAGGCGCTGCCAGACCCGTACTCCCAGCCCTCATCGCCCGGTCGACTTATCGAGGTGTCGACGACGCCGGCGCCCCTCCCGGCGTCCGGGATGGCGGTCCGCGCTAAGGCCGCCCGCTTCGGTCAGCGGATGCCCCAGGCTTTGTGCGCCTGGATGTTGAGGCGCCACTCGGGGTGGCGGAGGCAGTAGGCCGCCGCCGCCGCGGTGTTCCCGTCGAGCGCGGGCCCGTCCATGGGGGAGAGCCAGCGATGCCGCGCCGGGAAGGCGCGGAACTCGGTAGGGTCGATGCCGGCTTGTGGGTAGACCAGCTTCAACTCGTCCGCCCGTGCCAGGGCCAGCGGAGCGCCCGCCTTGGGGCTGACGCACACCCAATCGACCGGGCCGGGCAGCGGTTGGGTGCCATTGGTCTCGATGGCGACGGTGAAGCCGGCGGCGTGCAGCGCGTCCAGAAGGGGCGCATCGACCTGCAGCAACGGTTCGCCGCCGGTCAGGACGCAGAAGCGGTCGGACGCCCCGGTGGGCCAGAGAGCGGCGGCGGCGGCCACCAGGGCCTCCAGGCCGTATTTCTCGCCGCCCCGGAATTCGGTGTCGCAGAAGCGGCAGACGGCGTCGGCCCGGTCCTCCTCGCGGCCGGACCAGAGGTTGCAGCCGGCGAAGCGGATGAAGACGGCAGTGCGGCCGAGATTGGCGCCCTCGCCCTGGGCGGTCAGGAAGAGCTCGTGGACGGTGTAGGACACGACAAGGGTTCCGGTGCGGCCGGGGCCGCGGTGCCTCAAAACTTGAGGCGGGCGGGGTCACAGGCCTCTGAAAAGCCTCGGATTTCCGCCGCAAATTGAGGATTTAAAGGATTGAGGCGGGGCCGAGGCGCGGGACGTGGATCAGCCTTGGGCGGATAATCCTATAGCGCGCAGCGGCCGGGATGGCAAGCCTCAGCCCCATTGCGGATCGAGCAGCACCCAGAGCCGGGCGATGCGGCCATCGGCGATCTCGGCGAGGTCGGCGCCGCTGATCGCGGCCGGGCTTCCCTCGGGGCCGGCATGCCAGCGGAGGACGGCCATGCCGTGATGGCCGAGCGCGGGGCCCTTCTCCGGGGTGAAGCGGAAGCCGGGGCCGAAGCCCTCGAGCAGGGCGCCGGCGACGGCGGCGATGGCCTCCCGGCCTTCGACCACCTTGTCGGGCTCGTACATCACCGGCTCGGCGACATATAGCTCGGCCATGGTGTCGGCGCGGCGGGCGGCATCGCGCTCATTGAAGACGCGCTCCAGATTGGCGCGGAGCAGGCGGTCGTGGAGGGGCGCTTCGTCGCTCATGCGAATGGTCCTTGGCTGAAAGGGGGCGTGCCGCCTTGCGGTCGTGCAGGCGGTACCTGCCGCCGATGAAGGGCATCGCCCGGTCAGGTTGCCGGAATTGAGGGGGCAGGTCGGAAAGGGCAAGCCGCCGAGCGGGCAGGACTCGCTGGCGGCACCGTCCTGCGCCGGGTGGCATGGCCGATGTCGATGACGGCGATGCGGTACGGGCCCGGGAAGCGGGTTGATGCAGCGCGGCGCCTCGGCTCGTCGCCGAGGGCAAGGATGATGGGGCTTCGGGCCCGGTTGTGCTGCTGCAAGCGTCGCCGGATGGGTGCAGGGGGCCGGCCTGGAGTATGCTCGGCCGCGCTTGGGATCGGGGGCGAGGTGCTGATGGCGGTGCTGGTGGTGAAGTCCGGGGGCGAGGCCGCCATGGCGGAGTGGCGGGACAGCTTCGCCGCCTGCGCGCCGGGGCTGGAGGTCCGCTGGTGGGATGAGCCGGGGCTGCGGCCCGAGGAGGTCCGCTACGCCCTGGTCTGGGACCCGGAGCCGGGGCGGCTCGCTGCCCTGCCCCATCTGCGCGCGGTCTTCGGCTCCGGGGCCGGGGTGGACGGCATCGTCGCCGACCCCCTCTATCCGCGGCAGGTGCCGCTGGTGCGGATGAGCATTCCCGAGGCGACGGAGCGGATGGGGGCATATGTCTGCTGGGCCGCGCTCTCGCTGCTGCGGGAGGGGCGGCGGATGGCCATCGCCCAGGCGGAACGGCGCTGGGATTTCGTCGAGCCGCCCTACCGGGCAAGCCAGCGGACCGTCGGCATCATGGGCCTCGGCAACATGGGCGTGCGGGCGGCGGCGATGCTGCGGGGGATCGGCTTCCCGGTGATCGGCTGGTCGCGCGGGCGGAAGTTGGTGCCGGGCGTCGAGAGCCATGCCGGGCCGGCGGAGCTTGGGGCCTTCCTCGCCCGCACGGACATCCTCGTCTGCCTGCTGCCGGCGACGGCGGAGACAGCGGGGATCATCGATGCGGCGACGCTCGCGCGGTTGCCGCGCGGCGCCGGCTATATCGGCGTCGGGCGGGGGATGCAGCAGCGGCTGGAGGACATCCTCGCCGCGCTGGAGGATGGGCAGCTCTCCGGCGCGGTGATCGACGTGTTCGAGCCGGAGCCGCTGCCGGAGGAGCATCCGCTCTGGGTCCACCCGCGGGCGATCGTCACCGCGCATGTCGCCAGCCTGCCGAGCCGGGCGGAGCGGGCGGCGGCGGTTGCCGCGGCCATCGCCGGACTCGAGCGGGGCGAGGGGCTGCCCAACCTGTACGACCATGAGAAGGGGTATTGAGCATGGCCCTGCCGCAGCCGCCGGTCCGACCGGACCCCAACCACATCCCCGACGAGCGGGAACTGCGCGAGGAGCTGGCCGCGGCCTACCGGCTGATCGCGCTCTTCGGCATGACCGACCTGGTCTTCACCCATCTCTCGGTGCGCATCCCCGGGCCGGGGCATCGGTTCCTGGTCAATCCCTACGGCCTGCTCTTCGAGGAGATCACCGCCTCCTCCCTCGTCGTCGTCGATGCGGAGGGGCAGCCGGCGCAGAGGACGGACTGGCCGGTGAATCCGGCGGGCTTCGTCATCCATTCCGCCGTGCATCTCGGGCGCGGGGATGCGCAATGCGTGATGCACACGCACACGCTGGCGGGCATGGCGGTCGCGGCGCAGCAAGGGGCGCTGCTGCCGTTGAACCAGATCAGCATGGAGTTCGACGGGCGGGTCGCCTTCCACGACTACGAGGGCGTCGCCGCCGACGACAACCTGTCCGAGCGGGAGAGGCTGGTGCGGGACCTCGGCGACAAGCCCTGCATGATCCTCCGCCATCACGGGCTGATGACGGTAGGGCGGACGGTGCGCGAGGCCTTCTACTGGATGTGGTACCTGGAGCAGAGCTGCCGCATCCAGCTGGCGGCGCAGGCATCCGGCGTGCCATTGGCCCTGCCTTCGGCCGAGACGGTCGCGCGCACGCGGGCGCAGTTCAGCACCGGGCCGACCAAGGGCTGGCTGCCCTGGCAGGCGCTGCGGCGGAAGCTCGACCGGGAGCAGCCGGATTACCGCGACTGACCATCAACCGCCGCCGGTCCAGCGGGAGGGGGACGCGCCGGCAAGGCAGCCTTGCCGGCGCATCCGTCCTAGCGCCGGGCGATCAGCAGGCCGAGGACAAAGCCGACGGCGCCGGCGCCGAGCAGGGCGAGCAACGGCTCCTCCCGCACCCGGTCGTTGAGGTAGTCGGCCGCCTGCTGGCTCTGGCGATAGGCCTGGCTGCCGGCCTCGGAGAGGCTGTCGCCCGCCTGGCGGGCCATCTGGCCAGCCTGGGCGCCGTACTCGCCGACGCGCTCGCGAGCTTCCTCGGCCAGGCCACGGGCGCGGCCGGCCGCATCGTCGGCGAAGTCCTTGGCCTCGCCGGCCATCTCGCGGGCCTTCTGCATGGTGTCGTCGGCGCCGCCCGGCTTCTGGCCAACCGCCGAGGGATCGACGCCCTGCGGGCGGCCGCCGGGCATGGCGCCGGACTGCATCGCATCCTTGCTGTGGGCGCCCACCGCGGCGGCGCCGCTGCCTTCCATCCGGTTCTCGCTCATGGTCGGTATTCTCCTCTCTCGTTCCGGGCTGGAACGCGCGAAGGCGGCATCGGTGCCCGGACCTCGGTCTACTTCTTCTCGACGCCCCAGAAGACCGGGATGGTGGTGGGGCGGATGCCGTCGATATTGGCGCGGCGGGCGCTCAGCGTGCGGTACTGGCCGGCATTGATGTAGGGCAGGACCTGCCAGGCGCGGGCATGGACCTGCTCCAGCAGGGCGTGGCGCTTCGCGGCATCCGGTTCTTCCCACCAGGCACGGCGGAGGCGCTCCAGCTCCTCGTCGCAGGGCCAGCCGGCGAGGCCGCCGTCGCAGGGGCTGGCGAGGTAGAGGTTGGTGAGGGGGTTCTGCGCGTCGAGGACGTTGGCGATGGTGACGAAGAGGTTCCAGCCGCCCTGGTCCTGCGGCTCGCGCCGGTTGCGGCGCTGGGTGAGCGTCGCCCAGTCCATCGAGGGGGCGTCCATGTTCAGGCCGGCGCGGCGGAAGGCTTCCGTCATGGTCAGCGTCACCGCGTTGTTGGCGGGGCTGTCGGTGGCGTTGAGGAAGACGACCTTGCGGCCGTCGTAGCCGGCTTCGCGAAGCAGGGCGCGGGCGCGGTCCGGATCGGCCTCGCGCAGGCCTTCGGCGCCGGCCGAGCTTTCCAATGGCGTGCCGCAGAGGAAATAGGCGGGGCAGTAGGGGATCTGCTCGCTGGGGCGGACGCCGATCGCCTGCTGGTTTTCCTGCTGGTTCACCAGGTGGAGCAGGGCGCGGCGGGCGCGGGGGTCGTTGAAGGGCGGCTGGGTGTGGTTGATGCGCAGCCAGACGACGGAGCCGATGGGGTTCAGCGGGAAGAGGCGGATGGCGCGGTTGCGCTCCAAGGTCGGGATGATGTCGGGGGAGGGGACTTCGAGGAAGTCGATCTCGCCGGATTGCAGCGCGGCGGCGGCCGTCGCGGCATCGGGCATGGAGAGCCATTCGAGGCGCTCGACCTTCACCACCTTGCCGCCGGCGAGGCCGTCGGCCGGTTCGGGGCGGGGGCGGTAGGCAGGGTTGCGGCGGTAGACGGCGCGGTTGCCGGACTGCCACTCGCGCGGCTCGAAGATGAAGGGGCCGGAGCCGGTGGCGTCGGTGATCGCCGTGGTGGCGGGGGTCTGCGCCAGGCGCTCGGGCATGACGAAGAGGGCGCTGGCGGTGGGGCGGGCCAGCGCTTCGGTCACCAGGGCGAAGGGGCGGGCGAGGGCGAGGGTGAAGGTTCTCTCATCGACGACCTCGAGCGAGCCGGTGGCGGCGGCGAGCGCGCGGCCGACGACGTCGCGCTGGGCCCAGCGCCTGATGGAGGCGACGGCGTCGGCGGCGCGGACGGGGCTGCCGTCATGGAAGGCGAGGCCCTCGCGCAGGGTGAAGCGCCAGCGCATGCCGTCGGGCGAGCGGTCGACGCTGTCGACCATCTGCGGCTGCGGCTCGCCCTTGCTGTCGAGGGCGAAGAGCTGGTCGTAGACCATGAAGCCGTGGTTGCGGACGAAGGCGGCGGTGGATTGCACCGGGTCGAGGCTGGCGAGGTCGTTCACCAGCACGACGCGGAGGGTCTGCGCCGCGGCGGGGAGCGCAAGCAGGGCGGAGAGGGCGGCGCCGGCGAGGAGCCGGGTGATGCGGGAGGGAGCGGGCATCGGGTCGTCCTGCTGCGGTGATGGGCAGCGGCAGTCTCGCGGCGCGATGACGCATCGGCAAGGGCGGTTGACGCGACGGGCGAGGGTGGCGAGCATCCGCGGCGACGGATGGAGGGGTTTGGATGACGGCCGATCTGCTGCTGGAGGGGCGCGTCTTTCGCGGTCTTGCGGGGGGCTTCGCCGAGGCGGTGGCGGTGAAGGACGGGCGCGTCGTGGCGGTTGGCACGCGGGCCGAGGTGGATGCAGCGGTGGGGCCGGGGACGCGGCGGATCGCGCTCGGTGGGCGCGTGGCGATCCCCGCCTTCAACGAGGCGCATATGCATCTGCTGCCCTATGGGCTGGGGCTGGCACAGGTGAACCTGCGGGCGGAGGAGGTGAAGAGCCTCGACGAGGTGCTGGGGCGCATCCGGGTGGCAGCGCAGCAGGCGCCGAAGGGGGCCTGGGTGCTGGGGCGGGGCTATGACCACAGCGCGCTCGATGTCGGGCGGCATCCGACGGCGGCGGAGCTGGATGCGGCGGCGCCGGACAACCCGGTGTGGATCGTCAGGACCTGCGGGCACATGGCCGTCGCCAACGGCGCGGCGCTGCGGGTGGCGGGGGTCGGGCACAACACGCCGGACCCGGAGGGGGGCGTCATCGAGCGGCGCGGCGGCGGGCTGACGGGGCTGGTGCAGGAGCGGGCGATGCGGCTCGTCTCCGCCTCGATCCCGAAGCCGGATGAGGCGCGGATGGTGGATGCCATCGAGGCGGCGTGCCGCAACCTCGCCGCGATGGGCTTCGCCTCGGCGACGGACATGAATGTCGGCATGACGGCGGGGATGGCCGAGGTCGCGGCCTATGAGGCGGCGAAGCGGGACGGGCGGCTGCCGCTCAGGATGTGGCAGGTGCTGGCGGGGAATCCGGAGGGCATCGCGGAGGCGGCCTGGGAGGCGGGGCTCAGGCCGATGGCGGGGGATGATTCGCTGCGCTGGGGGGCGGTGAAGGTCTTCGCCGACGGCAGCGCGGGGGGGCTGACGGCGGCCTTCTTCGACCGGTATGTGCCGGCGGATACGCGGGGGGTCTTCACCTTCCCGGACGAGACCATTCATGCGCTGCTGCGGCGCTACCATGAGCAGGGGTGGCAGCTCGACATCCATGCGATCGGCGATGCGGCGATCGAGCAGGTGCTGCGGGGGATGGAGGCGGCGGATAGCGCAGCGCATTCCTTCGCCGGGCGCAGGCACCGGATCGAGCATTGCGGCTTCGTCACGCGCGACCAGCGGCGGCGGATGCTGGCGCGGGGCATCCTGCCCGTGCCGCAGCCGGTCTTCATGTATGAGTTCGGCGATACCTACATCGCCAATCTCGGGCGGGAGCGGAGCGAATACGCCTACCCGATGAAGACCTGGCTGGAGGAGGGGCATCATCCGGCGGCGTCGTCGGATTGTCCGGTCTCGACGGTCGATCCCTTCGTCAACCTCTTCACCATGCTGACGCGGAAGACGAACAAGGGGACGGTGCTGGGTGCCGAGGAGGCGCTGACCGCGGAACAGGCGGTGCATTGCCAGACATGGTGCGGGGCCTACACGCAATTCGCCGAAGAGCGGCGCGGTGCGCTGGAGCCGGGGATGCAGGCGGACATCGCGGTGCTTTCGGGCGATGTCTTCGCCATGGAGGCGGAGGCGGTACTCGATGTGCGGGCGGATCTGACGCTGCGCGAGGGTGCCGCGATCTTCGACCGGCATGGCGAGATGGCCTGATGTTGCGCCATGCATTGCGGCGGGTGGCGTTGGTGGTGCCGGTGCTGCTCGGGGTGCTGCTGATCGGCTTCCTGCTGATGCAGGTGGTGCCGACCGATGCGGCGACGGTGCGGGCGGGGCCGACGGCGAGCCCCGAGGTGGTGGAGGCGATCCGGCGCGACCTTGGGCTCGACAAGCCGCTCTATGTGCAGTTCGGCCTCTATCTGTGGCGGCTGGCGCAGGGGGATCTCGGCGTCTCCATCATCAACAACGTCCCCGTGACGCAGGAGCTGGGGGCGACGATCGGGCCGACGCTGGAGCTGATGGTGGCGAGCCTCATCTGGGCGATCCCCATCGGCATCCTGCTCGGCACCGTCGCGGCCTATTGGCGGGGCGGGGTTCTCGACAAGGCGGTGCTGGCCTTCAGCGTGGCCGGCGGGTCGGTGCCGGTCTTCTTCCTCGGGCTGCTGCTGATCTGGTTCGTCGGCTTCCAGTGGCAGCTGCTGCCCTTCACCGGTCGGGGCGGGCCGCTCTGGAGCGTCGAGGGGTTGCAGGCGATCATCCTGCCGGCGCTGACCCTGGGCGGCGTCTTCATCGGCCCCGTCGCGCGGATGACGCGGACGGCGGTGCTCGACGTGCTCTCCGCCGACCATGTAAGGACGGCGCGGGCGAAGGGGCTGACGGAGGGGCGAGTCGTCACCGCGCATGCGTTGCGGAACGCGCTGATCCCCGTCGTCACGCTGATCGGCTTACAGATCGGCTTCCTGCTCGGCGGCGCGGTGGTGACGGAGACGGTGTTCTCCTGGCCCGGCGTCGGGCGGCTGGCGGTGGGAGCGATCCTCTCCTCCGACCTGCCGATGGCGCAGGGGACGATCATCGTGCTCTCGGCAGGGTTCATCCTGATCAATCTTTTCGTCGATCTGCTCTATGCGGCGCTCGATCCGCGCATGAGGGCGGCATGAACGCCATCGCACCGCCGAAGCGGGCGGGGCTGCTGATGCGGCTGCTGCGCGACCCGGCGGCGGCGGTGGCGCTCGGCTTCGTCGTGCTGATGGTGCTGGCGGCGCTGCTCGCGCCCTGGATCGCGCCGACCGATCCCTTCGACAACGACCTCTCGCTCTCGATGAAGCCGCCGGGGACGCCCGGCCTGCCTCTGGGTGCGGATGCGCAGGGGCGGGACCTCGTGACGCGGATGCTGTTCGGGCTGCGGGCCTCGCTGCTGATGGGCTTCGTCGCCACGGCGGCAGGTGGTGTCGTCGGCGTGCTGCTCGGCTTCCTCGCCGCCTTCTACCAGCGCTGGCTGGATGGTCCGATCATGCGGCTGATGGACATGATGCTGTCCTTCCCGGCCATTCTCGTCGGCCTCGCCATCGCGGCGATCTTCGGGCCGGGGATTTCCAGCGTGATCCTCGCGCTCGCCATCGCCACCGTGCCGCTGATGGCGCGGATCGCCCGCGGCAGCGCGCTGGTGACCATGCGGCTCGACTATATCGAGGCGGCGCGGGCCATCGGCATGACGGATGCGCGGCTGATCTGGCGGCACCTGGCGCCCAATTGCCTCTCGGCGATCTTCGTCTTCACAACGCTGCGCTTCGGGCAGGTGATCCTGCTCGGCTCGGCGCTGTCCTTCCTCGGGCTCGGGGCGCAGCCGCCGATGGCGGAGCTGGGCGCGATGGCGAGCGAGGGACGCAACTTCCTGTTCTTCGCGCCGCATGTCGCGGTGATCCCCTGCATCGGCATCTTCGCCATCGTGCTCGCCTTCAACCTGCTCGGGGATACGCTGCGCGATGCGCTCGACCCGCGGCTTCGCTTTTGAGGAGAGGTCCATGAAGCAGCTTCTTGCCGCCGCGCTGCTGGCCGTCTCGGCCGGCACCGCGCTCGCCCAGCCGGCGCCGCGCAACACGCTGGTCGTGCTGCGCGAGATCGATGCAGACAACTACGATCCGCCGCGCTCGACGGCGCGCGCCGCGGGCGAGAGCCTCTACATGATGAGCGACACGCTGGTCTCGCTCGACTGGGACATGAAGACGGTGAAGCCGGGGCTCGCCGAGCGGTGGGAGGTCTCGCCGGATGGCAGGACCTACACCTTCCACCTCCGGCGCGACGTGACCTTCTGCGACGGCAAGCCCTTCACCGCGCGGGACGTGGTCTACACCATCAACCGCTGGCTCGACCCGGCGACGCGGAGCCCGGTGCGCTGGCGGGCGGGGCCGGTGAAGGAGGTGCGGGCGGTCGACGACCACACCGTCGAGTACGAGCTGAACGAGCCCTATGGCGAGCTGCTCTATCAGTTGAGCCTGTTCTTCGCCTCCATCGTCGACCAGGCGACGGTGGAGAAGCTCGGCGCGAATTTCGGCGTGCAGGGCTTCAACGGCACGGGGCCCTATTGCTGGACGAGCTGGACGCCGCGGCAGGAGCTGGTGCTGACGCGCCATCCGAACTACCGCTGGGGGCCGCCGATCTACCGCAACCCCTCGCCGCAGGTGGAGCGGGTGATCTGGCGCGTGGTGCCGGAGAGCCAGACGCGGCTCGCCGCCCTGCAGACGGGGCAGGCGGATGCGACGCAGTACATCCCGCCCATCGCCATCAACCAGCTTCGGCAGATGACCACCATGGTCAGGATGTCGACGCAGGAGAACTATTTCTGGGACTACTTCGTCGGCTTCAAGGTGGACAAGCCGGTGATGAACGACCCGGCGGTGCGGCGGGCGATCAACCAGGCGGTCAACCGCGCGGCGATCGTCCAGGCGGTGTGGTTCGGCTCGGCGGTGCCGGCGGACAGCTACCTCAACCCGAACACGGCGGGCTATGACGCCGAGGCCGCGGCGCTGGTGCCGCGCTACGACCCGGAGGCGGCGAAGCGGACGCTGGACGAGGCCGGCTGGCGGATGGGGCCGGACAATGTGCGGGTGAAGGACGGGCAGCGCGCGAGCTTCCTTACCTATGTCATCAACACCCAGCAGGGCCGGCAGGTGCTGGAGGCGATGCAGGCCGACCTGCGGCGCGTCGGCATCGAGATGAAGATCCAGCTTTGGGATGCGACGGTGGGCTGGGGCAGGCTGGCGACGCAGGAATTCGACGCCTTCATGATGTCCTACCCCTATGTGACGGCGACGGACGGCTTCTCGCTCTATTTCGACAGCCGCAACCGGCCCACGCCGAACCGGATGAACTGGTCCGACCCGGCGACCGACCGGGCGCTGGAGCAGGCCAAGGTGGCGCTCGACCCGGCGGCGCGCATGGCGGCGATCGCCGAGGCGCAGCGGCTGGTCGCGGCTGCGAACGTATGGCTCCCGGTGGCGCGGGAGCAGCTCTGGGTCGCATCCTCGATGCGGGCGGAGGGCATCAGGGCGCATGGCATCTATGGGGTCGCGCTCTACAAGGGCCTCGATATCCGGCTGACCAGGTAGGGGAGAGAAACCATGTCCGTCACGCTCATCCGCAATGCGGATATCGTCCTGGCCTGGGACGAGGCCCGCAAGCAGCATGTCTACATGCCGAATGGTGACGTCGCCTATGAGGACGGCAAGCTGCTCTTCGTCGGCCGCGACTATGCTGGGCCGGTGCATGAGACCATCAGCGGCTCCGGCATGATGGTGATGCCGGGGCTCGTCAACATCCACTCGCACCCATCCTCCGAGCCGATGAACAAGGGCTTCACCGACGAGGTGGGGACGCCGGGGCTCTACAATTCCTCGCTCTACGAGTACCTGCCGATCTTCCGGCCCGATCCGGGAGCGGTGCATAGCTGCGTGAAGGTGGCGCTGTCGGAGCTGCTGCTCTCGGGCGTCACCACGGTTGCCGATCTGTCGATGGCGCATCCAGGCTGGCTCGACCTGCTGGCGGAGAGCGGCATGCGGGTCTGCATCGCGCCGATGTTCCGCTCGGCGCGGTGGTTCACCAAGAACGGGCATGTGGTGGAGTACGAGTGGGACGCCGCCGCCGGCGAGAAGGCGATGGCGGAGGCCTTCACCTTGGTCGAGCGCGCCGAGCAGCACGAGAGCGGGCGGCTCTTCGGCATGGCGGTGCCGGCGCAGATCGACACCTGCACGCCGGAGCTGCTGCGCGACAGCCATGACGAGGCGAGGCGGCGCGGCATCTCCTGGCAGATCCATGCGGCGCAGTCGGTCTCGGAGTTCCATGAGATCACGCGGCGGCATGGCTTCACGCCGATCGGCTGGCTACATGAGCAGGGATTGCTGGATGAGCGGGCGATCATCGGGCATGGAATCTTCCTCGACGATCATCCGTCGACGCCCTGGCATACGCGGCGGGACCTCGAGATTCTCGCCGAGACGGGGACGACCGTCGCGCATTGCCCGACGGTGTTCGCGCGGCGGGGGATCACGCTGAAGCATCTCGGGCGGTACAAGCGCTCGGGCGTCAACATGGGGCTCGGGACAGATACCTATCCGCACAACATGCTCGATGAGATGCGGCTCGCGGCCTATCTGGCGCGGACGCAGGCGACGGACCCGCGGAGCATCTCGACGACCGAGCTGTTCGAGGCGGCGACCGTCGGCGGGGCGAAGGCGCTGGGGCGCGAGGATATCGGGCGCCTGGCGGCGGGGTGCCGGGCGGATTTCGTGCTGGTGGACGTCACCCATCCGCAGATGCGGCCGGCGCGTGACCCGGTGCGGAGCCTGATCTATGCGGCGGGCGACCGGGCGCTGCGCGCGGTCTATGTCGACGGGCGGCAGGTGGTGCGCGACGGCGAGGTGCTGACGATGGACTATCCGGCCGCCGCCGCCGAGCTGCACGAGGCGCAGAAGCGCTGCGAGGCGGAGGTGCCGGAGCGCGACTGGGCGCACAGGCCGGTGGAGAAGATCTCGCCGCCGAGCTTCCTCTGGACGTGAGCGGAGAGCCGCTGCTGCGCATCGAGGGGCTGCGGACGCGCTTCGGCACTTTCGCGGCCGTCGATGGCGTCGATCTGGAGGTGCCGCGCGGACGGACGCTCGGCATCGTCGGCGAGAGCGGTTGCGGCAAGTCGGTGCTGTCCCTCTCGGTGATGGGACTTGTGCCGCGGCCGGGGCGCGTCGCCGAGGGGCGGGTGGTGCTGGAGGGGCGCGATCTGTTGACGCTCCCGCCCGGGGAGATGCGGCGGGTGCGGGGCGGGCAGGTGGCGATGATCTTCCAGGAGCCGATGACCTCGCTCAACCCGGTGCACAGCATCGGCGCGCAGATCGTGGAGGCGATGCGGGCGCATGAGCCGGGGGCGCGGGACCTGCGGGGGCGGGCCATCGAGGCGCTCAGGCGCGTGCGGATTCCGTCGCCGGAGCGACGCTTCGAGGAATATCCGCACCAGCTCTCGGGCGGGATGCGGCAGCGGGTGATGATCGCCATGGCGCTGGCCTGCAACCCGCGGGTGCTGATCGCCGACGAGCCGACGACGGCGCTCGACGTGACGGTGCAGGCGCAGATCCTCGACCTGCTGCGGGCGCTGCAGGCGGAGACGGGGATGTCCATCATCCTCATCACCCATGATCTCGGCGTGGTGGCGGAGATGGCCGATGAGGTGGCGGTGATGTATGCCGGGCGCGTGGTGGAGCGGGCGCCGGTGGCGGCGGTGTTCGAGGATCCGCAGCACCCCTACACGATCGGGCTGCTCGGCTCCGTGCCACGGCTGGATGAGGACAGGGCAAGGCTGCTTGCCATCGAGGGCAGCGTGCCGCCGCCCTTCGCCCTGCCGCCGGGCTGCCGCTTCGCGCCGCGCTGCCCCTTTGCCGTGGCGGCCTGCCGGGAGGAGGTGCCGGCGTTGCGCGGCATCGGTGCGGGGCATGGGGTCGCCTGCATCCGCGCGCCGGTGGAGCTGGCGGCATGACGGTGCCGCTGCTGGAACTGGAGGGCATCGCGCGGCACTGGCCGGTCAAGGGCGGCGTGGTGCGGGCGGTGGACGGCGTGTCCTTCAGCCTGCGGCGCGGCGAGACCCTGGCGTTGGTGGGGGAGAGCGGGTGCGGCAAGTCCACGACCGCGCGGCTGGCGCTGCGGCTGATCGAGCCGAGCGCCGGGCGGGCGCGGATCGACGGAGTCGACATCAACGGGCTGTCGGGCGGGGCGCTGCGGCGGATGCGGCGGCGGGCGCAGATCATCTTCCAGGACCCTTTCGCCAGCCTCAATCCGCGGCTCTCGGTGGGGGATGCGATCGAGGAGCCGCTGATCGTCCATGGCGTCGGCGACAAGGCGGCGCGGGCGGCGCGCGTGCGGGAACTGCTTGGGCTGGTCGGCCTCGCCGAATGGCAGGCAGGGCGGTTTCCGCATGAGTTCAGCGGCGGGCAGCGGCAGCGCATCGGCATCGCGCGAGCGCTGGCGGTGCAGCCGGAGCTGATCATCTGCGACGAGCCGGTCTCGGCACTCGACGTGTCGATTCAGGCGCAGGTGGTGAACCTGCTGAAGGATCTGCAGGCGCGGTTCGGCCTCGCCTATCTCTTCATCGCGCATGACCTGGCGGTGGTGAAGCACATGGCGGACCGGGTGGCCGTCATGTATCTCGGCCGCATCGTGGAGGTGGCGGAGACGCGACGGCTCTTCGCCGACCCGCGGCATCCCTATACGCGGGCGTTGCTGGCGGCCATCCCCCGCCCCGACCCGCGGCGGAGGGGGATGGTGACGCCGCTGGGCGGCGATGTGCCGAGCCCACTCAACCCGCCGCCGGGCTGCCGCTTCCATACGCGTTGCCCGCTGGCGCAGGCGGTCTGCCGGGAGGTGGAGCCGCCGGCGGTGGAGGTGGCGCCAGGGCATCACAGCGCCTGCCACTTCGCGGCCGAGCTGCCGCCGGTGGAGCAGGTGGCGGAGGGCGGGTTGTCGCCGGTTGCGGCGCGGCGCCTCGCCCTCTTTGGTCAGTCGGCGCCGAGCACCTTGACGTAGCTGCCGGGCGCATCCTCGAGTGCCGGCAGGGCGCCGTTGCCGGGGATGCGCGCGGGCACCTGCTCCTTGGCGCCCTTGTCCTGCGCGGTGATCCAGCGGTGCCAGTCCGGCCACCAGGAGCCGGCGAGCTCGGTCGCGGTCTCGAACCATTGCTCCGGGTCGGGCGGCAGGCTTTCATTCACCCAGTGGCTGTACTTGCCGCTGCCGGGCGGGTTGACGATGCCGGCGATATGGCCCGAGGCAGCGAGGACGAAGCGGATCGGGCCGGTGTAGAGCTGGGTCGCGCGGTAGGTGGATTTCCACGGCGCGATGTGGTCCTCGCGCGTCGAGATCATGTAGCTCGGCGTCCTGATCTTGCGGAGGTCGATCTTGACGCCCAGCAGCTCGATGCCGCCGGGCTTCGCCAGGTCGTTCGCCTGGTACATGCGGCGGAGGTAGAAGCTGTGCATCTTCGCCGGCATGCGGGTGGAATCGTCGTTCCAGTAGAGCAGGTCGAAGGGGAAGGGCTCCTGACCGAGCAGGTAGTTGTTGACGACGAAGGACCAGATGAGGTCGTTGGCGCGGAGCATGTTGAAGGTCGTCGCCATCTCGCGGCCTTCGAGATAACCGCGCTGCTGCATCTTCTCCTCGAGGCCGCGGAGCTGTTCCTCGTCGATGAAGACGGAGAGTTCGCCGGCTTCCTCGAAGTCGGTCATGGTGACGAAATAGGTGGCGGTCTTGACCCGCGTGTCGCGCTTGGCCGCCATGTGGGCGAGCGTCGTCGCCAGCAACGTGCCGCCGAGGCAGTAGCCGATGGCGTTGACCTGGCGCTCGCCGGTGGCCTGCTCGATGGCGTCGAGCGCGGCGTAGACACCATCGCGCATGTAGTCGTCGAAGCCCTTCTCGGCGAGCTGCTCGTCCGGGTTCACCCAGGAGACGACGAAGACGGTGTGGCCCTGGTCCGTCGCCCATTTGACGAAGGAGTTCTTCGGCCGCAGGTCGAGGATGTAGAATTTGTTGATCCAGGGCGGGAAGATGACGAGGGGGCGCCGCAGCACCGTCTCGGTCGTCGGGGCGTACTGGATGAGCTGCATCAGGTCGTTCTGGTAGACGACCTTGCCGGGCGTGACGGCGATGTTCTCGCCGACGCGGAACTTGCTGTCATCCGTCATGCGGATGCGGAGTTTGCCCTTGCCGCGTTCGAGGTCGGCCAGCAGGTGGGAAAGGCCCTTCAACAGGTTCTCGCCGCCGGTCTCGGCGGTCTTGCGCAGTACCTCCGGGTTGGTGAGGAGGAAATTCGACGGGCTCATCGCATCGACGAATTGCCGCGTGTAGAAGTCGACCTTCTGCGCGGCTTTCTGGTCGAGCCCCTCGACGCTGCCGACGACCGTCTGGAAGTAGCGGGCGCTGAGGAGGTAGCTCTGCTTGATGAAGTCGAAGACCTCGTTCTCGCGCCAGGCCTCGTCCTTGAAGCGGCGGTCCTTCGGGTCCTCGGCGATGACGGGGGCGGCGGCCTCGCCCAGCATGCGGCGGGCGGTGTTCTGCCAGAGGGTCAGGTAGTCCTGCCAGAAGCCGAGCTGGGCCTGGACGAGGCTGGCCGGGTTGGCCATCAGCCGCGTGGTCATCTCGAGGAAGGCGCCGCCGATGTTCAGCGGGTCCGGCACGGGGCCGCCGCCATCCTGCTGGCGCTTGAGGAAGTCGGCGACGATCCGCTGGCCGCGCTCGGCGACCTCGGACATGGTACGGGTGACCAGCGCCGGGTCCGGCATCCGGAACTGGTTGGTTTCGGTGATTTTTTCGTCGGCCATGGCGCATCCTAGCCCTTGGGGCTATGCCATCCAACCCCGCTGCTGGCGCAGGGTTGCTTCCCTGTCAACCGGTTCCGGGCTAGTGCTTCCGCTGGATGGAGGCCGGATGATGCGGAGCGTGCGGGCGGGGGTGCTGCTGGTCCTGATGCTCGGCGGATGCTCCGTGCCGAAGGACGTCAACCCGGTCGAGATCTATCGCAGGATCTCGGGCGAGGCGGATGCCGGGCGGCCGCCGCCGCCGGGGATGGACAGGCCGCGCCCGAACCTCGCCAGCGTGCCGCCGCGGCCGGAGCGGCCGCCGCCCGAGGTGCGGGATGCCGTCTCCGCCGCGCTGGCCGTCGACCGGGAGCGGTCGCGCGACGTGTTGGCGCCGCGGGGCGAGCCGGCGCGGTTCCGCGCTGCCTCGCAAGGCGATCCGGCGATTCCGGCCGCGCCGCCGCCGAGGGCCTCGCTGGCCGGGGCGCCCTCCGTGCCCTGGAGCGAGGGGGCGCCGCGCCGTGGCCGGGCCGCGCCCGCGGTGCTGGACGAGCCGGCGGCGCCGCCCGCCATGCCGGACCTGGCCCCGGCGCCGCCGCCGCCCGACCTGCTTGGCGCGCCACCTCCGCCGCCGCGGCTTTGATCCTCGCCGGGAGCCTCGCGGGCGCCGGCGCAAACGGCTATAGGGGCAGACCGGGCGGCTGCAAGGCCCGGCCAACCCCGATCGGACCCAAGTCGATGACCGAGGAATTCCACCGAATCCGCCGCCTGCCGCCCTATGTCTTCGCGGAAGTGAATGCCGCCAAGGCCCGGGCCCGAGCAGCCGCGGAGGACATCGTGGACCTCGGCATGGGCAATCCGGACAGCCCGACGCCGCCGCATATAGTCGCCAAGCTGGTCGAGGCGGTGCAGGACCCGCGAACGCATCGCTATTCCATGTCGAAGGGCATCCCCGGGCTGCGGAAGGCCCTGGCGGGCTACTACAAGCGCCGCTTCGGCGTCATCCTCGACCCGGAGCGGGAGGTGGTGGCGACGCTCGGCAGCAAGGAGGGGCTGGCCAACCTGGCGCAGGCCATCTCCTCGCCGGGCGATACGATCCTGGTGCCGAACCCCTCCTATCCGATCCACCAATTCGGCTTCATCATCGCCGGCGCTTCCGTCCGCAGCCTGCCCTGCACGCCGGATGACGAGATGCTGGCGGCGATCGACCGCGCGGTGCGGCACTCGGTGCCGAAGCCGACTGCCGTGATCGTCAACTTCCCGTCCAATCCGACGGCGCATCTGGCGAGCATCGAGTTCTACCGCGACCTCGTGGCGCTGTGCCGGCGGCACGAGCTCTTCATCCTCTCCGACCTCGCCTATGCCGAGCTCTATTTCGGCGAGACGCCGCCTTCCGTGCTCGAGGTGCCGGGGGCGAAGGAGGTGACGGTGGAGTTCACCTCGCTCTCCAAGACCTACAACATGCCCGGCTGGCGCATGGGCTTCGCCGCCGGCAACGAGCGGCTGATCGAGGCGCTGACGCGGGTGAAGTCCTACTTGGATTACGGGGCCTTCGCGCCGATCCAGATCGCGGCGACGGCGGCGCTGAACGGGCCGCAGGATACCGTCGCCGAGATGCGGCGGCTCTACCGCGAGCGGCGTGACCTGCTGGTGAAGGGGCTGCGCCAGGCGGGGTGGGAGACGCCCTCGCCGGAGGGCTCGATGTTCCTTTGGGCGCCGATCCCGGAGAAATTCCGCCACCTCGGTAGCGTCGAGTTCAGCAAGCTGCTGCTGGCGCGAGCCAAGGTTGCGGTCGCGCCGGGCCTCGGCTTCGGCGAGCATGGCGACGGGCATGTGCGCATCGCCCTGGTCGAGAACAACCAGCGCATCCGCCAGGCGCTGCGGGGCATCCGCAGCTTCCTCCAGGGTGACAATCTCGGGCCGGTGGCGGCGGAGAAGGAGCAGGTCTCGGCATGAGCAAGCCGCTTTCCATCGGCGTTGCGGGGCTCGGCACTGTCGGGGCCGGCGTTCTGAAGCTGCTCGCGCAGAATGGCGACATCGTCGCGGCGCGGGCGGGGCGGCCGGTCACGGTCGGCGCGGTCTCGGCGCGGACGCGGGGGCGGGACCGGGGTGTGACGCTCGACGGCCTGCGCTGGCATGACGACCCGGTGGCGCTGGCGGCCGATCCGGGCGTCGACGTCGTTGTCGAGTTGATCGGCGGAAGCGGCGGGCCGGCCCGCGCCCTGGTGGAGGCGGCCATCGCAGCGGGCAAGCCGGTCGTCACCGCCAACAAGGCGCTGCTCGCGGTGCATGGCGCGGCGATTGCCGAGATGGCGGAAGGGCGGGGCGTGCCGCTGGCCTTCGAGGCAGCGGTCGCCGGCGGCATCCCGGCGATCAAGGGGCTGCGCGAGGGGCTGGCGGCCAACAGGCTGATGCGCGTCGCCGGCATCCTCAACGGCACCTGCAACTACATCCTCACCACCATGCGCGAGCAGGGCCGGGAATTCGGGGATGTGCTGGCCGAGGCGCAGGCGCTCGGCTATGCGGAGGCGGACCCCTCCTTCGACATCGACGGAGTGGATGCGGCGCACAAGCTGGCGATCCTCGCGGCGCTCGCCTTCGGGCGGCCGGTCGATTTCGACGCGGTGCATGTCGAGGGCATCCGCGAGATCACGGCGATGGATATCGCCTTCGCCGGGGAGCTCGGCTACCGGATCAAGCTGCTCGGCATCGCGGGGCGCGACGAGGCGGGGATCTCGGCGCGGGTGCATCCCTGCATGGTGCCGGTGGCCGCACCCATCGCGCGGGTCGACGGCGTGTTCAATGCCGTCGTCGCCGAGGGAGATTTCGTCGGACGGGTCATGCTCGAGGGACGGGGGGCGGGGGCGGGGCCGACGGCGAGCGCCGTGGTCGCCGACCTCATCGACATCGCGCGCGGGCGGCACACGCCGGTCTGGGGCGGGGCGCTCGACGTGGCGCCGGCGGTGCCGATGGAGCGGCATCGCGGGGCCTATTACCTGCGGCTGATGGTGCTCGACCGGCCCGGCGTCATCGCGGATGTGACCGGCATCCTGCGCGACGGGGCGATCAGCCTGGAATCGATGCTGCAGCGCGGGCGGGCGCCCGGCGAGGCGGTGCCCGTCGTGCTCACCACGCATGATTGCGAGGAGGCGGCGATGCGCGCCGCCCTCGACCGCATCGCCGCGCTGGATGCGGTGCTGGAGAAGCCGGCGCTCATCCGCATCGAGGCACTGTGACCGCCGGACCATGACCATGGTCGGGCTTCTTGTTTTATCGCGTGATTCGCGCCTCCGGCTGTTCCAGCCTTCGGCGATCAAGTTCTGAGGGAGAAGATCATGTCTGCGGCCACACTCGGCAAGGTCGTCGACCGCAACCTGGCGCTGGAGCTGGTGCGGGTGACGGAAGCGGGCGCCATCGCCGCCTCCCAATGGATCGGGCGCGGGGACAAGAACTCCGCCGATGGTGCGGCGGTGGATGCGATGCGGCGGGCCTTCGACACCGTCGCCATCACCGGCACCGTGGTGATCGGCGAGGGCGAGATGGACGAGGCGCCAATGCTCTACATCGGCGAGAAGATCGGGCTCGGCGGGCCGGAGGTGGATATCGCCGTCGATCCGCTGGAGGGCACCTCGATCACCGCCAAGGGCGGGCCGAACGCCATCGCCACGCTGGCGCTGGCCGAGAAGGGCGGCTTCCTCCATGCGCCCGACATCTACATGGACAAGATCGCCATCGGGCCGGGCTTCCCAGAGGGGCTGGTCGATCTCGATGCCACGGTCGAGGAGAACCTTCGCGCGCTGGCCCGCGCCAAGAAATGCGAGGTGGGCGACCTCATGGTCTGCACGCTGGACCGCGACCGGCACAAGGCGATGATCAAGGCCTGCCGGGCAGTCGGCGCACGCATCACCCTGCTCGGCGACGGCGACGTGTCGGGCGTCATCGCGGTCAGCCAGCCGGAGACGGGCATCGACATCTATATCGGCTCGGGCGGCGCGCCGGAGGGTGTTCTGGCGGCGGCGGCGCTGCGCTGCATCGGCGGGCAGTTGCAGGGGCGGCTGCTTTTCGAGAATGACGAGCAGGTGGAGCGGGCGCGGGGCATGGGCGTCACCGACCCGCAGCGGAAGTACAGCGTCGAGGAGATGGCGCAGGGCGAGGTGATGTTCGCCGCGACCGGCGTCACCACCGGCCCGATGCTGCGCGGCGTGCGGCGGACGGCGCATGGCGCCATCACCCATTCCATGGTGATGCGCAGCAAGTCGGGCACGGTGCGGTATGTGGAGGGGCACCACAATTACGAGCGGAAGCCGCTGCCCTTCTTCGGCTGAGATGATGATGGAGCCTGTTCTGGGCATCGGCCGCAGCCTGACCGGGCGGCGCTGGGTGTGGCGCGAGGCGGAGGAGCGGCTTGGCCTCGCCATCGCCCAGCGCTCCGGGCTGCCGGAGCTGGTCGGGCGGCTGCTGGCGGCGCGGGGCGTGCCGCTGGAGGGCGTCGGCGACTTCCTCGAGCCGACGCTGCGGTCGATGCTGCCCGACCCCTCGCGGCTGATCGACATGGATGCGGCGGCGGAGCGCCTGGCCCAGGCTGTGCGCAGCGGCGAGACGGTGGCCGTCTTCGGCGATTACGACGTCGATGGGGCATGTTCCGGCGCGCTGATGGTCAGGGCGCTGCGGCGGCTCGGCTGCACGGTCAGCCATTACGTGCCGGACCGGCTGAAGGAGGGCTACGGGCCCAATCCGGCGGCGATCCGGACGCTCTGCGAGCGGGGGGCGACGCTGATCGTCTGCGTCGATTGCGGCATCGCGGCGCATGAGGCGCTGGCGGCGGCCGAGGGGCGGGCGGATGTGGTGGTGCTCGACCACCACAAGTCGGAGGGCGCGGTGCCGCGCGTCACGGCGGCGGTCAATCCCAACCGGCTCGATTGCACTTCGGGGTTGCGGAACCTGTGCGCGGCGGCCGTCGCCTTCCTGGCCGTCGTGGCGCTGCACCGGACGCTGCGGCGGATGGGGCATTTCGCGCAGGCGCAGGAGCCTTCGGCGATTGAATTGCTCGACCTGGTGGCGCTGGCGACGGTCTGCGACGTGATGCCGCTCACCGGCGTCAATCGAGCCCTGGTCGCCCAGGGGCTAAAGGTGATGGCGCGGCGCGGGCGTGCGGGCGTCGCCGCGCTGCTCGATGTCGGGCTGGTGCGGGACTTGCCGACGGCGCATTCGCTCGGCTTCGTGCTGGGGCCGCGGATCAATGCCGCTGGACGGGTGGACGAGCCCGATCTCGGGATGCGGCTGCTGCTTTGCGACGACCCGGTCGAGGCGCGGGCGATGGCGGAGCGGCTGGATTCCGTCAACCGGCGGCGGCAGGAGGTGGAGGCCGAGGTCCTCGGCGCCGCCTTCGCCGCGGCCGAGGCGCAGCATGCGGCTGGGCACCCCGTGCTGCTGGTCTGCGGCGATGGCTGGCATCCGGGCGTCGTCGGGATCGTGGCGGGGCGGGTGAAGGAGAAGTTCAACAGGCCGGCCTGCGTCGCCGGGCTGGCCGGCGGGGTGGCCAAGGGCTCGGGGCGGTCGGTGCCCGGGGTCGATCTCGGCGCGGTGGTGATCGCGGCACGGCAGGCGGGGCTGCTGGAAACTGGCGGCGGCCATGCGATGGCGGCCGGGTTCAGCTTTCTCGCGGAGCGGCGGGAGGCTTTTCATGCCTTCCTCGGCGAGCGGCTGGCGATGGCGAAGGGGCTGCCGGGGGCGGCCGACCTCGTCGTCGAGGGGAGCGTCGCCGTGCCGGCGGCGACGACCGACCTCGCCTGCCAAGTGGAGCGGCTGGCGCCCTTCGGGGCGGGGAATGAGGAGCCGGTCTTCGTCCTGCCGCGGGCGCGGGTGGTGCGCGCGGATCGGGTGGGGAAGGAGGGGAACACCATCCGCGCCTTCATCGAGGGTGAGGCGGGCGGGCGGCTGAAGGCCATCTGCTTCCGCGCCAAGGAGGGGCCGCTGGCCGAGGCGCTGCTGGCGCGGCAGGCAGGGTCGCTGCATCTTTGCGGCCAGATCAGGGCCGAGCGTTGGAACGACACGGTGAGCGCCTGCTTGCACGTGGTGGATGCGGCACCGGTTCAGGCGGGCTGACGCACTCCTCATCTGCGGAATCGTGAAGGCCTGTCACGCTCCGTCACGGCTTGCCACGGGATTGCGGCGGGAATGCCGTGAAGCAGCCTTCGCCGGGGTGGAGCGTTGCCCGGACGACAACCGGAAGGAGATGGGCATGCGCCGTTTGCTGCTCGCCGCGATGCTGGGCATGGGGATGCTGTCGGGGGCTGCCTTGGCGGCGCCGGCGGGGCCGGGGTTATCGGCGGCCCAGGGCTCGCTGGTGATGCCGGTGCAGTATCGCCGCCACTATGCGCCGCCGCCGCGCTATTACCGTCACCGGCGTTATGCGCCGCCGCCGCGCCGCCATTACCGGGCTTACCCGCCGCCGCGGCCGCGCTACGCCCCGCCGCCCCGGCCGTACTACCGCTAACGGGGGCCGCGTGACGCCTTAGTTCCGGCGAGCCGCGGCCCAGGCTTCGGCGATTCGGGCGATGGGATCCTCGGGGGCTGGACGCGGGGCGCTGCTGCCGGAGGCGCCGCCGGGGACATCGCCCCACCGCCGGACCGGGCCGCTGTCGAGGTGGACGAAGCTCCGGCTGTTGTACACGCCGACCCCGCCACGCCGCATCTCCAGCGCGGCGTTGGCGAAGCCGGGGAGTTGCGCCGCCGGCAGGCAGACATCGAGGGCACGCGCGGTGAGGTGCTGGCTATTGCCGGCGCCGCAGACCAGCGCATTCGTCTCCGGCGTGCGGAAGCCCGAAACGACGAGGAACTCGCCGCGCCAGCGGGCACGCTGCCCGGCCTCCCAGAGGATGTCGATGGCGGTCGGGTCGAAGGCGTGAACGGTGCCGCTCCGGCTGTCGGCGAGGACGGCGGAGATGTCGGCGAGCGCCCTTGGATCGACGGTACGGCCGTCATGATAGGCGCCGTTGAATCGGGCGCCGGTGGTGGCGTGGCGCAGGGTCAACCGTCGCAGGGCGGGTGCCGTGCGCTGGGTGGCGAGGGCAGGCGTCGAGAGGGCGGCGGGCGCGAGGGCGCCGAGAAGCAGGGACCGACGATGCATGGCAGCCTGCCTAGCCGTGTGCCAGCGGCGGCGGAACCCTTGCTCGCGCGAACGCGTCCGTACTCCCGCAAGCGCGATCGGGAGTCCAACTTGGACGTTAGAACCGCTGAGAGATGACGCGCCCAGGGTGCTGGCGGGGGTTTGGGCGCGGGGTTTGCGCCAGGAAGGGGCTGGTACTCGCGGGATTCGAGCCGCGTCGGCGCCCGGGCGCCGGTACAGAGGCCGTGAGCAAGGGCAAGGCTGGACGTTGCCGGCCGGGCGGTGTAGTTGAGCCGCCCACGGTCCCGACAGGGTCCGGCACAGGCCAGTCCCCATCGTCTAGAGGCCTAGGACACCAGCCTTTCACGTTGGTAACACGGGTTCGAATCCCGTTGGGGACGCCACGCCAAGGCGGGACTTCCCATGCATGTCGAAGCAGGACGCTCCCAAGGTGGACTCGTTCAACTTCGAGTTGAAAAACTTCTGCGGCGAATGCTCGGTTACTTCCTCCTCGCGCTTTTTTGAGTGATCCACCGCCATTCTGTTTGCCCATGCGGCGCGAAAAGCGCGATCAATCCCAAGGGGATGTTGGGGGAAGTTCGGATGTCGGCGGAACTGTCCATCAGGGGCCAGAGAGTCCCTGAGCGCTATTCGCACGCCTTCGGCGGCAGCGTGGAGCGCTTGCCGGAAGGCTGGATCTGCGGGCGCCATTGTGACATCGGCGGCGATCCGGGCCGGCCGGTCCGGGTGGACCTGGTGCTGCTGCATCCGGGCCTCGGCGTCGCGCTGCTCGATTTCGGCGAAAAGACCGAGGGTGCCGAGCAGGTGCTCCGGGCGAGGCTGGAGGAGGCGCGGTTCGGTGCCATCTTCGGCGGCTACCTGCCGGTGCTGCATGGCTGCCTCGGGAGCGACGAGGTTCCCGACATGGCCGGCATCGCCCGCGCCTTCGATCAGGTGCCGCCGCTCAGCGTCTCCGGGGGGAGCGCATGGATCTCGACGGTCGCGCGGCTGATTGTCCCGGTCGACCGGGCTTGGGCGGACAACTGGGTCGGTGCGGCGAATCGCGGCGCCGCGCCGCGGATGCCGACGCAGGCGTCCCACGGTGGCAATGTCGTGCCGCTGCGGCGGGTCGCGGCGGTGCAGCCACCGGCCGCGGAGCCGGAAGACCTTGCCATGCCCGTGCAGCCTCCAGCGCCGCGCGCGCGGAAGCCCTGGCTTATGGCAGGCGGCGCCGGGGTCGCGGCGGTGGCGGTGCTGGCAGGGCTGTGGCTCGGCTCGGGGCATCGGCCGGAGCCGGTGGCGCGAAGTGCCGCCACGGCCGGAGTCGTGACGCCGGTGCAGTCGGGGCCGGCCCCGGTGGCGGCCGCGTTGCCTTCCATGCCCATGGCGCCGTCCCCGGCAGCAGTGACGCCGGTGGCGGTGGTTGCACCCGTGATGCCACCGCCGGCGGCGCAGCGGCCGCTGTCACGGCCGGTGCGGATGGAACGGCCGGCCCGGGCCCGGCCGCCGGCGAGGCCGGCGCAACGGGCGGCCTCGCAGCGGTCGGGGCGCGGCTGAGCAGGGGCTACTGGTAGCCGCCGCTCTTCTCGCGCTCCTTCGCGGCCGCTTCCTGGGCGCCGGTATCGACCTTCTTTTCCTCGGTGCCCTTGGGCGGGGCCGGCTGCTCGGTCGCCGTGGCGGGTTTGGGCGTGTCGTCGGCCATGGCTGGTTGCTCCCTCGGTTGAGCAGGGCCAACCGGCGCCGCGGGCCGAAGTTCCGCCGTCAGCGCTTCGGGAAATCCCCGGGCGCGAGGGTGCCGAGCTCGCTCAGCAGCATCGGCCAGGAGCGCAGCCCTTCCGCCAGGGAGGACAGGCGGAAGAACTCGTTCGGGGCGTGTGCATCCTCGTCCGGCATGGCGAGGCCGAACATCAGGCTGTCGATGCCGAGGCTCTCCTGGAACAGGGTGGTGATGGGCACGGTGCCGCCGGCGCGGGTGCGGACGGGGCGCTGGCCGTGCACCCATTCGGTGACGCGCTCGGCCGCGAGCAGCAGCGGGTGGTGCGGGCCGAGGGTGAAGGCGCGGGTGCCGCCCGGCTGGTACTGGAAGTCAGGCGCCACGCCGGGTGGGCAGTGCGCCTCCAGATGGCGGCGGAGCGCGGCCTGGGCGGCGGCGGGGTCCTGGCCGGGGACGAGGCGCATGGTCAGCTTCGCATGCGCCTCGCAGGGCAGGACGGTCTTGCCGCCGGCGCCGGTGTAGCCGCCCCACATCCCGTTCACCTCGATGGTCGGGCGGACGGTGATGCGCTCGCGCAGCGTGTAGTCCGGGTCGCCATAGGGGGCGGCGCCGAGCGCGGCGTACCAATCCGCCTCGTCGAAGGGCAGGGCGGCGCTTTCGGCGCGGATGTCCTGCGTCACCTCCATGGCGCCATCGAGGAAACCCTCGACCAGGATGCGGCCCTGCTCGTCATGCAGCGAGGCGATGAGCTTCGCCATCTCGTGCAGCGCATTGCGGACGGCGCCGCCGACGCGCCCGGAATGGGCATCCTTCGCTGCAGTGCGGAGGCTGAATTGCAGGGCGGCGATGCCGCGGCAGCCGACGCTGACGCTAGGGGAGGTGGTGCTCGCGCGGCCGCCATCGGCGGAGAGCATGGCGTCCGCCGCCAGCAGGTCGCGGTAGGTCTCGATGATGGCGGGGAGGGAGGGGCTGCCGACCTCCTCCTCGCCTTCGAGGAAGACCTTCACGTTCACCGGGCAGCCGCCCTCGACCGCGAGGAAGGCGCCGACGGTCTCGACGGCGACGAGGGTGGACCCCTTCACGTCAGAGGCGCCGCGGGCATACAGGCGGCCGTCGCGGATCGTCGGCTCGAAGGGCGGCGAATGCCAGAGCTCCAGCGGGTCCGCCGGCTGCACGTCGTAATGGCCGTAGAGCAGGATGGTCGGGCGGCCGGGCGCCCCCTGCCAGGCGGCGTAGATGGCAGGCTGGCCGCCCCCGTCGAGCAGTTGCACGTCCTGAAGGCCAAGGGCGCGGAGGCGGTCCATGAGGAAGTCGCGTGCCGCCGCCATGCCCTCGGAACAGGCCGGGTCGGTGCTGACGGAGGGGAGGCGGAGCAGCGCCTTCAGCCGCTCCAGGATGGCCTCGTACTGGCTTTCGAGGTGGCGGATGACGGCATCGCTCATCGGCGGGGTCCTTCAGCGGCGGGCGTGCGGCCAGGTCCAGGCGGGGTCCGGCGACCCTGTTCCCCATGCGAGGGCTTGTCGAGGGGGTGGGAGGCGGGTGCAGGATCGCCCCAGGAAACGAGGAGACGTCCAATGCCCTATGCGGAAGCCGATGGCGCGCGCTTGTGGTACGAGGAGGCCGGTAGCGGCCTGCCCATACTCTTCATCCATGAATTCGGTGCGGATCATCGGGAATGGGAGGAACAGATGCGGTTCTTCTCCCGCGAATACCGCTGCATCGCCTATTCCGCACGGGGCTATCCCCCTTCCGACGTGCCCGAGGACCCGAAGCTCTACGGGCAAGACCACGCCGTTGCCGATGCGGTGGCCGTGCTGCGCCATCTCGGCATCGGCAAGGCCCATATCGTCGGGCTGTCGATGGGTGGGTTCGCCACGCTGCTCTTCGGCATCCGCCATCCGGAGATGGCCCTGTCGCTGGTGCCGGCGGGGGCGGGTTCCGGCTCGCCGCGAGCGGAGCAGGCGGAGTTCCGGGCGCAATGCGCGGCGCGTGGCGACAGGCTGATCGCTCAGGGCTGGCGCGGCGGGATGGCGGAGGAGACGGGACACGCGCCGACCCGCATTCAGCTGAAGAAGAAGGATCCGCGCGGCTGGGCGGCCTACATGGCACGGTTGGCGGAGCATTCCGGGCGCGGGACCGGGCTCACCATGAAGCACTACCAAGGCGAGCGGGACTCGATCTTCGACTGGGAGGCGGAGCTGCGCCGGATGGAGGTGCCGACGCTGCTCGTCGTCGGCGACGAGGACTGGCCTTGCATCGAGACCAACATCTTCCTCAAGCAGGTGCTGCCGAATGCCGGGCTCTGGATGTGCCCGCGCACCGGCCATGCCATCAACCTCGAGGAGCCGGCGGCCTTCAATGCGGCACTGGCGAGCTTCTTCTCGACGGTGGAGCGGGGGCGGTGGCAACTCGGTTGAGCACCGCCTTCAGCGGCAGGTGATCCGAGGCGCGGCGGGCGAGGGGCGTGTCATGCACCTCAACCGCCGCGACCAGGCCGGGCGGGTGGGCCATGATGCGGTCGAGCGAGCCGACCGGGTGGAAGGCGGGGAAGGTCGGCGCCCGCGGCGGCGTGCCGAAGAGCGGGGCGAGGACGCCGAGGACGGAATGGCCGGGGTGCCATTCGTTGAGGTCGCCCATCAGCAGCGTCGGCATCTCCGGCCCGGCGGCGATCGCCTCCAGCAGGGCGCGGGCCTGGAGGCGGCGGCGCTCGGCGCCGAGGCTCAGATGGGTGGCGACCAAGCGGAAGGGGCCCCAGCCGGCCTCCAGCTCAGCCATGACCGCGCCACGCGGCTCGAGGCCGCCCAGGCGAAGGGCGACGGGCGCGCCGCGCAGCCGGACGTGCGGGCGGGCGAGGACGACGTTGCTGCGCCAGCCGGGATGGCCGGGGCGCTCGGCGATGGGCAGCGGGTGCAGGTCGAGGGTCCGGGCGAGCAGGCCGAGATCCAGCATCGGCGCGCCGCGGCGGAGGTAGTTCTGCGCCTCCTGCAGGGCGATCAGGTCCGGGGCGATCTCGGCGATGACGGCCTGGATACGCGTGCGGCTGTCGCGGAGGCCGGCGGCGTCGCGGCCGCGATGGACGTTGTAGGTGGCGACGAGCATCCGGTGGCTATTCGGCCGGGCTCGAACGGCGGCTGGGGAGGCCGATGCGGGAGATGGCGGCGGCAAGGCCGGCGCCGGCGGTGGTCAGCACCACATCGGTCCAGGTATCGGTCCAGTCTCCGCTGAGGCGTGTCAGGGCCTCGAAGACTTCCCAGGCCGAGCCGAGGACGAGTCCGAAGAGCACCGTCTCGCCGACCAGCCGCCAGGCGCCCTCGCGCGGGCCCCGCCACTCGCGGAGGGCGACGAAGACCGCGCCGGCCAGGACGCCATTCAGCAGGTGCACCACCTCGTCATAGGGGTTGGCCCCGTAGAACCAGTTGAGGCCGAAGCCGGGGCTGACGAGGAGCGTCGCCAGCACCGGCGCCGCATCGAGGCTGCGGGGCAGGGCGCGCACCGGGGCGGGCAGCACCGCCATGCGCTCGCGCGGCGGCAGGATGACGCCGAGGCAGCCGCCGAGCGCCGCCAAGGTGCCGATGGCGGCGGAGCGGCGGTCGATCCACCAGAACCAGGCGGCGGTGGCGGCCAGGGCGAGCAGGCAGGCCCAGGCGAACCAGGAGTGGCGGTGCCAGTCCTCCCTCGTCAACAACGCCACGCCGCCTGCCTCCTGCTCCGTTCCCGCTTGCAACGGCGGAGGCGTAGGCGCGGTTCAGCCAGCCTCGATCTCCTCGCGCAGGAGTTCTAATTCCAGCCACTCCTCCTCGGCGGCAGCGAGGTCGGCCTCCTTGGCCACGAGGGCGGCGTTGAAGCGGTCGAAGCGGGCGCGGTCTCGGCTGTAGAGGTCGGGGGCGGCGAGCGCGGTGCGGAGGGTGGCGATCTCGCCCTGCAGCACGTCCATCCGCGCAGGCAGCGTCTCGAGCGCGTGCTGCTGCCGGAAGCTCAGCTTGCGGCGCGATGCGGGGGGTGGACCGGCGGGGCTTGCGAGGCGAGGCGGGGGCTTCGCGGCGGGGGCGGCGGCCTTGGCTTCCACGCCGCGGCCGCGCTGGGCGAGCATGTCGGAATAGCCGCCGGCATATTCCTGCCAGCGGCCTTCGCCTTCGGCCACGATCACGCTGGTGCAGACGCGGTCGAGGAAGTCGCGGTCATGGCTGACGACGAGGACCGTGCCGCCGTAATCGGCCAGCAGCTCCTCCAGCAGGTCGAGCGTCTCGAGGTCGAGGTCGTTGGTCGGCTCGTCGAGCACAAGGAGGTTGGAGGGGCGGGCGAAGGCGCGGGCCAGCATCAGCCGCCCCCGCTCCCCGCCCGAGAGCACGCCCACCGCCGTGCGGGCCTGATCGGGGACGAAGAGGAAGTCCTTCATGTAGCCGACGACGTGGCGGGCCGTGCCGCCGACATGGACGATGTCCGACTTGTCGCCGGTCAGCGCCTCGGCGAGGCTGATGGCGGGGTCGAGGCTGTCGCGGCGCTGGTCGAGCGTCACCATCTCGATGCCGGTGCCGAGGCGGACGGTGCCGGAGTTTGGGGCGAGGGTGCCGGTCATCAGGTTGAGCAGCGTGGTCTTGCCGGCGCCGTTCGGGCCGATGATGCCGATGCGGTCGCGGCGCAGCACGCGGGTCGAGAGGTCGCGCACCACGGGTGTGGCCTCGTCATAGGCCTTGCTGACCTGATCGAGCTGGATGACGAGGGTGCCGGAGCCATCGGCCTCGCTGGCGGCCATGCGGACGGTGCCGGTCGCGCGCAGCGCCTCGCGGCGACGCTGGCGGAGGTCGGCCAGCTCGCCGACGCGGCGCATGTTGCGCTTGCGCCGGGCGGTGACGCCGTAGCGCATCCAGTGCTCCTCGCGCACGATCTGGCGGTCGAGCTTGTGGCGGGCGGCCTCCTCCTCCTCCAGCACCTGGTCACGCCAGGCCTCGAAGGCGCCGAAGCCCTGCTCCAGCCGGCGCGTCGTGCCGCGGTCAAGCCAGACCATGGCGCGGGAAAGGGCGGTCAGGAAGCGGCGGTCGTGGCTGATCAGCACCAGGGCGCCTCGGAAGCTGCCCAGCTCCTTCTCCAGCCAGGCGATGACGGGCAGGTCGAGATGGTTGGTCGGCTCGTCGAGCAGCAGGATGTCGGGCGAGGGGGCCAGCGCCCGGGCGAGGGCGCAGCGGCGGGCCTCGCCGCCGGAGAGGCGGGCGGGGACTTCCTCGCCGGTGAGGCCAAGCTCGTTCAGCAGCCAGCGGGCGCGGTAGGGGTCGTCATTCGGCCCGAGGCCGGTTTCGACATAGGCCAGCGCGCTCGGCGCGTCGCCGAAATCCGGCTCCTGCGGCAGGCTGCGGAGGGTGGCGCCGGGCTGCAAGAAGCGGGTGCCGCGCTCCGGCTCCAGCGCGCCGGTGGCGATGCGCAGCAGCGTCGACTTGCCGGAGCCGTTGCGGCCGACGAGGGCCAGCCGCTCGCCCGGCTCGACCGAGAGGGTCGCGCCGGCGAGCAGGGGCGTCGTGCCCATCGCGTAGTGGATGTCCTGGAGCAGCAGAAGGGGCGGTGCCATGGTCGGGCTGTTGGCGCCTCGCCGGCCGCTGCGTCAAGCGCGGATCAGCGGCGGCGGCGCTTGCCGGGCGCCGGTTCGGCCTCGATCACCGGCGGACGGGGGGCGGCGGCCCAGAGCCGGCGGTAGATGTCGAGCGGCAGCAGGACGAAGGCCTCCGCGCCGTTGCGGGTCAGCACCACGGGACCGCGCACGGCCTGGTCAACGAGGCTTGGAAGCTGGTCCTCGACCGGGGTGAGGTCCATGCGCGGCAGGCCCTCGAGCCCTGGCGCAGGGTCGCCCTCGAAGCCGGTCTCGATCGGCAGGTCGCGGTCATCGAGCCATCCGGCCATGGAGTGGAACGGTCCTCGTTGGAAGGGGCGGCAGGATGCACGGGCCGGAGCCTGGGCAGCCAGGGGAATCATCGACCGCCCCGGCTTGCAGACGCGCGGCGCAAGGCTGTCGAAAAATCGTTACATCTCTCGAAGAAGCTAGCTTTCGGTTGAATATTTCACCCGTAGTTGCGCCTCTGTCTTATCAATTTTCCAAGAGACTGTTAAACTGCCCGCGATCGGCGATGGGGATGCGCTGTCGATGGGTGCGTTGCGGGTAGCCATTGGGGCGACGGCCGTTCTCCTCGTGGCCGGGGATGCGCTCGCCCAGGAAGCAGCCTCGCCGCGCATCCCCCTGGAGCCCGCGCTGCGGAACCCGGTGGAGCTGAATGCGCCGGCGCCGCCGGTGCGGCTGGCGCCGAACATCGAGGGCCCGCCGGTTCAGGCGCAAACCGGGCCCGGCGCCGCGGCCGAGGTGCCGATCGGCGCCGTGACCATCAGGGGCGCGGAGGCGCTGACCCCAGCCGAGCTGGCGCCGGCCATCGCCGGACTTGCCAATGCCATCGTCCCGCTGGCGCGGGTGGAGGAGGCGCGGCTGGCGATCCTCCGCGCCTACCGGGATGCGGGCTATCCCTTCGCCACCATCAATGCCGGCCTCAGCCGTCGCGGCACGGTCGCCGACCTGGAATTCGCCGTGACCGAGGGCTTCGTCGCCGAGGTCAAGCTGGAGGGCGATATCGGCCCAGCGGGGACGCAGGTGCTGCGCTTCCTCAACCGCCTCCTCGGGCAGCGGCCGGTGACGGCCGCGGCGATCGAGCGGGCGCTGCTGCTGGCGCAGGACATCCCCGGCGTCACCGTGCGCGGCACGCTCAGGCCGCTGCCGACCGAGGCGGGAGCCTTGCAGCTCATCGCCCAGGTCGAGCGCAAGTGGTACAGCGGCTACCTCAACGTCGACAACCGCGGCTACAGGCTGGTCGGGCCCTGGCAGGGGCTGTTGGTCGGCGGGCTGAACTCCTTCACCGAGTATGGCGAGCGGACGGAGTTCTCGCTTTTCGGCGCGCAGGACAGCACGCAGTGGTTCGCCCAAGGCTCCGTCGAGGCCTTCGTCGGCGGCTCGGGGCTGCGGGTCAGGCTCTATGCCGGCACCGGGCAGACGCGGCCCTCGGGGAGCCTCCGCGCCATCGGCTACTACGGCAAGACGCAGGTGGGCGGCATCTCGGCCAACTACCCTCTGATCCGCAGCCGGCCGGCCAACCTCTACGCCATCACCAGCTTCGACATCTTCGACGGCGTGGTCGAGACCGGCACCAGCGGCCGCAACCGGGCGAGCCGTGATGCCATCCGCAGTTGGCGCGGCGGGCTCGACGGGCAACTGCTGGACCGCTGGATCCGCTTCCTGCCGGCGGCGGCCAATCTCGGCAGCGTCCGCGTGAGCCAAGGCATCACCGCGCTCGGGGCGACGCGGAACGGCTCGCCGCTGTCGGGGCGGAGCGGGGCGGAGGATTTCGGCTTCACCAAGATCAGCGGCGAGGTGCAGCGCACCCAGCCGCTCTGGTCGCCAGGCGAAGGGCAGATGTTCAACATCCAGGCGCTCTTCGCCGGGCAGTGGAGCGGCGACATCCTGCCGCAGGCGGAGAAATTCTATCTCGGCGGCAACCGGCTGGGGCGCGGCTACTACGCCGGGCAGGTGACAGGCGACCGGGCCTGGGGGCTGGCGCTCGAGGCGCAGTACGACCTCGCCTTCGACCTGCCGAACAGCGAGTTCGGGCCGGGGCGGGTCGCGGCGCAGTTCTACGCCTTCCGCGACGTCGGCCGCACCGCCGAGAACCGTCCGAACGATGCGAACCGGCGGCTCTCCTCCTGGGGCGGCGGCGTGCGCACGGTGATCAACGACAGGGTGCAGTTCGACCTCGAAGGCGCCTACCGCGTCGTCAGGCGCCCGGACGGCGCGGCGGCGGATGCGCTGCATGAGACGGTGGTGCTGTTCCGCACGCTGGCGAAGTTCTGAGCCATTGCTGCCCCGGCCGGTGGCCGGGTTTTGGGAGAATGGGCCGATGGCCGCTGCTGCATGGACCTGCCCCGTGATGCTGCGGGCCTGGCTGCTCGGGACGACGGCGCTGCTGCCGGCGGCGACGGCTGCGCCGGCGCAAGGCGTCGCGCCCAATGCCTTGCCAACAGGCGGGCAGGTCGTGGCGGGGCAGGCGGCGATCTCGCAATCCGGCACGGCCATGCAGGTGCGCCAGGGCAGCGACCGGGCGGCGGTCAACTGGCAAAGCTTCAACATCGGCGCCAATGCCAGCGTCAACTTCCAGCAGCCGGGCGCCACCTCCTGGACGCTGAACCGCGTCACCGGCCCCGACCCTTCGGTGATCGCCGGGCGGATGACGGCCAATGGCGGCGTCGCCATCGTCAACCAATCGGGCATGGTCTTCGCGCGGGGCGCGCAGGTGAATGTCGGCAGCCTGATCGCCAGCGCCGCCAATGTCACCAACGAGAATTTCATGGCCGGGCGCATGGTCTTCGACGGCGCTCCGCGGTCGGGCGCCAAGGTCGAGAACCATGGCAGCATCACCGTTGCCGACCGGGGCCTCGCCGCACTGGTCGGGCCGCGGGTCGGCAATACGGGGACGATCCGCGCGCGGCTCGGACGCGTGGCGCTGGCCGGGGCGGAGACCTACAGCCTCGACCTCGCGGGCGACGGGATGCTGTCGATCGACGTGACGCAGGCGGTGCGGGCGGCGGAGGGCGGGGCGACGGCGCTCGTCACCAACAGCGGCGTCATCGAGGCGCAGGGTGGTGCGGTGCTGATCACCGCCCATGCGGCCTCCGGCCTGGTCGAGGATCTGGTACGCAACACCGGCCGGATCAGCGCTGATACCACGGCCGGGCGGGTGGGGCAGGTGGCGCTGCGGGCCGAGGGCGGCGGCGTCAGGGTCGAGGGGCAGGTCACGGCGCGGGGCGGGGCCGGGGAGCGGGGTGGGCGGGTCGAGCTGCGCGGCAGCGGCTCCACCACGGTCGGCGCCACGGCGCGGGTCAGCGCCTCGGGCGGCGCGGGCGGCGGCACGGTGCTGGTCGGCACCAGCGGCGTCGGGCGCAGCCAGGCGATGAGCGCGCGCACCACCGTCGAGGCCGGGGCGAGGCTGCGTGCCAATGCCCGGCAACAGGGCCAGGGCGGCACCATCGCCGTCAACTCCACCCGCGAGACCGTGGCGCGCGGCAGCTACTCCGCCCGGGGCGGCGCGCAGGGCGGCAATGGCGGGCTGGTCGAGCTGTCGGGACAGAGGGCGCTCACCATCGCGGCGCAGGTGGATGCGGCGGCGCCGAAGGGGCGGCGCGGTACGCTGCTGCTCGACCCGACCAGCATCCAGGTCGTCGCCGATGCCGATGCGCCGGCCGAGCCCGGAGCGCCGGTCAACAGCGTCGTGGCGACCACCGCGCCCGATGGCACGATCAAGGTCCGCGCTTCCGACCTCGACAATGCCGCGGCGACAGTGACGTTGCAGGCAAGCCAGGACATCACCATCAGCACGGCGGTCAATCTCGCCGGGAACACGCTCAACCTCTGGGCCGGCGGCAATATCGCGCAGGCCGACGACGCCATCATCACGGCCGCCACGCTCGTCATCCGCGGCGCCGATGGGTCGGGCGCCGCAGGAAGCGCCGTCCTGCGAGCTAACAACCATGTCGGTACGCTGGACGCGAAGGTCAGCGGTGCGCTGAATTTCAACAATGGCGCCAACGCCCTGGCCATCCAGGAGGCGACGGGCGGTACGGTGACGCTGGCGACGGGCGGCGACCTGGCGCTGCAAGGCACGGTGAGTGGCGCGACGGCCGCCCTGAACGTCGGCGGTGCAATCATCCAGGCGGCCGGGACGGTGACGGCGACGACGCTGACGGTGCGCGGTGCGACGGACGGGACGAGCAGCGCGGCGAGCGTATCACTCGGGCAAGCGAATGCGGTCGGTACGCTGGACGCGCGGGTGGCGGATGGGCTGCTGTTCCGCAATGGCAGCGACAACCTCGTGGTGGCGCAGGCGGTGGGCAACAGCGTGACGCTGACGACAGGCGCTGCGCTGACGCTGCAAGGCGCAGTTGGCCAGGCGGGTGCTGCGGTGACGCTCAATGTCGGCGGCGCGATCACGCAGACGGGCGGCGCGGTCACGGCCACGGCGCTCACGGTGCAGGACGCCACCGGACTGGCCGGAACGGCAGCGGCGAGCATCGCCCTCGAACAGTCGAATGCGATCGCAACGCTGGATGCAAGGGCCACGGGTAGGCTGAGCGTCACCAACGGCAGCACGGACCTCGCGGTGGCGCAGGCGGTTGGCGGCGGGGTCGCGCTGGCGACGGGCGGCAACTTGGCATTGCAAGGTGCGGTGAGCGGGACGGCGGTTGCGCTGAGCGTTGGCGGGACGATCACGCAGGCGGCCGGGACGGTGACGGCGGCGACGCTGACGGTGCGCGGCGCGGCGGGCGGGACGAGCCGTGCGGCGAGCGCCGCGCTCGTGCAGGCGAATGCGGTCGGCACGCTGGATGCGCGGGTGGTGAACGGGTTGCTGTTCAACAACGGCGGCAACAGCTTGGCCGTGGCGCAGGCGGTTGGGAGCGGTGTCACGCTGACGACGGGCGGGGCGCTGGCGCTGCAGGGCGCGGTTGGCCAGGCCGGGGGGATGGTCGCACTCCATGCCGATGGCACCATCACCCAGACGGCAGATGGCATCGTGACGGCAGGGGTATTGATCCTGCGTGGCGGCGACGGGATTGGCGCCGCGGGCACTGTCACCCTCGACCAGGGCAATGGCGTCGGCGTGCTCGATGCGTTGTCCGTCAGCAACATCGTCGTAAGGACTGCCGGTGCGGCGCTCATCATCGACCAGGCGCGGGTGACCGGCAGCGGCGGGACCGTGCAGGTGGCCAGCGATGGCGACATGACCCTGGAAGGGGCTGTCGGCGGCTTGGGGGCCGCGCTGCGCATCGTCGCCATGAATGGCGGCATCCGGCAAGCGGACGGCGCGGTGACGGCGGCGAGCCTGGTGGCGACGGCGGGTGCGGGGGCGATCTCCATCCATGGCGCGGACAACCGTATCGCCGGGGTGACGGCGAGCGCAGGCGGTGTCGGCCATGGCGTGGCCATCCGCTCGGATACGGCGATGAACATCCTCGCCGGCGGAATCATGGCAGGCAAGGGCTCGACCATCGCGCTGACGGGGCCGGCGCTCATCATCGCCAACGGGCTCGGCTTCGCGGGGGCGGATGGGGCGAACCGGATTTCCCTCACCACGAATGCGCTCAATGCGACCGCAGCCATCGATGCCGGTGCCATGGGCCAGGTACGCATCGCCTCGATCACCGGCGGGATCGATATCGGCGGCGCGGGTGCCGGCGCTTTGCCGCTGAGCGCGGCGACGCTGGGCCAGGTGGTGGCGGACCGGCTGATCCTCGTCGCCAATGGTGACCTGCGCCTCGGCACGAATCTCGCCCTGGCACCGACGCTGGAGCTGACCGCGGCTGGCGGGATCGCGCAGGATGCGGCGACGGTGCTCTCCGTCGCCAGGCTGAGCGCCACCGCAAACGGCGGCGCCATCAGCCTGACCGGCGCGAATGCCATCGGCACGATCACCGGCAGCGCGGCCGACCCTGCGGTCGGGCTGAGCGCTGCGGACGGTATCGCCCTCACCAATGCGGCCCTGCTTACCAACGAGGCGAGCATCCTGGCCGGCAGCGGGAAGACGATCACCCTGCGCGCGGACGATCTCGCAGTGAATGCGGTGATCGGCGCCCGGTCTGGCAGCCTGGCGGCGTTGAGCCTGCTGCCACGGACAGCCCGGCCGGTGACGCTCGGTGCGAGTGATGGCGCGGCCTTCGCGCTGGACAGCGCCGAGATCGGGCGGCTGCAGCCTGGCCCGGCGGGGACGCTGCGCATCGGCTTCGAGGGCGGTGCGACGACGGCGACGCTGATGGTCATCGCGGGCGATGTGACGCCAGGCAGCGCCGGGGTGCTCGACCTGCACGCGCAGCGCGTGTCGCAAGCCGGCGGCGTGGTCACGGTGGCTGCGGTGACCGGCCGGGCGGCCGATGGCTTCGCGCTCGACCGGGTGGACGGCACCGGCGCGGCGGTCAACCAGATCGATGCGGTCGGCCCCGCCGGCATCCGGGTCAGCAACGGCAGCATCGCCCTGCTCAGCGCGCGCACGCTGACCTTGCGCGGCGATGTGGTGGCGGCCGGGGCGGCCGGCACCGCGAATGTGGGGCTGCGCGGCCTCGGCCTCGACATCGGCGCGCCGGGGGCTCCGGTGGTGGTGCAGGCCGCCAACGGCGGCGTGAGGCTGGAGGGCGGCGTCCCGGGCGTCTCCGTTCTTGCTCAATCGGTGGTGCAGGCCGGGGATACCAGCGGGCTGCATGGCGACATCCTCGTCAGCGGCGGCTCCGTGACGGTGGCCGGCAGCCTCGACACGCTGACCCTGGCGGGCGGCCGCGACATCTCGGTGGCCTCGACCGGCTCGGTGGTGGTCGGGGGCGAGACCATTGCGGCGCGGCGTGACCTCGTGCTCGACGCCGGCGGCGGCTATCAGGTGCGGAGTGCCCTGTCCGCCGGGCGGGACGCGCTGCTCTCGGCCGGCAGCACCGCCGGGATCGACGCCGCGGGCAGCGTGGCGGCGGGGCGGGACGCCGTCCTCACCGGCAGCGGCAGCAGCGTGCTGGCTGGCAACCTGACCGCCGGGCGCAGCGCCCGGGTGACGGCGAGCGGCGGCACCATCAGCGTCGGGGCCGGCGTTGCCATCAGCGCCGGGACAAATGCGGCGGCGGATGCCACGGCCGAGCTGCGGCTGCGGGGCGGGCTCACGGTCGGCATCGCCGGCAGCCTCATCGGCAACGGGCGGCCGGTCTTCGTCACCTCGACCGGCTCGCGCATCGACAATGCCGGGACGATCGACAGCCGCGGCGGCGGCGTGAACGGCGCGATCACGCTCACGGCGGCCACCGAGATTCTCAACGGCGCGGGCGGCGTCATCCGCGGCGGCGCTGTGACGCTCGGCACGCGGAGCCGCATCCTGCAGGCCGGCCTCATCGACGGGTCGGATGTGGCGGCGGCGGTCGGCACGGCCGGGGCGTCGGGCGTCACCGGCTTCGTCGCGGCGGGCGGCAGCATCACCGCCGGGAGCACGCTGACGGTGACGGCGCTGGCCGGCGACATCACCGCGACCGGCGCGACGCTGCATGCGGATGGCGCGATCGTGGTCAAAGCCGAGGCGGGCAGGATCGCCCTCTCCGGCGGCACGGTCAGCGGCGGCGCGGGCGTGTTGCTCCAGGCCAGCGGCGACATCGCCCAGGATGGCGGGCTGGTCTCGGCCGGTACGGCGCTGCAGCTCGAGGCGGGCGGCGCCATCACACAGGGCGCGGGCGGGCGGATCGTCACCCCGGTGCTGAGCGGCACGGCGGGCGGCAGCGTCACCCTGCTGAATGGCATCTCCCTGCCGAACGCGCTGGCGGCGCGGGCCGCCGGCAACGAGGTCGGGCGCATCGACGGCTTCACCGCGGGCGGGGATTTCGCCCTGGCCAGCGCAGCGCCCTTGCTGCGGACCAGCCAGGCGGTCAGCGCCGGCGCGGGGCGCGAACTCCGCCTCTTCGCCGATGACTTCGCCCTCGGCGCCGGGTTGGCGGCACCAGGCGGCGCGATCAGCCTTTCGCCCTATCGCCGCGACGGCAGCGTGGCGCTGGTGCTCGGCGGGGCGAGCGGTGCGAGCGCGACGGCTGCGGTGACGCTCGACAGCGCGGAGCTCGACCTGCTGCCGGCCGGCGCCGCGGCGCGGCTGCGGCTCGGGCGGGTCGATACGCAGAATGGCGGCAGCGATTTCGGCCAGGTCACCATCGCCGGGCGGGTCGACCTCGCCGATCCCGCGACGGGGCTGAATGCCAAGGTCGGGCGGCTCGAGCTTCACGGCCGGGGCGGCATCGCCCAGCAGGCGGGGACGCGGCTGGTGGTGCCGGGCCTGGCGGCGACGGCGGTGGGCGACATCCTGCTCGACCCGGGCGATGGCGCGAACCGGATCGAGCACCTGGCCGGCATCGTGAGCGAGGCCGGTCAATTCAGGCTGCGCGACGGTCTCGCCGGCGGGGCGGTGAGCCTCCTTGCCGGCAGCGCGGTTGCAGGCGATGCGGGGGCGGGGCCGGACGCCATCCTGGTCGGCCGGTCGGTGCCGGCGGGTGGCAGGACGATCACGCTGCAGGCGGACGACCTCGCCATCCAGGCGCCGGTCCGCGCGCCGGGCGGCATCATCGAGATCGCGCCGCACACGGCGATGCGCGAGGTCGCGCTCGGTGGCGCCGTCATCCCCGGCGGCGCGACCACGCTCCACCTCGCCACGGATGAGCTGGCGCGGCTCGGCGGTGGCGCGGGCCCAGACGGGCTGGCGGCGCAGGTGCTCCGCATCGGGCGCCTCGCCGCCCAGCCGGCGGCGGGCACCGGGCTGATCAGCGTCCAGGGCGACTTCAGCCTGCGCGGCGCGACGGCGCAGGTGCAGGCGCTCGAGCTTTTCTCGGCCGGGGCGATCCAGGGCAGCGGCGGCGCGATCATCGTGCCGGCGCTGCGGGCGACGGCGGCGGGCGCCATCGCCCTCGACAATGCCGGCAACAGCTTCCTGGTGAATGCGGTGAGCGGCGCCGATGTCGCCATCGCCCAGGCGGGCGACCTGCGGCTGGCGAATGCCGTGGCCGCGGTCGGCGGGGTCGATGCGCCGGGCGGGGTGGCGGCGGGGACACTCGCGCTGATCGCCGGCGGCACCATCGGCCAGGATGGCGGGGCGGTGATCCAGGCCGGGACCTTGCGGCTGCGGGCGGGCGGGACGGTGACGCTCGGCGAGCGGAACCGGCTCGACGCCCTCGTCGCGGCGACGATCGGCGGGACGGGCGCCAGCCTGATCCGCGGCTTCGGCTACACCGTCATCGGGCCGGTGACGGCGACGGGCTCGCTCAGGCTGGTGGCCACGGATTTCGGCAACCTCACCGTGACGGGCAGCATCCATGCCGATGGCAACCTCTCGCTGGCGACGGAGCGGGGCGAGGCCTCCGCCTTCGGCGCGCCGCCCTATGGGCGGGTCATGGTGAGCAGCGGCCTCAGCGCGGGCGCGGCGCTCAGCCTGGCGACCGATCTCGGGGCGATCGTGCTGGCCGGCGCCACGCTGCAATCGGGCAGGGCGATGACGCTGGCGACAGGGGCGTTCAACCGGGCGGGGCTCGCGGATATCGCGATCAGCGGCTCGAGCCTCACCGCGGGCGGGGCGCTCGGCATCACGGCGGGGCTGTTCGCCGCCGCGGGGCAGGACAGCCCACTCGTCATCACGGGCAGCACGCTCGGTGCCGGTGGCGCCCTCGCCCTGGCCTCTGGCGGGGCCTTCACCATCGGCAACAGCGGCCTGACCGCGAACGGCAGCCAGTCCTGGCATGCGGGCGCCGGTGCACTGTCGGCAACCACTGCGACGGTGACGGCCGGGACCACCCTCGCCTTGCAGGCCGACGGGGATATCCGCATCACCGGCTCCAGCCTCACCGCGGGCACAAGCCTCGGCATCGTCGCCGCCAGGAGCGTCGAGGCGACCGGCACCGGCCTTGCCGCGCAGAACGGGGCGCTCGGCATCGCGGCGAATGGCGGCGGCATCGCGCTCGACACCAACGATGTCACGGCGGGCGGGGCCATGACGCTGAGCGCCGCCGGCGCGATCGGCCAGCGGCGCGGCAGGCTGGCCGGGGGCAGCCTTGCGGTGCGGGCGGGGCAGGGGATCGGCGTGACGGCCGGTGACGGCCCCTCGCCGCTGCTGCGGGCGCTGGCGGGCGCGCTGACGTTGACGGCCGCGACCGGGGACATCGGCCTGACCGGCGCGACCCTGACCGCGGCGACCGGTCTCGGGTTGGCTGCGGCGGGTGGGATCGGCATCACCGGATCGGCAATCACGGCCACGGCTGGGGCGCTCGACCTGCAGGCGGGCGGCGCGGTGGGCATCGGCGGCTCCACGCTGGCCGCAGGGCTGGGCGGGAGCCTGGCCGCTTCCCTCGATATCGGCGTCATCGGCACTACCCTCACGGCGCAGGGCGGTGGGCTCGCCGTCAGGGCGACGACGCGAAGCATCGCGCTCGACACCAGCGATGCCTCGGCGAGCGGCGCACTAACGCTCACCGCCGCGGGCACCGTCAGCCAGCGGAGCGGCAGCCTGCTCGGCGGCAGCCTCGCGGTAGAGGCGGGGCAGGGGATCGGTGTGACTGCCGCTGGCGGAGCCTCGCCGATGCTGCGGACGGTGGCAGGCGCGCTCACCCTGGTGACCACGGCCGGGGATGTCGGCCTGACCGGCGCGACGCTGGCCTCCGCCACCGATCTTGGCCTGACGGCAACGGCGGGCGGCATCGGCATCGCCGGCTCCGGCCTGACGGCTGCGGCCGGCATGGTCCTCGATGCGCGGGGGGCCATCGGCGTGACGGCATCGGGCCTTGCGGCGCGGGGCGGGGCGCTCGGCATCGGCTCGGGGCAAGGCAGCCTGGGTTTCGAGGCCAGCGCCCTCGCGGCGGGCGGTGCGGTGAGCCTGACCGCGCTGCGGGGCGGCATCGGCCAGGTGAACGGCAGCATCACCGGCGCCAGCATGACGCTGCGGGCCGGACTCGGCATCGGCGTGAGCGCGAGCGGCGGCCAGATGCCGGGCCTGACCTCGACTGCCGGCGGCATCGACCTGGCGAGCGATGGCGGCGGCATAGCCCTCGCGGACGCGGCGCTCACGGCTGCCCAAGGGATCGGGCTGACGGCGGCTGGGGCCGTCACCATCGCCAATGCCGCCTTGCAGGCGAATGGCGGAACGCTGACGGCCAGAGCGGGCGGGACGCTGGGCGTCGCCGGCTCCACCTTGCGCGCCGCGGGCGATGTCGGCGTCACGGCGCAGGGCGATGTCGTCCTCGCCGGCGCGGCGCTCGATGCCGTGGGTGGCCGGCTCGCAGCCCGCTCCTTGGGCGGCAGCCTCACGCTGGATGCCAGCATCCTTCAGGCCCGGCGGGACCTCACCCTGGCCGCGGCGAATGGCAGCGTCACGCAGCGGCAGGGCAAGCTTTCCACCGCCCCTGGCTTCGGCGGCGGGATCGCGATCCTGGCGGGCCGCGGCATCCTGGTGGCGGCCGATGGCGGGGCGTCGCCCGGCCTGCTCGCCGGCGGGGGCCCGCTCAGCCTGTCCACCGGCACGGGCAACATCACCCTGGCCGGTGTGGCCCTTGCCACCCAGGGCGGCAGCCTCGCCCTGACCGCGAATGCGGGGGATCTCGCCCTCGATGCCAGCACGCTCTCGGCCAGCGGGGGGCTCACGGGCACGGCGGGTGGCGGCATCGCGCTTTCCTCGACGAGCCTCGTCGCGGCGGGGGCTCTGGGCCTCACCGCCGGCGGCGCCTTGCAGACGATCGGGATGGCGGCGACGGCGGGCGGGAGCATGAGCCTCACCGCGGGCGGGGCGATGGGCATCTTCGGATCCAGCCTCGCCGCGGGCGGCGGCATCGGCCTGACGGCCGGGGGCGATGCCGGCCTCACCAACGCGGCCCTGTCGGCCACGGGTGGGGTGAGCCTCGCCAGCGGCGGAAGGTTCACCGCTACGGCCTCGCAAATCGCGTCCGGGGTGGGGATCGCGCTCTCCAGCCTGCTCGATGCCAGCCTCACCGACAGCACGCTCACCGCGGGCGGCAGCCTCTCCCTGGCCTCCGGCGCGGGCGGGGTGACCGTGACGCGGGGCAGCATCACCGGGGCCGGCGATGCCGCCCTAAGCGGAGCGGGCGACCTGCTCGTCACCGATGGCGGCAGCGCCACTCAGCCGGCCCTCCGCAGCACGGGCGGGGCGCTCTCGCTCCGCTCGGATCATGGCGGGGTGGTGCTGCGCAACGCCGCGGCCAGTGGAGCGACCGGCCTTGGCCTTGCCGCCGGAGGCGCCATCTCGCTGACGGACACCATGCTGACCACGCCGGGGCGGCTGGCGGCGGCGGCCGGCAGCGGCAGCCTCTCCGTGCTGCGGAGCGGCCTCGCCTCGACCGCGGGCGACGTCGTGCTGACGACAGGCGGGGCCGGCACCATCGGCGCGAGCACGCTCCGTGCCGGCCAGCAGGTGCGGGTGGTGACCGGCGGCGGGATGGCGCTGGCGAACCTCACCCTCAGCGCCGACACCGGCAATTTCGAGGCCGGGCGTCCGAACCCGGCCGCCTACGGCAGCACCAGCGGCGCAGGCAGCATGACGGCGGATGGGGTCACCGCGGCCATCGGCTCGGCCCTGCTCTTCGCCGCGCCTGGCGGCATCATCAGTCGCGGCCCGATGCTGGTGACGCCGCGCGGCACGCCGCTGCCGGCGGTGCTGTTCGACACGCGGCTCGCGCCGGACCGCAACCCGCTCGCCATCGTCCGGCCGGATATCGCCGGCACGCCGGCGAACCAGCAGCCGACCCAGGTGCGCAGCGCGCCGGGCTCGCAAGGGCCGGGCGTCTTCGGCCTGCCGGACCAGGCGACGGCGGCGGGGCCGGTGGCGCTCAACCTCATTGCCGGGCAGTCCCCCGTCTTCCTGCTGGTCGATGGCGGCAGCGTCTCCGGCACCGTCACCGCGGGGCGGCTCGCCGTGCATGGCGCGGGGGGCGGGGCGACGCTGTTCGGCGCGCTCGGCGGCTCGGTCGGGGCGGAAGCGGCACGCTTCGCCGACATCACCCGGCCGATCGAGGCCACCTCGCTGCAGAAGTACCGCATCAACAGCTGCGTCATCGGCTCGATCAACTGCGTGGTGCCGCCCTCCATCCAGATCCTGCCGCCGCGGCCGACGGACCAGGCGCGGTTCACCATCGAGAACAACCGCATCAACCTCTCCGATGTCCTGATCCCGAATGTCGGCGAGGAGGACGACCAGTGAGCCGGAGCCGCACCATGCCCCGCCTTCCGCTGCTGCTGATGCTGGCGCTCCTCGGCTGCGCCCGGCCGCCGGACAGCGCCTATGTCAACGCGATGCCCGGCAGCGGGCCGGTCGACCCTGCCGGCAAGGACGCGCGCGGCGAGGACTGCACTGCCCAGGGCGGCGCGGCGCTGCCGGCCGACCTGCCGGTGATCCGCAGCCGCGAGGTCTATTGCGGCGGCTGGACGCAGCCGGCGGCGCGCGTGGTGCAGCTGCGCGGCCCGGGCGATGCGGCTCGGCTCGATGCGCTGGCATCGGGCGGGCTGTGGCGCACCTGGCTCGACCAGCGCGTGACGTGCGCCGCGCCGCAGGCGACGACGCTGGCGGGCGGCGTGCCGGCACGGCTGCTGGCCTGCACCCGGAAGAACGGCGGCTGGCCGCATGTCGCGCTGGTCGCCGCCGGGCCGGATGGGCCGGTGCTGGCCGATGGCGTGGCGACCGCGGCGCCGGTGATGGAAGGGCTGGCGACCGGCCGGGTCTCGGCCGGCACGGCGGGGCAGGCGCGTTCCGCCGCGCTCGAGATCGCCGTGCGGCGGCTCTCCGCCGAGGCCTTCAGCGCCAATGACGTCGGCCGCTACGAGGAGCTGATGAATCTGGGGCGGGAGCTGAACCAGGCGGAGAATTTCGCCTCCGCCGAGGATGCCTACCGCGCAGCGCTCGCCTTGCAGGAGCGCGTGCTCGGCCGCAACAGCCCGGATACGGTGACGGCCCTGATGCATCTGGCGCTCAACCTGTCGAACCAGGGGCGGGGGCAGGAGGCGGCGGCGCTCTTCACCCGGGCCGTGCCGCTCGCCGAGCGTGCCGGCGATCCGGTGGCGCGTGCCCGGCTGGCGCATTACCAGGCGCTGTCGCTGTTCCAGGACGGCCAGGACGCGGCCGGCCTCGCCCGGCTGCGGGAGGCGGAGGCGCTCTACGCGGCGCTGGTGCCGCCGAGCCTGTTGCAGGGCAACGAGGGCAGCGGGCTGGTGAGCGACCCGGCGGCCGTCTCCGCCATGCTTGGCCTCTCCGAGGTGCGGCGCAACCTCGCCCGGGCCGTCGCCCGCGGCGACGACAAGGCCGAGGCGCCGTCGCTGATCGCGCAGAGCCGGCGGCTGCTGCGGCAGACCGGCCTCGAGACCGGGTTGCTGGTGGCGCGCTCGCTGCGGACGGAGGCGGGCACCTCCATCTCGCTCGGGCGCGGCGATGCGGCGACGCGGCAGCTGGAGGCGGCGGCGCAGCGTTTCTCCATCGCCGCCCCGGGCGAGCGGCCGGAGGCGGTGACGCTCTTCCTCAACGGCGCGCGGCGTGCGGCGGTCGGGCGGCGGGAGGAGGCGCTGACCGCCTTCCGAGCCGGTGCCGCCATCCTCCGCGCCCGGCAGATCGCACTGCCGATCAACCTCGTCCTGCCCTATCTCGACACGCTCGATGCCGAGGCCACGGCCCGGCCGGCCGAGGCCCCTGCGCTGCGCAAAGAGGCCTTCGCCGCGGCGCAGCTGGCCCAGCGCAGCAACACGGTGCGCTTCGTCCAGCAGGCGAGCGCGCGGATCGGCGCGGCGGCGGGCGATGCACGCGTCGCCGAGGCCGTCCGCAAGCTGCAGGATGCCGACCAGGCGCTGCGCGCGCTCTTCGCCGAGCGCGATACCGGCGCGGCGGGGCTGGATGCCCGCATCGCAGCAGCGCAGCAGGCGCGCGCCGAGGCGGAAAGCACCGTCGCCGCGGCAGCGCCGGGCTACCGGCAGCTGCTGCTGAGCTCGGTCGATGCCGATGCGGTCGCCGCCTCGCTCGGGCCGAAGGAGGCGCTGGTCACCATGCTGCTCGGCCGCAGCCATGGCTGGGTGCTGATGGTGCGGGGCGGCGAGGTGCGGACGGCGCGCTCCAGCCTCACCGAGGCGGAGGCCGGGCGGCTGGTGAATGCGCTGCGGGCCGGCACGGTGGATGCGGGCGGGCGGCCTGGGCGCTTCGACCCGGCACCGGCGCAGGCGCTCCATGCCGGGCTGCTGGCGCCGCTGGCCGGGGCACTGGAGGGGGCGGAGACGCTGATCGTCGTGCCCGACGGGCCGCTGCTCGGCATCCCGTTCGGCATGCTGCTGACCGGGCCGGCCGACCCCGCGGCGCTCGGCGCGGCGCCCTGGCTGGTCCGCCGCCATGCGATCGTGCATGTACCCTCGCCGCAGACTCTGGTGACGCTGCGCGGGGCGGGGCTCGGCTCGGCGGCGCCGATGCCTTATGCCGGCTTCGGCGACTTCGTGCCGCCGACGCCGGCGCAGCTCACCCGCAGCTTTCCCGTCGACCGCTGTGCCGCCGATGCGCGGCTGGCCGCCGGGCTGGTGCGGCTTCCGGGCACGCGCGTCGAGGTGGAGGAGGCGGAGCGGCTGACCGGGGCGCGGCCGCAGGACGTCCGGCTCGGCGCGGAGTTCACAGCCGCCTCGCTGCGGTCGGCCGATCTCGGCCAGCGGCGGATCATCCACCTGGCGACCCATGCGCTGCTGCCGGGCGAGCTCTCCTGCCTGCAGGAACCCTCGATCGTCGTCTCTGCCAAGGCGGGGGCGGCGGATGCGGATTCGGCCTTCGTCAAGGCGAGCGACCTGCTCGGGCTGAAGCTCGATGCCGACCTCGTCATCCTCTCGGCCTGCAACACCGGCGGGCCGGGCGGGGCGGGGGGCGGCGAGGCGCTGTCGGGCCTGGCGCGGGCCTTATTCTATGCCGGGGCGCGCGGGCTGATGGTGACGCACTGGGCGGTGGACGATGCCGCGGCGGCGCTGACCGTCGCCGACTCGCTCCGTCGCCAGCAGGCGGGCGCCTCCTCGGCCGCGGCGTTGCGCGGCGCGCAGCTGCTGCTTCTCGACGAGGCGGGGCGGCGGCTGCCGGAGGCCTTCGGCCATCCCTTCTTTTGGGCGCCCTTCGCGCTGATCGGCGACGGGCGGCGTGCCGCGCCGGTGCAATCGGCGGCAGCGGAATCCACGCCCAGGCTGTAAGGTGACGGTCCGTCCGGCATGCGCTACCCCGCCGGGCAGCAGACTGGAAGCCTCGAGGTTGCTGGGCGGATGATTCCGAACGAGATCGCCGGGAAGTACGAGCTGCGCGGCACCCTGGGCAGCGGCGCCATGGGCATCGTCTACGACGCGCTCGACCGCAACATCGAGCGGCGGGTGGCGATCAAGGTGGTGAAGCGCCCGTCGCCGGGCGACCCGGAGGGCGAAGAGGCGCATGGCCGCTTCCGCCGCGAGGCGCAGGCCGCGGGACGCTTGGCCCACCCGAACATCGTCGGCGTCTACGACTATGGCGAGAATGCCGAGGCGGCCTGGATCGTCATGGAGCTTGTCGAGGGCGGCTCGCTGAAGGACCGGCTGGATCGGAAGGAGCGCTTCCCGATCCCCGAGATCGCCCGAATCATGGAGCAGGTGCTGGCAGCGCTCGCCTATTCCCATGCGCGCGGCGTGGTGCACCGGGACATCAAGCCGGGCAACATCATGCTGGGCGGGGGCGGGCCCGAGGGTTCGATCGTGAAGATGGCCGATTTCGGCATCGCCCGGCTCGAGAATTCCTCGATGACGCAGATCGGCACCGTCATGGGCACGCCAAGCTACATGGCGCCCGAGCAGCTGCGCGGCGAGACGGTGGATGCGCGCGCCGATATCTGGGCGGCCGGCGTCATGCTCTACCAGCTGCTGACCGGGGAGAAGCCCTTCGAGGGCGGCTTCTCGGCGGTGATGCACAAGGCGCTGCATACCGAACCGCCGCCGCCCTCCAAGCTCTCGGTGACGGCGCCGCAGGCCTTCGACGCGGTGATCGCCACGGCGCTCGCCAAGCGGCCGGAGGAGCGCTACCCGAATGCCGCCGCCTTCGCTGCGGCGATCCGCGAGGCGGCGACGGCGCCGGCCGTGGCCCCGGGCGGCTTCCCCGATGCGGGCCGACTGCCGGGGCTCGACAGCGAGGCGACGGTGGTCGGCCCCATCGCACCCACGCCGCGGCCTGCTGCACCGACGCCCCCGGCGCCGCCCGCAGTGCCGGCACGCAAGGCGCCGGTCGGGCTGATCGCCGGCGGGGCGGGGGCCTTGGCCGCCGCGGGCATCGCCGCCTTCTTCCTCTTCGGCAGCGGCGGCGACGGCAGGCAGGCCGAGCAGCAGCGGCTGGAGCAGCTTCGCCAGGCGGCGGAGCAGGAGGCGCGGCAGAGGGCCACCCAGGCGCAGCCGCCGCAGCCCGTGACGCCGCCGACCACGACGGCGGACGCCGCGCCGGCCACCCCCCCCGCCGATACCCAGGCGGAGCTGGAGCGCCGGGCGCGGGACGAGGCCAGCCGGCGCGAGGAGGCCGCCCGCCAGCAGCAGGCCGCCGAGGCGGCCCGGCAGCAGGAGGCCGCGCGGCGCGAACAGGCGGCCGACGAGGCCCGGCGGCGGGCCGAGCAGCTTCGCACCGACCTCGCCGCGGCCGGGGCGGCGATGGCCGAGACGCCGTGCAGCCTGATCTCCTGGTCCTCAACCGGGACGAACCTCACCCTCACCGGCATCCTCCGCCGCGGCGACGAGGCGGTGCTGCGCCAGCAGGTCGCCGTGCGTGGCCTTTCGCCGGAAGCGGTGCAGATGCAGCTCCGCAGCTTCAGCGGGCCGTATTGCGACGCGCTGGACCTGGTGCGGCCCTATCTGGCGGCGCCGGATGCCGGGCCGGCGGCCGGGCTCATCGGCAACTCGCCGCTCGCCAAGGGGGAGCTGCTGCGCCTCTCCGTCACCATGCCGCCCTATCCGAGCCAGCTCTATGTCACCTACCTGATGCAATCGGGCGAGGTCGCGCATCTGGTGCCCTCGCGTGCGGAGGCGCCGAACGCGCAGCTGCGGCTCGGCGACCCGAGCGGCAGCTTCACCGGCTGGGAGGTCGACGAGCCCTTCGGCACGGATCTTGTGCTGGTCTTCTCATCGGACCGTCCGGTCTTCGCCCAGCGGCGGCCGGTGCTGGAGAAGGCGGAGGATTATCTCCGCGCGCTGGCCGCCGGGCTGAAGGCGGCACAGCAGCAGAAGAGCCGCGTCGCGGTGCAGGCGGTGCTGGTGGAGACGGTGGCGCGGCGCTGACCGCCGCTGGTCCCATGATTCAGGCTCTGGGTCTCGCCACCAAGGGCGATCGCAGGCTATGGCAGCGCCAGCCCGCTGTGCAGCAGTTCGCGCAGCCGCTCGACGGCGGCAGGCGGAAGGCCGACGAGGGCCGGCGAGAACAGGCGTGGGTCCGGAGTGAAGAGCGTGTAGGCCATGGCCTCGTTGGCCATCAGCTCGTCATTGCCCGTGTCATAGCCCTCGCGGCCGAGATAGGCGCGGTAGGCGGCGCGCTCCGCCTCGCTGAAGCCGGTCCGCCAGACCCTCTGCACATGCTCGGTGAAGCCGGGCAGGGTGAAGTAGTGCCCATGGCCGATCTCGTGCCGCAGCACGGCGCTCCGCATCGCCGCATCCAGCGCTCCGCCCGGATTGGCGACGGAGACGAGGGCAAAGGGCTCTCCCCCCGACAGGGTCAGAGCCTCGACGAATTGCGCCCGTAGCCAAAGCTCCGCCTCGGTCAGTGCCACGCGGTCGCGCTCGGCGAGGGCCAAGAAGCGGGCGAGGTCGGCCGAGCGGTAGTCATGGCCGAGATACCAGGTCTCCGCCGTGTCGCCGCTGCGGGCGATGGCGGCGGCGAGTTCGACGCCGTCGAGCAGCCGGTCGCGCGGCAGGCCGGCCTTCTCCACCAACGCGGCGGCGCGGTTCATCGCGGCCCCCTGGGCGGCGAGGCTCGGGAAGAGCAGGACGAAGACGCGGGGATTCTCGCGCAGCCGCAGCAGGGTGGGCCGGTCGGGGAACAGGGCCATCAGCTCCGCCTCGGCCAGCAGCGGCACGGCAGGCGCGACGGCGACGGGGGGCGGCAGGGCATGGGGCGGCGAGGACGCCGTGCCCATCCAGGCCCAGGTCGCGGCGAGGGCGGCGCCGATGACCCCCAGGGCGGCCGCGCCCCGCACCAGCCCGGTGCGGGCGGGCCGCGCCGTCGGGCGGGGAAGCCTCACCGTATCGTCCTCGGCTCTCACCACGGGTGGCTCAGCTGCCGATATTGACGACCTGGACGCGGCGGTTCCGCGACTCGTTCACCTGCGGCGGCGTCTGCACCAGTAGCTGGGAGGAGCCGAAGCCAACCGCCACCATCCGGCTGTCGGGCACGCCAAAGACGCGCATGAGATAGTCGCGCACCGCGGCGGCGCGGCGCTCGGACAGGGCCTGGTTCACCGCGGCATCGCCGACCGTGTCGGTATGGCCCTCGATGCGGAAGCGGTAGGGGGCAAGGTCGGGCGAGGCGAGGGCACGGCCAAGCGGGGCGAGCGCGCGCTCGGCCTCCGGAGTCAGCGTGGCCGAGCCACTCGGGAAGGTCACGGTGATGGAGACCGAGGGCGCATCAGCCGTTGTCTCGCGCGGCGCGGCGCGGGGCGCGGGTGGCCGGGCGGTCGCCGCCTGGTCCGTCGGCGGGGCCTGGGGCCGGGCCGGCGTGCTCCAGACCGGGGCCGGGGCGGCGACCGGGGCGGGGGCGGCAGGCGCCTCGCCCGGTAGGCGGATGCCGCGGGTGCCGGCGCTGCCCGAGGGCTTCAGCCGGTCGATCAGCGACTGCGCGGCGCTGTCGCTCTGCGCGCCGGCGAGGCCGGGAAGGGTGAGGGCGAGCGTGGCTGCAAGGCAGGCCAGCACGGGAAGCCGGGCCATGATGCGGGTGCTTTCTCGGTCGGGATGTTGGGGGGACATGGTGGGCCTAGCTGCCGAGATTGATGATCTGGACCCGGCGGTTGCGCGCCTGCGCGGTCTCGTCCGGGGTGGCGACCAGGGGCTGGCTCTCGCCGAGGCCGATCGATTCCAGCCGCGCCGCGCTGACGCCATGGCGCGTGGTCAGGTAGTCGCGCACCGCGGCGGCGCGGCGTTCGGAAAGGGCTTGGTTCAGCCCTGGGCCGCCGACGGTGTCGGTATGGCCCTCGATGCGGAAGCGGTAGGGTGCCAGGTCGGGCGAGGCGAGGGCGCGGCCAAGCTCGTCCAGGCTGCGCTCGGCCTCGAGCGTCAGCGTGGCGGAGCCGGTGGCGAAGCGGAGCATGATCGAGGCGGCCGCGGTGCCGGGTGGCGCCGTGGTGGTAGGCTGGGCTGACGGCGCCGCGGCCGACGGCGGCTGGCCGGGGATGCGGATGCCGCGGGTGCGTCCCGGCTGAAGCTGCTCGATCAGCTCCCGCATGCTCGGGTTGTCGGCCTGGCTGCGCTGGGCTCCGGCCTGACCGGGGGCAAGCAGGACGGCCGCGCCGAGCATCAGCAGGGTCCGAGCAGTGCAGGTCATGAGGCGCCTCCGTCCGTGGCCGTTATGATAGCGCAAAACCAACATTGCGGCACATCGTCTGTCGTCATGCGCGCCCCGGTTTCGGGCGGAATAGGCGGAGGTGGGACCTCACAAATCTCACTTCGCCGTGACGAGGCTGCCGTCGAAGCGCGGCTCCGTTCCGTCGCGCCGGCGGGGCCGAGGCGTGGTGAGCCAGGACGACCAGCCGAGCCGCCCCTGGCCAAGGGCCAGTGATGGAATCGCCTCCGCCGCCAGCACCGGGTTGATGGCGAAGCTGGTATCGAGCCCGGCGAAGAGGCGGGCCAGGGCGAGGACGCGGCCATGCTGCGGTGTGCCGGGCAGCATGGCCTGGAAGCGCTCGCGGTCGAGCGGGCCGATGCGGATGGTGAAGCGGGCCTGGCTGTCCCAGGTCTCGGCCCCCGCGACGGCACCCTGGCCGAGCACCGCGTGCTGGCCGCCGATCGTTCGGCCGCGACCGCCACCCGCGAGCCTCGTCTGCTCGCTGGGCGGCAGACGGATCCAGCCGCCGGCGAATTCCTCGATGCGGACGGGGAGGCCCGTTTCCTCCTCCAGCATCGCCTGGAGCCGCGCGGCGGAGCGGCTGCGGGAGGCGAGGTTGCCGGCATGGTAGAGCAGCCGCGACAGGTCGAGGCCGAGCCGTCCCTCGAGATGCGGCGTGGCGAGGCCGATGACGGCGGCCAGCGCCCGCTCGGCCGGCGCCGGGTCCCGCGTCGGGCGGTACTTGTCGCCCGCCTTGACGAAGAGGCCGGTGAAGCGCGAGGCGCCCATGTCGAGGAAGGCATGCAGCGCCTCCGACCGCTTGCGCTGCTCCGTCCCGACCAGGGCGGTGAAGTGGCGCGGCAGCACGCCACCCGCCCCGACCAGGCCGAAGGTCGTGACAGGGAGTTGCCGCACCTCGGCGCGGGGCGGGCCGATCTCCCCCTCCGGATAGCCGAGGCGGAGCACGGTGCGGTAGCGCAGCGCCAGCACGTCGCCGCCGGGGGCCAGCAGATGCGCCGCCTGGTCGAGGCTGAAGCGCGTCGGCTCCTGGATCAGCCGGGCGCGCGGCGGGGCGGGCAGCGCCCGGATGGGCGGCGGCAGGGCGTTCACAGCAGCGACCGCGTGCCGCTCCGCGCCGGCCATTGCGCGACGGTGCCGGTGCGGCCGCGGAGCGCGACGCCGGTGCGGACGAAGGCATTCACCGAGACCTGGAGCGAGAGGAAGCGCTCCAGCACCGCTGCCATGAGGTAAAGGCCGCCCCCCTGCCAGCGCTGCGCATCATAGGTCAGCGTCACGTCGAGGCCGCGCACCAACGCGCCGGGCCGCCCGCCCGGCAACCGCGCCACGCCGGGCCGGGCATCGACGGCGAGCAGCGCGGCGAGGGACGAGCGGCTCTCGGCGCTGTCGCGCAAGTCGTGCAGGCGAAGCATCTCGCGCAGCGCCAGCGCCCCGGCCTCGCCGCCGCTGACCGAGAGGTGGTTCAGCGCCAGATGCGAGATCAGCTTCCAGGCGCCACGCTCGCGGAGATTGGGGCGGAGCGTCGGCGTCGGCGGCGAGAGCGCCTCGGCGAAGGCGGCGGGCGAGCCGCCCGTGGCGATGCGAAGCTGCGGCTGCCCGCCGCCGAAGGGCAGCATGCTCGGCAGGTCGCGGTTGCAGCAGAGTGCCTCGACCGTCAGGACGCCATCGGCCGGGCGGCTTGGGTCGAAGGCGGCGTCGCGCAGGCTGAGGAGCGTCTCCGTGCCGCCCAGCGCGGGCGGGGCAGGGCGGCGGCTGGCGATGTAGTGGGCCTCGGCGGCCTCGCCCTCCGCATCGGCGCGGCCGACCCGATGGAAGGGCAGGATGAAGCGGCGGGTGCCGTCGGCGCGGCTCTCCCGCACCTGCTCGACGGCATAGACTTCGAGCGCGGTCGGGCGGCGCGCATCCGGCACGACCAGCCACTCGGACTGGGTGCCGTCGAGGGCGATTGGCTCGCAGCGCTGCGGGAAGAGGTTCACCGCGGGGGTGCAGGCGAGGGCGAAATTCTCCGCCGTCAGCGTACGCTCCAGCTCCGGCATGGAGCGGGAGAGGTAGAGGAAGACCTCCAGCCGGTCGCCCTTCTGGACGAGGCTGCGGGCATCGAGCCCGTCGAGGTCGAGATAGAGGAACTTCTCCGGGAAGGCGAAGAACTCGGTCAGCAGCCGGTGGCCGGAGAAGGCGCGGCGCGGCCAGGGCAGCGCCGCCTCCTCCGCCTCGAAGCCGCCGGGCTGCAAGGCGCCGGCGCCGAGGATGGTGGGGCGCGCATCGGCCGGGCCGTCGGCGAGGGCGATGGACATGGTTGCGGTGCAGAGCAGCTCGTGGAGCTGGGCGGCGGCGGGGCCGATGCCGCGGAGATGCAGCCGCAGCCGGTCGAGGCCGAGCTCCGCCATCGGCAGGTCGGGCGAGGCGGTGCGCAACGTGAGGCGGAGGCAGGCGACGGCGCCGGCAGCGCGCGGATTGGCGGGGGCGGTGAGCGGCAGGCCGGCGAGGCGCGCGGAGTCGATGACGAGGGGCCAGAGCGTCACGTCGTGGCAGGTTCGGAAACGGACGGGCTCGCCGCGCACCGGCTCCGTCTCCACCGCGAGGCCGCGCGGTACCTTCACCGGCGCGCGCGTATCGGCGGGCGGGGCGAGGCGGAGCGTCGTCATGGACGGGACGGGGGCCAGCAGGTGCGGCGAGAGCATCTCGAGCAGCGCGTCGCTGATCTCGGGCAGCTCGTCATCCAGCCGGTGCTGGACGCGCGCGGCGAGGAAGGCGATGCCCTCCAGCAGCCGGGCGACGAAGGGGTCGTCCACCGTCTCGGCGGAGAGGCGGAGGCGGCCGGCGACCTTGGGGAAGGCCTCCGCGAATTCGCCGGCATCGCGGCGGATGGCGGCCAGCTCGCGGTTGAAATAGGGGAGCAGCGTCTCCGACATCTCAGCCCTCGCGTACCGAGACGTCGAGGGTGACGGGGCGGAGCTGCGTCTCGAAGCTGATCTGCTCCGGCACCGGGTCGCTGCGCAGCACCGCCTCCACGCGGAGGCGGAGGGTGCGGTCCAGCGGCTCCGCCCGTTCACGCGGCGACTTGGCCAGCGTCACGCGGATGTTGGTCAGGCGCGGCTCGAAGCGGCGGATGGCGGCTTCCACCTCGGTCGCCAGGGCATCGCGCCGCTCATCCTCGGTGAAGCTGCCGGCGGTCGGGTCCGGCACGCCATAGCCGAGGGGCGAGACGGGGAGGGCGGCGAGCTCGGAGGGAAGCGGGACACGGCGGCGGCGGGCGTTCAGCAGCGCTTCCATGTCCCGCCGCACCGCCTGGCGCAGCAGCTCCACCGCATAGGCCTGAGTGACCGGCGGATCGACCGGCGCTGCCGGATCGGCATCCAGCAGCCGGTCCAGCAGCGGCAGCCGGATGCGCCACCCGCGCGTCGCATCGCTCATGTGAAGGTCAGCGTGCCTGCGTCGGCAAGCGGCATGGCGTCCTCGCCGGCGAGGAAGAGGCGCTGGCCGAGGCCGCGCACCGGGCCGGTGCCGGCATCGGGCCAATCCGTCTCGCGGCCGAGCTTGAGCGCGGCGGGCGTCGCCGGATCGGTCCAGAGATAGATGGCGGGGACGAAGACGAGGCCCTCGGTGCCGTCCTTCAGGGTGAGGTTGGTGCGGCGCCAGAAGAGGTCGCGCGGGCGGCGGGGCGCCTCGAAGACGAGGCTCTGCAGCCGCTCGATGGGCACCCACATGTACTCGCCACCCGCCGTCAGCACCTCGAGATGCGGGCTGAACAGGTCATCGGCATCGCGGAAGTCGTCGAAGGGCGTCACCTTGCCGTCCGGCGCCTCGGCCTCGCCGGGGGCGCGGGGGCGAAGCTCCTCCGCCTCGGCCGCGGCGGCGGCGGCGGCGGCGGCATCGCCGAGGCGGAGCAGGGTCACGGCGCGCATCGCGGCGGTCTGCGCCGGCGTCGCCTCGTCGCCCTGGAATTTCGGCACGCGGCCCTCGCCGAAGACTTGGCGGCGAACGACCTCGGCGCGCAGCAGGCGGCGGAATTCGAGGACGGCGGGGGAGGGCTCGTCCTCGACCACGCTGTCGAGCGTGCGGTCGGCGCGCTCCACATCGCCGGAGAAAAGCAGCATCTCCGTCAGCAGCCAGCGCGCGCCGGCATCGCGCGGGGCGGCCTTCACCCCGGCGGTGGCGGCGGCGATGGCGGCGGGCAGGTCGCCCTTCTGGAATGCGTCACCGATCGTGCTCATGCTGCGGCCCTCGGCGCGGAAAGGTCGGTGACCAGCCGGAAGGCAGCGCCTACCTCATCCAGCTGGAAATGCGGTTGCATCAGGATGGTGCAGCCGAAGACGCCGGGCTGGCCCGGCTTCTCCCGCACCTCGACCTTGGAGGCGCGGAGCGGCTGGCGCGCGCCGCTCTCGCCGGCGGCGCCGCTGGTGGTGCTGGTGAACTGCATCAACCAGGTCTGCAGCCGCCGCTCGATCTCCTGCGGCGTCTTGAAGCTGCCGACCATGTCGCGGCCCATCATCTTGACGCAATGGGCGAAGCGGCTGACGCAGAGCACGGCGTTGAACTGGGCGGAGAGGCGTTGGTTGGCACTGGCCGCCTCGCCCGTCATGCGCGGCGGGCGGTGCAGGCTGGGCGCGGCGGCGAAGGCGGCCTCCGGCAGGCCCTCGAGGCCGATCAGCGGCATGAGGCCTGCTTCGACGACCAGGCGCTCCTGGTCGTCCGTCAGGGCGAGCTCGACCGGCGGGCGCGGCGGCGGGCCGGGCGGGTCGGAGCGCAGGCGCTCCACCGGCAGCCCGTCGACGACGCCGCCCAGGGGGGCGGCATGGACGGTGGCGCCACGGATATCGGCCGGCCAGCCATAATTGGCGAAGGCGCGCATGGCGACGGCGGCGAGCGGATAGACCGGGCTCATCCAGGCACGGGCGCCGGGCTGGCCGGCATCCGTGTGGTAGCGGAAGCGGTCGGCGCGGCTGCCATTATCCGGCCAGGGCGGGCGGGCCAGGACGCGCGGCAGCAACACGGAGAGGAAGCGCGTATCCTCCCGCTCCTGCAGGCTGCGCCACCGGCGGCGTTCCGGTCCGCGCATCGGCTCGGTCGGGTCGATGGCGGGGCCGAGCTCCTGCCACTGGTCGAGGCCGAAGAGCGAGGGATGGGCGGCGACGACCGTGGGCGAGAAGGCGGCGGCGGCGACGGCGGCCAGCGCATCGAGCCCGGCGATGTCGTCGGTGTTGCTGCCGGGACCGGGGAAGGGGCGCATTTCCCAGTCGCCGCAAAGCAGGCCATAAGGCTCGCCGCCCGGCGTGCCGAACTCCTCCTCATAAACCTTGCGGAAGAGCTGGCTCTGGTCGAATTCGACGGCCCGTTCGAAGTCGCGGCAGAGCTCCGACCAGCGGAGGGTGAGCAGCTTCGCCTTGCAGCTCCGCCCCGGCGGCAGCCGGTCGACCAGCCAACGAAGGCCGCGCCAGGAGCCTTCCAGCCGGCGCAGCCGCTCCTGCCGGAGTACGGCGTCGAGTTGTTCCGAGATCATCCGGTCGATGGTGGCGATGTCGCGGTCGACGGCTTCTTCCAGCCGGGTCATCGCTTCGGCGCGGCCGCGCCGGCTGCCGTCATGATCGAGGATCGCGGAGAGGCTGTCCGTCCCGAACCAGAGATTCAGCGCGCTGGCCGGCCCCTCGACCAGGAAGCTGGCGATGCCATCAGCCGCGGCGGCCCCGGCCCGGCCGAGGAAGGCGCCGGCAAGGGCGGCCGCGCGCAAGGGCGGCGGAGCCGGAGCCCCGGTACCGGCATCGGCCGCCGCCGCGGCCGGCGATCCATCCATGCTGCGGCGCTCCCTCTCCCGACACATAGGCGCTGGCCCGGCCTGAGCCGGGCCAGACGGGTCAGGCCTTCTGCGGGATGCGGGCGACCATCCGCATGGAGGTTGTCAGCTCCTCCATCTGCAGCCAGGGCTGCAGATAGGCGACGGCGTTGTAGGAGCCCGGGCGGCCCGGAATTTCCTTCACCTCGACCTTGGCCTCGCGCAGCGGGTAGCGCGCCTTGGTCTCGGCGCCAGCGCTCGGGTTGCCGTTGACGTAGTTCAGGATCCAGCGGTTCAGCCACTGCTCGCAATCGGAGGACTCCATGAAGGAGCCGATCTTGTCGCGCGCCATCACCTTGAGGAAATGGGCGAAGCGGCTGGTCGCCATCAGGTAGGGCAGGCGGGCCGAGATGGCGGCGTTGGAGGTCGCCTCCGGCCGGTCGTACTTCTTGGGCTTCTGGGTGGACTGGGCACCGAAGAAGACCGCGTAGTCGGTGTTGCGGTAGTGGCAGAGCGGCAGGAAGCCGAGCGAGGAGAGCTCCGCCTCGCGCCGGTCGGTGATGCCGATCTCCGTCGGGCACTTGGCGTCCATGTCGCCATCGTCCGAGGTGAAGACGTGCGTCGGCAGGTTCTGCACCTTGCCGCCGCCCTCGGCGCCGCGGATGGCCACGCAGAAGCTGGTCTGGGCGAAGCTGTCGGTGAGGCGCTGGGCCATCACATAGGCCGCATTCATCCAGCAATAGTCGTTGTGGTCCATCGCCTTGGCGCGGCCGGCCTCGTCGAAGGGTGCTTCCTCATAGCCGAACTCATCGACCGGGACGGTGCCCGCGCCATAGGGCAGCCGGGCGATGACCCGCGGCATGACGAGGGTGACGAAGCGGCTGTCCTCGGTGTCGCGGTAGGAGCGCCACTTGGCGTATTCCGCCGTCTCGAAGACCTTGGAAAGGTCGCGCGGCTTCGACAGCTCGCGCCAGTCGGAGAAGCCGAACATGCCGGCACCGACGCCCGAGATGAAGGGCGCGAAGGCGCTGGCCGCGACATTCGAGGCGAGGCGCAACGTCTCGATGTCGTCCGGGTGGTTGGTCCACTCGTAGTCGCCGACGAGCGCGCCATAGGGCTCGCCGCCCGGCGTGCCGAACTCGTTCTCGTAGATCTTCTTGAACATCTGGCTCTGGTCGAACTCGACCGCGCGCTGCAGGTCGCGCGACAGCTCGCGCTTGCTGCATTGCAGCATCCGGAGCTTCAGCGAGGTGCCCGTCTCCGAATTCATGACCAGATAGTGCAGCCCGCGCCAGGAGCCCTCGAGCTTCAGGAAGCGCTCGTTGTGCATCACCGCATTCAGCTGGCTGCTCAGCTGGGCGTCCAGCGCGGCGATCGCCCGCTCGAAGGTCTGGGTGAGGTTGCGGCTGTAGGTGACGGTGCCCTTCAGCGCCTCCTCGGTCAGTGCCTTGATGAGGTCCTGGGCGCGGTCGCGCTCGGTCTGCTTGGTGGCGCCAAGGACCTGGTCGAGCAAGCCGAGCCCGGCCTCCTCCGTGGTCGTCGTGGCGGCGGTCGCCGAGGATTGTGTCCCGCTCATGGATCAGCCCCCCTGCTTGTCGAGGCCGAGCTGGGACGACAGCGCCGCCAGCTTGTCCTTGTCCTGCAGAACCTCCTCGAGCAGCCCTTCAAGCTCCTCGGAGCGATCCACCTTGCTCATCAGGTCGCGCAGCTTGGCGCGGGTATCCATCAGCGCCTTCAAGGCCGGCACCTGCTCGGCCACCTTCGCCGGCTCGAAATCCTCAATCGAGCGGAATTTCAGGTTGACCGCCATCTGGCTGCCATCGCCGGCCAGGGTGTTGTCGACCTTGATGTTCAGGCCAGGCTGGATGCGGGCCATGACATCATTGAAATTGTCGCGATCGATCTGCACGAACTTCCGTTCGGCGAGCGGCTTCAGCGGCTCGGAAGGGTCCCCGGAGAAATCGCCCATGACGCCGACGACGAAGGGCAGCTCGCGCTCGACGGCGGCGCCTTCGGTCTCGACTTCGTAGGTGATGTGGACGCGAGGTTTGCGGACCCGAGCCAGCTTCTGGTGAACGCTACCGCTCATCTACCCTCTCCCAATTCGCACCGGTAACGGTTCTGGCATAGGGCCAACACGATACGCAGCGGCGACAATTGCCGTCAATCAAACCCTTGATGACCAGTTGATCAGCCAGTCACTCGTTCTCGCCCATGGCAGTACGGATGCCGAGCATGGTGAGCATCGCCTGGCGCGCGCCACTGTCCGGCAGGACCTCGGCGAGCAGCTCCGGCAGCGGCAGGCGGGCGCGGCGGACGGCATCGGTGAGGGTATAAGCCAGCGGCGAATGCGGCTCGGTCTTGCGGAAGAACTCCGCAAGGTCCTCCAGCTGACGGATCGCATCCTCGCGGGTCCGCAGCGCGCGGGGCGCCGCTGCCATCGCGCCGCCCATTGCCGGCACCTGCTCCGCCACCGCGGTCACCTCCTCCGCTGCCGCTGCTGCACCCGCGTCTTCCGCGCTGTCCTCGACGACCGGGCCGACCAGCCGGGTCGCCATCGCCAGGATCTGCTCCAGCGCATCGGTGACGCGCCGCGTGTTCGGCGCGATGTCGCCGAAGCGGGCATCCATCTGCGCGCCGAGCACGGCCCAGGCACGCTGAGCCGCCGTGGCCTGCTGAGCGGTTCGGCGCAGCGTCGCAGCATCGATGCGCGCCTCGGTCTCGAGCGCCTTCAGCTCCGGCACGCCGGCCTCGTAGCGGGCCTGGCGGCGACGGCGATTCTCGCCCTCATCGGGGATGGCCGCTGTGTCCTCGGCGATCTTCCAGGAATAGAGGCTGACGCCGCGCCCATCCGGCCGGCGGAACAACGGGATGCGGCGCAGCGGCTGCATCAGCGTGCCGTCGGCGCCCTCGCCGGAGAGGCCGCTGAGCGGGGCGGCGCGGACGTCCATCCCGTCCTCGTCGGGCTGCGGGAAGCCGGGCTCCCAGTAGCGCTCCAACAGGCCGGTCAGCAGCTCGGAGCCGGCGATCAGCCCGGGCAGGCCGTCGAGCCGGACCAGCGCCTCCAGCAGCCAGGTGGCGACCTCGAAATCCTTGCTGCGGCTGCCGATGCAGTCGAGGCCGAGCCGCTTCACCTCGCGCCAGCCCTGCGGCACCGCCGGCTCGGCCTCCTCCGAGGTTTCGAGCGCACGCTCCTCGGCCCTGGCCTCGGCCCGCGCGTCGCGTAGCTTCTGATAGGGCGAGGTGGGCGAGTAGTCGCTGCGCAGATCGATGCCGGCGCCATCAGCCCCGTCGAGAGGAGCGAGCAACGTCTCAATATCGAACAGGCTACCCGACATTCAGGACAGACTCTTGCTGATGAAATAAAGGCCACGAGGCCCGCAACCGATACGCTATCATGCTGGACAGCGCTTGCCCAAACTGTTTACGGTCCCGCGCATTCGAAGCAGCGGCCGCAGTAGTTAGCGGGAGGTTCACGGGCATGGTGCCGATCGACCTGAAATCCCTCGTCGGCCGCCTCAGCGCCATCGGCCGACGGCAGCTTGAAGCGGCTGCCGGGCTGACCTTGTCGCGTTCCCACTACAATGTCGAGATCGAGCACCTGTTGCTCAAGCTTGTCGAGACCCAGGGCACCGACGTCAATGTCCTGCTGCGCAAGCAGGGGATCGACAGCGGCCGGGTGATCGCCGAGCTGACGCGTGCGCTCGACAAGCTGCGCACCGGCAACGCGCGGGCGCCCTCGCTCTCGCCGGATATCGTCACCTGGCTGCGCGAGGCCTGGATGCTGGCTTCGCTGGAGGGCGGGACCGGGCGCATCCGCTCCGGCCATATGCTGGCTGCGCTGCTGTCGGACGAGACGCTCCAGCGCACGGTGAAGGACAGCGCGCCGAGCCTGCTCTCCGTGCCGGCCGATGCGCTGCGGCGCGGCGGGCTCGACGTGCTGTGCGAGGGCAGCGAGGAGGCCGGTGAAGGTGGCGCGCCGCTGCCGGGCGAGGCGCCGGCGGCCGCTGGCGGTGCACCGGGCGAGGCGCCGCGCGGCGGCGGGCCGCTGGAGCAGTTCTGCACCGACCTGACGGCCCAGGCGAAGGCCGGGAAGATCGACCCGATCCTCGGCCGCGATGGCGAGATCCGCCAGGTCATCGACATCCTGACGCGGCGCCGCCAGAACAACCCGATCCTCACCGGCGAGCCCGGCGTCGGCAAGACCGCCGTCGCCGAGGGGCTGGCGCTGCGCATTGCCGCCGGCGACGTGCCGGAGGCGCTGCGCAAGGTGAAGCTGATGTCGCTCGACCTCGGCCTGCTGCAGGCGGGCGCCGGGGTAAAGGGCGAGTTCGAGAACCGGCTGAAGGGCGTCATCGACGCGGTGAAGTCCTCGCCGGTGCCGGTCGTCATGTTCATCGACGAGGCGCATACGCTCATCGGCGCCGGCGGTGCGCAAGGCCAGAATGACGCCGCCAACCTGCTGAAGCCGGCGCTGGCGCGCGGCGAGCTGCGCTGCCTCGCGGCTACCACCTGGGCCGAGTACAAGAAGTATTTCGAGAAGGACGCGGCGCTCACCCGGCGCTTCCAGGTGGTGCAGGTTGGCGAGCCCGCGGTGGCGCTGGCCCAGGCCATGCTGCGCGGCCTCGTGCCGGTGCTGGAGAAGCATCACGGCGTCCGCATCCTCGACGAGGCGGTGGAGCAGGCCTGCGTGCTGTCCGCCCGCTACATCCCGGCGCGGCAGCTTCCCGACAAGGGCGTCTCTCTGCTCGATACCGCCTGTGCCCGCGTCGCCATGAGCCAGGCGGCGGAGCCGGCGCCGATCGAGGACCGGCGGCGCCGGCTCGACCTGATCGCCACCGAGCTCGGCGCCATCGCGCGCGAGGAGGCTGCGGGGCAGGACCATGCGGCGCGGCGCACGGCCCTCGAGGAGGAGCGGGGGACGGTCGGTGCCGCGCTCGCCGCGCTCGAGGCGCGCTACAAGGAGGAGAAGGTGCTCGTCGCCGGCATCCGCGAATCGCGGGAGGCGATCGAGGCGGCCATGACCTCCGGTGCCGAGGCGTCCGAGGCGAAGGCCAAGCTTGCCAGCGCCACCGAGGCGTTGCATGCGCTCCAGGGTGAGGAGCCGCTGGTGCATCCTGTCGTCGATGGCCAGGCCGTCGCCGAGGTCGTCGCCACCTGGACCGGCATCCCGGTCGGGCGGATGGTCTCGGACGAGATCAGGACCATCCTGAACCTGAAGGACCGGCTGGAGGAGCGCGTCGTCGGCCAGCCGCATGCGCTGGCGGCCATCGCCCAGGCGATTCAGACCAACCGTGCCGGGCTGACCGACCCGCGCAAGCCCATCGGCGTCTTCATGATGGTTGGCACCAGCGGCGTCGGGAAGACGGAGACGGCGCTGGCCGTCGCCGACCTGCTCTACGGCGGCGAGCAGAACCTGACGACGATCAACATGAGCGAGTTCAAGGAGGAGCATAAGGTCTCGCTCCTGATGGGCTCGCCCCCCGGCTATGTCGGCTATGGCGAGGGCGGGGTGCTGACCGAGGCGGTGCGCCGCCGCCCCTACAGCGTCGTGCTGCTGGACGAGATGGAGAAGGCCCATCCCGGCGTGCAGGACGTGTTCTACCAGGTCTTCGACAAGGGCAACATGAAGGACGGCGAGGGGCGGGACATCGACTTCCGCAACACCGTCATCATCATGACCTCGAATGCGGGGACGGACACCATCGCCAAGCTCTGCGCCGACCCGGAGCTGATGCCGGAGCCGGAGGCGCTGACCGAGGCGCTGCGGCCGGACTTGTTGAAGGTGTTTAAGCCGGCCTTCCTCGGCCGCTGCAACATCGTCACCTACTACCCTCTCGCCGACGACGTCATGAAGTTGATCGTCGGGCTGCAGCTGAAGCGGATCGGCCGCCGGGTGAAGGCGGCCTACGGCGTCGAATTCCAGGTCGACGACAGCGTGCCCGAGGCCATCGTCGCCCGCTGCAAAGAGGTGGAAAGCGGCGCACGGAATATTGAGAATATCCTCAACCGTACGATGCTACCCGAGTTGTCATCTCGAATTCTGTCGCGACTGGCGGAAGGCGGAGAGGTCGGCCGGGTGCAGGTCGCGATGGGCGAGGGAGGGATGTTCCAGTATGATATCGGCTAGGCGGCGGCAGCGGGCCGTCACCGGGGGCCGGGCAGGCAGAAGGGGTTAGAAATATGGCGATCCTCGTGAAGTACGGCGACATCAAGGGCGAGTCGAAGGTCGATGGCTTCTCCGACTTCTTCGAAGTCGGCAGCTTCCAGTTCGGCGTCGGCCGCGCCATCGCCTCGGCCCGCGGCACGTCCACGCGTGAGGGCTCCGTGGTGTCCGTCAGCGAGATCACGATCACCAAGCAGAGCGACAACACCAGCATCAAGCTGTTCGAGGAAGCGCTGCACGGCAAGCTCGACAAGAAGGTCGAGATCCGCTTCGTCCGCACCGGCGGCGCGAAGCCGACTGCCTATTTCACCGTCGATCTCGAGGGCTGCGGCGTGTCCGGCTTCTCGATGAGCTCCGGCGGCGATCGCCCGAGCGAGTCCCTCAGCCTGAACTTCGACAAGGTGAAGCTCGGCTACAACCCGGTCGGCGACGACCTCAGCGGTTCCCCGGTCTACTACACCTGGGATCTGGCCAAGGGCACCGGCTCGTAAGCCAGCGCTGCGCCCGTCCGGGCCAGGGATGCGGTGGTCTGCCGCCGCATCCTCCTCCGGGGGCTCTCTTTCATCCAGTAGCGCACCGAGGCAGGCCCCATGACGATCTTCATGAAGTATGAGGGCGTGGAGGGCGAGCACAGCCTCAACGGCGCAGGCGGCTATATCGAGCTGGTCGCCTTGAGCTGGTCGATGTCGCGCAGCGGGGCCGCGGTCCATTCCGGCGCGCGGGCGCGGATCGAGCCCTCGGTGAGCGAGGTCACCTGCTCCAAGCTGAGCGACAAGAGCTCCATCGGCCTGCTGACCGAGGGCTTCACCGGCAAGTTCGACCGCAAGGTGACCATCAGCTTCGTCCGCCAGGGCCAGGCGATGCTGCTGCCCTACATGGTCTATACCCTGACCGACGTCGGCATCCTGAGCTTCGCACATGGTGGCGGCGCGGATGGGCCACCGACCGACAGCTTCTCGCTTAATTTCAGCTCGATCGACATCCAATACACCTCCTACACCGACGATCTGACGGGGGTTTCCGCCAACATCCTCTACAACGTGCCCCAGGGGCAGTAGCCGGGAGCGTCCGGGCCCCGCCTGGACAGGCGCGCCAATCTGTGTATACATCGGTGTACAGGGATGGGAGGGTGCCATGACCGAGGAATTTGACGTCATCGTGGTCGGCGGCGGCAATGCCGCTTTCTGTGCCGCGCTCTCCGCCCAGGAGCAGGGCGCGCGCGTCGTCATGCTGGAGCGGGCACCGGAGGATGAGGCCGGCGGCAATACCCGCTTCACCGCGGGCGCCATCCGCTTCGCCTATCGCGGCGTCGAGGATCTGCGGGAGATCATGCCTGACCTCACCGATGCCGAATGCGCCCAGACCGACTTCGGCACCTACACCGAAGACCAGTTCTTCGACGACATGTTCCGCGTCACGCGCAACCGCACCGATCCCGAGCTGTGCGACATCCTCGTGCGCCGCAGCTTCGAGACGATGAAGTGGCTGCGCGGCAAGGGCGTCAAATTCGCCCCGATCTGGGGCCGCCAGGCCTTCAAGGTGGATGGCAAATTCAAGTTCTGGGGCGGGCTGACGGTCGAGGCCTGGGGCGGGGGTCCGGGCCTCGTCGCCGCGGAGACGGAGGCGGCGCGGAAGCGCGGCATCGAGGTCCGCTACGCCAGCCGCGCCCAGAAGATCCTGCATGACGGCTTCAAGGTCGAAGGCATCCGGGTGAAGTCGCCCGGCCGCATCTATGACATCAAGGGCCCCGCGGTGATCCTGGCCGCCGGCGGCTTCCAGGGCGATGCGGAGATGCGCACGCGCTATCTCGGGCCGGGCTGGGAGCTCGCCAAGGTGCGCGGCACGCGTTTCAACACGGGTGACGGCATCAAGATGGCGCTCGAGATCGGCGCCTCGCCCTTCGGCAATTACTCCGGCTGCCATGCGGTGCAATGGGATTTCAACGCGCCGGAATATGGCGACCTGGCGGTGGGCGATGCCTTCCAGAAGCACAGCTATCCCTGGAGCGTGCTCATCAACGCCAATGGCCGGCGCTTCCTCGACGAGGGAGCCGATTTCCGCAACTACACCTACGCCAAATACGGTCGCGTGGTGCTGGAGCAGCCGGGCAATTTCGCCTGGCAGGTCTTCGACCAGAAGGTCCTGCACGTGCTGCGCGACGAGTACCGCATCAAGCAGGTGACGAAGGTGCGCGCGGATACGCTGGAGGAGCTGGCGGCGAAGCTGGAGGGTGTCGACGCTGCGGCTTTCCTCGAGGAGATCCGCGCCTACAACGATGCCGTCCGCCGCGACATTCCCTTCAACCCGAACGTCAAGGACGGGCGCCGCACCGAGGGGCTGTCGGTGAACAAGTCCAACTGGGCGAACACGATCGAGGATGGGCCCTTCGAGGCCTATCAGGTGGGCTGCGGCATCACCTTCACCTTCGGTGGCCTCCGCATCGACAATCAGGCGCGGGTGCTGGATGCGGACCAGGCGCCGATCGCCGGGCTCTATGCCGCCGGGGAGCTCGTGGGCGGCGTTTTCTACTTCAACTACCCGGGCGGCTCGGGGCTCATCAACGGGGCGGTCTTCGGCCGGCTGGCCGGCGCCACGGCGGCGGCCGACCTGAAGACCAACGCGGGCGGGATGATGGCGCCTATTCCAGCCTGACATTCGCGCCGCGGATGACGGGCGCCCAGCGCTCGTATTCCGCGGCGACGAAGCGGTCGGTCTCGGCGGGATCCATCCAGATCGGCTCGCTCGCCATATCGGTCAGGCGGGCCCGGATGGCGGGCATGGCGAGAATCTCCTGCAGGGCCAACGCGAGGGTCTCGATCATCGGCCGCGATGTGCCGCGCGGGGCGAAAAGGCCCGTCCAGGAGCGGACGGCGTAGTCCGGCACTCCGCCCTCCTGCATGGTCGGGATGTCGGGGCGGCTGCCGACGCGCCGGTCCGTGCAGACCGCGAGCAGCGTCGCCTGCCCGGAATCGGCCGGCCCCACCACCGTCGGCAGGTTGAGGAAGACGATCGGCACCGTGCCGGCAACGAGGTCGTTGATCGCCTGGCCGCCGCCGCGATAGGGCACATGGGTCAGGTCGAGCCCCGTCCGCAGCCGGAAGAGCTCGCCGGCCAGGTGGTTGGACGAGCCGACGCCGGAGGAGCCGAAGCTCATGCCGTGCGTTTCCGACTTCACCCGGGCAATGAGCTCCGGCACCGTTCGGATGCCGAGCGCCTTGGTCGCCGCCAGCACGTTCGGCACGTCGACCAGCATGGCGATGCCCTCCAGCGCGCCCCGCACGTCGTAGCCGAGGTCCTTGGCTATCAGCGGGTGGAAGACATGGTTGGAGGCGGAGGAGACGAGCAGCGTCAGCCCATCCGGCCTCGCCCGTGCGACCAAGCCCATGCCGACGCTGCCGCCACCGCCGGGCCGGTTCTCGATGATGAAGGGCTGGCCGAAGCGGGCCTCGAGCTGCGGGGCAAGGAGGCGGGCCACCACGTCGTTCGAGCCGCCGGGCGCCCAGGGGACGATCAGCGTGACTGGCTTGCCGGGCCAACCGCTCTGCGCGCCGGCCGGGTGGGCGAGCAGCAACGCCGGCGCGGCAAGGACGCTGCGGCGGGTGAGGCTTGGTAGCATTGGCATCCTCCCGGTGCTCGGCTGCAGCATGCCCTGGCTTGGCCACCGAGGCGAGCGCATCGCGCCTGGCGAGAGGCCAGATGCCCATCGATCGCGTTCTGCGTTTTTCTGCTGCCGCATCCAGGGCGGCCGGGTACAAGGCGCGCTGGGCGTGTAGGACGGGGGTGCATGCGAAGGACGGTCTGGCTGGCGATCGGGATGGGGCTGGTGGCCGGATGCTCGGCGCAGCGTTCCTCCGGGGTGGCGCCCCTGGCGGACGGCACCTACCGCATCACCGTGGCGAGCCGCAACCTGGGGGGAGCGACGCAGCAGGCGCTGAGCGAGGCCTCGGCCCATTGCGGCGGCCGCGGTGAACAGGCGCAGATGCTGCGGCGGCAGATCAATCCGGCGGATTACGACCTGGTCTTCCGCTGCGCCAATGCCGCGACGCCGTCGCGCGGCGGGGCAGCGCCCATCCTGCTCGGCAGCGCGGCGCCGGCCGGGCCGGCGGTGCCCGCCATGATGCAGACGGCCGTGTTGCCGGCGGAGCCGCCGACGCTGGCCGCCCTACAGGCTGCGGCTGGCTCCCGCCTGCCACCGGTGCCGGACCTGCCGCCCTTGCAGCCACTCCCGCAGGTGGATCGGGGACCGGTCTTCGCGCCGCTGCCCTCGGTTCAGAATGCCGCGCCGACCTTTTCCATCGTGCCGGATGCGCCGCCGCGCGCTTCGGTGCCGCGGGCTTATGAAAGCCTGCCGCCGGTGACGGGTATGCCCGGCGGCCCGCCTCAGCGGGCGCTGGCGCCGCTGCCGCCGATCGCCGAGCCGGCGCTTGCCGGCCCGCCGCCGCGGCAGGGTGCCGCCAGTGCGACGCCGCCTTCCGCCTTCTGGGAAGCCCGGCGCAACTAGGTCAGCCGCGGAACAGGCTGACGAGCGACTGCGGCGCCTGGTTGGCGATGCCGAGCGCCTGGGTACCGAGCTGCTGGCGGATCTGCAGCGCCTGGAGCCGTGCGCTCTCCTTCGCCATGTCGGTGTCGATCAGTGCGCCGAGGCCGCTCTGCTGTGCGTCCAGGATCGACTTGTTGTAGTTGATCTGGCTGTCGATGTAGTTGGAGTAGCTGCCGAAATTGTTCAGCTCGCTCAGCGTCGCGGTGATCGCCTTGCCGACGGCGCCGGTCTTGGTCAGCGCCGTGGAGGCATCGCCCCGCGTCCAGGTGCTGGCGCCCGAGACGCTGTTGAAGATGTTGGTGATCGCCTTGAAGCCGCTGAAGGTGTAGTACGTGCCTGTCCCGTTGGTGACGACCTGCACGGCGAGGTTGGCCGGGTCGTCCAGCACGTTGAGGCCGTTGTAGCTGGCGTCCTTGATGAAGGACTTGATGTTGTTGGTCAGCTCGCCAGCCTGGGACTGGTACTGGCTGCGCTGCTCGGCGGTGATGGTGCCGTCCGCCAGCTTCACGGTGACGGCCTGGAGCTTGGTCAGCGCGCTCGAGACATTCTCCAGCGCGGCGTTCGAGACATCGAGCAGGCCTTTCACGCCGCCCAGCTGCTCGTTGGCCGAGGTGGTGGCGGCGACCGCGCCGCGGATGCGCTCCGCCACCGCATAGGCGGCGCCGTCATCCTTGGCGTCGGCGACGCGGTAGCCGGTCGAGATGCGCTTCTGGGTTGCCGCCAACTCGTCGCCGGTACGGTTGAGCGACTGCAGCGCCACCATGGCGCCGACATTGGTGTTCACGGAATTCAGCGGCATCGGGCTTTTCCCTTGGCTGGCGACCGCGATCCTCGGGCCGGTTGAGGGGATGGTGCCCGTTCCGGGTAAAGAACCAGTGAAAGCGGGCGGGGGAAACTCCGAGACCCGCAAAAAATCGAGCCTGCTTGATCCGTCCGGGTAGAATGGGGGATACGGGCGGCTTGCGCACCACTCGCGCCGAAGGAAAGAACATCGCCATGTCCGCCCCCGATCCGGTTGTCAGCATCGGCCAGGTTCGCATCGGCAACTACCTGCCGCTCGCCGTCATCGCCGGGCCCTGCCAGCTCGAGAGCCGGGCGCATGGGCTGGAGGTTGCGGCCGCGCTGCGCGAGGTGGCGGCCGGGCTCGGCTTCGGGCTGATCTTCAAGGCGAGCTTCGACAAGGCGAACCGCACCAGCGGGGGCGGCGCGCGAGGGATGGGGATGGCGCAATCGCTGCCCGTCTTCGCCGAGATCCGAGAGAGCCTGCGCCTGCCGGTGCTGACGGACGTGCATGAGCCGGGGCAATGCGCGCCCGTCGCCGAGGCGGTCGATGTGTTGCAGATCCCGGCCTTCCTTTGCCGGCAGACCGACCTGCTGGTGGCGGCCGCCGCGACCGGGCGGGTGGTGAACGTGAAGAAGGGGCAGTTCCTCGCGCCCTGGGACATGAAGAACGTCATCGCCAAGGTGACCGGCGCGGGCAACACGCGGGTGCTGGCGACGGAACGCGGCGCCTCCTTCGGCTACAACACGCTGGTCTCCGACATGCGGGCGCTGCCGATCATGGCGGCGATGGGTGCCCCGGTGATCTTCGACGCGACGCATTCCGTGCAGCAGCCGGGCGGGCAGGGGACCTCCTCGGGCGGGCAGCGGGAGTTCGTCCCCGTCCTGGCGCGTGCCGCCGTCGCGGTCGGCGTGGCGGGCGTTTTCATCGAGACGCATCCCGACCCGGATCATGCACCCTCGGACGGTCCGAACATGGTGCCGCTGCGCGACTTCCCGCGGCTGATCGAGACGCTGATGGCCTTCGACGCGCTGGCCAAGCAGCGGGGCGAGGCATGAGGCCGATCGTCCTCATCCCGGCGCGGCTTGCGGCGACGCGGCTGCCGGACAAGCCGCTCGCCGATATCCGCGGGTTGCCGATGATCGTCCATGTGCTGCGCCGGGCGCAGGAGGCGGATATCGGCCCGGTGGCCGTCGCCACCGACGCGCCGCCCATCGCCGAGGCGGTGGAGGCCGCGGGCGGGCGGGCGGTGATGACGCGGGCCGACCATCCGTCCGGCTCGGACCGCATCCATGAGGCGCTCGGGCGGCTCGACGGCGAGGGCCGGCATGACCTCGTCATCAACGTCCAGGGCGACCTGCCGACCATCGACCCGGCGGCGATCCGCGCCGCCGCGGCGCTGATGGCGGCGGCGGAGGTGGCGCTCGGCACCCTCGTTGCCGAGATCGTCCGGGAGGAAGAGAAGACCGCCTCCCAGGTGGTGAAGATGGTGGGGACGCCGCTCGGCGGCGGGCGGCACCGGGCGCTCTACTTCACCCGGGCGACGGCGCCCTGGGGCGAGGGGCCGCTCTACCACCATATCGGCCTTTATGCCTGGCGGCGGGAAGCACTCACGCGCTTCGTCGCCCTTCCGCCTTCGCCGCTCGAGCGGCGCGAGAAGCTGGAGCAGCTGCGCGCGCTGGAGGCGGGCATGCGGATCGACGCGCAGGAGGTGCCGGTGGTGCCGCTCGGCGTCGACACGGCGGATGATCTCGAGCGCGCCCGCGCGATGCTGGCGCCGCGATGAGCGCTGCGCTCCGTCACGGCACGGATGCGGTGCGCATCCGCGAGACCATCGCCCGCACCATAGCCATCGAGCAGGAAGGGATGGCGACGCTCGCCGCCACTCTTGATGGGCCGCTCGGCGAGGAACTGGCGCGGGCTGTCGAGACGATCTTCGCCGCCGAGGGACGTGTCGTCGTCACCGGCATGGGCAAGAGCGGGCATGTCGGGCGGAAGATCGCGGCGACGCTCGCTTCCACCGGCACGCCGGCGCTGTTCCTGCATCCGGCCGAGGCCAGCCATGGCGATCTCGGCATGCTGACGGCCGCTGATGTGGTGCTCGCCCTCTCCTGGTCGGGCGGGACGGTGGAGCTGCGCGACATCATCCATTATTCCCGGCGCTTCGGCGTGCGGCTGATCGCCGTCACCGGGCGGGTGGAGAGCGCGCTCGGGCGGGCGGCGGACATCCCGCTGATCCTGCCGGCCGTGACCGAAGCCTGCCCGCACGGGCTGGCGCCGACCACCTCGACGCTGATCCAGATGGCGATCGGCGATGCGTTGGCGATGGCGCTGCTCGAGCGGCGCGGCTTCACCCCGGCGGAGTTTCATCGCTTCCATCCGGGCGGCAAGCTCGGGGCACAGCTGCTCACCGTCGGCGAGGTGATGAAGCGGGCGCCGGACCTGCCGCTGGTGCGCGAGGATGCGGCCATGGGCGAGGCGATCATCGCCATGACGGGGCACAGCCTCGGCTGCGCCATCGTCACCGATGCGGCGGGGGACGTCGTCGGCATCATCACCGATGGCGACCTCCGGCGGCACATGCATCCCGGCATCATGGCGGAGCGGGTGGATGCGGTGATGACGCGGGCGCCGCGGCATACCGTGCCGGAGCAGATCGCCAGCGCGGCGCTCGCCGAGATGAACGCGCGGCGGATCAACGTGCTGGTGGTGCAGGAGGGACGGCGGCCGGTCGGCCTGCTGCATGTGCAGCAGCTGCTTTCGGCGGGGATTGCGTAGGGCTCGATGGACGAGCCCGCGCGCCCCGACCCGGATGCCTTGCTGGCCCTGGCCCGGCGAGAGGGGCGGGGGCGGCTGAAGGTCTTCCTCGGCGCCGCGCCCGGGGTGGGCAAGACCTATGAGATGCTGGCCGAGGCCAGGCGGCGCCGGGCCGGCGGGGCCGATCCGGTAGTCGGTATCGTCGAGACCCATGGAAGGGCGGAGACCGAGGCGCAGCTCGGCGGGCTGCCGGTGCTGCCACGGGCCGTCATCCCCTATGCCGCGCCGAACGGCATGCGGATGCTCGAGGAATTCGACCTCGATGCGGCGCTGGCCCGGCGGCCGGCGATCCTGCTGCTCGACGAACTCGCCCACAGCAACGCGCCGGGCAGCCGCCACCCGAAGCGCTGGCAGGACGTGGAGGAGCTGCGGGAGGCCGGGATCGAGGTCTGGACGACGATGAACGTCCAGCACCTGGAAAGCCTCTCCGATGCCGTTGCCCGCATCACCGGCATCCGCGTCGCCGAAACGGTGCCGGACCGCGTGCTGGCCGAGGCGGATGCCGTCGAGCTGATCGACATCCCGCCCGCCGAGCTGCTGGAGCGGCTGCGCGCGGGCAAGATTTATCGGCCTGATCAAGCGGAGCGAGCGCTCCGCGGTTTCTTCCGCGAGGGCAACCTCGCCGCGCTGCGGGAGATGGCGCTGCGCCGCACGGCGGAGCGGGTGGAGGCCGACGTCACCGGCTATATGCGCGCCAATGCCATCGCCGGCCCATGGCCCAGCGGGGAGCGGGTGCTGGCGCTGATCGGCGGCGAGCCGGGCGCCATCGCCGTGGTGCGGCAGGCCCGGCGCATCGCCGATGCGCTGCGCGGCCCGCTGCTGGCGCTGCATGTCGAGCGGCCCTCGGCGGAGGATGGCGGCGCGGCCGGCGCAGCGCTGCGCGAGGCGGAGGCGCTCGGCGCCGAGGTGGAGACGGTGGTCGCCACCGACCTGCCGCGGGCCATCCTCGCCCATGCGCGGGCGCGGAACGCGGCCCATATCGTGCTCGGCCGCGGACGGCCCCCAGCCTGGCGGCGACTGATGGGGCGGACGCTCTCCGCCGCGCTGCTGCGGCAGGGGGGCGATTTCGCCCTGCATCTGGTCCCCGAGCCGGCCTTGCCGGCGCTGGCGGCGCCGGAGCGGCATGGGCTGCCGGGTTGGACGGGCTTGGTCGCGGCGCCGCTGCTCGTCGCGGCGGCGACGCTTGCCGCCTTCGCCACGGACGGCATCGTGCCCGAAGGGGCGATGGGGATGATCTACCTCTTCGGCATCGTCGCCGCGGCGGTCGGCTTCGGCGCGCTGCACGGGCTGGCGGTGGCGGCACTTTCCTTCCTGGCCTGGAACTACCTGTTCCTGCCGCCGCGCTACACGCTGACCATCGCCGCGGCGCAGGATGTGGTGGGCGTCGTCGTCTTCAGCCTGGTCGCGCTGCTGCTGGCGGGGACGACGGGCGGGCTCGGCCGCTCGGTGCGGGCGGCGCGGGCACGGCTGCTCGGCCTCCGGCGCCTGGTGGAGTTCAGCCGGCGGCTCGGGGCGCCGGGGACGCAGGGCGACTTGCTGGATGCGGTGGCGCGCGAGGCGGAGCGCATCGCCGGCCGCCCGGCCTGCGTGCTGATGCCGCTGCCGCCCGCCCCGGGCCAAAGCGAGCCGGAGCCGGTGCTGCGGGCCGCCATCCCGCTCGATGCCGAGCCGGATGACGCCGCCATGGCCGCCGCGCGGTGGGCCATGGCGCATGGCCGCCCGACCGGGCGCGGGACGGATACGCTGCCGGCCGGCACGGCCTGGCAATTCCGCCCGATGCGCACGGCGCGCGGGCTGGTCGGGCTGGTCGGGCTGCAATTGGGCGAGGCGCCGCGGCTGGACGCGGAGACGGACCGGACGCTCGATGCCCTGCTCGACCAGGCGGCCGTCGCCATCGAGCGGGTGGAGCTGATGGAGGCCGCCGCGCGCGATGCCGCCCGGGCCGAGACGGAGCAGCTGCGGCTCGCCCTGCTCACCTCCCTCGGCCACGACCTGCGCACGCCGCTGACGTCGATCCGTGGCGCGCTCGGCACCCTGCGCTGCTCTGGCGAGGCGCTGGCGCCGGCGGTGCGGGAGGACCTGCTCGCCGCGGCCGAGGAGGAGACGGTGCGGCTGACGCGCACCATCGCCAACATCCTCGACATCGTGCGGCTGGAGAACGGCCAGGTGGAGCCGCGCAGGGAGCCGGTCGCCCTCGCCGAGGCGCTGGAGGCGGCGGCGGGGCGGCAGGAGCGCGCCACCGGCCGGACGATCGAGCGCCGCTTCGAGGCGCGGCTGCCGGCGCCGCGGCTCGACGCGGCCTTGCTCGACCAGGTGCTGGGCAACCTGCTCGACAATGCGCTGAAATTTTCCGGCCCCGAGGGCCGTGTCGCCGTGGTCGCGCGGCGGGAGGGGCATGAGGTGGCGCTCGCCGTCGAGGATGACGGGCCGGGCATCGCGGCGGAGGCGCTGGGGCGGGTCTTCGATCCCTTCTACCGTGCCAGCCGCACCGACCGCATCGCCGCCGGCACCGGCCTTGGCCTCGCCATCGCCCGTGGCCTGACCGAGGCGATGGGTGGCCGCATCGGCGCCGAGAGCCCGGTCGCCGCCGGCGGTCGGGGCACGCGCGTGACGCTGCGCTTCCCGGCATGAGCGGCACCGGGCCCCGCATCCTCGTCATCGACGACGAGCCGCAGATCCACCGTTTCCTCGCCCCGGCGCTGGAGGCGGCGGGCTATGCGCCGCTTCGTGCCGAGACCGCCGCCGAGGGGCTTCGCCTTGCCGCGATCCGGGCGCCCGCCTTGGTGCTGCTCGATCTTGGCCTGCCCGATCTGGACGGGAAGGAGGCGCTGGCCCGGCTGCGCGCCTTCAGTACGGCGCCGGTCATTATCGTCTCCGCCCGCGACCGGGAGGCCCAGAAGGTCGCGGCGCTGGATGCCGGCGCCGACGACTATGTGGAAAAGCCCTTCGCCCTCGCCGAGCTGCTAGCCCGTATCCGCGCCGGCCTGCGCCGCGCCGCTCAGGCGGCGGGCGAGCCGGACCCGGGTGCGACCCTGCGGCTTGGCGCGCTCGAGGTCGATCTCGGCCATCGCCTCGCCCGCCTGGGCGGCGAGGCGCTGAAGCTGACGCCGCGGGAGTGGGAGCTGCTGGTCGTGCTGCTCAAGGCCGGCGGCCGGGTGGTGACGCAGCGCCAGCTCCTCACCGCCGTATGGGGCCCGGCCCATGCGGAGGATGCGCAGTATCTTCGCGTCTATGTCGGGCATCTGCGGCAGAAGCTGGGGCCGGCCTCGGGGCTGCTGCGGACGGAGCCGGGGGTGGGGTACCGGCTGGCGGAGGAAGGCTAGGCCCGGCGTCGCAACCCGGCCGCCGCCGCCACGGCAAGCAGCTCCGCCCCGACCCACCATTCCTGCCAGGCGCCGAAGCTCAGCATGGCGGTGACGGCGCCGGCACCCAGCACCGCCAAAGCGACGGGCGAGGCGCAGGCGAGCGCCAGCGCCACTGCGAGCGCTGCCGCCAGCAGCACGCCGGGCCAGCCGAGCTCCAGCCGCATTTGCAGCGCGCCGTTATGGGGATGCAGCGGCAGCAGCTCGGCACGCGACAGCCAGGCCGTGCGTTCCGTCGCGCCGAGGCCGAAGCGGGCCATGGCCTCGGGGCTCGGATGATCGCGGTGGCCAGGCACGCTCCGGCTGGCCTCCATCCCCCAGCCGAGCCAGGGCCGGTCCGCGATGCGGCCGATGACGAAATCCCAGATCAGCAGCCGGTGCGCCGCCGAGGGCGGGATGTCGGCCGCCGGCACGCCGCGCGCGAGGACCGGCCCGAGCAGCATCGGCATGGCGATGACCCCCGCCGCCAGCACCGCGCCGAGTCCCGGCCGCGCCAGCCGTGGCAGCAGCAGCGCCAGCCCGCCCACCAGCAGCCCGGCCAGCACGGCGAGCTTCGCCGCCTCGCCGGGCAGCAGCACCAGCACAGCGGCGCCGGCGCCGATCACCCCGGCGCGCAACAGGCGAGGCAGGGGCGCAGCCGCCACCAGCGGCAGCCAGAGCGCCATGGCCGAGGCAGCCGGCTTCAGCCCGAAGGCGAGGCTCGGCGGGATCTCCTTGAGGCCACGTACCGCGGCACGGATGGCGTTGCCCGTCGCCGCATCCAGCCCGGCAAGCAGGATGCCTGCGGCCAGGCCGCCCGTCGCCGTCAGCAGCAGGCGGCGATGCGCTGCCGCGTCATCGGCCGCCAGCGCCCGTGCCGCCGCTGCGCCGAGGGCGACGAAGCCGCCGACCTGCAGCGAGGTGCCGAGCGCCCGCAGCGGCTCGATCGCCCAGAGCGCCGTCACTGCCCCCCAGCCGAACAGGCCGATGGCGAGCCAGGACGCAGCACCGCGTGGCCAGGGCCAGGCGCCGTGCCGCCGGCGATGCGCCAGCACGGCGAGCACAAGCGCCACCACCGCGATGGGCGCCAGGGCCTTCGATTGCAGCACCCCCGCCACCGGGCCAACCGCAAGGGCTACGGCGACCGGCAGCGAGGGGGACCAGGCAAGCCAGGTCAAACGGCGGCGATGCTCTCGCGCCGCACCTGCACCATGACCTCGTCCAGCGACTTCGCCACGCGGTTCAGCATCTCGTCCACCTCCTCCTCGGAGATGATGAGGGGCGGGGAGAAGCCGATGCTGTCATTGGTCATGGCGCGCATGATGACGCCGTTCTCCTCGCCAAGCTTGGTGAGGCGCGGCCCGACCTTCTGGCCCGGGTCGAAGTTCTTCTTCGCCGCCTTGTCGGCCACCAGCTCGATTGCGGCGATGAGGCCGGTGCCGCGCACCTCGCCCACCATCGGGTGGTCGGCGAAGCGGGCGCGGAGCTGCGCCTGCATATGCGCGCCGACCTTCTTCACATGGCCGCCGATATCCATCTCGTCGTAGATCTTCAGCGTCTCGATGGCGACGGCGGCCGGGACGGGATGGCCGGAATAGGTGAAGCCGTGGCCCCATGTGCCGACCGAGGAGGAGCCCTCGGCGATGCCCTGGAAGACGCGCTCGCTCACCATCACCGCCGAGATCGGCAGGTAAGAGGCCGAGAGCGCCTTGGCGCAGACCAGGATGTCAGGCTGGATGTCGAGGGTCTGGCTGCCCCAGTAGCTGCCGGTGCGCCAGAAGCCGCAGATCACCTCATCGGCGACGAAGAGCACGTCGTACTTCTTCAGGACGGCCTGGATCTTCGGGAAGTATCCGGCGGGCGGCAGGATGACGCCGCCGGCGCCCATGATCGGCTCGGCCCAGAAGGCGGCGACCGTCTCCGGTCCCTCGGCCAGGATCTTCTGCTCCAGTTCCTCGGCGAGGCGGGTGGCGAAATCCTCCTCGGACTCGCCGGGGAGGGCGTTGTGGTAGTGGTGCGGCGTCGAGACGTGGTGGAAGCCGGCGATCGGCAGGTCGAAGAGCTTGTGGTTCGCCGGCAGGCCCGTCAGCGAGGCGGCGGCCAGGGTGATGCCGTGATAGCCCTTCAGCCGGGCGATGATCTTCTTCTTCTCCGGTCGCCCGATGGCATTGTTCATGTACCAGATCATCTTGATCGCGCTGTCATTCGCCTCCGAGCCGGAGTTAGCGAAGAACACCTTGCTCATCGCCGAGGGCGCGCGCTCGATCAGCATCTCGCTGAGGTCGATCAGCGGCTCGTGCGACTTGGCAGTGAAGGCATGGTAGAAGGGGAGCTTGCGCATTTGGTCGGTGGCGGCCTGCACCAGGCGCTCGTTGTCGAAGCCGAGGCTGGCGCACCAGAGGCCGGCGACGCTCTCGATATACTCCTTCCCCTGCTCGTCGAAGACGCGCACTCCCTTGCCGCGGCTGATCACCAGCGGGCCGTTCTGCAGATGCGCCTTGTGATCGGTATAGGGATGCAGCGCATAGGCGATGTCGCGGGCGGCATTGGAATTGCGGGGCGGATTCATGGCAGCGGCCTTCCTGACGGGTGGGGGAGTGTAGGCGCGGAATGGCAGAGAACCCAAGACCCGGCGAAGATCTGGCACTGCGCCCGGTGGTCGGCCGCGTCGCGGTGCTCAACCTCGGCTATTTCGGGGTGGAGTTCGCAGTCGCACTTGCGATCGGCTCGGTCGCGCTCTTCGCCGACAGCATCGACTTCCTCGAAGATGCGGCGGTCAACCTGCTGATCCTGCTCGGGCTGGGCTGGGGTGCGGCCGCACGGGCACGGCTCGGCATGCTGCTGGCGCTGCTGCTGCTGGTGCCGGCCCTGGCGACGCTCTGGACCGCCTGGGAGAAATTCGGTGCGCCCCTGCCGCCGGCGCCGCTACCGCTCACCTTGATCGGGGTGGGGGCCCTGCTGGTCAATGGCTGCTGCGCGGTGATGCTGGCCCGGGTGCGGCGTCAGGGTGGCAGCCTGACCCGCGCGGCCTTTCTCTCCGCCCGGAACGATGCCCTGGCCAATCTCGCGATCATCGGGGCCGGGCTCGTTATCGCCTTCCTTTGGCGTTCGGCCTGGCCGGACCTGCTGGTCGGGCTCGCCATCGCGGCGCTCAATGCCGATGCGGCGCGGGAGGTCTGGGAGGCGGCACGGGCGGAACACCAGGCCGCGAAGGCCTGAGCCGCGCTGTGGACGGAACCGGGCAGCGGATGGCAAGGTCCGCCGCCAAAGGCGAGTTCGAACCATGACCGAAATCAAGCCGCATGCCTCCCATTGGGGCTATTTCGATGCCGTGGTCGAGAACGGCCGCGTTACCGGGGTGCGCCCCTTCGGGCCCGATCCGTTCCCCGGCAGCCTGATCGAGGCGGTGCCGGATGTGGTGCATGCACCCTCCCGCATCGACCGGCCCTATATCCGCCGCGGCTGGATCGAGGGGCGGCGGCGCGGGCATCTGCGGGGCGGCGATCCCTTCGTGCCCATCTCCTGGGACGAGGCGACGCGCATCCTCGCCGAGGAGACGGCGCGCATCCGCGCGGAGCATGGCGCGACCTCGATCTTCGGCGGCTCCTACGGCTGGTCCTCGGCCGGGCGCTACCACCATGCGAAGACGCAGCTGCAGCGCTTCCTCGGACTCGGTGGTGGCTTCACCTCCTCGGTGCATGCCTATTCCTATGCGGCGGCGCAGGCGCTGCTGCCGCATGTGCTCGGCACCAACGAGGTGCTGCTGGGCCGCACCACGGATTGGATGGCGATCGCGCGGCATGCGCGGCTGATGCTCTGCTTCGGCGGGCTGGCGGCGAAGAACGGCATGGTCGCCTCGGGTGGCCAGGGGCGCCACGAATACGGGCCGCTGATGCGGCAGGCGGCGGCGGCCGGGGTGCGCCTCGTCAACATCTCGCCCTTCCGCGGCGATACCGAGGCGGAGCTCGGCGCCGAATGGGTGTCGATCCGGCCGGGGACGGACACCGCGCTGCTGCTGGCGATGGCGCATGTGCTGGTGAGCGAGGGGCGGGAGGATCGCGGCTTCCTCGCAACGCATTGCACGGGCTGGCCGCAGCTGCGCGCCTATATCCTGGGCGAGAGCGACGGGCAGGCGAAGACGCCGGACTGGGCCGCGCCGATCACCGACATCCCGGTGGAGGTGATCCGCCGCCTCGCCCTCGACTGCGCGGCGCAGCCGACCATGCTGACCGCCGCCTGGTCGCTGCAGCGGGCGGATTACGGCGAGCAGCCCTATTGGATGCTGGTGGCGCTGGCGGCGATGCTGGGTGCCATCGGCAAGCCGGGGCAGGGCGTCGCCTTCGGCTATGGCAGCATCGGCGGCATGGGCGTGCCGCGGCGGGAGCTGCCGGCGGTCTCCTCGCCCGGCATCCGCAACCCGGCAGGCCTCGCCATCCCCGTGGCGCGGGTGACGGAGCTGCTGGAGCGGCCAGGCGAGGTGCTGGAGTTCAATGGCCAGCGCATCACCCTGCCCGACATCCGGATGATCTGGTGGGCGGGCGGCAACCCCTTCCATCACCACCAGGACCTGCCGCGGCTGCAGCGGGCCTGGGCGCGGGCCGAGACCGTCGTGGTGCAGGAGCCCTGGTGGACGGCCCTCGCGCGGCAGGCGGATATCGTGCTGCCGGCGACGACGACGCTGGAGCGCAACGACATCGCCTCCAGCAACCGCGACCGCTTCGTCCGCGCTATGCACCAGGCGATCCCGCCTCAGGGCCAGGCGCGGAACGACACCGACATGCTGTCCGACATCGCCGATGCGCTCGGCTACCGCGACCGCTTCACCGAGCAGCGGGACGAGGGCGCCTGGCTGCGCCACCTCTACGGCCAGTGGCGGGTTGCCTGCGGGCGGCTCGGCTTCGAGGCGCCGGAGTTCGATCGCTTCTGGGCCGAAGGGCATGTCGAGGCGCCACCCGTTGCGCCGGGTGAGGAATATACGCAGTTCGCCGAGTTCCGCGCCGACCCGGAGGGTGAGCCGCTCAACACGCCCTCCGGCAGGGTGGAACTGTTCAGCGAGACGGTCGCCAGCTTCGGCTACGACGATTGCCCCGGCCACCCGGTCTGGCGGGAGCCGCGGGAATGGCTCGGTGCGCCCGCGGCAGCGCGCTTCCCGCTGCACCTCCTGTCCTTCCAGCCGGCGACGCGGCTGCATGGCCAGCTCGACCCCGGCCGCGTCGCGGCGGCGGGCAAGATCCAGGGGCGGGAGCCCATTCATCTGAGCCCGGAGGACGCCGCGGCGCGCGGCCTGCAGGAGGGCGACATCGTCCGCATCTTCAACGACCGCGGCGCCTGCCTCGGCGGCGTGCGGATCAAGGAGGGGATGCTGCCCGGCGTCGCCGCCATGGCGACCGGCGCCTGGTATGACCCGCTCATCCCCGGTGACCCGGACGCGCTCTGCGTCCATGGCAACCCGAATGTGCTGACGGCGGATATCGGCACCTCCCGCCTTGGCCAGGGGCCCTCGGCGCAGTCCTGCCTCGTCCAGGTGGAGCGCTGGGAGGGGGCGCTGCCGCCGGTGACCGTGCATCGGCCGCCGCCGGTCGCCGCAGGATGATCGGCCGGCGCGCCCTGCTGGCGGCGGGAACCGCGGTGCTGGCTGCCCCGGCGCTTGCCCTCGACCTCGGCCCGCTTGCCCTGCCGGTGAAGCAGGACGACACGGTGGCGCCAGGCCATCGCCGCGATGTCCTGATGCGCTGGGGCGACCGCGTCACCTTCGACGCGCCGCGCTGGACGCCGCGCACGCCGGACCCGGACGCCGTCGCCGCCCAATTCGGCTGGGATGCGCGGGTGCTCGGCATCGCCGTGCCGCAGCAGCCTGCGGCCGACGGCGTGCCGCGCGCCATCCTCGCCGTCGCCCATCCGGACGTCGATCCAGCGATGGCCTTCCCCGGCGGACAGGACCAACCGGCGGCGGCCGCGGCCATGCAGGGCGCCTCGCTGCTCAATGTCGAGCGGCAGGCCGGGCGCTGGGTGGTGGTCGATGGCGGCTACCAGAACCGGCGGCTCGGCATCTCCACCCTCTGCCGGGTCTCGGGCGGTGGGGCGGTGCGCGGGGTGCTCGGCATCCGCGGCGGCTGCGTCACCCCCTGGGGCACGCTGCTGCTGGCCGAAGGTGATCCGGGCTTCTGGCAGGGCCGGCTCGGTGGGCTGGACCCGGCGATCGCCGATGGCGTGGGCTACGGCTTCGTCGTCGAGCTGAATCCCTTCGATCCGCAATCCGTGCCGGTGAAGCGCCGGGCGCTCGGCCGCTTCGCCCATGGCGACGTGGCGGCGGCGCTGAGCCGGGACGGGCGCGCGGTGGTCTACATGACCGACCGGCGGGCCGGCGGCTTCCTCCTTCGCTTCGTCTCCGCCGGGCCGGCTTCGGCAGACCGGGCGCTCGATGCCGGCACCCTCTTTGCCGCCCGGCTGGAGGGCGGCCGGCTGAGCTGGATTCCGCTGCCTGAAGGCGCCCCATTGCCCGAGGCGGCCCAGGGGGCGGGCGGGACGACCTTCGACACGCCCTCCGGCCTCGGCCTCGATCCGATGGGGCCGCGGCTGCTGCTGGCCTGCCATGGCAGCCCGGCCCGGCCCTCCGGCCATGTGATCGAGCTTTCGGCCGATGGAGGGGATGACGGGGCGGCGGGGGCTGCGGCGCGGTTGCTCTTCGCCGCCGGCGACCCGCGCGGGCCACAAGGCCGTTATGGCGAAGCCGGGCTGCCACCGGGCAGCGCCTGGCCGGAGAATCCGGATACCGTCACCGTTGATGCGCGTGGCCGGGCCTGGATCGGCACCGACCGCCTCGGCCGCATCGGCATGCGGGCCGAGGGCCTCTACGCCTGCGACCTGGCGGGGCCCGGGCGCGGGGTGCCGCTGCCTGCCTACGGAGCGCCGCGCGGCGCCTCGATCGGTGGGGCGGCGCTGACGCCGGATGGAGAAACCCTGTTCTTCGGCATCCGCCATCCGGGTGCCGAGCCGGGGGCCAACTTCGACCGGCCCGGCACGCGCTGGCCCGAATTCGAGGCGGGCGTGCCGCCGCGCAGCGTGCTGGCAGGGCTTACCCGGGTCGGGAGCGGGCCGGTCGGCGGCTGATCAGGCCGGCATTAGGGCGGCGATCGCTCGGTCGATCTCGGTCGCGGCGCGGTCGATCTGGCCTTGCGTCAACTGGGCCCGGGCCTGCCGCAGCGCGAGCAGGGATTGCAGCACCTCCGCCCGCGGCGCAAGGCCGCCCGTGCGTTTGCCCAGCTCCTGCTCGGCCCGGTCCAGGCCGATCCACGCCGCATCGGCCGCGTTCTGCGCCAGCTCCGTGCCGACCGAGACGAGCGCATCGAGTGCCGGAGCGATGTCGAAGGCAGGGCGGACCGTGCCGTGCAGCGGCTCCAGTCGTGGGTCGGGGCGGCTGCGGTGGGACATGGCAGGAGGCGCCTTTCCGTGCATAGGCCGGATCGCCCGTCCAACGTCCCGCCGACGCACCGGCTGCCTCGCCGCATTTCGCATGCACGATGACATTCTCGCTACCTTTCCGGGTGAGCGGCCGGAATGGCCAACCGAGAGTTGCTGGCAGCTCACCGCAACGAGAAGCGCACCGGCACGGTCAGCTCCACCGGGTCGCCCGCCATCTCTGCCGGCGGGGCAGGGAGGGGGGAGGCATCTTGGATCATGGTCTGCACCGCCTGGTCGAGGGACGGGTCGCCGGCGCTGCGCTCGATCCGGTAGCCGACCACCGTGCCGTCGCGCCGCATGCGGAAGCGCAACAGGGCGACGCCCTGGGCCCGGCGCCAGCGCGCCTCGTCCGGGTAGCGGCGATGGCGCTCGAGGGCGCGCATCAGCAGCGCCGTGTAGCTCGGCGGCGGCGCGGCGGCGACCGGCGCGGCAACCGGGGCCGGCGGAGCGGCGACGGGCTGCACCGGCGCGGGCGGCGCCTCGGCGACGGTGGGCGTCGCCGGGCGCGGCGGGGTGGGCCGGCGCGGGGTGGTGACCGGCTTCGGCTCCGGCGGCGGCGGGGGCGGAGGCAGGGGCAACTCCGCCACCTCGGCGGGAGGCGGCGGCTCGGGCGGCGGCGGCTCGGCCTGGGGTGGCGGTTCGGGCGCCATCGGCTCGGGCGGCGGCGGCTCGGCCATGGCGACGGGCGGCGGAGGCGGCGGCTCCGGCGGTGGGGCGGGCTGCGGCGGCGGCGCCTCGGCCACCGGTTCGGGCGGCGGCTCGGCTTCCGGCTCGGGCGCGGCGGGCGTCGGCATCTCGATCAGCATCACCGGCATCACCGGCTGCTCCTCCGCGGGCAGGCCGTGCAGCAGCACGGCGGCGCCGGCGGCATGCAGGCCGATGGAGAGGCCCCAGGCGATATGGCGGGCGCGGGGCATGGGCTCAGCGCACCGGCGCGGCGGCGGGCGCAGTCGCAGGCACGGTGGCGGGCGCAGCCGGCGGGTCGCCGCCTGGCATGGAAACCAGCGCCACCTTGGTGATGCCGGCGCGCTGGACGAGGCCCATCACCCGCAGCACCTCGCCATAGTCGAGGCCGCGGTCGGCGCGGAGATGCAGCGCCCGGTCCGGCGTCTCGGCATGGATGGCGGCGAGCCGCGTCTCCAGCGCCTCCTGCGGCACCGCGTCCTTGTCGAGAAAGAGGCCGCCCTCCTTGGTCAGGCTCAGCTCCAGCGGCGGCGCCGGCGGGCTGAGCGGGGCGGCGGCCGTCTTTGGCAGGTCGAGGGCGATGCCGGCCGTCATCATCGGCGCCGTCACCATGAAGATGACGAGCAGCACCAGCATCACGTCGACCAGGGGCGTGACGTTGATCTCGGAGACGGGCTGGGCGTCGTCCTCGTCGCCCATGCCGGAGGGGAGCTGCATGCTCATGCGGATTCGCCGGCCTTGCGCCGGCCCTCCAGCACGGCGGGGCGGCGTGCCAGGCGCCCGGCGATGCTCGCCGCCGCGCCCATCGCCTCGGCGCGGATGCGGGAGAGGCGGATGCTGTTGCGGTTGTAGGCGATCACCGCCGGGATTGCGGCGACGAGGCCGATCGCCGTGGCGAAGAGCGCCTCGGCGATGCCCGGCGCGACGGTGGCGAGGCCGGTATCCTGCTTCGCCGCGATGCCGAAGAAGCTGTGCATGATGCCCCAGACCGTGCCGAACAGCCCGACGAAGGGGCTGACCGAGCCGATTGTCGCCAGCAGCGGCAGGCCCGGCTCGGCGCGGCGCAGCGTCGCGGTGACGGCGCCGCGCATGGCGCGCTCCAGCCGGTCGCGGAACTCGCCGGCGCTCTCGTGCGGGTCGCGCCCCTCGCGCCATTCCGGCAGCCCGGCGCGCAGAACGGCGCCCGCAAGGCCGTCCTTCGCGGCATCTCCCTCGGGCGGGAGGATGGCGCCGGAGGCGGCGAGGGCAGCGAGGCTCGCGGCCTCCCGCTTCAGCCGGCGGAACAGGACGGCCTTCTCGATGATGATGGCCCAGCAGGCGAGCGAGGCCAGCAGCAGCAGCGCCATCACCCCCTGCACGACAGGGTCGGCATTGAGGATGAGGCTCTGCATGGTGAAATCGGGGGCGGGCGCCGGATTCATGCGGGTTTCCCTTGCAGGACGGCGATGCGGCGGCGGTTGCGGCGGCGCAACAGCCAGGCGGCGAGGCCGGTGACGAAGAGGACGGGCATGGCGATGCCCGAGAGGAAGACGAGGATGCGCCCCGGCCAGCCCAGCAGCGCGCCGCCATGCAGCCAGCGCTGCATGGCGAGCACCTCCTCGCCGAGGCTGCGGGTGCGGGGGCCGCGCTCCTCCGTCACCGCGCCGGACCATGGATCGATGGCGACGAAGCTGCGGGCGCGGACCTCAGGGCTGGCATCGGCGGGCCGCAGCGAAACCTGCCAGGCCTGGCGCTGCCGGCTGGGCAGCGTCACGATGGTCGGTACCTGGCCGGGGAGATGGGCGAGGGCGGCGGCTACCGCCGCATCGGCATCGACGGTGATCGGCTCGCGCCGCGGCGGCACCGGCGCAGGCGTCGCAGGCTCGGCGATGCCGAGCGCCGGGCGGAACCAGGCGGGGAAGATGATGGCGATGCCGGAGACGGCGACGACGGCCAGCACCACCGCCATCCAGATGCCGATGACACGGTGCAGGTCGAGGTTGAGCACGACGCTCGGCCGGCGCCGGATGGTGACGAGGGCGGCACCGAGCGAGCCTTGCCGCGGCCACCACAGCCAGATGCCGGACAACGAGAAGAGCAGCAGCAGCACGCCGAACCAGCCCACTGCCTCGCGCCCGCCAAAGTCGCGCAGCAGCAGCGTGTCGTGCAGCTCACGCGTCACGGCGACGAAGCCGGTGCGGCCGGCGCGCTCGCCGAGCAGCTCGCCTGTCGCCGGGTCGAGATAGGCGGAGGGGCCGGGCGGGGTGCCGCGCTGGCGGGGCGGGGTGACGATCCAGACCGGCCAGACCGCGTCGGGCGGGCGGATGACGCCGGCCGGTCGGCCCGTCGCCGCCTCGGCCGCCTTCAGGATGGCGGCATAGTTGAGGCCGGGGGTGGGCGGCCCGCTGGGGCGGAAGAGCTGCGGGTTCAGCGCCGCGTCGATCTCGCGCTGGAACGACAGGATGCTGCCCGTCACGCCGAGCAGCAGCATCACCAGCCCGAGGACGAGCCCGAGCCAGCGATGGCCCAGCAGCAAGGCGCGGCGGAAGGTCACGCGTCGGCCCAGCGGCGGAGCAGGTTGTGGTACACGGCAGTCAGCTCCGTCGGCGCCCTGTGGTCCTGCGGCAGGTCGCCGCGGACGCGGTTGATGGCCATGTCGAGATCGAAGAGCAGGCTGCGCTGGCCGTCGTCGCGCACCATGCTCTGAATCCAGAAGAAGCTCGCCAGCCGCGAGCCGCTCGTCACCGGCGCGACGCGGTGCAGGCTGGTCGCCGGATAGATCACCGCATCGCCGGCCGGCAGCTTCACCCGCTTCTCGCCATAGGTGTCCTCGACGATCAGCTCGCCGCCCTCATAGCTCGCCGGGTCGCTGAGGAACAGGGTGCAGGAGACATCGGTGCGGATGCGCGCCGCCGTGCCGGTGACCTGGCGGATGGCATTGTCGACATGCGCGCCGAAGGTCATGCCCGGGTCATAGCGGTTGAACAGCGGCGGGAAGACCTTCAGCGGCAACACCGAGGAGATGAAGAGCGGATTGCGCTCCAGCGCGCCGAGCACGATCTCCCCAAGGGCGCGATGCTCCGGGCAGCCCTCGGGAATCTGCAGATTATCCTTCACCTGCGCCGACTGATGGCCGGCGGTGACGCGGCCGTCCACCCAGGGCGCACGCGCCAGCAAGGCCCGCGTATCCGCGAGCCTTGCCGCATCCAGGACGTCCGCGATGTGCAGCAGCATCGCTAATACCGGGCTGCCAGGCTGACGATGACGGTGCGCCCGGCGCCGGGCGTGATGTTCCCCGTGTAGACGCCCTCGTAGAAGCGCTTGTCGGTGAGGTTCAGCGCATTGAGGCGGAGCTGGAGCTGCTCGGTCACGCTCCAGGCGATGGCGGCGTCGTAGCGGACATAGGCCGGGGCGATGACGGTATTGGCGTTGTTGCCGTAGCGCTTGTCGATGTAGCTGAGGCCGCCGCCGAGCTGCACGCCGTAGGGCAGGTCGTAGCTGGTCCAGAGCGTCGCCGTGTTGCGCGGCGTGTTCAGCAGCTCCTTGCCCACCTCGGCCGGCGTGCCCGAGCGGGTGATCTGCGAGTCGATGTAGGTATAGCCGGCGATGACGTTCCAGTTGCGCGTGACGCGGCCGGCCGCCGAGATCTCGAACCCGTCCGAGCGCTGCTCGCCGTTCAGCACGTTCAGCGTGCCATTGGCCGGGTCCGCCGTGCGGGCATTGGTCTTCTCGATGCGGAAGACGGCGCCGCGAACGGAAAGGTCGGGCGTGATGTCCCAGCTCGCGCCGATCTCGAAGGAGCGGTTCTTCTCCGGCGCAAGGTTCGCGGTGTTGGCAGCGAGGGTCAGCGCCTCGGCGCTCGGGTTGAAGGAGGTGCCGGCGGAGAAGTAGGTGCGCACCGTGCTGGTCGGCTTGAAGACCAGGGCGCCGCGCCAGCTGAACATGTCGTCGGTGCGGTTGAGCTTCGTCGTCACGCCGGTGGCCCCGGCGAGGCTGCTGAAGTCGGCGTCGAACCGGTCGTAGCGGCCGCCGACCAGCACCTCGAAATACTCGCCGATGCGGATCTGGTCGGCGGCGAACAGGCCGAGCGTATAGGCCGTGGTGTCCGCATCGGTGTTGACCGAGAGGGTCTGGTCGAAGGCCTGGTAGAAATTCGGGTTGAACAGCGTCGCTGCCGGCCGGGCGTTGCTGGTGAAGCGGGTGAGCTGCGAGGTCTCGCGCCCGAGCTCGAGACCGGCGACGATCTGGTGCCGCAGCGGGCCGGTATTGGCGGTGGCGCGCAGCTCGGTCTGGTTCTGCAGGACGGTGTCGGTGCCGCGCCGCACCTGGGGCTGGCGGTTGACCAGCACATTGGCAAGGTTGGTCGTCGGGGTGATGGCGGTGATCAGCCGCGGCGCCGTCGCGTTGATGTCGCGGTCGTAGTTGCCGTAGCGGAAGGTGTTGCGCAGGCTGATGCCGTCGGCGAAGCGGTGCCGCGCCGTCAGCGTCATCACATTGGTCTCGGTCCGCTCGCGGTCGACGCCGGCGAGGCCGTAGAACATGCCGTAGGAGACGGGTGCCGGCCGACCGCGCACGATCGGCACGCCGAAATCAGGGACGTTATCCTCCGATTGATGGAGGAAGTGCAGCGAGACCTGGGTGTTCGTCCCAAGGCCCCAGGTGACGGAGGGCGCGACGCCCCACCGCTCGTTCCGCACATGGTCGCGCCTGGCGATGTCCTGCCGCGTTGCCATGGCGTTCAGCCGCACGCCGACCGTGCCGGAATACATGCCGACATCGGTTGTGGCGCGCAGGCCGAAGGGCGAGAAGCCGGTCAGCGTCAGCTCGCCGAAATTCCGCGCCTGCGGCATGCGCGTCGAGAGGTTGATGGCGCCGCCGGTGGAGCCGCGGCCGAACATGATGGAGGAGGGGCCCTTCAGCACCTCGACGCTGTCGAGGAAGAAGGGGTCCCGGGTGTACTGCGCGCTGTCGCGGATGCCGTCGATGAAGAAGTCGTTGCGGGCGCTGAAGCCGCGCAGCGTGAGGTTGTCGCCGGAGAAGCCGCCCTCGCCGGCGGCGAGGCTGATGCCGGTGACGTTGCGCAGCGCCTCGCGCAACGTGGTCGCGCCACGCTCCTCGATAAGCGCGCGTGGGACGACATCGATGGTCTGCGGCGCCTCGCGCACAGAGGTCGGCATGCGGACGACGGGGGTGTCGTCGGCGCGGTAGCGGGGCGGGTTGGCGCCCTGGACATTCATCTCGGGCAGCGCGACGGCTCCGGCGGGCGGGGCATCCTGCGCCATCGCCGTGGGGCCCGCGGCGAGCAGGCCCATCCCGGCGAGGCCGAGGCTTGGTTGGAGGCGAGGAAGCGGAGCACGGAGCGACGACATCTAGACGAGTTCCCAGCGTAGGCCGGGGATGGCGTAGCGCTACTGAGAATGACTCGCAATACCAAATCGCAACGCGATATTGCAGGTCAGGGTTGCTTCACACGCCAGTGCTCAGCCCAGAGGGAACTCGGGTTCAGGTGGCCGGTCGGCTGCACGCCGTCCAGCCAGCGCGGCCAGATATGCGCATCGGCACGGAACCATAGCGGCAGCTCCGGCAGATCCTCGGCGAAGATCGCCTGGAAGCGGGACCAGAGGGCGCGGCGCTTCCCGCGGTCCAGCTCCTGCGGCAGCGCCTCCAGCAGCGCATCCATCTCCGGATTGCGGTAGCCGCCGTAGTTCTGCCCCGACCAGTTACGCGACTCTGTCGGGATCTCCTCGGAATGCAGCGTGGTGCGCGGCACGTTCTCGGGCGAGGAGATCCAGGCGAAGAGGGCGGCGCCGGTGAAGCGGCGGCGCGACAGCGTTTCGCCGAAGAGCACGCGCGGCGGCTCGTTGCGGATGCGCGCCTCGACCCCCACCTGCCGCCACATGCCCTGCACCACCTGCTGCACCGCCTCGCGGGCGCGGTTGCCGGCCGTGGTCATCAGTTCGATCGCGAGGCGCTCGCCGGCGGCATTGCGGCGGATGCCATCCGGCCCCGGGCGCCAGCCGGCCGCGTCCAGCAGGGCGGCGGCGCGGGCCGGGTCATGGGGCCAGCGCGGGGCGTTCGGGTCGTGCATCGGGTCGAGCGGGTTGACGCCCGTCTCGGCCACCACCTGCCGCCCCTCGAAAAGCCGCGCCACGATCTGCGTCCGGTCGATCGCCATCAGCAGCGCCTGCCGGATGCGGCGGTCGTCCAGCGGCGGGACGTCGAGGCGGAGGTCGAGATGCTCGTAGATCAACCCCGGCTTGTATTCAACGCGGAAGCGCCCGCCGGTGCGCCGTTCGAGTGCCGCCGCCTGCTCCACCGGCAGGCCGAGCTCGCCGGCGACCATGTCGATCTGCCCGGCGAGCAATTGCGCCTCCATCGCCGCGGTGTTCTCGACGGTACGGATCTGGATGCGGCGGAAGGCGGGGGCGAGGCCGGCCCAGGCCTCGTTCCGCTCCAGCGTGACGCCGGCGCCGGGTTGCACCGCCGTGATGCGCCAGGGCCCCGACCAGAGGCCGGGATTGGTCGTCCCGGTATCGTAGGCGGTGCGGTTGCGGTAGGTCCGCGGCTCCTGCTGCCAGCGGGCGCGCTCGATATGCGCGGGCAGCGGCTGGAAGTCGCCGGCGACATTGTAGTCGAAGGTGACCTTGTCGTAGCGCAGGGTGACGGTGCGCTCGTCCTCGACGATCAGCTCATAGGCCGAGCGGTAGAACTCCGCGCCGCCGAAGCCGGTCGCGCCCTCGCGCCCGGCCTCCCAGGCGAAGCGCAGATCCTCGGCCGAGACGGGGCGGCCGTCGCCCCAGCGCGCATCGGCGCGGAGCCGGTAGGTGACGCGGATGCCGGGCCTGCCATCGGGCGTCGTCTCGCGCCGGGCCCCGCCGTTCTCGAGCGTCGGCAGGCTTTCGCAGGTCATGCAGAGCGGTTGCCAGTCCGCGCCATGGGCGGTCAGCGGCCGCCGGGCGAAGCCTAGCACGTAGGACTTCGCGGCCATGGCGTCGATATTCGGGTGGAAGGTCGAGGGGTATTGGATGATGCCGATGGTCAGCGTCTCGCGCGGCTGGGCGACGGCCGGGGCGGCGATCGCCAGCAGCCCAACCGCGGCTGCCGCGGCGCGACGTATCGGCATCCGCCTCAGTCCTCCTTCGCGCGGGCTTCCGCAGCCGAGCCGATGCCGCCATGCGCCTTCGACCAGCCGACAGGGTCCTCGAGGAATTTCCGCACTTCCTTCAGTGCGCCCTCGCTGAAATAGGGGCGCTCGCGGCAGACCTCCAGCACGTCCCACCAGGTGCAGAGATGATGGAGCGAGAGGTTCATCCCCTTCATCGTCTCGAAGCTGCCGGGGAAGACGCCGTAGAAGAAGACGACGAAGGTATGGTCGCAGACCGCGCCCGCATCCCGCAGCGCCTGGGCGAAGCGGATCTTGGAGGCGCCGTCGGTGGTCAGGTCCTCGACCAGGAGGGTGTTCTTGCCCTCGGGCACGTCGCCCTCGATCTGGGCGTTGCGGCCGAAGCCCTTCGGCTTCTTCCGCACATAGGCCATGGGCGCCATCATCCGGTCGGCGATCCAGGCGGCGAAGGGGATGCCGGCGGTCTCGCCGCCGGCAACGGCGTCGATCGATTCATAGCCGATGTGGCGACCGATCTTCTCCACCGCGAGGTCGCAGATGCGGTTCCGGGCGCGGGGGAAGTAGATGATCTTGCGGCAGTCGATATAGACGGGGCTCTTCCAGCCCGAGGTGAAGGTGTAGGGCTCCTCCGGGCGGAAATTCACCGCCTTGATCTCGAGCAGGATGCGCGCCGTCGTCAGCGCGGCATCCCGGTCCCAGTCGGAAGCATGTTGCATGGCCATGGCGCATTCCCCTGCCGGCGGCGTTCGGCCCATCCGTAACCGCGGCGCGGGGCGGCGTCCATGACCCAGCCGGGAGTCTGGGTGCTGGCCGACCCACGGGCCGGCACGGCGGCGCAGGCGCTCGGCATCGCGGAGCGGCTGGGGCTGCCCTTCCGCGTGGTCGACCTCCAATGGGGGCGGCTGGCACGCTGGCCGATCCCCTGGCCGAGCCTCGCCGGGCTGACGGCGGAGGCCCGGTCGAGGGTCACAGTGCCATGGCCGGGGCTGGCGCTCTCCGCCGGCCGGCGCTCGGGCCCGGTCGCACGCTGGCTCCGGCGGCATGGGGCGCGCACGGTGCATTGCATGCGCCCAGGCCTCGGCGCGGCGGATTTCGACCTGCTGGTGATCGGCGCGCATGACCGTCCGCAGCCGGCGCCGAACGTGATGGAGATCCTCGGCGCCTGCCACCGCATGTCGCCTGGCCGGTTGGCCGCGGCGCGGGAGGAGTGGGCGGCGCTGGAAGCCTTGCCCTCGCCGCGGGTGGCGCTGTTGGTCGGCGGGCCGGTGCGGGACGAGGGGATGCGTCCGGCGGCGGCGGCGGCCATCGGCCGGCAGGTAGCGGGCATGGCCGGCAGCGTGATGGCGACCACCAGCCGCCGCACCGGGGCGCCAGCGAGCGAGGCGCTCTCGGCTACCCTCGCCAGGCGTCCGCATCGCCTCTTTCGCTGGGGGGAGGGCGGCGCCAACCCCTTTGCCGGCTTCCTCGCCTGGGCCGATGCCGTGGTGGTGACTGGGGACAGCGTGTCCATGCTTTCCGAGGCGCTGGCGACGGCGGCACCCGTCTTCGTCGCCGATCCGGGCGGGCTCGGCCCCCGGCATCTGCGGCTGCGGGAGAGCCTGGTCGCCGCCGGCCAGGCTCGAGCGCTGGGGGAGGGGTGGTTCACCCGCCAGACGCTGGACGAGAGCGCCCGGGTGGCCGCGGTGATCCGCGCACGCGGATGGGGGGTTACCGCGGTGGGGGATGCGACGAAGTAGTGGGCATGATGCAGGCCATCCTCCGCACCGCCTTTCCACCCGCCTTGCCGAGCCGGGGCGCGCGCTCCTTTCCCTGGCCCTGGCGCGACCGGGCTGGGCGCTTCTCCTCGCTGCGAGCCGTGACGCTGGCGCTGGTCCTGGCGCCGGCTGCCTGGTTGCTGGTGACCTATACCACCAAGGGGCTGGGGCCGGAGCCGGCCAAGGCGGCGCTGCGCGAGATCGGCCTCTGGTCCATCCGCCTGCTGCTGGTGACGCTGGCGGTGACGCCGGTCGGGCGCATCCTCGCCTCGCCGCGGCTCCTGAGCCTCCGGCGCATGCTGGGGTTGGCGACGCTCGGCTATGCGATGCTGCATCTGCTGCTCTATGCGGCCGACCAGAATTTCGTCGCCTCCCGCATCGCCTCCGAGATCGCGCTGCGCTTCTACCTGACCATCGGCTTCGTCGCGCTGCTCGGCCTTGCGGCGCTTGGCTGGACCTCGACAGATGGCTGGATGCGGCAGCTCGGGCGGCGCTGGAAGCGGCTGCACGGCCTCATCTTCCCGATCGCGGCGCTCGGCGTGTTCCACTTCTTCCTGCAGTCGAAGTCGCAGCTTTGGGAGGCGGTGCTGGCGGCGGGGCTGCTCGCCTGGCTGATTCTCTGGCGGCTGTTGCCGGCGGGGGCGCGGCTGCATCCCATCGCCCTGCTGCTGCTGGCCCCGGCGACCGGGCTGGCGGCGGCGGGGGTGGAATATGCCTGGTACGCGCTGGCGACCAACCTGCCGGCGGACCGCATCCTCGCCGCGAATCTCGATGTGAGCTTCGGGTTGCGGCCGGCGGTCTGGGCCGCGGTGGCGGCGGTGGCGCCGCCGCTGCTGGCGCTTCCGGCCTGGATCAGGACGCGCCGAAATACCCCGCCAGGTTCCGCCGCACCCGCTCCAGCACCGGCTCCCCCACCGGCGGCAGCGCGAAGCGCTGGCCGGTGATGGTCTCGAAGGCCTCGACATAGAGGCGCGCCGCCTCGAGCACGATCACGGCCGGGATTTCCGGCAGTGCGTCCTTGTACGGGTCGCAGCGCGCGGTCACCCAGCGGCGGATGAAGTCCTTGTCGAAGCTTTGCGGCGCCTCGCCGGCCTCGAAGCGCGCAGGATAGGTGCCGGCGAACCAGTAGCGGCTGGAATCCGGCGTGTGGATCTCGTCGGCGAGGATGATGCGGCCCTCGGCATCGAAGCCGAACTCGTATTTGGTATCGACCAGGATGAGGCCCTGCCTCGCCGCCATCTCCCGTCCGCGGGCGAAGAGGTCGAGGGCGAGCGCCGAGACCTCGGCCCATTGCGCCTCGGTCAGCAGCCCGCCCTCGATGATGCGCTCCGGCGTCAGCTCCTCGTCATGCCCGGCATCGAAGGCCTTGGTGGTCGGCGTCAGGATGGTCTGCGGCAGCTTCTGGTTGGCCTTGAGACCGTCAGGGAAGAGGTGGCCGTACATTTCCCGCCGCCCCGCCCTGTACATCGACAGGATGGAGGTGGAGGTGGTGCCCGCCAGGTAGTCGCGCACCACCACCTCGACCGGCATGATCCGGAGCCCCTGGCACAGCAGCACATTCGGGTCCGGATAGGCGATGACGTGGTTCGGGCAGATATCCCGCGTGTGGTCGAACCAGTAGCGGGCGATTTGGGTCAGCACCTGGCCCTTCAGCGGCACGGCGGTGATGATGCGGTCGAAGGCGGAGAGCCGGTCGGTGGCGACGATGAGGCGCCGCCCGTCCGGCAGGTCGTAATTCTCCCGAACCTTGCCGCGATAGTGGTTCGGCAGTTCGGGGATGGCGGCGTCGCGGAGGACGAGTCCGGCATAGGGGGCGAGGTCGGCGGGGCTGGTCATCCGGCGGGTGGTCCTTGCAGCGGGGCGGCGCTCCTATAGCCCATCCGGTTGAGCCGCGCCGCCCTCTGCGCCATGGTGCCGGCGAGGAGATCGCCGCATGAGCACCCGAAAAAAATACCGCATCGCCGTCATCCCCGGCGACGGCATTGGCAAGGAGACGACGCCCGAGGGGCTCCGGGTGCTGGACGCCGCCGCCCGCCGCTTCGGCTTCGACCTGGAGCTGACGCATTACGACTGGTCCTGCGAGACCTATGCGCAGACCGGACGGATGATGCCGGAGGACGGGCTTGAGCAGCTGAGCCGGTCGGACAGCGTCTTCCTCGGCGCCGTCGGCTGGCCGGGAGTGCCGGACCACGTCTCGCTCTGGGGCCTGCTGATCCCGATCCGCCGGGGCTTCGACCAATATGTGTCGCTCCGCCCCTGCAAGCTCCTGCCGGGTTCGAAGTCGCCGCTCGCCAACCGGGGTCCGGAGGATATCGATTTCTACGTGGTGCGGGAGAATACCGAGGGCGAGTACAGCTCGGTCGGCGGCCGCATGTTCCCGGGGACGGACCGCGAGTTCGTGTCGCAGCAGAGCATCCTCACCCGCATCGGCTGCGACCGGATCATGAAATACGCCTTCGAGCTGGCGATGACGCGGAAGCGCAAGAAGCTGACGAGCGCCACCAAGTCGAACGGCATCACCTTCACCATGCCCTACTGGGACGAGCGCTTCGCCGAGATGGCGAAGAACTACCCGGAGGTGACGACCGACCAGTTCCATATCGACATCCTCTGCGCGCATTTCGTGCAGCATCCGGACTGGTTCGACGTGGTGGTCGGCTCCAACCTGTTCGGCGACATCCTCTCCGATCTCGGCCCGGCCGTCGCGGGCTCCATCGGCATCGCCGCCTCGGCCAATATCAACCCGGAGAAGACGCATCCCTCGATGTTCGAGCCGGTGCATGGCTCGGCACCCGATATCGCCGGCAAGTGGGTCGCCAACCCCATCGGGCAGATATGGTCGGGGGCGATGATGCTGGAGCATCTCGGCGAGAAGGCCGCGGCTGATGCCATCGTGCAGACCATCGAGCGCATGCTGGCCGAGGGCGGCCCGCGGACGCGCGACATGGGCGGCCAAGCCGGAACGGTGGATGTCGGCAAGGCGCTGGCGGAGGCCGTGGCGCAGGCCTGAACCGGCGTCAGGTCTTCGCTTTGACGACTGATCGGGTGGCCTTGCCTCAGGCCGGCGCCCGACGTCTGGCGGATGTGAACCGGGCAGGATCGAAGGCTTCGATCAAACCCGGTGAGCCGCCCGATCAGCCCTTGAACGATCGGGCACGCATCGCTAGCATGCTCTTCTGTTGCGAGTGATTCTCAACTCGCTTGCGACCGGAGGAGTTGGTTAATGGGTCATCTGGCCGCCGAGACTGCCGTCATTGGCCGCCGCTGCGAGCGTGCCGTGGTCACGGCCTATCGGGAGCTGCGCGAGACGGGCAATGACGACCTCTCGGCCTTTCGCGCCTGCACTACCCTCTATCGCGTGCATCACCCGGAGGCTTCCGTGCAGGAGGCCCGCCGCCTCGTCGCCGAATGGATCGACCACCATGTCGTCCGCGGCGACACCGGCCCAACCGACGGATGCGAATGCGACTGATCCTTAATCCGCCCTTGCCCAGGTAATCGCCGCCCGGGCCAGCGCGTCGATGCTGTCCGCGACCGGGAAGGGCAGGGCAGGTCCCGCCGCGATGCCGAGCGGAATCTCGGTGCAGCCCAGCACCACCGCCCGCGCTCCGCGCGCCACAAGGCTGCGCGCCACCTCCGCCAGCGGCGCATAGGCCTCCGCCACCCGATTCGCCTTCACCAACGCGATCCCGGGCGTGACCTGCCCCTCCATCTCCGCTGCCTCCGGCACTAGGCAGTGCCAGCCGCGCTGCTCCAGCCCCTGCTGGTAGAGCCGCATTGCGAGCGTCGCCGCCGTCCCCATCACCCCGATCGGCCCCTCCGTCACGCCTAGCCGCGCCAGCTCATCCGCCGTCGCCTCGACGATATGCAGGACGGGAAGGGCGGTCGCCGCCTGCATCGCCGCGTACCAGCCATGGGCGGTGTTGCAGGGGATGGCGATGGCGCCGCAGCCCGCTGCCTCCAGCCCGCGGATGCCGCGCAACAGGGCGGGCAGCGGGTCCTCGCCGCCGCCGAGCCGCGCTGCCGTGCGGTCCGGCACGCGCGGGTCGGACCAAAGCACGGCCGGGATGTGCTCCTGGTCGCGCTCGGCCGGCGTGAGGAGGGTGAGGCGCAGCATGAAATGCGCGCTGGCCAGCGGGCCCATGCCGCCGAGGACGCCGAGGATCTTGCTCATCCCCACAGCATGCCCGATCAGGGCAGGCGCATGAAGTTGGCTGTCGCGCTGGCCCGGGCGATCAGCGCGCGCATGTCGGGGTTCTCGTGGCCGCCCTCGGCGGTCAGGGCCTCCATCGGGCAGTAGAACTCGTGCGGCTGCGCCACCTGGTTGCGGGCGAAGCCTTCGTAATGCCGGCTCTTCAGGCCGAAGACGACGCGCACGTCGCGCACCGGCAGGATCAGCGGCTGCACGGGCTCCACCTTCAGCATGCGGATCAATCGCCAGCGCGGCGTCGCGTCATTCGGCTGCGCCGGGCCGAGCAGCCAGTCGAGCGGGCAATAGGCCATCAGCGAGGAGGTGGTCGGGGCGAAGCGGGAGCGTTTGTCGAGCAGGTTCTGCAGCGAGGAGCAGGCCTCAATGCAGAGGATGTCGACATAGGGGTCTATGGAATCGGTCGAGAAGTGCAGCCAAAGCCCATCCGGCAGGGTGCGCAGGCGGTTGGAGCCCGGCAGCTTCAGATAGGGTTGGTTGGTCGCTGCCATATCGCCGGGACGGCCGCGCAGCCAGGTGCCCGGTTGCTTGGGGCTGGCGACGACGCCCGGCGGGCGTTGCGGCCACTTCTTGAGTTGCGACCTCACCTGCCGATCCAGTGAATGGGGTGGTGCGGACCTCAAAGTCTCGCTCATCGAATGTATCCCAAGCCGTTCATGCAACCAGCGCGTCACAATGTAGTGATTCGAATCGAACAAGCAACAATAATTGGGGGTCGTGCTTGGTTTGTTCTTGACGTTATGTTTGCCAAGGTGGGATCAACATTCGATATTACTTACAGAAACGCCAGTAAACTCCTGTGAATACTTGCTTTCAATGGAGCAAGCACAATGTCCTGCCAAGCGAGGTTTGCGCCCTCCGCTGGGACACACCAGCCTCCAAGGACGAAAAAACCGGCCGAGGTTGCCCCCGGCCGGCTCGTTGTCGCTCCGGACTCGCCGGATCAGTCGCGGCGGCTGACCGCCACGTAATCGCGCGTCGGGGCACCGCTGTAGATCTGCCGCGGCCGGCCGATGCGCTGTGCCGGATCCTCGATCAGCTCCTTCCACTGGCTCACCCAGCCCACGGTGCGCGCCACGGCGAAGAGCACGGTGAACATGTGGGTCGGGATGCCCATCGCCTTCAGGATGATGCCCGAGTAAAAATCGACGTTCGGGTAGAGCTTGCGGGAGACGAAGTAGTCGTCCTCAAGGGCGATGCGCTCCATCTCCATCGCCATGTCGAGCAGCGGCTCGTCCTTGATGCCAAGCTCGGCCAGGACCTCGTGGCAGGTGTCCTTCATGATCTTCGCCCGCGGGTCGAAGTTCTTGTAGACCCGGTGGCCGAAGCCCATGAGCTTGGTGTGGGCGTTCTTGTCCTTCACTTGGCGGATGAATTCGGGAATGTTCTCCGGCTTGCCGATCTCGCCGAGCATTTTCAGCACCGCCTCGTTGGCGCCGCCATGCGCCGGGCCCCAGAGCGCGGCGATGCCGGCGGCGACGCAGGCGAAGGGGTTGGCGCCGGTCGAGCCGGCGAGCCGCACCGTGCTGGTCGAGGCGTTCTGCTCGTGATCCGCATGCAACACCAAGATGCGGTCCATGGCGCGCGAGAGGATCGGGTTGCTGACATAGGGTTCCGCCGGCACGGCGTTGAGCATGTAGAGGAAATTCTCCGCATAGCTCAGGTCGTTGCGCGGATACATGAAGGGCTGGCCGATCGAGTATTTGTAGGCCCAGGCCGCGATGGTCGGCACCTTGGCGATCAGGCGGAAGGCCGCCACCTCGCGCTGCCGCGCGTCGTTGATGTCGAGGTTGTCGTGGTAGAAGGCCGCCAGCGCGCCCACCACGCCGCAAAGGATGGCCATCGGGTGCGCATCGCGGCGGAAGCCGTCGAAGAAGCGCCGCAGCTGCTCATGCAGCATGGTGTGGTAGGTGACGTTCTTGCGGAATTCGGCCAGCTGGCTCGCATTCGGCAGCTCGCCCTCGAGTAGCAGGTAGGCGACCTCGGTGAAGTCGGACTGCTCGGCCAGCTGCTCGATCGGGTAGCCGCGATAGAGCAGCACCCCGGCATCGCCGTCGATGTAGGTGATCTTGCTCTCGCAGGAGGCCGTCGCACCGTAGCCCGGATCGAAGGTGAAGACGCCCAGATCGCCGTAGAGCTTGCGGATATCGGCCACCGCCGGACCGAGCGTGCCGCTCAGCAGCGGCAGGGTCGTACTGCGGTTGGTCCCGTCCAAGGTGACGGTAACGGTCGGCTTGGCCGCCCCGGATGCCGTGCTGCTCATGTCGCCTGTGTCCTCGGATGTTGCGGCCGTGCCAGGAAGACGCGGTCGGATGGTGCGGTGCAAGATATCGGTTGGTGTCGCGGCTTGGCAACGCGGCCTGGAACGGGCCGCGAACGCACGGGTTTCGCCGCTCCGGGTCAGGGCGTGCGGCGCCAGGCCTCGGGCGGCGTGGCGCCAGGGGCGAAGAGGCCGCGGCCGGCGCTTCGGGCAGCAGCTTCGAGACCCGCATCGGCAGGCTCGGCCAGCGCCCAACCGGCTTCGGCCAGCGCCCGACCGAGAGCCACGCCGCCAGCCTCGCAGCGCCCGAAAGCCCGGCCAAGCCGGTCCCGCCCCTGCATCAGGCATGCGACTGCCCGGCCCCGGACCAGCCGCGCCAACGCATCCGCTGCGCCGGCGGCGCAATCCTCGGCGCCGCAGCGGGCCGTGCCCCGCTCCGGCACGGCGATGCCTGCCAGCCGCAACACCCGCTCACCGAGGCGGAGTGTATCCGCATCGACCACCATGACGTCCTGCGCCGCGGCCGCCCAATGCTGCTCTACTGGCGCGGAGCCCATCAACTCGCGTGGCCGGCTGGCCGCCAGCAAGGACACTGCTCCGATCAGGCCGCCACCGATGGCTAGCGCACTCCAACGTCGAGGGGCAGAGGCGGGGCGGAAGATGCGGCGCTGTCGCATGGCATGACAGCTAGCGTTCTCGTGATCAAATCGCAATCGAACTTGATGTTGCGGCCTATCAGCGGGCCAGTGCCGCTTCATAGGAGGCCGGTTCGGTCAGCAGCAGCCGTGCCACCGCCGTATCGGCCGGCTTGCCCTCGGCCGGCGGGCAGGTCTCCCGCAGCGCCGCCACCTCGCTTGCAGGCACCGGGGCGCGAGCCGCCCGTTCCCGTGCCAGGGCGGCAGCCATGGGCGGGCTGTCCAGCCGCAGCCGGGCGAGGCCCGCCGCCGTCGCCTCCTCGCCGAGGCTGGTGCAAAGCGCCGGCAGCACGCCGAGCCCCTGGAGTGGCCAGCCCAGCGGCGCCAGCACGCGTGACCAGGTCACCAGCAGCTCGCCGCCATTCGGCAGCGGCATGACGAGTTGCACCAGCCCCTTGCCGGTGGTCGCGCTGCCGACGACCACGGCACGGCCTTGATCGGCCAGCGCTGCGGCGACGATCTCCGCCGCCGAGGCCGTGCGGCCATCAACCAGTACGACGACCGGCGCCCCGCCCGTGCGGTCGCCAAGCGTCGCCAGGTAGACCCGTGCCGCATCCGGGTGCCGCCCCGCCGTCTGCGCGACCACCCCGCCGGGCAGAAAGGCACCCGCCACCGCCACCGCCTGGCCCAGCAGCCCGCCGCGGTTGCCGCGGAGGTCGAGCACCACTCCGCGCGGCCGGGTGGCGCGGGCGCCATCTGGCGGGAAGCCTTCGGCCAGCGCCTCGAGCACATGGCGGTCGGTGGCGCTGGAGAAATTGTCGAGGCGGAGCCAGAGGATGTCGTCCCGCCGCTCGGCATGCACGGTTTCCGGCGGCAGCAGGCTGCGCAGCAGCCGGACGGTGAAGCGCCGCCCGCCGCGCTGCAGGCGGAGCACCACCTCGGACCCGGCCGGGCCTTCCAGAAGGAAGGCAGCGCCAACCAGGTCATCGGCCGAGACGGTGGTGCCGTCGATCGCCATCACCCGGTCATTCGGCCGAAGCCCTGCCGCGGCAGCGGGCCCGCCAGGCAGGATGGTCGCCAGCACCACCTCCCGCCCCCGCCCGGCCGCCAGTCGCAGGCCGAGCCCCACCTGGCCAACCCGCCGGCCGCGCGCTGCCTCGGCCTCCTCCGGCGTCAGGTAGCGGCTATAGGGGTCGAGATGGTTGAACAGCTCCTCGAAGCCGCTGCGCAGCATCCGCTCCGGCCCGGCCCGGCGCAGCAGCGACGAGTGCTGCCATGCCGCCTCGAAGAGGGCGGAGAGGCCGAGGGCAAGGCCGGGCGCCGTGGCATCCGGCGGCGCATTCGGCAGGGAAGGGGGGAGAGGACGGGCGGCCAGCAACCGGTCGCCGGCATTCAGCAGCAGCGTGCCGGAGCGCATTTCCGCCTTGAGCTGAGGGTCGAGCACTTCGAGGCCACGAAGGGTCCAGAGGCCGAGATCGGCCGGCGGCGCCGCTTCCAGATGCCGCTCCAGCACCGCGCCGAGAGCGGTGGAGAGAACCGCCTGCACGGGCTCCCGCGGGAAGGCTTCCTGCGCCGCTGCGCCGCGCCCGGCCAGCGCAGCAAGCAGCAGCAGGATCAGCGCCGCCGCGCGCCGCGGGGCCTTGCAGGCACGCCCTGCATCAGGTGGAAGGTGAGGCCGCCGGTGCGCGGCACGGCCTCGGCCAGACGAACCTCCACCGCCTGCCCCAGGGCAAAGCGCAGCCCGGTCCTCTGGCCCGCCAGGGCGTGCCGCGGCAAATCCTGCAACCATCGATCGTCCGGCAGGGACGCGAGAGGAACAATTCCCGCCGCGCCAGTCGCCTCCAGGGTGACGAACAGGCCGAAGCGTGTCACCCCAGAAATGTGTGCGGGAAACACGTCTCCGATACGATGTGCCATATAAGCCGCAAGATAGCGCTCGACGGCGTCACGCTCGGCCGCGGCCGCGCGGCGCTCGGTGGCGGTGACGTGCTCGCCGGTTTCGGGGAAGCGGCCCGCCTCCTCCTCGGTCAGTCCGTCCGGCCCGAGGCGAAGGCCGCGGATCAGCGCGCGATGGACCAGAAGGTCGGCATAGCGCCGGATCGGGCTGGTGAAATGCGCATAGCGCGGCAGCGCCAGGCCGAAATGGCCGATATTGTCCGGCGCATAGGCGGCCTGCGACTGGCCGCGCAGCAGCGTCTCGTTGACCAGCCGCTCCTCGGCGGTACCGCGCACCCGCTCCAATACCCGCGCGAAATCCGCCGGCCGCACCCGGTCGCCAGGCGGCAGGGCGATGTCGAAGGTGGCGAGGAAGGTCCGCAGCCCCTCCAGCTTCTCGTCCGAAGGCCGGTCGTGCACGCGATACATGCAGGGCTGTCCGAGCCGCTCCAGCTCCTCCGCCGCCGCGACATTGGCGGCGATCATGAACTCCTCGACCAGGCGGTGCGCGGCGAGGCGCGCGCGTGGCTCGACAGCGAGCACCCCGCCTGCCCCGTCCAGCCGGACCTGCCGCTCCGGCAGGTCGAGATCGAGCGTGCCGCGCCGGTCGCGGGCCGCTTGCAACGCGGCATAGGCGCCGAGCAGGGCATCCCGCGCCCCCGCCGGGTCCTCGCCTGCCTCGAAGCCCTCGTATGTGAGGCGCGCGGCGCTCCGCATGATCCCCCGCCCGAAGCGGTGGCCGGTCTTGGTCCCCGCCGCGTCGAGGGTGACCTCGGCGAAGAGGCAGCCGCGATCCTCGCCCGGCTTCAGGCTGCACCAGCCGTTGGAGAGCGCCTCCGGCAACATCGGCACGACGCGGTCGGGGAAGTAGACGCTGTTGCCGCGCAGCCAGGCTTCGCGGTTGAGGGCGCTGCCGGGACGGACGTAATGCGCCACATCGGCGATTGCGATGAGCAGGCGCCAGCCGTCTCCGACGGATTCGGCCCAGACGGCATCGTCGAAGTCCCGGGCATCCTCGCCATCGATGGTGACGAGGGGGATGGCGCGCAGGTCCTCCCGCCCCTCCGGCGTGACGGCTCGCGCCGCCGTGGCCTCGGCCAGCGCCGCATCCGGCAGGACGTGCGGGATGCCGTGGACATGGATGCAGAGGAGCGAGACCGAGCGCGGCTCCCCCATTCGCCCCAGCCGCTCGATGATCCGCGCCGGGCGAAGGCCCATCGGCCGGCCCGGCAGTGGCTCGGCAAGGACCAGCTCGCCCGGCTCGGCGCCGCCCGCCTCGCCGGCCGGCACCTCCCATTCCGCGCGGTGGCGGCGGTCGACCGGCTTGATCCGCCCGTCGTCGAAGATCCCTAGCAGCCGCGCCGGGGTGCTGCCGATGCGCTTCACCGTGGTGCCGTCGTAGCGGCCGCGCCCGGCCGGCTTGAGCCGCGCCAGCACACGCTCGCCCGGCGCCAGCGCCGGCTGGCCCGCGCGCTCCGGCCGCATGTAGATGAGCGGCACCGCGCCCTGTTCCGCCTTCCAGCCGAGCGGCCGGGCCAGCGGGTCGCCATCTGGGTCGGTGCCGAAGACCTCGACCACTGCCATCTCCGGCAACTTGCCAGGCGCGGCGAGGCCCCGGCGGCCGGCCGGCATGGCGCCGCCCTCCGCCAGCACATCCTTCAGCAGAGCGCGGAGCGCCGGGCGCTGGTCGGAGGTCAGGCCGAAATGCCGGCTGATCTCGCCCTTGCCGACCTTGCCCGGCGCGGCCTCGATGAAGCGACGCAACGCCTCCTTGGAGGGGAGGGGGCGCTCCACCGTCAGACCTTGGCTGCCGGCTTCCGGGCCGGAGCCTTGGGGGCGGCGGGCTTGGCCTTGGCAGCGGGCTTCTTAGCCGCCGCCGCGGCGGCCGGCTTCCGCGCCGCGGGCTTGGCGGCCGCCTTGCGCGGGGTGGGCTTGGCCGGCGCCGGCTCGGCACCGTTCGCCTTGGCCGCCTCCGCCTTGGCGGCCGGCTTCGCCGCCTTGGCCTTGCTCTTGGCGCCCTTTCCCTTCGGCACCAGCTCCTTGCCCTTCTCGGCCAGCAGGGCGACGGTCTCCTCCAGCGTCGCATCCTCCATGACGAGGTTGCGCGGCAAGTTGGCCACCATCTTGCCATGCTGGGCATAGGGGCCGAAGCGACCCTTGCGGATCTCGACCGGGGTGCCGTCCTTCGGATGCGGCCCGACGAAGCGGACCTTGGCACGCGCCTTGGCGAGCAGCTCCATCGCGCGGTTCATGCCAAGCGAGAGCACATCATCCCCCGGCTCCAGCGACTGGAAGATGGAACCCACCTTGATATAGGGGCCGAAGCGGCCGAGCCCGGCCTGGATCTCCTCGCCGCTCTCCGGGTCCCGCCCGATGACGCGCGGCAAGGATAGCAGCTTCAGCGCCCGGTCCAGGTCGAGCGTGTCCGGGTCCATGTCGCGCGTCAGACTGGCGCGGCGGGGCTTGGTCGGCTTGCCCTTGGCATCCGTCCCGCCCTCGCCGAGCTGGACATAGACGCCATAGGGGCCACGGCGGACCGTCACCTTCTCGCCGGTCGCCGGATCCGTACCCAACTCGCGCGGACCTTCGGTCAGGCCGGTCGAGCCCTCGCCCTCGGCGCCGGGGGCGATGAGCGGACGCGTGTAGCGGCATTCCGGGTAATTCGAGCAGCCAATGAAGGCGCCCGTCCGCCCGAGGCGCAGCCCCAGCCGCCCGCCGGAGCAGGCCGGGCAGACGCGTGGGTCGGTGCCGTCGCCACGCTCGGGGAAGAAGTGGGGGCCCAGCTCCTCGTCCAGCGTGTCGATGACGTCGCTGATCTTCAGGTCCTTGGTGGCATCGACCGCCTTGCGGAAATCGTCCCAGAAGGCGCGCATCACCGCGCGCCAGTCGATCTTGCCGCCGGAGATGTCGTCGAGCTGCTCCTCGAGCCCGGCGGTGAAGCCGGTATCGACATAGCGCTCGAAGAAATGGACCAGGAAGGTGGTGACGAGCCGCCCGCGGTCCTCGGGAAAGAAGCGGCGCTTGTCGAGCTTCACATAGTCCCGGTCCTGCAGTGTCTGCAGGATGGAGGCATAGGTCGAGGGCCGGCCGATGCCGAGCTCCTCCAGCTTCTTCACCAGCGTCGCCTCGGAGAAGCGCGGCGGCGGCTGGGTGAAGTGCTGCAGCGCCGCGACATCGCCGCGCTTCAGCGGGTCCCGCTCGCGCATCGGCGGCAGGGTGCGGCTCTCCTCGTCCTCCTGCGCACCGGTGACGAGGCCGGCGCGGGCATCGGCGGCTCGGTCGTCCTCGTCCTCGCGGTAGAGCTTGAGGAAGCCGTCGAAGGCGATGACGGAGCCAGTCGCGCGCAGCACGGTCTTCCGCGCCGGATCGGCGATCTCGACCGTGGTCTGGTCGAGCTCGGCCGACTGCATCTGGCTGGCGACGGCGCGCTTCCAGATCAGCTCGTAGAGCTTGCGCTGCCGGTCGTCGAGGAAGCGGGCGACGCGATCCGGCGTGTTGGCGACGTCGGTCGGGCGGATCGCCTCATGCGCTTCCTGGGCGTTCTTCGCCTTGGAGGAATACTCGCGCGGGGCGGAGGGCAGGTAATCGGGCCCGAAATCGCTCTTCACATGGTCGCGGATGGCGGCGATCGCCTCGCGCGCCATCTGTACGCCGTCGGTCCGCATATAGGTGATGAGGCCGACCGTCTCGCCCTGGATGTCGACGCCCTCATAGAGCTGCTGGGCGGTGCGCATCGTCTGCTGCGCGCCCATGCCGAGCTTGCGGCTGGCCTCCTGCTGCAAGGTCGATGTGGTGAAGGGGGCAGGCGGGTTGCGGCGGACGCGGCGCTTTTCGACCGAGACGACGGAGAAGGTGCCCGCCTCGACGGCCGCCTTGGCGCGCATGGCGCTGGACTCGTCCGGCAGGTCGAACTGGTCGAGCTTCTTCCCGTCGAGATGCGTCAGCCGCGCGGTGAAGGGCGCGCCCTGCGGCGTGGTGAAGCGGCCCTCGACCGTCCAGTACTCGCGGGCCTTGAAGGCCTCGATCTCCGCCTCGCGCTCGCAGATCAGGCGGAGCGCCACGGACTGCACCCGCCCGGCCGAGCGGCTGCCCGGGAGCTTGCGCCACAGCACGGGGGAGAGGGTGAAGCCCACCAGGTAGTCGAGCGCGCGCCGCGCCAGGTAGGCATCGATCAGCGGCGCGTCGAGGTCGCGCGGATGGGCGATGGCGTGCTGGATGGCGCGCTTGGTGATCTCGTTGAAGGTGATGCGCCGGACCTCGACGCCCTTCAGTGCGCCCTTCCGCGCCAGCATGTCCTGGACGTGCCAGGAGATCGCCTCTCCCTCGCGGTCCGGGTCGGTGGCGAGGAAGAGGCGGCGGGCGCCCTTCAGGGCGCGGGCGATCTCGTTGACCTGGCGCTCGCCGCGATCCTCCGACTCCCAGTCCATGGCGAAGTCCTCGTCGGGACGGACGGAGCCGTCCTTCGGCGGCAGGTCGCGCACATGGCCGAAGCTGGCGAGGACCTTGTAGTCCCCCCCGAGATACTTGTTGATCGTCTTGGCCTTGGCGGGCGATTCGACAACGACGACGTCCGTCATGGACTCCAGTCCCCCTGGCCTTCGCGGCCGGGTGCATAAGTTCCGGTCCCGGCGCCCTTCCGTCAGGCCTGGCCGGTGAGCGCCACCCGGTTGCCCGGCAACATCTCTACCCGCCCGGCCAGTTCGAATTCGAGAAGGATCGTCTGGACCGCGGAGGGCGACAGGTGGCAGCGCCGCACCACCTCGTCAACCGCTATGGGAGCGGCACCAAGCAATTCAAACACTTGTCCAGCCTCACTGGGCGGAAGAGCCTGGGCGGGCGGTGCCGCGGGCTCCGGGCGCGGGGTGAAGAGGGGCTCGGCATGCGGTGCCTCGGGCAGGTTCGGCAGCACGTCCTCGGCCGATTCGGTGAGGTGGGCGCCCTGGCGGATGAGGTCGTTCGAGCCGCGACAGCGCAGGTCGAGCGGATTGCCGGGCACGGCGAAGAGCTCCCGCCCCAATTCCAGCCCGAGCCGCGCGGTAATGAGGCTGCCGGAGCGCTGCGCTGCCTCAACCACGACGACGCCCATGGCAAGCGCCGCGACGATTCGGTTCCGCCGCGGGAAATGCTGGGCGAGGGGCGCGGTGCCGAGCGGCGCCTCGGCCAGAACCGCGCCGCCCTCGGCGGCAATCCGGGCCTGGAGCGCGGCGTGTTCGGCCGGGTAGGGCCGGTCGAGCCCGGTGGCTACGACGGCCACCGTCCGGCCCTCCCGCATCGCGCCGAGATGGGCCGCGGCATCAATCCCGCGCGCCATGCCGGAGACGATGACGAGCCCGGCCCGGGCCAGGTCCGCGGCGAGCGCATCGGCCACGCGACGCCCGGCGGTGGAGGCGCTGCGGGCGCCGACGATGGCCACCGCGCGCGGGGCGAGCGCCGCTGGGTCGCCGAGCAGGGCGAGGGCCGGCGGCGGGTCGTAGAGCGTCTCCAGCAGCGGCGGATAGCCGGGCAGGCCGAGGAAGAAGAAGCGCCCGCCCATCCTGGCGACGGTAGCCATCTCCCGCTCCACGAGGCCCGCCGCCGGCGGGACCAGCTTGCCCTTGCTGAAGTCGGGCAAGGCCTCGAGCGCCACACGGGCCGTGCCGAAGCGCGCGAGCAATCGTTGGAAGATCTGCGGTCCAAGCCCTTCGGTGCGGGCAAGGCGAAGGCGGTCGAGCGTATCGGCGGTCATCGGCACAGCCATGGTTCACGAGTGAGGAACCATGGCCTTCCGCCGAAGTCCAGCGTTTCGTTGCGATTTACTTACGACCGATCCGCGGCTCCGTCCCTGCCAGCAACCGCTCGATATTCGGCCTGTGCCGAATGACGACCAGCAAGGCGATCCCGGCACTGAACAGCGCCAGATCGTGCCGCCCGGCAACCAGCGCCAGCACCGGTGCCGCGACGCAGGCGACGAGCGCACTCGCCGAGGAGATGCGGGTGAGGAAGGCCGTCGCCAGCCAGACCAGCGCGACGCCAAGGCCAAGCCACCAGGCCGCCGCCAGCAGCACGCCGCCGCCCGTCGCCACGCCCTTGCCGCCCCTGAAGCCGAGCCAAACGGGGAAGGCATGGCCCAGCACGGCGCCGAAGCCGGCCGCCAGCCCTGCCTGCTCACCCCAGAGGCTGCCCGCCACCCAAAGGGCGAGCGCTCCCTTGGCGATATCGAGCGCCAAGGTCGCGGCGGCGAGCGACTTGTTGCCCGTCCGCAGCACATTGGTCGCGCCGATGCTGCCGGAGCCGATGGCGCGGACGTCACCGAGGCCGGCGGCGCGCGTCAGCAACAGCCCCCAGGGTACGGAGCCCAGCAGGTAGCCGAGCAGCAAGGCGAGCAGCAGGCTCATGCGGTGTAGACCCTCCGGCCAGCTTTCCAGGTGCCGATCACCCGACCCTCCAGTGCCCGCCCGTCGAAGGGCGAGTTCTGCGCCTTGCCAGGCAGGGCGCCCGCCTTGACCTGCCAGCCCCGGTCCAGCTCGAACAGCACCAGGTCGGCCGCCGCGCCCTTGGCCAGCCGCCCGATCGGCAGGCCGAGCAGCCCCGCCGGTCGCGCCGTCAGCAGGCCGAGCGCCTGGAGCAGCGGCAGGTCTCCGCCATGCACCCGGGCGAGGGTGACGCCGAGCAGCGTGGCAAGGCCGGCGCCGCCTGCCTCGGCCTGGGCGAAGGGCAGGCGCTTGTCGTCGGCATCATGCGGCTGATGGTCGGAAGCGACGGCATCGATGGTGCCGTCCTGCAGCGCCGCGACCACCGCCAGCCGGTCCGCCTCCGGCCGCAGCGGCGGGGAGAGCTTGGCATAGGTGCGGTAGTCGCCGATCGCCGTCTCGTTCAGGTCGAAATAGGGCGGGGCGGTGTCGCAGGTGACGGCCAGCCCCTCGGCCTTCGCGGCGCGGATGAGGTCGAGCGCCGCCGCGGTGCTGACATGGGCGAAATGCACATGTCCCCCCGTCAGGCGGGCGAGGGCGATGTCACGCTGGACCATCATCGCCTCGGCCGCCGCCGGGATGCCGGGCAGGCCGAGCCGCGTTGCCAGCTCGCCCTCGGTCGCGGCGCCGCCTGCGGCTAGGCCCGGCTCCTCCGGGTGCTGCACCACCATCCGCCCGAAGGCGCGGGCATAGGAGAGGGCGAGGCGCATGGTTCGCGCATGGCCGATCGCCCGCCGCCCGTCCGTGAAGGCGACGGCACCGGCCTCCAGCAGCAGCCCATATTCGGCGATCTCGCGGCCCTCGCAATGCTTGGTGGCGGCGGCATAGGGGAGGAGGGTCATGCTGCCCGTCGCTTCGCCGCGGCGGAGGACGAACTGGACGAGCGCCGGGTCGTCCAGCGCCGGATCGGTATCCGGCAGGACGCAGAGCGTGGTGATGCCGCCCGCCACCGCGGCAGCTGCTGCGGAGGCGATGGTCTCGCGGTGCTCCGCCCCCGGCTCGCCGATGGCGGCGCGGAGATCGACCAGCCCCGGGGCGAGGCAGGCGCCATGGGCCTCGACGATCTCGGCGCCCTCGGGGCGGGAGAGGCTGGGGCCGTGGTCGAGGATCAGCCCGCCCCGGACGAGGAGGTCGCCCGGCGCGTCGAGGTCGGAGGCAGGGTCGAGCAGGCGGGCGCCCGCGATCAGCACGTCACGCATTGCGGCGAAGGTCCCGCGCCAGCACGTCGAGCACCGCCATCCGGCAGGCGACGCCCATCTCCACCTGTTCGCCGATCACGCTCCGTTCCGGGTCGTCGGCAATGGCGCTGTCGATCTCGATGCCGCGGTTCATCGGGCCGGGATGCATGACGATGGCATCCGGCTTCGCCCAGTCGAGCTTCTCCCGGTCGAGGCCGAAGAAGCGGAAAAACTCGCGGGAGGAGGGGACGAGGCCGCCCGTCATCCGCTCCTTCTGCAGGCGGAGCATCATGACGACATCGGCCCCGGCGAGGCCTGCCTTCATGTCGTGGAAGACCTCGACGCCGAGCCGCGTTGCCGCGGCCGGGATCAGGGTCGGCGGGCCGACGATGCGGACGCGGGCGTTCATCGCCGTCAGCAGGTGGATGTTCGACCGGGCGACCCGGCTGTGCAGCACGTCGCCGCAGATGGCGACGACCAGCCCCTCCAGGCGCCCCTTGCGGCGGCGGATGGTCAGCGCGTCGAGCAGCGCCTGGGTCGGGTGCTCATGCGTACCGTCGCCGGCATTGATGACGCTGGCCGAGACCTTCTGCGACAGCAGGGCAGGGGCGCCGGACTGGGCGTGGCGGACCACCAGCAGGTCGCAATGCATGGCATTCAGCGTGGTCGCCGTGTCGATCAGCGTCTCGCCTTTGTTCACCGAGGAGTTGGAGACGGACATGTTGATGACATCCGCCCCCAGCCGCTTGCCGGCCAGCTCGAAGCTCGTGCGGGTCCGGGTGCTGTCCTCGAAGAAGAGGTTGATCAGGGTCCGGCCGCGCAGCAGGTCCCGCTGCGTCTTGCCCTGCCGGTTGAGCAGGGCATAGCTCTCGGCGAGGTCGAGCAGGGCGCCGATATGCGGCGGTTCCAGCCCCTCGATGGCAAGGAGATGGCCATCGGGGAGGATGGGAAAGGAGAAGGACATCCAGGACTCGCCACTCTCAGGTCGGCGGGACACTAACCGCGGGGCGGCTGGCATCCAAGGCCGCCTGGAGCATGTAGGCGGCCGCCGCCGCATCCACCGCCGCCGCGCGCTTGGCCCGGCTGAGGTCGGCCGCCACCATCATCCGGTTCACCGCCGCGCTCGAGAGCCGTTCGTCCCACATGGCGACCGGCAGGGCGACCGCGGCAGCGATCGCCATCGCCCAATCCTTCGCCGCCTGCGCCGCCGGCCCGAAGCTGCCATCCATGGAGAGCGGCAGGCCGGCCACCAGCCCGCCCACCGCCTCCTTCGCAACGATCGCCCGCAGCTCCGCGGCATTGGCCGCAAGCTTCCCCCGCTTCAGGCTGCCATAGGGGCTGGCCAGCAGCAGCGAGGCATCGGACAGGGCGAGGCCGACCAGCTTGCTCCCCGGGTCGAGCCCGAGCAGGCGTTGCCCCCGGGGAAGGGCCGATCGGAGGTCGGTCAGGTTGATGAGCGCCATGCGGGGCCTTATAGCCCCCTCTCTCGTGCAGACTGGAATGGCCCATGTCCCTTGATATCGCGACGGTCCGCCGCATCGCCGCCCTGGCCCGCATCCGGCTGGAGGAGGGCGAGCTGGCCCAGGCCCAGGCGGAACTGAACGGCATCCTCGGCTGGATCGAGCAGTTGCAGGCTGTGAACACCGAGGGAGTGGAGCCGATGGCCGGCGGCGGCGCCGTGGCGCTCCGCCCGCGTCCCGATGCGGTGACCGATGGCGGCATCGCGGACCAGATCCTCGCCAATGCGCCCGACCGCCAGGGCGAGTATTTCGGCGTCCCCAAGGTGGTGGAATAAGATGCATCCGACCGACTTCACCCTGCGTGGCGCCATCGACGCCCTGAACGAGGGCGTCATCAGCTCGGTCGAGCTGACGCAGGCGCATCTGGACGCCATCGCGGCGCTCAACCCGCGGCTGAACGCCTATATTACCGTGACGGGCGAGCGCGCGCTCGAGCAGGCCCGCGCCAGCGATGCGCGGCGGAAGGAGGGCCTCACCGGCCCGCTGGAGGGGGTGCCGCTCGCCATCAAGGACCTGTTCTGCACCGCGGGGACGCTGACGACGGCCGGCAGCCGCATCCTCGGTAATTTCACCCCTCCCTATGAGAGCACCGTCTCAGCCAACCTGCTGCGGGATGGCGCGGTCTTCCTCGGCAAGGCGAATCTCGACGAATTCGCCATGGGGTCGTCCAACACCACCAGCGCCTCCGGTCCAGTGGAGAACCCCTGGTCGCGCGCGAACGATCCGGACGCGCGGCTGGTGCCCGGCGGCTCCTCCGGCGGCTCGGCCGCCGCCGTCGCGGCGCGGCTGGCGCTCGGCGCCACTGCGACGGATACCGGCGGCTCCATCCGCCAGCCAGCCGCCTTCTGCGGCATCGCCGGCATCAAGCCGACCTATGGGCGGTGCAGCCGCTTCGGCATCGTTGCCTTCGCCTCCTCGCTCGACCAGGCGGGGCCCGTCGCGCGCACCGTCGAGGATTGCGCCATCCTGCTGAAGTCCATGGCGGGCTTCGACCCGAAGGACAGCACCAGCGCCGATGTCCCGGTGCCCGACTTCGCCGCCGCCTGCGCCCGCGGGGTGAGGGGGCTGCGCATCGGCGTGCCGAAGGAATACCGCCTGGAGGGCACGCCGCCCGAGATCGAGGCGCTCTGGGAACAGGGCCTCGCCTGGCTGCGCGAGCAGGGGGCGGAGACGGTCGAGATCAGCCTGCCGCACACGCAGTATGCGCTGCCGACCTACTACATCGTCGCTCCGGCCGAGGCCTCCTCGAACCTCGCCCGCTACGATGGCGTGCGCTTCGGCCTCCGCGCGGCGGAGCCGGGCAGCGACCTGCGCGATCTCTACGAGCGGACGCGGGCCCAGGGCTTCGGCGCCGAGGTGCGCCGGCGCATCCTGATCGGCACCTACGTGCTGAGTGCCGGCTACTACGACGCCTATTACCTGAAGGCGCAGAAGATCCGCGCCCTCATCAAGCGCGACTTCGACGAGGCCTTCGGCAATGTGGACGCCATCGTCACCCCGGCGACACCCTCGGCGGCGTTCGGGATGGACGAGAAGCAGGACGACCCGGTGAAGATGTACCTGAACGACGTCTTCACCGTGACGGCCAACCTCGCGGGCCTGCCGGGCCTCGCCGTGCCGGCCGGGCTCGATGCGCAGGGGCTGCCGCTCGGCCTGCAGGTGATCGGCAAGTCCTTCGACGAGGAGACGGTCTTCGCCGTCGGCGCGGCGATCGAGCAGGCGGCGGCCTTCACCGCCCTGCCGCGGCTGAGGGCAGGCGCCTAGCATGCTCGACCTGGACCGCAGCATCGGGGCGATCCGCGCCGCGGCGGTGGGACGCCGCTTCGTCAGCTACGGCCAGATCGCGCACGCGAGCGACGTGCCGTGGAGCATGTCCGTCCGCAGCCAGATGCGGCCGCATCTGGAAGGCGTCTGCGGCCGCATGCTGATCGAGGCGGGCGCCATGATCTCGGCCATCGTCGTTAACCAGGACAACCTGCAGACCGGCGCGCTCGATCCGCAATCCCTCTCCGGCTTCGCCGATTGCGCGAGGCGGCTAGGGTTGGGCATCGTCGAGGACCGGGAGGCATTCCTCCGTGAACAGCAGCGCCTGACCTTCGGTTGGGGCGCAAGGACGGCAAGCGCATGACCTATGTGATCGAAGGCCGCACCGGCCCCTGGGAAGTCGTCATCGGCCTCGAGGTCCACGCCCAGGTGACCTCGCAGGCCAAGCTGTTCAGCGGCGCGGCAACCGAATTCGGTGCCGAGCCGAACAGCCAGGTCTCCTTCGTCGATGCCGGCTTTCCCGGCATGCTGCCGGTGATCAACCAGGAATGCGTGGCCCAGGCCGTGCGCACCGGGCTCGGGCTGAAGGCGGAGATCCATCTCTGGTCGCGCTTCGATCGGAAGAACTACTTCTATGCCGATCTCCCCCAAGGCTACCAGATCAGCCAGTTTGCCCATCCGATCGTCGGCACCGGCACGGTCGAGATCACGCTGGCCGACGGCAGCACCAAGGAGATCGGCATCACCCGCCTGCATCTGGAGCAGGATGCCGGCAAGTCGCTGCACGACCAGCATCCGAGCAAGTCCTTCATCGACCTGAACCGCTCCGGCGTCGCGCTGATGGAGATCGTCTCCGAGCCCGACATGCGCTCGCCCGAAGAGGCGGGGGCCTATCTGACGAAGCTCCGCCAGATCCTTCGCTATCTCGGCACCTGCGACGGCAACATGGACGAGGGCTCGATGCGGGCCGACGTCAACGTCTCCGTCCGCCGCGCGGGAGAGGGGTTCCGCACCCGCTGCGAGGTGAAGAACGTCAACTCCATCCGCTTCGTCATGCAGTCGGTCGAGGCCGAGGCGCGGCGCCAGGTCGAGCTGTGGGAGGAGGGCGGCACGGTCGAGCAGGAGACGCGGCTCTTCGATACCGGCCGCGGCGTCACGCGCAGCATGCGCTCCAAGGAGGATGCGCATGACTACCGCTACTTCCCCGACCCCGACCTGCCGCCCCTGGTGCTGGAGGCCGATTGGGTTGAGCGCCTGAAGGCCTCGCTGCCGGAGCTGCCGGATGAGCGGCGCGCGCGCTACGTGGCGATGGGCCTCTCGCCCTATGACGCCCATGTGCTGACGCTGGAGCGGGAGACGGCTGCCTTCTTCGAGGCCGTGGCCAAGGGCCGCGACGCCAAGACCGTGGCGAATTGGGTCACCGGCGACTTCTTCGCCGCCCTCAACCGCACAGGCCTCGGCGTGGAGGAAAGCCCGGTCAGCGCGGCGGCGCTCGGCGAGCTGCTGGACCTGATCGCCGACAAGACGATCAACGGCAAGATCGCCAAGGATGTGCTGGCGATCATGTTCGAGACCGGCGAGCGGCCGGGCGCCATCGTCGATGCGCGCGGCCTGCGCCAGGTTGTCGATACCGGCGCCATCGAGGCGGCGATCGAGCAGGTCATGGCGGCCAATGCCGGCAAGGTTGCCGAATACCGCAGCGGCAAGGATAAGCTCTTCGGTTTCTTCGTCGGCCAGGTGATGAAGGCCATGCAGGGCAAGGGTAACCCCGCCCTGGTCAACGAGGTGCTGAAGCAGAAGCTGACCTGAGGAGGGGCACGACTTCCTCCAATCTGAAGTTGAGAGGCGCCCTGGGGGGAAAGGGCGCCGTACTCCCTCAGGGCGCCGCGGCCACCGCCCCGTTGAGCTCCTTCGCCATGCCCGGAATGAGCACCGCATCAGCCAGCGCCCAGGTGCTGGTGGCGACGAAGCCGAGCAGGCCGAGGCCGCTCCAGATCAGCGGGACGGAGAGCACGGTGATGGCGGCCATGCCCGCGGCCGAGAGATTCCGGCCCAGATAGAGACGGTGCAGGCCAAACAGGCCGAACACGGCCCAGATCAGATAGGCGAGCGTCACCGACTTACGGCGCGCGGCCGGAAGCGACATTACCAGCATGAAGACCATCCCCCAAAGCGCAGGGCCGCCACCATTTCCCCTGGCCGGACCTGCGCGCTCAGGTTGCGGCATGGCACCGAAAATAGGAAGCGACTACAATGTTCCGTGCGCAGGTTCGTGGCCACAGGTGGCGCCGGCGCCACAGTGCGCCGCGCTCGCCAGCCCCGGCGGCCTCGGCTAGGCTCGGCCCAACGCTTTCGGGACGGGGACTCCATGATCGAGCTGCATACCTGGAACACGCCGAACGGCCGCAAGATTAGCGTCGCGCTGGAGGAGATGGGTCTCCCCTACACGGTGAAGACCGTGAACATCACCAAGGGCGAGCAATTCGACCCGGCCTTCCTCGCCTTCAGCCCGAACAATCGCATCCCGGCGGTCATCGATCCGGAGGGGCCGGGCGGCCAGCCCATCACCGTCTTCGAGAGCGGCGCGATTCTTCTCTATCTCGCCGAAAAGACGGGGAAATTCATGCCGCGCGAACTGCGCGCCCGGGTGCCGGTCCTGGAATGGCTGATGTGGCAGATGGGCGGCTTCGGCCCGATGCCCGGTCAGGTCCACCACTTCCTGATGCAGCCGGACGGGCCAGCCAAGGAATACGGCTTCACCCGCTACCATAACGAGACGAAGCGCCTCTATGGCGTGCTCGACCGGCGCCTGGCCGGGCGCGACTACGTCGCGACCGAGGGCGAGCCGAGCATCGCCGACTTCGCCATCCTCGGCTGGGCCTGGCGGCATGAGCGGCATCAGGTCCCCTTCGACGACCTGCCCCATGTCGCCGCCTGGTACGAGCGGATGATGGCCCGCCCTGCGACCGCCAAGGGCTTCGAGGTCCATCTCGGCTGAACCCGGTTTCACTCGCCAGGAGGGACGGCTCGGGCATGCTGCGCGGATGAGCCTTCGCCTCCGCCTGCTGGCCCTCGCCCTGCTGCCCGGCCTCGTCGCCTGCTCCCTCGGCGGCAGCATCGCCGAGAACAGCATCGCCTATAACGGCACGATGCAGGCCGCGACGGATACCCTGCTGGTGGTCAACGTGCTGCGGGCGCGGGACCAGGCGCCGCTGCATTTCTCGACCATCGGCGCCATCCATGGCGCTTTCACCCTCTCTGCCGGCTTCGGCTACGACCTCAGCCACTCGGCCGGCCTCGCCCAGCCGGCGCTTCTGGCCTCGACGAATCCGAGCTTCGACATCGGCCCGCTCGACCGCCAGGAATTCGCCCGCGGGCTGCTGCGGCCGATCGACCCGGTGCTGCTGCGCCTGCTCTCCGACCAGGGCCTGCCGGACCAAGTGCTGCTCTACCTGCTCGTCTCCAAATTCGATGAGGGGCCGGGCGGCCGCATCATCGCCAACGACCCGGCCCGCCGCCAGGCACTGGACCCGGACGCCGAGGCCGCCTGCGCCGAGGCCGGCATGGAGGCCAGGCCGCCCTGCGACCCCTTCCAGGCCGTCGTCGACCGGCTGACCCGCTTCGGCCGCCTCCGCTTCAACGGCTATACCCGCCTGATCCCGCTCGGCCCGCCGCTCAGCCGGGCGGAGGCGACGGCGCCGGACCGGCTTTCCATGCTGAAGGAGCCCGGCATTACCCTGCGCCGGGCCGGAGATGGGTGGCAGTTGTATCGTGCGGTGAACCAGCTGGTGATCTGCATACCCGGCCGCCCTGGCTCCTCACCGCCTTTCACCGCGCTTGCCCTCGACAACGAGCCGCCGCAGATCTCCCCCATCACCCAGGAGGGCGACCCCTGCAGTGCCGATGAGGTGGCCGACCACGCCATCCATGCCGGCCGCGCGGCGCCTTCGGGCCTCGCCTGGTACCTGCGCTCGGTGGACGAGATCCTGCACTATCTCGGCGCCGTGCAGCGGCGGGGAGAGGAGGGTACCGCCTATCGCGTCTCCATCCCTCGGCCGGGCGGCGGCCAGGCAAGGCCGCGGCTCTTCCGCCTGTGGCAGCAGCCGCCCGCCCGGCCGCGGCTCGCCGCCGATTACCGCGGCACGCGCTGGTATGTGGCACAGCAGGACGAGGCGGAGGATCAGACGCTCCGGGTACTGGCGCTGACCACCCAGCTTCTCAACCTGCAGAAATCGGCGGGTGAGATTCCCTCCTCGGGGACGCTGCGCCTGGTGCGTTAGGCGCCCAGCCGGTCGATCATCGCCACCCCGCCCTTCATGACGAGGGGGATGCGCTCGCCCTGGCCGGTGAGCACGCCGATATCGGCGACGGGGTCGCCATCGACGAGGATCAGGTCGGCCAGCGCCCCCGGCGCGACCACGCCCAGCTGCCCCTCCTGGTTGAGCAGCACCGCCGCCACGCTGGTCGCGCTGCGCAACACCTCCGCCGCCGGCAGGACCTGGCGGCGGATGACGAACTCATCCGATTGCCGCCGGTGCATGGCGCCGAGCAGGTCGGTCCCGAGCGCCATCCGCACCCCCGCCCGCGCGAGGATCTCGAGGCTGCCGAGCCCGGCATCCTTCACGCTGGCAAGCTTCGCCATGCTCTCCTTCGGCAGGCCGAGCGCCGGCCCTTCCTCCTCCAGCGCGTCATAGGTGACGAGGGTCGGCACGGCGAAGGCGCCTCGCTCCGCCATGAAGCCGGCGGTCTCCGCATCGATCAGGTTGGCATGCTCGATCGAGCGCACGCCGAGCCGCACCGCGCGATGGATGCTCTCCGGCGTATAGGCATGGGCGAGCACGTAGCTGCGCCAGGCCTTCGCCTCCCAGACCGCGCAGGCGATCTCCTCGTCGCTGTATTGCAGGGCGTAGATCGGGTCGGAGGGCGAGGCGACGCCGCCGCTCGCCATGATCTTGATGGCATGCGCCCCGCGCTTCAGTTCGCCGCGCACCGCCTTCCGCACCTCGTCCACGCCATCGGCGATGACGCCGAGCGCCATGGTGGGCGCGCAGCAGCCGCAGAACTGGTCGAGCATGGTGTTCGGCCGCATGTCGCCATGGCCGCCGGTCGGCGACAGCGCGCGGCCCGGGTAGAACAGCCGCGGCCCGGCGATGAGCCCCGTCTCGCAGGCGATGGCGAGGCCCCAATCGGCGCCGCCCGCATCGCGGATGGTGGTGAAGCCGCGCTGCAGGGATTGCCGCAACCGCTCCGCCGCCTGCAAAGCCTGCAGGCTGCGCGGCAGCCGCTCCAGCCGGCCGAGATCGGCCTCGCTGCCGTAGGCATGGACATGCGCGTCGATCAGCCCGGGCATCAGCGTACGCCCGCCGGCATCGATGACGCGCGCGGTGCTGCTGGTGATGGGCCGGTCCGCCACCTCCTTGATCCGGTCGCCCTCGACCAGCAGCTCCATCCCCTCGGCGAGCCCATCGGCGAGGCCATCGAAGAGCCGGAAGTTGCGGAACAGCGTGCCGGTCATGAGGTGCCTCGTCGGTCTGCGGCGCGAGCATCGCGCATTGCGCCGGCTTGCGCCATCCACCCCGGCGGATCAGTATAACATACTGAAAATAAACAACAAATACATGAACATATCAATAGCCTTGGATGATGCAGAGATGAACAGCTATCGAGTTGTCGCGGTTGTTTCGGTCCTCCTCGCCGATGCGGCGCGGGCGGAGGAGCCGGCCTTCGAGCTGCCCGACCTCGTCGTGCGGTCCCGCAGCCTCGACGTGGCGCGCAACGCCATCGCCCCGAGCCTTGGCGCCAGCCGCTACGAGATCGACCGAGAGACCATCCAGAAGCTGCCCGGGGGCGAGAATGCCCGCCTCACCGACGTGTTGCTCCAGGCGCCGGGCGTGGTGCAGGAGGCCTTCGGCGACCTGCATGTCCGCGGCGACCACCGCAACCTGCAATACCGCGTCAGCGGCGTGCTACTGCCGGAGGCGATCAGCGGCTTCAACCAGCTCTTCGACGCGCGGGCGCTGCGCAGCGTCTCGCTCATCACCGGCGCGCTGCCGGCGCAGTTCGGCTACCGCACGGCGGGCGTCGTCGACATGCAGCTCCGCTCCGGGCTCGAGGATCCCGGCGGCAGCATCGGCGTCTATGGCGGCAGCTTCGGCACCATCCAGCCGGGCGCCAGCTATGGCGGCAGTGCCGGGCCAGTCGAGTATTTCGGCACGCTCTCCGGCCTCCGCAGCGACCGCGGCTTCGAGAACCCGACGCCGGGCCGGACCGCCCTTCACAACGAGACCGACCAGATCCGCGGCCTGGTCCATGCCGCTGTGCCGGTCGGCGACCGCAGCCGCATCTCGCTGATCGCCGGCAGCATGTACTCCACTTATCAGGTGCCGAACACGCCGGGGCTGCGCCCGGCCTTCACCGCCTATGGCCAGTCCATCTTCGACAGCACCGACCTTCGCGCGCGCCAGGTGCAGCGCAACAGCTTCGCCATCCTTGCCGGGCAGCACAGCCTGGGCGATGCCGACCTCCAGCTCTCCACCTTCATCCGCCGCTCCTCCATCCGCTACCGGCCGGACGGGCTCGGCGACCTGCTTTTCGACGGTTCGGCAAGCACCGTGGCGCGGGAGAGCCTGTCCTACGGTACGCAGGGCGACGCGGCCTGGCGCCTGCACCGGGAGCATACGCTGCGTGGCGGCTTTTCCCTGTCCCAGGATACGACCCGCAACGTGACGGACAGCACGCTGCTGCCGCTCGACGCAGTGGGCAGCGCCCTCGACGCGCCCTTCAACCTGCGGGAGGCCGGCCGCGTGCGGCAGACGCTGTTCGGCCTCTATCTGCAGGACGAGTGGCGCATCACCGACCGGTTGACGCTCAATGCCGGCGGCCGCTTCGACACCATATCCGGCATCGTCGAAGCCTCGCAATTCAGCCCGCGCGCCAACCTTGTCTGGACGCCGGACGAGGCAACCACGGTCGCCCTCGGCTATGCCCGCTACTTCACCCCGCCGCCGGCCGAACTGGTCGGCGCCATCGACATCGCCCGCTACCGCGGCACGAGCTTGCAGCCATCCACCCAGCAGGCGGACCCTGTGCAGCCGGAGCGGACGCACTACGTCAACCTCGGCATCCGTCGCCGCGTCACCGAGAGCCTCACCCTCGGCATCGAGGCCTATGGCCGCTCGGTCGAGGACATGCAGGATCTCGGGCAGTTCGGCCGGGCCTATGTCTTCTCGCCCTACAACTACCGGCGCGGCCGGGTCTACGGCACGGAGCTGACGGCCGATTGGCGCCAGGGCCCTTGGCGGGTCTACGGCAACCTCTCCGTCTCGCGCTCGGAGGGAAGGGGCCTCGTCTCCAACCAGTATTTTTGGTCGCCGGCCGAACTCGCCCAGATTCGCCGCAAATGGGTCCGCACCGATCATGATCAGCTGCTCACCGGCTCAGCCGGCGCCGCCTACGAGGCCTGGGAGGGCGGCACCCTGTCCAGCTCTCTCGTCTATGGCAGCGGCATGCGGAAGGGCTTCGCCAATAGCGAGGTGATGACGCCCTATCTCACGGTCAATCTCGGCGTCTCGCAGCGCCTGACCCTGCCGGATGGCGGCGCCTGGACGCTCCGTTTCGACGTGATCAATCTCTTCGACCGTGGCTACCAGCTGCGCGACGGGACCGGCATCGGCGTTGGGGCGCCGCAATACGGGATGCGGCGGGGCTTCTTCGCCGGTTTGTCGCGGGCGATTTAGCGGTTGAGGGGAGCGCTGCTCCCCTCAAGCTCCTCTCGCCAGGCCGTAACCCGGCCCAGACCGGTCTGAGTTGGGGGCGGGACCGGGGCGGGATATCATCGCCAGGAAGAATGGGAGAAACGCCGATGCTGGACCTGCCAGCCCTCGTTGCCGAGCTGAATGCGCTGCTGCGCCTCAAGACGACGGTCATCGGCATGAAGATGTACGGGACGGTGGCCGAGATGGAGGCCATCCCCCGCATCCGCCGGCCGAAGACCGTCCACGCCACCGACCAGATCGTCAGCATGGCCTCCCGCCTCGGCTGGACGGTCGGCATTACCGGCGAGGACCTTGTCGGCTCGCAGTGTCGCGCCGTCATCGGCCTCGGCCCGCAGGATGAGGAATGGCGCCGCGGCGAGAAATATGTCGGCATCTGGCACGGCACCCAGGAGGATGCCCAGGCGCGTCAGGAGGCGCTCGATGTCGTCCCGCATGGCCGCTATCAGGCCATGGCCGTGAGCCCCCTCGATTCCGGCCGCATCCCCGAGCCCGACATCGCGCTGGTCTATGCGACGCCAGGGCAGATGATCATCCTCATCAATGGGTTGCAGTACCGCAACTACCGGAAGTTCGAGTGGAGCGTCGCCGGCGAGAGCGCCTGCGCCGATAGCTGGGGCCGCGCACTCAAGACCGGTGAGCCGAGCCTATCGCTTCCCTGCTACGCCGAGCGCCGCTATGGCGGCGTGCCGGACGAGGAGATGCTGATGGCGCTCAGGCCGGCCGACCTCCGCACCGCCGTCGACGGCATGAAGGCCCTCGCAAAGAACGGCCTTCGCTACCCCATCCCGCCCTATGGCATCCAGAATGATCCCTCGGCCGGGATGGGCGTGAGCTATGCGAGGCCCTGACCAGCCGGAAGACGCATGATGCAACGCAGCCCAGCCGGGGCGAAGTCGAGTGTCACCGCCCCGCGGATCTGCCTGGCGAGGCCGCCTTCCAGCAACTGCGTCCCCATGCCGCGGCGGGCAGGGCGGCCCGGTACCGGCGGCCCGCCACTTTCCTCCCAGTGGAGCAGGTGCCAGGCCTGACCTTGGTCGTCGGCCTCGGCCTCGCCCCACCAGAGTCTCACCTGGCCCGCAGGGGTGGAGAGGGCGCCATGCTTCACCGCATTGGTCGCCAGCTCGTGCAGGGCGATACCGAGCGCCACGGCCCTGTTGGCCGGCAGCGTGACGGCCGGCCCGGCGATGGTGATCCGCCCCGGTTCCATGTGTGGGGCCAGGGCCTCCCGCACCACCAGCTCGAGCGTGGTACCGATCCAGCCCTGGCGGAACAGGGCGTCGTGGGCGCGGGACAAGGCATGCAGCCGGCCGAGGAAGTTCGGGTGGAATTCCTCCGGGCTGAGTGTGGTGCGCCGCGTCTGCTCCGCCATGGCGACCACCACGGCGAGGGTGTTCTTGATGCGATGGGTCAACTCCGCCACCAGCTCGTCCCGCTGGTCGAGGGCCTGCTTCATCTCGGTGACGTCGATGCAGGACCCGAAATAGCCGGCGAAGCCGCCGCCGTTCTCGTAGGGCCTGCCGTTGTCCAGGAGCCACCGCCAGGCTCCGTCATGCCGGCGCAGGCGGTACTGCATGCTGAAGGGGCGCCGCGCATCGAAGGCTTCCGTGTAGACCGCAAGGCAGCGGTCGAAGTCGTCGGGATGGACCCCTTCGGCCCAGCCGAAGCCGAGTTCCTGCTCCAGCGTCCGGCCAGTGAAATCCAGCCAAGGCCTGTTGAAGAAATCGCAGGCCTTGCTCGGGTCCGCCCGCCAGACCATGACCGGCGCATTGTCGGCGAGAAGACGAAACCGGGCATCGCCATCGGGCATTCCGGGCTTCCTTCCCAAGGGTGCAGGAACCTAGGTCACCCGGCCGCCCGGCGCCAGCGAGACACCTTACGAAGGTGACTGGATCAGGGATAGCAATTCGCGGCGCGTGTCGAAATTCTCGCGGAAGGCGCCCAGCATCCGGCTGGTGACCATCGTCACGCCAGTCTGGTGCACCCCGCGCGTCGTCATGCACTGGTGCGCGCTCTCGATGATGACGGCGACGCCCCGCGGCTGCAGCACCTGGTCGATCGTATTGGCGATCTGAGCCGTCAGCTTCTCCTGGATCTGCAGGCGCTTGCCATAGGCCTCGACCACCCGCGCCAGCTTGCTGATGCCGACCACGCGCCGGGCCGGCAGGTAGGCGACGTGGCAATGGCCGATGATGGGCACCATGTGGTGCTCGCAATAGCTCTCCAGCCGGATGTTCTTGAGCAGGACGATCTCGTCATACCCCTCGACCTCGTCGAAGGTGCGCTCCAGCAGCGCCACCGGGTCGACCTGGTAGCCGGCGAAAAGCTCCTCGTAGGCGCGCGCCACCCGGGCGGGGGTGTCGAGCAACCCTTCCCGCGTCGGGTCGTCGCAGGCCCAGCGGATCAGGGTGCGGACGGCATCCTCGGCCTCGGCGCGGCTCGGGCGCTGGGGCGGCTGGGCGGGAAGTGACATCGCGTATCTCCGGCGGTTGCGGCGGGGGCCTGGGCCCACCACCGAAATACCTCTCCTACTCTGCCGGCGCCGCCGCCGCCACGGTTTGCCGCTTCCGCCGCCCCACACCATCGAGCGCCAGGTAGACCACCGGCGTGGTGTAGAGCGTCAGGACCTGCGACAGCAGCAGCCCGCCGATGATGGTGATGCCGAGCGGGTGCCGCAGCTCCGACCCCGCCCCGGAGGCCATGGCCAGCGGCACCGCGCCGAAGACGGCGGCCAGCGTCGTCATCAGAATCGGACGGAAGCGCTCCCGGCAGGCCGCCATGATGGCCTCCAAGCCGCCGATTCCCTCGCTCCGCTCATGTTCCAGGGCGAAATCGACCATCATGATGGCGTTCTTCTTCACGATACCCATCAGCAGGATCACGCCGATCAGGGCGATGACGGTGAAAGGCGTCCCCGTCACCAGCAGCGCCAGCAGCGCGCCGATGCCGGCCGTCGGCAGGGTGGAGAGGATGGTGATGGGGTGCAGCAGGTGCTCGTAGAGCACGCCCAGCACGATATAGATGGTCAGCAGCGCCGCCAGGATCAGCAGCGGCTGGTCTTGGGCGAAGGATTGGAAAGCCTTGGCGCTGCCGGCGAATTCCGTCCGCATCCCGTCCGGCAGCCCGGCTTCCTGCGCCACCCGCTGCACCGCCTCCGCTGCCTGGCCCAGCGACATGCCCTCGGCGAGGTTGAAGGTGATGGTCGAGGCCGGGTACTGGCCCTGATGCGTCACCGCCAACGGCGCCGTCGCCCGCGTCAGCCGGACGAGGCTTGAGAGCGGCACCTGCGTCCCGCCGGCGCCCGGCACGTAGATATCGTCCACCTGTTCGGGGAATTGCTGTAGCCCCGGCTCCAGCTCCAGCACCACGCGGTACTGGTTGCGCGCCCGGTAGATGATCGAGACCTGCCGCTGCGCGAAGCCGCTGTTCAGCGCCGAGGCGATGCCGGAGACGCTGACGCCGAGCCGCGCCGCAGCATCCCGGTCGATCTCCAGCCGCGTGACCAAGCCGGCCCGCTGCTGGTCGGAGGAGACATCGGTGATGCCGGCGACGCCGCGCAGCCTCTGCACCAGCACCTCCGACCAGGATTCCAGCCCCTCCAGGTCCGGCGAAAGCAGCACGAACTGGAATTGCGCATTCCCCGCCCGTCCGCCAAGGCTGATGTCCTGCACGGCGCGGAGGAAGGTCTGCATGCCGGGGATGCCGTTCAGCGGCCGCCGCAGCCGGTCGATCACCTGGACCGCGGGGACGTTGTCGCGCTCCGCCAGCGGCTTCAGGCTGAGGAAGATGCGCCCCTGGTTGCCCGACGAATTGCCCCCGCCGCCGCCGACCTGGGAGGCGATGCTGGCGACGGCCGGGTCGCGCATCAGGACCTGCACCACCCGCTCCTGCAACACCTGCATGGTCTGGAAGGAGGTGTCCGGCGGCGCCCGGGTCGTGCCGATGATGAGGCCGGTATCCTGGTCTGGGAAAAAGCCCTTGGGAACGATGACGTAGAGCCAGACGGTGAGGCCGATGAGCGCCAGGGTGAAGACCAGCATGATCCGCCGGAAGCGCAGCACCTGCCGCAGCGACCAAAGATAGCCGCGCGTCATCCACTCCATCCCCGCATCGACGAGGCGGATGACGAGCCCCGGCCGGTGCGGCGCGCTCCGCGCCAGCCGCCCCGCCATCATCGGCGTGAGGGTAAGGGAGACGACACCCGAGATGGCGACGGCAATGGCGAGCGTCGCCGAGAACTCGCGGAACAGCCGCCCGACGATGCCGCCCATGAAGAGCAGCGGGATGAAGACCGCGATGAGCGAGACGGTGATCGAGACGACGGTGAAGCCGATCTGCCGCGCGCCCACCAGCGCGGCCTCCAGCGGCTTCATGCCGCGCTCCATCAGCCGTGCCATGTTCTCGATCATGACGATGGCGTCGTCGACCACGAAGCCGACCGAGATGGTGAGCGCCATGAGCGAGAGATTGTCGAGCGAGTAGCCGACCAGCCACATCACCACCAGTGTGCCGAGCAGCGAGAGCGGCACCGAAGCGCCTGCCGCCGCGACGGCCGAGGTGCGGCCGAGGAAGAGCGCCACGACGGCGATGACGAGGACGATCGAGATCAGCAGCGTCTGCTGCACGTCATGCACGCTGGCGCGGATCGTCTCCGACCGGTCGCGGATGGTGGTGATATGCACGCCGCCCGGCAGCCAGCGCTCCACCTCCGGCAGCATGCGCTGGATGCCGTTCACCACCTCGATGACATTGGCGTCCGGCTGCTTGAAGATGATCATCAGTACCGCCGGCCGGCCATCGACCGAGCCGCCCTGCCGCCGGTCCCGCACGTCGAGCGCGACGCGTGCGATGGAGCTGATACGGACGAGGGCGCCATTGGCCGATTTCAGCGTGATGGCGCCGAATTCCTCCGGCGTGTTCAGCCGGTCGTTGACGGCGATGGCGGCAGATTGCTGCGAGCCGTCGATCAGCCCCGTCGCCTGGGTAACGTTGTTGTTGGCGATCGCCTGGCGGATCTGCTCCATCCCGACGCCCGCTGCCCTGGCGGCCGCTGGATCGACGGTGACGCGCACCGCCGGTTGCTCGGCGCCCGCGATCAGGACCTGGGCGACGCCCGGCACCTGCGCGATGCGAGGCCCGACCAGGCTGTCGGCGGCGTCATAGACCGCGCCCGGCGTCACCGTATCGGCGGCGAGCGACATGATGAGCACCGGCGCATCGCCCGGATTGGCCTTGCGGAAATAGGGCGGGATGGCGAGGCCCGCCGGCAGGTCGCTGCCCGCCGCGTTGATCGCCGCCTGAACGTCCCGCGCCGCGCCCTCGACGCTGCGCGAGAGGTCGAACTGCACGATGATGGAGGTTGCACCGAGCGAGGAGGTGGAGGTCATCTCCGTCACGCCCGCGATGGCGCCGAGCCGCCGCTCCAGCGGCGCGGCGACGGAGGAGGCCATGGTCGCCGGGTCCGCCCCCGGCTGGCCGGCGCCGATGACGATGGTCGGCAGGTCGATGCTCGGCAGCGGCGCGACGGGGAGCGCGAAATAGGAGACGATGCCCGCCAGCGCGATGCCGATGGCGAGCAGCGCGGTGGCGATCGGCCGGCGGATGAAGGGCCCGGAGATGGACACGGCTATTCCGCCGGCTGCGGCTCGGCCTGGCGCAGCCGCACCAGCCGCACCGCCCGGTCCCGCAGCGTCTCCATCGCAAGGTAGATCACCGGCGTGGTGTAGAGGGTGATGACCTGGCTCAGCAGCAGCCCGCCGATGACCGAGACGCCGAGCGGCAGCCGCAGCTCGGAGCCGGTGCCGCTCTCCAGCACCAGCGGCAGGGCGCCGAGCAGCGCCGCCAACGTCGTCATCATGATTGGGCGGAAGCGCTTGATCGAGGCTTCGATGATCGCCTCGCGCGGCGACTTGCCGTGGTCGCGCTGCGCCTCGAGGGCGAAGTCGATCATCATGATGGCGTTCTTCTTGACGATGCCCATCAGCAGCACGATGCCGATCAGGCCGACCACGGAAAGGTCGAGCCCGCAGAGCCTGAGCGCCAGCAGCGCGCCGATGCCGGCCGAGGGCAGGGTGGAGAGGATGGTGATCGGGTGGATCACGCTCTCGTAGAGCACGCCGAGCACGATGTAGATGACGACGATGGCGGCGAGGATCAGCCAGGGCTCGCCGGCCAGCGACCGCTGGAACTCCGCCGCATCGCCGGCGAAGCGGCCGACGATCGTATCCGGCATGCCGATCTCGGCCTCCGCCGCGCGGATCGCCGCGATGGCCTCGCCGAGCGAGGCGCCGGGCGCGAGGTCGAAGCCGATGGTGACGGCGGGGAACTGCCCCTGCTTCGTCACCGTCAGCGGCCCGGCCGCGCGGCCGATCTGCGCCAGCTCCGAGAGCGGCACCTGCACCGTGCCGGTCGTGGTTGCGGGCGTGCCCTGCACCGTGGTCTGCTGCCCGGCCGTCGCCGGCACGCGCAGCAGGCCGATCTTCTCCGGGTCGTCGCGGATGGCGGGGTCTGCCTCCAGCACCACGCGGTACTGGTTGTTCTGCGCATAGATCGTGCTGATCTGGCGCTGGCCGAAGGCGTCGTAAAGCACGTCGTCCACCGCCTGCATGGTGACGCCGAGCCGCCCCGCCTTGTCGCGATCCACATCGACGGTGACGCGCACGCCGCCGTCGCGCTGGTCGGAGGCGATGCCGCGCAGGAGCGGCAGGCTGGCGAGCTTCCGCTCGAGCACGGGCGCCCAGCGGCCGAGCTCCGCCGCATCCGGATCCATCAAGGTGTACTGGAAGGCGGTGCTGCCCGGCCTCGAGCCGATCTGGATGTCCTGCACCGCCTGGAGATGCACCACCACCTGCGGCAGTGCGTCGAGCCGCGGCTGCAGTCGGGCGATGATCGCCTTGGCGTCGGCCTCGCGCTCCTCCCGCGGCCGCAGCACGATGCTGATCCGCCCGGTATTCTGCGCCGCATTGACGATGCCGGCGCCGACCACGGAGGCGACGCCCGTCACGTCCGGGTCCTCCCGGATCAGCGCCGCCACCTCCTGCTGGAGCGCGGACATGCGGCTGAAGGAGATATCGTCCGGCGCCTCCACACTGGCGACCAGCAGCCCGGTATCCTGCTGCGGCAGGAAGCCCTTCGGCATTTCCACATAGAGCCATACGGTGCCGGCGACGGTCAGCGTCGCCACCAGCAGCATCAGCCCCTCATGCCGCAGCGCCCGGTGCAGGCTGCGGCCATAGGCGTCGCGGCAGGCGTCCAGCACGCGCTCGGTGGCGCGGGAGAGGCGGCCCGGCTGCGCCTCCGCATGCGGCTTCAGCAGCCAGCCGCACATCATCGGCGTCAGGGTCAGCGAGACCACCATCGAGACCAGCACGGCGATGGTGAGCGTCAGCGCGAATTCCTGGAACAGGCGGCCGACCACCCCCGGCATGAAGAGCAGCGGGATGAAAACGGCGATCAGCGAGACGGTGAGCGAGACGACGGTGAAGCCGATCTGCCGCGCCCCCTCATAGGCCGCCTCAAGCGGCTTCATCCCTTCCTCGATCAGGCGGACGATGTTCTCGATCATCACGATGGCGTCGTCGACGACGAAGCCCGTGGCGATGGTCAGTGCCATCAGCGAAAGGTTGTCGAGCGAGAAGCCGCAGAGCGCCATCACCCCGAAGGTGCCGATGATGGAGAGCGGCAGGGCGACACCCGGGATGAAGGTGGCGCGCAGGCTGCGCAGGAAGACGAAGATCACCGCGACGACCAGCACCACGGCCAGCGCCAGGGTGAACTGCACGTCGTGCACCGAGGCCTTGATCGTCCCCGTCCGGTCGGCGACGACCGCCAGCCGCGCCCCCTGCGGCAGCGCCCGCTCCAGCATCGGCAGCTGCTCGCGGATGTCGGCCACCGTCTGGACGATATTGGCCCCCGGCTGGCGCTGCACATCGATCAGCACGGCGGGGCCCCCGTCATACCAGGCGCCGGTCAGCGTGTTCTCGAGGTCCTGGACCGCGGTGCCGACATCCCTGAGGCGGACGGGTGCGCCGTTGCGCCAAGCGATGATGAGGTTGGCGAAGGCCTCCGGCCGGTCGATCTGGTCATTGGCCATGACCGTGCTCGCCTGGCGCGGCCCGTCGACACTGCCCTTCGGCGTGTTGACGTTGCCCGCCGCCACCGCCGTCCGCACATCCTCCAGCGAGAGCCCGTAGGCCGCCAGCCGCACCGGGTCGGCCTGGATGCGCACGGCCGGGCGCATGTTGCCCTGCACCAACACGCGGCCGACGCCGCTCACCTGGCTCAACCGCTGGCCGAGCAGCGTATCCGCCGCGTCGGAGAGCCGTTGCAGCGGCAGCGTGTCCGAGGTGAGGGCGAGGGTGATGATCGGCGGGTCGGCTGGGTTCACCTTCGCATAGGTCGGCGGGTATGGCAGGTTGGCAGGCAGCGTTCCCCTGGCGGAGTTGATCGCCGCCTGCACGTCCTGCGCCGCATCGTCGATGTTGCGGCCGAGGGTGAACTGCATGGTGATGCGGCTCGTCCCCGGCCCGCTGGTCGAGACGATGTCGGTGAGGCCGGCAATCAGCGCCAGCTGCCGCTCGAGCGATGCGGTGACCAGCAGCGCGACCGTCTCCGGCGAGGCGCCGGGCAGGCTCGTCGTCACCTCGATGGTCGGGAAGTCGACCTCGGGCAGCGCCGAGACCGGCAGCCGCAGATAGCCGAAGCCGCCGCAGAGCAGCACCGCGATCGCCAGCAGCACGGTGGCGATCGGCCGGGCGATGAAGGGGGCGGAGATGTTCACCGCTCAGCGGCTCGCATCGGCCGCCTGCCGGGAGCGGAGGCGCCGCTGGCCTGGCGCGGGCGTATTCTCCGGCGTGGCATCGTCGGTGGCGACCACATTCACGCCGGGGCTCAGCCGCAGCGCGCCCGAGGTGACGACCTTCTCGCCGACCTCCACGCCGCGTCGCACCACCGCCTCGGTCGGCGTCAGCACGCCGAGCTGGAGGCTGCGCTGCTCCACCGTCTGGTCGCCCTTCAGTACATAGGCGAAGGCGCCGTCCGGCCCGCGTTGCACCGCGACCAGAGGCACCGTCACCGCATCCGGCACGGTGTCGATCCGCAGCCGGACGTTGACGAAGGCGCCGGGCCAGAGGCGTGTGTCCTCGTTGGCGAAGACCGCCTTCAGCTTGATGGTGCCGGTCGAGGCATCGACCGCGCTGTCGAGCGTCCGCAACTCGCCCATGATCGGCCCGCGCGCTCCGGGCGATGCCGGCGAGCCCTGGGTCTGCGGCGTGCCCCCGCTTGCCGAGCGCAATGCCTGCACCGGTACCGCCCCGCGCTCCAGGGCTTCCAGCACCCGCCCCAGCTCCTGCTGCGGCAGGGTGAAGGTCACGGCGATCGGCTGGAGCTGCGAGACGGTGACGATGCCCGTCGCATCGCCCGAGCGCACGAGGTTGCCCTGATCGACCAGGCGCAGGCCGACCCGGCCGTTGATCGGCGAGCGGATGGTGGTGAAGGAGAGCTGCGTCCGCGCGCTGTCGATCGCCGCTTGGTCGGCGGCGACCTGCGCCTCGTACTGTGCGACGGTGGAGCGCTGGGTGTCCTGCTGCTGGCGGGAGACGCCCTCGTTCCGCGCCAGCGTCGTGTAGCGTTGCAGGTCGAGCCGGGCGTTGGCCAGCAGCGCCTCGTCCTGTGCCTTCTTGGCCAAGGCCTGATCGAGCGCCGCCTGGTAGCTGCGCGGGTCGATCCGCGCCAGCAGGTCGCCCTGCTTCACCATCTGACCTTCCTGGAAGGCGATCTCGACGAGCTGGCCGTCCACCTGTGCCCGGACGGTGATGGTGTTGTAGGCCTGCACCGTGCCGATGGCGTCGAGCATGATCGGCACGTCCTGCCGCTGCGCCGCGGCCACCATCACTGGGACGCCGGGCCCGCCGCCCCGCGGGCCGCCGGCCCGGCCTGGGCCGCCGGGCCGCGGCCCGGCCTGCGCCTCGGGCGCCGGCCGCTGCTGCCAGTAATACCAGGCACCCGCACCGGCACCGCCGATCAGCCCGAGGGTCAGCAGGAGGATTGCGAAGCGGCGCATGGGATGTGTCGGAAACCTCGGTCCAGGATAGCGATGATACGGTGGCGGCGGCGCATCCCCATGAGGGGGTTCAGGTGACGAACTGCAACCTCAAATGCCGTTCCACCCCCCGCCGAGCGCCCGGAACAGCCCGACCGCGGCTTGCAACCGCGTGAGGCGGGCATCGGCGAGGGTGGTGCGGGCCGAGAACAGCGTCTGCTGCGTGTTCAGCACGGTGATGAGGTCGATGGTCCCGGCCTGGAGCTGCGCCTCGGCGATCGCATAGGCGCGCTCGGCCATCCGCACCGCATTGGCCTGCAGGGCTTCCTGCTCCGTCGTCTGGCGCAGCGCAACCAGCGCGTTCTCGGCATCGACCAGGGCGGCAAGGATGGTGCCGCGATAGGTCGCCAGCAGCTCCTGCGCCCGGCCCTCGTTCAGCTCCACCTGCCCACGCAGCGCCCCGCCACGGAAGATGGGCTGGGCCAGCCCCGCCGCGAGGCTGAAGACGACCGAGCCGGGCCGCAGCAGGTTCTCGAGCGCCAGGCTGGTGAAGCCGCCCGATCCTGTCAGCGTGATGGAGGGCAGCAGCTGCGCCCGCGCGACGACGATATTGGCATTGGCCGCTGCCAGCGTCGCCTCGGCGGTCAGCACGTCGGGCCGCCGCGCCAGCACCTCGGCCGGCAGGCCCGGCGTCACCGCCGGCACCGCGAGCCGGTTGAAGGTGCCACCCTCCACCCGCAGCGTCTCCGGCGGCCGGGCGACGAGGGTGCCGAGCGAATTGCGGTTCTGCTCCAGCGACTGCACCAGCGGCGGGATCTGCGCCTGCTGCTGCGCCACCACCGTCTCCTGCTGGGCAAGGTCGAGCCCCGTCGCCGTGCCGACCGCGACCCGCTGGCGGATCACCCGCACCACGCGGAGCGCGATGTCGAGGTTCTGCCGCTGGATCGCCAGCGTCTCCTGCGCGGCCAGCATGGCAAAATAGGTGTTCGCCACCGAGGCCTGGGTGGTGATCGTCACCGTTCCCGCATCGAAGCGGGTGGCCGAGGCGGATTGCTGCGCCGCCTCAACCTGGCCGCGGTTCTTGCCCCAGAAATCGATCTCGTAGCTGGCCGCGAGGCTGAGCTGGTTGTTGGAGCTGACCCGCACGCGGCTGCCTCCGCCGCCGAAGCCGGCGATGGAAGCCGATGAGGCGGTGCCGCTCTGCGAGCGGTTCGCCCGCGTCGTGAGATCGACCGTCGGCAGCAAGGTCGCCCCGGCGATGCGGATCTGCGCATCGGCCTGACGGATGCGGGCGATGGCGGCCGCGATGTCGTTGTTCGCCGCCATCGCTTCCGTCATCAACGCATCCAACTCGGGCGAGCCGAAGCCGCGCCACCAATACGGGTCCGGCCACTGCACCGGCTGCGCCGCATCCGCCGCCGCCATCCGGGCGGGGAGGGGAATGCCGGAGGAGGTGCCGGGCGCCGTCAGCCAGTCGCCGAGCGCGGAGCAGCCGCCGAGCAGCAGCGCCGCGGCGGCCGGCGCCGCGCGACGGAGGAAGGGCAGGGCCATGCTCAGCCGCCCGGCCGGCGCGCGGCGGCGATCTGGGCACGGCCCTCGGGCGAGACGGCGGCCAGCGCTTCGGCCAGGGTCTCGCCGAAGTCGCGGTTGAATGCGACCATCCGCTCCGCCCAGACGGCGAGCGCATCGCGCAGCGCGCTGGGATCATAGGGGTCCCGCCGCATCACCGCATCCACCTCGGCGCTGGCGGCGCGCATGGCGGCGAGGCTGGCCGAATAGCGCCCGCGCTCGGCCGCCAGCACCGCCTGGAAGCGCGGCCGGTCCGGCGCCGGCAGGGCGGCCTCGATCCGCGCCACCATGCGGTCGAAGCCGCGCCCGCCCCTGGGCGGCGGCGTTGGCCGCCACCAGAGCAGCCCGGCGAAGACAAGGTTCAGCACCAGCGAGGCACCGCAGAGCGCGGTGATGAGGGTCCTGCCGGAAGGTCGGCGCATCAAAAGGCATCTCCCGCGAGGGGCAAGGTCTGCAAGGGGCCGAATGGGTCCTCCGGCGCGGCGCGCGGCGGCGAGAGGCCCAGCCAGAGAGCGCAGCAGGCCATGGCGGCCAGCGCTCCCCAACCCGCCGGCAACGCCGGGCGGAGCAGTGCCAGCAACCGGGGCAGGGGCCCCGGCCGGTCGGGCATCGGCGCGCGGACGATCCGCCGGGCGATGCCGTCCTGCAGCCGTGCGACGGAGGCCGGGTCGGGTCGCGCCAGGTCGCGCCGCAGGCGCGCATCGAGGGCGAGCGCCGCCTCCAGCCGCGCGCGCGCCTCGGCGGAAGCGGCCAGCAGGCAGGTGGCGGCAGCCCGCTCGGACTCAGGCCAGCGGGCCAGGGCCGGGCCATGGCGATCGAGCAGCAGGGCGAATCGGGCGATGTTCATGAGCCCTCCAATCGGCTGCGCAGGAACTGCCGGGCCCGCCGCAGCAGCCCCTCCAGCGCGCGCTCCGAAACCTCCAGCGCGGCCGCCGCCTCGGCCCCGCTCAGCTCCTGCTCATAGGCCAGCGCGATGGCGGCGCGCTGGCGCGGCGGCAGCGCCCCGAGCGCCGCGGCCAGGGCCGCCCGCGCCTCGGTGGCGACGGCATCCGCCTCCGGCCCCGGCCCGGGGTCGGCCAGTTCCACCGCCGCCTCCAGCCCGGCCGAGGGCGCGCCGGCCCGGCGCCTCGTGCGGTCGATCGCCAGGTTCACGACGATCCGGTGCAGCCAAGTGGTGAAGCGCGCCCGGTCCGGGTCGAAACTGGCCGCCGCCTGCCAAGCGCGGAGGAAGGCCTCCTGCGCCACCTCCTCCGCTTCCGCCGCATCGCCGAGGATGCGCAGCGCGACGCGCAGCGCCCGCTCGCCATGCCGGCCGACCAGCAGGTTGAAGGCGGCCCGGTCGCCGCCGCCAGCCAGCGCCATGAGCGCCGCGTCGCTCGATGCCGGGTCGGTCATCGGGCGCGGCGTGGGCGGCGCGTCGGGCGCGAGGCGTGGGAGGGCCCAGGGGAGGGCCCAATGAAAGGAAGGTGCGAGGAGCATGGGCATCGGGTCTCGGCGGGTGATACGGCCCGCTTGCGGCCAACCCACGGTGCGAAACCCGTCCCCTCCGCATGGCACGTCATGGCGCCGGGGTTACCGCATCGGAATCCGTCCGAGCAAGCAACGCAATGTACCCGTTGCGACGAACCCCGCGACAAAGGCGACGAAACGGGATCGGTCCGCGACCCGCTGCCGCCAGGATGCGCCGGTCATGAGGGACCGACGGGAGAGCAGGATGCAGCAGGCAGGGGGCGAGCGGCCCGGACTCTGGGCGACGATGCGGCAACGCTGGCTGGAGGAGGCGGCGCAGCCGCAGGAGGCCCATCTGCGTGAGGATGCCGGCCTGCCCGGTCCCGCCGCCGAGCCGCGCTACCTTCCGATCCTCGTGCAGGCCTGGCAGCGCTGAGGCCTCTCCGCCGGAGGTTGGAAGCGCCGGAGGCCTAGATCACGCGACCGAGCTGCCCTCACGGCGCCGGGAAGACCGCGTCCGTCCGTCCCATAAGGTGGTAGGCGACGAGCCCCACCCATTCGCGGACGCTCCATTCGAACTCGCGCAGGCGGTCGGGGAAGGAGGCATCGGTCTGGGCGGCGAGCGTCGCCCCGGTGCGGTAGTTGACGGGCCAGGGGATGATCCCGGTCCAGCCCGCGCGGCGGAAGACACCCATCGCCCGCGGCATGTGGCTCGCCGAGGTGATCAGCAGCCAGGTCTCGCCCGGCTTCGGCTGCAGGAGCTTCAGGGTGAGCGTCGCATTCTCCCAGGTGTTGCGCGCCTCCCGCTCCAGCACCACCCGGTCCTCGGGTACGCCGAGGTCGTGCCACAGGGCGCCGGCCACATCCGCCTCCGTCACGCCGCCATGCACCAGCGAGCCCTGGCCCCCGGTGAAGACCAGCCGTGCCTCCGGGTGCCGACGCAGCAGGGCGACGGGCTCCGTCATCCGCTCCGCCGCGCCGTTCAGCGCCGGGATGCCGCGCGCCTCCGTCAGGTTCTGCTCCACCGCGCCGCCGAGCACGACGATGCCGTCGATATGCGCCGGTTCCTGCGCTGGGCGGGCGAAGCGGTCCTCGAGCGGCGCCTGCACCCATTGGTGCAGCGGCAGTGCCATCAGCGCGACGAAGAAGCCGAGGCCCGCGAGCGCCGGCCAGCGGCCCAAACGCCGGCCGCGCCAGAGCAAGGCGAGGCCGATGGCGATGAGCAGCACGGCGGCATTGCCGGGCCGGGCCGGGAACCACAGGACCTTCGACAGGATGTAGGTCAGATCCTCCATCGCCTACAGCTCCTCGATCCGGCCGGGGCGCAGGCGGCCGCGGGCCAGGTCGGCGAGCGCCAGCATGTTGCCGCGGAAGCGGCCCCAGCGATCCGCCCAGGGCTCTGGGAAGGGGCTGCGGGCGAGATTCATCGCCCAGTGCCGCGCCATGCTCCGCAGCGCTCGGTTCCAGGGATAGGTCCCCTTGCGGGCGAGGTAGACGGGATTGGCGATCTGCGAATAGCCGAGCCGGAGGCCGGGGCTACGCCCAACCTTGGCGCCGAGATGCACCCCCCGCGCACCTTCCAGCCGCAGGATCGCCCCGTGCCGGCCAAGCAGCCGGGTCACGTCCAGATCCTCGTACCAGGCATAGGCCGGCAGCGCCTCGTCGACGCGGATGCCCTGCGCGCGCACGACCGCCATGCGGAAGGCCATGTTGCAGCCATAGCCATTGAAATGCGGCCGCGCCGCCATCCGGTCCGCGGGCGGCGCATCGGCGGCGAGCAGGCCGCGGCCCTCGGCGACCGAGAAGCCTGGACCGTTGGCGCCGTCGGCAATGACGGTGCCCGTCGTCACCACCACGTCCGGCCGCGCGGCGAACACCGCCTCCGTCACTGCACAATAGTCGGGCGCCGCGAGGAAGTCGTCGTCGAGGAAGAGCAGGATGTCACAATCCGCCGCCCGGTCCATGATGGCATTGCGCTGCCGCGGCAGCCCCGCCGGGCCGGTGAGGTACTCGACGCCGGCGACCGGCTCGCCCACATCCTCCGGTGTCACGTGGCAGACGATGATCCGGTCCGCCGGCATGGTCTGCCGCGCCAGCTCGCGCAGCACCTCGGCCAGGATCGCCGGCCGGCCCCGCGTGGCGATGCCGATGCCAAGCTTCATCGCGCTGCCTCCGCCATGGGCCTGAGCGGCAGCCCCGCGTCCGGCCCCGGCGCGGTGAAGCCCGCCAGTCGACCGCGCAGCGTCGCCCAATAATACCGTGCCGCCAGCACCCGACCGCGCGCCAGGCCGAGCAGCGCTCCGCCCAGCGGCCGGATGAGGAAGGGCAGCCACACCCCCGCCGGCACCCCATGCCGCCGCAGCACGAAGCCGAGGCCGCGCCCGTAAAGCGCCGCCCGCTCGACGGCCACCGGGGTGAGCCGCTTGTCGGGATGCACGACGAGCTGCCCCGGTTCGTAGCGCGCGGCATGCCCAGCGCGAATCGCCCGCAGCACCAGGTCGTTCCCCTCGGCCGAGCCATAGGGCGTGCCCGGCCCCAGCCTCTCGTCGAAGCCGCCCATCGCGAGCGCCACCTCCCGCCGCAGGAAGAGGTTGAACTCGATCACGCTGGTCCAGACATTCGCCGCGTCGATCGCCCCCGCCTCCGTCCGCCACCGGCCGGAGCCGAGCCCGCCCTCCGGCGAGGCCGCCGGCCCGGTCCGCACGCCGAGTGACGGATCGGCCGCGAAGGCCGCCGCCACCCGGTCCAGCAGCCCCGCCGGATAGAGGCAGTCGTCATCCGGAAAGCCGACGATCTCCCCCCGCGCCAGGCCGAGGCCGAGGTTGCGCGCATGGCAGGCATTGGCGATGGCGGAGCGGCGCCAGAGCAGCGGCAGCCGCGCCTCATAGGCGGCGATGACGGGTGCCAGCCGCTCATCCGCATTCTGGTCGACAACGATCACCTCGACGTCGCTGCGCCCTTGGTCTAGCAGGCTGTCGAACAGCGCAGCGAGCTCCGCATCCCGCCCCCGCGTCGCCACCACCAGGGAGAAGCTCACGGCAGCAGCGCCTCCACATGTGCGCGGACGGCGGTGCGGAAGGCTTCCTCCGAGAAGCGCAGCGCATTGGCGCGGCAGGCTTCGGGCGCGATGGGCGTTGGCAGCGCCTCGAAGCGCTCGACCGCCGCCATCACCGCCTCGACGCTTTGCTCGGGAAAGAGCAGACCCGTCTCGCCCTCGCGCACGATATCCCTGGCGCCGCCCCGGCCAAAGGCGATCAGCGGCGTGCCGCAGGCCTGCGCCTCCACCATGGCGATGCCGAAATCCTCCTCGGCGGCGAAGACGAAGGCCCGCGCCGTCTGGGTCAGCGCGATCAGCTCCGCCTGCGGCACCCGCCCGCGCAGCTCGACATTCGGGGCGCCGGCGGCGGCGGCGCGCACCAGCGGCTCGGAGGGGCCGTCGCCGGTCACCACCAGCCGCCGCCCCGGCATGCGGCGGAATGCCTCCACCACCACCTCGACGCGCTTGTAGGGCACCATGCGGGAGGCCAGCAGGTAGTGCCCGCCGCGGGGCGCCTTGCCGAGGCCGAAGCGCGTCACATCCACCGGCGGATGGATCACCGCAGCCTCGCGCCGCCAGACCTTGCGGATGCGCTCGGCGATGTAGCCGCTGTTGGCGACGAGGCTGTCGACGCCGGCCGCCGAGCTGCGGTCCCAGAGGCGAAGCCGGTGCAGCAGCCAGCGGGTGTAGGCGCCCTTCAGCCCGCGCTCCAGCCGGGCCTGGCGGAGGTATTGGTGCTGCAAATCCCAGGCATAGCGCATCGGGCTGTGGATATAGCTGACATGGAGCTGGCCCGGGCCGGTCAGCACGCCCTTCGCCACGGCATGCGATGAGGAGAGGATCAGGTCGTAGCCGGAGAGGTCGAGCTGCTCGATGGCGAGCGGCATCAGGCCGAGGTAGTTGCGGAACATCCGACGGGCGAGGGGCAGGCGCTGGATGAAGCTCGTCGTGACGGGCTTGCCGCGGAGGAAGCCGCGCTCGGCATCGGGCAGGAAGTCGCAGACGGCGAAGACATCGGCCTCCGGCCAGAGCTGGATGAACTGCTCCAGCACCCGCTCGGAGCCGGCATAGCTGTCGAGCCATTCATGGACGAGGGCGACCTTCACGCAGCCTCCTTTGGCAGCAGCGCCACCAGCCGCTCGGCGGCCGCGCGCCAGGAGAAGCCGGCGGCGCGGGCGAGACCCTCGGTGCGGAGGCGCGCGGGGAGGCCGGGCTCGTCGAGCAGGCGGGCGAGGGCGTCTGGCAGGCGGCGCGGGCCGTCATTGTCGAACCAGAGCGCCGCCTCGCCGCAGACCTCGGGCACGGCGGCGGCATGGGCGGCGATCACCGGGCAGCCGCAGGTCATCGCCTCGAGCGGTGGCAGGCCGAAGCCTTCGTAGCGCGAAGGGAAGATGAGGCAGAGAGCGGATTCGTAGAGGGCGCGCAGCTCGGCATCCGTGACGCGGCCCAGCGGGGCCACGGCCTGGCCCTGCGGGTCGCCGGCATTGCGGAATACATTGGCATCGGCGGCGCCGGCGACGGCCAGCGTAAGGCCGCGGGAGGCAAGCAGCGCCTGCGCCTCGCCCAGCCCGGCGAGGCCCTTATGCGCAGCGCGGGTGCCGACGACGAGGGCGAAGCGGCCGGGTTGCAGGTCGTGGCGCGCGAGGACCGCCGCATCGGCCGACTCGCGCAGGATGTGCTCGCCGCCTTCGTGGATGACGCCGATTCGCGCTGCGTCGATGCGGAGGTGATGGGCGATCCGGCCGCGCGAGAATTCGGAGACGGTCAGCAGCCGGGCGCCGGCCCGCGGCAGCGCCCGGTGCAGCGCGCGATACCAGGTGCGGAAGGCGAGGGAATAGCTATCCGGCGTGTCGAAGGCGCCGGCGTCGTGGATGACGACTGCCTGCCGCCCACGCGCGAGCAGCGGCGCCGCATTGCCGAGATTGACCAGCACCGAGCCCCGTGCCCGCGCCGGCAGCTCGACCTGCTCCCAGCCCTGCCCGCGGAGACGCCCGAAGGGCTCGTCGCGCAGGTGAGGGAAGGGGGAGGGCGCCCCGGCCGCCGGCCGCAGCAGCCGCGCGCCGGGCAGCAGCCCCTCCGCTGCCATCGCATCCAGCGCGCGGGTGATCTCGGCGGCGAAGCGCTGCACGCCGGTGACGCGCTGGGTCAGGAAGCGACCGTTGACGGCGATCATCACGGAGCCCCCGGCTTAAGCAGCAGGCGCGGCTGGCGGATCAGCGCGCCGATCCGTCCCCGTTCCGCATCGTCCAGCACCCGCAGCGCCGCTACGGCGAAGACGACGACCGCCAGCCCCGCCGCCGCCAGCAACGGCGCCAGCCCCTGCATCGGCAGGAGCAGAAGCAGGCCGATCCCGCCCGTGGCCATGGGCAGGGCGAGCCGCCGCGCCGCCTCCGCAGCCGGCGGGTAGAGCCGCGCCACAAGCACGAATTTCCCGGCGCAATCCGTCGCCGCCCGCGCCGCCCAGGCGATTGCCGCGCCTTCGATCCCGATCAGGTGGATCAGCAGTGCCGCCAGCGGGATGAAGACCACGGCCTGCACGGCGGCGAATTTCGCCGTGGCATCCGGCCGGCCGATCGCATCCAGCAGCGCATTCGGCGCAAAGGCGACGCAGGAGAAGAAGATGCCGCAGCCGAGCCATTGCAGCACCCGCCCGCTGCCCTCGGCGAAGCCCTGGCCGAGCCAGAGCCAGAGGATCTCTCGCGCTCCGCCGACGATCACGAGGCAGGCCGGAAACACCAGCAGCATCACCAGCAGCCCGCCCCGCCGCAGCAGCGCGGCCGTCGGCGCAGGCGCGGTGGCGAAGGAGGAGGCGAAGGCCGGCAGCAGCGTCTGCGCGACGGCGACGGGCAGGATCCAGGCGCGCAGCACCAGGTCGAGCGGCGTCGCGTAAAAGGCGACGGCCGAGAGGCTGAGCAGGGCGCCGATGAGGAAGCGGTCGGCATAGAGCAGCGCTTGGGTCATCAGCCCGGAGACGGTCATCCAGCCGCCAAGCTTCAGCAGCGGCGCCACAAGGCCGATGCGCGGCCGGCGCAGCCCGAGCCCCGGCACCAGCGGCCGGATCAGCCAGAGATAGGAAAGGGTATTCGCCAGCCGGCAGGCGACAAGGGCCAGCATCACCCCGACCAAGCTGTCCCAGACCAGCAGCACCAACACCGGCCCGAGATAGTAGAAAAGGTTGACCGGGATGGTGACGAGATTGGCCGCGCGGAACCGCTGATAGGCCGCAAGCACCCCCCATAACGCGGCATTCAACACCACCAGCGGCGCGGCGGCGGCCAGCACCCGCATCGCGCCGATCGCCTGCTCTCGCAGGCCGGTCGGCACTTGCAGCATCCGGTCCACCAGCACCGGCACGAAGAACCAGAGGCCGCAGGCGACGACCAGGCTGATTCCGAGCAGCGTCCCCAGCGCCGCCTCGATCAGCGCGGCCGCCTCATCGCCGCGCCCGCTGCCGATGCGCTCGGAGATGGCCCGCGTCAGCGCCTGGCCGACGCCGAAATCGAAGACCCCGAAAACGCCCACCATCGCCAGCGCCAGGGTGAACAGCCCCCAGCGGTCGAGGCCGAGCTGATGGATGAGGACGGGGGTCAGGACCAGGGCGAGGAGGAGCGGCACGCCGCGCCCCAGCCCGTTCCAGACCACACCCGCGACCATGGTGCGGCCGCGGGTGCGGGACTCTGCCGGATCGGCCATGATGAAGAGGGTCCCGCTGCCTTGGGCCGCGCCGTGCCAGCGCGGCGGCCTCAGGTCAAGTCGCGCTTAGTAAGCGCCGCGGCGGAGCAGCACCGCGGCCGGGGTGCGGAGTAGGATCCGCACATCCTCGAGCAGGGAGGGGTTGGTGGCGTAGCGTACGTCGAGAGCGACGCGCTGGGTGTAGCTGGTGTCCGACCGCCCGCTCACCTGCCAGAGGCCGGTGATGCCCGGCCGCACCGCGAGGTAGTGCTCCGCCGCCGCGCCATAATGGGCGGCGAGCTCGGCGGCGACCACCGGCCGCGGCCCGACCAGGCTCATCTCGCCGCGCAGCACGTTGATGAGCTGCGGCAGCTCGTCGAGGCTGGTGGCACGCAGGAAACGGCCGATCCAGGTGATGCGCGGATCGTGGCGGAGCTTGCGCGTCGCCTCCCACTCGGCACGGGCGGCCGGATCGCTGGCCAGCAAGGCCTCCAGCCGGGCGGCGCTGTCCACTACCATGGAGCGGAACTTCAGGCAGCCGAAGCGGCGCCCGCCGCGGCCGATGCGCTCATGGGCATAGAAGGCCGGCCCGCCATCGGCGCGCACCAGCAGGGCGAGCAGCAGGAAGACGGGGGCGCTCAGCAGCAGCAGCGCGCCGGCGCCGGCGATATCGAGCGCCCGCTTCGCCACCGCCTGCGGCCCAGGGGCGACCTGCTGGGGCAGGCGCACCGCAAGGGGACCGATGGTGGAATGCGAATGCGTCAGACCGCGATAGGACTCAACGCCAAGCATGGACGACATCTGGCTCTCCTGGGTCCCGGCGCCTGGTAGGGGGATGGCGCCGGTAATCCTTGCCCGGTTCGGTTGACGGGTCAGACCGTTCCGGACGCTCGGACTATGGGGGGCAGGTCGTGCGGGATTGCGACGCGCTTGCGGCCGGATTGTGGCACCGCACAAGATTACGGGAGCAACGATCCTGGCAGGCGATGCCAGCACGCTCCTACCCATCCGGCGGTCGAATTGAAACGGCCGCGCCAGGAGTTGCACCGAGCGCGGCCGCAACGAAGAGGGTCCTGCTCAGCCCGCCGTGGTAACGTGGATATGGATTCGCTCCCGACCGACCCGGTGCGGACGCGGCACCAGGGCGGTGATGCGTCCGCGCAGCGAACCGGCGCCCTCGGACAGCAGCCCATCGAGCGCCGCCCGCTCCGCTGGCGGGAGGCGGCCGAGCCGTTGCCCGCCGGCCGACCAAGCCTCGATCTCCGCACCGCCGCGGCGCGGCCGCAACTCGATCGGGTCGCCCACGCGCGGGGCGGCCTGGCCGGGGACGAGGTCTGCCCCATCGGTCAGGTAGGTGAGCATCCCTGGGTCGGCGGCAGACTCGGCGTGCACGATAGGGTCCTTCCTCATGGCCGCGGCCCAATGCGGGAAGGATGGCGAACGATCCATCGCAGCGGGATGACAGTGGAGAGAACAGGCCCCTATGCGCGGAAGTTTACACGAATGTGAACCGACACGCTCATGTCTCCGTGAGCATCTCCACCGCCAGTTGCCCAAGAGCGAGGGATGCGGTGAGTCCCGGGCTCTCGATGCCGAAGAGGTTCAGGAGCCCCGGCACCCCATGCGCGCGTGGCCCTTGCAGGGTGAAATCCTGCCCGGGCGCCCCCGGCGGGACGATCTTCGGGCGGATCCCGGAGTAGCCCGGCGCCAGCGCCCCGTCCTTCAGTTCGGGCCAGTAGCGGCGGATGGCGGCGTAGAAGCTCTCGCCCCGTCGCGGATCGACCTCGTAGTCGATCTCCTCGACCCATTCGACATCCGGCCCGAACCGCGCCTGGCCGCCGAGGTCGATGGTGAGGTGAGTCCCCAGCCCGCCGGGGACGGGCACCGGGTAGATCAGCCGGGAGAAGGGGTTCTTCCCCGTCAGGGTGAAGTAGTTGCCCTTGGCATAATAGGCGGTCGGGATGAGCTGGCTCGGCATCCCGGTCAGCGAGCGTGCGAGCTTTGGCGCGTGCAGACCGGCCGCGTTGATGAAGCTGCGGCAGCGCAGCGCCATCGGCTCCGCCCCGCCGATCTCGAGCTCGGCGCCGTCCTCCGTGAGCCGCCCGCCGGTGACCGGGGCATGAAAGACGAAGATCGCCCCGGCATTCTCCGCGTCGCCCTGGAGCGAGAGCATATAGGCGTGGCTGTCGATGATGCCGGTGGAGGGCGAGAGCAGCGCCGCCGTGCAGGAGAGCGCCGGCTCCAGCGCCAACGCCTCGGCGCGCTCCAGCCGGCGCAGATCCGGCACGCCATTGGCCGCGGCGCGCGCCTGGATGGAGGCGAGCTTCTCCGCTTCCGCCTCATCGGTCGCCACGATCAGCTTCCCGCAATTGGCGTGCGGAAGCCCACGCTCCGCGCAGTATGCGTAGAGCATCTGTTTGCCCTCGACGCAGCAGCGCGCCATCAGGCTGCCGGCCGGGTAGTAGATGCCGGCGTGGATTACCTCGGAATTGCGCGAGGAGGTTTCGGTGCCGATTCCCTCCGCCGCATCTAGTACCAGCACCTCGCGCCCAGCCAGCGCCAGGGCCCGCGCGACCGCGAGCCCCACCACGCCGGCGCCGGCGACGACGCAGTCGAATTCGTCCATCCCGCTTCAGCCCCGCTTCAGTCCCGCGCAGCATGTGGCCCCTGCCGCCGCTGCGCCAATCGCCTTTGCCGGAGGGCGGTTCACCGTCCCTGGAAGACCGGCTTCCGCTTCTCCTTAAAGGCCCGCAGCCCCTCGCGGAGGTCATCGCTCGCCTTGGCCGCCGACATCCGCGCCCCGAGCGCCGCGACGTCCAGCGCCTGGTGGCCGATCTCGTTGATGGAGCGCTTCACCCCCTGCACGGCGAGCGGCGCCAACTCCCCGAGCCGGCCGGCGATGGCGTCGATCCGCGCGTCCAGGGCCTCGGGCGCGACGAGGTCGGTGAGGTAGCCGATGCGCAGCAGCTCCTCCGCATTTTGCTCCTCGGCCAGCATGAAGAGCCGCTTGGCATGGTTGAAGCCGAGACGGGAGACGTAACGGCGCAGCCCGCTCTCGTAGTAATGCAGCCCGATCCGCGCCGCCGGCATGAACATCCTGACGGCCGGCGTGCCGACCCGGAAGTCGCAGGCCAGCGCCAGGTCGGTGCTGCCGCCATAGACGCCTGCATGCAGCCGGGCGATGGTCGGGATGCGCAGCATCTCCACCCGGTCGACGAAGCTCTCGAAGCCCTGGGCCTGGTCGCCGCCGGTGCGGCCCTCCGCCTGTTCCGCCATGGCGCCGAGATGGGCGCCCGCCGAGAAGGCCCGCCCTTCGGAGGCGATCACCAGCACCCGCACCGCCGGATCGGCTTCCACCTGCTCCAGCAGGCGCAGGATCTCGGCGATATCCTCCGGCTGCACCCGGTTCATCACCTCCGGCCGGTTGAGTCGCAGCGTGGCGCGGCTGCCCGCGATGCTGAGGCTCGGCGGGCGGCCCTCATCCCTGGCGCTCATCTTGGTCCTCCGATACCGGGGCGTTGTGCCGGGCCGCAGCCGCCCCGGCAAGGGTGCTGGCACCATGGCGCCGGAGGAGTAGTCTCCGCCCAATTCGATAGGGAACGCGACCATGGCCGACCTGCCCCAGCATGTGGACATCCACGAGGAGGGCCCCCGCGAGGGCTTTCAGATCGAGCCCGGCCCGATCCCGTCCACGGAGAAAATCGCCCTGGTCGAGGCGCTGGCGGAGACCGGCCTCCGCCACATCCAGGTCTGCTCCTTCGTCAACCCGCGCCTCGTCCCCGGCTGGGCCGATGCCGAGGCAGTCGCCGGCGGCTTCCGCCCGAAGCCCGGCGTCCACTACACCGGCCTTTGGTTCAACGAGAGCGGCCTGCGCCGCGCGCTCGCCTTCCGCGAGCGCCTGACCGTCACCGGCTCCATCTCTCTCTCCGCATCGGACGCCTTCTCACGCAAGAACCTCAACCGTGGCCATGCCGAGAACCTGGAGGCGATGCGGAAGCAGACCGCGGCGCATCTCGAGGCCGGCGTGCCGGTGACGCGCCTTGGCATCATGGCCGCCTTCGGCTGCAATTACCAAGGCGACATCACGCCGGCCCAGGTGGTGCAGACCGTGGCCGACGGCCTCGCCATCGCCGGGGAGGCGGGCGTCGCCATCACCGATCTGTCGCTCGCCGATACCATGGGATGGGCGACGCCAATCCGCATCGAGCGCGGCATCGGCGCGGTGCGTGAGCGCTGGCCCGATCTCCGCATCGGCCTGCACCTGCACGACACGCGGGGGCTGGCCGTCGCCAATGCCCATGCCGGGCTCCGCCTCGGCGTCACCAAGTTCGACAGCACGGTGGGTGGCCTCGGCGGCTGCCCCTTCGCCGGGCAGAAGGGCGCGGCGGGCAATATCTGCACCGAGGAGCTGGCCTTGCTCTGCGAGGAGATGGGCATCGCGACGGGGATCGACCTCGACGCGCTGATCGAGGTGGGGCGGCTCGCCGAGCGCATCGTCGGCCACCAGCTGCCGAGCGAGCTGATCCGTGCCGGCAGCCTCGCCGCCTTCCGTCGGCGGGTCGCGGCATGAGCGTGGCGCCGCTGGCCGGCTTGCGCGTCCTGGAGTTCAGCCACACCATCATGGGGCCGTGCGCGGGCCTCGTGCTGGCCGATCTCGGCGCGGATGTGGTGAAGGTGGAGCCCGCCCCCGCCGGCGACCACACCCGCCGCCTGCCCGGCTTCGCCGCCGGCTTCTTCGCCACCTTCAACCGCAACAAGCGCAGCATCGCCCTCGACCTGAAGCGGCCCGAGGGACGGCACGCCGCGCACCGGCTAGCGGCCGAAGCCGACCTGGTGCTGGAGAATTACGGGCCGGGGACGATGGAACGCCTCGGCTGCGGCTGGGAGGACCTGCGCGCCGTTAACCCACGCCTCGTCTATCTCGCGCTGAAGGGCTTTCTCGCCGGCCCCTACGAGCAACGCCCGGCGCTCGACGAGGTGGTGCAATTCCAGTCCGGCCTCGCCTACATGACGGGCCCACCGGGACGGCCGCTGCGCGCCGGCGCCTCCATCATCGACATCCTTGGCGCCGTCTTCGGCGTCACCGCGGCATTGGCCGCGCTGCGCGAGCGCGACCGTAGCGGCGAGGGCCAGCGCGTCTGCAGCGCCCTGTTCGAGAGCGCCGTCTTCCTGATGGGCAGCCACATGGCCGGCCTCGCCGCCACCGGTGAGCCGCCGCCGCCCATGCCTGCCCGCCGCGGCGCCTGGGGCATCTACGATGCCTTTGAGACAGGAGAGGGGGGCCAGCTCTTCGTCGGCGTCACCAGCGACCAGCAATGGGCCCGCTTCACCGAGGCCTTCGGCCTGCCGGACCTCGCCGCCGACGCCCGCCTCGCCACCAATGCGCAGCGGGCTCAGGAACGGTCCTGGCTGGTTCCCGTCCTGAGCGATGTTTTCCGCCGTTTTGACCAAGCGGAGGTAGCGCGGCGCTGCGAGGCGGCGGGCATCTCCTGGGCGCCGGTTGGCAGGCCGGCCGACCTGTTCGAGGACCCGCATCTGCTGGCCGGGGGCGGGTTGCTGCAAACGGCGATCTCCGCCCTGGGCGGTGGAGCGATGTTCGGCCTGCCCGCCCTGCCGCTGGAGTTCGGCGAGGCCCGGCAGCGTGCCGGCCTCAGCCGCCAGCCGCCGCGCCTCGGCGAGCATAACGGCGAGGTGCTGGCCGAAGCCGGCTTCGCCGCCGGCGAGATCACCGCACTCGCCGCCGCCGGCGTGCTGGCCGAAGCTTCGGCCTGAAGCGATTTCCGACCGGGTGACACCACCTGGCCGGAAATATCCGCCCGGCACCATCGGGTCGAGCGGCATCCACGAACAGGCGCGGACGGAAGGCACCCGACGGCCATCGCAAACGGCGATGGCCGCCTTCCCGGCAAGTAGGCAGGGGCCCGATCCTAGATCGTGCTCCGCCACCACATCGGCGGCTGCCCGCAAAGCTTCGTCGCTCCAGCGAGCCCCGGTCGTTGGGCTGGGCAAGGTGGGGCCCACGCAAAACCATTCATCTTTCAAGTAACGCAAACGACGAAACCGGAGAACACTGTTCCAGCAGAAGGATTATTGCCGCTTGATCCGATAGTTTCGTCCTCACAAACATGTTGACCGCCCCCGCTTGCGATGCAAAAGTCCTTGAAGAATATAAAAATAAAAACATTCCTGTGCCGGAGTATTTCTGTATGGAGCGTAACAATTATGGCGAGTGATACGTTACTGCTGAAGGTCAGCCAGTCCGTTTACGGTGTGCCAGCGCAGTTCACAGTCTTCGTAGATGGCAAGCAGGTCGGTGCAACCTACCAGGCCACCGCTACTCACGGCTGGAAGTCCGATACCGTCACCGTGACGGGGGACTGGGACAAAGGCGAGCACACGGTACAGCTCAAATATCTGAACGATTTCAAGGATGCGGGCGGCGACCGCAACTTGTACCTGGATGGCGCGACATACGACGGCGTGGCCGTTCCGGGCGCCGTTCTCAACATGTGGTCGGCCTATGACAAGAACACGTTCAAGCTGACGGACACGACCGCACTGCCGCCCACCACGACGCAGCCGCCCCCGACCACTACCCCGCCCCCGACCACTACCCCGCCTCCGACTACTACTCCGCCCCCCACCGGCACGCCGGACACTCTGGTGCTGAAAGTCAGCCAGAACGCGTACGGCGCCGCAGCGCAATTCACGGTTTCCGTGGACGGCGTGCAGGTCGGAGGGACCTACCAGACGACCGCCACGCATGGCTGGAAGTCCGACCTGGTGACGTTGAAGGGCAATTGGGATAGTGGCGACCATTCAGTCTCCATCAAATTCCTCAACGATGCGAAGGATGCCGGCGGCGACCGGAACCTGTATCTCGATAGCGCGACCTACAACGGCGTGGCCGTCCCCAATGCCAAGCTGGACATGTGGTCCGCTTATGATCCCCATGTCTTCAAGTTCGCCGACACGACGCCGCTGACGACCACGCCGCCCTCGACTGGCACCGAGCCGCCGCCGGCCACGACGCCGCCGCCGACCAGCACCCAGCCGCCGCCGGTCACGACGCCACCGCCGACCAGCACCGAGCCGCCGCCGGCCACGACACCGCCGCCGACCAGCACCGAGCCGCCGCCGGCCACGACGCCGCCACCGACCGGCACCGAGCCGCCGCCGGCTACCACCGAGGGACCGGACCACCTGACGCTGCGCCTGTCGGAACAAGCCTACAAGAACGTCCACGCGCAGTTCACCGTCTCGGTGGACGGCAAGCAGATCGGCGGCACCTACACGACCACCGCCAACCATGCCAACAAGGCGAGCGACACCTTCGACATCACCGGCGACTGGGGGGCGGGGACGCATCAGGTCAAGATCAGCTTCCTCAACGACGAGTACGGTGGCTGGTCAGGCGCCGACCGCAACCTCTATCTCGACGGCGCCAAGTACAACGGCACGGAGCTCATGGGCGTCGCCAAGGCGATCACCGGCGGCGCGACGAATTCGACCGCAAGCTTCAGCTTCACCGAAGCCGCGATGACGGCGCCGCCGCCGGTGACGACCACGCCCGGCACCGCGGTGAACCATGACGGCCTGACAGACCTGAACGTGCTGATCCGCGGCCAGTCCAACGCCTTGCTGTTCGACCAGTACGGCGGCGACGACGCCCTGAAGGCCGAGCTGCAGAAGGCGCTGCCGGGCGTCAAGATCAACATCCTCGCCGGCGACAACAAGACGGAGTTCTCCGCCACCGCCTTCACCACCTGGGACACCGGCGGCCAGCAGAAGAAGATGCACGACTATCTCACTGCGCTGCCGGCGGATATCAAAGACAACGAGACCATCACCATCTGGATGCACAACGAGTACGACCAGCAGATCAGCGGGCTGACGACAGCGCAGTGGAAGCAGGAGGTGCAGACGGATGCCAACGCCATCCACGCCATCCTCGACGGCCAGAACGCGGCGAGCACGCCCTATCTCTTCGTGCCGATCCGCTATCCCTATGGCGGCAGCTTCGCCGCCATCCGCCAGGGCATGGATGAGCTCTCCGCCGATCCCGCTTTCCACGGGAAGCTGTCCTGGGCGGCCTACGGCTCGAACATCACCATGGCAGGCGGTCCGGAGGCGGGGTCCAACAGCTCCCACATGAACAGCGCCGACGCCGCGACGATCGGCCGCGATCTGGCGGCGCCGGTTCTCGACCTGTACCAGGGCATCGCCTGACGCCGGAGAGGGCGGGGCCCGCCAGCCCCGCCCCGCACGGAAAACCCGGTGGCGCCTCAGCGCCCCTTCAGCGCACTCCGCCATGCGATCAGCGCGCCGATGCCGGGGAAGAGGGCGAGCATCCCGAAGGCCGCCGAGTAGGATTGCGTCACCGCCACCGCCGCCCCGAAAAGCGACGGCCCAACCACCACCCCTGCGAAGGCCACCGAGAGCACGCCACCCGCCGCATCCCCCGCCTTGCCGGGGGCGGCCAGCCGCGCCGCCTCCGCAAGCAGCAAGCCGTTCCACCCGGCCGCGCAGGTGCCGAGCAGGCAGAGCAGCATGACGATCCCCACTCCCGGCCCGGCCAGCGCCATCGGCAGCAGCGCCCCGCCGAGGCAGGTGCAGACACCGATCGCCGCCAGCGCCTTCATGCCGGAACGCCACCAATCCGCCACGACACCCCAGGCGATGCGCGCCCCGATGCCGACCGCCTGGCTCGCCGAGGCGACGAAGCCCGCCGCCACCGGCGCCCATCCGCCTTCCTCGACCAGCATGGTGACGATGTAGGAGCCAAGGGCGAGCTGGAATCCCGAGAAGCAGGCCGAGATCACCGCCAGCGGGCCGAGCCCCGGCCGCGTCCGGAGGGCGACGATCCCGCCGAGTGCCCCCGCGCCGAGCGGGGCGCCCGGCTCCCGCTCGCCATCCCAATGCCGGCGGAAGGCGCCGCAGCCGATCGCCGCCACGGCCATCACCCCGCCGACCGCCAGCACCGCCCCGCGCCAGCCGATCGCCCCGGCAAGGCCGGGCAGGATCGCCCCTGCCAGCGCCCCGCCGATCGGCACGCCGGTCTGCTTGACGGCGAAGACGCGGTTGCGCCGCGCCGGCGGCGTCAACCGTGCCAGAACCTGCGAGGCGGAGGGGTTGGTCAGCCCATAGCCGATGCCGGTCAGGAAGGAGCCGAGCACCGCCCCTGCCAGCCCCGCGCCGACGATCAGCAGGCAGGCCGCCGCCCCCGCCGCCAGGGCGAGCTGCGTGCAGCGCGCCGGCCCCAGCCGCCGCAGCAGCCCGCCGGAGAACATCGAGACCGTGCTGGCGGCGGCATAGGTGCAGGCCACCTGCCAGCCGAGCCAGTGCGGCTCCGCCCCCAGGTCCCGCGCCGCCAGGGTCGCCAGCACCGGCAGGGTGAAGACGGCGAGCGTCGCCAGCGACTGCGCGCCCGTCGTCGCCGCGAGCGCCGCCCCCAGCCCGGAAAGCCGCGAGACTATCCCAGCCGCCGCAGGAAGTCGGGCGAGAGCTGGCCGAGATCGGTGATGCCGAGCATCGCCATGTCGCGGTGGATCTCCTCCCAGAGCAGGGTGATGGCGTGCCGCAGCCCGGCCTCGCCCCCCACCGCCGCCGCATAGAGGAAGGGCCGGCCAAGGAAGGTGAAATTGGCGCCGAGCGCCAGCGCCTTCAGCACATCCGTCCCGCGCCTTATGCCGCCGTCGTAGATGATGGCCATCCCCTCGGCCGCCTGTGCGATCTCCGGCAGCACCCGCAGCGGTGCGATGGCGCCGTCGAGCTGCCGCCCGCCATGGTTGGAGACGATGACCCCGTCCGCCCCACAGTCGCGGGCGATGCGCGCATCCTCGGGCGAGAGGATGCCCTTCACCAGGAGATGCCCCGGCCAGCGTGCCCGGATCAGCGCCAGGTGCTCCCAGGCGAGGCCATCCCGCCTCCCGATCGCCCGGATCAGGTTGGAGGAAAGCACCGGCGGCCCGCGCGTCGCATCCATGTTCTCGAAATGCGGCATGCCATGGTTCTTCAGCGTCCTGAGCGCCGTGCCGAACAGCCAGCGCGGATGGCTGATCCCCTCCCAGGCCAGCCGCAGGTTGGGCCGCAGCGGCAGGGAATAGCCGTTGCGGACGTTGTTCTCGCGGTTGGCGGAGACCGGCACGTCGGCGGTGAGGACGAAGGTGTCGTAGCCGGCCGCCAGCACCCGGTCGACCAGCGCCTCGATCCGCCCGGCCTCGCCCGGCAGGTAGGCCTGGTACCAGGCGGTCGGCCCCTGGGCCCGGACCTCCTCCAGCGGAATGAGCGAGGAGGCGCTCAGGATCATGGGGATATTGGCCGCCGCCGCCGCTCGGGCGAAGAGCAGGTCGCCCCGGTAAGCCGAGAGGGCAGAGGCCCCCATCGGCGCGATGCCGAAGGGGGCCGCGTGGTGCCGGCCGAACAGCATCCGCCCGGTCTGCCGCCCCGTCACATCCGCCAGCACGCGTGGGACGAAGCCAAGCTCGCCGAAGGCCGCCCGGTTGTCGCGCAGCGAGGAGTCGGTCTCCGCCGCGCCCGAGACGAAGCCGTACAGCATGCGCGGCAGGTGCCGCCGCGCCGCCCGCTCGAAATCATCGAGCGAGAGGATATGCCGCAGGGAGCGCGGAAGACCCGGCTCGTTATGCCGCGCCGCGACCGTTGGCGTCGCCTCGGCCAGCCTCTCCCGCGTCTCGCCCTCCGGCGGCATCGTTCCGTCTCCCCCAGCAAGATGGGCCAGGGTCGGCCCAAAGCCGCGTCCGGTCAACGCGGTGCAGCCGGTGCCTCCGCATAGTGGAAGGCCGCGCCCGTGACGGCGATGGAGAGCACACGCTCATCTCCGCTGACGCCGTCCTCCAGCGGCGAGCCGCCGGCGCGCGATTGCAGCCGCAGCAGCCGGCAGGGCATGGCCCCGCCCGGCGGCACGATGCGCAGCGAGAAATGGTGCGGTCCCCGCCGCTCCGCCTCGACGAGGCAGGGCGTGCCGTCGAAGCCCGCCTCCACCACCGGCGCCGGCGCGCCGTAGAGATGCCCGACCTCCAGCACCACCCAGGCGACCGGCCGCAGCGGCGCCGGGTTGCGCAGCAGGCCCTGCAGGGTCATCCAGCGGAAGGCGCCTCCCTCATCCTCCTCCGCCCCGTGCCAGCCGATGTCGAAGGCCGGGTCGCGCGGTGCCAGCACCGCCTCCGCGCCCTCGGCGGCTGCGACGGGTTCCGCCTCCTCCGGCTCCGGCGCCGCGGCGGCGATCAGCCGGCGCAACGCGGCGGCCGGCGACTCGTCGCCTGCCAGCCGGTCGAGCAGCAGCGTCGCCGCCGCATCGATGAAGGCATCGATCCTCTCCTGCTGCATCTGCAGCTGCCGGTGGAGCACGGCCTGTCCCGTCGACTGCAGCGCGTCCCCGGCCTGTTCCAGCCGCAGCAGCCGCGCCTCGATCTCGGCCAACCGCCCCGCCCCGGGCAGGCTCGGCCCGAGCGCGAAGCGCGCCAGCACCTCGCGGCTGCCCATCGCATGCAGCGTCACCTCGATGCCGCTGCCGGTGAGGTCGGCCGGCTCCAGCGCGAGGGCGAAGCGGAAGGCGCAGCCGCCCTCGGCCAGCGGCACCGGCAGCTCCGCCTGCACCGCCCGCGCCGTGCTGCCATTGATGACGGCGTGCAGCGCCGGCTGGAGCAGCCCGTTGGCCCGCTCGATCCCCGTCCCCCGCAGCATCCCGTATTCGAGCCGGAGATCCTCGATCCCCGGCCGCGGCGGCCCGAGCAGCGCCGTTGCCTCCGTGGCCGAGGCGACCGGCCAGGGCTCGGCCAGCTCCGGCCCCTCCACGGCGGCGGCAATCCGCAGCATCGCAGGCAGCGGCACGCAAGGCAGGCGGGCGATGGGCAGGGTCAGCACCGCCCCGGCTTCGACCGCCCCGGCGAGGGCGAGCCGCCCTACCTCGATCCCGCGGCACCAAACACGGAGCAGCGCCTCCGGTCGCAAGGGCCGCAGCGCACGCAGCCGCAGCCCGTCCCGGTCGGCGCCGACCACCAGCAGCGGGGGCGATGCATCATCCATGGCGCGCCGTCGCTACCATTCCAATGCGTGGCGCGCCAGCGGCTCACCCGGGGTTCGCCGCCGCCCAGCGGCCGTTCTGGGTCCGCCCGCCATAGCCATAGGCATCGCCATCCGCCGCATGGACGAGGACATAGCTTTCCTCGTGCAACGGCCCAAGCAGCCCTGCCATGCCGGTGAAGGCGGCGGCGACGAAGCGCGTCGTTTCCGCCTTGGTGTTGGTCCCCGCCGTCACCTTGATGTCGATCCAGAAGGCGCCGAGTCCCGCCTCGGTCGGCCGCTGCCCGGCGATGAACCAGTCCTCCGACCGCGCCGGCTCCGCCAGCACGGCGGTGACGCCGGGGTCCTTGCCGAGATGTTCGGCGGCGAGGCGCGCGGCCAGCGCCGCCACCTCGGCCTGCAGTCCGGGGCGGGGGGAGGGGGTGACGTAGCGAATGCCGATCATGGGCATGGGATGGTCTCCTTCGGTCGGTGATCTCGAAGCCGAATTTGCCGTGCGACCATCCTCACCAAAACGCTATGAGTGCGACTTTTTGATATAGTAAAATCTTATGATGCTCGACCTCGATTCCGTCCGCCTCTTCGTTCTCGCCGCCGAGTACGGCAGCCTCACCCGTGCCGCCGAGGCGGGTGGCACCGTGCAGCCCGTGGTGAGCCAGCGGCTGAAGGCGCTGGAGGCCCGGCTCGGACATCGCCTGCTGGAGCGCACCCCGCGCTTCGTCCGCCCGACCGCCGCCGGCACCGTCTTCCTCGAACGCGCCCGCGCGCTGCTCGCCGCGCATGAGGCTGCCCTACGGCTGGAGGAGGCGCCGCCCTTCCGCTTCGCCCTCTGCGCCAGCGACCATGCGCTCGGCCTCGGGCTGGAGGGGCTGTTCCGGCGGCTGCGCACCGCCCTGCCGCCCGGCGCCATCCTCTCCCTCCGCACCGGCCTGTCGCAGGAGGTCCGCGCCCGCTTCGAGTCCGGCGACTGCGATGCGGCGCTGATCCGCCGCGAGGCCGCCGGCCCGGATGGCGAGGTGCTCGGGCAGGACCCGCTCGGCTGGCGCGGCGCCGCAGGGTTGCGTCTTGTCTCGGGGGAGCCGGTGCCGTTGGCGACCCTCGGCCCGGCCTGCGGCGTGCGCGGCGCCGCCATCCGCGCCCTCGACCGCGCCGGCCTGCCCTGGCGGGAGAGCTTCGTCGGCGGCAGCTGCGCCGCGCTGCTGGCCGGGGCCGAGGCCGGGCTCGGCATCGCGCCGATGGGCCGCATCGCCGCCGGCGGGGCGCCGGAGCTTGGCCCGGCGCTCGGCCTGCCGGTCTTGCCGCCCTCGCAAATCGTCCTCCTCGCGCGGACCGGCTCGCCGGCCCTCGCCGCGGCGACCCGGGCGTTGGCCGCTGGCCTCCGCGCGAGCCTTGGCGAAACCGGCGCTTCGCGCGCAAATGGCCGGTGATGGACCGCCCGCCTCTTCTGATGGTCAGCCCACTGCCGCCGGCGCGGAACGGCATCGCCGATTATGCCGCCGCGCTGCTCCCGGGCCTCGCCGCGCATTACGATTGCGCCGCCGCCGTCGAGGACTGGCTGGCCGAAGCCCCCGCCGGCATCCCCGTGGTGGACCTGGCGCTGGCCCACCGCCTGCCGGGCGACGGGAGGCGGCGCCTTTACCAAATCGGCAACAATCCTGGCCACGACTTCGTATTGCAGGCCCTGCGGGCGCGGCCCGGCGTCACCACGCTGCACGATCCCGGCCTGCTGCATCTCTATGAATCCACCGGCGAGGACCGCGTCACCATCCTCGCCGGCATGCGCCATGCCGCGCCCGGCCTCGCCGCCACCTATGCCCGGCACCTGCGCGAGCGGGGCGTCTCCACCCGCGCCAACCACCTGCTCTTCGACCTGGCCGGGGAGGTGCTGGCACGGTCCCGGGCCGTCATCGTCCATTCCCGCTTCGCCAGGGCCCGCCTCCGCCTCACCCATGGCGAGGCGGCGACCGCGCATGTCGAGGTCATCCCGCACCTGCTTCCGCCCGGCCGCCCGCCAGTGCGCGCCGAGGCCCGCGCCCGGCTCGGCATCGGGCCCGAGGAGTTCCTTCTCGTCACCGCCGGCTTCGCGTCGCTGGCCAAGCGCCTCGACTGGGTGCTGGCGGCGCTGGAAGGGCTGCCCGCCCTACGCTGGATCCATGCCGGCGAGGTCCCGGCCGCGCTCGCCCCGCGCATCGGCGGCCGTGCGCGCATCACCGGCCACCTGCCGGCCGATGAGTTCGACGCGCATATCGCCGCGGCCGACGTGCTGGTGAACCTCCGCTTCCCCTCGGCCGGCGAGAGCTCCGGCTCGCTCGCCCGCGCGCTGGCGGCCGGCACTTGCTGCATCGTCTCCCGCACCGGCGCCTTCGCCGAATTGCCCGGCGATGCCGTCATCGCCCTGCCGCTCGCCGGCGGCGCCCCGGCCCTGGCCGAGGCGCTGGCCGCCCTCGCTGCCGCGCCGGAGCGGGCCCGCGCCATCGGCGGCGCCGGCCGCGCCCATGCCGAGGCTGAGATGGCGCTGCCGGCCGTCGCCGCCCGCTACCGCGCCGCGATCGAGGCCGCGGAGGACCGCCCGCCGCCACGGGCCGAGCCCACGCCGCTGCTCCGCCTCGCTGCCGACCGCACGCTGATCGCCGCCGCCCTGGCCGGCCGGACGGGCGCCTGCCGCCTGTGCCTCGGCCTCGAGGAATCCGGCCAGCTCGCCGCGCTGAGCCTCGCCCCCGGCGGCCTCGCCGAAGCCCTGTTGCCGCCTGGCGCCGAGCTCCGCGCCGCACGGCTGGAGGGGAGGGGGCTGGTGCTTGACCTCCAGCTGCCGGCATGAGCGCCGCCCCGCTGCTTGCCGCCCTGTTCGCCCGTGCCCTGCCGGGCCTTGCCGCGCGCGACCTGGGCCTGCCGCTCGGCGCGCTGCTGCCCTGGCTGCCCGGCACCCGGGCCGGCGTCGCCGATGCGATGGCGCTCGACCCGGCGGAACGCGCCCTGCTCGCCCGCTTCCGCCAGCAAGGCCTTCCCCTGCTCGGCCTCGACCCTGTGGCCGAAGCCGAGCCCGACCCGGCCTGGGAGGAGGCTCGCGACCGCCTCGCCTGGACGCCTTCCGGTTCCCCAATGCCGGGTGCCAGCCTCACCCTGGTCGCCGGCGGCACCGGCCAGGCGCCGCTGGCGGACGGCCTCGCCCGCATCCTGCTGCTCGCCGGCTGCGACGATGCGCCGGAACGCCACGACCTGCTGCTGCCCGAGCCCCGCCTGGCCGAGATCTACGAATGCCTGCGCGCCGCCGCCGCCTCCCTGGCGGGGCCGGGCTGGCAGCAGGGCGGCCGCAGCCTCACTCCACGCCAAGCCAGCTTGCTGCTGCTCGTCCCTCGCCCCGGCCATGTGCCCGACCTGCTGCTTCCCTCCGCCGCCCTGCCGCACGACCTGCCTGCGCCGGGCGGGCCGGCGGGGCTGCCGCTCGAGGGCGTGCGCCAACTGCGGCTGTTGCCCGGCGCGCTGCCGCCGCTGCGCTGGCGCCTCCGGCTGAACTTCGCCGGTGCGGAGCCGGGTCCCACCGCGCTTTTCCTCGATGGGCTTCGCATCCCCGTCCGGCCGGTCCCTGGCGGCCTCGTCGCCAGCATCGACCCGCCAGCCGACCGCGCTCCCGTGCTCGGCCTCGCCTGGCGCGACGGCGCGCCGCCAGGCCTCCGCCTCATGGCGCTCGAGGCGCGGCCATGAGGGCGCCGCGCCTTCTCATTCTTTCCCCCATCGCCTCGCACCCTGCCGACCAAGGCAATGCGGCGCGCATCCAGAGACTCGGCGCGGCGCTGATGGCGCGAGGCATCCGGTGCGAATTCCTTCATTGCGCCACCGAGGGCAGCACGCCGGGCCAACGCAGCGCGATGGCCAGCTTCTGGCACGGCTTCCACGAGGTCCCCGCCGCCGCCATCGGCGAGCCGAGTCTCCCCGGCGCCTGGAGCATCGACGACTGGTGCCCGCCCGCCCTGCCGGAGCAGTTCGCCGCGCTGCAACGTGCCCGGCGCTACGATGCGGTGCTGGTGAACTATGTCTGGCTCTCCGCCGCGCTGGAGGGTGCCGGCGATGCCTTCCGCATCCTCGACACGCATGATCTCTTCGGCGGCCGCGACGCGGTGGCGCGGGCGCAAGGGCTCGACCCGTCATGGTTCTTCACCACCATCGCCGAGGAACGCCGCGGCCTGGACCGGGCCGACCTCGTGCTCGCCATCCAGGATGCGGAAGCCGCGGAACTGCGCCGCCGCACCCGGGCGGAGGTTGCCGTGCTCGGCCACATGCCGCCCCTCCGCTTCCTCGCGGGGCCACAGCCGCATCCGGTGATGCCTTTCGGCTATCTCGGCAGCGCCAATCCCTGGAACCTTGCCGCGCTCGGCGCCCTCGACGCCGCCCTGGCCGGGGCGCCCGATCTGCCCTGGCTGCTGGCCGGCCGCGTCCTGCGCCGCGGGGATCTCCGCCTCGCCTCCCGCCCGCGGCTGATGCCGAATCTCGCCGATGTCGCCGCCTTCTACGCCGCCGTCGATTGTGTGCTGAATCCGATGGCCGGCGGCACCGGCCTAAAGGTGAAGACGGTCGAGGCGCTCGCCTTCGGCAACCCGGTGCTCGGCACGGAGGATGCCTTCGCCGGCCTCCCCGCCGTGCATCCCGGCCATCGCTGCTCCGATGTGGCGACGCTCGTCATGCTGATGCGGGAATACCGCGCGAACGAGTCCTTCCGCCTGGGATTGCGACAAGCCTCGCGCCAGCTCGCCCTTCGCTATGCGGCATCGCTGGCCGAGGCGCAGGATGCGCTGGCGGTACGGCTGGTGGCGCTGGCGGGGTGAGCTCCGCCCGCAGCGCCAGCACCCCCGGCACCATCCCGCAGGCGAAGAGGAAGAGCCCAAGGCCGAGCATCGCCGGATCGATCATGGTCATCATGCAAACCTCCCGGAACAGCATCCGATGAGGCGACCTTCGCACCCGCTGCCTGAACCGGGCCTGAGCCGCCCGTTCAGCCGCGGTTCAGCTTCGCCGCCGCAGCCTTGCGCGATGCTGCGCCGAAGCCTGCTTGCACTTCTGCTCCTGCCACTGGCGTCCCCTGCCGCCCGCGCGGATGACGATGACCAGGACCGCGCCCGCACCGCGGTGGAGCGCGGCGAGATTCGCCCGCTCTCGCGCATCCTCGGCGAGCTGGAACGGCGCTTCGTCGGCCAGGTGGTCGATACCGACCTCGATCGTGACGATGGCCGCTGGGTCTACGAGTTCAAGCTACTGCCACCTTCGGGCCGCATGTACCGGGTGACGCTCGACGCCGCGACCGGCGAGGTGCTGCAGACCCGCGGCCCCGTGCAGGAGCGCCGCTGATGCGCGTGCTGGTTGCCGAGGACAGCGCCGCCCTTGCCGCCCAGCTCCGCGAAGCGCTGGTCGCCGCGCATTTCGCCGTCGACCTTGCGCCGGACGGCGAGGAGGCGCATTTCCTCGGCGAAACCGAAGCCTATGACGCCGTGGTGCTCGATCTCGGCCTGCCGCGGCTCGACGGCCTCTCCGTGCTGCGCCGCTGGCGGGCTGCCGGCCGCGCCATGCCGGTGCTGATCCTCACCGCCCGCGACGGCTGGACGGAGAAGGTCGCCGGCCTCGATGCCGGCGCGGACGACTATCTTGCCAAGCCCTTCGCCATGGCGGAGCTGCTGGCCCGGCTGCGCGCCCTGGTCCGCCGCGCCAACGGCCTCGCCCAGCCGGTGATCGCGCTCGGTGACCTCCGGCTCGACACCGCCGCCGGCAGCGTCGCCTGGCGCGGTACGTCGGTGCGGCTGACCGCGCTGGAATTCCGGTTGCTCGCGTATCTGGCGCATCGCCCGGGCCGCATCGTCTCCAAGGCGGAGCTGACCGAGCATCTCTACGCCCAGGATTTCGACCGCGACTCCAACACGTTGGAGGTCGTGGTCGGCCGGCTGCGGCGGAAGCTCGACCCGGCGCTGATCGAGACGCTGCGCGGCCAGGGCTACCGCCTGGCGCCTGGCTGAGCGCCGGTGTTCCGCTCGCTCACCCTGCGGCTGGCGGCGCTCTCGGCGCTCTGGGTGGCGCTCGGCCTGCTGGTGGCCGGCTGGCTTCTCCTCGGCATCGCCAGCGACCAAGTGCTGCGCGGCTTCGATGCCCGTGTCCTCGGCCTGCTCGACCGCGTGGCCGGCGCCGCCGCCCGCGGCCCGGATGGCCGCCCGCGCCTGGAGCGCCCGGTCACCGAGCCCGATCTCGAGCAGCCCTTTGCCGGCGCCTACTGGCAGATCACTGGCCCGACCGGCGGCCGTGCCGCCTCCCGCTCGCTCTGGGACGCGCATCTGCCGGATTTCGAGGAAGCCTCCGGCCCCAGCCCGCGCCTGCGCAACGTCGCCGGCCCGCGCGACGAGCCGCTGCGCCTCGGAGAGCGGGCGGTGGTGCCGCCGGATGGCGGACCGCCGCTGCTGGTCCAGGCCGCCATGGCGCGGGGCGGGGTGGATGGCGAGGTACGCCGCCTGCGCTGGCTGATCGGCCTCGGCTTCGGCCTGCTCGGCCTCGGCTTGGTGGCGGGGACCGTGCTGCAGGTGGTGCTCGGCCTCAGGCCGCTGCGCCAGGCGCAGCAGGCCGTTGCCGAACTCCGCGCCGGCGAACGGGAGGATCTGGCCAGCCTCGCCGCGCCCAGCGAGATCGCGCCGCTGCTGGAGGAGATCGACGCGCTCCTGCGGCAGAACCGCGCAACCGTCGAGCGCGCCCGCGCCCATCTCGGCAACCTCGCCCATGCGCTGAAGACCCCGCTCGCCGTGCAGCGCGCGGCACTCGACGCTGCGCCGCCCGACCTCGCTGCCCTCCGCGGCGAGGCACAGGCGATGGAGCGGCTGGTGCAGCATCACCTCCGCCGCGCCCGGGCCGCCGCGCTCTCCGGCGCGCCAGGACCGGGCGCGCTGCCGCTCGCCATCGGTGAGGACATCGCCCGTGCCCTCCGCCGCCTGCCCGGCAATGAGGCGCTGGCAATCGAAGTCGAAGGGGATGCCCGGGCCCGCGTCTCCGTCGATCCGCAGGATCTCGCCGAGATGCTTGGCAACCTTATGGAAAATGCCTGCCAATGGGCCCGCCGCCGGGTGACGCTCCGCATCGGGCGGGAGGCCGGAATGGTGACGGCGGCCGTCGGGGATGACGGGCCAGGGTTGCACGGGGATGAGCGCGAGCAGGTGCTGGCGCGCGGCATCAGGCTCGACGAGGCGGCGCCGGGCAGCGGCCTCGGCCTCGCCATCGTGCGCGACCTGGTGGAACTGCATGGCGGCGGCCTCGCGCTGGAGGCCGCGCCATCCGGCGGGTTGCGCGCCCGGCTCAGGTTGCCGGCGCGCTGAAGGCTCTCAGACCACGCGGATGTTCGAGAACAGCCAAGGATCCTCGGCATCCAACGCCTCGGGGAAGAGGCGAGCGCGGTCCTGCAAGGGCGTCCAGTCCGAATAGGCGCCGACCAACTCGCCGAGGTAGGGCCGGGCGATCTCCAGCACGCGCTGGTGGTCGATCTCGTCCGCCTCGACCACGCCGCGGCGCGGATTTTCCATCGCCCAGATGACGCCGGCCAGCACGGCGACCGTCACCTGCAGGGAGGTGGCGTTGTTGTGCGGCACGAGCTTCCGCGCTTCCTCGATGGCGAGGCGCGAGCCGTACCAGTAGGCACCCTTCGCATGGCCCATCAACAACACGCCGAGCTCGTCCATGCCGCGGACGATCTCGTCCGTCATCAGCCGCTTCTCGGGCTGCATCTCCCAGTTCTTGCCGGCCAGCTCGTGGACGGAAAGAACGGCGTCGTCGCAGGGGTGGTAGGCGTAATGGGCGGTCGGGCGGTAGGCCACGCGGCCCGCCTCGTCGCGCACGGTGTAGTAGTCGGCGAGCGAGATGCTCTCGTTATGGGTAATGAGGAAGCCGTGGAACGGCCCCTCCAGCGGCGTCCATGTGCGCACGCGGGTCGATGCGCCGGGGCGCATCAGGTAGATCGCCGCGTCGCAGCCGAAGCCGTGGCGGTGGCCGTCCGCCGGCAGCGCCTTCTCATGCGTGCCCCAGCCGAGTTCTGCTGGCTGGCAGCCCTCGCCGACGAAGCCATCGACCGACCAGGTGTTGACGAACTCGCCCGGCTTTTTCGGCCGGTCGGCGACCTGCGTGTCGCGCTCGGCAATGTGGATCACCTTCACGCCGAGGTCGTGGGCGATGCGCGCCCAGGCGGCGCGGTCGGCGGCCGGCGGTGGCGCGGCGATCGGCGCGCCGGTGTCGCGGGCGATGTCGAGCAGCGCCTGCTTGACGAAATGGCTGACTAGGCCGGGATTCGCGCCATGTGCCGTCACCGAGGTCGGCCCATCCTGCGCCGCCTCGCGCAGCGCGATCGCCGCTTCGCGCATCGCGTAGTTGGAGCGCTGCGAGGGCGTCAGCGACGGGTCGGTGTAGCCGCCCGCCCAGGGCTCGACGACGGTGTCGAGGTAGAGCACGTCGAGCTCCTGGCAGAGCTTCATCAGCGCGACGGAGGAGACGTCGACCGAGAGGTTGAGCAGGAAGTCGCCACGGCGTAGCAGCGGGGTCAGCAGGTCGCGGTAGTTCTCGCGCGTCGCCGCCTCCACCACGAAGCGGATGCCATATTCCGCCGCCACCTCGCGGCCGCGCTCCTCGGCGGTGACGATGGTGATGCTCTCGCGCGGGATGTCGATGTGCCGGAGGATGAGCGGCAGAACGCCCTGGCCGATGCTGCCGAAGCCGAGCATGACGAGGCGGCCGGGGAAGCGGGCATGGATCATCGGGGGAGGAGCTCCTTCGAGGCACGCAACAAAAGGGCCGGTCCCCTCCGCAAGGGAGGGGGCCCGGTCGTCAGGGGAGAACGCGCAGTGGGCCTCAGGCGGCCAGTGAAACTTCCGCGTCAGCCTCGAGCATCGGCCGGTCGCGCACCTCGACCAGGCGGGCCCGGTCGAAGCCGTTGAAGGCGGTGCGCAGGCAGGCACCATAGGCGCCGAGCTGGCCGATCTCGATCCAGTCGCCCTCGCGGATGTCGGCGGGGAGCGGGAAGGGGCCTTTCATCCGGTCCGCGCTGTCGCAGGTCGGGCCGAAGAAGACGAAATCCTCCGCCGCTGCGGCCGGCGCCGGGCCTTCCGGGCGGATCAGCCGCACCGGGAAGGTGAAGCCCGGCACGCCGGCATCGGAGAGCGCGCCATAGACGCCGTCGTTCAGGTAGAGGTCGCGGCCGCGCCGCCCCTGCACCTGCACCACGACCGAGCCGCCGCCGGCGACCAGGGCGCGGCCCGGCTCGGCCCAAAGCACCGCGCCCGGCAGGTCCAGCGCCTCAAAGCTCGCCTCGATCTCGGCGAAGAAGGCACCGAGGGGGGGCGGCTCGATCCCCGGATAGGCGACCGGGAAGCCGCCGCCGACATCGACCACCTCGACCAGCACGCCGGCCGCGCGGATGACCTCGCCCGCCAGCGCCATGGCCTGCCGCCAGGCGAGCGGGTCCATCATCTGTGAGCCGACATGGAAGCAGAGGCCGAGCCGCGTGGCATGCGGACGGGCGGCGCGGAGCAGGGCCACCGCCTCCTCAGGCTCGGCGCCAAACTTGCCGGAGAGGTCGAGCATCGCCGTGCCTTTCGGCAGGCCAAGGCGGATGAAGAGGCCGAGCCCGTCCTCGGCGCCCGCGCCGGTCTCGGCGAGGATCTTCTCCAGCTCCGCCGCGCTGTCGAGCACGAAGTCGCGCACCCCATGCTCGCCCCAGGCGGCGCGGATCGCTCCGCGCGCCTTGATCGGGTGCATGAAATGGATGCCGGCCTCGGGGAACATCGTCCGCACCAGCGCCACCTCATTGGCCGAGGCGCAGTCGAAATGGCGCACGCCGCCCTCCCAGACCGCGCGCAGCACGGCGGGCTCCGGGTTGCACTTCACTGCGTAGAGCACCTCGCCCGGGAAGCCTGCGACGAATGCGGCCGAGGCCTCGGCGATGGCGGCCGGGCGCAGGCAGTGCATCGGCTCCTCCGGCCGCTCGACGGCGACCAGGGCATCGACGGAGGGGAGGGCGGTCAGGGCGTCGTCGAGGCGGCGGCGCAGCGGGGCGACCGCCGCACGGGTGCGGAGAAGAGACATGTGGCGCGATCCTGGAAAGCGAGAGGAGACGGGGGGCTTGGCCCGGCTTCAGGCGATGCGCAGCGGACTTCGCATCGCAGCGACTCGTTCGAGCAACATAGGCAGATCCCTCACGGCCCCAGCCCCTTACGGGACTGGCATGGACGAAAAGGACGCGTCCCGTCGTTGCTGTGCCCCGGCCATCAGGCGGATGGGGCTCGCGGCACGTGCGATAGCGCCAGCGGCCGCTCTGCAGCGACCGCGACCGGAGAAATAGTGGCTCCGCGCCGGAATTGCTATGCCTTTTTTCAGGGGCTCGCCCGTTCCACCGGCATGGCCACGCGAAGGGGCGAAAGCTTTCAGGAATCTTGCCGGTTGAGAGCCCTCAGGGCGAGATATTCCCAGGCCAGCGTCGCCGCCGCCAGCGCCGTGATCTCCCCGTGGTCGTAGGCGGGCGAGACCTCCACCACATCCATTCCGCGGAAATCGACCCCGCGCAGCCGCCTGATCAGCCCCTGCGCCTGCCAGGAGGCTAGGCCGCCGATCTCGGGCGTGCCTGTGCCCGGCGCGAAGGCCGGGTCGAGGCAGTCGATATCGAAGGAGAGATAGGCCGGGCCGGTGCCGAGCACCGCGCGCACCCGCTCGGCCAGCGCCGCCGGCCCCAGCTCCTGCGCCTCGTGCCCGGTGACGATGGTGACGCCCTGGCCGATGGTCCAATCCCAGGTCGCGCGGTCGACCGGCGAGCGGATGCCGACCTGGATCATCCGACGCGGATCGACCAGCCCCTCCCGGATCGCATGGTAGAAGGGCGAGCCATGGGCATAGGCCTGGCCGAAATTATCCGCCCAGGTATCGACATGCGCATCGCAATGCAGCAGCCCGACCGGCCCGCCAATGCGCTTCGACAAGGCCCGCAGCAGGGGCAGGGTGATGCCATGCTCGCCGCCGAGCACGACAAGGTGCCGACACGCCGCCGCCTGCCGCTCGATCAGCGCCAGGCTGCCGGGGATGTCGCCGAGGGCGATGGCGAACTCGCCGATATCTGTGATGTCGAGTGCGCGCGGATCGGTCCAATGCGTCGGATGCACCCCATCGACCAGCATGCGGCTCGCCCGCCGGATCGCCGCCGGCCCGTCCCGCGTGCCGGCGCGGTTGGTGGTGCCGATATCCATCGGCACCCCCGCGACCACATAGGCGGCGCCCGCCTCCCGCCGCTCGATGCCGAGGAAGCCCGGTGGCGTGGCGAAGGTCGGCGGGCCCGCCATGCTACTTCACCGCCGAGAAGGCGGTCGGTGCCAGCAGCAGGTTCTCCACCGAGGCGACGATCTGGCCATCCTCCTCCGTCTTCGCCCGCGCCGTTAGCCATTCCGGATCGGTGGCGAAGGTGTTCCACTTCTGCTCCCGCTCGGCCAGGCTCTCCCATTCCAGCAGGTAGTAGAGGTCCTGGTTGGAGGAGCCGACCAGCACCGTCCAGAAGCCGGCCTGCCTGATGCCGTGCTTCTCCCAGAGCTTCAGCGTGATCGTCTCGAACCGTTTCAGCAGCGCCGGCAGGCGGCCCGGCACGCAATGATAGATGCGGAGTTCATGGATCATGGTCTTGGCCCTCCCTTTGGGGAAGGTCAGACTAGCCCGCCTCCGGCAGGGCGCGAAGCGGCACCGGCCGGGTCAGCCTGGCGATCAGCGCCGATACCGCCTCGGCGGGACAGGGCCGGCTGAAAAGGTAGCCCTGCACCTGCGCCACCCCGAGCTGCCGCAGCAGTTCGAGGTGCGCATCGGTTTCCACCCCCTCGGCAATGGTCACCAGCTCCAGCGCCTCGGCCATGCTGGCGATGGCGCGGAGGATCGGCGCCGCCGTCCCCGACTCGCCGAGGTCACGGAAGAAGCTGCGGTCGATCTTCAGCTTGTCGAGCGGGAAGCTGCGCAGGTAGCCGAGCGAGGAATAGCCCGTGCCGGAATCATCGAGCGCCACCCGCACGCCTATCTCCCGCAGGCGGTGCAGGAGGTCGAGCGTGCGCTGGCTGTCGCGCAGCACCACCGCCTCGGTGATTTCGAGCTCCAGCCGCGTCGCCGGCAGCCCTGTCTCGGCCAATGTCGCAGCGACGGCACCGATCAGGCACCGCCCTTCGAGCCGCGACGGCGAGAGATTGACCGCTACATGATAGGGCCCCGGTCAGCGCGCCGCCTCGACACAGGCCCGCTGCAACACCCAGGCGTCGATCTCGGCGATCAGCCCTGACTCTTCCGCCAGCGGGATAGCTCCCCTGGCGGCACCAGGCCGCGCCGCGGATGCCGCCAGCGCAGCAGCGCCTCGAAGCCGAGCAGCCCGCCATCGATGCGCATCATCGGCTGGAAGTGAAGCACCAGCTCCCCTTTGCGCTTCAGCGCCAGGCGCAGGTCGGTCATGAGGCTGCGCCGCACCTGCAACCACTCCGCCATCGCCGGGTCGAAGAAGCGGAAGGCGCCTCGCCTGGCCTCCTTCGCCTCGTAGAGTGCCATGTCGGCATGGCGCAGCAGCCGATCGGCATCGGCCCATCCTCCGGCGCGAGGGCGATGCCGAGGCTGACCCCGATGTCGAGGCGGGTGTCGTCGAGGGCATAGCCATGCCCGACCACCCGCATCAGCCGTTCGGCGAGCGGCGCGATCGTTTCCGCCGTCGAGCGGCCCGGCAGGATGGCCGCGAACTCGTCGCCGCCCAGCCGCGCCATCAGGTCGCCCTGGCGCAGGCAGCCACCGATGCGACTCCGACGTCACGCAGCAGCCGGTCGCCCACCCCATGGCCGAGGCTGTTGTTCACCCCTCTGAAGCGGTCGAGGTCTAGGTAGAAGACCGTGAAGCCGCCTTCGGGCAGCCCGGCCACCGCCTGCGCCATAGCGTTCTGGAACATGATCCGGCTGGGCAGGCCGGTCAGCGCATCATGCAGGGCGACATGCTCGTTGCGCCGGACCATGTCCGCCCGCTCGCGCTGCGCCTGCAAGGTTCGGCGGATATCCGCATGGTGCCGGCGGACGATGGCACAGAGGGCAATGAAGCAGATCACTTCCATCGTCACCTTGGTCCAGTGCCAGTCGCCGGTCGAGATGTCCGACCGCGACCTGCGGCACCATGCTGAGGTTGATCTGGGCCATGGCGAAGCACGGCGTCGCCGCATTACGCGAGGCGATGCCGCCGACCGTGCCCATCGAGAGGGTGGCCGAGAGGACCTGCGTCGCGCCATTGGCGACGAGCAGGTAGGCGAGGGCGCAGAAGGTTCTGGTGGCGATTGCCCAGGCGATGCCCACGGCGAAGTAGCGCCGCGCCGCGCGGCGTATCGGCCGGGCACGGCTCCGGCAGCCGGCGATGGCCCGCCACCACGGCGACGCGCATCAGGAGCAGCGTCAGGTCGATCAGCAGGAAGGCGACCGGTCAGGCGCTCTCGGTCCGCATTGCGACAAAAAGGCAGAGCGAGAGCGGCGCGAGATGCCCGACGCAGAGCGAGGCTAGACGGTCGAAGAGCGGTGCGACCAGGGTGGCTGCGTCGTCCTGCTGCCAGGACCGATCTAGTGCGCCCATCCGGGCACATTCCTCTTCGGTTCATGGCGGGGCTATCATTGCGACAGCTGGGAACGCATCACCGGCTTTCATGGTCATGGTGCCGTTCGACATAGGGCGGCAGCGTGAACGAAATATAAGCGCCAACCAATCACCCGGATGCGCGGGACATGTCGCCGGGGAGGAGAAGCCCATGCATCTCTATGATTCGATCGGGCCCAATCCACGAGTCGTCCGTATGTTCATGGCCGAGCGTGGCGTCGATATCCCGAAGACTACCGTGGATCTCCGCGGCGGCGAAAACCGCCAGCCGTCCTACATGGCGAAGAACCCCGCTGGCCAACTCCCGTGCCTCGAACTCGACGACGGCAGCGTAATTGCCGAGATCACCGCGATCTGCGAATATCTCGACGAGATCACCCCCGGCGCCTCGCTCATCGGCATTACGCCGCTGGAGCGCGCCGAGACCCGCATGTGGACCCGCCGCATCGACTTCAACATCGCCGAGCCGATGCTCAACGGCTTCCGCTTCGCCGAGGGTCTCAAGCTCTTCGAGAACCGTATCCGCTGCATCCCGCAAGCGGCCGACGACCTGAAGGCGACGGCGCAGGAGCGGCTCGCCTGGCTCGACGGGCTGATCGCCGGCCGGACCTATGTCTGCGGCAAGCGGCTGAGCCTCGCCGACATCACGCTCTTCGCCTTCCTCGATTTCGGAGCCCAGGCCGGCCAGCCGATCAACCCGGCGCTCCGGGCCATCACCGCGCATCACGCGATGATGGCGGCTCGGCCCTCGGCGAAGGCCTGACGGGCTGCGGGAAGCGCTCATCGCTCCTTGACCGCCATGGCCGGGCTCAGCCCGGCCATGGCGGAACGGCAGGTCAGCCCTTGGCCAGCACCCCCTCCGCGAGCCGCGCCCAGTAGCTGGCGCCGATCGGCAGCACGGCATCGTTGAAGTCGTAGCGCGGGTGGTGGACCTGCGGGTCGGCAGGCCCCCGCCCGGCGCCGAGCATGATGTAGCTGCCGTCCTTGGCGTTCAGCATGAAGGAGAAGTCCTCGCCGCCCATGGTCGGCTTCGGCATCTCCTGCACCTTGGTCTCGCCGGCGATGGCACGCGCCGCCTCGACCGTCAGCGCCGTGCTCACGGGCTCATTGACGGTTGCCGGGTAGCCGCGGTCGAACACCGCCTTCGCCGTCGCCCCGAAGGCGGCGGCGATGCCGGTCGAGATGTCGAGGAAACGCCGCTCGAGCAGGTCACCCACCTCCGGCTTGAACCAGCGGGCGGTGCCGCAGAGCGTCACCTGCTCGGGGATGACGTTCCAGGTGTCGCCGCCCTGGATGCGGCCGATGGTGATGACGCCCGATTCCGCCGGCTCGACATTGCGCGCGACGATGGATTGCAGCGCAGTGACGATCTGCGCCGCGACCACGATCGGGTCGTTGCCCTGGTGCGGCATTGCACCATGGGCGCCCTTGCCGGTGATCTCGATCTCGATCTGCGCCGTCGCCGCCATGATCGGCCCCTCGCGCCACCAGAAGCTGCCCTCCGGCGCGCCCGGCCAGTTGTGCATGCCGAAGACGCGCTCCATCGGGAAGCGCTCGAACAGCCCTTCCTTCACCATGACATTGCCGCCGCCGCCGGCCTCCTCGGCCGGCTGGAAGATCAGGTAGACGGTGCCGGCGAAGTTGCGCGTCTCGGCAAGATACTTGGCGGCGCCGAGCAGCATGGTGGTGTGGCCGTCATGCCCGCAGGCATGCATCTTGCCGGGCGTGGCGGAGGCATGCGGCAGGCCGGTCTGCTCCTGGATCGGCAGCGCATCCATGTCGGCGCGCAGCCCGATGGCCCGCCCTGGCCCATCCTGGCCATGGATCACGCCCACCACACCGGTCTTCGCAATCCCGGTAACGACGTCGTCGCAGCCGAATTCGCGGAGCTTGTCGGCAACGATGCCGCTGGTGCGCACCTCCTCGAAGGCAATTTCGGGATGGGCATGGAAGTCCCGCCGCCACGCCGTCATCTCGGCATGAAAATCAGCGATGCGGTTCAGGATCGGCATTGCTTTGCGCCCCGGTCGATTATTATCCGGCAGCTATACTTACGGCGGGGCCCGGGGGGAAGCTTTCCCCCCGGCGGGGGTTCGGGGGCGGCACCCCCGACTACACTCCCTCCGGCCTGAGGAAAGCCAGGTCCACCCCCTCCGTTGCTTGCAAGACCTGCTCATGCACGAGCTTGTCCCAGCCCCGCTTCGGCGCCGCTGGTGGCGCCCACTTCGCGCGGCGCTGCGCCAGCTCGCTTTCCTCGACCAGCAAATCGAGCCGCCGCTCGCTGACCGAGAGCCGCACCCGGTCCCCCGTCTCGACCAGCGCCAGCGGCCCACCAGCGGCCGCCTCGGGCGTGATGTGCAGGACGATGGTGCCGAAGGCCGTCCCCGACATGCGGCAGTCGCTCATCCGCACCATGTCCTTGACGCCGGCGCGAGCCAGCTTTTTCGGGATCGGCAGGTAGCCGGCCTCCGGCATCCCGGCCGGGGTCAGCGGCCCGGCATTCTTCAGGATAAGGATGTCCTCTGGCGTCACGTCGAGCGTGTCGTCGTCGATCCGCGCAGCGAGGTCGGCGAGGCCGTCGAAGACGATGCAGCGCGCCTCGGTCTCGAAGAGGGCAGGGGTGGCGGCGCTCCGCTTGAGGATTGCCCCTTCCGGCGCCAAGCTGCCGAAGAGCGAGACGAGGCCGCCGACCGGGCTCACCGGCTCGGCGCGGGCGCGGATATAGGTGCGGTCGACGAAGGACGTGCCGGCATCGATCTGCTCGCCGAGCGTCGCCCCGGTGATGTCGATGCAGTCGAGATGCAGCAGGTCCTTGAGTTCGCGCAGCAGGGCGACCATGCCGCCGGCGGCGTGGAAGTCCTCCATATAGCCCTCGCCGGTCGGCTTCAGGTCGACCAGCACCGGCGTCTCCTCGGAGAGCGCGTCGAGCCGCTTGAGGTCGATCTTCACCCCGGCCCGCCCGGCGATGGCCGTCAGGTGGATCAGCGCATTGGTCGAGCCGCCGAGGGCGAGCAGGACTCGGAGCGCGTTCTCGACACTCTTTTCGGTGATGAGCTGCGAGGGCTTCACCGGATGGGTGATGAGGCGGACGGCGAGCTCCCCCGCCTCCTCGGCGAAGCGCAGCCGGTCGGCATGGACGGCGGGCGCGCTGGCCGCCATCAGCGGCATGAAGCCGAGCGCGGCCGCGATGCAGGCCATGGTGGAGGCGGTGCCCATCACGCCGCAGGTGCCGGCGCTCGTCGCCAGCTTGCCCTCGATCTCGCCGATGCGCTCGGCGGAGACGTCGCCCGCCCGGTAGCGCGCCCAGTAGCGGCGGCAGTCGGTGCAGGCCGCCAGCCGCTCGCCCTCGAAGCGCTGCGCCAGCATCGGCCCGGTGACGAGCATCATGCAGGGGATGTCGGCGCTGGCCGCGGCCATGAGCTGGGCGGGGACGGTCTTGTCGCAGCCGCCGATCAGCACGGCCGCATCCATCGGCTGGGCGGAGAGCATCGCCTCCGTGTCGAGCGCCATCAGGTTGCGGTAGTGCATGGAGGTCGGCGTCAGCGAGGGCTCGCAGAGGCTGACGGTCGGGAAGGCGAGGGGGAGGGAGCCGGCGGCGAGGACGCCGCGCTTCACCGCCTCGATCATCTCGGGGACGTTGCGGTGGCAGTTGTTGTAGTCGGAAGCGGTGTCGGCGATGCCGACCACCGGCTTCTCCAGCATGGCGCGGGAATAGCCCATGGAGGCGGCGAAGCTGCGGCGCAGGTAGAAGGCGAATTCCCGGTCGCCGTAATTGGCGGCGTTGCGGGAGAGGCCATGGGGCGCCTTGGGCGAGGGGTCTGTCACTGGGGGCTACTCCGGGCTGAGGCCCGCACGCTGCATCAGTGTGCGGTTCTGTGGCAATTCGCGCTCGATCCGCGCAACGGCCGCGGCCCCGCCCATGGCGGAGGGCCCGATCCCCTGCGTCGCCATGAAGGCCTGGATGCGGGGCTCCGCCAGGCCCTCGGTCAGCGCCCGCTCGATCCTGTCGGTGATGGCGCGCGGCGTGCCCGCCGGCGCCTGCACGCCATACCAGCCGGTGTAGACGAAGTCAGGGATGCCCAGTTCGGCGAAGGTCGGCACATTCGGGATCGCCGCCGGCCGGGTGGCGACGGGCTGGGCGAGGCCCTTCAGCCGGCCTTCCTCCAGATGACCCTTGCAGGCGGCGTAGAGGGCGAACATGCAATCCGTTCGTCCGGCGATGGTGTCCGTCAGCGCCGGCGGCGCGCCGTTATAGGGGACGTGCAGCATCTCCGCCCCGACCCGGCTAAGCAGGTCGAGCATCGGCAGGTGCGCTGTCGTCCCCACGCCCCAGGTGGCGTAGGAGAGGGCGTCGGGCTTCGCCTTGGCGGCCGCGATCAGCGCCTCGAAGCTCGCCCAGCGCGGATGGGCGACGAGAACGGAGAGTGTCTCGCAGACATGGGTGACATGGACGAAGTCGGCCAGCGGGTCGTAGCCCGGGTTGCGCAGCGCGAGCGGCGTGAGGGTGAAGGTGGCGATGGTGCCGAGCAGCAGGGTCAGCCCGTCCGGCTTCGCCCGCGCCACGAGCCGGGCGGCGAGGCTGGTGGAGGCGCCGGGCTTGTGGTCCATGACGAAGGTGCCGCCCAGCCGCTCCGACAGGGTCTGCGTCACGATCCGCCCGATCACGTCCGAGGCGCCGCCCGGCGCATAGGGGATGACGACCGCGACGGTCTGCCCCGCCGGCCATGGCGCCTGGGCCAGGGCCGGCGCCGCCAATGCCCCGCTTGCCGCGATCAAACCCCGCCGCCCGATCCCCGCCATGGCCGCCGCTCCCGTATCGTTGCGCCGAGCCTGCCCGCCGCACAGGCCTCTGGCAACCCGCCCGAATGATGCGGTATTCCGTTACCGCGCGCGAAAACCCGAGCTTTCCCCTTGACCTCCCGCCGGTCGGACGCCATAACCCGTGCCTCTTTCAGACCGGACAAAGCCCATTCCCATGCAACTCCAGACCCAGACGCGCTCGCTGAAGCCGGCCGAGGTCAAGAAGGCCTGGGTGGTGGTCGATGCGCAGGACCTCGTCCTCGGCCGCCTCGCCACCATCGTCGCCAACCGCCTCCGCGGTAAGCACAAGCCGCAATTCACCCCGCATGTCGATTGCGGCGACCATGTCGTCGTCGTCAACGCGGAGAAGGTGCGCGTCACCGGCCAGAAGGCCGAGCAGAAGATCTTCTACTGGCACACCGGCTTCCCGGGCGGCATCAAGGAGCGCACCGTGCGCGAGCGCCTCGAGGGCAAGTACCCCGAGCGCGTGATCGAGAAGGCCGTGGAGAGGATGATCACCCGCGGGCCGCTCGGCCGCCGCCAGATGGAAAACCTCCACGTCTATGCCGGCCCGGAGCATCCGCATGCCGGCCAGCAGCCGGTTGCGCTCGACATCGGCGCCATGAACCGCAAGAATAAGGTCCTCTGAGCATGAGCGAGCAGACGACCGGCACGCTCGCCGATCTGAAGAGCCTGGTGCAGTCCGGTGCCATCACCGGCGAGGCCCCGGCCCCCCGCGAGCCGAAGCGTGACGCCTTCGGCCGCGCCTACGCCACCGGCCGCCGCAAGAATGCCGTGGCCCGCGTCTGGGTGAAGCCCGGCAAGGGCGAGATGACCGTCAACGGCAAGCCCGTATTGACCTATTTCGCCCGGCCGGTGCTGCGGATGCTGCTCTCGCAGCCCTTCCTGGTCGCCGACCGCTACCAGCAGTTCGACGTGATCGCGACCGTTGTCGGGGGCGGCCTCTCCGGCCAGGCCGGCGCGGTGCGCCACGGCATCAGCCGCGCTCTCACGAATTTCGAGCCGGAGCTGCGGCCGATCCTGAAGAAGGCCGGCTTCCTGACCCGCGATCCGCGCGTCGTCGAGCGGAAGAAGTACGGCAAGGCGAAGGCACGACGTTCGTTCCAGTTCAGCAAGCGCTAGCCGGGGCGGACGCCGGCTCGCGCCGGCCACATGGCTGTCATACGAAGGGGGGCGGGTCCGCAAGGGCTCGCCCCTCTTGCTTTTTGGGCCGCATTGGGCGGCACTGTCCCCGAGGCTGAGGGAGCCAGGACGATGGCGAAGACCCCGACGGTGTTCATCGATGGCGAGGCCGGCACCACCGGCCTGCAGATCCGCGAGCGGCTGGCGATCCTGCCCGGAATCGCCGTCCGCTCCATCGACCCCGCCCGCCGAAAGGACCCCGAGGCCCGCCGCGCCCTGATGGCAGAAGTGGACCTCGTCGTCCTTTGCCTCCCCGACGAGGCGGCGAAGGAGAGCGCCGCGCTGGCCGCTTCGCTCGGCGACGCCGCCCCGCGGCTGCTCGACGCCAGCACCGCACACCGGGTCAACCCCGACTGGGCTTATGGCCTGCCGGAGCTGACCGCCGAGCAGCCCGCGCTGATCGCCGCCGCCCCGCGCGTCTCCAACCCCGGCTGCTACCCGACGGGCGCCATCCTGCTGCTCCGCCCGCTGGTCGAGGCCGGGCTGATGCCGGCCGACTACCCGGTCTGCGTCAACGCCATCTCCGGCTATTCCGGCGGCGGCAACGCCATGATTGCCGAATACGAGGGACGGCGAGCGCCCGATTTCGAGATCTACGGCCTCGGCCTCACCCACAAGCACGTCGCCGAGCTGCAGCACTACAGCGGCCTCACCCGGCGGCCCATCTTCATCCCCTCGGTCGGAGACTACCGCCAGGGGATGATCGACAGCATCCCGCTCCATCTCGACACCCTGCCGGGCCGACCGAAGCCCGCCGATATCGAGGCGCTGCTCGCCGCGCGCTATGCCGGCAGCGAGTATGTCCGCGTCGTGCCGGCGACGCCGAAGCTGGAGCCGCAGGCGCTCAACAACACCAACCTGCTGGAGCTGCGCGTGCACGGCAACGAGGCCCTGGGCCAGGCCGTGCTGACCGCGCGCTTCGACAATCTCGGCAAGGGCGCATCCGGCGCGGCGGTGCAGAATATCGGCCTGATGCTCGGCATCGCGGTCGAGACGCGCCTGCCGGCGGCGGCCGAATAGGGAGGACAGGAATGGGACCGCTCTACCCCTTCGAGGGCAAGCTGCCGCAAGTGAACCCGGAAGCCTGGGTCGCGCCCACCGCTGCCGTCATCGGCGACGTCACCATCGGGCCGCGCTCGAACATCTGGTACCACTGCGTCCTGCGCGGCGACACCAACTTCATCCGCATCGGTGCCGGCTCCAACATCCAAGACGGCACCATCATCCACGTCAATGCGGGGAAGCAGGCGACCAATATCGGCGATGAAGTGACGGTCGGCCATGCCGCCATCATCCATGCCTGCACACTGATGAACCGCGCCTTCGTCGGCATGGGTGCCACCGTGCTGGACGATGCGGTGATCGAGGAGGGCGGCGTGCTCGCCGCCGGCTCCGTCCTGCCGCCCGGCAAGCGCATCGCCTCGCTCGAGCTCTGGATGGGCAACCCGGCGAAGCCGGTGCGGCTGCTCACCCTCGAGCAGCGCGCCGGCTTCGACAAAACGGCGTCGCACTATGTCGAGCTGTCGGGGCGGCACCGCGCCTCGCTGAAGTAGCTGACGGAGCTCACGCTTCCCTCGGCACCACCGCACCGGTCCCCGACCGGTGCGCGTTGATGCGCTCGACGACCCAGCTTACCACCGGCCAGAGCAGCAACGCGAAGCCCATCGCCATGATGCTGCTGACCAACCAGTTGGAGAAGAACACGCGGAGGCTCCCCTGGCTGATCAGCAGCGACTGGCGGAAGGCCTCCTCGGTTCGGTCGCCCAGCACCAGGGCGAGGACCAGCGGCGCCAGCGGGTAGTCGAGCTTCTTCAGCACGTAGCCGACGACGCCGAAGATCAGCATCAGCGTGATGTCGAACTCCGCATTGCTGACGGTGAAGGCCCCGATCGCGCAGACGACGAGGATGATCGCCGCGATGATCGAGAAAGGCACGCGGAGGATCGCCGCGAACCACGGCACCGCGACCAGCACCACGATCAGCCCGACGACGTTGCCGAGATACATCGAGGCGATCAGCCCCCAGACGAAGTCCTTCTGCTCGACGAAGAGCATCGGACCCGGCTGCAGCCCCCACATGATGAGCCCGCCGAGCAGGACGGCGGCCGTCGGCGAGCCCGGAACGCCGAGCGTCAGCATCGGCAGCAGCGCCGAGGTGCCGGCCGCATGCGCCGCCGTCTCCGGCGCGATCACGCCCTCGATCCGCCCCTTGCCGAAGCTCGCGCCGTGCTTCGACATCCGCCGCGCCACGCCATAGGACATGAAGCTGGCCGGCGTGGCGCCGGCCGGCGTGATGCCCATCCAGCAGCCGATCAGCGAGGAGCGCAGCGCCAGCCACCAATGCTTCGGCAGGCTAGCCCAGACCTTCAGCACGACCCTCGCGTCGATCTTCGCCCGCTCACCCTTGAAGCGCAGCCCGTCCTCGATCGAGCAGAGGATCTCGCTGATGCCGAAGAGGCCGATGACGGCGACGAGGAAGTCAAAGCCGCGGATCATCTCCGTGCTGCCGAATGTCATGCGCAGCTGGCCGGTGACGGTGTCCATTCCCACGGCCGCCAGCAGGAAGCCGAGCATCATGGCGGAGAGTGTCTTCAACGCCGGTCCCTTGCTCATGCCGATGAAGCTGGCGAAGGAGAGGAACATCACGGCGAAAAATTCGGGCGGCCCGAAGCGCAGCGCGAAGCCCGCGATCACCGGCGCGATGAAGGTGATCATGACAATGGCGATGAAGGCGCCGACGAAGCTGCTGGTGAAGGCGGCCGTCAGCGCCTCGGCGGCCTTGCCCTGCTGCGCCATCGGATAGCCGTCGAAGGTCGTGGCGACACTCCACGGCTCGCCCGGGATGTTGAACAGGATCGAGGTGATGGCCCCGCCGAAGAGCGCGCCCCAATAGATGCAGGAGAGCATGATGATCGCCGAGACCGGCGGCATGGCGAAGGTCAGCGGCAGCAGGATGGCGATGCCATTCGCGCCGCCGAGCCCTGGCAGCACCCCGATCAGCACGCCGAGTGCAATGCCCACCAGCATCAGCAGCAGGTTCTGCGGCTCCATCACCACGGCGAAGCCCTGCATCAGCAGGCCGAGTTCTTCCATCTCTCAATACCCTAGCAAGGATTCAAGCGGCCCCTTGGGGAGCTGCACCAGGAACCAGACCTCGAAGACGAGGAAGCAGGTCACGGCTACGCCGAGGCCCGCCGCCATCGACCGCGCCCAGCCGAAGCCGCCCAGCCGGTGCATGAACCAGGCGACCAGCGCGGCGGAGGCGAGGTAGATGCCGGTGAAGGGGATCGCCGCCACGTAAAGCGCCGTCGGCACCAGCACGGAGGCCACCAGCCGCAGCTGACCCCAGCTGGCGAAGAGCCCGCTCTCCGCCCGCGCCCGCACCGCCTGCAGCAGCGTCCCCGCGCTCGCCGCGACGAGGATCACGCCGATCCAGAAGGGGAAGGTGCCGGATTGCGGCCCATCCGCACCCCAGCCCGTGCCGATCCTGAGGCTGTCGCCGATCGCCGCCGTCCCGGCCAGCGCGAAGGCCAGCGCCGTGCCGGCCTCCACCATGCTCATGCGGAGCCCGCGTCCGGCGCTCATGCCAGGAACCCCGCCTCCTGCATCAGCGTGCGGTGCCGCGCCTCCTCCTTCGTCAGCCAGGCGCGGAAGGCATCGCCCGTCATGCTCGTGCTGTTGAAGGCGCCCTGCTGCATCAGCTCGCGCCAGTCCGGCGTCTCGCGCACCTTCTCGAGCAGCCCTTCGTAGAAGGCGACCTGCGCCGGCTGGACGCCTGCCGGCATGAAGATGCCACGCAGCATCAGGTATTCGACATCGAGCCCGGTCTCCTTCGCGGTCGGGATGTCGGACCAGGCCATGGTCTCCGTCATCTTCTCGGTATTGGCGAGGCGCTGGCTGTCGAAGACGCAGAGCGGGCGGAGCGCACCGGAGCGCCAATGCGTCACCGCCTCGATCGGGTTGTTAACGCTGGCGTCGACATGCTTGCCGACAAGCTGCACCGCGACCTCGCCGCCGCCGCGATAGGGCACGTAGGTGAGCTGCGCGCCCGTCGCCTTGCCGATGGCGACGGCGATGATCTGGTCCTCTTGCTTCGAGCCGGTGCCGCCGAGCTTCAGCCGCTCCTGCTTCGCCGCGGCGATGAACTCGGCCGCCGTCTTCCAGGGCGACTCCGCATTCACCCAGAGCACGAATTCGTCGAGCGCCAGCATGGCGACCGGCGTCAGGTCCTGCCAGTTGAAGGGCACGCCGGTCGCCATCGGTGTGGTGAAGAGGTTGGAGAGGGTGATGACGATCATGTGCGGGTTGCCCCGCGCGCCCTTGGCCTCGAGGAAGCCTTCCGCCCCCGCGCCGCCGGCCTTGTTCACCACGACCATCGGCTGGCGCATCAGCTTGTGCTTGGAGACGATGCCCTGGATGACCCGCGCCATCTGGTCGGCGCCGCCGCCGGTGCCGGCCGGGACGATGAACTGCACCGGCCGCGTCGGCTCCCAGCCTTTCTGGGCAATGGCGGGAGAGACGAGGGCGGCCGCACCGGCCCCGATCAGCAGCGAACGGCGGAAGCATCCAGCAGGTGGCATTCTCGTTTCTCCGGCAATGCGTTGCGGTCGTGGAACCGCATCAGGACCCCCGGGTTGCGGCGGAAATTGAGGTAAATCAACGAAAAGCGTGTAAAGCGCCGCCACGGCCCCACTTGCCCGCCGCCCGCCGCTGATGCAGAGAAAGGCCCGAAGTCGCCGGAGGAAGCACCCCCATGCCCGCCATCAGCACCCTCGCCGAACTCCTCGCGGCCGGGGCCGCCGACCGGCCCGCCATCCGCGCGCCCGAGCGCCCGCCGCTGAGCTATGCCGGCCTCCGTGCGCTCGCGGAGCGGACGCTCGCCAGCCTCAACGGCATGGGCATCGGCCGCGGCGACCGCGTGGCGATCGTCCTGCCGAACGGCCCCGAGATGGCCGCCGCCTTCGTCGCCATCGCCGGCGCCGCCACCACCGCGCCGCTGAACCCCGCCTACAAGGACGAGGAGTTCGAGTTCTACCTGACCGACCTCAAGGCCAAGGCGCTGGTCGTGCAGCAGGGGATGGAGACGCCTGCCCGGGCCGTCGCCGCCCGTCTCTCCGTCCCCGTGCTGGAGCTGGTCCCCGGCGAGGCCGCAGGCGAGTTCACCCTGGCCGGCGGCAACCCGGCGGCCGCCGCGCAGCCCGGCCCAGCTGGCGCCGACGATGTCGCCCTCGTGCTGCACACTTCCGGCACCACGGCGCGCCCGAAGATCGTGCCGCTGACGCACACCAATGTCACCGCCTCGGCCGGCAGCATCGCGGCGACGCTGAAGCTGACGCCGGAGGATGCCTGCCTCAACGTCATGCCGCTCTTCCACATCCATGGGCTGATCGCGGCGACGCTCTCCTCGCTCTCCGCCGGCGCCTCGGTGATCTGCACGCCCGGCTTCAACGCGCTGCGCTTCTTCGGCTGGCTCGATGCCGAGCGCCCGACCTGGTACACCGCCGTGCCGACCATGCATCAGGCGATCCTTCAGCGTGCCGAGCGCAACCGGGAGATCATCGCCCGCGCGCCGCTGCGCTTTCTTCGCTCCTCCTCCGCCTCGCTGCCGGCCCAGGCGATGCGCGACCTCGCCACCGCCTTCAACGCCCCGGTCATCGAGGCCTACGGCATGACTGAGGCCAGCCACCAGATGTGCAGCAACCCGCTGCCGCCGCGGGCGCAGAAGCCCGGCTTGGTCGGCCTGCCGGCGGGCCCGGAGGTCGCCATCATGGCCGATGACGGCAGCATCCTGCCGCAGGGCGAGATCGGCGAGGTCGTCATCCGCGGCCCCAACGTCACCAAGGGCTACGAGGCGAACCCCGAGGCCAACGCCAAGGCCTTCACCAATGGCTGGTTCCGCACCGGCGACCAGGGCATGCTCGACGAGGACGGCTACCTGATGCTGACGGGGCGCCTGAAGGAGCTGATCAAGCGCGGCGGCGAGCAGGTCAGCCCGCTCGAGGTCGATGGCATCCTCTCCGAGCATCCGGCCGTCGCCCAGGCGCTCACCTTCTCCATCCCGCACCCGATGCTTGGCGAGGAGGTCGGCGCTGCCGTCGTCCTGCGCGAGGGGATGGAATGCAGCGAGCGCGAGCTGCGCGACTTCGCGGCCAAGCACCTCGCCGACTTCAAGGTGCCGCGCAAGGTCGTCTTCCTCCCCGAGATCCCGAAGGGGGCGACGGGCAAGCTGATGCGCATCGGCCTCGCCGAGAAGCTGGGCATTACCGCATGAAGATCTGCATCTACGGCGCCGGCGCCATCGGCGGCCTCATGGCGGCGAAGCTGGCCGCCAAGGGCGACACCGAAGTGACGGTCATCGCCCGCGGCCCGCATCTTGCGGCCATGCAGGCGAGCGGCCTCAAGCTGATCAGCGATGGCCAGGAGAGCATCACCCGCCCGCGCTGCGTCGCGACCGCCGAGGAGGCGGGGCCGCAGGACTATGTGCTGATTACGCTGAAGGCCCATTCGCTGCCCGGCGTCGCGCGGCAGATGCAGCCGCTGCTCGGGCCGCAGACGACCATCGTCTCCGCCGTCAACGGCATCCCCTGGTGGTATTTCTACAAGCTCCCCGGCCCCTACGAGGACCGCCGCGTCGCCAGCGTCGATCCGGACGGCGCGCTTTGGGAGGCGCTGCACCCCTCGCGCGTCCTCGGCTGCATCATCTACCCGGCCGCCGACGTGCCGGAGCCGGGCGTCGTCAACCACACCTATGGCGACCGCTTCTCGCTCGGCGAGCCGGATGGCAGCCGGTCGGAGCGGGCAGGGGCCTTGTCCGCCGCCCTGGTGGCCGCCGGCTTCAAGGCGCCGGTGCGGCCCAAGATCCGCGACGAGATCTGGGTGAAGCTCTGGGGCAACCTCGCCTTCAACCCGCTCTCCGCGCTGACCGGCGCGACGCTCGACGTCATCACCGGCGAGGGCGAGCTGCGCGCAGTCTGCCGCGCCATGATGCTGGAGGCGCAAGCCATCGCCGAGGCGCTCGGCACCCGCTTCGCCATCGATGTCGACAAGCGCATCGCCGGCGGCGCCGAGGTCGGCGCGCACAAGACTTCCATGCTGCAGGATCTGGAGCGCGGCCGGCCGATGGAGATCGACGCGCTGCTCGGCGTCATCGTCGAGCTGTCGGAACTGGTGGACCAGCCGGCGCCCACATGCCGCACCGTGCTCGCCCTGTTGCGCACCCGCGCCCGCCTCGCCGGGTGCTACTGACCGCAAGCTTGGGTTGCGGTGCGGTCGCCGTGACACCAATTGTCCGTCCGGATCGGCCGGGCCATAATCCGGCCCGGAGATGACGCGCATGCGACGGAGACTGCCCTCGCTCATGGCCGCTGCCCTGCTCGCGCTGACGGGCTGCGGCGCCCCCCAGCCCTATGCCACGCTGCCACGCGACGCCGTCACCGGCGCCGGCGACCCGACGCGCGCCGCCATCATCGGCAGCGCCTACGCCTTCGCCAGCCGCCCCGCCGGCCCGGAGGCCGCCCGCGCCGCCGCCGAGGTCGAATACCTCGCCACCGAGATTCCGTCTGGCCCGCGCTGGATCGATTTCAACCCGACCATCGCCCTCAGCCTGCGCGATGCCCGCGCCGAACTGCACGAGGCCCTCGGCATCGCCGGGGATGCGCCGCCGCAGGCGGTGGTCGATGGCCTCTTCGCCGCCTCCCGCGCGCTGCGCCGGGGCGATGCGGGGGCGGCCCGCGCCGCGCTCGGCGCACCGGCCTTTCCGGATGGCGCCGCCACCCTGCAACGGCTCGCCCGCCTGCCCGACCTGCCCCGCACCCGCACCGCCACCGCGCTGGCCGAGCGCGAACTCTATCGCGTGGAGCAGGACAACCAGATCTCCTCCGGTGGGGATGGGGCCAAGCTGTGACCACACATCTGGGGGAACGCTCACGATGATCCGGACCGCCCTGCCGCTCGCCGCCCTGCTCGCGCTCGGCGCCTGCGCCCTACCGCCGCCGCCCGAATCCGCAAGCCTGCCGGCCGATGCCGTCATCGGCGCGGGCGACCCGCTGCGCAGCGCCATCGCCAATACCTCGGTCGCCTTCTCCAGCCAGGCCCTGCTCGCCGGTCGCCCGGCCGAGGCCGCCCGCGCCGTGGCGCAGATGGAGTGGCTGGCGGTCGAGATGCCGACCAACCCGCGCCTCACCAGCGTCTCGCCCAGCATCATCGGCCAGATGGCCGCCGCCCGGGCCGAGTGGCGCGCGGCCCTCGGCATCGCCCCCGACGTGCCGGCGCAGCCGGTCATCAATGGGCTCTACGCCGCCGCCCGGGCGCTCAGCGCGCAGCAGGGAGACCCGGCCGCCGCCCTCTCCACTTCCGCCTTCCCGCAGGGCGGTCAGGCGACGCTGCTCCGGCTCGCCGCGCTGCCCAGCCTGCCGCTGACGAACTCCGCCGCGGTTACCGCGACGGATGCCATCCGCCAGCGCGACTCCCAATCGAACCGCCGCCTGTGATGCGCCGGTCCGGCCTGGTCCTGGTTCTCGCCTTTGCCGGCTGCGCCGAGATGCAGCAGCGTCCGCCGGCGCCTCCTTCGGACCTCGCCGCCGGCGCCTCGGACCCGGCGCGGGCGGCGATCGAGGGGGCGGCCCAGGCCTTCGCAGATCGTGGCCGCGGCCTCTCCGGGCAGCCGGCCGCCGCTGCGATAGCCGCCGCCCGGCTCGAGTATGCGACCGAGGCGCTGGAGCGCGACCCGCGCTTCGCCCCGGTGCCGGAGGCGGTGCGCCGCCAGATGCAGCTCGCCCGCGCCGAGCTGCGGGATGCGCTCGGCGTTCAGGAGGCGGCGGCGCCCCGCCCGGTAATCGACGCCCTGCTCGCCGCCGCCCGCGGGCTCCGCGCCAACAATCCGCCTGCCGCCGCCCGTGCGGTGCCGGCACCGCTCTTCCGTCCCGGCGGTGAGCGATCGGTCGCAAGGCTCGGCGAGCTTGGCCCCCTGCCGCAGACCTCCAACGCCACCGCCCTGCTCGCCCAGCTGATCTCTCAGCTCGATGCCGAGGGCGGTTGGACCGGCACCCGGCAGGCGGAGACGAGCGGCGTCAACATCACTACCTTCGGCCTCGGCAACGGCGGCATCGGCTACTAGCGGGGCCGCTGGCCCCCGCCTATCCTCCGCCCCAATCCCCGGGGAGGACCTTAGCCATGACCGCCACCATCGTCTCGCCGCGCCTGATGCGCATCGGCGGCGGCAGCGTCGCGCAGGCCGCCGAGGTGCTCGGCCTCTTCGGCCTCTCCCAACCGCTCGTCGTCACCGACCCGTGGATGGTTTCCTCCGGCACCATCGAGCGCGCGCTGCTGTCCCCGCTGCGTGCCGCCGGCCTCCGCCTCGAGGTCTTCAGCGAGACCGTCCCCGATCCGACCGACACCGTCATCGAGGCCGGCGCCGCCCTGTTGCGCGGCGGCGGTTTCGATAGCCTGATCGGCTTTGGCGGCGGCAGCCCGATGGACACGGCGAAGGCCATGGCCATCCTCGCCGCCGCCCCGGCAGGCGCCAAGATGCGCGACTTCAAGGTCCCCGCCCAGGCCGATCGCGGCCTCGTCCCCGTTATCTGCATCCCGACCACCGCCGGCACCGGTTCGGAGGCGACGCGCTTCACCGTCATCACCGACACGGAGACCGAGGAGAAGATGCTGATCGCCGGCCTCGGCGCCCTGCCGCTTGCCGCCATCGTCGATTACGAGCTGACCTTCAGCGTTCCGCCGCGCACCACCGCCGATACGGGCATCGACAGCCTGACCCATGCGCTCGAGGCCTATGTCTCGAAGCGCGCCAACCCGCATGCCGACAGCCTGGCCCTCTCGGCCATGCAGCTGATCGGCCGCCATCTCCGCCCGGCCTACCACCAGCCCCGGAATGCCGCGGCGCGCGAGGCAATGATGCTTGGCGCCATGCAGGCAGGCCTCGCTTTCTCCAACTCCTCTGTCGCGCTCGTCCATGGCATGAGCCGCCCGATCGGCGCGCATTTCCATGTGCCGCACGGCCTCTCCAACGCCATGCTGCTGCCCGCAGTCACCGAATTCGGGTTGAACGATGCCCTGCCGCGCTATGCCGAGGCGGCGCGGGCCATTGGCGTCGCCACCCGCGAGGACAGCGACGAGGCCGCCGCCTCCAGGCTGCTGGAGGAGCTGCGCGCGCTGAACCAGGAGCTCGGCGTGCCGACGCCGAAGGAGTACGGCATCGGCGGCAACCGCTGGGAGGGGCTGCTGCCGCTCATGGCGAAGCAGGCGCTCGCCTCCGGCAGCCCCGCCAACAACCCGCGGGTACCGACCGAGGCGGAGATCGTCGATCTCTACCGCCGCATCTACGGGTGAGCCGGGGCGGGGATGGGTTTCTTCCTCGCCCTTGCGAGCTCCCTTCGGTCAGCTCCGGACGGAACCCCGCCACCGCCCATGCCACCGCGCCAGCGCCTCCGCCGGCAGCGGCCGGCTGACCAGGTAGCCCTGCGCATGATGCACGCCGAGGCCACGGACCACCTGCCAGATCCGCTGGTCGGACACCCCCTCGGCTATCACCTGCTTCCCTGAGGCCTCCGCCAGCCGCACCATGCGCCGCACCTCGCGCCGGGCATGGGCATCGCCCGGCAGCTGCTCGACGAGCGATCGGTCCAGCTTCAGCGCGGCGAAGGGCAGGCCGAAGAGCCAGCTCCGCTCGTCATGCAGGATGATGTCGTCGAGCAGCACCCGGTGACCCGCCTCGCGCAGCCGCATCAGCGCCCGGCGCAGCGCCGAGCGGTCCCTGACTTCGGTGGTCTCGGTCAGCTCCAGCGCCACCTGCCGCGGATGCAGCCCGCCTGCCCGCAGGGCCCGGTGCAGCCAGGCCGGCAGGTCCGGCAGCAGCAGCTGGCCGAGCGGCAGGTTGACCGAGACGCTGAGCCGCAGCCTTTGCCAGAGTGGCGCCAGCTCCGCCGCCGCCCGCGTAGCCACCAGCATGGAGAGGGCGCGTACCAGCCCGCTGCTCTCGGCCAGCGGGACGAAGCGGTCAGGCGAGATCAGCGTTGGCGGCTTGTGCCAGCGTGCAAGGGCCTCGACCATCACCGGCCGCCGGTCGGCGAAGCGCACGACTGGCTGATAATGCACGGAAACCTCGCCATTGCTCAGCCCGGCGGCCAGGTCAGCCGCGTCGCCCTGCAGTCCCAGCAGAGGTGCGACCTCGGAATGGGCAGCCAGCCATGGTGTCGGTGGCCCGGCGACCCTCGTCATCGACCTGGACGTCTTTCCATCTGGAGCCGCGGCACGATAGAGAGTGCGATGCAATGGCGCTATGACTAAATTCGACATTATTCACGTTTTATTGAGATCGCTACCCGTTTTGTCATGCCTGCATGGCGTTGGCACTGCCGGTCGCCAACCCGAATTTCCCCGGCCGGCGACGACGAATGCAGGCTAGCCGCCAGGTACCTTTCAACGGGACCGCCCTCTCTGGGCGGTGATTGCGAACCACCGCGCCGCACGGCTTTGCATTCGCCAAAAGCACCGAGGAGGCCGCTGTCCTCTCCGGGATTCCTGGGTCAGACGCCAGCGGGCGCCTGCTTTGGCGCCACCGCGGGCGCTTCCACGCCGCGGCGCAGCCGATCCTTCCCCGTGTAGAGCACGATCGGCGCGGCGATGAAGACCGAGGACGACGCGCTCACCACGATGCCGAACAGCATCACCCAGGCGAAGCCCGCCAGCGTGTCGCCGCCGAAGAAGGCGAGCGGCACCGCCGAAAGCAGCAGCGTCATCGAGGTGCCGAGCGAACGGTTCAGCGTCTCGTTGATCGACTGGTCGACCAGTTGCCGCAGCGGCATCGTCTTGTACTTGCGCAGGTTCTCCCGCATCCGGTCGAACACCACCACCTTGTCGTTCGCCGAGAAGCCGATGACGGTGAGGATCGCCGCCACCGTCGTGAGATTGAACTCGATCCCGAACAGCACCATGAAGCCGACGGTCTTGGTCGTGTCGAGCACCAGCGTGACGATAGCAGCGATGGCGAACTGCCATTCGAAGCGGAACCAGATGTAGATCAGCATCGCCAGCAGGCTGATGCCGAGCGCAATCATCCCGCCGAGGAAGAGCTCGTCCGAGACGCGGTTGCCCACCGCTTCCACGCGGAGGATGCGCGCCCCCGGCGCCACCTGCTCCACGCCCTCGCGCACCTTGTTGACCGCCGCTTGGGTACCGCCCTCATCCGCCTGTACGGGCAGCCGCAACAGTACCGTCTCGGCATCGCCGAATTGCTGCAGCCCAACATCGCCGAGATCGAGGCCGGACACCTTCGTCCGCAGCGCCGCGAGGTCGGCAGGTCCCTGCGTCCGCACCTCCATGACGATGCCGCCCTTGAAGTCGATGCCCTTCTCCAACCCTGGATAAAAGGCCCCCACCAGCGAAGCGGTGGAGAGGATGGCCGAGACCATCAGCCCCACCCGCGCCCCCTTCATGAAGGGGATATGCGTCACGTCGGGGATGATGCGGAACAGCGGTCGCGCCAAGCGCTCCCGCAAGCCGCGCCCATCCTCCAGCACCGGCAGGGTCTTCGGCCGCGTCCAGCGGTACCAGGTGGAGACCATCAGCCGCACCAGCGTCGTCGCCGTCCACATCTGCACGATGGTGCCGATGGCGACCGTCACCGCGAAGCCCTTCACCGGCCCGCTGCCGAAGCCGTAGAGGCAGGCCATAGCGATGAGGTTCGTCAGGTTGCTGTCCATAATGGTGCCGGAGGCCTTGGTGAAGCCCGCCTCCAGCGCGCTGAGCGGCGGCCGTCCGTTCTTCACCTCCTCGCGGATGCGCTCGTTGATGAGGATATTGGCATCGAGCGCCGTCCCCAGCGTCAGCACGATGCCCGCGATGCCCGGCAGCGTCAGCGTCGCCTCCAGCACCGAGAGCGCCGCGAGCAGGAAGACGATATTCACCAGCAGCGCCAGGTTGGCGAACCAGCCGAACAGACCGTAGGCGAAGCCCATATAGAGGAAGACGAAGACCGCCCCTGCCGCCAGCGCGAGGATGCCGGCGCGGATCGCATCCGCCCCGAGCTCCGGCCCGACCGTCCGCTCCTCCACCACCGTCAGCGGCGCCGGGAGCGCGCCCGCCCGCAGCAGCACGGCGAGGTCGTTCGCCCCGCGCGCGTCGAAACTGCCGCTGATCTGGCCCCGTCCGCCGGTGATCGGCTCGCGGATGACCGGCGCCGTGATAACCTTGTTGTCGAGCACGATGGCGAAGGGCCGCCCCACATTCGTCCGCGTCACATCGGCGAAGCGCCGCGTCCCCGTCGAGTCGAAGGCGAAGTTGACCACCCACTCGCCCGTCCGGTTGTCCTGCCCGGCCCGCGCATCGGTGAGGTTGGCACCATCCACCTCGACCCTCCGACGTACCGCGTAGCGTGGCGCCGGCTGCCCGCCGCGCGCCTCGCCGTCGAGGAACTGCACCCCCGGCGGCGGCGTCGGCGAGGCTGGATTGGCCGTCTCATCAAGCAGGTGGAAGGTCATCCGCGCCGTCTGCCCGAGCAGCTGCTTGATCCGGTTCGGGTCCTCGACGCCAGGCAGCTGCACCAGGATGCGCGCCTGCCCCTGCCGTGCGATCAGCGCCTCGGAGACACCCGTCTCGTCGATTCGTCGCCTGACGATTTCGATCGACTGCTCGACCGCCCCCGTCGCCTTGGCCCTAAGCCCCGCCTCGCTCAACGTCGCGGTGACCAGTCCGTCCGGCGTCGCGGCCACGTCGATATCCGGCACCGTGTTGCCGAGGCTGGTCGGGATCTGGTTCGCCTGCTCCCGCAGCACGGCCATCGCCGCCTGCGCCTGGCCCGGGTCGCGCACGCGCATCGAAACCCGCCGCTGTCCCGGCTCCGCCGCCAGGTTGACATACCCGATATTGGCCGCCCGCAGCCTGCCCCGCGCCGCATCGGCCAGGCTCTCCAGCCGCTCCTTCACCACCGCGTCCATGTCGACCTCAAGCAGCAGGTAGGAGCCGCCGCGCAGGTCAAGGCCGAGCGAGAACTGCCGCGCCCAGGACGGCAGCGAGGATTTGGGAAAGAGATTCGGAGCGCAAAGCAGCACCCCGAGCAGGCAGACCGCCAGGATGGACAGGGTCTTCCAGCGGGCGAAGAACATCATGATCGGGTGCTACTCATCGGAATTACGGGAACTTTCGGCGCCGGGTGCCATCCCGGCCAAGCCTTCGCGCCGGAATGTGACGATGCCCGGGCACCGATGCAACCCTGACCTTCCAAGGGTGTTCACCGCCGGAACATATGCCCCCCGGTCCGAGTGGAAAGCGCCATGACCAGACCCTTCTCCAGCCGATCTCTCTCTCCCTTGGGTTGCGCCTGGTCCCTGCGGCGCCAACTGCCACTATAGTTCCCCACCTTCCTTGCAACCGGATGAGAGGCCAACGCCCGAGCCATGCCCGACACCCCAGGCAGCACCCCGAGCGAGCTGGCCGCCGAAGAGGCGCGCATCGGCGCGGAGCTGCTCGGGCTCGACAAAAGCACGGACCCCTTCGTTTCAGCCGTGCGTGCCACGCGCATGCCGATGATCATCACCAACCCGCGCCTGCCGGACAATCCGGTCGTCTTCGCCAACGATGCCTTCATCCGTCTCTCCGGCTACCGGCGCGACGAGATCCTCGGCCGCAACTGCCGTTTCCTGCAGGGCCCGGAGAGCGACCCGGGCACCGTCCGTCGCATCCATGACGCGATCGCGGCCCGCGAGCCGATCGAGATCGATATCCGCAACCACCGCAAGGACGGTTCCGCCTTCTGGAACCGCCTGCTGATCGCCCCGGTTCGCGACGCCGCCGGCGCGCTGGCGTATTTCTTCGCCAGTCAGCTCGACGTCACCCCCGAACGCGAGCGCATGGCCGGCCTCGAGAGCCACAACGCCGCGCTGCTGGCCGAGCTCAACGAGCGTCTCCGCTCGCTGGAAGAGGGCGAGGCCCGCCTCCGCTTCGCCACGGAGGCCGGCCGCCTCGGCGTCTGGGAACTCGATTTCCGCAGCGGCGCCTTCACCGCCTCGCCGATCTGCCGGGCCGACTTCGGCCTTGGCCCCAGGGCCCCCTTCACCTATGAGATCCTGCGCGCCGCCATCCACGCCGCCGACCGCCCGCGGCTCGAGACCGCCATCGCGGAAGGCCTCGGCACCGGCCGCGAATTCGGCCTCGAATGCCGCGTCCGCCGCCCAGACGGACGCCCCGGCTGGATCGAGCTGCGTGCCCGCTTCCTCCGCGATGAGGAGGGCCGCCCGCTACGCATGGCCGGTACCTCCCGCGACATCACTGCCCGCAAGCAGCAGCAGGCGCAGGACCGTGCCCTGCTCGAACTCGACGACCGCTTCCGCAGCCTCGACGACCCGGCCGCGCTCGCCTATGCCGCGGCCGAGATCCTCGGCCGTACCCTCGACGTCAGCCGCGCCGGCTACGGGCTGATCGACCTCGATTCGGAAACCATCTCCATCGACCGCGACTGGACCGCGCCCGGTATCGGCAGCTTCGCCGGCGTGCTGCGGTTCCGCGACTACGGCACCTATATCGAGGACCTCAAACGCGGCGAGACGGTGGTCCTCGCCGATGCCGCCGAGGACGCGCGCACCGCAGACCATACCGAGGCGCTGCGGGCAATGCAGGCCACCGCCCTCATCAACATTCCGCTCACCGAGCGCGACGGGCTTGTCGCGCTGCTCTACCTCACCAGTGCGACGCCGCGGCGGTGGCAGCCGGAGGAACTCGCCTTCGTCCGCGAGGTGGCACAACGCACGCGCCTCGCCGTCGCCCGCCGCCAAGCCGAGCAGGACCTGAAGGCGCTCGCCGAATCCCTCGAATCCCAGGTGAATGCCCGCACTGCGGCGCTGATGGAGGCCGAGGCGGCGCTGCGCCAGTCGCAGAAGATGGAGGCGGTCGGCCAGCTCACCGGCGGCCTCGCGCACGACTTCAACAACCTGCTCGCCGGCATCGCCGGAAGCCTGGAATTGATGAAGACCCGCATCGCCCAGGGAAGGTTGCAGGATGTCCCGCGCTACCTCACCGCCGCGCGCGGGGCCACCGACCGCGCCGCCTCGCTGACCCACCGCCTGCTCGCCTTCTCACGCCGCCAGACGCTGGAGCCGAAGCCGACCGACGCCAACCGCCTGGTCGCCGGGCTGGAGGAGCTCGTCCGCCGCACCGTTGGCCCGGCCATTGCCGTCGAGGTGGTGGGCGCCGCCGGGCTCTGGACCATCATGGTCGACCAGAGCCAGCTGGAGAACGCCGTCCTCAACCTCTGCATCAATGCCCGCGACGCAATGCCCGATGGCGGCCGCATCACCATCGAGACCGCCAACCGCTGGCTCGACGAGCGCGCGGCGGCCAGCCGCGACTTGCAGCCCGGCCAGTATGTGGCGATCAGCGTCAGCGACACCGGTACCGGCATGGCGCCCGACGTCATCGCCAAGGCCTTCGACCCCTTCTTCACCACCAAGCCGCTGGGCCAGGGCACCGGCCTCGGCCTTTCCATGATCTACGGCTTCGCCCGGCAATCCGGCGGCCAGGTCCGCATCTATTCGGAGGTGGGGCAGGGCACCCTCGTCGCGCTCTACCTGCCGCGCCACATCGGCGCCGCGGAGGAGGCGGAGCCGCCCTCCTTCGCCGGCACCCCGCCGCGCGCGGAACGCGGCGAGACGGTGCTGATCGTCGATGACGAGCCGACCGTGCGCATGCTGGTCGCCGATGTGCTGGGCGAGCTCGGCTACACCGCGATCGAGGCCGAGGACGGCGCCGCCGGCCTCCGCGTCCTGCGCTCGGACGCGCGGATCGACCTGCTCGTCACCGATGTCGGCCTGCCGGGCGGCATGAACGGCCGCCAGCTCGCCGATGCCGGCCGGGCACTGCGGCGCGGCCTCAAGGTGCTCTTCATCACCGGCTATGCCGAGAATGCCGCAATCGGCCATGGCCACCTGGAGCCGGGGATGCATGTCCTCACGAAGCCCTTCGCCATGGAGACGCTCGCCAGCCGCATTCGCGAGATGATCGCCTCGCGCTGACCCGCAAGCCCTGACTGGCGCGGCGCAGGCTGGTAGAACCGCGCCTCGACTCCCCAAGGGTGAAGCAAACCATGCCCCTTCGCATCGGCGTCCTCGGCACCGGCCATTTCGGCCGCTTCCACGCGCTGAAGCTCGCCGCGCGCGGGCTGCTCGCCGGGCTCTACGACGCCGACCCGGCCCGCGCCGCGCAGATCGCGGCCGAAACCGGCGCTCCTGCCCTCACCTCCGAAGCGCTGCTCGCGGCCTGCGACGCCGTCGTCATCGCCGTTCCCACCGCGCACCACCATGCGCTGGCGATGCAGGCCATCGCCGCCGGCCGCCATCTCTTCGTCGAGAAGCCGCTTGCCGCCACGCTGGAGCAGGGCAGGGAACTGGTCGCCGCCGCCCGCGCCGCCGGCCGCGTCCTCCAGGTCGGCCATATCGAGCGCTACTCGGCCGCCATCCGGACGCTGCGCGCCAGCGGCGCCGGGGCCGGCGGGATGAGCTTCGAGGCGACGCGGGTCGCTCCCTTCCGCCCTCGCAGCCTCGATGTCTCGGTGGTGCTGGACCTGATGATTCACGACCTCGACCTGGTCCTCAGCCTTGCCGCCTCGCCCCTTGCCGAGGTACAGGCGACCGGCGCCCGCATCATGTCCGGCCACCCGGATTTCGCCGTCGCTCACCTCCGCTTCGAGAGCGGGGCGCAGGCCACCATTACGGCGAGCCGGGTCAGCGTCGGCATGGAACGGCGCCTCCGCATCCTCGGCGGGCAGGGCGAGACTCGCATCGACTTCCTTGCCCGCAGCTTGGAGCGTCTTCACCCCGGCGGCGCCGAGGCGGTCGCCACCATGCCCGGCTGGGGCATCACCCGCGCCACCTGGACCGAGCACGACAGCCTTGAGGCCGAGCAGGCTGCCTTCCTCGCCAGCATCGAATCCGGCACCCCGGTCGAGGCAGGCGGCGAGGCAGGGCTGGCGGCGCTGGATGCTGCCTTGCGCGTGGAGGCCGCGATCGACTGCCGGGCCGCAGAGCCGGCCCGCATCGGCGCCTCAGGTCTTGACGGGAGCTGAAGCGGCTTGAGTCGCTTCCGCCGAATCTTCTCCGATCATCTCCAGCACCGCCGTCGCCGCCGCCTCGCTCGGCACGCCTTCCGGTGGCCGCAACCGCCCGAGCGCCTCGGCGAATCCCGCGCGCTGCGCCGCCGTCGTCCCGGGCTCGCGCAGCAGCCTCACCAGCCCCTCGGCCAGCAGCGCCGGGGCACAGCGTTCCTGGATGTATTCCGGCACCACCTCCCGCTCCGCCAGCAGGTTGACCAGCGAGGCATGCGGCACCTGGATCAGCCGCCGCACGATCGCGGCAGTGATCGGGTTGACCCGGTAGGCCACCACATGCGGCACGCCGCCCACCGCCGCTTCAAGGCTGGAGGTGCCCGATTTGATGAGCCCCGCCTCCGTCGCGGCGAAGGCATCGAATTTGTCCGAAGCCTCGCGGATCAGCACCGGCTGCGCCGGCCAACCCGCGCAACCCTCGCGCACCGCCCCTTCGACCCCGCCAGCCAGCGCCACCACCGGCCGCAGCCCTGGCACGGCCCCACCCGCCAGCCGCAGCGCCTCGCCGAAGATGCCGAGCAGCCGCCGCACCTCGGAGCGCCGGCTGCCCGGCATCACGACGACCACGCGCTCGCCTTCCGCGATGCCATGCGCCGCCCGGAAGCGCGCCGCATTCCCGCGATCGGCACCGCTCTCCAGCACCGGGTGCCCGACGAAGCGGACCGGGATGCCCGCCGCCTCGAAGAAGGGCGGCTCGAAGGGAAGGAGGGCGAGAATGCGGTCCACCTCCTCGGCGACCCGCCGCACCCGCCCCGGTCGCCAGGCCCAGACCTGCGGCGCCACGTAATGCAGCACCGGCACACCGCGCGCCTTGACCCGCCCGGCGAGCCGGAGGGTGAAGCTCGGTGCGTCGATGGTGACGAGCAGCGCCGGGCGCCGCGCCAGGACATCCGCCTCCGCCTCGGACATCCGCCGGGCGAGGCGGCGGAGGTTGGGGAGCACCTCCAACAGTCCCATCAATGAGAGCTCACGCATGGGAAAGAGACTTCGCACCCCCAGCTCCGCCATCCGCTCGCCGCCGATTCCGGCGAAGTCGAGGTCGGGCCGCCTCCGCCTGAGGGCGGCGATCAGCCGCGCGCCGAGGATGTCGCCCGAGGCCTCGCCGGCCGCCATGTAGATCAGTGTCATGCCTGCATCCGTTTGCCGGAGGACCTGCCCGGAGGCGTGAAGCGGCCGCGCCTCATGCCAGCACCGCGAGCGCAGGGGGCTCGACCGGCCCCTTCGGCCAGTCCCGGTGATTGAGCACCGCACCATCCCGCCGCACCCGCTCGATCGCGCCGGGGTCGAGCGTGCAGAAGACCCAGCCCGGCGCGTCCATCGCCCCGGCGGTCAGAACTCCGTCCACGGGGAAGCCCCGGTCCACTGGCCCATGCACGGAGGCCGCCCCGTGGTTCTCATCGAGCGCCGCCGACCAGGGCGCCAGCCCCACGGTTGGCGCCACGGCGACGATGCACTGGTTCTCCAACGCCCGCGCCTGGGCGGAGAAGCGAACGCGGTTGTAGCCATGCAGGCTGTCGGTGCAGGCGGGCACCAGCACCAGCCAGGCCCCGGCCTCCACCTGGGCCCGCACATGCTTCGGAAATTCGGCATCGTAGCAGATGGAAACCCCGATGGTGCCCCAGGGCGTGCCGAAGACCACCGGCCCCGCGCCGGCCGAGACGCCCCAGCTCTCCGCCTCGAAGCGCGTCATCATCCGCTTGTCCTGGAAAGCGAGCCGCCCGTCCGGCGCGATCAGCGGCGCCCGGTTCACCACCCGCCCGCCTGATTCCATCGGCAGGCTGCCCGGCACCAGCCAAACGCCGTGCCGCCGCGCGACGCCGCGCATCGCCTCCACCACCGCCGGCGCGATCCCGACCATGGCGCGCAGCTCCGCGGCGGCACCCGCCTCGCCGCCGACGATCTCCATCGGCGCGTATTCCGGCATCAGCAGCAGGTCCGCCCGCCCCTTGGCCTCGGCGACGAAGCCGTCGAGCCGGGCCGCATACCCGTCAATCCCCGCAGGGCGCCCCACGGGCCAGGCGAGGGTGCCGAGGCGGAGCGGCGTCACAGAGGGTCCTTCACCCAGAAGCCGAGGGCATGCGGCGTCTCCGCCGTGTCGCCATGCTCGCGCCAGTGGAAGACGCAGGAGAGGTCGGGCCGCGGCGCATAGCCGCGCCGCCGCCAGAACCCGTCGAGCGGCACATGGTCGCGCGGCCGCCGCGGGTCGTTGGCATTGCGCACCACGGCGCAAAAGGCCGTGGCCGTGAGGCCGACCCGTCGCGCATGCGCCTCCCGCGCTTCGAAGAAGCCGACGCCGATGCCCTGTCCACGGAAAGCCGGCAGCAACACGCTCTCGCCGAAATAGCAGAAGCGCGCGGAATCCAGCCCGCGTCGGCGGAAGGCCGCCTGCACGGTCGCATAGGACTCGCGCATGGGCTGGCAGGTCGCCATGCCGACCGGCTCCGCGCCATCCCAGGCGACGACGACCGCCGCGTCCCGGCCGGCGACGAGCGTTGCCAGATAACCTTCCTCCTGCGCGGCATCGCCATCGTAGAGGTAGGGCCATTCTGCGAAGACCGCGATGCGCAGCCGCGTCAGCGCCGGCAGCGCCGCCCGCGCGGCGGCGCCCTCCAGGGTCTCGAGCCTCATCCCGCCACCTCGCGCTCCCGCCGCGCGCTCTCGGCGAAGGCGCGGAGGCCGTTCTCCACCACCGCCCGGTCGAGGTCGCGCAGGATGAAGACGAGGCGCGAGCGCCGGTCATCCCCATCGGGCCAACGCTCCAGCATCACGGGCGGGTGGAAAAGACCCTGCACGCCGTGGATGGCGACCGGCCGTTCCTCGCCCTCGAGACTGAGGATGCCCTTGAGCCGCAGCACGCTCTCGCCCCGTGTCGTGGTCAGTACGTCGATCCAGGTGGCAAGCCCGTCCCAGGGCAGTGGCTCGTCGAAGGTGAGGCAGAAGGAATGGATGCGGGCATCGTGCCGGCTGACGTCGTGATGATGATGGTGGTGGTGATGGCCTGCGAAGGCTTCGGCATCCAGCCAGCGCCGCACATCGGGATGCTTCGTCGCCGGGTCGTAGAGGCCGCAATCGAGCAGCGCCTCAGCCGGCGCATTGGGCCGCAGCAGCGGCGCGCCAGGGTTCAGCGCGCGCAGCCTTGCCTCCAGCGCCGCCACGGCCTCCGGCGCTGCGAGGTCGGCCTTGCTGAGCACCAGCCGGTCGGCGACGGCGGCCTGCTTCACTGCCTCCATCTGCGCGTCAAGCGTCGCCATGCCGGCCACCGCATCGACCAGGGTGACGACACCGTCGAGCCGGTATCGGGCCGCCAGCATCGGCTCGGCCATCAAGGTCTGCAGGATGGGCGCCGGATCGGCGAGGCCCGTGGTCTCCACCACGACGCGGCGGATCTCGCGGCCCGTGAGGTCGCGCAGCGCCCGCACCAGATCGCCACGCACGGTGCAGCAGAGGCAGCCGGCATTGAGCAGCACGGTATCGCCGTCGAGCCGCTCGACGAGGAGGTGATCAAGGCCGATCTCGCCGAACTCGTTCACCAGCACAGCCGTCCCGGCCAACGCCGGGTCGCGCAGCAGGCGGTTGAGCAGCGTCGTCTTGCCGGCGCCGAGGAAGCCGGTGAGGACGGTAACGGGAATCGCGCTCATGCGCCGTACAGCGCCTCGGGGGAGACCTCGGGCCGGGTCAGCTCGGCCAGCACGCCCTCGCGCGGGGCGAAGTAGAAGCAGCTCCGCCGCCCGGTATGGCAGGCGACTCCGGTCTGGTCGACCAGCAGCAGCAGCGCGTCGCCGTCGCAATCGAGGCGGATGTCGACGAGCCGCTGCATCTGGCCCGATGTTTCCCCCTTGCGCCAGAGCGCGTTGCGCGAGCGGGAGAAGTAGCAGGCGCGGCCGGTCGCCAGCGTCTCCTCCACCGCCGCGCGGTTCATCCAGGCGAGCATCAGAACCTCGCCGGTGTCGTGCTGCTGGGCAATGGCGGGGACGAGGCCGCGCAGGTCGAAGCAGATGGAGTCCAGCAGGGGGAGGCCGGCTTCCGGCTCGGGGGTCTTCGGGGGGCTGCTCATTCCCCTATATAAGGGCAGGATGCCCGGATGGAGGAGCCCATGCCCGACACGCTGGAGGCGAGCCTCGACCGAGCCGCCTCTCTCTGCGCCCGGCGCGGGGCGCAACTCACCGAGCTGCGCCGGCAGGTGCTGCGGCTGGTGCTGGAAAGCGGCCAGCCGGTCGGCGCCTATGCGCTGCTCGACCGGCTGAAGGCGAGCCGCGCCGGCGCCGCGCCGCCGACCGTCTATCGTGCGCTCGACTTCCTGGTGGAGCAGGGGTTGATCCACAAGGTGGAGCGGCTCGGCGCCTTCATCGGCTGCGCCGAGGTGGAGGACCACCCGGAGGATTGCGGCTGCGGCGCCGCGCATGACCACCCGCACCAATTCCTCATCTGCGCGCGCTGCGGCGGGACGACGGAGATCAGCGACCCTGGCGTCGCCCTCGCCCTCAACCGCGCCGCGGCCGCGGCCGGCTTTGCCCTGGCGCGCAGCACGGTGGAGGCGGAGGGACTCTGCGCCGCCTGCCGGGACGCCGCCGGCTGATGCGGCGGCGCCTGCTCGCGGCCCTGCTTCTGCCCGCGACGGCCCTGGCCCAGGCAACACCCCGGCCGGGACCCGAAGCGCGCAAGGCGGAGCTTGACCGGGCCTTCGAGGCGCTGCGCACCGCACCGGACGAGGGCGGGGCGGCGCTGGTCGAGGGGCGCATCCGGGCACTTTGGACGCAGGGAGCCAGCCCCTCGGTGGTGCTGCTGCTCCGCCGTGGCGCCCGCAACCTGGAGGCCCGGCTATCGAACGAGGCGCTTGAGGATTGCGACGCCGCCATCACCTTGGCGCCCGATTTTGCCGAGGCATGGTTCCTCCGCGCCCAGGCCTACCTTGCTGCCGGCGACGGCGCGGCGGCCGCACGCGACCTGCAGGAGGTGCTGCGGCTGGAGCCGCGGCACTGGCCCGCACTGCTCACTCTCGCCACGGTCCAGGACGGGGCAGGGGATGCCCGCGGCGCGCTTCGCAGCCTGGCCGCCGCGCTCGCCATCAACCCGAAGATGCCAGGCGGAGCGGCACGGTTGCGCGAGCAGCGGCGGAAGGCCGAAGGCGAGGCCACTTAGGGGTGAAAGGGCATTCCATTGCTGCATGGCAGCAAGGCGGAATGATGGGTGGGCTGTCATCTTCTCGAAGTCTAGATTGCAAAAGAGCAATCTTTCCCGCCCGACCGGGTGGGCGGACGGATCGAGGACGAGCGGCCATGAACGAACTGATCTCCATGCTGCCCTGGGCTTTCGGCCTGGTGGCCGCGGCGGCTGCACTGACCCAGTTCCGCTGACCGTCAGCCCTCGATGAGGGCGCGGATCCGGCGGGCGAGGTTGCCTGCCTCGAAGGGTTTGGCGATCAGCGCCATCCCCGGCGCCAGGACTTCGCCCGACAGGCCGGCCGCATCGGCATAGCCGGTGACGAAGAGCACCTTCAGCCCGGGCCGCTGCTCCCGCGCCAGATCGGCGAGTTGCCGGCCGTTCATCCCGCCCGGCAGGCCGACATCGGTGACCATCAGGTCTAGCGGCCAGTCGCTGTGCAGCAGGCCCAGCGCCTCGTGCCCATCGGCCGCTTCCACCGCATGGTAGCCGAGGTCGTGCAGCACCTCGATCAGCACGCTCCGCACCACCGGCTCGTCCTCCACCACCAGCACGGTCTCCCCGGTGCGGGCCGATGGTGCGCCAGCAAGGTCTGGGAGCGGGCCGGCCCGCATGGCGCGGGCGGCGCCGGCATGGCGGGGCAGGCATAGCCGCACCGTGGTGCCCTCGCCCGGCGCCGTGCGGATACCGACTGTGCCGCCCGACTGGCGGACGAAGCCGTAGATCATCGACAGGCCGAGCCCGGTGCCCTGGCCGGTCGGCTTGGTGGTGAAGAATGGGTCGAAGGCGCGGGCCGCGACCGCTGGCGGCATGCCGATGCCGGTATCGCCGACGGTGATGGCGACGTAGTCGCCGGGCGCCGTCTCCTCGCCCGTGCCCAGCCGGGCCTCGGCGGCGGCGATGGTGAGCCGTCCACCGCCCGGCATGGCGTCCCGCGCATTGATGACTAGGTTAAGGATGGCATTCTCGAGCTGGTTGGGGTCGCAGAGCGTTGCCGGCAGGCCGGGCGCGATCTCGATCGACAGGGTGATGGCCTCACCCAGGGTTCGCCGCAGCAACTCCTCCATGGAGCGGATCAGGGCGGCGACGTCGACGGGGCGCGGGTCGAGCGGCTGGCGGCGCGCGAAGGCGAGCAGCCGCTGGGTCAGCGCCGCCGCCCGCTCGGCCGATTCAGTGGCGGCGGCGATGTAGCGGCCGGTCTCAGCGATGCGGCCCTCGGTGACGCGCTTCTTCAGCAGGGCGAGGGAGCCGATGATGCCGGTCAGCAGGTTGTTGAAGTCATGCGCGATGCCGCCGGTGAGCTGGCCGACGGCTTCCATCTTCTGCGCCTGGCGCAACTGCTCCTCGGCCGCGGCCAGCGCGGCGGCGGCTTCCTTCTCGGCGGTGACGTCGCGGCCGACGGCATGGATCTGCCCTTCAGCCGGCACCGCGGTCCAGGAGATCCAGTGCCAGCCGCCATCGGCATGGCGGTAGCGGTTCTCGAAGCGGAGCGTGGCGAGGCCACCGGCCAGGCTGTCCATCTGGCCGAGGGTCGACGCCCGGTCCTCCGGGTGGATGAGGTCGAGGAAGCGGGTGCCGAGCAGGGCAGCGGCATCACGGCCGAGCAGCCGTGCCCAGGCTGGATTGACCGAGGTGATGGTGCCGTCGAACCGGGCCACCAGCATCAGGTCCTGGGAGAGGCGCCACATCCGGTCGCGCTCGCGCGTACGCTCCCCGACCCGGGCCTCGAGCTCGGCATTCAGGGCGCGGAGCGCCGCCTCGGCCTGGCGCTGGTCCTCGATGTCGATGTTCATGCCGACCCAGGATTGCAGTCGCCCCTCGTCATCGAGTAGCGGCACGCCCCGGGCGAAGGTCCATCGCCAGCCGCCGTCGCGGTGGCGCAGGCGGTATTCCACCTCATAGGGACGCAGGTTGGCGACGCTCTCACGCCACCGGGCCGCCGCCTGATCACGGTCATCGGGATGGACGACCTGGAGCCAGCCGGAGCCGACCCATTCCGCCTCGCTCTGGCCGGTGAAGGCGCGCCAGGAGGCGGAATCATCCCGCACGGAGCCCTTGGCATCGGTCGTCCAGACAATCTGGGCGGAGGCTTCGATCAAGGCGCGGAAGCGGGCCTCGCTCGCCGCCACCGCGGCGGCGGCCTGCTGGCGCTCGGAGATGTCGATCACCGAGCCGATGAAGCCCAGATACTCGCCCCTCTCCCCGAAGCGGGGCGCCGCCGTGTCGAGCACCCAGGCGAGGCTGCCATCGGCCCGGCGCAGCCGGTAATCCGCCTGGAAGGGCTGCCGCACGGCATTGGCCTTGCGGAAGCTGGCCTCGACGCGCGGCCGGTCTTCGGGATGAGAAGCCTCGAGCCAGCCGAATCCCTCACCGGTACCGGGAGCCTGGCCGGTGAATTCGTACCAGCGGCTGTTGAGGTAGCTGCAATGGCCGTCCGGCTCGGTGGTCCAGATCATCACCGGCGCATGGTCGGCCATGGTGCGGAAGCGCGCCTCGCTCTCGCGCAGCGCCGCCTCGGCTGCGGCGCGCCGGCGATCGGCGAGAATCTGTCCGGTGGTCTCGGTGCAGGCGCAGAACATGCCGGCGATGGCCCCGTCCTCGTCGCGGACCGGGCTGTAGGAGAAGGTGTACCAGGTGTCCTCCGGGTAGCCATGCCGCTCCATGACGAGATGCATGTCCTCGGCCCAGGTGGCCTCGCCGGCCAGCGCCCGGTCGACCAGCGGTCGGATGTCCGGCCAGATCTCGGCCCAGATCTCTTGGAAGGGCCGGCCCATGGCGCGCGGATGCTTGGCGCCGAGGATCGGCTCGTAGCCGTCGTTGTATAGAAAGCCGAGCTGCGGCCCCCAGGCGACGAACATCGGGAAGCGCGAGGCAAGCATCAGCCCGACCACGGTGCGCAACGAGGCAGGCCACCCCTCCGGCGGGCCGAGCGGGGACTGTGACCAGTCGATGCTGCGCATCAGGGCGCCCGTGCGCCCGCCTCCCGCAAGGAAGGCGGGCGGCGCAGGCGCCATGGTCTCGGGATAGTCAGTCAGTACAGCCTCGCAAGACGAAAGCAGCCACCGGGCAGACGCGCCCGGCAGCATCTGAATTCAATTCGTTACGAAAGCTCAAACCGCACTAACCCAGCCTATCACATGCCGAGGGCGCGCTTGTAGAGGTCGAGCAGCGTCTCCTGCTCCTCCACCTCGGCCGGCTCCTTCTTTCGCAACGAGATCAGCTGGCGGACCACCTTCACGTCGAAGCCGGCCGACTTGGCCTCGGCGTAGATGTCCTTGATGTCGTTGGCGAGCGCCTTGCGCTCCTCCTCCAGGCGCTCGATGCGTTCGATAATCGAACGCAGCCGGTCCACGGCGATGCCGCCCACTTCCGGGTCCGGATCGGCTTCCTGGCGGGCGCGGCTGGCGCGGGCTTCGTCCTCGAAATCGATGTCGCTCATCTGCTGCCTAGCTCCAGGGCGGGCGGCGCTCCTAGACCATGATTGCCGCCAAAGGAAGCGAAAACCACGGCCTAGGTCGTTGTTTTATCGCGTGATTCATGCCGCGGGCCGATCCAGCCGCTGCGTTCACGCTCCTACCGCGCCCGCGGCCCGGCAGCAACGACGATCAGCCATGCCCCGGGTTGGAGGCGGCGAACTGCGCCTTCTGTGCCGCGGTGGCCTCGACCTGATGCTTCGCCTGCCACTCCTTGTAGGGCATCCCGTAGATAATTTCCCGCGCCTCGGGGTCGGCCAGGGGGATGCCCTTCTCCTCAGCGGCCGCGCGGTACCACTTGCTGAGGCAGTTCCGGCAGAAGCCCGCGAGGTTCATCAGGTCGATGTTCTGCACGTCGGTCCGCTCGCGGAGATGCTCCACCAGGCGGCGGAAGGCGGCGGCTTCGAGTTCGGTGCGGGTGGCGGGGTCGATATCGGGCATGGGGCTCTCCCTCTCGGTCAGGGCCCTAAATGGTTCATACTGGCGCCGAGGCAAAGGGGAGGGGTGAAAGCATGGCGTCTGGCTTCGACGATGCAGGGGCGCGGGCGGCACTGCACCGGGTGTTCCAGGCCGCGCTTGCGGCGGCCGACCCGCTGACGGCGCTGCCGGCGCATCTGCCGGAGGCACCGCGGGGCCGCTGCATCGTCATCGGCGTCGGCAAGGCGGCGGCGAAGATGGCGCTTGCGGTGGAGCGCGCCTGGCCGGACCGGGCGCTCTCGGGCCTCATCATCACGACCCATGGCGCCGATGTGCCCGACCCGCCGCCCGGACGGCGCATCGCGGTACGCTTCGGCAGCCATCCGGTGCCGGATGCGGCAGGCGCCGCGGCGGCGGCGGAGATGCTTGGCCTGCTGCAGGGGCTCTCGGCCGAGGATCTGGTGCTGTTCCTGGTCTCGGGCGGTGGCTCCTCGCTGTCGACCCTGCCGGCGGTCGGGCTCTCCCTCGACGATCTTATGGCGGTCAACCGCGAGCTGCTGCGCTCCGGCGCGCCCATCCAGGAAATGAATTGCATCCGCAAGCACCTCTCCGCCTTCTCCGGCGGGCGGGTGGCGGCGGCGGCGCATCCGGCGCGGGTGGTGACGCTCGCGATCTCCGACGTGCCGGGAGACGATCCCGCGGTGATTGCCTCCGGGCCGACCGTGCCCGACCCCACGAGCTTTGCCGAGGCACGGGCGCTGGTCGCGCATTACGGGATGCGGCTACCGCCAGCGGTGGTGCGCCACCTGGAGGAGGCGCTGGAGGAGAGCCCGGAGCCGGGTGACCCACGCCTTGCGGGGGCGGAGCTCAGGATGATCGCCACGCCGCTGATGGCGCTCCGGGCCATGGCACGGGAGGCGGAGGCGCTGGGCCTCGCGCCGCTGATCCTCGGCGATGCGCTGGAGGGAGAGGCCGCCCAGCTCGGCAAGGTGCTGGCCGGCATCGCCCGCAGCAGCGCCTCGCATGGGCTGCCGGTCGGGCGGCCGGCGCTGATCCTCTCGGGTGGGGAGACGACGGTGACGCTGCCGCCAGGCGCCTCCGGGCGGGGTGGACGGAGCATGGAAGGGCTGCTCGGCCTGGCACTGGCGCTGGGGGGACTTCCCGGCGTTTGGGCGCTGATGGCCGATACGGACGGCATCGACGGCAGGTCCGAGGCGGCGGGGGCGATTGCGGCGCCGGATACGCTGGCGCGGGCGCGGGCGGCAGGGCTCGACCCGCGGGCGATGCTGGCGGAGCATGACAGCTATGGGGTCTTCGCCGCGATTGGGGACCTCGTTGTCACCGGGCCGACGCTGACCAATGTGAACGATGTCCGGGCGGTCCTTGTAACTTAATCCAGGCTTCAAATTTAAGCCGGCAGGGGTCATGGGCGGGGCAACTTAAAATCCCTAAGCTGCCCCGATGCGCGACCCAGAACTGGAAGACATCCTTGCCCGGCGCGGCGCCGTCACCCGCATCGCGGCCGCACTCGGCATTTCCCCGGCTGCCGTATCGCAATGGCAGCGGGTGCCCGCCGAGCGGGTTGCCGACCTCTCCCGCCTGCTCGACCTGCCGCCGCACCGGCTGCGGCCGGACCTCCACAAGACCCCGCTCGAATGGAACACGCCCCGTATGGCCACCCGTATCCCGCTGCGCCGCCGCCGCCGCACCAAGATCGTCGCGACCCTCGGCCCGGCCAGCTCCACGCCCGAGGTGATCGAGCGGCTTTACCGGGCGGGGGCTGATGTGTTCCGGCTGAACTTCTCTCACGGGTCGCACGCCGACCATGCCGAGCGCATCTCGATCATTCGGGCGCTAGAGGGAAAGGTGGGCCGGCCGATCGGAATCCTGGCCGATGTGCAGGGGCCGAAGCTGCGGGTCGGGCGCTTCCAGGGCGGGCGGGTGCAGCTGCAGACCGGCCAGCCCTTCCGCCTCGACCTCAGCCCCAGCCCGGGGGACGTGCGGCGGGTGCAGCTGCCGCATCCGGAGATCATCAAGGCCGCGCAGATCGGCACCAGCCTGCTGCTCGACGACGGCAAGCTGCGGCTGCGCGTGACGCGCGTGCGCGAGGACCATCTGGAGACCGAGATCGTGGTCGGCGGGCCGCTGTCCGACCGCAAGGGCGTTAACGTCCCCGACGTGGCGCTGCCGATCCCGGCACTCACCGAGAAGGACCGCGAGGACCTCGCCTTCGTGCTGGACCGGGGCGTCGAGTATATTGGCCTCAGCTTCGTCCAGCGGCCGGAGGATGTGGCCGAGACCAAGGCGATCTGCGCCGGCCGCGCCCTCGTCATGGTCAAGATGGAGAAGCCGCAGGCGGTCGAGAACCTCGATGCCATCATCGCCCTCGCCGACTGCGTGATGGTGGCGCGCGGCGACCTCGGCGTCGAGTTGCCGCCGGAGGAGGTGCCGCTGGTGCAGAAGCGCATCGTCCGCGCGGCGCGGGCGCTGGGCCGGCCGGTGGTCGTCGCCACTCAGATGCTGGAGAGCATGATCTCCGCCCCGGCGCCGACCCGGGCCGAAGCCTCGGACGTCGCCACCGCCGTGTTCGACGGGGCGGATGCGGTGATGCTCTCGGCCGAGACGGCGGCGGGGCAGTATCCCTTCGAGGCGGTCAACATGATGGACCGCATCGTCGCGCGGGTGGAACAGGACCCGGACTGGCGCTCGCTCACCGACAATTCGCGGCCCGAGCCGGAGGCGAACAGTGCCGGCGCCATCGCCGCGGCGGCGCGGCAGGTGGCCCATACGATCAAGGCCCAGGTGATCGCCACCTTCACCTCGACCGGATCGACGACGCTCCGTGTGGCGCGGGAGCGGCCGGACTGCCCGATCCTTGGCCTCACCGCCAGCATGGCGAGCGCGCGGCGGCTGGCCGTCGTCTGGGGAGTGCATCCGCTGGTCTCGCAGGAGCCGCACTCGATGAGCGACATGGTGGCCAAGGCGCTCCGCGCCGCGCAGGCCGAGGGTTTCGCCGTGCCCGGGCAGGAGGTGGTGGTGACGGCCGGCGTCCCCTTTGCCACGCCGGGCACGACCAATGCGCTGCGGGTGGCCGCGGTGAAATAGCCGCCGGCGCGGTTTGACCGCGTCTGCCCGCTGCCGCATGCTGGCGCCGGGACGGACCGCCGCAGCGCAAGAGGAATACCCGATGTCCGATGCCGCCATCCCCCTTCTCGATCTCGGTCCCGCCTTTGCCGGCGAGCCCGGCGCGCTGGAGGAGGCCGCCGCCCGGCTGCGCCATATCTGCGAGACGGTCGGCTTCCTGTTCATCGCCAACCATGGCGTGCCCTGGTCGCTGGTGGATGCGACCTTCGATGCCGCCGCGCGCTTCCACGCCCAGCCGCTCGAGGCGAAGATGGCGGTGAAGCTCGACGACGCCATGCAGGGCTACCTGCCTTACAAGAGCAGCACGACGCGGGCCAACGGCCTGGTCGCCGTGCGCAAGCCGAACGAGAACGAGGCCTTCTTCGTCAACCCGGAGCGCGACCCGGCGCAGCCGGCCAATCGCTGGCCTGAGGCGATGCCCGACTTCCGCGAGGTGACGCTGCGCTACTTCGCCGCGTTGGAGGCGCTCGCGCTGCGGCTGCTGCCGGTCTATGCCAGGGCGCTCGACATGCCGGCGGACTATTTCACGCCGCTCTGCGACCGTTCGCTCAGCTCGCTGCGGCTGACGCATTATCCGCCCGTGCAGTACGGCTCCGACGAATACGGCATCGCGCCGCATACCGATTCGAGCTTCTTCACCCTGCTTGCGCAGAACCCGGTGCCTGGCCTGCAGATCCGCACGCAGGCGGGCGAGTGGATCTCGGCGCCGGTGATCCCGCAGACCTTCGTGGTCAATACCGGCGACGTGCTGAACCGCTGGACCAACGGGCGCTTCCTGTCCACGCCGCACCGCGCCTTCAACACGATGGATGCGCCGCGCTATGCCATTCCCTATTTCTTTCACCCCAATTCCGAGACGATGATCGAGGCCCTGCCCACCTGCGTCAGCGAGGCGAACCCGCCGCGCTTCCCAGCGCAGACGGTCGGCGAATACATGGCCTGGTTCCGCGGCCAGAACTACAACCACTTCCGCAAGGGTGCCGCCGCCGCGGAGTAGCGCGGCCAAGAACAGCCAGCCACGGCCCAACGCCCCCTGGAGAGCGTCAATGAGGCTGTGCCGTCTTGCCCTGCTGCTTCTGCTGCTCCCCTGCGCCGCCCTGGCGCAGGACCGCCGCAGCACGCTGCGCGTCTCGCTGAACACTGAATTACAGGTTCTCGACCCGCTTCTCACCACCATCAATGCCACGCGGGTCTTCGCCTACCTCGTCTTCGACACCCTGGTCAGCCTGGATGCCGAGGGACAGTACCGGCCGCAGATGCTCGAAGGCTGGCAAATCAGCCCGGACCGGCTGACCTATGCCTTCACCCTGCGCGAAGGGCTGGAATGGAGCGACGGCCAGCCGGTGACGGCCGAGGATTGCGTCGCCTCCATCCGCCGTTGGGCGAAGCGGGAGGCGCTGGGCGGCCAGCTCATGGCGGCAACGCGCGAGATGCGCGTGGTGGATGCCAGGCGCTTCGAGATCCGGCTCAACCGCCCCTTCGCCTTCGTCATCGAGGCGCTGGGCAAGGCCGGGCACACCATCCCGGTGATGATGCCGGCGCGCCTCGCGGCGCATGACCCGAACCTGCCGGTGCCGGAGATCGTCGGCTCCGGCCCTTACCGCTTCCTGCAGGCCGAATGGCGGCCGGGCGAACGGGCCAGCTTCGTCCGCAACCCGCGCTACCGGCCGCGCGAGGAGCCGCCTTCGGCGCTGGCCGGCGGCAAGGTGGCGCGGATGGAGCGGATCGAGCTGGTCAGCATCACCGACCAGGCCACCCGGGCGGCCGCGCTCGAATCCGGCGAGCTCGACTTCCTCGAGATCCTGCCCTTCGACTACATCGCACGGATGCGGCGGAACCGGAACGTTGTGGTCGGCCAGCCGCGTGGCATTGACCAGTTCTATGCCGTGCTGAACGTTAACCATGCGGTGCCGCCCTTCAACGATCCCGCCATCCGCAAGGCCTTACAGGCGGCGATCATGCAGCCGGAGGTGATGGCGGCGATGGGCCTGCCGGACGACATGGTGGTGCCCTGGTGCGGCTCGATCTACATGTGCAACGCCGCCGGGGCGACCGAGGCAGGAACGGAGGGGCTGCGCGCCGCCTCGGCCGAGCGGGCGCGGGCCTTGCTGCGGGCCAGCGGCTACCGGGGCGAGCCGGTGGTCTTCCTGCATGCCGCGGCCTCGGCGCTGCTCAACCCGATCGGCCTCGTCATGGCCGACCAGATGCGTCGGGCCGGGTTCACCGTCGACCTGCGCAGCACCGATTATGCGACGGTCGCGCAGCGACGCCTCAGCCGGGCGCCGCTGGAGCAGGGAGGCTGGTCGGTGGCGCCCATCGTCTTCAACGGGGTAGACCTGGCGAACGCGCTGGCCAACCCGCTGATCGCCTACAATTGCGTCGACTATCCCGGCTGGTACTGCGACCCGCGCCTCGCCGGCCTGACCGCCCGCTATTCCGAGGCGGCGACACCCGAGGCGGCCCGGGCGCTGGCCGACGAGTTGCAGGCGACGGTGCATGACGCCGTCACCTTCGTCCCCGGCGGCCAATTCTCCGGCCCGCCGGCCTGGCGGGCCGAGCTGCGCGGGGTGCTCCCGTTCAGCTTCCCCGTCTTCTGGGGGGTGGAGCGCCGCTGACGGCCGCCCCGGGCCTTGCCCCGGGGCGGCCGCCATGCCATATGCGGCCGCGTCGCGGGCGGGCCTAGCCCGGCGCGGCAAATTCACACGCGGCGCGCCCTTCCGTCACGGCAGGGTCCGGTCCCGGAGTATTCCCGGGAAGGCGCCGCGGAGGCCCAACCGGACTGACAGGAAGGATTTCGCCCGATGGCGATGCCCCAGGTTTCCCTTCGCCTGCTGCTCGAGGCAGGCGTGCATTTCGGCCACCACACGCGGCGCTGGAACCCGCGGATGGCGCCCTATATCTTCGGCGTCCGCAACCAGGTCCACATCCTCGACCTGCAGCAGACCGTCCCGATGCTGGACCGCGCGCTGCGCGCCGTCCGCGACGTGGTGGCGGCCGGCGGCCGCGTGCTCTTCGTCGGCACCAAGAAGGCAGCGGCCGAATATGTGGCCGAGGCAGCGGCCCGTTGCGGCCAGTACTACGTCAACCACCGCTGGCTCGGCGGCATGCTGACGAATTGGAAGACCATCACCGGCTCCATCAAGCGCCTGAAGCAGATGGAGGAGCAGCTCGGCGGCAACATCACCGGTCTCACCAAGAAAGAGATCCTGATGCTGACGCGCGAGAAGGAGAAGCTCGATCGCGCGCTCGGCGGCATCAAGGAGATGGGCGGCCTGCCCGACATCATCTTCGTCATCGACGTGGTGAAGGAGAAGCTGGCGATCGAGGAGGCCAACAAGCTCGGCATCCCGGTGATCGCCGTGGTCGACAGCAATGCCGATCCGCAGGGCGTCGCCTTCCCGATCCCGGGCAATGACGATGCGATCCGCGCGATCAACCTCTACTGCGACCTGGTTGCCGGCGCGGTGATCGACGGCATCTCGGCCGGGCTGCAGGCCTCGGGCGTCGATATGGGCGCCGTAGAGGAACTGCCCGAGGACGAGGCGCTGACCGCCGCCGCCGAGGAGGCGACGCCGGAGGAGTTCACCGCGGCCGCCGCCGCCGAGGAGACCCCGGCCGAGCAGCCCGCCGCGCAGGCCTGAGAATTCGCGCCGCCTGCGGGCGGACCTTGATTGATGCATCATGGCGGCCGTTCGGGATGGACGGCCGCAATCCTATGGAGGGTTGATCCATGGCCGAAATCACCGCAGCGATGGTCCGCGACCTGCGCGACAAGACCGGCGCCGGCATGATGGACTGCAAGAAGGCCCTGGTGGAGTCGAACGGCGACATGGAAGCCGCGATCGACTGGCTGCGGAAGAAGGGCCTCTCTGCGGCCGCCAAGAAGTCCGGCCGCGTCGCCGCCGAGGGGCTGGTCGGCGTTGCCAGCGCGCCGAACGTCGCCGCCATGGTCGAGGTGAATGCCGAGACCGATTTCGTCGCCCGCAACGAGCAGTTCCAGAATTTCGTCTCCGAGGTGGCGGGCCTGGCCCTGACCGTCGGCGAGGACGTCGAGGCACTGAAGGCGGCGACCTATCCCGGTGCGCAGCATAGCGTGGCCGAGGAGCTGACGCGCCTCATCGCCACCATCGGCGAGAACATGGCGATCCGCCGTGCGCGCCGGCTCGAGGTCAGCAGCGGCGCCGTCGCCACCTATACCCACAACGCCATCCGGCCCGGCCTCGGCAAGATCGGCGTGCTGGTCGCGCTCGAGGCGGCATCGGAGATCGATGCACTCGAAGGCCTCGGGCGGCAGATCGGCATGCATGTCGCCGCGACGAGGCCGGAGGCGCTCGATGTCACCGCCGTCGATCCTTCCGCCCTCGAGCGGGAGAAGGCGGTGCTTTCCGAGCAGGCGCGGGCCAGCGGCAAGCCGGAAGCCATCATCGAGAAGATGGTCGAAGGCCGCATCCGCAAGTACTACGAGGAAGTGGTGCTGCTGGAGCAGGTCTGGGTGCATGACGGCGAAAGCCGGGTGAAGGCGATCGTCCAGAAGGCCGGCGGCAAGCTGACCGGCTTCGCCCGGTTCCAGCTCGGCGAAGGCATCGACAAGCCGGTCGGGCCGGACTTCGCCTCCGAAGTGGCGAAGGTCTCGGGCGTCGGCGCCGCCTGATCCGAAACCGTTGCATGCGGGTGGAGCCTCCGCTCACCCGCATGTGGCGTCCGCGGCTCGACCAGGGCCTTGCGGGGCCGGGGGCCGCTGCATATCGTTCCTCGCCCCCGTGACGGTCCCATAATGAACCAGCCGACCAGCTACAAGCGTGTCATGCTCAAGGTGTCCGGCGAGGCGCTGATGGGCAACCGCGACTACGGCCTCGAATCGGCCACGGTCCGTCGCATCGCCGAGGACGTGAAGGGTGCGGTCGCGCTCGGCGCGGAGGTCTGCCTCGTCATCGGCGGCGGCAACATCTTCCGCGGCATCGCCGGCGCCGCGGCCGGCATGGACCGCGCCCAGGCCGACTACATGGGCATGCTGGCGACGGTTATGAACGCGCTCGCCATGCAGTCGGCGCTTGAAAAGCAGGGCCTGCCGACGCGGGTGCTGAGCGCCATACCGATGCAGTCGCTCTGCGAGCCCTATATCCGCCGCCGCGCGATGCGGCACATGGAGAAGGGCCGCGTCGTCATCTTTGCCGCTGGCACGGGCAATCCCTTCTTCACCACCGATACCGCCGCTGCGCTGCGGGCGGCCGAGATGGAATGCGATGCGCTCTTCAAGGGCACGCAGGTAGATGGCGTCTACTCCGCCGACCCGCGCAAGAACCCGAAGGCTGAGCGCTACGTGACGCTCACCTATCTCGATATGCTCGCCCGCGACCTCCTGGTGATGGATGCTGCGGCGATCAGCCTCTGCCGCGAAAACAAGCTGCCGATCATCGTCTTCAATATCCACGAGCCCGGCGCCTTCACGGCCGTCATGAAGGGCGAGGGGAAGTTCACCACGGTGGTCGAGCAACACTGACGCCGCCCGCTTCCCGCCATTTTCGCATGGTGGATTGGGCTTGAATGCGCCTTGGGCGCGATGTGACGAGGCCTGGGACCATGTCCGGGGCCGTACCGATCGGGAGAGACGGGCCATGCCGGCCGACCTCAAGACGCTCAAACAGGACCTCACGCGCCGCATGGACGGCGCGATCGAGATGCTGAAAAAGGAATTCACCGGCCTGCGGACCGGCCGTGCCAGCCCTGCGTTGCTGGAGCCCATCCGGGTGGAGGCCTATGGCAATAACCAGCCCTTGAACCAGGTAGCCAATGTCTCGGTCTCCGGGCCCGGGCTGCTCTCGGTACAGGTCTGGGACAAGTCGGTGGTGAAGGCGGTCGAGATCGCCATCCGCGATTCCGGCCTCGGATTGAACCCGCAGACCGAGGGACAGGTGATCCGCGTCCCGCTGCCGCCGCTGACCCAGGAGCGGCGCAACGAGCTCATCAAGACCGCGGGCAAGTATGCGGAGGGCGCCAAGGTAGCGATCCGCGGCGTCCGCCGCGACGGAATGGAGCAGGTGAAGGCGCAGGAGAAGGACAAGAAGGCGCCGATCAGCCAGGACGACGTCAAGCACTGGTCCGACGAGGTGCAGAAGCTGACCGATCAGTACATCAAGCAGATCGACAGCACGCTGGCCGAGAAGGAAAAGGACATCCGGCAGGTTTGAGCCTCGTGTCCGGCGCCCCCAAGCTCCAACCGCTGACCGATGCTGTGCCGGACAAGACGTCCCTTGGCGCGCACCCGCAGCATGTGGCCATCATCATGGACGGCAACCGGCGCTGGGCGGAGGCGCGCGGACTGCCGGTCGCGCTGGGCCACAAGGCCGGGGCGGAGGCGGTGCGCCGCACCATCGAGTCCTGCGCCGAGCAGGGCATCGGCTGGCTGACCCTCTTCGCCTTCTCCTCGGAGAATTGGCTGCGGCCGGCCGAAGAGGTGCGGGCGCTGACGGGCTTGCTGAAGGTCTATCTGCGCTCCGAGGTGGCGACCTTCGCAAAGGAGGGTATCCGTCTCCGTGTCATCGGCGACCGGGCGCGGTTCGGCGCCGAGATGGTGCGGGAGATCGACCAGGCGGAGAAGGTCACCGCCGGCGGGACGCGGCTGAACCTCAATGTCGCGCTGTCCTACGGCGCGCGGGACGAGATCCTCGCCGCGGCGCGGGCCATGGCGGCGGCGGCACGGGACGGGCGGCTCGACCCGGAGGCGATCGACGACGCGGCCTTCGCGCAGCACCTCTTCACCGCCGGCATGCCGGACCCCGACCTCATAATCCGTACCTCGGGCGAGCAGCGGCTGTCGAATTTCCTGCTCTGGCAGGCGGCTTATGCGGAGTTCGTCTTCCAGGACGTGCTCTGGCCGGATTACGGCGCCGAGCACCTGGCACGGGCGCTCCGCGACTACGGCCGGCGGGAGCGGCGCTTCGGCGCCCGCACGGGCTGAGCGGTCGCCGCGCGTGACCGACCCGGCCGCCCGGCCCGCCTCGCGCTGGCCCGATCTGCGCAAGCGCGCGCTCTCCGCGATGCTGCTCGGGCCGGCGGCCCTGCTCTGCATCTGGCTGGGCGCGGAGGCCTGGACGGCGCTGATGGCCGCCGCCGTCGCTCTGCTGGCCTGGGAATGGGTGCGGCTCTGCGGCTTCTCCACCAAACGCCCGCCGGGGCTGGCAGTGCCGGTTGCGGTGCTGCTGGCGGGTGTGCTGGCGGTGGGCGGGGCGTGGAACTGGGCCTTCGCCGTGCTGGGCTTCGGCTTCCTCGGCCTCTGGGCGGTGGCCGAGCCACCGCGCTTCCGCCGGGCGGTGCCAGGCTTCTGGCTGGCTTTCGGGGTGATCTATATTGGCCTCGCGGGCGTCTCGCTCATCCATCTCCGGGGCGATGCGGTGGCGGGGCTGCGGAACGTCATCTTCCTCTTCCTGATCGTCTGGTCGAGCGATATCGGCGCCTATGCCGCCGGCCGGGCATTCGGCGGGCCGAAGCTGGCGCCGGCCATCTCTCCCAACAAGACCTGGTCCGGAGCAATGGGCGGCCTCGTCTCGGCGATGGCGGTCGGCGTGCTCTCGGCGTATGTGATGGAGCCGGCGACGGCGCCCCTTCCACGGGTGCTGGTGATCGCCGCCATCCTCAGCATGCTGTCGCAGGCGGGGGACCTGTTCGAAAGCTGGATCAAGCGGCGCTTCAACGTGAAGGATTCCTCCCGCCTCATTCCCGGCCACGGTGGCCTGCTGGACCGGCTGGACGGGGTGATCTCGGCAGCGCCCGCCGCGGCGTTGCTTGGCGTGCTGCTGGGCCCTGGGGAAGCCTTATGGCGTTGAAACGCATCACCGTTCTCGGCAGTACCGGCTCTGTCGGCCGCAGCACCATGGCCCTGCTGGAGGCGGCGCCGCCCGGCCGCTTCGCGGTCGAGGCGCTGGTTGCCGGGCGGGACGTGACGGCGCTCGCCGCCCAGGCCCGGCGCTTCGGGGCGCGGCTTGCGGTGGTGGCCGATCCGGCCTGCCTCGGCGCGCTGCGCGAGGCACTCTCCGGCAGCGGCATCGAGGCCGCGGCAGGCCCGGAGGCAGTGGTCGAGGCCGCCGCCCGGCCGGCCGACTGGACCATGGCGGCGATCGTCGGCGCCGCCGGGCTGCGCAGCACCCTGGCCGCGCTTGGCCGCGGCGGCACGCTGGCGCTCGCCAACAAGGAGAGCCTGGTCTGCGCCGGCGAGATCGTCCTCGCCGAGGCCCGGCGTTCGGGGGCCACGCTGCTGCCGGTCGATTCCGAGCACAACGCGATCTTCCAGGCGCTCGATGCGCGCGACCCGGCGGTAGTTGAGAAGATCGTGCTGACCGCCTCTGGCGGGCCCTTCCGCAATGCCGACCTCGCCTCCATGCGGGCAGCGACGCCGGAGGCGGCAGTGCGCCACCCGGTCTGGTCCATGGGCGCCAAGATCTCGGTCGACAGCGCCACCATGTTCAACAAGGGGCTGGAGCTGATCGAGGCGGCGCGGCTCTTTCCGGTGCCTGAGGAGCGGATCGAGATCCTGATCCATCCGCAATCGACGGTGCACGGCCTCGTCCAGTATGCCGATGGTTCAGTCCTCGCCCAGCTCGGCTCGCCCGACATGCGCACGCCCATCGCCCATGCCCTGGCCTGGCCGGAGCGGATGGCAGTCGAGGTACCCCGGCTCGACCTGGTGGCGCTCGGCAGGCTGGAATTCTTTGCTCCGGATACGGTACGATTTCCCGCCCTTCGGCTATGCCGGGCGGCGTTGCAGGCGGGGCAGGGCGCCACCACCATATTGAACGCCGCGAATGAAGTGGCGGTGGCGCTGTTCCTCGACCGGCGGCTCGGCTTCCTCGACATCGCCGCGGTGGTGGAAGAAACGCTGGAAGCCCTCGGCAACCCGGCGATTGATGGGCTTGAGGCAGTGCTGGCCGTGGATACGGCGGCGCGTGAGGAAGCCGGCCGGCTCGCCGCAAGGCGGGCGGCGGCCTGAGCAGGAGCGACGGTTTTGGAATCGTTTGGCCATCTCTGGAACATGCTGCCGGCCTTGCCGCGGACGCTGATCGCCTTTGCCGTCGTGCTCGGCGTCCTCGTCTTCGTCCATGAGATGGGCCACTACCTCGCCGCCCGCTGGCGCGGAGTGCATGTCGACGCCTTCTCCATCGGTTTCGGCCGACCGTTGCTGCAGGGCCGCGACCGGCGTGGGACGGAGTGGCGGCTCGGATGGATTCCGCTCGGCGGCTACGTGAAGCTGCATGGGCAGGAGACGCCCGAGGATGTGCCGCCCGAGGTGCGGGCCAACTGGCAGCCGGGGCGGACCTTCCACGAGAAGCGCGTCGGCGACCGCGCCATCGTCGTGGCGGCCGGGCCGGTGGCCAATTTCCTTCTCGCCATCCTGCTCTTCGCCGGGTTGTTCATGACGATCGGCCAGCCGGTCGGCGGGACCGGCATCAACACCGTCGTCGAAGGCTCGGCCGCGGCTCGGGCCGGGCTGCTGCCGGGCGATGCCATCGTTTCCCTCGACGGGCAGCGGGTCGGCCGCTTCGAGCAGGTGCAGCGCTACATCCAGCCGCGGGCGGGCCAGCCGGTGGCGGTCGCCATTACCCGCGACGGGGCGGAGCAGACCGTGACCGTGACGCCCGATGCCAGGGATAATGGCAACGGCCCGGTCGGCGTGCTCGGCATTCAAGGCGGTGCCTCCCGGTTCGAGCGGCTGGACCCTGCCTCCGCCCTGGCGGCAGGTGCGGTCCAGACCGCCGACATCACCTGGCAGACGCTGAAGGGTATCGGCGAGATGCTCGTCGGTGAGCGCAGCGCCAAGGAGCTCGGCGGGCCGATCCGCATCGCCGAGGTGTCGGGGGAGGCGGCCTCACTTGGCCTCTCGCCGCTGGTCAACCTGATGGCGCTGCTCTCGGTAAGCCTCGGTCTGTTGAACCTCTTCCCCATCCCTTTGCTGGATGGCGGCCATCTCGTCTTCTATGCGGCGGAAGCGATCCGCGGCCGGCCGCTGCCGCCGCGGGCGCAGGAATATGGCTTCCGGGCCGGATTCGCGCTGCTCGTCTCGCTCTTCCTCTTTGCCTCGTGGAACGACATCGCCGGCGGGGCGATCGGGCGTTGGGTGGCGGGGCTCGTGGGCTAGGCTTTTTACCCGTCTGCGATGCGCCGGCTAAGCCTTTGAGCGGATTAGTAGCGAAGGCGCGAGGTGTGGGGTGGCGGTGGCGCTGGTGCGCGGCTATTCTCCGGCCCGCCGCTGAACCCCAACGTTACGGGCCTGCACTTTGCTCCCTTCCTTCCGCGTCCTCCTCGCTGCCACCGCCTGCATCGCCTCGGGTCTGATCCCGGCGGCGGCCGAGGCGCAGACCCGCCAGCAGCAGGCCCAGGCGCGGCCTCGCCCGCCGGCACGCGCCGTGCCCGCCCGGCCTCCGGCAGTGGACGGCGTCGTCCAGGCCATCGACGTCACCGGCAACCAGCGCATCGAGGGCGACACCATCCGCTCCTACATGCTGCTCCAGCCGGGCGATGCCTTCGATGCGGACCGGCTCGACCGCAGCCTGAAGTCGCTCTACGCGACGGGCCTCTTCAGCGACGTGCAGATGCGCCGGGAAGGCGGGCGTGTCCTGGTGCAGGTGACCGAGAACCCGATCGTCAGCCGCGTCGCCTTCGAGGGCAACAGCAAGATCTCCGATGACGTGCTGGGCAAGGAGATCCAGCTACGCTCCCGTTCCGTCTACACCACGCAGGCGGTGCAGGCCGACCGCCAGCGGATCATGGACCTCTACGCACGTCGCGGCCGCTTCGCCGCGACCGTCGAGCCGAAGATCATCCAGCGCGACCAGAACCGCATCGACATCGTCTACGAGATCCAGGAGGGCAACGCGGCCCTCGTTGCCCGCATCAACTTCGTCGGCAACCAGTCCTATTCGGACAGCAGGCTGAAGGAAGTCGTGGCGACCAAGGAGCAGGCCTGGTACCGGCTGCTTTCCACCTCGGACCAGTTCGATCCGGAGCGCCTGGCCTTCGACCGCGAGCTTCTGCGCCGCTTCTACCTCCGCAACGGCTATGCCGATGTGCAGGTCACCAATGCGACCGCAGAGCTGGCGCAGGACCGCACCGGCTTCTTCGTCACTTATTCGGTCGACGAGGGTGTGCGTTACCGCGTCGGCAAGGTGGAAGTCGTCTCCAATATCCGCAACCTCGACGCGGCGAGCGTGCGGCGGCTCGTGGATGTCTCGGACGGCGACTGGTATGACGGCGATGTCGTCGAGCGCACCGCGCAGGCGATCCAGGATGCCGCCAACCTTCGTGGATTTCCCTTCGTCGATGTCCAGCCGCGCATCACCCGCAACCGCGAGGACCGGCGGGTCGACCTGACCTTCGAGATCAACGAGGCGCCGCGGGTCTATGTCGAGCGCATCGAGATCAATGGCAACACCCGCACGCAGGATCGCGTGCTGCGGCGTGAATTCCGCCTGGCCGAGGGCGATGCCTTCAACGCCGCGCAGATCAGGCGCAGCCGGCAGCGGCTGCGCGACCTCGGCTATTTCTCCGACGTGCAGATCACCTCGACGCCGGGCACGGCACCGGACCGCGCCATCCTCAACACCCAGGTCGCCGAGCGGGCGACGGGCGAGGTCTCGATCGGTGGCGGCTACTCGACGGACGCAGGCGCGCTGGCCGATGTGGGTCTGCGCGAGCGCAACCTGCTGGGCACCGGCATCGATGCGCGCATCAACGGCACCATCGCCCAGCGCCGCAGCCAGATCGATATCTCGGTCACCGACCCCTATTTCCTCGACCGCAACCTCGCGGCCGGCGTCGATATCTTCTACGTCCAGCGCAACCTGCTGAACATCGCCTCCTACCGCGAGGAGCGGCAGGGCTTCACCGTTCGCATGGGCTACGCCTTCAATGAGCGGCTGCGGCAGACCTGGGCCTACACGCTTACTAATCGGCGCATCACCGACATCGCCGAGGGCGCCTCGCGCTTCATCACCGAGCAGCGGGGCGCGACGTTGCTGTCGCAGATCGGCCAGACGCTGACCTACGACCTGCGCGATTCGATCGTCGATCCGCGTCGCGGTGCGGTGCTGCGGCTCGGCACCGACTTTGCCGGCCTCGGCGGCGACGTGGCCTACCTGCGCGCCAGGTTGGACGGGACCTACTACATCCCACTCGAGTCCTGGCTGGGCGACCCAGACTACCTCCTCTCCGTCTCCGGCAGCGTCGGCTACCTCGAGGATCTCTTCGGAAAGCAGACCCGCATCATCGACCGCTTCTTCCTCGGCGGCGAGAATTTGCGCGGCTTTCGCATCGCCGGCGCCGGGCCGCGCGACATCAACACCCGCGACAGCCTCGGCGGCCGGCTGCTCTGGACCCAGACCACCGAGTTGCGCTACCCGCTGCCTCTGCCGTCCGAGCTTGGGCTGGTGGGTCGCGCCTTCGTCGATGTCGGCTCGCTGTCGCAGACGGAGAAGGGTGCAGGCATCGCCGACGACGCGTCGCCCCGGGTCGGCGCTGGCGTCGGCATCTCCTGGCGCAGCCCCTTCGGCCTGATCAATATCGACATCGCCCAGGCAGTGGTGAAGAAGTCCTACGACGAGACGCAGATCTTCCGGTTCGGCTTCGGCACCCGGTTCTGACCGCAGCTTGTGACCCCGATCATTTGAAACCTGGGATTCCCCTGCTTATGCCAGCCTTCCGCGCTTCGTCCCTTCTCCGCTCGGCTTCGGCTCTGGCGGTCGCCGCCCTGGTCGGAGGGCCGGCGCTGGCCCAGCAGCAGGATCCCGGCTTCTTCATCCCCGGCGGCCAACGGCCGGCGCAGCCGCAGCCCCAGCAGCAGCGGCCTGTCCAGCCGGCACAGCAGCAGCGTCCGGCCCAGGCTCCGGCCCGGCCCAACACCCAGGCGCCGGCCCCGCTGCCGCCCGGCCAGCAACCGCCGGACGCTGTCATCGGCATCGTCGACGTGCCGGAGATCCAGCGCGTCTCCACGGCCTTCAACCAGGTGCGGGACGAGATCGAGCGGCGCCGCCAGCGCCTCAATGACGACCTCCAACGCGAGCAGAACAACTGGCGCGAGCAGCAGCAGCAACTGGCCAACCAGCGCGCGACGCTGCCGCCTGACCAGCTGCGCGAGCGCGAGCGGACCTTGCAGGACCGCATCACCGACAGCCAGCGCATCTTCCGCGAGCGTTCGCGCGCCATCGAGCAGGCGGCGCAGCAGGCACTGCAGGAGATCGAGCAGGCCCTCGGCGGCGTGATCCGTCAGGTGGCGGCGAGCCGGAAGGTGAATCTGGTGCTGCCGCGGCCGCTGGTGATCTTCAACGACCCGCCCTTCGATCTGACCGAGGAAGTGGCGCAGCAGTTCAACCGCGTGCTGCGCAGCGTGACCATGCCGCCTGATGCCACCGGCGGGGCCGAAGCTCCGGCCGCCCAGGCGCCGACCCGGCCGGCCGCGCCGGCCCCGGCGCCTGCCACGCAGCAGCGGCGCTGACCTAAGGGGGGCGGCGGTGGCGGTCGATCCGCGCTTCTTCGCCTCGGCCGGGCCGCAGGTGCTGGCCGATATCCTTCTCGCCGCCGGCGGCCAGAGCACAGGCGACCCGACCCGGTCCTTCAACGGTGTCGCGCCGTTGCAGGCGGCCGGGCCGGATGAGGTGAGCTTCCTCGACAACCGGAAATACCTGCCGGCGCTGGCCGCGACCAGGGCCGGAGCGGTGGTGCTGGCCCCGGCGCTGGCCGGTCAGGTGCCCGAAGGAATGATCGCCATCACCGCGGCTGCGCCCTACCTGACATTCGCCCGGATCGCGGCCCTTTTCCATCCGGCGCCTGCGCCGGTGCCGGGGGTGCATCCGAGCGCCGTCATCGCCGAAGACGCGGTGATCGGGGAGGGGTGCGAGATCGGGCCCTGCGCCGTGATCGGAGCCGGCGCGTGCATCGGGCGCGGCTGCATCATCGGCGCCCATGCGGTGGTTGGGCCGGGGGTGGAGCTCGGCGAGGGCTGCCGACTGCATCCGCATTGCAGCATCAGCCATGCGATCGCCGGGCGCGGGGTGGTGCTGCATCCCGGGGCGCGCATCGGGCAGGAGGGGTTCGGCTTCGCGCCGACGCCGGAGGGCGGCTTCCTGACCATGCCACAGCTCGGCCGGGTGCTGCTTGGTGACTTCTGCGAGATCGGTGCCAATAGTTGCGTCGATCGCGGCAGCCAGGGCGATACGGTCATCGGGCCGGGGTCGCGCCTCGACAACTTGGTGCAGGTCGGGCACAACGTGCGCACCGGCCGAGGCTGCATCATCGTCGGGCAGGCGGGCATTGCCGGCTCGACGGTGCTCGGCGACTATGTCCAACTCGCGGCCCAGAGTGGTATCGCTGGCCATCTCGAGATCGGCAGCGGCGCGCGGATCGGGGCGCAGGCCGGGGTCATGAACGACGTGCCTGCAAAGACCGATGTCATCGGCAGCCCGGCCTGGCCGGCGCGGGAATTCTGGCGCGCCGTGGCAGGGCTGCGCAAGCTGGGCGCAGCCCGGCAGGATGAGGGGAAGGCAGGCTAAGGCAATGGATGCGAACGAGGCAAGGGCAGCGGAGACCGCTGGTCCGGTCGGCGAGGAAGGGCGGGTCGAAGCCTTCGACATCGCGCAGATCATGCGCGCCATCCCGCACCGCTATCCCTTCCTGCTGGTGGACCGCATCGTCGAGGTGCGGAAGAACCACTCCTGCGTCGGCATCAAGAACGTCACCATCAACGAGAACTTCTTCCAGGGCCATTTCCCCGAGCATCCGGTGATGCCCGGCGTGCTGATCGTCGAGAGCATGGCGCAGACGGCGGCCGTGCTGGTGGTGGAGACGCTCGGCCCCGCCGCACGCGGCAAGCTGGTCTATTTCATGTCGGTCGAGAATGCGAAGTTCCGCAAGCCGGTGGGCCCGGGTGACCAGCTCCGCATCCATGTCAACAAGGACCGGCAGCGGGGCAATATCTGGAAATTCGCCGCCGAGGCGAAGGTGGACGGCAAGGTCGTCGCCGAGGCGACCTATACCGCCATGATTCTGGACCGCTGAACCCTTGGCGCAGATCCATTCCAGCGCGGTCGTCGCCCCCGGTGCCCGGATCGCGGACGATGTCAGCATCGGCCCCTTCTGCCAGGTCGGCCCCGAGGCGGTGCTGGAGGCAGGCGTCGAGCTCGTTTCCCATGTCGTCGTCGACGGCGCGACGCGCATCGGCGCCGGCTCCCGCATCCTGCCCTTCGCCTCCATCGGCACGCCGCCGCAGGACACCAAGTACAAAGGCGAGCCGACCCGGTGCGAACTCGGCGCCCGGACCCTGGTGCGGGAGGGCTGCACCATCCATCGCGCTTCGGTCGGCGGTGCCGGCGTCACCAGCGTTGGCGCGGGCTGCATGCTGATGGCTCAGGCTCATGTGGCGCATGACTGCGTGGTGGGGGATGGCGTCATCCTCGCCAACAACGTGATGCTGGGCGGGCATGTGCATGTCGGCGACGGCGCCTTCGTCGGCGGCGGCGCGGCGGTGCACCAGACAGTCAGGATTGGCCGGCTCGCCATGGTGAGCGGCCTCGCTGGCGTCACCAACGACATCCCGCCCTTCGGCTATGTCTTCGGCCTGCCAGCTCGGCTGGTCGGCTTCAACAAGATCGGGTTGCTGCGGCGGGGCGCGAGTCGGGAGCAGCTGCGCACCCTCCGCGTCGCCAACAACCTGCTCTTCAAGGACCCGGGTGAGTTTGCGGTGAAGCTCGCCCAGGCGGAGGAGCGCTATGCGGAGGAGCCGCTGGTGATGGAAATCATCGCCTTCATCCGCGACGCGTCCCGCCGCCGGCAGCTGGTCCGACCGGGGCGGATGGCCGCGCCGGAGCTCGGCGGTGTGGATGAGGAGAACGGGGAGGGGGCGTGACGCCCCTCGGCCTCGTCGCCGGCGGTGGATCCGTGCCGCTCCGGGTGGCCGCGGCGGCGCGGGCGGCCGGGCGGGATGTCTTTGCCGTGGTGATCGAGGGCTGGGCCGATCCGGCCGATTATGCCCATCTTCCGCATCTGGCAATCCGGCTTGGGGCTGCGGGCGAGGCCATCGAGGCGCTTCGGGCCCGGGGGATCCGCCAGCTCGTGATGAGCGGCGCGGCGAAGCGGCCCTCCTTCCTGTCCATTCGCCCGGATGTCGGCATGGCCCGGCTGCTTCTGAAGATCGGCCGCGCCGCCTGGCAGGGCGATGACGGGCTGCTGAAGGCAGTGGTGCGGGTGCTGGAGGAGGAAGGGTTCGAGATCCTCCCCGCCCAGGCGATCCTCTGCGACATCCTGCCGGAGGCGGGGCAGCTCGGCGCCGTGGCGCCGGCGCCGGCGGCCTTCGAGGACATCCGGCGCGGCATCGCCGTGGTGCGGGCGCTCGGTGCCGTCGATGTCGGCCAGGGCGCTGTGGTGCAGCAGGGCCTCGTCCTCGGCGTCGAGGCGATCGAGGGGACGGATGCGCTGCTCGCGCGTTGCGCCGGGCTCAGGCGGGAGGGGCCGGGCGGGGTGCTGGTGAAGCTAGTGAAGCCGGGGCAGGATCGGCGGGTGGACCTGCCGACGCTGGGGCCGGTGACCATCGCCGGCGCCGCCGCGGCGGGGCTCGCCGGCATTGCCATCGAGGCGGGCGGCACCATCCTGGTGGACCGGCCCGCCACCATCGCGGCCGCCGATGCGGCGGGACTCTTCCTGCTCGCCCTCCGGCCGGACAACTTCCTCAAGGAGACGACGCCATGAGCAAATTCCTGCATACGATGATCCGGGTCGGCAATCTCGACCGAAGCGTGAAATTCTACACCGAGCTGCTCGACATGAAGGAGCTGCGCCGCCGCGACGTGCCCGATGGCAAGTACACCTTGGCCTTCCTCGGCTATGGCGAGGGCAATGCCGAAGGGCAGGGCGAGATCGAGCTCACCTACAACTACGGCACGGAGACATACGAGCAGGGCAATGCCTTCGGCCACTTGGCGGTCGGCGTGCCGGATGTGGCGGCGACCTGCGAGAAGGTCCGCTCAGGTGGCGGCAAGGTGACGCGTGAGGCAGGGCCGGTGAAGTTCGGCACCACGATCATCGCCTTCGTCGAGGATCCGGACGGCTACAAGATCGAGTTGATCCAGCGCTGAGGCGGTCAGGAGAGGCTGGTCGCCCGGGCCAGCGCCTCCGCGTCGAAGGGTTTTTCCAGCCGCGGGAAGGCGCCCTCGCCCTCGCCCGGCAATTCAGCATAGCCGGTAGCCAGCAGCACCGGCAGGCCGGGCCAATCCCGGTGGATGGCATTGGCGAGCTGCACACCGGTCATTCCCGGCATGGCGTAATCGGTGATGACAAGGTCGGCGGCGCGGCCAGCGCGCAGCAGCGCCAGCGCCTCGGGGCCGGAGCTGGCTTCCAGCACGACATGGCCGAGATCCTCCAGCATGTCCCGCGTGCTGGCCAGCACCAGCGGGTCGTCATCGACCAACAGCACGCTGCGTCGTTGCGCCGGGCGCGGCGGTGCGGCAGGGGCGGGGCTGGGTGCAGCCTCCGTCGCCACCTCGGCCGGAGACAAGGGCAGCCAAAGTTCCGCTTCGGTGCCGACGCCTGGGATGCTCCGCAACAGGAAGTGCCCACCCGAGCCGAGCGCCAGCCCCTGAACCATGGGCAGGCCGAGGCCCGTGCCCTTGCCGGCAGGCTTGGTTGTGAAGAAGGGCTCGGTGGCGCGGGCAAGGGTCGCGTCATCCATTCCCTCGCCGGTATCGGTGACGGAAAGCACGACATAGGGGCCGGGCGGCAGCGCCTCCGCCTCCGGCTCGGCAACCCGGCCGGTGATGGTGATGGTGCCGCCCGCAGGCATGGCGTCGCGGGCATTCACCACCAGATTGAGCAGGGCGAGTTCCAGCTGGTTGGCATCCACCTGCACTGCGGGCAGATTCGGCGGCAGGCGAAGCTGGAACCGGATGGCGGCGCTCAGGGAGTTGCGCAGCAGGTCGCTCATGCCGCGGACCAGCCGATGCAGCTCCACCCGCTCCGGCCGGCTCGGCTGGCGGCGGCCGAAGGCGAGGAGGCGGCGGGTCAGGCCGGCGCCGCGCTCCGCCCCGGCCAGCGCGTTCTCGATGAGCTGCCGGGCCTTGGCATCCTCGGGCGCGAGGCGCTTGCGCAGCAGCTTCAGGCTGCCGAGCACGGCCATCAGCAGGTTGTTGAAGTCATGTGCGATGCCACCGGTGAGCTGGCCTACCGCCTCCATCTTCTGGGCATGGACGAGGTTGGCCTCCGTCGCCCGGCGCTCGGCGATCTCGGCGTTGAGGCGGGCCTGAAGGGCAACGAGGTCGATCTGAAGGCGGATCATCGCATCGAACTGCCGGCTGGAGCGCAGCGCGGTCAGGCTGAGCGCGAGGAGGAAGCTGAGCAGCAGCAGGGCCTCGGCGTGGTGGCGCGGTCCTTCTCCGAAGGCGATGCGCAGCACCAGGGGCAACCCGGCCGGCAGCAGGAAAGCGAGCACGGTCGGAAAATGCGGGTAATGCAGTGCCGCGCTGCCGGCGCACATGCCGCCGATCAGGAAGATCCAGAACAGCTGGTAACCCTCGGAGGCCGGCATCAGCCAGAGGGCGCCGAGACCCCAGCCGAGGCCGCTCGCAGCGGTGCCGGCGAGCGCCGCCCAGGCGCGGCGCGGACTCTCCGGCCCGCCGCTCCGCCCGACCAGGAAGCGGAAGCCGGTGATGGCGAGCATGACGGCGAACCAGGCGAAGGCCTCTGCCTGGCCAAGGTCAAGCGCCAGCAGGATGGTGGTGATCGCGGCATTGCCGAGCGTCGCAACCAGGGCGAAGGGCAGCTGCGCGCGGACCGCCTTCAACCGCTCGGCCTGGAGGTCCGGCGTTTTTGCCATCAGCCCGTACCAGCGGTCGAGGGATGCATGGCGCCCCGCGCTTGTTCTCCCTTCATGGTAGCCGCCGCGCCGCTCCATTGCGAGGCCGCGCCAAAATCCGTGATCTTGGGTCTGCCTTGCCGCTGCCCTGACCGGCCCCTACACCCCGGGGCCGAGACAAGGGGGACCTGCTCTGCCGATGCCCGCTGATCCTTTCGGCCTCCTCCGCGACCTGGCGGAGATGCCCGAGCGCGGCTTACGCAACCTGATTGGCCAGCCGCGCATCCGCCTGGCGGTCACCGGCCTCACGCGGGCTGGGAAGACTGTCTTCCTCACCGCCATGGTCGCCAACCTCCTAGCGGCAGGGCGGGGGCGGCGGACGCTGCCGCAGCTGGAGCAGGCGGCGGGAGGACGGCTGCGCGGGGTTCGACTGGTGCCCTCTGCGAGCGAGGCCTTGCCGCGCTTCGATGTGGAGGCGCATCTGGCAGCGCTGGCAGCCGATCCGCCGGCCTGGCCGGGGCGGACGGATGATCTTTCCACCCTGGAAGTGACCCTGGATCTGGAGCGCGGCAGCAGCCTCGGCAGCCTGCTGGGCGGGCTGATCGGGCGGCGGACGGTGACGCTGGAACTGCTCGACTATCCGGGCGAATGGCTGCTCGACCTGCCGATGCTCGACCAAGACTATGCGGAGTGGTCGGCCGAGGCCTTGCGGCGGCTGCGCCGGGCGGAGGCCTCGACGGCAGCGCATGAGTTCCTGGCCTGGGCGGAGGCGCTGCCCGCCGGGACTGCGGCGGATGAGGCGCTGGCACGACGCGGCCATGCGCTCTACCGCGATGCCCTGCGGGAGTGCCGGGACCGGCTCGGCTTCCGCTTCCTCCAGCCCGGACGGGTGCTCAATCCGGGGCCACGCGGTGAGACGCCGCTGCTTTGGTTCTTCCCCCTGCCGCATCCACGGGGCGGCGGGCTGGCCGGGCTGCTGGCGGAGCGGCACGCTGCCTATGTCGCGGCGCAACGGGCGGATTTCTTCGAGCCCTTCTTCCGCCGCTTCGACCGGCAGGTGGTATTGGTCGATGTGCTCGGCGCGCTCCATGCCGGGCAGGCCGCCTTCGAGGATACGGCGGAGGCGCTCGCGGCCATCGCCGGTGCCCTGCGCCATGGCGGCGGTTGGCTGGACTGGCTGACCGGGGCCGGCATCAGCCGCATCGCCTTCGCCGCCACCAAGGCCGACCATGTGCCGGCCCGGCAGCGGGATGCGCTGGCGGCGCTGCTCGGGCATCTGGTCGCCGGGCCGCAAGGAAGGGCAGGCGAGGCAGGCGTGCCGACCAGCGTGCACGCCCTCGCTTCGCTTCGCTGCACGCAGGATGACGTGGCGATGCTGGACGGCCGCCCGGTTGCCGCGGTGCGCGGGTTGCTGCTGGCGAACGGGCGGAGCGCCAAGGTCTATCCTGGTGAGATTCCCCTGAGGCCGCCCGAGCCGGGCTTCTGGGAGCATGGCTTTTTCGAGATGCCGGAATTCCAGCCTCCGCGGCTGGACGCGGCGGGCGGCTCTGGCGTTCCGCATCTCGGCCTGGATGCGCTGCTGGCGGCGCTGATCGGAGATCTGTTGTGAGCGATTCGCCCAAGGGCCCGCGGGTGATCCTGGAGGAGCCGGCGCCGCGGCTCGACTTCCAGTGGGAACAGGCGGTTGTGCCGGTGGCGGTGCCGGCCCCGCGCGCCCGCTGGTCCGGGCTCGGACGGGTGGCGGCGGGGGCGGCGGTGCTTGGCCTTGGCTTGGCGGCGCTGGATGCGGCAAATTTCGTTGTCGACCAGTTCGGCCGGGGGCCGGTGCAGGGCTGGGCGACGCTCGGCGTGGTGGGAGTCGGCTTCGGCCTGCTGGCGGGTGGCGCCTGGCGCGAGTTGCGGAGCCTTGCCGCACTCCGGGCGGTGGACCGCGCGCGGGTGGCCTTTGCCCGGCAGGACCTGGAGACGGCACGGGCCGAGGCGTTGCGCTGGGCGGGTGGCGTCGCCGAAGCGGCGAGCCTGCAACCCGCCCTGCGCCAGGCGGGCAGCACGGAGGAACTGCGCGCGTTGCTGGAGGGCGGCCCGCTGCGGCTGCTGGATGCGGAGGCGGCGGGGCTCGGCCGGGTGGCGGCGGTGCAGGCCTTCTCGATCACCGCCATCAGCCCCTCGCCGGGGCTGGATGCGCTGGTCTTCGCCTGGCGCGGGGTGCGGCTGGTGCGGCAGGTGGCGGCGCTGCACGGGCTGCGGCCAGGCCTTGCCGGGACCTTTGCCCTGCTGCGGCGGACGCTGTTCGACGCTGCGACCGTTGCCGCGACGGATGTGGCGGTGGATGCGGCAGCGCGGGCGCTGCTCTCCAACAAGCTGCTGGAGCAGTTCGCCGGGGAGGCTGCGGCCGGGGCGGTGGCGGCACGGCGGATGTTGCGCCTCGCCCGCGTCGCGGCGGAAGCCTGCCGGATCGTGCCGCCGCTGCGCTGACTATCCCTCGACCGACAGCAGCTTGTCCCGCAGCGCGATGACGCGCTGCTTCAGGTCGTGGACGGCCTGCATGTCGCCGCCGAAAACGTGCTCCACCCAGTCCGGATGCAGCTCGCAGGCCTTGTCATGCAGGGTGCGGCCCTGCTCGGTCAGGCGGATGCGCACCTGCCGCTCATCCTCGGTGTCCCGCTCGCGGCGGATGTAGCCGAGCGCCTCCAGCCGCTTCAACATCGGCGTCAGCGTGCTCGATTCGAGGTAGAGCTTGTCGCCGATGGCGCTGACCGTGCGGTTGTCCTCCTTCCACAGAACGATCATGACAAGGTACTGCGGGTAGGTGAGGCCGATCTTCTCCAGCATCGGCTTGTTCGCGCGCCCCATCGCCTGCGCGGTGGAGTGCAGGGCGAAGCAGAGGAACTCGTTCAGATCCAGGCTCGGGCTGGTCGGTGTCGATTCGCTCATGGCTGCATCCCCATCTGACGTTTGTCCCTTACCTCACCAAATGAATATCGCGCGATTTAATCGTACATGAAAGACCTGCATGGCCGACATGCGGATATGTCTATCGCGCACGACCTAATCGCCCGCTACATAGCCTCCCAACAGGGCGCCGGTGGTCGGTGCCCGAAGGAGACGAAACCATGTTCCGCAACGCACTAATTGCCTCCGCGATGCTGTTCGGCACGGCCGGTGCCGCGCTGGCCCAGGACAATGGCCCCCGGCTGATCGGTGGCGGCGCCGATGGCGGCCCCCGGGTCGTGTATGCCGAGCCCAGCCAGAACGTCGTCGGCGGCGGCTATGCCCGCATCACCGGCGAAGCCAGCAACCGCAGCGTCGCCTATGCGGGCCCGACCACGGGCCAGGCTGTGACGGGCTATGTCGCCCAGCTCGTGGGCGGTGGCCGTGAGCAGGCACTGGTTTACGCCCCGGCGCAGTCCGGCAGCCCGACCCTGGCCGCCCAGACGACCGACCGCATCGGCGGCTGACCTTGCTCCCGCGGCGCCTCCAAGAGGCGCCGCGGAGCCTCATCCCTCCAGCCTGACATTGGCGATGCGGGCTACCTCGCGCCATTGCGCGATCTCCCGCCGCACGAAATCCCCAAATTCTTCCGGCGTGCCCGGCGCCGGCGTGCCGCCGAGCTCAATGAAGCGCGCCTGCATCGCCGGCTGACGCAGGACGGCGCCGAGATCAGCGTTCACCTTCTGGACAATCTCCACCGGCGTCCCGGCCGGGGCGCAAAGCCCGGTCCAGCCATAGGCGCCGTAGCCGGGCGCTACCGTCTCGGCGATGGTCGGCACCTCCGGCAGCTGCGGCGCGCGGTCCGGCGTGGTGACGGCGATGGGGACGACCTTCCCCGCCTGGATGTGCGGCAGGGCGGAAGCGACGCTGTCGAACATCAGCTTGACGTTGCCTGAGAGCAGGTCGGCCATGGCCGGCCCGCTGCCGCGGTAATGCACCATGTTCACCCGGATGCCGGTTCGGTGCACGAAGAGCTCCGCCGACATGTGTTGGCTGGTCGCCGGCCCCGCCGTCGCCACGTCGATCGCCCCGGGCGCGGCCTTGGCCGCTGCCACGACCTCGGCTGCTGTGCGCATCCTGAGCGAAGGGTGCGCCACGATCAGCAGCGGCAGCACCACGACATTGCTGACGAATGCGAAGTCCCGCTCGGCATCATAGGGGATGCGCGGCAGCACGGAGGGATTGACGCCGAGCGTCCCCGATGTGCCCGCCGTCAGCGTATAGCCATCCGGTGCCGCCCGCGCCCCGGCCTCGAGTGCTGGCGCTCCGGCGCCGCCGCCGCGGTTTTCGATGACGACGCGCTGAGGCCAGCGGCGCGAGAGCTCGTCGGCATAGAGCCGGGTGAAGATGTCGGCCGCCTGGCCGGGCGGGAAGGGCACGATGATCCGCACCGGCTTGTCCGGCCAGGCCGGCTGTGCGCGGGCGATGCCCGGCAGCAGGGCGGCTGCCCCGAGCAGGCGGCGTCGCGTGGCCTGCGGCATGGTCTGTCCCTCCCTCGGTCTTTCCCGCAGGATGCCGCCAAAGCAGCGGGAAGGGAAAGCGCATGGCCGCCAATTCGGTACGGATCGCGGTGCTGCCGGGTGACGGCATCGGCACGGAAGTGACCGATGCGACGCTCGCGGTTCTGGAGCCCCTGGCACGGCGCCACGGCATCGGCCTCTCGACCGAAGCGTTGCCGGCCGGCGCCTTTCACTACCAGTCAACTGGCGAGGCTTTCCCCGAAGCCAGCTTCCGCGCTGCCGAGGCGGCCGATGCCATCCTGCTCGGCGCCATGGGCTGGCCCGGCATCCGCCAGGCGGACGGGACGGAGATCGCGCCGCAACTCGACCTCCGCTTCCGCCTCGGCCTCTATGCCGGGGTGCGGCCGGTGCGCGCCATCCCCGGCGTGCCAGTCGCCCTGGCCGACCCCCGCGCCCAGGGCATCGACTTCGTCCTGGTCCGGGAGAGCACCGAGGGGCTGTTCCATTCACGCGGCACCGGGCTGGTGACGGAGGACCGGGCGGAGGAGACGCTTCGCATCACCCGCGCCACGACGGAGAAGCTCTCCCGCTTTAGCTTCCGCCATGCCGAGCGACGGGCGGCACGGCTCGGCCGCCCTGGACGCGTCACCCTGGTCGACAAGGCAAATGTCTTCCGCGCCTTCGCCTTCATGCGCGCGGTCTTCGACGGCGTCGCCGCGGAATTCCCCGGCGTCGACAGTGGGCACCACTATGTCGACGCCATGGCGCTCGACTTGGTGCGGCGCCCCTGGGCTTTCGACGTGCTGCCGACCGAGAACATGTTCGGCGACATCCTCTCCGACCTGGCCGCCGGGCTGGTGGGCGGGATGGGCTTCTCGCCCTCGGCCGATATCGGCGACGAGCATGCGGTTTTCCAGCCGGCGCATGGCACGGCGCCCGACATTGCCGGGCAGGGCATCGCCAACCCGACGGCCATGCTGCTCTCGGCGGCGATGATGCTCGACTGGCTCGCCAGCCGCGGCGCCGGCGAAGCCTTCGCGGAGGCGGGGGCGGAACTGGAGGGGGCGGTGAATGCCGCCTTCGCCGCGGGGCTGCGCACCGCGGATATCGGCGGGGACGACGGCACCGCCGCGGTGGTGCGGGCCGTCACGGAGCGGCTCGGCCGGTGATCTCCCGCCGCGCCCTGCTGGAAGGCGCTGCGGCGGCCGGCGGGACGCGGGCAGCGGTCGCGGTGCTCGCCGCGCTCGGCGGGTTGCCGGCGGTGCCGGCCGCCGCCGCGCCGCCCGCCCTGCCGCGGGACGGGCGGCGGGTGCTCGTGGTCGGCGCCGGCATCGCCGGGCTGGTTGCGGCATTGGAGATGCGGCGGGCCGGCTGGTCGGTGCGGGTGCTGGAGGCCGCCCCACAAGCCGGCGGCCGCTGCACGACGCTGCGCTCCGGCGACGTGGTCGAGGAAGAAGGCGGGCCGGCGCAGCGCGTTACCTGGGATGCCGCGCCGCACCTCTACGCCAACCCTGGTCCGGCGCGCATCCCGCACCACCATCGCGGCATCCTGGGCTACTGCCGGACGCTTGGCGTGCCCTTGGAGGTGCTGGTCGACGAAAACCGGGCGGCGCTGCTCGCCTCCTCCGCCGGGCCGGTGCCGATGCGGCGGGTGCAGGCCGACCTGCGCGGCTTGGTCGCCGAGCTGGCGGCGAAAGGGCTGGAGCGCGGCACGGCGGAGGCGCCGCTCGGCGAGGCCGATCTCGATGCGCTGCGGGCCATGCTGCGCCGCTTCGGCGCCCTCGACCGGGACATGCGCTACAACGGCACCGCCCGCGCCGGCTGGGCAGAACCGCCTGGCGCCGGCCTCGCCCCGCCGCGCGCCATGGCGCCGCTCGACGCGCGCCTGCTGCTGGAACCGGCGCTCTGGGAAGGGGCCGCCTTCGCCGAGGGCGTCGATTATGCGGCGACCATGCTGCAGCCGGTCGGCGGAATGAACCGCATCGCCGCCGCTCTCGCCGCGGCGGTCGGCGACGCGCTGGTGACGGGGGCGGACGTGCTCTCGCTCCGCCGCACGGAATCAGGCGCGCGCGTTGCCTGGCGCGGGATGGATGGCGCGGTGCGCGAGGAGGAGGCGCCGCGCATCCTCCTCGCCCTGCCGGCGCCGGTGCTGGCGCGGCTCGACTCCGACCTCTCGGCGGAGCGCAGGGCGGGGCTCGCCGCGCTGCATCACGCTGCGGCCGCCAAGCTCGCCTTCCAATGCGAACGGCGCTTTTGGGAGGAGGATCATGCGATCTACGGCGGCATCTCCTGGATGCCGCGCGAAGCGACGCAGATCTGGTACCCGTCGCACGGCTTTCATGCCGCGAAAGGCATCCTGATCGGCGCCTATATCTGGGATGATGAGACCGGGGAGCGCTTCGGTTCCCGCAGCCCCGCCGAGCGCGCCGCCGTCATCGCGGCCGATGGCGAGGTGCTGCATCCGGGCCTCGGGCGCGAGGTTGCGGCGCCGGTATCGATCGCCTGGCGGCGCATGCCGCGGGCGCGTGGCGCCTGGGCGGAGTGGACGGCGGAGCAGCGGCGCAGCCTCTACCCGCTGCTGCGCGCCCCGGAGGGCCCGTATCACTTCGCCGGAGAATATCTCTCCTGGTTCACCGGCTGGCAGGAAGGCGCAGTGCTCTCCGCCTGGGCCGCACTGGAAGGGATGGCCTAGAAATCCACGCTGAGGATCACCTTGCCGAGCCAGCGGTCGCTCGCATGGGTCAGCCCGTGGCCGAGGCCGAAATGCACGGCGAAGCGGTTGCTGATCTTGATGTCCGTCGTGACGAAGAGCTGATGCCCCTGCTGCGGCAATCCCTCGCCCCGGCTGATACGGCCGAAATCCATGTAGTGCTCCAGCCCGAGCCAGACGATCGGCGCCACCTGCCGCACGCCGCGCACCGAGGGCACGAAGACCGGGCCGCCCTGGCCGAGCGGGAAAACCACGGACGGATTGAGGATGAGCTGCCAGGGCCCGCTGCGCATGTCGATGATGGGCCGCAAGGTCAAGGCCAGATTGGATTCGGCGAAGCGAGTCGACTGGTGGCCGATCTCGATATCCATGCCATAGGCAAAGGGCCGGGTGTCGGCGCCCGGGCTGATGAAGCTGTTGCGCAGCTTGAACCCGCCGCCATAGGTGTCGCCGGAGAATTCGCGCGCGACCGGCAGCAGCAGCGCCACCTCGTGCCAGGGTGCGGTGGCGAAGCCGAGCTCCGCCGTCGCCAGCAGCCCGTTGCGGGGCGCCCCGTCGCCGAGCCGGCCGCGGCGACCGGCATTGAAATGGATGTTGATGTCGGGCACGCCCTGTTCGGCAATGCGCCCGTCATAAACCTGGAATTCGTCGAAGCCGGCGGCGCCGGCGGGCGACGCCAGCAGCAGCGCGGCGAGGGCGAGGGCAAGCCGCTTCATCGCGCGGCCGGGGCGATCACCGCCCATGTCGTCGTCACATGCACGGCAACCTCCTCGCTGTCCTCCGCACGGATCATGATCTCGCCGAAGACCATGCGCCTGCCGCGCTTGACGAGCCGCGCCTCGGCCAGCACCGGGCCGCTGCCGGCGGGGCGGAGGAAATTCACCGTCATGGTGGATGTGACGCTGTTATCGCGCCCGTCATTCACCGAGAGCAGCGCCGCCCACATGGCCACATCCGCAAGCCCCATCAGCGCCGGGCCGGAGAGCGTGTCGCCCGGCCGCAGCAGCCGCGCCGAGGCGGGCAGGCGCAGCAGGGCGCGGCCGCCCTCGGCCTCGAGCAATTCGACGCCCCAGTCCTCGGCGAGCGGCACGCCGCGACGGATCACGGCGAGCATGGTGTCGAGATCCATCAGCGTCCTTCCAGCACGCGGCCGATACAGGGATTGCGGCCCATCCAGTAGCAGAGCTCCGCCGGCCGGGCGATGCGATAGAGCGCGAGGTCGCAGCGCAGCCCCGGCGCCAGCCGCCCTCGGTCATCGAGCCCCAGCGCCGCCGCCGCCTCGACCGTCGCGCCGCGCAGCGCCTCGGTGACTGTGAGGCGATAGAGCGTGCAGGCGAGGTTCAGCATCAGCAGCAGGGAGAGGGCAGGGGAGGAGCCCGGATTCATGTCCGTGCTGACCGCCATCCGTACCCCCGCCGCCCGCATCGCGCCGATATCGGGGATGCGCGTCTCGCGGAGGAAGAGCGTCGCCCCCGGCAGCAGCACGGCGACCGTCCCGGCCCGTCCCATGGCAGTGAGCCCTGCCGCATTCGCATGCTCCAGGTGATCGACCGAGAGCGCGCCGCATTCCGCGCCGAGCGCCGCGCTGCCCATGTCGCCATGCTGGTCGCCATGCAGCTTCACCGGCAGCCCGGCACGCCGGGCGGCGCCGATCACCAGCCTCGCATCCTCGCTGTCGAAAGCGAGCGGATCGTGGAAGATATCGACCGCATCGGCGAGGCCCTGGGCCGCGGGCACCATCGCCTCGGCGACGAGGCGCGCATACTCGGCCCGGCGGCCGGCGAATTCCGGCGGCACCGCATGCGCCGCGAGCAGCGTCGTCCGCACCACGACGGGCAGCGCCTCGGCCAGGCGCCGGGCGGCGCGGAGCTGGCGCAGCTCCGCCTCCTGCTCCAGCCCATAGCCGGACTTGATCTCGATGGTGGTGACGCCCTCCGCCATCAGCGCCTCGGCGCGCGGCAGGGCGACCGCGAGCAGCTCCTCCTCGCCCGCCGCCCGCGTCGCGCGGACGGTCGAGAGGATGCCGCCACCCTCCTTCAGGATCGCCTGATAATCCTCGCCGGCAAGCCGCCGCTCGAACTCGTCCGCGCGGTCGCCGCCGAAGACGAGATGCGTGTGGCAGTCGATCAACCCGGGCAGGATCCAGGCGCCGCCGCAATCCGTGGTCTCGATCCCGCCGGCGGGCAAGGCGGCACGGGGTCCCAGCCAGGCGATGCGGCCGTCCTTCGCGGCGATCGCACCGTCCTCGACGAGGCCGAGATCTGTGCCCTGCATCGTCGCCAGGTGGGCGTTCAGCCAGACGCGGTCGAACATCAGGCGATCTCTACCAGGTCGGCGAAACGGCCGCGCTCGACCAGCGCCTTCACGGCGGCAATGTCGGGCGCCATGGCGCGGTCCGCATCCCAGGCGGCGGCGGCGCCCCGCACCAGCCCATGCGCCGCCTCAATCGAGGCGGCGCTTTGCAGCGGGCGGTGGAATTCGAGTCCCTGCGCCGCGGCCAGCAACTCGATCGAGAGGATGCCGGCCAGGTTGTCCGCCATGTCATGCAGGCGGAGCGCGGCGCCGGTCGCCATGCTGACATGGTCCTCCTGATTGGCGCTGGTCGGGATGCTGTCGGTGCTGCGCGGCACGGCCAGTGCGCGGTTCTCCGCAGTGAGCGCGGCGGCCGTGACCTGCGCGATCATGAAGCCGGAATTCACGCCGCCGTCGCGAACGAGGAAGGCCGGCAGGCCGGACAGCACCGGGTCGGTCAACAGGGCAATGCGCCGCTCGCTGATGGTGCCGAGTTCGGCGAGCGCCAGCGCCATGGTATCGGCGGCGAAGGCCACCGGTTCCGCATGGAAATTGCCGCCCGAAAGCACCTCGCCATCGATGACCAGCGGATTGTCGGTGACGGCGTTGGCCTCGCGCTCCAGTACTGCTGCGGCCTGCGCGAGCAGATCGAGGCAGGCGCCGGCGACCTGCGGTTGGCAGCGCAGCGAATAGGGGTCCTGCACGCGCGGGTCGCCCTCGCGGTGGCTCTCGCGGATCTGGCTGCCGGCGAGCAGGTCGCGCAGCGCCGCCGCCACGCGGATCTGTCCCGGCTGGCCGCGCAGCGCATGGATGCGTGCATCGAAGGGCGTGTCGCTGCCGCGTGCCGCATCGACCGACATGGCGCCGGCAACGAGCGCTGTCCGCAGCAGATCCTCCGCGGCGAAGAGGCCGGCAAGCGCCAGCGCGGTGCTTACCTGCGTGCCGTTGAGCAGCGCCAGCCCCTCCTTCGGGCCGAGGGCGAAGGGCGCGAGCCCAGCCGCCGAGAGGGCCTCCGGCCCTCGCAGGATTCGCTCGCCCTGGAAGGCCTCGCCCTCGCCGATCAGCAGCAGTGCCATATGGGCGAGCGGTGCCAGGTCACCCGACGCGCCGACCGAGCCGCGGGCCGGGATGGCGGGCAGGATATCGGCCGCGAGCAGGGCCAGCAGCGCCTCGATCACCGCCGGCCGGATGGCAGAGGCGCCGCGCGCCAGCGAGGCCGCCTTCAGCCCGAGCACCAGCCGCACCACCGGCGCCGGCAGCAGCGGTCCGGTGCCGGCGGCGTGGCTGCGGAGCAGGTTCAGCTGCAACTGGGCGAGCTGCGCCGGGCCGATCCGCGTGCCGGCCAGCTTGCCGAAGCCGGTATTGACGCCGTAGAGCGCCTCCCCGGTGGCCAGCCGGGTCTCGAGCGCGGTGACGCTCGCCTGCGCCACCGCCTGCCAGCCAGGGGAGAGCGTGAGTGCCTCGCCCTGCATCACCGCCCGCCACTGGCCGAGCCTGGCCTCGCCCGGAATGACCGTCATCGTCCCTCCTTCGGCGGATCAGCCCAGGCCCGGCAGGTCGAGCCCATGCTCCCGCGCGCAGTCGATGGCGATCTCGTAGCCCGCATCGGCATGGCGCATCACCCCCGTCGCGGGGTCGTTCCACAACACGCGCTTCAGCCGCCGCGCCGCATCCGCCGTGCCGTCGCAGACGATGACCATCCCCGCATGCTGGCTGAAACCCATCCCCACGCCGCCGCCATGATGCAGCGAGACCCATGTGGCGCCGGAGGCCGTGTTGAGCAGCGCATTCAGCAGCGGCCAGTCGGAGACGGCGTCCGAGCCGTCCCGCATCGCCTCCGTCTCGCGGTTGGGCGAGGCGACGCTGCCGGAATCCAGATGGTCCCGCCCGATGACGACGGGCCCGATCTCGCCCCGCGCCACCATCTCGTTGAAGGCGAGGCCGAGCCGGTCCCGCTGGCCGAGCCCGACCCAGCAGATCCGCGCCGGCAGGCCCTGGAAGCTGATCCGCGCGCGCGCCATGTCGAGCCAGCGATGCAGGTGCGGATCGTCCGGGATCAGCTCCCGCACCTTGGCGTCCGTCCTGTAGATGTCCTCCGGGTCGCCGGAGAGTGCCGCCCAGCGGAAGGGACCGATGCCGCGGCAGAAGAGCGGCCGGATATAGGCCGGCACGAAACCGGGGAAGCCGAAGGCGTCCGCCAGCCCCTCCTCCTTCGCCATCTGCCGGATGTTGTTGCCGTAATCGAGCACCTTGGCGCCCATCCGCTGGAAGTCGAGCATCGCCTGCACATGCCCCACCATGCTGCGCCGCGCGGCGGCGGCGACGGCGGCCGGGTCGCTCTCCCGCTTCGCCGCCCATTCCGCCAGCGTCCAGCCGGCCGGCAGGTAGCCATTGGCGGGATCGTGCGCCGAGGTCTGGTCGGTGACGATGTCCGGCACGACGCCGCGGCGGACCAGCTCCGGGAAGATCTCCGCCGCGTTGCCGAGCAGCCCGACGCTGATCGCGCGGCGCTCCGCGCAGGCGGTGCGGATCATGGCCAGCGCCTCATCGAGGTTGTCCGCCCGGTGGTCGAGATACTTCGTCTCCAGCCGCTTCTCAATGGAGGAGGGCTGGCATTCGACGGCAAGGACGGAAGCGCCGGCGAAGACGCCCGCCAGCGGCTGCGCCCCGCCCATGCCACCGAGTCCGCCGGTCAGGATCCAGCGGCCCGCGAGGTCGCCGCCGAAATGCTGCCGCCCCGCCTCGGCGAAGGTCTCGTAGGTGCCCTGCACGATGCCCTGGCTGCCGATATAGATCCAGGAGCCGGCCGTCATCTGGCCGTACATCATGAGCCCCTTGCGGTCGAGCTCCGAGAAATGCTCCCAGCTCGCCCAGCGCGGCACCAGGTTGCTGTTGGCGATGAGCACGCGCGGCGCATCCGCGTGGGTCTCGAAGACGCCGACCGGCTTGCCGGACTGCACCAGCAGCGTCTGGTCCTCGCGCAGGCGGCGCAGGACCTCGACGATGCGCTCGTAGCTGGCCCAGTCGCGCGCGGCGCGGCCGATGCCGCCATAGACGACGAGCTCGCCCGGGCGCTCCGCGACCTCGGCATCGAGGTTGTTCATCAGCATCCGCAACGGCGCTTCCGTCGTCCAGTGCAGGGCGGAGCGTTCGAGCCCGCGCGGCGCGCGGATCGCGGGGGAATTGCGGAGCCGGGAGTTCGCCAGGTCGGTCATTGCCCGATGATAAGCTGATCGGTCCTCCACGTCAGCCATCGCACGGCACGCAGCCCCGGCTTCGCCGGCGAAGATGTGCCCTGCCTCGCGCCGCAGGCGATCTGCGCCCTCGTGTTCCAAGGTAGCGAGGCAAGACGCCATCTCGGCATCGGCCCGATCCTGACCGCCTTCCCGGTCGGGCTGGCCGACCCGGCCAAAGGCGCAAGCGCAGCATTCACCGATTGGGAAAGATCCGTCTGGCGAGATCCAGCAGCAGCCAGCAGCCCATCGCCCAGGCCGCGCCGAGGCACCAGCCAGCCAGCACGTCGCTCGGCCAATGCACGCCGAGATAGACCCGGCTGCCACCGACCACCAGCGTCAGCAGCACCGCGGCGGCGAGGATGTAGCCGCGCTCCCGCCGCCGCTCCGTCCCCCCGGCCAGCAGCGCGCCGAGGGTGAGGAAGCCGACGGCCGAGAGCATGGCATGGCCGCTCGGGAAGCTGCTGGTCCCGACTTCGACCAGATGCGCGACGAGGCTTGGCCGCGGCCGGTCGAAGCCGCGCTTCAGCAGGGTGTTCAGCAACAGCCCTCCGGGCAGGGCGATGAACAGCAGGGTGACCGAGCGCCAGCGCCGCCGCAGCGCCAGCCAGCCGAGCGCCAGCAGCGAGAGCAGGCCGAGGACGGGGATGCCGCCGAGCGCGGTGAGGTCGCGCATCGTCAGCTCGAGCCAGGGCGGGCCGAGCGGGTCTGCCGGGTCGGCCGGGTTCCGCAGAGCCAGCAGCACGGCCTCGTCGATATGGCGGCCTTCGCCCTCCAGTACTTCCATCAGCTCGAGGAAGCCGAACAACCCGCCGGCGCAGACTGCGAGCGCCAGGACCGGCGCCAATTGGCCGAAGCGCAGGGGCAGGGGGCGGGGTTCGGCGGGATCGGGCATGCGGCATCGTTCCGTGATATCGATGCGCAGGCAACCTCCGGCCGCTTCGCCGGTTGCATCGCCGCAACAGGTCGAAGCCGGGACATTCCGCTAATGCAGGACCAGGGCCGTGCTCTGCTGATCGTGAACCGCCAAGCGCGCCGAGGCGCCGAGGCGGCGGAGGCAGCGCATGACGCGCTGGAAATGGCGGGCCTCGCCGTCGCCCGCTTTGAAACGCCCTCGGGCATGTCCTGCGCCGAAGCCGTCACCGCCGGCCTCGGCCGCTACGGGACCGGGGAGGGGGGGATCGACCGCATCGTCATCGGCGGCGGCGACGGCACACTGAACGCTGCAATTCCCGGCCTGCAGGAGGCGGGGCTGCCCTTCGGCATCCTCCCCCTCGGCACGGCGAACGACCTGGCGCGCAGCCTCGGCATCCCGCTTGAACTGGAGGCGGCGGCGCAGGTCATCGCCACGGAGCAGCCGCGCCCGGTCGATCTCGGCGAGGTCAACGGGCACCGCTACTTCAACGTTGCCAGCGTCGGCTTCAGCGCCGAACTGGCGGGCGAGCTGAAGGCCGAGGCGAAGCAGCGCTGGGGCACCTTCGGCTATGGCATCGCCGCCTTCCGCCTGCTGCGCCGCGCCCGGCCCTTTACCGCGACGCTGATCCATGACGGCCAGGTACGCCGGGTGAAGACCATCCAGGTCTCGGTCGGCAACGGCCGGCACTACGGCGGCGGAATGACCATCGCCGAGGATGCGCGGCCGGATGACGGCCTCTTCGACGTCTACAGCCTCGAGGTCGCGCATTGGTGGCGGCTGGTGGCGCTGATTCCCTGGCTGCGCAGCGGCACCCAGGGCCGCTGGCACGATGTCCGCGCCTTCCGCACCACGGCGCTGGAGCTCAGGACGCGAAAGCCCCGGCCGGTCAACACGGATGGCGAGCTGACGACGCATACGCCGGCCGTCTTCCGCCTGCACCGTGCCGCGCTCCGGGTCTTCGCGCCGCCGGGGTGAGGAGCCATGATGCGCCGATGCCCGACTTTCACGCTCCCGCCGCCCTGCTGCCCGATGGATGGGCGGCGGATGTCCTGGTCACCGCCGATGCCGCCGGCACCATCACCGCCGTCACCCCCGGCGCGGCGCCGGGCGGGGCGCGGCGGCTGCGCGGGGCGCTGATCCCCGGCCTGCCGAACCTCCATTCCCACAGCTTCCAGCGTGCTATGGCGGGGGCGACCGAACGGCGCAGCCCGGAGGGGCAGGACAGCTTCTGGTCCTGGCGCGAGGTGATGTACCGCTTCGGCGAGCGCCTCGGCCCGGAGGAGGCGGAGGCGATTGCTGCACAACTTCAGGTGGAGTTGCTGGAGGGCGGCTTCACCAGCCTCGCCGAATTCCACTACCTGCACCACCAGCCGGACGGGACGCCTTATACCGAACCGGCCGAGATGGCGCTGCGCAACCTCGCCGCCGCCCGCCGCACCGGCATTGGGCTGACCCTGCTGCCGGTGCTCTACCGGCATGGCGGCATTTTCGGCCGCCCTTCTGCGCCGGGGCAGCGGCGCTTCCTCAACGACCCCGATGCCTATCTGCGAATCGTCGAGGCCTGCCGCATGGCCATGGGCGACGACCCGCAGGCGGCGGTCGGCCTCGCCCCGCACAGCCTGCGCGCGGTGACGCCCGAGATGCTTGCAACGGTTGCGGCTGAGCCAGGGCCGTTGCACATCCATATCGCCGAGCAGCAGCGCGAGGTGGCGGAATGCCTGCTCGCCACCGGCGCCCGCCCGGTGCAATGGCTGCTCGACAACGCGCCGGTCGATGGGCGCTGGTGCCTGATCCACGCCACCCATATGAACCCTGCCGAGACGGCGGCGCTGGCCGCGACCGGCGCCGTCGCCGGCCTCTGCCCGACCACCGAGGCCTCGCTCGGCGACGGCTTCTTTCCGCTGCCCGCCTGGCTCGCCGCCGGTGGCCGGTTCGGGGTTGGCACCGACAGCCATGTCGGCACCGCCGCCCGCGACGAGCTCCGCCTGCTGGAGACCGGCCAGCGCCTTCTGCTGCAGTCCCGCGCCGTCGCCGCGAGCGAGGCGCTGCCGCATCCCGGCCGCTTCCTGCTGAAAGGCGCGCTGTCCGGCGGCGCCACCGCCTGCGGCCGCCCCATCGGCGCCATCGCCCCCGCCCGCCGCTGCGACCTGGTGGAACTCGATACGGACCATCCGTCGCTCGTCGGACATTCGGGCGACGGCCGGCTCGATGCCTGGGTCTTCTCCGGCGCGGCCAACCCCATCCGCACCGTCATCGTCGGCGGCAGGACCGTCGTGGAAGCCGGCCGCCACATTGCCGGCGAGGCGATCGCCGCCGCCTACGGGCAGGTTATGCACCGCCTCCTGGCCTGACGTTCCGGGTCCGCGACCCCATTTGATGGGGGATGGCCGCCCCGCTCCTCGACATCCGCCGCATCTATCTCGAACCGGCGGCTGCCGCCCTGCCGCGTGGCCAGGAAGTGCTCGCCCGCTTCCCCGCAGCCGAGCGTGTCGAGGTCGCCTCCCACTGGCGCATTCCCGAACTCCGCGAGGCCGAGCCGGAGGACTACCTCCGCCCCAAGCGCGAGGTGCTCGTCCTCGGCGTGAAGAAGGGCCTGCCCTTCCGCCCGAATGGCCGCAGCGCCGACTTCATCGCCCCTTCCAGCTCTAATGGCTGCGCCATGGCCTGCGCCTATTGCTATGTCGCCCGGCGCAAGGGCCATGCGAACCCGATCACCGTCTTCGCCAATATCGAGCAGATCCTGGCCGCCACCGCCCGCCACGCCACCAAGCAGGGGCCGAAGCCGGAGCCGAATCAGGTCGACCCGCGAGACTGGGTCTACGACCTCGGCGAGAATGGCGACCTCTCCGTCGATGCGCTGATCTCCGACAATGTCCGCGACCTCGTCGCCCTCTTCCGCACCCTGCCCAAGGCCAAGGGCAGCTTCGCCACCAAGGGCGTCACCCCAGCGCTGCTCGGCTACGACCCGCAGGGCCGCACCCGCATCCGCATGTCGCTGATGCCGCATGGCATTGCGAAGCTGCTCGACGTGCGCGCCCCCTCCATCGCCGAGCGCATGGCCTTCGTTCCCGAGTTGCACCGTGCCGGCTACGAGGTCCATCTGAACTTCTCCCCCGTCGTCCTGCACGAGGGATGGGAGGCGGAATGGACCGCCCTCTTCGCGGAACTCGACGACTTGCTGCCCGCTGCGGTGAAGCAGCAACTGGCGGCCGAGATCATTATGCTCACCCACAACGAGGCGCTGCACGACGTCAACCTCGCCTGGCACCCCAAGGCCGAGGAGATGCTCTGGCGCCCCGACATCCAAGAGGAGAAGCGCTCCGAGGCGGGCGGGGTGAACCTCCGCTACCGCACGGGTTGGAAGGGCAAGTGGCTCGCCCGCTTCCAGGCCCTCCTTGCGCAGCACATGCCCTATTGCCGGGTGCGCTATGCCTTTTGACGCCGCCCCGCCGCGCCTCTGGGTGCCGAAGCGCGTGCTGGCGACGCCCGCCGCCCTCGCCTGGCCGGAGGGCGCCGCCATGGCCGAGCGCGCCGCCGCCCTCGGCGCCGAGCTGGTGCGGCTGAAGTCGGACCGCCTTACTGGCCTTCCCGACACCTACCGCGACGCCAAAACGACCCTCGCCCTGGTCGTCGCCCCGCCCAGCAAGCGCCGCCCCCAGCCGATCCCGCCCAGCGCCGATTTCCGCTTCGACCTCGCCGCCGGCTGCCCGGCCCATTGCCAGTACTGCTACCTCGCGGGCTCGCTGGCGGGACCGCCGATCATCCGCGCCTATGCCAACCTGCCGGAGATCCTTGCCGAGCTGCCGCCGCTGCTCGGCCAGGGCCGCGTCACCTCGACCGACGCGGCGAGGGCAGGGGAGGGCACCACCTTCGAGTGTTCCTGCTACACCGACCCGTTGGCGCTCGAGCACATCACCGGCGCTCTCGCCACCGCCATCCGCCGTTTCGGCGCGTGGGAGGCGCCGGTCCAGCTCCGCTTCACCACCAAGTACGATGCGGTGGAGCCGCTGCTCGGCCTGCCGCACAACCGGCGCACGCGCATCCGCTTCTCGCTCAATGCCGCGGGGGCGGAGCGCTTCGAGGGTGGCACGCCGCGCATGCCGGCTCGCTTGGCCGCGCTACGCCGCATGGCCGAGGCCGGCTATCGCATCGGCCTCACCATCGCGCCGATCCTGCCCATCCCGGATTGGGAGATGCAATACGACCGGCTGCTCGCCGATTGCGCCACGGCGCTGGACGGCATCCCCGACCCCGACCTCACCGTCGAGCTCATCACCCACCGCTTCACCGAGTCCTCGCGTAAGATCCTGCGCGGCTGGTACCCGGGCAGCCGGCTGGAGATGGAGGATGCGAGCCGCAGCCGGAAGACGACGAAATTCGGTGGCATCAAATATGTTTTCCCGCGCGAGCAGATGGCCGCGCTCCGCCGCGGGCTTGAGGCGAGCCTCGCCCGCCACCTGCCCCAGGCCCGCCGCCTCTACTGGACCTGAGCCGCCGCCCCCTGCCATAACGCAGCCGGGAAGAACGCCCGCTCCACGGCACACCTGCACTCAGGGAGGAGCGGCATGCACCGCCTCGTCACCGCGGCCTTCGCCGCGTTCATCGCCATGGCCGCGCCGGCCGTTGCGCAGACCCGCTGGGTCATGGCCACCGCCTATCCGGACGCCAATTTCCACACCCAGACCGTCCGCGCCTTCCTCGCCGATATCGAGGCCGCGGCGCCCGGCAAGCTGGCCGTCCAGCTCCACAGCAACGCCTCGCTGATGCCGCTGACGCAGATCAAGCGCGGCGTGCAGACCGGTCAGATCCAGCTCGGTGAATTCCTCCTCGGCGCCTATGGCAACGAGGACCCGATCTACGAGGTCGATTTCATCCCCTTCCTCGCCAGCAACTGGATGGAAGGCCGCGCCCTCGGCCAGGCGATCGAGCCAGCCATCCTCGCCCGGCTCGAGCGCCAGGGCCTGACCGCCCTCTACATGGTCCCCTGGCCGAGCCAGGCCCTTTACAGCCGCACCGAGTTGCGCAGCGTGGACGACCTCCGCGGCAGCCGCTTCCGCGCCCAGACGCCGATCATCGCCCGCATGGCGGAGCTGCTCGGCGCGACGCCGGTGCTGGTGCAGGCGGCCGACATCCCCCAGGCCTTCGCCACCGGCATCGTCAATGCCATGGTGACGAGCGCCCAGACCGGCGTCGACAGCTCCGCCTGGGACTACTCGAAGTACTTCTACAACATCGGCTTCACCCTGACCCGGAACGTGGTCGTGGTGAACACCCGGGCGCTGCGCTCGCTCGATGCGGCGACCCAAGCCGCCATCACCGCCGCCGCCGAGCGCGCCACGGCCCGCGGCCTCGAGGCCTCCCAGGCCTCCGAGCGGGAAATGACCGCCCGCCTCCAGGCCCATGGGATGCAGGCCCCGGCGCCGAGCGAGGCCCTCATGTCCGGCCTCCGCGCCATCGGGGCCAAGCAGGAGGAGGAATGGCTCGCCAAGGCGGGTCCCGACGGGCGGGCCATGCTGGACCGCTACCGCGCCCTGCTGCGCCAGTGACGGCTCAGGTGGTGCTGCCTTCGGGCAGCGCCGCCACATGGTCGAAGATGGCGCCGGCGGTGGTGATCCACACCTCGCCCCGCCGCGCGGCAATGGCCGAAAGCGCACCTCGCAGCGCCCGCAGCCGGTAGGGCTGGCCAACGATGTAGGGGTGCAGCGCGATCCCCATCACCTGCGGGATGCCGTCCCGCGCCACCTGCTCCAGCCGCTCCTCGAAATCCGCGAGCGCCATGGCCGCGAATTGCTCCGCGCCATCCTTGCGCGCCACCACGGAGGGGATGTCGTTCACCTCCTGCGGGTAGGGGATGGCCAGAAGCCGCCCGGACCGCGTCCGCATCCAGACCGGCTGGTCGTCCATGCACCAGTTGAGCGTGTAGCGGTAGCCGGCCTCGGCCAGCAGGTCGGGCGTCACCCGACTCTCGGCGATCCAGGGCGACAGCCAGCCGCGCGGCGCTACCCCCTCATGCGCCAGGATCGCCGCCGTGCTCGCGGCGACCAGCGCCCGCTCCAGCCCCTCGTCGAGGACTGATTGCCGCTCGCTGTTGGTCCGCCCATGCCCGGCGATCTCGTCGCCCCGCGCCCGGTGCGCCGCGACGAGGTGCGGGGCATGATCGTACATCGCGCTGTTGAGCAGCACCGTCGCCGGCAGGGCGAGCGCATCGAGCAGCTCGATCAGCCGCCAGGCGCCGACCCGGTTGCCGTAGTCCCGCCAGGCATGGTTCAGCACATCCGGCTGCGGCCCGCCGGGCGCCAGCTCCGCCCCCAGCCCCTCGCCAAAGGCGAAGTGCTCGAGATTGACCCCGAGATAGACAGCGAGCTTCGCGCCGCCCGGCCAGGCATAGCGGGGCCGATCGGGCCAGGGGTGGTAGTCGTAGCGGCCATGGCTCGGCAGCATGCGGCGGGCTCCCGGAACGAATGGACAGCATCTGCCCGGCCCTTTGCAGCAGTGCAAGGTGACGTAGCCCCACCGACACCCTATTATACGGCATGGCTTCCCCCTCGGCTGGCCGCCAGGACGCAGCGCGCGCCCTGCTGCGCCGTGAATCCCGGGCCCTGCGCGGCCGCGTCCTGCTGCCCGTCCTGCTAGGGGTGGCCGCCACCGCCTGCGCGCTCGGCACCACCTGGCTTACGGCGCGGCTGCTCGCCGCCCTGCTCGGCAACCCCGGCGCCGGCTGGCCGGAACTCGCCGCCGCCGCTGCGCTGGCCCTGCTCGGCGCCGCCCTTGGCCTCGCCCAGGAACGCGCCCAGCTCGCCGCCGGCGAGGCCGCCCGCACCCGGCTTCGCGACGCCGCCTTCGCCCGGCTGCTCGCCGCCGGCCCCGCCGCCCCGCGCGGAGTGGGCGAGGCGGCCTCTCTGGCGGTGGACCGGGTGGAAGCGCTGGACGGCTATTTCGGCCGCTGGCTGCCGACCGCCATGCTCGCCCTGCTCTCGCCGCTGATGGTTATCGCCGCCGCCAGCACCGCCGACCCGCGCAGCGGCCTGCTGCTGCTGATCGCCGGCCTGCTCTACCCGGTGGCGATGGCGGCGACGGGCATCGGCGCCGCCCAGGCCAGCCGCCGCCAGTTCGAATCCCTGGAGCGCCTCTCCGGTCGCTTCCTCGACCGCATGCGCGGCCTGCCGACCCTCGTCCTCTTCAACCGCCAGGAGGCGGAGGCCGAGGCGCTGGGCAAAGCCGCCGACGAGCTGCGGCAGCGGACCATGAAGGTGCTGCGCGTCGCCTTCCTCTCCGGCACCGCGCTGGAGCTGCTCTCCGCCCTGGCGCTCGCCTGCATCGCCTGGCGCCACGGCGCGCTGGAAGGCGGCGACCCCGCCGCCGGCCTCTTCTGCCTGCTGCTTGTGCCCACCTTCTTCGCTCCGCTGCGCAGCTTCGCCGCCGCCTATCACGAACGCCTTTCCGCCGCCGGCGCCGCCGCCGCCCTCGCCCCTCTGCTGCTGGCCGAGGAGCCGGGCGGTCTCCTGCTTGAGGAGATGCCGCCCCGCGTCGTCGTCACCTTCACCGATGTGCGCCTCACCTACGACCCGGCCCGCCCGCCCGCCCTCGACGGCCTCTCCTTCCGGGTCAATGCCGGCGAGACGCTGGTGCTGGCCGGCCCCTCGGGCGCCGGTAAGTCCTCCGTGCTCCGCCTGCTGTTGGGTTTCAACCGTCCCGAGGCCGGGCGCATCGCCATCAACGGCCAGGACGCCCTGGCGCTGAAGCCCGCCGAGCTGCGCCGTCTCTCCTCCTATGTCGGGCAGAAGCCGCATCTCTTCCGCGCCTCCATCCGCGACAATATCCGCTTCGCCCGGCCGGACGCCTCGCCCGAGCAGGTCGAGGCCGCCGCCGCCGCTGCCCGGGTGCTGGATTTCACTGCCGGCCTGTCGCAGGGGCTCGACACATTGGTGGGCGAGGGGGGATGGGGGCTTTCCGGCGGCCAGGCGCAGCGGGTGGCGCTCGCCCGCGCCTTCCTGCGCGACACGCCCCTTGTCCTGCTCGACGAGCCGACCGCCCATCTCGACCCGGGCACGGAATCCGAGGTGATCGAGAGCCTGCAGCGCCTCTGCATGGGCCGCACTGCCATCATCGCCAGCCATTCCGCCGCCGCCCGCGCCCGGCTCGGCCGGGTGCTGGAGATCACCGGCGGCCGTGCCGCCGGCAGCGCCCGGCTGGCGCAAGGATAGCGTTATGACTGCCGACCTCCTCCGCATCCTCGGCCTCTGGCGGGCGCGGCGCGGCTGGCTCGCCGCCGGCCTCGGCGTCACCATCCTCTCCGCCCTGATCGGTGCCGCGCTGCTGGCGCTCGCCGGCCAGGCCGTGGCCGATGCGCTGGGCGGTGCCGCCGTCGCCGCCGCCGTCTCCTTCTTCCTGCTCAAGCCGCTGATCGGCCTGCGCCCCGCCGCCCGCTGGGCCGAGCGCATGGTGAGCCATGCAGCCACCTTCCGAGCCTTGGCCGATACCCGCGTCTGGTTCTTCCGCCGCCTCGCCGAGCGGCTGCCCGCCGGCATCGGCCTGCGCCGCTCAGGCGACCTGCTCGGCCGGCTGGTGGCGGATGTGGAGGCGCTGGACGGGCTCTACCTGAAAGTCATGGTCCCGGTCGCCGCCGCCCTCGCCCTGGTGCTGGTGGTGGTGGCGCTGCTGGCCGGGCATCCATTGCTCGCCGCAGCCGTCGCCCTGCCGCTGGCGCTTGCCCTCGCCCTCCCATTCCTGCTCGCCCCGGGCGCTGCCCGCGCCGCGGCCGAGGCGGCCGCGGCGCAGGGCCGGCTGCGCGCCGCCGCAGTCGATCCGCTGATCGGCATCGAGGACACGCTGGCCGCCAATGCCGAAGGACGGGCCGGCGCGGCGCTGGCGGAAGAAACGCGGAAGCTCGGTCGGGCGCAGCGCCGCCTTGCAGGACGCGCCGCCCTGGCCGGTGCCGCCGGCACGGTGCTGGGCCAGGCGGCGCTGCTCGCCGCCCTCGCCTGGGGATTGGGCGGCGGGGCGCCGGGGATGACGGTCCTGGCGCTGTTTCTCGTGCTGGCGACGGCGGAGACGGTCGGAGTCCTGCCGCGGGCCGGGACGGCGCTGGCCGCCGCCGCCGCCGGCGCCCGCCGCCTGCTGGAGGCGGCCGACGCGCCGCCTCCCCTGACCGAGCCGGCGCAACCCGCTGACCTGCCCACTGGCCATGCGATCCGGATCGAGGGGCTATGCTTCGCCTGGGAGCCCGACCGGCCGCCTGTTTTCGACGGGCTCGATCTCGACCTGCCCGAGGGCACCCGCCTTGCCCTGCTTGGGCCGAGCGGCATCGGCAAGTCGAGCCTGGCTGCCCTGCTGCTGAAGCTCGCCGCGCCGCAGGCCGGGCGCATCACCCTGGGCGGCACAGACCTGGCGAGCCTCGCCGCCGAGGATGTCCGCCGCCGCATTGCCTGCCTCAGCCAGGATGCCCGGCTGTTCGACGACAGCATCGCCGCCAATCTCCGCATCGCGGCGCCGCTCGCGCCCGAGGCGGCGCTGTGGCGGGCGCTCGACCGCGCCGGCATCGGCACCCTGGTCAGGGCCCTGCCGGAAGGGCTTGAGACCCGCTGCGGCGAGGGTGGGGCCCGCTTCTCCGGAGGGCAGGCGCGGCGGCTGGCGCTGGCGCGCGTGCTGCTTTCCGCCGCTCCGGTGCTTATTCTCGACGAGCCGACAGCAGGCCTCGACGCCGAAACCGAGCGAGCCTTCCTCGAAACCCTGGAGGAGGTAACGGCCGGCCGCACCGTTATCCTCATTGCTCATCGCCTGACCGGGGTGGAACGGACGACGCGCATCATTCGCCTCGCCGGTGGCCGGGCCTTGCCTGCGGCGGGCTGAGGGCTAGATCGCAGCCATGTCCGTTCTCGCCCCGACCGCCCCGCCGCCGCTCGACCCCGCCAAATTTCGCGATCCATGGGTCACGGCCAAGGGCGAGGCGCGCGCGACGGTCGCCCTCGGAGGCCTCCGCAGCCTCTGGGTCAATACCGGGACGCTTTGCAACATTGCCTGCAGCAACTGCTACATCGAGAGCAGCCCGCGGAACGACTCGCTGGTCTACATCACCGCCGCCGAACTCCGTCCCTTCCTTGACGAGATCGCCCGGGACGGGCTGCCGGTGGAGGAGATCGGCTTCACCGGCGGCGAGCCCTTCCTCAACCGCGACCTCCCGGCGATGCTGGAAGATGTGCTCTCTCGCGGTCATCGCGCCCTGGTGCTGACCAATGCGATGAAGCCGATGCGCAACCACGCCGCGGCCCTCCTCTCGCTGCGGGACCGGTATGGCGAGGCGCTGACTCTCCGCGTCAGCCTCGACCATTACGGCGCAGTGCTGCACGACCTAGAGCGGCAGGAGGGCAGCTTCGCCATCGCCCTCGACGGGCTGCGCTGGCTGGCGCGCGAGGGCTTCCGCGTCCATGTCGCCGGGCGGGCCGCCTTTGGCGGGGAAGGGGAGGCCGCGATGCGCGACGGCTTCGCTGGCCTCTTCGCCGAGCAAGGCATCCCGATCGATGCCGCGGACCCGGTGGCCCTGATGCTCTTCCCGGAGATGGATGCGGCGGCCGACGTGCCGGAGATCACCACCGCCTGCTGGGGCATTCTCGGCAAGTCGCCGGACAGCATGATGTGCGCCTCCTCGCGGATGCTGGTGAAGCGTCGCGGCGCCGCGGCGCCTGCGGTGCTGGCCTGCACGCTGCTGCCGCATGACCCGCAATTCGAGCTGGGCGGGACGCTGGCCGAGGCCGCCCGCCCGGTGGCGCTGAACCACCCGCACTGCGCCAGGTTCTGCGTCCTTGGCGGTGCAGCCTGCTCGCGCTGAGGCAGGCCGCTTCGCCCTCCGGAATGTGATGGCCGGTCGCTTCCGCCACTATGCGAGAAGCGAGACGATCAGGGTTGCGTGATTCGTGGCATCCGCGCCTCTGAGTTGCGTTACGCGCCAGCTACTTACATCGCTTCCGGAGTAATCCTATGCGTCGCCTTTTTCTCGTCGCCCTGCCGATGCTGGCCCTGGCTGCCTGTCAGGCGCCAAGCCAGGCCCCGGCGTCCCGCAGCGTCGTCTTCTTCACCAATGACAGCGCCGCGCTCGACGAGAATGCCGCAGGCCTCGTCTCCGAGGTGGCCGGGCGGGCCAAGGCAAGCCCCGGCGCCCCGATCCGCGTGCGCGGCTTCACCGCCCCGGACGGCAGCGCCGGCTTCAACCGGGCGCTGGCCGAGGCGCGCGCCCGCAACGTCGCCGATGTGCTGGTCGCCGCCGGTATCGAGCGCAGCCGCATCCGCATCGAGCCGCGCGGGCCGGTCTCCTACGAGATGATCCCGACCGAGAGCCGCCGCGTGGAGATCCTTCTCGGCGGCTAGCCCGCGATCGTCCCGGGTGACGCATCCGGGGCATGAATCGCCCGCATCGGCCCTCCGGCGGTGGGCCAATGCAGGCCGTACCGCAACAATGGCTGACGCCGACCCCGGCGCATGCCATGTTGGCGGCATGCCCGATGTCATGGAGTCCCCGACCCATCCGGGGGCTGTTGCCGACCCGGCCGAGTTGCTGCATCGGGTCTTCGGCCATCCCGGTTTCCGCGGTCGCCAGGAGGAAATCGTCCGCCATGTGATGGCGGGCGGCTCCGGCCTCGTGCTCATGCCGACAGGCGGCGGCAAGTCGCTCTGCTTCCAGGTGCCGGCGCTCTGCCGCGAGGGGCTTGGCGTCGTCGTCTCGCCGCTCATCGCGCTGATGGAGGATCAGGTCACCGCCCTGCGCCAGCAGGGCATCGCCGCCGCGGCGTTGCATTCCGACCTGCCCGAGGACGAGGCGCGGGAGGTGAAGCGCGACCTCGCCCGTGGCGCGGTCAAGCTGCTCTACATCTCGCCGGAGCGGCTGACCCTCGAAGGCACGCTCGACTTCCTGGCGCGCCGTCCACTCGCTCTCTTCGCCATCGACGAGGCGCATTGCGTCAGCCAATGGGGCCATCACTTCCGCCCGGAGTACCGCGGCCTCGGCCTTCTCTCCGAGCGCTTTCCAGGCGTGCCACGCCTGGCCCTGACTGCGACGGCCGATCCGCGCACGGTCGAGGATATCCGTGCCCAGCTCGGCCTTGCCGAGAGCCCGGTCTTCCGCGGCGGCTTCGATCGGCCGAACATCTTCATCACGGCCGAGCCGCGAGAGCAGGAGCGGGCGCAGCTTCGCGCCTTCATCAAGGCCGCAGGCGATGGCTCGGGCGCGGGCATCGTCTATTGTGGCAGCCGCGCCAAGACCGAGCAGACCGCCGAATGGCTGCGCGCCGACGGGCATGACGCGCTCTGCTTCCATGCCGGGATGGAGGGGGAGGCGAAGCGCCAGGCGCATCGCCGCTTCGCCCGCGGCGATGCCGTCATCATGGCGGCGACCATCGCCTTCGGCATGGGCATCGACCGGCCCGACGTGCGCTGGGTCGCGCATCTCGACCTGCCCCGCTCGCCGGAGAGCTGGTACCAGGAGATCGGCCGCGCCGGGCGCGACGGGCTGCCGGCGCGGGCGCTGCTGCTCTACGGGGCGGGCGACATCGCGCTCGCCCGCCATCGCATCGAGGGTAGCCCTGCGACGCCGGAGCAGAAGCGCATCGAGCGGGCGCGGCTGGAGGCCATGGTTTCGATCGCCGAGGCGGCCACCTGCCGGCGCCGCATCCTGCTGCGCTGCTTCGGCGAGCAGGGGCCCGAGCAATGCGGCGCCTGCGACATCTGCCGCAACCCGCCGCGCCTCTTCGACGGCACCATCCCGGCGCAGAAGCTGCTGAGCGCGGTGGTCCGCACCCGGCTGCCCTCGGGGGGGCATTTCGGCCTGGGCCATGTGGTCGACGTGCTGCGCGGCAAGCTGACGCCGAAGGTCGCGCAGTTCGCCCATGACCAGCTGAAGACCTTCGGCATCGGCGCCGACCTCTCGGATCTCGCCTGGCGCGGCGTGGCGCGGCAGCTCGTCGCCCGTGGCGCGCTCGACGTGGCGGTGGAGAATCATGGCGAGCTCGTCCCGACCGAGACTGCACGGCCGATCCTGAAGGGCGAGGAACGGGTGATGCTCCGCGTCGATGCCCTGACCGCCCCGAGCCCGCGCGAGCGCGGCCGCAGCGCCGAGCCCGCCATGGCCGGGGATGCGCTGTTCGACGCGCTCCGTGCCTGGCGCAAGCGCGAGGCATCCGAGCAGGGCGTGCCGGCCTATGTCATCTTCCAGAACGACACGCTGGCCGCCATCGCCGAACGCCGTCCGCAGGATGCCGAGGAACTGGCGATGATCCCGGGCGTCGGCCGCAGCAAGCTGGAGCGCTATGCGGATGCCGTGTTGCGCGTGGTGCGGGACATCGGCTGAACGCCTATTTCTTCCGCCGGAACACCGCCATCAGTACGGCCGCCACCGCGGCCCCGCCGAGAAAGTGCCCGGTCTCGGCCCGCTTCTGGGCCTTCCGGTCCCGCCCGCGGTGATGCGGCGCCTCGGCCAGCGCCGCCTGGCCCGCAGGACTTCCCTGCAGGCCGGCCCAGGCGCGGGTAAACTCCGCCCCAAGCAGGAAAACCTGGGCCGAGTAGTAGACCCAAAGCAGCACCACCATCAGGGCTCCCGCGGCGCCGTAGCTGGTCGCCACATGACTGCTGCCGACATACCAGCCGATCAGCGTCTTGCCGACGGTGAAGAGGAAGGCCGTCACCAGCGCGCCCACGGCGACATCGCGCCAGCCGATCTCGCGGTCCGGCAGGATTTTGTAGATCGCCGCGAAGAGGACCGTGACCATCAGGAACGAGATCAGGAAATTGGCCGCACCCAGCAACAGCAGCATCTCCGGCAGCTGGTCGCGGAACCAGGTCATCAATGCCGACAGCACCGCACTTGCAATCAGCGAGACCAGCAGCAGGAAGCCGGTCGCCGCCACCAGGCCGAGGCTCGCCAGCTTGGCCCGCATCAGCCGCGTCACCGCGCCGCCTTCGGGCGGCTTTGCCCGCCAGATGGCGTTCAGCGCCGCCTGCAGCTCGCCGAAGACGCCGCTTGCCGTCAGCAACAGGGTGACAACGCCGATGACCGTGGCGATGGTGCCGGAGGTCATGTCGCCAGCGCCGCGGACCATGGCTTCCACCGTCTCTGCCCCGGTCCTGCCGAGCAGGCCGCGAAGTTGCTCGGCGATGGCGCCGCGGACCGCATCCTCACCGAAAAAGATGCCGGCGATGGCGGTGGCGATGACCAGCAAAGGTGCAATGGAGAAGACCGTGTAGTAGGCGATCGCCGCGCCGCGGCCCAACGCCTCGTCCTCGATATAGCCCTCGACCGTCTCGCGCAGCAGCATCCAAACCCGGTTCAGCATCCATCCGTCTCCCGCCGCCGCACAAACATCCGGGGTCGGAAGGGGTTTCCGCGGCCGTCAGGCCGGGGCAGGGACGAGATGCCCGTCGCGCACCCGAAGCGCCCGATGGTGGTACTGCGCGACGGCCGGGCGATGGGCGATGGAGACCAGCGAGGTGCCAGGAAGCCGCTCCTTCAGTAGCTTGTAGAAGCGGGACTCCGCCTCCGGGTCGAGGCTCGCCGTCGCCTCGTCGAGGAAGAGCCAGCGCGGCTGCAGCAGCAGGGCGCGGGCGAGCGCCACCCTCTGCTGCTCGCCGCCCGAGAGCAGCCTGTCCCAGGTTTCCACCTCATCGAGCCGCGCGGTGAGATGGCCGAGCCCGGCAGCCTCCAGCACCTCGTGGATGGCGGCATCGCTGAACTCGGCCGCGTCGCGCGGGTAGCAGACCGCCCGGCGCAGCGTCCCGAGCGGCAGGTAGGCCCGCTGCGGCAGGAAGAGCCGCCCTTCCGCCGGCACATGCACCCGGCCATGGCCAAAGGGCCAGAGCCCGGCCAGGGCGCGGAACAGCGTGGACTTGCCGCTGCCCGAGCGGCCGGCGATCAGCACCGCCTCGCCCGGCGCGATCCGGGCCGAGGCATTCTCGATCAGCACCCGGCCATCCGGCAGGCGGATCGTCACATCCTCCAGCACCAGCTCATCGCCGCCATCCGGCACGGCCTGGATGCCGCTGCCGGCCGCCGCCCGCGCTTCCTCGATCGCCCCGATGAATCCGCGGATGCGGAGCACCGTCGCCCGCCATTCCGTCAGCGACGAGTAATTGTCGACGAACCAGGAAAGCGCCCCCTGCACCTCGGAGAAGGCGCCCGAGGTCTGGGTCAGCCCGCCGAGCGGGATGCGTCCGGCGAAATAGGCCGGCGCCGCGACGATGAAAGGGAAGATGATCGCCACCTGCGCATAGCCGCTGGTGAAGAAGGTGAGGCGCTTGGTGGCGACCATGATGGCCCACCAATTGCCGATCACCGCGCCGAAGCGGTCGCTGAGCCCGCGCTTCTCATCCGCCTCGCCGCCATAGAGGGCAATGCCCTCGGCATTGTCGCGCAGCCGTACCAGGGCATAGCGGAAATCCGCCTCCACCCGTTCTTGCTGGAAATTCAGCCGGATCAGGCTGCGGCCGACGAGGTGGGCGAGGCCCGTCCCCACCACCGCATAGGCCAGCGCCACCCAGACCATGTAGCCTGGGATGGTGATGCCGAGGATCGTCGCCGGCCCCGACAGGCCCCAGAGCACCAGGACGAAGCTGAACAGCGTGACGACCGAGCGCATCAGCCCGAGGCCGAGGGCGAGGGTGTTGTCGACGAACTGCCGGAGGTCCTCGGCGATGCGCTGGTCCGGGTTGTCGGTGCCGGAGTCGGTCAGTGCCACGCGGTAATAGGCGCGGTCGGCGAGCCAGCGGTCCAGCACTTCCCGCGTCAGCCAGGACCGCCAGCGGATTTGCAGGGCCTGGCGCAGGTAGAGCGCATAGACCGCGATCAGGATGTACAGGGCGGCGACGAAGACGAAGCCGGGCATCGGACCGCTGTCGGTCTGCCGCCACCAGAAGAGCAGCGCCCAGAAGGCCTCGGCATTCTTCTCCTGAAGGCTGTTGAAGAATTCCCGGTTCCAGTAGCTGAGCAGCACGCTCATCCCGACCAGGGAAAGGTTCAGGAGGATGACGACGCCGAGCAGCAGCCGGGCCCTCCAGCGCTCCTCGCTCCGCCAATAGGGGCCCGCCACGGTCCAGGCATCGGAAAGGAAATGGCCGAGGCGGCGCATGGCAGGCACTCCGGGGAGGAAGGGGGATCAGTGCCGGCGCAGAGCGGCGTCGAGGGCGGCGAGCCAGCGCTCCACCCGGCGGCGGTTCACGCCGAGGTCGGACCAGCCGAAGAGGCTGCGCGAATAGAGGAAGAGGCCGGCACCCCCGGGGGCAGGAACCAGCTCCGCGACGACGATGTCCGGGTAGTTCATCAGCGCCGAGCGCTCCACCCATTGCGCCTGGCGCCGCTCCGGCCAGTCGCGGACGAGGGTGGTGCGCGGGAAGCCCTCGCCCAGGCGGCGCAGCACCGGCCAGGCGGTCGCGGCATCGACGGGGAGGAGCGGCACGGTGACATGCGCCTGCGGATGGCCGCCCGGCGGCGCGGCGAGGCAAGTGTTGGGCGAGGGCGGCAGGGCGAGCCGGGCAAAATCGAGCGGCTCGGCCGGTGGCAGTCCGGCCCCGCCGCGGCCGAACAGGGCGCTGATCGGCGCGCTCATGCCCCGGCCCGCCGGCGGAGGCGGATGACGCCGCGGACCTCCTCGGGCGGCACCGGCTTGCCCTTGCGGAGAATCTCGACCGCTCCCTCACGGCTGAGCGCGATCGCCGCCTGGCGGACGGGACCCATCAGCGGCCGCCATTCCTCGTCGCCGGCGAGGACGCGCGCCACCTCGCTCGGGCATATGGATTTCTCGGCGCCGCGTTCGGCGGTCTGACGGAGGATCTCGGCCGTGATGACGGCCTGGTCGGGGGCGGGGCTCATGCTGGGCGGCACCATAAGCCCCGCGTCGGCGCTGTCAGCCTGGTTTTGCGTCGCCTTTCCATCGATCAGCCGAAGATGGCGGCGGCCAGCGCCCGCCCGCTGTCGAAGGCTGCCTCCGCACGGCCGGCAAGGCACCAGTCACCGGCGAGGCCGAGCCGCGCCTCGGGCAGCCAGAGACAGGGCTCGCCGAGCGGCTGTTCCACCAGGGAGTAGCGCCAGCGGTGCGCCTGGAGATGGATTGGCGCTGGGGCCGGGGGCAGGGCTGCGAGCAGGGCGGGGCCGATGGTGGCGGCCTCCGCCTCAAGATGGGTGCGGGACCAGTCTTGGTTGGCCTGGATCACCCAGCATTCCGTCGTGGCGTCGCGGCCCGGCTTGCCGCTGTCCCGCGCCAGCCAGCCGATGGGCCCGGCTTCGGGGCGAAGCGTCTCTGGCCAGTCGGGCCGCGTGCCGAAGGCGGCGACCACCGTCCAGCAGGGGGCAATGCCGACCTCGGCGATGCGCGTCCGCAGCCCAGGCGCCGGTCGCGCCACCAGCGGCGCCGCCTGGGCTGGCGGCAGGGTGATGGCGACCGAGTCGAAGGGCCCGTCTTCGTCTCGCGCCGTCTCGGGCACCGCCCCGCCCGGACGCACCAGCGCCGCGTCCAGATGCCGCACCGTCCAGGCGCCGGGCCCGCCGCCCAGGAGCGTCACATGCCGGCCCGCGCGCAGGTCGAGCCCGGCCGCCAGCGCCCTCGGCAGGGCGGACATTCCCGGCACGCCGACGAAGCGCCCGGCCTCGCTCCAGGCCTGCGCCCCGGCTTCCGCCAGCAGGGCGGCGAAGCCGGGCCCACGCGCCGTCAGGTATTGCGCGCCATGGTCCCATTGCAACCGGCACCCGCCTGCTTCCGCCCGCCGCGTCGCCAGCCTTCCGCCGGCCGCGCGACCCTTGTCGAACAGGGTGACGGCGGCGCCCCGCCCGGCGAGTTCACGAGCGCAGGCGAGGCCGGCGAGGCCGGCACCGAGAATGGCGATCCGGAGCTGTGTCATGCACCACCTCGAATGGGCCCGTTCGCCGCATCCGCAAGAGCGGCGCGCGCCAGGGGAATCTCGATCCGGCAGGACAGGCCCGTGCGGCGCCAGGACAGCGTGATCGTTCCACCCAGCCGGCCCCGGATCGTCGCATCGAGCAGGCGGGAGCCAAAGCCCCGCCGGCTCGGCGATGGGCGGTCCGCCCGCCTCCTCCCAGTGCAGCCGCAGCGTTTCCGCCACCCGGACTGTGCGCCAGTGCAGCGTGACGCGCCCCGCCGGGCAGGAGAGCGCCCCATGCTTGGCCGAGTTGGTGGACAGCTCATGCAGGGTCATGGCCAGTTGCTGCACGGCCTGGGGCAGGAGCCGCATCTCCGGCCCGTCGATGCCGATGCGTCGGTGATCGCCGAGGTTCGGCCGGAATACCTTCATCTCGCCTTCTGCGAGGACCCGCAGGCTGCCGCCGGTCCAGCTGTCGCCGACAAGCCTTGCATGGGCCCGGGCCGGGGCAGCAACGCGCGCCTCGACCGCAGCCGCATAGGCACTGGCGTCCGTGCGCGGGGTAAGGCGGAGGGTCGCCTGCACCAGGGCCAATGCGTTCATCGCCCGGTGCGACATCTCCCGCATGGCCAGCGCCACGCGTTCCAGTGACCGATGCCGCTCGGTGACATCCTCCACCACCAGCACCATCCGCGGCGCCTTGAGCGCCGTCGCGGTGATCGGAGCAAGGCCGAGTTGCAGCCAGATCGTGCCATCGTCCGGGCGTTGGTGGCGGAAGCTGCGGGTCGCACTGCCATGCTGCCGCAGGTCGAGGCGGTAGTCCCTGAGCGCCTCGGCACCAAAGAGGGATCATGCCGGAACCGACGAACTCCTCATGCCGCTCGCTGCGGGCGACGACATGGCCGGTGCGGTCGGTCACCGCCGCCACCAGCCAGGCGGCAGCTCCTGATTGTGGAGAGCGGTGGCCAGATCGGTGGCTGCCAGGGACAGGCTGAGGCCATAGCTGCGGCAGGCTTCGGCGCCGCTGTCCGGCCGGTCGACTAGTACGGCGACAGAGACTTGGTGCTCGCCGCCGGTGGGACCGCGGATCAGGTCGCCGATCTCGGTTCGGCCGGCGAGGAAGGTTTGCCGGGCCGCCGGCGGGGCCGGGATGTCGGGCGGCGCCGTCCCGGGCGATAGGCGGGAGCTGGGCAGCAACCCACCATCAGGCGCGAAAAGGCTCACCGGGCTCAGATTGGCCGCACGGGCGAAGGCACCGAGCTGTGCGGCGAATCCTCCCGGCCCTCCTTCGCGAAGCGTATAGGATCCCATGGCGGCGAGGTCCTGCAACGCCGCCTCGGCGGCATCGAAACGGCCCTGGATTGTCGACCCAAGGGCGCGCGCCGTCCCTATCATCTCGGACCCGGCCCGGTCGAGCGCCCGCGTCTCCGCCTGGTAAGCGATCAGCGCAGCAATGCCGAGCAGGCCGAAGGCGACCCGCAGGAGATCGCCATCATGCGGCGGCGAAGGCTCGAGGGCCTCGGCGGCCCGATCTTCGTAACGAAAGACACTCCGTCTCCCCGCAGGACGCCGGGCCGGGTCGCGATTGCCGCACCCGGGGAGTTCTACTACGGGCGCAGCCTGATACATGACCACAGCTCCGCAACAGAACCCATTACTGAGGAGTAGATTCAATTTCACCGTCGGAAATTTGCCCCAACTGATGCAAGTTGTTCGCAGTATCCACTTGTTACTCTCTTTTAGACGTTGTGGTCATGGCGGCGTCAGGCGAAGCGCTCTGTCACCGGCCCTGCCTCGGGCACGGCGGCGATCTCGCGGATGATCTTCCGGCGCACTGCTGCTTCGAACGCCTGAAACCCCTCGGCGATGACCAGGAAGGCGCCAGGGCCACCGATCACCTCCTCGCGGTAATAGGTGTCGAGCGGCGGCAGGGAGGAGGCGAGGGAGAGCGGCTGCGGCGTCCGGTCGAGTACGGCAAGGCCGTTCAGCACGATCCCCTGGGCCAGCGCCTCGGCCCGTGCATCGGCAACCGACCGGCCGGAGTTGTTGACGCCGTCGCCCGAGATGTCCACGACCTTGCGGGTGCCCTCGAAACCCTGGCCGAACTGCCGCGCCGCGTAATCCATGGCGCCGGAGATCGAGGTGTAGAGCCAGGTGCGCCGCGGTGCGTTGCCTATGGCATCTGCGAAGCGGTTGGCCGTAGCGGCGCCGTCGAGCAGCATCCAGGGAACAACAGTGTTCTGGATGTGCCAGTCGGACCAGGTGAACATCGTCACCGCAATGGCGCCGACCGGACCGCCCATGATGCCCTCGATCAGCCGTGGGTCGCGGAAGGCGGCCTCGTAGCCGGCAAACTGCATCTCCTGCTCTTCCGGATCGACGGAGCGGCTCACATCGACCGCAAGCACCAGCTCCACATCGACCGGCGTCGCCGCCCGGGCCCGTCCGAATCGGAGAATGGCAGGCATCGCCAGGGCTGCGCCCAGCACATCGCGTCTTCGCATACGACCCCCTTCTGGCCGTGGATGGGCGCTGCGCGCACCCGAACCGCGGCGTGAACAAGCGAGGCCGTGACCGCCTTCCTTCCCGAAACAAAATCATCATAGAACGGACTTATGCTGCGCTGCAACATCACCGTTGGGCAAAACAAGCCATTTTGCGCAACGAAAGCTTGCGCAGGCAGCCTCAGGCCAGCGCCATCTCCAGCACGCGGATGCCATGCAGCGCCTGCCGCCCGGCGAGGTCACCGATCTGGTGGCGGCAGGAAGTGCCGTCGGCGACGATCAGCGCGCCCTCCGGGACCTTCCGCACCGCCGGCAGCAGCGAAAGCTCCGCCATCGCCTTGGAGACGGCGAGGTTGGCCGCCTCGTAGCCGAAGCTCCCCGCCATCCCGCAGCAGGAGGAAGCGATCGGCACCACCTTCAGTCCAGGAATCATGGTCAACATGGCGATGGCGGGGGCGAAGGCGGCGAAGGCCTTCTGGTGGCAATGCCCATGCACATGCGCCGCCTCGGCCACCGGCTTCAGGGTAAGCCTCGGCTTCTCGCGCGCCAGAAACTCGCCGACGAGGAAGGTGCGGGCCGCCAGCGCCTCGGCCTCCGGCCCGGGGAGGAGGGAGAGGAATTCGTCCCGCAGCGTGAGCGTCGAGGAAGGCTCGAGGCCGATGACGGGGGAGGCGACAGCGGAGAGTGCCGCGAGCGTCCGCCGTGCTTCCTCCCTGGCTTCATCGACAAGGCCGGCGCCAAGCAGGGTGCGGCCCTCGTCGAGGGGCCGGGAGCCGCGCGCGGACCGGGCGACCGCCGGGTTATAGCCGGCGGCGCGCAGCACTCGGATGGCGGCGCGCAGGTTCTCCGGCTCGAAATAGCGACTGAACACGTCGGGGAAGAGGATGACCTCGCCCGCGCGTCCATCCGGCGCCGGCAGTTCCGCATCGTGGAAGGCGTCGCGCCGGAAGCGCGGCAGGCTGCGCTCGGCGGAGAAGCCGAGCAACCGCTCGCCGAGACGCGGCAGCCCGGGGATCCAGTTCCGCGCGTTCGCCGCCTCGGGCAGCATCGCGGCAAAGGGTGCCCAGCGGGGCAGGGTGGCGATCAGCCGGTCGCGGGCGTTGATGCCGCGCTCGCGGGCGCGGGCGGCCATCGCCTCGATCTTCATCTTCGCCATGTCGACGCCGGTCGGGCATTCGCGCTTGCAGCCCTTGCAGGAGACGCAGAGGGAGAGGGCGTGATGCACCTCGTCCGAGGCAAGGCCGCCGGGAAGCTGGCCGGTCAGGGCAAGGCGAAGGGTGTTGGCCCGGCCGCGCGTCAGGTGCTCCTCGTCGCGCGTCGCGCGGTAGCTCGGGCACATGACGTTGGCGTCGGATTTTCGGCAGGTGCCGTTGTTGTTGCACATCTCGACCGCGCCGAGCAGGCCGCCTTGCGGCCCGGGCCAGGCAGACCAGTCGAGCACCGGCTGGACGTCGGGATCAGCGGCATAGCCAGGGGCGTAGCGGAAGAGCGTGCGGTCATCCATCCTCGGCGGGCGGACGACGCGGCCGGGGTTCAGTAGGCCCGTCGGGTCGAAGGCGTCCTTCACCTCCTCCAGGGCCGCGGTGATGCGCGGGCCGAACATCGACGCGTTGAATTCCGAACGCACGATGCCGTCACCATGCTCGCCGCTGTGCGAGCCCTTGTATTCCTTGACGAGCGCGAAGCATTCCTCGGCGATGGTGCGCATGCGGCGCACATCCTCCGGATCCTTCATGTTGAGCACGGGCCGCACATGCAGGCAGCCGACGCTGGCATGCGCATACCAGGTGCCCTTGGTGCCGTGGCGCTCGAACACCTGATTGAGCCGCTCGGTGTAGTCGGCGAGGTCAGGCAGGGCGACGGCGCAGTCCTCGATGAAGGAAACCGGCTTCCCGTCGCCCTTCATGCTCATCATGATGTTGAGCCCGGCCTCCCGCACCTCGGCGACGGCGGCCTGGAAGCCCGGATCGATGCAGCGCACCACGCTGTCCGGATAGCCGAGATCGCCCATCATCTCCTCGAGCGCATCGAGGCTGCGGGCGAGCGGCGCATCCTCCTGGCCGTGGAACTCGACGATGAGCAGGCTGTCGGGCTCGCCGCGCACGATCCTGTCGATGGTCGCGCGGAAGATCGGGATGGAGCGGCCGAGATCGATCATCGTCCGGTCGACCAGCTCCACCGCCTCCGGGTCCAGCGTGACCAGGTGCTGCGAGGCGGCCATGGCGGCGCGGAAGCTCGGGAACTGGCAGATGCCGAGCGCCTTGCGCGGCTTCACCGGCCAGAGCTGCAGGTCAAGCGCCGCGGAGAAGGCGAGCGTGCCCTCGCTGCCGACGAGCAGGCGCGCAAGGTTGCCGCGGCCCTCGGCGCGGGCGGCGGGCGTCAGGCTCTCGATGTTGTAGCCGCCGACGCGGCGGAGCTGGTTGGGGAAGCGGGCGGCGATCTCCTCCGCCTCGCGGGCGCCGAGCGCGCGCAGCCGCTGGATGAGGTCGGCGATGCCGGCCGGAACCTCGGCGCCGAGATTGTCCGGCAATGCGCCGAAGCGGAAGCGGCTGCCATCGGCGAGCAGCGCATCGATGGCGCGGACATTGTCGGCCATCAGCCCATAGCGGATCGACTTGCTGCCGCAGCTGTTGTTGCCGGCCATGCCGCCGATGGTGCAGCGAGCCCAGGTGGAGGGATCGACGGGGAAGAATTGCTTCGTCCCGGCCAGCGCCGTGTTCAGCGCGCCGAGGCTGATTCCCGGCTCCACCCGCACCGTGTCGCCCTCGACGGCGAGGACTCGGTTCAGGTACTTGCTGCAATCGATGACGAGGGCGCGGTTCACCGTCTGGCCGCACTGGCTGGTGCCGCCGCCCCGCGGCAGGATGGGGATGCCGTCATCGCGGCAGATCGAGAGCGCCGCCTCCACATCCGACATGCTGCGCGGCACCAGCACGCCGACCGGCTCGATCTGATAGATGCTCGCATCGGTCGCGTAGCGGCCGCGGTCGGCCGCACTCCAGAGCACCTCGCCCTGGGTCTCGCGCTCCAGGCGCTCGGCGAGGCGGCTGTCGCCGATGCGATCCTTGGGGATGGTGAAGGCGTTCATGCGCGGTTTCTAATCCTGGGCTGGCCGCTTGTCCGATCTATAATGCTCATCAATCCGACAAGCCCTTCTCGTTGGCGAGGGAGATGGATCAGGCGCATAGGGTGCCGCAAGATCGGAGACCGACAGCATGGCCTATTACCAGTCCTCCCCCATCGCCGGCCGGCATTTTCTGCAGATCCCAGGGCCGACCAACGTGCCGGACCGCGTGCTGCGCGCCATGGACAACCCGACCATGGACCATCGCGGGCCGGATTTCGGCCGCTTCGGTGCCCAGTTGCTGGAGAAGCTCCGCACCGTCTTCAAGACCGAGGGGCCGGTGGTCATCTACCCCGCCTCCGGCACGGGGGCCTGGGAGGCCGCGCTGGTCAACACCCTCTCGCCCGGCGACCGCGTGCTGATGTGCGAGACGGGCTGGTTCGCCACGCTCTGGCAGGAGATGGCCGAGCGCCTCCAGCTCCGGCCGGAATTCATCCCGACCGACTGGCGCCGCGGCGCCGATGCGCCGGCGATCGAGGCGGCGCTGCGTGAGGACAGGTCGCACGGCATCAAGGCCGTCTGCGTCGTCCACAACGAGACCAGCACCGGCTGCACCTCGCGCATCGAGGAGGTCCGCCGCGCCATCGACGCCGCCGGCCATCCCGCGCTGCTGCTGGTGGATACCATCTCCTCCCTCGGCTCGATCGATTACCGGCATGACGAATGGGGCGTCGATGTCACAGTCGCCGGCTCGCAGAAAGGGCTGATGCTGCCGCCCGGCCTGTCCTTCAATGCGGTTTCGGAAAAGGCGCTGAAGGCCACCGAGACCGCCAAGCTGCCCCGCAGCTTCTGGGACTGGCACCCGATGCTGAAAGCGAACGAGACCGGCTACTTCCCCTATACGCCCGCGACCAACCTGCTCTACGGGCTCGATGCCGCAGTCGACATGCTGAACGAGGAGGGGCTCGACAACGTCTTCGCCCGCCACGACCGCTTCGCCGAGGCGACACGACGCGCCGTGCGCCATTGGGGCCTCGAGATCCAGTGCGAGGAGCCGCGGCACTATTCCTCCTCGCTGACCGCCGTGCGGTTGCCGGAGGGGCATAGCGCCAATGCGCTGCGGGCGGTGATCCTGGAACGGTTCAACATGTCCCTCGGCAACGGCCTCGGCCGGCTGAACGACCGGGTCTTCCGCATCGGTCATCTCGGCGATTTCGGCCCACTCTCCCTCATCGGCACTCTGGGCGGGGTGGAGATGGGCCTGGGTGCGGCCGGCGTGCCGCACAAGCCGGGCGGGGTGCAGGCGGCGATGGCCTATCTGAACGGCAATGCCTGAGCGGCAGGCGCCTGCCCCGCCGCGATCGGGGAGTTCTAAGCCAGGGGGCGTCTGTGCTATCCTTTCCGTGTGGTGAGGAAAGGCGGGCCGTGTTCTAGCTCTTCCCCCCCGCAGCGGCGACCGAGGCCCGGGCGCCGATCGGCAGGTCGGTGCGGCGCCAGGATGGCTGGCATCGCCTCGGTTGGGGAAGGCGATAGGACAGGGATGCAGCAGCAGACGGCCTTGCGGCGCGACGAACCCGAGGGCCAGCCATGACCGCCCGAATCCTCGTGGTCGATGACATCGCCGCCAACCTGCGGCTGCTCGAAGCCAAGCTGCTGAACGAGTATTACGATGTCGCCCTGGCCGCCTCGGGCCCGGAGGCGCTGGCCACCGCCGCACGCTGGTCGCCCGACGTCATCCTGCTCGACGTAATGATGCCTGGGATGGATGGCTACGAGGTCTGCCGCCGTCTCAAGGAGAATGGCGCGACGGCGCATATGCCCGTCGTCATGATCACCGCCCTGATCGACCCGGTGGAACGTGTCCGCGGCCTCGAGGCCGGGGCGGACGACTTCCTGTCGAAGCCGGTCGACGACGCGACGCTCTTTGCCCGCCTCCGCGCCCTGCTGCGGGTCAAGCAGGTGCAGGATGCCTGGCGCCTGCGCTCCGATACAGCCCGAGACCTCGGCATCGAGCCGCAGCCCGACCCCTCGCCGAGCATCGAGGGCGCCGAGGTCCTCGTCCTCTCCGAGCAAGCGGCAGAAGCCGCCCAGGTCGCCGCCATCCTCGGCGCCGATGGTGTCACCGTGGAGACCGCGACCGACCCGGAGGTCGCCCGCCGCATCCTGGCCGACGGCAATTTCGACCTCGCCGTGCTCTGCCTGCCGGGGGAGGGGGGAGATGTACTGCGCCTCGCTTCCCGCCTCCGCGCCCAGGGCGCGACGCGGGACCTGCCGGTGCTGCTCGCCGCCGATGTCAGCCAGCGCGGCCTGGTGCTGCGAGGCTTCGATCTCGGCGCCAACGACCATGTGCTTCGACCGATCGATCCGAACGAGCTGCGCGCCCGGGCGCGCAACCAGATCCGCCGCAAACGCTACCAGGAGCGGCTACGGGCCGATCTCGATCGGTCGCTGGAGATGGCGGTCACTGACCCGCTGACGGGCCTGCGCAACCGCCGTTATGTGCGACGCCACATGGAGGGGGTGTTGCGCGGGACGGATGCGGCCGTGCTGATGCTCGACGTCGACCGCTTCAAGTCGATTAACGACAATTACGGCCATCCGGCAGGCGATGTTGCGCTGAAGGAGGTGGCGAAACGCCTGAAGTCCTACCTCCGCGCCGCGGATGTGGTGGCCCGCTATGGTGGCGAGGAATTCATGGTGGTGCTCACCGGCGCGCCGACCGACTACGCCACAGCGGTGGCGGAGCGGCTGCGCCTGGCGATCGCCGCCGATCCCTTCGACATCGCCGGCCTCTCGCTCCCCATCACGGCGAGCTTCGGCCTCGCCATCGCCACCACCGGCACCGGCGTGAACGCCGCCGTGGCAGCAGCCGATGCCGCCCTTTACCGGGCCAAGCAGGGCGGCCGGAACCGGGTGGAGCAGGCGCGGCAGGAGGATTTCACCGAAGGCGACGAAGGCAAGGCGTGAATCGGCAAGGGCGGGCGCCTCACGGCCCCGCCCCTCGCTTCGCCGACAGGCTCAGGCCAGCTTACTTGATCTTGGCTTCGCGGAAGACGACGTGCTTGCGCGCGACGGGGTCGTATTTCTTCAGTTCCAGCTTGCCAGTGGTGTTCCGGACATTCTTCTTGGTCACGTAGAAGAAGCCGGTCTCGGCGCTGCTGACGAGCTTGATCTGGATGGTGTTCGACTTGGCCATGGCGAAGCCCGTGAATCCTGCAATGTCGGAAGGGGTCGCACCGTAGCTTCCCGCGCCCAAAGGTCAAGCGAAAGGGTTACCGCCAGAAGGGATCGGCGCCCAGCAACTCGTCCCAGGCTTCCAGCGCATGCCGCCGGGCGCGACCGGTGCGGGCGGCGGCGAAGCCTTCGACCGCGCCCACCGCCCAGGCCGGCACTCCGGCGCCGAGCGAGCCGACCAGCCCCCGAGCCACGGCGACGTCGTTCGCCAGTCCGAGCTCCTCCTGCAGCGCCGCCAGCCGCCGGAGGAAGCGCCGCGCCGGCTTGCCCGGCCAAAGCGGGGCGAAGAGCTCCGCTGCATAGCGCAGCCGCTTGGCGTCCAGCCGGACCTCGTGCAGCGCCTCGGCGCCATGTTCGGCGATGTCCTCGCCGCGCTTGCGCAGCCGGTGCCAGCGCTTGTCGAGGAGGCCGCTGGCGAATTCCGTCAGCGGCTGGTCGAGCAGCGCCGATTGCTCCGGCGGCCCGGCTCGCCAGGGGCGAAGCAGCATCAGCCCGAGGCCGGCCAGCACCAGTCGCGGGAAGGCCGGCCCGTCCAGCATGCGCCGGAGCGCGACATAGGCTTCCTGCCGGCGCGTCTCACCCGCCTTCAACAGAGCCAGTAGCCGTCGGTCGTCGCCGATCGCCTCCGCGGCGGCGGCGCCGGTACCGGCAAGGAAGACATCCCAGTCGCGTGCCGGACCGAGGGCGGTCGCCAGGTCGCGCAGTCCCTGGTCGAATTCCTTGACCTCCGGGCAGGCGGCGGCCGCACCGAAGGATTTCAGCACCGAGCGCAGGCGGCGCAGGGCGACGCGGGTCTGGTGCACCCCTTCCGGCCCCGCCCCGAGCCGGCAGCCCGGGGCATGGCCGAGCATCACCTCCAGCAGGTGGCCAAGGGCGGCGAGCAATGCCTCCTCCACCGTGGCCGCACCGGCGAGCACCGGGGGCCCACGGCGGCGCGGGCGGGGCGCCTCGCCGCGGGCCAGGGCGCGGCCCTCCTCTGCGAGGCTGGCGATGGGCGGTAACGGGTGCAGGTCGGCAAGCGCTGCCGCGCGGGCAAGCACGGCGGCCGTCGTGCCCCGCAGGGTCAGCCGGGCGACAGGCATCTCGGCGGCGACGGCGCGCAGCTTGCCGGTCAGCAGCTCCGCCTCCACCTCCCCAAGGGCGATGAGGCTGCGCCGGCCGCTGAAGGCGGCAATCGGGACGAGGGTGGCCGCCTCCTCGGACGGCGCCTCCAGCTCCTCCGGCGGCTGCCCAGGGCACCAGCTCGCGCCCGGGGCCGGCATGGCGCGCAGCAGCCGGCGCAGGCCACGGCGGTTGGATTCGAGGGCCAGGCCCTCGGTTGCCAGCGCGCCATCGGCGGTGTCCAGCCAGATCAGCTCCTCCGCCGAGCTCTTGGTGCGCCCGGCCCGGGCCGAGGAGATCGCACCATGCCGCGACAGGCGCTGCGCCGCTTCGGGATCGAGAGCGAATTCCAGCACGAGCTGCGCTGCCGCTTCCCCGGCGGGGCTCGACTCGCTTTGCAGGTCCATCGCGGGGTCAGGGGTCTCGAAGCGGCTCAGGCGGGCACCTCTGCGGCAGGAAGGTCACGGGGAGCGAGGAAGCGCACCAAACGCGCCCCGCCCCGGTCGAGTTGGCGCCAGGCCGATGCGATGGTGAACTCGGCGAGCGCCCCGGTCGGATAGCCTTCCACCAGACGGCGCGCGTCCACCCCGCCGCGGGCCAGCGCCTCCGGGCCGGCCAACTCCACGGCCAGTTCGTGCAAGCCGGGGTTGTGGCCGATCAGCAGCAGGCTGCGCGCCGTCTCCGGCGCCTGGCGCAATTCGTCCAGCAGCCGCGGCCAGGGGGCCAGGTAGAGTGCATCCATCGGCTCGACCAGCGCCCCGTCCTCGAAGGGCGTCAGCGCCTCGAGGGTTTGCAGGGTGCGGCGGGCCGAGGACACCAGCACGATATCGGGCGAGAGACCCAGTTCGCGCATGGCATCGGCCATGGCCGCGGCGGAGCGTCGGCCGCGCGCATTGAGCGGGCGGGCATGGTCGGAGAGGCCCGGATCGTCCCAGGAGGACTTCGCGTGCCGCAGCAGCAGGAGCTGGCGCATCGTCGCCAATCCTGCCACGGCTCGCGCCGCTTGTCCTGCCCCTTCGGCACGAGCGGACCGGCCGCCTTATTCCACCCGCCCGATCCGCTGAACTGCCCGCACCAGGCGGGCGCTGTCGGTGCGGAGAAATTCCTCGAAGGCGGCGCCGTCCCGGTAGTCGAGGGTATTGCCGCCGGTCGCCAGGGCCCGGCCGGTTTCCGGTTCGGCCGCCACCGCGGCCATGGCCGCGCGCAGCGCCTCGTGGATCGGCGCCGGCGTGCCGGCGGGGGCGAAGATGCCGGCCCAGATGTAGTACTCCGCCTCCCTGAAGCCGCGCTCGATCAGCGTCGGCACCTCCGGCATTCCGGCCGGGCGATGAGCGCCCCAGCTGGCCAGCGCGCGCAACCGCCCCTCGCGTAGATGCGGCGCAACCGGCCCCGGCCCGCTCGCAAGCGCCTGCACCTGCCCGGCGAGCAGCGCAGTCAGCGCCGGCGCCCCGCCCTGGAACGGCACATGCAGCAGCTCCACCTCGGCCGCCTTGGCCAGCATCGCCATCGGCACATGCAGCGCCGAGTAGTTGCCGGAGGAGGAGTAGCTGATCCGCCCCGGCCGCGCCCTGCCATCGGCCAGGAATTCCTCGAGGCTCCGCCAGGGCGAGGCGGCTGGCACCACCAGCAGGGTCGGGTCGGCGGTGAAGAGGGCGATGGGCGCCAGCTGCTCCATCTCATAGGCTGGCGGCCGGCCGAAGAGGCGCGCCGCTTCCGGCAGGACGGCAAGCGAGGAGAGCGCCATCAGCAGGGTAGTGCCATCCGGTGCGGCGCGGGCGACGAAGGCATTGCCGATCTCCCCCGCAGCGCCGGCGCGGTTCACCACCGGCACCGGTTGGCGCCAGTGGCGCTCCAGCGCCGCCGCAACGGGCCGCGCCACCACATCCGCCTGGCCGCCGGGCGGGAAGGCGACGACCATGCTGACCGGGCGGCCGGGGAAGTCCTGCGCACGGGCCAGCGCCGGGAGCGCCAGACCGCCCGCCAGCACCGCCCGGCGCCTCATGCGACCGGATTTTCCAGCACGCCGATCCCCGTCACCTCGACCCGCACCACATCGCCCGACCTCAGGAAGCGCGGCGGCTGGAAGCCGATGCCGACGCCGGCCGGCGTGCCGGTTGCGATGATATCGCCCGGCTCCAGGGTGATGCCGGCGCTGATGGTCTCGATCAGGGTCGGGATGGCGAAGATCAGATCGGCGACCGACGCATCCTGCCGCTTCTCGCCATTCACATGCGTGGTCAGCCGCAGCGCGCGCGGGTCTGGCACCTCGTCGGCGGTGAGGATGGCGGGACCCATCGGGCAGAAGCCGTCGATCCCCTTGCCGAGGATCCATTGCCGGTGCTTGTGCTGCAAGGTCCGCGCCGTCACGTCGTTGACGATGGTGTATCCGAAGACGTGCTGCGCCCAGTCGGCCGCCTTGATGCCGCGTCCCGCCTTGCCGATGACGACGGCCAGCTCGCCCTCGTAGTCGGTCGACCCGGTCGGGTCGAGGAAGGCGGGGATGGTGTCGCCCGGCCCGCTGACGGCGGTCGGCGGCTTGCTGAACACCACCGGCGCCTCCGGCACCACCTCCTTCGCCGTGGCGTCGAAGCCGGAGCCGGCGAATTCCTTGGCATGCTCGAAATAGTTCTTGCCGACGCAGAAGATGTTCTTGGCCGGGCGCGGGATCGGCGCCAGCAGCACCGCATCCTCCACCACCGGTGCCTGCGCCGCCGCCGCCCGCGCCCGCCGCAGCATCGCCTCGCCGCCGGCGATCAGCGCCGGCATGTTGTCCCAGGAGACCTGCCCATCCGCCGCCGAGAGGTCGAGCACCGCCCCGTCCGCCCGCAGCGCGCCCACCTTGCCGCCGGCCCAGCCGCCCCGCTTATAGGTCACCAACCGCATGCCGCGTCCTCCCACCTTCTCCCCGATGAAGCAGAATCAGCCGGGCTGGGCCAGCGGTATCGTGGCGGCCTGTTCCAGCGCCCGCGCCCCACGCAGCACCAGGTCATCGCGGTAGAGCGCGGCGGCGAGCTGCACCGCGCGCGGCATCCCGTGCTCGTCGAGGCCGACCGGCACGGCGATCGCCGGTTGCCGCGTCAGGTTGAAGGCGAAGGTCCAAGGTGCCCAGTCGCGCCACAGCGCCTCGGCCGGGCGGATGGTCGGCTGGTCGGCGGCGAAGGCGGCCGTCGGCGTCGCCGGGCAGAGCATCAGGTCGAAGCGCTGGTGGAAGCGCGCCGCCGCATGCGCCGCCTCGATCCGGAGCGCCTCGGCGCCCAGGAAGTCGACCGCATTCATCCCCGCCTCGCGCCCGGCGAGGTCGACGAGGCCGGCATCCAACAGTCCGCGCCGATCCTCCGGGATGGTCGCCACCAGCCGCGCCAGCCCCACGCCCCAGACGCGGGAGAAGATGGCCCGCGTATCCGGCAGGGCCGGGTCGGCCTCCTCGACCTGCGCGCCCTGCTCCTCCAGCATCCGCGCCGCGGCCTGGAGCACCGCCTCGCCATCGGCATCGAGCGGCGGGGCAAAGCCGAGGCGGCGCACGAGGCCGATCCGCAGGCCGGCGACGCCGCCCTCGATGCCCGCCCGCCAGTCGCGCGGCTCATCCGGCAGGCAGCGGGGGTCGCGCAGGTCGTACCGCGCCATGGTGGAGAGCATCAGCGCCGCGTCGCGCACCGTACGCGTCATCGGCCCGGTGCAGGCGACATTGGAAAAGGCGCCGAGCGGCCATTGCGGCACCCGGCCGAAGCTCGGCTTCAGCCCGACGAGGCCGGAGAAGGCGGCCGGGATGCGGATGGAGCCGCCCGCATCCGTGCCGATATGGAGCGGCCCGAAGCAGGCCGCGCCCGCCGCCCCGGCGCCGGAGGAGGAGCCGCCCGGCGTCCGCTCGCGGTTCCAGGGGTTGCGGGTGATGCCGTGCAGCGGGCAGTCACCGGGCGACTTCCAGCCGAACTCCGTGGTGGTGGTCTTGCCCAGGATGACGGCGCCGGCCGCCTTCAGCCCGAGCACCGAGGGGGCATCCTCCGTCGCCGGCGCCGTGTCGGTGGCCTTGCTGCCGCGCCGGGTCGGGAAACCGGTGAGGTTCAGCAGGTCCTTCACCGTGGCGGGCACGCCGTCGAGCAGCCCCATCGGCCGCCCGGCCATCCAGCGCGCCTCGCTCTCGCCCGCGGCCTGCAGGGCGCGGGGGTTCATGGCGGCGAAGGCATTGACCCAGGGGTTGTATCGGGCCACCCGCTCCATCACCGCCTTCAGCACCTCCACGGGGCTGAGCGCCCGCCGTGCGTAGAGCGCCAGCAGGGTCTCGGCGGACATCAGGGCGGGGTCGGTTTCGGTCATGCGTCACCTCGGGCAGGCCACCAATCTGGACCCGCCCGAGGCCGAGGGCTAGGCGGCGAGCCTCACATGGCTCCGGCAGCGCATCAGCGGCTGGATGCGGGTGCCGAAATTCTCCATCCCCGCCAGGAAGTCGTCGAAGGTGAGCATGATGCCCTTCACCCCGGGCATCGCCGCCGCCTCGTCCAGCATGCGCGCGATGCTGGCATAAGAGCCGACCAGCGTGCCCATGTTGAAATTGATCGGCGAGGGCGAGCGCTGGATCGCCGCAGCCATCGAGGTCGATTCCGTGTTCACATCGGCTGCGGCATGGCCGAGCAGATGCGCCAGCGCCTCGCGGTCGGCACCCCGGTTGTAGAGATCCCACTTCGCCATCGCCGCCTCGTCCGTCTCGTCGGCGATGACCATGTAGAGGATGTAGGAGCCGACATCGCGCCCGGTCTTCTCGGCCGCCTTCAGCATCCGCCGCGGCACGTCGATGCATTTCTGCGGCTCGTTCACCCCCTCGCCGAGGGCGAAGTTGAAGTCGCAGTACTGCGCCGCGAATTCCATCCCGCGGTCGCTCTGCCCGGCGGCGACCAGCTTGATCGGCACCGAGGGCGGCGGGCTCATCTTGCACGCGTCCATCTGGAAGAACTCGCCCTTGAGGTCGCTTGTTCCGGTCTCCCAGAGCTGCTTCATGATCTGAACGTATTCGGTGCTGTAGTCGTAGCGCCTGCCGAAATACGCATCGCCCGGCCACATCCCCATTTGGCTGTACTCGACCTTGTGCCAGCCGGAGACGATGTTCACCCCGAACCGTCCGCCCGAGATGCTGTCGATGGTCGTCGCCATGCGCGCCACGATCGCCGGTGGAATGGTCAGCACCGCGGTCGAGGCGTAGAGCCGGATCTTCGAGGTGACGGAGGCGAGCCCCGCCATCAGCGTGAAGCTTTCCAGCCCGTGGTCCCAGAACTCGGTCTTCCCGCCGAAGCCGTGCAGCTTGATCATCGATAGGGCGAAGTCGAGACCGTAGCCCTCGGCCATCTGCACCACCCGCTTGTTGAGCTCGAAGCTCGGCATGTATTGCGGCGAGGTGGCCGAGATCAGCCAGCCATTGTTGTTGATCGGGATGAAGACACCGATATCCATGGGCACGCCCCTCTGCATTGAGCGGCAGAGGGGCACGCAATCCTCATGCCATGGCTCTCAGCTCGCCACGATGTTGAACTGCCGGGCGATGCCGGTCCAGGTGGCGATGTTCTCCTGCATGATGGCGACGAAGTCGGCACCGAGCGGCGGCGGGTTGCGCGGCAGCGTCACCAGTTCCTCGCACCGGGCACGGAGCACGGGCGTTTCCAGCAGCGGCGGGATCAGCGCCGTCACTCGCTCGGCGATCGGCGCCGGCAGGCCCTTCGGCGCCGAAAGGCCGAGCCACTGGCTCGAGGTCAGCTTGCCGTAGCCCTGTTCGGTGAAAGTCGGGATGTCCGGCATCGCCGCCAGCCGCTGCGGCGAGGAGATGCCGAGGCAGCGCAGCGTGCCATCCTTCAGCATCGCCACGTTGGTGGTGATCGGGTCGATCAGGCTCTCGATGGTGCCGGCCATCAGGTCCTGCATCGCCGGCGCGCTGCCGCGGTAGGGCACATGCTCAAGGCTGGGCGCCCGCCCTTCCGCCCCGAGCATCACCCCGAGCAGATGCGGCGCCGAGCCGATGCCGGAGGAGCCGTAGCGCACCGGCACGCGCCGCGCCGCGGCCAGATACTGGTCGAGCGTCTTGTAGGGCGAGTTCGCCTTCACCAGCAGCACGTTCGGCGCCTCGACCAGCATGCCGAGATGGGTGAAGTCGGCCACCGGGTCAAAGGGCAGGGTCGGCAGCGTTGCCGTCGAGAAGACATGCACCGACGCATGGCTGACAAGGAAGGTGTAGCCATCGGCCGGCGACTTGGCGACGAAGTCAGTACCGATCACCCCGCCGGCGCCCGCCTTGTTTTCGACGACCACCGTCTGGCCGAGCGCCTGGGCGAGCGGCGGCGCGATCAGCCGGGCTATGGTATCGACCAGCCCGCCGGGCGGGAATTGCGCGACGAGGCGGATGGAGCCGCGTCCCGGCCAGCCATTCTGCGCCCGCGCGAGGCGGGGCAGCAGGGCAGGGGCGGCGAGGGCGGCGAGTAGGTGTCGGCGATGCATGCTCTGCGCTCCTTTGCGGCAGGGCGCAGGCAGATTGCCGTCAGATGACGCAACGGTCATGTCCCGGAAGCTGCCTTGCCCTTGGGCAAGGCATGAGCAGCAAGGAGCGTGCCGCGGCTGGGGCCGATAGCCCCTGACCAGGGTCCCTCTAGGCCGCGACCGCGCCGCTCCAGGGGGTCATGGCATCGCTGATGCCGGTCGCCTCGCCGCCCGGATCGCGGCGGATGAGGTTCGGGCAGGCGAAGTTGAGAGGCAGCACGGCGTGCTCCACAATGGTCGGGGTGCCAGGCAGGGCGGCCAGCACCTCGGGCGGCAGGCGCCGGTCGGCGGTGACGCCCTCCGGCCCGGAGACGTCGATCCGCGGATGATGCGCCGCCGCCTCCGGCTCCATCCCGAATTCGGTGACGAAGGAGAGCAGCTGCAGCACCGCGGCCAGGATGCGCCGCCCGCCCGAAGCGCCGGCCGCGATCTCCGGCTGGTCGCCCGAGGCGAGGATGATGGGCGACATGTTGGTCAGCGGCCGCTTGCCTGGCGCGATGGCATTCGGCGTGCCCGGCTGCGGGTCGAACCACATGACGCCGTTGTTCATCAGCACGCCCGAGCGCGGCAGGACGACGCGGCTGCCCATGGAGGAGAGAAGGGTGGTGGTCACTGCCACCATCATCCCATCCTTGTCGCAAGTGGTGAGGTGAGTCGTGCAGGTCTCGGCGCCCTCGGGCTCGGCATCGCCAAGGCCGGCGAGCCGTTCGCCATAGGCGGCCTGCATGGCGCTGGCGAAGCTGGCATACCAGGCGGCCGATGGTTCCGGGCCGAGCGGGACATCGGCCATCAGCTCCAGCACCCGGCGCATGGTCGGCGCCGCGGTCAGCCCATTCGAGAGCATGAGCGTGCGCCCGCGCCAGGGCACGGCGACGGCGGGCTTCACCCTTGCACGGCAGCCGGCGAGGTCGGCGGCGGAGAGCACGCCGCCCATCTCCCCTACATCGGCGGCGATCTGCGCGGCGATCTCGCCCTCATAAAAGTCGCGCAGCCCGGCCTGTTGCAGCCGCTCCAGGGTCGCCGGCAGGTTGCCGAGCGGGAAGAAGCCCGGAGCCCCTTGATAGGGTGTCGTCGGCGGCAAGCCGTTCGGCAGGTAGATGCGCGCACTCTCCGGGTAAAGGCGCAGCACGCTGGCCGAGCTCGCTACCTTCAGCGTGGTGTACCAGTCGGCCGGCAGGCCGCGTTTGGCCAGGGCGACTGCGGGGGCCAGGACCTCGCGTATCGGCAGCCGCCCGTGCCGCTCATGCAGCAGCGCATAGCCCGCGACGGCGGAGGGGATGACGAAGGAGAGCGGGCCATGGATGTTGCGGTCCCCCTCCACCTCGGGCCAGGAGAAAAGGTCCTGCTTCATCCGCCCGGTCAGCGGGAAGGCGGAGGCGTCGAGCCCGGCCGGCGCAACGGGACCGAAATCGATGGTCTCGGCGGGCGACATTCCCGGCGTCATCACCTGGGCGAAGCCGATGCCGCCGAGCCCGCTGTTCCAGGGCTCGAGCGTGGCGAGGGCGAAGGCGGTGGCAACGGCGGCATCCGCCGCGGTGCCGCCGGCGCGCAGCATGGCGGCACCGGCCTCCGCCGCCACCCTCACCTGGGAGACGACGACGCCCCCGGCGCCGCTCGCGGCGGGCTTGCGCAGGGACCAGTTCTGGCTCTGGTGATCGGGCAGGGGGAAGGCATCCGTCATCGCGGCAACTCCGGTGGTCGGCGTGCCGTCATCGTCCTGCCATGACCAGGATGCCGCAATCCCTAAAGCCCGGCCGGGGGGCGCCGCCGCTCCTCCAGCACCGACTCGAAGTCGAAGGTGAGGTTCCAACCCACATGCGCCTCGAGCGCGGCCAGGGCCTTCGCCTCATCCCCGGCAGCAAGGGCGGCGATCAGCACGCCATGCTCCGCCTCCAGTCCCTCCTGCACCCGGATCTGCTGGGCGAGCCCCCAGATCACCGCAAGCTGCCGAGCGAGGCTCTGCCACAGGGCGAGCAGGGGCGCGTTGCCGGAAACCCGGCACAACTCGGCATGGAAATCGCCATCGGCCAGCACGATCAGCGCCGGGTCGCCGACTTCCACCGCTTGGCGGTAGCCCGCGGCGGCGGCCTCAAGCCCCTCGAAGCGCTCGGCACCACCCGGCTGACGCAAGGCTTCCCGCACGGCGAGCGATTCGAGGGCGAACCTCACCCGCATCAGTGCGGCGACGCCGGAATTCGTCACCTGCATCAGCCGCATCCCTTTGTAGGGGGTACTGACGACGATGCCTTGGCTCTCCAGCAGCCGCAGCGCCTCGCGGACTGGGACGCGACTGATGCCGAGGTCGCGGGCGATCTCCGCCTCGACAAGCCGGTCGCCGGGCAGGAAGAGGCCGCGGGCGGCGGCGGCGACGATGGCCTCGGCGGCCTGCTCCACCATCGTCCGCGGCTGGACGGGAGACAGGCGCCGGGGTTCAGCCAGGGCGATGACCAATCGTTCGGACGCGTCCTGGTGCGCCCGATGGTCCGGAACAGCCACGTGGTGATCCCCGTTAAATCGCGAAGAACTGAAGTTTAAATTCAACTCATTGGTTTGTGAAGGTCACCCGCAGATCGAATTGCGCAAGCCCTACATTTTGTTGCATTTAAGCATCAAGTCAAGCCCCGCTGCCCTTGTCTTTGCCGTCATGGCAGTCTCGCTGCGTTGGAGGGCAGCATGGTCGAGGATGCGGATCGCGCGGAATTCGGAATCGAGGGTGACTGGGCGGTGGTCCGGCGGCACCGAATCCGCTGGTCGGAATGCGACCAGTACGCCCATGCCAACAATGCCGCCTACCTCGCCCTGTGCGAGGATCTCCGCGTGTCCCACTGGCTCTCGCTCGGCGGCCGATTCGCCGTGGGCGAGCCGGGCCCGGTCGTCGCGCAGATGGAGGTGCGCTACCTCCAGTCGCTCGCCTTCGACGATGCGGTCGCCGTCACCATGCGGCCGGCGGCGCTGCGCCGCAGCAGCCTGACCCAGGACTATGCGGTGTGGAAGAGGGGACTCGTCTTCACCTGCCGCGCCGTGCTGGTCCTCATCCGCCATGGCAGCGGGGAAAAGGTGGCGATCCCGCCGGCGATGCGGGCGGTGCTGGTCGGACAGGGCGCGGCGGAGGATGCCTGAGCCTCGCAGCCCGGCACCGCCCCGGGCCTCAGATGCCCCGCTCGGCCCGGGTCGCGGTCAGGTCGTCCTCGATGAAGCCCTGGATGATCTCCTCCAGCGATTCCTGCTCCGAGAAGCCGAGCAGCCGCCGCGCCCGCTCCGCGGTGAAGCTGGCCGGCCAGCCGCCGACGATCGCCTCGATCGCCGGGTCCGGCGCATGACGCACCAGGGCCCGCGCCTCGGGCCCGGCGACGCTCTCGAGCGCGCTCAGCATCTTGCCGACGGTCGCGCTCCGCCCAGGCGGGTTGATGCCGCGATCGAGGCCGAGCGGCGTCGTGTCCATCGCCATCGCATGCAGGAACCAGTCGATGGCCCGGCGCGGCGAGCAGATCCAGACGGCGAACTCCTCCGGCACAGGCAGCTCGGTCTGGAGGCCGAGCAGCGGCTCCCGCAGGATCGCCGAGACGAAGGAGGAGGCCGCCTTGTTCGGCCGCCCCGGACGCACGATCACCGTCGGCAGGCGGAGGCTGACGGCATCCAGCACGCCGCGCCTTGAGGCATCCTGCAGCAGCAGTTCGGCGGCCGCCTTCTCCGCGCCGTAGCTGTTGCCGGGAAGCTGACGGGCATCGTCCTCCAGCCGCGCCTCCTGCCCGCCGCCGAAGCTGGCGACGGAGGAGGTGAAGACCACCCGCGGCGGCGTCGCGCCGGAGGCGTGCGGACCTTGGGTCAGCCGCCGGCAGGCCTCGATCACCGCCAGCGTGCCATGCAGGTTCACCCGCAGGCCGAGCTCGTAATCCGCCTCTGCCTGGGCCGATACCACGGCGGCCAGATGCACCACCACCCGCGTCCCCTCCGGGATGGCGGTGGCGACCTGCGCCGGATCGGCCACGTCGCCGCCGAGGCAGCGTACGGGGAAGGGCGCCTCGATCCCCGGCGGTGCGTGGAGGTCGAATAGGGTGAGGCCGCTGATCGCCTCGCCGCCGAGGCTGCCCTCGTGGGCCAACCGCGCCGCCAGCTTGCGGCCGAGGAAGCCGCCCCCGCCCAGGATGGTGATCTGCATGGCGCTCTCCCGATCTTGCCCGGATAGATGTCGCGCCGGCCCCCTCCGGGTGCAAGCCGCCAGTGGCGGCGGGGCAGGGGCCGCGCGATAACTCCTCTCCATGAGCATCCCGAACCGCCCCTTCCGCCTGATCCTCAATCGCCATCACGGTACGCCAGGCGTGGTCGTCCTGCCTGAGGGCGGATTCCGGCGCGCACGCGAGGAAATCGCCGGCTGGGAAGGCTATGCGTCGACTCCTCTGGTCCCGCTGGAGGAGGTGGCCAAGGCCGCCCGCCTCGGCGCCGTGCATTGGAAGGATGAGGGGGGCCGCTTCGGCCTCGGCAGTTTCAAGGCGCTCGGCGGGGCCTATGCGGTGATGCGGCTGCTCCAGGCCGAGCTGGCGAAGCGGGGCGTTGCCAATGCCGCGACGGCGGCCGAGTTGACGGACGGCACCCACCGCGAGGCGACGCGTGCCATCACCATCACCTGCGCGACGGATGGGAACCACGGCCGGAGCGTCGCCTGGGGCGCGCAGCGCTTCGGCGCCACCTGCGTCATCTTCGTCCATGAGGGGGTGAGCCAGGGCCGGCGCGACGCCATTGCCCGCTACGGCGCCGAAATCCGCGTTGTCCCCGGCACCTATGACGATGCCGTCCGCGCCGCCCGGGGCGAGGCCGCCGAGCGGGGCTGGTTCGTCGTCTCCGACACCTCCTATGCAGGCTACACCGAGGTGCCGCGCGACGTGATGCAGGGCTACCGGTTGATAGCGGAGGAGGCGGCCGAGTCGATCCCCGCGCCGCCCACCCATGTCTTTATCCAAGGCGGCGTCGGCGGGTTGGCGGCCGCCGTCTCTGTGCAGATGCGCGCCCGCTACGGGCTGGACGGCCCGCGCATCGTGGTGGTCGAGCCGGAGCGGGCCGCCTGCCTGATGGCCAGCGCCGAGGCGGGCGAGGCGACCGCTGTCGAAGGCGAGCTGGACACGCTGATGGCCGGCCTTGCCTGCGGCGAGCCGAGCCTGCTCGCCTGGCAGGAGCTGGAGCGGGCCGGCTTCGCCTTCATGGCTGTCCCCGATGCCAGCGCCGTCGATTGCATGCGCCTGCTCGCTCGCCGCCAGCCGCCGCTGGTCGCCGGCGAGAGCGCCGTCGCCGGCCTGGCCGGGATGCTGCTGGCGGCACGCGAGCCCTTCGCCCGCGCCGCCCTCGGGCTCAACGAGGCGAGCCGCATCCTCCTCTTCGGCACCGAGGGGGCGACCGACCCGGCGCTTTACGCAAAGCTGACCGCTTAGGCCGCTTGCTGCGCTGTACGGGCTTCATCTATCTGTCACAAGACTGGCACGGAGCCGCAACCTGGCGCCGCTAACCGGCGGCCCCGGCAACGAGATCGATTGGGAGAAGTCACGCCATGAGGCGCCGTTTCCTGGCCCAGGCCAGCCTGGCCGCCGCGGCCATCGCCGCCGCGCGCACCCGCCCCGCCGCCGCCCAGGCGCCGGTCGAGATCCAATTCTGGCACGGCCTGCCGCAGCCGCTCGGCGGGCAGCTCGAGGGGATCGTCGCCGCCTTCAACGCCACGCAGCAGGGGGTGAAGGTGATGCCCTCCTTCCGCGGCTCCTATCCGGAGACGATGGTGGCCGCCATCGCCGCTTTCCGCGCCAATGCCGCGCCGCATGTGGTGCAGATGTTCGAGGTCGGCACCGGCACGATGATGTCCGCCGGGCGCGCGGTGAAGCCGGTGCATGAGCTGCTCGCCGAATCCGGCGTCAGCATCGACTTCAACGACTACCTCCCGGCGGTGCGCGGCTACTATCAGGCCTCCGACGGGCGGCAGATGAGCATGCCCTTCAACAGCTCCACCGCGACGATGTTCTACAACAAGGATCACCTCAGGCGGGCCGGGCTGGACCCCGATGTGGCTCCGAAGACCTGGGAGGAACTGGCCGAGGCGCTGAAGAAGCTGAAGGCGGCCGGCATCGCCAGTCCGATGACCACCTCGTGGCCGGCCTGGGTGCAGGTCGAGCAGGTCTCGGCCATCCACAACCTCCCGCTGGCGAGCCTCGGCAACGGCTTCGACGGGCTCGGCGCCACCATGCAGGTGAACAACCCTGTGATGGTTCGGCACATGGACAACCTGATCGCCTGGCAGAAGGACGGCCTGTTCAAGTATGGCGGCCGGGACAATGCAGCGGATGCGCTCTTCCCGGCTGGCGAGGTCAGCATCACCATGGCGTCCTCGAGCCTGCGTGCCCGCCTGCTGCGCGAGTCGCGCTTCGCCTGGGGCACCGCCATGCTGCCTTATTATAGCGACGTCGCCGGCGCGCCCCGCAACAGCATCATCGGCGGTGCCAGCTTCTGGGCCCTGAACCGCGGCCCTGCCGGCGGACGCAGTGCGGCCGAGTGGAAAGGCGTCGCGGAATTCTACCGCTATCTCAGTCAACCCGAGATCGATGCCAAGTGGCACATGGACACCGGCTACGTCCCGGTCCGCCGAGCCAGCTACCAGGTGGCGAAGTCGCAGGGCTTCTACGAGAAGAACCCCGGCACCGAGGTTGCGATCGAGCAGCTGCTGCGTGGCGGCGAGACTACGCCGAACACCCGCGGCATCCGCCTCGGCGGCTATGTCGAGATCCGCAACATCATCCAGGAGGAGATGGAGAAGTCCTTCCAGGGCCAGCAGAACGGACAGCAGGCGCTGGAGGCGGTGATGCAGCGGGCCAATACCGTGCTGCGCAATTTCGAGCGCCAGAACCGCGGCTGATCAGGAAAGCGCTGTGCGCAAGACGGTCTTCAACGGCACGGCGCTGCCGCTGCTGTTGCTCACGCCGCAGCTCGTCATCACCGCGATCTTCTTCCTCTGGCCGGCGGGGGCTGCCATCTGGCAGTCCCTGCTGCAGGAGGACCCCTGGGGCATGAGCTCCCAGTTCGTCGGCCTCCGCAACTTCACCGAAGTCCTGGCGGAGCCGGAATGGCGTGGCGCCGCCTGGAACACGTTGATCTTCTCGTCCTCGGTCGCCGTGCTCGCCATGGGCACTGCGCTCTTCCTGGCCGTGCAAGCGGACAAGTCGATCCGCGGTGCCAATATCTACCGTACGCTGCTGGTATGGCCCTATGCCGTGGCGCCGGCCATCGCCGCCGTGCTCTGGCTCTTCCTCTTTCACCCCTCGATCGGGCTGGTCGGGCGGGCGCTGAATGAGGCCGGCGTTGCCTGGGACTACAAGTTGAACGGCAACCAGGCGATGCTGCTGGTGATCGTCGCCGCGGCCTGGAAGCAGGTGAGCTACAATTTCATCTTCTTCCTGGCCGGCCTGCAATCCATCCCGCGGAGCGTGCTGGAGGCGGCGGCGATCGACGGTGCGAAGCCGGTGCGGCGCTTCTGGACCATCATCCTGCCGCTGCTCTCGCCGACCGCCTTCTTCCTGTTGGTGGTGAACCTCGTCTATGCCTTCTTCGACACCTTCGGCGTCATCCATGCGCTGACCGGCGGCGGCCCGGGAAAGGCTACGGAGACGCTGATCTACAAGGTCTATGTCGAGGGCGTGCAGAACGTGAACCTCGGCAGTTCCTCCGCCCAGTCGGTGATCCTGATGATCCTCGTCATCGCGCTGACGGCGGTGCAATTCCGCTTCATTGAGCGCAAGGTGCATTACTGATGCGCCGCTACTGGTCCTCCCTTTGGCCGCATCTTTGGCTGCTGCTCGGGGTGCTGATCTTCGCGGCGCCGATCTACATCACCCTGATCGGCTCGACGCATGATGCCTCCACCATAGGCCGCGGCGACGTGCCGCTGCTGCCGGGCAGCCACGCAGTCGAGAATTACACCGCCGCCTGGGTCAGCGGCGGCTCCGGCCGCTTCACCGTCTCGCCCGCATCGCGGATGCTGCTGAACAGCACCATCATGGCGCTCTGCATTGCGGTCGGGAAGATCGTCATCTCCCTGCTCTCGGCCTATGCGGTGGTGTTCTTCCGCTTCCCCGGCCGGATGATCGCCTTCTGGACCATCTTCATGACGCTGATGCTGCCGGTCGAGGTGCGGATCATCCCGACCTATCAGGTCATCGTCAGCATGGACCTGTTCAACTCCATGGCCGGACTGACCATTCCGCTGATCGCCTCGGCTACGGCGACGCTGCTCTTCCGTCAGTTCTTCCTCACCATTCCGGAGGAGTATGTCGAGGCGGCGAAGATGGACGGCGCCGGACCGATGCGCTTCTTCCGTGACATCCTGCTGCCGCTCTCGGTGACGAACATCGCGGCGCTCTTCGTGATCCTCTTCATCTATGGCTGGAACCAGTACCTCTGGCCGCTGCTGGTGGTGAACGACCGCAGCCTAGAGACCATCGTGGTCGGCATGGCCAAGATGATCGGCACCGGCGATGCGCAGAATGAATGGAATGTCATCATGGCCATGGCGGTGCTGGCGCTGCTGCCGCCCGTCGCCGTGGTGCTGCTGATGCAACGCTGGTTCCTGAAGGGCCTGACGGAGACCGAGAAGTAATGGCGAGCCTTGAGGTCTCCGGACTCACGAAGTCCTTCGGCGCCACTCACGTGCTGCACGGCATCGACCTCGCCGTCGAGGATGGCGAGATGATCGTCATCGTCGGCGCCTCCGGCTGCGGCAAGTCCACCTTGCTGCGGATCGTGGCGGGGCTCGAGACAGCGAGTTCCGGCAGCATTCGCATCGCCGGGCGGGAGGTTTCGGCGCTGGAGCCGGCGGAGCGCGACATCGCCATGGTGTTCCAGAACTACGCGCTCTACCCGCACATGACGGTCGAGCAGAACATGGCCTACGGCCTCAAGATCCGCGGCTTGCCGAAGCCCGAGATCGCTCGCCGCGTCGCCGAGGCCGCTGGGCTGCTCGGGATCGGGCCGTTGCTGGCGCGCCGCCCGCGCCAGCTCTCGGGTGGCCAGCGCCAGCGCGTGGCCATGGGCCGCGCCATCGTGCGGGAGCCGAAGCTCTTCCTCTTCGACGAGCCGCTCTCCAACCTCGATGCGAAACTGCGGGTGCAGATGCGCGCCGAGATCAGGCGATTGCAACGCCGTCTCGGCGTCACCTCGCTCTTCGTCACCCATGACCAGACCGAGGCGATGACACTCGGTGACCGGCTCGTCGTGATGCATGCCGGCCATGCGGCGCAGATCGCGTCGCCGATGGAGATCTGGGCGCGGCCTGCCGATACCTATGTCGCCGGCTTCATCGGCAGCCCGGCGATGAATTTCCTGGAAGGGACCCTGGCCGAGGGCGGCCAGGTCGTCGCGCTGAAGGCCGGGCCGGTGCTGCGCTTCGCCGACGGGCCGCGTGCGGGCGGGGAGGGGAGGCCGCTCACCATCGGCATCCGCCCCGAGCATGTCGAACTGGCCGAGGGCGGCATCCCGCTTCCGCTCGACTTGGTCGAGCCGCTCGGCTCCGAGACGGTGCTGCACGGACGCCTGCCGGGCGGCGAGGCGCTGGTGGTGAAGCTTGCCGGCCCGGGCCCCGGTGCGCAGAGCCTGCCGGTCGCTCTCCCGGCCGCGGCGCTGCACGTCTTCGATGGCGAGACCGGCAAGCGGCTTGACCCCTAGCCACCCGGAGCCAAGATTGAGCCGCAAGGGCAGCGAAGCCCACCGGGAGGCTCATCCATGCATCGTCGCAGCCTGCTTGCCGCCGCTGCCATCCTGCCAGCCTCCTCCGTGCGGGCGCAGCCGGCCTGGCCCAACCAGCCGATCCGGCTGATCGTTCCCTTCGCCGCTGGAGGGCCGACCGACATTCCCGCCCGCCTCTTCGCCGAGGAGGTGTCGAAGCTCCTGCCGCAGCGCGTCGTCGTCGAGAACCGTACCGGAGCCGGCGTGGTGGTGGGCACCGAAGCCGTGGCGACTGCGCCGAAGGACGGGCACACGCTGCTCTACAGCACCATCGCGCATTCGGTGCTGCGGCCGCTCTTCCCACGCCTCGCCTTCGATCCGGTCGGGGATTTCCAGCCGGTGGCGCTGCTCGGTGTCATCCCGATGATCCTGCTGGTCAACAAGGATCTCCCGGCAAAGACCTTGCAGGAGGCGGTCGCGCTGTTCCGCGGGAAGTCCGGCGAATTTGACTACGGCAGCAGCGGCGTCGGCGGCGCCGTGCATCTGGCGACCGAACTGCTGCTGAAGCGCGCAGGCAACCTCAAGGTCAACCACATCCCCTATCGCGGCTCGGCCGCGGGGATGCCTGATCTGCTCTCCGGGCGCCTTGCGATGTTCATGGATGTCGCCGCCGGCGGCCTTACCTATGCCAAGCGCGGCGACGCGCGGGCCCTCGGCATCTCTTCCGCCGAGCGCTTGCCCCAGGCACCTGACATCCCAACCTTCGCCGAGGGCGGCGTCGCCAATGCCGAGAGCTATACCTGGCACATGGTCTTCGCCCCGGCCGGCACGCCGGCGCCGGTCGTCGAGCAGATCAATGCCGCCTTCAACAAGGCCGCCGCGCAGACCGGCGTACAGCAGCGCCTGACCGACCTCACCATGCTGGTCCGCCACGACACCACGCCCGAGACGGCACGGCGGTGGCTGATGGATGAGATCACCAAATGGGAGACGATCATCCAGGATGCGGGGATCAAGGTGGAATAGCCCCCATCACCGGCCGCAGCACCGCCACCGCCGCCTCGGCCGGCGCCACCGTCACCAGGCGGCCAGCCTGCCACTGGGCCAGCAGTGGCCGCGCGCGCAGGTTCTGCCCCTTCTCGTCGAAGCGCGCACCCCAGCCATTCGGCGTGCTGCCCTCCGCCACATCCGTTGCCAGCAGCGTGGCACGCAGCTTGTCCCGGTCGAGTGCAGCCGCACGCTGCATCGCATCCAACACCAGGCGCGCACCGACGTAATTCGCCAGCGAATGGCCGGAGCGCGGGTCGCTGCCGTAGCGCCGCTTGTAAAGTTCAACGAAGCCCTGCACGCCCGGTGCGGCGGCCTCGTTCACCGCGATCTGCGGGAAGTCGACATCCAGCGTGCCGTCGAACTCCGGCCCGACCGAACGGGCCGTGTCCGTCATGCTGTAGCCGGCCCCGGCGCCGATCACCATGCGCGGCTTCCAGCCCGCCTCCTTCATGCCGCGATAGAACAGCACAATGTCGTTCTGGTAGCCGGTATGCAGCACCACGTCGGCGCCGACCGCGCGCAGCCTCTGCAGCAGCGATGACAGGTCGACGCTTCGCGCCGCATAGCCGATCCGCTCCACCAGGTTCAGCCCGCGCGCCTTGAGCTGCGCCTCCTGTGCCCCGCTCACCGCCTGGCCGTAGAGGCCCTCCTCATGCAGGATGGCGATGCGCAGCACCTCGGCCGGCGTGGACCAGGCCGTCGCCAGCATCTCCGGGATGACGGCGACCGAATCGCGGGCGAAGTCGCTGGCTCGCGGGCAGAGGCGGAACAGCATGCGGAAGCCGCGCTCGGTGATCGGGTCGGCGATGGCGCCGAGCTCGAAGAACGGGAAGCCCTGCAACTCCGCCGCCTGGCTGGCCGCAAAGCCGAGCGGCGAGGCATAGGTGCCGAAGGCGGCCGCCACCCTCTCCGTCCCCTGCAAGCGCCGCAACTCGGCGACCGCCTGGTCCGCCCCGGCCGCGTCGCCCTTCACCAGCCGGATCGGCCGCGCAAGCAGCCCACCCACCGCGTTGCGCTCCTCCGCGGCCAGCTCCAGCCCGCGGAAGCTCTCGTCGCCGAGCAGGGCGAGGCTGCCGCTGAAGGGAAACAGGGCGCCGAGCCTCAGCTCGTTGGCCGGCGCCGTGCCCTGCGCCCCGGCCAACCGCGGCGCCGCCAGGGCGGCAATGCCGCCGAGCAGCGGGCGACGGGCAATCCTCGACATCGGCATCCTCCCGCGACGGATGCGCGGCGGCGGATTCATCGCATGCCCACCCGTCCTGGCAAGGCCCCCTGGCTTGACGCGATGCGCCCTCGCGCGGAACCTCCCCGCAACTCCGGGAGAGACCGCCATGGCACCGCTGCCCCCATCGATGACCGTCATCACCCATGGCGAAGGCGGCCCGCCCGAGGTGCTAACCCCCTCGACGGCGCCAGTGCCTCAACCGAAGGCGGATGAGGTGCTGATCCGCGTCCTGGCAACGGGCGTCAACCGTCCGGATGTCGCCCAGCGCAAGGGCGAATACCCGCCGCCCCCCGGTGCAAGCCCCCTGATCGGGCTCGAGACCGCCGGCGAGGTCGTCGCAGCTGGCGCCGAGGTCACCGCCTGGAAGCCGGGCGACCGGGTCTGCGCCCTGACCAATGGCGGCGCCTATGCCGAGTATTGCGTCGCCCCGGCCAGCCAGTGCCTGCCCTGGCCGAAGGGGTTCGATGCCATCCGTGCCGCCGCCCTGCCGGAGACCTTCTTCACCGTCTGGGCCAATCTCTTCGGCCATGGCCGGCTGGCCGCCGGAGAGACGGTGCTGATCCATGGCGGCACGAGCGGCATCGGCGTTACCGCCATTCAACTCGCCAAAGCTTTCGGCGCCAGCGTGATCGCGACGGCCGGCAGCACGGAAAAATGCAGGGCCTGCCTCGACCTTGGCGCCGATCACGCGGTCGACTACCGCACCCAGGATTTCGTCGAGGAGGTGAAGCGTGCGACCGGCGGCAAGCTGGCCAATGTCGTGCTCGACATGGTCGGCGCCGACTACTTCAACCGCAATCTGAAATGCTTGGCCATGGACGGCCGCCTTGTCATCATCGCCTTCCTCGGCGGCTTCGAGGTGGCGAAGGCCGATCTCCGCCCGGTGATGACCCGCCGCCTCACCGTCACCGGCAGCACCATGCGCCCGCGCACCGCGGCGCAGAAGGCTGAGATCGCGGAAGCACTGCGCGAGAAGGTCTGGCCGCTGCTCGATGCCGGCAAGGTCGCGCCGCCCATCCACAAGGTCTTCCCGCTGTCCGAGGCGGCGGCGGCGCATTCGCTGATGGAGAGCAGCACGCATATCGGCAAGATCATGCTGAAGGTCGCCGACTGATCACTCCCCGCGAAGCCGCGAAGCGGCTTCGCGGGGCCCCGGAACACGTTCCTTTCCTCAGGCCTCGCGCCGCCTCCCCGGCAAAGCCGTGGGGAGGACACCGGGCAGGACCCGCTTTTTGACAGGTGCTTCGAATACACCGCCGTCGCGGGCAAAGACGTTTGAGGGCTATCGCTACCTCGCCATCTCGGTGGTGCTGTTTGGCGGCGTCTGGCCCGTCACCAAGGACGCGCTGGCGCATGCGACGCCGCTTTGGTTCGCCCTCAACCGTTGCGCCATGGCGGCGGCCGTCACCCTGCTGCTGCTGGCGGGGATGCGGCGGCTGCGCTGGCCGGCGCGCGGCGACCTGCCCTGCATCCTGGCGATCGGCCTGCTGCAGCTCGGGGGCTTCTTCGCGCTGACCCATACGGCGCTGGCCTGGATCCCGGCCGGGCGGATGGCGATCCTCACCAATGTCACCGTCTTCTGGCTGATCCCGCTCTCCTGGTGGGTGCTGGGCGAGCGGGTCTCGCCGCTGCAATGGCTGGCGGCGGGGATCGGCCTGCTCGGCGTCGGCGTGCTGATGCAGCCCTGGGCGATGCTGAGTGCGACAGGCCTCGACACCTTGCCGGGCTACTTGATGCTGCTCGGCTCCAGCCTGTTCTGGAGCGTCGCCATCCTCGTCACCCGCCGCCTGCCGCCGCGCCGGCCGGTGATGGAGCTGCTGCCCTGGTGCTTCGCCATCGCCGCCCTCCTGCTGCTGCCTCTGGCACTCTGGCGCGAGCCGGCGGGTGGCATCGGCGCGCCCTCCTGGCCGCATGCCGCCTTCATCGGCGCCGTGGCGGCGCCCATCGGCACCTGGTCGACGATCGAGGCAGGGCGGCGGCTGTCGGGCATCCGCGCCTCGGTTGGCTTCCTCGTCGTGCCGGCGCTCGGCGTGCTGATCTCGAACCTCTGGCTCGGCGAGGCGCTGGGATGGGATGTGCTGGCCGGGGGCGGGCTGATCGCCGCGAGCGTGGTCCTGGCCGCGAAGGGGTAGGGGAGGGAGAGAGGATGCGCCTCAACCTGGTCGAAGCCGGCGACGGCCCGCCCGTGATCCTGCTGCACGGACTGTTCGGCTCGGCGCAGAATTGGGGGGCGGTGCAGCGGCATCTGGCGGCACGGCACCGCGTCCTCGCCCTCGACCTCCGCAACCACGGCGCTTCCGGCCGCTCCAGTGCCATGGACTATCCGACCATGGCCGCCGATGTCGCCGAGACGATGCGGGCAATGGGGGCCGCGCCCACCGCGGTCATCGGCCATTCCATGGGTGGCAAGGTGGCGATGGCGCTCGCGCTCGCCGAGCCGGCGTTGGTCGCGCGGCTGGTCGTCGTCGATATCGCGCCCATCGCCTATCCGCCGGCGCTGCGCCCCTATGTGGAGGCAATGCAGGCCATTCCGCTTCGCTCCGGGCTGACGCGCCGTGACGCCGACGCGGCGCTGGCCGCTGCAGTTCCCGAGCCCGGCATCCGTGCCTTCCTCGTGCAGAACCTGCGGATGCAGGACGACCCGCCGCGTTGGCGCCTCGGCCTCGATGAGCTCGCCGCCGCCATGCCGGTACTCGAGGGATTCCCCGATCTTCCCGGCCGCTACGAGGGACCGACCCTCGTCATCAACGGCGAACGGTCGAGCTACATCCGGCCCGACTCGCACCCGCGGTTCGGGGCTCTTTTCCCGGCTGCCCGCTTCGCCACCGTCCCGGGCGTCGGCCACTGGGTCCATGCCGAGAGCCCGTCGAGCTTCCTCGCCCTGATCGGCCCGTTCCTCGACTAGAGCTTGCTTTAGAGGAACCCGATGGAGATCCAGGGAATGGCGGCGATCACTGCCGTGCCGAGCAGCAGCGCCAGCATGTAGCCCCAGATCGCCCGCATCCCCTCATCCGGCCCGATGCGGCTGATGGCGCAGGCGGCATAGTAGCCGACGCCGAAGGGCGGGGCGAAGAGGCCAATCCCCATCGAGAGGATCACCACCATCGCATAGTGGACCTCATGCACACCCATGTCGCGCGCGATGGGAAAGAGCAGGGGTCCGAACAGCACTATGGCCGGAATTCCCTCCAGCACGCTGCCCAGCACAACGAAGGCCAGGATCGAGACGGCGAGGAACCCCGCCTGCCCGCCCGGCAGCGCCGCCATCACCGCGGCAAGCTGCCGCGAGAAGCCCGACTGCGTCAGCGCCCAGGCCATTGCCGTCGCCGCCCCGATGATGAGCAGGATCGCTCCCGACAGCGCCGCCGTATCCACCAGCATCGGCCTCAGCCGCGACCAATCGAGCTGACGGTAGAACAGCAACCCGACAATGAAGGCGTAGGCGATGCCGATGGTCGACACCTCGGTCGCCGTGGCGACGCCTTCGACGACCGCGGCGCGGATCAGGAAGGGCAAGGCCAGCGCCGGCAACGCGAAGCCGAAGCTCCGCAGGATCTCACGCCCGCCCGGCTTGGCGGCGCCGGCAAGCGACTGCCCCCGATGCCGCCACCACACCACGCCGCAGAGCACCACCGCGAGCAGCGCCCCAGGCAGGAGCCCGCCGGTGAAGAGCGCGCCGATCGACACCCCCGTCACCGAGCCGATGGTGATGAGCACTAGCGAGGGCGGCACCGTCTCGGTCTGCGCCCCCGTTGCCGAGAGCAGTGCGACCAGCTCCCCTGGCTTCGCCCCACGCTCCCGCATCTCGGGAAACAGCACCGGCGCCACCGCCGCCATGTCGGCCGCCTTCGCGCCGGATATGCCGGAGACGAGGTACATCGCCCCGATCAGCACATAGGACAGCCCGCCCCGCACATGACCGAGCAGGTTGGCGAGGAAACGGATCATCGCGCGGGCCATGCCCGTCATCTCGATCAAGCTGCCGAGGAAAATGAAAAGTGGCACCGCGAGCAGGATGAGGTGCGACATCCCCTCATCCATCCGCCCCACCACCACCATGGTCGGCACCCGCGTCGTCAGCGCCAGATAGCCGAAGGTCGCAAGCCCGAAGCAGAATGCGATCGGCACGCCGGCGAGCACCGTCGCCGCCACTAGCCCCACGAAGAAGATGACGAGATTGAGGTTGCCGAGCGGCCTGAACACTGGCCCGGCCCACCAGAACCCCGCCGCGACCAGTGCGACGACGCCCAGCGCCGCCGCCGCCCGCCCCCAGCCCGCAGCCCGCGGCAGGCGCACCAGCGCCACCAGCAACATCAGCAGAACGCCCACCGGTAGGGCCGAGGCCCGCCAGCTTCCCGGGATCTCCATCGCCGGCGTGGTGATGAAGCTCTCCTCCACCGCATAGTCGTAGGCCGGATGAAGCAGCAGCAGCAGGAAAAGGATCGGCGCCGCCACGGCCAGCGCCTCGAGGAAGCCGCGCAGCCCCGCCGGTGCCATGGCGATGAGCGCTGTCATCCGCATATGCTCGGCGCGGCGGAAGGCGACCACCGCCCCCAGCATCGCCAGCCAGAGGAACAGCACGGAGGCCAGCTCGTCCGACCAGACGAGCGAGCTGTGGAACACGTAGCGCGCCACGATGCCGGCCAGCAGCAGCACCGTCTCCACCGCGACAAGCGCCGCCGCCGCAAGCTCCAGCGCACCGCCGAGCAGGCTCTCCACCCGCCCCTCAGGCCGCCGCTCCACCAGGCCGATATCCGCCATGACTCAGGTCAGCTTGCCGAGGTCCTGTTCGAGGATGCCCCAGGCCTCCTCGCCGTAGCGCTGCCCCCATTGCGTGTAGAAGCCCGCCTTCCTCAGCGCCTCGCGGAAGGGCATGGGATCGACGGTGTTGAAGGTAAGGCCCTGCTTCGCCAGCTCCGCCTGCAGCCCGGCATTGAGCGCCTCGACATCGCCGCGCTCGGCCACCGCCGCGGCATTCCAGTGCTTCGCCACCACGGCCTGCGCATCGGCCGGCAGCGCCGCCCAGGCCCGGCGATTGCCGAGCATCCAGAAGCCGTCCCACATGTGGTTGGTGAGGGCGCAGAATTTCTGCACCTCGTAGAGCTTTGCCGTCGAGATGATGGCAAGCGGGTTCTCCTGCCCATCCACCACCTTGGTCTGCAGGGCCGAATAGACCTCGGCGAAGTTGATGCTCGTCGGCGCCGAGCCGAAGGCCTGGAAGAGCGAGGTCCAGAGCGGGCTCACCGGCACGCGGATCTTGAAGTTCCGCAGGTCCTCCGGCCCGGCGATCGGCCTGGAGGAGGAGGTGATCTGGCGGAACCCATTGTCCCAGATCTTGTCCATCACGATCAGGCCGGCCTTGCCGATCTGGGCCCGCACATGGGCCCCGAGCGCTCCGTCCATCGTCTTCCATACCGTCGCGTAATTGGGGAAGGCGAAGCCGACGCCGTTGATCGAGGCGGCAGGCACCAGCGTCGAGAGGATCAGCCCCGAGAGGGTGAAGAACTCGATCGCGCCGCTCCGCACCTGGCTCAGCATGTCGGTATCCGAGCCGAGCTGGTTGTTCGGGAAGATCTGTATCTCGACCCTGCCGCCCGTCTCCTTGGCGATCGCTTCCGCAGCCTCCTTGGCGCGCTGGTTCATCGGATGGGTCAGCGGCAGGTTGTTGGCGTATTTGTAGCTGAACTCCGCCGCATGGGCGGGCCGAATCCGGAGGGCGGGGGCGGCAAGCGCGCCCGCGGCGAGCAAGGTGCGGCGATGCAGTCGGACCATCTGTTTCCTCCGTTCCGGTCTTGGCCGGACTGTCCCGTTGCCCGCTCATAGGCCATGTCGCCCGGGCCGGGGAGGCGGTATTTTCACCGGCAACGAAGGAGGGACCGCCCGCATGACCTCGATGACCGGCCTGCCCGTCTCACAGCGGGTGATGAACCTCGCCGGCTTCCTCGCCCAGACGGCCCGCCGCCTGCCTGACCATCTGGCGCTCGCCTGGGGCGAGCGGCGCTGGACCTGGCGGGAATTCGAGCGGCGTAGCACGGCGCTCGCCGCCTCGCTTGCAGCGCGGGGAATCGGCAAGGGCGACCGCGTGCTGGTCCATGCGCGGAACGGCAACGAAATCCTGGAGGCGATGTTCGCCACCTTCCGCCTCGGCGCCGTGTTGGTGCCGACCAATGTGCGGCTGGTGTCGGAGGAGGTCGCCTATCTCGCCGAGGCCTCTGGCGCGACCGCCTTCCTCTGCCATTCCGTTTTCCCCGAGCACGCCGCCGCCGTCGCCGCCGCCCTGCCTGGCCTCCGCCTGCTGGCAAGCATCGGCGAGGCCGGGTTCGGCACGGCGACGCTGGAAGCGCTGATCGAGGCGGGAGCGGGCCGGGCCTGTCCCATCGCCGATGCTGAGTACGACGACCCTTGTTGGTTCTTCTTCACCTCCGGCACCACCGGCCGTCCCAAGGCCGCGGTGCTGACGCATGGCCAGATGGCCTTCGTCATCACCAACCATCTCTGCGACCTGATGCCAGGCACGACCGAGCAGGACGCCTCGTTGGTGGTGGCACCGCTCTCCCACGGCGCCGGCATCCATTTCCTGACGCAGGTGGCGCGCGGCGCCGCCAGCATCCTCCTGCCTGGTGAACGCTTCGACGCCGCTGAGGCCTGGCGCCTGGTCGAAGCCCATCGCATCAGCAACATGTTCACGGTGCCGACCATCCTGAAGATGCTGGTCGAGCATCCCGCGGTCGATGCGCACGACCATGCCTCGCTCCGCTACGTCATCTATGCCGGCGCGCCGATGTACCGCGAGGACCAGAAATTCGCCCTGCGGAAGCTGGGCAAGGTGATCGTCCAGTATTTCGGCCTCGGCGAGGTGACGGGCAACATCACCGTCCTGCCACCCGCTTTGCACGGGGAGGAGGACGGCCCGGCCGCCCGCATCGGCAGCTGCGGCTTTGCGCGCACGGGAATCGAGATCCAGATCCAGGACGAGGAGGGCAGGGAGGTCGCGCCCGGCACCCAGGGCGAGATCGGCGTCGCCGGCCCCGCCGTCTTCGCCGGCTACTACAACAACCCCGAGGCCAACGCGAAATCCTTCCGCCACGGCTGGTTCCGCACCGGCGACCTCGGCCATATGGATGAGCAAGGCTTCCTCTACATCACCGGCCGCGCTTCGGACATGTACATCTCCGGCGGATCGAACGTGTATCCGCGCGAGGTGGAGGAGCTGATCCTGCAGTATCCCGGCATTGCCGAGGTCGCGGTGGTCGGCGTGCCGGACCGCCATTGGGGCGAGGTCGGCGTCGCCGTTATCGTTCCTCGGCCGGGCGAGTCGGTGGCGGAGGAGGCGCTGCTCGGCTGGCTCGATGGCCGCATGGCGCGCTACAAGATGCCGCGGCGCGTCTTCGCCTGGGATGCGCTGCCCCGCTCGGGCTACGGCAAGATCACCAAGAAGATGGTGCGGGAGGAGATGGAAGCCCGCGGCCTGCTGCCCCTCGCATGAGCCCGCGCCGCCTTGCCCATCCCGGCCCGGCCCTCATGCCGCGAATCGAGAGCGTGGCCGGGCACGCACAGCCGTTCGCCGTCACCCTTGCCCCCGGCCTCTCCTTGCTGGACGCCGTCACCCGCGCCGTCCACGCCGCCGGCTTCGACAGTGCGACGCTCGAGCTGGAGGGCGGCGGCTTCGCGCCCTTCTCCTATGTCCTGCCGGCCCCGGCGCCGGATGACACCCACGCCGCCTATTACAGCGCGACCCACACCCCGCCGGCAGGCGCCCGCCTCGAGCGTGGCTGCATCACCTTCGGTCGCCGCGCCGGCCAGCCTTGGCTGCACTGCCATGCGGTCTGGCAGGAAGCGGCCGGGCGGCGCGGTGGCCATGTTCTGCCGGAGGAGACCAGGCTCGTCGCTCCGGTTCTTGCCCGGGCCTGGGGCCTGACCGGCATCGCCTTGGTCTCCGAGTTGGATGCGGAGACGAATTTCACCATCTTCCGCCCCGTGCCCGCCGCGGGCTCGCCACCGCCCGGGGCGCGGCCCGCGGTCGCCCTCCGCATCCGCCCGAACGAGGATGCTGCGAACGCCCTCGCCGCCGCCATCGGCCGCCATGGCCTCCACCGTCCGGCCTTGCGCGGCAGCCTCGGCAGCCTCATCGGCGCCCGCTTCGAGGGCGGCGGCGCGGTCGAGGACTATGCGACCGAGATGCTCTTCACCGGCGATGGCCTCGGCATCGCCCTGGCCGACATGCAGGGACGGGTGCATGAGGGCGTGTTGCGCCCGGGCGAGAACCCGGTCTGCATCACCATCGAGGCGTTGCTGGTGGAGGAGGTCTGAGCCCCGGCCGGATCGATCCAGTGCCAGCGGCGCGCTCTTCGATAGGTCCCCATGGCGGACGGCCATTCCTGGCCGCCGGGCAAGGATTGCGCCGGGGCACAGCTTCGGCGGAGGATGCCGCATGACCGCCCCACGCCCGCCGACCTTCGCCCAGCAGATCACCTTCCTCTACGCCGAGGATCCTGCCGCCAGCCGGGATTTCTACGGGCGGGTGCTCGGCCTCGAACTGGTGCAGGACCAGGGCTTCGCCGCCATCTATGCAACGGCGAGCCGACGTGCCTTCCTCGGCGTGGTGCAGGCGCGCGGGCCGCGCGAGGGGCGGGAGCCGCGAGCGGAAGGCGGCGTGGTGCTGACGCTCGTCACCCCGGTAGTGGAAGCCTGGCATGTGCATCTGCTGGGTGAGGGGGTGGCCATCGAGGCGCCGCCCGCGGCCCATGCGGCAATCGGCATCACCCATTTCTTCTTCCGCGACCCGGCGGGCTACCTGCTCGAGATCCAGCGTTTCGACCGCGCGGATTGGCCGGAGCCAGACTGACATCCGCGTGTCGGTTCCCCGCCGTCTGCGCAACCATTTCAACGCGAAGGCGTTCCGGTTCGTGCGGGACGGCAGCGCCCTGGCGCCACCTCCCGAGGCGAACGGCAAAGGGATGGAGGAACACATGAGCTGGAAAGTCATCGGCGCAGCCGGCCTGGCGCTGGCGCTGGCGGCCTGCGGAACCAATAGCTCCGACCGCACGACCGGTGGCGCGGCCGCAGGTGCGGCGACGGGCGCCGGCATCGGCGCGCTCGGTGGCCCGGTAGGTGCGCTGGCCGGGGCGGCGATCGGAGCCGGCGCGGGTGCCGTGACCGGCGCGACGACCAGCCCGCGCGACGTCAATCTCGGCACGCCGCCCTGGAGCAACCCCGAAGTGCGTACGCCGCTCGACGATAACAAGTCGACCCGGCGCAGCAGCCGCCGCTCGCAGAGCGCGGCACGCCGGCCGACCAGTGAGGCAGACCGCGCTTACATGGGCGGCGGCATGGTCGGCACGCCCACCAATACCGGCGCGACCACGGGCAGGACCATGGACACGACGACCGGCACCACCGGCAGCGGCATGGGCGCGCGCGGCGATGCGGTGCCGCCCGCCGGTACGGCGCCGGCCGGCAACAGCATGAACAGCACGACGCCAGTGCGCTGAGGCTGGCCGCGGTAGCGGAGCTCCGGCCCCGCTACCGCGACAGCAGCAGGTCCGGCAGTCCGGTGACCAGCGTCACCGGGAAGAGGGTACAGAGCACCACGGTCAGCACCAGCATGAGGAAGAAGGGCAGGCTGGCCATCGCCACCTCGGTCTGCTCCTTCCCCGTCATCGTCTGCATGACGAAGAGGTTGAAGCCGACAGGCGGCGTAATCTCGGCGATCTCCACCAGCAGCACGATGAAGATGCCGAACCACACGAGGTCGAACCCCGCCTGCTGCACCAGCGGGATGACGATGGAGGTGGTCAGCACGATCATCGACACGCCGTCGAGTGCCGTGCCGAGCAGGACATAGACGACGGTGAGGATGGCGATCAGCCCATAGGGGCCGAGGTTGAGGTGCACGACCCCCTCCGCGAGCGCCGCCGGGATGCCGGTGAGCGCCATCGCCTTGGTGAGGAAGGCCGCGCCCGCCAGGATGAACATGATCATGCATGACAGGCGCGTCGCGCCCTTCACGCTGTCGAGGAAGGCCTGCCAGGTCAGCACGCTCTCGCCCGCGGCGAGGCCGAGGAGCGCGAAAAAGGCGATCGGCCAGACCTCGGAGAAACCGATGACGCCGAAGGCCCAGGCCAGCAGGTCGGCGGCGAGCAGCACGGCGCCGGTGCGCCAGCCGGCCGCCATCAGCAGGGCGCCGAGCACGCCGAAGGCCGCCGCCTCAGTCGCCGTCGCCCAGCCGACGAACATGGTGCCGATGACGACGACGATCAGCACGGCACAGGGAATCAACTTGGCGCTCGCCCGGAGCTTCCCGGCGAGGCTCATCCGTGGCTCCGCCCTGGGCTGCTTCGACGGATTCAGCATCGCCCAGATGGCGATATAGGCGCTGAAGAGCAGCATCACGAGCAGGCCCGGGATGCAGCCGGCGATGAAGACGCGGATGATCGAGACCTCGGCCGCCACCGCATAGACGACCATGATGATCGAGGGCGGGATCAGGATGCCGAGGGTGCCGGAGGTGGCGAGGCTGCCAACGGCCACGTTCTCGTCGTAGCCGCGCCGCTTCAGCTCCGGCAGCGCGATCTTCGAGACCGTCGCGCAGGTCGCGGCGCTGGAGCCGGAGACGCTGCCGAAGATGCCGCAGGCGAGGATGTTCACGTGGAGCAGGCCGCCCGGGATGCGCCGCACCCAGGGGGCGAGGCCGTTGAACAGCTCCTCCGACAGCTTGGTGCGGAAAAGGATCTCGCCCATCCAGACGAACATCGGCAGCGCCGCGAGCGTCCAAGAGCCGGTCGCCTCCCAGAAGGAGGAGGCAAGGAACAGCCCCGGGCTCGGATGCACGAAGACCATGGCGATATAGCCGACAGCGGCCAGCGACATGGCGATCCAGAGCCCGGCGCCGAGCAGGATGCACAGCAGCACCAGCAGCAGCAGGGCGAAGGTCAGCAGATCCATCGGTCAGACCTCCGCCGAGAAGTCGCCGGCCGCGGCGCGTTCCTCGGCCGCGACGACATAGCCCGGCCTGGCGCCGCCGAGGACGGTGACGAACTCATCGAGGATGGCGATGAGCAGCAGGCCGGTGCCGAGCGGCACGGCAAGCTTCGGAATCCAGAGCGGGATGGGCACGGTGCCCTGCGCCACCTCCTCGATCTCCCAGCTGAACCACATGTCCTGCGCGGTCCAGAAGGTGACATAGGCGATCAGCACCGCGGCGAGGCCGAGCACCAGCAGCTCCGCCCAGCGCCGGGCGGCGGGCCCCAGCCTGTCGAGCGCCATGCCGACGCGGATCAGTTCGCCGCGCTTGAAGGTGGCGGCCAGGGCGAAGAAGGTGGTCGAGACGCAGAGATAGGCGCTGACATCGTCGGCGGCCGGGAGCTGGAGCTGCATCTCCCGCAGCACGACCTGTGCCATCATCACGCAGAAGATGGCGAAGAGCGACAGGGCGGCGAGGCCGGCGCCCAGGGCATAGAGCACGTCGAGCAGGCGGCGCATGCGGGTCAGCGGCCTCCGAAGACGCGGCGGATGGTCGGCATTGGTGCAAGCCCCCTGATGGCACGTCCCGGCCCGGCACCATCGCCGCCGGGTCGGGAGGCCGCAAGGGGCCATGGCATGGCGGAGATGGCATGGCAGGCGGCGCTGCCCGTAAACCAGGCAGCGCCGCCGCAGCCATGGTCAGGCAGCGCGCAGCGCATCGACCAGCTTGCGGCCGTCCTCGCCGGCGCGCTGGACCCATTCCTCGGTCATGGTGTTGCCGATCTGCTTCAGCTCGGCCATGACGGCGGGCGACACGGTGCCGATCGTCAGGCCCTTCTCGGCGAGCCTCGCCTCGGAGGCCTTCTGCGCCTCCGCTGCATAGGTCCAGCCGCGGTCCTCGGCCTTCTGCGCCATCGCCTTCACCGCGGCCTGCTGGTCGGCCGGCAGCCCCTCCAGTGCGCGGCGGGAGATCAGGATGGCGTTCTTCGTCATCGAGAAGGTCGCCGGGGTGAAGACCTTGGCGTAATCCCAGGCGGAGGTGTCGACGCCGGTCTGGGCGCTCGTCACCATGGCGGTGGCGATGCCGGTGGCGAAGGCCTGGGCAAGCTCGGCCTGCTGGACCAGCACCGGGTTGGCACCGACCAGCGCGGCGAATCGGTTGGTCAGCGGGCTGAAGGTGCGGAAGCGGCTGCCTTTCAGCACGTCGAGGCTGGTCAATGGCACCTGGGTGTAGAAGCCGGCCGCCGGCCAGGTGACCGTGTAGAGCAACGAGAGGCCCTGGCGGGCCAGCCGGGCCTCGATATAGGGGCGCTGCAGCTCGGCCAGCCTCCGGGCGCCGGCGAAGTCGGGCACTAGGAACGGCACGGCATCGGCGTCGAAGAAGGGGTCCTCGTTGGAATAGGCGGTCAGCAGGATCTCGCCGATCTGCACCTGCCCGGTCTGCACGCCGCGCTTGATCTGCGGCATGGGCAGGAGGGAGGCGTTGCCGTGCAGCTGGACCTGCAGCTTGCTGCCGGTGGCCTGATCGAGATCGGCGCAGAACTCGCGGAGGTTCCTCGTGTGGAAATTGCCGTCCGGATAGGCGCTGGCGAGCTGCCACCTGGTCTGCGCCCGGGCGGGTGCGAGGCCCAAGGCGGCCAGCAGGCTCGGCGCCGCCAGCGTGGCGCGGCGGGTGATGGTCATGCGTGAAAGCCCCCGGTTCGTTACCGGCGGCGAGTGAAGCCCGGAAATCGGCTCCTCAACAAGGGGCCTTGGTACAAGCCCCGGTCAGGTGGAAGCATCTGGCCGAGTGCTCTGCCCGAGCGGACGATAGGCTGGCGCGGAAGCCGCCCTAGCCGGCGGAGACCACGTAATGCTTCAGCTCCTCCGCCTCCTGCTCGGCCGCCTCGATGCGCGCCTTCACCAAGTCGCCGATCGAGATCATGCCGACCAGGCCGCCGCCGGCATCGAGCACAGGTAGATGACGGACGCGGCGCGTCGTCATCAGCGAGAGCGCTTCCGTCACCAGCGTCTCCGGACGGATGGTCACGAGATCGCGGGTCATGAACTGGGTCGCCTGGAGGCCGGTGGTGCCGGGGCCATGCGCCGCCATGCCGCCGACGATGTCCCGCTCGCTCAGGATGCCGAGCAGCTCGCCGCCGGGACCGCGGACCAGGGCAGCGCCGATGCGGTGCTCGGCCAGAAGGCGAGCAGCGTCAAGGACCGTCTGATCGGGCCCGAGCGAGATGACGCGGTTACCCTTCGTCTTCAGGATCGCGGCGATGACCATGGGTGCCTCCCTTGAACTGGTCTTCCTTCAGATCGGGCAGGCTGCGCCGCCGCGCGCGCCGGTTGCAAGCAAAAGCGGCGCCGCGGGGCTGCTCATTCCGCCGCCTTCACGGGCTGCGCGGCGGTCAGCGGGGCGCTGGCGGTGAGCTGCGTCTTCACCAGTTCGGCGAAGCGGCCGCCCTGCTGCACCAGCGTGTCGAAGCTGCCACGCTCGACGATCCGGCCGCCTTCGAAGACGAGGATCTCGTCGGCATCGCGCACAGTCGAGAGGCGATGGGCGATGATGAAGGTGGTGCGGCCCGCCATCAGCGCGGCGAGCGCCTTCTGCACCCGCGCCTCGGTCGCGGCGTCGAGCGCACTCGTCGCCTCGTCGAGGATCAGCACCGGCGGGTCCTTCAGCAGGGCGCGGGCGATGGCGAGGCGCTGGCGCTGGCCGCCGGAGAGGCTGGCGCCGCGCTCGCCGACCAGCGTGTCGTAGCCCTTCGGCTGCCGGATGATGAAATCATGCGCCTCGGCCATGCGGCAGGCGCGTTCCAGCTCGTCCTGCGTGGCGTCCGGGCGGCCGACCAAGAGGTTGTCCTTGATCGTCCGATTGAAGAGCATGCTCTCCTGGAAGACGACGCCGACGTTGCGCCGCAGGCTTTCCAGGGTGATGTCGCGCAGGTCGTGGCCGTCGAGCGTGACGCGGCCACCCACCGGGTCCCACAGCCGCTGCAGCAGCGCCATCGCCGTCGACTTGCCCGCACCGGTCTGGCCGACCAGGGCGAGCGTGCGGCCCGGCTCGGCGCGGAACTCGACGTCGGAGAGGATGCGCGGGCCGCCGGGATAGGCGAAGGCAACCTTGTCGAACACCACCTGACCCGAGGCGCGGCCGAGCGAGACGGCACCCGGACGTTCCGGCACGCTGGTGCGGGCGTCCAGCACCTCGAAGAACTCGGCGATGCCGGGCGCCTGGAAGACGAGGCGCGAGACGAAGGCGACGGCGCCTTCCAGCTTGTTGATCAGCAGCATGGCGAAGCCCATGAAGCTGACGATCTCGCCGACCGTCGCCTTGCCGTCGAGATGCAGCAGGGTGCCCAGGATGAAGATGGAGATGACCGTCAGCGTGCTGGCCGCGCGGGTCAGCACCGAGACAACGGCCCACCAGTTCAGCACCGGGAATTGGTGATCCATCACCTGGCGCACGATGTCGCCGAACATGCGCGCCTCGCTCGCCATGCGGGTGAAGGATTGCACGACGATGACGTTGGAGAGCGCATCCTGCGCCGTGCCGGCGAGGCGGGACTGGAACATCTCCACCTTGCCCTGCGCCGTCTCGGTCTGGCGGATGACGAAGGCGGTGATGACGGCGAAGACCACGACCAGGCCGAGGAGCAGCAGGCCGAGGCGCCAGTTCATCGCCAGCGTCAGCGGCAGCAGGACCAACGCTGCGACGAAGGTCGAGAGATGGTCGCGGAAAAAGGCGAGCCAGATGCTGAACAGGTTGTCGGCGCCGACCAGCATCACCTTCATCAGCCGGCCGGACTGGATGTCGCCGTGGAAGGAGAGCGGCAGGGCGAGCACATGCTCGTAGTAGCTGTGCATGGAGAGTAGGCGGTTGCGATGGGCCATGCGGTCCGCCAGCAACGAGACCGCGACCGTCGCGCCGATGCCGGAGAGGCCGACCGCGCTCCAGAGCGCGAGCAGGGCGAAGGCGCGCTCCCATACCTGGTCCCGCGTGCTGGTCGAAGCGTGGGAGAGCACGTCCACCACCCGTCCGAACAGGACCGGCTCGAGGAAGAGCAGCCCGGCGAGCGCGATGTTTGCGGTCGCCAGGCCGGCCGCCACCCAGCGGTCCTTCCACAGCAGCTTCAGGACCCGCCCGTAGAGCCTGATAAAATCCATCCCGGCGCCCCTGTGAGTGGTCCCCATGCCCGGCGGCGCCGGGCCATCCGATGCCGTAATAGGCAAGCCTCGCCGAAGGGCAAGGCCACCCCTGCGGCAACACCGGGATGGGATCGGCGGAGGGCGCCGGGAGTTCCCTGCGTTTTGCGGAACGATCCCGTGCCGGGAGGGTTGACGGCGCGCCGGCCGCACCGCCACCTATGCGGCACGATAAAAGGGAGGAACTTCCAATGAACGTGACCCGCCGCGCGGCACTCGCCGCCGGGGCCGGCCTGCTCGCCGCCCCGGCCCTTGCCCATGCGCAGGAAACCTGGCCAGCCCGCACGGTGCGGCTTGTGGTGCCCTTCACCCCGGCGGGCACCACCGACATCGCCGCCCGCATCCTCGCCGAGCGGCTCACGCAGCGGCTCGGACAGAACGTCATCGTCGAGAACCGGCCGGGCGCGGGCGGCAATATCGGCTCGGATGCCGTCGTCCAAGCCGATCCGGATGGCTACTCGCTGTTGATGTGCACGGTGAGCTCGGGGGCGATCAATTACAGCCTGTATGGGGCGAAAATGCCCTACAAGCCGGACGCCCTGGCGGCGGCCGGCCTGATGCTGCAGGTGCCAAATGCCATCTTCGTCACCAACAGCCTGCCGGTGAAGACGCTCAGGGAGTTGGTGGACTACGTCAAGGCACGGCCGGGGCGGCTCAACAACGGCAGCTCCGGCATCGGCACCTCGCTGCACCTGACCGGGGAGCTGCTGAAATCCGCGACGGGCATCCAGATGCAGCACGTTCCCTTCCGCGGCGCAGGACCGATGCTGCAGGAGGTGATCGCCGGACGGATCGAGGTCGCGGTCGACAACCTGCCTTCCGTCATTGGCCATCTGCGCGAGGGGCGGCTGCGGCCGCTGGCGGTGACGACGAAGCAGCGCAGCCCGGCGCTGCCGGACGTGCCGACCACGGCGGAGGCCGGCTTCCCTGATGTGGAAGCGACGGCTTGGTTCGGCGTGCAGGCGCCGGCGCGGACGCCGAAGCCGATCATCGACCGCCTCGGCACCGAGATCGACGCGGTGGTGAAGGAGCCCGAAACGCGGGCGAAGATCGCCGATCTCGGTGGCATGGCGCCCGGGCTGACGCCGGATGGCGGCACCACGCCCGAAGCCTTCGAGCGGTTCATCCAGGCCGAGATCGCGAAGTGGACGGAAGTGGTCCGAAAGTCGGGGGCGACGGCCGAGTAGCCCACTCAGCTGCCGCGGAACAGGGCGGCCAGCGCCGGATCGATGCCGCCCACCTCGCGTCCCTGCGGCGCCGCGAAGCTGCCGAGGGCTGGCTTCGGCAGCCCGAGCGCGACCAGCATCTCCAGCAGCCGGACACCGCAGGCGATGCCGTCCAGCAGCGGCACGGGTGCGTCGGGCTGCAGCCGGGGCGCCATGCCGGCCAGGGCCGCGCCGCCCAGCACCACCGAATCGGATCCCTCCGCGGCAAGGCGGCCGATGGCGCCGTGCAGCAGGCGCGCCACCCGTTCCGGGTCCCGCACCGCATCCTGCGGCGTCGCCTCCAGGCCGGCGAGGCCGGCGAGGCGGCCGCTCAGCCCGTGCTGGGCGATGCGCTCACGGTAGGTTTCCGTCCCGCCGAAAGTCACCAGGCCGAAGCGGCCCCCGGCGAGGCAGGCGGTGAGGCAGGCGGCCTCGGTCATGCCGACCACCGGGCAGGGCATGAGCTGGCGAGCGGCCTCGAGCGCGGTATCGTGGCTGACGGCCAGCAGCACCCCATCCACCTTGCCGGCGTGGATGGCGAGGAGTTCCAGCAAGGCATGGCCAGCGACGATGTTCTCGGCGCGGGAGGAGATCACCACCGGGCCGAAGCGCGGCGTCGCCGGCAGGATCTCTGTGCCCGGGCCGGCGGCAGCACGCGCCGCGGCGGCACAGAGCGCCGTGATGGCCTCAGTGGTATTGGCATTGGCGACCAGGATTCGCATCGGCTCAGCCCCCGGCCGCCGGGTTGGAGGCCGCCTTGCGGAAGGCCGCGGGGAGAGAGCGCGGGCCGGGCCGGTCGAGGCGGAGCCAGCGCAAGGCGGGCGCCTCCGCCGCGATGCGCAGCCAGGCAAGGCGCGGGTTCACCAGCAGCAGGTCGCCAGCATGCAGCGGCAGGGCGAGGGCCTGGCCAGGCGCCTCCGCCGCGGCCTCCAGCGCGGCAAGGGCCGCCTGCTGGGCGGGGTCAAGCCGCGTCTCGTTCATCGCTGCCCGGTCCAGATGGCTGAGAAAGACCCCCTCGGCGGTGGAAAAGACCGGCAGCGCGGCCGCCTCGCCATAGGGGAAGTTGCGATGCAGCACGGCAAGCGCCGCACGGTCCTCCTTCAGCAGCGAATTGTGCAAGGCGGCGGTCGCGACCAGCCTGACGGCGCCCTCGGCCAGACCGCCGAGGCAGAGGAGCGCCACGGCATCCGCCAGGTCAGCATGGAAGGCGTCCGGGGGGGGGGACTGGGCTTCCGGTAGAGGCTGGCCGAGCAGGCGGCCGAGGGCGATCAAGGCCGCCTCCGGCTCGGCCAGCAGGTCAAGCTTGAGGCCGCGCAACAGGCAGAAGCCTCGGCCCTCCTCCAGCCGCTCGGCGACTTGCCGCAGTAAGGCGGTGAGCTGCGGCCGCTGCGCAGCATCGGGCTCGGCGAGCTCGGCCGCGGCTTCGGCGCCGGCCGGGATCATCCAATCGGCTGGGTTGAGGGCGGAGCCGGCCCAGGCGGCGGGGCCGGCCTGGGGGATGAGGCGGGGGGGCGGCGCTTGCATGCCACGAAGCCTAGCAGCCGGAAGGCGCGGGCGGCAGGGAGGGCGTAGCCGCGCAAGGATGCCATTGCCGGATGGCGGCGACGGATACAGGCTCCTCCTCAGCAACCCGGAGATGCCGCATGGACCAGCCCGTCCTCGACCTGCCCTTCGATGCCGAGGCGATGCTGCCCGGCCTGCGCACCTGGGTGGAATGCGAGAGCCCGACCTTCGACGCCGCCGCCGTCGCCCGCGTGATGGAGATCGCGGCGCGCGACCTGGCGCTGATGGGGGCGCGGATCGAGACCATCCCTGGCCGGATGGGCTACGGCCCCTGCGTCCGCGCCACCTTCCCGCATCCGAACCCGTCGCTGCCCGGCGTGCTGGTGATGGGCCACATGGACACCGTTCACCCCGTCGGCACGCTGGAGCCGCTGCCCTGGCGCGTCGAGGGCAACCGGGTCTACGGCCCCGGGGTCTACGACATGAAGGGCGGCAACTGGATCGCCCTTGAGGCCATCCGCCAGCTCATCCGGGCCGGCATCGCCACAAGCCGGCCGGTGACGGTGCTGCTGACCAGCGACGAGGAGATCGGCTCGCCCTCGACGCGGGACCTGATCGAGGCGGAGGCGGCGCGCCATGCCGTGGTGCTGGTGCCGGAGCCGGCGCGGCCGGATGGCGGCGTGGTGACCGGCCGCTACGCCATCGCCCGCTTCAACCTGCGCGCCACCGGCCGGCCGAGCCATGCCGGGGCGCGGCTGGCCGACGGGCGCAGCGCCATCCGCGAGATGTGCCGGCAGGTGGTGGCGATCGAGGCGCTGACGAATGATGACGTCACCTATTCGGTCGGCGTGATCCATGGCGGGCAGTGGGTGAACTGCGTGGCGACGCATTGCGATGCGGAAAGCCTCTCCATGGCGAAGCGGCAGGAGGACCTGGACCGCGCCGTCGAGACCATGCTGGCGCTGCGGCCGACGGGGAACGACGTGCAGCTCGAGGTGCGGCGCGGCGTGACCCGCCCGGTCTGGGAGCCGGATGCGCGAGGGATGGAGCTCTACGGCACGGCGCGGCGGATCGCGCAGAGCATGGGCTTCGACATCAGCTCGCAGAGCGCGGGTGGCGGCTCGGACGGTAATTTCACCGGGGCGATGGGCATCCCGACGCTCGACGGGCTCGGCGTGCAGGGCGCCGGCGGGCATACGCTGGAGGAGCACCTGTTGCTCGACAGCCTGGTGCCGCGGGCGAAGTTGCTGGCGGGGCTCCTGCAGGTGGTGTGAGGCGGCTTAGGCGGCCAGCGCCGCCTCCAGCGGCGCCGGGTCGAAACCGAAGTCGCGGTAGCCCTGGCGCAGCCGCGCCACGTATTCGGCGGATGGCGGGCCAGGGCGGAAGGCGAGCTCGTGATAGATCCATGCCTCGCCGCCATCGGGCAGGGCGAGGCGGGCGCGCTCATAGGTGTGCGGGCCCTCGTAGCGGTCGAGGCTCGCCATGTGCGCTGGCGTCACCTGCCAGAGGCCGATGGGGCAGGCGGCGGCCGGGTCGGGCTCGATGAGGGCGAATCTGCGGAGCACCAGCCGCCAGCCGGGCAGCAGCAGCCCGCGGGCGACGGTCGCGCCGGGGCAGCGGGCCTGCATCTGTGCATGGGAGAGATTGCTGCCATAGGCGGCGTAGAGTTCGGGCATGGGCGAAGCATTCTGGGCGCGGGCGGCATGGCGCAAGCCCGCGCCGCCGGGATAGAACCCAACCGATGAGCGACATGGCCGGCGACAGCCCGAAGCAGACCGAACGTCCCGACTGGTCCCGCGCCGAGCGGGCGTTGAAGCATGACCCGATGCTGAAGAAGGTCATCAAGCAGATCGGCCCCTGCACGCTCGAGCCGGTGACGCGCGAGCCCTATGAGGCGCTGGTGCGCGCCATCGCGCATCAGCAGGTGCATGGCCGGGCGGCGGAGGCGATCCTCGGCCGGCTGCTGGCGCTGCATCCGGCGCATGCCTTCCCGCCGCCGGAGGCGATCCTGGCGATGGAGGTGGAGGCGATGCGGGGCTGCGGCTTCTCCGGCTCCAAGGTCGCCGCGATCCGCGACATCGCCGAAAAATCGGCAGGCGGGCTGGTGCCGACGCGGGAGGCCTGCGCGCGCTACGACGACGCGGCGCTGATCGAGCGGCTGGTAGCCATCCGCGGCGTCGGGCGCTGGACGGTGGAGATGCTGCTGATCTTCACGCTGGGGCGGCCGGACGTGCTGCCGGTCGATGATTTCGGCGTGCGGGAGGGGTGGAAGGTGGCCGCCAGCCTCGAGGCGCAGCCGAAGCCGAAGGAGCTGGCGGCGATCGGCGAGGCCTGGAAGCCCTGGCGCAGCGTCGCCGCCTGGTATCTCTGGCGCGCGGCGGATGCGGCGAAGCGGAGCGTGTTCAAGCCGCAATAGGGGCTCAGCGGGCGGCGTCCTCCCGCGCCATCCGGGCGCGGGCACTGCCGGCGACACCGGTGCCCTCCGCAACCGGGGCGTAGAGCGAGCCGGAGGTCGGCGGGGCGGGTGCGCCGCTCTCCATCTGGGCACGGTGGACCACGTCGCCGGCGATGCGTTCGGCGAGGCCGGGCCAGATGCGCTGGCCGAGGACGGCGCCCTTCGCCTTCCAGCCGACGGCGAGTTCGCTCGTCGGGCGGACGGAGACTCGGATGATGGCATCGACCACCTCGTCCGGCCCGTCCATCAGCACCATGCGGGGCGTGCGGCCGCTGTAGTTGCCGGCATGCTGCCAGAAGGGCGTGTCGACCGCCCAGGGCAGGACGGTCGAGACGGCGATGCGGTCGCCGAGGCCGCCGAGGCGGAGTTCCTGGTTCAGCGCATTGCCCAGGCCGATGACGGCGTGCTTCGTCGCGCTGTAACTCGCATGGTAGGCGATCGGCACGCGGCCCTCGACCGAGGCGATGTTGACCAGCGTGCCGCCGCCCCGGACGCGGAAGCGGCGCAGCGCGGCGTGGCTGCCGTAGATGACGCCCTTCAGGTTCACGTCGACGACGCGGGCGTGGTCCTCGACGGGAATCTCCTCGAAGCGGCCGATGCTGGCGACGGCGGCGTTGTTCACCCAGACATCGATGCGGCCGAAGCGGGCCTCGGCCGCCGCGGCCAGGGCCTCGACCTGGTCGGGCTGGCTGACGTCGGTCGGGACGACGAGGGCTTGGCCGCCGGCAGCGCGGATCTCGCCGGCCACCTCCTCCAGCACCGCGGCGCGACGGGCGGCGAGGACGACGTTCCCCCCCTGCGCGCCGACGCGCGTGGCGACGCCGCGGCCGAACCCGCTGGAGGCGCCGGTGACGACATAGGTGCGGTTGGCGATCTCCTCCCGCCCTGGCTGGCTGGCGCAGGCGGCGAGGAGAAAGGCGAGGAGCATGATAAGTGGTCTGGACAAGGCGGCCGGACCTTTGGCAGGGCTGCGGCCTCAACCGGTCCCGTGGGCGCCCGTTCCCGGCTTGGGCGGGCGAATGGTGCTTTTCAGGGCGGCCATCCCATGCCATTCGAGCGCCAGTGCAGCGGCTTCGCTTTTCAGCAAGGCGCGAGAGCCTAGATTAGGGGCTGCCCGCGCAGCGCGGGGTTTGGACAGGACCAGGCATGACGACGGAAGTGGCAGCCTTTGCCGGCCTCCCGGCCGGCGCGGAGTCCCGGCCGGAGGCCCTGGCGCGCACGGCGCCGGCGCGGCGGCCGGGCCGGCGCCGGTTGCTCGGCTGGCTCGGCGCCCATCGGCGCGGCGGGGCGCATGAGCCGCGGCTGGAGCTGGTCCGCTACCGCCTGGCCCCGCCGAGCTGGCCGCGGGACCTGCCTCTCTCCATCGTCATCATCGCCGACCCGCATGCCGGCGGGCCGCAGACGCCGGTCGAGCACTTGGCGCGCGCGGTCGGCATGGCGAATGGGCTGCGGCCGGACCTTGTGGTCCTGCTGGGCGATTACCTGGCGGATGGGCGCTTCATCGCCGAACGGCCGACCATGCGGCAGGTGGCGGAGATCCTGGCGGGGTTGCATGCGCCGCTCGGGGTGCATGCGGTGCTCGGCAACCATGACTGGTGGGAATGCCCGGCGGCCCAGGCTGGCCTGCGGATGCTGCCTGAGGCGGCGGAAGCCTTCGCCGCTGCCGGGCTGCCCGTCATGCACAACGACCTTCGCCGGCTGATGCATCATGGACGGGAGGTGTGGCTGGCGGGCCTCGGAAGCCAGTGGGCCTATCGACGCGGTGGTGCCATCCATGGGGCGCATGACCTGGAGGGGACGCTCGCCGGCATCCCCGAGGGTGCGCCGAGCATCCTGCTGGCGCATGAGCCCGATATCTTCCCGAGCGTACCCGAGCATGTGGGGGTGACGCTTTCGGGGCACACCCATGGCGGGCAGGTGCGGCTGCGGGGCTATTCGCCGCTGGTCCCAAGCCGTTACGGCAACCGCTACGCCTATGGAGCGGTGGAGGAGGAGGGGCGGCACCTCGTCGTCTCCGGCGGGATCGGCAACTCGGCGCTGCCGATCCGGTTTGGGATGCCGCCGGAGGTCACGCTGGTCGAACTCGCCTGAAGCCTGGCGGACCATCGCGGCAGGGACCGGCGCAGGCATCCGCCCTACCGGCCTGTATCCGGCGGCTGCCCTGCGAGGCTCAAGCCCCCGCCACCGCCTTGCCGGTCACCATGGCGCCGTCTTCGGCCGCGGCGGCTTCCATCGCCTTCCGGCGCTTGGCATCCTCCCGCTTTTGACCTTCGGTTCGGTCGTCGCCCAGCACCTGCCGCACCCGGAGCTCCTCGAGATCGAGTTCCTGCTCCAGCTTCACCAGCCCCTCCTCGTCGAGATGCCCGGACTGGTAATGCGCGATGAGCTGCTGCCGCGAGGCCTCCAGCGCCGCCAGCCGGATGCGCCGCCGTGCGACTCGCTCGGCGATCGCCGCCCCCTGGTTCGTCGCCGTCCGGTGAAGGTGCCCCGCCCGGTCGCGGAATTCGTGCACCAGGTCGGCGGCAATGGCGCCTTCCAGCGGGTCTTCCATCCGCCGCTCGATCTCGGCCAGCGCCGCCACGGCGAGCAGCCGGCGCCCTTCCGCCTCCTCCGGGTTCACCCCGTTCGGATGAGGAGGCAGCGTCACGCCGAGGCGCTGGATCACCCATTCCAGCGTCGTTCCCTGCAGCACCAGCGTCGCCAGGATGGCGGTGAAGGCAAGGAAGACGATCAGGTCGCGCTCGGGAAATTCCATCGGCAGGGCCAGCGCCGCGGCGAGGCTGACCACGCCCCGCATCCCCGCCCAGCCGATGATCGTGATGTGCCGCCAGTCCGGCATCGGGTTCCGCCGCCGCAGGGCCGGGATGCGCCGCGGAAGCCAGCTCGCGAGGAACACCCATAGGAAGCGCCCGACGATCAGCGCCAGCGCGATGCCACCGGCGATGCCGGCGAGGCTCAGCATCCCGCGCCCGGCGATCCGCTCCAGCACATGGTTGAGCTGGAGGCCGATCAGCAGGAAGACTAGGCTGTTCAGGATGAACTCGACGAAACGCCAAACCACGCTCGTCGTGACGCGCGAATTATAGCTGAAGATGGTGTGTTGCGCCCGGCCGAAGGCCAGGCCCGTCGTCACCACCGCCATGACGCCCGAGACATGCAGCGCCTCCCCCGCCAGGTAGGAGGCATAGGCGGCGAGGAAGCCCGTCGTCGTCTCCAGCATGGTGTCGTCGAGTCGGGGCAACACCCAAAGCGCGACGCGGCCCACCAGCCAGCCCACGACGATCCCGCCAAGGCCAAGCACGAGGAAGCTGGCCACCCCGCTCGCCGCGCCCAGCGTACCGCTCGCCAGCGCCGCCGCGACCGCCAGCTTGTAGAGCACGAGCGAGGAGGCGTCGTTGATGAGGCTCTCCCCCTCGAGGACGGTGACGATGCGCCGCGGCAGCCGCAGCCTTTGCAGTATGGCACCGGCGGCCACCGCATCCGGCGGCGCGACGATGGCGCCCAAGGCAAGGGCCGCCGCCCAGGGCAGCTCCGGCACCAGCCAGCGCGCCACCGCGCCGATCAGGAAGGCGGTGAAGATCACCGCCCCCACCGCCAGCAGCAGGATCGGCCCGAGATTGCTGCGGAAGGCCCGCCAATCCGTCCGGTAGGCGCTGACCTGCAGCAGCGGCGGCAGGAAGAAGGCGAGCGCGAGGTCCGGGTCCAGCCGCAGCTCCGGCACGGCGGGGATGAGCGCCAGCACCATCCCGCCCAGGACGAGAATGATGGCGTAGGGCAGGTTCAGCCGCCGCGCGAGCAGCGCGAAGCCGATGCAGGCACCGATCAGGGCCAGAAGCAGTTCGACGAGGTCCATGCCCTGCTTCTACCCGCCCAATCGGCCCGGTTGCGAGAGGGTCGCATGGCCTCCCATCTCTCCGGGGCCATGCTCGACTCCCTGCCGCCCCCGGACTCCCACCTGCTCGATGCCTATTCCCGTGCCGTGACCGCGGCGGTGGAGCGCGCCGGCCCCGCCGTGCTGCATGTTGCGGTACGCGGCCGGCGCGGACAGGGGGCCGGCTCCGGCGTCACCGTCTCGCCCGACGGGCTGGTGCTGACCAATGCCCATGTCGTCGCCGGTGCCGAGGCGGTGCAGGTGACAACCGCAGAGGGCCGCCCGATGCCCGCCCGTCTGCTCGGCGAGGATCGCGACACCGACCTTGCGCTGCTCCGCGCCGAGGCCCCGGCGGCGCTCCCTACCGCCGAGCTTGGCGATTCCGCGACGCTCCGCGTCGGTCAGCTTGCGATCGCCATCGGCAATCCGCTCGGCTTCTCCTCGACGGTGACGGCCGGGGTGGTGAGCGCCCTCGGCCGCAGCCTCGCCGGGCGCGGTGGCCGCCCCATCGAGGATCTGGTGCAGACCGATGCCGCGCTGAACCCCGGCAATTCCGGCGGTGCGCTGGTGGACAGCGCGGGCCGGGTGATCGGCATTAACACGGCGATCATCGCCGGCGCCCAGGGCCTTTGCTTCGCGGTGGCCGCCAACACGGCGCAGCTTGTGCTGGGCGAGCTGGTGCGCTTCGGCCGCGTCCGCCGCGCCAGCCTCGGCCTGACCGGCCAGCGCGAGGCCGTCCCCCGCCGCCTGGCCCGCGCCGCCGGGATCGAGCAGGACACCGGCGTCCTTGTCACCGCTCTGCAGCCCGACGGTCCTGCCGCCCACGCCGGCCTTGCCCCCGGCGACCTCATCCTCCGCATCGGCGGCAAGCCGGTGACCGGTATCGATGCGCTGCTGCGCTGGCTCACCGCCGAGCGCGTCGGCGAGCCGGCGGAGGTGCTGGTCCTCCGCCGCGGCGACCCACGCCGCTTCCGCCTCGTACCCGGGGAGCGCGGCGGCTAGCCCTTCAGCGTCTGGATCGGCTCGAACCCCTCGAACTCCGGATGGCCGAGATAGAGCGGCCGCGTTCCGCCCGCGCTGCGGTGTGCCATTCGGAAAGCCTCGGATTTCGTCCAGTCCTCGAAAGCCTCCCGGCTCGCCCAGATGGTGTGCGAGGCGTAGAGGGTGTGGTCCTCCTTCCGCGGCCCGCGCAGCAGGTGGAATTCCACGAAGCCCGGCACGGTGCTGAGCTTCGAATCGCGCGAGAGCCAGAGCTCCTCGAAATCGGCCTCGGCGCCCGGCATGACGCGGAAGCGGTTCATGGCGATGAACATCGGCCTCGTTTCCCTACTCAGTGGCTGAAGCGCCGCGTGCCGCCATCCACATGGATGACCTGCCCGGTGATGTAGCGCGCCAGCGGCGAGGCAAGGAAGACGGCGAGCACCGCCAGATCCTCCGGCTGGCCAATATAGCCCGCCGGCACCTCCCGCTCCGCCCAGGCGCGCCGGGATTCCTCCGTCGGCATCACCCGCAGGTCGATCTGCTCGGAGCGCAAGCGACCGGGCGGGATGGAGTTCACAGTGATCCCGTCCCGCCCCACCTGCCGGGACAATGCCTTGGCCCAGATATGCGTGGCGCCGTTCGGCGCGTTGGCCGGGTTCACGTTGTGCGGCTCGTCCTGCCCGGTGAGGTTGATGATGCGCCCGAAGCCGGCCGCCTGCATGGCCGGCACCAGCGCATGGGAGAGGCGCCGGGCGGCGTGGAAGTTGAGCTCCATCGCCTCCTGCCACACCGCGTCGTCACCGAGTTCGCCCGCCGGCTGCGGCCGGCTGCCGCCAGCATTGTTGACCAGGATGTCGCAGCGTCCGAACCGCCCGAGCACCGCATCGCGGATGCGCGGCGCCGCCGTCGCATCCGTCACGTCCTCGGTGAGGAGAAGCGGCTCTGCCGTTGCCGGCAACTCCGCGGCCAGGCTTTCCAGCAGCGCCCGCCGCCGGGCCAGGATGGCGAGCCGGCATCCTTCCTTCGCCAGCATCGCCGCGATGCAGCGCCCCAGCCCCGCCGAGGCGCCGGTGACGAGGGCGACATGCCCGGCCAATTGCAGATCCATCGCTCGTCCCTTTTCGCATCCCGGCCGGAGCCTGCGTCCCCGGCGCGCAAAAGAAAAGCCGCCCCAGTCTCCTGGGGCGGCTTCGGCAGGGGGCGGGCAGGGCGGTCAGCCGGTGAGGGCGGCTTCCTTGCCCTTCCGCAGGTTCGGCAGCAGCATGGCGGCCAGGGCGATGGCTCCGATGGCCAGCATGCTGGCGCTGATCGGACGTTCGATGAACACCATGACGTCGCCGCGCGAGAGCAGCATGGCGCGCCGCAGATGCTCTTCCATCATCGGGCCAAGCACAAAGCCGATCAGCATCGGCGCCGGCTCCAGCTTCAGTTTGTTGCACATGTAGCCGAACACGGCGAAAATGATGGTCGAGTACACGTCGAAGACGTTGTTGTTCACGCTGTAGGCGCCGATGCAGCAGAACACCAGGATCGCCGGATAGAGGAACTTGTAGGGAACCTGAAGCAGCTTCACCCACATGCCGATCATCGGGAGGTTGATGATCAGCAGCATCACATTGCCGATCCACATCGAGGCGATGAGGCCCCAGAACAGGTCGGGCTGGGCCTCTACCATCCGCGGGCCGGGCTGGATGCCCTGGATGATCAGCGCGCCGACCATGAGCGCCATGACAGCATTGGCCGGGATGCCCAAGGTCAGCAGCGGGATGAAGCTCGTCTGCGCCGCCGCGTTGTTGGCCGCCTCGGGTCCGGCCACGCCCTCGATGGCGCCGGTGCCGAAGAGGTGCCGGTTCTTCGAAACCTTCCGCTCCATCATGTAGGAGCCGAAGGACGACAGGGCCGCGCCGCCGCCAGGTAGGATGCCGAGCACCGTGCCGACCATGGTGCCGCGCAGGGTCGAGGGCGTGGCGCGACGGAGTTCTTCGCGCGTCAGCCAGAGGCTGCCGACCTCGGTCTTGAGGACGCTGCGGGCCTCAGGCTTCTCGAGGTTGAGAATGATCTCGGCGATGCCGAACATGCCCATCGCCAATGCGACGAAGCTGATGCCGTCGGAGAGTTCGGGGATGCCGAAGGTGAAGCGTTGCTGGCCGGTCTGCACGTCGGTGCCGACCAGCCCGAGGGCGACGCCGAACACCACCATCCCGATCGACTTCACGACGGAGCCCTGGGCAAGGACGGCCGAGATGATGAGGCCGAGCAGCATGAGCGAGAAGTAATCCGCGGGCCCGAAGGACAGCGCCACCGATGTCAGCAACGGCCCCGACCCGGCGACCACGATGGTGGCTACCGTGCCGGCAAAGAAGGAGGACAGCGCCGAGGTGGCCAGCGCCGCGCCCGCCCGGCCGTTCCGGGCCATCTTGTAGCCCTCAAGCGTGGTCACGACCGAACTGATTTCACCAGGCAGGTTCAGCAGGATCGCCGTGGTCGATCCGCCATACTGGGCGCCGTAATAGATGCCTGCCAGCATGATGATGGCCGTGGTTGCCGGCTGGCCGAAGGTGATCGGCAGCAGCAGCGAGATGGTGGCGACGGGCCCGATGCCCGGCAGCACGCCGATGGCGGTGCCGATCAGGGCGCCGATCAGCGCGAACAGCAGGTTGTTGACGCTGAGCGCGACGCTGAAGCCGTGCGCCAGATTACCTAGGATGTCCATGACCGTTGCGTGTCCCTTCCCGGCTTCTGGTCAGTATTGAAGCGGCCAGACGGCCACGCGGATGTCGAGCTGCTTGATGAAGATCCACCAGCACATCGCCAGCAGAAAGATCGTGATGCCAAGCACGCCGAGCGGCCGCGCGCGGTGCTCGGGCTCGGCCAGGCAGGCGATGCCGATGGTCGCGGCCAGCGACAGCATCAGCCCACCTTTTTCAAGCAGGAGGCAGAAGGCGCACATCGCCGCGCAGATGAAGGCCAGGAGCCGCCAGCCGGCTGCATAAGCGAGGACCAGGAACCCCGCGAGCATGCCGAGGCCGAGCGAACCGTACGAGCTTTCGAAGAACGAGCTGAGATAGGGCGCGGCCAACCCGACGGCGGTGCCGACGATGATCGAGATGATCAGCATCGAGGCGTCGAGCCCGGTCCACTTCTCCAGCGGATCCGGACCGTTGAAGAAGGCCAGCGCGAGCACGATGGTGCCGAGGCCCATCTGGGCCCAGAACACGAGCATGGGCATGTAGCCCGGGCCCATGCGTCGGGCACTGCCGAGCGAGTGGTCGCCGTTCAGCCAGAGTCCCGTGGCAGCGATCAGGATGAGCAACACCCCTGAAGCAACATCCTTGGCATTGATTTTCATGCGGCGACCCTTCCCGGCTCCCAACCTGCCGGGACTGGCCCGGCATTACCCCAACTTGAATCGTGCAACGACAACCCTACCGGACGCTCCCGGTCAAGCCGGGTCGCCCTGCAATTCCCTGCCTCGCGCTACTCGACGCGGGCGCCGGATGCCTGCACGATCGGCGCCCATCGCGCCACCTCCCCGGCGATGAACTCCGCGTAGGCGGCAGGCGAAAGCGGGCTCACAAGACCGCCAAGCTCGGCGAAGCGCCGCTGTGTGGCCGGCTCCGCCAGCACGGCATTGATCTCCCGGTTCAGCCTCCCGGTCACCGCCGGCGGCAGGCCGGCCGGGCCGGAGATGCCGAACCAGGAATTGCTGACGAGATCGACACCTTGCTCGCGGAAGGTCGGCAGCGCTGGGAAGCCCGGATGCCGCGCCGCCGACGCCACCGCCATGCCGCGCACCGCGCCCCCACGGAGATGGCCCGACGCGCTCGGCAGGCTGTCCGACATCATCGGCACCACATCGGCGATGACATCCGTCATGGCCGGCCCGGCACCGCGATAGGGAACATGGTTCACCCGCGCCCCGGTCACCTGGCCGAACTGCACGATGAGGAGATGGTTGGAGGAGCCCGAGCCTGATGAGGCGACGTCAAGTCCCCTTGGCTGCTCACGCGACAGCCGCACCACCTCGGCGAGGCCGCGCGGTGCGAAGTGCGGGTTGGCGACGAAGACCGAGGGCGTCTCGATCAGCAGGGCGATATGGGTGAAGTCGCGCAGGGGATGGTAGCGCAGTTCGCGATAGAGCGAGGGCGCGATGGCATGGCTGGCGATGTTGGAGACGACGAGGGTGAGCCCGTCCGGCGCCGCCTGCGCCACCTGTGCGGCACCGAGCGTCGATCCCGCCCCCGGCTTGTTCTCGACGACAACCGGCTGACCGAGCCGGGCACCCAGCCCCTGGGCGACGAGCCGCGCGGCGAGGTCGGTGGTGCCGCCCGGGGCGAAAGGCACGACCAGGCGGATCGGCTGAGCCGGCCACGAGGTTTCGGCGTGCGCGATCGCGGGCAGCGCCGCGATGACGGCGCCGCCGGCGAGCCAGGCTCGGCGCGGCAGCATCCCGGGCGTCTCCTCCCTTTGGATCGCGCTGCGTATCGCATGACGAGAGGATGGCGGGCAAGCCACGCATCCTGTGCTGCACTGCGGCAAAATCCTCGCCACGGCTTGCGGCAGCGCCACTTTGCCCCGATCCTCGACGCACGCTTCCCGACAGGATCCTCGCCATGGCCGCCTCACCCCGCCCCAACGATCCCGAGACCGCGATCCGGGAGGCGGTCGCGGCGCTGGAGCCACGGCTGCTCGAGATCCGGCGCGACATCCATGCTCATCCCGAACTTGCCTTCGAGGAGGTGCGCACCAGCGGCATCGTCGCTGCGGAACTTGCCCGCATGGGCATCGCGCACCGAACCGGCATCGGGCGCACCGGCGTGGTCGGCGTGATCGAGGGGGGCCGCCCCGGCCCGACGCTCGCCATCCGCGCCGACATGGATGCCCTGCCGATCCACGAGATGACCGGCTTGCCGTTCGCCAGCACGGTCGATGGAAAGATGCATGCCTGCGGCCATGACATCCACACGACGACGCTGCTCGGTGCCGCGGAAGTCCTGAAGGACATGGCCCCGCAGCTCGCCGGCCGCGTCGTCCTCGTCTTCCAGCCGGCCGAGGAGGCGCTCGGCGGCGCCGCCGAGATGGTGAAGGACGGCGTGCTGGACGGCGTCGACATGGCGCTCGGCTTCCACAACCATCCAGACATGCCGGCCGGCCAGTTCGGCTACTGCCGCGGCTCGACGCTGGCGGCCGCCGACCGCTTCGACCTCGTCATCCAGGGCAAGTCGGGCCATGCCGCTCATCCGGACAAGGCCGTCGATCCGATCGTCGCCGCCAGCGCCTTCATCGCGCAGGCGCAGACCGTCATCAGCCGCGAGCTCGACCCGCTGATGCCGGGCGTCGTCACCATCGGCATGATCCATGGCGGCACCGCGCCCAACATCATCCCGGAGACGGTGGAGCTGCGCGGCACCGTCCGCACCTTGCATCATGCGGCGCGTGATGTCGCGGAGGCCGGGCTGAAGCGCCTCGCGGCCGGGCTTGAGGCCATGCATCGCGTCCAATGCACGCTGAGCTATCGCCGCGGCGTGCCGCCCCTGGTCAATGCCGACAGCGTGCTCGACCCGGCCATCGCCTCCGTCCGCCGCCAGTTCGGCGATGTCGTGGTTGAGGGCCGCCCCAGCATGGGCGCCGAGGATTTCGCCGAGTTCGCCGAGCGCGTCCCGGCCTTCCAGCTCCGCATCGGCAGCGGCGCGCCCGGCCGGCACGATCATCTGCACAATGACCGCTACCAGCCCGACGAGCGTTGCATCGGCCTCGGCGCCCAGGCGCTGACCCGCATCGCGCTGGACATGCTGGCGTGACCCACCGCATCGCCGAGCTGGCGGCGCCCGAAGTCGCCGAGCGGCTGGGGCAGGGGGCCTGCGCCATCCTGCCCATGGGCAGCCTCGAGACCCATGGGCCTCAGGCGCCAATGGGCGACTTCCTGCTCGCCGAGGCGCTGGCCGACCGCATCGCCGCCGGAACCGGCTCGCTGGTCCTCCCCTCCATCCCCTTCGGTGGCGAGGACTACTTCGGCATGGTCCCCGGCGGCATCGTGCTCACCCCCGGCCTGCTCCAGGCGGTGGTGGAGGAGGTCTGCGGCAACCTGATCCGTACCGGCTGCCGCCGCATCCTCATCCTCAACGGCCATGCCGGTTCCATCGCGCCGGTCGATGCCGCCACGCGCGGCCTCCGCCGCAGGCATGGGGTGGTGATCCCCACGCTGCATCTCTGGCGCATAGCCGGCGCGCTCCATGCCGAGCTCGGCGGCAGCACGGCGAGCCTTGGCCATGGCGGCGACCCGGTCTGGTCCGTCGCCCTGCATCTCCGCCCCGATCTCTGCCAGCCAGAGCGCGCCCGCGCCCGGCAGCCGGCGGGCACCGTCCTCGGCCAGCCCATCGCCAGTTTCGGCACGATCCGCCTGGCCGGCGTCGAGGTCGCGGTGCCGACCGAGGTGGAGGAGGTCGCTCCCGGCGGCGTCGCCTGCGCCGACAGCCGCCCCGGCAATGCCGGGCACGGCGCCCGCCTTGGCGCTAGGCTGGTCGAGGCCGGCATCGCCGCCGTCGCTGCGCTCAAGGACGCCAGGGCGTGAAGGTCTGCGTCTTCGGCGCCGGCGCCATCGGCGGCCATGTCGCCGCCCGCCTGGCCAAGGGCGGCGCCGATGTCTCGGTCGTCGCCCGCGGTGCCAACCTCGCCGCCATCGAGGCACGCGGCCTCACCGTCCACGCCCCGGACGGCACGCTCCATTGTCGCCCCCGCGCCAGCGCCGACCCGGCCTCGCTCGGCCCGCAGGATGCGGTGGTCGTCACCACCAAGGCTCCCGCCCTGCCGAGCGTCGCCGCCGCCATCGCCCCGCTGCTCGGGCCGGAGACGCCGGTCGCCTTCGTCATGAACGGCATCCCCTGGTGGTACAATGACGCAACGGCGCGGGATGGGCAGACGCTGCCGGCCCTCGACCCGGGCGACGCGCTCCGCCAAGCCATCGGCATCCCGCGCACCATCGGGGGCGTGGTCTACTCCGCCTGCGAGGTCACCGAGCCCGGCGTCGTCGAGGTCGAGACCAGCGACGGCCGCGTCATCTTCGGCGAGGTCGATGGCCGCATCTCGCCGCGCGCCCAGGCCCTTTCCGCCGCCATCGCCGCCGGCGGCCTGCCCTCGCCGGTGGTGCCCGACATCCGCCAGGCGGTCTGGCAAAAGCTGCTCGGCAACCTCGTCAGCGGCCCGCTCTGCATTCTGACGCGCTCCTGCATGCAGGACACGCTGCTGAGCCCCGAGACGCGGGAGACGGCCATTCGCATGGCCGAGGAGGTCACCGCCATCGCCGCCGCCGAGGGTTGGCCCATCCCCGGCGACGCACCCGCTGCGCGCATCGCCCGTTCGGCCAGGCTTCGCCACAAGCCTTCCATCCTGCAGGACCTCGAGGCCGGGCGGATGATGGAGGTGGAGGCAATGCTCCGCGCGCCCCTGCGGATCGCCCGTGAGGCCGGTGTCGCGGTGCCGACTCTCGCCCTGATGGTGGCGCTGGCGACCCGCGCCGCCATCGCCGCCGGGCTCTACACCCCGACCGAGGACGCTGCATGAGGATCTGCATCTACGGGCCCGGCGCCATCGGCGGGCATCTCGCCGGCCGGCTGGCCGAAGGCGGCGCTGAGGTCTCGGTCGTCGCCCGCGGCGCCCAGCTTGCCGCCATCCGGGAGCGCGGCCTGACCGTCCGCCTGCCGGACCGCACGATCGAATGCCGCCCGACGGCCGCTGCCGACCCGGCCGATCTGGGACCGCAGGATGCCGTCGTCGTCTGCACCAAGGTCCCGGCCCTGGCCGGCGTCGCCCGCGCCATCGCCCCGCTGCTCGGGCCGGAGACGCCGGTCGCCTTCGTCACCAACGGCATCCCCTGGTGGTACTTCGCCCATCATGGCGGGCCGGAGGAGGGCCAGCGCGTGCCTGAGGCCGATCCGGGCGATGTGGTCTGGAAGGCCATCGGCCCGGCGCGGGCCATCGGCGGCGTGGTCTATTCCGCCTGCTCCGTACCGGAGCCCGGCGTCATCGAGGTCACCAGCAAGTCGAGCAAGCTGATCCTCGGCGAGCCGGACGGTTCCCGCAGCCCACGCGCCATGGCGCTGGCCGGCGCCTTCAAGCAGGGCGGCCTGCCCTGCAGCGTCGCCGGGGACATCCGCACCGATGTCTGGGCCAAGCTGCTGAACAACCTCTCCAACGGCCCCTTCTGCATCCTCACCCGCCGCAACATGCAGGACACCTTCCGCGATGCCACCGTCCGCACCGCGGCGGTCGAGGTGGTGAAGGAGGGCCTCGCCATCGCCGCCGCCATGGGCCGCCCGGTCGGCGGCGCGGCGGAGGAGAGGATCAATCTCTCGGCCGACATCCCGCACAAGCCTTCCATCCTGCAGGACCTTGAGGCGGGCCGGCCGATGGAGGTGGATGCGCTGTTCCAGGCGCCGCTCCGCCTGGCCCGGGAGCGTGGCGTGCCGGCGCCGACGCTGGAGCTGATCGTCGCCATGGCGGCCCAGGCCGCCGAAGCCGCCGGCCTCTACCGCCAGGAGGGGTGAGATGGACAACCTGATCGACCACGTCGTCATCGATGTCCGCGACCGCATGGCGGAGGGCGCGGAGGCCTGGCGCCGCCTCGGCTTCCAGCTCACGCCGATGGGCAAGCACAGCCTCGGCTCCGCCAACCACCTGGCGATCCTTGGCCGCGACTACCTCGAATTGCTCGGCACCGACGTGCCGGGCGGCGCGCTTCGCCCCGATATCGCGCCCTATCCTGTCGGGCTGAACGGCCTGGTCTTCCGCACCGGCGATGCCGAGGCGCTGGCCGCCGCCCAGCAGGCCCGCGGCGTCCCGATCGGGCCCGCTCAGGCCTTCCACCGCCCCGCCGACCTGCCCGACGGCACCCGGCAGGACGCCAGGTTCCGCACCGCCCGCCTTGACCGCGCCGCCGCCTTCGACGGACGCCTCTACTGGTGCGAGCATCTGACGCCGGAGCATGTCTGGCGCCCGGAATGGCAGTCCCACTCCAATGGCGCGCTCGGCGTCGCCCGCATCCTGCTCTCGGTGCGGGACCCGGAGCGTCAAGCAGCGCTCTTCCGCCGCATCTTCGGCACCGCGGCGGTGACGGAGGGCCCCGGCGGCCGGGCCATCCTCCAGGCCGGCGAAGCGGAGGTCGAATTCGCCCCGCATGCCGCCGTCGCCGCCGAACTGGGCGAGGCGGCACCGGACCCGGCCGGCCGCGGCGACCACATGGCACTGCTTGGTGTCAGCATCCGCTCGTTGCCGGAGACGGCTGCGGCGCTTCGTATCAATGCCGTACACTTCACGGAGGCGCCCGGCCTGCTCCGCATCCCGGCCCGCGAGGCAATGAACACGGCGCTCGACTTCATGGCATGAGGGCGCGGGGCAGCGCCGTCTGCCCGAGCACCCAGCCCTCCCAGCTCCGGATCCAGGGGTCGTCGGGGATGAAGTCGGGCCGTGCCCCGTCCAGCACTCCGATCAACCCGAGCAGGCCGATCACCGAGTCGAAGCGGTCCTCCCCGGTCGCATCCGCTCCGAACCCATCCGCGATGGCGGCCACGAGCGCCGGCTCGGCCACTACCCGCCGCGCCGCCAGCGCGGCGTGCAGGGCAAGGGCCAAGGCCCGCCGCGGCCCCTGCACCCGCTTGCTGCCGGCGAGGCGCAACCCGCATTGCCGCAGCGCCTCGGCCGGATAGGCTTCGGCCAGCACCGCCCGCCCTGGCGCCAGCAAATCCGCCAAGCTGCCTTCGAAGGGCCAGAGCCGCACCGGTGCCCCCGCGCCGAGCGCCGGCACCAGCCAGTCTCGCCAGGCACCGATGGCCGCCTTGCCCGACTGGTTCGCCCCAAGCGTCCAGAAGACCGGCGCTCCCGCCGGCCGCTCCGCCGTCGCCCGGTCGCACCAGCGCGACAGCCCCTCCGGCCCATCGAAGCCGAGGGCCGACGCATGCGCCGCCCGCGTCATCCCCTTGACGCCACGCGCCGGATAGAAGGGCCGCTCCGGCGAGACCGTCTCCAGCCCCGCACTCACTTCGAAGAAGCTAGGCCGTGCCGCCAATTCGCGCAGGAACTGGGGAAAACCTGCCTCCGCGCGCTCCGCCGCATAGGCCCGCGGCAGGCCGAGCGGCAGGTCGAGCCCCAGCGCCACCGCCCGACCCGGCCCGATCAGTCCCTCCACCAGCCCCTCCAACGGCCCGACCGGCCGTGGTGCGGCCATGCGCCAGCCTTCTCCTTCGCGCTCGGCCACCGATATCCAGCGCTTGCGCGGATCGATGCTCCAATCGGCATGGGCGGCGATCACGCCATGGGAGCGTGGGTCATGCAGGAGTACAGCACCGGATCGAAGTGGTTCCATTGGATCACCGTGGCGCTGCTGGCCCTTGCCTGGCCGGTCGGCTTCGTCATCAGCTATATCAAGGAAGACGCGAAGACCGCCTTCTACACCGTTCATGAATCAGCCGGTTTGCTGATCCTCTTGGTCGTCCTCGCCCGTCTCGCCTGGCGTCTGCGCTACCCGCCACCCCCGCTGCCGGACCATGTGCCCCGGCCGCTGCGCCGGGCAGCGGCCGGGGTGCACCATTCGCTCTATGCCCTGCTGGTCCTGCAGCCCATCCTCGGCTTCATCGCCACCAACGCCTGGGGCTTCCCGCTGCGTGGCGACAGCGCCTTCCTCGGCATCATCGACCTGCCGAAATTCATGGAGGCGAACGAGGCGCTCGCTGGCGCGGTGCAGCTTGCGCATCGGATTGGCGGTTATGCGATCCTGGCGTTGCTTGTCTTCCATATCGGCGGGGTGATCTTTCACCAAGCCATCCGCCGTGACGGCATCCTGCAGCGAATGGTCGGCGGTCCAACCTAAAGCGGCTTCTGAGCCCGCTCCATCAACCGACTGAAGAAACCCGTTTTCTTCGCTGGCTGCGCGGTCTCCACCGCCTTGGCTGCAACGGCGCGCTCGGCCTCGGCTTCCTTGGCCTTGAGCGCCAGCCACTTCTCCACGCTCATCCCCGCCTTCGCCGCACGCTTCGCCTCGTAGGCGCGCTGGCCTTCGGTCATCTTCCGCTGGTCCACGGTCCAACCCCATACTGGCCCTGAATGCCGGAGATGTGGCTGAGGTCGTGCCGATCGGCAAGCAGGGGCTTGCCGGACGCCCCCGCATCCAGGCCTATGCGGGCCATGGAAGCGCGCGTGAAGGCTGGCATCTGGGTCTCCATGGCGCTGCGGCTCGCTGATATCGGCGGCCGCAGCGGCGCAGTGCTGCGCAAGGGCGACCCGGATTCAGGCGGTATCCTCTGCGTCCTGCGTGGGCGGGAAGGGCTGGTCGTGCTCAGCCAGGTGCGCGATGCGGAGGGCCGGCCAGCCTGGCTGCGCGGTACCGGACCGGCGCCGATCGAGGACGCGGTCGCCGATGCCTATGTCGAACGGCAAGTGAAACGCGACCCGGATTTATGGGTTGTGGAGTTCGACGCACCGGATCTGGTGCCACCTTTCGAAGGCAAGCTTATCTGACAGGCAAGATTTTTCTACGAAATCAACATGTTGCGTGGCAGTGTTCATTATACTTTGAAGCAACCGATCGCCAGCCCTCGGCAGGTCGGACCTGTATCGCAATAAAGTGTAGCCTGTCAGACGCATCCGTGAGGTGCGAAGTTTCGCTTTATGGTTTCAATCGCTGAGGCTTGGCCGCCAGTTGCGTCCGGCGTGGCGAAATGGCGATGTCTTTTTCCCGGAGGTCCAATGGCGACGCCCCGCCCGATTTTGATCGTCGAGGACGATGCTGCCCTGCGTTCCACCCTGGTCGAGCAACTCGCCATGGATGGTGATTTTGCCGCCGACGAGGCCGAGAGTGCGGGCGAGGCGGAGGCCAAGCTCGCCAATGCCAATGCCCGCTATGACGCCATCCTGCTCGATATCGGCCTGCCCGATGCCGATGGCCGTGATTTCTGCGCCAAGCTGCGCCGCGAGGGGCGGCAGATGCCGATCATCATGCTGACCGGCGCCGATGCCGAAGCGGATGTGGTGCGTGGGTTGGATGCCGGTGCCAACGACTACATCGCCAAGCCCTTCCGCCTGCCGGAACTGCTTGCCCGGGTTCGCGCTCAGCTGCGCGTTTTCGACAACTCCGAGGATGCCGTCTTCACCATCGGCCCCTACCTGTTCAGGCCGAGCGCCAAGCTGCTGATGGAGCCGGCGCGCAACCGCAAGATCCGGCTGACCGACAAGGAAGGCGCGATCCTGAAGTTCCTCTATCGCGCCGGCGGCAAGCCCGTGCCGCGTCAGATCCTGCTGAACGAGGTCTGGGGCTACAACAGCGCGGTGACGACCCACACGCTGGAGACCCATATTTACCGCCTGCGCCAAAAGATCGAGCCCGACCCTTCCCAGACCCGCCTCCTGCTGACCGAAGCCGGCGGCTACAAGCTCGACCCGGTCGCCGGCAACCCGCCTGCTTAGGGCGTTTTCCGGGAGCTCTGGCTTGAGAGAGCCGCACTACCCTGCTGCACAGGCGACGTCATCCCGTTCGGTGACGTCGCCGAGGCCGCGTCTGCTCTACCGATCCGTCAGCCGCAGTTCGATCCGCCGGTTGCGTGCCAGCGCCTCCGGCGACTCGCCGGCATCGAGCGGCTGGTTGTCGCCGAAGGCCGTCGCCGCCACCCGGTTCGGCGGCAGCCCCTCGGCCATCAGGAGCTGCGAGACGGCGATTGCCCGCGCGGCCGAAAGCTCCCAGTTGCTGGCATAGCGCTGGCTGCGGATCGGTGTGCGGTCGGCATGGCCATCCACCCGGAGCAGCCAATTCACATCCGGCGGGATCCTCGCCGCCAGGTCCTGCAGCACCCGGGCGATCGCCCTGATCTGCTGTTGCCCGGTCATGGACAGCTCGGCGCTGCCGGGCGGGAACAGCACCTCCGACTGGAAGACAAAACGGTCGCCGACAATACGCATATCCGGCCGATCGCCCAGCACATCGCGCAGCCGGCCGAAGAAGTCACTGCGGTAGCGCTGCAGTTCTTCCACGCGGGCAGCGAGCGCCGCGTTCAGCCGGGTGCCGAGGGCGCTGATCTGCGCATCCTTGTCCCGCCCGGAGGTCTCGGCCGCATCCAGCGCTGCGGCGATCCGGGCGAGCTGGTTGCGCAACTCCTCGATCTGGCGGCCGAGCAGGGCGACCTGCGCACGGGCACTCTCGGCAAGGCGGGTCTGCTCGCCCGCCACCCGCTCGGCGGCCTGGCGGCGCTCCCGCTCGCTGCCGGTGGCCACCTCGGCCGTGGTGCGGCGCTGCGCCTCGTCGCCGGCGCGCCGTGCCGCCTCCTGCGCCTGGCGCTCCAGCTGGTCCCGCAGCGCGGTCAGGGCCCGCACCTGCTCGTTGAGCCGGGCGACATCGGAGAGCCGCGCCTCGATGGTGGCCCGATCCGCCTTCACCTGCTGGTCCAGCACCGCCATCTCCTGCCGCATGGCGGCAAGCTGGCGCTGCGCCTCGGCGAGCTGCCCCTGCGCCTCCTGGAGTTGCCGCCGCAGCCCAGCCAGCTCCTGCCGCGCCGTCTCGGTCGCGCCCCGCGCCTCGCCGAGCTGCCGGTCGAGATCGGCTGCCCGCGTCTCCTGCTGCTGCCGGACACCACGCTCGGCGGCAAGCGCCCGCGTCGCCTCGGTTAGCCGGGCAACGGTCTGTGCGGCATCGCCGCCGGTCACCTCGGCCCGCTGCAAGGCATCGGCCAGCTGGCGCTCCAGCGTCGCGATGCGCTCCGGGGCGCCGCGGTTGGTCAGCTCGAGATCCGCGAGGCGGGCCGTCAGCTGGTCCCGCTCGCCGCGCGCCGCATCGCGCTCGGTCGAAAGCCGGTCCCGCTCCTCCCGCAGGTCGCGCAGCTGCGTCTGCAGGGCGTCCCGCGCCGCCGCCGCGCCGCGCAACTCCTCGGCGGTGCGGGTGAGGGCGCTGCGCAGCTCGCCTGTCTGGCCGCGCTCCAGCGACAGCAGCTCGGCCAGTTCGGCCACCTGCCGGTTCAGCCGGTCGAGTGCGCGGTCGCGCGAGGAGAGGGCGACGGAAAGGAAGCCCTGCGCCAGCACGAAAACCAGCAGCACGAAGATGAGCACCATGAGGAGCGTCGACAGCGCATCCACATAGCCCGGCCAGGCATCGAGCCCGCCACCCCCCCGTGCCCGGCGCCGTCCGCCCGAGCTTGCCATTACCGCGACTGGTCTTCAGACAGCGCTGCAATCGTGCGCGCTACCAGCTTGATCTCGCTGCGAATTTCGTTGGTTGCCTGCTGCCGCCCCTGCGCCACCTCCTCGACCAGCCGGGCGAGGTGCAGCTCGGCATTGCGCAGATGCCCGCGCAGCACCTCGTCGGCCTGCGGCTGCGCCTGCGCATCGGCCAGCCGCGCCAGTACCGGGGCGAGCTGCGCCTGCTGCTCCGCGACGCGCAGCATGAGGGACTGGCTCGCCCGCATCTGATCGGTCAGTACCGTCAGCCGCTCGGTGAGGGTCAGCATGGCCTGGCCGGTCTGGGCCCGACCCTCCTCGCCCCGTGCCAAGATGCGCTGCAAGCCTTCGAGGTTCTCCGCCGTCTGCTCCAGCAGCGCCTGCACATAGGCCGGGACGCTGCCCATGGCCTCGCCGCCAGCATCGCCGAGCACGCCGGAGGAGAGGCGGGTAATGCCCGCCAGCCATTCCTCCAGCTCGTTATAGAAGCGGTTCTGCGCCTGCCCCGCCGTCAGGTCGAGGAAGCCGAGCACCAGCGCCCCCGCCAGCCCCAGCATGGAGGAGGAGAAGGCCGTCCCCATGCCGCGCAGCGGCTCGGCGAGGCCGGTCTTCAGCTGGTTGAAGAGCTGGTTGAGGTCGCCCGACCCGACCGACATCCCCCCGATCACTTCAGAAACCGAGCCGATGGTCAGCAGCAGGCCCCAGAAGGTGCCGAGCAGGCCGAGAAAGATCAGCAGCCCGGTCATATAGCGGGACAACTCACGGGTCTCGTCGAGGCGGGAGGCGATGCCGTCCAGCACGCTCCGCATCGCCGGCGCCGAGAGCGAGAGCCGGTCCGAGCGGCGGGCGGAGAACATGCTCGCCATCGGCCCGAGCAGCTGGGGCGCCGGCTGGGCCGGGGCGCCGAGCTTCGGCGCCCGGAAATTCTCGAGCCAGGCGACCTCCGGCTTCAGCACCAGCACCTGGCGGAGGTTCCACGCTATGCCGATGAACAGCACGCCGAGGATCAGCCCGTTCAGCAGCGGATTGGCGCCGAAGGCGGTGGCGAGTTCCGGCGCCAGAAGCAGCCCGACCCCGAGCACCACCGCCAGGAAAACCAGCATGCGCCAGAGGAAGCGGAGCGGGGGTGTCATCGGCCGGTCTCCATCCGGTTGCGCCTCATCGGGCCGGCGGCGGCACGGGCGGCTGGATGTCGGCGGCGTCCAGCGCCTCGGCGGTGTGGCCCATCGGGCGGAGATCGATCCGCGTCGGCGCCACCCCGCCCGCAGCAAGGGCCTGCTTCACCGCCAGCGCCCGGGCGAGGCTCAACCGCCGTGCCGTGGAGACATCCGCGACCGGTGCGGAGGCCTGGGTCGTCACCGTCACCCGCCCGGGTGGGCCGGCGGCAATCCGCCGGCCGAATTCGGCGAGGCCGGCCTCAGCCCCCTGCGGCAGCCCATCGGCCCCGGCGGCGAAGCGCAGCCGTACTCCGCCATCGGGCAGGGCTTCCAGCAAGGCCGGCAGGCCATGCAGGGCCGGCCCGGTCCGGGGCGGCGCAGCGGCGGGTGCAGGCCGGCCCAGATCGGCTGGGCGCGGCTCCGCCGCGGCGGGCGGGGCGGGGATGCTCTCCTCCGTCTCCGTCGGCTGGGCCGCGGCCGGATGCAGGCTGGCCAGCAGCCAGAGGGCGAGGGTGAAGCGCGTCACTTCACCAAACTAGGACATGGACGACGCCGAGGTCCATGGCGCGGCCTCAGCCAGCCTGGCGCTGGCGGCTCGCCTCGGCGGCGGCCATACCCTCCGCCACCACCTCGCGCAGCTTGCCTTGGAGCGCCTGGTTGCCGGCGACGACGTTCCCCTCGGAGTAGAAGGCGTCACCGCCCTGCGGATCGGTGATGAAGCCGCCGGCTTCCCGCACCATGACGAGGCCCGCGGCCATGTCCCACTTCTTCAGGTTCAACTCCCAGTACCCATCGTAACGGCCGGCCGCGACCCAGGCGAGGTCGAGCGCCGCCGCGCCGAAGCGCCGGATGCCCGCCACCTGCGGCATCAGCCGGGCCAGGGTATGGGTGAACTCCGCCCGCCGCGGCGCCGCGGCGAAAGGGATTCCGGTTGCGAACAGCGCCTCGCGCATGTCCTTCCGCCCGGAGACGCGCAGCCGCCGGTCGTTCAGGAAGGCGCCGACGCCCCGCTCCGCCCAGAAGATTTCGTTGGCAGCCGGGTTGTAGATGACGCCGGCGACGAGTTCGCTCCGCCCGTCCTCCAGCCGCTTCTCGATGCCTACGCTGATCGCCCAGTGCGGAATGCCATGGAGGAAGTTGCTGGTGCCGTCGAGCGGGTCGACCACCCAGCGCCATTCCCAGTCCTCGGCGCCATGGGTGCCGCTCTCCTCCATGAGGAAGGCGAAATTCGGCCGGGCCCGTCCGAGATCATGGCGGAGCGTCTCTTCCGCCCGCAGGTCGGCCTGGGAGACGAAGTCGCCCGGCCCCTTGGACGACACCTGGAGCTGCTCGACCTCGGCGAAGTCGCGCAGCAGCCGGCGCCCGGCCTTCTGCACCGCAGAGACGACGACATTGAGAGCGGGCGAAAGCCGGGCAGGAGACGCCAAGACTCGATTCCTCTCTTAGCCCTTGGCCCGCTCCACGTAGGAGGCGTCCTCGGTGCTGACGACGATCTTCTCGCCGGTGGTGACGAAGGGCGGCACCATGGTCTTCACGCCGTTCGACAGCATCGCCGGCTTGTAGGAGGAGGCGGCGGTCTGCCCCTTCACCACCGGGTCGGCCTCGACCACCTCGAGCACCACCTGCGGCGGCAGGGTCATCGCCACCGGCTCGCCCTCGATCAGCCGCACGCCGACGGTCATGTTCTCGACCAGGAAGGGCAATCGGTCGCCGAGGATGTCCTTCGAGACGGTAGTCTGCTCATAGGTCTCCGGATCCATCAGGATCAGCGTGTCGCCCTCGGCATAGGAGTAGGTGAAGTCCTTGTCCTCGGTCATCAGTCGCTCGACGGTGTCCGCCGTGCGCCAGCGCTGGTCCTTCTTCGCGCCGGTCTTGATGTTGCGCATGTCGACCTGGATGATCGCGTTGCCCTTGCCCGGGATCATGATGTTCTGCTTGAGGATGGTGTAGCGCTGGCCTTCGAACTCGATGACCATGCCGGCACGCATCTGGTTGGCTTGCATCTTTGCCATGGGGCGGGACCTGACGTCTGAAAGGGCGGAATGAGCAGCGGCGCGCCGGCGGGGCCGGCACGCGGACCGGCCGGGGTTTAATCGGGATGCCTCCCGCTGGCAACCTTGCCGACCGTTCCATGCTGGGCGGGCTTCCCGTCGAGGCCATGTGATCCCGCGGTTGGCGCGCATGCTTTCATGACGCCGGCGCAAGCGATAGCGTGCCGCCCGCCCTTTGCCCGGGGCCGCATCGAGACCGGAGAGCACACAACCCGAAATCCAACCCGGAGGGGAATGACCATGACCTATGCCGAGCGCGTGCAGCACTGGAACCGCCTGTATGATCAGGCGCCTGAGGATCTGCGGTTCAACGTCGTCGCCGGGGCGGTGGTGCTGATCGGCGCCGTCAACATGTGGCTGACGGTCGAGATCGGCTTCCCCTTCGCCCTCCTGGTCATCCTCGCCATCGCGGCGCTGGTGGCTGTGCGCCTGCCGCATGCCATGGGCTGGGTCCGTCCGCACCCCGAGCAGCCTGGCCGGGCACAAATGCGGATCGAGGGCGCCGACAGCCTCTACCGCTGGAACCTCTGGTACGACGGGCTGACCGAGCCGCAGCGCAGCGCCGTGCTGCTCGTCATCCTGCTCGGGGCCGGCATCGTCAACATGCTGCTGACGATCGGCAACGGCTTCCCCTTCGGCCTGCTCTTCCTGCTGGCGATCCTCGCCCTGGTCGCGGTGCGCGGGCCCTATGCGGCGGGCTGGCTGGTGCCGCCTGCCGAACCGATGCTCGGTGCGGGTCCGCAGGCCCCGCTGCTCGAGCGCGAACGGCCCGCCGTCAGCCGCCAGGCCGAAGCGCAGCCGATCCCGCGCGATCAGGACCCGGCATAGGCCGGCCCGAGCGGCACCTTCCCAGCACCGCCCGGCCGTTCCTGCACATAGGTCGGCCAGGCGAGGCCGCTGACCCGCCCGCGCACCGCCCGGAGCAGCGCGAGGCCTTCCTCCACCGGCACGGCGAAGCGGGCCGTCCCCGGCGCCGGATCGAGCTGGTGGAGGTAGTAGGGTTTCACCCGCGCCCGCAGCATGGCGCGGAACAGCGCCTCCAGCGCCTCCGTGCTGTCATTCACCCCGCGCAGCAGCACGCTCTGCCCGAGCAGCACGACGCCTGTGCGGTGCAGCCGCCCCAGCGCCTCGACGGCCGCGGACGAGAATTCCCGCGCATGATTGGCATGGACGCAGAGATAGAGCGGCTTCGTCACCGCCCCCAGGGCCCCGGCCAGCGCCGGGGTGACGAGATCCGGCGCCGCCACCGGCACGCGGCTGTGGATGCGCAGCAGCTCGATATGCGGCATCGCCTCCAGCCGCCTGAGGATCGCTCCCAGCCGCCGTGGCGAGAGCATCAGCGGGTCGCCTCCGGTGAGGATCGCCTCGCGGATCGTCGTCGTCCGTTGAAACCAGCCGAGTGCCCCCTCCAGCGCCGGCTCGCCGAGCACCCCGCCATCGGCGCCGACCGCCTCGCGCCGGAAGCAGAAGCGGCAATAGACCGGGCAGGCCAGCAGCGGCTTCAGCAGCGCCCGGCCCGGGTAGCGGTGCACCACGCCCTCGACCGGGGTGAAGGGGGCATCTGCCGTCGGGTCCTCCTGCTCATGCGGCGCCGTCAGCAGCTCCGCCGGGTGGGGGATGTACTGCCGCGCGATCGGATCGGCCGGGTCGGCGCGGTCGATCAGCGCGGCGACCGCGGGCGTCACCGCGATGCTGTACCGCGTCCCGACCCGTGCCGCCGCCTCCATGGCATCGGCGGGCAGCAGCCCGGCATGGGCGAGATCGGCAGCGCTGCGAAGGGTACGGGCGGACATGATGCGGTGGGAGCTAATCCCTGGCATGCTCCGCGGCAATGCCCTCCCTGCCGCCCTGGCATCCGGAAAGCCTCGCCAACCGGCTGCCCTTCCTCCGCCGCCGCGCAGCGCTCACCGCGGCAACCCGCGAATTCTTCACCACCCGCGGCTTCACCGAGGTCGAGACCGGCTGCCTCGTGCCCGTGCCGGGGATGGAGGTGCATCTCCAGGCCTTCCGCAGCGAATACATCCCGCATCTCGGCGTCGGCGCGCGGCGGACCCTCTGGCTCCGCACCTCGCCTGAGCTGGCGCTGAAGCGCCTGCTGGTCGCCGGCGCCGGCCCGGTCTTCGAGCTGGCCCGGGTCTGGCGCAACGGGGAGGCCAGCCCGCGCCACGCCCCCGAATTCACCATGCTCGAATGGTACGCCCCCGGCATCGGCCTCGCCGGGCTGATGGAGCAGGCGGAGGATTTCGTCCGCGCCGTCTGCCCGCCTCGTGTCAGCCATGAGGGCGTCGAGACCGACCTGACCCTGCCCTTCGAGCGCATCACCATGGCCGAGGCCTTCCGCCGCTGGTGCGGCGGCCTCGACATCCTGGCGACGGAGGGCGATGCCGAGGCGCTCGGCGCTGCCGCCCGCGCCGTCGGCATTCCGCCGCGGGCGGGAGAGGGGTGGGAAGACTTTTTCTTCCGCCTGCTCCTGGAGCGGGTCGAGCCCCATCTCGGCCGGGAGCGGGCGACCTTCCTCACCCATTGGCCCGCGCCCCAGGCAGCACTTGCCCGCCGCGACCCGGCCGACCCGCGCGCGGCTCTGCGCTTCGAGTTGTTCGCCGCCGGTATCGAGCTGGCCAATGCCTTCGACGAACTGACCGACCCGGTGGAGCAGCGCGCCCGCTTCCTCGCCGATACCGCCGCCCGCCGCGCCCAGCATCCTGGCGAGGCCTGGGACGTCGACGAGGATTTCCTGGCTGCGCTGGACCACGGCATGCCGGAGGGCAGCGGCATCGCCCTCGGCTTCGACCGGCTGGCCATGCTGGCCTCCGGTGCCCGCCGGATCAGCGACGTGCTGTGGCTGCCCGCGCTGCCCTGACCGCCACCGGCCTATTTCCGGTGGGTGTTGATGCCGCCATCCGCCGCCGGCCGCTGCCCGCCCTTCAGGCGCTCGGGGCTGCCCTTCGGCCCATGCGCCTGGGCCCGGCTGCCATGCGGCCCGCTATCGTCCGGCCGGCCGAAGGCCGCCCCGGCATCCGGGTCGAGCGCCATCCGTTGCGCCAGCGCCGCCTCGTCGACCATGGCCTCCGCCGCCTGCGCCGCCGGAAGCGAGAGCCGCACCAGCCCACCTTCGAGGCTCGCTACCAGCTTGCGCGGCAGCCAGCGGTGCTGCCCCGCCTCGTCCCGCATCAGCTTGATGTACTCGCCTTCAGTGCCGTCCACCGTGCCGACATTCCGCCCGTCGCTGCCGATGACCGGGGTGTGGTCGGGAATCTCGCCCTGGGCGAGGTCTGCTGCATTGGCCATGCGTCCCTCCTGCCGTATCGCCCGAGGCAACGGCCGGGGAGGGGCTGCGGTTCAGTTCCCGTCTTCCGCCTTCCGCAACCGATCCAGCATGGAAGACGCCAGCTCCCGCGGCAGGAAGTAGAAAACGAAGACATAGGGGTCCGAGGCGCTGAAGACGGCGGGGTCCGGGCTCGCCACCTGCATGGTGGCGCGGTCGAATTCGGCCATCGGACGCCAGTCGCCCCAATACTCCCAGAAGCCGTCATAGCCGAGCGCGTCGAGAAAGGCCGGCACCGCCCAGGTGCTGCCCGGCCGGTGGCGCTCCTCGATCTCGATGGAGAGGATGGGGCGGCAGCGGCGCAGCGTCTCCGTCGCGCCGCGCAGCACCTCGTACTCCGCCCCCTCGGCATCGAGCTTCACCGCCGTCAGGTCGTCGATGCCGAATTCATCGAGCCGCCGCAGCGGCACGACGATGCGCCGCTCCCCGACATGCGGCCCATGCCCGGCATAGCTCTTGGCCGTGCTCGCCCATTGCTCGTTCGGTACGCCGTCGACCACCGGCAGCCGCAGCACCGCCTCGCCCGCGGCATCGCCGAGCGCTTCCTGCCGCAGCGTGACATGGGCGAGGCCGCCGCAGGCCGCCTGCAACCTGGCGAAGGCGGTGGGCAGTGGCTCGAAGGCCAGCACCCGCGAGCCGGGCAGGGCGGCAAAGGGCAGGGTGAAGCCCCCATCATGCGCCCCGACGTCCAGCAACGTCCCCGCCCGGTGCAGGGTGCGGTGGAAGCCGAGTTCATCCATCGGCCAGGATGGTCCCCTGCGAGACCGGCACCACGCCGCCGCCGACCGCGGCACGCAGCCCGCCCTCTGCATCCCGCCAGGCGCGGACTGCAAGGAGGCTTGGCCGCCCCATCTCGATCCCCTGCTCGACTTCCAGGGCGATATCCTCCCCGCCCGCCGCCCGCAGCAGCAGCGCGGCCAGCGCCACATTCGCGCTTCCCGTCGCCGGGTCCTCAGGGATGCCCTCCAGCGGCCCGAACATCCGGCCCCGCCGCCGCCCATCCGGCAGCGGCGCATGCAGATAGAGCCCGGTCGCCGTGCTCACCGGCAGATGGGCGCGGAAGGCCGCCGCATCCGGGCTCGCCGCCGCCAGCGTGGCTGCATCCACGACCTCGGCGAAGGCGATGCGGTTGCCGCAGCCGCCGATCAGCGGCGCATGCACCCGTGCGGTGATTGCCGAAGCGGGCAGTCCCGCACAGGCCGCTGCCGCCTCCGCCGTGAAGGGCGCCGCCTCGGCGAAGGCCCGCGGCGCTTCGATCTCCGCCCCGGTCACTGCGCCCGTCGCGTCTCTGGCGAGCCGCGCCAGCACCCGCCCGGCCGCCTGGTCGAGCATCAGCCGTCCGCCGGCGAGCCCCAGCCGCCGCGCCAGCAGCACGGCCGCGCCGACATTCGGGTGCCCGGCGAAAGGCAGTTCCGAGCCCGGGGTGAAGATGCGGATGCGAGCGGCATCGCCCTCCACCCCAAGCACGAAGACGGTCTCGGAGAGGTTGAACTCCCGCGCCAGGCGCTGCATCGCCGCCGTATCCAGCGCCCCGGCCCCGAAGACGACGGCCAGCGGGTTGCCGCCGAAGCGTCGCCCGGTGAAGACATCCGCCGTCTCGAACTCAAGCCTCATCCTGCGCCTCCGAGAAGCGGATCAGATAGCCATCCGGATCCTGCACCAGGAATTGCCGCACGGTCACGCTGCCCGCGCCGACCCGGTAGCGCCTGACCTCCGGTGCCATGAAGAGCGGCCAGCCGATCGCGGCGAGTGCCGCCAGGATCGGCTCCACCGTCTCCACCGCCAGCTCGAAATTCACGTGCCGCCCGAAAGGCGGCTTCGTCTCCGCCACCTGCCAGCGATGCGGCCGGTCCTTGGGCAACTCGTCGAGCATGAGGCGTGAGCCGCTGCGCTCGATGCAGGCGAAGCCATCCTCGGGCCGGTCGTAGAGCACGGCGAAGCCGCAGGGCCCGCACCAGAAGGCGAGGCTGCGGCGGAGATCCGTCACCATCAGCTCCGGCACGAGGGCCGGCTGCCTCATCCCCTTGCCTCGGCGATGGCCCGGTTCATCGCGCGCACCCCGGCGGCCGGCCCTTCCGGGTTGTTCCAGACGGCGCCGACCACGGCGAGGAAATCGGCGCCCGCCTGCACCAGCGGGGCGCAATTCGCCGCCGTGATGCCGCCGATGGCGACCGAGGGCAGCTCGAAGAATTCCGACCACCATTCCAGCAGGTCGGTGCCGGCGCGGTGCTTCGCCTCCTTGGTGGAGGTCGGGAAGAAGGCGCCGAAGGCGACGTAGTCGGCGCCGATCTCGCCGGCCTCCATCGCCAGGTGGCGGCTGCCGTGGCAGGTGATGCCGAGCGTCCGCTCGGGGCCGAGCAGGCGTCTCGCGGCGGCGGGGTCGCCATCCTCCTGGCCGAGATGGGCGCCGTCGCAGCCGAGTTCCACGGCGAGGTCGGCGCGGTCGTTCATCAGCACGGCGACGCCACGGGCCTGCGCTACGGGCAGCAGCGCCTCGGTCGCCCGGCGTACCGCATCGTCATCGGCGTCCTTCAGCCGGATCTGCAGGGCGGCGACGTCGCCCGCATCCAGTGCTTCCGCCAACAGCGCCGAAAACCCCGCCGGCTCGAAGGCCGGCGGGGTGATCAGGTAGAGCCGGCAGCCCTGCTCGCTCAGGCGGCGGGGCCCTTGTAGATGCCGATGATGTCGGAGAGCAGCTGCAGCGCCTCCGCCTTCGGCCGCTGGAAGGTGTTGCGACCGATGATCGAGCCGTTGCCGCCGCCGGCATGGATGCCGCGCGCCATGGCCATCATGCTGTCGACCGTGCCGGCCTCGCCGCCGGAGAAAACCACCAGGCGGCGACCGCCGAAGCAGGCCTGCACCACATGGGTGATGCGGCCCGACAGCTCGGCGAGGTTCGGCACCGGCGACTTGTCGTAGGTCTTCTTGGCGGCATCGAGGAAGATCGCCTCGGTTGGCGGCTTCACCTTGATGATGTGGGCACCCATCAGCGCCGCCATGTGCGCGGCATAGGCGCAGATGTCGAGCGCCGTCTCGCCGACCTTGTCGAGCATCGGGCCGCGCGGATAGGACCAGACGACGACGGCGAGGCCGGCGGCCTTCGCCTCCTCCGCCATCTCGCGCAGTTCTTCCATCATCTCGAACTGGTACTCGGAGCCCGGATAGATGGTGAAGCCGATGGCCGAGCAGCCGAGGCGCAGCGCGTCGGAGACGCTGCCCGTCAACGCCTGGTCCTTGGTGGTGGAGAGGCTGTTGGAGCTGTTGACCTTGAGGATGGTCGGGATGGCGCCGGCATAGCTCGCCGCCCCCGCCTCGATCATGCCGAGCGGCGCGGCATAGGCGTTGAGCCCCGCCTCGACCGCCAGCTCGAAATGGTAGCGCGGGTCATAGGCGGCCGGATTCGGCGCGAAGGAGCGTGCCGGGCCGTGCTCGAAACCCTGGTCGACCGGGAGGATCACCATGCGGCCGGTGCCGCCGAGCTTGCCCTCCATCAGGATGCGGGCGAGGTTGGCCTTGGTCCCCGGGTTGTCGCTCTCATACCAGGAGAGGATATCCTTGACCTTGCGGGAAAGCTTCATCGGAGTCCCTTTTCAGCCGTATCGTCGCGGGCGGCGCGTCCTGTAGCGCGGGGTTGCGTTCCTGTCACCCGGCCGCACGTAGCCATTGCGCGAGCTTGTTGCGTCCGCCGGGCGAATTGAGATCAATCCGCCCCAAATCGAAGGTCGGCGGCGGCTCCGGCCGGAGTTCCGCACCACATTCCTCCGCCGCGGCGGCGACGGCGTCGAAGGCCGGGCAGGGGGCCAGGACCAGCAGCCGCAGCCCGGCCCGCAGCGTTGCCAGCGCGAGGCCCGGCGCATCGGCGCAATCCATCATCACCCGATGCGGCTGGCCCGGCCGTGCCGCCGCCGCAACCAGGGCCTGGAAGACGCCCGGCGCCATCCCCGGTGCCGAGAGCAGCGTGACGCCATCTGGCCCGGCCAGGGCCAGCGCCGCCTCCGCTTCCGCCCGCCCATGCACCCGGACGGCCGGCGGCAGCACCCCCGGCATTTTCTCTGGCCGTTGACCCGCCTCGGCACCCATGCGAAGCCTTCCAGCATGCCGGTGCGGCGCCGTCCAGCGCGCGCCCGCCGGCGACGCGTCCCGGTGGAGAGGCATGAGCGACAGCGCGAGGGATCCGGTCGGGGCGGCGGCGGCGCGCCTGGAAGCGGCGGTGGAGCGGCTTACCGAGGCCTTCGCCCGCGGCCATCTTCCAGCCGCCGAGGGCGACATGGTGCCCCGTGCCGAGGTTGCCGCCATGGCCGAGCGGCTGGAGGCGACCATCGCCCGGCTGCGCGGAGCATTGGCGGAGGAGCTGCGGCCGGAGGCGTCAGCGGAGCCGCCGCCGGCCGAGACGTATTGAGGGGGTAGCGCGTGGGGCAGGTCACCGTCCGGGTCAATGGCTACAGCCACACCATCGGCTGCAAGGACGGCGAGGAGGGGCATGTCCTCGCCCTCGCCCAGCAGATCGAGGAGAAGGTCCGGCTGATCCGCGGCATGGGCGGGCAGTTCTCCGAGGCACGGATGCTGCTGCATGTCGCACTGCTGCTGGCCGACGAGGGCGGCGACCTGCGCGTGGAGATCGACCGCCTGCGCAGCGGCCAGCCGGGCGTGGCCGACCCGCAGCTCGCAGACCGTCTGGCGCGCATCGCCGAGCGGATCGAGGGGCTGGCGCAGACGCTGGACAGGGGCACCTAGCCTCGGGCGGCCGCAGTGCCTATATGCACCAGGCGGGGCTGCCCGGTGCGTCAGGTAATTCATCCCCAGGGCCAATAAGCATCCTCCGGGAGCTGGCTCTGTCCGGATCTTGGTCCGGGTACCCGGTGCCCACCTGCTCACGCAGGCCTTGGGAGGATGAGACGCCGACGGCCATGGTGGCTCCGCACTCAGACAGTACGGCCTTCTGCGCCGAGTTGCTCACCGGCCTGAAGGCCGAGGCCCGCCGGCATGCGCTTGCCCGGCGCGCCGGCTGCGACCCGCGGCTCGGCGCGCCCTTGGCCGAGCAACTCCTCGCCGAAGCCCCGCCGCCCCCCGGCGCCCTCGTGGCCGGCTTCTGGCCGATGGGCGAGGAGATCGACATCCGCCCGCTGCTCCAGGCGCTCGAGGCGCGGGGCCATCCGCTCGCCCTGCCGGTGACGCCGCGCCGCGGCCAGCCGCTGATCTTCCGCCGCTGGCGATTCGGTGCTGCGTTGGCGCGCGGACCCATGGGCACAAGCCAGCCTGCCGAGGGCGAGGCAGTGACGCCCGACTGGCTCCTCGTGCCCTTGCTCGCCTTCGACCGCGCCGGCCGCCGCCTCGGCTATGGCGGCGGCTATTACGACCGGACGCTGGCCCTGCTGCCCGGCGCGACGCCCATCGGCTGCGCCTATGCCGCGCAGGAGGTGGCGGAGGTGCCGGCCGGCCCCGAGGATTGGCGACTGCCCATGGTGGCGACGGAAACGGGCGTGGTGCGATGCGGGGTGTGACCGGTTGAGACTTCTTTTCCTCGGCGATGTCGTCGGCCGCAGCGGGCGTGATGCCCTGACGGCGAAACTCCCCGGCCTCCGTGCCAGCCTCCGCGCAGACCTCGTCGTGGTGAATGGCGAGAATGCCAGCCATGGCTTCGGCCTCGCGCCCGATATGGCACGCGCCTTCCTCGCCGCCGGGGCCGATGTAATCACCCTCGGCAACCATGCCTGGGACCGGAAGGAGATCATCCCCTTCCTCGAGACCGAGCCGCGCGTCATCCGCCCGGCGAATTTCCCGCCCGGTACGCCCGGCCGCGGTGCGGTGGTTGTCGATGTGCCCGGCAACCGTCGCGCGCTCGTCGTCAACGTGATGGGCCGGCTGTTCATGGACGCGCTGGATGACCCTTTCCGGGCTGTCCAGGCGGAGTTGCAGCGGCATCGCCTCGGTCAGACCATCCATGCGGCAGTGATCGACGTGCACGCCGAGGCAACGAGCGAGAAATACGCCTTCGGCCACAGCTTCGACGGCCTCGCCAGCCTCGTGATCGGCACCCATACGCATACGCCGACGGCGGACCACCAGATCCTCGCCGGCGGTACCGCTTACCAGAGCGATGCCGGCATGTGCGGCGACTACGACAGCGTCATCGGCATGCAGAAGGGCGGCGCGGCGCTGCGCTTCTGGCGTAAGATGCCGGGGGAGAAGCTGGCTCCGGCGGAGGGCGAGGCGACGCTCTGCGGGCTCTTCGTCGAGACGGACGATGCGACCGGGCTGGCGCTGGGCGTCGCACCGGTGCGGTTGGGTGGACGGCTGTCGCAGGCGATGCCGAGAGTTTAGGAACCCCGCCTGTCGCGGCTTTAATTCCTGAAGGCTTGAAATCGGCGGTTGGCAAGCCGTTGGAAAGCTTCGGTTCGATGGCCGGATTTGGGGGATTTAAGGTTTGAGGCGGGGACAGGCGGCCCGGGCGCCGTCGCGTTCTGGGCAAAAAATCCTATACCGTGATTTCCGCCCTCACGGCAGGGCATTCGGCGTCCGGGGTTCCGGCAGCCTCCTGCCTTCGCCATGAAGCCCGCGCCTGACGGCGGTTGAAGCCCGACCTACCGCCCGAGGCTCGCCCGCATCTCGTCGAGGATGACCGGGTCGTCGATGGTCGGGGGCACGGTGTAGCTCTCGCCATCGGCAATCTTGCGGAGCGTCGCGCGGAGGATCTTGCCGCTGCGGGTCTTGGGCAGGCGCGCCACCACCTTGGCGTCCTTGAAGGCGGCGACGGGGCCGATGCGGTCGCGGACCATCGCCACCAGCTCGGCCGCGATCTCCGCCTCGCCCCGCCCCACGCCGGATTTCAGCACGACGAGGCCGAGCGGCACCTGGCCCTTCAGGCCGTCCTTGATGCCGAGCACGGCGCACTCGGCCACATCGGGGTGGGCGGCCAGCACCTCCTCCATCGCCCCGGTGCTGAGGCGGTGGCCGGCGACGTTGATGATGTCGTCGGTGCGGGACATGACGGAGACATAGCCCTCGGCGTCGATGACGCCGGCGTCGGAGGTGTTGTACCAGCCGGGGAAGGCCTCGAGATAGGCCTCGCGGCAACGCTCGTCCGCCTGCCAGAGCGTCGGCAGGCAGCCGGGGGGCATGGGCAGGCGGATGGCGAGCGTACCGGTCTCACCGGGGGGCAGCGGCCGGCCGGTATCGTCGAGGACGGCGACCTCGTAGCCGGGCGAGGGCTTGCCGCCGCTGCCGAAGCGCGGCTCGAACAGGCCGAGGCCGCGGAAATTGCCGGTGATGGCCCAGCCGGTTTCGGTCTGCCACCAATGGTCGATCACCGGGCGCTGCAGCAGGCCGGCGGCCCATTCGGCGGTTGGCGGGTCGCAGCGCTCGCCGGCGAGGAACAGCGCCTCCAGTGCCGAGAGGTCGTGGCCGGCCATCAGCTTCCCCTCCGGATCCTCGCGCTTGATGGCGCGCATGGCGGTGGGGGCGGTGAACATCGCCTTGACGCGGTATTGCGCGCAGACGCGCCAATAGGCGGAGGCATCGGGTGTACCCACTGGCTTGCCCTCGTAGAGCACGGTCGTCGCGCCGGCCAGCAGCGGGGCATAGACGATGTAGGAATGGCCGACGACCCAGCCGACATCGGAGGCGGTGAACATCACGTCGCCGGCGCCGAGGCCGTAGAGCATGCGCATGGAATTGTGCAGGGCGACAGCATGGCCGCCATTGTCGCGGACGATGCCCTTCGGCTTCCCCGTCGTGCCGCTGGTGTAGAGGATGTAGAGCGGGTCGGTCGCCGCCACGGGGACGCAGGCGTGCGGCGCGGCGGCGGCCTCGGCCTCGAGCAGGTCCTCGTCGCGGCCGGGGGTGAGGGCGCAGTCCAGCTCGGGGCGGCGGAGGACAAGGCAGTGCGCCGGCTTGTGCGGGGAGAGGCCGATCGCGGCGTCGAGCAGTGGCTTGTAGGCGACGACGCGGCCCGGCTCGATGCCGCAGGAGGCGGAGATGATGAGCTTGGGTTGGGCGTCGGCGATGCGGGCCGCCAGCTCGGCCGCGGCGAAGCCGCCGAAGACGACGGAATGCACCGCGCCGAGCCGGGCGCAGGCGAGCATGGCAATGGGCGCCTCGGGGACCATGGGCAGGTAGATGACGACGCGGTCGCCCCGGCCGATGCCGCGGGCGGCGAGCGCGCCGGCGAGCTTCGCCACGCGGGCGAGCAGGGCATCATAGGTGTAGGTGGTGCTGCGGCCCGTCACCGGGCTGTCGTAGTGCAGGGCGGGCTGGGCGCCGCGGCCGGCGGCGACGTGACGGTCGAGGGCATTGTGGCAGGTGTTCAGCCGGGCATCGGGGAACCAGCGGCCGTAGACGCCGGCCTTCGCGTCGAAGATAGCCGAAGGGGCCTGCTCCCAATCGATGCCTTGCGCGGCCTCGCGCCAATAGGCCTCCGGATGGGCCCGCCAGGCGGCGTAGGTGGCGTCGTAGCCTTGCATGGTTTCGCTCCCCGTTTCGGGGAAGGTGGCAAGCCCGCCGCCCGGCGGCAAGCGGCATGAAAAAGGCGCCGGGGTTGGCCCCCGGCGCCCTGCTCCAGGCCTGCCGCGCCGGTCAGCGCGTGGTGGAGGATGCGTCGTCGAAGATGTCGCGGTCCTTGGTCTCCGGGATGAAGATCATCCCGATGACGAAGGTCGCGAGTGCGATCACGATCGGGTACCAGAGACCGAAATAGATGTCGCCGGTCTGGGCCACCATCGCCAGCGAGGTGGCCGGCAGCAGGCCGCCGAACCAGCCATTGCCGATATGGTAGGGCAGCGACATCGAGCTGTAGCGGATGCGCGTTGGGAAAAGCTCCACCAGCGCCGCCGCGATCGGCCCGTAGACCATGGTCACGTAGATCACCAGCACGGTCAGCACGCCGATGATGACCGCCGGCTGCTCGCGGAAGATGTCGAAGGGCCCGGCCATCTTCACCACCGTCGGGTTGGAGGCGGCCGGGTAGCCCGCCGCCGTCAGCCCCGCCGCGAGCTGCTGGGCGAAGGCCGGGTCCGTCGCCCGGATCGGCGCGCCGTTGTTGATGCGGATCGCCGTCTCGCCCGCCGCCACGCCGCCCTCGACCGAGTACTGCACCGAGGCCCGAGCCAGCGCCGACTTGGCGATGTCGCAGGGCTGGGTGAAGCGCGTGGTGCCGACCGGGTTGAACTGGAAGGAGCAGCTGGCCGGGTCGGTCAGCACCTGCACCGGGATGGTCTGCTGCGCCTGGTTCAGCGCGGGGTTGGCCTCCGCGGTCAGCAGCTTGAAGAGCGGGAAGTAGGTCAGCGCCGCGATCAGGCAGCCGCCGAGGATGATCGGCTTGCGGCCGATCTTGTCGGAGAGCCAGCCGAACAGCACGAAGCCGCCGGAGCCGAGCAGCAGCGACCAGGCGATGAGCAGGTTGGTCGTCGGGCCATCCACCTTGAGGATCGAGCCGAGGAAGAACAGCGCGTAGAACTGCCCGGTGTACCAGACCACCGCTTGGCCCATGGTCAGGCCGAGAAGCGCCAGCAGCGCCCACTTGGCGTTGCTCCACTTGCCGAAGGCCTCCGACAGCGGTGCCTTGGAGCCGGTGCCCTCGGACTTCATCTTCTGGAAGGCCGGGCTCTCATTCAGCGTCGAGCGGATCCAGACCGAGATGCCGAGCAGGACGATCGAGACGAGGAAGGGCACGCGCCAGCCCCAGGCCGCGAAATCCGCCTCACCCGTCCAGGTGCGGACGCCGAGGATGACGAGCAGCGAGAGGAAGAGCCCCGCGGTCGCGGTGATCTGGATGAAGGAGGTGTAGAAGCCCCGCCGCCCGTTCGGCGCGTGCTCGGCCACGTAGGTCGCGGCGCCGCCATACTCGCCGCCGAGCGCGAGGCCCTGGAGGCAACGCAGCAGGACCAGCAGGATGGGCGCGGCGATGCCGATCGTCTCCGAGCCGGGCAGCAGGCCGACGACGAAGGTCGAGGCGCCCATGATAACGATGGTGACGAGGAAGGTGTATTTCCGCCCCACCAGGTCGCCGATGCGGCCGAAGACCAGCGCGCCGAAGGGCCGCACCAGGAAGCCCGCCGCGAAGGTCAGCAGCGCGAAGATGTTGCGCGTGCCCTCGGGGTACTGGCTGAAGAAATGCGTGCCGATGAGCCCTGCGAGGCTGCCGTAGAGATAGAAGTCGTACCACTCGAAGACGGTCCCCAGCGAGGAGCCGAGGATGACCTTCCTCTCTTCCTTGGTCATCGGCGCCGTCCGGCCCGGCGCCGAAGTTGCGGAATGTGCGCTCATTTCCTGCCCTTTCCTCCCGGCCGGGCGCCGCCGGAAGTGCCAAGCAGGGAGGAGGCAGCGGGAGGGGCCCCGCTTCCATGCCGCAACGCCAACACTGCCAGCCGCCGCCGGGACCAAACCTTGCCAGGATGGCAACGGATGGCGGGAAAGGCAAGGCGGATCGCGAGCTTCCTGACCCTTCGGTGAAGGCCAGTTCACCCGTGAATTATTTGGTGACGAAGGCCTTCTCGAGCACGTAGCTGCCCGGCTCGTTGTTCGAGCCCTCGGTGAAGCCGCGCGATTCGAGCAACGCCTTTACATCGGCATTCATCGCCTCGGAGCCGCAGAGCATCACCCGGTCCTGCTCCGGCGAGAGAGGCGGCAGGCCGAGATCGGTGAAGACCTTGCCCGATTCGATCAGGTCGGTGATCCGGCCCTGGGTGGGGAAGGGCTCCCGCGTCACGCTCGGGTAGTAAAGCAACTTGCCCGCCAGCATCTCGCCGAGGAATTCGTGGCGTGGCAGTTCCTCGCTGATGAGTTGCCGATAGGCCAGCTCCTTCACCTCGCGCACCGTGTGGCAGACTATCACATGCTCGTAGCGCTCGTAGACATCCGGCTCGCGGATCAGCGACATGAAGGGGGCGAGGCCGGTGCCCGTCGCGATCAGCCAGAGGGTCTTGCCGGGCAGCAGGTTCTCGGTGAGCAGCGTGCCCGTCGGCTTCCTGCCGATGACGACCGTGTCGCCCGGCTTGATGTGCTGGAGGCGCGAGGTCAGCGGGCCGTCCTGCACCTTGATGGAGAGGAATTCGAGCTCCTCCTCCCAGGGCGGGCTGACGATGGAGTAGGCCCGCACCAGCGGCTTGCCCTCGACCATGAGGCCGATCATGGCGAACTGGCCGGCGACGAAGCGCAGCCCCGGGTCCCGCGTGCAGCGGAAGGAGAAGAGCCGGTCGGTCCAGTGATGGACCCAGGTAACCGTCTCGCCGTTGAAGGCCGGCGGGATGGCGGGTTTCGGGCTGGGGGCGAGCGCGTTCATGGCATCGCTACATGCTGCGATGCGGCGAAAGATGCAACTGTTGCCGTGAAATGCCTGCCATGCACGCGCGAGATTGGCCTTTCGCCCCGCCCGTTTCACAGGGCAGGATCGCGGCGCAACGAAACCCGCCCTGCGAGGCCGCCATGCCGGATGCCATGACCGATCGTGACAGCCCCTTCTTGCCCGGCCCTCGCCTTGAGGTTACGGGCGCGGCGGAGGGGCCGCTTGCCGGCCTCGGCTTCGCGGTGAAGGACCTCTTCGACGTCGCCGGCAGCCCGACCGGCTACGGCAACCCGGACTGGGCCCGCACCCAGCCGCCCGCGGCGGCGACGGCGCCCGTCATCCAGGCGCTGCTGCAGGCCGGCGCCAGCCTCCGTGGCAAGACCAAGACGGTGGAGCTGGCCTATGGGCTGACCGGCGAGAATGTCTGGTACGGCACGCCGCTCAACCCGGCGGCGCCCGACCGTTTCCCCGGGGGCTCGTCCTGCGGCTCGGCTGCCGCGGTCGCCGCGGGCCTCGTCGAGTTCTCCATGGGGTCGGATACCGGTGGCTCGGTCCGCATCCCGGCCAGCTATTGCGGCGTCTTCGGCATCCGGCCGAGCTGGGGCGCCATCAGCCTTGCCGGCGCCCGCGCCCTCGGCCCGAGCTTCGACACGCCGGGCTGGTTCGCCGGGCGCGCCTCCATCCTCGCCCGCGTGGGCGCCGTGCTGCTGCCGGAGGACGGCGCTGGGCCCGGCCTCGGCCCGTTGCTGAAGGTGGATGACGCCTGGATCAACGCCATTCCGCCCGCCGTGGTGGCGCTGGCGGAGCCGATGCTGGCGCTCGAGCGGCTGCTCGGCCGGGCGCTCCGCGTCGATGTCGCGCCGGAGGGGCTCGATGCGCTCTACGAGCATTTCCGCTGTGCCCAGGCCGAGGAGGCCTGGGCCACGCTCGGTTCCTGGGTCGAGGAGACCCGGCCCGAATTCGGCCCGGGCGTGGCGGATCGCTTCGCCGCCGCCAAGGGCATGGACCCGGCCAGGGCGGCCGCCGGCCGCGCCTTCCGCCGCGGCTTCCAGGCGCGGATGCGGGCGCTGCTGGCCGGCGGCGCCGTCCTCGCCTATCCGACCTCGCCCGTGCCGGCGCCAAGGCTCGGCGCCAGCCAGGCGGAGCAGAACGCCATCCGCGAGCGGAGCATGGGCGTCACCGCCATCGCCGGCCTCGCCGGGCTGCCGGAGGTGAGCCTGCCCGTCGGCCGTGCCGAGGGCGCCCCGGTCGGCCTCTCCCTGGTCGCCGCCGCCGGGCGGGACCGGGCGTTGCTCGCGCTTGCCGAGCGCCTCGCCATGGAACTCGGCCTGCCCGTTTGAGTCGAATGCTTGTCCCGTCCGCCCCCGGCGGTTAGGACGGGGCCGCAACCGAATATCTCGTCAGGACAAGCTGCATGATCATCCGTGATGCCGGCCCAGACGACCTTCCGGCCATCACCGACATCTATGCCCATCACGTCCTGCACGGCGCCGGCACCTTCGAGGAGGTCCCGCCCGACGCGGCGGAGATGGCGCACCGCCTTGCCCAGGTGCAGGAGAGGGGCTGGGCTTGGCTGGTCGCCGAGGCCGAGGAGGGAGAAGGCAAGGGCATCATCGGCTTCGCCTATTATGCCCAGCTCCGCGACCGCTCCGCCTTCCGCCACGCCGCGGAGGACAGCATCTACGTCCGCAACGACGTCCGCGGCCAGGGTGTCGGCAAGGCGCTGGTGAAGGCGCTGCTGGACCGTGCCACCGAGGCCGGCTTCCGCCAGATGTTCGCGCTGATCGGCGACAGCGACAATGTGGGCTCCATCGGCTTGCATGTCTCGCTCGGCTTCCGTCAGGCGGGGGTGATGAAGGCGGCCGGGCTGAAATTCGGCCGCTGGGTGGACCTCGTCTTCATGCAGCGCGGCATCGGCATGGCCGACCGCGATGTTCCCGGCTGACATGTCAGCTTGATGGGCGCATCCTGCCTGCTCCCGCAAGGAGGTGGTGCCATGGCGGAACGCGGCAGCCCGGCGATCCGGGCCTTCTTCGATGCGGCGACCAATACGGTCAGCTACCTGGTGTGGGACGAGGCGAGCCGCGAGGGCGCCGTCATCGACCCGGTGCTCGACTGGGACAACCGCGCCGGCACCGCCGATACCGGAGGTGCCGATGCGATCCTTGCGGCGGCCGAGGCGGAGGGCCTCACCCTTCGCTGGGTGCTCGAGACGCATGTTCATGCCGACCACCTGACCGCCGCGCCCTACATCAAGGCCCGCACCGGCGCGCGGATCGGCATTGGCGAGCATATCCGCGACGTTCAGGCGATCTTCCGCCCGGTCTTCGATGCCGCCGACCTGGCGCCCGAGGGCGGCGATTTCGACCTCCTCTTCGCCGATGGCGAGCGCTTTGCCCTGGGGGGGCTGGAGGTCGAGGTGATCCATGTGCCCGGCCATACGCCGGCCTGCATCGCCTACCGCATCGGCGATGCGGCCTTCGTCGGCGACACCCTCTTCATGCCGGATTATGGCACGGCGCGCTGCGACTTCCCCGGCGGCGATGCGCGGACGCTCTGGCGCAGCATCCGCCGGCTGCTGGAGCTGCCGCCGGAGACGCGGATCTTCACCGCGCACGACTACAAGGCGCCGGGGCGGGATGAATTCGCCTGGGAGAGCACGGTCGCCGAGCAGCGGGCGCGCAACCCGCATGTGAAGGACGGCGTCACCGAGGAGGAGTTCGTCGCCATGCGGGAGGCGAAGGATGCGAAGCTGGCGCCGCCGGTGCTGCTGCTGCCCTCGATCCAGGTGAACATGCGGGCCGGGCGCTTCCCGCCGGCCGAGAGCAACGGCGTGCGCTACATGAAGATCCCGGTGGTGCTGCGGGGCGGCCTGAACGAGGAGCGGCGTTCCCCGTAACGCCGCTCCTCGTCCAGCGAATGGTTTGGACGGGTGATTCACGCCTCCCGCCGTTCCGACCTTCGGCGATCACGCGTCACACGGTCAGCAGGCGGCGGACGGCCTCGTCCTCGAGTTCCTCGACGGGGCCGCCGAGGGCGACCTCGCCGCGCACCATGACCGCGATGCGGTCGGCTAGGTCGCGGGCGAATTCGAAGTACTGCTCGACGAGGACGACGGCGAAATTCTTCTCCCGCGCGAGGAGACGGATGACGCGGGCGATGTCCTTGATGACGGAGGGCTGGATGCCCTCGGTCGGCTCGTCGAGGATGAGCAGGCGCGGGCGCGCCGTCAGGGCGCGGGCGATGGCGAGCTGCTGCTGCTGGCCGCCCGAGAGGTCGCCGCCGCGGCGCTTGAGGAACTGCTTCAGGATGGGGAAGAGGGCGTAGATCTCCTCCTCCGGGACCTTGCTGCCGCGCGGCGCGGCGGCGAGCGCCGTCTCGAGGTTCTCCTGCACGGTGAGGAAGGGGAAGATCTCGCGCCCTTGCGGGACGTAGCCGATGCCGGCGCGGGCGCGCTCGGCGGGGGCCATGCCGGCGATGTCGCGCCCTTCCCACAGGATGCGGCCGGACTGGATGCGCTCCAGCCCGACGATCGCCCGCATCAGCGAGGACTTGCCGACGCCGTTGCGGCCGAGCACGCAGGTGATGCGACCGGGATCGGCCTCCAGCGAGACGCTGCGGAGGCAGCGCGAGGCGCCGTAGGAGAGGTCGATGGTCTCGACGCGCAGCATGGTCTTCTTCCTTCGGAAGGGCGAGCCGATTCAGACCTTCGCGCCATGCGGCGCTGCGGTCATCGGCTCGCTCAGCGCCCCAGATAGACTTCGATGACCCGCGGGTCGTTCTGGACGTGGTCGATGCTGCCCTCGGAGAGCATCGAGCCCTCGCAGAGCACCGTGACCTTGCTGCCGAGGGCGCGGACGAACTCCAGGTCGTGCTCGACGACGACGACGCTGCGCCGGCCGGCGATGCGGACGAGGAGGGCCGCTGTATGCTCGGTCTCCTGGTCGGTCATGCCGGCGACGGGCTCGTCGACCAATAATAGCTCCGGGTCCTGCATCAGCAGCATGCCGATCTCGAGCCATTGCCGCTGGCCGTGGCTGAGGATCGCGGCGCGGTCATGGGCGCGGGCGGCGAGGCCGACTTCCTCCATCACCTGCTCGATGCGGCGGCGGGCCTCGCCGGACAGCACCCAGCGCAGGCAGGAGAAGGGGCCGCGCGGGGCCTTCAGCGCGAGTTCGAGGTTCTCGAAGACAGTGAGCGCGTCGAACATCGTCGGCTTCTGGAATTTCCGTCCGATGCCGAGGGTCGCGATGCTCGCCTCGTCGAGCTTCGTCAGGTCGTGCTCGCGGAAGCGGACGACGCCGGCGGTAGGGCGGGTCTTGCCGGTGATGACGTCCATCATCGTCGTCTTGCCGGCGCCGTTCGGGCCAATGATGGCCCGCAGCTCCCCGGCATCGACGATGAGGGAGAGGTTGTTGAGCGCGCGGAAGCCGTCGAAGACGACCGAGACGCCGTCGAGGTAGAGGACGGGCTCGGTCATTTCTGGGCCTTCGAGAACAGGCCGATCAGGCCACGGGGGAGGAAGAGCGTCACCGCGACGAAGAGGCCGCCGAGGGCGAAGAGCCAAAGGTCGGGCGCCACGGTCGTCAGCCAGGTCTTCAGCGCATTGACCGAGAAGGCGCCGAGCAGGGCGCCGACCAGCGTGCCGCGGCCGCCGACGGCGACCCAGATGACGGCCTCGATGCTGTTGCCGGGGCTGAACTCGCCGGGGTTGATGATGCCGACCTGGGGGACGTAGAGCGCGCCGGCCAGCCCCGCGATCATCGCCGAGAGGACGAAGACGAAGAGCTTGTGCTGCGTCACGTCATAGCCGAGGAAGCGCACGCGGCTCTCGGCGTCGCGGATGGCGACGAGGACGCGGCCGAGCTTCGACCGCGCCACCCAGGAGCAGAGCCAGAGCGCGCCGAGCAGCAGCAGCAGCGAGGCGTAGAACAATGCGCTGCGGGCGGTCGGCGTGTTCAGCGGCATGCCCAGCAGCTCCTTGAAGTCGGTGAAGCCGTTGTTGCCGCCGAAGCCCATGTCGTTGCGGAAGAAGGCGAGCATCAGCGCATAGGTCAGCGCCTGGGTGATGATCGAGAGGTAGACGCCGGTGATGCGGCTGCGGAAGGCGAGGTAGCCGACGACGCCCGCCAGCAGCCCCGGCACGACGACGGCCATCAGGATGGCGAAGGGGAAGTGGTCGAAGCCGAGCCAGTACCAGGGCAGTTCCTGGTAGCCGAGGAAGACCATGAAATCCGGCAGGACCGGGTGGCCGTAGACGCCGCGCGGGCCGATCAGCCGCATCAGGTGCATGCCGATCGCGTAGCCGCCGAGGGCGAAGAAGGCGCCATGGCCGAGCGAGAGGATGCCGGCATAGCCCCAGGCCAGGTCGATGGCGAGCGCCAGGATCGCATAGGTGATCCACTTGCCGGTGACGCTGACGATGAAGTCGGAGACGTGCAGCGCGCTGTCGGCCGGCAGGCGGTTCAGCGCCGGCAGCATGGCGAGGACCAGCACGGCGCCGACCAGCACCAGCCGCAGCGTCATCCGCCCGAAGCCGCCTGGGGCGGGTGCGGCGAGGGATGCGCTCATGATTCCGCGGCCCTGCCCTTGAGTGCGAAGAGGCCCCGCGGCCGGCGCTGGATGAACAGCATGATGGCGACGAGGACGAAGACCTTGGCGAGCACCGCGCCCGCATAGGGCTCCAGCACCTTGTTGACGACGCCGAGGGTCAGCGCGCCGACCAGCGTGCCGGCGAGCGAGCCGACGCCGCCGAAGACGACGACCATGAAGCTGTCGATGATGTAGCCGGTGCCGAGATTGGGCGAGACGTTGTCGATCTGGCTCAGCGCCACGCCCGCCATGCCAGCGATCCCCGAGCCGAAGGCAAAGGTCAACGCATCGACGCGGCCGGTGCGGATGCCCATGGTGGCGGCGATGCGGCGGTTCTGCACGACGGCGCGCATCTCGAGGCCGAAGCGGGTAAAGCGGATGGCGGCGATCACCAGCAGCAGCACGGCGATGCCGAAGACGATGATCCAAAGCCGGTTCTGCGTCACCGCGATGCCGCCGGGGAGCATCAGCGTGCCCTGCATCCAGGCGGGGGAGGTGACCTCGCGGTTCTGCGCGCCGAAGATCGTCCGCACGCCCTGCTGGAGGATCATGCCGACGCCGAAGGTCATCAGCAGCGTCTCGAGCGGGCGGCCGTAGAGGTGGCGGATCAGCCCGCGCTCCAGCACGGCACCGGCGGCGGCGGCGACGAGGAAGGCGGCGGGGACGGAGAGGGGCAGGGACCAGGGGGCGAGCCAGGGGATGCCGCGGCAGGCCTCCTGCACCACGAAGGTCGCATAGGCGCCGAGCATGACGAACTCGCCATGCGCCATGTTGATGACGCCCATGACGCCGAAGGTCACCGCTAGGCCGAGCGCGGCGAGCAGCAGCACGGAGCCGAGCGAGAGGCCCTGGAACAGCGTCTCCGCCGCGCGGCGGATGGAGAGCGAACGCTCGATGCTGGCGATGGAGACGTCGATGGCGGTGACGAGCGAGGGGTTGGCGGCGCGGGCCTCGATCAGCAGGGCGCGCGCCTCGACCGTGCCGGCGGCGCCGAGGCGGGCGATGGCGTCGCGCTTGGCCTCCTCGTTGGGGGCGACGAGCTGGGCGGCGGCCAGCGCCAGCACCATCCTCGCCTTCACGCCGGCATCCGGCTCGCGGGCGATGGCGGCCTGCAGGATCGGCACGTCCTCGGCGCTGCGGCTGCGGAAGATGGCCTCGGCGGCGGCGCCGCGCTCGGCCGCGTCGGGCGAGACCAGTTGTAGCCGGCCGAGGGCGCCGCGCAGCGCCTGGCGGACGCGGTTGTTGAGGCGGACCGCCTCGGCGCCCGCGCCATCGGCCGGCTGGCCGGTCGCGGCATCGGTGTTGCCGGGCAGCAGCAGGCGGCCATCGGCCGTCTTCTGCAATTGGCCGGCCTGCAGGGCGCGGAGGACGGGCAGTCCGCGTGGGTCGCCGAGGGCGCCGAGCTGCTCGACGGAGGCGGCGATGTCGCCGAAGCCGCCGGCGAGGCCGGGGAGCGCGGCGGTGAAGGCGTCCTGCGCCCTGGCCGGCAGCGCCAGCCACAGCAGCAGCCCCAGGGCCAGGGATAGGTTCTTCATGGGTACTTTCAGCTAGGGGCGGCGCCGGAGACCCCCGGCGCCGCCGTCACGCTCAGCGGCGCCGGTTGGCGTTCTCGGGGATGAAGGGAGACCAGTTCTCGGCCTTCACCGCGTTCGGCGTCTTCCAGACGATGTTGAACTGGCCGTCGGCCTGCACCTCGCCGATCAGCACCGGCTTCGAGAGGTGATGGTTCGGCAGCATCTCCTCCTCGTAGCCGCAGGGCGCCATGAGCTTCTGGCCGATCATCGCCGCGCGCACGTCGTCGACCTTGGTGGACTTGGCCTTCTCGACGGCCTGGGTCCACATGCGGAAGCCGGTGTAGGTGGCCTCCATCGGGTCGTTCGTCACGCGCTTCGGGTTCTTGATGTAGCCCTGCCAGAGCTTGAGGAATTCCTCGTTCGGCGCGCCCTTGATCGACATGAAGTAGTTCCAGGCCGCGAGGTGGCCGACCAGCGGCTTGGTGTCGATGCCCGCCAGCTCCTCCTCGCCGACCGAGAAGGCGACGCAGGGGATGTCCTCGGCCTTGATGCCCTGGTTGCCGAGCTCGCGGTAGAAGGGGACGTTGGCGTCGCCGTTGATGGTGGAGACGATCGCCGTCTTCTTGCCCTCGGAGGCGAAGCGCTTCACCCGGGCGACGATGCCCTGCCAGTCGCTGTGCCCGAAGGGGGTGTATTCCTCCATAATGTCGGCGTCGCCGATGCCCTTCGACTTCAGGAAGCCGCGCAGGATGCGGTTGGTGGTGCGCGGATAGACGTAGTCGGTGCCGAGGAGGGCGATGCGCTTCGCCTCGCCGCCGTCCTTCGACATCAGGTACTCGACGGCCGGGATCGCCTGCTGGTTCGGCGCGGCGCCGGTGTAGAAGATGTTCTTGCTCTCCTCCTCGCCCTCGTACTGGACGGGGTAGAAGAGCATGCCGTTCAGCTCCTCGAAGACCGGCAGGACTGACTTGCGCGAGACCGAGGTCCAGCAGCCGAAGGTCACGTCCACCTTGTGGACCTGGAGCAGCTCGCGCGCCTTCTCGGCGAAGAGCGGCCAGTTGGAGGCCGGGTCGACCACCACCGCCTCGACCTTGCGGCCCATAACGCCGCCCTTCGCGTTCACCCAATCGACCATCATCAGCACGGTGTCGCGCAGCGCCGTCTCGCTGATCGCCATGGTGCCGGAGAGGGAGTGCAGCACGCCGACCTTGATGGGCGCGCCCTGGCCGAAGGCGGGCCGCAGCGCGGGCATGGCAAGGGCGGCGCCGAGGCCGCCGAGCGCCGCGCGCCGGGTGAGGGTGGGGGAGGTCGGGGTCACCGGTTCTTCCTTCCTTGTTCAGACCTTGGCCTTCAATCCTGAGGGTTGCGGTCCCTCGGGCCTGTGCAGCCTTGGCGGTGAGCAGCCGCATCACCCCGCGGAGCTGGGTGCCGGGTTGCGCCCAAGCCATTGCGAGATGCGTGCCAGACGGAAGCGGCCGGGATCACGGCCCTGCGAGCCGGATTTGCCTCAAAAACACGCAGGTGGATGGAATTTCATCGCATCCTGGGCGCCGAAGGGGCAGCGGATCGAGCGGGGCGGTTCACCAGCCAGAGGCCGAGCACCACCAGCGCCAGCGCCGCGCCGAACAGGTGGCCGAGCGGCTCGCCGAGCAGCACCGCCCCGGCCAGCACGCCGAAGATCGGCGTCAGCACGCTGAAGGCGGCGAGGCGCGAGGCGGAGTATTGCGACACCAGCCAGAACCAGAGCGCGTAGCTCGCACCCGCAATGACTGCCCCCTGGTAGATCAGGGCGCCGATAACGAGCGGGCGGGGCTCGACATGCCATACCTCGCCCATCAGCGGCGAGGCGATCAGCAGCAGTGGAGCCGAGACGGCGAGCTGGTAGAGCAGCACCGTCATCGCCGGCGCGCGGCGCAGGGCCGAGGCCTTCACCAGCACCGTCGTCGCGCCCCAAAGCGCGCCCGCCAGCAGGCAGAGCATGTCGCCGAGCAGGGCCCGCTCGCCGGCCGGGGCGAAGAGGCCTTCGAAGAAGGCAAGCATGAGGCCGCCGAAGGCCACCAGCAGGCCGATGGCCTTGGCCCGTGTCAGCCGGTCGTCTGGAATCAGCCAATGGGCGCCGAGCGCCACGAAGAAGGGCGCGCCGTAGAGGAATACGACGGCGCGCGAGGCCGTGGTCAGTCCGACGCCGACATAAAGGGCGATGAATTCCACGGCGAAGAGCAGACCGGCCAGCACGCCCGGCCCGAGCGTGCCGTCGCGGCGCCAGAGGCCGAAGCCGATGCTCCGCCAGCGGCACCAGGCAATGAGGAGGAGGGCGGCGATGGAAGAGCGCAGACCTGCCTGCAGCACCGGCGGGATGCCCTGGTTGCCCAGCTTCATCGCCACGAGGTTCAGCCCCCATACCAGGCAGAGCAGCAACATCAGGCCCAAGGCCCTTGGCGGAAGCGCGCCGCCGCGCATCGGATCAGGCATGGGTCGAGGCTGCGGCCCGCGCATCGCCGCGTCCAGCCCGCTTGCCGCGGCGGGACGGGCTGCCTAGGCTCCGCCCATGCTCAAAGCCGCCATCATCCCCGTCACCCCCTTCCAGCAGAACTGCGCCCTGCTCTGGGATGAGGCCAGCCTGCGCGGCAGCGTCATCGACCCGGGCGGGGAGGTGGAGCGCATCCTCGGCGCCATCAGCGAGCTGAAGCTCTCCATCGAGAGCATCCTGCTGACCCATGGCCATATGGACCATGCCGGCGGCGCGGCGGAGCTGAAGGAGGCACTGCCCGGCACGCCGCCCGTCATCGGCCCCGACCGGCGCGACGCCTTCCTGCTCGAGGGGCTGGAGGAGCAGGGGTCGAAGTACGGCTTAGCGGCACGCAACCTAGTGCCCGACCAGTGGCTGGCCGAGGGTGATACGGTTGCCATCGGCGGCGAGGAGTTCGGCGTGCTGCATTGCCCGGGGCATACGCCCGGCCATGTCGTCTTTGTCCAGACGAGGTTGCGCGTCGCCGTGGTGGGCGACGTGCTGTTCCGCGGCTCGGTCGGCCGCACGGACTTTCCCTATGGCGACCAGGAAGCCCTGCTCACCGCCATCCACGGGAAGCTGCTGCCGCTCGGCGACGACATCGCCTTCCTCTGCGGCCATGGCCCGGGTTCGAGCTTCGGCCAGGAGCGGCGGAGCAACCCCTTCCTCAGGAGCTGAGGTTCATCGCGGGTGCCGGCCCTCGCGGAATTCCTCGATCATCTTGCGACTGAAGGCCGGGATGTCGTCCGGCTTGCGCGAGGTGACGAGGCCGCGGTCGGTAACCACCTCCGAATCCTCCCAATGCGCCCCGGCATTGGTGAGATCCGCCTTGAGCGAGGGCCAGCTCGTCATCCGCCGTCCCTCCACGCCGCCGGCATCGATCAGCGTCCAGGGTCCGTGGCAGATGGCGGCTATCGGCTTGCCGCTCTGGACGAAGTGCCGGATGAACTCGATCGCCTTCGGCTGCAGCCGCAGCTCGTCCGGATTGACCACGCCGCCCGGCAGCAGCAGCGCGTCGTAGCGGCCCGGGTCCGCCCCCTCGAGCGGCTGGTCGACCGGGATCGGATCGGCCTTGTCGTGGTGGTTCCAGCCTTGCAGGCTGCCCACTTTCGGCGAGACGACGTGCACGGTGGCGCCGGCCGCCTTCAACGCCTTCACCGGCTCCGTCAGCTCCACCTGCTCGACGCCATCCGTCGCCAGCACGGCGACGCTGCGGCCGTTCAGTTCATTCGCCATGTCGCGGCCCCTCTCAACGAACCGGGTTCTGCTTGACCATCGCCGTCATGACCTCGGCGATGTTGTGGAATTCCTGCTCCGCACCGCGCCGTCAGGCCTGCCGCACCAGATCCCGCTTTCGCGCAGGGATGTGCAGCCCCTTCAGTTGGTGGGTGATGTTGACGGGGGACTGACCGCCGAGGCCTCGCGTCATGCCGTGTCTCCTTGGCCTGTTTGGCTTGCCCGCTGAACGAGGTGCGCGGCCTCGGGTTGCCCCGCCCGCGCTCGCTTGACGGGCCGGTCCGCGAGGCGAATGCTCCCGGCAACGATAAGTACGGGGAAACGCCATGCTCAACCGACGCGGGTTGCTCGCGGCCGCCGGCGCCGCATTGACCTCTGCGGCCCGCGCCCAGCCGGCTTGGCCCGACCGCCCGATCCGCCTGCTGGTTGGCTTTCCTGCCGGCGGCCCGACCGACTTCGCCGCCCGCCTGCTGCAGGAGCCCTTGCAGGCGCTCTGGGGCCAGCCCATGGTGGTCGAGAACCGCCCTGGCGCCTCGCAGAACATCGCCGTCGAGGCACTGACGAAATCACCGCCCGATGGCTACACGCTGCTGCTCTGCACCAGCAACCTGACCACCAATCCCGCCGTCTTCGCCCGGCTGCCCTTCGACACGCTGCGCGACGTCACCCCGATCGTCGTGATCTATTCCTCGCCGACGGTGCTCTTCACCGGCGCCGACCAGCCCTACCGCACCGTGCAGGACGTGATCGAGGCGGCGCGGCGGCAACCGGGGCTGGCCGCGGCCACGTCGGGCGTCGCCACGTCGGGCCACTTCGCCACGGAGATGTTCATGCGCGCGGCGAAGGTCGAGCTGACGCATGTGCCCTATCGCGGTGCCGTGCCGGCGATGCAGGACGTGATGGGCGGCCGCGTGCCGATCACCTTCTCGACGCTCTCCGGCGCCATGGGCCTCGCCCGCGACGGCAAGCTCCGCCCGATCGCCGTTGCCGCCCCGCGCCGCGCCCGCGCCTTCCCCGATGTGCCGACGATGGCGGAGCAGGGCGTCGCAATCCGCGACACCTCGCCCTGGTACAGCTTCGCCGGGCCGGCCGGCCTGCCCGAGGCGCTCGTCGCCCGGATTGCCGCGGATGTGCAGGGGCTGCTGCGCCGCCCGGAGATCATCGCCCGCATCGAGGAGGCGGGCGGCGTGGTGGAAGGCGAGGGGCCGGCCGAGTTCCGCAAGCGCATCCCGCGTGAAATCGCGGTGAATGCCGAAGTCGCCAAGCTCGCCAACATCCATATCGAATAGGCTCAGGCCGCCTTCCGCGGCAGATCCCGCATGAACCGGTCGAGCTGATCCAGCTGGTCCGGCCTGGCGGTGAAGCGGAGGCGCGCTGCCCCGTCGCCGGAGACAACCTCGGCCGGCAGTTCGAGCCTCGCCGCGGTCAGGCGCAGCATTACCGCGGTGCCGGCGGCGAAGGAGGCCGCCCCCGGGCTGAGGCGGCATCCGCCGCGCGACAGGTCGACCAGCGTGACGCTTACCGGACGGGCGCCCGGTTGTGCGGTGAGGATCTCCGCCGGCAGGGTCACCGCCAGCCGCTCATGCTCGCGCCGCTCCACCTCCGGCGCCGCCTCCCGAACGATGCGCGTCAATATGCGGCTCAGGTGCTCCATTCCCGCCTGCGCCTCCTCTGCCGCACCGCGCACGGAGGCCGAGCTTCCCGCCGCCGCATCGGCCCGGCCGGAGACCAGGGAGATGCGCTGGCTCACCGACCCCGTCGCAACCGAGGCGACCTCGACGGCGCGGGCGATCTCCCGCGTCGCCGCAGTCTGCTGCTCCATGGCGGCGGCGATGGCGGCGGCGGCCTGATCGACTTCGGCGACGGCGCCGGCCATCTCGCGCACCACCGTCACCGCATTGTCGGTCGCGCTGGAGACTTCCTGTACCTGGCGGCTGATCTCCTCGGTCGCCTTGGCGGTCTGCGCGGCCAGGCTCTTCACCTCATTGGCGACGACGGCGAAGCCCTTGCCGGCCTCGCCGGCCCGCGCCGCCTCGATCGTCGCGTTCAGCGCGAGCAGGTTGGTCTGCCCGGCGATGCCGGCGATCAGCCGCGCGACATTGCCGATGCGCCCAACCTCCTCGGCAAGGGTGGCGATGCGGCGCCGGCCTTCGTTCCCATGCTCGGTCGCTCGCCGGGTCGCGCCGGTGGCGCCGGTGATCTGCTGCGCGATTTCCTGGATCGAGGCGCCGAGCTGGTCCGTCGCCGCAGCCACGGTCTGCACGTTCTGCTGCGCTTCCCCGGTGGCGAGGGTCACGGCCTGGCTGTCTTCTGCCAGGGCGCCGACGGTATCGGCCATCGCCACGGCATCGGCGATCACGCGCCCCATGGTGGCGGTGAGGCTGGTGACCGCCTGGAAGCTCTCCGTCTCGACCCGTTCGGCCATGGCGCGGAGCGAGAGCTTGCGCGTCTCGAAGGCGGCTTCGGTAAAGGTTTCGAGCAGCAATTCGCTGTGCATCCAGACGGCGCGCGAAAGGCTTGCCTGCAGCCTCGCCTTCTCGACCTGGCTGCGGCTCGGCCAGCGCCCCAAGGGTGCAGCCAGGCCGAGTGCCTCGGAGACCGCCTGCAGGATGGAGGCGGCGCAGAAGGAAACGCCGAAGATGGGAAGCCCGTGCTCATGCAGCACGCGGCCGAGGAGGTGGGCGGAGGCGACGAAGTCCTCGTCCAACTGCCCGCCAATGAGGCGCTGCCAGTGGGCGACGCGGGCCGCATGGACCGCCGGTTGCCGCAGCACTTCGGTGATCTTGGGCCAGTCCGGCAGGTCCGTCGCCCGGTCCTTGATCAGCCCCGGCAGGCGCGTCGCGGCGAATTCGCGGAGGTCGGCCAGGGCTCTGAGGTCAGCAGGCGCGACATGGAAGGCAAGCAGACGTTGCTGCAGCGACTGGTCGGACTTGGACAAGGCGGCTAATCCCGGGGCGTTGCCGACCGCCGATTGCGGCCAAGGCGAACCCTAAGGCCACGAAGCCTAAGAAATCTTAAAGGCGGCCGATATGCAGCCCGCCATCGACATGAAAGGCATCGCCCGTGGAGAAGGGGATGGCGCCTGAGAGCAGCCCGGTGATCGCCCGCGCCACGTCCCCGGCCTGGCCCCAGCGGCGGATCGGCGAGAGGCCGTCGGCGATGCGCTGCGTGTAGCGTTCGGCGACGGCCTCGGTCATCGCCGTGCGGATGACGCCGGGACGTACTTCGTAGACGGGGATGCCGTCCTCGGCGAGGCGGAGCGCGAAGCAGCGCGCCACCATGGAGAGCGCCGCCTTGCTCGCGCTGTAGTCCGCCCGGTCGGGGCTGGCGAGCGACGCATTGGCCGAGGTGACGAAGACGATGCCGCGCGGCCCGCGCCGCGGCGAATCCGGCGCCACCATGCGCCGGGCCAGGGCCTGGGTGAGGAAGAAGGGGGCGCGGGTGTTGACCGCCAGCGCCCGGTCCCAGCTCTCCGGCGCGAGGTCGAGGAGGTCGCCGCGGACCAGCGTGCCGACGCCGGCATTGTTCACCACCGCCTCGATGCCGCCGCCGATCTCCCAGGCGAGGTCGGCGATCTTCGCCACCGCCGCCGGGTCGGACAGGTCGCAGAAGCGGAAGTCGAAGTCGCCGCCGGCGACGACCACGGCATGGCCGGTCTCCCGCGCCCCTTCCAGCTCCTTGTCGATGGCGATGATGTCGTAGCCGGCGGCGGCGAGGGCGATGCAGGTGGCCGCTCCCATGCCGCGCCGCGCGCCCGTCACCAATGCCACCGGCTTCGTCCCGCTCGCCATGGCTTTCCTCCGCCCGATGCTTGGGGCGAGGATGCGTGAGGCGGATGGACAGCGGAAGGGGTGCAGCATGCCGATCACCGGTCGGGCCCGGCTCTTCGCCATCATCGGCGACCCGGTGGGGGTGGTGCGCTCGCCGGAGTGGTGGAATGCGGCCTTCGGGCGGGCGGGGCTGGATGCCGTCTTGCTGCCGGTGGACGTCGCCGGTGGCGACCTGGCCGTGGCCTGGCGCGGGCTGACGCGCATCCGCAACCTCGACGGGATCGTGCTCACCATGCCGCACAAGCAGGCGGTGGTGCCGCTGCTCGACGGGCTGGGGCCGACGGCGCGGCTCGCAGGTGCGGTGAACACGGTGCGGCGGCGGGCGGATGGCGGCTGGGAGGGCGAGATGTTCGACGGCGAGGGCTTCGTCGCCGGGCTGCGGGCGGCAGGGCACGAGCCTGCGGGGATGCGGGCCTTGCAGGTCGGCTGCGGCGGGGCGGGGCGGGCGATCGCCTTCGCCCTGGCGCGGGCGGGGGTGGCCTCGCTCGCGCTCTCCGACACGGCGCCGGGGCGGGCCGAGGCGCTGGCCGGGGCGGTCGGCGGGGCCTTTCCGAACTGTGCGGTGGCGACGGGGCTGGCCGATCCGGCGGGGCATGACCTCATTGTGAATGCGACGCCGCTCGGGCTGCGGCCGGGCGACGCGCTGCCTCTGAAGCAGGGGCGGTTCTCGCCCGGCCAGGTGGTGGCCGACGTGATTCTGAACCCGGAGCGCACGCCGCTGCTGGACGCGGCGGCCGCGGCGGGGTGTGATACGGTCTCCGGCCGCGCGATGTTCGAAGGCCAGGCAAGACTGGCCGCGGCCTATCTGGGGCTGGCGGGCCTGGGAGGGTAACGGTGCCGAGCTACGGCCAATTCCGCCCGATCGATTGCGACCTGCACCCGATGGTGCCGGGCATGGCGGCGCTCACGCCCTACATGGACGAGTTCTGGCGCGACCAGGTGGTGGAGCGGGGAATCACCACCCTTGATACCCAATCCTGGCCGGTGCGCTCGCCGAAGACCGTCCGGACCGACTGGCGCGGGGCGGATGGGCGCGGGGCGGCGACGGTCGGGCAGCTCCGGGCGCAGTCGCTGGACCGGCTGGGGACGGCGATGGGCATCCTGAACCCGCTCTATGGCGTGCAGCTGGTCTTCAACGAGGACATGGCGGCCGCCTTCACCCGGGCGCTGAACGACTGGACGCGGGCGGAATGGCTCGACCAGGACCAGCGGCTGCGGGCCTCCATCGTGCTGCCCTTGCAAAGCGTGGAGGCCGCGGTCGCGGAGATCGAGCGGCTGGCGCCCGACCGGCGCTTCGTTCAGGTGCTGGCGCTGGTGATGGGGGAGGTGCCGCTCGGGCGGCGGCAGTATTGGCCCATCTTCGAGGCCTGCGTGCGGCATGGGCTGCCGCTTGGCATCCATGCCGGCAGTGCCTACCGGCATCCGCAGACCTCGGTCGGCTGGACGAGCTGGTATCTCGAGGAGTACGCGGCCAACCAGCAGGCCTTCCAGAGCACGCTGGCGAGCCTCATCACCGAAGGGGTCTTCACCAAATTCCCCGGGTTGCGGGTGGTGCTGCTGGAATCGGGGGTCTCCTGGCTGCCGGGCTTCCTCTGGCGGCTGCAGAAGACCTGGAAGGGCGTGCGCTTCGAGGTGCCCTGGGTCGACCGGCTGCCGGCGGAGATCGTGCGGGACCAGGTGCGGCTGACCGTCCAGCCTCTGGACGCGCCGGAGGACGGGGCCATCGTGCAGCGGGTGATGGACCAGTTGCGCTCCGATGCGTTGCTGCTTTGGGCCTCGGACTGGCCGCACTGGCAATTCGACGGGGATGACGCCATGCCGGCGGGCATCCCCGAGAGCCTCTGGCCGAAACTCATGCGGGACAACCCGCTCGCCACCTATCAGCGCCTCAGCGAAGGAGTCGTGGCATGAACGTGATCCAGCCGATTGCTGCCCCAGGGAAGCCGGCCGCGGCGACGCTGGGGATTGTCGATGTCGATATCCACCCGAGGGCGGACAATATCGAGGCGTTCCGGCCGTTCCTGAGCGAGCGGTGGTGGGAGCATCTGCAGACCTGGGGGATGCGGGCGCGGCACGGCTTCACCGCCGGGCAGCCGCCCTTCCCGAAGGCGCAGCCCCTGGCCTCGCGGCGGGATGCCTGGCCGCCGACGGGGGGGACGCCGGCCTCGGACCTCGATTTCCTGCGGTTCCAGCTGCTCGACAATTACGGGATCGATTACGGCGTGCTGAACCCGCTGCAGCCGAGCGGGCAGGGGGACCGGAACAACGGCTTCTCGGCCGCCATGGCGCATGCGGTGAATGAATGGCAGCTGGAGGCCTGGCTGCGGAAGGAACCGAGGCTCAGGGGCAGCGTCGTGGTGCCCTACGAGGACCCGCAAGCCTCGGCGGCGGAAATCAGGAAGCGGGCGGGCGACCCGAATTTCTGCCAGGTGCTGATGATGAGCCGCACGGGGGAGCCGGCCGGCAACCCGCGCTACTGGCCGATCTACGAGGCGGCGGTGGAGGCGGGGCTGCCGGTCGCCTTCCACGCCTTCGGCTACAGCGGCTGGGCGATGACCAATGGCGGCTGGCCCTCCTTCTATATCGAGGAGGTGAGCGAGCACGCGACCTCCTGCCAGAACCAGGTGATCTCCCTTGTCACCGAAGGGGTGTTCGAGCGCTTCCCGGGGCTGAAGGTGGTGCTGATCGAGTGCGGGTTCGGCTGGCTGCCCTCGGTCGGGTGGCGGCTCGACAAGCACTGGCGGCACCTGAAAAGCGAGGTGCCGCATCTGAAGCGGGCGCCCTCCGAGTACATCCGCGAGCATATCTGGGTCTCGACCCAGCCGATGGAGGAGCCGGAGCGGGGGCAGCATATCCTCGACATCTGCGAATGGGTGGGGTGGGACCGCATCCTGTTTGCCAGCGACTATCCGCACTGGGACTTCGACGACCCGCGCGCGGCGATCCCCGGCGTGATCCCGGCCGAGCGGCGGCGGGCGATCTATGGGGGGAATGCGCGGGCGCTCTACGGGTTCTGACCATGGCGCGGATCGTGGTGGCGCCGGTCGGCGAGATCCCGGCCGGCGGGCGGAAGCTGGTGGAGGCGGAGGGGAAGCGGATCGTCGTCTTCAACCTCGGCGGCGAGTTCTATGCGCTGAGCGACCGCTGCCCGCATCAGGGGGGAAGCCTCTGCGCGGGGCTGGTCTCGGGGCATGTCGAGAGCAGCGAGCCAGGCGTCTACCGCTATGCGCGGCGGGGCGAGATGGTGCGGTGCCCGTGGCACTACTGGGAATTCGACATCCGGACGGGGAAGTCCTGGTTCGACCCGAAGCGGGTGCAGGTGCGGCAATTCCCGGCGCAGGTGACGAGCGGGGCGGCGCTGGTGGAGGGACCTTATGTGGCGGAGACCTTCGCCGTCAGGGTCGAGGACGAGTACGTCGTCGTCGAGGCATGATGACGTCCTGCCTCAATTTCCTCAAGCGGTTGAGGCAGGCCATGGGTCTTGTTGCTGATATCAATGGCTTGGCCCGAAAATTGAGACTTTGAGGGATTGAAGCGCGACCCTGTCAAAGGAAGTTGAAGCCGCTGCGGCCGGATTGGCGGGAAAACAGGTACGGTGCGGGAGTCCTTCGGGTTACCGGTAGGCAAGGCCCATGCAGAAGAATGGGCTTTCGGAGGGAACCCGAATGAGTATCCGATTTGGCGGCGCCGGTGCCGACAGCCTGCCAGGCACGGTGGGCTGGGACCTGCTCGTGGGGGCCGGCGGTGCCGACAGCCTGGACGGGCTGGCGGGGAGTGACACGGTCTTCGGCGGCGGCGGCAATGACAGCATCTTCGGCGGGGCGGGCGACGACCTCGTCTCGGGCGGCGCCGGCGACGATACGGTGGTCGGCGATGCTTCGGGCGGCGGGCCGGCCCCGGTCGAGTCCGGCGGTACGCCGGGCCGTAACCTGCTCCTCGGCGGCGGCGGCAACGATTTCGTCCGCGGCGGCTATGGCGAGGACACCGCCTTCGGGGGCGCGGGGAACGACACCATCATCGGCTGGGGCTTCGGGCCGCCAAGCCCGTCGGGCGCCGAGGCCTATGAGCAATACGATGCTGCCGACCTGCTGCATGGCGGTCGCGGGTGCGACAGCATCCTGGGCGGCGGCGGGAACGACACCATCACCGGCGGCGCCGGGGATGACACGCTGCAGGGCGGGTCCGACCTCGACCGCCTGACCGGCGGGGACGGCGCCGACCGCTTCGTCTTCGACCGGGAAGGCACTCCGGGGAGGATCCTCGACAGCGGCGTGGGCTCGGGCAACCGGGACGTCGTCACCGACTTCCGTCAGGCCGACCAGGATGTGCTCGACCTGGCCGGCTACCGCAGCGGCTTCCTGCCCCAGGGCACGCCGCCGCCGATCTTCATCGGCACCGAGGCTTTCCGGGTCACGCCGGAGGACGGCGCCCGGTTGCAGGTGCGCTACGAGGTGGAGGGCGACAGGACGATCGTGCAGGTCTACAGCGAGTTCAACCTGCCGCCGCCGGACTACGAACCGCAGCCGGTGCCGCGGGTGACGGTGGAGATCGAGTTGCTGGGCGTGCAGGGGCTCAGCGCCGACGATGTGTTCCTCGGCTGAACGGGCGGAGAGGCGCTGATCGTTCCCGTATAGCAACTTCGGGCTGATTCTGCAAGGAGAACCGGCCGGTCGCGTGGCGCGTTCGGCCTCCATGCGAATCGGATGGTGCTGCAAATGGGTGCCGCCGGCCGGGGATGACCGGCTGGCGGCCTCGATGAACCTCAGGGATACGACGGTCGCGGCGCTCAGCCGGCTCGGGCCGGCGGAGGCGACGGCGAAGCTGCTCGGCCTCGTCGAGGGGAACATGCTGGCGCTGGCCGCGCAGGTGGAGGAGGCGGCGGCCGCGCCGCCGCTGGAGCGGTGCCTGCGTATCATCTCGAGCGTGCTGCCGGTCTACACGCATCCGGTCGCCCGGCCGCGCTATGCGGAGCCTGCGCTGCGGGAGGGGGTGGAGCGGGGGCTGGTGGCGATCGGCAGGCGGGCGCGGGCGGCGGGGGTGAGGCTGTCGATGCATCCGGGGCAGTACTGCGTGCTGTCCACCGAGAATCCGCGGGCGCTGGCCAACAGCGTCGAGGAACTCGACTACCATACCGAGGTGATGGCGATGCTCGGCCTCTCGGGCGGATGGCACCGGGAGGGGGCGCATATCAACATCCATGGCGGGGCGCGGGCGCCGGGGGTGGAGGGGTTCCGGCGGGGCTTCGCGCTGCTGTCGGAGGAGACGCAGGGGCTGCTGACGGTCGAGAACGACGAGATCGCCTATGGTCTCGACGACCTGCTGCCGCTCGCCGAGACGCTGCCGATCGTGCTCGACCTGCATCATCACTGGTGCCAGTCGCGGGGCGAGCACATCGCCCCGGACGATCCGCGGATCGCGTTGGTCCGGGAGAGCTGGCTGGGGGTGCGGCCCATGGGGCATCTCAGCGCGCCGCGGGAAGGGTTGCTGCCGGGTGGGATGGACCCGGATGCGCTGCCGGATTTCGGGGCGCTGGTGGCGGCCGGGGTGCCGGCGCGGGAGCTCCGGGCGCATTCGGAGCGGATGTGGAACCGGGCGATCAACGGCTGGGCGGTCGGGCACCTGGCCTGGACCGACCTTGAGGTGGAGGCGAAGGGGAAGAACCTCGCCAGCCATGACCTGGCGGAGGCCGCCGTTCAGGGGAGGGTGGCTTCGCTCGCGGCGAGCCTGTAGAAGGCGGCCCGAACCCCTCTCCTGGACCTCGCCGCAGACCATGGCCACCGTTCTCCTCGTCATCCACCTCTTCGTCACCCTGGCCCTGATCGGGGTGGTGCTGCTGCAGCGCAGCGAGGGGGGCGGGCTCGGGATCGGCTCCTCGCAGGGGATGGGATCCTTCATGAGCGGGCGGGGGACGGCCAACCTGCTGACGCGGACGACGGCGGTCCTTGGGACGGCCTTCTTCGTGTTGTCGCTGGCGCTGGCGCTGATCGGGCGGGGGACGGGGCTGCGGGGGTCAATCCTCGATGCGGCGCCGACGCCGCCGGCGGTGACGGCCCCGGCCGTGCCTGCCGCTCCGGCGGCGCCGGGCGTGCCGACGAACTGATCGCTCGGCCGGCCGGCGATTGCGGTCGCCTCCCGCTGGCCAAACTCAAGCTGCCCAATGGCCTTTCGGCCTCCGGCGGCGAGGGTTCGGGGAGGGCAGCGCCCGTCCTGGCCCGTTTCGATGCGTTACAAGGCGCGTCACCGCATGGCTGCCCTCTCGGCCGATGATGTGATCGCGGGTAGCGGAGCGCGCCGGAGCCGATTATGAGGGGCGCCCATGGCGCGGTTCGTATTCATCACCGGCGGCGTGGTCTCCTCCCTCGGCAAGGGCATCGCAGCGGCATCCCTGGGTGCCCTGTTGCAGGCGCGCGGATACAAGATCCGTCTGCGCAAGCTCGATCCCTATCTGAACGTGGATCCGGGGACCATGTCGCCCTATCAGCATGGGGAGGTCTTCGTCACCGATGACGGTGCGGAGACGGACCTCGATCTCGGTCACTATGAGCGCTTCACCGGCGTGCATGCGACCAAGGCCGACAACTGGACGACGGGGCGGATCTACTCCGACGTCATCGCCGCGGAGCGGCGGGGGGACTATCTGGGCGGCACCGTCCAGGTGATCCCGCACATCACCGACAAGATCAAGGAAGTGGTCCAGGCCGAGACCGACGGCTACGACTTCATCCTGGTCGAGGTGGGCGGGACGGTCGGCGACATCGAGTCGCTGCCCTTCCTTGAGGCGCTCAGGCAGCTCGCCAACGAGCTGGGGCCGACGCGGAGCCTCTTCGTCCACCTCACCTTGTTGCCGTACATCCCCTCGGCGGGCGAGCTGAAGACCAAGCCGACGCAGCACAGCGTGAAGGAGCTGCTGGGCCTCGGGATCCAGCCGCAGGTGCTGCTCTGCCGCTGCGACCGGCCGATCCCCGAGAACGAGCGGCGGAAGATCGCGCTGTTCTGCAACGTGCGGCCGGAGAGCGTGATCCCGGCGCTGGATGCGAGCACCATTTACGACGTGCCGATCCAGTACCATGCGGAGGGCATGGACCAGGAGGTGCTGCGGCATTTCGGCCTCTCGGCCTATGGCGAGCCAGACATGCGCCGCTGGGACCGGATCGTCCATTCCATCAAGCAGCCCGAGGGCGAGGTGACGATCGCCGTCGTCGGCAAGTACACCAACCTGCTCGACAGCTATAAGTCGCTGATGGAAGCGCTGACCCATGGCGGGATCGCGCACAACGTGAAGGTCAACCTCGACTGGGTCGACTCCGGCGTGTTCGACGAGCGGCGCGGTGAGGAGGCGGTGAAGCGGCTGGAGGGGGCGAGCGGCATCCTCGTCCCGGGCGGCTTCGGCGAGCGGGGGACGCCGGGGAAGATCGAGGCGGTGCGCTTCGCCCGCGAGCGGAAGATCCCCTTCTTCGGCATCTGCTTCGGGATGCAGATGGCGGTGATCGAGGCGGCGCGCAATCTCGTCGGGCTGAAGGGGGCGTCGTCGACCGAATTCGGGCCCTGCGAGCATCCGGTGGTCGGCCTGATGACCGAATGGCTGCGGGGGAATGCGCTGGAGCGGCGGAATGCCGCGGGCGACCTCGGCGGGACGATGCGGCTCGGTGCCTATGCGGCGAAGCTCTCCGACGGGTCGCTGGTGCGCGAGGTCTATGGCGGGGCGGCGACGATCGAGGAGCGGCATCGGCATCGCTTCGAGGTCAACGTCAACTACAAGGACCAGCTCGAGGAGGCGGGGCTGCGCTTCTCCGGCATGTCGCCGGACGGGGAGCTGCCGGAGATCGTCGAGTATCCGGACCATCCGTGGTTCATCGGGGTGCAGTTCCACCCGGAGCTGCTGTCGAAGCCGTTTGCGCCGCATCCGCTGTTCCGCGGGTTCATCGGGGCGGCGGTGAAGCAGGCAAGGTTGGTCTAGGCGCGTCCATCTGCCTGCAATCCCAGGGAAAGCCGGGGCGGCGCATGGTGCCGTCCCGGTTGCGCTTGACCTGGTCACGCGCCGGGGTCTCACTCGGCGCCGAACCAGCTGAAAGAGGGAAACCGCATGGTCCGGCCTCGCCTGATGCTTCTTGCCCTGCCGCTGCTCGCGGGCTGCGCCCAGATGGGGGAGCGGCCGGAGCCGCCGGCCCCGGTGTCGCTGCGCTTCGCCCAGACGCTGGACCGGGCGGATGACGCGGTGGACGAGGCGATCGGGCGGATGGACGGGTTCGAGCGCCTGGCCGAGCGCGAGGACAATGCCATCGCCTTCGCCATCGGCGGGCGACGGGCGCCGGCCGGGCATTTCACCGCGCCGCCGGCAGGGGCGTCTGAGGCAGCGGGGCGGGTGCTGGAGCCGGCCTTCACCGCGCTCGGCGACTACGCCCATGTGCTGGCGGCGGCCGCGGGCGGGCAGCGCGTGCGGGACGAGACGGCCGGGAACGGCCGGGCGCTGGCCGAGGCGGTGGCGAAGGGGCTCGACGCGGTGCGGGCGGCAAGCGGCACGCCGGTGCTGGAGCCGGTGAGGACGGCGGGCGTCGCCGGTGTCGCGGCGCTGGCCGACCTGCCGGCGGTGCTGGCGCAGCGGCGCGAAACGCCGAGCCTCGCTGCGCTGGTGCAGGAAGGCCAGCCGCATGTGGCGGCCGTCATCGCCATGCTGCAGGCGGTGATCGGGGCGGAGCCGGGTCTCGGCACGCGGGGCGCCATCCGGGCACGGCGCGAGGGGCTGGATGCGCAGCAGGCACGCTTTCTCGCCGCGCTCCGCAATGACGGGCGGATCGGGCCGGGCGAGCGCTACAGCATCTTCCGCAGCGTCGCCGAGGGGCGGGACAACGACCCGGCGCAGGGCAATCTCGAGGCGATCAACGAGTTGCTGACCGCGATCGAGCAGGCGCATGCGGCGCTCGCGGCGGACCGCGCGGATGCGGAGGCCAAGGTGGCGGCGCTGGAGCTGGCGGTCGAGCGGCTCACCTCGCTGACCGAAGGCGCGCGGCGGGGGTGAGGAAGGGGCTGGTCCTCGCAGGGATCGGCTTCGGCGGCGTCGCGCTATGCGGGCTGGCGCCGGCGGCGGCGGCCTGGGTGGCGCCGCTCACCATCGTGGCATTCGTCGCGGTCGCCATGGCGATGCGCTCGGAGCCGGATGAGGGGGCGGGCGATGGCGGCAGCGCGGGTGGCGCCCGGCCGGGCGGCGATGGCGGCGGGGGCGACGGCGATGCCGGAGGCGATGGCGGGGAATAGCGGCCTCGCCGATCCCGGAAAGTTGGGGGCTTGCCGCCCGGCGGCGGGGCCGGTATCCGCGCGCTGAGAGAGCCGGAGGTCCCCCATGTCCGCCATCGTCGACATCATCGCCCGCGAAGTCCTCGACAGCCGGGGTAACCCCACGGTCGAGGCGGAGGTGGTGCTGGAGAGCGGCGCCATTGGCCGGGCCATCGTGCCCTCGGGCGCTTCGACGGGCGCGCATGAGGCGGTCGAGCTGCGGGACGGGGACAAGGCGCGCTACGGCGGCAAGGGCGTGCAGAAGGCCGTGGAGCATGTCGAGGGCGAGATCTTCGACGCGCTGTCGGGGATGGACCCGAGCGAGCAGGTCCGCATCGACGAGACGATGATAGAGCTGGACGGGACGCCGAACAAGGCGCGGCTCGGGGCGAACTCGATCCTGGCCGTGTCGCTCGCGGTCGCCAAGGCCGCGGCGGAGGAGCTGGGGCAGCCGCTCTACCGCTATGTGGGCGGCGTCTTCGCCCGCACCTTGCCGGTGCCGATGATGAACATCATCAATGGCGGCAAGCATGCCGATAACCCGATCGACATCCAGGAATTCATGATCATGCCGGTGGCGGCCGGCACGGTGGCGGATGCGGTGCGGATCGGCGCCGAGGTCTTCGCCGCGCTGAAGAAGCAGCTGCACGACGCGCACCACAACACCAATGTCGGCGACGAGGGCGGCTTCGCGCCGAATATCGGCTCGGCCGACGAGGCGCTGTCCTTCATCGCCCGCGCCTGCGAGGCGGCGGGGCACCGGGTCGGCGAGGACATCGTCTTCGCGCTCGACTGCGCCTCGACCGAGTTTTTCCATGATGGCGCTTACAAGATGGAGGGCGAGGGCAAGACGCTCGACCAGCAGGGCATGGTCGACTACCTCGCCGGGCTTTGCGCCAAGTGGCCGATCATCTCGATCGAGGACGGGATGGCCGAGGATGACTGGGCCGGGTGGAAGCTGCTGACGGAGACGCTGGGCGGCAAGGTGCAATTGGTCGGCGACGACCTCTTCGTCACCAACCCGGAGCGGCTGCGGCAGGGGATCGAGACCGGGACCGGGAACGCGATCCTCGTCAAGGTGAACCAGATCGGCACGCTGACGGAGACGCTGGAAGCCGTCGAGATGGCGCATCGGGCGGGGTACAAGGCGGTGATGAGCCACCGCTCGGGCGAGACCGAGGATGCGACGATCGCCGACCTCGCCGTTGCCACCAATTGCGGGCAGATCAAGACGGGCTCGCTGAGCCGGTCGGATCGCCTCGCAAAGTATAACCAGCTGATCCGCATCGAGCAGCAGCTCGGCACCGCCGCGCGCTATGCGGGGCGGACCATCCTCCGGCGATAGGTTTGCCATAGAGGGCTGGCGGCGGGTGGATGTCGTCCGGGCCCTCGACCGGGTGGTGCTCGGGCGGGAGGCGGAGAGCGAGGCGGCCGTCGCCGACCATGCGGCGCGGCACGAGGCGCTGGAGGCGCTGATCCGGATGCTGTTCGACAGCGAGGAGGCGCGGAGCCTGGTCTGGTTTGTTGTTTAACGGGCAACTGCTCCGCCCGGGTGGTTCCACCTGAGCAGAGTCTGCTCTGGCGCTGCCGGCAAGACCGCGTCGCGTCTGTTGCGGGAGCCCGGATGCCGCTCGCTTCGCCCGTCGAACGCTGCCGAAGGGCACCCTGGACAAGCATGGTTGCGGATGGTGGTCCGAATCGCCGGTGGAAGCGGGGATCGTGCTTGCCAGTGGCGCCGGCGCTGGTGCTTATAGCATCGGGGATTGGGGGATTCCGGACATGTCCTTTGGACGTGCGGTGAAGCGCAAGCTGGCGGAGGCCTTGCCGCCGGTGGGGCTGGCGCTGCTCTGCGGCTATTTCGTGTGGCACTCGCTGCATGGCGAAAGCGGCCTGCTGGCGCGGGAGCAGAAGCAGCAGCAGATCGTCGACGCTCGGGCCACGCTGGCGCGTGCCGAGGCGGAGCGTGACTCGATGGAGCGGAAGGTAAACGGGTTGCGCGGCGAGCGCATCGACCGGGACGAGCTGGATGAGCGGGCGCGGACGCTGCTGAACCTCGTCAACAAGGATGAGATCGTCGTGCCCTACGAGGCGCAGCGGCGGTTGTACTGATGCTACTGGTTGCCGAAGGCCCCTCGGCCTTTGACGGGGAGACTTTGAGAGATGGGGGGCACTGCCTCCGGCCCCGCCTCAAGGCGGTGCGGCAGGGCTCCGGATGCCGACCCACTTCCAACCGTTGCCGCGCCCGGTGAGGCGCGCCACGGCGTCCTGCATGGCCCAGAGGGCCCGGATCTTCCGCCCACCCGCACCAGCGAGGCCAAGCCCTGCCCAGGGTATGAAGGGATTGCCGCGCGCATAGGCCCAGATGGCGATGCGGCAGGCGGCACCCTCGCTGATGCCGCGCCGGTGGAAGCCGCTGGTATCGGCGATGACAAGCGTGTTGGCCTGGACGGCGAGCTTCCGCGCGGGCGGATAGCCGAGGCGGGCAAGCCGTGCCTCGTCGATGCGGAGCGAGCCTTCGCCGGTGAGCCGGTCCGCGTGCTGCGCCGCTGTGATGGAGAGGCGGCGTTCCCAGGCCAGGTGCCGGCGGTTCGGGCGGTGGGAGCCGGGGACATAGGTGAAGGCGGCCGCATCGCCCGGGACATCGGTGAGGAAGAGCCAGGATTTCACCGTCGGATGGAAAGTGTCGGTGTGGAAATGGCTCTGCACGTCGGGCGGTGCGTCGCGGATGCCGCTGAAGACGGTTTGCACGAAGCGATGCGGAGCGAGGCGGTGAGAGCCGGCATAGTCGTGCAGGGCGCGGTAGCGGGGCGAGGCAAGGGCCTCGGCGGTGGCGGGCAGGCCGGGCAGGGTGACGGCATCGAGGGGGATCAGCCTCGTCAGCGTGTAGCCGTCGACGAACTCGCGGGCGGGCGCCTGCTGGCTGAGCAGCTCGGCGCGTAGCCGGGCGAAGAGCGTGGGCGGCAGGAAGTCGGGGATGACGAGGTAGCCGTCGCGATCGAAGCGGGCGCGGTCGGCGGGGCCGAGGGCTGCGGCCAGCCCGGCGCGGCGGCGGGCGGCGAGGCGGGCGGCCAGTCGCTTACGGGCCAAATGGAGGCCCATGCGGTTCAGCGCGGGGCTGCCGAGGAGGGGGTTGCCGCGGAAGGATTTTGCGCCGGTCGCCAGCGCCAGGGCATGCAGGGGGGCTAGCAGCCAGCCGGTCCAGCCAGGCATCGAGCCCTCCGATCGGTCACGGGAATGCGAGGCGCGGTTATCCGAGGTTGGGGCGCAGCGCGTCAAGCGGTGCCGGAAGCTTCACGCCCGGGCGGAACCGCTTTGCGCTTCTTGCGCTTGCTGGCAGGGCGGAGCAACAGGCCAGATGCCTGCTGCGATGCACACAACGTCTGTTAACCGAAATCTGGTTAATCGCCGTATTTCATTGCGGCAACTCGGTTTTTTCAGAGGCTCTCGCTTGTCGTAGAGGCCTGGGACGCGTATTTCGGGCAGGGACGAGATCGCAGGCAAGGGAGGGGACCGCATGGCTCAGGCAGCGGAAGCCACAGGCGCGAAGCGCCGTGGAAAGGCGGCGTCGGCGCCGCCCATGACGCAGGATCAGCTGCTGCAGGCCTATCGGGACATGCTCCTGATCCGCCGCTTCGAGGAGAAGGCGGGCCAGCTCTACGGCATGGGGCTGATCGGCGGCTTCTGCCACCTCTATATCGGGCAGGAAGCGGTCGTCGTCGGCATGCAGGCCTGCCTGGAGCCGGGCGACCAAGTCATCACCTCCTACCGCGATCACGGCCACATGCTGGCGACGGGGATGGAGGCGCGCGGCGTCATGGCCGAGCTGACCGGGCGGGCGGGCGGCTATTCGCGCGGCAAGGGCGGCTCCATGCACATGTTCAGCCGGGAGAAGGGCTTCTTCGGCGGGCATGGGATCGTCGGCGCGCAGGTCTCGCTCGGCACCGGGCTCGCCTTCGCCAACTGGTACCGGGAGTCGCGGAACGTCTCGCTGACCTATTTCGGCGAGGGCGCCTCCAACCAGGGGCAGGTCTTCGAGAGCTTCAACCTGGCGGCGCTGATGAAGCTGCCGGTGATCTTCATCATCGAGAACAACAAGTACGGCATGGGCACCAGCGTTGAGCGGGCCAGCGCCTCGCGCGACCTGTCGAAGAACGGCGCGGCCTGGGGCATCCCCGGCGAGCAGGTCAACGGCATGGACGTGATGGCCGTGAAGGAGGCCGGGGAGCGGGCGACGGCGCATTGCCGCGAAGGGCGCGGCCCGTACCTGCTGGAGATGAAGACCTATCGCTATCGCGGGCATTCCATGTCCGACCCGGCGAAGTACCGCACCCGCGAGGAGGTGCAGAAGATGCGCGAGCAGTCCGACCCGATCGAGACGGCGCGCAAGCTGCTGCTGGAGGGCGGCCTCGACGAGGCGGCGCTGAAGAAGATCGATGACGAGGTGAAGGCGGTGGTCCAGGAGGCGGCCGACTTCGCGCAGTCGAGCCCGGAGCCGGACGAGGCCGAGCTCTGGACCGATGTGCTGGTGGAGGCGCGCTGAGATGGGTGTCGAGATCCTGATGCCGGCGCTCTCTCCGACGATGACGGAGGGGAAGCTCGCCCGCTGGCTGAAGAAGGAAGGCGATGCGGTGAAGTCCGGCGATGTGATCGCCGAGATCGAGACCGACAAGGCCACGATGGAGGTCGAGGCGGTCGATGAGGGGACGCTGACGAAGATCGTCGTGCCCGAGGGCACGGAGGGCGTCGCCGTCAACTCGCCGATCGCCGAGCTGGATGGCGGCGGCGCGGGCGGCTCGAAGGGTACGGCGCCGGGGCAGGATACGGCGATGCCGCAGCAGCCGGCACCGCCAGCGGCCGCCAGCCCCGAGGTCGGCGAGGTGGCGAAGCAGGCCGAGGATTACGGCGCGGTCGCGCAGCGCGGGGCCGACCGGAAGGAAGGCGCCGCCAAAATGGGCGAGGCGGCGGCGGCGCCGGAGAAGGATTGGGGCCCGACCAAGCCGATGACGGTACGCGAGGCGCTGCGCGATGCGATGGCGCTCGAGATGCGGGCGGACGACAAGGTCTTCCTCATGGGCGAGGAGGTCGCGCAGTACCAGGGCGCCTACAAAATCAGCCAGGGCCTGCTCGACGAGTTCGGGGCGCGGCGCGTGATCGACACGCCCATCACCGAGCATGGATTCACGGGCATGGCGGTGGGGGCGGCCTTCACGGGGCTGAAGCCGATCGTCGAGTTCATGACCTTCAACTTCTCCATGCAGGCGATCGACCAGATCATCAACAGCGCCGCCAAGACGCTCTACATGAGCGGCGGGCAGCTTGGGTGCCCGATCGTCTTCCGCGGGCCGAACGGGGCGGCGGCGCGCGTCGCGGCGCAGCACAGCCAGTGCTATGCGAGCTGGTATGCGCATGTGCCGGGGCTGAAGGTGGTGGCGCCCTGGTCGTCTGCGGATGCCAAGGGGCTGCTGCGGGCGGCGATCCGCGACCCCAACCCGGTGATCGTGCTGGAGAACGAGATCCTCTACGGGCACACCTTCGACTGCCCCACGGCGGATGACTTCATCGTGCCGATCGGCAAGGCGAAGGTCGAGCGCGCGGGCAAGGACGTCACCATCGTCGCCTATTCCATCGCCGTGACCTGGGCGATGCAGGCGGCCGAGGAGCTGGCGAAGCAGGGGATCGAGGCGGAGGTGATCAACCTGCGCTCCATCCGGCCGCTGGATGCGGAGACCATCGCGGAGTCGGTGCGCAAGACGAACCGGCTTGTGACGGTGGAGGAGGGCTGGCCCTACGCCAATATTGGCACCGAGATCGCCATGCAGGTGATGGAGGCGGCCTTCGACTGGCTGGATGCGCCGCCGGTGCGCGTCTGCGGCAAGGACGTGCCGATGCCCTATGCGGCGAACCTCGAGAAGCTGGCGCTGCCGACGATCCCCGAGATCGTCGATGCGGTGAAGCGCGTGACCTACAAGTAAGGGGGAGCGGGGAGATGGCGACCAATATCCTGATGCCTGCGCTCTCGCCGACCATGACGGAAGGCACGCTGGCGCGCTGGCTCAAGAAGGAAGGCGACCAGGTCAAGGCGGGCGACATCATCGCCGAGATCGAGACCGACAAGGCCACGATGGAGGTCGAGGCCGTCGACGAGGGCGTGCTCGGCAAGATCCTCGTCGCCGACGGCACCCAGGGCGTGAAGGTGAACGACACCATCGCCGTGCTGGTGGAGCCGGGCGAGGCGGTGCCAAGCGGTGGTGGCGGCGGCAGCAAGTCGGCGGGGAATGAGTCGCCCTCCGGCCCGGCGCTGGAGGCGGTGAAGGCGGATGGGGGCAAGGTCGCGGGTGCGGCCGAGCAGCCGATCGAGGCGCCGAAGCCGGCGGAGCAGAAATCGCTCAATCCGCAGCCGCTGCCGCCTGTCGCCAATGGGCATGCCAAGGGGGATGAGCGCGTCTTCGCCTCGCCGCTGGCGCGGCGGATGGCGCAGCAGGCAGGGCTCGACCTCGGCGGCATCAGCGGCAGCGGCCCGGCGGGGCGGATCGTCAAGGCGGATGTCGAGGCGGCGCTGAACCGGCCGAAGGCAGCGCCGGCGGCGCAGCCGGCACCGGCCGCGCAGGCCCCGGCGGCCGCTCCGGCACCGAAGCCGGCGGCGCCTGCGCCGGTGGTCACGGCGCCGCATACGCCGGTGCCGAATTCCACCATCCGCAAGGTCATCGCCAGGCGGCTGGCGGAGTCGAAGCAGACCATCCCGCATTTCTACGTGACGATGGATTTCGAGATCGACGCGCTGCTGAAGCTGCGCGCCGACCTCAATGCCAAGTCCGCCAAGGACGGGCCGGGGGCGTTCAAGCTCTCGGTCAATGACCTCGTCATCAAGGCGGTGGCGGCGACGCTCAGGCGCTTCCCGAACGTCAACGCAATGTGGACGGACGAGGCGATCCTGCAGTTCCACGACGTCGATGTCTCGGTCGCGGTCTCGACGCCGACGGGGCTGATCACGCCGATCATCCGAAAGGCCGACCAGAAGGGGCTGACGACGATCAGCAACGAGATGAAGGACCTCGCCTCGCGCGCCAAGGCGAACAAGCTGAAGCCGGAGGAATTCCAGGGCGGCGGGTTCAGCATCTCGAATATGGGGATGTATGGCGTGCGGGACTTCAGCGCCATCATCAACCCGCCGCAGGCCGGCATCCTGGCCGTCGCGGCGGGCGAGCAGAGGCCGGTGGTGCGGAAGGGCGAGCTGGCGGTCGCCACGGTGATGACCTGCACGCTCTCGGTCGACCATCGCGTCATCGACGGCGCGCTGGCGGCGGAGTTCATGCAGGCGCTGAAGGGCGTCATCGAGGACCCGCTGAGCCTGATGCTGTGATCGACCATGTCTCGATCACGGTGCCGGACATCGCCGCTGCCGCGCGCTTCTATGACGCGGTGATGGCGGCGCTCGGCGTGCCGACGGTCGGGCGGGACGAGCACTGGCTGGGCTATGGCCTCCGGGCCGATGCTGCAAGTCCGGAGCGGAGCTACCTGTCCATCCGACTCGGCGCCATGCCGGAGGCGGCGCCGGGCCGGCACTGGTGCCTCAAGGCGCCGGGCCGCGTGGCGGTCGATCGCTTCTGGCAAGCCGGCCTGGCTGCCGGAGGGGCGGACGACGGGGCGCCTGGGCTCAGGCCGCACTACCATCCGCACTATTACGCGGCTTTCCTGCGCGATCCGGCCGGCAACCGCGTCGAGGCGGTCTGCCACGGGGAGCACGCATGACCCTTCGCCTGCGCGACGCCAGCCCGGACGATCTTGGCCTCGTCCTGCATTTCGTCCGGGCGCTCGCGGAGTATGAACGGCTGCTGCATGAGGTGACGGCGACGGAAGAGCATTTCCGTCGCCTGCTCTTCGGCGAGACGCCGCGTGCCTGGGCGCTGATTGCCGAGTGGGAGGGGAGGCCGGTAGGCTTCGCCCTCTGGTTCTATAGCGTCTCCACCTTCGACGGCGCGCCGAAGCTTTATCTCGAGGACATTTTCGTCGAGCCCGGCTCGCGCGGGCGCGGCATCGGGCGGGCGATCTTCGCGGACCTCGCAAGGCGGGCCATGACGGCCGGGTGCGGCCGCATGGAATGGTCGGTGCTCGACTGGAACGCGCCTTCCATCGCCTTCTACCGCTCCATCGGCGCGCTGCCGCGCGAGGGGTGGACCCTGCAACGGCTCAGCGGCGCGGCGCTCGAGGCGCTCGCCACGCGGGAGGAATGAACCCATGGCAGAGACCCAGAGCTTCGACCTCGTCGTCCTCGGTGGCGGGCCCGGCGGTTATGTCGCCGCCATCCGCGCGGCGCAGCTCGGCATGAAGACGGCGCTGGTGGAGCGGGAGCATCTGGGTGGCATCTGCCTCAACTGGGGCTGCATCCCGACCAAGGCGCTGCTGCGCTCCTCCGAGATCAACCACCTGCTGCATACGCTCGATGCCTATGGCTTCGCGGCCGACAACATCCGCTTCGACATCGGCAAGATCGTGAAGCGTAGCCGGGCGGTGGCCAACCAGCTTTCGGGCGGCGTCAAGCACCTGCTGCGGAAGAACAAGGTCACGGTCTTCGACGGGCAAGGCAAGCTCGCGGGGCCGGGCAAGATGTCGGTCAGCAAGGACGGCAAGCCGGTCGCCGAGCTGGCGGCGAAGCACATCATCCTGGCGACGGGGGCACGGGCGAGGACGCTGCCGGGCCTCGAGGCCGACGGCAAGCTCGTCTGGTCCTACAAGGAGGCGATGGTGCCGCCCACCATGCCGAAGTCGCTGATCGTCATCGGCTCGGGTGCGATCGGGGCGGAGTTCGCCAGCTTCTACCTCAATCTCGGGGCGCAGGTGACGCTGGTCGAGGTGATGGACCGCATCCTCCCCGTCGAGGACGCCGAGATCAGCGCCTTCGTCCGCAAGGCTTTCGAGAAGCAGGGGATGAAGATCCTGACGGAGGCCAAGGTGCAGGGGCTGCGCAAGGGCGCGGACAATGTCACCGCGGTCATCGAGGCGGGGGGGAAGGTGCAGGAGGTCACGGCCGACCGGGTGATCTCGGCGGTCGGCATCGTCGGCAATGTCGAGGATATCGGGCTTGAAGGGACCAAGGTGAAGGTCGAGCGGACGCATGTCGTCATCGACCAGTACTGCCGGACGGGAGAGCCGGGCGTCTATGCCATCGGCGACCTGACCGGGGCGCCCTGGCTGGCGCACAAGGCGAGCCATGAGGGCATCCTCTGCGTCGAGACCATCGCCGGCATCGAGGGTGTGCATCCGATGGAGGTGCTCAACATCCCCGGCTGCACCTATTGCCGGCCGCAGGTGGCGAGCGTCGGCCTGACCGAGGAGGCGGCGAAGAAGGCGGGGCACGAGTTGCGCGTCGGGCGCTTCCCCTTCATCGGCAACGGCAAGGCGATCGCCATGGGCGAGCCGGAGGGGCTGATCAAGACCATCTTCGACGCCAAGACCGGGGAGCTGCTGGGCGCCCATATGGTCGGGCCGGAGGTGACGGAGATGATCCAGGGCTACACCATCGCCAAGACCATGGAGACGACGGAGGAGGAGCTGATGCAGAGCATCTTTCCGCACCCGACGATTTCGGAGGCGATGCATGAGGCGGTGCTTGATGCCTATGGCCGCGTGATCCACATGTAGGCCCATGGCGACCCGCATCGAAATCCGGCATCCCGAGAAGGTCCATCGGCCTGACAACCCGATCCAGCGCAAGCCGAGCTGGATCCGGGTGAAGGCGCCGACGCACCCGATCTATCATGAGACCCGGGCGCTGATGCGGGACCAGAAGCTGGTCACGGTCTGCGAGGAGGCGGCCTGCCCGAATATCGGCGAGTGCTGGTCGCAGCGCCACGCCACCATGATGATCATGGGCGAGACCTGCACCCGGGCCTGCGCCTTCTGCAACGTGGCGACGGGGCTGCCGAAGGCGCTCGACGCCGACGAGCCGCGGCGCGTGGGCGAGGCGGTGGCGACGCTCGGCCTCAGGCATGTGGTGATCACCAGCGTGGACCGGGACGACCTGAAGGATGGCGGGGCCAGGCATTTCGCCGAGACCATCCGGGCGATCCGGGCGGCGACGCCGGAGACGACCATCGAGGTGCTGACGCCGGACTTCCTCCGCAAGGACGGGTCGCTCGAGATCGTGGTCGAGGCGCGGCCGGATGTCTTCAACCACAACCTCGAGACGGTGCCGAAGCTCTATCCGAACATCCGGCCGGGGGCGCGCTACTACCACTCGCTCCGGCTGCTGGACGGGGTGAAGCGGCTCGATCCCACCATCTTCACCAAGTCGGGGCTGATGGTCGGGCTTGGCGAGGAGCGGATCGAGGTGCTGCAGGTCATGGACGACATGCGGAGCGCCGAGGTCGATTTCCTCACCATCGGGCAATATCTCCAGCCGAGCGTGAAGCATGCGGCGGTGGACCGTTTCGTGACGCCGGACGAGTTCGAGGATTATGCGCGGATGGCGCGGTCCAAGGGCTTCCTGCTGGTCTCGGCGACGCCGCTGACCCGCAGCAGCTATCATGCGGATCGCGATTTCGCGGCCCTCAGGGCGGCGCGGGAGCGGCAGCTTGCCCAGGCGCCGGTTGTCACGTCGCCGGGCGGCGCCACCTAAGCCCCATGCCGACCCATGCCGAGAAGCGCTTGCTGCGCTACACCCCGGAGCAGCTCTTCGCGCTTGTCGCGGATGTGCGGCGCTATCCTGAATTCCTGCCCTGGTGCGTGGGCGCGCGGGTGATCTCGCAGGCCGAGGACAAGCTGGTCGCCGACCTCACCATCGGCTTCAAGCTGTTCCGCGAGACCTTCCGCAGCGAGGTGCAGCTGGAGCGGCCGCACGACATCCATGTGCGGTACCTGAACGGGCCCTTCCGCTACCTGAACAACCACTGGAAGTTCGTGCCGCATCCGCATGGCACGCAGGTGGAGTTCTTCGTCGACTTCGAGTTCCGCTCGCGGCTGTTGCAGGCGGTGATCGGCACCGTGTTCAACGAGGCGGTGCGGCTGATGGTCCGGTCCTTCGAGCGGCGGGCGATGCAGCTCTACGGGCGGCCGAACGGGACGCCGAGCCCGGTGCCGGCGGCCTGATCAGCGGGGCTGATCGCGGGCATCAGGCTTTTGTGTTGGCGGCCGGCGCGGCGGGTGCGGCAGGCTCGGCGCCATGACCTACATCCTTTATGGCGACAAGGGGTCGGGCTCGGCCCCGGTGGAGATGGCGCTGGCCGAGATCGGCGCGCCGGTGGAGCTGCGCGCGGTGCCGCTGGAGGGCGACCACCAGCTCGCCGAGGAGTACCGGCGGATCAATCCGATGGGGCGGGTGCCGACGCTGCTCCTGCCGGACAGGACGGTGGTGACGGAGAGTCTCGCCATCCTGCTGACGCTGGTGGACCGCCACCCCGAGGCCGGGCTGCTGCCGCCGCCGGGCGATCCGGCGCGGGCGGTTGCGCTGCGCTGGATGGCGCTGCTCGCGGGCGAGTTTTACCCTTGCGTGACTCGGGGTGACTATCCGGAGCGGTTCAGCGCCGACCCGGCCTATGCGCCGGCGATCCGGGCACGGGCCTTCGAGATGGGGCGGGACATCTGGCGGCTGGTCGAGGCGCAGATCGAGCCGGCGCCCTGGCTGCTGGGGGAGCGGTTCTCGGTGGCCGATCTCTACCTCGCCTTCCTGTCGCGCTGGATGGGTGGGCGGGAGTGGACGCCGGCCAATTGCCCGAAGGTGGAGGGCATCGCCCGGGCGGTCGCAGCGCGGCCGCGGGCGGGGCCGGTCTGGGCGAAGCATATCTGACGCCGCGGGGGTGTTGCCAGCGCGGCCGGGCGGTCGCAGGTTCGGCGCCTCCGATAGGGATTTCAGCCATGGTCCATGCCCCCGCCCGTCCGCCCGCCGGTGCCCCGCCGGTGCGCATCAACCTCTATTCCGACACCCAGACCCGGCCAGGCCCGGCGATGAAGGAGGCGATGATGCGCGCCGAGGTCGGCGACGAGCAGCATGGCGACGACCCGACCGTGCATGCGCTCTGCGACCGGATGGCGGCGCTGATGGGGAAGGAAGCGGCGATCTACCTGCCGTCGGGGACGATGTGCAACGTCATCGCCATCCTGACCCATTGCGGCAAGGGCGATGAGGTCGTCGCGCATGAGACGAGCCACATCCTCCACAGCGAGGGCGGCACCCATGCGGCGCTGACCGGGGTGCAAATCTTGCCCTTGAAGGGGGAGCGGGGGCAGTTCAGCGCCGATGACGTGCGGGCGGTGATCCGGCCGAAGACGCGCTACGCGCCGCCGCAGCGGCTGCTGGAGGTTGAGCAGACGGCGAATATCGGCGGCGGAACGGTATGGCCGCTGGCGCAGCTCAATGCCGTCGCCAAGGTGGCGCATGAGCAGGGGTGGTCCACGCATATGGACGGGGCGCGGCTGATGAATGCCTGCGTCGCGGCGGGGATCTCGGCCAAGGAGATGGTGGCGCAGTACGACAGCGTCTGGCTCGACTTCACCAAGGGGCTGGGCGCGCCGCTCGGGGCGGTGCTGTGCGGGACGGATGCGTTCATCGGCCAGGCCTGGCGGTGGAAGCAGCGGCTCGGCGGCTCCATGCGGCAGGCGGGCATCTGCGCGGCGGCCTGCCTCTATGCGCTTGACCACAATGTGGAACGGCTGGCGGAGGACCATGCCAATGCGAAGGCGCTGGCGCGGGGGCTGCGGCAGATCGAGGGCGTCGTGGTGGAGGAGCCGGACACCAACCTGGTCTTCTTCGACATCAAGGGGACGGGGCTGACGGTGGAGGCGCTGCAGGCGCGCCTGGCGCTGCAGGGCATCGCGGTGAGCGGTCTCGGCGGGCGGGTCCGGGCCTGCACCCATCTCGATGTCTCGGCGCCGATGATCGAGGAGGCGGTGGCGGCGATCCGCGAGGCGATCGGCCGCTGAACCGGGCCGGAACCGGGGCCCAAGGGAGAGGCGCCAAGGCTGAGCTTTCTGGGCGGCAGGCCGAGGCGCTGGCCGAGGCGGCGCTCGTGGCCTCCGGTTGGCTGGTGCTCGGGCGGCGGGTGCGGACGGCGGCGGGGGAAATCGACCTCGTCGCCGAGCGGAAGGGCATGCTCGCCTTCATCGAGGTGAAGGCGAGGCCGAGCCTCGGTGAGGCCGCCGGGGCGCTCGGGCCGCGGCAGCGGGAGAGGCTGTTGCGGGCGGGGGAGTGCTGGCTTGCCCTGAATCCGGGGCGCGGGGCGGCAGGGGTGCGGTTCGACCTGCTGCTGGTGGCAGCCGACGGGACCGTCCGGCGGATCGCGGATGCGTTCCGGCTGGAATAGCTACCCGGCCAGGGTGCGAGCGAGGGCCAGCACCTCGGCGACGGTCGCGGCGCGGACTGCGGCCCGGTCACCGGGGAAGACGCTGCGGATCGCCAGGGTGCGGCCGTCGCGGTGGGCGGCGGCCATGTGGACCAGGCCGACAGGCTTGCCCGGCGTCGCGCCTCCGGGGCCGGCGATGCCGGTGCAGCTGACGGCGATGCCGGCGCCGCTCGCTTGCAGCGCACCCTCGGCCATGCGGCGAGCGACCGTGTCGCTGACGGCGCCGTAGCCTTCGATCACCCCGATGGGGATGCCGAGCATCCCGGCCTTGGCCTCGTTGGAATAGGTGACGTAGCCGCGCGTCACCACCGCCGAGGAGCCGGGGATGGCGGTGAGTGCCGCGGCGATGAGGCCGCCGGTGCAACTCTCGGCGGTGGCCAGCGTCAGGCGGCGCGTTTCGAGCAGGGCGAGCAGGGATTGCGCGGCGTCGAGGGTGTCGGCGGGCAGCATCACAGGGGCACCTCCGGCCAGGCGAAGCGCAGCAGCAGCAGGAGCGCGGCCGCCATCGCCCCGGCCACGACATCGTCCAGCATGATGCCGAAGGGGCCATGCCGGCGATCGGCCCAGCCGACGGGGCCGGGCTTGGTCACATCGAAAAGCCGGAAGAGCAGGAAGGCAAGGAGGATTCCCCAGCCGGTCGGGGAGGGCGGCAAGGCAGCGAGCGCCAGGAGCTGACCGGCGCCCTCGTCGATCACCACCCAGCCGGGATCGGCGGCGCGGTCCGTGGCGAGCAGGCGGTCGATCGCCCAGAGGCCGATGAGGGTCAGCAGCAGGGCCAGTGCCAGGCAGGCGCCGGGGCCAAGCAAGGCGAGTGGCAGGACGAGGGCGGAACCCCAGCTGCCGGGCGCCGGGCGCAGCAGGCCGATGCCGCCCATGGTGGCGATGAAGCGCAACGGAGTCATCCTCACCCGAGCCGGGCCAGCCATCGGTCGAGGGCGGCGAGGCAGGGCGGCTCGATCAGCGTCGGGGCGTGGCCGATGCCGGGGAGGGAGACGAAGGTCATCTCCGGCCGGGCCGCGCGCATGCGTCGGGCGGTATCGGCGGAGAGGATGGCGCTGGCCTCTCCGCGGATCAGCAGCAGGGGGACGGCGGGGAGGCCGTGGAAGAGCGGCCAGAGCTCGGTCGGGCCGGCCTCGCGAGGCATGGCGGCGAGGATGCGGGTGTCCCAGCGGGGGTGGAGGCGGCCATCGGCGCCGCGGGCGTAGGTGGTTTCGGCGACGGCGCGCCAGCCCGCCTCGGGGATGCCAAGGGGTGGGAGGATCCGGCGGAGGAAGGCGGCGGCCTCCTCGATGGTGGCGAAGGCGGGGTCGCGGCCGATGAAGGCGCGGACCTCCTCGAGGCCCATGGGCTCGATCCGGGGGCCGGTGTCGTTCATGGCAAGGGCGGCCAGCGCCCCGGGCCGGAGGATGCCAAGCGCCATGCCCAGGATGCCGCCGAAGCTGGTGCCGAGCAGGGCGACGCGGTGCAGGTGCAGGGCGGCCAGGGCATCCATCAGGTCGCCGATCGCCATCTCCACCCGGTAGCGGGTGGGGTCGGCGGCGCGGGCGCTGTCGCCATGGCCGGCATAGTCGAGGGCGACGACCCGGCGGCGGCCGCGGTGGCGGAGGGCGATGCCGGTGAAGTCGAGGGCGGTGCGGGCGATCCCCGGCAGGCAGAGCAGCGGCACGGCGCGCGGGTCGCCGGGCCATTCCAGGGCGGAGAGGCGGAGGCCGTCGCGGGCGCTGAAGGCGATGCGGCGCGGGAGTGCGCTCACGCCGCGAGCCAGCGCGTCATCGGATGCGGCTGGCTCGCAGCGGCGGGGTCGCGGGCGCGGTAGATGGCCATGTTCTCGATCACCCGCTGCACATAGTTGCGGGTCTCGCCGAAGGGAATGAGCTCCATCCAGTCGAGCATGGCGATCGAGCCGTCGCGCGGGTCGCCGAAGGTGCCGATCCACTCGTCGACGCGGCCCGGCCCGGCATTGTAGCCGGCGATGGCGAAGGGCAGCGTGCCAGCGAAGCGGTCGAGCAACTGGGCGAGGTAGCCGGAGCCGAGGCGCATGTTCAGCACCGGGTCGATGGTCAGCATCCCGACCGCATAGGGCAGGGAGAGGCGCCGGGCCACGAGCTGGGCGGTGCTCGGGAGAAGTTGCATCAGCCCGCGGGCATTGGCGGAGGAGACGGCCTCCAGGTCGAAATTGCTCTCCTGGCGGGTGATGGCGAAGGTGAGGGCCGGCTCGGGCCCATCCGCGGGAGCGGGGTAGGGGGTGGGCCAGCCATCGGCGAGGAGCATGAGGCCGGAGGCGCCGGCGCGACGCGCGATCCAGACGGCATGGTCGGGACGGCCGATGCGGGTGGCCAACTGGGCGGCAAGGACACGTTCCGCGGGGTCGGCAGCGGTCTCTTCCAGGCGAAGGAGGAAGGTGCGGGCGCGGCGGGTCTCGCCGATATCGGCGAGCGCCAGGACCAGGCGGGCCATCTCCTTGCCGGCGAAGGCGGTGGCGAGGCCGGGGGAGGCGGCGGGGCTCGGCGTGCGGGCGATGCGGGCGGAGAGGGTGGCGCCGTCCTCTCCGAGGGCGAGGGCCGCGAGCTGGCCGTAGAAGGCGACAGGATATTCGGCAGCGGCGGCGTAGCGCTGACGGGCGGAGGCGGCATCGCCCCGGGCGGCGAGGGCGCGGCCCTGCCAATACAGCGCACGGGCGCGGGTGATGACGCTGCGGCTGCCTTCGGCCAGCAGGGAGAAGTGGCGCTCGGCGGACGCGGCGTCGTCGAGCCGGCGGAGGGCGATGAAGCCGGCGAGGAATTCGGCCTCCTGGCGCGGCTCGCCGGGGACCTCCAGGCCGTGGCGGGCGGCGACGGCATAGGCGCCGCGCGGGTCGCCGAGGCGGATCAGCTTGCGGGCGAGGAGCTGGCGCTCCGGCCAGGCAGCGCGCGCCAGTTCGGGCGAGGGGGCGGGGCTCGTCGCCCAGCAGGCGGCGGCCTCGGCGTCGCGGTCGCGGCGGCGAAGCCAGCGGGCACGCTCGAAGGCCAGCGCCGGATCGGTGGCGGCGGCCGCGGCGAAGGCGGGGAGGTCGGCATCGCCGCTGTCGGCGGCATAGGCGAGGCGGGCGGCGGCGATGCTCTGCCGGGCAGGGTCCAGGTAGGCCAGGGTACGGCCGGCGGCGGCGGTCTCACGGGCCAGCGCCAGGCGGTCGAAGCGCTGCCAGTGGTGCTCCGGCGTCAGGCTGGCAGCGTTGCGGTCGAGATAACCAGGCTCGGCCATCGGATCGGCCGGGGCATCCTGCCAGCCGATGCGGATGATCTTCGCCGCCTCCTCGCTGCGGCCGGCGCGGGCGAGGGCATCGGCGAGGCGCTGGTAGCCGTCCAGGGTGCGGGGCGCGCGGGCGGCGAAGTATTCGGCGGCGAGGGCGTCGTTGGGGTCGGCGGCCAGTGCCTCCTCGGCGCGGCGGGAGAGGGCGTCCTGCGCCGGCCAGCCTGGGTTGGCGAGGGCGAAGGCGACGATTTCCTGGGTGGTGGCGGCGCTCGACCGGGATTGCAGGCGCATCCAGGCGACCAGCTTGCGGATCAGCGGGTCGGCGGACTGGGCGGCGGCATCGGCCTCGGCCCAGCGCTGGCTGTTGGCGAAGGCGATGGCCTGGCGGCCGGCGGAGCGCATGGCCTCCGGGCCGGCGGGGGCGACGGGCTGGGCGGGGGCCGGTTGCGGCAGGGCGAGGGCGAGCGGGAAGGCGAGTACGGTGCGGCGGCGCATCGGAATGTCTTACCCTAATTCGGCATGTCATGTCCCACGGCTAAACTAACGGTTTCCAAAGACCTTCAGGCCTCGGGGTTTGTCGAGCATGGATCGAAGCGTCGGTGGGGACCGACGGCAGAATAGGGTGCGGGAGGGGCTCCACCCTCCCCTTAGATCGAATCCGTCGCCCCCTTTCCGCTTCGGTCCAGGTCCGTCCCCGCTCGCGGACGCGCGTGCCAATTCCGCTTGTCGGGTGTTTCCACCCTTCCGGGGTTTGCTCTAATGTCGCCGGCTTGCCGAAGGAGGGAACGGGTCATGTTCAGGGGATCGATGGTCGCGCTGATCTCGCCGATGCGGAGCGATGGATCCCTGGACGAGAAAGCCTTCCAGGAGCTGGTGGAGTGGCAGATCACCGAGGGGACCGAGGGGCTCATCCCGGTCGGCACCACGGGCGAAAGCCCGACGCTGAGCCATGCCGAGCACAAGCGGCTTGTGGAACTCTGCGTCGAGGTGGCGCACGGCCGGGTGCCGGTGATCGCCGGTGCGGGGAGCAACAGCACCGCCGAGGCGATCGACTTCGTGAAGCACGCCAAGGCAGCGGGAGCGGATGCGACGCTGGTCGTGACGCCCTACTACAACAAGCCGACGCAGGAGGGGATGTACCTCCACTTCAAGGCGCTGGCGGATGCGGCCGACCTGCCGCTCTTCATCTACAACATCCCGCCGCGCAGCGTGATCGACATGAGCGTCGAGACCATGGCGCGGCTGGCGAAGCACCCGAACATCGTCGGCGTGAAGGATGCGACGGCGAACCTGGCGCGGCCGCTGCACACGCGCAGGGCCTGCGGGGCGGATTTCATCCAGCTCTCGGGCGAGGATCATACGGCGCTGTCCTTCAATGCGGCGGGCGGCGTCGGTTGCATCAGCGTCACCGCGAATGTGGCGCCCCGGCTCTGCGCGGAGATGCATAAGGCCTGGCGCGAGGGGCGGGTGGCCGAGGCGATGGGCATCCAGGACCGGCTGGTGCCGCTGCATGACGCGCTCTTCGCCGAGACCTCGCCGGGGCCGGTGAAGTATGCCGCCAGCCTGCTCGGCAAGGGCACGGATCATTGCCGGCTGCCGATGGCTCCGGTCTCGGAGCCGGTACGGAAGCGGGTGCGGGAGGCCATGGTATCGGTGGGCCTCCTCAACTAGATATGCCCTCATGGCAGAGAAGAAGACGAAGAAGGGGCTGATCTCGCACGGCATCGCCTCGCAGAACCGGCGGGCGCGCTACGACTACACGATCGGCGAGACGATCGAGGCGGGCCTGGCGCTGGTCGGGCCGGAGGTGAAGTCGCTGCGCGCCGGGCGGGCGACGCTCGCCGAGGCTTGGGCGGGCGAGCGCGACGGCGAGATGTGGCTGTTCAACTGCACCATCCCCGAATGGCAGGCGGGCAGCACCGTCGCGCGCTTCGAGCCGACGCGGCCGCGGAAGCTCCTGCTGCACCGCAAGCAGGTGCAGGAGCTGATCGGCAACATCGCGCGCGAGGGGGCGACCATCGTGCCGATGCAGATCCATTTCAACGAGAAGGGTCGCGCCAAGGTGCTGCTCGGCGTGGCCGAGGGGCGCAAGAAGCACGACAAGCGGCATGCCATCGCCGAGCGCGACTGGGCGCGGGACAAGGCGCGGCTGATGCGGGCGCGCGGCTGACGCGCCCGCGGCCGGGCCTCAGGTCCTGGCCAGCTTGCGGATGGCGCTCGCCATGGGGCGCTTGCCCTCGCCCATGTAGCCTTCGTGGTATTCCTCGATCCGGGCCGGGTCGTAGAGGTAGTTGACCATCAGCCCGGCGCTCTCGCGCATCCCCTTGTCGGAGATGTCGCCCCGCCAGTTCAGCCGCTCGATCCGCGCGCCGTTGGAGAGGTGGAAATGCTCCACCGGGTCGCGCACGCGCTTCGGGTTCCGCGGCGAGGCGGCCTGGACCAGGTAGGTGGCGCAGAGGCGCGTCAGCACCGGCTCCAGCAGCTTCGCTAAGCCCTCGTCGCGTTGCCAGCCGCGGCGGCCGAGAATGCGGGCGAGGGTCTGGGAAGGCGTCTCCGGCACGAGGGAGGGCGCGCTGGTGGTGGCGGCGCCGCCCTCGGCCGGGGCGGGGAGGGCGAGCATGGCGGGAGCGGCGGCGCGGAGGGCGGCGAGTTCCTCCTCGGTGATCAGCCCGGCCTCGCCCTCGGCGATGCGCTCGTTCAGCCAGCGGCAGAAGCCGGGGATGGGGGAGAGGGTCGAGAAGGCCTTCAGTCCCTTCAGCTCGGCGCCAAGCAGCGCCACCACGCGCTTGATCAGGAAATTGCCGAAGCTGATGCCGTCCAGCCCGCGCTGGCAGTTGTTGATCGAGTAGAAGATGGCGGTGTCGGCCCCGGCCGGGTCGAGCACCGGCGCCTTCTCGTCGAGCAGCTTCTGCACGCTGCCGGCAAGGCCCTTGACCAGCGCTACCTCGACGAAGATCAGCGGCTCCTCCGGCATGCGGGGGTGGAAGAAGGCGTAGCAGCGGCGGTCGCTGTCGAGCCGGTTCTTCAGGTCGCGCCAGGTGCGGATGCGATGCACCGCCTCATAGCTGACGAGCTTCTCGAGCAGGGCGGCGGGGCTGTTCCAGTCGATGCGGCGCAGCTCGAGGAAGCCGACATCGAACCAGCTCGCCAGCAGGCCGCGCATGTCGCTCTCCAGCGCGCCGAGGAGCGGGTCGCCATCCATCAGACGCAGCAGCTCGCCGCGCAGGTCGACGAGGAATTTCACCCCGTCGGGGATGGTGGTGAACTGGGTGAGCAGGCGCAGCCGCGGCGGCTCCAGCGCGCGGCGAAGGCGGGCCTTGGCGCTGGCGCGCTCGGTGGCGTCGGCGGCGGCCTGGACGCGCTCCATGGCGGCGCGGACGGCGGCCTCGTCCGAGTCGAAGCTGGCGAGGGTGCGGAGGAATTCGATGCGGCCAGGCGCGTCGAGGCCGAGATAGGCCTGGGCCAGCTTGGCGGCGCGGTTGCGGGCGGAAAGCTCCCCGCCGCGGTCCTCCAGGCAGGCGCGCATCTGCTCGGCGATGCCCTCCGCCTCGGCGCCGGTGACGCGGTCCGCCATGTCGCGCCAGAGGCTGGTGACGCGGCGGAGGGCGCGGTCGAAGAGGCCGGCTTGTTCCAGGACTTCGGACATCGGTTGGTCCTTCGGCGAGGCGTAATGAAATCCCAGGTAATATAGCGAGAGCGAGCAGATTCCGTCAGGTCCCGCGTGTGGCCTCCGCTGCCGCTGGCAGGAGCGTGATGAGATCCTCGGCCAACAGGCCGGGGCCGTGGCGGCGGGCGGCCTCGCCCTGCAGCCAGGCGCCGGCGGCGGCGGCCTCGAAGGCGGGCATGCCTTGGGCGAGGAGCGCGGCGATGGTGCCGGCGAGGACATCGCCGGTGCCGCCGGTGGCGAGGCTCGGCGGGGCGTTGTCGTTGACGATCACGCGGCCGTCCGGGGCGGCGATGGCGGTGTCGGCACCCTTCAGCAGCACGACGGCGCCGGTCAGGGCGGCGGCGCGGCGGGCGGCGTCCGGCTTGTCGGGGCCGATGGGGCCGAAGACGCGGGCGTACTCGCCGGCATGAGGGGTGAGGACGGTGGCACCACGCAGCAGGTCGGGGGCGCCGGCGGCGGCGGCGAGGGCGCCCGCATCGGCGACGAGCCGGCGGCCGGCCGCGATCACCTGGCGGAGGGCGGTTTGGGTGGCGTCGTCCGGCTCGAGGCCGGGGCCGATCAGCCAGGTGGCGCGGCGGGGGTCGGCGAGGAGGGTGTCAAGGGAGGCTTCGGTGACGAGGCTGCCGGGCTCGGTGGCGCGGTAGAGGGTGGCGGCGGTGGCATCGGGAGCGCGGAGGGTGACGAGGCCGGCGCCCGCCCGGTGCGCGGCGCCAGCGGCGAGCCGGGCGGCGCCGGTCATCGCCGCGCCGGCGAGGATGGTCAGGTGGCCGCGCGTGTACTTGTGCGAGTCCGGGCCGAGGCTGGGAAGGTGCCAGAGGCCCGGACCGTTGCGCCGGGCGCGGGGGCCGATCTCCGTGAGGACGGAGGCGGGCAGGCCGATATCGGCCAGCAGGGTCTCGCCGCAGAGCCCGCGGCCCGGCAGCAGCAGATGACCGGGCTTCAGGCGGAAGAAGGTGACGGTCAGGGCCGCCTGCGGGGCGAAGCCCCGGACCTGGCCGGTGGTGCCGTCGAGGCCGGAGGGCGTGTCGATGGCGAGGATGGGGGCGCGGCAGGCTGCCAGAACCTCGGCGGCGAGGCCTTCGACCGGGCGGGTAAGGCCGGCGCCGAAGAGGGCATCGATGACGAGGCCGGCACGGGCAGCCTCGGCCGCGGAGAAGGGAATGCGAGGGCCGTGCCAGCGGTCCGCCATCGCCGCCGCGTCGCTGCCGGTGCGGGGCGGGGCGAGGGGGGCGACGGCGACCGGCCAGCCCGCCGCTTCCAGCTGCCGGGCCGCGACATAGCCGTCGCCGCCATTATTGCCCGGCCCGGCCAGGACAAGGGTGCGGCAGGGGCGGAAGCGGCGGCGGGCCGCCCGGGCCACGGCGCGTCCGGCGGCCTCCATCAGGCGTAAGGTGGGGAAGCCGGCCTCGGCCGCCAGCGCATCGGCCCGGGCCATCTCGGCGGGGGTGAGCAGTTCGGGTGCGGGGTCGGGGGTGAGTTCTGGGGCCATCGATCCGTGCTCCGTCTGAACCGGCAGGGATCCTATGCGTCCTGGGAGGACAGGTTTCCCGAAGGAGGGGAGAATGCCTCGCATCTCGCTGTCGACCGTCATCGCGCCGCTGCTGGTCCTGATCACCCTAGCGCTCGGCTTCCACAAGATGACCGCGGATAAGCCGGAGGCGCCGCCGCCGCCGAACACGGCGGCCTACCGGGAGTCGAGCGGGGCCGGGCCGGCGCCGGTGCAGCCGCCGGCGACCAGCACGCAGACGGGTGGGTAAGCCGCCGCGGATCGTCGGCGGCCGGGCCGGGCCCGGCCATGCCGGCAGGCCCGCTACAGCCGCTGCAGGATGGCGGCGACGACGGATTCGAACATCTCCGTCGTCAGGCGGCGGGTCGAGGTGTTGTAGCGGCTGACATGGTAGCTGTCGGCCAGCAGCAGGCCACCGGGCAGCGGGTGCAGGGCGCCATGGGCGAAGCGGTTGGCACTGCGCTTCAGCCCAAGGGCGCGCAGGCAGGCGTCATGCGCCAGGACGCCGAGGGCGAGGATCACGCGCAGCTGCGGCATCGCGGCGATCTCGCCGGCAAGGAAGCCGTTGCAGGCGCGGATCTCGGAGGGCTGGGGCAGGTTGGCAGGCGGGACGCAGCGGACGGCGTTGGTGACGCGGCAGCCGGTCAGTACCAGACCGTCATCCGGGCGCTCCAGGTAAGTGCCCTCAGCGAGGCCGTATTTGAGCAGCGTGGCGTAGAGCAGCCTTCCGGCATGGTCGCCGGTGAAGGGGCGGCCGGTGCGGTTGGCGCCGCGCTGGCCTGGCGCCATGCCGAGCACCATCAGCCCTGCCTCGCGCGGGCCCCAGGAGGGAACGGGGGCATTGTGCCAGTCCGGCCAGGCGACCCGGTTCGCCTCGCGGAGCGCGGCGAGCCGGGGGCAAAGCGGGCAGTCGCGCCCCGGCTGGGGCGCTGGATCGGTCATTCCGGCAGGTCCGGGGCCTCGCGGAAGGGCTCGGCCGGGGTGGCGCGGACCGGCGGAAGCTTGGGCGAGGAGCCGCCGGAGGGGCCGGCCGTGCGCTGCCGGGGCTCCACCTGCCGGCGGGTGATGTGCTCGGCAAGCTCGGTGAGGTCGATGAAGGCATCGGCCTGGCGGCGCAACTCGTCGGCGATCATCGCCGGCTGGGTGCGGATGGAGGAGATGACGGTGACGCGGACGCCGCGGCGCTGCACCGCTTCCACCAGGCGGCGGAGGTCGCCATCGCCGGAGAAGATAACGACATGATCGAGATGCGGGGCGAGGTCGAGCACGTCGACGGCCATCTCGATGTCGACGCTGCCCTTGACGCGGCGGCGGCCGGTGGCGTCGGTGAACTCCTTGGCGGGCTTGGTGACGACCGAGTAGCCGTTGTAGCCGAGCCAATCGACCAGCGGACGAAGCGGGGAGTACTCCTCGGTCTCCAGCAGGGCGGTGTAGTAATAGGCGCGGATGAGGTAGGCCTGACGGCGGAAATGCGCCAGCAGGTTCTTGTAGTCCACGTCGAAGCCTAAGGTACGCGAAGCAGCGTAAAGATTGGCCCCGTCGATGAAAACGGCGAGGCGTTCGATCCGGTCGGGCTGCAAGGTTGTTGCTTTCGAAATTTGGGTCGCGCCAGTCTGCGCGCGTGCATTGTAGGTGAACATTGCAGGTGGTTAAGCGACAAAGCGTGGCACTCATCGCCATCGGCGCGAATTTGCCTGGATATGGCGGAAATACACCAATCGAGACGTGTCGGGCAGCCGCCGCTGCGCTCGATGGGTTGTGCGGGTTGAAGCTGGCTGTCGTCTCGCGCTGGTATGAAACCGTGCCGGTGCCGCCGGTGCCGGGCGTGCCGCGCTACGTCAACGGCGTGGCGCGGCTGGAGGGCGCGGACATGGACCCGGCGGCGCTGCTCGCGGCCCTGCAGGGACTGGAGGAGCGGGCGGGGCGGCAGCGGCCCTATCCGAATGCGCCGCGGACGCTCGACCTCGACATCGTGGCGATCGGTGACATGGTGCGGGCGGCACCGGACCCGGTGCTGCCGCATCCGCGGGCGCATCTGCGACGGTTCGTGCTGGAGCCGCTGCGCGACGTGGCGCCGGGCTGGGTGCATCCCTCGCTCGGGGTGACGGTGGAGGCGCTGCTGGCGGGGCTGGCGGCGGAGGAGGCCCCGGTGCCGATCGGGGGGTGAAAGGCGCGCGGCGCTTGCGGAAAAGGAGCGGCGTGTCTATCTGGAAGGTTCATCCGCGCTGCCCCCTCGGGGGCGGCCGCTCCAGTTCATGAGGCCGAGATGGCGCGCGTCACCGTCGAAGACTGCATCCTTCAGATCCCGAACCGGTTCGAGCTGGTGCTCACCGCCGCGCAACGGGCCCGCAACATCGGCCGCGGCGAGGAGCTGACCCTCGAGCGCGAGAACGACAAGAACACCGTCGTTGCGCTGCGAGAGATCGCCGACCAGACCATCGACCTGTCCTCGGTCGAGGCTGACCTGATCAAGTCGTTGCAGCGCGCGCCCGAGCCGGAGCCGGCGGAGGAGGAGGTGCTCGACCTCATCGCCACCGACGAGAACATCTTCGGCGTCATGGACGTCAACGAGGAGTTGCCGGCCGATGGCGCCGGGCTTGAGGAGATGTCGCCGGACGACCTCGAGGCCGCAATCGCCGCCGAGCTGGGCGGCGGCCGGCGCTGAGGCCGGCGCCTTGATCGAGCGCGACACCGGGCCCCTCTCCGCCCCGGTGCCGCGCGCCCCCGAGGGCCCGGCCACCGGAACCGCCCCCGTCGCTAATCCTACCCTGCCACCTGGCTATGCCGAGGCCGCCGTGCTCGCTGAGCGGGTGCTGGCCTATGACCCGCGGGCCGATATCGGCCTCATCACCCGCGCCGGGCAGCTTGCCGCCGAGGCGCATGCGGCGCAGCAGCGGGAGAATGGCGAGCCTTACATCACCCATCCGCTCGCGGTCGCCGGCATCCTGGCCGACTACCGGCTCGACAGCGCCACCATCGCAACGGCCCTGCTGCACGACGTCGCCGAGGATACGGCGGTCGGGCTGAAGGAGATCGAGCGGCGCTTCGGCGCCGAGGTGGCGCGGTTGGTGGACGGCGTCACCAAGCTGACGCGGATCGAGCTGCAGTCGGAGCGGACCAAGCAGGCGGAGAACCTCCGCAAGCTGGTGCTGGCCATGAGCGAGGACATCCGCGTCCTGCTCGTGAAGCTGGCCGACCGGCTGCACAACATGCGGACGCTGCATTTCGTGCCGCAGCAGGCGCGGCGGCAGAAGACGGCGCGCGAGACGCTGGAGATCTTCGCGCCGCTCGCCGAACGCATCGGCATGGATGCGCTGAAGACCGAGATGGAAACGCTCGCCTTCCAGGCGCTCCACCCGGAGGCGCGGCAGACCATCGCGGCGCGGCTCACCTTCCTTCGCGGCCAGGGCGCCGACCTGATCCGCGAGATCGAGCAGGACCTGAAGCGCGTGCTGGCGCGGCATGGCGTCAACGCGCTCGACGTGCTGGGGCGGGAGAAGTCGCCCTACTCGATCTGGCTGAAGATGCAGAAGAAGAACGTGGCCTTCGAGGCGCTCTCGGATGTCATGGCCTTCCGCGTCATCGTCGATGACCGCAACGCCTGCTACATGGCGCTCGGCGCGGTGCACGACGCCTATCGTGTCGTCCCCGGGCGCTTCAAGGACTACATCTCGACGCCGAAGACCAACGGATACCAGTCGCTGCACACCGGCGTTACGGTGCCGGAGCGGCGCAACGCCAAGATCGAGGTGCAGATCCGCACCCGCGAGATGCATGAGGTCGCCGAATACGGCGTTGCGGCGCACTGGATCTACAAGCAGGGGCCGGAGACGGCCCGCGCCGGGACCACGCGCAAGCGCTACCCCTGGGTGCGGGCGCTGCTCGATATCCTGGAGAATGCCGAGGGCGTCCAGGAATTCCTCGACGACACCAAGCTCGAACTGCACCGCGAGTTGGTCTTCTGCTTCTCGCCGAAGGGCGACCTCATCGAGCTGCCGCGCGGGGCGACGCCGGTGGACTTCGCCTACGAGGTGCACAGCCAGGTCGGCGACACCTGCGTCGGCGCCAAGGTCAACGGCAAGATCGTCCCGCTGCGGCACATGCTGGAGAACGGCGACCAGGTCGAGATCATCACCGCCCGCGGCGGGCAGCCCAACCCGTCCTGGGAGCGCTTCGTCGTCACCGGCAAGGCGCGGGCGCGCATCCGCCGCTTCGTCCATGCGCGGCAGCGGGAGGAGAACCAGGAGAGCGGGCGGGCGGCCATCACCAAGGCCTTCCGGCAGGAGGGCCTGGATTTCTCCGAGAAGCTGCTGGAAGGGGCGCTGAAGGCGCTGAAGCAGCCGGGGCTGCCGGAGCTCTACCTGCTGGTCGGCTCCGGCTCGCTCTCGGCGCGGGAGGTGGTGCAGGCGGCGGTGCCGGAGCTGCGGACGTCGCCGCGCATCGCCGACCCGCTGCCGTTGGCGCGGCCGCGCGGGCGGCTCGGTGCTGGGCCGATGCTGGGGCGTGCGGAGCGGCCGGGGGCGGGGCGCGGGGCGGCGCTGGCGCCCGCGGGGATGCCGGTGACGGGGCTCGTCAGCGGCATGCCCTATCACTTCGCGGGCTGCTGCCATCCGCTGCCGGGCGAGCGCATCCTCGGCATCGTCACCACCGGCAAGGGGGTCACGATCCATGCGGCGGACTGTCCCAGCCTGCAGAATTTCGCTGCCGCGCCCGAGCGCTTCCTCGATATCGATTGGGATGAGGGGGCGGTCGGGCATCATGTCGGGCGGATCATCGTCGAGACGCGCAACAAGCCCTCGGCGCTGGCGGCGCTGACCGAGACGGTGGCGCAGCAGGACGGGGCGCTGGCCGGGCTGAAGGTCAATCACCGCGATCCGGAAAGCTGCGAGATTGCGCTCGACGTGGAGGTGCGGGACCTCCGGCATCTGGAGCGGATCATGGGGGCGTTGCGGGCGCCGGCGGACAACCTCCGGGTGGAGCGGGCGCGCGGATGATCCTTGGCCTCGGCAACGACGTCGTCGATATACGGCGCATCGAGCAGAGCATCGCGCGCTTCGGCGAGCGCTTCCTCGAGCGGGTCTTCACCGAAGTGGAGCGGGCGAAGGCGGAGCGGCGGACGGAGAAGATCCGGGCCAGCACCTATGCCAAGCGCTTCGCGGCGAAGGAGGCGGCGTCCAAGGCGCTGGGGACGGGGTTCCGGGCGGGGGTGTTCCTCCGCGACCTCGGCGTGGTCAACCTGCCGAGCGGGCAGCCGACGCTCCGCATGACGGGCGGGGCGGCGGAGCGGCTGGCGCGGATGACGCCGCCCGGGCATCGGGCGGAGGTGGCGCTGACGATGACGGATGAATACCCTTACGCCAGCGCCGTGGTGATCATCTCGGCGGTCAGGCTGTAGGCGCGGCCAGGGCGGCTTCGACCGCGCGAATGAGGGCCGGGGCGTCGGGCTCCGTCGCGGTCGGGAAGCCCTGCACCCGGCGGCCGTCGCGGGCGACCAGGTACTTGTGGAAATTCCAGCGCGGCGGGCCCCCGCCATGGGTGGCGAGGAAGGCGAAGAGCGGCACGGCCTGCGCGCCCCGCACGCGGGCGGGCATGGTCATCGGGAAGGTGACGGCGTAGGTCGCCTCGCAGAAATGCTTGATGGTGCGGGCGTCGGCGCTCTCCTGGTTGAAGTCGTTGGAGGGGACGCCCAGCACCACCAGTCCGCGCGTGGCGAAGCGGTCCTGAAGCCGTTGCAGTCCGGCATATTGCGGGGTGAAGCCGCAGAAGCTGGCGGTGTTGACCACCAGCATCGGTCGACCGCGGAAGGTGGCGAGGTCGAGCGGGCCGCCATCGAGCGACTCCATGCGGAAGTCGAAGGCGGTCGGCTCGGCGGCGGTGGCGAGGCCGCTCATGGCGATCGCCCCGAGGGCGAGGGCCGTACGTCGTCCGGGCTCAACCATACCGGTCCTCCAGCCAGGGGTCGCCGTTGTTGTGGTAGCCGCGGACTTCCCAGAAGCCGGGCCGGTCCTCGCGCAGCAACTCGATGCGCGTCACCCATTTCGGGCTCTTCCAGAAATAGAGACGGGGCAGGACCACGCGCACCGGGCCGCCATGCTGGCACGTGATGGGCTCGCCTTCCCAGGAATGGGCGAGGAGGACCTCGTCGCGCGTGAACTCGGCCAGCGGGACATTGGTGGTGTAGCCGTCATAGGAGGTGAAGGAGACGAAGCGCGCCTCCTCCTTCGGCCGGGCCATCTCGATGAGGTCGCGGGCGCGGACGCCCTGCCATCGGTTGTCGTAGCGGCTCCATTGCGTGACGCAGTGGATGTCGTTGACCCGCTCGGTCTGCGGCAGGGCCATGAATTCAGGAAGGGTGAGGCGGACTGGGGCCTGCACCAGCCCTTCGATGCGGAGGCGCCAGCGATCCGGCGTCACGTCGGGCTGTACGCCGAGGTCGAGCACCGGCCAGTCCTTGACGAGGGTCTGGCCGGGGGGGAGGCGGTCGCGGGTCGGGTCGCCGGCGGTGCCGGTGAGGAGGCGGCCATCGCGGGCCCAGGCCTGCTTGGTATCGACCAGCTTCTGGCGGATGCCGCCGCTCAGGGGGATGTCCTCGTCTTCGGCCATGGCGATCTCCTGCTGCCCTTACGTATCGGGGGCGGCAGCAGATGCAAGGGCTCAGACGCGGATGTCGAGGCGCTGGGGCGAGGTGGGGGAGGCAGGGGGTGCCGGCGGGGCAGGTGAGGCGGTGCGGGACTTCTCGTCCTCGCGGGCGACTTCGCGGCCGGTCGGCGGGCCGGCATGGGGTGGGGCGAGGTTGGAGATAACGGTCATGGGGAGACCTCTGCATCGGGGTGATGCGGGCATCCTGTCCGCCATGCGCAACGTAAAGTTGCATTCATGCGGCTTGCCAGTCAAGGCAAGAATCTCATTTTTTGAGACGGAAGTGGTCGGACCGGCGGGATTTGAACCCACGACCCCTTGTCCCCCAGACAAGTGCGCTACCAGGCTGCGCTACGATCCGTGCCGGGCGCGGGGATAGCACCGCGCCTCGGCGGAGGCTAGTGCTCTTCCGCCATTATCGGCCGGCGAGGGCCTGCAGCTCCTCGGCGATGTCCTCGAGCTCCTCGATGATGCTGCGGAGGCTCTCCGGCGTGTTCTCCAGCGCCTCGGGCGGGGGCATCTCCGCCTCGCCGAGTCCGCCCTCGCGCAGCAGCCGCTGCACGCCCTTGATGGTGTAGCCCTGGGTATAGAGCAGGTCGGCGATGCGGCGCAGCAGTCCGATATCCTCGGGCCGGTAATAGCGCCGCCCGCCGCCGCGCTTCAGCGGCTTGAGCTGGGGGAATTTCGTTTCCCAGAACCGCAGGACGTGCTGCGGGATGTGCAGGTCGTCCGCCACCTCGCTGATGGTGCGGAAGGCGGTCGGCGCCTTGCGGGGGCGGGGGGTGAACTGGTCGCTCACGCGGCATTATCCGAAGCGGGTGCGGCCTGGCCGTTGATGCGGGCCTTCAGCACCTGCGAGGGCCGGAAGGAAAGGACCTTGCGCGGCAGGATGGGTACTTCCACTCCGGTCTTCGGATTGCGGCCAATGCGCTGGCCCTTCTGGCGGACCATGAAGGTGCCGAAGGCGGAAATCTTCACCGCCTCGCCGGATTCGAGGGCGGCGGAGATCCGTTCGAGGACGGATTCGAGCAAAGCAGCGGATTCGTTCCGCGACAGCCCAACCTGGCTGTAGATCGCCTCGGCCAGGTTCGCGCGCGTCAGCGTATTCATCTGGCAACCGGTTCCCGCAAGCCATTCTGACCGTTAGGAAACCGGTATCCACCGCGGGCGTCAACCGCGCCCTGGCGAATGCGCCACAGCGTTGCTGGAATGTCGCAGTAGGATGGGCGTCTGGAAGCCGGCAGCTCGGTCCTGGCCTCGCCTCTATCGGGGGATGCGCCCGGCGAGGGCGGCCTGCAGAGCGTAGACATCGACCTTGTGGTTGAAGGTCCGCTCGATCGGCGCCGAAGCTCCGCTGACCCAGATCTTGAGCTCGGCCTCCAGGTCGAAATGGCCGGCGCTCTCGACGGAGAAGCGGACGATGCTCCGGTATGGGATGGAGAGGTACTCGGTCTTCCTGCCGGTCATGCCCTGCTTGTCGATCAGGAGAATCCGTCGATCCGTCAGCAGGATCACGTCGCGAACGATCTTGTAGGCGCCTTCGACCGGCTCGTCGGCTGCCAGCAGGCGGCCGTATTCCTCCCGCGCCTGCGCCGGGTCGAAGGCGCCCGCATGCCCCAGCAAGCCCGACAGAATCGCCATTACCCGCCACCTTCCTGCTTCAAGCCTAACAGAGCATAGCGTCCGGCCGGCCCGTGCCCTCCCTCAGAAGCGCAGTAGGCAGGCCCCCCAGGTGAGGCCGCCGCCAATGCCCTCCAGCGCCATCAGGTCGCCACGCTCGATCAGGCCGCGGCCGGCGACGTCAGCCAGGGCGAGGGGGATGGAGGCGGCGGAGGTGTTGGCATGGCGGTCCACCGTCACCACGACGCGCTCGCGCGGCAGGTTCAGCTTCTTGCCCATGGCCTCAATGATGCGGAGATTGGCCTGGTGCGGCACCAGCCAGCGGAGGTCGGCATGATTCAGCCCATTCGCGGCCAGCGCCTCATCGACCACGGAAGCGAGCTTAGAGACGGCATGGCGGAAGACCTCCTTACCCGCCATCCGCAGCAGGCCGGGGCCGCCGGTGGAGCCGGCACCGCCATCGACCAGGAGGATGTCGCCGTGGCGGCCGTCCGAATGGAGGTGAGTGGAGAGGATGCCACGATCGGTGCCCTGCTCCGCGGTCAGCACCACCGCGCCGGCGCCGTCGCCGAAGAGGACGCAGGTGCCGCGGTCCGTCCAGTCGAGGATACGGGAGAAGACCTCGGTGCCGATGACGAGGGCGCAGCGGGCCTGGCCGGTCTTCAGCAGGGCATCGGCGATGCCGAGTGCATAGACGAAGCCGGTGCAGGCGGCGGCGATATCGAAGGCAAAGCCCTGCGTGATGCCGAGATGCTGCTGGATGCGGACGGCGGTCGCCGGGAAGGCGCTGTCCGGCGTTGCCGTCGCCACGATGATGGCATCGACCTGCCCAGGTTCGATACCGGCGCGCTCCAGCGCCTGGCGGGCGGCCGCGGCGCCCATCGAGGAGGCGGTCTCGCCCGGGGCGGCGATGTGACGCTGGCGGATGCCGGTGCGCTCGACGATCCACTCATCCGAGGTCTCGATGCCGAATTCGGCGGCGAGCGCAGCGTTCGGCACGCAGCGTTCCGGCAGGTATCCGCCGCAGCCGGCGATCACGGAACGGAGCATCGGGGCGCCCTCCTTCAGGCTGCGGCGACCGGCTTGCCGATCTGCGCCAGGCCCTCGCGGATGCGATCGTTGAAACGGTGGGTGACCATGTCCATGGCGACATCGACCGCATGGGCGAAGCCGAGCGCATCCGTCCCGCCATGGGACTTCACGACGACGCCGTTGAGGCCGAGCAGGATGGCGCCGTTGTAGCGGCGCGGGTCCATCCACTCGCGCAGGCGGTCGAGCGCCGGGCGGGCGAGCAGGTAGCCGGCGCGGGCGGGGATGCTGCTGGTGAAGACCTGGCGGAGCAGGTCGCGCATCAGCTTCAGCGTGCCCTCGGCGGTCTTCAGCGCGACATTGCCGGTGAAGCCGTCCGTCACCACCACGTCGACGGTGCCGGCGGCGATGTCATGGCCCTCGATGAAGCCATGGAAATTCGGGCCGATATGGCTCTCGCGCAGCGTCTCGGCGGCGGCGCGCACCCGGTCGTCGCCCTTCAGCTCCTCGGAGCCGACATTGAGCAGGCCGAAGCTCGGCGTCGTCAGGCCGAGCACGGCGCGGGCGAAGCTGTCACCCATGACGGCGAATTCGACGAGGTTGCGGGCATCGCACTGAACGTTGGCGCCAAGGTCGAGCAGCACCACGTCGCCGCGCGCCGAGGGAGCAATGGCGGCCAGCGCCGGCCGGTCGATCTCCGGCAGGGTCTTGATGACGATCTTGGCGAGGGCCATCAGCGCACCGGTATTGCCGGCCGAGACCACGCCGCTCGCCTCGCCGCCTGCGACGGCGTCGATCGCAATGCGCATGGAGCTCTGGCGCCCCTGGCGCAGCGCGGCCGTCGGCTTCATCTCCGAGGAGATGACATCCCGGGCGTGGCGCAGGCTGCAGGCGCGGGCGGCGCGGGGACGGCGGGCGAGCATCCCGCCAATGCGTGCCTCGTCGCCGACCAGCAGGAAGCGGGCCTGCGGATGACGCTCCGCGGCCAGTTCCAGCCCGTCGAGGACGCTGTCGGGCGCATGGTCGCCGCCCATGGCGTCGATCGCCAATGAGAAGCCCGAGGCACCTGTGCTCTGCGACACGGTCTGCCGATCCCCGCCCGGATGCCTGTTCTGGCTCAGTGGCGGATGGCGGCCTTCAGCGCGTCTCCAGCGGGGACGACCTCGCGGCCGTCATAATGCCCGCAGGAGGAGCAGACATGATGCGGGCGCTTCAGCTCGCCGCAGTTGGAGCACTCCGCATGGGCCATGCTGGTCAGGGCCTGATGGCTCCGCCGCATGCCGGCACGGGAGGGCGAAACTTTCTTCTTCGGGACGGCCATGGCGCCGAGCCTTTCTTTGTAACACGCAAGGCGTTTCAACGGGAGGGCGGGGCTGTAGCACCGCACCCCCAGAGGCGCAAGCGCCGTGCCGGCGGCATACAGACGCAAATCCGGCCCTGCGCTAGTTCTTCCGCAGGGCGGCGAGGGCCGCGAAAGCGTCGGCGGAGCGGTCGGTCGCCTCGTCCGGCATTTCGGCGCCGGGGATGCGGGGATAGGGGTCGAGCGCCAGCGCAAGCTGCTCGGCCACGGCCTCACCGAGATCGGCGATGCCATCCGGGCATTCGATCTCGTCGATGTCGTCCGGCCCGTCCTGCGGCTCCCGGCCGGGAGGGAGAAGGCGGAAGGCGACCGGCTCGTCGACCGCCTGGGGGACCGGCTCCAGCGTCACGATGCAGGCCTGGGTGAGTTGGGCGGCGATGCGACCTTCGGCGCGGGTGGTGCCTTCCTCCTCCGGAGTCAGGCGCAGCTCGGCGGCAAGGCTTTCCAGGGAAAGGATGCCGAATCGGGCGGCCAACGCCCGGCATTCCTCGGGCGTGGCGGTGAGGGTGAGGCGGCGGCCGCCCTCGCGGACGGTGCCAAGCGGCAGGGGGCGGGGGAATTCGGGGGCCTCGTCAGGCAGCATCGGCAGCCTCCAGCGGAGCGGGGAAGGAGGCCTCACCACGCAGCAGCGTGGCGAAGGGCAGAGCGGCCAGCGCCGCGGCGCCGTGCATGGCATGGCGGGCGAGGCGGTGGGCAGGCTCGCGCGGCGCCTCGGCCGCCTCGCGCCAGACATTGCGCTCGAGGGCGGTGGCCAGCGCCTCGGCATCACCGGCATCGAGCGCCGCCTCATAGGCTAGGCAACGGCCGTGGAAGGCCTCCCACATCCGCTTCACCCGCTTGCCGATACTCATGTCGCCGGCGCCCATCTCGCGGAGGTTGATGTCCATGTCGGCGAACATGGCGTCGAAGACGGCCTGGGCGAGGGCGGCGCCGCGCGGGTCCGGGTCGGTGCGGAGACGGCGGATCAGCAGGGCGACATGCAGCCCGACCACGTCGAAGCGGCCGTCCAGTGTGTCTGGGATGCCGAGGCTGCCGTAGAACCATGGGGTCCGTGCGGCAGCGACGGCGGCGCCGTAAAGCTCGAAGCCGGCCCGCTCATGCGGCTTGCGGCGGAATAGGGCGAGCAGGCCCATGGTCGGTCGGTCCTCTTCACGGTCCGCCACGGCGCGGTTGACCCTGCCGTGGTATGGTGGCATCCGCGCCGGAACAGTCATGCGCGGCCCGCGGCACGATGCCTCGGGCGGAAATCGAGAGTGGGACCAGACATGGATCGCCCCTGCCATCCGGTCAATCTGCCCCGTCCGGCCCGGATCGGCATGTCCCGTCGGCGTGCGGCGGCGCTGGCGCTCGGCCTGCTGCTGGCGCTGCCCGGATGCAGCGTCTTCGATGCGCCGGTGGTGCAGCGCGGCAACCGGGTGGCCGAGGAGCAGCTGAAGGAGATCACCCCCGGCGTGCAGACGCGCCAGGACGTGCAGACCCTGCTCGGCTCTCCGACCCAGACCAGCACCTTCGGCGACCCCACCTGGTACTACATCAGCAGCAACACCCGGCAGCGGCCGGGGCGGGAGCTGATGGTGACGGACCAGCAGACCGTGTCCATCACCTTCGACCCGAATGGCGTGGTGCGGGATGTGAAGGTGGTCGGCGAGGATGAGGGCAAGGCGGTGCCCATGGTCTCCCGCGTGACGCCGACGCCGGGCAACGACCGGTCGCTGCTGCAGGCGCTTTTCGGGAATGTGGGGCGGATCGGGCCGGGGGCGTCGATCCCGACCAGCCCGGGTGCGCCGGGGGCAGGGACGGGGCGCTGATTCACCCCCGGGAAACCGCTGCGCGACGTCGCGGGTGCCCCGGATGAGCGCCTGATGCCCGTGTCCCTCCGCAGCGAAGCCGCGAAGGGAGGCAAGGCAGAAAGGCGGGGCCCGTCAGCCCGTGGCCGTCCGCGCCCCGCGCATCTGCTGCCAGGCGATGGCGCCGAGGGCGAGGGCGAGGGCCGGGAGCACCGTGAGGTTCAGCACCGTCCATCCCGCCTGGGCATGGACCGCGCCGGAGAGGAAGGCGGTGCAGGCGACGGTGCCGAAGACGATGGTGTCGTTGGCGGCCTGGGCACGCACCCGCTCCTCCGGCGCATGGGCCGTCGCCAGCAGGGTGGTGGCGCCGACGAACATGAAATTCCAGCCGAGCCCGAGCAGGCCGAGGGCCAGGCCGAAATGGGCGAAGCTCTCGCCGCTGAGGCCGATCAGCACGCAAAGGGCGGTCAGCGCGGCGCCGGCGACGATCACCGGGCGGACGCCGAAGCGGGTGATGAGGCGGCCGGTGAAGAAGCCTGGGCCGAACATGGCCACGGCATGAATCTGGATGACGGTCGCCGAAGCGCCGATGCCGAAGCCGCAGAGCATCATCTCGACCGGCGTCGAGGTCATCAGCAGGTTCATGGTGCCATAGGCGACCATGCCGGTGACGGCGGCGGTGAGGAAGGCCGGGCGGGTGATGATCTCGAAGACCCGGGCGCCACCGGCATGGCGGGCGGGCGGCGGCGGCAGGCGGGTGAAATAGAGCAGCGCCATGCAGAGCACCGGCAGGCAGGCGAGGATCAGGTAGGTGCCGAGGAAGAGGTAGGGCGGGAAGCTGTCCCGCGTGGCCTTGACCAGCTCCGGCCCGAGGCTGGCAGCGAGGATGCCGCCGGTCATCACCAGGCTGATCGCGCGCGGACGGTAGGCAGGGGAGGCGACCTCGGCCGCGGCGAAGCGGTAATGCTGGGCGATGCCGAAGCCGAGGCCCGCGGGGACGGCGCCGGCGCAGTAGAGCGCGAAACTGCCCGTCCAGACGCCGGCGGCGAAGGTAAGCGAGCCGGCCATGGCGCCGAGCGCGCCGAGGATGAAGCCGGGCCTGCGGCCGAGCCGGGCGAAGACCATTCCGGCCGGGATGGAGGCGGCCATGGTCGCCGTCATCTGGATGGCGACGGGGAGCGTGGAGAGCGACTTGTCCTCGGCCAGGCTGTGGCCGATCAGCGCCGCCATGACCGCCTGGCCGACGGTCGCCGCCTGCATCAGGGCCTGGCAGCAGAAAAGCAGCCAGACCTGGCGCTTCATGCGCCTCTCTTCATCAGAAATGCGACCATCCTCCCATGGGGAGCGCCATGGGCGCGCCCGCCGCATCGATGACCCGGACCTCGGCGGGCCCTTCGGTGAACTCGCCGATCCTTGTGACCCGGGTGCCGGCGGCGGAGGCCGCGGCCTCGATGCCGGCGCCGGGCGGGGCGGCGAAGAGCAATTCGTAGTCGTCGCCACCGGTCAGCACCAGCGGCAGCAGCGCCGGGTCCGCCATGACCAGGGCATGGGCGGCGGGGGAGAGGGGGAGGCGAGCCGCCTCGATCACGGCGCCGCAGCCGGCGGCGCGGCAGAGATGGCCGCAATCCTGGACGAGGCCGTCCGAGACGTCCATCGCCGCGCGGGCCAGCCCGGCGAGGGCGGCGCCGAGGGCGAGCCGGGGCTCCGGCAGGCGGTAGCGACGGGCGAGATGGCCCTCGGCATCGGCTGGAAGGCGGCGCTGGAGGACGCGGAGGCCGAGGGCGCCGTCGCCGATGGTGCCCGACACCCAGAGCCCGTCGCCGGGCCGGGCGCCGGCGCGGCGGAGGGCGGCGCCGGGTGCGACGCTGCCGAGGATGGTCAACGACAGGCTGATCGGGCCCGGGATGGAGACGGTGTCGCCGCCGAGGACGGAAAGGCCGAACCGCCGCTGGTCCTCGGCCAGCCCCGCCGCGAAGCCCTCGAGCCAGCCGGGCGGCAGGTCGCGGGGCAGGGCGGTGGTCATCAGGTAGCCCAGCGGGGCGGCGCCCATGGCGGCGAGGTCGGAGAGGTTCACCCGCAGCAGCTTGCGGCCGATGGTCTCCGGCGGGTCGTTGGGGAGGAAATGGACGCCCGCCACCATGGCATCGGCGGCCAGCACCAATTGCCGGCCAGGCGGCGGATCGAGCAGCGCCGCATCATCGGCGAGGCCGAGCGCCCCTGGCCCCGCCAGGGGCAGGAAGTGCCGGGCGATCAACCCGAATTCGGCGGGCGGCTCGGCCATCGCCGCTACTTCCGGCCGGCGGCGAATTCCTCCGGCCGCAGGGCGCGGGCCAGCGCGTCGAGCACGCCATTGGCGAAGCGCGGCTCCTCGCCGCCGAAGAAGCCATGGGCGATGTCGAGATACTCGTTGATGACGACGCGGGCCGGGGGCTGGCCGCCGCCCTCGGCGAACTCGGCGCAGGCGGCGCGGAGCAGGGCGCGCAGCACCGGGTCGAGGCGCATCAAGGGCCAGTCGGCGTCGAGATGCTGGGTGATGAGGCCGTCCAGCCGCTCGCCATGCTTCGCCGCGCTGCGGACGATGGTGCCGAAGAGCGGGCGATCGGCTTCCGGCACGCCGCCATCCTCGAAACCGCCGCCGATGCGGTGGCTGAGGAATTGCTGGATGACGGCCTCGGCCGACTCACCGGTATGCTCGCTCTGGTAGAGCGCCTGGACGGCGGCGACGCGCGCGCCGGTGCGCGGGCGGCCGCCGCGGACCTGCGGGCCGCCGCCCGAAGCCTGGCCGGGGCGGCGGTGGCGGGACTTGCCGCCGCCGGGCTTGCCAGGGGACTTGCCGCCCCCCGGCCTGGCGGCAGGCTTCGGCGCCTCGGGCGTGCCGGACTGCTCCGCCTCCATCTCGGCGCGGAGCTTGTCGAGTTCGCTGGTGCCGAGATCCGTAGTCTTCCAGTTGCCGCTCACGCGAGGCTCCAGCGGCGGCGCAGCGCCACCTGGCCGAGCAGCGCATGCGCAGCCTCGGCACCCTTGTTGTGCCGGTCATCGGCGGAGCGGGCCTCGGCCTGGGCGAGGCTGTCGACGGTGAGCAGACCGAAGCCGATGGCGGCGCCGCGCTCGGTCGAGACGTCCATCACCCCCTGGCAGACCGCCGAGCAGATGAAGTCGTAATGATCGGTCTCGCCCTTCACGACGCAGCCGAGCAGCAGGAAGCCGTCATAGCGCACCGCCTTGCCACCCTTGGAGGGCTGGCTGAGCGCCATGCGCAGCGCGGCCGGAAGCTCGAAGGCGCCGGCGACATCCACCACCTCGGTCGTCGCCCGCGCCTCGGCGAAGACGCCCTGGGCGCCGCGCAGCATCCCGCCCACCACATCGGCGTAATAGGGCGCCTGGATCACCAGCAGATGCGGCGCGGGGCCGTCCAGCGGCCGCGCCTGGCGCTCCGGCGCATCGATCGTGCTCATTCGGTCATCCTTGTTGGACCAGCGGGCGGGTTTCCACCACGCGCAGGCCATACCCCTCCAGCCCGACGATGGGCCGCGGGTTGTTCGACAGTCGCACCATGTCGCGCACCCCGAGATCGGCGAGGATCTGCGCGCCGATCCCATAGTCCCGGATCTCGGGCGGCGCTACCTGCCGGCCGCGGTTGTTCCTCACCTGCTCGCTCATATTGTCCGGCCGCCAGTCGCGGATGATGACGACGACGCCGCGGCCGGCAGACTCGATCATGCGCATGGCGTCGTGCAGATCGCCGGTGCCGGCGCCGAGGACGATGTCGTGCAGCAGGTTGGCGGCATGCATCCGCACATGGACGGGGCCGGGGGCGGAGACGTCGCCGCGGATCAGGGCCAGGTGCTCGCCCGGGGCGAGGGTGTTGCCGTAGACGACGAGCCGCCAGTCGCCGCCGATCGGGTGGTCGATATGGCCCTCGGAGAGGCGGCGGACCAGGCGCTCGGTGCGGCGCCTGTGGCCGATCAGGTCGGCGATGGTGCCTAGCTTCAGGCCATGGTGCTGGGCGAAGGCCACGAGGTCCGGCATCCGCGCCATGGTGCCGTCGTCGTTCATGATCTCGCAGATCACGCCTGAGGGGTTCAGGCCGGCGAGGCGGGCAAGGTCGACCGAGGCCTCGGTATGGCCGGCGCGGACCAGCGTGCCGCCGTCGCGGGCGACGAGGGGGAAGACGTGGCCGGGCGTGACGATGTGCTCGCGGCCCATTTCCGGGTTGATGGCGACAGCGACGGTATGGGCGCGGTCGGCGGCGGAGATGCCGGTGGTGACGCCCTCCTTCGCCTCGATGGAGACGGTGAAGGCCGTTGCGTGCCGGGTGCCGTTGGCCTGGGCCATCAGCGGCAGGCCGAGCTGCTCGACCCGCCTGCGGTCCATCGCCAGGCAGATCAGGCCACGGGCGAAGCGGGCCATGAAATTGATCGCGTCGGGGGTCGCGAACTGGGCGGGGATGACGAGGTCCCCCTCATTCTCGCGGTCCTCGTCATCGACCAGGATGAACATGCGGCCGCGGCGGGCCTCCTCGATCAGCTCCTCGGTCGGGGAGATGAAGTCGGCGAAATTGACGTCCTTGGTCGCCACCGCGCCGGTCATGCCTGGAGTCCCTGGAAGGAGACGAGCCGGGCGACGTAGCGCGCCAGCGTGTCGATCTCGATGTTGACGAAGCCGCCCGGCTGCAGCGTGCCGAAGCTGGTCACCGCCGCCGTATGCGGGATGACGTTGACGCCGAAGATGGCGCCCTCGACCTCGTTGACGGTGAGCGAGATGCCGTCGATGGCGATCGAGCCCTTGGCGGCGACGAAGGGGGCGAGGTGCTCCGGCAGGCGGAAGCGATAGCGGACTGAGCCGTTCTCCGGCACCGCCGAGAGCACCTCGGCGACGCCGTCGACATGGCCGGAGACGAGGTGGCCGCCGAGTTCGTCGCCCATCCGGAGCGAACGTTCGAGGTTGATGCGGCTGCCGGGAGCAAGGCGGCCGAGCGTGGTCTTGGACAGGCTCTCGGCCGAGGCATCGACGGCGAACCAGTCGCCGCCGAGCTCCACCGCGGTGAGGCAGCAGCCGGAGCAGGCGATGGAGGCGCCGATCGCCACCGGCGCTGGCTCCGCCAGGAAGGCGGGGGAGGTGCCGATGACGAGGCGCATGTCCTGCCCATCACCCAATGGCAGGATTTCCCGCACCGTCCCCAGATCCGTCACGATGCCGGTGAACATGGCCCGCACTCCTCGAACTCGGTCAGCCAGTCCTCGCCCAGGGGACGGCTTGCAACCCTCTGGAACTTGGGCATGGCGGAAAGCAGAACAACCGGCAAGGGCTGCACGGCGGGCAGTCCGTCGCCGCCCATGATGCCCGGGGCGTGGAACCAGGCCAGCCGGTTGACGAAGCCGCCGCGCAGCAGCCCGGCGGCGAGGCCGGCGCCGCCTTCGGCGAGCACCCGCGTGACGCCGCGCTGGGCCAGGGCGCCAAGCAGGGCGGCGAGGTCGAGGCCAGGCTTCGCGCGCGGGACGGAGAGAATCTGCACGCCAGCCTCCAGGTAGGGGGCAAGGGCGGCGGGGCGCTGGTTGGTGCGGGTCGCGATCCAGGTCGGCACCGCGCGGGCCGTCTGCACCAGGCGGGCGCCGAGCGGGGTGCGGAGGCGGCTGTCGGCGACCACGCGGGCCAGCGGCACGCGGGCGGTGCCGGGGAGGCGGGCGGTCAGCTCGGGATCGTCGGCCAGCACCGTGCCGCTGCCGACCAGGATGGCGTCATGCCGGGCGCGCAGCGCATGGGCCTCGCGGCGTGCGGCGGGGCCAGTGATCCACTGGCTCTCGCCCGTGGAGGTGGCGATGCGGCCGTCGAGCGTCGTCGCCAGCTTCAGCGTGACCAGGGGGAGGCCGCGGGTGATGCGGCGGGCGAAGCCGGCATTCTGGCGGCGGGCCTCCTCGCCCATCAGGCCAAGCTCCACGATGACGCCGGCCTCGCGCAGGCGCTGCAGGCCGCGGCCGTCGACGCGCGGGTCGGGGTCCCCGGTGGCGACCACCACGCGGGCGACGCCGGCGCGGACCAGGGCGTCGCAGCAGGGCGGCGTGCGGCCCCAGTGGGAGCAGGGCTCGAGCGTCACATAGGCGGTGGCGCCGCGGGCCGCCCCGGGGGACATGGCTTCCGCGCGGTCCAGCGCCTGGGTCTCGGAATGGGGGCGGCCCCCGGGCTGGGTCCAGCCGCGGCCGACCACCTGGCCATCCTTCACCAGCACGCAGCCCACTGCCGGATTTGGCCAGGTGTTGCCCAGCCCCCGCCGCGCCAGGGCGAGCGCGGCCGCCATATGCTCCCGATCCGTCATGCCCGCACTATGGGCCGGGCGGGGCGGCGGGCAAAGCGAGCTCCACCCGGAGGCCCGATCCGGCATCGCCGAGGGTGAGGCGGGCGCCATGCAGCTCCGCCACCGCCGCGACCAGGGCGAGGCCGAGCCCGGCGCCGGGGCGGCTACGGGCGGCGTCCAGCCGGTGGAAGCGGCGGAGCACGGCCTCGCGCTCGCCGGGGGGGATGCCTTCGCCGTCATCCTCCACGGTGAGCACCCGGCCGGGGCTGAGGGCGAGGCGGATGCGGCCGCCCTCGCGGCCATGCTTCACCGCGTTCTCCAGCAGGTTGGCGAGGGCCTGAGTCAGCAGCTCGCGGTCGCCGAAGCCGTGGATGCCAGGGGGGATGTCGGCCTCCAGCCGCTGACCGCGCTCCTCGGCGGCGGGGGCGTAAACCTCGGCGACGGTGGCGACGAGGGCGCTGAGGTCGAGGGCGGCGAAGCCGGCGCGGCGGGCGCCGCCCTCGACCTGGGCGATGCGGAGCAGCGCGGCGAAGACTTCAAGGAGCTGCTCGCAGTCGCGCAGCGCGGCCTCGGTTGCCGGCCGCCAGGCGGTGGCGTCGTCGGCGCGGAGGGCGGCTTCCAGCCGGCCGCGCAGGCGGGTGAGGGGGGTGCGGAGGTCATGGGCGATGTCGTCCGTCACCTGGCGCAGCGCCTGCATCAGCCCCTGCACCCGGTCGAGGGCGGCGTTGATGCGGCGCGCCAGGCGGTCGAACTCGTCGCCGCCGGGGCGGATCGGGAGGCGGTGGCCGATCTCCCCGGCCTCGACGCGGGCAAGGGCGGCATCCATGGCAGCGGCGCGGCGGGTCACGCCCCGTCCCATCAGCAGGCCGCCGAGCAGGCCGAGCAGCGCCGCGCCGCCGCCGACCCAGCCGGCGGCGCCGAGCAGGAGCGATTCGAGCTGGCGGACCGGTGCCACGTCGCGCGCCACGACGAGAAAGCCGCCGCCGGGGAGCGGGGTGCCGAGGGCGAGCAGCTCGGCCGGGTCGGCCTCCCCGGCGGCTTCGAGGCGGAGGCTGGCCCAGCCGGGGGATTCAGGCGCGCTGGCGAGGTTGCCGGCGAGGCGCTCGCCCGCCGGCCCGGCGAGCAAAAAGTATTGGGTGCCGCTGCGGTCGGCGGCGAGCCGCGCCTCAAGCGAGAGTGCGACGGAGCGCTGACCGCCGAGGCGAGCGGCCTGGACCAGCAACCCGCTGTCGCGGTCGACCTCCTGCGCCAGCTGGCGCAGGGCGTAGCCGGTGGTCGCCCACCAGGCGATGCCGGAGAGCGCCGCGGTGCCGAGCAGCGTCAGCAGCAGGTGCAGCAGGGTGACGCGGAAGGCGGTGGTGCGCCACCAGCGCGTCGCGCGCTCAGTCCGATGCGCGGATGGCATAGCCGGCGCCGCGCATGGTGTGGATGAGCGGAGGCTCGCCAAGCTTGGCGCGCAGACGGCTCACATGCGTCTCGACCACGCTGGTCTTCGGGTCGAAATGGAAGTCCCAGACGCCTTCCAGCAGCATGGTCCGCGTCACCACCTGGCCGGCGCGGCGCATCAGGTATTCGAGCAGGCGGAACTCGCGCGGCTGCAATTCGATGCGCCGGCCGGCGCGGGTGACCTGACGGCGGAGAAGGTCCATCTCCAGATCGGCGACCTGGAGCGCCGTCGCTTCCGTCGCCATGGGCGGACGGCGGGCGAGGGCGTTGAGCCGGGCCATCAGCTCGGCGAAGGCGAAGGGCTTGCCGAGATAGTCGTCGGCGCCCGCTTCCAGCCCCTCGACCCGGTCGCCGACGCCGGTGCGGGCGGTGAGGAACAGGACGGGGGTGCGCAGCCCGGCGGCGCGGAGGGCGCGGACCAGGGCGAGGCCGTCCAGCCGCGGCAGCATGCGGTCCACCACCAGCACGTCATGGCTCGCCTGCATGGCCAGGTGAAGGCCGTCCGGCCCGTCGGCGGCGTGGTCGACCACATGCCCGGCCTCGGTCAGGCCGCGGCGGATGAAGCCGGCCGTCTCCGCATCGTCCTCGACCAGAAGGATCTTCACGCTGTCCCGGCCCCCCATCCTCGGCGGGACAATAGGCAGAGGTGGATCGTATGCGAACTCCCTCGCAGGGCGGAGCTTCTGCCCCGGATGCGGAGAAGGAATCCGCTCATGCGACACCTCCCCCTCCTCGCCGCCGCCGGGCTGCTGCTCGGCGCCGGTGCCGCCCGTGCCCAGGTTTGCCTGCAGGTGATGGCGAACGACTCGCGGCTCAGCAGCGTCGTCGATGCGCCGAACCGTACCGGCCAGTCCGAGCTGCTGCACGGCAGCGGACCCTTCACCATCCTCGCGCCCGACAACGGCGCGATCGCGCGGGTGCCGGTGAGTATCCGCAACGACCTGACGGGCTCGCAGCCCGGCGCCGATTTCGACCCGGTGCGGGGGCCGTCCGTGGTCAATGCGCAGATGATCGACGGGCGGCACCTCGCCCAGGAGGTGGCAGGGCGCGACCGCAGGACGGTCAGGACCCGCAACGGCAACATGCTGCTGATCCAGCGCGGGACGGATGCGCAGTACACGCTGGTGCCTGAGCGCGGCGGCTTCGGCGCGGGCGGGATCCGCGAGATCGAGCCGGCGCATGTGGTGCAGGCCGACATCCCGTGCAGCAACGGCGTGATCCATATCGCCGGCCGCGTGCTCGTGCGCTGAGCCGGGCCGACCATACCGATCCGTATGGTTCGGGGCAGGAAGCCCGCAGGTGCGCGGGGCTTTGATGAGGGCATGGCGGTCGCCCGGAGCGGCCGCCCCTCAGGAAGGAGCCCCAATCGATGCCCCGCATCACCAAGATCCTCGCAGGCGGCGCGCTCGCGCTGGCGCTCGGCACCACGGCGCTGACACCCTTCACCCCGCCGGCGACGGCCCAATCGGCCAGCCAGCCAGCGACGGCCGTCGCGCTGCCGCGCCCGGTCGGGCCGGACTTCGCCGACCTCGCCGCGCGGGTGGCGCCGGCGGTCGTGCGCATCAGCATCACCGGCCATACCGAGGCGACGCCGGCGCAGGTGCCGCCGGAGCTGCGCGGCACGCCCTTCGAGCGCTTCTTCCAGCAGCGCCAGGGCCCGGCCGAGCGGCGGGTCATGGGCCAGGGCAGCGGCTTCATCATCGACCCGGCCGGCTATGTCGTGACCAACAACCATGTGGTCGGCCAGGCGGATTCGGTGAAGGTGGAGCTGGCCGACGGGCGGCAGCTGCCGGCCCGCGTGGTCGGCACCGACCCGAAGACCGATCTCGCCCTCATCAAGATCGAGGCCGGCGGCAACTTGCCGACCGTCGCCTTCGGCGACAGCGACAAGCTCCGCGTCGGCGAATGGGTACTGGCCATGGGCAATCCCTTCGGCCTCGGGGGGACGGCGACGGCGGGCATCGTCTCGGCGCGCGGGCGGCAGATCGGCGCCGGGCCCTATGACGACTTCATCCAGACCGATGCCTCGATCAACCCGGGCAACTCCGGCGGGCCGCTGTTCGATGCGCAGGGCCAGGTGGTCGGAGTGAATGCGGCGATCTTCTCGCCCTCGGGCGGCAATATCGGCATCGGCTTCGCGATCCCCGCCTCGCTTGCGCAGTCGGTCGTGGCGCAGCTGAAGGAGCATGGGCGGGTGGAGCGCGGCTGGCTCGGCGTCTCCACGCAGCGGATCGACCCGACGCTGGCGAGCGCGCTCGGCCTTCCTGACAGCAGGGGCGCGCTGATCGGCGCGGTGGAGCCGGACGGGCCGGCGGCCAGGGCGGGAGTGCAGAGCGGCGACGTCGTCACTGGGGTGAACGGCCATGCGGTCGTCGTGCCACGCGACTTGGCCGAGGCGGTGGGCGAGCAACGGCCGGGGGCGACCGTCACCCTGGCCCTGCTGCGCGACGGCAAGCCCGTGGAGCGGCGGGTGACGCTGATCGCCATCCCGGGCCAGCAGGAGGCCAAGGGCGCCGCCGGGGAGGCCCGGTCCTCGGGCAATCTCGGCCTGGCGCTGGCGCCGAATGAGCGCGGCGGGCATGGCGCGGTGGTCGCCGGAGTGCAGCCGGACAGCGTGGCCGCCAGCCAGGGCCTGCAACCGGGCGATGTCATCCTCCGCGCCGGGGACCGGGCGGTGAACGGGCCGCGCGACGTGGCGGAGGCCGTGGGCGCCGCCCGGCAGGCCAACAAGCCGGCCATCGCGCTGCAGATCGAGCGCGAGGGTGGGCGGGCCTTCATCGCCCTGCCGCTGAAGGCGGGCTGAGGGCCGGGGCCGGGGAGGGAAAACGCTTCCCTGGCGCCTACCGGCATGGGCGTTGCATCCTCTGGCCATGCAGGGCGGCCTGGCGCATTGACGCCGGGCCGCCGGGCGCGCATGGCGGGCGGCGACCCGCATCCCAGCCGAGAGGACGAGGCATGGAACCCTGGCAGCTCACCGCCGCCACCGCCGCCGCGAAGCTTCGCGAGGGCCGCCTCACCGCCGAGGCGCTAACCCGCTCCTGCCTCGAGCGCATCGCCGAGCGGGAAGCGGTGGTGAAGGCCTGGACCTTCCTCGACCCGCGCCTCGCCATCGCCAACGCCCGCGAAGTGGACAAGGTCCATACGATGGGCGCGCTGCACGGGCTGCCGGTCGGCGTGAAGGACATGATCGAGACGGCGGACATGCCGACCACCTATAATTCACCGATCTACCAGGGGCTGCGGCAGGGGCGGGATGCGGCCTGCGTCGGCATCGCCCGCGGCGAGGGGGCGGTGATCCTCGGCAAGACCGACACGGTGGAATTCGCCGCGGCCGGGCGCCGAGCGCTGACCCGCAACCCGCGTGACGCAGCGCGGACGCCGGGCGGCTCCTCTTCCGGCTCGGCAGCGGCGGTCGCGGACGGGATGGTGCCGCTCGCCTTCGGCACCCAGACCGGGGGCAGCACCATTCGCCCGGCCTCCTTCTGCGGCATCTACGCGATGAAGCCGACGCATGGGGCGGTCAGCACGGAGGGGGCGAAGCGCTACGCGCATACGCTCGACACCATCGGCTGGTACGGAAGGGCGCCGGAGGACCTGCGGCTGGTGGCGGAGGCCTTCCGCCTCTTCGATCTCGACCAGCCTCTGGGGAAGGGACTGCGCGAGCTGCGGATCGGTCTCTGCGGCGGGCCGAACTGGCACCTGGCGGCGCCGGAGTCGCGGGCGGCGCTGGAGCTGGCCGGACGGCGGCTGGAGGAGGCCGGGGCGGCGGTCGAGCCGCTGGCGCTGCCGCAGGCCTTCGAGGGCATCACCGAGGCGCAGCGGGTGGTGCTGCTCGGCGAGGGGCGCGGCGCCTTCCTGCAGGAATATGTCGCGGCGCCCGGCCTGCTGCATGCCGACTTCCGCGACCGCGTCGAGAATTTCGCCGGGATCAGCGGGGCGCAGCTGGCCGGGGCCTACAACCTGGCGGCCGATTGCCGGAAGCTGTTCGACGCGCTCTTCCCGCACTTCGACGCGGTGCTGACGCCGGCCGCGGTGGGCGAGGCGCCGCTCGGGCGGCAGGATACCGGCAACCCAGTCTTCAACAGCATGTGGACGCTGCTGCACGTGCCCTGCATCGCCGTCCCCTGCACGACGGGGCCGCATGGGATGCCGGTGGGCGTGCAGATCGTCGGGCCGCGCTTCGGCGATGCGGCGCTGCTCGACGTGGCGGCGCTGGTGGGGCCGGTGATCGACCCGCGCTGAGGGCATGCCGGGGAGGGGCTGGCCTCCCCGGCCGTCGCGTCAGGCGATGGTGCAGGCCTCTTCGAAGGAGAGGCGCGGCAGGCGGTCGAAGACGCCGCTCGGGTCGCCATGGCCGAGATTGACGAGGAAGTTGGACTTCACCGTGGTGCCGGCGAAGAAGGCCTCGTCGCATTTCGCCTTGTCGAAGCCGGACATGGCGCCGACATCGAGGCCGATGAGCCTGGCCGCCATCATCAGGTAGGCACCTTGCAGCGTTGCGTTGCGGAAGGCGGTCTCCGCCGCCAGCTCCGGACTGGAGGTGAACCAGGAGCGGGCATCGGCATGCGGGAAGAGCTGCGGCAGCTTCTCGTAGAATTTCATGTCCTGCGCCACGATGACGCAGACCGGGGCGCTCATCGTCTTGGCAAGGTTCCCGGAGGAGAGGCAAGGGGCGAGGCGTTCCTTGCCCGCCTGCGTCGTGACGAAGACGAAGCGCGCCGGCGAGGAGTTGGCCGAGGTCGAGCCCATCTTAAGGATGTCGTAGATCTGCCGCAGCTCGGCCTCGGAGACGGGCTGGTCGGTCCATTTGTTCTGGGTGCGCGCCTTGAGGAAGAGCGCGTCGATGGTGGCCTGGTCGAGCATCGTCAGGGTCTCCTTCTTTGCCTCCTGCATAGACGCTGGAGGCGGCCCCGTCACCGGTCCAGGCGCCGGTGCCGCCGGCGTTCGTTTCGTTATAATTCAACTTTTCCGGGCCCGGGCGCGACCTCTCGAAGACCGGCCACTGGCGGCGCTGAAATCCATCCTCCCGCCACGCATCGCTGCTTCCTGCGCGAGGAAATCCGGCCGGGGACGCGGCATACCATTGAGGATGAACGCCACGGCACGCCCTTCAGCCGCGCAGGCACGCTTGCCGCCGGGCCTGCGTGACCGAGTGATGGTGCAGTGCAGCATTGAGTGCTAACCCATACCCATGCCGCGTGTCACGCCCCTCTTCGTCCTCGTCCTCGCCGCCATGTCAGCCTTCGGGCCGCTGTCGACGGACATGTACCTGCCGGCCTTCCCGGCCATCGCCGCCGGGCTCGGGACGGATGCGGCGCATGTGCAGACGACGCTGGCGAGCTTCTTCGCCGGAATGTCGCTGGCGCAGCTCGCCTTCGGGCCGCTGACGGACCGGTTTGGGCGGCGGCTGCCGCTGCTGGCCGGGCTAGGCATCTTCGTCCTCGGCTCCATTGGCTGCGGGCTGACCAAGGAGGTCGGGTGGCTGGCGGTGTGGCGCTTCATCCAGGGGCTTGGCGGCTGCGCGGGGATGGTGACGGCGCGGGCCATCGTGCGCGATGTCACCGAGGGGACCGAGACGATCCGACTCATGTCGCGCCTCATGCTGGTGGTGACGCTGGCGCCGATCCTGGCGCCCTCGCTGGGCGGGGTGCTGCTCGGCTGGGGCGGCTGGCGGATGATCTTCTGGGCGCTGGTGGCCTATGGGCTCGGCCTCGCCCTGGTAGTGGGGCTGGTTCTGCCGGAGACGCTGCCGCCCGACCGGCGGCGGCGGGAGGGGCTGGCCGGGGTGCTGATGGTCTATGGGCGGATGCTCGGCACACGGCGCTTCATGGGGCTGGTGCTCTCGGGCGTGCTGCCGATGGCGGGGTTGTTCGCCTACATAACCGGCTCGCCCTTCGTCTTCATGGAGTTGCACGGCATCGCTCCGGGACAGTACGGGCTGCTCTTCGGGGCGAATGCGCTCGGCATCATGGGCGTCTCGCAGCTGAACGCGATGCTGTCGCAGCGGCATCCGCCGGAGCGGGTGCTGCTCTGGGGGCTCTGCGCGATGGCGGGGGCGGGCGTCGCGATGGCGGCGCTTTCGGGGACGGGGAGCTTCTGGGGCATCGCCGTTCCGCTTTTCGTCTATGTCGCCAGCATCGGGATGGTGATGCCGATCGCCGCGGCGCTGGCCATGGCCTCGCAGGGGCGCTCGGCGGGGAGCGCCTCGGCGCTGATCGGCACGCTGCAATTCGGCGGTGGGGCGCTGACGGGCGCGCTGGTCGGGGCGTTGTACAACGGAACGGCGGTGCCGATGGCCGTGGTGATGGCGCTCGCGGCACTGGCGGGGCTGCTGAGCCGGCTAGTCCTGGTGCGCTGAGGGCGGGTCCTGGATGAGCACGCCGTACCAGCCGAGGCCCCGATAGGTCTCGTAGCCGGGAGTGCGGTGGAACCCGATGGCTCGGTCTTCGGCATCGCGGTAGGCGCCGGCCTCGCGGCCGCCATGGTCCAGCCGGATCGTCTCGGTCAGCACGCCTCCGCCGGAGGATGCGGCCAGCACTCGGCCGGCTGCATCGAGCAGCAGCACGCGGGTGCGGGCGCGCTCGGCGTGCGAGAGGCGGACGCCCCGCACCACCGCCTCGGCCTGCGGGGCCCAGTCGAAATGGATGCCGAGCACGCCGGTCGGGCGGCCTTGGGCGGTGGCGCCCTCGCGCACAGCGGCGGCGTAGGTGGCGACCGGGGCGTCGCCGAGCGGGGCGCAGCGGGCGATGTCGGTGACGGCGTAGTCGTCGCCGCTCGCCGTCTCCAGCGCGGCGCGGAACCAGGGCGCGCCGCCGGCCATATGGCCGCGGAGGCCGGGGTAAGGATCAGGCCGGCCATGGGCGATGACGCGGCCGGAGAGGTCGCAGAGCCAGAGGTCGAGATAGACGGTATAGGCCGAGAGGATGACATTGAGGCGTCGCTCGGCATGGGCGAGGCGCGGCGGGGAGGGGTCGGCGGCCGCCTCCGCCACCGCCGCATCGGTTGCCCACCAGCGCACGTCGCAGCTGCGCTCGTAGAGGTTGCGGTCGATGATCTCGATGGCGTTCAGCGCCAGGTCGACCAGCCGCTGGCCACCGACCTCCTCGGCCATGCGGGCGCCGATGCGGCGAAGGGCGGTGAAGGCGCCGCGCAGTTCGCCATCCATCTCCGCCGCGAGGCGGGCGACCTCGGCGGCGACGGATTTCACCTCGCCGGCGACGATGCCGAAGCCGCGGCCCTGCTCGCCGGCGCGTGCGGCCTCGATGGTGGCGTTGAGCGCCAGGATGCGGGTCTGGCCGGTGATGGACTGGATGGCGCGAACCTTGCCGGCCGCCAGCGCCTCCGCCTGTTCGGCAAGCGCAAGCACGCGCTCGGGCGTGGCGGCCTCCTCGGTGACCTGCATTCCATTCATGGCGGCATTCCCGATTCCCTGCCGCCGAGTGTGGCGCCCGGCGGTTAACGCCGGGTTTCAGCCGCCGCGGGCCTGGGCACGGAGGATGTGCTTCTGGATCTTGCCGGTGCTGGTGCGCGGCAGCTCGGTGAAGAGGATGGATTTGGGCGCCTTGAAGCCGGCCATGCGCTCGCGGCAATGGGCGATCAGCTCCGCCTCGCCAGCCGTGGCACCCGGCTTCAGCTCGACGAAGGCGCAGGGCACCTCGCCCCACTTGTCGTCGGGGCGGGCGACGACGGCGGCGAGTGCGACGGCGGGGTGCTTGTAGAGCGCGTCCTCCACCTCGATGGAGGAGATGTTCTCGCCGCCGGAGATGATGATGTCCTTCGAGCGGTCGCGGAGCTGGATGTAGGCGTCCGGATACTTCACCGCGAGGTCGCCGGTGTGGAACCAGCCGCCGGCGAAGGCGGCCTCGGTCGCGGCGCGGTCCTTGAAGTAGCCCTTCATCACGACGTTGCCGCGCATCATCACCTCACCCATGGTCGTGCCATCGGCGGGGACGGGCTGCATCGTCGCCGGGTCGAGCACGTCGAGGGATTCGAGGGCGAGGTAGCGGACGCCCTGGCGGGCCATCAGCCGGGCCTGATCAGGGGCGGGAAGGGAATCCCAGGCGCGGTTCCACTCGTTGACGACCGCGGGGCCGTAGCATTCGGTGAGGCCGTAGACGTGGAGGACAGCGAAGCCCGCCTCGCGCATACGGCCGAGCACCGCCTCGGGCGGCGGCGCGCCGGCGGTGACGAACTGCACCTGGTGGGGAAGGGGGCGCTTCCCGTCCTCCGGCGTGTCGAGCAGCGTCGCCATGACGACGGGGGCGCCGCACATGTGGGTCACGCCATGCTCGGCCATCAGCGCCCACATCGCCGGGCCGCGCACCGCGCGCAGGCAGACATGGGTGCCGGCGACGGCGCAGACCGTCCAGGGGAAGCACCAGCCGTTGCAGTGGAACATCGGCAGGGTCCAGAGATAGACCGGGTGCCGCGCCATGCTGGCCGAAAGCACGTTGCCGGTGGCGAGAAGCTGCGCGCCGCGGTGGTGGTAGACGACGCCCTTCGGCCGACCGGTGGTGCCGGACGTGTAGTTAAGCGCGATCGCATCCCATTCATCCGCCGGCATCGACCAGGCGAAGGTGGGGTCGCCCTCAGCCAGCAGTGCCTCGTAGTCGAGGCCGCCGAGGGTCTCGGCGCGTGCCGCCTCCGGCGCCTCCGGATCGTCGACCTCGATGACGAGGGGCGAGGCGCCGCTGATGGCGAGTGCCGCGCGCAGCACGGGGGCAAATTCACGGTCGGCCAGGATGGCCTTCGCCTCGCCATGCCTCAGGATATAGCCGATCGTGTCGGCATCGAGCCGGGTGTTGATGGTGTTGAGCACGGCGCCGGCCATCGGCACGCCGTAATGCGCCTCGACCATGGCCGGGGTGTTGGGCAACAGCGCGGCCACCGTGTCGCCGTGGCCGATGCCCCGCGCGGCAAGCGCCGAGGCGAGGCGCAGGCAGCGCGCGTGGAGTTCGCGGTAAGGCCGGCGCAGCGCGCCGTGCACCACCGCAACGTGGTTGGGGAAGGTCGCCGCTGCGCGCTCGAGGAAGAGCAGCGGCGTCAGCGGCTGGTGGTTGGCGGGGCAGCGCTCCAGCCCGGTCTCGTAATCCGCGGCGGCCATCGGGCGATCCTCCTCAGCGATGCCGCCATTCCGGCCGGCGCTTGCCGATGAAGGCGCCGATCCCCTCGGCCGCATCCTCGGCGAGCAGGTTCTCCACCATCACCCGTCCGGCCGCCTCGTAGGCCTCGGCGAGCGGCAGCGCGGCCTGCGCGTTGAAGCCGCGCTTGCCCATCCGCACCGCGACGGCGGAGCGGGAGGCGATGCGCTGCGCCAGCTCCAGCGCCGTCGCCAGCGCCGTGCCCGCGGGGACGACTCGGTTGACGAGGCCCATGCGATGCGCCTCCTCCGCCGGGACCATCTCGCCGAGCAGCAGCATCTCCATCGCTGGCTTGCGCGGCACGGCGCGGGCCAGCGCCACGCCCGGCGTCGAGCAGAACAGGCCGATATCAACGCCGGGCGTGCAGAATTTCGCGGAGGCGGCGGCCACCACCAGGTCGCAGCTGGCGGCGAGCTGGCAGCCGGCGGCGGTGGCGATGCCCTCGACCGCGGCGACCACAGGTTGGGGCAGGGCGACGACGCGCTGCATCACCGCGCCGCAGGCCGCCATGGTCTCGGCAAAGAAGGCCGCGCCGCCATCCGGGTCGGCGCGACGGGCCGTGATCTCCTTCAGGTCATGGCCGGCGGAGAAGGCAGGGCCCTCGGCCGCGATTACCACGGCACGGATGCCGTCCTCCACCGCGACGCTGTCAAGCGCCGTCTGCAAGGCGGCCAGCATGGCGCGGGACAGGCTGTTGCGCGCTGCCGGACGGTCGAGGGTGATGATGGCGACGGCGCCTTCGTCGCGGCGCGTCACCGGGGGCGTGTTGTCGCCCGTGCTGGCCATCGCTGCCTCCCTGGCAATATGGGCCATATTGCCAGGGAGGGCGGCGGCGGCAAAGCCGCCTTTGTCAGGCCGGCGTGAACATGGTCGCCGGCGGGCTGTCGCCTTGGGTCGGCTTGAACACCACCTTCACCTTCTGGCCGATGCGGACCTCATCGAGGTCGCAATCGACGATGTTGGTGAAGATGCGCACGCCCTCGTCCAGCTCGACATAGGCGACGCAGTAAGGCTCCTTTGTCCGCATCACCGTGTAGGTGTAGACCGTGCCGGTGCCCTTGGCCTCCACCAGCTCGACATTGTTCGAGAGGGTGAAGGGCGAGCAGCCGCGCGGGTACCAGAAATGCTTGCCGGTATCCTTGCAGAGCCCGATCAGCAGGCGGCCTTCGCGGGCCGCGTCGAAATAGGGCTTGTTGGTCGGGTCGACCGCGATGGCCGGGAGGGCGCGGTTGGAAGCAGGCGTTGCCATGATCGATTACTCCCGCTCGAGGATGACGGTGGCGCTGCCATGGCGGGTGCCGAGCAGGCCGCCCGTGCCATGCGCCAGCGCGAGCGTGCAGCCCGGGACCTGGACCTTGGGGTGGGCCTCGCCGCGGAGCTGGCGCACCGCCTCGATCACCTTGGTCATGCCGCCGCGATTAGCCGGGTGGTTGTTGCAGAGCCCGCCGCCATCGGTGTTGAAGGGCAGCTTTCCGACGCCGGAGATGAGGTTGCCGTCGGCGACGAACTTGCCGCCCTGGCCCTTCTCGCAGAAGCCGAGGTCCTCGAGCTGCATCAGCACGGTGATGGTGAAGCTGTCATAGATCGAGGCGTACTGGATGTCCGCAGGCCGGCAGCCGGCCTCCTCGAAGGCGCGCGGGCCGGACCAGCGGGCGCCGGAATAGGTCAGGTCGGTATAGCCGGCATTCTGGTTCTTGGTCGCCTCGCCATGGCCGCGCACCTTCACCAGCGGCCGCTTCAGCGATTTGGCGATTTCCGGCTTGGTGATGATGAGGGCGCCGCCGCCATCGGAGATGACGCAGCAGTCGAGGCGGTGCAGCGGGTCGGAGACCATCGGGGAGTTCACGACGTCCTCGACGGTGACCACTTTGCGGAGCATCGCATGCTCGTTCCACTGGGCATGGTGGCTGGCGGCCACCTTGATCCAGGCAAGCTGCTCCGAGGTGGTGCCGAACTCATGCATGTGCCGCATGGCGCAGAGCGCATAGGCATTGGCGACGGTGCGGCCGTAGGGGATCTCGAAGGGGTCGTCGGGGACGTTGACGCCCCAGCTGCGCGGCGCCGTGCCGGTCGCCATCGCCTCGGCGCGGGGGCGGCCAGCCAGCGTGACAAGGGCGATGTCGCAGAGGCCCATGGAGATGGCCTCCGCCGCATGCCCGACATGCATGACATAGGAGGAACCGCCGACATCGGTGCTGTCGAAATGCCGGAGCTTCGTCAGCCCGAGATAGTCCGCCATGTTCAGCGGGCCGAGGCCCGGGGCGGCGCCGGTGCAGAAGAAGCCGTCGACATCGTCCTTGGTGAGGCCGGCATCCTGCAAGGCGCCATAGGCGACCTCGGCATGGAGCTGCGCCACGGACTTGTCGTCGGCCTTGCGGGTCGGGTGCTCGAAGGCTCCGACGATATAGGCCTTGCCGTTGATGCTCATGGGGCTGGACGCCCTCCCTCTTCGATCGATAGCCTGCTTAGCGTTCTACCAAGCCGCGCCCCCGTCAAGCCGGGGCGGGCGCTATTTCAGCCCCGTGCCAAGGAACTGCCGCAGCTCCGGCGTCTGGGGGGCGCCGAACAGCCGCTCGGAGGGCCCGACCTCCCAGACCTTGCCCTGGTGCATGAAAATGGTCTGCGTCGCCACGCGGCGGGCGAAGGCCATCTCGTGCGTGACCAGCAGCATGGTCATGCCGTGCTCCGCCAGCCGCTCCATGGTCGCCAGCACCTCGCCGGTCAGTTCCGGGTCGAGGGCGCTGGTCACCTCGTCGAAGAGCATCACCTTCGGCTTCATCGCCAGCGACCGGGCGATGGCGACGCGCTGCTGCTGGCCGCCCGAGAGGTTGTCCGGCCAGGCCTCGAAGCGCTCGGCGAGGCCGACCTCGGCCAGCGCTTCCTCGGCCCGCTGCCGTGCCTCCGCCTTGCCGACGCCGAGGACGACGCGCGGCGCCAGCATGATGTTCTCGCCGACGCGGAGATGCGGGAAGAGGTTGTAGCTCTGGAAGACGATGCCGACATCCTTGCGCAGCTCGCGGAGGCCCCGGCCGGAGGCGTCGAGCTTGTGGCCCGAGACCTCGATGCTGCCGGCCTGGATCCCTTCCAGCCCGTTGATGCAACGAAGGAGAGTCGACTTGCCGGAGCCGCTGCGGCCGATGATGGCGATGACCTCGCCGCGCTCCACCGTCAGGTCGATGCCCTTCAGCACCTCCACCGCGCCGAAGCTCTTGCGGACGCCCTCAACCTGAACGACGGGCATTGAGCCTTCCTTCCAGCCGCCGCGCGAGCAGCGAGATCGGCCAGCAGATGATGAAATAGGTCGCCGCCACCGTGCCGAAGACCTTGAAGGGGGCGAAGGTGGCGTTGTTGACGAGGTTGCCGGCGCGGGCCAGCTCCACCACGCCGATGATCGAGACGATGGAGGTGTTCTTCACCAGCTGCACGATGAAGCCGACCGTCGGCGCCACGGCGATGCGCACCGCCTGGGGCAGGATGACGTAGCGGTATTGCTGCGCCCGCGACATCGCCAGGGCGGCCGAGGCCTCCCATTGCTGCCAGGCGACGGACTGGATGGAGCCGCGCCAGATCTCGCCGAGATAGGCGCTGGCATAGATCGCCATGGAGACCGAGGCGGCGACGATGGGCGGCATGTCGACGCCGCCCATCGAGAGCCCGTAATAGGACAGGAAAAGCAGCATCAGCACCGGGATGCCCTGGATCATGCCGATCCAGCCGGCGGCCAGCATCCGCAGCGGGGCGAGCTGCGAGGTCCGCGCCAGCGCCACGATGAAGCCGAGAAGTCCGCCGAGCAGCAGCGAGAGCAGCGTCAGCAGCAGCGTCCAGCGCGCCGAGGCGACGATGAAAAGGAACTCGGATTCCGAGAAGGTGCGGATCATCGGCCGGATTGCGTCCGCAGGCGCCCGAGGCCGGAGCCCTTCGGGAAGAGCACCGCGCCCAGCATTGCCAGCAGGCCCCGCATGACGAGGGCGAGCGCCAGGTAGATGGCAGTGACGGTGATGTAGACCTCGAAGCTGCGGAAGGTGTCGCTCTCGACATTCGCCGCCGTGCCGGAGAGCTCCTGGACGGAGATGAAGGAGCAGACCGAGGTGGAGAGCATCATCAGCACGAACTGGCTGGAGAGCGAGGGCCAGACGCGTGCCAGCGCGGGCGCGATGACGACATGGCGGAAGACCTGCCAGCGCGTCATGGCCAGCGACAGCCCGGCCTCGATCTGGCTTTTATGCACGCTCTCGATGCCGGCGCGGACGATCTCGGTCGAGTAGGCGCCGAGATTGAGCACGATGGCGCCGATCGCCGCCTGCTCGGCCGTCAGCTTAACGCCGATCGAGGGCAGGCCGAAGAAGATGATGAGAAGCTGCACCAGGAAGGGCGTGTTGCGCACCAGCTCGACATAGGCATCGACCGGCCAGCGCAGCGCCCGCGGCGCGAGGCCGCGCAGCATCGCCAGCAGGATGCCGAGCAGCGCGCCGAGCGAGATGCCGATGGCGGAGAGCTGCAGCGTCAGCCACAGCCCCTCCAGCAGCACGTCGCTGCGGGCAAAGACCGGGCTGAACTGGAACTGGAAGCCGTTCACCGCCTAGAAAACGGGGAGGTCGGCGGGCAGCGGGCTGCCGGTCCACTTGTTCGAGATGTCGTCCAGCTCGCCGCTGGTCTTCATGAAGTAGATGGTGTTCTGCAGCCACTGCCGCAGCTCGAACTGGTCCTTGCGGACCGTCATGCAGTTCGGCTGGTTGAACAGGGTGAACTTCGCCTCGAGCCCCGCCTCGGGCCGGCCCTTGGCGATGTCGCCGCCGATGGTGTCGGGGATGCCGACCGCGTCCACCTGGCCGACGATCAGCGCCTGGGCGGAGGTCGCGTCATCCTCGAAGCGGACGACATTGGTGCCGCGCGGCGCGCGTCGCAGCAGAGCCTGTTCCTGCGGCGTGCCGCGGGGGACGCCGACGCGCTTGCCGGCGAGGTCCTCGATCTTGGCGATGGGGCTGTCCTTCTTCGCCATCACCACCATGCGGAAGGCACTGTAGGGCATGGTGAACATCACCGAGCGGGCGCGCTCCGGCGTGGCGCCGAGCGTCGCGCAGAGGAAGTCGACGCGGCCGGCCTCGAGCGCCGGAATGCGCGACGGCGGGGTCAGGGAGGAGATCTCGACCGGCACGCCGAGATACTTGCCGAGGAGGGCTGCGACATCGAGGTCGTAGCCGACGGCGTTGCCGGTGGCGTCCACCATGCCGAAGGGCGGCGCGCCGGTGACGACGCCGATGCGGACCTTGCCGCGCTTGATGATGTCGGCGGTGGTGATGGGGCCGGACTGCTGCGCCTGGGCTTCCCGCGAGAGGAAGGCGAGGCCGGGCAGCGTGGCCGCCGCGGCGAACAATCCAAGGCGCGTGATCATTGTCGTTCCTCCCCCGTATCCGGCTTCCTCGGCCGCTGTCAGACCACGCTTGTCAGCCCGCCGTCAACATAGAGCAGGTGGCCGTTGACATAGGCCGAGGCGTCGGAGGCCAGGAAGATGGCGGCGCCCACCAGTTCCGGCAGCTCGCCCCAGCGGCCGGCGGGGGTGCGCTTGCACAGCCAGTCGTCGAATTCGCGGTTGGCGCGAAGGGGGGCGGTCAGCTCGGTGCTGAAATAGCCCGGCGCGATGCCGTTGGCCTGGATGCCGTGCTTCGCCCAGTCGGCGCACATGGCCTTGGTCAGCATCCCCAGCGCGCCCTTGGTAGCGGTGTAGGGGCCGGTGCCGGGGCGGCCGAGCATGCTCATCACCGAGCAGGTGTTGACGATCTTGCCGCGGCCGCGCGGGATCATCCGCTTTGCGACGGCGCGGGCGCAGTAGAAGGCGCTGTCGAGGTTGGTGGACATCACCGCGCGCCAGGTCTCGTCCGGCATCTCGTCGAGCGGGCCGCGGAGGTTGACGCCGGCGTTGTTGAACAGGATGTCGATGGGACCCGTGCCGGCCTCGATGGCGGCGACGCCCGCCTCGACAGCCGCCGGGTCGGTGACGTCGAAGGCGGCGGTCTCGGCCTGGAGGCCGTCGGCGCGGAGACTGGCGACGGCGCGCTCCAGCTTCGCCGCGTCGCGGCCGTTCAGGACCACCCGGGCGCCCGCCTCCGCGACGCCCCGGGCCAGGGCGAGGCCGATGCCCTGGCTGGAACCGGTGACGAGCGCCAGCCGGCCGGTGAGGTCGAAGAGCTTGAGCGACATGGTCCCATCCCCTAACAGCAGGCCGGACAGTTGCAGGGGAGGCGCAGTTGGACAAGCCGGAGCTTCTGGTGATGGGCGTCCTGCCGGACTGGGACCTGGAGCCCATGGCCGAGCGCTATACCCTCCGCCTGCTCCACGAGGCGCCGGACGAGAACGCCTTCATCGCCGAGCATGGGGCGGCGATCCGCGGCATCGTGACCAAGGGCGAGATCGGCGCCTCCGCCGCGCTGATGGACCGGCTGCCGCAGCTCGGGATCGTCGCCTGCTACGGCGTGGGCGTGGATGCGATCGACCGGGCCTATTGCGCGAAACGCGGCATCCCGGTGACCAACACGCCCGACGTGCTGACCGAGGATGTGGCGGACCTCGCCTTCGGCCTGCTCCTGGCCGCCGCGCGGCGCATCCCGGCCGCCGATGCCTGGGTGCGGGACGGGTCCTGGGTAAGGGAGGGCTCGATGCCGCTGACCACGCGGGTCTGGGGCAAGCGGATGGGCATCGTCGGGCTCGGGCGGATCGGCTCGGCGGTGGCGAAGCGGGCCAAGGGCTTCGGGATGGCGATCAGCTACAGCGGCCGCAGTCCGAAGCCGGACGTGCCCTACACGTTCTACCCGAGTCCGGCGGCGCTGGCGCCGGAGGTCGACATACTCGTCTGCTGCGCCATGGGCGGGCCGACGACGCAGGGGCTGATCGACCGCGCGGCGATCGAGGCGCTGCGGCCGGGGGCGATCTTCGTCAATGTCAGCCGCGGCTCGGTGGTGGACGAGCCGGCGCTGGTGGAGGCGTTGCGCAGCCGGCGCATCGCCGCGGCCGGGCTCGACGTGTTCTGGAACGAGCCGGCGATCGACGCGGAATTCGCCAGCTTCCCGCATGTCGTCCTCGCCCCGCATGCGGCGAGCGGCACGGTGGAAACCCGCCGTGCCATGGGTGCGCTGATGCAGGAGAACCTGGCCGCGCATTTCGCCGGCCGGCCCCTGCCAACGGAGATCAGGCCGTGAAGTCCGTCGTCATCCACGCGCCGAAGGATCTTCGCGTCGAGGAGCGCGAGGCGGGGGCGCCGGGCCCCGGCCAAGTCGCCATCCGCATCAAGGCGGGAGGCATCTGCGGATCCGACCTGCATTACTACCTGCATGGCGGCTTCGGTGCCGTCCGGCTGCGCGAGCCGATGGTGCTGGGGCATGAGATCGCGGGCGTGATCGAGGCGCTGGGACAGGGGGTGCCGGGGCTCTCGCCGGGCCAGGCCGTCGCGGTCAATCCGAGCCTGCCCTGCGGCGCCTGCCGGCACTGCCTCGCCGGACGGCCGAACCACTGCCTCGACATGCGCTTCTACGGCAGCGCGATGCGGATGCCGCATGTGCAGGGCGGCTTCTCCGAGCTGCTGGTCTGCGAAGCGGCGCGCGCCGTGCCGCTGCCGGAGGGGATGGCGCCGGAGCTCGCCGCCTTCGCCGAGCCGCTCGCCGTCTGCCTGCATGCCGGGCGGCAGGCGGGGCCGATGCTGGGCGCGCGGGTGCTGGTGACGGGAGCGGGACCGATCGGCAACCTCGCCATCGCCGTCGCCCGGCATGCCGGGGCAAGGGAGGTGGTGGTGACGGACCTCCACTCGACCCCGCTGCTGACGGCGCGGCGCATGGGCGCGGACCGCACGCTCTCGATGAGCGAGGACCCGGACGGACTACTGCCCTATACGCTCGACAAGGGGCATTTCGACGTTGTCTTCGAGGCGTCCGGCAGCGGCGCGGCGCTGGCCTCGGCGATCCAGGCGGCGCGGCCGGGGGCGGTGATCGTGCAACTCGGCCTCGGCGGGGATGTCGGCCTGCCGCTCTCGGCGCTGGTGGCGAAGGAGGTCTCGCTGCGCGGCACCTTCCGCTTCCATGAGGAGTTCGCCCTCGCCGTCGATGTGCTGGCGCGCGGCGACATCGACCCGACGCCGCTGCTGACCGCGACGATGCCGGTGGCCGACGCCGTCGCGGCCTTCGAGCTGGCCGCCGACAAGAGCCGGGCGATGAAGGTGCAGCTGGCGTTCTGAGGCGGTGGGTGTGGCGGGTTGATTCCCGGCCGCGCCCGTCGCAGTCTTCCGGCCAAGCCGAAGAAGGATGGTCCGGGACGATGCGAGCCCTCGTACTCCGCCAGCATGGCGACCTCGATGTGCTGGCGCTGGAGAGCGACTTTCCGACGCCCCAGGCGGTGCCGGGGCATGTCGTCATCCGCGTCCGCGCCTCCTCCTTCAACTATCATGACGTCTTCACCGTAAAGGGCATGCCGGGCATCAAGGTGCCGATGCCGGTCGTCATCGGCCTCGACATGGCGGGTGAGATCGCCGAGGTGGGGCCGGAGGTCACGGGCTGGGCGCCAGGTGACAGGGTGCTGGTCAATCCCATCAACAAGAAGAAGGGATTGATGGGCGAGATGCTGGATGGCGGCATGGCGGAATACTGCCTCGTCGCCGCCGACCAGCTGATCCGCCTGCCGGAAGGCGTCAGCTTCGAGCAGGCGGCGGCGCTGCCGGTCGCCTACGGCACGGCGCACCGGATGATCGTGACGCACAAGACGATCAAGGCGGGAGACAATGTGCTGATCCTCGGTGCATCGGGCGGCGTCGGCACGGGCTGCGTGCTGCTGGCGAAGCAGCTGGGCGCCTATGTGGTGGCCGCCGCCGGCGGCGAGGAGAAGTGCCGGCGCATGCTGGAGATCGGCGCCGACGAGGCGATCGACTACAGATCGGTCGATTTCTCCAAATGGGCGATCGAGCGCTTCGGCAAGCCGCAGCGGCGGAGCTACGAGGGCGGCGTCGACGTGCTCGTCAACTACACCGGGGGCGAGACCTGGGGGCCGGGCCTGCGCTGCGTGAAGCGGGGCGGCAAGATTCTGGTCTGCGGCGCGACGGCGGGCTTCGACCCGAAGGAGGACCTGCGCTTCATCTGGACCTTCGAGTTGCAGGTGATCGGCAGCAACAGCTTCTACAATGAGGACTTCATCTCGCTCATGGACCTGATCCAGCAGGGGAAGATGAAGCCGGTGATCGACAAGGTGCTGCCGCTGGAGCAGGCGGCCGAGGGGCTGTCGCTCATCCGCGACCGAAAGGTGATGGGCAAGGTGGTGGTGACGCCATGACGCTCGAGGAGGTCCAGGCGCTCGTCACCCGCGCGCCCTACCACCAGTGGCTCGGGCTGAAGGTGGTCTCCTTCGGCGGCGGCGAGATCGAGATCCGTGCCACTTGGCGCGAGGAATGGGTGGTGAACCCGGACCGGCGCTACACCCATGGCGGCATCCTCGCCGCGCTGGTCGATCTCGCGGCCGACTGGGCGCTCGGCGCGGAGCTGGGGCGGGGCATCCCGACCGTCGACATGCGGGTGGACTACCACCGGCCGGCCATGCCGGGTGACCTGATCTGCAAGGGAAAGATCGTGCGGCAGGGCGGGATGTTCTCGGTCGCCGAGGCGTCGATCTTCGACCTCGACGGCAAGCTCTGCGCCTCGGGCCGCGGCGTCTACCTCACCGCCCCGCCGAAGTGACCGGCTTCCGCAACCTCGGCGCGCTGATCGACCCGGCCGCGGATGCGGAGAAGACGGCGCTCATCGACCTCTCGACCGGCAAGGCGCGGCACATCAGCTACGCCGCGCTGGATGCGACGTGCGATGCCGTAGCACGCGGGCTGCTGCGGCGGGGGCTCAAGCGTGGCGACCGCGTCGGCATCCTCGCGGCCAATTCGGCGGAATTCCTGGCGGCGCTGAACGGCGCGATGCGGGCGGGGCTGGTCGCGGTGCCGGTCAACTGGCGTTTCCCGAAGGCGACACTCGACTACGTGCTGGAGAACAGCGGCGCGAGCCTCGTTTTCATCGACGAGGCACGGCGCGGGGCGGTGCCGGGCGGCATCGTCATGGGCGGGCCGGAGTGGGAGGCGCTGCTCGATCCCGGGCCCTTCGAGGCGGTGGTGCCGGAGCCGGCGGAGCCGGCGCTGTTCCTCTATACTTCCGGCTCGACGGGGCGGCCGAAGGGCGTGGTGCTGTCGCACCAGTCGCATCTCTGGGTGGTGGAGCAGCGGCTGGCCGGGGCCGACATGCGGCAGGAGCGGGCGCTGATCGCGGCGCCGCTTTACCACATGAACGGGCTGGCCCTCGCGCAGCTCGCCTCGGCCGCGCATATCACCGTGGTGCTGCTGCCGCAATTCGAGGCGCGGGCCTATATCCACGCGATCGGCGAGCATCGCGTCACCTGGATCACCGGCGTACCGCCGATGATGGCGATGCTGCTGCAGGAACGCGAGTTGCTGGCGGCGACGGACACTTCCTGCGTGCGGCATGTGCGCTGCGGCTCGGCGCCGACCTCGCCGGCGCTGCTCGCGGCGATCAGGGCGGCCTTCCCGCAGTCCAGGTTCGTCAACGGCTATGGCACGACGGAATGCGGGCCGGTGGTCTTCGGGCCGCATCCGGATGGCATCCCGACGCCGCCGCTCTCGGTCGGGTATCCGCATCCGGCGGTGGAGCTTCGCCTCAACGCGCAGGATGTGCTGGAGCAGAAATGCCCCGGCATGATGAACGGCTACTGGAACCGGCCGGACCTCAGGCCGCCGGTCACGTCGGACGGGTACTACGTCACCGGCGATGTCTTCTCGGTGGACGGGGATGGCTTCTTCACCGTGGTCGGGCGCGTGGACGACATGTTCATCTCGGGCGGGGAGAACATCTTCCCGAGCGAGGTGGAGAAGGTGCTGGAGACGCATCCGGCCGTCGAGCAATCCTCCGTCATCCCCGTGCCCGACGACATCAAGGGCACCAAGCCGGTTGCCTTCGTCGTCCGCAGGCCGGGGGCAGTGGTGGATGAGGCGGCGCTGAAGGCGCATTCCCTTGCCCATGCGCCAGCCTATATGCACCCGAGGCGCATCTGGTTCGTCGAGGCTCTGCCGCTGATGGGGACCAACAAGATCGACAAGGCGCAGCTCGCCGCCTGGGCGCGCGAAGGCCTGAACCAGCCGGGGTAGGAAACGGCCGTCGCTCCAGCCGGGAGGATGACGACCTTGAAGAGACGCACGCTGCTCGCCCTCGCCGTCGCGCCTGCCCTGGCGCAGGCGGCGGACCTGCCCGACCATCCGGTGGTAATGATCGTCCCTTATGCGCCGGGTGGCTCGGCCGATGTGCTGGCGCGCGCTATCGCCCCGGCCATGGGCGAGGCGCTGGGGCAGTCCGTGGTGGTGGAACTGCGGCCGGGCGCCGGGGGCAATATCGGCGCGGCGCATGTGGCGGAAGGGGCGCGGGCGGATGGCACGACGCTGCTCTTCGCCTCCATCTCGCTCTCGACCGCGCCGGCCTTGCAGAGGCTGAGCTTCGACCCGTTGCGCGACCTGGTGCCGGTGGCGGGGCTGGGTGCCATCCCGAGCCTGATGGTCGTCTCACCGGACAGCCCCCATCGCAGCCTCGACGATGTGCTGGCGTCGGCGCGGTCGCGGCCGGGGGCGATCACCTATGGCTCCTCCGGGCCGGGGACGGGGAGCCATCTCGCCGGGGCGCTGCTCGCAGCGCAGGCGGGGGTGGAGCTGACGCATGTGCCTTATCGCGGCTCCGGCGCCGTCTATCCGGATCTGATCGCGCGACGGGTCGACATCCTTCTCGACGTCATGGGCAGTTCGGCCGGGCAGGTGACAGCGGGGGCGGTGCGGGCGCTGGCGATCAGCGCGGCGGCACGCGCCTCGGCCTTCCCGGCGGTGCCGACCATTGCCGAATCGGGGGTGCCGGGCTTCGAATTCCTTACCTGGTTCGGCTTCTTCGCCCGCAGCGGCACGCCGGAGCCGGCGCGGCGGGCGCTGGAGGCGGCGCTGCTGCGGGCCTTCGCCGCGCCCGCGGTGCAGGAGAGGCTGCACCAAGCGAGCGCGGTGCCGCTGCCGGCGCGGGGCACCGAGTTCGGCCGCTGGTATGCCGGCGAGGTGGCGCGTTGGCAGGGGTTGGTGCGGCAGGGCAAGCTGGCGCGGATCGACTGAGGCGACGCACCCATGCCCATCCCCGACCATGTCTGCGACCATGCCGGGTTGATCCTGGCCGATACGCTCGGCGCAATTGTTGCCGGGCAGGCGCAGCCGGAGGTGCGGGCGATGGCCGAGCGGCGTGCCGGCGCGGGCGTGCCGCTGCTCGGGACGCGGCTCGCGGCGCCGGTGCCGATGGCGGCCTTCCTCACCGGCTTCGCGGGGACGGCGGTGGAGCTGGACGAGGGGAACTATCCCGCGGGCGGGCATCCGGCGATCCATGCGGTGGCGCCGGCGTTGGCCGAGGCGGCGGCGCGGGATGCCTCGGGCGAGGCGCTGCTGGTGGCCGTCATCGCCGGCTACGAAGCAGGTTCGCGGGTCGGCCATGCCACGCGGCTGCGGCCGGCGGCGCATCCGCATGGCACCTGGGGGGTGATCGGCGCGGCGGCGGCGGTCGCCAGCCTGCGCGGCCATGACGAGGGGCGGGCGCGGGCGGCGCTGGAGCTGGCGGCGAGCCTCGGGCTGGCGACGAGCGCGACGGCTTCGCTGCGGGGCGGCTCGGTGCGCAACATCTATGCCGGGGCGGCGGCGCAGAACGGGCTGCTGGCAGTCGACCTGCTGGAGGCGGGGGTGACGGGGGAACCGGGAGGCATCGCCGTGGTCTTCGGCGAGGTGGTCGGCTCGGCCTTCGATGCGGCGGCCTATGCGGAGGCGGAGGGGCGCTGGTTCATCCTCGAGAGCTTCCTGAAACAGGCCAGCTGCTGCCGGGAGACGCAGGGGGCGTTGGAGGCGATCGAGCTGCTGCTGGCGGAGGGACCGGTCGATCCCGGGCAGGTCGAGGGGATCGAGGTGGGGACCTTCGCCTCCGCCGCGCTGCTGGCGGAGCGGGCGCCGGTGGCGCCGATCGCCGGGCGTTTCTCCATTCCCTTCACCGTGGCGACGCGGATGCTGCGGGGGCATGCCTGGATCGAGGCCTTTTCTGCCGAGGCCATCGCCGACCCGGCGACACGGGCGCTGACGGCGAAGGTCAGGGTCATCGAGGACCCGGCCTATACGGCGCGGCTGCCGGCGGAGCGGCTGTGCCGGCTGACGCTGCGGATGCGGGACGGCGGCGTGCGGGAGCGGGTGGTGTGCGGGACGCCGGGCGACCCGGACCGGCCGCTGCCGGAGGCGGCCTTGCGGGAGAAATTCCGCCGCAGCGTCGAGCCGACCCATGGCGCGCGGTGGGAGGCAATGTGGGAGATGGCGCGGCACCCGGGGCGCATCGGCTCCGTGGCGGCGCTGTTCGAGGCCTTCCGGCCATGACGGGCGGCCCCCCACGCCGCATCGGGCCCGATGACGCCGCCGGCTTCCGGTCGCTTCGGCTGGAGGCGCTGCGGCTGCATCCGGAGGTCTTCGCCGCGGACTGGGCCGAGGAAGCGGCGCGGCCGCTCGACTGGTTCGCGGACAGGCTGGCTTCGAACGAGGTCTGGGCCGTGGCGACGCCGGACGGGGCTCTGCTCGGGATGGCGGGGCTGACGCGGCATGCAGCGGCCAAGCTGCGGCACAAGGCCGTGCTCTGGGGCGTCTATGTGCGGGCCGAAGCCCGCGGCACCGGCCTCAGCGCTGCCTTGGTCGGGGCGGTGCTGGCGGCCGCGCGCGGGACGGTGGAGGAGGTCCGGCTCACTGTCACCGCCGGCAACGAGGCGGCGATCCGGCTTTATGAAGGCTTTGGCTTCCGCACCTACGGGCGGGAGGAGCGGGCGCTCCGCGTCGCAGGGCGCGACTATGACGACGTGCTGATGGCGCTGCGGCTGGGCTAGAGCAAACTCACCAAGAGCGTCGACGCCCGTGGTGATTAGTTTACCCTCCAGACCAGTATCTGGGGCAACTTCACCCGTGCCGTACACCGGTGAAGTTGCCCTAACCTAAGCGCCGGCTTCCATCTCCCGCCTGATCCGCACGGCCTCGCTCGACTCGTCGACGGCGACGTCCGCCCAGCCGACCGGTGCGCCGCGTGGCACCGAACGTTTGAGCCGCACGCCATGGGCAAGGCCGATGGGAAGGGCGCCGAGGGCGAGGGAGCGTTCCGCGGGCAGGCACTTGCCCCAGACCATGGCGCCGCCCTCGCCGTCCAACACCTCGCCCTCGGCCAGGTCGCGCTTGGCCGTCGCCACGACATCGCCGCGCCAGGCCTCGGGGGCGCCGGTCGGCTCGCGGCGGAGCGCCGCAGAGGCGATGCTGACTCCGAGTTCCAGCCCGATCAGGTGGTAGGGCCGCCAGAGGGCGGCGAAGCGGCCGGAGGGGTCGCAATGCACGCCGTATTCCGAGAAGCAGCGGCGGATATAGTCGGTCTCTCCCTCGAAGACGGCGTAGACGCCCCAGCGAAGGTCATTGAGGACTTGGCGGCCGTCACGCTCGAGGGAGGAAATCACCTCGACGACGCCGCCGGCGCCGGCGAAGACGCGGGGCAGATCTTGGGTGCCGCAGGGCGGGAAGCTCAGCCCGTCCTCCGGCGGCGCGAGGCCGGTGGCATTGGCGATGGCCGCCATCTCGATGCCCGACTTCGTGCCGTCGAGAAAGGAGTTGAACATCTGCGGGTTCATCCCCCCGAGCCGCGCCTGCTCCTCGGTCAGGCCGTAATGCCCCCAGACCGTCTCAGGCGTGCTCTCGTGATAGGCGGGGAGGTACTTGGTGCCCTTGCCGGCAGCGGTGATGGGCAGGCCCATGGCGCGGATGGTGTCCACCAGCTCGCAGACCAGGGCCGGCTGGTCGCCATAGGCGAGCGAATAGACGACGCCGGCCTGCCGGGCGCGAGCGGCGAGCAGCGGGCCGGCGAGAACATCGGCCTCCACATTGACCATGACGATGTGCTTGCCGTGGGAGATGGCGGCCAGGGCATGGCGGATGCCGGCAGCAGGGTGGCCGGTGCATTCGACGATGACCTCGATGCGCGGCTCGGCCATCAGCGCCATCGCATCCTCGGTGAGATGGGTACCGCCGGTGGCCAGCGCCGCGTCGAGCGAGGCGGGGGCATGGCGCTCCGCCTCCCAGCCGATGCGGGCCAGGGCGTCGCGGGCGCGGGGGATGGAGAGGTCGGCTATGCCGGCGACCTGGATGCCCGGCCTCCGAACCGCCATGGCGAGGAACATGGAGCCGAATTTCCCGGCGCCGATGACCCCGACGGTGACGGGCCGGCCCTCGGCCGCGCGGCGGCGCAGCATGGCGTGCAGGTTCATGGCCGTTTCCTCCGCTTCGTTGAGCGGGGAGGCTAGCGCTTGACGCCGCACCCGCGCCACCCGAGCCTCGCCACCGGAGCGGACAGGGAAGGGCAGCGCCATGCGCGTCGGGGTGATCGGTCTGGGCAGCATGGGGATGGGCGCCGCACTGAGCCTTGTGAAGGTCGGGGGGATGCAGGTGGCGGGCGTCGATCCGCGCGAGGTGGCGCGGGCTGAACTCGCGGCCGCCGGTGGCACTGCCGCGGCCCGCGCCGCCGAACTGCCGGAGGGGACGGAAGCGGTGCTCGTTCTCGTCGTCAATGCGCGGCAGGCCGAGGCGGCGCTGTTCGGGCCGGATGGCGCGGTGCCGCGGCTGGCGCCCGGGGCGGTGCTCATCGTCTCCTCGACCATGGCGCCGGAAGATGCGCGGCGGCTGGCGGCGAAGGCCGAGGGGCTGGGCTTCCTCTACGTCGATGCGCCGGTCTCGGGCGGCGCGGTCGGGGCGCGGGCCGGGGCGATGACGGTGATGGCCTCGGGCAGCCAGGCGGCGATGGCGAAGGCGGCGCCGGTTTTCGCCGCGGTGGCGAAGAAGGTCTGGACGCTCGGCGAGGCGCCCGGCCTCGGCAGCACGATGAAGGTGGTGCACCAGTTGCTGGCCGGGGTGCATATCGCCGTCGCGGCGGAGGCGATGGCGCTCGGCATCAAGTCGGGGATCGAGCCGCAGGCGCTGTTCGATGTCGTCACCAATGCGGCGGGCAATTCCTGGATGTTCGAGAACCGCATGCCGCATGTGCTGGAGGGCGACGAGGCGCCGCGCTCGGCGGTCGATATCTTCGTCAAGGATCTCGGGCTGGTGACGCAGCTGGCGCGTGAGGTGGCCTTCCCGGCGCCGCTGGCCGCGCAGGCGCAGCAGCTCTTCATCTCGGCGAGCGCGCAGGGGCATGGCGGGAAGGACGACGCCTTCGTCATCCGCGCCTACCAGGCCTTGACGGGGATCCGGCTGCCGAAGGTGGGTTAACCGGTGACAGGCATGGAACAGGCGCAGATTAAGTCTTTGTTCTTAGGCGTTTTCGAAGACGTCTGACCATAGCGTCAGACTGGAACATGCTACGAGAACGTCCCACGAACATTAACCCTTGATTCAACGTTCAGGATTTGTTCACATCGGCCTATGCCGATGATCGACCCGTTGGACCCGAACCACATCCCGCCGCCGCCGGGCCGCCCAAGGCCAGGCCCGGTCAAGGGCGGCCTCCGCATCACCGTGATCGGCCTCGGGCCGTTGCAGGAGGCCTGCCTCGCCGGGATGCTGGCGCTGGCGCTCTCCTGGGTTTCCGCTGAGCTGCTGTTCCGGGTGGAGGTGGGGCGGGAGGCGGCGCCCCGGGCGATCCTGTCCGCCGCGCTGCAACCCTGAATCGCTCACTGCATCGCGTGTAGAACCTGCAGCAGTATTGATCCATCACGGCGCCCGTTCTGGCCGTTCCTGGCCTGAATTGGATACATCGTGAGGTTATTGCATTGCAGTTGAATGTCCTGTTCCGCGGCCAGTCCAATGCCCAGCTCATGGGCGACTACAATGGCGGCGCCCAGGCGATGGTACACCGGGTCGAGGAGTTACTCGGCTTCGATGGCGTCACCGATGAAGTCAAACTTGAATATTCCAGCAACGGCCGCAACGGGAATACCGTCTTCAGCGGCACTTCCCTGCTTGGCGACTGGCTGAAGCCCGGCACGGATGGCGAGGGCTGGGCCACCGGCAGGCTCGAACAAAGGCTGCTCGACTTTGTCGGCCACTTGCCTGCGGCGCAAAAGGCGGAGCCGACCGCCGTCGTCTGGTTCCACAGCGAGTATGACAGTCGCGACGCCCATCTGAGCCCGGCCGAGTGGGAGAGTGCTGTCCGCGGCGAGGCCGCGGCGCTGCGCGCCGCCTATGGGCAGGATGCCGCGGCGCTGCCCTACCACTTCGTCAGCGCCATTCCCTATTCCGACGGGAGCGATGCCGGACACCAGGCGATTCGCATCGGCATGGAGGAATTGGCGGCCGACCCGGCCTTCAACGCCCGCATCGGCGCCCGCGCGCTGGATACGGATATGAGCTTTAACAACCTTGATGCGGATTGGAGGACGCGCGACTATGGCGGGCCGCACCAGTCCAACTCGGACGGGATGCAGACTGGCGAGCGCCTCGCCCTCTCCCTCGCCCAGGACTGGGCCGAGTACGCCAAGCCCGGCTCGCCGGTGGCGCTGGCCGGCGGCCAGGTGGACGATCTCGGGCCGCAAGTGGTGCAGGCGAGCCGCGTCGGCGACCGCCAGCTCGCCCTGACCGTCGCGCATGATGCCGCGCACAGCCTTGCTCCGCTTGACGCGGATGCCGCGCGCGGCACGGGCTGGGCCGCGATCGGCGATGCGGCGGGGGCGAAGATCGAGGCCAGTGCGGCGACGGTGACCGGCCCCGGCACGCTGCTGCTTGAATTCGCCGCGCCGGTGCCGGCCGATGCGCGGCTGTTCTACGGCCATGGCAATGGGCGCCTCGCCGGCGCCGATGGCAGCGGCCGTGGCAATGCCGTCTATGACGACCAGGGCATGCCGGTCTGGATCGGCGCGCATGGGCTCGTCGTGGACGGCACGATTCATGCGCCGGCCACCGCCTCGGCGGGCCTGCAAGGCGGCGATGGCGCGGATGTCTTCAGCCTCGGCGCGGGAAGCGGTGGCGGTATCTTCACCGGCGGCGCCGGGGCGGACCAATGGGTGGTCGCAGCCGGCGCCGGCGGTGCGACAGTCGCGGACTTCGCCTCTGGCCTCGACCACCTGGTCTTCACCGGAATCGCGGCCGAGAGCCTGGTCACCACGCCGACTGCAGCGGGCGGCCTCGCCATCACCTTCGATGCCGCCGGCCACAGCCTCACCCTGCCAAGCATCGCTGCGTTGGCGCCGGGCGACGTTGTCTTCGCCTGAGCCCGGCGATCTTCGTGCTTCGCTAACCTTCGCGGGGTGAAACTGCCGGCGCCCCAGAACGGAGCCGCCGCGTGAACGCCATCTCCGAGGGCCTGCACCCCGCCATGACCGCGGCGGAGCAGGCCCTGCTCGCCGCCGCGGTCGCGGGCCGATGCGCTGGCCTGGAGTTCGGCTGCGGCGGCAGCACCCGCCTCCTGCTCGCCGCCGGTCTGCCCCGCCTGCTGTCCGTCGACAGCGACCGCGCCTGGCTGGAGCGCGTCGCCGCCGCCAATGGGCCCGCCATGGCAACGGGGCGGCTTCGGCTGCTGCATGTCGATATCGGCCCGACCGGTCCTTGGGGCTACCCGGCCGAGCCCGCCAGCCTGCCGCGCTGGCCGGCCTATTGGCGCGACCCCTGGGAGGCCGCCGGCGAGGTCGATGCCGTGCTGGTCGATGGCCGCTTCCGTGTGGCCTGCGCCCTCGCCGGCCTGCCGCGGCTCGCGCCCGGCGCAGTGGTGATCGTCCATGATTTCTGGAGCCGCGCCGCCTACCGCGCGCCGCTGCTCCGGCATTTCAGCCTGGACGGCAGCGCCGGGACCCTTGCCCTGCTGCGGCCGAAGCCCGGGCTGGACCCGGCGATGCTCGCCATCGACATCGCCGCCCATGCCTTCGAGCCGGGATGAGGCACGCAATTTCCGCGCGGCGCCTTAACCGGGTCTTCATTCCCGGGGCGGAGACTGCTCGCATGGTCCCGGACGAACCGGGCCAGCGACCAGAGGGAAAACCCAAATGCCGCTGAATTCGGTCATCACCAATACCGGCGCCCAGGTGGCGCTGGCCTCATTCAACAAAACCGCGGAAGCGCTCACCGTCACGCAGAAGCGCATCTCCACCGGCTACCGAGTGGCCGATGCCAAGGATGACGGCGCCGCCTATGCCGTCGCCGAGCGCGTGCGCGGCGAGGTCGCGGCCAACACCTCGGCCAACGAGCAGCTCGGCGGCGCCAAGGGGCTGATCGACGTCACCTCGGCCAGCCTGCAGAACGTCTCCACGACGCTGCAGAAGCTGCAAACGGTGGCGGTGAAGCTGGCCGACGGCACCATCTCCGGCGAGCAGCGTACGCAGTACCAGGCGCAGGCGAAGGAGCTGACGAACAACATCCAGTCCTTCATCAAGGACGCGACATACAACGGCACCAACGTGTTGAACGACCCGATGAACCTCGCCAACCAGGTGGTACGAAACGGCGCGGGCGATACCTATACCTTCAGCGGCTACAAGGCGACGACCAACATCTTCAACACCGTCTCGGCGGCGAATACCTGGACGCGGGGCGATGCCTCCGCCGCGCTGACCAAGACCGGCGCGATCTCGAAGGCCATCACCAACACGCTCAGCCAGATGAACAATTTCGGCAGTTACTCCAACTTCGTCGACAGCCAGATCAACTACAACAAGTCGAAGATCGACGCGCAGCAGACCGGCATCGGCGCGCTGGTCGACGCCGACCTGGCCAAGGAGTCGGCCACGCTGCAATCGCTCCAGATCCGCCAGCAGCTCGGCACCCAGGCGCTGTCGATTGCCAACCAGGCGCCGCAGATGCTGCTGAGCCTGTTCCGCTGACGCGAGGGCCGAGGCCGGCAGGAGGCCGGCCCCAGGCTGAGGCGGCGCGCCCCTCCAGGAAGGAATGCTGCGCATGTTCCCCGATTCCGAGACCGAAACCCAGGCCCATCGCGGCGCTGCCGCCTATCGCCGCCGGCTGTCGTCGCGGCAGATGGAAGCCGAGGTCTTTGCCCGCGCCAACCGCGCCATCCGCGAGAGCCGTGACGGCGGCCCGCTCGCCCGTGCCCGCGCCGTTGCCGATAACCGCCGTCTCTGGGACGCCGTGCAGGCCGCGGTGATCGACCCGAGCAATGCCCTGCCGACCGAGTTGCGCGCCAGCATCGCCGGTGTCGCCATGGCGGTGCTGCGCGAATGCGGCACGGAGGAGCCCGATCTCGACTTCGTCGCCGAGATGAACGACCACTTCGCCGCCGCGCTCTGGCGCTGAGGGAGGATGTGATGAGCGTCGTCGCCACGCCCGATGCGCTGCTTGGCGCTCGCCTCCATGCCGGCGCCCGCCAGCTGCTGCAGGACCGTCGGCCAGCGGAAGCGTTGCCGATGCTCGGCCGGCTCGCCCGCCTGCCCGGCCTTGCCCCTGCCGCCGCGCTGATGCAGGCCGAGGCGTTCGCCGCGCTGGAACGGCTGCCGGAAGCCGAGGCGGCAGCCGACCTGGCCCTCGCCGCGGACCCCGAATGGTCTGCCGCCCGCCAGGTCCGCGCCCGCATCCGCCTCGCCCGGGGTCAGGTGAAGGGCGGCATCGACGACGCCGCCGCGGCGGTGATGGCGACGCCCTGGGATCCCGCGGCCAAGGCCCTGCTCGGCGCCGCCTTGCTTGAAGGCCGCTGCTTCGACGAGGCGATCTGGTTCCTCGGCGAGGCGGTGCGCGCTGCGCCCGCCGATATCGGCCTGCGTGCCCGCTTCGGCCAGGCCTTCATGCTGGCGGGACGGCATGAGGCGGCCGCCGAGCAATTCGCCCTATGCCGCAGCCAGGCGCCGGACCGGCCGCGCTTCGTCGCCCTGGAGGCGCAGAACGCGTTGCTCGCGGGGGATGGCGCCGCTGCCATCTCCCTGGCCGAGGCCGGCCTCGCCGCCGGCATCCCGGATGCCTCGCTGCACAGCATCCTCGCCCATGCGCTGGTCGCCGCCGGCCGCGTGGCGGATGCGGCGCCGCACTTCACCGCGGCCGCGCGGCTCTCGCCCGGCAATGGCTATCTCGCCCATCTCGCCGCCGCGGCGGCAGGGGAGGGGACGGAGCGGGCAACGGAGAGCTATGTCGCCGCGCTCTTCGACGGCTATGCGCCGCGCTTCGAACAGTCGCTCATCGGCCTCGGGTACCGCGTGCCGGGCCTGGTGCGGCGGATGGTGGAGCGGCACTGGCCCGCCATCGCCGCCGGCGAGGCAAAGCTTGGCCCGGTGCTCGATCTCGGTTGCGGCACGGGCCTCGTCGGCGTGGCGCTGGCGGATTTGCTGGGCGGGCCGCTGACCGGCATCGACCTCTCGCGCGGCATGCTGGAGCAGGCCGCGGCCAAGCATCTCTATGCCGGGCTGCGCCAGGCCGACATCGCCGCCGCGCTGCGTGAAGGCCTGCCGCCCCAGGCGTTAATCGTCGCCGCGGATGTCTTCATCTATCTCGGCCGGCTGGAGGAGGTGCTGCGCCTTTGCGGCAAGACCCTGGCGCCGGACGGCGCGCTGCTCTTCAGCCTGGAGCGGCTGGCAGCGGGAGAGGGGTCCTGGCGGCTCGGCCCCTCAGGCCGCTACGCCCATGCGCCCGACTATGTCGCCCGCTGCCTTGCCGAGGCCGGGCTCGCCGTGATCGAGCAGCGCGAGGAGGCACTGCGTCTCGAGACCGACCATGCGGTCGAGGGCATGCTGATCCTCGCCCGGCGGATGCCGTGCTGATGAGCGCGCTCGCCTATCATGCCGGGCTGGAAGCGTTACGGGCCGGCAGGACGGAGGCGGCGCTCGGGCCGCTGACGGCCGCGCTCGACGATCCGGTGCAGGGGGCCTGGGCCCGACTTAATCTCGGTCTTGCGCTGCATGCACTCGGCCGCCTTGCCGAGGCGGAGCCGCATCTGCGAGCGGCCATGACGGCGCTGCCAGAGCAGGCGGAGCCGGCCTTCCGCCTCGGCACCATCTCCGGGCTGCGTGGCGAGACCGCCGACGCCCTGGCCCTGTTCCGCATCGCCCTGGCCCGCGACCCGCGCCACGTGCCGGCCCATGCCGCCCTTGCGGGCCTGGTCGATGATCCGGTGGAGGCCCGCGCGCTGCTCACCGCGGCTCGTCGGATCGATGCGGAGGAGCCGGAACTCGTCCTGGCGGTGGCTCGCCTGGATCTTGCCGAAGGCCAGGCGGAGGCTGCGGCCATGGGGGCCGCCATGGTGCTCGCAGCCAGTCCGGGCCATGCGGCCGCGGCCCGCCTCTTCGCCGAGGCCGGCATTGCCGCGTGGGGTGCCGAGGTGGCACTCGCCGAGATCGGTGCCAGCGCGGAGGCGGAGCCCTTCGCCGCAGGCTGGCCTCTCGCTGCGGCCTGCGTGCATGAGGCCGATGGCCGGCCCGGTGCGGCCCTCGCCGAACTGCGCACTGCCCAGCTCCTGGCGCCGGCCTCGCCGGAGATTCTCGCCGCTCTGGCCCATGCCTTGGCCGATGCCGGGCTGACGACGGAAGCGGAGGTGACGCTCCGCGCCGCGATCACGGCGCGGCCCGCCGATCTCGACCTCCGCAACCGGCTGGCAACGGTGCTGTGGAAGGCCAACCGCCTCTCCGCCATGCTCGATATCCTGGCAGCCGCCATCGCCGATTTCGGGCCGCACCCCACCCTGTTGCAGAACCAAGCCCTGGCATTCAACACCATCGGCGAGCAGGAGGCGGCGCTTGCTGCCGCCGATGCCTCGCTGGTTGGGGGAGGTGTGGCTGCGCTGGTCAACCGGATGGCCGTGTTGCCCTATCACCCCGTTGCGGGCACCGCCGCCAACCTGCGCGCCGCGGCCGAAGCGATTAGCGCTGCGCTGCCGCCCGTGGCACGGGTCGCCACACGGCACCGGCCGCGCGGCGGGCGGCTCCGGCTTGGGCTGCTGTCGGGCGGCCTCGGCCAACATCCGGTCGGATGGCTGACGCTGGCCGGGCTGGAGGCGCTGCCGGAGCGCGAGTTCGAGCTGACGGCCTATTCGCTCAAGCCGCGGGCGGACCCGCTCGCCGCCCGCTTCCGCGCGCGCTGCGCCCGCTGGCGCGAGGTTGGCGCGCTGGAGGATGCCGCCATCGCTGCGCAGATCGCCGAGGACGGTATCGACATTCTCATCGAGCTTGGCGGCTATGGCGAGGGTGGCCGGCCCTTCGTGCTGCAGCACCGCCCGGCGCCGGTGCAGGTGAAGTGGGTCGGCGCGCAATTCTCGACGCTTGGCCTCGATGGCTGCGACTGGATGCTAACCGATCGCTGGGAGACGCCGCCTGGCTTCGAACCCCACTACACCGAGCGCCTGCTGCGCCTGCCGGACGGCTATGTCTGCTACCTGCCGCCGCCCTATGCCCCGCCGGTGGCGGCCTCGCCGGCGCTCGACCACGGCGCCGTCACCTTCGGCTGCTTCAACAACCTGGCCAAGCTGACGGTGCCGGTGCTCGCAGCCTGGGCGCGCATCCTCACCGCGCTGCCGAAGGCGCGGCTGGTGCTGCGTACCCATAGCCTCAGCGAGCCTGAGACGCGGGCGCGCACTGGCGCGCGGCTCGCCGCGGGCGGGCTGCCGATGGCGCGGGTTGCGCTGGAAGGCGGCATGCCTCATCGCGACCTCATGGCGGCCTATGGCGGAATCGACATCGCGCTCGACCCCTTTCCCTATACCGGAGGATTGACGGTGTGCGAGGCGCTGTGGATGGGCGTTCCCGTTCTCGCCAGGGCGGGGGACAGCTTCTGCGCCCGGCATGCGCTCAGCCACTTGAGCAATGTGGGTCTCGCAGACTGGGCGGTGGCGGATGCGGAGGAATATGTGACGCAGGCGATCGTCCGGGCGCGGGATCTGCCGGCGCTCGCCGCGCTGCGGGCGGGGATGCGCGAGCGGGTCGCCGCCTCGCCGCTCACCGATGCGCCGCGCTTCGCCCGCGGCCTCGCTGCCGCTTTGCGCTGGGCCTGGGAGGAGGGCGCTCGATAAAACGTCATGGAGGACGGTTAGGCTTCTGGTAACCTTCGGCCGGGCAGGCGCGAAGCGAGCCCCATCTCAGCGGAACCGTCGGCCCCTTTGGGCCGTTCCGGCTGCGTCTCGCGGGATAAGGAAGCAGGAACGCCGATGACCCTCCTCGATACCCGCGCCTCCGCCCTGGCCGACCGCTACGCTGCCATCCGTGACCATACCGAGATGCTCGCCGCGCCGCTCTCGCCTGAGGACCAGACCATTCAATCCATGCCGGATGCCAGCCCGGCCAAGTGGCACCGGGCGCATGTCACCTGGTTCTTCGAGACCTTCCTGCTGCTGCCGCATCTGCCGGGCTATCGTCGCTTCCGCGAGGAGTTCGCCTTCCTCTTCAACTCCTACTACGAGGCCGCCGGCCCGCGTCATGCCCGACCGAAGCGCGGGATGCTGACGCGGCCCTCTGCCTCGGAGGTCGGCGCCTATCGCGCCCATGTCGATGCCGCCATGGCTCGGCTGCTGGAGAAGGCGCCGGCCGAAACCCTGCCGCTGGTCGAGCTTGGCCTGCAGCACGAGCAGCAGCATCAGGAGTTGCTGCTGACCGACATCCTGCACGCTCTGTCGCAGAACCCGCTGCTGCCAGCCTATGACACGGGCTGGCGGGAGCCCGCCGCCGCTTCCGGCCCGGCCCGCATGCTCGACGGGCCGGACGGCATCCGTGAGATCGGCAGCGCCGGCGGGGGCTTCGCTTTCGATAACGAGGCGCCGCGCCACAAGGTCTGGCTCGATCCCTACCGCATCGCCGACCGGTTGGTGACCAATGGTGAGTGGCTGGATTTCATGGCCGATGGCGGCTACCGCACCGCGACGCTCTGGATGAGCGAGGGCTGGGCCCGGGCTCAGGCCGAGGCGTGGCAGGCACCCTTCTACTGGCACCGCCGGGAGGGCGGGTGGAGCCAGTTCACCCTCGCCGGACTTCATCCGATCGATCCTGCCGCCCCGGTTCGCCACATCTGCTGGTACGAGGCGGAGGCTTATGCCCGCTGGGCCGGCCGCCGCCTGCCGACCGAGGCGGAATGGGAGGCAGCCTGTGGCCTGCCGGGCCTGCAACAGGCCGCCGACACTGCCTGGCAGTGGACCGGCAGCGCCTATCGTCCCTATCCGGGCTTCCGTCCCTGGGAGGGCGCGGTCGGCGAGTACAACGGCAAGTTCATGATCGGCCAGATGGTGCTGCGCGGTGGCTCCCTCGCCACGCCGCCGGGCCATGCGAGGCCCAATTACCGCAATTTCTTCCCGCCCGATGCGCGATGGCAGTTCACTGGCCTGCGCCTGGCGGAGGATGCGGCGTGAGCGCCGCGATGGATGCGCCAGCTGGGCAACGCGCCGCCCTCATCGCCGATGCGCTGGCCGGCCTCACCGCCCCGCGCAAGACGCTGCCTTGCAAATGGCTCTACGACGCGGAAGGCTGCCGGCTTTTCGAAGCCATCACCCGCGTTCCGGAATACTATCCGACGCGAACCGAGGTCCGGATCCTGACCGAGGAGGCTGCCTCCATCGCCGAAGCAGTCGGGCCCGGCCGTGCCGTCGTCGAATTCGGGCCGGGCGACGGCGCCAAGGCGGCGCTGCTGCTCGCTGTCCTCAACCGGCCTGCCGCCTATGTCCCGGTCGACATCGCCCCGGAATGGCTGGAGGAGGCGGCAAGCCGGGTTGCCCTCGCGCGGCCTGGCTTGCCGGTGCTGCCGGTCGTGGCCGATTTTACCATGCCTTTCGCCTTGCCGAAGCGGCTCGGCGCCGCGCCGCGGCTCGGCTTCTTCCCCGGCTCCACCATCGGCAATTTCGAGCCAGAGGGAGCCGTTGGCTTCCTTCGGCGGGCGCGGATGACGCTGGGGGCCGGGGCACGGCTGCTGCTCGGCGCCGATCTGGTGAAGGCGCCTGCCGTGCTGGAAGCCGCCTATGACGACGCGGAGGGCGTCACGGCCGCCTTCGATCTCAACCTCCTGCACCGGCTGAACCGCGAGGCCGGTGCGGATTTCGACATCGGCGCCTTCCGTCATCGCGCCGTCTGGAACGCCGCGCTGGAGCGGATCGAGATGCATCTGGTTGCCGAGCGGGCGCAGACCGTCCGGCTCGCGGGCCGCACCATCCACTTTGCCGAGGGCGAGACCATCCATACCGAGAGCAGCCACAAATACCGCCCCGAGCGCCTCGCCGGCTTGGCCGCCTCGGCCGGCTGGCGCATAAGCCGCCACTGGACGGATGCGGAGGGGCTCTTCTCGGTATGGCTGCTGGACGCATAGGAACCCAGATCGCCAGCCATCGTGGCGGGGCGATCCTCTGGCCGGAGAACAGCCTGCTCGCCTTCCGCCGGGCCCTTGCCCTGCCGGCGGAGCAACTCGAGATCGACGTCCATCTCACCGCCGATGGCGAGGTCGCCGTTATCCATGACGCCACGCTCGACCGCACCACCGACGGTACCGGACCGGTTCGTGTCCAGTCCATGGCGGCGCTGCGCCGGCTGAGGCTCAAGGGCACGGACGGAGAGGGGGTGCCGGGCCTTGCCGAGGTCGTGGCTTTGGTGCGGGAGGCGGGGCGCATCCTCCGCCTCGAGATCAAGGCGGATGGCACGGGCCATCCCTATCCCGGACTCGTGCCGGCCTGCCTCGCGGTGCTCGATGCCGCCGGGATGCGCGACCGCACCGTGCTGATGAGCTTCGAGCCGATGACCGTGGCTGCCGCGGCCGCCGCTGGCGGCTTCCAGCGGCGCGTGCTGTTGATGGGCAGTCGGCCCTGGCACGGCATGGGGCCTGAGGGCGCGATCGCCCTCGCCCGCGCCTGCCATGCGGACGAGTTCGGCCTCACCATCGCCGACTGGGACGCGGCCTCGGTCGCCGCGTTCCGCGCTGCCGGGCTCGGGGTCAGCGCCTGGGGCACGAATGACGAGGCAAGCATACGGTGCGGCTTCGCGCTCGGGATGGATGCCATTGCCACGGACGATCCGTCGCTCGCGCTCCGGCTGCGAGGCTGATCGGGTAGCTGATAACGCGATCGGAACGGGCCGAAAGCCGCAGCCTCCCTTGCATCCGGCGCGCGGCGCGGCCATACCTAGCCGCAACGACGGCGCCATCAGGGACGCAACGGGGAGAACGATCCGGGTGACAGATTCCATCCTGGAAACCGAGGGGCTGACGAAGGAATTCCGGGGGTTCGTCGCCGTCAACGGCGTATCCCTGAAGGTCAGGCGCGGCAGCATCCATGGCCTGATCGGGCCGAACGGTGCCGGCAAGACCACCTGCTTCAACCTTCTGACCAAATTCCTCCAGCCGACCCGCGGGACGATCCGCTACGACGGCCGCGACATCACAGGCATGAAGCCCGCCGAGGTGGCGCGCCTCGGCCTGGTGCGGAGCTTCCAGATCTCGGCCGTCTTCCCGCATCTCTCGGTGCTGGAGAATGTGCGGGTGGCGCTGCAGCGGCAGCGCGGCGGCAGCTTCGACTTCTGGCGCTCCGAGGGGCTGCTGCGGCAGTTCGACGACCGAGCCATGGCGCTGCTCGAGGATGTCGGCCTCACCGGCTATGCCCGGCTGCAGGCGGGCGAGCTGCCCTATGGCCGCAAGCGTGCGCTCGAGATCGCGACGACGATGGCCATGGACCCGGCGATGATGCTGCTCGACGAGCCGACCGCCGGCATGGCGCATGAGGATGTGGACCGCATCGTAGCGCTGGTGAAGCGAGTCGCGGCCGGCCGCACCGTGCTGCTGGTCGAGCACAACCTGAAGGTCGTCTCCGGCCTGTGCGACCGCATCACCGTCCTCGCCCGCGGCAGCGTCCTCGCCGAGGGCGACTATGGCGAGGTGTCGCGCAATCCCGACGTTATCGCCGCCTATCTCGGAACCGAAGCTTCCCCGGAAGGAGCGATGGCCCATGGCTGAGACCCTGGAACGCGCCCGCCCCGGCAGCACCGGCGCGCCGCTGCTCGAAGTCCGCAAGCTCGAGGCCTGGTACGGCGAGAGCCACATCCTGCACGGCGTCGATATCGACGTGAACCCGGGCGAGGTGGTGACGCTGCTCGGCCGCAACGGCGCCGGCAAGACGACGACCTTGCGCGCGATCATGGGCCTCACCGGCCGGCGCGCGGGCAGCATCCGCTTCGAGGGGCGGGAGACGATCAACCTCCGCTCTGACATCATCGGCCGCGCCGGCATCGGCTATTGTCCCGAGGAGCGCGGCATCTTCGCCAGCCTCAACGTCACCGAGAACCTGATGTTGCCGCCCGTGGTGAAGCCGGGTGGCCTCGAGCTCGACACGATCTACAAGCTCTTCCCGAACCTGAAGGAGCGGGCGAACAGCCAGGGCACCAAGCTCTCCGGCGGCGAGCAGCAGATGCTGGCGATCGCCCGCATCCTCCGCACCGGCGCCAACCTGCTGCTGCTCGACGAGCCGACCGAAGGGCTGGCCCCGGTCATCGTGCAGCAGATCGGCGCCATGATCCGCGAGATCAAGGCGCGCGGCTTCACCGTGCTGCTGGTCGAGCAGAATTTCCGCTTTGCCCAGACCGTCGCCGACCGTCACTACGTGATGGAGCATGGCCGCGTCGTCGACATGGTCCGCAATGACGAGTTGAACGCCTCACTTGGCCGGCTGCACGAATATCTCGGTGTCTGATTTCGCTTCCAGGAGCCCGACCATCATGTCGCTTGATCGCCGCAGCCTGCTGACCGGCGCCGCCGTTGCCCCCTTCGCCCTTGCGCGGGCGGGCCACGCCCAAGGGACGCCGACGCTGAAGATCGGCGTGCTGAACGACCAGTCCGGCGTCTACCGCGACATCTCCGGCCCGACCTCGGTTGCCTGCGTCCGCCAGGCGATCCAGGATTTCGGCAGCCGCGGCTTCAATGTCGAGGTCGTCGTCGGCGACCACCAGAACAAGCCCGATGTCGGCAGCAACATCGCACGGCAATGGATGGACCGCGACGGCGTCGACGTCATCGTCGACGTGCCGAACAGCGCGGTCGGTCTCGCGGTCGCCGGCGTGGTGCGGGAGAAGAACAAGGTCTACCTCAACTCGACCTCGGCGACGGCGGACCTGACCGGCGCGCAATGCTCGCCGAACACCGTCCACTGGACCTACGACACCTACATGCTGGCCAAGTCCACCGGCGGCGCCATGGTGAAGGCGGGCGGCGACACTTGGTTCTTCCTCACGGCCGACTATGCCTTCGGTCATGCGCTGGAGCGGGACACCACCAACTTCGTCAAGTCGGCGGGCGGCCGCGTCGTCGGCGGCGTGCGGCACCCGCTGAGCAACACCGATTACTCCTCCTTCCTGGTGCAGGCGCAATCCTCGCGCGCCAAGGTCATCGGGTTGGCCAATGCGGGGACGGATACCGTCAACACGGTGAAGCAGGCGGCCGAGTTCGGCATCACCCGGCGCGGCACCAAGATCGCCGTGCTGCTGATGTTCCTGAACGACGTGCATGCGCTCGGCCTGCAGGCGGCGCAGGGGCTGGTGCTGACCGAGACCTTCTACTGGGACCTCAACGACCGCACCCGCGCCTTCACCAACCGGGTGAAGCCGCATCTGGCGGGGTCGATGCCCGCCATGTCGCATGCCGGCTGCTACAGCGCGGTGCTGCATTACCTGAAGACCGCGGCCGATATGAGCGCGGCGCAGGCGAAGCAGGACGGCGCAGGGACCGTCACCCGGATGAAGGCGATGCCGACGGATGACGACTGCTTCGGCGCAGGCCGCATCCGCGAGGACGGGCGCAAGCTGCATCCGGCTCATCTCTTCGAGGTGAAGGCGCCGGGCGAGAGCAAGGGCGCCTGGGACTACTACAAGCTGCTGCAGACGACGCCGGCGGAGGAGGCCTTCCGCCCGGTCAACGAGGGCAGCTGCCCGCTCGTCCGCAGCTAGGACAAGGACCATGGGAGACCGGGCGGCGATGCATCGCCCGGCCCCGCCAGCAGGGAGACGGACATGACGATCACGAGGAGAGGGCTGCTCGCAACCGGCGCCATGGCCGCCGCGGCGACATCGCTGCCGCGGTTGGCGCGCGCCCAGGCGGCGAATACCATCCGGATCGGCGTGTTGAACGACATGTCCGGCACCTACAAGGACAATACCGGCCCCGGCTCCGTCGCCTGCGCGCAGCAGGCGATCGCCGAATTCGGCCAGCAGGGCTTCAATGTCGAGCTGATCTTCGCCGACCACCAGAACAAGCCGGATGTCGGGGTGAACCTGGCACGGCAGTGGTACGACCAGGGCGTCGACATGATCCTCGACGTGCCGACCAGCTCGGTCGGCCTCGCGGTGAACAACGTCGCCCGCGAAAAGAACAAAGTGAACATCAACTGCGGCTCGGCGACCTCGGACCTCACCGGGGCGCAATGCGCGCCGACCATGGTCCATTGGTCCTACGACACCTACATGCTGTCGAAGTCGACCGGCGGTGCCATGGTGAAGGCGGGCGGCGATACCTGGTTCTTCATCACGGCCGACTACGCCTTCGGCCATGCGCTTGAGCGGGACACCAGCAATTTCGTCAGGGCCTCGGGCGGCCGCGTTCTCGGCGCGGTGCGGACGCCTTTCCCTTCTACGACGGACTTCTCCTCCTTCCTCGTCCAGGCGCAGAGCTCGCGGGCCAAGGTGATCGGCTTCGCCAATGCGGGGTCGGACACCATCAACTGCGTGAAGCAGGCAGCGGAGTTCGGCATCACCAAGCGCGGCACCAAGCTCGCGGCGATGCTGATGTTCATCACCGACGTGCATTCCATCGGCCTCGAGACGGGGCAGGGCTTGGTCTGCACCGAGAGCTTCTACTGGGACCTTAACGACCGCACCCGCGCCTTCACCCAGCGCGTGCTGCCGAAGATGCCCAACCTCTACCCCAACCAGATCCATGCCGGCTGCTACTCGGCGACGCTGCACTACCTGCGTGCGGTGCAGGCGATGGGCGTGGCGGCCGCCAAGGCCTCCGGCACCGAGGTGGTCAACCGGATGAAGGCGATGCCGACGGAGGACGATGCCTTCGGGGCAGGGTCCATCCGCGCCGACGGGCGGAAGATCTGCCCCTCCTACCTGCTCGAGGTGAAGTCTCCGGCGGAATCGAAGCGCCCCTGGGACTACTACAAGGTCCTGCAATCCACCCCGGCCGGCGAGGCCTTCCGCCCGTTGAACGAAGGCGGCTGCCCGCTGGTGCGTAGCTGACAAGGAAGCGAGAGAAAGCGATGACCCCGACCCGCCGCAGCCTGCTGACCGCCACGGTCGGCGCCACGCTGATGCCCGCCCTGCCGCGCCTCGGCCGGGCGCAGGCCGCCAACACCATCCGCATCGGCGTACTGAACGACCAGTCGGGCGTCTACCGCGACATCTCCGGCCCCTACGGCATCGAATGCACGAAGCAGGCGGTGCAGGAATTCGGCGACAAGGGCTTCGCCGTCGAGGTGATCTCCGCCGACCACCAGAACAAGCCCGATGTCGGCGCCAATATCGCTCGGCAGTGGTACGACCAGGGCGTCGACCTCATCATCGACGTGCCGACCTCCTCGGTCGGGCTCGCGGTCAACAACGTCGCTCGCGAGAAGAACAAGGCCTATATCAACACCGGCTCGGCGACCTCCGACCTCACCGGCGCCCAGTGCAGCCCGAACACGGTGCACTGGATGTACGACACCTACATGCTGGCGAAGTCGACCGGCGGCGCGATGGTGAAGGCGGGCGGCGACAGCTGGTTCTTCATCACCGCCGACTACGCCTTCGGCCATGCGCTGGAGCGGGATACGACGAATTTCGTCAGGGCCGCCGGCGGCAAGGTGAATGGCAGCGTCAAGTACCCGTTCCCGGCGACCTCGGACTTCTCCTCCTTCCTCGTCCAGGCCCAGGCCTCGCGGGCCAAGGTCATCGGCCTCGCCAATGCCGGCGCGGACACGGTGAACAGCATCAAGCAGGCGGCCGAGTTCGGCATCACCCGGCGCGGGGTGAAGCTGGCGGCGCTGCTGATGTTCCTGCCCGACGTGCATGCGATCGGCCTGCAGACGGCGCAGGGGCTGGTGCTGACCGAGAGCTTCTACTGGGACCTCAACGACCGCACCCGTGCGGTGACGGAGCGGCTGCGCCCGCGCCTCCGCGATGTGAAGCCGAACATGGCCTCCATCGCCAACTACTCCTGTACGCTGCACTACCTCAAGGCGGTGGCCGATATGGGCGTCGCCGCGTCCAAGGCCTCGGGCGTTGATGTCGTCAACCGGATGAAGGCGATGCCTTGCGACGACGACGCCTTCGGCCCGGGCAGCATCCGCGCGGATGGGCGCAAGCTCTGCCCCTCCTACCTGTTCGAGGTGAAGTCGCCGGCCGAGAGCAAGGCGCCGTGGGACTACTACAAGCTGCTCCAGACCACCCCGGCCGAGGAAGCCTTCCGCCCGATGAACGAGGGTGGTTGCTCCCTCGTGCGGAGCTAAGGGCGATGCCGCTGCACCGCCGCGACGTGTTGCTGGCCGGCAGCGGCCTCGCCTTGGCCGGCGGCCGGGCGAGGGCGCAGGGGGGGGCCTTGCGCCTCGGCGTCCTCACCGACATGTCCGGCCCCTACCGCGACCTGACGGGCCCCGGCAGCTTCGCCGGCGCCCGGCAGGCGGCGGAGGAGTTTTCGGCGGCGACCGGCATGGCGGTCGAGGTGATCGTCGGCGACCACCAGAACAAGCCGGATGTCGGCGCCAACATCGCCCGGCAGTGGTTCGACCGCGAGGGCGTCGAGGCGATCGTCGACCTGCCGAACAGCGCCGTGGCGCTGGCCGTCTCCGGCATCGCGCGGGAGAAGAACAAGGTGGTGCTCGGCTCGGGCGTCGGCTCCACCGTCTTCACCGGAGCGCAATGCAGTCCGAACAGCATCCAGTTCACTTACGACACCTACATGCTCGCCAAGGGCACCGGCGATGCGCTGGTGAAGCAGGGCGCCGATAGCTGGTTCTTCATCACGGCCGACTACGCCTTCGGCCATGCGCTGCAGGCCGATACCTCGCGCTTCGTCGAGGCGGCGGGCGGCAAGGTGCTCGGCGCCGCGCGCTACCCTTTCCCGGCGACGACGGATTTCTCCTCCTTCCTGCTCCAGGCGCAGTCCTCGCGCGCCAAGGTCATCGGCCTCGCCAATGCCGGGGCGGACCTCATCAACTGCATCAAGCAGGCACGGGAATTCGGCCTGCTGCGGAGCGGGGTGAAGCTTGCCTGCCTGCTGATGACGGTCGTCGACAGCATCGCCCTCGGCCTGCCCGAGGCGCAGGGGCTGCTGATGACGGAGAGCTTCTACTGGGACCTCAACGACCGCACTCGCGCCTTCGCCGAGCGGGTGAAGGGCAAGCGGCAGGGCGCCGTGGTCCATGCTTCCTGCGCCGGCTGCTACGGCGTCACGCTGCATTACCTGAAGGCGGTGAAGGATCTTGGCCTGGAGCGCGCCCGCGCCTCGGGCCTCGAGGTCGTCAACCGCATGAAGGCGATGCCGACCGATGACGACGCCTTCGGGCCGGGGCGCATCCGCGAGGATGGACGCAAGCTGACGCCCGGCTATCTTTTCCAGGTGAAGTCCCCGGCCGAGAGCCGTGGCCCCTTCGACGTGCATAAACTGGTCGCCACCACCCCGGCCGAGGAGGCCGCCCGCCCGCTCGCCGAAGGCGGCTGCCCCTTCGTTCGAACTTAAGGACTCCCACGCCGCATGGAAGACATCTTCGGCATCCCCGCACCGCTGCTCTTCGGGCAGCTGCTGCTCGGCCTCATCAACGGCGCCTTCTATGCGATGATGTCGCTGGGGCTGGCGGTGATCTTCGGCCTGCTCAACATCATCAACTTCACCCATGGCGCGCAGTTCATGATGGGCGCCTTCGCCGCCTGGATGCTGCTCGAATGGGCCGGGCTGAACTACTGGTGGGCGCTGCTGCTGGTGCCCATCATCATCGGCTTCACCGGCGTGGTGCTGGAGCGGTTGATGATCAGCCGGCTCTACAAGCTCGACCACCTCTACGGCCTGCTGCTGACCTTCGGCCTCGGCCTCATCATCGAGGGCGTGTTCCGCAACCAGTTCGGCTCCTCCGGCTTGCCCTACCGCATCCCGCCCGAGCTTCAGGGCGCCTGGGACCTCGGCTTCATGTTCCTGCCGATCTATCGCGGCTGGGTGGTGATCGCGGCCCTCATCCTTTGCCTTGCCACCTGGCTGCTGATCGAGAAGACGCGGCTTGGCGCCTATCTCCGCGCGGCGACCGAGAATGCGCCGCTGGTTCAGGCCTTCGGCGTCAACGTCCCCCGCATGGTGACGCTGACCTACGGCTTCGGCGTGGCGCTGGCGGCCATCGGCGGGGTGCTGGCGGCGCCGATCTATTCGGTGAACCCGCAGATGGGCACCAACCTGATCATCGTCGTCTTCGCCGTGGTGGTGATCGGGGGGATGGGCTCGATCCTCGGGTCCATCATCACCGGCTTCGGCCTCGGCATCGTCGAGGGGCTGACCAAGGTCTTCTACCCGGAGGCCTCGGCAACCGTCATCTTCGTCATCATGGCGATCGTGCTGCTGGCACGGCCCGCCGGCCTGTTCGGGAGGGCCTGACATGGCCGATTCCACCGCCATCACCGCCAACTCGATCCCGGCCCCTGCGGCCGAGAATCACGGCATCTGGGGCTTCTCGCGGGCGCAGTTCGGGGCGCTCGGGGTGATGCTGGCCGTGCTCGCCATCGGGCCCTTCCTGCTCTACCCCGTCTTCCTGATGAAGCTGCTCTGCTTCGCCCTCTTCGCCTGCGCCTTCAACCTGCTGATCGGCTATGTCGGGCTGCTGAGCTTCGGCCACGCCGCCTATTTCGGCATGGGCGGCTACCTCGCCGGCCATGCGGCGAAGGTCTGGGGGCTGACGCCGGAGCTCGCCATCATCACCGGCGGCGTGACGGCGGCGCTGCTCGGCGCCGTCGCCGGCTGGGTGGCGATCCGCCGCCAGGGCATCTACTTCGCCATGATCACCCTGGCGCTGGCGCAGATGATCTACTTCCTCTGCGTGCAGCTGCCCTTCACCGGGGGCGAGGACGGCATCCAGGCCATCCCGCGCGGCAGCCTGTTCGGCGTCGTCCCGCTCGACCGGGACCTGACGCTCTATTGGGTCGTCGCCGGCATCTTCTTGCTGGGCTTCCTGATGATCCACCGGATCATCCACTCGCCCTACGGCATGGTGCTGAAGTCGATCCGCGAGAACGAGCCGCGGGCGATCTCGCTCGGCTACCGGACGGACGACTACAAGCTGCTCGCCTTCATCCTCTCCGCCGGCCTCGCCGGCGTGGCGGGGGCGACCAAGTCGATCGTCTTCGGCATCGCCACGCTGACCGACGTGCATTGGTCGATGTCGGGCGAAGTGGTGCTGATGACGCTGGTCGGCGGCCTTGGCACCGTCTTCGGCCCGGTCGTGGGTGCGGCGGTGATCGTGACGATGCAGAACTACCTGGCCGAGCTCGGCGCCTGGGTGACGGTGATCCAGGGCGTGATCTTCGTCATCTGCGTGCTCGCCTTCCGCCGCGGCATCGTCGGCGAGATCGGCAACTGGCTGAAGGTGAAGCTGTAAGGCAGGGCAGGGGGGGCGGTACCGCCCCCCGCCCGGCTCATTCGGCCTTGAGATAGGGCTCGACTGTCCCCTTCAGCCTGATGGTCATCGGGTTTCCCTTGCGGTCGAGCGTCTTGCCGACCGCGACCCGCACCCAGCCCTCGCTGACGCAGTATTCCTCCACGTTGGTCTTCTCCGCCCCGTTGAAGCGGATGCCGATGCCGCGCGCGAGCAGTGCGGCATCGTGGAAGGGGCTGCGGGGGTCGGTCGCCAGGCGGTCCGGCAGGGTCTCGGTCATGGCCTGTCCTTCGGGCATGTCTTGCATGACGCGGTGATAGCGAGGGCACGCCGCGCCGCCAACAGCCTCAGGCCGCCAGTTCCTGGCTGCGGTCCCAGAGATTGGGCACCGCCTTGTTGTGGTAGCCGGAGATGAAGGGCCGCGCCGCCCCCGTTGCCGGGTCGAAGACGCTGCGGGCGATGGCGCCGATATTGCCGCCATAGCAATGGATGCTGATGCTCACGCGGTCGGCGAAGGCGTTCTCCACCACATGGATGTCGTAGGTATCGGCCGAAACCGGCACTACCTCGCCGGGCCGCAGCCGGTCCACCTGGCCCGGGCGCATCGGCCCGCCGACCGGGCCCGGCCGCATCTCGGTCGAGACCTCCTCGCCCCGCAGCATGCCGACCAGGCCCCAGACGGTGTGGTTGTGGACCGGCGTGCGCTGCCCCGGCCCCCAGACGAAGCTGACGACGCAGAAGCGCTCCGTCGGATCGCAATGCAGCAGGTATTGTCGGTAGGTCGGCCCGGCCTCGGCCATCTCCGCCGGCAGCCAGTCGTCCTTCGCGACCAGGCCGCGCAACAGCCCGGCCCCTTCGGTCAGCCAGCGGGCCTCCCCAGCCCCGGAATCGGCCAGCCGGGTCATGGCCTGGATAAAGCCCCGGAGCCTGATCAGTCCTGACATGTCAGTCCCTCCCTCAGGCATGGAAGCTTATCGCGGCTGCGCCGCATTGGAACGGGTTTCCGTGACAACGCGTTTTCATGCCAGCAACAAGGAGGCGCCGATGAGCCCGGAACTGCTGGTCTTCGCCGATGACGGCACCATCCCGAACAACCCGCGCCTGCCCGTGCTGCTGTTCCGCGGTGCGGTGCCCGCGGGCGGGCCGGAGGCGGCCGAGGCGCTCTTCGCCCGGCATGGCTGGCCGCCGGCCTGGCGCAACGGCATCTACCCCTATCACCACTACCATCCGAATGCGCATGAGGCGCTGGCGATCGCCCGGGGCCGGGTGCAGGTGATATTGGGCGGGGAGCGGGGGCAGGCGCTCGATCTCGAAGCGGGCGATGTGGTGGTGTTGCCGGCCGGCACGGGGCACCGCAACCTCGGCGCCAGCCCGGACCTGCTGGTGGTCGGCGCCTATCCGCCGGGGCAGGCGCCGGAGGAATATCGCGGCCGGCCCGGCGAGCATGAGCGGGCCATCGCCGCCATCCCCGCCCTGCCGGACCCGCCGGGTGAGCCCGTCACCGGCGCCCCTTGGCCGCTGTGACCGGGCCATGACAGGCTCGCCGGCCATGGAGGAGCCTGTCATGACCGAACTCTTCGAGATCCTGCACAGCACCCGCGCCATGCGCAGGCTGAAGCCGGATCCGGTGCCGGATGCGCTGATCGCCAAGATCCTCCGCGCCGGCGCCTCGGCCGCGAATGGCGGCAACACCCAGCGCTGGCGGTTCCTCGTGGTGAAGGACCCGGCGGTGAAGAAGGCCGTGCAGGTCTGGTACAAGCGCGCCTATGACGAGGTGATCGGCCCACGCTACGCCGGCAGCGCGCCGCCGCCCGGCGTCACGGCGGAGCGCTACGCAAGGCAGCATGCCGCGGTCGAGTACCTGACGGAGCATTTCCACGAGGCGCCGGTCTGGATCGTCGCCTGCATCGCCGAGGAAAAGCCGACGCGGTGGTCCGGCGCCTCGATCTACCCGGCGGTGCAGAACATACTGCTGGCGGCGCGGGCGCTTGGCCTGGGTGCGACGCTGACGACGCGGCACCTGCTTTATGAGAAGGAAGCGGAGGCGGCGCTCGGCCTGCCCCCCGGCGTGCATTCCTATGCGATCCTGCCCATCGGTTATCCGATGGGCCGCTTCGGGCCGGTCGGGCGCGGCCCACTCCGGGACATCACCTTCCTCGACCGCTGGGGCGAGACCTGGGACATCCCGGAGGAAGGGTGACGCCGCCTACCCGGCGACGAGCACCACGCGGCCGGTGATCTTGCCCTCCTTCAGCCGGTGCAGCACGGCATCGGCATTGCGCTGCGGCTGGTTCTCGACCGGGATGGGCGGGATCTGGCCCTGCTTGGCGATGTCGATGAGCGCCCGCAGCTCCTTGACGTTGCCGACATAGCTGCCCTGGACCGTCAGCGCCTTGATCGGCATGAGGGGCAGCGGGATGTTCATCTCGCCGCCGAACAGCCCGACCTGCACCAGCTTGCCGCCCTTGCGCAGCGCATCGAAGGCGAAGCGCGCGGTCTGGGTGCCGTTCACCAGGTCGACCACGCCCGCCACCGGCCCGCCGCAGGCCTCAATGATGCGCTGGGTGGTGTCCTCGCCCGAGGCGAGCACGGTGTCGCTGGCGCCCTGCTTCTTGGCGGCCGCCAGCTTGTCCTCGGCGACATCGACCACGCAGATGCGGCGATGGCCGAGCGCCTTCAGGATGGCGATGGCGTTCAGCCCGAGACCGCCGGCGCCGACCAGCACCACCGGCTCGTCAGGCTCCAGCGGCAGCAGCTTGTTGACCGCCGAATAGACGGTGACGCCGGAGCAGGCATAGGTCGCGGCGAGCGAGGGGTCGACGCCCTCGATGTCGATCAGGTGCTTCACATGCGTCGCCAGCACATGCGTCGCGTAGCCGCCGTTCTGGTAGACGCCGAGGCTGCGCCCGTTGAGGCACATATTCTCCTCGTCGCGCTGGCAGATGGCGCATTTGCCGCAGCCGACCCAGGGGTAGACGACGCGGATGTCGCCGACCTTGCTGCCCTGGTTCGCGGCCTCGGGCCCGAGCTTGACGACCCGGCCGACGATTTCATGCCCCATGGCGAGCGGCAGCTTCACGCCGCGGTCGGTCAGCCGCATCTTGCCGCGGCTGCCGAGGTCATACTCGCCTTCCCAGATATGCAGATCGGAATGGCAGACGCCGGCATGCGTCACCTCGAGCAGCACCTCGGCGCCCTTCGGCTCGGGCGTCGGCATCTCGATTTCCTGCAACGGTTGTCCCGTCTCGACCACGGCCCAGGCGCGCATCGCGTTCTCTCCCACTTGATAAGCCGATGGGACCGCGCCGCGCGGCTGCGGTCAAGCGGGGCGAGAGCAAACCCCGGGCGGCCGGGCTCGCCCGGGCGGGTAACTGGGTCGTTCGAACGAAGAGCCGGAGCGGCGTCCGCGAGCACGGTCGGACGGAGGCTGCTCTGGTCGGCGGCGATCCCGCGCTCCTCCAAGACCCGGCCCATTCGGGGGTGGAGGATGCGGCGGCGCCTCAATCGGGCCGGATGCCGTTCTCGTGGACGACGCGGCCCCAGGTCCCGATCTGCCGGTCTAGGAAGGCGGCGAAGTCGGCCGGGCCCTTCGGGTCGACATCGACGCCGAGCGTTCCGGTCAGCCGCTCCAGCACGGAGGGGACCTTCAGCGCCTCGCGTAGCGCCGCCTCGAAGCGGGCGCGGATCGGCGCCGGCGTCGCCGCCGGGCCGAGCACGCCCCAGAAGGCCTCCGCCGTCACCTTCACCCCGAGTTCCGTGAGCGTCGGCGCATCGGGGGCGACGGTGGAGCGCTTCGTTCCGGTGCTGGCCAGCGGGCGGATCGCCTTGGCCTCGAGCTGGGGGACGAAGATCGTGCCCGTCGCCGTCGGCAGGTCGACCTCGCCGGCGGAGGCGGCGACGCCGAGGGGCCCGCCGCCGCGATAGGGGACGTGGACGAGGCTGATCCCCGCCTCCTTCTCCACCAGCTTCATCGTCAGATGCGCGAGGGAGCCGTTGCCGATGGTGCCGTAGGTAACCGTCTCCGGCTTCGCCTTGGCCGCCGCCACCAGGGCGGGGAAGTCCCGCCAGGGCCGCGTATGGAAGGCGGTGATGACCATGGGCGAGGTGCCGATCAGCAGCACCGGCGCCAGGTCCTTCTGCGTGTCGAAGCCGAGGTTGGAGATCAGCGCCGGGTTCACCGCATGGGTGTCGAAGACCAGCACCCAGCTGTTGCCGTCCGGCGCCGAGCGGGCCACGTCGCGCGTGCCGATCGCCCCCGAGGCGCCGGCCTTGTTCTCGACGACGACCGGCACGCCGAGCGCCGCCGAGAGATGCGGCTGCAACAGGCGCGAGATGGCATCGACGCTGCCGCCGGGCGGGAAGGGGGCGACGAGGCGGACAGGGCCGTTCGGCCAGGCAGGCTGGGCGATGGCGGGCGCGGCGAGGACGAGCCCCGTGCCGAGCACGGTGCGGCGGGTCAGCATGGTTGGACCTCCCTGTTTCCGCTTTTAGGCCGCGAAGCCGCCGCTGCGGTCAAGGCCGGCGATGGACGGGCGCCGCTCCCGCCCGCTAGCCTCGGCGGACAACCAAGAACGACTCCGGAGGAAACCATCCATGATGCTGCGCCGCCATCTCTGGCCGCTGGCCTTGCTGCCGCTGCTCGCCTGCGCCGGGCAGGACCGCGCGCCGACCGCCGCCACGCCCTCGCGCCAAGCGGTGCTGGATGGCGCGCTGCGCCAGCAGGTCGAGGGCGGCAAGGTCGCGGCCATCTCCGCCGTGGTCATCCGCGCCGATGGCGAGGTACTCTACGAGGGCCATGCAGGCGGCGCGAATCCCGACAGTCTCTTCCGCCTCGCCTCGATGACAAAGCCCGTCACCAGCGTCGCGGTGATGACGCTGGTGGAGGACGGCAGGCTGCGGCTCGACGATCCGCTGGCGAAGCACCTGCCGGAATTCCGCGGCCTGCGCGTGCGCGAGGCGAATGGCGGGCTGGTCGCTGCCCGTCAGCCGACGATCCGCGACCTGCTGCGGCACATGGGCGGCTTCTCCTACAGCTTCCTCAACCTCCCCGGCATGGTCGAGGCCTATGCGCGGGAGGGCGTGGATGACGGGCTAGCCGCGCCGGGCCGCACGACGCGCGACAACATGCGGCGCCTGGCCCGTGCGCCCTTGCAGGCGCAGCCCGGCACGGTCTGGGCCTATTCGCTGGCGACCGACGTGCTCGGCGCCGTCGTCGAGCGCGTCAGCGGCAAGCCGCTCGATGCCTACATCCAGGAGCGCATCGCGGGCCCGCTGCGGATGACGAGCTTCGCCTTCCATGTCCCCGAGGCCGTGCGCCCGCGCATGGTGGCGGCGATGCAGCCGACGCCGGAGGGGCTGCGCCCGATCCGCTCAGGCGACCGGGTACCCTATCCGCTGACCCGCGGCACCTGGGTCTCCGACCCCGAGCGCGCCTTCAGCCGCACCGCCTATCCCTCGGGCGGGGCGGGCGCCACGGCGCATCTCGGCGACTACGCGCGCTTCACCCGCATGCTGCTGAACGGCGGCGAGCTGGACGGCGTACGCATCCTGAAGGCGGAGACAGTGGCGGAGATGACGCGCGGCCAGACCGGCGGCCTGCCCGTCAACCTTCGCGGGGCGGGCTATGACTTCGGCTACGGCTTCAGCGTGGTGACGGACCCGGCGGGGGCGAAGACCCGCCAGCCGGTGGGCACCTATGGCTGGGGCGGCATCTACGGCACCGGCTTCTTCGTCGATCCGGTGAACCGGCTGGCCACCATCGTCATGACCCAGACCGCGACCAATGGCGGCGCCGCGGCGAACGAGGTGCGCGAGGCTTTCTACGGCACCATGGCGCAGTAAATCCGGTACACTCTTCCCACACGGATCGTCAGCGGGAGCCCTGCCGGTGGAGATCTACCTGAAGTTAATCGAGGAGATCCCGCAGCCGGTCGCCCGCGACACTGCCTTTGCCAAGCTGGACGAGCGCCTGCAGGAGATCTGGATCGAAGCCTACCCAATGACCGGTGGCGAACTGCTGACCGTCACCCTCGGCGGCAAGCCGGGGGAGGCAGGCGCGGTCAGCACCCTCTTTGACCTCCAGCCCAAGGGTTCGAAGACCGAGGACCGCGTCGTTGCCGTCTGGGGCATCTCGAAATCCGAGCCGGCCAACACCCGCGACACCAGCCGCATGGCCGGCTTCCTCAACGGCGTCTGGTCCCCGACCTATGCCGGGCGGGACCGCGGCCATTTCTTCGCCCACACCATGGGCGGCGGGACCGATATCAACCTTTTCCCGCAACTCGCCGCGGTGAACCGCGGCGGCGAATGGCGGCGGATGGAGCGCTTCGCCGTCGAGAACCCCGGCACATTCTGCTTCATCCGCCCGATCTATCGCGGATCGAGCTGGACCCCGGCCGAGCTCGAATACGGCATCTACACCATGCCGCCCCAGCCCTTCCGCTTCTGGGGCAACCTCTTCCCGAACTGACCACCGCTCAAAGCGGCCGCGCTGACCCGCCCGACGCCTTGGCCGCCGTCAGCACGCGGCGGATTTCGCCCTCGGCCTTCTCTAGCTCCTTCGTGGCGCTCGCCCGCTGCGCCTGCGCCTCGTTGGCGATGCGGAGGCTGTCCTCGATGGTTGCCACCAGCGAGGCATTGGCGCGCTTCACAGCCTCGATGTCGAAGACACCGCGCTCGATCTGCTGGCGCGCTTCCAGGTTGCCCTGCCGCAGGCGCTCGGCATTGCCGGTCAGCAGCTCGTTGGTGAGGTCGGTCGCCTCCTTCAGCGTCCGCCCGGCCTCGCGCATGTTCTGGATGGCGAGCGCTTGCGCCAGCTGCTGGCGCCAGAGCGGCACGGTATTGGCGATGACGCTCTGGATCTTGGAGGCGAGGGCCTTGTCATTCTCCTGGATCAGCCGGATCGAGGGCAGGGCCTGCATCGCCACCTGGCGGGTCAGGCGAAGGTCGTGGACACGCCGCTCCAGCTCGTCGCGGGCGGTGCGCAGGTCGCGCAGCTTCTGCGCCGCCGTCGAATCACCGCCCTCGACGGCCTTGGCCATGGCGGGGATCGCCTCACGCTCGACGCGGCCGAGCACGCTCTCGCCGGCGGCGATGTGGTCGCCGAGGGCGTGGAACCATTCGAGCGTCGCCGAGTAGAGCCGCTCCAGCTTCTCGACATCCTCGAGCAGCCGGGTGCGGTGGGTGTCGAGCTTGTCGCCGACCGCCTCGACCTGGCCCTTGATGCTCTCGTAGCGCTGCAGGACGCGGGCCGTCTCGGCCCTGGCACGGCCGAAGAGGCGTGCCAGCCAGCCGGTCTTCTCGCCGAGGCCGCGCATGTCGAAGCCGCGCAGCGTGCCGATCAGCGTGGACAGGGTGACGCCGGCCTCGCCGGCCTCGCGGTTGCGGGCGCCTTCCAGCATGGCGTCGGCGGCGATGGTGGCGCGGTTCTGCGCCTCCTGGCCGAAGCGCAGGATGCTGGCGGGGTCGGCGACATCGAGCTGCGCCGCGAGCCGTGTCACCTCGGCCTCGCGCGGCGGCAACACCGGCTCCAGCTCAACCGTCTTCTGTTCGACCATCGTCTGCTGGGTTTCGCTCATCGGAATCCTTCCTCGCGCAGGCGGTCGGAGAGCACCTTCACCTGGATGTCGAGCGCCGCGCTCTCCTCACGCGTCAGCCGCCCGCGGAGTTCCTGCGCCGTCGTTGCCAAATCATCGAGAAGGATGGGCAGCCCCTCGGGCGGGGCGGCACCGGCCTCCAGGCGCTCGACGATGCGCTCAAGCCCGTCCAGATGGACGGTCAGGAAGCGCCGGGCCTGGGGCAGGCGGTCCGGATGGGCGGTGAGGTCGTCGAGCACGCCCTCCATCGCCGAGGCTACGCCCTGGAGCTTCCCGTCGCCGCGCCGCGCCGCCACCGCCTCGATGCGGGCGAGGCGCAGGCGGCTCTCCTCGATCGGGCCGGGCGGCGGCGGGGGCGGCTCGGGCGGCGGGGGCGGGGCGGTCTCGGGCAGCGCCCGGTACATCATCCGCGTGCCGAAGAGGGCGCCTGTCGCCATGATGAGCGACATCGGAATCCCGAGATGCCCGGCCATCTGCGCGGAGAGCCCAGTGCCGACGGCCATCAGCCAGGCCGCGCGATGCGAATCGCCCTGGCGGCCGCGCCGCAGGGCGCGGGCGGCCAGCAGGCTGCCGCCGAAGCCGAGCGCAGCGCCCGTCACGCCCCGCTCGTTCCCGTCGATGGCGAAGAGCAGCGCAGCCGGCAGCAGCGGCGAGGCGAAGATCGGCAGTGCCAGCCCGCGCCAGCGAGTGCGCAGCCCGATCCAGGCGCCGAGGGCCCGGTCCAGCATCAGCCGAACAGCCCGCCGATGCTGCGGAAGAGGGCGACGATGCCGACCAGCCAGGTCGTGGCGGTCAGCAGAACGCCGCCCCAGGCCCAAACCAGCGGCGTGGTGAGCGGCGGGGAGACGGGAAGGGAGGTCACGTTGCGTTCGGCCATGGCGGGTCGTTAGATCGCCCTCGGGAAGGCCGGGATCAAGCCACCTTCCCGGGCGGAACGTCACGGAAGGACGATTTTCATGGAGCAGATCGCAGTGGTGGGCGCCGGGCTGATCGGGCGCGCCTGGGCCATCGTCTTCGCCCGCGCCGGCCACCCCGTCCGCCTCTGGGACAAGGCGCCGGGCGTGGCGGAGCGGGCGCTGGAGCTGATCGGCGAGAGCCTCGCCGACCTGCATGCCGCGGGCCTCGTCACCGAGGCGCCCGCCGCCATCGCCGCACGCGTCACGGCCGCGGCGACGCTGGCGGAGTGCGTCGCGGGTGCCGTCCATGTGCAGGAGAACGGGCCGGAACGGCTCGGGCCGAAGCAGGAGCTCTTCGCCGAGCTGGACCGGCTCTGCGGGCCGGAGGTGGTGCTGGCCTCCTCCACCAGCGGCATCCCGGCGAGCGAGTTCACGGGGAACCTTCCCGGCCGCGGTCGCTGCCTCGTCGCCCATCCGGTGAACCCGCCCTATCTCATCCCGCTGGTCGAGCTGGTGGGCGCACCCTGGACCGATGCCGCGGCGGTTGCGCGGACACGCGCGCTGATGGAACGCGTCGGCCAGGTGCCGGTCACGGCGCACAAGGAAACGCGCGGCTTCGTGCTCAACCGCCTGCAGGCGGCGCTGGTCGCAGAGGCCTTCCGCATGGTGCGCGATGGGGTGATGTCGGCCGAGGATGTCGATGCCTGCGTGAAGGACGGGCTCGGCCTGCGCTGGTCCTTCATGGGGCCCTTCGAGACCATCGACCTGAATGCGCCGGGTGGCGTCGCCGATTACGTCGAGCGTTTCGGGCCGCTGATGGGCGGCATCACCGAAGAGCAGACGCCCTACCTGTACGACCAGGAGACGGTTGGGCGGGTCGCGGGGGAGCGGCGGGCGGCCTTGCCGCTCGACGGCATCGAGGGACGGAGCGCCTGGCGTGACCGGCGGCTGATGGCGCTCATCGCGCATAAGCGCGGGCAGTCTTGACCGGGCGATCCGGCGGGGGTTGCCTCTCCGCAACCAGAGGGAGGAGCAGGGCCATGCAGGCGATCGGCAAGCTGCTGGATGATGCCGTGAACAGTGGCGCCGTGGCCGGCGTCGTCGCCGTCGCCGGCAATGCGGCGGGGACGCTTTACGAGGGCGCGGCCGGCTTCCGCTCCGCGGCCGGCGGCGAGGCGATGACGCTCGATACCGTTGGCTGGATCGCCAGCATGACCAAGGCCATCACCAGCGTCGCCGCCCTGCAGCAGGTCGAGGAAGGCCGGCTCGCCCTCGACGAGCCGATCGCGGAGGTGCTCCCCGACCTCGCCAGCCCGCGGGTGCTGGAGGGTTTCTCCGCGGCCGGCGAGCCGATCCTTCGCCCGGCCCGCGGCGCCGTCACGCTTCGCCAGTTGCTGACCCATACCAGCGGCTTCAGCTACCCGATGTGGAATGCGGATATCGGCCGCTACATGCAGATGACGGGCATACCCGGCGTTGCCTCGCGCAAATTGCAGGCGCTGGCCCTGCCGCTGGTCGCCGACCCGGGCACGGCCTGGCATTACGGCATCGGCATCGACTGGGCCGGCCTCGCCGTCGAGGCCGTCACCGGGCGGCGGCTCGGCGATGTGATCGAGGAGCGCATCACCGGTCCGCTCGGGATGCACGACACGAGCTTCCGCCCCGGGTCTGGGCAGCGCGCACGGTTCTCGGCAATGCACAGCCGTGGCGCGGACGGACGGCTCGCCCCGATCCCCTTCCCGATCCCGGAGGAGCAGGAGTTCGACATGGGCGGCGGCGGCCTCTACGGCACGGCGCCCGACTACCTTCGCTTCTGCCGCATGGTGCTGAACGGCGGGACGCTGGACGGGGCGCGCATCCTCGACCCCGGCACGGTGGAGGCGCTCGGCCGCAACCAGATGGGCGAGCTGCTGGTCGGGCCGCTCGCCACGGCGCAGCCCGGCGTCTCGCATGATGCGGAGTTCTTCCCTGGCCAGCGCAAGCGCTGGAGCCTTGCCTTCATGCTGAACGAGGAAGCGCATCCCGAAGGGGGCCGCGCGGCGGGCAGCATGGCCTGGGCGGGACTCGGCAACACCTATTACTGGATCGACCCGGCGCATGACCGCTGCGGCGTGCTGCTGACCCAGACCTTCCCCTTCGCCGATCCGCGCATCCTCAACCTGCTCGCCGCCTTCGAGCGGGCGGTCTATGCGGGGTGAGCCGATCCTCAACGGCTCAAACCTTGAAGGTGGCTTCCGCCAAACCTTTGAAAAGGTTGCAGCAATGGTCCGAATTTGAAGGATTTTATCGTTGAGGCGCCTGGTGATGAGGCACCACCTTGGGCAAAAGTTCCTAATAACAGGATTGGGGCCAGGGCGGCAAGGGGTTAGGATCGGTCTCGTCGCGACCGCAGCCGGACCAGCATGCTCATCCGGCTAGGCGATGCCACGCTACTCGCCGCCGACCGCAACCTCGCCTGAAGCCTCGCCCCGTCGGCGCGGCGGCCGACGGCCTGAGGCTTCAGCGCCGCTCCCCGCGCGGATCGAGCGCGTCGCGGAGGCCGTCGCCCATCAGGTTGAAGGCGAGCACGACGAGGAAGATCGCGAGGCCGGGGAAAATCGCCAGCCAGGGCGCTTGCGTCAGGAAGCGCTGGGCGCTGTTCAGCATGCTGCCCCAGGACGGCGCGGGCGGCTGCTGGCCGAGGCCGAGGAAGCTCAGCGAGGCCTCGGCGATGATGGCCTCGGCGATGGAGAGCGTCGCCTGCACCAGCAGCGCCGGGACGATGTTCGGCAGGACGTGGACGAGGCCGAGGCGCCAGGGCGGGTTGCCCAGCGCCCGGGCCGCTTCCACCCAATCGGTCGCGCGGGCGTCGAGCGCCATGCCGCGGGCGAGCCGGACGAAGATGGGCGAGGCGGTGACGGCGATCGCCAGCATCGCATTCTCGAGCGCCGGACCGAGGAAGGCGGCCAGCGCGATGGCGAGGATGAGGAAGGGCACCGAGAGCATCGCATCCGCGATGCGGGCAATCACCGCATCCACCCAGCCGCCGGCGAGGCCGGCCAGCAGGCCGATGGGCACGCCGATCAGCAGCGCGACGGTGACGGAGAGGACGCCGGCCGCCATCGAGGCGCGGGCGCCGTAGAGCACGCGTGCCAGCACGTCGCGGCCGTTCTCGTCGGTGCCGAACCAGTGCGCGGCGGAGGGCGGCTTGCGGATGGCCGTCCAGGAGGTCTGCAAGGGATCGGCCGGCGAGAGCCAGGGGGCGAGCAGCGCAGCGAGCAGGAAGAGGAGGACGACGGCGAGGCCGAAGACGGCGAGGCGGTGGCGGAGGAAGCGCCGGAGCGCGCGGCGCGCCGGGCTGTCCGAGGCGGCGCTCATGCCGCGCGCAGCCGCGGGTTGACCGCCATGTAGAGCAGGTCGGCGACGAGGGAGAGGGCGACGAAGATCAGCGCTGTCGCCATCACCACGCCCTGCACCACGGGGTAGTCGCGGTTGAAGACGGCATCGACGATCAGCTTGCCGAAGCCGGGGATGGTGAACACCTGCTCGGTCAGCACCGCGCCGGCCAGCAGCCGGCCGAATTCGATGGTGCCGAGCGTCACCACCGGGATCAGCGCGTTGCGCAGCGCGTGCCGCCCGACCACCGCGCGTTCGTCGAGGCCCTTGGCGCGGGCGGTGCGGACATAGTCCTGGCCGAGCGCGCCGAGCATGGCGGCGCGCGTGTGGCGCATCAGCACGCCGGCGATGCCGGAGCCGAGCACGAAGGCGGGCATGATGGTGGTGGCGAGGCTCTGCAACGGGTCCTCGCTGAGCGGAACATAGCCCGAGGGCGGAAGCCAGCCGAGCTGCACGCTGAACAGCAGGATCATCATGATGCCGAGCCAGAAATTCGGCATCGAGATGCCGAAGAGGGCGACGGCGTTGGCCAGCCAGTCGGTCGGCCGGTCGCGCCGCACCGCGGAGAGCACGCCGGCCGGGATGCCGATGGCGAGCGCGATGAGGAAGGCCATCACCGCGAGCTGGAAGGTGACGGGCAGCTTCTCCAGGATGAGCTGCGCCACCGGCTGGCGGATGCGCCAGGAGAAGCCGAAATCGCCCTGCACCGCGCGGGTGATCCAGTGGAGGTATTGCTCCGGCAGGGGGCGGTCGAGGAAGAGCTCGGCCCTGATCTGCGCCAGCACCTGCGGGTCGCCGCGCTCCTCCCCGGCGAGGATCAGCGCCGGGTCGCCGGGCATCAGCTGCTGGAGGCCGAAGATCAGCACCGAAAGGATGAGCAGGGTCGGGACGATCTGCCCGAGCCGGCGGAGAAGCCAGAGGAGCATGCTAGTTCAGCCGCAGCCCTTGCGGGCGGATCAGGCCGTCGGCGACGGGGACGAAGCCGCTGAGCCGCGATGTGTGGGCGACGATGTTCTTGCGGTGCCAAAGGATGATGCGGCTGCGGTCCTGGCGCAACGCGATCTCGAAGATGCGGCCGTAGAGGGCGCGGCGGGCGGCGACATCGGTTTCGGTGCGGGCGGCATCCAGCAGGCGGTCGACCTCCGGGTTGGCGTATTTGCCGTCGTTCTGGCCGCCCTGGCTGTGCAGGAAGGTCCAGGTATTGCCATCCGGGTCGACGCGGCCGGACCAGGCGACGAGATAGGTCTCGAACTCGCCGCGATTGGCGGCCTGCAGGCTGCTGGCGAACTCCATGGTGTTCAGCTTCAGGGCGAAGCCGGCTTCCTGCACCATGGCCTGGATCACCTCGCCGGCCTGGCGGAGGTCGGGGCTGTTCGGCACCGTCATCTCGACCGGGACGGGCGCCGTGACGCCGGCCTCGCGCAGCAGGGCGCGGGCGCGGGCCAGGTCGCGGCCCTCGGGACGGAAGGCCGGGACGTGATAGGGATTCCCGGGCGGGATGGGCTGCGCCGTCGGCGTGTAGGCGCCCTCGTAGACCACCTGGTTGACGGCATCGCGGTCGATGGCCAGCTCGAAGGCGGCGCGGAGGCGCGGGTCGCGGGCGATGCCGGCATTGGCGCGCGGGCCGTTGCCGATGTTGAAGACGATGCTCTGGTAGCCGAGCTCGTCATAGGCGGCGACCCGGAGCCGCCGGTTGGCCTGCACCGCCTTCATGTCGTCCGGCTCGATGGTCTGCACCACCTCCAGCGCGCCGGATTGCAGGTTGGCGAGGCGGACGGTGCTGTCGGGGATCGGCAGAAAGGTGATGCGCGGGATGTGGATGCGCGCGGCGTCCCAGTAGCCGTCGAAGCGCTCCACCACGATGCGGTCCTGCGCCACGCGCTCGACCAGGCGGTAGGGGCCGGCGCAGACGGGCGCGTTGCCAAAATTGCGGCCGGCGGCCTCGGCGGCCTTCGGGCTGACGATCATCCCGGCGCGGTCGGTGAGCTGGGAGAGGAAGGGGGAGGAGGGCACCTTGAGGCGGATGCGGAGGGTGCGCGGATCGACCACCTCAGCGGACTCCATCGCGCCGATCTCGCTGCGGCGGAAGCTGCCCGACAGGGTGAGGTGGCGGTTGAGCGAGTAGCGCACCGCCTCCGCATCCATCGGCTCGCCATCGTGGAAGCGGACGCCTTCACGGAGGGTGATGCGAAGCGTCTTCGGGTCCTCCCAGGCATGGCCGGAGGCGAGTTGCGGGACGATCTCCAGCCGTTCGTTGATGTCGAAGAGCTTGTCGCAGAGCGTGGCGAAGACGATGCGGCCGACGAAGGTGCGGGCGAGCGTCGGGTCGAGGATGTCGGGATCCTCGCGGAGGCCGATGCGCAGGGTCTGCGCGTCCGCCGCCCCGGCGAGGGCGAGGGAGGCGAGGGCGGCGAGGAGGGTTCGGCGGATCATGCGTCGCTCCCGGCGGGCTGGAAGAAGGATTGCAGGCGGCGGAGGCGCTCGCCGCCGGGCTCGGCCTCGCGCAGCGGCGGGGCTGGCGGCAGGCGGTCCTGCAGATGGCAGGCGGCGCGGTGGGCCTCGCCCGTGAGCGCGGGCACCTGCTCGCGGCAGATGGCCTCGGCATGGGGGCAGCGGGTATGGAAGCGGCAGCCGGGGGGCGGGGCGATGGGGCTCGGCACGTCGCCTTCGAGGGGCGGGGCGCGGAGGCCGCGGCCGGGGACGGCGGCGAGCAGCGCCCGGGTGTAGGGATGACGCGGGGCGGCGAAGAGCGCCTCGGCCGGGGCTTCCTCGACCAGGCTGCCAAGATACATCACCGCGACGCGGTCGGCGATGTGGCGCACCACGCCGAGGTCGTGGCTGATGAGAACGAAGGTGAGGCCGAGGTCGCGGATGAGATCGGCCAGCAGGTTCACTACCTGGGCCTGTACCGAGACATCCAGCGCGCTGACCGGCTCGTCGCCGATGACAAGGCGCGGATTGCTGGCGAGAGCGCGGGCGATGGCGATGCGCTGGCGCTGGCCGCCGCTGAATTCGTGCGGCCAGCGGCGGGCGGCCTCGGGGCGGAGGCCGACGCGTTCCAGCAGCTCGGCGACGCGGGCGGCTTCGCCGGAGCGAGGGATGATTCGATGCAGGCGAAGCGGCTCGGCGATGGCGGCGCCGACCGTCATGCGCGGGTCGAGGCTGGCGAAGGGGTCCTGGAAAATCAGCTGCATGTCGCGCCGGCGGGCGCGCAAGGCGGCGGGGGAGAGGGCGCGGAGGTCCTCGCCCTCGAACAGGACGCTGCCGACATCGGGCTCGATCAGGCGCAGTGCCAGGCGGCCGAGGGTCGACTTGCCGCAGCCGCTTTCGCCGACGATGGCGAGCACCGTGCCGCGTGCGACGGAGAGCGAGACGCCGTCCACCGCGCGCACCGCGCCGCGCCGGCGGCCAAGCGCGTCGCGCAGGGGGAAGTATTTGCGGAGGTTGCGCAGCTCCAGCAGCGGCTCGCTCATGCGGCGAGCACGCGGTCGAGCGGGGCGCGCCAGCAGGCCGTGGCGTGGCCCGGCTCGACCTCGGCGAGAGGTGGCTGGCGGATGCAGTCGGCGCCGCGGAAGGGGCAGCGCGGGGCGAAGCGGCAGCCCTCGGGCGGGCGCAGCAGGTCGGGCACGGTGCCCTCGATGCTGGCGAGGCGTGAGGGGCCGCCCTCGATGCGCGGGGCGGCGCCGAGCAAGCCGACCGTATACGGGTGCTCGGGGCGGGCGAAGAGGCGGGCGGCCGGGGCTCGCTCCGCGACGCGGCCGGCATACATCACCACCACATCGTCGGCATGGTCGGCGACGATGCCGAGATCATGGGTGATGAGCACGACCGCCGCGCCGGTTTCGCGCTTCAACTCGTCGAGCAGGGCGAGGATCTGCGCCTGGACGGTGACGTCGAGCGCGGTCGTGGGCTCGTCGGCGATGAGCAGGCGGGGCCGGCAGGCAAGCGCCATGGCGATCATCACCCGCTGGCGCATGCCGCCCGAGAGCTGGTGCGGGTATTGCCGCGCACGCCGCGCCGCATCGGGGATACGGACGCGATCCAGCAGGGCGATGGCGCGGTCGAAGGCGGCGCGTTCGCCCAAGCGCTCGTGCAGGCGCAGCACCTCGGCGATCTGCTCGCCGGCGGTGAAGGCGGGGTTGAGGCTGGTCATCGGCTCCTGGAAGACCATGGCAATCTCCCGGCCGCGGCGGCGGCGCCACTCGGCCTGGGCGAGCGTCGCCATCTCCCGCCCACGCAAGCGGATGGAGCCGGAGAGGCGGGCATTACCGGGAAGCAGGCCCATGGCGGCGAGCGCCGTGACCGACTTGCCGCAGCCGCTTTCGCCGACGATGGCCAGCGTCCGGCCGGCTTCCACCGCGAAGGAGACGCCATCGACGGCCCGGAGCGGGCCGCGATCGGTGCGGAAGGTAACGGCGAGGTCCCGGATCTCGAGGACCATCAGCCGGCAGGGCGGAAGCGCGTCATTCCCCGGACAGTGACATGCCGGCGCGGGGGCGCAAGACGCGATCGCCTACCGCGCGGTGCGGGCCTGTGCGCTGCGGAGCGGGACTAAGCCCTGCTGGCTGTAGGCGCGGGCCCCGTAGCCCTCGAGCGTCTCCGCCACCTGCTCGTAGCGGGTGCTGTGGCGGAGCTGCAGGCCGGCATAGGCGGTGCCGGTGTTCGCGCCGTCGTCCGGACGGTTGTAGATGAAGCCATAGGTCGGATAGACGCGGCCGAAGGCGCTGTCGTCGCGACCGGACTGGACGCGCACCTCGGACCAATCGTTCCGGTCGGAGACGTCGATCACGCTGACATCCTGCATGACCGTGCCGCGGCGGATACCGGGGCCGCCCCAATTGGCATGGTCGATGCGGACCTCGCGTGGGGCAACCACGCGACGGACCACGGCGACATGGCCGCGGGACATGCCACCCGTGGCGCGGAAGGCCATGACGGAGCCGGGCTCCGGCCGCTGGCCACGATCATATAGGCCGGCGGCATTGGACCACCAGTCGCCGCCATTGCCGCTGACCTGCATGCCGGTGACGGCGCGGGCATAGGGGACGCAGGAGATGCCGCCGCTCTCGGCCAGGGCGGCGGCGAGGCGGACCTGGTTGCGGCGGGCGGTGTGAAGGCGGCTCGTGGCCCGGTGCGGCACGACATAGGCCTGATGCGCCGTCATGCCGACCTTCGGCACCGCGTCCGGGCCAGGGCGCTGCTGGGCTTGGTCCCGCTGCGTGGCCATGGCGTCCCCCGACGCCGCCAGCGCACCGATCACCACGCACCACGCCATTGCCGTACGATGCATCCGCATACCCATCCCCCTGCACGCGCGGGCCGCTTCCCCTCGCGACGCTGTAACCTCGCGACACAATCGGGGTTATCCGGGTCGCAAATGTCTCGCGCAACCGGGAGCGGGAAAACCTTGGGGAATCCGGCGTGATTTACCCGAAGAGGCGCCGGTTACTGGTCCGTGAACGGAGGATCGTCCTAGACGAGGTCTCAGAAATGAGTTTTGCAACAGTGTGACGGCTGGCATGCAACAGTCGCGAAAAGGGCGGCACCCGGAGGTGCCGCCCATGCGAGTCATGCCTGGTCAGCGGCAGGCAGTGACCATGATCTCAACCAAGTGGCGAGGATCGGCCATATTGGCCTCAACGCAGGCACGAGCCGGGCGGCCGGCATCGCCAAGCCACTCGACCCAGACCTTGTTCATCGCATCGCGGTCGGTGATGTGCTTCAGCCAGATCTGCGCGGTCAGCAGGCGGGTGGTGTCGGTGCCGTTGGCCTCGAGCGCGGCGGTGATCTTGTCGAGGACCTGCTTCGTCTGGCCGGTGACGTCCAGCGAGAGGTCGTCGGCGGTCATGCCGGCCAGGTAGACGAAATTATGATACTCGACGGAACCCGAGAGAATCGTGTTGCTGCCCTGGCGGGTGATCTTCGACATCGGCTGCCCCTCCTTCAAGGAAGGGCCGTTCTAGGGCCGGGTCACGGCAGCGACAAGACGCGCGGTCAGGCCCCCGCTCAGGCTACCGCGTAGGTGCTGCCGGAGGCCGCTGCGCCGATCATCGTCTCGAAGACGGCGACGCCGTGGATCGCCTGCTCGACGGGCAGCGGGTAGGCGGGGCCGCCGGCCGTGGCGGCGGCGAAGGCCTCCAGCTCGGCCGCCTCGATATCCACCTTGTCGAAGTCGCGGGCCCAGCCCTGGCCCTCGACGGGGGTGAAGACGAGGCGGTCCTGGCCCTGCATCTCCAGATGACCCTTGGTGCCGAACAGGGCGACGCGCCAGTAGCGCGCGGTCAGCGATAGCGTCGCGAAGTTGCAGGTGGCGCCGGAGGCGAAGCGCGCCAGCATCGCCGTGGTGTCGTCGATATGCGGCGAGACGCGGGGGAAGGACTGCACGGTGACCTCGCCTATGGGGCCCATCAGGTTCACCAGCATGTCGATCATGTGGATGCCCATGGCGCCCATGCCGCCGAGCGGGCTCTCCTCGCGGTCGGCGCGCCACATGCCGGGCTTCCAGGCGAAGGCGCCGGGGCCGCTGATATGGCCCTCGGCATGCAGGACGGTGCCGAGCTCGCCCTCGGCGAGCATGCGCTTCATCTCGAGCGTCGCGGGGAGGAAGCGGCGGTTGTGGCCGAGGGCCAGCACCACGCCGGCCTGGCGGCAGGCGGCGACGCAGGCCTCGGCGCTGGCCTTGCTGAGGGTGAAGGGCTTCTCGACGAAGACATGCTTGCCGGCGGCGGCGGCGGCGATGACCTGCTCGGCATGCTGCTTGTGCGGCGTGGCGAGCGCCACGGCCTTCACCTCGGGGTCGGCGAGCACGGCCTCGTAGCTTGGGTGCAGGCGGATGCCCTGCTCGGCGGCCCAGTCCGTCGCCTTCGACAGGGTGCCGGTGGTGCCGGCGACGAAGCGGAGGCCCGCCCCGTTCTTCCGCTGCACGCTCTCCACCAGGGTTCGGCCCCAGCGGCCCATGCCGATGATCGCGGTGTTCAACATGATGAGGTGTCCTGCGTTTCGGCCGGGACACTAACCGCGCCGCTGCCGCTCAGGAAGGGCGGAGGAAATTCAGCAGATGGGCTGCCGTCCGCTCCGGCTGCTCCTGCTGCACCCAGTGGCCGGCGCCCTCGATCAGGTGGCAGCCGCGCATGTCCGCGCAGGCCTCGCGCTGCATCCGCTCCAGCGCGCCGGGCATCTGGCGGATGCCCCAGTCGCTGGCGCCGGCGATGAAGAGCGAGGGCTGCGCGATGCGACGGCCGGCCATCAGCTGATGCTCGGCCTCGAAGCGGCGCGAGGTGCCGCAGCGGTACCATTGGAAGCCGCCCTGGAAGCCGGTGCGGGCGTATTCGGCGGCGTAGACGGCAAGCTCTGACTCGGGGAGCCAGCGGTTGGCGGCGATGGCCTCCGGCGAGGGCATGTCGGGGGCGACCTGCGCGGCCATGCCCTTGGCGAGATCCATCACGTAGTAGCCGGGAAGCTTGGCCAGTTCCTCCGCCGTCCAGGCAGCGAGCGGGAACGGGCGGTTGTCGGGCCAGTCGGCGCTCTTCGCGTGGTAGTAGGCGCGCAGGAAGGCGTGCAGGCCCAGTGGGGCGTGCTGCAGCTCGGCATTCGCCCCGCGCGTCGAGTAGTGCCACTGGTAGTGCTTGCGCGGCCGCGGCAGCGCGGCGAGCGCGGCATGGATGTCGGGGGCGGCGGGGCGGGGCGTCGCCCCTTCCTGCAGGGCGGGCGGGCCGGCGAAGGGCGCGCTCATCAGCACGACGCGGCGGAACAGGTCGGGGCGGAGCAGCGCGCACCAGGCGGCCATGGGCGAGCCGAAGTCGTGGCCGATCACCGCCTCGACGCCGTCATGGCCGAGGGCGGCGACGAGGCCCATGGCGTCGCGGACGATGTTGAAGGGGCGGAAAGGGGCGAGGTCGCCGTCGTATTCGGCGCTCCAGCCGGTGGTGCGGCCATAGCCGCGCTGGTCGGGGGCGACGACGTGGTAGCCGGCCTCGGCCAGCGGCAGCATCACCTTGCGCCAGGAATAGGCGAGCTCGGGGAAGCCGTGCAGCAGCAGCAGGCAGGGCGCCTGCGGGTCGCCGGCCTCGAGGAGGTGCATGCGGAGGCCGTTGATGCCGTCGATGAAGCGCGCCTTGATGCCGGCGGGGAGCGGCAGGTCGTCCATGGTCTCGTGTCCTCCGGTCAGCTTCTCGTCTCGAGCGAGGCCACCATCGCAGGCTTCCGCCGCCAGCCCCAGCCCACCACCAGCAGCGCGGCCAGCATGGCGCCGATGGTCGGCCAGCGGAGGCCGAGGAACTCGCCGGCCGTGCCGAGCGCCAGCGCCCCGCTCGCCGGGCACGCGCGGGTGATCATGCCCCAGAGGCTCAGCACCCGGCCGCGCATCGAGGCGTCGGACGCATTCTGCACCAGGGTCTGTACCAGGATGCCGTGGACCGAGGCACTGGCGCCCATCAGCGCGGCGCAGAGCAGGGCGACGGGGAAGATTCCGGTCGAGACGAAGCCGATGGTGAAGAGCGCCTGGCAGGCGGCGGCGGCGATGGCGAGCGTCACCGCGCCTTCCAGCTTGCCGCGGCCGGCGACCCAGAGGCCGGCGAAGAGCGCGCCGATGCCGATGCAGGCGGTGAGCATCGCCAGGCCGTCGGCGCCGCGGGCGAAGAGGCGCTCGACGAAGGGCGGCAGGATCTCCTGCACGCCGCGCATCAACACGGCGGCGACGGCGGCGAAGGCGAGCAGCGGGCCGATGCCCGGGTGCCGCCCGGCATAGCGGAAGCCGGCCAGGGTGTCGGCGAGGACGCCGGCCCCCGAGGGCTGGCCGCGGCGCTGGGCGGCATCGACGCGGAGGCTGGGCATGGTGAGGGTCGCCGCCAGATAGGCGAGGCTGTTGAGGAAGACGGCAGGGACGACACCGGCGGTGGCGATCAGCGGCCCGGCGATGGCGGGGCCGATGAAGCGGGCGACGTTGTAGCAAAGCGAGTTGCAGGCGACGGCGGCCGGCAGGTCGGCGCGCGGGACGAGGCCGGGCATCAGGCTCTGCCGCGCTGGCTGGGCGAAGGAGGAGGCGGTGCCCTTCACCACCTCCAGCGCGAGCAGCAGGCCGATGGAGAGGTGGCCGGTGGCGAGCAGCGTGCCGATCGCCGCCGCCTCCAGCGCGATGGTCGCCTGGGAGGCCATGGTGAGCTTCACCCGGTCCATCCGGTCGGCGACGGCGCCGGCGATGGGGCTGAAGATGACGGCGGGCGCCAGGTCGCAGAAGGCGACCATGCCGACCCAGAAGGCGCTCCGCGTCAGTTCCCAGGCGAGCCAGGCGACGGCGATCTGGTGGACCCAGAGCCCGGTCCAGGAGGTGAGGGAGGCGCCGAAGAACAGCCGCGCGTCGCGATGCGAAAGGGCGCGGCCCAGCGCACCGAAGGCGGCCAGGCCACCGAACGCCATCAGCGCCGCGGCGCGGTCCGGCTGTTCTCTTGCACGCAGTCGGCGGCGATGCGGTCACGCTCGTAGATGCGGCCGAGCCGGTCGGTCTCGCTGCGGCGGGCATAGATGCTGGCATCGGTGCCGATGCGGGCGTCGCGCTCGTCCTCGCGCATGAGCTGGCCACGGTCACGGAAGGTGACGATGCGGTCGGCATCGGCCCGGCAGGCGGCCGCGAGCGCGGCCTGGTCGCGCAGCGCGGCGCTCGGCGGCGGCACGGTGGGGACGGCGCCGGGGCCGGGGGCGATGGCGGCACGGCTCGGCACGGCATTGCCCGTCAGCGGCACCACGGCCGGGTCCGGCCCACCCGAGCAGGCGGCGAGGAGGGCGAGCAGGCCGAGGGGGAAGAGGCGTGTCATCAGGTCATCCGTCATGCGATGCGGCCCAGGCTCGAAGCGCCGCCCGCGGGCAGCGGCCGGGACAATAGCCGACGCAGACCGGTTTCGTCGAACCGCGCCCCGCCGTCCAGCGGCATGGCGGCCGCGGCGGAAAGCAGGGCGGGGTGCAGGTCGATTCCCTGGCGGGTTACGGCGAAAAGCGCGGTGAGCCAGGGCGCCCGGCCGAGGATCTCGACCAGGGCGAGCAGGCGGAGGCAGAGGCTGAGGCCGCCGATCGTATCCAGCCCCACCGCCGAGTCGATGGCCTCCGCCCAGGCCGCGGCGTCGCGGTCGGCGATGGCGAGTTCCATCGGCTCGCCTTCGGCGCGGGGGAAGAGCAGGCGGCGCGGCTTGCCCCATTGCTGGCGGTCGGCTGCCTCGCGGGCCAGCTCCCAGGCAGCGAGGAGCTGGCGCGGGGCGACCGGGGGCAGGCGTTCGGGCGGCAGGGGGATGGCGTAGGTGAGCGCGCCGTTCGGCGCCTCTGCCACGCGGATGGGGAGGGGCATCGGCTTCAATCTGGGGGCTGCAGGGGGCTGGTGCCAGCGGCGTTGCGGCAGGCGATTCTTTTGGGCGCCGGAAACCGCCGCGGGCGCTGTCGCGCCATCCGGGGTTTGCCCTAAGCTCACCCCATGACCGATACCGCGACCCTCTCCGCCTTCGAGGCCACCCGGCGCGTCCGCGATGGCCGCCTCTCCGCCACCGCGCTGACCGAGGCGCTGCTTGACCGGATCGCGGCGCGCGAGCCGGAGGTCCGGGCCTTCGTCCATCTCGACGCGGCGCTGGCGCTGCGCCAGGCGGCGGCGGTCGACCGGGCGGTGAAGGCGGGACGGGCAGGGCCGCTGGCCGGCTTCGCTTTCGGGGTGAAGGACGTGCTGGATACGGCAGACCAGCCCTCGCAATACGGCTCGCCCGTCTGGGCCGGGCACCGGCCTAGGTCCGATGCCGCCTGCGTCGCGCTTGCCCGGCGGGCGGGGGCGGTGATCCTCGGCAAGACGGTGACGACCGAATTCGCCACGCGGCACCCGGGGCCAACGCGCAACCCGCACAATCCGGCGCATACGCCGGGCGGCTCCTCCTCCGGCTCGGCGGCGGGGGCGGGGGCGGGGTTCTTCCACGCCGGTTTCGGGACGCAGACGGCAGGCAGCATCATCCGGCCGGCTGCTTATTGCGGGGCGGTCGGGTTCAAGCCCTCCTTCGGCACGCTGCACCGGGCGGGGATGAAGGTAATGGCGGAATCGCTCGACACGATCGGCGTCATCGCCGGAAGCGTGGGCGATGCGGCACTGGTCATGACAGGGCTGACCGGCGGCGATTACGGCACGCCGGAAGAGCGGCGCCCGGGACGGGCCCCGCGGATCGGCCTCTGCTGGGGACCGGCGGCAGAACAGGCGGCGCCGGAGACGCGGGAGGCGATCGAGCGGGTCGCGGCTGCCGCGGCGCGGGCCGGAGCCCAGGTGGAGGCCGTCGAGCTGCCGGCGGCAGTCCTCGCCGGCTACGAGGCGCATGCGCTGGTGATGAATGGCGAGTCGGCCGAGGCGCTGGCCTGGGAACTCGACCATGCGGCGGCGCAGCTCACCGAAGGGCTGCGGGAGCGGCTGGACTGGGGAAGCCGCCAGGGGCGGGCGGCGCTGCTGGACGCGCGCGCTGCCTTCACCGTGGCGCGGGCGGCCTTCGCCGGGGTGATGGCCGGGTTCGACGCCATCCTGACGCCGAGCGCCCCGGGCGAAGCGCCGGAAGGACTCGGCTGGACCGGCGACCCGGCCTTCAACTCGCTCTGGACCTTGCTGCACGTCCCCTGCGTGACGGTGCCGGTCGGCACGGGGCCGCGGGGGCTGCCGCTCGGGGCGCAGGTGGTCGCCGGCTTCGGCCAGGACCGGGAGGCGCTGGCCTGGGCAGAGTGGGTTCGCGCGGCCTCTACCTGACCTTCTCGAAGCCCGGCGCCTTCTTGAGCGCGTCCGTGGTGTCGAAGTCGCGCAGCACGGCGTCGTCGGCCATCTCCACCTCGGCGACCCGGTCGGCATGCTTGCCGGCCAGGTGGCGGGCGCCGACATCGCCGGTGATGGTCATCATCTCCGGCAGGAATTCCATGGCCCAGAGCATCGGGTTGCCCTGCTTGCCGCGGAAGGTCGGCATCACGATGGCGCGGCCCTCCTCCGGGTCGAAGGCGGCGAGCAGCCGGTCGATCATCGGGCCGGCGACGAGGGGCATGTCGCCGAGGCAGATGACGACGCCCTCGATGTCCTTCGGCAGGGCGGCGAGCCCGGCCTTGAGGCTGGCGGAGAGGCCCTCGGCATAGTCCTCGGCATGGGCGAAGATGACGCCGCGGCCGGTGAGCGCCGCCTCAACCCGCTCATGCTCGTAGCCGGTGACGACGACGACGGGGCGGGCGCGGGAGGCGAGCGCATTTTCCACCACGCGGGCGACCATTGGGACACCCTGGTCATCCTGCACCAGCAGCTTGTTGAGCGGCGCCATGCGGCGGCTGCGCCCGGCGGCCAGCACCAGGGCGGCGACCTTCCGGCCGCGGCGCGGGGCGGGGCCGGCGGGTTGCGGCGCGTGGTCGCGGGGGAGGGGGCGGGCCTCCATCTCCTTCAGCAGCCCGCCGACGCCCATGCCCATGACATCGGCCGGCGTCACCGACAGGCCGGCGAAGAGGCGCTGCAGCACCCAGTCGATGCCGTTCAGCTTGGGCGACTTGGCGCAGCCGGGAAGGACGAGGGCCGGGATGTCGTCGATATGGCCGAGGCAGATCAGGTTGCCGGGATCGACCGGCATGCCGAAATGATCAATCGCGCCGCCGGAGCGGACGATGCCGGCGGGACCGACATCGCGCCGGTCCACGACGGCGGAGGCGCCGGCTACCAACAGCAACTGGGCGCCGGCGCGGCGCAGGCGGTTGAGCGCATCGGAGATGGCCTGGGTTTCGTGCCGGGTGCGCTCGGGCGGCAGCAGGGTGCCGCAGAGCGCCTCGACCCGGTCGCGCGTCGCCTCGATGGCGCCCTCCATAACGCTCTCCTTCACGCCAGGCAGCTCGGTCAGCACCAGGCCGACCTTGAGCGGGCGGAAGGGGTGGAGGGCGATGGCGGGCGGGCCGGTGCGGGCGATCAGCTCCGCCACCTCCAGCACCGGGCCGGGCGTGGCGAAGGGGATGACCTTGATGGTCGCCAGCATCTCCTTCGCCGCGACGGGGATGTGCGAGGCGAGGGTCGCGACGGTCAGCGACTCGTCGAGCGCGTTGAGGCGGTTGACGGTGGTGGGGTTGATGACGAGCAGGCCGGCGGCATCGGCCAGGATGTTGACCCGGCCTGTGGAGGCGCGGGAGCGGGCGAGCAGCGGGCCCATCAGCGCATTGGCGAGACGGTCGGCGGCCTCGTTCTCCGGCACGTCGCCGGGCTCGAGCCGGGCGGCGATGACGCTGCCATGGCCGGCGGACTGCAAGGCGGCGACGGCCTCCTGGTCGAGCACCGTGCCCTTCTTCAGTACCCTGCCCGGCAGGCGGACGGTGTGGGCGAGGACGGCGCCGCGCGCCTCGTCGAGCGGGGTCGGCCCGAAGATCATGCGGCGAGCGCCGGGCGACGGGCCAGCGCCGCGCCGCGGCGGGTGGCGACGACCTCGGCGAGGATGGAGAGCGCGATCTCGGGTGCCGTCACCGCCTCGATGTTGAGGCCGACGGGGGCGTGGATGCGGGCAATGGCCTCGGCGGAGTGGCCGGCCTCGGTGAGACGGGCGACACGCTTGGCGTGCGTCCGGCGGCTGCCGAGGGCGCCGATGTAGAAGCAGTCCGACGTCAGCGCGGCCTCGAGGGCGGGGTCGTCGAGCTTCGGGTCGTGGGTCAGCGTCACGACGGCGGTGCGGGCATCGGGCGCGAGGGCGGCGACGGCGTCGTCCGTCCATTCATGGATCAGGGTGATGCCGGGGAAGCGCTCGGCAGTGGCCCAGGCGCGGCGGGGGTCGACTACTGTCACCGCATAGCCGGCGGCGAGCGCCATCGGCACCAGGGCCTGGGCGATATGGACGGCGCCGACCACGATCAGCCGCAGGGCCGGGTTGTGCGGGTGGATGAACCAGGCCTGGCCGTCGAGGGTGAGGTTGGCGGCAGCGTCCTCCGCCAAAGCCTTCGCGGCGGCTTCGGCGAGGGGCGGCGCGACCTCGGTATCGGGCCAGAGGTGCTGGGCGCCATCCGAGAGGCGGGTCAGCAGGGCTACCGGGCGCTTGGCCGCCTTCGCCGCCTCCAGCGCGGCCAGGACCTCGGGTGTCACGAGAGCTTCTCCACGAAGACCTTCAGCTTGCCGCCGCAGGCGAGGCCGACTTCCCAGGCGCGCTCGTCGGAGATGCCGAAATCGAGGAGCTGGGGGGTGCCGCTCGTCATGGTCTGCTTGGCGGCATCGGCCACGGCGCCCTCGATGCAGCCGCCGGAGACGCTGCCGGCGAGCCGGCCGGAGGCGCTGACGGCCAGGCGCGAGCCGGCCGGACGGGGCGAGCTGCCCCAGGTCTCGACGACGGTGGCGATCGCCACGGGTTCACCCGCCGCGCGCCAGGCGGCGGCGGTTGCCAGCACGTCTTCGGAATCGCTCATGCCACCAGTCTCCTTACGGGCTGCGGCCCGCTCAGCGTCGCCACCAGGGCGCGCAGGCTTTGCAGGTTGTGGACCGGGCGGAATTCGTCGACATGCGGCAGCATCGCCCGGATGCCCTGTGATCTGGGTTGGAAGCCCTCCCAGCGCAACAGGGGGTTCAGCCAGATCAGTCGGCGGCAGGAACGGCGGAGGCGGTCGGTGGCCTCGGCGAGGCCCTTCGCCCCTTCGCGGTCGAGCCCGTCGGTGATGAGCAGGACGACGGCCCCCTGGCCGAGCACGCGGCGCGACCAGAGGCGATTGAACAGCTCGATGCTCTCGCCGATGCGGGTGCCGCCGGACCAATCGGGGACGATGTGGGAGACGAGCTCGAAGGCGACCTCGGCGTCACGGCTCTTGAGCTGGCGGGTGACGTTGGTCAGGCGCGTGCCGAAAAGGAAGGAGCTGACGCGGTCGCGGTCATTCGTCACCGCATGCAGGAAGTGCAGCAGCACCTGCGCATAGCGCGACATGCTGCCGGAGATATCGCAGAGGGCGACGAGGGGCGGCGGGCGGTGGACGCGGCGGCGGCGCTCCAGGCTCATGATCTCGCCGCCCATGCGGAGGCTTTCGCGCAGGGTGGCGCGGAGGTCGGTGACGGGACCGGAGGAGTCGGGGCGGAAGCGGCGGGTGGGACGCTCGTCCAGCGGCAGGACGAGGCGGCGGATCTCCTGCCTGGCGGCGGCGATCTCGGCGGCGGACATCGCCTCGAAATCCATCGACTGCAGGCGCTCGCGCTCGCTCACCGTCATCGCCACCTCGACCGGCGGGCGGTCCTCGGGCGGCTGGGGCGGTGTGGCGGATTGGGGCGGCGGGGTCATCGCCTCGGCGAGGCGGCGGCTCGCGGGTGGTGGCTTGTCGCGCTCCTTGAAGCCGTCGAGCATCGCCATGGCGGCGGCGTTGCGGCCGGCCTCCGGGTCGCGCCAGAACAGCAGGAAGGCCTGGTCGAAGATCTCGAAGCCGTCGCGGCTGTGGACCAGGACGCCGCGCAGCGCCGCATGCACCTGGCGCCGGTCGCCGATATCGACCAGTCGCAGGGCTTCACCGGCGGCCAGCAGGTCGGCGGTGCCGACCCGCAGGCCGGCGCGGCGCAGCAGGCGGCCGAAGGCAAGCAGGTTGCCCGCCAGCGCCCCGCGGCCGGCGCCGATGCCGGCGCTGGCGAGCTGCATCGCCTGGCCAAGATTGCCCGGCATATCGCTCATGCGAGGGTCACGCCGCCTTCGACTCGGCGACAAGCTTCGCCGCCTCGGCGCCCCGCAGCTTGGCGATGTCGTCCTGGTATTTCAGCAGCACGCCGAGCGTCTCGTCGACCGCCGTGGGCTCCAGCTCGGTCGCGTCCAGCGCGGCGAGCGCGGAGGCCCAGTCGATGGTCTCGGCGACGCCGGGCAGCTTGAAGTATTCGCCGCCGCGCAGCCGCTGCACGAAGGCGACGACCTGGGCCGAGAGCGCCTCCGGCACATGCGGCGCGCGGATCCTGAGGATGGCGCGCTCGCGGGCGGCGTCGGGGTAGTCGACCCAATGGTAGAGGCAGCGGCGGCGGATGGCGTCATGCACCTCGCGCGTGCGGTTGCTGGTGATGATGACGACGGGCGGGATGGCGGCCTTCACCGTGCCGAACTCCGGGATGGAGAGCTGGAAATCGGCCAGCAGCTCCAGCAGGAAGGCCTCGAACGGCTCGTCGGCGCGGTCCAGCTCGTCGATCAGCAGCACCGCCGGCCCGCCCTCGGGGCTGAGGGCCTGGAGCAGCGGGCGCTCCTGGAGGAAGCGGCGGTCGTAGATGCCGCGCTCCAGCGCCTCGCGGTCCGTCGTCTCGCCACTCGCCTCGGCGAGGCGGATCGAGATCAGCTGCTTGGCGTGGTTCCACTCATAGGCCGCCGCGCCGAGGTCGAGCCCGTCATAGCATTGCAGGCGGACCAGCCGGCGGGGCAGGCCGCCGGCCAGGACCTTGGCGATCTCGGTCTTGCCGGTGCCGGGCTCGCCCTCGAGGAAAAGCGGCCGGCCCATGCGGAGCGCGAGATGCACCGTGGTCGACAAGGCCCGGTCGGCGACATAGCCGCCGGCGGCGAGCAGCTGCTGGGTGGCCTCGACGCTCCCCGGGATGTCGCTCACAGGAAGAGCAGCGCCAGGATGATCAGCATCGCCGCGCAGCCGCCCCAGAATTGCAGCGGCAGGCCGAAGGGCTGGAAGGAGCCGAGCAGGCGGAGCGGCTGCACCGCCACCGGGTCGACCGGGCGCGGGTTGGGGCGGTGGACCGGCTTGCCGGCTGCGCTCGGCCCGTCGGCGCCGTGTTGGGTGAGGGGACCAGGGCCGCCGGCATCGCGCAGGTATTCCGTGTCCGTCCCGGCCATGGCGGGGGCGCGGATCTCGGCGCTGGCGGCGGCGGGCTCCGCCATGGCCGGCGCGGGGGCGGGGGCGGGTGCCGCCTCCGGCTCGGGCGCCGGGGTCAGCTGGGCGGCGAAGCGGTTGAAGAACTGGTCAGCCATCTGCTTCGCGGTGCTGTCGATCAGCCGCCCGCCGAGCTGGGCCATCTTGCCGCCAACCTGGGCCTTCACGTTGTAGGTGAGCAGGGTCTCGGAGGGGCCGAGCTCCTCCAGCGCGACATCGGCGCCACCCTTGGCGAACCCCATGGCGCCGCCATTGCCCTCGCCGCTGATGGTGTAGCTGGCGGGCGGGTTGAGGTTTTCGAGCTTCACCTTGCCGCCGAACTTGGCCGACATCGGCCCGAGCTTCAGCGCCACCTTGGCCTGGAACTGGTCGTCGCCGACCCGCTCGACCGATTCGCAGCCGGGGATGGAGGCCTGCAGGACCTGCGGGTCGTTCAGGGCTTCCCAGACTTGCTGGCGCGGCGCGGGGATGCGCCGCTCGCCGGTCATTTCCATGCGTGTCTCCTGGGTTTTCGCGGACCTTAGTGGCCGGGCCGGGTGAGGGGAACCCCACCCCGTATCGGTCCGGGTGGGGGTTCGTTCAATGCCTGGGGGCAACGCGGGGCAATCGGGCCGGGTTCAAACTCTGGCGGCGGAGATGGCCTGGCCCAGGAAGGTCGGGGTATGGCGGGGGCGGATGGCGGAGGGGCGCGGCCCCTGGCCTCACTGTCCGGTGGAGCTATTCCCGTGGGGGGCCGGCAGCCCTCGTTGAGGCGCGGGGGTGCGGATGCCGGGCTATTGCGGCTGGGCGGTTGCCTTTCTCGTCCCGACCTTCATCTTGGCGACCTTCGTCTTCTTCCGCTGAGGAACCGTCCCATGCCCTACGTCATCGGCGCCGACAACCCGGAGGAGCCCGCCGGCCATCGCTTCGCCCGGCTGCTGGAGCGGAAGCAGATCCTCCAGCTGCCCGGCGCGCATAACGGCATGGCGGGGCTGCTCGCCAAAAAGGCGGGGTTCGAGGGGCTCTATCTCTCGGGGGCGGCAATGACGCTGTCGATGGGCATCCCGGATCTCGGGATGATCACGGTGGACGAGGTCGCCTTCCATATCCGGCAGATCGCCCGCGCGACCGCGCTGCCGCTGCTGGTCGATGGCGATACCGGCTATGGCGAAGCGCTGAACGTCATGCATATGGTCCGCACCTTCGAGGATGCCGGCGCCGCCGCGGTGCATCTCGAGGACCAGCTGCTGCCGAAGAAATGCGGCCATCTGAACGACAAGAAGATGGCGGACGCGCATGACATGGCGGCGAAGGTCGCGGCGGCGCGGAAGGCGCGGCGGCATCTCTACATCATCGCCCGCACGGACGCCGCCGCGAGCGAGGGGATGGATGGGGCGCTGGCGCGGGCCAAGCTCTATCTCGACAGCGGGGCGGATGCGATCTTCCCCGAGGCGCTGAACAGCCGGGAGATGTTCACCGAATTCTCGCGCCGCATCCGGGCCGAGGGCTACCCGGAGGTGAAGCTGCTGGCGAACATGACGGAGTTCGGCCGCACGCCCTTCTTCACCGCGCAGGAGTTCGAGGAGATGGGCTACCAGATGGTGATCTGGCCGGTCTCCGCCGCGCGCGTCGCCAACAAGGCGATGGAGGAGCTGTTCCAGTCGATCCGAGAGAATGGCGGGACGCACAAGCTGGTCGACAGGATGCAGACGCGGGCGGAGCTGTATGACGTCATCAACCTGCATGCCTATGAGGCGCTGGACAGCAGCCTGATCCAGACCGTCGTCCCGACGGCGATGCCGCAACGCTAAGGGGTGAGCACCATGCGCACGGGCGTCTTCTACTTCCCGACGGAATACGGGATCGAGACCGGGGAGCTGGCCCGGGCGCTGGAGGAGCGGGGCTTCGACTCGCTCTTCCTCTGCGAGCATACGCATATCCCGGTCAGCCGGCGCTCGCCCTTCCCGGGCGGGGGCGAGCTGCCGAAGCGGTACAAGCACACGCATGATCCCTTCGTCGCGCTGAGCTTCGCGGCGGCGGCGACGAAGACACTGCTGCTCGGCACCGGCGTCTGCCTGGTGCCGCAGCGGGACCCGATCATCACCGCCAAGTCCGTCGCCAGCCTCGACCGGCTCTCGGGCGGGCGGTTCCTGTTCGGCGTCGGCGGCGGGTGGAATGTCGAGGAGATGGAGAACCACGGCGCCCGCTATCCGACGCGCTTCAGGCTGATGGAGGAGCGCATCCGGGCGATGCAGGCGCTCTGGACGGAGGAGGAGGCGAGCTTCCATGGGGAGTTCGTCGATTTCGATCCGGTCTGGTGCTACCCGAAGCCGGTGCAGCGGCCGCATCCGCCGGTGCTGCTCGGCGGCGAGACGGATTATACGCTGAAGCGGGTCGCGGCCTTCTGCCAGGGCTGGTTTCCGCGGGCGGGTGGCGATTTCGACCCCAAGGTCGCGCGCGAGCGGCTGCGGCGGGTGGCGGAGGGGGCGGGGCGGGATCCCGCGAGCCTTTCCATCACCGTCTTCCGGGCGCCGCCGGAGGCCGGGAAGCTCGCCGCTTACGGCGAGGCGGGGATCGAGCGGGTGCTGCTGGAGGTGCCGGACCTCGACCGCGACGGCATCCTCCGCCGGCTCGACGAGCTGGCGCCGCTGGTCTGAGGGAACCCGGGCGGGGGCGGGGCATTCGCCCCGTATGCCCTCGCTCGACCCCGAAGAAGGCGATGCGATCCGCCAGGCCCTCGGCCTCGATCGCGCCGCCAGGCCCTATCGCAACCACTACCCCGCCCCGGGCGACGATCCGGTCGCCGGGCGGCTGGTCGAGCGCGGGCTGATGGAGCGCGGCGCCGCCACGCCGGCGGGGCTGGTGCTGTTCCAGGTGACGGAGGCGGGCGCACGGCAGGTCGGCGCCCGGCTGCCGGAGGCGGAGGCAGGGCGCTGACCGCGGATTGACCGCGGCGCCTGGACATGCGGCACTCCGCCCATCCTGACGGGAGGGAAGAGCCCATGTTCCTCGAGCAACGCATCTACACCATGCATCCGGGCAAGCTGCCCGCCTGGCTGGCGCTCTACCGCGACATCGGCGGCCCGGCCTCTTCCCGCACGCTGACGCCGCTGATCGGCATGTTCACCGTCGAATTCGGCCAGATCAACCGCGTCCTCTTCGTCCGCGGCTTCGACGACATCGACGAGCGCGAGCGCGGCATGGGCCGGCGCGACGCCGACCCGGAATGGCAGCGCTTCCTCAAGGAGGGGCGCGACAGCGGCGCGCTGATGGCGCAGGAAGCGAAGCTGCTGAAGACCGTGCCCTTCTCCCCCCTGCAGAAGGTCGGCCAGCCCTTCGAGCGCAAGATCGAGGGCGGGGAGATGTGGGTCGACCATCGCACCTACGACTTCCACCCCGGCAAGGCGCAGGCCTGGATCGACGCCTATCGCGACCTCGGCAAGCCGGTGCAGGACCGGCTGCTCGGCCAGCTGCTCTGGTTCGCCGTGACCGAATGCGGGCCGATCAACCAGGCCGTCTTCGCCTGGGCCTACAGCTCGCTCGGCGACCGGGACAAGCGGCGGACGGCGATGGCGGCCGACCCCGGCTGGGCGGAGTTCCAGAAGGCGACAGCGCCGCTCGGCGCGCTGAAGCAGCAGACCACGATGGTGCTGAAGCCCACCCCCTTCTCCCCGATCCGCTGAGGCCCGGACCATGTTGAAAAGGATACTGGCCGGCGTGGCCCTCGCGCTCGGCCTCACCGGTGCTGCGGAGGCGGGGCAGACCTTCGACGCGGTCAAGGCCCGCGGCGTGCTCAACTGCGGCGTCAATGTCGGCATTGCCGGCTTCTCGTTGCCCGACAGCCAGGGCACCTGGCGGGGAATGGATGCCGATCTCTGCCGCGGCCTCGCCGCCGCGCTCTTCGGCGACCCGGCCAAGGTGCGCTTCGCGCCGCTTACGGCGGTGCAGCGCTTCACCGCGCTGCAATCGGGCGAGATCGACGTGCTGATCCGCCAGACGACGCTGACCATGACGCGCGACACCTCGCTCGGCCTGCGGATGGTCGCGGTCAACCTCTATGACGGCCATGGCTTCATGGTGCGGAAGGATGCGGCCATCACCGAGTCGAAGGGGATGGATGGCATGACCATCTGCCTCTCGCCGGGGACGACGAACGAGCTGGTGACGACGGACTGGTTCCGCGCCAACAACCTGCGCTTCACGCCGCTGCTGCAGGAGCGGATGCAGGACAATGCGACGGCGCTGCAATCCGGCCGGTGCGACGCCATCGGCACGGATGCGACGCAGCTCGCGGCGCTGCGCAGCCAGTTCACCAATCCGGCCAATTTCGTGATCCTGCCGGAGCGGTTCAGCAAGGAGCCCTATGGGCCGGTGGTGCGGCGCGACGACCAGGAATGGTTCGACGTGGTGCGCTGGACGCTCTCGGCGCTGATCCAGGCGGAGGAGCTCGGCGTCAACAGCGGCAACCTCGAGCAGATGAAGGGCAGCCCCAACCCGGAGATCCGGCGGCTGCTCGGCGTCGACCCGGTGCTCGGCAATTCGTTGAAGCTGGACCCGGCCTGGGCCGCCAATGCCATCAGGGCGATCGGGAACTACGGCGAGCTGTTCGACCGCAATCTCGGGCCGCAAACGCCGATCGGGCTGGAGCGGGGGCTGAACCGGCTCTGGACCAATGGCGGGCTGATGTATTCCTGGCCGATGCGCTAGGCGAGATGGGGAGGCGGTGCCCGCCTCTCCTGTTGCCGCGGGGCGGCGGACGGCCTAGTTTCCCGCCCAAGTCGGGGCGTGGCGCAGTCTGGTAGCGCATCTGCTTTGGGAGCAGAGGGTCGGAGGTTCGAATCCTCTCGCCCCGATACCTGCAACAAGGGTGCCCTATGCCGCAGCTTGCCCGCATCTTCGTCATGACTCGCTCCCACATGCAGTCCGGCCGCGGGCGTTCCCAGGGCTGGACCCTGGCCTATGAGCCGGGCGAGCGGCAGCGGCTGGACCCGCTGATGGGCTGGGCCGGCTCGGGCGACACCAATGCGCAGGTGAGCCTCAACTTCGACAGCAAGGAGGATGCGATCGCCTATGCCGAGGCGAACGGCATCCCCTACGAGGTCGAGGAGCCAAAGCCGGTCCGCATCAAGGCGAAGGTTTATGCGGACAACTTCCGCTTCGGCCGTCCCGAGAACTGGACGCACTGAACCCGATTGCGCCCGTAGCTCAGCTGGATAGAGCACGCGCCTTCTAAGCGTGTGGTCGTGGGTTCGAATCCCGCCGGGCGCGCCACCCCCTACAGCAGCTCGACCGACCAGCCGGCGCGGAACTCGCCGCCGGGAGGGAGGGTGACGAGGCCGGGCTTGTCGGTGAATTCGCCGTCCCAGCCGAGCGGGCTGGCGAAGCCCTGCCAGGGCTCGATGCAGAGGAAGTCGGCCCCCCCAGGCTTCGACCAGAGGCCGAGATGGGGGAAGCCGGTGAAGGCGAAGCGGAGGCCGCTCCCGCCCCTTGGGCCGCCCTCGGCGCGGTATTCGACGGCGCGGCTGTGCGGCTGGTCGAGAATCATGGCATCGGCTTCGAAGAGCGCGGGCGAGAGGGCGAGGCGGCGGCCCTCGATGGGGCTCGGCTGTGGCTCCGGGAGGAGGAGGCCGTCCTGCAGACGGCGGATAGGGGCGGGTTCGTCGGACTCGAAGCTGAGGGCATGGGGGCGGCCCTCGGCGCCGGGCAGCGGCCAGCGGAAGGCGGGATGGGCGCCGAGCGAGGCGGGCAGGGGCTCGGGGCCGGGGTTGGAGAGGCGGTAGTCGGCCGAGAGACGCCCGCCCGCGACGGCGTAGTGGATGTCGAGGGCGAAGGCGAAGGGGTAGGCGGCGTGGGTTTCCGCGCCGTCGGTGAGGCGGAAGGCGCAGCGGTCGGGCGCCTGGTCGATCAGAGTGAAGGTTCGGTCGCGGGCGAAGCCGTGCTGGCGCATGGGGTAGCGGCGGCCGGCATGGTTCAGGCCGTCGCCCGCGAGGCGGCCGACGATGGGGAAGAGCACCGGCGCATGGCGCGGCCAAGCGGGGCCGGCGTTCCAGAGGAATTCGCGGCCGGCGGCATCCCGCAATCGGCAAAGCTCGGCGCCCTCGGGCTTGATGGCGGCGGTGAGCGCGTCGCTGGCGATCTGGATCATGCGGTCCCCCGGATGACGGTGCGGATGGCGAAGCTCGACTGGATGCGGGCGACGCCCGGCATGCGCGACAGCGCCTCCTTGTGGATGCGTTCGTAATCCGCCGCGTCGCGCGCTTCCACCCGCAGCAGGTAGTCGGCGATGCCGGTCATCAGGTAGCACTCCCGCACCTCGGGGCAGCGGCGCACCGCCTCCTCGAAGCGCTTCAGGTGGTCGTCGGTCTGGCGGTCGAGGGTGATCTGCACGATCACCACCACCAGGTCGCGCGGTGCCGCCTCCTCGATCAGCGCGGTGTAGCCGCGGATGGTGCCGCGATGCTCCAGCAGCCGCACCCGGCGGAGGCAGGCGGAGGCGGAGAGGCCCACGGCCTCGGCCAGGTCGGCATTGCTCATCCGGCCATTGGCACGGAGCAGGCGGAGGATGGCGCGGTCGGTGTCGTCCAGGGTCTGCATCGAATTTTCTGCGAAATCGACGCAGATCATGCGCCATTCCGGTCTTAGCTGACAGATCTTGCGAAGGTCTGGCGTGAAATTCGCATGTCCTGGCGCCTAGGCTGAGTCGGGAACGAGGCGGAGGCGGCGATGCGCGTTGTGGTGCTCGGCAGCGGCGTGGTCGGGGTGACCAGCGCCTGGTATCTCTCGCGGGCAGGCCACCAGGTGACGGTGATCGACCGCCAGCCGGCCGCCGGCATGGAGACCAGCTTCGCCAATGCGGGGCAGGTCTCGCCGGGCTACTCCGCCCCCTGGGCGGGCCCGGGTATTCCCGTGAAGGCGCTGAAATGGCTGATGATGCGGCACCGGCCGCTGGTGTTCTGGCCGCAGGCGCGCGGCGGGCTTTATCCCTGGCTGGCGCGGATGCTCGCCAACTGCACCGAGGATGCCTATGCGACCAACAAGGCGCGCATGGTCCGCCTCGCCGAGTACAGCCGCGACTGCCTCCGCGACCTGCGCGCCGAGACGGGCATCGCCTATGACCAGCGGATGCAGGGCACCCTGCAGCTCTTCCGCACGCAGAAGCAGCTCGACGCCGTGGGCGGCGACACGGCCGTGCTGGATGCCTTCCAGGTGCCCTACGAAATGCTCGATCCGAAGGGTTGCGTCGGCGCGGAGCCGGCGCTCGGGCTGGTGGAGGGCAAATTCGTCGGCGGGCTGCGCCTGCCGGGGGACGAGACGGGCGATGCGCATGTCTTCACCCAGCGGCTGGCGGCGATGGCCGCGGCGGCGGGGGTGGAGTTCCGCCAGGGCGTGACCATCCAGGGGATCGAGAGCGAGGGGGACCGGGTTTCCGGCGTCTTCACCGACCAGGGCAGGGTCACGGCCGATGCCTATGTGGTGGCGCTGGGGAGCTATTCGACGGCGCTGCTGCGGCCTCTCGGCGTCGCCGTGCCGGTCTATCCGGTGAAGGGCTATTCGCTGACCCTGCCGGTCACCGAGGAGGCGGGCGCGCCGGTCTCCACCGTGATGGACGAGACTTACAAGGTGGCGATCACCCGGCTCGGCGACCGCATCCGCGTGGGCGGGACGGCGGAGCTGGCGGGCTTCAACCTGAAGCTCCGTGGACCGCGGCGGGAGACGCTGGCGCATTCGGTGGGCGACCTCTTCCCGCGCGGCGGCGACCTGGCGCAGGCCAAGTTCTGGACCGGCCTCCGGCCGATGACGCCGGACGGGACGCCTGTGGTGGGGCCGACGCGCTACCGCAACCTGCACCTCAATACCGGGCATGGGACGCTCGGCTGGACCATGGCCTGCGGCAGCGGGCGGCTGCTGGCCGATCTCGTCACCGGGCGGACGCCGGAGATCGACTCCGGGGATCTCGCCCTGACGCGCTACGCGGCGGCTTGACGCGCCTGCCGGGGGCGGCCTGACTGGCCGCCTTCGGAGTGGGTCGCAGAGGGGCGCTGGCGCCCGTCGCGTGAATCCGCTCCGCCAATGATAGACTGGCGTCATCCGGGTCCGGATGATGCCGGGGAGGCGCTCATGGAATACCGAACCCTCGGCCGCAGCGGCCTCAGCGTCAGCCGGCTCTGCCTCGGCACCATGATGTTCGGCGGGCCGACGGATGCGGCGACCAGCGGGCGGCTGATCGCGCGCGCCGCCGAAGCGGGGATCAACTTCCTCGATACGGCGGATGCCTATAACGGCGGGCGGTCGGAGGAGGTCGTCGGGCAGGCCATCGCCACGCGGCGGCACGACTGGGTGGTGGCGACGAAGATCGCCAACAAGGTCGGGCCAAGCCGCAACGAGGGCGGGCTGTCGCGCAAATGGGTGGTGCAGGGGGCGGAGGCCTGCCTCAGGCGGCTCGGCACCGACTTCATCGACATCCTCTACCTCCACAAGGAGGACCATGCGACGCCGCTGGAGACGACGGTGCGGGCGCTGGCCGACCTGGTGCGGGCGGGGAAGGTCCGGCATTTCGGCGTCTCCAACTACCGCTCCTGGCGGATCGCCGAGATCTGCCGGCTCTGCGACGATCTGGGGATCGACCGGCCGGTGGTCTCGCAGCCCTACTACAACGCCATGAACCGGCAGCCGGAGGTGGAGCAGCTTCCGGCGGCGGCGCATTTCGGCCTGGGCATCTTCCCCTATTCGCCGCTGGCGCGCGGGGTGCTGACGGCGAAGTACCGGCCGGGCGCCGAGCCCGAGGCGGGCAGCCGGGCGGCGCGGCAGGACAAGCGGATGCTGGAGACGGAGCTGCGGCCGGAATCGCTCGAGATCGCGCAGGTGATCCGCAAGCATGCGGAGCGCGCCGGCACGACGGCGGTGCATTTCGCCACTGGCTGGGTGCTGAACAACCGGCTCGTCACCGGCAGCATCCTCGGGCCGCGGACCGAGGCGCATCTGGAGGACTATCTGGCGGCGCTCGACTACCGGTTCACCGCCGAGGATGAGGCGCTGGTCGACCGGCTGGTGCCGCCGGGCCATCCCTCGACGCCGGGCTACAACGACCCGCAGTATCCGATCGAGGGAAGGGTGCCGGTCGCGGGCTAGCTCTCGACGAGCGCGATGTCGAGCAGGCGCTCCAGCACCTCGGGCTCCTGCGCGCCGGCGATGGCGCTGCGGCCGGCGACGACGAAGCAGGGCACGCCGTTGATGCCGAGACGATGGGCGCGGAGGTTGTCGGCATGGACGGCCTCGACCTCGGCGACGGTCGAGAGGAAGCGGCGGGCGAGCGGCGCGTCCAGCCCCTGCTGGCCGGCGATGGCGGCAAGCACGTGGGCATCGCCGATATCGGCGCCCTCGGTGAAATAGGCCTCGAAGATCGCATCGACGAGCTGGTCGGCGGCATTGAAACGGCCCGCCCAGCGGACCAGCCGATGCGCATCGAGCGAGTGCGGCACGCGGCGGATGCGGTCGAAGCGGAATTCGATGCCCTCGGCCCGGCCGAGTTCGGCGATGGTGCCGTGCAGGCGGCGGGCACGGTCCTCGCCGCCGAATTTCCGCACGAGGTAGTCCTGCCGCGGCACGCCCTGCGGCGCGAAATCCGGGTTGAGCAGGAAGGGCCGCCAGATCAGCTCCGCCGCCACGTCCGGGCGCGAGCGCAGGGTTCGCCGCAGCCGCCTGATGCCGAGGAAGCACCAGGGGCAGACCAGGTCGAAGACGACCTCGACAGGCAGTCGGGCGCGGGGCGGGGCGAGCAGGTTCACCCTGGCATCATAGGCCGAAGCCGAGGCCGGGGCGAAGCCTCTGTGTCATGGGCTGGATGCCGCTGGCGATGGGGGTGTTGACAGGGTTTGGTGACGGGGCCAATCATAGCGTTTAGATGGCGTTCGTCATCAAAAGGAGCGGCGATGCGGATCCTCTTTCTCGGCGCCGGGGCCATCGGCGGCTATTATGCATCGCGCCTGGCGGACGCGGGGGCGGATGTCAGCCTGCTGGTCCGTCCCGGCCGGGCGGCGCAGCTGGAGCGCGACGGGCTGGTGATCGCCAGCCGGGGCGAGGTCCGGCGGCAGCGCCTGCCGGTGCTCCAGTCCGGGCAGGTCGACCGGCTCTTCGACATCGTCCTGCTGACCTGCAAGGCCTATGACCTCGGCTCGGCGATGGAGGCCACTGCCCCGGCGGTCGGGCAGGGAAGCCTGGTGCTGCCGCTGCTGAACGGCATCGCGCATCTCGACGAGCTGGATGGCAGGTTCGGCGCGGCGCGGGTGCTCGGCGGCGTCGCCATGATCGCCACCATGATGGAGCCGGATGGCACCATTCGCCACATCGGCCCGATGGACACGCTGGTGCTTGGCGACCGCTCCGGCACGATCACCCCGCCGGTGCGGACGCTGGCCGAGGCCTTCGCGGCGGGTTCGGTCGCGGCGCGGGCCTCGGCGGAGATCGTCCAGGATCTCTGGGAGAAGTGGTGCATGCTGGCGCCGGGCGCCGCGCTCACCTGCCTGATGCGCGGCACCGTCGGCGAGGTGATGGCGACGGAGGATGGTCCGGCCCTTGCCCGCCTCCTGCTGGCCGAGGCCCGTGCCATCGCCGCTGCGCATGGCCATGCCCCGCGCCCGCCCGCCATCGCCCATGCCGACCGCATCCTGACCGACCCGCAATCCGGCTGGGCGGCCTCGATGATGCGCGACATCCAGCAGGGCGCGCCGAGGGTCGAGGCCGAGCATGTGGTCGGCGACCTGGTCCGCCGCGGGCGGGCCTGCGGGCTCGCATCGCCGATGCTCGCCGCCGCATTCGCCCAACTCCAGGTCTACAACGCCCGCGCCGGGCGCGCGTCATGAGCGGCGCCGCAACGGGCCTCGGCGTGCCGGCCATGGGCGCCGCGGTGATGAGCCCGCGCACCCGCATGCTGCTGCATGGGAGGGTGGTGCCGACCCTGCTGCGCCTTGCCTGGCCGAATACGCTGGTGATGCTGGCCCAGGCCTCGGTCGGGCTGATCGAGACCTGGTGGGTCTCCCACCTCGGCACCGATGCGCTGGCCGGCATGGCGCTGGTTTTCCCCGGCTTCATGATGATGCAGATGCTCTCCGGCGGCGCGGTCGGCGGCGGCATCGCCTCGGCCGTGGCCCGGGCGCTCGGTGCCGGGCGGCAGGAGGATGCGGATGCGCTGGTGCTGCATGCGCTGGTCATCAACGGCGTCCTCGGGCTCGGATTCACCGCGCTGCTGCTCGCCTTCGGCCCGGCGCTCTATGCCCTGCTGGGTGGGGAGGGCGGCTCGCTGCAGGCGGCCTTGCAGTATTCCGACGTGGTCTTCGGCGGGGCGGTGCTGGTCTGGCTGAGCAATGCCTTCGCCAGCGTGCTGCGCGGCACCGGCGCCATGCTGCTGCCCTCGGTCTCCATCGTCATCGGCGTGGCGGTGCTGGTGCCGCTCTCGCCGCTGCTGATCCATGGCTACGGGCCGGTGCCCGCCTTGGGCATCGCCGGCGGCGGCTGGGCGGTGGTGATCGGCACCGGCCTCTCGACCGCGATCCTCGGTTGGGCGGTGCTGTCCGGGCGGAGCATCGCCCGGCTGCGGTGGGCGCGGCTGCGCTGGGCGCTGTTCCGCGACATCCTCGGCGTCGGGGCGGTCGCCTCGGTCAGCACCTTGCAGACGACGTTGACCATCGCGCTGACGACAGCGGTGGTGGCGCGGGCCGGCGGGCCGGATGCGGTGGCCGGCTACGGCACGGGAACGCGGCTGGAATACCTGCTGATCCCGCTGGTCTTCGGCCTCGGCGCACCGCTGGTGGCGCTGGTGGGCACGAATATCGGGGCGGGGCAGGGGGCGCGGGCGCTGCGCATCGCGCTGACCGGCGGGGCGCTCGCCTTCCTCGTTACGGAGGCGGTGGGGCTGGCGGCGGCGGCCTGGCCGGAGGCTTGGCTCGGCCTCTTCGGCCATGACCCACGGATGCTGGAGACGGGCGCGGCCTATCTGCGGGTGGTCGGACCGGCCTATGGCTTCTTCGGGCTGGGGCTGTCGCTCTATTTCGCGTCGCAGGGGGCAGGGAAGCTCGGCTGGCCGCTGCTCGCCGGGCTGATCCGGCTGGTGATCGCGGTGGGCGGCGGCTGGCTGGCGCTCCACCTCACCGGCTCGCTCGCCTGGGTCTTCGCCGCGCTGGCGGCGGGGCTCGTTGCCTATGGGGTGGTGCTGGCGGCGGTGATCCGCGGCGGGGCCTGGTTCCGCTGAGGACCATCGCAACACCACCCGTGGGCTTCGGGTGGGCACCGATGCGGAAGGGTTGCTAGCCCGGCCGGCCCTGGAGGGAGGTGACGAGGCTGTCGCCGCCGGACCGGCGGGCCGCCTCGCGCAGGTCGCGTGCCCGATCAAGCAGGAGCGGAGCCTGGTCCGCTCCGCCCCGGCTCAGCACCAGGCCAACGCTGCAGGTGAGGGCGAGGGCGCCGATCGGCGTCGGCACCGGCATGGCGCGGATGCAGCGCAGCAGGCGCTCGGCCGCTGCGACCGCCTGGGCGGGGAAGATATCGGCGAGGCAGATGCCGAAGCCGCCGTCCACCCGCCCGACCAGATCCTGCACGCGGATGCGCTCATGCATCCGGTCGGCCACGCCGAGCAGGGCCGCGTCCCGCACCGCGACGCCGTGCCGGGCGGTGATGCCCTCCAGCCCGTCGATGCCGAGGCAGAGCATGCCGACCTGCGGGCCGACCGGCTCCGCCATGGCGAGCACCGCCTCCAGGAAATGCAGCAGGGCCTCCTCGGTGACCGTGCCGGTTACCGGGTCCCGGTGGCGGCCATTCGGGTCATCGCTCAGCGGAGCGGGGGTCATGTCGGTGCGGATTCCTGCGGGGCTGGTCCTGGATGCTGGTGTCGATCAATGCGATTGCTGCCTGATTAATCCGGAGCAAAACCGACCGTGCCACCCTTGCGGGGGGCGGCGCGGCGGGGTCTGCTCGGCGCGAGAGAGCCGCGAGGACACCCGCATGACCGCATTCGACACCATCGTCCGCCGCCAGGCGGAGCTTGCCGCCATCCGCCAGGATATCCACGCCCATCCGGAGCTCGGGATGGAGGAGCACCGCACGGCGGAGCTGGTGGCCCGGAAGCTGGAGGAATGGGGGATCGAGGTGCATCGCGGCGTCGGCGGCACGGGTGTGGTCGGCGTGCTGCGTTCGGGCAATGGCGAGGCGGCGATCGGGCTGCGCGCCGACATGGATGCGCTGCCGATGGAGGAGGCGAACGACCTGCCCTATCGTAGCACCTCGCCCGGCCGGATGCATGCCTGCGGGCATGACGGCCACACCACCATGCTGCTCGGCGCGGCGCAGTACCTGGCGGAGACGCGGGCCTTCAACGGCACGGTCAATTTCATCTTCCAGCCGGGCGAGGAGGGCTGCGGCGGCGCGCTCGCCATGCTTCAGGACGGGCTGTTCGAGCGCTTCCCATGCAACCAGGTCTTCGCCATGCATAACCGGCCGGGGCTGCCCGTCGGCGAATACGCGATCCGCAGCGGGCCGACCGCGGCGGGCGGGGCCTTCTTCGATATCACCGTCGAAGGTAAGGGCTCGCACGGGGCGCGGCCGGAGGCGGGCACCGACCCGGTGCTGGCGGCCTGCCACATCGCAACCGCGCTGCAATCCATCGTCTCGCGCAACATGCCGCCGATGGAGACGGCGGTGCTCAGCATCACCAAGGTGACGGGGGGCGATGCCTACAACGTCATCCCGCAGACGGCGAAGCTCTCCGGCACGGCGCGCTTCTTCAGCGAGCGGGCGCGTGGGCTGCTCGAGGAAGGGATGCAGCGCGTCGCCGAGGGCGTCGCGGCCGGGCTTGGTGCCAAGGCGAGCCTCGACTTCCGCCTGATCTTCGCCCCCACCATCAACGCGCCGGAGCAGACCGAGCGCTTTGCTGCAGCCGCCGCCGAGCTGGTGGGCGAGGCGAAGGTGGACCGGACCAAGCCGCCGGGGATGGGCTCGGAGGATTTCAGCTTCATGATGGAGCGCGTGCCGGGCGCATACCTGCATGTCGGCAACGGCGACAGCGCGACCGTCCACAACCAGCACTACAATTTCAACGATTCCGCTATCCCCTACGGCGCCGCGCTGCTGGCCCGGCTGGTGGAGCGGGAACTGCCGAAGGGGGCCGTGTGCTGATGGCGCTGTCGCGACGGGCGGCGCTCGGCCTGGCCGGTGCAGCGGCGTTCGGCGGGACCGCGTCGGCGCAGAACGGGGCGCCGGCGATGCTGGCCGGGGTGCGGCAGATCGATCTCGCCCCGCGTGCTGGCGGGCGGCCGCCCTGGCGCATCTTCCTTCGCCGGCCGGACGGGCCGGCGCCGGCTTCGGGCTGGCCGGCGCTCTACCTGCTCGATGCCAATGCGGTGATGGGCATCGCCAGCGACGCGTTGCGGGTGCAGGCGGCCTTCCCCGGCGAGACCGGCATCCGCGACGGCGTGCTGGTCGGCATCGGTTACCCGACCGAGGCGGCCTATGACGACCGCCGCCGCGCCTTCGACCTGACGCCGCCGCCGGAGAAGGGGCGCACCGGCGGGGCGGAGGGCTTTCTCCGCTTCATCGAGGAGGAGCTGCAGCCCTTCGTCGCCGCGCAGGTGCCGCTCGACCGGTCGCGGCAGGGGGTCTTCGGCCATTCGCTTGGCGGGCTCTGCGTGGTCTGGTCGCTGCTGGCGCGGCCGCGCGCCTTCACCCATTGGGTGGCGATGAGCCCCTCGCTGCAATTCGACGCGGAGCTGATCGCCCAGGCGCAGGGGCGCTTCGCCGCGCTGCCGCCAGGCGAGCGGGGGCAGCCGCGGGCGCTGCTCGGCGCCGGTGAATTCGAGGAGCGGCTGGCGCCCTTCCAGGCGACGGCGGGCGATGCGGCGATGCGGCGGGAGAGCCAGGGACGCCTGCGCATCCCGGCACGGGCGCGGGAGATGACGGACCGGCTGCGCGACCTCGGCATCGCCGCGCGCTTCGAGCAGATCCCCGGCGAGACGCATTTCTCCGAGATTCCGGTGGCGGTGAACCGGGGGCTGCGCTTCGTGCTCGGGCCCGACTAGGATAGGCGCCGATCCGGCTCCTATTGCGCGAAGTCGATGACGACGCGGCCCTGGATGTCGCCCTTGTGCATGCGGGCGAAGATGTCGTTGATGGCCTCGAGCCGGTCGGTGGAGACCGTTGCCTTGACCTTGCCCTCGGCGGCGAAGTCGAGCGCCTCCTGCAGGTCGAGGCGGGTGCCGACGATCGAGCCGCGGACGGTCACGCCGTTGAGCACGGTGTCGAAGATCGAGAGCGGGAAGTCGCCGGGCGGGAGGCCGGTCAAGGAGACCGTGCCGCCGCGGCCGACCATGCCCATCGCCTGCTCGAAGGCCTTCCGCGAGACCGCGGTGACGAGCACGCCCTGCGCGCCGCCGACCGCGCGCTTCACAAAGGCGGCCGGGTCCTCCTGCATGGCATTGACCGCCAGCGCCGCGCCGAGCTGGCGGGCGAGGTCGAGCTTGGCATCGTCGATGTCCACGGCGATGACGTTGAAGCCCATCGCCCTGGCATACTGCACCGCCAGATGGCCGAGCCCGCCGATCCCTGAGATCACCACCCAGTCGCCGGGTCTGATGTCGGCCACCTTCAAGCCCTTGTAGACGGTGACGCCGGCGCAGAGGATGGGCGCGATGTCGATGAAGGAGACGTTGCCGGGCAGGTGGCCGACATAGTCCGGATCGGCAACCACGTATTCGGCGAAGCTGCCGTTCACCGAATAGCCGGTATTCTGCTGATCCTTGCAAAGCGTCTCCCAGCCACCGAGGCAATGCCGGCAGTGGCCGCAGGCGGTGTAGAGCCACGGCACGCCGACGCGGTCGCCCTCCCTGACATGCCGGACGCCCGTGCCGACCGCGGCGACATGGCCGACGCCCTCATGGCCAGGGATGAAGGGCGGCTTGGGCTTCACCGGCCAGTCGCCTTCCGCCGCATGCAGGTCGGTGTGGCAGACGCCGGTCGCGGCGATCTTCACGAGGATCTGGCCCGGGCCGGGGGTCGGCACGGTCACCGCCTCCAGGACGAGCGGCTTGCCGAATTCGTGGACGACGGCGGCTTTCATGAAGCTAGCCATGGGGAATTCTCCTGACTTTGCCCGGCGGCATCCGCAGGGACCGGAGCGGGCCGCGCGGCGCGCCGCTCCCCTCCGTGGCGGGACCCGCATCCGGCGGCGTCCTGTGGCGCCGATCCTGCGGCCCGGGGCCGGGCGCTGCATTGATCGGGATCAAAAGGGCAGGCGAATCGCGGCGGTCGGGGAGGGGGTGCGGCCCGGGGCGGTCCTGGCCCTCAGAGGCCGCGGTCAGGCCGGGCGGATGGGGTGGGATTCGAACCCACGGTGAGCTTGCACCCACGGCGGTTTTCAAGACCGCTGCCATAGACCACTCGGCCACCCATCCTTTGCGCCCGGCGTCCGAGGGGGTACATCTAGCGTCTCTCCTGGGATGGGACAAATGAAGCGATCGCTTGCCGCAGCCCTGCCTGCCCTTACCTTGCTCGCCGGCACGGCCGCGGCACAGGACCTTCCGGCGCCGGACCGGCGCGGATCCGTCAGCATCATTTCCGAGAACGACAGCTACGCCCGCAACACGGACCGCTGGTACAGCAACGGCTTCCGCTTCAACTGGGCCTCGGCCGAGGACAATCTGCCGGGGCCGATGGCGGCGCTGGACGAGGCGCTGGGCAAGCTGTTCGGCCCGGCGCGCAGCCGCTGGGGCCTCGGCTTCGGCCAGAGCATGTTCACCCCGGCGGACACCCGCCTGCGCGATCCCGATCCGCGCGACCGGCCCTATGCCGGCTACCTCTATGGCGAGATCTCGCTCGACCGGCGGACGCAGACGACGCTCGACCGATTCGGCCTGCAGGTCGGCGTGGTGGGACCGAGCTCGCTGGCGCGGCCGACGCAGGATGTGGTGCATTCCGTCCTCGGCGACCGGGAGGCACGGGGCTGGCGCTACCAGTTGCGTGACGAGCCGGTCTTCAACCTGAGTTACGACCGCATCTGGCGCATCCCGGTCGCCACGCTGCCGGGCGGGCTCGGCGTGGACACGCTGCCGAGCGTGACGCTCGCCGCCGGGACGGTGCAGACCTATGCTGGCATCGGCGGGCGCGTCCGCATCGGCCAGGGGCTGGACCGCGACTTCGGCGCGCCACGCATCCGCCCGACCATCGCCGACACGCCGGCCGCGGTGGGCGAGGGCTTCGGCTGGTACCTCTTCGCCGGGGCCGGCGGAAGGGCGGTGGCGCGGGACATCTTCCTCGAAGGCAACACTTACCGGGACAGCCGCTCGGTCGACCATCGGCCTTTCGTCGGCGACTTGGAGCTGGGCGGGGCGATCTTCTGGCACAACGTCCGGCTGAGCTACACGCAGAACTTCCGCAGCAAGGAATTCGTCGGGCAGAAGAAAGAATTCGTCTTCGGCTCCCTGTCGCTGTCGATCTCGTTCTGAACCCTGCGGCCTGGTGGCGGAGGAACGCCTAGGCCAGGGAGAAACGGATGGAGACCGCGGTGCCACCCGGCCCCGCGGTCTGCGTCACCAGCCCGCCGACGCTGTGCGACAGGCTTTCGACGATGCGTCGGCCGAGGCCGGTGCCGGTGGCCGATGGCGTGGCCGTGGCACCGACGCCCCGGTCCTGCACTGCGAGCAGCCCATGGTCGTCCCGCCGCTCCAACCGCACGGTGATCGGCCCGTCCTCGCCGGCCGGATAGGCGTATTTCAGCGCATTGGTGACGAGCTCGGTGAGGATGACGCCTAGCGAGACGGCGCGGTCGGTCGGCACCTCGATCGGCTCCGCCTCGAAGCCGATGGCGCGGCCGCCGACGGAGCGGGCGATCTCCTCCACCAGCCCGGCCAGGTAGTCGTGCAACGCCACGCTGCGCACGTCGTCCGAGGTGTAGAGGCGGCGATGCACCTGGGCGACGGCGGCGATGCGGTTGCGCATGGCGGCCAGCGCCTCGCGCGCCGCCGGGTCCTGCACCGAGCCCTCCTGCAGCCGGGCGAGGGAGGCGATGAGCTGGAGGCTGTTGGCGACGCGGTGGTTCACCTCGCGCAGCAGCATGGCGCGCTGGCTGGCGAGTTCCTCGGCGCGGTCGCGGGCCTCGCGCACCGCGGCCTCGGCGGCGTCGTGCGCGCGGCGCAGCGCCTCGCGCTCGATGGCGCTCTCGATCGCCGTGCGGAGCAGCGCCAGGAAGTCGCCGCCAACCTCCTTGATGACGTAGTCCGCCGCCCCGGCGCGCAGCGCGGCGATGGCGATGCGGCCCTCGTCGGAGCCGGTGACGTAGATGATCGGCGGCTGCGTGGTCAGCCCGCGCAGCTGGGTGAGGGTGTCGAGCCCGTCCTGGCCTGGCATGTAGTGGTCGAGGCAGATCGCGTCGAAGGCCTCCGCCGCGGCGAGTGCCAGGCCCTTGGGGCCATCGGCCGCCGTGACCACCGCATATCCGTGCCGCTCCAGGTCGCGCTGCACCAGGCGGCGCAAACCAGGCTCGTCGTCGATGTAGAGGATGCGGCGGGGCATCGGGTCCATGGGAGGGATGGGGCGGCCTATGGTGTGGGGGGCACCTGGATCACCGCCAGGAACAGGCCGAGTTGGCGCACCGCCTGGGCGAAGGTCTCATAGTTGACCGGCTTGGTGATATAGACGCTGCATCCCAGTTCGTAACATCTGCGAATCTCGCGCTCGTCATCCGTCGTGGTCAGTACGATCACCGGTGCCGGCCTGAGCTGCGGATCGGCCTTCAGCTTGGCCAGGATGTCGAAGCCCGACATGTCCGGCAGGTTGAGGTCGAGCAGCACCAGCAGCGGCCGGTGCTCCGGCCGGCCCTGGCCGATCAGGAAGTCGAGCGCCGAGGTGCCGTCGAGGAAATGGCGCACCTCGTTGAAGACGCCGGCGCGCTTCAGGTTCTTCTCGATCAGGCGGGCATGGCCCTCGTCATCCTCGACCATGACGATGGTGACGGCCTGGGCGGCAGCGTTCATGTGGGGATGTCCTCTGCTGCGCCCGGCGTCTGCGGCTGGGCGGGCGCGGTGAGCGCCAGGGTCACGCGGAAGGTGGAGCCGTGGCCGGGGACCGAACGGCATTCGACATCGCCGCCGAGACGGCGGGCCAGCGCCCGCACATGGGCGAGGCCGATGCCTTCGCCTGGCCTGTCCTGCCGGCCGGAGCGGCGGAAAAGCTCGAAGATCCGGCCATGGTCGCGCGGGTCGATCCCGCGCCCGTTATCCTCGACCTCGACCACGACATGGCTGCCGCTGGTGCGGCCGCGGATGGCGATGCGGCCGGGACGGGCCGGGTCGAGATACTTCACCGCATTGTCGATGAGGTTGCCGAAGATCTGCTCCACCGCCAGCCGGTCGCTGTGGATTCGTGGCAGGCCGGGGGCGAGGCTGACGCTGGCGCCCGCCTCGTCGAGCTGGTGCCGCTGCGTCGCCACCAGCCCGCCGAGCAGCGCCTGGAAGTCGATCGGCTCCGGGTGCAGCAGCCGGCGCCCCTCGCGCGAGAGGCGGAGGATGGCGTTGATCAGCCGGTCCATCCGCGCGGTGGAGGAGCGGATGAACCCGACCGCCTCGGGGATGTCCTCCAACACCGCGGCGCGAGCCTCGGGCGTGACGAGGGCGGGCGCCTCCCGCTCGGCGGCGGCCAGCAGCGCCGCGAGCGGCTCGACGGCTGCCTCCAGCTCGGTGGTGAAGCCCATGACGTTCACCAGGGGCGCGCGTAGGTCATGCGATACGATATAGGCGAAACGTTGCACCTCGTCATTGGCAGCGGCGAGGGCGGCTGTGCGTTCCGCGACCCGCGCTTCGAGCGAGGCATTGGCGGTGACCACTTCGGCCTGCGCGACCTCCAGCGCCCGGGTGTAGCGGCGGGCGAGCAGGCCGGCGCCGATGGTGACGGCGAGCATCAGCAGGAGGGCGCCGGCCGAGCCGAGCAGCAGGAGGCGGCCATTGCTGACCAGTCCTTCGCTGCGGGCCCGGCCGCGGGCGAGGCTGCGGGCCTCGATGCCGGCGACGACCTGACGGATGGCATCCATCTCCGCCCTGCCGCGGTCGGTGCGGACCAAGGCCAGGGCGCCCTCCCGGTCGCCGGCCTGGCCAAGGGCGACGGTCTCGGCCAGTTCGGCGAGTTTCGCCTCCACCTGCCGCTGCAGGGTGCGGGCAGCCGCCTGATCGCCCCCATCGGCGATTATGCGCCCGACCAGCGCGGGCATCTCGCGCGGCAGTTCGGTCATGGCGTGGCGGTAGGGTTCGAGATAGGCGTCCTCGCCGGTCAGCAGGTAGCCGCGCTGGCTGGTCTCGGCATCCTGGACCAGGGAGAGGACGCGGCCGGCGGCGGTGCGGATTTCCTGGGTGGTGATGACGCCGGTGGCGAAGCTTCGGGTCTCCTCGACCAGCCAGAGCATGCCGACCTTGGTGGTGAGCAGCGCGGCGAAGCCGATCGCCATCAGCAGCAGCGACAGGCGGCCGAACATGGTTTTGTTGAACGGCATGGCGCCGGCTATGGCCTTTCGCGGCGTGTTCGATCCAGCGCATTAGCCAGTGACCGGCTCAACCGCAAGCGGCGCCGATGCCGCAACGATGGCTGCGCCCTTGCCGAGCGGGGGCAGGCAGGGCCAGATGCGGCCTGTCCGAGAATGCGGGAGGACCCCCGGTGAACGTCCTGGCGAATGGCGCAACCAACCTGGTGCGGGCCGACCGCGAGTCGGAAGGCGAGCGGCTGCGGCTGATGCACGCCATGGAGCGCAAGCTGCTCTGGCTTTCGGCCTGGATGATCCACCATGCCAACCATGTCCGCCCGAACCGGGACGGGCTGAAAGTGGGTGGGCATCAGGCCTCCTGCGCCTCCGTCATCTCGATCATGACAGCGCTCTATTTCGAGATTCTGAAGCCCGAGGACCGGCTGGCGGTGAAGCCGCATGCCGGGCCCGTCTTCCACGCCGTCAACTACCTGCTCGGCCGGCAGGACCGGGCGAAGCTGGAGACGCTGCGGCAGTTCGGCGGCATCCAGCCCTATCCCTCGCGGGTCAAGGACGGGGCGGAGGTGGATTTCTCCACCGGCTCGGTCGGGCTCGGCGTCGCGCTGACCAGCTTCGGCAGCCTGGTGCAGGACTACGTACACCTGCACAAGCTCAGTCGGCCGGGAGTGCCGGCGGGCCGGCACATCGCCATCGTCGGCGATGCGGAGCTGGACGAGGGCAATATCTACGAAGCCCTGCTCGAGGGCTGGAAGCACGATGTCCGCAATGTCTGGTGGGTGATCGACTACAACCGCCAGAGCCTCGATTCCGTGGTGCAGGACCGGCTCTTCGGGCGGATCGAGGGCCTATTCCGCGACATGGGGTGGAATGTCGTCACCCTCAAATACGGCCGGAAGCTGGAGGCGGCCTTCGCCCGCGAGGGGGGCGAGTCGCTGCGCCGCTGGATCGACGACTGCCCGAACAGCCTCTATTCGGCGCTCACCTTCCAGGGGGGCGCTGCCTGGCGGGCGGCGCTGCTGACCGATCTGGGGCGCGAGGAGGGCATCCGCGCCATCATCGACCCGCTCTCCGACGAGGAGCTGGGCGCGCTGATGACCAATCTCGGCGGGCATGACGTGGCGGCGCTGCTGGAGGCCTTCCGCGCCCAGGACGCGGCGGGCGACCAGCCGACCTGCTTCATCGCCTATACGATCAAGGGCATGGGCCTGCCCTTCGCCGGGCATAAGGACAACCATGCCGGGCTGATGACCAAGGAGCAGATGGCCGGCTTCAAGCGCGGGATGGGGATCGCGGACGGGCAGGAATGGGAGCCCTTCGTCGGGCTGGAGGTGCCGGAGGCGGAACTGCGGGCCTTCATCGAAGGCGTGCCCTTCGCGCGCCGCCTGGCGGAGGAGGGACGGCGGCTCGACTCGCCCACCGTGCCGGTGCCGGAGGCCTTCCCGCTGCCGCGGGTGCCGGCGGGGCGGAAGCTCTCGACCCAGGCGGCCTTCGGCGAGGTGCTGGCGGAGCTCGGGCGGGGGCAGGGGGCGGCGGCGCCGATCGCCAGCAGGATCGTCACCACCAGCCCGGATGTCACCGTCTCGACCAATCTCGGGGCCTGGGTGAACCGGCGCGGGGTCTTCGACCGGCACCTGAAGAACGACGTGTTCCGCGATGCGAAGCTGGCCTCGGCGCAGCGCTGGGGGATGTCGCCGGAGGGGCAGCATATCGAGCTCGGCATCGCCGAGCAGAACCTGTTCCTGCTGCTCGGGGCGCTCGGGCTGTCGCACTCGCTATACGGGGCGCGGCTGCTGCCGGTGGGGACGGTCTATGATCCCTTCGTCAACCGTGGCCTCGATGCGCTGATCTATGCCTGCTACCAGGATGCGCGCTTCATGCTGGTGAGCACGCCCTCGGGGCTGACGCTGGCGCCGGAGGGCGGGCAGCACCAGTCGATCAACACGCCGCTGATCGGCATCGCGCAGGACCGGCTGGCCAGCTACGAGCCGACTCATGCGGATGAACTGAGCATCCTGATGCGGTGGGGCTTCGAGCATATGCAGAAGCCGGATGGCAGCGCGGTGTGGCTGCGGCTCTCGACGCGGGGGCTGGAGCAGCCGCAGCGCAAACTCGACCCGGCGGCGGTGGTGGCGGGCGGGCATTGGGTGGTGCCGCCGGCGCCGGGCGCGCGGATCGCCATCGCCTACCAGGGGCCGGTGGCGCCGGAGGCCGTCGCCGCCTTCGAGGAGCTGCGGACGGAGGAGCCGGGGGCGGGGCTGCTCGCCATCACCAGTCCGGACCGGCTGCATGCGGAGTGGCTTGCGTCGCGGCGGAAGGCGCGAGGCGGGTTCGGAGCGCCGAGCTGGGTGGAGCAGCTGCTGGCACCGCTGGCACCGGATGCGGCGCTGGTGACGGTGCTGGACGGGCATCCGGCGGCGCATGCCTGGCTCGGGGCGGTGCGCGGGCAGCGGGTGGTGCCGCTCGGCGTCGACCATTTCGGCCAAGCCGGCGACATCCCGGATCTCTACCGGGAATACGGGCTGGACACGGACAGCATCCTCGATGCCTGCGCCCAGGCTTTGCTGGGGTAGCGAGGTGCCCGGGCCAGGCCCGGGCACAACGCCGGTCTAGCGCAGAGCCGGCGCGAGGGTGCCGCGGAAGAAGTCGAGGAAGCCCTGCTGGTCCGGGCCGATCTGGCTGAGGATCAGGTGGTCGAAGCCGGCCTTGCGGAAAGTTTCCAGCCGCTCGAGGTGGCGCGACGGGTCGGGGCCGCAGGGGACCTGGGCGGCCATCATCTCCGGCTGCACATGCGCGGTGGCGGCGCCGAAGGCCTCGACGCTCGGCAGCTCGGCCATCACCGGCCAGCCGGTCAGCGCCCAGCGGGAATAGCGGTGGGCGGTCTCCATTGCTTCCTTCTCGCTGGCGGCGAAGCAGAGCGAGACCTCGGCATAGCAGGGGCCGTTGCCGCCCGCCTCGCGGTAGGCCTCCACCAGTTCCGGCTTCGGCTCGGTGGCGATCATGCCATCGGCCTTGTGGGCGGCGAGGCGGGCGGCCTCGGGGCCGCCGACGGCGAAGATCACCGGCGGCTTGCGCTCGGGCCGGTCGAAGAGGCGCGCATGGTCGAGCTGGAGGTAGCGGCCGCGGTAGTTGCTGAGCTCGCCGGTGAGGAGGCCGTTGATGATCTCCAGCGCCTCGCCCATGCGGGCATGGCGCTCACCGACGCCGGGCCAGCCCTCGCCGACGACATGCTCGTTCAGCCTCTCGCCGGCGCCGAGGCCGAGGGTGAAACGGTCCTCGCTGAGGATGGCGAGGGTGGCGGCGGCCTGGGCGATGATCGCCGGGTGGTAGCGCATGATCGGGCAGGTGACGGCGGTCATCAGGCCGATGCGGCTGGTGGCCTGGGCCATGGCACCGAGCACCGACCAGGCGAAGGAGGCGTGGCCCTGCTCCTCGACCCAGGGGGAGAAATGGTCGGAGATGGCGGAGAATTCGAAGCCGGCCTGCTCGGCCGCGACGAGGTTGCGGACGAGGGCGCGCGGGGCGTGCTCCTCGGCCATCAGCTTGTAGCCCAGGGTGGTCATAAGGGGGTGCCTTGCCGGTAGGGAGGGGTGCCTATGGCAACGTGGTGCCTACGGCCGGGTTCGGGACCACATGATATGGATTGAATACAATATAACTCTGCTGTCATCCGAGCGTCATCCGGCTGTTGCCCCTCGCCCCTAGCCTCCTGCGCCACGGCCGCAGCCAGGCGAGCCTGGGAAGGGGTATCAATGAGCGAGTTCAATACGTTGGACGGCGGGGCGCCGGAGGTCATCGGGCATCGCGGGGCGAGCGGGTACCGGCCGGAGCACACGCTCGAAGCCTACAGGCTGGCCATCGAGCTGGGCGCCGATGTGATCGAGCCGGACCTCGTCGTCACCCGGGACGGCGTGCTGATCGCCCGCCACGAGAACGAGCTCGGCGGCACCACCGATGTCGCCGACCGCGCGGAATTCGCCGACCGGGAGACGACGAAGACGATCGACGGACAGGAGATCACCGGCTGGTTCGCCGAGGACTTCACCCTCGCCGAGATCAAGACCCTCTATGCCCGCGAACGCATCCCCGAGGTGCGGCCGGACAACACCGAGTATGACGACCTCTACCGCATCCCGACCCTCGACGAGGTGATCGAGCTGGTGCGACAGGAGGAAGCCCGGACGGGACGCGAGATCGGCATCATCCCGGAAACGAAGCACCCGACCTTCTTCGCCCAGGAGGGCACCTATCTCGACGGCACGCCGATCCAGCAGGACACCAGCCAGCTGCTGGTCGATGCGCTGGTGAAGGCCGGCTTCACCGACCCGGAGCGCGTCACCATCCAGTCCTTCGAGCTCGGCAACCTGATCGAGCTGCAGAAGGAGATCATGCCGGCGTCGGGCATCGACCTGCCGCTGGTGCAGCTGCTCGGCGGCTCCTACGACCTGGCCTTCAACTTCGACCCCGGCAAGGCGGCGCTCGGTGCCGATGCGTCGATCTATGACGTGCTCGGGCTCGACCTCTCGATGGAGAGCGCGATCAACGAGGACCTGCTGAGTGCCGAGGCGCTGCAGGCCATGGCGCGCGTCTATGCAGAGGGGATCGGTCCGTACAAGGACTACATCCGCCCGGTCACCGAGCTGGAGACGCCGGTGGATGGCGATGGTGACGGCGAGGCCGAGATCACCCGGCAGCTCACCGGCGAGACCACCTCGCTGGTCGAGGATGCGCATGCGGCGGGGCTGGAGGTGGCGCCCTATACGCTGCGGGCGGAGGAAAGCTTCCTTTCCCTCACGCCGGACGGGAAGGTCGAGACGCTGACGGAGGAGGCGCGGGCGCTGATCGAGATCGGCGTCGACGGCATCTTCACCGACAACCCCGATATCGGCCGCGGCGCGGTGAACCAGGAATTCGAGGCGCGGAACTGGGAAGGCGCCGACTGGGATGCCATCGCCGCCGAGGCCGCGCGGAACTTCGAGCGCACCGGAGAGTGGTATGTCTCGGGCATCGGCTTCGGCGATCCGGACCGGGCCGAGGTGACGGACTGGAATGCGGTCGCGGCACAGGTCGAGGCGAATTTCGCCGCGACGGGGCAGTGGTTCGTCTGACAAGCGTGGTTGCCTTCCGCGGCTTCGCCGCGGAAAGCGGTGCGAGGTTCGAGGGATGGAGCGAACCTCCGGGGCCCCCGCGGCGCCGCGCAGCGGCGTCGTGGGGAGATATCAGCCCATGTTCACCATGATGGTCTTCTTGTGGGTGAAGTGCTCGAGCATCGCCTCGAGCGAGGCTTCCTTGCCGAGACCGCTCGACTTCACGCCGCCATAGGAAAGGTTGGCCTGGACGACGAGGTTCTGGTTGATCTGGACGAGGCCGGCTTCCAGCCGGTGCGCCAGGTCGAGCCCAACCTTCAGGTTGTTCGTCCAGAGCGAGGCGGCGAGGCCGAACTCGCTGTCGTTGGCCTCTTCCAGCACCGACTCCGGGTCGTCGAAGGGGGCGATGACGGTGACCGGGCCGAAGATCTCCTCGCGCACCAGGCGGCTGTCGCGGCCGAGGCCCGTGAAGATGACGGGCTGGATGAAGAGCCCCTTCTTCAGCGCGGAGTCGGTCGGCATGGCGGAGCAGACATGGGCCGTCGCACCCGGCGTCGCCTTGCCTTCCTCGATGAAGCCGCGGACCTTCTCGAGCTGACCCTCAGAGACGATGGTGCCGATATCGGTCGCCTCGTCGAGCGGGTCGCCCATGGCCATCTTGTTCACCGCGTCCTTCATCGCCTGGACGAAGCGATCGAAGATGGGGCGCTCGACATAGATGCGGCTGGCCGCGGTGCAGCTCTGGCCCTGGCGGGTGAAGCGCATGGAGGTGAGCGCGCCGGAGACCGTCTTGTCGAAGTCGCAGTCGGCGAAGACGATCATCGGCGACTTGCCGCCGAGCTCGAGCGTGACGGGGATCAGCTTCTCGGCCGCCGCACGGGCGACGATTTTGCCGGTCTCGACGCTGCCGGTGAAGGTGAGCTTGCGGACCAAGGGGTGCTCGACCAGCGGCGCGCCGCACTCCGGGCCGAAGCCCGAGAGCATGTTGAAGACGCCGGCGGGGAGGACGCGGTTCATCAGCTCGCAGATGCGGAGCACGGCGAGCGGGGCTTCCTCGGCGCTCTTCACAACGACGCTGTTGCCGGCGACGAGGGCGGGCGCCACCTTCAGCGCCATCAGCAGCATCGGCACGTTCCAGGGGATGATGGCGCCGACCACGCCGAGCGGCTCGCGCACCGTCACGCTGAGGACGTTCGGCGCGAAGGGCACGCTCTCGCCCTTCAGCTCGCTCCCCAAGCCGCCGAAGAATTCGAAGATGTCGGCGACGACGCCGGCCTCGACGCGGCTCTCGGTGCGGAGCGCCTTGCCGGTCTCGAGGGCGATGAGGCGGGCCAGCTCCTCCTGGTGCTCCTTGATGAGCGCGGCACACTGGTGGACGAGGGCGCCGCGCTTGCGGGCCGGCATCTTCGCCCATTCCTTCTGGGCCTTCGCGGCGTTCTGCACGGCGGCGTCGACATCGGCGGCATCGCCCTCGGCGGCGCGGGCTACCTCCTCGCCGGTCGCCGGGTTGACCACGGCGAAGCTCTGGCCGTTGCGGCCGGGGACGTAACCGCCGCCGATGAAGTGGTGGCCGGAGAGGGCCTTGGCCAGCGCGAAGGGGTCGAGGCTGGGGGCGGCGGGGGTCGGCATGGGCCGGTCGAGCATGGGTTCCTCCGAAGCTGTGCCCGGACCATGGCAATGGGGTGGGGCTTCCGCAAGGCACCCCGTCACCGCAGCTTTCCCCGATAGCGAAGCGATTGCCGGTTCAGCCCGGGAAGCAGGGCGGGCTCGGCCTGGATGCGCTCGGCGATGGCGACGGCCGCGGCCAGCTGCGGCTCGGTCAGGTGGCGGATGGCGGGGCGGCGCACCGCCTCAGACCAGGGCCGGCCGATGGCGGCATCGAGGCAGACCCGCATGAAGCAGTGGTCGAGGCGGATGGGCCAGCCCTCGGCTGCGGCCATGCCGGGCAGCACCTCCCGGGTCAGCGCCAGCCAGCGGGCCTCCAGGGCGGTTCGATGCGGCGGCATGGCGCTCCTTGCCCGACTTCTTTTGGCACGACATACGGCGTAAGCCATCGCCTGCCAGAGGAGGGGTATCGCATGCCGCCTGTCGCCCTGAGCCTGTCCGACAGCCGCACCTGGCTGGAGCGGGTCTGGTCCAGCATCGCCGATCGTGGCCGGGCCTATGCCGACGTGCCGTCGAGCCGGCTGCCGCCGCTCGACCGGGCCCGGCACCTGACCGAGGCGCTGCTCTCCGAGCGCGGCGAGGCTTCCGGTGCCGCGGTGGCGCGGGAGCTGCACGAGAGCCTCGCTCAACTGGTCGGGGAGGACCGCGTCGCCTTCCTCCGCTTCCTCGCCGAGGGTTTCGGCCCCGACCCGGAGCGGCTGCGCCGGGCGGCGGAGGCTTGGATGGCGGAGCCCACGGCGGAGGCCGCGGCCCGCTTGGCCGAGGCCGCCGAGCCGCCCCGGCAAGAGCTGCTGCGACGCATGAACATGGCCCCCGGCGGCACCACCACCCTGGTCGGGCTGCGCAAAGAACTGGCCGGGCTGATCAGGGGCGAGCCGGCGCTTCGGGTGCTGGATTCCGACCTGCGGCATCTCTTCGCCTCCTGGTTCAACCGCGGCTTCCTGGAACTGCGCCGGATCGACTGGCAGACGCCGGCGGCTGTGCTGGAGAAGCTGATCCGCTACGAGGCGGTGCATGAGATCCAGGGCTGGGAGGATCTACGCCGCCGGCTCGATGCCGACCGCCGCTGCTTCGCCTTCTTCCACCCCGCCCTGCCGGGCGAGCCGCTGATCTTCGTCGAGGTGGCGCTGGTCCAGGGCCTGGCCGCCGCGGTGCAGCCGCTGCTGGCGCGGGACGAACCGCCGGCCGACCCGGCGCGGGCGGATACCGCAATCTTCTACTCCATCTCCAACTGCCAGGAGGGGCTGCGCGGCATCTCCTTCGGCAATTTCCTCATCAAGCAGGTGGTGGAGGAGCTGAAGGCGGAACTGCCCCAGCTCACTACCTTCTCGACGCTCTCGCCCGTGCCCGGCTTCCGCCGCTGGCTGGAGCGGGAGATTGCATCGCCGCCGGAGGAGGGTCTGTTCCGCCCGGAGGAGGCCGCGCTGCTGACCGCGACCGCCGCGGCGGAAGATGAGCCGGCCGCCCTTCACGCGCTGACAGAGGGCGAATGGTGGCAGGAGGAGGCGAAGCGGGAGGCGCTGCACGGCCCGCTGCTGCGCTTGGCCGCCACCTACCTGACCCGGCCGGCGGCGGGAAAGCCCGGCATCGACCCGGTGGCGCGCTTCCACCTCGGCAACGGCGCGCGGCTCGAGCGGGTGAATTGGCTCGGCAATACCTCCGCCCGCGGCATGCGCGAGAGCTTCGGGGTGATGGTCAACTACCTCTACGACCGCGACCAGATCGAGGCGAACCACGAGCGCTTCGTGCATTCGGGCCATGTGGCACGGTCCGCCGCCGTGGAGGCGCTGCTGCAGGCACCGAAGCCAGAGGCCGCGCCGTCCCGCTCCGCCCTGGCGCGGCTGCTGGGCGGCGAGGAGAAGCCCGGCGGCAAGCCGGCCTGAATCGAGGATGAGGCGGGCCGGCGGAGACCGGCCCGGGGGGAGAGGGAGTGCCCATGTCGCCGCAGACCACCACCATCCTGGGGCTGGTCGTGATGTTCGTCGTCGCGACCGTCCTGCCCCTCAACATGGGGGCGCTCGCCCTCGCCATGGCCTTCCTGATCGGGACGCTCTCGGTCGGGATGACCTCCGCGCAGATCATCGCCGGCTTCCCGGGCGACCTCTTCGTCACCCTGGTCGGTATCACCTACCTCTTCGCCATCGCGCAGAAGAACGGGACGGTGGACTGGCTGATCCATATGGCGGTGCGGGCCGTGGGCGGGCGGATCGCGGCCATCCCCTGGATCATGTTCGCGGTCGCCGCGGCGCTGACCGCGGTGGGGGCGGTGAGCCCCGCGGCCTGCGCTATCCTTGCCCCGGTCGCGCTGCAATTCGCCAGGGCCTATGCGATCAGCCCGCTGATGATGGGGCTGCTGGTGATCCATGGGGCGCAGGGCGGCGGCTTCTCGCCGATCAGCATCTATGGCGGCATCACCAACCAGATCGTCGCCCGCTCCGGCCTGCCGGGGCACGAGACGATGCTGTTCCTGGCCAGCCTCGGCTTCAACCTCGTCGTCTCGGCCGGCGTCTTCCTCGCCTTTGGGGGGCGGGCGCTGCTCGGTCGGCGGGCGACGGCGCCGGCGACGGATGGCGCGGGGGCGGCGGTCACCGGCCTGGCGATCGCGGGGCACGGCACCAGCGCCGATGCCAGCCTGACGCCGCCGACCCACCCGCAGCAGGGCGGGCTCAACCTGCATCAGGGTGCAACGCTGCTGGGGCTGGCGGTGCTCGCAATCGGCGGGCTCGCCTTCGGCATCAACATCGGGCTGCTGGCGGTGACGGTCGCGGTAGCGCTCGCCCTGCTCGACCCGAACGAGCAGAAGGGCGCGGTCGACAAGATCGGCTGGTCCACCATCCTGCTGGTCGGCGGCGTCGTCACCTATGTCGGCGTGCTGCAGAAGTCGGGGGCGATCGACAGCGTGGGGCAGGGGGTCTCCGGCCTCGGCGCGCCGCTGCTGGCGGCGCTGCTGCTCTGCTACATCGGCGGCGTAGTCTCGGCCTTCGCCTCCTCGGTGGGGGTGCTGGGGGCGATCATCCCGCTCGCCGTGCCCTTCCTGCAGCAGGGGCAGATCGGCGTCGGGGGGATGATCGCCTCGCTCGCCATCTCCTCGACCATCGTCGATGTCTCACCCTTCTCGACCAACGGCGCGCTGGTGGTGGCGAATGCGCGGCCGGAGGAGCGGGAGGGGGTGTACCGGCGCTTCCTGGTCTACAGCATCCTGGTCGTCGTCGCCGGGCCGCCGCTGGCCTGGCTGGTCTTCATCCTGCCGGGCTGGATGTAGCGGCGCGGCTGGTGCATCAACGGGCGGGATCAGGCGCCGAGGCAAGGGAGAAGGCGATGCAGGACGGACGGGAAGGCGGGGCGGTCGGGCCGCTCAAGGGGCTCAGGGTGCTCGACCTGACGCGGGTGTTGGCGGGGCCGACCTGCACCCAGATGCTGGGCGACCTCGGCGCCGAGGTCTTCAAGATCGAGCGGCCTGAGGCCGGCGACGACACCCGCGGCTTCGCCCCGCCCTTCGTGCCCAACACGAAGGAGAGCGCTTACTTCGTCGGGGTGAACCGCAACAAGAAGTCGGTCACCCTCGACCTCGCCAGCCCCGACGGCCAGGCGGTGATCCACCGGCTGCTCGGGCATTGCGACATCCTGGTCGAGAATTTCAAGGTGGGCGCGCTGGCGAAATACGGTCTCGGCTGGGAGCAGCTCAAGGCCAAGTACCCGCGGCTGATCTACTGCTCGATCACCGGCTTCGGCCAGACCGGGCCCTACGCGCCGCGGCCGGGCTACGATGCGCTGATCCAGGCGATGGGCGGCGTCATGTCCCTCACCGGGGAGCCGGATGGCACGCCGCAGAAGGTGGGCGTGCCGGTGGCCGACCTCTTCGCCGGACTCTATGGCTGCATCGGCATCCTGGCGGCGGTGAATCATCGGAACGCGACGGGGGAGGGGCAGCAGATCGATATCGGCATGCTCGACACCCATGTCGCCTGGCTGGCCAACCAGGGGATGAACTACCTGGCGACCGGCGAGAACCCACCCCGACTCGGCAACCAGCACCCGAACATCGCGCCCTACCAGGAATATCCCACTAAGGACGGCTACATCATCCTGGCGGTCGGCAACGACCCGACCTTCGAGCGCTTCTGCAAGGCGAACGGGCTGGAGCACCTGCTGGCCGATGAGCGCTTCGCCACGAACCCGAAGCGGGTGCAGAACCGGCAGCTGGTGACGGAAACGTTGACGCCGGTGATGCAGTCGAAGACCACGGCGGAGTGGATCGAGGTGCTTGAGGCGCTGAAGATCGGCTGCGGGCCGATCAACACGCTGGAGCAGGTCTTCGCCGACCCGCATGTGCAGGCGCGCAACATGGTGCTGGAGCTGCCGCATGCCTCGGGCGAGACGGTGAAGGTCATCGCCAACCCGGTGAAGCTCTCGGCGACGCCGCCCGCCTATCGCAGCCCGCCGCCGGTGCTCGGCCAGCATACGGAGGAGGTGCTGGGCGGCTTGCTTGGGATGCCGGCGGCGGAGATCGCGGCGCTGCGGGAGAAGGGCGTCCTGTAACCGCGGCAGCGGCAGCGCGTTGGCGGGGGCATGACGCCCTCGCTCGTGCCCTTCCGCCCGCGTCCGCCCTGGCTGGGCGGCACCCTGCAGACGCTTCGGGCGCTGCGCTGGCCCTGGCCGGCGCGGCTGCCGCCGGGGCACCGGCTCTGGCTGCCGATGGCGGATGGCGACGCGCTGGCCGCCATGCTGCACCTTCCCACCGCAGACGCCGGCCGGCCGCTGGCCGTGCTCGTCCACGGGCTGACCGGGACGGAGGACGACCCCTATCTGCGCGAGGCCGCGGCGGGACTGCTGCGGCGGGGCTTTCCCGTCTTGCGGCTCAACCTGCGGGGCAGCGCGCGCAGCCTGGCGCGGAGCACCAGCCACTACCATCTCGGCCGCAGCGCGGACCTGGCCGAGGCGCTGGCCCTGCTGCCGGAGGCGCTGGCCGGGCAGGGAGTGGTGCTGGCCGGCTGGTCGCTCGGCGGGGCGCTGGTGCTGAACCTGCTCGCACGGGGCGGGGAAGGCATGCCCGCCATCCTCGGCGCGGCCGCCATCGGGCCGCCGCTGGAGCCCGAGGTGGCCTATGCGGCGATCGATGCCAACCCCGTGCTCGGCCGGGCGCTGCTGGCGCTCTACCGGCGGGAGGTGCTGGCCGTGCCGGCGGCCGACCTCCCTGATGCGCTCCGCCGGGCGGCACGGCAGGCTGGGTCCCTCACCGAATTCGAGGCGGAGGTGACGGCGCCGCGTTTCGGCTATCCCTCCTTCGCCGTCTTCTGCGAGGTGAACCGCCCGGCTGCCGCCCTGCCGCGGCTGCGCGTGCCGACCCTGCTGCTCATGGCGGAGGACGACCCGCTGGTGCCGGTCTCGGTGATGGACGGCATCGACTGGGCCATCTGTCCGGCCGTGCTGCCGCTTCGCGTCGCGGGCGGCGGACATTGCGGCTTCTACGACCGGGACGCAGAGAGCCTCTCGGTGCGGGCGATCGGCGCCTTCTTCGAAGGGCTCAGTAGCCCGGCCGGGGCGTCAGCTCCATGATGGCCTGATCGAGGCCACCATCGACCAGGATCTCGCCGCCGGTAACGTAGCTCGCCCGCGCGCTTGAGAGATAGATGACAGCATCGGCAATGTCCTGCGGCGTGCCGATGCGGCGGAGCGGCAGGATCGCCTCGCGCCGCTCCTTGACGCCGGGCGCCTGGTAGAAGCTCTCCGACATCGGCGTGCGGATCAGGCCGGGGCTGACCACGTTGCTGCGGATGCCGTCCGGGCCCCATTCGAGTGCCAGTTGACGCGAGAGCATGGCGACCGCCGCCTTGCTCGGGCTGTAGCCGCCGCTGCGGGGCTGAGGGTTGCTCGCCGCGATGGAGGCGATGTGGACCAGGGACCCGCCGCGGCCGAGCATCTGCGGGCGGAAGGCCTGGGCGCAGAGCAGGTACCCGGTGAGATTCACCGCGAGCAGCGTGTTCCACTCCTCGAGCGGGAGGGTGGCGAGCGGGCCTGCGCGCAGGATGCCGGCATTGTTGACGAGGATATCCGCCGGGCCGAGCTTGTCGGCCGAGGCGCGGGCAGCGTCCGCGATGCTGGCTTCGGAGCCGGTGTCGCAGCGGATGGCGGCGACGCGGCCGCCGGCGGCGGTCAGCTGGCTCTCGAGCGCCAGCAGCCCATCCTTCTCGCGGTCGAGCAGGGCGACGGCGGCGCCCGCCTCGACAAAGGCGGCGGCGATCGCGCGGCCCATGCCGCCCGCGGCGCCGGTGACGACGGCGATCCTGTCGCCGAGGCCGAGCCAGTCGGTGTTCATCGCGTGCTCCTCCGTCAGCGGGACCTGAGCAGGCGCGCCGCCTCCACTGCAAAATAGGTCAGCACGCCATTGGCGCCGGCGCGCTTGAAGCCGAGCAGGCTCTCCATCATGGCCCGTTCGTGCTCCAGCCAGCCGTTGCGGACGGCGGCCATGATCATCGCGTACTCACCGCTCACCTGGTAGGCAAAGGTCGGAACGCCGAAGCGGTCCTTCACCCGGCGCACGATATCGAGATAGGGCATGCCCGGCTTGACCATGACCATGTCGGCGCCCTCGGCGAGGTCGAGCGCCACCTCGCGCAGCGCCTCGTCGGTGTTGGCCGGGTCCATCTGGTAGGTCTTCTTGTCGCCCCGAAGGGCCTTGCCGCTGCCGACGGCGTCGCGGAAGGGGCCGTAGAAGGCGGAGGCGTATTTCGCCGCGTAGGACATGATGCGGGTGTCGATCAGCCCGGCCTCGTCGAGCGCCGCGCGGATGCTGCCGATGCGGCCGTCCATCATGTCGGAGGGGGCGATGACGTCGATGCCGGCCGCGGCCTGGTTCACCGCCTGGGTGACGAGGATGGCGACGCTCTCGTCGTTGTGGACGTACTCGCCGGTGGGCGTGCCGCGGATGACGCCGTCATGGCCGTGGTCGGTATAGGGGTCGAGCGCCACGTCGCCGACCAGGCCGAGATCGGGGAATTCGCGCTTCAGCAGGCGGGCGGCGCGGCACATCAGGTTCTCGGGGTTGAGCGCCTCGGTGCCCTCGGCATCCTTCAGCTCCGGCGGCGTCATCGGGAAAAGCGCGACGGCGGGGATGCCGAGGCTCGCCGCCTGCTCGACATGGCCGGCGAGGCGGTCGAGCGTGACGCGCACGACGCCTGGCATGGAGGCGACGTCGGTGGTCTGGCCGGTGCCCTCGCGGATGAAGATCGGCCAGATCAGGTCGTCGACCGTCAGCGTGTTCTCGGCATTCAGCCGGCGCGTCCAGGCATCGCGCCGGTTGCGGCGCATGCGGGTCGCCGGGAAGGCCCCGGTCGGGGTGCCGATGCTCATGCCGCCTCCAGCGCCTGGGCGAGGTCGGCGATGATGTCCTCCACATGCTCGATGCCGATGGAGAGGCGGACATAGCCGGGGGTCACGCCGGTCGCCGCCTGCTCCTCGGCGGAAAGCTGGCTGTGGGTGGTGGTCGCCGGGTGGATGGCCAGGGACCGCGCATCGCCGATGTTGGCGACGTGGTAGAGCAGCTTCAGGTTGTCGATGAAGCGGGCGCCGGCCTCGGCGCCGCCCTGCATCTCGAAGCCCATGAGGCTGCCGTAGCCGCCATGCAGCGCCGCGTCGGCCCGGCGCTTCGCCTCGCCGGTCTGGACGCTGGGGTGGATGACCTTCGTCACCTTGGGGTGGGAGGAGAGGTAGGCGGCGACCTTCAGCGCATTGGCGCAATGGCGCTCCATGCGCAGCGGCAGCGTCTCCAGCCCCTGGAGGAACATGAAGGCGTTGAAGGGCGACATCGGGGCGCCCATGTCGCGCAACAGGCAGGTGCGCATCCTGAGGATGTAGGCGATGGGGCCGAGCGGCTTCGCCGCCTGGCTCCAGACGGCACCGTGGTAGCTCGGATCCGGCTGGTTGAGCGTCGGGAAGCGATCAGCCCCGGCCTCCCAGTCGAAATTGCCGCCATCGACCACGATGCCGCCGATGCTGGTGCCGTGGCCGCCGATGAACTTGGTCGTCGAGTGCATGACGACGGCGGCGCCGAGGGCGAGCGGCTTGCAGATGATGGGAGCCGCGGTGTTGTCCATGATCAGCGGCACGCCGAGGCGGCGGCCGATGGCGGCGACCTCCTCGATCGGGAAGACCTGCAGCTTCGGGTTCGGCAGCACCTCGGCGTAGTAGCAGCGGGTGCGGGCGTCCGTGGCGCGGGCGAAGCCCTCCGGATCGGCGGGGTCGACGAAGCGGACCTCGACGCCGAACTGCTTCAGCGTGTTGGCGAAGAGGTTCCAGGTGCCGCCGTAGAGGTCCGTCGAGGAGACGATGTTGTCGCCCGCCGAGCAAAGGTTCATCACCGAGAAGCTGGTCGCCGCCTGGCCGGAGCCGACCGCGAGCGCCGCCACGCCACCCTCGATCGCCGCGATCCGCGTCTCGAGGGCGTCGCAGGTCGGGTTCATGATGCGGGTGTAGATGTTGCCGAGCTCGGCCAGGCCGAAGAGCCGGGCGGCATGGCCGGTGTCCTGGAACTGAAAGCTCGTCGTCTGGTGGATTGGCACGGCGACCGAGCCGGTGGTCGGGTCGGCCCGGTAGCTGCCGCCATGCAGCGCCAGGGTCTCGGGATTGGTGCTGTTGACCATGGGGTGTTCCTCCGTCCGCCTATCCGTGCCATGTCCGGGGCCGGGACGGAAGCGGGATGAGGAGGGGCCCCGGGACGGCGCGGATGCAGGCCAGGGTTGCGCCCAAGCCCTTGTGGGCACCATATCCCGACCACCCCATTGCGTGGTAGGGACGGCCCATGACCCAGCTCCCCATCGCCATCGGCGGCGACCATGCCGGGCTGCCGCTCAAATCCGTGCTGCAGCAGGTCCTGGCCGAGGCCGGATACCGGTTGATCGATGTCGGCACCAACTCGGCCGAGAGTGTCGACTACCCGGATTTCGCCCACAAGGTCGCCCGCGCGGTGGAGACGGGCGAGGCGCGCTTCGGCGTGCTGGTCTGCGGGACCGGCATCGGCGTGCAGATCGCGGCCAACCGTCATGCAGGCATCCGCGCGGCGGTGCTGCATTCCACCACCGAGGCGCGGCTGACCCGCGCGCATAACGACGCCAACATCGCCTGCTTCGGGGCCCGGACGACCGGGCCGGAATTGGCGCTGGATGCGCTGCGGGCCTTCCTCGCCACCGAATTCGAGGGCGGGCGGCATGCCCGGCGCCTCGCCAAGCTTGCTCCGAACGGGTGACGCCATGAACGAGACAACCGCCTACCGCAGCCCTGATCGCTTCTTCAGCGCCTCGGTGGCCGAAGCCGACCCCGAGCTCGCCGCCGCCATCGGGCAGGAGCTGGGCCGCCAGCAGGATGGCATCGAGCTGATCGCCTCCGAGAACATCGTCTCCCAGGCGGTGCTTGAGGCGCAGGGCTCGGTGCTGACCAACAAATATGCCGAGGGTTATCCGGGCCGGCGCTATTACGGCGGCTGCGAGTATGTCGACGTGGCGGAGACGCTGGCGATCGAGCGGGCGAAGCAGCTCTTCGGCTGCGGCTTCGCCAATGTGCAGCCGCATAGCGGGGCGCAGGCCAACCAGGCGGTGTTCCTGGCGCTGCTGCAGCCGGGCGATGCCTTCATGGGGCTCGACCTGGCGGCGGGCGGGCACCTGACCCATGGCTCGGCGGCCAACCTTTCCGGCAAGTGGTTCAAGCCGGTGCCTTATACGGTGCGGCAGGAGGACCAGCTGATCGATATGGCGGAGGTCCGCCGGATCGCGCTCGAGAACAAGCCGAAGCTGATCATCGCCGGCGGTTCGGCCTATGCGCGGGTCTGGGACTTCGCCGCGTTCCGGGCGATCGCCGACGAGGTGGGCGCCTGGTTCATGGTCGACATGGCGCATTTCGCCGGCCTCGTCGCCGGCGGGGCGCACCCTTCGCCCTTTCCGCATGCGCATGTGGCGACGACGACGACGCACAAGACGCTGCGCGGGCCGCGCGGCGGCATGATCCTCACCAATGACGAGGCGCTGGCGAAGAAATTCAACTCAGCCGTCTTCCCGGGGCTTCAGGGCGGGCCCTTGATGCATGTGATCGCCGCCAAGGCGGTGGCCTTCGGCGAGGCGCTGAAGCCCGAGTTCCGCGCCTATGCCCGCGCCGTCGTCGCCAATGCGGTGGCGCTGGCCGAGGAGCTGAAGGCGCAGGGCCTCGACCTCGTCACCGGCGGGACGGAGAACCACCTGCTGCTGGTCGACCTTCGGCCGAAGGGGCTGACGGGCAAGGCGGCCGAGGGGGCGCTCAACCGGGCGCACCTCACCTGCAACAAGAACGCCATCCCCTTCGACCCGGAGAAGCCCATGGTCACCTCCGGCGTCCGCCTCGGCACGCCGGCCGGCACCACGCGCGGCTTCGGCGAGGCGGAGTTCCGCGAGGTCGGGCGGCTGATCGGCGAGGTGCTGGACGGGCTGGCGCGGGCCAACGATGCCGCGGCCAACTCGGCGGTGGAGGAGAGCGTGAAGGCGCGGGTGCTGGCGCTCTGCCAGCGCTTCCCGATCTATCGATGAAATGCCCCTATTGCGGCAGTGACGACACCCAGGTGAAGGACAGCCGCCCGGCGGAGGACGCGGCGGCCATCCGCCGCCGGCGCTCCTGTCCGGCCTGCGGCAGCCGCTTCACCACCTTCGAGCGGGTGCAGCTCCGCGAGCTGACGGTGCTGAAGACCGATGGGCGCCGGGCGCCGTTCGACCGGGAGAAGCTGGCGCGGTCCATCCGCGTCGCGCTGCGCAAGCGGCCGGTCGACGAGGACCGGGTGGAGCGCATCGTCAACGGCATCCAGCGTCGGCTGGAGACCGAGGCCGACTCGGAGGTGACCTCGCGGCAGATCGGCGAGATCGTCATGGAGACGCTGAAGGAGGTGGACCAGGTGGCCTATGTCCGCTTCGCCAGCGTCTACCGCAATTTCGGCGAGGCGAAGGATTTCCGCGCCTTCCTCGGCCAACTCGAGGACAAGTAGGGCCGGGGCGCCAGGCCCTGGCCCGCCCTGGCGCCGGGGGTTATTCCCCGGCGAGCCGTGCCGCCATCATCGGCGCGCCGAGGCGCAGCATGCCGTTGACGTCGGCCGCGCGGTCGAGGCCGATCACGGCATCGGCGAGTTGCACCGCACGGTCGCGGCCGAGCACGGCATCGACCAGCCCATGGAACTTGGCCCGCAGCTCGGCCTCGGTGAGGAAATTCTCCGGCTCGCCCTTGGCGATCTTCACCACCCGGACATGCTCCTGGCCGCGGGCGCGGAGCGTCAGCTTGCCGGACATGTATTCCGGGAAGAAGGCCTGAATCTCGGGGTCCTCGACGCAATCGACCTTGGGCAGGACGCTGCGCACGGCCGGGTCCTGCAGCAGGGCGTAGCTGTCCCAGCCCATCTGGCCATGCACCAGGCCGCAGGCGACGACGAAGGGGCCGCTGAACTGGCCGTCCACCACGTTCTGCGGGTTCTGCTTGTACGCAAGCGGGGCGCCGACCAGCAGCATGCCCTTGTTGGGCAGGCCCATGGTGACGGCTTCGATTTCCTCCGCCTTCAGCCCAAGCTCGTTGTGGAAGGCGATGGCGGCGTCGACGCAGGCATGGCCGTAGCGGCAGGAGGGGTAGGGCTTCACCGCCGTGTTCATCAGCTCGAACTGGTGGCCGAGGCCCTGGAGGGCGCGCTCGGGCACCGGGTTCGGCGCATAGGCGCGGAGGAAGCCGGCCTTGCCCTCGAAGGCCTCGGCGGCGCCGCGGAAGCCCTCGCGCGCCAGCGTCGCGGCGGCGAGGCCGTTCATCGCCGACCAGCCGACCTGGAAGCGCTTGGTCCAGGCGCCGTTCGCCAAGAATTGCAGGCTGCCGGCGGCCTGGGAGAGGGCGATGCCGAAGGCGTCCTGCATCCCCTTGGCATCGAGGCCGAAGACCCGCGCGGCGGCGGCGGCCGCGCCGAAGGCGCCGCAGGTGGCGGTCGGGTGGTAGCCGCGGTCGTAGTGGTCGCCGCCCGGCAGGGCGAGGGCGAGGCGGCAGGTGACCTCGTAGCCGGCGACGATGGCCGAGAGGACGGTGCGGCCATCGGCGCCGACCATCTCGGCGGCGGCGAGCGCCGCCGGGATCACCGGGGCGCCGGGATGCAGCGTGCCGGCCGCATGGGTGTCGTCGAAGTCGAGGCTATGGGCCAGCGCGCCGTTCAGCATCGCGGCGCCGGCCGGGGTGTAGCGGGCGCTGTCGCCGAGCACGGCGGAACCGCCGGCGGCGAGGCCGAGGGCGCGGGCCATGGCGAGCAGGGCAGGGGTGCTCTCCGCATCGTGCCGGCCGCGGATGATGTTCCCGACCAGGTCGAGCACCAGGAAGCGGGTGCGCTGCTGCACCTCGGGCGGCAGGGTGGCGAAATCGAGCGTCGCGCAATACTGGGCGATGGTTTCGGTGACGGCGACCATGACGTTTTCCCTCGGCTTCCCTCGATCCTAGCACCATCGCCCCGGCTTCCAAGAGCACGCGGTAGTTGCGGAAGGGCCAGGGCCCGTGGCACCTGTCGCGGCATGATTCCTCGCCGCTCGTTCCTTGCGATTCCGCTGGCGCTCGCCGCACCGGCCCGCGCCGCCACCGCCTCCTTCGATGCCTTCCTCGACGGCGTCCGCGGGGATGCCCGCCGCGCCGGCGTCTCGCCCGGCACCATCCAACGGGCCCTCAGCGGCCTCCGTCCGATCGATCGGGTGCTGGAGCTGGACCGGCGCCAGCCCGAAGGGTCGCTCAGCTGGGAGGAGTATCGCGACCGCATCGTATCCCAGACGCGGATCGAGAACGGGCGGCGCAATTATGCCGAGAGCCGCAGCCTGCTCTCCGCCATCGGCACGCGCTACCGGGTCGATCCCCGTGTGATCGTGGCGATCTGGGGGATGGAGACCAATTTCGGCACCAATACCGGCGGCTTCGGGGTGATCGAGGCGCTGGCGACGCTGGCCTGGGACGGGCGGCGGTCGAGCTATTTCCGCACGGAGCTGATCGCGGCGCTGAAGGTGCTGGATGGCGGGCATGTGGCGCCGGCGCGGATGAAGGGAAGCTGGGCCGGGGCGATGGGGCAGCCGCAATTCATGCCGAGCAATTTCGAGCGGCTGGCCGTCGATTTCGACGGCGACGGGCGGCGGGACATCTGGGACAGCCGGGCGGATGCTCTGGCTTCCATTGGCAACTACCTCGCCCGCCATGGCTGGCGCGACGAGGAGCCCTGGGGCCAGGCGGTGCTCGCCCCGGCCGGCTTCGAGCAGGAGCGGGCGGAGACGGAGAGCAAGCGCCCGCTGCGGGACTGGAGCCGGATGGGCTTCCGCCGGCAGGATGGCGGGCCGCTGCCGGCTTCGGAGATCGAGACGGGCCTCGTTCTGCCGCGGAACGGCACCACCCAGGTCTTCCTCTGCCATAAGAATTTTCAGGTGATCCGCCGCTACAATCCGCCCGTGAATTACGCGTTGGCCGTGGGGCTGCTGTCGGACCGCGTCGCTTGAGGCAGGCCGCAGCCCTGGCGCTGGTCCTGCTGGCGGCGGGCTGCGATCGTCAGGCGCCACCGCCGGCCTCGACCGGCCGCTACATGCTTGGCGAGCCTTATGCGCTGGGCGGAGTCTGGTCCTACCCGCGCGAGGATTTTGGCCTGGAGGAGAGCGGCATCGCCACCGTGCTGCCGCGTGGCCGGCCTGGCCAGCGTACCGTCAATGGCGAGGCCTATGACCCGGACCGGCTGGTCGGCGCGCACCGGACCTTGCAGCTTCCCGTCATCCTCTCGGTCTGGAACCTCGAGAACGGGCGGGAGATCCGCATCCGGGTAAACGACCGGGGGCCGGCGCAGCCGGGGCGGGTCGTGGGCCTTTCGCCACGGGCGGCACAGCTGCTCGGCATCGCCGCGGGCGGAGCGGCGCAGGTGCGCATCCGGGTCGAGACCGGGCCGAGCCAGGCCCTCGCCGGCGCCTTGCCGAGCCTGGACCGGCCAGCTCTCACCTTGGTCGCCGCCCCCCGTGCCGCCGTCGAGCGCGAGGCCCTTCCGCCGCTGCCGGGTGCGCGGGAGGCGGCAGTGCGCCCGGCCCTCGCGCAGACGGCGGCACGGCCGCTGGCCGAGGCGCGACCGGAAATACCGCCCGACCCGCTGCCGGAGGCCATCACCAGCCGGCCGGCGCAGCCTGGACGGCTGGTGGTCGAGGCCGGCAGCTTCTTCCGCCGTGACCTGGCACAGCGCCAGGCGGCGCGAATTCCTGGCGTTCGGCCGCGGGTCGAGCCCTTCGGGGCGGGACGCCTGCCGCAATACCGGGTCGTCGCCGGGCCCTTCCCCGACATCGCCACGGCCGACCGGGCGATTGGCGCGGTGCTGCGGGCGGGTCTGCCGGAGGCTCGGCTGCTGGTCGAATAGCGTCCCGCAAGCCACGCCAGCATCTCGATTTTCGGCAGGCGCACACAAGGCCTTGAGCGGCTGGGGTGCAACGGCGTATGCGATGCGGAGCGCACCGGAGTCCGCCCGCCATGTCCTCCCGCCCTGATGCCCCGAAGCCCGGCGTCCTGGGTCCCACCCGCCGCGGCCTGGTCCTGCCTGCCGCCGCGGCCCTGACCGCTGCCAGCCTCCCGGCCCTGGCGCAGCCGCGCAACTCCGCCCGTCCCGGCGGCGCGGCACCACGCAATGCGCCCTCCGGCCCGGCGCCGAGCCCCGCCAGCACGCCGCTCGGCCCCTTCGACACCATCGCCCGCCAGGCACTCATCATCGATGCCGACACCGATGCGGTGCTGCTCGAGAAGAATGCCGATGAGCGGATGCCGCCATCCTCCATGTCGAAGCTGATGACCATGTACATGGTCTTCAGCATGCTGAAGGAGGGCCGGCTCAAGCTGGACCAGGAGCTACCGGTCAGCGAGCGCGCCTGGCGCATGCAGGGCAGCAAGATGTTCGTGCAGATCGGCGGCACCGTGCCGGTGGAGGCGTTGATCCGCGGCGTCATCGTGCAGTCGGGCAACGATGCCTGCATCGTCCTGGCGGAGGGCATCGCCGGCTCCGAACAGCAATTCGCCGAGATGATGAACGAGAAGGGGAAGCAGATCGGTCTGACCGACAGCACCTTCCGCAACGCGACCGGCTGGCCCGATCCGGAGCACCGGATGAGCTGCCGCGACCTCGCCCGGGTCGCCCGGCACATCATCAACGACTTCCCGGAATACTATAAGTACTACAACGAGCGCAGCTTCACCTGGAACAACATCACCCAGGAGAACCGCAATCCGACCCTGGCCCGCGTCCCCGGTGCCGACGGCCTCAAGACCGGCCATACCGAGGAGGCCGGCTACGGCCTGACGGCCAGCGCCAAGCGGGGCGACCGGAGGCTGATCCTGATCTTCAACGGCCTCCCCACCATGCGGGCGCGCGGCGAGGAGAGCGAACGGCTGCTGGAGTGGGGCTTCCGCGAGTTCGAGAACGTCGTGCTGTTCCGCGCGGCCGACGTGATCGAGGAGGTGCCGGTGCATCTCGGCGACCGCAAGACTGTGCCGCTGGTCGGCGGCAAGGATGTGGTCGTCACCCTGCCGCGGCAGTGGCGCCAGCGCCTTCAGGCCAAGCTGCGCTATGACGCGCCGCTCACCGCCCCGGTGCTGAAGGGGCAGGAGCTTGGTCGGCTGGAGGTCGGCGGCCAGGGCGTGCCGAACCTCTCCCTGCCGCTACTGGCCGGGGCCGATGTTGACAAGCTCGGCCTCGTCTCACGCATCCCGGCGGTGATCGGCCGCTGGATCGGCGGCTGATGGTGCGGGGCCGCTTCATCACGCTGGAAGGCGGGGAGGGGGCGGGGAAGTCCACCCAGGCAGGGCGGCTGGTCGCGGCGCTGGCGGCAGAGGGCATCCCAATGCTCCGCACGCGCGAGCCGGGTGGGGCGCCGGGGGCGGAGGCGATCCGCTCCGTCTTGCTCGGGCAGGGGCCGTGGGACGGGGTTGCGGAGTGCATGCTGCACTTCGCCGCGCGGCGGGAGCATGTGGAGCGGACCATCCGGCCGGCGCTCGAGACCGGAACCTGGGTCGTCTCCGACCGCTTCGCCGACTCGACGCTCGCCTATCAATGCTTCGGCCAGGGCGTGCCGCGCCGGGTCTTCGATGCGCTGGCGGCGCTTGCGTTGGAGGGGTTGCGGCCCGACCTTACGCTGGTGCTGGAGATCGATCCCGAGGCGGGCCTTGCCCGCGCCGCCGCCCGCGGCGACGCCAATCGCTATGAGGCGATGGATACCGACTTCCATGCCCGGGTCCGCGACGGTTTCCGCGCCATTGCGGCGGCCGAGCCGGATCGGTGCCTGCTGCTGGACGCGACCGGCACGCCGGAGGGCGTCGCCGGCGCAATCCTGAAGGCCGTCCGCGCCCGCCTGCTGCCGTGACGCCGCCCGAGCCCCGCGCCAATCCGGAGCTCGTCGGGCACGATGATGCCGCACGCACGCTGGAGGAGGCGGCGCGCTCCGGCCGGCTGCCGCATGCCTGGCTGATCGCAGGGCCTTCCGGAGTCGGGAAGGCGACGCTCGCCTATCGCTTCGCCCGGTGGCTGCTGGCCGGGCTGCCGCCGGCCGCGCGGGGTGCTGTGCCGCTGCGTCTGCCGGAAGAACACCCTGTCTTCCGCCGTGTCGCCGCCGGCGCCCATGCCGACCTCTTCAGCATGGCGCCCAATACAGGCGAGCGCGGCAAGAAGGAGGTGCTGCGGGCCGAGGATGCCCGCGCCGCCCTCCGCTTCATGGCGATGACCGCGGCCGAGGGCGGCTGGCGCGCCGTCGTCGTCGAGGAGCTGGAGCGGGCGGAGCGCGAGGTCGTCCCCAACATCCTGCTGAAGACGCTGGAGGAACCGCCGCCGCGCACCGTGCAGCTGCTCGTCACCAGCGCGCCGGACCGGCTGCTGCCGACCATCCGCAGCCGCTGCCGGCGGCTCGACTTGGCGCCGCTGCCCGATCCGGCGATGCAGGGGCTGCTCGGCCGCTGGCTGCCGGAGCTGGGCGGGCCGGAGCGGGCCGGACTCGCCCGCATCGCCGATGGCTGCCCCGGCCGCGCCCTGCTGCTGGCGGAAGGCGAGGGGCTTGCCCTGCAATCCCTTGTCGATGAGGTACTGGCGGGCTTGCCGCGGCTCGACCCGCGCCTGGCGCAGGACATCGCCGACCGGGTGACGGCACGGCGCGATGCGGCGGCGCTCACCACCTTCATGGCCCTGCTGCGGCGGGCGATGGCCTCAGGGCTGCGCGGCGCGGCACGCGAGGGCACGGCGCTGCGCTGGGCCGAGGGCCGCTCGCTTGCCGAGTGGTCTACCCTGTGGGAGAAGCTGGGCCGCCTCGCGGACGAGACGGAGCGGTTGAACCTCGACCGCAAGCAGGCCGTCCTGAGCAGCCTCGGGATGCTCGCGGTCCGCTGAAAGACGCAGCCATGGCAACGAAATACTTCACCACTCCCATCTATTACGTGAACGACCGGCCCCATATCGGCCATGCCTACACCTCGCTCGCCACCGACGTGATGGCGCGCTGGGCGAGGCTCTCGGGCGACGAGGTCTTCTTCCTCACCGGTACGGACGAGCACGGGCAGAAGGTGGAGAAGGCGGCGCAGGATGCGGGGATGGACCCACAGGCCTTCACGGACCAGGTGAGCCAGCATTTCCGCGACCTGGCCGCGACCATGGGCTTCTCCAACGACGACTTCATCCGCACCACGGAGCCGCGGCACAAGGCGGCCTGCCAGGCGCTGTGGGAGGAGCTGGTCCGCCGCGACGAGATTTATCTCGGCCATTACGAGGGCTGGTACGCGGTGCGGGACGAGGCCTTCTACGGCCCGGACGAGATCGAGGAACGGGACGGCCGCCGCTTCGCCCCGACCGGCGCGCCGGTCGAGTGGGTACGGGAGCCGAGCTACTTCTTCCGTCTGGCGAAATGGGGCCCCTGGCTGCTCGACTTCTACCGGGACAACCCGGATTTCATCGCCCCGACCTCTCGCCGGAACGAGGTGATGCGCTTCGTCGAGGGCGGGCTGCAGGACCTGTCCATCAGCCGGACCAGCTTCACTTGGGGCATTCCGGTGCCGGGCGACCCGGCCCATGTGATGTATGTCTGGCTGGATGCGTTGACCAACTACATCACGGCGGCGGGCTATCCCGACACTTCGGCGGAGCGGTGGAAGTTCTGGCCGGCGGATGTCCACTTCGTCGGCAAGGATATCGTCCGTTTCCACGCCATCTACTGGCCGGCCTTCCTCCAGGCGGCGGGGCTCGCGCCGCCGCGGCGGGTCTTCGCCCATGGCTGGTGGACCAATGAGGGTCAGAAGATCTCGAAGAGCCTCGGCAACGTCATCGACCCGGTGACGCTGGTCGAGGAATACGGGCTCGACCCGGTGCGCTACTTCCTGCTGCGCGAGGTGCCCTTCGGCAATGACGGCGACTTCTCCCGCGCCGCGCTGATCGGGCGGCTCAACGGGGAGCTGGCGGATACGCTTGGCAACCTGGCAAACCGGACGCTCTCGCTGATCCAGCGCAATTGCGGCGGTGCGCTCCCGGCGCCGGCCGGGGCGGCCGAGGGGGATGCGGAGCTGCTCGCCGGGCTCGGGAGCCTGCCTGGGCGGGTCGGCGTGCATGTCGAGCGGCAGGAATTCCACCTGGCGCTGGAGGCGATCCTCGCCGAGGCGCGGGCAGCCAATGGCTATGTCACCGTCCAGGCACCCTGGGCGCTGAAGAAGACCGATCCCCTGCGCATGGCGGTGGTGCTGCGGCACCTGCACAGCGCGCTGCGGGTTTTCGCCACCGTGCTGCAGCCCTTCATGCCGACGACCATGGCGGCGATGCTCGACCAGCTCGGCGTGCCGGCGGAGGGCAGGGGGCTCGATGCCCTCGCCGAGCCGCTGCCTGAGGGTACCACGCTGCCGCCGCCCGCCCCGCTCTTTCGCAAGGTCGAAGCCTGACCCATGCTCGTCGACAGCCATTGCCATCTCGACTACTTCACCGAGGCCGAGATCGAGGGAATCGTCGGCCGGGCCCGCGAGGCGGGCGTCGGCTTGCTGGTCACCATCGGCGTGCGGGTCGGCCAGGCGGCGGCGGTGAAGGCGCTGGCCGAGCGCTTCCCGGATGTCTGGGGCACGGTCGGCGTGCATCCGCACAATGCCGGTGAGCCGGAAGGGCTGCCGACGGTCGAGGAGATCGTGGCGCTAGCCGACCATCCGCGCATCATCGGCATCGGCGAGAGTGGGCTCGACTATTTCTACGACAAGTCGCCGCACGATGCGCAGCAGGAAGGGTTCCGGCGGCATATCCGCGCTGCGCGCCTGGCCGGGCTGCCGCTCGCCATCCATGCCAGGCAGGCAGATGAGGACATCATCCGCATCCTGCGCGAGGAGCGTGCGTCGGGCGGCGAGTTCGACTTCCTACTGCACTGCTTCTCCTCGGGCCCTGAGCTGGCGCGGCAGGCGGTGGCGATGGGGGGGTATGTCTCCTTCTCCGGAATCCTGACCTTCCCGAAATCGCCCGAGATCCGGGCGGTGGCCTCGGAGCTGCCGGCCGAGCGGCTGCTGGTGGAGACGGACAGCCCCTATCTCGCCCCGGTGCCGCTGCGCGGGAAGCGTTGTGAGCCGGCCTATGTGGCGCATACGGCGCGCGTCCTGGCCGAGGCCCGCGGCCTCAGCGGGGCGGAGGTCGAGGCGCTGACCACGGCGAATTTCCGCCGGCTGTTCCGCAAGGTCGCCTGAGGGGTGCTGCGGGTCACCATTCTCGGCTGCGGCGGCTCCGGCGGGGTGCCGCTGATCGGGGGAGCGGGCGAGGGGGGCGAATGGGGCGAATGCGATCCCGCCGAGCCCCGCAACCGCCGCACCCGCACCTCCGCCCTGATCGAGGGGCCGGAGGGCGGGCGGTTGCTGGTCGATGCTGGGCCGGACCTGCGGCAGCAGCTCCTGGCGGTTGGCGCTGGCCGGCTGGATGCAATCCTTTTCACCCATGCACATGCTGATCACTGCCTCGGCATCGACGACCTGCGGCAGGTGAACCGCATTACCGGCCGGGCGCTCGACGCGTACGGAACGCGAACGACGCTGCAGAAGCTGGATGACCGCTTCGACTACGCCTTCATCGGCCCGACTCCGCCATTCTTCTACCGGCCGGCGCTCGAGGGCCGGCGTGTGGCCTATGGCGACCGCTTCGAAGCGGCCGGCTTGGCGGTAGAGGTGTTCCGCCAGGACCATGGGGTGATGGACACGCTCGGTCTCCGCATCGGCCGCTTCGCCTATTCGACCGATGTGGTGATGCTGCCGGAGGAGAGCATGCCGGCGCTGGAGGGTCTAGATACCTGGGTTGTCGGCTGCTTCCAGCGCGGGCCGCACAAGGTCCACGCCAATCTGTCGCAAGTGCTCCACTGGGTGGAACGGCTAAAGCCGAGACGGACGGTGCTGACGCATATGGGCACCGCGATGGACTACGCGACGCTGAAGCGGGAACTGCCGCCGCATATCGAGCCGGCGCATGACGGGCTGGTGCTGGAAGTCCCGCTGGACTGAGACCTTCGGATCACAGCGTGCTGCGCAGAAACCACGGTCAACTGGCCGAACGCGATGCCCACAGGCTTAGCCACAGCCTTATCCCCAGGTGTTTTTTTTCCATAATATATCTTATCCAACAATCGTGGCTGTGGACAAAGCCTGGGACAAACCCTTCCCTACGCGCCCTGCCAGCCATTGCGCGGCTTTCCTCCATCTGCGACGGGAGCCTCCGATCGATCGAGGAGCCGCGCCATGACCGACCAGCCGAAGCCTGAAGCCGCCCCTGAGACTGCCTTGGGCCGCCTTCTCGCCATCATGGCCCGGCTCCGGGCGACGAATGGCTGTCCCTGGGACCAGGTCCAGGATTTCGCCAGCATCGCACCCTATACGATCGAGGAAGCCTATGAGGTGGCGGATGCCATCCGCCACGGCCCGGATTTCGGGGCCTTGCAGGACGAGTTGGGCGACCTGCTCTTCCAGGTCGTCTACCACGCGCAAATGGCCTCGGAGCTGGGCCGTTTCGGCTTTGCCGATGTGGCGGAGACGATCAGCGAGAAGATGATCCGCCGCCACCCGCACGTCTTCGGCGAGGCTGCCGCCCGCGACGCCGCCACCCAGACGGCTGCCTGGGAGATTCAGAAGGCCAATGAGCGCGCCGCCCGGGCCGAGACCGGGACGCTGGCGGGCGTGCCTTCCGGCCTCCCTGCCCTGACCCGCGCCGCCAAGCTGACCCGCCGTGCTGCCCGGGTCGGCTTCGACTGGCCGGATGCCGCCGCGGTGCTCGACAAGCTGGAGGAGGAAGCGGCCGAGCTGCGGGCCGAGCTGCCCGGCGCTGACCCCGCACGGCTGGCCGATGAGGTGGGCGACCTGCTCTTCGCTCTCGCCAACCTGGCGCGGAAGCTGGATCTCGACCCGGAGGAATGCTTGCGCGGGGCCAATGCCAAGTTCGAGCGCCGCTTCCAGGGTGTCGAGGCGCGGCTGGCGCTGCGTGGACTGGCCCCGGGCGATGCCTCACTGGAGGCCATGGAAGCCGAGTGGCAAGCGGTGAAAATTGAGGAAAAACAGCACATGTAAAAGACTTCACAATCGGTTTGGGCGCATCACGGCTCACGCCAGAGAATTTTTCACACAGGAATGTCAAGACTTCACAACATGAAGTAAAGGCTTTGCGTGGCTGCCAAGGCACCCGTGAGGCAGCAAAGAATTTTTCAGGAACTTAACGGAAACACCAACGAGGTGATCAGGTTGGAGCGGGCCTTACGCCCTCACCCGCACCGTCTCCGGAAGCGGTATGAACTCGACCGAGTCGGTGGGGACCTTGGGGAAGCGGCCGGCCTTCCAGTCTTCCTTTGCCTGCTGGATGCGGTCATGCGAGGAGGAGACGAAATTCCAGAAAACGTAGCGCGGCCCGTCCATCGCTGCCCCGCCGAGGAGGAGCAACCGCGCCCCCTCCGGCCCGGCCCGCAGCGCGAGGCCGGAGCGCGGGTGGAAGATCAGCATCCGCCCCGCCTCATGCCGGTCCTCGCCGACGGTTACCGCGCCCTCGATCACATAGGCGGCGCGCTCCTCGTGCTGATCGGGCATCGGCACCACCGCCCCCGGCGCCAGCACCGCATCGGCATAGAAGAGCGGCGAGGAGACGGCGACGGGTGCCTTCATCCCCCAGGCCTCGCCGGCGATCAGGCGGAGTTGCAACCCGCCTTCGCCTGCCAGCGGCAGGGTTGCCGCCGGATGGTGGGCGAAATCCGGCGAGGTCTCCTCGGCCTCCTTCGGCAAGGCGACCCAGGACTGGATGCCGGCCATCCGCCGCCGCACCTGCCGGCTCTCCGAGCTGCTGCGCTCGGAATGGGTGATGCCCCTCCCCGCCGTCATCCAGTTCACGTCACCGGGCACGATTGCCAGGTCGGAACCAAGGCTGTCGCGGTGCTGGATCGAGCCCTCGAAGAGATAGGTCACGGTGGAGAGGCCGATATGTGGATGAGGCCGCACATCGAGCCCGGTGCCCTCGAGGAATTCCCCCGGCCCCATCTCGTCGAAGAAGATGAAGGGCCCGACCATCTGCCGCTCCTTGGCAGGCAGCGCGCGGCGGACCTCGAAGCCCCCCACGTCATGGGCACGGGGCAGGATGACCAGGGCGGGCGTGGTACCGGACATGGCAGGGTGTCTCCTCGGTTTCAGCCGGGAGACTAGCGGCTCTCGCCCTGGGTGGGCACAACCGAGGTCTGCCCACCACCCGGTTGGTCCAGGGTCGGGCCGCGCCGGCGCTACTCCGCCAGCAGGACTTCGCGAAGCGCTTCCCAACTCGTCCGGTCGGGGGCGAGGATCAGCCCTCCCGTGATGGTCTCCGGCCCATAGGGCGTGCCGTCGAAGCGCGCCGCATAGCCACCTGCCTCGCGGTGCAGCAGCCAGCCGGGCGCGTGGTCCCAGGGCATCAGCTTGTTGTAGACCAGCGCATGGGCATGGCCACCGGCCACCAGCCGGTACTCATGAGCGGCACAGCGGAAGTTCAGCGTCGCCGCCAGACGTGGCAGGCGCGAGGCGACGCGGCTCTTCAATGGCTCCGGCATATAGCTCCACGAGACGCCGGCGACCATGCGCCCGAGCGGCACCGGCGCCGCCACCCGCAGCGGGGCCCGGTGCCCATCCGGAGCCTCGATCCAGGCACCCTCTCCGCGCAACGCCATGGCGGTGTCGTCGCCGAGCGGGTCATGGATCCAGCTCGCAGCGATCTCGCCGCGGATGATGGCGGCCGCCATGCAGCCGAAGACCGGCAGGCCGGCGGCGAAGTTGGCCGTGCCGTCCACGGGGTCGACGACGAAGGCGAGATCGGCCCCGGCCAGCCGGCCGAGCACGCTGGGGTCGGCCGCCGTCGCCTCCTCGCCGACCACGACGCAGCCGGGGAAGCGGGCCTGGAGCCCCGCGGTGATGACCCGTTCGGCGGCCTCGTCGGCATCGGTGACGAGGTCGAGCGGCCCGCTCTTCGCCCGCACCGCGCCGGCGGCGAGGCGGCGGAACCGCGGCAGGATCTCCGCCCGTGTCGCCTGGCGGAGCAGCGCGGCGACATCGGCCATCGCCCGGCCGTCGAGCTGCGCGCTCACGCCGAGGGCTGCTCGAATCGGGCGCGGTCGGTCGGCGAGAGGCGTACGGTCACCTGGACATCCTTCTCGGTATCGGCGCGCTCGATCACCTCGCCATGGCGGTAGAGCCAGGCGAGCCTCGCCCCATCCGCCGAGGGGATGGCATAGCGCACCGTCTCCATATTGGCGGAGAGCCGGGCATCGAGCGCCTCCAGCAGCTGGGGCAGCCCCTCCCCGGTCAGGGCCGAGACGGCGACGGCGCCCTCGGCCGAGCCGCCGGGCACGGAACCGACTCCGCCGAGCAGGTCGGCCTTGTTCAGCACTTCCAGCACCCGGCGCTGCCAGCCTTCGTCGAGCGGGGCGTTGGCACCGGCCGCCATCTCCTCAAGCACGGAAAGCACATCGGCCCGCTGCGCCGCGGTGTCGGGATGTGCGACGTCGCGCACGTGCAGGATGATGTCTGCCGCCGCGACCTCCTCCAGCGTCGCCCGGAAGGCCTCGACCAGTTGGGTCGGCAGTTCCGAGATGAAGCCGACGGTATCTGACAGGATGGCCCGCCGCCCGGAGGGCAGCCGGATGCCGCGCATGGTCGGGTCGAGCGTGGCGAAGAGCTGGTCCTGGGCATAGACACCGGCGCCGGTGAGGGCGTTGAACAGCGTCGACTTGCCGGCATTGGTGTAGCCGACGAGGGCGATGACCGGGTAGGGCACCTTCTCCCGCTGGCGCCGGTGCAGGCCGCGGGTGCGGCGTACCTGTTCCAGCTCCTTCTTCAGCTTCACCATGCGGTCGGTGATGAGGCGCCGGTCGATCTCGATCTGCGACTCGCCGGGACCGCCGAGGAAGCCGAAGCCGCCTCGCTGGCGCTCGAGGTGGGTCCAGGACCGGACGAGGCGGGTGCGCTGGTAGTCGAGATGGGCCAGCTCGACCTGCAACGAACCCTCCTTGGTCCGCGCCCGCTCGCCGAAGATCTCAAGGATCAGGCCGGTGCGATCGATGACCTTGCAGCGCCACTCGCGCTCCAGGTTGCGCTGCTGCACCGGCGAGAGCGCAGCATCGACGACGACGAGCGCCACGCGCTGGTCGTCGATCGCCTGCCGCGCGGCCGCGACCTGGCCCTCGCCCAGATAGGTGCTGGGGCGGCGCTCGCGCAGCGGGTAGATCGCCTGATGGACGATGGTCACGCCGATGCTGGCGGCAAGGCCTACGGCCTCCGCCAGCCGGGCCTCCGCCGCCCGCGGTGCCGTGTCCTGCTGTGGGCCGAGGCCTCGCGGCTGGCGCTCATAGGGCAGGATGACGGCTGCCCTCGTGGGGCCGGTCTCGGTGCCGTCGCCCCGGTCATTCGCGGGGGCTGGAAGCCCTGGTTCAATCTCCGCCGACAGGATTGGCCTCACGGTTCATGGTCAAGGTGGTGCCTTCGCGGCTCACCGTCGCCCCTTCACGGGCCGCCGCGGTGGCGTCGAAGAGCTGGATCGGCGCGCCCGGCATCACGGTGCTGATGGCATGCTTGTAGACTAATTGGGTATGACCGTCCCTGCGGAGAAGGACGGAGAAGTTATCGAACCAGGTAATAATTCCCTGAAGTTTGACGCCATTCACGAGGAAGATCGTGACGGGAGTCTTGCTCTTGCGAACGTGGTTCAGGAACACGTCCTGCACGTTCTGGGACTTCTCGGCTGCCACGGCAGGGTCCTTCTTGTTTTTCGCGGCCGCTCTGATCTGGCGGCGCGCCCGAGACGGGTCGCCCCGCCGGAGGCCGCACAATCCATCCTCACGTCGCCGTTTGCAAGGCAGGCCTGACCCCGCATCGGCGCATGGCGGCAGGGCCTGCCGTCGCCCGGGGCATCAGCCCTGGCGATCGCCTCGGAGATAGGCAGTCAGCGCCATAGCGTCCGGAAAGGCAAGATCGGGCGCGGCGGCGGCCGGCCCGCCGTCATGCGCCGCATCGCCGAGCAGCACGGCGGTGCAGCCCGCGCGCCGCGCCGCCTCCATGTCGAGCGCGGTGTCCCCGACATACCAGACCGAGCCGGCCGGCAGGCCAAGCGCCGGCAGAGCCAGCCGGAAGGGCGCCGGGTCGGGCTTGTCCACCGACGCATCGCCGGCGCCGACCAGGATGCGGAACCGCGGTGCCCAGCCGAGATGTACCGCCTCCGCCCGCAGCAAGGGCCCCTGCTTGTTGCTGATGACCCCCTGCGGCAGGCCGAGCGCGGCGATGGCGGCGACCGCCTCACCCGCCCCCGGCATCGGCGCCAGCACGGCGAGGTGGCGGGCGCGGACCTCGGCATAGAAGACGTCCCTCGCCTCCTCCCAATGCTCGCCGAACATCTCGGGGAAGGTCTCGCGGAGCGAGCGGCGGACGCGGCCCCTCACCTCCTCCAGCGTCCAGCGCGGCAGGCCGAAGCGGTCGAAGGCGGCGTTCAGCCCGGCGGCGATGGCGAGCCAGCCGTCGACCAGGGTGTTGTCCCAGTCCCAGAGGATTCCCTTCGGCGTCACGCGGCGTTCCTCAGGTCGCCCTTCACATGCCGGGCGAAGAGGTCGAAGAGCCGCCGCACCACCGGCCCGACCTGCCCGTCGCCGACCGGCTGGCCGTCGAGGGCGAGGATCGGCTTCACGAAGGAGGTTGCCGAGGTGAGGAAGGCCTCCCGCGCGTTGCGGGCCTCCTCCAGGCTGAACTCGCGTTCCTCGAAGCGGAGCCCGGCGGCCTGCATCTCGGCCATCAGCGCGGCGCGGGTGCAGCCGGGGAGGATGACGTGGTCGAGCTGGCGGGTGACGATGGCGCCCGCCGCATCGACGATCCAGAAGGTGGTGGCGGCGCCCTCGGTCACCATCCCCGTTGCCTCGTCGTAGAGGATGGCCTCGATCGCCCCCTGCTCCCGCGCCGCCTGGCGGGCCAGGCAGTTGGGCAGCAGGTTGATCGACTTGATGTCGCGCCGTGCCCAGCGCAGGTCCGGCAGGGTGATCGCCTTGGCACCCCAGCCATCGACGCTCGCCGGATAGGGGGCGATGCGCTTCACCGTCACCACCAGCGCCGGCGGCACCGGCTGCTTCGGGAAGGCATGGTCCCGCCGCGCGACGCCGCGCGTCACCTGCATGTAGAGCAGCCCCTCCGATACCCGGTTGCGCCGGGCGACCTCGGCCAGGACATGGCGCAACGCCACACGGGTCATCGGCATCGGCAGGCGGATCTCGGCGAGCGAGCGTTCCAGCCTGGCCAGGTGGCGCTCCTCGTCGATGAAGCGGCCACCGTGGAGGTGGACGACCTCATAGATGCCGTCACCGAACTGGTAGCCGCGATCCTCGATATTCACCTCGGCCAGCCGCTGGTCGACATAGCGGCCGTTGACGTAAGCGATGCGCGACATGGAGAATCCCGGCTAGGTCGTTCCGTAGTCTTTCACAGCGCCGGACCGGCCGGCACCCGGTCCTCGGCGTGGACGCCGAGGAATTTCAGCTTCCGGTGCAGGGCGCTCCGCTCCATGCCGACGAAATTGGCGGTGCGGCTGATGTTGCCGCCGAAGCGCAGCAGCTGGGCCTCGAGATACTGCTTCTCGAACAGCTCCCGCGCCTCGCGCAGCGGCAGGGTCATGATCTCGGAGCTGCGGTCGAGCTTCAGCATGGCGGGTGCGGCGGAGCCCACCTCGGGTGGCAGCATTTCGGCGCGGATCGGCTCCCGCGCCTCGCCGGGTGCCATGATGAGCAGCCAGTCGATGAGGTTTCGGAGCTGCCGGACATTGCCGGGCCAGTCATAGGCCTGGAGGGCCGCCATCGCATCCTCGGCCAGCTCTCGTGGCGGCATGCCGGAGGTCGCGCCGGAACGGGTCATGAAGTGCCGGGCGAGCGCCGGCACGTCCTCCCGCCGCTCGCGGAGCGCCGGGATGCGCAGCGGCACCACGGCGAGGCGGTAGTAGAGATCCTCGCGGAAGCGCCCGGCCGCGATCTCGCCCTGGAGGTCGCGGTTGGTGGTGGCGATGACGCGAACATCGACCTTCACCCGCGTCGCCCCGCCGATCCGCTCGAAGCCCTGCTCCTGGAGGGCACGGACGATCTTGCCCTGGGTCTCGAGCGGCATGTCGGCCACCTCGTCCAGCAGCAGGGTGCCGTTATGGGCGCGTTCCAGCACGCCGGCGCGGCGCGGTGAGGCCTGGGCATCGGCACCCGCCTCCATGCCGAACAGCTCCTCCTCGAAGCGGGCTGGGTTCAGCGTCGCGCAGTTCAGCGCGACGAAGGGCCCGTCGGCGCGGCGGGAGCGGGCATGGATCATCCGTGCCACCACCTCCTTCCCCGCCCCGGCAGGGCCGGCGATCAGCACCCGGCTGCCGGTCGGCGCGACCCTCTCGATCGCGGCGCGGAGCTGGGCGAGGCTCGCCGAGTTGCCGACCAGCTCCGTCTCCGGCCCGGCACGCAACCGGAGCTCGGAATTTTCCCGTCGGAGGCGGGCCGCCTCCAGGGCACGCGCCACCACCAGCAGCAGCCGGTCGGAGTTGAAGGGCTTCTCGATGAAGTCGTAGGCACCCTGCTGGATCGCCCGGACCGCCGTCTCGATCGTCCCATGGCCGGAGATCATGACGACAGGGATCTGCGGCTCCTCCTTGTGGAGCTCCGCCAGGATCCCGAGCCCGTCCAGCTTCGAGTTCTGCAGCCAGATGTCGAGCACCACCATGGACGGCCGGCGCTGCTTGAAGGCCGCCACCGCCTGGTCGGAATTCGCCGCCTGCCGCGTCTCGTAGCCTTCATCCGAGAGGATGCCCTCGATCAGCGCCCGGATGTCCGGCTCGTCATCCACGATCAGGATTTCATGCGCCATGCGCGCGCCTCATGCTGCCATCCGGCCAGGGGTCCAGTGTCTCGCTCTCCGTGCCGGCCGGGCGCTCCGCCATGCGGTCGGCCCCGGGTCGCCACGGCAGGGTAAGGACGGCCCGGGCCCCACCGCGCCCCGAGCCGGCCTCATGGGGACGGTCTTCCAACCCCAGCCTGCCCCCATGGTCCTCCATGATCTTCTTCACGATGGCAAGGCCGAGGCCGGTTCCTTTCGGTTTATGCGTGACATAAGGCTCGGTGAGCCTGTCCCGCTCATCCCCCTGAGGCAGGCCGATTCCGTCATCCTCGATCGCGATGGCGACACTATCCTCGCTCTGCTCGATGCGCACGGTGATGTGTCCGAGGGCTTGGCCGGGGTCCTGGCCGGCCTCCCGCTCGGCCTGGGCGCGCATGGTCACGGCGTCGGCGGCATTCATCAGCAGGTTGGTCAGCGCCTGGCCAAGCAGCCTGCGGTCGCAGGCGACCTGCGGCCCGCGGCCCCCCTCCGGCAATTCCACCCCGTAGCGGATGCCGGGATGCGCATCCCGCTGCAGGACCAGCGCCTCGCGCAGCACCTGGGAGAGGTCCTCCGGCCGGATCACCGGCTGGGGCATGCGGGCGAAGGCGGAGAACTCGTCCACCATCCGACCGATATCGCCGACCTGGCGGACGATCGTGTCGGTGCAGGCGACGAAGGTCTCCGGGTCGTTGCTGATCTGCTTCAGGTAGCGCCGCTTCAGCCGCTCGGCCGACAGCTGGATCGGGGTCAGCGGGTTCTTGATCTCATGTGCGATGCGCCGCGCCACATCGGCCCAGGCCGCCTTGCGCTGGGCGGAGAGCAGCTCGGTGATGTCGTCGAAGGTGAGGACGAATCCGGCGAGCTCTCCCTGCCCACCCGCCTGCCGCTCCTCGCCGATCTGGGCGAGCAGGGTCCGGCGGTTGCTCGGCGGGCCGATGCGGATCTCGGCGGTGCGCTCGGCGCCGGCGGCAAGCAGCGGGGCGAATTCAGGCACCGCCTCGGCCATGGGCCGGCCGATGGCCGAGTCGAGGTCGATGCCGAGCAGTTCGCTGGCCCGCCGGTTCGGCAGGTTGATCCGCCCATCCGTCTCGAGGCCGATGACTCCCGCCGAAACGCCGGCCAGCACGGTCTCGGTGAAGCGCCGCCGCTCGTCGATCTGGCGATAAGCCTGGAGCAGTTCAGAACGCTGCGCCGCGAGCTGGTTGGTCATGCGGTTGAAGGCGCGGGCGAGGCTGGCGATCTCCTCATCCGCCGCGCCTTCCTCGACTCGGGTGGCGAGGTCGCCCCCCCGCACCCGCTCGGCGGCGACGATCAGCCGCCCGATCGGTCGCGCCAGCTGGTTGGCGAGCACGAGGCCGATGAGCACCGCCGCCAGCAGCACCAGCAGGGCCGCGATCGCAAAGATCATGACGAAAGTGATCTGGAGACCGGAGCGGTTATTGTCGAGCTCGACATACTCCGCGACCGCCTTCTCGACCGAGCGCTGATGCGCCAGCACCGTGGCGTCGAGCGGGCGGCCGATCAGCAGCATCCAGCCTTCGCCGAAGTCGAGCGCGACTACGGCCCGCACCCGATCCTCGGCCGGCAGGACGGCGACGTCGCCGAGCCTCGCCTGGGCGATGGCATCCTCGGGCGGCGGGTCGAGGGTGAAGCTCGTCGTATAGCCGGCATGCGCCACGACCTGCTGGGTCGCCGGGTCGAAGACGACGGCCTCGGTCAGGTTGCGGAGCGCGGTATGCGTCGCCAGCACGCGGGCGAAGGCGAGGCCGTTGTCCGGCAGCAGGACGCGCGCGCGGGAGAGGTCGGCCGCCATGGCCAGCGCATCGCCGCGGATGGTGTTGCGGTGCTCCTCCAGATAGCCACGGCTGGCCTGGAGGCTGGCCTCCAGCGCCGTCCGCACCCGGTCGCTGAACCAAGTCTCGATGCCCAGGTTGAAGAACAGCGCGGCGAAGGCGGCGACCAGCATGGCCGGCACCACGGCGACGACGCCGAAGAGCAGCACGAGACGCACATGCAGACGCGAGCCCGCAGAGCCCCGCCTGCGCTCCGCCCAGACCCGCACCAGCCGACCCGCCAGGGAGGCCATCAGCAGCAGCAGCACCGCGGCGTTGACGAGCACGAGGCCGACCACGGCGCCGGGCTTGGTCGGGCCCAGCGGGCTGCCATCCGACAGCACGGAGAAGGTGACGATGCCGAGCAGCAGCGCGCTGACCGCGAGGCCGAGGGTCATCCCCCGGCCCAGCAGCACATCGGCGATGCGGCGGGGCAGGCCGCGCTGGCGCGGCTCGCCGGCAGCCATCAGCCGAGCCCGCGCACCACGGGCAGGTCGAGCTCGCGGATCTTCTTCCGCAGGGTGTTGCGGTTGAGGCCGAGCATCGCCGCCGCCTTGATCTGGTTCCCGCGCGTGGCGCCGAGGACGAGGCGAAGCAGCGGCCGCTCCACCTCGGCCAGCACCCGGTCATAAAGGTCGCGCACCGGCAGCCCGTCTTTGTGGGCGGCGACGAAGGCCTTCAGGTGCCGCTCCACGGCCTGTTCCAGCGTTTCCGCGCGGCGGAGGCCGGTTTCGGCCGGCGGCTCCGCCTCCGACAGCTCGGCGGCGACGGCCTCGGCGTCGATCGTCTCCTGCGGGTAGAGGGCCGCGAGGCGACGCATCAGGTTTTCAAGCTCACGCGCATTGCCGGGCCAGGCATGGCCCTTCAGCCGGTCCACGGCCTCCGTGCTCAACTGCTTCAGCGGCAAGCCGGAAGTGCGGGCGCGCTCGAGGAAGTGGCGGGCGAGAAGCGGGATGTCCTCCATCCGCTCCCGCAGGGGCGGCAGGCGGATGGGGACCACATTGAGCCGGTAGAACAGGTCCTCGCGGAAGAGCCCCTGCCGGATCGACTGGCGCAGGTCGCGGTGGGTCGCGGCGACGATGCGGACATTCGCCTTGATCGGGTTGCGGCCGCCGACGGTGGTGAACTCGCCTTCCTGCAGCACGCGCAGCAGGCGGGTCTGCGCCTCGGGCGGCATATCGCCTATCTCGTCGAGGAAGAGCGTGCCGCCGGCGGCCTGCTCGAAGCGGCCGATGCCGCGGTTGAGCGCGCCGGTGAAGGCGCCGCGCTCATGGCCGAAGAGCTCGCTCTCGATCAGCTCGCGCGGGATGGCCGCCATGTTGATGGCGACGAAGGGCCCACCGCGGCGGCGGCCGTAATCGTGCAGGGCGCGGGCGACGAGCTCCTTGCCGGTGCCCGACTCGCCGGTGATCATCACCGTCAGGTCGGTCGTCGTGAGCCGGGCGACGGTGCGGTAGATCTCCTGCATGGCCGGGCTGCGGCCGACCAGCGGCAGGCGCTCCTCGGGCTCCGCCTCCTCCGCCGGCGCCGGGGCCTGGGGGGCAGCGAGCGCGCGCTCGACCACCGCCAGCAGCTCCTTCAGGTCGAAGGGCTTCGGCAGGTACTCGAAGGCGCCGCGCTGGGCGGCTTTCAGCGCCGTCATGAAGGTCGATTGCGCCGACATCACCACGACGCGCATTTCGGGCCGGATGCGCTTGATGCGGGGGACGAGGTCGAGGCCGTTCTCGTCCGGCATCACCACATCGGTGATGACGAGGTCGCCCTCGCCATCCTCCACCCAACGCCAGAGCGTCGAGGCGGAGGAGGTGGCACGCACCTGGTAGCCCGAGCGGCCGAGCGCCTGGCTGAGCACGGTGCGGATCGCCCGGTCGTCGTCGGCGATGAGGATGGTTCGGCTATCGCTCATGAACGGTCCATCTGCTTTCCATCGAGACGCAGTCCAGCGGGCGGCATGGCGAGGGACAGGCGGAAGCTGGTGCGGCCGGGGCGGCTGTCGCATTCGATCAGCCCGCCCTGATCGGCGACCAGCTTGGCGACGAGGGCGAGGCCGAGCCCCTGCCCGCCCCGCTTGGTGGTAACGAACGGCTCGAAGAGGGTGGCGCGGACGGCTTCCGGAATGCCTGGCCCGTTGTCGCGCACGATCACCTGGAGGGGGACGTGGACGCGCTCCTTGCTGCCGGGGACGGCGATGCGGACGCCGTGGTGATAGGCGGTGGCGAGGACGATCTCGCCGCCGAGCGGATCGACCGCCTCGGCGGCGTTCTTGACGAGGTTCAGCAGGATCTGCACGAGCTGGTCGCGGTTGCCCCAGACCGGCGGCAGCGAGGGGTCGTACTCCTCGACGATGCGGAGATGGGCGGCGAAGCCGGTCTGCGCCACGCGCCGCACATGGTCGAGCACCTGGTGGATGTTGACCGGGGCCAACTCCACCGGGCGGTCGGAGAACATGTCCATCCGATCGACCAGGTTACGGATGCGGTCTGCCTCGTCCTGGATGAGCTGGCAAAGCTCGCGGTCGGGCTCGGAGGCGCCCTGCTCAAGGAGCTGGGCCGCGCCGCGGATGCCCGACAGCGGGTTCTTCACCTCATGGGCGAGCATCTCCGCCATGGCCGAGGTGCCACGGGCGGCGCCGAGGAAGTTCAGCTGGCGGTTCATCATCTGCGCCGTCGAGCCGTCCTGCAGCGTCAGGACCACGGCGCCAGGCATCTCGGGCAGCGGGGCGCCATGGGCGGCGACGCCGCGGCGGTTGAGGCGGGGGCTGTCGAGCGTCAGGTCATGGTCGGAGACCGGCGCCTCATGCTGGCGGACCTGGTCGAGCAGGGCGAAGAGCCGGCTGTCCGGCGGCAGCAGGTCGCCGAGGCGGACCATGGCTAGGGAGGCGAAGGAGAGCTGGAAGAACAGCTCCGCCGCCTGATTGGCATAGCGGAAGCGGTCCTCGGCATCGATCACCACCGCCGGCATGGGCAGCGCCGCGAGGATGGCGGCAAAATCCGGCAGCGGGGTGCTGCGGGCCGGCAGGGGCGTGACCCGGGCGCGGGCGGTGACGCTGTTCATGCCGCGATCCGTTCCAGCCCCTGGGCATGGAACCGGGCGCGGGCGGCCTCCAGTCCGAGATCGAGCAAGGGCTGGTAGAAGCCCTCGATCAGCCGGATCACCTCCCCCGCGGTCTCCATCTGGTTGACCTGCGAGCGGAACTCGGCCGAGCCCGGCAGGCCCTTGGAGTACCAGGCGATGTGCTTGCGGGCGAGGCGGAGGCCGGTTTGGGTGCCGTGATGCGAGAGCATGTCGGCATAGTGCTCCAGCAGGATGGCGAGCTGCTCGGCGAGGCTGGGCTCGGCGGGTGTCTCGCCGGTGCGGAGGTACTCGGCGACCTGGCGGGGCAGCCAGGGGCGGCCGTAGCAGCCACGGCCGATCATCACCCCGTCGGCGCCCGACAGGCGGAGCGCCTCGGAGGCGTGCTCAGGCGTCAGGATGTCGCCATTGGCGAGGACGGGGATCGAGACCGCCTCCTTCACCCCGCGGATGAAGGCCCAGTCCGCGCGGCCGGTGTAGAGCATCTGCCGGGTGCGGCCGTGGATGGTGACGAGGCGGATGCCGCAGGCCTCGGCGATGCGGGCGAGGTTCGCGGCGTTGAGCGAGGCGTGGTCCCAGCCCATGCGCATCTTGAGGGTGACGGGGACGGTGACCGCCTTCACCACCGCCTCGAGGATGGCGGCGGCGCGGGTCTCGTCGCGCATCAGGGCGCTGCCGGCCTGCTGGCCGACCGCGACCTTCTTCACCGGGCAACCGAAATTGATGTCGACGATGGCGGCGCCGCGGTCGGCGGCGAGCTTCGCGGCCTCGGCCATCACCATGGGCTCGCAGCCGGCGAGCTGGACGGCGGAGGGCGCGCCGAAGCCATCCACCTCGGCCATCTTCAGCGTCTGGCGGTTCTCCCGGACCATGGCCTGGGAGGCGATCATCTCGCTCACTACCATTCCCGTGCCGAGGCGGCGGGCGAGGCGGCGGAAGGGCAGGTCCGTCACGCCGGACATGGGGGCAAGGTAGACGGGCGTATCGATACGGATACCGCCGACCAGGATAGGCGGCAAACCGCCCGATTCCGGGGCAGCCAGCGCCGGGCAGGCCTGAGACTCGGGCATTGTCATGCTCATGATTTGGGCAAACTAGGCGAAGTGCGGCGCTTCGGCAACGCCCGCCAGGGCGTATCGCCGAGAAACGTACCAATTTTTGCCGCGCCGGGGTTCTGGGCTAGAAGCGGGCGATGAGCATCGCCGCCCTCCTGATGGCCGCCGGCAGCGGCACGCGCTTCGGCGCCGCGCAGCCCAAGCAGTACCTTCCCCTGCTGGGGCGCCCCGTCATCCGCCATGCCGCCGAGGCGCTGCTGGCGGAGGGGCTGGTCGACATCCTGCTGCCGGTCTGTGTCACCGGAGAAGAGGCGCGGATCGCGGCGCTGCTCGACGGGCTGCCGGTGCTGCCGGCGGTGGCGGGCGGGGCGACGCGGCAGGCGAGCGTCCGCGCCGGGCTGGAGGCTCTGGCGAAGCAGGCGCCGGAGGTGCCCGAGGTCGTGCTGGTGCACGACGCGGCGCGGCCGGTGGTGCCGAGGGGGACCATCCTCTCACTTATCGAGGCCCTGAAGGGCGCCCCCGGAGCGATCCCGGCTCAGCCCGTGGCGGATACGCTGAAGCGGGGCGACGGCGCCACGATCGTGGAGACGGTGGCGCGGGCCGGTCTCTACCGGGCGCAGACGCCGCAGGGCTTCCGCTTCGGCGCCCTGCTGGCTGCCCACCGGACGGCAGGCGGCGAGGCGACGGATGATGCACAGCTTCTGGAAATCGCGGGCGAGAGGGTGGTGCTGGTGGCGGGCTCGGAGACGAACGTGAAGATCACCTTCCCCGAGGATCTGGAGCGGGTGGCGGGCCAGATGCAGGCGCGGCTGGTGCCGCGGGTCGGCACCGGCTTCGACGTTCACCGGACCGAGGTGGGGCGGCGGATGGTGCTTTGCGGCGTGGTCGTGCCCTGCGAGTTCGGGCTGGAGGGGCACTCGGATGCGGATGTCGGCATCCACGCGCTGTGCGACGCGATCTACGGGGCGCTGGCGGAGGGCGATATCGGGCGGTGGTTCCCGCCCTCCGAAATGCAGTGGAAGGACGCGGACAGCGCGCAATTCCTCCGCCATGCGGCCGGGCGGGTGGCGGCGCGGGGCGGGGTCATCGCCAATGTCGATGTGACGATCCTCTGCGAGCGGCCGAAGATCGGGCCGCACCGCGAGGCTATGCAGGCGCGGCTGGCGGAGCTGCTGGGCGTCGACCCCGGCATCGTGGGCGTGAAGGCGACGACGACCGAGCGGCTCGGCTTCACCGGGCGGGGCGAAGGGATCGCGGCGCAGGCGGCGGCGATGGTGCTGGTGCCGGGTTGAGGCGCTTCAAACCGTTTCAAATCGGCGGACAGGATGGCGGCGCAAGTAATTGATCTTGCAGCCTTCATCCTCCGTGATTTGAGGAATTGAGGGATTTAGGCGACTTCCCGACCCTCGCTGCGGCTGGCACTGAATTCTAGGATTTAGGATTTCAGGCGTCTGCCGGACGCTGGTCGCGGTCGGGGCTTTCGGCGGCTCGGAACATAGCAGGAACGAGGGGCGGAGGGCAAGGGCGGCGTGGCGCCCCTGCCCCGCCGCGGTCAGGCGACTTCCTGGCGCTCCACGGCCTCCTCGGCGGCCTGGCGCAGCTCGACCACCTTGCCGGTCAGGGTGGATTCGGCAGTGAACTCCACGGCGCAGACGACCTGGGCGAGGTTCACCGTCGCCTCCACCGCGCCGGGGACCGGGGCGCCGAGATAGTGCTTCGACTGCCAGGCGACATCGGCGAGGCTCGGCACGCCGGCATGGTCGAGCAGCAGGTCGAGCAGGATGGTGCCGTCCTCGGCGATATGGGCGGCGCGGAGGCCGGCCACGCGCAGCACGTCGCCGGTCGTCAGCAGCAGGCCGAAATGGCCCTCCGTCGCGCCGAGCATGCGCTGGACGAACCAGGCGGGCAGCAGATCGGCATCGGTGGCGGGGTCGGCGAGGCGGGTCCAGCGGGGCATGGGGGATTCCAGAGAGGGTTCCGGTCGTAACGCCGCGGGGACGTGACTGTTCGCCGTGGGGCGGTTCTGGCAGGGCTCGGGGCGATGATGGAGGCGGGGCGATGCGGGAATTGACCGGGGCCGGGGAGCGGCAGGTGGCGGCGATCGCGGCGCGGCACGGCGTCGGCCGAGAGGCGGCGCTGGTGCTGCTGCATGCGCTGGCGGAGGGCGGCGGGAGCATGGCGCAGTTCAGCCACCCGGAGCTCGGCGGCATGGGGCAGTGGTCGCAGGGCAGAATGGTCATGGTCGGCGATATGTTCAATCAAGCGCTCAAGGCGCGGGTGGATGCGTTGTGCCGGGACCTGGCCGGGCTGCTGCGCGGCGGGGAGCCGGTCTTCGCCGAGGCGGCGGCGCCGGCTGCGCAGGGCGGGTGGTGGCCGGCGGAGCTGGGCAGCCCGGCGGCGAGCGGGACGCAGAACGGGATGGGCTATGCGCTCTTCCCGGCGGCGCGGCGGCTGGCGGTGCGGCAGGACGGGCGGGTGCGGGTCTTCGATACCGGCGACCACCGGATCGGCGGGGTGTCGCAGCAGCAGGGCTCGGGGCAGGTGCTGGCCTTCAGCGGCGACCGCGGGGAGGTCCGGCTGGAGGCGCTGCGGGAGGTGAGGGGCGAGACGCCTGCTCCTGCCTCTGATCATTCCTCTCGCTCGGCCCCTGCCCCGTCCCATGGCGCGGCTCCCGCGGCGGAAGCTTCGCCCGCTGCATCGGCTGGGGGCGACCCGGTCGCGCTGATCCGGCGGCTGGCGGAGCTGCATCGCCAGGGGATGCTGACGGATGCGGAGTTCCAGGCGAAGAAGACGGAGTTGCTGGGGCGGGTGTGAGGCTCAGCCGCTCGTCTGCTGCCTGACCCAGGCGAGGAATTCCTCGTCGCCGGTCGCGCCAGGCAGGGCGAGGATCGCGGGCAGGTCGTAGCTGTGCAGGGCGCGGATGCGGGCGCGGAGCGGCTCGAAGCGGCTGGCCGTGGTCTTGAGGATGAGGGCTGACTCGGGGTCCTCCCTTATCTCACCCTCCCAGCGGTAGATTGCGACATGGCCGGGGAGGAGGTTGGCGCAGGCGGCCAGGCGCTCCTCCACCAGCGTCCGGCCGATGCGGCGGGCTTCCTCCGCATCGGCGGCGGTGACCCAGACCCAGAGGACGGGGTCGGCCGCTTCCATCCTCAGGCGCGTTCGAGGATGGAGACGTAGTTGGCAACGGCGGCGCCGCCCATGTTGAAGACGCCGCCGATATCGGCCTTGGGCAGCTGCAGGTCGCCGGCGGTGCCGGTGAGCTGCATCGCCGTAAGCACATGCATGGAGACGCCGGTCGCACCGATGGGGTGGCCCTTCGCCTTCAGGCCGCCGGAGCGGTTGACGGGCAGCTTGCCGTCGGCGGCCGTCCAGCCCTCGAGGATGGCGCGAGACCCCTGCCCTTCCGGCGTCAGGCCCATCGCCTCGTATTCCAGCAGCTCGGCGATGGTGAAGCAGTCATGCGTCTCGACGAAGGAGAGGTCGGTCGCGGCGCCGAGCCCGGCCTGGTCGAGGGCGCGGGACCAGGCCTCGCGCGGGCCCTCGAAGCGGATGATGTCGCGGGCGGCGATGGGGAGGTAGTCGTTCACCTGCACGGCGGCGCGGAAGCGGACGGCCTTCTGCATCGCCTTCGCGGTCTCGCTGTCGGTGATGATCATGGCGGCGGCGCCGTCGGAGACGAGGCTGCAATCGGTGCGCTTCAGCGGCGGGGCGACGAAGGGGTTCTTCTCCGACTCCGCGCGGCAGAAGGCGTAGCCGAGATCCTTGCGCATCTGCGCCCAGGGATTGTCGACGCCGTTCTTGTGATTCTTGGCGGCGATGGCGGCAAGCGCGTCGGACTGGTCGCCATGGCGCTGGAAATAGGCCTCGGCGATGCGGCCGAAGACGCCGGCGAAGCCGCCGCGGATGTCCTGCTCGGTCTTGCGGTAGCTGGCGTTCAGCAGGATCTCACCGACCTGGGGGCCGGGCGTCGCGGTCATCTTCTCGGCGCCCAGGACCAGGGCGAAGCGGCCGCGTTTCGCCGCCAGGAAGTCGAGGGCGCCGTGGATGGCGGCCGAGCCCGTGGCGCAGGCATTCTCGTAGCGGGTGATGGGCTTGAAGCGCAGCTCGGGGATCGACTGGAGGACCAGCGAGCTGGGGAAGCCCTGGTTGGTGAAGCCCTCGCCGAAGACGCCGAGGAAGCCGGCATCGATCTCGGCCGGCGAGATGCCGGCATCCTCGATGGCGGCGCGGCCGACGCGGGCGAGCAGGCTCTCGATGTCCGGCTCCTCCAGCTTGCCGAAGGGGGTATGGGCCCAGCCCACGATGCAGGCGTCCAGCGTCTCGGCCATGAAAGTGCTCCGTTCCTCTCCACGGGGAAGATAGGCGCGGCTAGCATCCGGTGAAAGGCATGGAGGGACGGATGAGCTGGCAGCCGGAGCTGGAGGACCTCGCCCGGCGCGAGGCGATGGCGCGCGCGATGGGTGGGCCGGAGAAGGTGGCGCGGCAGCATGCCGGGGGGCGGCTCACGGTGCGGGAGCGGGTGGACCGGATGCTGGATGCCGGCTCCTTCCATGAGGTAGGGGCGATCGCGGGCAAGGCCAGGTACGGGGCGGATGGGGAACTGGCCGAGTTCACGCCGTCGAACTGCGTGATGGGACGGGGCCGGGTCGAGGGGAGGCCGGTTGTCGTCGTGGGCGACGACTTCACCGTGCGCGGCGGCAGTGCCGATGCGACCATCCGCGAGAAGCCGATCATGGCGGAGCGGATGGCGCGCGAGTTGCGGCTGCCGCTGATCCGCATCATCGAGGGCTCGGGCGGCGGCGGCTCGGTCAAGACCATCGAGACGACGGGGCGGGCCAACCTGCCGGGCGGGATCGGCGGGGAGCAGATGTACCACCTCTCGGGCGACAACCTCTCGGTCGTGCCGGTGGTGGGGCTGGGCTTGGGCTCGGTCGCGGGGCTCGGGGCGGCAAGGCTGGCGGCGACCCATTTCTCGGTGATGACCAAGGCCTCGGCGATGTTCGTCGCCGGGCCGCCGGTGGTGAATGCGCTGGGCCCGAAGCAGTTCACCAAGCAGGAGCTCGGGGGATGGGAGACGCAGACGCGGGCCGGCTCGGTCGACTATGCGGTCGACAGCGAGGAGGAGGCGTTCGCGGCGGCGCGTCGCTTCCTCAGCTATCTGCCGAGCTCGGTGCATGAGCTGCCGGCGCGGGAGGCGTGCGAGGACGATCCCGGCAGGACCGAGGAGGGGTGGCTGTCGGCCATCCCGCGGGAGATCCGGAAGGCCTATCGGATCAGGCCCCTGATCGAGGGCCTGCTCGACAAGGGAAGCGTCTTCGAGATGGGCCGGTATTTCGGGCGCTCGGTCGTGACCGCGCTGGCCCGGCTGAACGGGTTGCCGGTGGCGGTGATCGCGGGCGACCCGATGTTCTATGCAGGGTCCTGGACGGCGGATGCCTGCGCCAAGATCATCCGCTTCGTCGATCTGGCGGATACCTTCCACCTGCCGGTGGTCCACCTGATGGACTGCCCGGGCTTCATGATCGGCCTCGAGGCGGAGCAGCGGGGGACGATCCGCTGGGGCGTGCGCGCGATGGCGGCGATCAACCAGAGCCGCGTGCCCTGGTGCACGGTGATCCTGCGCAACGCCTTCGGCGTGGCGGGGGCGATCCACCAGCCGGCCGGGCGGTTCTCGATCCGCTATGCCTGGCCCTCGGCGCGCTGGGGGTCGCTGCCGTTGGAAGGCGGAATCGAGGCGGCGTATCGGGCGGATATCGAGGCGGCCGAGGACCCACAGGCGGCGCTCGCCGCGATCGAGGCCCGGCTGCAGAAGCTGCGGAGTCCGCTCCGGACGGCGGAGGCCTTCTGGGCGGAGGAGATCATCGACCCCCGCCACACCAGGCGGCTGCTCTGCGACTTCGCCGACTACGCCGAGAAGCTGCGGGAGCCGGGGCGGATCGGGCGCGGAGTGCGGCCGTGACCTTCTCGCTGATCGGGCGCTGCGCGCGCACGGGGCAGATCGGGGCGGCGGTGACGACCTCCTCCATCGCCGTCGGCAGCCGGGTGCCCTTCTGCGCGGCGGGCGTCGGGGCGGTGCTGACGCAGCACCGGACCGACCCCGGGCTGGGGCCGCGGGGGCTCGACCTGTTGCGCTCGGGCTGCGGGGCGGAGGCGGCAGTGGCGGCGCTGGTGGCCTCGACGCCGCACCATGCCTGGCGGCAGATCGCGGTAATGGATGCCGCCGGGAGGACGGCGCATTTCGACGGGGCGAAGGTGAAGCCGGAGCGGGGTGCGGCGCATGGCGAGGGAGTGGTGGCGATCGGCAACATCCTCGCCTCCGACCGGGTGCCGGGGGCAATGGCCGCGGCTTTCCTCGCCGCGCCGGGGCTGCCGCTGGCGGTGCGGCTGCTGCGCGGGCTGGAGGCGGGTGAGGCGGCCGGCGGCGAGCATGGGGCGGTGAGTTCGGCGAGCCTCATGGTCGTCTGGCGGGAGGCTTTTCCCTATGTCGATCTGCGGGTGGACAAGGCGGAGGCGCCGTTGCCGGCGCTCAGGGCGCTTTGGGAAGACTACGCGCCGCTGGCGGATGGATTCCTCGCCCGGGCGCGGGAGCCGGAAGGCGCGCCGGTCATCTGACATTGAACCGAATGGGGCGCGGATCGTTGGGCCGTTGGTCATTCAAGGAGATCATCCGCATGAGTTGGTTCGGTCGAATTCTCGATAAGCTGAAGGGCCATGCCCAGGCGGCACCCGCATCGCAGGACGGGGCAGCGGCCGCGCCGGCCCAATCGCCAGGGCCGGCGGATGACGTTCCCGCCTCGGGCGGGGCAGCCAGCGCGGCGCCGATCGATGTGACGGGCATCCTCGACGGGTTGGCCTCGCAGCAGCGGCAGAAGCTCGACTGGCGGCATTCCATCGTCGACCTGATGAAGCTGCTGGAGCTGGACAGCAGCCTCGAGAACCGGAAGGAGCTCGCCAAGGAGCTCAACTACACCGGGGATACGGGTGACTCGGCGGCGATGAACATCTGGCTGCACAAGCAGGTCATGACGAAGCTCGCGGCGAATGGCGGCAAGGTGCCGGCCGAGCTGAAGGACTGAACCGGGTTCTGGACCCTTGCCGGGACTGGCGGCAGAGTGCCGCCAAGACCGGCAGGGGGACAGCCTGATGAAGACGCGCGCGGCGGTGGCCTGGGCGGCGGGGAAGCCGCTGAGCATCGAGACCATCGAGATCGAGGGGCCGAAGCCGGGCGAGGTGCTCGTCGAGGTCATGGCGACCGGCCTCTGCCATACCGACCAGTACACGCTGAGCGGGCGGGACCCGGAAGGGCTGTTCCCGGCAATCCTCGGACATGAGGGGGCGGGCATCGTGCGCGAGGTGGGCGCAGGCGTGACCAGCCTGAAGCCGGGCGACCATGTCATCCCGCTTTACACGCCGGAATGCCGGCAGTGCAAAACCTGCCTCAGCCAACGCAGCAATCTCTGCACGGCGATCCGGGCGACGCAGGGCAAGGGGCTGATGCCGGACGGGACGAGCCGCTTCTCCTGCGAGGGGACGCAGGTGATGCACTACATGGGGTGCTCGACCTTCGCCAACTTCACCGTGCTGCCGGAGATCGCGCTGGCGAAGATCCGGGAAGACGCGCCCTTCGACAAGATCTGCTACATCGGTTGTGGCGTGACGACGGGCGTCGGGGCCGTCATCAACACGGCGAAGGTCTGGCCGGGGGCGAATGTCGCGGTCTTCGGGCTCGGCGGAATCGGGCTCAACGTGCTGCAGGGCGCCAGGATGGTTGGCGCCGACAAGATCATCGGCATCGACCTGAATCCGGCGCGGGAGGCGATGGCGCGGCAATTCGGGATGACGCATTTCATCAACCCGAGCGAGGTCGGCGCGGACAAGGTCGTGCAGGCGATCGTCGACCTGACGGGCGGCGGGGCCGACTTCTCCTTCGAGTGCATCGGCAACACCAAGGTGATGCGGCAGGCGCTGGAGTGCACGCATCGCGGCTGGGGCGAGAGCATCATCATCGGCGTCGCCGGCGCGGGCGAGGAGATCAGCACCCGGCCCTTCCAGCTCGTCACCGGGCGGAACTGGCGCGGCACCGCCTTCGGGGGCGCGCGCGGGCGGACCGACGTGCCGAAGATCGTCGACTGGTACATGGAGGGGAAGATCGACATCGACAGCCTGATCACCCACACCATGCCGCTCGACCAGATCAACCATGGCTTCGAGCTGATGGAGCGGGGCGAGAGCATCCGCAGCGTGGTCGTCTACTGATGCAGAGGCGCGCGCTGCTGGCGGGGCTGCTGGCGGCGCCCGCGGTCGCGCGCGCCGAGGGACCCTTCCCCGACCGGCCGATCCGGCTGGTCATCCCCTGGCCGCCGGGCGGGACGAACGACATCGTCGGGCGGCTGGTCAGCGAGGGGATGGCGGCGAGGCTCGGGCAGCCGGTCGTCATCGAGAACCGCGGCGGGGCGGGCGGCATGCTGGGGGCGGAGGTCGTCGCCAAGGCGACGCCGGACGGCTACACGCTGGTGCTCGGCGGCAGCGGGAGCCTCACCATCACCAGCCTGGTGCAGGCGCGGGTGCCCTATGACGTCGCCACCGCCTTCGCGCCCATCGGGCTGATGGGCGTCGGGCCGAACGTCATCACCGTGCACCCCTCGGTCGCAGCGAGGAACCTGCGGGAGCTGCAGGCGGTGGCAAGGGCGGCGCCGGTGCCGCTCTCCTATGCCTCGCCGGGGGTGGGGAGCACGGGGCATGCGGCGGGGGCGATGATCGCGCAGGCGCTCGACGTGCCGATGGAGCACATCCCCTATCGCGGCACCGGCCCGGCGCTGAACGACCTGATTGCCGGGCGGGTGCAGGTCTTCACCAATGCGCTGGCGCCCTTGCAGCCGCATATCCGGTCGGGCGCGGCGCGGGCGCTGGCGATCGCCGGGCGGCAGCGGAGCAGCGCCATGCCGGAGCTGCCGACGACGGGCGAGCAGGGCTTCCCACAGATCGAGGCGGCGACCTGGTTCGGGCTGCTGGCGACGGGTGGGACGGCGCCGGAGCGCATCGCGCGGCTGCACGCGGCGCTGAACGCGGCGCTCGAGGATGCGGAGATCCGGCGCCGGCTGTTGGAGGGCGGCCTGGAGGTGGAGCCGAGCGCCAGCCCGGAGGAGTTCACGCGCTTCTTTGCCGAGGACCGGGCGCGCTGGGCGCCGGTGGTGCAGCGCGCGGGAATGCGAGTGGACTGAGCGGCCCCTCCCCGGCTCAGGCCTCGATATGACCGAAGTCGGAGGTCTCCCGCGGCGAGCCCATACGGGCGCCGCGGCGCAACCCGGCCTGGATGCGGTCAATGAGTTCCGTCCGCTTGTAGGGCTTGCCCAGCACTTCCAGCGCGATCGCCTGCGGTCCGTCGATCGACATCTCGTCATTATAGCCTGTCGTCAGGATGACCGGTGTCGCGGCGGAGCGTGCGCGCACCTGCTCGGCCAGCACCAGCCCGTTCGCGCCGCCCGGCATCAGCACATCGGAGAAGACGAGGTCGAAGGGATCGCCGGCGGCGGCGGCCTCGTCGAAGGAGCGGAGCGCTTCCTCGGCGCTGTGCGCGGTGGCGACCCGGTAGCCTGTCTCGGCCAGCGCGTCCCGCGCCATCTCCGCGATCTCGCGGCCGTCGTCCACCACGAGGATCAGCGGCACGCGGGCAACCTCGTCGACCGCCCTCGCCTGATAGCCGGTCGGCGCGGCGCCTTCCGCCGCCTCTTCGGGAATGTGGCGCGGGAAGATCATCCGCACGGTGGTGCCCTCGCCCAGCTCGCTCTCGATTTCCAGCCGGCCGCCCGATTGCTGCACGAAGCCATGCACCATGGCGAGGCCGAGCCCAGTTCCGTGCTGCGGCCCCTTGGTGGTGAAGAAGGGTTCCGTCGCCCGCGCCCGGACATGGGAGGGCATGCCCACCCCCTCGTCGGTGACGCAGAGCAGTACGTAGTCGCCGGGCTCGAGGTGCCGCGCGGCGGCGTCGCCGTTCAGGTGGACGGCGCGGGTGGTGATGGTGATCGCGCCGCCGCCGGGCGAGGCGTCGCGGGCATTCACCACGATGTTGAGCAGCGCCATCTCGAGGTGGTTCACATCGACCCTCACCAGCGGCAGGCGCTGCTGCAGGCTGAGATGCAGCTCCGTCTTGTCGCCGACCGAGGTATTCAGCAGTTCCGAGAAGGAATTCACCAGGCTGGTGAGGTCGACGCCCCTGGGCTCCAGCCGGGTGCGCCGGGCGAAGGCGAGAAGCTGGCGGGTCAGCTTGGTGCCGCGCTCGGTGGCGGCGATGGCGGCCTTGTGGAATCGCTCGAAGGCACTGTCGTCGTGGCGTTTCGTCTTCAGCCGCTCGAGACTGCCGTCGATGACGTGGAGCAGGTTGTTGAAGTCATGCGCCAGGCCGGCGGTGAGCTGGCCGATGGCTTCCATCTTCTGCGCCTGGCGCAGCGACTGCTCGCTCTCGCGCCGCTTGGAGACGTCGAGCTGGGAGGCGAAGAAGAAGATCAGTTCCCCGTCCCGGTCGAAGACGGGGCCCATGAAGATGGCGTTCCAGAAGGGCGTGCCGTCGCGCCGGTAGTTCAGGATTTCGAGGGCGGTGGGGCGGCGCTCCTGAATCGCCTCACGCATTTGGCGGACTGAGGCGGGGTCGGTCCCGGTGCCCTGGAGGAAGCGGCAGTTGCGGCCGACGACCTCCGCCTCCTCGTAGCCGGTGAGGTCGAGGAAGGCGTTGTTGGCGAAGGCGATGGGGCAGTCCTCCTGGCGCGGGTCGGCCAGGATCATCGGCATGCGCGTCATCTCGACGGCGGCGAAGAAGACGCTGCCGCGCTCATCGAGGGTGGTGTCGGAGATTTCCGCCTGGCGCCAGTGGTGAAGGCCGGGACGGCCCAGTGGTTCCAACGCGCCCTGGTCCATGGAGGCGTCCGCGGGGACGCCGGCGGCCGTCTCGGTCGGGTCAGTCAAACAGGATCTCCAACGGCGAATCCGGCCTGCTGGAGGCCAGTGCATGGGACAGATAAGGCTCTCGGGTGCTTTGACCAGATGATCCTCCGCACATCGGTGGGTTGATGCCACGGAGGAGACTTTCACCCGCTTTGCCTGTCGGATACCGGTCTCGCAACGGCAAAGCGGAACGTATACGGTGCACTCTGTCGCGAGATCCGATGCGGTGCCCGGCTGGCCGCGTTCTGCGGAACGACCTATTCTCATCACACAAAACAAAACGGGGAAGCGTTGCCGTGGATCGTCGTACCCTTCTGCTCACCGGCGCGGGGCTTGCCGCTCCGCGCATTGGCCTCGCCCAGGCGCAAGGCCCCTACCCTTCCCGCCCGGTGCGGCTCATCGTTCCCTGGCCGCCGGGGCAGGCGACCGACCTCATGGCGCGGGTTGCGGCGCAGCAGGTCGCGGCGCAATGGGGGCAGACCATCGTGCCGGACAACAAGGCGGGCGCGGGCGGAATGATCGGGACGGATGCGGTCGCCAAGGCGGCGCCGGACGGCTACACCATCCTCGCCGCCTCGACCGGGCCGATCACCACGGCGCCGCTGGTGCAGCGCACACCCTATGATCCCGAGAAGGATTTCGCGCCGGTCGCGATGATCGGCATCTCGCCCTACCTGCTGACGGTGACGAACAATTTCCCGGCAAAGGACACGGCGGAGTTCATCCGCGTGGTCAAGGCCAATCCGGGCAAGTTCACCTATGCCTCCTCCGGCACCGGGGCGGCGGCGCACCTCATCACCCTGATGTTCCTAAGCCGGACGGGGCTGCTGGACACCGTCCACATCCCCTTCCAGGGGAGTGGGCCGGCCCTGACCTCGGTCGTCGCGGGGCAGGTGGATTTCGCCATCGACACGCTGGCGGCGACGGGGCCGCTGGTGAAGCAGGGGGCGCTGCGCGCGCTAGGCATCACGCTCGGGGCGGGGAGCCCGCTGGCGCCAGGCATCGCGCCGCTCGGCAGCGTGCCGGAGGCGGCGGGCTTCGATGTCGGGGCTTTCGGCGGGTACATGATGCCGGCGGGGACGCCGCCGGAGATCGTGGCGAAGCTCGCCGAGGAGACCGGGCGGGCGATGGCGACGGATGAGGTGCGCTCGCGTCTCGCCGCCATCGGCTTCCAGCCGGAGCCGCGCGGTACGGCCGAGTTCACCGCCTTCCTCAAGACCCATCGGGAGCAGTTCCGCCAGGTGATCGAGGCGAACCGCATCCGGGTGGAATAATCCGGCTGGCATGGGGCGTGCTTCGGCTACGGCAGACAGCCGGAGCCAGGACATGCCCCCTTCCCTTGCCATCGGGCGCCGCCCGCTTGCCGCCCTCGGTTTCGCCGGGCTGACCGGCGCCGGGCCGGCGCGGGCGGCGGAGAAGGTGGTGCGGGTGGCGATGACCGCCGGCGACATCCCGAAGACGCATGGCCAGCCGGACCAGGCCTTCGAGGGCGTGCGGGTCGCCGGCCTCACCCTCTACGACGCGCTGACCGCCTGGGATTACGAGACGGGGACGCGCATCGCCCCAGCGCTGGCGACCGATTGGGCGGTCGATCCGGCGGACCGGACGAAATGGGTGTTCCGGCTGCGGCCGGGCGTGCGCTTCCATGACGGCTCAGCCTTCGATGCCGAGGCGGTGGTCTGGAACCTGCGCAAGGTGCTCGACAAGGAGGCGCCGCATTTCGATGCGAGCCAGGTGGGCTTCACCCTCTCGCGCATGCCGACGCTGCGGGCGGGGCGGGCGATCGACGCGCTGACGGTCGAGCTGGTCACCGCCGAGCCGGATGCCTTCCTGCCGCTCAACATCGCCAACCTCTTCATCGCCTCGCCGGCCCAATGGGCGGCGAAGCTGGCGGCAGTGCCGGCGGAGGTGGCAGACCCGGCGCAGCGGGCGATCCGCGCCTGGGAGGCTTTCAGCCTCGACCCTTCCGGGACCGGCGCATTCCGGCTGGCGCGGCTGGTGCCGCGGCAGCGGCTGGAGCTGGTGCGCAACGCAGCCTACTGGGACCGGGCGCGGGTGCCGAAGCTTGACCGGCTGGTCTTCCTGCCCGTGCCGGATACCAGCGCGCGAACGGCGGCCCTGCTGTCCGGCCGGGTGGATTGGATCGAGGCGCCGCCGCCGGATGCGGCGCCCTCGATCCGGGCGCGGGGCTTCAACATCGTCACCAGCGCCATGGCGCATGTCTGGCCCTGGCAGCTCTCGATGCTGGAGGGCTCGCCCTGGCGCGACCGGCGGGTGCGGCATGCGGCCAACCTCGCCATCGACCGCGAGGAGCTTGTGCTGCTGAACGGGGGGCTGGCGGAGCCGGCCTTCGGCCAGGTGCGGCGGGGGCATCCCTGGTTCGGCGAGCCGGGCTTCGTGCTGCGGCACGACCTCGCCGAGGCGCGGCGGCTGATGATGGAGGCGGGCTATTCGGCGCAGCGGCCGGCCCAGGTGAAGGTGCTCGTCACCTCGGTCGGCTCGGGGCAGATGCAGTCGCTGGCCATGAACGAGGCGATCCAGGCGGCACTGGCGCGGGCCTTCTTCGAGGTGTGCTTCGAGGTGCTGGAGTGGGGCACGCTCTTCGCCAATTGGCGCGAGGGGCCGCGGGCGCCGGTGGCGCGCGGGGCGACGGCGACGAATGTCTCGATCGCCACCATCGATCCCTTCTTCGCGGTGGCGCGCTTCGCCGACTCGCGGATGGCGCCGCCGGTGTCCAACAATTGGGGCTTCGTCAGCGACCCGGAGCTCGACCGGCTGACGGCGGCGGCGCGCACCAGCTTCGATGCGGCGGAGCGCGACGCGGCGCTCGCGCGGCTGCATGCGCGGCTGGTGGAGGAGGCCTGCTTCGTCTGGTTCGTGCACGACGTGTCGCCGCGGGCCATCAGCGCGCGGATCAGCGGCTATGCGGCGCCGAACGGCTTCTATGTCGATTGGTCGCGGCTGGATATCGCCGCCGGGTAGGAAGGCGGGGCGTCGTTGCGGGCGGGGGTTGCCCGTGACGGGGCGGGGCTTCTGACGGGGCGGGGCTTCGGGCTGCGTCGCCTTGCCGGGGAGCCATGGGGCGGCTCACGCTTTGAGCCATCGTCCGGTCGAGCGCCTGTCTGCGGCCAGATTCTGCCGCCTGTTCGGGATTTGCCCTGGCACATTGGCCATGCGGACCCGATTTTCCGCAGGCTCGAGATTGTGCTGCGCCGGTTGGGCGCGTGATGGACTGGATACGAGACATGCCCGATAGCGCTCCGCAGACGACCCGCCGGGCCGATTACCGGCCACCGGCCTTCCACATCGATACGGTGGAGCTGGAATTCCGGCTCGATCCGGCGGCGACGTTGGTGCGGGCACGGCTGGCCTTCCGGCGGAATGGGCCGGGGGAGTTCCGGCTGGACGGGGATGGGCTGACGCTGCTGGAGGCGAGGCTCGACGGGGTGGCGCTGGCGGAGGAACGGACGAGGCTCGGCGCAGATGGGTCGCTGACCATCGGCGATGCGCCCGACCAGGGCGTGCTGGAGACGCTGGTGCGGATCGCGCCGGAGAAGAACACCGAGCTGTCGGGGCTCTATACCTCGGGGGGGAATTTCTACACGCAATGCGAGGCGGAGGGGTTCCGGCGCATCACCTTCTTCCCCGACCGGCCGGATGTGATGGCGCGCTTCACCGTGACACTCCATGGCGACAAGGCACGGTGCCCGGTGCTGCTGTCGAATGGCAATCCGGACGGCACGGGCGATAGGGAGGACGGGACGCATTGGGCGCGCTGGGTCGATCCGCATCCGAAGCCGAGCTACCTCTTCGCCCTGGTCGCGGGCGACCTTGTTGCGGTGCGCGACCGCTTCGTCACCCGCTCCGGGCGGGATGTGGCGCTCAACATCTGGGTGCGGCGGGGCGACGAGGATCGCTGCGGGCATGCGATGGACAGCCTCATCCGCAGCATGCGCTGGGACGAGGAAGTGTTTGGGCTGGAATACGACCTCGACGTGTTCAACATCGCCGCCGTCTCCGACTTCAACATGGGGGCAATGGAGAACAAGGGGCTCAACGTCTTCAACACCAAATATGTGCTCGCCCGGCCGGAGACGGCAACGGATGGCGACTACCAGGGCATCGAGACCGTCATCGCGCATGAGTATTTCCACAATTGGACGGGCAACCGCGTCACCTGCAGGGACTGGTTCCAGCTCTCGCTGAAGGAGGGGCTGACGGTCTTCCGCGACCAGGAGTTCAGCGCCGACCAGGGAAGCAGGGCGGTGAAGCGCATCCGCGACGTGCGGGGGCTGCGGGCGGCGCAATTCCCGGAGGATGCGGGGCCAATGGCGCACCCCGTGCGGCCGGACAGCTACATCGAGATCGACAATTTCTACACGCCGACCGTCTACCAGAAGGGCGCGGAGGTGGTGCGGCTGATCCATACGCGGATCGGGCCGGCGGCCTTCCGCCGGGGGATGGATCTCTACATCGCGCGTTGCGACAACCGGGCGGTGACGATCGAGGATTTCGTCGCGGCGATGCAGGAGGCATCGGGGGTCGATCTCTCCTCCTTCATGGGCTGGTACGACCAGGCGGGGACGCCGGAGCTCACCGCGGAGGACCGCTACGAGGCGGAGGCGCGGCGTTGGGTACTGACCCTGCGGCAGAGCCTGCCGGCGACGCCGGGGCAGCCGGTGAAGCATCCGGTGCCGGTTCCGGTCGCCATGGGGTTGCTCGATGCGGACGGGCGGGAAGTGCCGACGCGGCTCGAGGGTGAGAACGAGGCGAAGGCGGGGACGCGGGTGGTGCTGCTCGAGCAGGCGGAGCAGAGCTTCATCTTCGAGGATGTGGACGGGCCGCCCGTCCCTTCCCTCCTCCGCGGCTTCTCGGCGCCGGTGAAGCTGAAGGGCGTGGCGCCGGAGCGGCTGCGCTTCCTCGCCGTGCACGACACCGATCCCTTCGTCCGCTGGGAAAGCGGGCTGCAATATGCCGCCGGGCTGATGCTCGGGATGGTGGCGGGGCATCTCCGCGGCGAGGCGCTCGGCTTCGATGCGGCGCTGGAGGAGGCGCTGCGCAACACGCTGCGCGCGGCGGAGGCGGACCCGGCCTTCGCTGCCGAGGCGCTGGCGTTGCCGGGCGAGGGTTTCGTCGCCGACCAGATGGAGGTGGCGGAGCCCGCTGCGGTGCATGCGGTGCGGGAGCATCTGCGGCGCGAGATCGGGCGGCGCTGTGGGGATGTGCTGCGCGAGGCCTATCAGGCGCTGTCGGAGGCAGGCGAGTATCGCATCGACGGAAGCAGCATCGGGCGGCGGGCGCTGCGCAATGCCTGCCTCGCCTATCTCGTGGCCGCCGGCGAGACCGGTCTGGCCGAGGCGCAGTACCGGGAGGCAGGCAACATGACGGACCGGCTGGCGGCGCTCTCGCTGCTGGCCGGTTCCGAGGGCTCGGCGCGTGAGGGGCCGCTCGCCGATTTCCACGCGCGCTGGCGGGGCGACGACCTGGTGCTCGACAAGTGGTTCTCGATCCAGGCGATGTCCTCGCGGGCGGATGCGATGGCGGCGGTCAGGGCGCTCTACGGGCATGCGGATTTCGACCTGCGCAACCCGAACCGGGCGCGGTCGCTGATCGGCGCCTTCGCCTCGGGGAACCCGCTGCACTTCCACCGGGAGGATGGCGAGGGGTATCGGTTCCTGGCGGATGCGGTGGTCGCGCTCGACCCGATCAACGGCTCGATCGCGGCGCGGATGGTGGGTCCGCTCGGCCAGTGGCGGCGGCAGGCGCCGGGGCGGGCGGCGCTGATGCGGCGCGAGTTGCAACGGGTGCTGGCGGTTCCGAAGCTCAGCAAGGGGACCTTCGAGAAGGCGTCGAAAGCACTGGCCTAGGGCCACCGGTCGGACCCCGCTCCTGCCTGGTGGCCTTCCACGGCCTCGGCGCGGAGGGTGGTGCGGGGTTTCGAGCGTCGAGTGGCACCTCGTCCGGGGACCGCGCGAGACCGCGAAGCGGTTTGCGGGAGTTCCGGCGCATCCGCCGTGTCGCCGGATGCCAGGATCGAGCCCGGCCAGGACGGCATGGGCCCGCTATGGCCGGGCGAGGACCGATGCTGCCATCGCCACCAGCGTGGCGGCCGCCGCGAGGCGGATGGGGCGGTGCCAGGCCAGCGCCAGGCGCTGGCAGGCCGGCCTCGCCAGCAGGATGGCAAGGCTGAGGGAGACGGCGAGCGCGGTGGCCGTCACCGCCAGCGGCACCAGGGGCAGCCTGGCGTCGAGCAGGGCGAGCGGGCCGAGGAACTGGGCGGCGAAGAAGGCGGCGGTCATCGGGTTGGTGACGGCGGTGCAGAAGCCGGCGCCGAACTCGGCACCGAACAGGCCCTCCGGGACGCGGTGGCCGGCGACGGGCGGACCACCGCGGGCGGTGGCGTGGGCGACCCATAGCAGCAGGACCACGGCAGCGATGCGGCCGGTTTCCACCCAGCCGTCGGCGGCCGGGGCACCTTCAAGGGTTGCCGCCAGCGCCGCGTTCAGGGTTCCGGCGCCGAGCGCGATGCCGAGGCAGACCGGCAGCGCCCCCCGCACCCCGCGCAGCGCCGCAATGCCGGCGATCACGAGCAGGTTCGGGCCGGGCGTGGCCAGAAGCGCCAGATAGGCCAGCAGGAAGTCGCGCACGGGCGTCGGTCAATCGGCGTGGCTGCAGGCCATGCCGAGGAGGAGCAGGCCTTCGGTCGCTTGCTCCGGATGGGCGCTGGCAGGGCCGATGGGCATGGGTGCCGGGGCGTAGACTTGGCGGCAGTCGAGCCGCGGCGGGCGGGGCAAACCGATGTCGGGCTCGGCGCTGACGGCGGCCGGCAGGGGCTGTGGCGCCGCGGTTTCGGCGACGGCTGGCAGGCTCAGGGCAAGCGGGAGCGCGGCCATGAAGATGCCGAATACTACAAAACGCATGACGGCGATGCCTTGTCTTGCAACCACGCCAATCATGTTCGGATTATTGGTGAATCCGAGCGAATAATGGGAAATTGCCTTCGATGTGAGAGATATTTCCGGGGGAATACTTTCAGTTCTTCATAAAGAGCAGCATCATCCAAATCCTGAGACCTGGGTGGAATCCGGTCCACGGCATGGGACGAGGTGCGGTGCAGGTTTCATGTGACGGATGGCCGCATCGGCGCGATGCTTCCCGGAGGTGCAGCATGGGAGGAAGGAATGGCCATCCGGGCGCTCGGCTATGTCGGGATCGAGGCGAGCCGGATGGAGGACTGGGCCGGCTTCGGCACCGGCCTGCTCGGGCTGCAGCTCGCCGAGCGGAGCGTGGCGCAGCTCACCTTCCGCATGGATGACCGCAGGCAGCGTCTGCTCGTGGTGCCGGGCGCGGGTGACGGGGCGCGTTTCTTCGGCTGGGAAGTGGCGGATGGGGCGGCGCTCGATGCCCTGGCCGCGCGGCTGGAGGGGACGGGCGTGCCGGTGGCGCGGGGGGATCGTGGGCTGGCGGCACAGCGGCGCGTCGCGGAGCTGGTCGTCACGGAGGATCCGCTCGGCAACAGGCTGGAAATCGTGCACGGGGCGGAGGTGACGGCAGAGTCCTTCCGGCCGGGGCGCTGCATCAGCGGCTTCCGCACCGGGCCGCTCGGCATGGGCCATGCGGTGCTGACCGTGCCGCGGATGGAGGCGGTGCTGCCCTTCTACCGGGATGTGATGGGCTTCGGCGTCTCCGATTTCGTCACCCATCCCTTCCGGGCGACCTTCCTGCACGTCAATCCCCGGCATCATTCGCTGGCGCTGATCGAAACCGGCGCGGCCGGACTGCATCACCTGATGCTGGAACTGTTCAGCCTCGACGATGTGGGTCAGGGATATGATCTGGCGATGGTGGTGGAGGGGCGGGTTGCCACCAGTCTCGGGCGGCATACCAATGACTTCATGACGAGCTTCTATGCGCGGACGCCGGGAGGATCCCTTGTCGAATATGGCTGGGGCGGGCGAGTGATCGACCCGACCTCCTGGCAGGCGGTGGAGATGATCTCGGGGCCGAGCCTCTGGGGGCATGAGCGGCATTGGGGGCCGCCGGAGATGCGGGAGGAAGCGCGGCGGATGCGGCTGAAGGCGGCGGCGGAGGGCGAGCGGGCGCCGGTGCAGGTGCTGCCGGGGAACCACACCCTCATGCCGGGGGAATGCGCCTGGTGGGATCAGCTGAGGGCGGCGGAGTGATGCGGCCGGAGCGTCGCCTCCCCTCCCGGCGCGCCATGGTCGTGGCGCCTCAGCCGGAGGCGGTGGAGGCGGGGGCCGCGATGCTCGCCGCCGGCGGCAATGCGCTGGATGCGGCGCTGGCCTGCGCGATCGCCCAGGGCGTCGTCGACCCGATGATGTGCGGCATCGGCGGGATCGCCACCTTGCAGGTCCTCGACCCAAAGAGCGGGACGCATACCGTGCTCAACGGGCTGGGGACCTGCCCGGGCGCGGCGCGGCCGGATATGTGGGCGGCGGATTTCCTCGGCGAGTGCCCCGACGGGTTCGGCTACCGCGTGCGGGGCTATGAGAACGAGTGCGGGGCGAAGGCGGTCACCGTGCCGGGGGCGGTGCGGGTCTTCGCCGAGGCGCATGGGCGGCTGGGGCGGAAGCCTTGGGCCAGCCTGTTCGAGGCGGCGATCGGCTTCGCCACGGAGGGCTGGATCATCCGGCCGCATGTGCAGGCGATGTTCAGCCTCGATGAGCGGCCCTACGGGCGGATGAGCTATCCGGAGAAGCTCGGCTACACCGAGGACGGGCGGCGGCTCTACCTGCGGGAGGACGGGACGCCGAAGCGGCTGGGCGAGGTGGTGCGCAACCCGGAATTGGCGGCGACGCTGCGGGTGCTGGCCGAGGGCGGGGCGGAGGAGTTCTACCGGGGGCGGATCGCGCGGGCGATCGTCGCGGCGATGGAGGCGCGGGGCGGGCTGATCTCGGCCGGGGACCTCGAGGGGTTTCGGGTGGCGGAGGGGGCGCCGCTGCGCGTGCCCTATCGCGGGTATGAGCTGGCGCTGCCGGGGCCGCCGGCGGGCGGCGTCGTCGTCGGCGAGATGCTGCGCATCCTCGAGCGGTTCGACCTCGTCGCGCTCGGGTACAACACGCCGGACTACATCGCCGTGGTGGCGGAGGCGATGAAGATCGCCGGCATCGACAAGGAAGCACATGTCGGCGACCCGGCCTTCCAGGAGGTCCCGGTCGGGCGGCTGCTCTCGGAGGATTATGCCGAGGAGTGCGCGGCGCGCATCCGGCGGGGGGAGCGGGCCAGCCTCACCCGGGCGGGGAGCGATGCGCCGAACACCACGCATGTCTCCTGCGTCGATGCCGACGGCATGATGGTATCGATGACGCATACCCTCGCCGTGCCCTCCGGCCTCATCGTGCCGGGGATGGGGTTCATGCTGAACGGGGCGATGAATTGGATGGACCCGCGGCCGGGGCGGGCGGGCTCCATCGCGCCGGGGAAGCGGCGCTACTCGTCGATGACGCCGACGATCGTGCTGCGGGAGGGCAAGCCCGTCGCGACGCTCGGGGCGCCGGGCGGGGCCTGGATCACCGTCGGCGTCGCGCAGGTGCTGCTCAACCTTCTCGATTGGGGCATGGGGATGCAGGAGTCGGTGATGGCGCCGCGCTTCTCCGCGACGAGCGAGACCATCGACCTGTCCAACCGCATCCCCCGCGCGACGGAGCGGGCCCTGCAGGCGATGGGCTATGCGACGAAGCGGAGCTACCAGAGCTATGCCTTCGCAGGCGTCCACGGCATCGCCGTCTGGGACGGCACCGCCGAGGGCGGCGCCGATCCGCAGCGGGATGGGTATGCGGCTGGCGTCTAGCGGTAGCCAGGATCGCTGAGGTTGGTCAGCGGGAAGGAGCTGTGGACATGCGGCTGCACCACCGGTGACTCGGGGTGGAGGTAGCTGCCGTCGAGCTGGCCGAAGCTCGTCACGCCGAGCAGCCCAAGCACGCCATGCACCTCGTCCTGCAGGATGCGGAACATGCGGGCGACGCCGGCCTCGCCGGCGGCGGCGAGCGCGTAGCAGTACATCCGGCCCATGCCGACCAGCTCGGCGCCGAGGATGATCGCCTTCACGACATCGCTGCCGCGAACGAAGCCGCCGTCGATCCAGACCTTGGCGCGGCCGTCGACCGCCTTCACCACCTCGGGCAGCACGGCGAGGGAGCCGCGGCCGTGGTCGAGCTGGCGGCCGCCATGGTTCGAGACATAGACCACCTCGACGCCGTGCTCGACGGCGATGACGGCATCCTCGGCCGTGGCGATGCCCTTGAGGGCGAGCGGGGTGTTGGGGAAGCGGTCCTTCCAGCGCTTCACGTCGTCCCAGTTCAGCGCGGCCTGGAAATGCTGGCCGGTGGCGCGGACGCGCCAGGGCTTGACGAAGCGCTTGGCGATGTCGCGCTCGCGGCGGCTGTAGATCGCCGTGTCGACCGTCAGGCAGAAGGCGTCGTAGCCGGCGCCGATGGCGCGCTGGCTGACCTCCTCGATCCAGTTCCAGTCGCCGCGGACATAGAGCTGGAAGACCTTGGGCCCCTGCCCCGCCTTCGCCATCGGCTCCAGCCCCGGCATGGAGACGGAGGAGACCATGATGGGGACGCCGTATTCCCCGGCCGCGCGGCCGGCGGGGGCGCCGCCCTCGGGGTCGAAATTCTCGAGGCCGCCGACCGGGGCGAGCATCACCGGCAGGGTGATGGGCTTGCCGAGGAAGCGGCCGGAGACATCGATCTTCGAGACGTCGCGGAGGACGCGGGGGCGGAAGGCGAGGCTGTCGATGGCGGCGCGGTTGCGCATCATCGTCGTCTCGGTCTCGGTGGCGCCGACCAGGTAATCCCAATTGCCGGGGCTGAGGCGGCCCTTCGCCTCCTTGACGAATTCATGCAGCGTCTGGAAGGGGCTGTCTTCCGGTTGGGACATTGTCGGTTTCCTCCGAAGGCGTGTGTCAGGCGGCAGGGCTGGATGGGGTGGCGGGCTCAGCCCCCCAGGAACTCCTTGGTCCAGCGCTTGTAATCGGCGTCGCGGGTGACGCGGCCCATGAAGTCGGCGCCCGGGACCCCTTGCAGGTCGGCGGGCTGCACGCCCTCGCGCAGCGCCTTGAGCGTGTTGTAGACGGCCTGCTGGGCGGCCATGATGGGCTGGTGGCCCTGCAGCGCGATGCGGACGCCGCGGGCGGCGAGGTAGTCGCGGTCCTTCAGCTCGGTGCCCTCGATGCCGCCGAGGATGATGGGGAGCGTCGCAACGGCGGCGACGGCGTCGAGTTCGGCGCGCGTCTTGATTCCCGTGTAGAACAGGGCGTCGGCGCCGCTGGCCGTATAGGCCTTGGTGCGGGCGACGGCATCCTCGACGCCGTTGACGGAGACGACGCCGCTGCGGGCGACGATGACGAAGGAGGGGTCGTCGCGGGCGGCGAGGGCCGCCTTTACCTTGCCGAGGCCTTCTTCCAGCGAGATCAGCGTCACGCGGCCGTCGCCATGGGGGCGCGGGAGGACGGTGTCCTCTAACGTCATGGCGGCGACGCCGGCATTCTCCAGCTCCTCCACCGTGCGCATGGCGTTGAGCGCGTTGCCGTAGCCGTGATCGGCATCGACCAGCACCGGCAGGGTGCGGACGGCGCGGCAGATGCGGCGGGCCTGCTGCGCGAACTCGCTGAGGGTCAGGACGATGAGGTCGGGCGCGCCGAGCACCGTCAGCGAGGCGGTGGAGCCGGCATACATGCCGACCTCGAAGCCGAGATCCTCGGCGATGCGGGCCGACATCGGGTCGAAAACCGAGCCGGGATGGATGCAGGCGGGGCCGGCGAGCACGGCGCGGAAGCGCTGGCGGCGGTCGGTGATGCTGGACATGCGGCTACTCCGGGCGGTGCAGCGTGACGGGCTGGCGCGTCGCGCTGCGGCGGCCGCGCTTGAAGGCGGCGAGGACGGGGGCGACCTCGCGGATGGCGGCGACCGGATCGGGCGCGTCGATCAGCACGAGGTCGGCGGGGTTGCCGACGGCGATGCCGTAGTCCGGGCGGCGCATCAGCTTCGCTGACTCGGTGGTGAACATCGACCAGGTGTCGCGCAGGTCGTCCGGCATCGCGTGCTGGGTGACGTTGGCGTAGAGATTGGCCATGCGGATGAGCTGGCCGTCGCCCATCGGGGTGAAGGCGTTCAGGATGTTGTTGGACGAGATGGAGCAGGTGACGCCCTGCCGGTGCAGGCGGTTGGCGTCGGCCACGCTGCGCTCGATGCGGTGGTCCTTGTCGCGGCCGCCGAGATAGAGGTCGGTCGCCGGCAGGACGGTGAGGGCGACGCCGGCATCGGCCATTCGCTTCGCCATCTCGTCCAACTCCGGCAGCGGCATGACGGAGAGCTTGGTTAGGTGGCCGCAGGCGACGCGGCCGCCCCAGCGGTACTGCTCGGTCAGCTCGCAGACGAGGCGGGTGTCGAGATGGGCGGCCGACGACCCGCTGTCGACATGCATGTCGATGTCGGCGTCGTATTCGCGGGCGAGTTCGAAGACGCGGCGGATCTGGCCGGCGGGGTCGCTGTCATAGGTGGGGGCGGCGCCGACGACGCGGGCGCCGTTGCGCAGCGCGGCCACCATCAGCTCGTCGGTGCCGGGGTTGTTGAGCAGCCCCTCCTGCGGCATCACGCAGATCTCGATGTCGATGGCCCATTTGTAGGCATCGACCAGGGCCTTGACGCCCTCGAAGCCGCGCAGGCCGACCTTGGGGTCGACCTCGGCATGGGTGCGCATCAGCGTGGTGCCGTGGCCGATGCATTTCTCCAGCGTGCGGCGGGCGCGGTCCGTCACGTCCTCCACGCTGAAGGTGTGCTTGATGGCGCTGGTGCGCTCCATCGCGTGGTGCGGGAAGCGGGCGGTCTCGCAGGCGCAGCGGTCGATGGTGCAGGTCTTGTCGAGATGGATATGCGTCTCGACGAAGCCGGGGGAGACGAGGCGGCCGGCGCAGTCGATTACCTCCGCGGCATCGGCCTGGAGGTTCGGCGCGAGGGCGGCGATGAGGCCGTCCTTCACGCCGATATCGGTGGCGGTGCCGTCGGGCAGGCGGGCGTTGCGGAGGAGGAGGTCGAAGCCCATCAAAGCTTCTCCGCCGCGGTGGCGTAGGGGATGTTGCGGCCGCCGTAGCGGCGGACGCGGATATTGGCCTGCTCGGCATGGCCGGCGAAGCCTTCCAGCATGCAGAGGCGGGAGCAGGCCTCGCCGATCATGGCGCTGGCCTCGTCGGTGAGGACGCGCTGATAGGTCACGGTCTTCAGGAACTTCCCGACCCAGAGGCCGCCGGTGTAGCGGGCCGCCCGCTGCGTCGGCAGGGTGTGGTTGGTGCCGATGACCTTGTCGCCATAGGAGACGTTGGTGCGGGGGCCGAGGAAGAGGGCGCCGTAATTGGTCATGTGGCGCAGGAAGTGGTCGTCGTCGCGGGTCATCACCTGGACATGCTCGGAGGCGATGCGGTCGGCCTCGCGCACCATCTCGTCGAGGCCGTCGCAGACGATGACCTCGCCGTAGTCCTCCCAGGCCTTACGGGCGATCTCGGCCGTCGGGAGGATGGTCAGCAGGCGCTCGACCTCGGCCATGGTCTCGCGGGCCAGCTTCTCGGAGTCGGTCAGCAGGATGGCGGGGGTGGTCGGGCCGTGCTCGGCCTGACCGAGGAGGTCCGTGGCGCAGAGCTCGGCGTCCACCGTCTCGTCGGCGATGACGAGGGTCTCGGTGGGACCGGCGAAGAGGTCGATGCCGACGCGGCCGAAGAGCTGGCGCTTGGCCTCGGCGACGAAGGCGTTGCCGGGGCCGACCAGCATGTCGACCGGGGCGACGCTCTCGGTGCCGAGGGCCATGGCGCCGACGGCCTGGACGCCGCCGAGGCAGTAGATCACGTCCGCACCGGCCAGGTGCTGGGCGGCGACGATGGCCGGCGCCGGCTTGCCCTTGTAGGGAGGCGCGCAGGTGACGATGCGGGGGACGCCGGCGACCTTCGCCGTCACCACCGACATATGGGCGGAGGCGAGCAGCGGGTACTTGCCGCCGGGGACGTAGCAGCCGACCGAGTTCACCGGGATGTTCTTGTGGCCGAGGACCACGCCGGGGAGGGTTTCGACCTCGATGTCCTTCAGCGCCGCCTTCTGGTGCTCGGCGAAGTTGCGGACCTGGGCCTGGGCGAAGCGGATGTCCTCAAGGTCCTGGCCGGAGAGCTGGTCGAGGCAGTCGCGGATCTCGGCATCGGTGAGGCGGTAGTCGGTGCGGTCCCAGCCGTCGAACTTCACCGAATACTCGCGCACGGCGGCGTCGCCGCGGGCGGCGATGTCGGCGAGGAGGCCCTCGACGATGCCGCGGACCTTGGTGTCCGCATCGGCCTTGTCGGCGGCGGAGATGCTTTGCTTGAGCCAGCGGGCCATGTTGAGACGTTCCCTTATTCTGCGGTCCAGCCGCCGTCGATGAGCAGCGCCGAGCCCGTCATCAGGGCCGAGGCGTCGGAGGCGAGGAAGACGACCGGACCCATCAAATCCTGCACCTGGCCGAGGCGGCCGAGCTTGATCTTGCCCAGCACCCAGTCGGCGAATTCGGGGCGCTCGAAGAAGGGCCGGGTCATCGGCGTCTCGATGAAGGTGGGGCCGATGGTGTTGGCGCGGATGCCGAGAGGGGCGAGCTCGATTGCCATCGCCTTGGTCCAGCCCTCCATCGCCCATTTGCTGGCGCAGTAGACGCTGCGGTTGGGGCCGCCGACATGGCCCATCTGCGAGGAGATGTTGATGATGGAGCCGGGGATGCGCTCCTCGGCCATGCGGCGGGCGACGGCTTGAGCGGCGAAGAAGCAGCCGCGGAGGTTGAGGGCGAGCACGGTGTCGAAATCGGCCTCCGTCACCTCGAGGAAGGGGGCGTGGCGGGAGGTGCCGGCATTGTTGACGAAGGCGTGGAAGGCCGGGCGTGCGGCGATGGCGGCCTGGACGGCGGCGGTGTCGGCGATGTCGAGCACCAGCGCCTCGGCCTGACCGCCCCGGGCGCGGATGGCGGCGGCGGCGGCTTCGATCTCCTCACCGGTGCGGGCGGCCAGCGTCACCGAGGCCCCTGCCCCGGCCAGCGCGGCGGCGGCGGCGAGGCCGATGCCGCGGCCGGCACCGGTGACGAGAGCGCGTCGACCGTCGAGGCGGAAGCTCGGGGTGTCGGGGAGAGCGGTCATCCGGGCAGGCTACACCGAGCGGCGGCGCGGTCCAGGCCCCCTTGCCAGGACTGGCCGCGCTGGGACAGCTTTCGTTCCGAGGCCGCGGCATAAGGCGGCGAAGGGAGAACGTCGTCATGAATCGCCTGTTCAGCGCGCTCGCGGGCGCAGCGCTTGGCCTGTTCGCGTCATCGGCCCTGGTTCCACCCGCCCTGGCGCAGACGCGCTGGGTGATGGCGACACCCTATGCGGAGGCGAATTTCCACACGCGTAACGTCCGCGCCTTCCTGGCCGATATCGAGCAGGCGACGGGCGGGCGGCTGGCCGTGCAGGCGCACCACAACGGGACGCTGCTGGCGATGCCGCAGATCAAGCGCGGGGTGCAGACCGGGCAGGTGCAGCTCGGCGAGATCCTGCTCTCGGCCTATGGCAACGAGGACCCGTTCTTCGAGGTGGATAGCGTGCCCTTCCTCGCCGATACCGTCGAGGCGGCGGGTGCGCTGCACCGGGCGACGGAGCCCTATATCCGGGCGCGCTTCGAGCGGCAGGGGCTGACCCTGCTCTACATGGTCAACTGGACCGGGCAGGGTTTCTATACGCGGGAGCCGCTGCAATCCGTCGAGGCGCTGAAGGGGACGCGGATGCGGGCCTTCAACAACCTGACCTTCCGCTTCGCCGAGCTGCTGGGGGCGCAGCCCGTCACCGTGCAGGTGCCGGAGATCCCGCAGGCCTTTGCCACCAACGTGGTCAATGTGCTCTTCACCTCGGCGCAGACGGGGGTGGATGCGAGCGCCTGGGACTTCGCGCGCCACTTCACCGATGTGGGCGGGATGCGGCCGCGGAATGCGGTCTTCGCCAATAGCCGGGCGCTGGCCACGCTCGATGCGGCGCAGCGGGCGGCGGTGATGGAGGCGGCGAAGCGGGCGGAGGCACGCGGGGCCGGGTATACGCGGGAGGCGGAGGTGGAGATGATGGGCAAGCTCCGCAGCCATGACGTGCAGGTGGCCGCGGTGGCGCCGGCGATGCAGGCGCAGCTTCGGGCCATCGGCGAGGTGCAGACGCGGGAATGGCTCGGCCGCGCTGGGAGCGAGGGCGGGCAGATGTTGGAGCGGTATCGCGCCCTACTCAGCCGGTGAGTCGGGCCGCATAGTGCGGCGCAGCATCGGTGGAGGATCGGGCGATGGTGGCATTGGTGACGGGTGCGCAGCAGGGAATCGGGCGGGCCTGTGCCCTCGCCCTTGCGGCGGCGGGGCATGATGTCGCCATCAACTGGCTCGATGACCGGGCGGCGGCGGAGGCCGTCGCAGAGGGTGTGCGGGCAGCGGAGCGCAAGGCCGCCCTCGTGCAGGGAGATGTCGGCGCGGGGGCCAGGGCCTGCGCGGCGCTGGTCGAGGCCGCCTCGGCGGCGCTCGGGACGGTCGAGGTGCTGGTCAACAATGCGGGGATCTTTCCGCGGGCCGAGTTCCTCGAAATGGAGGAAGGCCAGTGGGATCAGGTCTTCGCCGTCAACCTGAAGGGCAGCGTGTTCTGTGCGCAGGCGGCGGCAAGGGGGATGGTGGCGGCGGGCGTGAAGGGGTGCATCGTCAACCTCGCCTCCTCCGCCGTGCGGGGAACGCCGGTCGGGGTGCATTACAGCGCGACGAAGAACGGCGTCGTGGGCATCACCCGGTCGATGGCGCTGGCGCTGGCGTCGCATGGCATCCGGGTGAATGCGATTGCGCCGGGGCTGACCGATACGGCGCAGCCGCGCCATGGCAACAGCGACGAGGAAGTGCGGGCGATGGGGGCGGCGCTGCCGCTCGGGCGGCTGGGGCGGCCGGAGGATATCGCCGACATGGCCGTCTTCCTGGCCTCGCCCGGAGCGGGGTGGATCACCGGGCAGGTCTATCACGTCAATGGCGGCGGCTACATGCCGTGATCATTCCAGCAGCAGGTTGCGGAGGCGCTCCAGGCGCGAAGCGGTGAGGCCGAGGCCGCGCTCCAGCAGCAGCGGCATCGCGCCGCCATGGGCCTCCACGGCGGCGTCGAGGGCGGCTTCCAGCAGTTCGGGATGGGTGGCGTAGAGCGCATCCGCGAGGGGCTTGGGCGTGCCGGGGGGCAGCGCCAAATCGCGGCGCCAGATGCGGTCGGTGGCGCGGTAGTCCTCCATCACCGTGTCGCGGCTGGCGCCGAGGGCGGTGAGGATCAGCGCGGCGGCGAGGCCGGTGCGGTCCTTGCCGGCGGAGCAGTGGAAGAGCAGCGCGTGTCGCTCCGGCTCCAGCAGCAGGTCGAAGAGGCCGCGATAGGCGCCGATGAAGCGGGTGCCGTAGTCGAGATAGGCGCGACGGAGGAGGTCGACCACATCCTCTCCCGTCGACAACTCGCGCTGCATGAGGTCGGCGAGCGAGGCGCCGACCGTCGGCTCGATGGGGAGGTGGATGCGCTCGGCACCCGTTGGCAGGCGGGAGGGGCGGTGGGCGGCTTCCTCGATGCCGCGGAGGTCGCAGACGGTGCGCAGGCCGAGGCTGGCGATGGTGTCCACGTCGCGCTCAGTGAGGTGGGCAAGGGTGGCGGAGCGGTAGAGGTGGCCGAGGCGGAGGCGGCGGCCATCGGCCATCTGCCAGCCGCCGAGGTCGCGCAGGTTGGAGGCGCCGTCGAGGGGGATGGAGATGGGGAGGTCTTCGGTCATCGGGGGTTCCTCGGCAGCGTTGGGAATGGTTGTAGCAGGTTTCGAATGGGGCCTTGCCCCTCCCCAGCGAGAGGCCCTGCGGCCTTTGGTGGGGAGTTCGAGGGAATTGGAGGCATTGCCTCCCATGTCGCTTCAAGGGCGGTTGACGCCAGGCGAAAGCGGCAGGGACACTCGCCTTCAACAACCAGGAGGAACGCCCATGCCCGGATCATCACTGTTCGACCTCAGCGGCAAGGTCGCCATCGTCACCGGCGGGTCGCGCGGCATCGGCCGGGCCATCGCCGAGCGGATGGCGGAGCACGGGGCGAAGGTGGTCGTCTCCTCCCGCAAGCTCGATGCCTGCCAGGTCGTGGTTGACGGCATCACGGCCAAGGGGGGCGAAGCGGTCGCCATGGCCTGCAACATCGGGCGGAAGCCGGAGCTGCAAGCGCTGGCGGACGAGACCATCGCCCGTTGGGGTGGCGTCGACATCCTGGTCTGCAATGCGGCGATCAACCCGCATTTCGGGCCGGCGATGGGCATTCCCGACGAGGTCTTCGACAAGATGATGGCGACCAACATCAAGTCGAACATGTGGCTGTCGCATATGTGCATCCCGAGCATGGAGGCGCGGGGCGGGGGCGCGATCGTCATCATCTCCTCGATCGGGGGATACCGGGGCTCGGTCAATCTCGGCGCCTATGCGATCACCAAGGCGGCGGACCTGCAGCTGGCGCGGAACCTGGCCTGCGAATGGGGACCGAAGAACATCCGGGTGAATTGCATCGCACCTGGCCTGGTCAGGACCGACTTCGCCCGGGCGCTGTGGGAGGACCCGGCGAACTACAAGAAGCGGACGCGGGACACGCCGCTGAAGCGGATCGGCGAGCCGGACGAGATCGCGGGGGCGGCGGTCTTTCTCGCCTCGCCCGCGGGGAGCTTCATGACCGGGCAGAGCATGATCATCGATGGCGGGGTGACCTGCGGGTCTCCGGCAAACGCGGAAGACTAGCGGTTGGCGCGGGGATTGCTAGGTCAGGCCTGGCGGTCCCCGCGGCGGGAGGCACCGTGCCGGGTTGCCTTGACTGGCGTAGCGCGACTCAGTTTCGAAATGTTGCCGCTGCCTGCGAGAGCTTGATGAATCGTGGCTTCATACCATGGGCACCATGTCATGAAGTGTCACAGACACCATTGCCCATGGCGATTTGCCGCAGCCGCGACGAGCGCCGCCTTTGACTTGGCGGAGCCCTCTGGCAATGGTCCCGGGAGGGGCTAACCCCTGCCCTCCCCTTCCCGTGATTTGCAGTCTACAGGGGCGCGGTGCGCCGCAGCAATAAAAGTTTACCGCAATCGGCTGGCCCATTCCGCACACTGTCTGCGTTGCCATCTAACTGGCAGCGCTTGCAGGGGCGGCCGATGAACAGCATGCAGGACATCTTCGCCGATTATGCCCGGGGTTATGAGTCCCGGCGCGAAACAGACATGTCCATTTCGGAATATCTGGAAGGCTGCCGGAAGGATCCGGGTTACTACGCCAGTGCCCCCGAACGTATCCTCAAGGCAATCGGCGAGCCGACCGTGGTGGATACCGCGAAGGACGTGCGGCTCGGGCGAATCTTCCTGAACCGGACCATCCGCGTCTATCCCGCCTTCTCCGAATTCTACGGCATGGAAGAGACGATCGAGCGGATCGTCGGCTTCTTCCGCCATGCTGCCCAGGGGTTGGAGGAGCGAAAGCAGATCCTCTACCTGCTGGGGCCGGTGGGCGGTGGCAAATCCTCGCTCGCCGAACGGTTGAAGGCGCTGATGGAGCAGGAGCCCATCTACGTGCTGAAGGCCGGCGACGAGATGAGCCCGGTCTTCGAAAGCCCGCTTGGCCTCTTCGACCCGGAGCGGATGGGGCCGATGCTGGAGGACCGCTATGGCATTCCCCGCAGGCGCCTGACGGGGCTGATGAGCCCCTGGGCACTGAAGCGGCTGGATGCCTTCGGCGGCGACATCTCGCAGTTCCGGGTGGTGAAGGTCAGGCCGTCGCGGCTGCGGCAGATCGCCATCGCCAAGACCGAGCCGGGCGATGAGAACAACCAGGACATCTCCTCGCTGGTCGGCAAGGTGGACATCCGCAAGCTCGAGATGTTCGGGCAGAACGATCCTGATGCCTATAGCTTCTCGGGCGGGCTGAACCGGGCGAACCAGGGCGTCCTGGAGTTCGTCGAGATGTTCAAGGCGCCGATCAAGATGCTCCACCCGCTGCTGACCGCGACGCAGGAGGGGAATTACATCGGCACCGAGAATATCGGCGCCCTCCCCTTCCAGGGCATCATTCTGGCCCACAGCAACGAGTCAGAGTGGCAGAGCTTCAAGAACAACAAGAACAACGAAGCCTTCATCGACCGCATCTACGTCATCAAGGTGCCCTACTGCCTTCGGGTCACCGAGGAGCAGAAGATCTACGATAAGCTGGTCTCCTCCTCGGAGCTGTCGGCCGCGCCATGCGCCCCGGCGACCTTGGAGATGCTGGCGCGGTTCACGGTGCTTTCGCGGCTGAAGAAGCACGAGAATTCCAACGTCTACGCCAAGATGCGGGTCTACGACGGCGAGTCGCTCAAGGAGACCGACCCGCGGGCGAAGAACCTGCAGGAGTACCGGGACGCGGCCGGGCCCGACGAGGGTATGGAGGGGGCCTCGACCCGCTTCGCCTTCAAGGTGCTGGCAGCGGCCTTCAATTACGACACGACCGAGATCGCGGCCGACCCCGTCCACCTGATGTACGTGCTGGAGCAGACCATCCGGCGCGAGCAGCTGCCGGACGAGACGGAGAAGCGCTACCTCGAGTTCATCAAGGGTGAGCTTGCGCCGCGCTACGCGGAGTTCATCGGCAACGAGATCCAGAAGGCTTATCTCGAGTCGTACAACGACTACGGCCAGAACCTCTTCGACCGCTACGTCGCCTATGCCGACGCCTGGGTCGAGGACATGGACTTCAAGGACCCCGACACCGGCCAGATGATGAACCGGGAGCTGCTGAACCAGGAGCTCACCAAGATCGAGAAGCCGGCCGGCATCGCCAACCCCAAGGATTTCCGTAACGAGGTGGTGAAGTTTGCCCTACGCGCCCGGGCCAACCGGGGCGGGCGCAACCCCTCTTGGACCTCCTACGAAAAGATCCGCGAGGTGATCGAGCGGCGCATGTTCAGCCAGGTGGAAGACCTGTTGCCGGTGATCTCCTTCGGCTCAAAGAAGGATGGCGAGAGCGAGAAGAAGCACGGGGAGTTCGTGCAACGCATGGTCTCCCGGGGTTATACCGAAAGACAGGTCCGCCGGCTTGTTGAGTGGTACATGCGTGTGAAGCAGGCCGGCTGACCCAGAACTGGACCGCGAGGCGCCTGCTCGATGCAGATCCTGGATCGCCGCCTGAACCCAAGCGGCCGTAGCCTGCCCAACCGCCAGCGCTTCCTGCGCCGGGCGAAATCCCTGGTGCAGGAGGCGGTGCGGGACGCCTCGGCGAAGCGGGATATCCGCAGCGCCGATGAGGGGGGGGAGGTCTCGATCCCCCTCCATGGCATCCGCGAGCCGAGCTTCCACCATGGCTCCGGCGGCAGCCGCGACCATGTGCTGCCGGGCAATAAGGAGTACCGCGAGGGCGACGAGATCCAGCGGCCGCCGAGCGGCGGCGGCGGCGGTGGCTCCGAGGGTTCGCCTGAGGGCGGGGGAGAGGATGCCTTCCGCTTCGTGCTTACGCGGGAGGAGTTCCTGTCGCTCTTCCTCGACGACCTGGAACTGCCCGACCTCGCCAAGCGAAGGCTGGTCGAAGGGGCGGATCCGGCCTGGCACCGGGCGGGCTACTCGGTGGCGGGGACGCCCTCGAACCTGTCGCTGGCCCGGACCATGCGGAACAGCCTGTCGCGTCGCATTGCGCTGAAGCGGCCGAAGCCCGAGGCGGTGGCGGCGCTGGAGGCGGAGATCGCCGCGCTGGAGGGGCAGCCGGGCAGCGAGGAGCAGGTCGCCAAGCTGAAGGCGGAACTGGCGATCCAGCTCAGGCGCAGCCAGCGCATCCCCTGGATCGACCCGATCGACGTGCGGTACCGGCGGTTCGAGCCTGTCCCGCGCCCGGTGGCCCGCGCCGTCATGTTCTGCCTGATGGACGTCTCGGGCAGCATGACCGAGGACATGAAGGACCTCGCCAAGCGCTTCTACACGCTGCTCTATATCTTCCTGCAGCGGCGCTACAAGCATGTGGACATCGTCTTCATCCGCCACACGCATGAGGCGGCGGAGGTGGACGAGCAGACCTTCTTCCACAGCCGGGAGACTGGTGGCACGCTGGTCTCGACCGCGCTTGAGGAGATGCGGAAGGTGGTGGCGGACCGCTACCCGCCGACCGACTGGAACATCTACGCGGCGCAGGCCTCGGATGGCGATAATGCCGCGGGCGACAGCCAGCGGACGGCCCGCCTGCTGATCGACGAGGTTCTGCCGGCCTGCCAGTACTATGCCTATATCGAGGTCGGGCGCGACGGCGAGCATGGCATGCCGGGCTTCCCGCGGGGCCCTACAGACCTTTGGCGGACCTACGAGCAGTTGGTCAGCGCCGGCGCGCCGATGGCGATGAAGAAGGTGCGCAACCGGCGGGACATCTTCCCCGTCTTCCGCGAGCTCTTCGCCAAGCGCGGTTTGCTGGAGGAGGCCAAGGCATGAACGCGCCCGTATCGACGCCCGGCCTGCTCTACGAGGGGGCGGACTGGGACTTTTCCACCCTCATGCGCATCCACGATGCCTGCGAGGAGGTGGCAGTCCGCGATCTCGGGCTCGACTTCTACCCGAACCGGATCGAGATCATCAGTGCCGAGCAGATGCTGGATGCCTATGCCAGCACGGGCCTGCCGCTGTTCTACAGGCATTGGTCCTTCGGCAAGCAATTCGCCCAGCACGAGGCGCTGTACCGCAAGGGGCTGCGCGGCCTCGCCTATGAGATCGTCATCAACTCCGATCCCTGCCTCTCCTACGTGATGGAGGAGAACACCGCGACCCTGCAGGCGCTGGTGATCGCGCATGCGGCTTTCGGGCATAACCACTTCTTCAAGAACAACCGCATCTTCCGCGAGTGGACGGATGCCAAGGGGATTCTCGATTACCTCGAATTCGCCAAGGGCTACATCGCGGAGTGCGAGGACAGGTACGGTGAGATCGCGGTCGAGCGGGTGCTCGACTCGGCGCATGCGCTGATGAATTACGGCGTGCACCGGCATCACCGGCGAACCATCGACCTGCGCTCCGAGGAGCAGCGGGTGCGTGAGCGCCGGGCGCATGACGAGCGCATGTACAACGTGCTGTGGAGCACGCTGCCGGAGCGGGCCAGCCATGCGATCGGCGCCGACGAGGTGGAGAAGCGGCGGGCGATGCTTCAGCTGCCGCAGGAGAATGTCCTCTACTTCCTCGAGAAGTCGGCACCTCGGCTCGCGGCCTGGCAGCGCGAGGTCATCCGCATCGTGCGCAACGTGGCGCAGTATTTCCACCCGCAGCGCCAGACCAAGATGATGAACGAGGGGTGCGCGACCTATGTGCACCACCGCATCCTCAACACGCTGCACCGCGAGGGGCAGCTGAGCGACGGGGCGCTGCTGGAGGCGCTGCATTCGCATACCAGCGTCATCATGCAGCCGGATTTCGACGACCCGCGCTACTCCGGGATCAACCCTTATGCGCTCGGCTTCGCCATGATGGAGGATATCGAGCGGATCTGCCGCGAGCCGACGGAGGAGGACCGGGTGTGGTTCCCCGATTTCGCCGGCAGCGGAGACCCGATGCCGACCTTGCGCTACGGCTGGTCCGAGTTCCGCGACGAGAGCTTCATCCTGCAATTCCTCAGCCCGCACCTGATGCGGAAGATGAAGTTCTTCCACCTGAAGGACGATGCGGCGCAGCCGGTGCTACGGGTCGATGCCATGCATGACGAGCGCGGCTACCGACGGCTGCGGCGGGCGCTGGCGAAGCAGTACGACCCGGCCTGGATGGACCCCGACATCCAGGTGGTGGATGTGGACCTCGCCGGCGACCGGCGGCTGATCCTGGAACACCGGGTGCAGGACGGGCGGCTGCTGGAGGAGCAGGAGGCGCGGCAGGTGCTCCGGCACCTGGCGAGTCTCTGGAGCTACGATGTGCTGCTGCGTGAGATCGACCCTGCGACGGGGGCGAGCCTCAGGGAGCACGCAGTCTCGCCGCCGCGGTAGGCGCTTGTGGCGGGTGCAGGGGTGCCGGTAGCGTCGCCGTCCCTGCATCGGAGTCTTCCATGTCCGCTTATACAAGCCCTGGCGTTGCCCGGAGCGGCGACCTCGACGTCGTCCTGCTGGTCGCTCGCATTGCAATGGTCGTGCTGTTTCCGATCAGCGCCTATTTCAAGATCATCGGCTGGCCCGGCATCGTCACGACGCTGACGCAGCAGGGAGCGCCGTTGCCTTATCTCGGCGGGGTGCTGGCGGTGCTGGCGGAGACGCTGCTGCCGCTGCTCATCATCCTCGGCCTGTGGACACGCTGGGCGGCGTTCGGTCTGATCCTCTATACGCTCGGGACCAGCGCCATCGCGCACCGGTTCTGGGAGTTCGAAGGGCCGGCGCAGATGGGCCAGATCTTCAGCTTCTTCAAGAACCTGGCGATGTGCGGCGGCTTGCTGATGCTCGCCTGGATCGGGCCGGGGCAGTATGCGGTGCAGCCGAGGCCCTGAGCGGATGGTGCGGCTCCGGGCCGTATCAGCCCGGGGTCTGCACGGGTTCACCGGCTGGCACCAAGCCCTGGTGGTAATCACTGCAGGTGGAGCAACCCGCCCGCCCAGAGTCTGTGGGCCTCCTCCCAGTCCACATGACCGGGGCGGTGGTGGCTAAGACAGGAGCCGACCTGGACTCGAGGGGCCCATCGGCCCTTGTGAGGCGGGTTCAGGAGGAGCGGGCCCCCCTCAACCCAATGCGGCCAGCGTCGCCGCCATGAAGCCGTCGAGCTTCGTCTGATCGACCCAACGCAGCACTGCGGTGATTCCTGCCTCCGGGTCGACCCAGGTGACGTTGCCGCCGGCGCCGGAGAAGCACCAGCTGCGCGCGCTGGCGGAAGGCCAGCGGGTGCGGCCGGTGTTCAGCCACCAGAGCAGGCCGTAATGCGGATTGAGGGCGCAGGGCATGGTACATTGGGCGACCCAGCCTTCGGGCAGCAGCCGGCGGCCTTCCCGGATGCCGTCCTGGAGGGTGAGCTGGCCGATCAGCGCCTGGTCCTCGGCATGGATGAACACGCCACCGCCCCAATGGCCGCCGCCGGAGACGCTCTGGACGCGGCGGCCCTCGACCTCGACCCAGGACGTCTCGTAGCCGAGCCAGCGCCACTCCTGCGAAGCGCCGATGGGGCGCATGATGCGCTCAGCGAAGATCTCCGGCAGGGGGCGGCGGAAGACGCGGAGCAGGGCAAGGGAGAGGCGGTTCACCCGGACGTCGTTGTATTCCCAGTATTCGCCAGGTTTGTTGAGCGGGCGGAGGATGCCCTTCCGCCCCTGCCCTTCCACACCGAGGTTGCGGCCGCGATCGATGAGGTCGGACTTGCCGAAGAGCGTGCCCTCCCATTCGGAAGTGTTGGTCAACAGGTGGCGCCAGGTGATGGGAGCATTCTGCGGGCCGTCGAAGCCGCCATCATCGACCAGATCGCGGACCGGTGCGTCGAGGTCGGGGATGAGGCCGTCGGCCTGGGCAAGGCCGGCGAGCAGGGCGAGGTAGGATTTCGCCACCGAGAAGGTCATGTCGACGCGGCTGGTGTCGCCCCATTCGGCGACGCGGCGGCCGTGATGGAGGATCAGCCCGTTGGGGGCACCGCGGGACGCGACGGGGCCGATGATGGCGTTGTCCGGCGGCGGCTCGAAGAACCCCGCTTCGAGATGGGCGCGGATGTCCCGCGGCCAGGGGGACTCGTGCGACAGGGCGAAGTCGACGGCGGGGGCGAAGGCAGGAAGGGTTGGCATGCGGTGAAGGTATCACGCCCTGCCGGATAGGGCGCCAGGGGGCCGGAGACGCGTTCCCACGGCGGCGTGATCTCCTGTACATGGCCCTGCGTCGCGCGAGGCGCGCCACCGGAGATTACGCATGCCGCAGGGCCAGGCCGCCGCCGCACCGAACTCCACCCTCGTCCGAGTCGCGGAATGGCTGAGGCCGCGGCGGCGGCTGGTGCCCGTGGCGCGGCTGGCAGGGCGGGCGGGGCCGGCGGAGGCGGCGGTTCGTGCCCTCGCCCAGGCAGTGCCGATGGCGGGCGAGACGCTGCTCTGCCGCACGCTCGGGCGGCACAAGATGCTGGTCGATGCAGGCGACTTCACCCATGCGCCGCACCTCGCCATGGACGGGTTCTGGGAGTGGTGGACGACGCGCTTCCTGGCGGAGCGATTGAAGCCGGGGCAGGTCTTCGTCGATGGCGGGGCCTGCTACGGTTATTTCAGCCTGCTGGCGGCGGAGCTGGTTGGGCCGGCGGGAAAGGTCCTCGCCTTCGAGCCGCATCCGCGCTCGGCGGGGCTGCTGCGCCGGAACCTGGCGCTCAATGGCCTGGAAGGCCGGGCGCAGGTGGAGGAGGTGGCGCTGGCCGGGGCGAATGCGGGCCAAGTGATGCGCTTCGCCCTGCCTGAGGGCAGCCCGATGAACGCGCATCTGCTGCCGGAGGATCTGGCGGGCAGCGGGAGCGGGCTTGGCACGATGTGCGGCCCGGGAATGGCGTTGGTGCCGACGCGGCCGCTCGACGGTCATGACGGGGTGAAGCCGGATGTGGTGAAGCTCGACCTCTGCGGGGCGGAGGAGGCGGCCTTCGACGGCATGCAGGGGGTGATCGAGGCCAATCCTGCGGTGCAGGTGCTGCTCTGCTTCAACCCGGTGCGGTCGGCGGCGCCGGCGGATTTCCTGGCGCGGCTGGCGGGGCAGTTCCGGCTGCGGCGCTTGACGGCGCAGGGCGAGGCGCAGGACTGCACGCCCGCCGAGGCGATGGGCGGGGGGGATGTGATGCTCTACCTGGCGCGCTAGCTGCGCCAAGTCCGTTGTCAGCTCGCGGCGGCCTGGCGGCCGGGGGACGGCGCGGGCAGCTCGATCTCGATGGCCAGCGTCGACATGTCGCCGCCGCGGTCGAGGTCGAGCTTCACCTTGCCCGGGTCGATCGCCACGTAGCGGGCGACGACTGCCACAAGCTCCTGCTGGAGCCTCGGCAGGAAATCCTCCCGCGTGCGGCCGATGCGCTCATGGGCGAGCACGATCTGCAGGCGTTCCTTGGCGGCGGAGGCGCTGGGAGGCGCCTCCTCCTTGCGGGCGGCGCGGAAATAATCGAGCCAGCTCATCACGCAGCCCTCCCCCCGAACAGGCGCCTGAACAGGCCGGGCTTCTTGTCAGGCTCCAGGAAGCGGTGCGGCAGGTCCTCGCCGAGGAAGCGGCCGACCGCATCCTTGTAGGCCTGGCCGGCGACGCTCTCGGTATCCATGATGACCGGCGTACCGGTGTTGGACGCCTTCAGCACGCTCTCGTTCTCGGGGACGACGCCCAGCAGGGGGATGGCGAGGATTTCCCGCACGTCCTCGAGCTTCAGCATCTCGCCGCGCTCGACCCGGTTCGGGTCGTAGCGGGTGACGAGGAGGTGCTCCTTGACCTTGTCCTTTTTCTCCTCGGCGCGCTTCGACTTGGATTGCAGCACGCCGAGGATGCGGTCGCTGTCGCGGACCGAGGAGACTTCCGGGTTGGTGACGACGATGGCCTGGTCGGCGAAGTAGAGGGCGAGGAGGGCGCCCTTCTCGATGCCGGCGGGGCTGTCGCAGAGGATGTAGTCGAAGTCGGCCGAGAGCTCCTCGATGATGGTCGAGACGCCCTCGCGGGTCAGCGCGTCCTTGTCGCGGGTCTGGCTGGCGGGGAGGATCGCCAGCGTATCGACGCGCTTGTCGCGGATCAGCGCCTGGTTGAGGCGTGCCTCGCCCTGGATGACGTTGACGATGTCGAAGACCACGCGCCGCTCGACGCCCATGATGAGGTCGAGGTTGCGCAGGCCAACGTCGAAATCGATCACCACCGTCTTCTTGCCCCGCTGCGCGAGGCCGGTGGCGAAGGCGGCGCTGGTCGTGGTCTTGCCGACGCCTCCCTTGCCGGAGGTGACAACGATCACTTGCGCCATGGACGCATCCCCCTCATCCCCATAGTCATCCCATCACCCGAGCGGCGCGAACCGCATCTCCTCGCCCTCGAGCCGCACCTGCGTCGGCTTGCCGATGGGCGCGTCGGTGAGCCCCTCGCGCACCGCGTAGAAGCCGGCGATGGCAACGAGCTCCGGGTCGAAATTCAGCGCGAAGATCCGCGCCGTCGCATCGTCCGCGGCGCCGGCGACGGCGCGGCCGCGGAGTGCTCCGTATACATGTATGTTGCCGTCGGCAATGATCTCCGCACCGGGATTGACGGTCGCGGTGACGATGAGGTCGGCGCCCTGGGCGTAGATTCGCTGGCCTGAGCGGACCGGCTCGGTGACCAGCATGGCGGCGCGGCCGGAGCCGGAAAAATCGGGGCGCGGGGCGGCTTCGACCGCAGCTGGCGGCGTGGCGGCGACCTCGGGCGGCGGGGCGGCAGGCTCGGCATCGACGCCGCCGACGGCGCGGAGGGGGGGGAGGCCGGCGGATTGCGCGGCCTGTTTCATCGCCTGGCTGCCGCCGGAGGTGCCGATGGGCACAATCTCCAACTTGTGCAGCCCCTCGACGAGGCCGCGGAAATTCACCTCCTCCGGCGCCGCCTCGAGATCGGCGAGGCCGATGACGATGGGGGCGAAGCGGAGGAAGCCTGGCGCGCGGCGGAACTGGTCCCCGAGCGCGGGCAGCACGGCTTCCGGCCGCGGGTCCAGCAGGCGCAGGACGAGCAGGTTGAAATTGCCGGCCCGGAGGCGGAAGGCTTCTGGAAGCGTCTGGCTGCTCAAGGCGCTCTTGGACCTGGCTGCGGCGTGGAGGTTGCGGTTCCTCACGTCTATAGCGGCGCGGCGGCGAGGGGCGAAGCCCGAATACGCCGAAGCATCACGGATTGGCGCGGCGGCTGGCCGGTTCATAATGCCGGGGCAATCCGGGAGCGTGACGTGCCGCCTTCTGTCCTCACCGAAACCTGCCGACTCGACGGGGTCACGGCATGAGCCGGCCGCCCATCGGCACCCGCGCGGACTACCGCTGGTTCACCGCCATCCCGACCCGCTGGATGGACAACGATGTCTATGGCCATGTGAACAACGTCACCTACTACAGCTGGGTCGATACGGCGGTGGCGCAGTTCCTGATCGAACAGGGCGTGCTCGACCTGAAGGCCAGTAGCGAGGTCGGGCTGGTGGTGGATACCGGCTGCCGCTACTTCGCGCCGGTCGCCTTCCCCGATTCCGTGACCTGCGGGGTGCGGTGCGGGCGGCTCGGGACCAGCTCCATCCGCTACGAGGTCGGCATCTTCCGCAATGCGGAGGAGCGGGCGAGCGCCGAGGCGCATTTCGTCCATGTCTATGTGGCACGGGCCGAGCAGGGGCGGAGCGTGCCCCTCCCCGCCCGGCTGCGCGAGGCGGCGACGCGGCTGCTGCTGCCGCCGAACAGATAAGGGAGAGTACCGATGCCTGGATTGAGCCGCCTGGCCATCCTCGATGACTACCAGGGGGTGGCGCTGACGCGCGGCCCCTGGGACCGGCTGCCCGAGGCGCTGACGATCGAGGTGTTCCGGGATACCGTCACCGACATGGAGGCGCTGGTGGCGCGGCTCCTGCCCTTCGACGCCATCCTCATCATGCGGGAGCGCACGCCCTTCCCGCGGGCGCTGCTGGAGCGCCTGCCGAATCTGCGCCTGCTGGTCACCACCGGGGCGCGGAACCGAAGCGTCGACCTGGAGGCGGCGGCCGAGCGGGGGGTGATGGTCTGCGGGACGCCGAGTTTCGGGCATCCGACCGTCGACCTGACCTGGGGGCTGATCCTCTCGCTCATGCGGCGCATCCCGGAGCAGCAGGCCTCGCTGCGTGCGGGCGGGTGGCAGATCGCACCCGGGGGGAGCATCGGCTCGACGCTCGAGGGGAAGGTGCTCGGGGTGATGGGGCTCGGCAATCTCGGCAGCCGGGTTGCCAAGGTGGGGCAGGCCTTCGGGATGGAGGTGATCGCCTGGAGCCAGAACCTCACGGCCGAGAAGGCGGCGGCGGCGGGAGCGAGGCTGGTCGAGAAGCAGCGGCTGATGGAGGAGGCGGATGTGGTGAGCCTTCATCTCATCCTCTCCGAGCGGTCGCGGGGAATCGTGGGGACGGAGGAGCTGGGGCGGATGAAGCGCTCCGCCTTCATCGTCAATACCAGCCGGGGGCCGCTCATCGAGCAGGAGGCGCTGGTCGCCGCGCTGACCGAAGGGCGGATCGCCGGCGCCGGGATCGATGTCTTCGATCGGGAGCCGCTGCCACCCGGGCATCCGCTGCTGGCGGCGCCGAACACGGTGCTCACCCCGCATCTTGGCTACGTCACCGAGGAGAATTACGCGCAATACTTCCTGGGCGCCGTCGAGGCGGTGGAGGCCTTCCTGGCGGGGCGGCCGATCCGGGAGCTGCGCACAGGCTGAACAGGTTGCCGCTTTCGGTGGCAACCCGGGTCCGGGGATGAGAGTCGAGGCGGCGCGCGGCGGCGGCATGGGCGTTGCATGGGCGGGCGAAACATCCCGTCCCCGGAGGATCGCCTTATGGCCATTGCCCGTCGCGCGTTGCTTGGCGCCGCGTCCGCTGCCCTCGCTGCCCCGGCGCTGCAAGCGCAAGGCGTCACGGTGAGGATGGGGGCGTTGCGGCTGATCCATTCCATCGCGCCCTATCTCTATGAGCGCTTCCAGCCGGTGGGGATGCGGATCGAGGTCATTCCCTTCGAGAGCCCGACCGAGGGCAAGAATGCCGTCGTCACGAAGTCGGTCGATTTCGGCGCCTTCGGCATCGCGGCCGGCATCCTCGGCGCCGCGGCGCGGGAGCCGGTGACGGTGGTCGGCTCCTGCTGCGACCGCGGCATGGCGGTGGTGGCAAAGAAGGACTCGGGAATCGACAAGCTGGCCGATTTGCGCGGCAAGCGCGTCGGCATCTGGCCGGGCTCGACGCAGGAGGTCTTCATCCTCGAGCGGCTCAGGATGGAGGGGATGAGCATCCGCGACGTGCAGTCGGTGCGGGTCTCTTTCTCCGAGATGCCGATCGCGCTGGCCCGCGGCGATGTCGATGCCTATGTCGGGGCGGAGCCGGGGCCGGGCGTCTCCATCGCCTCCGGCGTCGGGAAGGTCGTCGAGTATCCCTATTCGACGCCGATGGGCTCGCTGAACATGATCTTCGCGACGCACCCCGAGACCGTCGCGCAACGGCCGGACCTCGTGCGGGCGATGCTGAAGGTGCACCGGCAGGCGAGCGAGTTCGGCATGGCGAACCGCGACGTCACCATCGAGACGGCGGTGGCGAAGCTTGGGATGCGGCGGGACGCGCTGGAGGTCAGCCTGCCGAATGTCGAGCTGAACTGGCAGATGACGCCCGAGATGGTGACGCGGGCGAAGACCTATGCCGAGCAGATGCTGAGCCTGAAGCAGATCCGCGCGATGCCGGATTTCGCCGGCTTCTTCGATGCGAGGTTCTCGGACGAGTTGGCGAAGACGGCGGCATGACGGCGCTGGCGGTGCGTGCCGCCGCCTCGCGTCAGGCGCTGCTGGCGGTGGCGGCGCCGGTGCTCGGCCTGCTCGCCTGGCATGTGACGACGAGCGGGCCGGGCTATCACCTGATCCCGCCGCCCGCCGATGTCGCGGTGCAGTGGTGGGACCTCGCCTTCGGCGGCGTCTGGGACGATCTCTATTCGGCGACGCTCTTCACGCATGCCATGGCCAGCCTCGGGCGGGTCTATGGCGGCTTCGCGCTGGCCGCGCTTGTCGCGCTGCCGATGGGGATGCTCATCGGGCGGATTGCGGTGGTGCGGGACCTGCTCGACCCGTCGCTGCAAATCCTGCGGCCGATCCCGGTCACTGCCTGGCTGCCGCTGGCCATGATCGTCTTCGGCATCGGGCCGAGGAGCGCCTTTTTCCTGGTCTTCCTCGGCGCCTTCTACCCGATCCTGCTCAATACGGTCTTCGGCGTGCGCAGCGTCGAAGGGCGGCTGTTCGAGGCGGCGGCGATGCTCGGCGTCGGGCGGCAGGCGGTGTTCTGGAAGGTGGTGCTGCCGGCCTCCCTTCCCTCCATCTTCACCGGGTTGCGGCTGGGGCTGGGCTTTGCCTGGGTCGTCATCGTCGTCGGCGAGATGACGGGGGTGCAGACCGGGCTCGGCGCCATCATCATGGAGGCGCGGCAGCTCTCGCGGACGGAGATCGTCATCTCGGGGATGGTGACGATCGGGGTGCTCGGTTTCCTCTCCGACCGAATGGTGCAGCTGCTCGGGCAGCGGCTGCTGCGCTGGAGTCCGCAACATGGGTGAGGTGCTGGAGCGGCCGGCGACGGCGGGAACCGTACTGCCGATCCTCGACATCCGGCATGTCGACAAACGCTTCGCCTTCGGGGCGGAGACGATCACGGCGCTCTCGGATGCGACGCTGCGCATCGACAAGGGGGAGTTCGTTTGCCTGATCGGGCCCTCGGGCTGCGGCAAGTCGACGCTGCTGCGGATGGTCGCGGGGTTCGAGACGGTGAGCGCCGGCGCGCTGCTGATGTGGGGCAAGCCGGTCAGCGGGCCGGGGCCAGACCGGGGAATGGTGTTCCAAGATTATGGGCTCTTTCCCTGGCTGACGGTCAGCCAGAACATCGCCTTCGGGCCCATCGCGCGTGGGCGGCCGAAGGCGGAGGCGGCGGCGACCGCGCGGCGCTTCGTCGAGATGGTGGGGCTGACGCGCTTCGCCGACGCCTATCCGCACCAGCTCTCGGGGGGGATGAAGCAGCGCGTCGCCATCGCCCGCGTGCTCGCCAACGATGCCGAGGTGGTGCTGATGGACGAGCCCTTCGGTGCGCTCGATGCGATGACGCGCGAGCGGCTGCAGGAGGAGCTGCTGGAGATCTGGGCGCGGGCGAAGCTCAGCATCATCTTCGTCACCCATGCGATCGAGGAGGCGATCATCCTCGCCGACCGGGTGGTGGTGATGTCGCCGGGACCGGGGCGGATCATCGCCGACGAGCGCATCGCCCTGCCCAGGCCGCGCGACCCGACGGGGGTGGAGTTCAACGCGCTCAGGCGGCATCTTTCGGGGCTGCTCGGCAGCCATCATTAGGGGTTTCCGCCATGGCGAATGATCCGTTGCCGCCCTTCTGGGCCGGCGCCAGCAAGGCCGAGCGCAGCGCGGCCTATGACAACAGCACGGCGGTCGCGGACAGCCCGGCGCTGATCGCGGCGCGCAATGCCGAGGCGGCGCCGTTCCGAGCGGCGCGCGCGGGGCATCTCGACCTGCGCTACGGGGAGACGGAGCGGACGGCCTGGGACCTGTTCCCGGCGAAGGACCCGGCGGCGCCCTGCCTGGTTTTCATCCATGGCGGCTACTGGCAGCGCAACCGGCGGGAGGATTTCTGCGCCTTCATGGCGGGCGCGCTGGAGCGGGGGTGGTCTGCGGCGCTGCCGGGCTACACGCTGGGGCCGGAGGCCTCGCTGACGCAGATCGTGGGCGAGATCAGGGCGGCGCTGGACTGGCTCGCCGCGCATGGCGCCGAGCATGGCATCGCGGGGAAGGTGGTGCTGTCCGGCTGGTCGGCGGGGGGGCACCTGACGGCGATGGCGCTCGACCATCCGCGGGTCTCGGCAGGGCTCGCCATCTCCGGCATCTTCGAGCTGGCGCCGATCCGGGATACCGATCTCGACGAGAAGCTGTCGCTCACCGAGGCGGAGTTGGCCTCGCTCTCGCCGATGCGGCTGCCGGTCGTGCGGAAGCCGCTCGCCGTCGCCTATGGAACGGGGGAGCTGCCGGAGTTGCGGCGGCAGTCACGGCATTTCCACGGGCTCAGGGCCGAGGCGCATGCGCCGGGGGCCCTGATCCCGGTGAGCGGAGCGGACCATTTCCGCATCCTCGAGGCGCTGAAGGCGTCGGATGGCGAGCTGCTGCGCGCGGCGGACGAGCTGCTGAGGTTCGGCTGATGGTGCCGGCGGCCTTCACCTTTCCGGCGCTCGGCGAGTTCTACGCAAACGGCGGCAGCCCGGTGGCGGTGGCAGAGGCGGCGCTCGCCCGGATTGCGGAGTGGGACGACCCGGCGCTGTTCCTGGCGCGGGCGCCGGACGAGGCCGTGCTGGCGCGGGCCGCGGCGCTGGCGGCGGAGGGGCCGCAGGGGCGGCCGCTCTTCGGCCTGCCCTTCGTGGTGAAGGACAATATCGATTGCGCGGGGCTGCCGACGACGGCGGCCTGCCCGGACTATGCCTATACGCCGGCGGCGGACGCGCCGGCGGTCGCCCGGCTGCTGGCGGCGGGGGCGGTGCTGCTGGGCAAGGTCAATCTCGACCAATTCGCCACGGGGCTGAACGGGACGCGGAGCCCGCATGGCACGCCGCGCAACCCGGTGGTGCCGGACTGCATCCCGGGCGGCTCCTCCTCCGGCTCGGCCGCGGCGGTGGCGGCAGGGATCGCGGCCTTCTCGCTCGGGACGGATACGGCGGGCTCGGGGCGGGTGCCGGCCATGGCGTGCAACATCGTCGGGCTGAAGCCGAGCCTCGGGCTGGTGCCAACCGCAGGGGTGGTGCCGGCCTGCCGGTCGCTCGATTGCGTCTCGGTCTTTGCGCTGACCGTCGCGGATGCCTCTGCCGTGCTGGAGGTGATGGCGGGGGTGGCGGGGGGGGACCGGTATGGGCGCCCTGCCCCGGCCGGCTGGCGAGCGGGGCCGGTGGGGCAGCCCCATTGGCGGCTGGCAGCGCCGCTGCCGGGGCAGCTGGTCTTCGATACGGGGGATGATGCGGCGCTCCATGAGGCGGCGCTGGCGCGGCTCGGGCCCGTGCGACGGGTGGATATCGCGCCCTTCCTCGATGTCGCGCGGCGGCTCTACGACGGGGCCTGGGTGGCGGAGCGGACGGCGGCGCTGCGGGGCTTCCTCGCCGAGCGGCCGGGGAGCGTGCATCCGGTGACGCGGGGCATCCTGGAGGCGGGGCTCGGCAGGCTGACCGTCGATGCCTGGGAGGATTTTCACGCCGCCGCCGAGGCCAAGCGGTTGGCGCGGCTGCTCTTCGCCAGTGTGGATGCGCTGGTGCTGCCGACGGCGCCGGGGGTGCCGGCGCTCGCCGATCTCGCCGCCGAGCCGGTGGCGGCGAACAGCCGGCTCGGGACCTACACCAACTTCGTCAATATCTGCGACCTGGCGGCGCTCGCTGTGCCGGTGGGGTTCCGCGGGGATGGACGGCCTTTCGGCGTGACGCTGGTGGGGCCGGCTTTTTCCGAGGCGCGGCTGGCGGGGCTGGGGGCCAGGCTGCATGCCGGGGCCGGTGTGGGGCTCGGCGCCATTGGCGGGGCTGTGCCGGCGGCGCCGGAGCCCCCTGCCCTCGCCTCCGACGAACTGCCGCTGCTGGCCATCGGCGCGCATATGGGGGGGTTGCCGCTCAATCCGCAGCTTGTGCGGCATGGCGGACGGTTTCTTGGCGAGGCGCGGACGGCAGCGGTTTATCGGTTGCACGACCTCGGCGGACGGCCGGGGATGGTGCGGGTCGGCGAGGGTGGCGTCGCGGTTGCGGGCGAGGTCTGGGCGGTGCCGGCCGCTTCTGTGGGGCCGTTCCTGGCCGAGGTTCCGCCGCCGCTCGGCTTCGGGCGGGTGGAGATGGCGGACGGGTCGCGGCCGCTCGGCTTCCTCTGCGAGGCGGCAGGTGTCGCGGGGATGCCGGACATCTCGGCGATGGGCGGATGGCGGGCTTACCTGGCAGCGAAGGAGGGAGCGTGATGGAAGTCGATCTGCCGGATGTACTGGCCGAGATGCAGGCGGCCTTCGCCGAGTACGAACGGGCGCTCGTCACCAACGATGTGCCGGTGCTGCAGGCGCTGTTCCGGCGCGACGGGCGGACGCTGCGCTATGGGCCGGCGGAATGCCTCTATGGCTGGGAGGCGATTGCCGCCTTCCGCAGCGGGCGCTCGCCGGTCGGGCTGGCGCGGGAGCTGGAGAATACTGTCATCACCACCTTCGGGCGCGACTTCGCCGTGGCCAACACGGAATTCATCCGGGCGGGGAAGCGCGGGCGGCAGAGCCAGACCTGGGTGCGCTTCCCCGAGGATGGCTGGCGGATCGTCGCCGCCCATGTGTCCTTGATAGGTTAGCCCTTCAGGTAGGTCTCAGCAGCGTCGGCGAGGATCTGGCAGCAGAGGGCGAGGTCCTCCTCCTTGGTGTCCTCGGCCCAGTGGTGGCTGATGCCGCCGATGGAGGGGGTGAAGAGCATCGAGACGGGCATGACGCGGGCGATGTACTGCGCATCGTGCCCTGCGCCGCTCGGCATGCGCTGCCAGAGGCCGGGGGCGTGGCGCTCGGCCGATGTGTCGAGGGCGGCCATCATCGCCGTATCGCAGGGCGCGGGAAGCGACTTGCTGATGTTGGTCAGCGTCGCCTCGCAGCGCTCGCGGCGGTTGCTCTCCTGCACGCAGGCGCGGAGGCAGGCCTCCATGCGGTCGAGCGTTGGCACGTCGATGTCGCGGAACTGGAAGAGGATGTCGGCGCGGCCGGGGATGATGCTCGGCGCGCCGGGCTCGACCGCGATGCGGCCGGTGGTCCAGGTGCTGCGGGTGCCGCAGGCCTTGGGCATCTCCTGGTCGATCATCGAGAGCAGGCGGACGGCGGTGAGGCCGGCATCGCGGCGCTCGGCCATCGTCGTGCCGCCGGCATGGTCCTGCATGCCTGCGATGGTGATGCGCCACTGCCAGATGGCTACGATGCCGGTGACCACGCCGGCGCGGAGGCCGGCCTTCTCCAGCTGCGTGCCCTGCTCGATATGCATCTCGAAGAAGCCCTTGTGGCGGCCGGGCTCCAGTTGCATCCGCGGCTTGCCCGCGAGGCCGGCGGCGGCCAGCGCCTCGCGCAGCGGCGTGCCGTCGTTGCGGCTGCGGCTGCGGTCGATCTCCTCCTCCGGAAGGGCGCCGATGATCGACTTGCTGCCGAGGAAGCCGCCCTCGAAATGCCCCTCCTCATCGGCGAAGGCGGCGACGTCGACGGGCAGGCCGGCGCGGGCCAGGGCGAGCGCGGCCATGACGCCGAGCGCGCCGTCGAGCCAGCCGGCCTGGTTCTGGCTCTCGATGTGGCTGCCGGCGAGGAGATGCGGGCCCGGGCCGCGATGGCGCCCATAGACATTGCCGATGCCGTCGATGCTCGGCTCCAGGCCGATCTCCGCCATGCGCTCCATCAGCCAGTGGCGGCTTTCCATATCCTCGGGCGAGTAGGTCGGGCGATGGACGCCGGTTTTGTACGCGCCGATCCTGCGCAGCTCGTTGAGGTCGCGGAGGAAGCGGTCGGCGTCGATCTGCGGCATGGTGGTCCCCGGTTGCGGCGCCGCATGCTGGCGCCGGAGCCGGGGGCATGCAACGGGGCGGAGGAGGGCTGATATCGCCTGAGGAGCTTGTATGGACCATGCCGGTGGCGGCTCGGCCGGGCATCTGCCTGCCGCTTGGGCAGGCGCTGTCTCGTGGCGGCGGTTTCCCCGATGCCGCGGCCTTGCCGGGGACGGGGGCAGCCGCGACCATCGGCACATCGCCGCAGGAGAGCCGCCGATGACCGCCTTCGCCCCGACGCGCCGCGCCGCGCTCGCCGCGTTGCTCGCCACCCCTACCCTCGCGCGGGCGCAGGGCTGGGCGCCGAGCCAGCCGGTGCGGGTGATCATCCCCTTCACGCCCGGCGGGACGATGGATCCGGTGGTGCGCATCGTGCAGAACCTGCTGTCGCAATCGCTCGGGCAGCCGGTGGTGATCGAGCACCGGCCGGGCGGGGCGACGGTGATCGGCACGCAGGAGGTGGCGCGTTCCGCCCCCGACGGCCACACCATGATCATGGTCGCCAACAGCTTCGCGGCGAATGTCACGCTGCGGCCGAGCATGCCCTACAAGCCGCTGACGGATTTCGCGCCGCTGGTGATGGCGACCGTGGTGCCGCATGTGCTGGTGGTGCATCCCTCCGTCGCGCGGGATTTCGTCAACTTCCTCGAGGCCGGGCGCAAGCCGGGGCCGGGCTTCGCCTTCGGCTCCTATGGCATCGGCACCTCGAACCACCTCGGCGGTGAGCAATTCCGCGAGGTGGCGAAGCTCAACGCGACGCATGTGCCCTACAACGGCGCGCCACAGGCGACGACGGACCTGATCGGCAACCGGCTGCAATTCATGTTCGCCAACCTGCCGGACGTGATCCAGCCGGCGCAGCTCGGGCAGATGCGGGCCGTGGCCATCTCGGCCGAGGCGCGGGTCAAGGAGCTTCCCGATGTGCCGACGATGGCGGAGCTCGGCTTCCCGCTGGTGCTCTCCGACAGCTGGTTCGGGCTGGTCCTGCGCGCCGACGTGGCGGCGCCGGCGCGGGCGCGGCTGGAGGCCGCCTGGATCGAGGCGCTGAACCGGCCGGAGGTGAGGGGGCGGCTGGAGGAGCTGGGCTTCACCGTGCTGGCCCGGCCCGGCGCGCAGTTCGGCGAGGAGATCCTGCGCTATACCAGAACCTATGCGGAGGTGATCCGCGCCAATGGCATCAAGGTGGAGTAAGGGAATGGAACCGCTAGAGCACATCTTTCCCGAGGGACAGCACGAGGTCCCGGCGCCGCTCTCGCCGGCGGTGAAGGTCGGCAATCTGCTCTTCGTCTCCGGCATCCCGGCCTATGCGGCGGGTGGGACGCTGGCCGTCGGCGACTTCACCGCGCAGATGACGCAGACCATGGCGAACATCACCGGCATCCTGGCCGCGGCCGGCGCGGGCTGGGACCGGGTGGCGAAGGTCAACGTGTTGCTGACGCGGCGCGAGGACTTCGCCGAGATGAACCGGATCTACGCCGGGCACTTCCCCGAGGGGAAATACCCGGCACGGACCACGGCGATCGTCTATTCGCTGCCGCGGCCCAACTTCCTGCTGGAGATCGAGTGCATCGCCGTTCTCTAGCTAGTCGTCGATGATGGCGACCGCCCGCGTCCAGCCGGCAGAGCCGCGATGGACCTTGACCGGGAAGCAGACGACCTGGAAGCCGTCCGCGGGCAGGGCTTCCAGGTTGTGCAGCTTCTCGAGGTGCGAGTAGCCGACCTCGCGGCCGGCGCGGTGGCCTTCCCAGATGAGCGAGGCGTCGCCGCCCTCGGCGATCTTGCGCTTCGTGTGGCTGAAGGGGGCGTCCCAGGACCAGGCATCGGTGCCGACCAGGCGGATGCCCTGCTCCAGCAGCCAGAGGGTTGCCGCCTTGCCCATGCCGCAGCCGCGGTCGATGTAGTCATCCTCGCCATAGCGGATGCCGGCCGCGGTGTTGACGACGACGATCTCGAGTGGCCTCAACTCGTGGCCGATGCGCTTCAGCTCCGCCTCGACATCGCCGGGCTGGACGACATAGCCGTCCTCCATGTGCCGGAAGTCGAGCTTCACGGCGGGGTTGAAGCACCACTCCAGCGGCACCTCGTCGATGCGCCAGGAGGGCTCGCCGCCGGGCACCAGGCGCTCGTTCATGCGCGAGAAGTAGTGGTAGGGCGCGTCGAGATGGGTGCCGTTGTGGGTGCTGATCTCGACGCGCTCGACGGCGGCGTACTCGCCATTGGGCAGGGCGGAGACGGGGACGCCCATATAGGCCGCCATGCGCGGGGCGGACATGTGGTGGTCGACATACTCGATCTTCGGCAGCATCTCCGGCGGGTCGGAGCGGATGCCCGCCTTGAGCGGGACGGAGATGTCGATGAAGCGGCGGGGCATGCGAGGTCTCCCTAGAAGAGCGAGTAGCCGCCGTCGATGACGAAGCTGTCGCCGGTGTGGAAGGCGCTGGCGGCGCTCATCAGGTAGACGCCGATGCCGCCGAAATCCTCGCCCGTGCCCCAGCGGCGCATCGGCACGCGGGGCAGGACGTTGCCGGCGAATTTCGGGTCGGCGACGGAGCGGGCGGTCATGTCCGTCTCGATCCAGCCGGGGAGGATCGCGTGGGCGCGGATGCCTTGGCGGGCCTGCTCGACCGCCAGCGCGCGGATCATCGAGACCATGCCGCCCTTCGAGGCGCCGTAATGCTCGTTGCGCGCCGCGCCCTCGATCGCGGCGAGCGAGGCGGTGCCGACCAGGACGCCGCCCTTGTCGCCCGCCTCGCCGCGGGCGCGCATGTGACGGACGGCGGCGCGGAAGGTGAGGAAGGCGCCGGTGAGGTTCACACGGATCACCCGGTCCCACTGTTCCTTCGTGCGCTCGGTGAAGGGGCCGGAGCGGCCGCCGGAGATGCCGGCATTGGCGAAGCAGCCATCGACGCGGCCGAGCTGCGCCAGCGTTTCGGCGAAGGCGGCCTCCACCTCGGCTTCCTCGCCGACATCGCAGCGGAGCGCCAGGACGCGGCGGCCGGTGGCGGCGAGGCGGGCGCGGGCGGCCTCGTTCTTCGCCTCGTTGGTGCCCCAGATGGCGATGTCGGCACCGGCCTGGGCGAGCGCCTCGGCCAGGCCGAGGCCGATGCCGCCATTGCCGCCGGTGACGAGCGCCACCTTGCCTGTCAGGTCGAAGGGCGCGTAGGCCATGCTGGATTTCCTCCCCGGGATAGGGTCCGCAGGTTGCACCCTCTGCCGGGGGGCGCCAAGGAGGGCCCCGTCATGCCGCAGATCACCTTCCTCCTGCCCGGTGGGGGCACGCAGACCCTGGAAGCGGGGGATGCGCCGACGGTGATGCATCTGGCGATCCGCCACGACCTGCCCGGGATGCCGGCGGAATGCGGCGGGCAGCTCGCCTGCGCGACCTGCATGGTCGATGTGGCGGAGGCGTGGCGCGGGCGGCTGCCAGCGCCCTCGCCGGATGAGCTGGACATGATCGAGGATACGATCGGCAGCGTGCCTGAGGGGCGGCGGCTCTGCTGCCAAATCGCGGTGACGCCGGAGGTGGATGGGCTGGTCGTCCGAATCCCCGGGCGGCAGGGCTGAACCGATGGCGGAAGAGCCGGAAATCGTCACCCTCAGCACCAGGGTGGTCTACGAGAATCGCTGGATGCGGGTGCGGGAGGATGCGATCCGGCGCCGGGACGGCTCGCACGGCATCTACGGCGTGATGGAGAAGGCGGATTTTGCTGCCATCCTGGCGCGGGAAGCGGATGGCGCGGTGCATCTGGTGGAGCAGTACCGCTACCCGATCGGGCGCCGAGTCTGGGAGCTGCCGCAGGGCGCCTGGGAGCAGATGCCGGCAGCGGATCCCCTGGAGGTGGCGCGGGGCGAGTTGCGCGAGGAGACGGGCCTGTCCGCCGCCCGGATGACCCATGCAGGAGATTTCTTCCAGGGCTACGGCCACTCGACGCAGATCTGCCACGTCTTCGTCGCCGAGGGTTTGAGCCGGGGCGAGGCGGCGCTGGAGGCGGAGGAGCAGGGGCTGGTGACGCGCTGCGTCCCGGCCGCTGAGTTCGAGCGCATGCTGCGCGAGGGCGAGATCGGCGACTCGACGACGCTCGCCGTGGTGGCGCTGCTGCGGGCGAAGGGGATGATCTAGCGCAGGCCGGGCAGCAGCGCCCCGAGGTCGATGCTGTTCCCCATCGCCAGGTAGCCGGCGCGGTTGGGGTGGAGGCGGTCGCCGGGGCCGCCGGTGGTGCTGTCCGGCACCATTTCCGGGCGAAGGCCGCCGGTCGCCGGGTCTAGGGTCGCGGCGTCGAAGTCGATCACCGCGTCGAAGACCCCGCCGTTGCGGATGAAGTCGTTGAGAGCACTGCGCTTCTCGTCCTGCTCGCGAAAGCCGTGCGCCTGGCCCTCGGTGCCGAGGGCGGAGGTGACTGTCGCGCCGATCACCCGGACGCCGGGGACGCCGGCGCGGAGCCTGGCAACGGTGTCGCGCATGGCGGCCTGCACCGTCCCCACCTCCGCATTACCGTTGCGGCTGAAGTCGTTGATGCCCTCCAGCCAGACCACCGTGGTGACGCCGGAGAGAGAGAGCACGTCGCGCTCCAGCCGCTGGCCCGCGGCGGGGCCGCCGGGGAAGGGCCGCTGCGGCGAGTATTCGGCGGGACCGGCGATCTGGTTGCCGCCGATTCCGGCATTGACCACGGCGACGCGGTTGCCGAAGCGGGCGACGAGGCGGCGGTTGAGCACGTCGGGCCAGCGGTCGTCGCCGTTCAGCGTGCTGGCGGTGCCATCGGTGATGCTGTCACCGAAGCAGAGCACGACGGGCGTGCCGGCCGGCGCACGGACATCGAGCGCGTCGAGGAAGAACCAGCTCGCCGTGCTGAAGGGAAAGGCCCCCTCGCCTTCCTCATGGCCGACCGAGCCGGCGCCGGGCGGGGTGGCGTAGGAGGTCTGCAGGGCCTTGGCGTGCCAGGTCATCGGCCCGCTCTCGCCGGCGACATGCAGGCTGACGGCGAGCTTGCGCCCCTGCATCGTCCCGGCACCCGCCTCCGGGACGAAGGCCAGGGCGACCGGGTCGCTCCAGGCGCTGTCGCCCGGTGGCAGGGTGAGCGAGTCGCGGCCGGCGAAGCGGACCGGTTGGTTGCTGCCGGGGACCAGCGTGGCACCACCGAGTTGCAGGCCGATCTGGACGCCGTCCAGTGTCAACGGCCTGGTGCCGAAGGCGTTGGAGAAGCGCAGGCGGACTTCCCTGCCCCAGAGGCTCGGGCGCAGGACGAGGCGTAAGGTCTGGTCGCTCGCGCCGCGGGCCGGGTCGGGAAAGGCGAAGCGCTGGTCGGGTTGGGCGGAGGGGTTGCCGGTAGGATAGGGCCCCTGGACGGAGGCGGCCCAGCTCGTGGCCCAGCCTTGGGCCCCCGCGGGCGTGGCGAGACTCATGGCAACGAGCAGCGCGGCGACGAGGCGCATCCGGGTCTCTCCTGGCGTGGGGGCCAGTCTGCGGGGCGGCCGGAGGTGCGTCCAGTCACGCGGGAAGACGCCCGAAGACGGTTTCGGCCTCGATCCGGGCGACATCCGCCGGGCGGGGAAAGGGCGCGGGTGGCGGTTCGCCCTCGGCGCGGGGGCGGCCGATGCGGGCGAAGAAGGTCTCGAGCCCGCCGGGCAAGATAAGCCAGAGCAGGGTTAGCGGCCCCTGCCCTGTATTGTGGAAGCTGTGCGGCAGGTTGCGAGGGAGGAAGAGGCAGGTGCCAGGGCGCATCGGATGGGCCGCGCCGTCGATGCGAGCCTCGCCCTCTCCCTCCTGGACCAGGATCACCTCTTCATGCGCGTCGTGCAGGTGCTCGCGGATGTGGCAGCCAGGGTCCACCGTCTGGGTGCCCATGGCGAAAGGGTTCTCGGCTCCGGTCACGGCCGGGTCGAGCAGGCAGCGGACGAAGCCGTTGGCAGGGACGGGTTGCCAGAAGCCCGGCGCTTCGCCGGGCTGGCGGATCACGAGGCGGGCAGCGGTCTCGGGCATGGCGGGGCTCCTCCCCCGCCATGATCCAGGGAGCGGTGACGGGCGTCCAGCGCTTCAGCGCCAGCCGCGGTGGTAGCCGCCGCCGTAACCGCCACCGTAATAGCCCCGGTTGCCGTAACCACCGCCGTAGTAGCCCCGGTTGCCGTAGCCGCCGCCGTAGGCGTAGCGCGGCTGACCGCCGTAGCCGTAGCCAGAGCCCTGATGACGGTAGCCGTAGCCGCCCGTATAGGCGACGCAACCGCCGAGGCTACCGGTGAGGGTAAGCAAGGCCAGAATCTTCATCAACCGGCGGGCCATGGCGACCTCCCTGGAGGATTGGCGGTTGGGGGGCGAGCCTTCCTCCTGCATGACATGAAAGACAGGAACCATGGCCCGAGCGCGGCCAGGACGGGACGGTTTCGTGGCAGCACGGTCTTGTTTCCGCCATGCGCGCTGGAAGCCGGTCAGGTCCGGCCGAGCAGGCCGGCGAGGGTGACCGCGAGCCGGTCGCCGAGGCCTCGGGTCGGCGGGACGGTCTGACCGCGGGCGAGGCGGCGTAGGTCGCGGCGGGCCAGCACCAGCGGCAGGGCGGCGGCAATGGCCCGGCGCGGCGGGCGGGCGCGGAGGGCCTGGGCCTGGCGGAGGCCACTCCCGGCCAGGGTGGCGATGACCGGGGTGGCGGTGGCCGGGTCGGCGATCACCTCCTCGGCAGTGAGCCCCGCGGCGGCGAGGGCGTCGGCGGGGAGCAGGCAGCGGCCCTGGCTGGCCAGGGCGGCGGTGCTGCGGAGGATGCCGGCGAGCCCATAGGCGGCGCCGGCCTCCTGCAAGGCGGCGAGCACGGGGCCGGTGGCGCCGAGCAGGCGGCCGGCGGTGACGGCGAAGCCGCCGGCGCTGGCACGGCAATAGGCGGCGAAGGCGGCCTCGGTCGGGATGCCCTCCTCCTCCGCCTCGGCCTCGCGGGCATCGGCCATGGCCTGGAGGCCGGCGGGGTCCAACAGGTTGGCGGTGATCGCCGCATGCAGCGGGCCCGCGACCTCGTGGCGGCGGGGGGGCTTGCCGGTCGCCGCCTCCTCCACCGCGTCGCGCCACCATTGCAGGCGAATCAGGGCGATCATCGGGGTGCGGGCGGCCTCCCGCGCCCGGGCCAGCTCGTGGTTGTAGGCGATCAGGGTGAAGAGCGCCTCCCGCCGCTCCGCAGGCGCGAAGAGCGCGCAGAGAAAGCGGTCCGGGTCATGCGCGCGGGCGAAGGCGCCAAGGGGGGACAGGGCTTGGGGCGGGATGGTGTCGGGCATCGCAGGCTTCATGCCCGCTTGCTTGACGGGCGGGAAGCCGCCGCCTAGCTCTCGCCCTAGCTCCCGGACCTGCCGGGTGCCGTAGCCCACATAAACGGGAGAGATCCAATGGCCTTCAGCCTGCCGCCGCTGCCATACGACACCAGCGCGCTCGCCGCCCAGGGCATGTGCCAGGAGACGCTCGAGTTGCACCATGGCAAGCACCACAACGCCTATGTCACCGCGCTCAACGGGCTGATCGAAAGCAAGGGCCTCGCCGGCAAGTCGCTTGAGCAGATCGTCGCCGAGGCGGGCAAGGCCGGGGCCGACGGGCTGCCGGTGCTCAACCAGGCGGGACAGCACTGGAACCACATCCTGTTCTGGCAGGTGATGTCGCCGAAGGGCGGCGGGGACAAGCTGCCGGGGACGCTCGCCGCGAAGATCGACCAGGATCTCGGCGGGCTTGCGCAGTTCAAGGAAGCCTTCAAGCAGGCGGGCGTGACGCAGTTCGGCTCCGGCTGGGCCTGGCTGATCGTCGGCGCCGACGGCAAGCTGAAGGTGACGAAGACGCCGAACGGCTCCAACCCGGTCGCCACCGGCGAGGGCACGCCCATCCTCGGCGTCGACGTGTGGGAGCACGCCTACTACCTCGACTTCCGCAACGTGCGACCGAACTACCTCGACAACTTCCTCAACAAGCTCGTCGATTGGGAAGTGGTCGAGACGCTGCTGAAGAATGGTGGCCTGAAGTCCGGCCAGAGCGCGTAACGCCGCAGATCGGGCGGGCGTACCTTCCGCGGCATGCCGCGGAAGGCTCTGCCGGTCTCAGCCCAGCGCCGAGACCGGCACCACCACGGCGAAGCGGTCGGCCAGTTCGGCGAGCGCGATGCGGTGGATCTCGGCGCCGCTGAGGGCGGGGCCGCCGAGCGGGTCCGGCAGGGGGCGGGTCGCCGCGGCATCGCCCGCGATCGTCACCCGGTAGCCGAGATCGAGTGCCGCGCGGGCGGTGCTGCTGATGCACATATGGGTCTGGAAGCCGGCGAGGACGAGCTCGCGGCGGCCGAGCGCGGCCAGCGCCTCGCCGAGGCCGGTCTGGGCGAAGGCGTTCGGCAGGGGCTTCTCGATCACCCGCTCGCCGGCCTGCGGCGCGGCTTCATCGACAATGGCGCCGCCTTCCGCCTCGCGATCGAAGAGGCTGCCGGCGCGGCCCTTATGGGCGACGTGGATGACCGGCGTGCCAGCGGCACGGGCAGCGCGCAGCAGGGCGGCGAGGCGTTCGAGCGCGGGCTCGATGCCCTCCAGCGAAAGCTTGCCGGTGCGGTACTCGCTCTGGGCATCGACGACGACGAGGACGGCCTCGGCGAGGGGCGGTGGCGCGAGCGGGGCGCCCGCCATCTGCAGCAGGGTCTTGGGGTCGGACATCGGCGGTTCCTCGGTTGTTGGGCGACCATGCCAAAATGGGGCGGGCCTGACCTCTGCCGAGGGCGCGGGACGGCTCCCACGGAGCGGATTCCGTTTGCGTCGGCTCACGGACCCCGATCTAGCCTGCTGTTTGAGCGAGCAAACTCCGCTTAGGTGCTTCGACCTGAACGGAGGCTGCTTTAGTCCGCGAATGCCGGAGGCCGGGCAAGGCCGGGGGCGAAGCGGCCAAAGGGCTCGGCCAGCCCCTCGGGCCAGCGGGAGTGACGGGAGGGGGCGAGATAGACCGCCTCGCCGTCGATCAACAGCAGGAGGAAGAGCTGCTCGGCCTGCCAGTCGAAGGCGAGGAAGAGGCCGCGATCACCATCCCTCCCCCAGCCGACCAGCCAGCGTTCGGCGACCAGGGTGACCGGGGGTCCCGGCAGGCGCAGCCCCTCGTAGACCGATTGCTGGCGGCCGCGGGCGGCACCGCGCAAGGACAGAGAAACGGCGGGCTCGGCGGCGAGCTGGACGAGCGTGCCGCCCTCGGCGCGGCGCACGCCAGGCTCGGCCGCGAGGCCGGGCGCGGGCAGCAGCAGCGCCGCCAGCGCCCGGCGCGGGATCACGCCTTGGGCGCCTCGGCCCCGATCGGCTTCAGCACGTCGCCGATGGTCTGGCGCAGCACGCTGACGCGGACATTGGGGGCGATCTCCACCTCCACCTCGTCCACGCCCTCCTTCACGGTGACGACCTTGGCGATGATGCCGCCGGCGGTCAGCACGCGGTCGCCGCGCTTGAGCGAGGCGAGCAGGGCACGGTGCTCGCGCTGCTTCTTCTGCTGCGGGCGGATCAGCATGAAGTAGAAAACGCCGAAGATCAGCAGCAGCGGCGCGAGCTGGGTGACAAGCCCAACGGCGCCGGCGGCGTCCTGGGCATAGGCGGGGGAGATCAGCATCCCGGGCGATTTCCTTGTTGGGCCGGCTTGCCGTATGCGGCGGGCGCAAACTAGCTTTCGCCCCCCGCCCGTCAAGCCTTCCCCGTATCGGCCCCTCCTGACTGGAATACCCCATGGACACCGCCCTGCTCGCCCGCATCGCCGAAGCGCTGGAGCGCCTGGCGCCGCCGCCGCCGCCCGCGCCCTCGCTGGAGGGCGCGGATGCCTTCGTCTGGCATCCGGAGCCGGTGGCGCGGCTGGCGCCGGTGGCAAAGGTGGCGCGGGTCGAGATCGGGCTGTTGCAGGGCGTCGACCGGCAGAAGGGCATCCTGCTCGAGAACACGCTGCGCTTCGCCCGCGGCTTCCCGGCCAACAACGTGATGCTCTGGGGCGCGCGCGGGATGGGGAAGTCCTCCCTCGTCAAGGCCGCCCATGCCGCGGCGCTGGCGGAGCGGCCAGGGAGCCTCGCGCTGATCGAGATCCAGCGGGAGGATATCCGCAGCCTGCCGGCGCTGCTGAATATCCTGCGCGGGCAGGCGCGACGCTGCCTCGTCTTCTGCGACGACCTTTCCTTCGAGCGGGAGGATGCCGACTACAAGGCGCTGAAGAGCGTGCTCGATGGCGGGATCGAGGGGCGGCCGGCGAATGTGCTGTTCTACGCGACCAGCAACCGGCGCCACCTGATGTCGCGAGACATGATCGAGAACGAGCGCAGCACCGCCATCAACCCGGGCGAGGCGGTGGAGGAGAAGGTCTCGCTCAGCGACCGGTTCGGGCTGTGGCTCGGCTTCCACAATTGCGACCAGCCGACCTACTTCGCCATGGTCGAGGGCTATGCGCGGGCGCTGGGGCTCGAGGTCGGTGAGGAGGAGATCAGGCGGCAGGCGAATGAGTGGTCGGTGACGCGCGGCGGGCGGTCGGGGCGGGTGGCCTGGCAGTTCATCCAGGATCTGGCGGGGAGGATGGGCGTCGCGGCCTGAGCTTGAGGGGGCCTTGCCCCCTCAAGCTCCCTCACCAAAGGCCGAAAGGCTTTTGGAAACCACGAGTCAAGAGATGCGGTCCAGGCCACCCATTCCGGGGCACAGTACCTCGGGGATGACAACGCTGCCATCCGCCTGCTGGTGCGTCTCCATCACCGCGATCAGCGCGCGGCCGACGGCGACGCCGCTGCCGTTCAGCGTGTGCAGGAAGACGTTGCCTTTGCCCTCGCTCGGCTTCATGCGCGCGTTCATGCGGCGGGCCTGGAAGTCGCGGCAATTGGAGCAGGAGGAAATCTCCCGCCACGCCCCCTGGCCCGGCAGCCAGACCTCGAGGTCATAGGTCTTCGCCGCGCTGAAGCCAGTATCGCCGGCGCATAGCACCACGCGGCGCCATGTAAGCCCAAGCTCGGTCAGCACCCGCTCCGCGCAGCGTGTCATCCGCTCATGCTCGGCGGCGCTGTCCTCGGGGCGGGTGACGGAGACCATCTCGACCTTGTGGAACTGGTGCTGGCGGAGCATGCCGCGCGTGTCCCGCCCGGCGCTGCCGGCCTCGGAGCGGAAGCTCGGCGAGAGCGCGGTGTAGCGGAAGGGCAGCGCCGCCTCGGGGACGATCTCGTCGCGGACCAGGTTGGTCAGCGGCACCTCGGCGGTCGGGATGAGGTAGCGGCCATCGGTCGTCTTGAAGAGGTCTTCCTCGAATTTCGGCAGCTGGCTGGTGCCGTACATGCTGGCGGCGTTGACGAGATACGGCACCGACGTCTCGGTATAGCCGTGCTCCGTCGCATGGAGCGTCAGCATCCACTGACCGAGGGCGCGCTCCAGCCGGGCGAGGGCGCCGCGGAGCACGGTGAAGCGGGCGCCGGCCAGCTTGGAGGCGGCGGCGAAATCCATCAGGCCGAGGGCCTCGCCCAGCTCGAAGTGTTGCTTCGGCGTGAAATTCGGCCGTGGCGGCTCGCCATGCTGGTGCAGGACGACGTTGTCCGACTCGTCGCGGCCATCGGGGACGTCCGCATCGAGGATACCGGGGAGGGAGGCGAGGCGGTCGTCGATCTCGAAGCGCTGGGTCTCGAAGGCTTCGAGGCGCTGGCGTAGGTCGCGGGCCTCCTCCTCCAACGCGGCGGTGTCCTCGCCCTTGCGCTTCCGCAGGCCGATCTGCTTCGCCAGCTCGTTGCGGCGGGAAAGTGCCTCCTGCTGGCGCGTCAGCTCCTCACGGCGGACTGCATCCAGGGCGAGGAGTTCGGCACTCACCGGGGCGAGGCCCCGGCGGGCCATGGCGGCGTCGAACCCGGCCGGGTCGGCGCGAAGGGCACGGATGTCATGCATGGGTCAGGTCTTCGTCCCGCCGTCCTTCTTTCGCCCCATCCAGGTCGCGGCGAGGATTGAGATCTCGTAAAGGGCGATCATCGGCACCGCGAGGCCGATCTGGCTGATGACATCGGGCGGCGTGATCACCGCGGCGAACACGAACATCCCGACGATGGCGTAGCGGCGGCCCTTCCTCAGCGTCTCGACGCTCAGGATGCCGACACGGCAGAGCAGCGTCAGCAGCACCGGCAGCTGGAAGGCGATGCCGAAGGCGAGGATCATCTGCATGACCAGCGAGAGGTACTCGCTGACCTTGGCCTCGAGCTGGATCGGCAGCGCACCCTCGCCCGGCGGCGTCTCGAAGGTGATGAAGAAGTGCCAGGCGAGCGGGAAGATGAAGTAGTAGGCCAGCGCCGCGCCCATGACGAAGAGGAAGGGCGAGGCGACGAGGAAGGGCGTGATCGCCCGCTTCTCGCTACGGTAGAGGCCAGGTGCCACGAACAGCCAGACCTGCGTCGCCCACATCGGGAAGCTGAAGAAGACCGCGCCGAAGAAGGCGACCTTCAGATAGGTGAAGAAGGCCTCGTAGAGGGCGGTGAAGATCATCCGCCGCTCGCCGCCGCCCTGGTTCTGCAGGATGTCGGCGAGCGGGCGGGCGAGGAAGCCGTAGATCTGGGCAGAGAAGTAGTAGCAGACGGCGAAGGCGATGGCGAAGGCGCCGACCGACCAGAGCAGCCGCGTGCGCAGCTCCATCAGGTGATCGAGCAGCGGCATCGGCTTGTCGTCGATGGAATCGTCCGGGTCGCGCGGCACGGGCGTGGGTGCTCAGCTCTGTTGGGGCGGTTGGGCCGGGGCCGGGTCGGCCGGCGGCACGAAGGCGGGCGGGGCCGGCGGCGCAGCGGCCGTGGGCACGGCACCCGGCGGGATGAAGGCCGGGGCGGCCGGGCGCGGCGGCTCGGGGGCCGGCGGGCCGAAGCTCTCGGCGGCCGGCGCCGGAGTTGGCGCTGGCGGCGGCGTGTAGCTCGGCTTCAGCGGGTCCTCGGTGAAGGTCTTCCGGATGGAGCCGTCCTTGTCCACTGCCCTGGTGAGCTCGTCGCGGACGTTGAAGCGGCGGATCTCGTTGATCGACTGCCGCACCTCGTCGAGATTGGCCTCGCGGACCAGCTCGTCGGCCTGGCCCTGGAACTCGCTGGCCATGCGGCGCAGCTTGGCGATGCCGCGTGCGATGCCGCGGATGGCCTCGGGCAGGTCCTTCGGGCCGATGACGACGAGCGCCACCACGCCGATCAGGGCAATCTCGGACCAGGCTAGATCGAACATCGTGTCTCCGGCTCCGCCTCGTCGCGCGGGCCGCCTCCGTTAGCAGGATAGCCCGGCCACGCCAATCTAGGGAGCGGGGGCCGGGAATACGAAGGCCCGTTCGGGATCCAACGCGAGCTTCACCTCCTCTCCACGCCGGAGCCACAGGCCGGGCGGCAGCCGGGCATGCAGATGGAGCGTGCCACCCGCCCCGTCCGGCAGGGCGAGATGGGCGAGGCTGGTGGCGCCGAGCAGGCGGCAGGCCTCGATGCGGGCCGTGGGGCCTTCGGCAGCGCCGAGGCAGAGGCCTTCGGGGCGGAGGAGGAGTTCGGCCGGGCCATCGGGCATGGTGCAGGGAAGCGGGCCGAGGGCGGTCTCGGCCCGGCCGGCGCGGACCTGGGCGGGCAGGCGGTTCACCTCGCCGAGGAAGGTGGCGACAAAGGGGTTGGCGGGGCGGAGATAGAGATCCTCCGGCGTGCCGAGCTGGACCACCCTGCCCTCCTGCATGATGGCGATGCGGTCGGCGAGAAACATCGCTTCCTCCGCGTCATGGGTGACGATGAGGGCGGGGATGCCGGCGGATTGCAGGACATGCAGCGTGTCGTCCCGCACCTGCTCGCGGAGCCTTGCGTCGAGGCTGGCGAAGGCCTCGTCGAGCAGCAGGGCGCGCGGGCGGGGGGCGAGCGCCCGGGCAAGCGCCACCCGCTGCTGCTGGCCGCCGGAGAGCGTGTGGGGATAGGCGTTGGCGAGCGCCTCCAGCCCAACCCGGGCCAGGGCCTCGGCCACCTGCCAGGCGCGCTCGCCACGCGGGGTGGCGCCGAGGCCGAAGGCGACGTTGCCGGCGACGGTCAGGTGGGGGAAGAGCGCGTAGTCCTGGAAGACGAAGCCGACCCGCCGGGCCTCGGGCGGCAGTTCGCGGCCCGGCTCCGCCAGCTGGGTGTCGTCCAGGGCGATGCGCCCGGCCTGGAGCGGCTCAAGCCCGGCGACGAGGCGGAGCAGCGTCGTCTTGCCGTCACCCGAGGGGCCGAGGAGGCAGAGGATCTCGCCGGCTGCGACCTCCAGGTCGATGCCGCGCAGGACCTTCCGCGCCCCATAGGCGTGGCGGATGCCGCTGAGGCGGAGGCTCATGCGGAGAGCGGCGGGGCCGGCTCGCTCACTAACTCCTCGCGGCGCGGCAGGTCGGTCAGCGTCTTCAGGCCGAACTGCTCGAGGAAGCGGGGGGTGGTGCCCCAGAGGCTCGGGCGGCCGGGGACCTCCTTGCGGCCGCGTGGGGCGATGAACCCCATCTCCAGCAGGGCTTCAAGCGTCGATTGCGAGAGGGAAGCGCCCCGAATTTCCTCGATCTCGGCGCGGGTCGCGGGCTGGTGGTAGGCGATGATGGCGAGCGTCTCCATCGCCACCCGTGGCAGGCGGCGGGGAACCTCGACCACCTTGGTGATCGCGGGCGCCAGCTCGGGCGCGGTGCGGAAGGCGACGCCGCCGGCGACCTCGACCAATCCGACCGGACGGCCGGCGGTGGTCGCCATCAACGAGGTAATGACGGCACGGGGGTCGATGCCAGGGGGTAGGGCCTGGGCCAGCCGGGCGGGCGCGACGGGGCGGTCGCTGGCGAAGATCAGCGCCTCGGCGATGCGCAGCGCATGGGCGAAGAGGGCCGGGTCCGCCTCCGCAACCGGCTCGGCGGTAGGTTCGGCCAGGGGTTCGGCCAGGGATTCGGGCAAGGCTTCGGCCGGGGGCTCGGCTGAAGGCTCGGCGGGCTCAGGCGGCTCGGACATCGGGGATCGCTTCGGTCGGGGCGGCGCGGCGGACCAGGATGGGGCCGAAGGCCCGGTCCTGCTGCAATTCGATGGCGCCGCCGCGGGCGGTCTCAAGGGCGGCGATGAGGGTGCTGGCGAGAGCGGCGCGCTGCTCGACGGGATCGGTCAGGCCTTCGGGAAGGAAGCGGTGCAGCACTGCCCAGTCCGGCAGGGCGCCGATCAGCCGGCCGAGCCGGGCGAGCGCATCCTGCACCGTCCAGAGCTTACGGTGCTTCGGCGTGTAGGGGCGGCGGGCGAGCGCCCGGCGGCGGGCGGCGGCATAGGCCTGGAGCAGGGCGGGCAGGTCGGCGTTGATGCCGCTGCGGTCCTCGATGCGAAGCTGCTCAGCGGCGCCGCGGCCGAAGACCTCGCGGCCGAGCTGGTCGCGCCGGGCGAGCCAAGCGGCGGCGAGGCGCATCCGCTCCAGCTCGGCGAGGCGGTCGGTGAGCGCGGAGGCGAGGGCTTCGGCATCGACCTCCTCGGCCGGGTCGGGCGGGACCAGCAGGCGCGACTTCAGCCAGGCGAGCCAGGCGGCCATCACCAACCAATCGGCGGCCAGCTCCAGGCGGACGCGGCGGGCCTGCTCCAGCACGGCGAGGAACTGGTCGACGAGGGCGATGATGGAGATCTTCTCGAGATCGACCTTCTGCGCCCGTGCCAAATCGAGCAGCAGGTCGAGCGGCCCTTCGAATCCGTCGAGGCGGAGATGCAGGACCGGCTGGGTCATTCGCCCCCTCCCCCATTGCCCGTGAGCGTCAGCACGAGGTCGAAGGCCTGGGCGACGACATGGCGCAGTGCCCAGCCGACCGGGTCGTAGCCTTCCGCGACCCGGGGCAGCAGGAAGACGGCGAAGAGTACGATGAGGATGCCCCAGCGCTCCAGCCGCATGTAGGGCAGCGCCAGGGCCCGGGGCAACAGGCCCGTGACGATCCGCCCGCCATCGAGCGGCGGGATGGGCAGCAGGTTGAACAGGCCGAGGACCAGATTGGCGAGGATCGCATACTGCACGAAGCGCAGGCCCGCGAAGAGAGCCTCGCGCGGCGCCGTGCCGTCGAGCGCGACCAGCGGGTGGATCAGCAGGCCGGCAATGAGGGCCAGGCCGAAATTCATCAGCGGGCCGGCGGCGGCCACCAGCATCATCCCCTGCCGCGGGTGGCGCAGCGCCCGGATGTTCACCGGCACCGGCTTCGCCCAGCCGAACATGAACTCGACGCGGCCGAGGGTCAGCAACTGGCCGAGCAGCAGGATGCCGGGAAGCAGCACGGTGCCGACCGGGTCGACATGGCGGAGCGGGTTGAGGCTGAGGCGCCCGGCCAGCTTCGCCGTCGGGTCGCCGAGCGCAAGCGCTGCATAGCCATGCGCCGCCTCGTGCAGGGTGATCGCCAGGACCGAGGCGAGCACCGCGGCCACCAGCTCCGGCAGCCAGCCGAAGCCCTCGGTCACGCGGCGGCCGTGAGCCGGGCGTCCCGGAGGGCGAGCAGGCCGGCGGGATCGAGGGACTGACGGGTGGCCAGGACCCGGGCGCGGGTCTCGGCCAGCCGGGCCTCGGCCGCATCGCTAAGCGCCGGGCAGCCGGCGAGGACGGCGGCGCTGTCCTCCAGCACGCCGTTGCAGTGGAGGACGAGGTCGCAGCCGGCGGTGATCGAGGCGGCGGCAAGCTCGCCGGGCTCGCCCTCCAGCGCCTTCATGCAGAGGTCGTCGGTGACCAACACGCCCTGGAAGCCGATGGCGCGGCGGATTACCTGGCCGATGACCAGCGGCGAGAGGGTGGCCGGGCGCTCCGGGTCCAGCTCCTCATAGACGATATGCGCGGTCATGGCCCAGGCGGCGATGTCGGCCAGGGCGGCGAAGGGGCCGCAATCCTCGACCAGCATCTCGCGCGGGGCGGTGACGCGGGGCAACTCGTAATGGCTGTCGACCATGGCACGGCCATGGCCGGGGATGTGCTTCACCACCGGGATGCATCCGGCCTGCTGGAGGCCCTCGGCCCAGGCGAGGCCGAGGCGGGCGACCTCCTCCGGGTCGTCGCTGAAGGCGCGGTCGCCGACGATGCCATGGGCGCCGGGCATCCGCAGGTCGAGCACCGGGGCGCAGACCACGTCGAAGCCGGCCTCGCGGCAAACCAGCCCGTTGAGCGCGGCGTTGGCGCGGGCGGCCTCGGCCGGGGCGCCCTCGAAGCGGGCGGCGGGCGGGAAGTCGGGCCAATGCGGGGCGCGAAGGCGGGCGACGCGGCCGCCCTCCTGGTCGACCAGGATGGGGGCGGCTTCGCCCAGCTCCTCGCGTATGGAGGCCGTGAGGGCACGGAGCTGCGCGGGATCGACGATGTTACGGGCGAAGAGGATCACGCCGAGCGGGGGCGTGGCGTGCAGCACTGCCCGCTCATCCTCCGTCAGCACATGGCCGGAAAGGCCGATGATGGCGGCGCGCGGCCGGGTCATGCGTAGGTCAGCCCCCGATGGGGTTGCAGGGAGCGGCCTTGGCCTGCACCGCGGCGCAAAGGGCGCGGGCGGCAGCGGCATTGGCGAGGCCGCCGGCACGAAGGCGGAAGAGAGGCGGCTTCCCATCGCGGTCAAAGCGGGAGATCACCGGCTGGAAGGCGGCCAGTTCGGGGATGCGCTGTTGCAGGCGTTCCCACTCGCCGCGAGCGGATTCCTCGGAGCTGAGGGCGGCAAGCTGGACCATAGCCCGGCCATTGGCCGCCGGCGCGATGGCCGGATTGGCTGGTGCGGCGACGGGCGCAGGACGCGGCGGCGCAGGTGGCGCCATCGGTGCGGCGACGACCGGGGCAGGTACGGGCGCGGCGGCGACGGGCGGCGGGACGGGTTCCGGTGCCGCGGCCTGGGGCGTAGGCGCCGGCGGGGCGGCCTGCTGGCGAAGCAGGTCGAGCGCGGGGCTTTCCGGGCCGCGATCGAGGCGGGAGGTCGCCGTCACGCTGCGCTCGGCGGCGCGGCGGACCGAGGGCGGCTCCAGCACCAGCTGGTCCTGGTTCGGCACGACGAGGCCACCGGGGGCGTCCGGCTTGATCTTCACCGGGCGCGCATCCGCCTCGATGGTCGGCACGACCCGGGGCCCCATGCGGGAGATGCCCCAATAGGCCGCGCCGCCCACGGCGACGGTGCCGAGCAACCCGCCCGCGACCGCCAGCATGCGCCAGTTGGGGCCCGGCTCGGCCGGCCGGGCGCGCCAGGATGGAACCGTGATATCGCTCACCGCATCTCCTCGACGGGCGTGACCCCCATCACCCTGAGGCCCGAGCGGATGACCGTCGCCGTCGCGGCAACCAGCGCGAGCCTCGCCCGCGTCGCCTCCGGCTCATCCCCCCGGATGAAGCGGAGGGTCGTGTCCTCTCGTCCCCTGTTCCACAATACGTGAAAATCGCCGGCCAAGTCATGGAGAAAGAAGGCGATGCGGTGCGGCTCGCGGGCCAGCGCGGCGGATTCCACGGTGCGCGGCCAGGCGGTGAGGCGGCGGATCAGGGCCAGCTCGGCCGGATCGGCCAGCGAATCGAGCGGAGCCTCGGCCAGATCAGAAGGGTCGCCGGCGCTGCGGAGGACGCTGCGGCAACGGGCATGGGCATACTGCACGTAGAAGACCGGATTCTCGCGCGACTGCTCGACCACCTTGTCGAGGTCGAACTCCATCTGCGCATCGGCCTTGCGGGTCAGCATGGTGAAGCGGACGGCGTCGCGGCCGACCTCCTCGATGAGGTCGGCCAGCGTGACATAGGTGCCGGCGCGCTTGCTCATCCGCACCGGCTCGCCGCCCTTCATCACCTTGACGATCTGGGTCAGCACCACGTCGAGCGGGACCGGGCGGTCGGCCGAGAGGGCCGAGACGGCGGCCTGCATGCGCTTGATGTAGCCGCCATGGTCGGCGCCCCAGACATGGACCAGCTCGTCGAAGCCGCGGGCCAGCTTGTCGCCATGGTTGCCGATGTCGTTGGCGAAATAGGTGTTGCTGCCGTCCGACTTGCGGAGCGGGCGGTCCACGTCGTCGCCGAAGCGGGTGGAGGCGAAGAGGGTCTGCGGGCGCGGCTCCCAGTCGTCCGGCGTCTTGCCCTTGGGGGGCTCGAGCACGCCCTCATAGACGAGGCCGCGCTCGGCGAGGGTGGCGATGGCGCGGTCGGCGACGCCGGCGCGGACCAGCTCCGCCTCGCTGACGAAGACGTCGTGGCGGACGCCGAGGGCGGCGAGGTCCTGACGGATCTCGGCCATCATCGCCTCGACCGTGAAGGGGCGGACGGTGTCGAGCCAGAGCGCCGGGTCGGCCGGGAGAGCGCCGGGGGCGAGGGCGTCGCCGTAGCGGGATTTCAGCGCCTCGCCTACGGGGATGAGGTATTCGCCGCGGTATTGCAGGCCGCCGGGGATGTTGGCGGCGTATTCCTCCTCGGTCAGCATCGTGCCGAGGGCCTGGAGGTAGCGCCAGTAGGCGGCCCAGGCGAGGGCCTGCACCTGCGCCCCGGCATCGTTGATGTAGTACTCCTTGGTCACCGCCCAGCCGGCCTTGTCGAGCAGGTTGGCGAGCGCGTCGCCCACCACGGCGCCGCGGCAATGGCCGACATGCATGGGGCCGGTCGGGTTGGCGGAGACGTATTCGACGTCGGCCCTGCGGCCGGCGCCGATGGCGCTGTCGCCATAGGCCTCGGCGGCTTCCAGGATCACCGGGAGCTGGGCACGGAGGAAGCCCTCGCGCAGGCGGAGGTTGACGAAGCCGGGGCCGGCGGGGGCTGCGGATTCGACCTCGGGCAGGGCTGCGAGGCGCTCGGCGAGGGCGGCGGCCAGCTTCGGCGGGGGCTGGCGGGCGGGCTTGGCCACGACGAGGGCGGCGTTGGTCGCCATGTCGCCATGGCTCGGGTCGCGCGGCGGCTCCATCTGCACCTTGGCGAAGGCGTCCTCGGGCAGTTCCGGCAGAAGGTCCCGCAGGGCGGCGATGGCGCGGGCGCGAAGGGCCGCGAAGATGTCGGTGCTGGTCATGCTGCGCTGCGGTTTAGCCTGCGATCGTCCTGAGTGGAAACACCGGCGTCACCCGGGGATGTTCGGGTCCGTCAGGCGGCGGTGCTCCTCCAGCGCATAGCGGTCGGTCATGCCGGCGATGTAGTCGCAGACGACGCGGGCGCAGGTCGGGCTGCCCGCCTCCCCTGCCCGCTCCCGCCAGTCGTCGGGCAGCATCTGCGGGCCGCCGTGGAGGAGCTGGAAAAGGAGCTGGCTCACCCGCTTCGACTTCTGCATCGCCCGGTTCACCCGCCAGTGGCGGTAGAGGCGGGTGAAGAGGAAGTGGCGGATCACCTGGTTCGCCTCGGCCATGGGGCGTGAGAAGGCGATCACCGGCTCGGCGGCGGCGCGGATGTCGTCAGCGCTCCGCGGGCCGAGGGCGGCGATGCGGCGGGTCGCCTCCTCCACCACGTCCTGGATCATCAGGTTGATGACGCGGCGGACGGTCTCGGTCACCAGGCGGTCGCGGGCGATTCCGGGGTGGAGGGCAAGGACCTCGCGATAGGCGTCGCCGACCAAGGGAAGGCCGGCGATCTCCTCGACGGTGAGGATGCGGGCGCGGATGCCGTCATCGAGGTCGTGGTTGTTGTAGGCGATATCGTCGGACAGGGCGGCGACCTGGGCCTCGGCGGAGGCATGGGTCAGCAGGTCGAGAGGGTGGCGGCGGTCGTACTCGGCGATGAAGGCCGAGGGGCGGCGGAGGGGCCCGTTATGCTTGGCGAGGCCTTCCAGCGTCTCCCAGGACAGGTTGAGGCCGTCGAAGCTGGCATAGCGGGCCTCGAGGGTGGTGACGACCTTCAGCGACTGGGCGTTGTGGTCGAAGCCGCCATAGGGACGCATCTGGCTGTCGAGCGCCTCCTCACCCGCATGCCCGAAGGGCGGGTGGCCGAGGTCGTGGGCGAGCGCCAGGGCCTCGGCCAGATCCTCGTCGAGGCGGAGGCGGCGGGCCAGGCTGCGGGCGATCTGGGCGACTTCGATGCTGTGGGTCAGGCGGGTGCGGAAGTAGTCGCCTTCATGGAAAATGAAGACCTGCGTCTTGTATTGCAGGCGGCGGAAGGCACCGGTGTGGATGATGCGGTCGCGGTCGCGCTGCCAGGGGGAGCGGGCATCGGCGGGTTCGGGATGCAGCCGGCCGCGGGAGTGGCGGGGGTCGACGGCCCAGGGGGCGCGGGGTTCGGACGGCATAGGGCTGCCTAGCATGGGCGGAGGCGAGGTTGGAAATCAGGCTGCGGCGACCCTATCTTGGGTGCCGAAGCTGATCGAGATCCTGCCATGCCCGATGGTGCCGACCTGCCCCGTTTCCGTGTGACCCCCCGCGCCGCCGCCGAGGTGGCGGAGATCGCGCGCCGTGAGGGACGGCCGGAGGCAGGCCTCCGCGTCTCGGTGAGCGCTGGAGGGTGCTCGGGCTTCCAGTATGGCTTCGCGCTGGAGGACAGCGCGGCGGAAGATGATCTCGTCGTCGAGTCGGACGGGGTGCGGGTCTTCATCGACAGCGTGTCGCTCGACCTGCTGGCGGGGTCGCAGCTTGAGTGGAACGACTCGCTGATCGGGGCGCATTTCGTGGTGCGCAACCCGCAGGCGGTTTCGGGTTGTGGCTGCGGGGTGAGCTTCGCCGTAGGCTGAGGCCCCTCCCGCGGCATCCATCCTGGCTGGCCAAGCCAGCCGCTTCCGGCGATGGTGGGGCCATGCTCCGCCTTGCCAGCTTCAACGTGAACTCGATCCGCCGCCGGGCGCCGCATGTGCGGCGCCTCCTCGAGCGGCACCAGCCGGATTTGCTCTTCCTCCAGGAGCTGAAGTGCAAGACGGAGGAATTCCCGGCCACAGAGTTCGAGGGGAGCGGGTATCGCATCCAGGCGATCGGGCAGCCGGGCGGGCGCAATGGCGTCGCGGTGCTTGGGCGCGTCGAATTCGAGATCACCGGAGACGCGCTGCCGGGCGAGGCGGAGGATGACCATGCCCGCTTCGTCTCGATACGCGCGGCAGGGATGGAAGCGGCGGGGATCTATCTGCCAAACGGGAATTCAGGGGGCGAGGCCGGCTTCCAGTACAAGTTGCGCTGGATGGAGCGATTGCGGGACTGGATGGCGGCAAGGCTCGACAATTTCATGCCGGTGGCAGTGCTGGGCGACTTCAATGTCTGCCCGACCGAGGCGGACCTCTCCCCGGGGGCGCTGCCGGCGACGGATGCGCTGGTGCATCCTGAGAGCCGGGCGCGGTTCCGGGCGATGACCCACCTCGGGATGACCGATTCGCTGCGGGCGCTGCATCCGGGGGATGCGCCCTTCACCTATTGGGATTACGGGCCGGCCTTCAACATGAACCGCGGGCTGCGGATCGACCATGCGCTGCTGAGTCCGGAGCTGGCGGAGCGGCTGACAGGGTGCGGGGTGGATACTGTTGCCCGGTCGGAGGACCAGCCGAGCGACCATGCGCCGGTCTGGGTCGAGTTGAGGTAGCGGCCCTACCCCGCCAGCCGCTGCGGGCTCAGGCCGTGCCGCGGCGCCTGGAAAGGCTGGGCGCCAGCGGGCGAGAAGCCCCTGCCCAGCCTCACCAGCGGCGCCAGCCGTGGCCATAGCCGTAGGGGCGGCCGTAGTAGACGGCGGGCGGGGGCGGCGGCGGCGTGTAATAGGGCCGGCCGTAATAGGGCCGCGCCGGCGCGACGACGCAGCCGGAGAGCAGGGTGAGCGCCGGCAGCAGGAGCAGCGGCAGCAGGAAGCGTTTCATCGCGTTCACTCCTTGTGACGGGTGCCGATAGAAACCCGGACTCTGTGACGAAAGCGGGGCATGGCCGGTGAAGTCCCTGCAAGGCCTGGGCTTCACCGGCCGGATCACGCGCTATTGGTCGGCGTAGCAATGCGTCTCGGCCGCGCCACCCGGATGGGTGACGGCGCCGAGATGGGCCGGGCCTACGAGCTGGGCGTATTTCCAGAGGGCACCGGCATTGTAGTCGGTCGGGCGGGGCTTCCACTCGGCACGGCGGCGGGCAAGCTCCGCTTCCTCGACCAGCATGTCGATTGTTCCCTTCTCGGCGTCGATGACGATGCGGTCTCCATTGCGCAGCAGGGCGATGGGACCGCCGACCGCCGCCTCCGGCCCGACATGGCCGATGCAGAAGCCGCGCGTGGCGCCGCTGAAGCGGCCATCGGTGATGAGAGCCACGCCCTCGCCCATGCCCTGGCCGTAGATGGCGGCAGTGGTGGAGAGCATCTCGCGCATGCCTGGCCCGCCCTTCGGCCCCTCGTAGCGGATGACGATGACGTCGCCCGGCTTGTAGGCGCGCTGCTCGACGGCCTGGAAGGCCTCCTCCTCGCTGTCGAAGCAGAGGGCGCTGCCCTCGAAGCGGAGGGTCTTCATCCCGGCGACCTTCACGATGGCGCCGTCGGGCGCGAGGTTGCCCTTGAGGCCAACAACGCCGCCTGTGGGCGAGAGCGCCTGGCTCACCGGGTAGATGACGTCCTGATCCGTCGGGAAGGTAACGCTCTCGTGGTTCTCGGCCAGCGTCCTGCCGGTGACGGTCATGCAGTCGCCGTGCAACAGCCCGGCATCCAGCAGCGCCTTGATGATAACGGGGATGCCGCCGACCTTGTGGACGTCGTAGGCGACGTATTTCCCGCCCGGCTTGAGGTCGGCGATGTAGGGCGTGCGGCGCATGATGGCGACGACGTCGTCCATCGTGAAGCGCAGGCCGGCCTCATGCGCGATGGCGGGCAGGTGCAGGCCGGCATTGGTGCTGCCGCCGGTCGCGCCGACGATGACGGCGGCATTCTCCAGCGACTTCAGCGTGACGATGTCGCGGGGGCGGAGATTGCGGCGCACCAGCTCCATCACCGCGCGGCCCGACTCCGCGGCCCAGCGGTCGCGCTCCTCGAAGGGGGCGGGCGTGCCGGCGGAGCCGGGCAGCGCGAGGCCGATCGCCTCGGAGACCGTCGCCATGGTGTTGGCGGTGAACTGGCCGCCGCAGGCGCCGGCGGAGGGGCAAGCGACGCATTCCAGCTCGTGCAGGTCCTCGTCCGAGAGGTTGCCGGCGGCGTGCTGGCCGACCGCCTCGAAGACATCGACGACCGTCACGTCGCGGCCCTTGTAGGTCCCCGGCAGGATCGAGCCGCCATACATGAAGACGGAGGGGATGTTCAGGCGGAGCATCGCCATCATCATCCCGGGCAGCGACTTGTCGCAGCCGGCGAGGCCCACCAGCGCGTCGTAGCAATGGCCGCGCACCGTCAGCTCCACCGTGTCCGCGATGGCGTCGCGCGAGGCGAGCGAGGACTTCATCCCTTGGTGACCCATGGCGATGCCGTCGGTGACGGTGATGGTGGTGAACTCCCGCGGCGTGCCACCGCCGGCCTTCACCCCCGTCTTGACGCTCTGCGCCTGGCGGTGGAGGTCGATGTTGCAGGGCGCCGCCTCGTTCCAGCAGGTGGCGACGCCGACGAAGGGCTGGGCGATCTCGGCCTCGGTGAGGCCCATGGCGTAGTAGTAGCTGCGGTGCGGGGCGCGCTCGGGGCCGACCGTGGTGTGGCGGCTGGGGAGCTTCGACTTGTCCCATTCGGTCATGGCGTGTCCTCCGGTTTGACCCGAGAGGGTCGCAAAGTCTCCGGATAAGGCAAGCGGAGATGGCAGGTGCCGCTGTGCGGCGCCTGCCGCCCCGTCAGATCCGCGACCAGCCGAGGCAATTCGCTACCGGCAAGCCGGTGCCGACCAGCATGGCGCCGCGGCGGTAGAGCGTCCAGGCGCTGCCGGCCTCGCCGAGATCAACCGCGACCAGTTCGCCCGAGGCATCGGCCCAGACGATGCGGCCCTCCGCAGCCGAGACGGCTGCGACGGCCCCTTCGAGGCCCATCCCCGGCCGGAACAGGACCAGGGCTGTGGTGGCATCCGTGGGCGGCAGCGCCGCCACCGGCGCCGCACCGATGACGGCCAGCGCCAGCATCGCCGCTACCCGCAACCCGCCACGGCCAGGCGGCCCCGCGTCGCCGCGCCGCAGCAGCCACGCCCCGGCCAGCAGCGGCGGCAGGCCGATGACAGCGAGCCAGCCGATATCCCAGGCCAGCGGGTTCGGCACGTCCACCCGGATGCGGTGGATGCCGACGATCCAGTGGAAGCCGACCACATCGACCAGCTGCCAGATGCCGAAGCCGAGCAGCGCCCAGCCGAGCAGCCGCAACCCACGCAACTCGCCGAGCCCCGACCGGGCCCGCCAGAGCAGGCCCAGGCCGAGCAGCGCGATGGCGTAGACGGCAACGTGGAACAGCCCGTCCCAAAGGATCTGTACACGGATGTCGCGCAACGCCTCGCCGCCGACGAGGCTGAGGAAGTGATGCCATTGCAGCACTTGGTGCAGCAGGATGCCGTCGAAGAAGCCGCCGAGGGCGAAGCCAAGGACGCCGAGAGCGAGTGGCAGGCGTTGAGCCGGCATGCAGTGTCTCCCCTGATAGGGGAGCGAACGCCGCAACGCCGCCTGCGATCACGGCATCCCGGCGGAATGACTGCTCAGGCGGCCCGCCGCAGGGCGGCCGAGCGCGCAGCGTGATCGACGCGCCGCCAGTTTGCCGGCTCATGCCTCCCTGTCCCCGGCGAGGCCCGCCCCGTGATCAGCCGGTCGGCGACCGCGCCAGCGGCAAAGGCATAGACGGCCTTGTGCAGCAGATCGACCACCTGCTCGTCGCGCGGCCAGGTCCAGGGCGGCGCGCCGATGCCGGTGGCGTTCTCCAGGCTCTGGTCGTTCAGCAGGCGCAGGTTCAGGAAGAGGAAGGAGCCAAAGGGCCCGCCGACGCCGCCCCGTGCCATCACCGCGCGGACCAGGCCGAGCAGGATGCCCTGCCCCCAATGCATGGCCCAGTTGAGGCCCTGCCGCTCGCGGTCGGGGCGCGCTGGACGGCCGAGCAGGCGTTGCAGCGTATGCGCGGGCACGAAGGAGTTCGGGCGGCCGGTCACCGCCTGCTCCAGCTTCTCCCCGAGCGTCATGGCGGCGACGCCGGCCACCCCCGCCAGCAGCCCGGCGGCAAGCAGTGGCATCGCACCTCCGCGATCGCGGTTCATCCTTGCCATTCGAGTGGTTCCTTTCCCGGACGGGCGGAATGCCCCTCCGCCGCCTCAACGCCTGCGGGGCGGCCTTGGCTCACCGCCGCGGCGGCCGATGCCGGCAAGGGATACGAAACGGTGCGGCGCGGCCTGCTCGCAACCGCTGCAGGCCGTAAAGCCGGGCAGCCTGATCTCGAAGACCGAGGGACTTCGAGATCAGGCTTCTAGTCGGCGATGCGGGCCATCGCCGCGTCAAGGCGCGCCATCTCGGCTTGAAAGTTGGCAAGGCGCTCGCGGTTCTCCGTGACGACCCCCTCCTTAGCGCGGGCGACGAAATCGGCATTGGCGAGCTTCGCCTCCACCTTCCTCGCCTCGGCCTCGGCCTTGGCGCGGTCCTTGGCGAGGCGGGCGCGTTCGCCGGCGAAGTCGATGACGCCGGCCAGCGGCAGAATCAGCGTCGCCTCGCCGAGCACGGCCTGGGCGACGCCCTTCGGCGCCTCGCCCGCGAGCGGCACGATCTCGGTGACGCGGCCGAGGCGGCGGACGGCCTCGATCCAGCGGTCGGCGCGCGCGAGATTCTCCGGCGCGGTGTCCTTCACCAGCAGCGGCGTGGTGACAGAGGGGGCGATGTTCACCTCGGCGCGGACGGCGCGGAGTTCGCTGATGAGGCGGACGATCCAGTCCAGCTCCTCACGGGCGGAGGCGGCCTCGGCGACGGGGACGGGCTCGGGCCAGGGGGCGCGGATCAGGCTGCATTCCGGGCCGTAGCCGAAGCGGTCCCACAGCTCTTCCGTGACGAAGGGCATCGCCGGGTGGAGCAGGCGGAGAATCAGGCCCAACACGTATTGCGCGGCACCCTTCACCTCTTCCTTCTCGGCACCGTCAGGGCCGTTGAAGACGGGTTTGGCAAATTCGAGGAACCAGTCGCAGAAGCTGCCCCAGACGAAGCGGTAGGAGGCGGCGGCGTAGTCGTCGAAGCGGTAGGCTTCGAGTGCAGCGGTCGCCTCGGCGACGGCGGTGTTGGCAGCGTCGAGAACCCAGCGGGCGAGCGGCGTGCGGGCGGCCGTCGGATCCCAGCTGGGCTGAGGCGCGATACCGTTCATCTCGCAGAAGCGGGCGGCGTTCCACAGCTTGGTGGCGAAGCTGCGGTAGTCCTCGACGCGCTTGCGACCGAGCTTCACGTCGCGGCCGGGGCCGGTCAGCGCGCAGATGGTGAAGCGGAGCGCGTCGGCGCCATAGGCGTCGATCAGCTCCAGGGGGTCCATGACGTTCCCCTTCGACTTCGACATCTTCTGGCCCTTCTCGTCGCGGACGAGGCCGTGGATGTAGACGTGGCGGAAGGGGACATCGCCCATGAAATGGATGCCCATCATCATCATCCTGGCTACCCAGAAGAAGATGATGTCGAAGCCGGTGACCAGCACGTCGCCCGGGTAGTAGCGGGCGAGTTCCGGCGTCTTGTCGGGCCAGCCGAGCGTCGAGAAGGGCCAGAGCGCGCTGCTGAACCAGGTGTCGAGCACGTCCGGGTCGCGCTCCAACGCGACGTCCTTGCCGAACTGGGCGCGGGCGGCGGCCTTCGCCTCCTCCTCGGTGCGTTCGACGAAGACGGTGCCGTCCGGGGCGTACCAGGCGGGGATCTGGTGGCCCCACCAGAGCTGGCGGGAGACGCACCAAGGCTGGATGTCGCGCATCCAGGCGAAGAAGGTGTTCTCCCACTGCTTCGGGACGAATTGGGTGCGGCCGGTCTCGACCGCCTCGATGGCGGGCTTCGCCAGGGTCGCCGCATCGGCATACCACTGGATGGTCAGGCGCGGTTCCAGGGGCACGCCGCCGCGGTCGCCATGCGGGACCTGATGGGTGTGGGGCTCGGTCTGGACAAGGAGGCCAAGCTCATCGAGGCGGGTGACGATCGCCTTGCGGGCGGCGAAGCGGTCCATGCCCTGGAGGCTGTCGAGGAAGGCCGTGTCGGCCTCGGCGCCGAGGTCGGGGCGGAGCTCGACGAGGTCGATCCGCGCCTCGGCATCGAGGACGGAGGGCATCGGCAGGTCGTGGCGGCGGCCGACCTCGAAATCGTTGAAGTCGTGCGCGGGGGTGATCTTCACCGCACCGGTACCCTTCTCCGGGTCCGAATACTCGTCGGCGACGATGGGGATGTGGCGGCCCGTCAGCGGCAGGATGACCCGCTTGCCGACGAGGGCCGTGAAGCGGGCATCCTCCGGATGGACGGCGACGGCGGTGTCACCGAGCATGGTCTCCGGGCGCGTGGTCGCCACCACGATCTCGCCGCCGCCCTCGACGGGGTAGCGGATGTGCCAGAGGCTGCCCTTGACCTCGCGGCTTTCGACCTCAAGGTCGGAGATCGCCGTCTGCAGCTTCGGGTCCCAGTTCACCAAGCGGCGGTCGCGGTAGATCAGCCCCTGGCGGTGCAGGGTGACGAAGACCTCGCGGACGGCCTTGGACAGGCCCTCGTCCATGGTGAAGCGCTCGCGCGGCCAGTCGAGGCTGGCCCCGAGGCGGCGGAGCTGCTTGGTGATGGTGCCGCCCGACTCAGCCTTCCATTGCCAGACGCGGTCGAGGAAGGCGGCGCGGCCCATGCTGCGCCGGTCCTGCTTGCCCTCGCTCGCCAGAAGCCGCTCGACCACCATCTGCGTGGCGATGCCGGCATGGTCGGTGCCGGGCTGCCAGAGCGCGTCCCTCCCCTGCATCCGCCGCCAGCGGACCAGCATGTCCTGGATGGTGAAGGTGAGCGCATGACCCATGTGCAGGCTGCCGGTGACGTTCGGCGGAGGGATCATGATGGTGAAGGGCGTGGCGGCCGAGGCAGGGTCGCAGGCGAAGGCGCCCGAGCTCTCCCAGCCTTCATAGAGGCGGGTTTCGAAGCTGCCCGGGGTGAGGGTCTTGTCCAGCATGGGCGCATCCGTCCCCTGCCGGACGGGCGCCGTCAAGGGGCGTCGCGGTTCAGCCCAGGGCGCGGCCGACGACGCGCTCGATCTCGGCGCGGACCAGGCGCTCGACCAGGGCGGGAAGGTGCTGGTCGAGCCAGTCCTTCAGCAGGGGGCGGAGCTCCTCCCGCACCACATCCTCGATGCTCGGACCGCCGCGGGTGACCGCGGCGCCGCGATCCTGGGAGACGGCGCGGATCAGGGTGCCGATGGCTGCAGTGGCGGCGGCGGCCACGGCCGGGGCGATCAGCGTCTCGGCCGGCGGATGCTCGGGCGGAGGCTCCGGCTCGGACGGGGGCTGGCCAGCGGCGAGCATGGGGGGCGGCGCTGGTTCCGGCTCGGACACTCGAGCGTCGGGGAGCGGCTCGGCCGGAAGGGGCGGCGCAGGGGGAGGTGCCGCCGGCGCCGCTGTCGGCTCCTGCACCAGCATCTCCTCGGTCAGTGTGAGGGGCTCCGCCGGCTCCGGCGCGTCCGGGCCCGCGGCCTTGCCGGGTTCGTCCTCGTTGAGGATGCGGCGGATGGAGGCGAGGATGTCCTCCATGCTCGGATCGGCGGGGGACCCACCCGGCGGGGCCGGCCGCTCCTCGGCCATCAGCGGCGCTCCGCCACGCCCGAATAGTCGCCGAAGCCGATCCAGCGGTTGCGCACCTCATTGTAATAGGCGCGCATGTCATAGGTATCGACCGCGAGACCGAGATCGCTCGCGGTCAGCCGTCCGATGGTCGCCGCCAGCGCATAGGATTGCTGGACAACGGTCGAGAGGGCCTGGACCAGGCTGGTGCGGGCATTCAGCAACTCCTGCTCGGCATTCAGCACGTCCAGGGTGGTGCGGCTGCCGACGATCGCCTCGCGCTGGACGCCGTCGAGGGCGATCTCGGCGGCGCGGATCTGGGCGCGGACGCTCTCGACCTGGGCCCGCGAGCTCTGCAGCTGCTCCCAGGCCTGGGTCGCCTGCTGGACGACGGTGCGGCGCTGGTCGTCGACCGTCTGGCGGGCCTGCTGGGCGCTCTGCCGGGCCTGGCGGATGGCGGAGTATTCGGCGCCGCCCTGGTAGAGCGGCACGGTCAGGTTGGCCGTTACCTGGGCGAAGGTCTGGCGGGTGTGATTGGTGAGGTTGTTGTCGTTCCGCCCGGCCTGGGTGCTGACACTGAGCGTTGGCGCCAGGGCGGAGGTCTGGATGTTGACGTTGTCCCGCGCCCCGACCTCGTCGAAGAGGGCGGCGACGACATTCGGGTTGTTGGCTGCCGCGGCCTGGGCCACTTCCTGGCTGGTGCGGAGCGGCACGCGGAGCGGCTGGGGCGCGATCAACGCGCCGGGCGGGAGGCCGACCAGGCGCTGGAAGGTGGCACGGGAGATCTGCAGGTTGCCCTCGGCCTGGGCGCGCTGGGAGCGAGCGCCGGCAAGGCGCGACTCGGCCTGGGCGACGTCTGTGCGGGTGATCTCGCCGACGCGGAAGCGCTCGTTGGTGGCGCGCAGCTGCTCGGTCAGCACCTGCTCGTTGTTGATGTTGAGGCGCAGCAGCTCCTGGTCACGGATGACGCCGACATAGGCCGTCACCGTGTCCTGCATCACCTGCTGCTCGGTCGCCAGCAGGCGGGCGCGCTGGGCGAGCACCTGGCTCTCCGCCCGCCGGGTGGTGGCGACCGTGCGGCCGCCGCGGAAGATCGGCTGGGTGACGGTGACCGTGTTGGTGGCAACCGTCCGGTCGTTGTGGCTGCTGACGCCAACCTGACGGGCGCCGCCCGTGTTCGGGTCAAACGCCTGGGTCAGGCTGCGGACACGGCCATCGGCATAGCCGAAGCTGTTGGTGATGGAGACGGTTGGGCGCCAGCCGGCCAACGCCTGGGGCACGTTCTCGTCGACTGCGCGAAGCTGGGCGCGGGCGGCCAGCAGTGCAGGGTTGTTGGCATAGGCCTGGGCCAGCGCATCCGCCAGGGTCTGCGCCCCGGCCTGCGGCGCCAGCGCGACAAGCCCGGCCGGGGCGAGCAGCGCGGCGGTCAGCACCGGAAAGGGACGGGTCCAGTTCATCGTAACCTGATCCTTGCGGAGCAATATTAAGAACGTCCTACAGCACCAGCGCCTTCGTTGCGAGGATGCTGAACTTCAAAAGACGAAGCCGGGGCGGTGGGCAAAGGCCGGCAGGGCAGCCGTCGCGCAGTCGAAGGCGGTGACGGTGGTGAGGCTGCCGCCGAGCTTGCGCCCAAGCACGGCCTTGCCCTGGCGGCGCCCGATGCCGATGACCGCGACCAGACGGCCACCTTCGGCCAGTTGCTCGGCGAAGGCCGGTGGAATCTCCGGGATCTCCCCCTCGATCATGACGATGTCATAGGGCGCGGCGGCGGCGAAGCCCTGGGCCGGGTCGGCCGCCTCCAGCCGCACCGTGCCGGCGGGCAGGCAGGCCGGCAGGGCGGCGCGGGCGATCTCGAGCAGCGGCGCATCGGCCTCGAGGGCGGTGACGCGGGCGCCCATGCGGGCCAGCACGGCGGCACCGTAGCCGGTGCCAGCGCCGGCGATCAGGGCGCGGTCGCCGGGACGCACCGCGGCGAGCTGGACCAGGCGGGCGAGCACCATCGGCTCGATCATCGCGCGGCCACCGGGGAGCGGGATGTCCTCGTCGGTGTAGGCCCGCGGGATGGCGGCAGGGGGGAGGAAGCGCTCGCGCGGTAGGTCGCGCATCGCCTCCAGCAGGCGGGGATCGGTCACCTTGTTGGGGCGAAGCTGTCCGTCCACCATGCGCTTGCGCGCATCCGCGTAGTCCATGAGGCGCAATCTCCAGCCGCCAGCAAGGCTCGCCCGACCGGGGACGGCCCTTCCGTTCGAGGGGTTATAGGGGGCGCCTCCCCCCGTCGCCAAGCGGCCGTGTTGCGGCGCACGCTTGACCTGCCGGCGCTGTGGCGCCAAAGAGGCGCGACGCACGGGGGTTGCCTCGGCGGTCCGGTGGCCGAGTGGTCAGGCACAGGTCTGCAAAACCTGCTACGGCGGTTCAATTCCGCCCCGGACCTCCAACGTGGCTCTCATGGGGGCTTTCATGATCGGCGGTGCCCTGCTATAGGCGCCGCCCACTGGCTGATCCGGCGTGGCGCAGCGGTAGCGCAGCGGACTGTTAATCCGTTGGTCGTTGGTTCGAATCCAACCGCCGGAGCCATTCTGTTGATTTCGCGTGATCTTTTCGGTCCTCGCCGACCAGCGAGGCATCCTTGCACGCGACTCCCCCACCACGTTCCCACCATCATTCCGCTTTGCACCTGACCCGTAAGCGCAATGGTATCTTCTACTGGCGGCGACGCCTGCCGGGGCAGAGGCGCGGCGCCGAGATGGCGATCAGCTTGGGGACGCGGCGCTACCGGGAAGCCGAACATCTGGCAGTGGTCGCCGATGAGGCGTTCGAGAAGGTGTTCATGACGATGATGGAGACGGCGCAGCCCTCCCGGCTCGCGGAACTCATGGCGCGGCTGACCATGGGGCAGACGGCCTCGGAGATAGCAGCCGAGATGGAGGCCGCCGTGGCGGTGGTCGAGTCGCGGGCGCGCATGGATGGGCCGGGAACCGGGGCGGCGATTCGGCGTGCGCTAGCGCTGGAACGAGCCTTCGGGGGCGACGCGGCACCACGGACGCGACTCCTCCGGGCCGCCTCTCCCGAATTAACTATCGCGGCCGAGCGGGCGATGGCGTTTCTGGCCGGAGAGATGTTCCCGACGGCGGCCAAAGCGGCGGCGGAACCAGTTCCGGTCAAGTCGGTGCAGGCGGCCGTGCCGCCCTCCCCTATTGCCCCCTCTCCCTCGATGGCAACGAGGCAGGCCATCCCCGCGATGGCGCCGGAGGTCGTTCCAACGACGGCGGCGCAGGAGGCTGTTCCCGTCAAGGAGGCAGAGGCGGCGCCCTCCCCCGCCGAGCCGCTGGCGTCGGTGGTTCTTGTGGAGTTCAAGGCCCACCGCGAGAAGAAGGGGTATCCGCTCAGGATGGCGGATCAGGCGTGCGGCACGGCGCGTCGCTTCATTGCGGTGGCCGGGGACAGGCCGCTCCGTTCCTACGAGCGCGGTGACATCCTGGGCTTCACCGACGCGCTCCGGCGCCTCCCGAAGCACCACGGCAAGCCGCCGAACGAGCGCGACCGGACGCCCGCCGACCTCATAAAGAAGGCGGACGACAAGGCGGAGAGGACGGGCAAGGCCGTACCGAGGTTGAAGGAGGTCACGGTCCAGCGGCAGGTGTCGGAGTTGTCCGCGTTCTTCCTGTTCGGGGTCAATCACCGGCCGCAACTCCTCCGCCTCGCTGAACACGACGAGATGTTCAAGCGGCACGAATTCGGGGAGGTCGAGGGCGAGCGCGATCAGCGCGAACCCTGGCCGGACGCCGATTTGAAGGCGCTGTCCATGTCGCCGCTCTACCAGGGCTGCGATCCCCGGCACCGCTGGCGACCGGGGAAGCAAATCCTCCGCGACGCGCTGTTCTGGCTGCCACTGATGGAGCAGTTCGAGGGCGCCCGCTTGGAGGAGATGGCGGACCTCTACGCGAGGGACATCAAGGACGACTGTGGGACTCCCTACTTCGACATCCGCGAGCACCACGAGCGGGCGGACGGCCACAAGCGGCGGCTCAAGACCAAGCCCTCCAAGCGGAAGGTGCCGGTCCACCCGGAACTGCTGCGGATGGGCTTCCTCGAATACGTGCGGTGGCGAGCGCCGAACCCGGGCGATCCGGTGTTTCCGGACCTACTGCCGCAGGGCCGCGACGGCAGGCGGGGGCCACGCTTCACCAGCGCGTTCCGCTACTATCGGCGCCGCATCGGCCTCTACCGCGAAGGCATGGATGGCCACGCGCTCCGCCATAACGCTAACACGCGACTGCGCGGCGTCATCACGGACAAGCAGCAGCAGCGCCATGTCAACTATATGTTTGGCTGGGGTGGCGGCGGCATGGAGCAGGAGGAGAATCGCGGCGGCGAGGGCGAGCGGCGCTACGACCAGGGGCCGCCGCCGCGCGAGGCGGTCAAAACGCTAGCGCTGTTGCGTTATCCCGGGATCGACTTCTCTCACCTCTACGGTTGGAACCCATCTAGCGTCGGGTAGCACCAGGCTGCGGGCCAGCCGTTTGCGCGGCCGTATCGGCGGTCGGCCCCGTACCCTTAACCAGACTAAGCTGACGATCGCGCAAACCCTCACGGTCAACGGCAACCTGTCGATGGCGGAGATCGCCCGACAGGTCGGCTGCGCGCCTTCCACCCTCTACAGGTCGCTGCCGGGTGGTCGGCGAGGATCGACGACGGTCGCAGCCGGCAGACAGACCATGGAGATGTCGGCGACGGCCTGACCGACCATGATTCTCTATTAACGGAAACGCGGTGAGGTCTGGCACTGCCGCGGCAAGGTGCGGGTTGGCCGGCAAGCATCGGAGGTGGCGGAGTTCTCGACCGGCTTTCGCACCAGGGCCGAGGCCGAGGCGGTCGGCGCAGCCGAGGAGGCTCGCATCCGGCGGATCAGCACCCGGAACCCCGACGACCCTCATCCCAAACACATCATTGTTCCCGACCGCGGCACGGCCGGGTTCCATTCATGAGCAGTTCCCAGGCTGCCCCGTGCCGGAGCCTCTTAGCGGGTCGGTGTTGAGCGCCAGTAAGGGGAAGCCGGGTCGGCAGCGCGTCCATACCAGCAATGCGGAGAAGCAGGCGGCGTATCATCGCTGGGCATCGCAGGCCGCGGTCATCCGCTGACCCAAGGCCCGGAACCCGCTCCCCAGAACGTTGCGGGCCAGATTGAGCCTGGTGGCGATGCCGGGGCTGCCCGTGAGGGCATCCACGACCACTGAGGATATCAGCCCATCGCCGCGCCGATCGTCGGCATTCGCGGCCTGCCGGAGCGCGGTCCGGCTGTTGCCCGTGGTGGTGTTGTCCGTTCGGGCGATCTGGTTCTACCGCCGGATGTTCGCGAACAGCCGCTCCGCGATCTGGGGCCGTGCCGCTGGGTGAGCGTCCATCGCTGTGAGGATGGCCCCCAATTGTGCTCGGGTCTGGGTGCTCAAGGCCGGCAGCGCCGCTGGCATCCTACCCATACCGGACCTTGGCGAGCTTTTCCCGGATGCCCTGTAGGGTGCCGATCAGGAAGTATCGGGCTCGCTGTCGTTCAACTGGACGATCTGCCGCATCAAGGCTTCGGCCCGCTGATTGAAGGCGCGGGTGCCATGCTTTGCCGAAGTGCGGTGCGCGAACGGCGCAGCCCAGGCAGCGCGGGTCATCCGGTAGAATGAATAATCGGTCCGCGGATCGACTATGAAGGTATCCATGCAGGCCAGCAGGCTTGCTTGAACTGCGAAAGCTGCGAGCCCTCCCCTCCCCGGCGCGATGCGCCTTGTGGTTAGCATTGCGCTGGGCTTGGTCAGTCTTCTCCAAGACCTTCACCGTGAAGATCACGAGCAGCTAACAATAAAGGTGCCGCTTGTGCCGCGCGCTCTGGAGGGCGCAGGATTGGTGGGCGCCCCCTGGGCTGACCGACGCGGAGTGCGGGAGAACCCCCTTATGACCGAGCATGTCTACAAACTCGTGGAGCTTGTCGGTACCTCTGGTACCAGCGTTTCCGATGCGATTCAGAACGCGATCACGCGGGTCACCACCACTGTCCGCAACGTCAAATGGTTCGAGGTGGTCCAAGTCCGCGGCGAGGTGAAGGACGGAAAGGTCGGGCACTACCAAGTGACGCTCAAGATCGGTTTCACGCTCGACGACGACGCTTAACTCATTAGCCCAACGCAGTCTGAATAGTCTGCCTCAGCGCTGCCAACAAACACCTAAGATGGACGATGCACCGGCCATCCTATCGATCCGGGCGAGAAGCCGGACATCCTGCCGGTTCTCTATGGCCTGCTCAAACCTATCAAAGTCAGTCGGATCGAGGATGACATCGGCGACGAGTGGGTGGGTGGCGATAGTAGCTGGCGTTGTACGATCTCGCGGTAGCGCATGGGATATCCTCGCGGATGGCTTTTGGCGTGTTTGCCGAGGCAAATATTTGGCCGCCCTGTTGTCCGAGCCGGGCTGCTGGCAATCAAGCGGCGGACGGCGCCAGCATTGTCCTCAGCATGGCCCGAGCATCAGCCCCGGCATGGCCCCAAGCATCGATCCCGTACACGCGACCGGCGTGGATCACCCCTGGCTGCCAACCATCTAGGTAGGCGTTGAAAGCCAAATGGGTAGGAGTGTGCAGTGGGGGGCACCCCGGAGGTCAGGTCTGTTCCAGGGATGACGACTCGATCTTCGCCTCCTGCCATTGTTTGTAGGTCTGCCCAGTGCCCTTTAGCCGCCACGCCTCGCGTCCGTTTTGGTTACCTGTGTAGACCACCGTGGCCGCGGCGCTCGGGCTTTCGAACGGCACGTCCTCGGCGAACCGGAGTGCATTAAGCTGGTCTCCTGGCGCGAGCTTTCCATCAGCGACCAGCTTGTCGCGCAGTCCCTTGTAGCTGTCCCAAGAAGGCTGGACGCGCAAACGCGCGTCCGATGATCTCGGCATACGGCCTCGCCCCATAGGTCGCCAACATGTCGGCTTCGCCGCTCCGCAATCATGGCCTGTCAGGTAGTGAGGCTGCGCCTCGACCTTCGGTCTCGACGCAGCCTGCGAGATGCCAGCAGTCGCGGGCACGAGACCCACGTCGTCATGCACCCCGCGATTCCGCCGCGATGCAAGCATGTCAGGTCGCATCAGGTCCCACGACGCAAGCATGTCAGGTCGTGTCATGCACTGCGATATCGGCACGTCAGATCGGATTGCATTTCGCCGCAACAGTGAATGGCGCCCGCGCGTTCGGCACCGCCGACCTGCTGCGCGGCGGCTGTATATGGCACAAGTGCGCTTTCCGTTCGAACCTGAATTTCAAGTAAACAATGTTGTTCCTTTCAAGTGAACCGCTCGCTATACGAAGCCGCACCGGAGCGCAGCCGCTTCCGCCAACGACCGAAGCGCTGTCGCTTCGCCCCCCGGCGCCGCCAGCGAACTTCTAGCCAGCGAGCAACACATGATTCTCCGCTTTCCCATCACCCCCGAAAGCCTAGCGGCGGCGGGGAATGAAGGCTGGTCCCTCGTTCCCGTCGCTGACATTTGGGAGGCAGAGTTGCTGCCTCTCCTCCGCCGGTATCGCTCCGTTCGTCAGGCGTGGCAGCAGGCGGTGAACGACATCATGGAGGATACCAGCGCGACCGCGCGGTTCGATCCCTTCAAGGAATCCGCCTTCTACGCCCTCACCTCCCCGGCCGCACAGCGCGAGCATTTGCGCCTCTCCATGGAGGCAACCGATACCCTGCGGTACTACGAAGCCGTCCGCTGCATCCTCGACGGGCCTGATCTCCTCCCCCGCACCAAGGCGGATTTGATCCGCCTCGCTTTCCGCATGCTGCGGGATCACACCATGACGCCCAAGCAGCCGCGCTGGTGGGTTGTCCCTCAGTGCTGCCATCAGATGATCAACGCCGCGCATGCTCTGGCAACCGCATGGGCGCCTACCACCATGTGGGAAGTCTACCACGGTGCATCATATGGCCGGCAGCACTCTGCCCTGTTCGATCTCAGGCAGCGCCGCATCTTCGACATCATGAATCTGAACGACATGGAGGACAAGCAGACCGCGCGGGACATCTACGAATTCTGTCTGGCGGTGGAGGAACCGGAACCGGTGGTGGCGGTGCCGGCGCGGGGATGAAGATGTCTGCCATAGCGCGCGGTCGTAGCTGGTGCATTTGGGAGCGTGGTCGCGTCGATACACAGTTGCCCGTGTTGACCGCGCTTTGCATGACGGACGCAGCAATAGTGTCGCGCCTCACCCAGCGGGTCACCACGGAGGTCAGCCGCAAGCTCGCCATCCCGGTCGAGGTGATCGGCGTGTGCATGCTCGGGGACAAGCAGGGTAGGCGCAGGTTCATGGTCTACTATAATGAGCGCCCGCCGTTCGGGTGGATGATCGAGATTGATAAAGCGCTGCTTGGTGTCCGCCCTGGCGCATTGCGGTTGGACGTGCGCGCGTGGCTGCGTCAGAACGCCCAACAACCGACGCAACTAGGCTGGCGCTGGCTCGACACCGACCGGCTGACGCTCAACAATTGGCTAACGCCGCGGCGGGCGAATGTCCTCTGGTTCGAAGATCAGGGTGACGCCGCCATGTTTCGGCTTTGGTGGTGCTGACTAGCGAAATCCGAATGACAAGCAGCAACTCCCTTACCGCGCCAGGAATTTTCAGCGGTGGCATGGTCTCCCGAGAGAACCGGCAGAGAGTCCTTCGAGATGAGCGCCCCGCAGTCTTCGACATTGGGCTGCGTTGGGCATCCGGACCGACGGCGGAGCGGTGGTCGGGACGCGGGGAGGGCTGGCGGGCAGCGTTGGGTCATGACGATCCGAGGCGATGTAAGCGGCACAAATATCAGATTGGTTTACGACCACTGCCGATCGGAAAGGCGATCGGGATAGTAAGGCCATGCTCGATGCTAGACTGCAGCCCGCCCTTCGAACGCTGAACGGATGCGGGTGCGTACCTCCTCGGGCTGGTAGACGATGACCACGGCCGTCATGGCGAGGCTGCAGGGTCCGCCCTGCCAAAGGGCACTTTCGACGGGTTTCGTCCCAACCTCAGCCGCCGACCGCGCTTCGGTCACTCCACCAGCGGACCCTCCGCCTCGAGCGCCATAGCCCCGATGGCTCGGGCGACCGTTTGATCGCACATCGCGGTCCCGAAGCGGAGAACTGGCGTTCGCGTCCCATCTAGCCAGTCGAACTCAACAACGACATGGCTCATGAGCTTCTCCGTACCGGAATGCGCAAGCGCAGAACCCGATGTGGCGCATCACGCCAACCGCGGTGAAACAGCCCGGTGTACACGGTATTCATCGCCTGCACGGCAATCAGAGCCACGACATGTTCAAAGTGAACCTCAGTTTGAGAGTGGCTACGAAGCGGGTCCCGACACTCACCCCGTTCGCTCCGGCTACAAGGCAGTCGCAACGGCCCGCGCTGTTCCAACGACGCGCGCAGTCAGCACCGGCAGGCCGACCGCTGCCAGCACAACCTCAAGCCACGGGACGGCCGCAACGGTGTCGCAGACATGACCTCGCCCGCCGATCCCGTAAGCCAGCACAAAGATCACTGCATTCGGGCGGCGTTAACGAGCCCATCCCAGCTTACTATGTCGGCACAGCCAACCGGTTCGGTCAACCTTGCGGCGACCATGGCGCTGCCTTCCCTTGCCTCAACGGGTCTCATCCTGCTGCGGGCAGGCTAGTCAGCCGCGCAGCGACAGCGGTCGCTCCGACTAGGCGCGACGGCATCGCAAGAGCGTGACCCTGATTTCATTGCCAGATTCCGGTTTTCGGCTACGCAAGATGCATGACCGACGAAAACGACCAGCCTCCGCGTGAACGCGCTCCTCTCTTGCTGGCGTTCGGCGAGCATGCAGGCCGAATGGCTGCCCTGATCCGAGTGAGGCCAATCCTTATCGCCCGGTTGATCGTGGCGCCCCGCGAGGCCGTGCATTCGATCGGGGCGTTCCTCCATCTTGCACCTGATGCGTGCCGACCCGAAGCCGAGGTTGCTGGTCTGATCAATGACAGCGACCCGCGCGATCTCCTCGCTGCTGCGTTGCCGGGGAGTCCGTCGCGCCTCTATCGCGCCCTCGACCGCGTGGGCGATCGTGTCCGCGGCCAAGAGTTTTACCGAAGGGTTGGCAAAGTCGCCGCCGGTCCGTTCGCCGATGCCATGCTCGAAGCCAAGGCGATCGACGATGCCTGCCTCACCTACTGTGAAGCACTGTCCGGTATGGACCCCGAGGTGGCAGCGATCTTCGCCACACTGCGTGACCAATACCACGCCGAGTTCGCCGACAGTTTAGTGGCATTCCTGCGGGCGTACGGGGCAGTCGGAGAGAACGACCTTCGCCTTCCGCCGAGGTCTGGGCTGCCGGCCCTGGTGCGGCGGCTGACGAGAGCGCTTGGGCAAATCCCAGCACCCGATCCCGGTTTTGAAGTGCCGGCGCCGTACCGGCTGATCACTAGCACTGACGAACTTCAGCGTCTCGGCAGGGAATTTCAAAATTGTCTGGCGCTGCACCACTGGGGAGCGGCTGAGCACCATCTGCGCCTCATCGACGGATCAGGCGTCTACCTCGTCGCAGACGAACTGCGCCTCTTGGTAGCGCTGCACCGGATTGGCGGCGGACTATGGGTGCTCGAACAGTGCGCCGGGCCGAAGAACGAGGCTCCGCCCGCGGGCGCCCAGGCCGCACTCCTAAAGGGCCTTGCTGCGAACGGGGTCAAGGTACTGGCGACCGATCCGCAAACCGCCCTGGCGCGCCTGTATGGCGCAACCCGCCGTCACCGCCGACTTCAGGCTGATGACCTGAACGACACGGAGGATGGCGACGGGGATGACGGCGAGGAAATCGCGGCCTGAATGGAACCTAAGCTTGCAACGTACGTGTCTGGGCGCAAGCATTGTAGATTAGTAGCACTAAAAAGAAGCCGTTCCGAATTTAAGCATACGGCACAGCAGATTGCCAGTCACCAGAGACTATCTTGTCATAGTCCCCTTATTCATGTTGATGCGCTCCGCCATCGAGGTTGATGTTACCATTGATGGCGTGGGCGGTAGGATTCAGCAACTTTGCCAGCCCCATAGGTGATTTGAACTTCACAATACTTCTTCATATCCGCTCTACAACAACACCGATTAGAATGTCTGAAATCAACTTCGGAGCGTAAATCGCGGGCGAATGACTACCACAAGTAAATATCAGTTTTGTTACGGCTACAACTCGTACACTATGTTCCGACATAACAATATTTTCGTTATACGAAATTAGAACGTTTCGCACCGTGGGGTCTTATGCCAATTCCGTATGTCGTTTACTCCGCCTACAGCGAGCGCGGCCAGGAACTCTGGACCAGCAATCCCGACGGCTCCAATGCCCGGCTGCTGTTGGACATTCACACGGGTGTGGGTGGCAACAACCCGGCGGAAAGCTCCACCCCCTCCGAGTTCACCACCCTCGACGACGGGCGGGTGATCTTCTCCGCCTACACCTTCGGCCATTGGCGCGAGGCCTGGATCACCGACGGCACCCCCGAGGGCACGGTGCTGCTCAACGACCTCACCCCGGCGCAGAGCGGCGGGTCCACGAACCCGCGGGATTTCGTCGCGCTGCCGGGCGGCCGGGCCGTCTCCACCGGGGATAGCTCGGGCGGTGGCCGGGAGCTTTACGTCACCGATGGCACCGAAGCCGGTACCAAGCGGCTCATGGACATCATCCCCGGCGTCGAGGGCAGCAACCCCACAGGCCTCACCCTGCTGACGCCCGACAAGGATGGCGTGGATCGCACCTTCAAGGTGCTGTTCAGCGCGACCGGTCCCGATGGTCGGACCGAGCCCTGGGTTACCGATGGCACGGTGGAGGGCACCAAGCCGCTGGAGAACCACGACTGGGAATGGGGGACCATTGACCCGCAGGGCTTTCTCAATACCGCTGATATCCATCTCGGCCATGCCGTGTTCACCGCCGAATCCGCCTACGGGCGCGAGCTTTTCTACACCGACGGCGTGCGCGACTACTTTCTTGCCGATGTGAATAACCACGGCAGCGGCAGCAACCCCAGCGACCTCACCCTGGTGGCGCCCGGCGTCACGCTGTTTTTTGCCGATGGGACCTTCGATGATGTCCCTGGGCGGGACCTCTTCAAGGCCGTCTTCGACTACGGGGAGGGGGCCTATAAGGTCACCAAGGTGGCCGACCTCACGCCGCGGTACAGCGCCTATGACGGGGCCTATGCGGAGCCTTCCAAGATGGTCAGCCTCGGCGACGGGCGGGCACTCTTCGTCAACAACATGAACTACGGCTACCGGTATCCAGGCGGCGGGCTGGAGCCCTTCGACATGGAGCTTTGGGTCACCGACGGCACGGCCGAGGGGACCGGCGTCGTGGACTTCCTCAACCCCGGCCCCGAGGGGTCCTCTCCCACCAACTTCGCGCTGCTGAAGCCCGGGCTGATGGTCTTCAGCGCGATCAACACCGCCTTCGGCCGGGAACTCTACGTCTCCGATGGGCTCACCGCCCATATGGTGGCCGACCTCGCGCCAGGGCTGAATGACGGTTTCCCGGCCAACTCCAACCCCTATGGGTTCCGGCCTTTGGGCGACGGTACCGCGCTGTTCTGGACCGACATCGAAGAGGCGCAACTCTGGCGCACCGACGGGACCGCCGCTGGGACCTACAAGGTCGGCGACGTGAAGCAGGGCAGCGGCACTGGTGAGATGGCCATTGGCTGGCGGGAGACTGCCCCGCCTGTCGTCACCCCGCCCGTTCCCCTGCCCCCGGACGCTTGGGAGAACAACCCCGGCCCGGGCGCCTACCTCCCGCGCTTCAACTACGGGGATAACGGCGACAACATCCTCTCGACCGGGCTTGGCCCCGATACCCTCGGGGGCCGGGGCGGCAACGACAAGCTCTCCGGGCTGGCGGGCGACGACAAGCTCGCGGGCGGCGCGGGCAATGACACCATCGACGGTGGCGCCGACTACGATGTGGCCTACTACCAGGGCACCCGCGGGCAGTATGTGGTGACCGGTGCCAATGGCCAGTTGACGGTGACCGACACCCAGGCGGGACGCGACGGCACCGATGTGCTGACCAATGTCGAATCGCTGCACTTCGCCAACCCGCTGGTGTTCCGCTTCTACAAGCCCGAGACCGGCACCCACTTCTACACGGGGTCGGTCGAGGAGCGGGACAACGTGATCGCCAAGCTCGCTCCCTGGTACACCTACGAGGGTCCGGCCTTCCACTCGGCCGATCCCGGGGCGGAGAACACCAGCGCGCTGTATCGCTTCTACAAACCAGACACCGGCACGCATTTCTACACGGCGTCGGTCGAGGAGCGGGACAGCGTGATCGCCAAGCTCGCTCCCTGGTACACCTACGAGGGTCCGGCGCTCACCGTGAGCACCGGCCCGCAGGAGGGGTATTCCGCCGTCTTCCGCTTCTACAAGCCCGACACTGGGACGCACTTCTACACGGCGTCGGTCGAGGAGCGGGACAACGTGGTGAACACCCTGAGCAACTGGTACCACCTCGAAGGCGTGGCCTATTACATCCCGACCTCCGCCGGGACCGACATCTTCGTCTGAGTGACTGACCGCGGTGGAGACACCGCGGTCTTCCTCAATAGATGAACTGCTCCAGCGGCGTGTAGCTGATGCTCAGGATGTTGAGCATCAGCAGGACTTCTGCAACGCACTCCTGACGAGCGCCGCCACACACCAGGGGGTTGGGGAAGCAAGCTAATGTCTGCGGCTCCAGCCAACCGAGGTAGAGGCGATCGTCTTCACACGCTGGATCGTTATGATTGCTCATCACGGCTGTAGGGGAATACCACCACCTAGCCGTTGGACGCAGTGGCCGACGGCGGCACGCTGCGCTGTGCAGTGCCGTGCTCAGTGCAGAAGCGGTTCCACAGCACGAGCCTTTCCAACCTTTCCGGGATCAGTGCCCGTACCGCTTTCGACAAGCTTGCCTAGGCCGTCCATTCAGGCATCTGCTGGTCATGGCGGAGGCGCAGCCGTTGCAAGCCTACGGCATGGAACACTTGGTCCGGGTCGCAGGCGTCGGCCGCCTCGGTCCGGAGCCCCGGCAAACTGGCCCCCGCCTCGTGTCTGAACCGGGTGGGAAGCCATGCGTCGCCTACTGTAAGATAGGCGGTCCGCCACCAGCGGAGGATACGCTCCTCGGCTTGCAGCAGAGATACCGCGGACGGCAAGCGGTCGCGTTTGAGCCGCTGATTCACCTCACGATGGGCAGGCAGAAGGTTCCAGAGGTCTCCGCACGGCCAAGCCGACCAGGGGAACAGGTGGTCGATGTCGAGCGTGCCCGCCGACAGCGCCCGGCCCGTCCATGCGCAGTGGAGGGGGCGGCCGCCCTCGACGAAGCCCAGCGCGATCCTGCGCGGTACTGCCACATCGCGCTCGGGGTCCGACCATGCCATGGCGATAGTCGCAGCCCCGGCGTCCAATGCCCGACCTTGCCGCCGCGCATAGTCACCCATCAGCCGTAGCCATTCGGCGATCAATGTTGGTTCCACCCACACGGCGAAACGTTGCATCGCGCGCCAGAGGTGGACCGGTACGCGCATCTCACCGAAGCGGGCAAGGTAGGTGGCGTCGAGAAGCATCGCATCCGGGGCAGCGCCCGGTCGCCCCCACTGGGTTGGCAACACAGGACCACCGTTTGGGAAGGTCATGTAGGTGGCGGGCATAACGGCGATCGTCTTGGCAGCTTCCTTCATAGCCGCATGGACAGCGGACGCGGCCGCCCCATTGAAGCGAGCGCCAATCCGAAGGTCGGCCGCCGTGGCTACCTCACCGCCGAGCAGCGCACGGAAGCCAGGACCGGCAAAGCCGAGGCCATCCGGCCCGGCGTTGCCCGGCGCCTGCGGCAGCCGCCCGCTGACGAGGGGCAGGTAAAGGCGGAGCCAGTTCAGGGCCACCAAGCCGAGCGGCAGGGCGACGAACTCCTCACCGTCGTACCGTGCCATCCCGGCAGCGCCGTCCGCAGCACGGCAGAGGGCACGCAATAGGCCAAGCTTGTAGGTGGACGCCTTCAGGTCGTTGAGGATGACATGTCGGAGCAGAGGCAGGGCACCCGTGCCGTCGTCTGGCAGGCGCAGCGCCACCTTCGTCCATATCACCTCCGGGCGGCCCTGCATGTCCGCTGCCCGCACGGTGCGGACGACCGCTAAGCCGTAGTTTCGGGCAAGAGCCTCCACTTCCTCAAGGGACACAGGATGCATGCCGCGGCCGCTCGGGTCGGGGCCGTGCCGGAGGGTGATGGCGAGGAGGCCACCGGGCTTGAGCACCGAGGCCAATTTCCGGAAGGCACGGGCGCGTTGCGACGGATGGACATGCTGCCAAACCGCGCTCACCAGAATGGCGTCGAAGGACAGGCCAGAGCGGCCGAGGCCATCGAGGCTTGGCAGGGCGTCTTCAATCCAACGGATGCGCGGATTGGGATGACGGCGTATGGCCCCCTCGCGCATTGCCGCCGAAGGCTCGGCAGCAACCACTTCGTAACCGAGCGAAGCCAGCCACCCAGCGTCGCGGCCACTTCCTGCACCAATGTCGAGCACGGTGGACGGCGCTTCGGGCAATAAGGCTCGTAGCCATGCGTGGAGCGCAGAGGGATCAATGGCCTCGTATCGGGCAACGACCGAGGATGCGTTTTCGTTGTACCAATCGGAGGACATGGGCCAGCCAAGGTTACATTATCGCCTGGAGGCTACCTCCCTTGAGGTCAAGTCGTCATCTGGCATATACTGCGGTATCGCATTGAGAGACCAGGAATGACCAATGGCGGCTCTGCCGAGGTATTGGCGCAAGCCGGTCAACGACGATCCAGAGGAGGAAGCGCAACGCGTCAGGCGGCGGAAAGCCGCTATGTGGCGACGGCATGATCGGACCATGAGGCTCCACCGGTTCTGGCGGCGGGTGAAGTTGCCGGTTCTTCTTCCTCTGGGCGTTTTTGGCCTCGCTTTGACGCCGTGGGGGGCTCGGTCGCTGGCCACCGGCTGCCACTTTGAAGCAGATGGTGATCGAGGCCACTGCCGAGCGCCCCTGGATTGTTGGTGACACCGGGGGCACCCGTCGCATCCCGCACGCCGCGGACTTTGCTGGCCGGGTGGTTGGGATCACGGATGGTGATACCCTTACGGTGTTGACTGCGGAGCGGGAAGAAGTCCGGGTCAGGCTTGCCGAGATCGACGCTCCTGAGTCCAGCCAGCCATTCGGTACTCGGGCGAAGCAGGCGCTCTCCAGTCTCGCTTTTGGACGGCAGGCGCGGGTGATTGTCGTTGACACGGACCGGTATGGCCGCACTGTCGCTCGGGTTTATGTCGGCGGCATCGACGTGAACGCGGAAATCGTTCGACAGGGAACAGCTTGGGTTTACGGCCGGTACAGCCGTGACCCGGTGCTGCTGGGCTTGGAGAGTGGGGCGCGGCGCACGCGGCAGGGCTTATGGATACTGCCTGAGAGCGAGCGGGTCCCACCATGGGAATGGCGGCAGCAGCATCGGCGATGAGTCTGGCTCGGATATTGGCGCAAGTGGTCCGAGATCGTCAGACCAAAACAGACATCGGTTCGATAGGCACTATCTCTGCTGGTTCGGAACTTCGTCTCAGACGCGCATCGCGCAACCAGGGAAATATGGGCGTGACCCGGCCCGGCGGCGTGGTCGCCGCCGCTGTCTGGGATCATCGTAGGGGTTGGCTTTTCTTTGGACTTTTCAGGACTTAGCAACAGGTCTTGGGTGCCCGCATATATGCCTTTCCTGCTGAGCAAGAATTGGCAAAGAGGCGCTGCTTCGTGGACACCAAATCCTTGCGCGCGACGAGCAATAACGATCTTAGTACGATTTCCGTATATGGTGGCTCCTAACGGTTACGCCACCTTACTCACCGACATGTCATATTTATATATAGGTAACATATCGGATCATTACAGAAAATGGTTCATATATTGAACGACCATCGACAGCGCTTTGATTCATGAAGGCTAAACCATTTTATAACACTTATAAATCGAATATTATTGGCTAGCCCTAATAGACAACTGTTTCATTCATTCAATTGCGTCCGTTTAACAGAATGGACGCGCTGTCTCTTATGGCGTCAATTTTGATTTAGCAAGCAACCGTTGCTTCCGTGTGGAAAGCGTATTCTCTTGGCTTCGGGCGACGCTCTGTAACACCCTCCGGCTCCCGCCTGACCTGCGGGCTTTACGAGAAGAACAGCACAGGGAGACCGACATGGCCTACGCTGCTGATCCAGGCAAGGTGAGTGTTCGCGCCCCAGATGGCGCCGGCAACAACGCTGGGGGCCAAGCTTTCAGCGAGTATCTGCGCATCTCGCCCAACTCGTACACCGACAACGATGACACGGTGCCGGGCGCGGGCAAGATGCTGCTGCCCGAGAAGCCGGTCGGGCCATTCTCGCCGATCTTCGGACCGACCTTCACCGACTACAACGGTACGGCACCACAAGGTCGGGAGATTTCCGACAAGCTCCTGGCGGGCGGCACCAGCGAGACACCGAGCGCCGCGGGTCACAACGAGCAATTCCAGTTCTTCGCCCAGTTCCTCACGCACGACATGTCGCAGGGTGCGGTCAACACGGCCCCCAATGCCGAGATCAAGTCGAGCGCTGGCGTCCCCAATGTGGATCGCATCTCGATCGACGGCGTACCGTTCGTGTTCGGCCGTACCGACGCCAACACAGACAACAACAATGTCCGGCAGCAGATCAGCGAGGAGACGAGCTTCCTCGATCTCTCCATGGTTTACGGCAGCAATCAGGCCATGCTCGACCTGCTGCGCGACAATCAGGACACCTCGAAGCTCGTAGAAGGTGACGGCAAGCTGCTGCCGACCGTCGGCGATGTCGCAGCCGATGCCCGAATAGACCCCGCTGCTGCGGCCGGAATCCTCCGCCTGGGTGGTTTTGGCCCCCCGCCGACTGATGCCTATGCCACGGGCGACCAGCGGGCCAACCAGACCCCGATGCTGCTGACGCTGCAAACCATCTTCGCCCGCGAGCACAACCGGCTCGCCGATGAGATGAAGGCCGAGCATCCGACTTGGACCGCGGACGAAGTGTTCAACGCCGCCCGCGCTCTCAACGAAGCGCAGTGGCAGCACATCGTCTATGACGAGTACCTGCCCAAGCTGCTCGGCGGCTCGATCAGCGGCTACTCGGGCTACAAGGCGGGCGTGAATCCTGGCGCCACCAACGAGTGGGGCAACATCGCCTTCCGCTTCGGCCATGACCAGTCGAGCAATACCGAACTGCTGGTGGACGACAATGGTGCCACCACGTCGGTGACCCTGGCCGACGCCTTCGGTCGGGCCGGTGGCAACGCGGCCTTCGGCAGCAACAACCGCACTGGCCCCTCCGCGCAACAGAACGAGCAGCTTGACGCCTACATGCGCGGCATGACCCAGCGGATCACCCAGGAGATCGACGGCAAGGTCGCCGATGGCAACCGCAATGCCCTGTTCGGCATCATCGGCCCTGACGGCAAGCCGGTCACCGTCGATCTGGAGGCCATCGACATCCAGCGCGGGCGCGACCACGGCGTCAGCAACCTGAATGACCTCCGCGAAGGCATCGGCCTGAAGACCTACAACAACGTCGATCAGTTCGTCGGCCAGAACAATGCCGGCAACGCTCTCGGCGCTGAGGTGCGGGCCAAGCTGAAGGAAATCTACGGCAACGACATCGCCAACGTGGATTCCGTGGTCGCGGGCCTGTTGGAGAAGGCCGTCAAGGGCTCGATCCTCGGCGAGACTTTCCACAAGATCGTCGATGATCAGTTCGAGCGGACCCGTGACGGCGACAAGGACTTCTACCTAAATCGCTTCAGCGGCAACCAAGACCTCATCAAGGAGGTCCAGGGCACGAGTTTCGCCGAACTCATCATGAAGAACACTGATACCATCGTGTATCATGATGCCTTCATGTCCTACAACCGCACCTCCGGCAAAGGCGGCGCCGGGCGTGACTTGGTGGTAGACAGCGAGACGGCCAACACCCAGTTGGGTGGTGCCGGCAATGACGATCTCTATGGTCTGGCGGGCAACGACACCCAGGATGGTGGCGAAGGCAACGACTGGATGTTCGGCGGCGCCGGGGATGATCGGCAAACCGGCGGCAAGGGGAGCGACATCATCCTGTTCGGCGCTGCGTCGGGCAAGGATGTCATCGTCGATTGGAAGGACAAGGAAGATCGCATCGACCTGTCCGAACTCGACCTGACCTTCGCCAAGGTGCAGGCCAACATGACGGCCGCGGGTGGCAACGTGGTGATCGATCTCGGCGTCGCCGCGGGTGGCGCTGCGGGTGTGAACACCATCACCCTGACGGGCGCCAATCTCAACCAGATGGACATCAGCGACTTCGCGTTCGTATGAAGAATGGGCGGAGCGCACTGCGCCCCGCCTCCATCGAGCCTGCCGTACATCCAGAGGAGAACACCTCATGATGAGACGCATCATTGGTGCAGCCGCGGTCTGTGCCATGCTGGGATCAGGCGCGCCCGCGCAGGCGCAAGCGGCGCAAGACCTCGTGGGATCGTGGCGCCTCGTGTCCATCACCGCCGCTGGGCCGGGCCGCGATGCTGGCGCACTGGGGGAGAATCCAAGCGGCACGGTCATGTTCGGCAGCGACGGCCGGTTCGCACTCATCATCGTCCGTAGTGACCTGCCGAAACTCGCTTCCAACAGCCGCGCGTCGGCCACGCCAGAAGAGAACCGTGCCATCGTGCAGGGAAGCATCGCGTTCTTTGGCACCTACTCGGTCGAGGATGCCGGCAAGGCGCTTATCATGCGCATCGAGAACGGGACTTTCCCGAACTGGGCAGGCGCCGTTCAGCGCCGCGCCATGACGCTCAACGGGAACGAACTGAGCTATACGACATCTGGCTCTGGTGATGCCGCAGCGACGGTGACGCTGCGGCGCGCGTCATAGCACTGGATAAAGGCAGGGCGCTTGCGCCCTGCCTCTCGTTGTCTTCTACGGGAAGACGGGGTTGCGCGTTCATAGAAACGCAACGGTGGGGTGAGCGTCGGCACAAGCTATTTGCAGACCTGCCCTGCCGGGCCTAGCCAATCTGGCCGCGGTCCTCCCCGCTCGGGAGGGCGTTGCTCGGCGTAGATGCCGTGCGCCGGTTGCGGGCTACATTCAGTAAGGCGGCGCAGGTGGTGACCGGCGCTACCACAGCGCCGACCAGCGCGCTTAAGAAGCCTAGCATAGCTAAAAGGTTCGGGAGCAAGAGGGTGTAGTCGGCCAGGACGGGTGTTGCAGTTCCCGCACCTGCGAAGATGACCCGCACCTCCCCAAGGGCAACCAGCGCGAGGCCAAGCCCTAGTAGGACAAGTCCGCGCCAGAACCACGTCCCGTACCAGCCCCGCCCCGCATCGCCCCTTTCCTCGGCCATAGCTTCTTCCATCGCTGCCGACGCAGCAGTGAGCGCGGACGGAGCCGCCATGTACGGCCCCTTTCTTCCGGACGGTAACGCTCACGCTCCCCGTTTGATGTCTCTCTTTTCGGGCGGCGGCCGTCTGCTTCCGCAGCCTCCCGCTCGGCCACCCGCTTCGTCATGTGCGCCACGACCTGCTCCGCGGTGCCATTGAAGATATCGGTTCCCCAGGGGTGGCTAATGCACCAGCGGCTCTTCCCAGCCTAGGCGCGCCCCATCCGCCTCGCCCTGGCCTGCCCACGCGATGTTGGCAAGATGAGCACATCACCCGCTGCTTCGGCCACTGGCGTTCTCCCTCTCTTGCTTGGCCAGAGATCGATGATGCACGCCTTTGCAGCCCTGTTGGAAGCGAGACATCGCGGTGCAGAGCGGTGTTCGCATTTGGAGCAGACATCGGGATCGGTGCAGCACTTTTCAGAGATGTCAGATGCGCTTGCCTAACTGCGGGGGCAGAAGCGGTCACCTGCTGCCCGCCATCCCATCATATCGTTCACCCAGTCCTCAGTGTCGCCCAGGAGCCCGCTGAACTGGGTTCGGGGCGCGTCGTGGAGTTCCACTCGCTCCATAACCAAACCGTAGAGGGAATGCTGCTGCCGTTGCGTAGTGGCGCCGAGCCTGCCAGCCAGCATGTCGAACCACGCCTCATGCCGCCGGGGGTGAGGAAAGCATCCATACCGCCGCCACCAATCGGCGAACTCTGCCTCAATCGTGGTACGCCACCCCATTCGAACCGGCTCGTCCCTCGCCTGTAACTCTCGCGCTGTGAAAGCACGCGGCATTGGGACCGAATGACGCTGGTTGGGTTCAGGCTGGAAGGGAACGGGCGGTGCAAGCTGTCCCTGGTATGGCGCCGTGGGCGGTGACCAAGGCTGGGCCGGGTATGGCTCGGCGCGTGGTCGGGCTGCTGGGGGACCAGCGATGGGCGGTAGCGTCTCGGTCGTCTGCGACCACGCCTGGGTGCCAAGAAGGGCCACAAGAACGATGATGGGAAAACGTGTTTGCATAGCGCGCACCTCTATGCTGCAACGCAGGTGCCGAGCCGCGGTCGCCGTGTTCATTGGGATTGAGCCGAGCGCGTGCAGCCGCGTCACATAAAAAGTCATGGAAGTCGGTTCGACGAAGTGCAGCATTGTGAAGGTTACGGCGGTGGCTTCTTCCGGGCTGCCGCGTTTCAATCATGCATCCACAAGGGAGGCATAACCATGAAGCGTAACTTCACGACTGCGCTGCTCGTTGGGTTGGTTTCACTCAGCTTGACGGCATGCGGCACAAGCCCCGGCGGACGCGCCGTTTCTGGGGGCCTGCTTGGAGCAGGAGCGGGTGCTGGCGTGAGCGCCTTGACGGGTGGCAGTGCTGCAACAGGTGCGCTTGTTGGTGGCGGTGTGGGTGCCGCAGGCGGTGCTCTGACAGCACCGAGCCGCAGCTACGGTAGTGGCGGATATTCAGGCGGACGTGGTTATCGCGGTTACTGATCACAATCGCAGTTCAGCCTGGGCGGTGGTCTCGGCGAGTCCGTTCACATTGGCGACAGGCTCATAGCGGATCGGCGACGAAAATCGGGTACAGGCTGGAGTGCGCGGGAGGTGCCGGGTGGAACAGGGCAGCGACCAGCGGCGGGACCTTTGGGTTCCGCCTGAGGCGAAGCGTGTTTCATGTTGAGATTGGCGCGCAACATTGTCGCCGCGCGAATGGAGAGAGGAAAGTGCCCCGATGAGCGAGGAGCAACCCAAGCTTGAGGAGCAAGAACTCATCCAATATGCTGAGGATGTTGATCAGGAACTCACACAACTACGCGTTGCGGTCTGGGACCTCATCGATGGCCTCGATGCCACCGGAGGCTTCGTGGAGCTTGAGGCTGGTCATGGCGGCGACGGGCCAGTGACCCGCCTCTGCCGAATGACCTCGAAGCCCCTCCCGCCCATGCTCAAAGCATGGTTGGAGAAAGGGAATGCCGAGTAGCCATCAGCAGCACCTTCCGCAAACTTCACCATCACTGCCATGGCTGCGCCATCATCCAGCCCGAACCGCGACACCCCCTCCCCCCAATATTGCAGCCCTAAGAGTCCATCCGGGATCATGTGGTTTTCTGACATAGCCTTCGCAGCATGCGGCGGACGGATGCCCAGCGCAGGAAGGCGAGCGCTCGGCGGTTCAGGCACTCCCAATCCTTGGCCAATCGTCGGCAGCGATTGAGCCAGGCGATAGTGCGCTCGACAATCCAGCGCTTCGGCAGCACGACGAACTAGCGCAGCCCGCATCGCTTGACGATCTCAACGTCGATCTGGCGACAGGCCGTGCGCAATCCGGCCTGGAATTTGGCACCTTGATATCCGCCGTCGGCGTAGAGCTTCAGCAGGAAGGGGTAGAGGCCGAACAGCGAACCCATCAGCAG
>NZ_JAETWB010000200.1 GCF_016773205.1 Belnapia arida
GCCGAAGAAGTTCGGCGAGTAGTTGAAGGCGCCCATCAGCTTGACGATGTCGATGGTGTAGGAGGCCTTGAGGGCGATCTCGTGGTACTCGTTCAGCTGCGTGCCCGGCGCCTTGTCCTGACCTGGGTAGAGATAGGCGATGTAGCCGACATCGAGCGCGACGCCTCCCAGCTCGAAGCGGTAGCCGGCCAGCAGGTCGAGTTCCTGCCGCGTGTCGTTCCAGGGGCTTGCGACGAATTTCGCATTGGTAAGGAAGGCGCCGATATAGAAGCCGCTGTCGTGCTGGACATCGGCCGTGCCCTGGAAGGCCCAGTTGTTGCGCGTCTGGCTGATGCCGCGGAACAG
>NZ_JAETWB010000201.1 GCF_016773205.1 Belnapia arida
GTCTGGTCGGATGGCCAGCACGTGCCGGGCTCAGCTCCTGCGTCTCGGCCGCCAGCGCCGGGCGCAAGATGTCCGGCCCCACGCCCCCGGCGTGATGCTCGGGACAAGCCTAGGCCGCCGCCTGCGCAGCGCCCGGGATGGCGCAGGCCAGCAACGCGACAGTCAACAGCAGCGGTCTGAAGCGGCTCATCGGTGGCCTTGATCCGGCTTGGGCAACGCCGGGTGCCGACGGGTCTACGGGGCGCCGCTCATGCCCGGCTTCCCCGACGCCAGCAAGCCCGCGCCGGCATCCGGGAAGCCGGGCATGGACAAGCGATCGCTACGGTCCCGCCTGTGCTA
>NZ_JAETWB010000202.1 GCF_016773205.1 Belnapia arida
GGCCAGGATCAGGCCACCGCCTTGCGCGGCGGCCCGTGCTGCAGAGAGCTCTTGAAAACGGACATCAGAGCGTCCGGTGAGGCGGCGACCAACCGTCAGGTTGTCGCGGCTTCGGCGTCGCTTGGCAGGTTCTAGGGCAGGAGCTCGGCGACACGGCTGACGGGATGATCGGCGATGCGCTCCAGCACGCGGCGGAAATAGGCCTCTGGATCGAGGCCGTTGAGCTTAGCGGTTGCGATCAGCGAGGCGACCGCCGCAGCAGGCTGACCGCCTTTATCCGACCCGGCGAACAGCCAGTTCTTCCGCCCCAAGGTCAGCGGCCGGATGGCACGCTCGACC
>NZ_JAETWB010000203.1 GCF_016773205.1 Belnapia arida
TGGTTCGAGGCGCAGCCTGACCTCGACCCGGACCGCTTGGTGTTCATCGATGAGGCCTGGGCCTCGACCAACATGGCCCGCACCCACGGCCGGGCGCCTCGGGGCGAGCGGCTGCGGGCACCGATCCCACATGGTCATTGGCTGACCACCACCTTCATCGCCGGCCTGCGCAACACCGGCTTGCTCGCGCCGATGGTGCTCGACGGGCCGATCAACGGCTCACTCTTCCAGGACTACGTCGAGCAGGTGCTGGTGCCCGAACTCCGCCCTGGCGACATCGTCGTCATGAACAACCTCGGCAGCCACAAGGGCGCCGGCGTCGGGGCGGCCATCGAGGC
>NZ_JAETWB010000204.1 GCF_016773205.1 Belnapia arida
CAGCGCACCCAGACCGTCAACGCGCTGCGCTCCCATCTTGCCGAGTACGGCATCGTGGCGGCGCAGGGGCGCAAGGTCGCGGAGCTGATCGCGGTAGTCCGCGACGGCGACGATGCCCGGCTGCCCCACTTGGCACGCGAGGCGCTGGGCGATCTGGTGGCACAGATCGAGGCCCTGGAAGAGCGCATTAAGCGGCTCGACAGCCGCATGGTCCGCCATGCGCGTGAGGACGAGACGGCACGGCGGCTGACCAGCATCCCCGGCATCGGGGCGATCGGCGCGACAGCCCTGGCCGCGATGGTGCCCAATCCGCACGGTTTCGCCTCGG
>NZ_JAETWB010000205.1 GCF_016773205.1 Belnapia arida
CGTGTCTCGATGCAGATCGCAGGCAGGCCTGAGGCCACCAGCCCGGCGTAGAGCCACTGCGAGAGCGGGCCCGCCTCTAGGCCGAGCCGTGCGCCGGAAACACCTGCCCGACAAAGGCAGGCTGCGATCGCGGCCGGATCGGTGTCTACTTTCGTCTCGCAGACAACCTGGCCAGCGCCGTCGAGAACGCACAGGCTCGTCTGGTCCAGAGAGACGTCGAGGCCAACATAGTGCTGGTTCATCCTGGAAGTGAGGTGACACGGCGAAAGTGGTCCGGCTCTGGTGTTAGTGTTTCGGCGGATTTCCTCATGACGGATGTGGAG
>NZ_JAETWB010000206.1 GCF_016773205.1 Belnapia arida
CGGTAGAGGAACTTCAGGATCGCGCATTCCTTGTCCGTCAGCCGGATCTTGCGGTTGCGGGCCGTCTCCTGCAGCAGCCGCAGGCTGGGACGGAAGACATAGGGGCCGATCAGAAAGGTGGCATCCTCGGAGTTGTCGAACACCCGCAGCTGCGCCCGCACCCGTGCCAGCAACTCCGGCAGCCGGTAGGGTTTCGCCAGGTAGTCATTCGCCCCGGCATCGAGGCCGCGGACCACATCCTGCTCGGCATCGGCGCCGGTGACCATGATCACCGGCATGCGCTGTCCGGCCCGGCGCAGCTTGGCGCAGAACTCCCG
>NZ_JAETWB010000207.1 GCF_016773205.1 Belnapia arida
TGGTTCGAGGCGCAGCCTGACCTCGACCCGGACCGCTTGGTGTTCATCGATGAGGCCTGGGCCTCGACCAACATGGCTCGCACCCACGGCCGGGCGCCTCGGGGCGAGCGGCTGCGGGAACCGATCCCACATGGCCATTGGCTGACCACCACCTTCATCGCCGGCCCGCGCAACACCGGCATGGTCGCGCCGATGGTGCTCGACGGGCCGATCAACGGCTCACTCTTCCAGGACTACGTCGAGCAGGTGCTGGTGCCCGAGCTCCGCCCTGGCGACATCGTCGTCATGAACAACCTCGGCAGCCACAAGGGC
>NZ_JAETWB010000208.1 GCF_016773205.1 Belnapia arida
GCGCAGCGGGTCAGGCCGGGCCCGTGCGGCGACTTCACCGACCTGCCGCCTTTGGCGAGCGCGGCCGCCGCCCGCATACCCTTCGAGCAGCTCCTGGCAGACGCAGGCCATGATAGCGAAGCCAACCACCGCCACTGCCGTGAAGGCCTCGGCGTCGACAGTCTGATCCCGGCCAAGAAGCGGAGCTCTGCCCGCGTGGTCGCGACCACGCCGCTGCGGCAGGAGATGGTCCGGCGGCTCGGCAAGCCTGGTGTGGAAGCCGATCGCATTGCCTACCGTCAAAGGTGGAAAGTGGAGACTGTCATGTCCGT
>NZ_JAETWB010000209.1 GCF_016773205.1 Belnapia arida
TAGGGTCAGTGACTGGGGTGAAGTCGTAACAAGGTAGCCGTAGGGGAACCTGCGGCTGGATCACCTCCTTTCAAGGAATGTGTCGTGATGTCGAGGGCGGATGCTCTTGGGTTGCGACCAATCCTTCTAGACTAACTGCCGATCAAGCAGGCTCCGCTCTCCTCTCTCGATGTCTTAACCGACGTCGAGAGTTCTTCCAAAAGACTGGACCCGCTGGGGCTTTGGCCCCGGCGGTTGTTCTTTTGACATTTGAAGATGGAATGGTTGGTTAGTTGATTGGATAAGTGTGTGTGATTTGCGCTGGCCTGGTC
>NZ_JAETWB010000020.1 GCF_016773205.1 Belnapia arida
AGGATGTCGTGCCGGGTCAGGAAGTCGGGCGGGACGAGGCCGGCGGGGATGGGGTCGGGGCGGCGGGGCTTGCGGCGCATGGGGTTAGGCTCCGCGATGGAGCCGTAAACATAACAGGAACGATACGTAAACGCAAGATCTTTGGCCCTGGAATCAGCGCAGCGGCACGATCCCCGGCAGCGCCCGCAGCCTTGCGACCCAGGCGGAGACACCCGGCCAGCGGGCCAGGTCGAAGCCGCCCTCATCCGCGACGTGCGTGTAGGCGAAGAGGGCGAGGTCGGCGATCGTCGGGCCCGCATCGGTCAGCCAGTCATGGCGGGACAACCGCCCCTCCATGATGTCGAGCGCACGCTCGCCGCCCAGGCGGCAGCGCTCCAGCCGCTCCGCCTCAGCCTCCGCCGTGCCGAGGAAGGCGCGGATGTTGCGGGCGACGGCGATGAAGGGTTCATGACTGTACTGCTCCCAGAACAGCCATTCCAGCACGCGGGTGCGGGCGAGGCCGGCGGGCGGCAGCCAGGGCGTACCCTCGGCGAAATGGGCGAGGATCGCATTCGACTCCGCGATCACCGTGCCGTCGTCCAGCTCCACCACGGGCACCTTGCCCATCGGAAAGCGGGCGAGGAAGGCAGGGCTGCGGGTCTCGCCGCCATTCGTGTCCACCTCGACCCAGTGGAAGGGACGGCCGGCGAGGCGGAGGATCTGGGCCGCCTTCCAGCAATTGCCGGAAGGGGCCATGCCGTGGAGGATCGTCATGCACGCATCCTGCGTGAAACGAGGCCCGGCGTCACGGACCTCCCCTGCCCTATCGTCGTGGCGCGTCGGGCCAGAAGCGGGCGCCGGGGCGGGCAAGGCCGCCGCCGAGGCCGATGGCGGTGCCGTCGGCGCGCCAGCAGGCGGCACCTTCCAGCATGCCGTCCGGGTGGAAGCGGATCGCGGCCATGCCGCCGCCGACATGGGGGAGCGGCAGCACCTCATGGCCCATCGCCGCGAGGGCGGCGCGGGTCGGCCCGGGGATGTCGGGCTCGACCTCCAGCGCCTGGCCCTGGGTCCAGAGGCGGGGGGCCTCGACCGCCTGCTGCAGGCTCATGCCGTGGTCGATGAGGGCGATCAGGGCCTGCATGGCGCTGCCGAAGATGCGCAGGCCGCCGGGGAGGCCGAGGGCGACCAGGGGCTTGCCGTCACGAAGCGCGATCAGCGGGGCCTGGCTGGTGGTGATCCGCTTGCCCGGGGCGATGGAGAGGGCATGGCCGGGGCGCGGGTCGAAGAGGGCCATGTAGTTGTTGGGGATGAGGCCGGTGCCCGGGACCATGAGGCGGGCGCCGAAGAGGCTGTTGATGGTGTGCGTCGCGCAGAGGATGTGGCCCTCGGCATCGGCGACGGTCAGGTGGGTGGTGTTGGGGCTCTCGCCCGCCGCGACGCCGGCGCTCCAGGCGCGGGCGCGGTGCGGGTCGATGAGGGCGCGGCGCTCGGCGGCATAGTCCTTGGAGAGCAGGCGATCGACGGGGACGGCGACGAAATCCGGGTCGGCCGTCGCGGCGGCGCGGTCGGCGAAGGCGATCTTCAGCGCCTCGGCGAGGAAGTGGCAGGTTTCGGGGGTGCCGGAGCCGGAGGCGCGGAGGTCGAAGCCTTCGAGGATGTTCAGCATCTGGATGACATGGACGCCGCCGGAGGAGGGGGGCGGCGGGCCGACCACCTCCAGGCCGCGATAGGTGCCGCGGACGGGGGCGCGCTCGACGAGGCGGGCGGCGCGGAGGTCGGCTTCCGTCAGCAGGCCGCCGAGGCGCTGGATATGGGCGGCGATCGTCGCGCCGAGGGGGCCGCCATGGAGGGCGGCGGGGCCGTCGGCGGCGATCCGGCGGAGGGAGGCGGCGGCCTCGGCCTGGATGAGGCGGGTGCCGGCGGCAGGCGGCTGGCCGCCGGGCAGGAAGACGGCGCTGATCGCGGGGTCGAGGGCGAGGTCCGGGGCGACCTCGGCGATGCACTCGGCGAGGTAGGGGGTGACCTGGAAGCCCCGCTCGGCGAGGCGGATCGCGGGCTGCATCACCTCGGCGAGGGAGAGGCGCCCGTGGCGGCGCAGCGCCTCGGCCCAGGCGAGGAGGTTGCCGGGGGTGGCGATGGCCAGCGGGCCGAGGGTGTTGGCGCGGCCTTCGGTCTCGAGCGCGGCGGGCCAGTCCTGCGACACGGGCCGGTACATGTCGGGGCGGCCGGCGGCGGGGACCGCGGAGAGGCCGTCGAGGACGGTGTGGCTGCCGTCGGGCAGGCGGAGATGCATCATGCCGCCGCCGAGCAGGCCGACCATCATCGGCTCCACCACCGTCAGCGCGAAGAGGGCGGCCACGCCGGCATCGATGGCGTTGCCGCCGGCGGCCAGCATCTCCGCCCCCGCCGCCGAGGCGAGCGGGTGGTTGGTGACGACCATACCGCGGGCGGCGGTGGCGGGGTGCTTCTCGGTCATTCCGGGTGGCCTTTCGGGAAGGCGTGCGAGGCGTCAGGGACCGCGCGGAAGACCGGGGCCCCCGCGGCGCCGCGCAGCGGTGTCGTGGGGAGTGGTCAGCGTCCCTTGAAGACCGGCTTGCGCTTCTCGTTGAAGCTGCGGATGCCCTCGATCCGGTCCTCGGTGCCGACCAGGTGGTTGTAGGCCTCGATCTCGAAGCGGAGTGCGGTGCGGATGTCCATCTGCAGGCCGAAATGGATCGACTTCTTCGCCTGGCGGACCGAGAGCGGGGCGTTGCCGGCAATGGCCGTCGCCGTCTCCATCACGGCGGGCCAGAGCTCGTCCTTCGTGCAGACGCGGTTGAGGATGCCCCAGTCGGCGGCCTGCTGCGCGGTGAAGGGCTTGCCGGCGAGGATGATCTCCTTGGCGCGGCGCTCGCCGACCACGCGGGGCAGGGTCTGGGTGCCGCCGGCGCCGGGCATGATGCCGATCGTCACCTCGGTCAGGGCGAAGCGGGCGTGGTCGGCGCCATAGGCGAAGTCGGAGGCGAGGACCATCTCGAGGCCGCCGGCATAGGCATGGCCGGAGACGGCGGCGATGACGGGGATGGGGCAGTCGATCTGGGCCCAGAAGGCGCGCTCGAAGATCTCGTGCTGCCGGCGCCATGCCTCGTCGGTCATGCCGTTGCGCTCCTTCAAGTCGCCGCCGCCGCAGAAGGCGCGCTCCCCGGCCGCGGCGAAGACGACGCAGCGGATGTCGCCCGGGTCCTGGAAGAGGCCGGTCCAGACCGCGTGGAGGTCGAGGCCCATCTGGGTGTTCAGCGCGTTCGAAACCTCGGGGCGGTTGAGGCGCACCACCAGCACATGGGGCGCGGGGGTTTCGAGGCTGAGCGTGTCGAGCGGGGCGAGTTTCACGGTGGCGGTCCTCCTCCACCGGAGAGTGGACGGGCCGGCGGCGCTTGTCAGCCCGGCGTGGCGGGGACGGGGGCGGCGGGGCCCCTCCGCTGGGCCTCCGCCCAGAGGGCGCCGAGGGCGAAGTCCTCCGCGACGGAGCCGAGCGGGACGACCGCGCCGCCCGAATAATGCGTCATCTCGCCGAAGCGGGGCTCGCCGCCGATCAGGTAGAAATCGACGCGGACGGCATCGAACCCGGCGCCGAGCCGGGCGGCGAGGTCGTGCAGCAGGGCAGCCTCGGGCGGGGGGCCCGGATAGTCCGGGCAGTCGGCCTGGCGGTGGCGGCCGAAGGCGAGCGGGGCGAGGGTCAGCGGGTCGTAGAACAGCTCGCGCCGCCGGTCGGTGTAGCGGCCGAGATGGACCTGCAGCAGGCGGGGGCGGCCGCCGAAGACGTAGAGCTTGTAGTCCTCCGGCACGCCGCCGGCGCCGGTGCCGGGGAGGTATTCCTCGGCGAGCAGGCGCGGGCGGATCGGCCGGTAGCCCCATTCGCCGGTGCGCCGGCCGTAATCCTCGGCGAGCCAGCCGGCGGCGGTGGCCAGGATCGCCGGGCGGCAGGCGGCGTCGCGGTCGGTGACGAAGGCGTTGTAGCCGGAGCCGTGATTGGCCTTGAGGACGAAGCGGCGCGGCAGCCTCTCCCACGGGATCTCGCCCGGATGGTCCCAGAGGCCGAGGGCCGGGACGAGGTAGCGCCAGCCGATCCGCCCCGCGACCCAGGGGCGGACGGCGGCCTTGTCGAGCGTCAGCGGGATCAGCGGATTGCGGTCGTGGAGGATTTTCCAGGCGATCCGCTCGTTGAAGCTGCGCGGGTTGCGGAGGTCGGGCTCATAGCCGAGGGAGGCGCGCATCATCCGGCGCAGGCGGCGGGCGATGCGCAGCCGGTCGAGCCAGCCGACATGGTCGGCGGCGCGGTGGAAGGCGTGGCGGAGCAGGGCGAGGCCCGGAAGCGAGGGGCGAACTAAGGCAAGGCTGGCCGGCTGGGTCATGCTGGATTCCATGTAATGCCGAACTCCATTGGCGCTACGGCCAGGCGGGGGGATACGGATGCGGAATTGACGGCGATTTCGGGGGCATGGGCACGGATGCTGTCGGCGGAGGAATGGGACGCGGTGCGGCTGAGCCTCGCCGTGGCGGGGCGCTCGGTGCTGGTCTCGCTGCTGCCGGCGGTGCTGGTGGCCTGGGCGCTGGCGCGCGGGCGCTTCCCCGGGCGGATGCTGCTGGATGCGGTGGTCCACCTGCCGCTGGTGGTGCCGCCGGTGGTGGTCGGCTGGGGGCTGCTGATGCTGTTCGGGGTGCGGGGGCCAATCGGCGGGCCGCTCAACGACTGGTTCGGGGTCAGGCTGGTCTTCACCACCGAGGGGGCGGCGCTGGCCACCGCCGTGATGTCCTTCCCGCTGATCGTGCGCAGCGTAAGGCTTGGGCTGGAGGGGCTGGACCCGGGGCTGGAGGAGGCGGCGCGGACGCTGGGGGCGGGGTGGCTCGACCGGTTCCTCACCGTCACCCTGCCGCTGATGTCGCCGGGGATCCTGGCGGGCGCGGTGACGGCCTTCGCGGCCGGGCTCGGGGAATTCGGAGCGGTCATTACCTTCGCCTCCAACATCCCCGGTGAGACGCAGACCCTGCCGCTGGCGATCTACAGCGCGACGCAGAGCCCGGGGGGCGAGGCGGCGGCGGGGCGGCTGGCGCTGGTCTCCTTCGCCCTGGCGCTAACGGGGCTGCTGCTGGCGGAGTTGCTGGGGCGGCGGCTCGGGCGCTGGCTGGGGCGGGCGTGATGCTGGAGGTGGCGGTGCGGCACCGCTTTCCCGGCTTCGCCCTGGAAGCGGAGTTCGGCTCGCCGGGGGCGGGGGTGACGGCGCTGTTCGGGCCGTCGGGCTGCGGGAAGTCGACCATCCTGGCGGCGGTCGCCGGGCTGCTCAGGCCGGAGGCGGGGCGGGTCGTCGCCGGGGGCGAGGTGTTGCTGGATACGGCGCGCGGGGTCTCAGTCGCTCCGGAGCGGAGGCGCTGCGGGGTGGTGTTCCAGGATGCGCGGCTGTTCCCGCATCTGAGCGTCGCGTCCAACCTGCGCTACGGGCTGCGGCGGGCGCCGCGCGGGGCCACGAGGGATGCCGAAGGGCCGGGCTTCGGCGAGGTGGTGGAGCTGCTGGGGCTCGGCGGGCTGCTGGGGCGAAGGCCGCTGGGGCTCTCGGGCGGGGAGCGGCAGCGGGTGGCGTTGGGGCGGGCGCTGCTCGCCCGGCCAAGGCTGCTGCTGATGGACGAGCCACTGGCGGCGCTCGATGCCGGGCGGCGGGCGGAGGTGCTGCCCTTCCTCGCCCGGCTGCGCGACGCGGCGGGGCTGCCGATCCTCTACGTCACCCATGCGCTGGACGAGGTGGATGCGCTGGCCGACCGGCTGGTGCTGCTGGAGGCGGGACGCGTGCTCGCCGCCGGGACGGTGGAGGCGCTGGCGGCGCGGGCGGACCTCCCAGCGCTGGCCCGGCGGCGGGATGCGGGGGCGGTGATCGGCTGCACCGTGCTGGGGCAGGATGCCGCGCGGGGGCTGACCCGGCTGGGCTTCGAGGGAGGCGAGCTGGTGGTGGCGCAGCGGCCGGGGCTGGCGGTGGGGGCGCGGCTCCGGCTGCGGCTGCGGGCGCGCGACGTGGCCGTCGCCACCGAGGCGCCGCGGGGGATTTCCATGCACAACATCCTGCCGGCGCGGCTGGAGGTGGTGGTCTCCGCCGGGGAGGCCGAGGCGATGCTGCGGCTCCGGGTCGGGCCGACGGCGCTGCTGGCGCGGGTGACGCGGGACAGCGTCGGGCGGCTGGGCCTGGCGCCGGGGATGGCGGTCTTCGCCCTGGTGAAGTCGATCGCCTTCGACCATGCGGGGCCGGGATGAGCGGCGGCTGGCGGCTGGCGCCGGTGGCGGAGGCGCGGGCGCTGCTGCCGGCGGCGCCGGTGGCGGCGCGGCGCCTGCCGCTCGGGCGCGCCATCGGCCATGTGCTGGCGGAGCCGGTGCGGGCGGCGGCCGCGGTGCCGGCGCGGGCGGAGGCGGCGCGGGAGGGCTGGGCGGTCGCGGCCGCTGCGACCGAGGGGGCGGGGCCCTATGCGCCGGTGCTGCTGCCGGGGCTGGCGCGGGTGGCGCCGGGCGAGGCGCTGCCGGCGGGGACGGATGCGGTGCTGCCCGCCTTCGCGCGGGACGGGGCGATGGTGCTGGAGGCGGTGGCGCCGGGCGAGGGCGTCCGCCCGGCCGGGGAGGATGCGGCGGCGGGGGCGGTGCTGCGGGGAGCGGGGCACCGGCTCGGGCCGCTCGACCTTGTGCTGGCGGCGGCCGGCGTGGCGGAAGTGGCGGTGCGGGTGCCGCGCGTCGCGCTGCACGGGGCGGACTGGCTCGCCGGGATGGTGCGGGCGGAGGGGGCCGAGCTGGTCGAGGAGGGAGCCGAGCTGGTGCTGGCGGCGGGGCTGCGGGCGGAGCGGGTGCTCTGCCCGGGCATCGCGGCGCGGCCGGGGGATGGGGTCGGGGTCGGGATCATCGGCGGGGTGCCGGCGGTGCTGCTGCCGGGGGACCTGCCGGGGGCGCTGGCGGGATGGTGGCTGCTCGGGCGGCCGGTGGTCCGCGCGCTGGCGGGGCGCGGGCCGGTGGCGCGGCGGCGGATGACCCTGGCGCGGAAGCTGGCCTCGCCGGTCGGCCTCACCGAGGTGGTGATGCTGGGGGCGGCGGGCGATGCGGTGACGGCGCTCGGCGCGGCGGTGGCGGTGCTGGTCGTGCCGCCGGGGCGGGAGGGGTATGAGGCAGGGACCGAGGTGGAGGTGGAAGCGGTGTGACCGATGGCCCGGTTGACCAACTCCCCCTGCCTTCTGCCGCCTGCTAGACCTCGCGCCATGTCCCTTCTCGACCGCATCCGCCGCGCCGCGCGGCAGGAGCAATTCCTCGACGTCATCACGGCCGAGGACGCCACCGCCCGGTTCCGGGCGGCGCTCGACCTCGCGCCCCTGCCGGCGGAGGAGGTGGCGCTGGCGCAGGCGCTCGGGCGGGTGACGGCGCGTCCGGTGGCGGCGGCGGCGGATGCGCCGCCCTTCGACCGGGCCTCGATGGACGGCTTCGCGGTCAGGGCGGCGGACACGCTCGGGGCGAGCGAGGCGGCGCCGCGGCGGCTCCTGCTCAATGCCGAGCTGCTGGCCTGCGGGGTGGCGCCGGCGATCGAGGTGGCGCCGGACACGGCGACGGCGATCGCCACCGGCGGCGTCATCCCGCGTGGGGCGGATGCCGTCGTCATGGTCGAGAGCACCGAGGCGGAGGAGGGGCCGGAGGGGCCGGTGGTGCTCGTCTGCCGGCCGGTGGCGGCGGGGCAGGCGGTGGCCTATGCGGGCAGCGACATCGCCCGCGGCGAGACGGTGCTGCGGGCCGGCATGGTCGTCACCAGCCGGGAGATCGGGATGCTGGCCGCGGCGGGGCTCGCCACCCTGGCCGTCGTGCGGCGGCCGCGGGTGGCGGTGCTCTCGACGGGCGATGAGCTGGTGGCGCCGGGCGAGGCGCTGCCGCCGGGCGGCATCTACGACAGCAACGCGGCGATCCTCTCGGCGGCGGTGGCGGAGAATGGCGGCGAGGCGGTGCCGCTCGGCATCTTCCGCGACGACGAGCCAGAGCTGGAGGCGGCGCTGCGGCGGGCGCTGGAGCTGGCCGACATGGTGGTGATGTCGGGCGGCACCTCGAAGGGGGCGGGGGATGTGTCGCACCGCATCCTCGGGCGGTTGCCGGGGCCGGGCGTCCTCGTGCACGGGGTGGCGCTGAAGCCGGGCAAGCCGCTCTGCCTCGGCGCCGTGGGTCGGACGCCGGTGGTGGTGCTGCCGGGTTTCCCGACCAGCGCGGTCTTCACCTTCCAGGAATTCGCGGTGCCGGTGATCCGGGCGATGGCGGGGCTGCCGCCCAGGGCCGAGGCGGCGGTGGAGGCGAGGCTCGCCGTCCGCACGCCGAGCGAGGCCGGACGGACGGAGTATGTGATGGCCTCGCTCGGCGAGGACCCGGCGGGGCGGCTGCTGGCTTGGCCGCTGGGCAAGGGTTCGGGGAGCGTCACCGCCTTCTCGCAGGCCGACGGCTTCTTCGCCATCCCGGCGGAGGAGCAGGCAGCCGCGGCGGGGGCGGTGCAGCGGGTGCGGCTGATCGGGGGGGCGCATCCGTTGCCGGACCTCACCATCATCGGCAGCCACTGCACGGGGCTGGATGCGATCCTCGACCTTCTGGCGGCGGAGGGGATCAGGGGGCGGAGCCTGGCGGTGGGCAGCCTCGGTGGGCTGGCGGCGGCGCGGCGGGGGGAGTGCGACCTGGCGCCGGCGCATCTGCTGGACGCGGCGAGCGGGGCGTACAACCGGCCCTTCCTCGCCGAGGGGCTCAGGCTGGTGCCGGGCTGGCGGCGGGTGCAGGGGGTGGTCTACCGCCCGGGGGATGCCCGGTTCGGGGGGCTGGATGGGCGGGCGGCGGTCGAACGGGGCGCGGCGGGGCCGGGGCTGCTGCTGGTCAACCGCAATGCGGGGTCGGGCACGCGGATCCTGCTCGACGGGCTGCTCGGAGGAGCGAGGCCGGCGGGCTATGCCAACCAGCCGAAATCGCACAACGCCGTCGCGGCGGCGGTGGCGCAGGGGCGGGCGGATTGGGGGGTCGCCATCCGCAGCGTCGCCGAGGCCTATGGGCTGGGCTTCGCGCCGCTGGCGGACGAGCATTACGACTTCTTCCTGCCCGAGGCGCGGGCGGAGCGGACGGCGGTTCGGGCTTTCCTCCGGGCGCTTGCCAGCGAGGAAGGCAAGGCGAGGCTCAGGGCGCTGGGGTTCGAGCCGGCGTGAATCCCCAGCGTGAATCCCCAGCGTGAATCCCCAGCGTGAATCCATTGTCATGCGGCCGGTGCGGATTGCGCGGTAACGGACGGGAATGGTCCGGCGAATAGCCCGCCGGATCATGCATGAGAGGTGTCCATGGCGCAGCCATCCCGCCCGTCGCGTTTCCCCCTGGGTTCCTTCGTCGTCATCGCGGCCGTGCTGGGCGGGGGCGCGGCGGCCTTCGCCTATACCGCCGGCTGGCTCTCGCCCGAGCGCCTGTCGCGCGAGCGGGTGCTGGCGGCGCTGAGCCCGCCGGGAGGGCCGGCGCCTGGCCATCGGCGCAACCACACCAAGGGCCTCTGCTTCACCGGCAGCTTCGAGGCGAACGGGGCGGGCGCCGCCCTCTCCCGCGCGCCGGTGCTGGCGGCGGGCCGCTACCCGGTCATCGGCCGGTTCAACCTCGCCTCGGCCGTGCTGGCGCAGCCGGACGGGCAGGCGCGGGTGCGCGGGCTGAGCCTCAGCATCACCGGCCCGGACGGGTCGGAGTGGCGGACGGCCATGATCACCGCGCCGGTCTTCCCCGTCTCCAACGTGGAGGCCTTCTACGCCCTGCAGATGGCGGCGAGGAGCAAGGAGCCGGGGGCGATGGGGGCCTTCGCCGCGGCCCATCCCGAGATCGCCGCCTTCGGCGCCTGGGCGGGCAGCGCGCCCTGGACCGGCAGCTATGCGGAGGAGCGCTACAACGCGCTCAACGCCTTCCTCTTCACGGATGCCGGGGGGCGCGACCATGCGGTGCGCTGGTCGGTGCGGCCGGAGGCGAGGCCGGTGCCGGTGCCGCACGAGCAGCTCACAGCAAAGCCGCCGGATTTCCTCAACGACGAGATCAAGGCGCGCATCGCCGCGGGGCCGGTGCGCTGGACCATGACGGTGACGGAGGCCGGGCCGGGCGACCCGGTGGCGGACCCGAGCAAGGCGTGGCCGGAGGAGCGCCGCACCGTCGAGGTCGGCACGCTGACCGCGGAGGCGGTGCAGGAGGAGCAGGACGGACCGTGCCGCGACATCAATTACGACCCGACGGTGCTGCCGCCCGGCATGCGGCCCTCGGCGGACCCCTTCCCCGCCGCGCGGTCCTCCGCCTATGCCCTGTCCTATGAGCGCCGCGCCGCCGAGGCGGCGGCCTATCCCCACAGTGCCCCTGGAGGCCGCCCATGACCGCCGCACGCTTCAGCCCGATGCAGCGGCTGCTCCACTGGCTCATGGCGGCCTGCATCCTGGCGATGCTGTTCATCGGCGTCGGCATGGTCTCGACCCTATCGACGCGCTACCTGGCGCTCGTCTCCATCCACAAGCCGCTTGGCATCGCCATCCTGCTGCTGGCGCTGCTGCGGCTGGGGCTCCGGCTGCGGCGGGGGGCGCCGCCGCTGCCGTCCGACCTGCCCGAGCCGATGCGGCTGGCGGCGCATGTCTCGCATGTCGCGCTCTATGGGCTGATGATCGCCATGCCGCTGCTGGGCTGGGCGATGCTCTCGGCCGAGGGCTACCCGGTGGTGCTGTGGCAGGGGCTGCGGCTGCCGCCGATCCTGCCGCAGAGCCTCGAGGCCTATGCCCTGCTGCGGCAGGCACATGGGCTGCTCGGCTATGCCTTCTTCGCCGTGATCCTCGCGCATCTCGGCGCCGCGCTCTTCCATGCGCTGGTGCGGCGCGACGGGGTGTTCGAGGCGATGGCGCCGGTGCCGGGCCGGGCGCTCGACTGAGCCCGGCTCAGCGGGTGGCGCCGGGGGCCCAGAGCACGTCGCCGGCGCCGTTGCCGTTGAGGCGGCGGGAGAGGATGAAGAGCAGGTCGGAGAGGCGGTTGAGGTAGCGGATCGCCTCCGGGTTCACCGGCTCCGCCGCGGCAAGGGCGACGGTGACGCGCTCGGCACGGCGGGCGACCGTGCGGGCGAGATGGGCGGCGGCGGCGCCGGGGGTGCCGCCGGGGAGGACGAAGCTCGTCAGCGGCGGCACCAGCGCGTTCAGCGCGGCGGCCTCCGCCTCCAGCCGGGCGGTCTGGGCGGCGGCCAGGCGGAGGCGCCCCCCGGCCTCGCCGGGCACGCAGAGATCGGCGCCGAGGTCGAACAGGTCGTTCTGGATGCGGGCGAGGATGGCGTCGGCCTCCGCGTCGCCGGCGGTGTGCAGGCGGAGCAGGCCGAGCACGGCATTGGTCTCGTCCACCGTGCCGATTGCCTCGATGCGGAGCGAATCCTTGCGCAGCCGGGTGCCGTCGCCGAGCGAGGTCTCGCCGGCATCGCCGCCGCGGGTGGTGATGACGTCGAGCCTGACCATGGGGCGTCCTTCTACCGGTTCAGCTGGAAATGGATGGAGGTGCGGATATTGCCCGATATGGGGATGCCGTCGCGCATGGCAGGGCGGAAGCGCCAGCGGCGGACGGCGCGCCTGGCGGAGTCGTCGAGGGCGGGGAAGCCGGAGCTGGCGACGACCTCGACCTCCTCGACGGTGCCGTTCGGGGTGACGCGGATGACGAGGCCGACGACGCCCTGCTGGCCGCGCTGGCGGGCTTCGTCGGGATATTCGGGCGTGGGGTTGCGGATGCCCTCGGCAAGGCCTGGGGGCGTGATGGCACCGAGGGCGGGGGCGGCGCCGGTGGTCAGCGGCTGCTGGCTCGCCGGGCCGGCGGGTGGCGCGGCAGCCTGGGCGAAAGGGGCCGGACGCGCGGGGGCGGTGCGGGGGCGCGGCTGGGGCGGCGGAGGGAGGGACGGCTCGGGTGGTGGGATGGGCAACGGCTCCGGCTCGGGCTCGGCTTGGGGCTGCGGCGGCGCGGGCGGGGCCGGCAGGACCGCAGGCGGCGGGCGGTCCTCGGGCGGCGGGGGCGGCAGGGTGAGGGCATCCGGCGCCGCGGGGGGCGGCAGGAGCGCGGCAAGCGGCGGTGGCGGCGGGGCGAGGCTCGGCGGCGGCGGGGCGGGGGCGGCCGGCGGGGGTGGCGGTGGCGGCTCCGACTGGGCGGGGGCGGCGGGCGGCGCCGGCTCGCCCTCGGTCGTGCCGGTCTGCTCCTGCCAGACGACCTCGACCGATTGCTCGGCGGACGGGGCGGGCTGGCGGGGGCGGTTGAGGAACAGGAGCATCGCGGCCAGCGCCGCGGCATGGAGCGTGAGGGAGGCGGCGGCGGCGCGGCCGAGCCGGGACCCGTCCAGGGTCACAGCACCAGGACGCCGTGGTGCTTGGCCTTGCCCTCGGGCTCGACATGGATGGTGATGGTGGCGCCCTCGATCTCCGCCTTCAGCGCCGCCTCGATGCGGTCGCAGATGGCATGCGCCGCGTCGACCGTCATCGTCCCCGGCACGACCAGGTGGAATTCGATGAAGGTAAGGCGGCCGGCATGGCGGGTGCGGAGGTCGTGCGCCTCGATCGCGCCCTCGGCATGGGTTGAGACGGCGCCGCGGATGCGGGCGAGCAGGCCGGGCTCCACCGCCTCGTCCATCAGCCCGCCGACGCTCTCGCGCACCAGCCTGCTGCCGGACCAGAGGATGTTGAGCGCGGTGAGCGCGGCGAGCAGCGGGTCGAGCCAGAGGCGGCCGGTGAGGGCGACCAGGGTGACGCCGACGAGCACGCCGAGGGAGGTGACGACATCGGCGACCAGGTGGCGGGCATCGGCGAGCAGCGCGGGCGAGCGGGAGCGGCGGCCCTGGCGGAAGAGGAGGCTGGCCCAGCCGGCATTGATCGCGGTGGCCAGCGCCGAGATGGCGAGGCCGGGCCAGGGCTGCTCCGGCCCCACCGGGCTGCGCCAGGCGCCCCAGGCCTCATTCAGGATGGCGACGGCGGCGATGACGATCAGCGCGCCCTCGAGCACGGCGGAGAAGTATTCCGCCTTGGTGTGGCCGTAGGGGTGGTTGGCGTCGGCCGGCATCGCCGCGTAGTGGACGGCGATGAGGGCGGCCGCGGCGGCGGCGACGTTCACCACGCTCTCCAGCGCATCGGCCAGCAGGGCGACGCTGCCGGTCAGCGCCCAGGCGCCGAGCTTCAGCGCCAGCACCAGGGCGGCGACGACGACGCTGCCGATGGCGAAGCGGAGGGTGCTGCTCATCGGTGGTGGCGGGGCGGGGTGGCGGGCAAGCGTGGGCTCCGGGATGGGGGGTGTTTTGGACTGCGCGGCGGCGGGGGGGCAAGGGGGGCGGCAGGGGCTTTCCTTAGCCTGCTAGGTTTTCCGCCCCGGCCGGTTCATGGCATGATGCCGCGTTGCACAATGGAATTGGCGCCGATGCCCCTGCCCTCCCCTGCCCCGCGCGAGCCGCTGCACCGGCGCGCCATCGACATCCGCGGCTACCGGCGGGAGGACGGGCTGTTCGATGTCGAGGCGCATCTGGTCGATACGAAATCCTACCCCTTCGTCAATGACGACCGCGGCACGATCGAGCCGGGCAAGGCGCTGCACGGGATGTGGCTGCGGCTGACCTTGCGGGAGGACATGGAGATCGTCGCCTGCGAGGCCGCCTCCGACTTCACGCCCTATGCGGTCTGCCCGCAGGCGGCGCCGAATTTCGCCCGGCTGGCGGGGCTGCGCATCGGGCCCGGCTTCAACCGGGCGGTGCAGGAGCGGGTCGGCGGCGTCGAGGGCTGCACGCACCTGCGGGAGGTGCTGGGGCAGATGGCGACGGTCGCCTTCCAGACGCTCTACCCGATCAGGGCCAGGCGCGAGCGGGAGGAGGTGGCGCGGATCATGGCCGCGGGCGGCGCGGCCGAGCGGCGCCGCCCGGCGATGCTCGGGAGCTGCCTCGCCTATGCGGCGGACAGCCCGGTGGCGCAGGCGCGGTGGCCCTGGCTGAAGGAGGAGGCGGGGTCCGGCCAGGGCTGAGGGCCCGCCCCCCGCGGGGGCTTTGCAGCCGGGCGCCGCGTGGCTACTGGTGCGGGGCGGCCTCTCCTTGCCGGGATGAACGGGCCGCGAGGGGTGGAACATCGCCATAACCGCTTTCCTGCGCGCGGGCGCGGGGCCCGTGCGCGCCACGGGCGGCATCGCCATGATGCTGCTCGGCGTGCTGCTCTTCGCCGTCAACGACACGCTCGGGAAGTGGCTGGTCGGCGCCTACACGGTGGGGCAGCTCTTCCTGGTGCGGAGCATCGCCGGGCTCTGCTTCATGGCGCCCTTCATCTGGCGCACCGGCCCCGAGCCCTTCCTGCGGCCGCCGCGGCCCGGCCTGCAGCTGCTCCGCGTGGCCTTCTCGACGCTCGAGGGTTCGCTGTTCTTCTGGGCGCTGACGGAGCTGCCGCTGGCGGAGGTCATGACCTACTACATGGCCGGGCCGATCTACGTGACCGCGCTGTCGCCCTTCCTGCTCGGCGAGCGGGTGGGCTGGCGGCGCTGGACGGCGGTTGCGGTCGGGTTCGGCGGGGTGGTGCTGGCGCTCGATCCCTCGCCCGGCTCCTTTTCGGCAGGGGCGGTCTGCGCGCTGGTGGGCAGCTTCAGCTATGCCTGCTTCATGGTCGCCACGCGCAAGCTGGCGGGCACGCCGGGGACGGTGCTGATGACGGCGCAGCTCGTCGCCGCGGTGCTCTTCGGCGGCGTGCTGGTGCTGGTGCAGGGCTGGACGCCGCCCGGGGCGCTCGACCTCGTGCTGATGCTCTGTCTCGGCCTCGGCTCGCTGAGCGGCAATCTCTGCGTGAACCAGGCGCTGCGGATGGCGCCGGCCTCCGTGGTGGTGCCCTACCAGTACACGCTGATCCTCTGGGGGATGCTGTTCGGGTATCTGTTCTTCGGCGAGATGGTCGGGCCGCTGACCCTGGCGGGGGCGGCGGTCATCATCGGGGCGGGGTTGTTCATCTTCATGCGGGAGCAGCAGTTGAGGGGGCAAGTGGGGGTTTAGGACGGTTTCGGTGGCTGGAGATTCGGAAGGGGAAGAAGCCGGTTTCGTAGCGGGTTGAAAACGGCTGCGAGGGGCGGGGTGCGGACCTCCGGCGATTGCTGTGAGCAGCGCAACGGCCCGTTTCTGCCTGGGCGATGGGCTTGCGATCTTATAGGAGGTCACGCCATGCCTGAACTGACCCAACTCGCCCTCTACGTGGCCGCGGCTTTGCTACTCGCCATCACGCCCGGTCCGGGCATCTTCTACGTCGCTGCGCGGACGCTTGCTGGCGGCCGTGCAGAAGGTGTGGCTTCCAGCTTCGGTACCGGCTTAGGCGGTATGGTCCACGTCCTGGCAGGCAGCTTGGGCGTATCCGCCATCGTACTTGCCAGCGCAGAACTCTTCACTGCGCTCAAGCTGATTGGCTCCGCCTACCTCCTTTGGATTGGCTTCCGCACCATCCAGTCCGCCCGCAGGGACGCGTCGACAATTTTGAATGGCGCAGCCATGGCTCCGCCGGTTGGACCACATCGTGCGTTCCGCGAAGGCGTGCTTGTCGAGGCGCTGAACCCGAAAACAGCAGCCTTTTTCCTGGCCTTCGTGCCGCAGTTTGTGGACCCGGCTCAAGGCAGCATCGCCCTACAGTTTGTGGTCCTGGGCTCCGTATCGGTTGTACTCAACACCCTAGCTGACATCGTGGTTGCCTTCGCCGCTGGGGGCATCCGAGAGGGCGCCGCAGCACGTCCCACGCTGATCCGGCGCCTCCGAGAGGCATCCGGTGCCGCGATGGTCGCGCTCGGCATCGGCCTCGCTCTGGCAAAGCGCCCTGCCGCATGATCGCTGGGCCACATCATTCATCACGGCTTGCCAAGGGCTAGGTCCGCTTTGGGTCGGAAGCGGACCTCCCGGCCTTATTGTGCAGCGGGCTCCAGGTCGTTCGAATGATCTCTATGGCTCGACCACCCTCCCCCCCGCCATCGGCTCCGCCACCCCCGTCGTCCCGGGGAAGGTAATCGCCAACCCCCGCCGCACCCGCGCCGCCAGTACCCCGAAGGCCTGCGCCTCCAGCGCATCGCCGTTCCAGCCGGCGACCTCCACCGGCCGCACCGGCGCCTCGAGCGCGCCGGATAGCGCCCGCATGATCGCCGGATTGCGCCGCCCGCCGCCGCCGACCAGCCATTGCAGCGGCGGCGCCGGAAAGTGGCGGCCGGCGGCGGCGACGCAGAGGGCGCAGAAGGTCGCCAGCGTCGCGGCGCCGTCCTGAGGCGTGAGGCGGTCGGCGCCGGCCTCGTGCAGGGCGCGGCTGAAATCGAGCCGGTCAAGGGACTTGGGCGGCGGGGCTTCCAGGTAGGGGTGGGCCATCAGGCGGCCGAGCACGGCGGCGTCGGGCTCCCCGGCGAGCGCCAGGTGGCCGTCCTTGTCGTAGTCGCGGCCGGTGGATTTCCGCGCCCAGTCGTCGAGCGGGCCGTTGGCGGGGCCGGTATCGAAGGCGATCAGCTCATCCCCTTCGCCGATCCAGGTGACGTTGCCGACGCCGCCGAGATTCAGCACGGCGAGCGGCTTGGGGAGGGCCGCGGCCAGCGCCGCGTGGACGATGGGGACGAGGGGCGCGCCCTGGCCGCCGGCGGCGACATCGGCGGAGCGGAAGTCGTGGGCGACGGGGAGGTTGGTCAGGCGCGCGAGCAGCGCGGCATCGCCGACCTGCCAGGTGGAGCCGGGCTGGCGCAGCGCCTCGGCGGCCGTCGCGGCGTTGCGGCCGGGGCGGATCGGCGGCGGGCGGTGCAGGATGGTCTGGCCGTGGAAGCCGATGAGGTCGGCGCCCTCGCGGAAGCTCTCCCAGGCCAGCTCCCGGATGCGGGCGACGGCATTGGCGTGGCGGTCGGTCAGGCGGCGGACGCAATCGGCGAGGAAGGCGTCGTCCGGCGCGAGGGCCGGGGCAAGGTCGAGCAGGCGGCGGAGGTCGCGGCGCAGGCCTGGGTCGTAGGGGAGCGTGACGGTGGGGCCGATGCGGCCGATCGCCTCGCCATCCGTCTCCACCCAGGCGGCGTCCACGCCGTCGAGGGAGGTGCCGCTCATCAGCCCGATCGTTCTCAGCATCCGGATCGTGTGCTACGGGGGCGGCCCCCTCCACAAGACCCGAATGTGACGCAAAGCCCCATGACCGGCCCGGACAGCGACTTCCTCCGCCAGGCGCAGGAGCGCGGCTACATCCACCAGGTGACCGATGCCGAAGCGCTCTCGGCGCGGCTCAGGGAGGGGGTGGTTTCGGGCTATATCGGCTTCGACTGCACCGCCGACAGCCTGCATGTCGGCCACCTGGTCTCGATCATGCTGCTGCGGCTGATGCAGCGCTCGGGGCACCGGCCGGTGGTGCTGATGGGGGGCGGGACGACCAAGGTGGGCGACCCCTCCTTCCGCGACGAGGCACGGCCGCTGCTCGACGACGCGGCAATCGAGCGCAACAAGGCGGGCATCCGCCGCGTCTTCGACCGGTTCCTCCGCTTCGGCGAGGGCGCGTCGGATGCGATCATGCTCGACAATGCCGAGTGGCTGGACGGGCTGCGCTACATCCCCTTCCTGCGCGACGTGGGGCGGCATTTCAGCGTGAACCGGATGCTGACCATGGACAGCGTGCGGCTGCGGCTGGACCGGGAGCAGAATCTCTCGTTCCTTGAGTTCAACTACATGCTGCTGCAGAGCTACGACTTCGCCGAGCTGCGGCGGCGGCATGGCGTGACGGTGCAGATGGGCGGCTCCGACCAGTGGGGCAATATCGTCATGGGGGTGGAGCTGTGCCGGCGGATGGATGCCGCCGAGGCCTTCGGCGTGACGACGCCGCTGCTGACGACCGCGTCGGGGGCCAAGATGGGCAAGACCGCCGCCGGCGCCGCCTGGCTGAACGCGGAGCGGGTCTCGCCTTACGACTACTGGCAATTCTGGCGGAACACCGAGGATGCCGATGTCGGCCGCTTCCTCGCCCTCTTCACCGAGCTGCCGATGGACGAGGTTCGGCGGCTCGGCGCGCTCGCGGGCTCGGAGGTGAACGAGGCGAAGAAGGTACTGGCGACGGAGGCCTGCGCCCTGCTGCATGGGCGCGAGGCGGCGGAGGCGGCGGCGGAGACGGCGCGGCGCGCCTTCGAGCAGGGCGAGGCGGCGGAGACGCTGCCCTCCGTCACGGCCGCGCTGCCGGCGGGCCTGCTCGACCTGCTGCTGGCGGCCGATCTGGTGAAGAGCAAGGGCGAGGCGCGGCGGCTCATCGCCCAGGCCGGGGTGCGGCTGAACGATGCCCCCGTCGACGATCCCGCGCGCGAGGTCACGGCCGGCGACCTGCGGGACGGGGCGGCGAAGCTCTCGCTCGGGCGGAAGCGGCATGTGCTGGTGCGGCCGGGCTGAGGGGCGCGATGCCATTCGCTTGAGCGGGAGCGGCATCTGGCTTAGGTTCACGCCAGCGTGAACCCGGGAATGCGGCAGCGTTGATCTCACTGGCTCAGTCTGCTGCGGTTCCCGACTATGGCCTCCCGGCCGAGGAACAGGCGCCTGCCAATCCCTGGATGTCGCCCTGGCTGGCCCGCGGCGGGGCTGCGCGGTGGGTAGCCGGGAACCTCGTCGTCGCGCTGCTCTATGCCGGGCTCGGCGTGGTGGTGGGGCGGTTCTTCGGAGCCTACGGGTTGTTCCCGGCGCCGATCTGGCTGCCCTCCGGCATCGCCTGCGTCGCCGCCATGGTGGGCGGGGCGGGGCTGCTGCCGGGCATCTTCCTCGGCTCCTGCCTGGTCAACGGGCTGTTCTTCGGCAGCGGGCCCTGGCTGACCCTCGCCATTTCGGCGGGGAATACGCTCGGGCCCTGGGCGGGCGTGGCGCTGACCCGGGCGATGCGGCCGCAGACGGGGCTGTTCACGCGCTTCATCGGCGTGCTCGGCTTCATCCTGGGCGGCGTGCTGCTGCATGCGGCGGTGACGGCGACGGTGGGGACGCTGGTGCTGTCGCTGGCGGGGCCGATGACGGCGGGGCAGGCCTATGCCGTCTTCTCCGCCTGGTGGCTGTGCGACAGCGGCGGGACCTTCTTCTTCGCGCCCGCCCTGCTGCTCTGGCTCGGGGCGGAGCGGCGGGCGGCGCCGGTGGACCGGGGGCCGGGGGTGGTCGATCACCTCGTGCTGGCGGCGACGGTGCTGGGGGCGGCGGCGCTCTTCGCGGTGCCGGGGGCCGGGCTGCTGGTGCGGCCGGATGCCGTCTTCCTGCTGACCGTGCCGCTGTCCTGGATCACGCTGCGGATCTCGCTGCGGGCGGCCTACACGCTGCTGACGGCGATCTGCATCACGGCGACCGTGGGCACGGTGATGCGCGAAGGGCCGTTCCAGGGGCATGGCGTCGCCAACCCGCTGCAATCGGTCGGGCTGATGACGGTGCTCTTCGCCATGGATGCGCTGACGCTGATCGCGCTTACCAGCGAGGGGCGCGAGGCACGGGCGCGGCTGGCCGAGACGCGGGGCACGCTGGCGCGCAGCATGGTGCGGACCGAGACCCTGGCGCGCGAGACGCTGACCGACCCGCTGACCGGCGCCGGCAACCGGCGGCATTTCGACCATGCGGGCGGCGCGGCGCTCTACCGCGCGCGGCAGCGGGGGGAGGCCTTCTCCATGCTCCTCTTCGACCTCGACCACTTCAAGGCGTTGAACGACCGCGCCGGCCATGAGGCGGGGGACGCGGCGTTGCGCGGCGTCGTCCGCGCCTGCAAGGCCGTGCTGCGCGAAGCGCCACTGCTATTCCGCATGGGGGGCGAGGAATTCGCCGTGCTGCTGCCGGGGGCTGGCCTTGCCGAGGCGGCGCAGGTGGCGGAGCGGCTGCGGGCCGCCATCCGCGACATGCCCTGGGACGACGGCGAGTCATGGCTGAGCGCCAGCTTCGGCGTGGCCGAGGCGGGGCCGGCGGACCGCACGCTCGATGGGCTGATGCGGCGGGCCGATGCGGCGGTCTACGCGGCGAAGGAGCGGGGACGGAACCGGGTGGAGGTGGCCGCGGCCTAGAGCGGTTTCCGGGTCGCACGGGCTCGCGGACGACGCTCCGACCTATTGCTGGCCCAGCAAACCACTCCGATCGGATCATTCCATCCGATCGGGGTTTGCTCCGGTCTCCTGACCCCGCAGTTCTTCGGGCTTCGCCCTTAGGCCACCTGCCTTTCCACAAACTTCAGGGGCAGGACACCGGGGGTCGCGCGGGTCAGGTCCCGTCGAGGCGTGGGGAGGGCTGCCGGTAGAAGGTGAGGGCGAGCCGCGTGCCCCGGCCGCCCTCGCTCATGCCCCAGACCGGGACTGCGCCGACCTGGCGGGCGAGGTTCCCGATCATCCGCATGCCGGTGCCGGGGGTGTCCTGCCCGGCGGTCATCGCCCCCCTGGGCGCCTCCGCGGGCAGGCCCTGGCCATCATCCCATAACTCGAGCCCGACACCGCCCGCAGCTTGCCCAAGCCGGATGCCGACCGTCCCAGGGCCGGTGCCGAAGGCGTGCTTGAGGCTGTTCGTGACGAATTCGTTCACCACGAGGCCGAGCGGCGCGGCGGCGTCGGGGGAGGTGACGATTCCCCGCTCGACCTCCAGGATCAGTTGGATCCGCGCCGCCTCGCCCTCGTGAAAGCGCAGCAGCCCGCCCGCGAGCTGGCCGAGGTAGTCGCCGAGATCCAGCCGGTCGACTTCGCCTGCGAGGTGCAGCTTGTCGTGCAGCAGGCGCAGCGCCTCGATGCGGCGGGCGACGGCCCGCAGGGCGGCCTTGGCCGAGGCCGCATGCACCTGGCGCGCCTGCACCTCGACCAGGCCCACCATGACCTGGAGGTTGTTCTTCACCCGGTGCTGCAGCTCGCGCAGCAGGCGCTCATTGTCCTCGGCGCGGCGGCGCAGCTCCGTATTCGCGCGCAGCCGGGTGACGGCCGAGGCCAGCATGTTGGCATAGGTGCGCAGGAAGTCGACCTCGGCCTCGCCGAAGGGCCGGGGCTCGCGGGCATCCACCTGCAGGACGCCGTAGGGAGGCTGGCCGTCGGCGCCGATGATCGGGACGCAGACGGTGGCGCGCACGCCGTGCTCGGCGACGAAGGGAGGCACGCCGAAGCGGTCCTCCCGGTCGAGGTCGGGCGAGACGATCGGGCCCTTGGTGCGGAGGGCCAGGCCTTCGGGGGCGGGGTCGTCCAGCTCCGTCCGCATATGGCCGACGATGCCCGGCCGCCAGCCGATGCCGGCGCGCACCAGGAGCGTGTGCCCGTCCGCTTGCACCTCGACCACCTTGGCAAGTTCGGTGCCGAGGGCAGTGCCGACGAGCCGGCACGCCTCGGTGAGAATCTGGTCCAGATTTTCCAAGGCGAGCGCCGACTCGCCGAAGCGGGCGAGCACGCGCTGTTGCTCGAGGAGTTGGGTCTGATCGGCTTCGGACTGTCCCGGCATGGGGACGAAAAATCACGGGCCGCTCGAGGGTTGCATCCCGATCCGTATGGCGCAGCGGAACGACCGGCGATGCGGCGGCGGGCGCGGTGCCGCCGGGCGCGGCCAGTCCGGTCAGCGTGGCGGCGGGCCGCGGCCGTCCCAGGCGGGCTCGGGCGGGGCGCCGCCGCTGCGGGCCGTGTCCTCCCTGCCGCTGTCGAACAGGCCGAAGAGGCCACGCAGGAAGCCCGGGGTCAGCGCCGCGAGCGGGTTCACCGTGACGGAGGGGTCGGTCAGCGGGCCCTGGATGCGGTAGGTGGCGGCGAAGACCCCTCCCCCGGCCTCGGGGCTGAACAGCCGGCCGACCAGCGGCAGGTTGCCGAGCAGCGTGTTGAAGACATAGGCCGGGACGATGGTGCCCTCGATCTCGGCCACTGCGCGCTCGCGCAGGATGCGGCCCTTCGCCGTGACGCCGAGCGAGGCGGAGAAGGCGCGGGCATCGGTCAGCGTCAGCGCCTCCGGCGTCAGGGCGAAGGGGGCGACGAGGCGGCTGAAGACCAGGCCGCCATTGCCGCGGGCGGCATCCACCAGCCCGTAGAGCGTCATCGCCTGGAGCAGTTTCGCCGCGGCCGGAGCGTCGCGCAGGACGAAGCCCGTCAGCTCCGCCGTGCCGGTCAGGGCCGCGCCGGGGCGGGGTTCGGCATAGAGGCCGGTGACGGTGAGGCGGCCGCCCTGTATCTCGTTCACCAGGTCGAGGGCGTTGAGCAGGCCGCCGCCATCCTCGGCGACGAGGCTGAGCACGCGCTGCCCGCCGCGCGGGGTGAGCGAGGCCTCGAAGGCGCCGGGCGGGGCGCGGCCGGCGGCGGGGCCGAGGCCGCGCGGGGCGGTGCGGCCGGTGGCGCGGGCCTCGCGCACCACGCCGCGCGCATCGGTGCGGGCGCGGGCCTGCAGGCCGAGCAGGTTGCGGTCCTCGCCCATCGTCACACGGTCGAAGCGGAGGTCGAGCAGCAGGGGCGGGCCTTGCGGGTCCGCGGCCGTGGGCGGCGACTGGGCGGCCGGGTCTGGCGGGCCGAGCGCGGTGCGCAGGTCGAGCAGCGGGCCGCGCAGCGCGATGGTCCAGGGGGCGCCGCCCCGCTCTGGCGGCAGCACCTCGCCGGTGAGGCGGGAGCCGGCGAAGAGGCTCTCGGTGATCTCCACCCGTTGCAGGCGGGATTGGGCGGCGAAGCGGACGGCGCCGCGGAGCGAGAGGCCCCTGGTCTCGACGCGGAAGCTGTCGGCGGCGACGAGCGCCTCGCCCTGCAGGCGGAGGGTGGCCTCGGCAGTGCCGGGGGTGCCGGGGGGCTTGGCCCAGTTCAGCGCCTCGATGCCGAGGCGGGCCTCGGTGAGGTCGCCCCGCACGGTCGCCTGGCCCTGGCCGTTGCGGCGGCGCTCGCTGCGGGCCTCGAGGGCGACGGGGCCGGTGAGGATGGGCATGGCGTCGAAGCCCAGCACCGCGATCTGGCGGGCATCGAGCCGGCCGGCGAGGGTTGCGCGTTCGCTGACCTGGTTAGGCGCGCCACGGCGGAAATCGAGCTCGGCCGTGACCCTCACCGGGCTGCCGAGCAGGCTGCCCTGGCCGCTGGCGCGAAGGCCGTCGGTATCGACCGAGAGCTCGATGGCGGCGCGGTCGAGGTCCTGGTCGAGGATCAGGCCGGGCAGCCGGGCATCGGCGATGCGGGCGGTGGCCTTGATCTTCAGCAAGTCGACGGGGAGGTCCTCAAGCAGGGGGAAGGCGATCTCCACGCGGGCCTCGGCGGTGCCGCCGGCCACCTGGAGCTTCAGCGGCTGGCGCTCGAAGAGCTTGAGGCGGGGGTGCTTCAGCAGCACCAGCGCATCGGCCAGGGCGCCGGCGACGCCGAGGCTGATCTCGGCATTGCCCGGCTCGCTGTCGAGGTTGAGGAAGCGGACGGTGCCCTCGCGCAGGTCGAGGCCGGCGCGGCCCCCTTCGGCGATGCCCTGGCGGCCGGCGCGGGCGCGGAGGGTGATGGCGCTGAGCGAGAATTCGGCGGTGCCGGCGACGCCGGTGGCAGGCGGGATGGGACGGAGCCAATGGACCGTCGCGTCCCTCGCCTCCGCCGTGCCGGAGAGGGCGGTGACGCGGAGGTCGTCGGGGGTGCCGGCGGGGGCTTCGGCCTCGACATGCCAGCGGCCGTTGCGGACCTCGCCGGCGGTGATGTTCTGGGTGATCCAGTCGCGCTCGCCGCCCTTGGGGCTGCCGAGGCCGCGCGGCCAATAGCCCGGAAGGTCGGCGAAGGCGAGGCGGTCGAGCGAGAGGTCGAGCGCGCCGCGCCAGAGGCCGGCCTCGCGCGTGGCGGCGCCGCTCGCCTGGAGGATGGGGGCGGGGCCGCCGCGCGGCAGGCGGGGCAGGCGGAGCGTGGCGCGGTCGAGGCGGAGATGGTCGGGGGTGCCGGAGAGGGCGACCTCGGCGCCCTCGGCGGCGATGCGGCGGCCGCGGCCGAGATCGACCACGGCGTTGCGGATGGCGAGCGCCAGCTGGGCATCCTCCAGCATCAGGTCGTCCATCGCCTCGGGAACGCGGAAGCGGGCCTGGAGGCGGGCCTCCTGCAGAAGCCCGGCGGGCAGGGCGGCGAGCGTCGCGGCACGGGCCTCGGGGGCGAGGCCGGCGGGCCAGGCGCGTGGCAGATCGGCGGCCTCGATGGGCTCGGCGGCAAGGTCGAGCGCGGCGTGCCAGGCGCCGTCGCGGTTCAGCAGCTCGCCCCGGGCGGTAAGGGAGGGGCCTGGGCCGGGGAGCGTCAGGCGGGCGGTCTCGAGGCGGAGGGCGCGGCCGCTGCCGCTGGTCGCGATGGCGAGGCTGGCGAAGGGCAGGCGGCGGGGGGTGCCGTCCGGGCCGGGGCCGGGGCCGAGGTCGAAGGCGCCGGCGCCGGCGCCGAGGGCGGCGCGCAGGCGCTGCGGCCGGCCCTCGGCGTCGAATTCGGCATGGGCGGTGAGGCTGACCAGCGCATCGACCAGGCCGAGCGGGGCGAGCGGCGGCCAGAGCGCGGCCAGTTCGGGCGGGCGGAGGGCGGGCAGGCTGATGCTGGCGCTGAGCCGCATCGGCTCGCCCTCGGCGCGGGCCTCGAGCCGGACCTGGACGGAGGCATCGCCTGACTCCAGGCGGGCGGCGCCCTCGCCGGCGAGCCCGCCGGCGGCGGCGCGGCGGAGGTCGAGCTGCCACCCGGCCAGGGTCCAGCGGCGGCCGCTTACCGGGTCGAGCAGGGAAAGGCTGCCGTCCCGGATGCGCAGGCGCCGGAGCGAGGTGGCGGCGCTGCGGTCCGAGGCTGGGCGCATCAGGTCGCGCAGCGGGGCGAGCGGGTCGCCGCCGCTCGCCTGCGCCTCGCCGGGTGGGCCGATGGCGATGCTGCCGTCGGGGCCGAGCACGGCCTCGAGGCGTGGATTCAGCAGGGTGATGGCGGAGGGGGCGACGGTGCCGCGGAGCAGGGCGCGGAGGGAGAGCGTCGCCGCGGCGTCCGGCAGGTCGACCACCGGGGCGCCGGCCAGGCCATGCAGGCGGACATCGTCGAGGCGGATGTCGAGCGGCGCGGAGAAGCCGTTGCGGAAGCCCTCCCAGGCGATGGCGGCGCGGCCGATCTCAAGGCGGAGGCCGTCGCTACGGTCGTTCACCCCGGCCTCGATCTGCCGGGCGAGGAAGGGGATCTCGAGCGGTCCCTCGCCGAGGCGCCAGGCCAGCGCGCCGAGGGCGAGGGCCAGCAGCAGCAGGGCGGCGAGCACCATGCGGCAGGCGGACCCCAGCCAGCGCCAGCCGATGCGACGCGGTGCTTGACCTGCGGGGGCGGTCACGCCTTCCCTCGGGGGTGATGCTGACCCTGGATCGCCTGCCCCGCCCCTTCGACCCCGAGGCCGCCGCCCGGCTGGTGGAACGCTTCGCCGAGCGGGATGCCGCCTGCCGCGCCTTCGCCGCCAGCGCCGAGGGCGCGGCGCTGCTCGGGGCGCTGGGCGGGCACAGCCCCTATCTCGCCGATCTCGCGGTGCGCGAGGCCCCTACCCTGCTGTGGCTCGTGGAGCGCGGGCCGGACGAGGCCTTCGCCCTCGCCCTCGACCCGCTGGGCAGGGCCGACCCGGCGGCGTCGCGGGAGGCGGTCGGCGTGCTGCTGCGCCAGGCGAAGCGGCAGGCAGCCCTGATCGCGGCCGTCGCGGACATCGCGGGGCAATGGACGCTCGACCGGGTGACCGGGGCGCTCTCCACCGTGGCCGAACAGGTGATCGACTTCGCCTGCACCCATCTGCTGCTCGCCGCCGCCGCCCGCGGGGAGCTGCGCATTGCGGGGAAGAACCCGGCCTCGGGTAGCGGCCTCGTCCTGCTGGGGATGGGGAAGCTCGGGGGGCGGGAGCTGAACTACTCCTCGGATGTCGACCTCATGGTGCTCTATGACCCGGAGGCGGCAGCCTATCACAGCGACCGGGCGGGTGCCTCCTATGTCCGGCTGGCGCGCGACCTGGTGCGGCTGATGGAGGAGCGGACGGCGGAGGGCTATGTCTTCCGCACCGACCTCAGGCTCAGGCCCGACCCGGCGGCGACGCCGCTCGCCGTCTCGCTGGAGGCGGCGATCACCTATTACGAGAGCATGGGCCAAAACTGGGAGCGTGCCGCCATGATCAAGGCGCGGCCGGTGGCGGGCGACCGGGCGCTCGGCGAGCAATTCCTGCGCGAGATCCGGCCCTTCGTCTGGCGCCGGCACCTCGACTTCGCCGCCGTCACCGACATCCATTCGATCAAGCGGCAGATCCACGCGCACAAGGGCTCGAAGGGCGCCGGCGCCACCATCGCGCTGGCCGGGCATGACGTGAAGCTCGGGCGGGGCGGCATCCGCGAGATCGAGTTCACCGCGCAGGTGCTGCAATTGATCTGGGGCGGGCGCGACCCGGGGCTGCGCGACCCGACGACGCTCGGCGCGCTGGCGGCGCTGGCAGGGGCCGGGCGCATCGACCGGCGGGCGGCGGCCGACCTCGCCGATGCCTATGTCTTCCTGCGCAACCTCGAGCACCGGCTGCAGATGGTGGCGGACCGGCAGACGCACAGGCTGCCGGAGGACGAGCCGGGGCTCGCGCGCATCGCCTCCTTCATGGGCTATCCCTCGCTTGCCGAATTCTCGGCCGCCTTCATGGGGCACCTGGAGCGCGTGGGGCGGCATTACGGCGATTTCTTCGAGACCTCGCCCTCGCTCTCGCTCGCCGGCGAGGAGGCGCAGCAAGGCGACCTGGTCTTCACCGGGGTGGAGGACGACCCGGGGACCTCGGCGACGCTGAAGCGGATGGGCTTCGCCGACCCGGCCTCGGTCTCGGCCATGATCCGGGCCTGGCACCACGGAAGGCCGCGGGCGACGCGGAGCGAGCGGGCGCGGGAGCTGCTGACCGAGCTGATGCCCGCGCTGCTCACCGCCTTCTCGAAGCAGTCCAACCCCGACCAGGCGCTGGCGCGGTTCGACCGGGTGCTGGCGCGGCTGCCGGCCGGGGTGCAGGTGCTGAGCCTGTTCCGGCGCAATCCGGCGCTGCTGGATCGGGTGGCGGGGTTGCTCGGCGCGGCGCCGCAGCTGGCGGATCATCTGGCCCACAACGCGGCGGCGCTCGACGGGCTGCTGGCCGGGAGCCTGTCGCCCGCCGGGGCCGACCCCTCGGCTGGGCTGCCGGCGCTGGTGAAGGATGCCCGTCACTTGGAGGAGGCGTTGGAGGCGGCGCGGCGGCTGGCCACTGAGCGGAAATTCGAGATCGACGCGGCGGAGCTGGAGGGCCAGCTCGACGGAGATGCGGCGGGAGAGCTGCGGGCGGACCTGGCGGATTCGGCCATCGCGGCGCTGCTGCCGCGGGTCTCGGCGGATTTCGCCGAGCGCTACGGGCGGGTGCCGGGCGGTGCGCTGGCCGTCGTCGCTTTCGGCAAGCTCGGGGGGCGGGAGATGCTGCCCGGCTCCGACCTCGACCTCGTCCTGCTCTACGACCACGACCCGGACGCCACCGAGAGCGTGGGCGGGCGGAAGGGCCTGGCGCCTTCCGAATACTTCATCCGCCTCGCGCCGCAGGTCGTCGGCGCCATCACCGCGCCGGGGGCGGAGGGGCGGCTGTGGGAGGTCGACATGCGGCTCCGCCCCTCGGGCAACAAGGGGCCGGTGGCGATCCGGCTGGCCGGGCTTGAGCAGTACCACCGGGAGAATGCTTGGACCTGGGAGCGGATGGCGCTGACCCGGGCGCGGCCGGTGGCCGGGCCGCCGGCCCTGAAGCGCCGCATCAACGAGGTGCTGCGGGCGGCGATGCTGAAGCCCGGCGCGGCCGAGGTGGCGCTGGTCGATGCGACGGCCATGCGGGCGCGGATGCTGCGGGATCTGCCGGCCGAAGGTCCCTGGGACGTGAAGGCGATGCCGGGCGGGCTGATCGAGGTGGAGTTCATCGCCCAGGCCCTCCAGCTGGCCCATGCGCCGCGCGAGCCACGGGTGCTGGCGACGACGACGCGGACGGCGCTCGCCCGGCTCGGCCAGTACGGCGTCCTGCCGGCGGAGGAGGCCGCCACGCTGATCGCCGCCGACCGGCTGTGGCGGACCGTGTTGGGGCTGGTGAGGCTGACCATCGGCAAGTCGCGCGACGTGGCGCTGCCGGCCCCGGCGGAGGCGGCCCTGCTGCGGGCCGTGACGCCGCTGCTCGATCCGCGGCCGCTTGACCTCGCCGCGCTCCGCGCTCAGATGCAGGACATGGCCGGAACGGTCCGCGCGATCTTCGAGCGGCGGGTCGGCGTGCTGGGGGGCGCAGGATGAGCGAGGCGGGACCGGTGGAGGGGCAGGCGGCCCCGGCGTTCAGCATGCCGGCGAGCGGAGGGCGGACAGTGAGCCTCGACGGGCTGAAGGGGGCGCCATTCCTGCTCTACTTCTACCCGAAGGCGGATACGCCCGGCTGCACGAAGCAGGCCTGCGGCATCCAGGAGGCATTGCCGCAGCTCGGCAAGCTGGGGCTGACGGTCATCGGGGTGAGCCCGGACAAGCTGCCGCCGATCGAGAAATTCGCCGCCAAATTCGGCCTGGAATTCCCGCTGGCCTCGGACGAGGGCCACACGGTGGCCGAGGCCTATGGGGTCTGGGTCGGGAAGTCCATGTACGGCAAGAAGTACATGGGGATGGAGCGGAGCAGCTTCCTCGTCGATGCCGAAGGCAAGGTGGCGAAGGTCTGGCGCAAGTTGAAGCCGGAGGCGCATGCGGCCGAGGTGCTGAAGGCGGCGCAGGTGCTCTGAGCTACATCCGCTTGTAGTCCTCGGTGGCGATGTCCTCGCCGAACTGCCCCTTGTCCTCGGGCAGCGGACCGCGCTGGCTCTCGCCGGCGGTATCCATCGGCGCGGCCTGCACGGGGACTGCCTGAAGGGGCCCGTCCTCGGCAAGCGGGATGGCCCGCTCGGCCGTGCAGGAGCAGACCGTGCTGCCGTCGGGCAGCAGGTTCGGCATCGTCACCTCCTCGCAATGCGGACACTGGATGGCTTCGAGCCGCGGGGAGGCGGGCGGGGGGGCGCTGTCGCTCATGCCGGCCTCAATGCGCGAGGCTGGGCAGGGTTCAGTTGATCTGCGACAGGTCCTCGGCCAGCACGACGATCTGGATGGCATAGGAGACCTCGCCATCCTCCATGTCGCGGTGGACGGTGCCGACGAATTCCGAGCCGACGAAGAGCTCCACCGAGGCATTCTTGCGCTGCGGCGTGGTGAGCTTGATCTTGTCGTTGCCCAGCAGCCGGCGGAGATGCGCCTGCACCGCGGCGAGTTCGGCTGGGGTCATTCTGGTAAATCCTGACAAAGACGGGAGCGCGGAGGCATAGACCCACCGGCGCCCCACCGCTACCCCTTCGATGGCGCTACCCCTTTGATTCGGCTTCTTCCGGCGTCAGCAGGCGGAGGGAGAGGGCATGCATGCCGCCCTGGAACTCGGCCTCCAGCGCGGCATGGACGGCGCGCGAGCGGGCCAGGCGCCCCATGCCGGCGAAGCGGTCGCTGACCACCAGCAGGCTGTAATGCGTCTCGCCGCCGGGGCGGGCGCCGGAATGGCCGGCATGGCGGTGGCTGTCGTCCTCGACCGTGATCGAGGCGCCGGGGAAGGCGGCGGCGAGGCTGGCCTCGATACGGCTGGCGCGGGTCTGCATTGGCGGGTTCTCACCCCTTTCGCCCGATCGGGCAAGCGGGGCCGCCTCGGCTTGCAGACCCGGGGGTGGGCGCCCATAAATCACCGATGCCCCCCCGACGTGGTGCCAAGCCCGAGCCCCTGAGCCCGCCCCGCCCCTGCGAGATGCCGGGATGCGAGGCGCAAGCCGAGTACCGGGCGCCGAAATCCCGCACGACCCTCAACGAGTACCGCTGGTTCTGCCTGCCGCATATCCGGGAGTACAATGCCTCCTGGGACTATTACAAAGGCATGGGCCCGAACGAGATCGAGGCCAATCTCCGCCACGATACCGCCTGGCAGCGGCCGACCTGGCCGCTCGGCAGGCTCGGCGGCAGCCAGCGCATCAGCGCCGAGTTCCTGCGCGATCCGCTCGGCCTGCTCTATGCGACGCCGCTGCATGCCAAGCGGACGAAACAGCCCGAAAGGCCGCAGGCGCCGCCCGAACTACGGGCCGCGCTCGACGTTCTGGGCCTCGAGTGGCCGCTGGACCAGCCGACCTTGCGCGCCCGCTACCACGCGCTGGCCAAGCAGTTGCACCCGGATGCCAATGGCGGCGACCGCGGCGCGGAGGACCGTCTTAAGGATGTCAACCGTGCCTACAGCCTGCTGCGCCAGCGGGCCGGCTCGGGCGGCTTCCAGGCGGCGCCGGCCGAAGCGGGCGCTGCCCGATGAGCCGGCCCGCGGTTTTGAAATCGCCGGAAGCCGGGTAGCCTGCCGCCTTCCCCTGTCCTAGACTTTCCTCAAGAACCTGAGCGGATGCCGATGAACAAGGTCGCCAACCTCGCCGAAATCCGTCCCACCTCGGCGATCGAAGCCCCGGACACCAGCGTGAGCGCGCGTGAGGCCTTCGGCCTCGACATCGACATGCAGGTGCCTGCCTTCTCACAACGCACCGAGCACGTGCCGGAGGTGGACGACACCTACCGCTTCGACCGCGAGACGACGCTCGCCATCGTCGCCGGCTTCGCCAACAACCGGCGGGTCATGATCCAGGGCTACCACGGCACCGGCAAGTCGACCCATATCGAGCAGGTCGCGGCCCGGCTGAATTGGCCCTGCATCCGCGTCAACCTCGACAGCCACATCAGCCGCATCGACCTGATCGGCAAGGACGCCATCGTCTTGAAGGACGGCAAGCAGGTGACGGAGTTCCGCGAGGGCATCCTGCCCTGGGCGCTCCAGCACCCCTGCGCGCTGGTCTTCGACGAGTACGACGCCGGCCGGCCGGACGTGATGTTCGTCATCCAGCGCGTGCTGGAGGTCGAGGGCAAGCTGACGCTGCTCGACCAGAACCGGGTGATCCGGCCGAATCCTTATTTCCGCCTCTTCGCCACGGCGAACACGGTGGGCCTCGGCGACACGACCGGCCTCTATCACGGCACCCAGCAGATCAACCAGGGCCAGATGGACCGCTGGAACATCGTCGCCACGCTGAACTACCTGCCGCATGCGCAGGAGACGCAGATCGTGATGGCGAAGCTCGGCCTCGACGCTTCCGACGCCAAGATGAAGAAGCGCGTCGAGGCGATGGTGGCGCTCGCCGACCTCACCCGCGCCGGCTTCATCGCCGGGGACATCAGCACGGTGATGTCGCCGCGCACGGTCATCACCTGGGCCGAGAACACCCGCATCTTCGGCGATGTCGGCTTCGCCTTCCGCCTCACCTTCCTCAACAAGTGCGACGAGGCGGAGCGCAGCACGGTGGCCGAGTACTACCAGCGCTGCTTCAACGAGGACCTGCCGAGCACGGGGCTGCTGAAGAAGGCGGGCTGAGCCCCGCCCTCTCAGCGACCAGGGCGTGTCCGCGAAGGGACCGGCGATGGATCGGCGAGGGATTTTTCGGCAGGGCCAGGAAGCGGACGCAGCCGATGCCGGTTGCATCGGCAAGTCCGGTGACGCCGCCATGACGGAAAAGACCCGCCGAGACGCGCCGCAGCCCTTTGCGGACACGCCCTGAAGGCCGGGGACTGAAGCGGAAGCGATAGAACATGTCGAAACAGGACCTGACCCGCCAGGAAGAGTTCAAGCGCGCCACGGCCGGGACGCTGCGCGCCATCGCCCATGCCAATGCGGAGGTCCAGGTGGCCTTCCAGCCGGGGCCGGGCGGCGTCGCGGGCAAGCGCGTGCGGTTGCCGCTGCCGACCCGTGCCCTGCCGCCCGCCGAGATGGCGAAGCTGCGTGGCGCGGCGGATGCCGCGGCGCTCAAGATCCGCCACCACTCGGAGGCCGTGCATGCCTCGCGGGTGCCGCAGCGCCGCGAGGCCCGTGAGGTCTACGACGCGCTTGAGGATGTCCGCGTCGAGGCCGTCGGCAGCAAGCACATGTCCGGCGTCGCCGCCAACCTCCGGGCGCGGCTGAACGACCTTTGCGAGACAGAGGGCTACGACCGGATGACCCGGAAGGACCAGCTGCCGCTGCCGGCGGCGCTGTCCCTCCTGGCCCGCGAGCGCATCTCGGGCGAGCCGGCGCCGCAGGCCGCGCATCGCGTCCTCGACCTCTGGCGCGACAGCCTCGGCGAGGGTGCCGACGCCGCGCTCAAGGAGATGGCCCGCGCGACGGACGACCAGGATGCCTTCGCCCGCGCCGCCCGCAAGCTGCTGACCGCCCTCGACCTGGCCGAGGCCGAGGTGGAGAGCGAGGCGGAGGAGCAGGAGGACGGCGAGGAGAGCGGCGAGCAGTCCAGCCAGCAGGACCAGTCCGGCGAGGGCGAGGCGCAGTCGCAGGACCAGGAGAGCATGCTCGGCGCCCAGCCCGAGACCATGCAGGGCGAGGCGGCCGAGGAGGAGGCGCAGGAGACCGAGGACGAAGGCGCCGCCGCCGAGGGCGACGACAAGCCTGGCGGGCCGCAGCAGCGCCGCGAGGTGCCGCAGACCGACGACGCCAGCCGCTACCACCCCTTCACCACCAATTTCGACGAGACCACCGACGCTGACGAGCTCTGCGACCCGGAGGAGCTGGGGCGCCTGCGCCAGCAGCTCGACCAGCAGCTCAGCCACCTGCAGGGCGTCGTCTCCAAGCTCGCCAACCGCCTGCAGCGCCGCCTGCTGGCGCAGCAGCAGCGGGCCTGGGAATTCGACCTCGAGGAGGGCCAGCTCGACGCGGCGCGGCTCGCCCGCATCGTCGCCAACCCGATGCTCTCGCTCTCCTACAAGCGCGAGCGCGAGGCGGATTTCCGCGACACCGTCGTCTCCCTGCTGATCGACAACTCCGGTTCCATGCGCGGCCGGCCGATCACGGTTGCCGCCATGTGCTCCGACATCCTGGCCCGGACGCTGGAGCGCTGCGCGGTCAAGACCGAGATCCTCGGCTTCACCACCCGCGCCTGGAAGGGCGGCCAATCCCGCGAGCGCTGGGTGCAGGAGGGCAAGCCGCGCAACCCCGGCCGGCTGAATGACCTGCGGCACGTCATCTACAAGGCCGCCGATGCCCCCTGGCGGCGGGCGCGGAAGAATCTTGGACTGATGCTCCGCGAGGGGCTGCTCAAGGAAAACATCGACGGCGAGGCGCTGGAATGGGCCTACAAGCGCCTGCGCGTCCGGCCGGAGCACCGGCGCATCCTCATGGTCATCTCGGACGGGGCGCCGGTGGATGACAGCACGCTCTCGGTCAATCCCGGCAACTACCTGGAGCGGCACCTGCGCAAGGTGATCGGCGACATCGAGGGCCGCGGCGATGTGGAGCTGATCGCCATCGGCATCGGCCATGACGTGACGCGCTACTACCGCCGGGCGGTGACCATCGTCGATGCCGAGGAGCTGGGCGGCACCATGATGAAGAAGCTGGCCGAGCTCTTCGACGAGGATGCGGCGGAGGCCTGGCAGCGGGCCTCGGCGGAGCGCTCCGCCGTTCTTGTGTGACAACGGCCGGGGTTTCGGACTATCTCCAGGCGCTCCCTGAGGATCCGAACCCCCATGCCCCCGCGGGCTCCGCACCGCCTTTCCCGTCGCACGCTGCTGGCGGCGCTGGCCCTCGCCGGCTGCTCCAGCGGTGGCGCGCAATCCGTGTCGCGGCCTCTGGCGCTCGACCCGCTGCCGCCCGGCAGCCGCTTCGAAGCGCTCGGGGCCTTGCAGCTCAGCGACGAGGTACTGGGCTTCGGTGGGCTGTCGGCGCTGCATATCGACGACGAGCTGCGGCTGACCGCCATCAGCGACCTTGGTCATTGGGTGACGGCTCGGCTGGTGCTGCGCGAGGGGCGGCCGCAGGATCTGGCCGAGCTGCGGACCGGGCCGCTGCGCGATGGCAGCGGGGTGCCCTTGCGGCGGGGCTATGGCGGGGATGCCGAGTCCCTCGCCCGGCTGCCGGATGGGGGCTGGCTGATCGGCTTCGAGCGGTGGCAGCGCATCAGGCGCTACCGGGAGATCGACGGGCCGGGCGAGTATGTCGAGGCGCCGCCGGGGCTGGAATTCGCGCCCCGGAACGGCGGGCTGGAATCGCTGACCGTGCTCCGTGACGGGCGGTGGCTGGCGATCGCCGAGAAATTCCACCCCCGCAGGGACGAGACGCTGCGGCGCGGCTGGATCGGCGGGCCAGGGAATTGGCGGCGGATCGCCTACCGGCCGGAGGATGGGTTCGACCCGGCGGATGTGACGGCACTGCCGGAGGGCGGGGCGCTGGTGCTGGAGCGGAGCTTCTCCATCTTCGGCGGCTTCGGCGGGCGGGTGGTGCGGCTCTCGGCCGCGCAGCTGGAGGCCGGCGTGCTGGAGGGGGAGGAGGTCCTCCGCCTGGAGGCGCCGCTTCCGCGGGACAATTTCGAGGGGATCACCGTCTTCCGCGCCGGCGGGCGGACGCTGGTGGCGCTCGTCTCCGACGACAACGAGAACATGCTGCAACGGACGCTGCTGCTGGTCTTCGCCGTGCTGGACGAGTGAGGCTCATCCGCCGAGGTGGCGGAGGATGCCGCGTGCCGCCGCCACGCCCGTGCTGAAGCAGGCCTGGAGCAGGTAGCCGCCGGTCGGCGCCTCCCAGTCCAGCATCTCGCCGGCAAGGAAGGTGCCGGGGCGGGAGCGGAGCATGAGATGCTCGTCCACCGCCTCCCACCGCAATCCGCCGGCGGTGGAGATGGCGCGCTCGATAGGGGCGGTGCCGATCAGGCGGAGGGGCAGCGCCTTCACCAGGCGGGAGAGCGGCTGGGTGGCGCCGGCATGCAGCGCCTCCTGCACCAGGCCGATGGCGATGGGCGGGAGGCCGGCGCGGCGGAGGTGGTTCGAGAACGAGAGGCCCCCGCGGGGGCCGTCGAGGCGGGCAGCCAGGATCTCGGGCGGATCGTCGGGGCGGAGGTCGAGGGATGGGGTGGCATGGCCTTCGGCGATGATGGCCTCGCGCAGGGCGGCGGAGAGGGCGTAGAGGGCGCCGCCTTCGAGGCCGGCCGCCGTCACCAGCGCCTCTCCCCTCACCCGCTCGCCGCGGAACTCGAGGGCGACGCGCTTCAGCGGCTGGCCCTCGAAGCGGCGGCGGAAGATGTCCGACCAGAGGCAAAGGAAGCCGCAATTGGCGGGGCGGAGGGGGGCGACCTCACCCGGGAAGAAGCGTGTCCAGGCGCCGTCGGAGCCGAGGCGGGGCCAGGAAGCGCCGCCGAGGGCGAGCAACGTCGCCGCCGGGCGGAGCGCCAGCGGACCGTCGGGGCTGGCGAGGTGGAGGGCGCCGGCCTCGTCCCAACCCTCCCAGCGGTGGCGGGGGCGGAGGGTGACCCCCTGCCCGGCCAGCCGGGCCAGCCAGGCGCGCAACAGGGGCGAGGCCTTCAGTGCGCGGGGGAAGATGCGGCCGCTGCTGCCGATGAAGACGGGCTGGCCCAAGGCTTCGGCCCATGCCGTCAGCGCCGCGGGTGGAAAGGCGCTTAGGGCGGGTTCGAGCCGCGCACGGGCGGGGCCATAGCGGGTGACGAACCGCTCCAGCGGCTCCGAATGCGTCAGGTTCAGCCCGCCCCCGCCGGCGATCAGCAACTTGCGGCCGGGGCTCGGCATGCGGTCGAAGACGGTGACGGGCACTCCGGCCGCAGCGAGCGTCTCGGCCGCCATCAGCCCGGCCGGGCCGGCGCCGATGACGGCGACTTCACTGGGGTTCATACCGGCTTGTAACGCCATGGGGATGGCCGGTGAACCCGCGGCGGCGAGCGCCGTTAGAGGGCGCAACCGAAATGGAGAGATCCGATGGTCGATGGTTTCCTGTCCAGCCTCCGTTCCCGTGCCGATGACGCGCGCGACGACGCCGAACGCTATGGCCGCCGCGCGTCCAGCAGCCTGCGCGGCACCGGCGAGCGCCTCCGCGATGTCGGCGGGTCGCTCCGCGACAGGGGCGACGACGCCCGCGGCGAGCTGTCCCGCCTCTGGGGCCAGCTTGAAGACCTCGTCGAGCGGCGCCTCGGCCCGGCGGCGAGCGATGTCGCCAACCGCGCCGGCTACTACGCCCGCGACGGGCGCGATGCGGCTTATGACGTGGCCGACCAGCTCCGCGAAGTGACGCGGTCGCGGCCGCTGCTGGCGATCGGCGTCGCCGTGGCGGCGACCTGGGCGATCAGCGCGATGCTGCGCAGTCGGCGGTAAGGCTCGAAGGGGGGCTCCGGCCCCCCTTCGTTGCAGGTTTTTCGCTGGATTCAGCCGCCGCGAAGTCCAATTTAAGGGGGCGATGAACCAGATCCTCCCGCCCGTTATGTTCTACCCGCCGAAGCGGCCCGCCCCGCCGCCGGAGCGGCGGCTGAAGGTCGTCTCCCCCTTCGAGCCCAACGGCGACCAGCCGGAGGCCATCAAGCAGCTCACCGCCGGTCTTAAGGCCGGGGAGCGGGACCAGGTGCTGCTCGGCGTCACCGGCTCGGGCAAGACCTTCACCATGGCGAAGGTGATCGAGCAGCTGCAGCGGCCGACGCTGATCCTCGCGCCGAACAAGACGCTTGCCGCCCAGCTCTACGGGGAGATGAAGAGCTTCTTCCCGGAGAACGCGGTCGAGTACTTCGTCTCCTACTACGACTACTACCAGCCCGAGGCCTATGTGCCGCGGACGGACACCTACATAGAAAAAGACGCGCAGATCAACGAGCAGATCGACCGCATGCGCCATTCCGCCACCCAGTCCCTGCTGGAGCGGAACGACGTGGTGATCGTCGCCTCCGTCTCCTGCATCTACGGCATCGGCTCGGTCGAGACCTATTCGCGGATGGTGGTGAAGCTCGAGCTCGGCGGGCGGATCGAGCGCGACGTGCTCGTCAAGGGGCTGGTCGAGCAGCAGTACCGGCGGAACGACGCCTTCTTCGCGCGGGGGACTTTCCGCATCCGCGGCGAGACGGTGGATATCTGGCCCTCCCACCTCGAGGACCGCGCCTGGCGCATCAACCTCTTCGGCGACGAGATCGACGGGCTGAAAGAATTCGACCCGCTGACCGGCGAGATCACGGCGGAGATGGAGCGCGTCCACATCTACGCCAACAGCCACTACGTCACGCCGCGGCCGACGCTGCAGCAGGCGATCATCTCCATCAAGGCGGAGCTGAAGCAGCGGCTGGCGGAGCTGCATGCGGAGGGGCGGCTGCTGGAGGCGCAGCGGCTGGAGCAGCGCACGCAGTTCGACATCGAGATGCTGGAGACCACCGGCTCCTGCAAGGGCATTGAGAACTACAGCCGCTACCTGACCGGGCGCCGGCCGGGCGAGCCGCCGCCGACGCTCTTCGAGTACCTGCCCGAGAATGCCCTGCTGGTCGTCGATGAGAGCCACGTGACCGTCGGCCAGCTCGGCGGCATGTACCGGGGCGACTTCGCGCGGAAGAGCGTGCTGAACGAGTTCGGCTTCCGCCTGCCCTCCTGCATGGACAACCGGCCGCTGAAATTCGAGGAGTGGGAGACCTATAGGCCCGAGACCGTCTTCGTCAGCGCGACGCCCGGGCCGTGGGAGATGGAGCGGACGGGCGGCGTCTTCGCCGAGCAGGTCATCCGGCCGACCGGGCTGATCGACCCGGTGACGGAGATCCGCCCGGTTGAGGGGCAGGTGGACGACCTGCTCGCCGAATGCCGCGACCAGATCGTCAAGGGCGGCCGCGTGCTGGTGACGACGCTCACCAAGCGCATGGCGGAGGACCTGACCGACTACATGACCGAGGCGGGCATCAAGGTCCGCTACCTGCACTCGGATGTCGACACGCTGGAGCGGATCGAGATCATCCGCGACCTCAGGCGCGGCGTCTTCGACGTGCTGGTCGGGATCAACCTGCTGCGCGAGGGGCTCGACATCCCCGAATGCACGCTGGTCGCCATCCTCGATGCCGACAAGGAGGGCTTCCTGCGCTCCGCCACCTCGCTGATCCAGACCATCGGCCGCGCCGCGCGCAATGCCGAGGGGCGGGTGGTGCTCTATGCCGACCGAATGACCGACAGCCTCAGGAAGGCGCTGGAGGAGACCGAGCGGCGCCGCACCAAGCAGATGGCCTGGAATGCCGAGCACGGCATCACGCCGACGACCATCAAGCGGCAGATCGCCGATGTCATGCAGTCGGTCTACGAGCAGGACTACGTGACGGTCGAGGCGGTGGAGGGCGATGCCTCCGCGCAGTTCATCGGCAGCAACCTGCGGGCCACCATCGCCGACCTGGAGAAGCGGATGCGGGCGGCGGCGGCCGACCTGGAGTTCGAGGAGGCGGCCCGGCTGCGCGACGAGATCAAGCGCATGGAGGCGCTCGATCTCGGGCTGGAGCCGAACCTCGCCGGGCGCAGCCTGCAGGAGAGCGCGCCGAAGGCGCCGGCCAAGGGCCCAGGCCGGCCCAAGGCCGACTGGAAGCCGAAGCCGCTTGGCCCCGGCGGCGGCGGCTACGACCCGGAGAAGCGGCGGGGCGGGCGGAAGCGCGCCCGCGCCTGAGGCCGGGGAACGGCCCTGCCCTGCCTGACGTTTTGCCAGGCACAGGCAGGAGGAAACCCAAATGGGCGAGTTCACCGGCAGGATCAGGATCGACCGTCCCGCGGCGGAGGTCTTCGCCTTCCTCTCCGACCCGACCGCCATGCCGCGCTACCTCGAGACCGTGCAGCGCGTCGAGCAGCAGGGGCCGGGGCGCATCGCCATGGAGGGCGAGTCGCATGGGCACGCCTACCGCGACGAGGGCTGGATCCAGGTCGAGGCGGAGGCGCGGCGGATGCGCTGGGGCTCCGACAGTCTCAAGGACTACGGCGGGGAGATGGTGGTGACCGAGGCCGAGGGCGGGGCCGAGGTATCGATCCGCCTGAGCATCGTGCCGGAGCCGAAGGTGGCCGAGCGGATGGAGCGGGAGTCGGGTGCCGTCGACCATGCCATGCGGATTGCGATGGAGCGGACCCTGGGCGCCATCAAGGCGGCTTGCGAGGGCGGTGGCGACCCGGCGCCGGATGGATCGCGCGGTGGCGATAACCTGCCGGACAGCCGGCCCTTCGGCAGCAGCGCGACCCTGAATCCCGACATCTAGCGGGCTGGGTCGAGCGGCGGGCGGAGCGCGGTGCGGCGCAGGACCTGAATCAGGTTCTGCGGATCGAACGGCTTGCGCACGGTGGGGACGCCGGTATGGCGCCCCTGGCCGGGATCGTCGCCATAGCCCGTCATGAAGACGAAAGGCACGGCGCGGCGGGCCAGCTGGTCCGCCACCGGCAGGGCGCTCCGGCCGCAGAGGTTCATGTCGAGCAGGCAGGCATCCAGCCCGCCATTGGCACAGGCGAGTTCGATGCGGTAGAGCGCATCCTCGACCGAGCTGGCGGTGCCGAGCACGGTCGCGCCGGCTGCCTCCAGCTCATCCTCGACCAGCATGGCGACCAGAGCCTCATCCTCGACGATGAGGAGGCGGAGCGCACCAAGCCTAGCCTGGGTAGCATCCGGAAACGCCACGGTCATCGTGCATCCCTCGGGGCAAGCGACGGACAACAGCGCAATCCGGCCACGTCGGTCTGTACGGTTAAATACCGCGGCGGTTCTAAAGGCTGCCGAGGCCACTCAGGCGCTCGGCTTCCTGCAGCACTGCCGCGTAGCATTCGCAGGCGGCGGCTTCGAGGCCAGTACGGTTGGCGATCTCGAGCTGGCCGCGCTCGTAGCGGATGAGGCCGGCGCGCTGCAGGCTGCCGGCCGCCACCGTCACGCCGGCGCGGCGGACGCCGAGCATCATCGAAAGCAGCTCATGGGTGATGGCGAAACGGTCGCCGCCGACGCGATCATGCGCCATCAGCAGCCAGCGGGCGAGGCGCTGCTCGGTGTGGTGGCGGCCGTTGCAGGCGGCGGTGCGTGCCACCTGATGGTACTGCGCCATGGCGTAGAGCAGCACCTGGCGGCGCAGCGTGGGGCTCCATTCCAACGCCTCGGCGAAGGCTTCGGCTTCCAGTTGCAACGCGATGCCGGGGTGCTGGACGATGCCCTCGATGTCGGAGCGGTCGGTGCCGTAGAGCAGCGGCAGGCCAAGCATCCCCTCGTTGCCGACCAGGCCGACCTCGGCGCCGTCACCGTCTCGGAGGGTGACGACCATGGAGACGAAGCCCGAATCAACGAAATGCGCAGCGGTGATGATGCCGCCCGGCGTTTGGATGCTTTGGCGGAACGGGAGCTCGACGGGCTTCAGGCTTGGCCAGAGACGGTGCAGGTCGGCCGGCGGCAGGGCAGCGAGGATTCGGTTCGACGGAGTGGGAAGTGCCGCTTCGTTCAATGGCTGCTCCTCGCCAGGTTCAGGCGAGAGCGCGAATCTCCCAGCCGCCCACCCGGCGTTACGGCGTGGGAGGGCGAGTCATTAGTCGTCGGCCCTGGTCGTGTCGGTACGGTTTCAACGCGTTTTCATGTATCAGGCGGCAGGGCCAGCCGGCAGCCAGACCTTGAAGCAGGCGCCGCTGCCCGGCTCGCTCTCGATCAGCAGCAGGCCGCGGTGGCGGTTGACGATGTGCTTGACGATGGCGAGGCCAAGCCCCGTGCCGCCGGCGCTGCGCGAGCGGCCGCGGTCGACGCGGTAGAAGCGTTCGGTGAGGCGGGGGATGTGCTCGGGCGGGATGCCGGGGCCGTCGTCCTGCACGGAGACGAGCACGCCGGCACGGTTGGGCAGGCGCGGGCCGCCGGTGCAGCGGGCGACGGCGAGGCGCACGGCGCCGCCCTCGCGGCCATGGCGAATGGCATTCTCGATCAAGTTGCGCAGCACCTGGGCCAGCTGCTCTGCGTCGGCCGGCGCCGCGAGGGCGCCGGGCTCCAGCTCGGCCGCGAGGCTTGCCTTGCGGGCGCGGAAGAGGGGCTCCAGCGCATCGGCCTCGGCGCGGGCGATGGTGGCGAGGTCGGCCTGGCCGGTCGGCGGCTGGTGCTCGGCCATCTCGATGCGGGAGAGGCCAAGCAGGTCGTCGATCAGCCGGCGCATGCGCTCCGACTGCTCGGCCATGATGCCGAGGAAGCGCTGGCGGGCGGCGGGGTCGTCCTCGGCCGGGCCGCGCAGCGTCTCGATGAAGCCGATCAGGCTGGCGAGCGGGGTGCGCAGCTCGTGGCTGGCATTGGCGACGAAATCGGCGCGCATCCGCTCCACCGCGCGCTCGCGCGAGCGGTCTGAGAGCACGATGACGATGCGGCCGCCATCGGCCAGCGGCGGGTCCATCGGGATGACCTGGGCGGCGATTTCCCGTGTCACCCGTACGGGGAGGGCAATGTCGGCGGTCTGCGGGCGGCCCTCGGCCAGCGCCCGGTCGACGGCATCGGCGAGCATGGGGTGGCGGAGCAGGGCGGCGACGTCGCCGTCGCGCGGCGGGCCCTGGTCGGCCGCGCCGAAGAGCGCGCGGGCGGCGGCATTGGCACGCAGCGGGCGGCGGCCCGGCGAGAGCACGAGCAGCGGGTCGGGCAGGCGCTCGACGATCGCCTCGTCGGCGCGGCGGAGGCGGCCGACCAGCTCGCCCTGGTCGGCGAGCGTCCGGGCGAGGCGGGCGACGCCCTCGGCGATCTCGGCGACGGCGGGCAGCAGGGGCGTGCCGTCGGGTGGGACGAGGCGGCCATCGGCGGCGGCGGCGCGGCGCAGCGCCTCGGCGAGGCGGGCGAGGTTACCGATCCAGAGCTGGGCGATGGCCAGCGCGCCGAGGCCGCAGGTGACGAGGGCGAGCAGGCCAGGGCCGATGGCGAGTTCGCCCTCGGCCAGGAGCAGGAGCAGGGTGAGCGCTGGCACGGCACCGATCAGGCCGGCGGCGGCGATGATCCGGCCGGTCGGAGCGCGGGCGGGCATCCCCGGCCTAGCTGGCGCCGGGGATGGGAGCCGGCTGGACGAGGCGGGGCTCGCCCGAGGGATCGACCGCGAAGATGGCGAGGCCGTGCTGGGCGATTCCGTCCGGGCCGAGGCGGACGGGACCGTCGGCGCCGAGCATCGCCTCGCCGACCGGGGTCATGCCGACGCGGGCGGCGCGGCTGGCGAGCGCCGCCGCGTCATAGGCAACGCCGGCGAGGCGCGGCGGGCGCTCGCCGAAGGCCGACTGGTAGCGCTGGTCGAAGCCGGCCCGCGTCGCCGGGTCGGGGCCGGGGAACCAGGCGCCGGCGAGGGCGGGTTCCTGGGCGACCGCCGGGTCCTGCGCCCAGAGCACGGTGCCGAGGAGGCGGGGCTTGGCGGGGAGCGCGGTCGAGAGGGTCTGGGCGGCGGCGCGGGCGCGCTCCCCACCGAGCCCGAGCAGCACCGCGTCCAACCCTTCCGGCCCGGCCTGCGCGGCGAGGTCGCGGGCGGCGGCGGCGCTGTCGCCGAGCCGGGCCTGAAGCACGACGATCGGCGCCGGCAGGCCGAGGGCGGGCAGGCGGGACCGCAGCGCGGCGGCGAGGCGGCGGCCGAACTCGTCGTCCGGCGCGATGAGGCCGAAGCGGCGCGCGCCGGCCTCGGCGGCGGCGGCGGCCACGCGCTCGGCCTGCTCGGCGGGCGTGGTGCCGAGCACCCAGACGCCGTTGCCGGCCTGGGCGGCATCGCTGGTGAAGGCCATCACCGGGGCGCCCGCGGCGCGGGCCTGGCCGGCGACGGCGGCGGTCTCGTTCAGGGTCAACGGGCCGGCGAGCGCGCGGGCCCCCTCCCCCAGCGCCGATTGCGCAGCCTGGGCGGCGCCGGAGGACGTGCTGGCGGTGTCGCGGGGGAGGAATTCGACGCCTGGGTCGTTCTGGTCGAAGAGGGCGAGCTGGGCGGCGTTCAGCATCGCTTGGCCGAGCGGGCGGTTGGAGCCCGAGAGCGGCAGCAGCAGGCCGACGCGCGTGCGCGGAATCTCCGGCAACGGCGCGGCCTGGGCCGGGTAGCCGGGGGTGACATAGGCCGGCGGGGCTTGCGCGACGCAGGCCGCAAGGGGAAAGAGCAAGGCGAGCCGCAACAGGTGGCGAAGCGGGGTGCGGCGTGACGGAACCGGCAAACGAACCTCCTGACCCTTCCCCCGATGGTGCGCTGCCGGGGCTGACCCTGGTGGCGACGCCGATCGGCAATCTCGGCGATCTCTCGCCCCGCGCGCTGGCCACGCTGCGCGGCGCCGATGCCGTGCTCTGCGAGGATACCAGGGTAACCGGCGCCATGCTGGCACGGCATGGTGTTTCGGTGACCCTGATCCCTCTGCACGAGCACAACGAGGATGACCAGACCCCACGGGTGCTGGAGCGGCTGCGGGCGGGGGAGCGGATCGCCCTCGCCTCCGATGCGGGGACGCCGCTGGTCTCCGACCCTGGCTACCGGCTGGTGCGGGCGGCCATCGCGGCGGGGCTGAAGGTGGGCGCGGTGCCAGGGCCGAATGCGGCGGTGATGGCGCTGACGCTGTCCGGCCTGCCGCCGCATCCCTTTCTCTTCCACGGCTTCCTGCCGTCGAAGTCAGGGCCGCGGGCGGCGGAGATCGCGCGGCTGCGGGCGGCGGAGCGGGCCGGACTTAGCGCCAGCATCGTGTTCTACGAGGCGCCGCACCGGCTGGCGGAGACGCTGGCGGCGCTGGCGGAGGGGCTCGGGGGGGAGCGGCCGGCCGCGGTCGCGCGGGAGATGACGAAACGCTTCGAGGAGGTCAGGCGGGGCAGCCTCGCCGCGCTCGCCGGGCATTATGCGGCGGAGGCGGCGCGGGGGGAGATCGCGATCGTGATCGGGCCGGCGCCGGAGGAGGCGACCGGCGAGGCGGAGCTGGACCGGGCGCTCCGCGATGCGCAGGCGGCGGGGATGAGCCTCCGGGACGCGGCGGCGGCGGTGGCGGCGGCGACGGGGCTGCCGCGGAAGCAGGTCTATCGGCGGGCGCTGGAGCTGGGAGGCGGCGATGGCGAAGGCTAAGGGCGGCAAGGCGGCCGTGGTGGCGCAGGAGCGCCGGGTGATGCGGGTGCTGGAGGATAGCACCACCGAGATCGACCATCAGGTCAACGGGGCGCAGGACATCGCCTTCGGCGCCATGGAGGCCACCGGCAAGGAGCGCCTGGCCCTTGCCGCCAAGGCATTGCAGGCCAGCCCGCTCTGCGTCGATGCCTGGGGCATCCTGGCGAGCGAGGCGCCGGAGGGGCTGTCCTTCACCCTGGAATTGTGGCGCCAGGCGGTGGCGGCGGGCGAGGTGTTCATCGGTCCCTGGCGGATGACGGCCTGGCGCGGCGAGTTCTGGTCCGTCATCGAGACCCGGCCCTATATGCGGGCGCGGCAGGGGCTCGCCTTCGAGCTGCGCCGGCAGGGGATGGTGGCGGAGGCGATCGACACGCTGCGCGGCACGCTGGCGCTGAACCCGAACGACAACCAGGGCCTGCGCTACATCCTGCTCGACTGGCTGCTGGAGGCCGATGCCCTGGCCGAAGCGGCGGCGCTGCACCAGGCCTATGAGGAGGACAGCAGCGCGGCCTGGCATTACGGCGCGGTGCTGCTCGCCTTCCGCCAGGGTGGCGAGGCGAAGGCGGCGGAGGCGCTTCCGGCCGCGCTCGGGACCAACCCGCATGTGCCGGGGCTGCTGCTCGGGCGGGTGCCAATGCCGGCGGAGTCGCCGGAGTATTACAGCCCGGGCGATGCGGATGAGGCGGCGGTCTATTGCAGGACCGGGGCGGCCGGCTGGCGGGCGGCACCGGGGGCGCTGGAATGGCTGGCGCGGGCGGTGCCGGGGGAGCCGACGGCGGCGCCAAAGCGCCGGGCGCGGGCCAAGGGTTAGCGCAGCAGGACGGGGAGCATGGCGTCGAGGCGCATGCGGCCCTCGTCCGTGGCGCGGAGGCGGCCGGCCCCGGTCCATTCGAGATAGCCTTCCTCGATGCAGGCGAGGAGCATCGCGGGGTCGAGCGCCTCGGCCAGCGGCAGGCTGCTGCGGGCCTCAATGCGGGCGGGGTCGATGCCCTCGGCGAGGCGGAGGCCCATCAGCAGGGCCTCGCGGGCGCGGTCGGCGGGGGTGAGTTCCTCCTCCTCGGCCGTGCCGTGGCCCTGCCGGGTGACGCGGGCGAGCCATTCCTCCGGCGCGCGGTGGCGGCGGGTGGCGATCATGGCGCCGTCCAGCAGCAGGCGCTGATGGGCGCCGGGGCCGATGCCGAGATAGTCGCCATAGCGCCAATAGGCGAGGTTGTGGCGGCTCTCGGCGCCGGGCTGCGCGTAGTTGGAGACCTCGTAGGGGGCGAGGGAGAAGCGCGCGGCCTCCTCCACCGTCGCCCAGTAGAGGCGGGCGGCCTCGTCCGGGTCGGGCAGGGCGAAGGCGCCGCGGGCATATTCCGTGGCGAAGCGCGTGCCGGGCTCGATGGTGAGCTGGTAGAGCGACAGGTGGTCGGCAGCCAAGGCGAGGGCCTGGCGAAGCTCGGCGCGCCAGGCGGCCTCGGGCTGGCCGGGGCGGGCATAGATCAGGTCGAAGCTGAGGCGGGGGAAGATGGCGCGGCTGGTCTCGAGCGCGGCCACCGCCTCCGCCGCGCTGTGCTCGCGGCCGAGGAAGCGGAGAGCCGCCGGGTCGAGCGCCTGAATGCCGAGGGAGAGGCGGTTGACGCCGGCGGCCCTGATCTCGGCGAGGCGTGCGGCCTCGACGCTGGTGGGGTTGGCTTCCAGCGTGACCTCGAGGTCGGGCGGGGCGGGAAAGAGGTCGCAGGCCTCCTCGACCAGGGCGGCGACGGTTTCGGGCGGCATCAGGCTCGGCGTGCCGCCGCCGAAGAAGATGCTGGCGAGCGGGCGGGGGCCGAGCCGTGCCGCCTCGTGCCGCAGCTCGCGCAGCAGGGCGCCGCGCCAGGCGGCCTGGTCGATCCCCTCGCGGACATGGCTGTTGAAGTCGCAATAGGGGCATTTGCGCAGGCAGAACGGCCAGTGGATGTAGAGCGCGAGGGGTTCCATGATGGGCCCGATATGGCGATGCGCGGGCGGCTTGTCGAACGCGGGGCCATGGGGGACCTCATTCATGGCGCTTCCGGTCACGGCCCTCTATGCCGCGCTGCTCGGCCTGCTCTACGCGGCATTGACCCTCCTGGTGGTGCGCGGGCGCTTCGGCAGCGGGGTGATGCTCGGCACCGGCGAGGACCGAGGGCTTCTCCGTGCGGTCCGGGCGCATGCGAATTTCACCGAATACGTGCCGCTGATCCTGATCCTGATGGCGCTCGGCGAGGGGATGCGGCTGTCCTCGCTGCTGCTGCACCTGCTCGGGGCGGCGCTGGTCGTTGCGCGGGTGCTGCACGCCATCGGCATCAGCCGGGAGCCGGATGTCAGGCCGGCCCGGGGCGGCGGGGCGGTGCTGACGCTCCTGGTGCTGATCGCGGCCAGCGTCGCGGTGCTGGGGCGGGCGCTTACGGCGGCCCGCGTGTTGGGCTAGCCTCCCCCCTCCAACGAGGAGGAACGCCGATGCCGAAGACCGTGAAGGACATGGTCGCCGCCGCTAATGCCGCGGTGCCGCGGATCAGCGCCGCCGAGGCGCAGGCGCTGCATGCCAAGGGCGAGGCCGTGTTCATCGACCTGCGCGAGCCGGCCGAGATCGCCGCTTCCGGCAAGGTGCCGGGGGCGCTGGCGATCCCGCGCGGGCTGCTGGAGTTCCGCGTCGATCCGGAGAGCCCGGCGCGCGACCCGGCGCTCGGCAAGCCCGTGGTCATCACCTATTGCGCCTCGGGCGGGCGCGCGGCGCTGGCCGGGCAGATGATGCAGGATCTCGGCTATGCCGATGTCCGCAACCTCGGCGGGTTCAAGGACTGGGCCGAAGGCGGCGGGCCGGTCGAGAAGGGCTGAGGCGATGCGGCCCGTCCGTCGCATCGCCGTCATCGGCGCCGGGACGATCGGCGCGAGCTGGGCCGCGTGGTTCCTCAGCCGTGGGCTGGAGGTGGTGGCGAGCGACCCCTCGCCAGGGGCGCCGGAGCTGATCCGGCGCATGGTGGAGGGGGCCTGGCCCATCCTGCAGCAGCTCGGCGCGGCGCCGGGGGCCGATCCGGGGCGATGGTCCTTCGAGCCGGACCCGGTGAAGGCGGTCGCCGGCTGCGATGCGGTGCAGGAAAGCGCACCGGAGCGCTACGAGGTGAAGCAGCCCCTGCTGCGCGCCATCAGCGCGGCGCTGCCGGAGGATGCGCTGATCCTCTGCTCTTCCTCGGGCCTGCTGGTGAGCCGGCTGTCGGAGGGCTGCACGCATCCGGGGCGGGTTGTGATCGGGCATCCCTTCAACCCGCCGCACCTTATCCCGCTGGTCGAGGTGGTCGGCGGCGGCACGGCGAGCGCGGAGGCGGTGCAAGCGGCGGTCGGGTTCTACCGCGGCATCGGCAAGCATCCGATCGTGCTGAACAAAGAGGTGCCGGGGCACCTGGCGAACCGCCTGCAGGCCGCGCTCTGGCGCGAGGCGGTGCACATGGTGGCGGAGGGCGTCGCCAGCGTCGCCGATGTGGATGCGGCGATCGCCCAGGGGCCCGGGCTACGCTGGGCACTGATGGGGCCGCATGCCACCTTCCACTTGGCGGGTGGCGAGGGCGGCTACGCGCATTTCATGCACCACCTGATGCCGGCGGTGACGAGTTGGTGGGAAAGCCTCGGCAACCCGGTGCTGACGCCGGAATTGCAGCGGGCGCTGATCGAGGGCGTCGCGCAGGAAACCGACGGACGGCCGATCCCCGCCCTGGCGGCGGAGCGGGATGCCGCGCTGGTGCGGCTGCTGGCCGCCAAGGCTGGCTGAGGCGGCACCCGCGAGGCCGCGGCACGGCCTCGCGGGGGTTGGTCACAAGCGGCCGGTCAGGGCCATGACCAGCAGCACGATGACGATGATGCCAAGGATGCCGCTCGGGTAGTATCCCCAGCCCGAGCTGTAGGGCCAGGTCGGCAGCACGCCCAGAAGCACCACGATCAGGATGATCAAAAGGATCGTTGAGTTCATCGCTTGCCCTCCGTCCGGCAGCGTGCCGGTGCGGAGAGCGAACGTTGGGACATGGGGCCGGTTTCGATCACGTCAACGCAGAAATTCCGGTGAGACGAGGTTCGGCAGCACCAGCACGATCGAGGGGAAGAGGATGATCAGTGCCAGCACGCCGAGCATGGGCAGCAGCATGATGCAGGTGTCCTTCAGCGCATCGCCGACGCGCATGCCGGCGACCGAGCAGGCGATCATCAAGCAGAGGCCGTAGGGCGGCGTCACCAGGCCGAAGGCCAGGGAGACGATGCCGATCATGGCGAAATGCACCGGGTCCATCCCGACGGCCTGGGTCAGCGGCTGGAGGATGGCACCGACGATGATGATGGCCGGGATGGCATCGAGGAAGCAGCCGACCACGAGGAAGACGGCGGCGATGAAGAAGCCGGTGCCGATCCGTCCCATCCCCCAGGCCTGCACGCCGGAGAGCAGGTATTCCGGGATCTGGTAGAAGGCGAGCAGCCAGCCGAAGGCCGAGGCGGTGCCGACGCAGAAAAGGGTGATGCCGGCCAGCCGCCCGGTCTCGCCGAGCGCGTTCACCAGGCCGCGCCAATCCATCTCCCGATAGACCAGCAGCGAGAGGACGCCTGCATAGAGCACGGCGACGCAGGCACTTTCCGTCGCGGTGAACCAGCCGAAGATCTTGCCGCCGATGATGATGAGCGGCGTCAGCAGGGCCGGGATGGAGACGAGGAAGGCCTGGCCGATCTGCCCCAGCGTCGCGCGCGGATAGGTCGGGTAGCCGCGCGCCTTCGCATAGGCGTGGACGGTGCCCATCTGCACAATGGCGATCAGCGCACCGGGGATGACGCCGGCGAGGAAGAGCGCGCCGATCGAGACGGTCAGCACGCCGCCCCAGACGATCATCAGGATGGAGGGCGGGATGATGACGGCGAGCACCGCGGAGACAGCGGTGATGGCGACGGAGAAGCTGTCGTCATAGCCCTCCTTCCGCTGCGCCTCGATGAAGATCTTGGACTGGGACGCGGCATCCGCCGTGCTGCTGCCCGAGATGCCGGCGAAGAAGAAGGAGAGCACGACGTTGATCTGTGCGAGGCCGCCGGGGAAATGCCCGACGAGCGAGCGCGAGAGGGTCATCAGCCGGTCGGTGATGCCGCCGATGTTCATCAGGTTGGCGGTCAGCAGGAAGAAGGGGACGGCCAGCAGGATGAAGGAATTGTAGGCGTTGAAGGTCTCCTGCGCGAGCATCATGGGCGACAGCCGCGGCTCGACCAGCAGGATCGGCAGGCAGGCGAGGCCGAGCGAGACGGCGACGGGGACGCGCAGCACCAGCAGCGTGAAGAAGATGCCGAAGAGGATGGCGGCCGCGCTGCCGGCGTCGAGGACATTGCCGCCCATCACGCGCGGCCCTCCCCGGTGGCCCGCAGCACGGCAAGCGCGTTCAGCATCCGCTCCGCCTCGAAGAGCAGCCAGACGGCGCCGGCGATGGGCCAGGCGGCATGGATGATCCAGAGCGGCAGTTCCGCCAGTTCGCTGATGCGGTAGATGGCGAACTCCGTGAACTCCCAGCCCCACCAGAGGAAGACGAAGGCGAAGAGCAGGACGAAGCTGCCGGCAATCAGCTCGACCCGCGCCTCGCCGACGGTCGAGAGGCGGGGGAAGACGTCGACGACGAAATGCGTGCCCTCGCGGACGGCCAGCATGGCGCCGAGCATCACCGCATAGACCAGGCAAAAGCGTGCCAGCTCCTCCGTCCAGATATAGGCGGGGATGAGGGGCGTGTAGCGGGAGAGGATCTGCAAGGTCACCGGGATGATGAGGATGGCGACGCTCAGTATCAGCAGGAAGGCGATGAGGCTGGCGAGCGCGTCGTTGACGCGGCGCAGCATGGCCGGCGCGCCGGGGGATGTGGTCGGCATGGGGAGTCCTTGCAGGCGGCGCCGGGGGCAGGCCCGGCGCCGCGGCCTTGATCAGGCCGTGAGGGCGTTGATGCGGTTGAGGATGCCCTCGGCATCGATCTCGCGTGCATAGGTGGCCATCACCGGGTCGACCAGGCGCTTCATCTCGGCGCGGTCGGTGAACTCGACCCGGTGCAGGCGGCCGGCCTTCTCAAGCGTCTCGAGGATCTGGCTGTCGGCGCCGGCCTCCGCGGTGCGGTGGAAGGCGCTGGCTTCCTTACCAGCCCGCCTGATGGCGGCCTGGAGGTCGTTCGGCAGCTTCGAGAGGGTCTGCACCGAGACGCAGAGCGGGCGGATGGTGATGGCGTGCTGCGTCATGGAGAGCTGGGGTGCCACCTCGTAGAAGCGCATCTGCTCGACGCCGGCCGCCTCGTTCTCGCCGCCGTCGATGACGTTGTTCTGGATGGCGTTGTAGATCTCGTTATAGGCGATGACGGTCGGCGACATGCCGATGGCTGAGAAGGTGCGGGACCAGATGGGCGCGCCCTGGACGCGGACCTTGAGGCCCTTCAGCGCGGCGAGGTTGGTCACGCGCTTGTTGAAGAAGATGTTGCGCACGCCGCCGCCGCCGTAGCCGATCATCGCCACGCGGGCGCGCTTCTCGACCTCGTCGGCGACGGGCTTGAACATGTCCTGGTCTAGCACCGCATTCCAATGGGCGACGTCGCGGAACAGGAAGGGCGCGTCGACGAAGGGGGCGGCCTTGGAGAAGGTCGACATGTGGGCGGGGGAGACGATGGCGTAGTCCACCGCCCGGCCCTGCGCCATGTACTCGAAATACTGCTTCTCGAGGCCGAGCGACGAGTTCTTGTGCAGCACGAAGTTGATCGGCTTGCCGTAATACTGCTTCACCAGTTCCTCGAACCGGACGAGCGCCTTGGTATAGGGGTGCTCGTCACCGAACTGGGAGGCGCCGTTCAGGGTGATGGTGCCCTGGGCGCGGACCGGGACGGCGAGGAGGGCAGGCGCAGCGAGGGCCGCGCCGAACAAGGACCTGCGGTGCATTCTTTTCTCCCTTGGACGGCCGGCTTCGCGCCGGACTCTGGAGGGGAGATTAAGCGCAGATAATCCGGAGTGGGAACAGCCCCCGGCCGCTCAGCCGAGATGCCGGGCGAGGAAGGCCAACGTCCGTTCCTGGGCCTTCGCGGCATCGGCCGGGACGTAGCTGCCGCGCTCCTCGCAGCCGAAGCCGTGGCCGGCGCCCGGATAGACGAAGACCTCGACGCCGGGCTGGGCGGCGCGGATGGCCTCCAAATCCGCGAGCGGGATGGAGGCGTCGGTCTCGCCGAAATGCAGTTGCACGGGGCAGGCCGGCTGCTCCGCCTTCGCCGCGGCGATGCCGCCGCCATACCAGCCGACACTGGCGGCGAAGGCGCTGCTGCGCGTCGCCCCGTGCCAGGCGACGGTGCCGCCCCAGCAATAGCCGACGATGCCGCGCCGGGCCAGGCGCGGCAGGGCGGCGGCGGCGGCCAGGATGTCGAGCAGGGTCTTGCCGGCATCGATAGTGCCGCGCAGGTCGCGGCCGCGGGCGACATCGGCGGCCTCGTAGCCGAGTTCGACGCCGCGCTCGGTGCGGTCGAACAGGGTGGGGCAGACGACGGCGTAGCCTTCCCTGGCGAAATCGTCGCAGACCCGGCGCATGTGGCGGTTCACGCCGAAGATCTCCTGGACGACGACCAGGCCGCGCGCCGCATCGGCCGGGCCGGCGGTATAGGCGCCAAGGACGTGGCCGTCGGCTGCGGTGAGCTCGATGGTCGGCATGGATGGACCCTCCCCTTCTGGGCTGCTGCCTCTATGCTGCGGGGATGGGCGAGATCGTCAACCTGAAGCAGGTGAAGAAACGGCAGGCGCGCGAGCGGGCCTCGGCCGAGGCGGCGGTAAACCGCGCGAAGCATGGCCGGACGGCGGCCGAGAAGGCCAATGACCGGCGGGCCGAGGCGCGGCGGCAGGCATTGCTCGATGGCGCACAGCGGGAGGCGGAGGCTTGCCAGGAGGAAGGTTGAGGGTTTTCCTCGCGCAACGCCACGACCTGAGGATCCGCATGCGTCCCTTCCTGCCCGCCTTAGGCCTGCTGCTGCTGGCCGCCTGCGCCAACGAGACCGCCTTGCCAGAGGCGAGCTCGGTCACGACGCGCAACGCCTCGCCCCCGGCGCGGCCCGCGGCGCCGCCTTCGAAGGTGACGAGTTTCGACGGGCGCTGGGTCGGCACCATCACCCTCCAGCCGGACCGGACGCGGGAATGCCCACGGGCGCCCTCGGGCGAGCGGGAGATCACCGTCACGCAGGGGCAGGCGGTCTTCACCCTCAACCCGCAGATCCGCCAGAGCCAGAGCGGTTTCGTCAGCGCCGACGGCTCGATCCGCATGGTGGATTCGCTCGACCGGACCATCGCCACCACGGGGCTCTTCGCCGATGGGGTGTTCCAGGGCGAGTACCGCAACGGGCTCTGCGCCTATGCGGTGCGAATGGTGAAGCGGAACTGAGCGCGGCTATTTCGGCCCGTTCTCCGCCGGCGGGGCGCAGCGCTCGATCCAGGCGGAGGCTCGGCGCAGCAGCACATGGGCGAAGCAGACCAGTGCGGTGAGGCCGAGCGCCATGCCGTAGTCGCCGAGCCCGGCCGCGGTGCCGATGGCGGCGACCGCCCAGAAGGTGGCGGCGGTGGAGAGGCCGCGCACCGCCATCCCATGGTGCAGGATGACGCCGGCGCCGAGGAATCCGACGCCCGTGGCGATGGCGCCGAGCGCCGGGGCAGGGTTGGCGCCGCCATGCTCGACCGCGATGCGGGCGAAGACGCAGGCCGCCGCCGCGACGATGGCGCAGGAACGGAGGCCGCCCGGATGGCGGCGCCACTCCCGCTCCGCCCCGATCAGCGCGCCGAGGCCGAAGGCGATGACGACGGCCAGCGCATTGGCGGGGAAATCGGCGGGCAGCATCCGCCGTGATGCTACACATTGAAGCGGAAGAGCAGGACGTCGCCGTCCTTCACCACGTACTCCTTGCCCTCGACGCGCATCTTGCCGGCTTCCTTGGCGCCCTGCTCGCCGCCGAGGGCGACGTAGTCGTCATAGGCGATGGTCTCGCAGGCGATGAAGCCGCGCTCGAAGTCGCCATGGATGACGCCGGCGGCCTGCGGCGCCTTCATCCCCTTGGTGATGGTCCAGGCCCGCGTCTCCTTCGGGCCGACGGTGAAGTAGGTGAGCAGGCCGAGCAGGGCGTAGCCGGCACGGATGACGCGGTCGAGGCCGCCCTCGTGCAGGCCGAGGCTCTCGAGGAAGTCACCGCGGTCCTCCTGCGCCATCTGGCTGATCTCGGCCTCGATGGCGGCGGAGACGATCACCGCGCTGGCACCCTGCGCGCGGGCCATGGCGAAGACCCGCTCCGACTGGGCGTTGCCGGCGGCGGCCGAGGCTTCCTCCACGTTGCAGACATAGAGCACCGGCTTGGTCGTCAGCAGCTGCAGCCGCTTCGCCGCCTCCTCCTCGCCCTTCGACACCGCGGTACGGGCCGGTTTGCCGTCCTGCAGGGCCTTCACGATGGGGTCGATCAGCGAGAGCTGCTGCGTCGCCTCCTTGTCGCCGTTGCGGGCACGCTTCTGCAGCCCGACCTGGCGCTTCTCGAGGCCGTCGAGGTCGGCGAGCATCAGCTCGGTCTCGACCGTCTCGGCGTCGCGCACCGGGTCGACGCTGCCCTCGACATGGGTGATGTCGCCATCCTCGAAGCAGCGGAGGACGTGGACGATGGCATCCACCTCGCGGATGTTGGCGAGGAACTGGTTGCCGAGGCCCTCGCCCTTGGAGGCGCCGCGGACCAGGCCGGCGATGTCGACGAACTCGAGCGTCGTGGGGACGATCTTCTGGCTCTTGCCGATCTTCGCCAGGGCCTGCAGGCGCGGGTCGGGCACGCCGACGCGGCCGACATTCGGCTCGATGGTGCAGAAGGGGTAGTTCGCGGCCTGGGCGGCGGCGGTCTCGGTCAGGGCGTTGAAGAGCGTGGACTTGCCGACATTGGGCAGGCCGACGATGCCGCAGTTGAAACCCATGATGAACTCCTAGGCGGCGAGGGCTTGGGCCAGCGCCTCGGCGATGGTGGCGGCGGCGATGCGGGCGGCGCCGTCATCGGTGGCGAGGGACAGGGCGGCGGCGCGGATCGGCGGCGCCAGCAGGGCGGGGGCCGCGCCGGCGCGGCGGGCGGCGGCGGCGATGGCCTCGGCGGGATCGCCGCCGGGGGCGACGAGATTGGCGGCCTCCAGCAGGAGCGCGGCCTTCAGTGCGGCCTCGCCGGCGGCGGCCATGGCGAGGCGCTGGCGGCGGATGTCGGAGAGCGGGCCGCCCATCGGGTCGCCGGGCGTCACCGCCGCGGCGCTGCGGAGCGCGGCGGCGGCGGCGGCCAGGGCGCCGGCCTCGCGCACCATGGCCGCGGCCAGCGCCGCGGCGCCGTTGGCGACATCCTCGGGCCCGGGGCCGCCCATCATCCCGGCAGCGAAGTCGGCCTCGTCCTCGGGCTGCATCAGCGCGTCTCCTGGGTCAGCAGGGCGATGCGGGTCATGGCTTCCTCCGGCTTGCCGGCGGCGAGCAGGGGCGCGACATCGGCCACCGCATCGAGCAGCGGCTCCAGCCAGGTGTCGACCTTGGCGAAATTGCCGAGCACATGGCCCGTCACGCGGTCCTTGTGGCCGGGATGGCCGATGCCGAGGCGGACGCGCCAGAAATCCGGCGTGCCGAGCGCGCGCTGCATGTCGCGCAGGCCGTTATGGCCGGCGGCGCCGCCGCCACGCTTCACCCGCACCTTGCCGGGGGCGAGGTCGAGCTCGTCATGGAAGGCCCAGATGTCCCCGGGCGCGATCTTGTGGAAGCCGGCGGCGGGCTGCACGGAATCGCCCGAGCCGTTCATGTAGGTCTGCGGCTTGAGGGCGAGGACCTTCACGCCCGCGATGCTGCCCTCGGCGACGAGGCCCTTGTAGCGGCTGCGCCAGGGGGAGAAGCCATGGCGCCGGGCGATCGCGTCCAGCGCCATGAAGCCGATGTTGTGGCGATGCCGCGCCTGGGAGGGCTCGGGATTGCCCAGGCCAACCCAGAGCAGCATCGCCTGCAGTCCTTACCCTTGGCCTTACTTCTTCTTGGCGGGCGCCTTGGCGGCAGCCGGGGCGGCAGCGGCACCACCCTTGGCGGCCTTGCCCTTCGGCGCCGTCTCGGTGGCGGGGGCGGCGACCGGGGCGATCACCTCCTCCACCACGGTCGGGGCGGCGATGGTCGCCACCACGAAGTCGCGGTCGAGGACGGCCTGGGTGCCGAAGCTGTCCTGCACGGCGGACCAGCGCAGGCTGTCGCCGATGCCGGCCTCGGCCAGGTCGATCTGGAAGGCTTCCGGCACGGCGTCCGGATCGGCCAGCACCTCAACCTCGCGGCGGACGAGGTTCAGCACGCCGCCGGCCTTGAGGCCGGGGCAGGTGTCCTCGTTCAGGAAGGCGACCGGCACGCGGACGCGGATGCGCTGGCCGGCGGCGAGGCGCTGGAAGTCGACATGGATCGGCCGGTCGGTGACCGGGTGGAACTGGATGTCGCGCATCAGTGTGCGCTCCGTCCCGCCGCCCTTGACCGCGACCTCGTACAGGTGGCTCTGCCAGCCGCCCTTGTGCAATTCCTTCATCACGTCACGCGGGTCGAGGGCGATCAGCGTCGCCTCCTGCTTCGCGCCGTAGATGACTGCGGGGACAAGACCCCCCCTCCGAGTTGCGCGCGCCGCCCCCTTACCGGCCTGCTCACGCGCCTCGGCCTCGATCCGGATGGTTTGGACCATGGTCGGTGCTCCGTATGCTCAGGATATGGACCCGGCGCGGGGCCGATCGCCCAACGCCAAGTGCGCGGGCCTCCAGGGGTGCCCGCGACGGAGCGGGCCTTAGCGGATCGAAGGGCCGGGCGCAACTGCGTCAAGGTGGTGACGGCGCATCGGCTTCGTGATGACCGGGACGCGGGCGCAACAGGCTGTGGCTTGACCGGTCCGGTGCGGACGGAGAGCGTTCCGGGATGGAAGGCTTCCTGATTCTGCTCGTGCTCGGCTTCTTTGTGGGCTGGGGGCTCGGTATCGCGGGGTATCGCAAGACGAGCGCGCTGCAACGGCGTGTCGTGGCGCTGGAGGAGGCGATGCGGACCGGGGCGCCGCTTGCCGCGCCGGCGCCACGGCCGCCCTCGCCCTGGGACAGGCCCGCCGAGGCGCCGGCGCCGCAGCCCATGGAGGAGGTACCGCCCGCGCCGGAGCCTGTGGCGGAGCCGGAGCCGGCCGCGGCGCCGGAGCCAAAGCCCCCGCGGCCGGGCATCGAGGAGTTGCTGACCCTTCGCTGGGGTGTCTGGCTCGGCTCCGCGGCGCTGCTTCTGGCCGGCGTCTTCCTGGTGCGGACGGCGGTGGAGGAGGGCTGGCTTGGGCCGGGGCCGCGCTGCGTGCTGGCTGGGCTGCTCGGCCTGGCGCTGATCGGCGGCGCGGCCTGGCTGCGGCGGCGGCCGGCCGAGGAGCGGCCGGGCCTCCCCTGGCCGGACCAGGCGCCGGCGGCGCTGGCGGCGGGCGGACTCGCCATCCTCTTCGGCGCCGCCTATGCGGCGGGGCCGATGTATGGGCTGCTCGCGCCGCTGCCCGGCTTCGGGCTGCTGGCGGCGGTGGCGTTGGGGGGGATCGCGCTGGCGCTGGTCTTCGGGCCGGTGGTGGCGGCGATCGGCATCGCCGGCGCCTATGGGACGCCGGCATTGGTGGAGACGCAGGACCCGTCGCTGCCGGGGCTCTTCCTCTACCTGCTGGCGGTGACGGTGGCGGCGCTCGGCGTGCTGCGGCAGGTGGGCGCGGCCTGGCTCGGCTGGTGCGCGGCCGTCGCATCGGCGGCCTGGGTGCTGGTCGGCGGGATGATCGCCGGCAATACGGGGGCGGTCTGGGCCCCTGCCCTGTTCGCGCCCGTGGCGGCGGCGCTGCATGTCGGGCTGCTGCCGGGGGCGGCGCTGGACAGCGGCGCCGGGCGGCGGCTGGCGCTGCTGCCCTTCGCCCTGCTGGCGGCGGCAGGGCTCGTCTTGGTGCCGGGGGCCACGGGCCTCGGGCCGGCAACCGGGGTGCTGCTGTTCTCCGTGGTCGGGCTGGCGGCGGCGGCGCGGGAGGGGCGGCTGATGCCCCTGCCCTTCCTCGCCGCGCTGGTGGGACTGTTGATGCTGCTCAGCTGGACCATCCCCGCATGGCTGGCGCCGGAGGAGGCGGTGACCATCGACGGGGTGGTGCAGGCGCTGCTGCCGACGCGCCCCTGGCCGCCGGAGGCCTTGCTGCCCTTCCTCGGCGCGGCAGCGGCGCTGGCCGCGATGCATGGGTTGATGGGCGCTTGGCGGGAGCGGCGCGGCGTGCGGCCTATCGCCTGGGCGGCGCTGCCGGCGGCCGTGCCGGTGCTGGTGCTGCTGGTCGCCTATGCGCGGGTGCGGGGCTTCGCGCTGGATGGGCGCTGGGCGCTGGCGGCGCTCGCCCTGGCGGCGGCCTCGACGGGGCTTGCCGGGCTGGCGGCGCGCGAGGGCGCGGTGCAGCGCGCAGGCGCCCATGCGGCCGGGGCGATGGCGGCGCTGGCGCTCGGCGCGGCGATGGTGCTTACCGACCAATGGCTGACGCTTGCCGTCGCGCTCTTCCTGCCGCCGCTCGCCTGGGTCGAGGGCCGGAGCGGGCTCGATCCGCTGCGCCGTGTGGCGATGGCCGTCGCGGGCGTGGTTCTGGTGCGGCTGCTGCTCAACTGGCATGTCGCCGAGTATCCGGTCGGGACGACGCCGGTGCTGAACGGGCTGCTGCCGGCCTATGGCGTGCCGGCCGCCTGCTTCGCACTGGCGGCGGCGATGTTCCGCCGGCGGCGGGACGATGCGCTGGTGGGCGTCCTGGAGGCGGGGGCGCTCGCCTTCCTCACCGTGCTGGTGCTGCTCGAGATCCGCCATGGGATGACGGGAGGCGACTGGGCCGGGGGCGCGGAGTGGAGCCTCGCCGAGGCGGGGCTGCAGCTCAGCGCGCTGGCGCTGCTGGCGAGCCTCACGCGCTGGCTGGAGCGGCGGCTCGGCGGACGGCCGGTGCTCGGCTGGGGGTGGCGGCTGCTCTTCCTCGGCGTGGTGGGGTTCGGCACCGGGCTGGTGCTGGACAACCCGGCCATCGATGCCTGGGGCGACCTGCTGCCGGTGCCGGTCTTCAACGAGCTGGCTCTTGCCTATCTGGTGCCGGCGGCGCTGGCGGGGCTGGCGGTGCGGGGGCTGGCGCCGCGCTGGATCGCGCGGCTGCTGGCGCTCTACGCCCTGGCCGCGGGCTTCGCCTGGGTGACGCTGGAGGTGCGGCACCGCTTCCACCCCACGGCGATGCCGCTCTGGCTCGGCGATGTCGATGGCTCGGAACTCTATGCCTACAGCATCGCCTGGCTCGGCTTCGGCGCGGCGCTGCTGGCGCTCGGCATAAGGCAGGGGGTGGCATCGCTGCGGCTGGCGGCGCTCGGGGTGATCGGCCTGACCATCCTCAAGGCCTTCTTCATCGACATGGCCGAGCTCGAGGGGCTGTGGCGGGTGCTCAGCTTCCTCGGGCTCGGCCTGGCGCTGATCGCGCTGGGCGCAGTCTACCGGCGGTTCGTGGTCACTCCGGCGCCAGCTCCGCCGGGGTGACGGCCCACTTGCTGCCGCCATCCGTGGGCGGCTCGCAGCGGATGGGCAGCGCGTTCGGCGTCCGCACATTCGGCTCATGCCCGAAGGCGAGGCGCAGCGCGCGGAACAGGGCGCCATGGGCGACGACCAGCACCGGGCTGGGCCTGGCCGTCGCGCGGTTGATGGCGTCGACGGCGCGGGCCAACAACGCGTCGAAGGGCTCGGCGCGGGCCGGGGTGTAGTGGCCGGCGATCCAGTCGTCGTACCAGTCCCCCATCGGCTGGCCTTCCTGCTCGCCGAAGTTGACCTCCTGCAGCCTTTCGTCGAACTCGACCGGCAGGCCGAGCGCCTCGGCGGCGATCTCGGCCGTCACCTTCGCGCGGACCAGGGGCGAGGCGACGACGGTGGCGATGCCGCCGATCGCCGCCAACGTCTTCGCCGCGCGCCGGGCCTGGGCCAGGCCGACGCCGTTCAGCGGGATGTCGGTGCGGCCCTGGGACCGCCCCTCCGCATTCCAGTCCGTCTCGCCATGGCGGAGGAACCAGAAGGGGATGCGGTTGAGGCTCGCCACCATGTCCCTTGGCATGCTCAGGCGAAGCCTTCGGCGGCCATGGTGCGCTGCACAGAGGGGCGGGCCTTCATCCGCTCGTAATGCGCGGCGACGTTCGGCGGCAAGGTCTTGTTGAGCCGCGCGGACCACCAGAAGGAGACGTAGAAGAGCGCGCTGTCGGCGAAGGAGAACTCGCCGAGCAGGTAGTTCTTGCCGGCCAGCGCCTTGTCGAAGAGGCCTAAGCCCTTCTCGAAGATCTCGGCGCCGCGGGCCTTCACCGCCTCGTGGTCCGCCTCGTTCGGGGCGAAGTTGGCGGGGCGGAACATGCGCGAGAAGCCCTGCATGTGCAGCGTCGCCACGGCGTAGTCGGTGTATTCCAGCGCCTTGGCCAGGCCCTCGGCATCCTTCGGCAGGAGCTTCGCCTCGGGGAAGCTGCTGGCGAGCCAGAGGGCGATGGCGGGATACTCGGTCAGCACCGAGCCGTCGTCGCGCACCAGGGTCGGCACCTTGGACTTCGGGTTGATGCTGGTGAACTCGGGCTTGAACTGGGCGCCTTCCTTGGTGTTCAGCAGCGCCGCCTCGTAGGGCTTGCCGATCTCCTCCAACAGCACATGGATACCGATGGAGCAGGCGCCGGGGGCGTAGTAGAGCTTCATGGGGGGTTCCTCCGCATTCGTGTCGGCGGCAGATGAGCCGAGGCACGGGCGCGCGGCAAGGGGGATTCGGGGTGGGTTCAGGCCACCGGAGTGTTACGCTATGGTGGCACGCCAGACCCCAGCCACAACGGAACGGGCGCAATGCCATCCTCTCCTGAGACCACCATCAGCGTCACCCGCACCAGGACGCCGCAGCGCCGTCCGGAGGATGCCTCCCTCTCCTTCGGCAAGGTCTTCACCGACCATATGTTCCTGATGGAATACGAGGAAGGGCGCGGCTGGCACAGCCCGCGCGTCGTCCCCTACGGCCCGCTGACGCTGGACCCGGCCACCTCCGTGCTGCATTACGGCCAGGCGGTGTTCGACGGGCTGAAGGCCTTCCGCGGGGCGGACGGGCAGGTGCGGCTGTTCCGGGCGCAGCGGCATGCCGAGCGCCTCAACCGCTCCTGCGCGGCGCTCTGCATCCCGGAGATGGATGCCGGCCTCATCCGCCGCAGCTTCGAGGCGATCGTCGCCGCCGACCATGACTGGGTTCCCCGCAGCCCCGGCACCTCGCTCTACATCCGCCCGACGGTGGTGGCGACGGAGGTGATGCTCGGCGTGCATCCGGCGCACCGCTACACCTACTTCGTCATCTGCTCGCCGGTCGGCTCCTACTACAAGGAGGGGGTGAAGCCGGTGCGCATCCTGGCGACGGACAAGTACGTCCGTGCCGTGCAGGGCGGGCTCGGCGAGGCAAAGACGGCGGCCAACTACGCCGCCTCGCTCTCGGCGCAGCGCGATGCGGAGCGGCAGGGCTATACCCAGGTGCTCTGGCTGGACGCGATCGAGCGGCGCTGGATCGACGAGGTCGGCACCATGAACATCATGCTGCGCATCGGCGACGAGGTGATCACCCCGCCGCTCGGCGGAACCATCCTCGATGGCGTCACGCGGAACTCGGCGCTGACGCTGATGCGCGACTGGGGCCTCACCGTCTCCGAGCGGCGCATCTCCATCGAGGAGGTGATGCGGGCCGGACAGGACGGCTCGCTGCGCGAGATGTGGGGCACGGGGACGGCTGCCGTGGTCTCGCCGGTGGGCGAGCTGGGCTACAAGGACCAGCGGATCGTCATCGGCGGCGGGCAGACGGGCGAGCTGACGCAGCGGCTCTATGACGCCATCACCGCCATCCAGTATAGCCGTGCCGAGGATCCGCATGGCTGGACCAGCGCGGTGGAGGCGCCCGTCACGGCCTGAGGCCAGGCCGGGGCCCTGCCAAGGGCCCCGGTCAGCTCAGTTGAAGAGGGAGGAGACCGAGCTCTCTTCCGAGATGCGGCGCATCGCCTCGGCCAGCAGCGGTGCGATGGTCACCTGGCGGATGTTGGAGGAGACGCGCACCGCCTCCGTCGCCAGGATGCTGTCCGTCACCGTCATGTTCTCGATCGGCGAGGCGCCGACGCGCGCCACCGCGCCGCCCGAGAAGACGCCGTGCGTCACATAGACCGAGACGCCGGAGGCGCCATTCTTGATCAGCGCCTCGGCGGCGTTGCAGAGCGTGCCGCCCGAATCGACGATGTCGTCGACCAGGATGCAGTGGCGGCCCTCGACCTCGCCGATCACGTTCATCACCTCGGAGACGCCGGCCCGGGGGCGGCGCTTGTCGATGATGGCGAGATCGGTGTTGAGGCGCGACGCCATGGCGCGGGCGCGAACCACGCCGCCGACATCGGGGGAGACGACCATGAGGTCGCGGCCCTTGTAGCGCTCCATGATGTCGCGCGAGAAGAGCGGCGCCGAGAACAGGTTGTCGACGGGGATGTCGAAGAAGCCCTGGATCTGCGCGGCGTGGAGATCCATCGTCAGCACGCGGTTGGCGCCGGCCGCGGTGATGATGTTGGCGCAGAGCTTGGCCGAGATCGGGGTGCGGGAGCCGGATTTCCGGTCCTGCCGGGCGTAGCCGAAATAGGGGATCACGGCGGTGACGCGGCGGGCGCTGGCGCGGCGCAGCGCGTCGAGCGTGATCAGCAGCTCCATCAGGTTGTCGTTCGCCGGGTAGCAGGTGCTCTGCACCACGAAGACGTCCTCGCCGCGGACATTCTCGTTGATTTCGACGAAGACCTCCATGTCGGCGAAGCGGCGGATGGAGGCGCTGGTGAGCGGCAGGCCGAGCGAGGCGGCCACCGCCTCGGCCAACGGGCGGTTGCTGTTGCAGGCGACGATCTTCATGCCCGGCCGGACCCCTGTCTGTGTGCCGCCCGTGCCCTTGCGGCGGGCGGGCGGGAGATACCAAGCGGGAGGAGGCGTGTAAATCGCCATGCTCCGCCCAGGTGACATGGCAGGGACGTTTCCATGACAGGCGGCCGGGGATAAGCCGGGAGCGTTCTTAACCGGACGGTAAGGCGGCATCCGGCAAATTCTGCCCATCGGCAAAAGGCTGATCGGGGAATGAGCGATGCATCGGCCATGCGCGGCTGGGCTGGACCGGTGAACGGGGTCATCGAAGGGCTGAGGGGCCTCGGCCGCGGGCGCCTGATCGCGCTCGGCGCGGTCGCCGCGGGCATCATGGCCCTCCTCGCGGTCATGGCGTTCCGCGCCGGGGAGGTGCCGATGAGCCCCCTCTTCGGCGAGCTGGAAGGGCGGGATGCCGCTGCCGTCGTCGCGGTGCTGGAGCGGCAGAAGGTGCCCTACCGCCTCTCGGCCGGTGGCACCCAGGTGCTGGCGCCGAGCGAGCAGGTGGCTCGGCTCCGCCTGATGCTGGCGAAGGAGGGGCTGCCCTCCGGTGGCGGCGTCGGGTGGGAGATCTTCGACCGGTCGGAAGGGCTTACCACCAGCCCCTTCCAACAGGATGTGAACCGGCTGCGGGCGCTGGAGGGGGAGCTGGCGCGGACCATCCGCGGCCTCGCCGGGGTGCGGACGGCGCGCGTCCACCTGGTGCTGCCGCGGCGGGAGGCCTTCTCCCGTGAGCGGGGCGAGGCCCAGGCGAGCGTGGTGCTCGCCATGCAGGGGGCGCAGCGGCTGGACAGGGAGGGCGTGCAGGCGGTGTTGCATCTCGTGGCGACGGCGGTGCCGGGGCTCAAGCCGCAGCATGTCTCGATCGTCGACAGCCGGGGCGAGCTGCTGGCCCGCGGCGGCCAGGCGCTTGGCGCCGCCGCCCAGGCCCTCAACCAGGAGGAGCTGCGGCGGACGCAGGAGATGCGCATCGGCCGGGCGGTGGAGGAGCTGCTGGAGCGGAGCCTCGGCCCCGGCCGGGTGCGGGCCGAGGCCACGGTGGAGATGGATTTCGAGCGGGTGGAGACGCGCGAGGAGCGCTTCGACCCGGAGAACCAGGTGGCGCGCAGCACCCAGAGCGTCACCGAGCAGAATCGCGGGGCGGAGCCGCCGCCGACCTCGGTCGCCACCAACCTGCCGGGCCAGGAGGCGCAAGGCGGCGGCGGCGCGAGCAGCGAGAACCGACAGGAGGAGACGACGAATTTCGAGATCGGGCGCTCCAGCCGTTCGACGCTCCGGGAGCATCCGGTGGTGAAGCGCCTCTCCGTCGCGGTGCTGGTGGACGGCCTCGCCGAGGGCGGCACCTGGCGCGAGCGGACGCCGGAGGAACTGGCGCGGATCGCTGCCCTAGTGCGCAGCGCCATCGGCTTCGACGAGCGGCGCGGCGACAAGGTGGAAGTCGTCTCCATGCGCTTCGTCGAGGAGGCAGGTGGGCCGGCCGAGCCGCCGGGCTTCCTCGGCCTGCCCATCGCGCCGGCGCTGGCGACGCGGCTGATCGAGAGCGGGCTGCTCGCACTGGTGGCGGTGGTCGCCATCCTGTTGCTCGGCAGGCCGATGATCGGGCGGGTGGCGGCGAGCCTCGCACCGCCGGCGCCGGTGCCCGCCGAGGGCACGGCCGAGGCCGAGGCGGCGGTCGAGGGCGGCGAGGTCGGGCGGCTGTCCGGCGCCGAGGCGATGATCGACCGGGCGCAAATCGAGGGGCAGGTCCGCGCCTCGGCCATCAACAACCTGATCGAACTGGTGGAGCAGCACCCGGATGAGGCCCTTTCCGTGCTGCGCCGCTGGCTGACGCCCAAGGAGCCGGCCTGATGTCGAAGACCCTTCTCACCCGGCAACAGAAGGCGGCCGCGCTGATGCTGGCGCTCTCGGCGAGGAGCATGCCGCGCGGCTCTTCGCCCGGATGCACGAGGACGAGATCCGCGACCTCTCGATCGCCATGGCGACGCTCGGCACGGTGCCCTCGGCGACGATCGAGGAGCTCTGCGTCGACTTCGCCGAGCAGCTCGGCCAGGCGGGCTCGCTTACCGGCAGCTTCGAAAGCACCGAACGGCTGTTGCTCAAGACGCTGCCGCCGGACCGCGTGGCGCAGATCATGGAGGAGATCCGCGGCCCGGCGGGCCGCACCATGTGGGACAAGCTTGGCAATGTCAGCGAGGCGGTGCTCGCCAACTACCTGAAGAACGAATACCCCCAGACCGTCGCCGTGGTGCTGACCAAGATCAAGGCGGACCACGCGGCGCGCGTCCTCTCCCTGCTGCCCGAGGGCTTCGCCATGGAGGTCGTCATGCGGATGCTGCGCATGGAGACCGTGCAGAAGGAGGCGCTGGAGGGCGTCGAGCGCACGCTGAAGATGGAGTTCATGTCGAACCTCGCCCGTGCGGCGCGGCGCGACGCGCATGAGATGATGGCCGAGATCTTCAACAACCTCGACCGCCAGGCGGAGGCGCGCATCCTCGGCGCCCTCGAGGAGCGCAACCGCGACAGCGCAGAGCGCATCCGCGGGCTGATGTTCACCTTCGAGGACCTCCAGCGCGTCAGCGGCAGCGGGCTGCAGGCGCTGCTGCGCGGCGTGGAGAAGGACAAGCTGGCGCTGGCGCTGAAGGGCGCCTCGGAGAACCTGCGCGAGCTCTTCATGAAGAACCTGACGGAACGGGCGGCGAAGCTGCTGCGGGACGACATCGCGGCGCTCGGCCCGGTGCGGCTGCGCGACGTGGACGAGGCGCAGGCGGCGATTGTCGCCGTCGCCAAGGACATGGCGGCGCAGGGGACCATCACCCTCCAGGACGGCAGGGATGAGGAGATGCTGCCGTGACCGACGGGTTCGAGCCGGTGCTGGTGCTGGTCCGGCCACGGGCGAGCGCACGCGTCGAGATGCCGTTCGACGTGCCCGATCTCGACGCGCCGCCGCCCCCGCTGTCGGACCCGGAGCCGGCGTCCGACCTTGCCGCCATCGCCGCGGCCGAGGCGGCCGCCGAGGCGGCGGCGCGCGAGGCAATGCTAGAGGCGGCGCGGGAGGCAGGCTTCGCCGATGGCGAGGCGGCCGGGCGCGCGGCGGAGGCGGCGAGCCGGGCGGCGCGGGAGGCTGCGGCGCTGGAGGCCGTCGCGCTGCGGCTGGCCGAGGCCGGAGCGGGCGTGGCGGAGGCCGTGGGCGAGGCGGCGGAGGCCCTGGCGGCGGTGCTGCTGGCGGCGCTCGGCGCGGCGCTGCCGGCGGCGGCGGAGCGGTTGGCTCCGGAGACCGCGGCCTGGCTCGCCGGGCAGTTGGCGCCGCTGCTGGAGGAGGGGGTCGCGGTCGCGCTGCATGTGGCGCCGGGATGCGCCGAGGCGGTGGCGGCGCATCTCGGCGACCCGCGGTTGCGCATCGCCGAGGATGCGGCGCTGGCGCCAGGCGCGGTGCGGGCCGCCTGGCGGGGCGGCGGGGCGGCGTATTCGCCCGAGACGCAGCAGGCGGTGATCGCCGATCTGCTGCGGGGCTTCGGGTTGTCATCCATGGTGGAGGAGGAGTGAGCATGGCGGATCCTGCCGGTTTCGAGGCGCTGAACCCGATGGAGGCCGCCGCGCCCCGCCCCGCTGGCGGCGGGCGGGACCTGGAGGCGGTCTATGACATCCCGGTGCAGGTGAGCGCGGTGCTCGGCCGCGCGACGATGCAGGTCTCGCAGCTGCTGAAGCTCGGCCGCGGCGCGGTGGTGGAGCTGGACCGCAAGCTCGGCGAGGCGGTCGACATCTATGTCAACAACCGGCTCGTCGCGCGCGGCGAGGTGGTGATGGTCGAGGACAACCGGCTTGGCGTGACCATGACCGAGATCGTCAAGGGCGATCGGGGGGTCTGAGCATGGCACGGCTCCTCATCATCGGCGCGCTGACCGCCGAGCTCGGCCTCGCGGCGCGCATGGCGACCGCGAAGGGCGCAAGGCTGGCGCAGGCGGAGGGTGTCTCCTCCGGGCTCGAGCGGCTGCGGGCGGAGGGGGCCGACCTCATCCTCTGCGAGGTGACGCACGACATCGGCTGGCTGGTGGAGCAGCTGGCCGCCGAGCGCATCGCCTGCCCGGTAATCGCCTGCGGGCGGAATGCCGATGCCGCCGCCGCGGTGCGGGCGATCCGCGCAGGGGCCAAGGAATTCCTGCCGCTGCCGCCCGATGCGGAGCTGATCGCCGCCATGCTCGCCGCGGCGGCGGGCGAGGCGGAGGCGCCGGTGCATCGCGAGCCGACCATGGCGGCGCTGCTCGGGCGGGCGGCGCAGCTCGCCGTGGCGCAGGCCAGCATCCTCATCACCGGGGAGAGCGGCACGGGGAAGGAGGTGCTGGCGCGGCACATCCACCGCAGCAGCCGGCGGGCGCAGGGCCCCTTCGTCGCGCTCAACTGCGCGGCGCTGCCGGAGGCGCTGCTGGAGAGCGAGCTGTTCGGCCATGAGAAAGGCGCCTTCAGCGGCGCCGTCGCGGCCAGGCGCGGCAAGTTCGAGCAGGCGGATGGCGGGACGCTGCTGCTCGACGAGATCGGCGAGATGGACCCGCGGCTGCAGGCGAAGATCCTGCGCGTGATCCAGGAGCGGGAGGTCGACCGGCTCGGTGGCGGGGCGCCGGTGAAGGTGGATGTGCGGCTGCTGGCGGCGACCAACCGGGACCTCGCGGCGGAGGTGCAGGCGGGGCGGTTCCGCGCCGATCTCTACTTCCGGCTCAACGTGCTCGGGCTGCACATCCCGCCGCTGCGCGAGCGGCCGCTCGACATCCTGGCGCTGTCCGCGCATTTCGCCCGGCGCTTCGCCGAGGCGAACGGGCTGCCGGTGCGGGCGCTGGCGCCGGCGGCGGAGGCGCTGCTGCTCTCGCATCCCTGGCCGGGCAACGTGCGGGAGCTGGAGAATACGCTGCACCGCGCCGTGCTGCTCGCGCAGGGCCCCGCCATCGGGCCGGAGGCGGTGGAGCTGACGCCGCTGCCGCTGCCGGCCGTGGCAGCCATGGAAGCGAAGCCAACTGCTGCGGCGCCGGCGGCGAAGGGGGTGGGCGGCCTGGTCGGGCGGAAGGTCGGCGAGGTGGAGCGGGACCTCATCCTCGAGACGCTGAGCCATTGCCTCGGCAACCGGACGCGGGCGGCGGAGATCCTCGGCATCTCCATCCGCACGCTGCGCAACAAGCTGCACGAGTACCGGGCGCAGGGCGTCGCGGTGCCGGCGGCGCATCCCGCCATGCCCTGGGCGATGGAGGGCTGACGCATGGGCGGCATCGCGTTTCCGGCCTGGCTCGGGCGGCTGCAGCCGGGGGGCGACGTGACGCTGGCGGTCGGCGTCGCCCTGCTGCTCGCGGTGCTGGTGGTGCCGCTGCCGACGCTGCTGCTCGATGCCGGGCTGGCGCTCTCCATCACCGTCTCAGTGCTGGTGCTGATGGTGGCGCTGTTCCTCCGCTCGCCGCTGGAATTCACCGCCTTCCCGCAATTGCTGCTGCTGACGACGCTGCTGCGCCTCGCGCTCAACGTCGCCACCACGCGGACCATCCTCAGCCATGGGCATGAGGGGCCGGAGGCGGCGGGGCATGTGGTGGCGGCCTTCGGCGGCTTCCTGATGGGCGGCGACGTGATGGTCGGGATGATCGTCTTCGCCATCCTGCTCATCGTGAATTTCATGGTGGTGACGAAGGGCTCGGGCCGCATCGCCGAGGTGGCGGCGCGGTTCAGCCTGGATGCGATGCCGGGCAAGCAGATGGCGATCGACGCCGACCTCTCGGCCGGCATCATCGACGAGGCGGAGGCCAGGCGCCGGCGCGGCGAGCTGGAGCAGGAGAGTGCCTTCCACGGCGCCATGGATGGCGCGGCGAAATTCGTCCGCGGCGATGCGATCGCCGGGCTCATCGTCACCGTGGTCAACCTGCTGGGTGGTCTCGGCATCGGCGTGCTGCGGCATGGGATGCCGATCGGCGAGGCGGCGACGACCTTCGCCACGCTGACGGTGGGCGACGGCCTCATCAGCCAGATCCCGGCGCTGCTGATCTCGGTGGCGGCGGGCATCGTCGTCACCAAGGGCTCCGGCAGGGAGCGGGCGGACGAAGTGATGGGCCGGCAGCTTGGCGGCGGGTGGAAGCCGATGGCGCTGGCCTCCGGCGCCGCTGGCTTCCTCGCGCTGATGCCGGGGATGCCGCTGGCGCCCTTCCTTGCGCTCGCGGCAGGCGGCGGGGCGCTGGCCTGGAACCGGCGCGAAGCGGAGCGGCGCGCGGCCGAGGCGCCCCCTCCCCCGCCCCCGCCGCCCGGCGAGCCGCCGGTGGCCGAGGCCTTGCGGCTCGACCTGCTGCGGCTGGAGCTGGGCTATGGGCTGCTGTCTCTGGCCGCCGGCGAGGCGCCGCGGCTGACCGAGCAGATCAGGAGCCTCCGCCGCACCATGGCGAGCGAGATGGGCTTCGTGCTGCCCAGCGTGCGCATCCAGGACAACCTGGAACTGCCGCCCGACGAATACGTGCTGCGGGTGAAGGAGATCGAGGCGGCGCGGGGCCGGCTGCGGCCGCCCCTGCACCTTGCCATCGACCCCTCGGGCCAGGTGCCGGCGATGCCGGGCGAGCGGACCAACGAGCCGACCTTCGGCCTGCCCGCGCTCTGGATCGAGGAGGCGCTGCGCGACGAGGCCTTAGCGCGCGGCTGCACCGTCGTCGACTGCGCGGGCGTGCTGGCGACGCATCTGACGGAGACGGTGCGCGACAACATGCCGGAACTGCTCTCCTTCGCCGAGACGCAGAAGCTGCTCGACGAGCTGCCCACGGAGCACAAGAAGCTCGTCGCCGATGTCATCCCGGCGCAGATCGGCCTCGGTGCCCTGCAGCGGGTGCTGCAGGCGCTGCTGGCCGAGCGAGTGTCGATCCGCGACCTGCCGACCATCCTTGAGGGGGTGCAGGAGGCGGTCTCCGGCGGGGCGCGGGGGATGGGCGCGATCCTCGCGGCCGTCCGGGCGCGGCTGGCGCGGCAGCTCTCCGAGGCGGCGCGGGGGCCGCAGGGCTATGTGCCGCTGGTGCCGCTCTCGGCGGAATGGGAGCTGGCCTTCGCCGAAAGCCTGACCGGGCCGCCGGAGGAGCGCCAGCTCGCCATGGCGCCCTCGCGGCTGCAGGAGTTCATGCAGCGGGTGCGGGAGGTGCTGGACAGCGCCGCGGGCGAGGCGCCGGTGCTGGTCTGCTCGGCCGGCATCCGGGCGCATGTGCGGGCGATCGTGGAGCGCTTCCGCCCCTCGACGACGGTGCTGAGCCAGACGGAGATCCATCCGCGCTGCCGCATCCGCACCGTGGCGACGGTATAGCCGATGCGCCTCAGGCTCTTCCAGGCGGCGGGCATGGCGGAGGCGATGGCGGCGGTGCGGGCCGAGCTGGGGCCGGATGCCGTCATCCTCGACAGCCGCCGGGTCAAGGGCGGGGTGGAGGTGACGGCGGCGCTCGACCGCGCGGCGGAGCCGGTGGTGCTGGCGCCGGCCGCACCGCCCTCGCCCGCGCCCGGCCTCGCGCGGCACAACCTGCCGGCGGCGCTGGCGGCGCGGCTGTCAGAGGGGCCGCTGGCCGAGGGGCTGGCGGCGGCCCTGCGCTTCGCTCCGCTGCCGGACGGGCGTGGGCGGCCGTTGATGCTGGTCGGGCCACCGGGGGCGGGAAAGACGCTGAGCTGCGCCAAGCTGGCGACACGGCTGGTGCTCGCCGGGGCGCCGCCACTGGTGGCCAGCACGGATGGGCTGCGCGCCGGGGCGGCGGAGCAGCTGGCAGCCTTCACCCGGCTGCTCGGCCTTCCGCTCGCCATGGCGACGGAGCCGGAGATGCTGGCGCGGGCGCTGGCGCGGCGGGGGCCGGCGCAGCCGGTTCTGATCGACAGCGCGGGCTGCGACCCCTTCGATGCGGTGCAGGCGGCCTGGCTGCGGGGGATGGCGCTCGCCATCGGGGCGGAGATGGTGGTGGTGATGCCGGCCGGGCTCGACCCCGCCGAGGCGGCGGAGACGGCGGCTGCCTTCATGGCGCTCGGCGCGCGGCACCTGCTGCCGACGCGGCTGGACGCGGCACGGCGCCTCGGCGGCGTGCTGGCCGCGGCCGCGGCGGGGCTGGCGCTCGGCGAGGCGGGCACCGGGCCCGGTGTCGCCGATGGACTGACCCCGGTTGATGCTGCCTGGCTGGCGCAGCGGCTGGCCGGCCCCCCTCGACTGGAAAGTGCGGCATGAGCGGAAACGAGAGCAGCCGGATCATCGCCATCGCCTCGGGCAAGGGCGGGGTCGGCAAGACCTGGCTCGCCATCAGCCTGGCGCAGGCGCTGGCGGAGGCGGGGCAGCGCGTGCTGCTGGTCGATGCGGATTTCGGCCTCGCCAATATCGACGTGCAGCTCGGCCTGCCGCCGGGGCCGGACCTGGGCGAGGTGCTGGCCGGGCGGTGCGGCCTTGGTGCTGCGGTGCGGCGGCATGCGGCAGGGTTCGACCTGCTGCCGGGGCGATCGGGCTGCGGCAGCCTGGCGGGGCTCGGCGAGGCGGCAGCCGGGCGGCTTGGGGCGATGCTGCGCGAAGCGGCGGCGGCGTGGGATGCGGTGCTGCTCGATTGCGGTGCGGGGATCGAGCCGGCGGTGCGCGGCCTCGCCGCGCTCGCCGACACGCTGCTGGTGGTGGCGACGGGCGAGCCGACCAGCCTGACCGATGCCTATGCAGTGCTGAAGCTGCACCGCCGCGACCGGCCGGCGGGCGACCAGCGGGTGGTGGTCAACCTGGCGGAGGATGCGGCCGCGGGCGAGCGGGTATGGCGCAGCCTGGAGACGGCTTGCCTGCGCTTCCTCGGCGCCGGGGTGCCGCTCGCCGGCATCGTCCGGCGGGACCAGCGCGTGCCGGAAGCGATTCGCCATCAGGCGCCGCTGCTGACGCGGCATCCGCTGACGTCCGCGGCCGAGGATGTGCGGCACCTGGCCGCGGCGTTGAATGCGGTATCGCCCAAGAAGAGAAAGTTACACCCGGTTATTTGATGTGCAGCGGGAGCGGGATTAAGCAAAAAGGCAGGAACCGTTTCCCTGCCTGCTCGGCAGGACTGCCCTTGCTTGCGGAGTCACCGATGACCTTGCGCCAATCCCTGCTGGCCACCGCCCTGCTGGCGGCAGTCGCCGTGCCCGCCGCCGGCCAGGCACAGCCGGTTTCGGGCCTTTATGTCGGGGCCGGCGCGGGGCTCAACAACTGGCTCGACAACAAGAACCGCGGCATCCATGTCCATGATAACGACATTGGCCTGGCCGCGGTCGCCTCCATCGGCTGGGGCTTCGGCAACGGGCTGCGGGCGGAGGTCGAGGGCAACTACCGCAACCAGGAGATCAAGCGGCTCTCCTTCAACGACGTGCAGGCCGGGCGCAGCGGCTATGTCGACCGCTACGGCGCCATGGCGAACCTGCTCTTCGACTTCGACCTCTCGAGCTTCGGCGTCGCGCCGAGCCGCTTCATGCCCTATTTCGGCGCCGGCGCCGGCTATGCCTGGACCGAGTACAGCCGGGCGAGCTTCGCCACCGGCGGCAGCCGCTACCTGATCGACGACACCGGCGGCGCCTTCGCCTGGCAGGCGATCCTCGGCGGCGCGGTCGGCGTCGCGCCGGGCCTCGCGCTGACGGTCGAGTATCGCTACTTCGACGTCATGCAGCCCGACCTGCGGGTGGCGCGGACGGCGGGGCCGGGCGCCCCGGGCGTGCCCGGCAAGTACCGGCCGGAGGGCGAGAACCACAGCCTGCTCTTCGGCCTGCGCTATGCCTTCAACCAGCCCGCGCCGCCGCCGCCGGTGGTCGAGGCCCCGGTGACCCAGGCGCAACCCGAGGTCGCCCGCACCTACCTCGTCTTCTTCGACTGGGACCGGGCGGACCTGACCGACCGCGCGCGCCAGATCATCACCGAGGCGGCGGGCGCGGCGCGGCGCGTCTCCTCGACCAAGATCGAAGTGGCCGGCCATGCCGACCGCTCCGGCACGCCGCAGTACAACCAGCGCCTCTCCGAGCGGCGCGCGCAGGCGGTGGCGGCGGAGCTGGTGCGGCAGGGCATCAGCCGCAACGAGATCGGCATCACCGCCTATGGCGAGAGCCGGCCGCTGGTGCCGACCGCCGACGGCGTGCGCGAGCCGCAGAACCGGCGGGTCGAGATCGTCCTGCGCTAGGCGGCGTCCAGGGCGGAGTTCTGCGTTGCATCCCGGCCAAGGGCAGCGCAGGACTCCCGCATGATCGGCATCGACTGGGGCACCACCGCCTTCCGCGCCTACCGCCTCGCCCCCGGCGGCACCATCCTCGACCGGCGGGAAAGCGAGGGGGGCATCCTCTCCGTCCCGGCCGGCGGCTTCCCGGCGGCGCTCTCGGCCGCCATCGGGCCCTGGCTCGCCGAGGGCGAGCGCCTCGTCCTGCTCTGCGGCATGGTCGGCAGCCGGCAGGGCTGGGTGGAGGCACCCTACCTCCCCTGCCCGGCCGGTCCGGCCGAGATCGCCGGCGCCCTCACCCCCCTTCCCTTCGACGGCGCGCGGTGCCTGCTCGTCCCCGGCCTCACCACGCGCGATGCGGGCGGCGTGCCGGATGTGATGCGGGGCGAGGAGACCAAGCTTATCGGTCTGCTGGCGGAGTTCGGCACGGCGGAGGCGGTGGCCTGCCTGCCGGGGACGCATGCCAAATGGGCCCGGCTCTCCGGCGGGCGGATCGCGCATTTCGCCACGCAGATGACCGGCGAGGTACGCGCGGTGCTGCTGGAGCACAGCATCCTCGGCCGGCTGGCGAAGGACGCGCCCACGGACGAGGCGGCCTTCCTGCGCGGCGTGGCCCGGGCGCGGGAGCCGGGAGGGCTGCTGCACCACCTCTTCGGCACGCGGGGGCTTGGGCTGATGGGCGAGCTGACGGCCGAGGCGACCGGCAGCTACCTCTCCGGCCTGCTGATCGGGCATGAGGTGACGGCGGCGCTGGCCGAGGGCGTGCCCGACGGGCCGATCCACCTGGCCGGCTCGGCAACCCTCACCCGGGCCTATGCGCTGGCCTTCGGCGCCTTCGGCCTGGAGCACCGGCTGCACGACCCGGACCTCGCCCTGCGCGGCCTGATGCTGATCGCGGAGACGCTGCAATGACGCTGAAAGACTGGTTGGCCCGCTGCCCGCTCGTCGCCATCCTGCGCGGCATCACGCCGGACGAGGCAGTGCCCGTGGCGGAGGCGCTGGTCGGCGCCGGCATCACCATCCTCGAAGTGCCGCTGAACTCGCCGGAGCCGGTCGAGAGCATCCGCCGCATGGCGGCGCATTGCGGCGAGCGCGCGCTGGTCGGCGCCGGGACGGTGATGACGGAGGGGCAGCTCGCCGAGGTGGCCGGGGCCGGCGGGCGTCTGCTGGTGACGCCGCATGCCGATGTGGCGCTGGTGCGGCAGGCGAAGCGCCTCGGCATGCTGGCGGCACCCGGCTTCTTCACCCCGACGGAGGCCTTTGCATTGCTCGCGGCGGGGGCGGATGCAGTGAAACTCTTTCCGGCCGAGGCGGCCTCGCCCGCCGTGCTGAAGGCGATGCTCGCGGTGCTGCCGAAGGGCACGGCGGTGCTGCCGGTCGGCGGCATGGGGGTGGAGACCATCCCGGCCTGGCGGGCGGCCGGGGCCACGGGATTCGGCATCGGCTCCTCGCTCTACAAGCCGGGCGATCCGGCGGCGGTGGTGGGCCAGCGGGCGGCGGCTCTGCGGGCGGCGATCGGCTGAGGCCGTAACATCGGGGCTTCGGTTTCGGCGGAAAGCGTGGCAAGGGTGGCGAACCCGCCATACCGGCCAAGAACTGCGTCCCTGGGATACGTCCATGCTGCAACGCCGCCCGCTGGTCGCCGCCGCCCTTGCCTTGCCCGCTCTCCTGCGCCCCGGCGCGGCGCGGGCGCAGGAGGTGACACTCCGGCTGCACCACTTCCTGCCCGCCGTCTCCAACGTGCACCGCTTCTTCATCATGCCCTGGGTGCAGAAGGTGCAGGCAGAGAGCGGGGGCCGCATCCGCATCCAGGTCTTCCCGGCGATGCAGCTCGGTGGGGCGCCGCCGCAGCTTTACGACCAGGCCCGGGATGGCGTCGCCGACATCGTCTGGACACTGCCGGGGAACACGCCGGGGCGCTTCCCGCGGATCGAGGTCTTCGAGCTGCCCTTCGTCGCGCATCGCCGCGCGGCGGTGAACGTGCAGGCGGTGCAGGCGCTCTACGAGCGGGAGATGCGGCAGGAATTCGCCGAAACGCAGATCATCACCGCCTGGGGGCATGATGCCGGCGTCATCCATACGCGGCGCGAGGTGCGGCGGATGGAGGATCTGGGCGGCCTCAAGCTGCGCTTCCCGACGCGGCAGACGGGCGAGGCGCTGCGTGCGCTCGGCGCCGCGCCGGTGGGTATGCCGGTCCCGCAGATCCCGGAGGCGCTGAGCCAGGGCGTCATCGACGGCGCCGTCGTGCCCTGGGAGGTGGTGCCCAGCATCCGCCTGCACGAGATGGCGAAATTCCACACCGAGATCACCGGCTCGCCGACGCTCTACATCGCCACCTTCGTCCTCGCCATGAACAAGGCGAAGTACGAGGGGCTGCCGGCCGACCTCCGCGCCGTCATCGACGCCAACAGCGGCATGGCGGCGGCGAGGATGGCGGCCAGGCCCTGGGACGAGGAGGGGCCGAAGGTCGAGGAGATGGTCCGCAAGCGCGGCAACGCCATCATCGAGCTCTCCGAGGAGGAGCGGAACCGCTGGCAGAGGCAGACCGCCCCCGTCATCGATGCCTGGGTCGCCGCGATGAAGGAGCGGAACATCGACGGCGGCAAGCTGCTCGAGGAGGCACGGGCGCTGGTTGCGCAGCACGGCCAGGGCGCGGGCTGAGGCGCGCATGGCCGGCCGGCGGGGCGTGGTTGCCGGGGCTGCCACCCTGGTCGCGGCGCTGGGCGGCCTTGCCCTGCTGGCGACGGCGCTGCTGACCAGCTTCAGCGTGGCGCGGCGCTGGGCGACGAGCCAGCCGGTGCAGGGGGATTTCGAGCTGGTCTCGCTCGGCTCCGGCCTCGCGGTGCTGGCCTTCCTCGCCTATGGCACGCTGCGGCGGACCAACATCCTGGTGGACAGCTTCACCACCTGGCTGCCGCGGCGGGCTGCCCGGATCGTCGATGCGTTCTGGATGCTGGTCTGGGCCGCGGTCGCCCTGGTGCTGGCGGAGCGGCTCCTGGTCGGGGCGAGGGAGACGCTTCGCTCAGGCACGACGACGATGGTGCTCGGCCTGCCGACCTGGTGGGCGGTGGGTTTCGGCGCCTTCGGCTTCGCGCTGACGGCGGTGGTCGCGGCCATCTGGGTGGTGCGGCTGGCGCGGGGGGATGAGTGATGGCGCCGGAATTCCTGCAGGCGGCGCTCGGCTTCGCCGCGCTGCTGGGGTTGATCGCGCTGCGCTGCCCGGTGGGGCTCGCCATGCTGCTGGTCGGCATGGGCGGCTACGTCACCCTCGTCGATGCGGCGACGCTGCTGAACTACCTGAAGACGACGCCCTACTTCCTCTTCGCCAACTACACCCTCTCCGTCATCCCACTTTTCATCCTGATGGGGGCGCTGGCGGAGCGGGGCGGGCTGGCGCGGGACCTCTTCGCCGCGGCGAATGCGCTGTTCGGGCACAAGCCGGGCGGGATGGCGATGGGCGTCATCGGCGCCTGCGCCTGCTTCGGCGCGGTCTGCGGCAGCAGCGTCGCCACCACGGCGACCTTCGGCCGGGCGGCGCTGCCGGAGCTGCGGCGCTTCGGCTACGATGCCGGGCTGTCGACGGGGACGATTGCGGTCGGCGGGACGCTCGGCATCCTCATCCCGCCCTCGGTCATCCTCGTCGTCTATGCGATCAGCACGGAGCAGAACATCGCCAAGCTGTTCATGGCGGCGCTGGTTCCCGGCTTGCTGGCGACTGGGTTCTACATCCTCGCCATCGCCGCGCTGGCGCGGCTGCGGCCGGGGCTGATGCCGGCGGCAGCGCGCGTCTTACCCGCAGCAAGGCGGGCGGCGCTGCTCAGCGTCATCCCGGTGATGCTGATCGCCGTCGTCGTGGTGGGCGGCATCTATGGCGGCGTCTTCACCCCGACCGAGAGCGCGGCCATCGGCTGCATCGCAACGCTGGCCGTGGGCCTGGCGCGGCGGACGCTCAGCCTGCGCCAGGCGGGCGAGGCGCTGCTGGCGACGGCTGAGACAACGGCGATGATCTTCGTCATCCTGCTCGGGGCGGAGGTGTTCAACGCCTTCCTCGCCCTGACCTCGGCGCCGGAGCTGCTGGCGCTCTGGATCGCGGAGCAGAGCTACCCGGCCTATGGCGTGCTGGCGCTGCTGCTCTTCGCCTACATCGTGCTCGGCGCGGTGATGGACGAGCTGGCGATGATCCTGCTTACCCTGCCGATCTTCTTCCCCGTGGTGACGGCGCTGGATTTCGGCCTGGCCAGCACGGAGGAGACGGCGATCTGGTTCGGCATCCTGGTGCTGATCGTGGTGGGCATCGGGCTGACGGCGCCGCCCATCGGGCTCAACGTCTTCGTCGTCTCCTCGCTGGCGCGGGACGTGCCAATCGCCCGGACCTATCGGGGCGTGCTGCCCTTCCTGGCGACGGATCTCGTCCGGCTGGCGCTCTGCGTACTATTCCCGGCGCTCAGCCTGTGGCTGGTGCGGCTGCTGGCCTGAGGGCGGCGACCGCGGCGGGCACGGGCAGGCTGCGGAAGCCCGGGCGGGCGAAGAGGTAGCCCTGGAACAGGCCGATGCCCATGCCGCGCAGGGTGGCGCATTCCTCCGCCGTCTCGATGCCCTCGGCCACTACCTGTACGCCGAGTTCGCGGCAGGCGGCGGTGATGCTGGCGAGGATCACCTGGCGGGGGCGATGCGTGTCGCAGCCGCGGATGAGGCCCATATCGAGCTTCACCAGATCGACCGGCAGGTCGGCCAGCAGGGCAAGGCCGGCATGGCCGGCACCGAAATCGTCGATCGCCAGGGTGAAGCCCATCTGGCGATAGGCCTGGAAGATGCGCAGCAGGTGGGAGGGGTCCTGCACCGGCTCCCGCTCGCTGACCTCGAAGATCAGCCGGCTGGGCGGGAAGCCGGTGCGTTCCGCTGCACGGAGCGTCGCCTGGATGCAGGCAAGGGGGTTGTAGACCGCGTTCGGCAGGAAATTGATGGAAAGCCGGGCGCTGGTCTCGGCCAGGCGGAGGCGGCCCGCCTCCTCGATGGCGGCGACGCGGCAGGCCTGGTCGAAGGCATAGAGCCCCTCGGGCGGGACCTGGTCGATCACCCAGCCGGCGCCCTGGCCCTCCGGCCCGCGGACGAGGGCCTCCTGCGCCAGGACCTGGCCGCCGCGATCGGCGTCGAGGATGGGCTGGAAGGCCATCGCCAGATCGAAGCCGAGCCCGGTGCCGCCGCGGCAGCCGCCGCAGGACGGACCGGTGTCGCGGGAGGTCCTGGGTGCCAGAACTGTCGTCATGGAGGAATGCATGGCCCGATCATGTCATGTCATGGTTGATACGCCGTTACGGTTTCCCACCTTGCTCACCCGGGTTTGATTGCATGGCGACGGCCATTGACCCGCCCGGACCGGCAGGCGAGTTTCGAGGCCAAGGGAGAGGGAGCAGGAATGTTCATCCAGCTCGACGACATCGCCGTCCATGCCGAGGTTTCGGGCCCGGCCTCGGGAGCGCCGGTGCTGCTGCTGCACAGCCTCGGGACCAGCCTGCATATGTGGGACCCGCAGGCGGAGGCGCTGGCCAGGCGCCACCGCGTCATCCGCATGGACATGCGCGGCCATGGGCTGACCGAGGCGACGCCCGGCCCCTATACGATGGACCGGCTGGTGAAGGATGCGCTGGCGCTGCTGCAGGCGCTCGGCATCGGCGCGGCGCATGTGGGCGGCGTCTCCATCGGCGGGCATATCGCGCTGCGCATGGCGGCGCAGGCGCCGGAGCGGGTGCTCTCGGTCATGGCCTGCGACACGGCGATGGATTTCGGCGGGCCGGCCAATTGGCAGGGGCGGATGGATGCGGTCGCCGCGGGCGGGATGGCCGCCATCGCCGATGCGACGCTCGGGCGCTGGGTAACGGCTCGCTCGCTCGCCTCCTCGAAGGGGCTCCGCCGGATGCTGCTGGCAACCGACCCCGCCGGCTGGCTCGGCTGCGCCGCGGCGCTGCGCGACCTCGCCCCGCCTGCCGAGTGGCGGGTGCGCGGCCCGACGACGGTCATCGTCGGCGACCGGGACGAATCGACGCCCGTCGCGGCGGCGCAGGCGATCCATGCCGCGATACCCGAGAGCAGGCTCGTCGTCATCGCCGAAGCGGGACACATCCCCAATCTCGAGCGGGAGGAGGCGATGACGCGCGCCGTCCTCGCCCATATGAAGCTCGCCACGGCACTGCCGGAGACCGCCGCCGAGGCCGGGATGGCGGTGCGCCGGCGGGTGCTGGGCGATGCGCATGTGGATCGCTCCGAGGCGGCGCTCACGCCGCTCGACCTTCCCTTCCGCGACTTCATCCTGGAGGGTGTCTGGGGCCGGGTCTGGACGCGGCCGGGCCTCTCCCACCGCGACCGCAGCCTGCTCTGCCTCGGCGTGCTGGCCGCGCTCGGCCACCACGACGAATTCCGGCTGCATGTGCGGGCGACGCGCAACACCGGCGTGACGGCGGAGGAGATCGGCGAGGTGCTGCTGCAGGTCGCCGCCTATGCCGGCGTGCCGACGGCCAACACCGCCCTCCGCCTCGCCAAGGACATCCTGAAGGAGATGGAGGGATGAGCTACCGCCAGCCGGCGCCGGGCACCCAGCCGCCCTACGACGCGCCCGAATACGGCAGCACGCACAAGCGCCACCCGAAGCAGCCCCTACTGCGCGTGCCGCAGACGCTGACCGAAACCAGCGCGCCGCGCATGCGGCCGGCGCTTTACGAGACGACGCACAACCTGGCCAAGGGGCCGGGCTGGGAGGCGCAGGGCGAGCGCATCACCGTCGCCGGGCGGGTGCTGGACGAGGATGGCCGGCCCATCCCCGGCGCCATGGTCGAGGTCTGGCAGGCCAATGCCGCCGGCCGCTACAACCATGAACGCGACCAGCACGACGCGCCGCTCGACCCGAATTTCAAGGGCGAGGGCCGCGTCTTCACCGATGCGGAGGGCTGGTACCGCTACACGACGATCCGGCCCGGTGCCTATCCCTGGCGCAACCACCACAATGCCTGGCGGCCGGTGCATATCCATTACAGCCTCTTCGGCGCCGGCTTCGCGCAGCGGCTGATCACCCAGATGTACTTCCCGGGCGACCCGCTGCTGCCGCTCGACCCGATCTTCAACTGCGTCCCCGACCCGGCGGCGCGGGAGCGTCTGGTGGCCGCCTTCGACCTCGACGTGACCGAGCCGGACTATGCGCTCGGCTACCGCTTCGACATCGTGCTGCGCGGGCGGGATGCCACGCCGATGGAGAACCCGGCATGAGCCTGCCCGCCACGGCCTCCCAAACAGCCGGCCCCTACTGGCACCTGATCGACTTCCCGGAATGGGCCGACCTGCTGCGCTCCAACGGGCCGAATGCGGCGATCGAGGGCGAGCGCATCGCCATCGAGGGCACGGTCACCGATGGCGACGGCGCGCCCTGCGCCGATGTCATGGTGGAGATCTGGCAGGCCGATCCGGCAGGCAGCTACGAGGGCGAGTTCCATGGCTATGGCCGCTGCGGCACGGACAAGGACGGGCGCTTCCGCTTCGTCACGCTGAAGCCGGGGCCGGTGCGGGCGGAGGGGAACGCCTTCCAGGCGCCGCATGTCGCCATCTCGCTCTTCGCCCGGGGCCTGCTGAAGCAGCTCGTCACCCGGCTCTACTTCGCCGGCGAGAAGCTGAACGAGCAGGATGCGATCCTCAACGCCATCCCGGCCGCGCGGCGCGGCACCGTCATCGCGCAGCGGGCGACGGACGGGAGCTGGCGGCTCGACCTGCGCCTGCAGGGCGAGAGCGAGACAGTGTTCTTCGAGGTCTGACGCGATGCCCGTGAATCCGGCCGACAGCCCCGTCTTCGGCGCCCTCTACGGGACGGAGGCCATGCGCGCCTGCATGGGCGAGATGGCGCTGCTGCAGCACATGCTGGATGTGGAGGCGGCACTGGCGCACGCCCAGGCGCGGCTTGGCATCGTCCCGGCGGAGGCCGCGGCGGCGATCAGGGCGGCGGCGCGGGCGGAACGGCTCGATCTCGCGGCGCTGGCGGCAGCGACACGGAACACGGGCTATCCGGTGGTCGGGCTGGTGCGGCAACTCAGCCGGCTCGCAGGGGCGGAAGCGGGGCGCTGGACGCATTGGGGCGCGACCACGCAGGATATCATGGACACGGCCGTGGTGTTGCAGATGCGGGCGGGGCTCGACCTGGTCCGCGCGGAGCTGCTGGCGGTGAATGCGGGGCTGGCAGCGCTGGCGGTGCGGCATCGCGGCACGGTCATGGCAGGGCGGACGCATCTCCAGCACGCGCTGCCCATCACCTTCGGCTACAAGGTCGCTGTCTGGCTCTCGCCGCTCATCACCATGGTGGAGCGGCTGGACCAGCTTCGCCCGCGGCTGGAGCGGCTTCAATTCGGCGGCGCGGCGGGGACGCTGGCCTCGCTCGGCGCGCAGGGCCTCGCCGTGCAGGAGGAGCTGGCGCGGGAGCTGCGCCTCGCCGTGCCGGACATCCCCTGGCACGTGGCGCGGGACGGCATCGCCGAAGCGGTCTCCTTCCTCGGCCTGCTCTGCGGCGCGCTCTTGAAGATCGCCACCGATGTGATCCTGATGATGCAGACCGAGGTGGCGGAGGTCGCGGAGCCGCATCAGGAGGGGCGTGGCGGGTCCTCCACCATGCCGCAGAAGCGCAACCCGATCTCCTGCGAGTACATCATCGCCCAGTCGCGCGGCGTCCACGCCCTGGTGCCGCAGATGCAGGCGGCGATGGCGCAGGACCAGGAGCGCGGCACCGGACCCTGGCAGGCGGAGCCGCTGGCGATCGGCCAGGCCTTCCTGCTGGCGCATGGGGCGCTGGCCCAGGCGCGGGTGCTGGCCGAGGGGCTGACGGTCGATGCCGCGCGCATGCGGCGCAACCTCGAGAGCACCGGCGGGCTGATCGTCGCCGAGGCGGTGATGATGGGCCTCGCGCTGGTGCTCGGGCGCGAGGCGGCGCATCATGCCGTCAATCAGGCCTGCGACGTGGCGCTGGCCCAGGGCATCCCGCTGGCCGAGGCGCTGATGGCGGAGGCGGAGGTCAAGGGCCGGCTGCCGGCGGAGGAGATCGCTCGGCTGACCGACCCCAGCGGTTATCTCGGCAGCACGGAGGCCTTCATCGACCGGGTGCTGGGCCGCTTGCGTTAGCGCTGCCCTCTCCGTCATGTCATGGCGCCCCGGCGAGCGGCGCGAGTTGCTTCTCTCCAGATCGAGAGAGGAGCCGGACCATGACGCTGCAGGACAGGATCGCCGTCATCACGGGGGCCGATAGCGGGATCGGCCAGGCCGCGGCCGAGGCCTTCGCACGGGCCGGGGCGGATGTCGCCATCGCCTATCACAGCGATGCGGAGGGCGCCGGCGAGACGCGGCGGCGCGTGGAGGCCGCGGGGCGGCGTGCGCATGTGGCGCAGGCGGATGTGGGCGACCCGGCCTCCGTCCAGGCACTGTTCGACGGCGCGGCGCGGGCGCTGGGTGTGCCGCATATCCTCTTCGCCAATGCGGGGACGGGGATGAGCGGCATGCCCGTCGCCGACATGGACGACGCGAAGATGGAGCAGGTGCTGCGGACCGACCTGATGGGCCCGCTCTTCTGCGCCCGCGCCTTCATCCGCCAGCGCCGCGCAGCCGGCGGGGCCGGGCGCATCGTCTTCACCGGCTCGGTCGCCGGGCATCTGCCGACGCCGGGCAGCGCCCCCTACGGCATGGCGAAGGCAGGGCTCAACTCGCTGGTGCGCAGCCTGTCGGTGGAGCTGGCCGGCGACCGGATCAACGTCAACGCCATCGCGCCCGGCCTGATCGAGACGCCGATGACCCAGAAGCGGATGGACGACCCGAAGGCGCGCGAGGAGAGCATGAAGGCCATCCCCTGGCGCCGCCCGGGCCGGCCGGAGGAGATCGCGGAGCTTGCCGTCTTCCTCGCCTCCGACGCGGCGGATTACGTCACCGGGCAGACCTGGGTGATGGATGGCGGGCTGACGATGAACTGGGGCGGCGCCTGACACGTTCGGCCTGACGAACCCCCGGCAAAGCGAGATCAGCATGAACGACGACACTTCCATGTCGCGGCGCAAGGCCGTCGGCAGCGCCGGGCTCGGCCTCGCCGTGGCAGCGGCCTCCGCCTCGGCGCAGGCGCAGCCGCGGGACGCCGCGCAACCGATGACCGACCCGACGACGCGCTACCCGAAGCCGCCCTTCCAGAAGCAATCGCAGCCCTGGCCCGGCCTCGCCAGCCGCATGGAGCCGCGGCCGGATCATGGCGAGACGAGCTATCGCGGCTCCGGCCGGCTGGCGGGGCGCAAGGCGCTCATCACCGGCGGCGATTCCGGCATGGGACGGGCGGCCATCGCCTATGCGCGCGAGGGCGCAGATGTCGCCATCAACTACCTCCCCAGCGAGGAGGCGGATGCGGGGGAGGTGATCGCACTGATCAAGGCGGAGGGACGGCTCGGCCTCGCCCTGCCGGGTGACCTGCAGCACGAGGGTTTCTGCAACCGGTTGATCGCCGATGCGGCGCGGGGGCTCGGCGGCCTCGACATCCTCGTCAGCAATGCGGCGCGGCAGCAGACGCGGGCCTCGATCCTCGACGTGAGCACGGAGGATTTCGACGCGACGATGAAAACGAATATTTACGCACCGTTCTGGCTCATCAAGGCAGCGCTGGCGCATCTGAAGCCGGGGGCGGCGATCATCGCCACCACCTCCGAGCAGGCCTACGATCCTTCGGCCGAACTCTACGACTATGCGCAGACCAAGGCGGCGACGATGAATTTCGTGAAGTCGCTGGCGAAGCAGCTCGGGCCGAAGGGCATCCGCGTCAACGGCGTTGCGCCGGGGCCGATCTGGACGCCGCTGCAGGTCAGCGGCGGGGCCACGATGGAGAAGCTGGAGAAGTTCGGCGGCACGACGCCGATGGGCCGGCCGGGACAGCCAGCGGAACTGGCCTCGATCTACGTCCAGCTTGCGGCGTCCGATGCCAGCTATGCGACCGGCCAGATTTATGGCGCGGGGGGTGGGTCGGGGCAGCCCTGACCCGGCCCTTCATCGCGCGTCGCACCTGGGCATGGACGAGGAGGGCAAAGAGGCCCGTGCCGCCGGGGACGTTGCCGATCAGCGCCGGCAGGATCATTCCGCCGAGCGCCTGGCCGAGGCCGACCTCACCGGCGAAGAGCGGCAGGAAGGTCTCGGCGGCGCCGGCGATGACATGCGTGAAGTCGCCATGGGCAATCGCATAGGTCAGCACCAAGATGATGGCGAAGTCGCCAGTGGTGACGCCGGCGCGGATCCAGGCGACGGAAGCGATCAGGAAACCCCAGAGCCGGGCCGCACCGCTGAGTTTCCGCCATAAGGGCGCCGCCATCACCGGCAGGACGGCGACGACGGTCTGCTTGGTGAAGAGCTGCATCCGCCCGAGGATCCATCAGGAAGCCGATGCTGTGCCGAGATCGGCAATGACTTCGCGCGCAGGGAAGCCCGATGGCAGCGTGAAGCCCTTCCAAACCTGCCTAGGGCTTGTCCTGGCGGTCGCGGCGGGAGAAGACGCTCCGGAATTCAAGGCGCTGCAACAGCACCAATGCAACGACGGCTACGAGAATGACGAGGAGGGCAGTCAGCATGTCAGGCTCCTTCGCCGGGACGTAAGGGCCGAACGGCGAGATATGCAGCAGGTTGCACACGCTGGGCCATCGATGTTGTGGACGTGCGGAGTGCCCTGAAACGCCGAAAGCCGCCGACCCTGTAAGAGGTCGGCGGCTTTGGTATGGTTAGTATCCTGGGATCCTGTTGGGTGGCCCGGCGGCGACCGACTCTCCCGCAGCTTGAGCTGCAGTACC
>NZ_JAETWB010000210.1 GCF_016773205.1 Belnapia arida
CACCGGCGAGAGCACCAACCGCAGCATCGCCTATTCGGGCCAGACCACGAGGCAGCAGCAGAGTGGCAGTGTGGCCCGGCTGGTCGGCGGTGGCCGCGAGCAGACGCTGGTGTATGTCCCAGCGCAGGCTGCCAGCCCGACCCTCGCTGGCCAGTTTACCCGCCGCGGCGGTTAGTCACACCACGAGCCAGGTTGGTGAGATTGCATGGGGCGCCTCTGGCGCCCCTTTGCAGGTCACGTCCGTCAACGTGGTGGAATTTGCTGATGGGCTGCGGGTGACCACGGCTCAGGCGGGCCGGGGTGGCA
>NZ_JAETWB010000211.1 GCF_016773205.1 Belnapia arida
TCTGTTGCTCTCCGTCATCGACACCTCCCAGGCTCCTCAGCCTATCAAAGGTGTCCGTGAAATCGGGACAGGCCCAGGGTGAGGCTGACGCGTTGGCGGGCCGTCCCTGCCTTTATGAAAGCCCTACATCAGACTGCTCGCCGTCCAAACAGCTCTACTACAGTGGGTACCATGACACCTTGAACCGCATCCGACGTGAGGCGCGAGAAGCCGAAGACCTGCGATAACCTCCCCTACTGCAAGTGATGCAGAGCTTGCCGCTATCCGCGGTCGTGCCGTTATCGGGGAGCACGAGT
>NZ_JAETWB010000212.1 GCF_016773205.1 Belnapia arida
ACGGACATGACAGTCTCCACTTTCCACCTTTGACGGTAGGCAATGCGATCGGCTTCCACACCAGGCTTGCCGAGCCGTCGGACCATCTCCTGCCGCAGCGGTGTGGTGGCGACCACGCGGGCCGAGCGCCGCTTCTTGGCCGGGATCAGACTGTCGACGCCGAGGCCTTCGCGGCAGTGGCGGTGGTTGGCTTCGCTATCGTAGCCTGCGTCTGCCAGGAGTTGCTCGAAGGGCATGCGCGCGGCGGCTGCGCTCGCCAAAGGTGGAAGGTCGGTAAAGTCGCCGCA
>NZ_JAETWB010000213.1 GCF_016773205.1 Belnapia arida
TCCGCCTCAAGCAAGGCCGGCTGGGCGTCACGCTCTGAGCTGCTGGCCTCCGAGACGGAGAACCAAGCCATGTTCCGCACCACTGTATTTGCCTCGCTGATCGCCCTCGGTGCCATGGGCGCTGCCCAGGCGCAAGACAACGGCCCTCGCTTGGTGGGTGGCGGCGCCGATGGTGGCCCCCGCGTTGAGTACGTGACACCGAGCCAGAATGTGGTCGGTGGCGGCTATGCCCGCATCACCGGCGAGAGCACCAACCGCAGCATCGCCTATTCGGG
>NZ_JAETWB010000214.1 GCF_016773205.1 Belnapia arida
CGGCGCCTGCCTCGCCGTCTTCGCGCTGGGGATGGCGGCGGCCCTGCCCTTCCGCCGACGCGCCCCGGCGGCGGCGATCGGGGCTGCGGCGGCCATGGGCACTGTCGGCTATCTCGGCCCGCCCCTGCTGCTGCCGCTGCTCGGCGAGCGCGGGGCCGGGCCCATCGCCATGTCGATCATGTCCGAGGTGGCGGTGGTGTTGGCGCTCGGCTCGGTGCTGATGGCGCCGGGATCCGGGCTCCGCACCATGGGGCGGGTCGGCCGCATTCTCATCC
>NZ_JAETWB010000215.1 GCF_016773205.1 Belnapia arida
GCCGAGTAGCCCGACGTCAGCAGGATTCTGAGATCGGGGCGCAGACGCCGTGCCCGCTCGGCTAGCTGTATGCCGTCTACGCCTCCCGGCATCACCACGTCTGAGAACAGGACGTCAATGCGTTCACCGCTCTGCAGGTGCTCCAGTGCCTCCGCCGCGTCGCGCGCGGCCAGGGTCCCGTAGCCGAGCTCTCGTAGGCTCTCGACGGCCATGTCGAGCACTGCGGGTTCGTCTTCGACCACCAACACCACCTCGCCTCCCGTGGCCTCACGCG
>NZ_JAETWB010000216.1 GCF_016773205.1 Belnapia arida
TGATCTTCTGCACGGTGACATCAAGCGCGGAGGTAGGCTCATCGGCGATGATGAGCTCCGGCTCCAATGCCACGGCCGCGGCAATGAGCACGCGCTGCTTCATGCCGCCGGATAGCTCATGCGGGTACTGGTGATAGCGGCGCTGCGGATCATCAATGCCCACGCGCTCCAAAAGCTCCAGTGCACGCTTCTTCCGGGAGGCCTTATCGCCCTGCCCGTGGATGGCCATGCCCTCCTCCACCGAGGCGCCGATGGTCTTGAGCGGGTTAAGCG
>NZ_JAETWB010000217.1 GCF_016773205.1 Belnapia arida
GCCGCCGCACGCGCCTCCGGGTCGTTGCAGCGGGCACCCTCGATGGCGAGGCAGCCGGCAGCGGCGGGGTCGGCGGCGTAGCGGCGGGCGGCCTCCTCCAGCATGGCGGCGAGGGCTTCGGGCACCGGGCGGCCGGGGCGGAGGATCTCGGCCAAAGGGAGGGCCCCCGTGCCGGTGTAGCGGCCCAGAATGCGGGCGTAGAGGCCGGCCTTGCTGCCGAAGGCGGCGTAGAAGCTGGGCGGGTTGATGCCGAGCGCCTCGGTGAG
>NZ_JAETWB010000218.1 GCF_016773205.1 Belnapia arida
GGCATCCGCAGCCTCACCTGCTGCCCGGCCGGGGCACGGTGGAGGGGCAGCGCGACGACCCCGTGCTACTGGCGCCGCCCTGCATCATCACGCCGGAACGGACCGACCCGAGCGTAGAGCGGCCCGGCGAGGCGTGGAAGGCCGCCATCAAAGGCTTGCCGCGTGGAAGCCACAAACCTGGAGAACCACTCAGTGATGACGCATTTGCTCCTGGCCACCGCCTTCCTGGCTGGCGCGCATGGCCTCGCCCCGGCCGCCGAGGCTG
>NZ_JAETWB010000021.1 GCF_016773205.1 Belnapia arida
CTGGTGCACGCGAGCAAGCCCTCGGCTCTGCGCAGTTGGGCCCTGGCGATCGCGCAGCGTCGTGGTCTGCAGAAGGCTCGAGTGGCGCTCGCGCGTCGCCTGGCTGTGGTCCTGCACCGCATATGGTCCGACGGAACCACGTTCCAGCCGCTCGGGAGGGCCGCCGCCGCGTAATCGGACCAGCCGCTCCAACGAGATCCGCGCGCGTCGCGGAGTGGTGTCCCCGTGGGGACGAGGGTGAAGCGAGGACGAAGCCGTTCCTGCTCCGGGCATCCCTGGGTGCCGAGGGCGCGTAAGGGAGATTGGTCCCGCCCCCCTTTAGAACCCCATCCTGGGGCGGCCAGTGCGCCGACCCCGAAGAGAAGCGTGAAACCCACGCGGGGCAGCACCACTGCCTGACGCACGTGCCCACGATTTCGGCTGGTGCGTGCTTGGCTGCGCTAGACGAAACTCTACAGGAGCGTCAATGCACCGATCGAGAGCTTCGAAGCGGCACTGAAGGGCGAACTCGTCGAGCCGCGCGCCTACCTGACGCGCGACGAAGCTAGGGCTGACGTATGCCAATCCTTGGAGAATTGTTACAATCGACGCTGCTTGCATTCGGCACCGGGCTATCTCACGCTAGAGCTGAAGGTGGCGACCTTCCATGCGGCTGCTTCAGCAACGCTCCTTCGCCTGGACTACGCGCTTCCGCCGCTTTGTGAAGGATTATGAGCGCTACGCCAGCACGCTCGCCAACCTCCACACCTCGTCGCCTTCGTCTGCCTCAAGCTCAAGCAAGCAGTTCTCCTGGCAGCAGGTATCTGACAAGTTCTAGGTCAAACCAACGGACCGACAATTGACCGCCTTAAGGATCAAGCTTGGCATCGCCTTGGAGTAAACTCTACCCGCCGGTCTAGCGCGTCCCGCATGTCATCCGTGCCGAGGCCGACGATCGGCTCTCGGCTGCCGCGCCCGACAGCGTCGCTGCGGTCCCGCAAGGGTGGTGCATGGCGCACCAGGGTGGCACGGACGGCTTGGGCCCGGGCGAGGGACAAGCGGTCATTGGTAATCGATGCCCCGGTCATGCTGGCATGGCCAGTCACCCGCAAACAAGTTTCCCGTTGCGCAACGCGCGACGCAATTTCCTCGAGCCACATCGGATAGGCTGCACTGACGCCTGGATCTCGCACGAACGCCGTGCCGCCCGGGCGGAACAGCAGCTTCAACCCCAGCCGATTCTTGCCCAAGCCGTAATCCACCACGCGACCGAAGGCGTCCCGTGCAGCGTCACGTTGGCCAAGCTCCAAATTCGCAAGATAAAGGCCGTTCAGCACGCGCAATTGCTGCCCACTCGGTTCGCCATCTGCCTGTCTGTAGAACGCCAGAGCGGATGCCATGTCGCCGCGCTCATAAGCCTGGATGCCTTCCGCAACCACGGCCTGAGCCCGAAGCCCACGCAGATAGGCAGGATCCATGGGTGTGCCCGGGGCTCCGGCACAGGTGCGGAGATACGCCGCCTTCGCCTCGTCGTCCGTCCAGGTCACGCTGTCGCGGAAGAAGGCGGTCGGCGTGGCATCGACGGTCTCGGCACGAACCCACGCCGTCGGATGCGACAGGATCATGCCGGTCTGCACATCCCCAAGCACCGCCCAAATGCGGTAGGTGTTGCTCGCCTCGGTACTATTGGTGAGGCTGCCAGCCTCGGTGACAGCCGTGATGGCACCGAGCAGGATCAATGGCTTCTCGTCGAGGGCGGCGAGGGTGAAAGGCTTGAGCTCCAGCTCGGGATGCTTGTCTCGAGCCAGTGCTGCGATCCGGCTCGCCATGGCGCGCGTCGCCGTCGTTTCTGCGCCGCTCGCGCGGTCAATCAATGGATCGATCACCAGGGTTCGGCGGGTCCCCGGCGGAATGTTCTTCTCGACGGCGAGGGTTGCCTCGGCCAGGCGCATCACCGCCTCGTCCAGAGGTAAGGCCTCCTTTGGAACAGCGACCGCGGCGGCGCTGGGCGGCGAGGGTGTTTGGGCGGCGCAAGCCGCGAGCAGCAGCATGACGGCGAGACCACAAGCTTGCAGCAGGTCACGGCCGCGGGGCGCAGGCCGATTGCAAGATCTGTCGAGCATCGGGAATTGGTACCTCGCCGAGTTGGAGACGTGCGAGCAGGGGCGCACAGCGGGAACTGACAGGTTGCCAGGGTGGCGCGGGGTGACCCGCATCGGCGGCCGCAAGCACCTTGTTCGGTACTGGTCGTTGTGCGCGCAGCCGTTCATCCGGCGGAGGCCGGAGACCGGGGGCCGTCGGTTGCCATCGAGGAGCATCCATCCGGGCCGAGGGCGTCCCCGGTGCGCCTCTAGCCACCGCAGTGGGGACCGGCGCCGCCGAACCAAGCATCATGCTCGGCATCGAGGCAGGCGCATCCACGGACGATGCCGCGGCAGCCGGCGGCTCCGTGACGCTGAGCGGCCAGGGTACCGCAGAATTTGGAGTGCGCGGGACGTGATGAGGCGGCGCGGATGCTGGGTCGTCAGGTTTGAGTGCCGGCAGCGCGCGATCGTCAATTATTGTGGCAGCAGCCGGGTCGTTGGGCCGGTGCAAAGCGTCACCAGCCGGCTTGGCTGTCGAACCAGGCTGCAGCGCATCGCTGAGCTCGCCAAGACGATTGATCGAGGCAACCGCGGACTCCGTCGACGCCAACGGCTCGGTGCGTTCAGATCGTCCCGCTGGTCCCTCGGACGGTATCTCACGGAATGCTCGCTCGGCAGTTTTAGATCGAATCGCACGTATAGATTGGTCATACAATGCCATGGCTGCTTCGAAGTCGCCTTGCTGAAACGCAGCATCACCGGCGCGCAGCAGGTCGCGGCTGGATGGTGATGGCTCGACCCTCGATTGGTGTTCGTTGGTTGCCGGATACAGCGGTCCTCGATGCAAAGAATTCACGCGAGCGTTGGCTGCGGCGTAGGCAGACGGCGAGACGCCGCTCATGTCAGCTGGCGTTGGCCCGTCATCCCACACAACCACCCCACCCAAGACCGCCAAGACCGCAACCGGCATGGAGATTGACAACCACAGTCCCAGCGCTCGGAACGGCCACCGCTTGTCATCTGCAACACCAACCGACCTTGGGGCCTGAAAGGTGTCGGCCGGCGAAGCCCTGCTGACACGCCACGCCGCTTCCGAAGGAGCATCGGCCAACGCTCGCGCCCTAACACTGTTGCGCTCGCTCAAAAAGCGAGAGCTCGGCATTGATCGAGGGGCCTGTTTGTTGCCGGAAAAAGACGCTGGCGCCGGAGATAACCCTTCCGGTCTGCGCGCGTCGGCAGAATTGGGCCATGGAAATGAAACTTGCATTCGAAAGTCGCGGTGCAGATGGCGGAATGGATGCCTGTCTGTTGGGGGCCGCGGCACGGTACCATCCGACATAAATGCCTCCTCGTACTTCATGTTCGTCCCTCTCCGACCGGAATTCTAGAGCATTTCAGGCTTGTACGGACTCACGGGGTCTGATTCGACGCTATTGGTGGAGCAGCGAGGCTGACGATGACGGCACCCCTGTCGCAGGACCTGCGGAAGCGTTTGGTTCGAGCTGTTGAGGAGGGCACCTCGGCCCGGGAGGCGGCGGCCCGCTTCGCGGTGAATGCCTCGGCGGCGATCAAGCTGGTGCGGCGGGTGCGCGAGACTGGCAGCACGGCACCAGCCCGGATGGTGGCTACCGCAAGCCGCTGCTGGCTGGGCAAGAAGAGTTCCTGCGCGACCTGACGGCCCAGCGGAAAGGCATCACTTTGGCCGAGATCCGGACAGCGCTGATTGAGCGCGGTGTGGTGCCGGTTTCGCTGATGACCATCTGGACCACACTGAAGCGGCTCGACCTGCCACACAAAAAAAGCTGCTGAGGCGGCCGAACAGGGTTCGAGGCACTGCCTCGGACGGCGATGTGGCCGAGCATCGGCGCCACTGGCGGGTCTGGCAGCGCTACATGGACCCTGAGCGCTTCGTCTTCCTGGATGAGACTGGCGCCGCCACGAACATGATCAGCCGCTACGGCTGGGGGCCGCGGAGCGAGCGTTTGGTCGACGCCACACCGCATGGCCACTGGCGCACTACCACCTTCATCGCAGGGCTGCGCAGCACCGGCCTGGTCGCCCCGCTCGTGCTGGACGGTCCCATGACCGGTGGGGCCTTCCTCGCCTATGTCGAGCAGCTCCTCGTGCCGGTCCTGTCCGAGGGCGACGTCGTGGTCCTCGATAACCTCGCAGCCCACAAGGTCGCCGGTGTCCGCGAAGCCATCCGCGCCACCGGCGCCAGCCTGCTCTACCTCCCACCCTACTCGCCGGACCTGAACCCGATCGAGCAGGCCTTCGCAAAGCTGAAGGCGTTGCTCCGCAAAGCCGCGGTCCGCACCCGTGAAGCGCTCTGGACCAGCATCGGCCGCCTGCTCGACACCTTCACCCCAGCCGAATGCCGCAACTACCTCGCCAACTCAGGCTATGCGTCCGAGTGAACTGGAAATGCTCTAGTGTCCTGACCGCGAAATAGCTAGCCACTGCTGATCACCTGTGATTCGCTGCGGGTTGCGGCGGAGATTGGGCATGGCGGCACCGAGGGCGGTTCAGATTGAGCTGTCTGACGCCGAGCGCGGCGAGTTGGAGGCGCGGCTGCGCCGTCGGAAGGTGGGCCGTAGCGACGCGCTGCGGGCACAGATCGTGCTGCTGGCGGCCGGAGGGTTGAGCAACCTGGCGATCGTGGAGCGGCTCGGGGTGGCTCGCATGACGGTGGCCCTATGGCGACGTCGTTTCGCCGAGCTGCGGATGGATGGGTTGGCCGAGGAGCCTCGTCCGGGCGCGCCGCGGACCGTCAGTGACGAGAAAGTGGCGGAGGTTGTGACGGCGACGTTGGAGACCTTGCCGGCGGGCCGGACGCACTGGAGTAAGCGTGGCATGGCAAAGGCGGCCGGGCTGGCACCATCCACCGTGCAGCGTATCTGGAAGGCGTTTTCGCTCCAGCCGCACCGGGTAGAGACCTTCAAGCTCTCGACCGATCCATTGTTTGTCGAGAAGGTCCGCGACATCGTCGGCCTCTATCTCAGCCCGCCGGAGCGTGCTCTCGTGCTGTGCGTCGACGAGAAAAGCCAGATCCAGGCCCTCGACCGCACGCAGCCACTGCTGCCGCTGTGCCCTGGCCGGGTCGAGCGGCGCACCCACGACTACAAGCGCTGCGGCACGACATCGCTGTTCGCCGCACTCGGCGTGAAAGCCGGTACCGTCATCGGCAAGTGCATGCCGCGGCACAGGGCAGCGGAGTTCCAGCGCTTTCTCGACACAGTCGAGGCCCGCGTGCCGGCGAACCTCGATGTCCACATGGTGATGGACAACGCCGCTGGCCACAAGAAGAAACTCATTCAGAGCTGGTTCGCCAAGCGGCCGCGCTGGCACGTCCACTACACGCCGACCTCGGCCTCTTGGATCAACCAGGTTGAGCGGTTCTTTGCGCTGCTGACTGAGGATGCCATTCGGCGCAGTGCCCACCGCTCAACAGCCGAACTCGAGGCCGCCATCAGAGCCTACATCGACGCCCACAATGCTGAACCGAAGCCGTTCACTTGGACGAAAAGCGCCGAGGACATCCTCGCCGCCGTCCAACGCTTCTGCCAGCGCACCGTGCACGTCCAAGCAAAGTGCCCACAAATTTCAGAATCAGTACACTAGCGGTCTGAGTCGGAAGTTGAGCTACAGTTTCCTGGGACTTGAGGATTAGGATGCTGCGCCTGGATTGGGAGGCGCATCATGTCCCGCGGGCCCAAGGCTGTGGCGCTGAAACTGACCGAAACGGAGCGGGCCGGGCTGCATCGCCTGTTGCGTCGGCGTGGCGTGGGCCAGGCTCTGGCCCAACGCATCCGCGTCGTGTTGGCTTGCGCCGAACCCAACGCGACCAACCTCGGGGTGGCCGAGGTCCTGGGCGTCAGCCGCCAGACGGTGGCGACCTGGCGCGGACGCTTCGCCGAGTACCGCTTGGAAGGATTGATGGACGCGCCGCGCTCTGGGGCACCACGCAGCATCAGCGACGATGCGGTCGAGCGCCTAGTCGCCCTGACGCTGGAGCAGGCGCCGCAGAACGCCACGCACTGGAGCACGCGCTCCATGGCGCGCCGCATCGGCATGAGCCAGACCGCGGTGTCGCGCATTTGGCGCGCCTTCGGCCTGCGACCGCACCGGGCAGAGACCTTCAAGCTGTCGTCCGACCCGGCCTTTGTTGAGAGGGTGCGCGACGTGGTCGGGCTCTACCTTGCCCCACCAGACCGCGCTTTGGTGCTGTGCGTGGACGAGAAGCCGCAGATCCAGGCGGCGCAAGGCACGGCACCGGCATTCCCGATGCGCCCAGGTCAGGCCGAACGCCCCACGCATGACTACCACCGTCATGGCACGGTCGACCTGTTCGCCGCGCTCGACGTGAAGTCCGGCAAGGTGATCGGCGCCTGCGAGCGGCGCCACCGCAGCGTTGAGTTCCGCGCCTTCCTAGATCGGGTCGATGGCTGTGTGCCGCCGGATCTTGAGATTCACCTCGTGCTTGATAACCTGAAGACCCATAAAACCCAGCTGATCCACGACTGGCTCGTCAAACGCCCGCGCTTGCATCTGCACTTCACGCCGACCAGTGCCTCCTGGCTCAACTTGGTCGAGTGCTGGTTTGCCCTCCTGAGCCGTCGACGCCTCGAGCGCGGCGCGTTTACCAGCACAGCTAGCCTGGAAGCGGCGATCCAGTCCTACATCGCCGAGACAAATGCCAATCCGAAGCCCTTCGTCTGGACCAAACCGGCAGACGACATCCTCGCCAGCGTCGCTCGGTTCTGCCTCAGAACTTCCAACTCAGACCACGAGGAAGCGGTTCACCAGATTCAGGTCGTTGACCGCCGCCTTCGCGCCAGCCAACTCTACCTGAAGCATCAGCACCTTCGCTTCGAGCGCGATGCTGGGTTGGGACCAGCTCGTAGCGCACGGTCCGGCACAGTGCTGCCAAGCCAACCTTGCTCGACATGCACCGGGGTTGGCCAGTCGGTTGGAGTACCGCCCTGGCGTGGCATCCGGATCCCAGCCCGCTCGGCTTCACGCAGCAAGCGGTTGGCCACGTCGAAGATCTGCTTCGCCGCCCTCATGGCGTTCTGATCGGGATTGACCTGCCGGTGGAGGGCTTGAGACTGCTGGTGGCTGGCAAGGAAGGTACGATCGGCGTCCCTGGCGGCCTCCAACCTCATCTCCAACCCGCGGCGGTAGATGGGGCGGTGTTGCTGGTAGATGGCATCGCGGACCAGGGCTTCCGCCGCAGCGATGCGGGGCTCCAGGCTGCGCGCTACGCTAGACGTGAAGGTCGCCCAGTTCGTCGCCTGAGTGGCAGCATCATGGGTGGCGTGGAGCTCTTTCGGCTGAACGACTTCGCCCGCCAAGGCTCGGGCCATTAGCCCCGGGATGGCGCTGCGGGTCTGCTCGACGGCGGCCTCAGCCTCATTCACCCGGGCCAAAGCCGCACCGTAGTCGGTTTTCGCTACTGCCAGAGCCTGGCGCGCAGCGTCGACTGGTTCTGCTAAGCCAAGATCGCCGGCGAATTCGCGTTTGAATAGCGCATCCTGGTCGGCCTGGGCCTTCTCAGCAATGCGGCGGGCTTCGTCGGCGATGCGCTGGGCTGCCTCGGCAGCTTTCATCTGCGCCTGGGCCGCGGCCAACACACGGAGGACGTGCTGCTTTTGGGCAATGGAGGCAAATCCCGCAGGATCGTTGAGCTCTCTCACTGCGCAACTCCCCCGTTGAGAAGGAGGTCGCAGTTTGCCAGTGCCAAGTCGGTTAGAACCGCAGAGACCGAGATCCGCACCCCATCGCGGGCAGCACGCTCGACAGCTGCACGCTGCAGAAAACGCAGGACTTCGGCCGGTAGCCGAATACCGGTCGTAATGTGCTCGTCAGATCTAGTTGGTACCGCTGCCATACCTTCCATCACACCGTCTCGTGCCACGATGTGAAGTTAGCAGTTTATCAAAACAAGAACGAATAAAGGTTTTCTGGCAAAGAAGGCCGATTTTTACCTATTCTGTTCGATAGAACCTTAAATTATCGTCGAGCGATACTGCTAGATCATCAAATAAGACCTGTTGAATTGCCTAGAAAATGGCTTGTTCGGGCGTTTGGCCAATGGTTTGAAGGTGAAGGGTGATACCCAGGAGCGACTCATCTTCAGCTTAAGAAGAACGAGAATTACGCTTAAAGCGTCGACGCCGACCGGATCTGCGCCGCCAACCATTGGAGCTCCACCTCGGCGTTGATGCTGTGGCCATAGAATGTCAACATGCCGAAGCATGCGATCGCAGTGAGGACCATCAATTCCAGGCCGGGGACAGTCGGGCGGCGTGGGCTAGCTAGGCAGGCGATGACCGATACGCCAACCAGACCAACCATTCCGCCGACGAGCACGTCTTCCAAAGTGTGGACCCGCAGCATCAAGCGAGTGAAACCAAAGATCAGGCTGAACATTGCTCCCGCCAGCAGGGCAAGGATCGTTCTTGATGCAAAGCGCTCTCCAATTAGGAACAACAAGCCAGCGTAGACAACGGTCCCGGCGGCGGTGTGGCCACTTGGGTTGACCAAACCCTCAAATTTGCCTGGATCAATAAAGACGAAGGTCAGCACTTTCAGCAGCAGCATCGTAGTCAAGGTGCAGATGACTGCGAGAGACCACGCGAGCGCATCGCGTCGTCGGCCAACGGCAGCAAGCGCCAAAGCGATCATCCCCACTAGCGGCAAGAGGAGACCGAGATCGGCGAAATTAGTAAGGAAGAGCATGGTGACCGCATAACACGTTCCGGCGTGGCATTTGGTCACAACTGGCAGGGATGGTTGAGCAGTTAGGCTGATCGGCAAGAAGGGGGGCTGGCTGCGGGTTTGGATCCCTGCAGGTGGCCCCCCGATCGACTACCGCAAACCCAAATCCTGTCCCTTCGGCCAAGAGCAGGATCGTGCCCCGGGCGTGGTGTAGGAGGCTGCCACCGTAATGGTGGCGGCCATCGTGGTGGTCCTCGGTAGGGCTTGGTTGTCGAAACCTACACCCGAACTCTGGATACCCACGATGACCGACAATAGGAATGCCCTTCGGGAGTTCTTGGAGGAGGGCTCGGATGCCGCTTTTCTCCGCGAGATGATCGCCTTCGCTGCTCAGCGGCTGATGGAGTTGGAGACCGATGGCTTGTGCGGCGCCGGCCATGGCGAGCGTAGCGCCGAGCGAGTGAATCAGCGCAACGGCTACCGCGAGCGGGATTGGCGGACCCGGGCCGGGACGGTGGAACTGCGCATTCCGAAGCTGCGGCGTGGCTCCTACTTCCCGGCCTTCCTCGAGCCGAGACGGCTGGCGGAAAGGCGCTGACGGCGGTGATCCAGGAAGCCTATGTCCAGGGTATCTCCACCCGCTCGGTGGACGACCTGGTCTGCGCCATGGGCATTGAGGGCATTAGCAACAGCCAGGTCAGCCGCCTGTGTGCCGAGATTGACGGTCGTGTGCAGGATTTCCTCTCCCGGCCGATCGAGGGCGACTGGCCCTATTTCTGGCTGGATGCGACCTACGTGAAGGTCCGCGAGGCGGGCCGGATTGTGTCGGTTGCGGTCACCATTGCAGTGGGCGTCAATGGCGATGGCCGGCGCGAGGTGCTCGGCATGGCGGTGGGCGCCTCCGAGGCGGAGACCTTTTGGACCGACTTTCTGCACGACCTGGCCCGACGCGGTCTGCGCGGCGTGAAGCTGGTGATCTCCGACGCCCATGAGGGTCTCAAGGCCGCGATGGCCAAGGTGCTCAGGGCGAGGTGGCAGCGCTGCCACGTTCATTTCGGCCGTAACGCTGCCGCCCATGCGGGCAAGACCCAGCGCCGCATCGTCTCGGCTTGGATCGGCACCGCTTATGCCGAGGCCGATGCTCCGGCCGCTCACGCTCAGTTGCGCCGGGTTGCCGACCAGCTCCGCCCCAAGGTGCCGAAGCTGGCCAGCTTGATGGACGCCGCCGAGGAGGACGTGCTCGCCTTTATGGACTTTCCCCGCGAACACCGAGCCAAGCTCCACAGCACAAACCCGATCGAGCGGCTCAACGGTGAGATCAAGCGCCGCACCGACGTGGTCGGCATCTTTCCCAACGAAGCTGCCGTTATCAGGCTCGTCGGCGCGTTGCTGCTCGAGCAGTCCGACGAATGGGCCACACAGCGCTCGCGCTACGTGACGCTGGAGACCATGACCGCGGTGAGCAATACTCCTGCCGTCAGCCTGCCCGTCGCGGCGGCCTGACGTCGCGGCTCAGCCCGCTAAGGAGCAGTGCTCCTACACCACGCTGTGGGACACGACCCGGGCCGCGCCGGGAAGGTGCTCCCTCACACTGTATCAAGTTCCGCGGTAAATCACCTCGTGTCCCGCTACGCCACCTAGGAGACCTGTGCGCGAATAGCGCTGGACGTTGGAGCTTGGCTCCGATTCGCTACCTGTAATCAGCGTCGGAGGCTTCCATGGCGCGTCGTCGGATTGGCCAGGACACGTTGATGTTCAGCTCTGTAGGTGCTGCACGTCAGTCGACCTTGGACAAGCTGCTGGAGCTGACCGACTGGACGCCGATCGAGTGGCAGCTGCGAGCTATCTCTTGTGCTGCGAAAGGCGAGCCAGCTTGGCCGCCCTTGGCCTTGTTTAAGGCCGTGCTGATCGCGGTCTGGCGTGACCTATCCGACGTGCGGCTGGCCGAGGCGCTCGATGATCGTGCCTCGTTCCGGCGCTTCTGCGGCTTCTCAGCCCACGAGCCGACGCCCGAGCGCACCGCCTTCGTGCGGCTGCGGGCTCAGCTTGTTGCGCGTGGCCTTGACCACGCACTGTTCGAGGTGGTGACAAGTCAGCTCCGGGCCAAGGCAATCACGGTCAAGACCGGCACCCTGGTCGACGCCACCGTGATCGCCTCGGCCAGCCACGCCGACCCTGAGGCCGGCTGGGCTGGCTACCAGCGCCGCAAGGCGATCCACAGCTTCAAGGCCCATGTCGGCGCCGATTCCGGTACCGCCCTGGTCGAGGCGCTCTGCGTGACCCCAGGCAATGTGCATGACGGCCGAGCCGGCGGCGATGCCCTGCCTGAGGCACCCGGCGAGGTCTATGCCGACAGCGCCTACCGTGGCCCCATCTTCGGCGCGGCGGTCGCCGCCCGCAGAGGCATGCCCCGCATCGTGCAGACCGGCATGTGGGGCCGCCCCGGCGATGACACGCTGCGCAAGCTCCGCCGCTGGAACTACGACATCCACCGTGTCCGCTGCCGCATTGAGAAGACTTTCGGCACCTGGAAGCGCAGCTACGGCCTGCGCCGCATGCGATGGCGAGGACTGGCCAAGGCCACCCTCCAGGTCCACCTCACCGCCATCGCCTACGACCTTCGCCGCTCCCTCACACTGCTAACTAGCCCAGCAGCATGAGCTGAGCAGTCTTCCCAAGCGACTCATTCCGTATCACTGTCGATCAGCCGACGTCAGCGATCGCAGTCAGCCATGCAGCGCGCCTCAAGCCCTACTCGCGCACAGATCTCCTAGGAAGCCGCGCAGGGGTGCAGCGTCGCTTGGCCGGAGCCCTCATCGCAGCGCCCAGCCTCAGCCCCGAAAGTAGCGCGGTGGCCACATCTCGCGGAGACGTGACGCACGATCTTTTGAACATAATTCTGCAGCTTTCTTGTGATTCAGCCGTTCATGCAATCTTGACCTTAGTAAAGTTACGTGTTCGTAACTTTTTTTTGCGCCTGCGAATAGATTTGGCAGTTGCCAATGATCACCCACAAATCGACGAGAGGCGGAATCTCTTAACTAAAGCAAAACGATACGGCTGCTCGTATAAATATCCCAAAAATAAGACTCTTGCTCGGATCCTGGATGAATTGTAGTCAAATTATGTGGAGAATGTGACGAGGCGCGGGATAATGGGTGAGTCCTCAAGCAGATGTCTCGTAAATATAGGTGGCACTCGCCAGGATGCTCTGCATAAGAGCAGCGTGCTGACAGGCATCCGCTGTTGGAAATCGGCGTTTGATGCTGAAATTATTTCCGCTTCTCAAGAACCTTATTCAGCAAGCAAGGCCGGAGACAAGCAGACATTGCTTAGGCGTTCGCTTAAGCGCGCGTTCGATGTCATCGGTGCAGCTATATTGCTTGCGCTTGCCGCGCCTATCATCTTCTTGGTCACTATTGCCATTGCGCTTGAAGGTCGTCCCATTTTCTTCGGGCATCAGCGTGTTGGCCGCGGAAATCGCACCTTCAGTTGTCTCAAATTCCGGACTATGGTGCCGAATGCTGAGGAGAAGCTTGCCGCGCTGCTGCAGGCTGACCCCGTGCTGGCGGCGGAATGGAGCGCGACTCAGAAGCTGCGCCTGGACCCTAGGGTGACCGCGATAGGCCGTATCCTGCGCGCCTACAGCCTCGACGAACTGGCGCAGCTCGTAAACGTCATTCGCGGTGATATGAGCCTAGTTGGACCGCGCCCGGTCACCGCCGGAGAGCTTGATCGCTACTACGGCGCTGCGGCGGCCGAATATGCTGCGGTGCGTCCCGGCCTCACCGGGCTCTGGCAAGTGAGCGGTCGCAGCGATGCCAGTTTTGCGCGCCGCGTCGCCCTCGATACCTCCTACGTCCGTAACTTCGGGTTTCGAAACGACCTACGCATCCTCCTCGCAACGCCGGCGGCGGTCTTGTTGCGCCGCGGCGCCTGCTGAGCAGCAGCGCAGGGTGATAGCTCCGTACCCTTTCCAGCGATGGTCTGTGAGCGGCCGGCGGGCCGCAATGTAAGGAAATTTGGTATGAAGGTCCTCATCACCGGCGGCGCCGGCTTCATCGGATCGCACCTCGCAAAACGGTTAGCGAAGGATGGAGCCGAGGTGACCGTGCTCGACAACCTGAGCGAGCAGATCCATGGCGCAGACACGGATTTTGCGCCCGATCTGCGCAGGGCCGCGAACTGCATCTACGGCGACATTTGTGACCGCGAACAGCTGACGCGCGCCATCCGTGGCCAGGACGCGGTTGTCCACCTCGCCGCGGAAACCGGCACCGGGCAGTCAATGTACGCCGTAGGCCGCTACTCCCGGGTCAATCTGCAGGGAACCGCAACCCTGCTCGACATTTTGGTCAACCGCAGCAGCCGGTCGGTGCAGCGCCTTGTCGTCGCGTCGTCACGCGCCGTCTACGGCGAGGGTGCCTATCGCTGTGCTTCGCACGGGCGCGTACACCCCTCCGCGCGTACTGCGGAAGCGATGGCGGCCGGGCGCTTCGATCCTATCTGTCCGGTCTGTGGTGGCGATGTCTCTGTACTTGCAACACAAGAGACCGCTCCGCTTGGGGCCTCGTCCTTTTACGGGCTCACGAAGCAGGCCCAAGAACAGATGGTGCTGCTCTTTGGGCGAAGCATGGGCATAAACGCCTTTGCGGTGCGATACCAGAACGTTTATGGGCCGGGCCAGAGCCTCGCCAATCCCTACACGGGCCTATTGGCTGCCTTCTCGAACCTTGCCAGGGCGGGTCGGGACCTGAATGTCTTTGAGGACGGACTGGAAAGCCGAGACTTCGTGCATGTCGAGGACGTCGTCGAGGCCACAGCCTCTTGCCTTGCGCCCACGGTTTCCGGACACCATGCATTGAATGTTGGCTCCGGTGAGGCGACCCCCGTTATCGAGGTCGCGAACGCTGTAATCCGCCACTTCGGATCCACCTCCCGGGTACGAGTGACAGGCGACTTCCGCGTTGGCGACATCCGTCACAACCTCGCCGACATCTCGCAGATCCGCGCCGTCACAGGCTTCGTGCCGCGTCGGCGGTTCCGCGACGGCGTCGTTGATTTCCTTGACTGGGCTGGGCGCAGCGCTCCGGTGGATGCGGGCTTTGATCGGTCAATGCGTGAGCTGCGAGAGCGCGGGCTTCTCGGAGTCCGGGCCACAGCGGATCTCGACCTGGCACTTGCAGAGACGGCGCTGTCGTGACCCAAACCCCACTGCCGGCCGAGGGCGCCGACACGCTGTTCATCTCGGCAAGCTTCTTCGGCTACGCCAAAGCCATTAAGGCCGCGCTCGAGGCTCGTGGACGGCGCGTCGCGTGGTTTGAAGACCGACCGCGCACGGATGCGGGTTCGAAGGCCCTTATCCGGTTGTTTCCCTCGGCTATGCAGGGGCTGTCTGACTCCTATTTTCGCGGCATTGCAGAACGGCTCCGTGGGCATCCAATTCGCGACGTGCTTATCATCAAGGGGGAGGCTCTCTCAATCGCAGCGACACAGGAGCTGCGCCGGGCGTTCCCGCAGGCCAGGTTCACGCTCTACTTTTGGGATAGTTACCGCAACATGGGTCGCGAGAGCCCGGCCAAGGTCAGCCTTTTCGATGCTGCCTACACCTTTGATCCGGTGGACGCCGAGGCGGACCTCAGACTCCGCTACAGGCCGCTGTTCTATCGTTCGGAATACGCGCAACTTCCGCTCCTGGACTCAGAAGTAGACCTCCTTTTCGTCGGAACGGCGCATACAGATCGCTTCGCGATCATGCAACGCATCGCCAACCAGCTTCCACCTACGCTGCGCTTCCGGCGCGTAATGTACCTTCCCTCGCGCGGCTTCTTCGAGCTTCGCCGCGTTCTCGACTCGCGCCTGTGGCGGGCGCGGCGAGAAGACTTCGTCTTCGCCCCGCTCTCCTTCGCTCAGGTGCTACGCCTCGTCGCAAGCGCGCGGACGCTGATCGACATTGAACGCGCCGTGCAGGCCGGTCTGACCATGAGGACCATTGAGGCGCTCGGTGCTGGGCGCAAGCTGGTAACGACGAACGCGCAGATTTTGCGAGCCGATTTCTACGATGCCCGCAATATTTGTGTCATCGACCGGCATCGCCCCGCCGTCCCGCTTGAGTTCTTAAGCGTCGCCTATCTCCGGCCGACGGAGGGCATACTGCGAAAGTACAGCCTCGAGGGTTGGCTCGACGAAGTGATGCCGGGCGCGCCCGCCGTCGCTGAGAGCCCTTTTGAGAAATCGGTTTGTGGAGTTCCCTTAAGGGCTGTGGCGTGATTCACGCTTGGGATGTGAACCAAGCGAAGCCGCGGCCGGATTGCCGAGATTGCCAGGAAGATGAGGCGCTACCCGTCTGATCTGACGGACGAGGAGTGGGCGCAGATCGCACCGTTGATGCCAAGGCCAAGCCGTCGAGGTCGTATCCATCCGGCCAAGGCTGCGGGTGTTGAGCGATGAGGTTTGACGCGGCGAGGGTCAGGCGGCGTTGGCTGTTTTGGTAGTGCGCGCTGCCTTCCAATGCCAGGACAGCAGCTCGTGCAAGCGGGATGCCAGGTGGTCAGCGATGCGGGCCAGCACGTCGGCGAGCCAGGCGCGCGGGTCGACGTCGTTCAGCTTGGCGGTGGCGATCAGCGAGTAGATCGCTGCGGCGCGCTCGCCGCCACGGTCGCTGCCGGCGAACATCCAGGCCTTTCTGCCAAGCGCCATGCCGCGCAGCTCGCGTTCGGCAGCATTATTTGTCAAGCAGATCCTGCTGTCTGTGAGGAAGCGGCTGAAGGCGTACCACCGGGTCGGGCCGTGGGTGCGGGCCATATTGGTCGAGGCTGTTTGGTCCCGGGATACGGTGGTGCGGATCATGGATGAACCTGGACGGCTCATCCGTCCAGGCTTTGCAGATGGCTTCGTAGGGGGTGAGGCCGCGTAAGGTCTTCAGCCGACGGGCAAGTTATAGGCGGCGACGAAGTCGGCGAGGTGCTGTCGGAGCTGGTCGTGGCTCTCGTAGTAGAACCGCTTGACTGTGGCATCCTTGATGGTGCGGTTCATGCGCTCGACCTGACCATTGGTCCAGGGGTGTCGAGGCTTGGTCAGCCTATGCTCGATGTCGAGCTCCGCGCAGGCGAACTCGAAGGCATGGCAGAGGAATGGCTGCTTGCTGGCCAGCATCTGCTTGATGTCTTGGGGCGTCCAGCCATCGCCTGTCGGTTCGGTGAAGTGCGTGCCGTTGTCGGTGAGCACGGTGTGGATCCTGTAGGGAACGGCTGCGGCGAGCGTTCGGAGGAAGTTGGCTGCAACCCGACGGGTGGCCTTCTCGTGCAGCTCGACGAAGGCGAACTTCGAAGTCCTGTCGATGGCAACAAGAAGGTACAGCTTGCCCTGCTCTGTCCGGACCTCGGCGATGTCGATGTGGAAATAGCCGATGGGGTAGCGCTTGAACTTCGAGCGGCTCGGCTTGTCACCCTCGGTGTCCGGCAGCCGGCTGATGCCATGGCGCTGGAGGCAGCGATGCAAGCTGGAGCGGGTGAGGTGCGGTAGGGTGGGCTGGAGGGCGTAAAGGCAATCGTCGAGCGGCAACAGCGTGTGACGGCGGAAGGCAACGACGACGGCCTCATCCTCGGCCGACAGGACCGTTGACCTAAGGTCCGGTGCGCAGATCGGAGACGGAGGTGCGCCTCCGCCATTTGGCCACGGTCTTGGGGTTGATCCCGTAGCGACTGGCGAGCCCCCTCAGGCTCTCTTGACTATTTTGTATCGCTCGACGGATCGCCGCTGTCGTTGTGGCGCTCCCGTGGCGAAACTGGCCCATAGCGCGTCCTTCCACGCCTGCTGGAAGACTGCACCATCAAAACTCGGGATCAAACATCTAGCGCATGACCGTGCCGGAAGACGTAGGGGAGGAAGACCCCGATTTGGCAATTCGTGATCTTGCCAGCCGAGCCGGTGTACTGCCGCGCGACGCCGCAGGACAGCTTGCCTGCTTGAGGAAACCCGTCTCGTCCACGACGAGCACGGCATCCGCATCGCCAAGCGTCTCCAGCGCATACTCGCGTACGACGTCCGCCTCCCATCGGCCCCGGCCGAGGATGGCCTGCTGCCGCCATGGGCCCGGGTCGCCTGCGGCCTCGGCCCGCATCCAGCCCGTCTTGCGCCGCTCGGCACCAAGCAGGCCATCGAGGAACAGCCCCGCCGAGCGCGCCATCCGCTCCTGCAGAAACAGGGGCCGCATTCGCGCCTTGGCCTCTCGCAGCGACGAGGCCCACAGCTACAACGCCACCTCGAAAGACGCACCCGCCATCGCGCTCGCTCCACGGCTCGAGCCAGCGGAGCAATGACCTCCAGAACCGCAACTGTAACGCTAAGATGCACCGCGCAGGTTGGGGAGCCCTTTTCGCGTACGATCTCGCAGCACTTGGCGCAGCAGAACCGCGTAGGAGACGGCCTCACAGCCATAAATGAGCACATACCCCGAGATGAAGGCCTCGAAGGTGCCACCCACCATCCATATTCCTGCAGAGAGCAACAGCATGGCGCCCAGCGTCGCCGAGGCACGATTCGCGAGCGGCAGTTGGAACCCCAGCGCCGCGAGCAGGCCGCCGCTGGCCGTTTGGACTAGCATGAAGGCGAGCATTATGCAGATGTGCAAGCGCATCCACGGTGAGACGAGTCCAGCCGTGTCGAGCAGCCGGGAGAAGATCTCGTCGCCGTAGAGGCCGACGGCGGCGATGGCGGCCAGAAAGGGCACGGACAGGAGCAGCAGCGTAATGCCAACAAGCCGACGCAGTCCGACCGCTGCCGCACCGTGGTACAGCCGGGTTTGCGCCGGCAGCATCGCTTCTACCCCCGCCATGTATGCAGTGATGCCGAACCGCGTCACCTTGAAGAACATGTCAAAAGCGACAACGGTGGCGGGGCTGCCGAAGGCTAGCATGAGGTAGCCGTAGGGGAAGGCATAGATCAAAAACTCGCATAGGGCGAGGCGCGCCGATGCGCGGATCGCGCCCACGTCAGCGCGGAGGTCCCGTAGGCCCGCGCCCAACTGCGTGCCGGCCAACACCCCGGCCATCTGGACCGCCGCCAGCAGCGCGCCAAGCGCTAGGAGGATTACAACGAGGTTGGCGACTGCATAGGTCCCGAGCGGCACGCCGAGTTGCAGCGAAACCGCCAGCAGCAGTTGTAGAAGCCGGCGCGCGAAATCCACCTGCTCGGCGAGCAAGAAGGCGTCGTGAGCGTTCAGTGCAGCTTTCAGAATGGTTATCGGTAGCACCAAGACTGCCGCCGTGAAAAATAGCACGAGGGCCGGCCGCGACCCCGCTACGCCGATTCCGAGTCGCCAAGTGGCCACGGCGAAGACGCCCGCAGCCAGTGTCGCCAAACTGAGATAGATGCAGAAGCTCGCCGCTGCAGCACTACGTGTAGCTGCATTTGTCGTGCCGCCGCGGCCGATGAAGTCGCTCCTCAGTCGCGCGAACAGCCGGACTGACAGCCCCAAATCCGCCTGCAGGACGAGCGCGGCCACGGCAAGCACGACGGTGAAGACAGCGTACTCCTCAATCCCGACCACGCGGACTAGGCTGTACGTAAGCGCGAAGGTCCAGGCGGTAGCCAGTGCCGTGTTGGCAGCTTTCAGCAGGACAAAGATGGCGGAATGCCGCATGACGGCCAGCCCGGCGGGTGATGGCACGCCGCTCAGCGCCGGCCGAGCAACATGTCGAGGTGATGCCGCATGCGGTGTCCGAAGGCATAGGCGCCGAACTTCGCAGCGCGGGCGAGCCACTCCGCGCCGGCCGGGAGGCCCGTACTACGCAGATTGTTCACAGAGGACCGGGCGGCCGCGTCCGGCGCCAGGTCAAGCAGGAAGCCGGCCGCCAACAGGCGATGCGACCATTCGAGGTCCTCGCCCTCGTCCCAGGCTACCTCGTCATGGAGCGGGCAAGCCGCATGCACATCACGCCGGACCATGAAGACGCCCCCGTCGATGTACGGCGCGCCGAGCCGGTACAGGTCTAGCCAGCGCCGCGCCGGCATGCGGCGCAGGTTGCAGGGGACGCGCTCCGGCGCGTAGCCCGTGAGCCCGGAATCGTGGACACCGAGCGAGAGGTAATCCACGGCCTTGCCGCCGCCCTCCGCCATTACCCGGGGCGTCGCCACCTCGAACTCGGGAAGCACGTTCGCCAGGCAGCGCTCGCCGAGGGAGATGCGTGTATGCATGACGATCACGCGCGGCCCGCGCAGCTGGCGGATGAGATCGTTCTTCTTTCGGCCGATCATCACCCGTGCGCCCGGCGGCATCTCGAAGGCGTGGTAGCGGATTGAGCGGTGGCCGGTGACGCAGTCTGCCGCGGCGGCCGGGCCGCTCACCACGATCTCGCCGCCGTTCTCGGGCCGGAGCTCGGGCTGCCTGAGGAGCGACTCGACGCAGGCGAGCAAGCGCGGACGTTCTTCTGCCCGGCCCGAGAACACAACCCCGGCGCCCCATCCCGGCGGGGTGGGTGGCGCCGTCCTCTCCAGCTCAATCTCTCGAGACGCCACGTCGAGCCGAACCGGCGCGGCGTAGGGCGCGAGCAGCTTGAAGGTCCACTGGCGCATGATTTTGAAGGAGACGAAGTGCGGCCAAAGGTCGTAGACGTCCGGCGCGTCGTCGCGGACCAAAATCCGACCGCCGGGCCGCACCGCCCAGGCGGCGTATTTGAGCGCGTGCGGCATCAAGTTGCGGTGCTTCAGCCGGCCGGTCCGGATGACCACGCGCGCGAGCCCGCGCATGGTCCTGAGCGCATAGAGGTCGCCCCGCCGCTCGGCGACGAACTCTGTCATGTGTTCTCTCTCCCCTGCCGCTACGCCGCCAGGGCGCCGCGGAGCCAAACCCGCAAAGCGGAAAACTTGCGGAACACCGCGTCCGCGCCGGCATGCGGGGTACATGGCCCGTCCTCGGTGAGCCTCTGCAGCGTCGCCACGTTCAACACCTCCTTGCTCGCCTCCACGTCGCACTCGGCATCGCCGATGCACCAGACGCGCTCGCGGGGATCCAGCCCCAGCTTCGACATGGCGAGGGAGAACGGCACGCCGCCCGCCTTGTCTACGCCGGCCTCCTCGGAGGTCACGACAACGTCGAAGTAGCGGTCGATCTCGAAGTAGACTAGCTTCCGGAACTGGATCTGCGCGGTGAGATCGGTGACGCAGGCGAGCGGTAACCCCGCCGCGCGCAGCTCGATCAGCGTCTCCTCGGCGCCGGGCAGCAGCCGCGCGCGGGCAAGCAGAGTGCGCCAGTAGGTCTGTTCCAGGTCAAGCGCGATCGCCACCTGGCTGTTCAGGCCAAGCGCCTCCAGGGTGCCCTGAAAGTAGAGCAGCCGGCTGTGCGAGCTGGCGGTCCTGCCGAGCCGCCGTTTCACCGCGTCCCGCGCCGACCGGAAGGCGTCCTCGAAGGCGTCCGGCCTGACGTTGAGCGATACGCGCGCCTTCTCGCGCACAGCGGCCATGGCCGCCCGGTGCGGCCCCTCATAGCCGTAGAGCGTGTCGTCGAGATCGATCAGGACGGCGCGGGGCCGCTCGCCGAACGCCGCCGGCGCGATCAGCCTCATTGGCGCGACTCCTGCATGCGCTTAGGGGAATGCCGGGCGAGTTGCATGAGGACGAAGAGCTGCATGATGCCGGTCAGGCCGGGCTGCCAGGCCGGGCTCCACGCAAGCAGCTCGGACAACATGGGGAACAGCTTCAGCACCACGACCTGCAGATCCTCCCCGCTCACATCCTCGCCGGCGATGGTGAGCTCCACCCCGTGCCCGCCGGCCTCGACCGCGACGTCCACCTGCGCGCCACAGACCGCCCCGAGATGCCGCACGACGCGCTCGTGCCCGACGGCGTCGTGCAGCCGCACGCGCAACAGCAGAGGGATCCGCCCCGTCGTGGCCCAGTCGGCGAGGCCGGCGCGGTCGGCGGGCAGCAACGCGAAGACGATGTCGGCGTGCGCGCGCTGCGGCTGGACGAAGCGCTCGTAATCCGGTCGGCGCCGCTCGAGCGAGGCGAGAACGCGCTCCACCGGATGGCCGCGCTCGCGCACGTCGCGGCGGATCTTGAAGAACCGGCGGAGCTCGTCGTCCATGTCGAGATAGATTGCGAGGTCGAGGCTGGCGCGCAGCGCCGGCGAGTAGAGCGCGTGCAGGCCGGTCACCAGCACCACGTCGGTCGCCTTGATCCGGCGCCGCGGCGTGAAGAGCCCGGTGGCATGGTCGTAGTGCCGGCAGAGGATCGGCTTCCAGCCCAGCAGCGATTGGGCGTCGCGCGCCATGCCGTCGAGGTCGTTGGCCCGAGGGTCGAGATGCGTCAGCGACTGCCACAGCCGGCCGTGGCGTTCGAACAGGTGGTAGTCGTCGCCGGACAGGTTCGTTACCGCGCCGCCGCCGAACAGCCCCGCGATCGCCAGGGCGAGGGTGTCCTTCCCGGTGCCGCTGTCGCCGGCGATCGCGATCGCCAGCGGCCGTTGCGACAAGCGGAAGAAGTCGTTCTCTTCGAGCCCGTGGCGTAGCATCGTGACGGCGAGGACGAGCCCGACGGCGGAGGTCGCCGTGTAGGCGAGGCCGGCGAGGTGCTCCGCGACCGGGCCGGTCCCGGGCAGCCATGGCGGAACCGGCCCCGCCATGCCGATCAGGGGCAGGGCGGGCCCGGGTTCCGTTAGCAGCCGGTGCAGCACGAAAGCAATGGCGAAGACCGTCGCCAGGGCCACGCCGCGCGCTCCGGCCCTCGTCTGGTAGGCGACGACGAAAGGCAGGACCCAAACATACCACCCGGTCGAGGCGGGCGTGAGGAGGAGGATGACGAAGTAGACTGCGCCCAGCACGGCGTGCAGCAGGTCGAAGCTCATGCGTCCGACGCGCCAGGCGCCGTAGAGCAGCAGCAGGTAGGCGAACGGCATGACATGAAGCGTCTGCCCCGGCGCGAGCGGCACCGTCATCCCGAGGATGCTGTCCACCTCCGCGCTCGCCAGCAGCATCGCCTGGACGCCGCCGGAGAGCAGAAGGAGGGGGGCCTGCAGCGCCAGCGCCAGGGCGAGGCAGGGGATAGTGAACGCCGCCAGCGTGTCGCGGTGCCGGCGATGGCTCCAGAGGAAGATCGCCATGAAGGGCAGCAGGGCGAGCGCGCTGATGTTCGCCCCTATCGCGGCGCCCAGGAGCGCGCCGGCCGCCCGCGGTCGGCCCTCGCGCAGCACAAGGAGCGAGGCGGTGACGAGTGCCGTCGGTACGATGTCCACCTCGCCGAAGTAGTAGGTGGCGACAAGCACGATCGGCGACAGCCAGTAGAAGGCCACAACGCGGTCCGCCGCGCCGTCGTGCAGGCGCCGCAGCAGGACCAGCATCGCGAGGTCGGCCAGGACGAGGCTCAGGCCGAAGCAGATCTGCGCGAGCGCCCCGCCGCCGCCCGCCGCGCGGTCGGCCAGCATGCCGAGGCCGACGAAGGGCGCGTGGTAGGCGACCATGACCGGCCCGTAAAGGAACGCGAGCGGATCGCCCCCCGTGCTCAGCCACTGCGTCCAGGGATCGAGGCTGGGCGCCGCGAGGCCCTGCCGGAGAAAGGGCGTGAACCCCTCCGCCTGGACGGGCGGCACCAGCAACAGGACAGCCACGAGCCGCAGCAGGAGCCCCGCGGCGAAGCGGGGGTCGTGACGGAGCAAGGGCGGGATCAGCGCCAGCGCTCCGGGGTCTTGGTGCAGATCGCCTCGGCGACAATCCCCTCCTCCGCCAAGTGCCGGCGCATCGCGGAGACCTCGGACGGGTCCGTGCGTCCCTGCAGCTCGGGCGAGACGAGGCACAGGCGCATTCCGGCGTCCCGCAGCCGTCCCGCAGCGGCACGGTCGAGCGGGAAGCGCGAGAAGCAGTCCACCCAGACCCAGTCCACCAGGCCAGCGAGGCTGAGCGCGGTGTCGATCGACTCGTACTCGGAGACTCGCACCGCGCAGCGCCGCTCTCCCCGCCGCGCGGTGCGCACCAGGAAGGGAAAGGACTGGTCGAGGAAGAAGAAGTCCCGGATGCCGCGCTGGTTCATTAAGGCCAGCAGCCGCTCCTCCAGCCCCTCCTCCTTGACGTTCAGGATCAGCGTGCCGTGCCGGTACGCCGCCAGCCAGGCCTCGAAGTCGGGCGCATCCTCGACGAAGGGATCGTGGTGGACCACGAGGCGCCTGCCCTGGCTCCGGATGTCCACCTCGACGCCCAGGTCAGCCGACGTCTTCGCAAGCTGGGCGAGCGTGTTCCGGCGGTGCGCCACGATGATCATCGGCCGGGATCCTGCAGGGTGGCGGCGAGGGTGATGGCGCGCGCGGTCCAGTCGTCGGCGCGGGCCGGCCGCGGCTCGGGCGACGGGCGCGCGGCGTATTCGGCGGCGAGGCCCGCCATGGCATGCTCCGGGACGCGGCTGTCACGCTGCAGCCGGTAGGGATGCCGATCCCATTTGTGGAAGCAGGACTGCCAGTACTGGAAAGTGCGGAGCTCGTCCGGCGTGCCCCAACCGAGGTAGTGGTCGATCTCCAGAAGACGGCAGTCGAGCCCCAGGGCAATCGCATCGTTGATGCAAGTGTCGAGGTAGAACTCGCCCTTGACGCGGGCGTCCCGCCCGATCATCCGGCGCACCGCCGCGGCGAGGTCGCGTGCGCGGCGGAAGGTGAAGGCGCCCACCACGATCGGGTCCGTCGCCGGGTCGAAGAGCGGTTCCTTCACCGCCACGCGCTGGATGCGTCCAGCCGGGTCGGCCGCGATCCAGCCGTAGCTCGACGGCCTGCGCCGCGCTTCGGGGTGGCCCCGCACGCCCCAGACCAGCACGTCCGGCCCGCCCGGCGCCAGCAGCTCCGCAAAGCGCCGGGGCGGGTAGAGCATGCCGTTGTCGCAGGCCCCGATGGTCAGCGGCTCCTCCGGGTCGAGCCCGTCCAGCCCGAGCAAGCAGGTGCGGGCTTGGCCGTCCGTTAGGCCGTCGAGCAGCACGACCTCCGCCCCCTCTGCCTGCAGGGCGGCGCCGATGCTGTCCGCCGCCGGGAGGTCCCGGCGCAGGATCGCGCGCAGCGTCGGCGCGCGCGGCAGGTCGGCCGTCGCCTGCAGCGCCATCGGCCGCCCGGAGACCGGGATGAGCGGCTTTGGCGCGGCATATCCCTCCGCGCGGAACCGCTGCCCCGCGCCGGCCATCGGCACCAGGACGGCGCCGCGCTGCTCCGGCCGGGTCGGAGGATCCGCCAGCGCGGCGAAGGCCGCCGACCAGCGGCGGTACTCCTCGAGGTCGGCCGGAGTCCCCCACTGCATGAAGTGTTGCAGTTCGTACACGGCGACCGGCAGCCCGGCATCGAGGAGCGGGCGGTACGCCAGGCTGACGTAGAACTCTCCGCTGACCGAGAGCTCCTGCCGGCATGCTGCCTCGAACGCCGCCCGCATCAGCGACGCGGTCGCGAAGTAGTAGGTCCCGCTGGACGCGTACTCGGCCATCGGCTGGTCGGTGAAGGGCTGCTTCTCCTGGATCGCCCGGACCCAGCCGCGCTCATGCCGAAGGTAGGCGTAGAAGGTGGAGCCAAGCGAGTGCGGGTGGAAACCGGCATAGGCGGGGATGGCGCCCGCGCAGTTGGTGCGGCGGACGAAGTCGGCGAAGTTGGGCCACGACCAGTAGCAGGCGAAGTCGCAGTAGTTCACCACCACGGGCCGGTCCGGGTCCAGCATGTCGGCGGCCTGCATCACTGCATGGACCGGCCCGAAGCGGTGCGGCGGAATGGCGACGATCCGGCCGCCCGGGCACAGGTCCCGCAGGATCCGCTCCATGCCGTACTCCGGCTCGGCCAGGTGGTCGGCGTTGCAGATGAAGGTGACGTCCGTCTCGCCTGGGAAGAGGTCGAGCACGTGGGCGATGATCGGCCTGCCATCCACCTCGATGAGCGGCTTCGGCACTTGATAGCCCGCGCGGCGGAACCGCTCGCCGAAGCCCGACATCGGGATCACGATCTGCATTCGGGGCCAGCTCCTCGGGTCAGGACGGTTGTCGGCCGAGCGACCGGCGGTAGCGCTCGGCCTCCCAACCCAGCAGCTCGGCTTCCTGCCCGCGCGTCAGCGTCCGGACGGACCAGTCCGGCGAGAGCCGCGCCGCCACGAGGCCGAAGCAGGCCAGCATCTCGTCCACCGCGTGCCCACCGCCGGCCTTCACCAGCGCCCCTGCGCCGGGGACCAGCACGCAAGGCGGCATGGCGGACAGCACCGCAGCCATCCCGTCGGGCGAGGCGAGGATGGGCATCGGCGAAGCGCCGAGGAAGACGACGTGGTCGGGATAGAGCGCCCCGCGGCGCGCCAAGCGCAGGCTGTCCAGGTCCGTAGCGCCCCAATGCGCCTCCGCCGGCATCGCCGGGCGGTACGCCCCCTGCGAGGCGGCCGCGAGCTGCGCGAGCCTGTCCTCGTCGGCCGGCGGCGCGGCGCGGGCCGGAACGGCCAGCCGCGCCTCGACCTCCGCGAGCAGGGCGGCGGCGCGCCCGACATCCTCGGCCGCCACGACCAGCCCATGGTTCTGAAGGAGCAGCACCTCGGGCATGCCCGTCATGGCGGCCTGCGCGGCGCGCGTCAGCGGCAGGCCCGGGCGTGCATAGGGAACCCAGGCCCAGTCCAGGCCCGCCAGCCGCCCCGCCACGACGCCTGCGGCGTCCCGCCGCACGGCATGCGCGATCGCGTTGACCGAGTGCACATGCAGCACCACGCGCTGCGGCAGCACGGCGTGGAGCGTCGCCTCGATCGAGGGCCGCAGCGTCTCGTCACGCACGAGGCGAGTCCCCGGCCCGGGCTCGACGCCGCCCGCCACGCAACGGAGCACGGCGGCACGGTCGAGCGCCACGAAGACGCGGTCCTGTGTCGCGTCCGCCAGCCAGACGCCCGACGCCTTCACCCAGAGCTCCCCGCCGTGCCCTTTCAGCGAGGTGTTGCCGCCCGCGCCCTGGATGAGCGTGCGGTCGCTTCCGATCTCCGCCGACACGGCGTGAAGCACCCGCAACTCAGCGTTGCATGCCAGGCTCATCGCGCCGCCCTCGCGGCCCGACCCGGTCCGCGCATCCCGGATCCCGCTATCCCGGGCCCGGCTCTTCCGGCCATGGTAATCCGTGGGCATGCCGCCGACCCGGGCTGCTTCGGCAGCACGCAGAGGACTAGGATCAGCACGTGCAGCCGCGCATCGAGCAGCATGCCGCCGAAGGTGAAATAGCCGATCACGAGCGCCAGGCTAACCCAGCCGGAGGGCGACCCGGCCACGACGGCGGCGAAGAACATCGGCCAGAAGGCTAGGGAGCCGATCAGCCCATATTCAAGAAGCAGCTTGGCCCATGCCGGGTCATGCGCCTCGAACAGCGCTGTGCGGGCAATCGGCAGGTAGCTGCCGGGGCCGAGGCCGATCAGCGTGTCCGTCCAGGAAGCCAGCACCTGCTCGCGAATCAGATAGGCGCCAGCGATGAAGCGCGCATGCGCGCTGGTGTTCTCGGAGCCGAACTCGCTTAGGCGGTTCGCGATGTAGCCGCCGCTCAGCGTCTCAACCAGGGTCACGAGCGCCGCCAAGGCGAAGCAGCCGCCGATGATTGCGACATAGCGGCGCCGCGCGATCAGCCACACGGGCAGCAGGATGAGGAGCATCAGCGGGCCGGTCCCTGAGAAAGCGAAGGGCAGCGCGAACGCGTAGGCTGCCAGACGCGCCGTGACACCGCGGAACAGAAACTCGGCGGCGATGGCTAGGCAGAGGTACTGAGAATAGATCGACGGCTCGAGGAAGAAGAAGCCGTTAGCCTTGAAGTAGGGCGACTGCCAGTGCAGAGGGTTCGCCGTATTGAAGTTGGGCACCAGGAACTGACTAGGTACGAAGCTGCCGAATGTGAACAGGTCGTCTGGGCCAATGGCAAACTGGAGGAAGAACTGCGCGGTGCCGCAGATCGCCGTGACCAGCACCATGCGTTGGAAAGCTTCCACGCACTTCTCGAATACGTCGCTGGGGTCGCGAAGCGACACCGTGAAAGCCGCATACATGACAATGAGGAGGCCAAGCGAGCCAATTGAGGCGCGGCCGTCATTCAGGGCCGTCGCCGCCAACCCGACCGCGACCAGCAGTAGCACCAGTGCCGCGCGGACCGGGTCGACGCGGAGGAACCCGCACAGGCCGAGATAGCCTACCACCGCGAGCGTGACGAAAAGGTTTAGCGCGATCCCGCCGGAAACGGGCAGTGCGAGGCGCTGCAGGAAAATCGATGCGAACAGGGCGGCGACGAGCAGACGCCGCACGACGAGCTGCTCCGCTTCCTCGCCGGCCGGCACGGCCGTGCCGGGCAGGGGCAGCCAGGCGGCACCGCCTGGGATCACGCCGGCCAACCGGCGCATCAACGCGGCGGCGCCGGCGCTTCGCGCGCCGGGGACCGCAGCTGGCCGGCGAAACGCGTGGCAAGCCTCTGGGGCCTAGCATACAGCCTGCGGGATTCAGCCGCCATGGTGCCGCATCCTGGGCCCGTACCGATGGATGGCTGTCGCAGCTAGAAGAGCCGTCCACGGCCTCGTTTTTGGGAGAACGCCGGTTACGATCTTTGGCATGAGCCGGTCGGCGCGCCCCAAGGGCAACGGCTGAAAGCTGCGCGTCATATCGTGGAAGCCAGCTCCGCACATTCAAACTGCAAACGCCGCCCAGAACGGCACGAGGAGAGCAGAGTTCAATTTGAGAGAGAACGCAAGTCACCAGGGATGTGCAGCGGAGTATCCGCAACATAAATCAGGGCGAAATAATGTTTAAGTTTTCAACTTATTGGCATAATTCAAGTTTCTAGGTTGAGGTGGACTCGCTCTGAAACCGGAAGACGCGTCGGTCGGCCCCGGCCGGACGATCAACGTTACCAATTTTGCTTGCTTCACGATTTTGGGAAATACGCCTTCGTCGACGTAGATTCAAGTGCCGGGCTCTGCCGGCGGTGCCGCAAGCTGGGTTTCGGTCGCTTGCGGTGACGCGATGGCGCGGTTGCGCCGCGCGCGGTTCTTTTCAAACCGATGTCAGCCCGGGACGCCGCCGACCCGCGACGGCGTTAGCCAAGGACGATATCCGCCGCCGCGAGGACGCGCAGGTTTGCCAGAAACAGGTGGCCTCCGTGATCGGCGATGCTCACCAGCGTACCGGACACCCCGTCGATGACGGCCGCGGAAATCCTGATGTCGGCGCGGTCCAGGCCGCCGTCGAGGCGGATCCGGTCGGTGCCGGAGGCGAAGTCCCACACGGTGTAGTGGCCGGTGTCGAGTGCGATGACGAAGGCATCGCTGCCGGCGCCGCCGACGACATGGCCGCCGCCAGAGCCGGCGAAGAAGGTGTCGTCCGCGCCGGCGCCGGTGACCACGCAGTCGCCGGGGCCGGCATGCACCACCAGCTTCACCATGCCTTGCGCCTTGACGGTGTCGTAGCCCCCGTCCAGCGTGACCTCCGCCGTGGAGTTCCGCCCGTCATAAGCGGCATTCCAAAGACGCCCGTTCCCGCCGGAACGCTCGGCATCCAGCGTGCTCACCCCGACTGCCGTCACCAACACCGTGTCGTTCCCGTCGCCGGTCGCAACCCGCATCGTATTGCCCACTCGGCCGTCGTTGCTGTGGGCGGCCCAGGTGAACCTGTCGTCGCCGCTGCCGAGCGCGACGGCGCCACGCTTCGCGCCGACGACGAGCACCTCGGTCCGTGTCGTGGCGACACCGAAGTCGAGGTTGACCTCCACGAAGTTGTCGTAGGCGAGGCGGAAGGCATTGTCCTGCGCCCAGCTGGCGGGCGCGGACCGCACGCTCCCGACGCAGTTCCAGTCGCGCGGGCAGAGCGTGGTCGTGTAGGTCTGCGTGTCGTAGGTGGCGAGGCCCACCGTCACGCCGGCCTGCGCGGCGGAGAGTGCCGTGGCGCCGAAGGTGGCGGCGGGAGCCGGCGCGACATGCCCGGCAAACTCCGGGAACTGAGAGGCACGGATCCAATCGATGTGCATCGTGGCCGTGCTCACGCCATCGGCCGGCCCTGGCCAGCTGCCCGGCCCGCCCACGGCGAGGTTGGCCAGCATGTACATCGGCTTGCCGAGCATGTCCGCCGGCGTCGCCGTGTGGAACATCTCCACGCCGTCGACGTACCAGCGAATCTCCTCCGGGCGCCAGCTGACGCCGAAGGTGTGGTAGCCGGCGGAAAGATCAGCGCCCGTCGTGCCGCCGTTGTTGACCGTCCGATGCATGCCGTCCGCCTCGGTCACGACGCCGCCGAAGAAGGTGTTGGGGTCGTTGCCGAGCACCTCCATGACGTCAATTTCCGGCGGCCAGCTGAGGTCGGCGGGCAGCAGCCAGAAGGCGGGCCAGAACCCCGCCCCCTTCGGCAGGTCGGCCCGAATCTCGAAGTAGCCGTAGGTCTGGTCGAAGGTCGTCTTCGTGGTGATCAGGCCGGAGGTGTAGGTGAGCCCGTCTGGCAGGCCCGATTTCGGCGCGGCGGTGATGTCGAGCGCGCCGTTGCGTACTGCGAAGGGACTCACGCCGGTCGAGGCGTCGGAATAGTACTCGGCCTCATTGTTGCCGGAGAGGGTCCGCTCCCCGAACCACGGATAGGTCGTGCTCCAGACCGCGGCCCCGGTCACGGGATCGCGGCCCCGTGGCGCAGAGGCGAAGCTCGTGAAGTCGTCGAAGAAGGTCTGCTTCAGGCCCGCAAGGGATGGGGGAAGCTCGAAGTCGCGCGCGGTGAAGTCGGAAACCTTGTGGTTGCGGAGCAGCAGCCTGTCCTGCCCGAGGCTTAGCACGACGTCGGCGCCGACCTGCGTAAGGGCCGAAGTGACGGCGGCGAAGCTGGTCGGCTGGGCTGCGCCGCGCAGGTGGATGCGGTCCACCCCGGCCTGGAAATCCGTGATGACGTCGGAGCCGGTGCCCTGCGCGACGATAAAGCAGTCGGCGCCGGCGCCGCCGGTCAGCACGTCGTGGCCTGCGCCCCCATCGAGAGTCTGCGATCCGCTGCCGGCGGTAATCCAGTTCGCCAGCGCATTGCCGGTGCCAGCGCCGCCCGCCGTCTGGATAACGAGGTTCTCGACGTTGTCCGGCAGCACGAGGCGCGGCGCGTTCGAGACGGCAGTGTCCGTCCCGCCCAAGGTCTGCTCGACGATGCGGTCGCCGCTCTCCCAGAGGGAGTAAATATCGTCGTCGGCGTTGCCGGAGAGCGTGGCGGCTCCTCCCGGGCTGTAGATCGCGTCCGCGCCGCTGCCGCCCTGCAGCAGCGATCCGCGCGGCGCGCCGGTGATCCAGTTGGTCGGCGCCGCGCTCTGCCAAAGTGTCGTTCCGACGTAGTTGACTGCCGATTGCGACTGGCCCATGACGTACGAGTTCTCCGATTTATCGCGGAATCGTGAGAACCGATAGCTTGTTTATATTGCTTGGATGTTGACGGGCACTTTGTGCGTTTTCCTAACGAAAGCACAGTTCGAACAGGCCGGGAATGGGCCGATGCACCGGGGCGCGGCACGTCCGTCGCCCCGCATCGACCGGTCACGCGTGGGATTTCAGGTGACGTGCGACCAGTGCGATCCGTCGAAGCGGAAATGCGCGCGGCTGCCGGGCGCAGCGAGGCGCAGCAGCGTGCGTCCGTCGTGGTTCTGCACGCGCGCTTCGGGAAGCCCCGGCGGCCCGGCTTCGCGGATCACCGTCACCAACGCGCCGGTCGGGACCGGCAGCGCCGCGCCGGGCCCGTCAGCTCGTACTCGGTTGCTCAGGACCACGACGCAGCTGCGCAACGGGATGGCCGGGCACACCAGCACGGCATCCGCGTGGTACCCGTAATGCGTGTGGTCCGGCCCCACCGCCAGCCGGCCGCCACGCAGCGTCGAGAACAGCGCCCCGCGCCGGTACTCCTCCAACAATCCGGGCACCGGCTCCGCGATGCGGTCGTCCAGTGTGACAGATAGCTGGTTGTCCCCCGCATCGTCCGTCACCGAAATGTCGGAGAGCCGCACCTGCGGTTCCGCATCGACCGGGCCGCCGGCCGCGATGCCGACCACCCGCAGCGGCCGCCGGACGCGCGACGCGGCGTTCCATTCGAGATGCAAGCCGTTCGCGGTGAGCCGGTTCTGCCCCCAGAGCTTGCAGAGCGCCGCTTCCCCCTCGCCTTGCGCCGCGTCCGTGGAGATCTCCTGGAAGGTGCAGGCGGAAAGCTGCGCCTCGGCGTTGGCGAGCCGGAGGAGGGCGGGCTGCCGGCCGGTCAGCTCCAGACCTTCGAAGTGGCACGACAGGAAGGTCAGGTTCCGCACGTTCTCTAGTTGCAGCATCGTGCGGCCGCTCGCCCATTCGAAGTTGCACTGCTCGAAGACGCCTTCCTGTTGCGTGCCGCGCCCGTCAAGCAGCATCAGCCCGGCGGCGACGGGCCGCGGTCCCGGCGGGCTTCCGGACTGCTTGACATAGACGTTCTGGAATAAGTTGCCGGACCCGAAAATCGAGAGGTTCAGCACGCAGTGCCCAGCACCGGCGATGTGGAGGTCGCGTAACGTGTTGCTGAAGAAGCCGGTTGCGGTCCGGCCGGAGGTCACATGCAGGCCGCGAAAGGCATCTGCCGAGGATCCCCGCTCGTCATAGGCCGGGGAGACGAAGCCGTCCTCGATGACGCAGCCGGTCAGCAGGCCGAGCCGCAGCGCCGTGGAGCGCGGCTGGCCGTGCTGGTGGCGGGCATAGTCCAGGCGGAAGCCACTCAGCCGTAGCCGACCAGTGTAGGTCCTTCCGTGCTGGGTGTCGCCCACCGACAGGATCGGCGCATTGTCGGCGAACTGGCGGATGTGCGAGGCGGTGGAGCCCTGCCAGCGGAAAGCGTCGGCTGCCGGCACCACTAGGCCCAATTCGCTCTCGATCTCAAACAGGCCGGGCTCGAGCTCGAAGAAGCGGCCGGCGGAGGCCGCGCGGTCTACCGCGGCTTGCAGCGCGGCGGCGTTGCGCACGCGCGCGGCGCGTCCGATATGCGCGCCGGCCGTCACGCCGGGCCATCGGCTCGCGACAACGGTGCCCTGCAGCAAAATCGGCGCGGAGCGCGGAGCCTGAGCGGCGGAGGCCGCGTCGCCCGGCTCCGCCGCTGCTGCTTCTCCGCCGCCTCGGGCGTCCGCGAGCGTCGCGGCGAGGCCAGCCGCGAGCCTCCGGCGCCTCATCGCATGTCCGCCGGGGTGTATTGCCATCGGCAGCCGCGGCGCTCAGGCACGGGCAATCCGTGCGCGCGACCCCGCCGCTAGCGATCCGCGGAGCGAGCGTGCAAAGTCAAGCAGGGCCGTCGCCCGGCGGTCCCAGTCGAAGCGGCCACGCGCGTGCTCAAACGCCGCCTGCTGCATGGTGTCGAGCCGCCCGACGTCCCGCAGCACAGCCGGCAGTGCGCGCACGAGCGAGGCGAGATCTGGGAATTCCAAGAAATGCCGCCCCGCAGCCAGCCCCATCCCGTCCAGCGCCCCGGCAACCGCGAGTATGGGCACGCGGTGGAAGACGAGGCTGAGCGCGCGCAGCTTGAAGCCGCCGCCGACGGTATCGGCGAGGATCGCTGCCCTCGCCCCGGCCAGCGTGGCCGCCAAGTCCGGCACGTAGCCGACGACACGGAGCCCCGGCCCGGCGGTCGCCGCCGCGCGGGCATGGAACTCGCCGTCGATGTCACCGACCACGTCAATGGACAACTCCGCGGCCTCGTTAAGACATTGGAGGCTGGCCAGCGCCTGCTCGAGAACCAGACGCTTGTGGAAGGCAGTCGTGCTGCCGAGCAGCACCGCCCGCACGGGGCTCGCCGGCGAGATTCGCCGGTCGCCAACCACCGGGCCATCGTAGCCCGGCGGCAGGACGAGCAGGGGCAAGGTCTCGTGGTCGGCCCGGAACGCCGCCAAGTCGGCCTCGGTGATGCAAGTCGCCGCATCTACCGCGCGCAGCGTCCTAGCCTCGAGCCGCGCCGCCTTCCAAGAGTCAAGGCGCAGCGCCGCCCGCAGCAGCGGGTCGCCAACGCCGGCCGTCATGCCCCGCCGGAGGCTCGCCTCGTGGTTGTGCGTAACGGCGATGACGGGCGGGCCGCCGGCTCGCCTGACATCGGTGGCGAAGCGGGCGGCGCCGCCCCACACGCCTAGGTGGTCCAGGAAGACCGCGTCGGCCTCGGCCGAGAGCGTGCGCAGCCTCGCCCAGAAGGCGGGCCGATCGAACTGGAAGGCGATGTTCGGCACGCGATGCGCCACGCTCTGCCACCCCGGCCGCTTTCGCCAGGCGAGGCGGTGCCAGTAGACGCCCGGATCTGCGTCCCGCTCCGCGCCGCCCCCGCCGTCGTGGCACAGCACATCCACCCTCGCTTGGCGGCCGAGGCTGCGCACCAGCTTAGCGGTGTAAATGGCATCGCCGCCCCGGAAGGCGTCAGACGGCGGGAAGCGAGTCGCCCAGACGATGCGCGGCCCGGCCACGGCAGGAATCAGGGCGTCCGGAGCGGGCATCGAGCTAGCGGCGGCACCGCAGGTCCGGGTAGATTCCGGCGACAGGGACACGGCCGTCATCTGGCCAGGACGCCGCGCGTTAGGGGCAGGACCGGGTTCGTCTGCGCGTATCCCTGATAGTAGCCGCAATCGTCGAGGTGGTTCGGGCGCACCCGCGTCAGCACGGTGGCAATGCGGGTGCCCTCCGGCAGCCGCCGCAGTACCTCTGCCAGTTCGGCGCGAGAGGTCCGTTCCCAGGCGACGACAAGCAGCGTGACATCCGCTTGCGGTGCCAGCAGGGCCGCATCTGCGACCCGCATGACAGGCGGACTGTCCATAACCACCAACTGATAGCGGGACTGCGCTTCTTCAAGCATTGCGCGGAAGCCCGGCGTGTCCAGCAGCCTGTGCGCCTGCGCGACGGACTGATCGGAGGGCAGGTAATGCAGCCCTGACCCGGCATCGACCCAAACCGAGTCCTGCAGGCCGCCCCTGCCCTCAATGACCGCCTCCAGCCCGCGCCCGCGCTGTGCTGGCTTCAGCCACGCAGCAAGCCGCGGGCGCCGCATGTCTGTCTCGAGTAGCAGGACCTTTTGCCCATCCAGCGCGGCGAGGCGCGCCAAGGCGGCCGCGATGCTCGTCTTGCCATCGCCGATAGTTGGCGAGGTGACCAGCACGGTCGCCGCGAGGCCGGGCGGCACGACGGACTGGAGTTGCATGCGCAGCGCGCGGAGCGTCTCGGCCACCGCCGACTGGCTGTCCTGTAGCACGAGGGCTGGAAGGGAGCCCGACAGTGCTGGTAGGCTGCCGAGGTTCGTCGAGCCAGTCACATCCAGGAGGTCGCGCGACGATTCGATCCGGCTGCGCGTTGCCTTGCGAAGCACCGCAACCGCCGATGCCAGGAGAAGTCCAGCCACGCCGCCGAGGATGCCGAGCACTGCCACCGGCGTGTTGCCCGGGCGCACCGAGGCCACCGCATCAGAGACGACGCGCGCACCGGGAAACTGCGCGCTGGCCAAGCGTGTCTGTTCTGCCCGCCGGAGAAAGACCTCGTAAAGCCCCCGCTTGGCGTCAGCCTCGCGCCGCAAGCGCGCCAGCACCTCGTTCCCGGTCGCCGTACGCTGCGCCGTAGCACGCGCGCCCTCCAGCGCGTGCTCGGCCTCCTCAACCCGGCTGCCCGCGACCGCCACCTCTCGCCGCTGCCCGGCCGCAAGCTTCTCGATCTCCAATCCGATCTGCTGGCGCAGGTCTCGCAGCTCGACCTCGCCCGCCCGCAGGTCCGGATGACGCGGGCCGAGCCGCTGGCCGAGGCTGCCGAGCCGCTGCAGCACCTCCGCCTCCCGAATCCGTAGCGCCTGCACGAGGGGGGCGCGGATCGCCTCCTGCAAGACGCCGTTCTCCAACGCTGCCTGGACGCGCTCGAACTCCTCCCGCGCCGTCGCGAGCCGGGTCTGCAGCTCCCCCACGGTGAGCGAAGCGATGGACCCAGCCGTTACCTCGATGAGCCCGCGCCGCAGCCGCTCCTCCTGCATGCGCTGCTCGAGCGCCTCGACCTCGGCTCCCAGCACGCCGAGCCGCTCGTTCAGCCAAGCGTTCGCCTGCACCGTGGCGTTGCGCTTTGCCTCGAAGTCCTGCGCTATGTAGTTGTGCATCAGGCCGTTGACGAAGGCGGCCGCCTTTTCCGCCGAGCCGTGGGCGAAGCGGATCTGCACAATATTGCTGTTCTCGGCGGCTCGGACGTCGAGCTTCCGTTGCACCGCCAGCGTGGTCTCCTCGAGCGCGTTGCGCGGCGGAGCGGCGTCCTCTGGCCAAAGCGCGGAGGCGAAGGCGCGCAGCTTTTGCAATGCGTCGGCCAGCCAATCAATAGTCTGCGACCGACGTGAACCCGCGAAGTCCGGGCCGGCGACCGCGGCGAGGCCAATCTGCGTGACCGTCTGCTCCACTAGCGCGCGAGAGCGGAGGATATCCATCTCGGTACGGACGCGCACGATTCCCGTCGAACCGCCGCCCGGTAGCTGGAGTTCCGGAACCCCCATCTCGCGGTTCTCAATAAGCAACAAACCTTCGCTGCCAAAGGTCGGCGTACGCAGTTGCGCGATTGCCATGGCCAGGGAAGCGCAAACAAGCGCGGACGTAAGCAACAACCCCAGATAGCGCCAAAGTGTTTGACAAATCTCGCTTATTTGCATGCGCACAAGGTCGCGCGAAACAGGTAGAGCCGTCCAGACACCTCCTGTCACAAGGCGTTTATCTCTCGTTTCACACTCAGACAAACGGGATCGGTTTCCGCGTGCGGCCGCAATGTGGAATGAGCTACATCCCGACCGAACATCCGGCGCAACGCTGACCCAGGGCGGCATTGTCACGCCGTTGAGCGCTGGGCGGAATGATCTGGTTGGGCCACGGTGGCCGGATGTCGATCGAGTTCACCACCTATCCTGGACTTCCCCGACTTGTGTGGACACCGGTTTAGGGGTGATAAGGCTGCGGTGAGCTCCATCTGCTCTGGGGTGGTGTAATCAAGGGCCGAATGAAGGCGCTGACGGTTATACCAGACCTCCATGAAGGCGAATACGTCGCGGCGCGCTTCTGAATGGGTGGCGTACTCGACATTGTCGACGAGTTCGGCCTTGAGAGTTTTCCATCGGCGCATTGTCGAGAGGATCGCCTTTCCGGCTTATGGAGGCGCGGGCGCCGATGCCGGCCAACGCCGCTCGATAGGCAGATGCCGCATATTGCGATCCGCGGTCCGAATGCGCGATCAAGTCTGGAGCCGGTCGCTGGCGCGCAATGGCCATGTGGAGTGCAGCCAGCGTCAACTCGCCGCGCATGTGGTCGGCCATGGCCCATCCGACGACCCTACGGCTGAAGAGATCGAGCACCGCGGCAAGGTAGAGCCAGCCCTCTCCAATTCGGATGTATGTCAGATCGGCCAGCCATATCCGGTTTGGCGCCAGTGCGGTGAACCGCCGTTCCGGCAGGTTGGGGGCAATCGGGAGGGCGTGCCGACTATCGGTGGTGCGCGGCTTGCCACGCCGGGACCGGCGCGCGGCCATGCCGTGCTGGTGCATGAGGCGGGCCACTCGATGCCGCCCGGCTCGGAGGCCCTCGGCGCGGAGTGCGGCATGCACGCGCGGACTGCCGTAGCGGCCGCGGCTGGCCTCGTGGACGCGGCGGATCTCGCCAAGCAGCTCGCGGTTGGCGGTGGTCCTGCCGCTCTCCGGCCGCCCATGCCAAGCGTAGTAGATGGCCGGGGAGACCTCCAGCACCTTGCACAGGACCCGGACGGGGAAGGTTTGGCGGTGTTCATCGATGAAGCGGAACCTCATTTCGCAGGTCTTAAGCAGATGCTGATGGCCTTTCTTAAAATGCCGCGCTCCATCTGCGCCCGCTCGAGTTCACGGCGCAGGCGGCGGGTCTCAGCCTGGTCGGCCGTTATCGCAGGCATCGTCGCCGCATGACCTTTGCCGGGCGACGCAGCAGGACGCGATGACTGCACTCCCGATGGCCGTAGCTCGCACCGCCAAAGGTTGTTATGAACCTCAACTTAAGCCACTGAGTTTGCTCGGCTTTCGCTCTGGAGGTTGCCACGAAAAAGCCTTTCGAAACAAAAGTTTAGCGGCGGTCCATAACAGCCTCTAGCACTACCTGGGCAGTCTGAAATCAGGGGGTGGCCTGAGCTTGCGTCGGCAGTGTGGACATCGGATCGGGGTGACGAGGTCGGCGAACAGCCGCGTCATGATGGCGCGGCGCACGGCCGGCAGGCTCGGCGATAGTGGCGGTCCCGGAACCTGACCCGGCATTTTTCCCCGGCCCCGCCGAGCGGTGCCCGGCGAGGCGGAGGTGCTGCAGCCAGGCAAAGGCGATGCAGGTCATCAGCGCGTGTCGGTGCAAGCCGGTCCAGGACCGTCCCTCGAAGTGGCCCAAGCCCAGCTCTTGCTTGAGCTGCTGGTGGCCTTGCTCGCACACCCAGCGCGCCTTGATGGCCGCGGCCAGCGCACGGAGCGAGGTCCGTGGCGGCAGGCTGCTCAAGTAGTATTTGCGCTCGCCGCTCGAGCGCCACTCGCCCACCAGCCAGACCTCGTCGCCGGGCATGTGCCGGTTGTTGGCCCAGACCACCCCGTCACCGACCCGGATGCGGGTAGCGGCAAAGCGCGCCACGAGCGGGCCCTTGGTGCCCTGCCGCCAAGTCACCCGGCGCCAGGGCAGGTTGGCGAGCACCGCCTCCGCGTCCTTGGGTTCCTGGTCCGGCACCGGGCGCCGCTTGCGCCCGCCGGGCGGGACCAGCTCAACATCGGCGCCATAAACCTTCTGGTTGTGCGGGATACCCACCGCCCAGGCCAAGCCCCGCTCGCTCAAGCCGGCGCGGAATGCCGCGCTCGCACCATAGCCAGCATCGGCCAGCACGATGCCGAACCGCACCTGGGCGGCGAGCAATCGGTCCAGCTCGGCCAGCGCAATCGCACCCTTGCTGCGAGCCACCACCTCTACCTCCGGCACGCCAGCGGCGCCACAGCGCTCGGGATCGGCCGTCCAGCTCTCTGGCAGAAACAGCCGCAGCCCCACAGGCACCGGCACTTCCCTACCGGCCAGCGTCAGCGAGACCAGCGCCTGGCAGCTCGCCCGCTTGTCCAGCTGGCCACAGTATTGCCGCTCCACCCCGACCGAGAGCGTGCCCTTCTTCGGCAACGCGGTGTCATCGATCACCAGCGCCGCCCGCGGCCCACCTACCAGCCGATCCGCCTGCGCGGCCAGTACCCGCCAAAGCGGGGCGTCGTCCCAGGCCGGGCTGGCGATGAAGTGCTGCAGCTGATCATGACCCGACAACCCCAGGCACGCTGCCATCGGCTGCAGGCTCTTGCGCTCACTCGGGCCCAGCAGCCCGCGCAGGTAAAGCGGCGCCCAGAGCCGCCGCTTCTTGTGCCCAACCGCGGCCAGGAACGGCTCCACCCAGCTGTCCAGATCAGGCATCGTGCGGCCCATCGCACGCCTCCCTAAACCAAGCCTTCTCAGCCCAGTTCAGACAACGCCCATCAACCACAACAGTGCCCAGGTAGCGCTAGGTCCGCAGGACTGACTGCTCAATGCCGAGTTCCTGCGACAGCTGCCACAATGGCCGATCGCTGCTCTCCAACAGCGCCACCGTCTCCGCCTTGAACTCGTCCGTGAAGTTCCGCCTCGTCTTGCTGGACATCAGAACACCTCGCTCCTCTCGAGCTTAGCAGCGGTGTCCACCATCTGCGGGGAGGTCCATGGACGACTTGATGCGGGCCGTGGGCCTGGGGGGCGTCTCCAAGAGCTAGGTGTCGCCCCTCTGCGCTGAGATCGATGAACGCGCCCGCGACCTCCTCGCCCGCCCCATCGAGGGCGAATGGCCCTACCTCTGGCTCGACGCCACCTACGTGAAGGTCCGCGAGGCAGGCTGCTATTGAGTACCTCCACTTGTCCCCGTTTACTTCTGATTTTTCCTTCACCTGATGGGAAGGATGCCCCCTGCTCCGCGGCATCGAGGTGCCATAGTGTGGTTGGTGCTGAGCCTGACCACGAGGGAGAGGAGGCATCCATGGAAAAGGTTAAGACAATCGGGCTCGACTTGGCCAAGAGCGTTTTCCAGGTGCATGGGGTCAATGCAGCAGGCGGGGTGGTAGTGCGGCGCAAGCTCCGCCGGTCAGCCCTGCTGGAATTCTTCGCGGCCTGCCGCCGGCGTTGATTGGCATGGAGGCCTGTAGCGGAGCGCACTACTGGGCGCGCGAGCTCACCCGCCTCGGCCATACGGTCCGGCTCATGCCACCGGCCTACGTGAAGCCCTATTTCAAGCGCGGCAAGACAGACGCGGCCGACGCCGAGGCGATTTGCGAGGCGGTAACACGTCCGACCATGCGCTTTGTGCCGGCCAAGATTGAGGCGCAGCAGGCGAGCCTGGTGGAGCTCAAGGTCCGCGACATGCTGGTGCGCCAGCGCACCCAGACCGTCAACGCGCTGCGCTCCCATCTTGCCGAGTACGGCATCGTGGCGGCGCAGGGGCGCAAGGTTTCCGAGCTGATCGAGGTAGTCCGCGATGGCGACGATGCCCGGCTGCCTGATCTGGCACGCCAGGCGCTATGCGAGCTGGTGACCCAGATTGAAGCCCTGGAGGAGCGCATTGAACGGCTCGACCGCCGCATGGTCCGCCATGCGCGTGAGGACCAGACGGCTCGGCGGCTGGCGGGCATCCCCGGCATTGGGGTGATTGGCGCGACAGCCCTGGCCGCGATGGTGCCCGATCCGCATGGCTTTGCCTCGGCGCGGCACTTTGCTGCCTCGCTAGGCCTGACCCCGAAGCCGCACTCGAGCGGTGGCAAGGAGCGCCTGGGGCGGATCTCCCGGCAGGGCAACGCCATGTTGCGCCGGCTGCTGGTGCTCGGTGCTACGAGCCGCCTGCGCTATGCCCGGCGCAGCCCGGAGGCAGCGGATTGGGCCACGCGCCTGCTGGCGCGGCGGCCCTTCAAGGTCGCGGCTGTGGCGCTGGCCAACAAGATGGCCCGCATCGCCTAGGCCTTGCTGGCCCGGGGAGGGACCTACACCACAACCGCGACCGCCTAGGCGGTCGCGTCCGAGCTCGCCGGGCGCCGCGCCCGGCGGGGGCCAAGGTGCTGAAGCGACGATGACAGCGAGAGACCGGTGAGCCGGTGACGAGACAGGCCGTTTATCGCAATGCGCCACCCGAGCGCGCTCACCTGATTGCCCCTCGTTCCGCGCAGCTCATCAGGGCTCGCGGCCAGACCGGCCGCATACTGAGGCCGTACACATGACCGTACCCGTGCTCTCAGTGCCAGAGTTGTAGACGTGTCTTGACCCGCAGGGCCATTCACACATGCGATAAACCCCCCTTCTCGCGTGTTCCACCGGCCTGCCCTTTTCCCTCGCCTGCGTCCCCGAAGTTGCTGTCATCCGGGAGATAACCGAACCGGCGATCCCAAGCCTCCTCCACACTCGCGATCGCCTAGCCGGCCGAAGCCTTTGCCCGGCAGTCCCTTCCACGCGGGACGCTGTGTGCCTACCGCGGTGGCCGGCGGGGCCCTACCGGCTATGCCAGAGACCGTAAGCCGACCACCTGGCCGACCTCGCCCCACCCATAGCCGCGGCATGTCGCCAAGCACCTAACCGCCATCGGCCAAAAGACGCCGCCAGGGGACGCGCGCCAGGGAGCACTCTCCTGGCAGCTGTTACCTGCGGCGGTGGTACCGGAGGCGAGAGGTGTTGGTCCCTGCGCCAGCCAAGACCGCACCCAGCGCCGCCGCCATGAGCCCGGCCACCAGCGCCGCCGCCTTGCCGGGATTTATCTGCGCGTCCAGCAGCAGGCTCCTGCCACGTGGGGCCGGTCCGGCGAGGCTGCTGCGTTCGGAGAGATCCTCCTTCGGCTCGTACAGGTTGTCGCGCCGCTCCGCCCGCCCGGGGTCCTCACTCGTCTGCGTCGGCTTGGCGAGCACCTCCATGGCATAGTCGGTCAGCCGGGGTGCGAGCGCGCCGCCAAGGCTGGTCAGCCAGCCCGCGGTCCCGACGTAGAGATCGCGCACTGGCGTCTCGCAGGCGTGCAGAATGGCGCGTGCGGCGACCCGAGGATGGTAGGCCGGGGGCGGATTCCGAGTGCCCTGTGTGCCCATGGCGTTGCGGGCATGCTCCATGAAGGGTGTATCTATCGGCCCGGGTTTGATCAGCGTAACCGAGATCGGCAGCCCTTCACCCTCGAACTCCATCCGGAACGCGTCGGTAGCGTTCTTCACCGCACCCTTTGCCGCACAGTAGGGGCCCTGCAGCGCTATGGCACGGTCACCCAGCACGCTGCCGACGTTGATGATTGCTCCGCCCTGGTGCCGGAGATGGCGCGCAGCGGCGAGGGTGCCGTGGACCACACCCCAGTAGGTCACGTCGAACAGGCGCCGCTGGTCGGCGAGGGAGACGTCCTCCATCCGACCGTAGATGAAGGCGCCGGCGTCGTTGACCCAGGAGTCGAAACTGCCGAAGGCCTCGACGGCCTTGGCCGCAACTGCGTCCACCTGTGCCGGGTCGGCGACGTCGGCCACCTGATACTCAGCCCGGCCGCCGCGGCCCCGGATCTCCTCTGCCAACCGCTGCAGCGCGTCCTCGTTGCGGGCGACCAGCACCACCGCGGCACCGCGCTCGGTGGCCATGCGCACGGTGGCCAGACCGATGCCCGAGGTCGCACCTGTCACGACGATGGTTTGCCGCGAGAGCGGCTTCAGACGGACTCGCGGCAAGGAAGTTCTCCCAGGGTTCGGGTCTCAATCCTACTTGGTGAAGCAGTTACCACCGACAAGCCTGCGTCTATGGATACCGCTTGACGGAACGGCGCTCTGGCATTCGGTGCGCAACTTTGACGACGCGCTGCAGCCCGTGGCTCACCGTCAGCGTGAGGCGCTTCGCCAAGCCGTTCTCCGCACCAATCCCGCTGGCGGAAAGGAATCGCACCTTCGCAGGAAGCAGGTGTTGATCCTTTATGCTGAACGAAGATTGTCTGAATATCCGTCTCGGCGATTACCTGGATCGCCGTCGAGAGCTTCTTCCTGAGGCCGCCATCGATGTGGCTAGGGCTGAGGGTGATGCATCGCCAGACGACACGGAAAGTGGCGGGTAGCGCGAGGCAAGCCTGGTAGATGTAGCCGAGACAGACTCCTGGCCCGACTGCCAGCAGGCGTATCACCTGTAGCCGTCCGGTTCATTGCTGCGACGCGAAAGCGTCCCGCTTGTTTGCCCGGGACGTCGGCGCGTTAACGACGCTGCGGGGGCGGAGATAAGGAATGTGGATGGAGCAGTTGGGCGCCTTCGCACAAGCGTCGGAGACACTCGAGGTTGCGCGCTTGGTGCGCCGGCCCGGTTTGGTGGCGGAGATGCAAGCACGGCTTGCGCATCACGGGCTGCTAGACCCGCCGGCAGACGGCCTCCTCGACCCCGCCTCGCAATGGGCGCTCGGCGCCTTCTGTCGCGCAGTCCGCCTGCCTTTCAACAGCGCGCTGGCGCCACCCGTCGCTGCTGCTCTGCTACAACAGGATCCCGTGCTGCCATTGCAGCCTGATGACAGCCTGGCGGGGCGGATAGTTGCAGCCTCTATCCGGCATAGCCATTGGCTATGTCGCCATCCCGACTGCGTCAACATCGTCTATGTTGAAGGCGTGGACGAGCAGGGGTGTGAGGTGCTGCGCCGGCGTGACGCCTTTGACGATCTGCGGGTGCTGCTGCGCATCGCATCCGGAGGGCGCCCGGAAATCGTGGGCGCTTGGCACGCGACGACCGCCTCGGGCCGCGCAGCGGTGGAAACGCCTGCCGAGCCCGAAGGCGCGCCGCGCCTTGCGGCGGGCCAGCATCGCGCTTGGGTCATAGGCCGCACGGCCATCGGCACGGAGCTGGAGCAGGAGGCTCTCATTCAGGCTCTGCCGCTGCTGGTGACGCGGGATGCTGACAGGAACTTCCGGCGCAAGGGTGACCCGCCGGAGCGGGGCATCTTCCTCATCGACCAGCATGGCGGCCACGACGCGCCGCGTGAGCGGGTGGGCGGCATCGGTGCGGGCTGCTTGGTTGGTCGTAGCCAAGATGGGCATCGCAGCTTCATGGCGAGGTTGCGGGAGGATCCGCGCTGGCGCGTGAACGCTGCCCATCTCTTCACTACGTCCATCCTGCAGGCGAAGCAGGTGGCTAGCTGATTAAGCCTTTGTCCGGCCAAGTCTCGGAACTCAAACCCGAACACTATAAGGGAAGCAGATCGTAACCTGCGATAATCCCCGTTGGGGGCAGGTTAGCTCCACTGCCCGCTGCTCGCGTCTGCCCAGCAGCGCTACAGCTGCATCTGACCCTGAGCGGACTCTGCTGGCCAAGCACCGGCTCAAGACGCAGAGCCGGTTTCCGGTGGCTCGGCGACGCACTGACGTGATCAAGTGGTGGTGCGGCCCCGTCCTATCTGCCCATCGTGTAGAACTCATCGTTGGGCCGCATGCTGGTGACATTCGCCATACGGTTCGACATGCCGAAGAAAGCGGCGATGGCCGCGATATCCCAGGTGTCCTCCTTATGGAAGCCGTGCTCCGCGAGGGTGGCGAGGTCGTCGTCGCCCACTGCATAGGCCTCAAAGGCGACCTTCATCGCGAAGTCCAGCATGGCTTTCTGCCGCGGCGTGATGTCCGCTTTGCGGTAGTTGATGGCGATCTGGTCGGCGATCAGCGGGTTCTTCGCCCGGATCCGGAGGATCGCGCCATGCGCGACGACGCAGTACTGGCACTGGTTCGCATTGCTCGTCGCCACCACGATCATCTCGCGCTCGGCCTTGGTGAGGACGCCAGGTTTATCCATCAGGGCGTCGTGGTAGGCCATGAAGGCTCGGAACTCGTCGGGCCGGTGCGCCAGCACGAGGAAGACGTTAGGGATGAAGCCGGCCTTCTCCTGCACCGCGAGCAGCCGCTCACGGATGTCCGCCGGCATCTCCTCCAGCGTCGGCACGGGAAAGCGGCTGATAGCGAATTGCGTCTGTGCGGACATGGTGTTGCTCTCGTCTGGAACTGTGAGGTGGGCGGGGCTCAGCCGGCGATCATCCGATCGGCCGTCGGGATGACATCGGCCAAGGTGATATCGGCGGTGAGCGCGGTGAGGTGAACTGGCTGCCCTGATCGGTATTGAAGATCCTCAACCGCCTGAACCGCGCCAAGGCTTCCTCCAGCACTTGTCCGCCTGCGGCGGCACCTCATGACCGCAGCCCGGTACCGGCATGCCCGCGCTGAGGCTTTCGGGGTGTGGCAGCAGGAGACCTGCGCTCGGACGGCGGTGTGACGACGCATGTCGTCACGCAATGCGTCCCAGCGCGGCTGTTGAGCAAACAAGTTGGCAATGCCTAGGCGAGGGCTCGCCGACAACCTGATCTCGGTCGCTGCGTCGACGTCCCTAACGAAGTTCTGCAGACATGGCGCAGTGTGCAGCGCAATCCAGGTGCTGAAGGCTAGCAGGACCAAGCTGCCGACCATCAGCTAGGCAGCGCGAATCACCGACTGCTGCCAGTCTGGCCGCCCTGCAAGAAGTTGCCAAGCACCCGACCCAGTGCCCGGCCCGCCTCTCCGCCCAAGCCATCCTGCGGCCGGCGGAACAAGGCTTGATCCTGAAGCCCATAGCGGACACTGACCGCTTCTGCCGTGTTCCTTGAGCCTTCTTCTTGGGCGCGCAGCGGCACGCCATCGCTTGTGACGCAAACGCGTATCGGTCGCCGCTTCGGTGGAGCCGATCTCGGCAGCAGGCGCCAGACCGTACAAGGCAGGCCCGCCACTCGATCAACACCCTCACGCCGAGCCTGAGCGGACAACAGCTCACGCTCAGATTCCTCGGCTCGGCTTGCCAGTTGCGGCAGGTCGAGCGTTAGCCCGGTACTGTCCTGGACGGCGAAGGCACGGCCTGCCGCCTGGTTGATGATCACTCGGCTTCCTGGTGGCAATGGTATGCCGCCGATAGATGCCGGTTCACCAGGCTCAGCTTCGGCCCGAAGGGCTCGCAGCACGGACGACCAAGCCAAGCGGATGCGCAAATGTTGGCTGTCCCGCTCCACCCGGTAGGTGACGGCCACGTCCCGGCTGGGCGGGAAGACCGGACGATCCTGGGCTGCAACAGGCCGGGCAGCATTGCCGAAAAGCAGCAGGACACTTACGGCCATAACGCCAGCCTGAATCGGGTGCCTGGTGGGTGTCAGAACGTTCCCAAATATTCCCATTGCCTGACCCCACGCTCGCATTGAAGGTAGGCTACCATTGATCGTCGCCCAGTCGCTCGCTTTGTGCGTCCTGCCTCCCTTCTAGTTGTGGCAGGTCTATGTTGCGATAAGTGCCGCTTATCGCAGGTGATCCGGCGCTGCCGTTACCGAGAATTTTCAGAGGGTGGAACAGCATCACGGTCGTGACATTACCTGACCGTATGGCATCTGCCTCGATGCCATGCAGTCGGAGGTTGCTGCATGGCTACCCCCCGCTGCCATGCAGCCCAAAGGGCCGCCCGGAGACCCCCAAGCCGATGGGCGGCCCGCCTCTTTAGCGCAGAAAGGTGCGGCGGGCAGAGCCCGCACGCAGGACGAAAACCGGGGGGCCGCGCGCCTGCGATCGGTCCCCTTCCCTGTCCGCCGCCTGGACAGCATGTGCCCGCCGCCGGGGCCATACCACTACGCCCCGGTTGTGTCTGAAATGGCATGCACGCTGGGGCTTCCCCCGCTTATCAGGTCATAGCCGGCACCGCAGTTTCGGGCAGCAGCGGCCAAGGCGCGGCGGCCCGGCCGCGGTAGGATCCGCTGCTCCAATCCCCGCAAGAGTTCGATCCGTTGCCCAAACCGCGTGAAGTGGACGCCTTCCGGTTTCGCACCCAATTCTGGGTCGAGTGTCCGTTCTGCCGCGGCACCCACTTCCACGGCTCGCCCTCGGGGCACCGCATGGCGCACTGCCCCCCGGGCCCGGACGGCCAGCAGGCCCCGGCCGAGGGCTACATCATCAGGGATGCCGGCCCCAAGCGCCCGCCACCACCAAGCTCGCAACACCGCCGTGCTGCTGGTGGTCTTACCCGGCAGCGCCAGGGCTGCCGAGGCTCGCGGAGCTACCGCGCCAGCAGATAGGCGACCGCCACGAGGTAGACGGCATAGCCGCCCACGAAGATCGAGACCCGGCCGAGGCTGAGTTCCTGGCCCCAGCGGAGGTGGTTGAGGGCGATGTAGCTCACGAGCACGAAGCCGAGGAAGGCGAGGTTGGCGAGGTTGGCGAGGTAGAGCGGGACGTCGCCGACCGTGGCACCGGCCAGGGCCGGCGCGACCATCGCCACGGTGAGCGAGACGATGCCGTCGGCCATGGCGGTGGAGACCGCGGTGGTGGTCTTGCCCTCGCGCGCGAGGTGCCAGGCGGCGAAGCTCTCCGGCAGGGCGCAGAGCAGGCCGATGACGAAGAGGCCGACCACCAGGTCCGAGGCGCCGAAGGCCTGGCCCAGCCGCTGCGCGGCCACGACGCTGGCCAGGGCGCCGAGCCCGATCGCCGGCACCCCGAGGAGCGCCGCCCGGCTGACCGGGAGCTCGGCGGCGGGCCCGGGCTCCGCCGCCCGGCGCGGGCGCAGCAGGGCGCGGGCGAGGTAGACGCCCCAGGCGACCAGCAGCAGGAGGGCATCGATCGGCTGGAGACCGGCCCAGCCCGGCGGCAGGGTGAGCCCGGCCAGCAGTAGCACGACCAGCAGGTAGGGCAGCGCCTGCACGGGGACCGCCGCCGCCGCGACCACCGGCACGGGTGTTTCGCTGGCGGGAGCGGCGGCGCCGACGGAGGCGGGCCGCGGCGATCCGGCCCCGGTACCTGCCCCCTGCGCCGGGGGTGGAGGGATTCGAACCCGCGCGTCTTGCGACACCGGGTTTTGTCAGCGCTCACGCCAAACCTGACGACGCGAAATGCTGGCCGGTTCCGGCTACACCACTTGCAGAATAGCGAGCGCAGTGCTGGCGCGGGTATCGCCAACTTGTTGGACGGCATTAGGCGTGGAGCCGTGCGGCGATCCGTCGCGCGACATCACGCTGCCGCTTGGACGCGCGTCTCCTCCCGCCACAGCTGGAAGGCCTGGGCACGAGCATGCCGATACTCACCAGCGGTCATTAGATGTCGACGTGGACGGAAATGGCCGTAGATCATGGCGTGAGATGACAGGAAGCGCTGCGCCTGCGCCGGTGACTTGAAGCGCTGCATCTTCCGCTCTCGCCGACGCGTCGGCCGGTGCGAGTTCTCAGCACAGTTGTTTAGATACCGGCTGGTCCAGTGCTTGACCTCGGGCATGACCTCGCGGTGCGCGACACCGTAGCTGTGGGGGCCATCGGTGACGAGGCGCCGCGGCCTGTACTTAAGGCCGACGAGCAAGCGCTTGAAGAAGCGCTTTGCAGCCGTAGCATTCCGGCGGCCCTGCACCAGGATGTCGAGCACGACGCCGTGCTGGTCGACCGCGCGCCAGAGATAGTGCAGCTCGCCGCCAATCTTTAGGAACACCTCACCGAGGTGCCAGGTGTCGCCCGACTTGGGTCGGCGCCGGCGGAGCTTGCGAACAAAGCCGGCGCCGAACTTGCGGCACCATTGCCACATGCTCTCGTGGGTGACGACAATGCCCCGCTCGGCCAAGAGCAACTCCACCTCGCGCAGGCTCAGGCCGAAGACGTGATACAGCCAGACGGCGTAGCTGATGATCGAAGCCGGGAAGCGATAGCCGGGGAAGGTCGCGGGCTCGGGCGTCATCCCGCCATCCTGGCCCGTGCTCCTCGGCAAAGCCAGGAGCTGTCAAGTTGGCAATGCCAGCGTGGATCCTCTCGCGTCGAGGTAATAGCAACTGTGCTTGGTCCAAGGTAGCTTTCAGCATGTCGAACCTCACACTCCTTGCCACCTTCTGGGCAGCTTTCTTCCTCGCTCTCATCAGTCCAGGCCCGAGCTTCGCCCTCGTCGCCGGCACAGCCCTGCGCGAAGGTCGCCGCCGCGCCCTTCGCACGGCGATAGGGCTCGCAGCTGGCGAAGCAGCCTGGGCCTGCGCGGCAGTCTTTGGCGTTTCGGCGCTTGCCGCCCAACATCCCTCTCTCGCCACTGCCTTGAAAATCGGCGGTGGAGCTTTTCTCCTCTTCCTCGGCCTCTCCGCTCTTTGGACTGCTATCCGCAACCCTGCCCGCGCCGAAGTGGCCCAGGCCACTTCCACAGACGGTACCAGCTTCTGGCGAGGTTTCAGCCTGATGCTACTCAATCCCAAAGCCGGCGTGTTCTGGGTATCCCTCTCAAGTCTTTTCCTCGGTCCTGATATCACCGCCGGTCTGGCGGCCGCGGCGGTGGCGGGCGCTGTCTTGCTTTCCATGCTCTGGCACTGCGCACTCGCCTGGGTGCTCTCAGCCGGCTACGTCGCGCGTCTCTTCCGCCGCGTTCGCCGAGGCATCGACGCCGTATTCGGAGTGGTCATGGCCGCCCTCGGCGTGCGGTTAATCCTCTCAAACTAAAACAGAAGCCGAACATTCGCGCTCGTAGCCTGCGTGCCGCCTCAGGGCGTTGCGGCATCGGCGAGCGGACGGTCGAGCGCCTCGACCATTTGGGCGGCGAGCTGATGATCCGAGCTTGGGTTCTGACCGGTGATCAGCTCGCGATCGACGACCACATAGGGCGCGAAGTCGACCGGGTTGGTGGACACTTTGCCCCCTGCCGCCTCCAGTGCCTCGGGCATGTCGAAGTACAGCTTACCGTGCAGGAGCGCGCCTTCCGCGATCTTCTCCTCGCTGGCCGAGAAGACGGTCATCCGGTAGTCTGCATAGATCCAACCTTGAGCGTATTCGGCTGCCTTGGCGCGCCGGCTCACCTGCGATGCGCGAGCGTTACCGCAGGTGATCGAGAGGGCAAAAGAAAGCCCGCCCTCCTGCAGGAGAGGGCGGGCTTGCAATCGACCGTGACTTCCGAGAAGTCGGATCGCAAACGCGACCTGAACCAGATCGGTTCCATGCGTCTTACCGCGCCTCGCGTCGCGTACGGTTCAAGGTGTCGTGGTATCCGCTGTAGTGGAGCCTGTTGGAATACAGGCGGCCAAACATGGAGGGGCCACAACGGCAGAGGCGGCCTCACCGTGAGCGTAAGACGTCTTGGCGCCTTCCTCGGCGCCATACTCGCCTTTACCCAAGCAAGTGGGAGCCGGGTGGTTCTCTCGCACCTCAGGGCCACGTTTCGGACCTATCATCCGAAAAAACAGCTGGCCAGCGTGGCCTTCAGCTGGCCCGACCTCGGCCTCGGCGCGGCGCTGGGCTCCAACGTCCCGGCGCTGCCGCTGGTCTTCCTGATCGCGTGGCTGTCGCTCCGCTCCGCCCCACCAAAAAGGGGAGCCGGAGCCCCCCTTCTCAGTAGATCGTGGCGAGAGCGTTAGCCGCCGCCAGCCGCGCCTCCGGTGTTGCCACCCGTGCCCTCACCGCCCGGAGTGGCGCCAGGACGGATACCGCCCTGCGAGTTGAGATTGCTCCCACCCGTGCTGGAGCCCGTCGCCGAGGGATAAGCCGTCCCAGGTGCGGGCGCACCGCGGCCAACCTGACCGCTGGGCTCGACTTGCGAGGAGCCGGTATTGGCAGGCGGCACCGCACCTGTGGCTGCCGTACCCGGTGTGGTGGGCTGGATCGTGGTTGCGTTCAGCCGATCCGCAGTCGTCCCCGTGGTGCCAGAGGTCGTCCCGGGCACGGCCGTGGTCACGCCCGTACCAGGGGCGGCGCCAGGAGCGACCGTCGCGGTGCCGGTGTTGGCGGTTGTCCCACGATCATTCGACGATCCCGCGCCGGGCGGTGCCGTGGTCGGCCGTCGCTCCAACTGGGTTGCCGGAGTGGGTGCCCCTGGACCCGCGGAGACGCCACCGCCCGGCTCGGGCAGTGTCCCAGGCTGATTGGCCCCTGGAAGGCGGTTGGTCGATCCGTCCGTATTGGTCTGCGCCAGAACCGGCGTCGCCAACGCGGCAAGAACCGCAGCCATATAGAGTGGACGCATGATGCTCTCCCTTCGCCGTTTGTGTACGGCGTAGGCAAATGAAACGCGGGCAAGACTGGGACGTTGCATGGCGGGATTTTGGCACGCGGTGTCCCATCCGTCGAAAGGACTGAGATGGTGCGGCCAGAGAGGAGCGAACTATCGGGGCAATCTTGGGCCAGTACTTCTCGCAAGCGGCTTGGATGGCGTGGTAGTGCCGCTCGTGCAGATAGATCTTTGAGGCAGCCGCCGCGTCAAAGACCCCGAAATGGGCGGCCCAGCCCGGCCCGGTCGAATAGGTGCCAAGCCGGGGATGATCGCGCAGCAGCATCAGGCTGTGAGGGATGTCGATCTCGTAGGTCACTCGTCGCAGGGGCGTTGGCAAGTTGTTGAAGCAAGGGTCGCGCTGGATTGTGCAGCATGATGGCGTGCAGGATCACACTGCGATTTAGACGCAGGTCTCCTCGCGCCAGACCCGGAGTGTCTTGTCGCGGGCACGGCGGTACTGCCCGGCGGTCATGAGGTGCCGCCGCGGTCGGAAATGGCCGTAGATCATGTGTGGGGACGAGAGGAACCGCTGTGCCTGCTCCGCGACTGAAACGCTGCACCTGCCTCTCTCGCCATCGCGTTGGCCGATGCGAGTTTTCAGCTCTGTTGTTCAGGTAGTCGCGGGCCCAATGGTGCGCTCCCCCACAGGCCTTCATGCCGACGAGCGCGGGCGGCAGGGTCGCGAAAAGTCCAACAGCGCTAACCGGTGCAGCTTGCTGCCGTACCACCACCTCGCCTGTCGCATTGACCCTATGCACTTGGATGACGCTCTTGGCCAGGTCGAAGCCGATCGTCCTAATCTCCTCCATGGGTGCCTCCTCTCCCTCGTGGTGGAGCTCAATACCAACCACGCTATGGCACCTCGATGCCGCGGAGCAGAGCGCATCCAACCCATCAGGTTAGGACCCAATAAGCCAAGCCTCCCGCACCGCGAGCGGCTGCTGCAGCAGCGCGGCCTCGTCGAGCATGGGTTAGGCGGATGGTGACACGGGTAATTCTTTGCTGGAAGTTTGCGATGCACGAGCCGCGCCAGTGCCCGCTTTAACCTGTTGGCGCGGGGCACCAAGCCCTAACTGTCTCACCACAACGCCTTAACAAATCGCCGCAGCGATCGCGTAACACGAACACCTACCTGCTGAACGGATCCCGCCTGAGCGCCTTTGGCACCTGCTGGGCCAACCCATCAAATCCATGCTGCATGCCGGTGGCACCCGCAGCCAGCCAGACCCGCACGCTAGGCGATGGCCCGTCTCAACAAGGGACGAAATGGCCAACCCAGGAGCAGATGCGCAGTTTTCGGTTACCTCTTCGCTGGTGAGATGGCTGCGGCGGTGGGGCTCAGGAGTTCAGCAGGATGTTGAACAAGATCTGCAGCAGCGGTCCTCCGGCTAACAGCGACAGTAGGAACATCGCGGCAAAGAAGAAGAAGATCAGCATCACCAGCCGTCTGACCAAGCCGGCCGCCGCGCTTCGGGGCAGTAGGGGGTCGAGCGTCTCGGGTCGCCGTATCTCGGGATCGCGGCCGGACGGTCCTCGTATGAGGATGTTGCGTAGCCGCCGCGACATTGCCTCTCGCTCGACGGCTCCGGAATCCTCGTGGATTGGGACCGACGACGATGTAGCCATCGAAGGCGGCACCGATCCTGGGGACCGCCGGCTAGGGGCGCTCCGGATCCATGGAGTCGACGTATCTGACCCACGTGCCGGTTGCCGCTTGGGCGTTACTGGGGGCGGCTGGGTGGACGCCGGCGTCCTGGTATTGGAGGCGGCTTCGCCGAACCGGGCTCCACAATGGGCGCAAGTCGGTACTTTCAGCCAACGGCCCGGGCTGTGGTTGGTGCAGTAATAGGCAACCTGCGCTCCGTGGCAGGCCTCGCATTCGCCAGTGCCAGCCTGTGTGGTCCCGCAATTCGGGCATCTCAGGATAACGCCGCTCATTTAGGCGCCTCCACGGCGGCCCGCATCTCCTGCTCCATCGGGTCCGGATAAAATTCGTCGATCAGACTGTCTGGGATGTGCATCCGGTACACCTGCGGCAGGGCGCCTTCGACATAGCGTGCTAGCGTCGGCACCCGTCGGTAGGGCCCGAAGGCCTCCCGCGGCAGACGCCGTGACAACGCCACCGTCGTCAGAACAGGATGCAGAGCATAGGCGGGAGGGACGGCGTAGCGGTCTTCGACATGGTCGTGGCCGCGCACCATGTGAGTGACCGGCCGGCCAAGCCGGACGCCAAGATCGCAGAAGGCGGCAAAGTCTTGATGGCCGAACTGACTGCCGCGAGAGAAACGGTTCGGAATTTTGCGGCGCGCGGTCGGATGGCAACGTGTCCAGACGAAATCCGAAAGGCAGGCGGGCTCGTTCCAGTCGCCGGTCTCCTGCAGCTTTGCGTGCAGGTCACTCAGCGGGAACCCGCCATGGGCGACAAGCAGCCCGTCCAGGAAGAACAGTGCCCGCGGTGCCTGCCGGAAGAAGCGCACCGCCAGCTTGCCCGCGCGGCTAATCCACTCATGCGCCAAGTTCGCGTTAAGAAACTCCGCGAAGTCGGCGGGCACGACGCTAGAGGCGAAATAGGCACCGTCGTAGGACAGCGCCTCGTCGTGGTTGCCTGCGATGACACAAACATCGCCGGGTGACCGCAGGGCGAGCTCGAAGACGCGCAGCAGGATTTCGAGGCCATAGCCCTCGTCGTCGAAGAGGTCACCGAGGAAGACCAGCTGTGGCCTGTCAGGACCCGCGCTTTCCTTATCAATCACGGCCAGGGCCGTCTCCAGCGCGAGCAGGTCGCCATGAAGATCGCCGATGATCCATAGCGGCGCTGAGGTTGCGCGGTGTCTGACCTGGATCGCGCGATCCTCCGCCGCTGCCCTGTCCACATCGAATAGGAGGCCCGCCCCGCCGACACGGTCGAGCAGCGCTTCCATGGCCTCGACCGTGTGGTGCATCCGCGCGCGGATCCCGGCAGGGTCCACCGTGTTGCGAATGGTTTTCCAGTCGAGGTCACGTATATCCCTTACGGGCGGAGTTGCGATTGGTTTAGGAGCGGGGAGTGCCTCCCCGATAAGTGGCGCGACCTCGCCAACTGGCGCCGTTACACAATCGACGAACGGGGCCGGAGCTGTGTCATCCGATCCGGGCTTGCTTGGATTTTCTGGATTATCGCTCATTAGCCCGCTCGTACCGTCAACGGCAGCTTGGCGATCCCCTTCGCCTCGCGGCCTACGGCGATCTGGTCTCCGGAGCTAAGGGTGCTCGCGTTCGTTAAGGCGCGGCCGTTGATGAGTGTTTCGTTGGTAGTTGGGCTGACCGGGATGAGGATCCAACGACCGTCAGCGTTGCGCTCGACCACGCACTGTCGATGATCCCAGAACTCAGCATCCTGCCCAAACTGCCGCATTAGCGCCTTGCCAAGCTCCGTCCGCACGCCCAGGCGCAACGATCTGCCGTCCGGCGTCTGCAGCACCAGAGCCCCTGCCACCAGGGGCGGGCGGGGTACACCCGCCGCAGTCGGAGGCATTTTCGGCACAGAGGCTGATTTGCCGAGGCCGCTCAGCACTGAGCGCAACTCTGCCGCCGATGGTCGGGCCGCCGCGTCAGGCGATAGACAACGATGCAACGCCTGGCTGACCTCAGCATTATCCGCCGGCGCGGGCATCAACCCTGCCAACGCCGGCGGTCCTGCCGCATAAGCCTGAACTTGCCTAGCATACTCGGCTTGGTCTTCGGACCAGTAGGGATGTTGCCCGGCCAGGAGCTCATGAAGAATCAGCCCGCAGGTGAAAACATCAGACGCTTTAGTCGGAACGCCACCACGGACTAGGTGCTCCGGAGATCGGTAGTTGTCCGTCCCGACATAGCCCTGATATCCGTGCCACGGCGCACGCTGGTCTGCCAGTAACGAGAAATCCATGTCAATCAACTTGAGCTGGTAGCCCGAACCGATTGTCCGATCCTCGACGAGATAGGCGTTTGCTGGTTTAAGGTCGGCATGCACAATGCCAGCCTCGTGCAGCGCCGCGATGCCTGATACCAGCACCTTCGCCCAAGTGACGTGCCGCGCCCAGACGACGGTATCTCGCGTCGGCGCCACCTTGGTTTGACGATGCTGCTCGTGCTCCGCGTCAAGGACCTGTTGCAGGTCAGCGCCGTTCTCGACGAACTCATAGGCCTGAAAGTAGCAGCGCCCTCCCCAAGCCTCCTCAAAGGCATCCACTTGGCGAACGGCGAAGTTGCCAACCCTGCCGCTGCCAACCCGCGCCGACAGCTCTCTCTGGTAAGCAACAAAATCTTTGTACCATACCACCGTAGGCGCCGGGGATTTGTATTGCTTGAAGAAGACCTTGGCACCACTCGGCGACAACGCGGCGTACGAGATCGCCATCATCCCAGGGCCAAACACCTTGGCAATCCGGTATCCGCGGATGACGTCGCCCGCTTTGAGCTTCTTAGCCATGTTCCGCGCTCATCTTCCAGCCGCTGTCAGAGCGCGACAGTTTCGGCCGACCGCGACACACTGGCGGCTAATTGCTTCAGCGTGTTGCGAAAGTTGGTGGGTTCGGAGGTGAATTTTTGCAATGCTGCCTGCGGGCTCAGCCCCTCGTATTCCACCGCCTCCCATTCAGATTTATCGATCTGGCTGAGCCGGTCATATCCCTCGAAATTCGGCGCAAAAAGACTGAGGATGATGCGGTTCGCCATAACGACGTTGGCGACATCCTGGAGCGACCCACCTTTTGCCTCCGGAATACCCATCGTCTCCTTGAACGACGCGTCGGTGAAGACAACGACCACCCGGGCCGCGTCACTCCTGTAGCGCCACTTGTTCGGGTCTACAGTCTGCGATCCCTTCGGTACCGCTTCCATGGTTGCGACCTTATACAGCGCATCCAGCAGCGACTCCGGCTCATCGGCCCCCCCCATAGCGCGCAAAACCGCGAGTTGTGCCTTTATTTCTGTAACGTCCCGCACAAACGGATTGTCTACAATCCACGGAATTCCCTCACTCCCAGCGCTATCGAGATCTCGGTATCCGACGATCTTGGCGCGCCAATCTTTAACGGGTGCCGCGTTGTTCGCATCGCCGCGGCTGAGTGATTCGGCGAAAGCTTCGATATTTGTGCGAAGAGCGTCGATGCATGGTTCCATGCTGCCGCTGACATCAATCAAGAAGACGATGTCCGCAATGCCTTTGGTTTTGCCTCTCGATTGCGGGACCTGCGTCTCCGGCGCAACCTCCGCGACACCTGGTGGCGCCGCTCCTCCTACAGGCACGTCTGCTGCTTCGCTGCCACTCGTAGGCGGTTGGGAGGCGGGTGCAGATGCGACGTCGGTTTCGGCTGAAGTCGAGCCAGTGGGTGGGGAAGCGGCCGGGGCCGTGTCGCGCAGTCCGCCTAGATCGTCGGTTCCGCTCATTGTTTGCTCCACATCTGACGAAAAACAGCCAAGCGTGAGGGTTTGTGTCCGTGGCAACGAGCGCCATGTTTGAAAGTTGCCGAACCGTAGCCTTGCACCGGGCTAGCCACTGCTAACAGGTTCTTGGCAGTTGGATTGTTCTGGTTGGGTGGGCACCGGTGAAGCTGTCGCACCAAGTGAGCCATGATGGCAGGCTTTATGCGCAATGAGCTCTCGTGTGCGGAACGCGACGAGGTCGCGTCCCTGGGCATGGTGTAGGAGGTCGTCGCCGTAACGGAGGCGGCCATCGCAATAGTCCTCCGTAGGGTTGTGTTGCGACACGCAACTTTTGACCCAAGGACGCCACGATGACCGACGAGGGGATTGCTCTTCGGGAGCTGTTGGAGAAGGGCTCTGATGCCACGTTCCTGCGGGAGATGATCGGCTTTGCGGACCATCGACTGATGGAGCTGGATGCTGAGGGGACCTGCGGCGCCGGCCACGGCGAGCGCAGCGCCGAGCGGGTGAACCAGGGCAACGGCTACTGCGAGCGCGACTGGCAGACCCGGGTTGGCACGGTGGAGCTGCGCATTCCGAAGCTGCGGCGCGGCTCCTATTTCCCAGCCTTCCTGGAGCCGCGGCGGCTGGCGGAGCGGGCGCCGACGGCGGTGATCCAGGAGGCCTATGTGCAAGGCATCTCCACTCGCTCGGTGGACGAGCTGGTCCAGGCCTTGGGCATAGAGGGCGTCATCCAGAGCCAGGTGAGCCGCCTGTGTGCCGAGGTCGATGGCCGGGTGCAGGATCTCCTCGGCCGCCCGATCGAGGGCGACTGGCCCTATCTCTGGCTCGACGCGGGATGAATGGGCGGCAGGTGGCTGAGGCGGTGCGCGAGCAGCGGCCTGGGCTGCCCGTGTTGTTCATCACCGGCTACGCGGGCACAACGCTGCCGCCCGGCATTGAGGTCATCGACAAACCCTTTGATCTCGACACTCTGGTACGGCGGGTCCAGGAACTGCTGGAGGCCTGTCCGCAAACCGGCGATTAGAATCCCGGCGCTTAGCGTACTGTTTCGAACACATCGTCCAATGACGCCATATAGCTCTCGGTCCTGCAGATTATGCGCCAACGGTACGCCGCCGGTCAGCAGGTCCAGGATGCGGTGCAGAACCGCTAGGGAGCCACATAGGAGGCCCCAAAGGCCAACCTGTCGGAGGCTCTTTTCTTTCGAAATTGAAATGATCTCCGTGACCCGAAGCCTAGCGCAGCCTGGCGCCTTCCGGCGCCTGCGCCGGCTGGCGCCGCCGCTCGCCCGCTGCTTGCAATCTTTCGCATTGGCCGTTCTCGCCCACGCCGAGCTGGATCGTCGGCAGCAAGGCTAACGGCGGAAACAGCAAGCCGAGCCCCACGGCCGCGCCTGCCCGCGCCGCTGCTTCCCCCAGTTCCGGCTGTATGGCCGGGTTCTTCAAAGTCCCGCCGATGCGGATTGGCGTTGGCAAGGACGCGACAGTGGGCTGCTTGGGGTCAGTGCGCAGCCGGAGGTCAAGCTGCTCCCGTCCGAGGTCGAGCGTGCCGGCGCCTGTCACCACATGAGCATCGGTGTCGAGCAGGAGAGTGCGATGCCGTAGCGTCCCGCGTTGCAGGGCGAAGTCCCCGATCAGGCATTCGATGCTTTCCCTGGCCGGAATGCCGAGCGCGGACAGGAGAGCATTGCCGAACTGCAGGCCGGACAGGTCCACCAGGAGCGAGCTGATGTTGCCGCCCACCGTGACCACTGTGGCCTCGCCGTTGCCACGTCCGAGAATTTCGGACAAGGACTTGCCACTGCCCTCTAAGCGGGCGACCCCGCCTAGAGTGCCGGCCCCGCCCGCGCCGGTGGTGCCAAGCAAGCGCGACAGGTCGGCGCGGCGCAGTTCCACCTCGATCTTGGCACGCAGGCCGCCGCCCTCCTGGGGCGTCAGCGTGCCGTTGGCTGTCAACCGCCCCTGCCCGATGCCGAAAGACACCGGATGGAGCGAAACCACGCCGTCCACGATGTCGGTTTCCGCGCTCAAGCTATCGAAGGGCATGCCCTGCCCTTGGATGCGCTCCGCCCTGTAGCGGAGGTGCACGTTTGCCGCAGTCAGACGCGGCATGTTGACGGGTGTGTTCGGGAGCAGCTTCGGGTTCGCTTCCGCGCGGGCCTGGGCAGCGCGCTGGTGAGGCGTTTGTCCCGGCGTGTTGGCACGCCCGGGCTGGGTGCCGATCAGGCCGCCGAGATCCGCGAGGTCCACGCTGCGCGAGCGCAGGTCGGCGGTGACATCCGGCCGGCTGCCAGCAGTGGAAACGCTGAGGCTGCCGCCGATGTCGCTGCGCCCAACCTTCCCTTCCGCGTCGAACAGCCGCACCCGGCCTTCCGCGTAGTCCGCCTTGCCTTCGAGCCTGAACGGTGGGGTTTTCGGGAAGGGCACGCCGGTGAGCGGGATCAGGTCCGCCATGTCTTTTCCGGCAAACTCCACCCGCAGGTCAGCGCCACGCAGCTTCAGCGGCTCGCGCACCGTACCCTGCAAAGCGAAGGTGGTGTCGCCGTTGCGCAGGCGTAGGTCGATCGGCCAGGGCTCCCTGCCGTCGCGGAGGTTCAGAATGGCCCCGCCGGTCATCTGCGCCTCGATCGACTGGCCGGCGTAGGTGCCGCGGGCTTCAGCGACCAAGGCGGGGTCCTGCCCGTCCCGGTCCTGCGTCTTCACGTCCACCTCGAAGTCCGAGCGTAGCCATGCGATGGCGACCCGCGCTTTGCCGTCATTGATGCGGAGTGCACCGAGGCGCGGCCCGGGCGCCTTGCTCGCTTCGGCGCCCTCACCTACGGGGGCGGCAAAGTCGAATTCGTAGTTGCGGCTGCCGTCGTCACGGCCAATCACATGGACCACCGGCCGGTCCAGCTCAACGGACGGTATTACTATCTCGCGCGAACGCAGAAAGGCGCCAACGTCTACCTGTACCGTGGCACGGCGGACCTCCGCGAAAGGCGGGTCGTCTGGAAAGCCGGACGGGTTGCCGATACGCAACCCTTCCGCAGTCACAGTGGACACGTGGCCCAGCTTTACACGGAGGTGTTCAATGTGCACCGGGCGCCCAACCGCTGCACTCGCCCTGGCCTCGACCAAGGGGATGAACCAGTCCCATGACCAGGACACGACCAGCAAGGCCACTGCCAGCAACGGCGTGCCCAACCACAGCAACCAACGCTTTGCCCGACGCCCGACCATCGTTCCTCCCAACGGCGTGACGCTTGCTGCGACATTACGGGAATGAAACGCGTCAGCGACCCGACGGTTCGCTCCGCTTCGCTTCAGCAGCGACTCCCAGGATATTTCTTCGGGGGCTTTCTCCCTTAATGCGGTGACGCCAGAAAGCTTGGCGACAGCCGGCCGGCATGGTGCGTTGACGCCGCACCGGTATAGCTCCGGGAGAGGGTCAGGAATGCGAGCCATGGACAGCTCGCTCAGCGGCACCTTCTCACTTTTGCCGAAACAGATTGACAGCAAAACGCTAGCTAATCGCGTCGCAGCACTTTTCGAAACCGGAGAAACAGATAAAGCGTGCGCCGACGGACCGGCCGCAATGGTAGAAATGCGAGCAAGGGAACGGTTGTTGCTGCGAAGCGGGCCAACAAAGACATGAGGGTGCACAAGGTGGGAATTCGGTCAAGTTTCGCAGCAGCTCGTTCCGCTCGGCGCCGGTGCCAATCTGCATGGTACCGCGTTTGGGCTTTATGACAGAAGGTTTTGGAGCAAAGCGTCATGTCCGCCGCAGCCACAATCCAGATGCGGACATGCGACGGCCGTGGGGCAGGCACCCCCGCCTGCATCCCAGTGCGGGGTTGGCGGCAGGTGCTGGCCCGCTGCTTCTGGCGTGTGTTTGAGGACCGCTTGATTGGCGAAGCGGCGGCGGTTGCCTTCTACGCACTCCTTGCGGTGTTTCCCGCGCTCGCCGCGCTGGTGGCGCTATGCGGCCTTTTTGTTGATCCGGAGATCGCGGCGGAGAAGCTGCAGGCGTTGGCTGGTATGCTGCCTGCCGGATCGGCGGAGGTGGCACGGGATGCCCTGGGGCGGATGGCGGCCGTGGGCAGCGGTCAGGTCGGCCTCGCCGCGACACTCCTAGCCGCCGCGCTCTGGAGCGCCACGGCCGCGGCGATGCAGTTGTTCGGGGCACTGAACGTCGCCTACGGCGAGCGCGAGGCACGCGGCCTCGTACGGCTGGTCGGCATCGCTCTGCTGTTCGCGCTCGGGGCTGTGGCCTTCGCCGTATTGGCCCTCGGCGGCGTCCTGGGCGTGCCGCTCGCGCTCGCGGCTGCAGCCGGGCCAGGCGGCACCATGGACTGGCTGCTGCGCCTGCTGCGCTGGCCACTGCTGCTCGCCGCAGTCTCGGTCGTCCTCGCACTCGCCTATCGCCACGGTCCTTGCCGCGCCTGCCCTCGTTGGCACTGGGTCAGCTGGGGCAGTGCTTTGGCGGCGATTGCCTGGCTGCTCGGGTCGGCCGCAGTGTCCTGGTACATGCAGGAGGTTGGCCGTTACGACTGGCTCTACGGCTCGGTCGGGGCCGTGCTGGGCTTCATGCTCTGGGCCTGGGTTTCCACCGCGGCCGTCCTCGTCGGTGCGGTGATCAACGTTGAACTCGAGCGCCAGGCCATGCCTGAGGCGAAGCCCGCGCCACCGGTATCGTAGGTCGGTGCGAATGGCGGCGAATGCCGGGGTGAACGGAGCCTGAAACCGTAACGGAGAAACCGGAAGCGCCAAACGTGGTTGGATGTCTGCAGCGTGCCATGCAGCCACTGCGAAACCATCACCGGACCGATGCCTCACCCAAATGGAAGCGACGAAGAGCTAGGCGACACCGGGGTGCCCTCGCCGCCGCTAACGGAACAACCACCTAAGGAGATGACGCTCCTCCGTACCGTCATCGAGGCGCTCGGTGAGGCCGTTGTGGTAACCGGACCCGAGGTGGACCTGCCTGGCCCCCGCATCCAGTACGTCAATCCCGCCTTCACGCGACTGACCGGCTACGCGTCGCCTGAGGTTTTGGGCCAGACGCCGCGTATTCTTCAGGGCCCGAACACAGATCGCGCCTTCCTGGATGATCTGCGGGCGGCGCTGGTGGCGGGCCAAAGCTTCCGGGGGGAGGCCATCAACTACCGCAAGGATGGCACTGAATACGTCGTCGAGTGGCTGATTACCCCAGTCTTGGAAAACGGCCACGTGGCGCATTGGGTCGCTGTGCAGCGTGACATGACCGACCTTAGACGTACCCAAGAGCAGCGGAGGCAGCTGGCCGCGGAGGTGAACCACCGTGTTAACAACACCCTTGCTGCCATGCAGTCCGTTGCAGCTCAGACGGTGCGAAAGGCGGAGACGGCGGCCGAGTTCAAGGATGCCTTTCAAGAGCGCCTTCGCGCATTGTCTCGCGTGCACCGACTACTCGCACGACATCAATGGGTAAGCGTACCCCTTGGTGAACTGGCGGAAGCACAAGTGGCGCCGTACCTGGGCGGCAACGCGAAGCGCCTGCTAACCAGGGGGCCAGAGGTTGCTCTCCGTTCGGGCGCCGCGGTCGCGCTCGGCATGGCGTTGAACGAGTTGGCGGCGAACGCGGTCAGCTACGGCGCTTTGTCGGCACCCGGCGGGTCCGTCCACCTCTGTTGGGCCATCAAGGCCCACATCGATGGCGACCGGCTCACCTTATGTTGGGGTGAGAAAGGCGGTCCGCCCGTCCAGCCGCCGCCAGATCGTGGCTTCGGTTCCCGCTTGGTCGAGCGCGGACTGACCCAGGAGCTACGGGCTGAGGCTCGGCTTCTGTTCGAACCTTCAGGCCTGCGTTGCGAGATCAACGTGCCCATCGACACCCTGGTTGGCGCGGAAAGGTGAGGGTCCCTTCCTGAGCCATAATGACCCCTTTGCCCCGTGTTGAGGCGGCCGCGATGGACCCTCCGAGCCGCTCCCTGCGGTATCGCTGGGTAAGGTTAGGTATTGCCGGATCTGCCAACGGGTCATCCCGCCCAAGCGTGCGAGTTCGACCAATTGGTCGCTGCGGGTCGGCAAACTGATGTTGGATCAGGTCGTTCAGGCACGGACGCTATTCGGGCGTGGCTCCGAAATCAGAAATTCCGCAGGGCCAAGGTCCGCTCCAGATCGTACTTTAGTTCAATTTCGGCCGAATAATCAGGAGGCTTCACCATGACCAAAAACATCACTGCCTACTTCGATACCGTTCAGGCCGCCCAAAAGGCCGCGGACGATCTGGCGCAGCAGGTCGGCGGCGTCCGAGCCGAAGTTTACGATAGCACCACCTCGTCTCGTCTGACCGCCTTGTCTCTGCCCCAGGAGGACGCGGCATCCATGGCCGAAGGGTTCCGGCGTGGTGGTGGCGTTGTCCATGCAGAGGTGCCGGAGGGCCGGTTCGATGAGGTGGCTAATGTCCTCGAGGCCAGCGGTGCCGTTGACCTGTCGACCCGCGAGGACGAATGGCGGCGGGAGGGTTGGATCGGTGGCTCAGCCTCCCCAACCGCCGCGTCTTCGGCAAGCACGACCCATGCCGAGTCCGGGGCCGTGGAGCGGCTTGGCGCCGCGCCGGATGAGGCGCGCATCCCGGTCGTCGAGGAGCGGTTGAGCGTTGGCAAGCGCGAAAGTGCCCATGGCAGGGTCCGGATCCGCAGCTACGTCGTCGAGACACCGGTGCAAGAGCAGGTGATTCTGCACCAGGAGCACGTGGACGTGCAGCGTCGCACCGTCGACCGGCCGGCGACTGGGGCTGACGCTGCCCTGTTCCAGGAGCGGACAATCGAAGCGACCGAAACTGCCGAGGAGGCTGTTGTCTCCAAGGATGCGCGGGTCAAGGAGGAGTTGGTCGTCCGCAAGACGGCCGATGAGCAGACCCAGACCGTTACCGATACGGTGCGTCGGACCGAGGTGGAGGTGGAGGACGACCGCATACCAGGCGCGGCGAACTCGACAGTAGGAAAGACCACGACCCAAGGCCCCAACGCCGTCTGACGTCCCCAAATGGGAGGTGGTGCTGGGTTCCCGGGGGAGTTGCCGCCGGGATCCAGCACGCCAACCCGCTATCGAGTTCCAGATTTTTAGGCGCGATGCAGAGGTATGGTCTCCTCGGTACCGCAAGCACTTCGGTGTTGCGCTACTTCAAGGCGTCGGCACTCCCGAGGGGAATGCACGAGAGCTCCGACGGCGGTGACCAGCTGCTCTGCACCAAAGAGTTAATGTGACATTGTCGCGGTGGCGTGCCCGCCTGTGTCTCGGCCCTCACTGTAACCCGTGGCAAATGAGCTTCGAATTATTTCCCTTGGGCGCATAGCTTAAGCCCTGGACTGAGTCTTCTTGCCTTGATGGGAAGCGAGACAGGTAACTGAACATCAGAGAAGACGCATTACTCGGATATCGATCTAATCTCAGCGTCAACGAGCCCACCCATGCACCAGCGGCACTGTAGGACGGGGTCATCCTCTTCGAACCCAAGCAGAGTATCTCCTGAGCAAACAGGGCCGCGCTCAAGATACACAGCGTGCGCGAGATCGCGGATTTGGGTGCAACTGTCCCGGAGTACCGGGAGAGGTTCGAGTTGCGCTACCGCAACCGGCAGCATCTGCCGAAGGGCCATTATCCGATAAAACGGGTGCTGGCGGGCGAGGCGGTTCAGCACCTCGACCACATGCTCCCCCTTGAGCCGCTGCCCAACCTCGACTGCCAGACCTTCACGGCTCCAGATGTCGACCACGGTCAGAGCGCGGAACTTCGTACCCTAGCTCAGCTGGTCGTGGACGAAGTCGAGGCTTCAGGCCTCGTTGGGATGCTTGGGCACGTAGCGCGCCTCGCGGTGCACAACCATCTTGCGCCGCCTTGGCCGCTTGCTGCGCAAGGCAAGGCCCTCCTCGCGGTATAACCGCCAGACCAGGTTGCGCCCTACCGTCCAGCCGTCACGCCTGAGCATGATGTGGACCCACCGGTAGCCATAGCGGATCCGCGTCTGGGCAGTCTCGGGCTGAGTTCAGCGACCAGCCGCTTTAGTCGGGCATTCTCTTCGGTCAGCTGCTTGAACTCACAGACCTGGTCCGTCTCCAGCCCGGCGTACTGCTTCTTTCAGCGGTAGAAGGTTTCTTCCGAGATGCCGAGCTTGCGCGTCAGCTCGGCCACTGGCAGGCCCAACTCGGCCTGCTTCAGCACCGCCACGATCTGCTCCACCGAAAACCGCCGCTTCATGGCCAATCTCCACACCCGTCATGAGGAAATCCGCCGAAACACTAACACCAGAGCCGGACCACTTTTGCCGTGTCACCTCATTGAACATGACGTGCTGCTGGTTCAGGCCTACCCTGCGACGGCGTTTAACAGCAAGGATTTGTCGACATGGTATCCTCGGGTGGAACAAGCATCTACGACACGGGCGCCACTACGGCAGCGGCCCTCCCCGAGGGCGCTCCATCGCTGCCATCCCGCATTTCGTGGGGGGCAATCTTTGCCGGCGCCGTGGTGGCCGTGACGATCGGGCTCATGCTCAATGCCCTCGGTGCCGGTGTGGGCGCCACCACGGTTGACGCCACCGCGCGCGATACCCCGTCGGCTTCCTCATTCGGCATCGGCGCGGCCATCTGGCTCTTGGTGTCGAACCTGATTGGACTGGCGGTGGGTGGCTACATTGCCGCGCGTCTTTCAGGCACTGCGGACCATACTGATGGCACCCTGCATGGCCTTGCCGTCTGGGGCACAACCTTTCTGATTTCCGTCGTGCTACTGGGCAACCTCGTGGCGGGTATCGCCTCCACCGCCACCAGCGGCGTATCCAGCCTCGTGGGCGGTGCTGCTCAAGGTGCCGGATCCGCCGCCTCGGCAGTCGGCCAGCAGGTTGCCAACCGCACGGACACTGGCACGCTGCAATCCGCAACACAGGGCTTGGTGGACCGCGTGCAGGGCGCGCTGGCCGGCGGGAGTGGCAATCCTGCCAGCATGACCTCGGACCAGCGCAAGGCGGAAATGGGGACACTCGTCACCCGACGCGTCACTGAGGGCCAGCTGTCACAGCCCGACCGTGAGCGCATGAGCCAGCTGGTGGCCGCCGAGTACAGCCTCAGCCCGCAGGATGCCCAGGCGCGTGTGCAAGCCGCCGAGCAGCAAGCCACCCAAGCTGCGCGGCAGGCGGAAGAGTCTGCGCGCCGCGCGGCAGATGCTGCCGCCTCGGGCACCTCGATGGCCGCTTTCGCGGTCTTCGGGACCATGCTGCTCGGTGCCATAGCGACCATACTTGGTGCCCGCCGCGGTACCCGCGACACCCTGCTTGTGCGTGGAAGCCGCACAGTCGGCTGACGTCGGGGCAGAGCGACGGGGCCACCGAGGTCCCGTCGCTCACATTACACAAACCAAAAGCGCCATCTCCACATCGCCCCGAATCTGCGACAGCAGACGCCAGACTTCCACAGCCAGCCACTTAAGCGTCCTGGCGCTGGCTTCGTCTTGCTCGGCTTCCACCACGATCTGCAAGGCGCTGGTCGCGCTCAGCGCGTTGTACGTCTCTTCCAGGATAGCATTCATCAGGTTTCGATCGGCTTGCGACAGGCTCATGCGGCGGCCCCTACCGATTGCGGCGCCAGCCGGGCGAGGTTGGCGGCCCTCGTTGAATGTCTCCTCCACAACGCGGAGCTCGGCCGCAAGCGTAACTAGCTCGGCGTTGGACGCCATTCTCCCCCACGACAATCACCTGCTTAGAGCGAGGAGAAAGCCTTTGCGGGAGACGGCAGGGGCCGTCGGCGTTGCTTTTGAGGCCGCCGGTGTCGCGTTCATCGCTGAAAACGGCGGCGGCGCTGGGGTACAGCTGAGAAAGCCAAGCACCCGACCCTGAGAGGTCAAAGCGGTATTATTCCGAAACTCTATCGACGGGGCATGCGTTGACGTGCTAGGACTGCCGCCAGCCGAAGGCATGGTGCTTCCTCACTCTGCCAAGCGAGCCGTGATGGGCGACGGGTCAGGCCATCCAAGGGAGAACCATGACGCGGGCTGAAGCATTCGCCTTAGGTCTGGCTGTCATGCTGATTGTGGGCGTGTTGAGTTCCCGAACGCTCGACACTCGCATGGGCGCATTATTGATGACAGGCGGGATGCTGGCGATCGCCCTGGTGGTCTTTCACCAATGGAGCCGTTAGGAACAAGGCATGGGATCTCCTTGAGCAACCATGCAAACCGATGAGAACCAGGCACCCAACCCAGAGATAGCCACTCTCCTGTTGCGCATCTTCGAAGGGGCGTTTGACCAGCACGAAATGCGGCAACAGAAGGCTGGGTCAGCGGATACTTCAGGAAGTCCGTTTGCGGCAGCTGACCCTGTTGCTCGGCAAGTAGGGCTCGCCTCCCTGGAGGCGTTGGCAAGGTTCTCTGGCTATAAGGATTTAGCTTCAGCCTGCGATCGGCTTGTGTCGCTGGAAGAACACAAGCGGTGAGCAATGACCCCGACCGCCTACTGCAAATCCTGCGCGAGACGTGCTTGTCCGAGGTTCGGTCCGACCAGCCAGATCTGACCCTCCGCCAGATCGGCATAGCGCTGATGGTCTACCAAACGGACGAGTTGCAGACCATCCGCGGGTTGGCGAAGCATCTGAACATCAGCAAGTCCGTTGTCACCCGCGCACTCGACCGGTTGGAAGAGCTCGAGTTGGCGTACCGGACGATCGACGGTCGGGACCGTCGCAGCGTGCTGGTGCAGCGGACCACCGGCGGGGCCGCGATGGTGAAGCGGCTGGGAGCAACGATGTCGGCTGCGGCTGATAAGCCAGAGCAAGCCCCAGCAAATGGTCCGGTTCTTGCCTAACCTCGCCCTGCACTCAGCCGGCGCCCACGCCGTTTACGAGAGGAGCCCTGTATTGCCCGTCCACAAACCAGCCAAGCTGGTGATGGAGGAACTTGCCCACGACATCGTTCGGGAAGTCGCGCGCCGGTACCGTGAACAAAGGCTCCAAACAGCCATGACGGACCGGTTGGACGGTCAGAAGCACGCCAAAGAGCCATCGCAGGAGGCCTCCGCTGAACCTGACCCTCCCCGTCACCGACCATCCCGGTGACCTCTGAAGGCTGGGAATGCGAGATCATCTGCACTGCTGCTTGGTGCAGAGGGGTCTAGCCAATAGCGATACCCTCGACACCATCGAAGGGTGTCCGCACTACTGACACCCTTCCGGTCGCTTCGCGCGCACGCGTTTTTAGGCGCAGAGCTGATTAGGTCGGGCATAGGGCCGGAAGCGCAGAAGTGCTCGAAGGCCCTCCGGCTTGAACTGCAGCACCACGGACGAGTCTGGGCCAAGGTCACTTGAAAGACCTCGCTCTAGCAGGCGTGTGCCGAAGCCGCACCGCTCAGGCACACCAGTGACCACCGGCCCACCAGTCTCGGCCCAGGTCAGCTCGACCACCACCTCCTGACCCCCCGCATTCTGCGGACGCCGCGCCCAAAACACCGTCACCCGGCCCTCCGGGCGGGACAAGGCACCATACTTCGCGGCATTGGTGGCCAGCTCATGCAGGGCAAGTGCCAGGGCCTGGGCCTGGTGAGAGGTCAGGTACACCTGCTCCGGGCCGGACGCCGCGATGCGCTCTCCACCACGCCAGGGCGCGAGGGCCGCCGCGACCAGCGCGTCCAGCGGTGCGCCTTCCCAGCCGCGAGCCGTCAGCAGATCGTGCGCCCGCGCCAGGCTGCGGAGGCGGCCCGTGAAGTCGTGCACGAAGCGGTCGGGCTCGCCGCGCGTCCCGCGCAGCGTCTGCAAGGCGAGCGACTGCACGGTGGCGAGCACGTTTTTCACGCGGTGGTTCAGCTCGTGGACGAGCAGCTCACGCCACCTGGCCGCTTGACAGAGTTCCGTTGTAGCCTCCTCCGCGGCCGTCGCGCGACCCTCGGCCGTCGCGCGAGCGCGCAGCGCCTCGACCGCGCGCCACAACGCCCGGCGCAGCGCCTCCAACTCGGCGATGCGCTCCGGTTGTGACGACGCCGGGTCGTCGCCCTGCCGCAGGCGATCGGCATCCCGCGCAAGCGCCTGGAGCGGCCGGAGCAGGCGCTGCGCCAGCAACGCTGCCACAGCCGCCGCCGCAGCGGAGAGCAGGGCGGCGCCGATGGCGTAGCGCAGCATGGGCCCATGCCACCGTCCCCGGTACGGCGCGTAGGGCAGCGTCACGGTCACCACCCAGGAGGAAGCCACCTCGAGGCGCTGGAATGCAGCCACCGCCTCATGTCCGGCCAGCGCCGTGCCACCGCGCACCAGCCCGCGATCCTGGCCGGTGACGGCCTTGATGAACCACGCGGGGGACAACTGGCCGAGGAAGCGCCCGTGCTCTGACGAGCGTGCCAGGACGCTGTGGTTGCCGTCGGTCAGCACGGCGAAGCCGCCCGCGTGACCAAGCTCCTGACGCTCGAGCAGCGCGGAGAGGCGTTTCGGGCTGAAGGCGAGGAGCAGCACGCGGCTTCCCTCAGGTGCAGCTCCAGCCGTGCCGAGTGGTAGCGGCTGGAACACTGCGACGACCGGCTGCCGAGCGGTCGCGCCCGTGAACAGATCACTCACCACGGGGCGCTCGGATGCGATGGCGCGGCCGACATGGGAGCCACCACTTCCGCGTGGAAGCTCGGCACCGAGCGGTTTGAGCGTGTTGAAGATCTGTTGCGAGTCCGCCTCCAGCAGGGCGACCCAGCCGCCGAAGGCGCGGCCCACCGCGGCGGCCTGGGGATAGGTGCCCGCAATGTCGCCAGCCCCGAGCAAGGGCGAGGCGGCAAGGGTGGTGAGAGCCGTGGCGGCGATCTCGACCTCGCGGTCGAGCGCGGTCGCCAGCGCCTGCGCGGTGCTGGTCAGGCCCGCCTCCTCCGCTTGGCGGTAGGCCTGCCCAAGCTCCCAGGTGGTCAAGGCCCCCAGCAGCAGGGCGGGAGCGAGCGCAAGGAGCACGAAGGTGACGAGGTAGGCTTGGAGGCTCGTTAGCTTCCCGTTCTGGCTTTCAGATGGATGAGCACCAGTGTCCACCTTCCGAGGCGCCGCCAACGCATGTTCCCGGGTGCGATCCAAGCGTTCCCGGGAAGTGATGACCCGGCCGTCAGAGGTCATTGGGAGGAGCGTTCTTCGTATTGGGGGTTAGGCTGTGCGAGGTCACCCGAAGAGGTAAAGCTCGCCCGGCGGCCAGACGATGCACTTGCAATGGGGGCGTTCAGACTGGGCATCGACGCAACCGTCCAGGTCATCTCCCATGGGCTCCTGGCGTGTGTATGCTGCCGCCAGCTTCAAGCCTAGTAAAACGGCCAGATCGGAGCGCGGTTGCCGCGCACCGCTGTTTTCTGTCAATGCCTGGTTAAGGCCTCCCGGGTCACGGAGGGTCGCCCTCCCAATCAGGAATTTCATTCCTAGGATCTGTTCGCCTATATATCTCGCGGGCCCGTGTTGGAGGTGGGATGTCAGGCGACAGAGGGCTGGTGCCCCGGCTGGAGGCGCTGTTCGGCGGCGTGTGGCAGGCCGCGCTCGACCGCGCTGGCATCATGTCCCGACGCCGGGCGCGGGACATCGGTGCTGGTGAGGAGCCAAGTGGCGCCCTATGGGTCGTGGTCGAGCTACTTGAGCGCCTGCCCCCCACCGAATGGCCGGAGCGCTGGCGGGGCCTCGGCAAAGTGGCGGAGACCTGTCCCACGCTGGCGATGCATCCAGAGCAACTCGTGGACGGCAGGATCCGGCGCGAGGATGCGGTCCTGGTCTGGGATTTGCTGCCAGGGTCGTCCGGCGTGCCACCCCGGCACGTGAACGTTACGGTTGGCTACCTGCCGCGCGGGTGCTTCGCCGGCATGCCTCGGGCCGACGTGGCCAGGACGCGCTGGCGGCTCTGGTATGGGCAATGGGACGAGTGCCATGGCGCTCCGGCCCCGGGCTGGATGGCAGCCGAGGACCAGACGCCAGAAGGCATGCTTGCGGCCTGGGTGGCCGAGGGCGCCCTCGGCGGCGCCGATCTCGAGGCGGCGGTGAACGTGTTGTCCGCCCGGATCGCGGACTTTTCGCTCGCACATGTCGCTAAGGCAATGGGAAGGGCGGCGCCCCTTGCATATTTCGGAGCGGAGGTGGAGGTGGTTAGCCACAAGATCTCCGTGCCCTCCCCAGCATCGCGTCCCCACCTCGAGCGCCGGTGAACAACCTCATGCTGGACTTTTCGCGCCCCGGCCAGCCGAGCCGCAGCCGGATCGCCGAGCTTGTCCTGGATAGCTCCGCCGACTTCGCCATCCTCACGACCGACCTGGACGGCATCATCACGACGTGGAACGGCGCCGCCAAGCGCGTGATGGGCTGGTCAGAGGAGGAGGTGGTCGGCCGCGACGCCTGCATAATCTTTACGCCCGAGGACCAGGAGGAGGGCGCCTGCGCAGCGGAGATGGCGCAGGCCCGGAGCAGCGGGCGCGCCGCGGACGAACGCTGGCACATACGCAAGGATGGTTCCCGGTTCTGGGGGGCTGGCTCCATGGCCCCGCTCCGAGACGAGGCCACAAGCGAGCACCTAGGCTACATCAAGATCGTCCGAGACCGTACCGAACAGCACCTTGCCGGGGAGCGCCTCCGGGCGAGCGAGGCTATGCTGCGCGGCGTCCTGGAGAGCAGCGCTGACTGCCTGAAGCTCCTAACCACTGACGGGCGCCTGACCTTCATGAACGGCCCCGGCCTGTGCACGATGGAGATCGAGGACTTCGGCTCAGTCCGGGGCGAGGAGTGGGTCTCCCTCTGGCCGGAGGGAGAGCGGGAGAAAATTCGGGCGGCCTTGGCCGATGCGGCTGCGGGAAGGGTTGGCCGCTTCCGAGGCTTCTGCGCGACCGCCAGGGGCACGCCGAAGTGGTGGGACGTGCAGGTCACCGCGGTGCCAGGCGCGGACGGGCGGCCCGAACTGCTGCTGGCCTCGTCACGCGACGTCACCGAGGGCGAGCGCTCGCGCGAGGCGTTGCGGCTTAGCGAGGCGCGACTGCGCGGTGCCCTCTCCATCAGCACAGTCGGCGTCATGTTCTGGGGGCCGGACTTCGACCTCACAGAGGTCAATGACGCCTTCCTACGGATGACCGGTTTCAGCCGCGAGGAGGCGATCGGCAGGACTTGGCAAGACCTGACGCCTCCGGAGTTCTATGCGCACTCGGCCAAGGCTATCGAGGAGGTGACCACCCTCAGCGAGACCACGCCCTACGAGAAGCAGTACTACCGCAAGGACGGCTCGCGCTGGTGGGGCTTGTTCGCCGCGCGCCGCATCGGTGACGAGGTAGTCGAGTTCGCACTTGACGTCACCGACCGCAAGCAGGCCGAGGAGGAACTGCGGCGGTTAAACGAGCACCTCGAGGTTGAAGTTGCGCGCCGGGCCGAGCAGCTGCGGCGGCAGGAGGACATACTGCGTCAAAGCCAGAAGCTTGAAGCGGTGGGGCAGCTCACCGGCGGCGTCGCGCATGACTTCAACAACCTGCTGACCGTCATCCGCTCCGCCGCCGACCTGCTACGCCGCTCTGACCTGCCCGAGGATCGGCGGCAGCGATATGTAGGGGCCATTGCGGACACGGCGAGCCGCGCCGCCAAGCTAACGGGCCAGCTCCTGGCTTTCGCCCGTCGCCAGCCGCTCAAGCCCGAGGTGTTCGCCGTCGGCGAGCGGTTGCAGGCTGTCGCCGACCTTGTCCGACCTTTGGTGGGCGCCCGCATCGAGATCGAGACGGTCATCGAATGCGAGGGCTGCACCGTCGAGGCCGACCCGAACCAATTCGAGACGGCGCTGGTGAACCTCGCCGTCAACGCGCGGGACGCGATGAGTGGCGAGGGGTGCCTGACGCTCAAGACCTGGCTCGCCTGCGAGGTGCCATCCACTCGGGGACACGCGAGCGCGCCCGGCGCCTTCGTCGCAGTGTCGGTCAGCGACACCGGCTCGGGCATGGCATCGGAGATGCTGGGCAGGATCTTCGAGCCCTTCTTCACGACCAAGGAGGTCGGCAAGGGCACCGGCCTCGGGCTGTCGCAGGTCTACGGCTTTGCCAAGCAGTCGGGCGGCGAGATCGACGTCGATAGCGAGGTTGGCCGCGGCACCACCTTCACCCTTTACCTGCCCCGAGCAGAGGCCAAGGCGGTCGTGGCGCCGTCGCAGCCGCAAGAGGGCGCCGACCCACCCACGGCAGGGCGTCGGAACGTACTGCTGGTCGAGGACAACACCCAGGTCGGCGAGTTCGCCCGACAGATGCTGGAGGACCTCGGTCACGAGGCGACCCTGGCGCCGAACGCCAGGGCGGCCCTCAAACTTTTGGAAGAGGATGCGGGCCGGTTCGACGTGGTATTCTCGGACGTGGTCATGCCGGGGATGAACGGGGTGGAGCTGGGGCGCGAGATTCGGCTGCGGTGGCCAAATGTCCCGATCATCCTGACCAGTGGTTACAGTCATGTGCTGGCAAACGGCGGCGCGCAAGAGTTCGAGCTCCTGCACAAGCCGTACTCGGTCGAGGGATTGTCGCGGGCGCTGCGGTCGAGGCGGCACGAGCGCGACTGACCGCCGACATGCGCTGATCGCGGCCCGGCAAAGGAGCAGTCAATCTCTGGTGCGAGGCGGGCGAGCAGGGCTCACCTGTCCCACTAGGATTTATCGCAAGGGAGCCTGGTGAATTGCTAAACCATCTCCGCCGTCATTGTCTGTCGCGCGGATCTGGTCGGCGATCAATCCAGCAACCATTTCAGTGCAGCGCAACATCACGCATCGCGCGTTCGCGAGTTCCTGGGCGCAACCACTGTGCAATACACGATCACTCAGATTCACGCAGGAGATGTAGTCGTGCGCACGCCCATCACCTTGCGGCTGAGTGCCGACCTCCTCGCCTCTGCCCGTGTGGAGGCTCGGCGAGACAGCCGGACGCTGACCAACTTGATTGAGGTCGCCCTGAAGAAGCACTTGGGCCACATCGGAGCTGCAGATCTCAGCGCTGCTCCCAGCGTGCCCTCGTCCGCGGCGGCCAACGTGGTTGGTGGCACAGTCGACAGCCCCAGAGAAGACCTCCGCTGAAGGCGTGGGCTCGTGCTGACCGGAAGCCATAATTGGCCCCTGGTGATTCTTTCCATCACGGTTGCCACTGCGGCCGCGTTCACGGCACTCGACCTGGCCGGACGAATGCAGGCCTCCGTCGGCTGGGCGCGCCGCGTCTGGCTAGCCGCCGCGGCGCTCGCCATGGGGGGCGGCATCTGGTCCATGCACTTCGTTGGCATGCTGGCCTTCAGCTTGCCCCTGCCGATGGACTACGACCCTGGTCTGACGGTGCTGTCACTGATGATGGCCGTCCTGTTCACCGGGCTCGGCTTCACCGTCCTCGGGCGTGGAGGTGGCCCGCCGGTTGCCCTGGTCTCAGGCGGCCTGCTGATGGGCGCTGGGGTCGCCGCCATGCACTATACCGGCATGGCCGCGATGCGGATGCCTGCCGATCTGCACTACGATGGCGTCCTGGTCGTCGGCTCGGTCCTGATTGCTGTCGGCGCGGCGACCGTCGCCCTGTGGCTCGCGCGCCGTGACACCGCGCTCCCGGAGCGCATGGCGGCCGCGGTTGCCATGGGCCTGGCGGTCGCGGGCATGCACTATACCGGGATGGCAGCCGTGACGTGGATCCCGCGTGATGGTGCAGTCGTTGCGGGCGGGCATAACCATGGCAGCCTCGACCATGTGGGCCTGGCGCTCGGGGTCGCAGCGGCCACGTTCCTCATCCTGCTGCTTGGGCTCGTTGCTGCCCTATATGACCGGCGCTTCGCGGCGCTGGCTGAACGCGAGGCTCGGATCGCCTTGCGCGAGAGTGAGGCGCGCCTGAACCTCGTTGCAGAATCCGGCGGCACCGGAATATGGGAGTGGGATCTAACGGCGAACATCACCGCCCACTCCGCCTCGTGGAGCCGCCTGCATGGGCTGTCCCCCGAGGCGTCTGCGCACAGCTGGGAGGACTGGCTCGCCCGCCTGCACCCGGACGACCGGTCCCATGCTGATGGCGCAGCGCGTGCCGGTCTCGCTGCTGGGACCTATGCAGACGAATACCGGGTTGTCCATGCCGGCGGAGAGGTGCGCTGGATTGCCACCCGCGGCGTCGTCCTCCGTGGCCTGACGGGGCGTCCGGCACGCTTCACTGGCGTAGCTGTTGACATTACCGAGCGGCGCCGTGCCGAGACGGCCCTGGCCGAGAGTGCGGCGCGGCAGCGTGACCTGCTGGCCACGCTGGACCTGGGCGCCTTCATGATTCGCGACCTCGATGGCATGATCCGCTTCTGGTCGGAGGGGTGTGCCGGCCTCTATGGCTGGACGGCAGCCGAGGCGATTGGGCAGAGCGCTCATGAGCTGCTGCAGACCGTGTTTCCAGTACCACGTGGCGAAGTCGAGGCAGCCCTCGAGCGCAACGGGCAGTGGACAGGCGACCTTCGTCATCGCACGCGGGACGGCAGGGAAATAGTCGTCACCGTGCATAAGGTGCTTCGCCACGATGCCGAGGGCCAGCCGGCAACCGTCCTGGAAGCCCTAACGGACGTGACCGAGCGGAAGCGGGCAGAAGAGCTGCGCCTGCTGCTGGCCAGGGAGGTGGACCATCGCGCCAAGAATGCGCTGGCGGTGGTCCTCTCCTTGTTACGGCTGACGCCGCGCGCTGACGCGACACTTTTCGCAGCCTCGATTGAGGGCCGGGTTGCGGCGATGGCCCGGGCGCACTCGCTGTTGGCAACCGAGGGTTGGCGCGGCGCTGACCTTCATACCCTCGCTCAGGGTGAGCTGGCGGCTCATCCTGGGCGGATTTCGATTGCGGGTTCGCCGGTGCGGCTCCGCGCTGAGGCAGCGCAGCCAGTGGCCATGCTGCTGCACGAGCTGGCCACCAACGCGGCCAAGTACGGGGCACTTAGGTCGGCGCAGGGTTCGGTCTCGCTGACCTGGGACGGCAAGGGCGGCGACCTGCGCCTCTTTTGGGAGGAGCGTGGTGGACCGCCCATCGAGCAACCTCCGGCGCGCGTCGGCTTTGGCTCGCGGCTCATGGCGTTGCTCGCTAGCCAACAGCTCGGGGGATCGCTCGTCGTCAACTGGGCTTCAGCGGGAATGTCCTGCAGCATCAGCGTTGCATCTCGCTTCGTTGCGTCGGCAGCACCAGCGTCTACGCTGGCGCACATCTCCCGCGGCGACGTCGAGGCGCGGACGACGGACCAGCAAGCGGAGCCGTTTGCGAGGCCGCCTCTGCAAGCCAACGAACGGCCGCGCGTGCTCGTGGTCGAGGACGAGCCACTCCTGGCGGCCGAACTGGAACACATCCTGTCCAACTTTGGCTGTGAGGTGGTGGGCCCTGCCCGGAACCTGGCCGAGGCCGTGCGGCTGGCCCTGGCCACTCGGGACCTCGCGGCTGGCATGCTGGACGTGAACCTCGGGAACGGCGAGGTGGCGTTCACGGCCATTGATCTGCTGGAAACCCGCGGAGTGCCCTACATCATTGCGACCGGCTACAGCAGTGCGTTCTCGCTCGAGGGGCGCGACCTTAGAGCCGTCACGGTGCTGCACAAGCCCTATCCGCAGGAGGCCCTGCTGAACGCGATCCGCGCTGCTGTGGGCCACCGCCCCCGCACGGCGTCAGCGAGCGACGAGGTCTGCTGAGACAGCTCGTTCGAGGAGCAAGCACCTTCGAGACGGCTGGCTGACGAATCAACCGCCTTCGAATGTGACGCCGTTGGCACACCCTGCCAAAACGCTCTGTCACCGATCCCGGCTTGGTGCTCAGGCCGATGCAGCCATCAGCGGTCGCGCGCACCGTATAACTCGTCACCATGGATAGGCGCGTTGGTCTTACTGCTCACCAGATTCGTGCAGGCAGTTCGGCGGCAACAATAACGGTGCGAGGTAGCGAAGCAATTCGATCTGCAATGGTCCAATGGTCCAATGGTCCAATGGTCCAATGGTCCAGACATAGCCCCAACGGAATGTCCGCTTTGGAGCAACCGGCGCCCGCGGCTGAAAGACCACCTTGGGCGCAGAGCCGCCAATCCTGGTGGGTATGTCCGTTTCACGCCTGGACCCGGACCTTGATGAGCCACGGGTGAAGGACCGCTGAGGTCAGGTACAGCTATAGGCGCCAACCGGGCGGGAGCACGGGCATCGATTGGCAGGGCTAACCTGTTCCACCGGGACTTACCGCAACTTACCCAAGTCAGCAGGAGCCCGTGTCAGCTTTCAGCGTACTGGCTTCGCTAGCTCCCAAGCATTCGTCCTGCGTTTGGTAGTGATAGTTTATCGAACGCTAGGAATGCGGAGGCTGACATGGTCAGAACGTCCGGCTTCTCGGCTTCGAAGAAGAAGGACTGCCCGCGCTGCGGCTCCTTCTATGAATTTCGAATGGTACGCCTGCCGATCAAGGACAGCGGCAGTTACGACTGCCTGGTCTGTGGCCATCGGTTAGATACCTGGAACGATACGAAGTTTCCTAGCTATAGGCTCGTGAGACTTGAGCCTTGGCCGAAGCCTAAGAGGGTCTGACCAATATCCATGGCTGCCATTATTCAAGCCTCTGTCACCGAGATGCTGCCAGCGGCACCGCTCTCCGATGCTGCCCGGACCTACGCCAGTGAGGCTGCGGCCGCTAACACCAGGCGGGCCTATCGCGCGGCATGGGCCGATTTCATCGACTGGTGCGCCACTGGGGGTCATACCCCCCTCCCCGCTGCGCCAGAGGTCGTCGGCAGCTACCTCGCGGCGCGGGCCAGCACGCACAAGGCGGCCAGCTTGACCATGCGGCTGGTAGCGATCGGCTAGGCGCACCGCCTCCAGGGCCACCGGCTCGACCGGCAGCACCCGGCCATCCGCGAGACGATGAAGGGTATTCGCCGCACGCACGGCACCGCCCCGGCGAAGAAGGCGGCGGCCGATGTGGTGGTGCTGCGGGACGCGCTGAGCGAACTCGCCAAGATCCCTGGCCCCCGCGCGCTGCGCGACCGGGCCCTGCTGCTGGTCGGCTTCGCCGGCGCGCTCCGGCGGTCTGAGCTGGTGGCGCTGGATCTGGCCGACATCCGCTTCGTCGCCGAGGGGGTTGTACTGACCCTGCGGCGCCGGAAAACGGACCAAGAAGGCCAAGGGACCGAGGTCGCCCTCCCCTATGGGCAGTCGGAGCGGACATGCCCTGTCCTGACGCTGCGCGCCTGGCTCGAGGCAGCCGGCATCACCAATGGCCCGGTATTCGTCTCGGTCAACCGCGGCGGCAAGATCGGCTCGGCGCGGCTCTCGCCTCTCGACGTGGCGCGGGTGGTGAAAGCGGCAGTGGAAGCTGCCGGCAGCAACCCGGCAGACTTCTCCGGGCATAGCCTCCGGTCCGGCTTCATCACCAGCGCCGCCCGCGCTGGGGTAGCGGAGCGGCATATCCAAAATCAGTCGGGTCACCGCAGCCTGCCGGTCCTGCGCGGATACATTCGCCGAGGCAGCCTTTTCGTGGACAATGCAGCGGCGAAGGTCGGACTTTGACCGCCAGCCGGGGTGCCGCGGCAAAATTCTATGAGCGGCAGCGGGATTAAGCTTCGGAGTTACATCCTCTCTTAACCCTGCCATCGCGTTACCTACCGCGACACTTGAGCAGGAGAGCAGCCATGATGGGAGACCAGCGGCCGCCCGGGACTAGTACCGCTTACGACCGGATAAAGGGGGCATTTGGCCTGGGCTCAGCCCCTTTCGCCCTCCATCACTCCGATCGCGTTCGCGCCGCCGACTACCTCGTCGCCGCCCTGAAGGCGCAGATTACGTGGGCCGTGGCGGAAAACGACATCCGAGCCTTCCTTGCAACGCAAGGTGCGACACCGGACCTCATCCAGGAGCAAGTCGGCCGTGCGCGGGAGCTGCTGGAGCCCTGGCTAAGCTAGCCTCCACAGCGGCCACTGCAGCCTGCAGGTGTGCGGGGCTACATCCGCCGAGGGAGCCTATTCGTCGACAACTGGCGGCTAAGGTCGGGCTCAAACCCGGCAACGTCAGGCAGCGCTTCTGCCGCCCTGGATGACACGCAAGACTGGTGGCTCATCCGTAAGAAGATCGTCAATCGACGTATCAAGCGCGGTCGCGAGCTTATCCAAAAAGCCCCGCCGCGGGCTTTCTGCGGTGCCGTGCTCGACGTCTCTCAGATAGATCGTTGGATAACCACAGCGAGCTGCAAGCTCGTCCAGAGAAATGTCCAAACGTTCGCGGCGACGGCGCGCGTTCCGGGCGAGAGTGACAAGCACTGGCCAAGCTGGAGGCTACGGAGGCCGCCTTAGCCCGGGAGCGGGAGCGGGCTGACCGAGCAGAGGCCGAGGTGCGGAGGCCGTTCTGGCGACGGTGGATTGGGTGACATGAGTGTAGCGGATGCTGACCCTGCGGTTTTGATCGTCGCCGTATTGACCGACCTGCCACCCGATGATCAAACCGGCCTCATGGTGCTGACGATGACGGCCT
>NZ_JAETWB010000219.1 GCF_016773205.1 Belnapia arida
ACCGGCGCCATCAAGCGGATGGTGCTGGACGACATCCTGCCGCGCGGCCCCTCCGAGCAATGGGCCCTGCCGGGCCAGCGGCTGAACGGCATCCGCAACTCGGAGGATGTCCAGGAAGGCGTCGCCGCCTTCCGCGAACGCCGCCCGCCGCAGTTCAAGGGGCGGTAGGGCTCAGGGGATCGTAGAGCCCCGCGCCGCGCCAACCGTCCGGTTCCAGGCCGCGGCGCATTCGGTCCAGACGCGGTTGCAGCTGTCGCGGA
>NZ_JAETWB010000220.1 GCF_016773205.1 Belnapia arida
TGGGCACTGCCATGGTAGGATTGCAGCCCGCCGAAGATCAGGTGCGGGCTGGCGGCGATCTGTCGGGCCAGCGCCACCACCGGCGGCCCCGGCTCCACCCCGCAGCGGCTGGCGCCGCAATCCAGCTCGACCAGCACGGTGATGCGGGCCCCGACAGCCTCCGCGGCCGCTTCCAGCGCCGAGACCTGGGCGGCATCGTCCACGCAGACCGCGACCCGGCTGATCCGCTGCAGGGCCGCCAGCCGGGCCAGCTTGG
>NZ_JAETWB010000221.1 GCF_016773205.1 Belnapia arida
GCCCATGCGGGCAACCCTCGTTCACCCGCGCATCGTAGGACGAGCCACCCGGCTCAAGGCGGACATACGGTCTTACTCGGCCGCCGCCATCTCGCTGATTGAGGCATACCGCCCCTCGTCCAGCAGCTTCTGGTACCGGAACGCCCGGGCCAATGCCTTCACCAGAACAGGGTCCGCACGCGTGGTCACAGCCGGCACGTCGTCTTGAGCCGGCGTCACAACCGTCTTCCGCCCCGGCCGCCGACGGATGGC
>NZ_JAETWB010000222.1 GCF_016773205.1 Belnapia arida
CCCGGCTGATGTGCGCCCGCGCGTTCATGCCGTCCCCCGGTTCAGCGCCCGCAGGTCGCGCAGGCAGGAGCGCAGCAGGTCCGCTTCCTCGCCGCAGAGCGCGGTGGCGCCGTTGGCCTCGAACCACACCATCGCCGCAGCAAGCTTGGTCTCCAGCTCGGGCAGGGAGCGGGCCGGTGAACCGCTCTGGGTTTGCCGGAGGCTTCAAACCTTGAGAGGTTGGAGCCATGACGAAGAAGACGTTGAACCGA
>NZ_JAETWB010000223.1 GCF_016773205.1 Belnapia arida
ATGTCCAAGGCGCTGTCGGTCGATCTGCGGGAACGTGTGGTGGCGGCGATTGCGGCGGGATCGTCCTGCCGGGCGGCGGCGGTCCGCTTCGGGGTGAGCGCGGCCAGCGCGGTCCGGTGGGTCGCGCTTGTGCGGGAGGCGGGTTCGGTCGCGCCAGGGCCGTTGGGAGGGGACCGGCGCTCGGCGCAGATCGAGGCGCATGCGGCGCTGATCCTTCGCCTTGTCGACCAGAAGTCGGATATCAC
>NZ_JAETWB010000224.1 GCF_016773205.1 Belnapia arida
GCCGCCGGCGCCGAAGGGGACGACGAGGCGCACGGGGCGGTCAGGCCATGCGGAGGCCTGCGCATGGGCGCCGCGGGACAGCAGCGCTGGCGCGGCGAGGCCGAGCAGGATGGCGCGGCGCCCGGCGCCTCGTGACGGATGCGGCATGATGGCAACCTCCCGGATTTTTCGTGCAGGGGCCGCGGCCGGCCCACCCTTGGCCGCAGCTTTGCCCTATCCTGCCTGCGCTGCCCAGGGGAGGAAG
>NZ_JAETWB010000225.1 GCF_016773205.1 Belnapia arida
TGGAGAACGAGCGCAACGCCGCCCGCCACCTCCGGCCCAAGGGCGGCTTCGCCGCGCAGTGGAACGATGACGGACACACCATCCTCCACCCGCTGCTGACCGGCGAGCGCGAGGGTTACTCCGAAGACTTCTGCGACGATGGCGCGGAGAAGCTCGCAAAGGTCCGGGCCGAGGGCTTCCTGTTCCAGGGCCAGCTCTCCGGCCATCGCGGGGCGCCGCGCGGCGAGCCGACCGCGGGCCT
>NZ_JAETWB010000226.1 GCF_016773205.1 Belnapia arida
TGCTCGGCATCGGCGCCGGTGACCATGATCACCGGCATGCGCTGTCCGGCCCGGCGCAGCTTGGCGCAGAACTCCCGGCCATCCGCATCCGGCAGCCCGACATCCAGCAGGATGGCATCGTAGCGGGCGCCTGCGCTGGCCAGCTTGGCCTCTGCCTCGGTTGCGCTCTCCGCCTCATCGGCGCTGAACTCGCCACCGGACAGGATCTGCTCGGCAAGGGTGGCACGCAGCGCGGCAT
>NZ_JAETWB010000227.1 GCF_016773205.1 Belnapia arida
TATATCAAGCTCAACCGCAAGCGGTCGATGTTCGCCATCGAGGAGGAGCTCAGCGACCCGCTCGATATGGACCCGATCGAGGTCGCACGCGTGATCAAGGACGGTGTCGACGAGCAGATGGCCATCGGCATCGGCAAGGAGCTGCGGGTGCGCGGCTACCTGCCGGAGGACTTCACCATGCTGGCCTACGGCGGCAACGGGCCGCTGCACGCCTGTGGTGTTGCCCGGCACGCCGGTA
>NZ_JAETWB010000022.1 GCF_016773205.1 Belnapia arida
CACCCGGCGAACCGGCATGGCGCCGGATGGCGGCGCCGGAGCCGATCTCCACGATGCGCTCGCCTTCGCCATGCCGGTTGGCTGCTCATCATATGCCGGACCGGCGCCGGGATGGCCCCGACCAGCAACACCACAGCGTGCTGCCAGCTCCGTTGAAAAGAAGCAATGCGATGCATGATGCATGAATAGCCCTGACTACCCCAAGTTGGCGCTAGAACAGCCCCTCGCTGAAGGAGCATGCTGCCCAGGCGCAAGAACAAGGAGGACATCATGACCTCGCTTTGTGCCCGCGACGTAATGACGGCTGGGATGACGACGGTCTCGTCCGAAACGCCGGTTGCCGCCATCGCTCGCATGTTTTCCGATCGCGGCATTTCCGCTGTCGCGGTAACTGACACGGCGGGAACGCTGCTCGGTATCGTTACAGAATCAGATCTGATCCGGCGCTTGGCCGATGAGGACGACCAGCCGTCCGGATGGTTATCGCGTCTGTTCGACAGCCCGGTTGGAAGGGCAGACCGTTACGCCCGGAGCCACGGCGTCAAGGCAAGCGAGGTCATGACCGAGCGAGTGGTTACGGCGAGCCCCAGGGACAGCGCCGCCCACGTGGCCCGCATCATGGAGAACCATCGAATTCGCCGCGTGCCGATCACCGAGGACGGGAAGCTGCTTGGTGTCGTTGCTCGCTCCGATCTTGTCCGCGCTCTCGTCTCGCAGGAGATGCCTCAGGCCGATAACACCACCGACGACGAAATCCACCGCGCCATCATCGCTGCCATGCAGCGAGAACCTTGGGCGGACACGGTTCATACCGCCGTGCATGTGCAAGACGGGGTGGTGGAAATTTTCGGCTTCAGCCGCTCAGAAGCGGTCAGCCGCGCGCTCTATGTGCTGGCCGAAAATGTACCAGGGGTGAAGCGCGTCGTGGACCGCACCAGCAGTCGGAACAGGTGGGAGCCGGCTTGAGCCGTAAGCGGCGCCCTTGACCGGGTACTGCTCCCCAAGCTTACGGGGTTCGGACTGCCAGTCCAAAGCCTCTGACAGGACCTATGAGAGCCGGCAATGTGATCTCCGGCTTCTGTCAGGATTGTTACGCGTTTGGCTACATCCGCTATCGGGGTGGCACGGCTGGTCCAAGCCCACCCCCGCCGGCTCGCCATCGGATCGCCCAGGCGGGTAACGATCGCATCACGCTCCCGAAACGCGAAGTTTACGGCTCGCCCCACAGCCTTGATTTCAGGCCATACGGTGCCGCGGCATCTCGTAAACGGAACCCCGCCTGAACGATGTGAGGCGGGGTCTATAGCCAAGGGGGTGGAACGGTATTGAAGCTGCACGCGTCCGTTTCGCGACGCAGCCAACCTCAACGACAAAAAAAGGGCCGGCAGTTTCCTGCCGGCCCCAAGTTAGGGTTGAAGCACCCGACCCCAGGTCGCGGCGCTGAACCACTGGGAGGAGACGTCCAAGGCAACGCCTGAACATCCACACTATGCCTCACTCACATGTGAGTGACAAGCGATAAATGCATCGGCATTTGTATCAGTGCAGCATACTGTGTGGGGTGTTCCGAGGTGGCCGATACGACGGATGAGGTCGACGATTGAGACGCGTCTGGGACCCTCTACGGGGATAGGGCCTCGAACCATGGGCCTGACAGTCGGCTGTGCGCGGACCTCCACCATTAAGCAAGGTGCCTGGCTTCGTGACATGCCAGAGTGTGACCTGAAGGACGCTGGGTGCGAGAGGGTGTTCGCGAAGCGGGTGTCGCCAGTGGCGCGCAGGGAGCACTTGGAAGGTGCCTTGGACTCTCTCCGGGGGGCGCGACACACTCACCGTCGCCAAGCCCGACAGATGCGTCCGGAGTGGCGCAGACATGCTCGCCGCTATTGGGCCGCTTGGAGCCAAGGGCATCGCGCTTTGGGTGCCGTTTATGGGCGGATCCAGAGCCGATAGTCGCACGCGCACCGGCCCATTGATGCTGACAATACTTGGCCTCGTGGCAGAGCTCGAACGGCAGCGCGTGGGCATTGAGGTGAGGGCTGAGGGCGAGTACCAGGGACGGCCCAGCGCGCAGCGCCAAGCGGCTGCAGTATGGAAGCTCCGGATTGAAGGCATGCGGCCGGTCGAGATTGCGGCTCGCCTCGGGACCGGCTGGGCGAGCGTTTATCGGGTGCTGAAGGGTTCGGTGCCGAATGTGGAGGCTTCCATCATGGCACTTCGCAGCGCGCCAATTGTGATGCTTCCTTGTGTTAGCTAAAAGCAACGTACCGCTTGATGTGCTTTTCATGCCCGAGCAGCATGCCGGCTGCATAATGGAACCAATGCCATCAAGCCCGCCAGCAGCCAGAAGGCGATCGAAAGGCTGCTCACATGCGAGACGAAGCCGATCACCGCTGGGCCGGCCAACACGCCCGCGTAGCCGATCGTCGTGACAGCGGCCACCGCAAGGCCTGCTGGCATCCCCGCCTGCCGCCCGGCCTGACTGAATAGCACCGGGACGATGTTCGCTGTGCCAAGCCCGATCAAACCGAATCCCGCAAGCGCTGCCATTCCCTCCATAGCAAGCAGCAGGAAGAAGCCGGCAACCGTGAGCAGGCCACCCCAAAGGAGCGTCTGCCGATTGCCCAGAGCTCGCACCACCCGATCGCCCGTGAGCCGGCCGATGGTCATGGCGATGGAAAAGAGCGTGTAGCCAAGTCCGCTTTGCGCGGGATCGACCAGATCGCGGCCGAGAAGGAGCAGCGCGCTCCAGTCCAGGATTGCGCCTTCGACTAAGAAGCTGACGGCAGCAAGTGCCGCCAGCAGGAGCACGATGCCGCGGGGTGCGACGAAGGCGGGAGGGCTTCCGCCCTGGACCGTCAATAAACGCGGCCAAGCCACCAGAATCGCGGCCAGGACAATTGCACTACCGCAAAGCACGCCGGGTAAAGGCGAAACTCCGTTGGACAAAAGGAGGGTGATTCCACCCGCTCCTGCAAAGCCGCCCAGGCTGAACATCGCGTGGAACCCGGACATGAGCGGCCCCTCGGCAGCCTTTTCAACCTCGACGGCATGGACATTCATCGCCACGTCGATGGCACCGAGGGACGCCCCAAAGCCAAGCAAGGTTGCGGCGAGCAGGAACGGATCGCCGACGACGGCAAGCACCGGCAGGAGCGCGACCAGCCCGAAGCCCCCGGCCAGGATCATGGGCTTACCTCCGAATTGTGCGCTGACCCAGCCCGTCACGGGCATAGCGATGATCGAGCCAGCTCCGATGCAGAGGAGCAGGAGCCCCAACTGCCCATCGCTGACACCCACATTGGCCTTGGCGAACGGCACGACGGGTGCCCAACAGGCCATGGCAAAGCCGGCGGCGAAGAAGGTAAGGCGCGTTGCGAGGCGGGTTCGACCGGTGTCTATGGTGGAGGTTGCGGGAGCCGCAGACGGGGGCGGAAGCATCGTACGAGAGTCAGCCATGCCGCCCAAAGCAAAGGGCAGCCGCTTCCGTTCCGGACCAGCCAACTCGCATTACGAATTTCCGGTATCCGCTGCTCCGATGCCTCTGCAACATGCTCAGGCACAGCCGCAGGGAGGCATTTACTAGATCTGAATCAGCATCGCGTTAGATCCAAATTTCAATACGCAGAAAAACTTACACCATACCCTAATATGAAATGCCACATGTTGGGCTTTTCTTTCGGGGTTTTATTTCTAACCGTCGACCGTCAATACGGCTCATCCGAGCTACTTCCGGCTTCCTAAACTGACGGAGAGCATGCCGATATCGGATGCGATGTCGTTTGCGGAGGGGATGGCGGCTGAGCAAGCGGCGTTTGAGAAGCAGACGCGGCTTGAGGACTGCAGGAGCTAGCGCATATCCGCGTCGGCGGATTTGCTAGCGACATCTTTCTGACGCTGGCTGGCATCGCTGCCACGCCGTTCCTCATGGTCCTGATACGAAGGCCGTGGGCGCATGACGGAGTGGCTCAAGGCAGACGCAACCGGCCAGTTCGTGCGACGGACCGAAGTCCCGGGGCTGCTACAACCCTTTGCTAAGATCGGCTCAGCCAAGAACGGCTAAGCGCCTGATTTTTCCTGCAAGAACGAAGCTGGTGTCCCCGGCGGGATTCGAACCCACGGCCCCCAGATTAGGAATCTGGTGCTCTATCCTGCTGAGCTACGGAGACCCAGTCAGGGCCTTACCACATCAGCCGCGCCGCCGGAACCGCTCCACCGCGCTCACCAGCGCCGTGCGCACACCGGGTTCGAGAGCGGAATGGCCGGCATCGGGCACCACGGTCAGCCGGGCACGAGGCCAGGCTGCGGCCAGGTCGAAGGCGGTCTCGGGCGGGCAGACCATGTCGTAGCGCCCCTGCACGATCTCGGCCGGGATATGGGCGATGCGGTCCATATGGCCGAGCAGCCCGGCCCGCGGCAGGAAGAGATCATGCGCGAAGTAATGCGCCTCGATCCGGGCAAGGCCGAGGGCGGTGCGGTCCTGGGCGAAGCTCGCCACCGTCTCCGGGCTCGGCAGCAGGGTGGAGCAGCTGCCCTCGTACTGGCTCCAGGCGCGGGCGGCGGGGAGATGGACCATCGGGTCCGGGTCGCACAGCCGCCGGAGATAGGCGCCCAGCAGGTCACCGCGCTCCTCCGGTGGCAGGTGTTCCTCGAAGGCGGCCCAGGCATCGGGGAAGATGCGGCGGAGGCCGGTGAGGAACCACTCCACCTCCGAGCGCCGACCGAGGAAGACGCCGCGCAGCACGCAGCCCGTCACCCGCTCCGGATGCGCCTGGGCGTAGGCCAGGGCCAGCGTGCTGCCCCAGGACCCGCCGAACAGCAGCCACCGCTCGATGCCGAGGAAGCGGCGCAGCGTCTCGATGTCTTCGACCAGGTGCGGCGTGGTGTTGTCCCGCAGCTCGCCAAGCGGACGGGAGCGCCCGGCGCCACGCTGATCGAAGATTACCACGCGCCAATGGCCGGGGTCGAAGAAGCGCCGGTGCACTGCGCCGGCCCCCGCCCCCGGCCCGCCATGCAGGAAGAGCGCGGGCTGGCCGCGCGGATTGCCGACCTGCTCCCAGTACATGACATGGCCACTGGCGAGTGGCAGCAGGCCGGTTTCGAAGGGTGCGATATCGGGGAAGAGGTCGCCGCGGGGCATGTCCCAATATCCGCGGCCGGAGGCGGCTCGGCAACTGCCAGCGCAGGGTCCGGACATGCGGTTTCCTCCACATGGCACCGGAAAGTGACAGATTCCCGACATCGGCAAGGTTCTGGGCGCGCGGCGCCCCTTCGCCTTTCGCCAGAGCATCCCTAACTTGGCGCCAATGGCCACGCCCTCCCCCGCCCATTCACGCCCGACGGCACCCGAAGCCCTGCCGCGCTGCGCGGTCTGCGGCACGGGCAGCCGGCAGTCCCCGTTCCGCCCCGGCCCGCCGGAACAGGCACCGGATCTCGACCTGCGGCCGGGCGAGCCGGTGCGCTCCACCATGGCGCGCTGGCTCCAGCAATGCCCGAGCTGCGGCTATTCAGCGCCGAACATCACCCGCGCCCATCCGGCGGCGGCGCAGGCCGTGGCGGCGGCGCCTTTCCGCGCGCTGATGGCGGAAGCAGCCTATCCGCCGCTCGCCCGGCGCTTCCTCGCCTGGGCCCATGTGCTGGAGGAAACGGGCGCGCTGCATGCCGCGGCCGAGGCGACGCTCCAGGCGGCCTGGGTGGCGGACGATCTCGGCCAGCCGGAGCTGGCGCGGCTCTGGCGGCTCGAGGCCGTGGCGCTCTGGCGGGGCGGGCCGCCGCTCGACCAGGAGCAGACGGTACGCATCATCGACGCGCTGCGCCGGGCCGAGGCCTGGGAGGATGCGCGGACGACGGCCCAGGCCCTCGCCCAGGCGGACACGCCGGAAGCCGTGGCGCAGGTGGTTGGGCTCGAGATGCGGCTGATCGCGGCGCAGGATGCCGGGCGGCACACGGTGGCGAGCGCCCTCCCCCCGCCGGCGCGCCGGCCGCATGTGACGCATCAGCGGAGCCAGCCCAAGGGCGGGACGACGGGCTTCCTTGGCCGGCTGCGGCGCTGGTTCGGCAGGGATTAACGCAGGATCCGCCGCACCAGGGCCTTCGCCCGCTCCGTGCGGGGCGGGTCGAGAAGGCGGGAGAGGCTCCAGCCACCATGCGAGACGCGGGCGCGGAGGTTGCTGAACTCGCGGAAGCCTGCCTCGCCGTTGCGCCGGCCGAAGCCCGAGGCGCCGACGCCGCCGAAGGCGAGGCTTGGAAACGCGGCGTACTCGACGCAGCGGCCCTCGATGATGGCGCCGCTCCTGGTGCCGGCGGCAACGGCCTCGCGCTCCACCGCCTTGGCACCGAAGAGATAGATGGCGAGCGGCGGCGATTTCGCGGCGATCCAACCGATGGCTGCGGCAAGGTCGGGCAGCGGCTGCACGGCGAGGACCGGGCCGAACAGCTCCGCCTCGTGCAGCAGATGGCCCGGCGGCGCCTCGGCCAGCGCCAGGGGCTGGCGGTGGCCAGGGCCCGGCTCGGCCAGCGGCGTCAGCGCGGCGCCGGCGCATATCCCGGCAAGGCGGGCAACCTGGCGGTCGTTCACCACGGCAGTCTCGGGCAGGCCGATGCCGGTCGCGCGGCAGGCGGCGACGAAATCCTCCCGGCGATGGCCGACCAGCAGCACGGTATCCGGCGCGATGCAGGTCTGCCCGGCATTTACCGCCTTACCGGCAAGGATCGCCTGGGCCGCGCGGGCGAGGTCGGCGCCGGGCAGGATGAGGGCGGGGCATTTGCCGCCCAGTTCCAGGGTCAGCGGGGTGAGGTTGGCGGCGGCGGCCTGCATCACGCGCCGCCCGGTCGCGGTGCCGCCGGTGAAGACCAGGTGGTCCCAGGGCTGGGCGGCGAAATCGGCGGCGATGTCGGGGCCACCCTGGACCGCGCGGGCGATGTCCGCGCCGAGCGCCTCTGCCAGCAGCACCTCCAGAAGGGCGGCGGTGCGGGGCGTCGCCTCGGCGGGCTTCACCACGATGCGGTTGCCGGCGGCCAGCGCATCCACGGCCGGCAGCAGGGCAAGCTGGAGCGGGTAGTTCCAGGGCGCCATGATGCCGATGACACCCTTCGGCACCGGCTCCTGCCAGGCGCGGGCGGGCTGGAAGGGAAAGGGGACGGCGACGCGGCTTGGCCGCGCCCAGCGAGGCAGGTAGCGGGCTGCATGTCGAGCGGCATCGACCACCAGTTTCACCTCGGCGAGCAGCGTCTCCTCCGGGCTGCGGCCGCCGTAATCGGCATCGATGGCCGCGGCCGCCTCATCGGCCCGGCGCAGCAGCACGGCGGCCAGCTTGCCAAGGAGGGCGCGGCGGCGGGCGAGGTCTGGGGGGCCGTCCCGCGCCTCGATGGCGCGGAGGGCGGCGAGCGCCTCAGCCGCGGAGGGCATCGGCCGCTGCCTCGCCGCTGCGGGTCGCGGCCTCGATGGTGGCGGGGAGCACGGGATCGGTCCAGTCTCCGGCTAGCGCCAGGTTGGGCAGCGGCAGGCGGGGCGGGCGCGGCGGGGGCCCCGGGGTGTGGCGCGGGGTGGCGCGTCGCTCCTTCACCACGCGGCAGGGCGGCGCCTGCTCCGGCCAGTCGCCGGCGAGGCCGAAGGCGAGCGCCGCCTCGCGCAGCTCGGCCCAGGCGCGGCGGGCAAGGCTCTCCTGGTCCTCCCGCGCCGCCTCGTCGCCGGCGCTGACGGTGACGCTCACGCCGGCCGGGCGCACCAGCACCCATTGGCAGAGCGCGTCCAGCAGGCCGAGGAAGCGCACCGGGCCCGAGCCGGGATGGGCATAGTGCAGGTTGACGATCGGGGCATAGGCCTCGGGCGCCGGAAGATGGGGCAGGAGACGGAGGCTCTCCCAAGGCGGCGTCGCCAGCACCGCGGCATCGCCAGAACCGAGCCGCACCGCATCCTCGCCGAAATCGAGCACAGCAAGCCGCCCGCCCTGCTGCACCAGCCGCCGCAGCCGGGCGCCGAAGCGGATCTCGGCGCCGGCGGCCTCCAGCGCAGCCAGCGCCGGGGCGACGAGGTCGGGGCCGAGGCCGGAGCGGGCGACCAGCAGCCGCGTCGCCCCTGGCCCACCCATCCGCCGCAGCACGGCACCGAGCCGGCGGGAGGAGGCCTCGACGGAGGGCGTGTTCAGCGCCGCGATCACCAGCGGATCGACGAAGCCGCGATGGAATTCGGGGTGGGCGGCCATGGCCTCGGCCACCGGCCGGTCGCCCCATGGCGCGGCGAGGCGGGTGAGCGCCAGCATGGAGCGCGTTGAGACGCCGGGTGGCCGGAGCGACGGGTCGCGCCAATGGAAGGGCGATAGGGCGACGCGGAAGGCACGGCCGTCGCGCCGGTCGAGCACGGGCAGGCCGGCCGGCTCCGGCTCCACCCAACCCTCCAGCGCGCCGACCCGCTTCAGCAGGCCGAGGGCGGCGGTATTGGCGCCGAGCAGGGCATGGGTGCCGTTATCGGTGCCGTCCGGCAGGGCGCGGGCGCGGCCGCCGGCACCGGGCGAGGCTTCGTGCAGCACGACCTGGCGGCCACGGTCCACGAGGCGTAGGGCGGCGGCGAGGCCGGCCACGCCGGCACCGATCACATGGATGGTCATGTCAGCGGCCGAGCGCCATCCAGGCCATGCGCAGCTTCTCGCCCTTGGTCAGCCGCGGTCGCGGCCGCGCGCCCTCCCAGCCGCGGGCGACCAGGCGGTCGAGCAGGCGGCGATAACCCCAGGCCATGACGGCGGCGGGGCGAAGGGCAGCGGGGCTGTACCGGCGAATCTCCTCCTCGGCACGGGCGAAGCCGGCCTGGGCGCGCTCCCCCAGCCGGGCACAGATGGCGGCGAAGCGGGAGTGGCGGACGATCCCCTCCGCCGGCCCGTCCGGGATGCCCTCCGCGGCCAGCAGGTCGAGGGGGATATAAACCCGCTCCCGCAGCGCATCCTCGTCCACGTCACGCAGGATGTTGGTGAGCTGGAAGGTATGGCCGAGATCGAGGCCAAAGCCCTCCGCCTCCGGCGCGCCGAAGATGCGGACGGCCATGGCGCCGACGCTGCCGGCGACGCGGCGGCAATAGAGGTCGAGATCCTCCTCAGTGGCGAGGCGGAGGCGGTCAGCGCTGTCGGTCTCCATGCCGGCGATCATCGCCCTGCATTCCTCGAGCGGCACGCCATAGGCGTCGCGGGCCCAGGCAAGCTCGCGGGAGAGCACGCAATCCGGCCGTTCCAGCTTGCCCCGCCAATCAGCGAGGAAGCGGCGCTTCTCCGCCTCCGGCATGGCGCCGTCGGCGATGTCGTCGACGGCACGGCAGAAGGCATAGACGGCCCAGAGGGCGCGACGCCGCTCGCCCTTCAGCGCCGCCATGCCGCGGGCGAAGGAGGAGCCGGCGCGGGAGACGCGGCTTGCAACGATCGGCGCGTCGCGCGGGCCGAGCAGGGGCGCGGCGGCGAAGGCGCGGGCGAAATCGGCCTTGCCCAGCGCCACGCGACCGAGCACCGGGTCGGAGGCACGGAGGCGTGCGAGCAGGCGCCGGGCCAGCGCGATGGTCACGGTGCTCTGCCAGGCGAGGCGGCGGGCGCGGAGCAGGCGCGGGAGGGCCGTGGCGCGGTCGAGCTGCTCCTCGACGCGGTCGAGGGCGGCGTCGAGCACCTCGCGGCGGCGGGCAGAGTTGGCAGGGTCGAAGAACGCGGCCTCGCCACCGGCGAGGCCCATCCAGGACCGAGGCAGGTAGATGCGATCCAGCTGGTCGCGATCAGGCACCAAGTCCTGCAGGTGGTTCAGCACCTGGAGGGCGGTGCAGAGCCCGTCGGCGGCGGCATTGGCCTCCCGGTTGTCGCCGTCGCCGTGAAGGCGGAGCAGCATCCGCCCGACCGGGTCGGCCGAACGGCGGCAGTAATCCTCCAGCGCGGCCCAGTCCTCGTAGCGGGCGCAGGTGGCGTCCTGGCGGAAGGCCGAGAGCATCAGCCGCGCCTCCGCCGTGCCGACGCCGAACCGGTTCAGCGGGATCGAGGGGTCATCGAGGCTCCGCTCCATGGCATCGAGCCGGGCGAGCTTCTCCTTGGCCGGCAACTCGGCGCTGTCGGCGATGTCGTCGGCGGTGCGGACGAAGCGGTAGAAGGCCATCACCTGCGCCCGCGCCGGACGGGCGAGCAGCAGCGAGGCGGTCGGAAAATTCTCGGTGTCGTGGTCGCGGTTCGGGGTGACGGCGATGCTGGCTGCGCTGCTCATGCCGCCTTTGTGGCCGGATATGCGCGGCCTTTCCAGCCCGCCGGTCGACCGAGCAGCCAGCGGATCAGCGCCACCCATTGGATCGCCAGCGCTACGAGCACCGTCAGCGGGTGCAGTGGCACCGTCCACCAGGGCTCCCGCGCCCGCCAGGTGATGGCGGCGCGCAGGGCGAACATGAGCAGGATTGCGGCGATGGCGGGGGGCGCCGGCAGCAGCGCCCAGGGCCAGAGATGTGCCCCCGAAAGCAGCACGGTCCAGACCGGCAGGCCGAGCGGCGTCGCCATCCCCTCCCGCGCGTTCTTCATGAAGCCCGCCCAGGATTCGGCGAAGCCGCCATACATGCGGCAGGTGGCGAGCGGGGCGCCGTCCACCACCTCGGTCCGGTGGCCCTCGGCGCGGAAGCGGCGGGCGAGCGCCAGCCCGTCATGCAGGACGTGGCGGACGGCACCATGGCCACCCACCGCCTCGTAGACCGCGCGGTCGCAGAGGATGAGCTGGCCGCAGGCGGCGGCGAGGTCGGCGCGGCGGGTGAAGGCGCGACCAACCGCGGGCAGGTAGCCGAGCAGCAGCAGGTTGATGGCGGGAACGGTCAGCGCCTCGCCGAGCGATCCGATGAGCTGGCGGGGGACGCCGCTCAGCATGGCGATACGGTGGGCGCGGCCATGGGCGAGCATGGCGGCGGCGGCCTCGGGCGCCAGGCGGACATCGGCATCGATGAAAAGAAGGTGGGTGCCCCGCGCGGCCTCGGCGAGGCGGGCACAGGCATGGACCTTGCCGGTCCAGTCGGGCGGCAGGGGTGGCGCCTGGACCAGGCGGATCCGCGGATCCGCCTCGGCGAGGCGGGCGACGATCTCGCCGGTGCCGTCGCGGCTGGCATCGTCCATCACCACCGCCTCGACGGCGACGCCGCGGCTGGCCAGCGCGGCGCGGAGGCAGGCCTCGATATTGGCCGCCTCATCGCGGGCGGGGATGAGGATGGAGACCAGCCCCTCCCGCTCGCCCCCGGGCGACCGCAGGCGCGGCAGGAGCCAGAGATTCAGCAGGCCGAACAGCGCCGGCAGGGCGGCGAGGCCGAGGGCGATCCAGGCTAGCAGCATCGCGCTCAGCCCCCGGCCCGCGGGTCGTGGCGCGGGTCGAAGGTCTCGCCTCGCAGCGCGGCCCTCGCCTGGCGCCAACCCTGGTAGATGCCGCCCATCCCGGCCCTCCCCTCCAGCACCACCCGGAAGCGGCCCGGGTCGCGGGCGATGGCATCCTCGCCGAGGCGGTTCATCACCGCCTCCAACGCGGTGCGAAGGCGGTTGGTGCGGGCCTCGCGGTCGAGCGCGGCCAGCTCCGCCGCCGGGATCGGAGGGCCGAACCCGGCCAGCATCTCGGGCATCGCCTCGGTCCAGAAGGGGTATTCCAGGGCGAGGGGCAGGAAGCGTGCCTTGGGTGCCAGCTCGGCGAGGCGGGTGAGGCCAGGGGCGATGGGGACCGGGCGCTCGCGCACGTCGCAGAACCGGCCGGGGGCGTTCATCCAGAGCATGTGGCCCGGATCGGCGAGGACGGATTGCGCGGTGCGGAGGAAGGCGACGGCGCCGCGGGCGGACTGCTGCTCGATGCCGAAGACGCCGAGGCGGCGCATGAAGCCGTAGCGCGACAGCGCCTCCGCCTCCATCGGGATGAACATGCGCCGGCCGGGCAGCAGCTCGGTCGAGAGGATCATGAAGGCCACGCCATCCCACCAGGAAGGATGGTTGGCATAGATGACGAGCGGTCCCTCCCCCTCCCCCGGCCGCGGCGCCCCCCAGTTGGCGAGGCGCACCGCCCGTAGCCGCCGCTGCGCATGGCGGATGAAGATGAAGCGGAAGAAGGCGAAGTGGGCCGGCGAGAAGAGCTCCGTCGGCCCGGACTGGCTCATTCGGCGGCGAGCGGCATGCGGAAGGCATCCGGCAAACCGGCCTCCCGCGCCGCCGCGCTCATGCCGCGCCCGCCGAGATCCTGGTCGAGGCTGTCGGCGGCGATCCAGCCGCTCATCATCACCATCGGCATGCCCGGCCCTGGATGGGCGGCGCCGCCGGCGAGGTAGAGGCCCTTGATGCGCTTCGAGCGGTTGCCCGGCTTGAAGGCGCCGAGCCAGGCGCCGTGGCTGGCAAGCCCGTAGATGGCGCCGTTCAGCACCTTGTAGCGCTCATGGATGTCGACCGGCGTCAGTGCGCTCTCGGTGACGATGCGGGACTCGATGTCCTCCATCCCCGCGGTGCGCTTCAGCTTGTCGAGGATGGTCTGCCGGTAAGGGGCGAACATCTTAGACCAGTCATGGCCGGGGCGGAGCCAGGGCGTGTGGACCAGCACGTAGAGAGCCTCGCCGCCCTCGGGCGCAACGGTCGGATCGGTGCCGGAGGGCGCGGCGAGATAGGCGGTCGGGTCGGCCGCCGGGATGCCGCGCTTGTAGATGGCGTCGAACTCCTCCTCCGCATCGCGGGAGAAGACGAAGCAGTGATGCGCCAGGTGGTCGTAGCGCTTGTTGAGGCCGAGATAGAGCACGACGCCCGAGCAGGCCGGCTCATGGCTCTTCTTCGCCACCTTCTGGCCGACGGGGCCGCCAACTAGCTCCGTGTAGGTGCGGATGGCGTCCATGTTGGAGATGACGGCATCGCAGGCGATGCGCTCGCCGCCCGCGGTGCGGACCGCCTTCACCGTGTTGTTCTCGATGTCGAAGCCGCTCACTTCGACGCCCGGGCGGAGATCGGCGCCGAGCGAGGCGGCGAGGTTGGCCAAGCCCTCGGCCACGGCGCGGGTGCCACCCTTCGGATACCAGATGCCCTCGCTCGCCTGCATGTCGCCGATCGAGCAGAGCACGGCCGGCGCCAGATAGGGGCTGGAGCCGACATACTGGCAGAAATGGTCGAGCATCTGGGCGAGGCGGGCATCCGGCACATGGCCGCGGATGATGTTCGCCACCCGCTTGCCCATGCGCAGCGCCAGCACGTCGCGCATGGTGTTCGGGTCGAAATTGGATTTCAGGTCGATGGTGTCGGAGAGGCCCTCGACCGACTTCCAGAAGAAGAATTTCTCCGAGATCTCGTGCAGCCGCCGCGCCTCGGCCTGGAAGCGCTGGTAGCCGGCGCCCTGGCCGGTGCCGGGGGCGAAGGCATCCATGGCGGCGGCCATCTTCGCCACGTCCTCGATCAGGTCGATCCGCGTGCCATCCTCGAAGAAGCAGCGCCATTGCGGATCGAGCCGGATCAGCGGCAGGTCCTGCGCCTGGTCGCGCCCCGCCTCGGCGAAGATGCGGCGGAGGACGCGCGGCACCGTCAGGATCGTCGGGCCCATGTCGAAGCGGAAGCCCTGGTTGCTGCCGGGGCGCTCCGGGTCGGGCAGGTTCAGCACCGCCGCCTTGCCGCCGAGCCATGGATTTTTGTCGAGCAGCGTCACCTTGTGACCGCGCGCCGCCGACACCGCCGCCGCCGCGAGCCCGCCGAGGCCACCACCCACCACCACCACATGCGAGACCATGGCTGGTCTTCCTTCCCTGTTCTTAGCGCGCGGTCTGGTAGCTGGGCGCGATCTCGGCGAAGCCGGTGCCCTGCGGCACGGCTCCCATGCCAAGGTCGCGGGCCAGCAGCCCGGAGCTGATGCGCGCGCCTTCATAGATCACCGGCAATCCGCTGCCGGGATGCGTGCCGCCGCCGACGAGATAAACGCCCTCCACCCCGTCGAAGCGGTTGCGCGGCCGGAAGCAGAGCATCTGGCCGAGATCGTGCGAGAGGTTGAAGGTGGCGCCGAAGCCCACGGCATATTCGTCGCGCCATTCGCGCGGCGTCACCATGCGCTCGTAGCGGATGCGGGATTCGAGGTCGTGCAGGCCGAGCAGCTTCAGCCGGTCGAGGGCGAGGCGGCGGTAGCGCGGCGCTTCCGCCTCCCAGTCGAAGCCATGCTCCTCGGCATCGCGCATGTTCGGCACCGGCACCAAGAGGTAGAGGCTGGTATGGCCGGCGGGCGCCATGCTGTCGTCGGTCTTGCCGGGATGATGCAGGTAGAGGCTCGGCACGTCCGGAATTTCGCCTGACTCGATCTGGCCGATGTTCCGGCGGTAGTCCTCGGCGAGCAGGATCGTGTGATGGGCGAGGTCGGGAAATGTTCCCTCCACGCCGAGATAGAGCATGAAGGTGGAGCAGGAGTAGCGCGCCTTGGCGATGCGCCGGTCCGGCCAACGGCGGCGCAGCGCATCGGGGATCAGCCGCGGCATGGCATGGGCGAAATCGGCGTTCACCACCACCGCATCGGCGGCCTGGCGGGTGCCGCCGAGCTCGACGCCCGTGGCCTTGCGACCGTCGAAGCTGATCCGCTCGATCTCCGAGCCGAGGCGGATGTCGACGCCGAGCCGGCCGGCGACGCGGGCCATCGCGTCCGAGACGGCGCCGCAACCGCCGACAGGGTGGAAGACGCCGTGCTCGTATTCGAGGAAGGAGAGGATGGTGAAGAGGCTCGGGCAGCGGAACGGGCTCATCCCGAGGTATTTGGTCTGGAAGGAGAAGGCGAGCCGCACCCGCGGGTCCTTGAAGTACCGCGCCAAGTCCTGGTCCACCGTCTGGTGCGGCCGCATCAGCGGCAGGCTCTTCAGCAGGCCGGGCGAGAGGAAGCGCGCCGGCGAGGAGAAGGCATTCTCCAGGACCGGACGGAAGGCTTCCAGCTTGCGGCGGTTCGCCTCGAAGAAGGGGCGGAGGCCGGCGGCATCGCCCGGATTGAGCCGGGCGATCTCGGCCTCCATCCGGGCGATGTCCGAGGTGGCCTCGATGGTCTCGCTGCCTTCGAAGACTAGGCGGTATTGCGGGTCGAGGCGCTTGAGGGCCACCTCCTCCTCAAGGCTGGCGCCGCAGCTCGAGAAGATCTCGGAGAGGATGCGGGGATAGAGGAAGAAGGTGGGGCCGAGGTCGAAGCGGTAGCCCTCATCGGTCGTCAGCGTGCGGGTGCGGCCGCCGACCACCTCGTCCTTCTCGTGCAGGGTGACGCGGGCGCCCTGCGCCGCCAGCAGCATGGCCGCCGCCAGCCCGCCCGGACCGGCCCCGATGATGGCGATACGCGGACGCGAGGCCTGCAGGGCGGGGGCGGCAAGCGGTGCATTCATGCGCGTCGGTCATCCAGGCAAAACGAAGGGAGCGGCCTTGGGCCAGATGCGGTGCAACCGGCCGTCCGCAAGGGTCCGAGCGCGCAATAAAGCACCCGCCGCGTCACGCGGCGGGTAGCAGGGCGAGCAGGCTGTCGGCCGCCTCGATCTCCGCCAGCCGGGCGGCGGCGCGGGGCAGCAGGCGGGCCAGGTAGAAGGCGCAGAGTGGGGCGTAGCGGTCATCGGCCCTGGCGGCGCGCGCCAGCATCCAGCCGCCCATGGTCCAGCCGGCAGCATCCAGATAGGCGGCGGCCGAGGCCTGGGCGGCGGACGGGTCACGCTGGCCGCGGTCGAGCATCCAGGCCGTCGCCCGCTCCAGCGCCGTGGCAGCCTCGGCGAGGCGCGGGTCGGCGGCGCGGATCTCGGCGATGACGGCCGCCATTTCCGCCCCGCCGTCGCGGAACAGCTTGCGGGTGACGAGGTCGATGGCCTGGATGCCGTTGGTGCCCTCGTAGATCGGGGCGATGCGGGCATCGCGCAGCACCTGGGCGGCGCCGGTATCCTCGACGAAGCCCATGCCGCCATGCACCTGGATGCCGAGCGAGGCAACATCGACGCCGCGATCGGTGCACCAGGACTTCACGATCGGGGTCAGCAGGGCGACGCGGGCCTCGCTGGCACCGGAGAGGCGGGCACGGTCGAGCGCGGCGCCGGCCTCGAGCGCCAGCAGCCGGCCGGCCAGGGTGATGGCGCGCATCTCGGCCAGCATCCGGGCGACATCCGGATGGCGGCTGATCGGCCCGCCGCCCTGGATGCGGTCGGCGGCATAGGCTTCCGCCAGAGCGAGGGCCCGGGCGCCCTGGGCCACGCCCTCGACGCCGACGCCGAGGCGGGCGGCATTCATCATGGCGAACATGGCGTTGAGGCCGCGATTGGGCTCGCCGACCAGCTGCGCCTCGGCGCCCTCGAAGAGCATCACGCAGGTCGGCGCCGCATGGATGCCGAGCTTCCGCTCGATGCCGCCGCAGCGCAGCGCATTGGCCCGCCCGTCCGGCAGGACCTTGGGAGCGGCGAAGAGGCTGATCCCCTTGGTGCCGGGCGGTGCATCGGGCAGGCGGGCGAGGATCAGGTGAAGGGTGTTCGGCGTCAGGTCGTGGTCGCCGAAGGTGATGTAGATCTTCTGGCCGGTGATCGTGTAGCCGCCCATGCCGTCCGGCTCGGCCTTGGTGCGGACCTGGGAGAGGTCGCTGCCGGCCTGGGGCTCGGTGAGGCACATGGTGCCGGTCCATTCGCCGGAGACCAGGCGTGGCAGCCAGGCCTCCTGCTGGGCGGGGCTGGCGAAACGGGCCAGTGCCTCGATGGCGCCGCCGGTCAGCAGCGGGCAGAGGCTGAAGGCCATGTCGCCGCTGGTAACGAGCTCCGAGACCGCCATCCACAGCGCCTGGGGCAGCTCCTGCCCGCCGACCGGGATGCCGTTCACCTCGGAGGGCGCGGCGAGGCCCTGCCAGCCGCCCTCGATCCAGCCCTTGTAGGCGGCGTGGTAGGAGGGCGGGACGCGCACGACTCCGTCCTCATAGATCGCGCCGTGCCGGTCTGCTGCCTGGGCATTTGGCCAGAGCAGCTCGCGGGCATAGCGCTCCGCCTCGCGGATGATCGCGGTGATGTCGTCCGGGCTGATCGGTAGGCCGGTGGCGGCGGTGATGCCGGGCAGGTCGACAACCCGGGTGAGGCCGAGGATGAGATCCTCAGCGGGGGTCGTGGCATGGGTCATCGGCTGGATCGGCTCTCCCCGGTGGCGGTTTTGCCGAGCCTAGCACAGCGCGATGCGGCCCGTGCGAGCCGCATCGGCTGCGAACCGAAGCCGGATTCGGCCTGCCGTTCCGGTCAGCGAAGTAGTCCGGTCAGGCGGCGCCTGACCGGAGCTTGCCCTAGCGGCTCCGGCTGCGGGAGGTGCCGGCGCTGCTGCGCCCGCCCTTGGCCGCCGCGGCGGTGCGGCCGGCGGCGCCGCGCGTGGTCGTCTTCGCGGTGCCGCGCTTGGCGGCGGTGCCGCCGGCTGCCCGCTTGGCCGTGCTGCCATTGGCGGATTTCGCCGTGCTGCGCTTGGCGGTGGAAGCGGTGGCGCGCTTCGTCGTGCCAGCGCTGGCGCGCCCGCCCTTGGCTGCCGCGGCGGTGCGACCGGCGGCGCCGCGTGTTGCCGTCTTGGCGGTGCCGGTCGAACGCTTGGCGGTGGAGGCGGCGGCGCGCTTCGTCGTTCCGGCGCTGGCGCGCCCGCCCTTGGCTGCTGCAGTGGTGCGGCCGGCGGCGCCGCGCTTGGCGGTGGTGGCGGTGGCACGCTTCGTCGTGCCGGCGCTGGCACGCCCGCCCTTGGCTGCTGCAGTGGTGCGGCCGGCGGCGCCGCGCGTGGCCGTGGTGGCAGTGGCACGCTTAGGGCTCGCCGTGCTGCTGCGGCGGGTAGCGGTGCCCTTCGCCGAGGCGCTGCGGGCCGCGCCGCCCTTGGCGCCGTTGCTGCGCGCCGCTGCCGCCTTGCGCGGAGTGCGGGCGCTGCCGCCCTTGCGGCCGCCTTCGCTCTGCGCCGCACGGCCGGCGGCGCTGCGGGTGGTAGAGGCGCTGGCGCGGCCGCCCTTGGCCGCTGCAGTGGTGCGGCCGGCGGCGCCGCGCGTGGCCGTCTTGGCCGTGCCGCGCTTGGTGGTCGTGGCGGATGCGCGCTTGGTGGTGGTGGCGGCGGATGCGCGCCTGGTGGGCGTGGCGGCGGCCGTGCGGCGCGGCTTGCGGGCCGGGGCCTCGCCATCGGCCGAGGCGGCGCTGCTGCGACGCGCGCGGGTTTTGCGCGGCGCGGGTTCGGACGCGGCCTCGGGGGCGGCGTCCTGCTGCGTCTCGTCGGTCATCGGGGTGGAGTCGGTGTCGTCCTTCATCGGATCATGTCCCCAGTTCATCAGTGAATGGCGCCAGCGCGTGTCGGTGACGTCGCCGTCCGGGCGCTGGGCCAGGTGGCGGCGGATGAAACCGATGACCTCGCGCTGGAAGTCCTCGTCCGCCGTCTCCCCGCCATCGAGCATGGCCAGGATGCGGCGGCCGGATTGGTGGCCGACGGCTTCCGACTCGCCTTCGCGGGTGAAGCCGGCGGTGCGGCTGTCATCGCTGTCGAGCCAGCGGCGAAGCTCGGCGGCGGACAGGTTGACGAGGCGGCGGAAGACCGCCCCGGTCGACTCCTCGAAATCTTCCTCCGGCATGCGGGTGCTGCTCCCTTGCTGCGGGTGGTGACGGGCCGCCGCGCTCTTCTCCGCGACATCCTCGGGCTGGGGCGAGAACTGCCGCCCAGCCTCCAGGTCGCGCCGCTTGGCGGCGGTGGTGCGATCGTATTCCTCGGCGGTGAGGCTCTCGCGCGCGGCCTTCGGCAGGTAGCGCTCGCCGGTCTCGAGCGACTCCTGGCCGGAGCGCGTGCCCCATTCCTCCTCGGTCCATTCGGCGAGGTGATTGTCGGGCTGCTTCGGGCCTTCGTAGCCACCGCCGCGCTTCTGGTATTCGGCGCTCGCCATCTGCGCCTTGCGGGCGGACCACTGGCCGGGCTTGCCGCCCTTGTCGCCCGCGGTCACTTCCTCCTTCACCTGCTCCCAGAGTTCGGGATCGGACTTGCGCGCGGTGCCTGCCATGCTGCGCTTCCTTCGACATGGTTGCATCCGGCAACGTCACGCCAAGGCAAGCGTTCCCGCGCGCGCCGCTTTGCGCACGCGGGAGTCAACACGGGCCGGTCAGATCGTGGCGTGCAGCAGCAGCGAGGCTGTCAGCGTCGAGTCGGGTGCCAGCATCGTCAGCGGGCCATAGCCGGCGAAGTCCGGCCGGTTCGGCGCATCCGGCACATGACTCACCGGCTCCAGGCAAAGGACGGTGCTGCCGGTAGGCGCGAAGACATGCAGGTTGCGCGACCAGGCACCCGATGCCGCAAGATGCAGGCGGAGATCGGGGCGGAGGATTTCCGCCGCGCCGTCCCAGCCGGCGAAATGCGTGTCGAGTCCTTCATACGCTTGTTCGTCGCCGACCAGCCCGTCGCTTGCCTGCACGGCGACGGGGAGCGTGCGCGCATCGCGGGCGAAGAGCGCGCCGGCGCGGAAGCGCAGCCCCGTCCCCGCCGGACGGAGGAAGAAGGGGTGCCAGCCGAGGCCGAAGGGAAAGGGCTGCCCGGCCACGTTCGTCACCGCTAGCGAGAGGCGCGCACCCTCCTCACCCAGCTCGAGGGAGAGCTGCGCGCGATAGGCATAGGGCAGGCCCTCGGCCGCGCCGTCGAGCACCTGCGTCAGCGTGCAGCGGTCGCCCGTCTCCGAATCCACCACCCAAGTGCGGTTGCGCGCCAGGCCGTGGATCGCCGTGTTGTCTTCCGGGCGGTTGACCGGCAGGTGATGCACCGTGCCGGCGACGGGGAGCTGCCCGGCATCCAGCCGGTTGGTCCAGGGCAGCATGACGAAGGCCCCGCCGAAGCTGGCATTGGGGTCGGCGCCGAGCGGCAGCGGGACCAGCACGTCCCGCCCCCGCCAGGCCAATTGCGTGACGGCCGCGCCCGCCTCCGGCAGGAGCTGCGCGCGCCAGTCGCCGGCGGCGAGTTCCAGCATGGGCTCAGTCCAGGGCGAAGGGGTCGCGCGGCGAGGGCGTGCTGCGGGAATACTCGATGCTGGTGTAGCCGCCGCCCTGGTAGCGCTCCTCCACCGGGTCGCCGGAGAGGATGTGGCCGACCTCGGTGCGATAATCCTCCGCCGTGTCCTGCGGCTGCCAGCCGATTCGCTCGCGGTGGTCGCGGCCCCAGAAGCTGGCCGGGTTGTTGGAGCAGGCCCAGATCACGCAATGCCCGGTGCGCGGCGCCTCGACGGCGGCCGTCACCAACCGCGTCAGGTCGCCGAAGGACAGCCAGGTGGAGAGCATCCGCGCATTCACCGGCTTCGGGAAGCAGGAGCCGATGCGGCAGTTGACGTTCTCGACGCCATGCTTGTCCCAGTAGAGCCGGCCCATCAGCTCGCCATAGGCTTTGGAGAGGCCGTAATAGCCGTCCGGGCGGAAGGCGCAGTCGACATCGATCTTCGCCTCGTTGTCCTGCGGGCGCTCGTGGAAGCCGATGGAGTGGTTGCTGCTGGCGAAGAGGACGCGGGCGCCCTCGCGCCGTGCGGCCTCGTACACATGATAGAGGCCGCGGAGATTGGGGCCGAGCACCGCCTCGAAGGGCTGCTCCACGCTGATGCCGCCGAAATGCAGGATGGCGCCGCAGCCCTCCGCCAGGCGGGCGAGGCCGAGGCCCTCGTTCAGGTCGAGGCGGGTGAAGGTGGCGCCCGCGGGCAGCGCATCCGGGAAGGGCGTGATGTCGGTCAGGCGCAAGGTCCAGCCCTGCGCGGCGAGCGCGGGCGCGAGGACGCGGCCGAGATTGCCGCTGGCGCCGGTGAGAAGGACGTGTTTGTGCGGTGCGGGCATGTCGAAGCCTTCATGAGGACTTGTCCGGCCGCACTGTGCGGGGCCGGTGGGCTTGGCGGCAACCACTTCGGGGCATAGCGTCCCGCCTCGTGCCCGATCAAGCGACATCCCCGAGCGTCACCGCCTTCTCGCCCCGCGAGGTCCGCACCATCGTCATGGGGCTGATGCTGGCGCTGTTCCTCTCCAGCCTCGACCAGACGATCGTCGCCACCGCCCTCTCCTCCATCGCGGGCGACCTCGGCGGCTGGGGGCTGCTGCCCTGGATCGTCTCGGCCTATCTGATCGCCTCCACCGTGACGACACCGATCTACGGGCGGCTTTCCGACCTCTACGGGCGGCGGCCGGTACTGCTGGTCTCGGTCTCCGTCTTCGTCGGCGGCTCGGTGCTGGCGGCGCTCTCGCCCAACATGCCGGCGCTGATCGCGGCTAGGGTGGTGCAGGGCCTGGGCGGCGGCGGCCTCCGGGCGATCTCGCTCGCCGTGGTGGGCGACATCCTGCCGCCGCGGGAGCGGGCGAAGGTGCAGGGCTACCTCTCGGCGACCTTCGCCACCGCCAACATCATCGGGCCGCTGCTCGGCGGCCTCTTCGTCGAATACCTGTCCTGGAGCTGGATCTTCTGGATCAACCTGCCGCTCGGCGCGGCCGCCTTCGCCACCACCTACTTCCAGCTCCGCCGCCTGCCGAAGCCGGGCAGGCGGCCGAAGATCGACTGGGCAGGGGCGGTGCTGATCCTGCTCTCCTGCACGCCGCTGCTGCTCGGCATCACCCTGGTGCAGCGCGCCGGGAGCTGGACGGCGCCGGAGGCGCTGCTCTGCTTCGCCCTCGGCATCGTCTTCCTCGGCGCGCTGATCCTGCAGGAACGCTCGGCCTCACAGCCGATGCTGCCGCTGCAGCTCTTCGGCAACCGCATCTTCACCATGAGCATCCTGGTGACCGGACTCACCTCCATGGTGATGATGGCCCTCGTGATCCTGGTGCCGCTCGACTACCAGCTGGTCAGCGGCCTGTCGCCGAAGGAGGCGGGGCTGCGGATGATCGCCATGACGCTCGGCAGCGTCAGTGGCAGCTTCCTCGCCGGGCAGGCGGTGGCCGCGACGGGGCGGTACCGGCCCTTCTCCATCCTCGGCGCGGCGGTGGCGACGGCGATGTGCCTGGTCATCTCCTTCGTCGGCCTTGGCCATTCCCTGCTGCTGGACACGGCGGTGACGCTGCTGCTGGGGCTGTCCTTCGGCTGCCAGTTCTCGCCGATGACGGTGACCATCCAGAATGCGGTCGATCCGCGCGACGGCGGTATCGCCATCTCCTGCATGATGTTCTTCCGGCTGATCGGCGGGGCCTTCGGCGTCGCCGTGCTCTCCTCCGTGCTGCTCTGGCACCTGCCGGGCGGACGGGCTGAGGGAGTGGCGCCAGAGGCCGCGGCACCCGCCTTCTCCGCCGTGTTCCTGGCGGCCGGTGCGATCGCTGCGCTGTCGCTGGTGGCGGCGCTCTGCCTGAAGGAGATCCCGCTGCGAGGCCGTGATTAGGGCCAGCGCGGAGCCGGAGCGGGTCCGTGAGCCGGAGGGGACGGAACCGCTTTAACCTCGGCGGCTGCCGAAGGCGGTGGCGAGAGCCTGCCACATGGGCTTGCGCGCTCCACCCTCGTCGAGGGGCAGGCCACGATGCACCTGGCCGTCCTTCCGCGTCACATCCGGGTCCCGCGCCAGCCAGCTGTCCTTGTCCGAAAGCCCCCAGGTGAGAACGGTGCGGCAGCCCGCATCGAGGGCGGTGCCGATGACCTGGCGCACCCGCTCCGCCACCGCCGCGTCGCGGGCAGCGAGGCCGGCGGGGAGCTGCTGCGCCTCGCGCACGTCCAGCTCGGTGACGAGCACGGCGAGGCCGAGCTCCCGCACCGACCGCAGGAAGACGGTGAAGGGCTCCGGCCGGAAGGGCTCGTCCATCAACAGATGGGCCTGGAGGCCGAGCGCATCGACCGGGCACTGCGTGCCCACCATCCGCCGCAACAGGCGAAGCACGCGTTGGCGCTTCTCCTCCGCCCAAGGGTTGTCGCCCTCGAGTCCGTAGTCGTTATAGGTGAGGCGGAGCGTGCGGTCCCGCTCGCGGGCGGCACGGAAGGCCTCCTCGACATAGCCGGGGCCGAGGGCGCGGAGCCAGGGCGTGTCGCGCAGGTCGCCCTGGGCCGGGGTGCGGGCGCTGAAGGGATTGCCCTCGGCATTGGCGATGGCCTCGTTCACCACGTCCCAGTCGCGGATGGCGGGGCGGGTGGCCGGCAGCACGCCGTCCAGATGTGCGGCGAGCAGGCCACGGGCCTTGGCCGCTCCTTCGGCCAGTCCCTCGGCCAGCCAGGAGGGCATGGCCGCATGCCAGACCAGGGCATGGCCGCGGAGCTGCTTGCCATTGGCCTGGGCGAGGCTGGCGATGATGCCGAGCGGGCCGAAATCGAAGCTGCCCTGCCTCGGCTGCAGGGCCGCCCATTTCGCCTCCCATTCCGGGACGAGAAGCTGCGCCTCGGCCGCCACCTGGGCGGCATAAGCGGCATCGCCGAGCTTCCTCGAATCGACGGCGGTGCCGAAGGTGATGCCGTTGGCCCGGCCGATGGCCGCCAGCCCCTCCCCGCCCGATCCCCGCTCGCCTTGGGCCGCGGCCTCGCGCGCCAGCAGCCCGGCAAGGGCCGCCCCGAACAGATGCCGCCGAGGCGGGTGGAGGCTCAAGCGGCCTGCGCGAGCGGCACGGGGGGCGCCATGCGGCGGATGGCCTCCCGGTAGCGGTCCCGCCGCCAGCAGAGCAGCCGCCAAGCGCCGCGGGCGGCCAGCTGGGAAAGCCTGCCGCGCGGCTCCAGCCCCACCGCCTTGAAGATCATGCCCATGCCCCGCTCCAGGTGCCGGTAGCGGTAGAAGCCCATCGCCCGGCCCATATAGCCTGTGATGCAGCGCTCATGGCTGTAGGTGAGGCTCGGATCCTCATTGGCGCAGTGGAAGGCGAAGGCGAGCTCGTCATCCTCCGACTCGCCGACGCGGCCGAAAGCGACCCGCAGCCGCTTGGCGAAGGACAGGTCCTCCCGCGCCAGGTAACGCTTCATATGATCGTAGAAGAGCTTGAAATGCCGGTACTCGTCGGCGGCGATCAGCTTGCAGACCTCGCGCAGCACCGGCTCCTCCGTCGCCTCGGCCAGCGCCGTGTAGTAGCTGCTGGTGCCGGTCTCGACGATGCAGCGGGCGATCAGCTCGCCGGTACGGGACCCACGGATGGAGGCATCGGCATTGATGTCGATGCTGTAGCCGTTGCGATAGCGCTCAAAGGCCGCAGCATAGTCCCACCCTGGATCGGCGAGACTCGACCATTTCCCAAGGGCGTCGCCGTGCTGGATTTCCTCCTCCGCCCAGTGGTCCGCGGCGCGAGCGAAATCCGGGTCGTCCTTGAAGACCCGGTTCAGATAGATGGCGTAGTCGCCACCGTTGCGCTCCACCATAGCCGCCGCCTTGACCAGCGGTACGATCTCCGGGTCGACCTTCGCTGGATCGAAACGATCCCAGGAAACCTGTTCGACGCGCCAGTGCTTCATCCTGTCCCCGCGGCCCGTGGGGGCCGTTATCCTGCGACACCCGCGATCCGGGCAGGGCCAGCCACGCCATGCCCGAGCGCAATGTTCGGCAGGGCGGCGGAGGTTTCAAGCGGCGTTGCCGGAAAGGCACGGTGTGGCGAGCGGATTTCGCCCCACCGTGTCCGGGATGCGATGCTCAGGCCGCTTGCGCGACGGAGACCGCGGTGCGGAAGGCCTGGACCCGGGCATAGGCGGCGTCCCGCTTCGCCTCCGGCTCGGCGATGGCCGCCTGCAGGGCAGCCTCGGCCTCGGCCAGGCGGCGCTCGACTGCGGCGCGGGAGAGGCTGGCCAGCGGCGTCGCCTCGTCGGCCAGCAGGGTCACCCGCTCCGGCGAAACCTCGGCGAAGCCGCCGGCGATGAACAACGCCTCGGTCTCGCTACCATTCTCCCGCACCCGGATCACGCCGCCCCGGAGGGCGACGATCATCGGGGCATGGCCGGGGAGAACGCCCATCTCGCCTTCCTCGGCGGGGATGGTGACCATCTCCACCGGGCGGGAGAGCAGCAGCTTCTCCGGCGAGACCAGTTCGAGCAGAAAGGTCGCCATGATCAGGCGGCGACCTTCAGGGTCTCGCCCTTCTTCACGGCCTCCTCGATGGTGCCGACCATGTAGAAGGCGGCCTCGGGCAGGTGGTCGTACTCGCCGGCGCAGATGGCGGCGAAGCTGCGGACGGTGTCCTCCAGCTTCACGAACACGCCCGGCGAGCCGGTGAAGACCTCGGCCACGTGGAAGGGCTGGCTGAGGAAGCGCTGGATCTTGCGTGCGCGGGCCACGACCAGCTTGTCTTCCTCAGACAGCTCGTCCATCCCGAGGATGGCGATGATGTCCTGCAGCGACTTGTAGGTCTGCAGGATGCGCTGCACCTCGCGGGCGACGCGGTAGTGCTCGTCCCCGACGATCCGCGGGTCGAGCGCGCGGCTGGTCGAGTCGAGCGGGTCCACCGCCGGGAAGATGCCGAGCTCGGCGATCGAGCGGTTGAGCACCGTCGTCGCGTCGAGGTGGGCGAAGGAGGTTGCAGGCGCCGGGTCGGTCAGGTCGTCGGCCGGCACGTAGATGGCCTGCACCGAGGTGATCGAGCCCTTCTTGGTCGAGGTGATCCGCTCCTGCAGCGCGCCCATGTCGGTGGCGAGCGTCGGCTGGTAGCCCACCGCCGAGGGGATGCGGCCGAGCAGCGCCGAGACCTCGGCACCCGCCTGGGTGAAGCGGAAGATGTTGTCGACGAAGAACAGCACGTCCTGGCCCTGCTCGTCGCGGAAGTACTCCGCGATGGACAGGCCCGACAGCGCCACGCGGGCGCGGGCGCCCGGCGGCTCGTTCATCTGGCCGTAGACGAGGGCCACCTTGGAACCCTCGGTCGTGCCCTCGCCGAGCTTGATGACGCCGGCATCGACCATCTCGTGGTAGAGGTCGTTGCCTTCACGCGTCCGCTCGCCGACGCCGGCGAAGACCGACACGCCGCCATGCGCCTTGGCGATGTTGTTGATCAGCTCCTGGATGGTGACGGTCTTGCCGACGCCGGCGCCGCCGAACAGGCCGATCTTGCCGCCCTTCAGGTAGGGCGCCAGGAGGTCGATGACCTTGATGCCGGTGACGAGGATCTCGGCCGCCGTCGCCTGGTCCTCGAAGGAGGGTGCGGCGCGGTGGATGGTGTAGGTCTTCTCGTGCGGCACGGGGCCGCGCTCGTCGATCGGCTGGCCGATGACGTTCAGGATGCGCCCGAGCGTACCCTCGCCCACCGGAACGGCAATGCCGGTCCCGGTATCGACCACTTCCTGGCCGCGGACCAGGCCATCGGTGCTGTCCATGGCGATGCAGCGCACCGTGCGCTCGCCCAGGTGCTGCGAGACCTCGAGGACCAGCGAGTTGTCGCCGTTCTTCGTGGTCAGGGCGTTCAGCATGGCCGGCAGTTCGCCCGGGAACTGCACGTCCACCACGGCGCCCAGGACCTGCGCGATGCGCCCGACATTGTTCTTCATGGTGTCATGCCCCTCGTCAGACTGCCTCGGCCCCGGAGATGATCTCGATCAGCTCCCTGGTGATGTTGGCCTGGCGCGTGCGGTTATAATTGAGCGTAAGCCTGTTGATCATCTCGCCGGCATTGCGCGTGGCATTGTCCATCGCCGTCATGCGCGCGCCGTGCTCGCCTGCGGTGCTCTCGAGGATCGCGCGGTAGATCTGGATGGCGAGGTTGCGCGGCAGCAACGTGGCAAGGATCTGGTCCTCGGCCGGCTCGTACTCATAGAGCGCCTGCGGCCCCTCGGCCGCGGCCGAGCCTTCCGGCAGCGGCGTCGGGATCAGCCGCTGCTCGGTCGGGATCTGGCTGATCACGTTGCGGAAACGGTTGTAGATCAGGCTGCAGACATCGAAGCCGCCTTCCTCCAACAGCCCCGCCACTTGCAGGGCGATCGCCTCCGCATCGGTAAAGTCGACACGCTTCTTGCCAGCGAAGTTCACCTCGCCGACGACGCGGCTGGCGAATTCGCGCTTCAGGAAGGTCGCGCCCTTGCGGCCGACGGTCAGCAGCTTGACCTGCTTGCCTTCCGCCTCCAGTGCCCGGATGCGGGCGCGGGCGAGCCGGCCGACCTGGGTATTGAAGGGGCCAGCCAGGCCACGGTCCGCGGTGACGACCACCAGCAGGTGCACCCGGTCCGCGCCGGTGCCAACCAGCATCTGCGGCGCATCCGGTGAGGCGGCGACGGCGGCGCCGAGGGAGGCGAGGATCGCCTCCATCCGCTGCGCGTAGGGGCGCGCAGCCTCCGCCTGGGCCTGGGCCCGGCGGAGCTTCGCCGCGGCCACCATCTTCATCGCCTGCGTGATCTTCCGCGTGGACTTCACGCTGTTGATGCGACCGCGCAGGTCCTTGAGGCTAGGCATCGGGCCCGCGTCTCCTGGCTCAGGCCGAGAAGGACTTGGCGAAGCCGTCGAGGAAGGCGACGAGCTTCTCCTCGGTCGGCTTCTTGATCTCGCGGTCGCTGCGGATCGCCTCGAGGATCGAGGGGTCGCGCGACTTCAGCTCGGAGAGCATCCGCCGCTCGAACTCACCGACCGCCGAGACCGGCAGCTTGTCGAGATAGCCGCGCGTGCCGGCGAAGAGCGAGACGACCTGCTCGTCCACCGGGACCGGCTTGTACTGCGGCTGCTTCAGCAGCTCGGTCAGGCGCGCGCCACGGGCCAGCAGCGCCTGGGTCGAGGCATCGAGATCTGAGGAGAACTGCGCGAAGGCCGCCATCTCGCGGTACTGCGCCAACTCCAGCTTGATGCGGCCGGCAACCTGCTTCATCGCCTTGATCTGCGCGGCAGAGCCGACGCGCGAGACCGAAAGCCCGACATTCACCGCCGGGCGGATGCCTTTGAAGAAGAGTTCCGTCTCAAGGAAGATCTGCCCGTCCGTGATCGAGATCACGTTGGTCGGGATATAGGCCGAGACGTCGCCGGCCTGGGTCTCGATGACCGGCAAGGCGGTCAGCGAGCCGTTGCCGAAGTCGTCGTTCATCTTCGCCGCGCGCTCGAGCAGGCGCGAGTGCAGGTAGAAGACGTCGCCCGGATAGGCCTCGCGGCCCGGCGGACGGCGCAGCAGCAGCGACATCTGGCGGTAGGCGACGGCTTGCTTGGAGAGGTCGTCATAGAAGATGACCGCATGCATGCCGTTGTCGCGGAAATACTCGCCCATGGCACAGCCGGTATAGGGCGCCAGGAACTGCAGCGGCGCCGGCTCGGAGGCGGTGGCGGCGATGACGATCGAGTACTCGAGCGCGCCGTTCTCTTCGAGAGTCCGGACCAGCTGGGCAACGGTCGAGCGCTTCTGCCCGACGGCGACATAGATCGTGTAGAGCTTCTTGCTCTCGTCCGTGCCGGCGTTGATGCCCTTCTGGTTGATGATGGTGTCGATGATGACGGCGGTCTTGCCGGTCTGGCGGTCGCCGATGATCAACTCGCGCTGGCCGCGGCCGATCGGGATCAGAGCGTCGATCGCCTTGATGCCGGTCTGCATCGGCTCGTGCACGGACTTGCGCGGGATGATGCCGGGTGCCTTCACCTCGACCCGGGTGCGCGTCACGTCGGTGAGCGGGCCCTTGCCGTCGATCGGGTTGCCGAGGCCATCGACCACGCGGCCGAGCAGGCCGCGGCCAACCGGCACGTCGACGATGTCGCCGGTGCGCTCGACGGTGTCGCCTTCCTTGATCTCGGCATCAGAGCCGAAGATGACGATGCCGACGTTGTCGGTCTCGAGGTTCAGCGCCATGCCGCGGATGCCGGCGCTGGGGAACATCACCAGCTCGCCGGCCATGACGTTCTGCAGCCCGTAGACGCGGGCGATACCGTCACCCACGGTAAGCACGGTGCCGACCTCGGCCACGTTCGCCTCGGAATCGAAGCCGGCGATCTGCTTTTTGAGGATCTCGGAGATCTCGGCGGGACGGATTTCCATGGTCAGGCGGCCCCCTTCATGGCGTACTGCAATCTCTGCAGCTTGGATTTGATGCTGTTGTCGTAGAGCCGGGAGCCGATCCGAACGATCAGCCCGCCGAGGATCGAGGGATCCACCTGCTCCTTAAGCTTGACGCCGGAATAGCCGGCTTCCGTCAGGCGGGCGGCGATCTGCGTCCGCTGGGTGTCGGTCAGCGCATGAGCGCTGATGACCTCGGCCACCTGCTGGCCGCGCCGCGCTGCGAGCTGGGCGCCGAAGGCGGCGGCCACCTGCGGCAGCAGCGCGAGGCGCCGGTTGCCGATCAGCACGCCAACCAGGTTCCGCACCTCTGGCCCCGTCCCAACGCGGTCGAGCACCGCAAAGGTACCCTTGCGCTGGGCAACGGAATCAAGCCGCGGATCGGCGATGAAGCCGCGGAAATCCGCGTCTCCCAGCCAAAGGGAAGCGAGCGCTTCCAAATCGCCGGCGATGCGGTCAAGCGCGCCCGGATCGGTCGCGCGCCGATCATCGGCGAGGCCCAGCATCGCCAGCGCATAGCGCTCGGCAATGCCGGTCGGGGTAGGCGCCTTGGGCGCGTCGGAGGCGATGGTCTCGGCAGAGGCCACGGGCGATCCCGGTCCTTGATTACCTGGTGGTGCGCAAGCGCGGGTCCGTGACGGGGTCTCCCGTCGCGGCGGGCGGGCTTTACCATGGGGTTTACAGCCCCGCAATCCGCGCTGGCGGGCCGAAATCACTCCATCGCGCAGCATTTTCAGCGGCCATGCGCCCGTGGCGGGGCCACGCAGAAAACTTCGCCCGGCGCATCGGAGGTGCGGGCGTTCGGTCGCAGAAACTCCGCTCGCCTCAGGCGTAGCCGATCAGCACCGTCTTTGCCGCTATGGCCGCAAGCGCCGCAGCAACCGCCGCCGTCGTCACACCACGCGAAGCAAGGCCGGCATAGACCACAGCGCCAGCGATCAGCGCCCAGGCGGCGATTTCAGTAGCGTCGAGGATGGGCATGGCGCAGTCCTCCCTGGGACAAATTACTTGTAGGTAACCCTTATACCATGTCCCAACCACGCCCTGCGAGTGGAATCAAAGGAAGCTGACGGGATCCACATCGACCTGGACGCGGACGCTGTTCGGCACCGGCACCCGCGCCAGCCACTCCCGCAGGATGGGCTGCACCGCGACCTCCCGCCTCGTCTTCAGCAGCAGCCGCCGCCGGTGCCGGCCGCGCAGCAGGGCAAGCGGCGCCGGCGCGGGGCCGAGCACCTGCACCCCCTCCCCGCCCGGCGCGGCGAGGCCGAGGTCGCGGGCGGTGCGGTCCGCCTCCCGCTCGTCCTCGGAACTCACGATCAGCGCGGCGAGGCGGCCGAAGGGCGGCCAGTGACCGGGCCGGCGAATCGCCGCCTCCTCCGCCATGAAGGCGTCGAGGTCGCCCGAGATGAGTGCCCCCATCACCGGATGCTCCGGGCTGAAGCTCTGCAGCAGCACGCGGCCCGGCGCCTCGGCCCGGCCGGCGCGGCCGGCGACCTGGTGGAGCAGCTGCACCGTCCGCTCCGCGGCGCGCAGGTCGCCGCCGGCGAGGCCGAGATCGGCATCGACCACCCCGACCAGCGTGAGGTGGGGGAAGTGCCAGCCCTTGGCGACGATCTGGGTGCCGATGATGAGATCCACCTCCCGGTCCTGGATTTGCTGCGCGGCCATCCCCGCCGCGGCGGGGCCGGGAAGCGTATCGCTCGCCATCACCAGGCGCCGGGCCTCTGGCCAATGCGCGGCGGCCTCCTCCAGCACCCGCTCCACGCCGGGGCCGACGGCGACCAGGCTGTTGGCGGTGCCGCATTCGGGGCATTCGGCCGGCGGCGCCTCGGCATGGCCGCAATGGTGGCACTGGAGTTGGCGGCGGGCGCGGTGCTCCACCAGCCAGGCGGTGCAATTCGGGCAGCGCATCCGGTGGCCGCAGTGCCGGCAGAGCGTCAGCGGCGCATAGCCGCGGCGGTTGAGGAAGAGCATGGCCTGCTCCCCGCGCTCCAGCGTCGCGGTCACGGCCTCGATCAGCGGCGGGGAGAGGAAGCGGCCGCGTTCTGGAGGGGTGCGGCGCAGGTCGATCGTCTCCACCGCCGGCAGGCTGGCGCCGCCATGGCGCTCGGGCAGGTCCAGCGCCTCGTAGCGGCCGGTCTCGGCATTGGTGAGGCTCTCCAGCGAGGGCGTCGCCGAGACCAGCACGCAGGAGGCCGACGCCATCCGGGCGCGGACCACGGCCATGTCGCGGGCATTGTAGACGACGCCGTCCTCCTGCTTGAAGGCCGTCTCGTGCTCCTCGTCGACGATGATGAGGCCGAGATCGGGGAAAGGCAGGAAGAGGGCGGAGCGGGCACCGACCACTACCGGCGCCTCCCCTTCCGCCACGGCGCGCCAGGTGTCGCGGCGGGTGCGCGGCGTCACCTCGGAATGCCAGAGGGCGGGGGCGACGCCGAAGCGCGCCTTGAACCGCTCGAGCCATTGCGCAGAGAGGGCGATCTCCGGCAAAAGGACCAGCGCTTGGCGGCCCTGGCGCAGCGCTTCCGCCACCGCGTCCAGATACACCTCGGTCTTGCCGGAGCCGGTGACGCCGGTCAGCAGCGTCACGGCGAATTGCCGGGCGGCGACCTTGGCGACGAGACGCGCCGCCGCCTCGGCCTGGGCGCCGCCGAGCTTCGGGCCGGGATGCTCTGGGTCGGGCCGGTTGAAGCGGCTGGCATGGGGCAGGAGGGCCGGGCGGATCAGCCCGTTATCCGCCATGCCGCGCAACACGCCGAGCGAGACGCCGGCCGCCTCGGCGAGCGGCGCCCCGGCATAGACCCGGCCGGGCTGCATCTGCGCCAGCACCCGCTGCCGCTCCGGCGTCATGCGCGGTTGGCGGTTGGACCCGGGGCCGGCCAGCGTCCAGCCGGCCTGCTGGGTCGGCGGCTCCAGCGCCGCGGTGGAGCCCATCGCCATGCGCAGCACGGCGCCGGGTGGGCTCAACGTATAGGCCGCAACCCAGTCGATGAAGCGGCGGAGGCTCGGCGTCATGGGCGGGGCGGGCAGCACGCCGGTGATGGGCTTCAGCCGGTGATCGGCCACCGGCTGCGCCTCGCTCCCCTCCCCGGCATCCCACACCACGCCAATCATCGGCCTGTGATTGAGAGAGGCGGTCACAAAATCGCCTGGATGGATATCTATCTCCGCCGGCACGCGATAATCGTAGGCTCCCGACAGAGGGAGCGGCAAAAGCACCTTGACCCGTTGCGCGGAAAACACAGGTGGCGTGTCCTTCATATCGCGCCGCTTCCCCGACCCGGCCTGCATCGGTTATCCTGATACTGAGCAATTAGGCAACGATTTCAGGTCCTTGAGTCCCTTCGGCCTGGCCGGCCGAGCCCACATCCAATGCGGCCCCATGAGGGGTTCGCCTGAGGGCCCATCCGTATGAAGTTCTTCGTCGACACTGCCGAGGTGGCCGAGATCCGCGCCCTGTCCGAAGCCGGGCTGGTGGACGGGGTCACCACCAACCCGAGCCTCATCGCCAAATCCGGGCGGAAGATGGCGGAGGTCATCGCCGAGATCTGCGAGATCACCCCCGGCCCGGTCTCCGCTGAAGTGACCGCGACGGATTTCGACACCATGCTGGCCGAGGGCCGCTTCCTCCGCGGCATTGCCAGGAATGTCGCGGTGAAGGTGCCGCTGACCGAGGCCGGGCTCAGCGTCTGCCGCAGCCTTGCGGACGAGGGCACGAAGGTGAATGTCACCCTGTGCTTCTCGGCAGCCCAGGCCTTGCTCGCCGCCAAGGCGGGGGCGGCCTACATCTCGCCCTTCGTCGGCCGGCTCGACGACATTGCCTATGATGGCATGCTCCTCATTGCCGATATCCTCAAGATATACCGAAACTACTCCTATTTTAAGACGGAAGTCCTGGTCGCGTCCATCCGCCACCCGGTCCACCTAGTCGAGGCGGCGAAGCTTGGCGCGGAGGTGGCGACGCTGCCGCCGAATGTCATCCGCCAGCTCATCAAGCATCCCTTGACCGACCGCGGTCTGGAAAGCTTCCTGGCCGATTGGCGCAAGACGGGCCAGAGCATTCTGTGAGCTCCATATCCTTGACAGGCGCCGAGCTGGTGCTGCTTCCGGCACCCGAAGCTGCCCCCCTGCCCGCGGCGCCCCCAGCGCCTGAGGCCGTGGCCGCCTTCCTCCGGACCAACCCCGACTTCCTGGCGGAGCGGCCGGACCTGTTCCGCGCCCTCACGCCGCCGCAGCGCATCCATGGCGAGCGCCTGGCCGACCACATGGCGGCGATGCTGGCTGCCGAGCGCCGCCGCGTCCGCTCGCTGGAGGCGGAGGTGGATGCCGCCGTCACTGCCGGGCGGGCCGGCCATGGCCTCTCCATCCGCGTCCGCCTCGCCGTGCTGGCGCTGATGCGGGCGCAGGACGTGGTGGAGACGGTGACGGAGGAGCTGCCGGCGCTGCTCGGCGTCGAGAGCTGCACTCTGCTCGCCGAGACGCCGGACCGGCGCGGCGTGCCGAAGCTGCCGCGCGGCATGGTGGCGGCGCTGCTCGGCCCCGGGAAGGACGCGCTGGTGCGGCCTGCGCCGACCGATATCGAGCTGCTGCACCAGGAAGCCGCCTCCCTCGTCATGCGGGATGCGCTGGTGCGCGTGCCGGTCTGGACCGGGCATCCGACGCTGATGACGCTCGGCGCGCGGGACCCGCAGGCCCTGCCGACCCGGCAGGCGACGGCGACCCTCGCCTTCCTCGGCCGCGCGGTGGCGGCGGCGCTGGCGCGGTAGGCGTTTGGCGGAAGCCCGCGCCCTCGCCGCCGGCTATCTCGACTGGCTGGCGCGGGAGCGCCGGGCGGCGGCGAACACGGTCGAGGCCTATGGGCTCGACCTCCGCGACTTCCTCGCCTTCCTGACCGGGCATCTGGGCGAGGAGCCCGATCTTGCGGCCCTCGCCGCGCTCCGGCCGGCCGATATCCGCGCCTTCCTGGCGGCCCGGGCCAAGGCGGGCGCGGGCAATGCGACCCGGGCGCGGCAGCTCGCCGCCATCCGCGGCTTCCTCCGCCACCTGGCGAAAACGAGGGGCCTGGCACCACTCGCCATCGCCACCATCCGCGGGCCACGGGCCAGGCCGCCGGTACCGCGGGCACTCACGCCGGAGCAGGCGAAGGAGGTGGCGGCCCGGACCGGCAGCATCCACCAGCCCGGCCATGCCGAGCGCCCGGCCGAGCAGTCAGCGCGGGACGTGGCACTCTTCACCCTGCTTTACGGCTGCGGGCTGCGGATCAGCGAGGCGCTGGCCCTCGATGTGCGGGATGCCCCCCTGCCCGGCAGCCAGGCGGCGCTGCGCGTCCTGGGCAAGGGCGGCAAGGAGCGGCTGGTGCCGGTCCTGCCGGCGGTGCGGGAAGCGGTCGCCGCCTATCTGCGCGAGCGGGGCAGCCCGCCGCCCGAGGCGCCGCTCTTCCGCGGTGCGCGCGGGGCGCGGCTCAGCCCCACGGTCGCGGAGCGCTGCCTGCAGCATTACCGCCGCCTCGCCGGCCTGCCGGAACATGCGACGCCGCATGCGCTGCGGCACTCCTTCGCCACCCACCTGCTGGGCGGCGGGGCCGATCTGCGGGCAATCCAGGAACTGCTCGGCCATGCCAGCCTTTCCACCACCCAGCGCTACACCAAGGTGGATGCGGCGGCGCTGCTCGAGACCTGGCGGCGGGCTCATCCCCGCGCGGGGTGACGTGACGCAGGGGCCGCCCGCGACTATGGTGCGCCCGACCCGACTTCCCATTGAGGACCGCCGATGCGCGACGGCAGAATGACCCAATACACCCCGAAGCTCATCGAGGGAGTCACCCCGGTGCAGCGGATCGAGGTGACCAGCCGCAAGGTTCCCTGCGACGGCGAGGTGGCGGGCCCCGGCCTCGGCCATCCTCGGGTCTGGCTGCCGATGAACCCGAACCAGAACCAGGTGACCTGCCCCTACTGCTCCATCACCTATGTACTGAAGGCGGGTGCGGGTGGCGACGACCATCACTGAAGAGGCCGCCGTCCCGGTCGCGGCGCCGGGAACCCGGCACCTCGTCCTGGTCGATGGCTCGGGCTACATCTTCCGCGCCTATCACGCCCTGCCGCCGATGACGCGGCCGGACGGCACGCCGGTGAATGCCGTCTTCGGCTTCACCCAGATGCTCTCCAGCTTCCTCGCCGAGCATCGCGGCAGCCATCTGGCAGTGGTCTTCGATGCCAGCCGCAGCACCTTCCGCAACGAGATCTTCCCGAACTACAAGGCCCACCGGCCCGAGCCGCCGGAGGAGCTGGTCCCGCAATTCGCCCTCATCCGCGAGGCGACGGAAGCCTTCGGCGTCGCCCAGGTGGAGGCGCCGGGCTTCGAGGCCGACGATCTGATCGCCGCTTATGCCCGCGCCTTCCGCGAGGCCGGCGGCGAGGTGACCATCGTCTCCTCTGACAAGGACCTGATGCAACTGGTCCGGCCGGGCGTGCAGATGCTCGACCCGATCAAGCGGAAGCCGATCCGCGAGGCGGAGGTGGTCGAGAAATTCGGCGTGCCGCCCGAGAAGGTCATCGAGGTCCAGGCGCTGATCGGCGACCCGGTGGACAATGTCCCTGGCGTGCCGAAGATCGGGCCGAAGACCGCGGCCGAGCTGATCCTCGCCTATGGCGACCTGGAGTCGGTGCTGGCCAATACCGCGCAGATCAAGCAGCCGATGCGGCGGCAGAATCTCGAGCAATATGCCGAGCAGGCGCGGCTCTCGAAGCGGCTGGTGACGCTTGACGACCAGGCGCCGCTCACCGTGCCGATCGAGGCGCTGGCGGTGCGGCCGCCGGAGCCGGCGGCGCTCTCCAAATTCCTGGCCGATCAGGGCTTCCGCAGCGTCATCGCGCGGATGGGCCTCGGCGAGGCAGCGGGCGATGCGGCGACGCGGGCGCGCAACAGCGCCATCAGCGCCGCCCAAACCGCCGCCGCGCCCACCGCCCCGGCAGACCCGAGCGCCACGCCATTCGGTCCCTACGAGACGGTGACGAGGCCCGAGGCGCTCGCCGCCTGGATCGCTGAGGCGCGGACTGCCGGCGTCATCGGCCTCGACACCGAGACGGACAGCCTCGATGCGTTGAAGGCCAATCTCGTCGGCGTCTGCCTCGCCACGGCGCCGGGCCGGGCCTGCTACATACCGCTGCGGCATGTCTCGCCCGGCGCCGGCCAGGGCGACATGCTGGTGACCGAGCCCGAGAAGGCCGCCCCGCCGCAACTCGCCTTCGCCGAGGCCATGGCGGCGCTGAAGCCGCTGCTGGAAGATCCCGGCGTGCTGAAGGTGCTGCAGCACGCCAAGTACGACCTCGAAGTGCTGGGCCGGACGGAGAATGGCGGCATCGCCGTCGCCCCGATCGACGACACCATGTTGATCTCCTACTCCATGGAGGCGGGGAAGCATGGACATGGCATGGACGAGCTCTCCCGCCTCCATCTCGACCACACGCCCGTCCCCTACGACCAGGTGACCGGCACCGGTCGCGCCCGCATCAGCTTCGCCGCCGTCCCGCTCGACAAGGCAACCGCCTATGCCGCAGAGGATGCCGATGTGACGCTCCGCCTCTGGCACGTGCTGCGGCCAAGGCTGCGGGAGGATGGCGCGCTCGCCCTCTACGAGCAGGTGGAGCGGCGGATGGTCGCCGTGCTGCGCGACATGGAGGTGGAGGGAATCAAGGTCGACGGCGCCGAGCTGGCCCGCATCGGCGAGGACTTCGTCGCCCGCATGGCGGTGCTGGAGGGGGAGATCCACGGCCTCGCCGGCCGTCCCTTCGCCGTCGGCTCGCCGAAGCAGCTGGGCGAGATCCTGTTCGACGAGATGGGGCTGTCGGGCGGCCGGAAGGGCAAGTCCGGCGCCTGGGGCACCGATGCCGCGGTGCTGGAGGAGCTGGCCGCGCAGGGCATCCCCCTTGCCCGCAAGGTGCTCGACTGGCGGCAGCTCTCGAAGCTGAAATCGACCTATGTGGATGGGCTGACGGCGCAGCTCGACCAGCGCACCGGGCGCGTCCACACCGATTTCTCCATGGCGAATACCAGCACCGGGCGGCTGGCCTCGACCGAGCCCAACCTGCAGAACATCCCGGTCCGCACCGAGGAGGGCCAGCGCATCCGCCGCGCCTTCGTCGCCGACCCCGGCCATGTGCTGATGTCGGCCGACTACTCGCAGATCGAGCTGCGGCTGCTGGCACACATGGCCGACGTGCCGGCGCTGCGCGAGGCCTTCGAGACCGGGCAGGACATCCACTCGCGCACGGCCGCCGACATCTTCCGCCTCGCGCCGGAGGCGGTGGACCGCGAGGCGCGCAGGCGGGCCAAGACCATCAATTTCGGCATCATCTACGGCATGTCGGCCTTCGGCCTGGCCGGGCGGCTCGGCATTGGTGCGGGCGAGGCCAAGGGCATCATCGATGCCTATTTCGGCCAGTATCCTGGCATCCGCGCCGCGATGGAGCGGCTGAAGGAGGAGGCCCGGCTGCGCGGCTACGTCTCCACCTCCTTCGGGCGGCGGCTCTGGATTCAGGATATCGGCACCAAGGACCCGGTGCGCCGGGCCGGCGCCGAGCGGGCGGCGATCAACGCCCCTTTCCAGGGCGGGGCGGCGGAGATCATCAAGCGCGCCATGGTCCGCCTGCCGCGGGCCCTGACGGAAGCCGGCCTCAAGGCGCGGCTTCTGCTCCAGGTGCATGACGAGCTGGTGCTCGAAGTGCCGGAGGAGGAGGTGGAGGCGACCGCCGCTCTCGTCCGCCAAGTGATGGAGGGCGTTGCCACCCTCCGCGTGCCCCTCGCCGTCGAGGTCGGCACCGGCCGGAGCTGGGCCGAGGCGCATTGACGCAATCGGTTACGCGACCAACCTCTCTTTGATGTGATATGGTGGCGGCGGCGTGGCATTGCCCGCCGCCGCAACATTCTTGGAGATGGCGTGATGATGGGGGCTGCGGACCCGGCCCGGTCCGGCTGGCTGCGGACGAGGCTGCCGATGTCGCTACGGCTGCTGCTTCTCGCCTCGCTGGCCGTGCCGCTCGGCTTCCTTCTTGGCTCTGCTTGGCACGACCATCGCCGCCTTCATGCCGAGGCCCATGCCGACCTGACCCGGCTTTCGGCCATCGCCCGCGAGCATGCGCTGAAGGTCGTCGAGACCAACGCCCTCGTCCTCGACCACATGGCGGACCGCATCCGCGGCCTGAGCTGGGACGAGGTCGAGGCTCGCGGCCAGGATATTCATCGCTGGCTGCGCGGCCTGGACGACGGGCTGGCGCAGATCAGCTCGCTGCATCTCGCCCGGCCCGACGGGCGGGTGGCGGCGCTCAGCATCGCCTGGCCGACGCCGCCCCTCTTAATCGCGGACCGCGCCTATTTCCGCCGCCTCCGTGAGGGGGAGCAAAGCCTCGTCTTCGGTGAGCCGATGCTGGCGCGGCTGACCGGCATCGTCACCTTCGCCATCGCCCGGCGGCGGGAAGGTGCGGACGGGCAGTTCGACGGGGTTCTTCTGGGCTCCGTCCTGCCCGGCTATTTCCAGGCGCAATGGCATGCGATGGACCCGGAGGGCCAGGCCAGCTTCGCGCTGTTGCGGACCGACGGGCAGGTGCTCGCCAGCCATCCCTCCGCCGGCAATGGTCTCTTCGACCCGCCGGAGCCCGGCAGCGTGCCGGAGGCCGTCCGCCATCCAAGCAATACCGGCCCAGCGATCGAGCGGTTCGGCGAAAGGCGGGAATGGCTGACCGCCTTCCGCCAGGTCGGGGAGTATCCGCTGGTCGTCTCCGTCACCCTTTCGCTCGACCAGATCCGGGCGCAGTGGCTGACCAACACAACCTGGACTGCGACCTTCTGCCTGGCTGTCGCGCTGGCGCTCGGCTTCACCACCTGGCTTGCGATTCGTCGCTGGCGCTCCGAGCAGGCGGTGCTGCACCGACTGAGCCAAAGCCGCGACGAGCTGAGCGCCGAGATCCTCCGGCGCGAGGCGGCGGAAGCCGGGCTGCTCCAGTCGCAGCGGCTGGAATCCCTTGGCCGGCTGACAGGCGGCGTGGCGCACGACTTCAACAACCTCCTGACCGCCATCCTCGGCACCGTGCACTTGCTGGAGCGGCATCTCGGCGGCGCCGATGAACGGACGCGGAAATATCTCGGCTTGGCACGGGACGCCGTGCAGCGCGGCGCCCGGCTGAATGCCAGCCTGTTGGCCTTCGCCCGGCAGCAAAGGCTGCATGCCGCGAGCCTAGATGCGAACGAGCTGGTGCGGGGCTTTGCCCCGCTCATCCAGCGCGCGCTCGGCGAATCGGCGACGCTCGTGGTGGAAGCCGACCCGGATCTGCCGCCCTGCCGGGCCGATGCCGCGCAGCTCGAGGCGGCGCTGCTGAACCTCGCCATCAATGCGCGGGATGCAATGCCGCGCGGCGGCACGATGACGCTCTCGACCCGGACGGCCTGGCTGGGAGCGGAGCGGCTGGCCGGCAACACCGATGCGAAGCCGGGGCTGCATGTCGCCATTGCCCTCCGCGACACCGGCACGGGCATGCCGCCCGAGGTACAGGAGCGGGCCTTCGAGCCCTTCTTCACCACCAAGCCGCTCGGCAAGGGGACGGGGCTCGGCCTCTCGCAGGTCTTCGGCTTCATCCGCCAGCTGGGTGGCCACGTGGCGATCGGCAGCGCCCCGGGCGAGGGCACGACGGTGACGCTCTTCCTGCCCGCCGCGGCCGAGGCGCCGGCGCAGGAGCCCGGCCCGTCGAGCGTGATGCCGGAGCGCCTCCGCACCGTCGCCCGCGCCACAGTGCTGGTGGTGGAGGATGACGAGCGGGTGCGCGAGGTCACGGCCGAGACGCTGCGTGATGCCGGCTTCCGCGTGATCGCCGTGCCGGATGCGCCGGAGGCCTTGGCCTTGCTCCAGGGCCGCGAGGCTTTCGACCTGCTGTTCAGCGACATCGTCATGCCTGGCGGCATGACGGGGATCGAGCTGGCGCAGGAGGCAGGGCACCTGCGCCCGCTGCTGCCGGTGCTGCTGGCGACGGGGTATGCGGGCCTGGCGGAGGGTCCGGCCGAGCATGGGTTCGAGGTGCTGGCGAAACCCTATGACCAGGCGGCCCTGGTCCGCCGCATCGCCGAGTTGGTGACGGAGCGGCAGCGGGTCGCTTGAGGGCGTTGCGCTCCGGGCCGGGGCCGATTATAGGGCTGCCCTCGACCAGGAGAGGTGGCGGAGTGGTCGATCGCGTCGGTCTCGAAAACCGAAGTACTCGCAAGGGTACCGTGGGTTCGAATCCCACCCTCTCCGCCAGCCCCCTTCCCTACTCCCACTCGATCGTCCCCGGTGGCTTCGAGGTGATGTCGTAGGTCACCCGGTTGATACCCCGCACTTCGTTGACGATGCGGCTGGCGACGCGGGTGAGGAAGCCCATGTCGAAGGGGTAGACATCAGCTGTCATGCCGTCCGTGCTGGTAACGGCGCGGAGCGCGCAGACGCTCTCATAGGTGCGGCCATCGCCCATCACGCCGACGCTTTTCACCGGCAGCAGCACGGTGAAGGCCTGCCAGATAGCGTCGTAGAGGCCGGCGAGGCGGATCTCCTCAAGGAAGATGGTGTCCGCCTGGCGGAGGATGTCGGCGCGCTCGCGCGTCACCTCACCGGGGATGCGGATGGCCAGCCCCGGCCCCGGGAAGGGGTGGCGGCCGATGATGGCCTCCGGCATGCCGAGTTCGCGGCCGAGCGCCCTAACCTCATCCTTGAACAGCTCGCGCAGCGGCTCGACCAGCTTCATGCGCATGTAGGCCGGCAGGCCGCCGACATTGTGGTGGCTCTTGATGGTGACGGAGGGGCCGCCGGTCGCCGAGACGCTCTCGATCACGTCCGGGTAGAGCGTCCCTTGCGCGAGGAAGTCGGCGCCACCGATCTTGTGTTGCTCCTCCTCGAAGACCTCGATGAAAAGACGGCCGATGATCTTCCGCTTCCCCTCCGGATCGGTGACGCCGGCGAGCTGGGCGAGGAAGAGGTCGGAGGCGTCGCGGTGGACCAGCTTGATGTTGAAGCGGTCACGGAAAGTGCTGACCACCTGCTCCGACTCGCCGGCCCGCATCAGCCCGTGGTCGACATAGATGCAGGTGAGCTGGTCGCCGATCGCCTCATGCAGCAGCACCGCAGCGACGCTGGAATCGACGCCGCCGGAAAGGCCGCAGATCACCCTCCCCTGCCCCACCTGGGCGCGGATGCGCTCGATCGCCTCGGTGCGGAAGGCGCCCATGGTCCAGTCGCCATGGCAGCCGCAGACGAGGTTGGTGAAGTTCTTCAGCAGGGCGGCGCCGTGCGGGGTGTGGACCACCTCCGGATGGAACATGGTGCCATAGAAATGGCGCTGGTCATTGGCGATGAGGGCGAAGGGCGCGCCTTCGCTGGCGGCGACGACGCGGAAGCCCTCCGGTAGGCGGGTGATGCGGTCGCCATGGCTCATCCAGACCTGCTCGCGCGAGCCCTTGGCCCAGAGCCCCTGGGTGATGGCGCATTCCGCCGTTACCTCGATGAAGGCGCGGCCGAATTCGCGGTGATGGCCGCTCTCGACTTGGCCGCCAAGCTGGTGCGCCATGGCCTGCTGGCCGTAGCAGATGCCCATCACGGGAAGGCCCATCTCGAACACCGCCTGCGGGGCGCGCGGGCTCTCGCCCTCGGTCACGCTGGCTGGGCCGCCGGAGAGGATGATGCCGCGCGGATTGAACTCGCGGATGCGGGCCTCGTCGGCGGTGAAGGGCCAGATCTCGCAATAGACCCCGGCCTCGCGCAGGCGGCGCGCGATGAGCTGCGTCACCTGGCTGCCGAAATCGAGGATGAGGATGCGGTCGTGCCGGGCCGCGGCGGCGAGGGGCTCGTTCATGGCGCCTCACAGCACAAGGCGCCGGGAAGAGCAAGCGGAGGTTACACTTCCGGCGCGGGGGCCGTCGCCAGCAGCAGGGCCTCGATCGGGTCCCAGGTGAAGGCGAGCTGCTCCAGCCCCTGGCCGGCGAAGCGGATCGCCTCGCGGGCCACCAGCCGCCCGCCGAGGCGTCCGTAGAACCAGCGCGTCGGGTTGTCCTTCAGCACCCAGAGCATGGCGGAGCGGCAGCCGATGGCCGCCAGATGCGCCGCCATGGCGCGCATCAGCCGCCGGCCGACGCCGCGGTCGCGGTAGTCGTCGAGCAGGTAGAGCGTCTCAACCTCACCCTCGCCGATCTGCGGCCGGCGCGAGCGGCCGCCGGAGACGAAGCCGATGATGGTGCCTCCCTCCGTCTCCTCCTGCCCGGCCGGGGCATCAGCGCCCTTGGCAACGGCGACGAAGACGGCATGGCCGTGCCGGCGGTCGCCGATCGCGGCCTCGTAGCCGGTGGCGTGGCGGAACGTGGAGAGGCCGGCGAGATAGCCCTCCGGCAGCACCCCCGCATAGGTGGTGCGCCAGGTGGCCACGTGGACGGCGCCGATGGCGGCGGCGTCAGCAGGCCGGGCGCGGCGAATGCAGATCATGGGGCGCGCTTTCCTCCCCCGGAAAGGCCCGAAGCCGACCCCCTGTCGGCTACCCCTCGGGCTGGCGTTGCAGGACCGCGGCGAAGAAGCCGTCGGTGCCGTGCCGGGCGGGGGAGGTTACGAGATAGGGGCCTTCGGCCGGCGGTACTCCGGTGCCGCCCGCCTCGGCCCAGGCTTCGGCCAGGGGAAAAGGGGCGAAATCGGGGTGGCGGCCGAGGAAGGCTTCTACCTGCGCCTCATCCTCATCAGGCAGCAGCGAACACGTAGCGTAGACCAGACGCCCGCCGGGCCGCACGAGATCTGCGGCTCCTGCGAGAATTTCGGCCTGCTTCGTACACAATTGTGCGAGATCATTTTGGTTTGTACGCAAGCGTGCATCGGGGTTGCGCCGCCATGTGCCGGTACCGGTACAAGGAGCATCCACCAGGACGCGATCGAACTGGCCGGCGCGGCGCTTGGCCCAGCGGTCGCCGGGTGCAAGCAGGTGCCGCTCCACATTGTCGGCGCCGGCACGGCGCAGGCGCTTCACCGCCCCCTCGAGCCGCGGGGCCGAGACGTCGCAGGCGGTGATGCGACCACGGTTCCGCATCGCTCCGGCCAGCGCTAGGGTCTTGCCGGCGGCGCCGGCGCAAAGGTCAACGACGCGCATCCCCGGCCGGGCATCGGTCAGCAGAGCGATGAGCTGGCTGCCCTCGTCCTGCACCTCCACCAGCCCCTCAGTGAAGGCACGGGTCTGAGTGACCGGGCGGCGCTGCGGCAGGCGGAGGCCCCAAGGAGAGAACGGGGTCGGCCGGGTCTCGATACCCTCGGCGGCGAGCGCCGCGGCGGCCTCCTCGCGCGTCGTCTTCAGCAGGTTGGCGCGGAGGTCGAGCGGCGCCTCCTCCTCCATCGCAGCCGCTTCCTCCGCCAGCCGCTCGCCGAAGCGGGCGCGGAAGCCGGGCAGTACCCATTCCGGCAGATCGAGGCGGATGGCCTCCGGCATCTCCGGATGGACCAGGCCCTCGATGCCGCTGCGGCTGGCATCGAGCTGGCGGAGCAGCCGCTCCTCCAGCGTGGACAGCGGCTCGGCGGCGTATTGCCCGCCGGGGAAGGAAGCTAGGACCTGCGTCAGGTCGAGGCCCCCATCCAGCAATAGCTCCGCCGCGACCAGCATGCGGGCGGTCGGCCGGCAGCGGATGCGCGTCAGCCACCAGTCGAGGCGCAGGCGCTGGCGGACGACGCTCCAGGCCAGCTCGTTGATCGCGCGGCGGTCGCCGCCGCCGATATAGCGGCGGGCGCGGAAAAAATCATTGGCCGTGGCATCGGCCGGGCGGCGGGGCTGGGCCTCCAGCGCATCGAGCAGGTCGATGGCGGCGGCAAGGCGTGCGGCAGGGGTCATGAGGCGGAGGACCCTAGCCCCTCTGGCCTCCAGCCGCCACGCCGCGCAGACTGCCCGGACGGGAATGGGAGGAAACACACATGCGCAACCCGATGGAGCTCACCGGGCGTACGGTCATCGTCACCGGCGCCGGCCAGGGCATCGGCCGGGCCATCAGCGAGCTGGTGCTCGATCTCGGCGGCAATGCCGTGCTGGTGGAGCGGAATGCCGAGACGCTGGCGGCGACGGCGGCGGCGCTGCCGGCGGACCGGACGCTTGCCGTGCAAGGCAATGTCGCCGAGGAGGGCTTCGGCGAGGATTGCGTCGCCCAGGCGGCGGCGCGGTTCGGGGCGGTGCATGGGCTAGTCAACAATGCCGGCATCACCCGCCCGGCGATGATCGAGAAGATGACCTTCCAGCAGTGGCAGGCGGTGATCGACGTGAACCTGACCGGATGCTACCTCATGCTGCAGGCCGTCGGCCGGCACATGTGCAGCCGCGCGCGGGAGGCAATGCCGGAGCCGAGCGGCACCACGGGCGCCATCGTCAACATCTCCTCCACCGCCGGGAAGCGCGGCAGCATCGGGCAGGTCAATTACTCTGCCGCCAAGGCCGGGCTGTTCGGCATGACGATGACGGCGGCGCGGGAATGGGCGCGCTACGGGGTGCGGTGCAACTCCGTCGGCTTCGGCACGGTGGAGACGCCGATGACGGAGGTGATCCGCAGCGACCGCTTCCGCGAGCAGACGCTCTCGCGCATCCCGCTCGGCCGCGTGGCGCAGCCGGCGGAGGTGGCGCCGCTGATCTGCTTCCTGCTCTCCAACGGCGCCGTCTATATCAGCGGCGAGAACATGACGGTCAGCGGCGGCAGCCACATGCAGCCCTGAGCGGCGCTGGGCTCAGCCCTCGAGGCGGTAGTTCGGCGCCTCGCGCGTGATCGCCACGTCATGGACGTGGCTTTCGCGCAGCCCCGCGCCGGTGATGCGGCGGAAGCGGGCATTGGACTGCATCTCGGCGACGGTGGCATTGCCGGTATAGCCCATGGCTGCCTTGAGGCCGCCGACCAGCTGGTGGATCACCGTGCCGACCGGCCCCTTGTAGCCGACGCGCCCCTCGACGCCCTCGGGGACGAGCTTCAGGCTGTCCTGCACATCCTGCTGGAAGTAGCGGTCGGCCGAGCCGCGCGCCATCGCCCCGATCGAGCCCATGCCGCGGTAGGATTTGTAGGAACGGCCCTGGTAGAGGAAGACCTCGCCCGGTGCCTCGTCGGTGCCGGCGAAAAGACTGCCCATCATCACGCAATCGGCGCCGGCGGCGACGGCCTTGGCGATGTCGCCCGAGGTGCGGATGCCGCCATCGGCGATGGCCGGAATGCCCCGCTCCTTCGCTGCCGCGGCACATTCCATCACCGCGGTCAGCTGCGGCACGCCGACGCCGGCCACGACGCGCGTCGTGCAGATGGAGCCCGGACCAATGCCGATCTTCACCGCATCGGCGCCGGCCTGGATGAGCGCCTCGACGCCCTCCGGCGTGGCGACGTTGCCGGCGACGACCTGGACGGTGTTGGAGAGGCGCTTGATGCGCTCGATCGCCGCCAGGACACCGCCGGAATGGCCATGGGCGGTATCGACGACGACCACATCGACTTCGGCGGCGATCAGCGCCTCGACGCGGCGGAAGCCGTCCTCGCCGACGCCCGTCGCGGCCGCGGTGCGGAGCCGGCCGAGCGCGTCCTTCACCGCGTTCGGGTTGGCCTGGGCCTTGTCCATGTCCTTGACGGTGATGAGGCCGACGCAGCGCCCGGCCTCGTCCACCACCAGCAGCTTCTCGATGCGGTGGCGGTGCAGCAGGGCGCGCGCCTGCTCGGGCGAGATGTCGCCGTTGGCGATCACCAAGTTGTCCCGCGTCATCAGCTCATAGACGCGGGTGCCCGGGTCGGTTGCGAAGCGGACGTCGCGGTTGGTGATGATGCCGACCAGGCGGCCCCCCGGTTCGCCACTCTTGCCGCGCTCCACCACCGGGATGCCGCTGATGCGGTACTGCTCCTGCAGCGCGCGGACATCGGCGAGCGTCTGGTCGGGATGGATGGTCACCGGATTCACCACCATGCCGCTCTCGAATTTCTTCACCCGCCGGACCTGGGCGGCTTGTTCCTCGGCGGTCATGTTTTTGTGGATGACGCCGATGCCCCCCGCCTGGGCCATGGCGATGGCCATCGGCGCCTCGGTCACGGTGTCCATCGCCGCGGCGACGAGCGGGATGTTGAGGGCGATCTCCCGCGTCAGTCGGGTGCGGGTATCGGTCTGGTGCGGCAGGACGGTCGAGTAGGCTGGGACCAGCAGCACGTCGTCGAAGGCATAGGCCTCGGCGATGGTGATCGGCGAGCGCGGCTGGCTGCGGGCGGGGCCGGCATCGGGAAGGGACTCGGGGGCCATAGGGGGACCTTTCGCGCGAGATTCGTCGCGGGGGCGGGCGATCCGCTACCTTGGCGGCCCCCTTTACCCCCAGGGCAGCGGCCGCGTCCAGCACCGGTGCGGCTGCGAGCATTGCAGGGCGGTGATATCCGCCCCGCGTTTCAGGAGGCGTCCTCCCCGGCTGGCAGGGCATGGTTCATGGCGAGCGCCGGCACCGCCTCCCCGCACCAGCCGACGATGCGGGCGGGGACGCCGGCGACGGTGGCACAGGGCGGCACGTCCCGCAGCACCACGCTGCCGGCGCCAACCTTGGCACCGCGGCCGATGACGACATTTCCAAGCACCTTGGCCCCGGCGCCGAGCAGCACCCCGTCCCGCACCTTGGGGTGCCGGTCGCCTGTCTCCTTGCCGGTGCCGCCGAGAGTTACGCCCTGGAGGATGGACACGTCGTTGCCGACCACCGCCGTCTCGCCGACGACGACGCCGGTGCCGTGATCGATGAAGACGCCATGGCCGAAGCGGGCGGCGGGATGGATGTCGATGGCGAGCACCCGGGCGATGCGGGCCTGGAGGAAGCCGGCCAGCGCCACCCGCCCTCCGGCCCAGAGCCAATGGGCGATGCGGTGCGCCTCAAGCGCATGGAAGCCCTTGTAGTACAGGAAGGGCCCGAGCAGTCCGGTCGCCGCCGCCGGGTCCCGCGTGCCGATGGCGCGGAGGTCGGCCCGGGCGGCCTCGGCGATGCCCGGCTCGGCAGCCAGCACCTCCCCGGCCAGGGCAGCGAGGCGGTCGGCGCCGAGGAAGGGATCGGCCAGCCGCTCCGCCAGCACCGCCCCCAGTGCTTCGGCGAAGCTGCCCCGGCTGAGCAGCATGGCATGGAGCAGGGCGCCAAGCAGCGGCTCCGCGGCGGCTGTTTGCTCCGCCTCCGCCAGTAGGGAGTGCCAGGGATCGAGCGCCGCCTCGGTGGCAGGCGTGCTGGGTGGCATGGGCGATGTCCTCCACCCCGGCATATCGGTGCGCGGGCGGGCCGAGGGAAGGGTCAGCCGGGCCGGAAGCCCGTCGCCACGACGTAGAGCTCCGCGCTGTCCTTGCGGCTGGCCGGAGGCTTGCCATGCTTCACGCTGGAGAAGTGGCGCTTGAGCAGTTCGAGCAGCGCCTTTTCCGTCCCGCCCTGGAACACCTTGGCGACGAAGCTGCCGCCCGGGGCCAGCACCTTCAGCGCGAAATCGAGCGCCAGCTCCGCGAGGGCGATGATGCGGAGATGGTCGGTCGCGTTATGGCCGGTGGTGTTGGGGGCCATGTCGGAGAGAACGAGGTCGGCCGGGCCGTCGAGGGCGGCAAGCACGGCCTGCTCCACCGCCTCGTCCTGGAAGTCGCCCTGCAACATGATGGCGCCGGGGAGCGGGTCCATCGGCAACAGGTCGAGAGCGACGATGCGGGCGCCGCCCTTCTGTGCCGCCACCTGGGTCCAGCCGCCCGGCGCGGCGCCGAGATCGACCACGCGCATGCCGGGCTTCAGCAGGTGGAACCGCTCGTCCAGCTCGATCAGCTTGAAGGCGGCGCGCGAGCGCAGGCCCTGCTGCTGCGCGGCCCGCACATAGGGATCGTTCAACTGCCGCTCGAGCCAGCGCTGGCTGCCGATCTTGCGCTTCTTGGCGGTCTTCAACCGGGTGGTGAGCCCCCGCGCACCGGGTGGCGGGCCCTTCAGGTCACGGCCCGCCGGCTCGTGGCGGCCCGGGCACCGGGCCACCGATCTGCGCGCATCATCCTCAGCAGCATCCCCTCGCGGAGGCCACGGTCGGCGACGGTGAGCGCCGGCAGCGGCCAGACATGGCGGATGGCAGCATAGACCGCGCAGCCCGGCAGGACGAAATCCACCCGGTCCGGCCCGACGCAGGGATGCGCCGCGAGCCCGGCCCGGCCGAGGGCGAAGAGGTCGCCGAGCGCCTGGTCGGCCATGCCCATGTCGAGCGTCCGGCCATCCACGAGCGGGCGGCGGTAGCGCGGCAGGGCAAGCGCCACGCCGGCCAGCGTCGTCACCGTGCCGCTGGTGCCGATCAGCCGGACGCCGCCGGCTCTGATCTCCTGGCCGATGCAATGGACACGGTCAAAGGCGAGAAGATGCGTCGCCACCTCCTCGACCACGGCATGGAAGCCCTCCTCGGTGAAGCAGGAGGCACCCGCACGTTCGGCCAGGGTCACAACGCCGAGAGGCAGCGAGATGTATCCGATTAGCTCCGCCGTCGGCGCGCCGGGCAGGCGGCTGCCGCGGGGCGGCACGCGGATCCAGGCGATCTCGGTACTCCCGCCGCCGATATCGAAAAGCAGGGCGCGCCGGTCCGTCTCCTCCAGCAGGGGGGCGCAGGACTCCATCGCCAGCTCCGCCTCCTCCCGCGCCGAGATGATGCGGGGGCGGAGGCCCGTCTCCGCCTCAACGCGGGCAAGGAAGGCGGCGCCGTTGCCAGCGCGACGGCAGGCCTCCGTGGCGACGGCCTGGAACTGCCGAATCGGCCGGCGGAAGAGCTTGTCGGCGCAGGCGGCGAGCGCGGCCACGGCGCGGTCCATGGCCGGTTCGGCAAGTTCGCCGGTGCTGGCCAGGCCCTCACCCAGCCGGACGATGCGGCTGAAGCTGTCCACCACGCGGAAGCCGCTGGCGGTGGGCGAGCCGATCAGGAGGCGGCAATTGTTGGTGCCGAGGTCGAGGGCTGCATAGGCCGGGGCGGGCGAGACGGCGAAGCGGCCATGAACCTGGGCCGGCCGCTCCGGCAAGGCCGGGTTGGGAAGCGGGGGCTCTGTCAGCCGAAGGTGCTGTAGGTCATCCGGCATCGTCTTGGGCCAAGGGGTTCCCCAGGGTGGGCTGCTCCGCACCTCCCCCGAAGGACATGATCCGGGGATGCGGCCCCGGGGGCAAGCGCTTTCCTTCGAGGGCGGGTTGCAGGCTGCGAAGGGAAATGGTAGGTGCGGCGCCCTGCGAGGTGGTGACGCTTCGCAGGCCAGCCCACCCTGCCGATTGGCGGGGGCGTTGGGGGATAGTTTAACGGTAGAACTCCCGACTCTGACTCGGGCAGTCTTGGTTCGAATCCAGGTCCCCCAGCCACTTTCTGGAAACTTGCAGAAAAATCAGCATCTTAGGGGATCACGCGAACCCCGAACGTGAGGCCGCGATGCTGTTCCACAACTCTGTACCACATACGGGTCGGAATCCTCGCCCGCCTCTCATGCCTCACTTTGTTTTCGTTGCCCTGCTCTGTACCTCCTGGTTCGGACTGAGATCCGGTATTGGTCATGGCGCCTACCTCGGGCTAGGCGAGGGGCCGATGCGAAACAGAAACAGGTTTTCCCCCGGCTATCCTTAGGCACCCAGGATCGGCGGGTTACGTGCGCCTTCGTGCTGCAGGTGGACGCCGCTCTAGATGAGGTGCCCTGCCATGACCCCGCCCATCACCCCAGCGGCCGTCGGGCTTACCCCGACTGCCTTCGCCCGGCTGCTGCGCGACCAGGCGTTAGTTGAGGGCGAGGGGTGCCGGGCGGCGTGGCCCGCTGATGTTGGAGGAATTCGTCCGGCTTTGGCAAGGCGCGAGCCTCCCTTACGACGTCGCGGCGACAATCGAGGACGAGGTCGAGGCGCAGCTCGCGCCGGGCGAGTTGGAAGCCTCGGGCGGGATCGAGATACTGGGCGGGCTCGCGGAACAGTTGCTAGCCGCCGTGACCGGCATTAAGCGGGACGACCACAGCGCTCCGCCTTGGCCGCGCCCGAGGGCCGGCATCTAGCGGCGCGGGGACGAGCGCAGGCGCTGAAGCATGGCTTGCGTTGCAAGGATTTCAATTCCGGGCGGGCCTGGGCAGAGCGGATCGGCGCGTCGGCTGGCCCAATCGCCGGCCTCAAGCCCGACGACGCCGCCCGCCGCGCGCTGCGCGTCCTCGCCGAGGTGACCCGCGAGGACGCCCGGCGCGAGCTGGGCGAGTACGACGATGGCCTTGAAACCGCGTTTAAGGCGGCCAATGGCATCCTGGCCGCAGCCGCGACCATACCGGTCTCGCCGGCCCTTGCGGTGGCTGGCCACAGCACCAGCGCCGGAGGTGTTCCTGGCATCAACTCCGCCGTCCCCGCTGGCCCACCATCCTCCGGTTCAGGCCAAGCCGCCGCAACGCTTCATTAAAAATCCGCTCGGACCTCCTCATGGGGGCTGGTCAGGGTCATTGTTCAAATCTCCACCGCCGCTCCAGTTGTCGCCCCGCCCGCCCCTTCCGCCGTGGTTGCCGCTGCATTGAACGGGAGGAGATAGCAGCGGAATGGAGGCCTTGGACGTCGATGCTGCCGCGCACGCAAGGGCTCTATGGCACCAAACTGGCCACCGGCGGCAAACAGGTCCGCAAGCTGAAGGCGATCCGCGGCGCCTTACAGACGGCGGCGGAGGTGTGGCTCGCCACCGATTGCGACCGCAAGGGGCAACTGATCAGTCAGGATGCTCGCTGCCGCGGACCTGGGTCCGCAGGGCACGAGCTTTGGTCTCACCAGCGCCGCAAGGCCTGCCGCCGCGGGGGGCGCCGGCGACAGCCCTCGTCCGCTTGGGCGGCACAGCCCTCCGTCGTCGCAGGGAATGAGCGACGCCGGAGCGTAACCTGTCTCAACCGGGCACACCCTCGCGCATCCGCCAGAGGGCGCCGCGGACGAAGCGCCGATCCGAGCGATCCAAGGCCAGGGCATAGGCCACTACCAGATAAACCAGGGTCACCAACGCGGCCGCCCCGGCGAGGCCCGTCCAGCTTGACGGGTGCAGGAGCCTGTCCACCACCGCGCTGGCGAGCCCCACACCAACTGTGCAGCCGGCAATGATGGCCAGCGACGCGAGGAAGCTCGTCGCCCGCAGCCCCAGGGTCCTAGCTGCGTAGGGCGCCAGGAACAGGACGTTTCGGGCGACCCACATTGCGGCGGTTGCCGCCACCACCCCGGCGATGCCCCAATCGGCCCACGAGGCCAGCCCCACCGCCAGGGGAATGGCCACGATGCCGGCGGCCAGTGTCACGACGCTTTGCAGCCTGACGCGGTTATGCGCCATCAGGACATAGGACAGCGGTCGGCAGGCAAGGCTGACCGCGAGATGTCCCACGAGCAAGGTCAGCAGAAGGTCGAGGCTGGTGAATTCCGGCCCGAGCCACAGCCGGAGCATGGGCGAGCCAAGGCCGCACAGCAAGCCTATCGGCAAGGCGAGTGCGACACCGAGCAGCCGCACCGAACGGACGACGAAGCGCTGCAGAGCCGCCTGGTCGCCCTCGACGTAGCGTGCCATGACAAGCGGACTGAGCACCGTCACGACCGTCTCGGTCATGCTGTTGATGACGACGACCAGGAGCAGCAAGGCCCCGAGCCGACCAGTGGCTTCCGCACCGAACAGCAGGTTGACCAGCAACAGGTCGACCTGGAGCATCAACAGGTTGCCGACTTGGTTCACGCTGGACCAGCCGCTGAACCCCGTCATCGCCACGACCTGCCGCTGATCCGCGGACCGGAGGTCGAAGCGCAGGCCCGGGGCCAGCCGCCGCGCGACCAGAATGTCACCTGTGAGTTGCACGACCGCCGATACCACGAAGCCGAGCGCGACGTGCCAAAGGCTCGGCGACCAGAGGGCGAAGCAGAGGGCAACCACGCCCACCCGGCTGAGCGCCGTGAGCGCGCGGACCAGGTTGCGCAGTTCGAAGCGGTGCATGACGACGCTGATGGCACTGAAGCTGCAGCCCAGGATACCGGTCAGCATGGTCGCGGCAACGCCACCAAAGACATACCGAGTGCCGGTTTCGAGGCCTGCCGGAAGATTGAAGAGGGCCGGCAGCAGGCCGGCGATGGCCAGGCACAGCAGCAGAAGTGCGGCCGAGGAAACCAACGACAGGATGACGGCCGCGTTGAAGGTGCGATTGGCGGCGGATTCGTCGCTGCGGTTCAGGTCCATCGCCAGAAAGCGGGTCACCGACGTATCCAGGCTCGCCGAGAGGATGGTCGTATACATGACCAGCGTATTCGCCAGCGGGATCACACCGAAGGCTGCCAAACCGAGATGCTGCAGCAGAAATGGGACGTACCACAGCATCAGCGCTACGTTCATGACGGCGAAGCCGATGTTTGAGGCGACGTTGAGGGCGAAGCGCCCAGACTCGCCGTCGCTCGCGCGCCTCATCGGGAGGGGCCGCGCCTCGCAGTGGTCCGACCCAGGCTGGGCGGGCCATGGCCGGCCGCGGCTGGCCCAACGCCGACAGGCGGTAGCGCGGGTGGGATCGCTGCCGGGTAGCGTCCAGGTTCCCAGGGGCCCTTCCATGCCTTGCCAGACGGCGTCGGGGTGCTGGGTGCGGCGGCAGGCGCCGGCCTGAGCTGCGAGGGCATGATCAGCAGGGCAAGTATGGTGAAGAAGGCCAAGTCGCTCTGCAGGCCACCGCCCTTGATCCAGACCGTGAAATATCCGATCGCGGCCACTAGGACCAACGGGTAGTAGCCGGCAAGACCTTGGCCCGTGCCGGCCAGCCGGCTCCTGGCTGCGACAAGCTGCAACACCGCGCTGACGACGGTCGCGCCATAGAGCAGGATGCCCAGGAGCCCGGCATCCAGACCCACTTCCAGGAATGGATTGTGGCTCGGCAAGTCCACTCGATAGCGGAAGTCGCTGGTCACCGCGGCAATATAGGCAGCCAACCTGGCCGGGCCGTTGCCCGTGCCCACGCCGGTCCAGAGGACATCTTGCAGTATCCAGAAGCTTGCCTGCCAGATCGCGCTTCTACCACCGAGGTCGCCGTCACCGGTTTCAAACCGCGTCATGACCGAATCCAGCACGAAGGGAGCTACGGCGGTCAGGCCACAGAGCAGCACCAGACCGACCAGGCCCCAGGGGCGCACCGGCTTCCAGAACCAGAACAAGAAGAGGACCAGCAGCAGGGACAGCGAGCTTCCCCGCGACCCCGTGAGCGCCACCAGCACGAGCATGCTGACAATGAAGATCACGCTAAGGCCAAGGTAGCGGCTATGCCCGGCACCGGACCGCCGCAGAACCGGCCAGATGACACCCGGCAGCATGGCGATCAGGATCACCCCATACTGGTTCCCGTTGACGTTGTGGACCTTCAGCCGTTCACCGAATTCAAAAGCAGAGAAGAGCGCGGCGTAGAAGCCGCCGCCGATCATGATCCAGCCGACGAAGCGCAGCGCCCGCATGACCGAATCTAGTGCGCGGACAGTCCGCACCTCGTTGGTCAGGAGGAAGAGTAAAAGCCAGCCTGCGCTGTAGGCTACCAGGCTGCGCCGTGCCGCGACGGGGTCAGCCGCCCAGGCCACAGTCACAGCGCACCAGGCGATATGGCAGCCTAGCAGGACACAGGTTGGATTCCAGATTACCGGCTCGCGCCTGCTCAGCGCCTGGAGCACCCAGGCTCCGAGCGCTAGTGCCAGCAGGCCGTTGACCACGACCGTGAACAGCATGTCGAGTTCTGGGGCATAGAGGCCGTTCGGCAAGAGGCGCAGCATCAGCGCCAACTCGAGCGCCAGGATCGGCTGCGCTAGCAGAACGAGGCTGGCGGTGGCACCACAGGCGAGCCCAATCAGCACCAGCGGGCCGCGGGGTTCGTTCAGCATGAGCAGAGCGACGCCGGCCATGACGAAGCAGAGCGAGCCCAGCGCGATCATGCTGACCTGTCGGGCGACCGGGCCCATCATCAGGCGGTCCACCGGCTACCGAGATGCCCGCCGGCAGCCTCCAGCGCCAGGCGGAGGGCTTGGTGTACGGCATTGATGCTATGGCTGCTCCTCACATAGGCCAGCCCGCGTTCCGCGAAGTCCCATCCGATCCCAGGCTGCGTGAGGCTGAGCACATCCTGCCGCAATGCCGCCGCGCTGCCGCTCACCAAGCCAAGTTGCCGGTCGCGGATGACGGAGCCTGGGTCCACGTCCATCGACACGACGGGGACGCCCAGACTCCACGCCTCCAGCATCGTATTGGGAAAGCCCTCGGCCTCCGAGGTATTCACGAGCACCTTGCTCGCTAGCATCAACTTGCCGACCTCCGTCGCATCCTGCGCGCCGAAATAGGTCAGGTTGGGCGCACGGCGCAGGCGGGTTTCGAGTTGCTGCCGCTGCCTGGCGCCCAAGGTCGCGTCGAAACCGCCGACGACGGCGAAGCTGTGGTCGGGAAGGGACTCGGCTAGGTCGAGGAACCGCTCCAGCCGCTTCTCCGGACGGATCTGGGCTACCCAGATGGCGTCGAAGCGCTTTGGCGACGCGGCATCCAGCAGGCCCGGGCATCGCCGGATCAGGTTCGGCACGTGCACCATGCGCCTGCGCAGGCGACGCGAGACCGCCTCCGACTGGTGGCGATGCTGCGCGGCGATAACATGCGCGCTGGCCAGCCCCAAGGCATAGAGCGGGCCATGGAACCAGGGCTTGTAGTCGTAGGTCCACCAGGGCACGCAATGGCGATCATGTGCCAGGGCATAGATGAAGCAGGCCCCTGCCCGCTGCCGTGCATGGAGGCCAATCATCCAAAGGAAGTCGTCGGGCAGCCGCGCATAGCAGATATCGGGGCGCAGCCGGCCCAGCAGGCGCCAGAACAGCGGGATGCTGCGCGGGTGGCGCCAGGCCGGCGCAGCATCCAGGCAGGTGACACCGCCGACCATGCGCGGCCCGGGCGCATCCTCGCCGCGGCCGGTGCCGTAGATGAGGGTGACCCGGTGGCCCAGTTGCGCCAGGGAGCCGGCGAGATGCGCGACCTGCGCCTCGGCGCCGCCGGAGGCATGCGTGCGGCCGCCAAGCACATCGAGGGCACGGCGCCCCGGAGCGTAGAAGCACCAGTGAAGCACCCCCTGCTGCGACGGCTCGCCCTTCATCGCAGTGGACCGCCGGCATGGCCGGTCATGCCGGAGTCCTGCCCCCGGTGAAGGCGGGCGGCTCGTGGGGGATTTCCGGCGCCTCGGCCATGGATGCGGCAGGCCGCTCCGCATCCGCGGGCCACCCCGGCAGTGCGGCGCCGGAAGGACGTGCCGCAGCGTGGCCACCCTGCCGCGCCAGGAACTCGCCGGCATCGCCGAAGCGATAGAGCGCATACTTGCGCAGATCCACCCGCGTCAGCACCGTCCTGAGCTTCGCCTGCGTCGCACCGGCGCGCCCGAGGAGCAGCAGCGTGTTCTCCACCACCTCGCGCCGGGTATGACCCCAGCGGATCGCCAGCAGCACCTCGTCGGCGAGCGCCGCCAGGAGCTGCGCCTCCGGCGCTGTGAGGGCTGGAGGGCCGTCAATGATGATGCAGCCATAGCTGGCGCGCAGCGGCTGGAGGAACTGGTCGCCCCGCCCACCGGCCAGGACGGCCAGCAGGTCCATGCCGTCCTTGCCTGGCGACAGGACGTCGAAGCCGAATTCCGGGTTGCGCCGGATCCTGTGGCTGGCGCCCTCCCGGGCCGCGACGGCATCGCAGCCGCCGCAATCGAGGTCGATCACCAATACGCGCTGGCCGAGCCGGGCAGCGCAGGCCGCCAGGGAGGTGGCGAGCAAGGTCCGGCCCTCGCCGGGAAGGCTTGAGGTGACGAGCACCAGCTTTGAGCCATGATCGGCATGCGGCATCGGCAGCATGCCAACAAGGACCGAGCGGATCGCCCGCATGGTAGAGGGACGGCCAAGCCCCTGGGCAGGATCCGCCCCGCGGGTCCGTGGCATCTCCGGCACCAGTCCGACGCATTCGACGCCGCAGCTCTGCTCGACCTCGCGGCAGCTGCGAAAGCTGCGATCCATCCGCTCCCTCACCATGGCGATGGCTGCCCCAAGGAAAGCGAATGCCACGGTGCCGGGCACCAGCAGGAGGATGGGACTGATGGAGCTTGGCTGCCGCGGCGGCCGCGCGAGCGCGACGATGGCCACGGGCGGCGCCGTCAACTGCTGCTGCTCCTTGGCCTCAAGCTGGCCACGCAGAAGCTGCTCGGATCGTCTCAGCTCCCGCGCGATCCGCTGCTCCAGCGTATTCTGCGCCGTCAGCTCGTCCGACCGCCGCTCGAGGGCCTGCTGCAGCACTTCAAGCTGCGCCTCGATGGCCTCCGCCTGGAGTCGGCTGACCTCGGCCTCCTGATCGAGACGGCCGATCGCATCGGTGATGTCGGCCGCCAACTGGGCATCCGTACGCCCCTCGACCGCGATGCCGAGTGCCTCGGCAAGGGACCGGGTGTCGCCGCCATTGCGTTGCAGGCCACGTGCCCGGTCGAGTGCCGCCCGCCGGCGTGCGCTTTCGGACCGCGCCAGGTCCCGCTGCTGGCGTGCATCAGCGAGGGCATCGAGCTCGTCGCTGCCGGAGGCGCCGCCGCTCCGCACCCGCTCCCGCTGCAACGTCTCCTGCATCGCCGCAAGCGACAGGTCGGCTGCCGAGAGCTGCTGGACGAACCAGTCGATGCGCTGCCCCGACTGCTCGCGCAGCAGATCCCGCTGCCCGTTCACGTAGTCGCTGACGATCGCATTGGCGACGACCGAAGCCTGTCGTGGATCCCGGTCGGTATAGCTCACGGCAACGACCGGGGAGGTGCGGCGTGGGAAAATGAGCAGCCGGCGCTTCAGTTGCTCCAAGCTCGGCAGGCCTGCCGTACTGCGCGAGCAGGAGTCTGCCGGCTGGGCGGATTCAGCCTTGTCCGGCGCCGCCTCGAAGGCCAGCAGGTGCCGAAGCGCCGCGAGCCTAGCCGTCACCCAGGCGCGGGCCACCTCCGGCCAGTCGGGCTGCGCGTCCTGCGCTGGGCCGGATGACACGGCGAGCCTGTCCAGCACGCCGCAGAGGTTTGCCTCGGAGCCAAGCATCGCCAGGTGGGTATCGATCACCGCGGCCTCCGGCGACGCGGCATTTGCGGAAGACTGCATGCCGCGCGAGGCGACGGCGCCGTGGGTGACGATGATCTCTGCGGTGGCCGTGAAGCCCGGGGGAACGGCGAATGCCGCCAGCCCGACCAGCAGCCCACCGAAGCAGGCCGTCAGCAGGATCAGGCCCTTGCGCCGACGCAGGATGCTCAGCAACTGCAGGTGGTTCACGCCGCGGGCGGGCTCGGCCGAAAGCATCGCGCCACCATCGAGCGGATCCCAAATGTGGCCGGCAGGCCAGCGCGCGGCGGGTTGCTGCTTCATGGTCCAAGGTTCGGTCGGGATGGAGCCGGGTCCCGCAATCTCGGTTGTCCCGTCCACTCGCCTAGGGTGCGCATTCTCCGGGCCCTGTCTTGCCTGACAGGGGGACCATAGGCAGCGATTTCGGCAGTGTCGTCATGCGTTCGAATGATGCGACCTGACGCCCTCAGCAGCATGATCGACTGGCGATGCGTCCAGTCGAAGCGGCATGGCATGGGTTGAGGAGGTACGCATGAAGGCGGTGATCCAATGCGGAGGCAAAGGGACTCGGCTACGGCCCTATACCTCCGTGCTACCGAAGCCGTTGATGCCGATCGGGCCACGGCCTGTCCTCGAGTTGTTGCTGAAGTGGGTGCGTCGAAACGGCATCAGGGAAGTCTACATCACGACGGGCTATCTCGGGCATCTCATCCGGAGCTTCTGCGGCGACGGCCGCCAGTGGGACCTACGGATCGTCTATACGCAGGAAATCGAGCCGCTCGGGACAATCGGTCCGCTCGACCTTCTGCGCGACGAGTTGGATTGCACCTTCCTCGTGCTCAACGGCGACGTCCTGACCGACCTCAGCCTGAATGACTTCAGTGCCTCGCACCGCAATCATGGCGGCCTGCTGACGATCGCTACGACAACGCGTGAAACCAAGACCGATTACGGCCTAATCGAGGACAGCCAGAGCCGGGTCACTCAGTTCCGAGAGAAGCCGACCCTGTTCCACTCGGTCAGCATGGGCGCCTATTGCATGGAGCCCGAGGCCCTGCGCTTCGTCCCCGGTGGGGTGCCATTCGGCTTCGACGACTTGGTCTTCGCCATGATGAGCGAAGGTACGCCGGTGCATTCCTTTCGCCATCACGGCCTATGGCTCGACATCGGGCGGGTGGAAGATTTCCACCGGGCGCAGGAGATCGATTGGGACGAGCAGGCGCCGTCAATCCAAATGACCGTCGACTCGATCAAGGCCTGACCGATGAGCCCGACCTTGTTGGAACGCATGTCGAACCGGGCGATGCTTGCGGTGGCGGAGCCGCAGCTCGGCGCTGAGGAGAAGGCGGCGTTGGCGGATGTCATCGATGCCGGCTGGATCACCATGGGCGAGCGCGTCTTCGCCTTCGAACGCGCCTTCGCCCAGACGCATGATGCCGCCGACGCGGTCGCGGTCAGCTCCTGTACCGGTGGCCTCCACCTCGCGTTGCAGGCCCTGGGCCTCGGGCCGGGGGATGAGGTGCTGGTTCCGGCCCTTACCTTCGCCGCCACGGCCGATTGCGTGCTCTATGTCGGCGCCACGCCGGTCCTCGTCGATATCGAGTCGCTCAAGACTCCGCTGATGTCGATTGAGGATGCAGGGTCCCGCTGCACGCCCCGGACGCGGGCGGTGATCCTCGTGCATTATGCCGGCTATCTGGCCGACCGTGCCGCCTGGCAAGATTTCGCCACGGCGCGGGGGCTGCTGTTGATCGAGGATGCGGCCCATGCCGCCGGTCTGCCAGAGGCGGGCTCCTTTGGAGCAGCCGCGGTCTTCAGCTTCTACGGCAACAAGAACATGACCACCGCCGAAGGCGGCATGGTTCTGGCGGCGGACGAAGAACTGCGCGAGCGGATGCGGCAAATGCGCGGCCATGGCCTCACCAGCGGCACCTTCCAGCGGCACTCGGCGGCGCAGCCGGGATACGACGTCACCATGCTCGGCTTCAACTACCGCATGGACGAGCTTCGCGCCGCCATCGGCCTGGTCCAGCTTGGCAAGCTGCCGGCGTGGAACGCGCGGCGCCGGAAGCTGACCGAAGTCTATCGGGCCCTCCTTGCGCAGCAGCTGCCGGAGGTGACGGTGCCGTTCGCGCAAGGCGGGATCTCCAGCCACCACATTATGCCGGTGCTGCTGCCCCGCGGCGTCGACCGGTCTCAAGTGATCGAAAGGCTGCGGGCCATGGGTGTACAGACCTCGATGCACTACCCTCCGCTGCACCGCCTCGCGCTCTACCGGGAGCGGTTTCCCGATCTCGCCCTGCCGATCGTCGAAGACTTCGCCGCGCGCGAAATGACGCTGCCACTGCACCCCGGATTGAACGAGGACGACCTTCGCTTCGTCACGGAGGCATTGACCGAGGCAGTGCGCGGGGCCGCCAGGAGGACCTCATGAGCGCGGCCCTGCGGCAGCAGGTACTGCCGCAGCCGCAGGCACGCATGGGGGATGTCCTGCGGCGTCTGCTGGATGTCACGCTCGCCAGCTTGGCGGTGCTGGTGCTGCTCCCAGTCTTCCTTCTGGTTGCTCTGGCCATCCTCGTCGAGGGAGGAAGGCCGGTGTTCTTTTCGCAGGTCAGGCTGGGCCAGTATGGCCGCCCCTTCTGGATGTTCAAATTCCGGAAATTCCGCAACGACTTGGGCAGTGGCGGCGCGCCGCTGACGCAGGAGAACGATCCCCGGCTGACCCATATCGGACGCGCGCTCCGTGCGACCAAACTGGATGAGCTGCCGCAGCTCTGGAACGTAATACGCGGGGACATGTCGATCGTCGGCCCGCGGCCCGAAGTGCCGGACTTCGTCGACTGCTTCAGCGGAGAGCTGCTCCGGATCCTCAACCATCGTCCCGGCATCCTGGGGCCAAGCCAATATGTCTTAAGGAACGAGGCCAGCCTTTTCCCGGAGGAAGGCGACCCGCTCGCGCACTACCGGGCGGTGCTCTTCCCGATCAAGGGCCATATCGACCTGCAGTACTACGAGCAACGGACCGTCCTGCAGGATCTGCGCTGGATGGTGCTCACCGTCAGCGGGGTGGTGCACTACGAACAGAGCCTGCCGGCGCGGCTGGCGCATATCGATGGCGGTCCGAAGGAACTGCTGGGACGGCTCGACGCCAGCCTGCGGCACCGGACTGACGAGGGCGACCGGGCCGCTTTGGGCAATGGGGTGCGGATATGAGGGACGGCCACGGCCTGCCCGCCCCCTCCGGCCGATGCCTGGCCATGGCACTGGCGCTGATCTGCTGCATCGCGCCGGTTTCGGGGCAGGCGGAATACACGGTCGGGGTGGGCGATGTCCTCGATTTGCGGGTAACCGGCGTTCCGGATCTGTCGCGTCGCATGGCGGTGGACCCGGATGGCAGCGTCTTGCTGCCGGGTGCCGGCAGGATCCAGGTCGCCGGCCTGACGGCCATGGCCATGCGCTCAAAGATCGAGTTGGCGATGTCGTCCCAAGTGTTCCGGCAGAAGGACCGCAATAACCGCCTTCGTCTAGTGGCGCTAAAGCCGGGCGACGTCGTCGTCGGCGTCGTCGAGTATCGTCCGGTCTATGTGGATGGCGACGTTCTCACGACCGGCCAGTATGCCTACCGCCCGTCGATGACTGTACGCCAGGTTGTGGCCCTTTCCGGCGGCTACAGCCTGCTGCGTGGCCGCCAGTCCGACCTGTCCCGCGACCGCTTCGAGCTGTTGAGCCAATACCGTGGCTTGGGTGCACAATTGGCGAAGGAACAGGTCCGCGCCGCGCGGCTGCAGGCGGAGCTGGAGGAGCGCGAGGCGTTGCCGACGATCCACTTCGACGAACTGCAGGTCTCGGAGGTCGACGGGCGGGAGATGGTGCGGGATGAACTCGAGACCCTTCGGCTGAGCCAGGCGGAATACCGGCAGGCCCAAGCGGTCTTGACCACTGCCATCGATCGCATCGCCGCCCATACCCGCGTCCTCGCCGATGCGCAGCAGCGGGAGGAGCAGGAGCTTCGTGCTAACCAAACCGATTTCGAGCGCACTACGAAGCTGTTCGGTTCGGGCAGCCTGCCGAGCCAGCGTGTGACCGAGACGCGCCATGCAGTCATGGAGTCCGCGGCCCGGCGCCTGGGGCTGCTGACGGAAATGATCAAGGCTCAGGCCGACGGCGACGAATTGCAGCGAAAGCTCGAGAAATTGGCGAACGAGCGGCGCGTGCGGCTGCTCGAGGATATCGGCGCTTCGCGGGTGCGATTGGTCGAGTTCCGGGCGAGGCTGGAGGCAACCGGAGCGCAGCTCGGCCGGGGTGCGGAGGCGCGGCAGTTCCAGCGGCTTGGCCAGACCGTGCAACCCGATCTCAGCGTCGTCCGCCAGAACGGAGGCCAGACGCTGCGTATCGAGGTGACCGAGGACACCGCGCTCGAACCGGGCGACGTGCTCGATGTCCGCTTCCCGACCGCGCATGCCCTGTTGCTGACGCCCACCGCGGCAGGCCAACGGAGCCTGCCCGCAGGCGCCCCGGTACCATGAGACACCTGCCCCCACGCCCCAGCCTGCGTCTGGGCGCCTCAGCGCACCAGGGCGATCTTGGCGAGCAGGGCGACCAGTTCCGGCTGACGATGTGTCTGTGTCTTGCTGAACAGTGAGGCCAGCTGGGATCGGACTGTCGTACGGCTGACCCGGGTCAGCGATGCAAGTTCGGCCGGCGCCGAGCCCTTGGCGATCCCCCTGGCAAGGAGGATTTCGGCCGGTGTGAGGTCGAATAGCAGCTTCAGGATCTGCGGCTGCGGCAGCATTCTGCGGTTCATATCCACGATGGCGAGCAGGGTCCGGCCGGCAGGCAGATCGACCGGAAAGCGGTAGATGATCAGGAAACGCGTCTCGTCCTGATAGATCCGGTGCAGCGTATTCTGAACCATCGGCTTGGTGACCTCACGGGATCCGCCGATGAGAAATTGCAGTTTTTCGCAGACTGGTGCGGTCAACCCGGCAGTCGCCCCGCTGCCCCGATGCTGCTCCGACTCATCGGCAAGGATGAATAAAGCAGCCTCATTTGCCGCGACGATTTCACCGAGGGCGTCGAAGATAACTTCACCGCAATGAAACTGTTGTAACAGCTCAAGTACTATTTTATCCGAGTAGCCTTGATCCATGTCGTGGTCGGGATCAGTCATGCCCGCAATTGCCAAATGCGAAAGATTCGCAGACTTCCTACCCAGATCGATATTACTCATTAGTGCCCGCCCCTCCCCAGATTGCGGAATTTCACACATCTGGGAGGTTATTCTAATTTTGCGAAAGACTCACTATTTGGCAAGCTTATCCCTCTTATGTGATTTTATTGCACACAGAATGCTTATGGAGTATCTAGCTCGACCCGCAGTAGAAATTCTCTTACAAATTAGTCTTTTGTCCGACTAGGTTTTATTAAGACGTTATATGAAATACAATCTAGCGTTGCATTTGGACGGGGTAGCGGGCCGGAGTGCAATGATGGAGGTCACCGCAATCCAGATGTGTCCGGCAGAGAGATCCGAGGCGCAGTCGCAGATAACGCCGAGCCTGCGGTAGCGGTTGAGACCCACCTGATGCCGTTCGGCGGGAAGCGCCCGTTTCGCGTGCGGCCGGGCGGGACCGAGACACGGATGTCATGCCCGAGCGCTGCCGCAGCGAAGGGCCTGGGCGAAGGTACAACCGCAACGCAAAAAGACCTCGATGTCGTCCAGAGCGTTCCAGACGTCCCATGGCTGATGCGAGGAACACTGCGGCCGGAAGGCGGAGGCGGGTCGGCACTGCTGCCTAGGTTATCCGGATGAGGCTCTGTTTTCTCGCCTTGGCGCACTGGGCGGATGCGCACCACGTGCCATGTGCCGCGCGCGGCGTCGATGGTGCGGCTTCGGCCTGGGTAGGGCTCAGGTCATGAACTGGATTGTCGGGCGGACGCGACCACGCTCCAGGCGGAGCTTCCACCACGCCACGGTCCGCTCCAGTCCCTCCTCCAGGGAGACGCGTGGTTCCCAAGCCGTGGCCAGGCGCAACCGCGACGCATCGGCCAACAGGGCCCGGACCTCGGAATTTGCTGGCCGCATGCGCTGCGGATCTTGTACCAGCGGTTTCTCGCTACCGACCGTCCGTAGGATTGCGCGGATCAACTCGGCTACAGAAATCGTCTGCCCGTTGCCGGCGTTGTAGGCCGTCCCGTAATGGACCTCGAACTCACGTCCCAAAGCCAGGAAAGCTGCTACCGTGTCGGCGACGAAAGTAAGATCCCGCCGTGGCGTTGTGTCGCCGACGAGGATTGCGTCGCATCGCGGGTCCAGCGCCTGCCGGATGATGCTGGGGATGATCGCACGTTCGCTTTGCCGCGGACCGAATGTGTTGAAAGGCCGCAAGGTGACGATCGGCAGGTCGAAGGATCGCGCGAAGGCTTCCGCCATCATGTCCGCTCCGATCTTGGAAGCCGAATACGGCGACTGGCCCTGCAAGGGGTGGGACTCCTCGATGGGAATAGTGATGGCCGTTCCGTAAACTTCGCTCGTGGAGGTATGGACGACGCGTTGGGTCTCCAGTTCACGCGCAGCCTCCAGCACGTTGAGCGTGCCGAGGACATTGGTCTCCACATAGGATTGCGGCGTGGCGTAGGAGTGCGGGATGGCAATGAGGGCGGCCAAGTGGAAAACGATCGCCTGCCCCTTCATGATGCGGCGGACGAAGGCCGGGTCACGGATGTCGCCGCGCAGGATCGTCATGCTGGCGCGGATTTCGGCCGGCAGTTCATCCAGCCAGCCCGCATTGTCCAGCGAGTAGTAGGCGCTGAGCGCCGTCACCCGGGCACCTTTCTCTACCAGTGCTTCCGCGAGGTGCGACCCGATGAAGCCATCGGCCCCTGTCACCAGGACGTTGATGTTCTCGTAGCTCATGGTGTCGATTCCCCTGTTCCGCAAACCAATTCCCCCTTGGCAATGCGGTCGAGGAGGCTGCCGAGTATACGGCGCTGCCCCTCGAGCACGGATCGGTCCTTGGTCCAATTCCGCCAGGATACGGCGACCGGGGCGACCGCCGCCGCCGCCTGGCCGGTGCAGCCGGCCTGCCTCAGGAGGTGGATGTAGTCGTAGTCGTCCACACCGTCGCGCAGCCACTTCAGTCGCATCGACGGCACCACACCAATTTCGCCCACCCGCCGATCGGGATACAGCAGCATGCCTTCGCCCGGGAAATCATAGCCATCCCGGTTGCGGTAGGTCTGCACATCCTCCCAGGCATCGCTAGTCCAGCGATCCACGCTCCAGTAGAGCAGGCCGGTCAGGTGCATCGCCGCACTCATGAAGCCAGGCATGATCCGGTAATTGATCGGGGCGAAGTCAATCTGCCACTTCGGTGAGTAGTCGTCCTGGACCAAGGCGTTGTAAGACCAGACACGGTCGCCGCGCCGCATGACCTCGGCAACGCGGGCTTGCGCCGCGTCGTACATCGCCGGCAGCAGGACCCAGATGTCCACAGCAGAACGTCCCTGGCCGCTGCCGTCGTCGTACAGTTCCGGCACCGGCGTCATAGTGACGAGGTTCAGCACGCCGGCCGCGTGAAGCGTGCGTGCCCAGGCCTTCAACGGCTCCCGGGCGGCAGGGCAGCGGTCGATTTCGTCGGCCGTGAAGTTGTAGAATTGCAGGCCGGGCGCCCGCGAGGCCACCGCCTCCGCGACCGTTGCTGCGGATGGTGGTGGCGCCATGGTGCAGTCTTCGATTGTCGCGCCGCTCCAGAGGCCGATGCTGGCCGACTTCAACCCCCATCTTTCCCTGAGCATGGGCTGTTGATGCGGGTCCGCATCCAGCGAAACCAACGGGTGCGGCATCAGCCGGTGCTTCAGCAACTCCGTGGCCGCCTGCGGGTTGTTCCGCCGCAGGGCGATGAACAGGCTATCGAGCGCGGGCGACGCCGGGAGGGCGAATGCCCACACGACAAGCGTCACCTCGCCGACGACCCGTCCCTGATCGCTTACCACGACGATTTCCGCCCGGTAGCGACCAGGCTGCGCGGTCTGCGGCACCTGGATATCAGCCCAGACCGGCTGTGTGAGCGAGGCTGGCACAGCGAAGCTCGCATCGCCGGAAGGGCTGGCCAGAGGCGTGAGTGGGTCGGGATAGCGGCCGAGCCCGAGCGGGCGATTGCTGCCCCGCCAGTCGGGACTGCCTCGGCGGACGGTGACGTAGTCTACCCGGAAGAACTCGACCTGGCGCGCAGCGATCCGTGCACCCTCTTCACTCACCAGGTCGCCGATACGCACCGTCACGTTCGTCAGGCCGCTTTGGGGCGCACGAATGGCGAGTTGGAAAGACTCGGTCTCGCCCCGTGCCGAGAAAAGCTCCATCGATGCTTTCGTCACGGCCAAGCCGTCGCGGGCAATACGGTCCATGCTGGGCGCGAACCACATGGCGACCTGGGCAGAGGCGACCTCGCCGGGCGAGCCGAAGGCGAGGCCAAGCAGCACGACGCCGGCGATCCGGGAAGCCCGCTCGGCAGGCGGTCGCCTAAGCCGGCCCCGGACCTGCGCGGCCAGCCCACGCAGGAAGCCGATGCCATAGGCGAAGTGCAGCGTGGCCAGGGCGGCCGGCAGCGACAGTACGGGCAGGCCCGGCACCGTACGCAGCCCCTCGAGCGTCGCCACGAGGAGCACCAGGAGATAGAGGCCTGCCACGCCGACCGAGACGAGCGCTGCCGGCGGCCAGAACAGCGCCACCGGCAATGGCGCCAGGATGCCCATGACCAGCGCGAAGGGAATGAAGTGCCGCAGGCCGAAGGCGCGGTAGTTCTCGAAGGCTGCCCTGGCCACGCCGGCCCCGTTGCCCATGTACTGCCGCCAGAGCGCACCGAGCGACTGGCGCGGCTGGTAGTAGGCATGGGCCTCTGGGCAGAGAAAGAGCCCGTAGCCCTGCCGGCGGACACGCTCGTTGAAGTCGTTGTCCTCAGCGCGCCACAAATCCTCGCGGAGGGGGCCGGTCCGTTCCACCACGTGCCGCCAGTAGCCGCCGTTCCAGACCGACTCCACCCAGCCCGAGGCGCCTTCGTCGCGGAACTTCGCCCCACCGAGGCCGAAGCGGCTCCGGTGCGCCGCGACGATGCCGCGGCCTGTGTCCGTGCTTGCCTCCATCGGGCGCGCAATCGCACCCACCCCGCCCGCGCCTGTCGCCAGCAGCGCCGCGACGTAGCAGCGGGCCACATCCGGTGCGTACCGGGCATGCGCGTCAAAGCGGATCAGGATGTCGCTCCGCAAGCCTGCGAAGGCCAGATTCAGTGCCGCAGCCGTGTTGCATCGCTCGTTGTGCAGCAGCCTGATCCGGTCGTCGCCGCGGGCGATCTCGGCGAGGATGGGGATTGTGCCATCCGTCGAGCCGCCATCGACGAACCAGATTTCGCGGAGGCCCGGGTAATCCTGCGCCAGGATGTCCGCAGCGACCTGGGCGATATGGGCCGCCTCGTCCAGGACCGGAACCGCGATGCCGACCGTGGGCTGCTCCGGCACCTCAGTTGCCGGATAATCGGCAAGTGCGGATCGGTGTTCAGGCGCAGGCTGCAAGGACTTCATGACGGATTGCTCCCATCACCTTCGACCGGTTGGCTTCCAGCGTATTGGCACTCATCAGCGCCCGGCCCCGCTCCCGCAGGCCTTGCCGCAGGACCTGATCGTTGATGGCCCGCTCGAGGGCGGCCGCCAGGGCAGCGGGATCCCGCGGTGGCACCAGCAGGGCTGTCTGGCCATCCGCCAGGAAGGCCGGGATCCCGCCAACGGTCGTCGCCACGGTGGGTATCCCGATCGAGAGGGACTCGTTGATCACCTGAGGGAAGCCTTCGGTGAGCGACGAGAGCACCATCACGCCGGCCTCTTGATACAGGTGCAGCAGCTCCGGGCCATAAGGCACGTAGCCGTGGAAGGTGACAGCGTCCTCAATGCCCATGGCCCGTGCCCTGCCCTTCAGTTCTGCCTCCAGCGCCCCGATCCCGACCAGGTCGAGGTGGAATGCGACGCCCCGTTCCCGCAGCTGGACCAGTGCGTCGAACAGGAAGACATGGCCCTTCTCGGGCGCGAGCCGGCACACGCAGAGCAGCCGTGCCGGGTCGGCACCGGCCGGCATCGCGGAGAAGGCGCGGAACTGCCCGTCATCCACTAGGCAGGGGAAGTGGTTGTGCACGTGGCCCGTGAAGCGGGCATATTCCTCCGCCATTTCCGTTCCCACCGTGAACACCGTCCGACCGCGGGCCAACCGCTTGAAGTCCCATTCCAAGAGCGTCGCGGCAGCCAGTGCGGCCAGTCGTTTCAGGCCACGATGCGCATCCATCTGCTGGATTAGGTTCTGGCGTACGATCAGCGCCACCGGAATGCCGAAGCGGCTGCACTGTCGCGCGATTAGTTGCCCGAGGGGATGCGGCCCGCAGACCAGCAACGCATCCCATTGCCCGGTCGCCTCCCGTCGTACCGTGGCGATAGTGCGGCGGTAGATCCCCGGGCCATGCCTCCAGAGTTCATAGAGGTTCGGATAGTAAGGCAGCGGACAGAGGCGGATCGCCGGGTTTCCCAGCAGATAAGGCGCGCGGCCCGGCTCCGGCGCGAGCCGGCCGATGAGCACGATCTCGTCGACCTCGTCGAGAAAGCTGGCGAGGAAAAGGACGTAGGACTCATCGGTGGACATCACGTCGCCGTCGCGCCAGAAAACCTGGTCGACGAATATCGCTAGCCGCACTGGCATCTCCCATGCTGGGTTTGGCCTGCGCCTCGCAGAGCGCCCAAAGTCCACGAATGATCCGATCCGGCTGATGATTGGTGGCGATCCGGGCGCGGCCGCGTGCCCCCATGGCCTGGCGCAGCCCTGAATCGGCCGCGAGCATGGCAACATGCTGCGCAAGGTCGGACGCCTCGGCCTCCGCCACGAGGCCGCTCGATCCGGACTCGATCACGCCGCCCAAACCGTTGACCGGCGTGGCCACGCAGGGAACGCCGGCGGCCATTGCCTCCAGCACGACATTTGGCATGCCTTCGTAGTCGGACGACAGGAGGAAGATATCGGCGGCCGCCATCAACTCGCGGGCGTCCGGAACCGCGCCCAAAAACTCGATCCGACCTACCAGCCCAAGCTGCGCTACATGCGCCTGCAGGGCAGGCAGGCAGCCGTGGTCCTCGCCGGCGATGACCGCATACACCGCTTGCCCATGCCGTTGGATGACCTGGGCGATAACGTCGATGAAACGCGAGAAACATTTCTGCGGCACAAGCCGCCCGGCCCCCAGCACCAGGACCGTATCTAGACTCAGCCCAAGCCGCTTGCGCCAGTGGTCGCGCCAGGCGGCCACTAGCTCGGATGGGGGGACCTCGACTGCATTCGGGACGAAGACCACCCGCAGGCGGGGGCTGCATTGCCGTGCCACCTGCGCCTGCGTCTCCGCCGAGTTGCAGACCACGGCCGTAAGGCCGGCGAGACTCACCCAGATCCAGAGGCAACGCAGCCGGTGGGGTAGGTCGGCGAATTGGGCGTTCCGGAAAGAACCGATGCAATGACTGCCGGTCCCGGCCAGTGCCAGGGCATAGCCATTCGTATAGGAGGACCAGGAGAAGAAGCAGCGAATCCCTGCAGCCGCCACGGCAGTCCGGAACTGGCGCATCTTGGCCAGCGGGTTGCCCTGCAGAAGCACCACCGGAATGCCGAGGGCGCGGATCGGCGCCTCCCAGAAGCCCAGGGCCCCGGATGCGAATACCAGCGGCTCCCACCGGCGCCGGTCGCAACCGGCGAGAAAGCTGTACAACTGCCGCTCGCTGCCGCCCTGGCCAAGGCCCCCGATCATGACCGCAACCGGCTCGGGCCATGGCGGCGGCATCAGGAGGCGGCCTCCGCTTTCGCATGGAGATCAGCACGGGCCGGCCAGGCAGGCCCTCCCGCCATGCTTCGCGCCCCGGGCGGCACCGGCATCCCGGCACCTCCTCCGTAATGCCCTGCCCAAGCGTCAAGCATCAGGAGCCGCCAGAGCAGCAGCCCGAAGCCCCGCCCCCCTCCGGCGCGATGGCGTGCCAGCACTTTAGCCACGCCGACGCTGTCCCAAAGGCCATCCCTGCGTGCGTTGGCCGAGATCAGACGCTCCTGAACCAGCGCGACGCCATCCGGCGCACGGAACCAGTCGTCGAGCGGCACGCCGAAGCCGCGCTTCCGCCCCTGCGCCACTGCCGGCGGCAGCAATTGCGCCGCGAGGGCACGCAGCGGCAGCTTGCCACTCTGCGTATCGAGCAACGTACCGCGCGGCAGCCGAGCCGCCCACTCGATCAGCCTGTAGTCAAGGAACGGCGCGCGGACTTCGATGGAATGGGCCATCGACGCACGGTCCACTTTGGTGAGCACATCGCTCGGCAGATACATCGCATAATCCAAAGCCTGCTGTCGGGCGGTGAGCGAGGCCGTGCCGTGGCTGCGCGCCCAGCCCTGCCACAGTGTCCGGCCCGCGACATCGGCTGCTTGGCGCAGGTCGGGAGGCAGCACAGCGGCGATGGCGGGGTCCAGCGGCAGCGCATCGAAGGCTGCCGCCGCGCCATCGTCAGGCAGGCCGAGCTTAAGGAGGCGAAAACGGGCGACCGACAGTGCCGGAGCCAGGTGGGACAGCGCGCGAAGCATTCCGGACGATGCGCCGGCCGCGCCTATCAGCTGCCGCAGCCGCAGGCTTTCGGTGTAGCGCCGGTAGCCGCCGAAAGCTTCGTCGCCGCCGTCGCCGCCAATGAAGACGGTGGCGTGCTGCGCAGCCATCCTGCACAGGGCGAAAGTGGGAAGAGCTGACGGGTCACCAAAGGGCTCATCATAAAACCAGGCCAGTTCATCCACATCGGCCAGGGTACCGGCATCCTGGTGGATGACATGGTGCGCCAGTCCGGCGTGACGTGCCGTCGCGTGAGCCAATTCGGTCTCGTCGGCATCCGCCTCAGCGAAGCCGACGGTCAGTGCCACGGGATGCGCACCCGTCACATCTCGGGCCAGGGCGGCGATCAGGCCGCTGTCGATGCCTCCCGACAGGAAGATGCCCACCGGCACGTCGCTGCGCAGGCGAATGCGCACCGCGTCGAACAGCAGCGCCTGCATCTCCTGCAGCTCATTGGCGCGCAGCGCACGGCGGCTGGGGTCCCCGTTCAGCGACAGCTGCCAGTAGCGCTGCGGCACGGCTTCGGCGGGTGCGTCGAGCGAACCGCTCAGCATATGGCCCGGCAGAAGCTTGGTGTGCCCGCCATAGATGCAGGTCTCCTCTGGCAAGTAGCCCAGGGCCAGGTATTCGGGCAGGGCCGATCGGTCGACCTGCCGCTGCGCATCAGGCCAGGCCAGCAGGGCCTTCAGCTCCGAGGCAAAGCGGAGATCGCCCGCCTTGAGCGTGTAGTAGAGCGGCTTCACCCCGGCCCGGTCGCGCGCCAGCAGGAACCGCCGGTCGATGGTGTCGACTAGGGCGAGGGCGAACATGCCATTGAGCAGGTTGAGGCCCGAGGGGCCATGGCGTGCCAGCACGCGCAGCAGCACTTCGGTGTCGGACCCGCTCCGGAACCGCTCGCCGAGCCGTTCCAGCTCGTGCCGCAATTCGACGTAGTTGTAGATCTCGCCGTTGAAGGCGAGCCACCAGCGACCGTCAGGGCTGCGCATGGGCTGGTGCCCGAGTGGGCTCAGGTCCAGGATGCTGAGGCGCCGGAAGCCGAGGCCCCAGCCGGCACCCTGCTCATGCCCGCTGTCGTCTGGTCCGCGATGGTGGAGCAGGTCCCCCATTCGCTCGATAGTCCCGTCTACGGGAGGGGTGGTTCCGAACCAACCAAAGATGCCGCACATGAGGACCTCTCAGTGCAAGCTACAGAGACAGGCCGATCCGTCATCGTTCATATGGATGACGCCAAGCCGGTTTCCGCTGCCGGCAGGTGGCGCGGCTCGGCAGACCGGGGTGCGGCCGGCTTGTAAAGAATGTCTTGGCTACGGTGCGGTTCGGCGCATGATGCGCAGGCTGGTCACCCGGGCGGTGTGGCGGATCGGCGGTGCCGATGGGGTGCGGCTGCGGGAATGCCGTTCGGAGCCGTTTTCGACAGCAAACCGTGCCGCCGCCCCCAGCAGATCGCAGCCATCGGCTGCGCGTCGTACCTTCCAGATCGACGCGGCTGCGCCGGTCAAGCTATTGCTACAGGAAGTAATCCTGCGAAGCCGCCAGATAAGTGACGGCCGGCCTCGTCATCGCCGCGGTTTCGAAGGCGCCGAGGTCCGGTGCCATGCCGGCGTATTTGATGCCGACGGAGATGCCCTTGTCGATGAGGTCCGACCCGGCAGCGAGATGCAGGAAGCTGCCGGCATTCACCGTGCCATCCGCTGCGCGTGGCCCGGCAACGGTTGCGGTCGCGGTAGACTGGAAGTCGGCCACATTTGCCGTGACGTCGCCGTTCCACGAATTATGGTTGCCGGTGCCCCACAACTTACCCCCAACGGCGAGGTTGTTCTGCAGCACGTGCTTATTCGTATAGAACTCGAAGGAGTAGCCGTTCGCGTATGATGTGTTGTTGTAGAGCTTCAGCGGGACCTGGGCGCCGTTCTCGCTGAAGCCGGCATAGGGATTGTCGAAGGCCACGTTGTCGATCAGCGTGTGGCCGCCCGAGGTTCCGGCCGTGCCGGAGCGGGTGCCGCCGAGCTTGAATCCATTGCCGTCACCCGACCAGTTTCCGGCAAGATCGTAGCCATTGTGCCAAGCATAATTACCCTCAGGGTGACCGCACCGGACGTGGTGTTGTTCTGCACGTTGAACAGGTCGAAGCCGTCGTCGGCGTTGTTCCAGGCGCGGCAGCCGCGTACTACGTTGCCCACTCCGGTGGTGGCGATCTGGAAGCCGTCGGCGTTGTCGCCCGCGAGATCGCGGTTGTCGTGCGAATCAACATTCAGGATCAAGTTGTTCGCCGACGAGCCGTACACGACGAAGCCCTTGCCGTCGTACTGCGACGTTCGACCGTTGTGGTGGATATTGAGCAGCTCGAGTTGATTTCCGTTCGAGGCCCCGGTGACGCAGACTCCACCTTCACCGCCATTCTTGATCTCAAGGCCTTTGATGTGGTTGTAGGACGCCGAGTTGAGCGTGAGGGCGAAGCCCCCCGTCGTCTTGCCCGCGTCGATGACGACCTTTTCGCCGTTGTAGTTTTCGACAGTGATTGGCTTGTCGGCCGTGCCGTCGCTCGTGAACTTGAGAGGCTGAGCCAAGAAATAGGTGCCGCCGCGCACTTCGATAGTATCGCCCGGCTTGGCGAGATCATGGGCTCTCTGCAAAGAGCTGAACGGGTTGCTCAAGGTCCCTGTGCCGCCGCTGATTGTAGATGCGGAAACATAATAGATCATCGCTCACCCTTATTATTTGAAATAAAGCAACTTTTTGGAGACGTCTTTCGCTCGCCCTGTGGGACGCCCGGGCGAGCGCGACAAAACCTTTGGCTATTTCTGCTCAGTCTGTAGAACAATTATTGGTTGATATTTTTACCGTGAAGATATGAATTAAAAATGATTAACTGCAACAAGAGCCGGGCGTCGCAGCGGCCGAATTCAGCCCAAGGCTGGCTTGGGACAGGCCCGACGAAGCTTGGGCTTACGCCAAGCTCGGAAACTTGTGCATGGATGGTAACCGAAGCACTTTGTGGCCAGGTGCCATCATTAAGCTCGGCGGTTCAGCAGTGCGGTGGATGGGCCACTTTGGAATTTCGCTTGGCTTACGCAGCTTGGCAGGAGAGAGTTTGAGTAATCGCCAAGGATCGCAAGCGATGGCGGCGAGTTGGACTTGCACGTTAGCCCTCGTCATTCCTCGCAACCGCATGCGATGCAGCTCGTAGCTTCGCCGGGATGCCTACGTGCCTGTCAGCAAGACGCGAGCGAACCACCGTAGGCGACAACCGCAGGGCAAAGATTGGGCCGCAGGAGACGCTGCCGGCATAGCTTGGCTCGCGCCTGCGGCCTTGATCGCTGCCCTGACGCCTGCGCCCTTATGGCTGCCGAGGTTGTCCATCACAACGATGTCGCGAAGGCGGAGCTCGGGCACCAGCACCCGCTCTACATAGCCCTGGAAGAGGGAGCCGTTGCTCGGCCCATCTAGCACCATCGGAGTGACCATGCCAATGTTGCGCAGGCCGGCGACGAAGGTGGTGGTCAGCCAAATGGCCGTGCGGGATGGCGGTCCGCAGCCGCTCGCCCCGAGGCGCCCGGCCGTGAGCTCGGGCCATGTTGGTCGAGGCCCAGGTTGGTTTTGGCCCGCTTTCGTGGACAGCTGATGGTTGGCTGATTTAGGGGCAACGGCGACGGCTTGCTGCTCCTCTTTTTCGTAGGTCATGGGCAAGCGGTAGCTCAGGGCTGTGGAGCCTGGCTGGATTGTATCAGGCCTCGATGAAGCTGAAGGTCGCCATGCGTGCCTCGGCGTGGGAGGCGAACCGGCGGCGCGCGAGCAACTCGCATTCAAGGATCGCGAAGAAGCTCTCACACAAGGGATTGTCTTAGGCATCGCCGACCGAGCCCATGGATAGCCCGACGCCGGCCTCTCGGCAACGCTTGCCGAACGCCAAGGACGTATATTGCGACCCTTGATCCGAGTGGTGAATGACCTCGTGCGGCCGGCGCTGCCCAACGGCCATGTCGAGCGCATCGAGCACGAGCTCGGTGCGGAGATGGTTGGCGGTAGCCCAGCCAATGACCTTGCAGTTCTAGACCTCGAGCACCACGGCGAGGTAGAGGAAGCCGGCTGCCGTGGGGATGAACGTAATATCTGCGACCCACAACTGGTTCGGGCCACTGGCGGTGAAGTTGCGGTTCACCAGGTCCGGGGTCGGTCTGCTACTGCCGTCGCGGCGCGTCGTCACCGGCCCGCCGCGGCGATGGCTGGCACCGACCAGCCCGGCGCTGCGCATCAGGCGCGCGATGCGCTTGCGGCCGTGCCGTTCGCCTCTGGTACGGAGTTCGGCGTGCACCCATAGTGCACCATAGGTCTGGCGCGAGGTGAGGTGCACCGTCTGGATCTGCCGCAGCAATGCCGTATCCGCCTCGGCGCGGGCTGACGGGGGCCGGTCGAGCGAGGCGTAGTAGCCGGCGCCCTAGCAGGTTGCTGAAAAGCCTGCGAGCTGTGCCGGATCGTGGCCCTTTCCGACGCTGACGGAGCGCCGCGCATGGCGGCGGCGAACTCGGGCAGGGGCGCTTTCCGGGCGCCCGGGATCGTGCGGGGGTCGACGGGCGTCACGCCGCCGCGCCAAGCAGCTTTGGCAGGCGGACCAAGTTGTAGGCGGCCATGGCCAGGGTGAACTGCCAGTCGATCTTGGACAGGCCGCGGTGCCGGGCTTTGCGCAGCCCGGCCACTGTCTTGGCCCAGCCGAAGGCCTCCTCGATCCGCTTTCGGACGCGCTGGCTCACGGCGTAGCCCGCGTGCCGCGTCGTTCGCCCGTCGATGGCGGACTGGCGCCCGCTGGGTTCTGCGCCAGGTGCGGCGTGACGTTAATCTCGCGTAGCTCGGCGACGAAGTCGCGCACGTCGAAGGCCTTGTCGGCGCCGAGGGTGACCTTGCCGGGCCTGTCGGCATGCGGCGCGATCAGGTGCAGCGCAGCTAGGCGCTCGGCATGGCCCGAGGCGCGGGTGGCGACGGCGCCGACGATCAGGCCGTGCCGGTTCTCCATCAGCGCATGCCCCATGAAGCAGAGCTTGGCCTCCTTGCCCGGG
>NZ_JAETWB010000228.1 GCF_016773205.1 Belnapia arida
GGCCATGGCAGACCGTGTATTGGTGGTTCCGGCGCTTCACCCGGCGGCTACTGTTCCAGACCATCCACGACATCGCGCTGATGCTGGACCGCGAGCGGCAGGGCCGGGAGGCCAGCCCGACCGGGGGCGTGCTCGACAGCCAGACGGTGAAGGCGCCGCACGCGCCTGACGGTGGGGGCTACGACGCCGCCAAGCGGACCAAAGGACGCAAGCGGCACGTCGCCGTGGATACGGA
>NZ_JAETWB010000229.1 GCF_016773205.1 Belnapia arida
GGCGACCCACGTCAGTTTGGCTCCGGGCGGCAGTTTGCCGCCTGGCTGGGGCTGGTACCGCAGCAGAGGTCGAGCGGTGGCAAGGAGCGGCTCGGGGGCATCAGCAAGAGAGGCGATGGCTACATCCGCCGCCTGCTGGTCCACGGCGCGCGAGCGGCCGTCGGCTGGCGCAAGCGGGCAGCTGATAGCTCGACCGGCTGGGTTGACCGCCTGCTGGAGCGACGGCCGGTGAACG
>NZ_JAETWB010000230.1 GCF_016773205.1 Belnapia arida
CGCTTGACACGGGAGGCGTGGGGCCATACACCCCGCCTCCTGTCGCGGGCGGGTGTAGCTCAGGTGGTTAGAGCGCCGGCCTGTCACGCCGGAGGTCGCGGGTTCGAGCCCCGTCACTCGCGCCATGCGACGGAGTGCAACGACGGCGCCGCTCCTGATGGGGCGGCGCCGTTGCCGCATTTAGGCCCCCTTTCGTTCCGGGTCGCCGTCGCCAAATCTGCCGTAGAGAAGAG
>NZ_JAETWB010000231.1 GCF_016773205.1 Belnapia arida
TCGCCGCTGCGGCCGGCCACAACCCGTCGCTTCCTCAACCATCGCACCTCTCCGTCACCGGATTATGCAACAACGCCGCTATCAGGAAGGCGAGCGCAGGCAGTACAGATTGGACATGGGCGCACAGCCGCTAATGCTCGCTGCCGGACGGCAACCTTAGGGCGCCCGTCAACATCGGATCCAATGCGAAAAGGCACAAAGGTCGCCTTCGGGTTGGTCGATCGGAATTGGT
>NZ_JAETWB010000232.1 GCF_016773205.1 Belnapia arida
GCCACGCTGCGCCGGCTCTACCGGCCGCTCTACCTGATCGAGACGCCGATCGTCGCCACCAGCCTCGAGACGGCGGAACTGATCAAGTACGCGGCGAATGCCTTCCTCGCCACCAAGATCACCTTCATCAACGAGATCGCCGACCTGTGCGAGCGGGTGGGCGCCGACGTGCATGACGTGGCGCGCGGCATGGGCCTCGACGGGCGGATCGGGCGGAAGTTCCTGCATGCCG
>NZ_JAETWB010000233.1 GCF_016773205.1 Belnapia arida
TTGGAACTTGGCAGGCGGCGAGGGTCGAGGCGCCGGATGTGACTGAAGGGGAAGTCCGGGATGCGCTGGAGCGGCTCGATCCGCTCTGGAGTGAGCTGTTCCCGGCCGAGCAGGCGCGGATCGTGCGGGCGCTGGTGGAGCGGGTCGTCGTTAGGCCCAGTGGCGCAGACATTCGGCTGCGGGTCGAAGGGTTGTCCGGCCTCGTTCGGGATCTCGGCGCGTTCGCGCCT
>NZ_JAETWB010000234.1 GCF_016773205.1 Belnapia arida
TGCCGGCCAGCAGGCCAGAGCCTGGGCGCCGGACTGTTCAAAGGCCCACAATGGGCGAGGGGCTTGGAGCTATGGCGGTACAGAGCAACCCCGACCAGCTGGTCGGCAGTCTGCGGGACACGGTAGTCGCCCTCGTCCGGCGCGATGGACCTGATCTTTCGGCGCGCCAGCTTGGCGTGGTCCTTACGGTCTACCTGACCGACGGCCCGCATACGGTGCGTGGCCTGGCG
>NZ_JAETWB010000235.1 GCF_016773205.1 Belnapia arida
TACACCATCGACATCGTCAAGCTGATGGGCGCCTTCAACTACTCGCCGAACTTCTTCGGCCGCTCGGGCGACGGCTTTTACGTCGAGGGCGGCGCCGACGTGACGTTGCCCTATGGCTTCACCGCCTCGGCCCGGCTCGGCCACCAGTGGATCGAGCGCAACCCGCTTTTCGGCACGCCCGACTACCTCTGGTACTCGATCGGCGTGTCGCGCGAGATCTATGCCGGC
>NZ_JAETWB010000236.1 GCF_016773205.1 Belnapia arida
GGTAAACGAAGACATAATCCGGTCCACCAATCAGCGACAGACGCAACTCGCCCGCCACGGCGACAAGGAGGATCGCCAGGAGGCCGATGGCCGTCGTCAGCAGCGCGGCGCGACTAAGGACAAGCCGGACCGCGGCTGCATCCCTCGTCGCGGTCAGCTTCGCCCTCTCCGGATAGAGCGCCCGGGCGAGGGAGGTTACCGGCTTGGTCAGCGCCGTCCCGAGTTGCA
>NZ_JAETWB010000023.1 GCF_016773205.1 Belnapia arida
AGCTGGCCGCCCTGATGGACGCCGCCGAGGAAGACGTCCTCGCCTACATGCACTTCCCCATCGCGCACCGGGCCAAGTTGCACAGCACAAACCCGATCGAGCGGCTCAACGGCGAGATCAAGCGTCGTACCGATGTCGTCGGCATATTCCCGAATGACGCTGCCGCTGTCAGGCTGGTCGGCGCGATCCTCCTCGAGCAGTCCGACGAATGGGCCACCCAGCGAGCCCGCTACATGACCCTGGAGACCATCGGCGCCATCAGCGATACTGCACCCGTCAGTCTGCCCGCCCTGGCATCCTGACGAGGCCCGAGCTCGCCCAGGAGTACCGCTCCTACACCACGCGTTGGGGCACGATCCTGCCCGGTGCTTTGGGGCTATGCCGCAGGCGCGCGATGGGCTTGTAGGATGGGGCTGCCACCGACCTCCTGGAGGCCAAGGGAAGTGGGTTGGGCGCGGAGGTACGCAGGGGGTACGCAGCATTTCCTTCGCGCGCGGGGAGGGTGCGTACCGCCCTGTTTCATTGCTAACTTGAAATTAGATCGCGCCATTCCCATGTGTGGTGGACGAGAGGCATGACCCTGCCGGCGCCCTCGCTCCCCTGATGGCATAGCGCCGCTTTCAAACTCGCGGGTCGAGCACAAGCCGGTCGCTTGCCGGACCGCCCCAGCGCATCCCAACGAATGCCTCGTGGTTGGTCCGCGCCGTCCCCGACTGGGCTCAGGGTCGGGTCTTTTGTCTCTCGGCTTCCCTTGTCCGGCATCTGGGCAGGCAGCCAGGGCGTCACCTCGACGTCCCTGGCTGCCTGGCACCGCGCATCCGGCACTGAGCCGGCCGCTTCTGCAAACCCTCCCCCTGTCAGCGGTGGCAGGAGGATGCAGGCCCAAGGGTCGAGCCTGACCGCGTCCACCATGCCCATGAGGCGCCAGCCCGACATCCGCCCCGGCGGTACGCCGGGCTGTGCCGCCCCTCTCCAACCGGTCTCGGCAGCTTTGAGCCGACCGCAGCGGTCCCTTGAGCAAGGCCGAAACCCTGTTGGAGATCACCATGACCCCCATCAGCATCCTCAGCTACCAGGGCAGGCCCATCCGCCTCCGCGGCATCATGCTGAACCTGACAGACATGTGGCGGGCGGCAGGCTGCCCGGAGTACCGACGCCCCATCCACTGGCTGGTCCTCGAGGAGACCACACGCTTTCGCACCCATGCCCAGACGCACTGGACCGACCCCGATGGGCCGGTCAGTCAAAATATCATCCAGGATGATATTATCCGCCTCGACCCCGATGGCTTCGTTGCCACGACCCGCGGCCGCCTCGGCGGCACCTGGGCGCACTGGCAGCTTGCCCTGGCCTATGCCCGCTACCTCTCGCCCGAGTTCCACCTCTGGTGCAACACCGTCGTCCGTGCCGCCCTGGTGTGGCATGACGGCCGGCCCGCGGCCGACCACGATCCGCTGCGGCAGCACCTGGCGAGGCAGTTCCGCGCCCTGCATGACCGCCTCGACACGCTCGAGCGGCATGCGGCGGACCTGATGTTCCTGCAGCTGTCCGCGCAGGAACTCCTCCTCGGTAACCGGCTGGAGTTTACCGGACTGGGTCGGAGCATCATCACCAAGGTGGTGGCGGCCGAGCCCTTTGGCGGCCAGTGCCCTTGCTGCTTGCGCGAGCGCGTTCTCACCGAGACCGGCCGGGTGGTGCCCGGCGCTGAGTTCGACCACTTCTTCCATCGCAGCCTGAACAAGCCCGAGCATGGGTGGTTGATCTGCGCCGCCTGCCACGACGAGCTGACCCATGGTGGCTATCTCGTCCGCTTCATGCGGGTGCCCGAGTTCCGCGCCTTCCAGGGCGCGGTGATCGAGCACCGGCGCCGGGAGCGAACCGCCTCCGGTGGCCGAGTAGTATAGCCACCAATCCTCCTTCCTGATGGAAGACACGCAACAGCCCCATGACCTCAGCCCGAGGCCATGGGGTTTTTTGCGTTTCTGACTCCCAGCGGTCCCGCAGCATCAGGATCGGGGCTTGGCCACCGAGCCCGATGTAGAGTTCGCCCGTGCCAAGCTCCGAGGCAGCATCGTTCAAGCCGTCGCCACGAGCGAGCAGCAACACCTTGAGTTAGTCGGCGGGTCAGGTTGGCTAAAACAAGTCATGTTGCGGAGGGGGGGCCGCCCCCGATCCACAAGCCGTCCCACCGCGGCTCCAGGATGAGCTGGTCGCCCGTCGACAGGCCGGCTGCCTCAAGCGCAGCCACAGGAACACGCAGGGTGACCATCGCGTCTTCACCTGCCGCGTGCGCTGGCGGCACCTCAAGCCTCCAAGTCATGACAGGATTGCCAGGCGTTGCCATGGCATAGAGCTCGTCGACCCAAGTCAGCTCGCCGCGCTCGTAGTCGGCCGCATAGCGACGGAGGAGCGCTTCGATCAATTCCGTAACCTCTGCCGTTGTTCGGAGATTGCGTGGCTCGCCGGCAAGCCTTCTCACCAAGTGACTTTCAACGACTGTCCTAGGCGTCCTGCCATACCGTGACACGCGCTCATAGAGCTCATCGAGCACGGACGAGGCCGGGATCGGCCGTGCATCCGGCAAGCAACGTAGCTTCGCCAAATCACTCAGCTCACCAACTATCCTCGAAGCCGCTCTGTGGGCGAGAGCTTGGCTGTCCCAACGTCTCCCGAGTAGCCCCGCGAGGCCAATCCAGATGCTATGGCCGGCAGCATTGAACTCACCCCGAACCTGCTCCTCTTCGAGGAGGTGGGCACGACCGGTGGCTTCTCCACCTAACGGATCATGCGTCATGCAGCTCGCTCCAAAGTTACAGCGCTGAGCAGTTTGCCAAGATGCAGCGTGTCGTCCAGCATTGAGTAAACTGACGCCACAGCACAGCACAGCACAGCACAGCACAGCACAGCACAGCAGCAGTGGCGCCAGAGCTTTCCTCATCACCGTCAACGACACCGCTACACTCTTGCTGTGTAGCGGATGGAGAAGGCCCCAAAGCTTCCGGCACGCCCTGGCGGCGACAGCGGCGAGGAATGATCCCTCCAACCCGGGTCTGGCTGCGGCCATCCTCGCCGTCTCCTGCGCCGGCAGGCACTATAATTCGGCGAAGCAGGCGGAGGCGGTGCGGGCCTACCAGAGGCACGTGCAGGCAGAAAAACGGCGAACCCGCCTCTTTGCCCAGCGGCACTTCCACCAACCCGGCCATGAATGGGAGCTGCATGGCCTTGTGACATTCCCCTGTCTGTTATCTACCTCGAATGAAAAAATTGGCCTTTTTGGAAGGAGGTCTGGATGTCGAGGAAGCGTCATACGTAGAGCAGATCATTGGGTTGCTGTGGCAGGCTGGGGCCGAGCTGGCGCAGAGCCAGATGGTGGGGAAGACTTGCTGCTAGATCGAGCCATCGGAGGTAACATTCAGCTGCTGGCGATCCGAGTATGGTGGCCTGCAGGTGGATTGGGCGCGACGGCTGAGAAACCTTGAGCGCGAGCAAGTAGCCCGGCTTGAGGTACTGCTTTCTCCAGGCTCAGGTGTTCTCAGTCGTCATGGCGAGACACAGAAGATGCGCGACTAGGTAGCCTAGACGATGGCAACCCGCTCGCCGTCGAGCAGGTCCCCGACCATGCGATCATGGCCAGCACGGCGCTGATTGCATCGAGTGGTTCATCTGTATGCAGTGTTGTCGATACAGATTAGAGGAACGTCATCATGGATCCTTGCAAAAGATGGCAGTTGCTTACAACGATGCATGCGTCCGATGCCGCCATGCCCGAATGGTTGACTGTTCCCATCGAGGATTCTCGGCCTAAACTTCCACTTCACGTGCCGCCTCTAACATGGAGGGAGATCAGCGCACCCAGGATTGATCACAGCCATCAGCGCTCGGATATACCGACATACCTCGTCAATCGCTTCGGCCGTAACAAGCAGGGTTGAAGCCTGCCGGCGTTAGATTGGATGACCTTGCCCGGTTGGCATGAGCAAAGGAGTACTCGGCCCCTCACAGGTGGTGAGGGGATAGAGCTAGTGGATCGAATCCAACGCTTGGTGCCCTCGCCTGACGGCGGCGATGATGGCGTCCGGGTTTTTGGTCCAGCGGAAAGGCCTTCGCTCGGCGTTGGCGTCGGCGACGAAGCGGTTGATGGCGGCCTGGAGCGAGACGAGGGAGTGGAAGACGCAGCGTTTCAGGCGCCGCTTGGTCAGCTTGGCGAAGAACCCCTCGACGGCATCGAGCCAGGAGGCGCTGGTCGGGGTGAAATGGAAGGTCCAGCGCGGATGCCGGCCGAACCACTGGATGACCTTGAGATGCTTGTGGACAGCGTAATTGTCCACGATGGCGTGCACCAGCTTGCCGGCGGGCATTTCCGCCTCGACGGCGTGAGGAAGCGGATGAACTCCTGATGCCGGTGCCGCTGCATGCAGCGGCCGATGACCTTGCCCGCGGCCACGTCCAACCCGGCGAAGAGCGTGGCGGTGCCGTTAAGGACGTAGTCATGGGTCATGGTGCCGCAGCGGCCGCGCTTCAGCGGCAGGCCGGGCTGGGTGCGGTCGAGCGCCTGGATCTGGCTCTTCTCGTCGATCGACAGGACCACGGCATGGGCCAGCGGATCGACATAGAGGCCAACGATGTCGCGGACCTTGTCCGCGAAGCGCGGGTCGTTCGAGAGTTTGAACCGCCGCATCCGGTGCGGCTGCAGGCCGTGGCTGCGCCAGATCCGTTGTACCGAACTGACGCTGACGCTGCTCGCCTTGGCCATCGCCGGCGCCGTCCAGTGCGTGGTCTCGCCAGGCGGGTCCGAAAGCGTCATCTGCACCACGCGGCCGATGACCTCCGCGCTGAGCGGCGGGATACGCGGCGGGCGGGTCTTGTCGCGCAGCAGGCCACGCCGGCCTGCATGAACCGCTCCTGCCAGCGCCAGACGGCGGTCTTGGCCACGCCAGCCTGGCGCATGATCTCGGTCGTGCCATGGCCATCGGCCGTCAGCAGCACGATCCGAGCGTGCCAGACATGCTTCTGCGGGCTGTTGCAGTCCCCGACAGTGGCCAGCAGTCGTTCGCGGTCGGATGCGGAAACATGCAGACTGATCCCGGTGCGCATGCCCCGGACTCGCACATCCCACCGCGCCAGGAGAATCCCTTTCGGACTCTTCCGGCAAAGTTTTTCACTAGAGAACAGAGCCGCGAGGCTGCACAGAAAGCGTTCCGCCCAAGAAGTGTTATGCACGGACAGGCAAAGTACCTGTCCGTGCACGATCGATCAGCCTTTCGTGTCGTCCACGATCATCAAGCGGTTGCCGTCCGCAGATACTTCGACATCCACATCCATGCCGCCGTGCTGACCTTCGAATTCATAGACCATGAAGGTCGTGCCATTGCCACCTGGCACCGGACGTTCGCTGCGCTCGATTTTGTTCGGCCTGAAGTTTGCCATCCAACGCTGCACCGCCTGCATCACCGGCGGCGGCACTTCATTCTGCTGGATCTCCTCCTCGATCTCCTCGATCTCACCGGACATTAGCACATCCACCTCACGCACGCGGCCTTCCCGGGTGCGCCCCTTGACCTCGAAGATCATTCGCCCGGACTCGATCTCAACGCCGGCTTCAGAAATCTGCTCGAAGCCGCCGGCAGCCCGCGCCGCTGCCGCAATGTGGGGTGGAACCTGATTTGTCTCCAGCTTCGCGCTTTGCGCCTGCACGTCGTTGTGGCCAACGGCAGCGGCAAAAATTGCCGCGATAGCCGCGGCTTTCAAAACATAGGCCATGGCGCGCTCCTCGTTCCCGGCTGGCGTCGTGCAGACGCTGCCAAGCGCACCATGCGTGCCAGGTAGGACCGCAACTTCGTAGTTATGTCACCGTCCGGTGACGTTGCGCTCCTACCATGAGGCAGTGCCTGCCTATGCTCACATGATGCCCGGGTAGGCCAGGCCGTAGTAGTCATAGACGCTGCGGCCATAACCCGGCTCGGACCACGGTGTCTCGTCGCGGCCATAGCTCGGCGCCGCTTCCAACTGTACACGCGAGACATCTGCCACATAGCCGCTCAAGTCTGTATCGTAGGTCAACGTCTTCCAGGGCAGGGGGTGATAGCGTTCACCAATCCCAAGAATGCCGCCGAAGCTCATGACAGCGTAGGAAACCTGGCCGGACAACTTGTCGATCATCAGCGTATAGATCGAACCAAGGCAGTCGCCGGCGCGACTGTAGACAGGCGTACCTTCAACCTTGTCGGAGGAAATCAGTCGATCTGTTTCGTTTATAGCAACACCTTCGCCGCCTGTGGTGCCGGCTCCTGTGGCTTCTGACATTATCGTCTCCGTTGGCTGATCATTGGCTTCTACCAGGCACCGCTGAGCTGCCATTGCAGGGCAACCGCGAATTGATAGCGCGGCGTGTCACGAGTAGTCCCAACCCCGGCAGCGAGGCCTAGCACGAACCGCCCTCCTTGAAGCCGGTGGCGAACCCCCGCTTGGAGGAGGCTGTAGTCGCGGTCGCCCCGCTCCTGCTGCTCCCTGGCATAAGTCAGAACGAGTGCGGTGGTAGGGGAGATTGCCTGACCGACGGAGGCATTCAGCAGGTAGCGGTTCGGCCGCTCGCCAAACTGTGGCTCCAGGCGAGCCACCCAGCCAATGTTGAGATGGGTGCCAATGGCCTGCTGCCCGAAAGGAAACGTCCTGCCTATCAGCGCCACGGCCTCGGTTTCATAAGCGGGTTTGCCGCACCCGTAGAGGGTCCGTATCCGCATCAGGCCCGCAATAGCGGGATACCCACCGCGTCCATCGCTGAACTCGTAGAGCGTCCCAATGCGGGTCGAGCCTCCCCATGCTGCCTACCCACCGTTGTCTGACGAGCCGAGATCGTCGCTGACAGTGCCCAGCTTCCGGCGGGTCTCGAGATTGCCATAGGCGCCAACCTGACCGATGCGAAGCTCCAGGCTTGGCACGACACCCATTGATAGCTGGGTCTCGGCGGCGCCGGTGTTGCGCACCGAACCTTGCCGCGCTCTCTCGTAAGCGCCGATGAAAGCAGCCTCGGCTGCGCCGGGTTTGGCCGCGACGGGGTCGGTAATCTGGAAGGGATCGTCGGCAAGCTCAATCGGCTCTTCTACCGCTGCTACTAAGGGCGCGGCGGACGAAAATTGCATCAATGCCAGCAGCGCGGCGGCGCAGTTCCGAGGACGAAGTCTGCACATCGGCTCCCCTACCGGCTGGCAGCCCTGCTTAGCAAGCGCCACCGAAAGACGTTCCCGTGAAGTTCGGCTATTAGAGGTTAACAATAGCGGTCGAGTTAGGCTTGCCGGATCAGCAAGTAGCTTATGCGGGATTGCCAGCCCTACCTCAGCCTGCCGCAGCAGCCCGATGATCTGTTCCGCCGTGTGACGCTTCTTTGGCATCCCTGCCTGCTTTCAAGGAAGCCAACTCTCTCACTACACCCGGATCCCGTTCAGGGGGGGAGTCAAAACAAGCATGTGAATCCAAACCAACCGCCAACAATCATGAAGGGCTGACGCTGCGGCGTGACGACGGACGTCGCAGTGTCAGATCACCTTCAAGCTCTGCTGTTGGGTATGAAGCGGACCATCCCGCAACTGGGGCACGGACGCTTCCATGCTCGGCATCCGTACCTAGAAACCGAAAGGCTTCCGCCGACACCACTCGCTGCTCCTTCCTTGTGGCAGAGCGCTCTGCACGAAGCCACCCGAAGCCATCAGCCCGGTTGTTCAAGGCTTACAAGATGCAGCCGGGAACGGCCGTAGGATCACGATGCAAACCGTGAGTGCGGGAGATATCTGACTACAGCATGAGGTCGGAAAGCCGTAGAAGCTCACGTGCATCCAAGCTTGCGGTCCCGGCTCTGCTCTTGGTCTCCGGGCCCACACCTTCTGTTCCGCCAGCACTCCTACTCAGGACGTCAGCCTGCATCACTGCATCATCGAACCCCAGCCCGGTCATCTCCGCGATGCGCCGCAGCGGCCGTTGGAAGGTGCGAAACTGGCCTACCGGATACTCCTCGAAATCAATATTCGCAACGAGGCGCGCCTGACTGATCGTGTAGCCGCTGGCGCGCAGGTCTCCGTCTCGTGTGCGGATCACCACAACCTTCCAATAGTCGCGCGGCAGCGGGACACCACGATGGACATAGTCGTCTTGTCGGAACACGGGGCCGGTGAAGACGGTGCCCAGGATGTTCTCGCTGTCCGTATTGTTCAGAATGTAGTTCTCAAGACCATTCCACAGCAATTCGCCCTGGTTGAACGACCAGTGCTGCGGCGAGCAGTTAGTCCAATGGAAGGTGTCGATGTTGGCTCGCTCAACGACCTCGGCGGTGCCCCAGCATGGATCAAGCCGGCGCACCAAATGACCCCGGTCGAAGAAATTCCCACCTTCTTCCTTGTAGAGCCAGTCGCCCGCCTGTTCCTCCTCTGGCAACCGTGGATCGTAGGTCCACCGGTCGCGGCCGCGGCTGAGCGGAAAGCTCTTGCGCCCGTCGATGTTGACGGCCGTGGCAAAGGCCAATCGCCGCTCCGCGTTCATGATGATACTGAAGTGAGTGTAGGGCAGTTCGTGCCGGCCGGTCTCGCTGTTCACGGCGGCCCGTCCGTACGAGAGCGCCCTCGGAGTGAGTGCCGGAAGCGGAATGGAAGTGCCCAGGAAATCGGGGTCGTAGCCTTTTTCGGGAAAGGCGCCGGCACGCCGCGGCTGGGCGAAGGTGCTGCCCCTCCGCCGTTGCTGCACTTCTTCTGCCGACAAGAAGTCGCCACCAATCTGCTGGGCAAGACTGGCCAAGCTTTCCTCGACGCGCGCCAAGCTCAGCGCGGCGCCGGCGACGGGGCTGGAGGCGAGCGGCGGGCCGGCCAAGCTCGGCCCGCCGGACGCGATGTCCGCCAGCATGGCGCGCACGAGTGTGTTCGTGCCGGCCAGGGTATCGCCGCGCAGAAACTGCACGATGCGGCTGATGCGGACGCCAAGGTTGGACTCCCACAAAATGTCCGTGTCTCGAAGGCCGGGGATCTTGTCGATTGCATCCCGCTCCACTGGCCTGCGCTCTCCGGTCAGCTTGACAAGCCCGTCCTCGGTCATCTCGGGCACGCCACGCGAATGCAGGGCGACTGCCTGCCATTGATCATTGAAGCAAGCCGCTCCGGAGCTCCCCGGGGCCGTATCGGTTTTGTAGAATAGCAGACCTCGTGTGTCGTCCTTTCGAATCAACTGGTTTTCGCGCAGAGCCACCTGCTTGTAAGCGCCGCCGGGGTGCTGGATGATGGTAACCCACTCTCCAGGCTCGACCTTGCCGACACGACTGTCGAGCCTCAGCCAGCCCCAGCGGGCGAGCCTGCCACCGCGCTCACCCTCCTGGGCGACCGCAACGAGGGCGAAGTCGCGCTCGGCGACCTTCGGGTCGCCGACGATGAAGCATTCCTCCGGCATCAGCCGGAAACGCTCGGTCGGCTTAGCCTGACGCTCGGAATCCAGCTCGTAGCCGAACTCAACGAGGGTGGACCGCGCGACCTCCTTACTGGGCAGCACATGGGCGTTCGTGAGAAGAAGGCGTGGCGAGACCATGAAGCCGGTCGCGCATGCCTCCATTCCTTCCGCCGGATCGGAAACGAGGACGCGTGTCACGGCCCGCGCCGCGCGCAAGCCGCGCTCGAGAAATTCGATGCCGACCAGATCGTTGGTGCCCAATGTGCGCTCGACGTCGAAGCGAGTGACGATGCCCCCTTCGGCAGCGAGGGACACCATCCGTTGCGGCTGCATCGGCGTTGCCATGGGAGGCAGGGCTCGGTGCAGGGCCGGCCCGATCCAGGCTTCGATCCCGCTTGGATCGGCCGGTTCCGCCTCGACCTGGTCGGCAAAGGGCTGGACGCTTCGAGTAGTGCCGGACATCTTTCGCCTTCCCGCGCTTTAGGCAGGAAGGCTAACCCCGGCGCAGAATGATCCACTGATCGTTCCTGTTTCCGGCGGATGAAGTTTCGATCGGGGCTGACGTGGCGGTTCAGTACGGATCGGGTTGCGGACTTGGCCGCGGGCTTTCGCGCTGCGGAGCTTAGGTCGGTCCGAGCTTGCGTCACTATCCTTGTTCTACAGCCAAGCTAGGCCAGACACAAAACTCCTGCTCAAGGAGCCGAAGCCCTCGGCTTGGCGCAGGACCAGGGGAAGCGACAGATGAAGTGCTTCAAGTCGCCTCGGCAGGCACAGCGCTTCCTTTCTGCCTACGATCAGATCAACAACCTCTTCCGTCTCCGCCGCGACCACGTCACTGCCGTCCAAAATCGCGCCGCGAGAGCGCGCGCCTTTGCGCTGTAGGCCGACATCAGCGGGATTGCCGCCGCAACGTGAACTCTGCTGCGCGTCGACTTCTGCATGCCAGCTAGGCGGCCGAAGGGTCGACAAATTGACGGTGCTACTTGGCGTGAGGTGGATCAGCACCGGCATCGAAACTTCATACAAGCTCCTGCGGTGGCACCGCGAAAATCGGAAACGGCCCATCAGCAGAGAACGTTGGGCAGCGGCGCAACTCGCGTACGGGAACCCTCTCTGGCCGCGATGCGCGGAGAGCACTTATGTCCGGAACCACAATACCTATTTCCAAACCCGCTATCTCTGAGTCAAGGCAGACAGCTAAGCCTCGCTTGGATCAGGGCTTGGGCCGCTATGGACCTCTGGTCATCATCGGCATTCTGGCCGTTGGCGTTGCCTATGCCGCCTTCAGCCTCGTTTCCGATGTAGACGCCGCCGGTGCCCAGCCGACCACCTGGGTTCCTTTCGCGCTACTCGCGGTGGCCCTGCTGATCGCGCTGGGCTTTGAGTTCGTGAACGGCTTCCACGATACGGCCAACGCCGTAGCGACCGTGATCTACACCCACAGCCTACCCGCGCCTGTTGCCGTCGTATGGTCAGGCTTCTTTAACTTCCTCGGTGTTGTCACCTCGTCGGGTGCGGTCGCCTTCGGCATTGTCAGTCTGCTACCAGTCGAGCTGATCCTACGGGTCGGCAGTGGCGCAGGCCTTGCCATGGTGTTCTCGCTGTTGGTGGCTGCGATCATTTGGAACCTTGGAACGTGGTACATGGGCCTTCCGGCCTCATCGTCACACACACTGATCGGTTCGATAATCGGCGTGGGCTGGGCCAATGAGCTAACCGCCGAAGCCGGCGCACAGGCATCCGGCGTGGATTGGTCGCAGGCAAGCGGCGTGTTCGAGGCCCTACTATTCTCCCCGATCGTTGGCTTCATTGGAGCCGCCCTGCTCCTGCTCGCTCTCAAACTCCTCATTCGCAATCGCCGTCTTTATGAGGCTCCTGAGACAGCCGATCCTCCACCAGCTTGGATCCGTGGCTTGCTGATTTTGACCTGCACAGGCGTGAGCTTTGCCCATGGATCCAACGACGGTCAGAAGGGGATGGGGCTGATAATGCTGATCCTCATCGGCGTGGTGCCCGCCGCCTACTCCTTAAACCGTGCGGTGCCGGACAGTGCAACACCGGCATTCATCGAGGTTTCGGATCGGGCCGCCGGGGCACTTCGTGGGCTCGCCGGTGAGGGCGCTCCTGCCGTGGCGCCGGAGGAGACGCGGCGACGCGTGGAGGATTACCTCCAGACCGACCAGCGTCGTCCGGAGACCCTGCCCGCCATGGCTGCTCTAGCCAACGACATCGCCGAACAGGTGCGCAGCTACGGCGCCATCCGACGGGTCCCCGCTGAGCAGGTGCAGAACGTCCGGAACGACATGTATCTGATGGACGAAGCACTGCGGCAGATGGGCCGTTTGAAGGATCCGCATTTCGACGCGGCCACGGCTACAACAGTTAAGGAATACCGCAGCGCGCTCGACGATGCCACGCGCTTTATCCCAACTTGGGTAAAGGTCTCGGTCGCGATTGCACTCGGTCTGGGTACAATGGTTGGTTGGAAGCGTATCGTGGTGACAGTCGCTGAGCGGATCGGCAAGTCGCATCTGAGCTACGGCCAGGGCGCGGCCGCCGAACTGGTGGCAGCGGCGACAATCGGCGCGGCTGACGTTTATGGCCTGCCCGTCTCGACCACACATGTTCTTTCATCAGGCGTGGCTGGCACAATGGCCGCTAATGGGACTGGCCTCCAGTGGGCGACGGTGCGCAACATCGCCTTGGCCTGGGTTCTGACCCTACCTGCCGCAATGATCCTCGCTGGCGGGATCTACATGCTGGTCCGCCAGTTCGTGGCATAGGACGCTCGCCATGGCCGGCGGTATCCTTCCGCGGTCGGCCCAGTAAGCCTGGCTACAGCAGCAGAAGATGTCACAACAGGTAATGATCTCCGCGCGATGTGAGATGGCCTTCTTATTCTTACATCAGGGTGCAAGCCTGCTGGCTGTTTCGCCGTTGATGCCGGCTATCACTGCTCGGACGGCGTGATGTTTCACGCTGACTGGCTGCAATCTGTCCCTGACCTATTCACGCATTGTTGGGGGACCTCTCGTAGCGCATCGCACCAACATCACTGAGAGAGTGAGTGCTCAGTTTTATCGGGAGATCGCCACCTGATGCAGCAAAGGCTGCCCGCGCTCGAGACGCATAACACTTGGAACAGGCGTCACGAACTTCGTCGAGGTGATTGAAAGTGACTCTGTGGCCGGCACGTTGGCAATCGCCTATCTGTTTTTCTACTCATAATAAGCCAGTTTCGTGACGTTGCAGGGGTATCCCGCGCCCCGAGGTGCTGGGAGCGTTTCTTGCGGGTCATTAGGGTACGGACCGATGAGCGCGACCGGGACCAAGGAAGACGACGCCAAGCCGAGCATCCAGACAGTGGTTCACGGATCGGCAAATTTGCCGCGAGTGCGGGTCGATACGTACAATGCTGAACTGCGCGATGCCTCGGGCCAAAGCTTCCTTGGCGATCGTGCTAGCAACCGCGCCTTTGTCGAAATCCTGGAGGACTGGCGCGAACGAGTGCGCCGTGGCAGCGACGGTGGCGACCCGCTTGGTGCGCACCGGCCAAGTGATGACATCAGCCGTGAGGAGCTGGACCGCGTTGTTCAGATGGCGGAGGAAGACCCCGAAGCGGCCGGCTTGGTGCAGTCAGCGATTGAGGATTTTGCGCAGGAGATGGCCGGTGTCGTCCGTCGTATCTTGCGTTTGCCGGAATGGCAGGGCACCAAGCGTATTGCTCTTGGTGGAGGCTTTCTAGGCTCGCGGGTTGGACACATGGCCATCGGCCGTGTCGGTGTCCTGCTCAAAGCGAGTGGCGAGCCCGTTCAATTGAGCCCTGTTTCGCGGCGTCCAGACGATGCGGCCCTGTGCGGGGCTGTACAACTGGCTCCGCCCGAGACTCTGCGTCAGTGGGACGCGATCCTCGCTGTGGATATTGGCGGCACCAATATGCGCGTGGGACTTGTGGCATTAGAGCAGGAGGCGGCGGCTGACTTGTCTCGGGCCCGTGTGCTGGCAACTGAGCGCTGGTGCCATGCCCAGGACAAGCCCGGGCGTGAACAAGCCATTGAGCGACTCGTTGCCATGCTCAGCAGGCTGGTAAGTAAGGCCAAAGAGGAAGGACTGCGGCTGGCTCCCTTCATTGGGGTAGGCTGCCCGGGCGTAATACGCGCCGACGGCACCATCGAGCGAGGTGGCCAGAACCTGCCCGGGGGCGATTGGGAAAACTCGGCATTCCATCTTCCGTCGTGCCTCACCGCAGCGCTGCCGAAGATCGACAATCAGAAGCCTGCTATCGTGATGCACAACGATGCGGTGGTGCAGGGCTTAAGTGAGGCTCCGAACATGCGAACCGTCGAGCGCTGGGGCGTCCTCACCATCGGAACAGGGCTAGGCAACGCTCGCTTCACTAATAAACCTGCATGAGTCCACTGCCGGATTCTGTCAGGTCCAGTGGGCGCTGTTGCGGAAATCAGGATGAGGGCGCACTGATCCCGCGAGTTGCTTCGATTAGGTAAGCGCGACGGTGTCGGGCATGCCGAGGCGGTTGCAGGTGTTGAGGATGGCGCAGCGGATCTGCACCTCGGCAACCTGACGGGCAGGGTCGCGGGCGGCGAGCCGCTCGCCGAGGCGCTTGAAGCGTGACATGGCTGTCTCGGCCAGGCTGCGTCGGTGATAACCGCTCCAGCGCTTCCAGAGCCGCCGCCCCAGATGCTTGATGGCGCGCAAGGTCTCGTTGCGCTCACTCGCACTGGCGGTTCGCGTCTTCCATGGCTTGCCGTTGCGCCGGGGTGGCACGAGCAGGGCGGAGTTGCGCGCCGTTGATGCCTCGTAGACCGTGCGAGTGTCGCAAGCCCCGTCGCCGCTGATTACCGCGATCCTCTCTTCCTCCGGCAGCTGCGCGAGCAAGGTAAGCGGAGCGCCGAGGCCCTTGGTCTTTGGTGTTGACGGTCAGGCAGTTTTGGCAGTGCCCCAGTGCCAGGGCATGAGCTCGTCGATGCGCGCCTGCGGCCAGCCGTTCACGAGGCGGATCAGGAGATCAGCGAGGTAGCGCTGCGGATCGACACCATTCATCTTGCACGTCTCGATCAGGGATGCGACGGCGGCCCAGTTTTCGGCGCCTTCGTCGCTGCCCGCAAACAGCGCGTTCTTCCGGCTGAGCGCCACGGGCCGGGCGGCGCGTTCGACGGTGTTTGTATCCACCTCGATGCGCCCGTCCTGCAGGAACTGCTCCAACCCGTCGCGGTGGTTCAGCGCGTAGCGGATCGCCTCGGCGGTCTTGCTGCTGCCGGGTAGGTGGGCGAGCTGCGCCTCGAACCAGCCGAACAGGTCTCCGACGAGGGGGCGGCTGCGGGCCTGCCGCGCGGCAAGGCGCAGCTCCGGCGCCTTGCCACGGATCTCGGCCTCGATCGCGTAGAGGGCGGCGATCCGCTGCAGTGCCTCGGTGGCGACCGGAGCCGCTCCAGTGCGCGCCTGGTCGTAGAACCCCGGCGCACATGCGACCAGCAATAGGCGATCGCCGCCGGGCCCGCGCCGGGCTTGGCCAAGGTTTTGTAAGCGCCATAGCCGTCGCACTGCAGGATGCCACGGTAGCCGCCCAGGAGGGTGCGGGCATGCTCATGGGCGCGGCTCGGGGCGTAGGTGTAGACCACCGCGGGCGGCTCCGTGCCGCCCCAAGGCCGGTCATCGCGCGCCACCGTCCAGAACCAGCCAGTCTTGGTCCGGCCGCGCCCGGGGTCGAGGATGGGCACGGTGGTCTCGGTCGGCAGCCCACCCTCGATCAGCCGCGCTGGCGCCGGCGCCTGCACCACAACGCCCTCGCAGGCGCGGCAGGCCAGCTTCGGGCGCCGCGTCACGATTACCCGGAACTGGGCGGGGATCACGTCAAGCCGCTCCGAGGTGTCGGCGCCGATCTCCACCATTGTGCCGCCGCAGCAGGCGCAGGCTGCACTGTCCGGCACAACCACCACCTCGAGGCGCGGCAGATGGGCGGGCAGCGCCCCGCGGCTGGCCCGGCGCTTCGCGGCCCGCTCCTGGCGTCCCTCCGGGTCTCGCTTCCCAGCGTCCGCCTCAGCCGCGGCTATGGCAGTCTCGAGGTCGACCAGCCCGAGCTCGAGCTGCTCTTGCGGCAGCCGCTCCGACTTCCGCCCAAACTGCATGCGCTTCAGCTTCAGCAGCAGGTGCCGGAGCCGATCATTCTGCATCTCGAGCGTGGCCCGCTCCGCCTCCAGCGTCGCGCACCGGGATCGCGCCTCGGCCAGCAGCGCACGCAGCACCGCCGGATCGTCGGGCAAGGTCTCCGCGTCGGCACCGGCAGCGCTCATAGCCTGAGTCTAAGCAACCGCTGTGGGCCTGGGAATCCGTTTTGGTGTTTCCATGCGCGTCCAATCCAGTCCGGCAAACAGCGCCGCGAACTCGGCTGGGGTCAACCGCATCACCCCGTCCACGATCGGCGGCCAGCGGAACGCACTGCCCTCCAGCTGCTTCCAGATCAGCACCAGTCCCGACGTGTCCCAGAGCAGGATCTTGACCCGGTCCGCGCGCTTCGAGCGGAACACGATGACCACGCCCGAGAACGGATCTTCGCCCAGAGCCTCGGCCGCCAGCGCCGCGAGGCCATGCGCTCCCTTGCGAAAGTCAACGGGCTGCGTCGCCAGCAGGATGCGTGCGCCTGGCGGCAGCGCAATCACGCCTCGAGCACCTGGGCGAGCCGAGCAACAACCGCCACGTCTGATGCCGCGCCGACCCGCAGCACCCGGCCGTTGCGCAGCACTACCTCGATCGTCGCCCCCACCGCGCCGTTCGTCGCAGCCGTCGTGCACGACGACGACGCTGCCCCAGGCGCCTCCACCAACAACGGCACAAGCCTCGGCAAGGACCGCGTCATCTTGCGAAGCGGACGACCTTCCGCCTCGCGCCGCCAGCGATGCAGTAGGCTCGGCGAGATGCCATGCCGCCGCGCCACTTCGAGCACCCGCGCCCCTGGCTCCGCCGTCTCAGCCAGCAGCCGCGCCTTGTCCTCCGGTGTGTAGCTTCGACGCCGCTCGCCGCGAGTGACAATCTCCACCCGCTCCGTCGCCACTATCTCCGCACCAGTGCCCGCACCAGTGCTAGCCCTCGTCTGCGCCATCGCCCGCCCTCCGCGATGGCCGATCTCACCACCTATCTCACCTCAAACAAGAAGGGCCGCAGAGCTTCGCTTACTGTGGATGGTCGTGGCGTAGGCCAGTACCAGCTCGTCCAACTCACCAAAGCCGTAGGTCACCGGCTGGCCGTCGAAGCTGGCGGTGAGCTCACCGGCTTCCAGGTCGATGCCGGTGATCACGCCGAGATCGCCGTTGAACACCTCGCGGTCATAGCTGTTGGCCATCTGCATGACCTTGTCGCCAAGGCAGTAGGTCCAGCCAAAGCGCTCGACCCGAAGCTCGCCCGGCGGGTTGAGCGCCTGCTGCAGCTCGATGTTGAGCGCCCGTGCGCCCAGTCCGCCCCGGTTTATCGGGCATAGCACCTGGACGTCCCGGATCGGATCGAGCCCAAACCGCGTCGGGATGCGCTCGCGCACCACGGTCAGCAGCTTGACCCTGTAGCAGCTACAGCTCTTATGGACCTCTTTGGATAGCTTGCGCTGTGCAAATCCACGCGCCGGCACCGAATGCGATCAGCTCGTAGCGCTTTGCGAACTATGGTTGAGCCTGACATAGCGCCATTTGACCGACTGGTCGCTCTCCTATAAAAGGCATGGTGGAGAGTGACCGATGGCAAGACCAAGGAGTGACGAGAAGCGCAACGCGATCATGACCGCGGCGATCAAGATCATCGCCGCGCAAGGACTCAGCGCGCCTACCGCGATGATCGGCAAGGAAGCAGGCGTTTCGAACGGGGCGTTGTTCACCTATTTTGCGACCAAGGCCGACCTGCTGAACCAGCTCTACATCGAATTGAAGGCAGAGATGGCCGCAGCGACCACGACCGATCTTCCAACCGAAGCCGATACGCGGGAGCAGGTGCGGCATGTCTGGAAGGGGTGGCTGCGCTGGGCGATAGATCACCCGCAGGAGCGCAGAGCCCTGGCGCACTTGGGTGTCTCACACGAGGTGACGGCAGAGAGCCATGAAGCTGCAAGCAAGTCCTATGCGGACGTCGCGGCTCTTCTGGATCGGAGCCGCGCAAGTGGGGCTTTGCGCGACGCCCCGCTGATGTTCGTCGCCTCGCTGGTGACCGGCATAGTCGATGCGACGGTCGACTACATGACGCAGGATCCCGCCAGTGCCGAGAAGCACGATGCCGCCGGCTTCGAGGCGCTTTGGCGCATCCTCACCTGAGTTCATTTATCCATTTAAAGAGCGACTGGACAGACATGAGCAACCACTACATAGAACATCGTGGCATCGCTGTCGTAACCGGCGCATCTAAAGGGATCGGTGCCGCCACCGCGCAGGAGATTGCCAAGCGTGGCTTCCATGTCCTTGCTGGCGTGCGCCAGGCGAAGGACGCGGACGCTATCCGGGACGCGAACCTTGAGCCGATCATCCTCGACATCACCGACGAGGCCGCGATCACAGCACTCGTAAAGCGCGTCGCCGAAGATCCCGAGCGCCGCCCGCTGCGCGCGCTGGTCAACAACGCGGGCATGGCAGTCAACGCGCCCGTAGAGACCCATCCATTATCCGAGTGGCGGCGGCTGTTCGAGGTCAACCTGTTCGGCCACGTTGCGATGATTCAAGCGCTGTTGCCCATGCTCATCGCGAGCCGTGGGACCGTCGTGAATATCTCTTCCATCGGGGGCAAGGTGGCGATGGCGACCTACGGTCCCTATGCGGGCACAAAGTTCGCCATCGAAGCGGTCAGCGACGCGCTACGCCGGGAAGTCGAGCCGCTCGGGGTAAAGGTCATCGTGATCGAACCGGGCGCTGTGACGACAGAAATGCTCGGCCAAGTCGATGTCAGGGGTGAGCGCATCATTGGCGAAATGACCACCGAGCAGCGAGGCCGCTACGCCACGCTCATGCATTCCGTCATCTCCCAGGCGAAGGCGTCGATCCCCGGGGGAGCGGCCCCCGGGGAAGCCGGCCGGATCATCGCTGACGCGATCACCAGCACGCGGCCTCGTACCCGCTACACCATCGGCCGCAACACGGCGATACTCGTCCGGCTCACCCGGCTCCTGCCGGACCGGATGCTCGACCGCATTCTCGCCCGCGACCTCAAGTCGCATCAACCCGAGAGATAGTAACCATAACGAAACTCCTGATCGTCGGCGCCACTGGGCTGGTCGGAAAGCAGGTCGTAGAGAAGGCGCTCGCTGTTCAGCGGATCAGCCAGGTGATTGCCTTGACGCGCCGGCCGGTCGCACTCCGTGCCAGACAGGAAAACATCGTGATCGACTTTTCCGAGATGCCGATCAGGCCAACTGGTGGTGCGTGGACGGTGTCGTCAGTGCGCTCGGGACGACGCGCGCCACGACCAGGTTGCCTTCCGCCTACAGGACGATCAACTACGACTATCCGCTTGCCGTCGCGAGCCATGCGCAGGCCCATGGTGCAACGCATTTCGCGCTAACCTCGTCGCTGGGAGCAAATCCCCGCTCGCGCTTCGTCTATACGCGTACCAAGGGCGAGCTGGAATCCGAGTTAAAGAAGCTCGGATTTCTGCCATTGACGATGATTCGTCCAAGCGTGCTTGGCGAAGATCGTGAGCAACAGCGCCCTGATGAACGGCACGGCGCAGATCGTCGCCAACATCCCTTCTTCATTCATTTTCCGGTTGTGAGGCAAAGTCGCGGTCTGTATCCGCGGAACGGAAGGGCGGCCTTTCGGGCAAAAAGTGGCCGACACCGTCGAAAACCTTTCCCCGCAGGCTGATATCCTTCCTCCATCTCGGAATATGCTGGGTACGCGGTGCATATCCCGCTGTACCTTCCCATTTGGGAATGAGATGGTGGCAGCAGCGCGGAGTTCTGATTAGCCCGCAGCGTCGAGCGCTGACCCAAGGTGATCCACTATTGCTCGGACTTTTGGTGCCAGCGTGGCGCTGCTGCGCGGTTACGGGTAAGCAACCAGGACTGGCCCCGTCCGGTCCGATGTATCACGCGACGCGAGTGGAGACTGGCTTCGCAGCGCGGATCATGCGGTTGAGCACCGCGGCGGCCATGGCAACTTCGCCTCGCTGCGCCGGCAAGAGGCGGGCGCGCAGCTTAGGCCCGATGATCGCCTTGTATCTACCGACTGCGTTTTCCGCGAGACTGCGCCGGCCGTAGCCGGTCGCCTTCTGCCAAGCCATGCGGTCCTGCTCCGCGATGAGCCAGATGTGGCGATCGCGTCGGCTCTGCGCCTCGGCATTCTCTGTGCTCGTCGGCACGGCTGAGGCACGCGGCGGGACGACGACGTCTGGCGGCGGATCGCGCTGGTGACTGGCAATGGCCTGGTACACCGGCTCACCGTCATGCGCACCGTCTGCCATCACGGATGCAATCTCGTCCTCGATCGGCACGAGCAGCGCCGGTACTTGACCGGCATTACCGGCGGCGTTGTCGGGCAGCAAGCAGGAGACGATTTCACCGGTGCCAGTGTCCACGGCAAGGTGCTGCTTGCGCCAGGACTGGCGCGCACGGCCGTGCTTTTCCTCATCCTACTCGTCCTGGCCGAAGAGCTTCACGTCGGTGCTGTCGATCAGCAGATGCAGCGGGCCGTTCGGCACCATCTTGGACTGTCGCCTGGCAAAGCTGCGGCTGCGCCGGCTCAAGGTCGTATGGTCCGAGACGCGCAGTGCCAGCCCGAGCAGCCGCAGCATGCTCGTGGCGAAACCCTCAGCCTGGTGCAGGACAAGGTGGAAGACGAGCCGCAGCATCAACACCATCTCGATCGCCGCATCCGAGTATCAGGCTTGGCCGCTGGGCGTGCTTCGCCGCGGTGCTTGCCATTCGGTCAGGGCATCCTCATCGAGCCAGAGCGCCAGGTCGACACGCCGCGTCAGGCCAGCCTCGTAGGCCGGCCAGTTCTGCACCAGGTAGCGGAACCATTCGCCGCGCCATGAAGTCGAGAGCCCATCCTAGATCGCGCTCGGCTTCACCGGCCTCTTCCTCGCACACACATCCCGCTGTTTCGAATGGCGCGCCCCCGTTACCCTTCCTGGGGAAGCACTCGGCCAGCGCGTCGCCCAGCTCCTATGCGCAAAGTCGAGACGCACTTTTGTGTCCTGAACCCATCTTCGGCCGTGACCAGCAAGGAACGGTTCGTCCGATTGGATGAAGTCGCCTCCCTCCGGTCGATCCACGGCTTGAGGCGCCCGACCATGAAAAACAGCACCGGGTTGAGGAAGATCGACAGGATCGACGCACCGAGGATCAAATCGCGAATAGGCTCGCCCAGCAGATCCAGCCCGACCCCAAGCCCCACCAGAATGAACGAGAACTCGCCGATCTGTGCGAGCCCGATCGCAATCATCAGCGCGGCGCCAAGGGGTTGGTCCAGTGCCCGCAGGACCAGGAACGACGCGATGGGCGTGCCGATGAGCACCACGGAAAGGACAATCAGCAGCGAGAGCGGGTCGCGTAGCAGCACCGTCGGATCAAACAGCATGCCAATCGATACGAAGAACAGGGCCGAGAATGCGTTGCGGAGCGGCAGCGTCTCTTCTGCAATGCGAGGGCTGAGCTTGGACCCGCTCAACACCATGCCGACGACGAAGGCACCAAGGGCGAAAGACACCCCGAACACCTCCGATCCGACAAACGCCGCACCCAAGACGACCGCCAGCACAGCAAGGCAGAACAGCTCGCGTGAGCCCGTGTGGACCACGGCGTGTAGCACGAACCGGATCACCCGCTGGCCCACCAGCAGCATCAAGGCGACAAACGCAGCGACCTTGGCCACCGTCACGACACCGGTCAACCCGAGCTCGGCCAAGGTTGCAGTGTCTGACCCGTCGTTTTTTAACAGGGGCGCTAAGACCGGCAGCAGCACGAGTGCTAGCACGGTCACGAAATCCTGGATCACTAGCCAAGCGACGGCGATGTGCCCAGCCTCGCTCCCCATCAACTGCCTTTCATGCAGAGTGCGAAGCAGCACGACGGTGCTTGCAATGCTCAAGGATAGGCCGAACACCAGCCCGGCACCCAAGTCCAAACCCAACATCCAACCCAACCCTTCGCCCATCAGGGTCGCCAGGGTGATCTGGACCAGCGCACCCGGAACCGCAACGGCGCGAACCTTCATCAGATCCCGCACTGAGAAATGCAGGCCTACCCCAAACATGAGCAGCAATACGCCGATCTCGCCGAGCTGCAGCGCGAGCCCCTGGTCACCTACGAAACCCGGCGTGAACGGTCCGATCGCCACACCGGCCAGCAGATATCCGGCCAGCAATGACGTCCTCAGGCGGTTCGCCACCGCACCCAGGACGAAGGCGAGGCCTAGGCCGATCACTAGGACCGCGATCAGTGGGCTATCGTGGAGCATGGCGCCAATCCCTACCGTCGTGACCACACCATTCTCCATACGCGAATGATTCAAGTGCATTGGACCGACCGAAGCGATTGCGGTCATGCCATCGGGAAGCCATAGGCTGCCGTCGAAGCGGCGCATGGCTCACTTCGCAGACACCCTCGTGGGACGGAGGCTCGGCGGCTCTCGGTCTCCTTCGACAACGCCTGCGGCAAGCGCCAGGGCCGAAGTGAACAGCACTGCGGTCGGACGACGTTGCGCACTCTGCGGTGCTGCGTTTGCCTAATTGCCAGTCATTCGTATTGCTGGGCATATCCATCCCCGTATCTCCTGTTGCGACAGGCGCAGAGATAGACGGAACACGTTTCGGCACGATGCTGCAGTTATGTGCGTCCAGCAGTGAAATGTTGGACCAGACACATTTCAAGTGTCTCGACCCTCGCCTCGGCTGGCGTTGGTGCCCATGCGGCAGAAGCGTCATTGCGGCGACGGCACACATAACGTCGACCCGCGCCGTCGCCTTAGAAGTGATGCCTCTATCGTGCAACCAGGTACATAGCCCACCGGCGGATCCGACATAGCACCAAGAATGGTGGCGAGATCGCTGCCAGCCGTTGGAGATGGCGTGGTTGCCGACGCTCCTCCCTCGCACAGAGGCATGTGATCCGAGCGTGTCGTGCGGCGCGGGCTCAGCCAGCGGCGGCCTGATGCGCCGCTCTGCAGAAGCCGTGGTCACGCAGTTCGTGCCACAGCGCCATCGCGTTCTCGCAGCCAGCCGCGAGGCGTGTCTCCAGGTAGTCGAGATGGGGATTTAGGATGTTGGGAGTGGCAGTCCAGACGGAACGCTCTGCAAAGCTCTCGCCATCGGCGAACTTCCACACCGTCCCGCGAGCCCGCGCCATGTGCGTCCTGATAGTGAGCAGCGACTCGCCGCCGGCGATGCGGCGCTGGTCCTCCTTGTAGAATGCCTTCCAGTGCGCCCGGCTCTCGGCACTGGCCGCTCGTTCGACCCGGCTGTGTGGGAACGCGCTCAGCCGCCGCGCCGGGTCGGCTGGCTGACCCGGGATCAGTGGTAGGCGCCGGAGCCTGCCAGGGATCTAAGCCAGCCACCGATCTGCTATCTGCACGGCTTGCGGCGCCCCAGGCCCAATGCCGAGGACGTACTCGGTCGAGCGGTCACGGGCGACGGCCCGGATCCCACGGTGGCGCTGACGCCAGTCGGCCAGCGTCGGGGCGTTCCGGTCCGGCGGCAGGTCGACCACGCGATGCCGCTTCAGGCGGACCAGGATCGTTCCATAGGTCTCGCCCTTGCGCCGGGCCCAGCCGTCGACGCCGAGCACATGAGTCGCCGGGCGGCGCGGCGAGGGTAAGCGGCGACCAGGCGCAGCACCGTGTCGCCGCTCGTTGGCATGCCGACCCCCTACAGCATGCGCGCACCTGCCTCACTGCCTATGGCAATGCCAACCCAGCCCTGTGCCGTCGCCAGCCGGTCCGTGCGCTGCGCCCGCGGCGCGATCAGGCTGGGCAGCCGCTCAGCAAAGGTCCGCCGCGAGCATGCCGGATTGCGGCAGTACAAACGCCTCACCGCCAGTTCGAGGCGGACCTGGCGGCCAAGGCAGGGCAGATCGGCGGGGCGTCGCACCGTTCGGCTGTGGACAGCATGGCTCGGCTGGCCACAGTCCGGGCAGCGGCCACTCCGTTGCTGAGCGCCAGCGACAATTTGGATGTGCTCGCGCGCAGCGGTGGTCTCCCCAATGCGGTATTCGGGCAGGAGATGAAGGTCCATCATTCCAGACCGTGCAACCCTTGGCATCACATCGAAGCCCGCCGAACATGCAGGCTAACAGCATCAACCATGCTTTCTGCGGAAGAGCCATCAATCCGGGTCAATTCCAATGCATCCGGCGCACCCTGGGCACGACCATCGCACCCTCGTTCGCGAGGCACATGGCGATCACCTTCCCGATGCAGTTGGCGATCTCCCTGACGAGGGCGACCTTGCCGCTGAACCGTCCGCTCATGTTGGGTCGTTTGGATGCTCGTGCGAGGGTTGGGGGAACGTCAGCGTGCGCAGAGCCGGTCCCAGTTCCCGTGAGCGATGCGCGTCCGGTCGTCGAGGCTGAGGTCCGCTTGCTCCAGAAAGCGCCGCGCGCCTCCATTGGAGAATGCGACGTAGGGGTCGTCCGTGGCGAAGAGGATGCGGTCGGCGCCGACGATATCGATTGCCCAGGACAAGTAACGCGGGCTGAGGATCCCGCCCGGCGTAACGTGCAGGTTCGATCGCGCATAGTCCGCAACGGGCCGCTGCAGGTGCCGCGCCACCTTCGACAGCACGTTTACCCGTTCAAGGTAGAACAGCACGACCTCGCCCCAGTGCCCGAGGATGACTTGAAGCCCCGGGAGGCGATCAAAGGTTCCTGCGAGGATGAGCCGCAACGCCTGAATGCCCGCCTCGACATGCCAGCCGAGACCGCCAGTAGCGAAATGGAGGCTCAGCTCGTCACCGTAGCCGGCGTAAAGGGCCTCGTACACCGCGGGCTGCGGGATCTGAGGGTGGATGTAGAGCGGCACGCGGAGCGCTGCAGCGGCCTCTAGGATCGGGAGGAAGTCAGGGTGGTCGAGGTTGCGGTCCCGCGTGCGCCCGTGGAGCATCGCACCCCGGAAGCCCAGCACCGTGACGGCGCGTTCCAACTCCCGTGCAGCCGCCTCCGGGTCAGGCGTCGGCAAGGTCGCAAAGCCTTCGAATCGATTGGGATGCCGGCGCACGGCGTCCGCGAGACGGTCGTTCGTGCTGCACGCGAGCGGCACCGCATCCGACGCGTCGAGGTTCTGCACGCCCGGCGTGGCCAGGGAGAGCACCGCCACGTCTACGCCGGCCGCGTCCATGCGCGCGATGCGAGCCGCGGAAAGATCGTCGAGCCCCGCGCCCGTCTCACAATCGCTCATAAGCGGTGCCCTACTGTTATCCTGCGGCGAAGGAGCGAGCCACAATTCCGCCTCCCGCACTTCCCGCATCGAGAAGTGCTCCTCAAGCGCTACGATCCGCATATTCTGTCACTCCCACCCGCCGTTCGGGATCGGGCCGTATGGCCCGCCCTCCAGTAACCAGCGCCGATCACGGCGCCGTCATGGGCGGCTCTCCGAACACCTTCCGGCAGTAGGCGGCCAAGCGATGTGGCTCGTCGGCCGCGCCACGGAAGGCGATGTGCCCGTCCGGACGGATCAGTACGAGAGTAGTCTCTCCTTCCAATCCATAGGCTCCGTGCGCCTTGCCATCGAGATCGGACAGGACAAGTGCGTCGCCGCTGGTGAACAGCGGACCAGCAAGTACCAAACGCGGTCGTACGCACTTCCAAAAAGCGACGTGCTGGATCGCCGCGAGCAACAGCACTCGCGCGTCGGGTGATCGTCCATCAAAACAGAGCAAAGCCCAGCCTGTTGTGTGACCATCCGGATTATAGAGAATTTGGAAAAGCGTCGTGGTTTCTGCCTCGTGAGTGACCTCCGCATCCGGAGCGCGTTCGCCCGGCCGCGCTCCGTGCTTCCGCAATAGGTGGCCCACCCCAGAAAGATGGTCCTCGTTGAGCAGGCTCCTAGGGTATTCGACCGTCATTTGCTGAAGGTCGCCGGTCCCCTGGATCAGCGAGCCGATGGTTGGCAGCAACTTGGCAGCGAGTTCCAGCGCGGTATCGGTAAGTGCACCGCGGTAGACCACGCGCCGGAAGCCCTTCGCCTGCTGGTCGCTGAGACGGACATGCTCTCTCCCACGCTCGCCGTCGTAGGAGGCGAGGACCACGGGTTCGGCTTCGCCCCGCAACGTCATAGCTAGCCGCCAAGCGATCTCGACCGCGTCGTGAAAGCCGGCGTTCATGCCCTGGCCACCAATTGGCAAGGACAGGTGCCCGGCGTCACCGGCAAGGAACACGCGCCCTCGTGCATAGCCTGGAGAAACCCCGAACTGAAAACGGCTGTGGCTGAACCAGATTGGGTCGGTGAGGGTCAGCGTCTCGTCCCCCGTCACGGCACGCCCCAGGGCCTCAATCTCCTCAAGCGTTGGATCACGGTCAGGCACGCCAGCATCGTCCTGGAGGAAGAATAGCCGATGGTAGCCACCCCAGACCGGAAGCACGCCACAAAAGCCCTGCTCGTAGTAGAAGAACCAGAGCTGGTCCGGCTCGGTCGAACGGCGCCACGACAGACGCGCGTCCACTTGACGGTTGATACGACCTTCAAAACGCTCCGGTACGAAATCCAGGCCGACAAGCGGCCGTATAGTGCTCTTGGCGCCATCGGCGGCCACGAGGTAGCGACCACGCCGCTGCTCCTCCATCGCGTTGCAGTCCCGTTTGAACGTGACCGTCACGCCCGCTTCATCTGCAACGATGCCAACAACCTTGCAGCCTCGATCGAGCGTACCGCCACGCTTTTCGAACATCTCGATCAACGTTTTTTCTATGACGTCCTGCCCACTGTAAAGGACCTGCGGATAGGGACTGGCGACTTGGTCGATCAGAAGTGGGGCGGTCGGCACGCCGTTGATAAGCGTATTGATCATGCGAATGCTGTAGGATTGCTCCGCCAGGGCGTCGCGGATGCCGATGCTGGCCAGAAGCTCCTGCGGCCGCGCCCAGAGATTGTTGGCACGTGAGTATGCTATGGTTCCGGTACGCTCTTCGAGAACTAGGCAGTTGATGCCGTGGTGACGCAGGGCACAGCCAGTTGTGAGGCCGACCGGTCCTGCGCCAACGACGATCACATCGGTATCGTAAGCTGGTGGATGCTGTGCGATAGACATGATCAGTCTTCCTGCTCGGTAGGCATACGTTCGATTGATTCGTCGAGACGCTGCTGCGGCGTTTTTGGAGAGAGGCTGGAGATGGTGATCGACGGCCTCGAAGGAGCCGCAAGTGTTCTGGTGTCTGCCAACGGAGCGTCTTCCATCAGGGCTGTACCGGAGCATTGGGCTCCGTCGCGCCAGATGTCCGCCGCAATCCACGTGGGGGAACGACCACCTCGCCACGTATGCCTTCTGCGACCAATGCGGCGCGACGCTGCGCCTGTGCGCTACGCAGTGCGGCGTAATAGTCGAGTGATGACGCTTCGAGGCCATCGGTCGCTTCCAGGGCGCCAGCACGGCTGTCGATAACTCCGGCGCCTGTTCCAACCAGGGCCACGGCTTCGATGATATCGCTCCCCACGACGCTGAGCGGATTGGCGACGAAACCAGCTACCGTGCCCACGGTGTCACGAAGGTTGGTCGGCCCCAGCAGCGGGAGTTGCACGGCTGGCCCAGGCCCTACGCCCCAGACACCGAAGGTCTGGCCGAAATCGGCTTGATGCCCTGGTAGTCCCCACGCGGTCGCCACATCGAACAGGCCCGCTGCGCCAATGGTGGAGTTAACTGCGAAACGCTGCGTCGTGTTCCAGCCGCGCGTGACGTTGCCTTGAAGCAGGTCATTCACGAGCACCCTGGGCTCGACGAGATTGGACGAGAAGTTCCTTACGGAGTTCCGCACGGGGGCTGGAATGTGGTCACGGTAGCCTCTGGCTATGGGCGCCACGATATTGCGATCCAAGAAATGGTTGCCGGCGAACACAACTCGGTTCACCGGTTCAGCAGGATCGCTGACCTCGCTGGGGGATCCAACCATCTCGCCGGATCTGCTGGCACAACCTGCCATCATGGTGAGCGGCAGCACCAGGGATGCGGCGAGGAAGACACGGCTCGTTATGAACATCTGGAAGCTCCTGTCAGACCAGGAGAGTTCTAGAGTGCTCGCTTTGCTGCCTAATGAGCCCCTTTTTGCGGGCGTGATACCATGTGACCAGTCTGAAACATGGCTAATGGATTCCTGTCGTACGCCGGGTGAGAGCCCTCAATCGACGCAAGCGAGGTCAGCTACCAAACGGGCATTGCCAACTTGACGGCTCCTGGCTTTGCCGAGGGGGCGGGCCAGGATGACGAGATGACGCCCGAGCCTGCGACTTTCCCCGGCTATCGCTTCCCGGCCGCGATCATCAGCTACGCAGTCTGGCTGTATCACGTATTCGGCCTGAGCCTGCGCGAGGTGGAGTTGCTCTTGGCCGAGCGGGCATTGTCGTCACCCACGAGAGCATCAGGCAATGGTGCCGCAAGTTCGGCGCCGGCTTTGCTCGCAAGCTCCGCCAGCGCCGACCCAAGTCGGGCGACACCTGGCACCTCGATGAGGTGTTCCTGAAGATTGGCGGCGAGCTGCACTATCTCTGGCGCGCGGTCGACCAGCACGGCGTCGTGCTCGACATCTTGGTGCAGGGCCGCTGGAATGCTACGGCTGCAAAGCGCTTCTTCAAGCACCTGCTCGTCGGCCTGAAGTACAGGCCGCGGCGCCTCGTCACCGATGGCCTCCGCAGCTACGGTGTCGCGCACCGCGAGGTAATGCCCGAGGTGCAGCACCGGACCAGCCGGTATCTGAACAACCGTGCTGAGAACTCGCACCGGCCGACGCGTCGGCGGGAGCGGCAGATGCAGCGCTTCAAGTCACCGGCGCAGGCGCAGCGCTTCCTGTCATCTCACGCTATGATCTACGGTCATTTCCGTCCACGTCGACATCTAATGACCGCTGGTGAGTATCGGCATGCCCGTAACTAGGCCTTCCAACTGTGGCGGGAGGAGACGCGCGTCCAAGCGGCAGCATGATGTCGCGCGACGGATCGCCGCAAAGCTCCGCGCGTCACGCAGTCCAACAAGTTGGCAATGCCACCAAACGGCATCGGGAACCAACTTGTCGCCTGAAAGTCAGCGGAGTTTCGATGTTCGAGACTCTGGTTGGTTAGACTTCAAAGCTTGCAGTTTGCCCTACCTCCGACCGTGCACTCGGTCCCGTAGTGTTAAGAATCCACCAGCCGGTTAGCTGCCCGGGGAGGCGGCGCCAAATGCGCTTCAGCGCCATTACAGCCTCCCTTCAACGTAAGCCGCCAAGCCGCGACAGCCGTCGCCGACTCACCCGCCTGCGGTGTCTTGTTGCGCTTTGGGCAGGTCGACGCGGGCTTCAAGCCCACCGGATGGTCGGTTGACCAGCCGAACCTCACCGCCGTGCGCCCGAACGATGCTTCGCACCGCGGTGAGGCCTAGCCCGACGCCCCCGCTGGCGCGGTTTCGGGAAGTTTCAAGCCGATGGTATGGGGCAAAGGCCTGCTCCAAGGCCTCCTCAGGCAAGCCAGGCCCCTCATCACGGATGCTAACTTCCGCATGTCCTCTCGCCAAGCGCAGACAAACCGTCGGTGGTGTCGCGTACTTCACAGCGTTCTCGATCAGGTTCCCGAAGGCTCGCCTCAAAGCATGAGGACGGCCGTGATGCGTGCCACGATCGGGCCCCTCGTAGCGGAGCGCGATCCCCTGATCGCCGTAGTCGTCGATGATGGATTTCAGCAGCTCCGGCAGATCGAAGCGGGTGAAAGGCTCCTGGCTGGCATCGTCTCGGAAAAAGGTCAGTGCGGAATCGACCATCTCCTGCATCTCGTCGACATAGCGGAAGAGCTTGCCCTGATGGGGCTCAGCAGTGAATTCAGCGACCAGACGCATGCGGGTTAAGGGCGTGCGGAGGTCGTGCGAGATTGCCGCCAACATCACCGTGCGGTCCTGCACGAAGCGGCTGATCCGGGCCTGCATGGCGTTGAAAGCCTCGATCGTGCCGCGCAGCTCGGCCGGCCCGACGGGCGGGATCGGCGGCGCCAGCGGATCGGTTCCGAAACGCCGTACCGCCGCGGCCAGTCGCTCGATCGGCCGGGCCAGGTTGCGCGCCGTGACCATGGCAAGGAGCAGGACAGATGCGAGGGCGAAGGCGAGCTCCATCGCCGTGCGCATCCTGGAGGTAAGGCCCCAACGCCATTCCGGCACCGTAAAAATAGCCCATGAATGATCGAGCAGCTGGACCCCCATGAAGTGGGCTTTCGCGCCACGGGCCGCTTCAAACTCAAACCGTGCCTCGTTCATCTCAGGACTGTCGGAAGCAAAGAAGATGATGCTCCGGGGCGTGTCGCCGAACAGGGCTTGGAGCGAGGGAAGCGCCTCACTAAAGTTGTCGCGCAGTCGCGCCGTGATCCGGAGCGGCATGTCGCCGGGGTACCAGGTCAGTCGGTAGTCCGCCGTGCCCGCAGCTGCCGCAATGGCCGGCCGCGCCTCCCGGGGCTGGGCTTCCATGATGCGCACTGCCGTAGTCGCACTGTTCAGCAGCCCGGCTTCCGACAGCGACTGTTGCCCCCAGACCCCGGCGAAGCTTACGAACAGCGCGTTCATCAGCAGCGTCGCGCCGAAGGCCAGCAAGATGGTTGAGACAAAGCGTCGGGCGATGGTGTCGCCGAGCCAATGCTGCAGCCTCATGTCCGCCGCACCTGGGCCATCAGGATGTAGCCGCCGTTGCGCACGGTGCGGATCAGGTCGGGGCTCTTCGGATCAGCTTCCAGCTTGCGGCGCAGCCGGCTGATCTGCACGTCGATGCTGCGGTCAAACGGCGCGCTGGCATCGCCACGGGTAAAATCCAGCAGCATGTCACGGGTCAACACGCGCTGCGGATGTTCGGCGAAGGCCAACAGCAGGTCGAATTCGCCTCCCGACAGGAATATCAAGGTGTTGTCGTCCGAGCGGAGTTCCCGCCGCGCGATGTCTAGCCGCCAGCAACCGAAGCTCAGCATCGGCCTCGCATCCTGGGGGGGCGCAGGTATTTCGGCCCGGCGCAGCACCGCCTTGATGCGAGCCAGCAGCTCTCGCGCATTGAACGGCTTGGTTACGTAGTCGTCGGCGCCGATCTCCAGGCCAACCACACGATCAGTATGTTCGCCCACCGCGGTCAGCATGATCACCGGCACGGACGACCGGGTGCGAAGCTGGCGGCACAGGTCGAAGCCGTTCTCACGACGTAGCATCACGTCGAGGATAACGACGCTGACGGCCTGGGTATCCAGCAGCGAGAACATCTCCTCGCCTCGCCGGGCCACGGCAACCTGGCAGCCCTGGTTCTGCAGGAACTGCGTCAGCAACGACAAGATGTCCTCGTCGTCATCCACGATCAGCACGTGCGGCATTTGCGTCATACCTTTCCTTTTACCGCCCGAGCCACGTCTCCGTATAACCAAGTTTTAACAGCTTTGTTTCAGCCCTGACACACAGTGGCGGCGCTGACAGAACCCCTACATCATCCCGCAAAAGCCGGCGCCTAAGGATGCCTCCCATGAACAGGAGCATCCTCCCATGTTGTTCAGCCTCCGTGCGCTCTCCGTCTTCGGCCTTCGGTTACCGTTGCTATTTACCGCGCAGCTGCTCACCACTCCCCCGGCCCAGGCGCAGCAGAGCTCGAACTCCGATCCCGCCACCGGCTGGTCCGGTGTCATGAGCGTCCGCCCCGCCGTCGTGTCGGGATATGCCGGGGCGAGTTCCGGCAAGCTTGCCCCCACCTCGACGAGCCAGCCTTCGGCTGCCAGCGGTGACCAAGCGGCACGGCTACCGACTGCCGGCCTCCCGCGCCGGCGGCTGGTGGCCTGCAGCGGGGCGGCCGACCAACACGCGTCAGAGCCGCGCTGAAAGCAACACACATGAACCCCGACAACTTGTTCCAGATTGCCAACACGGTGGCCTTGGCCGGATGGGCGTCGCTGATCCTCGGCATTCTCACGGGCCAGTCCTGGTTGCGGGTCGGCGTTGCCGGCCGCGTCGTGCCGGTTTCGCTGTCGGTCTTCTACACGGCGCTTGTGGCTGTCGCCTGGCCGGACACGGAGGGCGGCTACGACACCCTCGTCGCGGTCGCCCACCTGTTCGAAGACCCGCGCATGCTGCTGGCCGGTTGGGCACACTACCTCGCCTTCGACCTGCTGATCGGCGGCTGGATCGCCGACGAGGTGGATCGCCGCGGCCTGACGCGCTGGTTGCTGCTCCCGGCGCTGCCTCTGGTCTTCCTGTTCGGGCCAGTCGGGCTGCTCGTGTCCATTGCTGGCACCGCGCTGCTGCGCCCGAGGTTTCACAACGCTTGACGGGGGTTCATCCATGTCCGACACCATCGCCCATGTTGCGCTGCTGCTCCGGCGCGAGCTTCTGGCCACGTCGCTTGGCCTGCTCTTCCTCGCTATGGCCGTACCGACCCTTTTCGGCTTAGCCCTGGACGGCCGGACCATTGTCGGGGTTTCAGTCTGGCTCAAGCCCTTCAAGTTTCAGCTGTCCCTCGCTGTGCATGTGCTGACCGTCGCCCTGGCGCTCGGTGTAATCGAGCGCCGCGTGCGGGAGGGCCGCACGGTCAGGGTGGTACTGCTGATTTTTTCGGCCATGTTGTTGTTCGAGGTCTGCTGGATCACGGTACAAGGGGGGCGCGGCCTGCCCTCGCACTTCGCTACCAGCGCATTCGATCTGGCCATGTACGTGTTGATGGGCATCGGTGCGACGTTCATCGTCCTGGCGACCGCGCTGTTCGGCGTGCTGGCGCTGCGGCATCCGGCTCCCGAGGTGCCCCGCCTTGTCAGCCTCGCTGTCGGGCTTGGGCTGCTCATCTCCGGCATCGCAGGGCTGGTCACGGGCTGGGCCATCTCACTCAACAATGGCGCAGTCGTGGGTAGCGTCGGCGATGCCGGGCTCAGCATCCCGCTGTTCGGCTGGTCCGGTACGGCCGGAGATATACGGGCTGCGCACTTCGTAGGCTTGCATGCTGCGCAGTTTCTCCCACTGCTCGGCCTCGCGCTTTGTGCCCGGACCACCCGGAGTGCACGCTCTGCCCTCGTGGCTGCCTCTCTGCTCTGGTCAGCAGCAACAGTAGGCCTGCTCATCCAGGCGCTTGCCGGGCACCCCTTTATCCCGCTCGGCTGAGGCGCAGCGTTGGTACATCGATACTGTTGGTGGCCGGATGCGATCAGAGCTTGTCGCTGGACGATCGATGGCAGTCTAACTGCGAAGCCGCAGCTCCAGCGGATCGAGATCCCACAGGGGGCATCTAAACATGCGGTAGGCCTCAGTCATGCCAGTGAGCGCTTGCAAGCGACAGCGGGCTCCCATGTGGCTTGCGCTTAAACCTTGACCGATGCAAAGATGTTCTTCCTTGTGGGCCCGCGTTTGGGACCGTCGACTGTGCACCCATGCCGGGGTTACGGCAGGCTTACGGACTTTTCGAAAGCGGACATGGACACCGACTTCCGCAGGTCTGATCAGGTAAGTAGGGCAGCCGGGTCCGTATTGCCGCCGCATACGACGACTCCGACTTGTTCGCCGGGCGCTGGGGCGTAGGAGCTGTCGAGCAAGGTGGCCAAGGCGACCGCTCCGTCGGGCTCTGCCATAATGCCCATCTCTTCCCACAGCAGCCGCTGTGCTCGCCGGATAGTCTCCTCCGTCACTAGGAGCGTTTGCTCGACGAAGCGCTGCGCAAGGCTGAAGCCGAGCTCGCATCCTCTTCCATGGGAAAGTCTTCCATGGGGGAAGCCGCGGGTGGGTTCCTCGTTTGGAGGAGCCGGTGCCCCGAGGGCGAGCACCGGCAAGATCGGTAGAGGATCAGCTAAGCCGCGCGCGCAGATACTCCTCGACATCAACGGTCCTGAACCCTTGGCGCTCGTTGTAGGTCGTGGATTTTTCCCACCACATGCCATCACCCAGGGCGAACGCTGCACGATAGCGGGTCATCACGTCATCGGGGGCGGCCGCGAGATCGGCACGCAGCTTGCCAAGAGTCCATTCCACCTTCTCGAACGCCCGGCCGGTGACCCGCTCGACCACCTCAGCCAAATGCCCGTAAGAGATGGTGTCGCCCGCAACATAGACGACCTGATCGGCGATGCGCGGTTTGGCGAGCAGGATCTCGGTGGTGAGCTTGCCCACATCCTCCGGTGTCGTCACCGTGACCCTCGTATCCCAGCTGCCGAGCCCGTGAACCGTCCCGCGCTGCAGATTGACGACGTCGAACGCCGGTTCGAACAGGAAGCTGGTGAACATGCCCGTCGAGACGATCACCCATTCGGTGCCGGACTGACCGCGGAGCAACTCGCGAACCTCGTACTGCTCGTCGAAGACGGGCTGGCCGCTCCCACGTCCGACGACGTCGTAGTCGACGCCGAACTGCCACGGGAAGTAGCGCTTTACGCCAGCCGCAAGCGCCGCGCGCGTGATCCTCAGTTGAGTCCCTGGACCAACGACGAAGCCGGTGCAGTTCACGATAGTGCGGAACCGCCGGAACAGGCCGGCCAGCGACTGCTCATCGGCAGCGAGATCATGTCCAATGGTCTCGACGCCAAGCTTGCACAACTCAGCGAGATTCGCGGCGTCCTGTCCGGACGGGGCGTCCAAAACTGCTGGAGCGATAAGTACGGTCAGCGTGTGCTTCGCTGCTTGAAGGCGCGGCGCGAGCGCCCGCAGGACGGTCATTCCGAGCTGCCCGGCGCCGAGCACCAGAATGCCGTTCAAATCTACTTTGGTACCGGTCATTTCAAATCCTTTGACTGTTGTCCGCCTGATGGATGTTCGACAGGGTTCCGTGAAGCCTGTCAGGCGACTTGGTTGATGACGTTGATCTGGCAGAATTCGGCGAGGCCGAGCTCCGCCCACTCGACTCCGATGCCCGATTGCTTGGCGCCCGCAAGCGGGATTTCGGGGCCGAAGTTCAGGTGCTGGTTCACCCACACTGTTCCAGACTGCATCCGGCCCGCGAGAGCCCTGGCGCGGGTCGCATCGCCTGACCACACCGAGCCGCCGAGACCGAAGTCGCTGGCATTGGCACGGCGGAGGGCATCCTCGCCGTCCGCCACCCGCACGATCGGCAGGATTGGCGAGAACTGTTCCTGGCTGACGAGCTGGCTAGTGTCGTCGATGTCGCGCACGACGGTAGGGGCGATGAAGTAGCCGTCACCGTGGCGAACCTCGCCGCCCGGGATGATGCGCCCATCTCTGCGCGCCACGTCGAGATAATACTGCGCTTTTTCGAACTGCTGCCGGTTCTGCAAGGGCCCGATGCGCGTGCCGGGGCTGCTTCCGGGGCCAACGATCGCCTCACGGGCATGGCGGGCAACCGCCTCGCTGAACTCGTCGTAGATCGCATCGGGGACGTAGACGCGCTTGATTGCAAGGCAGGCCTGGCCGGTGTTGAAAAACGCCGCCGCGAAGATGCGCTCCGCCGTCTTCTCAACATCCACATCGTCGAGGACGATCGCCGCATCGTTGCCGCCGAGTTCCAGCGTCAGGCGCTTGAGGGTCGGGGCGGCGTTCGCCATGATCTTGCGCCCGGTCGCGGTCGAGCCGGTGAAGGTCACCTTGGCGACTTCCGGATGGGAGGTGAGCAGGTCGCCGAGGTCGTTCTTGTCCGTGATGACGTTCAGAACGCCGGGCGGAAGAATGGCTGCTGCAATCTCGCCGAGCATGAGCGCCAGGATCGGCGTGGTGGGCGCCGGCTTCACCACCATCGTGTTGCCGGTCAGCAGCGCCGGCGCGATCTTGGCCGCAGGGATCAGCAGCGGGAAGTTCCACGGGCTAATCCCAACGACCACGCCGAGCGGGCGGTGCCGCAGCTCCACCCTGCCGCTGGTCGGCACCGAGAGGAGCCGATTCGGCAAGTCCAAGCTGGCGAAGTATCGGATGAACGCGACCGAATAGGCGGTCTCCTCCGCCGCTTCACGCCGGGGCTTGCCCTGTTCGGCGACCATGACATCGGTGAAGTCGTCGGCGCGGGCTTCGATGCGGTCGGCGATTTCCTTCAACATGCTGGCCCGGGCAGTCCTGCCGAGCGCCTCCCAGTTCGGCTGCGCCCGCTTGGCCGCCTGGACTGCCTTCTCCGCCTGCTGCGGAGAAGCGGATCCCACTGTCACAAAGACCTTGCCGGTGGCAGGGTCGATCACCTCAAGGGGGCGGTCGCCGTCGACAAGCGCTCCGTCGATGGTCAGCTTTGTTTGGTACTTCATTTCGAGCACTCCGAACTGGTGGGTGGAAGAATCTGGCCTCGCGGAAAGAGCCTGCGGTGGTCCGGCCGATTAATCGCGGATAGCGAGCCCGCTCCCGTGCTCGCGGATGATGCGCCAACCCTCGGGCGAGCGTCGCCAGACGAGGCTGGAAAGAGTCTGCGCCTGCTCCACAGCACCATCGGCGGTCGTGTAGGAGGTGACGAACTGCACGCTCGTGACCGCCAGGCCGCCGGACACCAGGGTGTGTGGATTACCGACCGTGACGTTGGTCAGAGACTGCATCGAAGGAATGCGCGTGTCCCAGATCGCCGCATATTGCGCGACGTCCGTGTTGACGCGGCGTTTCGGATCGAAATCGTCGAAGAACTGCGTATCGCCGGACGACCAGTCGTAGAAGCGCGCAAGGCGCTCTCGGAAATCGAACGGCTCCTCGAGTGTATGGCGCCAGCCGATCTCCACCCACTCGCGGGTCAGATCATTGAGGGCTCGGACTTCCCCGCTTTTGGAGCCGTCCTCGGTTACTGCGTGCTGCATGTTGCTGCTCCTTCGCGTGCAGACGGACCGAAGAAGGTGCGTCTGTTCCTGCACCTATTTGGCGGAGCTGGCGGGCCGGATAAGATCAACCGGCTTGACTTCATTGTTCGAGAATGGCGAATAATGGTGGAGGCGCGAGCGTTGAGGGCTGCGGAAATGCAACTCGGCTGCCGCCTGCTTAGATGGGAAGAGCGCCTCGTATGGACCGACTTCAGGCGATGGAGACGTTTACGCGAGTGGTGGAGGCGGGCGGCTTCAAGCGAGCCGCGGAGACCCTCGGCGTGCTCCCTTCGACCGTGACCAAGACGATCAAGGATCTGGAGGCGCATCTTGGCGTCCAGCTCCTCAACCGGACGACGCGAGCGCTCAGCATCACCAATGCCGGGCTGCGCTACTACGATAGCAGCAAGGCCATCCTCCGCGAGGTCGAAGCTGCCGAAGGGGTGGTCGTGCGAGATACGGGCACCATTCGTGGCACGATCCGCGCCGGCATGCCGCCGTCGCTAGCACGCCATTTCATCATTCCCGCACTTCCCCGCTTCACCGTCCGTTTCCCGGATATCGAGATCGACCTTCAGCTCGGCGATGCGGTCGTCGATCTCGTGCAGCAGGGAATCGACTGCGTCATCCGGGCGGGAGAGCCCGAACCTTCCAGCCTGATCCTGCGCCGCCTCGGGGCGTTCCGCTGGTACATGTGCGCGTCACCCGCCTATCTGGAACGGCACGGGCAGCCCCGCGAAATCGCGGACCTTTGCGATCACTTGGTCGTCGGCTACGCCGACAGTCGTACCGGGCGCCCGTCGAGCTGGGCATTTCAGGATGGCGATCAGCTGAATCCCGTTTCCCTGAAGACCCGTGTGACGGTCAATGACACCGACGCATACGTCGCTGCGGGCATTGCCGGCCTGGGCCTGATCCGGGTGGCGAGCTACATGGTGCGCCGCCCGCTCACCGACGGGCGCCTGGTCCGGATAGTGCCGCACCTGGAAACGCCGCCGGTACCCGTGTCGCTGCTATATCCGCAAAGCCGCCACCTCTCGACCGCAGTCCGCGCCTTCATAGACTGGTGCATCGAGCTCATCGCGTCTGAAGCGAAGAGTTGGTAGGCTGCGGCCCTGCCATCCGGCGGAAGAGTCGACTACCTTCGCGTCCCTACGGCCAGGATCACGGGGGAGCGGAGCACGATCCGGTCCCCCGTGGCGATCCGATCCACTACTTGCAGGATCACGTCGTTCACGCGGCGACGCTCCTCGTCGCCCAGCATCGCATACGCGCCCATGTACCCGTGCAACTCCCGAACATCGTCGAGATAGGCCGGGCCGGCAGGGCCCTCCCAGACAGCGTCCATCTCCTCGATCTCGATCGCAGAGAGGCCCGCTGCCTCCAGTTCCGTGTGCACCCGGTTCGGGTCCGAGAGCGCGATGAACCCCTCGGGGGGCGCGGGCGGGGCCATGGTCGGGTATAGGGCACGAAGCGCTTCTGCCATGACAAGGAATGGCCGTAAGCGTCCGGTGACGCTTTCGATTACCCACAAATTTGCTGCATGGCGTCAGCTCCGAGCATCATGTCTGTCAGGCGTGACCAACCGCGCCACATGACGATGATGCCGGGTGGCGGATCGCGGGCGCGATAGCCGCCGAGGCAGGCGATCTTCATGAGGTAGTGCGGCAGCGTAGCCGCCACAGGCGTTGACAGGCGATCCCGGACAGTGCGGTCGAGTAGGATGACCTCGGTTTCGGTCAACACCGCCTTGGTCGGGGCACATGGCACGGTACGGGCAACCATGGTGGTCCAGAAAATGCGCCACGACAGGATGCAGAACAGCGCAATCAACTTGATCAGGCGCTCGGCGATCCGCAGCCGTGCCGCTTCGACGCGGCAGCCGGACTTCAGGACCTTTTGGAACAACTCGATCTTCCAACGCTGGGCATACCAGCAGATGAGGTGACACGGCGAAAGTGGTCCAGCTCTGGTGTTAGTGTTTCGGCGGATTTCCTCATGACGGATGTGGAGATTGGCCATGAAGCGGCGGTTCTCGGTGGAGCAGATCGTGGCGGTGCTGAAGCAGGCCGAGTTGGGCCTGCCGGTGGCGGAGCTGACCCGCAAGCTCGGCATCTCGGAACAGACCTTCACCGCTGGAGGAAGCAGTACGCCGGGCTGGAGACGGACCAGGTCCGGGAGTTCAAGCAGCTGACCGAGGAGAACGCCCGGCTGAAGCGGCTGGTGGCCGAGCTCAGCCTCGACAAGGCCGTGCTGCAGGATGTCCTGTCAAAAAAGTTCCCCGGCCAGCGCTCATGAAGGAGGTTGTGGCCTATGTGGCGCGGAGCCACGGCTACAGCGAGCGCCGGGCCTGTTCTCTGACGCGCCAGCAGCGATCGACCCAGCGCAAGCCAAGCACCAGGGACCCACGCCTCGAGATCCGGCAGCGCATGCACGAGATCGCCCAGACGCGGATCCGCTATGGCTACCGGCGGGTCCACATCATGCTCAGGCGTGACGGCTGGACGGTAGGGCGCAACTTGGTTTGGCGGCTGTACCGCGAGGAGGGCCTTGCCTTGCGCAGCAAACGGCCGAGGCGGCGCAAGATGGTGGTGCACCGCGAGGCGCGGTATGTGCCCAAGCATCCCAACGAGGCCTGGAGCCTCGACTTCGTCCACGACGAGCTGAGCCAGGGCACGAAGTTCCGCGCTCTGACCGTGGTCGATATCTGGAGCCGTGAAGGCCTGGCGATCGAGGTTGGCCAGCGGCTCAAGGGCGAGCACGTGGTCGAGGTGCTGAACCGCCTCGTCCAGCAGCGGGGTGCGCCGAAGTACCTGTTTGCCGACAACGGCAGCGAGTTCACCAGCCAGCTGGTGGACCTCTGGGCCTACCACCACGGAGTGCAGATCGACCTGTCACGGCCCGGCAAGCCGACCGACAATGCCTTCATCGAGACCTTCAACGGCTCGCTGCGGGACGAGTGCCTGAACCTGCACTGGTTCGAGACGCTGACCGAGGCCCGTGCCATCGTCGAGGCCTGGCGCCGGGACTACAATGAGAGCCGCCCTCACATGGCTCTCGGGCAGAAGACACCGCAGGAATACCTATTGCAAAGAGGCTCTTGGGGGTCGACGAAGGGTTCGACGACCGGCGAAGGCTAACGCTGAACCTGGACCACCAAACCCAAGCGCCTCACAGCTATGTTCCACTAAAGATCCGCCTGGACTGCCTCGTGGGGGCTGGTCAGACGCCAGCATCGGCGGCTTCGATAGCCGCCGGATCCAGACGTTAGTTTGCCATTGGCGCCCAGACTGAGCGCTCGATGACTGTGCTGTCAGTGAAATTCTTGACGTCCGCCATGACTTGGGCTGTCTCCGGTGACACGAGAGCCGCTTCCATCGCCGCTGCATCGCGAAAGTGGTAGATGCCAATGGACAGCACGCCTTTTCCGTCATCGCTGGGGAAGAAAGCGGAGGCCTCCTCAAGGCCATACTTTCCCCAAAGCCGTATGGCGAGTTGGATGTGGGTGGTGGCGTAGTAATGGCGATCCATGCGGGTGCCCGGCGCCCCGTTGCACGTCACGAGCATCTTGATCACGCGTCTCTCCTCTGCTGTTCAGCACGCCGGTTCATCTTCTGAAGATCGCCACAGATGGATAATGCAATGTTTCTCTGTATTGGGCAGGCAGCTATCACTGCTGCGCACCCGTCGAAGCGTTCGACAGTGTCGGCATCGCCGCGACTTCGCTGATGCAGATTCCTCCCCGCGCCCCTGCTCAATCCTCGTCCTGCCACCGGCGCAAACCAGTCTGGTCATGATAGGCCATGCGGTCCGGCGTGGTGATGAATTCAATCATCGTGCCCCAAGGCATGCGGCAGTAGCAGACCCTGTTTCCAGGGCCCTTTTCAGTGGCATACGGAATAGCGCGTGGCGCGGTGAGGGGGATGCCTCCGGCCTTCTGGAAGCGCTCAACCGATGCGTCGATGTCGTCGGTGTAAATGCCGAAATGCGTGATGCCGAAGTCGCTCGCTCGGACCGGCTGAGCTTGATCGGGGCTGTGCATTTCGAAGAGCTCAATGTCGGGTCCGGTTCCGATCTTGACCATCGCCTGCGCACGCACGACCGTTCCGGGGAAGGCGCCAACGGCCCGCTCGAATTCAGGTCCCTGCCGTGGCGGATCCTGCGGACCGAAGGACTGATAGATCACCTGGCCGCCGAAAGCCTCCACCAGGAAGGATTTTGCCGCTTCGATGTCGAGCACCGTGATGCCGATATGATTGACGCCGCGAATGACAGGTGCAGACATGACAAGTCTCCTTTCTTATCTGATCGGTTCACCAAAACACTGCGGGTAGGTTGCGGTCGCAGTGTTGCGATCCGCGCGGCCTATGACGGCGCGGACGCAGAGGTTCAATTGGCTTTAAGGAAAGCGATCAGAGCGGCGGCGACTTCATCCGGCCGCTCATCTGCGACATAGTGGCTGCACCGGGCAATCGAGCCGCCCGCCACATCCACGGCGAACTCCTTGAGCATCGGCACCATCTGCGCACCGAAGCGCTGATCCCCGCCGAGACCTAGCACAGGCATCTCGAGCTGCTGCTTCTTGTACTCGAGTGCGGCCGCATGATCGGCGGCCAGGGTACGATACCATTCCATGCCACCACGGGTGCGGCCAGGAAGCGCCATCGCCTTCGCGTAAATCTCGATGTCCGCGTAATGGAAGGTGCTGTGATCGTAGAACCGCTCAGCCATGAAGGTCGAAACATAGTCATATTCTCGGCCATGGATCAGACGCTCAGGCAGATCCCGGTTCATATGGAAGCTGAAATGCCAGAGCCTCGCGGTGGTCGCCTCCCAGCCGGTCCAGCCGGGGAGCGGAACGTCGAGGACAGCGAGATGCGTGACAGCCTTTCGATAAAGTGCCGCCTGCGGCATCGCCACCATGCCGCCGATGTCATGTCCGCAGACGGCGTAGCGTTCATGCCCGAGGGAAACCATGACTTCGTGCGCGTCGCGCGCCATCGTCGCCTTGTCATAGCCGTCGAGCGGGCAGTCGGAAAAGCCCGCGCCACGCAGGTCTATGGCCACCACGCTGAAATGCTCGGCGAGCAGCGGCATCACATGGTGCCACTCCCACCATGTTTCCGGCCAGCCGTGAAGCAGAAGGATCGGTGGGCCTGAGCCTCCCATGACGGCGTTGATCTTGATGCCATTCGCTGGCACCAGCTGCTGGGTAAACCCTTTCAAGGTTGCGATCATGATTGCTTTCCAGTCGATGTTGACGTTCGAACAGAATTCACAGGCAGCGCTCAGCGCTGGTCGAAATCGGTGGCGATCGTGATGTCGCGCCAGGCGTCGATATCGCCGCGGAAGGCAGCCAGCTTTCGCTCGGCGATCGCATGCGCGACCGGGCCGAGCGGCAGATGAAGCGGGGCGCCATCGGCGTCGACTGCCTGCAGGATCACCGAGATCGCCTTGTCGGGGTCACCCGCCTGAATGCCGTTGTTGGTTTCGCGGTAGTGCTTGCGCGAACTCGCGGCGTATTCCGGCATCTCGTTGGCTGCCATCGTGATCGACCGGCCCAGGAAATCGGTGCGAAAGGGACCAGGTTCGACGATCAGAACGCGGATGCCGAACGGCTTCAGCTCGCTGGCGAGCGCTTCGGAAACCCCTTCCACGGCGAATTTGGTGGCGTTGTAATATCCGCCACCGCCGCCGCCGGCGATGCCAGCGCCGGACGACATATTGACGATCGTGCCGCCCGAACGTCGCAGGACAGGCAAGGCGGCTCTGGTGGTTTCGATCAAGCCAAAGACGTTCACCTCGAACATCGGCCGATATTCCTCGGGCGTGCCTTCCTCGATTGCGCCAAACAGTCCGTAGCCAGCATTGTTTACGAGCACGTCAAACCCGCCGAAGGTCTCGACCGCCTTTGCGATCGCTGCCTTGGCCGCCGCCGCATCGGTCACGTCCAGTGGCAAGGTGATCATCCGGCTACCGAACGGCTCCGCCATGTCCTCGATCGTCTCGACAGTGCGGGCCGTAGCGATGACCTGATCCCCGCGTTGTGCCGCAGCCAGTGCGAGCCGCCGGCCGAAACCGCTTGAGCAGCCCGTGATGAGCCAGGTTTTCATTACTTTTTCTCCGGATTGTTTTCAGGCGACGCCGGACACTCTCAGCCATCGCCTCGATCGCCATGTTGATCATGATGTTGCGGGCGAACTGCAACGTTCGGGTCGGTTAGGGGACTAGACAAAGCTGCCGGAGGCGGAGCGATGGAACCCATGGCTTTCAACGTCATCGGCACTGGTCGGACTTGGAAGGATCCGCGGCTTCGGCGCTCGTACAGGCACCGATACGTCGCTCAGAGCGGCTGCACGATGCTGCGCTGTGGTTTGACGGCGGTGACGATGTCGACGTCAGCCATGACCTGGGCGGTCTCTGGTGCTTTGAGCGCCGCTTCCATGGCGGCCTCGTCGCGGAAGTTGACGATGCCAACCGCGATCAGCCCGGCACCATCACCTTGTGGAAAAAACCCTCCGGCGCTGACCAGCCCATAAGGCCCCCAGCATTTCCGCACGAGCGGGAAGTGCAGGTTGATCCAATGATCGCGGTCGAACGGCGTCTGCTCATCGCCCTCATAGGTCACCAGCATCGTGATCATCATCGAAGTCCTTATTTGTAAGCGCTGGAGCAGGCGCCGCCTTCTGCTACACAATCGTTCCGCGCGGTCCGGATGAGCTTCCCTTAAGTTTCAGAGCCAGACTTACCCGGCGGCTGCCTTCATGGGCCGGCGAGATCCACAGAAGGGAGCGCTTCCAAGCGATGATGGGAATCTAAGTGCTCAGATTTGTTCTTTAACGGACATAAAAGTATTGTCGGCGTTCAATTCTGTTTGGGTGGTTGTGATGGAATGGAGTGACGTCAGGATCTTTCTTGCTGTCGTTCGGTCCGGCACGCTCGGCGGCGCGGCGCGCGCACTGCAGACAAGCCATCCGACCGTCGGCAGGCGTCTGCGCGCCCTTGAGCAGGCGATTGGCCACACGCTCTTCCAGCGGACTGCGGACGGTTTTGTCCTGACCGACGAGGGCCACGGGATCATTGCCATGGCGGAGCAGATGGAAGCGGGCGCGCTGGCCATGGAGCGCCGGCTTGCCGGGCAGGAGCAGGACCTCAAAGGCAGTCTGCGCATTTCAGCAACGGACTGGTTCGGGGCCTATGTCCTGTCTCCCATCCTAGGGGATTTCTCGAATGCCTACCCCAATGTCGACGTCGAAATCCTGACCGGCACGCGTCGGTTCAGCCTCGCCCAGCGAGAGGCCGACGTCGCCTTCCGTGGCGTTCCGTTCGACACTGCTGATATCGTTCAGCGGCGGATCTTCAGGCTTGAATACGGCGTCTACATCGCCGAGGAGGCGCCTGACCCCAAATATGGCGACGGGACGGGTTGCCGGCTGATCATCCCTTCCAAGGGCCACTTCCCCGACGTCGCATGGCTCATCGAGAGTTTCCCCAAGGCAAAACCGGTCCTGCGATCAAACAACCGCAACGTCCAGGGGCGCATGTGCAGGCAAGGCGTCGGCATTGCTGTCCTGCCCCGCGTGGTCGGCAATCAGATCCCGGGTGTCCGCAGGCTGGAACTGCCGACGTCGCCGCCAGCGCGAGACATGTGGATGGGATACCACCGGGATCTACGGCGTCTTCAGCGTCTTCGCGCGTTCATCTCGACCGTGTCGGACCATATCGGCAACACGACCGCATGATGGAAGGCCGCTCGTGCGTGCGCACTGGACCGGCCCCCATTGGGGTTAGTCGCCTTACCTCTACCTTTAGGCCAACGTCCTGCGGCGGAAGGTGAGGAGAAGGGCGGAGACGAGAAAGTAGAAGGCGCCGACCGCGGCGTAAGGTGCAACGTCGGTCACGCTCGGGAGCACGGCTTCGAGTGATCGCTTGATGAAAAGTCCCCCAGCGAGCGCAGACTGTGTCCCGCTCAAGATCATGACCCACTGGGCACCGTACGCCTTCCATCGCCTTACCCCGGTGGCGAGCTGCAACAGGCCGGCGAGGATGGCCCAGATCCCAAACGCTGCAAGCACAGTGTTCATGTTGCCAAGCGTGGCCGCTACGGCCAATGCCGTGGCCCCGCTTACACCGACGTTGAAGAATTGCGTCGGGTTGCGTGCAAGCCCACCGCTCCGATGCGCGTCGAACAGGTTTGCGAACGCGTCCCAGGCCGGATAGGCGACAAGCAGCACGCCCCCCGCCGCCAGGGACGCCTTACCCGCTGTGAAGGCCATCGCAACCCATGCTGCCGATACGCCGGCACGCAGGTAGTAGTAGTCTCGCAAACCGGGCAATCCACCCTGAGCCGCCGCATTCAGTGACGCGCTGCCGAGAACCTGAGAAGCCATTCATCCAACTCCACTGACCATCTAGTCGGTCAGCAGACCGTATGCGCTTGCCTGAGGCGACGCAAGAGCTTACTTACTAGTTGGAAGGTGAGGCGGACATGGCGACAACAGCGGACCGGATCGTGGACGAAGCCCGCAGCCTCATCATGACTCGCGGCTATAACGGCTTCAGCTACGCCGACATCGCGGTAACCGTCGGGGTCAGCAAGGCGAACGTGCACCATCACTTTGCAGCCAAGAGCGATCTTGCAACCGCAGTGGTGGAGCGGGCGCACGCCGGCATCCGGGCGCAGGTGGAACTCTTGAAAGAAAGCGAGCCTGAGGCTGCTGAGCAGCTACGCGCCTACGCGAGATATTGGGAGCGCTGTATCCTCGAGGGCTCTGCCCCGTTCTGCATTGCCGCGATGCTTGCGGCTGAACTGCCGAGCCTGCCCGACGATGTCGCAACAGCAGTCAGGGCTTTCTTCGTTGAACTGAAAGGGTGGCTAACAAACCTCTTCATCCTAGGTCTCCGCCAGGGCAACGTGACGCTTGCTGGCACGCCGGAGGAGGAGGCCGACGCCTTCCTGTCCGCGGTCTATGGAGCGATGCTGTCCGCCCGCGCATTTGGCGATCCGCATCGCTTCGCCGTAATCGTTGAGACGCTCCTGTCGCGGGTCATGCCGTTCCGGTAAGTCCAACGCCTTGGGTTGGGTAAAACGGCAGGATGGAGTCTCGCTGTGCGCAGGATCGGTCTACTCGGCGGAATGAGCTTCGAGAGCTCGGCCATCTACTACCGAATGATCAACGAGGCGGTGCGCGAGCGCCTGGGCGGGTGGCACTCGGCCGACATCCTCATGCGCTCGGTCGACTTTCAGGCCGTGGTCGACATGCAGCGGGCGGGTCATTGGGAGCAGGCTGGACAATGTCTTGCCGACGCGGCCCGAGGATTGGAAGCTGCCGGCGCCGAATGCATCGTGTTGTGCACGGTGACCATGCACCTCGTCGCCCCGGCCATCGAGGCCGCCGTGGGCGTACCCTTCCTCCACGTCATTGACGTTACCGCGGAACGCCTCAAACACGCTGGACGTCACCGGCCACTGCTCCTGGCGACGCGCTACACGATGGAGCAGGGCTTCTACCAGGCCCGAATGAAGCGTCATAGTATCGATGTCATGATCCCAGGGCTGGATGGCCGCACCCTTACTCATGACATCATCTTCGACGAGCTGTGCGCCGGGAAAGTGCTCGACCGCTCGCGCGAGGGGCTGATTGGCTTGGTCACACAGGCAAAGACACAGGGAGCGGACAGCCTAATCTTCGGTTGCACGGAGGTCGGCATGATCCTCGATGTGGGCGGTACGCCCCTGCCTGGCTTCGACAGCACCGCGATGCACGCCGCGGCGGCGGTGGATTTCGCTCTCGACTTCGACGCTCGCAACCACGCCGCTTGACAACCGGCGAGGTTGGACCCCGGCTCCGTCCGCCGACCGGTCGGGCCCTCCCACCGTTCGATCTCGCGCGCCATGTCGCCGAGTTTGTCCCAAATGAGATGCAAGGCGTTGCTGCCGAGCTGGAGATGGACCGGCAGTTCGTTCTCCAGAAGCGAACACAGATGTGGTCTCACATGCGATAAGGCTCCCCTGCCGCAGATTGATGCGTGCTGGGCAAGACAGTCTCCGAGGTCTTGCCCTACGTGCCCGGCGTAATATGAGCGGCCCACCCCAAAAGGGTGCCGAAGGCAGCAGCCATGATGGCTGCTCCTGCTACCTCCAAAACTTTCCTGAGATGGGAGACGGGTTGAAGTCGCTCAATCGGCGATGTTTGCGCCCAAAGCGACACCGTAATAAGAGCTCCGGCGAAAGTTGCCACGGCATACTTCCAAGATATACCAGTGTGCGGAACGCGGCCTAACACGAAGGCGCCGTGCACGGCCAAACCGGTTAATCCAGCCCGCCAGAGGAGCTGCCAATGGGTGCTCCACATATTACCTGATCGGTCATAGTTGGCGCTCATGGCAGAATGACCCGTAGCATCTCTAGGCTGTACGCCAGCAGCAGCAAAACAGCGGCTTCATCCCACCGGCCAAAGCTTGATGGGCTTATCACTTCACCATGCGTTTTGGCGCAGGCTAAAGTGCTCATGGCCGCGACTACCAACATGACTTTCGGAAAAGTTGGTGCGCCAGCTACAAGTTTCTGGAAGGCACACCAACTTCCGATGAACAGCAGAATCAGAGTGAGGCGGCGAACGGCGTCAATCGACTTCGCATCAAGCCGAGCCTGAACGACTCCCCGGTGAGGTCCGCCTGAATCGTCATCGCCTTGCAGGTTTTTGGCCATCGAACGATCAGAAGAATGCCAATAGCATCACGATAAAAGCCAGCGCTGCGATACCAAACATCAGATGGTATCGTGTAACGCTCCGCACCGACTGGTCACGGGTCGCCGTGACACATGCGGAATCCGCTCTTGCCTTGGGGGCGTAGCTTAGGTTGCTCGAAGGAGTTATGCCCTGACCAGAACGACGCCCAAGCCACAGCTGCTCGATCGTTGCGTCGGAACGAGTACGGGTCATTGGCCGCGTCATGCTGCCTCTCCATGCGCCGGCCTCGGCAGCATCGCCACAGGATGGTGGGCCTGCTCTGCTGGGATCAGATTGGCCAGGATACGAGCCAGCTGTAGCCGGGTCGGCTCCTTGGCATGAAGCAAGGGCAGACGCAGTGTCGACTCACACAAGCCGAGACGGCTTAGTGCGGCCTTGACCGGAATAGGATTGGACTCAGTGAACAGCGCCGCATGCAGCGGAGCTAGCTTGTCCCGCAACTCGAAGGCCTTGTCGAACTGGTGTAAGGCCCAAGCTTCCTGCAATGCGGCGCATAGGCCAGGCACGACATTCGCGGTCACCGAGATGCAGCCGATGCCACCCATGGCGAGATGCGCCACAGCGGTTGCATCATCACCAGACATTTGCGGGAAGTCAGTGCCACACAATGCACGAAGGCGCTGCACCCGGGCCAGATCCCCCGTGGCATCCTTGAGCGCCTGGATCAGGCGGTCGTCATACAGCCGCGCGATGGTGTCGTCTGCGAAGCAGACCGCCGCCCGCGACGGCACGTCGTACAGGATGATGGGCAGGACAGAGGCTGCAGCGACAGCCCTGATATGGGCGATGAGCCCATCCTGCCCTGGCTTGATATAGGGCGGGGCAGAGCAGAGTAGCGCGGACGCCCCGCACCGTTCGGCGGCAACCGCCAAGCGAACCGCCGCCTCGGTCGATGAGGCCCCGACTCCCACAAAGACTCCTGCCTTGGAGCCGACGGTCTCGGCCGCGATCCGAACAATACGAGCATGCTCGTCAGGCAGAAGCGCTGGCGCTTCGCCCGTGCTGCCACATACCAAGATGGCGGAAGAGCCCTGCTTGACGGCGCGGTCAGCCAGCGCGGACAGGATCGCCTCGTCGACTGCGCCATCGGAGTGGCGGAACGGCGTCACGAGAGCCGGCACAGAGCCAGCATAGAGGGGAACGCTGAATGTCATCGCTTTTCCCGGTGTGAGAGAGGAGCGTCTCGCGCCATCCTCAAGGCCAAGGCTCAGTTGATGGGAGCGAGGCGGAGATTGCAGATCAGCAGGAATTGCCCATTCGCCTGATGCTTGAGGCGAATGCGTCGGAAGCCATAGGCACGAAGGCGCCCGGAGATGGATTGCGCAATCGAGAGGGGCTGGGCACCAGCCAGGATAAGGGCGAGAAGGCCACCCTGGCCGTTTGCGATCAGCGCCCGTCGGCCGCTCTCGGCGATGGCGATGGCTTCGGCCTCTGAAGTGATCCGCGGCGCCACGACAACATCGGCGGGCTCGGGCCGCTTGGGCGGGGTCAGTGCCTCGCTGGCGGCGCGGCAGCCATGGCGCACGGCGTCACAAAGCACCTCGATGCATGAGCACCCCAGAACAAGCACTCGGTCTGCCTCCCTAATTCCAATCTCGTCGAGCAAGCTGGGCTGTTGCTCGGGCAAGTCTGGCCGATGGTGCGTTGCTTCCGGTTGGCCAAAGCTCAATGACGAGCCAACAGCGTCAGTGGCTGGAGAGACCTGCGCTATGCTCGGCGTTGCAGTGGATGACAAGGTGACTGAGGGCATCGAAACCTCCACCGCACCAAGATCGGCCGCTGCGAATAAAGATGCGATGTCGATTGCAGGCCGGATCCGTAAACCCTCCATAAAATTTGCCAGGGCTTTGCCTCGCGGTGTCGAAGTGTTCGCACTGTCAAAGTCAGTGCGGACACAGCAGTTTTAAACTACTCGCCAAAGCGGTAGCCAAGGCCAGGTTCTGTTCGCAGCAGGTGTGCGGCCGGGCCAAGCTTCTGCCGCAGATGCCCGATATAGACGCGCAGATACTGCGCATCGCCGGCATGGGCGGGGCCCCATACCGCAGACAACAACTGACGGTGGGTGATCACGCGGCCCGAATGTCGTGCCAGCATGACCAGCAGGTCCCACTCTCGCCGGGTGAGTTGCAGCGGTGCCGCCGCGCCTTGTACGCGTACCAGGCGGGCGGGCATGTCGATGGTAACGGGCCCGACGCGGAGTTCCTCCGGCTCGATGGCCGGTGTGGTCGCAGCCCGGCGCAACACCACCCGAAGGCGTGCAAGAAGCTCGGCCAGGGCGAAGGGCTTCTCGATGTAGTCCTCGGCCCCGGCATCCAGGGCGAGGACCTTGCTCTGCTCCGTGTCCCGTGCCGACAACACGATGACAGGGGCCCGACTGAAGCCCGCCAGTCGCTGGAGAACGAGCTGCCCATCCAGATCCGGTAGGCCAAGATCGAGTATGATAGCCGCAGGACTGTGCGATGCCGCCAGCCGAAGTCCCTCCGCCGCGGTCTCGGCCCGCAGAGTGACATATTCCGCCGCTTCGAGTGCCGGTGTCAGAAATCGGTGGATCTGGAGTTCGTCATCGATCACCAGGATACGGGATGCCGTCACGCTGGGAACCTCATGGTCATGCGGGCGCCATGGCCTTGCCGGATCGGGCTCTCAGCCGCAATCCGCCCCTGCATGGCGCCCACCAGGCCACGGCAGATCGCCAGCCCGAGCCCCGAGCCGGCGGTGATGCGGTCGGTCCGGCTCGCCCGGAAGAACGGATCGAAGATGCGATGCAGGTCAGCGGGCGGGATGCCCGGCCCGTCGTCTTCCACAAAGATGGCAACCTCAGCGCCTTCGCGTCGCACTCCAATCAGCACCTGGCCATCGGGACCTGAGAATTTGAGCGCATTGTCGAGAAGGTTGCCGAGCACCTGGTGGAGGAGCACCGCGTCTAGCTGCAGTACCAGGCGCTTGGTTTCCAGATCGCGCCCGATGCGACGGCCCGAGGTGGCTTCCGCCCGTTCCGTTGCGGCTTCCACCGCCTCCATGACATCCACAGACTCGCGTCGCGCGGCGATCTCGCCAGCTTCGACACGGACCATGTCGAGGATGTTCGACAGGAAGCGCCCCATGCGCGTTGCCTCCTCGACGATGGTCGTCAGTAAATCGGTCCGGGTGGCCTCGGTGAGCCTGTCGCCGCTATCTCTGAGCGTTTCCGCCGCGCCGCGAATGCCGGTCAGCGGCGTCCGTAGGTCGTGTCCAAGGGACGTCAGTAGCGCGGTGCGCAAAGCCTCGGTCTCGGCGCGGGCTGTGCCACGTGCCCGCTCCTCTATCAGTTCCGCTCGCTCGATGGCGACCGCGGCTTGGTCGAGCAACGCCGTCAGCGCGCGGTCTCGCTCCACGTCGAGGTCGTGGCCCTCAGGCGGCTGCGTCCCAACCAACCCGATCACAGTATGGGCCGTGCGCATGGGTCGGAACTGCCAAGCCACGGCCGGCAGGGTGTCGGTACCGTGGCCCGTGATGACGCCGTGCTCGAAGGCCCAGGCGGCGGCGGCCAGGGAGGCATCATCCGGCTCGGCCTCGGTTGGGATCGCAGCACGGACCACCAGCTCGACTGGTGTTCCGGGAGGTCCACCAGGTAGCGGCATCAGCACGCAGGTTGCATGGCCGGTTACCCGCTGCGCCTCCTCGGCGACGGCGGTGACGAGATCGGCCTGCGATCCCGGAGCGCCGAGGCGGCGGGAGAACTCGACCAATCGCCTCAGACTGAACATCCGGGCCCGCGCCACCCGCACGGACCGGCCCAGCCCGCCCGTGGTTCCGACCAGCAACAGGGCAACCAGGCTGAACACCACGACGCCGACTACATCCTGCGCGCTGGCGATCGTCAGCTCGTAACGCGGCGGCAGAAAGAGGTAATTCCAGCATAAGAACGACAAAAAGGCGGCGACCAGCGCCTGCGGCGGGGCGGCCACCATCGCCGCAGCGACGATCGCAGCGAGATACACCATGCCGAGCGCGCCCTCGGGCACGATGCCGTCGGTGGCGAGGCCAATACCGGTCGCCACCCCGACCAGGACGGGGACCATTCCCCAACCGAACCAGGCGGGCAGCGGCCTGCGCTCCCGTAGGGGACGCGGTGGCAAGGCAGGGTTGGGCACCAAATGCAGCGAGAACTCTGTCGCTTGGCGCAGCAGAGCCGCCGAGAGAGCGCGGCCCGCGATACGCCGCCACCAAGCGGTGCGGCCCCGCCCGAACACAAGATGGGTCACATTGCGCGCCCGGGCACAGCTGAGAATGGCCGTCAGCAGATCGGCTGCCACCACCGTCTCGACCTCGGCGCCCAAGGCTTCGGCCAGTTGCAAGGCCGGCGACGGGTCGACACGGTCCTCGGCCCCCGGCCGCTCCACATGCAGGGCGACGAGCGAGCCGCGCAATGCGTCGGCGATGCGCCGCGCCTGGCGGACCACGGTCTCAGCGGCAGCGTCGGGCCCGACCAGCGCCAAAACGCGCTCGCCGGTGGGCCAGGGGCCGCTGATCGCGTTGGCCCGCATGTAGCCGGTGACCTCGGCATCAACCCGCTCCGCCGTCCGGCGCAACGCCAGCTCGCGCAGTGCGGCGAGATTGCCCTCCCGGAAGAAGCCTTTCAGCGCGCGCTCAGCCTGATCAGGCCGATAGATCCGGCCCTGCCGCATCCGCTCGAGCAACTCCGCCGGCGGGATGTCCACCAGCTCAATTGCATCGGCCTCGGCCAAGATGCGGTCCGGAACGGTCTCGGCGACCCGCACGCCGGTGATGCGCGCTACCGCGTCTGACAGGCTCTCGAGGTGCTGGACGTTCATTGTGGTCCAGACCTCGATCCCCGCCGCCCGCAGTTCCTCGACATCCATCCAGCGCTTGGGGTGGCGGCTGCCCGGCACATTGGTATGGGCAAGCTCATCCAGCAGCAGGATCTGCGGGCGACGGGCCAGGGCCGCATCCAGGTCGAACTCCTCGAGCGCCTGGCCACGATAGTCGATGCGGGCTCGCGGCAGGACCGGAAGCTCGCCAATCTGTCCCAGGGTCTCGGCGCGACCATGAGTCTCGATCACACCGGCAATTACATCGGCACCACCCAGTTGGCGCCGGCGGGCCTGGACCAGCATTTCGAAGGTCTTGCCAACCCCAGGGGCAGCGCCGAGGAAGACCTTCAGCCGCCCACGACCCTCCTTGGCTGCCATGGCCAGCAGCGCATCGGGGTCGGGGCGACCGGGTTCAGTACGGTTCGGGTCGAGCGGCATGGAGACCAGTGCAGGCTTTGACATGCGGTTGCACGGATGGCTCAGCCTTTCTCGACACCTGCCAGGTGAACCAAACCGGCAACTGAGATCCCGATGACGCAGGCACCGACGAGCCAAAGACGTGCTTCACCAGAGCCGGTCGCCGAGGCTGACACGCCCAGACCGAACCCAAGCGAGCCGACAAAACCCCAACCCAGCTCGGCCAGGAACCCCAGAAATAGCAGAGGTTTCGAGCCGATAGATCGGAGCGCCCGGCGTGCGCCCCCATCGCGGGCAAGCGGCTTCGTCCTGCCACTTCGGGCATTCACGCGGACAACAACTGGCATCCCGGTCACGGCCACGTCGCCCACCCCCTCAGAAGACCTTGCTCAAGGTGAAGAGCACGCGGCCGTCGCAGGCGCGCTGGCCGCCGCTCGCCCGGTCGGCGACGGGGATGCAGTCGCGCTTGCTGATATCCGTGCCGTACCAGGCGACCGAGGCGGTCACGCCGGCATAGATCTCGCGCGAGACGCCGATCGAGTACCAGAGGTAGTCCGGCGTGCCGAAGAGCGGGTTGCGCTCGATCCACTGGTGGCCGAGGCGGCCCGAAGCGGTGAAGCCGTAAGGCAGCGTCACGTCCGCGCCGCCCTCGACGTAGAAGCCGTCGCCCGAGCGGCCGAAGAAGTTCGGCGAGTAGTTGAAGGCGCCCATCAGCTTGACGATGTCGATGGTGTAGGAGGCCTTGAGGGCGACCTCGTGGTACTCGTTCAGCTGCGTGCCCGGCGCCTTGTTCTGACCTGGGTAGAGATAGGCGATGTAGCCGACATCGAGTGCGACGCCTCTCAACTCGAAGCGGTAGCCGGCCAGCAGGTCGAGTTCCTGCCGCGTGTTGTTCCAGGGGCTGGCGACGAATTTCGCGTTGGTGAGGAAGGCGCCGATATAGAAGCCGCTGTCGTGCTGGACATCGACCGTGCCCTGAAAGGCCCAGTTGTTGCGCGTCTGGCTGATGCCGCGGAACAGGTAGTCGTTCGCGATCACCGGCGTCAGCGTGACGGTGAGGCCGAGGGACGGGATGGCTGTCTGCGCCGCGGCGGGCAGTGCCGGCAGCCAGGCCAAACCGCCAAGGAGCAGCGCGCTAAAGAGTTTGCGCATAATGTCTTGTTCCTTCAGCGCAGGGCGTCGAGTGCGAGATTGAGCCGCAGGACGTTCACCCGCGGCTCGCCGAGCAGGCCGAGTTCGCGCCCCTCGGTATTGGCGGCGACGGCCGCCTGGACGCGCTCCGCCGGAAGTCCGCGTGCCGCGGCGACACGTGCCACCTGCTGCGCCGCATTGGCCGGGCTGATATGCGGATCGAGACCGGAGCCCGAGGCGGTGACCGCATCCGCCGGCACTGGCGCCGGCCCGTTTGCCTCAACACGCTCACGGACCGAAGCTAGCAAGCTCTTGCTGGTCGGGCCTTGCTGCGAGGCGGCGGACGCCGCTGCGTTGTAGGGGGCAGCGCGGGTCTTGCCCTCGTTCTCCGAATCGGCCTCGGTGGTCGCCGACGGGCGGCCATGGAAGTAGCGCTCGCCAGCGAAGGCCTGGCCGATCAGCGTGGAGCCGATGACCTTGCCGTCGCGCTCGATTAGGCTCCCACTGCCTTGGCTGGGGAAGGCAAGCTGGGCGATGCCGGTCATGGCCAGCGGCATGGCAAGGCCGGTGATCGCGGTGAGGGCGACCACCATCGTGACCGCGGGGCGGAGCAGCGTGTTCATGGCTCAATAAATCCCGAAAAGGTTGAGCAGCAGGTCGATCAGCTTGATGCCGAGGAAGGGCGCCACGATGCCGCCCAGCCCGTAGATCAGCAGGTTCCGCCGCAGCAGGGCCGCCGCACCGACTGGCGTGTACGCCACGCCGCGAAGCGCCAGTGGCACCAGCGCGATGATGATCAGCGCGTTGAAGATCACCGCCGAGAGGATCGCGCTCTCGGGGCTCGTCAACCGCATGACGTTCAGCGCCTGCAGCTCCGGATAGCTGGCGACGAAGATCGCCGGCAGGATGGCGAAGTACTTCGCCACGTCATTGGCGATGGAAAAGGTGGTCAGCGCGCCACGGGTGATGAGCAGCTGCTTGCCGATCTCGACGACCTCGATCAGCTTCGTCGGATCGCTGTCGAGGTCGACCATGTTGCCCGCCTCGCGCGCCGCCTGGGTGCCGGTCTGCATCGCCAGGCCGACATCGGCCTGGGCCAGCGCCGGCGCGTCGTTGGTGCCGTCGCCGGCCATGGCCACCAGGCGGCCCTCGGCCTGAGCATCGCGGATGTAGCGGAGCTTGTCCTCCGGCGTCGCCTCGGCGATGAAATCGTCGACGCCGGCCTCGGCGGCGATCGCCGCCGCGGTGAGGCGGTTGTCGCCGGTGACCATCACCGTGCGGATGCCCATGGTGCGGAGGGCGGTGAAGCGCTCGCGGATGCCCGGCTTGACGATGTCCTTTAGTTCGATCGCCCCCAGCAGGCGACCCTCCTTGGCAACCGCCAGCGGGGTACCGCCCGACCGCGCGATGCGCTCCACAGCCTGAGACAGCGCCGGCAGCGGGTCGGCGCCAACCGCCTTGATCAAGCTTTCGACCGCCCCCTTTCGGTAACGGACGCCCTCGGCATCAAGGCCCGAGATGCGGGTCTGGGCGGTGAAGGGCACGACCTTGGCGTCGGCTGGGAGGGCAGGCGACGTCACGCCGTGACGGTCACGCGCCAGGGTGAGGATGGAGCGCCCTTCGGGGGTCTCGTCGCCGAGGGATGCCAGGACCGCGGCCTCGGCCAGCTCACGCTCGGAGACGCCGGGCACGGGCACGAAGGCCGCGGCCTGGCGGTTGCCGAGGGTGATGGTGCCGGTCTTGTCGAGCAGCAGCACGTCGACATCGCCAGCCGCCTCCACCGCTCGGCCGCTGGTCGCCATGACGTTGAAGCGCACCAGCCGGTCCATGCCGGCGATGCCGATTGCCGAGAGCAGCCCGCCGATGGTGGTCGGGATGAGGGTGATCAGCAGCGCCGCCAGCACCGTGACCGAGGGCGGCTGCCCGTTCCAGGAGGCGAGCCCCACCAGCGTGGCCACGGCAATCAGGAAGATGATCGTCATGCCGGCGAGGAGGATGTCGAGTGCGATCTCGTTCGGCGTCTTTTGGCGCGACGCACCCTCGACCAGGGAGATCATGCGGTCGAGGAAGGTCGAGCCGGGCGCGGCGGTGATCCGCACCACCAGCCAATCGGAGACCACCATCGTCCCGCCGGTGACCGCGCTCCGGTCGCCGCCGCTCTCGCGGATGACCGGAGCGCTTTCGCCAGTGACGGCCGCCTCGTTCACCGAGGCAATACCCTGAACCACCTCACCGTCCGACGGGATCAGGTCGCCGGCTTCGACGAGGACTACGTCGCCGAGCTTCAGATCGGTCGCCGCCCGCGGTTGCCACAGCGTCCGGTCATCGGGGCGGACCAGCAGCTTGGCGCGGGATTCGGTCCGCGCCCGGCGCAGGCTCTCCGCCCGGGCGCGGCCACGGCCCTCAGCGACGGCCTCGGCAAAGGTCGCGAAGAGGACGGTGAGCCAGAGCCAGGCCGCGATCCCCGCCGCGAAGCCCCATTCCCCACCGGTGACGGCGGAGCGGATGGCGAGGACGGTGACGAGGGCCGAGACGACCTCGGTGGTGAAGATGACCGGGTTCCGCACCAGGGACAGCGGATTGAGCTTGCGCAGCGCGTCGCCCGTCGCCCGACCGAGGATCGCCCGGTCGAAGAAGGCAGAGCCACTGGCACGGGAGGTGCGCGTAGAGGCACCCTGGTGGATGGGCGGGGAGATGTCGGGCATGACGCGGACCTCAGAAGGTCTTCGCCGCGAGCATCACGAAGTGCTCGGCGAGCGGACCCAGGGCAAGGGAGGGGAGGAACTGCAGGCCACCGAGGATCAGAATCACCCCGGCAAGAAGCCCCGCGAACAGCGGCGTATGGGTCGGAAAGGTGCCCGTGCCTTCTGGCACCTTCACCTTTGCCGCCAGCGATCCGGCGATCGCCATGACCGGCACCACGAAGGCGAAGCGGCCAAGCAGCATGGCAATGCCGAGGGTGGTGTCGAGCCAGGGCGTGTCAGCGGTCAGGCCGCCGAAGGCCGAGCCGTTGTTCCCGGCCGCCGAGGTGTAGGCGTAGAGCATCTCGGTCAGGCCATGCGGGCCCTGGTTCGCCAGCGATGACAGGGCCGCCGGCAGCACCATCGAGATGGCGGCGAAGCCGAGGATGGTCGCCGGCAGCACCAGCACCGCCAGCATGGCGAGCTTGACTTCGCGCGCTTGTACCTTCTTGCCGAGGAACTCGGGGGTGCGGCCGACCATGAGGCCGGCGACAAAGACCGCGAGCAGCACGAAGATCAGCATGCCGTACAGGCCGGACCCAACGCCGCCGGGCAGCACCTCGCCCAGTTGGATCAGGAACAGCGGCACCATGCCACCCAGCGGCGTGAAGCTGTCGAACATGGCGTTAACCGCGCCGCAGGAGGCGCCGGTGGTCGTAGCCGTGAACAGCGCCACCAGGGCCTGCCCGAAGCGGACGTCCTTGCCCTCCATGTTGCCGAGCGCGGCGTCGACACCGGCGGCGAGATGCAGGGGGTTGCCCGCGGCCTCGGCGGCATAGATGGCGGCGGTCGCCGCGATGACGAAGCCAAGCATGACAGAGAGCAGCACCCAGCCCTGCCGCCGGTTACCGACCATGGCGCCGAAGGTCACGCAAAGCGCGAAGGGGATGACCTGATGGCACCAGATCTGCAGCGAGGTCGTCAGCGCATTCGCGCCTTCGAAGGGGTGCAGAGCGTTGACGCCGAAGAAGCCGCCCCCGTTGGTGCCGAGATGCTTGATGGCGACCTGGAAGGCGACGGGCCCGAGCGCGATGACCTGCTGGGCGCCCTCCAGCGTCGAGGCCTCGACATAGGCGCCGAGAGTCTGGGGCATGCCGAGCGCGACGAAGGCGAACCCGACCACCACCGAGAGCGGCAGCAGGACGTAGAGGGTGACGCGGGTGAGGTCGGCCCAGAAATTGCCGAGCTGCGACACTTTCCCGGCGGCGAAGGCCCGCGACAGGGCAAGCGCAAGGGCGATGCCAGTCGCGGCGGAAACGAAGTTGTGGACCGTCAGCCCTGCCATCTGGCTGAGGTAGGACGCAGCCACTTCGCCGCTATAGGCCTGCCAGTTGGTGTTGGTGACGAAGCTGACTGCCGTGTTGAAAGCAAGATAGGGCGGCATGCCATCGAAGCCCTGCGGGTTCAGCGGCAGCACCCCTTGCAGTCGCAGTAGCCCATAGAGTGAGCCGAAGCCCGCTGCACTGAAGGCGAGCATGGCGAGCGCATAGCCCTTCCAATCTTGCCCGCGCATCGGGTCGACGCCCGCCAGGGCATAGATGGCCCGCTCGACCGGCCCGAGGATTGGATGCAGAAATGTGCGCTCACCGGCGGCAACGCGCGCGATGAAGCGCCCGGTCGGTATCGCGGCGAGCAGGACGCAGGCGAGTACGAGCGCAATCTGCGCCCATCCTAGAATTGTCATGATGTGGCGGCCCCGCTTACAGGCTTTCGGGGCGCAGCAACGCCCAGAGCAGATAGATCAGCAGGCCGGCGGTGACGGCGCCGCCGAGCACGAGTTCGAGCATGGCGCCCTACACCCGCTCGCAGGCGGCGGTGTAGGCGGCTAGCAGAGCAAATATGCCAAGGCCAAGGGCCATGAGAAGCACGTCGAGCACAATCGCCTCCGGTGAACGGTATGATCACCGAAGAGGCGTAGGAGCTTGCTGCGTAACGGAGCTATATAAATGGCGGCTTAGATGCGTAAAAAAACTATAAAAGCTTGGCTGATCGGCCTGCTCGCGTGTCTCAGACTGCTGGCCTGCCCAACGTCAGTCGACAGGTGGTATGACAGATGACTCTATATGCAGAGTTCGAAGCGATCGCCGTATCGCATTGAGCAACTTGGCTTTAACCACCATAAGATCATAGAGATTAGCGTAGAGCTGATGCTCCCATGGACATAGGTGGATTGCCCTAGCATAAGGTCTCCGTTCCTTCTATAGAGCGGTCCGAACCAAGCATCAGAGCACCGCACCATAGGTGAGCGCCGACAATGCAGCGCCGAACAGGCCCAGCGCGCCGCCAACCCAGGCCAGGATCGGCATCGTGGTAATGATGGCCGCTGAGGCGAGCACGATGCCGACCTGGATGGCCGCGGACGCTGCGTCAAAGCGCCCATCCTCCGCCATGGCCCGGTCGCGCAAGGCTTCCGCCGCGCGGGCACGTTCCATCAGCTCTCGCCGTCCCTCGCGGGTTTCGGGCTCGCTGTCCCAGCGGGACACCGTAGAACGCCAGCGCTGAATCTGCTGTTCGAGAGCTGCACGTGCTGCGGGATCCGAGAGCTGGGCAACATCGAGAGCCGCCCGATCCGCCTCGGCGCTGAGGATGGTTTGCCGGATAGCGCGTGCTTGGAAGAAGGCCCAAAGGTTGGCCGATTCGACATTGCGCAACTGCGCCTCGGTTTTGGCATCATCACCGGCAACCTCCGTGAGCGCCAACGCCAGAGCAAGGGCGGCAATCAGCAGAGCAACCCGCTTGTTCTCGCCTGCCTTCTCAGCGGCCTCGGTTGCAGCATGGTCAGACATCGGCTCGTCCGTCGATTGGGGGGACCAAAGCGGCATCTCCTCACGCCGTCAGCTCAAAGCATAAAGCTCGTGCGCGCGAGGTTGCGTTATCATCCCGTGCTCGGGCGGTGACTTACGCTTGCAACGTAGCACCGCCACTTCGAGCGGGTGACGCAGCATCGGCTGAGCAGCAGGAGGTGGGCGGTGCTGCAGTAGAGATGCTTCCGCAAGGTGGCGATTGCGTTAAACTAATTCGGGTCTGCGATGCTGCCGCGCGCTGCGGCCATATAGCGGTTCCAGACTGCAACGCAATCCTCGCCACACCGCTCGATCCACTTCGGCAGCACGACCCTTCGAAGCAGCTGCGCACGACGCTGCTGATCTTGCGGCGTGTCTTCGAGCACCACCATGCGGCCCGGCTTGCCCCGAACGCAGCGGGGTGACCCCGCATTGCAGAGGAAGCCCTCCTCGGTTTCGCGCTCTGCCGCCTGCCAAATCGCGGTCTCCAGGGCCCTCAGCCCGTGTTGGATCTGGGTCCGCACCTGCGGCGGCAATCCGGTCCAGGCACCGAGGTTGGCACCGAAGAAGGAGATGCCCCAGCCGATGGCCTGCCGCGACAGTGTCGAGGTGAGGACCTGCAGCCCGAGCGCATTGCCCGAAAGACTGCCGGTGATCGCGCATTCCACGGCGCGGTGCTCGAGGGCACCGCGAATTCCGGCAAACGGGATGACGACGGGCGCGGCCCCCAGTGCTTCCAACATCTCGCTCTGCCCGACCGAGGAGACCCTGACCCGCCGGCCGGACAGATCGGCGAGGCTGGAGAATGGCTCCCGGCAGAACAGTACCTGTGCAGGATAGGTATAGACCGCCAACAGCTGCACATTGTACCGATCCCGCAGGACGGTCTCGAGCCGCGGTCGCAGCAGGTCCCGTGACTGGCGGAGGGTTGCGATATCAGGATTGAGTGTCGGCAGGTCCATCGCGGCCAATTCCGGCTCGTCGCTGGCAGCGACAGCCAGGCTCACGGTGCCGAACGGCACGACGCCCAGCCTCATAAGCCCCAGCATGTCGGAACCACGGATGCCGCTGCCATCGAATGGCGCAATGTCTGCCCGGACCCGGCCATTGGTCAGGCGCGGCACCTCCGTTGTCCAGAACGGGGCCTCGTAATGCTCGTACTGGGTGACGCCGCCGAGCCCGCCCGCGATCCGCAGATGGATCGTGGCTGCGTTTTCCCCGGCAGCCGGCGTCAGCCCGAGTGCGACTGCGCCAACAAATGCCAGGATGGCGCGCCGTGCCCAGCGGACCACGCGGCGAGTTCGGAGTGTGGCGACCAGTCCCACCATGGTATCGCAACGGACTCTGAACGGAGTTTCGACTTATTCGAGTTTTCGATATCAGAACCGGCCCTGAGATTGCAAAAATTCCATGATCGCTATTGGGATCCCGGCCGAGCTTTTACCCGCTTTGATCGCCCCATCGGCATCGCCAGCCCTCTTGGCTTGGTCGACGATCAGGGTGCTCGAACCTTCTTGCAACGAAATCACTGGTACCGAGACTGACGACACGACATTCATTAATGCTGCAGCAGCCTCTGAGCCATAGCCTGCTCTCCTCTCCTCCCGGGTACGCAGCTGCCATCTCACAACGCATGCTGACATGCGATAAACCGCCGCTTACTGTAGGTCAGCCCGTTATCAAATGCAGGCCGGAACCGCATTTGGGCGATGCCTCCCGCCGCCACACCACGCTTAGCAAGCCACCAGGGGAAACCCGCCAGGGCCGGTTACCGACCTGGTTGGCCGACACCACCCAGCAACCAGGAAGGCCCTCACCGGCCTGGAAAACGCATCCAGCAGGGTGCGGCCCGGCGCCGCTGGTCGCGGCGCCTCACCCGCCTCAGCATCATGCCCGGAAAGCTCGCCAAGGAAGCCCGTCCAGGCAGGCGCCTCGCCGCATCTTGCTCAGCCGAGCAGCCGGTCCCATGCCCCTTGCTCGAAGATGTGCGGCGGCAGGCCGTGGGGGCCCTTCCACATGGCGACCATCGGCAGCGCCACGGTCGGGTCGGCCGCGATGCGCCTCCAGGCGCGCAGGCGCCGCTGGCGCGCCTCCTCCGTGAACTCGGCATTGAGCGCGGACACGAGCCGGCCGGCGAAGCGCAGGCGCCGCATGCGCTCGCGCCGCTCCTCCACGTAGGGTGCGAAGGCGCCTCTCTCCCAGCCACCGCCGAGGAGGACCTCGGAGACGAGGCGCACGTCGCGCAGCGTGATGCTCAGTCCCTGGCCGATCGTGGGGTCGTTGTGCCCGGCCGCGTCCCCGACCAGCACCACCCCCGGCGCGACCGGCACATCGACCCAGCTGTCCGCGTTCGGGTAGCCGTGGCAGGGCCCGGCCGGCCGCGCCGCGGCGAGGGCCTCCCCGTGTGGGAGTGAGGGCACGCGGAAGGCGGTGAGGAAGTTCTGCGCCGCCTCGGGACCGGCGAAGCGCCTACGTTCGCCCAGCCCGTGGTTGAGGTAGAGCCGCGCGCGGCCGCCACCTTGCGGGAAGACGTAAAGCGTGGCCTCGCCGTGGGTGCCCATGGTCTGGTCCCCCTCCGGCCACGCCTCCGCCCCCTCGACCAGCAGGCCCGCCATGATGTGGTGGACGGGGTCGGTCTCGGCGCGCGCGCCAACCTGTCGCGCCACCGCCGAGCCGCGCCCGTCCGCGCCGACCACCAGCCGCGGCGCCACCTCGCGTCGGCGGCCGTCGTGCGTAAAGGTCACCTGCGGGCGCTCGCCGGCCTCCACGGCGAGGTCGAGCACGCCACGCAGCAGGGTCGCCCCAGCCGCCTGTGCCGCGGCGTCCAGCACCTCGCATAGGCGGGGGTGGCCCATGTTCAGCGCGCCCGCCACGCCCGGCAGCATGGCCCCGAGGTCGAAGGCTCTCGTCCGCGCCGCCTCAGGGTCGAGGCCCTCGCGGTAGGGGACGGAGCGCACGGTGTAGTGCGCGCCGGCGGCAGCCAGCAGGTCGAGGATGCCAAGCTGGCTCGCCTCGGCCACCCCCCAAGGGGCCATGAACTCGCCCCGGACCCGGTCGCGATGGACCAGCGACTTCTCCAACACTAGCACGTCCAGACCGCCGCGGGCGAGAACCGTGGCCAAGGCGCCGCCTGCTACCCCTGCTCCGACGACCACTACATCCGGCTCTTCCGACAAGCGCCACCCTCCGCAGGTCGTGGGCGCCGTCCCGTGGCGGCGAAGCCACCCAGCCTACAGTCTTGCTTGGGACCAAGGTCGGCGGCAATCAAAACCGCAAGGCCAGGGAGGCGCTGCGCACTTCAGGGCGCCGATCTCATTCAGGTTGGCGTCGTCCACGGCTTCGAGGAGGTCGTCGCGGGTCCAGGTCCGGGTGTCGCCGCACCCATCGCAGACCAGGACGAGGCCGCTGCGGGAGCCGCTCGCCAAGCTTCCTCGGCGAGCGGCTCTGCCCTGGACGTTCGGCCCGGCGCCCGATCGAGCGAGGGATACGCCCTCGCCACGCGGGCAGGATTCACTCCTGCAGTGCCGTAAGAATGCGCCTTACGGGGCACCACATTGAGCAATGGCAGCGGTGGCGCTGACCAGTCACGAATGCGGAACGAGTTAGCTTTCCGTTTTATGTGCGCAGAGATGCCCAGCACCAGCGTCATCCTCGACGATGGTGTGGAGAGAGGAGGCCACCTGCCCCCGGCAGACTGGATGCTACGCTGTTATCTCGTTCAGCAGCCGCGGCCTGGCTCCGGCACCTGCACCCCCAGCCGATCCGCCGCCGCCTCGAGCTGTTCGACGGCGGGTGGGGGTGATCGCGGGGTTGCAGCATCCGCATCATGGGCAATGAGGAGCAACGAAGCCGCTAGCTCTGGGGACCGGACCTGGGCAGGATCGGGCGGCCTCGGCACTGCGCGGCAGCAGCCTTAACGCCGAAAGTTGCCGACGACCGGAATATCTGGGAGGTGGCGATGCGGGTCCTGGTTTTGGGCGCTGGCGCAGTCGGCGGCTACTTTGGCGGACGACTGGTCGAGGCCGGTGCAGCCGAGGAGGTGGCCTTCGTGGTCCGCCCCGACCGCAAGACGCAGCTCGACCGCGACGGTCTAGTGATCGAGAGCCCGAGCGCGGGCGCCTGGTGCGGCTCGGTGCGCGTGCTGCTTGCCGAGGAGCTTCGGCCCGGCTGGGACGTGGTGGTGCTCACCTGCAAGGCCTACGACCTTGATGATGCGATTGAGGCGCTCCGCCCTGCGGTGGACGCACGCACTGCTGTCCTACCGCTGCTCAACGGTCTCGCGCACCTCGAAGCGCTCGGGGCCGCCTTCGGTGAGGAACGCGTCCTCGGTGGACTAGCCAAGATCCAGGCCACACTGGGGCCTGACGGCGTGGTGCGCCACCTCGCCCCGTTCACCGCCCTCGAATTTGGTGAGCTGGATGGGCGCATGTCAGAGCGCGTTCTGGCGCTGCGGGCTGCCTTTGCCCGCACGCCGGTCGGGGTCGAGGCGGCACCCGACATCCGTCGCCGCATGTGGGAGAAGCTCGTTTTTCTCGGCGCACTCGCTGCGGCGACGGTGCTGATGCGCGCGAACCTCGGCGAAGTCGCCGGCGCCCCGGGCGGTAGTGCGTGGCTGGAGCGGCTCGCCCAGCGCAACGTCGCGATCGCTGCCGCGCATGGCCAACCGGTCCGGCCCGAGTGGATGGAGCAGGAACTCCTCCCCTTCTTCCGAGGTGCCCTGCCCGGCAGCACCGGCGCCGCCGCCTCAATGCTGCGCGACCTTGAGGTTGGCCGGCGAATCGAGGCCGACCACGTGCTCGGTTTCATGCTTGAAGCAGCCCGGCGCGCCGGGCTGCCCGACGAACTGCACGAGGCGGCCTACCTGCACGCCAAAGCTTATGAGGCCCGCCGCGACGCCGGCAGACTGCCAGGCGGCTAGCCTTGTGCGGCGCGGTGCTTTGATCGCGCACGCCCGTCACCTGCGGTGATACCCCTCACCGCACGTGAGCCGGCGCTGCCGCAATCGGCTTGGACGCAAAGGAAAGGCCGCCCGGGGGAGCGGCCTTGAGCCGCCTGGGGGTGCGGCTTTGAGTGGGGAGCTTCTTGATGAACAGCCCGCCAACGCCGCCCCGGCCGGGCGGGTTTGCGAGCGTTCCGCACCAGCAGCGGCGCTGCCCAAGTCGGCTTTGCGCGAGTGTGGCGGGAGGGGGCCATCCAGCCCCGGCAGACAACAGGCAGCCCACCGTGTGGCCTACCCCTTACGGCTCCCGCAACAAGAATAGCTGGCCGCCTGTTGCTCTTCCTGCCACCAAGCCGCAAGGCGCGCTTTCTTGAGCGGTCTGTCGGCACTGATTGAGCTGCCTTGTCTCGCGGCGGAATACCCAAAGGGCCGCCCGGAAGATCCAGGCGGCATCAATGGGGTCAGCAGTATCGGCGCAGAGTTCTTGCCGGGGGAGGCAGACGGTGGGGACCAGCTGCCGCTAGGGATGGCTCCTAGCCCGCCCCGTGAGATGATCATGCTTGGTCTGGATCAAGCCGTGACAGCAACGGATGCGCGAGTAGCCATCCCAGGCAACGGCGCTCTATTGGTCCGACCCCCACACCCCCAGCCTCGCCGCTGCGGCCTCGAGCAGCGCCACACCGCCCTCCTGCCATTGGCGCCGGGTCAGCAGCTTGGTCGCGTCCACCGGCGGCATCCCGAGCGCAGCGCCGATCTCGGCGGGCTTGGTGATGCCCCGTTCGTCCAACTCGCGGCCGATCGCCATCCGCAACCGGATGGTCTTCAGCTGATCCGCGGTACGGCGCCCGTTATGCCGATCGTGGCGGGGGAGGCTCCACGTCTTTGGTGATCACCGGATCACGCATCAAAGGAGCTCGCATTAGGGACGAAAAGCTGTTCTCCCTGGAACCTGTGTGAGGCAATAGCAGCCTGTCCTACAGGGCCAGTGACCCAATCCACAAAAGCCTGCCCAGCCTTCATCTTTACCTGCGGAAAGCGGACTGGGTTTACCACCATCACCCCGTACTGGTTGTACAGGTGCCGATCGCCCTCGACCAAGACATCCAGACCGCACTCCTTATGGAAGACGATCCAAGTGCCGCGATCGGTCAGGATGTAAGCTTGCTGGGCTGCGGCGGTGTTGAGGGCCGGCAACATGCTTTGGCCTACAGTCTGGTACCAGGATCCGCGGTCGCCGCTAGGATCCAGCCCTGCTAACTGCCAAAGCCGCAGCTCTCTGGTGTGGGTACCAGAGTGATCACTGCGAGAGATGAAAGGCGCTCGCGCTGCGACAATGCGGCGGAGCGCCTCTGCCGGGTCATGCAGGCCGCGGATGTTGGCGGGATCAGTTATCGGACCGGCTAGAACAAAGTCGTTGTACATCACCGGGCGGCGGCCGCACGGCGCAGCAAAGCCTTCTGCTACAAATCGCTCCTCCGCCGGCCGATCGTGTGTGAACACCACATCTGCTTGGCCTCGACGGCCAATATCTAGGGCTTGACCGGTGCCACACGCCACAACGTGCACGGCGATGTCGGTGAACCGGGTGAAGGCCGGCAGGATATGGCCGAACACGCCGGACTGCTCGGTCGAAGTGGTAGAGGCAATGGTGATGAAAGGTGCAGACTGCGGTTGCGCAAGCGCCGGCCGGGAGGAGGCTGTGAGCGAGGCGAAAAGCGCCGGGAGCGTGCGTCGCAGGATGGGCATGAAGCTTTATGAGCGAATAAGGCTGAATTCGTAAAGCTGAACCGTTGAGGAGGCAGGGAGAGGCGGACCGATGGCAGTCCGCGACCAAGGTGAGACAGTGCCTGGCTCCCTGCCGCAAGCAGTATGCCCGCCCTCTATCGAACCGAAGGGCCACGAGGATGGGAGACCTCATCACAAACTAGCCAAACGAGGTTCGCAGCGAGGCAAGCAAGCAAGCTTACTAGCTAGCCACGCTGCCGGTTGGCCCGCCTAGATGCCTATTGGCTCCGACACCTGCACCCCCAGCCGTGCTGCGGCATCCTTGAGCAGCGCAACATCGCCCTCGCGCCACTGATGCCGGGTCAATAGCTTGGTCGCCTCGGCCGGCGGCATCCCAAGCGGCGCCGATCTCGGCGGGCTTGGTGATGCTCCGCTCATCCAGCTCGCGGCCGATCGCCATCTTCAACCGGATGGTCTTCAGCCGATCGTCGGTTCGGCGCCGGCGCTCCTCGGGCGAGAGCTTCGGCTTCGCGGGCGGTATCTGGTCGTCGGGCGGCAGGCTCATGCCGCGCATGTTGGATGCCGTGGCTATCAGCGCCAGCCCAAGCAAGGAGTTCTGGTCTTAGTTACGTGCCAGATGGCCTCGGTTCGTTTGCAGTCCGCCCGACACAGCGCCCTCAACCTGGCCAATGCTGCGTCCGGCATACCGGCGAAAACCATGCCGTCCCGCTGCCGACGCTGCATCTCGAATTGGTCGATAACTTCAAGGTCGCCCTGGCTTTTCCCTTCGTGGCTGTCGCATTCCAGCTCCGGGCAGTAAGGCCCAATACCGGGACCGATCATGTATGGGGTGTCGCACATGCGGCATTGCATAGGCCTGCCCTCCTGCGGTGACGCGAGGGATGAACGCACATGGCGGTCACTTGGGTGCCGTGGGCGATGAGGAAGGGCTGAGGTCGGCGCTTCCTCACCTGCGGTAAGCCTCCCACCGAGCAAATCAGCGAATCGAAGCAGGGATTTCTACGGTAGGCCGCCTCGCACCGCCCTCTTCGTCAATGTGGATACCAGCAATTCGGCATCACCTCAGAGCGTCAGGTGACCTTCGAAGCAGCAATAGTCCTCCGGCCTTCCTTGGCCATCACACGTGTCGCCGGAACGCTCATCTCCACAGAAAGGCCAGTCCGATTCCAGCACCGCTCTATCGTGCCACCAAGTTGACCCCGCATGGTGGCGTCGACCACGCGTGAGCCAAAGCCACGGCGCACTGGGTTGCCTTCGATTGCTGGACCACCTGTTTCAATCCATCGGAGCCATAACGTTGTGGATGCGGCCGTGATGTCCATGTGCCAGCGCACGTCCACACGTCCGTCCGGCACCGACATCGCCCCATGCTTCGCGGCGTTGGTGGCCAACTCATGGAGCACCATGGCGAAGGGCTGAACCGCTTCGGGCACAAGCGCGACGGGAGGTCCACTAATCACCACTGTTGACTGACGTTGGTCTCGAACTTTCGGGCACGAGGTCACGTAGACAGCCAACTCTTGTTCTACAACGGTGTGAAGTTTGGCACCGCCCCAACCTCGCTCCGCAAGCAGCGAGTGAACGCGAGCCAGTGCACCTACACGGGCCTCAACAGCAGCCACGAAGGCTTTCGGGTCATCGCGTGGGCTCAAGCGCAACACCGACTGCACCACCGCGAGCACATTCTTGGCACGATGGTCTACTTCGCGAGCCAGCAACACGCGCCGTTCTTCATCGGCCTTGCGCACAGAGATATCGCGTATGATCCAGGTAAAGTACTGCCTGCCCGCCTCGTCATGCCACTCGGCAATGGAGAGCTCGATCGGCACCACCGAGCCATCCTTGCAGTAACCCTCCGCTTCGCGCTGTCCTTGCGTTTCTACGGCTGCGATCGCAACGGGATCGTCCGACTCAGTTCCGCTGACCTCACTGATCAGCATCGTCATGCTGGCCCCTATTGCCTCATCCTGGCTGTAGCCGAAAACCGTTTTGGCGGCAGGATTGAGAGACTGGATAAGGCCCCTGCTGTCGGAGACGATGATGGCATCGACAGCCGTGTCGACTACGGCGCGCAGCCGGGCCTCGCCAGCACTCACCGCTGCGGCCCGCGCCTGAAGCGCCTGATGGGCCTGCATGACCGCTCTACGCAGCCGCTCAAACTCGTGTACTCGAACCGGTGGCTCCTCAGGTTCGATTTCGCCCTCGCTGGACGCGACCCGCTCAGCCCTGCGGGTCAGCCAGGCTACCGGCATCAGGACGCGGTGACCTAAGCGTGCGGCGACGAAAAGAGCCAGTGCCAGCGAACCAAGACCGCCGAGTGCCAAGGTGGCAAGCGGTGTCTGTAAGCTGGCGTAAAAGGTGGCGTCTGGGGCTGCGACCATAATGGTCCAGCCGGGGAAAGGGGCGACGTGATGGAAAGCGGTGGTTATTCGAGCGCCAACTAGGTTCTCGCCGGTCAGCACGCCATCATTGCGGTTGCGAACACCAGCCATCACCCAATCACGCACTTGCTGGCCAACATACTGCTTTTGATCCGCCGAGCGGGCCACGATTGAACCGCGGGCATCGATAAGGCTCGCGTACACGCCGTCGTCAAACCCTTGCACAGCTAAAAGACGGGAGAGGCGTTGTGACTCAATGACGCTGCCCAATGCGTAGGTCACCTGACCACTGCGCATGACGGGAACATAAACGGGTGTCAGGAGCCGATCAGTCATCTGGCCCAGAATGGCGTCACCAACAACGGGACGACGAGTCTCGAATACCTGGCGGGCAATGTCGGATGTCTGGCGCACGGGTCGCTTGGCCTGCATGTCGGTGCCGAACGGGAAGTCGGTATGCAGCGGCATCGTGCCGTCAGGTTTGATCAGAAAGAGGCGGCTGGCGAGACCGGCAGCCACCCAGCCGGCACGCTCGTGAAATGCGCCAAGGTCAAGGGTGTCGCTGTCGAGATTGGTTGAGGTGCTGAGCGCTAAGAGGGATGCCGTGTAGATCTCGATTTCGCTGCCAACAGCGCTGGCGAGAGCGGCGGCTGTGTTTTGCAGCCTATCTTCGAAACTGCGGCGGTAGCTATCGACGGCGGCGCTGACGGCAATGGCCCCTACGGCAAAGGCTGGCAGCAGCGCTGAGACGACCAGTGCACCGAGGTGCGTCCGTAGCTTGGCCCGGCTGACCTTGGTCTTCACAAGCGTCTGCAATCCGTCGTCCTCAATGCGCTGCGCCTCCCGACGCATGACCAAAACAAATATATACCAAACTTAGAATGGCAACCCCAGGTTAAGCAGCTCTTTTATGTTGCGAACCCAATTTGGTGCCGCACCGGCGACAACTGGCAGGAATTTTGGTGCGAAATAAAAATAGTTTCGCCTCATGGGTTTTTTTGGGTGACACCCTGATCACACCGCCGCTAGAAGTTGTGCATGCCTGCTCATCACAGCCTCCACGTTGCGTTGACGGCCGAGCTATGCCGGTTTGTCGAACGCCTTACCGCATCAGGCCGCTATCAGAGTTCCAGCGAGGTTGTCCGTGCTGGTCTCCGCCTACTGGAGCGTGTGGAGACCCTTCCGCCCGCGATGCACGCTCCTAGTCCTACTTTCTCTACCTCGAGCGCCACTGATGAACAGCCGCAAGGTTGACCTCGCCCGGCATCGGCTGCCGAGCCCAGGCCGCTTGGCTGAACTGGTGCTAGAGAGCACAGCCGATTTCGCTGTGCTCACCATTTGCTTGGACGGCATCATAACCAGCTGGAACAGCGCCGCCGAGCGGGTGATGGGTTGGTCGGAAGCCAACGCAGTCAGCCAGCACGCCAGCATGATCTTCACGCCCGAAGACCAAGTGGCCGATGTCTGTGCAGGGGAGATGGTGCAGGCCCAGCGCTGCGGTCGGGCTGCGGACGAGCGGTGGCACATGCGCAAGGATGGTACCCGCTTTTGGGGCTCTGGCTCCATGACCCGGCTCGAAGACGATGAGACAGGCGAGCACATCGGCTACGCTAAGATCGTGCGCGACCGTACAGATCAGCATTTGGCTGGTGAAAAGCTCCGTGGCAGCGAAGCTGTGCTGCGGAACGTGCTGGAGAGTAGTGCTGATTGCCTCAAGCTCCTCGCCCCAGATGGGTGTGTGACATTCATGAACGCTGCGGGACTTGCAATGTTGGAGGTCAGCAGCTTTGCGGAGATCGCGGGTAAGGACTACGTCACCCTTTGGCCGGCGGAGCAGCAGGACGGCGTGAGAGCGGCGCTGGCCGAGGCTGCGGCTGGAGGAGTGGGTCGCCTCCATGGGTATGCACCGACCTTAAAAGGCGCAGCGAGATGGTGGGACCTTCAGGTCACTTCCGTACCGGGAGTGAATGGGCAGCCGGATTTCCTATTGGCCTCCTCACGTGACGTGACCGAGCGAGAGCGCTCGCGGGAAGTGCTGCGGGAGAGTGAAGAGCGCTTTCGGGCGTTGGCGGCCGCGTCGACGGCAATAGTTTGGACAACTGACCCTCAAGGACTGGCCAAGGAGGATTCGCCAGATTGGCGCGACTTCACTGGCCAGACGCCGGAGCAGTGGCTGAGCACGAGTTGGCAGGATGCAATTCATCCGGACGATCGCGTTCGCATCGTTGAGGCATGGACAAGGGCTGTTGCGTCAGGGACGCCACTCGATGCGGAATACCGGCTGCGCCGTGCGGATGGAGAATGGCGTCTGACCGCAGCGAAAGCGGTTCCGGTTCGCAGCGCAAATGGTGCAATCCGCGAATGGGTTGGGGCGAATGTCGATATTACCGACCAGCGCCGGGTCGAGGAGGCACGGTGGTCCATTGAGGAGCGCTACCGGCTGGCGGTGCGGGCCACCAACGACGCCATCTGGGACTGGGACCTAAGGCGTGATTACGTAGAATGGAACGAAGCGCTACGCGCGGCGCATGGCTATACCTTGGAGGAGGTCGACCCTTCAGGGACGTGGTGGATGGAGCACATTCACGCAGACGACCGCGAACGGGTCCGCAACTCAATACATGCCGCCATTGATGGCACCGGCACCCATTGGTCCAATGAGTACCGCTTTCAGCGTGCCGATGGCACCTACGCCGACGTGTTCGATCGCGGCTTCATGGTGCGCGGGCCGGGTGGCGAGCCGCTACGAATGATCGGCGCCATGCTGGACGTAACTGATCGACGGCACTCCGAGCGGACGCTGCAGCGACTTAATGAGGAACTCGAGGTTGAGGTACCACGTCGTACCGAGCAGCTTCGCCAACAGGAAGAAGTTTTACGGCAAAGCCAGAAGCTTGAAGCCGTCGGCCAACTTACTGGCGGGGTGGCGCACGACTTTAACAACCTGCTGACCGTCATTCGTTCGTCTGCCAGTCTGCTCCGGCGTCCTGATCTTTCGGAGGAACGACGGCGGCGCTACGTTGATGCAATCTCAGATACTGCCGATCGCGCAACAAAACTCACACGCCAGCTCCTGGCCTTTGCGCGTCGGCAGCCACTGTCGCCTGAGGTATTCATCGTTGGCGAACGGGTTCAGGGTGTTGTCGAGCTTATCCGCCCCCTTGTTGGAATGCGCGTGGTGATCACGGCGTCCAATGAGTGTGCGGACTGCGCAGTTGAGGCTGACCTCAACCAGTTCGAGACGGCGCTGGTCAATCTGGCGGTCAATGCACGCGATGCAATGGACGGCGAGGGGCGCCTGGCTATGCAGACCTGGCTTGCTACCTCAGTACCGGCGACGCGTGGGCATGCGGGCACGCCAGGCGCCTTCATTGCGGTTTCACTATCCGATACAGGTGCCGGGATCCTGCCCGAGACGCTCGGCAGGATCTTTGAGCCCTTCTTCACCACCAAGGAGGTTGGTAAGGGAACCGGGTTGGGGCTGTCACAGGTTTATGGCTTCGCCAAGCAGTCCGGCGGCGAACTCCACGTCGAGAGCAAACCTGGTGAGGGCTCGACCTTCACGCTCTATTTGCCCCGCGCTGATACCAAGCTAATGCTGACGATCCCAAGGCCCGATGCAGAAGCCGAAGCATCAGTGATGAACCGGCGAAATGTGCTGCTTGTCGAGGACAACACCCAGGTCGGCGAGTTCGCGCGGCAAGTATTGGAAGATCCTGGTTTCCTGGCTACTTGGGCACCGAATGCCAAGGTTGCTCTGGCTCTCATGGACGAGGACGCAAGCCGCTTTGATGTGGTGTTCTCGGATGTGGTGATGCCTGGAATGAATGGAGTGGACCTCGGAAAAGAGATCCGGCGCCGTTGGCCGGGCCTGCCGGTCATTCTAACCAGTGGCTACGGCCACGTACTGACAGAGGATGGAGCCAAGGGCTTCGCGCTCTTGCACAAACCTTATTCTCCTGAAGACCTGTCAAAAGCGCTCCGCCACCTGGGATAGGTACCGGCGAAAGCGAAGTTGGTCTAAAAACGCTAGCTTGCATTCCTTCTGGAGAGCGCGTTCAGGCGGTGGCAGAGGGACGAAGCCCGCCTGAGTGATCCAGGCCTACCCCTGCAACAAAGTAGAAGATGGCGAATCTCAGGAACTCAGCCTGCTTCGCTTGGTTCGTTCTCTACTGGCCCATATGAGCGGCTCAGGCGCGATTGGACGGGCTTAGTATGGCAAAAAGGAGCGAGGGTAGCGCTACGCCCGAAGATCTCAGTAACTCTCAGTGTCCATCCGGGAACAGATCGAGTGATTTGAATCGGTTGTGATTGGCTGCCGGCGGGGGGTGCGGGAAGAAGGGCGTCCATGTGGACGCCCGAGAACCGGCCAAAATACGACCGCAGCAAGCTGCGCTACCCGA
>NZ_JAETWB010000237.1 GCF_016773205.1 Belnapia arida
TGACGAGGATGACGAGACGCCGCGTAACGAGTGACGGCGATCTTGGCCGACTACGATGAGGCCACCATGACCGCAAATCCGACGATGGCCAGGGAGGGAGGAATTAGATGAGTACCAAGGACTGGGCTGAGAAGGATTACTACAAGATCCTCGGTGTCTCCAAGGACGCGAAGCCCGAAGAAATTAAGAAGGCGTTCCGCAAGATCGCCCGGGACAACCATCCCGACT
>NZ_JAETWB010000238.1 GCF_016773205.1 Belnapia arida
GTGCCGGCCAAGACCGAGGCGCAGCAGGCGAGCCTGGTGGAGCTCAAGGTCCGCGACATGCTGGTGCGCCAGCGCACTCAGACCGTCAATGCATTGCGCTCCCACCTCGCCGAGTACGGCATCGTGGCGGCGCAGGGACGCAAGCTCACCGAGCTGATCGCGGTAGTCCGCGACGGCGACGATGCCCGGCTGCCCCACTTGGCACGCGAGGCGCTGGGCGATCTGGT
>NZ_JAETWB010000239.1 GCF_016773205.1 Belnapia arida
GCGAAGCCCATGACGCGCTCGACGCCGGCGCGGTTGTACCAGCTGCGGTCGAACAGCACGACCTCGCCGGCGGCGGGGAGATGCGCGACGTAGCGTTGGAAGTACCATTGCGTCCGCTCGCGGTCGGAGGGCGCGGGAAGCGCCACGACCCGGCAGATGCGCGGGTTGGTGCGCTGGGTGATGCGCTTGATGGCGCCGCCCTTGCCGGCGCTGTCGCGGCCCTCGAA
>NZ_JAETWB010000240.1 GCF_016773205.1 Belnapia arida
GACGACGAGGAGGCCATGCGGCCCTGGCTGCAGGCGGAGCTGGAGGACGATTTCGACGAGGAGCTGGAGCAGGAGATAGACGACCGGCGCCTGCCCGAGGAGGTCCGCCACCTGCTGCACTCCCGCCAGACCCGCACCATCGACCGCGGCCTCTACTTCCGCGAGCTGCTGCGGCTGCAGGGCGAGCTGGTGAAGCTGCAGGACTGGGTCGCCCATCGCGGCCTC
>NZ_JAETWB010000241.1 GCF_016773205.1 Belnapia arida
TTGGCGTGCCACGGGCGCTACCCGAGCCAAGGCCAAGGGCGGCGACCTGCGGTCGGGGCGGATCGAGGTCTACCGAGACGCCATTCTGGCGGCGGTCGAGGCTCAGGTGGATATCACCCTGGTGGAGCTGTCCGGCATGCTGCACCGGCAGCACGGCGCCACCTTCGCGCCCAGCACGATCTGGCGCTTCCTGGACCGGCAGGCCATGACGCTCAAAAAA
>NZ_JAETWB010000242.1 GCF_016773205.1 Belnapia arida
CGGGGTGGTAGTGCGGCGCAAGCTCCGCCGGTCAGCCCTGCTGGAGTTCTTCGCGGCCTTGCCGCCGGCGTTGATTGACATGGAGGCCTGTGGCGGAGCGCACTACTGGGCGCGCGAGCTCACCCGTCTTGGCCACACGGTGCGGCTCATGCCACCGGCCTACGTGAAGCCCTATCTCAAGCGCGGCAAGACAGACGCGGCCGACGCCGAGGCGATTTG
>NZ_JAETWB010000243.1 GCF_016773205.1 Belnapia arida
TGGATGCGCATGAGGAAGCGAAGCTGCTGCTCCTGGTCGGTGATGGAGAACCAGTACTTCACCAGGATGATGCCGGATCGGACGAGCATGCGCTCGAACTCCGGTACGTCGCGGAAGAAGTCCTCGACCTGCGCCTCGGAGGCGAAGCCCATGACGCGCTCGACGCCGGCGCGGTTGTACCAGCTGCGGTCGAACAGCACGACCTCGCCGGCGGCGG
>NZ_JAETWB010000244.1 GCF_016773205.1 Belnapia arida
AGCTCGGGCCTCGTCAGGATGCCAGGGCGGGCAGACTGACGGGTGCAGTATCGCTGATGGCGCCGATGGTCTCCAGGATCATGTAGCGGGCTCGCTGGGTGGCCCATTCGTCGGACTGCTCGAGGAGGATCGCACCGACCAGCCTGACAGCGGCAGCGTCATTCGGGAATATGCCGACGACATCGGTACGACGCTTGATCTCGCCGTTGAG
>NZ_JAETWB010000245.1 GCF_016773205.1 Belnapia arida
GTCCGCCGCTTCAGGGCAGCGCCGGGCATAGCGCAGGCGGCTGGTGGCGCCGAGGACCAGCAGCCGGCGCAGCATGGAGTTGCCCTGCCGGGAGATCCGGCCCAGGCGCTCTTTGCCGCCGCTCGAATGCGGCTTGGGCCTGTCCCGATTTCACGGACACCTTTGATAGGCTGAGGAGCCTGGGAGGTGTCGATGACGGAGAGCAACA
>NZ_JAETWB010000246.1 GCF_016773205.1 Belnapia arida
GGCGGAAGTCGAGGCTCGACGATGCTCTCTTCAGAGGAAGGCGCAAGGCGAACACCCCGGCGTTCTGTGCTGGGCATTGTGGGCAGCTTGGCCCTTGCCGGAAAGGCCCGGTCGAACGCGGCGGAAGCGGAGTGGCCGGCGCGAACCGTCAGCTACATCGACCCCTTCCCGGTCGGCGGCGCCACCGACCTTCTATCGCGGCTGTTCT
>NZ_JAETWB010000024.1 GCF_016773205.1 Belnapia arida
GTGCCGGGTCAGGAAGTCGGGCGGGACGAGGCCGGCGGGGATGGGGTCGGGGCGGCGGGGCTTGCGGCGCATGGGGTGGGCTCCGCGACGGGGGGGGGTCGGAACATAATATGAACAGTAGCAAACAGCAACGACTAACCCTTGTGGTCGGGCCGGAGCGTCCTGCTAGCCTGCCGCAAGGCTCGACATCGCCACGGTCAACGAGATCGTCCGCACCGCCGCCGTCGCGAGCCTGCATGGCGCGGCGGATGCCGAGGGACGCGAAGCGCTCGACGTGACGATCGTGCTGGGCGGCGACGTCTCGCGCATCAGCGGCGATCAGGTTCTCGGCATGCTGCGGCGGATCGCGGACGAACTGCAATCCACGGGCGATGAGCGCTTTCCCATCCTCAATTCCGCCAAGGAAGGCGGGTTGGAGCGCGAGATTGCCGATCCTGAATCCCTGAGCACCTGTTCGACCAGGTGGAACGCCTGTGGAGCCGTCGCCGCATGGGCCGCCGCGGCAGGTCGACCTGCGGCGGGCGATCTCGACGGCCTATTACGGCGTGTTCCATGGATGCCTGATCGCCATGGCCGATGAGCTGATCGGCAAGACCTTGCGCAATACGCCCCGCTACGCGCTGGCCTGTCGCAGCGTCGGTCATCGCAGCCTGCGGGAGCTTTGCGGCGAGGCGTCGAAGGCGGCGCCCCGGCGGGCAGTTCCGGACCATATCCCCACGGGCAGTTTCGACACACGCATCCGCGATCGCGGCTATGCGGTCGTCGAGCTGCAGGGGAAGCGACATGCCGCGAATTACGATCCGCGGCCGCGGTTCCGGACCTCGGATGCCTTGCTGGCGCTGCTCCAGGCGAGGACGGCGATGGCCCGCCTGATGGAGGCGCCCGCCGAGCACCGGCAGGCTTTCCTCACCCTGCCCGCCTTCCCGCCGCGCGGGGCGGCCTGAGGAAGGGCGCTACCCCTCCACCAGCCCAAGGCCGTTGAGGCCGGGCAGCATCTCCGGCCAGCGGCGGGCCTCGGCGGATTGCAGGAGGATGCGGGCCCAGGCGACCCAGCCGGACCAGGCGATGCGCTTGTCCCAGGCGACGCCCCAATCCGACAGCAGGGCGAGGCCGGCGCCGGCGTGGAGGGCGGCGGCGTTCCAATCGCCGGCGGCCAGGGCGAGCTGGGCGAGGAGCAGGCGCGGTTCGGCGACATAGGGATTGTGGATCGCGGCGGCTTCGAGCGCGCGGCGGGTGGGATCGGGGCTGGCGACGGGCAGGGCCCGCGTCACGGCCTGCCAGTAGAGCGTGACGGCGGCGAGCTCGTCTGCGGGGTCGAGCCGCGCCGTGCAGCGGGCGAAGACCGGGGGCGTGGGGATGCCCCATTCGGGCGGCATCTCCGACAGCGGCAGGGCGAGGCGGGAGAGGGTGCTGAGGGCCGAGGCGGTCGGCTTCAACGGGCCCGGCCAGAGGGCGGCGGCCCAGTGGTCCTGCACGCGGCGGGGCTTGGATGGGCCGGGGAAGCCGGGAAAGAGCTCGTCCTGCCAGGAATGCCACTGCTCGGCGATGTCGGCGATGGTGGCGATGGCGAAGACCGCGACATCCTTGCTGCTGAGCAGGATGGCGGGGGCGCCCTCGCGTTCGAGGACCATGCCTTCCTCGGGGAGGTCGCCCTCCTCCAGCAGGCGGCGGGTGAAGAGGGTGCGGGGCATGGTGCAGAAGAGATGCACCAGGCGCTCCGCCTCCTCGCCCAGCGCCTGGCGGAGCGGGGCGCGGTCGGCGAAGAGCTGCAGGTCGACGTATTCGTTGGAATAGACGCTGTGGAAGAGGCCGAGCAGGCGGATCTCGCGCGGCATGTCCCAAAGGGCCAGCGTGCGGTAGAGGCCGAGCAGGTGGTCCTTGAAGGTGCCGGCCTTGTGCCAGTCCTCGCCGGCGGCGCGGGAGAAGAGCAGCTCCAGCAGGTGGGGAAGCTCGGGGTCGATGGCGGGCCAGTCTTCCGCCAGCAGGGGCTTGATGAGGGGGTGCATCACGGCTCGACCTGGTAGCGGAAGTCGCAATGGGTGGCGCCGTCCATCAGCGTCTGGGTGCGGGTCAGCCTGAGCTTCGGGTCGTAGCCCTCGCAGAAGGCGCCGTCGCGGTTGCAGGAGAGGACGGCGCCGAGCTCGGCGAGGCCCTTGGCGCGGTACATCTCCGAGTATCTGCAGCGGGTGACGTTGAAGCCGTAGCTGGTCTCGGTACGGTCGGTGACCTCGATGCGGAGCGCGTCGCCGCGGGTCCAGCGCTCCTGGATGGCGATGAAGTGGTCGAGGCTCGGGCCTTCGGGCGCTTCGGCGGCCATCTCGGCGGCGGTCTGCTTCGCCAGCTTGACGACGGCGCGGGAAAGGATGGCGCGGGCCTGCTCGGGGCCGAGCTCGGCGGCCATCTCCTCGTAGATGCCCTTGGCGAAGGCGGCTTCGATGCGGCGCTGTTCGAGGATGCCGATGCTGCTCATCGCGGGGCTCCGGTGGTGGGGAGGGGAAGCCTAGAGGGGCGGGGGCTGGACCGGAAGGCCGGCTGGGGCCAGATGAGCGGCGACGGGAGCGGGAAGGTCATGGCACTGGACGCCGATCTGCTGATCGACAGGAGGCGGCTGAAGCGGCGCCTGGCGCTGTGGCGGGGCTTCGCCCTGCTGCTGGTGCTGGGGGCGGCGCTGGCCTGGCTGGGGCGCGCGGGCGATCTGCCGGGGCTCGGGGCGGGACGCGTCGAGCGGCTGACCGTCTCCGGCTTCATCGGCGACGACCGGAAGCTGCAAGAGGCGCTCGACAAGCTCGCCAAGGATGCGGGGGTGCGGGCGGTGATCGTCGCCATCGACAGCCCCGGCGGGACGGTGGGCGGGGGCGAGGCGCTGCATGCGGCGCTCAGCCGGCTGCGGGCGGCGAAGCCCGTGGTCGCGGTGATGCGCGGGACGGCGGCCTCGGCGGGCTACATGACGGCGGTGGCGGCGGAGCGGATCTTCGCGCGGGAATCGACGCTGACGGGCTCCATCGGGGTGATCCTGCAGACCTTCGACACCTCGGAGCTGCTGGCGCGGCTGGGGGTGAGGGGGGAGGCGCTGGTCTCGGGACCGCTGAAGGACCAGCCGAATCCGTTCCACCCCCTGTCGCCGGACGGGCGGGCCGCGTTGCAGGGTGTCGTCGGCGACATGTATGCGCAGTTCGTCGAGAAGGTGGCGGCAGGGCGGCGCATGCCGGTCGAGCAGGTGCGGGGGCTGGCGGACGGGCGGGTCTTCACCGGGCGGCAGGCGCTGGAGGCGGGGTTGGTCGATGCGATCGGCGGCGAGGCGGAGGCCAGGGCCTGGCTGGCGGCCGAGCGGGGCGTGCCGGCCGATCTCCCGGTGCGGGACATCGAGACGCGGAGCATGGCCGAGCGGCTGGCCGGGGCGGCCTTCGGTGGCTTCGCGAAAAGCGTGGTTTCAGAATGGCTTGGCGTTGACGGGGCCGGCCTGCTCTGGCAGCTTCCGCGATGAGGGGCAGGATGGGGCAGCGATGACGAAGAGCGAGCTGATCGCGCATCTGGCGGCGGAGAACCCGCATCTGCGGCAGCCCGATATCGAGCTGATCGTGGCAACCATCTTCGAGGAGATCACCGACGCGCTGACCCGGGGCGACCGGGTGGAGCTGCGCGGCTTCGGCGCCTTCTCGGCCAAGAAGCGGGATCCGCGGACGGGGCGCAACCCGCGCACCGGGGCGGCGGTTCCGGTGGAGGGCAAGGCCGTTCCCTATTTCAAGCCGGGCAAGGAGCTGCGCGAGCGGGTGAATGACGGGCCCGCCCCGGCCGCGCCGCGTCCGGCCCGCGCCGCGGCCAGTTCGTGAAGGACACCTTTTGATGCTGCAACTGATCCTGCTGCTGCCCGTGCTGGTGGTGCTCGTGCTCTTCGGCCTGTCGAACCGGGAGGAGGTGCTGCTGCATCTCTGGCCCTTCGACCTGGCCTGGGCGGTGCCGCTCTCGACCGCGATGCTGGTCTTCGCGGCCGTGTTCTTCCTGTTCGGCGCGCTGGTGGCCTGGGTGGCGGGACTGCCGGCGCGGGCGCGGGCGCGGCGGGCGGAGCGGGCGGCGCAGGTGCTGGAGGCGGAGCTCAACGAGCATCGCGCCGCGGCGGCGCGGCAGGTCGGGCCGGTGCCGCAGCCAGCGGGGACCAGCCTCGCACGGCTGCAGCGGCCGGCGGCCTGAGGTGCTGGCGCGTCCCCGGGGCGGGGCCGGGCGGGTCATCCCGGCGATCGACACCGCCGATCCGGGGCGGGCCGAGGCGCTGGCGCGGACGCTGGCGCCGGGCTGCGGGGCGGTGAAGCTGGGGCTTGAGCTGTTCACGGCCTGCGGGCCGGAGGCGGTGCGGCGGGTGGCGCCGGTGGCTCCGGTCTTCCTCGACCTCAAGCTGCATGACATCCCGAATACCGTCGCCGGGGCGGTGCGGTCGCTGCTGCCGCTCAGGCCGGCGATGCTGACGCTGCACGGCGCGGGCGGGGCGGCGATGATGGGTGCGGCGCGCGAGGCGGCCGAGGCGGCGGGGGAGGCGCGGCCGATCCTGCTGGCCGTCACCGTGCTGACCAGCCTCGATGCCGGGGCGCTGGCCGAGACGGGCATTGCGGGCGGGCCGGTGCAGCAGGTGCTGCGGCTGGCGCGGCTGGCGCTCGGTGCCGGGGCGGATGGGCTGGTCTGCTCGCCGCGCGAGGTGGGGCCGATCCGCGATGCCTTCGGCGAGGCGCCCTTGCTGGTGGTGCCGGGGGTGCGGCCGGCCGGCAGCGCCGTGGGCGACCAAGTCAGGACGGCGACGCCGGAGGAGGCCGTGGCGGCCGGGGCGGACTGGATCGTGGTCGGGCGGCCGATCACCGGGGCGGCCGACCCGGTGGCGGCGCTCGCGGCGATCGGCGGGGCGCTGGCGTGACCGAGGTGAAGATCTGCGGGGTCCGCGATGCGGCGGGCTTCGATGCGGCGGCGGCGGCGGGGGCGGCGATGGTCGGCTTCGTCTTCTATCCGCCCTCGCCGCGGGCGGTAACGCCGGAGGAGGCGGCGGTGCTCTCCGCCCGGATCGAGGGCGGGCCGGTGCGCGTCGGGCTCTTCGTCGATCCGACGGACGAGGCGATCGAGGCGGTGCTGGCCGTGGTGCCGCTCGGGCTGATCCAGCTGCATGGGGCGGAGGCGCCGGCGCGGTGCGCGGCGATCCGGGCACGGTTCGGGGTGCCGGTGATGAAGGCGGTGGGCATCGGCGGCGAGGCGGATTTCGCCGCGCTCGAGGCCTATGCGCCGGTGGTGGACCGCTTCCTGCTCGATGCCAAGCCGCCGGCGGGGGCGAGCCTGCCGGGGGGGAACGCGGCGGCCTTCGACTGGGGGCTGACGGCGGGGCGGGTGATCCCACGGCCCTGGCTGCTGGCCGGGGGGCTGACGCCGGAGACGGTGGCGGAGGCGATTCGCCAGAGCGGGGCGGCGGGAGTGGATGTGTCCTCCGGCGTCGAGCGGGCGCGCGGGGTGAAGGATCCGGGACGGATCAGGGAATTCGTGGGAGCGGCGAGGAGGCCGCGCGGAAGCGCATCGGAAGGCTAGGGCTGCCGGTGCCTGAGATGGGCATGACGGGTCCATCGAGCGGGATTGCCGGCCGCAAGGCCGATGGCAAGGTTTCGGATCGCCGCTCGGTTGCCTCATCTGACAGATGATAATCAATGAAACGTTATATACATTTTTGGTTGAAAGTTGTGTATGGTTGTGTCCCTCAACGCTCCGGCCCGTCGGTGGCGTAACCCAAGGCACCAAGTCCATGCCAGCCGAACTACCCCTCGGCGACACGACCCAGCCCAAGCCGGAATCTGGGGGACCCAGGATCCTCGTCGTGGAGGACCAGGCCCTCATCGGCCTGCTGATCGACACCATTCTGCAGGAGGCCGGCTATCAGGTCTTCCTGGCCGGGAATGGCGAGGAAGCGCTCGTCATGGCGCAGTCGATCGGCGAGCTGTCGGCGGTCATCGCGGACATCCATCTGCTGGGCCAGTTGGACGGCAGGGCGGTGATCCGCAGCCTCCGCCGGAACCGCCCCTTCCTGCCGGTGGTGGTGGTGACCGGTTTCCACCCGGAGGCGCCGGAGGCCAACCTGCGGGGGCTTGGGGGCCCCACCGTCCGGCTCGGCAAGCCCTTTGCCGCCGAGGACCTGATCGCCAGCCTGGCCGATGTGCTCTCCAGCACGACCGGACGGGCGACGAATCCATCGGGCGAGGCCCCGCGGCGGCGGAACGGGGCGGCGCCGGACCGGGCTGGATTGCTGGTGGGCGGCCCTTTCTCGCGTCGCTAGCGGCGGCGGCCGCGATCGGGCTAAATCGGCGGGCTTCCACGGCGGAGGAGAGCCCGTGACGCCGAAGGTCATCGCCCTGGGCCTGTGGTTCCTGTTGCCTGGCGTACCCTGTGCGCTGTCGGCCGAGCGCCGCTGCGGCTGGCTCGGGAACCCGACCCCGGGGAACTGGTCGTTGCTCGACCGCGACGGGACCTGGCTGCTTTCCTCCCAGGGAGGCCATGAGGCCGAGGGCATGGAGGCGATGCCTGACATGACCGGCGCCGGCTGGGTCGTCACCAATGGCGTCTCCTACGGGCATGGCTGTGCCTGCCTGACGGTGGAGACGGACGCGCAGGGGCGGCGCATCCTCCGGCTGCTGGCGGCCCAGACCCTGCCGCTGGCGCGGTGCCGGGCGGACCGGAGCCTGCCGCCGCCCTGAGCGGGCTGACTTTCCCGCTTCGACGCGCTGCTCTATGAGGGCGGCCAGAAAAGGGGAAAACCTGTGAACAAGCCGCTGCCCAATTCCTATCGCCAGGGCCCGGACAGCCAGGGCCGCTTCGGCCAATTCGGCGGGCGCTTCGTCGCCGAGACGCTGATGCCGCTGATCCTCGAGGTCGAGCAGGCCTATGAGGCGGCGAAGCGCGATCCCTCCTTCGATGCCGAATGGCGGCGGCTGCTGACGCATTATGTCGGACGGCCGAGCCCGCTCTGGTTCGCCGAGCGGCTCACGGCCCATCTTCGTGCGAACAGCGCGAGGGAGGATCTTGGGGCGAAGGTCTACTTCAAGCGCGACGAGCTGAACCATACCGGCGCGCACAAGATCAACGCCGTGCTCGGGCAGATCCTGCTGGCGAAGCGCATGGGCAAGACGCGCATCATCGCCGAGACGGGGGCGGGGCAGCATGGCGTGGCGACGGCCACCGTCTGCGCGCTGTTCGACCTGCCCTGCACGGTCTTCATGGGCGCGACGGATGTGGAGCGGCAGCAGCCCAACGTTTTCCGCATGAAGCTGCTCGGCGCCGAGGTGATGCCGGTGACCTCCGGCGCGGCGACGCTGAAGGATGCGATGAACGAGGCGCTGCGCTACTGGGTCGCCAATGTCGAGGACACCTATTACTGCATCGGCACCGTCGCGGGCCCGCATCCCTATCCGGTGATGGTGCGGGACTTCCAGAGCGTCATCGGCGAGGAAGCGAAGCAGCAGATGATGGCGGCCGAGGGGCGGCTGCCGGATTCGCTGGTGGCCGCGATCGGCGGCGGTTCCAATGCGATGGGGCTGTTCTATCCCTTCCTCGATGATGCCGACGTCCGCATGTATGGCGTGGAGGCGGCGGGGCATGGCGTGGAGACGGAGCAGCATGCCGCCTCGCTGACCAAGGGGCGGCCGGGCGTGCTGCATGGCAACCGCACCTACCTGTTGCAGGATGCGCATGGGCAGATCACCGAGGCGCACTCCATCAGCGCGGGGCTCGACTATCCCGGCGTCGGGCCGGAGCATTCCTGGCTGCATGAGCTCGGCCGCGTGCAGTATGTGAGCGCGACGGACGACGAGGCGCTGGCCGCCTTCCAGCTCTGCTCGAAGCTCGAGGGCATCATCCCGGCGCTGGAGCCGGCGCATGCGCTGGCGCATGTGATCCGCATGGCCCCGCAGCTCCCGCGGGACGAGATCGTGCTGATGAATCTCTGCGGGCGGGGGGACAAGGACATCTTCACCGTGGCGAAGCATCTGGGAGTCGAGATGTGAGCCGGATCGCTGCCAAATTCGCCGCGCTGAAGGCCGAGGGGCGCGGGGCGCTCGTCACCTATCTCCAGGGCTTCGACCCGGACCGGGAGACCTCGCTGGCGCTGCTGCGCGGGTTGCCGGAGGCGGGGGCGGACCTGCTGGAAGTGGGCGTGCCCTTCACCGACCCGATGGCGGATGGCCCCTCGATCCAGCGGGCGGCGCAGCGGGCGCTGAAGGTGGGGGCGACCCTGCCGGGCGTGCTGGAGCTGGTGCGGGCATTCCGCGCGGGCGACGGGACGACGCCGGTGATCCTCATGGGCTACTACAACCCGATCCTCGCCTATGGCGTCGACCGGTTCTGCACGGATGCGGCGGCGGCGGGCGTCGACGGGCTGATCGTCGTGGACGTGCCGCCCGAGGAGGCGGGGGAGATCGAGCCGCAGGCGCGGGCGGCCGGGCTCGACCTGATCCGGCTGGTGGCGCCGACCACCGACGATGCGCGGCTGCCCCGCGTGCTCGCGGCGACGAGCGGCTTCGTCTACTACGTCTCGATCACCGGCATCACCGGGACGCGGAGCGCGACGGCGGCCTCGCTGGAGGAGGCGGTCCCGCGCATCCGCAAGCACACGGATCTGCCCATCGCCATCGGCTTCGGCATCCGCACGCCGCAGCAGGCGGGGGAGGCGGCGCGGCTGGCGGATGGGGCGGTGGTCGGGACGGCGCTGGTGGACACGCTGGCGGCCTCGCTCGACGAGGAGGGTCGGGCCAGGCCGGAGACGGTGGGGCTGGTGCTGGAGCAGGTGCGGGCGCTGGCGGGAGCCGTGCGCGGCCGATGAACTGGATCAGCGAGTGGGCGCTGCCCAAGATCAAGACGCTGTTCGGCGCGCCGCGGGAGGTGCCGGACAACCTCTGGCACAAGTGCCCGGCCTGCGAGCAGATGATCTTCCACCGCGACCTCGAGCGGAACCTGCATGTCTGCACCCATTGCGGGCACCACCTGCGTGTCGGCGCGCGGACGCGGATGGACTACACGCTGGATGCCGGCTGGGCGCGGATCGAGCTGCCGAAGGCGCCGCAGGACCCGCTGCGGTTCCGCGACCAGCGGCGCTATGTCGAGCGGCTGCGCGAGGCGCAGGTGAAGGTGGGGCAGGAGGATGCCGTCGTCGTCGCGCATGGGGCGATCGAGGGCAACCGCGTCGTCGCCGCGGCCTTCGAGTTCAGCTTCCTCGGCGGGTCGATGGGCGCCGGCGTGGGCGAGGCGCTGGTGACGGCGGCGCGGCTGGCGGTGCTGCAGGATGCGCCGCTGATCGTCTTCACCGCCTCGGGGGGCGCACGGATGCAGGAGGGCGCGATCAGCCTGATGCAGATGCCGCGCACCGTCATCGCCACGCGCATGGTGAAGGAGGCGGGGCTGCCCTTCATCGTCGTGCTCTGCGACCCGACGACGGGTGGCGTCACCGCCAGCTTCGCCATGCTGGGCGACATCCAGATCGCCGAGCCGGGCGCGATGATCGGCTTCGCCGGGGCGCGGGTGATCGAGCAGACCGTCAGGGAGAAGCTGCCGGAGGGGTTCCAGCGGGCGGAGTACCTGCTGCAGCACGGCATCCTCGACATGGTGGTGCCGCGGGGCGAGATGCGGGCGACGCTGGCGCGGCTGATCGGCCTGCTGCGGCTGCCGGAGCAGGTGGCGGCGCCCGTCGGCGCAACGGGTGAGGTCGAGGCATTGGCGCTGCCGGCGCCGGAAGGGCCGGCAGTTCCCGCGTGAGCCAAGGGGCATGAGCCGGAGCGAGGCCATCCTGGAGCGGCTGCATGCGCTGCATCCGGTGGCGATCGACCTGAGCCTCGGGCGGCTGGAAGGGCTGCTCCGGAAGCTTGGGCATCCGGAGCGGCACCTGCCGCCGGTGGTGCATGTCGCCGGGACGAACGGCAAGGGCTCGACCTGCGCCTTCCTGCGCGCCATCGGCGAGGCGGCGGGGCAGCGGGTGCATGTCTTCACCTCGCCGCATCTGGTGCGGTTCCATGAGCGGATCCGGCTGGCGGGCGAGCTGGTGGGGGAGGAGGCGCTCGGGGCGGCGCTGGAGGAGATCGAGGCGGTGAATGCGGGGGCGGCGATCACCGTCTTCGAGGTCATCACCGCCGTCGCCTTCCTGCTGTTCAGCCGGGTGCCGGCCGACCTGCTGGTGCTGGAGGTGGGGCTCGGCGGGCGGTTCGACGCGACCAACGTGATCCCGCCGCCGGCGGTGGCGGCGATCACCTCCATCTCCATGGACCACATGGAGTTCCTCGGCGACCGGCTGGAGCGGATCGCCTTCGAGAAGGCGGGGATCATCAAGCCGCGCGTGCCCTGCGTGACGGGGGCGCAGGAGCCTGCGGCGCTCGGGGTGCTGGAGCGCGTCGCGGCGGAGGCGGGGGCGCCGCTGCTGGCGCGCGGGCGGGGCTGGAGCGTCGGGCGGCGCGAGGGCGGGCTGCGCTACGCGGACGCGGCGGGGGTGGTGGAGCTGCCGCCGCCGGGGCTGCTCGGGGCGCATCAGGCGGACAACGCGGGGATCGCCGTCGCGGCGCTCCGGGCCTGGGGGCCGGGCTGGCTGAGCGAAGCGGCGCTGGCGGCGGGCATCGCCGGGGCTGAGTGGCCGGGGCGGATGCAGAGGCTCGGCGGGCGGCTGGCGGGCATGCTGCCGGAAGGCTGGGAGCTCTGGCTGGATGGCGGGCACAATGCGGGGGGTGGGCTGGCCATCGCCGGGCAGGCCAGGGAATGGGGCGACCGGCCGCTGCATCTCCTCGTCGGGATGAAGGGGACGAAGGTGGTCGAGGACTTCCTGCGGCCGCTGGTGCCGTTGGCCGACAGCCTCTGGGCGGTGGCGGAGCCGGGGCAGCACCTGGCGACGCCGGTGGAGCGCATCGTCGCCGCGAGCGGGGGCGTGGCGCGGCCGGGGCCGACGGTGGAGGCCGCGCTCCGGGCCCTGCCGAGGGAGGGGCCGCCGGCGCGGGTGCTGGTGTGCGGGAGCCTCTATCTGGCGGGCGAGGTGCTGAAGCTGGATGGCAGCCCGTAGGTCCGCGCGGCGGTGCCGTGGAACAGCGCCGCCTTCTCCTCGGCGCTCGCGCCCGAGGCGAGGCGCTTGAAAGCGTTCCAGAGGACGGGGTAGCTGCACATGCCCTTGTCCACCGGGAAATTGCTCTCGAACATGCAGCGTGCGGGGCCGAAGGCCTCGATGCAGGTCTCGATATAGGGCCGCCAGGCCTCGGCCAGGGCGGCGGAGCCGGGCGGGCGCCCGGCGAGGTGGAAGTCGAAGCCGTTCACCTGCATCGCCAGGCCGCCCAGCTTCACCGCCATGTTGGGGAGCGCGGCCAGCGCCCGGACCTGCTCGCGCCAGGCGGGGAAGACCTCGGCGCGGCGGCCGGCGAAGGGGCCCACGCCGAGCGGGCCGCCGCAATGGTCGAGGATGATGGCAAGCTCCGGCACGGCGCGGGCGAGGGCGAGCACCAGCGGCAGCTGGGTGTGGTAGGCCCAGACATCGAGGGTGAGGCCGGCGCGGGCGACCTGACGGGCCCCCGCGGCGAAGCCCGGGTGTTCGAGCGGGCCGGGCGGGGGCGTCACCAGGTTGGTGCGGATCTCGGGCGAGGGATGCCAGGCGGTGCGGTTGCGGATGCCGCGGAAGAGCGGGCCGGCGATCGCCCGGTGCGCCTCCAGCAGGGGAGCGACGCGGTCGCCGAGCGTCAGGTCCACCATGCCGATGATGCCGGCGCAGGCATGGGTTCCGCCATGGCGGCCGCTGGCGCGGGTGACGAACGCCGTCTCGCCGAGGGGGCGTTCCGCCTCCGGGCCCTCGGCGCGGTACATGGCGCCGCACTGGACGAAGACCGTCGCTTCGATCCGGTGGCCGCTGGCCGTGTCGCGCAGCAGGTCCGGCAGCAGGTAGCGCTCGCCGGGATGGTCCCAGAGGTGGTGGTGCGGGTCGATGATCGGCAGGTTCGGGTCGAGGATCGCCTCCCCGGTGAGGGCGAGCCAGTCCTCGCGCACCGCGACCTGGCGGGACGGGGTGAGGAGCGCGGCGCTCACTCCACCTGATCCGCCAGCCGGTCGAGGTGGTGGGCGGTGTCGCCGAAGAGGTGCTCGATCACCATCACGCGGCGGAAGAAGTGGCCGACGGCGTATTCGTCCGTCATGCCAATGCCGCCATGGAGCTGGACGGCGTTCTGCGAGACGAAGCGGCCGGCCTGGCCGACGCCGACCCTGGCCATGGCGATGCTGCGGGCGCGCTCCTCCGCATCCGGCGCATCGACCGACATGGCGGCGAGCATGGCCATGGAGCGGCCCTGCTCGAGCGCGATCATCATCTCCGCCGAACGGTGCTGGAGCGCCTGGTTGTCGCCGATCGGGCGGCCGAATTGCTGGCGGGTCTTCAGGTAGTCGAGCGTCATCGCCTGCATGGCCTCCATGGCGCCGATGGTCTCGGCGGCGGTGGCGGCGATGCCGGCCTCGATGACGCGCTCGATCACCGGGAGGGCGGCGTCGCGCTCGCCCAGCAGCTCGGCCGGGACGCCGGTGAGCGAGAGCTCGGCGGCGCGGGTGCCGTCGCGCAGCGCGTAGCCGCGCCGGGCGAGGCCGGACGCCTCGGCATCGACGAGGAAGAGGGAGATCCCTGCCGCCTCGTCGCGGCTGCCGGCGGTGCGGGCGCTGACCACCAGCCGGTCGGCGCAATCGCCGTGCAGGACGACGCTCTTCGCGCCGTCGAGCCGCCAGCCTCCGCCGTCCTGGCGCGCGGTCGTCAGCACGTCGGGCAGGTCGTAGCGGGATTGCCGCTCGCCATGGGCGAAGGCGAGCTTCAGCGTGCCGTCGGCCAGCGCCGGCAGCAGCTCGTCGCGCTGGGCGGCGCTGCCGGCGAGGCGGAGCGCGGTGCCGCCGAGCACGATGCTGGCGAGATAGGGCTCCAGCACCAGGTGGCGGCCGAAGGCCTGCATCAGCAGCATGACGTCGACCGGGCCGCCGCCGAAGCCGCCATATTCCTCCGGGATGGGCAGGCCGAGCAGGCCGAGCTCGGCGTATTGCGACCAGAGCCGCTCGCTCCAGCCCAGCGGCGCCTTCAGCAGGGACTTGCGCTGCTCGAAGCCGTACTGGTCGGCGAGCAGGCGGGCGACGCTGTCGGTCAGCAGGCGCTGATCCTCGGTGAGGTCGAAGTCCATCAGAGCCCCAGCACGGCTTTGTTGAGGATGTTCTTCTGGATCTCGTTGGTGCCGCCATAGATCGAGGCGGCCCGCAGCATGAGATAGGCCGGCGCCATGGCCGGGGCCCAGTCGGGGATGGGCGCGGGTTCGTTGGCCAGCGCCGCCAGCTCCTGCTGCCAGGCGGGCATGGCGAGCGGGCCGCCGACATCCATCACCAGCTCGGAGCTGGCCTGGAGCAGCTCCGTCCCCTTCACCTTCAGGACGGAGGAGAGCGGGTCGGGCGTCTTGCCGCCCGACTTGGCGAAGGCGGAGACGACGCGGAGCTGGGTGATCTCCAGCGCCTTCATGTCGACCTCCAGCTGCGCCACGCGGGTGCGGAAGGCGCGGTCCTCGATCAGCGGGCGGCCGCGGGTGCGGACCTCGCGCGCCACCTCCTTGGCGCGGCGCACCGCGGCCTTGCTGGTGCCGAGCCGGGCGATGCCGGTGCGCTCGTTCCCCAACAGGTACTTGGCCACCGACCAGCCCTTATTCTCCTCGCCGACCAGGTTCTCCGCCGGCACCCGCACATCGGTGAAGAAGACCTCGTTCAGGTGGTGGCTGCCGTCGATGGAGATGATCGGCCGCACCTCGATCCCCGGCGTGCGGAGGTCGATCAGCAGGAAGGAGATGCCCTCCTGCCGCTTGGCGGCCTTGGGGTCGGTGCGGACCAGGCAGAAGCACCAGTCGGCATTGTGCGCGGTCGAGGTCCAGATCTTCTGGCCGTTGACGACGTAGTGGTCGCCGTCGCGCACCGCCGCCGTGCGCAGGCTGGCGAGGTCGGAGCCGGCACCGGGCTCGGAGAAGCCCTGGCACCACCAGTCGTCGAGGTTGGCGGCGCGGGGCAGGAAGTGGCGCTTCTGCGTCTCGGTGCCGAACTCGACCAGCACCGGGCCGAGCATGGTGATGTTGAAGGAGAGCAGTTCCGGCGCCGGGGCCTGCAGGTTCTCCTCGAGGAAGATCATGCGCTGGATGGCGGTCCAGCCCGGCCCGCCCCATTCCGTCGGCCAGGAGAAGGCGGCCCAGCCGCGGGCATTCAGGATGCGCTGCCAGGTGATGGTGTCCTGCTTGGTCGGCTTATGGCCGAGGCGCATGCGCTCGCGGATGTCGGCGGGAAGATTGGCGCGGATGAAGGCGCGAACCTCCTCGCGGAAGGCAACCTCCTCCGGCGTGAATCGCAGATCCATGGCCCGTCACTCCCGTTGGTCTTTGGGAGCAGACTGGCGCCTCCGGCGGGCGGGGGCAAGCGGGCGGCGGCTACCCCTTGCTCGGGCCACCCTCCGCCAGCGCCAGGGCCTTGGCCGGGTCGATGCGGCCGTCATAGAGGGCGCGGCCGATGATGACGCCCTCGATGCCCTCGGCCGCGACGGCGGTGAGGGAGGCGAGGTCGTTCAGCGAGGCAACGCCGCCGGAGGCGATGACGGGGAGGCGGACGGCCCGCGCCAGGGCGAGCGTCGCCTCGAGGTTGACGCCGCCGAGCATCCCGTCACGGTCGATATCGGTGTAGATGATGGCCGCCGCCCCGGCATCCTCGAAGCGGAGCGCCAGTTCCTGCGCCGGCATGGTGCTGATGTCGGCCCAGCCCTCGGTCGCCACCATGCCGCCGCGCGCGTCGATGCCGACGGCGATGTGGCCGGGCCAGGCACGGCAGGCGGCGAGGGCGAAATGCGGGTCCTTCAGCGCCGCCGAGCCGAGGATGATGCGCTTCACCCCCTGGTCCAGCCAGGCCTCGACCGTGTTCATGCTACGGATGCCACCGCCGAGCTGCACCGGCAGGCCGGGGGTGGCGGCGAGGATCGATTGCACGGCCGCGGCATTGGCCGGGCGGCCGGCGAAGGCGCCGTCAAGGTCGACCACGTGCAGCCAGCGGAAGCCGGCGGCGGCGAAGACCCGGGCCTGGGCGGCCGGGTCGGCGGAATAGACCGTCGCCTCGCGCATGTCGCCGCGTTTGAGGCGGACCACCTGGCCGGCCTTGAGGTCGATGGCGGGATAGAGGGTGAGGCCCATCGGTTATGGCACCATGTGTTCCGTGCGGCGGCCGCGGCCGGGCTCCAGCAGCTTGTAGTAGTATTGCCCAGCGACCGTCTGGCCACGCACCCTGGCATAGACCGGGTGGCTGCCCCAAAGCACGTAGCCGAGCGCCTGGAACAGGGCGATGGCGGTGAGCTGCGTCTCCCGCACGTCGAGGTTGAGAACGCGGTGGCCGAGTGCCGCTGCGCGTTCCTCGACCTTCCGGATCAGCAGCCGTGCCAGGCCGTGGCCGCGGCCATAGGGCGCGATATAGGCGTGGGTGAGCTGTGCGGCGAAGGCCTGGGCCTCGTTGTTGCGGTGCGGGCGGACGAGCTGGGCGCTGCCGACCACCATGCCGTCGAGACGCGCCACGAACAGCTCCCGCTCCGGCACGAGGAGGACGCCGCGGAAATGCCGCTCCAGCGCGGCACGGCCCTGCGGCTCGACCCAGCCGAAGCCGCCACCCTCGATGATGGCGGCGTCCGTCGCCTCGCAGAGTTCGGCGATGTCGTGGTCGTCGAGCTCGGTGACCCGGTCCACGCGCAAATCGGCGATGGTCCCGCTCATGGTTCCCACCGGAGGAAGTTGGCCAGGATGCGCAGGCCGACGGTCGCGCTCTTCTCCACGTGGAATTGCGTGCCTGCGACATTGCCGCGGGCGACGATGGCGACGACCGGGCCGCCATACTCCGTGGTGGCGGCGACCTCGTCCTGCTCGGCGCCGCGCAGGGCGTAGGAATGGACGAAATAGGCATGCTCGCCGGGGCGGACGCCGTCCAGCAGCGGGTGCCCGCCGGGGGTGAAGGCGAGGGTGTTCCAGCCCATCTGCGGCAGGGGAAGGGGCGTGCCGTCGGGACCCCTGGGGGCCATCGGCGCCATTTCGCCGGCGATCCAGCCGAGGCCGGGGGTCACGCCATGCTCCAGGCCGCGCTCCACCAGGATCTGCATGCCGACGCAGATGCCGAGCAGGGGCACGCCCTGGCCGCGGACGCGGTCCTCCAGCACCTCCACCATGCCGGGGAGGGCTTCGAGGCCCCGCATGCAGGCGGCGAAGGCGCCCTGGCCGGGAAGGATGAGGCGGTCGGCCGCCGCGGCCTCCGCGGCGTCGCGGGTGATGGCGGCCTCCACCACCGTGCCGGCCATCCCGGCGGCACGGTCGAGGGCGCGGAGCACGGAGGCGAGATTGCCGGAGCCGGGGTCGATGACGGCGACCTTCATGCCCTGGCCTCCAGCGCACGGAGGAGGGCGAGGTCGGCATCGCTTCCGGCGACCGGGCCGGCCTCGCGCCAGCCGCGGCGGGCCAGCGCCGCGCGGCGCAGGTCCTCCGCCTGGAAACCGAGCAGCAGGTGGAGGGCGAGGCCGAGCGGCGCTCGGGCCCAGTCCGGGGCGAGGGCGAGGAGGAAAGCCATGGCGGCGAGGTAGACCACCGATTCCAGCCAGAGGCGGTACGCCAGCAGCCACGGCAAGCCGAAGAGGAAGGCGAGCCAGGCGAAGCGTTCCGGTACCAGGGCGGGCAGCCGGGCCTCCGGCGTCGCGGCCCGGCCTTTGGGAGCCGGACCCTCCGGGGGAAGGTGGACAGTCCAGATGCGCATCAGGCCTCCAGCACTCCCTTGGTGGAGGGGATGGCGTCCGGCGAGCGCAGGTCGGTCTCGACGGCCATCCGCAGCGACCGGGCCAGCGCCTTGAAGCAGGCCTCTGCGACATGGTGCGCGTTGGTACCGGCCTTCAAGGTGACATGCAGGGTGATGCCGGCGTTGAAGGCGAGGGCGCGGAAGAATTCCTCGAACAATTCCGTGTCCATCTCCCCGATCTTGTCGCGGGGGAAGGGCACGCTCCAGGCGAGGAAGGGGCGGCCGGAGATGTCCACCGCGGCCTCGGCCAGGGCTTCGTCCATCGGCAGCAGGGCCTGGCCGTAGCGGCGGATGCCGCGCTTGTCGCCGAGCGCCTGGCGGAGCGCCTGGCCGATGACGATGCCGACATCCTCGGTCGTGTGGTGGAAGTCGATATGCAAGTCGCCCTTGGCCTCCACCTCGAGGTCGAACAGCGCATGCCGGCCGAGGGCGGTCAGCATGTGGTCGAGGAAGCCGATGCCCGTCTCGGCCCGGACCTGGCCGGTGCCGTCCAGCGCGAGGCGGACGGTGATGGCGGTCTCGGCCGTGCTGCGGGTGATGACGGCGGTGCGGGGGGCGGTCATGGGCGCGGGCATAGCGGATGCGCGGCTGGGGGGAAATGGGGAGGATGGGGTTCGCCGCCCTGCCATCCGGCGGGGGTAGTTGCCCCGGGCGCGGCAAAGGGCCACATCGGCGGTTATGTCGAACCATTCTCCCCATGCCGCGCCCGACCTCGTCGGCTGGCACGGCACCACCATCCTCTCGGTCCGCAAGGGCGGGCTCGTCGCCATGGCGGGCGACGGGCAGGTCTCGCTCGGGCAGACCGTCGTCAAGGGCAATGCGCGGAAGGTCCGGCGGATCGCCGGCGGGCGCGTGCTGGCGGGCTTCGCCGGCGCCACGGCGGATGCCTTCACCCTGCTGGAGCGGCTGGAGGCGAAGCTGGAGCGCTTCCCCGACCAGCTGGAGCGCGCCTGCGTAGAGCTTGCCAAGGACTGGCGGAGCGACCGCTACCTGCGCCGGCTGGAGGCCTTGCTCTCGGTCGCCGACGCCAAGCGGAGCCTGCTGCTGACCGGGCAGGGCGATGTGCTGGAGCCGGAGGATGCCGTGATCGGCATCGGCTCGGGCGGCAATTTCGCCCTCGCCGCGGCCCGCGCCCTGCTGCCGGTCGAGGGGCTCTCGGCCGAGGACATCGTGCGCCGGGCGATGACGATCGCCGGCGATATCTGCGTCTACACCAACGGCAACATCGTCGTCGAAACCCTGGAAGCGGCCTGAGATGAGCACGGAAACCGTTAACCTCTCGCCGCGTGAGATCGTCTCCGAGCTCGACCGCTACATCATCGGGCAGAACGACGCCAAGCGCGCGGTCGCCATCGCGCTGCGCAACCGCTGGCGGCGGCAGCAGCTTCCCGATGCCATGCGGGAAGAGGTGGTGCCGAAGAACATCCTGATGATCGGGCCGACCGGCTGCGGCAAGACGGAGATCGCAAGGCGGCTGGCCAAGCTCGCCAACGCGCCCTTCCTCAAGGTCGAGGCGACCAAGTTCACCGAGGTCGGCTATGTCGGCCGCGACGTGGACAGCATCATCCGCGACCTGATCGAGGTAAGCATCACCCAGACGCGGGAGGCTTCGCGTCGCGGCGTTCAGGCCAAGGCCGAGCTGGCGGCGGAGGAGCGGCTGGTGACGGCGCTCGTCGGCGAGGGCGCCTCGGGCGAGACGCGGATGAAGTTCCGCCGGATGCTGCGCGAGGGCCAGCTCGAGACGCGCGAGGTGGAGGTGCAGGTCGCCGACCAGGGCAACGGCATGCCGATCGGCATGATCGACCTGCCGGGCGCGCAGGGCATGCAGATGCAGAACATGCAGGACATGCTCGGCAAGATGTTCGGCGGCAGGACCAAGCCGCGCAAGATGACGGTGGCCGAGGCCCGCGCCGCGCTGATCAAGGACGAGGCGGACAAGCTCGTCGACCAGGAGGCGCTGACCCGCGAGGCCATCGCCAATGCCGAGAACAACGGCATCGTCTTCCTCGACGAGATCGACAAGGTGGCCCGCGCCAGCGAGGGAGGCGTGCGCGGCGGCGATGTCTCGCGCGAGGGCGTGCAGCGCGACCTGCTGCCGCTGATCGAGGGCACGACCGTCACCACCAAGCATGGGCCGGTGAAGACGGACCACATCCTCTTCATCGCCTCGGGCGCCTTCCACCTGGCGAAGCCCTCCGACCTGCTGCCGGAGCTGCAGGGCCGCCTGCCGATCCGCGTCGAGCTCGGCGCGCTGACGCGGGACGACATGCGGCGCATCCTGACCGAGCCGGAGCATTCGCTCATCAAGCAGTACACCGCGCTGCTCGGGACGGAGGGGCTGACGCTCGACATCCATGCCGATGCGGTGGAGGCGATCGCCGACCTTGCCACCGACATCAATGCGCGCGTCGAGAATATCGGCGCGCGGCGGCTGGCGACGGTGATGGAGCGGCTGCTGGAGGAGATCTCCTTCACCGCCAGCGACCGGCCCGGGGAGCAGGTGCCAGTGACGGCGGAGTATGTGCGGGAGAAGGTGGCGCCGCTCGCGGGCAGCGCCGATCTCAGCCGCTACATCCTCTGAGTGTTCGACCGGCTCGCCTCGCTCGGCCTGCTGCTGCCCTATCTGCGGCCCTATCGCGGGCGGGTGGCGTTGGCCGGGCTGGCGCTGGTGGCGGCGGCGGGGCTGACCCTCGGGCTGGGGCAGGGGCTGCGGCACCTCGTCGATGAGGGCTTTGCCGCCGGCAGCGGGGCGGCGCTCGACCGGACGGCGCTGGTGCTGTTCGGCGTGGTGGCGGCGCTGGCCATCGCCACCTGCGGGCGGTTCTTCCTCATGTCCTGGCTGGGGGAGCGGGTCGCGGCCGATCTCAGGCGGCGCGTCTTCGAGCATCTGCTGACGCTCACGCCCGCCTATTACGAGCGAGCGCGGACGGGCGACCTGCTGTCGCGGCTCACGGCGGACATCGCCCTGCTGCAATCGCTGACCGGCTCCGCCATCTCGCTGGGCATCCGCAACATCCTGACCGGCACGGGCGCCTTCGCCATGCTGCTGGTGACGAGCCCGAAGCTCGCCGGGATCGTCGCCATCGTCGTGCCGATGGTGGTGCTGCCGATGATCGGCTTCGGGCGGCGGGAGCGGCGACTGTCGCGCGTGGCGCAGGAGCGCGTCGCCGATCTCGGGCATACCGCGGAGGAAGTGCTGAACGGGCTGCGGACCGTGCAGGCCTTCACCCATGAGCCGGTGGACCGCGCGCGCTATGCGGGGCAGGTCGAGGAGTCGGTCGGGGCGGCGCTGCGGCGGATCGGGACGCGGGCGCTGCTGATCCTCGTCGTCATCCTGCTGGGCTTCGGGGCCGTCACCTTCGCGCTCTGGGTCGGCGGGCAGGATGTGATCGCAGGCCGGATGACGGGGGGCGAGCTTTCGGCCTTCATCCTCTATGCCGTGCTGCTGGCGAGTTCCGGGGCGAGCCTCAGCGAGGTCTGGGGCGAGATCCAGCGGGCGGCGGGGGCGGCGGAGCGGCTGCTGGAGGTGCTGGCGGAGCGGCCGGCCGTCACCGCGCCGGCGGCGCCGCTGGTTCTGCCGCCGGCGCGCGGGCGGATCGGCTTCGAGGAGGTGGTGTTCCACTATCCGACGCGGCCGGATCGGGCGGCGCTCGACGGCTTCTCGCTCGACGTGGCGCCGGGGGAGACGGTGGCGCTGGTCGGGCCCTCCGGGGCGGGGAAGACGACGGTGCTGCAGTTGCTGCTGCGCTTCTACGACCCGCAGGCGGGGCGCATCCGGCTGGATGGCGTGGATATCGCGCGGCTCGACCCGGCGGCGCTGCGCGGGCGGCTGGGGCTGGTGCCGCAGGACCCGGTGATCTTCAGCACGACGGCGCGGGAGAATATCCGCTTCGGGCGGCCGGATGCGACGGATGCCGAGATCGAGGCGGCGATGCGGGCGGCGGCGGCCGACTTCCTTGAGGCGCTGCCGGATGGGCTCGATACGCATCTCGGCACGCGGGGGGTGATGCTCTCCGGCGGGCAGCGGCAGCGGGTGGCGATCGCGCGGGCTATCCTCCGCGACCCGGCGGTGCTGCTGCTGGACGAGGCGACGAGCGCGCTGGATGCCGAGAGCGAGCGCGCGGTGCAGGGAGCGCTGGAGCGGCTGGCACGCGGGCGGACGACGCTCGTCGTCGCGCACCGGCTGGCGACGGTGCGGCAGGCGGACCGCATCGTCGTGCTGGAGGGCGGGCGGATCGTCGCCAGCGGGACCCATGCGGCGCTGGTGAGCGAGGGCGGGCTCTATGCGCGCTTGGCGGCGCTGCAATTCGGCGAGGCGGATCAGACGGGCGGGATTCGTCTCCCCGGCTGAGTTGGGTCGGCAGGGCGTGAGGCGTCCTGCATGGATCCCCGCCGCATGCAACGCAATGTTTGTCACGGCTGCGTTGCCGTGAAGTATTCGATGTACAAACCCCCTCCGTGCCGCTGCAAATCACAATAGCCGCCGGCCTTGACCGGTGGCGCGGTGGGCGCCGGAGTGCCTTGCCCTATCTCGATGATCGATGACGGACACCGGCCTGCGGGGCCGGATGGGGCGTGCCGCCTGCCTTGTTGCCAGGGAGGGAAGGACTTGCCATGACCGATCTCAACACTCTGCTGCAATCGCCGATCCGCTGGATGTCGCAGGCGACGGACCCGGATATGCGGCATTTCCTGCGCGACCTTCAGGCGAATATTCTGAAGGGGCATGGCCGGCACTTCACCGGCAACATCTTCGTCAGCTTCGAGGGCATGGGGGCGCAGGCGGTGGCGCGGCTGCTGCGCGACCTGTCGGGCTATGTCACCTCCGCCCTGCAGCAGCTCTGCACCGCGCGGTCCAGCGCCGGGCCGGGCTTCGACGGCGGGCCGGTGCGCTGCCTGCTGCTCGGCGCCGGGGCCTATCGGGCGCTCGGCAACCTGGCGACGATGCCGGGAGATGCGGCCTTCCAGGCGGGGATGCGCGCGCGGCAGGTGGCCCTCGCGGACCCGCCGGCGGAGGAGTGGGGCGAAGGCGCCTGGCGGCCCGGCAACCCGGCGCCGGATGCGATGATCCTGCTGGCGAATTCCAGCTTCGAGGCGGTGACGCGCGACCTGGAGGCGGCCGAGGGCTGGCTGAACGGCAGCGGGGCGAGGGTGCTCGGGGTGGAGCGGGGGCGGGCGCAGTTCCGCACCTTCCGTCCCGGCGGCCCGGCCGAGGGCGTCGAGCATTTCGGCTATGTCGATGGCCGCAGCCAGCCGCTCTTCCTCGCCGAGGATCTGAAGCGGGAGGCGGCGGCCTATGCGGAAGAGCCCGCGCCGGCCGGGGCCGATACCGGCTTCGACCCGGCCTTCCCGCCCTCGCAATTCATCCTGGCGGACCCGAATGCCAGGACCGAGCTGGGGGCGGGCAGCTACTTCGTCTTCCGCAAGCTGGAGCAGCGGGTGCGGGCCTTCAAGCGGCGGGAGGAGGCGCTGGCCGAGGCGCTCGGCCTGACCGGAACGAAAGCGGCGCGGGCCGGTGCCATGGCGGTCGGGCGGTTCGAGGATGGGACGCCGGTGGTGCTCTCCGACAATGCGACGGAGGCGGCGCCGCCCAATAATTTCAGCTATGCCAACGACCCGGAGGGGATGCGCTGCCCCTTCCAGGCGCATATCCGCAAGACCAACCCGCGCGGGGAAAGCACCCCGAAGCTGCCGCCCGAGGCGCCGGCGGAGCGGAGCCACATCATGGCGCGGCGGGGCATCCCCTTCGGCGATGGGGTGCGCGACTTCGAGGCGGATGCGGGGCAGGAGCCGGAGGGCGAGGTCGGGCTGCTCTTCATGGCCTATATGGCGAGCATCGAGGGGCAGTTCGAGTTCACCCAGCAGGTCTGGGCCAACAACCCGCGCTTCCTGCGCGGCCTGGCGCCGGGCGAGGTGCCGACCGGCATCGACCCGGTGATCGGCCAGGGCGGGGACGAAGCGGCGCGGACGCAGCTCTGGCCGGCGGGAGAGGGCAAGCCGATGGTGCCCTTCTCCTTCGCGGATTTCGTGCGGATGCAGGGCGGCGAGTATTTCTTCGCGCCGTCACGGTCCTTCCTGCGGGAGGTCGGCTTGTAGACCCGCTAATCGGCGGCGATGCGCCCGGGGTCTAGCGTCACCTGCGGGATGTCGTAGGCGAGCAGGTCCTCGTAGAGCCGCGGCAGGTCGGCCTCGAACAGGCCGCGCGTCACCCCGGCGGCGACGCGCGGCGCGGCGATGCTCATCGCATTGATCGAGGCGCCCGCGGGGCCGAAGGAGAGGCTGGTGCCGATGCCGAAGAGGTGGATGTCGCGGATCCAGGGCGTCTCGCCGACGCGGCGTTCGAGGAAGCTGCTGTCGGGGGCGAGGTAGGGGAAGCCGCCGAGGCGCCCGGCAAGTTCGGGCGGGGTCTCGCCGGGCGGGGGCGCATAGCGGTCACGCCACTGGGCGATGTTGTGGGCGCAGGCGGCGAGTTCCGGGACCAGGGCGGGGTCCATCCGGGCGCCGGTGCCGCAGATCAGGTAGTCGGCGGCGAAGGGGCCGCGTTCGGTCGAGAGGATGGCGCGGCCACCCTCGGCGCGGGCATCGGTCCAGGGGCGGCCGACATGCATGGTGAAGTTGGGGAAGGCGAGGACGCGGCTGTAGGTGTCCTGCGGGAAGCCCTCGCGCAGGCCGAGGATGTAGCTCATGAAGCGCCAGCGCCACTCGTCGCTCATCTCGTGCATGTGGCGGAGGAAGCCGGCGAAGGTCAGCCAGCGATAGGGCTGGATGATCATCGGCTCCGCCCGGCGGCAGAAGAGATGGACCTCGGCGGCGCCGGCTTCCAGCGCCGTCGCGGCGTTGTCGAAGGCGGAGGCGCCGGCGCCGAGCACGGCGACCACCTTGCCGCGCAACGCGGCGAAGTCGATCGCCTCGCTGGCATGGGCGCGGAGCGGCTTCGGTAGGCCGCTGACAAAATCGGGCATCCACCAGGCGCCGACGCCTTCCTGGCCGGTGGCGATGACGACCTTGCGGGCGAGGATCGGGCCATCGCTGCCCTCGATGCGGAGGCAGGGCAGGCCGTCATCGGTGCGTGCCGGGGTGATGGCGCCGGCCGAGACGCCGTTGCGGACGGGGATGCCGGTGACGCGGCGGAACCAGAGCAGGTAGTCCTGCCAGAGCTCCTTCGGGATCCAGGTCATCGCCTCGAAATGCGCAGGCCCGAACTGCGCCTCGTGCCAGGCCTGGTAGGTGAGGGCGGGGAGGCGCAGGTCCGGGCCGGTCTGCGTCTTCCAGCTGCGCAGCGTCCGCATGCGGGCATAGGTGACCCAGGGGCCTTCGCGGCCCTCGGGAGCGCGGTCGACGACGAGGATGTTCTCCACCTTGTCCCGCCTCAGGGCATGGGCGACGGCGAGGCCGCCCTGGCCGGCGCCGATGATGAGCGCATCCAGCACCGGAGCGCCGCCGCAGGTCTTCGGCACGAGCCAGGGGGCGCGGGGATGGGCGGTCAGCTCCAGGTCGCGGGTGACGTCCTGTTCCAGGTCGAGAAGGGTGCGCGGTGCGGGCATCGGTGGGCTCCTGATGCCGGGATGCTAGCAAGGGCCGCGCCATGGTTGACATGGGCGGTCGCCCGACCAAGGCTGCGGGCAAAGCACCGGAGGAAGCCGCCATGGAGCCCAGCCTCGTCATCCGCCGCGGAACCATCGTCGATGGCAGTGGCGGCGAGCCCTATGAGGCGGATATCGCCGTGGGCGGGGGGCATATCCTCGAGATCGGCAAGGTCGCCGCGCGGGGAGCGGAGGAGATCGATGCCAAGGGGATGATCGTCACCCCGGGCTTCGTCGACATCCACACCCATTACGATGCGCAGGCGACCTGGAGCAGCCGGCTCGACAGCTCCTCGCTCAACGGCGTGACGACGGCGCTGATCGGCAATTGCGGCGTCGGCTTCGCGCCCTGCCGGCCGGAGGCGCGCGAGGCCCTGGTGAAGCTGATGGAGGGGGTCGAGGACCTGCCGGAGGTGGTGCTGACAGAGGGGCTGCCCTGGAATTGGGAGACCTTCCCGCAATTCCTCGATGTGCTCGGCAGCCGGCGCTACGACATGGATGTGGCGACCCAGGTGTGCCACGCGCCGCTGCGGGTGCATGTGATGGGCAGCCGGGCGGCGGCCTATGCCGAGGCGACGCCGGAGGAGATTGCCGAGATGGCGCGGCTGGCCGCCGAGGGCATCCGCGCCGGGGCGCTCGGCTTCTCCACCTCGCGCGCGATCGCGCACAAGACGCTGGATGGGACCCATACGCCGACCCTCGGCACGCCCGAGCCGGAGCTGGAGGCGATCGGCCGCGCGGCGGGCGAGGCCGGGGCGAGCTGGCTGCAGGTCATCTCCGACTTCGACGAGCCGGAGGACGAGTTCGCGCGGCTGCAGCGGATTGCCGCGGCCTCGGGGCGGCCGATGACCTTCTCGCTGCTGCAACGGGAGAGTCGGCCCTGGCTCTGGCGCTTCCTGCTGGAGAAGATCGAGGCGGCGAATGCGGCGGGCGTGCCGATGACGGGGCAGGTGATGGCGCGGCCGGTCGGGCTGATGTTCGGCTTCGAGCTGTCGCAGCACCCCTTCATGGCGCGGCCTTCCTGGCAGGCGGTGGCGAGGCTGCCCTTCGCCGAGAAGATGAAGGTCCTGCGCGACCCGGCCTTCAAGGCGCGCATCCTCGCCGAGGAGGTGCCGGACCCGGCGCTGCGGGACCGGCTGAATGTCTGGGACATGATCTTCCGCCTCGGCGACCCGCCGGATTACGAGCCGCGGCCTGAGACCAGCGTCGGCGCCATCGCGGCGCAGCAGGGCCGGGATCCGGCCGAGCTGTGCTGGGACTGGATGATGGAGCGGGACGGCAAGGCGATCCTCAACCGGCCGATCATCAACTATGCCGACCGCGACCTGGAGGCGGTGCGGGAGATGGTCGAGCATCCGCAGACGCTGATGGGGCTCGGCGATGGCGGGGCGCATGTGAGCATCATCTGCGACAGCTCCTCGACGACGCATATGCTGGCCTATTGGACGCGGGACCGGGTGCGGGGGCCGAAGCTGCCGCTGCCCTTCGCGGTGCGGCGGCTGACGCGGGACAATGCGCTGGCGCTGGGGCTGGCGGACCGGGGGCTGATCGCGGTCGGCAAGCGGGCGGACCTCAACGTCATCGACTATGACCGCCTGCAGATCCGCGTGCCGGAGCTGCGCTACGACCTGCCGGCCGGCGGCAAGCGGCTGGTGCAGACGGCGGAAGGGTATGTGGCGACGATCGTGCATGGCGAGGTCGTCTCGCGCGAGGGCGAGCCGACCGGGGCGCTGCCCGGGCGGCTGGTGCGCGGTGCGAGGGCTTGACGAAGCGGCTGCCGTACAGGGTCGCGGGGTAGCGGGTTTCGGGGGTTCGTTCGCAGGAGTGGATGAACCCCCGGCGGACCGGCCCGTTTGCGCGAAAGAGGCGGCGCGTTGCGCGCCGGCCACAGCCAAACGGAGCCGAACCGATGAACCGACGCCATGCAATCCTCGGACTTGCCGCCGCCGGCGCGGCCGTGCCGCTGCTGCGCGGGACCGCCATCGCCCAGACCGCCCCACTGGTGACGCCAGGGACGGTGCGCACCCTCTCCGCGACCGAGCACACGGCGATGACGCTGATGAACGGCACGCTCGCCAAGCAGACCAGCCAGCTGGCGTTGGAGCGGTCGGAGAACCTGAAGGTGAAGCAGTTCGCCACCTTCGAGATCGCCGAGCAAACCGCGCTGGCGCAGGTGATCACCAACACGGCGAACCCGCCGCCGGTGCCGCTAGACGCCGAGCACCAGGCGGTGCTGACCAGCCTGCAGTCCCTCTCGGGCCCGGCCTTCGACCGCGCCTATGTGCAGGGGCAGCTGCTGAGCCATCGGGAAGGCTTGCTGGTGCAGCAGGGCTATCTCGACAACACCAACCGCAGCACCGATGGGCAGCACATCGCGGTCCTGGCCCGCATGTCGATCCAGCAGCACATCACCATGCTGGAAGAGCTGGCCATGATGCTCCAGCGGGGCTGACGCGGACCGGGGCGGCGGCGCGATCCGCCGCCCCCTCGCGCCTCAGCCGGGGATGCGGACCGGCAGGTTGGTGATGCCGTGGACGAAGGCGGAGTAGGTGCGCTCCGCGGGACCTACCACCTCGATCCGCGGGAAGCGCTTCAGGATTTCCTCCCAGAGGATCTTGAGCTGCAATTCGGCGAGGCGGTTGCCGACGCAGCGGTGGATGCCGAAGCCGAAGGACAGGTGCCCGCGCGGCCGTGCCCGGTCGATGATGAAGCGGTCAGGCTGGTCGATCGCGGCTTCGTCGCGGTTGCCGCTGATGTACCACATGATGACCTTGTCGCCGGCGCGGATGGTCTTGCCGCCGACCTCGAAATCCGCCGTCGCGGTGCGGCGCATATGGGCGAGCGGCGTCTGATAGCGGATGATCTCCGGCACCATGGTCTCGATCAGCGCGGGGTTGGCGCGGAGCTTGTCGTATTCCGCCGGGTTCTCGTTGAGGAAGAGCACGCCGCCGCTGATCGAATTGCGCGTGGTGTCGTTGCCGCCGACGATCAGCAGGATCAGGTTGCCCATGAATTCGCGCGGCGTCATGTTCCGCGTCGCCTCGCCATGGGCGAGCATGGAGATGAGATCGGGGCGCGGATCGGCATTCACCCGCTCGTTCCAGAGCTTCGTGAAGGCGCCGAGCATCTCGGCGAAGACGGCCTCGCGCTGCTCCTCGTTCTCGATCAGCCCGCCCGGCATGGGCAGCGCCGTCGCGCAGTCCGACCAGTGGGAGAGCTTGCGCCGTTCCTCCTGCGGGAAGTCGAAGAGCGTCGCCAGCATGGAGACCGTCAGCTCGATGGAGACGCGGTCCACCCAGTTGAAGGTCTCGTTGCGCGGCAATCCTTCGAGGATGCGGATGGCGCGCTCGCGGATCATGTGCTCGAGCTTCGCCAGGTTGGCGGGGGCGACGATGGGCTGCACCACCTTCCGCTGCTCGTCATGCTGCGGCGGGTCCATGGCGATGAACATCGGCAGGCGCAGCGACTTGTCGCGGTCGCGGATGGTGATGCCGCCATGGAGGCTGTCGGAGGACAGCACCTTGTGCGCCAGCTCGCACTGCATGATCTCCTTGTAGGTGGAGACCGACCAGAAGGGGCCGAACATGCTCTCGGCCGTGTAGTGCACCGGCGCCTCGCGGCGCAGCCGGGCGAAATAGGGCTGCCAGGCATCGTCGCGGAAGATCGCCGGGTTGCTCGGGTCCAGCCGGTCGAGCGGCGTGGTCGCGGCGATGCTGGCGTGGTCGAGGTCGACGGGGGCGTTCATGGCCGGCTCCTCTCTCTTTCTTCGTTCTAGTGCTGGGCCTCCGGCATGCGGACGACGAGGCCATCGAGTTCGGGCGACATGGCGATCTGGCAGGAGAGGCGGGAATTGGGCTCCGCCGTCGCGGCGAAGCTCAGCATGCTCGCCTCCTGCTCGCCCGCCGTGCCGCATTTCGCCAGCCAGGCCTCGTCCACATAGACATGGCAGGTGGCGCAGGCGCATTCGCCGCCGCAATCGGCATCGATGCCGGGGATGCCGTTGTCGATGGCGCCCTGCATCACCGACTTGCCGGCTTCCAGCTCGATCCGGTGCTCGGTGCCGTTGTGCTCGATATAGGTGACCTGCGGCATGCGCGTCGTTTCTCCCTGCTACCCTGCCTTCAGATGGCAAGATCCTTGAGCGGCAGCGCGGCGTCGTGCAGCAGCTGGGGCGCCACCTGCCGCTGCTTCGAGACCAGGATGCGTCCCGCCATGAAATCGGCCGGCGCGTTCACCGCCTCCACTGCCAGCACGCGATGGTCGGCGGCGAGGTGGAAGACGGCGAAGCTGCCGCTCTCCGGCTCACCGCGGACAACCGCCTCGGCCGGATCGAAGGCGAGGCCGGCGATCTGCAGGCGGAGGTCGTACTGGTCCGACCAGAACCAGGGCACCTCCGGCACCGGCGGCGGGCGGCCGCAGATGTCGGCAGCGGCCTGCTTCGCCTGCTCGATGGCGTTGGGGACGCTCTCCAGCCGGGCCTCGCGGCCGTAGAGCGGCAGCGGGCGGCGGGTGCAGTCGCCGATGGCGTGGATCAACGGGTCCGAGGTGCGGGCGGCGAGATCGACGGTGATGCCGCCGCCGGCCTCGAGGCCGCAGGCGGCGGCGAGGGCGTCGTTCGGAACGGCGCCGATGCCGACGAGGACCGCGTCGCAGGGAATGCGGCGGCCGTCGACGAGGCGGACCGCGGCGGCGGCGCCGGCCTCGCCTTCGATCGTCTCCACGGCGGCTTCGAGCAGGAGCTCGACGCCCTCCGCCCGGTGGCGGGCTTCGAGGAAGCCGGACAGGGCATGGCCGGCGACGCGGGCGAGGACGCGGGGCTCGCGCTCGATCACCACCGCCGAGGCGCCGAGGGCGCGGGCGGAGGCGGCGACCTCGAGGCCGATATAGCCGCCGCCAATGATGGCGAGGCGCCGGCCGGGGCCGAGCACGCCGGCCAAGGCATCCGCATCGGCGGCGGTGCGGAGCGCCAGCACGCCGGAGAGTGCCTCGCCGGGCAGGCCGAGGCGGCGGGGCGAGGCGCCGGTCGCCAGGATCAGCCGGCTATAGGGGAGAGTGGTGCCATCGGAGAGGGCGAGGCGGCGGGCGGCGCGGTCGATCGCCGTCACCCGGGTGCCGAGCCGGGTGGCAATGCGATGCTGTGTGTAGAAGCGCTCGGGGCGGAGGGCGAGGTTGTCGGCGGTCGCCTCGCGCTTCAGCCAGGCCTTGGACAGGGGCGGGCGTTGGTAGGGCAGCAGGGCTTCCTCACCGATCAGGATGATCGGTCCCTTCCAGCCATATTGCCGCAGGAATGCCGCGGCCGAGCCGCCGGCATGGCCGGCCCCGGCGATGACGATCCCTGGCTCCTCCTCCTCCACCTTGCCTGCTCCTCCCGGCCCGGTTGGCCCGAGCATGGGCATGACGGGCCGGAAGGCGTCAAGGAAACCCTGCGGCAGCCCATGCGGGCGCATCCACCGTCACAAGCTCGTCATGACGCGGCGCCGGCGGGGAGGGCAATGCGTTCGCGTATCAATAGGTCTGGCCCTCGGCAGCAGGGCTCGAGTGTCGGGGAAGATCATGAATGCGCGCCGGATATTGATCGTGGAGGACGACCCGATGGTCGCGCTCGATCTCGAGGAGATCGTTCTGAGCCTCGGGGAAGGGCACGCCCAGGTTGCGCTCGCCGCCTCGGTGCGCGAGGCCCAGCGCGCGCTCGCCGATACCTCCTTCGACGCCGCCCTGCTTGACATCGACGTGCTGGATGGCAAGACCTTCGACCTGGCCGAGGCGCTGCACGAGCGTGGGCTGCCCTTCGCCTTCATCTCCGGCTCCCGGCCGGAGGAACTGCCGCCCCGGCTGCGCTCGGTTCCGTTCGTCCCCAAGCCGTATGACCCTGTTGAGATCGAGGACACATTACGGGCGAAGCTCTCGCCACAGCAGTGAATCAGTGCGAATTGGTACGGCTGAGATTTTTATCGGAAATGTGGCAATGAACGCCTTTGAAGTCCGGGCGGACGAGGCCCAGCCTTACCGGTCGCAAGGCCAGGACTGGGACGAGGCCAGGCGGCTTTCTGCCCTCGACAGCTACAACGTCCTCGACACCCCGCCCGAGCGGGAGTTCGACGAGGTCGTGGAGCTGGCGGCGCAGCTCTGCGACGCGCCGATCGCGCTCGTCAGCCTGCTCGGCGAGGACCGGCAGTTCTTCAAGGCGGAGGTGGGGCTCGGGCTGCGGGAGACTCCGCGCGACGTTTCCATCTGTGCCCATGCCATCCTGCACCCGGGCCTCTTCGTCGTGCCCGACACCGCGACCGACCCGCGCTTCGCCGGCAACCCGCTGGTGACGGCGGCGCCGCATATCCGCTTCTATGCCGGCGCCCTGCTGGAGACGGAGGACGGGCTGCCGCTCGGCACGCTCTGCGTCATCGACCGGCGGCCGCGGCCGGAGGGGCTGGCGGCGCAGCAAGGCTTCGCCTTGCAGGTGCTGGCGCGGCAGGTGATGGCGCGGCTCGAGCTGCGGCGCGCGCTGGCCGCGCGCGAGGCGAGCGAGCGGCGGTTCCGCGTGCTGGCGGACGCGATGCCGCAGATGGTCTGGTCGACCAGGCCGGACGGTTTGCACGACTACTACAACGCCCGCTGGTACGAGTTTACCGGCGTGCCCTTCGGCTCGACCGATGGCGCGGGCTGGAACGGCATGTTCCACGCGGACGACCAGGCCCGCGCCTGGGAGCGCTGGCGCCATTCGCTGGAGACGGGCGAGCCCTACGAGATCGAGTACCGGCTGCGCCGCGCCGATGGCGCCTATCGCTGGACGCTCGGCCGCGCGATGCCGGTGCGCGATGCGCAGGGCAGGATCGAGCGCTGGTTCGGCACCTGCACCGATATCGAGGACATCAAGGCGACCGAGGAGAAGCTCCGCCTCAGCGAGGAGCGGCTGCGCCTGGCGCTGGGCGCGGCGGAGATGATCGGCACCTTCGTCTGGGACGTGCCGGCGGACCGCATCACCGCGGATGCGGGCTATGCGCGGATGTTCGGCCAGGATCCGGCGGCGATGGCGACCGGGGTGCCGATCGCCCTGCTGTTCGAGGCGGTGGAGCCGGCGGACCGGGACCGGGTGCGGCAGCAGATCGAGCAGGCGATGGCGACGGGCGACGCCTTCGAGGCCGAGTACCGGGTACACCCGCCCGGCGGCGAGACGCGCTGGGTGGTTGCGCGCGGCCGTTGCGCCCAGGATGCAGAGGGGCGGCCGGCCCGCTTCTCCGGCGCCGTGGTGGACATCACCGAGCGCAAGCGGGCCGAGGAGGGGCAGGAGCTTCTGGCGAAGGAGCTGTCGCATCGGATCAAGAACATCTTCACCGTGATCGGCGGGATGGTCTCGCTCTCCGCCTCCGGCGCCTCGGCCGAGGTGAAGGGCTTCGCCGCCACCCTCCGCCGCCGTCTGCAGGCCCTGGCGCGGGCGCATGACTATGTGCGGCCGCATAACGGCGAGGCGCAGCCGGCCGAGGGCGGGACGACGTTGAGGGGGCTGCTCGCCACCCTGCTCGCGCCCTATGGGGCGGAGGAGGCGGGACGGATGCAGCTTGGCGGCGACGACGTGCCGGTCGGGGTGAAGGCGGCGACCTCCCTGGCGCTGATCCTGCACGAGCTGGCGACCAATGCGGCGAAGTACGGCGCGCTGTCGCGGCCGGAAGGCGGCGTCGCCATCACCGGGGAGCGGCTCGGCGAGCGCTTCGGCCTCACCTGGCAGGAGCGCGGCGGGCCGGAGGTGGAGGGGCCGCCGGAGCGGCGCGGCTTCGGCACCATCCTGGCGGAGCGGGGCGCCATCACCCAGCTCGGCGGCACCATCCGGCAGGACTGGGCGCGGGAGGGGCTGACCCTGCGCCTGGAGGTGCCGCTGGCGCGGCTCGCCTACTGAAGCCTCAGCCGGGCAGCCGCGGCTTGCGGCGCTGCTGGCGCGTCATCTGCCGCAGGATGGAGCGGCGCGGGCCGACGATGCGGCGGATCACCATGTAGAAGACGGGGGTGAAGAGCAGGCCGAAGGCCGTCACCCCGATCATCCCGAAGAAGACCGCGGAGCCGACCGCGCGCCGCATCTCCGACCCCGCCCCGCTGGCGATGACGAGGGGCAGCACGCCGAGGATGAAGGCGAGCGAGGTCATCAGGATGGCGCGGAGGCGAAGCCGGCAGGCCTCGACAACCGCCTCGATCGGGGTGACGCCCTCATCCTCGCGCTGCTGGGCGAATTCGACGATGAGGATGGCGTTCTTCGCCGCCAGCCCGACCAGCACGACGAAGCCGATCTGGGTCAGGATGTTGACGTCCTGCCCGAGCATGCGGACGCCGAGCGTCGAGGTCAGCAGGCACATCGGCACGATGAGGATGACGGCGAAGGGCAGGCTCCAGGAGCCGTACTGCGCCGCCAGCACGAGGTAGACGAAAAGCACGCAGAGCGGGAAGACCAGCAGCCCGGCATTGCCGCTCTGCGTCTGCTCGTAGGAGAGGTCGGTCCAGTCGAAGCCGATGCCGTCCGGCAGGGTACGCCGCGCCAGGCGATCGATGGCGGCGATGGCGGCGGCGGAGCCGGTGCCGGGCAGGATCTCGCCGGCCACCTCGGCGGAGGGATAGAGGTTGTAGCGCGGCACGCGCTGCGGGCCTGTGATGTCGCGGAGCGTCATCACATTGGCCAGCGGGACCATCTGGCCGTCGCTGTTGCGGGTGAAGAGGCGGGAGAGGTCGCGCGGCTCGCGGCGGTATTCCGGCGAGGCCTGGGCGACGACGCGCCAGTTGCGGCCATAGGCGGTGAAGTCGTTCACGTAGGAGGAGCCGAGCAGCGTCTCGATGCTCTGGCTGAGGCGTGCGACGGGCACGCCGAGCATCTCGATCTTGCTGCGGTCGATATCGACGGCGATCAGCGGCGCGTCGATGCGGAAGGGGGTGTAGACCCCACCGAGGCCGGGGACGCGGCGCAGGGCGGCGACGAAATCCTCGGCCGCGGCGGCGAGGATGGCGGTGCCGCGGCCGGTGCGGTCCTCGAGGCGCAGCGCGAAGCCGGCGCCGCTGCCGAGGCCGGGCACGGAAGGCGGCGGGATGACGAGCACGGTCGCCTCGTCCAGCACGGCGAGGCGGCGGCGCAGCTCTCGCAGGATGCTGACCGAGGTGATGCCGTGCGGCAGGCGCTCGTCCCAAGGGACGAAGACGGGGGTGAGCGTCCCCTGGTTGCTGCCGGCGGTGTTGGTGGCGCCGGAAATGCCGGCGAGGGCGGAGACGCTGGCGATGCCGGGGATGTCGCGGACGATGGCGGCGGCTCGCTCGACGACCGCGGTGGTGCGGGCGAGCGAGGCGCCGCCCGGCAGCTCGATGGAGACGACGGCATAGCCGCGGTCCTGCGCCGGGACGAAGCCCTGCGGCGCCGTCACCAGCAGGAATCCCGCCCCGCCGATCAGCAGTGCGTAGAGCGCCAGCATCGGCCCAGTGCGCTGGACGAGGCGGCGGGTCAGCCCGCCATAGGCATCAGCCAGGCGGTCGAAGCCGCGGTTGAAGCCGTCGAGCAGGGCGGTGACAAGGCGACGCAAGGGGCTGGGCCGGAGGATTGTCTTCGGCGCGTGGTGGCGGAGGATCAGCGAGGCAAGGGCCGGGCTGAGGGTGAGGGAGCAGAAGCAGGAAAGCGCCGTCGCCACCGAGATGGTGATGGCGAACTGCCGGAAGAAGCGGCCGGTGATGCCGTCGAGGAAGGTGGTCGGGACGAAGACGGCGCAGAGCACCAGGGCGATGGAGATCAGCGCGCCGCCGACCTCCATCATGGTGCGCTCCGCCGCCGCCGCGGCCGAGGGCTCCTCGGCCAGGTGGCGCTCGACATTCTCGACGACGACGATGGCATCGTCCACCACGATGCCGACCGCCAGCACCAGGCCGAACAGAGTCAGCACGTTGAGGGTGAAGCCGAGCACGATCATCACGCCGAAGGTGCCGATCAGCGAGACCGGGATGGCGAGGATCGGGATCATCGCCGCCCGCCAATTCTGCAGGAAGAGCAGCACCACGAGCACGACGAGGACGACCGCCTCGCCGATGGTCTGCGCCAGCTCGTGCACGCTCTCGGCGACGAAGCGCGTCGGGTCGTAGGCGATCTCGGCCTTGATGCCGGCCGGGAAGTTCTGGGTGATGGCGTCCAGCCGCTCGCGGATCAGCCGCGCCGTGTCGAGCGAGTTGGAGCCGGGGCGCTGGGTGACGGCGAGCGCCACGGCGGGGCGGCCCTGAAGGGTGCTGCCGGTGGTGTAGGAGGCGGCGCCGATCTCGACATGGCCGATGTCGTGCAGCCGCAGCAGCCGGCCGCCGGCGCCGGCGCGGACGACGATGTGCTCGAACTCCGCCGGGTCGGCGAGCCGGCCACGGAAGGTGAGGTTGGGCTGGAAGGCCTGTCCGGTGACGGGCGGCTCGGCGATCTGGCCGCCGGCGATCTCGGCGTTCTGCGCCTGGATGGCGGCGATCACGTCCTCGGCGGTGATGTTGTTGGCCATCATCCGCCCGGGGTCGAGCCAGACGCGCATGGCGTAGTCGCGTGCGCCCTGCATGTCGATGTCGCCGATGCCGTCGATGCGCAGCAGCTCGTCGCGCACCTGGCGCAGGGCGAAATTCGAGACGTAGAGCTGGTCGTAGGATCCGTCCGGCGAGGTGACGAAGATGATCATCAACCGGTCGGTGGCGATCTTCCGGGTGGTGACGCCCCAGCGGCGCACTTCCTCCGGCAGGCGGGGCAGGGCGGTGGAGACGGCACCCTGGACGAGGATCTGCGCCCGGTCCGGGTCGGTGCCGAGGCGGAAGGTGACGGTGAGCGTCATCCGCCCGTCGGCCGTCGATTGCGAGGACATGTAGAGCATGCCCTCGGTGCCGTTCACCTCCTGCTCGATCGGCGTCGCCACGGTATCGGCCACCACCTGGGCGGAGGCGCCGGGGTAGTTGGTGGCGACGACGACGGTGGGCGGCGCGACATCTGGATATTCGGAGATCGGCAGCGAGAGCATCGACAGGCCGCCGACGATAAGCAGCACCAGCGAGAGGACGCAGGCGAGGACCGGCTGGCGGACCGAGATGACGCCGATATTGCTCATGGGCGCGGCGCCATCGGCGGGCCGATTTCCGATCTGGCCTGGGCCGGGGCGGGGCGGATGGGGGCCACCTGCTGGCCGGCGCGGGCACGGGTGAGGCCGGTCACGGCGACTTCCTCGTCGCCCTGGAGGCCGCTGCGGATGACGCGGAGCCCGTCATGCAGGGGGCCCAGCTCCACCTGGCGCATCTGCAGGGTGTTGTCCTGGGCGAGGACATAGACCACGCGGCGCGACTGGTCCGTGGTGACGGCGGCGTCGGGGACCAGCAGCGCCTGGTAGGGCGCGGAGGCCACAAGCCGGATGCGGGCGAAGACGCCGGGCAGCAGCAGGTCGCGCGGATTGGCGAAGCGGGCGCGGAGGCGGACGGTGCCGGTGCTGGCATCCGCCTCGTTGTCGACGAAGACGACCCGGCCGGTGCGGGGGAAGCCGGTCTCGTCGGCCAGCGCCAGCTGCACCGGGTTCGTCATGTCGCGCGAGGAGGGGCGGCCGCCGCTTTCGGCGAGGCGGGCGTAGCGCAGCGCCGCGGCCTGGTCGATGTCGAAGCTGACATCGATAGGGTCCATGGTGACGATGACGGCCAGCAGGGTGGCGCCGCTACCCTCGCCGCCGGCGACCAGGTTGCCCGGGCTGACCAGGTGGCGGCCGATGCGGCCGGAGATCGGGGCGCGGAGCTCGGTGAATTCCAGGTCGAGCTTGGCGCGCTGGAGGGCCGCATCGGCCTGGGTGACGGCGGCGCGGGCGGCTTCCAGCGCCTGGGCGCGCTGGTCGAGGCTGGCCTCGGAGCCGGCGCGGTACTGCAGCAGGTTGCCGGCGCGGGTGAACTCCCGCTCGCCGAGGACAAGCTGGGAGCGGGCGGCGGCGAGGCGCGCCTCGGCATCGGTGATGGCCGTCTCGAAGGGGCGGCGGTCGATGCGGAAGAGCGGGTCGCCGCGGCGGACCACCTGGCCGTCGGTGAAGGCGATGCTGTCGAGATAGCCGCTGACCCGGGCGCGCAGCTCGACCCGCTCGACGGGGACGAGGCGGCCGGTGAACTCGTCCCAGTCGGTGACCTCGCGCCGCATCGGGGGCATGACGGAGACGGTGGGCGGGGTGTCGGCCGCGGTCGGCTCCTCCTCATGGCTGTCGCAGCCAGCGAGGAGGGCAAGGGCCAACAGGGCGTGCGTCAGCCGCGCCCAACGGCGCGCCAAGGGTCGGGCGTCGCGGTCTCCACTCGTCATTCTGGCCTCCGGCGGGAGGAGAATAAGCACGGAACCGGTTCAGGCGTCGAGCAGGGCGCGGACCTCGGCTTTGATAAAGGCTGCATCGGCCGGGTTGGTGGCGGGGTTGCCGGCGCGATGGCCCCAGAGGCTTGGGATCACGGCGAGGCGGCCATGCTTCAGGTGCGGCAGCTCCGCCTCGTTGTCGGCGACGCGGAAATAAAGGTCGGTCGCCGAGGGCAGCAGCAGGACCCGCGCCTCGATCCGCGCGAGTGCCGCGGCCAGCTCGCCGCCATCGGCGATGTCGCCGGCATCCCAGGTGCGGAGCTGGGCCAGCAGGTCGGCGGCGGCGCGGCGAGCGAAGCGCTCCTCCCAGTCGGTGTGGAGGAAGGTGTCGAGGTCCGGGGCGCCGAGCGCCGTCAGGTGCAGGTTGGCGCGGTAGAAATCCTGGCTCAGCGCCCAGCTCGCATAGACGCGGCCGAAGGCGCGGAGGGCGGCGGCAGGCTGGCTGGTGAAGCCGCCCTTGCCATCGTATTCGGCGGCGGCCTCCAGCACCGCCATCTGGCTGCGGAGGAAGACCTGGTTGTGCACGGCGGTGCGGGCGCTGCCGCAATTCACCACGATGCGGCCGACCGCCTCCGGGAAGGCCGCGGCCCAGTGATAGGCCTGCTGCGCGCCCATCGACCAGCCATAGACCGCGTGCAGCCGCTCGATGCCGAAGACCTCGCGCAGCAGGCGGCGCTGCGCGCCCACATTGTCCCAGGCCGTCACCAGCCCCGGCCAAGCCGCGCAATTGGAGGGCGAGGTGGAGAGCCCGCCCGTGAACATGTTGGGGATGACGATGAACCAGCGGGTCGGGTCGAGGATGCCGTCCGGTCCGATCAGCCATTCGAGGTCGGGGTGCTGCGCGCCGTAGCTGGTCGGGTAGAGGACGACGTTGTCGCGGGCGGCGTTGAGCGTGCCGTGGGTCTTCCAGACCAGCTTCGCATCCGGCAGCACGCCGCCATGGCGCAGCGACAGGTCGCCGAGCGCGAAGACGCCTTCCGCCGCCGTCATGCCCGCAGCGTCCGCCAGTGCTCGGCATGCCAGCGCGCATAGCCGGGATGGAGATGGGCGAGGCGGCCGCGGAGTGCGGCATGGGCCTCGCCGAGGCGATGGAAGGGGATGAAGGGGTAGAGGTGGTGCTCGGCGTGGAAGGGCATGTTCCACATCAGCAGGCGCATCGGCCGCGTCGTCAGCATGGTGCGGGTGTTGGTCAGCCCGTTACGGTCCATCGAGCAGCCGGTGTGCTCGGTGAAGAGGTAGAGGCGCAGCAGGGGCTGGCCGACGAGCTGCGGCAGGACCCAGAAGAGAAGGGGCGCCTCCCAGCCGAAGAGCAGGGCGGACAGCAGAGCGAGGCCCGCCAGCGCCGCCACCATGGCCCGCATGCTGCGGATGATGCGGGGCGCCGTCGCCGGGTTGATGAAGGAATAGGCCGAGAGGTCACCGCGCAGGCCGTCCCACAGGTTCCGCAGGCGGGCGCGCCAATAGGGGATGGCGAGCATCTTCACGACGAAGCCGGGCAGCCGGGTGGGCGGGGGCGGGGCGAGCTCCGGGTCCTTCACCGGATCCTGGGTGTGGCGGTGATGGGCCAGGTGGAATTGCTGGTAGAAATGCCAGTTGAACAGGCCGGGCGCGCTGGCCAGCCAGCCGACCGCGGCGTTCAGCCGGCGGTTGGCGAAGGCGGTGTGATGGACCGTCTCGTGCAGCGGGGCGAAGAGCGCCGCCTGTGCGATGCCGAGAAGCAGCACGGCCGGCACCTTCCACCAGCCCGGCAGCAGCGCCACCAGCAGCCCGGCGCCGAGGAGCAGCGAGAGGTGGATGGCGAGCTGGCGCAGCCCCCTCGCATCCGAGCGCGCCGAGAGATGCATCATCGCGGAAGGGGCTGGGGCCTGCATGGCTAGAAGGTGACCTCCCGGTTCACGTCCTTGTAGAGCAGATAGGCCGCGCCGCCCCAGCCAGTGCAGTAGAACTGCTGCGGGACGAAGGAGCCCATCCAGATGAAGTCTCCCTCCCAAATTTCGTGCCAATCGCGGTCGAGCAGCTGGAGGCCCTGGCCCTCCAGCATCAGCAGCCCGTGCTCGAAGACATGGGTCTCGACGCAATGGAAATGCGTGCCGCGGTCGAAGCCCATGATGTTCATCTCGAAATCCATGGACATGTCGAGCGTGCCGAGCAGGTATTGCCGCCAGCGGCCACTGTCGTCGACGCGGGTGACGGGCGTCGTCTCCCGCGCGCCGAAGCGCGGGGCGGGCGGGGCGATGCCCTCGGCCGCGACATAGGGGCGTGTGATCCAGACCGCCTTCGCCGGATCTGCCCCGTTGTTGCGCAGGCTCCAGGTCGCCCCGGCCGGGATATAGGCGAAGCCGCCCGGCTCCAGGCTGGCGCTCTCGTGGTCGGCGGCGACGTCGAGCGTGCCGGCCAGGACGTAGAGGAAATGCTCCAGCCCGTCCTGCCGCGGCGCTGCGGTGCCGCCGCCCGGCTCGGCCTCGAGCCGCCCCTGGGCGAAGCGGGCGCCCATTACCGGGCTGGCCTGGTAGAAGACCGAGGCCTTGGTCAGCCAGGGCAGGAAGCTCGGGAACATCCCCTCCGGCGGCAGCACGGCGTAGTTGCGGGTGACCAGGCTGCGGTTGTGGCCGATGACGCCGGGGGGCACGAAGACTGGCATGGCTCTCGATGGCTCCGATGGGGCTCGCCGGGCATCTGTTCCATATCGCAATCGGCGGCGCAAAGCCGTTCGGTGCGGCGGTGCCACCCGCGCGGAGGTGATGTTGCCGCCGGGAAGGGCCTGGGCCATTCATGCCCGTGCGCGCCGCCGCGCCGTCATGCATCCCGGGAATGATATGGAACCGTCTGAATGACCTGGACCCAGGTTTACGACCCCTTGGGCAACATCGCCCTCTCCACCGTCGTCGCCGCCCTGCCCGTCGTCGTCATGCTGGTCTCGCTCGCCTTCCTCCGTATCGCGGCGCATTGGGCGGCGATCATCGCCCTCGTCGTCGCCGTGCTCTGCGCCAGCCTCGTCTTCGGCATGCCGGGCGGGATGGCGGTGCGGGCAGCGGGCCTCGGGATCCTCGCCGGCCTCTTCCCGATCGGCTGGATCGTGCTGAACATCATCTTCCTCTACCGGTTGACGGTGGCGAATGGCAGCTTCGCCATCCTGCAGAAGGCCATCGCGGGGGTGACGCCGGACCGGCGGCTGCAACTGCTGCTGATCGCGTTTGCCTTCGGCGCCTTCTTCGAGGGTGCCGCGGGCTTCGGCACGCCGGTCGCGGTGACGGCGGCGATCCTGATCGGCCTCGGCTTCTCGCCGCTCGCCGCCTCGGGCCTCTCGCTGATCGCCAATACGGCGCCGGTCGCCTTCGGCGCGCTCGGCTCGCCGGTCATCGCGCTTTCGGCCGTCACCGGGCTCGACCTCTATGACCTTTCCTCGATGATCGGGCGGCAGCTGCCCTTCTTCAGCCTGATCGTGCCCTTCTGGCTGATCTGGGCCTTCGCCGGCTTCCGGGCGATGCGGGATGTCTGGCCGGCCATCCTGGTCACCGGCGTCAGCTTCGCCGTGCCGCAATTCCTGGTCAGCAATTATATCGGTCCGATGCTGGTCGATGTGATTTCGGCGCTGGTCTGCATGGCCTGCCTCGTCGGCTTCCTGCGGGTCTGGCAGCCGCGCGAGATCTGGACCAACCCGGCGCTGCGCGGGGCCGACCCGAGCGCGGGCGCGGCGCCGGCCGTCGCGCCGCTCGGCGACGAGCCGCTCGACCGCGCCGCGCTGGTGCGGGCGTGGATGCCCTGGCTGATCCTCACCGTCTTCGTCTTCGCCTGGGGCCTGCCCGGCGTGCGGGCGGCGCTGAACGGCATCTTCACCACGAGCTTCCCGATCGAGGGGCTGCACAATGCCGTCGTCAAGGCGCCGCCGGTGGTGGAGCGGGCGACGCCGGAGGCCGCCGTCTGGGCCTTCAACATCCTGTCGATGACGGGGACGGGGATCCTGTTCTCGTCGATCCTCGCGGGGCTGCTGATGCGCTTCTCGCCGCTCGCGCTGGTCGCCGAGTATGGGCGGACGATCTGGAAGGTGCGGCTCAGCCTCGTCACCATCGGCGCCATGCTCGGGCTCGGCACGCTGACGCGCTATTCAGGGCTGGATGCGACGATGGGGCTGGCCTTCGCCTCCACCGGCTTCCTCTTCCCGCTCTTCGGGACGATGCTCGGCTGGCTGGGCGTGGCGCTGACCGGATCGGACACCGCCTCCAACGTGCTGTTCGGCGGGCTGCAGAAGATCACCGCGCAGCAGCTCGGCCTTTCGCCGGTGCTGATGGCGGCGGCCAATTCCTCGGGCGGCGTGATGGGCAAGATGATCGATGCGCAGAGCATCGTCGTCGCCTCCACCGCGACCAACTGGTTCGGGCAGGAGGGGACGATCCTGCGCTTCGTCTTCTTCCACTCCATCGTCCTGGCGGTGCTGGTCGGCCTGCTGGTGATGCTGCAGGCCTATGTCTGGCCCTTCACCGCCATGGTGGTGGGCGGCTAGTCGGCGAACGCCCTAGGCGGAAACGCCCAGGGCACCAGTCCCCGGCTCGGCACGAGCCGGTTCCGCATCGGAGCGGCGACAGTCAGGCCGAGGCAGACTGATCGCCCATCATGGAGCGCGAGGGTTCGCGCTCCAGCGCCTGCCCGATCTCGGCGGCGCCTTTGGTGCCCTGGTCCAGCGCCTGCTTCAGGTGCTGGGCGTAGCTTTCGGATACCACGGCGGGCAGTAGCGGCTCGTTCTGGTCGACGATGGCCTGGATGACGACGGGGCCCTCCACCGCCATCGCCTGATCCAGCACGGCGTCGAGCTGCGCCGGGTCCTCGACGGTGAAGCCGCGGGCGCCCATCGCCTCGGCCGCCTTGGCGAAGTCGATCGGCGGCACCTCGCAGCCGAATTCCGGATTGCCGAGGAAGAGAAGCTGCTCCCACTTAATCTGCCCGAGCGAGCCGTTGCGCAGCACCAGCAGCTTGAGCGGCAGCTTCATGGCGACGGCGGTGGCGAGTTCGCCGAGCTGCATGGACAGCCCGCCATCGCCGATGACGCCGAAGATCGGCCGGCCCGGAAAGGCGCAGCCGGCGGCCACCGCATAGGGGATGGCGCAGGCCATGCTGGCGAGCAGGCCGGAGACGCCGAAATCATGCCCGGGGCCCAGCCGCATGTGCCGCGCGACGAGGCCGGTATGGTGGCCGCTATCGGAGACCACCACCGCATCCGGCGGCAGCCGCGCGCCGAAGGCGGCGACCGGGGCGGAGGGGTTCATCGGCAGGCGGGGGCTGGTCTCGGCGGCGCGCAGCGCCTCGGTCCAGCGGCGCGTCTCGGCCTGGGCGCGCTCGAGGAAGCTGCGGTCCTCCTTGCGGCGGAGCGCCCCGTTCAGCATCTCGAGCGTCGTCCTGGCATCGCCGACCAGCCCCACCTCGGCGGCCTGGCGGAGGCCGATGCGCTGTGCGTCGCGGTCGATCTGCACGATGCGCGCCTGGCCGGGCTTCGGGTAGTATTCGACATAGGGGAAGGTGGAGCCGACGATCAGCAGCGCGTCGCACTCCGCCATAGCGGCATGGGTGCCGAAGGTGCCGTAGTAGCCGATGCCGCCGGTGGTGTGGGGGTGATCGTCCGGCAGCACCGCCTTGCCGAGCAGCGCCTTCGCCACCGGGGCGCCGAGCAGCTGCGCGGCCTGCTCCAGCTCCGCCTTCGCACCGAGCGCGCCGCGGCCGGCGAGGATGGCGACGCGCTGCGCGCCGTTCAGGATCTCGGCCGCCCTGGCTACCGCATCCGGCTCGGGCAGGCGCAGGCCGTCCTGCCAGTTGTGGCCGCTGGACTGCGCCGCGCCGCGCGGCGAGGGTTTGTCCTCCGCCTCCTCCTGCACGTCCGTCGCCAGCGCCAGATGCGCGACGCCGCGGCGGGCGAGCGCCGTGCGGCAGGCGAGATCGGTGAGCTTCTCGGCGTGGGCAGCGCCCATGATGCGGGCGTTGTAGGCCGCGACATCGGCAAAGACCCGGTCGAGCGGGACGTCCTGCTGGGTGAAGGTGTCGGCCAGGTCGTGATAGGGCAGGCCGGTCAGCGCCACCACCGGGGCAAGGTCGAGCTTCGCGTCGTAGAGCCCGTTCAGCAGATGCAGGCCGCCCGGGCCGGTGGTGGCGAAGCAGCAGCCGATCTTCCCGGTCCATTTCGCGTAGGCGGCGGCCATGAAGGCGGCGCCCTCCTCATGCCGGACGGCGACGAAGCGGATGCGGTCCTGCCGGGTGCGGAGCGCCTCCACCACGCCGTTGATGCCGTCCCCGGCCAGGCCGAAGATGGTGTCGACCCCCCAGGCGTGCAGCGTGTCGACGACGATCTCGCTGGCGTTGCTCGGCATGCGGCGGCCCTTTCCCGTTCGCCGCGGAACGTGGCCGGGTTGCCGGGGTTCCTGCCCCGGCCTAGTCTTGGGCGACCGGCCGAAGATCCGGCCCCGAGGGTACGCGCAGCGCAGGCCAGGCCCATTCGCGGAGGTTCTGCATGCATCCCTTCACCATACCGGAGGCCGTCGCCGCCCGCGTCGCCGCCCGTTGCGGCACGCCGCATCCCTTCGCCCGGCTCGATCCGCGCCGCACCGCCCTCGTCGTCATCGACATGCAGAACGGCTTCATGCGGGCCGACCTCGCCCACGCGCTCTGCCCGATGGCCGAGCATGTGGTGCCGGCGATCAACCGCCTGGCCGGGGCATTGCGGCAGGCGGGCGGCGCCATCTATTGGATCCAGAACACCTTCGACGCGCGCTGCGAGACGGAGTGGTCCGTCATGCAGGAAATGGCGACGCCCGAGGCCCGCGCCCGCCGCGCCGCCTCGATGAGTGAGGGGATGCCGGGCCATGCGCTCTGGCCGGCGCTCGACGTTCAGGGCGGCGACGAGGTGGTGCGGAAGTACCGCTACAGCGCCTTCATCCAGGGCGGCTCCGACCTGCCGGAGCGGCTCAGGGCGCGCGGGCTGGACACGGTGCTGATCGCCGGCACCGTGACCAACTGCTGCTGCGAGAGTAGCGCACGGGACGCTATGATGCTGAACTTCCGCACCGTCATGGTAAGCGATGGCTGCGCCGCGGTGACGGATGCGGAGCACGGCGCCTCGCTCATCGGCTTCTACCTGCAATTCGGCGATGTGCTGACGGCCGATGAGTGCATCGCCGGCCTTGCCACAGAAGAGAGGGATGCGGCATGAGCCGGAAGAAGGTCGCTTTCATCGGCACGGGCGGGACGATCTCCTCGCTCGGCGACGGGCCGCTGGATACCGTCAATTACGGCGCCATGGGCAACATGCTCCAGGCCGGCGGCATCCTCGACCGCTTCCCCGAGGTGCAGCAGGTGGCCGAGGTCGTCGCGGTGCCCTACCGCAACGTGCCCTCGCCGCGCATCGCCTGGGCGGAGTGGAAGGAACTCGTCCTGCTCTGCGACAAGGTGGTGCGGGACGATCCCTCCGTCGCCGGCATCGTCATCGGCCATGGCACGGCCTCGCTCGAAGAGACGGCCTATTTCCTTTCGCTGACCTTGAAGGTGCCGGTGCCCGTGGTGGTGGTCGGCTCGCAGCGGCCGGCCTCGGCGCTCTCGACCGATGCGGGGCTCAACCTCGTCAATGCCGTGCGGGTCGCGGCGGATGAGGGCGCGCGGGGGCTCGGCGCGCTGGTGCTGCTGAACGACGAGATCCAGGCGGCGCGGGAGGTGACCAAGACCTCGACCGGGCGGATGCAGACCTTCCGCAGCCCGGATTTCGGCGTGCTCGGCCAGGCGGATGGCGACAAGGTCGTCTGGTACCGCCGGCCGCTGCGCCGGCTGGCGCCGGAGACGGAGTTCGACATCCGCGGGCTGGAGGCGCTGCCGCGGGTCGATATCGCCTACAGCCATGCGGGGGCGGACGGCACGGCGGTGCGGGCCTTCACCGCCGCCGGGGCGAAGGGGATCGTCGCCGCCGGCTTCGCGCCGGGCTTCGTCACGCCGGGCGATGCGGAGGCGCTGGCCGAGGCGCGGGCGGCGGGCGTCACCGTGCTGCAATCGACCCGCTCGGGCAGCGGGCGGGTCTTCCCGACGACGAAGCTGGCGGAGGCGGGCTTCATCCCGGCCGACAACCTCAATCCGCAGAAGGCGCGCATCCTGCTCGCCCTGGCGCTGACGGTGAGCAGCGATGCGGGCGACATCGAGCGGATCTTCGCGACCTACTAACCAAGGCGGAAGGCCGCGGTGGTGCCGCGGCGGCCGGGTGTCACCTCCAGCCGGGCGGGGATGCGTTCGCGCAGCTCCGCCACATGGCTGATGACGCCGACCAGGCGGTCGCCGGCCTGCAGGCCCTCCAGCACGCGGATGGCGGTATCCAGCGTCTCGGCATCGAGCGTGCCGAAGCCCTCGTCGATGAAGAGCGCGTCGAGCTGGTGGCCGCCGGCATGGGCGGCGACGGTATCCGCGAGGCCCAGCGCCATGGCGAGCGAGGCGCAGAAGCCCTCGCCGCCGGAGAGGGTGGCTGCGGGGCGGGCCTCGGCGTTCCAGCCATCGACCACCTCGATGTCGAGGCCGGCCCTGGCGCGTTGCCGCTCCGGCTCCTCGCGCCGGCGCAGGCGGTAGCGGCCGTCGAGCATCCCCTCCAGCCGCGTATTGGCCGCGGCGAGGGCCTCGTCGAGCAGGCCGGAAAGGACATAGCCCTCGAAATCGAGGCCATGGCCGTTGCGTCCCTCGGCCAGGTCGGCGAGGTCCTGGCGGAGGGTGGCAGCGGCCTCGGCTTCGGCCAGCGCGGCTTCGGCGGCGGCGATCTCAGCCAGCAGGCGATCATGCTCCTCGACGGCGCGGGCGGCGAGGGTCGCGCCTTGCAGCGCGGCGGTGGCCGCGGCCTCGGCGCCCGCGCGGGCGGCGGCGAGGGCGGCAAGGTCGGGCGGGACGAGGCCGGCTGCGGCTGCGGCGGTGGCGACGGCCTGGCTGGCGGCGGCGGCGCGGGCCTCGCCGAAGGCAGCGATGGCGGTGGCGAGACTGTCCTGCACCGCCGGGGCAAGGCGTGCGGCGCGGGCGGCCTCGGCGTCGGCGAAGCCCTCGGCTGCGCAGGCGAGGGCGAGGCGAGAGGCGGCCTCGGCCGCGGCGGCTTCGGCGACGGCGGCGATGCGGCCGGTTTCGGCGGCGTGCTCGACCCGGGTGCGGGCGGCCTCGGCGGCGGCGGCGGCTTCCTCGCGCGCGGCGCGCAGCGCGGCGGCGAGGCGAGTGGCGCGGGTTGCGGCGGCCTCGGCCTGGATGCGGAGGGTGCCGGCATCCGGGTTGTCGGGCGGCAGGCGGCGCAGGCGTTCCTCCGCCCGGGCGGCGGCGGCGGCGTGCTGACCCGCGGCTGAGGTGACGGCTTCGCGTGCGGTGGCAAGGCGGATTTCTGCGGAAGTCGCCGTGGCCCCTGCGTCGGCGGCGGCCTGGGCGAGGGCGGGAAGGCGGGCGGCGGCAGCCTCGGCGGCGGCGAGGGCCGTCTGTTCCATGCGGAGGGCAGCCTCCAACCCCTCGCGCGGCGCATCGCCGAGGCGGGCGAGGGCGGCGGCCTGTTGCTCGGCGGCGATGGCCAGCGCCGTGCCGATCTGGGCGGCGGCGCGGCGGGTGGCATCGAGCGTGGCCTCGGCCTGGGCGGCGGCCTGTTCCAGGACGGAGAGGTCGGGGAGGGGCGCCTCGCCCTGCGGCCGGGCGGGCGCCGGGTGGTGCGGGCTGCCGCAGACCGGGCAGGGGTCGCCCTCGGCCAGCAGGGCGGCGAAGCGGGCGGCGTGGTCGGCGGCGATGCGGGCGGCGGCGGCCTCGCGGGCGGCGCGGGCGGATTGGGCGCGGGCGGCGGCTTCCGTCTCTGCGGCCGTGGCGCGGGTGTCATCGGCCTGGGCGCGGTGGAGGGCGGCCTCCGCCTTGTCGAGGGCGCGGGCGGCGTTGAGGCGGGCGGCGGCGGCCTCGCCGGCCAGGCGGTGGCGTTCGCGCTGGTCGGCCGTGGCCTGGGCGGCGGCGCGGGCGGCCTCGGCGGCGGTGGCGGCGGCACGGGCGGAGTCGAGGGCTGCGGCTGCCCTGGCCTGGGCGGCATCGGCCTGGCGCAGGCTGGCCTCGGCCCCGGCGGCGGCGCGGCCCGCTTCCTCGGCCTCGGCGACAAGGGCGATGAGGGCTTGCAGCCGCTCCGCCTCGGCCCCGGCGGCGCGGGCGGCTTCCTCCTGGGCCGGAGCGTCGGCCAGGGCGGCTTCGGCCTGGGCGCGGCGCTGGCGGGCCTGTTCGGCGCGGCTGGTGGCGGTGGCGGCTTCGGCGCGCTGGGCGGCGGCGGCGGCGGCGGCGGCCTCCGCCTCGGCAAGGGCGAGGCCGAGGCGATCGGCGCGTCGGGCCGCTTCCAGCCGGGCGCGGTCGGCCTGGATGGCCGGTGTACGCAGCTCCAGCTCGGCCAGGGCGCGGGCGGCAGCGGCGGCAGCGGCGAGGAGGCGCGCGGTCTCCTGCCCGGCGGCCTCGGCGGCGCGGGCCGCGATGGCCGCCGCGGCGGCGGTGCCGCGGGCGGCCTCGGCCTCCTGGGCGGCGGCCAGCAGCGTGGCGCGGGTGGCGAGCGCCGCCTCCGGCGTCCCGGCCCCGGCGCGGCGGAGCAGGTTGGCGCGGGCGCCCAACGCCTCGCGCAGGGCACCCTTCGCCGCATTGGCCGCAGCGGAGAGCTCGCGCTGGATGCGGGCGTAGAGCGCGGTGCGGAAGAGGGTCTGCAGGATGGCCTGGCGGTCGGCCGGCTTCGCCACCAGCAACTCGCGGAAGCGGCCCTGGGGCAGCAGCACGGTCTGGCGGAATTCCGCGGCGCTGAGGCCGAGCAACTCGCGGATGCGCGCCTCGACCTCCGCCTCGCGCTCGATCGGCGGGGCGTCGGTGTCGAGGGCCTGGAGCGAGACCTTCATCCGCTCCTTGGTCGTGCCCTCGCCACGGCGCTTCGGGCGCTCCCATTCCGGATTGCGGGTGATGCGCCAGCGGCGCCGGCCCTGGGCGAATTCCAGCGCCACCTCGGTCGGCGCGTCGGGCGGGGCATGGCGGCTGCGGAGATGGGCGGGCAGGCGCTCCTCGCCGCTGCTCTCGCCGAAGAGGGCGAAGCAGAGCGCGTCCAGCAGGCTGGTCTTTCCCGCGCCGGTCGGCCCGGCGATGAGGAAGAGCCGGTGCGGCCCGAGCGCGGCGAAGTCGATCTCCTGCCGCGCGGCATAGGGGCCGAAATGGGTGACGGTCAGGCGGAGCGGGCGCATGGCTAGTGGCCGGCGGCCTCGGCGGCCTCGATGGCGGCGACGAGCGCCGGGCGGGCCTCCTCCGGCAGCGGGGCGCCGCGCAGCTCCGCATGGAAGCGGCCGAAGAGGTCGAGCGGGCGGGCGATGCGCGCCGCGGCGCCGGCGGTGGCGAATTGCCCCGTGCCGGCGCGCTCCGTCGCGTAGCGCAGGCCGACGATGCGGGGGAAGACCTCGGCCAGGCGCCGCTGCGCCTCGGGGATGGGGACGGGGTCGGTGAGGATCAGGGCGACGTAATCCTCGCGGGCCCGGCTTTCGGTCTCGCGCAGCGCTGCGAAGCTTCCCGTCAGCACGCGCAGGCCCCGCCGCGGCGTGAGCGGGATCGCCTCGATCCGTGGCGCGTCCTCCCCGCCGATCTCCACCAGCGTCACCGACTTGGCGTGGTCCGCCTCCTCCACCGAGTAGGGGAAGGGCGAGCCGCTGTAGCGCAGCCGGCCGCCGAGCAGGCTCTGCGGCCGGTGGAGATGGCCGAGGGCGACATAGTCGAAGCCGGCGAAGCGCGCTGCGTCGATGGCGCCGGTGCCGCCGACGGACAGTGCCCGTTCGCTCAGCGGGCTCTCGGCGCCGCCGGCGACGAAGGCATGGGCGACGAGCACGCGTGGCCCCTCGGCCGGGCAGAGCCCGTGCAGCAGGGGCGCGAGGGCGGCGAAGGCGCCGTCATGGTCGGCGAAGCGCGCCTCGGCGAGGCTTGGCTCACGGGCCAGGGCCAGCGGCGTCGCATAGCCGCAGGCGACGATGGTGGCGCGGCGGCCCTCGCGGTCGCCGAGCGGGATGGCCTCGCCGCAGGGCGACTGCACGATATGCAGCCGCGCGGCGGCCAGCAGCCGGGCACCGAAGCCGACGCGCCGCGCCTCGTCATGGTTGCCGGGGATGATGACGACGGGGACGCCGAGGCCGAGGACGAGCGCGCTCAGCACCTCGTCCAGCAGCCGCACCGCCTCGGCGGGCGGGACGGCCCGGTCGAAGACGTCGCCGGCGAGCAGCACGGCGTCCGGCGCGGTGTCGCGGACGATCGCCGGCAGCTGCTCGGCCAGCAGATGGGCCTGGTCATCCTGGAGCGAGTGCCCGCCGAGGCTGCGGCCGAGATGCCAGTCGGCGGTATGGAGGAGGCGCATGCGGGCGCACCATGCGCAGGCGGGGCGGCTGCGTGCAAGCTAGCTCTGGCGCCACCAGGGCGAGCCGGGGACGGGCGCCGCCGCCGGCATCGGCGCCTCGGCGGGGGCGGCCGGCGCCGCCTCCAGCACGGAGACGGGGCCGGGGTCGCGGCCGCCGGCATAGCGGATCAGCGCGCCGATCCGCTCATCGAGCGGCGGATGGGTCGCCAGCCACTTCTTGCCGAGCGTCTCGCCCGGGCTGTCGAGCAGCATGGCCTGCACCTGGGAGGGCAGGCGCGGCATCTCCGACCGGGCGGCGACCTTGCGGAGGGCGGAGATCAGCGCATCCGGGTCCTGGGTCAGCTCCACCGCGCCGGCATCGGCAAGGAATTCGCGGTTGCGCGACAGGGCGAAGCGCAGGCCGAGCGCCAGCGCCCAGGTCAGCAGCATGATGGCGAGCGAGAGCAGCACGAGCAGGATCGCCGCGCCGCCCTTGCCGCTATCCTTCGAGGAGGAGCGCGAGGAAGAGCGGCCGGTCGTCATCGTGCCGGTGTTGCCGAAGACGTTGCCGGCGCGGACGATGATCTCCTCCGGCAGCGCGACGACGCCGGCGAAGACTGCGGCGACCACGGCAAGCCGCGCATCGCCGTTGCGGATATGCGTCAGCTCATGCGCCAGCACGGCCGATAGCTCGCGGTCATCGAGCGCGTCGAGCAGGCCGCGCGTGACGGTGACGGCGCCGGTCGCGCGCGAGAGGCCGGAGGCGAAGGCGTTGCGCGCCGGCTGCTCGATCACCGCGAGGCGCGGCATGCCGAGGCCGCGGCTGATGCAGAGCGTCTCGAGCGCGTTCCACAGCCGCGGCTCCTGCTGCCGCGTCACCGGACGGGCGCCGGTGAGGAAGTCGAGGATGCGCTGGTTCCAGGCCCAGGCGATGCCGAACCAGATGGCCGTCACCACCAGCACCACCGGCAGCACGACGGGGATGATGCGCACCGCATCCCGCAGGCCCTGGCGGAAGGAATGCGCCTCCCCGGCCACGAGCAGCAGGCCGAAGGCGAAGCAGATCAGCGCCAGCAGGACGGGGAAGCCGGCCAGCAGCAGGCCGGTCTTCCAGCCGTTGTTCCAGATCCAGGTTTTCAGCCCGAAGGCGCGCATGGCCCAGCTAGAACTTCACCTGCGGCGGGGCGGCGACGGCGGCGCGCTCCGCTTCCGGCAGCTCGAAGAAGCCGCGGGGCAGGAAGCCGAGCGCGCCCGAAAAGAGCACGGCCGGAATCTGCTGGACGGCGCTGTTGTACTCGGCGACGGCGTTGTTGAAGAAGCGCCGGGCGGCGGCGATCTTGTTCTCGACATCGCCCAGCTCCGACTGGAGCTGGAGGAAATTCTGGTTGGCCTTGAGGTCGGGATAGGCTTCCGACAGCGCCATCAGCCGCCCCAGCGCGGCGCCCAGCGCGCCCTCTGCCGCGGCCGCCTGCTCCGGCCCGCGGGCGCCGAGGGCGGCGTTGCGGGCCTGGACCACGCCTTCCAGCGTGCCGCGCTCATGCGAGGCATAGCCCTTCACCGTCTCGACCAGGTTGGGGATCAGGTCGTGCCGCTGCTTCAGCTGCACGTCGACGTCGGACCAGGCCTGGCCCGTGGTCTGCCGCAGCGCGACCAGCCGGTTGTAGGTGACGACGAGCCAGAGCAGCAGGACGACGACGACGCCGAGGACGATCCAACCCGTCATGCCGCACTCCCTCCCGCATCACCCGGCGAAGCGGGCGAAGTCGCGGGCGATCGTACCATAGATTTCGCGCTTGAACGAAACGGCCAGCGAGGGCAGCTCGGCCAGCGGCACCCAGCGCCAGGCATCGAATTCCGGATGCGGGTCGAGGTCGAGGCGGATCTCCGCATCCTCGCCGAGGAAGCGGAGCGCGAACCACCGCTGCCGCTGGCCGCGGTACCTGCCGCCCAAGGCTTTCCCGAGCAGGTGCGACGGCAGGTCGTAGCTCAGCCAGTCCGGGTGCTCGGCGATGATCTCGGCGTTGCGGGTGCCGATCTCCTCCTCCATCTCGCGGAAGACGGCGACGGCCGGGTCCTCGCCCGCATCCATCCCGCCCTGGGGAAGCTGCCAGCCGCCCGGCGCGCCCTCCGCATTGGGGAGATCGGCGCGGCGGGCGACGAGGACGAGGCCGGCGCGGTTGAACAGCACCGCGCCGACATTGTCGCGATAGGGCAGGTCCATGCAGAGGGTCCTTTCAGCGGGCGGCGGGGCGTTGCATCAGCGCGGTGACGGGGGCGAGGACAAGGCCGCTGGCCTCCACCGTGCCGGCCCAGGCGGCGAGCCGGTCGATCAGCACCGGCGAGGCCTCGCCGGCATAGCCGAGCGCCGCGCCACGCTCCCGCGCCAACGCCTCCAGCGTGCGGAGCTTCAGCTCGATCTCGCCGCGGGTCGCCGGCTCGTCGATGACGAGGTCGATGCTGCGGCCCCAGGCGCGCTCGGGCGAGGGTGCGCCGGGGCGCGGGTCGACATAGAGCAGGCCGCGGCTGGCGATGCGGGCCTGGAGGTCGCCATAGGGGCCGAGCATGGCGGCGAAGCGCTCGCCCCGCATCGGCCCGAGCGCGCCGATCGCCCCGACATAGCCGCTGAAGCGGGAGAGCAGCCAGGCCAACCGGTCTTCGTTGTCCGCCGCCGGGAGGCTGGTCAGCAGGGCGCGGTTGCCGGGGTTGTTGAGCGGGTAGCCGGTGGGCTCCAGCGGCAGGGCGAGCAGCACCTCCATCCCGCGGGCGCGGGCCTGGTCGAGCAGGCGGCCGGGCTGCGGCGCATAGGGGCTGAAGGCGAGGGTGACAGGGCCGGGGAGGCGGCGGATCGCCTCCTCGGTCAGGGCGGCGTTCATGCCGAGGCCGCCGATGACGAGGCCGATGCGGGGGCGGCTCTCCTGCCGGTCGAAGGGGCGGCCGAAGGCGCGGATCGAGGTGCGGCCATCGGGGCCGATGCGGGGCATCGAGCCATGGGGCCCCGAGTCCTGCAGGGCCTCCTCGCCGGCGGGGATGGGACGGCCAGGCGCCGGGCCGGGGCGGCTGGCGGCCTCGATCACCGGCGGCGGCTCGGGCGCGGGAGGCGCCTGGGCGATGGCCGGCGCCACAGGGGGCGAGGGTGCGGCAGGCGGCGCGGCGGGAGCTTCGGCGACGGGCGGGGCGGGCAAGGGCCCGAGCCAGGCAAGAACCCCGGTGCCGCCGCCGATCAACAGCAGCACCACGGCCCAGCAGAGGATCAGGGCCCGCCAGCCGGAGGACAGGCGCGCCATGCGGATCAGGTCAGCGCGCGGCGCGCCGGCCCGAGTTCTGCGCTGCCGCCAGGTTGCGGAGCAGCTGCATCGCCTGCTGGAGCTGGAAGTCGGTCTCCGGCTTGGTCGGGTCGAAGGAGGGCGTGCCCTCGGGCGGCAGGCGCGTCACCCGCTCGGCGATGCCCTGTGGCAGTTGCAGCGGCGGGATGGCGGCGCCCGTCGGCTGCTGCACCCCGCCCTCGTTGCGCAGCGCGCGGCGCAGGTCGGCCTCCCGCTCGCGGGGGATGTTGGCCGTCGCCTCCTGGCGCTGGGCCAGCACCTCGATGTCGGGCTCGATGCCGGTGCCCTGGATGGAGCGGCCGGAGGGCGTGTAGTAGCGCGCCGTGGTGAGGCGGATGGCACCCTGGCCGGGGATCGGCATCACCGTCTGCACGCTGCCCTTGCCGAAGGACTTGGTGCCGAGGACGATGGCGCGGCGGTGATCCTGCAGGGCGCCGGCGACGATCTCGCTGGCCGAGGCGCTGCCGCCGTTGATCAGCACCACCACCGGCAGGCCACCGGCGATGTCGCCGCCCTTGGCGTTCCACCGCTGCGCATCCTCCTGGCGGCGGGCGCGCGTCGAGACGATCTCGCCCTGCTCGAGGAAGTCGTCGGTGACCTGGACCGCCTGGTCGAGCAGCCCACCCGGATTGTTGCGCAGGTCGAGCACGATGCCCTTCAAGCTGTTGCCGGCCTGCTGGCGCATGGCCTGGATGGCGCGGCGCAGGCCGACATCCGTCTGCTCGTTGAAGGAGGTGAGCCGCACATAGGCGACGTCGTTGCCCTCGATGCGGAAGCGCACCACCTGCGGGCGGATGACCTCGCGGGTGAGCGACAGCTCGATCGGCCGGTCGGCGCCCTCGCGGCGGATGGTGATCTTGATGGCCGTGCCGCGCTCGCCGCGCATCTGCTCGACGGCTTCCTGCAAGGTCAGGCCCTGGACGGAGTTGCCGTTGAGGTGGGTGATGAGGTCGCCCGCCTTGACGCCGGCGCGGGCCGCAGGCGTCTCGTCGATCGGGCTGATGACCTTGATGTAGCCGTTCTCCTGGGTGACCTCGATCCCGAGGCCGCCGAACTCGCCGCGGGTCTGCACCTGCATGTCGCGGTAGGAGCGCTGGTTCAGGTAGGAGCTGTGCGGGTCGAGGCCCGTCAGCATGCCGTTGATGGCGTTCTCGACGGCGTCGCGGTCGTTGATCGGCTCGACATATTCGGCGCGGACGCGCTCGAAGACGTCGCCGAAGAGGTTCAGCAGGCGGTAGGTCTCGGCCCGGCCGCCGTCCTGCGCCCAGGCCTTGACCATGGGGGAGGTGACCATAGGGCCGAGAATGATGCCGGCGGCGAATGCCGCGCCGACCGTCGTCATCGTCCGAACCCTGCCCTTCATGCGGCACCCGTATCCCTGTTCCGGTGCGGCCCGGGGGCCGCGATCCGGCATGTTAGCGTGAAGCCCAGCCGCATGGCAGGGCCAGTATCGGTAACGTCCGGTATCCGGGCGATCATCCCGGGAACCAACCGCGCGGGTCGATGGGCCGTCCGTTGCGCCGGAGTTCCAGGTAGAGCGCCGCCTCGCCGAGCTGCCCGACCGGCTCGCCGGCCAGCAGGCGCTGGCCTGGCGCGGCATCCAGCCGGTCGAGCCCCGCCAGCACGACATGGTACCCATCGCCGCAATCGACAATCAACAACTGGCCAAAACTGCGGAAGGGCGCGGCGAAGACGGCGCGGCCGCCGCAGGGGCTGACGACGCGGGCGCCAGTGGCGGCCTGGAGGGTGAGGCCGCGGGAGGGGCCGCCCTCGCCGACGGCGCCGAAGGCGCGGGTGATGCGGCCGAGCACGGGCATCGCGCGGCCGCCGGAGGCGCGGGACGGTGGGTCGGGCGTGCGGGCGGTGGCCATCTCCGCCTCGGCGCCGCGGCTGCGGGCCTCGGCGGCCTCGCGGGCGCGGAGCTCGGCGGCGTCCCGGGCGCGAGCGGCGGCTTCGGCGCGGCTTTGGGCGGCGGCGGCGCGCTCGCGGGCCTCGGCGGCGGCACGGGCGCGGGCTTCGGCGGCCTCGCGGGCGCGGGCCTCGGCCGCCTCGCGGGCCTGTTCCTGGCGGAGGCGGGCGAGGGCGGTTTCCAGGTTCGTCGCGCGGGCGGCGGTGGCGGCGGCGCGGCGGGCGGCCTCCTCCTCGGCATCCTCCGCGCCGGCGCGGCGGTCGCGGGCGGCTTTCAGCTCGGCATCGAGGGCGGCGGAGGCGGCGCGGGCCTGGGCCTCGGCCTCGCGCAGGGCGGCGGCGCGCTCGGCGGCCTGGGCGGCGCGGCGGGCGGCCTCGGCCTCGGCGGCGCGGAGGCTGGCGGCCTCGGTAGCGAGCTGGCGGGAGAGGCTCTGGAGGACGAGCAGGCCGCGCAGCCGGTCCTCGGGCGGGCCGGGAACGGCGAGCAGGGATTCCGCCGGCCAGAGGCCGAGGCGGAGCATCAGCGGCAGCATCGGCGCCAGCGCCTCGGCCCGGGCGCGGCCCTCGGCGCGGGCGGCATCGGCGGCGGTGCGGGCGGCGGCGAGGCCCTCCTCCGCCTCACCCTTGCGCTGGTCGGCCGCCTGGGCGCGGCGGGCAGCTTCCACCCGGCGCTCGGCGAGGCGGCGCTCCTCGGCGGCGGCCGTGGCGGCGGCGCGGGCGGCGGCCTCGGCGGCGGCGCGCTCGGCCTGGGCGGCGCGCTGGGCTTCCTCCACCGCCCCAGGGGTGAAAGACTGGGGGGTGAGGGGCTGGGCAGCGGCCGGCGATGCGGCGAGCAGCAGGACGCCGAGCAGGGCTGGGATGCGCGTCAAAGCGCTATGGCAGATAGCATGCCGGGCGGAGCCGGTGCCATCAGCCCTTGAGCAGCGACACCCCGGTCATCGCCGCCGGCTGGGGCTGGCCCATCAGCTCGAGCAGGGTCGGCGCCACGTCGGCGAGGCGGCCATCGCGCAGCGCAGCACCTGACGGGCCGTTGACCAGGAAGACCGGGACCGGGTTGGTGGTGTGCGCCGTGTGCGGGCCGCCGGTCGTGGGGTCCTTCATCAGCTCGCAATTGCCGTGGTCGGCGGTGACGAGCAGGGCGCCACCCTGGGCCTTCACCGCCTCGGCGATGCGGCCGAGCGCGGCATCGACCGTCTCCACCGCCTTGATCGCCGCCGGCAGGCTGCCGGTATGGCCGACCATGTCCGGGTTGGCGAAGTTCAGCACGATGAGATCGTAGGTGCCGGCATCGATCGCGGCGACGACCTTCTCGCAGAGCTCGGGCGCCGACATCTCCGGCTGCAGGTCGTAGGTGGCGACCTTGGGGGAGGGGACCATGATGCGGTCCTCGCCGGGATAGGGCGGCTCCAGGCCCCCGTTCAGGAAGAAGGTGACGTGCGGGTACTTCTCCGTCTCCGCCGCGTGGAGCTGGCGGAGCCCGGCGCGGGAGACCACCTCGGCCAGCAGGTCCTGCATCGGCTGCGGCGGGAAGAGGGTGGCGAGGACGCGGTTCAGCTCCGTCGAGTACTCGGTCATGCCGAGCGCGGCGGCGAAGCGCGGCACGCGCGGGCGCTCGAAGCCCGTGAACCCGGGGTCGAGCAAGGCGTCGAGGATCTCGCGCACCCGGTCGGCGCGGAAGTTGAAGCAGAGGATGCCGTCGCCGTCGCGCATGCCGGCATAGTCGCCGAGGATGGTGGCGGGGATGAACTCGTCCGTCACCTTCTTCCCATGCGCGGCGGCGATGGCGGCGGCGGCATCCGGCGCGCGCTCGCCCTCGGCCAGCGCCAGGGCGCGCCAGGCCTGGCCGACGCGCTCCCAGCGATGGTCTCGGTCCATGGCGAAGTAGCGGCCGGTGAGGGTGGCGATGCGGAAGCCGGGGAGGCCCGCCGTCGCTGCCTCGAGTGTCCTCAGGTATCCGGGCGAGGCCTCGGGCGGGGTGTCGCGGCCATCGGTGAAGGCGTGCAGGGCGACGGGGATGCCGGCCTCGGCCAGCACCTTCGCCAAGGCCGCGGCATGGGCCTGGTGGCTGTGGACGCCGCCCGGCGACAGGAGGCCGAGCAGGTGGCAGGTGCCGCCCGATGCCTTCAACTTTGCGATGAGATCGGCGAGTGGCGGCATGCGGGCGAGGGAGCCGTCCTCCACCGCGGCGTCGATCCGCGGCAGGTCCTGCATCACCACCCGGCCGGCGCCGAGATTGAGGTGGCCGACCTCCGAATTGCCCATCTGCCCGTCCGGCAGGCCGACATCGCGGCCGGAGGTGCGGAGAAAGGCTCGCGGCCCGGCGGCCCAGAGCGCGTCGAAGACCGGCGTCCTCGCCTGGCGCACGGCGTTGTCCGCCTCCTCCTCGCGCCAGCCCCAGCCATCGAGGATGGTGAGCATCACGGGGCGGGGTGCAGGCATGGGCGGGCTCCTCCTGGCGGTGGGACCGGACCTAGACCTCGTGGCGTGCCGGCGCAACGGGCGGGGGGCGGAAGCGGGCGATCACGTCCATAAGCGCGTGGCGAGGGAGGGTGCGATGCAGGGGATCGATTGGGCGGCGGCGGAGGCGGAGCTGGACGCGGTGGGGGTGGCGCGGCTCGGCCCCTTGCTCTCGGCCGGGGAATGCCAAACGCTGGTCGCCCTGTGTGACGAGGAGGCGCGCTTCCGCAGCCGGGTGGTCATGGCGCGGCACGGCTTCGGGCGGGGCGAGTACCAGTATCTCGCCTATCCCTTGCCGGACCGGGTGCAGGCGCTGCGGGAGGCGCTCTATCCGCGGCTGGCGCCTATCGCCAATCGCTGGAACGAGCGGATGGGCCTGCCCGTGCGCTACCCGGCGGCGCATGCCGATTTCCTCGCCCGCTGCCATGCGGCGGGGCAGGCGCGGCCGACGCCGCTGCTGCTGCGCTACGGGCCGGGCGACTACAACTGCCTGCATCAGGACCTTTATGGCGAGCACGTCTTCCCGCTCCAGGTCGTGGTGCTGCTCTCGGCGCCGGGCGAGGATTTCACCGGGGGTGAGTTCGTGCTGACCGAGCAGCGGCCGCGCATGCAGTCCCGCGCCGAGGTGGTGCCGCTCGGCCTCGGCGAGGCGGCCGTGTTCGCGGTCGCGCAGCGGCCGGTGCAGGGCAGCCGCGGCGACTACCGGGTGACGATGCGCCATGGCGTGAGCCGGCTCCGCAGCGGGGCGCGGCACACGCTCGGCATCATCTTCCACGATGCGGCGTGAGGGTCACACCATCTCGTCGGGGAGGGCGGCGATGGCCGTCGCCCCGGCATCGACCGGGACGATCGCCCCCGTCATCCAGCGCGCATTGCCGCCGCAGAGGAAGGTGACGGCCGCGCCGACATCCCAGCCCGTGCCCTCGACCTGCAGGATGCTCCGCTTGCGCCGCGCCTCGCGCTTCGCCGGCGTCATGCCGCCGGCCTGGACCATTGGCGTGTAAACCATGCCGGGGCAGATGCAGTTGACGCGGATGCCGTCGGCGGCGTGATGCACCGCCATGGCGCGGGTCATGTTGACCACGGCGCCCTTGCTGGTCGGGTAAAGCAGGTTCGGATGGCCGCCGCGCAGCCCGGCGACGGAGCCGATATTGACGATGGAGCCGCCGCCCGAGGCGCGCATCGCCGGCACCGCGTACTTCGCCATCAGCATCATCGAGGTGACGTTGACGAGGAGGCCTCGGGCCCATTCATCCGGGTCCACATCCTCGGCCGTGCCCTTCGGCCCGCCGATGCCGACATTGTTCACCAGCACGTCGAGCCGGCCCCAGCGCCCGGTCGCCGCCTCGACGATGGCGCGGCACTGCCCGGGCTGCGTCACGTCGGCGGCGATGGCGAGGGCCTCGCCGTCCTCGGCCTCGATCATCCGCTGGGTATCCTTCGCCCAGTCCTCCATCGCATCGGCCAGCACCAGCCGGGCGCCGGCGCGGGCCAACAGAATGGCGGTGGCGCGGCCATTGCCGACACCCTCCCCCGGCCGCGAGCCGGCGCCGGTGACGATGGCGACCTTGCCTGCGAGGTTCTCGGCGATTTCGGCCATTCTGATTTCTCTCCCTCTTGCTTGTGGTCAGTCGGCCTGGAGCATGGCGAGGGCGCGTTGCGCGATCGCCTCCGGCACCTCGTGGCCGCCGTCGAATTCCAGGTAGGTCAGCGGATAGCCGGCGCGCTTCAGCTTCGGCGCCAGGCGGCGGCTGCACAGGTCGATGTTTAGCACGCGGTCCCCGGTGCCGTGGCTGAGGAAGAGGCGCGGCTTGCCCTCGACATGCAGCGGCGCGGCGAAGCCGGGCGAGAAGGCCAGGCCATGGGTGAAGAGCGCGCCGTTCATCATGGCGAGCGAGAGGGCATAGGAGGCGCCGTCCGAGAAACCCGCGGCGGCGACCCGCGCCGGATCGACCGGCCAGGCGGCGAAGACCTCGGCAAGCACCGCGTCGATCCGCGCGATATCCGGCCCGTAGCCGCCCTCCAGCACATCCCAGGTCGCGCCGCGGCTCTTCGGCAGCAGCACCAGCGCCGCCTCGGCGATGGGATCGATCCGCCGCAGCGCCCGAGCCGGGTCGCCGCCCGCGCCGTGCAGCATGAAGATCAGCGGCAGCGGCCCGGCGCCGGGGGCAACCGGCACGCGCAGCAGCGCCTCGCCGAGCGGGTGGAGGCCCGCCGGCAGCGGCCATGGCGCGGCGCCGATGGGTTGCGGTCGGGCGGCGAGGTGGCCTTCTTCCATCAGGATGCACCCATCAGCAGGGGCGAGACGCCGAAAATGCGCGGGTGGAAGTGCAGCATCGCCGCCCAGGCCAGCGTCCCGATCACGGGCGGCACCCAGCCTATCTCGCCGGGCGCCAGCCGGTTCCGCCCGGCAAGGATGGCGCCGAAGGGAAGGATGGAGGTGGTGGCGGCGAGCCTTGCCCATTCCGCAGGGGCCCGCTGCGCGAGCTTGGCGTCGATGCTCGGCATCCCCACCAGGGCGGTGACGAGGAAGGCGCCGAAGAAGAGCAGCGCCGCGCTGTCGCCATTGCCGATCATGTGGATCGCCGCCCAGAGCGCGAAGGACCAGAGCATCGGGTGGCGGGTGATGCGCTGGATGCCGCGCGCCTCCGCACCGAGCTGCGTCTCGCCGCCGACCGCCGTCGGGTTGCGCTTCGCCACCGAGGCGACGAAGAGGACGAAGGCGGGCAGCATCAGCAGCGCCAGCACCCAGCGCAGCCAGCCTGGCGCGAACCAGAGCGGCGTGGTCTCCGCGGCCTTCCACGCCTCGATGAGGAAGAAGATCGAGGCGAAGGATGCCAGGGAGAAGGCGATGCGGAAGCCGCCCTCGCCGATGCGGCCGGCGATCGCGCCGCGCAGCCGCGTGCCGGCGATGCCGACATGAACGCCGATCCAGACCAGGGCAGCAATCGCCAGCATCGTCATCCCCTCAAGGTCTCCAGGGCCGATGATAGGGGTGGCCGGAGCGGATGGCCTGCACCCTGTACCATTGCTCGGCCAGCAGGCCGCGCACCAGGAAATGCGGCCAGGTAAGGGGGCCGAGGGAGAGGCGATGATCCGCCCGTGCCAGCACCGCCTCGTCCAGACCCTCCGCCCCGCCGATCAGGAAACAGAGCGGCTTGCCCGCCGCTTCCCACCGGGCGGCGAGCGCCGCCAGCGCCTCGCTGCCCGGCGCCTCGCCGCCGAGGTCGAGGGCAACGGCAAGCGCTGCCTCGGGCAGGGCGGCGAGCAGCGCCGCGCCCTCACGCCTGCGGATCTCGCCCGGGCTGCCGCGCGCCTCGGGCAGTTCCGTCACCGCGAAGGGCGGCCGGAGGCGGGCATTGTGCTGTTCGAACAGCGCCGCCTCCGGCCCGCCTTTCAGCCGGCCGATGGCGATCAGCCGAGGCGCCCGGCTCACGCCTCGCCAGGCTCCTCCGCCGGCGGCGGGGCGCTGCCCTCGGGCTGCGGGCTGTCCGGGCCCCACATCCGCTCCAGCGCATAGCTCGCCCGCGCCTCGGGCTTGAAGAGGTGGATGACGAGGTCGCCGCAATCGATCAGCACCCAGTCCTCCGAGCCCTGGATCGCATCCCGCCGCAGCTTGAGGCCGACCTTCTCCAGCGCATCCTCCAGATGGTTCGCCATGGCCTGGATCTGCCGCTCCGAGAGGCCCGTCGCGATGATCATCCGGTCGGTGAAGCTGGCGCGGTCGGTGACGTCGAGGACGAGGATGTCCTCGGCCTTGTCGTCCTCGAGGCTGGCCTGGGCGGCGGTGACCAGCTGCTCCAGCCGGTCCGGCGCGGCCTTTTCGTCGAGGCGGGGGCGGCGGGCGGGCTTCGCCTCCGGCCCGGCGATGACCTGGCGCTTGCGCGGGCTCGGCTCCTCCTGCGGGACGGGCTTGGGCGGCACGCCGACGGGGCGGCGGATGACCTTCGCCTCCGGCATGGGCCGGGCGGGGACGAGGTGCGGGGCGGCGGGCCGGGACGGGGCGCGGGCGGCGCCACGCATCGGCTTCGCGGCGACCATCTCCGACCGGGTGGCGCGGGGCTTCGCGGCGCCGCTGCGCACGGGCTTGTCCTCCGTGGTACGGCGGCTGCGCGTCGGCGCCTCCTCGGCGCTGCGGCGGCTGCGGGTGGGCGCCTCGGGCGCGGCCTTGCTGCGGCTGCGCGGGGCCGGGCTCTCCGCCCGGCGGCTGCGCGTCGGCGCATCCTCGGCGCCGCGACGGCTGCGCGTGGGCGCTTCGGGCGCGGCCTTGCTGCGGCTGCGCGGAGCTGGGCTCTCCGCCCGGCGGCTGCGCGTCGGCGCATCCTCGGCGCCGCGACGGCTGCGCGTGGGCGCTTCGGGCGCGGCCTTGCTGCGGCTGCGCGGAGCTGGGCTCTCCGCCCGGCGGCTGCGCGTCGGCGCATCCTCGGCGCTGCGGCGGCTGCGCGTGGGCGCCTCGGGCGCGGCCCTGCTGCGGCTGCGGGGCGCCGGGCTGTCGGCCTTGCGGGTGCGGGCCGGCGCCTCCTCGGCGCCACGGCGGGCGCGCATGGGTGCCTCGGTCGCGGGTCTGGCGCGGCCGCGAGGCGGGGCGGCCTCGGTCCGCGCCGGGGCACGGCTCTTCGCCGCCGGCTTGGCGGCGCCGCGTGGGGCCTGCTTGCCCGGAACCCGCGGCGCCGTGGGCTTTGCCGCGCGTGTTGGCCGGGTGGTGGATGTGCTCTTGCCCCCGCCAGGGGGCCGTGTGGCGCGCGCGATGGCCGCCTCCTCTGTTCTTCGTGGTTTCTTCTATAGCACGCGGCCGGCAGCGCGGCGGATGGCCGTCGCCGAGGCCGGATGTTCCCGCGCCGGCACCAGGCTCCAGCCCGCGTGCCGGCTCGTCCCGCATCCGTCGAGCAACGCGCCCGGACGCTTCCGGTGCCGCGCCAGCGCCCGCGCCGCCTGGCCCGAGAGCGCCCGCCGCGTCTCGCCCGGCCGCGGCAGCACCGCGAGCGGCGTGCCGCGTGCCAGCGCCCGCCACCCCTTCCAGCGCGGCAGCTGGAAGAGGTTGTCGGCGCCGATCAGCAGCACGAAGCAGGCGCGCGGGAAGCGGCGGTGCAGCAGGGCGAGCGTCGCCACGGTGAAGCGGGTGCCGAGCCGGGCCTCGATATCGGTTGCGATGATCCGCCGCCCATCGGCGATGCTCCGGGCGGAGGCCAGGCGCTCGGCGAAGGGTGCCATGCCCCGGCGCGGCTTCAGCGGGTTGCCGGGCGAGACCAGCAGCCAGACCTGGTCGAGGCGGAGCGCCCGCAAAGCGCGCTCCGCCACATGCCGGTGCCCGGCATGGGCCGGGTTGAAGCTGCCGCCGAGCAGGCCGATGCGCGCCCGGCGGCCATCCCCGTGGGCGTGCCTCACCTGACCTGAAGGCCGACCGAGACCGGCTGCGCCAGCATCCCCTCGTAGCGGAGGGAGTAGCTGCGCCCGGCCACCGCCGGCACCGAGGGGGCGAATCCGCCGAGCGAGACGATGTCACCGGCCTTGAGCTTCAGCCCCTGCCGCGCGAGGTCGCCGACCAGCCAGGGGATGACGTTCAGCGGATGGCCGAGCAGCGCGCTGCCGGGGGCACGCGCCAGCTCCTTGGTGTCGTCCGAGAGGATGACGGTCATCGAGCCGAGCCGCGCGGCGAACGCCTCCGTCGCCTCGACCGGGATCGGCGTGCCGGTGACGCCGAGCCGGGCGGCGACGTTCACCGAGACCAGCAGCGGCCCGTTCACCGGACCGCCGAGCCCGACGCGGGGCAGCTCGATATAGGGGATGACCTGGTCGAGATGCCGCAGGATCTGCACATGGTCGGCGCCGGCGGTGTTGATGCCCTCGTCGCGCACGCGGACGAGCAGGTCGGCCTCCACGCTGACGCCGGCGACCTGCGGCGTGAGCTGAAGCGTCGCGCCGTCGCGCAGGCTCATCGTGCTCTCGAACATCACGCCATAGACCGGGCCGGAAAGGCCGAAGGCACGCTGCGTCGCGGCGCCCGTGGCACCCGCCTTGTAGCCGATCGGCCGGCCGAGTTCGGCCGCCAGCAGCGGCACCAGCTTGGCGCGGGCGCATTCCGCATCGGCCATGGAGAGGTCGGGATAGGGCTCTGCCGGCCGGCCCGCGAGCAGCGCCCCGGCGGTCGCCGCCACGGCCGGGTCGGGCGGGCAGGCGGCCTCGGCGGCGAGGCTCGGCAACAGGGCGGCAGTCAGCAGAAGCAGGCGGCGCATGGATGGTCCCTCCGGTTGGGGAGGGCTCAGGGCCTGACCTGTCCGCTCCCGATCATATGGTAGCGGTAGGTGCAGAGCTGCTCCAAGCCGACCGGGCCGCGCGCATGCAGCCGGCCGGTGGCGATGCCGATCTCGGCGCCGAAGCCGAACTCCCCGCCGTCGCAGAATTGCGTCGAGGCGTTCCAGATGCCGACTGCGGAGGCGAGGCCGTTCAGGAACTCCGCCGCGGCCTCGGCATCCTCGGTGACGATCGCCTCGGTATGCTCGGAGCCGTAGCGCCGGATATGGGCCAACGCCGAGGCGACGCCGTCCACCACCGCGACGGAGAGCACCGAATCCAGCCATTCCGTGGCGAAATCCCCCTCCGCCGCCGCCGGCAGGTCCGGGCAGATGGCCCGCGCGCGGTCATCGGCGCGGAACTCGCAGCCCTTCTCCCGCAGGTCGGCAACCAGCACGGGCAGCAGGCCCGGGGCGATGGCGGCGTCGATCAGCAGGGTCTCGGTGGCGCCGCAGACGCCGGTGCGGCGCAGCTTGGCGTTGAGGAGGATGGAGCGTGCCATGGCCGGGTCGGCCGCGCCATGGATGTAGGTGTGGCAGAGCCCCTCGGCATGCGCGAGGACGGGGACACGCGCCTCCTCCATCACCCGGGTGACGAGGCCCTTGCCGCCGCGCGGGATGATGAGGTCGATGAGGCCGGCGGCGCGCAGCATGGCGCCAACGAAGCCGCGATCGGCCGTCTGCGCCACCTGGACGGCGGCTTCCGGCAGGCCAGCGGCGCGCAGCCCGGAGGCCATCGCCGCATGGATGGCGGCGACGCTGCGCAGGCTCTCCCGCCCGCCGCGCAGGATGACGGCGTTGCCGGATTTGAGGCAGAGCGCCGCGGCATCGGCGGCGACGTTCGGCCGGCTCTCGAAGACCATGCCGATGACGCCGATGGGCTGGGCGATGCGGCGGATCACGAGGCCGTTCGGCCGTGTCCACTCCGAAAGTGTGCGGCCCACCGGGTCGGGCAGCTCCGCCACCTCCTTGAGGCCGCGCGCCATCGCCTCGATGCGGGCGGGGGTCAAGGTGAGGCGGTCCTTGAAGGCGGCCGACAGGTCGGGTGCGGCGGCGAGATCGGCCTCGTTCGCGGCGAGGATTGCCGGGCCAGCGTCGCAAATCGCGCGGGCGGCCTCGCGCAGCGCCAGGTCCTTCGCCGGTCGCGGCGCGCGGGCAAGGTCGGCAGCCGCCGCGCGGGCGGCGCGGGCGGCGGCTTCGAGCTGGCGGGCGGCTTCGTCGGCGAGGGCGTTCATGGCAGCAGACCTAGCGCCTCGCCATCGCCCGGCCAAGGGGGCGAGGGCGCGGGACTGCCCGGCGCTCAGAGCACCACGAGGTCGTCGCGATGGACCACCTCGTCGCGCCCGCGCCAGCCGAGGATGGCCTCGATCTCCTCCGAGCGGTGGCCGGCGATGCGGCCGGCATCCTCCGCGTCATAGGCGGAGAGGCCGCGGGCCAGCTCGCGCCCCTCGGCATCGCGCACGCTGACCGGGTCGCCGCGGTGGAACTGGCCCTCGACGCGCCGGATGCCGGCCGGCAGCAGGGAGGAGCCGCGGGCGAGCGCCCGCGCCGCGCCCTCGTCCACCACCAGCGCGCCGAGCGGGGCGAGGCTGCCGGCGATCCAGCGCTTGCGGGCGGTGCGGCCCTCGGGCGTGGGCAGGAACCAAGTGCAGCGCGCGCCCTCCTGCATCGCCCGCAGCGGGTTGTCGCGCGCACCAAGGGCGATCGCCATGGCGGTGCCGGCGCCGGTGGCGATGCGGGCGGCGATCAGCTTGGTGCGCATCCCGCCCGAGGAGTAGCCGGGCGGCGGCTCGCCACCCATCGCCATGATTTCCTCGGTGAGCTGCGGCACGACGGGCAGGTGCGCCGCCGCCGGGTCGCGCCGCGGGTCGGCGGTGTAGAGCCCGTCGATGTCGGAGAGCAGCACCAGCGCATCGGCGGCGATCATCTCGGCGACGCGGGCGGCGAGGCGGTCATTGTCGCCGAAGCGGATCTCGGCCGTCGCCACCGTGTCGTTCTCGTTGATGACGGGGATGCAGCCAAGCTCGAGCAGCGTCCCCAGCGTCGCCCGCGCATTGAGGTAGCGGCGGCGGTCCTCGCTGTCCTCCAGCGTCAGCAGGAGCTGCGCGGCGGCGAGGCCATGGCCGGCGAGCGCCGCCTGCCAGGCGCCGGCGAGGCGGATCTGCCCGACCGCGGCGGCGGCCTGCTTCTCCTCCAGCTTGAGCCGCTTGCGGGTGAGGCCGAGGGCGCGGCGGGCCAGCGCGATGGCGCCTGAGGAGACCACCACCACCTCCGTCCCCCGGGCGCGGAGGGCGGCGATGTCGGCGGCGACGGAGGCGAGCCAGGCCTCGCGTGGGGCGGCCGTCCGCTCGTCCACCACCAGGGCGGAGCCGATCTTCACCACCAGGCGGCGGGCGGCGGCGAGGTCGGGGAGGGCGGGGCCGGAGGTCATGGGCCGCCGCATAGCACGGGCGGCCCGGACATGGAAAAGGGCGCCTCCCCGGCCGGGAAGGCGCCCTTTCCGTCTGTCGTCCGTTGCCTAGGCGAAGAGCATGTCGCTGGCCGCCAGCTTGGAGGCATGGGCGAGGAAGACGGTGTCGCTCACGCCGTCGAAGCTGACCAGCACGCCGGAGACGCCACCCTCGGACGTCGTCGCCGTGTGCAGGCCGGACTGGCTGAAGCCGCGGAAGGCCAGCTTGTCGGCGCCGCTGGTGAAGCCGTCGATCACCACATGCCCCTCGCCCCTGTCGATGGCGAAGCTGTCCCTGGCCGAGGTGCCGAGATAGGTGGCACCGAAACCCCCGGTCGCCTCGCTGAAGCGGAAGTCGTCCGGCCCGTTGACCTTGAAAGCGTGGCTGTCCTTGGCGAAGGTCGCGCCCTTGTAGGTGAGGTCGTCGATATAGAGGTTGCGGTCACCCCCGCTGCCGGACGCGTCGTTGATGAACTTGACCGTCAGCGTGTGGCTGCCTGCGCCCCAGTCGCCCTTGACGGTGATGACGTCGCTCGCCTTGGCGGCGTGGGAGGCGCTGGCGGTCTGCGTGCCGCCGATCTGCTTGCCGTCGACGCTGACGATGTACTGGGCGCTGCCGTTGTAGGCGTCCTGGTTCACTTTCATGACGATGGCGTCGCTGCCGGCGCCGATGGTCTTCACCAGGCCCGTGGCCGGGGTGCCAGGGGCGGGGCTCGGCGTCGGCACGGGCGGGGCGGCCTTGGTGAAGCCGAAATCGACCGGGCCGTTCCTGTCGAGATCGGCCGTACCCTTGGACAGGGCGGCGCCGTTGAAGGTGATGCCATCGACATGCAGGTTGCGGTCGAGGCTGGCGGAGCCGCCATAGGCATCGTTGAGGAAGTTGACGGTCACCTTGTGGGCGCCCGCGCCCCAGTTGCCCTTGACGGTGATGATGTCGTCCTGGCCGGCGGCATGCGAGGCGCCGGCGGTCAGGGTGGTGCCGACCTGCTTGCCGTCGACGCTGATGGTGTACTGCGCGTGGCCGTTATAGGCGTCCTCGCTGATCTTCAGCACCAGCGTATCGGAGCCGGTGCCGATGGTCTTGATGACCGGGGTGCCCGGCGCCGGCGTGGTCGGACCGCCCGTGGACCCACCCGGGGTGCCGCCGGTCGAGCCACCGGGCGTCGTACCGGTCCACTGCGACATCACCACGTTGTCGATATGGGTGGTCACCTTGCCGGGCGTCGAGCTGTTCGGCCCGCCGCCAAGCCAGGCCTCGCTATTGTTGGCGACGTAGCTCATCGCGCCGAAGCCCATGGCGGTGTCGGGGATGACATCCGGGTTGGTCCAGCTGCCGACCACCTTGCCGTCCACCGTGATGGTGAGAAGGTTCGGCAGCCAAGTCATCTTGTAGTGGTGGGTCTGGCTGGAATCGATGCCGCTGAGCTTCGCGCTGTAGGTGTCCTTGCCGTTGGCGCCCTCCCAGTGGACCGTATGCATGGAGCCGCCCTTCGGCGTCTCGAGGATGTCGATCTCGCCGTCGCGCGGCCAGACATCGGACTTCGGCCACATCAGGATCGCGGCCTGGGTGCCCTGCGCCTTCTCGACCCGCGCGTCGAATTCGACCGTGCCGTACTTGATGGTGACGTTGGCCGCCTTGCTGTTGAAGCCGCCCGCGCTCCAGCTGCCGTTCGCGTGGCGAGTTGCGCTGACCTGCATCTCCCCGCTGGCGACCTTGACGTCGTTGGCGTTCCACCAGAACGCGCCGTTGCCGTAGGTGCCGCCGTGATAGACCGAGCCCCATTTGGAGAAATTGTATCCGGCGCTGAAATCATCGGACAGAACGACGCGGTACTGATTGCCGTTGGCATCCGTAGAAATTGTTCCGACCGAGGAAACCATCCGTTTTTCTCCCAAAAAATGCGTGAGCAACGAAAACGTGATATACCCTGTGGTTGAGATGTATGTCGTACACAACCTGCAATAGCAAGCTCGGAATGATGTTTCGCCAGATCACACTGTGTTAGCGGAACGTTAATCGTTGCGGATAAATCGGCGCCTTGGCGAACTCGTGTCTCGTTGTGGCTTTGAGGTCGCCGTGGTTGGGGAGGCGAGCGATGCAGGAAACGGCAATCCGGGTGAACCGTGCCCCGGTCCTCACCCTCTGGGCTGCCGTCGTGGCGGAGCGGCTGGGCCATCCGCCGGCGACGGCGCTCAGCCTGGCAAGCGTGGTGGCTGGCACCGCCGCCCGCGCCAAGGCGCGGCGGCTCGGTCTCGCCGAGGATCGCGCCCCGCATGAGGGGGTGGCACCGGCGCGTGAGGTCACGCGGCTGCTGGGACGCGACATCCCGGTTGTCGCTGGCGAGGATGGGACGCTGCTGGCCGTGCGGGACGGCCATCCGGCCTCGGCCGCGCCGGTCGAGGCCTATCTGGCCCGGGCCCTCGGGCCACGCCTCGGCGAGGTGCGGGCGGCGATGGAAGTCCTGGCCGACGGCTTGGCGCCTGACGAGCTGAACCGCATCGGCTTCCGCCTCTACGAGGCCTTCCGTCCGGAAGTGCCGGAGGATGTCAGCGGCTGGGGTGCGAAGGGCCGGCTGGAGCTGTCCCGCATTCGCGCGGCGGCGGGCCATTGAGGATGGCCACGCCGCCTCCGTTATGGGCCTTGACGCTCCGCGGAGCGGCGCCGAATCCCTGATGGCTGGGACCATTTCAGGGAGAGAGACGATGACCGATCCGCAGGACGCCGCCAGCCGGCAGCGCCGCATCCTCGATCAGGTGCGGGAGTCCGACCGCCTCCGCCCGACCGAGCCCATGACGGGTGCCATGCAGGCAGGCGCCCGCCGCTACCCGGAGCCCCCCTTCGCCCGCGAGCGGATGGACCGGCCGGGGATCGAGGCCAGCCAATCCCTCTCGCCCATGTATGACGCGCCTTACTGGCAGGGCTCCGGGAAGCTCGCCGGCAGGGTCGCCGTCGTCACCGGCGGCGACAGCGGCATCGGCCGCGCCATCTGCGTGCTCTTCGCGCGGGAGGGAGCGGACATCGCCATCATGCACCTGCCGCACGAGCAGGAGGATGCCGATGTGGTCCGCACCGCGGTGGAGCGCGAGGGCCGCCGCGCCATCACCATCGCCGGCGACATCACCGAACGCGCCTTCTGCTTTGCTGCCGCCGAGCGGACGGTGAAGGAGCTCGGCCGGCTCGACGTCCTGGTAAACAACGCCGCCTTCCAGCTCCACTGCAACCGCTTCGAGGATCTCACCGAGGGGCATTTCGACCTCACGGTGAAGACCAACCTCTACGGCATGTTCCATATGAGCCAGGCCTGCGTGCCGCACATGGCGCCGGGCTCGGCCATCGTGAACAGTGGCTCGGTCACGGCGCTCGCCGGCAACTCGGCCATCGTCGATTATTCGATGACCAAGGGCGGCATCCACATCTTTACGCGCTCCCTCTCCGGCAGCCTGGCCTCGCGCGGCATCCGGGTGAACGCGGTGGCGCCGGGCCCGGTCTGGACACCGCTCAACCCGACCGAGAACCCGGAGAAGGTGGAGAGCTTCGGCAGCAATACGCGGATGGGCCGCCCCGCCCAGCCGGAGGAGATCGCGCCCGCCTACCTCTTCCTAGCATCGCCGCAGATGTCGAGCTTCATCACCGGCGAGGTCCTGCCGGTGATCGGCGGCTATACCGACCGCTGAGGCAGCGGCCCGGGCCGTTGCCGATGGCCCCGCGGGAGGGCGACTGCCATCGGATTGAAAAAAACCGCGGGCAGGGGGTTGTGGCGTCGGGCGCAAGGCGCTATTTCCCCGCTCCGCCGTGAGGTGGCCCTGCAAGTCTGCCCGAGTAATCGGGGGCAGTGGCTGGTAAAGGTTAAGACCAGCTATTGTATCCGTCGAAGGACGGACCCTCTGAAGGAAAGTCAAAAAAAGGTCTTGAACGTCTCGCCGCAAGGCGCTACATGATGGACCACCGGACGACGCCAAGCCTTAGGGTTTGGCACTGCTCCGGTTCCTGATTTTGATGCTCTTGGGTATCTGGTCTTTGGTCCCGCAGTGATGCGGGGCGGTTTTCCACCTTCGGGTGGAAATGCTCTTTGATAATCGCATCGGTCTTTTGGAAGAGGATGGATCGTCTGTCGGCGCGAGCCGAGGGATGGTTTGCATCGAGAGTGGTGAGCGGAGCCTGATCGAAAGGCGTCTGCGTGGCCTGGCTTTGGCTTGGCTGCAAAGATGAACCTGAGAGTTTGATCCTGGCTCAGAGCGAACGCTGGCGGAATGCTTAACACATGCAAGTCGCACGGGGGCTT
>NZ_JAETWB010000247.1 GCF_016773205.1 Belnapia arida
CGGAAGGTAGAGCAGGTTGGCACCTGCGGCCTCGATGGCCGCCCGACGCCGGCGCCCTTGTGGCTGCCGAGGTTGTTTCGGCCCGTCGAGCACCATCGGCGCGACCAAGCCGGTGTTGCGCAGGCCGGCGATGAAGGTGGTGGTCAGCCAATGACGATGTGGATCGGTGCTCGCAGCCGCTCACCCCTGGGCGCCCGGCCGTGGGTG
>NZ_JAETWB010000248.1 GCF_016773205.1 Belnapia arida
CGCAACCTCTATGTGGACGGGATGACCTATGACGGCGCCGCGGTTGCGAACGGTTCCGCCGCGCTCGGGGCCAACGGGGCAGCAACATTCACGGTTAAGGACAGCACTGCGATCCCAGGAGCTACCCCGACACCCACGGCACCCGCGCCGGTACAGACGACGCTTGGCTCCGGCTCCGACACGCTGGTGCTGCGCATTTCACAAGA
>NZ_JAETWB010000249.1 GCF_016773205.1 Belnapia arida
GCTTGCTGGCCAGCATCTGCTTGATGTCCTGAGGCGTCCAGCCATCGCCGGTGGGCTCGGTGAAGTGCGTGCCGTTGTCGGTGAGCACGGTGTGGATCGTGTATGGAACCGCCGCGGCGAGCGCCCGGAGGAAGTTGGCCGCGATACGGCGCGTGGCCTTCTCGTGCAGTTCGACAAAGGCAAACTTCGAGGTGCGGTCGATGGC
>NZ_JAETWB010000025.1 GCF_016773205.1 Belnapia arida
TTACGCCCGACGTTAAGGCCGCCAGCCTCAACGCACCTCAGCAGCCAGAGAAGGCGATGGAGGCCGGACGCTTACGACCGTGGCACCGTTGCCAACGAAGCAAAGCGGAAACCCGGAGCGCCGCCGAGATGAAGGACCAGAATGGGATCTTTAGAAGTCTTCTAAATTCCATGTCCACGAGACGCTCGCCCATCCCAATCTGGTTTCAGGTTCCGTCGGGCTGGAACAAGCCACCTTTTGGCCTTTGTGTAAGGTTCAGCCCTCGAATCAAGCTAGGCGTCTTCTGCCTTCAGCGCCCGCCCGGTGCTCCTGCACGAGGTCGTGGATGAAGCGCAGCTTTCTTATGACTGCACCTGACAGTACGAAAGGGTAGAGGTCCGGCTGCCCCATGGAGCGGTTCAAGCTGTTCATCGCAAGGGATAATGGCAGCCAGTTGCCGATGACCGGGTCGAAGTCCTTCGTCTGATACGGGTCGAAGTTTACCACGGCGCCAATTGTGCCGCCGCGGTCGCGCGGGTGTACCTCGACCCCATGGGCGCCTGCTGTCTCCAGCATGTCGAGCAAGTGCAGGTAATGCGCCCAGGTTTCGGCGAAGTCTTCCCAGGGGTGCATTGTTGCATAAGCGCTGACAAAGCGGCCGCGCCAATCGTCAGGCGCTCCATGGATGTAGTAGGCCTTGAGCGACCTACCGTAGTTGACACGCTCATCCCCGAAGAGGGCGCGGCACGCTTCCAGCTGGCCGCTGTCGCACACCAGCGGGTCCCAGAAGTAGTGCCCGCTCTCATGCCGGAAATGGCCGAGCAGGGTGCGATAGGGCTCGCCCAGGCTCTTGCGCATCTTCTCTCGCTCGACGTCGTCGGCTTCTCGCAAGGCGATGGTGATGAGGCCGTTGGCATGGCCCGTTATCACCCGTGGCAACTTCGGGTCGGGTGGATCGGCGAGGAAGTCGAAGGCGAGCCCCTCCGGGTTCTCCGCCCTAGTCGGCATGGGCAGCCGCAGCCTCAAAAGCGAATAGAACAGCCGGCGCTTGGCTCGTTCGAGCTGACGCCAGCCCGCCAAGTTATCATCTTGGCCAGGATCAGAAACATGGCGATTGTGCCGGCACGCCGCACAGTGCGGTTCGGCATCCTGAAAGGGAACCAGCCAATTGCACCCTACGAGGCTCACATTCGCGCAGAAGCGATACCGCTTCCCCGGCCGTAGATATGGAAGCCAGACTTCCTCCACATCCAGCGGCAGTGCGACTGCGTCGCGCAGCCCGGTTTCGTCGAGTGCAGCGAGGAGATCCGGGTTGACGTCCGGCTCCAGAGCCGACATCAGCCCGATTTCGGATAGGTAGCCGAGCCGGGAGCCGCAGCGTACGCAACGCGTGTTCTCAAAATATACGGTCTGCCCGCAGGCTTGGCACTTGAACAACCTCATCCGGGGTCCGAAAGCTGCATGCTCAGTTGGGCTCGGCTGATAATGCCAACCTCCATTCAAGTTGCGGTTCGACAGCTATACGACGCGATCGGCATCTCCTCGGATGTGATCGAGCGGCGGTCGAGGTCACCTTTCCGCAGCAGATTATTGGCACTAACGGCTGCTTCAAAGCGAGTTCTGTCTCGGTAACGTGCAGGAGGCCGTGCCTCTTTCGGTCGAATTCGATCCCCTTTCTTTCGGGAATAGATGCCTGCGGGCCTTAATGGTCAGCATCGTGGTCTCTACGGTGTTCACACGGTGATTGCGCCCATTGCGACTACCTCGCCGATCAGCACCATGGTTGGTCCAGCGCCGCCGAGCCGCGCCACCTGGTCGGCGAGATCAGCCAGGGTGCCGTAGACACAGCTTTCTTGCGGCAAAGTGACGGACTGCACTGCGACAGCAGGCGTCGACGGTTTCATGCCGGCTTCCAGCAGCCGCGCGGTCAACAGCCGCAGGGTGCGGATACCCATATAGACAGCCAGGGTGCCGCCGCGTGCGAGCGCCGCCCAATCATACTCCGGCAAACCGTCTTGGTGGTCATGTGCGGTCAGCAGGTGCAGGCTGCGGGAGACGCCACGATGCGTCAGCGGCACCTGCAACTGCGCGCCGACGGCGAGCGCGGTGGTGATCCCCGGCACCACCTCGACCGGAACCCCAGCCTCGCGCAAGCTTTGCAGTTCCTCACCGCCACGGCCGAAGACGAAGGGATCGCCGCCCTTTAGGCGCACCACGCAGCGACCAGCCCGGGCGTAGATTCGGATCAGCCGGTTGATCGCCGCCTGCTCCGTCGAATGCCGGCCGCAGCGCTTGCCGACGTTGATCATCTGCGCATCCGAGCGGGCGAAGGTCAGGACTTCAGGCCCGACCAGATTATCGAACAGCACCACGTCGGCGGTGGCGATGATGCGCGCGGCCTTCAGCGTCAGTAATTCGGGATCCCCCGGGCCGGCGCCAATCAGATAAGCACGGCCGATCATACCGGCAGCGCTAACGGCGCGCGACCTGCCTTAAGTTTCACCGGCCTGCGCCGTACGTACCCGAAGTCGGACGCCTGCGCCTCGCCACTGTCAAGATCGATGACCCTGTTATGCAGCGGGTAGGTCACCGTGTGACCATGCACGATGCCTTGGCTCAGTGGCCCGCCCTTGTGCGGACATTTGTTGTCAACCGCGAAGACGTTGTCACCGGCGCAGCGGAACAGTGCGATATCGCATAGCGCGGTCGCTACGACCCGGCTGCCGAGGTGGGGGATGTCGGCAAACCAAGCGACTTCCCCCCACGCCATTGTGGCTTTCATCCGCGTCACTCCATTTGCGGCGGCGGAACCGGCGACAGCCACAAGCCGTGCGGTCGGGGCCGCTCCGTCACCGTGGCGGAGCCACAGGTCACACAATCCATCCCGGGTCCTGACCTGCTGGTCTCAAAGCCTAACCCCGGTACCTCGGCTAGCCAACTGAGGTGCTTGGCGTGAGGCCTGACAGAAGCGCGGCGATTGCCCCGATGCTGTGCCACTGGCCAAAAGGCCTCAGGAGATCATGGCGTCGGAGGCGGCTGGCAGCAGCAGGACGACCCCATCTGCCGTCCTGCGCACCGGGTAAGTCATAAGGTCGCAATCGCCGGTCAGCTCGCGGCCATTGGCGAGATCATAGACGCGCTCGTGCAGCGGGCAGGTGACCGTTGTGCCGCCGAGCATGCCGTCCGCCAGCGGCCCGCCCTTGTGGGGGCATTCGGCTGCTGTTGCGAAAACAGAGCCGGTGCGGGTGTGGAACACCGCGATGCGCTGGCCGTCCATCTCGAAGGTGCGGCCCTCGCCTGGCGGGACATCCACCAGACGGCATAGGAAGCGTTCGCCGAGCACGCTCATTCTCCCGCCGGGATAAGGGAAGCGAAGCGGGTTGTCTCTTGCCCCTCGATCAGCGCACCCCAGGGATCTACATAAGCATCGACGGATTCCTGCATTGCGGCGTCGAGCCGCGCGGCAATGCCGTCGCTATCCTCGACGACAACGGCGCGCACCCGCTCGATGCCGACGCGTTCGATCCAGTTGTAGGTGCGTTCCTTGTACTTCGCCTCCTCACGATAATACTGCATAAAGCGCCCGGAAATCAAAATGGCCTCTTCATGACTGGAGACGGTGCAGAGCAGATCTCCCTTGCGCACATGAGAGCCGCCAGCACCGGCAACATAGATCTCCCAGCGGTCGTCACCGACCGCGACCAGACCAACATCCTTGATCAGGGCCTCGGAGCAGTTGCGCGGGCAGCCAGCGGTGGCGAGCTTCATCTTATGCGGGCTGTCGATGCCCTTGAACCTGTCCTCGATCTTCTTGGCCAAGGCCATGCTGTCGCCAAGACCGAAGCGACAGAAATCCGTGCCAACGCAGGCCTTGCAGGTGCGGTAGGTCTTACCGTAGGCGTGACCGGAGACGGTGCCGAGCTCGGCCCAGACTGCAGGCAGATCCTCCTTCCGCACGCCGAGTAGGTCGATGCGCTGGCCACCCGTCACCTTTACCAGCGAGACATGGTACTTTTCGGCCACCTCGGCAATGCGCCGCAGCTCTGCCGGCGTGGTCGCGCCGCCCGGCATCGGTGGCACGACGGAAAAAGTACCGTCCTTCTGGATGTTGGCGTGGATGCGTTCGTTGATGAAGCGCGCATCGGGCTCCGCCACGTATTCGCCCTTCCATACCACCGAAAGCAGCGAGGCGAGTGCGGGTTTGGCTCCGGCGTCTTCGACACCGCCAGCGAGCTCGCGAAATACAGCCGAGACGGATTTCAGCGTTCGCGCGCGGATTGCCTCGACCAGCTCGGACTTCTTCAACGGGATGTTTGGCACATACCAATGGACCGAGGGGTCCTCCTCCACGTCGCCGCCGGCGAACCAGGCAACGAGGTCGGAGACCAACCCTTTGCACGACCCGCAGCCCTTGCCAGCGCGCGTTGCGTTCATCACCCCGGGCAAGCTGCGGTTGCCGCCGGCGACACAGTTGCCGATCGCCGCCTTGGTGACGCCGTTGCAATTGCAAACCTGCGCCTCGGCTGGCATCTCGTCCAACGTCACCTTCTGCGGCGGCGCACCGAGATCGAACAGCAAAGAGAGCCGTTCCTCTGGCAGTGGACTGTCGCGGTCGAAAGCCTGCATTAGGTAGGCGGCTTTGCTGATGTCGCCCATCAGGATCCCGCCGATTAACCGACCATCGCGCACAATCAACTTCTTGTAGGTGCCGCGCTGTGGCTCACTGAACTGGATGGTCTCGTCGCGTTCCTCGGAAGGTTCAGTGATGCCCATCGAGGCCAGCTCAACCCCCATGACTTTCAGTTTGGTGGCGAGCTTCGAGCCATGATAGGCGGCATTGCGGTTGGCACCCGTTACATGGTCGGCGAAAACCTTGGCCTGATCCCAGAGCGGCGCGACCAGCCCATAGACCCGGCTGCGATGCTGTGCACATTCGCCAACGACATAGACGCTCATGTCATCAACCGCGAGCATGTGGTTGTCCACCACGATGGCACGCTCCACGGTCAGCCCGGCGCGCACGCCAATCTCGGCATTTGGCTTGATTCCGGCGGCGACGACGACCAGGCCACATTCGAGCGATGTACCGTCCTTGAAGGCCAACCCAGTGACGCGGTCCTCGCCCAGCACCTGGCTGGTGGACTTGCCGACATGAACGGTGACGCCCATGCTCTCCATGGTCTTCTTGAGGATCGCGCCGCCCGGAGCGTCGAGCTGCTGCTCCATCAGATGGCCGGCAAGGTGGACGACATGCACCTCGCAGCCATGGTGCAGCAGGCCACGTGCTGCCTCCAGCCCTAGCAGCCCGCCGCCGATCACTGCCGCCTTACCGCCAGAGCCCGCAGCGGCGGCGATGCCGGAACAGTCGTCGATGGTACGGAAGCCGAAGACGCCGGACTTGAGCTTGCCGGGCTCCGTGAAGATGCCAGGAATGGGTGGGATGAAAGCGCGGCTGCCGGTTGCGATCAGCAGCTTGTCATAATGCGCCCGTACGCCACTCGCGCTTTGCACCACTTTGGCAAAGCGATCAATCTCCGTGACCGGCGACCCGGCATGCAATGTGATGCCGTTCTCGGCATACCAGTCGAGCGGGTTGAGAAAGATCTCGCTGGCATCCTGTATCCCGCTCAGGATGTTGGACAGCAGGATGCGGTTGTAGTTGCCGTAGGGCTCATCGCCGAACATCGTGATGTCGAACATCTCGCTGCCACCGCGGGCAAGCACCTCCTCAACCGCACGGGCACCCGCCATGCCATTGCCGATGACGACCAATCTCTGCTTCGCCATGGACGTGCTCCTCAGATTTCCATCAGGCCCAGATCGACCACCACCTCGCCCGTCACGCCTTGCGGCGCCGCGAGGTGCAGCTCAAGCACCGTTTCGGGAAAGATGTCCTCCACCACGGCCAGCGGCACATGCATGGCCCCACGTGCGCCGACCGGGAAGTGCCGCATCGGCGTGCCCGCCCGCATCAGCACCAGATTGACGAGCGCATCCGAAGAATTGCCGGCGCGGAGGTAGATCAATTGCGCCCGTTTGTCGGCTGGCACCGTATAGGTGAGTTTAGCATCGAGTAGTGCGGGCACGGTGAGTCCCTTGCCCTCGAAGTGGTAGACGCCGTTGAGGAAGCGCGGTGTGGTCTCCATGGTCATGCTGAATTGGATCCTTGTTGAGAAGCAGGCGGCATGCATTCGACGCGGACGGCGCAAGTCTTGAACTCGGGGATGCGCGAGACTGGGTCGAGCACGGCATTGGTCAGCAGGTTCGCATTCCCCAGGCCGCCCCAGTGGAAGGGCACGAACACGGTGTCGAGGCGGATGGTACGGACCAGCCGTGCCCGCAGCGCTGCGGCACCACGCCGCGTCACCAGCCGCACCATGTTGCCCTCGGCGATGCCGAGACCTCGGGCGGTCTCACCATGGATCTCGACAAAGGCCTCGGGGTCGGCCGCCAGCAGTGCCTGCACACGCCGGGTCTGGGTGCCTGAATTGTACTGCGCCAGCACGCGGCCCGTGGTGAGAAGCAGCGGATACTCCTGGTCGGGCGGCTCCGCCGACAACGGCTGCTCCACCGCATGGAAGCGGGCGCGGCCGTCTGGCGTGGCGAAGCGCTCTTGGAAGGGGCGCGGAGTGCCGGGGTGCCCGGGCGTCGGGCATGGCCAAAACACGCCCTGCTCCGCCACGATCCGCTCCCAGGTGATGCCTGCGTAATCGGCAATGCCACCGGCGCTGGCGCGGCGAAGCTCCTCGAAGACGTCCCGTGCGTCGGCGCTGAAGAACTTCCCGCGGCCGAGGCGCTCGGCGATCTCCTGCAGCAGCTCCAAATCGGTCAGCACGCCTGGCGGCGGCGCAACCAAGCGGTCGCGCAGCAGCACCCGGCCCTCGAGGTTGGTGATGGTGCCGGCTTCCTCAGCCCAATGCGCCACAGGCAGCACGACATCGGCGAGCGCGGCCGTCTCGGACAAGAATGGGTCGGCCACAACCAGCATGTCGAGCGCCGCCAGCCGCTCCCGCACCCGGTTGGTGTTGGGCGCCGCGACCAGCAGGTTGCAGCCCTGTACCAGCAATGCGCGGATGCCATCCGGCGCGCCGCAGCGGTCCAGTAGCTCGCAGGCAGAAGGGCCGGGTCCCGGCAGCGTCGCTGGATCGACACCCCAGATGGCGGCCACGGCGGCGCGGTGCGCCGGATCGGCGAGATTGCGGTAGCCCGGCAGCTGGTCCGCTTTCTGGCCGTGCTCGCGGCCGCCCTGGCCATTGCCCTGGCCGGTGAGCGTGCCCCAGCCGCAGGCCTGACGGCCGGCCTTGCCCAGTGCGAGCGCCAGGTTGATGTAGCCCAGCGCGTTGGCCACGCCGTGGCGCTGCTGCTCCGGACCGCGGCCGGTCAGGATCATCGCCGTCGCCGCCTCGCCTAGCAGATGCGCCGCCTGCACCAGCTGGCGCTCTGGCACGCCGGTCGCACGCTCCACCCGATCGGGCCACCAGGCGGCGGCGGCGCGGCGGGCGGTGGGGAAGCCGGTTGTGCGCGCGGCAATGAAATCCTCATCTAGCAGCCGGTCGCGCACCGCGATATGCAGCAGTCCATTGGCCAGCGCCGCATCGCTGCCCGGCGTCAGCTGCAGGTGCAGCGTCGCCATGGCGGCGGTCGCTGTGCGGCGCGGGTCGGCGACGATCAACTGCCCGCCGCGCTGCCGCTGCGCCTCCAAATATTGCAGCAGCACCGGCAGGGTTTCGGCGGGATTGCCGCCGGCGATCAGGATCGCCTCGGCTTCCGGGATGTCCTGCAGCGGGAAGGGCAGGCCACGGTCGAGGCCAAAGGCGCGGTTGCCAGCCGCTGCAGCCGAGGCCATGCAGAAACGGCCATTGTAGTCGATGTTGCAGGTGCCGAGGCCGACGCGGGCGAATTTACCCAGCGCATAAGCTTTCTCGTTGGTCAGGGCGCCGCCGCCGAAGACGCCGACCGCATCGGCACCGCCTGCCGCCTGCGCCGCGCCGATCCCTCTCACCACATGGTCGAGCGCCTCCTCCCAGGTCGCGGGACGTAGCGGGGCATCGCGCCTGTCGCGCAGTAGCGGAGTGAGCGGCCGGTCGGCGGTAAAGAGGTCGGCGGCTGTCCATCCTTTGCGACAGAGCCCACCCTGGCTGGTCGGGAAGTCGCGGGGCGTGACCTCCAGACGCCCGTCCTTTGCCACCAGCCGCATGGCACATTGCATGGCGCAATAGGGGCAATGGGTGCCACCGGTGGGGTTGCAGAGCGGCGGAGCGGCGATCATCAAATGCGCCCGACGCCGGCCACGGCACCCCAGGTGGTCCGCCAGCGCGCCTTGACGCTGGTGAGGCCGACCAGCGCGACGGCAGCGAGCACGGCGAAGACCAGCAACCCGACCTGGTAGCTGCCGGTGAACTGCTTCGAGTAGCCAAGACTGGAGGCGAGATAGAAGCCACCTATGCCGCCGGTCATACCGACCAGCCCGGTCATCACCCCGATCTCCCGCCGGAAGCGCTGCGGTACCAACTGGAAGACCGAGCCATTGCCCATGCCGAAGGCCAACATGCCAATGATGAAGACGGTCAACGCCATCCAGGCTTGCGGCAGGCCGATGCTAACGACGGCAATGGCTAGCGCCGCAGTGGCGTACATAACCGAGAGCGCGCGGATGCCGCCAATGCGGTCGGCGAGCGTCCCGCCGACCGGCCGCACCAGCGAGCCGGCGAGGACACAGGCGGCGGCGAAATAGCCGGCCAGTTTAGGGTCCAGTCCGTACTGGTCGTGGAAGTATATGGGCAGCGAGGAGGCGAGGCCGGAGAAGCCGCCGAAGGTGACAGCATAGAAAAACATGAACCACCAGGCGTCACCGACGCGAAAGACCGCCAGGTATTCTGTCAGCGACTTCGGCGGCGGCGTCTCTGGGCTTTCGCGCGCCACAGCCAGGTAGGTGACGAAAGCGACGATCAACGGGATCGTTGCGAGTCCAAACACGTTGGTCCAACCGTAGGCGGCGGCGAGGCCGGGTGCGAAGAGTGCGGCGAACACCACGCCGGAATTGCCGGCGCCGGCGATACCGAGCGCAATGCCTTGGAGCTCTGGCGGGTACCAGCGGGAGGCCAGGGGCAGGGCGACGGCGAAGGAGGCGCCGGCGACGCCTAGGACGATGCCCAGCAGCAGCACCTGCGCATAGCTGTGCACACCGAACCACCAGGCCGAGAGCAGCCCGAGGATGACGATGACTTGGCCGATCGTGCCGGTGCGCAGCGGCCCGATGCGGTCCACCAGCACGCCGTTCACCACCCGGAGCAGCGCGCCTGCCAACAGCGGCACGGCGACCATCAATCCACGCTGTGCCGCGTTCAGGTGCAGGTCCTGCGCGATCTGGACGCCGAGCGGCCCCAGCATCACCCAGACCATGAAGCTCATGTCGAAATAGAAGAACGCCGCGAAGAGCGTCGGCGGATGCCCCGCCTTGAAGAAGTCACGACTTGCCATACGGCCAGATTGCCCCGCGCGTCCATGGGTCGCGCAGATCGTCGTGCCACCCGCCCGGCCACCCGAGCGTGTCACCGGCGACGCTCTGCGTCGCCGTGGTACCGTGCCTTCTCCCGTTGCCATCGGTCTTCGACACGACTCTTGTCGCGTACGCGCCGGGGCACTTCCACAGCTTATGAATTCATCAATGATTGAGGCAGTCGTAAAGACGGTAGCTGTCTTCACAGAATCGTTTTCGAGACGCCATCATTCTGATGTTCTCATAAGGAGATCCGAATTCCGAACAAACCTATGGCGACGACGCTAGGTATTGCCGGAGCGACCTCGCCCGGCCAGCCGAACGTGCGAGCCGGCTTCTGTAGCGAGCGCGGCCGGCGTCCGGACAACCAGGATTATTGCGGGCTCTGGCTCGGCGACCCGGTGCGCGGCGACCGGCACGGGATGATTGCGGCTATCGCGGATGGCGTAGGCGGCGCGAAGGGTGGTCGCGTTGCGGCGGAACTGGCAGTACGTGGGTTGCTTGAAGGGCTACTCGGACAGAGCGAGACGCTTGCGGTGCAGCGCGCCGCAGCGCGCGCGATAGAGGCGACCAACGGTTGGCTGCATGCCGTGGGCCGGACCGATGCCGCACTCGCCGGCATGGCTTGCACACTGACAGCGCTGGTGCTGCGCGGCCGCCGGTTGCATGTACTGCATGTCGGTGACACGCGGCTCTACCGCTTGCGAGGCGGCGTGTTGGACCGACTGACCACCGACCATACCCCAGGCGCGCCCGGCACTTCCCATATGCTCACACGAGCGGTCGGACCGGCGGAGACGGTACGGCTGGACTATGCCGAGGAAGCGGCACAGCCGCATGACCGCTATCTGCTGTGCAGCGACGGCGTACATGGTGAGCTTCCGGATCGCCGCATCCTGGTGGAACTTGCCCGCCGCGCCGCTCCGCATGAGACGGCGCGGCGGTTGGTGGAAGCCGCGCTCGCCTCATCGGCGGGGGACAATGCTACCGCGCTGGTGCTCGACGTGCTCGACTTGCCGACGCCGGATCAGGCAGACCTGCAGGCGGCGGCGGCGGCCCTGCCGGTACTGCCGGCGCCCCGGCGCGGCGCCACAGTAGACGACTTCGTGCTCGACGAGATGCTCGTCGACGGCCGCTATAGCCGGGTTTTCCGCGGCCGCGACACGGCCGCCGAGGGGCGTCCGGTGGTCCTCAAGTTTCCGAAGCCTGGTGCCGCGGCTGAGGCCAGCTTCCGCCAAGCCTTCCTGCGCGAGAGCTGGATCGCTGCGCGGGTCCGCAGCCCCTTCGTGGGCGAGGTGCTGGAACTGCCAGCGGGGCGGCAAAGCTGTCTCTATTCGGCCATGCCGCTGTACCAAGGCGAAACGCTGGAGCGGCGGATTTTGCGTGGCCCGCCGGTGTCCCTCGAGGCTGGGGTCGTGATCGCGGCGAAGCTCGGCAAAGCGCTCGGCGCGCTGCACCGAGCCGGGGTGATCCACCGCGATATCAAGCCCGATAACGTCATCCTCGAGCCTGGTGGTGGGCTGCGACTGATTGACCTCGGCGTGGCGCGCCTGCCCAACCTTGAAGACTTTGCCGCCCCCGACATCCCGGGCACGCCAAGCTACATGGCGCCTGAGTTGCATGCCGGGCAGGCCGGCGACGAGCGCTCTGACCTTTACGCTCTAGGTGTCACGCTGTACCGGCTGTTCGGTGGCGGCTACCCTTACGGCGAGGTGGAACCCTTTTCCCACCCGCGCTTCAAGGCGCCAGAGTCGCTGCTCACGCGGCGCAGGGACCTGCCGGCTTGGCTGGACCAGGTACTCGCCCGGTCGGTCGCGGTCGCGCCGGAGCACCGCTTCGCCGATGCGAATGAGCTGGTCGCGGAACTCGAGATCGGCATGGCGCGCGGAGCCCCGCAAAAGCCAGGGCCGCGCTCGCTACACGATCGGAACCCGCTGCTGTTCTGGCGAATAACCGCTGGACTGCTGGCGCTGATGCTGCTCGCCAGCTTGGCGTCAAAATGAAAACTTCGCGTTGTTGGCCTGGCGGTTTGGTTGGGACATGTTCCTGAAGGACCAACGGTCCAACTTCTTCCAGAAGCCCAGCTTACCGTTCAGGGCCAATGCTTCTCGATTGTCGGTATCCATATCGACGAAGATGTCGGTGTCAGCGAGTCTGGGGCGGAAGTGCTTCAGTCCGTCTAGATGATCGATTTGCACGCGGTGCTCGCTAAGCGGGTGAGCGGCTTTGATGACCTAGTGACGTTGCACACCGCACCTGTGCGGCGCATCAGTCGACGCGCACCAGGTGCACTTGCATCCCATCCTTTGGCTGCGGAATTGGCCACATCCTCCAAGCTGTGACGTAGCCGGGCGCGACGCCGACCGAAAGGTTCTGCAGCAGGTGCCGAGCGAAGCACTTGGCCTGCATCATGGCGAAGTTCAGCCCGAGACACATATGCGCGCCGCCGCCGAACGGGACATAGGCGCCACGGCGGCGGCCTGCCCGCGCAGTCTCGTCAAAGCGGTCCGGGTCGAAGCGGTCGGGGTCGAGCCAGAGACCTGGCATATGATGCGTGAACAGCGGATTGATCCCGATCGAGGTGCCGGCCGGGATATGGTAGCCGCCGAACTCGAAGTCCCGCAGCGCGCGTCGCGGCACGGCGGGTACTGGTGGGATGATCCGTAGCGCTTCCTCGAAAGCCATCCCGGTCAGCCGCAGTTCGTCCAGCCGATCGAAGGGCAATGGCTCGTCAGCCTGCAGGCCGAGCCCGGCGATCTCGTCACGTAGTCGAACCTGCCAACGCGGGTTAGTGGCGAGCAGCCATACAAAGGCCGTGAGCGAGGAGGTGAGCGTGTCGTGCGCCGCCATCATCAGGAAGCTCATATGATCCACCGCCGCCTCGGTGGGGAGCGGTACGCCATCCTCCGTCGTCGCATGGCAAAGCTGGGTGAACAGGTCATTGCCATCTGACATGCGACGGACCGGAACCTGTCGAGCGAGGTACGCGACGATACGCGCGCGCCCCTGCACGCCACGGCGCATCTGCGTCCCCGGTAGCGCCCTTCGAATGGGCGCGACCGTCGCTGCGATCATGTCGGCGAACGCAGACCTGACGTCTTCCATGTCAGGGCCAATGTCGGCGCCGAGAAAGGACCGCGCGGCGAGATCGAGGGTGAGGCGCTTCATCTCCGGGTAGAGCGTCATCGGGCCCGGTGTGGCCCGCCACCGTGCCACAGCAGCGGCAATCCCCGTATCCAGCGTCGCCAGATAGGCCCGCAGCGGCCCGGCCTTGAAGGCTACCGCCAGCGCACGGCGCTGCAGTCTATGCTCCTCGAAGTCCAGGGTCAGCAGGCCACGCGGGAAGACCCGGTCGAGAAATCGGCCCCAACCCAGCTGGGCGGAGAAGAGGCGCTGCTGGTCGAACAGCACCAGCTCGTTCGCCTCCGGCCCCAGCAGCTGTACACCCGTCTCACCAAGGATATTGACCCGCATCACAAGCCCGTGCCGCGCGGCGAGCGCCTCGTAGTATCCTTTGGGATCGGCGAGGACCTGCAGAGTGCTGCCGATAAGCGGCAAGCCATTGCTGCCCGGAATATGCACGAGGGCGCGTCGCGGAGGCGGCACGACCTTCGCACGATTAAGCGGCACGCCAGCTGAAATCATAGCTACAGCCCTCTTCTCGCTGCGGGTCCCCAAAGCGGCAGCAACGTCGAGTTCCGCCCTTCGAAGCCCGTGCGCCCTCGTGTCAGACTGTAGTCGCCTGCTGGCGTGGCTGGCTGATAAGATTCCAACCCGCCGCCTCGATCTCTTTGCGCCAGAGCAGCCGTTCGCGCCACATGCTGGGGATGCCGGCATAGCCGTACATTGCTCCCGCGATCTGCCCTGCGACGGCCGCAGTGGTATCGGCATCCTCGCCGAGATTGGCCGCGGCCAGTACCGCCTCGCGGAAGCTGCCCGTGGTGGCGACCGCCCAGCGCGCGGCGTTCCAGGTATCGAGGACATAGCCGCCAGAGCGCACCAGGTTCCGAGTTGCCGCCACCTCGCCCAGGACCTCCGGCCCGGCGCCGTGGAGCAGATCATACAGGAGGCCGGCCATGGCCGCCGCCGTCGCAGCGGCTTCCTCGCTGTTGTGGGTCAGCCGCGCCTGCTGAACCGCCAGCTCAGCTGCGACCGTACGCCGCCGCTCCAGCGGCTCGCGCATGGCAAAGAGCACGACCGGCGTGAGCCGCATGATCGCGCCGTTGCCGGCCGCGTCGGTCGGCGGCGGCAAGCTGCCATCCCGCTCAAAGCGCCGCAGGGCCGCCCTGGTCTGGTTGCCGATGTCGAAGCAGGTTCCGGTGTGGCTGTAGGCCCCCTGCCCCATCCAGCGGAGCCAGCGCCGCATGATGTCGGCGCCGTCGAAACGCCCGAGTTCGACCAGGCTGCCGGCCAGGCCAAGCGCCATGGAGGTGTCGTCCGTCCAGCCGCCCGGCGGCAGCCGGAAGGGGCCGCCGCCCACCATGTCGGTCAGCGGCGGGTAGCTGTCGCGCGGACAGAACTCGAGCGTCGTGCCGACGGCATCGCCCACGGCCAGGCCGACCAGGGCGCCAAGCGCCCGGTCCGCCAGTGTTCCTGCCAGGGGGGCGTTCATCGCCTTGGGACCCCGCTGAAGCGCTCGGCGATAGAGGGCGGCGCCGCGGCGCGCAGGTCCACCTCACCGCGGGCACGCTGGTAGGAGGCGGCATAGACCTCCTTGCGAACCTGCTCGTCCCAGTCCTCGCCAACCCGGCGCAGCAGCAGCACCAGCTCGGCCAGCAGCGGCTCCACCGCCTTCAGGCCTCGGGCATAGCGCTGCATCCAGCGCAGCTCCCGCTCGAGGTAGTGCCGTGCCGCCCGTCGGTCGCCGTCGCGGTTCATCCGCACCGCCCGCCGCAGCACCTCCGCCTGCCAGGCCCGCACGGCGGCGAGGTCGCGGTCGGCGTCGCGCGGCTGGGCGCTGTTCTCGTGGCCAGGCGCCAGTTGCAGCTCGGCCTCCGCCGGGCGGGCCTCGATCAGACCGCCACCATCCGGCAGGGCACCACTGGCCGAGACGCCGAGCAGCAGCGCCGTCCCCGGTGCCCCGGCTGGCGCGTGCAGCCGGAACACCAGCCGCTTCGGGCGGTCCGGCAGCAGCGTGCCGACCAGCACCTCGAGCGCGCCGGGCAGCGCCGTCTGCGTCCAGGCCCCCACCACCTCGGCCCGGAGGGTCGCCGGGACGGAGAGGCGGAGGGTGGTGCGCTCCAGCAGTGCGTCGCGGCCCTCGCGCAGCTCGCCCAGCACCACCTCGCCGATCTCGTGGGCCTGCCCGGCATCGTGCAGCCGGCCACCGCCGGCCTCGGCCATGGCGCCCAGCAGCTCCTCATCGTAGCCGTCGCCGATGCCGACGGCCGAGGTCATGATGCCGCGCCTGAGCAGCTCGCCCGCGTGGTGGGCGAGTTCGGTGCGGTCGGTCACCCCCTCATTCGCCTGGCCGTCCGAGAGCAGCATCAGCCGGTGCGAGGCCCCTGCCCCGGCCGCCATGGCGATCGCCACGTACTCGGCGGCGAGCAGCCAGCCGCTGAAGAGGTTGGTGCCGCCGCGCGGGGCCAATCGGCCGATCGCCCGGGCCGCAGCGCGGCGGCCGGCCGCGTCCATTGGCCGGGCATCGAGCAGCAGCTCCGCCCCGCTGTCGAAGGCGACGACGGTCAGCCGGTCGGCCTCACCCAGCGCCTCGGCCACTGCGAGGGCCGTGCGGCGCGCGGCCTCCAACTTCTCACCGGCCATGGAGCCGGAGACGTCGATGGCCAGAGCCAGGTTGAGCGGCGGTACCTGCCGCCCTGGCTTCCCGCCATCCCCGGCGGTGAGGTCGGCGACGAGGTAGCGGATGGAGCCGCCGCCCTCCCAGGCCAGGGCGCGGTCGAGGCCGGCGGTGAGGGTCAGGCGGGTGGCTGGACGATCGGTCATGAGCTGCTCCCGAGCAGGATGTCGCGGATGAGGTCGGCGCAGCGCTCGAGCCGGGCGCGCTGCTCGGCATCGAGGCGGCCGCGGACCGCCAGCTCGACGTCAGGAGCGATGGGAATGCGCAGCCACTCCTCCGCACGCACCTTGCGGGGCGGCTCGCGGCGGGCCTGGGCCAGGTGGAGCTCCAGCGCCTCAAAGCCGGCTGTCGGCAACGCCAGGGAACCCTGGCGCTGTGGGGACCGCGGCGGTGGCCCCTCCCCGGCTCGGGGCGGAGGCGGTAGGGCTACTCCTGCGGCCGGCGTTGGCTCCCGCCGCTCCCGAAGGCCGCGGAGGTAGTCGAGGGCCGAGGACGGAGCCGAAGCCAGCTCGCGTGGCTCGGGCACCAGGTCGGCAGCTCGGCCGGCATGGACCCGCAGCTGCTCGGGCGTGGCCACCAGCAGCTCCTGCCGGATGGCGGCGAGAGGCATGCCGAGGCGGTCGCGCATGCCGCGGATGGCCAGCAGGCGCTTGAGGGCGTCAGCGGGGTAGCGGGCGCCGGGACCGCGGGAGCGTGGCCCTGGCAGCAGGCCCTGGGCCACCCAGGAGCGGATGGTGCGGGGCTCCAGGCCCGAGGCTGCCGCCAACTCGGCCAGGGTAGGTTCTGTGTCGGTCATAGCGCCACTATAGTGGCGACATTACGACACATCAAAATAACTTTTCGAGGGCGCTCTAAGATGTCCTACCGGCACCTCCCATGCGGCTGGAGGTGGCTCCCCCTTCCCACCATCCGCACCCACTATCGCCGGCATGATGCAAAGCTTCGGCAGTGTGCTGGCGGCCCATGCCGGTGCTGGGTTAGAGCGAGGGCCAGATGAAGGGGCGTGACCCCGGAAATGCAAAAAGCCCCATGACCTCGGTGTGAGGTCATGGGGCTCTGCAGGTCCTCCACCGGGGAGAACCTTGGGGGTTCCTGCGGGCTACCGCATCGGGGCCGTGGTGCTGGGATGCCCCCGACGCCGTTGCTTGAGCACCGCGGCCTGGAAGGTGCGGAACTCGGGCATTCGCGCGAAGCGAACGAGGTAGCTGCCGCGGGTCAGCTCGCCATGGCAGGCCGCGCAGACCAGCCAGCCATGCTCCGGCCGGTTGAGGCCGCGATGGAAGAAGTGGTCAAACTCGGCGCCGGGTAGCGGCCGGCCGGCCTCGGTGAGGACGGGGTTGGTGTCGCAGCAGGGGCACTGGCTATTGAACGGCTCGGCCGCCGCCACCCTGGTGATGATGGCCTGGCTGCGCTCCGAGAAGTCCCGCCGCTTACCGAGCAGCAAGTCCTGCGCCGAGAGCTGCAGGAACATCAGGTCCGCCGCATGCCGGTCGAGGATGTCGAGCCGGCGATGCAGGCTGCGGAACTGCTGGGCAAGGGAGGGCAGCAGCGGGTCATGCCTCGGGGTCGGAGAGCCGCTGGGCTGCGCGATAGCGGTGCGAACCACGGTGTTGCACCAGAGGTGGAGCCTCGGTGAGAGATAGCGGGCATAGGACAGCGCGAGCTGCCAGTGTGCCCAGGTCCCGTCGTGGTGGCCGCCCAGGGTGGCAACGAGGCCGTCGCCGTCGATCTTGATACTGCCATCCGAGATGACGGTATCCGCGGTCGGCGCCTCGAACATGATCCAATGGATCTGGGGCTGCGCGCGACAGTGCTGCGTCTCATTGAGGATCAGCCAATGGGCCGGGTGCCGGTTCTCCGGGCCGCCGGCTGCCTGCCACATGTCGGTCAGGTTCAGCATGGCGCCACGGAGGCGGATGGGCCTGCCCTGGTAGCTGAGGGCGCTGATGGGGGTCATGCGATCTCCAACATCGGGTTTCCGGCCTTGCTCAAGGGGCCGCGACGGTCGGCTTGGGAGCTGCCGAGACGGGTTGGAGTGCCGCGTGGGAGAGCGGGGTGGGCTCAGCATGCAATCAGCCCGGCGCGCTGTGAGACAGCGGCCGGGCTGACGCGAAGCTTGTCCGGTCGGGTGATCCACAACCCAGACGGACCTTCTAAATGGCGGCCCGAGCGCTGCAGTCGCCGCGGGCTGGGCCGAGTTGCTCGGCGTGGGCTTGTGGCCCGCGCCAACGCCACGTCCTGCGCGGCGGGGCCGACGCATCGTCCCTGGATTGGACCGGGGCGGCGCCGGGTGGGCGCTTGGTCATCGCCACCCCCATGCCACCGCTGGCAAGGGAAGGTTTGCAGAAGCAGCCGGCTCAGTGCCGGATGCGCGGTGCCGGGCCACGGCGGCGCCGTGGATAGCGCTGCAGCGGCTCCGCCGAGGTGGGATGACGAAGGGGAAGAGGAGTCATGACTCGCTGCGTGAGCCCGACCGAATGCAGTGCGGGATAGCGACAGGGCATCATCGCTGATGCAGCGGCGCTACCCCGTGGCTGGTCGGGTTCAGCTCGACCCTGAAAACACGAATGAGATTGCAGCTGGGAGCAAGGGTGCCGGGCGAGCCATGTCCCTCGTACAACATAGATGGGGCTGGTACCCAAGCTTTTCAATGTTTTTGCGTAAATAAATGTCAGAAGCGCGACGGAAATTGGCTGAGCGGACGCTCAGCCATTCCCTACTCATGATTTTGATTAACCAACCGCGAATCAGCCACCGTTATCGGCTGGATCTGCTTTGGCTGGACGCGAAAGAGGCGCTGACGTTGCACGGCGCTTGCGCCTCTTTGTCTCCATGGTGGTGAAGAAGCCCGGCATGGGCTCTCCCGTCAGCTGCGACGTGGCTACACTAATGGCAAAATCGCTGAACTTGTTACCGGCGCGCTGGCGCAGCAACTCGGTCATGGCAGTACCCTGGCGTGAAAGGCGTCCATCCTTGGGGGCGAGTATGGCGATGGCTGCCGCAGCATAGGCCAACGCTTCGGTGATGATAGTCTCATTGCAGGTCGTCATTGCTGAACTCCTCATACATTGCGCGCCGTTTCTGGCGCATTGGTCAGCGGAAGCCGCGGTGGTTGGAGTTGAAAATTCCTGAGGTGTGGTCCTCCTTGCAAACTCCAGACGGATCCAGTACCGCCCGTGCATCTCGACGCCTGCCCAGGCACGCGCCACCCAGTTCGGGCGGCAGAACTGCTACCTGGCCAGCGAATAGAGTTGGAACAACTGCGCATCCCGCAGCAGCTCACCTCTGCGGCTACAGCCCCTGCCTCTTCTTCAGGATGCGCTTCCACTCCGTGGCAAAAACGCTGATATCGGATCTGTCGTAGACCTGATTGACGCTTGCCGTACCGCGATGTCCAAGAGCCGCTGCCGCGATGCGGATTCCGCCAGCACCCATTTGCATCAAGCCGGTTGCCATGCCGTGCCGGACGCCATGCGGGCTCAGGCCAACACCAGCCAGCCTCCGCCCCATGTTCTGGAAGACGCGGCGGAACGCGGATGGGGCCAATGGCAGGCTACGCTGATTGACCCAAAGAAAGCCGTGATCCTCCCGTCCGTCCAGGAGCAGCGGCCGGTAGATCTGCAGGTAGCGCTCCAGGCACGGTACAAGCCCGGCGCCCAGGCGCGGAGTGAGCGGCTCGCTGTTCTTAGTCCTGCGAATCCGTAGGCGCCAGGCGCTATCCGATATAGATATCAGGTGCTCGCCCATCTGGATCTCGGCGAGGTTGCTCAGGCGTGGTGCGTGGTAGCAGGCAAGGGCGATAATTAACGCATCACGGTACTCAAGGGCGATGCCGATCGAAGGCACGGTATCATCGAGCGCAATGCAGAGATCTATGGCGTCCGCCGCGATCTGGATGGTGTCAGGTGGCTTCGGTTTGCCATCTGCGATGGCCCGAACATCTGCCCGGCTGGGCCTGCCAGGCGTCTTCCTAACCCAGCGCCAATCGTTGCCTGGTACCATGGCTTCGATCACTAGGGAGAGATGCACCAGGGCCATGTCAGCGGTCCTAGCCGCCACCCTGCCGCGGGTCTCGGCGAACCAGCCGGCAACCCGGTCTGGCCGCACGCGCATGGCGGGCGTTTCGGTTATGTCCAGCTGACCTTCTGCCTCCAGCCAGCACAGAAAGCTGCCGTACGTTTTCTCCCGAAGCCGCTGGCTGCTGACAGAGAGGTGGGCAGCCGATCCAGGATCATCCAAAGGACTGGCTGCAGGCCCGATCGCCATGGCCCAGGCCTGCCGGTCAGCTTCCGGCCATTGCGCACTCAAAGGCCGTCGCTTAACCAGGGGAAAGAGCGTGCTGTGTCGGCCACGGCGAGATATGTCGCTCATCAGCCCTGTTTCCCCGTGCGCCGGCGGCGGATCTTTTGCTTAACCAAATCATCAATGGCCTCGCTCCATTTGTGGTGCGCGCCGGCCGTGCTGATCTCGCCATACATCCTGGTTGTAGTCTTGACCTCGGTGTGGCCAAGGGTACGTTGCACGAGAACGCTGTTGTCGCCGTCCTCCTCGTAGAGGATCGTCGCCACGATGTGGCGGGTCAGGTGAAGGTTGAAGTCAGCCCCAAGGCGCTTCCGTACAAGCTGTGCGAGCTTTGCACTTTGGGCATCGATCGAGCCATGCCTTGTTCCATCCGGACTTGGCACGAACCAGCAGCTGGACGCGCCCGGCAGGTTTGGCCGAAACACCGCACAGTGTCGTTTGAACAGTCGGCTTAAAGCGTGCGGGAACTCGGCTTGGATCGTGATGCCGTTCTTGGTGTGCTTGGCTCGGATGCCGGTCACTTCGCCCCTTTGGTCGCGGACAAAGTCGTCCTGCAGGTTCAAAGCGATCAGGTTGCGCCGACGCATGGCGGACCGGAGCAGGAGGTGCAGCAGGATACCTCGGCGGTGGTGCGCCGCCGCCTGGTAAGGCTTTTCTTTGCGCATCTCCTCGGCTTCCGTGCAGAGTTTGTCGGCCAGCGTGAACAAAGCCCGGCGCAGTTGCAGATCGTCGAACTGCGCCAGCCGGTCGCGCACCTTCTCTGGCAGGCGACCCGCTCGCGGTGTCAGCACCTTGCGCTGCAGCGCGCGCAGTGGGGCGAGCGCGGTGTCGTCAAGTCCGAGATGATTGCGGGCCAGACCGACCAGGACAGTGGCCAGATGCACCGCGGTCGGCGTCCAGGTGTCGCCATCCGCATGGTATCGCTGCAACAGGATGAGGCGCATTGCCTCGGGTGTCGCCAGGCAGTCGACATTGGGAACCGCTTGCGGCCCACCTCGCTGACCAGCGAGGATCGTAGCAGCCAGCAATATCTTCGACCCGTATAGCGCGATGGTCGGTTCCGCCAGGGCACGTCCTCGCCCTTCCAGGGGCTTTGTGGCACGCAGCCCGGCCAGGAAGGCGTCGAAGCTGTCCTGGAATGTGGAAGGAAAAGCGGTCGCGGGAAGGTTACGTGGGCGAGGTTGCAAGCCTGGGCTGGTAAGACGCTGCTGTGGCCACCCTGGCACCCGCCGCTGACAACTGTTCCATCGCATCCTGATACTCTGCAAGACCTGCGGCAGGTGCTTGGTGTAGCTGTTTGCCGCTCGCCAGCGTCCGTACTCCTTGAGTACGTCTGCAGGCACCTCATCCGGCCCGATGTTGCAGCTGTCACACCAGCGTACGAGGCTCATTAGGGGCGAGCGAGATGTACAAGGCAGATGCCCAACCCGGGCTTGCCAAGGGGGGCTCAGCGTCAATGGCATATGACGGTCGCGCTTTGGTGGAAGGACGCCGACCGCGCTAGCCACTGCCCGCAACGAGGACTGCAGGTTGGACCAATGTTTGGCTTTGAGCCGTCTGTTGCCCAGCTTCGCGCCGACCTTCACCTTTTCCAAATACGGAACGAGCGCCGCAGGGGCCGTTGGCAGCGTCTCTGGCGACAGCCCGATCCACGTCGCGGCTTGTTCGACGTCTGATTTCCAACGGGACAGCGTGTCGGGGGGCATCCTTCGTTCGGCTTCAAGCGTGGCCAAGGAGATGGCGAAAGATGCCGGCGGTAGCTGGCCACTGCGCGCTACAGGTCTTGGTCCGTCGGCCGCATTGGCGACGTCATTGATGGCAATCAGCGCTGGCGATGGCTGAGGCAACGGTGTCGCCACCGCGGTGATGGTCGCCGAAATCAGCGGTAGATTATTCTCCAACACCGGCGCAATCACGTCCTGGGCCACGGCCCATTCGAACAGGTTCATCGGTCTGCTCCGGTCAGGTCTGGTCAGGGTTGGTTTGTTGTCTTGCCGTGTGGTCAGGACTGAAATTCGGGAAAAGGGGACCTCTGGCTTGTTGAGTTGTAGCGAGCCCGCCTTTTCCGGAAGGGGGCTGAAAGTGAGGGATTCCCTTGCGCTCGGCACGAGCATCAGCGCGGCTTCCGGTGATTGCGGTCAAGCCACGCATCAACATCCACCTGGGTCAGCCTGACGCTGCGACCCACGGTGATGGCCGCAAGGTGCCGCAGACGGATGGCACGTCGGACAGTGCTGTCCGAGAAGCCTGTCGCTCGGCAAACCTCGACGATGGTGAAGAGCTGGCGCAGCGTCTCGGGCTGTTGGGCCGGCGGCTCGGAGAAAGCGGCTGCGACTGCGGCGGGGCCGGTAGCCCTACTAGCGTAGCGGCGGGACACCGCTTCCGGTGTCGCGTGATGAATGGGACCGGCGTCGGCCGTGGGCCGTGAGACGGTGCGGGATGTGAGGCGGGGCTGCTGTTTCATGACAGCCCAGATCAATCAGGACCGCAGCAACCAGGTCGATGGAAGTCTGCTCCAGAAACCCGGGAAAATGCCTCCGCTGCGGCGCTACTGGTTGGCGCGCTTTGGCAGTCGGGCCGCGACGGCGTGACCTACAGACCTTGTTGTAAAAGCGAACGGAGGGGCGGCGAACAGGGTTTGCGCCAGCCCGCCAAACCCATTCGCATTGGTGCTTTGGTTCGGCGGGTCGGGGCGGTGTCGGCGCCAGATCCGCTCCAGCTCCTCAAGGCCCAAACTGAGCACATCGGAACGCTTGGGCCGGTTAGCCGGCTGCCGCTCCGTTGCGGCTTCGATCGCAGTGAGGCCTGTCTCGAGAACGCCAAGGGTTTCCCGCAGGGCTTTCAGCGTGCCCAACCAATAGAGTCGCCCGGGCTCGCCTACCTCGGTGTGCAGGGGGGGTAAACCGTCCGGCAGCAGCAGCGCTCGTCGAAGCTTTGCCAAGGTTTGATCCGGAAGCTCCGCCAGTTCTCGCTCCAGCGCCATGATTTTTCCTGAGGTCGCAGGATCAAGCGCCCCAGCTAACGTCTCCACATCCAACTGATTAAAGGCCAAGCGGAGACCTTTGAGGTGCTTGAGGATCAGGTTGATCCGGGCCTGACGCTCGCTGCCTCGGCCGGTACGTTTGAGACCAACGAAATATCCTGTCAATAAAACAATCAAACTGTCCAGTTGGCCTTCAACTACTTCGGCTTGATCCTCACCAAAATACTGATTAGCGATTGCCAAAAAATCGTGAGGCAAATTTGTGTTATCCATCTAAGTATCCCACTTTCGATTATTAATCGATGCAGATACTGCAACCGTGGATGGCCATCAACTGCATTGCGAACATGTCTTCAGCCCCCGCGTTTCTCGCTTCTGCTCGACAAGGTAGCCGCAGCGGATGCAGTTGGCACGGTCATCATCCTCGGCGAAGGGATCCGCAAAATGCCGCACCACCTTCGATGCGCCTGACTTTGTGCCATGCGGTTCACGAAGCTCCACAGCAGACTTCCCCTGCTCCGAGGCCAACTGCTGCGCTGATGGTTGCCACATTGGCATGACGTGTACGGTTGGAGGTGGGGCTTCGGGTGACATGGGTTGTGCCTCCTGCGGCAGTGCAGGTGCAGGTGAGTTTGGGCGAAGTCCTGCGGGCCAAGTCTCGACGTGGGCACTCTCTGGTACCCGGCGCGGCTGATCCGTCACCGGTCTCGGGATGCCTCGCGTGACATGCACAACTTCAACGACCCGACTGGCCACAATCCCGGAGCGGTTCTTTCGAGGCGCGCTGACAATGTGCCGCGTTTGACGGGAAGAGGTGATTGGCTTGGACATGCGTGAAAAAACGCGATCTGCTTCTGACATGGGTATCCATTATTAGGGGTCACCACCCCTGCAAGGCGAAACCGATCATGGCCTGGGGTCAGGTAACATCAATGATGCAGGGCTATGTTTAAAAATTTACGTGGCAGGATTTGCAGACGATGACGACGTCAAATCCCTGAAGGTAACTTATGATTGGGCTTTGTGACCGGACTGGTTGGCCGATCCATTTGGTTCTGCTTCGGACTCTGGCTCTCCGCCCTGAACGTCCGCCCGGTTTATTTAAGGGACAACACCATGACCAAAACGAGCCTAGACGATGCCTAGGTGTCGCTGATGCTGGTGCTGCAGCAGATTCCAATCGTATGGAAGCGTGATGAGAAGGCGCTTCGCCACTTCGTCGAGGCGACACTCTGGATTTGCCGGACCGATGCGCCGAGGCGCGAAGGCGCCGGGCTTATGGTCCAGCGTCCATCATCGCTGGCGACGTGTGCTCACTTCAACCTGCCAAATCGTCTTTGCCGAGTACTACTCCATCCGCACCGTCGTCAGATCCTGAATCCAATTCCGCGCTTGAACGAAGCCTTTCACCCGCGGTGACATGGCACGTGGATTCATATCATGCACCACCCAGAGCCAGGTGGCGTCCTCTACCATACGGGCATGCAACTCGGCGAGCAGGCTGTCCTGCTTCTCCGGATCGAACTCCGCCCGGATCGCATTGGAAAGCCTGTCGAACTCTGGCACCCGTACATTGCCCCAGTTGTTCCCGCGGGGCGCGATCTTGTCGCTGGCCAAAACGCTGACGAAGCCGAAATCCGGGTCGACCCAGGACCAGGAATTGTTCAACCCATGAATGCCGGTCTGCTCCGGCGACTGCGCCCCCTGGCTGCGGCGCTGGGTCATGGTGGACCAGTCGATGACCTCGAAAGCCACCTCGACCCCCACCGCCCGCAGCATCTCCTGCATCGCCTCGTTCATGATCTGCGGCTGCATCTGCCCGGAGCCGGAGGGGCTAATGGTAACCCGCATCCGGAGTGGGTTGCGCGGACCGAAGCCCGCCTCGGCCAAAAGCCGTCGCGCCTCAGCCGGGTCGTATCTCACCTGCCATTTCGGCGTGCCGAACCACGGGTGATCCGGCGGCACCTGCCCCACAGCCGGCGTCCCGAAGCCGCCTAGCAGTCCGGCGATGCCCTCACGGTCGATCGCAAGATTGACCGCCCGGCGCAACCTGATGTCATTGAAGGGCGACCCATCCACCCGGCTCAACATCCAGGGCCAGGTATGCTGGTAGCTGTTCACCACAATCTGCATCCCAGCCTGCCGTAGCCGGGACGCGGCATCCGGTGGTGGCGCCTCCACCCAATCCACTTGGTTCGAGAGCAGCGCGGCGACGCGGGTATTCGCATCCGGGATGGGCACCAGCACCAGCCTGTCCGTCTTCGGCACCCGGATCGGATCCCAGTAAGTCGGGTTGCGGACGAGGTCCAACCGTTGGCGCGGCACGATCCGGTCGAACCGCCAGGGTCCGGTGCCGGAGGGCGCGCGGGCGAAGGCCTCCCAGCTCCGCCCGACCTTCTCCCACTGTGCCGGGGAGGAGAAGAAGATGCGGCCGAAATACCAGGGCACCAGCGCATCCGGCGACTTGGTGATGATGGCCACGGTGAGCGGATCGATCACCTCGACCCCGGCCAGAGCATTCATTCGCCCATAGGTCTGCGCCGCCTGCCGTGCGTCGTATTGCGGCGCCGCCGGGTCCATCAGCTTGGCCATGTTCCAGGCGACCGCATCGGCATCGAAGGCCGAGCCGTCGTGGAATGTGACGCCCGGTCGCAGCTTGAAAATCCAGCGCCGCCGGTCAGCCGGATCCGCCGCCCAGGATAACGCCAATGCGGGAATAAGGTGGGAGGCCCGGTCGGTTCGCGAGAGATCCCAGCCGACCAAGCTGTCGTAGAGGGTCACCCCAGCGAAACGCCAGCCCTCTCCGCCCTGGTCCGGCTGGCCGGTTATGGACGGAATATCGGACAGGGTCATTCCCACCCGCAGCACTGTCTCAGCCGGCGCCGCTCCAGCCACGCCGCAGGCCAGCACCGCAGCCAGCAAGCCCCGCCGCATCATGGCAGTGGCACCGAGAAGCTGGCAGCTGGCTCTAGCCCTGTAGGCAAGCCCTGTGGCTGGCGAGCGAGCCCGGCCTGCATCTGAGCCGCGGCGGCAATCAGCCGGGCGACCAGAGTCGCGTCAGGCGACGCGATCCCAGCCCGCACCAACTTGGTATATGCTTCGAGTTCGGTCATCAGCGGCATCTCCGTGTAAAGGACGGACCAGCCGCCCCGCGGTCATCGAACTGCCTCAACCAACCGGCAACCGACGCCAGTAGTCGGTTGCTTCCTCGAAGGCATGGGCGACCCGCAGCAGGGTCGCCTCATCGGCATGCCGCGCCACAATCTGCAGCGAGAGCGGCAGCCCAGCGCTATCAAATCCGGCGCAGACCGAGGCCGCCGGATGGCCGCTGACGTTCAGCACGCAGGTGGCGCTGGCCATCATGAATTCCTGGAAGCGCGCCTCCCCCTCGGTCCAGCTCGGCACTTTGGTCATCACGCACGGCATCAGCACCGCGTCGCAGCCTCGGATGGCGGCATCCGTCGCGTCGGCCATCTGCCGCCGCCAGCGCTGGGCAGTGACGTAATCCGCACCCGATATGGCCATGGCGCTGAGGAACTTCCCTTGCAGCGCCTTGCCCATCATCGGCCATTTGGCGCGGATATCCGGCCCATGGATGGACAGGGCCTCGGCTGCGGAGATCGGCCGCATGCAATCCCGAAAGGCTTGCACGGTAAAAGGCACATCCACCTCGACCAGCTTGGCGCCCAGCCCGCGCAACACCGTGGCTGCCGCCTCGAACGCTGCCACCATCTCCGGGTCGGCAGCGAAATCCCGTTCGTGGAAGCGCCGCAGCAGCCCGATGGTCAGGCCCTTCACCCCATCGCCAATCCGGGCGGTGAAATCCGGCACCGGCAGGTCGAGGCTGGTTGGATCGAGCGGGTCATGCCCGGCGAGCACGTTCATCGCCAGCGCCGCATCCAACGCACGCCGGGTCAGCGGCCCGGCCACATCCAGCGTATAGGCATTGGGCAAGATCCCGGCACGGCTGAGCCGGCCATATGTCGGCTTCAACCCATGCAACCCGTTTGCCGCCGCCGGCAGCCGCACAGACCCGCCAGTATCCGAGCCGAGCCCAAGAGCGCAAAATCCGGCTGCGACCGCGACACCGGTCCCATTGCTGGACCCGGCGGTGTAATAGGCTGAGTTCCAGGCATTGTTCGGGGGCAGCAGGAATAGGTCGTCCTGCAGCTCCCCGGTGCCAGTGCCGTATTCCCAGGTATTATGCTTGCCGATGAGGATCGCCCCGGCAGCCTGCAGTCTCGCATGCAACGTGGCGTCGGTCGTCGGCACATTCTCCCGCCTGGCGCGGGAGGCAGCGGTCGTTGGGACGCCCGCTGTATCGTAGTTGTCTTTCAGGCCGTAAGGGATGCCATGCAGCGGACCGCGCGGGCCGCGGGCCATGATCTCCGCCTCCGCAGTGCGAGCGGCGGCCAGGGCCGGTTTCTCTAGCAGGGTGACATGCGCATGCAGGGTCTCATCCAACGCCTCGATACGCCGGAGCACGGCCTGGGTGAGTTCCACTGGCGATAGGGCGTGGCGGGCGATCAGCGCGCTCGCCTCGGCGAGGCTCAGTCGGGCGGGGTCAGTCGAGGTGATGCTATCAGGCATCAGCGGCAGCACGGATGTGGGCGCAAGCAATCCTCCTCGGATTGGCTGAGCCGGTGCTGCTGTTTCTCCCGCTTAGGCGATGATCCTTCGTCGGGTCAGCGGGCGCAAGAGCGCATCGGCCGAAGCCAGGTGGGGTAACGGGCTGGCCACCTCCGCCATTCAGATCGGCAGCCGGCCCGTTACTCCACCTAGACCGACCGCTTCACTCGTGCGTTGCGACGAAGAACAGTCCCGGAAAGGGGAGCAGCACGGTGCCGTCCGCTGGTGCCAGATGCGCCTGTGTCACTTCTGCCTCATAGCGACGCAGGAACTCCGCGCTTATCGAACTCCTCGAAGGTGGAAACGACGGTGCCGCCCTGCCCCGCTGCATGACGGGCGACGGCCTAGCGCTGCGCCTCCAGGCTGAGGCCGGAACGGCCCTGCTTGTGAGACGGGCAATGTCGGCGCTGCCGGGCCAATACCCCGCCGGATCGCCGGACAGTCCAGAGGCATCACTTCGGCGGTCGCGATGCGTTCGCATTCGCCCGCTACGTCTTACCGCGAGGCAGATCCGGGATCACGGCTGCCCTTCCCATAATGGCGAGTTATGCAGTTGTCGTGCATTGCCCTGAGGGCTCTACTGCACCAGGCATGGACATTAAGATTGCACGCTGCAACCCTGTGGCGCCTGCCTTCGCTCTGTGACTTCTCAACCACCTACAGCCGCGTTTGCCCGCCGCGTCGCAACGGCCTTCCGTGCAGCGGCACTGCGCTTTCTCGACAGTGCTGCTTTTGCACCAGCATCCTTCATCCGAACTTTATGATTCGGTATGCCCTGCGTGGTCTGCCAGTGAGCCTGCAGGAGCTGGATAGCTTCGATGGGGTAGAGGCCTGCGTCATACATCCAGTGATGCGTCGGGCAAAGGCGCGCCAAGTTATCTGGTGCGTTGTTCGAGGCATTGTGGTCGAGGTGAGCCACTTGCAGGCACGTTGCCGCCTCCAGACCGCATACCACGCAGCAACGGTAGGGATAGGCCTGGTCGATCATGCGCCTCGCTTCCGCCTGGTTGCGAACTGTAATCGCTGGCGGCCGTAAAATCTGCGCACCTTCGGGAGTTGGATCCGTGGTGCCTGATCGACGGGAGGTCGGCATGAGCGGCCCGATCAATGTTGCTAGTGGCGTTATCGAGCACAGGCCTTACTCGAAATTGCACGAAGAGGTGCATGATTGGTGCCTTTGGGCCGACATGTCGGATGCTGATCACTAGCGGGACGCGGCGCCGTCCTGCGCATGTCTGATATCAAGCTAATATATATGATAATGGCAGTTACCGCGCATACTCGCTTTCTATCCCGATACAGTGTGTCAGGACTGCAGTGAGTTAGTCCAAAATCTATTGGATCGTGGCACCCCGCGAACGCTGAGAACCAGCGGAAACCGCGTTGGCGAGAGCCCGAGATAGCCTGCCCGAGTCGCAGCGCCGGGTGGGGAATCGAGTGAGCCCCTGCCCTCTTGAGGAATCCAGTGAGTCCACAGGCTGACCGGGGAAACGAGTGAGCGAGCCGGGGAAAGCAGTGAGCGACGCGACGGAAAATCAACGAGTTGTCGCAGTTACCCCGAGGAAAGCAGTGAGCACTCTAATAGTAGAATTTCCAATAGCTTCTAGTATTTCGGCTCACTCGATTCCCCGGCGACATTTGCGGCGAGATCGGGCAGAGTTTGCAGGCAATGGGTACGGTGCATGACCTGATCGAGGCTAAGGGACGCAAAGGCGCCATCGATGCGGGCTTTGAGCGTGCAGTCGTCGAGGCAGCGTCGGCCTACCTTGCAGACGAGGACTCAGGCCTCGGCTTCGCCTACAGCGGATGGGCCCAGTGCGCACTTCCCCACAAGAGGCTCGAGAACGATGCCCCCTGGGGCATAGTGTCCGAGAAGGTCAAGCTCATGGTGGAGCCGGGCCGTCGCCAAATCGTGGCCCCGGACGGCAGCCAAAACTTCGAGTTTGTCGGCGTCCCATTTGGCAGCCACGCCCGTCTCATCCTGCTCTACCTCCAGACGGAAGCCCTCAGAACCGGCAGGCGCGAGGTCGAATTGGGCAACTCCATGCGAGGGTGGCTGGCCCGAGTTGGGATCCCGGCCGGGGGTATGACGGGCAAGAGCGTCCGGGATCAGGCCGAGCGCATCAGCCGCTGCAAGCTGACATTCGACATCTCCACCGGCAGCCGCAGCTCCGGTCTCGTTCAGCAAACCATCGTGGACAGGGCCCTGTTTATCGAGGCGGACGACGGGGCGACCCAGGGACGTCTCTCGCTTGAGACGGCAAAGCTCTCGGAAGGGTTCTTCGAGCAGCTCAGGAGGCACCCCGTCCCGCTCGAAGAGGCGGCCATCAAGGCGCTATCAAACAACGCCCCAGCTCTCGACGTCTATCTCTGGCTTGCATACAGACTGCACGCTCTCAAAGAAAACCGCTTGGTACCCTGGGGAGCTCTAAAAGCCCAGTTCGGAACCGGCTTCTCTAAACTGTACCATTTCAAAAATAAGTTCCCAGGAACCCTCGCGCTGGCGAACGCGGTCTATCCGGGTGCCAAGGTTGAGTTCACGGACGAGGGCCTCGTTCTGAAGCCCTCTCGCCCCCCGGTGGCACCCCGTCTTCTGACTGCCCGGTAGGGCTCACTCGATTCCTCAGTCTTAAAGACTGGGCTCACTGGATTCCCCACTTGTCCTTGTCACGTCGAGGGCAGCCCGCCAAAAAGGAGCTACCTGAAGCGAACCGGCGCCTATCATGTTGAAGCAATCGTCTCGCTGGTTGCAATTGCCAAGCTCAAAGGCCTAGGCGAATCGCGTACTCGATGTAGTCGTGGGTCATGGTGCCGCATTTGCCGGGTTTGAGAGACAGGCCAGGCTGAATATGGCGAGCGCCTGTATCTGCGACTTTTCGTCGATGAACAGCACCCCGATGTGCATCGGTAGATCAATGTACAAGCTGAGGATGTCCTCAACCTTCTCAGCGACGGCCGGGTGGCCAGGACGCTTAAAGCGTCAAAACCATTACAGCTACAACGGATAGGAGTTCCAGATGCGCTGCACCGAGTACAGGCTGATGCCGCTGGCGTGTGCCATCACCCAACTGGTCCAGTTCGTGGCTAACTTGGGGGCGTAGAGCAGGTGAGCGCCAGCACCTTCGCCATGGTTGCGGCTGGCACTAGCGCCCTGCAGCGTGAGTGGGTCTTGTCGCGTAGCAGACCCCGCCACCCCAGCTTGAGCCTAGTATACCTGCCAATGCCGCACCGCTCGCCGGCTTGTCGCAGATCGACGGGCGATTTTGGCGACTCAGCAGACGCGTGAAGTGTTCACCTGCGCCAAAGCAATAGCTGAGGCGAAGAAAAGGACCTTGCCCAATTACTTAAAGAGCCGTTTACATGAGGCGCGGCCGAGTTGCGTTGAAGCATGCGGTGCGAGCCCCTTTGGTAAAACTCGAGGAAGAGTGCGGCCGATCTTCTACTCCCTGCCTGCCGCTTTGTGTGCACTGGTTTGGACTCAGCTCACGCCCACGCACTGGACTTTGCTGAAAGCCGCTAGGTAGATGCCCGGGTTGGGTCCCGCCGAGATCTTTCCTCAGCCATGCCAACTCACACACAACCTGTCAGCCCCGGAGCTACCGCGCTTACCCCGTTGGAAGCGGGTATTCGGCCAAATGTAAGGCACGTCTTGCATTTCGACGCTTGGTAGGATGCATCGGCATAATGCGCAAGTCACTGTAACTAAGCGATTCACTGCTACCAAAATGTAAGGCACGCCTTGCTTTTACGCGCTCAAAGTATCTTACGGGCTGCGCAACCCCCAAAGTTCCGGCTACATCTCGTCCTCATTAGGGAATCGAGGGGGAACCTTATGGCGAAGAGTTCGCAGGGCGGAGCGAGGGGGCGCGCCGCTCGACCAGCCCCGATGCGGGACGGGCGCATGGCGCGATGGCTCGTTATTTCCACAGCCAAGGGAGGCTCCGGGAAGACGACAACCGCCCGGAACCTCGCAGTAGCCGCGGCCCATGAGGGCTTGCGAGTGCAGGTGGTCGACACCGATGCACAGCAGGCGCTGGCACGGTGGGTCGCGCGTCGACCGGAGCAGGCACCACTTATAGCTTGTGAGGCCATCGCCATCGCCGAGATCGAGGCTCACTGGGACAGGCTCGATGCAATGAATGCCGATGTGGTCATCGTGGACACACCACCTGGCGTCGAGAGTAGTCCGGGCCAGATGCAGGCGCTCCTCCGTAAGGCGGATCTCGTCCTAGTGCCTGTCCAACCCTCCGACGATGACATCGAATCCGCCGCCCCCTGGATGGCGCTTCTCGTGCGGCTCGATGTTCCGGCACACTTCCTGCTAAATCGCGTTCGGCGTGGCAGCAAGAGCCTCGACGAGGCCAAGCTAGGCCTACTTGAGACCGGCGGCCGCTTAGCCCCGGTCGAGATCCGCGACCTAGAAGACATCCGCCGCAGTGCGCGCGCCGGGATCGGCGTTATGGAGTTGCGCGGCGGAAACGGCACTGACGACTTCCGAGGCGCATGGGCCTTCGTCAAGGCTGAGCTAGGGATGCATGCCAAATGAGCCGTCCATCCACGCCCTTCGTCCTTGGTCGCGGCGAGGTTGCCCGTCGCCCCACCTCAGCCCCGGCAGCATCCGTTTCCAGCGTCGTGCCGCCTCGTGCGCAGGTTGATATTGTCCGTACGGCGCAGCGCGAGCTGCGGAATCCGGACGAGTACGTGCGCGAGATCTCCCGGCTCTGGCGCGAAGCTCAGCAGAGTTTCCTCGCCATTGGTCGCTATCTCGTTCAAGCCAAGCGAAAGTTGGCACATGGCGAGTTCCAGCGGATGGTTGATGCGTCGCTGCCTTTCGGGCGCCAAACCGCTTATGAGCTACGGATGATTGCCGAGGCCGTGGACGGCGGCCGCATCCCGGAACCCAAGCTGCCGCAGGCCGCGAGTGTCGCCTACCAGCTCGCCACTTTAAAACCAGATGATCTCGCAGCGGCGGATCAGGAGGGTCTTGTGCGCCCAGACCTGCGGCGCCCGGAGATCATCACTTGGAAGCGAGAGCGACTGCGCCGGTCGGCCGGAGCCAATCATGAATCCCTCACCCGTAGGCGCGTCCGGCTCGCTGAGATTATCCGGCGTCACGAAGAAGAGTTAGAGAAGGCGCGACGTGAACTTGCTGAACTCGACGAAACTATAGGCGCTAAGGTCATTAATGGGGAGGTGGAGGAACAGAACTGAAGGGAGGAGAGACGACGCGCGCAGCGGCATCAACATATGCGATAAGAATTTTTCTTCCGCTTGAGGCATGGCCACTCACCCATGTGAGCATTTCCATAGCGCGCCTTATCCAACAGCACAGATGCCCTCTGCGGTAGTGTTCTTACCGAGCATCTGGGCTTCCAGCGCTGTAGTGACCTCCTCGGCCACGACGTCCCGCCCGAAGTACTGGTCGACCTCTTCGCTGGCGCTGTCGATTTTCATCTTCACCTGTGCATCCGGGGCGGCGATGCCGAGGATCTCACGGGGAGGGTCCGGCTCCTCCCCGTGGCGGATCGCCATGAGGCCCATGGCGGCGATCAGGGTCTGGATCGACCCGCCATTCCCGCCACGCGCGGCGAAGGCGCCGAATCCATGGCAGCGATTGCCAGAAATGGCGCGTCGGCGCCTTCCTCTGCCACGGCATCGGTGCCCTGCATGTTGGGGACGCCGCCTTCCGCCAAGGCGCGGGAAAGGGTTGAAAGCGCGTCGAACATTCGCTGTTTTGAAACAGTGCGCATGAAGTCTTCGCAGTTCCATGGACGGCCGGAGGAGAACCTGCGGCGCTGGCATCGTTTGCCACTCCCTCGGGACAGCGCCGGTCCTTCGCCGCGCCGCCTATGCGCAGCACTCCGCAAACAGGCAGCGGGCGATGGCGCAGCGGCCTCGAGCATCGCTCTCCGCTAAGCGCGGGTTTCGCGGGCGAACAGGTCAAGCTCGGCCATCGACCCTGGGCCGCCGCGGTCTGGTGCCCATCTGGGCGGGTCGCCAGGGAGCAAGGCAAAGCGGCACAAGTCGGCGCCCTCCCACCAATATGCGGTCAGAGCCAAGACGCCGGCCAAGTCATAATAAAAAAACTATGCAAATTATTTGAATTGATTTGGAAGTGTCATAATAAACTGAACTACTGCGCGCCAGTTGATCTTGCAGCCGACGCGTTCATAACTCCAATTCAAACAAACATTCTGGTAGCGGGCGGCGTGATAGATCTCGACACTGTTGTGAGAAAAGCCTTGCTTGGCTAGCAAGACGATCGAAACGGGGTGGTTCGCATATTGCTGTTCCCTTGTGCTGTTTCTGCCGTTGATGTCCGGTGCTGGCGCGTTGGCACTTGCATGCAGCACCTGTAAGGCGGAGAGGTACCCAGCGCGATGTGCCAGCATTCCAAGCGGAGACAAGAATGACTGGCCAAACCGTCATTGGGGTTTCGGATGACGTGATCCTCAGCCCCGACGAGGTCACGATGACAATGCAGACTGCGGGTGGACCGGTGCCCCTGTCCATCTCGCTCGCTGCGGCAGAGGCGCTGCTGGTTCGCTTACGGGCCGCCGCTGATGATGTGCATCGCTTGCGCCAGGAGCGCGGTGATCCGCACGGCAAGGCTGTTGTCCTGGCTGATAAGCCGCCACTCGATACCGTTGGCTGCATGGCCACCGTATTAAAGGACGGGCGCATTCTGCTGCAGTTCCGTCATCCGTCGGCCGCCAGCACGGCTCTTCTAGTCTCCCGGCCTGGAGCAGCCATTCTGGCGAAAACTCTTACTCAAATGGCGGGCGCGACTGAGGGAATGCCGAAGCGGTAGCGCAGGCGGCTGGCCTGCATACAAGCCGCAGCGCACCAAATATGTTGCATGGGTGACCGGTCATATCCAATCCGGTCCGACATACTGCCCTCAGATCAGGACGTAGTTGTCGCATAAGAGGCTATAGAACCCTCAAATTCGCGTTGCTGGTTTGTTGATTGAGGTTCAAGCTGGTCTCTCGATCTAGGAGGTGACAGCGAATGCAGAGCCCTTCCTTCAGCAACAGTGGCCTTACCGGTCCCGGCGAGGCATGGCAGATCGCTGTGGAGCCCTGGTGGCCGATTAGGCCCGAGAGCCAGCAGGTCAGCACCCTCGCCTGGATCTGGGCGGATGGTGAGATGCAGGAGATCAAAACGGTCGTGGTCCTGACCGAGGAGCAGATACGCAACTGGTCAGAGATCGACCTACCGTTAATGCTCCCAGGCGGAACCTGCTGAAGGTGTCGCCTTTCAGCGGAGCCTTCGGGATCTGAACGGCGCATGCCCAAGCTCGGCATGGCTCCCCACCGGGGAAGCCATGCCGCAGGCCGAGGTTGCTGCGTCAGGTCGCCTGCTGCACATTGGTGAGCAGGCTGGCCGCCGACGCTGCCGCAAATGCCCGGAGATCCTGGAGCACTGAGCGAAGCAGCTTTGCCTCAGCCACACACAATCCAGCATCGGCATCCTCATCTGCGAGGCGGCTCACCAATACTTCCACCTTGCCGGTCAGGGCGGCCAGTGTACGGGACGGCGCCTCGGCCAAGCTGGCCACCGCACCAAGGTCAGAACAGTCTGCTGCAGCCGGTTCGACGGAGATGCTGGCGTCCAAATCATCCCCTGCCCTTGCCGGTTGGGACAGCGGCTGGCGACGATAATGCGCCGCCCCCGCACGGCGCTGCACGGAAAAGGGCAAAATGTCAGCCATGGCCCGGGTCTCCTGATGTGGGGGCGGCTCAGATCTGCTGAAAAAGGGCGGCTTCGCCTGCTACGCCCGAAGCTGCAGCGACATTAAGCTTGTAGCAGCGGCCAGGTGCGGTCAGCAGCAGTTGCGGCTGGCTGGGGATGGCCTCGATTTTCTGGCGCAGACGATAGATATGCGTCTCCACCGTGTGAGTGTCGGCAGAGCTGCTATATCCCCACACCTCGTGCAGCAGCGTTTGGCGCGGCGCCGGCTTACCGCCAAGGCGATACAGGAACCTGAGGATGCTGTTCTCCTTATCGGTCAGTCGGACCTTGCGGTTGCGCGCCGGCTCCAGCAGGAGCTTTGCACCGGGCCGGAAGACATAGGATCCGATACTGAGGGAGGCGTGTTCGGAGCTGTCGAACAGCCGAACTTGAGCCCGCAGCCGTGCCAGCAACTCGGGAAGGCGGAAGGGCTTGACGATGTAGTCGTTCGCTCCGGCATCGAGGCCGCGGATCACATCCGCTTCGGTATCAGCGCCGGTCAGCATGATGATGGGCATGCGGTAGCCCTCGCGCCGCAGCTTGGTGCAAAGGTTACGGCCGTCGGCATCGGGCAAGCCCACATCGAGTAAGATGGCACTAAACTGGCAGCGCCCGTCGGCTAGCACAGCTTCGGCGGAGCCGGCGCTGTCCGCTTCGACAGCGCTGAACTCACCATCGAGGCAGATCTGCTCAGCCAGGGTGGCCCGCAAAGCAGCATCATCTTCGACAATCAGAATGCGATGCGACATGAACACGGTCTTATCCTTGCATAACACAGACAACTTGCGGCGCTGAGAACGCAATACCTTTGCTCATCAGCAAGGCGGATCGTGTGACCCACCCTGCAGCTTTCTCAGGCGAAGAGCATGTCGGAGTTGGCATGCGCAGTGTTGGATAGGTCGACGAAGCTGAAAGCGACCGACCCGTTGCTGTGCAGATCGGCAGTGCCCTTGGCGACAACGGCGCCATTGTAGGTGATGCCGTCTACATGCAGATTGCGGTCAGCGGCAGCACTGCCGCCATAGCTATCATTCAGGAAGTTAACAGCGAGCTTATGGGTGCCAGCGGTCCAGTCACCCTTGACGGTGATGATGTCATCGTGGCCCGTGGCATGCGAGGCACCGGCGGTCAACATGCCACCGATCTGCTTGCCATCGACACTGATCGTGTACTGCGCGTCGCCCTTGTAGCCATCTTGGCTGACCTTCAGCACGAGCGTGTCGCTACCAACTCCAATGGTTTTCACCACAACGGGGCTCTGGAGCATGGGTGCCGGGCTCGGTGGAACGGCCTTGGTGAAGCCGAAATCCATCGGGCCATTCGCGCCGAGGTCCGCGGTACCCTTGCGCAGCGCAGTGCCGTTGAGGGTGATGCCGTCGACATGCAGGTTGCGGTCGGCGGCGGCGCTGCCGCCATAGGCATCGTTGAGGAAGTTGACGGTGACCTTGTGGCTGCCTGAGGCCCAGTCACCTTTCACTGTGACGATGTCATCCTGGCCAGCGGCATGCGAGGCGCTGGCGGTCTGCGTACCGCCGATCTGCTTGCCGTCGACGCTGATCGTGTACTGCGCGTGGCCCTTGTAGGCATCCTGGCTGACCTTCAGCACGAGCGTGTCGCTGCCGGACCCAAGGGTCGTCTTGACCGGGGTTGGGTTGGTTGGTGCCGTGTTGCCGCCGCCCGTCGGCGCAGTGCCAGTCCATTGCGACATCACCACATTATCGATATGCGTGGTGACCTTGCTCGGCGTCGAGCTGTCGGGCCCGCCACCCAGCCAGGCTTGGCTGTTGTTGGCGACATAGCCCATTGCGCCGAAGCCCATCGGGCCGTCCGGGATAAGGTCCGGATTGGTCCAGGAAGCGGTGACCTTGCCGTCCACCTCGACTTTGATGAGGTTCGGCAGCCAAGTCATCTTGTAGTGGTGGGTCTGGTTGGTATCGATGCCGCTGAGCTTGCTGCTGTAGACATCCTGGTTGTTGGCGCCAGCCCAATGCACCGTATGCAGGGCCGTGCCCTTCGGCGTCTCGAGGATGTCGATCTCGCCGTCGCGCGGCCAGACATCCGATTTCGGCCACATCAGGATGGCGGCCTGAGTGCCCTGCGCGGTTTCGACGCGGGCGTCAAACTCGACGGTGCCGTATGTGATGGTGACGCCGGCCGCCTTGCTGTTGAAGCCGCCCGCACTCCAGCTGCCGTTGGCGTGGCGGGTCTCGCTGACCTGCATCTCGCCACTGGCAACCTTGACGTCGCTGGCGCTCCAGCGGAAGGCGCCGTTGCTGTAGACGCCGCCGTCATAGGCTGAGCCCCAGTTGGTATGTTTGAAACCGGCGCTGAAATCGTCGGCAAGTACGACCTTATACTGATTGCCGTTGGCGTCTGTGCTGATTGCGCCGGGGGTCGCAGCCATCGGTTGTCTCCAGGATTGTTGATCACAAACATGTGACCATCTTCGGTGGAATGGGATGTACATTTATCAACCATAAATTGCAATCACGGAAACGTGTGGTTGTGCTGAATTTCTTCTTACGAATTCAGAACGGGATGTTTGGACGTCACACCCACCCCCGAGATCCTCGGTTTCGTCTCGCTTGAACCTGATTTTTGGCAGATTGCCGCGAGGCCCATTCGAAAGCAGCTCTTGGGCAAGGCATGTGACGAGGCACGCGTGCACCGCCTATAGTTGTGACATCCGAACCTGATCTCGGACCTGACCAACACGGCAGGCGATCGCTGCTAGCCATTGAAGCGCAATGCTAGCGGCTCGAGCTGTGCGTGGTGGATGGAACAGGCAACACGGAACGCAGGCTGGCTGCACTTGCCGGCGTCCCACAAGGGCTCCCTGCCGCTCGCAAGCCCGCCTTAAGCCGCTGAAAACTGCGGACGTATTGCGATTGCGGCAAGCCCTGGATCACTTGCGGTAAGGGGGGATTACCGCATGTGATATGCCGCTGCCGCAGTCGGCGCGGCCACTGCCCAAACCTAGTGGTGCGCGTCAGACAGATGGTACCCGCCGTCGTGGAGGCGCTTGTCCAGGTGGGGCTTACCTCTCCGGTCGCGTTTCGTGGGGCTCCGGCGGGCGCGTGCGGCCGGTAAGCGGGTCGTACTCGACGGGCGGCGTCATCCCTTCGGGCTTTTTGGCGTGGCGCGGAGCGTCGTCGCGGATGTCAAGCCACGCCATGGCGCTCTCCACGCAGAGGTGCATCTGCGGCTTGAAGCCGTCAGGCTTGTCGAGCGAGCCAACGGTGAGCCCCATTAACGCGCGGGTATGCCGCTCGAAAAACAGCTGCGAGCCGCACCGGCCGCAGAAGTGCCGGTTCGAGGTCGGCGACGAGCGGTAGATGAGCGGCTCTCCCTCGGTCGCCCGCACCGCTTCAGAGGGCAGGAAGAGTACCCCCATGAACGGACCGCCTGACGCCCGTTGGCACATCCGGCAATGGCAGATGAGGGTCAGCCCCGGCGTGCCGGTCGCCTCGTAGCGGACCGCGCTGCATAGGCAGCCACCCGTTAGTGTTGTCTGGCCGGTCATCGCTCGCGCTCCTCGCCCCAAAGCATGTAACAGCGGCTGTCGGGTACCAAGCATCAGATTTTGACCGCCAGAATGAACGGCCATCCCAGCGCTGAAGCAATCGGCCATATGTTATGCTTGACATAACGGCGTTATGCGTCTCATAACGGGCTATGATCGAAAGCTTTCAGGACAAGCGCACGGCAGCGGTGTTCCTGGGGAAGCTGCCCAAGGGCTTTCCGGTGGACGTGGTCAACGTGGCGCGGCGGAAGCTTCGAATGCTGGACGCGGCTGTACGCCTGGATGACCTGCGAGTGCCACCGGGCAACCGGCTGGAGCCTCTGACAGGAAGCCGGAAGGGGCAGCACAGCATCCGGGTTAATGACCAGTGGCGCGTCTGTTTTGTCTGGCGCGACGGAGGTGCGTACGAGGTTGAAGTTACCGACTACCACTGAGGGGAGTAGCCCCGGTGGTTGGGCAAGGGGCAATTGTGCCCGGCCCATTTGGAGGGATGGACGCCCAATGAGTATCCGCCGCGAGGAACTTGCGGACTTGGACCTGTCCGATGTGACGGACGGGGAGCGGCTAGCGCCGGTGCTGCCGGGCGACGTGCTGGGCTTGGAGTTCATGAAGCCCATGGGCCTGTCCGCCCGGGCGCTGGCGCGGGACATGTGCGTGCCGCCCAACCGGATCACCGGAATCTTGAACGGCGAGCGTGCCATCACGGCAGAGACTGCGCTCCTGCTGGCCCGGTGCTTCGGCACTACGCCGGAGTTCTGGATGAACCTCCAGGTAGCCCATGACCTGGAGCTGGCCCGGGAGGCCGTGGGGACAGCCGCCTGACACCGTCGTGGTTTGGGAGTGGCCGCTGGCGACGCGCACTTGCCGCGACCCTGGAGTGGGTTTCACTGGGGGCGCCCACGCCACACCTCCCCAGACGCCGTGACCCAGGCGCGCTTTGACCGCCTGATTCGCATCGCGGACCGCCTGGCCGAGGTCGAGACCGGCAGCGACGCGGCAGACCAGGCCATCCACGCCGCGCTGGACCGGGCTGGGCCTGTGCAGGCCCACACCACCAGCGAGTCGGCGGCGCAGACCCTGCTGCCACCGGGGTTCGAGTGTGGATGCCCGCCACCCCGGTCGCGGGCTGGGTCTATGCGCCGTGTCGCCAGGCAGGTCTTGAGGCGGACGGAATGCGCTACCCGCACCATGGGCAATGGGGGCAGACCCTGCGCTATCCATGTGCGGGGCGGCAATGCGGGCTTCGGCGATGGTGGCAAAGGGCTGAGACGGAAAAGGAATAGGCCGGGCCTCTCAGCCGGGGGGAGCGGCCGGAACTTCGCCGTGCTCTTCCCCTTCTGGAACATGGTCTTCCGCACTGGCGACTTCCACCTGAATGTCTTCCCCCGCCCTGGCGATCCGGAGGCCGCGCCTTCCCTGGTCAGCGGCGGCTGGTGGCGCCAGCAGGCGGGGGGACGCGGCGCTTCTTCGTCGCCTTAAGTGGCAATGGCCAACTGCGCCGCTTGATCCCACTCGCGCAGCCGCCATACTGATCGTGGAAGAAGGCTAATAATCCGGCCATACGCCCGTCAGACGGCCTGAACCAACCGAGGAGGTTGAGATGCTAGGCCGGTTTCTTCTCGCTGCGGCGGCTCTTCTGCTGGCGGTCCCGATGGCGCGTGCGCAGCAGTTCCCGACGCCGGGGCGCCCCATCCTTCTGCTGGGCGGCTTTCCCGCCGGCACCCAGGCCGACATTTACTGGCGCCTGATCCAGCAGCCGCTCGCGGCCGAGCTGGGCGTGCCGATGGTGGTGGAGGCGCGCAGCGGGGCCTCGGGCAACATCGCCATGGAAGCCACGGCCCGTTCCGCGCCGGACGGACATGTTGTGCTGGCCGCCACCTCGGCCATGCTGGCGATCAACCGCGCCGTGTTGCCCTCCATGCCGATCGACACGCAGACCGACTTGGCGCCGGTGATGAGCCTGTTCGAGGTACCCAATGTGATGGTGGTCAGCGCGGAAAAGCGGCCGCACTTCACGGATTGCCAGGCGCTGATCGGAGCGGCGCGCGCCGCTCCGGGCAAGCTGAACTACGCCAGCAGCGGTATTGGGGCTTCCACGCATCTCGCCGCGGCGCAGTTCGCGACCGCAGCGAACATCAACATGCTGCACGTGCCCTATCGCGGAGGCCCGTTCGCAATGACCGCCCTCTACCAGGGCGATGCGGACCTGTTTTTCTACCAGTCCGGCCCGGTGCTGGATGATTGGCGCCTGGGCCGCGTGCGCCTGCTTGGCATCACCTCGGCCGAGCGCATGCCGACCCTGCCAGAGATCCCCACCATCGCGGAGGCCTGCGGCATGCCGGGCTTCGAGAGCACCACCTGGTACGGGATCGTCGTCTCGGCCCGGACACCGAAGCCAATCATCGACCGCCTGCACGCCGCGATCACGAAGGTGACGGACACGCCCGAGGTGCGGGCGCGGATGGAGGGAATGGGCTTCACGATGATGCTCGGTGGGTCTGAGGCGATGCGGAAGCGGCTGGCCGCAGATATCCCGCATTGGGCCGGCGTGGTGCAGCGTTCGGGCGCGCGCCAGCAGTAGCGTCGGAGGCTGCCCGTGCGAAAGCCGGTGCTCCATCCCAGGCCGGGCGCCGGGCCGGGGGTGGCCGATGCCACTCCAGAGGAGGTTCCGGGAGGCGAAGCCTCCCGGCGCCACAGGTGCTACGAAGCCAGGCGGGCAGGGGCTGGCGCCAACTGCCGCAGCACGGGCAGAACCCGTTCCCCGAAGCGTTCCAGCGAGGCGATCACGCGTGGTGCGGGGAGGCCACTGAACCCCATGTAGAGGCTCCAATGGGTCGGTGAGAGCAGCGTGAAGTCTTCGGCCAAGCGCTCGGCCACCAGCTCAGCGGAGCCGATCGGGGCGTTCTCCAGCAGCCAGTCGATGCTTGGCTCGCCCTCGAAGGGAACGGAGCGCATGAAGGCGCCGTCGCGCGGCGGCACCGCGTCGCGCAGCGAGAGGGTGGTGCGGATGAAGCGCAGCATGCCCTCCGCGGCCTGGCGCTGCTCCGCCGCGTCGGCGGTGACGAAGACGTAGCGCTGGATGGCGAGGCGGAGCGCGGAATCGGGCAGCCCGCCAGCGCGGAGGGCCGCGAGGAGCTTGTCCCGCATCGGCAGCGCCGCCGCCGCCCGGCGATGGCCCTGGCTGATGAAGAGGGAGCCGCCGGCACGCGCGGCGCGCTGGAGCAGCTTCGGCTCGCCGCCGGCCAGGAAGATGGGCGGCATCTGGCCGGGAAAGGCGGCGATCGGGGCCTCCGGGATCCGATAGTGGCGGCCTTCATGGCCGACGAGGCCCTTGGTCAGCCCGCGCTCCAGGATATCCCAGCCCTCTTCCAGGATGGCGGTGCGCTCGGCCATCGGAACGCCATAGGTATGGAATTCATGCGGCTGATGGCCGGTGCCGAGGCCGAGCTGGACCCGGCCGCCGGTCAGCGCCTGAAGCATGCCCAACTCCTGCACCACCCGCAGCGGATGGTGGAGCGGCAGCACCACCACGGCCGGACCGAGGCGGAGGCGCTGCGTCACCGCCGCACAATGCGCGACCATCATCAGGGGGGAGGGGCAGACCGAGTGGCTGGTGAAGTGGTGCTCGGCGAACCAGGTGCCGTCGAAGCCCAGCTGCTCGGCGAGCCGGACCAACTCCACTGTCATGCCGAGGATCGCGGACGGCGTCTCATCCGCTCTGTTCTGGGACATGAGGTTGAAGAGGGCGATGTCCATGCGTTGGTTCTCCGGTCGAGGGCAGGAAAGCAGAATCGGTGCCACTGCGCAGGGGTGCGCCGCGCGGCCCGGCGCGAGGCGTCGGGGCGATCTTTGAGGCGAGTAGACTTCTCGATGATGACCAGCCCGCCAACGCCACCCGGGCAGGTTCACGAGCGTGCCGCAGCAGCAGCGGCGCTGTTCAGCTCGGCCAGCCGCTGCTTGCTGGTTCCGGTACTCGCACCCCCAACCGGGCCGCCGCAGCCTCGAGCCGCGCCATATCTCCCTCCCGCTGCTGTTTCCGCGTCAGCAGGGCCATCGCTTCAGCCGGTGGTATTCCAAGAGCCTCACCAATCCCGGCAGCGGTGGTGATGCCCTGGCTTTCCAACTCCCGGCCGATCGCCATCCGCAACCGGATGGCCTTCAACCGGTCGGCGTCACGGCGCCGGCGTTCCTCGGGCGAGATCTTCGGCTTCGCGGGCAATTTTTGGTTGTCGGGCGGCAGGCTCATGTTGTGGATGTCGGTCAACGCCGCCGCCGGCGCTACCCCACCATGAATGACGCGCGACGGAGCCGCTGGCGATGTGCGGGGCGGTGATGCGGGCCTGGGCGATGCTGGAGAAGGGCTGAGAGGGGGCCATCCGGCCCCGGCCTGTCCTACCGCGACGCGGGGTTAATGCATTCGCAGCAACAAGCCCCTTCCGGCTCCCGAGGAAGCTAGGTAGTCCATGGGCACCCAACTGGAAATGGCTTTGGGCCACTCACCCTCAGTGCCGCTCGTGGTGCCATGCTTGGCCGTCCAGGCGACGGTCGACGCGGGAGCGTGCTTCATCGAGCAACACCGCCAGGCCATCGGGCACACTGCATCGCAGGGTTGATGTTTCGTAGGTGTTCGGTTCGAAGATGGTCAACATCCAGCCTTCCGCGCCATCGTCTTGCACCTCAATCCGATGGTCCCGGTAGTTCTCAACACCAACTTGGCGAGGGCCTGGCATCAGGAGCTCCCAATCATCGACCTGGAAAGTTGTCTGGGTTCAATAGCTCCTGAGCAGTCAAGTTCGTAGAACTGACTTTGTTCCGCATGGCTACATCCTTCCTTGCGATAACCAGCGATCGCAAGTGACAAAGGCCTGTTAGGCTCCAACTACGGGGCTGTCGCGTGTTCTTCTAGCTGTCCAAGCCGTGCACCGCTCCTCGTACTTGCTGCTGCGCCAATGGCTTGCGCCTGAAAGTCGGACACGCAGTAGAGCACTTTGGACAACGGGTAAGGTATTTTGACATCCAGAAAGGTCCGCCTGAGCCGCTAATGCGTCAGCTTTCGCTTGGGCAGGCACTAAGGGTTTCGACACCGGCCGACGCCGCAGGAGAAAGCGGCCCCAACCCACGAGACAAGAGTACCAATCAACGCTTCCTTTGCGCCGGCGAATGGCGCTTGGATGATGCGATCGACGACCTTGCTGGATCCTGGTCCAACTCGTTCCGGCTATTCCACAATTGATTGAGGTGCGGCATGAGCATCACCTACCGGCCGGCGACCGCTGACGATCTCGTTCCCGCCACAAAGATCGTCCAACAGGCTTTCAGCGATCTGCGGCAACGGCATGCCGTGAACCTGCCAACCAACCTGAGCCCGCCGCTGTTTCAAACCTTCTGTCTGACAGAGAACCCCGAAGGCCTATGGGTTGCGGAGTACGACGGAGCCGTCGTCGGCCTCGGCCTCAGTTGGATCTGCGGGGCATTCTGGTATCTGTCCCAGCTTTTCATTCGGCCCGACCTGCAGGCCAGCGGCGTCGGCCAGGGATTGATGGCGCGAACATTGGAACTGGCTGCACACCATGGCGCCACCAACCGGGCGCTCATCACACTCGGCTACAACATGAAATCCGCTGGCCTCTATCTCCGGAACGGACTGTTTCCGCGCGAGCCGCTGTTTCGCCTGGCGGCGCCGGCACCGAGTGTACGGTCCCGCCTGTCAATGTCCGATTGTGCTACCGTGCCCATAGCGCAGCCTGAGGATTGGGTGGGCAGGCTCGATGAGGCAGTGCTTGGCTTCCGCCGTCAACCGCATCATCGCTTTTTACAAGGAAGCGGCACGGTCCGCGCCGCGCAGATCGAGCATGCAGGTCGGCCGGTCGGCTACGCCTATGTCGCGCCGACCGGCCATATTGGTCCGCTTGCCATCGAGCCTGGTACGGATGCACGACCGGTGATCCTGGCGGCAATCGGAAGCGCACTGGAGAGCAACCCGGCGCAGCTGTCGATAAACGTGCCGGGGAAGGCTGAGCGTGCCTTGCAGACGCTGCTGGAGCTTGGCTTCCGGTTAGAGGAGCCGATGGTTTTGATGTCCGCAAAGCCGTTCGGCGACTGGCAACACTACCTGCCCCGCGACCCCGGCTATCTGTAACTGCAGTTCGGCACTCTACAAACCTCATGGGTCTGCATCCGGTGAGCAACAGGATAGCAGCACGATCGAGGACGGGCATGAACGTGGCCTCAGCCTTGAGATCCGGTCAAGCGGGAACGAGTTCTTGGCAAAGTGAATTCCTGAGAAGGGGTGATGCCATGAAGCCGATGGGCATCTAGCGGGGGGGGGACGGCCATGACCGTGGGAACAACCATTGCGCCCGAGGCAGCACAGTTGATCGAGGCGGCCCATCATCTCGGCCCCGCCATTACAAGCATGCGGGATGAATTCGATCGAGAGCGCCGACTGCCAACATCGCTCGTCGAGACATTGCGGGATCTCGGATTTTTCTCGCTTTGCCTGGCCCGCGCTTTTGGTGGCCCCGAGTTGAGCCTGACGGATTTCATCCGCGTCGTTGAGGCGTTAGGCCGGTTGGATGGCTCGGTTGCTTGGTGCGTCACCAATGGTGCGGCCTGCACCTGGTTCTCGGGCTTCCTACCCGGAGACTTCGCGCACCAAGTCTTTGTGGAGGAGCGGGCGGTGGTGGCAGGAAACTTGGGAACCATCGGTAAGGCCGTCCAGGTGTCCGGCGGTTACCGGGTAACCGGGCGCTGGGCTTATGCCAGCGGCATCCTGCACAGCGGCTGGACGGCCGCGGGCTGCGTCGTGCTCGACGGTGACGCACCCCGCCTGGGGGCGGACGGAGCGGCAGAGACAAGGACTGTGTTCTTCCCGACCGCCATGGCCGAGGTCATCGACACCTGGCACGTCGGCGGTCTTCGGGGAACCGGGAGCAACGATTATCGCGTTGCTGACCTGTTCGTGCCGCTATCGCATACCATGACGTTCAGCGAACCCCCGCGGCTATCTGGGCCGCTCTACGCACTTCCTCGGCACACCTTCCTCGCTGCAACAATCGCGGCTGTGCCGCTCGGCATCGCACGTGCCGCCCTTGACGCGTTTCGTGACCTAAGCGCCGGTAAAATCCCTCGTATCGGCTCGGCCCTGCTATGCGACAGGCCCGTGATCCAGACCGCTATCGGGCGGGCGGAGGCGCAGTTGCGAGCTGCTCGGGCATTTCTGTTCGAGGCCTGCGACGAAGCCTGGAGCGCGACATCAACCGGCGTAGCACTAACCCTGGAGCAGCGGGCAACAGTTCGCTTGGCCTGCGCCCAGGTCGCGGAGACCGCGAAGGCCGTGGTGCAAGGCGTCTACGATGCTGGCGGTGGCACTTCGGTTTACGAGAGTTGCCCCTTACAGCGTTGCTTCCGAGACGTTCACACCGCGTCGCAGCACGTCCAGGTCCAAAGCGTCAACTTCGAGACTGGCGGCCGTGTCATGCTCGGGCTTGAGCCTGGCACACCAGTCTTGTGATCCGACCGCTGCGGGGCGGCAGACTACATCTATGGCCACGTTACCTGAACCGCTAATCGAATCGATGCGCAACTTGTGGCGAATGGCAAAGGACGCAGCACCTATGGTAATGCGACACTTATCGCATGTGACCGAGACGCCCAAGCTCCGGGCGCGGAGCATTTGTGCCGCCAATTGATCTCGGGTCCATGGCTGAATCGGGAGGGTTTGGGCGGTAGTAGACCGATCTGGGCTCCCGCCGGGAAAGGTGGGAAGCAGGCCTAACCATCCGATCGCTGCAACGGCCGCTCCGTGTCCATCGTGGACCCTATGGGCGGTTGCCGCTGTTCTCGGGAGCGAACTTTACGTTGTCGGTGTCCTTCGACCCGGATTCCAGAAGTTCGCCCGGTGCATCGTGCCGCTACTCACCTTTCCCGTTTCAACCGTCGCCACGCGCCCGGGGTGGAACCCATGGACTGACGAAACACTCGGGTGAAATGGCTTTGGTCAGCAAACCCGCTGCGCTGGGCGATCTCGGCGAGCGGAAGCGACTGGTCGAGCAGCAGCCCCCTGGCATGGTTGACTCGGCATGACTGGAGCCAGGTGTGCGGGGTGGTTCCCGTAGTCGCCTTGAAGGCCCGGGAAAAGTACGAGACGGACAGGCCGCAGGCGTCCGCGACTTCATGAAGCGAGACGTCGTCCGTGGGATCGGACGCGAGCATGTCCTGAGCGCGCCTGAGCTGCCAGGGTGCGAGACTGCCGGGGCGGGTCTCCCGTGGCCGCATCGCACCGTAGGTTGCCGCGATGTGCGAGGCCATCGCGAGCACGACGTGATCGAGATAGGCCTGTGCCACTTGGTTCGGATCCTCTACGACCGGCGCGAGCAACGTGGAGAGCTGCTGAGCGATCTGATCGCCGGACGTCCATTCCTCCCCTGTGGAAAAGCTCGTCACCGGCGGCGCGCCGGCTTCTGCGGCGAGGTCGTCGAGCGCGGTGCGCGGCAGGTGGACGTGGAGGCTGTCGACCTCCGCGCTCAGGAGCGCCCGCGTTTCGCGGCGCAGGTCGAGAATCGCCAAGGCGCCTCGCCCGACCTGCGGAGCTGGCAGGTGCTGGCCACCCACCCAGAGATCATGCGGCGGGTGCTCCTTGAGCTGCACGATGAGCAGGTGCGCATCCTGTGCAGGGGCCGTCGCGAGCGTCTGCCTCGAGCCGTCGAGGCGATGCCGGAACACGCCAATGCGCGCGTGTCGGGTCGCCGTGCTGATGGGACAGCGCGCCCGTGACGAGCCGTCAAAAAGAAGCTGTTGCTGCATTTCGGAAGGCACCCTCATGGGCTCCGCGCTCCACGGACACCGTTTCTGATGGTCTCGATTGTCCGCCGTCAAGCGCAGACCGCCGCTAGTTGAGGCCAGCGGCCACGCCGCGCAAGGCTCAGCGGTGCGCACCGGCCGAAACAGGCGAAACAGGGCGCTTCTATGCAATCGCCGCGGTCCCGGATCGGTGTTTCTGCGCCCTCCGCTCGGCCCAACGCCGATAACCGCGCCATCGACGCGCGCAGCCCTACGCCAGCCCCGAGTTCAGGACCGCAGCAATGACACTTGTTTTCACCGATTATCCCCCGCGCACCCTGCGAAGCTTGCCCCGTCCCAGCCTGGGCGACCTCGTCGCGGGCCTACTCCGGCGTGGCTGGACCGCTTGGGAGCGCCACCAGCAGATAGCGCGCGGTGCAGCCGAACTCGCTCAGCTGGATGAACGCATGCTGCGCGACATCGGGCTGACCCACTTCGACGTCATCCGCATTAGATCGAGCACCTTCTGTTACCCCGCGGACTGATCCCGTCTCGGCGTTTTCGACGATCCACGGCGTGACCCGGCAAGCACCGGATCCCTCACCCACGCCAAAATCCTCCCTTCAACGCGCCGTCTATGGCGTAGATCAGGAGCTCCCCGTGACCACGACGGCCTACTCAAATGCTTTCTTTCGGGATCCGGCAGATCATCGCTGGCTCTCGCCTTTCCCCGGCGAATTCGTCGCTCACCACGTCAACGGCCAGCAGACCGGCCAAAACTTCTCCTGCGCCGAGGCTGAGATCGAGCCCGGGGTCGGCCAGCCGCTGCATATCCATCACACGATCGAAGAACTGCTCTACGTTCTCGAGGGCGAGATTACCTTCGCCCTTGAGGGGCGACGCTTCCGCAGCGGCCCGGGTGGCGTGTTGTTCATCCCGCGGGGCAGCGCCCACGCCTTCCGCAATTTCGGGAACCGGCCGGCTCGGATGCTCGGTGTCTTCAGCCCGAGCGCCATGGACGGGTTCTTCGAAGCGATGGAGGGCCAGCTGCCGTCGGCTTTGCCCGAGATCGCGCGACGCTACGGCATCGAGTTTGTGGGTCCGATGATCGAGGCGGAACCAGCGTAGCGCTTTCTCCAGCTCCGGTTCGCCTCTGAGTGCCGGCGCGTGACACCGCTTCTTTCATCCCTCAGCTAGAGAGCTTCACAATGATAAACCGTCGCGCCGAGCGTATCGGCCGTGCCCTCGTGCTTCTCGTGTCGGCCTTCCTTATAACGGACGGGTTCATTCAGATTGTCTCGCCACCCTTCCTTGTTGCTGCGCTCACCCACATCGGCTTCCCGCCGCAGGCAGGCCCGGCCATCGCAGTCGTCACCCTGACCTGCGCCCTGCTCCTCGCTGCTCGCGCCACGGCGCCGTTCGGGGCACTGCTCACTACGGCCTTCCTTGGCGGCGCGATCTGCGCGCATGTCCGCATCGGGGAGATAGGCTCTCCGCCGCAGCTCCTTTGCCTTGTCCTCGGCACGGCGCTATGGGGCGGGCTCGTACTGTCCGATTATCGTGTCCGTGCGCTGCTGGCGCCACGCCGAGCCGTCGACGGCTACCGTTCTGAAGCAGTCTGACGGGCTACAATTCCTGCTGCACCGGAAGGTCGACCGCGATGCGCACCCGAAGACAGCGCGCCTGCACAGCGCGCGTTAAAGTTGATTGCTTCCGCAGATCTTCGGCAAAAAGCTTAAGTACGGTGACCTGTACGGGTTCGGATATCAGGCATTCATGTCCTTCCGGGGTGCCGGTTCATTGAAGTAACCCGGTCGGATCTCGGTAGCGTCGACCTCCGTGCCGAGGTTCGAGCACGGAGCAGGTGCTGCCCCGAATGCGGATAGTGGAGTTCCGCAGCCCACAGCCGCCGCGTGCGCCATCCTGCCGATCGCACTGGTCCCTCCGAAGCAGAGCGCGAAGGCACCAAGCGCTACGCGCCAACACAATGCCCGTATGACATTCGTTCTCCGATGCCCGGGGAGCGGGATGATCCGGCTCGCTGCGGGCGGCGGGATCGTGGGCTGCGACCGCTTCGCCATCCTGAAGATAACCGAGGAGCCTGGACCAATCTGATCACTCAACCGACGCACTTCGGAGGGCAGGATCGGTGAGCGATGCTCACTCAGCAGAATCGATCCAGCCATCCCTGGAGTGAGCAAGCAGGTTGCGGCTTCCAGAGATAAGTGGCCGGCACGGGCGACGTCGCACTGAATTTGCCGGCGCCTGGCGCCTTAACACACCCATCAAGGGATCTGTCATGAACCTCCGCCTCGTGCACCTCCTCGGTGCCATCCTCCTGGCAACTGCCGGCTGCGGATATTCTCCTTCCAAATCGGGCCCGCTTTACCCGCGGGGTGGCGATTGCTGCAATCTGTCGCAACTCTCTCTCCAAGCTGCTGCTACGCCCGGGCGTCTGTCTTCGAAGACCGTTGCGGGCCATGGGTGAGGTAAGGTGCGCCAGTTCCGCTCTGTCAGATTGGTCGGCATACTGGCGGGCGCCCCTTATAAGCGTCGGCATTTTCCTGCTCACTGCCGGCGTGGCAGATCGCTTACCGGCAGTCGACGAGGCCGTCCTGGCTTGGACACGCTCCGATGACGATCCGCGGAACGTCGCGGGGCCGGTCTGGCTGACGACCCTGTTTCAGGCCGCGGCTGTCGCCAGCAGTACGGCTGCGCTTCTCGGTGTGGTCTTTGCTGCCTCCGCTGCCCTGCTCCTGGCGCGGCGGAGGCGCGAGGCAATAGCAATAGTGCTATCCTCCGGAGGAGCGTTCACGCTCGCGCAATGCCTGAAGGCGCTCTTCGATCGTCAGCGGCCAAACGAAATGTACCGCTTGGTGGAGGCCGTCGGGCCGAGCTTTCCCAGCGCTCAGACCCTCGTGGTCACCGCGACTTGGACCGCGCTGGCTTGTATCGCTACGCCATCTTGTTGCGTGGGTCGCCCACTTGGGTGCGGTCGGGTAGGCTGGCGCAGGGGCGAGCCCTCGAGCAGTGAGGGACCCCCGCCGTGCCGTTCAAGTCCAACGCTGATCGCCGGCACCACGTCCCCAAGCAGCGCCATAGGGTGACCAACTGGGCTGAGTACGACGCCGGCCTACGCGCCCGCGGCAGCCTCACCGTGTGGTTCACGGCCGAGGCGGTTGAGGGGTGGGGAGCCGAGGCGCGCATGGGCCGGGGTGGTCAGGCGAAGTACTCGGACTTGGCGATCGCAACTGCCCTGACGCTGCGTGCCGTGTTCCGCCTGGCGCTGCGCCAGACCGAGGGCCTGATCGGCTCCCTTCTGCAGCTGCTTGGTCTCGATCTGGCAGTGCCGGACCACTCGACCCTGAGCCGCCGTGCCGAGACGCTGGAGGTGGTGCAGCCGAAGGCAGGCGGCGAGCCGGTGCACCTGCTGGTGGACAGCACTGGTCTTCGGCTATTCGGCCCAGGCGAGTGGCTGATCGGGAAGCATGGCCGCAAGCGGCGCCGGGGCTGGAAGATGCTCCACCTCGCCACCGATACCGACACGGGTCAGATCGTCGCCTCGGTCCTGACGGACCGGGAGGCCGATGACGGTTCGCAGGTCGGCCCTTTGCTCGAGCGGGTTGGTGGTTCCGTGGCGTCCCTCACCGGTGATGGTGCATACGACCGCGACGACGTCTACGCCGAGGTCACAGCACGAGATCCCGATGCGGTCGTGGTGGTACCGCCACGCGCGAACGCTGTACCAAGCGAAACCGCGCCGTCCCACCCAACGCAGCGGGACACGCATCTCCGATGTATAACTGAGCGCGGCCGCATGGGTTGGCAGAAGGCTCCAGGGTATAACTGGCGTGCTCTGGTTGAGGCCGACATCTCAAGATGGAAGCGCGTCATTGGTGACGGGCTGCGCTCGCAGACAGATAGGCGGCAAGCGACCGAGGTGGCCATCGCCGCCACCGTGCTAAACCATATGCTTGAGCTCGGACGGCCGGAGTACGTCCGCGTCGCATGACCCCGAACGCAAGCAGGGACCAGCACGTCGGTGCAGCTGACCAATGCAACACGGCGTCGTCGAGGGCGAAGTTGGTGGCGCGGCGGAGTGCGCAGACCACGGCGCGTTCCTCGTCATTGGCCTTCCACGGCAACTTATGCGGCGTGGCCGGCCGATCAAGGCAGTCGGCAGGGCCGCGCTTGCGCCATTTGCGGATGGTCTCGGTGCTGACGCTGTAGCGCTGCGCCAGCACACCGGAGGGCTCGGTGGATCGTGTAATCTCGGCGCGGACGGCAGGGGTGGTCCGGGCATTCGGGTGGATCTGCGCCATGGGCTACCTCCGACCAGAGGCGCGAGCGGTCAAGCGCTCGAAGCGGTAAGCATAGTCTACAATCGTCAGCCCAACCGGGTCCCAACAATGTTCTGCGACCAGACAGTTAGGTCACGCCGCGGATCAAAGCCGCTATCCAGGTTGAGCACCATCGCCGCTGCCAGCACACCCATAATGCCGAGGACGATGGTGAGACCATCCGGCTCAGCGCGCATTAGGCGCTGCAGACCCACCGGGCCGCCGGCCTTAATTTCCACCACCACCTGCGCCACGCTCTGCTCATCCTGGCCCACCACGCTAACCGCTGCAGGCGTCAGGCTACATCAGCGGCAACCCACTTTTACGGAGGCAGGGCAAGTGGCTGAAAACCATTGGGTGTTGCGCTGAAAAAATTCATCATCACCGCATTGAAGGGGGCGGGGTTCTCGACGGTGCAAGCGTGCGCACCATGGTCCGTGAGCCAGAGCGTGGCATTGGGCAGGCCGGCCGCCAAGGCCTCCGACGCCGTGTACGGCACCAACAAGTCATCCTTCGCAGCCGCGACCAGCGTTGGGTGACGAATGCTTGGCAGATCGGTCATAACGTCGAAAGCGTGGAGGGCGCCGATGCGCTTGCGCAGCGTGTCCTCGCCCTGGAATGTGGCGGTGCCGTGCTCGATCTCAGCCAGGATTTTTTCGTGATGCGCCGAGGCATAGGCGGCGCTGTGCAGGAACAGGGGCTGGGCGGCCACATAGGCACCTGTCCCCTGGCTTGCCAGAACGCCCAGCCTCACGTCGAAGCAGCGGGCGGTGTGGCGGTCGGCTTGGGCCCAGGCGTTCACCAGCACTAGCCGTCCAACCCGCGCCGGCGCCCGCCGCGCCAGTTCCAGGCCCACCAGCCCGCCAAGCGCATGGCCCAGGATATGAGCGGTGGGACATTCCGCATCATCCAAGATTTCCAGCACATCATCCGCCATGTGGCCAATGCTGTAACCCTCGGGCAGGGCCGCGCGGTTGGCGCCGGTGCCGCGATGGTCGTAGTGCAGCACCCGGAATTGCGTCTCCAGCGTCGGCACCTGCGGCGCCCAGAAACCGGCTCCGCCACCGAGGCCAGCGGAGAGCACCACCACCTCGCCATCCGGTTGGCCGGTCAGGCGGTACTTCACTTGGTGCCGAGATGCGCGATGGAAGCGATCTCGACCACTGCGCCAGGCTTCACCAGGCCACATTGGATGCAGTAACGTGCCGGCTTTTCACCCGGGAAATACTCAGCGTAGACGGCGTTCATCGACGCGTAGTGCTTCCAGTCATTTAGGAAGATTTGGTTGAGGGCGATGTCGGCCATGCGGCCGCCTGCGGCCTCGATGACAGATTTGATTGTCTCCAGCACATGTTGGGTCTGGGCAGTGGCATCATCGGGCGCCACCACGTTGTTTTCCTTGTCAAGCGCAAGCGTGCCTGAGACATAGACCACCCCATCGGCGGAGGCGCCGGGCGAATAGGGCGCGAGCGGCTTGCCGGAGCCGGCAGGGATGACGGGGGTGAAGGGCATGGGGTTCAGTCCTCACTCTGGCCGACGGCGCCACAGAAATCCGCGACGGTGGAGACCCATCCGAAGAAGGTCTCGATGTTGTAGAGGGCAGCCTTTTGTGCAAAATCCGGCCCCGCTGCGTGCGTCGCATCCTCCAGCACGATGCCGAAATACTCCAGGTGAAAGGCATCCCGCAGCGAGGATTCAACACAGACATTGGTCGCAATGCCAGTAAATACGATGTTCCGGACGCTGCGCGCGCGCAGCATGCTGTCGATGTTGGTGTTGAAGAAGCCGGAATAGCGTGTTTTGGGCACCACTATGTCACCCGGCTGGGGCGCCAACGCATCCACCAGCGCGTAATCCCAGCCGCCCTTGGCCAGTAGCTTCCCCTGCAGTTCGGGCTTCTTGCGCATGGCCTTCAGCGCGTTGGACTTGTGCCAATTCGGCGAGCCGGGGCCGCCCGCCTCTATGTAGTCAGCGTCCCAGCCGTTCTGGAAATACAGCACCGGAATGCCCGCCTTCCGCGCGGCCTCAGCGGCGGTGGCGATGCCCGCAATGCAGGCGGAAGCCTCGGAGATATCGAAGCCGGCAATGTCCAGGTAGCCGCCCGCCGAGGCATAGGCGTTCTGCATGTCCACGATGATGAGCGCCGTCTCGGCGGGATTCAGCCGGATGGGCTCGGGCTTGGCGGGCAGCACGAAGGGGATGCGCTCAGGGGTGGCGGGGGCATAGCCGGCGGTCATCAGGCGGCTTCCTTCGTCATGTGTTGGCGGCAGCGCATCAACGGCTGGATGCGTGTACCGAAATCCTTCACGTCCTTCACGAAGTCATCAAAGGTGAGCAGCACCCCGCCGGTGCCAGGCACTGCCGCCACCTCGTCGAGCATGCGGGCTACCGAGGCGTAGCTGCCAATGAAGGTGCTCATGTTGATATTCACGGCGCTGGTCGCGTCCGCCAACTGGCGGACATTGGTGTCGGAGGTGGGGCGGGCGTCGGCCGCGGCTTGGCCCTGCATCCATTCTATGGCCGCCTGGTCCGCGCCGGACTCGATGTGCTCCCAGCGCGTCCAAGCCTCCACATCGGTCTCAGCCGCGATGACCATGGATATGACGAAAGTCTCGGACCTGCGACCCGTCCTGGCCGCGAATTCCTGTATGCGCGCGGCGACGTTGGCGAAGACGGTGGGGGCATTGATGCCCTTGCCCAGGCAGAAGCTGTAAACGGTGTGCTTAGCCGTGAAGCGCATGCCCTCGGTGCTGGAGCCCGCACAAATCATCTTTATCGGCACAGACGGCCGCGGCGAAAGCACACATTTGTCCGTGGTGAGAAAATCGCCCTTTATGCTTCACCCGGTTTTCCAAAATTGCGCAAGATGGCGGCGTATTCGTCCAGTATCTCGTAACGGCAGGCAAAATGACTATCGCCGGGCCAAAGGCCCATCTGATCGTACTCAGCCTTCGCCAGCCGGTGACCGAGTTCAACCCAAACCGCCCGCCCGAGATGCTGCCAATGGTGACGCACATGCGCGCTGCAATGGCGGGCAGGATGGTCAGCGTCGCCACGCTCGCAAATAGCCTGATGTGCGTGGTCACGGCGGCCAGCCCGGCCATCAGCGTGAAGCTCTCCAGCCCATGATCCCAGAATTCCGTCTTCGCGCCCAAGCCGTGCAGCTTGACCATGGACAGCACAAAATCGAGCCTGTGCCGCTCCGCCGCCAGGGTGATGTCGCGGTTCAGTTCGAAGCTTGGCATGTACTGAGGCACGGTCTCGGACAGCAGCCAGCCATTGCTGTTGATGGGGATGAAGACGCCAGCTTGCATCGCCCCGAACTTCCCCTCCAACTTCGCAACGTGGGCGAGCCCAGGCCATGCGTGAGGCGCCCGACTCGCGCCTGCGCGCCACGAGGATCGCCCGATACGCAGGCACCCGGCAAAGCAAAGGCCGCGAAAGATAGTGAAACGCTGCCGGTGGAAGCAGCACCGGGACGCGCGCACCGCGCGGGCGGCTGAAGACGTTTGGGGGCGTTCTGGCGATCAGCAACGTATTCAGCCGGCGGGCACAGAGTTGGGCCTTGAGGTCCGAGGCGTCGGCGGATGACGCTTCCGAGGATGTCGATGACTTGCCGCATCAAACGAGTTCCGCTTCGACCCGCAAGCAGCGGACGATGCGACCCGGGGCGGGGGTGACAGGGGGCGGCACGGTGGTGATGCAATCGGTACCGGCGCGGGGGCAACGGGGGGCGAAGGCGCAGCCAGGCGGCAGATGGCGCATATCGGGCGGGGTGCCGGGGATGGTCTCGAGGTCCTGGTCGCGCGGCTGGTCATGCACCGTGGAAGCGAGCAGCCCGGCGGTATAGGGGTGCAGTGGCCGGCGCATCAGGTCGCGCACCGGGCCGGTCTCCACCACGCGGCCGGCATACATGACGGCGACGCGGTCGGCGATCTCGGCGGCGACGCCGAGGTCATGGGTGACGAAGATCACCGACATGCCCATCTCCTGCTGGAGCCGGCGCAGCAGGATCAGCACCTGGATCTGCACCGTGGCATCGAGCGCGGTGGTCGGCTCATCCGCTAGCAGCAGCTTCGGCTCGCAGGACAGCGCCAGTGCGATCATGGCGCGCTGGCGGAGGCCGCCCGAGAGCTCATGCGGATAGGCATCGAGCCGGCGCTGGGCGGAGGGGATGCGGACCAGCTCGAACAGGTCGAGCGCCCGCTGCCGGCCAGCGGCATGGCTCACGCCGCGATGAACCGAGACGACCTCGGCGATCTGGTCGCCGACGCGGACCACGGGGTCAAAGGCGGTCATCGGCTCCTGGAAGATCATGGAGACGGTGCTGCCGCGCATCCGACGCAGCGCCGTCGCATCCATCGCCTGTACATCCTGGCCGGCGATGCGGATCCCGCCCGAAATGACGCTGCGCTTCGGCGGCAGCAGCCGCATCAGCGCGCGCATCGTCACGCTTTTCCCGGAGCCGCTTTCGCCCAGCATGCACATCACCTCGCCCGGCAGCATGGTGAAGTTCACGTCGTTGACGGCACGGACGCTCGATTCGCGGGTGACGAAATCGACTGAGAGGTTGGAAACCTCGGCCAAAGGTTCGGTCATGCGGCGATCGCCTGGGAATGGCCGGAGGCCGGGTCTTGCATGTGGCAGGCGGCGCGATGGGCCTGCTCGCCCTCGGCGCCCAGGCTTGGTGCACGGCTGGCGCAGACCGGCTCAGCATGCGGGCAGCGGGTGTGGAAGCGGCAGCCGGAGGGCGGGTTGATCGGGTTGGGCGGATCGCCGCTGACCGGCGCCTCCTCCCGCCGCTGGTCAGGATCGAGCGCCGGGCGGGAGGCTAGCAGGGCGCGGGTGTAGGGATGCCTGGCGCCGGTGTAGATGGTATCGGCGGGGCCGATCTCGACGATCTCGCCGAGGTACATGACCATCACCCGGTCGCTGATCCAGCGGACCACGCCGAGGTCGTGGCTGATGAAGACATAGGTCAGGTTGAAGCTGCGCTTCAGCGCCTGCAGCAGGTTCAGCACCTGCGCCTCCACGGATTTGTCGAGCGCGGAGACGGCCTCGTCGAGGATGATCATGCGCGGCTGCATGGCAAGCGCACGTGCGATATTGATGCGCTGCTTCTGCCCGCCCGAGAGCTCATGCGGGTAGCGGCCGCCGAAGAGCGCGGGGTTGAGGCCGACGCGGGTCAGCAGTTCCCGCGCCTGGCCCACGGCCTCGACGCGGGGGGTACCGAAGGCGATTGGGCCGAAGGCGATGGAATTCTGCACCGGCATGCGCGGGTTGAGCGAGCTGGCGCTGTCCTGGAAGACCATCTGCACCTGGCGGCGGAGGTCCGCCACGCTGATGCCGCCATGCTCGCCGACGGCATCGCCATCGAAGATCTGCTCGCCGGCATCGGGGTTAATGAGGCGCATCAGCAGCCGTGCGACAGTCGATTTGCCGCAGCCGCTCTCGCCGACGATGCCCAGCGTCTCTCCCTTGCGGACGGTGAAGGAGACATTGTCCACCGCGCGAACATGGGCCGAGACGCGGCCAAGAATACCGCTGCGGATCGGGAAATGTTTGCGCAGGTTGCGCACCACTAGCAGTGGCTGCTGCGGGCCGCCGCGGTCACGTTGGTCGAGTTCCATCAGGGTGGCCGACATCATTTCAGCTCCGCACATCCATTGCCGATCGCAATCCATCGCTCAGCATGTTCATGCTGATCGAAGTGAGCAGGATGGCGATGCCCGGCATGGCGCAGACCAGCGGGCTAACATAGATCGCCTGGCGTAGCGCATTCAGCATCAGGCCCCAATCGGGTTCCGGCGGCTTCACACCCAGTCCGAGGAAGGAGAGGCCGGAAGCGAGGATGACGCTGACCGAGGTGAGGCTGGAGGCATAAATCAGCACCGGGCCGAGCACGTTGCCCAGCACATGGTGCCAGAGCACGAGGCGGAGCGGGGCGCCGGTGGCCCGCGCCGCGTCGACAAAATCGAGGTTGCGGACCTGGGTCGTCGCCGTCTCCGCCACCCGGCAGAGCGGCGGGATGAAGACCAGGGTCAGCGCGATCATCCCGTTGCCGACGCCGCCCCCCATGGCGCCGGAGATAGCGACCGCGAGCAGGACCGAGGGGAAGGCGTAGAAGACGTCCATCACCCGCATGATGACGGCATTCACCACGCCGCCGGCGAAGCCCGCGACTAGGCCGAGGCCGCCGCCGATGAGGGTCGCCACCAGCACCGGGACCATGCCCATCAGCAGGGTGATGCGGCCGCCATGGAGCAGTCGGGAGAGCACGTCCCGCCCGAGTTCGTCCGTGCCGAGCATATGGCCGCGGAAGCCGGGCGGCTTGAGGCGGCGGATGATGCTTTCCTGATAGGGATCAAAGGGCGCCAGCAGCGGCGCGAAGATAGCCGAAAGGATGATGAGCAGCAGCAGCGCCGCGAAGAACAGGGTGACCGGGTCGTAGCGCAGCCGGTAGCCGACGGTGCCCCAATAGCCGCGCTGGGTCGGGAGCGAGCCCTCGGCCGTGGCCGCGCCGGGGATGGTGGTGGACATGGCGTGCCTCCTCAGCCGCGGCGGATGCGGGGGTCGAGCGACGACTGGAACAGGTCTACGGTCAGGTTCACGGTCACGAAGATCATCGCGAGAACAAGGATGGTGCCCTGCAGCACCGGCACGTCCCGGTTGAGGATGGCCTTGCTCAGCATGAAGCCGCTGCCGGGCCAGGAGAAGACGGTCTCGACCAGGATCGAGCCGCCCATCAGCGTGCCGAATTGCAGGCCCATGACGGCGAGCACCGGCGGCAGCGCATTCTTCAGCGCATGCCGCAACACCCGCCATTCCGGCAACCCGTTGGCCCGCAAGGTCACGACGAATTCCTGGTTCATCACCTCGGCAACCGCCGAGCGCGTGGTGCGGGCGATGATGCCGACCGGGATCATCGACAGGGTGAAGACCGGCAGCACAACATGCTGGATATGCTCCCAGCTCGTCGGGTCGAAGGTATCGCCGGCCATGCCGGAGGCTGGCAGCACCATCAGCTCGACCGAGAAGATGATGACCAGCACGATGCCGAGCCAGTAGTTGGGGATGGAGACGCCGAGCACGGCGATGCCGGTGACGATGCGGTCCAGCCAGGTGCCGGTTCGCCGCCCGGCGATGGTGCCGAGGATAAAGGCGACGCTGAAGGCGATCAGCACCGAGAGCGTGGCCAGCAGCACGGTGTTGCCAAGCGAGCGCAGGATCTCGTCCAAGACCGGCCGGCCGGTGGCGATCGACTTGCCGAAGTCACCCTGCATCACGCGCCAAAGCCATTCGAGGTACTGGATCGGCAGGGGCCGGTCCAGGCCGTAGAGCCGCTTCAGCCGCTCGACTGTCTCGGCATCGGCATCCGGCGGCAGCAGGGTCTGCACCGGGTCGCCGGGGGCGAGGTAAACGAGGGCGAAGCAGACCATGGAGACGCCGAGGGCGATGGGGATCGCCGCCAGCAGCCGCCGCACCACATAGCCGAACATCCGGCTACCGCGGGGCTACGGTGATCGGGGTCAGGTCCTGGAACCAGCTTTGCGCCTGGACGAAGCCGCGGAGGCGGGGCGAGAGGGCCCGCGGGTTGAGGTCATGCACCACCCAGAGCATGACGGCATCCTCGCTCATCTTCTCATGCACCTGGCGCAGCAGGGGCAGGCGCTGGGCTTCGTCGAAGGTGGCGAGCGCCTTATCAATCAGCGCATCCATGGAGGGGCTGCTGTAATGGCCCCAGTTGGAGCCACGCGGCGAGGCCTGCTGGCTCCAGCTGAAGCGGAACATGCCGTTGAAAGGGTCCTGCAGGGAGCGGCTGATATTGATGCCATGCACGTCGGTGTGCTTCTCGCGGCCCTCGCGGCCCATCTGCAGCAGGGCGTTCCAGTCCATCACCTGCAGGTTGACCTGGAAGCCGACGGCTTCAAGTTGCGACTTCACCAGCTCGTTCATCGGCAGCGGCTGCATCTGACCGGAGCCGCTGGTGGAGATGGCGAAGGTGACGCGGCAGGGCATGCAGCCGGCTTCCCGCAGCAGGGCGCGGGCCTTGGCTTGGTTGAATTCGTAGCGGACTGGATTGCCGAACCAGTTGGAGGACGGCGGCAGGTTGGCGAAGCCCTCCATGGCGATGCCGCCCAGCATCTCATTGAAGTCGGCGCGGTTCAGCGCGTGGTTGGCGGCGCGGCGCACCCGAATGTCGGCGAAGGGTCCATCGACGAAGTTGAGCTGATAGGCCCAGTTGTGCGGATAGGAATTGGTGACGATCTGCATGCGGGAGGAGCGGAGGCGGGGGATGGCGTCGGGCGCCGGAGCCTCGATCCAGTCGACCTGGCCGGAGAGGAGCGAGGCGGTGCGGGTGGAGGCTTCCGGCATCGGCAGCAGCACCAGGCGGTCGTGCTTCGGGATGCGCGCCTTGTCCCAGTAGTCGGCGTTGCGGACCAGCTCCAGCCGCTCCCCGGGGATCATGCGGGAGAAGCGGTAGGGGCCCGTACCAGAGGGGTTGCGAGCGAAGGCATCGGCATCGTTCTTCACTTCCTCAGAGCGGCGCGGGCTCACCATCATCAGGAAGGACATGTTGTAGGGCAGCAAGCTGTCCGGCTGCTTGGTGGTAATGGCGACAGTGAAGTCGTCGACCTTCTCGATGCCTTCAAAATTGCCGAGGTAGGCACGGGCGAAGGCGAATTGCCGAGCGTTGAACTGTGGCGCACCCTCCTTAGTAAACCGCTCGAAATTCCAGACAATATCGGCGGCGGTTAGCGGCGAGCCATCATGAAATTTCACGTCGCGGCGGAGCGTGAAGAGCCAGCGACGGTTGTTCGCCGGGTCGATCGCCCAGGAGGAGGCGAGGCCGGGCTTGATGTCGGCAATGACGTCGCTGCGGCTAAGGTCCCAGCTGACCAGCGCGTCATAAAGGTTGTAGCCGACGAAGCGCCAGCCTTCGAAGCCCTGGTCCGGAATGCCTGCGGTTAGCGGAATATCCCCTGCCGTCATGGCGACGCGGAGCACCGTTTCCGTCTGAGCGTTAACCGAGGGGGCGGCAAAGGTGGCGAGCAGGACCAGGGTGGATCCGAGCAGGGAAAAACGCTTTGTCATATAAACTCCTGCCCGGCGACGTGCGCCACCGGGACCGGTGAGTAAATTGACTGTGCATTTCCCCGCGGCGTCCTTCGCGGAGCCGGTAACATATCGCTAACTTAGTCTTGCTGCCGACCACTTCGCAAGTGCGAAGAGATCCGCCGCCAGCTTCATCTCCCTCGTGTCGCCGCTGCGCTCATCATTCTTGGGGCACCCTAGACGGAGCCAGCGACCCAACTCGTCAGGCCAGGAATGGCGTGAGTGCTGACAGAGTCGTCTCGCGGCGTCCTCAGAGCCGTCTGACGGTCCTCCTCAGATACACATCTCACACCTTGCGGATATTGGTGAACTGCGGCACCCCGCTGAGCATGCCAGACACATTTCGCCGGAAGGCAACCGGCTGGATGAATTGGCCAAGCGGCACGAAGGAGACATCCTGCCAAGCTTGCAACTGCAGTTCCCGCGCAACCGCTTGTTGTGCCGCAAGGTCGGACGCAAGAAAGTATTCGCTGCGCAGTTCCTCGATACGGTCGCTGGTCGGCCAGCCTGCCTGCCCGCCCCGCACACCGTTGCCGCGCAGCATAGAGTGTGTCGCCGGGGTCATGGCATCCAACCCGCCGACATAGGTGCAATATGCGCTCCAGCCGCCGCGCTCGACCGGCTCCTTACTGGTGGTGCGGGCGCCGATTGTGCCCCAATCCGCTGGCACGTAATCGACATTCATGCCAAGCCGCACAAGCACGTCGCGCGTCACCTCGGAGACAGCCGATATGCGGGGGACCTCCGCCGCGGCCAGCATGACCACGCGCTCACCAGCGTAGCCTGCCGCCGCGAGTGCTTGCTTCAGTGCGGCAAAGTCTGGCTTGCCGCGGGCCCCGATGCCTGCGTCGGTCTCCATCGGCGAGCCTGGCGTGTAGATCCCGACCTTACTGTTGGCAATCGATTCCTCGTTGCCTACCACGGCCGACATGCAGTCCTGCTGGCTAACTGCCGCCAAGATGACACGTCGCACCGCCGGCTTGTCGAAGGGTGGGTGGAGATGGTTGAAGCGGAATTGACCGAGGTAGCCGGTACGGTCCTTCACGTCGACGGTAATGTCGCGGGTCCGGCGTAGCATCGGCAGCAGGTCGATTAGCGGTTGCTCAATCCAATCCACCTCGCCCGACTGCAGTGCGGCGGCGGCGGAGGCTGGGTCAGGCATGACGTTGAAGACGACGCGGTCGAGATAGGCGATGCGTGGTCCGGTGGTGAAACTCGGTATGCCGTTCGGGCGTGGCCGGTAGGCCGCATGCTTTTCATAAACTACCCGGGCGCCAGGTATCCGTTCATTCGCTAGGAAGCGAAACGGCCCGCTGCCAACTACCTCTGGCACTTGCGTGAAAGGGTCAGTTCGGGCGAGCCGCTCCGGCATCATCACCGGAACCAGGGAGCTCGCCCGGCCGAGCGCGTCCGGCAGCATGGGAAAGGGCCGCTTGAGGCGGAATACAAGGGTACGGTCGTCGGCGGCGCTCAGGTCCTCGGTGGCGGCCAGCAACTGTTGGCCAAAGGCGTCGCGCTTGCCCCACCGATTGATCGAGGCCACGCAGTCGCGCGCTAGCACCGTTTCGCCATCATGGAAGACGAGGCCTTCGCGCAGCGTCAGTCGCCAGCTCCTGCCGTCATTCTCGATGACATGGCCTTCGACCATCTGCGGTTGTGCCGCGAGCCGCTCGTCCGTGCCATAGAGCGTGTCGAAAACCGCGAGCGCGGAAGTTCGCGTCGCATAGGTGCTGCTCCAGATCGGGTCAGCCGAGGCGACATCGGCATAAGGCACGAAGTTCAGCACGCGGGCGCTACTACCGAGGGCAAGGCGCGGTGCTGCAAGTGGTACGGCGGCAAAAGCGGCAGTGCGCAGCAGGCTACGTCGGTGCATTGCAGTGCTCCCGATGGCGTGGCGATGGAGCTAGCGTGTGCAAGTTTCGTGCCAGCCGATCGGTGGGGAACTGCTGAGGCTAGCTTTTGTCTATGTGCACAGCAGGCGGGTTCCGATCGAATAGCACGTACGCCCCCAGAAGGGCTTGAGACTAGCCAATGCTCCGCCACTACATTAACGCAAAATAGTATTTGTCTCAGCGATGGTGGACACAAACGACTAGCTTGCCTGCCATTTAAACAAAGGCCACTCGAGAAGAAAAGCAACGTCCTGCTTTTGTCCTTCGGCACAGTGTTAAAACCGTAAAGTCGCGAGGAGGCTAGCAGCACTACTGGCGCAGGGCGTCATCGGCGTGTTGGCCACTGCCACCTTGCGTCGTGGAAGGCTAGGAGCGCACGACCCTTAACTGCCTTAATGCCATTCGTGCCTCCAAGGAACTCGGCTGCGGTGCTTCTGGTACGAACCAATCACCAGGCCAAAAACGCTGTCCCAATTCGAAACCATTCAAGGTTTGTTGGCGGTGTATGTTGGCAAGCCAGAACACGCGCGCCGAAACATCCCAAGAGATGATTGTATTTAGCCACACGATTGGTCCGATATAAAATACCACTCGTCGGACCTAAGTCCCAATACGCTGTCCGGCCCCTAATTCGTTTAGGCCCTCGCGTTGCGCCTCATGATTTGTGACAAGGTTGGTGATGACAAGAGCGGCAGTGCCAAGCAAAAATATGAGCATGGGAACCTCCATATTGAGCTTCCCTCCCTAACCCCGCCCTCATGATGCACTGCACAAACTTCTTCTGCAAGACCCATTGCGACGGATGGTGCGCAGTATCATTCAACTCAAAAGATTGCCGAACGATCGGCTGTTCGTGTTGCGCAATACCACCTCGGCTGCGATCAGGGGTTGGGTGTCACTTAGGACGCTGGGTGCCAGCCGCGGCGCGACCTTTATCCAGGCGCGAGGCGCCCACCCCTCTGTAGCAGTTACGCAGAATGACTAGGGGGCGACCGTGTAAAGGCAAGCTCAATTGAAACTTTACGTCCAAACCGGTTGCGAGAATGCAGATGCAGAGACGTATTTGGTACCTACTCGTCATCGATAACTGTGGGGGCAAACGTCAAGAGTAGCCAATTGCTTGCCGCCTCGCCTCGGTCATGCTGCGCTGCTGCAAGACGCTAAGCGCGGAGCTCACGATTGATGAAACCTGTTATTCTCACAGCGATGCCGCTAAGGCCGCCTTTTCAGGCCCGCCTCGAAGAGACCTATGAGGTGTATGGCCCTTTGGGGCAAACCATCCCTGGGACCTTGCCTGAGGCGGCGCGCAGCGCACAGGCACTGATCACCCTGGGAAGCGTTGGTGCCAGCGCTGAACTCATGGCAGCCCTGCCGCGCCTCGGACTCATCACTTGCTACGGCACCGGCTTCGAGAGAGTGGACCGTGCTGAGGCCGCAGCACGCGGCATCCTCGTAACACACGCTGGCGACGCGAATGCAACGAGCGTGGCCGAGTTTGCCATGGGTCTGGTGCTCGCCTCGACCAGACTTATCCTTCGGGGCGATCGCGTCGTACGCAGCGGCGGCTGGGTCGATCTCGGGATCGGTCGGATGCCGCTGGTACCCGGCCTCGCAGGTCGTCGCCTTGGCGTCTATGGGCTTGGCGCGATTGGATCGCGGGTCGCCCAACGCGCGGCCGCTTTCGAGATGCAGGTTGGTTACCACAACCGCTCACCGCGCAACGGCGTGCCCTACCCTTATTTCGAGGACTTGCTCGCGCTCGCCAGATGGGCTGACGTGCTGGTGGTCGCCGCGCGAGCAGACGAGGAGAATCGCGCTGCGGTCGGTCCGGCCGTGCTGGATGCATTGGGCCGTACCGGCACCCTGGTCAACATCGCCCGCGGCTCCTTGGTCGACGAGGACGCTTTGTGCGACGCGTTGGAGGCCGGCCGGATCGCCGGTGCCGGCCTCGATGTGTACCAACGCGAGCCGCATGTCGGGGACCGGCTCAAGGCGCTCGATAACGTCGTGCTCACGCCGCACATGGCCGCCTTGTCGGAAGCGGCGCAAACAGCGCAGCAGCAAATTCTCCTCGACAACTTGGAAGCCTTCTTCGCCGACCGTCCGGTGCGGTTCCAGGTTTCCACGCTGCCGGCCAAAGCCTGAGCTGCTGCAGAGCCTAGGATTGGCGAGCTACACTTCTGCAACGTGTTGGATGGGTTGGCGGCCCGGACGCATTGGCTCCTGCTTGCGTTCGGGATCATGCGATGCGGACGTTCCCGGGGCGTCCAAAATTCAGTATCCATTTCGGGACATTGATGGTGATGGCTAATTCGGTAGCTTGGCACCCATCCGTCCTTGAGCGCAGCCCGTCGCCGACGACGCGCTTCCATCTCGAGACGGCGGCCTCCGCCAGGGCTCGCCAGTTGTATCCCAACGCCTCCTGCCAGCCCATGCGGCCGCGGTCTGCGATGCAGCGGAGATGGAGGTCCCGACGCATCCGGGTGGTGTGCTACCGCCGCGGCATAGACATCATCCCGGCCGAATGCCCCTTCGCAGGCGAAAAACGCGATCGCACCCCCGCTTCGGCTCTGATGCTCCTGTATTAGTCGAGGCTCGCTAGCACTGAATGTTTGGCGATGGCCGGGCGGCCGAGAAAGCTGAAGATCTCGCAGGCGACGAAGCGCTTGAGGCAACGGATGATCTCGAGCTTGCTCTTTCCCTCGGCGGTGCGTCGCCTGACGTAGCCGAGGGTCGCCTGGTGAGTGCGCATGCGCACGATGACCACGCGTTAGAGGGCGGCGGTGGCCTGCCGATTGCCGCCTCGGTTGAGCCTTGCCAGTGGGTCTAGCGGCGGTTTCTGCGCAACATTTAAGCCGTTTCGACGTTACGGTCCGTACTAAGGACGGATCTTAGGCATGCACATCAGAATTGGCTACAAATTGACCTATGACTTCCCGATGCCGGTCGATGCGGTGTTCTTGCTGAACGTGCATCCGAGCCGCACCGCGGATCTGGTCAGCCCCGATGGCGTCGTCGTCACGCCCTTCCTGCCGGTGCATTTTTATACGGATGGCTTCGGCAATACTTGCCAGCGCATCTCCGCCCCGGCAGGCCGCTTCACTCTGACCGCCGATGCGGTGATCCGTGACAGTGGCCTGCCGGACGTGGTCGCGCCTCATGCCCGGCAGGTGGCGGTGGCCGAGGTGCCGGACGATGCCCTCATCTTCCTGCTGGCCAGCCGCTACTGCGATACCGAGGCATTGTCCGACATGGCCTGGCAAACCTTCGGCAACACGCCGATGGGCTGGGCCCGAGTGCAGGCGATCTGCGACTTCGTGCATAACCGCATCCGCTTCGACTACCAGCGCGCCCGCAATACCCGCACTGCATCGGAGGGCTACCAGGAACAGGTGGGCGTCTGCCGCGACTTCACCCATCTCGCGGTGACGCTCTGCCGCTGCATGAATATCCCGGCCCGCTACTGCACTGGCTACCTCGGTGATATCGGCGTGCCAGCGGTGCCGGACCCGATGGACTGGTCGGCTTGGTTCGAGGTCTATCTCGACGGCGGCTGGTACACTTTCGATGCTCGGCACAACAAGCCACGGATCGGTCGGGTGCTAATGGCGCGCGGCCGGGACGCCGCCGACGTGGCGATCAGTACCACCTTTGGGCCGAGCACCTTGGTCGGCTTCCAGGTGTGGACGGACGAAGTCCAGGAGCAGGGGGGCGGCGCTTCCGCTTAACCCTGTACCTGACGGCGTCGAGGTAAGGTACTCCCTCCGAATTGAGACGGCATGCTCGCGCCACGAATTGTCACAGACGCGAGATATGCCTGCAGGCTGGCACACGAGATGCAAGATCGATGATCTATAAGTTCAATAATCGATCCGACGCCAGGAAGTTACGGCCCCATGCTGAGAGCCTACACGCCAGGAGAGTTCTACTGTGAGCTAACACGCGGCGGTGCCGCTCAGCCAGTCCGTGACCGACTCGCCGCCGTTCCTGCCGATGAACTGCGCCGGCGCACCGCGGAGGCCGAGGAGGAACTGCACGACCGCGGCATTACCTTCACTGTCTATTCCGACGAAAACGCGGTCGATCGGGTGCTGCCTTTTGACCCGATCCCCCGTGTTCTCTCGGCCGAGGAGTGGGACGTGGTGGAGCGGGGTGTCTGCCAACGGGTCGCCGCGATCAACCTCCTGCTGAACGACCTCTATCACGGACAGCGCATCCTGAAGGATGGCGTGATCCCGGCCGAGCTCGTGCTGGGCAACGCCAACTACCGCACCGCCATGCAGGGGCTCGACTTGCCGCATGGAACCTATGTGCATATTTGCGGCACTGACGTCGTCAGGGACGGTAACGGTCGCTTCCTGGTGCTCGAGGACAATGCGCGCACGCCCTCGGGCGTCAGTTACGTTGTCGAGAACCGGCACATGATGCAGCGTGCTTTCCCGGACCTGCTCGAGGGAATTGGGCTGCGGCCGGTGGATGAGTATGGCCAGCGCCTCCTCGCGGCGTTGCGGGAGGTGGCGCCTCAAGGGGCCACGGTGACCAACCCTCAGGTGGTCCTGCTGTCGCCAGGCACCTACAACTCCGCCTTTTTCGAGCATGTCTTTCTGGCACGTGAGATGGGAGTGCCCTTGGTTGAGGGCCGGGACTTGGTAGTGGACGACCAGGACCGCGTCTACATGCGCACGACCGCGGGCGTTGCACGGGTCGAGGTGATCTATCGTCGCATCGACGACGACTTCCTCGACCCGGAGGCCTTCCGGCCGGACAGCCTGCTCGGCGTGCCCGGCCTTATGCGTGCCTACCGAGCGGGAAAAGTAACGCTGGCGAACGCCGTCGGCACGGGCGTAGCCGACGACAAGGCCATCTACGCCTACATGCCGCGGGTGATCCGCTACTACCTCGGCCAGGATCCCATCCTGTCCAATGTCGAGACGCATATCTGCCGCGAGCCGGAGGCGCTACGTTACACGCTCGAACACCTCGAGGAACTCGTCGTCAAGCCCGTTGGCGAGTCCGGCGGATACGGGATCACCATCGGCCCGCGTGCAACGCGAGAGCAGATCGAGGCATGCCGGGCTGCCCTGAAAGCCGATCCGGCGAACTATATCAGCCAGCCCTGCCTCGACCTTTCGGTTGCCCCCACCCTCGCTGGTGATCAGGTCGAGCCACGGCATGTCGACCTGAGGCCCTTCGCGGTTACCGGCGTGAAAACCTGGGTCCTGCCCGGCGGTCTGACCCGCGTGGCGCTCCGCAAGGGGTCGCTGATCGTCAACTCGTCCCAGGGGGGCGGATCAAAGGATACCTGGGTCCTTGGCTGACATCCTCCTCGCCCGCTATGCCGAGAGCATCTTCTGGCTTGCGCGCTATGTGGAGCGGGCGGAGAGCCTTGCGCGCATCCTCGACGTCAACGCCACCTTCGCCCGCGACCGATGCGGCGCACAGGACTGGCTTCCCGTTCTGCACCTAAACGCTGACGAGGCACGGTTCACAGCCATCTACGGGACCCCCACGCCGGAGGCGGTGCTCCACTTCTACGTGACCGACCACACGAACCCGACCTCCATCGCGGGCGCCATTGCGTCGGCGCGTGAGAATGCGCGGGCCCTGCGGCCCCTGATCTCGACCGAGATGTGGGCACAACTCAATGTTTTCCATAAATGGCTCGGGGAGCTCGGCCCGGCGGCGCTTCTCCCGGGTAACACCCCCCGCCTGCTCAACCGCATCAAGGAAGCCTGTCAGACCCATACCGGGATCACCGACGGCACGCTGCACCGTGACCAAGTCTCCTACTTCTACCGCCTCGGCCGCTTCGTTGAGCGTGCTGACCAAACCACGCGCCTGATCGACCTCAAGTACCACGCCCTGCTGCCGAGCCCGACCGACGTCGGATCAACGGTCGACATTGGCCAGTGGAACGTGGTCCTGCGCTCGGCTGCTGCACACCATGCCTATTTGCGGATTGTACCCGGCGGCGTGACCCCGGCCGGCGTGGCTGGCTTCTTGCTGCTGCATCTCCACTTCCCGCGTGCGGTCGCCTTCTGCGTAAGCGAGGCGAACCGTGTTCTCGGGATCCTTCGCTCCCGGCACGGGCTCCCGGGCGGGGCCGCAGCGGCCGAGAGCCTCGGTGCACTACATGCCTCCCTCGGTGCGCTTACCATTGATGAGATCATCGCCAGTGGGCTGCACGAATTCCTGGATCAGGTACAGTCGCGGCTGATCGCGGCGACGAATGATCTCTCAGCCGCCTTCTTCGGCCGAATGCTGCAAACCCCTTCACAGACCCAGCACCAGGCGTGAGGCGAAGCGCCATGCCAATCCTCGCAGCCCACCGGATGATCACTCACCGGTATCAGCAGCGGGTGATGTCCGGTGAGCATCCGATGCTGGTGCGCCCGCAAGGGGGGCGTGATCAATGGCTGTTCAAGGTACCGCAGGATTTCCCTGAGGCGGCGGAGGCCAGAGCGGAGTGGGCGGCCTGTCTCACGGCAGCGTTGCCAGCCCTGGTAGGGCACCAGCGGAGCCGAAGCGCTTTCGCCATCCAGACCGCCACCATCCCTCGGCAGCCATGAACGGGACAGCGCCGTGCAGCAAAACTCGGCTCCGCGATGGGTCATCCCTGCGACGGACGACCTGATATACGCCATCGGTCGCGTCGTCTATAACTTCGCGCAGCTCGAGCGGTCTGCCGAAACCATGCGCCGACTAGGCGCCGGCCGCCCCTCCTGTCGTCTGCCGAACTTATCCTGGAAATGCTTTGTCCAAGAGCTGGAGCATGTCGTCGCCGATGCACCAGACGGCGAAGAGCTGCCGTCACAGATGCTTAGGCTATCCAGGCGCTACATTGAGTTGCGTGTCAGGCGGGATGCACTGCTCGGCGCAACATCGCAAATGCAGCTGCCGCAGGCGGAGGGCTCAATGACCCGCCTCGGCTCGGACGGGGCAACCGCCCATGCCTGGCCTTTGAACGAGATCCTGCGCACTGCCCGTGACATCGAGCTCACCGCGATCGAGATCAACCGGCTGCTACGTCGTCGCCTCTGACCGTGGGTAAGCGTCCGGTGATGCGGCGTAAGCGTCCAGTGAGGCGGCGACCGACCGTCAGGTTGTCGCGGCTTCGGCGTCGC
>NZ_JAETWB010000026.1 GCF_016773205.1 Belnapia arida
CAGAGCAGAAGGTGGCGGCGTTCCAGGCGGCTGCTTCAGCCGTGCAACACTGTCCGTAAAGGCGGGGCAAGGCCACCCGGGCCGTAATGGCCCGTCTCGTCCGCAAAAGCGCCCTTCAGCACCAAGGTTAACTCCGTGCCACGATGGGAGTGGCGCGGCAGGGCGGTGCCGGGCTTAATCCGCAGCAGCCGCAAAGTTTCGCCATCGGGGCCACGCAGCAGAACGGCATGTCGGATGCCGGGCGCAAGTCGACGCAAACGCGCGTTGCGTACTCCAGGCAGCAGAACCGAATGCGCTTGGCGGTCAGCCATTGACCCCCGCTGAGCGGCTGACACGCCCGTCTCGATGAGCGCGGTCGCCTATGGGGTTATTGCCGCGCATCCGTCGTTGCCCTTCCGCGACGTTGCAGGCCTGGTCGCCTACGCGAAGGCTCACCCCGGACATCTCCGCTTCGGCTCGGCCGGCAATGGCACCATCACCCAGCTCTCTGGCGAGATGTTCGCTGAGGCCACCGGCATCCGCCTAGAACATGTACCTTATCGTGGCTCGGCACCGTCGTTGACCGACCTGCTCGCCGGGCGGGTGCAGCTGCTCTTCGACTCTGTGGCGATCCCGGCGATCCATGAGGACCGATTGGTCGCCATTGCTACCATCGCCGAGACACGTAACCCGCAACTGCCCAACATACCAACGCTCCGGGAGGTTGGCCTCTCGCAGGCTGAGGCATTGCCTTGGTTCGGCATCGCCGCGCCGGCGGGGCTGCCTGGGTCGGTCCTGAACCGACTGGCCGCGGCGCTGGAAACAGTGTTGGCGACCCCCGAAGCAGCACAGGCCATGACGCCAATGGGCCTTAAGCCAAGGTTTGAGGCTGGGGAAGCCTTCGCTAATCGCATTCACAGGGAACGTGAGATGTACGGTGCTGTGGTCCGCCGAACTGGGGCGAAGCCGGGATAGGCTGAGACCCTCCGCGCAAGCTGCAGTGAATCGACCCAGAGGGCTTCACTCCGGCGCTCTTTAGAGCGAATGGTCAGATACGCGCAGGCAGTGGGTTCTGCGCGCCGCCCCGGCCGGCTTCTCGGCGGGGCTCTGGGCAGTAGCACCCGAATGGCCGGGTGCTGCACCAGGAGCCCGCCATGACGCCTACCTCAACTCAAGCCGCGATCCTCGCCGTAGCGCTGCAGCACCCACAGCACCTCGTCACTCCGCCGGCCCGGCTTGCCCCGGCGCCACGCGACGCCATCCGCCGGAGCCTCCTCGCCAACGGCTTGATGGAGCTCGCAGTGCTCGAGCAGCCGGACGAGAACACGGACTGGACGGTGAACGGCGCCCCCATGCGCTACCGCTTAGCCGAGGCAGGGATGCGTGCTGCCGCCGGAACCGCTGACGCGGGCGCCACAGCGAAAGCCCCTACGACAGCCCCGCAGGCGCCTGAGGCTCCCGAAGCTACCTCGTTCGCCCAGGAGCTGCCCACGGCCGCTGCGGAGGCCCCGCTGGCGATCCCGGCCCGGCAGAGGCTTCGCGCCGCGGCGGAGGCCGTGCTGGCCGCCTGGGACGACGAGGAAACCCAAGAGGGCCGCCTGCCCGATGCGGTCGCCGCTCTGCGCGCTGCCCTCGCCGGCACGCACACCTGGTCGCTGCACGATCCGGCCCAACCTCGCAAGCCGCGCGAGGGCACTAAGCAGCAGCAGGTGCTCGCCATGCTGCGTCGACCGGAGGGCGCCACCGTCGCCCAGATCGCCGAGGCCACCGGCTGGCAGGCCCACACGGCCCGCGGCTCCTTCGCCGGACTGAAAAAGCGCTAGGACATCACGGTCGAGGCCGCCGAGCGGATCCGCCAGGTCGGCCCAGGCAAGGAGGGCGCCAACGGCAGCTACACTGTCTATCGCCTCGCTGAGATGGGCTGATGCCGTCATTCGCAGCACGGTTGCGAAGCTGATGGTTGCATCGAGGTGTCCCCGCGTCCGTACGGACGGGATGGGAGCCGCCTGCTGCGCAACAAACGTTTTTGCTGGATTATATCAATCACCGACTGCGAAGCTCTGTCCACACCGACAGGGAGGAAGCCATGGCCGGGACGAGATTTACCGATCTTGTGGGGTGCACTGTACCGCTCCAACAAGCCGGGATGGGATCTGTGGCGACGCCAGAACTTGTTGCAGCAGTCTCCAATGCCGGCGGATTGGGTATGCTTGGCACAGCACGCGCCGGCGTGACCCTTGAAACGCTACCGGCCTTGCTCGACGCGACCAGCAGGTTAACGGAGAGGCCTTTCGGCGTTAACTTCATTGTCTCCCCGTTGCATCTGAATGGCGGTCCCAACCGGCTTCCACTTGATCTCCGCTTGATCCAAATCGCCGCGAAGGCGGCAAGGGTCGTAGAATTTTTCTATGGTGAGCCGAACGCCGCACTTGTCGGTCTGGTGCATGCGGAAGGCGCGCTCGTTGGTTGGCAGATCGGTTCGCTGGCTGAGGCTGTGTTGGCTGAGCAAGTTGGGTGTGATTTTATCATTGCACAAGGAATGCAGGCCGGTGGACATGTTCGCGGGACTGTCGCAACATTTACGTTGTTAGGTGAGGTGCTCGAAGGCGTCAGGTTGCCGGTGCTGGCTGCGGGCGGTATCGGAACACGAAGCGCAGTAAGGGCAGCATTGGCGGCTGGAGCTGACGGCGTACGGATTGGCACCCGCTTCGTCGTCACGCCGGAGGCCGGTGCACATCCCAGCTATGTGGAAGCACTGATTAACGCCCAGGCCGAGGACACTGTTTACACCGAAGTCTTCAGTGTCGGTTGGCCGAATGCGCCACATCGCGTTCTGCGCTCGTGCATCGCTGCCGCCGAAAAGGCACCGGATGGCGTCGTAGCTACTGCGCGACGGCTAGATGGCGTCGAAGTTCCCATCCTCCGTTTCGCAACAGGCGTTGCCGATGCAAGCACGAGCGGGACGATAGCGGCGATGTCATTGTGGGCCGGTGAATCGGTAAGCGGGGTGACGAAGGTGCAAAGCGCTGCTGAGGTAGTCGCCGAACTAATGGGATGAAGGCAACACACAACTTAGGCTCTTAAGAATTCCGACGCACTCCATAGTGCACCAGCCGCAGGCTTCCATCATATCAAACCCGCCATGGCGCGATACAGGATAACCTGAAGTAGTCCAAATAGCACTTTCTAAAAAATAACAGTTTTAGTGACAATGCATTTCTTGAAAGCGCAATATTGGGTCGCATCCGCGTGCCAGGGAGGATATCCCATGAACATCGATACGGAGCGGCTAAACAATTTTGTCGGCAAGATGCTGAGTGACCTCGGCGGCGCGGCCAGCGTCCCGATGGTGCGGATCGGCGACACGCTGGGCCTCTACAAGGTGTTGCAGAGCAGCGGCCCGTTGACGCCCGGCGAGCTATCGGCGCGGACCCGCGTCCATGAGCGTTACCTGCGTGAATGGCTGTCCTTCAATGCCGCATCAGGCTACCTCTCCTATGATGCCGAGAGCGGGCGTTTCGAGCTTTTGCCCGAGCAGGCGATGGTCTTCGCGGTCGAGGACAGCCCCGTCAACATGATGGGCGCCTTCGATCTGATGGCGGCGATGCAGAAGAACCAGGGGCAGATCGAAGAGTCTTTCAGCACCGGAAGTGGCGTGCCCTGGGGCAGTCTTCAGTGCATGTTCTGCGCCACAGCACGCTTTTTTCGGCCCGGCTACCAGAACAACCTCGTCCAGCACTGGCTTCCTGCGCTCGATGGTGTCGTGGCCAAGTTAGAGAAGGGCGCGGCCGTAGCCGATGTAGGCTGCGGCTGTGGCTGGTCCACGGTGATCATGGCCAAGGCGTTCCCGAACAGCCGCTTCACCGGATACGACTACCATGAGGCGTCAATCGATGATGCGCGGATCCATGCACGCGAGCACGGCGTGGAAGGGAACACTCGGTTTGAGGTCGGGACGGCGAAGGACATTCCAGCTGACGGCTTCGACCTCGTGACCTTCTTCGACTGCTTGCATGACATGGGCGACCCAGAGGGTGCAGCAACGCATGTGAAGCGCATGCTAAAGCCCGACGGCACCTGGATGATCGTCGAGCCGATGGCCGGAGATCGTCTGGAAGACAATCTTAACCCGGTCGGTCGGCTTTATTATGCTGGCTCGACGATGATCTGCGTGCCGACCTCGCTGTCGCAGGAGGTTGGCGCCGCACTCGGGGCGCAAGCAGGCGAGGCAAGGCTACGCGACGTCGTCACCGCGGGCGGGTTCGGCCATGTCCGCCGGGCGGCCGAGACACCGTTCAACATGATCCTTGAGGCACGCGCTTAGAGTGCCTCCACGACCTGCGGGCGAGCCGTCTGCAACCGCGGATGTGCAGGTGGCAGCCCGTAAGTCGTTTGCTCACTTCACGGTCACGCTTCAGTTCCCGTGTTGAGAAGGCTCCAGAGCCTCTGAGGAGTCGCCGGCATATCGACATGCAAAATGCCCCGCTCCTCAACCGCGTCCACAACGGCATTCATTACGGAAGGCAGCGCGCCCGCACATCCTGCCTCACCGCATCCTTTCGCACCCAAGGCATTGGTACGAGCGGGAACAGGGTGACTGGTAAAGCCGAACGACGGCGCATGCTCCGCGCGCGGCAAGCAGTAATCCATATAGGATCCACTGAGCGGCTGCCCCTCCTCATTGTAGGCGGTCAGCTCCGTCAGAGCCTGGCCAATGCCCTGCATGATGCCGCCATGCGCCTGACCAGCCACCAGCATGGGGTTCACTAAGACACCGAAGTCGTTGGCCGTGACGTAGCTCACGACGGCCGCTTCGCCCGTATCAGGATCGATCTCCACCTCTGCGACATGGCAGCCATTGGGGAAGGCAGAATCCTCATACTGGTCTGTGTGGGACACATCGAGCGTGTGCGGCAGTCCGTCTGGAAGCCCCGTCATCCCGTGCAGTCGAGCTGCGAGTTCTAGGATGCCGATTCCGCGGTCTGTGCCCACAATGCTGAACCGCCCAGAGGAAAACTCGATATCAGCAGCTGAGGCTTCAAGCACATGGGCCGCAGCCGCCCTTCCTTTCTCGATTACCAATGCGCTGGCCGATGATAACGCCGTGCCAGTCGCCATGATGGAGCGGGATCCGCCCGTGCCGCCGCCCGCGATCAGCAGGTCGCTGTCGCCCTGGCTCAAGCGGATGCGCTCGAAGGGTATGCCAAGCCGGTCCACGAGCACCTGCGCAAAGGGTGTCGCATGCCCCTGACCGTAGTCCAGCGTGCCCGTTAGGATGGTCACGTCACCATCCTCATCGAAGCGAATGCCGCCCATTTCCTTGGAAGGCGGCGCCGTCACCTCGAGATACTGCCCAACCCCAATGCCGCGTAATTTTCCGCGCGCGCGGCTTTCGGCCCGCCGGCCGGCGAAGCCATCCCAGTCGGCAGCGGCCAGCGCTTTCTCCAAGACGGCAGGAAAGTCGCCACTGTCGTAAAGCATCCCCGATGGCGCTTTATAGGGGATCTGGTCGGAGCGGATCTGGTTGCGGCGGCGTAGCTCTATCCGGTCGATCCCCATCTCCCGCGCAGCGGTCTCGACCAGCCGCTCCATGTAGTAATTGCCCTCGGGTCGTCCCGCGCCACGATAGGCTCCGACTGGCGTGGTGTTGGTGAAGACGCAGCGCGTCGATACCTCCACCAGCGGCGTGCGGTAAACCCCGACCACGTTCTTCACGGTGTTGCCCGTGGAAGGCAGCGTGGTCGCGTTACTCAGATATGCACCGAGATTCCCAAATCCCGTCATCCGGACGGCGAGGAAGTGCCCTTGGGCATCCAGCGCCAGCTCCGCCACCATGTCATGGTCGCGTCCATGGCTGTCGGACAAAAAGCTTTCTGTGCGTCCGTCCGTCCACTTCACTGGTCGGCCCAGCTGCTTTGCCGCATGCAGAAGCGCGGGATATTCGGGATAGACGCTGGCCTTCATCCCAAATGAACCGCCGACATTTCCCGTCAGCACATGCAGTGCCGTAGACTCTACCCCCATCACCTTGGACAGACTGCCACGCATGCCGAAGACACCCTGGCTGCCCAGATGCAGGACATATCTCCCGCTCTCATAGGTTGCCAGCGCCGACCGTGGCTCCATCGGCGAGACGACTACGCGGCTGTTCCGGATGTGCAGTCGGGTGACATGTGCAGCACCCTCAAAAGCGCCCGCCACAGCGTCGGCATCGCCGTAGTGGAAGTCCACTACTTGGTTGCCTGGGACGTCCTCGTAGAGCAACGGCGCGTTCGGGGCGACGGCGGCCCGGGCCTCGGTCACAGCAGGCAGCGGCTCTATGTCCAACACCACAGCCTCAGCAGCGTCGCGTGCTTGCTTCGCAGTCTCTGCCACAACGATGGCCACCGGGTCGCCAACGAAGCGTACCTTGTCGGTCGTCATCACCGGCTGCTTCGGCAAACGGGCGGGGCTGCCGTCGCGGTTCTTCTGTCCCACCGACGCCGGCATAGGACCCAGCCCAGCCGCCTCCAGATCGCGGCCCGTATAGATCGCCAGCACGCCGGGCATGGTGGCAGCCTCGGCCGTGTCGATCCCGTTCAGTATTCCATGCCCATACGGGCTGCGAACCATCACTCCATAGGCTTGCCCGGGCAGGGACAGATCATCCGTGTAGCGCCCCTCTCCCCGCAGCAATACCGGATCCTCTTTGCGGGAGACGGGCTGGCCGATGCCAAATTTGAGCAGCGATGAATTGAGGGGGGCGTTCATTCGGGCGTCCTCACAAATCAGGAAATCGCCAGGGCATCCCCCAGCCTCCCCTCATAGTTGGTCGGAGGTGCCGCATCTGCAAAGCCCCAGGCCGAGCAGCAAGCCTGCTTGAGGGCGCATTATTGGCCTTTGACCCTACACAGCCATCGACCGGCGAGGCCCATACTCTATTCGAAGGCGGCCCGACTTGACCGCGGCGCTTGGTCCTAAGCCTCCAAGCACCGCGTCACGCCATCCACAACTCCGCCCGCTCATAAATGCTGGTGAACTGCTCCGGTTCGGTCATCGACCGACCGACCGCCATGATGAGCGCCACGGCCGCGTCGACCTTCTGCTCCGGTCGCGCTTTGGTCGGGTAGAGGTTGCCCCGGCGATCGGGTTTGGCCCACGACATTGCCGATGCAACACTCCAGCACCGAGTTGTTGTCATAATGGAGGTGGCTCGAGTGCTGATACTTCCTCAGCTCTCGGCACGCGCCTTGCGGGACTATGAGGGCACGCGCAGGATGACGTGCGCCGGTTCAGTGCCAACTGAAAAATGGATGGAGGGTGTGATGTCGTCAGCTATGAAAGTCGCCAGTGCTGATATGACCGATGCCGAGTGGCAGACCCGCTGCGATCTCGCAGCAGTTTACCACATCTGCAATGATCTCGGCTGGACCGATCTCATCAACACCCACATGTCGGCCCGTGTTCCAGGTGAACCGGAGCACTTCCTCATTAATCTTTACGGGGAAATGTTCGATGAGGTCACCGCTTCCAGTCTCGTGAAAATGGATCTGGCCGGCAACGTCGTCGGCGATCAGGCACGCTTCAATGCCGCCGGCTTCACCATCCATAGCGGCATATACAAGGCCCGGCCGGACGCCAACTGCGTGCTGCATACCCATACCCGAGCCGGCGGTGGCGTCGCGCTGATGCGGCGTGGTCTGCGGCCGATTAGCCAGGACGCGCTGCATGTACTGGATGATGTCGTTTATCACGAGTATGGCGTGCCAGCGTCGCAAGAGGAATGCGACGCCCTCGGCGTCAGCTGCGCAACTGGTAGCTGCGTCGTGCTGCTCAATCACGGGCTGCTGACCCTTGGCGAGACTATCCATGGCGCGCTGATGCGGCTCTATATGCTAGAGCGGGCCTGTGAGGTGGAGTTGATGGCCCGCAGTCTGGACGAGCCGCCGGTCATGATTGAGCCCTATATCATCGAACGTGCGGCAGCGCGGATGAAGAAACTACGTGCCTCCCCGGAGTATGGACGGCTCGAGTTTCAGGGCCTGGTACGTACAGTGGACCGCAAAGGCGCCAAATATCGGTGCTGATGGGGTGACGCGGACCGACCTACGCCCGTTACCTATGAAGGCGCTGCCGCGCGCTCGTCCTCACCAATCAGATTGAGCGGCGGTAGCCCGTCGAGGACTCTACGGCAGTTTGCCGCAGCGCGCCGCAGGGCAACCTCACGCCAGCCGCGGACTGAGGCCGAATTGTGGGGCGATCCAATGACGTTCGACAACTGCATAAACGGCTGGTCCATCCGGAACTGGCCGTGGCGAATCGGCTCCACCCACCATGCATCCAGGCAGGCGGTGAATTCAGGTGTTGCGCGGAGATGGTCGTAGAGCGCCTGCTCGTCGATTATCTCTCCGCGCGCCAGGTTCACCAAGACTGCCTCTGGCTTCATCCGCCTGAGTTCGTGCGCCCCGATGAGCCCACGCGTCGCATGGGTCAGCGGCAAGCTGAGCACCAGTACGTCGGCCGCGGCCAGCAGCTCACCCAGTCGGTCCGGTGTACCAATCCAGTCGACAGGTTCCTCGCTTGTCCCGCTACGGCGAATGGCATGAATGTGCATGCCAAAGCTGCGCATCAAGCGCGCAGTTGCAATGCCAATGCCGCCGAAACCCAGGATGCCGCAGACTCCACCGGCGAGCATGCGGTTGGGCTTAAATTGGTTAAAGGCGCCTTGTGATAGCGCCGCGTGCTCAACAAGCAACCGCTTTGCGGCAGCGAGTGTCATCGCCAGAGCATGCTCGGCCATCGGCTCGGCGTAAGCGCCACCATTGCTTGCCAGCGGTACGTTAAGCGGCAGGTCGTGCAAGGGAATGTAGTCAACCCCGGCTGTCACAAATTGGACTAGCCGCATGTGGTGAGTCAGCTTAGCCTCTCCAGGCAGAAGCTCGGTACCGGTGTTCCGGGCCAGCAGGACTGTTGCGCGCTGCAACGCCACTCGGCGGGATTGCGGATCGAGTTCTGATAGCGACACGAGTTCGACGTCGTCGCCGATCACCGTGCTAATGGCCGCACGTCCGATCTCGTCCAGCTCGAAAGTCACCAGGAGAAGTGGGCGGCTCATGCGACCTCCTACGGATTATCGTTGCACTGGGACGCTGCTCTATCCGCCAACGCGTAAGGCCAACTTGGACATTCTAACTCAGGTCAGACCATAAGTGGTGCGCCCCGCACAGATGCAGCATCGCAGCGAGATCTACGGCGCCTTCTCATTATAGCAATCATGTATCGCTGCCATAGGCACCGCCTCACGCCATCCACAACTCCGCCCGCTCATAAATGCTGGTGAACTGCTCCGGCTCGGTCATCGAGCGCCCCATCGCCATGATGAGCGCCACAGCCGCGTCAATCTTCTGCTCCGGCCGCGCCTTGGTCGGGTACAGGTTGCCCCGCCGGTCAGGCTTGCCGACGACGTTGCCGATGCACCACTCCAGCACCGGGTTGCCGTCATGCTGGAGGCGGCCCGAGCGCGTGGCAGCATCAAGCTCGATGATCGCCGGCGAGAAGTTCGCCGTGGTCGAGCGGAACTCCACCATCTCGATGTCCTGCGCTCGAAGTCGCTGCGCCAGCTGCGTCGATTGCCAGGGGTCATAGCCGACACTGACGATGCGAAAGCGGCGGCTGAGCTCCAGGATGTCGTCCTCGATGACCTGGAAGTCGGTCTCGTTGCCCGGCGTCAGCACGAGATGCTCAGCCGCTGCCCAGCCGGGGTAGGAGGCATTGCGCGCCTCCAGCACCGCCTCCTCGTTCAGGTAGCAGCGGGCAAAGGCGGCATAGGTCGTCTTGCCCGTCTCGCGGCAGGTCTGCGGGAACACGATGGCCAGCGCCGCCAGATCAGTGCGGCTGGCGAGATCGAGGCCGAGATGGCACTCTTGGCCCTCGAAGTCCTCCAGCCGCAGCTCGGGGCTGCAGCACGCCTGCCAGGCGCGCATGGAGAACAGCGCCTCGTCGGCGCCGGACCAGATGTTGAGGTGTCGCGTCCGGGCTGCGGTCTCCTGGGCCAGGTTGTTCCGTGCCTGCCGCATGATGGCGCGGATCGCGTCGGGCTGAACCGCTTGCCCCCAGCTCGGGTTGGCCTTGATCCAGGTTGCCTCGTCCCAAGGGTCGTCCTCCAGGTCAGCGGCATAGATCAGGGTGAACAGCCGCTCGTCCTCCTGCGCGCCCTCCAGCACCCGGACGCCATAGTCCCAGAGCTGCTTGCCGATGCCCGTGGTGTTGCCGGTCGCCGTGCTGATGGACAGCAGCAGCGGGTGCCGTCGCTTGCCCATGGCGGTCAGCAGCACGTCATAGACCTCGGAGGTCTTGTGGGAGGCGATCTCGTCGCAGACCGCCACCTGCACGTTCAACCCGTCTAGCGCCTTGGCGTCAGAGGAGACCGGCGCGAACTTGGAGGCAGTCGCCTCCTGGTACAAGGCGTTGGCCCCGACCCCGACGCCGAAAGCCTGGCGGAAGGCGCCGGTCTTCCTGACCATCTGCTGCGCGGCATCGAACAGGATCCGGGCCTGATCTCGCGTCACCGCCGCGGCATAGCCCTCAGCGCCCCCCTCACCCTCGACGAAGGTCAGGTAGAGCGCGATCGGGGCGGCCAGGGTGGTCTTGCCGTTGCCGCGGGGGACGAAGACCACTGCCTGGCGGAACCGGCGTGTCGTGGTGCCGCGCTCGACGAAGCCGAAGAGGTTGGCGAAGACCAGCTTCTGCCACGGCATGAGCCGAAGCGGCTGCCCGGCCTCCGGACCCTTGATGTTCGGCATCTGGCCGGCGAACAGCAGGGCTGCCTCGACCAGATCGGGCCGGAAGGCCCAGGCCCCCTCCCCTGCCTCAGCAGCCGCCTTGTCCCGCAGGAAGCGCGCGCAGGCGAGCACCGCCAGCCGCCCGGCCGGGATGGCACCACCCACCACTGCCTCGGCATAGGCGACGGCCTCAGCGACGCCCTGCGGGGCACCTACGGCCCTGTTAGCCAGCACTCTTGCCGCCATGGATCACCTTCAGCTGGCTCCAGGGGGACTGCTCCTCAACCGGCTCCTGAGCGCCAGCAGCCAACCTGGGCCGGGCTGCCGGCGAGAAGCCGAGCTCCGAGGCGGCCTTGATCATCAGCGCCGCCGCCCGGTTCATGATGCCGATATAGGGCGACTGCACCGGCGTGCCGTCCCGGGTCTTGGTCAACAGCGGCAGGCTGGTGTTTTGGTCCAGCTGCGCCTGCATGGTGGCCGCGGTGCGGTAGCGCGCCTCGGCCTCGACCCAGATGGCCAGCAGGCCGCGGTCGATCTGCTTCAGGACGCCGCGCGGCGCGTGCTTGATGGCGTAGCGCCACCCAGCTTGCTGCGCCTCGGTCATCCAGGCCGGCGGCTCGGGCAACAGGTCGCCGGTGGCCTCGGGTTCACCGACGCGATCCCGGCCGTGGCGGGTGGCGTTCAGGGTGCCGCGCAGCTTGTGCAGCTCGGTCGGCACGGGCTTGCGGCCGCGCATCTCAGGCGGCCTCGGCGGTCGGGAACAAAAGGCCGTCGCCCTCGCGCACGGCTTGCTGGCCGGTGAACGCCTGCCAGCGGGTCACGGCGACGTCGACATAGGCCGGCGACAGCTCGATGGCGTGGCAGGCGCGACCGGTCATCTCGGCCGCGATCAGGGTGGTGCCCGAGCCGCCGAAAGGTTCATAGACCGCCTGGCCGGGGCTGGAGTTGTTCTCGATCGGCCGGCGCATGCACTCGACCGGCTTCTGCGTGCCGTGGACCGTCTCCGCGTCCTGGCCACGGCTGGCGATCTGCCAGAGGGTGGTCTGCTTGCGGCCGCCGGCCCAATGGCCGCCAGCAGCCTTGCGGACAGCATACCAGCAGGGTTCGTGCTGCCAGTGGTAGTGCCCACGGCCGAGCACCAGCCGGTCCTTGGCCCAGACGATCTGGGCGCGGATCTCGAAGTCGCAGGCGGTGAGGCTCTCGGCGACAGCGGCGGCGTGGAGGGCACCGTGCCAGACATAGGCGACCTCGCCGGGGAACAGCGCCCAGGCTGCTCGCCAGTCGGCCCGGTCGTCATTGGCCACGGCTCCGATGCGGCGGGTGGTGCTGAGGCCAGCGCGGTTGCGCCAGGCGGGGTCGTACTCGACACCATAGGGCGGGTCGGTGACCATGAGGTGCGGCCGGACGCCGCCCAGAGCGGCCTCGACGGCCTCCGGGGTGGTACTGTCGCCACAGACCAGCCGATGCCGCCCGAGCAGCCATACGTCGCCGGGGTGGGTTACCGGCTCGGCAGGGGCCTTCGGCACGGCGTCCGGGTCGGTGAGGCCGGCGGTGCCCTCCACCAGCAGCGAGGTGAGCTCGCCCTCGCTGAAGCCGATCAGGGACAGGTCGGCGCCCATGCCGCGGAGATCAGCTAGCTCTATCCGCAGCAGCGCCTCGTCCCAGCCGGCGTTCAGGGCAAGCTTGTTGTCGGCGAGCACATAGGCGCGCTTCTGAGCGTCGCTCCAGCCGCGGGCGACCATGACCGGCACCTCAGGGAGGCCGAGCTGCCGTGCGGCGAGGACGCGGCCGTGGCCGGCGATGATGCCGCCCTCCTCGTCGACCAGCGCCGGGGTCGTCCAGCCCCACTCGCGGATGCTGGCGGCAATCTGGGCCACCTGCGCGTCGCTGTGGGTGCGGGCGTTCCGAGCGTAGGGGATGAGACTGCCAATGGACCGGCGCTCGACGGCGTCAGCGGGCCAGGTCTGGGCGATGTGGCTCATAACGGCCCCGATCAGTAATTTCGCAAGCAAAGAAATTCAGCGGGGGCTCGGTCCGAGCGCCCAAGGTCGGCGACTTGTTCACCCCCCCTCCCCCATCACGCTCAGCGCCCTCATCGTCGCGCATCCACCCCGTCGCGCTGTGACTCACGTCGGTGGCACGGCACACAAATCGGCGCCAACCAGCGTCGGTCGAGCCGCAGCGGGTCATGGATGCCGTGGAACCCGCGCATGTGGTGCACCTCGGTAGCAGCGGTGACGCGACCGGCGGCCTGGCACATCCGACACAGTGGCTCGTCGGTCAGGACCCGCAGACGCAGACGCCGCCAGTCTCCGCCATACCCGCGCGCCGCACTGCTGGCGCTGTTGTCGCGTCGGAAGCCGGAGGCCGATGGCCTCCAAGCTTCAGAGCGGTGCAGCGGTGAGCGAAGAGGCATAGCGGCGTCCTCGGGACGAAGCGTCCCAAACCAAGTGGCGCACGGCAACTATGCGCGCCACGACTACCAGGAACAATAACCTTCCGTTTCGCTCTACTTCGAAAGCCTTCGCTTTCCGCCTTGAGCATCGACGTAGAAGGGAACTGCAGCACGTGATGCATGTGCATCAACGCAGTTCATTCAACCGACAGAAATCCAGTGAATACACGCTTTTTGCCCGCTGACTCAAACGAGATGATGGCTAACGGATCGCAAGGAATCAAAACTGTGCCATGCCCATACTTCCAATGATAGATTCGCTGGCCTTCTTCCACACCGATTGGGGAAACAACTGCATCCCATTTTACGTCGGGGCTGCAATCTTCAGGCCAACATTCTAGCCTTGGAAGCCCAAGGAACGCTGGAAGTTGGGCCAGCTGCTCCTCCTGTACTGTCCACATATCTGGTAGCGAATGCTGCATAGCTTCGTCTTGGAACATGGCTGCTTGGTTATAGCGCAGTATCTGTAGCGCGTAATGGAGGGCGCGGTCTTCACCATCGCATATGCGCTTCAGCAATGCGTTTGCGATAGCCACCCTTCGGCGGCCATTCATGGAACTGTCACAAATTCCCAGGGTGGGCGTCCCTACGATAATCCTCCAGAGTTCATGAAACGCGGCCGCCTCAAACTCGCATGGAGCGATAGCACGTGCGGCCTCGTACGCAAGCGTTTCTGCCTGCAACTTGGCTTTGGCTTTTGCGTCACTATAAGCAGCGAACGCTTTCCAATAAGCATCTAACTGCTGCCTCCGTCGACCGTTTTCCTCCTCAGCAAACTCAATCAAGATCCCTAGGGTCGGCAAGGACTTCAGTTTGCGTGCACGCAGCCCTATCAACCTGACTATATCTGCACTGAAGCAACCAAGTTCCTCACCTGCAGCCAGTGCAAAAGCTTCCCCGTTAACGCGAGCACTTGGAAAGAGGCCAACCAGGTAGCGGGCGATGTGAGCCGCATAGGCCTGTCGGATCCCAAGCTCGGACGCATCCTGTTGAACGCGCAGCCACTCCTCGAGCGCCGCAAGCTCTGCTTCGGCGTCGCTTCTCGACCAGGAATCGTCGAGCTCATCAAGCTTTGGAGTCCACGGTTTGTTCGTCGTCGCCGACCAATATTTTAGCTCACAGGAGGCGAAGGTCGGCTGGGGAGCTGCCTCTGCCTCGACAGCCTTCGCCTTGGTCGTAGCCCTAGCCATCGGGGCCTCCTAGATGTTGAGCGGGCTTGATACCGGTCGCGGGGGGCTCTTCTTTTTCCCCTCCCACCTGCTGCGAGCACGCGCAGCGTCAGCGCAGCGTGCGCCAGCAGCACGGTACGGTTTCCCTTCGTTTTCACTACGGGAACCTCCCTGTTCGGGGCGTCCAGCAGCGCCTTCTGGCGGCACCGTAGAGCGCCCGCTGGAGGCGTTGTGAGACGCCCGCTGTTGGCGCTGTGGCGCGCCATCTGCGGGCATCACCAGCGCGTAGACCGTGCTGCTACGCGGGCCACCATCACGGACGCGGGCGACTAACCCACGCTCCTCGAGACACGCCAGCGCACGGCGAACGGAGCGGCGCTCCATACGGGTGAGGCTGGCGATGGTCTGCTGCGCCGGCCAGGCACCTCCGCGCTCGGCGTTGAAGTGCTCGGCCAAAGTAGCTGCGGCAGCCACCTCGGCGAGTGTCGGACGCGGCTGGGCTGCGATCACCGCGCGCAGCCACGCAAAGCGCTCTCCAACGTTCATGGCCGCAGGCAGCGCTTGCCGGCATCGAATGCGACGGTATACTTTGAGCCCACGGAGCGGACGCCATTCAGCCTTGTATTCATGCGCGGCCGCCTCCTCGCGGCCAGGACTGCCGGCATCAACCGGCGCGGCTTGCGATGGGGCCTGCCAGGGCCGCCATCTGCAATCTTCCAAAGGTTTTCGGATTCAGAGGGGCAGAACACGGCGCCGGTCGTTAAGGCCAGACGCTGTTCGGGTCGCCGCTCGCAGTCTGCCGGTCTTACCCGAGCTCTCGGCTGTGAGCAGCTTCATACGCTTCGATGTCTTGAAGACGGTACAGCACGCGGCCACCGATCTTCAGGTACCGTGGACCGGTCTTCTCCCATCGCCATCGCTCCAGGGTGCGTGGCGACATGCTCCAGCGGCGGCTCAGCTGCACCTGGTTCAGGTGGGAGAGAATAATTTGTGGCAGCGCGTCCGGCTGCGACAGCGCACTGGTTCCTTGGAGTTGATGTGTTCGCCAGGATGCGCTGTCCCACTCGCTCGGAGAGAGAAGCGGCGTTGCCTCGGACCGGTAGCCGGCACCAGCGCCTGGCGTGGTTGGTATCTGTGCTCTTGGAATTGTCATTGCACTACCTTCGCCCAGCGTTCGGAGCGGCTCTGCTAGCCGGGCCGGATTAGAGAAATAGAACGTCGATTCGCTATTCGCCATTGTAGGTGGGCATCCAGCAGGGGCAAGTGAAAACTGACGTAGGCGAAGGCGCTGAGAGCGCAGTTCAACCTTCGCTCTGCCCCCCTTTGGAGCGGCGCTGGTCCGATCAAGCTATCGATAGCGCATCGGTCGAAGCGTCAACTCGTATCTGCTGTCTCTCGCATCCTCAACGGCTGCCAAGTAGTCTGATAAAACGCTTATCGACTGCCCTGTTGCTTTGGGCGTTTCTGGCTACGACATGCTTTACGAAACGAACGAAACGCGCTCGCAACCGCGTCCGCGTCCCAAACATTTTGCCGCACTTCCTCAGGAATCTTGCCCGCCAACACAAACAGGTAATCCACGTCGAGCTTTGTCGCCTTGGCAAGTTCTCGGATCAAACTGTCGGAGGTCGGCCGACGGCGGTCGTGCTCGATATCGTTCAGGTACGGCGCCGATATAGCACCACTTCCATCCTCTTTCATGACCATCGATGCGAGGTCTTTCTGGGTGACCCCGATCTGCCTTCTGGCATTGGCGATCGCTTGTCCGAAGGTGACCGCCTGCGATGACATATCGGTTCGCGCTCTCTAGAAGTCTTGCACCGGCGGTGCTCAACCGGTCGCCGGCGCACCCTCCAACGGTCGCTTAGCCGCCAGCTAATCCGGCTAAACCCCCGCTAATCCGGTATGAACGGATAGAGCGCGCTTGCCAATATTCTTGACCCATTTGGCAGATTCAGGCTGTTGTGGCACCCAGGAAAGAAGGGGGCGGATTCGCGCTATTACCTTTGTTTTCCTTGGGGTTCGTGGCCAACAGCTTGTGGCTGTACTTCCTCCAAAGGACCTTGATCCTAGTCAACCATGTTGACCGCGCTCCTCGGCTCCCAGCTTTCACCCCACCTCCGCGAGGTCTGCGACGTTCTCGCAACTGGCCTCCTGCGGCTCCGGCGGCGCACTGCCGAAGATATCGCCCGTGACGCCGCACAGCCCGGTGCCCAGGGAGAGAGTTCGCTACACTTCCGCGCCGACCAGAGCATGCATGCGAACCGGACCAACCGGAGACCCGCATGCCCCGCATAGCCACCCAAAAGCCTGCACAGGCGCCGGCGCCGACCATCGCTGCCATCCCGCCAGCGGACGTCCTCGGCCGTCTGGCAGCCCTGCAGGTCGCGCCTATCACCCGTCTTAAGCAGCAATGGCGCGAGCTCTACGGCAAGGAACCACCCCCCTTCAACCGGGCCTACATCCAGAGCCGCCTAGCCTACCGCATCCAGGAGCTGGCCTATGGCGGCCTGAAGCCCGAGACCCGGGCACGGCTGGAGGCGCTTGGCGAGCAGCTCGATGGCGGCAACGTCGTCCTCCGCCGCATCCGTGCTGACAGCCGGCCGCTGCCTGGAACACGGCTCATCCGCGAGTACGACGGCGTCCAGCACGTGGTCACCATCCGCGCCGACGACTTTGAGTACGAGGGCCGCCCCTACCGGTCCCTCTCGGCCATCGCCCGGCACATCACCGGCACACGCTGGAACGGCTGGACCTTCTTCGGGCTGAAGGGGAGGCCAAGCGTATGAGCCGCCGCAAGCTGCCGGTGGACGGCGTCATGCCCGCCTCGGTCAAGAAGCTCCGATGCGCCGTCTACACGCGCAAAAGCACCGACGAGGGCCTGGATAAGGAGTTCAACACCCTCGATGCCCAGCGCGACGCCTGCGAGGCGTACGTGACCTCCCAGCGGGCTGAGGGCTGGGTCCTGGTGCACGACCGCTACGACGATGGCGGCTTCTCCGGCGGTACGCTGGAGCGGCCGGCGCTGCGGCGCCTGCTGGCCGACATCGAGCAGGGCCGGGTCGACGTCATTGTCGTCTACAAGATTGATCGTCTGAGCCGCTCGCTCATGGACTTTGCCAAGCTGGTCGAGACCATGGAGGCGCACGGCGTTACCTTCGTCTCGGTCACCCAGAGCTTCAACACCACAACCAGCATGGGGCGGCTGACGCTCAACATTCTGCTCAGCTTTGCCCAGTTCGAGCGCGAGGTGATCGGCGAGCGGATCCGGGACAAGTTCGCGGCCTCCCGCGCGCGGGGGATGTGGATGGGGGGCAAGGTGCCGCTCGGCTATGACGTGGTGGCGCGCAAGCTGATGCCGAATGAGGTCGAGGCCGCGCGGGTGCGGCGGGTGTTCGAGCTCTTCGTCGAGACGGGCTCCGGCACGGAGACTGCCAAGCGGCTCCAGGCGGAAGGTGTGGTCAGCAGGTCGGGCCGGCCGCTTGATAAGGGCGATGTCTACAAGCTGCTCAACCTCAGGAGCTACGTCGGCGAGGTCACTCATAAGGGGCGGGTTTACCCCGGTGAGCATGAAGCGATCGTGCCGCGGCCCCTGTGGGACAAGGCCCACGCCACGCTGCAGGTTAGCCCGAGGGCTCGAGCCGCTCAGAACCGGCAGCATGCGCCGGCGCTGCTGAAGGGCCTGATCTTCGGCATCGATGGCCGGGCACTGTCGCCTACCCACTCCAGAAAGAATGGGCGCCTGTACCGCTACTACGTGGCGCAGCGGGTGCTGAAGGGTGACGCCGCTGCCGAGGACGACGGCATCGTGCGCCGGGTATCCGCGGCCGAGATCGAGGCGGCGGTGGTTGATCAGGTCCGAGCGCTGCTGCGGCAGCCGGAGATCGTCGTCGGGACTTGGTTGACGGCGAGGGTCGAAGTGCCGGACCTGACCGAGATGGAGGTTCGGGACGCGCTGGAGCGGCTGGATCCGCTGTGGGGCGAACTGTTCCCGGCCGAGCAGGCGCGGATCGTGCGGGCGCTGGTGGAGCGGGTTGTGGTCGGGCCGGGCGGCGCTGACATTCGGCTGCGGGTCGAGGGGCTGTCCGGCCTCGTCCGGGATCTCGGCGCGATTGCGCCCGGGGTGGAGCGTGTGGCGGCGTGAGCGCGACGGCCAGCGTCACGGTTCGGGTACCGCTCGCTATCCGGCGCCGGCCAGGGCGGAAGACGGTGGTGACGCCAGGGCTGCAGGGAGGCGTGCCAGCCGTGGCCACGCGCGCGGATCCGGCGCTGGTGAAGGCCCTGGCCCGGGCTTTCCGGTACCAGCGACTGCTGAACGAGGGGCGGTATGCTTCGATTAGCGAGATGGCGGCGGCGGAGCAGATCGAGCGAGGGTATCTGGGGTCGCTGCTGCGGCTGACGCTGCTGGCGCCGGATATCGTCGACATGATCCTTGACCGGCGGCGTTATGAAATGCTGACACTGCCACGGTTGATGGACCCATTTCCCTCCGAGTGGTCCGACCAGCGTGCGGCCATAGCCGCGTCAGATGTCCTGCCGAAGGGGCTAGAAGAAGTCTGCCGCCGAGAAACGCGAATAGGTCAGCATCATCGCACCCATCCGTGGTGATGAGGTTCACCTTTGACCAACATGGGCAACCCGGTAGCCATCCGAACAGTTATCAGCTCGGAAAGCGAACGGAGAAGCTGTCGTGGGCGGCGATCATGCACGGCCAGGTACGAGGCCCAGTGCCGCCGTGGGCGCGTTCCAACCATGCCATGGAACCTTGTTGTCCAGCTTGCCTTGGCTGCCCGCATTCGCTCTTCTCGCCATGTTGTCGACAGCTGGGTGCGGCGCCCGCTTTGCACCGCCCCAGGTCAACCCAGCTGAGCTTGAGGCGGCACGGCTGGCCGTTGTAGAGGGCGTGCCTCCAGCTAGAGGAGTGCAATCGGCCGAGCAGGCAACAGTGGTTCTCACTGCTGTTTCGCAGCGCCTTACAGCGGCCGCGCAGCCGCTCTGCACGGCTTACCTTGGCCAGTCCTGCGGCTTCCGTGTTTTGTTGGATCGGTCCGCGACGCCGCGAGCGGCATTGACCGGACAGGGAGAGGTGACGGTCACGCTCGGCATGATGTCGCTGCTCGGGTCGGAGGACGAGGTGGCGGCCGTGGTGGGACATGAGTTTGGCCACCACGTTGCTGGCCACGTCGGCAAGCGACGTGTCAGGAGTTTCGCCGCCGGCACTGTCGCTGGGACATTGCTGGGGGCGGTGGTGCCCTTTGGCGGCATCGCTGGCTGGGCACTCGGCCAGGGCGCGGCCCAGATCGGTTCCAGCTCGACGCAGCTCGCGTTCTCCAAAGACGAGGAACGCGAGGCCGATTACCTCAGCGGCTATCTTGTCGCCCGCGCCGGATACGACCTCGACCGTGCCGGTCTCGTCTGGGTGAGGCTGACGCGTGGTGGACCGAACGAGGCTGCAGGGTGGCGCGACAGCCACCCTGCGGGGCCGGAGCGGCTGGCGGCTTGGCGAAACACTATCGACGAGGTGCGCGCATCTTCCGACCTCGTGCCACGGCGACCAGGACGGTAGCCGCTCCGCCTGCCGCGAGACGTTACTCCGAGCCGAATAGCTGTGCATCGCTGGGGCGCTCGTGGAGCGGATGGTGGTCGGGCCCGCCGGCGTTGACATCCGGCTCCGGGAGAAGGGACCGGCGACCTCGTCCGAGATCCCACCACCGTCGCGCCCGAGGCACCGATGGTGGCGGCACAACCCCAGGCGAGCAGCGTCACGACCCGGGTGCCGCTGGCCATCCGCCGTAAGCCGGGGCGGAAGACGGTGGTGATGCCGGTGCAGGAGGGCACGCGCAGCGACTCGAGCGGGGGTATTTGGGTACCTTATTGCGCTTGACGCCGCTGACGCTGGACATCGTCGAGGCGATTTTGAATGGCTTGGCTCCAGTCGGCCTTGGGTTGACGCAGCTGCTGGAACCATTTGAGCTCGAATGGGAACAGCAGCGTCGAGGATTTGCTGTCTGAGCCGCCTATGGGTGCTTCCGGACATATCCCAAGGCCTCTTGCTCCTAGCCTCACATGACGCCAGCTACATGAACGGAACTGGTCTTGTAGTCGATGGTAGCCTCGCGGCAGCCTAAGCAGTTGCAAGTGTGGCGGCTCGCCGGGAAGGATGAAGATCGGTTCAGACGGTCCGGAGATGGGCAGCGGCCCGATCCATGTCGCCATGCACCGGGCCAAGGGGAACGACATGCGGATTGAGATTTTGTGCACCGGTGATGAGATACTGACCGGCAAGACCATCAATACCAACTACAGCCATATGGCGCAGCGGCTCGGTGAGGCCGGGTTGGAGGTAGGCTGGGGCACCACGGTCGGCGATGACCGCGCCAGCCTTCTCACGTCATTTCGCCAGGCAGCGGCGCGGGCCGATGCGGTTATCGTCAATGGTGGTCTCGGCCCGACCGTCGACGATTTGTCGCAGGAGATGGCAGCCGAGGCCGCCGGCGTAACCCTCGTACTGCATGAGCCTTGGCTGGCGCGTATGGAAGCATTCTATGCGCGACGCAATCGACCGATGCCGGTCAACAACCGGAAGCAGGCCATGCTGCCGGAGAATGCAGAGTTCCTCGACAACCCGATCGGAACTGCCTGTGGTTTTGCTGTTACCATCGAGGGCACGCGCTTCTACTTTACCCCCGGCGTGCCGCGTGAGATGCGGCGCATGCTGGACGAGCAGGTGCTGCCCCGGCTGCTGGCCAAGGCCGGACTGCAGAGCGTAACTCGGTTGAAGCGCTTCCACTCATTCGGCATCGGCGAGTCACGAGCCGACGAGATGCTGGCGGGCATCGAAGCTTTCGCACCAGGCGGCGGCGTGAAGCTGGGCTTCCAGGCGCACTACCCGGAGTTGGAAACTAAGCTCGCGGTGCGCGGCGCCGTCCCGAGCGAACTGGATCGCAAACTGGCCCCTATGGAGACCGAGATTCGGCGTCGGCTGGGCAACTTCATCATCGCAGAGGACGACCAGTCCCTGGAATCGGTCGTATTAGATGCGCTGCGAGCCCGAGATGGCTCGCTGGCCGTGGCCGAGACCTTTACCGGCGGCATCATTGCATCTCGGTTGCTGCAGGTGGAAGGGGCCGAGGATCTGTTTCGCCGTGGTCTGGTCAGCCGCAACCCGGACCAGTTGGCAGCGGCTGTAGGTACGACGGTAGGGAGCTTCTCGCCAGAGGGGGCTCGGGCGGTCGCTTCGGCACTGCAGGTCCAGAGCGGCGCCACGCACGCGCTTGCTGTGGTGGTCACGATGGATACGGGTGCTGCGGGGATTGAAGCTGGTGGCGCCATCAGTATCGGCTTGGCCGACCTCGAGGGCACTATCGTACGTGAGGCATGGTTAGCCGGCGGCCGGGAATGGGTGCGCCTTGGTGCTGCGGAGATGGGGCTTGACTGCCTGCGGCGCCGCTTGCTCGGCCTGCCGACCGACGAGCGGTTGGACTTCGAGCGGCGCTGAGCCTTGCTGGTTCGGACCTAACCGTGGCGACCAAGGCACTGACCGGCCCAGAGTTGCCAGGCGGCCACCCAAGTAGGTCGTCGTCAGAGCCGAGCGCACTGACGGAGAAGGAGGCAAGGCATGAAGTCCTGCACCGCGTGTATTCAGGACAGTCCTACAGTCCCCTTGCCGGGCGTGCATCGGCCTGTGGCGCGCTCGTGCCTATCACCTCGACGAAGGTGTCATTGAAGGCTGGCTGACCGCCAGGTGACCAGGCAGGAGGGCTGAGCAGGTTCTCCACTGCGCCCTCCTCCTCGCGCGTGCTCCACCACTTCCCCGGCAGGGCGACAACGCCGGGAAGGACGGCATCGGTGATCCGCAGGGTGGCCGGGATCACGCCCTGTGCGTTGCGCACGTGCACCGCCTCCCCGTCGCGCAAGCCCCGTGCGGTGGCGTCGGCCGGCGCCATGCCGATTGTCGGCCCGCTGCCCTCGCTCCGCTGCTGACGGGGCATGTTGGCAAAGCTTGAGTTGAGAAAGAAGTGCGCTTTCGGCGTGAGTAGTTGCAGCATCCCCCTAGTGGGCGGGGCAGGCGGTGGGGGCGGACCGCCGCGCGCGAGCCGCAACCCGGCGCCCTCGAGCCGTGGCGCGGGTTTCGCCATCTTCACCCACCCCGCCTGCTTCAAAGCGTCGAGGCTCACGCCTGGCGGCAGCGCCGAGGCGGCGATCTCCTCGTCGGTTTCGTACATCGCCGGGTGGTCTAGCCCCATCCGCTGCGCCAGCAGTCGCATGATTTCGCCGTGCGACTTCGCCTCGCCAAGCGGGGCGATCGCGGGCAGGTTCACCGTGATGTACTGGTGGCCCCAGGCGCCCAGCACGTCGAAATGCTCAAGCTGCGTCGTCGAGGGCAGCACCACGTCGGCCAGACGTGCTGTGTCGGTTAGGAAATGCTCAAGGACGACGGTGAAGAGGTCCTCGCGCATCAAGCCACGGTGCACCCGCGCCGCGTCGGGCTGCACCACTGCCGGGTTCGTGCCCCAGACCATCAGCCCTTCCACCGGTGGGTCGAGCGCGGGGTCGGTCAAGGTCTCGCCGAGCCGAGCCATGTCGAGGCCACGCGGTGCAGCGGCCGCCGGGATCAGGTCCGCGCGGTCGACCCGTAGGTCCTCCAGTCCCGGATTGGCCATAATCAGCACGCCGCCGCCGCGGTGGCGCCAGTGCCCGCCCAAGATGGCGAGCGCCCCGATGGCACGCACGAAGGCCTCGCCGCCCGCGGTCTGCTGCGGCCCGACGCCGGCCCGGATGACAGCGGGCCGCGCGATGGCGAATTCGCGGGCGAGCCGCAGCACCGTCTCCGGGGTGACGCCGCACGTCCCGGCGACGCGCTCCGGTGTCCAGGGCGCGACCTCAGCGGCAAGTTCGTCGAAATCGGCGCATGCACCGCGAGCGAACTCAAGGTCGGCCAGCCCCTCATCGAGCATCACCCGAGCCATGCCGGCCGCGAGGACCGCGTCGGAACCTGGGCGAAGCTGGACGTGCTCGTCGCATTGCCGCGCGGTTCGGGTGTGGAGCGGGTCGAGGCAGATCACGCGTGCGCCGTGGCGGCGTCGCGCCTCTTGCACGAAGTGCCAGTGGTGATGGCAGGTCGAGAGCAGGTTGACGCCCCAAAGCAGAATGAGCCGGCTTTCCGCCACATCCTCGGGGTCGAAGCCCAGCGGCAGTCCCTCGGAGGCCACAGCTTGGGCGGAGACGCTACAGATGCCGCCCGTTAGCCGGCTCGCGCCAAGGGCGTGGAAGAGGCGCATGGGCGCGCGCCGCTGCACGACGCCCATAGACCCGAGATAGCGATGGGGCAGCAGCGCCTCCGGGCCGCGTCGAGTGGCGATCTGCCCGAAGCGGCCGGCGATCAGGTCGAGAGCCTCATCCCAGGACACTCGCTCGAACAGGCCGGAGCCCTTCGGACCGCTGCGGCGCAGCGGGTGCAGGAGGCGGTCAGGGGCGTAGGTCCGGGCCTGGTAATCGTTGACCTTGGCGCAGAGCACGCCGCGTGTGAACGGGTGGGCCTTGGCGCCCCGTACAGCAGTCACACGCCCGTCGTCGACCTCGGCTACCCAGGCGCAGGTGTCCTGACAGTCCAGCGGGCAGCAGCCCTTCACCTGGCGCACGTCACCCATGCCCCGCTCCCTCCCTCTGGTCGCCTTCGTCCTTGATCGAGGCTACGCCTGTCCCGAGAAGCGGCGCCAGCGCAAAGGAGGCAAAGGACAGGACATGCTGGTGCCAGTCGAGCAGACGGGCACCCACCATACGGGCATCGGTGTAGCGCCTCGCGGCATGAGCGCGGCCACCAGCACCACGTTCCGGATGCCGCTGGCCATTCGACGCCGGCCGGGGCGGAAGACGATGGTCACGCCGGTGCTGCGGGTCGGCGCTAACACCGTCCGACGCGGGCTGACCAAACGCTTGTGAAGACATCGGCGCGGGCGTTCCGGTATCAGCGGCTGCTGGACGGGGGGCTACACCTTGATCAGCGAGATGGCAGCGGATTGTGCGGGGCTACCACAGAGCGCTGTTGTGGCTGACGCTGCTGGCACCGAACCTCGTAGGGGCCATCCTGGATGGGCGAGCGTCTAGAGCCGTCACGTTGCCGGCCCTGCTAGACATCTTCCCATTCGAGCGGTCTGAACAAGCTACCGTGGTGTCTTTGCTTAACCCGTAGCCAAGGCCCGGCCCGCCGGAACCGCCGAGCCTGCTCAGTTGACGGCGCCGTGCCGAAGCATACCGTTTACTTGAAGGCCGAAATGGAGGTGACGAACGTTTAGGTGCTGCAGACGCAACGCACTCGCACAAAGGTTTTCGGTTGCCGCGGTGGTGGGCACCGCCATCCAGGACCGACTCTGCTGGACGCTGTAGCTGCAGCTCACGCTTTTCGTTGCCGAGCCGAGCCACCGACGCGCGGGGAAGTAGTTATGATTGGGGACACGATCAACGTCGGCCGAAACCGGTACGCACCGGGTTGCGGAACGCGCCGTGCCTGGCTGGGCATCGTGGGCGCGACCTGCGCCGCTGCGGCCACGCGCGCCCAGCGCTTGGCCTGGCCCACGCAACCAATCCGCTTTATCGGAATCTTTCCGCCCGGCGGAGGAACCGACATCCTTTCGCGCATCTGGTGCAATCGGATGGCCGAGATCACGGGCCAGTCTTTTGCTGTCGAGAACCGCTCAGGTTCGGGCGGGAATGTAGGCACGGAGGCGATCGCGCGTGCCACACCGGATGGCAACACGATTGGGCTCGCCTCAGTCTCCTCCCTCTCGATCGCGCCTACTCTCTACCCTCGGCTGCCCTACGACGTCGAGCGCGACTTCTCCTATATCTGCGGCCTGTGGCAGTTGCCGAATCTGCTTATCGTGCGCCCCGGCGTTCCAGCCCATAGCGTCCCTGAGCTCATCGCGCTCTGCCGCCGCGAGCCCGGCCGCTTCAGCTTTGGGAGCTCGGGCGCCGGCACCACGCTCCACATTGCGGGCGAGATGTTCAAGCATATGGGCCAAGTGAACATGTTGCACGTGCCCTACCGCGGAGGCGCGCAGGCCTACAACGACCTCTTGGGCGGCCGCGTCGACATCATCTTCGGCAACATCCCCGAGGCGCTGCGCCTCTCGCGCGAGGGTCAAGTGCGGCCGCTCGCCGTGACCGGCGCTAGGCGCAGCCCGCAGGCGCCAGACGTGCCGGCGATGTCGGAGTTCCTGCCAGGCTACGAGATCAACTCCTGGGGCGGGGTGCTCGGCCCCGCCGGCATCGAGCCCGGAATCATTGAGCGGATCGCCGAGGTCGGGCGCGAAGCGGTTGAGAGCACCGAAGTTCGCCGTCGCTTCGAAGAGGCGGGTGCCACGGTGTGGTGGACACCACCCGCGGGCCTTGCAGAGTTCCGCCGCGAGAATGAGACGCGCTTCGCGCCGCTGGTCCGGGCTTCGGGCGCGCGGGTGGAGTGAACAGCCGGAGGAACGGCGCCTCCAGATGACGTGGGGGCTCTCGCGCCCCCTCGGTCCGTCGGGCCTTTAGTAGATCGTGAGCGCGCTCTCAGACTGAGCGGTGGTCGCGCCCACAGGCCCTCGGCGGGGAGAGATTGGAGCCGCCTGATGTGCCGACCGAGGTAAACCTAGGCGGTTCGGCGCTGCTCTTCCGGTGTAGTGTGAGTGTTCTTGCCCTTGGAACGAGGCAAAACCGCGCCCGTTTCATTGGCTGTTCCACTCCGCCGTCCTGATCCGGAGCCCTCCCATGAAGCAGCGGGGCGCTGAGCGCGCACTGGACGCCCTGAGTTTCTTCGTCTCCGACGCCCGGTATGGGCTCGGCGCCTATCTCGGCATCTATCTCCTGGCCGAACACGGCTGGGATCCGGCGAGCATCGGTGCCGCGCTCTCGGTCGGCATGCTGACCGGGCTGCTGTCGCAGGCGCCTCTCGGCGCACTCGTCGATGCGGTGCAAGCCAAGCGCGCGCTGATCGCGGGCGCGGTCGTGGTGATGACCGCAACCTGTCTTGTCATCCCGCTCGCGCCTCAATTCTGGTCGGTGGCGCTGGCGGGGCTAGTCGGAGCCATGGCCGGCGTCACAATCGGGCCGACGCTCGCCGCCATCTCACTCGGAGTAGTTGGCCCGGCACGCTTTGCCCGCCGCGCTGGGCGGAACGAGGCGCTGTTCCATCTTGGCGACGGTACGATTAGCCTGGCGATCCTGCTCACCGCGCCCTTCTTCGGCAACGCGGTGCTGTTCTGGTCCATGGGTTTTACGGCTGTTGCCAGCATTGCGGCTGCCGTGGCAGTTCCTGCGGGCTCGATCGATCACGCTGTCGCCCGGGGCCTGCTACCCGGCGAGGTGACGAATGCGGCACAGCCCACGGCTTGGCGCGTGCTGCTGGGCTCCCGGCCCCTGTTGATCTTCGCGGCTTGTGGCGCTCTGTTCCACCTCGCTAATGCCTGCATGCTGGGGCTGGTGTCGCAGAAGCTGGCGCTGGGCAATCTCGGCCAGGGCATCGCGCTCACAGCGGCCTCCGCCATCGTCGCACAGGCGGTCATGGTACCAGTCGCGGCGTTGGTCGGGGTGCGGGTGGATGCCTGGGGACGCAAGCCGCTGCTGCTGGCCGCCTTCGTCGCCCTGGTGCTGCGGGGGACGCTCTATACCCTCTCCGACGAGCGAGCCTGGCTGATCGGGATCCAGCTCCTCGATGGGGTTGGTGCGGGCCTGATTGGCGCGCTCTTCCCGATCGTGGTCGCCGACCTGACGCGCGGCAGCGGGCACTTCGCGGCCGCGCAAGGCGTGGTGGCCACGATGCACGGGATTGGCAGCATGATGAGTATGGTTCTCGGTGGGGTGCTGGTGGTGTGGGCCGGGTATGACACCGCCTTCCTGGTGCTCGCCTCGATTGCCGCCCTGGGTGGCATTCTGGTCTGGTCGGCTATGCCTGAAACTCGAGGGGCGCCGGCGATGGGCATGGCGGCCAAGACCGAATTGAAATCAATTGCCTGAGCCCCTCGGTTCGTCGATGACGCAACCCTGCTTGGGGGTGGTCAGGGACGTGCCTGACCCGCATCATGGCGTAGCAGAGCCAACCTCCGCCCGGGAGAGAAAGCGTCCCTTATACTCCGCCGTCATGCGCTCACACTCGGTGCCGCGGTCGCGGCCAGTCCCCTGGCTGCACAGCCGCAACAGGACGGGGCCGAAGCCTGGCCCAGCCGCCCCGTCACCATCCTCGTTCCCTTTGTCGCAGGCGGCCCGTCGGACATCGTCGCCCGCGTCATCGCCCAGTACGGCGGCCAGTCACTTAGCCAGCCGGTGGTGGTCGAGAACCGGACTGGTGCGACCGGCGAGGTCGCGTCGCGCCTGGCCCGGGCGCAGCCAGACGGGCACACTCTGCTCGTGGGCTCGATCGGCGTCTTCGCCATTAACGCCGTGCTGCGCCCGAACCTCGGCTACGACCCGCTGGCCTTCACCCCCATCACGCTGGCGGTCACCACGCCGAATGTGCTGGTGGTGAACCCGGACAAGGTGCCCGCGACCGACTTGCGCGGCGTCATCGACTGGCTGCGGCGCAATCGTGGCCGTACCAGCTACTCAACCAGCGGCGTCGGGTCCTCGGACCAAATGACCATGGAGCTTTTCAAGCAGCTCACAGAGACCGAACGACTCACGTCCCTTATGCAGGCGGAGCGGCGGCAGCCACTGACCTGATCGCCGGCAACGTGGAGCTAAGCTTCCAGAACCTCGGCACGGTGGCGGGCCATATCCAGGGCGGACGGCTGCGCCCAATTGTGGTCACCAGCGCCGAGCGCCACCCGGTGCTGCCCGATGTGCCCACCGCCAGCGAAGCGGGGTTGAAGGACTTCGTGGTCACTTCCTGGCAGGCCCTCATGGCTCCTCCTGGTATGCCTGCGCCGCTGGTCAGGCGTCTGCACACCGTTGCAACCGAGGCGCTGCGCCATCCCGAGGGACGGCAGCGGCTTGAGCAGGTCGGCTTCACGGTGGAGGCGGGCTCGCCCGAGGCGTACGCCGCCTTCCAACGCGAGGAGGTGGAGCGCTGGCGCGGCGTAGTGCGGACGGCAGGCATCAAGGCGGAATGATCGGCCGCAAGTATGGTGCGCCACGCACTGCCTGGTGGTCAGTTTGCCCGACCTGAGTGCTTTCCGAACTGCAGCGCAAATAAATGCTGCTGCCACCGGAGCTCAGTCGCCAAGGGCGCATGGACGGGGCGGCGGCCACTCCCGTTCGGCTCCAGCTCGAACAGGCCATTGGCGCAGTAGCGGTCATCGTCCCACCCGGGATGGCCAAGAATGGGATAGAGGCAGACGCCCTCGACCGGAACGCCTCGCCGAACGGCCTCACGCACCTCGCCGCCGACGTGGCGCAGCCAAGGCGCACGGAGGTCGTCCTCAATGCTGGTCTCGGCCAGGAAGAGTGGGCAGCCATAGCGCCTGTGGACGGCCGCCAGGAGCGCATGCAGCGGGCGGGTGCGCGGGTCGAAAGGTGACAGCGGCTCGCCCTCGCATAGCCAACGTCCCTGAGGCAGCCATTCCCCCGCGCAACTCCACTGATTGTTCCAGTAGTAGTTGACGCCCACCGCGTCGAACGTCTCGGGCCCGCCACCAAGTGCAGGCTCCACCCGCCCAGCAAGCATGTCCCAGGCTTGGAACTGCGCCCTGTTGTACCAAGCTTCAGCGAGCTCTGTATCCTCGCTCCGTTGCGGCACGACATGGATGATCGGCTCAATCGCGAGAATCCGAGCCCCTGGCGTCGCTTCGCGCACCGCCCGTGCCGCGGCCGCCGCGGCCCGCACGAGCTGGCGCTTAAGCTCAAGGCCACGTCCGCGCGCGGTGGGGTTCATCCTTGCCATGTCACCGCCGGCCCAGGCCAGGAAGGAGATCTCGTTCACCGGGCAGATTACGGGCGGGCTGCCGGTCTCCTCGAGATGCAAGCGGGCGAAGGCCGCGGCATAATGAGCTAAGCGGTCCACGAAACTGACTGAAAATACGTCCAGCCCGTCCGGCCAGCCATAGTGGCACAAGTCCCAGGACACCTGCACGCCCGCGGCTTCTGCCGCGCGGAGTAGCGGCAGCACGGGTGACCAGTCGTACCATCCCGGCGTGCCGCCCTCCACGAGGTGCCAGCGCACGCCGTCGCGGGCGGCCGTGATGCCGTGTTCGGTCAGCTGGAGGTAGTCAGAAGCCGCCAGCTGGTCGTGCCGCGTGGCCGCGATCAGGTCTAGCCGCCGCCCGTCGGCACGACGCTGCGTTGAGCACTCAAAGCCACCGAGGAAGAAACTCCGGAACAGCCCCGGGCGGAATGGCGCGCGCAGCTCTGGTGCCGCAGCGGCACCAGGCGTCTCTCCGAACATCGCTGCCCCTGCCTTGATGGCCACCCCGGCCAGCAGCTGACGGCGGGCAACAAGGGTCAACGGTGGGTGGGGATGTCTATCGACATCGGCCTCCTCGGAGAGCTTCGGATTGCTGGCTGCTGCATTATGGCGGCAGCCTCTACATGTTTCCACTCTGGCGGCGCCACCCGGCAAACACGGTGCGAAAAGCCGGGCGAGAAACCCATCTAGGTCCGCCAAGGTGCCCATCCCGTTCCCGAAGCCTCGCCGTTAGGACGGCCGCACGCCCCAGGGATAAGGCATGCTGCCTTTCATCAGTCCGGTGATGGATTTCCGGTAGGCAGTGCGGATGAAGAACTGCCCGAGAGGGATGGTCGCCACGTCGTCTTGCGCCAGCTTGTTGATCTCACTGCCCAGTGACTTCTGGCGCTCCGCGTCGGGCGCATCCATCCAGGCCTGGACCAACTCCTGCATGCGGGGGTTCTCGTACCAGCCGAACCATCCGGACTGGCCTGGTCCTTTCACCAGAGAAGACACCGCCGGATTCAAGTACGCCAGGGACGAGCCGTAGGTGTGGAAGATGCTCCAGCCACCCTGCTCGACTGGCTCTTGGCGTACACGGCGCTGAACGACTGTGCCCCAGTCGCTCTCGGCAAGGTCGACGTTCATGCCCAGCCGGCGCAGCACGTCAGCCGTGACCTGGCCATGGGGACCGATCAGCGGAAAGTCCGTTGGGTTGATAATGGTCACCTTATCGCCGCGATAGCCGGAGGCAGCGAGCGCGGCCTTGGCCCGATCCAGGCTGCGCGGCGGACTGGTGAGTTCTGAAAGATCTTCCGCTCCGAGCGGCGTGCCGCAGGGGAACAGGCTCCGGCACTCGCGCCAGACCGACTGATCATCACCGAGGATCGCACGCATGTAGTCGGCCTGGTTGACGGCGAGCGCCACGGCCTGCCGCGTTTTCAGATTGTTGAACGGTCCCTGTAGGTGATTAAGCCGCATGAGGCTCATGAATCCGGCAGGATTGAGCACTTCGAGCGTGATACTGCGGCTGCGGGCGAGCGTAGGGATGAGATCCGAAAGCGGCTGCTCTACCCAGTCGACCTCGCCGCTCTGGAGCGCGGCCGCGGCGGTCGCAGGGTCGGGCAGGATGTGCCACTCGATGCGCGGGAAATGCGCGACCTTGCCGCCCGAAGCCCAGTCAGACGGCTCCTGCCGCGGTACGTAGCCCTCGAACTTCGTATAGGTTACGCGACTTCCCGAGACGAACTCATCTTTCAGGAAGCGGTACGGACCGGACCCAACAACCTCGCTGACTTGAGCGTTTGCATCAGTCGCGGCCAAGCGCTCGGGTATGATGAAGGCCACGTTGGCGTCGGGCTTGGCGAGAGCGTCAAGCAAGAGCGGGAACGGTCTGGTCAGCCGGATTTCCAGCGTGCGATCATCGGCGGCGCGCCAGGCTTCTACAGCTGGCGCCAAGAGCTGGCCGAACGGGTCGCGCTTTGACCAACGTGCCAGGCTCGCGGCACAATCCTGGGCGCGCACGGGCTCCCCGTCGTGGAAGCGGAGCCCTTCCCGCAGCCGGATGCGCCACACACGACCATTATCGTAAACCGTGTGACCCTCTGCCATCTGCGGTCGAGGCCTGAGTTGCCCATCTACGGCGTAGAGCGTGTCATAGACATGGTACCCGTGCATTTGGGTCACGATCGCACTCGTCCAGATCGGATCAAGCGCGGTGAGGTTCGCCTGCGGCACGAAACGCAGCGTGGCAGCTTTTGCCGGTTGCGCGACGGAGGGCGAAGCGAGCATGGCACCACCCAACGCGGCAATGCCCCGGAACAGCGTCCGGCGTTCCATAGCGCCCATTTCTTCCTCCCTGAGCAGTCGCCGAGGCTAGGAGGAGCTCCATTGAACGGTCAATCGGACATAGCTGCCACTGCGGGCGGCCGTCTATTCCAAGTAGACTCGTTGCGGTCGCCGTGCATCGAGTTACTAAATTTGCTCGGTTTTTTCCGAGTTAGTATTGGTTGCTCTTCCACAGACTCACGAAACTGTAATCTTGAACGCCCAGATTGCAGGCCCAGTGCCGGGTTCACCTGTGTAGCCTGATTTTTGTCCAGGAAAGCGACGTCGGCTGGAATGCTGCGAGTTCTAACGTGCGTGACAGTTGAGCATGACCACCGGCTGGTCGTTCTTGCCGTCGTGGTCTGCGCCGTCGCCTGCCTGGCGGCCCTCAACATGTTGTCACGGCGCGAGGCGGCCTCGGGGTGGCCACGAACGGCTTGGTTAGCCGGGGCAGGCGCTGTTTTCGGCTGCGGTGTCTGGGCCACTCACTTCGTCAGCATGCTGGCTTTCCAGCCCAGGCTGCCGAGTAGCTACGAGGTCACGACCACACTGCTGTCGGCAGCAGTGGCCTCCCTCGGCGCCTGGGCTGCTTTCGCAGCTGCCGACGCCCTGCAACAACGCCAAGGTCAACTCGCAGGAATGATGGCAGGCGGGATGCTGCTCGGCGGGTCGATCGCCGCCATGCATTTCATCGGCATGGCAGCGATGCACCTCCCGGGCACAATCCTCATTGATCCCGATTTGGCCGCCACGGCGGTGGCCATCGCACCGCCACTCGCTGCGCTCGGCCTTGGGCTCGGCGCCTGGGGCGCCCGCCTGCCCCGCCGTCTCGGCGGCGCCGCACTTCTTTCGCTTACCGTCCTTGGCATGCACTACACGGCCATGGCAGCAGTCGAGATCATCCCCATTCCAGGCGACACAAGCGTTCCAGAGCCCGGACTAGCGCATGGTGTCCTGATCGCGGGGCTGTCAAGCAACGGCAGTCTTATCCATACAGGAACGCTCGCCATTGCGGTTGTCGGGGCCAGCGCCGTGATCCTCGCGTTGAGCCTATCGGGCGCGCTCGTCGACCAAATCCTGACCACGCGTGCGGCGAGAGAGGCGACGCGACTGCGCCAACTCGCTGGGGCCGCGCTAGAGGGTATTGTGATCCACCGCGACGGGACCATCCTGGACGCCAATGCGGCCTTCTGCCGCATGGTTGGGCTTGCCCATGGACAGGTGGTCGGTCGCGACGCGGTCGACCTCGTGGACGCGGCCGACACGGAGTTGGTACGCCAACGTCTTCGTCACGGGGCGACCGAGATGGCGGAGATCCGCTTACGCGCGGCCGACGGTGCAGTTCTACCGGTCGAGGTACTGACCCGACCGATCGAGCATGATGGTCGCCCAGCCACCGTAACGGCCCTGCGCGACATTTCTGAACGGAAGCGCGCCGAGGAGCGCATCGATTTCCTCGCCCACCACGACCATCTGACCGGCCTGCCCAATCGCGTCCTCCTGGACGAGCGGCTGCGGCAGGCGCTGGAAGCCGCCGTTGCGACGGACGGCTCGTACGCTATCCACTGCATGGACCTTGACCGCTTCAAATCGATCAATGACGTCTTCGGACACCCAGCTGGCGACCGGCTGCTCGTCTTCGCGGCAGAGCGGCTCCGCGCGGCTGTGCGTGCGTCGGACACGCTGGCGCGCACCGGCGGAGACGAGTTCGTGGTCGTGCAACCCGGTGCCGGGCGCGCCGAGGCCGCCTCGCTCGCGCGCCGGCTCGTCTCGGTCCTCTCGCAAGGCATCCAGCTCGAAGGCCGAAGCGTCTCTGTCGGGACCAGTGTCGGCGTGGCCCTGTACCCTGCGGATGGCACGACTGGGGAAAGGCTGCTGCGCCACGCGGATACGGCACTCTACCGCGCAAAGCGCGAGGGGCGCGGTACCTTCCGCTTCTTCGAGGAAGCCACAGACGGGCGGATGCACGAGCGCCATGCGCTGGAGCACGACCTTGGCGAGGCGCTCGCGCTCGGACAGCTCGACCTGCACTACCAACCGATCATGGATTGCCCGACGGGCCGCCTCGTTGGCTTCGAGGCCCTCGCCCGGTGGCACCACCCCGTACGCGGTCCTGTCTCTCCCGCCGAGTTCGTGCCTGTCGCGGAGGAGTGCGGCCTCATTCTGCCGCTTGGCCGCTGGGCGCTGGAGACCGCCTGCGCAGAGGCCGCCACATGGCCGTCCGAAGCCTGCATTGCGGTTAACCTCTCTCCTGCGCAGTTCCGCCAGCCCGGGCTGCCGCAGCTCGTCGCCGATGTGCTGCGCAGCACCGGCCTTCCCGCGGACCGACTCGAACTCGAAGTGACAGAGGGATTGCTGGTGGATGACACTGACCGTGCCCTCGCCGCGCTCGCCGCCATCAAGCGCCTGGGTGTCCGCCTGGCGCTTGACGACTTCGGCACGGGCTACGCCAGCCTGAGCTACCTGCGCCGCTTCCCCTTCGACCGAATCAAGATCGACCGCTCCTTCGTGAAGGGACTGGGCTGCGACGCCGACGCGACCGCCATCGTGACGGCGATCCTGGCTCTATCGCGCAGCCTTCAGCTCGGCGTCACGGCGGAGGGCGTCGAGACGGAGAGGCACCTGGCGTTGCTACGTGCCGAGGGATGCCAACGCGCCCAAGGCTTCCTCCTCGGCCGCCCGGTGCCGGCCACGCGCATTCGGGAACTCCTCACCGTGGCACCGCATGGCGCCGCACCGCCGAGAGCTGGTGCTGCACCTACTGGGCGAGCAGACGTAGGGCTTGGTGCCTTGGAGAGCGTTAGCGACGCCTATTGGGTGAGCAATCGCTCCGCTGAATCCCGATCAGCCAGGCTGCACCAGGATCAAGGAAAAACAACGCTCTAGACCTTGTTGGCAAAGTCGACCAACCCTCAAGGTCCGGAGAGTCTCCGGCACTTCGGAGAGAAAACCCGCTCCCGTTCCGCCATTGCACCATCAAGGTTACCGCGGAAACCCAGGCCAAACCTGCGCCTCAGCACATCGGTCTGGTTGGGAGAGACAGGTTATGTGGGTACCGACTGGAGCGGGCGAAGGGATTCGAACCCTCGACCCCAACCTTGGCAAGGTTGTGCTCTACCCCTGAGCTACGCCCGCACCGTTCGGCGAGGCGCCCGTGTACCACAGTTTCCCGGTCGCGCAACCCCCCTCTCGCCAGGGCTGGACGCGCCTCCCGGCACGGGTCACGCTTCCGGTCAAAGGAGAGGAGGCGGCATGAGCAGGCGCGGCAAGGTTTTCGGCAGCTTCGCCGAGGCGATGGTGGACATCCCGGATGGCGCGACCATCGCCTTCGGCGGCTTCGCCGGCCCGGGCACGCCCTACAATCTCACTCGCGCCCTGCTAAAGCACGGGGCGAAGCGCCTCACCTGCATCGCCAACACCACCGGTGGAGCGCATCAGCCGCGGATGCCAGATATCGGCATGCTGGTGGAGAACGGCCAGGTGGCGAAGGTGGTCTGCGCCTTCACCGCCGCCACCCGCCCGACGGATGTGCTGCCCTTCACCCCCTATTATGAACGCGGCGAGGTGGAGGCGGAGCTGGTGCCACAGGGCACGCTCGCCGAGCGGCTGCGCGCGGCCGGCGCCGGCATCCCCGCCTTCTACACCCCGACCGCAGTCGGCACGGAACTGGCAGAGGGCCGTGAGACGCGAGCAATCAACGGTCGGGACTACCTGCTGGAATACGCCCTGCCCTGCGACTACGCGCTGATCCGCGCCTGGCGGGCCGATGCGGCGGGCAACCTGCAATTCCGACTCTCGCAGCGGAATTTCTGCCCGTTGATGGCGATGGCCGCCCGCACCACCCTCGTTGAGGTGGAGGAGCCAATTTTACCCGCCGGCACCCTCGACCCAGACCAGATCCACACCCCCGGCATCTTCGTCCACCGCCTGGTGCCGATCCCTCCGGCGCCTGAGGGGCTCTGGGCCACCCGTCGGCAGGAGCGCGCGAAATGAATGCCCCCTCGAACAAGGGATGGGATCGCCAGCAGATGGCCGACCGCCTTGCACGCGAGTTTCAGGATGGTTGGATCGTCAACCTCGGCGTCGGCATCCCAACGCTCTGCTCCAACACCGATATCGGCGAGCGCGACATCACCTACCATGCCGAGAATGGCGTCATCGGCTACGGCCCGGTGCTGCCGCCGGGCGAGGAGGACCTGCACCTCGTCAATGCCGGCGGGCAGAATGTCTCGCTCAACCCGGGCGCGGCCATCGTCCACCATGCCGACAGCTTCGGCATCATCCGCTCCGGCCGCATCGACGTGACGGTGATGGGCGCCTACGAGGTCGCAGCCAACGGAGACTTCGCCAATTGGAAGATCGGCGGCGCCAAGGGCGGCGGCATCGGCGGCGCGATGGACCTCGCAGCTTGTGCCAAACGGGTTTTCATCATCCTCGAGCACGGCACGCGCAAGGGCGAGCCGCGGCTGCTCCGCACTTGCACCCTGCCGGTGACGGCGCGCGGCGTCGTCACCCTGGTCGCCACCAATCTCGGCCTCTTTGCCCCGGCGGGCGATGGGTTCGCCGTCCGTGAACTCGCACCCGGGGTCAGCTTCGAGGCTGCGCAGCAGGCGACGGGGGCGCCGCTGCTGCCCGCATAGGGCGCGCGGTCAGGCCGGCCGCAGCGCCGGGCACTCGCTCTCGGCGGCCGGGCGGAAGGCTTGGTCGCCGGGGATGGTCTTCACCACCTCGAGCAGGTCCCACTCGCCGCGGGACTCCGCCGGGCGCTTGGCGCGCATCAGCAGCATGTCGCGAATCACCCGGCCATCCTCGCGGATGCGGCCGCCCCGCGTCGTGAAGTCGTCGATCGGCATCTCGCGCATCTTCGCCATGACGGCCGGCGCGGCATCGGTGCCCGCGGCCTGGACCGCCTTCAGGTAATGCGTCACGGCGCCCCACATGCTGGCCTGGAACATGGTCGGCGGCCGGCCGTGCAGCCGCGCGAAGCGGGCGGCGAAGGCCCGTGACCCCTCGTCCCGGTCCCAGTAATAGGCCTCGGTGAAGACCAGCCCCTGCGCCGTCTCGAGACCGATCGCCTTGACGTTGGTGAGCAGGCAGAGGAGCGCCGCGGGCTGGATGCCGCGCCGGATCAGGCCGAACTCGCCCATCTGCTTCACGGCGTTGATCAGGTCCGTCCCGGCGACGGCGAGGCCAAGCACATTGGCGCCTGATTGCGCGGCGCGCAGCAGGTAGGTGGAGAAATCCGTCTCGTTGAGCGGTGCCCGCGTGGTGCCGACCACCTCGCCGCCCAGGGCACGCACGGCCTCGATGCCGTTGGCCTCCAGCGAATGGCCGAAGGCATAGTCCGAGGTGATGAAATACCAGCGCCGCCGCCCCTCGCCAATCATGGCGGAGACGGTGCCGCGGGCCAACGCGTAGTTGTCGTAGGTCCAGTGCACCCCGTTCGGCGAGCAGGCGCGGCCCGTCAGCTCCGTCGTGCCCGCGGCAACGGAGACGTTGATGCGGTTCTTCTCCCGCGTCAGCTGCTGCACGGCCAACGCGACGGCGGAGTTGCCGATGCCGAAGATCGCATCGACCCGCTCCTGGTCGTACCAGCGGCGTGCGATGCCCATGCCGATATCGGGGCGGTTCTGCAGGTCGCCGAAAACCAGCTCTATGGGGCTGCCAAGCACCCGGCCGCCGAAATCCTCGATCGCCATGCGCGCGGCGACGACATCGCCCATGCCCTGCTGGTCGGCGAAGGGGCCGGACATGTCGTCCAGCACGCCAAGCTTGACAACATTGTCGGAGGCCTGGGCCAGGGCGCGGCCCGCAGGCCAGATGGCCGCGGCGGCCAGCAGCACCGCCCTTCGTCCGGCCGGCAGCCCCGGCCGGGGCGCTTCGTCCTTGGTCATTCTGTATGTTCCTCCGCCAACCGGGTTCTCTGCGCGGTATTCCCGCGACTGCCCCGAACATGCAGACTGTCCCACAGCCGGAGGAATGCCGCCATGAGCCTGCATATCGACTACTATGCCTCGCTGAACTCGCCCTGGACGCATCTCGGCGCGGCGCGGATCGAGGCGCTGGCGGCGCAGCATGGCGCGAGCCTCCGCATCTGGCCGGTTGATTTCGGCACCATCTTCGCCGGCTCTGGCGGCCTGCCGCTGCCGAAGCGCAGCCCGCAGCGCCAGGCCTACCGGCTGCAGGAGCTGGCGCGCTGGCGGGAGGCGCTCGGCATCCCCATCCAGATCCAGCCGAAGCATTTCCCGGCCAAGGAGCTGCCCGCCGCCGCCTGCGTCATCGCCGTCCGGGAGACGATGAGCGACGCATCCGCCATCCGCCTCGCCCACCGCATCCTCAAGGCCTGCTGGGAGGATGAGCTGGACCCGGGCGACGCGGCGACGCTCACCCGGCTGATCGAGGAATGCGGCCTCGACGGCAAGGCCGTGCTTGACCTCGGCCAGGAGCCGCGCTGGGCCGAGATGCGTGCCGCCGACAGCGAGCGGGCGCTGGCCCGCGGCGTCTTCGGGGCGCCCTCCTATGTCGTCGGCGAGGACATCTTCTGGGGCCAGGACCGGCTGGAATTCGTCGCCCGCCGGCTGGCGCGCGGCTGATGCCGGAGGGCGAGGCCGGCCGCTCCGTCCGGCGGCGAGAGGATCTCCGCTTCCTTACTGGCGAAGGACGCTATGTGGGCGATATCGCGGTGCCGGGCGCGCTGCACGGCGTTGCGCTGCGCTCGCCGCATGCCCATGCCCGCATCCTCGGCCTCGATGCCACGGCGGCACGAACCATGCCGGGCGTCCGCCTCATCCTGACCCATGCCGACCTCGTGGCAGAGGGCATCGGCCCCCTGCCCTGTCCGGCCGTGGTGGCGACCGTCGCGCCCATCATTGTCCCGGCCCGCCATGCCCTGGCTGGCGAGGCTGTGCGGCATGTGGGCGAGCCCGTCGCCTTCATCGTGGCGGAGACGGCGGCCGCGGCGCGCGATGCGGCCGAGGCCATCGCCGTGGAGTACGAGCCACTGCCCGCCGTGGTGGAGAGCCGCGCGGCGCTCGCCCCCGGCGCGCCGCAGATCTGGCCCGAGGCGCCAGGCAATGAGGTCTTCCGCTTCGAACGCGGCGACCGGGCAGCGGTCGAGGCCGCCTTCGCCGTGGCCGCGCATGTGGTGGAGCTCGACCTCGTCAACAACCGCGTCCACGCCGCGCCGATCGAGCCGCGCGGCGCCGTCGCCCGCTGGGAGGGCGGACGCTTCGACCTGCTGCTGAGCGGCCAGGGCGTGCACGGCATCCGCCGCCAGCTCGCCCACGACGTCTTCCGCCTGCCGGAGGAGGATTTCCGCCTGCATTGCCCTGATGTCGGCGGCGGCTTCGGGCTGAAGAACTTCCTTTTCCCCGAATACGTCTGCCTGCTGCTGGCGGCGCGGCGCCTCGGCCGGCCGGTGGCCTGGACGGCCGACTACACGGAGGAATTCCAGGCGGCCGTCCATGCGCGGGACCTGCGTGGCCGGGCGCGCCTCGCCCTCGATGCCGAGGGACGGTTCCTGGCGCTGCATGCCGACCTCGCCGCCGACATGGGCGCCTACTGCTCCTCCCACGGCCCGGCCTGCCCGACCAACTCCGTCTCGACGGCGATCGGCGGCGTCTATGCCATCCCCGCCATCCGGCTGGAGGTGACGGGCGCCTTCACCAACAGCGCGCCGGTCGATGCATACCGCGGCGCCGGCAAACCGGAAGCCAATTACCTTACCGAGCGGCTGGTCGAAGCCGCGGCGCGCCAGCTCGGTATGGACCCGGTCGATTTGCGCCGGCGCAACCTCGTTACACGCTTCCCCCATCGCAGCGCGCTCGGGATGCTGATGGATACCGGCCGCTTCGCCGACAACCTGGCGGAGCTGGAGGCGCTGGCCGACCGCCTCGGCTTCGCCGCTCGCCGGGCGGAGAGCAAGGCGCGTGGCCGGCTGCGCGGCCTGGGCATCGCCTGCTTCCTCGAGACCTCGCGCGGCGCGCCGCATGAATGGGCCGCCCTGCGCTTCGCCGCGGACGGGACGATGGAGCTCTGTCTCGGCACCCAATCCAACGGCCAAGGGCATGAGACCAGCTTCCCGCAATTCGCGGCGGCCTATCTCGGCCTGCCGGCGGAGCGCTTCCGCCTCGTCCAGGCCGATACGGAGGTCATTCCCTTCGGCAACGGCCATGGCGGCGCCCGCTCGCTGCATGTCGGCGGCACCGCGCTGGTGATGGCGATGGACGCGGCTCTGGAGAAGGCCCGCCCCATCGCCGCCCATCTGCTCCAGGCGGCGCCCGAGACACTGGACTATGTGGAGGGCCGCTTCGTCGTGCAGGGGACGGAGCGAAGCGTGGCGCTGGAGGCCGTCGCCAAGGCGGCGCGCGACCCGGCCAGCCTGCCCGAGGGCATCCCGCCCGGGCTGGACGCCGAGGCGATGAACCTCTCGGAGCTCGTCACCTTTCCCTCCGGCGCCCATTGCGCCGAGGTGGAGATCGACCCGGAAACCGGGCAGGTCACGCTGCTCCGCTACCAAGCCGTCGACGACTACGGCCGCCTCATCAATCCGTTGCTGACGGCAGGGCAGGTGCAGGGCGGGCTCGCCCAGGGCATTGGCCAGGCGCTGCTGGAGGAGGTGGCCTATGAGCCGGGCTCCGGCCAGCTCCTCTCCGCCTCCTTCATGGACTACTGCATCCCCCGTGCGGAGGACCTGCCGCCGCTGGAGGTCGCCTTCGGCGAGCTGCCGACAGCCTCGAACCCGCTCGGGGTGAAGGGCTCCGGCCAGGCGGGCGCGATCGGCGCGCCGCAGACCGTGGTGGCAGCGGTGCTGGATGCGCTGGCGCCGCTCGGCATCACCCATCTCGACATGCCGCTGACGGCGGAGCGGGTGTGGCGGGCGATCCGGGCGGGGGTCAGATGACGAAGTTCAGCGGCTCCACCACCGGCCGCTTCACGCCGGCGGCGGCGGCGCGCTTGATGAGGTCGGCGACGGTCAGCTTGGTGAGGTGGTCGCGGCAGAGCCCCTCCAGCTCGCTCCAGAGCGGCGCCACCACGGCAGCCTGGAGCCGCCCCTGCGGCGCATCCGGGGCGCCATCCTCGTCGAGGGCAGTGGAGACGATCTCGGCGAGGCGCAGGTCGCGCGGCGGCCGGCCGAGTCGGTAGCCGCCCTTCGGTCCGCGGATGCTGTCGAGCAGGCCGGCCCGGGAAAGGGATTGCAGCACGGGCTCGATGCCCCGCCGGGCCTGGCCCAGCCGCTCGGCGATGTCGGCGGCGCTCACCGCTTCGCTGCGTCCGGCATGGAAGGCGACATCGAGCATGATGGCGATGGCGGTCATCGCCCTTTCGCGCCGCAGCAGCATCCGACCAACCCTCCCCGGCGATTCAACGCCCTGGGACCGTGATATGCCGATGCGCCAGGCCGGGCAAGGCCCCGACCGCGTGAGGCGGCAGGAGGCAAAGCAAAATCGCCACAAGCCAGTAGGCTTGCGGTGATCAACTCACGCACAAAAACAAGGGTAGGGCTGGCTTCACCCGTGCATCGCGCGGGTGAAGCCAATCCAGTTCACGCCTAGTCGCGCGTCAGCGTCGCCGCCTCAGGGCCCTTCTTGCCCTGAACGACCTTCATCACCACTGCCTGACCCTCGGCCAGCGGGGTGAGCCCGCTGCGCTCCAGCGCCGTGGCATGGACGAAGACATCGCGCCCGCCGCCCTCGGGGGAGACGAAGCCGAAGCCCTTCTCCGGGCTATACCACTTGACGGTGCCGCGCATCTCCTGTGCGTCGCCCTGAGGCATGAAGCCGCCGCCACCGCCGGGAGCGCGGGGCGGACGCGGGCCGCCGAAGCCGCCACCGGCACCGGCACCGCCACCATAGCCGCCACCCCCGCCGGCGCCATAGCCGCCGGCCATGCCGCCGCCGCTGCGCGGCGCCTGGGCCTCGCCGGCGCTGGTGATCTCGATCACCTCGGTCACCTGCTGGCCCTTCTGGCCCGGACCAACACGAACGCGGAGCCCGGCGCCCGGGTTGACCGCATCGCTGCCGGCCCGCTGCAGCACCGAGACGTGCAGGAAGGCATCGCCCGAGCCGTCACCCAGCTCGACGAAGCCGAAGCCCTTCTCGGGGTTGAACCACTTCACCGTGGCCTTCAGCTCCGGCCCAGAGGCGAAGACCGAGGGCGTGCGGGCCATCGGCGGACCGCCGCTGGAGAAGCTCGGCGGCGGCGGGGCCCAACCGCCCGGGAAATCGGGTGTATCGTCGTCGAAGCCGCGCTTGCGGGGCTTACGGGGGCGCCAGCTCTCGTTCTTGGCCATATCGGAAACTCTTCGGTGCTCCTTAAGCCATGCCCCTTCCTTGGTGCACGGCCCGCCGCCCCGGCCCATGAGGAACCGAAGTCTGGCGATTGCCAAAACTCGCGGCACAGCGAGCCGCGGTCAAGGGGCAGTTCAGCGCTAGAGCCGTGACAGGGCGATAAATCGACGCAATCTCACCTCCTCGGCGTGCTGAACTGGTAGGGCGCGGCGGTCGTGACCAGCGGGTCGAGCGCCAGCCGGTGCTCCAACGGCGGGAATGCGCGGCTGCGGCAGTCCAGCCGGTCGCAGAGCCGGCAGGAGAGGCCGATGCCGACCATCGCCTTCTCCAGGTCAAGCCCGTCGCCATAGACCACCTCCGGCGCGCGGGAGAGGTCGCAGCCCATGGCGACCACCTGCACCGCAGCCGGCTCGCCCCATCGCGTCGGCGCGCCCGGCACGGTGCGCGCGAAGCAGAGGAAGGTGCCGCCATCCGGCAGTTGCGCCAGCTGCACCCGCACCTGGCCCGGCGTGGCGAAGGCATGGTGGACGATCCATTTCGGGCAGCTGCCGCCGAAGCGGGCGAAGGGGAAGCCCGCGGCACTGAATCGCTTGTCGACATTCCCTGCCGGATCGACGCGGAGGAAGAAGAAGGGCACACCCCGGACCCCCTCGCGCTGCAAGGTGGTGAGCCGGTGGCAGGCCTGCTCGAAGGAGGTGCCGAAGCGCGCCGCCAGCGCCTCTACGTCATGCCGCAGGCCGCGCGCGGCGGTGCCGAAGGCCGCATAGGGCATCAGCAGGGCGCCGGCGGCATAGTTCAGCAGGCCGATACGGATAAGCGCCGCCGCCTCCGGGCTCGATGGCTCGAAGCCGCCGAGCGCGGCCTGCACCGCCTCGCCCGCTTCCAACAACATAAGCTGGAAGGCGAGGTGGAAGCCGCGGCTTTCGCGCGGCAGGGATTCCGAGAGGTCGAGCCGCCGCCCCTGCGGATCGTAGCGGCGCAACGTGCCGGGCAGCGGGCCGACGACGACGGTGAGGCCGTGTCGCTCGCGCAGCCGCTGGGCGACGGCGTGGTTCATCTCGGAGGGCAGAGTCGTGCGCATCTCGGCGGCGATCGCCTCCGCCGCCGTCTCCAACACAGGAAAGTGGTTGGCGCGGTCATGGAAGAAATCGCGCGCCTCCTCCGTCGGCAGCAACAGACGGCGCCCGGTCGGCAGAGCGATGCCGCCGCTGTCCTCGCGGGCCACGCGCCAGGCACGGTAGAGCGCCAGCATCGCCCGCCCGGCATGCGGCGCGCTGCCGGCGATGGTGGCAACCTCCTCCTCCGGCACCTCGTCGAGGCCGAGCAGTGGGTCGGAGAGCACCTCGCGCAGCCCGGTCTCCAGCGCCTTCTCGCGGATGCCGGAGAGCGCGGCGATATCGACCTGCAAAGCCTCGGTCAGCTTGATGAGCAGGCTGGCCGTGACGGCGCGCTGGTCGTGCTCGATCAGGTTCAGGTAGCTGGCCGAGATGCCAAGCCGGGCGGCCAGCGCCTGCTGCGCCAAGCCTTTTTCCTGCCGCAGCCGACGGATGGTGCGACCGATCAGCGGACGTGTCACGCTTCACACCTTTTACAGTTTTCACCGCGTTCCTGTGAGAACACCGACAGGTTTGCAGCCTGCAGCGCGATCTAGGTGCTGAACTTCGGCCCCGCAATGTGAATTATTCACTCGCCTAACGAGACGTGATGGACCGGAGACACGAATGCGCCAGACACCTGCCCCTTGCTTTGCGCCCGACGGCAGCCTTGGGGGCGAGCGGCCCGATCCCGGCCGCTTCGAGGGCATCCGCCGCGACTACGGCCCGGCCGATGTCGCCCGCCTCGCCGGCAGCTTCCGCATCCAGCATACGCTGGCCGACCGGGGCGCCCGGCGCCTCTGGCAGCTGCTGAAGACCGAGCCCTATGTGAACACCCTCGGCGCGCTTACCGGCATGCAGGCCTTGCAGCAGGTGAAGGCAGGGCTGAAGGCGATCTACCTCTCCGGCTGGCAGGTGGCCGCCGACGCCAACACCGCCGGCACCATGTACCCGGACCAGTCGCTCTACCCGGTCGACAGCGTCCCGAACGTCATCCGCCGCATCAACAACGCGCTGCGCCGCGCCGACCAGATCGCGGTGCAGGAGGGCCCAAACGGGAAGAATGGGGGCGACACCACGCATTACATGGCGCCGATCGTCGCCGATGCCGAGGCCGGCTTCGGCGGGGCACTCAACGCCTATGAGCTGATGCGCGCCATGATCGATGCCGGCGCCGCCGGCGTGCATTTCGAGGACCAGCTGGCCTCCGAAAAGAAGTGCGGCCATCTCGGCGGCAAGGTGCTGGTGCCGATCCAGCAGCACATCCGCACGCTGAACGCCGCCCGCCTCGCCGCCGATGTGGAGGGCGTGCCGACCGTCCTCCTCTGCCGCACCGATGCCGAGAGCGCGCAGCTGCTGACCGCCGACATCGACGAGCGCGACCGGCCCTTCATCACCGATGAACGAACGCCGGAGGGCTTCTTCCGCATCCGCCCCGGCATGGGCAAGCAGTATGCGATCGCCCGCAGCCTGGCCTACGCGCCTTACGCCGACCTGCTCTGGTGGGAGACCTCCGACCCCGACCTCGACGACGCGCGCGACTTCGCCGAGGCGATCCAGCGCGAGTACCCAGGCAAGATGCTCGCCTACAACTGCTCACCCAGCTTCAACTGGCAGCGGAAGATGGGCATCGAGGCGGCGACGGCGTTCCAGCGCGAGCTGGGTGCCATGGGCTACAAGTTCCAGTTCGTCACGCTGGCCGGCTTCCACAGCCTGAACCTTTCCATGTTCAAGCTGGCGCGCGGCTACAAGGACCGCGGCATGGGCGCCTATTCGGAGCTCCAGCAGGCGGAGTTCGCCGCCGAGGCCGAGGGCTTCACCGCCATCCGGCACCAGCGCGAGGTGGGCGTCGGCTATTTCGACGCGGTCGCCACCACGGCGGGCGGCGGCCAGTCGAGCACCACGGCGCTCGCCACCAGCACCGAGGCCGCCCAGTTCCACGATCACGCGCCGGCGCACGAGCCCGCTCCGGCGAAGTAGGCACCCGGCCCCGCACCGCGGTGCGGGGCCACCTCCCCCAACCCACAGGAAAGCGTCCCATGTCCAACGACGATTACGACGACGGCCTGGTCCATTCCCATGGCCGGGCGGCCGAGCCGATGCCCTGGCGCGAGGAGGGCATCGCCGAGCCGGAGGCGACGCGCATACTGCCCCATGCGGATGACTGCTACGACGACGGCCTCGTTCACGAGCATGGCTGGGCCTGCTCCGAACGCGGCCGCGAAGCGCACATCTAGCCGACGAGGCTCGCCGCCAGGTTCACCGCCGCCGCCAGGATGACGGCGTTGAACAGGAAGGAGACCAGCGCGTGGATCAGCGTCAGCTGCCGGATCAGCCGGGCGCTGACCGCGACGTCGGATGTCTGGAAGGTCATGCCGATGGTGAAGGCGAAATAGAGGAAGTCGGTGAAGTTCGGCTCCGCCTCGCCCTCGGGCCCCTTCGGGAAGTCGAGGCCGCGCCCGCCCATCTGCCAGTACTCATGCGCATAGCGCACCGCGAAGAGGTGGTGCACGAAGCCCCAGGAAAGGGCGATGGTCAGCAGGGCCGGGCCGATCTCCTCCGGCCCCGGCTTTCCCTCGGCCGAAGCCAGGTACCAGAACACCGCGACGAGCGAGGCGATGGCCGAGGCCAGGCTGGCGCAGAGCACCGCCGTCTCCCCCTCGTCCAGCTCCTCGGCCCGGCGGCGGATCATCTCCGGCGTCGCCCGCTGCATCAGGGTGAAGGTCGGGATGCCATCGGCGAGGACCGCGACGCACCAGCCGGCCAGCACTGCGGTCGGCACCTGCAGGCCTAGCAGCCAGCCCAAGCCGCCGGCCAGCAGGCCGAGCCCGGCCGCGGCCCTGAGGATCGGCCGGTTGCGCAGCCAGGGCAGCTTCACGCCGCCGCCTGGAGCGCCCGGGCGAAGACCGCCGCATCGACATTGCCGCCGCTGAGCACGATGCCGCAGCAGCGGCCGCGCGCATCCAGCTTGCCGGCCAGCAGCGCCGCCAACGCCACCGCCCCGCCCGGCTCGACGACGATCTTCAGGTGGTCGAAGGCGAAGCGCATGGCGCGGAACACCTCGACCGGCGTCACCACCAGGCCGCCGGCGAGCAGCCGCCGGTTGACGGCGAAGGTCAGCACGCCGGGTCGCGGCGCCAGCAGCGCGTCGCAGAGCCCCTCGCCCTGCCCGTCATTCGCCAGCCGCTCCCCGGCGGCGAGGCTGCGGCGCGTGTCGTCCCAGCCCTCCGGCTCCACTGCCCAGACCTCGGCGCCGGGCGCCAGCACCTCCATCGCCAGGGCGCAGCCGGCCACCAGCCCGCCGCCGCCGGTGCAGACGGCAAGGGCATCGAGCACGAGGCCCGCTGCCCGCGCATCCTCCACCAGCTCCACCGCCAGCGTGCCCTGGCCGGCGATGACATGCGGGTGGTCGAAGGGAGGGATGAAGGTGGCGCCACGCTCTGCCACCAGCCGGGCAGCGAGCGCCTCGCGGTCCACGTCATGCCGGTCGAAGAGCTGGATCTCGGCACCCCAGCGCCGCGTCGCTTCGCGCTTGATGACGGCACCGTCCGCCGGCATCGCGATGACGGCAGGCATGCCGAGCAGCTGCGCCGCGCAGGCCGTCGCCTGGGCATGGTTGCCCGAGGAATAGGTGACGACGCCGCCGCACCGCGCCTCGGGCGGCAGCTGGAGGGCAGCGTTCAGCGCGCCACGGAGCTTGAAGCTGCCGGTCCGTTGCAACGGCTCCGGCTTCACCAGGATGGTGCCGCCGGTCAGCTCGTCGAGCAGCGGGTGGCACAGCATCGGGGTACGAAGGGCGAGGCCACGCAGCCGGCCGGCGGCAGCCTCGATATCGGCGAAGTTCGGGAGGTCCTGCATGCCGCCATGCTCGCCCCCGGGCGAGATGGCGGCAAGCCGGGGTCAGATATCCGGGCTTTGCGCGCCCGGCCGCTGGTCGCCCGGCGCCTGCTCGGCGATCTTCCCGCCATTGGTCTTGAGCGCCTGGGTCGCCTTTTCCACCTGATCGTCCTCGATGAGCAGCGAGACGAGGATACCCTCGCCCCCACCCTGGCCCCGATCGAAGCCGTGGTGCGATTCGCTGCGCCGGTCCTGCGTGCCGGCGGTGGCATTGTCCGCCCCGGCGGCCTGCACCTGGATTCGGTCACGCGGGTAGTCGAATTGCTGCACGAGGGTCTCAACGGCGCGCTCGGCCTCCGCGCGCGAATCGAACAGGCCAGTAATGGTACGCATCGGGACGGTCCTTATATCACAGATTGTCGTCCAAACGGCCGGCTGCGCCCCACGTTCCCGCCACATCCATTACCCCCCCGTTGTCAGCGGGGCAGGGCTGCGCCACAGTCATGCCCGGGGCCGGGACAGGTCCGCGACAGGGATGGTGCGAGATAACCCCTCGCCCGCAGGGGAAGGACGACAAGAATGACAGGCAAAGGAATGACCCGGCGCGGGGCACTGCGCTCGGGTGCCGGCGTGATCGCGGCGGGGGCTCTGGGCGCCCCGATGGTCCATGCCCAGGGCACGGGCGGCAGCCTCCGCGTCGCCTTCTGGGACCATTGGGTCCCGACCGGGAACGACGCCATGCGCGCCCTGGTCAAGGAATGGAGCGAGAAGAACCGGGTCGAGGTGACGCTAGACTTCATCAACACCACGGGCAACCAGCTCCAGCTCGCCGGCGCCGCCCAGGCGCAGTCGAAGAGCGGCCACGACATCATCTCGCTCGCCCCCTGGGATGTCGGCACCTACGCCTCCGTGTTGGAGCCGGTGGATGACGTCATCAACCGCCTCATCGCCAAGTACGGGCCGATCAACCCGGTGGCCGAGTACCTGGCGAAGCGCGAGGGCGCCTGGCGCGGCGTGCCGGCGACCTCGGGCACCCAGAACAAGCCGGCCTGCGTCCGCTTCGACCTGATGCAGGAGCATGCCGGCCTCGATGTCCGCGCCATGTGGCCTGCCAGCGGCCAGGCAGGCCCGGGCGCCGACCAGTGGACCTGGGATACCTTCCTCACCGCCGCCGAGAAATGCGCCAAGGCCGGCTACCCCTTCGGCCTGCCGCTCGGCGCCTTCTCCGACGCGGTGGACTGGGTGGGCGCGCTCTTTGCCAGCTACGGCGCCTCGATGATGGACGAGAAGGGCAAGCCGACCGTCCGCAACAACCCGAAGCTGCGCACCGCCATCGAATATGCCGTCAGGCTCTCGAAGGCCCTGCCGAACGACGTCTGGGCCTGGGACGACGCCTCCAACAACCGGGCGCTGATCTCCGGCCGGTCGGCGCTCGTCTTCAACCCGCCCTCCGCCTGGGCGGTGGCCAAGCGCGACCAGCCGCAGGTGGCCGAGAAGTGCTGGACCATCCCGATGCCGGCCGGGCCGGAGGGGCGCTTCCTCGCCTATCTCCCCTGGACCTCGGGCATCTGGAATTTCGGCCGCAACAAGCAGACGGCGAAGGCGCTGCTGGAATTCCTGGGCGAACGCTCCTCGGCCGAGGCGCTGACCAGCAAGACCAGCGGCTACGACATCCCGCCCTTCGAGACCATGAGCGACTTCAAGATCTGGGAGACGGAAGGACCGCCGGTCGGCACGGTCTACAATTACCCGCTGAAGCCGCACCACAAGGCGAAGCCCTCCATCGCCTTCGCCCCGGCGCCCGGCGAATTCGCCGCGCAGATGTACGTCCAGGCGCTGAACACCAAGGTCATCGCCCGCGTCGCCCAGGGTGGCGATACGGTCGACCAGGCGCTCGGCTGGCTCGAGCGTGAGTTGACGACGATCGTCCGCGGCGGCTGACGATCACGGGCGGGCGGCCGGTGCCGCCCGCCTGCTTTGCTGCTATCAGGGAGGACGGATCATGGCCGCGGACGGCACTCTTGTCGCCGGCGCACCGGCAGCGGCCGGGAGCGGGCGCGCCAACACCATGCAGCGCTTCGCCAGACGGCGATCCACCATAGCCTTCCTGATGGCGCTGCCGCTGATCGCCCTCATCGGCGGGCTGGTGGTCTATCCGGCCGGCTACGCCATGTGGCTCTCGACGCTCAACCGGCGGATGACGGCCAATATCGGTCTCGGCAATTTCGAGATCCTGCTGGATAGCGACACCTTCTGGATGGTGATCATGCAGTCCTGCATCTTCGCCGTCGGGGCGGTGATCGCAAAGGCGCTGATCGGCTTCTGGCTGGCGCACATGCTCCACCACATTCCGGCCAAGGGGCAGCGGAAGTGGCGCGGCATGCTGCTCATCCCCTGGGTCATCCCGCCGGCGCTGTCCACGCTCGGCTGGTGGTGGATGTTCGACCCGTCCTACTCCTCCATCAACTGGCTGCTGAACATCTTCGCCGTGCCGGCCGTGCCCTGGCTGGGCGAGCCCTGGTGGGCGCGCTTCTCGGTCATCCTGGTGAATGTCTGGTACGGCTCGCCCTTCTTCATGATCATGTACCTGGCAGCGCTGAAATCGGTGCCGGACCAGCTCTACGAGGCGGCCGCCATCGACGGCGCCACGGGCTGGCAGGGGCTGCGCTACGTGACGCTGCCGATGATGCAGAACATCATCTCGATCACCGTGCTGTTCAGCCTGATCGTCACCTTCGCCAACTACGACATCGTCCGGGTGCTGACCAATGGCGGGCCGCGCGACCTGACGCAGGTCTTCGCCTCCTACGCCTTCCAGGTCGGCATCCTCTCCGGCAACCTGCCGCGCGGCGCCGCCGTGAGCCTCTTCATGTTCCCGGTGCTCGCGGTCTTCGCCTACTTCATCCTCCGCGGCATCAACCGCCGCAACAAGGAGCAGATGTGATGTCCGCCAGCACCGCGAGCACCATCGTCTCCTACACGGGGAAGAAGCTCGGCAGCCTCCGGTCGGAGCGCCGCTGGGCGCTCTGGACGGCCTATGCCTCGCTGATCGTGGCGACGATCATCTTCCTCGCGCCCCCCTTCTACATGCTGGTCACCAGCCTGAAGAGCAGCTCGGAGATCTCGAACCTCTCGGGCAACCCCTGGATCGTCCGGGCGCCGACGCTCGAGAACTACATGGAGCTGATCGCCAACCCGCTGTTCCGCGGCTTCTTCGTCAACAGCGTGATCATCACCCTCTGCGTCGTCGCCATCTCCATGGTGATCTCGGTGCTGGCGGCCTTCTCGCTGGCGCGGATGAAGTTCTGGGGCAGCCAGGCGCTCGCCACGGGCGTCTTCCTCACCTACCTCGTGCCGGACACGCTGCTCTTCATCCCGCTCTACCAGATCGTCGGCAGCCTCGGCCTGCTGAACTCGATCTGGGGGCTGATCCTGATCTACCCGACGCTGACGGTGCCCTTCTGCACCTGGATCATGATCGGCTACTTCGCCTCCATCCCGAAGGAGCTGGACGAGGCGGCGCTGATCGACGGCGCCGGCTGGATGCAGATGCTGACCAAGATCTTCATCCCCGTCGCGCTGCCCGGCATCATCGCGGCGACGATCTTCGCCTTCACCGTCTCCTGGGCGGCCTTCGTCTACCCGACGGCCTTCGTGACCACGCCGGAGCACATGCCGCTGACGATCGGCGTCGTGTCGCAGCTCATCCGGGGCGACACCTTCGCCTGGGGCCAGATCATGGCGGGCGCGCTGATGGCAGCCCTGCCGCCGGTCGTCGTCTACGCCTTCCTCATGGACTACTACATCGCCGGCCTGACCGCCGGTGCGACGAAGGGATAAGCCGCGCCATGGCACAGGTGCATCTGCGCAAGGTCGTCAAGGAATACGAGGGCGGCGTCCAGGCGGTGAAGGGGATCGACCTCGATATCGCCGACCATGAGTTCGTGGTGCTGGTCGGCCCCTCCGGCTGCGGCAAGTCGACGACGCTGCGGATGATCGCGGGGCTCGAGGAGATCTCGGGCGGCGAGATCGATATCGGCGGCACGGTCGTCAACGACGTGCCGCCGCGCGACCGGGACATCGCCATGGTGTTCCAGAACTACGCGCTCTACCCGCACATGACCGTCTACGACAACATGGCCTTCGGCCTCACCTTGCGGAAATTCGACAAGGGCGAGATCAAGCGCCGGGTCGAGAATGCGGCCAAGATCCTCGACATCGGCATGCTGCTCGACCGCAAGCCGAAGGCGCTCTCCGGCGGCCAGCGCCAGCGCGTCGCCATGGGCCGCGCCATCGTGCGCGACCCGAAGGTGTTCCTGTTCGACGAGCCGCTGTCCAACCTCGACGCCAAGCTGCGCGTGCAGATGCGGACCGAAATCAAGAAGGTCCACCAGACCGTCCGCACCACCACCGTCTACGTCACCCACGACCAGGTCGAGGCGATGACGCTCGCCGACCGGGTGGTGGTGATGAACCACGGCAAGATCGAGCAGGTCGGCCCGCCGCAGGAGCTCTACCACCATCCGAAGACGCGCTTCGTCGCCGGCTTCATCGGCAGCCCGTCGATGAACTTCATCCCGGCCCGTTTGGAGGAGGTGGGCTCCGGCCTCGTCGTCCGCATGACGGACCGGGCGGTGCTGCCGGTGCCGGCTGCCCGCACCGCGCGCTATGCCCCTCATGTCGGGCGGGAACTGCTCTTCGGCATCCGTCCGGAGCACCTGACCGAGCCGCACCCGAACGAGCACCGGCCGAGCATCGCCCATTTCGAGGCTGCGCCCGAGGTGGTCGAGCCGATGGGAATGGAGACGCTGCTGCATTTCTGGGTCGAAGGGCATGAGATCTGCGCCCGCTTCGACCCGGCGGTCGAGGTCGCGCCAGGCAAGCTCGCCGCCATGGCGGTCGACATGGACCAGATGCACCTGATCGACCCGAAGACCGACCTGGTGCTGTAGCCTGGCCGCGGCGGAAGGATTAGGATCGGGCCATGGCAGACTACCAACCGGTGCTGATCGGCGCCCGACCCCTCGCTGACCTCGTCGGCAACATCTTCCGCGCCAATGGCTGCGATGCGACCGAGGCCGAGCGCATCGCCGAGCACCTGCTCGGCGCCAACCTCGCCGGGCATGACAGCCATGGCGTGGCCCGGGTGCCACGCTATGTCGAATGGCAGCAGGCCGGTTATGTCGTCGCCGGGCAGCAGGCCGAGGTCGTCACCGATGGCGGCGCCTTCGCCCTGCTCGACGGGCATTACGGCTTCGGCCAGACCGTTGCGCCGCAGGCGACGGCCATGGGCATCGAGCGGGCGCAGCAGCACGGTACCGCCATCATCGCGCTGCGCAACGCCGGCCATGTCGGCCGCATCGGCGCCTATGCGGAACAGGCGCTGGCGGCCGGGCTGATCTCCATTCATTTCGTCAACGTAGCCGGCAGCGTGCTCGTTGCCCCCTTCGGCGGGACGGAGCGGCGCTTCTCCACCGCGCCTTTCTCGGTCGGCGTGCCGACGGACCCGCCGGTGGTGCTCGATTTCGCCACCTCGCATGTCGCCGAGGGCAAGGTCCTCGTCGCCTCCAATGGCGGCAAGCCGCTGCCGCCCGATGCGCTGATTGAGCCGGACGGCACGCTCTCGGGCGACCCGCACACGCTCTATGGCGAGTATGAGCAGGTCGGGCCGCGCAACCCGGCCAACGGGCTCGGCGCCATCCGCGCCTTCGGCGAGCACAAGGGCTCCGGCCTTGCCTTCATGTGCGAGCTGCTGGCGGGCGCCTTCACCGGGGGCGGCTGCTCCGGCCCGATCGATGCGCGCGGGCGCATCGCCAACGGCATGCTCTCGATCTACATCTCGCCCCGGCACTTCGGCACCGAGGCGGCCTTCAAGCAGGCGGCGGAGGACTACGTCACCTGGGTGAAATCCTGCCAGCCGGCCAAGCCCGGTGGCGAGGTGCTGGCTCCCGGCGAGACCGAGGCGCGCCTCAAGGCGGAGCGCCTGGCCAATGGCGTGCCGTTGCAGCCCGACACCTGGGCCGGCATCGTCGGTTGCGCCCGCAAGCTCGGCGTGACCGTCCCGAATTGAGCGACGACGCGCTGACCGCCGCCGCGCGCTATGGCCGCTATGCGGCCATCCGCCGGCGCATCCTGACGGACGCCTCGAAGCGCATCCCGCTGGCGAGCCTGGCGCAGCAGGCGCGCGCCCTCTCGCTCTGGGATGGCAAGCAGGTGGTGCCGGCGGACCCGATGCAGCTTGCCGTGGTCTTCGACCTTGCCGTGCTGGAGCCGCTTGGCGACCATACGCGCGCCATCGAGCGCCAGGCCCGCGCCGAGGATGCCCCGCCTGGCAGCGAGGAGCACCGCATGCTGGAGGCGCTGATGGCGGCCTCTTTCGGCCTCTGGCGCATCCTCGGCCCGAACCCGGAGGGCGGCGTCCGCGCCGAGAGCTTCCCAGATGGCGAGCCCTTGGTGATCTGGGACCGCTTCCTCGACCGCGACCGGGCGCCGGGGGCGCTGGTCGGCGCCCGGATCGCCCGGCCGGACGAGGACCTGCCGATGACCTGCGGCGCCGTCGTCTCGCTCGACAGCCGGGCGGTGGAGCGGCTGTTGCTGGGCACGCCGCCGCAGCGCGGGCCGGTCATTCCCACCCTCCCCCTGCCCGAGGACGGACCGGCACTGGAGCGGCTGGTGACGGAGCCGGCGGCGCGGCTGCGGCTCGCGGCGCTGGCCGGCAGCCCGGGCTTCGCCGCCGCCGTCTATCGCACCGCGATCGATCTCGGGCTGATGGGGCGGGTTAACGGCCGGACGCCGCCGGGCGGCTGAGGCCAAGACCAAACCGGGAGGAACAACCAACGATGTGCCGCCTGCTGCTTGCCTTGCCGCTCCTGCTGGCGACCCTGCCGGCCTGGGCCTTCCCTGACCGGCCGATCACGCTCGCCACCGGCTATGCCCCCGGCGGCTCCACCGATATCGCTGCGCGGCTGCTGGCCGAGCGGCTCGCCGCCAATCTCGGGCCGGAGGCGCGGGTGGTGGTGGAGAACCGGCCCGGCGCCGCCGGCATCGTCGCCAGCGACTGGCTGCGGCGGCAGGCGCCGGACGGCCACACCATCATGCTGGTCGAAAGCTCCTCCCATGCCATCGCCCCAGCGGCGCTAGTGGGCGGCACGCGCTACGACCCGGTGGCGGATTTCTCGCATCTCGGCGTCATCGGCACCGCGCCGCTGCTGATGATCGTGAACAAGGACTTCCCGGCCGCCACGGCCTCCGAGGTGCTGGCCCGGCTGCGCGCCGCCCCGCCGGAGAGTATCACCTATGCCACCTCCGGCGTCGGCACGATCGTGCACCTGGCACCCGAGATGCTGGCGCTCGACCTCAAGACGCGCTTCGTCCACATCCCCTACCGCAGCGGAGGGCAGATGCTGACGGCGATCTTCCAGGGCGAAGGGCAGTTCGGCATCGCCGTGCTGGCCTCCGCCGCGCAGCAGGTACGGGACGGAATGGTGCGGGGCATCGCGGTGACGGGGAACCGGCGCTTCCCCTCCTTCCCCGACCTGCCGACGCTCGCCGAGGCCGGCGTCCCCGGCTACGACATCGCCACCTGGAACATCATCCTCGGCCCGCCCGGCATGCCGCCCGCGGTGCAGGCGGCGCTGAACCGGGCACTCGTCGCCTCGATCGCCGAGCCGGCGCTGCGGCAGCGGCTGCTGACGGCGGGCGTCGATGCCTGGACGGCGCCGAACGGCCCGGCCGAGGCGCGCGACTTCCTCGTGCGGGAGGTAGCCAAGTTCCGCACGGTGGTCGAGCGGACGGGCGTGAAGCTGGAGCCTTAGGTCCGCTCCTGGTCCGGCGCGCTCCGCGGCGGGCCGACAAGGCGGCGGATCGCGGCCAGCATCTCGGGCGAATCCCAAGGCTGGTCGCCTTCCGCCCGCGCCCGCTCGCGGCCTTCGCGGTCGATCACCAGCGTCGTCGGCAGGCCGCGGGCGCCGAGGGCCCGGCTCGCCGCGCCGCGTGGGTCGAGCCAGAGGCCGAGCTGGCGGATGCCCTTATCGCGGTAGAAGGGCTCGACCATCGCGCGGCCGCCGCGGTCGGAGGAGAGGGCGAGGATTACGATGCTTTCCGCCGCCAGCGCCGCCTGGGCACGGTCGAGCGCCGGCATCTCGGCGACGCAGGGCGGGCACCAGGTGGCCCAGAGGTTGATCAGCAACCCCTTGCCGGCGAAGTCGGCGACGGTGTGCGGCTTGCCCTCGGCATCGGTGAAGCTGAACTCCGGCAGCGGCTTCGGCGCAGATTCGGTAAGCTTCGCGGCCAGGGCTTTGCGCCCGAGGGCGGCGCCCGCTAGGGTCCCGGCCGCCGCCAGGGCGATCGTCCGGCGGGTCGCACGCAGTCCGGAAAGCGCAGCCATCGTGTCCAGTAACTCCCAATGGGGCGGCCGCTTCGCCGCCGGTCCCTCCGCCATCATGCAGGCGATCAACGCCTCGATCGGCTTCGACCGCAAGATGTGGCGCCAGGACATCCGGGGCAGCCTCGCCCATGCTGCCATGCTGGCGCATGTGGGGATCATCACGACCGAGGACGAGAGGGCGATCCGCGAGGGGCTGGAGGCGATCGCGGCGCGGATCGAGGCCGGGGAATTCCCCTGGGACGAGGCGCTCGAGGACATTCATATGAACATCGAGGCGCGGCTGACCGAGGCCATCGGCGAGGCCGGCAAGCGCCTGCATACCGGCCGCAGCCGGAACGACCAGGTGGCGCTCGATGTCCGGCTCTGGGTGCGGGATGCGATCGACGGGCTCGCCGGGCAGGTCGAGGATGTGATGCGGGCGCTGGTCGAGCAGGCGGAGGCGCAGGCGGCGACGGTGATGCCGGGCTTCACCCATCTGCAGCCGGCGCAGCCGACGACCTTCGGCCACCACATGCTCGCCTATGTCGAGATGCTGTCGCGCGACCGCGGGCGGCTGCTCGATTGCCGGAAGCGCCTCAACGAGAGCCCGCTCGGGGCGGCGGCGCTGTGCGGCACCGGCTTCCCCATCGACCGGCGGATGACGGCGGAGGCGCTCGGCTTCGATGGGCCGATGCGCAACAGCCTCGATGCCGTCGCCAGCCGCGACTTCGCCGCCGAGTTCCTTTTCGCCTGCGCGATGTGCGCGACGCATCTCAGCCGCTTCGCGGAGGAGGTGGTGATCTGGACGAGCCCCTATTTCGGCTTCGTCAAGCTCTCCGACGCCTTCACCACCGGCTCCTCCATCATGCCGCAGAAGCGCAACCCGGATGCCGCCGAGCTGGTGCGCGGCAAGACGGGGCGGGTGATGGGCGCGCTCATCGGCATGCTGACGGTGCTGAAGGGCCTGCCGATGACCTATGGCAAGGACATGCAGGAGGACAAGGAGGGCATCTTCGACGCGGCGGAGACGATGACGCTCTGCCTCGCAGCGACCGCCGGGATGGTGCGCGACATGAAGCCGGATGGGGCGCGGCTGCGCGAGGCGGCGGGCGCGGGCTTCTCCACCGCCACCGACCTCGCCGACTGGCTGGTGCGGGAGCTGCGGATGCCGTTCCGCGATGCGCATCACGTCACCGGGCGGCTCGTCGCCAGGGCGGAGGCGAAGGGCAGCGACCTTGCCGGGCTGACGCTGGCCGAGATGCAGGCCGTCGAGCCGCGCATCACGGAGGCGATCTACGGCGTGCTGACGGTCGAGGCCTCGGTCGCCTCGCGGGCCTGCTTCGGCGGGACGGCGCCGGAGAATGTCCGCCACATGGCGGCCGAGTGGCGGGAGCGGCTGGCGTGATCCGGCTGTTCCTCGCCCTGCTGGCCCTGGTGCCGCTTGTCGGCTGCGGACGGGCCGGGCCACCGCGGGCGCCCGGGCCCAAGGAGGAGGTCATCTATCCGCGCGCCTATCCGAGGCCGGACCCGCCGCCGGTGCCGCCGGGCGCGGCATCGCCTGAGGGTGCGGCGCGGGTGCCGAGGGCGCGCTAGGCTTCCGGTCATCCCGGATGGCAAGGCCGTCCGGGGCGGGAAGGCTTGAAGAATTGAAGTGGGCGGTCGCCAAGCCATTGATCTAGCTTGGGTCGGCTGCGGATTTTTAGGATTTCAGGAATTTAGCGGGGTGCGCGGGTTCGACCGGCGAAACCCCAATTCATCGGAACTGCACGGCGGGACGATGGCCGGGCCAGGCTTGGCCATGGGGGCGACGGGAGCAGGATGGTGCCGCCGGCGCGGCGAGGCCTGGGCGAAAATTCCTATATCGTAACTCTCGGCCCATGGCAAGCCGGAGCGTGGGGCGGGCAACCCATGCGCCCTCCCTGCCGTTCCCCTGCGCAGGAGGACACGGCATGCGCATCCACCACCTCGATTGCGGCCCGGCCCGGCCGCTCGGCGGCGCCCTCATGGACGGCGTCAGCCCAGGCGCCGTCGGCCGGCTGAGCTGCCATTGCCTGGCGATCGAGACCGACCGGGACGGGCTGGTGCTGGTCGATACCGGCCTCGGCCTGCGCGACGTGATGCGGCCCTGGCAGCGGCTGCCGGCGGTGAATGCGGCCCTGCTGCGCTTCCGCCTCGACCCGGACCGCACCATGCTGCGGCATCTCCGCCGGCTCGGCCATTCGCCGCACGATGTGCGGCACATCGTCATGACGCATCTCGACTTCGACCATGCGGGCGGGCTGATCGACTTCCCGCATGCCGCGGTGCATGTGATGGCGCCGGAGGCGAAGGCGGCGCGGGCGCGGCGGACCCTGCTCGACCGGGTGCGCTACCGGCCGGGGCAGTGGGGCGATACGGCGCGCTGGCGGACCTATTCCGACCGCACCTCCGGCCGCTGGTTCGGCTTCGACGCGGTGACGGAGCTGGAGGGGCTGCCGCCCGAGATCCTGATGGTGCCGCTGCCGGGCCATAGCGCGGGGCATGCCGGCGTCGCCATCGAGGGGCCGCGCGGCTGGATGCTGCATGCGGGCGACACCTATTTCAACCGCGCCGAGGTGCATTCCCCGCTGCCCGGCTGCCCGGCGGGCAGCGCCGCCTATGAGCGGGTGATGGCCTGGGATGCGCGCCTCGCCTGGGCCAACCAGGGCCGGCTGCGGCGGCTGCTCGAGGAGCCGGATGCCTCGCTCGCGGTCTTCTGCACGCATGATCCGGTGGAGTTCGTCGCCATGTCGGTGTGGCAGGGCAATGCGCCGGCCGCCGAGGCGGAGCGGGTGGCGAGCGCGGCCTGAGCGGGCTAGCCTTCCCGATAGCGAAGGGGGAGGACGGGCATGGCGCGCCATGTCGTCGCCGCGGTGGGCGAGATCCCGCCGGGCGGGCGCAAGCTGGTGGAAGTGCGCGGGCGGCGCATCGCGCTCTTCCATGTGGCGGGGGAGTATTTCGCCCTCACCGACCGCTGCCCTCATGAGGGGGGCAGCCTCTGCGCCGGGCGGCTCAGCGGGCTCGTCCGTTCCTCGGAGCCGGGGCGCTACGAGTATTCGCGGCCGCAGGAGATGCTCGCCTGCTCCTGGCATGGCTGGGAGTTCGACATCCGCACCGGCCAAAGCTATTGCGACCCGGACAGCATCCGCGCCCGCACCTATGCCGTCAGCGTTGAGCCGGGCGAGGCGCTGGCGAAAGGTCCCTTCGTCGCCGAGACCTTCCCTGTCTCGGTCGATGGACAATATATCCTGGTGGAGGTCTGACCGCTCATGGCCGAATGGCACCGCGTCGCCGAGGAAGGCGACCTGGCCGAGAACATGCCGCTGCCGGTGCGCATCGGTGATACCTGCATCGCCGTGGTGCGGCTGGAGGATGGCATCTTCGCGGTCAACGACATCTGCACGCATGAATATGCGCTGCTGTCCGATGGCTATTGCGAGGACGGCAAGCTGGAATGCCCGCTGCACCAGGCCTGCTTCGACATCCGCACCGGGGCGGCGCTGAACGAGCCGGCGGAGGTGCCGGTCGCCACCTACAAGGTAAAGCTCGAGGGCGGCGGGGTCTTCGTCGAGCTTTGAGGCCGCGGCGGGGCTGATGCCGTGGAGCCGCGCAGGATGGCGCGGCCGCTGAGCATCACCTTGCGGACTGGGGCCGATGGGGTGCGGAGGCGCTCGAGGAGCAGCGCCATCGCCTGGCGGCCGATGGCCTCGAGCGGCTGCTCGATCACGGTGATGCCGGGCTCCACCAGCCCGGTCCAGGGCTCGTTGTCGAATCCGGCGAGCGCCAGGTCAGCGGGGATGCGCAGGCCGGCGCCGCGGGCCGCGCGCAGCAGGCCCATCAGCAGGAGCGAATTGCTGGTGATCATCGCCTCGGGCCGCCCCTGCTGGCAGAGCGCGGCGAAGCCGGCCTCCGCCGCCTCCACCTGCGGCAGGACGAAGCGCAGCGCCGGCGCCAGCCCGTGCCGCGCCATGGCGGCGCGGTAGCCCTCGGCCCGCTCCACCCCGGTCCCGCTGGTCTGGCCGAACAGCCCGGCGATGCGGCGATAGCCCTGCGCCACCAGATAGTCGACCAGCGCCGCGCTCGCCCCCGCATTGTCCAGCAGGACGGAATCGAAGAGGCCCGGCGGCCCCGGGCGGTCGATCAGCACCACCGGCATCGCGGGCGGCGCCTCCGCCAAGCCCTCGGCGGTGGCGCGGGTCGGGGCCAGGATCAGGCCGGCCACACGCTCCTCCTGCATCAGGGCGAGGTAGGCGGCCTCGCGCGCCGGGTCCTCGTCGGTGTTGCAGAGCAGGACGCGAAGGCCGGCCTCATAGGCGGCAGCCTCCACGGCGCGGGCAACGCCGGTGAAGAAGGGGTTGCCGATATCGGCGAGGACCAGCCCGATCGTCCCGCTCTCCTGCGAGCGGAGGCGGCGGGCGGCGAGGTTGGGGCGGTAGCCTGTGGCGCGCACCGCCTCCAGCACCTGGGCGCGGAGCGCCTCGCTCACCGGCCCCTTGCCCAGGGCGCGGGACACCGTGGCGGGCGAGACGCCGGCGGCGCGGGCGACATCCTTGATGCTGGTGGTCATGCGCTGCAATCGGTTTCAACAAAGCTGCTGTAGCTTGCCCTTCACACACCGGCGCCGCAACCTGGAACCCCGTAACAGCAGCCGATTTTCTTTGACAAGCCGACTGAGAACGATTTCATTCATGCCCAACGACGCAAGGCAGGAACGTCCCCCATGGCCACAGCCGCGCCTCCCATGCCGATCAGCCGTGACCTGGTCCGCCTCGACGCCCGGCCGTTGAGCAAGGCCGCTGCCATCGCCGAGGCCGCCCAGCTTCTCGCCGGCGCCGGTTGCGTCGAGCCCGGCTATGCCGAAAGCATGGCGCGGCGCGAGGGGACGGCGAACACCTTTCTCGGCCATGGCGTTGCCATCCCGCATGGCATGGGGGCGGACCGCGGCCTGGTGCGGCGGAACGGCCTGGCCATCCTGCAGGTGCGGGAGGGCGTCGAGTGGAATCCCGGCCAGGTGGCGCACCTCGTCATCGGCATCGCCGCCGCCTCGGACGAGCACATCGCCATCCTCCGGCGCCTGACGCGGCTGCTGAACGAGCCGGCGCGGCTCCAGGCCCTGTTCACCACGGATGACGCGGAGGCGATCATCGCCGCCCTCTCCGCCGAGCCGGGCGCCGCCGCGCCGGGAAGGCCCGCCGCCGACCTCGCCGAGCGCTGGGACTGGGTGTTGGACTACCCGGCCGGCCTGCATGCCCGCCCGGCGACGCGCTGGGTCGAGGCGGCCCGTGGCGCGGGCGGCCGCGTGCAGGTGAGGCATGGCGAGCAGGCGGCCGATGCCACGGCGCTGGTCGGGCTGCTGCAACTGGGGCTGAAGGCCGGGGACAGCGTCACCGTCTCGGCCGGGACGCCGGCGGCGCTTGCGCGGATGCGGGCGGCCATCACCGGGCTGAGCGCGCAGGAGAAGGCCGATGCGGCGCAGGCGGCCCGGCGCGCCGCGGCGCCGGCGCGCGGCTGGGAACCGGCCGGGGCCCTCGTCTCGGTGACCGGCATCGGCGCCAGCCCGGGGCTCGCCATCGGCCGCATCCATGTCCTCGCCAACGCCGAGGCTGCCGTCCCGGATGTGCCGCTGCCGCTGGCCGAGGGCGGGGCGCGGCTGGAGGAGGCGATCCGCGTCACCCGCGCCCGGCTCAGGGCGCTGGAGGACGACACGGCCCGCCGCCTTGGCCCCGGCGAGGCCGCCATCTTCCGAGCCCATGCCGGGCTGTTGGAGGACCCGGACCTCATCACCACCACCTGCCAGCTGATGGTGGAAGGCCATGGCCTCGCCTGGTCCTGGCACCAGGCGGTGGAACGTGTGGCGGCCGGCCTCGCCGCCCTCGGCAACCCGGTGCTGGCCGGGCGGGCGGCCGACCTGCGCGATGTCGGGCGGCGCGTGCTCGGGCAGATCGACCCCTCGCTCGCCGGCGGCTCGCTGCACGACCTGCCGGGGGGGCCGGTGATCCTGGTCGCCGAGGACCTCGCCCCCTCCGACACGGCGGGTCTCGACCCAAGCCGGGTGATCGGGCTGGCGACGGCGACGGGCGGGCCGACCTCGCATACTGCGATCCTCGCCCGCACCCTCGGCCTGCCGGCGCTGGTCGCGGGCGGGCCTGGCCTGCTGGAGCTCAAGCCGGGGACGGAGGCGGTGCTGGACGGCGCCACCGGCCGGCTGCACCTCTCGCCCGGCGAGGCCGACCTCGCCTCCGCCCGCGCCTTCCTCGCCGCCCAGCACGAGCAGCGGGCGCGCGAGGCGGCGCAGCGGGCGGAGCCGGCGGCGACGCGGGACGGCCACCGCATCGAGGTCGCGGCCAATATCAACCTGCCGGACCAGGCCGCCTTCGCCATCGCCCAGGGGGCCGAGGGGGTGGGGCTGATGCGCACCGAATTCCTTTTCCTCGAGCGCGGCGACACACCGGGGGAGGAGGATCAGTACGCCACCTACCGTGCCATGCTGGAGGCGCTGGGGGGCCGGCGCCTCATCGTCCGTGCCCTCGATATCGGCGGCGACAAGCAGGTGCCGCATCTGCGGCTGCCGGTGGAGGCGAACCCCTTCCTCGGCGTGCGCGGGGCGCGGCTGCTGCTGCGCCGGCCGGATCTGATGGAGCCGCAGCTCCGCGCCCTCTACCGCGCCGCGGCGGCGGGCGGGCCGCTCTCCATCATGTTCCCGATGGTGACCTCGGTGCCGGAGGTGGTGGCGCTGCGGGAGGCCTGCGAGCGCATCCGGGCGGAACTCGAGGCGCCCGAGGTGCCGGTCGGCATCATGGTGGAGGTGCCGGCGGCCGCGGTGCAGGCCGATGCGCTGGCACGGCATGTCGACTTCTTCTCGATCGGGACCAATGACCTCACCCAGTACGTGCTGGCCATCGACCGGCAGAACCCGGAACTGGCGGCGGAGGCGGACAGCCTCCACCCGGCGGTGCTGCGGCTGATCGCGCAGACGGTGGAGGCTGCGACACGGCATGGGCGCTGGGTCGGCGTCTGCGGCGGGCTGGCGGGCGAGGCTTTCGGCGCGGCGCTGCTCACGGGGCTTGGCGTCGCGGAACTCTCGATGACGCCGCGCGACATCCCAGGGGTGAAGGCGGTGCTGCGCGGCGCCACCCTGCCGGCGCTGCGGGCGCTGGCCGCGCGCGCCATCGCCTGCGGCACGACAGCGGAGGTGCGGGAATTGGAAGCGGAACTCGATGCGATGACGCGGCCGGCGCCGCAGGCGGCTGCCTGATGGCCGTACCCTTCGTCACCCTCGCCCTCAACCCGGCGATCGACCAGACGGTGGAGCTGGAGGCGCTGCGGCCGGGCGCGGTCAACCTGGCGCGCGGCGCCACGCGGCATCCGGCTGGCAAGGGCGTCAACGTCGCGGCCTGCCTCGCCGATTGGGGCGTGCCCGTCACCGCGACGGGGCTGCTGGGGGAGGCGAATGACGCCCCTTACCGGGCGCTCTTCGCCGAGCGGGGCATCAAGGATTGCTGCGTCCGCATCCCGGGCGAGACGCGGACCAACGTGAAGCTGCTCGACCGAGCGACCGGCGCGACGACCGACATCAACCTGCCAGGCACGGAACCCGAGCCGGCGGCGCTGGAGGAGGCGCTGGCCGCGCTGCACGTGGCGGTCGGCAAGGGGACGGTCGCGGTGCTGGCCGGCAGCCTGCCGCCGGGGCTGGTGCCCGAGACCTATGCCGATCTCGTCGGCCTGCTGACGGAGCAGGGGGCGCGGGTGGTGGTCGATGCCAGCGGGCCGGCGCTCGCCGCCGCGCTGGAGGCGCCGGTGCTGCCGCATGCGGTGAAGCCGAACCGGCAGGAGCTGGAAGGCTGGGCCGGGCGCAGGCTGGCGGACCGGGCGGCGCTGCTGGAGACGGGGCGCGAGCTGGTGGCGCGCGGGGTGCGGCTGGCGGTGGTCTCGCTCGGGGCCGAGGGGGCGCTCTTCGTCACGGCGAATGAGGCACTGGTGGTGCGGGCCCCGGCCTTGCAGGTGGCTGCCAGCAGCGTAGGCGCGGGGGATGCGATGGTGGCGGGCATCGCCACCGGGCTTGCCGATGGGCTGGGGCTGGCGGCGCTGGCCTGCCGGGCGACCGGCTTCGCCGCAGCGAAATTGCAGATGCCGGGCGCGCAATTGCCCGGAAGGGCGGCGGTGGAAGCAATCACCGCCACGCTCGCCGCCGAGCCGGTGGCGTAGGGACGGAGAAAAAGCCATGTCCGGGACGATCGCGGTGGTGGAGGCGGGGGACAGCCCCGTCCAGGCCATGCTGGCCGCCGAGGCGCTGCGCCAGGCGGCGCGCAAGGGCGGCCGGAACCTCATCGTCGAGGTGCGGACGGAGCGTGGCATTGTCTCCCCCCTCCCCGCCTCCCCCGAGGCCGATGGGCTGCTGCTGGTGGGCGATGCGGCGCCGCCCGAAGGGCTGGCCGGCCTGCAGCCCATCCGCGCCGGCATCGCCGAGGTGCTGGCCGACCCGGCCGCGGTGCTGGCGCGGCTCGGGGGCGGCACGGCGCCGGCCGGGGCGGAGGGCGGAAGGATCGTCGCCATCACCTCCTGCCCGACCGGCATCGCCCATACCTTCATGGCGGCCGAGGGGCTGGAAGGGGCGGCCAAGGCGCTCGGCCATGCGATCCGCGTCGAGACCCAGGGCTCGGTGGGTGCGCAGAACGCGCTGACGCCGGCGGAGATCGCGGAGGCGGACCTGGTGCTGATCGCGGCCGACACGCAGGTGGACCTCTCCCGCTTCGGTGGCAAGCGGGTCTTCCTCAGCGGGACCAAGGCGGCGATCAATGACGGGCCGGCGCTGGTCCGCCGCGCCTTCGCCGAGGCCGAGGTTCGGGGCGAGGCCAGTGCGCAGCAGGCGCCGGCGGCGGGCAAGGCGTCGCTCAGCGGGCCCTACAAGCACCTGATGACGGGCGTCTCCTTCATGCTGCCCTTCACCGTGGCGGGCGGGCTGCTGATCGCCCTGGCCTTCGCCCTGGGCGGCATCTATGCCTTCGACGAAGCGCACCGGGATACGCTGGCCGGCGCGCTGTTCCAGATCGGCGGCAAGGCGGCGCTCGCCCTGATGGTGCCGGCGCTCGGGGGCTACATCGCCTATTCCATCGCCGATCGCCCGGGCATCGCGCCGGGGATGATCGGCGGGATGATCGCAGGCCAGCTCAATGCCGGCTTCCTCGGCGGGATCGTGGCGGGGTTCGTCGCCGGCTATTCGGTCGCCTGGCTGAACCGGGCACTTCGCCTGCCGCGGACGCTGGAGGGACTGAAGCCAGTGCTGATCCTGCCGGTGCTCGGCGCGCTGGTCACGGGTCTGGCGCTGATCTATGTCGCCGGCGGGCCGGTGGCGGCGGCGCTCGCCTGGCTGACCGAGTTCCTGCGGGGGATGCAGGGGAGCCAGGCGGTGGTGCTCGGCCTCGTCATCGGCGGGATGATGGCCTTCGACATGGGCGGGCCGGTGAACAAAGCGGCCTATGCCTTCTCGACCGGGTTGCTGGCGAGCCAGGTCTACAGCCCGATGGCGGCCGCCATGGTCGCCGGGATGGTGCCTCCGCTCGGCCTGGCGCTGGCCGCCTTCCTGTTCCGCAGCCGCTTCACCCCGGAGGAGCGGGAGGCGGCGCCGGCGGCGGGGGTGCTGGGGCTCGCCTTCATCTCGGAGGGGGCGATCCCCTTCGCGGCGAAGGACCCGCTGCGGGTGATCCCGGCGCTCGTCGCGGGCGCGGCGGTGGCGGGGGCCATCTCCATGGCGGTCGGAGCGGAGCTGCGGGTGCCGCATGGCGGCGTCTTCGTGCTGCCGATCCCGAATGCGGTGTCGCATCTCGGCGGCTATGTGGTGGCGCTGCTGGCCGGGACGGCGGTGACGGCGCTTGCTCTGCGGCTGATCAAGCGGCCGGCCATAGTGGCTGCCTAGCGCGAGGGGTGGTACCTGAGGCCGGACTTGAACCGGCGACCCCGGCATTATGAGTGCCGTGCTCTAACCAGCTGAGCTACCCAGGCGCGGCGGGGGATATGACGAGTTTCGGGCCGGGATGCAAGCCCGATGGCGCCCGGATCAAGAGGAGTCTATAGCCCCGTCATGCTGGACCGACCGGCCGTTGCCGAAACCACCTATCTTTTCGACTCTCGTGTTCCGCGTCGCCGTGCGGCGGCTTTGGGGGACATTGCCACGGGGGTGCGGCGGTGGC
>NZ_JAETWB010000027.1 GCF_016773205.1 Belnapia arida
GTTACCTTGTGCCCGAAACCGAAGAGTGCCTTCACACGGCAAGGGTCACAGGTTCAATCCCTGTCGCACCCACCATCACCCGCTCTGGCAGCCCCATCCATTTCAGATCGTTTCACGGCGCTGATGCGCTGGCATAATAACCGCGGTATCCTTGAGCGTCTTGCCAGCCTGACGGGAGAGAGGAGCATGTCCATCGCAGAGGTGCCGTTGCCGCATCCGATGCGGCGTGACGTCATGGCGCCGAAGCCGGCATGACGCTGTCCACCCGCATCCTGCTGGTCATCGCCATCTGCCTGCTGCCGATCATCGCCCTCCAGGGGGCGTTCAGCTGGTCGCAATGGTCGCAGCGCAAGGCGCAGCTCGACACCGTCGCCATCCGCCAGGCCGAGCTGCTGGGCGGCACCATCTCCGGCATCGCCGAGGGGGCGCGCATCCTGCTCGGCGCCGCGGCGGAGTACCGGCAGGTGCGCATCTTCGGGGCGGACTGCAACGCGCGGCTCTCGGCCCTTCGCCAGTACGCCCTCGGCTATGCCTTCATCGCCTTGGTGGACGAGACAGGGCGCGTCCGCTGCGCCTCGGACCCGGCCCTGCTCGGCCTGGCGGAGCCGCCGGCCTGGGCGGAGGAGGCGCGGGCGGCCCGCAACTTCACCGCCGGGCGTTTCACCCGGCTGCCGCAGGTGCCGGGCGGCGTGCTGCCCTTCTTTCTGCCGGCCGTCGGGCCGGGAGATGCCCACCCGACGGTGCTGGTCGCCGCCCTCGACCTCGACTGGCTGGCCCGCAGCCTCTCCGGACTGAAGCGCAGCAGCGCCGCGCTGCTGACCAATGGCGTGCTCACCATCGCCGATGCGAATGGCGTGATCCTGGCGCGCGACCAGCGGCACGAGGAGTTCGTCGGCGCCCGCTTCCCGCCCGCCGCGCTGACCTTGCTGGGGGAGACGCGGCCGGGCACGCTGCGCATCCGCAGCATCGACGGCACCAACCGGCTGGTCGGCTTCGTGCCGCCGACGGCGGCGAGCCACAACCTCGCCGCCGTGGTCGGCTTCGCCGAGGCGGAGCTGATGGCGGATGTCGAGCGGAGCCTGCTGCAAAGCGCCTTGATGGTAGCGTCCGTGGCGCTCGTCGTCTTCCTGATGACGCGGCTGGTGGCGCGGCGCTTCATCGAGGCGCCGACGCGGGCCTTGCTTGCCGTGGCACATCGCTGGGGCCAGGGCGAGCTGGCGGCGCGGGCGCCGGAGCGCGACCGGCGCTCCGAATTCGGCAAGATCGCCGCGGCCTGGAATGCCATGGCGGCGCAGCTCCAGCGGCGCGAGGAGGAGCTGCGGCATCATGCCGATGCGCTGGAGGCGCGGGTCGAGGAGCGGACGCGGGAGCTGATGCGGACCAATGACCGGCTCAGCACCGAGATCGAGGAGCGGCGCCAGGCCGAGGCGGCGCTGCTCCAGGCGCAGAAGGTCCAGGCGGTGGGCCAGCTGGCGGGCGGCATCGCGCATGACTTCAACAACGTGCTTCAGGCGGTGCTCGGCGGCACCAGCCTGATCCGCCGGCGGGCGGAGGACCCGTCTGCCATCCGCCGCCTCACCGACATGGTGGAGGAGGCGGCGCGGCGCGGCGAGGCGGTGACGCGGCGGCTGCTCGCCTTCTCCCGGCGGGAGGAGCTGCGGGCCGTGCCGCTCGACCTCGGGCGGCTGCTGGCCGACCTGCGGGACGTGCTGGCGGCGACGCTCGGCGGGCGCATCCGCGTGGTGGCGGAGGCGGCGCCGGGCCTGCCCCCGGTGCTGGCCGACCGCAGCCAGTTCGAGACGGTGCTGCTCAACCTCGCCACCAATGCACGGGACGCCATGCCGGATGGCGGCACGCTGACGCTGCGGGCCGCGGCTGCCGTCATCGGGCCCGAGGGCGGCGCCAACGGGCTGGCGGCGGGCGACTACGTCCATCTGCTGGTGGAGGATACCGGCGAGGGAATGGACCAGGCGACGCTCGCCCATGCCACCGAGCCCTTCTTCACCACCAAGCCGCTGGGCCAGGGCACCGGCCTCGGCCTCGCCATGGCCAACAGCTTCGCCCAGGGCTCGCGCGGGGCGCTGGCGATCGAGAGCGAGGTGGGGCGGGGCACGCGCGTCTCGCTCTGGCTGCCGGTGACGCGGGCGGAGACGGCAGTGGAGCGGGTGGAGATGGCCGCCGCGGCCGGAGGCCCCTCCCCCGTCCGGGCCGGGCACCGGCCGCGGGTGCTGCTGGTGGATGACGAGCCGCTGGTGCGCCGGCTGCTGGCCGGCGAGCTGGCCGATGCGGGCTATGAGGTGGTGGAGGCGGCGGATGGGGCGCTGGCGCTCGGCCAGCTGTCGCGGGGCGAGTCCTTCCAGCTGCTCGTCACCGACCTGGCGATGCCGGGGATCGACGGCGTCAGCCTGATCAAGGAGGCACAGGAACGCCATCCCGGCCTGCCGGCGATCCTGGTGACGGGCTATGCCGGGGATGCAGCCAACCTGGCGGTGGGCGCGGTGGTCGGCGGGCCCTTCGCATTGATGCGGAAGCCGGTTTCCGGGGCGCGGCTGCTCGATCAGATGGCGGCGCTGCTTCCCGGGACACGGCTGCCGGCCAGGGTGGGATAGCGGGCTGGCCGCCCGCTCCGGACCCTATCGCAGCGAGGCGCAGCCCTGGCGGACATGGGCCATCTCCTGCGCGGTGAGGCTGGCGCCCTGCTGGAAGCGGAAGACGGCGTCGCTGCATCGCCGGTCGATCGGCAACGGCACGCGGACGGGGTGGCGCGCCGTCGCGGCGACGGCCACGGGCGGCGTTTCGGGCGGCAACGCCCCGGGGGCCGGCAAAGGCACGGGCTCGGCCAACGCAACCGGGCGAGGCTCGGCAAGTATGACCGGGCGAGGCTCGGCGAGCGCGACCGTGCGGGGCTCGGGCAGCGCCGGGGTGGCGACCTCCAGGGGGCCAGGCTCCTCAACCACGCGGGCGGCCTCGGCGACGACGCCGAAGCCGGTGCCCGGGCTGGGCAGTGCGGCGACCGGCTCCTGCGGCATCAGCAGCGCGGTGACGAAGCCGAGGCCGAAGATGCCGAGCACGCCGCAACCGACCATCCCGGCGCGCAGGACCCGCGCGGCGGGCGGCAGCATGCGAGGGCGCCAAGCGCGGCGGTCCGGCCCGGGCTCCGGCAACAGGCCGTCCAGCGCCTCCCAGGTCACGCTGGCCTGCAGGATGCGGCGCAGCACGCCAACCCACCGGCCGCGATCGGCGATGGTCAGCACCTGGTCATAGGTGAAGGCATCCTCGATCCGCGCATGCAGGCTGCCGAGTTCCTGCGGCGTGACCTCGCACTGGATGACCGGCAGGTAGCCACGGCACTGCGCGGAGAAGTCGACGGCGTTCAGCAGGCGGCGAAGATGCGCCTCGGCCTGCGGGGTGCGCATGGGCAGCAGGTCGACCAGGGCGACGCCGATCTCGGCATGGGCGAGGACGAAGCAGCCGCCGCCGACCGTCCCAGGGGCGGCACCCCTTACCTCGCCGGCGCGGCAGCGGCCGATCAACACCCAGTCGGGCGGCAGTGCGGCCTCGAAGGCGGGCTGGAAATCGAGCAGCTTGGGCTGCATGACCGCGGAGCCATCCGTCGCGGGCAAGGCAGCGCCTTCGGCCGGTCCATCTGGGCGCACAGCAACCTCTCAGGCATGGGCGGGGCAACCCCGAAAGGCGGCCCGCGCCAAGTGTTTAGGAGCGGAGACGGTGGCACGGAAGGCGAATAAGCCCTCTTCGCCAAAGCGTGTAGCAAGCCCGCGCTCCGGGGTGGGAGGCATGTCGGCAAAAGGGCCGCCGGTCAAGCATTCAAGGCGTTGCGGCTTGTCCTTGCCGGCTTGCTCCATGCCGGTATCGACCGATTGATGACTATGCCCCGTTCCTCCAGAAAAACACCTCTTGCCGGGCGCCGACGATCGTCGCCATGGTCTATGCCATGAGGGCAGGAACACGACACGGCGCATTGATGCACTGGCGGTGCGCGCTTCTCAACATATGCGCGATCCTGGGCGCCCTGTATACCGTCGTGCGCGAAGGTTGGGACCTCAATGCCGATGGGGTGATGAGCCTGCAGGAGCTGGCGCTGATCTTCGTCCGGCTGCTGGCCTTCCCGGTGCATGTGCTGATGCAGCTGATGCCGGCCTCGCTGCTCGGGCTGTTCGGCTTGCCGCCGGACGCCCCCTGGCCCTCTTCCGCCCTGCTCGCCGTCGGGCTCAGCCTGCCGCTCTGGGGCATCTTCGTCATCGGCGGGCTAATGGTTGAGGCCTGGCTGGAGCTGTCGGCGGAGGGTGCCGACAAGGGACAGGGGCCGGTGCGGGGAATGCCGCGGGTCTAGGGCTTCCCGCAAAACCGCTTCGCGGCTTTGCGGGGCCCCGAGTTGGCGCCTGCGTCCTGGGCCTCAGGCCCGGCACGGCTTTCCGCAGCGAAGCCCTGCAACGATACCGGGCCAAGCCCTTAGCGGGCCGGCGGCGGAGCCTCGGGCCTGTCTCCGTGCGCGCCGTGATGCGGGCCACGATGGTGGTGATGCGGGCGGAGCGGCAGTTCGTCCATGGTGATGCCGTTGTCGCCATTGGCGTCGATGGCGCGGAAGCGGGCCTCGGCCAGTGGGCGGACCTCGTCGAGCGTCACCCGGCCGTCGCGGTTGGCGTCCGCGGCGCGGAACATCATCGCCACAATGCGGGCCTGCATCGGGCCCATCTCGCGCGGCGGCGGGGCCGGCGGCGCGCCTGCGGCGGGGGGCGGCGGCATCAGCCGGGCGGAGGTCGCCTCCTCCAGCGCCAGGGCGCCGTCCTTGTTGCGATCGGCCTCGGCGAAACGGGCCTGGACGAAGGACCAGCCTTCCTCCTGCGTGATGCGGCCGTCGCCATTGGCGTCGATGCGGGCGAACATGCCGGGGGGGCCGCCCGGGGGCGGGGGCGTGGGCTGCGCGAGGGCCGGCAGGGCGACGGCGGCCAGCGCGGTCCCCAGCAGTGCCGAACGGATCGTCCTCATGGGTGCTCCTTCAGGCCGTGTGTGGCCTGAGGGAGCTTCGCCGCGCCCTGTAACCCGCGCATGACGGCAGGAGTGAGGAAACGTATCATTTGCGGCCGGGCGTGCCATCTTCGCCCAGGTCCCACCACATTCCGGCGAAGGCGAGCAGGCCCTCGCGGGCGGGGGCGATCAGCAGGTGCTCGTCCGGCCCGTGCTGCTTGCAGCCGTTGTAGCTGTGCGGCACCCAGACCAGCGGCACGCCGAGATGGTCGACGAAGACATCGCCCGGCAGGCCGCCGGAGCTGTTGGGAATGATCTGCACGGCCTTGCCGAGCGAGCGCTCCATGCTCGACTGCGCCCAGCGGACCCAGGGGTGGTCGGGGGCGGTGCGGCTGGCGGCCATGCGGATGCCCGCATTCTCGATCCGCACCTGCTGCAGGCCATGGGCATCGAGATGATGGCGGAGCGCGGCCTCGAAGCCGGCGGTATCCGAATCCACGGTGTAGCGGATCTGGCAATGGGCACGGGCGTCGGGGGCGACGGCGTTGACCGGGTTCTCCGGCCGGCCGCTGAGCATCGCGAGGACGATCAGGCTGTTCCAGCCATAGATTTTCTCAGCGGGCGTCAGGCCAGGCTCGCCCCAACCCTCGTCGATGGTCGCCGCCCCTTCCCCGCCGCCGACCGGGCAGCCTTCCAGCACGCCGCGCACGGAAGCGGGGACGCCGTTGCGGGGCAGCCAATCGCGCACCAGGATCTTGCCGTTGCGGTCCATGATGGTGGAGAGGGCATGGGCCAGGATGATCGCCGGGTCGGTGGTCAGCCCGCCCCAATGGCCGGAATGCACGCCCCCCTCGCGCAGCCTGACCAGCAGGTCGAAGTGGTAGGTGCCGCGGGTGCCGGTGGCGATGGTCGGCACCAGGGGATCGACGCGGGGGCCGTCGGAGGCGATCAACGCATCGGCGGCCAGCGCCTCGGCATGCGCCGCGACGAACTCGCGGAGGCCCTTGCTGCCGCGCTCCTCGGCCATCTCCAGCACGAGCTTGACGTTGAAGCCGAGGCGGCCGCCGCGTTCGGCGAGCACCGCCTCCAGCGCGGCCAGGTTGAGGGCGTGCTGGCCCTTGTTGTCGGCGGTGCCGCGGCCGTACCAGCGGTCGCCCTCCTCGGTCAGGCCCCAGGGTGCGAGGCCCGGGCGCCACTGGTCCTCGAGGCCGCGGACGGTGTCCCCATGGCCGTAGAGCAGGATGGTGGGGCGGGCGGGGTCTTCGATCCGCTCGGCGGTCAGGATGGGGCCGAAGCCGGGGAGCGGGTTCGCGTGGATGGTGGCGGCGAAGCCCATGCGCTCCAGCCAGGGGCGGATGGCCTCGGCGAGATAGGTCTCGAGGGCCGCCTCGGCGCCGGGCTCCTGCGAGGTGGAGGGATACTCCACCAGCCGGGCGAGCAGCGACCGGAAGCCGCCCTCGTCGAAGAAGCGGGCCGCGCGGGTCAGGGCGCCGTCACGGGATGGCATGGCAGGTCCTCGGCAAGGATCGGGGCAAGGGTCGGGGTACAGTGTGGCCGAGGATGCAGGCTTCGGACAAATTCCCCAAGCGGGTGATGCCACGGTGAGTCGGGTGGGGCCGATGCTGGGAGCTTCCGCGTCGATCTAAAAATAAACAGGACTTCCTGCCTGGATCGTCAAGCCACCTAGCGACTTGCCCGCCACAGGAGGAAGGGCGCCAGTTCCGGCAGGCGGCGGGGCTCCGTCAGCGGGCCGGTGAGGCGGAGCGCGATCTCGGGTGCCTCGGCGACGGGGCGGGTGGCGAGGCGGAGGTCGAGGGCGCTGCGGGCGAGGTCGATCGTGCCGCTTGCCGTGGCGGCGGCGCCGCCTTCGGTGGCGAGGTTGGCGCCGGCGAGGGTGATGCGGCCTTCGGCGAGGGAGGCCTTGGCTTCCAGCCGCTCGAAGGCGGTGGCGCCGGCGGCGAGGGCAGCGCGGAGGGCCCCCTGGTCGGGGCCGGTCGGGGCTAGGCTGTCCTGCAGGGCGGCGAGGTCGGCGCCGACCAGCACGCCGTCCTGCATGGCCAGCGCGAGGTTGCCCGCGAGCGTCGCGGTGAGCGCCGCCGCGCTATGTCCGGTGGCGTGCAGGGCGGCCTCGGCCGTCACCTGGCCGGCACCGAGATCGAGGGGGAGTCCGAAGAGCGGCTCGCCGATCGTGGCGCCGTCGAGCCTGGCCTCAAGGGCGAGGCGGGGCGGACTCGCCATTCCCTCCGCCAGCAGGTTGCCCCGGAGCGTGCCGCCGGCGAGCCGCGCCTGCACACCGTCGAGGCGGAGGGTGCCGGAGTCCAGCTTCAGCGTGCCGGAGAAGGCCTCCAGCGGGGTCCAGCCGAGGGGTTCGAGCCGGCCGGCCTCCACCGCGAGGTCGGCGTCGAGCAGGCCGAGGCGGTCGAAGCCGACGGGATCGCTGCCGCGCAGCGCGGGCGTCGGCAAGGGCAGGCGTTCGGCGGCGAGACGGCCGGTGAGGCGGGGGCGCGGCCTGGCCAGGGCCAGGGCGAGCTGGCTGCGCAGGCGGAGCGTGCCGGCGACGAGGTCCAGGCGATCGGCGGTGAGCGTGGGTGTGCTGCCAAGCTGGCCGGCGAGGCTGGCGATCAGCGAGAAAGACCCCTCCCCCAGCCAGTCCGCCACATCCATGCCAAGCAGTGGGGCGAGGAGACGCGGGGCACCGGGATGGCGCAGCGTCAGCGTGCCGGCGCCACGGCGGGCGCGGGTATCGAGCGTCGCCGCGGCCTCGACGCGGAGGCTGCCGACATCGCCCTCGGCCCTGAGCGCCACCGCCTCGGGCGCGCCGCCGCCGGAGAGGCGCAGCCCGACGGGCTGGGCGAGCAGCGGCGCCCAGCCGGGCGGCAGCAGCGGGGCCAGGACGGTGGCGTTGGAGCCGCTCGCCTCCAGCGTCACGTCGGAGGCGCGTGGGGTGGGGGCCAGCTGGGCGGCGCCGGAGGCGGCGAGGTCCAGCTCGCCGAGGCGGAAGGCGAGGCGGCGGAGCGCAAGCCGGCCGTCCTCGATGGTGGCGTCGAGGGTGGCGCGCTCGGCGGCGAATTGGTCGAGGGTCAGGCGGTCGGCGGCAAGGCGGAGATTGAGGTCGATGCCGCCGAGCTGGCCGGCCCCGGGCAGCAGGCCGTCGAGGTCGAGCCGGTCGAGGGTGAGGCCGAGGCCGACCTGCGGCCGGGCGCCGCCGAGGCGGAGCGATCCAGCGCCGGTGACGCGGGTCTCGTCCACGGTCGCCGTGATGTCGGAGAGGGTGGCCTGGCCGTTCTCGAGCGCGAGGCGAAGGCGGCCTTCGGCGGAATGGAGGCGGGCGGGATCGGTGCCGGCGAGCGGCAGGCCGAGGGCGGTCAGCGTCTCGCGCAGCGCCCGGCCGGAGAAGCGGAGGGCGAGTTCCATGCGCGGGCCGGCGGTGGCGCCGGCGACGTCCAGCTCCATTTCGCCGGGCAGCAGGGCGCTGACGTCGGAGAGGGTGAGGCGGTCGCCTTCGAGGAAGAAGCCGCCGCGCAGCCGCCGCAGCGGGATGCCGCCGAAGCCCGTCGCCTCGGCCGAGAGGTCGATGCTGACCGGAATGGGCAGAGCGCGGGCACTGCCGCGGGTCTGCCGGAGGGCGGCGAACCAGGCATCGAGGTCGAGCCGGCCGGCGGTGAGCGCGATGTCGAGCCGGGCTTCGGGCGCGAGGCGGAGGGTGGCGGCGCCGCGGGCGGGTTGGCCGGCAAGGTCGATGGAGAGGTCATCGGCGGCGAGGAGGTCGGCGGCGACGGTGAGGCGGCCGGTGGCACGGAAGGCGCTAGGTGGGGCGGGCAGCAGCAGGGAAAGGTCGGGGCCGGCGGACTCCATCCGCCCGTCGAAGCCGTCGGAGGCGAGGACGCCACGGGCGGTCAGCGTCGAGCCGGCCAGGGCGAGCGAGAGGTCGAGCGGGGCGACGCCGTCGAAGCCGGCGCGGCCGAGCTGGCCGGCGAAGCGAATGGCATAGCCGCGCCAGGCGAGCGTGCCCTCCGCACTCAGCGCCTCGGCGGCGGCGCCGGTCCGGAGCCGGGCGTTCAGCGCCTCGAATTGCAGGCCGCCGAGCTTCAGGCGGCAATCCTCGAGGCGCGCGTCGAGGGCGGAGAGCCAGGTCGGCGGGCGGAGGCCCGGCAGGGCGGTGGGCGGCCAGGGCATGGTGATCTCGCCGCCGACGAGCGCGATCTCGCGCGGCTCCAGATGGCCGGCGAGGAGGGCGCCGAGATCGAGGCGGAGGCGCATGGCGCGCGCCGTGATGGTCAGACCGTCGTCGTTGGAACCGATGGCGACAGCGGCGGCCTCGACGCGGGGCTGGGGCAGGAGCGTCAGGGTGATGCGGCCGCCGAGCGTCACCGGGCGGCCGAGCCGGGTGCTGGCGATCTCGGCGAGGCGCGCGCGGTAGGGCTCCCAGTCCAGCAGGCGGGGGCCGACCCAGAGCGCGGCGGCGAACAGCGCCAGCAGCGGCAGGAGAATGGCCGCGAGGCGGCGCATCAGGCGGGGGGCGGGCCCCAGCCGCCGCCGCCCGGGGTCTCCACCACCAGCGCGTCGCCAATGGCGAGGTCGGCGCTGCCGCTGTTGCCGGGGATGGGCTCGATGCTGCCATTGGCGCGCTCGACCCATTGCCGGCCGGGCAGGCCGTCGGCGCCGCCCATCATCCCGTGCGGCGCGACGTTGCGGCGGGAGGCGACGACGATGGCCTGCATCGGGCGGAGGAAGCGGATGCGCCGCCGGGCGCCGTCGCCGCCACGCCACTGGCCCGCACCGCCGGAGCCGCGGCGGATGGCGAACTCCTCCAGCCGCACGGGGTAGCGGAGTTCCAGGATCTCCGGGTCGGTCATGCGGGTATTGGTCATATGGGTCTGCACCGGGCCCCAGCCGTCGAATCCAGGGCCGGCACCGACGCCGCCGCAGACCGTTTCATAATACTGATAGAGATCGTCACCGAAAATCACGTTGTTCATGGTGGCCTGGGCGGAGGCGCAGGCGCCCAGCGCCGCGAGCAGGGCGTTGCAGGTCATCTGGCTGACCTCGGTATTGCCGGCGACGACGGCGGCGCCCCCTCCTTCACCATGGGGCAGCGGCGAGAGGAAGGTGCCGGAGGGGACGACGATCTCCAGAGGCTTGAGGCAGCCGTCATTCAACGGGATCTCCTCGCCGACCAGGGCACGGAAGCAATAGAGCACGACGGCGCGGCAGACGGCGGCAGGAGCGTTGAAATTCGACGGGCGCTGCGGGCCGGTGCCGGTGAAGTCGATCACGGCGCGGCGTCCCTCGCGGTCGACGCGGACGGCGACGACGAGGGGCGTGCCGTCATCGGTGGTGGTGCGGAACTCGCCGTCCTGGAGCCTCGCCAGGACGCGGCGGACGCTCTCCTCCGCATTGTCCATGACGTGGCGCATATAGGCGCGGACGGTGTCCAGCCCCTGCTCGCGGACGGCGCGCTGCAGTTCCTGCACGCCCTTCTCGTTGGCGGCGATCTGCGCCTTGATGTCGGCGACGTTCACGTCCGGGCTGCGCGCCGGGTATCTCGCCGCGGCGAGCAGGGCGCGGAACTCGGCCTCGCGGAAGCGGCCCTGCTTCACGAGAAGGAAATCGTCGATGACGACGCCCTCCTCCTCCAGCGTGCGGGACAGCGGGGGCGTGGATCCGGGCGTCAGGCCGCCGATATCGGCGTGGTGGCCGCGGCTTCCGAGGAAGAAGAGGATCTCCCTGCCCGCCGCGTCGAAGACGGGGGTGATGACGGTGACGTCCGGCAGGTGGGTGCCGCCGTTATAGGGGTTGTTCAGCGCCACCACGTCGCCGGGGCGGAGCGTCTTGCCGCGCTGGCGGATGACGGTGCGGACGCTCTCGCCCATGGCGCCGAGATGGACGGGGACGTGGGGGGCATTGGCGACGAGGCCGCCCTCGCTGTCGAAGATGGCGCAGGAGAAGTCGAGCCGCTCCTTGATGTTCACGCTGAGGGAGGTGTTCTGCAGGACGGCGCCGGTCTGCTCGGCGATGGACATGAAGAGGTTGTTGAACAGCTCCAGCATCACCGGGTCGGGGCGGCCGGTGACCTCGGTATGCGTCGCCTCGCGCGGCGTGGTGCGGCGGAGGATGAGGTGGTTGAGGGGGGTGAGCTCGGCGGTCCAGCCGGGCTCGACCACCGTCGTCGCATTGGCCTCGCGGATCAGGGCGGGGCCCGCGAGGCGGTCGCCGGCGAGCAGCGCTTCGCGGTCGTAGACGGGGGCAGAATGCTCGGCGCCGGCGGCGAAGAGGGGGACGGTGTCGAGCAGGGGGATCGCCTCGCCGGGGGTGCGGGCGGGGAGCTTGGCTTCCTCGACGGATTCGCCGGCGGCGGTCACCTCGGCGATGCAGGCCTCGACGACGACCTGGCGCTCGGGCGTGGCGAAGCCGAAGCGCGCACGATGGGCCGCGGTGAAGGCGGCAACCACCACGTCATGCGCACCGAAGGGGATGGGGAGGAAGCTGTCGGTGCCGGCATAGCGGAGATGCAGGCGACGGGCGGCGGCGATGCGGCCGGCCTCGGCACCCTGATGGAGAAGTTCGGCGCGGCCTTCCCCGGCAAGGCGGTCGAGGGTTTCGGCGAGACCTGCCATCGAGTCCGGCGAGAGCGGGGCTTCGACGGCGGCCTCGCGGATCACCGTCTGGTCGGCGAGGCCCATGCCGTAGGCCGAGAGCACGCCGGCGAAGGGGTGGATGAAGACCGTCTCCATGCCGAGCTCGTCGGCGACGAGGCAGGCATGCTGGCCGCCGGCGCCGCCGAAGCATTGCAGGGCGTGGCGGGTGACGTCATGGCCCTTCTGGATGGAGACCTGCTTGATGGCGTTCGCCATGTTGGCGACGGCGACGCGGAGGAAGCCTTCCGCGACCGCGCGGGGCTCGGGCGTCTCGCCGGTGGCGGCGGCGATCTCGGCGGCCAGTGCGGTGAACTTCTCCCGCACGACATCGGCGTCGAGCGGCTGGTCGGCATCGGGGCCGAAGATCGGCGGGAAGTGGCGCGGCTGGATCTTGCCGACCATGACATTGGCGTCGGTCACGGTGAGCGGGCCGCCGCGGCGGTAGCAGGCCGGGCCGGGAACGGCACCGGCGCTTTCCGGCCCGACGCGGTAGCGGGCGCCGTCGAAGGCGAGGACGGAGCCGCCGCCGGCGGCCACCGTGTTGATCGCCATCATCGGCGCGCGCATCCGCACGCCGGCGACCAGCGTCTCGAAGGCGCGCTCGAACTCGCCGGCATAGAGGGCGACATCGGTGGAGGTGCCGCCCATGTCGAAGCCGATGATGCGGTCGAGGCCCGCCATGCCGGCGGTGCGCGCGGCACCGACGATGCCACCGGCGGGGCCGGAGAGGATGGCGTCCTTGCCCTGGAAATGCCCGGCCTCGGTGAGGCCGCCATTCGACTGCATGAAGTAGAGACGCACGCCGGGGAGCTCGCCGGAGACCTGCTCCACATAGCGGCGGAGGATCGGGGAGAGGTAGGCATCGACCACCGTCGTGTCGCCGCGCGGGACGATGCGGGGCAACGGGCTGGCCTGGTGGCTGAGCGAGACCTGTGGGAAGCCGACCTCGCGCGCGATCTCGCCGAGGCGAAGCTCATGGGCGGGATGCGCCCAGGCATGCATCAGCACGATGGCGACGGCACGGATGCCGTCGGCGTAGGCGGCTTCGAGGGCGGCGCGGGCGGTGGCCTCGTCGAGCGGCTCCAGCTCCTCGCCGGTGACGGCGATGCGGCCGCCGATCTCGGCGACCTGCTCGTGCAGCAGGTCTGGAAGCCTGACCGCGAGGTCGAAGAGGCGCGGGCGGGCCTGGTTGCCGATGCGGAGCATGTCGGCGAAGCCGCGGTTGACGAGCAGCAGCACGCGCTCGCCCTTGCGCTCCAGCAGCGCGTTGGTGGCGACCGTCGTGCCCATCTTCACCGCCTCGATCATCCCCCGCGGCATGGCGGCATCGGGGGCGAGGCCCGCTTCCCGCGCCAGGATCTGGCGGATGCCGGCGACGGCGGCGTCGCGGTAGCGGCCGGGATTCTCGGAAAGCAGCTTCGCCGTGGTGAGGCGGCCGGCGGGGTTGCGGGCGACGATGTCGGTGAAGGTGCCGCCGCGATCGATCCAGAACTGCCAGCCTGCGTCCATGATCGCCTCCATTCGCGCCGTGATGGCGCCCCCTCGCCCGACGCGCAAGGCCGCCGCCGCCTCGTTGACGATTTATCGATATTTTGTCAATGTTCCTGGCATGGCCGAACCCCGTCCCGTCGTCTCCTCCGCACACCTGGCCGCCGGCGCCTCGCCAGGCCTGTCCGAGGTGGAATACGGGCTGATCCTCGCCGGCCATGCCTTCCAGCGCTGGATGGTGCTGTGCGCCGCGGCGGCGGGAGCGGCGGGGCTATCGCCGGTCGAGGTGCTCATCCTGCACTCGGTGCATCACCGCGGGCGGGCGAAGCGGCAGGCGGAGATCCTCCTCGCGCTCGGCATCGAGGATGCGCATATCGCCACCTATGCCATCCGCAAGCTCGATGCAGCGGGGCTGGTGACGACGAGCCGCCAGGGCAAGGAGAAGCTGGTCGCGGCGACGCCGGCGGGGGCGGCCTTCTGCGCGCGCTATGCCGAAGTCAGGGAGAGGCTGCTGGCCGGGGCGGTGCGTGACAGCGGGCCACCGGCGGCGGCGCTTTCGGAAGTGGCGGGGCTGCTGCGGACCCTGTCGGGCTTCTACGACCAGGCCTCGCGGGCGGCGGCGACGCTGTAGCGCGGTCGGCCCAGGCTCCCGTCTGCCAAAGGAGGCCTACTTCGGCACTCTCGGCCAGCCAGTTCCGCTTGAAAAGAAGACAGCCCTGTCAAGCCACGCCAAGACGGGAGGCGATGGACGGTGTCCGGGAACCGGAACTGGTGCAATCACCGGCCAAAGTCGGCTGTAACTCTCGATATCGCGAGCGGGATGGGCAGCAAGCCGTACCGCCCTGACAGTCTCCGAGTCGGCCGGCCCAATATTGATTGCCATTCGTCTAGTTCTCGCCATGAAAAACCACGCGAATTGCATTGCGGAGGCTGATTGCTGCTTTCGGTATTCGGGCCGGTCCGGGGCCTCCACGGCGGCGGGGGCGGCATCGGCTGGCGGCGACCCGGGCGGCCGTCGTCCCGGGCTCGGGCGGCGGCCAACCTTTCGCGCCCGGCAGCGGCAACCCATCTAGCGGGCGAGCGGGGCCTCTCCCCGTCTGCCTCCGGCATGGTAAGGCTGACCTGGCAAAGGCTGGGGCGAGAGCAATGGGGTGCGGCGCTTGACCCTCTGGGGCAAGATCATCGGCGGGGTGACGGGCTTCATGACCGGCGGGCCGCTCGGCGCCGTGGTCGGGGCGGCGCTCGGCCATGCGGCGGACCAGGGCGGGCGAGCGGCGGGCAACCCCTTCGGTGCCTTGTTCGGGCGTTCCGCGGTGCGGCAGGCGGCCGACGCGGCCGCGCTGCTGGGCAGCAAGGAGCAGCTCTTCGCCATCACTGTCGTCGTGCTGGCGGCCAAGCTCGCCAAATGCGACGGGCCGGTGAAGCGCGAGGAGATCGACGCCTTCAAGCGGATGTTCCGCATCCCGCCCGAGAACCTGCGCGAGGTGGCGGCCCTGTTCGACCAGGCGCGGGACAGCGCCGACCCGCCGGAGCCCTTCGCCGAGAAGCTCGGGGAGAGCTTCGCCGACAACAAGGGGATGCTGGAGGACGTGCTCGGGGCGCTGTTCCAGATCGCCAGGGCGGACGGCCCGCTGACCAAGGCGGAGCTGGCCTTCCTCCAGGGGACGCAGCGCGGGTTCGGCCTGGATGCGGCGGCCTGGGAGCGGGCGCGGGACGGGCGCAGCTCCCGCGCGGCGGGTGATCCGGCGGCGGCGAGCGGGCCGGACCCCTACACCATCCTCGGCGTGGCGCGGGACGCGCCGGACGATGCCGTGCGCCAGGCCTGGCGGCGGCTCATGCGGGAGAACCATCCCGACAGCCTGGCCTCGCGCGGCGTGCCCGCGGAATTCGTCAAGCGGGCGACGGAGAAGGTGGCCGAGATCAACGCCGCCTGGGACCGCGTCAAGCGGGAGCGGAAGCTCTGAGGGTCGTCGATGCGCCGAGCCCGAATCAGGACGAGCGGCCGGCGGGCATGCCGGCCAACATCCTCATGCTCCACTACACGGGCATGCAGAGCGGCCGGGCGGCGATCGAGCGGCTGCGGGATCCGGTGGCGAAGGTTTCCTCGCATTACGTGGTCGAGGAGGACGGCACGGTCCTCCGGCTGGTGCCGGAGGAGCGGCGGGCCTGGCATGCCGGCATCTCGCACTGGCGCGGCCGCGCCGCGCTGAACGACCGCAGCATCGGCATCGAGATCGTCAATCCGGGGCATGACTGGGGGTATCGCCCCTTCCCTGCCCTGCAGATGGCCGCCCTTTGCGACCTCTGCCTCGACATCCTCGCGCGGCATCCGGTCGCGCCCTGGGATGTGGTCGGGCACAGCGACGTGGCGCCGGACCGGAAGCAGGACCCCGGCGAGCTCTTCGACTGGGAGGGGCTGGCGGCGAATGGCGTCGGCCTCTGGCCCGCGGCGGAGGCGGAGCCCGTGGAGGCGGGGCCGGAGGCGCTGCTGGCGGCCATCGGCTACCGGAGCGACCTGCCGCTGCCGGTGCTGCTCACCGCCTTCCAGAGGCGCTGGCGGCCGGAGCAGGTGGACGGCATCGCCGACGCCGGCTGCCTGGCGCGGCTGGCGGCCGTCGCCGCGATGATTCCGCCCGCGCCGCCGGAAGCCGGTTGACGCGGGGCTGACCGGGGGCGCATGACGCCGCCGCGTCAGGTGGCCGGGCGGCCGCTGGCGGGGTTGCAAGGCCCCGCTGGAGGAAAGTCCGGGCTCCACGGGAATACGATGCCGGCCAACGGCCGGCGGGGGTCGAACCGCAAGGGGCGGCCTTCAGGGAAAGTGCCACAGAGAAGAGACCGCCGGGCCGCCGCGAGGCTGCCCGGCAAGGGTGAAACGGTGCGGCAAGAGCGCACCGCGCCCCCGGCAACGGGGGCGGCAGGGCAAACCCCATCGGGAGCAAGGCCGAATAGGGGCGACCGGCGCGGGTGGGCTTCGGCCCGCCTGGCGCGGGGGCATTCCCGCCCCGTCGCCCGGGTTGGCCGCGTGAGGCGCACCGCAAGGTGCGTCCCAGAGGAATGGTCGCCTCGTCCCCGGTTTTCCGGGGGCGGACAGAACCCGGCTTACAGGCCACCTGGCGCATTTTCCCCACAGCTTCATCCACGGAACCGCCCACATCCGGCCGGTGCGGATAAGGAACAAACCGGGTAAGTATAACATATTGCTTTCGATCGCAGATGATTTCTCATGCGGTAGCGATGCCGGCCTCTAAGGCCTTAGGAATCGGGCAATTTGTCGGGCGCATTTAGTGGGTCGAAACGGTATTCGTGCTTGTGGTCCCACGAAATCCCGTGCTATCCCAAGTCATCCCGACGATGGGTCCAAAGCTCGGGGGGGCGAGGGATCCAAAGCGGGATGGTCGGGCGAGCCGGCGGGGTCGGGGGGCCCCGCCGGCCCGCTAACCCCAGGGGCCGCAAGCGTCCCTGAGCGCATCCTCCCGAAGGGCAAGTCAACAGGCGGTCACTGGGGGGCGGTCGCTGGGCGATGTCCGAGTTCATAGGCACCGTAGGCGGGGGATACGACGCGAAGAAGGGGCGCATTTCGGTGCCTTCCCTCTTCCGCAGTCAGATTGCCGGCCCGGGTGCCCTGGAGATCATCCTGCGCCGGTCGCGCCACAAGCGCTGCATCGAAGTTTGGCCCAAGGCGGATTACATGGCCGAGGTGGATGCCCGCGTCGAAGGGCTCAGCAAGCTCTCCGCGGAATACCAGTCGGTGATGCGCAAGCTGGTCGGCAAGATCCATACCCTGACGCTTGATCCCGATGGCCGCGTGGTGATGCCGAAGGAGCTCGCCGAGCATGCGGGCTTCGAGGGCGAGCTGCAGTTCAGCGGGCGCGGCGCCTATTTCGAGATCTGGAACGCCGCCGACTTCGCCGAGGAAGAGGCGCGGCTCGATGCCGAGGACGAGGGGGGCGACGTATGAGCGGCGCGAGCCCCCTTGGGGGACATGTCCCGGTGATGCTGGCCGAGGTGCTGGAGCATCTCGCGCCGCGTGACGGCGCCACCTATTGCGACGGCACCTTCGGCGGCGGCGGCTATGCCGGCGCCATCCTCGATGCGGCGCGCTGCACGCTCTTCGCCATCGACCGCGACCCTGAGGCGATCGCGCGCGGCGCGGCGCTGGCGGCGCGGCATGCCGGGCGGCTGCACCTGGTCGAGGGGCGGTTCGGCGAGATGCTGGCGCTGCTCGCCGCGCGCGACGTCGCGCGACTCGACGGCGTGGTGCTCGACCTCGGCGTGTCCTCCTTCCAGCTCGACGACGGCGCGCGCGGCTTCTCCTTCCGCGGCGACGGTCCGCTTGACATGCGGATGTCGAAACATGGGAAGTCCGCCGCGGACCTCGTCAACACGCTGGACGAGTCGGAGCTGGCCGACATGCTCTATCAATTGGGCGAAGAGCGGTATTCGCGGCGCATCGCGCGCGTGATCGTCGCGGCACGCCGCGAGGAGCCGATCACCACCACGGCGCGGCTCGCCGCCCTGGTGCGCGGCTGCATCCCCCGCGACCCGTCGGGCATCGACGGCGCGACGCGGAGCTTCCAGGCGCTGCGCCTCGCGGTGAACGACGAGCTGGGCGAGGTCGAGCGCGGGCTCGCCGCCGCGGCGGCGTTGCTGGCGCCGGGCGGGCGGCTCGTCGTCGTCGCCTTCCACTCGCTCGAGGACCGGCTGGTGAAGCGCTTCATGGCGGATGCCGCCGGGCGCCGGGCCGGGGCCTCGCGGCATGATCCGGCCTCGCTCGCCGGCCGCGCCGCGCCGGCCGGGTTCCGCCTGCTGACGCCGCGGGCGCTGCGCCCCGGCGCGGCCGAGACCGATGTCAATCCCCGCGCCCGGTCCGCCCGGCTGCGCGCGATCGAACGCCTGCCCATCGACCACCCCGTCGCATCCCGGGACGCCGCATGATCTTCCGCCCCTTCACCTCGCTTTGCCTTGTCGCCTTCCTCGGCGCCGGGATGCATGTCTACAGCACCAAGCACGAGGCTGCGGTGATGGACCGCGAGCTGCGCTCGATCGCCCGCAAGGTCGAGGAGGCAGAGGCGCGGACGCAGACCCTGCAGGCGGAGTGGGCCTGGCTGAACGAGCCGGAGAGGTTGCGCGCCGTGGCGCAGCGGCACCTGCCAGAGCTGGAAGCGATGCAGCCGGCGCAATTCGTCCGCGCCAGCGAGGCGGAGCGCCGGCTGCCGGCGGTTGCGGCCTATGAGGGGCCGGTCGCACTCTTCGCGCCGCGCGAGCCGGCGCTGCCGTCGGGGAACACGGCGCTTGCCCTGCTGCCGCGCGTGGCGGAGCCGGTGCAGGTGGCGGTGGTGGCGCCGAAGCCGCTGGCGGCGCCGATGGCCGCGCCGGCGCCGGTCGTGGCCCCTGCCTCGCTGCTGGCCCTGATGCCGGCGGTGCCGGAGCTCGACCTGGCCGCGCTGCCCCTGCCGCCGCCGGAGCCGGTGGCGCCGCCGCCGCTGGTGCGGCTCGCCCTGCCGGTGGCGCCGCCGCCGCTGGTGCGGCTCGCCCTGCCGGTGGCGAAGCCGGTGGAGGCGGCGCCGCCGCGGCCGGCACTGGTGGACCTGGCGCGGGCGACGCTGCCGCGGCCCGCCGAGGCGCGGCCGGTGGAGCTGCCGCGGGCTGCCGAGCCGGCGCGCCCGGCGCAGCTCGAGCTGGCGCGGGCGACGCTGCCGCCGCCGCGGCCGGCGCCGAAACCGGTGGCGCGGCCTGCCGAGATCGCCGCGCTGCCGCCGGTCGCCGCGCCGGCACGGGCGCCGATGGCGAGCCCGGTGACGCAGGTTGCGGTCTCGGCCGCGCCGCGCGTTGTGCCGATGCAGCCGGCCGTCGCGCCGGCGCGGGCAGCGGCGGTGCCGGCCTATCCGGCGCCCGGCGGCTCGGCGCTCGGGCTCGGTGGCGGGCAGCCGTTGCTGCCGCCGCCGGTGCCCTTCGGCAGCGCCTCGGCGGCAACGCTGAACGGGGGGATGGGCCGGTGAGCGGGCCGCAGGACGAGCTGCGGCTGCCGCCCTCGCCGGATCAGGCGCCGGCCGGGCGGCCCAGGGGATCGACTACCGGGGCGAGCCTCGCCACCTCGCCCGCGCGGGCGCTGGTGCGCATCGCGGCGCCGGAGCTGGCGAAGCGGGCGCAGTTGGAGAAGACGCGCGGGCGGCTGGTCATCGCCGCCGGCGGCTTCGCGGTTCTGTTCGGCGCGGTGACGTTGAAGCTCGCCTTCGCCACGCTGATCGACCCGATGACGCCGAAGCCGCGCGCCGCGGTGCGCATGCCGACCGGCGAGTCGACAAGCGGCCGTGCGGCGATCACCGACCGCAACGGCGAGGTGCTGGCCGTCTCGCTGCAGGTGACGGAGCTCTATGCGAATCCGCAGGAGATCAACGACCCGGCGGAGGCGGCGGAGCGGCTGCTGACCGTGCTGCCCGGGCTCGACCGCGAGCGGCTCATCGCCCGCATCACCCCGCGCATGGTGCCGGGCACGGAGCGGCCGGTGGAGTTCGCCTATATCGCCCGCAACCTGCCGCCGCGGCAGCAGCAGGCGATCAACGACCTCGGCATCGCCGGCTTCCATTTCCGCCCGGCCGAGCGGCGCTTCTATCCGCAGGGCTCGGCGGCGGCGCATGTGCTCGGGCAGGTGGATGTCGACGGGCGCGGCATCGCGGGCGTGGAGCGCAGCTTCGACGAGCGGCTGCGAACGGAGCGCGGGCCGCTGCGGCTTTCGGTCGATGTGCGGGTGCAGGTGGCGCTGCGCGAATCGGTGCAAAAGGCGATCGCCGACTATAACGGCATCGGCGGCGCGGGCGTGGTGATGGACGTCAACACCGGCGAGGTGCTGGCGATGGTCAGCCTGCCGGATTACGACGCCTCCGACCCCGGTGGGCTACAACGGCGCGAGGGGCAGGGCCAGGCGGCTGGTCAGGCAGCGGCTGGTCAGGCAGGGGCGGGGCAGCCGCTGCTGCGCCAGGCGGTGGCGCGGCCGATGGCCGCCGCCGGCACGGTGAAGCAGGACCAGGACCCGCATTTCAACCGGGCGACGGTCGGGCTCTACGAGCCGGGCTCGACCTTCAAGCTGCTGACCGCGGCGATGGCGCTCGATGCGGGCACCGCGAATATCTGGAGCACCTACGACGCCAGCCGCCCGATCCGCTACGGGCGCTTCACCATCAGCGACTACAAGGGCAAGAACCGCGTCCTCAGCCTGCCCGAGGTGATGGCCTATTCGTCGAACCTCGGCGCGGCGCATATGGCGGTCGCGGTGGGGCCGGCGCGGCACCGCGAGTTCATGGGGCGGATGGGGATGCTCCAGCGGCTCGGCGTCGAGTTGCCGGAAGTGGCGCGGCCGCTGGCCCCCACGGCGAATGGCTGGCGCGACATCAACACCATGACCGTCGCCTTCGGCCATGGCATCTCGGTCTCGCCGTTGCACGTCGTCACCGGCATCGCGGCGCTGGCCAATGGCGGCATCCTGCGGCCGCCGACCGTGGTGGCGCAGCCGGCGGACGCGCAGCGCGAGGGCGTGCGCGTCATCTCCGAGCGGACCTCGGAGACGATGCGGCGGCTGATGCGGCTGGTGGTGACGGACGGCTCGGGCAAGGGTGCCGACGTCCCAGGCTACTTCGTCGGCGGCAAGACCGGTACGGCGCAGAAGGTCGGGCCGCGCGGCGGCTACCTCCAGGACAAGCGCATCGCCGCCTTCGTCGGCGCCTTCCCCCTGAATGCGCCGCGCTATGCGATCTACGTGATGGTCGACGAGCCGAAGCCGAATGCGCAGAGCCATGGCTATGCGACGGCGGGTTGGGTGGCGGCGCCGGCGGCGGGGGCGGTGATCCGCCGCGTTGCGCCGATCCTCGGGCTGGTGCCGGAGACGGGCGAGCGCATCCCGCAGATCCAGCAGACGCTGGCGATTCCCATGCAGCCGGGGCGGCCGCCGCGCGCCGCGCCGCCGGTCGCCGCGGCGCCCGGGCCGCGCGGGACGCCGGCCGCGGCGCCGCCGACGGCGCCCACCACCGGCGTCGCGCCGGGACCGAGCCTCGTGCCCCCTGCCCCCGCGCTGCGCCGCACCGACGCGGAACCGCCCTCCGGGCTGCTCCGCTTCGCGCTCGGACCGGCCTCTCCGCGCGAGGCCGGCCTTGCGCCTCGATGAGCTCATCAAGGCTGGCGGGCTGGCGCCGGAGGCGGCGGGCGATGCGGCCGGGCGGCTGATCAGCGGCGTCACCGCGGATAGCCGCGCGGTGGTGCCGGGGATGCTGTTCGTCGCGCTGCCGGGCGCGCGCCAGGACGGGCGGGCCTTCGTCGCCGATGCGGTGGCGCGGGGCGCCGTCGCGGTGCTGGCGCCGGAAGGCACGCCGGCTGCGGCAGGGGTGCGGGTGATCGGCGCGGCCGACCCGCGGCGCAGCCTTGCCCTGATGGCGGCGGCGCTGGCGGGGGCGCAGCCGGCCACCGTCGTCGCGGTGACCGGGACCAACGGCAAGACGAGCACGGTCGATTTCCTGCGCCAGCTCTGGACGCTGGCGGGGCGGCGGGCGGCCTCGCTCGGGACGCTCGGACTGATCGCGCCGGGCTTCCCCGGCGGGGCGGGCCTGACGACGCCCGACCCGGTGGCGCTGCATGCGCAATTCGCGGCGCTCGCCCAGGCCGGGTTCGGGCATGCGGCGATCGAGGCGTCCTCGCATGGCATCGGGCAGCGGCGGCTGGACGGGGTGCGGCTGGCGGCGGCGGGCTTCACCAACCTGACGCGCGACCATCTCGACTATCACGGCACGATGGCGGCCTATCGGGCGGCGAAGCTTCGGCTCTTCGACACGCTGCTGGAGACGGGGGCGGCGGCGATCGCCTCGACGGAGATGGAGGCGGAGACGCTTGAGGCGCTGCGGGGGATCGCGCTGCGGCGGGGGCTGGAGCTGCTGACGGTCGGCGAGGCGGGCGATGCGGTGCGGCTGCTGGCGCATCATCCGCTGCCGGATGGGCAGGCACTGGAAATCGCGGCCTTCGGCCAGCGGCAGGCGGTGCATCTGCCGCTGCCGGGGCGGTTCCAGGCGGACAATGCGCTGATGGCGCTGGCGCTCGGCGTCGCCACCGGGATCGAGCCGGGCCGGGCGATGACGCTGCTGCCGCGGCTGGTTGGCGTGCGCGGGCGGATGGAGCTGGCGGCGCGGCTGCCGAACGGGGCGGCGGTCTATGTCGACTACGCCCATACGCCGGATGCGCTGGAGCGGCTGCTGGGCGCGCTCAGGCCGCATGTGGCGCAGGGCGGGCGGCTGCATGTCGTCTTCGGCGCGGGCGGCGACCGCGACCCCGGCAAGCGGGCGCTGATGGGCGCGGCGGCGGCGCGGGGCGCGGACCGGGCCTGGGTGACGGATGACAATCCGCGCAGCGAGGACCCGGCGGCCATCCGCGCGGCGGTGCTGGCGGGGTGCCCGGGCGGCGTCGATGCCGGCGAGCGGCGTGGGGCGATCGCGCGGGCGCTTGGCGATCTTGGGCCGGGGGATGTGCTGGCGGTCGCCGGCAAGGGACACGAGAGCGGGCAGACCATCGCGGGCGTGACCACGCCCTTCGACGATGCCGCGGTGGTGCGGGAGCTCGCAGCATGAGCCTCTGGACGGGCGATGCGCTGCGGGCGGCGACGGGAGGGAGCCTCGCGGCCGAGGTCGCGGTGGGCGGCGTCTCCATCGACAGCCGGAGCGTCGGGCCGGGCGAGCTTTTCGTCGCGCTGCGCGACCTGCGGGACGGGCATGACTTCGTCGCCGATGCGCTGGCGCGCGGGGCGGCGGCGGCGATGGTCGACCGCGACCCGCCGGGCGTGGCGCCGGGGGCGCCCTTGCTGCGCGTCGGCGACACGCTGGCGGGGCTCGCGACGCTCGGGGCGGCGGGGCGGGCGCGCTGTGCGGCGCGGGTCGTCGCCGTCACCGGGAGCGTCGGCAAGACCGGGACCAAGGAGATGCTGCGGCTGCTGCTCTCCGGTGCGGGCGAGACCCACGCCGCCGTCGCCTCCTACAACAACCATTGGGGCGTGCCGCTGACGCTGGCGCGGATGCCGGTGGGGAGCGGCTTCGCCGTCATCGAGATCGGGATGAACAATCCGGGCGAGATCGCCCCCCTCACCCGCCTTGCCAGACCGCATGTGGCGATGGTGACGAATGTGGGGGCGGCGCATATCGGGCATCTCGGCAGCCTCGAGGCGATCGCGCGGGAGAAGGGCAGCATCGCGCTCGGGTTGGAGCCGGGCGGCGTCGCGGTGCTGCCGTCGGATGACGCGATGCTGCCGGTGCTGCGCGAGGCGGTGGGTGCGGGGCATCGTGTCATGACCTTCGGCGCGGGCGGCGAGGTGGAGGCGCTGGAGGTGCGCGCCGATGCCGAGGGGAGCGATGTCGTCGCCGCCATCGGCGGGCAGCGGGTCGGGTTCCGGCTCGGGGCGCCGGGGCCGCATCTGGTGCGGAATGCGATCGGCGCGCTGGCGGCGGTGCAGGCGCTCGGCTGCGATGCGGCGGCGCTGGCGCCTCGCCTCGCCGGCTACCGGGTGATGCCGGGGCGCGGCGCGCTGGAGCGCATCCCGACCGCCGACGGCGGCACGGCCACGCTGCTCGACGAGGCGTTCAACGGGCAGCCGCCCTCGGTGCGGGCGGCGCTCGCCGTGCTGCGGATGCTACCGGCGCGGCGGCGGGTCGCGGTGCTGGGGCAGATGGGGGAGCTCGGGGATTTCAGCGTGGCGGAGCATGCCGCGCTGGCGCCGCATGTGCGGGAGGCGACGGATGCCGTCTTCCTTTGCGGCAAGGACATGCCGCACCTGGCCGCGGCGCTGCCGCCGGGGCTGGTGCTGGCGGTGACGGAGAATTCGGCTGAGCTGGCGCCGCTGGTCGCGGCGGCGCTGCGGGATGGGGATGCGGTGCTGGTCAAGGGAAGCAAGGCGACGCTGATGGGCAAGATGCTCTCGGCGCTTCGGGGGACTCGGGCGTGATCTTCAACCTCTTCGCGCCCTATGCGGAGGATTTCCCCCTCTTCAACCTGATCCGCTACACCACCTTCCGGGCGGGAGCGGCCTGCCTGACCGCGCTGGTGCTGTCGCTGGCCCTCGGGCCCACGGTGATCAACTGGCTGCGCGGCTTCCAGCGCGGCGGGCAGCCGATCCGCGTCGATGGGCCGGCGAGCCACCTCGTCACCAAGAAGGGCACGCCGACCATGGGGGGCGTGCTGATCCTGCTCGCCCTCGTGCTCGCCACGCTGCTCTGGGCCGACCTGCGCAACGGGCTGGTCTGGGCGGCGCTGTTCGTCACCGTCGGCTATGGGGGCCTGGGCTTCGCCGATGACTGGCTGAAGGTGACGAAGCGGAACACCAAGGGTGTCTCGGCGCGAGGCAAGCTGGTCTGGCAGGCGGGCGTCGGGCTGGCGGGGGCGATCTGGATCGTGCTGCTGCTGCCGCCGGCAGTGGCGACGGGCCTCGCCTTCCCGGTGTTCAAGGAGACGCTGCTGCCCTTCGGCTTCCTCTTCCCGCTGGTCGGGATGCTGGTGCTGATGGGCGCGTCGAACGCCGTCAACCTGACGGACGGGCTGGATGGGCTGGCCATCGTGCCGGCGATGATCGCGGCGGCGGTGTTCACGCTGATCGCCTATCTCGTCGGCAACCGCGTCTTCTCCGAGTATCTCCAGCTGCATTCGGTGCCGGGCGCCAATGAGCTCGCCGTGTTCTGCGCGGCGCTGATCGGGGCGGGGCTCGGCTTCCTCTGGTTCAACGCTCCGCCGGCCGCCGTCTTCATGGGCGATACCGGGTCGCTGGCGCTGGGCGGGGCGCTGGGCGCGGTCGCCGTCGCCACCAAGCATGAGATCGTGCTGGCGATCGTCGGCGGGCTGTTCGTCGTCGAGACCGTCAGCGTCATCATCCAGGTCTTCTGGTACAAGCGCACCGGGCGGCGCGTCTTCCTGATGGCGCCGCTGCACCACCATTTCGAAAAGAAGGGCTGGGCCGAGGCCACCATCGTGATCCGCTTCTGGATCATCGCCATGGTGCTCGCGCTGGTCGGCCTGTCGACGCTGAAGATCCGATGAGCCGCTTCACCCCCTTCGCTGGCGAACGCATTGCCCTGGTGGGGCTCGGCAAGGCCGGGCTGCCGGCGGCGCGGCGGCTTGCCGAGTGGGGGGCGGAGGTCTCCTGCTGGGACGACAAGGAGGAAGGGCGCGTCGCCGCGAGGGAGGCCGGGCTCGCGGTCGAGGATCCGTCGCAGGGCGCCTTCCGCTGGGATGCGCTGCTGCTCTCCCCGGGCATTCCGCACCGGCTGCCGCGGGTGCATCCGGCGGCGGCGGCGGCGACCGCGGCCGGGCGCCCGGTGCTGTGCGACGTCGACTACCTCTACCGCGCCGTCCGCGCTTCGGGGTCGGCGGCGCGCTTTGTCGGCATCACCGGGACGAACGGGAAGTCCACCACAACGGCGCTGCTGCACCACCTGCTGCGCGCGGCGGGGCGCGAGGCAGAGGCGGGTGGGAATCTTGGGCCGGCGGCGCTTTCCCTCAATATCTTGGGAAGGGATGCCGTATACGCACTCGAGATGTCGTCATACATGTTGGAGAGAATTCAGAGCGTGCGCTTCAACCAGGGCGTTATGCTGAACCTCTCGCCAGACCATCTCGACCGGCATGGCGGCATGGCGGGCTACCTGGATGCGAAGGCGCAGGTCTTTGCGCGGCAGACGCGCGAGGACCTCGCAGTGCTCGGCATGGACGATGGCTGGAGCACGCAGTTGCGCGAGCGGCTGGCGGCGCGTTTCTGCCCGATCTCCGGTGAGGCGCGGCAGGCGGGCGGCCTCTGGGCCGAGGGACGTATGTTGCGCGACGATGACGGGGCTATCCTCGACCTCGGCGAGGCCCCTGCCCTCCCCGGCAGCCACAATGCGCAGAATGCGGCGGCGGCGGCGGCCTGTGCGCTCGATCTCGGGCTGACGCGGGCGGAGGTGGCCGAGGGGCTCAGGAGCTACCCGGGGCTGCCGCATCGGCAGGAGCGGGCCGGCACCTGGCGCGGCGTCGCCTTCGTCAATGACAGCAAGGGCACGAACGCGGACAGCACGGCGCGGGCGCTCGCTAGCTATGACCGCGTCGTCTGGATCGCGGGCGGGACGGCGAAGGAGGGGGGCATCGAGAGCCTCGCACCTCTCTTCCCGCGCGTGGCGGAGGCGCTGCTGATCGGGCGGGATGCGCCGGTGCTGGCGGCGACCTTGGCCGCGCATGGCGTGAAGCATCGCGTGGTTGGCACGCTGGACGTGGCCGTCGCCGAGGCGGCGGCAAGCGCCGTGGCGGGGGCGGCGCCGGTCGTGCTGCTGTCGCCGGCCTGTGCGAGCTGGGACCAATTCAGCGGTTTCGAGCAGCGGGGGGAGCGGTTTCGGGCGCTCGTCGCCGCGCTGGCCGAAGGGAGGGCCGCCTGATGGCCATTTCGCGCTCAGACAATTCCGTCCTTGGCCGCTGGTGGTGGACGGTGGACCGCTGGACGCTGGCGGCGCTGCTGATCCTCATCGGCTTCGGCTACGTGATGATGCTGGCGGCCAGCCCGGCGGTCGCGGAGCGCGTCATCGGCAGCGGATCGCGCGAGCTGCTCTTCGCCAAGCAGGTGGTGTTCCTTGTCATGGCCGCGGCGCTGATGGTGATGGTCTCGCTGCTGACGCCGCGGAACATCAAGCACCTGGCAATTCTCGGCTGCCTTGGGGCCCTGGCGCTGACGGCGGCGACGCTGGTGATCGGCTTCGAGACCAAGGGCGCGCGGCGCTGGCTGGCCCTGCCGCTGATGGGGACGATGCAGCCCTCCGAGTTCCTCAAGCCCTGCTTCGCGGTGGTCGTCGCCTGGATGCTGGCCGAGGGCAAGGCGGCGGCGGCGCGGCGTGCGGCGGCGGGCGAGCGCGGGATGGCGCTGCTGCATCCCCAGCGGCTCTGGCCGGTGGCAGCCTTCGGGCTGCTCGGCGTGGTCACCATCGTGCTGAAGTCGCAGCCGGATTTCGGCATGCTGATGGTCGTGGTCTGCATGTTCCTGGCGCAGTTCTTCGTCGCCGGGCTGAACCTCGCCTTCGTCGGCGCGCTCGGGGTAGGCGGCGTGGCGCTCGCCATTGGCGCCTACTTCACGCTGGACCATGTGCGGAGCCGCGTCGATCGCTTCCTCGACCCGTCCTCGGGCGACACCTTCCAGATCACCAAGGCGATGGAAGCCTTCGGCAACGGCGGCTTGTTCGGCCGCGGCCCCGGCGAGGGGCGCGTCAAGAACGCGCTGCCGGATGCGCATGCCGACTTCGTCTTTGCGGTCGCCGGCGAGGAATTCGGCTTCATCGTCTGCCTGGTGATCCTGGCCCTCTTCGCCTTCGTCGTGGTGCGGGGGCTGATCCGGCTGCTGGGCGAGGCGGAGCTCTTCGTCATCCTGGCCGCCACCGGGCTGCTGGCGCAGTTCGGGCTGCAGGCCTTCGTCAACATGGCCTCCTCGCTGCACCTGATCCCGACCAAGGGGATGACCCTGCCCTTCGTCTCCTATGGCGGCTCCTCGGTGCTCGCCATCGCGCTGGGCATGGGGATGCTGCTGGCGCTGACGCGGAAGCGGGCGTCCCGGATGGACGTTGTCGAATGAGAGGACCGGCGGTGCATCCGATCATCATCGCGGCCGGCGGGACGGGCGGGCATCTCTTCCCGGCCGAGGCGCTGGCGGCGGAGCTGCTGGCGCGCGGCGAGCGGATTGCGCTGATGACGGATGCGCGCTCGGCCGCCTTCGAGAGCGCGGCCTTCGCCAATGCGGAGCGCTTCGTGCTGCGGGGCTCCGGCCTTTCGGGACGCGGGGCGGTGAGCGCGGCGCGCGGGGCGGTGGCGCTGGCGGCGGGGACGCTGCAGGCGCGGCGGCTGGTGCGGCGTCTCGGTGCCGCGGCGGTGGTCGGGTTCGGCGGCTATCCGAGCGTGCCGCCGTTGCTCGCGGCGCTCAGCATGGTCGGGTCGCGGCCGGTGACGGTGCTGCACGAGCAGAACGCCATCCTCGGCCGGGCCAACCGGCTGTTGAGCCGGCGGGCGGATGCGCTCGCCCTCTCCTACACGGCGACCGGGCAGGTGCCGGCCGGCGCGCCGGTGCATGTGGTCGGCAACCCGGTGCGGCCGGCGCTGGCGGCGCTCGCGGGCCAGGGCTATCCGGGGACGGAAGGGGCGCTGCGCTTGCTGGTGGTCGGCGGCTCGCTCGGCGCGCGCATCTTCGCCGATGTGGTCCCGGCCGCGGTGGCCGCGCTGCCCGAAGGGCTGCGCGGGCGGCTCGTCGTCGCGCAGCAATGCCGGGCGGAGGACCTCAACCGTGTGCGGGAGGCCTATGCGGCGGCCGGCGTGCCAGCGGAGCTCTCGTCCTTCTTCCCCGATGTCGCGGGGCGGCTGGCGACGGCGCATCTGGTCATCGCACGGGCCGGCGCGGGGACGGTGGCGGAGCTGGCCTGTGCAGGGCGGCCCTCCATCCTCGTGCCGCTGCCGCATGCGATCGACGACCACCAGAAAGCCAATGCGCGCGCCATCGCCGAGGCCGGCGCCGCCACCGTCATGCCGCAGGGGGATTTCACCCCGACTGCGCTTTCGGCCCAGCTTGCGTCCCAGTTCGGCGACCCGGCCGGGCTGGCACGCGTCGCCGCCTCGGCCGCCCGCCTCGCTCAGCCGGATGCGGCGAAGCGGCTGGCCGACCTCGTCCTCTCGCTCGTCAGGGCGCGTGCCGCCCAGGAAACCCGTTGATGCGTGCGCTGCCCCTGACCATCGGTCCCATCCACTTCGTCGGCATCGGCGGCATCGGCATGTCCGGCATCGCCGAGGTCCTGCATAACCTGGGCTACCAGGTGCAGGGCAGCGACATCGCCGAGGGCTACAACACGGCGCGCCTGCGCGGGGCGGGGATCCCCGTCGCCATCGGCCATGCGGCGGAGAATCTCGGCGGGGCGCAGGTCGTCGTGGTCTCGACGGCAGTGAAGAAGGACAACCCGGAAGTGCAAGCGGCGCGCGCCGCGCTGATCCCCGTGGTGCGGCGGGCGGAGATGCTGGCCGAGCTGATGCGGCTGAAATGGTCGGTTGCGGTCGGCGGGACGCATGGCAAGACGACGACGACCAGCCTCGTCGCCTGCGTGCTCGAGGCGGCGAAGATCGACCCGACCGTCATCAATGGCGGCATCGTCAATGCCTATGGCACCAACACCCGCCTCGGCGAGGGCGAGTGGATGGTGGTCGAGGCGGATGAGAGCGACGGCAGCTTCCTCCGCCTGCCCTCCGTCGTCGCCATCGTCACAAACATGGACCCCGAGCACCTGGACCATTGGGGGACGGCGGAGGCGATGAAGGACGGTTTCGCACAATTCGTCTCGAACATCCCCTTCTACGGCTTCGCGGTGCTCTGCCTCGACCATCCCGAGGTGCAGGCGATGATCCCCCGGCTCGACCGGCGGATCGTCACCTATGGCTTCTCGCCCCAGGCGGATGTGCGGGCGGAGCGGGTCATCACCGACCGGATGGGGGCGACCTTTGAGGTCGTGGTGCAGGACCGGGCGACGAAGCGCAGCCGGACGATGAAGCCCTTCCGCCTGCCGATGCTTGGGCAGCACAACGTGCAGAACGCGCTGGCGGCGATCGCCGTCGGCGTCGAGATGGAGATCGACGAGGCGACGATCCGCAGCGCGCTGGCCGGTTTCAAGGGGGTGAAGCGGCGTTTCACCCGGGTCGGCGAGGCGGGCGGCATCACCGTCATCGACGATTACGGGCACCATCCGGTCGAGATTGCGGCGGTGCTGAAGGCGGCGCGGCAGGCCGGCGCCAGGGATGTCATCGCGGTGGTGCAGCCGCATCGCTACAGCCGCCTCGCCACGCTGTTCGAGGACTTCTCAAAGTGCATGAACGATGCGGGGACGGTGATCGTCGCCGATGTCTACGCCGCGGGCGAGCAGCCGATCCCCGGCATGGACAAGGATGGGCTGGTCGAGGGACTTCGCTCGCATGGGCATCGCAGTGTCGTCGCGCTGCCGGGGCCGGAGAGCCTGGCCGAGATGATCCATGCCATCGCCAAGCCGGGCGATTACGTCGTCTGCCTCGGGGCGGGCAACATCACCGCCTGGGCGCATGCGCTGCCGGAGCAGTTGGCGGCCTTGCAGCCGGGCTTCCGCGCGACGCCGCTGAGGCGGGCATGAGCGCGCGGGCGATGCAGCACGCCATCCCGCATCTCCGCGGGCGGGTCCGGGCGGGGGTGGCGCTGGCGCCGCTCACCTGGTTCCGCGTCGGCGGGGCGGCGGAGTGGCTGGTGAGGCCCGCGGATGCGGAGGATCTGGTCACGCTGCTCGCCGGCGTTACGCCGGGGATGCCGGTGACGGTGCTCGGGGCAGCGTCGAACCTCATCATCCGCGATGGCGGGTTGCCGGGGGTGGTGCTGCGGCTGGGCGGGGCCTTCGGCGAGGTCGTCGCCGAGGCGGATGGCGTCGTCGCAGGGGCTGCCGCGCTGGATGTCACCGTGGCGGAGCATGCGGCGGCGGCGGGGCTGAGCGGCCTCGAATTCCTTTGCGGGATTCCGGGGAGCATCGGCGGGGCCGTTGCGATGAATGCGGGCGCCTACGGCAGCGAGCTGCGCGACGTGCTGGACTGGGCCGAGGTGGCGACGGTCACCGGCCTCGTACGGCTGAGCGCCGAGGCGCTGCGGCTCTCCTACCGGCATGCGGTGCTGCCGGAGGGCGGTGTCGTCGTGCGGGCGCGGTTCCACGCGAGGCCCGGGGACGCGGCGCCGCGCATGACGGAAATCCGCGCGGCGCGCGAGGCAACGCAGCCGGTGCGGGCTCGAACCGGCGGCTCGACCTTCAAGAATCCGCCCGGCCAGAAGGCCTGGGCGCTGATCGATGCGGCAGGATGCCGTGGCCTCACGCGCGGTGGTGCGCAGGTCTCGGAGAAGCACTGCAATTTCCTGCTCAATACCGGCAATGCCACGGCGGCGGAGCTGGAAGCGCTCGGCGAAGAGGTCCGCGCCCGGGTGCTCGACCACAGCGGCATCTCCCTCGATTGGGAGATCAAACGGCTTGGAGTTGCGGCATGACCCATGTGGTGGTCCTGCACGGTGGGATTTCGGCGGAGCGCGAGGTCAGCCTCGCTTCCGGCCAGCAATGCGTAGCGGCGCTGCGCGAGGCGGGGTTCGAGGTGACGGCGATCGATGTCGGGCCCGATCTCGCTGCGACGATCGCGGCGATCCGGGCTTCGAGACCGGATGTCGTCTTCAACGCGCTGCACGGGCGGTTCGGCGAGGATGGTTGCATCCAGGGCGTGCTGGACTGGATGGGCATCCCCTACACCCATTCGGGACTGCGCGCCTCGGCGCTGGCGATGGACAAGGTGGCGGCGAAAGCCGTGTTCCACGCAGCCGGCCTGCCGGTGCCGGCGCATCGGCTGCTGGAGCCGGAGGAGCTGGAGGCGGATGACCCCCTACCCCGGCCCTATGTCGTCAAGCCGGTCAATGAAGGCTCCTCGGTCGGGGTGCATATCCTCAGGAAGGGCGACAACCGCCGCGCCGAGATCGCGCAGGGCTGGCGCTTCGGCCGGACGGTGCTGGCGGAGGAGTTCATCCCCGGGCGCGAGCTGACGGTCGGCGTGCTCGGCGACCGGGCGCTTGCGGTGACCGACATCATCGCGGATGCGGGCGAGTTCTACGATTACTCCTCGAAGTATGCCGAGGGTGGCTCGCGGCATGTGGTGCCGGCGGCGGTGCATCCCACGATCCGCGAGCAGGCGATGGAGGTGGCGCTGGCCGCCCATCGCGCGCTCGGCTGCCGCGGGGCAACGCGGGCGGATTTCCGTTACGACGACACGGCGGGGGAGCCGGGGCGGCTGGTGCTGCTCGAGGTGAACACCCAGCCGGGGCTGACGCCGACTTCGCTGCTGCCGGAGCAGGCGGCCCATGCCGGCATCAATTTTCCCGCGCTTTGCGCCTGGATGGTGGAGCAGGCCCGCCATGGCTCTTGATACGCCGCGCTCCCGCAACAAGGCACCGGTTCGTCGCAGCAAGGCGGAGACCGCGCCATCTCGCCCGAGCCGGCTGCGGCTCTGGCTGCGGCGACGGCGCGGGCTGCTGCGGCCGGCGGGACTCGCCATCGGCATCGGCGGGCTGCTGACGGCCGCCGCGCTGGCGACGATGGCGGCCGACCCCTATGGACGGCTGACGGCGCTCTGGGACGGCGCGGCGGAGATCGCCGGGAATGCCGGGCTGACCGTGCAGGAGGTGATGCTCGAGGGCAGCCGCAACACGCCGCCGGAGCTGGTGCTGGAGGCGCTCAACATCCGGCGCGGCGACCCGATCCTCGCCTTCGACCCGCAGGTCGCGAAGGAGCGGCTGGAGCTGATCGCCTGGGTCGACTCCGCCCATGTGGAGCGGCACCTGAACGGCACCATCCGGGTGCGGATCACCGAGCGGCAGCCCTTCGCCATCTGGCAGCGGGACGGGCGCTTCTCCGTGATCGACGAGAAGGGCGAGGTGGTCGCCAACGAGAATGTCGGCGCCTTCGGCCGGCTGCCGCTGATCGTCGGCACGGGGGCCAACCGCATGGCGGCGCCGATGGTCGCGCTGCTCCGCACGGTGCCGGAGGTGCAGGACCGCACCCATGCGCTGGTGCGGGTGGCGGAGCGGCGGTGGAACCTGCGCCTGCGCAACAACGTCGACGTGCTGCTGCCGGATGGGCAGGAAGCGGCGGCGCTGGCACGGCTCGTCGAGCTGCATCAGAAGCAGGGGCTGCTCGACCGGCCGCTGGCTTCGATCGACCTGCGCCTGCCGGACAAGCTGGTGCTGCGCCTGCCGTCGCAGGCGGCGCCGGCGCCGGAACCCACCGTGCAGCGCGTGAGGAGCGGCCGCGGATGAATCAGCTCGTGCGCCTTGGCCATCATGAGGGGCTGCCGGTGCAGGGGCGGCGCCGGCGCGGCGCGCGCAGCGGCATCTTCGGCGTGCTCGATATCGGCACGACGAAGATCGTCTGCGTCATCGCCCGCATCGAGAACGATGGCGAGCCGCGGGCGCTCGGCTTCGGCTGGCAGAGGGCGCGCGGGATCAAGGGCGGCAACATCGTCGACCTGGAGGAGGCCGAGCGCGCGATCCGCGCGGCGGTCGGCCAGGCGGAGGAGATGGCGGATACCCAGCTGAAGGGCGCCATCGTCAACCTCTCCTGCGGCCAGCCCGAATCGCGGCAGCAGAACATCCAGTGGCCGATCGGCGGACGGGCGATCACCGAGGCCGACCTCCGCGCCATCATGGGCGAAGGGCGGCGGCGCAGCGCGGAGGACGGGCGGGAGACGGTGCATGCCTTCCCCCTTGGCTTCACGGTCGATGCGACGCCGGGCGCCGAGGACCCGCGCGGGATGATCTGCGAGACGGTGGCGGCGAAGCTGCACATGGTCGATGCGGCGCAGGCCTCGCTGCTCAATCTCGGCGCGACGCTGCTGCGCTGCGACCTGATGGTCGAGGAGCTGGTCTCGGCGCCCTTCGCGGCAGGGCTGGCGACGCTGGTCGATGACGAGAAGCAGCTCGGCGCCACGGTCATCGACATGGGCGGCGGGACGACGAGCATCTCGGTCTTCGCCGAGGGGCATCTGCTGCACACCTCCCAGATTCCGGTGGGTGGCTGGAACGTCACCAACGACCTGGCGCGCGGGCTGTCCACGCCGATCGCCCATGCGGAGCGGCTGAAGACGCTGCATGGCGGCGTGCTCGGCGCGCCGGACGACGAGCGCGAATGGCTTCCCGTGCCGCAGGTGGGCGAGGAGGAAGACCAGATCGCCCGCATCCCGCGCGCCATGATCATCGGCATCATCCGGCCGCGGCTGGAGGAAACCTTCGAGCTGGTGAAGGACCGGCTGGAGGCGGCAGGGCTCAGCCAGGAGATGGGGCGCCGCGTGGTGCTGACCGGCGGGGCGAGCCAGCTCGTCGGCGTGCGCGAACTCGCCGCGCGCGTGCTGGAGCGGCAGGTGCGGCTCGGCCGGCCGCATCCGGTGCGCGGACTGCCGGAGACGGCGACGGGGCCGGCTTTCGCCGCGCCGCTCGGGCTTCTCGCCTGGGGCGCGGGCGAAGGACGGCCGCTGCTGGAACTGATGCCGGGGCTCGAACGTCCTGCAAGCAGGTTCCGCCGATTCGTCAACTGGCTGCGCGATCTCGCATGAGCCCGTCGATTGAAATTCTTTTGTGGATAACCGGGGCAAATCGCGGCGGCGCGATGAAGTCCCGGTGCATGAATCGCCCCTCTCGTTTACGTTGCCGCGAGGAGATCCCCGCATGACCCTCAACCTCACCCTGCCTGTCGTCCAGCACACCGATTTCACCCCGCGCATCACCGTCATCGGCGTCGGCGGTGGTGGCACGAATGCGGTCAACAACATGATCGCCATGGGCCTCGAAGGGGTCGAGTTCGTCGTCGCCAATACGGATGCGCAGTCGCTGGTGCATTCCAAGGCGGAGAAGCGCGTGCAGCTCGGCCCGCACCTGACGCAGGGGCTCGGCGCCGGGGCGAAGCCGGAAATCGGGCGCGCTGCGGCGGAAGAGGCGACGGAGGAACTGGCGCGGCATCTCGACGGTTGCCACATGGTCTTCATCACCGCCGGCATGGGTGGCGGCACGGGCACGGGCGCCGCGCCGGTCATTGCCCGCATGGCGCGCGAGCGGGGCGTGCTGACGGTGGGCGTGGTGACGAAGCCTTTCGACTTCGAGGGGCCGAAGCGCAAGCGCGCCTCCGAGTCGGGCATCGAGGAGCTGCAGAATTTCGTCGACACGCTGATCATCATCCCGAACCAGAACCTGTTCCGGATGGCGACGGAGCGCACGACCTTCGCCGAAGCCTTCAAGCTGGCGGACGAGGTGCTTTATGACGGCGTGCGCGGCGTCACCGACCTGATGATCAAGCCGGGCCTGGTCAATCTCGACTTCGCCGACATCCGCACCGTCATGGCGGAGATGGGCAAGGCGGTGATGGGTACCGGCGAGGCCGATGGCGACGACCGCGCGGTGAAGGCCGCCGAGCGCGCGATCAGCAACCCGCTGCTGGACGATGCCTCGCTGCGCGGCGCGCGCGGCGTGCTGATCAACATCACCGGCGGCTATGACATGACCCTCTTCGAGGTCGACGAGGCCGCCAACCGCATCCGCAAGGAAGTGGACGAGGATGCGCAGATCATCTTCGGCACCTCGGTCGAGGAAGACCTGAACGGGCGGCTGCGCGTTTCGGTCGTCGCCACGGGCATCGATGCGCAGGTGACGCAGGCGGCGGCGCCGGTCGCCGTGCAGGCGGCGCCGGTTGCGACGGTCGCACCGCAGGCCGGCCTGACCATGTTGCCGGGCGGGCGCCCGGGCCGGCCGGCGATGACGGCCGCGGCAGGGGTGGCCGGTCCGCTGGGCGCGCCGCGGGTGATGCCGACGCGTGGCGGGGCGCTGCGGACGGCGGTGGCGGCGGCGCCCGTCGCCTCGGCGCCCTCCCCGGCCGCGCCGAACCTCCAGGTGATGGTCCAGGCCGAGGACGAGCCGGTCGCGACGGCGGCGCCCGTGACGGCGCCGGTCGCCGTGTCGCCGGTGGCCGCGGTGCAGGCGCCGCCCGTTCCGGCCCGGCCGGCAGGCACGGGCGGCATCCGCGGCCTGTTCGGCCTCGTCACCGGCGCGGCGCAGAACGGCATGCGGCGGACGCTGACCGAGCCGACCCCGGCGCCGGTCGCCCCGCGGCTCGACCAGCCGGTGGCGCAGCGCCCGGCCGAGGCGCCGCAAGGCCAGGTGGATTTCGAGATCCCGACCTTCCTGCGACGCCAGTCGAACTGACGCCAGGACATACTCTGTCGCCTGAAGCGGGCCGCCCTGACCGGGGCGGCCCGTTCTGCATCCGCGCTCATCACGGCTTGCGTGTGCAATGTGCGGCGCAAAAACCTCGTAAAATCAATATGTTATGCCGTAATATGAAGTAATAAGCCTTGACTCGCGGAACCCCCGTGGCGGTGCCAGGTATTGGGCTGGGCAGACGCCTCAACGACATCCCGGCCGCTCCCTCCATGGGCGCCGGGTTTCCAACAGGGGTAGGCATGGACGGATACTTCCCGCTTGAGACAGGCCGCCGCCGGACGCTGAAGGCCGCCATCGGCTGCGTCGGCATCGGCCTGCACAGCGGCAAGCGCGTGAGCCTGACCCTGCGCCCGGCCGAGGCCGGGGCCGGCATCCGCTTCCGCCGCACCGATCTCGGGATCGAGATCCCGGCTCTCTACGACCATGTGGTCGATACCCGGTTGTGCACCGCGCTCGGCCTGGCCGAAGCGCCGGAGGTGCGGGTCGGCACGGTCGAGCATGTGATGGCGGCGCTGGCCGGCTGCGGCGTCGACGACGCGATCGTCGAGCTGGATGGGCCGGAGGTGCCGATCCTCGACGGATCCGCGGCGCCCTTCGTCTTCCTCATCGACTGCACCGGGCTCGTTGCCCAGGCCGGGCTCGGCCTGCCGGAGGCGATCGAGGTGCTGCGCCCGGTGCGGGTGCAGGAGGGCGAGGGCCCGAACGCCGCCTGGGCGATGCTTGAGCCGACCGGCGGCGACCGGCTGGAAGCGGCGCTCACCATCGACTTCCCGGGCACGGCGATCGGCCGGCAGTCGCTCGCGGCGCAGATCTCGCCGCGCGAGTTCCGCGCCGAGTTGGCCGAGGCGCGGACCTTCACCCTGGCGGAGGAGGTGGCCCGGCTGCGCGCCGCCGGCCTCGCCCAGGGCGGCAGCCTCGCCAATGCGGTGGTGGTCGACGGGCCGCTGGTGCTGAACCCGGGCGGGCTGCGCCAGGCGGACGAGTTCGTGCGGCACAAGCTGCTCGACGTGGTGGGCGATCTGGCGCTGGCCGGCGCACCGATCCGCGGGCGGTTCAGCGGGCATCGCTCCGGCCATGCGCTGAACAACCGGCTGCTGCGGACGCTCTTCGCCGACCCCGCCAACTGGCGCGCGGTGCCCTCCTTCACCCTGCCGCAGGCGCTGCCGGCGGCCGAGTATGTGGCTACCCGGCAGCCGGCGATGGCGGTGGCCTGAGACCGCTACCCGGGCCCCTGTGGACCCGGGCGGCTGGGTGCTATAAGCCGGGCCCTCCCCTTCGACCGGTCCGTGATGATCCGACGCCTTCCCCCTCTGCTCTCCCTCTGGCTGGCCCTTGCGGCGCTGCCGGGCTGCTCGCTCTTTGGCGGCAACTGGGACGGCAAGCAGTCGACCCTCGACAACGAGCGCCAGACGGCCGCACGGGTCAACAACGTGCTCGACCGTTCGCCCGAGGGGCTTTACGCGGCGGGGATCGAGGCCTTGCAGGCGCGGCGCTACCAGCCGGCGGTCGACCTGTTCGACCAGGTGGAGCGGGACCATCCGCTCTCGGCCTGGGCGACCAATGCGAAGATCATGTCCGCCTATGGCGAGTACATGCGCAACCGCTACACCGAGGCGATCGGCGCGCTCGACCGCTTCATCCAGCTGCATCCGGCGCATCGCGACATCGCCTATGCCTATTACCTGCGCGCGCTCTGCTACTATGAGCAGATCGCCGAGGCTGACCGCGACCAGCGCACCACGGAACAGGCCATGGCGGCGCTGCAGGATGTGGTGAACCGCTTCCCCGACAGCGCCTATGCGCGGGATGCGCGGCTCAAGCTCGATCTCGGCCGCGACCACCTGGCAGGCAAGGAGATGAACATCGGCCGCTTCTACCAACGGCAGAAGCTCTACGGCGCCGCGATCGGGCGGTTCAAGAAGGTGGTGGAGGACTACCAGACCACCAACCACGTCCCCGAGGCGCTGCACCGGCTGACCGAGATCTACCTGACCCTTGGCCTCGTCGATGAGGCGAAGAAGACGGCGGCGGTGCTCGGCCACAACTTCCCCGGCAGCCCATGGTACCAAGACAGCTACGCTCTGCTGGTCGGTGGCGCGACGCCCGCTCCGGGCGACCGGCCCGGCTTCGCGCGGCGGGCCTGGAACTGGATTTTCTAGTCACAGCATGCTCGCCTCCCTGGCGATCCGCGATGTGGTGCTGATCGAACGGCTCGACCTGTCCTTCGGGCTCGGGCTGACGGTGCTGACCGGCGAGACGGGTGCCGGCAAATCGATCCTGCTCGACAGCCTCGGCCTTGCCTGCGGGCAGCGGGCGGAGGCGGGCATGGTGCGGGCCGGGCAGGCACAATGCTCGGTCGCCGCCGGCTTCGTGCCGCCCGAGGGGCATCCGGCCTACGCCATCCTCGCCGAACAGGACATGGACCCGGAGGAGATGCTGGTGCTCCGCCGCACCGTGCAGGCGGACGGGCGAAGCCGCGCCTTCGTCAACGGCCAGCCTGTGTCGGTCGGGCTGCTGCGGCGGCTGGCGGCGACACTGGTGGAGGTGCAGGGGCAGCACGATCAGGTGGGGCTTGCCGATCCGGCGACCCATGCCGGGCTGCTCGATGCCTTCGGCGGGCTCGAGGGCAGGCGGAACACGGTGGGTGCGGCCTGGCGGGGCTGGCGGGAGGCGGAGCGCGGCCTTGCCGCGGCGCGCGAGGCGATCGCCGCGGCGCAGCGGGACGAGGAGTTCCTCCGCCATGCCGTGCAGGAACTCTCCGATCTCGCACCAGTGGAGGGCGAGGAGGAGGAGCTGTCGCAGGAGCGGCAGCGCCTGCAGCAGGGCGAGCGGCGCGGCGAGAGCATCGCCAGCGCCTTGGCCGAACTGCAGCCGAAGGACCGGCGCCGGGGCGGGCCGGCGGAGGCGCTGCGCAGTGCAGCCCGCTCGCTGGAGCGGCTGCCGCCACCCAATGAGGAAGCCCAGGCCATCGTCGCCCTGCTGGGCGCTGCGCAGGACTCGCTCGCCGAGGCGGAGACCCTGCTGCAACGGCTGATGCTGGAGGACGGGCCCGATCCGCGCCGGCTGGAAGTGCTGGAGGACCGGCTGTTCGGCCTGCGGGCGGCGGCGCGGAAGCATGGCGTGGCCGTGGTCGAGCTGCCGGGGCTTCTGGTGTCGTTGAAGGAGCGGCTCGGCGCGCTGGATGCCGGCAGCGGGCAGGTGGCGCGGCTGGAGCAGGCGGCGGGCGAGGCGCGCCGGGCTTATCTGGCGGCGGGCGAAGCGCTGTCCTCGGCGCGGCGCGAGGCGGCGGGGCGGCTGGAGCGGGCGCTCGCCAAGGAGCTGCCGCCCTTGAAGCTCGACCGGGCGCGCTTCTTCGTCGAGGTCGCAGCGCGGGACGAGAACGGCTGGGCGGCGGACGGGATGGATCGTGTCACCTTCCTCGTCTCGACGAATCCAGGCCAGACGCCGGGACATTTGCAGAAGATCGCCTCGGGCGGCGAGCTGTCGCGGCTGATGCTGGCGCTGAAGGTGGTGCTGGCGCGCGGCTCGCCGGTGCCGACGCTGATCTTCGACGAGGTGGATGCGGGCATCGGCGGCGCCACGGCGGCGGCCGTCGGCGAGCGGCTGGAGCGCGTGGCCGAGCGGCTGCAGGTGCTGGTGGTAACGCATAGCCCGCAGGTGGCGGCGCGCGGGGCGCAGCAGCTGCGCGTGGCCAAGCAGGTAAAGGGCGAGCGGGCGACGACGGTGGTGGAGCCGCTCGACAAGCGCGAGAGGCGCGAGGAGATCGCGCGGATGCTGGCGGGCGAACGGGTGACGGATGCGGCGCGGGCGGCGGCGGACAGCCTGCTGACGGGTGGCTTGCTGTGAACCTGCGCACCTTGCCGCCCGAGAAGCTGACAGAGGAGGAAGCTGCAGCCGAACTTGCCGCGCTCGCGGCCGAGATTGCGGCGGCCGACATCGCCTATCACCAGAACGACGCACCCGAGATTACCGATGCCCAGTATGATGCGCTGCGGCGGCGCAACGCGGCGATCGAGGCGCGCTTCCCCGAGCTGAAGCGCAGCGACAGCCCGAGCGAGGCCGCGCCCGGCGCAGCGCCGGCGGCGGGCTTCGCCAAGGCGCGGCACGGCACGCCGATGCTGAGCCTCGACAATGTCTTCAACCCGGAGGAATTCGCCGAGTTCACGCGGACCATCCGGCGCTTCCTCGGCCTGCCGCAGGAGGAGGTGCTGCGCTTCGTCGGCGAGCCGAAGATCGACGGGCTCTCGGTCAACCTGACCTATGAGAACGGTGTCTTCGTCCGCGGCGCGACGCGGGGCGATGGCACGCAGGGGGAGGACATCACCCGCAACCTCGAGACGCTGCGCGAGGGCGAGCTGCCGCGGCGGCTCGGGCCGGATGCGCCGGCACGGATCGAGATCCGCGGCGAGGTCTTCATGGCGAAGGCGGATTTCATCGCCTTCCGCGACGAGCAGGCGCGGCTGGCCGAGGAGCGGGAGCAGAGGCGCACGCGCGGCGAGAAGGTGGGGCCGGAGATCCGCATCCCGGCCAATCCGCGCAATGCGGCGGCGGGTTCGCTGCGACAGCTCGATCCGGAGGTGACGGCGCGGCGGCCCTTGCAGTTCTTCGCCTATGCGCAGGGGGCGTCGAGCACGCCGGTGGCGGAGACGCATTCCGGGTATCTGGATGTGCTGAAGCGCTGGGGCTTCCGCGTCAACCCGCTCTCGGCGCTGCTGCCGGATGAGCATGCGGCGGCCGAGTTCCAGGCGCGCATGGGCACGGAGCGGGCCGGGCTCGACTACGATATCGATGGCGTCGTCTACAAGCTCGACCGGCTGGACTGGCAGTCGCGGCTCGGCTTCGTCGGCCGGGCGCCGCGCTGGGCGGTCGCCTGGAAGTTCCCGGCGGAGCGGGCGACCACTACCCTGCTGCGGATCGAGATTCAGGTCGGGCGGACGGGGGCGTTGACGCCGCGGGCGGTGATGCAGCCGGTCAATGTCGGCGGAGTCATGGTGCAGCACGCGACGCTGCACAACGAGGACGAGATCGCGCGCAAGGATGTGCGGCTCGGCGACACCGTCGTGCTGCAACGGGCGGGCGACGTGATCCCGCAGATCGTCTCCGTGGTGCTGGAGAAGCGGCCCGAGGGCGCCGAGCCCTTCGCCTTCCCCGAGCGCTGCCCGGCCTGCGGCAGCCATGCGGTGCGGCCGCCGGGGGAGGTGGTGAAGCGCTGCACCGGCGGGTTGATCTGCCCAGCGCAGACCGTCGAGCGGCTGAAGCATTTCGTCGCGCGCAACGCAATGGATATCGAGGGGCTCGGCGAGGAGAACATCCAGACGTTGCATGACGAGGGGCTGGTCGGGGGCCCCGCCGACATCTTCCGCCTCGCCGGGCATGCCGACCGGATGCGGCGCTGGGAGGGCTGGGGCGCGCGCTCCAAGCGGGCGGAGGAGTCGAAGAAGGTGACGAACCTGCTCGCCGCCATCGAGGCGCGGCGGGCGCCGCCCTTCGACCGGTTCATCTTCGCCCTCGGCATCCGCCGCATCGGCGAGGCGAATGCCAAGCTTCTGGCACGGCACTACGGCACGCTGCCCGAATGGCGGGAGCGGATGCTGGCGGCGCGCATCGTCGGCTCCGAGGCGCGGGAGGAGCTGGGCTCGATCCAGGGGATCGGGCCGGCAATCGCGCAGGAGCTGGTCGACTTCTTCGAGGAGCCGCGCAACCTCGCGGCGCTCGACGACCTGGCGCGGGAGGTGGCGCCCGTGCCGGTGGCGAGTGCCGCGGCGGACAGCCCCTTCGCAGGCAAGACGTTGGTCTTCACCGGCACGCTCGAGACGATGACGCGGCCGGAGGCGGAGGCGCGGGCGGAGACGCTCGGCGCCAAGGTGACGAAGAGCGTCTCGGCGCGGACGGATTTCGTCGTGGTCGGCGCGGATGCGGGCAGCAAGGCGAAGAAGGCGGCGGAGCTTGGCCTCCGCGTGCTGACCGAGGCGGAGTGGCGGGAGATGGCGGGGTTCGGGTAGGAACCCTTCCTTAACCCTCGCGGGGGCAAGCTGGGCGGGCAAAACGCACCGTAAGGCCATGCTCAGCGCAGCGGACCTCAGCTTCTGGGCCAGGCAGGCCTATGCCCAGGCAACGCCGCCCGCCATCGGCGGCACGGCCGCCAGCGCGGCTGGCACGCCATCTGCCGGAAGTGGCGGGGTGCAGAACAGCATCGAGCTCTCGGCGCAGGCACGGCTGCTGCTCGGCCTGATTCAGGCGACGAATGGCGGGCAGGCGCAGCCTTCGGCGCCGCTGGTCTACGGGCCGCCGAGGATCAGGCTGACGGCGCCGGGCTCGAGGACGCTCGGCGGGGCGGGCAACCTCTCGGCGGTGTCGGGCAGCGGCGGGCCGCCGGCGATTGCCAGAGTGCAGGTCGATCCAGCCTCGACGGACAGCATCGTCTCCACGACCGCCATCACCCCCACTGGCGGGGCGATGACGGAGGTCACGGCGGGTGGCGGGGACATCATGATCACGGCCTATGCGCTGGTCGCAGACCGGGCGCGGTCGGCGGCGCTGCGGATCAGCGCGGGCAGCGGCAAGGATCTCGTCGCGGCGGAAACGGCCAGACAGCTCAGCCTCGATGCCGGGGCGGGTCAGCTTCATCTTCGACGACCGGGCCCATGGCGGGGGGCTGACCGGGTTGCGGAGCCTGCCGGGCATCAACTGAGCGGGCGGCAGGCCTCCTCCAGCCAGGCCGAGGTGGCGGCGTCGCAGCCCGGGGCGATCAGGGCGAGGACGCGGGCGTGATAGGCGTCGATCCAACCCCGCTCGGCCGCCGAGAGCAGGGCGGGTTCGATGAGGGCGCGGGCGTAGGGGGCGAGGGTCAGGGTCTCGAATTCGAGGAAAGGCTTGACCTGGTCGGGCTGCGGCTCGGCGTCGCGGACAAGGAGGAGGTTCTCGATGCGGATGCCGTACTGGCCGGGCAGGTAGTAGCCGGGCTCGTCGGAAAGGATCATCCCGGCGGCGAGCGGCACGGGCTTCGCCGCGCGGCTGATGGAGGCGGGGCCCTCATGGACGGAGAGGAAGCTGCCGACGCCATGCCCCGTCCCATGGTCGAAATCCAGGCCGGCCTGCCAGAGCGCGCGGCGGGCGATGGCGTCGATATGCGGGCCGGCGACGCCTTTCGGAAAACGCAGCGTGGCCAGCGCGACATGGCCCTGGAGGACGCGGGTATAGCGGGCGCGCAGCGCCTCGGGCGCCGGGCCGGGGCCGGTCCAGAGCGTGCGCGTCACATCGGTCGTGCCGTCGAGGAACTGGGCGCCGCTATCGGTCAGATAGCACTCGTCCGGGCGGATGGGGCGGTTGGTCTCCGGCGCCACGCGGTAATGGATGACGGCGCCGTTCTCGCCGGCGCCGCTGATGGCCGGGAAGCTCTCGGCCTGGAAGAGCGGCACCTCGCGGCGGAAGGCCAGCAGGTGCTCCGCGGCGCTCATCTCCGTCTCGCGGCCGGTGGGCGCCGCGGCGGCGAACCAGGCGAGGAAACGGGCGAGCGCCACCGCGTCGCGGCGGTGGGCGCTGCGGGCGCCCTCGCGCTCCACCGTGTTCTTGCAGGCCCGCGGCAGGCGGCAGGGGTCGTCGCCCTGGGCGATGGTGGCGCCGGCCTCGCGCAGGTGGGCGGCGAACCAGGCGGGCGTCGCATCCGGGTCGAGGCGGACCGTCTTCCCCGCAAGGCCAGCCAGGGCGGCGGGAAGGTCGGAGCGGGGGCGGACCACCACGTCATTGCCGAGATGGCTGCGCGTCTCGGCCGGGACCTTGGCTGGGTCCATGTAGAGCTCGGCCGAGGCATCGGCGCGCAGCAGGGCGAAGCCGAGGGCGAGCGGGGTGTGGTCAAGGTCGCCGCCGCGGATGTTCAGCAGCCAGGCGAGGGAGTGGGGGTCGGCGAGCACGGCGGCATCCTCGCCGGCGGCACGTAGGGCCGCTGCAGCATTGGCGCGCTTCTCGGCGGCGGCGACGCCGGCATAGCGCAGCGGATGCGGGCGGGCCTCGGCCATCGGCGGCTGTGGACGGTCGGTCCAGACGGCGTCGAGCGGGTTGGCCGGCAGGGGGACGAAGGAGAAGCCGGGGCGCTCCAGCCGGCCAAGGGCGGCCTCGGCATGCAGCCAGGGATCGTAGCCGATGCGCCGTCCGGCGGCGTGCTCGGCGAGCCAGTCGGCAGCGGGCTGCTCGGTGATGTGGCGCTGCTCCCAGAGCGTGGTGTCGGTCTGCTGGGCGGCCTGGGTGGTGTAGCGGCCATCGGTGAAAAGGGCGGCACGGTCCGCCAGCACGACGGCGAGGCCGGCGCTGCCTGTGAAGCCGGTGAGCCAGGCCAGGCGCTCGCCGGAGGGGGGGACATACTCACCCAGATACTCGTCGGCGCGGGGGACGAGAAAGCCATCCACCCCGGCGCGAGCGAGTTCGGCGCGGAGGGCGGCGAGGCGTTCGGCGGGATTCATCAGCAACCCTCACGAAATGGTAAAACAAAAATGCAGGGAATGTGACAGCACCCCGCGCCGCATGCATGGCTCGGCTGTGCTCTTCGCACGAGCAACAATCTGCTTTCGTGCCTAATTGCTGCAGTGCGAAGCGAGACGGAAAAGACCGCCTCGCAAGGATTGGAACCCAGACAATGGACGCCCGCATGACCAAGGCGGAGGCGGCTCTGCTCCTCCCCCTGCCCCGCAACCCCGCTGCCGAGCGGATCGCCTCGCTGCGCGAGGCGGCCGGCCGCGCGAACCAGGCGGCCCTGCTGCGCGGCCTGGCGCGGATCGCCGATGCGATCTTCGGCTGGCCGGCCCGGGCCCGGCTGCGCGCCGAGCTGGCCTCGCTCTCCGAGCGCGAGCTGACGGATATCGGCCTGACCCGCGGCGATCTTGACCGCGTCGCCCACGGCGAGATGAGGCGCTAAGGCACGGGGCATCGCTACCGGCGCAGGACCAACGTGGTCCAGGCGCCGATATCGATGCGCCGCTCGAGCCTGAGGCCCTGGCGGCGATGCGCCGCCAGCACCATCCGTGCCTGGTTGCCGAGCAGCCCGGCAAGGATGGCGGTGCCGCCCGGTGCCAGATGCGCCGCCAACTCATGCGCCATGGCGCAGAGCGGCCGGGCCAGGATATTGGCGAAGATCAGGTCGTAGCGCCGGGCCTGCATCGCCCGGCTCTTCCAGCCATCCGCCAGGCGCGGATGCAGCAGGCGCTGCACCCCGTTCAACACCGCATTCTCCCGCGCGACGCGAACCGACCAGGGGTCGATATCCGTCGCCAGCACGGGGCGTTTCAGCCATAGCGCCGCGGCCAGGGCGAGGATCGCCGAGCCGGTGCCGAGATCGAGCACGCGGCGCGGGCGGCGATGCGCCATGCCCTCGAAGGCCATGAGGCATCCCTGCGTCGAGGCATGCTCGCCGCTGCCGAAGGCGAGACCGGCATCCAATCGCAGGACGATGCGGCCATGCTCCCGCGGATTCGGCAGGTGGGTCGGGCGGATCAGGAAGCGGCGGCCGATCGGCGCCTCGGGGAAGCTCTCGATGGTACGGGCGAGCCAGCCCTCGGCCTCGATCGGGCCGGCCTGGAGCGCGGGCGTGTCGATGCCGGAGACGAGGGCCGCTAGGGCGAGCGCCCCTTCCAGCTCATCATGATGGGCGCCGGCCTCGCGGACGCCCTCGAGGCGCCAGGTCTCGGCCGGCTCCTCGCGAAAATAGGCAACCGTGGCGCAGACGGTCTGCAAGGCGGCCTCGAAGGCGGGGATGGCCGCCTCGGGCAAGCCCTCGATGATGAGCACTTCCAGCGGCTCGGCGCGGCGGCGGGACAGCATCAGGCACGCTCCAGGAAGCTGTCCAGCACCCGCTTGGGGTCGGATTTCTCGAAATCGACCTCGATGCGGTTGTCGTCCACCGCCGTCACCCGGCCATAGCCGAATTTCTTGTGGAACACGCGCTCGCCGGGCTTCAGCGGCTGGGCGTGGGAGGGGCGGGACTGGACCTCCCAGGCGCCGGCCTCGATCACCCGCGGCTTGCGGGATTGCAGCCCGCCGGCGCCGGTGAAGACGGAGGGCATCTCCGCCACGCGCTGCCGGGCCATGCTGGCGCTGCCCTCGCGCTGGATATGCGCGGCCGGCAGTTCCTCAAGGAAGCGGCTGGGGACGGAGGCGGACCAGTTGCCATAGATACGGCGGTTGGCGGCGGCGGAGATGATGGCCTGCTTCCGGGCGCGCGTGATGCCCACGTAGGCGAGGCGGCGCTCCTCCTCGAGCCCCTTCTCGCCGCCCTCCTCCATGGCGCGGGCATGGGGGAAGAGGCCCTCCTCCCAGCCGGGGAGGAAGACGGTGTCGAACTCCAGGCCCTTGGCGGCGTGCAGCGTCATCAGCGAGAGGCGGTCGCCTTCGGAATTCTCGTCGTTCTCCATCACCAGCGCGACGTGTTCGAGGAAGCCGGCGAGGCTCTCGAATTCGCCGAGCGCCCGGATGAACTCCTTCAGGTTCTCGAGCCGGCCAGGAGCTTCGGGCGACTTGTCCTGCTTCCACATCTCCGTGTAGCCGCTCTCGTCGAGCAGGGTGGCGGCGGTGACGACGTGGCCTTCCTTCGACAGCCCCTCGCGCCAGCGGGCGAAGCCGTGCAGCAGCTCGCCGAGGGCGGCCCGGGGCTTGGCGGTGAGGTTCGGCAACAGGCGATGCGCGGCGGCGGCGAGCGGGATGCTCTCGGCGCGGGCGATCTCGTGCATGCGGCGCATGGCGGTGTCGCCGAGGCCGCGCTTCGGCGTGTTGACGATGCGCTCGAAGGCGAGGTCGTCCGCCGGCTGGGCGAGGACGCGGAGATAGGCCATGGCGTCGCGGATCTCGGCCCGCTCGTAGAATTTCAGGCCACCGATGACGCGGTAGGGCAGGCCGAGGGTGATCAGCCGCTCCTCGAAGGCGCGGGTCTGGAAGCCGGCGCGGACCAGGATGGCGATCTCGGCGAGCTTGTGGCCGCTGCGCTTGAAGGCCTCGATCCGCTCGCCGACCATGCGGGCCTCCTCCTCGGAATCCCAGAGCGAGACGACGCGGACCTTGTCACCCTCGGCATCGTTGCGGCCAGCCCGCAGCGTCTTGCCGAGGCGGCCGCTGTTGTGGGCGATGAGGTGGGAGGCGGCGGCGAGAATCGGCTTGGTGGAGCGGTAGTTGCTCTCGAGGCGGACGACCTTGGCGTTCGGGAAATCCTTCTCGAAGCGGAGGATGTTCTCGATCTCGGCGCCGCGCCAGGAATAGATCGACTGGTCGTCGTCGCCGACGCAGCAGATGTTGCGGTGCGACTGCGCCAGCAGGCGGAGCCAGTAGTACTGGACGAGGTTGGTGTCCTGGTATTCGTCGACCAGGATGTAGCGCAGGCGCCGCTGCCAGTCGGCCAGCACCTCCGGCCGGGTGCGGAAGATCTCCGTCACATGGAGCATCAGGTCGCCGAAGTCGCAGCAATTGAGGTCGCGCAGGCGGGACTGGTAGGCGGCGTAGAGGCCGCGTGCCTTGCCCGCGGCGTAGTCGGTGTCCTCGGCCGGCGTCACGCGGTCGGGGGCGAGGCCGCGGTCCTTCCAGCGCTGGATCTGGCCCATCAACCCCTGCGCCGGCCAGCGCTTCAGGTCGATGCCGGCGGCCTCCATCACCTGCTTCAGCAGGCGCATCTGGTCGTCGGTGTCGAGGATGGTGAAGGCGCTGGTGAGGCCGACGAACTCCGCATGGCGGCGAAGCATCCGCGCGCAGAGGGCATGGAAGGTGCCGAGCCAGAGCCCCTCGGCCGGCTGGCCGAGAATGGCGGAGACGCGCTCGCGCATCTCCCGCGCCGCCTTGTTGGTGAAGGTGACGGCGAGAACCTGGCCGGGCCAGGCGCGGCCGGATTTCAGCAGATGGGCGAAGCGCGTGGTCAGCACGCGGGTCTTGCCGGTGCCGGCGCCGGCCAGGATCAGCACCGGGCCATCGAGCGTCTCGACCGCCTCCCGCTGCTCGGGGTTGAGGCGGGCGAGGTAGTCGTCGCCGGGCGAAGAGGGAGTGGGGAGTGGTGCGGACACCCCTCAGCTATAGAACCTTCGACGAACCTCTCCAACCGCATCGGCACCCCCTGCCCTTGCCTGCCTCCTCACCTCGTCCGGGCTTCATGGTACGGCGCCGCCGGATTGACGGGGTGCGGCTGGTGCGAGCGGGCAGATCCTGACCGGCACTGGATGTAACTCACGCTGTTTGGTTGCAATTCACGGGGTTTTAGTTTGACGATCACATCAATTTGAAGTTGTATAAAGGGAACCGAGGGGCGCTCCCCGGTTGTCAGTAGCGAGATCCCCCCCATGCCCGTCATCACCGGTACCTTTGGCAACGACACATTGAAGGGAGCAGCAGGCGTCGACACCATCACCGGCGGCACGGGCGCCGATCTGATGACTGGCGGGGCTGGGGCAGACCTCTTCGCGTTCAGGGCCGGTGACGGAGCGGACATCATCAACGACTTCCAGCTCGGCGTGGACCGGTTGTCCATCGCCAGCGGCACCTACAACCCCTGGGTGTATCAGACGACCGTCAACGGCATCCCAGGCGTCAGCGTCGTCTATAATGGCTCCAAGAGCGATTCGATTTTCCTGGCCGGCCTGACCAATGTGAAGCTCGAATGGCTGACCAACCCGTCGCTGGTTCCGGCGGCGAATGTGGCGCAGACGGCCTTCAACCCCCTCTCCCTCACCGCCGGCAGCGGGCCGGACAGCCTGGTGCTGAAGCTCACCCAGGATCACTGGCAGGGCAGCGCGCAGTACACGGTGAAGGTCGATGGCGTACAGGTCGGCGGCACCTTCACCGCCTCGGCGCTCCGTGGTTCGGGCCAGTTCGACACGCTGACCCTGAAGGGCAACTGGGCGGCCGGCGCTCACAAGGTCGAGGTCAATTTCCTCAACGACGGCTGGGGCGGGACGAGCGACACCGACCGCAACCTCTATGTCGAGAGCGCGACCTATGCCGGGCTGGCGGTCGGCGGCGCGGCGCTCAACCTCGGCCGGTCCGGCGCGCAGAGCTTCTCCTTCACCGAGCAGCCGCCGGCGGACCCCTTCCCGTCCTTCAACCTCGTCGCCGGGACGGGCTCGGACAGCCTGGTGCTGAAGATCACCCAGAATGCCTGGAGCGGCAGCGCGCAGTACACGGTGAAGGTCGATGGCGTGCAGGTCGGCGGCACTTTCACCGCCTCGGCGCTCCGTGGTTCGGGCCAGTTCGACACGCTGACCCTGAAAGGCGACTGGGCGGCCGGCGCCCACAAGGTCGATGTCAACTTCCTCAACGACGGCTGGGGCGGCTCGGTGGCGCAGGACCGCAACCTCTATGTCGAGGGCGCGAGCTACGGCGGCGTCGCCGTCTCGGATTCGAGCCTCTTTCTCGGCTCGACCGGGATGAAGAGCTTCTCCTTCTTCGAGGCACCGCCGCCTTCCGACAACCTCACCCTCGCCGGCACGGCGGGCAACGAGGTGCTCACCGGCAAGCTTGGCGCGGACACGATCAACGGCGGCGGTGGCGCCGACACGATCACCGGTGGCCTCGGCAATGACAGCTTGACCGGCGGCGCCGACGCCGACGTCTTCGTCCTCAAGCCCGGCGACGGCGCTGATGTCATCACCGATTTCAGGTTGGGCGAGGACCGCCTCTCCATCGCCACCGACGGGACCTTCGCCGTTTGGCAGGAGGCGGCGACGGTGGGCGGCATCAGCGGCACGCTGGTGCATTACGGGCCAGGCTCGGGCGATACGGTGATGCTGGCAGGCGTCATCGACGCGGCGATGAACACGCTGGTCGACCCGTCCTGGACCTATGCGCCCTCCGCCGGCTCCGGCGAGTTCGGCAACCTGATCTTCAATGACGAATTCAGCGGCACGCGGGTCGACCCGACGAAGTGGCCGATCAGCTATGGCGGCTCGACCTACTGGAACGGCGCCTTCCGCTGGGACAACTCGCAGGTCAGCGTCGGCAACGGGATGCTCGATATCGGCATCACCAAGATGGCCGACGGGAGCTGGGCGACGAGTGGTGTCTCGACCACGCCGAACCAATGGAACCCGGGCTTCGCCTTCACCTATGGCAAGGTGGAGATCATGGCGAAGATGAGCGCCGAGGTGACGGGGATGGGGCCGTGCTTCCTGCTCTGGCCGGCGGCGAACGGCGTGTGGCCGCCGGAGCTCGACATCCTCGAGACGCCGAAGGGCGACGGAATGGTCACCCAGCACTGGCCCGACCCGGTGACCGGCGGCGACGTGTATGAGAGCTACAACTACGACATCGACCTGACCCAGTGGCATGTCTACGGGCTGGAATGGACGCCGGACCGGGTATCGATGACCGTCGATGGCCAGGTGATGCACACCTACACGCAGAACATCCCGACCATGAAGATGACGGTCGGGCTGCAGGGCCATGTCGGGGCGTCAGCCGACACATGGTATGGCGGCGTGCCGGGGGCGGACGCGCCGGGCCGCTACGACATCATGGTCGATTTCGTCCGGGTCTATGACTGGCTCGGGTGAATAACGCGGCGCCCCGGTCCCACACAAACGGGGCCGGGGTAGGGCTAGGTCAGCCCTGGACGAAAATCTAAATGAAGGCGCCGAGCGTGAAACGCTTGCGGCTCAGGTTTTCGTTCAGAGAAGTACCAAGGTGTGCAGAAGTAGTTTTGGAAGACGGTTGATTACCAAAAGCGGCACCGCTACGCTTTCCCTAGCGACGACGCTATGTCTAATGCGGATGCGGCGGACCAATCATTGAAGACGGTCGGCAAAAACCGCTCGATGCCAATCGAGAGCACGACGTTGGGTTTGACATTGTCGATGTAGGCGAAATCGACAGTGGCACTGTGAACTAGGTGCAGTTCTAAGAACTGCTCGCGGAGAAAGCGCCGCAAAACGTTGAAGGTGAAGCTGTCGCAGAAAACAACAGCGCGCCCCCGACCAAGATGGTTATCCCAGATCTCTATGCGGCCGCGGTTTGTAATTTTGTTGGTAGATCGTAGTTTTGCATTCGCTCCGAGGTTGACGGCTTTGGTTTCGAAGTACGCAGCATCGGAGCCGATATACTTCTCAAACCCTTCCGCACGCTCCTTCGCCTCGTAGTGCAATGCAGTTACGTCAAGCAAAGGCTCATAGATAGGGCATTGCTTGGCGAGGTGCGCCATGATCGCTGTATAGGCGAACGATGCCCCCAGATCATTCCAATAAGAATTGTTACGATTATATAGGTGCTCGGACGTCGATTTTCTCGCAGCGCTAAGGACATCCTCGAGGAAGATGACCCATGGCAGCCAAAACTCTCGAATCTGGGTGACGATCTTTCGTGGCGCCAAAGGCATCGTCTCCGCGATTAGGTCGGAATAGACGGTTTCTTTATTGGGCACAACGGCGTGCACATAATGCATGCCCCTTAAGACCCCGTTTGAGAATGGTTAGGGGTGGGCGATGCGGCGGAGCAGGAGGGCGCCGAGGCTGACGCGGATCATGG
>NZ_JAETWB010000028.1 GCF_016773205.1 Belnapia arida
AAAGGAGCAGCCTAGCTGCCGCGCCAGCGCCGCGTCAGACGCCCAACCAGGCCAATAAATGGCCTACTCCCACGCAGCAGGCAGGCTTTTCAGCAGCCTGCTAGGAAGTCGTACCCTGTGATCTGGAACCGAAATTTTTTGGCCGCACCTACTCCTATGTCCCTGCCCCGCTGCGCGGATGCCGCTATTACGAACCAGCTAAGGGTTTGCTCCGATAGCGGCGGCAGGCACGGCATGCCCGCTGGCGACTGTCGCGTCCGCATTGGTGCTGACTGCAACTCCAACGACTCCCCAACCACTTCCGTCAGGACGACGAGCAAGCATCGGAGCTCCGCTCGCACCGCGGGTGGCAGCACAATCATGGGCGAGCAGAACATGCCCCGAGGGCCTTCGCGTGAGGGATCCAAGACGGCACCCGGTATCAGCGGACAGCGTTTCAGGCCGATCTTGCTGGTATCCTCCCAACATCACCGGTGATCCCGGCTGCGGCGTACCACGCAGCAAGGGCAATATATGCCCCGGAGCACCGATCGGCCGCTCGAGGGTTAGCAGCGCCCAGTCCGCACCCGCTGGTCCCATAGCTGCCACTCCGGGGGTGAAGCCCGGCCCGACCGTATAGGAGATAACTCGCGCATGCCCTGTGTACTGACCAAGATTGTAGCCGAGTAGGAAATGGACCGAACGCGCTTGGACAAACTGGCCCGAGCGCGATGCCACCAGACAGTGCGCGGCGGTGAGTACCGTGCGCGCATCGACCAACGTGCCAGTGCAGCGCCCACCGACCTCCGTTTGCACGCGCCCGAGCGAGCGCCATGGTTCGGCGGTAGGGTCGACCCGTTGTCGCGGGTCGGTGGCCCCAACGCCAGGAAGCAAATTGCCTCGTGGTGCTCTGCGCAACTCGTCCTGACCGCTTTGCGCCGAGGCGGCCCCGGCGGCGACTGCTAATGCAGCGAAAAGTATTGCTGCTGTCGGGGCAGTGGTAGGTGCGATGCAGCGAGTTCCGCGGTGAAAAGAGCTGCGACATGGCCGTTGCTCGGCGCGGGGCGCGCTCAAACGCATCAGGTGTCTCCGCACACCGGCAAGCGGATGAAAGACGATAGTCATCGATTCCCTCCGGATGGGCGACTGTGCGGTACTCAAGAGCGGATGAAGTTTATCGCGCTCCAACTCTAGGCGAAGCTGCTGCGAGTTCCGGGTACGAACTGACGACGCAGCAACACCGCAGTGTGATTTAGAATATTTAGTATAGCGAAATAAGATCCTCGTGATCTGCCCGGTGCAATGCAGCCGGGAAATTGGCGTGCGATGGTGCAACAACCTGCGGCGGTCGCCGTCCCTCTATGCTAGCCGCTGGCAGGCTCTACACATACTCATGCCGCAGCTACGTGCCGATGGTACTCTCCTCAGAAGGCTATGCCCGATTTAATGACGGTGGGTTCTAGCGTCGTCACCCCATCCACAACTCCGCCCGCTCAAAGATGCTGGTGAACTGCTCCGGCTCAGTCATCGAGCGCCCAACCGCCATGACGAGCGCCACAGCAGCGTCGATCTTCTGCTCCGGCCGCGCTTTGGTCGGGTACAGGTTGCCGCGGCGATCCGGCTTGCCGACGACGTTGCCGATGCACCACTCCAGCACCGGGCTGCCGTCGTGCTGGAGGCGGCCCGAGCGCATGGCAGCATCAAGCTCAATGATCGCCCGGTGAGAAGTTCGCCGTAGTCGAGCGGAACTCGACCATCTCGATCTCCTGCGCCCGTAGCCGCTGCGCCAGCTGCGTTGACTGCCAGGGGTCATAGCCGACGCTCATGATCCGAAAACGCCGGCTGAGCTCCAGGATTTCGTCCTCGATGATCTGGAAGTCGGTCTCGTTGCCCATTGTCAGCACGAGATGCTTCGCAGCCGCCCAGCCGGGGTATGAAGCATTCTGTGCCTCGAGCACCGCCTTATCGTTCAGGTAGTAGCGTGCGAGCGCAGCGTAGGTCGTCTTGCTCGTCTAGCGGCAGGTATGGGGAATCTTGTAACTGTCCAACCCGTAGTTGACGATAGCCCGGAGGCAGGTTTTGGCACACCCCCGCCATCATGGGTATGCGAGAAGTTGCCTTAGAAGGTTTTCCGACGACGGCGATCCGATTCTTCAGTTTGCGGAACCACCTCATCGCCACGCCCGCCCTATTGCTGGAAGTTCAGCTTCAGCCCCGGCTCCGGCCAGCGCATCTGGCCAAGCTTACCTTCGCCCGACAGGGTGATGGTCGCGGTGCGCATATCTGGGCCGCCGAAGCAGATATTGGTGGGGTGGGTGTCCGGCATCGCTACCTGGTCCAGGATCCGGCCATCCGGTGCAAACACCGTGATTTTCCCCGTCACCAGCGTGGCGACGCAGATATTGCCGGAGGCGGTGACAGCGAGGCTGTCGAAGCGGGAGAAGCCCGGCGCACTGCCGAGGTAACGGCCGCCATGCGGCGAGGGAAAGGACTGCTTCTTCAGGGTGCCGGGGCTCTCGACGTCGAAGGCCCAGAGCCGTGCGGATTCGGTATCCGCGACATAGACGACGCTCTCGTCCGGGGAGAGGCCGACGCCATTGGAGCTGAGGATCGGGTAGGCGATCTCCTTGACCGAGGAGCCGTCCGGCATCGCGTAGTACAGCCCGCCATGATCACGCGAAGTATGGTATCGCTTGCCGAGATCGGTGAAGTAGAAGCCGCCATTCCGATCGAAGACGAGATCGTTCGGCGCCGAGAGTTTGTGGCCGCTTGCTTCCTTGTAGAGCAGCCTGCGCGCCCCAGTCTGCGGATTAACCTGCTCCACCGTGCCGTACTCGTAGTCATCCGAAGGCCCCTGCCCCATAAAGCTGTCAGGCAGGTACTTGCTGCCGCCATTGTTGCAGAGAATGAGCGATCCATCCGGGGCGCGCGCAAGCCCGTTCGGCCCGCCGCCCGGCTTGCCGAGCCGCGTCACCTCGCCATCCGCATCAACACGTGTCACCCAGCCGCCATTGATCTCCGTCAGGATGATCGAGCCGTCCGCCATTGCCACCGGTCCTTCCGGAAAGCCGAGGTCACTCGCCAGGATGCGGATGTCGCTCATCGTTGTTTCCCCCAAAGGTATTCTTTTGCAACTATCGTTGCGTGATATGCCGCGCGGTCAAGCCGCGGACGTGGCATCTCTGCGCTTGGATATAACCTCACGGTTAGGACAGCATCTGCCGCAGCGAACAGAAGATCATCCATGCTTCCAGGCCGAGCCCTGCAGACAATCCACTGACCAGCAACGTGTTGTCTCGTAGTTCCGATACCGGCAAATAGGCTGCCCTCAGCCTTGCAACGGTTATGGCCTATAGGGCAATAGTTGCCGTCGCCGCGTAGGCTGAGGTGCTGTGCGGCGACGGCTTGTGAGCACTCATGTCCCTGGTTGGTGCGCGATCAATGGCTTGGCTTAACCAAGAATGGCGTAAGCTGAAGCTCGTGTGTCCAGCACGATCTGTCCTGCGTATGCAGGTAGTAGAAAGCTTCTGCAATCTTCACCGGGTTCATCACGAGTTCGGGTTGCTGTCGGAGCTTCGGCAGCATCCGAGTTCCAGGTGAGTCGATTGTGCCGTCGATGACAACGTTGGCCACGTGCACGCCATGCTCGGAATACTCCTCGGTAAGCACCTGCGCGAGAGTTCGCATCATAACCCTGGGGTAGTAGAGCGACTCACCGGTCTTGCGTTTGACCCCGCGCAGCGACTTGGAGTTGTTCGAAAAGAAAAAAGATCCTGCGCCTTTCTTCCGCATGGATGGCAGCACCTCTTTGGCAACGAGGAAGGGTCCGCGGCTGGCAATGTGCTGTGCCGTATCGAACATCTCCACAGGGAGGTGCTCGAGCAGCTCCTTTTCGGGAGGGAGGTCCCGACCTTCCAGGTAGCCAGCATTGTAGACGAGGACATGCGGGTCACCGGCTTCGCTGCGGATCCTAGCAAAGGCCGCTGAGATGGATTGCTCTGAGATGAGATCCAACTCTACGACCATGCATGCGCCGCCCTGCTGCCGGATGGCTTCGGCCAGGGCCGAAGCATTGGTCGCAACGCGGGTCGTCAGCACGACGAAGTATCCCTCTTGCGCGAACTTCTGAGCGATGGCGCCTCCCACGCCCCAACGCACACCGATGGGCAGGTCGCTGTCATCCACTACCTTTCCGTGCGCCAGTTTGGTATTGCGGCCATCTGACTGCCATTTGGAGGTGGCACCGACCACCACCGCAACCTGCTTATCATCTGGGTTCAGACTGTTGTTTCCGCTCATGCGGAGATCCCCCCTGTTTCTTGCATCGTGAATGCACGAAGAGCCGTCGCAGCTCGCCGAAGTCACTGAGCCCTAATGTTGGCGGCTCGTGCCACCTCAGCCCAGATCTCCATGTCTTCCTTCATCAAGGCAGCGAAGGCTGTTGGCGAGCTTCTTCCGTCGAGTTCATTGCCCGTTGGCGCGAGCCTTTCAGAGATGTCTGGCCGTGCGAGCACGCGATTGATCGCTGCAGCTATTCGCTCGGCTATCGGCTGCGGCAAACCTGCCGGCCCTAGGATGCCGTTCCAGTAGCTTGCGGCGGAAAAGCCAGTCAGACCCTGCTCGTGCAAGGTCGGGACGTCCGGCGCCTGTGGGATGCGATTACGTCCGATAACCGCCAAGGCCCTGACTCTGCCGGCCTGTATCTGCGGAAGAGCCGTTGATGAGTTGATGATCCCAAATTGGACGTCACCTGCAAGCAGCGCCTGCATCTGCTGAGGCGAACCAGGAAAGGGGACGACCGTCGCTGCAAATCCAGTCCTGGTGCGGAGCAGCTCTGTCACAAAGTGCGACGGTGCTCCGATGCCAGCGGTACTGTAGAAGAGCGGGCTAGGCCGTGCACGCGCAAGGGCAATGAATTCTTGCATTGAACTGGCCCGCACTGACGGATGCACCACAAGCAGCGATGGGGTCACGGCGACGTTCACTATTGGCGTGAAAGAGCCTGGCACTTCGAAGCCTAATCGCGTGCCCATCACAGCCACCATGTTGAGCGACGCAGCGGTGAACAGGAGCGTGTACCCGTCGGGCGCTGCCCGCGCGACCGCTTGGGCGCCGATGCTGCCAGCCGCACCAGGACGGTTGTCCACGATAATGGGTTGACCGAGTTCCTCCCGAAGAGCGTCCTGCATCACCCGCGTCATCACATCGATACCGCTGCCTGGCGGCCATGCGACCACCATGGTGATCGGACGTATCGGATAGCTCTGCGCCAGAGAGGACCCGAAGGTGACGGCGAGGAGCGACGCGGCAACGATGGCTACCACCAAGAACCTCCACATCGGCTTCTCTCCTCTCGCGTAATCCTCATGTCACGATCTCACCCGGAGCTGCCAAAGAACCGGCTTGGGTGCATTTGGGGCAGTGGGCTGATTTCGCTGGCATCAGCGTCTGGCAACGCAGCTTGCGCTTCAAGATGGTCCAAGTCTGCTTTAGGGTCCAGGCTGAGGACCAGGAAGGACGGCTTATCCAGCCCCCGACCGTCTGGACGTGGATCCCGTTGCCACTGGCCTTCTACTGCTTCGTCGTGGAGAACCGAAGGCAGGCGACGACTAGCGTCCGCGCTCCAGACCCAGGACGTCGCGGGTTATTGGCCTTCCTCATGGCCGGACCGGCGCCCTTAGCTGTGGAAGCGGCGAATACTTCGTGTCGCGTACGCCCTCTGGCATCTCGCCTGTCGATGACCTGTTTCCTCCTGCGCGCACTCTCATGAAGCACCGCCGACGCGGAGAAAGGCGGTGACGGCGGCGCCGCGTAAAATGCGTGCGCGGCCGTCCTTACCGACCCGGTCGGCAGCGTGCCGAGCTTTGCCGTAGCAGGCCGTAAGCGCGATGCTGCTGTGGCAGTGGATGACAAAGTCGAGCTTCAGATCCTCGGTTAGCAACCGGTAGGGCTTGCGGTCGCCGAAGCTGCGGTCGGCGACGAGGCAGACCGTGATCCCAATTGGCAGCGCTTCGGCCGGACGGACCAGCGACTGATACTTGTAGCCGTTGCGGCGGTCCTTCAGGGTTGCCGTCTCGACACTCGGCCAGAATAGCGGCGTGGCCCGGCCATGGCGGCAGAATAGCGGGAGCATCAGTGTGGCCTGGCCGTCGGCGGGGAACTCGGTCCACGTGGGTTCGGTCGTCGCCCAAGTGAGTCTCACATGCTGAACTGTTGGGGAAGTCTTGGCCTCCTGGCTTGGCACGGGCGCACCGCTGAGGGAATAGTCGCTCGCCTTGGCGGCATCCTCGCGCTGCCCCGTCCGGTCCTGCCGGCGGGGCTCAGGCGGGTGACGGACCCCGACGGTCGGGGTCGGTCCAGGAGATCCCGGCCATGACACCATTTGACATTTTGCGCTTGGCGGAGCGCCACCCATGAGCCCGGAGGCGAGGGCCTACCGCCGTGCCCAGCGAGCGCGCTATCCCCGGAACTGGAAGCAGGTCAGCCGCTCGGTGATCGCCCGTGCCGGATACCGGTGCGAGGCCTGCGGCGTTGAGCAGGGCAAGCCGAACCCGGTCAGCGGCTCGAGGGTTATCCTCGGCGCCGCGCACTTGGACCACCACCCCGAAAACGTCTCGCCCAGCAACCTGCGATCGTTGTGTCAGCGGTGCCATCTCCGCTACGACCACCCGCACCACTTGACGCAGATCAGAGCGAACCGGCTGGCGCGGTTGGCCGCGAGCTCTCTGGGAGGTCTGCTGGCTCTCATGCTCGGAAAAGCACCATCCTCCGGCCGGTGAGGTTCACCTATCGGCACGGGACACGTCGAAGCGTTAGCTGCCGGCGCCCGCCGTCACCACTATCTCGACTTCGGCAGTTGCGGGCGGCGGGAACGCTGTGCCAGCCACGCACGCAGCCTCGACCGCGGCCCAACGCAGAAGGCCAGCTTCGCCTTCTGGTGAAAGCCGATAGAGGCCGCGGGCCTCACGCTCGAACCAGCCATAGACGTTTCTCAACATGATCGCAGCGGCATCAGGCGCGGCCTCCCTAAGGTCGCGCGGGCGGCGCGGTCCGGCACGGAGGGCCGCAGCACAGGCGAGCGCGCGCTGACGGTAGGCCGTCATAATGGGCTGTCGTGACGAGCCGCCTACAGCGGGGTCACCACGCCGGCGGTCATGCTCGGCAAGCAGAAGGGACCGCCGCTTCGTGTTCTGCCGTGGCCGGTAAGGCCCCGGCTCGGCAAGAACCTCGACCATACCCCGCAGCGGATCCACTGCGAGCAGACCAAAGCCAAGCAACCGGCAAAGCTTATGCGCACGACTGTCGCGGTCGCGCCCGCGGCGTGTGGCCCGCACCGCGAGCCAGACTTCGTCGGCTGCAGCAAGGCGATCGACCCCTTGCAGTATGAGATCCAGCGTGAGGCCGAGCTTCAGCTCGGTAATGACGACGAAGGGCGGCTCATCTGGTCGGATCGCGACGATGTCGCATCCGCAAACCTCCCCTTTGGCTTGGTAGCCCAACCGCTCGAGATGCGACTTAACAACGGCATACAGCGATGTTTCGGGAGTACGAACTGGCTTGGTTTTTAACATTCCGGAGTCCCGATCAGTAGGCCGACAGTACACCGGAACGGCCCGCTATCGGCTAGGCGCGTTGCCGAGGGCCAGTTAAGCTGGCCGCAATCAGGGAGGATAGGGTCCATGCCCAACATCAGGCGACGCAACCTGATCGCGGCGGGCTTGGCAGGCGTGTCGTTCGCTGCATCCGGGCAGGGCCTCTGGCCAGGGGAGCGCCCGATCAGCCTCATCGTGCCCTTCCCTCCTGGCGGCGGCACCGACGTGATGGCCCGAGCGATGGTGCCCTACCTGGAGCGACACCTGCCCGGAGCACGTCTCGTCGTGCTGAACCGTCCCGGAGCTGGCGCCGAGGTTGGCTACACTGCGCTCGCCACCGCGCCGCCTGACGGGCTCACCCTTGGCGTCGTCATCGTCCCAAGCTTGCAAACGATTACCATCGAGCGCACGCCACGCTACCGTCTGCAGGATTTTGCTTTCCTCGGTAGCGTGGTGGACGACCCCGGTGGGTTCTTCGTCGCGCCCACCAGCCCGTTGCACACCGTCGCCGACCTTGCCGAGCACGCTCGGGCAAACCCGGACAAGGTCGCGGTTGGCACCGCCGGTATCGGCTCGGATGACCACCTGCTGATGATGGGCTACGAGCGCCTTATCGGCACCCGGCTTGTCCATGTGCCCTTCGCTGGCCAGGCGCCGACTATCACCGCACTGCTTGGGCGCCACATCACGGTCGCCGCGATGAATATTGGGGAGAGCCTGGAGCTGGTGAAGCAGGGCCAAGCCCGTCCACTGGCCCAGGCCTCGCCGGCACGGACCGCTCTGGCGCCTGACATCCCCACCTTTCGTGAACAAGGATTCGAACTGACGGGCGGTGTGGTGCGTGGGCTGGCAATTCCGGTAGGCACGCCAGCGCCCCTTCGTGCTCGGCTCGGGGCCGCGCTGCTCGCCACCATGGACGACCCAGGCTGGCAGGCGGATGCTGCCCGGCTGTACCAGCCGCTGCGCCGTATGGACGGCACCAGTTTCACCCGCCTGGTGGAGGAGGAAGCCGAGCGGCTCCGCCTTCTCTGGCAAGACCGGCCCTGGAAGGACTAACCCATGGCACGCCGCATCATCGACCTTTCGACGCCAATCTCCGCCGGCCATTTCCGCTGGCCAGTGGAACGCCGTTTGCTCAAGTCACATACCGAAGGCGCGGGACAGGGCACCTGGGCTGGTTGGAACGTGCATGGCTTCACCCACATGGACAGTCCGCGTCATGTAGACCCGGAAGGCTTCACGACAGACGCCATCAGCCTCGACATGACGGTGGGGGATGCCGCTGTCCTCGACCTCTCCGAGGTCCCGGAGAATACCGCTATCACAGCCGAGCGGATTGCTGCCGCCGGAGCGCATCTCCGTCGCGGCGATATCGCCATCCTCAAGACACGGTGGGACGAGCGAGCCGACATCGCCGCACCGGAGTTCTGGGCACGCGCCCCCTGGATGACGGCGGAGGCCGCGATATGGCTGCGCGAGGTTGGTATCAAAGCGGTAGGGTTCGACTTCCCGCAGGATTATTGCATTCGCTACTTCCTGACCGGTGAGACGCGCCCGCCCCTGCCCGAGCACGTGACCCACTACCACCTCCTGAAGGAGGGGGTGATCATGTTCGAGTACCTCCGCAACACTGGAGCGCTGCGTGCGCCGCGTAGCTTCGTGGTTGCCCTTCCAGTCAAGCTGCCGGACAGCGACGGCGCCCCAGCCCGGGTCATTGCCATCGAGGACGATGCGGCATGAAGCTCGCTGGTGACGTTGCCCTGGTGACCGGCGGAGGCGCTGGCATTGGAGAGGCCATTGCCCATCGTCTGGCACGTGCGGGTGCAGCCGTGCTGGTTGCCGACCTGCTGCCCGATCGGGCGCAGCGCGTGGCTGATGCAATCACAGCCGCCGGGCTACGCGCCGCCCCATTTACGCTGGATGTGGCTGAGGAAGACCAAGCCGCCGCTGCGGTGGCGGCGGTGGAGGCACGGTTCGGTCCGCTGCGCCTGACAGTCTGCAACGCCGGCATCACCGACCGCGTGCCGGCACTCGAGATGTCACGGGCAGCCTTCGAGCGGGTGATCCGGACCAACCTCACGGGCTGCTTCGTTACAGCCCAGGCTGCGGCACGTGCCATGGTGCGGCATGCCCGAGGGGGACGCATTGTCACCACCTCATCAGTCTCTGGCCAGTTCGCGGGGACGGGACGGGTGGCCTACGGCGCCAGCAAGGCCGGCATTATCAATCTTACCCAGGTGCTGGCCATGGAACTCGCGTCGCATGACATCCTGGTCAACTGCGTCGCGCCTGGCCCAACCCAGGTTGCCCGCACCGCACATGGCCCACGGCAGCGTGCAGCGTTCCTCAACCACATGGCGCTGGATCGCTATGCGACACCGGAGGAGGTTGCCGCCGCGGTTGCCTTCCTCTGCTCCGAGGATGCCGGATACATCACCGGCCACGTGTTGAACGTGGATGGTGGTTTTGCCGCCGCAGGGGTGCTCTACGACCCTGCTGACGGGCCGTGATAGCCGAACAGCGCGGCCCCGACGGGCGCCAAATTCTCCAGCCGAGTTCGTAGGATCTGTGTTCTGGGCGCGCTGAAAGTTTGTCAGCCCTACCGCGAGGCGCGTGACATTATCTTGCTCAGCCGCTCAGTCCATAATCGAAGATCGCACCCGCTGGCGTGGTCGCAGCCGCATCGCTGTCCCGGCATGCCCTGGAGGCGGAGCCAGCAGGGGCTCGGGTTGAGGAATTACGATCTGCCGACGCATGATGGTCCAGAACCGCTCGCCGTAGCGGTCCGAGCCAAGCACCGCAAGCGCCGCGCGGGCGTAGACGGCGCAATCCAGCGCCTCGTTATCGCGCAGCTTGCGCCACTCATTCCGGGCATATCCATTCCGCGTTTTGTGCGTCACCAGCTGCTCGGCCACGAGCTGCTTGACCAGGCTGCCGTCTAGCCAATCCGGGAGATGCACCCAGCCTAGCGGATAGCCGACACCCTCGCCGCGACTGAGCCAAAGCCGGCGGTACAGGTCCAGCTTGTAGGTGCTGACCGCGACACTCCATAAATTGAGGCCCCGCTTTAGCTTGCGCCCGGCCTCAGTGACATCCACCAGGGTCGGCCCGGTCACCGGGCTCGAGCGGTTCCAGCCGTCGATGCCCTTCATCGGCACGAGACGCGGGTCGCGCAGCCGGCGCAGCTGGGTATAGACGCCTGCTGTGTGGTTACCACCGGTATCCACGCCGACCTTGGCGATCCGCAGCTGAGCGCCGTCTTGGCGCTCCCAGCTGCGGCCAAGCAGCACAGCGAGCGCGTCCCAGGGTCCGGGTTCAGCCGGGCTGCCCTCAACCCGCTCGTGGTGGATGAGCCAGCTTTCGTAGCCGGCCCCCCAAGCCCAAACATAGACCTTGAGCCGGGCCGGAGCGCTCTGGTTGTCGACGCCGGCGGTCAGCACCAGGGCATCGCTCGGCACCAGGCCCTGCAGCATCGATTCACGACGCTCGATCAATCGCTCATAGTCCGGCGCGTCGCCGCGCTCCTGCCAAGTTTCGCCGAGGACGGTGTTGTGGAAGGTCTTTAGCGCGCGCGCATCGCCCTGAGCCGCTTCCCAGTCTCGGGCCGCCTGGACCCAAGAGAGCCAGCCGACAGGGCTGTAGAGCGCGCTGAGGTGAAAGCCGACGGCATATGGGTCCCCTGCCCTGGCGGTGGGTCGCCATTGTCCATGGGCCAACATGGCGCTCTTGTGCTGCTCGCCGATAGCGCCATCGCAGGCCTCGCAATGGTACCGGGCAGAGTCGGGCTGCCCCCGCGCCCAGATCAAGCGGGCGAAGCGCAGCGACTGCATGTGGCCGCAGAAGGGGCACGGGACGAAATACCGCTGCTGGTCGGTGGCGAGGTATTCTCGCTCGATCCGCGATACGCCGGTGATGGTCGGGGTGGAAACCAGTAGGGTCTTGCGCCGCCAGCCAAAGGTCCGCGCCCGGGCCTCGGCCAGCGCCACCGGGTCGCCCTCGCCCTCGACATCGCCGGGGTAGGCGTCGATCTCGTCGAGGAACAGGAAGCGCGCCGACATGGACCGCAGACCGACGGCGCTGTTCGCCCCGGTCATGACCAGCTGCCCGCCCGGAAACTCTTTGCTGAGCTGGCGATTGCCGCTGTCCCGCGAGCGGGCTGGTGCGACCAGCTCCCGGATGGCTGGCGTCTCTTCCACCAAAGGGTCGATCCGCTGCTCCGAGAACCGCTTGGCCAGCTCGGTGGTGGGCTGAACCGCAAGCATCGGCCCTGGGGCATGTTGAATGACGTAGCCGATCCAGTTGTTGCCGCATTCGGTGCCGCCGACCTGGGCGCCCTTCATCAGCACGACCCGCCGCGCCGGATGGGTCGGCGATAGCACATCCATGATCTGGCGCAGGTAAGGAGTCCGGCTGGTCCGCCAAGGCCCGGGCTCGGCCGAGCCGCGGCTGCCCAGCAGGCGGTGGCGGTCGGCCCAGTCTGAGATGAGCAGCGCCGGCTCCGGTGCCATGCCGGCGCGCCAGGCCGCGACGATTTCCGCCGCACCCTCGAAGCCAGCAGCGGCGTCCAGCGTCTCACTCGACAATGACACGGGCGCCGTTCCTTTCCGCCAGGTGGATCCGCAGGCGCTGATCCAGCAGCAGCTGCAGACGGTGGGCGTCGACGGCGAGCTCGGCTGCGAGCTCAGCGGCGATCCGGGCGGGCCAAGCCAGGATGGCGTCACGCTCCTCCCGGGCTAGGCGGTGCACCAGCAGCAGGGCACGCGCCTTGTCCACCAACCGGCCGCGGCGTTCATCAATCTCCAGCCGGCGCCCTTGTGCCTTGAGCACTTCATTGGCCGTGCGAGCGTCGTAGAAGGTCGCCCCACCCGGGCGAGCTGATGTCAGACCCGAAACGCCCTGCGTCCCGCCCGTGCCTGGCTCACTGCTCTCGAGCTCAGCCGAAGGTTGGAAGGAGCTGACTGAACGCGCAGGATCGGCGCTCGCGGCCAGCTGCACCCGGAGCTTCTCAACATTCCAGCCGCCCCCCGGCTCGGGCTGAATACGCCCGGCTTGCACCGCCTTTTGCAAGGCCGTGTGCGATAGGCCAAGCTGGCGCGCTGCCTCCCGCTGTGAGGTCACCCGCGCCGGATTCTGGATCGGGGTCATGGTATGATCGTTAGCCCTGAAAACAGCACGGAAGCCGCAAAATACCGGTTAGGCTGGCGCTATGAGAAGAGCGATCTTTGCGCGCATCTGTTTGGTTCCCGCTTTGCGAAGGATGGCCGGTGACTGACCGCTTCGATAGCGCCGCTGACGCTTGATAAGTTGAGAATGGCTGACTTAGACAACTCCTACTCCGCTCAGCCAAGTCGTGGCAGGTTGAGATGCCCGACCATCCGTCGCCTTAACTCTTCTTTGACTCCACACGTGGGAAGGGCCCGGTGGTGCCCAGGGAATGAAGGCGAAAGCTAGCGGACGTCCGGGCTGCGCCAAGCCGTGTCGATGGAGTTCCTCTGGAGAAGGAGCGTCTCATGTATATCAACCTGCGCCGCTATGCCCAACTTGGCGCCGGCAAGGCTGTCATAGAGCATTCAGTCGAAACTGACCTCCTTCCCGAGTTGCAGAAGCAGCCGGGCTTCAAGGCTTACTGCGCATTCTGGGACCAGCATGGCGCGGGTGTCAGCATGAGCCTTTTCGATGATGCCGAGGCAGCCCACGAGTCTACTGATGCTGTGCGCAGATGGGTCATGCATCACCAAGATTTCTTCCCTGAACGCGGCGAAGAGTTTGCTGGCGAGTGCTTTGCGTACGCCGTTGCTCATGGCCAAGAACAAAGCCAAGGCGGTGCCAAGCGGGCACTCTACGTCCTGATCCGGGAGCTCGATAACGTTCCAGGCACGCAGGACACACAGGCCTTCGTGCAGCAGCGAACTCTCCCGATGATCACGCGCTCGCCGGGCTTCCGGGGTGTTTACACCGCGCGCCATGACGAGACCGGAAGCCGGGCAGCTGTGGTAACGCTCTTCGATGAAGAGCGGCAAGCCCTTGCTTGCCATGAGAAGGCCGTTGAGCTGCTCAAGGAAGGCTTGCCCAAGGTCGCCGTGACTCGCGTCGTTCGGGGTGAAAGCGTCATCCTTCGCATGTAGGGTCAGTTGCGAAGCGCGCTTTGTGCAGACGTCGAGCTCATTGAGCTGCTCTGGCAAAGTCCACCACGGCATCGCGCCCAGGTCTCCGTGGACCTGACCAGGCTGCCAGAGGCGTATAAGACCGGTAATGAGCCGGAAGTGGCTGGGGAAGCCTGCCTTTCCCAGCTCACCGAGCGCCCTCGGTTGCCGCCAGTATTTGGCGAGCGCCGGCAACCACCTCATATGGGCGGCGGTCGCCGTCCAGCATGGCGCGTCGGCCAGTCAGGTCCTGCCATCGGCGCACGGCAACATCGACATAGCGAGGGTCGATTTCCATTCCATAGCAGCGCCGCCCTGTCACGTCGGCCGCCATCAGCGTCGTCCCACTGCCGAGGAAGGGGTCGTAGACCGCGTCGCCCGCTGCGCTGTTGTTCAAGATCGGTCGGCGCATGCACTCTACCGGCTTCTGCGTGCCGTGCACCGTGGCGGCATCCTCCTCTCCGGAAGTGCCGATGGCCCAGAGCGTAGCCTGGTCACGGGCACCCTGCCAATGGCCGGTGCCGCCGCGACGGACGGCGTAAAGGCAAGGCTCGTGCTGCCAGTGGTAGTCGCCCCGGCTCAGCACGAACCGCGGCTTGGCCCAGACGATCTGACTGCGGACCACAAAGTCGGCTGCCTCGAGGCTCTCGATCACCACCCGGGCATGCACGCCGGCATGCCAGACGTAGGCGACCTGACCCGGGAACAACGCCCAGGCCTGTCGCCAGTCCGCACGGTCGTCATTCGCCACACGCCCAACGCGGGTTGTCGCCGAGACACCGGCGGAATTCCGCCAGGCGGGGTCGTACTCCACGCCATACGGCGGGTCAGAGACCAGCAGATGGGGGATAGTCCCATCCAGGAGCTGGGACACGTCTCCGGCCGCCGTGGCGTCGCCGCAGAGTAGGCGGTGCGGCCCGAGCTGCCACAGGTCACCAGGGCGGCTGACAGGCACCTCCGGGGGCTCCGGCGCCGCGGCGTCTGGATCGCAGCCGTCCCGCCCGGGGACGAGGTCGTCATCGAAGGTCAGCAGCCGGTCGAGTTCCTCGATGCCGAAGCCGACTACCGAGAGGTCGTAGCCCTCGTCACGTAGACCTCGCAGTTCCTGCGACAGCAGTCCTTCATTCCAGCCGGCGTTCAAGGCAAGCTGGTTGTCGGCGAGGCGGTACGCCCGGAGCTGCGCCTCGCTTAGGTGTCCGAGCCGTATGGCCGGAACTACATCGAGCCCCAGCGTGCGCGCCGCGAGGACCCGGCCATGGCCGGCCACCAGCACGCCGCGGTCGTCGACCAGCACCGGCGCAGTGAAGCCGAACTCGGCGATCGACGCTGCGATCTGTGCCACCTGCTCAGGCGAATGAGTGCGGGCGTTGTTGGCGTAGGGCAGTAGGCCGCTCACCGCGCGCATCTCGACGGCGGCCGCTTGCCACGGGACTTGAGACATCAGGACACCTTGCTGATTGCGACAGTGAGCTGTGACACGCCGGCATTCGAGGCTGGCCTCGAGCGTTGACGGGCTTGATGGTTGCCATGCGGTGCGACGCAGATCGCAGCGATCGGCGGCTTTCCGCGCGAGGTGGCAACCTGGCAACCAGGATTCGGGGTCTGCCGGTAGCGAAGTGTCGCGCCCCGAACCCCCCGCAGTTCTAACATCGCCACGGAGGAACCGAAAATGCATGAAGCGCACCATTCCGGACCGCTATGCTGCCTCCGATTAGACTGTAGACTAAAGAGCTTGTATTTCACCGGTCAATGTTGTTCGAGTGCTCATTGATTTGCGGAGCATTGAACTTGCCGTGCCGCACCGTGCCAAAAGGCCGCAGCCTGTGCTTCCGAGCTGTACCTTTGCTACTCGCACCGACGGCAAGGAGGGATAGGCTTGACCAGTCGGGAACAACGAAGAAGAGACACAAAATGTCGCCTTTGTCGCTTACGCGCGTGAAGAAAGAGAGGCGATTTCCCTCCTCATCGTTATTTACCGTAAGCAGCTCCCTCCCCTGCTCACACACGCAAGCGACAATGGCGACGAAGCAGCCATGCCGGTTTCAGATGAGCGCGATCATGCTGGACTGACGTTGCCAAACCCCGCCCACCTCGAGCGAAGTTTTGCCTGTCGGACGCGCCAAACTATCAAAGATCGAATTCCGGCCAACGATATAGGAGACAACATGTCAGAAGACTGGCAACGTCGAGTGGCATCGACCACAACCTCCGGCACCCCTCATCAGCGGCCAGACACTGTTCAAGCCGTGAACGCAATTCTTGATAGGGTGATGTCTATTTCATCCATTGGTAAGATTACCCGTGCGGAAGCTCATAACCTCGTCGACGCCTGCTATGATCTTGCTGCTCACGCAGGCCATCCCGACGATGTGGCAGAGGACGCAGCGCGGGCGGTTGGACAAGTTCTCGCAGTTGGTGCGTTTGGGTGGACAGAGTCGCAGCTTTGCCTCCTCGATCGTGATTGGGACTCACTTGAGGAGGTGCCTGCGCTGTGGCGAGTCGAGTTCCTCCTGCGACTCTGCCGGAGCCCGCATATCCTGCCGAGACAAATGATAGATCAGGTGGTGAATGCCTTCGCTGCGCTCAATCTAGGCGATGGTCATATTCCGCGGATTTTTCGCCCCTCCACCGAACCTGGCAGAGGACGCAACCCTAAAGCGGCTCGCGGCACAGAAGAACTGCTGTGGTGCTGGATAACTTGGCAACATGCAGAAGGTGAGAAAGTTGATCTCTTGGTCGTACGGGTCGCTGCTGCTGTGGGGGAGACGACCGATGCTGTCAAAGGTTGGCGGACTGCGTGGATCAAACGCGACGGCCTCGACAAGGTCAGGGCAGAGCTCAACCTTTTCAAATCCCAGAGCTACGGACGCGAGTTTTTCGAGCAAGGCCCATCGCTGGACGAGATGGTTGCGTCATGGCGCGATTCGCGCATGCCGAAGAAATCCGAAGACCGAAAGTCAAGCTAGATTTCAGATCGCATAATCTAGGCGAGATTGCGCTTACAACAGATAGTTAGTCCTAGTAAGTCCCGACTGGTAGCCTTCTCACCATCGCAAACGCGTGCAGCTGCACGCAATTCGGTGGTGATACCGATGTTAAACTCTTCACCTAGCAATCCAGACGCACTTTTAACCCGTGAAGCAACGTCGGCTGCACTGAGCGCATCCGGCTTCCCAGTAGCGGCCAAGACCTTGGCAACCAAGGCCACGCGCGGCGGCGGGCCGCCTTACCTTCTTTTCGCAGGACGCGCACTTTATCGTTGGGCTGACGCTCTTGCCTGGGCGCGTGGGTGCATGATTTCGCCGCGTCGCACTTGTCGCTCTCCCTTTGACGAGTGGCCGAAGTGAGGTCCGCCCCTTTACCGCTGATGCGATGTCGTTATAGGAGGGTCAGTTCGACAGGCTCACGAAAATGTCTTGAGATCAGAGGCTGTCGCCCGCGGCTGCAAGCAGCCAAGCGCTGCACGCAGAAACCTCGGTGGTATAAAGGAGGTTCGCGGTGAGCAGCAGCCTTAACCTGTTGTCGGCCGACATCAACCAAATTGACCGCTTCATCGTAGGCCTGTTCCCATACGCAGACCGCGAGACGTTTGTCTCACTCCGATCCTTCTTTGATGAAACGCAAGGCGTTCACCATATCGAGGCGGTGCCAGTCGGAAACGGAATGACGCATTTGGTGGAGGCTGCTTCTGCCCAAGCGACCAAATGCGCGCGCCATCCAAGCCCAACAGTCTTCTGCCCACCGGTCGCGACCTTTAACAACCCCAATCACGCACGCGACGCAGATCTCGCAAACGGGCTTGCACTGTCCGTGGAGTGCGATGCTCGGCCGAAAATGGCGTTGGAGACACTAGAGAAGCTACTCGGTCCTGCCACCATCGTCGTTCGAAGCGGCGGCTTGTGGACCGATCAGATGACCGGTGAGGTGCAAGACAAGCTCCACTTACATTGGAGGCTCGCCGAGCCAACACGCAATGCTACTGCACATGCCGAGCTGAAGCGTGCTCGACGTCTGGCAGTACGTCTAGTCGGTGCTGACAGCAGCAATGTCCCAGCAGTCCACCCCATCCGCTGGCCCGGCAGTTGGCATCGAAAAGCTGCGCCTCGCATGGCAGAGATCGTTGCATCCTCCGACGCGGAGATAATGCTGAGTGACGCTCTGGAACGCCTCGAGAATGCGGTCCGCGAAGTCCAGCCAAACGGCACCGCCACCGACGAGCGTGTACAGAATAACACCAATGGCGGTGTAGATGAAACCTCGGAGCTGATCCGCCGCATTGTTGCGGGCGAAGCGTATCATGAACCGCTGGTGGCACTCGCCATGCGCTACCACAAGGGCGGGATGCAAGCTCGACAAATCGTGCTAACGCTCCGTGGGGCAATGCGGGCGGTTCCCGAGCGCATCCGAGACCGAAAGGGTGAATCAGAACAGCCAGGTCGTTGGCAGGCGCGCATTGACGACATTCCTCGTTTGGTTGCGAGCGCCGTTGCGAAGGCGCCCCACTCCAGCGACCGTCCAGAAGAGTTTGAGGAGAGTTGGCCAGAGCCTGTGGACTTCCTCTCTGATTCGGAGCTGACGGGCGAACCACAGCTTAAGTCGCAACACCTCCCCGATGCTCTCGCGTGCTTCGTCTTCGATACCGCGGAACGGATGGGAGTCGACCCAGTTGCGGTGGCGCTATCGTCACTGGTCGCGCTGTCAAGTGTTGCGCACGACGACTGGGTTTTGGCCCCAAAGGCGTTCGATCGCACTTGGACTGAGAGCGCGAGGCTGTGAGGTGCCCTTGTGGGTGGCCCCTCCATGCTCAAGACGCCGGTGCTTAAAGCAGCGACGAAACCAGTCGAGCTGCTTGACGAGCAAGCACGACAACGACATGCCGGTGAGATGCGTCGCTACCAGTCCAAGGCAAAGGCGCGCCTCCCCGAAAACCTGGCAGACGATGAGCCACCACCCAAGCTTCAACGCTTTCTTGTCGAAAGCACCACAATCGAGGCCTTGACCGAAGTTCTTCGTGACGACTCCGAAGCAAAACAGCAGGCGGCGGCCAAGAAGATTTTAGTGCGTCAGGACGAAATGTCGGAGCTGGTCGGAAACTTGGACCGTTACCGCAGCGGCGGTAGGGGTGGCGGCGACCGCGGAGCATACCTCCGACTGTATAACGGTGGCCGCCATGTAGTGGATCGAGTCGGACGTGGCCCATTGGTCTGCCCTAACTGGTCAGGGTGCGTTCTGGGCGGGATTCAGCCCGAGGTGATCCAACGCATTGCCCGTGAGGCCGCCGACGACGGGCTTCTGCAGCGGTTTTGCTACGCCGTGCCCAGCTGGCAAGGCCGGGGCGTCGACCGGGCTCCGCAAGCGGAGGCCTTGGCGCGGTACGCAGCCCTCTTCCCGGCCCTTTGCACACTGCGGCCCCCAACCTTAGAGGACGGGTCTGTGAACCCGGTAGCACTGCACGCTGACGCGCAGCGGCATCGGCACGCCGTGCTTGAGCTTCTCGAGGCGGTGCAGGCAATGCCTGATACCTCAGTGCGCGTCAAAGCAGCGTTGGGTAAGTGGCCCGGCCTATTTGCACGTATCGCCCTGCTCTTCCACCTTATAGACCTTTCGGACGCAACAGCGCGCGGTTCCGAAGTACCCTGCACGTTGGTAGTGCCTGAGGCGACGGCTCACCGCGCTGGCGCATACATGCGAGACATCTTGCTACCGCACCTGATGCGGGCCGACGCGGTCATGTTCTCCAGCATACAGACGGGACACGCCCGATGGATCGCTGGCTTTATCCTCGCGCACGAAAGGCAGCGGGTTGAGGTGCGGCAGATAGTGCGAGCCTACAAGGCTCTATACGCACCGGAACAGCGCACAGAATTGAACAGTGTGATGCAATCACTCGAGGCCATGGCATGGGTCCGCCCAGAAACGCCAACCAACCCGGCACGCCCGCCATCCGCATGGCAAGTCAACCCCAATATTTATACTCGATTTGCCCAACGGGCTGCGATGGAACGTGAGGCGAGACGGAACGCGAAGGCGCGGATAGCGGAAAAGGTTGAGCGCATTCGGCGAGATCGCGCGGCCTCGGAAGCGTCGGAGAGATTGGGATGAGCGGGCCGCGCACCGAAGCAATGGCTGTCTCGTCCCATCTTCGGGAGGTGTGCGCCATCCTCGCTGTCGGCCTAACGCGGCTCCAGCGTCGCACCGCCGAGGATCTCGCCCGTGACGCCGCACAGGCCGGTGACCAGGGAGAAAGTTCGCTACACTTCCGCGCCGACCAAAGCATGCATGCGAACCGGAACAACCGGAGACCCGCATGCCCCGCATAGCCACCCAGCAGGCCCCAAAGGCGCCAGCGCTGACCATCCCCGCCATCCCACCAGCGAACGTCCTGGGCCGCCTAGCAGCCCTACAGGCCACGTCCATCGCCCACCTGAAGCAGCAATGGCGCGAGCTGTTCGGCAAGGAGCCACCTCCCTTCAGCCGCACATACATCCAGAGCCGCCTCGCCTACCGCATCCAGGAGCTGGCCTATGGCGGTCTGAAACCCGAGACCCGGGCACGGCTGGAGGCGCTGGGCGAGCAGCTCGATGGCGGCAACGTCGTCCTCCGCCGCATCCGCGCTGACAGCCGGCCGCTACCCGGGACACGGCTGATCCGAGAATATGACGGCGTCCTGCATGTGGTCACCGTCCGCGCCGACGACTTTGAGTACGAGGGCCGACCCTATCGGTCCCTCTCCGCTATCGCCCGGTACATCACCGGCACACGCTGGAACGGCTGGACCTTCTTCGGGCTGAAGGGGAGGCCGGGAGTATGAGCCGCCGCAAGCTACCAGCAGACGGCATCATGCCTGCCTCGGTGAAGAGGCTCCGCTGTGCCGTCTACACGCGCAAGAGCACCGACGAGGGCTTGGACAAGGAGTTCAACACCCTCGACGCCCAGCGTGACGCCTGCGAGGCGTACGTCGCCTCCCAGCGTGCCGAAGGCTGGGTGCTGGTCCGCGACCGCTATGACGATGGCGGCTTCTCCGGCGGCACGCTGGAGCGGCCGGCGCTGCGGCGACTACTGGCCGATATCGAGCAGGGCCGGGTCGACGTCATCGTGGTCTACAAAATCGATCGGCTCAGCCGCTCGCTGATGGACTTCGCCAAGCTGGTCGAGACGATGGAGGCGCACGGCGTCACCTTCGTCTCGGTCACTCAGAGCTTCAACACCACAACCAGCATGGGGCGGCTGACGCTGAACATCCTGCTCAGCTTTGCGCAGTTCGAGCGCGAGGTGATCGGCGAGCGGATCCGGGACAAGTTTGCGGCCTCGCGGGCGCGGGGCATGTGGATGGGGGGCAAGGTGCCGCTCGGCTATGACGTGGTGGCGCGCAAGCTGATGCCGATTGAGGCCGAGGCGGAGCGGATCCGGCGGGTGTTCGAGCTCTTCGTCGAGACGGCCTCGGGCGTGGAGACGGTCCGGCGCCTGCAAGCCGAGGGCGTGACCAGCAGGTCGGGTCGGCCGCTCGACAAGGGCGACGTCTACAAGCTGCTCCACCTGCGGACCTACATCGGCGAGGTCACGCATAAAGGGCAGATCTATCCCGGTGAGCACGAGGCGATTGTGCCGCGGCCCTTGTGGGACAAGACCCACGCCATCTTGCAGGTCAGCCCAAGGGCTCGAGCCGCTCAGAACCGCCAGCACGCGCCGGCGCTGCTGAAGGGCTTGATCTTCGGCATCGATGGCCGGGCGCTGTCGCCTACCCACTCCAGAAAGAATGGGCGCCTGTACCGCTACTACGTGGCGCAGCGGGTGCTGAAGGGCGACGCGGCCGGCGACGAGGGCATCGTGCGCCGGGTGTCCGCGGCCGAGATCGAGGCGGCGGTGGTGGACCAGGTCCGAGCGCTGCTGCGGCAGCCGGAGATCATCGTCGGAACTTGGTTGGCGGCGAGGGTCGAAGCGCCGGACCTGACCGAGATGGAGGTTCGAGACGCGCTGGAGCGGCTGGATCCGCTCTGGGGTGAGCTGTTCCCGGCCGAGCAGGCGCGGATCGTGCGGGCGCTGGTGGAGCGGGTGGTGGTTGGACCAGGCGGCGCGGATATCCGGCTGCGGGTCGAGGGGCTGTCCGGCCTCGTCCGGGATCTCGGCGCGATTGCACCCGGGGTGGAGCGTGTGGCGGCGTGAGCGCGACGGCCAGCATCACGGTTCGGGTACCGCTCGCTATCCGGCGCCGGCCAGGGCGGAAGACGGTGGTGACGCCAGGGCTGCAGGGAGGCGTGCCAGCCGTGGCTACGCGCGCTGATCCGGCGCTGGTGAAGGCCCTGGCCCGGGCTTTCCGGTACCAGCAACTGCTGGACGAAGGGCGGTATGCTTCGATTAGCGAGATGGCGGAAGCGGAGCGGATCGAGCGTGGCTATCTCGGCACGCTGCTGCGGCTGACGCTGCTGGCGCCGGATATCGTCGACATGATCCTCGACGGGCGGCGTTATGAAATGCTGACACTGCCACGGTTGATGGACCCATTTCCCTCTGAGTGGTCCGACCAGCGTGCGGCCATAGCCGCGTCAGATGCCCTGCCGAAGGGGCTAGAAGAAGTCTGCCGCCGAGAAACGCGAATAGCTCGGCATCATCACACCCATCCGTAGTGGTGAGGTTCACCTTTGGCCAACATGGGCAACCTGGTAGCCATTCGAACAGTTATCAGCTCCGGAAGCGAACGGAGAAGCTGTCGTGGGCGGCGATCATGCGCGGGCAGGTACGAGGCCCAGTGCCGCCGTGGGCGCGTTCCAACCATGCCATGGAACCTTGTTGTCCAGCTTGCCTTGGCTGCCCGCATTCGCTCTTCTCGCCATGTTATCGACAGCTGGGTGCGGCGCCCGCTTTGCACCGCCTCAGGTCAACCCAGCTGAGCTCGAGGCGGCACGGCTGGCCGTTGTGGAGGGCGTCCCCCCAGCTAGTGGATTGCAATCGGCCGAGCAGGCAACAGTAGTTCTCACTGCTGTTTCGCAGCGCCTTACAGCAGCCGCGCAGCCGCTCTGTACGGCTTACCTTGGCCAGCCCTGCGGCTTCCGTATTTTGTTGGATCGGTCCGCGACGCCGCGAGCGGCATTGACTGGACAGGGAGAGGTGACGGTCACGCTCGGCATGATGTCGCTGCTCGGGTCGGAGGACGAGGTGGCGGCCGTGGTGGGACATGAGTTTGGCCACCACGTTGCTGGCCACGTCGGCAAGCGACGTGTCAGGAGTTTCGCCGCCGGCACTGTCGCCGGGACATTGCTGGGGGCGGTGGTGCCCTTTGGCGGCATCGCTGGTTGGGCACTCGGCCAGGGCGCGGCCCAGATCGGTTCCAATGCAACGCAGCTCGCGTTCTCCAAAGACGAGGAACGCGAGGCCGATTACCTCAGCGGCTATCTTGTCGCCCGCGCCGGATACGACCTCGACCGTGCCGGTCTTGTCTGGGTGAGGCTGACGCGTGGTGGACCGAACGAGGCTGCAGGGTGGCTCGACAGCCACCCTGCGGGGCCGGAGCGGCTGGCGGCTTGGCGAAACACCATCGACGAGGTGCGCGCATCTTCCGACCTCGTGCCACGGCGACCAGGACGGTAGCCGCTCCGCCTGCCGCGAGACGTTACTCCGAGCCGAATAGCTGCGCATCGCTGGGGCGCTCGTGGAGCGGATGGTGGTCGGGCCCGCCGGCGCTGACATCCGGCTCAGGGAGAAGGGACCGGCGACCTCGTCCGAGATCCCACCACCGTCGCGCCCGAGGCACCGATGGTGGCGGCACAACCCCAGGCGAGCAGCATCACGACCCGGGTGCTGCTGGCCATCCGCCGTAAGCCGGGGTGGAAGACGGTGGTGACGCCGGTGCACGAAGGTGTGCCGGCTGTCGCTACGCGTGCGGAGCCGGCGCTGGTGAAGGCGCTAGTCCGGGCGTTCCGGTACCATCGGCTGCTGGATGAAGGGCGGTATGCCTCAATCAGCGAGACAACGGAGGCGGAGCGCATCGAGCGAGGGTATCTTGGGACACTGCTACGGCTTACGCTGCTGGCGCCTGACATAGTTGAGGCAAATGTGGACAGGCGGCATTCAGTGGAGGTCAGGTTGCCAGGGCTGCTGGAGCCGTTTCCAATTGAGTGGCAGCTACAACCTGCCACACTTGCGCAGGCTGCCTGTGACATGTTGGCACGCACCTGATGCTGACAGCGGGCCCGAACTCGCCCGAACGGCGGCGCCGTAGTCGAGATTTGGCGCCGCCCAGCTTGTATTCATATGGTCGCAGAGGTCGAGGGAACCTCGCCTTGGTTCCCCGCACCACGCACTCACTGCTTGGCGATGTACGCGCGCGCAGTTGCAAGCTCCGGTCGCGCGCCATCTTCCGCACGCGCCGCAATCTCGAGGAGGTGGGCGTAGTGCCGGCGCGCTGCCTGAGCATTACCCGCCATTTCCGCTGCTCGGGCAGCGCCATTGACGGCGCGGAAACGGCGTGGCTCCGTCTCTTGCACCGCCTCGAACTCGCGCTGTGCCTCAGCGGGACGGTCCACCAGTAGCAGTATTTCGCCGAGCTGCTCGCGCGCAGGCATGAGAGGCCCTGGCGTCACCGGATGCTTGTCCGTCCGGCTCTCTCGTTCCGCCGCCTCGCGCAACAGGGCTAGGCTCTCTTCGCGCCCACCGCGGGCGAAAGCGACCCAGCCCTCGGCAGCGAGACGCAAGATCTCCGTCTGCTCTGCCCAGTAGACGTCGCCGCTGTCGCGCAACGCCTTGGCAGCAGCCTTCAGTGCTTCAATGTCGCCGCCGGCGGCGTCCGGACGCCCGGTGCGGGCAATGCCCACCGCGCGCGCGAAGTACGTGTTCGCAACCACGAGGGGCGCTGTCTGCCGACCCAGTTCCAAGGCTGCCGCCTCCTCCCAGGCACCCCGCTCCAACGCGTAGCGCGCCGGCATCACCGTGAGCGCCCAAGCGAATATCGGTGCGGGTGCGTTCCAGCTGGCGAAGCGCGGCAGCTCCGCCAGCGTGCGACGTGCCGCCTCCAACTGTCCAGTCTGAAGATAGCCATAAAGCATGTAGTCGAGCGCGTGGATCTCGTCGAACGGCGACCGTCGCGCCCGCGCTGTCTCGGCCGAGCGCCGGTTCGTCTCGATCGAATCCTCCCACCGCCCGACACGAGTAAAGATGTGGGAGGGCATGTGCAGGGCGTGGGGCGCGTCCGCGGCGAGGCCGGCGTAGCGCTCGGCAGCGGGCAGGCCACGCCGCGCTAGCGCCGGCACGTCGTAAGTGTGGATGAGATAGTGGACTACACCTGGGTGCTGCGGTTGGCGAGCGGCCTCACACTCCAGGATCTCGGCGGCCTTGAGCTGCCTTGTATATGTCTTGTCGGTCGGCGACGCGGCCATGGCGAGCGCAAGCGCGTAGTGAATTGCCACCTCTGGGTCGTCCGGAAAGCGTCCGTGCAGCCGTCCCATTGCTTGCTCGTAATGCTCCAAGCGGGCACGGTGCGTCGCCGGGTTCTCATCGCCGTAGAGTTCTGACAGGGCGTCGATCAGGCTGGTCTCGCGCTCACTCTTCGCCCCGATGCGCCGCGCCTCTGCCAGCACAGCCCGGCCCTGACGCAGGTTGGCTGCTGTGGTCACAGTAAAGGGGTTGACCAGCAGCGCCATGGCCTCTCCCCAATAGGACTTGACGCAGCCCGGATCGCGCTTGCGCACAAGCTGGAAGGCCTCCTGAGCGGCCTGGTACCAAAAGGAGTGCTGCAGCTTCATTGCCGCGTCGAAGGCAACCTGCGCCTCCGGCGTGCAGCTAACCGGGAAATGCACCTCGCCGAGCGTGGCCGGCGCCGGGGGAGTGCCGCCATGGGTGTGACCGTCGTGGTGGTGTTGCGCCTGGCCGAACGCCGGGCACAACGCGACGCCGAGGGCAAGCGCCCAGCGGCTGGCGTGGTTCCGCATTGCTTCCTCCCTTGCTGCGGCAGCCTCGAGCGGGCGCCTCCAACGCCGGAGCGTATACAGCCCATTGCATCTGCACCAAGGTGAAAGCTACGGCGCCCAGGCCACCCCTATGCATTTGTCTCGTGCGGCTACCATCAAGGTGTTCTAAGGGAGGCTGCCGGACGCTGCCGCTTGAGCCTTGGCCGCTCCAGATGATCCCCTCATCCGGCGTGGCGGCCCTGGCGGATAGCAATCGAGACCTGCTCCAGCTGCGGCCCATCAGAACCGGTCTCGCTTGCTGCATTCGGAAAGGTCTGGATTCCGTTTGCCTCGGCTAGAGGAGTGAAAAGATACAAGGTCTGCTTTTGAAGCAGCTTTCCATTTGGATTGGGCAAGTCGCGCGCCTCGCCCGGGGCGGAATGGACCGCTGTCCGTTCGAGTCGCTGCCGCGGAACGCAGAAATTTGGCGATCTCCGTCGACCGCTAGTGGATGGCACCTGACGGAAGGTACCGCCCAGGGCTTCCTCAGATCGCTCGCGAAAAGGCGTGCGCGTGTTCCGCGGCGCCCCGCCTAGCCTGGGTCTTGCAGTCGGACCGCCGAGAGCCTGCCTCCGGCGCGATGCCGCGCTCGGGAGGGAAACGACCGATGCCCGAACTCCAGTTCCACGAGTCCGCCGCGGCCGGGTATGACCGCGCGGTCGGGCACATGACCCGGCAACTCATCCCGCCCCTGCTGCGTGCCGCGCGCCTCGCGCCCGGTATGCGCGTCCTCGACATCGCCACTGGGACCGGCATCGCCGCCGAGGCCGCGGCCAAAGTGGTCGGGCCTTCGGGCCACGTGGTCGCGGCCGACATCTCCCCCGCCATGGTCGAACGGGCGCGCGAGCGGCTGGGCGGCCTGCCGAACGTCTCCTTCTCCGTCGAGGACGGCCAGCGCCTCACACTCGTGGACGAGAGCTTCGATGCGGTGCTCTGCAACATGGGGCTGATGTACTTCCCCGACCCCGCACGGGGCCTCGCGGAGTTCCGCCGCGTGCTTCGCCCCGGCGGGCGCGCCGTGGTTTCCAACAACACCACACCCGAGCGCTCCCTGATTAGCCGCGTCCTTGTCATCATCGGGCGGCACATTCCCTCCAAGGCGGCGGAAGCGGCGCGACTGTTCTCGTTGGGAGAGGAGGAGCGCATCCGCACGCTCTTCGAGGCGGTGGGTCTTGCGGATATGGAGACCGCGACGGAGACCCTGCACATCGAGTTCCCCTCCTTCGACGCCTACTTCGGCGGGGTCGAGCAGGGGGCGGGGAACGTCGGGCAGGAGTACATGGCACTGCCGGAACACGTCCGGCGGGCCGTGCGCGAAGAGGCACGGCGCGACGCGGGAGATGTCGGCGGGCCGATCCAGATCGAGGTGACAGTGCGTTTCGCCAGCGGGCGGCGCTAGTCCAGGTGATCTAGTGGATAGCGCCTGACGGAAGGTACCGCCTGGGGCTACCCAACGGCTGCTCGCGAGATGGCGTGTGCGTGCCCCGTGGTCACCCGTGTAGCCTAAGCCGTGCGGTCGGATCGCCGAAGGCCCCCTCGGCTGCGGTGCCGCGCTCGGGAGGAACGTCGTGCATGGCCGAACTCCAGTTCCGCGAGGCCGCCGCTGCCGTGGCCGGCGCGTACGACCGGACCATCGCAAGTAGGGGGAGGCATGGATGACCCGATTCCCGGCCTTCCGCCTCGCCGCCGTCCAGGCAGCCCCGGTCTTCCTCGACCCGGCCGCCTCCACCGAGAAGGCGTGCCGGCTGATCCGGGAGGCGGCCGCGCGCGGGGCCGCGCTCGCCGCATTCGGCGAGGCGTGGCTGCCGGGCTTCCCGTTCTTCCTCGGCGCGCCGATGGACGAGGCGTTCTGGCGGGCGAGCGCCGAGTACATCGCCAGCGCCGTCGAGGTCCCCGGCCCGGAGACTGACCGGCTCTGCCGGGCGGCGTGCGAGGCCGGCATCGACGTCGCCATCGGCGTGGTGGAGCGCGACCCGCGCACGCTCGGCACGGTCTGGTGCACCGCGCTGCTGATCGGCGGGCGCGAGGGCGCCATCATCGGCCGGCACCGCAAGCTGAAGCCCACCCACCGCGAGCGGACCATCTGGGGCGACGGGCCCGACGGCTCGGGCCTGCGGGCCCACCAGCGGCCTTACGCGAGGGTGAGCGCGCTGAGCTGCTACGAGCACATGATGCTACTGCCGGGCTACGCGCTGGTCGCGCAGGGCACGCAGGTCCACGTCGCGGGCTGGCCGGGCTGGGAGCCGGCGGAGGCGCCGCGCGGGGGCTACCTCTGGCCGCGGCAGACCCTCCTCTCGCGCGCCTTCGCGGCCCAGGGCGCCTGCTACGTTCTATGCGTCGGCGGCCTGCGGCGGCGCGAGGACGTGCCGGAGCGGTTCCGTGGGCTGTGCGGCCCGGACATGACCGGGGACAGCCTGATCATCGACCCGCGTGGCGAAGTGATCGCCGGGCCTGCCGAGGGCGAGACCATCCTCGTTGCCGGAGTCTCCCTGGAGGCGGTCGCGGCGGCGAAGGCGGTGTGCGACGTGGCCGGGCACTACGCGCGTCCGGACGTCTTTGAGGTACGGGTGGATGGCCAGCCGCTCGCGGTGGCATCGGCCGTGACTACGCAAGGCGTGCACCGGCCGGAGGGCATCCGGCCAAACCGAGACAAGCTACCGGAGCCGATCTAACGCCTGGTATCCCCGCTTGGCGACGGCGATGATGGCGTCCGGGTCTTTGGTCCAGCGGAACGGGCGCGGTCTGCGTTCGCCTCGGCGACGAAGCGGTTGATGGCTTCCTGGAGCGCGACGAGGGAGTGGAACACGCTGCGCCGAAGCCTTCGGCGGGCGAGCTTGGCGAAGAAACCCTCGACGGCGTTGAGCTAGGACGCCGAGGTCGGGCTGAAGTGGAACACGAAGCGCGGGTGCCGCCCCAGCCACCGCACGACCTTCGGGTGCTTGTGGGCGGCGTAGTTGTCGAGGACGACGTGCACCACCTTCCCGGCCGGCACCTCGGCCTCGATGACGTTGAGGAAGCGGATGAACTCCTGGTGCCGGTGGCGCTGCATGCAGCGGCCGATGACCGTGCCCTCCAGCACGTCGAGGGCCGCGAACAGCGTGGTGGTGCCGTTCCTGATATAGTCGTGGGTCATGGTGCCGCAGCGTCCCCTCTTCAGGAGAAGGCCGGGCTGGGTCCGGTCGAGCGCCTGGATTTGGCTCTTCTCGTCCACCGAGAGCACGACGGCATGGGCAGGCGGATCGACGTAGAGGCCGACGACGTCGCGCAGCTTGGCAGCGAACTGGGGGGCGCTGGAGAGCTTGAAGCGCCGAAAACGGTGGGGCTGGAGCCCGTGCGCGCGTCAGATCCGCCGGACCGAGCTGGCGCTGATCCCGCTGGCCTCGGCCATGGCCTCTGCCGTCCAGTGGGTGGTCTCGCCCGGCGGGTCGGTCATGGTCAGCACCACCACACGCCCGACCACCTCCGGGGCGAGGGGCGGGATGCGCGACGGTCGGGTCTTGTCCCGCAGAAGCCCGTCCACGCCCGCTTGCATGAAGCGTTCTTGGCAGCGCCAGACGGCGGTCTTGGCCTTGCCGGTGCGGTTCATGATCTCGGTGGTGCCACACCCGTCCGCCGTCAGCAGGATTATGCGGGCGCGCCAGACGTGCTTCTGCGGGCTGTTCCGGTCCGCCACCACCGCCTCCAGCCGAGCCCAGTCGGCGGCGCCTACCTCAACGACGATGCCTGTGCGCATCGCGCAGACTAGCATCAGGGCTGGACCATAGGAATCCCGACCGGGCCTCTTTCGTCAGGCGCTATCCACTAGAGCATCGTCCAACTCGCGCCGGCCCGCCGGCCGCTTTCCCTGGCGTGGACAACGCGCCCCGCAGGCCGGAACCGGGGCGGAGCTCCGCCGTTGCGGCCGGCAGAGGGCGCTCTAGCAGCACTCCCGGGGAGGAAAGAGCGATGGCGGGGCAGAGCGGGCATCCCTTGCTCGGCGGAGGCCAGATCACCCGGCGGGACAAGATCGTCACAGCCGAGGAAGCGGTCCGGCTCGTCCGCGACGGTGCCACTATTGCCACCGGCGGCTTCGTCGGCATCGGCTTCGCCGAAGCCATTGCGGAACAACTAGAACGGCGCTTTCTCGAAGGAGGCCGGCCACGCGACCTGACGTTGGTCTACGCCGCCGGCCAGGGCAACGGAAAGGACCGCGGACTCAACCATCTCGGCCATGAGGGGCTGGTGCAGCGGGTGATCGGCGGGCACTGGGGGCTTTGCCCGAAGCTCCAGCGCCTGGCGCTCGAGAACAAGATCGAGGCCTATAACCTGCCCCAGGGGGTGATCTCTCACCTCTTCCGCGACATCGCTGCCGGCAAACCCGGCACCGTCACGCGCGTGGGCCTCGACACCTTCGTGGACCCACGTCACGGCGGCGGCAAGATCAACGCCCGCACCACCGAGGACCTGATCGAGCCCATCACGCTGCGCGGCGAGGAATACCTCTTCTACCGCGCCCTGCCGATTGACGTGGCCATTCTGCGCGGTACCACCGCAGACCCGGACGGCAACGTCACCATGGAGCGTGAGGCGCTCGTCCTCGAGGCGCTGGCCATCGCCACGGCGGCACGCAACTCCGGCGGCGTGGTGATCGTGCAGGTGGAGCGCCTAGCCGAAGCTGGCAGCCTCGACTCCCGCCTAGTGCGCATCCCCGGCACCCTAGTGGACTGCGTCGTGGTGGCCTCGCAGGAAAACCACTGGCAGACTTTCGCTACGCCCTACAACCCGGCCTTTAGCGGCGAAACGCGGGTGCCCATACGCTCCCTGCCGCCGATGGGGATGGGGCCGCGCAAGATTATCGCCCGCCGCGCCGCCTTCGAGCTGCGGCCCAACAGCGTCGTCAACCTCGGCATCGGAATGCCCGAGGGCGTGGCCAGCGTCGCCAACGAAGAGCGGATGCTGGAGTACCTGACGCTGACCACCGAGCCCGGCACGATTGGCGGGCTGCCGGCCGGCGGGCTGGACTTCGGCGCCGCGAGCAACATCCAGGCCCTGGTGGACCAGCCCGCACAGTTCGACTTCTACGACGGCGGCGGTCTCGACGCGGCCTTCCTCGGCATGGCGCAGGTCGACCGCGAGGGGAACGTTAACGTCAGCAAGTTCGGGTCCCGGCTGGCGGGTGCGGGCGGCTTCATCAACATCAGCCAGAACGCCAAGAAGGTAGTCTTCCTCGGCACTTTCGCGGCGCGAGGTGACCCGAAGTTCGTGGAGCGGGTCGAGCACCGCACCTTCAGCGGCCGCCTGGCGGCGCAGCGTGGTCAGCCCGTCCTCTACGTCACAGACCGTTGCGTCTTCCGCTTGGCCGCGGGGGGGCTGGAGCTCGTCGAAGTCGCCCCCGGTCTGGACGTCGAACGCGACATCCTGGCAGAGATGGCCTTCCGGCCGCTGGTCCCGAAGGATCCGGCCCCGATGGACTCTCGCATCTTCGCCGAAGGCCCGATGGGCTACCGCGAGGAATGGCTGAGCCTGCCGCTGGAGGCGCGCCTGACCTACGACCCGGCCGAGGCGGTGTTCTTCATCAACTTCGAGGGCTTCGGCATCCGACGACAGGAGGACATAGACCGCGTCCGACGGGCAGTGGAGGAGCGCTTGGCGCCACTGGGCCGCAAGGTGCCGGCTATCGTGAACTACGACCACTTCACCATCGCGTCCGAGCTGCTGGACGCCTACACCGACATGGTGGGTGGCTTGATGCGGCAGTTCTATTCCGGCGTCACCCGCTACACAACGAGCGCCTTCCTGCACCTGAAGCTCGGCGACGCGCTGCGCCGGCGCGACGTGGCGCCGCACATCTACGAGGCGCGCGAGGAGGCGGAAGGTCATCTGCGCGACCTCGAGCGCGACGGGGGAGGCCGACCGTGAAACGTACCTGGAAAACGGTGGCGGAGCTCCTCGGCCCGCGCCGCGGCACCGTGCTCTCCATCCCCGCCGACGCCACCGTGCACGCAGCGCTCGAACGTTTAGCCGAACACGACGTGGGCGTGCTGGTCGTGCTGGACGACGGCAAGCCGATCGGGATCTTCTCCGAACGCGACCTCGCGCGGAAGGTGGAGCTGCGCGGCCGGACGGCGAAGGGCACCATGGTGCGGGACGTTATGACCCCGCAGGTGATCTACGTCACGCCGGAGCACACGCTCGACCAGTGCATGGTCCTCATGAGGGCGGATCGCGTCCGCCATCTGGTTGTGGTGGAGGATGGGAGGGTCGTGGGCATGGTGTCCGCCCGCGACATCCTGGTGGACGCGGCCGCGGAGGCCGAGAAGCACATCCGAGGTCTCGAGGCCGACCGACTGGTCATGACGACCAACACCGGCGCTTATTGATCCCGCGGGGGCTCAGCCTCCGGCGGCCCCGCCGCTCAGAAGCGACATCGCTGCCGGGGATCTCCTCCGGCGGTCTAACCCGACCAGCACTGGAGTGGCGGTATGGACTTCCTGATCGCGGTGGCCGCGCTGGCCTTCCTCATGTTCATCGCCTACCGCGGCTTCAGCGTGATCCTGTTCGCGCCGGTGGCGGCGATGGGCGCCGTGCTGCTCACCGACCCTTCAGCCGTGCCGCCGGTTTTCACCGGCGTCTTCATGGACAAGCTGGTCGGCTTCGTGAAGCTCTACTTCCCCGTATTCCTGCTCGGCGCCGTGTTCGGCAAGGTGATCGAGCTGTCGGGCTTCTCCAAGTCCATCGTCCGGGCAGTGATCGGGCTGGTCGGACGGCAGCGCGCCATGCTGGCCATAGTGCTGGTCTGCGCGGTGCTTACCTACGGCGGCGTGTCGCTGTTCGTTGTGGTGTTCGCCGCCTACCCCTTCGCGGCGGAAATGTTCAGGCAGAGCGGCATCCCGAAGCGGCTGATCCCCGGCACCATCGCCCTCGGCGCCTTCACCTTCACTATGGACTCGCTGCCGGGCACCCCGCAAATTCAGAACATCATCCCCACCACCTTCTTCCGCACCGACACCTGGGCCGCGCCCGTCCTCGGCACGATCGGGTCGGCGTTTATCCTGGCCGTCGGCCTCGCCTACTTGGAATGGCGCCGCCGGAGCGCCGCCGCGGCGGGCGAAGGCTACGGCGAGGGCCACACGAACGAGCCGGAGCCGGCTGACGAGGAGGCGCTGCCGCACCCTGCCATCGCCATCCTACCCCTGGTCGCGGTGGGCGTGCTGAACAAGCTTTTCACCTCCCTGATCGCAGCCCAGTACGGCGCGCGGCACGAGGTCACGCTGGCTGGCATGGCGCAGCCATTGGTGACGCAGGTGCCCTCGGTCGCCGCGATCTGGGCGGTGCTGGGCGCGCTGCTCGTCGGCATCCTTACCGTGCTCGCCTTCGCCTACGGGCGGGTGGCGCGGCGCTTCGCCGAGGGCTCCAAGGCGGCGGTGGGTGGTGCGCTGCTCGCCTCCATGAACACCGCCGCGGAGTACGGCTTTGGCGCGGTGATCGCGGCGCTGCCGGGCTTCTTGGTGATTCGCGAAGCGCTGCGAGCGGTCCCGAATCCGCTCGTCAACGAGGCGGTCAGCGTCACGGTCCTCGCGGGCATTACCGGCTCCGCCTCGGGCGGCATGAGCATCGCGCTCGCCGCGATGGCGGACCAGTTCATCGCCGGGGCGGAAGCCGCCGGCATCCCGCTGGAGGTGCTGCACCGGGTGGCTTCCATGGCGAGCGGGGGCATGGACACGCTGCCGCACAACGGCGCGGTGATCACGCTGCTCGCCGTCACCGGACTTACCCACCGGCAGGCCTACGGCGACATCTTCGCCATCACCCTGACCAAGACCGCGGCAGTTTTCGTCGTCATCGCCGTCTACTACCTCACCGGCATCACCTGAGCCGCGAGGTCGCGGCGCCCTCCGCGAAGCCCACGCTGCCGGCCTTCGAATATGTGAACGTCCGGGGCATCCCAGGATGTCCCGGACGTTTCCCTCGCCACGCTTCGGACCCTCGCTGTGGGACCCGCGGTGCCTGCAGGCCGCGCTCTACGCGCTCGGCGGCCGCGGTGTCGGGGCCGATCTAGTCCGCCATGTCGCCCCGCCCGGATGAGTGCACATCAGTCTCGCAGGCGACCACGTCTGGGCCGCGGAGGCGCAGCTCGCCGCTGGGGGTCCTCAGGCCGGACAAATCCGACTAGAGCCAGTCAGCGATTCAAACCATCGACTCCACCGGCATCCGGGCATTTCTCATCATCGACTTAGTCGATCAGAGACCATGCATTTGAGGACTCCTGGGCCGGATGAGCCTCGTACTCAATGTAAACAGCATTGGTTGGTGGACATCAGCACGTCGCTGCCACGTGCTTACTGGCGCAGTTCTTCAACACCTAGTTCCTGCCACATCCAGCCGAAGTCGTACCCGCCGACGGGGTCTCCAGCCGGGCGCTTAGCCGCATGATTCTCCAGCATCTTGAGCCAAGCCACGACCTTTTCCCGCCCTTTCGGCGTCTTCGCCGCCATGCGGGGCGACTTGCCGCCGAGAGCGGGGATTGGTTGGTCGAGGATGTGCCGGTAGTGGTCGTCCAGAGTCTGCCGCAGCAATGCGCGCTCGTCCTCCTGCGTGAGGCCGCTCGGTTTCGGGGATGGGCCCTCGGCGGCTAGCATCTGCTCTAAGTCGGTCCGCTCGGTCAGGGGTGAACCCACTAAGCCGACCAACGCGAGCTCCAGCATCGCCCGGCCGCGCTCCGCCCGGGCAGTGGAGTTCACCTCCAGCGACAGGCGACGGCCCTTGAGCGCCAGCGTGCCGAGCACCAAGGACCCGTCCTCCATCGTGCTGAAAAAGGTCTGGGCCTTTCCTCCGCGCCGCGCGGTCTTCGGCTTCGCTCCAGGCTCATCCAACCAGTTCCAGAATCCAAGGTTCTCTTGGCGCAATGCAGGGATGGTGGCCAGCGCCTTGCGGACCTGCTCGGGCTTGGTGCCCTTCAGCAAGGGGAAGTGCAGAGTGGTGAAGTCGAGCGGGTCACCCTCGCTGTTGAGCAGTACCGGCCTATCCCGGCCTTGCTCCGCCCTCAGCGCCGCATCGAGCCAGGCATTGGTGAACATGAAAGCAGCCTGGGCGAGCAGCAGGTCCGACGTTAGCATGCCGGCCAGAGTCTTCGCGTCGGCTTCGATACCGAACTCGCGCGCGGCCGCGGCGACCTCGTGAGGTGCCTTTGTCCGGGTTTTCCGAAGTGAGGCAAGTAGCGCCTCGCTCGCCTCATGCTCGAACAGCATGAGCGTGCCGCTGATCACAGCGCCCTCGCCCAAGGGGATCACCCGAGTGGCGACCCGGTCCCACTGCCGCAGCCCTTGGGAGCCTAGCTTCTCCGACACGCGCACCGGTTCGCCGCCACGGACCAGGTCGCGCAACCGCATGGACTGGCTCGGCACGAGCCCGCTCACCTCATAGAGACTGATGACCGACCGGCGCAGGCCAGCAATGTAGTCGCGGGTGGAGGCGCCCTCCTTCCAGCCGCGCCGGCGAAGGTAGTCCTCCGCGACATTGCGACCGCCTGGGAGGTCGGTAGCAACCAGATCCTCGAAGGCGGCGCCGAAGAGGATTGTGGCGGCGTTATCACCGAGAACGTCCGCAATGTCCTCCATCTTGATACCCGCCCCGGTGCAAGCCTGGGCACTATGGCGGTCCAGCAACTCGGCCAGCGCGCCGCGCCACTCTTCGCGCTTGGCCCAGGCGATTAGTCCGGCGATGTCGTGCGGCATGGCAAGACGATGCCTCCGATCAGGATGGACACGGATGGTCTATGGGAGCTCCGCAAGGGACAAGGGCTTGGGGGCGGAGAAGGGCATTTGCCCACAGCTTCGACCGGCAGGCGGTCGCCATGCTGAATAAGGTGCCGGTATCGCCCCCGAAAATCGTGCGTATTCAACGCAGTAAAGCTTGAGGGTTAAATCCTCCTACCCTCAAGGTCCGGAGAGTCTCCGGCATTTCGGAGAGAAAATCCGCCCTCGTTCCGGAGCAGCACCATCAAGGTAGCGGCTGAAACCGGCCGGAAACCTGCGCCCCAGCGGGGTGCGCCATATGGGAGAGACAGGTTGCGAGGAAACCGACTGGAGCAGCGATGGGAACTGGGGAACGAAATTCTCTGGCCAGGGCTGCTGCATCACCGCAACCGCCAATTAAGCAGTTGCGGATCAGCAAGAAACCCGCGCATATCGCTCCGGAGGCAGCGAACCACACCCTCTGCGCACTGGGACGTTCCGATGTCGCTATGATGGTATAGCCGGGTACGTTACTCAGGTTGGGCTCCCTGCGCACCATCACCCTGTTGCCGGCGCATAGGCAGACATCGTCCAGATACAAACCTCCGAGGTTGCCCCGCTGACCGAGCGCGCGTCATCGCAATGCATGAAGTGACCACTTATTTCTCCGACGCCGCAGGGTGGGCGCGCAAGAAGACCAGGATAGCTTCGGCGAACTCGAGCCTTCCCGGTGCTAAGCCGTGCGAGGCATTCTCGATAGTGACTAGCTTGAGCTGTGGCATCCTCGCCCTCAGCTCCAAGAACGAGCCCAGGTAGGGATCAGCGGTGCCGACAAGCCCAAGCGTCGGCACCGTGACCGCCGCCATTTGCGCCAGGGTGACTACCTGGGCGGGGTTCGAGCGCCGCACAGCAGCGAGGGCGCGCACGTCTTGGCGGGCGAGTTGTGCGGCAGAGAGCTCGCGGATCCGCGCCTCATTGGGAGGCGGTTCGCCATTTGGCCAAAGCCGGAGCATTTGGGAGCGGAGCAGGCCCTGCTCCATCTCGGCGGCTTCGCGGTCTACCCGCTGCTGATCCTCCGGCGACCAGCTGAACCGGCCGGGGGCGCCGCCAAGCGTCGCGGTCAGGAAACGCTCGGGATGGGTGGTGAGCAACTGCGCTACGATGTGCGCCCCCATCGAGTACCCGATGATATGGGCTCGCGCGATACTAAGGCGATCGAGCAGGCGCAGGATGTCATATCCCATCTCTGGCCCGTACTGGGCAACGGCATGCGGCTTACCGCTGCGCCCGTGACCTCGTACGTCCAGGGCAATGACGCGGTACCGCGTGGCAAGCGCTTGAGGTATGCCGGTCCAGGCCCACTGGGCCTCGGCGTCCGAGGTGTAGCCGTGAACTAGGACGACACACTCCCCCCGGCCCTCCTCAATGTAGCGGATGCGAACGCCGGCCGAGTCAAAGAACTGCTCCTCTGCCGCGTCGGCGCCAGTGGTAAGGCAAAAGGCTCCAAGCGCGAGCAGGGACCGTCTGGCGATGAGCATCGTCCGCATCTTACCGAGTTTGGTCCTTCTCTCTGATCGTCGTGTTGGCACCTAGCAGGTCCGGTTGACCTGCATGGGGCTGAAACGGGTGATGCCGTAGCGTGCCGATCGAAGGATACGCTACGCGACATCGGACTGGTTCGAAGCGGGTGATTAGCGCGCTGGGCTGGCGGGACTAAGGCTGGGCTGCGCTTACTTTAATGGGCAAAATCTGACACTTGGTACCGCTGTTTGGCCCAGCGCTGCATTTCAGGAAACAGTTATTTCCTGCCTCGGAGGCGAGCTTGCAGGCCTATTGCGGCGTGTTAGGCTGAACCTTGTTCGAGAGGTGGGACGGTGTGGTTAGCCTGGCCACCCCGCAAGGAGCATCTGCCTGATGCCGGCGCTCCTGCGCGTGCAGGCGGCCCTGTCCGGGAGCCGAAAGACGCCGATGCAGTTCCTGCGGGCCAATGACTACGACATGGCCTACCTGGAGCGGGGGGCAGGTACTCCTCTGCTTCTCATCCACGGTGCGCTCTGCGACTGCCGCTATTGGATGCCGCAGATGGAAGCGTTCGGCCAGCGGTATCGGGCGATTACCGTCAGCCTCCGCCACTTCTGGCCTGCGTGCTGGGACGGGTCGGGCGACAACTTCACCACGCGGCAGCATACCGAGGATGTTGCTGCCTTCCTGGTCACCCTCGGAGCCGGACCGGTACACCTCGTCGGGCACTCGCGGGGCGGTTATGTAGCGTTTCAGGTCGCTCGCAACTTCCCGGACCGGGTCCGCGCTCTGGTCCTTGCCGAGCCCGGCGGCGACCTCGATGCATCGTTGCAGCCTACTTTGACGGCAGCAGCTTCAATCGCACCCATTTCGTTCGATGGAGCAGCTGAGCGTATCCGCCAAGGCGATGTCGACGCTGGCCTTGCTGTGTTCGTGGAGGCGGTCAGCGGTCGTGGCGCCTGGGACGACCTTTCCGAGCGATCAAAGCAGGTCATGAGGGACAATGCACATACGCTGCTCGGGCAATTCAGGGAGCATCGGGCCCCCTTCACCCGAACGGACGTAGAGGCGATTGCGGCACCAACATTGCTGGTCGGCGCAGAACGATCACCGCCGGCTTACGCACGGATACTGGACGCGCTGGAGCAGTCGCTCAGGGATGTGCAGCGTGTGACCATCCCGGACGCTTCGCACCCAATGAACCATCGCAATCCCGTGGCCTTCAACACGGCCGTGCTGGACTTCCTTGCATCGTGCGGGACCTGATCCCGCGCAACGACGCACCGAGCCGGCAGCCACGCCGCCAGGGGGCGTCGCAGCGCAAAGCTCCTCCGCGGCAGTGGGCGTACTACCCCTACTGTCGTGCCGCCCGCCCGCGTCCAGTCCGTTGCCGCCCGACGCCGTTGTGCCGTTCAGGCGCTCGTCCATTCACATAGACTTGGAGCCACGCTTCGGCAGGCCGCGGGTGGCGAGGGCCGTGTATGTGCGTCTGCGCTGTCCGGCGCGAACGAACTCCGGCGCAAAATGTCGAGCAAACTTTAGTGATCTGCGGACCGCGCCCGACCGGCGCGCGCTCAGGCGTTTGGTGCTGGCCCTTTCAACTCGTGCGAATGCAACGGCACGATGCGTACCCGCGAGGTGTTCGGCCCACCTCTCCTGAGTGGCCTGGCGTTGCCGCTTGGCTTTGTAGGGGTGGAGCATAGGCGCGATGGGAGATTTCCAGGTGCAACGTGGCGTCGTGGCCGTGTACTCCGACCCCAAGCGCGGCTTTGCCCATAGCCACGAAAGGGCCACCCGCGAGGGGATAGCGAGGCAGCTGGCCGCCCTTAAAGACTTCGATTTTGTGGGGGAGTATGAGCCGGGCACCCGCTATCCGGGCCCCGTCTACCTCGTGCCGAGCGACACCCTGGTCGGGCTCGGGGCGGCGGCGGCGCTCGGGTTGCGAGGCGAGCACGACCTGTTTGGCGGCGTTGTGCCTCAGGCCTTTGTAGCGACCAAGGCGATCACCCACCCTCTCGTCAGCCCTGACGCGGCAGCGCCGCCCGGCTGGTCGCCCGCATTCGGGCACCGGGTGAGTGGTGCCGTCCTTTCCGGCTTCACTGCCTTCGCCTGCGTAGACGCCCGCCGCGCTGGCAAGCGCCTGCTTGAGCGCGGGCCCGTGCGCGTCAAGCCAGTGCGGGCGACTGGAGGGCGCGGGCAGGTCGTGGTCTCCGACATGGCCGCGCTGGAGGCAGCGCTCGACAGGGTGGAGACCGTAACCTTCTCGGACGACGGGCTCGTCCTGGAAGAAAATCTCGCGGCGGTGACGACCTACAGCGTGGGCCAGGTGCGGGTGGCCGAGCTGGTTGCGACCTACTGTGGCACACAGTGCCTCACTCAGGACAACAGCGGCGCGGCCGTCTACGGCGGCTCCAAGCTGTTCGTCGTACGCGGCGGCTTCGAAGCGCTGGCGGAGCTCGGACTTCCGGACGAAGCACGGCTCGCGGTATCACAGGCGCAGACCTACGATACGGCGGCGGTGGAGTGTTTCGCGCGGATGTTCGCCTCGCGCCGCAACTACGATGTTGCCCAGGGGTCAGATGCGACGGGCCGGCCCCGCTGCGGCGTTCTGGAGCAGTCCTGGCGTGTCGGCGGCGCTAGCGGCGCTGAGCTCGCGGCACTTGAGGCGTTCCGCGCCGAGCCCGCGCTGCGCACGGTACGCGCCGCTACCGTGGAGATCTATGGCGAAGCCGCGCCACCGCCGCCGAACGCGACGGTGTACTTCCGGGGGGTGGACGAGCTGGATGGCCCGATGACCAAATACGCGATGGTGGAGCTCTGATGGCTACGCGCGATGAAGCGGTCGAAATTCCTGTCGACGGTCGGAGCATTCCCGGTACCGTGGTCGCGCCGGCGACCGCGATCCCCGGCATGCTGTTCGTGCAGGGGTGGGGGAGCAATCAGGACGTCTACCTCCCCCGCGCCCGTCAGATTGCGTCGCTCGGCTGCGTCGGCCTGACCTTCGAGCCGCGCGGCGTGGCGCGAGATGACCCCCGGCACGACACCGTGTCGCGTGAGGACAACCTGCGCGACCTTGTTGCGGCCTACGATACGTTAGCCGGTCAGCCGGGCGTCGACCCGGCGGCGATCGGCGCCGTCGGCAGCAGCTACGGCGCCTACTTGGCGGCTATCCTTACCACACTCCGGCCCGTCAGGTGGCTCACCTTGCGCGTGCCTGCCCTTTACCGAGACGAGGATTGGGCGGCACCGAAGCAGCGGCTCGATAGGGACGCTTTGGCGGCTTATCGGCGGGGCCCGGTCGCCGCGGAGGAGAACCGGGCGCTGCGCGCCTGTGCAGAGTTCGAAGGTGATGCGCTGATCGTTGAATCCGAGCACGACGACATCATCCCCCACGCGGTGGTCGCAAATTACCTCGCGGCGTTCCGGCGCGCACGCTCGCTGACCTATCGCCGGATCGAGGGTGCCGACCACGGGCTGTCCGACAGGGCGTCACAGGAGGCCTATGCCGCGCTGCTTATGAGTTGGGTGACGGAGATGGTGTTGGACGCCAGAGGCGGCCAAGCCTACCCTTCCGGCCATCCGTGGGCGGGTTGAAAGGCTTTGCACAAGCCTTGCTGCACGGGATGTCGCCCAGACAAACGTGGCCGCTCTGGAGGACCTTGTCGGGCGTGATCCCTCCGCCCAACGGCGTCCGCCCCACAAGGCCTCCCCCGCGCAGACGCGTTCCGGCGGGGCGAACACGACCACAGGGACCCGCCCATGGTGACCTCAGCCGAAACCACCATTCGCAAAGCATTTGCCGCACAGGCCGAAGCGTGCGCCAAACGCGGCTCGCCCTTCACGGGTTTGCTCTGCGAGGTGCTCGAGCGTTCGCTCGACCGCTCGACAGAAGTCGGACGACGCGTGCTCAACTGGTCCGGGCGGCCCGACGCACGCGGCGACTCGGTTCCGCTCAGGTTGGCTGGGGGCCTGCACGCCCTGGTCCGGCGGGGGCGCCTGCCGCGCCTGGCTGCGATGTACCCGCCCAATCCACTACCTGAAGCGGAGACGCTGGAGGCGACCTTGGCCGACGCCCTGCCAGACGCCGATGCCGACCTCCTGCCGTGGCTCGACCGCGCGCCACAGACCAACGAGCCCATGCGCTCGGCCCCGCTCATGGCGGGCCTCCTTGTTATCGCCGCCGAGACCGGCGGATTGCCCTTCGCACTGCACGAGCTTGGTGCGAGCGCGGGCCTCGTCCTCGTGCTCGACCGGTACGAGCACCGGTTGGGCGGTGTGACGGCCGGCACGCTGGGCGCGCCGGTCAGGGTCGCTCCCGCTTGGGAGGGTGCCCCGCCGCCGGCCGACGTGTCAGTACATGTGCTGCGGCAGCAGGGGTGCGACCTCGACCCGCTTGACGTGGCAAACCCTACGGACCGCGAGCGCCTGCTTGCCTACGTGTGGCCCGACCAGGCCGATAGGCTCGCCCGCGTCGAAGCTGCCATCAGTGTCGCGGCCACCGACCCGCCCCGGCTGGACCGCGCCGAGGCAGCCGCCTGGACCGAAGCGACGCTTGACCCGGGTGCCGCCGAGGAGGGGGTGGCGCGCGTTCTCATGCATGCGGTGGCCCTCCAGTACGCCCCACAGGAGACCGCTGCCCGGGTCGCAACGCATGCGGCGCGGGTCGGGGCGGCTGCGACCAGCGAGGCGCCCTTCGCCTGGCTCCGCTTCGAGGCGGATCCGGCCTACGGCGAGCAGGCGAGCCTGCGACTGACCTTGTGGCCTAACGGAGGCGAGCGTGTGCTCGGGTTAAGCGACACGCACGGTGAACCGCTCTGGGTTTGCCGGAGGCTTCAAACCTTGAGAGGTTGGAGCCATGACGAAGAAGACGTTGAACCGATTT
>NZ_JAETWB010000029.1 GCF_016773205.1 Belnapia arida
GCCCAGTTGTTGCGCGTCTGGCTGATGCCGCGGAACAGGTAGTCGTTCGCGATCACCGGCGTCAGCGTGACGGTGAGACCGAGGGACGGGATGGCTGTCTGCGCCGCGGCGGGCATGGCCGGCAGCAGCAGGGCGGCGGCGGCAACCCAGGCGTGGCGGAGCGCGGCGAGGAGGCCGGACTTGGTTTTCATGCTTCGGTAACCCCCAGGTTTTGATGTCGTAACGTGATCGGGCAAAAAAAGGGCCGGAGGGGGCAACCAAGCCCCCGCCGGCCGCTGTCTCAGGCGATGCGCTCGCCGTGCTGGGTGACGTCGAGGCCTTCGCGCTCTTCCTCCTCTGGCACGCGGAGGCCGACGATCACATCGGTGACCTTCAGCAGGATGAAGCTGGCGATCGCGGTGTAGGCGATGACCGCGCCCGTCGCCTCGGCCTGGATGATGAACTGCTCGAAGGAGCCGCCGAAGCCGGCCGGCACCGCCGTGGTCGCCGAGAGGGCGCCATAGGCGAAAACGCCGGTCAGCAGGCTGCCGATGATGCCGCAGACGCCATGCACGCCGAAGGCATCGAGGCTGTCGTCATAGCCGCAGAGATGCTTGAGGCCCGTAGCGCCCCAGAAGCCGCCGAGGCCGGCGACCACGCCGATGATCAGCGCCGGCACCGGGAGGACGAAGCCGCTGGCGGGCGTGATGGCGACCAGCCCCGCGACCGCGCCGGAGATGGCGCCGAGCACGCTCGGCTTGCCCTTGGTCGCCCACTCCGCGAAGACCCAGGCGAGCGCCGCGACGCCGGCGGCGACCTGCGTCACCAGCATCGCCATGCCCGCCCGCGCGCCGGCGCCAGCAGCGGAGCCCGCGTTGAAGCCGAACCAGCCCACCCAGAGCATGCCGGCGCCGATGACGGCGAGCGCCAGGTTGTAGGGCGCCATGTTGTCGTGCCCGAGGCCGAGGCGCTTGCCGAGCACCAGCGCCGCGACCAGGCCGGCCACGCCCGCATTGATGTGGACCACCGTGCCGCCGGCGAAGTCGAGCGCGCCGAGGGCGAAGATCCAGCCATTCGGGTGCCAGACCCAGTGGGCGACCGGCGCATAGACGAGCAGCGACCAGAGGATGGTGAACAGCACCATGGCGCTGAACTTCATCCGGTCGGCGAAGGCGCCGGTGATGAGCGCCGGGGTGATGATGGCGAAGGTCATCTGGAACATCAGGAAGACCGTCTCGGGGATGGTGAAGGCCACCGCGCCGTCGCCGCTGCCGAGGGTGAAGGGCTTGTCCCAGTTCTCGGCGAGGCCCGAGAGGAACAGCTTGGAGAGGTCGCCGATCCAGGGACCGCCCTCGCCGAAGGCCAGGCTGTAGCCAGCGACCATCCAGACCACTGTCGTCAGCGCGGCGATGGTGAAGCTCTGCATCATGGTGGCGAGCACGTTCTTCTTGCGGACCATGCCGGCATAGAAGAGAGCGAGGCCGGGGATGGTCATCATCAGCACGAGGGCGGTGCTGGTGAGCATCCAGGCGGTGTCGCCGGTGTCGATCTTCGGGCCGTCCTGCGCCAGGGCCGGCGTCGCGGCGAGCAGCGCGACAGCCAGCGGCGCCAGCGCGCGTGCGGGCATCCTCATCATGTGTTCCCCTGTATCCCTATTGAGCATCACGCGGCGCCAAAGCGCCGAAGTATCAGAGCGCCGAGGTGTCGGTCTCGCCGGTGCGGATGCGCAGCGCCCGCTCCACATCCAGCACGAAGATTTTTCCGTCGCCGATCTTGTCGGTGCGGGCGGCCTTGGCGACGGCTTCCATCACCGCGTCCACCAACTCGTCCGGCACGACGACCTCGATCTTGATCTTCGGCAGGAAACTGACCTGGTACTCGGCACCGCGGTAGATTTCCGTCTGCCCCTTCTGGCGACCGAAGCCCTTCACTTCGGTCACCGTCAGCCCCTGCACTCCGAGCGGGGTGAGCGCTTCGCGCACCTCGTCCAGCTTGAAGGGCTTGATGAACGCCATCACCAGCTTCATCTGCCCACGATCCTCCTCGATGGTCCCGGCTGGGCTTCGCCTACAAATCCCGTGCCACAGGTCGGAGCCGGGACCGGGCCGGGGAATGCGTCGCGATTGTTTGCAAGCCTGCCTATTTATCGGGCAGAGCGGGCAAGGCTTGGGCAGGTGGACCCCAGGTCACAGCCATGGGATGAACCAGCCATGACATCGAACCCCGAATTGGCCGCCTGCGTGATCGGCGCCGGGCCGGTCGGCGCCAGCTTCGCCGCGACGCTCGCCGCCGCCGGCCTGCCCGTGGCCGTGGTGGACAGCGCGCCTCTGCCGCCCATGGCGCTGCCGGATTTCGACGGACGGGCCTATGCCATCGCCCTGACCTCGAAGCGGCTGCTGGCGGCCTCGGGGGTGTGGGAACGGCTGCCAGCCGAGCCCTGCGGCATCCGCCGCATCCGCGTCGCCGATGGGCGGCCGGGCGAGCCGGCCTCGCCGCTCTCGCTGAAGTTCGAGGCGGCCGAGGTTTCGGAGGAGCCTTTCGGCTACATGGTCGAGGCGCGAAGCCTGCGGATGGCGCTGAACGCGGCGATGCCGGAGATGCCGAGCCTGCGGGTCTTCGCCCCGGCGACGGCAACGGTAGAGCGCCGGGCCGATGGTGCGACGGTGCGTCTCTCGACCGGGGAGGTGCTGCAGACGCGGCTGGTCGTCGCCGCCGAGGGGCGCAACAGCCCGCTCCGCCGCCAGGCCGGCATCCGCGCGACGACGCTCGACTACCACCAGATCGGCATGGTTGGCGCCTTCGCCCATGAACTGCCGCATGAGGGGGTGGCGCTCGAGCAGTTCCTGCCGAACGGGCCCTTCGCGCAATTGCCGCTTGCCGGGCCGGACCGCTTCGGCACGGCCGCCTACCCCCATGCCTCCGCCTTCGTCTGGGCGGACCGGACGCCGATCGCCCGGCGGATGCTGGCGCTCGACGACGAGGGTTTCGGGCGGGAGCTGGCACGCCGGCTCGGACCGCATCTGGGCGCGGTGAAGCCGATCGGGCGGCGCTGGTCCTACCCGCTCTCGGCGCTGCTGGTCGATCGCTGGACGGATACGCGCCTCGCCCTCATCGGCGATGCGGCGCATGGTGTCCACCCGATCGCAGGGCAGGGGCTCAACCTTGGCTTCCGCGACGTGGCGGCGCTGGCCGAGGAGGTAATCACCGCCTGGAACGCGGGCGACGACCCCGGCACGCCGGCGGTGCTGGCGCGCTACCAAGCGCGGCGGCGGCCGGATACGCTGCTGATGCTGACCGGCATGCATGCGCTGGAGCGGCTCTTCGGCAACGACTTCGCGCCGGTGCGGATCGCGCGGCGGCTCGGCATCGCGGCGGTCGATCGAATGCCGGGGCTGAAGCGGGCCTTCGCCCGGCAGGCGATGGGGCTCGGCCCGGGGGTGACGGGGCTCCTGGCGGGACAGGGCTTGATGAAGGCGGGGTAGGCTAGCCTTTCCGCCGCGGCGGCGGGTCGCGGCTCAGCCCCCGCTCCGCCAGCGCCGCCTCATAGGCTGCCCAGCGCTCCGCCTGCTCCACACCCAGCCGGTGCAGGTAGTCCCAGCTGTAGATCCCGCTGTCATGCAGGTCGTCGAAGGCGATGCGGATGGCGTAGTGGCCGACCGGCTCCAGCCGCAGCATGCCGACCTCGCGCCGCCCGGCAACCACCACCTTCTGCCCCGGCCCATGCCCCTGCACCTCGGCCGAAGGGCTCTCGACGCGCAGGTACTCGGCCGGCAGGCGGAAGCGGCTGCCGTCGTCGAAGGCGACCTCCAGCAGGCGCTCGGCCCGGATCAGGCGAATCTCGGTCGGGGTCGGCATGGGCCGCTCAGTCGTCGAGGCGGCGGGCCTCGTCGGGCAGCATGATCGGGATGCCGTCGCGGATCGGATAGGCGAGGCGGGCCTGGTCGCTGATCAGCTCGCCGGCGGCGCGGTCGTAGCGCAGCGGGCCCTTGGTCAGCGGGCAGACGAGGATCTCCAGCAGGGCGGGGTCCACCTCGGGGGGCGGGGCATCGGTCGTGGCGTGGCTCATGGCGTGGTCCTCTAGCTCAGCCGCCCGCGGGGCGGCGCGTCGCCGGATGGGGTGCCATGGGCGCCCATCTGGAGCAAGGCGATCAGCATGGCGGCGCGGTCGGCGGGCGTCGCCGCTTCCAGCAGCGCCTGCTTCTCCGGTACCTCGAAGGGGCAGATCATGGCGAGCGTCGTCACCAGCTCGCCATCCTCGGTCTGCTCTACCGCCTCCCAATTCGCGTCGATCCCACGCGCCTTGAAGAAGGGGCGGAGAGCGGCGAGCAGCGCCGCGCGGTCGAGCGCGAGCGGCGTGGCGGGGACGAGGTCGGCGCGGAAGGCGGCGTAATCGGCCCGGACCCGGCGGTAGCCGTGGCGCATCTCCAATTCCCCGGCAATGCGGAAGCGGGTCACGCCGGTCAGGGTGATGAGGAAGCGCCCATCCTCCGTCTCGGCGAAGGAGGTGAGGCGCCCGAGGCACCCGATGCGATAGAGGCCGGGGCCCGTCTCGCCCCGTGGCGCGGCCGGGTCCGGCTGGATCATGCCGAACATCCGGCCGGCGGCCAGGCTGTCCTCCGTCATCGCCAGGTAGCGCGGCTCGAAGATGTTCAGCGGCAGCCGCCCCTCGGGCAGCAGCAAGGCCCCGGACAGCGGGAAGACCGCAATCTCGGCCGGCAGCGCATTTGGCTCGGCGCGGAGGGCTGCCACCGTGGCGGCGCTAGCGGAACAGCAGCGAGGAAAGCTTGCGCCGCCCTGCCACCGTCGCCGGGTCGGAGAAGCCCCAGGCCTCGAAGAATTTCAGCAGCTGCCTGCGCGCCGCCTCCTCGTTCCAGGCGGGGTCGCGGCGGAAGGCCTCGAGCAGCGCATCGGCGGCACCGGCCCGGTCTCCGGCGGCATTGAGGGCGACGGCGAACTCGATCCGTGCCTCATGGTCGTTCGGGTCGGCAGCGAGGCGCGCCTCGAACTCGGAGGTCTTCTCGCGGGCACGGCGGCCCTCGGCGGCCAGTTCCAGCGTGCTGCGGACCGAAGCGATGGCCGCGTGGTCGGCGATCTTGGGCGGCAGGTTGTCGAGGACCTGGAGCGCCTGCTCCTCCTGGCCGAGTTCCATCAGGCTGCGGGCGACGCCGGCGAAGGCCTCCGGGTTCTCCGGCTCCTCCTGCACCAGGGCGCCGTAGAGCTGCAGGGCAGTCTGGTGGTCGCCCTCCTCGGCCGCCGCCTTGGCCTCGGCAAGCAGGTCGGCGGAGGGCATCTGCCCACCGGTGAGCTTCAGCAGCCCCTCGACGAAGCGCTTGATCTCGCCCTCGGGCAGCGCGCCCTGGAAGAGGTCGGCGATCTGGCCCTGCCAGAAGGCGGCGACGGTCGGCACGCTCTGCAGCGGAAGGCCGAGCTGGGTGAGCTGCTGAACGAGCGCCCGGTTCTTGTCGATGTCGATCTTGACCAGCTTCACCCGGCCGCCGGCGGCGCGCACCACCTTCTCGATTGCCGGCGTCAGCGTCTTGCACGGGCCGCACCAGGTCGCCCAGAAATCGACGAGGACGGGAACCTGGCGGCTGGCCTCCACCACGTCCTGCATGAAGGTTTTCTGATCGCCATCCATGATCAGGTCGGCGCCGCCTGCCTGGGCCCCGGCAGGGGGAACCTGGCGGTTCGGGTCGAAGATGACGTCCATGAGCGGAATTCCTTGGTCTGTGGTCATACATGCGCCGGTCCGACGCAAGGGCAATGGGGCAGGGAGCAGATGGTAGGCGCCCCGAGCCCGTTTCAATGCGTCAGCCGGCCGGAGGCGGCAGCTCTACCAGCTCCGGCCGGTGGCCGAGATGCTCGAGGAAGCGCAGCAGGTCGGCCGGGCGGATGGCGGTGGTCATGCCGTTCGCCAGCGGGTGGAAATGGACGACCTCGTGATCCCGCAGCAACCCGGCATCGAGCAGGACCCGCACGGCGCCGGGCGGCGCGTTCGCCATGCCGAAGGGGGTGACGGAGCCGGGCTCGACGCCGAGCAGGCGACGGAGATCCTCGGCGGGTGCCATTTCCACCCGGCCGGCGCCGACGGCGCGGGCGAGGGCATTGACCGAGACCTTGCGGTCCTCCTCCAGCACTGCCAGCAGGTGCGGGCCGGGCCCAGACTTCGCGGGACGGAGGAACAGGTTCTTGCTGTGTCCACCCGCCTCGCCCTGCGGCAGGCTGCGGCGCAGGGCCTGGCTTTCCGCCACGGTGAAAACCGGGGCGTGCGCGGTGGTAGTGGTCTCGATGCCGAGCGCGGCAAGGCGCGCCAGCAGGGATTCGGGAGTCTCGGGCATCCTGGGGACTGCTGTCTGGGGCGGGCAAGGCTGTGCCCAAAGCCGAGCCGCACGGCAACCCCCTCCGGCCGCGCGGTGCGCCTCCGCATCGACCTTCTGACGGGCTGGACCAATGCGGCGCTGCGGCGTTTGGATGGCGCCGCCCGGCCCCCATTCATTCAGGAAACCCGCCTCCCATGCCTCTGCGCCGGTCCCATGCCGCTGCCCTGCTGGGGCTCGTCCTGTCGCTCGCCGCCTGCGCGGCCCTCGACCGGATCGGCGGCGACCGCATGCAGCAGGTGCCGACGGCGCAGCTCTGCACCTGGCGCGACAACCCGGTCAGCGGCGGCCAAATGCGGCGCGAGTTGGCGCGGCGCGGCGAGGAATGCGGCGAGCCGCGGCCCGTCCTGGCCGAGGCGCCGCCTACTGTCAGGCAGCCGGAGCCGCCGCAGGCGGCCGTGGAGCAGCCCGCGGCAGACCCCGTCCCCGACGTTGCCCCCGGGCCGGAGCCGGTGGCGACGCTGGTCACGCCGGCCTGCGCGGCCCGCGACCTGCGGCGCGGCGGCGAGGGCGAGCCGAAGCAGCGGGCGGTGCGCTTCACCAACCGCTGCGACTTTCCGGTGAAGGTGCTCTACGCCGCCGACCGGTCGAAGCTGCTGTCGCGGGAGACCGGGCTGCTGCGGCCCGGCGAGGATTCGGGCTTCGCCCGCATCGAGGACGGGCTCGACCTGCCCGGCTATGTGGTGTGCAGCTATGCCAGGGCGCCGGCCTCCTCGCCCTGCCGGGTCGGGCCCGAGCGCCGCTGACCAGATATGTCGATCAGATATAGGGCAGCGCCAGGCGCATCGCCGCGTCACGCAGCCGCACCGGCAGGGAACGCTGCGCCAGCTCCGCAGCCAGCAGCCTTTGGCCGCGCCGTTGCCGGATGACATCGGCCAGGGCGGCGGCCATGGCAGCGTCGTAGATCTCGACATCCAGCTCGAAATTCAGCCGGAAGCTGCGCGTGTCCCAGTTGGAACTGCCGATCAGGCTCCAGCCCCCATCGACCACCATCAGCTTCGAATGGTCGAAGGGCGGCGGGTTGTACCAGATGTGGCAGCCGGCTCTGAGGATCGGGTCGACATGCGCATGCATGCCCCAGTCGACGAAGGGATGGTCGCTCCGCTGCGGCACGACGATGTCGACCGCGACGCCGCGCAGGGCGGCCAAGCTGAGGGCGGTGATCACCCGGCTGTCGGGCAGGAAATAGGGCGTCAGCACCAGGATCGAGTGCTGCGCGCAGGCGATGGCCTGGAGGGTGAGCGTTTCAATCTTCTCGAGGTCCTGGTCCGGGCCGGAGGTGACGATCCGGGCTGTCACCTCGCCCGCCGCCGGCAGCGGCGCGGCGGCGGGCGGCGGCAACGGGTCGCCGTCGCCGGCCGCCCAATGCCAGTCGCGGGCGAAGGCCTCGACCAGCTGCGCCGTCACCGGTCCCTCGATGGCGAAATGGATGTCGCGCACCGGGTGGGGGGGATTGCTGGCAAGCAGGTTCTCGCGGCCGATGTTCAGCCCGCCCGTGAAGGCGAGGCGCCCATCGAGGATGAGGAGCTTCTTGTGCGAGCGCAGGTTGAGGAAGGGCATGCGCCAGGGCAGGGAGGTGTGCATGAAGCGCGCCGCGGGCACGCCATGCCGCCGCAGCCGGCGCCAGGCGGGCGAGAGGAAATAGCCGCCGCCGATGCCATCCACCAGCACGCGGACCGCAAGGCCGCGCTCATGCGCGCGGATCAGCGCATCGAGGATCGGCCGGCCGGCCGCGTCGTCGCGCAGGATGTAGCTGGAGAGCAGGACTGAGTGCGCGGCCGCCTCGATGGCCTCCAGCATCCGCGGATAGGCGGCATCGCCGTTTCGCAGGGGCGTGATCCGGTTGCCCGGCAGGGCGGCGTGCCCGGTGAGGCGGCGCGCGGTGCGGTCGAGGGCAATGAGGCCCGGTGGCAGCTGGCAGGGGAAGGGCTCGTCCGCATCGGCGGGAGGCCGGCCGGGAGGGCGCCGCAGCGCCCGGGCGCGGTTGGCGACGCGGTTGATGCCGAGAAGCCAGTAGAGCCCGGCGCCGAGGAAGGGCGAAAGCCAGGTCAGGCCGATCCAGCCGATCGAGGTGCCGACATCACGCTTGCGGAGCAGGACGTGCATGGTCGCCAGCGCCGCGAGCATGACGTGCAGCACCATCAGGCCGGTGGTCGCCATCGTTCCTCCATGGCCCTATGACCGGCCCGGTGTCGCGCGGACCCGGCCGGGGCGACACTCATAAACCAGTCAGGACCTGCTGCCATATCCGGCCGGTTTCAGGGATCAGGATCGCATGCTCATCAGGACTTTCGCCGCCTTGGCCGCCATGGCCCTGCTCGCTGGCTGCTCCTCCAGTTCGGACCAGAATGCCGCAGCGACCGGGCAGGGCGGGGGCTCCAGCCTCGGCGCGGCCAATCCGGGCGGGCTCGGCGGGCCAGGGGGCGGGCCGGGCGGCGGGCGCGGCGGCGCGAATGCGCGGCCCGGCAGCCAGGAGGATCTGGCCGCGAATGTCGGCGACCGCGTCTATTTCGTGACCGACAGCTCGACCGTGGGCGCCGACCAGCGCCCGGTGCTGGAGCGCCAGGCGGCCTGGCTGCAGCAGTACCGCCAGGTCACCGTCATGGTCGAAGGCCATGCGGATGAGCGCGGCACCCGCGAGTACAACCTCGCCCTTGGCCAGCGGCGGGCGAATGCGGCCCGGGACGTGCTGGTCTCGCAGGGCGTTGCCGGCACGCGGATCACGACGATCAGCTTCGGCAAGGACCGGCCGGAAGCCCTCGGCTCCGACCAGCAGGCCTGGGCGCAGAACCGCCGCGCGGTGACCACGGTACGCTGAGAGGCGGCCTCGCCGAACGGGCGGCTTGACCCGGGGGAGGGACAGAACCGAGTTTGTCCCTCCCCAGGACAGGACCCCTCATGCCCCAGCGCATCCTCGTGCTGCTTGCCCATCCCGTGCGGCGGCGGTCCCGTGCCAATTCCGCGCTCACCGCCGCCGCCCGGCAGGTGGAGGGCGTCCGGCTGCACGATCTCTATGAGGCTTATCCGGACTTCCTGATCGACGTGGAGGCGGAGCAGGCGCTGCTGCTCGAGCATGACGTCATCGTCTTCCAGCATCCGGTCTACTGGTACTCCTCGCCTGCCATCCTGAAGGAATGGCTGGACCTGGTGCTGGAGCACGGCTTCGCCTTCGGGCGGGAGGGCACGGCGCTGGCCGGCAAGGCGCTGCTCTCGGCCGTCACCGCCGGGGGCGCCGAGGCGGCCTATGGGCCGGAGGGGATGAACTGTCATTCCCTCGAGGAATTCCTCCGCCCCTTCGAGGCGACGGCGCGGCTCTGCCGGATGCGCTGGCTGCCGCCCTTCATCCTGCACGGCACCTATCTGCTGGAACAACCGGCGTTGGAGCGGCACGCGGCGGAGTATGCGGCGCTGCTGCGGAACCTGCGCGACGCGGTGGAGGCCTGAACGATGAGCGAGAGTTTCCTGGGCCAGGCCTTCGTCTACCTGCTCGCCGCGGTGGCGGCGGTGCCGATCGCCAAGCGGCTCGGCCTCGGCTCGGTGCTCGGCTACCTGCTGGCGGGGGTGGCGATCGGGCCCTTCGGCCTGCACCTCGCCGGCGATGCGGGCGAGGTGATGCATTTCGCCGAATTCGGCGTGGTGATGATGCTCTTCCTCGTCGGGCTGGAGCTGCGGCCGGCGCGGCTCTGGGCGATGCGCGGGCCGGTGCTCGGCGCGGGCGGTCTGCAGGTCGGGCTGACCGCGCTGGCGGTCGGCGGCATCGGCCTCGCCTTCGGCTATGATTGGCGGATGGCGCTGGCGGCGGGGCTGATCCTGGCCATGTCCTCGACCGCCATTGCTTTGCAGATCCTCGCCGAGCGGGGCCTGCTGAAAACCGGCGGCGGCGAGACGACCTTCGCCGTGCTGCTCTTCCAGGATGTCTCGGTCATCCCGATCCTCACCGTGCTGCCGCTGCTCGCCCTGGCGCCGGCGACCGGTGGCGCGGCGCATGCGGAGGGCTGGATCACGACGCTGCCGCCCTGGGGCCAGGCGGCCGCGGTGCTCGGCGCCGTCGCCGCGGTGGTGCTGGCCGGGCGGCTGCTGACGCGGCCGGTCTTCCGCCTCATCGCCGAGACGCGGCTGCGCGAGATCTTCACCGCCTCGGCGCTGCTGCTCGTCGTCGGCATCGCGCTGCTGATGGAATCCGTCGGGCTCTCGCCCGCGCTCGGCGCTTTCCTCGGCGGCGTGGTGCTGGCCGACAGCGAGTTCCGGCACGAGCTGGAGGGCGATATCGAGCCCTTCAAAGGGCTGCTGCTCGGCCTCTTCTTCCTCTCGGTCGGGGCGGGGATCGACTTCGCCCAGGTCGCGGCCGCGCCGCTTACCGTCGCCGGGCTGGTCGTGCTGCTGGTGCTGGTGAAGGCGGCGGTGCTGGCCGGGCTGGGGCTGGCCTCGCGGCGGCCGCGGACGGAGGTGCTGCTGACCGCGCTGGTGCTCTCCCAGGGCGGGGAATTCGCCTTCGTGCTGCTTGCCTTCGCCACGCAGAACGGCGTGCTGCCGGCGGCGGAGGCGAGCCTGCTGGTCTCGGTCGTCGCGCTCTCCATGCCGATGACGCCGCTGCTGATGATGGCCTATGGCCGCCTCGCCGACCGGCTGGCCGATACCGACCTCGCGCCGGAGCCGGATGCGATCGAGCCGCAGGGCAGCGTCGTCATCGCCGGCTTCGGCCGCTTCGGGCAGATCGTCGGGCGGCTGCTGATGGCGCAGGGCCATCCCGTCACCGTGCTCGACCACGACATGGAGACGATCGAGGCGCTGCGGCGCTTCGGCTTCCGCGTCTTCTACGGCGATGCCTCGCGGCTCGACCTGCTGCAGGCGGCGGGCGCGGCGGAGGCGGCGCTGGTGGTGGTGGCGACGGATGCGCCGGAGACGACGCTCTCCATCATTGGCACGGTGCGGCGGCACTTTCCCCAGGCGCAGATCCTCGCCCGCGCCAACGACCGCAGCCATGCCTATGCGGTGATCGAGGCGGGCGCCCATGCGATGGTGCGCGAGACCTTCGGCTCCGCGCTCGAACTGGGCATCGAGGCGCTGCGCCGGCTCGGCCTGCCGGCCTATGAGGCGGAGCGGGCCGGACGGCTGTTCCGCCGGCACGACCTGCGCACGCTGCACCGGCTGGGGGCGCTGCGCGACGATGACGGACGCTACCGCGTGGCGGTGCGCGAGGCCTCCGAGCAGCTGGTCGGCGTGCTGGAGCGCGACCAGGCCCGTGGCCGCATCGCCACCGACGATGGCTGGGACACCACGGGCGTGGCTGAGGAGGTGCGGCGGCAGGCGGCGCCGAGCGGGGCGGAGAGTTGACCGGGCCGATCCGCTGCGCGCCGCATGCAGGGCTCGACTGGCGAGGGGTGGTTGGGGCGCCAGGATTCGAACCTGGGAATGGCGGTACCAAAAACCGCTGCCTTACCGCTTGGCTACGCCCCAGCGGCGGCGCACTGGATAGGGCCGGGGCCTCGCCGCGTAAAGCCCCAAGCGCGCGTCACGCAGCGCGATGCAGCGGCCCCGCCGCGCGCCACCAGCCGCCCGGCAGGGCGGGCGCCGCCGCCTCCGCCGCGGCCGGCGTGGCGAAAAGGCCGAAGCAGGTCGCCCCGCTGCCGCTCATGCGTGCCAGCAGGCAGCCCGGCAGGGCACGGAGCGCGGCCAGGACTTCGGCGATGGGCGGGCAGAGGCGGATCGCCGGCGCCTCCAGGTCGTTGCGCAGCGCCGCCAGGTCGCGCGCCATGGCCGCCGCATCGGCCCAGGCGGCGGGCAAGGTGGCAGGCGGGGTGAAGCCGCCTTCCCGCGCCTGGAACACCGCCGGCGTCGCCAGGGTGAGGCTGGGATTGACCAGCAGCAGCCCGCAGGGCGGAAGGGCGGGAGCCGGGGAGAGCAGCTCGCCCACGCCCTGCATCCGCATCGGGCGGGATGCGAGGCAGACCGGCACATCCGCCCCGAGCCGCGCGCCGATTTCCGCCAGCCTCGCCTCGCCGAGGCCGAGGCCCCACAGACGATCGAGCAGCCGCAGCGCCGCCGCCGCATCCGCCGAGCCGCCGCCGATGCCCGAGGCGATCGGCAGCCGTTTCGTGAGCCGCAGTGCCGCGCCGGGGCTGGCTCCGGCCGCCTCCGCCAGCGCCCGGGCCGCCCGCAGCACGAGATTGTCCGCCTCCGCCGCCAGCCCGGCGCCGAAGGGGCCGTCGATGGCGAGCGACAGCGCCTCCGCCGGCCCCGCCGCCACCTCATCGGCCACCGGGCCGAAGACCGCGAGGCTGTCGAGCAGGTGGTAGCCATCCGCCCGCCGCCCGGTGACGTGCAGGTGGAGGTTGACCTTCGCGGGCGCGGATTCGACCGGCATCAGCGCTGCGCGGTGGAGGCGGGGTAGCCGGGCAGGCCGTCCCGCAGCTTCTGCTGGATCTTCGGCACCTCAGCCGTCTCGGGGTCGAGGGCGAGCGCCCGGCGCCATTGGAACTGCGCCTCCCGCTGCCGGCCCGAGGCCCAGTAGGCATCGCCCAGATGGTCGTTGATGACGCTGCTGCGCGGTTCCAGCTCGACCGACTTCTCCAGCCATGTCACCGCCTCCGGCAGGTTTCCGAGGCGGAACAGCACCCAGCCGAGGCTGTCGGCGATGTTGCCGTCCTGCGGGCGAAGCTCCGTCGCCTGCAGCAGCATGGCCTTCGCGCGGTCGAGGTTCTTCCCCTGCTCGGCCCAGCTGTAGCCGAGATAATTCAGCACATAGGGCTGGCTGGGCGAGAGCTCGAGCGCGCGGAGCAGGTCGGCCTCCGCCGCCACCGCCTGACCGGAACGCTCGCGTGCGATGCCGCGGGCGTAGAAGAGCGGCCAGTCCGCGGAATCGACCGGGCCGCTGCGGGCCAGCGCCTGGTCATAGGCCTCGGCCGCCTCGGCGAAGCGCTCGTGCCGCCGCAGCAGGTCACCGAGCCGGGCCGGGGGCTGCGGCAGGGACGGATTGGCCCCGGCGAGGCCACGAAGCAGCGCCACCGCCTCCTCCGTCCGCTTCAGCTTGTCGAGGAGGGCAGCGCGGCGGAGCGCGATCACCGGCGCCAGCGGATCGTCGGCGGCAACCTGGCCGAGCGCGCCGAGCGCCGCGTCCGGGTGGTTCTGGTCGGCCAGCGTGTCGGAGACCAGCACCAGCGCCGGGGCGAAGCCGGGCCGCAGCCGGAGGGCGAGCTGCGCCAGGATCAGCGCGAAGTCGTTGGAGCCCTGGCCGCGGAGCGCGCTGGCAAGCGCGGTATAAGCCTCGGCGATGCCGTCCGCCGGCGAGGCGACGCCGCGGGAGGCCAGCGCCAGGCGCCGGTTCGACGGGGCGGCGGCGAGCGCGGCATCCTCGCCGCTCGCCACCACCTCGTCCATCAGCCGGTTCGCCTCATCGGCGCGGCCGGCGCGGTTCAGCACCCCGGCCGCCAGCACGGCGAGGCGCCAGGGCGCCTGCGGCTGGTCGGCGACGGCGAGGCGGGCTAGCCGCTCCGCTTCGCGCGGCTTGCCGGCGAGGTCGGCGATGAGGGCAGCGTGCAGGGCATTCAACGCACGCAGCCGGTTGGACTCGACCAGCGGGCGGAGGGTCGCCTGTGCCTGCTCCACATGGCCACGGCCGAACTGCACCCAGGCCAGCATCACCGGCTGGAGCACCTGCACCGGCCCGCTGCGGTTGAGGGCGCGCAGGCGCTGCTCCGCCCGGTCCCAACGGCCGCCCTGCACGTCGCCGCCGGCGAGCAGCAGGTTGGCGGCCGGATTGTCCGGCAGGCGGCGGGCGAGGCGGTTGGCGTCCGACCGGCCATCGAGCAGGGAGGCGAGAAAGGCGCGGTTCAGCACCTCCGGCTGGTCCGGGTCGGCCTTCAGCGCTTCGAGCAGGCGGTCGGCCGCGGTCCTGGTATCGGTCTCGGCAGCGGCGAAGCGGCCGCTGAGGTAGGCGCCGAAATCGGGCTGGCCGGCGGGGCCGGAGCCGCTGCGCGGGCCGCTGGCGGCACAGGCGGAGAGGAGCGCGGCGGCCAGGAGGGCGAGCCGGGACGGGGGACCGGGGAACTGCATCGGCGCCGAGGCTAGAACAGAATGCCGCCCGGCGGTATCGCCCCGTGGCACGGGCGCCGCATCCGGTGCTTGTTGCGATATGCTACCAGAACGCATCCGTTATGCTGCGGATGAGCTCGGCGACCGCCTGCTGCCGCCAAAGGCGGGCATGCCGGTCACCCTGGCCTCCGGCGGGACCTGCACCGTGACATCCACGTGGTCCATGCCGATGGCCAGGTGCCGGAGCGGCGCGGCGTCGGGATCTGCTCGGTGCGCGAGCCGAACCTCAGGTTAGCCGCCCGTAGTCGCCGAACTGCGCGAAGACCTCGCGCAACTCGGCCTCGTTCAGCAGCACGGGCGGCAGGCCGGCGGCGCGGAGGGCGAGGTATTGCCGCGCCAGGTTCTCCACCTCCATCGCCAGCGTGCGGGCGCCGGCGAGCGTCCGCCCAAGCGCGACCGCGCCGTGATTGGCCAGCAGCGCGGCCCGCCTGCCCTCCAGCGCCGCGACGCAGGCCTCGGCCAGCGCCGCCGTGCCGAAGGTGGCATAGGCCGAGCAGCGGATATCGGCGCCGCCGCCGAGGGCGATCATGTAGTGGAAGGGCGGAATCGGCTGCCTCGCGCAGGAGAGGGCGGTGGCGAAGGGGCTGTGGGTATGCACCACCGCCCCCGCTTCCGGCCGCGCCGCATAGATCGCCGTGTGCAGCCGCCATTCGGAGGAGGGGCGCCGATGCCCGGCGAGGATGCGGCCGTCGAGGGCGACTTCGACCAGATCTTCCGATGCCGTCTCCGCATAGGGCAGGCCGGCCGGGGTGATGAGGCAGCCGCGCGCCGTGCGGACCGAGAGGTTGCCCGACTTGCTCGGCATGAAGCCGAGCGCGTCCAGCGCCCGCGCCGCGGCGATGATCTCCCCTGCTGCCATGCCCCGCCCTGCCCGTTGCGCGCGCATGAAAGCACGTCGCGCGCGCTCAGGGCAGCGGCGCGGTGCGGTAGAGCGTGACGCGCAGCCCGCCATGCGGCACCGGCGGGCCAGGGGGCAGGAAGGGCAGGCCGGTGGCATGGGCGAGCCTTGGCTCGCTGGCAACCAGCCCGACGCGCCAGCCGGCGAAGCGGCTCCGCAACACCTGCCCCATCGCACGGTAGAGCGGGAGCAGCGCCTGCCGCTCGCCGATGCGGCTGCCATAAGGGGGGTTGATCACCACAAGCCCCGGTTTGCCCTCGGGCGGAGCGATCTCGCTGATCGCCGCCTGACGGAAATCGGTGATGCCGGTGACGCCGGCGCGGGCGGCATTCGCCTGGCTCATGGCGACGGCGCCGGCATCGCGGTCGCTGCCGTGGCAATGGGCGGCGGGCGCGCGCTCGCTCCGCACCGCCCGCATGCGCGCCCAGGCCTCCGCATCGAAGGTGGCGAGTTGCTCGAAGGCGAAGTGCCGGGCGCGGCCGGGGTTGAGCCTTGCCGCGATCTCGGCCCCCTCGATGACGAAGGTGCCGGAGCCGCACATCGGGTCGAGCAGCGGCCCGGTGCCGTCGAAGCCGCATTGCTGGAGGAAGAGCGAGGCCATCGTCTCCCGCATCGGCGCCGGGTTGATCGCCTCCTTGTAGCCGCGCTTGTGCAGCGGCTCGCCGGAGGTGTCGACGCTCAGGGTGCAGATGTCGCGCTCGATCCGTGCCCGCACCAGCACCCCGCCCTCCGCCGCCTCCGGGGCGCCGAGCGTCTCGCGGATGGCGGTGGCGATCCGCTCGGCCGCGGCGCCGCTGTGGTAGATGCGCGACCCGGTGCAGGAGGCCTCCACCCGGAAGGGCACGTCCGGCCGCAGCACGCTGCCCCAGGCGACGCGGCGGGCGCGGGCATCGAGCTGGGCGAGATGGGTGACGGGGAAGGCGTCGAGCCGCGCCAGCACCCGCCCGGCGCCGCGGATCCAGAGATTGGCCCGCCAGACCTCCGGCCAGCCGCCGCGGAGGACGACGCCGCCCGGCACCGGCCTCGGCTGGCGGAACCCCTTGCCCCGCACCTCGGCACAGAGCACCGGCTCCAGCCCCGGCGCGGTGGCGAGGAAGATCTCGAAATGATCCGCGGCCGTCATCGGGCCCGCATGGTGGCGGCGCTCATACCAGGACCGGGCGTGGCCGCAGCGCCTCGGGCGAGGGGATGGCTTCCAGCGCCAGCCGCCGCTGGGCGAGCCAGTCGAAGAACCCTTCGCCCGGCCCTGCCTGCCGTGCCAGCCAGTCGCGCAGCAGGGGCAGGGCGAATTCCGGCAGGCTCTCCCGCCCGGCCAGGGCCGCCTCCTCGATCCGCGCCCGCGCGGCGCGCAGCCGGCGGCGCCAGCCCTCGCCGAGGCGCTGCGGCAGGGGCTGCCAGCTCGCCTCCTCGGCCACGGTGATGCGCTCGCCGAGCCGGCGGGCAAGGACGGGATGGATGCGCTCCAGCCCGACCGGCAGCCGCATCTCCTCGGCCGCCAGCGCCTCGACCCAGCGGCCGCGCAGCGCATGCAGCGTGCCATGCAGTTGGCCACCGCGCCGCAGCCGGGCCCGCCGCGCCGCCGCATCCCGGCCCCCCGAGGGGAGGGCGGTCGCCGCCTCGGCCCTCGGCTCCACCGCCAGCGCGGCAGCCAGGGATTGCAGCGCCTCCGGCCCGATTTCGGCGTGGTCCTCGAGGAAGACATGCATCGACGCCCGCGGCCGCAGCGCATGGACATACTGGTTCCAGGCATTCGCCCGGTCGCCCTGCGGCAGGGCATAGAGGCGGAGGCCCGGCGCCGCGCCGCCCAGCCGTCCGGCCAGCGCCGCCGCCTCCCGCTCGCTGCCGCGCAGCGGGACGGTCACCCGCGCGTCGCGGCCCTCGGCGGCCCGGCGGATGGCGGCGAGGCAGCGGGCCAGGCGCGCGGCCTCGCCCCGGGTGAACAGGACGATGCTCCAGTCGCAGGCATCGGTGGCGGCGGTCATGGTCTACCCCGGTTGGAAGGCACGCAGTCTGCGGGGGACATATTGGCGAATTGCGACCAAGCCAGGGCAGGCCGGCGCCCCGCTGCATCCCGGCCCCCGGCTCCCTATATCGGGCGCAAGCTGAGAGAAGGAGGCGCGCGATGAGCGGCACGGAATTGGCAACCGAAACTGCGACCCTGGGCGGCGGATGCTTCTGGTGCCTCGACGCGGTCTACCGCGACCTGCGCGGCGTCTCGCGGGTCGTCTCCGGCTATGCCGGTGGCCACACCGAGAACCCGACCTATGAGGAGGTCTGTGGCAAGAAGACCGGCCATGCCGAGGTGGTGCAGATCACCTTCGACCCGGCGCAGGTCTCCTATGCCGACCTGTTGCGGGTATTCTTTACCATCCACGACCCGACCACCAAGGACCGGCAGGGCGCCGATGTGGGGCCGCAATACCGTTCCGTCATCCTGACCCATTCGCCGGACCAGGCGAAGGTCGCTGCCGAGGTGATGGCGGAGATCGGCGCGAGCGCCATCTGGGATGCCCCGCTGGTGACCGAGGTGCAGCCGCTCGACCGGTTCTGGCCCGGCGAGGCGGAGCATCAGGACTATTTTGCCCGCACCCCCTGGAGCGGCTATTGCCGCGTCGTCATCGCGCCGAAGGTCGCCAAATTCCGCAAGGTCTACGCCGACCGGCTGAAGCGCCCGGCGGCGTAAGGAGAACGAGCCATGTCCCTCTTCCACAAGGAAACCGCCCCCGAGGCCGACTACCCGGTGCAGAAGAGCGCCGCCGAATGGCGCGCCAGCCTTTCGCCCGAGGCCTATCGCGTTCTGCGCGAGCACGGCACGGAGCGCCCCGGCACCAGCCCGCTGAATGCCGAGAAGCGGCCCGGCACCTTCGCCTGCGCCGGCTGCGGCACGGCGCTCTTCGAAGCCGGCACCAAATTCGAGAGCGGCACCGGCTGGCCGAGCTTCTTCGCCCCAATCGAGGGGAATGTCGGCACCACCACCGACCGCAGCTTCTTCATGACCCGGACGGAGGTCCATTGCGCGAAGTGCGGCGGCCATCTCGGCCACGTCTTCCCAGACGGGCCGCCGCCGACCGGCCTCCGCTACTGCATGAACGGCGTCTCGCTCCGCTTCGAGCCCGTTGCGGCCGAGGGTTGAACGACTATCAACTTGCCATTTACCGAGCCGCGCTGAATTCCTCGGTGATCCAGTCCTAAGGCACCCAGAATGCGGCTCCCGAGCATTTTCAAGTCCGGCGCGGAGCGCCGGACGACCCGGAAAATGCGATCAGACAACACGCCAGAGCGGCAGCGCGGGCCGCGGCCGCTCTGGCCCACGGCTCTCGCCCTGGCCCTTGCCCTGCCGGGCCTTGCCCGGGCCAACCTGATTTATGTCCTCAACTCGGCCGATGCCTCCATCAGCGTGGTGGACAGCATCAGCCGGGAAGAGGTGCGGCGCATCCCCGTGCTACGGGAGGTGCATCACCTCATCCTCACCCCCGACCGGCGTGAGCTGATGATCGGCGATTCGGGCGGCAACGAGCTACTCTTCCTCGATCCCGCCACGGCCGAGGTGACCCGGCGCGAGCGTTTCAGCAACCCCTACCACATGGAGCACAGCCCGGACGGGCGGTACCTGGTGGTCACCAGCCTGCGCCGCGACCAGGTCGACATCTACGAGGCCGGCAGCCGCACCCTGCTCGCCCGGCTCAAGGTGCCGGACAAGCCGAGCCACCTCGCCTTCTCGCCCGACAGCAGATTCGCCTATGTCACCCTCCAGGGCGCGCGGCGGCTGATGGCGATCGACCTCGCCGAGCGGAAGCCGGTCTGGTCCGTCGAGGTCGGCTCGCAGCCGGCGGGCGTCATCTGGAACAACGGCCGGCTGCTGGTCGGCGTCATGGGCTCCGACCACGTCGCCGTCGTCAATCCGGCCGAGGCCAGGCTGGAGCGCACCGTCTTCGTCGGCCGCGGCGCCCATACCGTCTTCCCCGCGCCGGACGGCCGCGCGCTCTACGTCACCAGCCGGGTCGACAGCCGCATCACCGTGCTCGACCCGCAGACGCTGGAGCCGAAGGCGCGCTGGGACATCCCCGGCGGGCCGGACTGCATCGCCTTCGACCCCGAGGGCAAGATGTGGGTCACCCTGCGCTGGATCGCCAAGGTCGCGGTGGTCGACACGGCGACGGGCCAGGCGGAGGCCATCCCCGTCGGCCGCTCGCCGCACGGCATCTTCGTCCAGCCACGGCGGGAGCCGATGGCCCCCGTGCCGAGCGCCGGCCTGCCCGGCCCCCGCCCCGCCACTGCCGCGAGCGAGCCGGAGGACCTCCAGAGCGAGGCTCCGGTGCAGTCGGTGCGCGCGGCGCCGGTGGCGCCGGCACCCGTCCCCGCCGCCGTCACGTCGCAGCCCGCCGCGCCTGCCGAGGCCGCGTCCTGGTGGCGCCACTGGATGCGCCGGTGAGGCGGCGCGCGCTGCTCGGCGGCCTCGCCGGACTGCCTTTTGCCGCGGCCGCCCAGCAGACGGCCTGCGGCGGCACCGTCTACCTCACCATCGACACCGGCTGGAGCCGCGAGGCGGAGGAGATCGCCGCCATCCTCCGGCGCCGCAACGTGCGGGCGACGCTCTTCGTCGCCGATGAGCCGACCTTCCGCGGCGACCGCACGCTCGACGACAGCTGGGCGTCCTTCTGGCGCGCCCGGGCGGCCGAGGGCCATGCCTTCGCCAGCCATACCTGGCGGCACTGGTATTTCCGGGGCGACCCGGCGCCGGGCCAAGTCCGCTACGCCAACCGCACCGGGCCGGGAAGCGAGGTTCTGGACCTGCGCGCCCTCTGCGCCGAGTTGGAGCGCCCCATCGCCCGCCTGCGCCAGATGGCGCCCGAGGCGCGCATCCTGCCGCTCTGGCGCGCCCCGGGCGGGCGGACGACGCCGAACGCCATCGCCCTCGCCGCCGCCTGCGGCCTCCGCCACCAGGGCTGGACCGCGCGCGGCTTCTGGGGCGACGAGCTGGACAGTGCTGCCCACCCGAATGCCGCGCTGGCCCGCCGCGCCATCGCCGATACGCGGGATGGCGAGGTGGTGGTGATGCACTGGGGCATCCGCAGCCGCCAGGACCCCTTCGCCCATGTGCTGGAGGAAGTGATCGCCGGCCTCCAGGCGCGCGGCTTCTGCTTCGCCACCCTGCCGCCGCAAGGCAAGGCCTGAGACATGGACAGCTTCACCACCGATACCTTCACCACCGCCTGGGCCGCCGTCACCGGCTGGCTCTTCGAGACACTCGTGCAGCCCGCCTTCTATGCGCTCGGCCTGATGGACTGGGCGGAGGATGCCTATGACTGGCTGGATTTCGGCCTCTACGGCCTGCTGACCATCGCCGTGGTCTATCTGGTCTGCCGGCCGCTCGAAGCCTGGCGGCCGGTCGAGCCGGTGGCAGACCGGCGGGCCGTCCGCACCGACATGGTCTATACCTTTCTCGCCCGGCTCGGGGTGCTGCCGCTGGTCGCCTTCGTCCTGCTCGCCTCGCTGCAATCCCGCTGGGAGGGCTGGCTGACCGAGGCCGGGCTGCTGCCGCCGACGCTGGAGGAGTTGTTCCCCCCGCTCCGCGCCGCACCGCTGCTTGCCTTCCTTGTCTATGTCGTGGTGCTGGATTTCGGCGAGTACTGGCGTCACCGGGCGCAGCACGGCTTCCGCTGGTGGTGGGCGCTGCACGCCATCCACCATGCGCAGCGGCAGATGACCTTCTGGACCGACGACCGCAACCACATCCTGGACGATGTGCTGGCGGCGCTCTGGTTCGGTGGCATTGCGCTGCTGATCGGCGTGCCGCCGGGACAGTTCCCCTTCATCCTGCTGGTGCTGCGCCTAGCCGAGAGCATGAGCCACGCCAATGTCCGCCTCAGCTATGGCCGGCTGGGGGAGCGGCTGATCGTCTCGCCGCGCTTCCACCGGCTGCACCATGGCGTATTGTCCGCCGGGGCGACGGGGAAGAACTACGCCGTGCTGCTGCCGGTCTGGGACTGGATCTTCGGCACCGCCGATTGGAACCGGCGTGCCTATCCCCGCACCGGCGCCCCCGGCATGGATGAGACGATGGCGACCGGCGGCTGGCTCCGCCAGCAATGGGCGGGCTTCCGCCGGGTGGCGCTGGCGCTTGCCGGACGTGACTAGGGCAAAGGCGGAGGCCGCTCCGGGGTCGGCGGCACCGAGGGCGATGTCGGACGTGACGCGGCGCGGCTATGCTGATGGCCGACCTGCCGCAGGAGGGCTCCCCATGCATCGCCGCCACCTGCTGGCCGCCCCCGTCACCCTCGCTTGATGCCCTACGATGCCATCATCCTCGGCGCCGGCGCCGCCGGGCTGATGGCGGCCGTCAGCGCCGGGCGGCGCGGCCGGCGGGTGCTGGTGCTCGACCATGCGCCGGAGGCCGGGCGGAAGATTCTCATCTCCGGCGGCGGGCGCTGCAACTTCACCAACCTGCATTGCGCACCGGACCGCTTCCTCTCCGCCAACCCGCATTTCGCCCGCTCGGCGCTCGCGCGCTACACGCAGCACGACTTCATCGCACTGGTGCGGCGGCACGGCATCGCCTTCCACGAGAAGACGCTCGGCCAGCTCTTCTGCGACGGCTCGGCGCGGGCGGTGGTGGCGATGCTTCTGGCGGAATGCGCCGCGGCCGGCGTGGAACTGCGGCTCGGCCAGCGCGTCAGCGGCGTGGAGAAGGCGGACGGTTTCCGCGTTGCGACCGGGCAGGGCGAGGTTTCGGCGCCGGCCCTGGTGCTGGCGACGGGCGGCCTGTCCATCCCGAAGATGGGCGCGACCGGCCTCGCCCATGACATCGCCCGCCGCTTCGGCCTGCCCCTCGTCGCGCCGCGGCCCGGCTTGGTGCCGCTGACCTTCGAGGGTGAGGCGCTGGCGCTGATGCGCCCGCTCTCCGGCCTCGCCCTGCCGGCCATCGCCCGCTGCGGCAAGCGCTCCTTCCCGGAGGCGACGCTCTTCACCCATCGCGGCCTTTCCGGCCCGGCGATCCTGCAGATCTCCTCCTTCTGGCGGGAGGGCGAGGCCATCGCCCTCGACCTGCTGCCGAAGCTCGATGCCGCGACCCTGCTGCGCGAGCGCAAGCGCGCCCGGCCCAGGGCCGAGCCGAAGACGGTGCTTGGCGAGCTGCTGCCCACGCGCCTCGCCGCCGTCCTGGCCGAGGCGCATCTGCCGGCGAAGCCCATGGCGGAGCTGCCGGATCGTGCCCTCGATGCCCTCGCCGGGATGCTGAAGCACTGGGAGCTGCGGCCCGCAGGCACGGAGGGCTATGCCAAGGCCGAAGTGACGCTCGGCGGTGTCGATACCGGCGCGCTGTCCTCCCGCACGATGGAGGCGAAGGCGGTTCCCGGCCTCTTCGTGGTCGGCGAGGCGGTGGACGTCACCGGCTGGCTCGGCGGCTATAATTTCCAGTGGGCCTGGAGCAGCGGCTGGGTCGCGGGCGAAGCGGTGTGACCGCCCCGCACGAAGGGCTTCGGGTCCGATGACCGTGCTCTCGAAGCTGACTATCCTTGGGCCATGTCGCGCCCACATGCCGTCTTTCGCCGCCTCGGCCCCGGCGATGGCTTGCTTCTCCGTCAGTTGAATGACGTCTTCGCCGAGGCCTCCGGCGACCATGAGACGTATCGGGGAGCTCCGTCAACCGAAGCCTACTTGGAAGGCCTCCTGGCAAAGGAGCACATCATCGCCGTCGTCGCAGAGGCGGAGGGCAAGGTTCTCGGCGGACTGGTTGCCTATGAATTCGACAAGGCCGAGAGAATGCGCCGGGAAGTCTACATCTACGACCTGGCCGTTGCGGCGGAGCACAGACGGCAGCACCTGGCGACCGGGATGATCGAGCTGCTGCGCAATATCGCCGTGCAACGAAAGGCCTGGGTCATCTTCGTCCAGGCGGATCACGGCGACGATCCCGCCATCGCTCTCTATGAGAAACTCGGCGCCCGTGAGGAGGTCCTGCACTTCGACATTGAAGCCAAACTAAGTGCGTCCTGAGCCCGCTTTCCGCTGCGATCAGCCATTCAGCAGGGCAGCCTCCATCACCCGCCGAACCCCGCCAGCAGCCAGTCCGCCGCCGGCTTCAGCACCAGCCCCGCGAGCGCGGTGAGGCCGAGCGTCTGCACCACGCCGAGCTTCATCCGGAACAGTGCCACCCCCGCCAGCACCGCCAGCAGCAGCGCCAGCGAATCGAGGCTTGCCAGCACCGGCACCTCCAGCCGCATCGGCCCGAGCGGCACCTCGCGGATCAGGCGGAACAGCACCCGCAGGCCGAACCACAGCGCCAGGTTGGCGATGACGCCGACCACCGCCGCCGTCACCCCGGCCAGCGCCCCGCGCAGCCGCGGCATGTCGTGCAGCCGCTCCACATAGGGAGCGCCGAGGAAGATCCAGGCGAAGCAGGGCAGGAAGGTCACCCACAGCACCACCAGCGCCCCGAGCGTGCCGCCCGCCATGTAGCCGACGAATTGCAGCACGAGGATCAGCGGCCCCGGCGTCGTCTCGGCAAGCCCCAGCCCGGCCAGCATCTGGTCGGCCGAGAGCCAGCGATAGCCCTCCACCGCCTCCTGCGCGACATAGGCGAGCACCGCATAGGCGCCGCCGAAGGTGACGACGGCCATCTTCGAGAAGAACCAGGCGAGGTCGCCAAGGAGGCCGCCCGCCTGCATCAGCAGCACGACCGGCCAGAGCCAGAGCGCCAGCGCGGCAAGCCCCGCCCGCCGCGCCGCGCCCGCCATGCGCGGGATGCGCCCCGGCTCCGCAGCGATCAGCGCGTCGAGCAGGGCAGGGGGGCCGTCCTGCGCCCGGCCATGCCCGCCGCCGGCGAAGGCCTCCGGCATCGCCAGCCCAGCCAGGGCCGCGGCCAGCACCACCACCGGAAAGGGCAGGCCAAAGAGGAAGAGCGCAAGGAAGGCCGCCCCTGCCAGCAGCCAGGGCACGGTGCCCTTCAGCGCCCGCCGGGCGACGCGCAGCAGCGCTTCGACCACCAGCACCAGCACGGCGCATTTCAGGCCGAAGAACAGCGCCGCCACCAGCGGCACCTCGCCGAAGGCGGCGTAGATGGCCGAGAGCACCAGCATCACCGCCGCGCCAGGCAGGATGAAGAGCAGCCCCGCCGCCACGCCTCCGCGCACGCCATGCATCAGCCAGCCGAGATAGGTGGCAAGCTGCTGCGCCTCCGGCCCCGGCAGCAGCGTGCAGAAATTCAGCGCATGCAGGAAGCGTGCGTCGGATACCCAGCGCCGCTGCTCGACCACCTCGCGGTGCATCAGGGCGATCTGGCCGGCGGGTCCGCCGAAGGAAAGGAAGCCGATGCGCAGCCAGACGCGGAGCGCATCGGAGAAGGAGGGGAAGGCCATGTCCCGCTGTAGCAGGACAGGAAAGATCCGGGGAAGGCTCTGCCCACTCCGGATCCGTGACAGTCAGGCGACGCTCGGCGTGCCGCCGGCCAGCGGGTCGTTGGCCGCGAGCGGCGAGGCGCTGATCTGGTCGGACTGCGCGCCGCTGTCGGGGCGCGGCGGCGCCAAGCTCGGTACCCCGCCGAGCGGCTCCGACTTCATCGGGCTGAACTGCCCCTTGCCGTCGATCGAGGTGCCCTCGGTCCAGCGCCCGGCCGGCACCTGCCCATCGATGCGATGGCCGAAATAGGCGTAGGAGAACTGCGTCGCCTCCTGCTCCTGCGGGAAGCTGTTCGGCACCGGGAGGTTCGCCGTCGATCCGCCCAGCTCCTCGATCACCGCCAGCCATTGCTGCTGGTGCATGGTGTCGCGGGCGATGAGGAAGGAGAGCATGTCCTTCATCCCCGCGTCCTCGGTCATGTTGTAGAGCCGCGTGGCCAGCACGCGCCCGGTCGCCTCGGCGGCGACGTTGGCGTACATGTCGGCGGCGATGTTGCCGCTGGCATAGACATGGCTCGCGTTGAACGGCACGCCGTTGCTGTTCTCAGGCGTCGCCGCGAGGCCGGTCGAGAGGATGTGGCGCATGTTGATGCCCGACAGCACCGCGCCCGCCACCGGATCGGCCGCGACCTCCTCCTGGAAGGAGAGCGGCGCGCCCTCGAGGTTCAGCGCCACGGCGGTCGAGAGCATCTCGATGTGGCCGATCTCCTCGGTGCCGGTGTTGATCAGCATGTCGCGGTACTTCTGCGGGCCGCGGCTGCCCCAGCCCTGGAAGAGATACTGCATCATCACGCGGATCTCGCCCTCGACGCCGCCGATCGCCTGTTGCAGGGCGCGGGCAAAGACCGGGTTGGGCCGCTCGACGCGGACGGGGTATTGCAGCTTGCCATCGGTATAGAACATCTGGACCTCCAACAGGGTTGGTCCCCCCCGAACCAATGGGACTGGCATGGGTTCGGGCCGAGCCAGGCAACGAGCCGCGCCTCTCCGCCTTCCGTGAAGCCCCCCGTGCAAGGCGTACGCTTTCGGACTATCGCTGCACGCGCAAGAGGATGTCCCCGATGACCAAGGAAGAGCTGACTGCCTGGGCGATGGCCAATGGCTGGGTGACGATCGCCGGCAACCCGAGCCTCACCAAGCCCTCCTCGCCGAAGGAGGCGATCGTGCGGATGGTGTTGAAGGCGACGGTCGTCCATATCGAGGTGAAGAAGCCCGCCGGCAAATGGGAGAAATTCACCGGCGAGAGCTATGCGAAGGTCACTGCGGACGAGGAGACCGGCATCCCGCTCGGCCTCGGCCTCGACACGATCCCGGGCTTCCGCATGCTGATGCAGGAGAACCGGGACCGGGCCGTCTTCGCCAGGATGACGGGGAAGGGGTAGGCGCGGAAACCGGGTGCCCCGCGAAGCCGCGCAGCGTTTTCGCGGGGGAGTTACTCCGCGCTCGCCTCGTCGAGCGCCGCCACCTGCGCCGGGCTGAGGCCGAGCGCCGTCGCGCCCAGCAGATCCTCCAACTGGTCGGCGCTGGTGGCGCTGGCGATCGGCGCTGTCACCGCTGGCTTCGCCAGCAGCCAGGCGATGGCGACCTGCGTCGGCGTCGCCGCTGTCTCGCCGGCGACGGCGTCGAGCGCCGCCAGCACCTTCAGCCCGCGCGGCGTCAGGTACTTGCCCATGTTGCCGCCGCGCTTGCTCTTGCCGAAATCCGCCTCCGACCGGTACTTGCCGCTGAGGAAGCCCGAGGCCAGCGCATAGTAGTTGATGACACCGATGCCCTCTGCCTGGCAGAGCGGCCCGAGCGCCTCCTCGAAGACCTTGCGGTCCATCAGGTTGTAAAGCGGCTGCAAGGTTTCGTAGCGCGGCAGGCCGTCTCTCGTGCTCACCTCCAGCGCCTGCTTCAGCCGCGGCGCGCTGTAGTTGGAGGCGCCAATGGCTCGCACCTTGCCTGCCTTGATGAGGTCGGCAAAGGCGCCGAGCGTCTCTTCCAGCGGCACCGTTTCGTCGTCCTTGTGCGCCTGGTAGAGATCGATGACATCAGTCTGCAAGCGGCGCAGGCTGGCCTCGATCTCTTGCATGATCCAGGCGCGCGAGAGGCCCTGCTCGCCTGAGCCCATCTTCATGCCGACCTTGGTGGCGATGACGACCTGCCCGCGCTTGCCGCTCGCCTTCAGCCACTCGCCGATGATGGTCTCGCTCTCGCCGCCCTGATGGCCCGGCGCCCAGGCGGAATAGACATCCGCCGTATCGATGGCGTGGAGCCCGGCATCCACCAGCCGGTCCAGGATGCGATGCGAGTGGGCCTTGTTGATGGTCCAGCCGAAGACGTTGCCGCCGAACATCAGCGGCGGGACCTTGATGCCGGATCGGCCGAGGCTGCGCTGTTCCATGCTCCATCTCCCTGGGGTGGGGAGGAGCATGGGGTCGGCCCCGGGCTATGTCAGCCCTTCATCAGCCCGGCCGCGGTCAGCGCCTTGCGGATCACCCCGCCCGGATCGATCGAGGTGAGCTTGATCCCGCCCAGGCTGAAATCCTCACCTGCCGCGGGCTGCTCGGCCCGGTTCCCCTCCTGGTCGATGACCGTGCGGGGCGCAGCGGCGCCGGCCGGGCGCGCCTGGCCCTGCGGCTGGCGCACCGGTTGCTCCACCGGCAGGCCGAAGAACTCGGCAATGGTGGCGGTGGAGCCGATCCCGGCCTGGAGGAAGTAGGGCCCTGCCTGGCCGATGCCGCTGGCATCCAGCGGCACGCCGTGCGCCATGCCGGCGACGGTGTGATGCTCCAGCACCACCTGCCCCTTGGCATCGCGCCAGGCCACCGCCCGGTGCGTGCCGCTGCCCGATTCGACCGGCGCCCCGGTGGTGCCGTGCAGCGCCGCCCATTGCCGGGTGAGTTGCTCGGCATTAGCCGGCCGGACGGTGGTATCCGCATCGCCCTGCCAGATGGAGACGCGCGGCCAAGGGCCACGGTGCGGCGAGGCCGCCCGCACCAGCGCCGCCCAGTCGGCCGCTGCGCGGGGCTTGCCCGTGGCCATGGCCTCGAAGGCCTCCGGCATGCTGCTCGCCGCGCCGTAGGGCAGGCCGGCGATGATGGCGCCGGCGGCGAAATCCTCCGGGTAGGTGGCAAGCAGGTTGGCTGCCATGGCTCCGCCGGCCGACAGGCCGGTGACGAAGACCCGCTTCGGGTCGATACCCCGCGTCGCCACCATGTATTGAATGGCGGAATGGATGGAGGCGACCTCGCCCTGGCCGCGCGTCGAGTCGCCCGCCTCGAACCAGTTGAAGCAGCGGTTCGGGTTGTTGGCCTGGCGCTGTTCCGGCAGCAGCACGGCGAAGCGCCCGGCCTCGGCAAGCGTCGTCCAGCCGCTGCCCGTGGCATAGCCCGCCGCGGTCTGGGTGCAGCCATGCAGGGCAACCACCAGCGGGGCGCCCTGGGGCAGCTCATCCGGCAAATAGGCCAGCATGCGGACCGACCCGGGATCGGGGCCGAAGCCGGCCAGCTCGACGAGGCTGCCTTCATCCGTCGCGGCGCCGGCCGCGGCGCTCATCCTAGCCTGCGACTGGCGAACCAAGTCGGACAGGCGGCTGCGCATTTGGTTCAAAGGCTGATCCTTTCGGGCGGTGTGCGGAATGGCCCGCGTCTCATGCGGCCCTAGCGTATCGGTACGGCCCGGGTTTCGCTGCACTGCAACATGGGTTTTTGTCTCCTCGTATTCCAGGCTGCAACGCCAAGCGGTCATGAACGTTAAGGGAACACGACCAAGGAGCTTTCCATGACCGAGAACCCGAAGACCGACGCCGAGCCCGGCTCCAACACCATCAAGGACCCGGATGACTGGACCACCGGCGACGAGAAGATGACCGGCGCCCAGGCCAGCTACCTCAAGACCCTCAGCGAGGAAGCCGGCGAGGAATTCGACCCAGAGCTGACCAAGGCCGACGCCTCCCGCCGCATCGACGAGCTGCAGGCCAAGACCGGCCGGGGCAAGTAGCCTCCGCCCGCTTGTCCCGAGGCATCCCCCCATGCTTAAGCAGGGGGGATGACCTCGGACAGGCTCCCCACCAGCCGATGACCCCGCTGAATGCGCGACGGCTGGCAAATTTCCGCGCGAACCGGCGCGGCTGGTGGTCCCTCTGGATCTTCGCCGCGCTCTTCGTCGTCACCCTCTTCGCCGAATTCATCGCCAACGACCGTCCGCTGATGGCGCGGGTGGATGACCGCTGGTTCGTCCCCGTCCTCGCCGACTATGCCGAGAGCGACATCCTTCCCGACGGCCTCCCCACCGAGGCCGACTGGCACGACCCGGCCCTGGTCGAGGAGATCGCGCAGCGCGGCGGCTGGATGCTCTGGCCCGCCATCCCCTATTCCTACGCGACGGTGGTGCGCGACCTCGGCCGCCCGGCGCCCTCGCCGCCCTCGGCCCGCAACTGGCTCGGCACCGACGACCAGGCGCGCGACGTGCTGGCCCGCGTCATCTACGGCTTCCGCATCTCGGTGCTGTTCGGCTTCACGCTCACCATCCTCGGCTCGGCCATCGGCATCGCCGCCGGCGCGGTGCAGGGCTTCTACGGCGGGCTGACCGACCTGCTCTTCCAGCGCTTCATCGAGATCTGGTCGGGCATGCCGCAGCTCTTCCTGCTGATCATCCTCGCCAGCATCATCCAGCCGAGCTTCTGGATCCTGCTCGCCTTCCTCCTCGCCTTCTCCTGGATGGCGCTGACCGGCGTGGTGCGGGCGGAATTCCTCCGCGGCCGCAACCTCGACTACGTCCGCGCCGCCCGCGCCCTCGGCGTTTCCGACACCCGCCTCATGGCCCGCCACATCCTGCCGAATGCGATGGTGGCGACGCTCACCTTCCTGCCCTTCACCCTCTCGGGCAGCGTCACCATCCTCGCCTCGCTCGACTTCCTTGGCTTCGGGCTGCCGCCCGGCTCGCCCTCGCTCGGCGAGCTGCTGAGCCAGGGCAAGAACAACCTCCAGGCCCCCTGGCTTGCGTTCACCGGCTTCATCGTCCTCGGCGGCGTGCTGACCCTGCTGATCTTCGTGGGCGAGGCGGTGCGCGACGCGCTCGACCCGCGCAAGCTCCCGGGCGGCGGCCGATGAGCGCGCCGCTGCTCGCGGTCGAGGACCTGACCCTCGCCTTCGGCCCGCGCCCCGTGGTCCGCAACCTCTCCTTCACCCTCCGCCGCGGCGAGACGCTCGCCCTGGTCGGCGAGAGCGGCAGCGGCAAGTCGCTCTCGGCGCTGTCCACCCTCCGCCTGCTGCCGCCCGCCGCGCGCATCCTCTCCGGCCGCATCACCCTCGACGGCACCGATGTTCTCGCCGCCGACGAGCGCGCCCTGCAACGGCTGCGCGGCGGCGTGGCGGGCATGGTCTTCCAGGAACCGATGACCTCGCTCAACCCGTTGCACGGCATCGGCCGCCAGGTGGGGGAGGCGGTGACGCTCCACCGCCCCCTTGCCGGCGCCGCGCTGCGCGCCCGCGTGCTGGAGTTGCTGCGCATCGCCGGCCTGCCGCGCGCCGAGGAACGCATCGCCGCTTATCCCCACCAGCTCTCCGGCGGCCAGCGCCAGCGGGTGATGATCGCCGCCGCGCTGGCCAACGACCCCAAGCTGCTGATCGCCGACGAGCCGACGACGGCGCTCGACGTCACCATCCAGGCGCAGATCCTGCAGCTGCTGGCCGACCTCAAGGCGCGGCTCGGCATGGCGATGCTGCTTATTACCCACGACCTCGCCATCGTCCGCCGCCATGCCGACCGCGTCGTCGTCATGCGCGACGGGGAGGCGGTGGAGCAGGATGTCGCCGCCGCCCTCTTCGCCGCCCCGCAGCACCCCTATACGCGGATGCTGCTGGCGACCCAGCCTCACGGCCGCCCGGCCCCCATCGCCGCCGGCGCGCCACTGGTGGCGGAGGCCGAGGCCGTACGCGTCCACTTCCCCATCCGCCGCGGCCTGCTCCGCCGCCAGGTCGGGGCGGTGAAGGCGGTCGACGGCGTCTCGCTCGCGGTGCGGGAGGGAGAGACGCTCGGCCTCGTCGGCGAGAGCGGCAGCGGCAAGACCACGCTCGGCCTTGCCTTGCTGCGGCTGGAGGGCAGCCAGGGCGCCATCCGCTTCGAAGGCCAGGACATCCAGCCACTCTCCCGCCGCGCCCTGCGCCCGCTGCGGCGGCGGATGCAGATCGTCTTCCAGGACCCCTACGGCTCGCTTTCGCCCCGCCTCTCCGCCGGCGAAATCGTCGGCGAGGGGCTCGAGGTGCATGAGCCCGGCCTTGCCCGCGCCGCCCGCGAGGCCGCCGTCGCCGACGCGCTGGAGGAGGTCGGCCTCGACCCGGCCATGTCCGGCCGCTACCCGCACGAGTTCAGCGGCGGCCAGCGCCAGCGCATCGCCATCGCCCGCGCCCTCGTGCTCAAGCCACGCCTGCTGGTGCTGGACGAGCCGACCAGCGCGCTCGACGTCACCGTCCAGGCCCAGGTGGTGGAGCTGCTGCGGGCACTCCAGGCCCGGCACCGCCTCGCCTATCTCTTCATCAGCCACGACCTCCGCGTAGTCCGCGCGCTCGCCCACCGCATCATCGTGCTGAAGGACGGGCGCGTGGTGGAGGAAGGCGAGGCGGAGCAACTCGCCACCGCGCCGCGCGAGCCCTATACCCGCGCGCTGATGGCGGCGGCGTTCGATCTACGGGCCGAGGCGGGGGCATGACGGAACTGGAGAGGCTGCGCGCCCTGATGACGGCAGGGCAGGTGAAGCTCGGCGTGCATATCCGCCGGATGAACTCGCCGGGCAGCCCGGTCTACCGCAGCATGGAGAACGTGGCGCCGGCGGCCGTCATCCTCGTCCTGTCCTTCGGCAGCACCATGCTGGTGCATTTCTATCTCGGCGCGGTGGTGCTGGCGGCTGGCTGCTGGTGGTGGCTGGCGAAGCAGCTGCCACGGGTGAAGGACGGCGTCTTCGACCGCACCGCGGCGCTCGTCCTCGCCGACGAACGCCAATTCGATTTCTGGTGGTCGCAGGGCGTGCTCAGCCTCTATGCCCGCCTCGCCGATGGCGAGGAGCGGGCGGCGACCTCCCGGCAGAGCTGGCGGGACTGGGTGCGCGCCCTGCCCGAGGAACTGCAGATACTCGAGCCGAAGGGGAAATAGGATGGCCGTGCTGCTCTCGACCAAGGCCTCCACCATGGAGGACTGGCGCGATGCCCTGCTGGAGGTGGATCCGGGTCTCGAGATCCGCCTTTTCCCCGAGGCCGGCGATCCCTCGGACATCGAGGCCGCGGTCTGCTGGACGGCGCATGACCTGGGAGAGCTGCGCCGCTACCCGAACCTGAAGCTGCTTGTTTCCATGGGCGCCGGGGTGGACCACCTGTTGCGCCCGCCGGGCCCGCCGCCGGGCGTGCCGGTGGCGCGGCTGGTCGATGACCGGCTGACCCAGGGCATGACCGAATGGGTGCTGCTCAACGTGCTGCGCTTCCACCGCCAGGACCCCGAATATCGTGCCCAACAAGCTGCGAAGCTCTGGAACGAGTTGCCGGCGCCCGACACCGCGCGGCGCCACATCGGCATCCTCGGCCTCGGCGCGCTCGGCGGCGATGCGGCCCGCGCCCTGCTGGCGCTCGGCTTCCCGGTGATGGGCTGGTCGCGCCGGCCGAGGTCGCTCCCCGGCGTCGAAGGATTTTGTGGCGATGACGGCCTCGCCGCCATGCTCCGCCGCAGCGACATCCTTGTTTGCCTGCTGCCGTTGACGCCGGAAACGCGCGGCTTGCTCAACGCGCCGCGGCTCTCCCTGCTACCCAATGGCGCCTATCTACTCAATTCCGCCCGCGGCGGCCATATGGTCGCAGCAGACGTGCTGGCCGCGCTCGACAGCGGCCGCCTTGCCGGCGCCGCGCTCGATGTCTTCGAGCCGGAGCCGCTGCCACCAGAGCACCCCTTCTGGATGCACCCCAAGGTCGTGCTGACGCCCCACGCCGCCAGCATCACCATCCCCCGCAGCGCAGCACCTCAGGTCGTGGAGAACATCCATCGGGCGCGGGCGGGCCTCGCGTCCCTGAACTTGGTCGACCTCGCCGCCGGCTACTGACACCTTCCCGCAAAACTGCCGTGCAGTTTTGCGGGGATCCTGGATAGGCGCAGCTCAGCCGGCCTTGCGGTTCTCGCGGGCCGTGTCGGCATTGGCGGGCTCGTTGGCGACTGCCGGCATCTCATGCGTCGTGGTCTCGGCCTCGGACATGATCTGGCGCATGTCGCGCAGGAAGGCGGTGCCCTTCAGCGTGCGCTGCACGATGACGCTGCGGCGGTCCATCGGGTCCACCTTGCGGCGCGCGAGATCAAGCTCGCCGAGCCGGTCGAGCGCCCGGGTGATCGCCGGCTTGGAAACGTTCAGCTCGGCCGCCAGGCCACGCACCGTATGCGGGCCGTCGGTCAGGTAGACCGTAAGGAACACGCCAAGCTGGCGCGCCGAAAGATCAGGTCCATCGCGCCGGACGAGGGCGACTACCGTGTCCCGCAGAATGCCGACCAGCTGGTCGGGGTTGCTCTGTACCGCCATAGCTCCAATCCCCTCGCCCATTGTGGGCCTTTGAACAGTCCGGCGCCCAGGCTCTGGCCTGCTGGCCGGCATCGACAACGCAGTCACTTCAGTCTTGGATAACGCTTTCCCGCTCATGCATCAGAGCGGCTAGACCTGAAAAGTTTCCCCACCATCTCGTTTTCGTTACCGGGTCGGCCCCCTTGCCGCCCCGAACAGATCTGCGAAACCCTGTGCCAGGGCCCGCAAAGCCTGAGCTTCTCCGCCTTCTGGCCGTCCAGGACGGTTGGCGTCGTTCCAGGCGTAGAGGTCGAGATGCGCCCAACGGACGCCCTTGGGCACGAAACGCCGCAGAAATAATGCAGCAACGATCGCCCCAGCCATCGGTCGAGACGAGACGTTGTTCATGTCCGCTACCGTACTATCCAGCCAGGAATCGTAAACGTCATGCAAAGGCAAGCGCCATACTGGATCATGAGTCTCCCGCCCCGCGGCCAGTAGCGTTTCCGCGAGCGCATCGTCAGGAGTGAAAAGCGCGGGTAAATCCGGCCCGAGTGCAACCCGGGCGGCGCCGGTCAGCGTCGCGCAATCGATCATCAGCGCCGGCTCCCGCTCCGCCGCAAAAGCCAGCAGGTCGCAGAGGACGAGTCGCCCCTCGGCATCGGTATTACCGATCTCGACATTGAGGCCGGCCCGGGTGCGGAGCACGTCCATCGGGCGGAAGGCATGGCCGGAGACGGCATTCTCGACGGCGCCGACCAGCACCAGCAGCCGTACCGGCAGGCGCTGCCGCATCACCAGCTCGGCAAGGCCCAGCACGGTCGCGGCGCCGCCCATGTCCTTCTTCATCCGCAGCATGCCGGAGGGTGACTTCAAGTCGAGCCCGCCGGTGTCGAAGCAGACGCCCTTGCCGCAGAGCGCGACCAGGGGCGCCCCAGGCTCGCCCCATTCCAGTATGGCGACCCGCGGCGCCCGCGGGCTGCCAAGGCCCACCGTGGCAAGGGCCGGGAAGCCATCCGCCAGCGCCTCGCCCTCGATGACGCGGCAGGTGGCGCCATGCGCCTCGGCCAGAGATTGCACCTCCGCCGCCAGCTCGGCCGGGCCGAGCAGGTTGGCGGGCATGTTGATGAGGTTCCGGACCCGGTAGGTCGCCTCGGCTGTGGCGATGGCCGTATCGCTGCCCGGTGGTGGCACCAGCCGTGCCGGGGCCTGCCTCGGCGCCTTGAAGCGGGTGAAGCGATAGGCGCCAAGGCACCAGCCAAGCGCCGCCGCCTCGCCATGCGGCGCCGGCTCGACGAGCCGCCAGGCACTGCCGGCGGGCAGGGCCTGGGCCAGGGCGCCGAAGGACCAGGGCGTCACCGTGCCCTCGCCGAGGCCCAGGACCGCGCCAGCCAGCCCTGCCTCGCCCGGCAGCAGCGCCAGTTCCTGCGCCCGTCCGGCGAAACCGATGGTCCGCAGGAAGCCGCCTGCCGCTGCCGGCAGCCGCCCCAGCAGCGCGTCGAGACCAGCCGGGCCGGTATAATGCAACGGCAAGGCATTCTCATCTGGCGCGGCGAGGCAATCGAGCATGGGTCTCCGGAATCCTGATGGGATGACGGTCGCCGGGCCAAGCGATCCACAACCTTCGCGTGTGGCCCGCGCTTAACCTGCTCTGATGGCCGAGCAATGTCCAGTAAATCGCAACAGGTAAGTAACGAAAACGGTTCTCGCCTCCTAGGATACCAACCCGCGCAGATGGTCGCGGATCACCGCGGGCGGGCAGGGCGCCTCCGCCGGTACCAGGGCCGGCCAGTCCTCCACCCCCGGCAGGCGGCCCGGATTGCGCCGCACCAACTCCGTCTTCAGGAAGGGGAAGCCGAGGCGGCGGACCAGCGCCGCCCAAAGGTGATGCGTCGGGTTGAGCGGCTGCTCCGCCAGCAGCGCAGCCCGCGCCTCCGGCGCCATCGCCTCCAGCCCCCGCAGCAGCGGGTGTGAGGCGGCGAGCAGTGCCCGCTCCGCAGGGTCCGCCAGCACCGCCCCGGCCAGCCGCCCATAGCCGAACAGCGCCGCGACCCGGTGCCCGCGCCCGCGCATCCAGCGGGCAAAGCGCAACTCGCCCCGCTGCACGACGAGCCACTTGGAATGGCTGATCCGCATCGCGGCCAGGAAGCGATGCACATCGCCCACCGCCGCCGCGCCGCGCGCAAGCAGCAGGTAGCTCTGCAGATGCGGCCCGCCCTGGATGCTCTCCGTCATGCCGAAGAGCCCGTCCCCGCCGCCGCGCAGCGCCGCGATCACCGGCCCCATCGGGCGGATCGGGCCGAGCACGCTGTCATTGGCGAGCATGAGCTCCGCGGCCTCCGGCCAGCGCCGTGCCGTCTCCGGCGCCAAGTCCCGCCAGGCGCCGAAGTCGAGGCCGAAGTTCCGCCGCTGCGCCAGCAGCGCGGCATGGGCGCGCATCGCCTGCCAGTCCTCCTCCGGCATCGCCGCCGCCATGGTGATGAACACGACGGCGAAGCCCTCCGCCGCCAGCGCCGCCACCTGCCGCAGGACCATTCCCGAAATGCGGCCGGAGGCAGCGTAATGAACATAGAGTGCGACGCTGCGCGCCCCGGGCCGGGCATCCTCGCCTGGCTCCAGCCGCAGCAGGGGTGGCAAACCGGGGTTCAGGCGGCGCCAGGCATCCCGAGGCAGGCTGCGGCCGACTTCCAGCCCAACCTCGAGCACCCGCCGCGCCAGTCGGCCCCAGGTGCCGGCGGTGCTGTAGCCATGGATGGCGCGGCGCAATCCGGGCGGTTGCTCGGTGAGCGCGGTCAGCCGATAGGGCTCGAAATTCATGGGCAGGAGGGGCTGGTCCGGCGGGAGGGAAGGGCGGGCCTTGGTCGGACTCGGTCCGGATGCCAAGACGTCGGCGTCTCGCACGAATCGCAGCCAAGGACCAAGCGATGCCCCTCCTGCCCGGCCGGACCTTGCGGCGCCTCTGGCACGGTCTCTGGGAGCTCCTGCCGGCCTCCGCCCTGCCGTTCCGACTGCGTCTAGGCGGCTTGGCGCGGCGGATGCTGCGCCAGGTGCCCTGGCTCACTCGCGACGAATTGCAGGACCCGAACGATCCGGTGAGTTACCGCGCCTGGCTCGCCCGGCAGGGACCGGCCGTCGCCGCCCCCCTTCCGGCGGGGCCGGTGATCTCCCTGGTGATGCCGGCCGAGGGGGAGGCGGTGGTGGAGCTGCGCGCGGCCATCGAGGCGCTGCACGGCCAGCTCTACCCAGGTTGGGAGCTGTGTCTGGTCACGCCTGAAGCCTCGTCGGCCCTCGTGGAACTGGCGGCGGGTGATCCGCGCATTCGCTTGCTGCCGCCGGGGCCGGCCGCCGGTCTCGGCAGCGGCGACTGGCTCGCAACCCTACCGGCCGCCGACCGGCTGGCACCGCATGCGCTCCTGGCCGTCGCGGCGGAGCTGACTGCCCATCCCGAGGCGATGCTGGCCTATTCCGACGAGGACCGGATCGACGCCAAAGGCCTGCGCCACAGCCCCTGGTTCAAGCCGGATGCCGATGCCGTGCTGCTGCTCCAGCAGGATCTGGCCTGCCGCCTCGGCGTGGTCCGGCGGGCGGCGCTGACGCAGGACGACCGGCTGGACCAAGCCCTGGCGACGCGCCTCGTCGCCGCCCACGGACCGCGATGCCTCCGCCACCTCCCGCAGGTGCTGTACCACCGGCGGCAGGCGCCCGGCCGGGAGCCTGGCTGGCTGCCACTCACCGCAGCCGTGCCGGATCCGGCGCCGCTCGTCTCCGTCATCATCCCGACGCGGGACGGCGCCGCCATGCTGGAGGCCTGCACCGCCGGCCTGCTCGGGCGCACCGACTACCCAGCGATCGAACTCCTGATCGTCGACAACGGCAGCACCGCCCTCGAGACCTTCGCCCTGTTCGACCGGCTGCGGCGGGACCCGCGGGTACGCATCCTCGCCGCGCCCGGACCCTTCAACTACTCCGCCCTCAACAACCGGGCCGCGGTCGAGGCGCGCGGCGAGGTGCTGCTGCTGCTGAACAACGACATCGAAGTGATCGGCCCCGGTTGGCTGCGCGAGATGGTCGGGCTGCTGCTGCGGCCGGGCATCGGCGCGGTCGGGGCGAAGTTGCTCTACCCCAATGGCACTCTGCAGCATGGCGGCGTGGTGATCGGCCAGGGCGGCGTCGCCGGGCATTACCTGCCACAAGCCGCGCCCGGCGCCGCCGGCCATGCCGGCTCCCTCCGATTGGTGCGTGAGGTCTCCGCGGCGACGGCGGCCTGCCTCGCGGTGCGGCGGGCGGTGTTCGAGGCGGTAGGCGGGCTGGATGCGGAGGCGCTAGCCGTCGCCTTCAACGACATCGATCTCTGCCTGCGCATCCGCGAGGCCGGCTGGCGCATCCTGTGGACGCCGCTCGCAGAGCTGTACCACCACGAATCGGCCACCCGCGGCGATGACGTGACCGGGGCGAAGGCGCGGCGCTTCGCCAGCGAGATCGCCCATATGCAGCGGCGCTGGGGCGAGACCTTGCGGCGCGATCCCTTCGCCAATCCCAATCTCGACTACAGCCACCCGATCCCGGTGCTGTCGGACGCCCTGCCGCGCCCTAGGCGGCACGCGGCAGGCCCCACCGCGCCAGCCCCTGCCGACGACAAGGCTGGATAGCGCCCTCGAAGTCAGGGGAGGCGATGCCTCGCCTCCCCCGTCGCCTTACCACCAGTGGCGCCGGCTGTGGCCGCCAAGGGAGCTGGCAGTCAGCACGCCGAGCGCATAGCCGATGACGCCGGCGACGAGCAGCGCGATCGCCGGCTGCTGCTTCACCACATGCCCGACCTGGCTCGCCGCGGCCTCGGCGCCCTTGCGCACATCGCCGTAGACCTCCTGCGCCTGCCCGGCCACCTGGCGGGCGACGCCCTCGGCACGCTGGCTGCCGCTGCCGGTGACCTCGCCGAAAACTTCCTGGGCCTTGCCGGCCACGCCGCGTGCGGCGCCTTCGAGATTGTCGCTGTTCATGGTTCGAGTCCTTCTCGTTTCATGGGATGATTAGGTCGATGGATCAGGCGGCCAGCGCCGGCCAAGGCCGCCGCCATCCCCGGCAGCAGTGCGAGGAAGCCGGGTCGGCCGCTTGTGTTCCGCCCCGGCAAGCGGGCTCTGGTGACGCGCCGGGCGAGGAACCGGCCCATTCGGCCTTGCGCTGGCCCGACGCAGGACCGACTGAGCCAATGTTACCGCGTGATGTCGCGGACGGTGTCCTTCGCCTTGCCCGCGCCGCTCTGCACCTTGCCCTCGGCCTTCTCGGCAACACCCTCGGCCTGGGTTGCCGCGTCGCCGGTGACCTTGCCGATCGCCTCCTTCACCGAGCCCTTCACCTGCTTCGCGGCACCGGCAATACGATCCTTGTCCATGTGAACCCTCCTTGTTGTTCGTGCCCAGACGGCACCTTGACCCGGAGCGGCGATCCAGCCGGGGGCCGGTCCATAACCTGATCGAACCGGGCAGGTTCCGTTTGGTGCCGCACGATTTTGGGTGCCGAAGCGCAGCGACAATGGAAGCAGATGCATCAATCAATTAGGGCATTTGCGCTATTTTCGATGTTTCACGCGACCGGATTGGAGTGTCGCTCCTGTAAACCCCTGCTCCCGCGCCCAGACGACGAGGGCGGCCCGGCTATGCACATCGGTCCGGGCATAGAGCGCGTTGACGTGGTTGCGCACGGTGGCCAGGGACAGGCCGAGGCGTCTGGCGATGGCGTTGTTGTCGAGTCCTTCGCAGACCAGCCCAAGCACCTCGCGGCGGCGCCCCGAGATGTCGGCGATCTCGCCGCCCGGCTTCGTGCCGCGACGGCCCGGCTGGCGCAGGCGCGTAAGGGCCTGCAGCATGGTGTAGTGGAACCACGATGTGTCCTGCATGACCGCTTCGAGAGCGGCGACGACATCCGCCTCGGTGCGCCGCTGCTCGGTGATGTCGAGGAAGGTCAGCAGGGCGTGCGGCCGATCTTGGATGCTGACGGTCTCGGCCGAGACCAGGCAGTCCATTGCCTCGCCTTCCCGCGGGCGGAGCCGTGTGGCGAAGGCCTGGACCGTGCCGGTTTCGGCGAGCAGGCGCTCGAATTCCTGGTGCGCCGACTGGTCTTCCCAGAAGTGCAGCTCCGTCGCGCCGCGGCCGAGCACATCGGCCTCGGCATGGCCGAAGGTCTGCCGGAAGGCGTCGTTGACCAGCACGAAGCGCAACCCGTCATCTTCGGTCTCGGTGATCGCCATGGGCACGGGCGCGAGGCGGAACGCCTTGGCGAAGCGCTCCTCGCTCTGGCGCAGCAGCGTCTCCGCCCGCCGCCGCGGCTCGAGGTCGGCGAAGGTGAAGAGCATGCAGGCCGCGTCGCCTACGTCGATCGGCTGGCCGGCGACGATGACGAGCTTGGCGCTGCCATCGGCGAGCCGCAGCGAGGCCTCCATCTGCGGGACAGTCCGGCCCTCGCGCAGCCGCTCGACCGCGAGTTCGCGCTGGTCAGCGCCATCGAGCACGTCGAGTTCGTAAAGCGAGCGGCCGATGACGTCCTCGCGCGTGTAGCCGGTGAGTTCGAGGAAGCCGGCATTCACCTTCACGTAGCGCAGGTCGGCGAGGCGCAGGATCGTCGCCGGCGCAGGATTCGCGCCGAAGGTCCGTTCGAAGCGTTCCTCGGCGTCGTACCGCTCCGTCTCGTCGCTGAGGATGAGCGCCAGGCAATCGGGACGGCCATCGGCATCGGTGAGGGCGAGGCTGCGGATGCGGTGCGTCCAGAGCGGCTCCGCGCTGCCTGCCGGCGCGACCTGCACGACCACTTCGTCGAAGGCCTCGCCAGAGAGGATGCGCTCCATCGGATAAGCCCCTTCGGGCAGGCGGTGCTGGTTGCGGTAGCGCAGCTCGAAGCGCGTCCGGTAATCCGAGACCGTGCGGCCGAGATCCTCGATCCGCTCGATGCCATGCATCTCGAGGCTGCGCGGATTGGCCCAGGCGATGGTCTGGTCAAGTTCGATGAGGATGACACCCTCGGTCAGGGCGGTGACGAGCTGCTGCAATTGCCGGTGGTCCGCCTGATGCCGGGCGGGGAACAATGTCTCGTCTCCTTGATCCGCCATGGGAAACCCTCGTTCGTGCGGCCGCTACGGCCGTGGCACGAAAGGGGGAATGGCCGCCCCGAGTTCCGGGGGCGTCGTCATCGCCGGTCAGGCTGTGCCGGCGAACCAGGCGGCGACGGCGGCGACCGAGGGCAGCACCAGCGTACCGGCCGGTGCCTTCGCCACCTCGGCAGCATCCTCGCTTGCCAGGATGCGCGTGCCGATGCCGACGGCGAGCGCCGCCTGCATGTCGCTCGCCTTGTCGCCCAGCATCAGCGAGGCGCCGAGCGCGATGCCATGCGCCGACGCCGCATCCAGCAGCATGCCCGGCCCCGGCTTCCGCCGCGGCGTCTCGCGCCTGTAGCGGCCGATGCCGTGCTGCGGATGGTCGGGGCAGTATTCCACGGCGTGGAGCGGCGCGCCCTCATGGTCGAAGCGCTCGCCCATCCAGCGCATCAGCGCGTGGAAGTTGTCCTCGGTGTAGAGCCCCCGCCCGATGCCCGACTGGTTGGTTGCGACCACCAGCAGCAGCCCGCGCGCCGCCGCCTCCCGGCAGAGCGCGAAGATGCCGGGGACGAACGCCACCTGGTCCGGCCGGTGCACATAGCCATGGTCGATGTTGACGATGCCGTCGCGGTCGAGGAAGAGCGCCCGCCTCACGGTTCGCCGAGGACCTCGGTGACGGTACCGTCCTGTGCGATGCGGCCAGCGTCGAGGCGGATGAC
>NZ_JAETWB010000002.1:0-496797 GCF_016773205.1 Belnapia arida
AAGCCCCCGTGCGACTTGCATGTGTTAAGCATTCCGCCAGCGTTCGCTCTGAGCCAGGATCAAACTCTCAGGTTCATACACCAGCTTCACAGCCAGCATACATAACCCAATGCCAAACCTAGCCCCAACCAAACCCAACGCTCACCAGCCATCCCCCCACCATAAACCCAAGGGAATAACCGTAAGCACACATCATCTAATACGCGCTTCCAAAACCAGATGCAGATGTAAAAGAACAAAACTCCCTCGCGGCCGTCTTCAGGCTTTCGCCTGAAGCTTCAGCCGGCGATGCACCCTGCCGGGTTAGGAGAACCGCCTCATCAGCGGGGCGCTTAACTTAGTGACCAGCGTCACTAGCGTCAAGCCCCTCTTTCTCAGCGGCCCGGCGATCGTCGTTGCCGTCGTCGTCGGGAGGCGGCTTCTAGGCCCCTCGTCCGGGCCTGTCAAAGCCCTTTTTTCGAAAATCGTCATACGCTTGAGCTCGTCACGCAGGCGGACACGTCAACCCGTTGACTTTACTTATTTTTCCCTCAAAGGGTTTCGCCATATTTCAGCCCTTGGGAGGGGTTTCATGCTGCACCGCATCGCGCGCCCGGCGCGCTGGCTACCCTGTCTCGTCATTCTGCTAGCCAGCCCCGCCGCAGCTCCGGCCCAGCCAGACCCACCGAAACCCACCTCCTTCGCCCAGACCGAAGCGGTCCGCGTCCTCGTCGCCAGGCCGGGCGATACCCTCGCCCAGCTCCTCGCCGGCGCCGGGGTCGAGCCGGAGGAGGCACGCCCGGCGATAAGCGCGCTCGCCCCGATCTTCCCGCCCCGCCGCCTCCGGCCTGGCCATGAGGTCATCCTCCGCCAGGACCCAAGCCGTGACGACGCCCTTACCGCCCTCATCCTCGATGCCGCGCCGGGCCGCACCGTCACCGTCACCCGCACCCCTTCCGGCTGGCAGGCCGTCGAAGAGGAAGCGACGCGCCATCGCCACCTGGTCTATGCCGAAGGACAGGTGAGCGGCGCGCTGCTGCAGGATCTCGAGGCAGCGGGACTGCCCCCGGCGCTCAGCCTCAACCTCGTGCGCATGCTCGGCCATGCCGTCGACTTCCAACGCGAATTGCAGCCGGGCGACGGATTCACCGTCCTATTCGAGCGCTTCCGCGACGCCGAAGGCGGCCTGCTACGCGACGGCGACGTGCTGCATGCCGGGTTTCGCATGTCCACCCGCCACCTCTCGCTCTGGCGGCAGGAGACGGCGAGCGGGCCCGAATGGTTCGACGAGACCGGGCGCAGCCTTCGCCGCAACTTCCTCCGCACGCCGCTCGATGGCGCGCGCATCTCCTCCGGCTTCGGCCAGCGGCGGCATCCGGTCCTCGGCTTTACCCGCATGCATCAGGGGATCGACTTCGCCGCGCCGCACGGCACGCCGGTGCTGGCCGCGGCCGAGGGCGTCGTCGAGCGCATCGGCTTCGTCAGCGGCTACGGCAAGCTGATCGAGCTGCGCCACCCGGACGGCTCGATGACACGCTATGCCCATCTCTCGGCCTTCGCCCGCGGGCTGAAGCTTGGCACCGGCGTCGGCCAGGCGGAAGTGATCGGCCGCGTCGGCTCCAGCGGCCTCGCCACTGGGCCGCACCTGCACTACGAGATCGTGGAGAACGGCCGGTCGGTCGATCCCGCCATCGCCCGGCCTGCGGCTACGGTACAACTCGCCGACGCGGAGCTTGAGGCCTTCCAGCGCACGCGCCGGGCGATCCTCGCACAGATCGCGCATCTCGACCCGATGCAGGAGGTCGCCTGGGCCGAGTGAAGCCTACATCGGCCTCATGTCGTGGTTCAGGTGGTTCATGATCCAGACGGAGCCGGCGATTACGAAGAAGACGATGAACATGCCGAAGGCCGACCCCATGACATTGTCGGTGTTGTGCGGCGCCGTTGCGACGTGCAGGAAGAAGACGAGGTGGATGCCGATCTGAGCGATGGCGAGCACCACCAGCGCCACAGGCAGGCCGGGACCGTAGATGAATGTCATCCCGGCCAAGCCCAAGGAGCAGACGGCCAGCAACACCGCCAGCCCGAAGCCGATGAGCTAGCTGGTGATCCCCTTGGCGACCCCGCCCAAGCTGGCGGCCTTGTCGTACGGCCAGGCCTGCCGGGCGACGCGGCGCTCAGGGTGGAGCGAGCCACCGCTGCAGGCGACGAGCGACAGCATCAAGACAAGGCCGGCGAGGCGCCAGCGTGGAATCACGTCTCGCCTTTCGCTTCAGCGATGACGTTGCTGCACCCCGAGGGGCTGCGATGCCAGCCTCATGAGGAGGGGCGGGAAAGCCATGCTCTCCCGCCCTTCGGCTAGGCTGCAGCGGCCAGGGGTTGCTGGCTTACCAGCAGGCCGTCGGTGCCCGCCGTGACGGTCAGCTTCTCGCCATCATGGATACGGCCCTCCAGCAGCAGGTTGGCCAGCTGATCCTGCAGGTTCCGCTGGATCACCCGCTTCAGCGGCCGGGCGCCGTAGGCGGGGTCGTAGCCGGCCTCGGCCAGCCACTCGCGCGCCTTGTCGTCCAGCGCCAGGGCGATCTTGCGATCCTCCAGCAGCCGGCGAAGACCCGCGAGCTGGATGTCGACGATGGAGGCCATGTCGCTCCGCGCTAGGCGCCGGAACAGCACGATCTCGTCCAGCCGGTTGAGGAATTCCGGCCGGAAGCGCTCCCGCACCGCCCGCATCACCGCCGGCCGCGCCGCCTCGATATCGGCGGTTTCCGGCAGCTCGGCGATGGCCTGGCTGCCGAGATTGCTGGTCAGCACGATGATGGTGTTGCGGAAATCCACCGTCCGACCCTGGCCATCCGTCAGCCGCCCATCGTCGAGCACCTGGAGCAGGATGTTGAAGACATCCTCATGCGCCTTCTCGACCTCGTCGAAGAGGATGACCTGATAGGGCCGCCGCCGGATCGCCTCGGTCAGCGCGCCGCCCTCGTCATAGCCGACATAGCCCGGAGGGGCGCCGACCAGCCGGGATACGGCGTGCTTCTCCATGTACTCGGACATATCGATGCGCGTCATCGCCCGCTCGTCGTCGAAGAGGAAGGCGGCGAGCGACTTCACCAGCTCCGTTTTGCCGACGCCCGTGGGGCCGAGGAAGAGGAAGCTGCCGATCGGCCGGTTCGGGTCCTGCAAGCCGGCCCGGGCCCGGCGGACGGCCTTGCTGACCGCCTCCAGCGCCTCCGGCTGGCCGACCACGCGCTCGCGCAGCTTGTCCTCCATCTTGAGGAGCTTGGCGCGCTCGCCCTCCAGCATCTTCTCGACCGGGATGCCGGTCCAGCGGCTGACGACGCCGGCGATGCCCTCCTCCGTGACGGCCTCGTTCACCAGCCGCGCATCGCCGTCGCCGGTCGCGGCGAGCTGCTTCTCGAGCGTCGGGATGGTGCCATAGAGCAGCTCGGACGCCTTCGCCAGGTCGCCGCGGCGCTGGGCCAGCTCGACCTCGGTGCGGGCGCGGTCCAGCTCCTCCTTCAGCTTCTGGCTCTCGACGACCTTGCCCTTCTCCGCCTCCCAGCGCTGCGTCATCTGGCGCGAGCGCTCCTCGAGATCAGCGAGCTCCTTCTCGAGCTTGACCAAGCGGTCGCGGGAGGGGGCATCCTCCTCCTTGCGCAGCGCCTCGCGCTCGATCTTGAGGCGCATCAGGTCGCGGTCGATCGCGTCCAGCTCCTCCGGCTTGCTGTCGACCTGCATGCGCAGGCGGGAGGCCGCCTCGTCCACCAGGTCGATCGCCTTGTCGGGCAGGAAGCGATCGGTGATGTAGCGGTTGGAGAGGGTCGCGGCCGCCACCAGCGCGCCGTCCGTGATGCGGACGCCGTGGTGCAGCTCGTACTTCTCCTTGATGCCGCGCAGGATGCTGACCGTATCCTCGACGCTCGGCTCGCCGACGAAGACGGGCTGGAAGCGCCGCGCCAGCGCCGCGTCCTTCTCGACATGCTTGCGGTACTCGTCGAGCGTCGTCGCGCCGATGCAGTGCAGCTCGCCGCGGGCCAGCGCCGGCTTCAGCAGATTGGAGGCGTCCATCGCGCCATCCGCCTTGCCGGCGCCGACCAGGGTGTGCATCTCGTCGATGAAGAGGATGATTTCGCCGGCGGCCTGCTCGACCTCCGACAGCACGCCCTTGAGGCGCTCCTCGAATTCGCCGCGGTACTTGGCGCCGGCGACCATGGCGCCGAGGTCGAGCGCCATGACGCGCTTCGACTTCAGGGCCTCGGGCACGTCACCCTTGACGATCCGCAGAGCGAGGCCCTCGACGATGGCGGTCTTGCCGACGCCGGGCTCGCCGATCAGCACCGGGTTGTTCTTGGTGCGGCGGGCGAGGACCTGGATGGCGCGGCGGATCTCCTCGTCGCGGCCGATGACCGGGTCGAGCTTGCCCTCGCGCGCGGCCTCGGTGATGTCGCGGGCGTACTTCTTCAACGCGTCGAAGCTCTGCTCGGCGTTCTGGCTGTCCACCTTGCGGCCCTTGCGGAGGTCGGTGACGGCGGCCTCCAGGCGCTGGGCATCGGCCCCGGCCCCCTTGAGGATGCGGCCGGCGGTGCCGTCGCTGGCCGCGAGCGCAACCAGAAGGCGGTCCTGCGCGACGTATTCGTCGCCGGCCCGCTGCGCCTGCTGCTGAGCGGCGTCGAGCACGCGGACGATGTCCGGCGTGAACTGGGGCTGGCCGGCGCCGCCACCGGTGACCTTCGGCTGGCGCCCGATCTCGAGATCGACGGCCTGCTTCGCCCGGGCGGGGTCGCCGCCGGCGGCGCGGATCAGCCCGGCGGCTGCGCCCTGCTCATCGTCGAGCAGCGCCTTGAGCAGATGCTCCGCCGTGACGCGCTGGTGGTATTCGCGAATGGCGATGGTCTGTGCGGCCTGCAGGAAGCCGCGGGACCGTTCGGTGAATTTCTCGATGTCCATGCTGTTTGTCCCTCATTGAGGCGACGGGTTCCACCGCCCCTCAAGAGGCGACGGCAGCACCAGTTCGCCATAGGATGTGGTAATTCGCCTTGCGCAGGGTCAAGGGGCGGGAGAATTTATTCCGATGCGCGTCGAACATATCTACCGTTACCCGGTGAAGGGCCTCACCGCCGAGGCGATGGAGGAAGTCACCCTCCGCGAGGGCGAGTGCCTGCCGCATGATCGGCGCTTCGCGCTCGCTCAGGGGGATGCGCCATTCGACCCGATGGCGCCGACCTGGCTGCAGAAGCGGCATTTCGGCTGCCTGATGGCGAATGCCCGGCTGGCGCTGCTGCACAGCGCCTTCGACCCCCGCAGCGGGCAGTTGCTGATCCGCCCGCCGGAGGGCGCGCCCTTCCTCGGCGATACGCGGAGCGAGGCGGGACGGGCGGAGATCGCCGCCTTCCTCGCCGCCTTCATGGGCGAGGAGGCGCGCGGGGTGCCGCGCTTCGTCGAGGCGCCGGGGCATAACTTCACCGACGTGGCGGCGAAGTGCATCTCCATCATCAGCCTGGCCAGCCTCGCCGCGCTGGAGGCGGCGGCCGGGATGCGGCTCGACCCGCTGCGGTTCCGGGCGAATGTCTATGTCTCGGGCGGCGCCCCTTGGGCGGATTTCGGCCTGCTCGGGCAGGAGATCCAGCTCGGCGGGGCACGGCTCCGGGTGTTCAAGCGGATCGTCCGTTGCCCGGCGACGGAGGTGAACCCGGAGACGGCGGAGCGGGATGCGAAGCCGCCCAAGGTGCTGCGGGAGGCCTTCGGCCATGCCGATCTCGGCGTCTATGCCGAGGTGATCGAGGGCGGGCGGCTGGCGGTGGGGGATGCGCTGGAGCCGTTGCAGGGGGAGCTGCTGCATTAGGCCCGCTTCAAACCCTCAACCGGTTGAAGCGGGCCGCAGCGGGGGCGTTGTTTTCCCTGGGGATTGGCGGAAGTTTGAGGATTTGAAGGGTTGAGGAGGCATCCGGACCCTTCGGACGCGGCCTGCTGTTGGCTTTTATTCCTATAAATCCGAACTCATAACGATGCAAGCACAGGCGGCTGGGGATCAGCCTTGGCGCGCCGCCTCGATCGCGGCGACGTCGATCTTCCGCATGGTCATCATGGCCTCGAAGGCGCGCCTTGCTTCCTCGCCGCCAGCGGCGATCGCCTCGGTCAGGATGCGCGGGGTGATCTGCCAGGAGATGCCCCAGCGGTCCTTGCACCAGCCGCACGCGCTTTCCTGCCCGCCATGGCCGACGATGGCATTCCAGTAGCGGTCGGTCTCCTCCTGGTCGTCCGTGGCGATCTGGAAGGAGAAGGCTTCGTTATGCCTGAACGCCGGGCCCCCGTTCAGGCCGAGGCAGGGGATGCCAGCGACGGTGAACTCCACCGTCAGCACATCGCCCTTCCTGCCGCTCGGGTAGTCGCTGGGGGCGTGGTGCACCGCGCCCACCGAACTGTCGGGAAAGGTCGCGGCGTAGAAGCGGGCGGCCGCCTCGGCGTCCTTGTCGAACCAGAGGCAGATGGTGTTCTTCGACATCGCCTTCCCTCCCGTTGCGGCCCCAATGCCCTAGCGCCGTTCCGCCCCCAGCATAGGATGCCCGGCCGGGGAGGATACCGCCTCCCCGGCCTTTTCGGCAGCTAGCGCGCCACAGGCGGCAGGTAGATTTCGCCGCCATTGCCGCGGAAGCGCTCCGACATCTCCTCCATGCCCTGCTGCGCCGCCTCGCGGACCTCCTGGCTGATCTTCATCGAGCAGAATTTCGGGCCGCACATGGAACAGAAATGGGCGAGCTTGGCCCCTTCGGCCGGGAGGGTCTGATCGTGGAAGCGCTCCGCCGTCTCCGGGTCAAGGCCGAGGTTGAACTGGTCGCGCCAGCGGAACTCGAAGCGGGCGCGGCTGAGGGCATCGTCGCGGAGCTTGGCCGCCGGATGGCCCTTGGCGAGGTCAGCGGCGTGGGCGGCGATCTTGTAGGTGATGACGCCGGTCTTCACGTCGTCCCGGTCGGGCAGGCCGAGATGCTCCTTCGGCGTGACGTAGCAGAGCATGGCGCAGCCGAACCAGCCGATCATCGCCGCGCCGATGCCGCTGGTGATGTGGTCATAGCCCGGGGCGATGTCGGTCGTCAGCGGGCCGAGCGTGTAGAAGGGCGCCTCGCCGCAGACCTCGAGCTGCTTGGTCATGTTGACCTGGATCTTGTGCATCGGCACGTGGCCGGGGCCTTCGATCATCACCTGCACGTCGCGGGCCCAGGCGAGCTTGGTCAGCTCGCCGAGGGTCTCCAGCTCGGCGAATTGCGCGGCGTCGTTGGCGTCGGCGATGGAACCGGGGCGGAGGCCGTCGCCGAGCGAGAAGCTGACGTCATAGGCCCGCATGATGTCGCAGATCTCGGCGAAATGCGTGTAGAGGAAATTCTCCTGGTGATGCGCCAGGCACCACTTCGCCATGATCGAGCCGCCGCGGGAGACGATGCCGGTGACGCGCTTGGCCGTCAGCGGGATGTAGGCCAGGCGGACGCCGGCATGGATGGTGAAGTAGTCGACGCCCTGCTCGGCCTGCTCGATCAGCGTGTCGCGGAAGATCTCCCAGGTGAGGTCCTCCGCCTTGCCGCCGACCTTCTCCAGCGCCTGGTAGATGGGCACGGTGCCGATGGGGACGGGCGAGTTGCGGATGATCCACTCGCGCGTCGTGTGGATGTTCCGGCCCGTCGAGAGGTCCATCACCGTGTCGCCGCCCCAGCGGATAGCCCAGACGAGCTTGTCCACCTCCTGCGCGACGGAGGAGGCGACGGCGCTGTTGCCGATATTGGCGTTGATCTTCACCAGGAAGTTGCGGCCGATCGCCATCGGCTCCGATTCCGGGTGGTTGATGTTGGCGGGGATGATGGCGCGGCCGCGGGCGACCTCGTCGCGGACGAACTCCGCCGTGACGTAGTCGGGGATGGCGGCGCCGAAGCTCTCGCCGTCGCGCTCGGCGGCCTCGCGCAGGCGGGCGCGGCCCAGATTCTCCCGGATGGCGACATATTCCATCTCCGGCGTGACGATGCCGGCGCGGGCATAGGCGAGCTGGGTGGGGGCCGCACCGGCGCGGGCGCGGAGCGGCTGGCGCTGGCCGCGGTCGAAGACGGGAACGCGGCGGGCCTCGCCGGGCTTCAGCCCGTCATCCTCGGGCTTGGGGTCGCGGCCGGGATAGGCCTCGACATCGCCGCGGGCCTCGATCCAGCCGGCGCGGAGGGCGGGGAGGCCGCGGCGGATATCGGCCTGGTAGGTCGTGTCCGTATAGGGGCCGGAGGTGTCGTAGACGCGGAGCGGCGGCTCGTTGGCCGAGGGGTCAAGCGCGATCTCGCGCATCGCCACCCGGATGTCGGGGTGGTGGGTGCCGGCGATGTGGATCTTGCGCGAGGCCGGCAGAGGGCCGGTGGTGACCTCGAGGGTCTCGGTGGGGAAGATATCGGGCATTCTTGGACCTCCTGATTGGGAGATCCGGGTGGTGTGACGTGCGGGGGCGGGCATGACCCTTGGGGGCGCTGCCCGCTTGTTCCGTTCCCTACGCCGGCATGACCCGGATCAGGTTCGAAGGGTCACGGCGGCAACGCCGTATCTCAGCCCCTGCTGGGGCCCCCCTTGGAACATCCAGGAGCCTGAGGCCGGCGCCCTGCCCTGTCAACGTGAAGTCAGAGCTGCTCGCGCTCGCGGAGGCCGGGCTGGGGCTGAGGCTCGTCCTCGTCCTGGTCGCCCTCGGCAGTGTGGCCGTTCGCGGGCTGGTTGCCATAAGGCTGGCCATTCTGGGTATGTCCGTTGAGCTCGGGCTGCTGATCGCCCTGGCCCTGGCCTTCACCCTCGCCGCCATCCGTGCCGTTCTGGTAACGGCGGGGCTGCTGCTGGCCGCCCTGCTGCTGCTGGACCTGATTCATGGCGTTGATGATGCGGAAATAGTGCTCCGCATGCTGGAAATAGCTCTCGGCCATCACCCTGTCGCCCGAGCCGGTCGCATCGCGGCCGAGCTGGAGGTACTTCTCGAAGAGCTGCTGCGCGGTGCCGCGCAGGCGCATGTCCGGGCCGTTGGAGTCGAAGACGTGGTTCCGGCTCATCGGCTGGTGGGAGGCCGGGCGGTATTGTCCGCCACCGCCACCACCGCCGCCGCCCCCGCCGCCTCCACCATGCCGGTGGCTGCGACCGCGAATCCGTTTCATGTTCATCGGTATTGCGTCTGCCGTCTCGCAGCTTGACCGCCCCGTCCGTGCCCGGCTGTCGGGTCGGATCGGCTGTGGCGGTCGATGTGGTTCAAAGCGCCGCGGACGCCATGTTTGCCAGGGCTGTCCCACGGATCGGAGCCTGCGCAGCGTGGGACATGCCCGCCGGCTCACGAAGGCCTGCGCTCAAGCTAGTCGCTGCCGGGCCCGGCGCCAAACTGTTTTTTTGCAGCGCCGCGCAAGAAAGGGTCATTCCGCGGCGATGATCAGGGCGCGGTCGATGCCGCCGAGGTCGGCGTGGCAGCCGATGGGGGCGAGGCCGGCGGCACGGGCCAGGGACTCGACGGCCGGGCGCTGGCCCTGGCCGAGCTCCAGCACAGCCCGGCCGCCGGGGGCGAGCAGGCCGGGCAGGATGGCGGCGAGGTGGCGGTAGGCCGCGAGGCCATCGGCACCGCCATCGAGGGCGGAGGCGGGCTCGTGCCGGGCGACATCGGGCATCAGGCCGGGAATCGCATCCGTCTCGATATAGGGCGGGTTGGAGAGGATCAGGTCGAAGCGGGCGGCGAGCGGCGCGGCCCAGTCGGCGGCAAGGAAACGGGCCCGCCCGGCGAGGCCGAGGCGGCGGGCGTTCTCCGCAGCCAGGGCGGCGGCATCCGGGATGCGGTCGGTGCCGGTTCCGATGGCGGCGGGGTACTCCGTGAGGGTTGCCAGCAGCAGGCAGCCGGTACCGGTGCCGAGGTCGAGCAGGCGGAGGGGGGCGGCGCGGTCGGGGAAGGCGTCGAGGGCGGCCTCGACCAGGCTCTCCGAATCCGGGCGGGGGATCAGGGTCGCGGGGGAGACGCGGAAGGGGAGCGACCAGAACTCGGCCTCGCCGAGGAGGTGGGCGATGGGTGCGTGGTCGAGGCGGCGGCGAAGCAGGGTGGCGAAGCGGGCAGCGGCCTCGGGGGGGACGGGGGCGCGGGGGTCGCGCAGCAGATCCTCCTCCCGGCAGGCGAGGCTGTGGGCGAGGAGGAGGCGGGCCTCCTGCCTGGGCGCCTCGATGGCGGCGGCGCGGAGGGCCTGGCCGGCGCGGCAGAGGAAGAAGCCGACCGTCCCCGTCGGGTCGGCGCAGGCGCTCATTCGCCCTCGGCCGCGAGCCGGGCCGCCTCGTCCTCCTGGGTCAGGGCATCGATGATCTCGTCGAAATCACCGAGCATGACCTTGTCGATCTTGTGCAGCGTCAGGCCGATGCGGTGGTCCGTCACCCGGCCCTGAGGGAAGTTGTAGGTGCGGATGCGCTCGCTGCGGTCGCCGGTGCCGACCTGGCTCTTGCGGTCGGCGGCCCGGCCCTCGCTGAGGCGGGCGCGCTGGGCCTCGTAGATGCGGGCGCGCAGCACCTTCATCGCCTTGGCGCGATTCTTGTGCTGGCTGCGCTCCTCCTGCATCGCCACCACCGTGCCCGTCGGGATGTGGGTGATGCGGACGGCACTGTCGGTCTTGTTGACGTGCTGGCCGCCGGCGCCGCTCGCCCGGTAGGTGTCGATGCGGAGGTCGCTCTCGTTGATCTGCACGTCGACCTCCTCGGCCTCCGGCATGATGGCGACCGTCACCGTGGAGGTGTGGATGCGCCCCTGCGTCTCGGTGGCCGGCACGCGCTGGACGCGGTGGACGCCGCTCTCGTACTTGAAGCGGGCGAAGACGCCGGTGCCGGCGATCTCGGCCACGGCGCCCTTCACGCCGCCCAGCTCGCCCTCGTCATACTCCAGCACCTCGAAGCGCCAGCGGCGGCTCTCGGCATAGCGCTGGTAGGCGCGAAACAGCTCGGCGGCGAAGAGGGCGGCCTCGTCGCCGCCGGCGGCGGGGCGGATCTCGAGGATGGCGCTGCGCTCGTCGGCGCTGTCCTTCGGCAGGAGCATGAGGCGGACCTCGCGCTCCAGCCGCGGCACGGCCTCCTTCTGGGCGAGGTACTCGTCCTCGGCCAGCTCGCGCAGCTCGGGGTCGCCGAGCATGGCCTCGGCCTCGTCGCGGGCGCGGATGGCGGCGCGGAGGGCCTCGACCCGCTCGACCAGCGGCTCCAGCTCGGACAGTTCCTTGGAGAGGGCGCCGAACTGGCTGCCATCGGCGGTGGCGAGGAGGTGGCGGACCTCCTCGGCGCGGGTCAGGACGCGGTCGAGCTTGTCGGAAATGCTCATGCGAGGCGGCCGGGGATCTCCGCCAGCGGGACCGTCTCCTGCGTGCCGGCGTCGAGGTCGCGGAGCTGGGCGGTGCCCTGCGCCAGCTCCTCCTCGCCGAGGATGACGGCGGCGCGGGCGGATTGGCGGTTGGCGCGCTCCATGCGGCGCTTCAAGTTGCCCTTGTAGGCGATTTCGGCCGTGATGCCGGCTCGGCGAAGGCTTTGCAGCAGGTGCAGGGCCTGGGCCTCGGCGGCATCGCCCACCGGAATCACGGCGACGGGGCGCGGCGCGGGCGGGGTGAGGTCCATGGCTTCCAGCAGCAGGGCGAGGCGGTCCACGCCGGCGGCCCAACCGACCGAAGGGGTGGGCGGGCCGCCCATCTCCTCGACCAGCCCGTTGTAGCGGCCACCACCCATCACCGTGCCCTGGGCGCCGAGCCGCTCGGTGACGAATTCGAAGGCGGTGTGGCTGTAGTAGTCGAGGCCACGCACGATCCGCGGGTTGATGCGGAAGGGCACGCCGAAGGCTGCGAGGTGGCGCTGCACGGCGTCGAAGAAGGCGGCGGCCTCGGGCGTTAGGTGGTCGAAGATGGTGGGGGCGTCGGCGATGATGGCGCGGTCGCCGGCATCCTTGCTGTCGAGGATGCGCAAGGGGTTGCGCTCCAGCCGCATGCGGCTGTCGGCGGAGAGCCGGTCCTGGTGGGCGGTGAAGTAGGCGACCAGCGCGGCGCGGTAGGCGTCGCGGCTCGGGGCGTCGCCGAGGGTGTTGATCTCGAGGACCGTGCCCTCGGTGATGCCGAGCGCCTGCTGGATGTGCCAGCCGCAGGCGATGACCTCGGCATCGGCCAGCGGCTCGGCGGCGCCGAGGATCTCGATGCCGATCTGGGTGAACTGGCGGTACCGGCCTTTCTGCGGCCGCTCGTAGCGGAACATCGGGCCGGCGTAGAAGACCTTGCGGGGCAGGTTCGCCTGGGTAAGCCCGTTACTAACCAGGGCGCGGCAGACGCCGGCGGTGTTCTCGGGCCGGAGGGTGACGCTCTCGCCGCCGCGGTCTTCGAAGCTGTACATCTCCTTCGAGACGACATCCGAGGTGTCGCCGAGGCCGCGGGCGAAGACGCGGGTATCCTCGAAGATGGGCGTCGCCCATTCCTCGAAGCCGTAGAGCGTGGCGATCCGGCGCGCGGCCTCGATGACGTGGTGATGGCGGCGGAACTCATCGCCGATCAGGTCACGGGTGCCGCGGGCGGGTTGCAGGGGGGTCATGGGATGCCGGATAGCCCTCCGCCCGGTCCAGGGCAAGCGATCCGGGGCAAGCGACGCAACGGAACGGCGCCGGTTCTCAGGCGCTGTTACATCGCCCGCTCGCGGGATCCCACGGTAAGGAGACGCAGGATGAGACAATGGCTCTGGTCGGCGGCGCTGATGCCCGCCCTGCTCATGGGCTGCGCCCAGACCCAGCAGGCGGCGGACACCACCGTTGCCGCGGCGAAGGCGCAGGTGAACCCGACCCTCTCCACCACTGATGCCGGGTTCATGACGACGGCGACCCGCGGCGGCATCGCCGAGGTGCAGATGGGCCGGCTGGCCCAGCAACGCGGAAGCTCCCCGGCGGTGCGGCGCCTCGGCGAGCGGATGGTGGCGGACCATACCCGCGTCAACCAGGAGATGCTGACCCTCGCCCAGCAGAAGCAGATCACCCCACCGGACAGCATGGGCGCCCAGCACCAGGCGATGTACGACCGGCTGGCCGGGATGCGCGGCCGGGCCTTCGACCGGGCCTTCGCCCAGGCGATGGTCGCGGATCACCAGGAGGATGTGGAGGCCTTCCAGACCGAGGCACGGGACGGCACCGACCCGGATGTGAAGGCCTTCGCCCAGCGCCACCTGCCGCTGCTGCAGGAGCATCTGCAGGCGGCGCAGCGGCTGGAAGGGACGCGGACCAGCGCGCGGGGCGCCACCCACAGCCACAGCCACCGCTGAAGTACCTCAGGACCGCTTGCCGCTCAGCGCGGCAGGCGGTCCGCCAGGGTAATGGCGAGAAAGAGTACGAGCTCCGCCAGCAGCATCCAGCCGAGGCCGCGAAGGTCGCGGGGCGCAGCCTCCTCCCGCGGCTTCAGCCGGCCGAGCAGCAGGGCGGAGAAGCCGAGGCCGTTCACCGCTATTCCGCCGCGAGCGCAGCCTTCTCGGCCGCGTCCGCGGCCTTGATCGCCTCGACCCGGCGCTCCACCAGCTCGACCAAGTGGTCGACCATGGCCGCCTCGTCGATGGTGTGGTCGGTCTTGCCGGAGGCGTAGATCATGTGCCGGCCGGCGCCGCCGCCGGTCAGGCCGATATCGGTCATCAGCGCCTCGCCGGGGCCGTTCACCACGCAGCCGATGATCGAGAGCGTCACCGGCGTCTCGATATGGGCCAGCCGCTCCTCCAGCGTCTCCACCGTCTTGATGACGTTGAAGCCCTGCCGGGCGCAGGAGGGGCAGGAGATGATCTTCACGCCGCGATGCCGCAGCCCGAGGGACTTCAGCATCTCCCAGCCGACATGCACCTCCTCCTCCGGTTCCGCCGAGAGCGAGACGCGGAGGGTGTCGCCGATGCCGGACCAGAGCAGGTTGCCGAGGCCGATGGAGCTTTTCACCGTGCCGGTGCGCTTGCCGCCCGCCTCGGTGATGCCGATGTGCAGCGGGTGGTCGCAGACCTCGGCCAGCTGCTGGTAGGCGGCGACGGCCAGGAAGACGTCGGAGGCCTTCACGCTGATCTTGAACTCGTGGAAGTCGTTGTCCTGCAGGTGGGCGGCGTGCCAGAGCGCGCTCTCGACCAGCGCCTCCGGGTTGGGCTCGCCGTACTTGTCGAGCAGGTGCTTCTCGAGCGAGCCGCCGTTGACGCCGATGCGGATCGAGCAGCCGTAGTCGCGGGCGGCCTTCACCACCTCCTTCACCCGCTCGGGGCTGCCGATGTTACCCGGGTTGATGCGGAGGCAGGCGGCGCCCGCCTTTGCCGCCTCGATGGCGCGGCGGTAGTGGAAGTGGATGTCGGCGACGATCGGGACATTCACCTCGCGCACGATCTCATGCAGCGCGGCGGTGCTCTCCGGCGTCGGGCAGGAGACGCGGACGATGTCGACGCCCGCCACCTCGGCCCGGCGGATCTGGGCGATGGTCGCCGCGGCATCCTCGGTCGGGGTGTTGGTCATGGTCTGGACGGTGATCGGGGCGTCGCCGCCGACCGGCACCTTGCCCACCATGATCTGGCGCGACTTGCGCCGGGTGATCATCTGGTACGGGCGATAGCTCATGCGGTGAAATCCCGTTTGGGTCCTGGCGGGCAATATGGCAGCGCGGGCGGCGATGCCCAAGCCGCCTGGCGGATCATTGCGCTGGGCGTGGCGCGACGGCCTGGGGCGGCTGGCCGGATTTCAGCCGCTCCGGCTCCAGCAGCAGGTCGCGGCGGACGGGCTGGGCGCCACCGAGCGCCGGCACCGGCTGGCCATCCACCAGGATGTCGAGCCCGCCGGCATTGCCGGTGCTGAAGAGCAGGCCCTCGCGCGGCGGGACGGCATAGGTCTCGCCCGGGCGGAGGACACGGTTGAGGATCACCGTGCCGGTGCCGCGGTCGCGGAGCTGGATCCAGCTTTCCGACCTGGCACGGATGAGGATGCGACCCTCGGGCGCGGCGGCCGGGGCTGCGGGCGGGGCTGCGGCGGGGGCCAGGGGGGGCACCGGCGCCGCCTGCGCGGTCGTCGGCGAGGGGGCGGGCGGTGCCATCGGCGAGGGCGGCGGCGCGGCGAGGCTGGGCGCCGGCTCCAGCCGGGCGGCCTGCTCGATGCGGGGCGGGACCGGGGCGACGGCATCCACCGTGCGGTCACCGCTGCCGGACCATTGGTACCAGCCGATATAGGCGCCGACCGCGAGCACGGCGCCGCCCAGGATCACCGCGCCGGCAGGCAGGCCGCGCTCCGGCACCGGCTCGGGGAAGACGAGGTCGGTCTTGCGCTGTACCACCGGGCCGCTGGCCTCGCGGAAGCGGCGGACGACCTCGTCCTCGTCGAGGCCAAGGGCGCGGGCATAGGTGCGGACGAAACCGACGGCATAGGCAGGGGCCGGCAGGTCGCGCACGCGGCCCTCCTCCAGCGCCACCAGATAGGGGCGGCGGATGCGAAGCGAGGCGGCGATGTCATCGACGGAAAGGCCGAGGGCGAAGCGGGCGTCGCGCAACTCCTCGCCAAGCCGGGCGGCCTCGCCGGCGGTGGGTTCGGGGCGTTTCATGGTGTCCAGCACGTCGCCGGGATTTAGACCCTGGCCAGCCCTGCGGCAAACCGAATCGCATCCTCGGTTGCGCATGTCATGCGCCCGTCACCCGCTGCGGCTCAACCTCCCCGTCGGGCGAGGGCGGCGGCGGCCTGGCCGATCAGCTCGGCGATGATCTCGGCCGCCGGGGCCTCGCGGTCCACCATGCCGACGGACTGGCCGGCCATCAGGCTGCCATTCTCCACATCGCCGTCGACCACGGCGCGGCGGAGGGCGCCGGCCCAGAAATGCTCGATCTCGAGCTGGGCCGCGTCCTTCGCCAGCTCGCCGGACTGGAAGCGCGCCAGCACCTCGGCTTGGTGGGCCATGAAGCGCTTGGTCCCGGCATTGGTGAGCGCGCGCACCGGGATGACGGGGAAGCGCTCGTCGATCTGCAGGGTCGGCACGGCGTCGCGGGCGGCGCCGCGGATGAAGGCGCGCTTGAACAGCGGATGGGCGACGCATTCGGTCGCGCAGACGAAGCGGGTGCCGAGCTGCGCGCCGGCGGCGCCCATTTCCAGGTAGGAGAGCATGGCCTCGCCGCGGCCGATGCCCCCCGCCACGAAGATCGGCACCTGGTTGGCCATGGCGGGCAGGATCTCCTGCGCTAGGACGTTGAGCGAGACCGGACCGATATGGCCACCGGCCTCGGAGCCTTCGATCACCAGGGTATCGGCGCCGGAGCGGACCAGCTTCTTCGCTAGGGCGAGGGCCGGGGCGAAGCAGACGACCTTGGCGCCGCCCTCCTTCGCCCGCTTGATCGCCGAGCCAGGCGGGATGCCGCCGGCGAAGACGATATGCCCGACCTTCGCCTCCAGGCAGGTCTCGACCAGCGCGTCGAGGCGCGGGTGCATGGTGATGAGGTTCACGCCGAAGGGGCGGCGGGTCAGCGCCTGGGTGCCGGCGATCTCCTGGGCCAGCCGGTCGGGCTCCATCGCCCCGCAGGCGATGACGCCGAAGGCGCCGGCATTGGAGAGGGCGGCGACGAGATTGCGCTCGCTGACCCAGGACATGGCGCCGCCGAGGATGGCGTAGCGGCTGCCGAGGAAGGCGGCGCCGCGCTCCATCAACCGGTCGAGCGCGGCCATGCCCGGCGCGAGGGGGGTGATGCCGTCCATCAGCCGGGGCCGTCCAGGCCATAGGCGGTGTGGAGGGCGCGCACCGCGAGCTCGGTGTAGTCGGCGCCGACCAGGACGCTCACCTTGATCTCGCTGGTGGAAATGACCTGGATGTTGATGCCCTTCTCGGCCAGGGCGCCGAACATGGTGTTGGCGACACCCGCATGGCTGCGCATGCCGACGCCGACGACGCTGATCTTGGCGACGTTCGGGTCGGCGACCAGGCTTTCGAAGCCCATCTCGGCCCGGGCCTTCTCCAGCACGTCCTGGGCGCGGGCGAGGTCGGCCTTGCCGACGGTGAAGGTCATGTCGGTGGTGCTGTCGGCGCCGATGTTCTGGACGATCATGTCCACGTTGACGTTCGCCTTCGCCAAGGTGCCGAAGACATTGGCGGCGACGCCCGGCCGGTCCGGCACGCGCCTGAGCGTCACCTTGGCGTCGTCACGGGAATAGGCGATGCCGCTTACGACCGGCTGTTCCACGATCTCGTCCTCATCCACCACCAGGGAACCTGGCTTGTCCTCGAAACTGGAGAGCACCTGCACCCGCACGCGCTGCTTCATCGCCAGCTCGACTGAGCGGGTCTGCAGCACCTTGGCACCCACCGAGGCAAGTTCCAGCATCTCCTCGTAGGAAATGCGCTCTAGCTTGCGGGCGCGGGGGACGATGCGGGGGTCGGTGGTGTAGATGCCGTCGACATCGGTGTAGATATCGCAACGGTCGGCCTTCACCGCGGCGGCGATGGCGACGGCCGAGAGGTCGGAGCCGCCGCGGCCGAGGGTCGTGACGCGGTTTCGCACCGGCTCCAGCCCCTGGAAGCCGGCGATGACGGGCACCTGCCCGCCCTGCATCCGCTCGATCAGGAGCGAGCCCTCGATGCTCTCGACGCGGGCCTTGCCATGGGCGGCATCGGTGAGGATCGGCACCTGCCAGCCCTGCCAGGACCGGGCATCGACGCCGATGGTCTGCAGCGCGATGGCCAGCAGGCCGATGGTCACCTGCTCGCCGGTGGCGACGACCGTGTCGTATTCGCGGGCGTCATGCAGCGGCGACAGCTCCTGGCACCATTTGACGAGTTGGTTCGTCACGCCGGACATGGCGGAGACCACCACGGCGACCTCGTTCCCCGCCTCCACCTCGCGCTGGACGCGGCGGGCGACGTTGCGGATACGGTCGAGATCGGCGACGGAAGTGCCGCCGAACTTCATCACGATGCGGGCCATGGCGGGGCGTCTGGGTCCGAATTAGGGCCGTGGCGGCAGTTGCGGCCACGGGAAAGGCGGCACAGATACCGATCCGGCCTTCGGGCCGCAACCGGAAGAGGAGCGCGTATGCCGGGACCCGGAACCGCGATCGGCGCGGAGATCGCCAAATTCGACCGGCTGGCGGCCGAATGGTGGGACCCGAAGGGGCCGATGGCGCCGCTGCATGCGATGAACCCGGCGCGGATGGGCTGGATCGTCCAGCGGCTGGGCGGGATGCTCGATGGGCTGCGGGTGCTGGATGTCGGCTGCGGGGCGGGGCTCGCCAGCGAAGCCCTGGCGCGGGCCGGAGCGCGGGTGACGGGGCTGGATGCCGCCGCCAGCGCGCTCGGGGCGGCCAGGGCGCATGCAGCGAGCCAAGGTCTCGCAATCGACTACCGGGAGGGGATGCCGGAGACGCTGGAGGCCGGCGGCTTCGACGCCGTCATCGCCCTCGAGGTGATCGAGCATGTGGCGGACCGGGTGGAGTTCTGCCGGCAGCTTGCGCGGCTGGTGAAGCCCGGCGGGCCGGTCTTCCTCTCGACGCTGAACCGGACGCCGCGCTCCTTCCTGATGGCAAAGCTCGGGGCGGAATACCTGCTGCGGCTGCTGCCGGTGGGCACGCATGACTGGCGGATGTTCGTGCGGCCGGCGGAGCTCGGCGCCGACCTCCGGGCGGCGGGGTTGCGCGTCGCGGACATCACCGGGCTGACGATGGGGCCGGGTGGCAGCTGGCGGACCAGCCGCGACGTGGGCGTCAACTACATGGTGATGGCGCGGTAGAGGCTAATCCGCCAGCGGCACCCAGGGGATGCGGGCGACCTCGACGCCCTCGTCCCGCAGCGCCTCGGCATCGGCATCCGAGGCTTCGCCGTAGATGGCGGTGCGCTCGCTCTCGCCGCGATGGAGCTTGCGGGCCTCCTCGGCGAAGTCGCGGCCGACATAGTCGGCGCGCTTCTCGATCTCGGAACGGACGCGCTGGAGAAAGGCGACCATCTGTGCCGGGATGGGTGGCGGCGGAGCTGCGGGGGCGGGCGCCGGAGCCTCGGCGACGGGGGCCGGGGCCTCTTTCGCGCGGCTGCGGCCCTTCTTCGGGATGGCCGGGGCCATCAGACGCTTGCTGACATCCTTCGAGCCGCAGACCGGGCATTCGACGAAGCCGGCCTTTGATTGGGCAGCGAAGGCCTCGCTGTCCTTGAACCAGCTGTCGAAGTCATGCCCGGCGCCGCAGCGCAGATCGTAGTGGATCATTCCCCGCTCTTCCCTGGGCCCGGATCGGGCCGCAACCGGCCTGCAATATAGCCTGGCAGTTGAGCAATTCGAGTGCCAGACCCTTGCGCCGGCGGAATTCAGGCGACGAGCAGCGGGTCCAGCCTGCCGGAGCGGTCAAGGGCGGAGAGCTCGTCCGAACCGCCGACAGCCCGCCCGTCGATGAAGATCTGCGGCACGGTGGTGCGGCCGCCGGAGCGGGCGATAGCGTCCTTCCGGGCCTGAGAGCCGGTGGGGGCGTCGATTTCCTCGAACGCCACGCCCTTCCTGCCGAGAAGCGCCTTGGCGCGGTCGCAGTAGGGGCAGAACGGGATGGTGTAGATTTCGACCTTGGGCATAGCATGGAGCTTGGCACCCGACCCATGCGGATCAAGGGCCGGGGAGGATCGCGAGGCTGAGCAGGATCGCCGCCGGGGCGAAGACCAGGGCGAGGGCGAAATGGCGGAGCGCATGCTCCTCCTCCGCACTGCGGCCGGAGCGTGATGGCCCTGCGGCGGGGTGGGGCGGCTCGGGCGGCGCCGGCGCCGGGGTGCGACGGCTGAGAATGGGCTCCGCCGGCGGGGGCGGGATGGTGAAGGGGTCGGGCTCGGGGGTTTCGGGCATCCTGCCGCATCCGTCCGTACTGGCTGACGCGGGCAGTCTCGCCGATCCCCATTAAGGCGAGGTTATTGTGGGACCGGAATCCTCGGATCGGGCACGCGGGCGGCGGCCAGCACATCGACCGCGGCGGCGCCGGCCGCCAGCAGGATCGCCGCGCAGGCATCGGCGGTGGCGCCGGAGGTGAGGATGTCGTCCACCAACAGCACGCGGCGGCCCGGGATGCGCGAGGCGGCGCGGCGGCCGAGGGCGAAGGCGCCCCGCAAGGCCTCCTCGCGCTCGGCGGCGCCCAGCTCGCCGAGCGGGATGGTGCGGCGGATGCGGCGGAGCAGGCGCGGGGCGTAGGGCTTGCGGGCCTGCCGGGCGAGGCGGGCAGCCAGCAGCCCGGCCTGGTTGTAACGCCGGGCGAATTGACGGCGCCAGTGCAGGGGCACCGGGGCGATGAGGTCGGCGCGGGCCAGCAGTGGGGCGCCGGCCCGGGCCATCTGCCGGGCGAGGAAGCCGGCATATTCCGTGCGGTCGGCATATTTGAAGGGCAGCAGCAGGCGCTGGGCGGCGGCGTCGTAGCGCAGGGCGGCGCGGGCGGCGGCGAAGCCGGGCGGGCGTTCCTCGCAGCCAGGGCAGAGCGGGGCGGCTTCGGCGAGCGGGATGCCGCCCTAGGGGACGCCACAATGCGGGCAGAGCGGCTCCGTCAGGAAGGCAAGGCCGCCATGGCAGGCCTCGCAAAGCGTGCCCTGCTCGCCGACCTCCGCCTCGCAGGTGAGGCAGTGGGGCGGCAGCAGGGCATCCAGGACCCGGATGCCGAGGCGGGCGAGGCCGCTCACATCCGGCCGAAGCGGGCGTCGCCGTCGCGGGCGACCTCGTGGATCAGGTCGATCTCCCAGGACAGGTACTCGTGCATCGCCGCCTCGACGCCCTCGTTGCGGTCATAGGGGCGGAGATAGGTGTCGATGCAGTCGGCATCCTCCGGCGTGCGGCGATCGGCCGCGAAGGGCAGCCCGGCCTCGCGCCAGCCGGCGAGGCCGCCCGCGAGCAGCCGCACCGGGGCCGCGACCAGCGCCTGCAATTCGGGAATGGCCAGGCGGGCGATGGCCTCTTCCGGTGCCGTGACCACCACCGGGCGGCCAGCGGCGAGGCGGGGGGCGAGCGCGGCGAGGCGGGTGCGGACGCCCCAGAGCGCGCCCGGGATATGCGCCTCGCGGAAGTCGATGGAGCGGGAGAGCTGGACGACCTGGGCGCCGCCTTCGGCCAGCAGGGCCGAGAGCCCGGCAGGAGTGACGGCCTCCGCCTGGATGGCATCGGCCTCGGGGCAGGCGGGGCGCCAGGGGCCGGTCTTGAGCGGGCCGGCGAGACCGTCCTCCAGCACCAGGACTTTCCACTGGCCGAGCTGGCGGAGCCAGCCGCCGGCCATGCGGGCACGGACGCCGGTATCGTCGACGAGGATGATGCGGGCGCCGCGGACGGCGACCCATTGGTCGGTCGCCTGGACCAGCTGGCCGCCGGGGGCGCTGCGGCTGCCGGCGAGGTGGCCGGCGGCGTATTCGGCCGGGTCGCGGACATCGAGGAGGTAGGTGGTGCGCGTGGTGTCGGCGAGCAGCCCTGGAAGGTCGGCGCGGCGGAGCGTCCTCACCCCCGAGCGCTCGGCGAAGGCGGTGGCGCGGGCGAGGGCTGCGGGCAGGCTTTCCGGCGTGCCGGGGCGATAGCTGTCGGTGCGGCCGGTCTCGCAGGCGAAGCCGGCCAGCTCCCAACCCATGGTGCCGTTCCGAAGTGCCATGACCTTGTTCGGCAGTCCGGCGCTGCGCAGGCTCTCGGCGCCCATGATGCTGCGGGTGCGGCCGGCGCAATTCACCACGATGGTGGTGGCGGGGTCGGGGGCGATGTCGCCGATGCGGTAGACCAGCTCGCCGCCCGGCACGTCGATGGCGCCGGGGATGGACATGCGGCGGAACTCGTCCATCGGGCGGCTGTCGAGGATGACCATGGGCTCGCCCGCCTCGCGCATCGCCTGCAGCTCAGCCGGGTCGATGGAGGGGGTGTGGTAGTGGTGCTCCACCCATTCGCCGAAGGCCTTGGAGGGCACGTTGACGCCGGAGAAGAGGACGTAGCCGGCGGCCTCCCAGGCCGGGGTGCCGCCCTCCATGACGGAGACGTCGGTGCAGCCGATGCCTTCGAGGTAGGCGGCGAGGCGCTCGGCCAGGCCGCCTTCGCCGCCATCGACGCAGGCGATGCGGGTGCCGGGGCGCGGCAGGATGGCGCGAGCCCGCAGCTCGGCGCGGGAGAGGCCGCAGGGATTGGCCCAGAACAGGTGGGAGCGGCCGAACTCGCCATCCTCCCGCGCATCGAGGATGGCCAGCTCCTGCCCGTCACCGATCCAGGATTTGAGGGTGGCGGGGGTGATCGTCCTCATGCGCGGCGTCCCATCTGTGATGGAGGCTTCGCCTCCACGGCGGCACCGGCCCGCTCCCCACCCGGCCGCCCCCTCGGGCATGCCGGTCGTGGGTGGCCGGGTGGGGGAGCGGGCCTCGGCCGAAGCGTTTCCCGCGGCGGAGGGTATGGCGCGGAGGAGTGGACAGCAACACGGGCGCGGGCCAAATGAGGCCATGCGTCGATCGAGCCAGACCCCGCCTGCCCCCCGCCGTCCGCCCCAGCCGGAGGCACGCGGGGCGGCCGGCGGCCTCTGGCTCCATGGGCTGCACGCGGTGGCGGCGGCGCTCGCCAACCCGGCGCGGCGGCTCAAGCGCCTCCTGGTGACCGAGGAGGCGGAGGCGGCGCTGGCCGCGCGGCTCGACGGGCGCTGGCGGGTGGCGCCGGAGCGGGTGGAGCGGGGGCGCTTCGCCACCTTCCTGCCGGAGGATGCGGTGCATCAGGGCGCGGCGCTGCTGGTAGAGCCGCTGCCGAACCTGACCCTCGACCGGGCAGTGGAGCATGGCACGGGGCCGGTGCTGGTGCTCGACCAGGTGACGGACCCCAGGAATATCGGCGCGATCCTGCGCTCGGCGGCGGCCTTCGGCGCCTCGGCGCTGGTGATGCAGGACCGGCACGCGCCGCCGGAGACGGGGGCGCTGGCGCGGGCCGCCTCCGGGGCGCTCGAGATCGTGCCGGTGGTGCGCGTCGTGAACCTTGCCCGCGCGCTCGACGAGTTGAAGAAGGCCGGGCTCTGGGTCGTCGGGCTGGCGGGCGAGGCGCCGGTGACGCTGGCGCAGTCGGGCCTCGGCGGGCGGCGGGTGGCCCTCGTCCTCGGCGCCGAGGGCGACGGCATGCGGCGGCTGACGCGGGAGGGCTGCGACGAGCTCTGCCGCCTGCCCATCGCGCCGGAGATGGAAAGCCTCAACGTCTCCGCCGCGGCGGCGGTGGCGCTCTACGAGTTGGGCCGGAAATAGCGGGAGGGACGCGATGGGCGCGGCGGCGGAGGCGATCCTCGATGCGGGGCGGGCGCGGCGGGTGCTGGCGCCGCTGGGCGCTGCGGCGCCCGGCAGCGAGGCCGAGGGCTATGCGGTGCAGCGCGAGGTGGCGGAGGCGCTGGGCGCCTTGCCCCCGGCCGGCTTCAAGATCGGCGCGACGACGCGGAAGATGCAGGAGTATCTTGGCCTCGGTGGGCCGGCGGCGGGCTTCGTCACGGCGGCGAGCGTCAATCCGAGCGGGACGGAGTTTCGATTCGCGGATTTCGTCGCCCCCGGCGTCGAATGCGAGATCGGGGTGCGGCTCGGGCGCGACCTGCCGGCCGGGCCCTGCACCCGGGCGCAGGCGGCGGAGGCGGTGGCGGAGCTGTTCCCGGCCATCGAGATCGTCGAGCGGCGCTATGGCGACCTCGTGGAGCTGGGGACGCCGACGCTGATCGCCGACCGGGTCTTCCATGCCTCGGGCGTGATCGGGGCGCCGGTCGCGGGCTGGCGGGGGATCGACCTCGCGGCGGTGCGCGGCCGCTTCCATATCGGCGGGCGGATGGTGGCGGAGGGGCATGGGCGGGAGCTGCTCGGCCATCCGCTGGAGGCGCTGGCCTGGCTGGCGGGCTCCGGCGCGGCCAGGGCGTTCGGCGGGCTGCGGGCGGGGCAGGTGGTCTGGCTCGGCTCGGTGACGCTGCCGGTCTGGCTGGATGGGCCTTGCGAGGTCGTCGCCGATTTCGAGGGGCTGGGCGAGGCGCGGCTCCGCCTGGCGTGATGCCGGCGGCAAGGGGCCGTTAACCAGGGTGGGGCATGATGACGGTGCCGCCATGTGGCGGCGTATTAGTGGCTTCCGCCAGGACGGCGACAGGGATCGGGAAACCCCATGCCGCCCGCCGACTGGAATCTGCTGACCGACGACCTGCAACTCGCCCTCTCGCGCGAGGCGCTGCGCCGTGCCACCGAAACACTGGCCGAACACGCCAAGCTCCTCGCCCTGGAGATGGAACAGGGCACGCTGACCGACCGTGGCGGGCCGGAGGCGCTGCGCCTCTTCGCCGCGGTCGTGACGGCGACCAGTCAGGATGCCTTCGGGCCCATCGGCCATGCTTGAGCCGGGGCGCGGGCCGGACTAAGCGGCTGGGGCCATTGCTGCCCGAGGACCCATGACCGACCCACTGCTCTTCACCCTTGCCGTGCTCGCCGTACTGGCGACGCCCGGACCGACCAACACGCTGCTGGCGACCTCGGGGGCCATGGTGGGCCTGCGGCGTTCCCTGGCGCTCGTGCCGGCGGAGGCGGCGGGGTACTGCATCGCCATCCTGACGCTCGGGCTGGTGCTGGGGCCGGTGATGGCCGGTCAGCCGCTGCTGGCGGCGGCGCTCCGGGCCGCGGTCGGTGCCTACCTGTTGGTGCTGGCCTGGCGGCTGTGGCGGCGGGGCGCCAAGGAAGTTGTCGGCGCGGTGGCCGGGCTGGTGCGGCCGGGGCAGTTGTTCGTCACCACCCTGCTCAACCCGAAGGCCATTGTCTTCGCGCTCGGCATCCTGCCCTTCGGCAAGGTGCCGGTGCTGCCCTACATGCTCGGCTTCGTCGCGTTGCTGGCCTCGGTGGCGGTGTGCTGGATCGGGCTCGGCGCAGTGCTGGGGCAGGCTGCGGCGCGGCGGGGCATCGCCGGGGTGGTGCCGCGGGTCGGGGCGACGGCGGTGGCGGGGTTCGGCGTGCTGTTGCTGGTCGGGCCGCTGCTGCGATAGGGGTCAAGCCTTGCCGAGCAGCACGTAGAGGCGCGCGGCCGGTGGCCAGGCGGCGGTGATCGGCGCCTGATAGGCGAGGATCGCGGCGACGAGGCCCGCCAGCGCCAGGGCGGAGGCGGCCCAGGCGGCGGCGAGGGCGAGGCCCGGGCGGCGCGACGGGCGGGGTGGGTCGATCGGCTGGTGCGCGCGGTGCTGGCCCGGGATCGGCGGCGGCGCGGGGCGCGGGGGCGCGGGCTCCGGTGCCGGCTTGGGCGGGGGTGGGGGCGGGGGCGCTTCGGCCTCCTCGCGCCATTCGTGCCGGCACTTCACGCAGCGCAGCACGCGGCCGCCGGCGATCAGCCGCTCCGGGACTTCGTAAGCGGCCTGGCACTGGGGGCAGAGGATGCGCATCGGGCCCGTAATGTGCGGCCCCCCTGCCCGCGCCGCAAGCGCCCGTACGGGCCTTGGCGCGCCGCCTCGCCGGCGGCATTGTCCGGCCCCATGGTGCGCTTCGATGATGTCGGGCTGCGATACGGGTCCGGGCCGGCGCCGGAGGTGCTGCGCGATGTCAGCTTCACTCTGCCGCAGGGCAGCTTCCACTGGCTGCTCGGGCCGTCGGGCGCGGGCAAGTCCTCGCTGCTCGGGCTGATGCACCTCGCCTTGCGGCCGAGCCGGGGCGAAGTGGAGGTGCTCGGCCAGCCGCTCTCCCGGCTGCGGCGCGGGGCGCTGCCGGGGCTCAGGCGCCGGATCGGCGTGGTCTACCAGGATTTCCGGCTGCTGCCGCACCTCACCGTCTTCGACAACGTGGCACTGCCGATGCGCATCGCCGGGCGGGCGGAGGCGCAGCTGCGGGCCGACGTGGCCGAGATGCTGCGCTGGACGGGGCTCGACGGGAAGGCGGGGGCGCTGCCGGCGACGCTTTCGGGCGGCGAGCAGCAGCGGGTGGCGCTGGCCCGCGCGGTGGTGACGCGCCCTGCCCTGCTGGTCGCCGACGAGCCGACGGGCAACCTCGATGGCGCGCAGGCGCGGCGGGTGCTGGCGCTGCTGCGCGAGATGCATCGGCTCGGCACCACGGTGGTGGTGGCGACGCATGCAGAGGGGCTGGTCGCCGAGCATCCGGCGCCGGCGCTGCGCATGAGCGAGGGGCAGCTGGTGGCGCATGGCTAGACCGCCAAGGGTGAGGCGCAGCCGGGGGCGGGACCCGCTCGGGCTGCGGCGGGCACTGTCGGACCGGCTGCTGCCGGCGCTGGTGGCGGCGATGGCGCTGCTGGCGGCGATGGCGCTGGCCGGCGCGCAGGGTGCGGCGGAGCTGACATCGCGCTGGGAGGCGGGGGCGGCGGCGGCGGTGACGGTGCAGCTGCCGCCGGGCGTGGCCTCGGGCGGGCGGTTGGAGCGGGCGCTGGCGGCGCTCGAGGCACTGCCGGAGGTGGCCGAGGCCCAGCTTATGAGCGAGGCGCAGATGCAGGCGCTGCTGCGGCCCTGGCTCGGCGAGGCGCCCGCTGTCGCGCTGCCGCTGGTCATCGAGCTGCGGCTGGCCGAGCTGCCGGCCTCGCCCGAGGCGCTGGCCGGGCGAATCGCCGCGGCAGTGCCGGGCGGCGTCGTCGAGTCGCATGGCGTCTGGGTGGCGCGGCTGGTGGCGCTGGCGCGCAGCCTGCAGGCGGTGGCGCTCGCCGCGCTGGTGCTGGTGGCGGGGATCGCGGCGGCCGTCGTCGCCGTCGCGGTGCGGGCGGGAATCGCGGCGCGGCGGGCGGCGATCGCCCTGCTGCACGACATGGGCGCGACGGATGCCGATATCGCCGGGCGCTTCGCCGGGCGGGCGGGGCTGCTGGTGGGCACCGGGGCGCTGCTCGGGACGCTGCTGGCGGCGCCGGTGCTGGCGGGCTTCGCCGACCTGGCTGCGCCCCTGCTGGGGCAGGTGCCGGCCGGGTCGCTGGCCGGGCTGCCCTGGGAGAGCGTACCCTGGGGGGCGCTCGCCCTGCTGCCGCTGCTCGGCGCGGCGCTTGGCTGGCTGACGGCGCAGGCGACGGTGCGGCGCTGGCTGCGGCGGCTGCCATGAGCGGCGGGCGGCGCCGGCGACGCTGGCTGGTGCTGGCGCCGGTGCTGGGCTTCACCCTGCTGGCGCTCGGCTTCGGCTGGTTCCTGGTCGTGGTCTCGCATGGGCCGGCTGAGCCGGAGCGGCACACGGATGGCATCGCCGTGCTGACCGGCGGGGCGGAGCGGGTGGAGACCGGCCTGCGCCTGCTGCGTGAGGGGCGGGCGGAGCATCTGCTGGTCTCCGGCGTGCATCCGCAAGTGACGCTGGCCGATCTGGCGCGGCTGGCGGCGCTGGAGCCGGAGGCGCTGGGCGAGCGCGTCAGCCTCGGCCCACGGGCGACGACGACGCGGGGCAATGCCGTCGAGATCGCCGATTGGGCACGGGCCACGGGCATCCGCTCGCTGCGGGTGGTGACGGCGGGGTATCACATGCCGCGGGCGCTGCTCGAGCTGCGCCGGAGATTGCCGGAGGTGGAGCTGGTCGCCCATCCGGTGGTGCCGGCCCGGCTGCGCGACCCGGCGGCAGGCGGTCGGGCGCGAACCTGGTCGCTGCTGGCGGGCGAGTATCTAAAATTGCTCGCAGCCTGGGCCGGCCTGCCCTACTGGCTCGGCCTTCCCCTGGATCCGCCGCGATGACCTGGCTTCGTTCCGTCCTGTTCAACTTCGCCTTCTTCACCACCACGGCAATGGTCGCCGTGCTGGCCACGCCTGTCCTGCTGGCGCCGGGCCGCTGGACCATGCCGGTGATCCGCTTCTGGGCCTGGCTGGTGGTGCAGGAGTTGCGCCTGATCTGCGGCATCCGCCTGCATGTGACGGGGCGGGAGCACCTGCCGCAGCAGGGGCCGGCGCTGATCGCGGCCAAGCACCAGTCGGCGCTCGACACCATCGTCTGGCTGCTGCTGGTGCCGCGCTGCTGCTACGTACTGAAGCAGGAGCTGCTGCGCATCCCGTTCTACGGCTTCCTCGTTGCCAAGGCGGGGATGATCCCGGTGGACCGCGAGGGCGGCGGGGCGGCGATGCGGCAGTTGCTGAAGGACGGCAAGGCGGCGACGGCGGCGGGGCGACAGCTCGTCATCTTCCCGGAGGGGACGCGGGTGGCACCCGGCGAGTACAGCCCCTACCAGCCGGGGATCGCGGCGCTGGCCTCGGCGACGGGGCTGCCGGTGATCCCGGTGGCGACCGACAGCGGACGGCTCTGGGGCCGACGGGCCTTCCGCAAGCGGCCGGGGGTGATCTCGATCTCCGTGCTGCCGCCGCTGCCGGCAGGGCTGCCGAGGCCGGTGCTGATGCGCGAGCTGGAGGCCGGGATCGAGCGGGAGACGGAGCGGCTGATGGCCGCCGGGCCTGTGGATAAAGCCGTGGATGAGTTGGTGCCGACCGCTGTGCCGTGAGGCCAGCCAGGAGCCGCAAGCTGCTGCCCGGGCGGAGTTTTTCCACGGATCGGGGCTGTGCAGTGCCACTCATCCACCGCACATTGCACAGGTTAAGTCATTGACATAGGTGGATATTCCGCGAGATAGCCACAAGGCGTCCCCTGGCCGCTCCCCAAGCCCCGGCAATGATTCGGGCGCAAATTGAAGGGTTTGGGAGATATGTGGATGCTTTGTTCCTCGGCTTGCTGCCTGAGCGCACGGGCCACGCCTTAGGCGATCATACCCTAGCCTGGAGGCAACAGGGCGGCGATCCGGTCGAGCGCGGCATCGCGAATGCCGAGCTCGCGGAGGTGGGAGACCGTGTTGATCAGGTAGTCCCGATTTGCACCCGCCTGGCCGATGCCGCGGGCGATGGCGGCGGCGGCGGCCTCCGGCGCCGGGCGGCAATAGGCGGCGTGGCGCCGGTCCGCAACATAGGTGACAGCCTGGACAACGCGGCCGCTGTCGAGCAGGCGGGCGGGCAGCAGGCGGCGGGTATAGACGATCTCGCCGGCGACGTTCTCCCGCGCATCGAGATAGGCAAGCGTCGCCTCCGCCGCCTCGGCCGCCACGGTGAAGGCGACGCCGCGGCAGGCGCCGCCGCGATCGAGGCCGAGCACCAAGCCGGGCTGCTCCGCCGTGCCGCGGTAGTAGCGGCTGGTGAGGCAGAAGCGGCGATGGAAGCCGCGCAGCAGCGCCGGATGCCGGGCCTCGTAGGCGAAGCCGGGGCGCCAAATCAACGAGCCATAGGCGAAGACGTGGATGGGGTCGGGCATGCGGGTCCGGCGCTCGGCATTCGCGTGCCGCGTGGGGGCGCGGTATAGCGCCGTGCATCATGCCAGCCAAGCCGAACTCGCCCTTGCGCCGCCGCCTCTTCCTCGGAGGGCTGATGCTGCTGCTTCTGCTCGGGCTGGGTCAGGTGGCGCTCTGGCGCTGGATGGCGGGGCAGATGGAGGCCGGGCTCGCCGGCTGGGCGGCGGCGCGGCGGGCCGAGGGATGGGTGGTGCAGCATGGCGCGCCGGTGCGCGGCGGCTGGCCGCTCACCGCGCGGCTGCGCGTGCCGGATTTCCGCCTGGTCTCCGAGGGGATGGAGTGGCGGGCGCCATCGCTCGATCTCGCCATCGCCCTGCTTCGGCCGAGGCGGCTGGAGGTCGGGCTGGCGGGTGAGCATCGGCTGCGCCTCGGCGCCGAGGAATGGCCGGTGACGGCGGAGCGGCTGACCGCCAGCCTGCCGGTCGAGCGTCGGGCGCTGCCGAGCGAGGCGGTGATCGAAGGGGGTGGGCTGAGGGCAGGGATGCTCGGCGTGGCGGCGCTGCGACTCGATCTCGAAACCCGGGAAGCCGCCGCCGAGGGCGAGGCGGCGCTGGTCCTGCGGGGCGGGCTCGACGGGGTTGAGCTACCGGTCGCCCTCGCCGGGCTCGGCCGGCGGCTGGAGAGGGCCGGGCTGGAGGCGGTGCTGACCGGGCCGGTGCCGCCTCCGGGCGGACCGCGGGCGCGGGCGACCGCCTGGCGAGATGGCGGGGGGACGCTGGCACTGCAACGGCTCGACCTCGCCTGGGGGCCATCGACGGGGGTGCTGGCCGCGACCCTCTCGCTCGACCAAGCCTTGCAGCCCATGGGGGCGGGCACGCTGCGGCTTACCGGGGCGGAGGCGGCGCTGGAGGCGCTGGTCGCCGCCGGGGTGGTGGCGCCGCGTGGCGCGGGGATGGCGCGGGTGATGCTCGGCATGCTGGCCCGCGTGCCGCCGGAGGGTGGGCCGCCGCGGATCGAGGTGCCGGTGACGCTGGAGCGGCAGCGGCTCGGCATCGCCGGCATGGCGGTGGGACGGATCGGGGCCTGGGACTGGCCGTGACATCGGGGGATAGCCAAGCCGGGAGCGATGGTCTAGGCTCCGCCCCGATGCACAATCGCTTCTTCCGTACTGCGCGAATTACCGGCCCGGCAGCCTGAGCCGCGCCGTGGGTACGGCGCGTCCGCGCCGCCGGGTTATCCCGCCCACCCACACGCCAGTCCGGAAGCCGATCCCATGTGCACCTCCACCCTTGTCACCGTCCGTTTTTCCGTCCTCGCCGAGAGCAGCCCTGGCCTGTTGCCGCGCCTGCTGCAGCCGCTCGCCAAGCGCGACCTGACCGCCGATGCCATGACGGCGCGGCGGGAGGGCGACGACATGCAGGTGGAGCTGGTGCTGGAGGCGATGCCGCAGGAGATGGTGCATCTCGTCGCCGGCAATCTCGGGCAGGTTATCGGGGTGATGGAGGTGCGGGTCGATGCCGGGTCCGCCTTGAAAATGGCGGCCTGATCTCCGAGGTTGCGGTGCAGCGCAGCATGGCGCTGCGGCCGCTCCCTCGGCTGGGGCTTGTTTGGCCGGGGACGGAATAAGGACCAGGCCGATGCTGTGGGATGCCCTGCCGGATGCGCTGCTGCTGGCCCGCATCCAATTCGCCTTCACCGTCACCTTCCACTTCCTCTTCCCCGCCTTCACCATCGGCCTCGCAAGCTACCTGGCGGTGCTGGAGGGGCTGTGGCTCTGGACCGGGCGGGCAGCCTATCTCGACCTGTTCCGCTACTGGCTGAAGGTCTTCGCCGTGAACTTCGCCATGGGCGTCGTCTCCGGCATCGTGCTGTCCTACCAATTCGGCACCAATTGGTCGGTCTTCGCCGACCGCACCGGGCCGGTCCTCGGGCCGCTGATGGGCTATGAGGTGCTGACGGCCTTCTTCCTCGAGGCAGGCTTCCTCGGGGTGATGCTGTTCGGGCTGGGGCGCGTCGGGAAGGGGCTGCATTTCGCGGCGACCAGCCTCGTCGCCATCGGCACGCTGATTTCGGGCTTCTGGATCCTCTCGGCCAATTCCTGGATGCAGACGCCGGCGGGCTACACCATCGGGCCGGACGGGCGCTTCCTGCCGGCGGATTGGTGGGAGATCGTCTTCAACCCTTCCTTCCCCTTCCGCTACCTGCACACCATCACCGGCGCCTACCTGACGACGGCGATGATCGTCGGCGCCGTGGGCGCCTTCCACATCCTGCGCGACCGGGCCAACGAGCGGGCGCGGATCATGTTCTCGATGGCCATGTGGATGGCGGCGACGGTGGCGCCGGCGCAGGCCGTCTTCGGCGACATGCAGGGGCTCTGGGCGCTGCACTACCAGCCGCAGAAGGTCGCCGCCATGGAAGGGCATTGGGAGACGCAGCGCGGCGCGCCGCTGATCCTGTTCGGCATGCCGGACATGGAGCGGGAGGAGACGCGGATGCGGGTCGAGATTCCCTATCTCGGCAGCCTGATCTTGCGGCACAGCCTGGATGGAGAGATCAGGGGCCTCAAGGACTTCCCGCCCGATCAGCGGCCGACCAACGTGCCGCTGGTCTTCTGGTCCTTCCGCATCATGGTGGGCATCGGCTGCCTGATGATCGCGCTGGGGACAGTCTCGCTCTGGCTGCGGATCAGGGGGCGGCTCTACGATACGCCCTGGTTCCAGCGATGGGCGGTGGCGATGGCGCCGTCCGGCCTCATCGCCGTCACCTTCGGCTGGATCACCACGGAGGCGGGGCGGCAGCCCTTTACCGTCTATGGGCTGATGCGGACGGCGGAGAGCGTGAGCCCGATCGCGGCGCCGGCCGTCGCGGCCTCGCTGGCGGCCTTCGTCATCGTCTACTTCTGCGTCTTCGGCGCGGGCATGTGGTACCTGTTCCGCCTGCTGGGCAAGCCGCCGCTGCCGCATGAGGAGGGGCCGCGGGACGACCAGCCGATCCGCACCGCCGGCATCACGCCCGCGCCCTCCGCGCAGCGCCCGTCGCGGCAGCCGGAGGAGGTGTCGTGACGGCCGAGACGATTGCGACGATCTGGGCCTTCCTGATCGCCACCGCCGTCTTCCTCTATGTCTGCATGGATGGCTTCGACCTCGGCGTCGGCATCCTCTTCCCCTGGATCAGGGGGCAGGAGGATCGCGACGTCTCGGTCAACACCATCGCGCCGGTCTGGGATGGGAACGAGACCTGGCTGGTAATGGGGGGTGCGGGGCTCTTCGCCGTTTTCCCGCTGGCCTACGCGACGATCATGCCTGCGCTGTACATGCCCATCATCCTGATGCTGCTGGCGTTGATCTTCCGCGGCGTCTCCTTCGAGATGCGCTTCCGTGCGGCGACCGAGGGGCAGCGGCTGGGCTGGGACCGCGCCTTCTCCTGGGGGAGCTATGCGGCGACGCTGTGCCAGGGGGTGGCGCTCGGCGCCTTCGTCCAGGGGATCGAGGTGGAGAAGCGCGCCTATGCCGGCGGCTGGTGGGACTGGCTGACGCCCTTCTCCTGCCTCACCGCGGTCGCGCTGGTGGTGGGCTACGGGTTGCTCGGCGCCTGCTGGCTGGTGTGGAAGACCGAGGGCGAGCTGCAGGACCAGGCGCGCGGGCTGGCGCGGCGGCTTGGCGTGCTGACGCTCCTGCTCATCGCGTTGGTGAGCGCGATCATGCCCTTCCTGCTCCCGGAATTCCGGGAGCGGTGGTTCGCCTTCCCGGCGATCCTGGCGGCGCTGCCGGTGCCGGTGCTGGTGGTCTACCTCGGCTGGCGGATGTTCAAGGCGCTCGGCGAGACGGATGGGCATCCCTGGCGGGATGGGCTGCCCTTCCTCTGCGCGCTCGGGCTGTTCTTCCTCGCCTATACCGGGCTTGGCATCTCGATGTGGCCGATGATCGTGCCGCCGGAGCTGACCATCTGGGATGCGGCAGCGCCGCGGGATTCGCAGCTTTTCCTGCTGGTCGGGGCGGCGGTGCTGATCCCGATCATCCTGGCCTATACGGGCTACGTGTACTGGCTGTTCCGGGGGAAGGTGAAGCCGGGAGCGGGGTATCATTAGCCGCTGGCTTTGGTTCCTCGGGCTTTGGGCGGCGGGGGTGGTGACGGTCGGGGCCGTCGCCATGGTGCTCAGGACGCTGATGAAGGCGCTGTGAGCCGGGCCAGCAGGGCGTCGATATCGGCTTCGGAGGCCAGGAGTTCGGCAAGGGTATAGGGGCAGGCGGGCGGCAGCAGGTGAGCCGGGCCGCCCATCGCCTGGAGCTTGCGGCCGGCGAGACGGCAGGCGTCGCGCCAGCCGCCTTGCAGGTCGATCCGCTGCGCCATGCCAGGGGTAAAGTGCTTCCGGGCGCTTTGCAGAGCTGCCAGTGCCTTGACCAGCCAATGCTGCACAGGCTCGGGCTGGGGCGAGGCATGGGCGAGCAGCAGATGGCGCAGCGCCACCTCGATCAGGCTCTCGACCGCGTGCAACTCGCTCCGCCCCACGCTCTCGACCTCGTCGATCAGGTTGGCCCAGTCGACGGCGTCGTTCACCCGCTCGCCGGCGGCGAGGCGGCGGAGCAGCTCGGCCTGCTGCTCGGACCAGAGCAGGATGTCACGGTCGTAGAGCCCGTCCATGGGCTGAAGATAGGGCGGGGCGAGACCGGGCGCTACGCCTGCTTCCGCTCGATCAGCCCCCGGCGGATGCGCCGGCCCCGCCGGATGCGGTCCTCGATGAAATCCGCCTCGCCCCAGCGCACCGCGCGGGCCAGGGCGTGACTGTCCTCGGTGAAGCGGGCCAGCATCTCCAGCAGCGCGTCGCGGTTGTTGAGGAAGATGTCGCGCCACATGTCGATGTCACTCGCCGCGATGCGGGTGAAGTCGCGGAAGCCGGAGGCGGCGAAGCGCAGCACGGCCTCGCGCGTCTCCTCCGCCAGGTCGTCGGCCGTGCCGCAGATGGTGAAGGCGATCAGGTGCGGCAGGTGGGAAACGATAGCGACGACCTTGTCATGCGTCGCCGCATCCATGCTCTCGACCGTGGAGCCGGCGCGGCGCCAGAGCTCGGCCACCCTCTCCTGAGCGGCGCGGTCGCCGCCCGGCAGCGGCGTCAGGATGGTGTAGCGGCCCTCGAAGAGCGTGGCGAAGCCGGCATCGGGGCCGGAATGCTCGGTACCCGCCATCGGATGGGCGGGGACGAGATGGACGCCCGGCGGCAGCAGCGGCGAGAGGTCGCGGATCACGCTGCCCTTGGTGCTGCCGACATCGGTGAGGATGCAGCCGGGCGCCAGGTGCGGCGCGATCTGCGCCATCACCCCGGCATAGGCGCCAACGGGCACGCAGAGGATGACGCAGTCGGCGCCCGCGACGGCGCGCGCCGCATCTTCCTCCACCACATCGGCGAAGCCTAGTTCGCGGATGCGCGCCAGCGTCTCCGGCTTGCGGGTATGGGCGACGATCGTCTCGGCGATGTCACCCCGCTCCCGTGCCAGCCGGGCGATGGAGCTGCCGATGAGGCCAGCGCCGAGGAGGCAGAGGCGCCGGAAGAGGGGCTCGCTCATGTGGCGCCGCGCAGGAAGCCCGTCAGCGCATCGAGCACCATTCCGCATTCCTCCGCGGTGCCGATAGTGATCCGCAGGCACTGCGGCAGGCTGTAGCTCGCCATGGCGCGGACGATGAGGCCGCGCGACTTCAGCGCTGCGTCCGCCCCCTTGGCGCGCTCGGCGGTGCCGAAATCGGCGAGGATGAAGTTGCCCTCGCTCGGATGGACGGTGATGCCCGCGGCGCGGAGGCCATCGGAGAGCTTCGCCCGCCATTCGCTGTTGTGGGCGACGGACATCTCCACCCAGCCGGGCTCGGCGAGCGCGGCGATGCCGGCGGCCATGGCCGGGGCGTTGACGTTGAAGGGACCGCGGACGCGGTTCAGCACGTCGGTGATGTGCGGCGGTGCGTAGGTCCAGCCGAGCCGCACGCCGCCGAGGCCGAAGACCTTGCTGAAGGTGCGCGTCATGATGGTGTTGGTGCCGGCCTCGACCAGCGCCACGCCCGGGTCGTAGTCGGGGCGGGTGACGTATTCGGCATAGGCGCTGTCGAGCACCAGCAGCACGTCCTCCCGCAGCCCGGCGCGCAGCCGCTCGATCTCGGACTGCGGCAGGATGGAGCCGGTCGGGTTGTTCGGGTTGGCCAGGAACATCAGCCGGGTGCGCGGGCCGACCGCGGCGAGCAGCGCGTCGACATCCGCCGTCAGGTTGCGCTCCGGCACCTTGATGATGCGGCAGCCGGCATAGCGGCCGGCGATGTCGTACATGACGAAGCCATGGGCGCTCATCACGAGCTCCGTGCCCTCGCCGCCATAGGCCATGATGATGTGGCCGATCAGCTCGTCGGAGCCGTTGCCGCAGACGATCCTCTCGGCATCCAAGCCGTAGCGCTGCGCGATCGCCTGGCGGAGGGCGGTGCTGCCGCCGTCGGGGTAGCGGTGCAGCTCGGCGGCGAGCCTGGCATAGGCGGCCTGGGCGCCGGGCGGCACGCCGAAGGCGCCCTCGTTGGAGGAGAGCTTGATGATCCGGTTGACGCCCGGGATCTTCGACTCGCCGCCGACATAGGGCTCGATGGAGAGGATGTAGGGGCGGGGCAGCAGGGTGGGCATCAGCCGATGTCTCCTCTCTCGGGCACCGCGTAGAAACCCAGCGGCAGGGCACGGTCGACAGGCAGGGCGGCGAGGCGGGGGTCGCCCGCTTCCAGCACGCCATCGACCTCGACCAGGGCGCGCAGCACGCCGCCGTCGCGGCGGAGCTGCATCATCCGGGAGGCGAGGCCGGCGGTGGTCAGCGCCCCGGCGAGCTGGGCACGGCTGCGGTCCTCCGTCGTCTCGATCCGCAGCAGGGAGCGGTCGGCGCCGCTCGGGTCCGGCGCGCCGGGGGCGAGGGCGAGGGCCTCGGGCCGCGGCTCCGCGCCGTAGAAGGGCAGCCGGGCGATGACCTGGAGGCACGGGCTGTCGAGGCCGGTCCACCAGGCCTCCTCGGGCGCCTCGGCCTCCTCCGGCAGGGGGAGGATCGCGACCTGCGCCTCGCCGGCGGCGACGGCGGCGAGCGCCCGGGCCGCGGTCGGCAGGGTGCGGAGCGGCGTCAGGCTCCCGAAATGCTCGCGGGCGACGCGACCGAGCTCCGGGCTGCGGGCATAGACGGCGACGGTGAAGCCGCCCTGCTGGGCGGAGGAGGCGGCGAGGATCTCGCGCCAGAGCCGCACCAGCGCCTCGGCCGGCAGGGCGCCGTGGTGGCGGGCGAGCAGGCGGCGGAGGATCATCGCCTCGCGCCCCGGGCGGAGCGGGCTCGGGCTGCCGGCCTTGGCGCGGCTGGCGGCGAGGCGGGCGACGACATCGGCCCGGCGCATCACCAGATCGTGCAGCGCGTCGTCCAGCGCATCGATCTCCGCGCGCGCGGCGGCGAGCGGGTTGGGCAGGGCGGGGTCGAGGGCAGTGTCGGGGGTCATGATCCAGGCGTCTTTGCCCGGCAGCTTTAGACTTGGAGCGGCGCCCCGCCAAGGCATACCGTTGAAGACCTGGGCCGGGGGGCCTATTCCTCGCTTGCCATGTCAACACACGTCGCCCCCTTCCCGCAGGTCGACCACCAGCGCGCCCTCTTTCCCGAGGGGCTGGCGCTGGATTGCGGCATGGCGATCGCGCCGCTCGCCGTCGCCTACCGGACCTACGGCCGGCTGAATGCGGCACGCAGCAACGCCATCCTCGTCTGCCACGCGCTCACCGGCGACCAGTACCTGGCGGAGCCGCAGCCGCTGACCGGCAAGCCGGGCTGGTGGCAGACCATCGTCGGGCCGGGGCGGCCGCTCGATACCGACCGCTACTTCATCATCTGCGCCAATGTGCTCGGTGGCTGCATGGGCTCGACCGGGCCGCGCGACGAGATGACGGATGCCGAGGGGCGGCCGATGGGACGGCCTTGGGGGACGGACTTCCCCAACGTCACCATCCGCGACATGGTCCGCGCGCAGAAGAAGCTGACGGACCACCTCGGGATCGAGCGGCTGCTGGCCGTGGTCGGCGGCTCCATGGGCGGGATGCAGGTGCTGGAATGGGCGGCAACCTTCCCCGATGCCGTCTATGCGGCGGCGCCGATCGCCACGGCCGCCTACCACAGCGCGCAGAACATCGCCTTCCACGAGGTCGGGCGTACCTCGATCCATGCCGACCCGGACTGGCGCGGCGGGCGCTACTGGGAGGAAGGGCTGGTGCCGGCCAAGGGCCTCTCCGTCGCGCGGATGGTCGCCCACATCACCTATCTCTCCGAGCAGGCGCTGACGCGGAAATTCGGCCGGCGGCTGCGCGGCGCCTCGGCGCTGACCTTCCTCGAGGATGTCTTCGAGGTGGAGAGCTACCTCAGGCACCAGGGCAGCACCTTCGTTCGGCGGTTCGACGCCAACAGCTACCTGACCATCACCCGGGCGATGGACTATTTCGACCTCGCGGCGGAGCATAACGGCGACCTGCCGGCCGCCTTCCGGGGGACGCGGACGCGCTTCTTCGTCGCCTCCTTCTCCTCGGACTGGCTGTTCCCGACGACGGAGAGCCGCGCCATCGTCTGGGCGCTGAACGCGGCGGCGGCGAATGTCAGCTTCGTCGAGATCGCCTCCGACAAGGGGCATGATGCCTTCCTGCTGGAGGAGCCGGACTTCCACCGGGCGCTGGGCGGGTTCCTGGCGGGGTGCGCGGACCGGCTGGGAGTCTAGGCCTCCTCCGGCAGCTCGATCTCCAGCATCGCCGAGGCCAGGCACTTGCCATGGGCGTCGAGCGCGAGGGAGCGGGTGACGCCGCCGCCCAGCGCGCCTTCCATCACGAAATTCAGCGCACCGATCCCCGGCAGCGCGTAGCGCCGGACCTCGCCATGGACGATGCCGGCGAAATGCGCGCGCACGCGCTCCGGCGTCAGCAGGCGCTCGAGGCGGGCATAGTCCTCGGCGCGGTAGGCGATGACGCCGATGGAGGAAGTGTCGCCCTTGTCGCCGGCGCGGGCATGGGCGAGGTCGCGGAGCAGCATGGTCAGGCCTCCAGCCAATGGAGCGCGGGGCGGGCCATCGCGGCGGGCACCAGGCAGGAGCGCATGCCGATCACCTCGCGCACCGCGGTGGTCACGCCGCCGCCGCTGGCCGGGCCGTTGAGGTAGAGGCTGTCCACCTCATGGCCGATGCGCTCGGCCGCCGTCGCGCTGGCGCAGCGGCCGATGACGCGGAGGCGGACCTCGCGCGGCTCGGCGGGCGCCGCACCGGCGGCGATGATGGCGTCGAGGCCGATGAGGTCGAGGCGCAGGTCCTCGGCTTCCAGGCCGATGAGGCGCAGCCGCTCGCGCACCACCGTCCGGGCCAGCTCGCCGCGGGCAAGCGCCCCCGGCCCGGCATAGGAGATCTGGCCCTCGCCGAACCAGCCCTCGTGGCAGCCGACGGAGACCTTCAGCATTCCCGTCCGCGCGGTGCCGGTGCCGCCCGAGATGCGCACCGCATCCTCGCCGACGGCCTCGAGCCGGACGCCGGTGAAGTCCGCCGCGACGTCCGGCTGCAGGTAGCGGGCCGGGTCGTGCACCTCGTAGAGCAGCTGCTCCTTGCAGGTGGCGGGCGTCACCCTTCCGCCGCTGCCGGCGACCTTGGTGAGGATCGCATCGCCATCCTCCCCCACCTCGGCCAGCGGGAAGCCGAGGCGGGCGAGGTCGGGCACGTCCTTGAAGCCGGGATCGGCGAAGTAGCCGCCGGTCACCTGGCCGGCGCATTCCAGCAGGTGGCCGACCACCGTGCCGCGGCCGAGGCGGTCCCAGTCCTCCAGCGACCAGCCGAATTCGCGGATCATCGGGGCGAGGAACATGGCCGGGTCGGCGACGCGGCCGGTGACGACGACCTCGGCGCCGCCGGCCAGCGCCTCGGCGATCGGGGCGGCGCCGAGATAGGCATTGGCCGAGACCAGCCGGTTGCCGAGGCCGGCGACGGTGCCGCCCTCCTCCAGCGGCGTCTCGGTGCCGCGCAGCGCATCGGCCACGTCGTCGCCGGTCAGCGCCGCGACCTTCAGCCCGGCGAGGCCGAGGCTGCGCGCCACCTCGGCCACCTTGCGCGCGGCGGCGAGCGGGTTGGCGGCGCCCATGTTGGTGACGATCTTGATGCCCTGGCGCCGGCAGGCCGGCAGCACCGCCTGCATCCGGGCGGCGAGCAGCCGGTCGTAGCCCGCCTCCGGGTCGCGCTGGCGGGCGAGCTGGGCGAGGGCGATGGTCCGCTCCGCCAGGCATTCGAAGACGAGGTACTGGAGGCCGCCGTGCTCGGCGAGCTCCAGGGCGGGGTCGATGCGGTCGCCGGAGAAGCCGGCCCCGGCGCCGATGCGGATGCTGCGGGTCATGGGCTCAATCCGGCTTGATCTGGGCGGTCTGGACGACCTCGCGCCACTTGGCGATGTCGGCCTCGAGCCAGGGGCGGAACTCGGCGGGCGGCATGGCGACCGGCTCCAGCCCCTGCTCGACCAGCCGCGGCCGCAGCTCGGGGTCGCCGAGCGCCGTGGCGAGGGCGGCGTAGATCCGCTCCGTCACCGGGGCCGGCAGGCGGGCGGGGGCGAAGAGGCCGTGCCAGGCGGCGACGTCGAAGGGGGCGACGCCCTGCTCCTCGACCGTCGGCACCCCCGGCGTCCAGGACAGGCGGCGGTTGGAGGTGGTGGCGAGCGCCTTCAGCCGCCCGTCGCGCACCAGCGGCAGCACCGCCGTCACCTGGTAGATGGTCATCGCCACCTGCCCGGCCATGATGTCGCTCAGCGCCTGCGGGGCGTTGCGGTAGGGGACGTGCTCGAGCGGCGCGCCGGTCTTGAGCTTCAGCAGCTCGCCCGCGAGGTGGGAGGAGGTGCCGTTGCCGGCCGAGGCGTAGGAGGCGCCGCCGCGCTGCGTCTTCGTCCAGGCGAGGAATTCCTGGAGGGTGTTCGCCGGGACGTGGTTGCCGACGACGAGCAGGTTGGGCGCGGTGGTCACCAGCGAGATCGGGGTGAAGTCGCGCAGCACGTCATAGGGCAGGCGCGGCATCAGCGAGGCATTCACCGAATGCGAGGCGATGCTGCCCATGCAGAGGCTGTAGCCGTCGGGCGGCGCCTTGGCGACGGCGTCGGAGCCGACGATGCCGCCGGCGCTCGCCCGGTTCTCGACGACGAGGCTCTGGCCCAGTTCCTGGCCCATGCGCGGCGTGACCAGCCGGGTCATGATGTCGGTGCTGGTGCCCGGAGCGAAGGGCACCACGACGCGGATCGGGCGGTCCGGCCAGCCCGCCTGGGCGGCGGCGGGGCGAATGATGGCGGGGGCGGCGAGCAGCCCGGCGCCGGAAAGGAACAGGCGGCGGCGCGGCAGGGAGGGCAAGCGGCTTCTCCGTCTCAGGTCGGGGGAGGTAACCCCGTCCTGCCGCGCGGGGCAATGCCCGGCCTCAGGCGATGGCGGGCCGCCGCGCCGCGGTCCGGACGCCGTCCAGCGCCCAGGCGCCAGCGCCGAGCCCGGCCTGCACCAGCAGCGTCACCGTCCAGAAGGCTGGATACTCCCAGCCGCCGCCCGGCACGTTGAACAGCCAGCCATTGCCGGTGTGCTGCAGCATGGCGCCGAGCATGAGCGGCACCAGGGCGAGGCTCACCCAGCGGGTGGCGAAGCCGGCGATGAGCGCCAGGCCGCCCAGGATCTCGGCGGCGATGACGACGGCGCCGAGCGCGGCCGGGTAGCCGATGCTGGCGAAGTAGCCCATCGTCCCGGCTAGGCCGAAGGTGCCGAGCTTCAGGACGGCGCCATGGGCGAGGAACATGACCCCCTGCGCGATGCGCAGCAGGGCGGCGGCATAGGGGGTGGTGGCGGAGGTTTCGGGCATCGGTCTGTCTCCACGGAGGGATGTGCGATGCCCGGAAGGTGCCGCGCGCCCGCCCCCGCTTCCAACGCGGGGACGGAACGTCCATCATCACGCCGGTGAATGATACGGGGCGTGAATGGCCGGTCTCGGCAGCCTTGACCTCAACCTGCTGCGCGTCTTCGACGCCGTCGCCCGCGAGCGCCACGTCACCCGCGCGGCGGAGCGGCTGAACCTCTCGCAGCCGGCGGTTTCCAATGCGCTGGCGCGGCTGCGGCATGCGCTGGGGGACGAGTTGTTCCTGCGGCGCCCGGGCGGGGTGGAGCCGACAGCGCTCGCCCTCAGCCTGGCCGGGCCGGTGGCGGATGCGCTCGACCGGATCGGCGCGGCGATCTCGGCGCAGGCGCCCTTCAACCCGGCGGCCACCGACCGCGTCTTTCCGCTGGCCCTCAGCGAATATGCCGAAGCCGTGCTGGCGCCGCCGCTGCTCGCCCGCATGGCGGAGGAGGCGCCGCATGCGCTGCTCGCCATCAGCCATGCCGACCGGACGAATTGGGAGGCGCTGCTGGAGGGCGATGGCGCCGTCATGGCGGTCGGCGTGCTGCCGGAGCCGCCGGCGCTCTACACCCGGCTGCGGCTGCTGCCGGAGGGGTTCTGCACGCTGATGCGCCCCGACCATCCGCTGGCGGAGGGCGAGCTGACGGTCGAGCGCTTCACCAGCGTACCCCACCTGCTGCATTCGCCGAACGGCTCGCGCAGCGGGGCGATCGACGACATGCTGGCCGAGATCGGCCATACGCGGCGGCTCGGCGCCGTGGTCGCGCATCTCTCGGCGGTGCCGGAGATCCTGCTGCGGACGGAGATGATCATGACCCTGTCCTCCCGCCTCGCCGTCCGCCTGGCGGAGACGCATGGGCTGGCGCTGCGCGACCCGCCGGTGGCGCCGCGGCATACGCGGTTGTCATTGCTGTTCCATCGCCGCTTCGAGGCGGATGCGGGGCATGCCTGGATGCGGCGGCTGGTGCTGGCGGTGGCGCGGGGGGTGGAGCCGCCCTCCGGGTTGCAGACCGGGCCGGAGCTGATGGAATGACGGGACCCTTCGACTACGTCATCGTCGGTGGCGGCAGCGCCGGCTGCGTGCTGGCGGCGCGTCTCTCCGAAGACGGGCGGGCGAGCGTCGCGCTGGTGGAGGCCGGAGGGCGGGACCGGCACCCTTATATCCACATCCCGGCCGGCTATGCACGCATCCTCGGCCATCCGCGCCTGACCTGGGGCTACCGGACGGAGCCCGATCCAGGCACCGCGAGCCGCGCCCTCGACTATCCGCGCGGGCGGGTCTGGGGCGGCTCCTCCTCGATCAACGGGCTGGGGCATGTGCGGGGGCATCCGTCGGACTACGACCTCTGGGCGCAGAAAGGCTGCACCGGCTGGGGGTGGGACGACCTGCTGCCCTACTTCCAGCGGCACGAGGCCTATGCGGGCGGGGGCGAGGGGCGCGGGACGGCAGGGCCGCAGACGGTGGAGGCTCTGGCCGACCGCCCTCCCCTGCTCGACCATCTGGCGGAGGCGGCGCGGGCCATCGGCCTGCCGGTGCAGCCGGACATGAACGGGCCGGTGCGCGAGGGCTTCTCCGAGTTCCAGCAGACCAGGCGGGGGCGGCGGCGCATCTCGGCGGCGCGGGCTTATCTGCATCCGGCGCTCCGGCGGCCGAACCTCAGCGTGATCGACGAGGCGATGGCACTGCGGGTCGTCGTCGAGGACGGGCGGGCGACGGGTGTCGCCATCCGTCGGGGTGGGGTGGAGCAGGTGGTGGAGGCACGTCGGGAGGTGATCCTCTCGGCGGGCGCCATCGGCTCGCCGCAGCTGCTGATGCTCTCGGGGATCGGGCCGGGGGAGGCGCTGCAGGATCTCGGCATCCCGGTGCTGCGGGAGATGCCGGGGGTCGGGGCCAACATGCAGGACCACTACATCATCCGGCTCGGCTACCGGCTGGCTTCGCACCGCTGGTCGGCCAACCGGCGCATCCATGGCTGGCGGCTGCCGATCGAGGCGATGCGCTGGGCGCTCAACGGAACTGGGGTGCTGACCTGGTCGCCGGGGATGTTTTCGCTCTTCGCCCGCACTGCGGCGGGGCTGGAAGCGCCCGACATCCAGATCAATGGGGGGCCGTTGTCCTGGGCCGAAGTACCCGGCGAGGGGCGCTGGCTGGGGCTTGCCATCGGCACGCCCGAGGCCGCGCCGGGGATGACCATCGGCGTCTGGCAGTGCCGGCCGGAGAGCCGCGGAAGCGTCAGTCTCGCTTCACCCGATCCGGCCGTGGCACCGCGCATCGCCCCGCGCTACCTGGCGACGGAGGGGGACCGGGCCTGCGTGCTGCGTGGCCTGCGCTTGGCGCGGCGCTGGATGGCAGCGGCGCCGCTGGCGGGCATCGTCACCGGGGAAGCGCGGCCGGGGCCGGCGGCGGAGAGCGATGCCGATCTGCTCGATTTCGCCCGCGCCACCGGCGGCACCGTCTATCACCCCTGCGGCACGGTGCGGATGGGCGCGGACCCGGAGGCGCCGCTCGATGCCGCGCTGCGGCTGCGGGGGGTCGAGGGGCTGCGCGTCGTCGATGCCTCGGTCTTCCCGGACATCCCGGTCTGCAACATCAACGCGACGGTGCTGAGCGTCGCCGAGAAGGCGGCGGACCTGATCCGGGGCGCTTAGTTCGCGCCCGGGTCGTCCAGCACCTCGATCGAATTGGCCGAGGTGCGGCCGAGCTCGGCATTGCGGTGCTGCTGCCAGAGGCTGCGCAGCCGCGCATAGCTGTCGAGCGAGCCGTTGCGGATCTCGTCCAGCGTCTCGATATTCTGCTCGCGCGTGTCGAGCCCCCCCACCGCGCCGCGGCCGATATTGGCCCCGAACGGGATGACGTAGCTGAGCGGGTTCATGAAGCCGTTGACGACCGAGCCGGTCAGCTCGCGCGGGTTGGAGGGGCCGAGGACCGGCACCATCAGATAGGGCCCGTCCGGCAGGCCCCAGGCATGGAGCGTCTGGCCGAAATCCCGCTCCAGCCGCGGCGGCCCGCCGATCTGGGCGAGGTCGAACATACCCCCGAGCCCGGCCGTGCTGTTGAAGACGAAGCGCAGCACGGTCTGCGCCGATTCCAGGGGCCGGCCCTGCAGCAGGCTGTTGGCGGCGACGGCCGGTTCGTTCAGGTTGTTCAGCACGTTGCGGATGCGCGTGCGGGTCCAGTTGCCGACCGAGTTGCGGTAGAAGACCGCGGCCGGGCGGATCGCCACGTCATCCACGGCGAAGTTGAAGTCGAGGACCCGGCGGTTGGTCGCCTCGTAGGGGTCGGTCGGGTCGGTCGGCGCCGTCACCGTCACCGGCGGGGCCGTGCCGGTGACATCGGTGGCGGTGCGGCCGCTGGAGGCGACGACCTGCCGCCCGTCGCCCTGCTGGGCGCAGGCGGCGAGGAGCAGGACGAGGATGGGGGCTATACGGCGCATGGGACCAACCGGCAGGGGGAAGGCGACGCTAACGCAAAGCGGGAGCGCGCGGCACCCCGCATCGCGGGACCCCGCGCGTGCTTGATCTCGTCCTCGCCATCCCGGCGCTGGCCGGCGCGGTGACGGCGGCGATGGGGGCACGCGCGCTGCGCCGCCTCGGCCGGACCGCGCCGCCCGCCGGCCCTGCCCTGCCCGCCAGCATCCTGAAGCCGCTGCATGGGGCGGAGCCGGGGCTGCGGGAGAACCTGCTCTCGACGCTCGACCAGTCACATGCGGCGCCCTTCGAGGTGCTCTTCGCCATCCCCGGCGATGCCGATGGCGCCGGGCCGGTGGCCGAGGCCGCCATGGCGGATCGGCCGGATGTTCCGGCGCGGCTGGTGGTCGACCCGCGCATCCATGGGCCGAACCGCAAGGTGTCGCAGCTCGTCAACCTCGCCGAGCGCGCCGCCCATCCGGTGCTGGTGGTGGCGGACGCCGACATGCGGGTGCCGCCGCATTGGCTGACGGCGGTGACGGCACCTCTGGCGGACCCCGAGGTCGGGCTCGTCACCTGCCTCTACCAGGGCGAGCCGGCGGAGCCGGGGCTCTGGTCGCGGCTGGGCGCGCTCGGGATCGATTGGCAGTTCCTGCCGAATGCGGCGCTCGGCGAGGCGATGGGGCGGGCGAATGGCTGCTACGGCGCCACCATGGCGCTGCGGGCGGAGACGCTGGAGCGCATCGGCGGCTTCCGGGCGCTGGCCGGGCTGCTGGCGGATGACCATGCGCTGGGCGCGGCCGTGCGCCGCCTCGGCCTCCGGGTGGTGATGGCGCCGGTGCTGCCGCTGCATGTCCAGGCGGAGGCGAGCCTCCCCGCCCTGTTCGGCCACGAGCTGCGCTGGGCGCGGACGCTGCGGCTGCTCGACCCGCGGGGCTATTGGGGGATGGGGCTGACCTATCCGCTGGTGCCGGGGCTGCTGGCGGCGCTGCTGGCGCCGCGGGGGCTCCTGGTGCTGGGGGTGGCGCTGGCGGCGCGGCTCGGCCTCGCCCTCACGGTGGATGGGGTGCTGGGCCGTCCCTGGCGCATGGGCCGGCTGGCACTTCTGCCGCTGCGCGACGTGATCTCCTTCGCTATATGGGGGCTTGGGCTTGCCCGCGGCACGGTGACGTGGCAGGGCCAGCGATATCGGATGGACCGCGAAGGCCGCATGGCCGAGGCGCGGGTTGGGGATTGATTCCGGCGATGATGCGTACCCTGTTCCTCCAGGCTCCCTCGTTCGACGGTTTCGACGGCGGCGCCGGCTCGCGCTACCAGGCGCGGCGCGAGATCAAGAGCTTCTGGTTCCCGACCTGGCTCGCCCAGCCGGCCGCGCTGGTCGAGGGCTCGAAGCTGGTCGATGCGCCGCCGCACCGGCAGAGCCTGGCCGACGTGGCGCCGATGGCGCGCGATCACGACATGGTCGTGCTGCACACCTCGACGCCCTCCTTCAGCTCCGACGTGAAGGTGGCGGAGCGGCTGAAGGCCGAGAACCCGAACATCAAGGTCGGGCTGATCGGCGCCAAGGTCGCCGTACAGGCCGAGGAGAGCCTGCGCGACGCGCCGGTGGTGGACTTCGTCGCCCGCAACGAGTTCGACTTCACCGTCAGGGACGTGGCCGAGGGGCGCGACTGGGCCTCGATCAAGGGCCTGTCCTGGCGCAACAGCCAGGGCGTGCTGGTCCACAACGCCGACCGGCCGGTGCTGGAGGACATGGACAGCCTCCCCTTCGTCTCGCCGATCTACAAGCGCGACCTCGACTACAAGAAGTACTTCATCGGCTACCTGAAGCACCCCTACGTCTCGATCTATACCGGCCGGGGCTGCAAGAGCCGCTGCACCTTCTGCCTCTGGCCGCAGACGGTGGGCGGGCACCGCTACCGCACGCGCTCGGTCGGCAACGTCATCGAGGAGATCCGCTACATCCGGGACAATTTCCCGGGGCTGAAGGAGATCTTCTTCGACGACGACACCTTCACCGACGACCTGCCGCGTGCCGAGGCGATCGCCCGCGAGATGGGCAAGCTCGGCGTCACCTGGTCCTGCAACGCCAAGGCGAATGTTCCACGGGAAACGCTCAAGGTGCTGAAGGATGGCGGGCTGCGCCTGCTGCTGGTCGGCTACGAGAGTGGCAACCAGCAGATCCTGCACAACATCAAGAAGGGCATGCGGATCGACGTCGCCAAGCGGTTCACCAAGGACTGCCATGAGCTCGGCATCATGATCCACGGCACCTTCATCCTCGGCCTGCCGGGCGAGACGACGGAGACCATCCGCGAGACCATCCGGTTCGCCATCGAGACCAACCCGCACACGTTGCAGGTCTCGCTGGCGGCGCCCTATCCGGGGACCTTCCTGTTCGACCAGGCGCAGAAGGAAGGCTGGCTCGACACGGCGCACACGGAATACGTGGATGCGCATGGCGTGCAGATCGCGCCGCTGGCCTACCCGCATCTCAGCCATACCGAGATCTTCAACGGCGTTGAGGAATTCTATCGGAAGTTCTATTTCCGGGCGCCGAAGATCGCCTCGATCTGCGGCGAGATGATCCGCGACCGGCAGATGCTGGTGCGACGGCTGCGCGAGGGGGTGGAGTTCTTCCACTTCCTACGCGAGCGGAAGACGGCGGGAGAGCAGCAGGCCGCCTGAGCCGGAACACCCCCGGGCCCTGGGCCCGGGGACTGCCATGTCCCCTCGCCTGATCCTCAACGCCGACGATCTCGGCCTCGCCGCGCCGGTGAATGCTGCCATCGAGCAGGCGCACCGCGAGGGCGTGCTGACGGCCGCCAGCCTCATGGTCGGCGAGCCGGCTGCCGCCGAGGGCGTCGAGGTGGCGCGGCGCAACCCGCGCCTCGCCATCGGTCTGCACCTGACGCTGACCGACGGCACGCCGACCCTGCCGCCGGAGCGTATCCCGGCCCTCGTCCATCCGAATGGACGCTTCCGCGACGACATGGCGGGGCTCGGCCTGACGCTGGCCACCTCTCGCGCCGCCCGCACCCAGCTTCGCGCCGAGATCACCGCGCAATGCGATGCCTTCCGGGCGACGGGACTCGAATGCGACCATCTCAACGCGCACAAGCACTACCACCTGCACCCCGTCATCGCGGCCGTGGCCTTCGCCGAGGCGGCACGCCGCGGCATCCGCGCCGTCCGCATCCCGCATGAGCCCGGGGCGGGCCGCGCGTTGGCGCCGCTGATCCTCTGGCTCCGGCGGCTGGCCGCGCGGCATGGGCTGCGGGCGCCGGACCGGGTGGTCGGCCTCGCCTGGACGGGCGCCTTCACCGCCGAGCGGCTGGCGGGAGCGCTCGCAAGGCTGCCCCCCGGCGTCACCGAGCTGTATTTCCATCCGGCGACGGCGGGCGGCTTCCCTGGGGCCGCGCCGGGCTACCGCTATGCGGAGGAGCTGGCGGCGCTGATCGATCCGCGAGTCCGCGCCGCCTGCGCCGGCCTCGCCACCGGCGGCTACACGGCGATGCTGGCGTGAACCGCCTTGGGCTCCTGCTCGCGGTCGCTGGGCTGGCCGGTGCGCTGCTGCTGATCGGCCAGCAGGACCTCACCGAAGTGGGCGCGCTGCTGGCGACGGCCGGCTTCGGACTGGTGCTGGCGGCGCTGGCGCATGTTCCGTCGATGGCGCTGAACGGCCATGCCTGGCGGCTGCTGCTACCGCGGGCGCGCCGGCCTGGGCTCGGGGCGATGACGGCCAATGTCTGGATCCGCGAGTCCGTGAACGGGCTGCTGCCGGTGGCGCGGATCGGGGGCGAGATCGCCTCCTACCGGCTGCTGCGGGGCGAGGGCGTCGCGGTGGCGCCGGCGGCGGCGAGCCTGATGGTGGACATGGCGCTTTCCATCCTCAGCCAGCTTGCCTTCTCCCTGCTCGGCCTGGCGCTGCTGGCCTGGGCGGGGGCGGGCATCGGCTGGGGCGCCATCGCGCTCGGCCTGCTGGCCGGGTTGGCGATGGCGGGTGGCTTCATCCTGGCGCAGCGGGCCGACATCCTCTCGCGCCTCGCCCGGCTGCTGAACGGCGTCGCGGCCGGGCGCTTTCCGGGGATTGCCGCTCATTCCGCGCGGATCGACCGGATGACGCGGCGCATCTGGCGGGTGCGCGGGGCGATCGCCGGCTGCTTCCTCTGGCAGCTCGCCGGCTGGCTGGCCGGCTCGCTCGAGATCTGGATCGCCCTCGCCGCCCTCGGCCACCCGGTCTCCATCGCCGAGGCGATGGCGATCGAGGCGATGATCCAGGCGCTGTCCTCGGCCGCCTTCCTCGTCCCAGGGGCGCTCGGCCTGCAGGAGGCCGGGTTCCTCGGCCTCGGCCTGCTGCTCGGCCTGCCGGCGGAGGCGGCGGCGGCGCTCGCCATCGCCCGCCGCCTGCGCGACCTTATCGTCTTCCTGCCCGGCCTGCTGGCCTGGGTCTGGGCGGAGCGGCGGATGGCGCCCCAGCCCTCCTAGAGCGGTTTCCGTTGGCGCCGGCTCACGGATCCCGCTCTAGCCTGTTGTTTGGACGAGCAAATTACTCCGATCGGTTGGTCCACCCGATCGGAGTTTGCTCTAGCCCTTGTGGACGCGGAGCGGACCGAAGCTCTGCACCACAGGCATCACCTGCAGCAGGTTGACGTTCACCCGCGCCGGGCGCGTCGCCACCCAATGCACGATGTCGGCGATGTCCTCCGGCGTCAGAGGGTCGGTCCCGGCATAGACGCCGGCGGCCTTCTCGGCATCGCCGCCGAAGCGGACGGTCGAGAATTCCGTCCCGCCGACGAGGCCCGGCTCGATATCCGTCACCCGCACCTTCGTCCCGTGCAGGTCGGCGCGGAGGTTGTAGCTGAACTGCCGGACGAAGGCCTTGGTGGCGCCGTAGACATTGCCGCCGGGATAGGGCCATTCCGCCGCCGTCGAGCCGATATTGAGCACGTGGCCGGCATTGCGCTTCACCATCCCCGGCAGCACGGCATGGGTGAGGTACATCACCCCCTTCACGTTGGTGTCGAGCATCGCCTCCCAGTCGTCGAGCGAGGCCTCCTGCGCCGGCGCGATGCCACGCGCGAGGCCGGCATTGTTCACCAGCAGGTCGATGGCGGCCCATTCGGCGGGGAGGCCGGCGATGGCCGCCTCCACCGCCGCCCGGTCGGCGACGTCGAGGGCGAGCGGCAGGACCTGGCCGGGCAGCTCGGCGGCCAGGGCGTCCAGCCGCTCCTGCCGGCGGCCGGCGGCGATGATGCGGGCGCCGTCGGCGGCGAAACGGCGGGCGATGGCAAGGCCGAACCCGGCGGTTGCTCCGGTGACGAGGACGATCATGATACACTCCTTCGCGCGGGCGTGATCGAGGCCAATGCGGCCGGGGATTGAAAAATCTTAAGTTTTGTCCATCTTCTGCCGGGTCGGCCGGCGCTGCAGACCACTGCCAGGGTGGCACGTTCCCGCTTATATGGGGACCTGTTGAGCCGATGCGCCACCGCCCGGGCGGTTGGTGCGCATAAAGGCGCTGAGCCATGCGCCTCCCGACCCATCCGGAGGCCCAGACCTTGCGAATAGCCCTCGGCGCGCCCTTTCTCGCGTGCGCCCTGTCGTCCCTGCTGCTCCTGGCTCCGTTGCCAGGGCATGCGGCAGAGCCTGCGCCGAACGAGGTGCAGATCCCGATCGACGAGCGCCAGTACCGCGCCGCCGGCATCGAGGTCGTGCGCGTCGAGGCCGAGGGAGGTACCACCCAGACCATGCTGCCCGGCACGGTGAGCGTGCCGCCGCAGCAACTGCGCATCGTCGCCGCCCCGGCGGCGGGGCTCGTGGAGGCCGTCCTGGTCGCGCCGAACGAGCCGGTGAAGGAAGGCCAGCCCATCGCCCGGCTGCGCAGCACGGACCTGCTCGAGGCGCAGCGCACCTATCTCCAGGCCCTCTCGGCCGAGAGGCTGGCCGCCGAGAAGCTGCGGCGCGACGAGCAGATGCACCGCGAGCGCATCATCGCCGAGCGCCGCCTGCTGACGACGCGCGCCGATCACGACTATGCCCGCACCACCCTGCAGGAGCGCGAGCAGATGCTGGCGCTGCTCGGCATGGCGGAGGTGGATATCCGTGCCGTCCGCGACCAGCGCCGCATGGTCCCGGCCCTCACCGTCAGCGCGCCGGCCGATGGCGTGGTGCTCGAGGTCCGCGCCACGGCCGGCGAGCGCATCGCCCCGGCCGCGCCGCTGTTCAGCATCGCCCAGCTCGACCCGCTCTGGATCACCTTGCAGATGCCGCTCTCCCAGGCGAACGCCATCACCCCCGGCACCCGCGTCGGCGTGCCGGGGACGCCGGCGCAGGGCGAGGTGATCCGCCTCGGCCGCGCCGTGGATGCCGCCACCCAGTCCCTCGCCGCCGTGGTCGAGGTCTCTGACGGGGCGGAGGCGCTGCGGCCCGGCCAGGTGGTGACGGCGAGCGTCGCGCTCCGCCCCAACGGCACGCCGCAGTGGCGCCTGCCTTCCGGCGCCGTGGTGCGCCATGCCGGCCAGTCCTGGGTCTTCGTCCGCAGCGCGCATGGCTTCCGCGCGCGGCCGGTGGTTGTGATCGCGGAGACTGCCAGCACCGTTTCCATCCGTGCCAGCCTCACCACGGAGGACCAGGTGGCGACACGCGGCATCCTCTCGCTGCTGGCCGAACTCACCGAGATCTACGGGGGCTGACCGCACCATGCTGATGCGCCTTGTGGCGCTGGCCTTGCGCCAGCGGCTGATCGTCGCGCTCGCCACGCTCGGGCTGATCGCCTGGGGGGTGAACGCCTATCGCAAGCTGCCGATCGACGCCTTCCCCGACGTCTCGCCGACCCAGGTGCTGGTGGCCATGCAGGCGCCCGGCCTGCCGCCGGAAGAGCTCGAGACGCAGGTAACCAACCCGGTCGAGCTGGCGATGAAGGGCATTCCCGGCCTCGTCAACATCCGTTCCATCACGCGCTACGCGACGGCGCTGATGACCTTCGAATTCGCCCCTGGCACCGATATCTACTGGGCGCGGACGCAGGTGGACCAGCGGCTCGACGACCTCGAATCGCAGTTCCCCGACGGCGTCTCGGGCGGCCTCGCCCCGGTCATCACGCCGCTCGGCGAGATGTTGATGTTCACCCTTGAGGGCGGCACGCTCTCGCCCATGCAGCGGCGGACGCTGCTCGACTGGGTGATCCGCCCGCAGCTCCGCGGCCTGCCGGGCGTCGCCGACGTCAACACCCTCGGCGGCCATGTACGGACCTACGAGGTGGCGCCCGACCCGGCGGCGATGGCGGCGCGCGGCATCACCACCGCGATGCTGGCGGAGGTGCTCGGCCAGAACAACCGCAACGACGGCGCCGGCCGCGTGCAGGACGGCGAGGAGGCGCTGCTGGTGCGCGCTGAGGGCCGCATCCGCACGCTGGAGGATATCCGCTCCATCGTCGTCGTCTCGCATCCGACGGGCGTGGTGCGCGTCGGCGACATCGCCGATGTCCGCTTCGGCGCGCTGGCGCGCAACGGCGTCGTCACCCGCAACGGCGAGGGCGAGGCGGTGTGGGGCATCGTGCTCGGCCTGCGCGGCGCCAATGCGCGCACCGTGGTCAACGGCGTCACCGCCAAGCTGGCCGACATCCAGAAGACGCTGCCTGAGGGCGTCAAGATCGATATCTTCTACGATCGCAACGACCTGATCGAGAAGGCGGTCTGGACGGTCCAGAAAGTGCTGCTGGAGGCGATCGCCCTCGTCACCGTGCTGCTGATCCTATTCCTCGGCAATCTCCGCGCGGCGCTGGTCGTCTCGCTCGCCCTGCCGCTCTCGGTGCTGGCGACCTTCGGGGTGATGTCGCTCTACGGCCTCTCGGCCAACATCATGTCGCTCGGCGGCCTCGCCATCGCCATCGGCCTGCTGGTCGACTGCGCCGTTGTGGTGGTTGAGAACGTGGCGCACCGCCTGGCCGGGATGGAGGGCAAGCCGGGCCTCAAGGCGCGCAGCCAGGCGACGCTGGAGGCGGTGCAGGAGGTGGCGGTGCCGCTGGTCTCGGGCGTGGTCGTCATCGTCACCGTCTTCGTCCCCCTGCTCTCGCTGCAGGGGCTGGAGGGGCGGCTCTTCGGCCCGGTGGCGCTGACCATCATCTTCGCCCTCTGCGCCGCGCTGCTGCTCTCGCTCACCGTCGTTCCGGCGCTCGCCGCCTCGGTGCTGAAGGCAGGCGGGCACGCGAAGGAGCCCTGGCTCGTCCGCCGCCTGCACGCCATCTACGACCCCTTCCTCGCCTGGGCGATGAAGAACCCGTTGAAGGTAGGCGGCGCGGCGCTGGCCGGGCTGGGCCTCGCGGTGTTCCTGTTCGGCCGCATCGGCTCCACCTTCATGCCGGTGATGGACGAGGGCACGCCGGTCCTCACGCTGCGCAAGCATCCGACCATCAATGTCGAGCAGGCCGCCGAATCCGACCTGCTGCTCCAGCGCGAGATCATGCAGCGGGTGCCCGAGGTGCGCGGCATCATGGGCCGCGCCGGCGCCGACGAGCTGGGCATCGACCCGGTCGGGTTGAACGACAGCGACCTGTTCCTCAACATCGCCCCGCGCGAGGAGTGGCGCGACAAGAAGAACCGCGACTTCGTCATCGACGAGGTGCGCAAGGTGCTCGATGCCTTCCCCGGCATCTCCTATGCCATCAACCAACCGATCGACATGCGGGTGCAGGAGATGATCATCGGCGCCCGCGGCGACGTGGTGGTGAAGGTCTTCGGCTATTCCATCGGCGAGCTGAACAAGATCGCCCGGCAGGTGGAGGAGGCGGTGCGCAGCATCCAGGGCTCCTCGGACGTCTTCGCGCTGCGCAACGAGGGGATGAAGTACCTCCGCGTCGAGATCGACCGCTTCGCCGCCGGGCGTCTCGGCCTCAACGTGCGCGAAGTGCAGCAGGCGCTGCGCGTCTGGGTGGACGGGCGCGACATGGGGCTGGTGCTGGAGCAGGAGCGGCGCATCCCGCTGATGCTGCGCGGCGAGGGCAGCCTGCGGCGCTCCGCCACCGACCTGCAGCGGCTGGTGCTTGCCCTGCCGGGCGGGCGCACCGTGGCGCTCTCCCAGGTGGCGCGCATCGCCGAGGAGGAGGGGCCGATCCAGGTGATCCGCGAGGGCACGCAGCGCTATGCCACCATCCTCGCCAATGTCCGCGGGCGGGACCTGGTCGGCTTCGTCGCCGAGGCGCAGGCGGCGGTCGCGCAGCGGGTGGAGCTGCCGCCCGGCTACCGGATGGAATGGGGCGGGCAGTTCGAGAACCAGCAGCGCGCCTCGGCTCGCCTCGCCATCGTCGTGCCCATCGCGCTCGGCATGATCTTCCTGCTGCTCTACTTCACCTTCGGCTCGGCGCGGCAGGCGGCGCTAGTCTTCTGCAACGTGCCCTTCGCCGCGATCGGCGGCGTGGTGGCGCTCTGGCTCTCGGGCGAGTTCCTCTCGGTGCCCGCCTCGGTCGGCTTCATCGCGCTGATCGGCATCGCCGTGCTGAACGGCGTGGTGCTGGTCTCCTACATCAACCGGCTGATCGCGGAGGAGGGGCTGGCGCTGGCCGATGCGGTGCGCGAGGGGGCGAAGCGGCGGATGACACCGGTGATCCTCACCGCCACCATCGCCGCCTTCGGCCTCGTCCCCTTCCTCTTCGCCACCGGGCCGGGGGCGGAGATCCAGCAGCCTCTGGCCGTGGTCGTCATCGGGGGCCTGGTCACGGCGACGGTGCTGACGCTGGTGCTGCTGCCGATCCTCTACGCCCGCTTCGCCCTGCCGAAGGCCGAGGCCGAAGCGGCACCAGCCGCCAGAACAGCGCCCCCGGCCGGCGCCAAGCCAGTGCCTGCCGAGTGATGCCGCCGATGCGTCCGATCCTGCTTCTGCTCGCCCTCCTGCTCGCGCCGATTGCTGCCGGGGCGCAGGGCGACTCGCTCCTTGCCCGGCATCTTGATCAGGCGGTCTCGCTCGATGCCGCCAGCCGCGGCCTTGCCGCCCAGCGCGGGGCGGTGGCGGCGCGGAGCGCCACGGTGCGCTCGCCCATCGCCGGCTCGCCCGCCGTCAGCGGCGCCTGGCGCACCGATACGCGCGGGCCGCGCGAGGCGCTGCAATTCGACCTGGAAGTGGGCGCCCCGATCTGGTTGCCCGGCCAGCGCAGCGCCCTCGGCAACGCCGTGGCGACGGGCGTTACCGAGGTGGAAAGGCAGATCGCCCAGCGCCGGCTGGAACTGGCCGGTCTGCTGCGCGAGTACTGGTGGAACGCGGTGCTGGCAGCGCGCGACCAGCGCCTCGCCCGCGACCGGCTGGCCACGGCGCGCGACATCGCCCGCGACGTGGCCCGCCGCGCCCAGCTGGGTGACATCCCGCCTTCCGACAGCCTGCTGGCGCAGAACGAGACGCTGGCGGCGGAGCTGGCCTTGGCCGATGCCGAGGCGGCTTTGGTCGCCGCCCGCGCCGTCTACGCCACGTTGACCGGCGGCGCCGAGCCCGACCTGCCGCCGGAGCCGCCGGCGCCGCGTACGGCGCGCCATCCATTGCTGGCGGCCGCCGAGGCAAGCCTCGCCCGCGCCGAGGCGGAGGCCCGGCTGGTGGCAGCGACGCCGCGCGACAACCCGGAACTCGGCGTCTTCGGCCAGAGCCAGAACGGCAACGTGACGGAGCAGGGCGTCTCGCTCGGCCTCCGCCTCCGCCTGCCGCTGGCGACCGAGGCGCGCAACGCCCCCCGCCGCGCTGCGGCCGAGGCCGACATCACCCGCACCACGGCGGTGCTGGCCCAGCAGCAGCGGCTGGTGAGGGCCGGGGTGCTGGCGGCCGAGCAGGCGCTGCGTGCGGCGGAGGAGGCCTTCCGCATCGCCCGCCAGCGCCTTTCTGTCGCCGACCAGCAGCTCGATACCGCGCGCCGGGCCTTCCGCGCCGGCGAGACCGGCATCTTCGACCTCTACCGGGTGCGGCAGCTCCAGCTGGAAGCGGCCGGGGCGGAGGCGCGGGCCTCGGTCCAGCTCGGCCGGGCACGGTCCAGGCTCAATCAGGCGGTGGGGTATGCGCCGGGGCTGTGATCAGCCCCGCAGCGCCTCCGCCGTCCGCCGCCGCAGTTCGGCGACCAGCCGCTGCGCCCCGCCCTCGCGCAGGAGCCCCGCGAATTCGGAGCGGCGGCTGGCCAGCTCGCTGATGGTGCCCGTCAGGTAGATATCGACGATGCGGCCCTCGCGCAGCAGGTAGTTGATCTGCACCGGCGAGTCGCTTGGGCGGATGATCCGCGTGTTGACGATCACGTCGCCATTCGGCCGCGGCGCGCTGCCCTCGATCTCGAAGCTCTCGCCGCCATAGCCATCGAAACGGCTGGCATAGGTGGCGATGGACCAGTCGCTGAAAGCCGTCACCAGCGCCTGCTGGTCGGCTGGGGAGAAGGTGGTCCAGGGCGGGCCGACGGCGATGCGCGTCATGGCCGGCAGGTTGAAGACCTGCTCCATCACCGGCCTGAGGCGCTGCTCCCGCCCGCGGACGCCGAGGCTGCGGGCATTCTTCATCACGTCGAGCAGGGCGGCGTTGAGCCGCTCGATGGGCGCCGTCTGCGCCTGGGCGGCGGGGACGAGGGAGAGGGCCGCGAGCGCGGCAAGCAGGGTGCGGCGGGAGGGCGTGTTCATGCGGCGCCCTCTAGCATGGGGCGGCCCCGGCCCGCGATCCGGGGCCGGGATCACATCAGCCTTTACCGCGGCAGGAAGCCGACGATCCGCTCCGCCTCGGTGACGATGGGGTCGGCGATGGCGGCGGCGCGGTCGGCGCCCAGGCGAAGCGCCGCGTCGAGCGAGGCCGGATCGTCCAGCAGGCGGCGCATCTCGGCCTGAATCGGCGAGAGATGGGCGACCAGCGCCTCGGCCAGAACCTCCTTGAAGGCGCCGAAGCCCTTCCCGCCATGCTCGCGCAGCACGCCGTCGGGCGTGGTGCCGCCAATGGCGGCGAGGATGCCGACGAGGTTGCGCGCCTCGGCCCGGCCCTCGAGCCCGGCCACCGAATCGGGCAAAGGCTCCGGGTCGGTGCGGGCGCGGCGGATCTTGAGCGCGATAGCGTCGGCATCGTCGGTCAGGTTGATGCGCGACTGGTCGGAGGGGTCCGACTTCGACATCTTCTTGGTGCCGTCGCGCAGCGACATGACGCGGGCGGCGACGCCCTGGATCAGCGGCTCGATGCGCGGGAAGAAGCCCTCGGCGGAGAAGTCGTGGTTGAACTTCTCGGCGATGTCGTTGGCGAGCTCGAGGTGTTGCTTCTGGTCGTCGCCGACCGGCACCAGCGTCGCCTTGTAGGCCAGGATGTCGGCGGCCATGAGGTTCGGATAAACATAGAGGCCGGAGGAGGCCGCCTCGCGGTCCTTGCCGGCCTTGTCCTTGAACTGCGTCATCCGATTCAGCCAGCCGAGCCGGGCGACGCAGTTGAAGATCCAGGCCAGCCGCGCATGGGCGTGGACATGGCTCTGAATGAAGAGGATGCAGCGTTTCGGGTCGAGCCCGCAGGCGATCAGCGCCGCCGCCATCTCCCGCGTCTGGGCCGCCAGCTCCTTGGGGTCCTGCCAGACGGTGATGGCGTGCAGGTCGACGACGCAATAGATCGCGTCATGCGTGTCCTGCAGCGGCACCCAGTTGCGGATGGCGCCCAGGTAGTTGCCGAGGGTCGGGATGCCGGAGGGCTGGATGCCGGAGAAGACGCGCTGCATGGCGCGGTTGATCCACCTCCAGGCCCCGCAGGTCAAGCGGCGCTTGTGACCTTGTAGCCCTCTTCCTCCACCGCGGCCGCGACCGCACGGGGCTCGGCTCCGGTTTCCGCCCGGACGGTACCGGTGGCGAGGTCGATGGCGACCTCCGCCCGAGGGTCGAGCGCGCGGATCGCCTCGGTCACGGCGCGGACGCAATGGCCGCAGCTCATGCCTTCGACATGCAGGGTCAACATGGGTGCTTTCCTTCCAGCCCATCGAGGATGGGGCAATCGGGCCGGGCATCGCCGTGGCAATGCGCGGCCAGGTGACGCAGGCTCTCGGCCATGCGGCGAAGGCTCTCGGCCTTCTCCTCCAGCGCCGTGACATGGGCGAGGGCGATGGCGCGGACCTCGGCGCTGGCCCGGCCGCGATCCTGCCAGAGGGCGAGCAGGCGCCGTACCTCCTCCAGCGGGAAAGCGAGGTCGCGGGCATGGCGGATGAAGCGCAGCACGGCGATGTCTGCCTCGGCGTAGCGGCGGTAGCCGTTCGCCTCACGGGCGGGGCGGAGCAGGCCGATCGACTCGTAGTGGCGGATCATCTTCTCCGAGACGCCGGAGGCGCGGGCGGCCTCGCCGATGCTGGCGGTCATGGGCGCCACCTCGCCAGACGCAGGGCATTGGCCAGGACCGAGACGGAGGAGAAGGCCATCGCCGCACCGGCCAGCATGGGCGAGAGCAGGCCAAAGGCGGCGAGCGGCAGGCCGATCAGGTTGTAGCCGAAGGCCCAGCCGAGATTCTGCCGGATGGTCCGCAGCGTCCGCCGCGTCACCGCCAGCGCCGCCGGCACCAGAGCGGGGTCGGGCCGCAGCAGGGTGATGCCGGCGGCCTGGATGGCGATGTCGGTGCCGGAGCCCATGGCGATGCCGAGATCGGCGGCGGCGAGCGCCGGGGCGTCGTTCACCCCGTCGCCGACCATGGCGACGCGCTCGCCGCCCGTGCGCCAGGCGGCGATGCGGCCGGCCTTGTCGGCGGGGAGCAGGCCGGCGGCGGCCTCGGTGATGCCGAGGCGGGTGGCGACGGCGGCGGCGACATCGGGGCTGTCGCCGCTCAGCATGGCGGTCTTCGTGCCCATGCGGGCGAGGCTGGCGATGGCGCCGGCGGCGTTTGGCCGCTCGGTATCCTCGAAGGCGAGCAGGGCAAGGGCGCGCTTGCCCTCGATCAGCCAGGCGGGCGTCATCGTCGCGGGGGCGGCGAGGCCGGACGGGTCGGCGCCGCTCTCGGCCAGCAGGCGGGGGCTGCCGAGCAGCAGGGCGCGGCCCTCGACGGTGCCGGCGACGCCGCGGCCGGGCAGGGCGCGGAAGTCGGTGGCCTTCGGCAGCGCTGGTCCGGCGCGATCGAGCACGGCGCGGGCCAGCGGGTGCTCGCTGCCGGCCTGCAGGGCGCCGGCCAGGCGCAGCGCCTCGGCCTCCGTCACGCCCGGCGCGGTGGCGACCGAGGCGAGGCGCGGGCGGCCTTCGGTCAGCGTGCCGGTCTTGTCGAAGGCGACCAGGGTGATCGCCCCTGCCCGCTCAATCGCCTCCGCATCGCGGATGAGGATGCCGGCCCGCGCCGCCGCGCCCGTTCCCGCCATGATGGCCGCGGGCGTGGCGAGGCCAAGGGCGCAGGGGCAGGCGATGACCAGCACGGCGGTGGCGCGCAGCACGGCGGCCTCGGCCCCGGCGCCCGCCAGCAGCCAGCCGACCAGCGTCAGTGCGGCGATACCGATGACGACGGGGACGAAGACGGCGCTCACCCGGTCCACCAGCCGCTGCACCGGGGCGCGGCTGGCCTGGGCGGCGGCGACCAGGGCGGCGGTGCGGGCCAGCACCGTCTCGGCGCCGACCGCGCGGACCTCCACCACCAGCCGGCCGTCGAGGGCGATGGTGCCGGTGGAGACGGCATCGCCGGGACCGCGCGCGACAGAGCGGCTCTCGCCGGTGAGTGCGCTCTCGTCGATGCCGGCCTCGCCGTCCTCGATGCGCCCATCGGCCGGGATGCGCTCGCCGGGGCGAATGACAACGCGGTCGCCGATGACGAGGGCGGCGGCGGGCACCTCCTCCTCAGCGCCATCGGCGAGGCGGCGGGCGGTGCGGGGGCGGAGCGCCAGCAGCGCCTCGATCGCCGCCCCGGTCGCGCGGCGCGCGCGGGCCTCCAGGTACTTGCCGAGCAGGATGAAGAGGATGACGACCGCGCTGGCCTCGAAATAGAGGTGATGCCAGCCCTGCAGCAGCCCCCAGAGCGAGAGGCCGAAGGCGGCGCTGGTGCCGAGCGCCACCAGCAGGTCCATGTTGCCCGTGCCCGCCCGCAGCGCCGCCCAACCGGCCCGGTAGAAGCGGGCGCCGAGCCAGAATTGCACCGGCGCGGCGAGGGCCAGCTGCGCCCAGCCCCCCGGCATCCAGTCCTGGCCGAATGCCATTCCGATCATGCCGAGGAAGAAGGGTGCGGTGAGCAGCGCGGCCAACAGCAGGTCGCGCCGCTCCCGGCTGCCCTCGGCGGCGCGGACCTCCGGCGTGCTCTCGCGGAGCGTGTAGCCGGCGCGCTGGATGGCGACCGCCAGCGCCGCTTCCTCCGTGCCCGCCACAGCGCGGACCATGGCGCGCTCGGAGGCGAGGTTCACCTGCGCCTCCAGCACGCCGGGGAGGCGGCGGAGGGCGCGCTCCACCCGGCCGGCGCAGGTGGCGCAGGTCATCCCGGCGATGCCGAGGTCGAAGCGCGCCTCGGGCACCGTGTAGCCGGCGCGGGTCACGGCCTCGATCAGCGCCGGGAGGGGGACCGTGCCCTCGACGGCGGCCCGCTCCGTCGCCAGGTTGACCTGGGCCGAGGCGACGCCCGGCACGCGGCCGAGGGCCCGCTCCACCCGCCTGGCGCAGGTGGCGCAGGTCATGCCGGCGATGGGCAGGCCGAGGGCCTGCGGCGCAATCGCGCGGGTCTTTTCCGTCCCTGCGGCGTCTTCCCCGCTGGGGCGAGCAATCCCTCGCCGGTTCATCGCCGGCGTCGCGTCGGGACGGATCTTGGGGTCGGCAGGGAGGGGCGCTTCGGGCATGGCGGAGATATGGGGCTTCCCACAGTGGGAGGGTCAAGGGCTGGAACCGCCAGAGGTTGCCATCGCCGTCGAGGCCTGGCGCCAGGCCTGGCGGCCGGAGCGCCTCCGCCTGCTGCTGCTCGCCGAAAGCCATATGGCGGGCTCGGCGGCGGAGCTGGCGGCACCGCTCCTCCCTGCCCCGGGCTGGCCGATGCCGGCCGGCTTCGCGCGGCATCTCTATTGCCCGGCCTATGGCGAGCCTTCGCTGGCGCCCGGGGTGACCCGCAATGCGGGGACGCCGCAGTATTGGGGACTGCTTTCGGCGGCGGAGGGCAGCACGGCGCCGACCCGCGCAGCCTTTCCTGCGGTGGAAGCCCGGCTCGCCGCGAAGCTCGGCCTGTTGAAGCGGCTGCGGCGGCGGGGCGTCTGGCTGACCGATGCCTCGCTGGTGGCAGTTGCCGGGCCGGGCGGGGCACGGGTGTCGCCGGCCGCCTATGCGGCGGCACTGCGTGAGAGCTGGCGGCTGCATCATGGCGTGGTGCTGCCTGCCCTCGACCCGGCGGGGGTGGTGGTGATAGGCCTCGCCGTGGCCAAGGTGCTCAGGACGGAGCTCGATGCCGCTTTCCCCGGGCGCTGGCAGGCGGTGCCGCAACCGATGGGCGCGCGCGGGGCGGCAGCCGCGGCGGCGATGGTGGGGGCACTGGCCGAGGCGCTGCGGCGTCACGCGCCAGGCGATTGACTATGCTGCGCCCGCGTCCGACATCCCCGGCCATGCCGCACCCGTTCCGCCTCGCGCTGCTCTTCCTCCTGCTCCTGCCGGGCACTGCCCTGGCGCAAGGGCAGCCCTTCCATGTGATGAACCGCACCGGCGTGCCGGCGAAGGAGCTGAACGCCGTCCGCACCCCGCGCGGGGCGGCCAGCGACTGGGGGCGCAACCTGCTCTCGCCCGACCGGCCGCTGGCGCCGGGCGGCGGCTTCCGCGTCAACCCGGCCGAATCCGCCGGCTGCCGCTTCGACCTCCGCCTGGTGCTGGAGGATGGACGGGAGGCGATGCTGCAGAACCAGGACATCTGCGCCAACCGCGAGCTGGCGCTGGAAGCCGCGAGCCGCCCGCTGCCCTCCGGCAAGCCCGCGCCTGCCACCGCCGCCGTCGTGCCGCCGCCGCCGAACGTGCCGCAGCAGCGGCCGAACCCGAATGCCCGCAACGTCTCCACCGGCAGCGGCTTCCTCGTCGCGGCGGACCGTGTGTTGACCAACCACCACGTAGTCAATGGCTGCGACCGCATCGTCATGCGCGCGCCGGATGGCCGCTGGCTCGCCGCGGTGCCGCCGGCGCGGGTGGACAACGACCTCGACCTCGCCCTGCTCGCGGTGCCCGGCCTGCCGGGGCCGGCGTTGCCCTTCCGCAGCGGGCCGGCGGTGCGGCGGGGCGATGGCATCGTCGCCTATGGCTTCCCGCTGGCGGGGCTGCTCTCCTCCGACGCCAAGCTGACGCGGGGGGAGGTGAACGGGCTCGCCGGCCTCGCCGACAACCGTAACCAGTACCAGATCAGCGCCGAGGTCCAGCCGGGCAATTCCGGCGGGCCGCTGCTCGACATGCACGGCAACATCCTCGGCGTCGTCGTCTCGAAGCTGAACGCCCAGCGCATCGCCCGCGTCACCGGGGACATCGCGCAGAACATCAATTTCGCGGTGAAGGGAGAGGCGGCGCAGGTCTTCCTCCGCCGCGCCGGGCTCAACCCGCAGCTGGCGGAAAGCAGCGGGCCGGAACGCGGCGCGGCGGATGTCGGCGAGATCGCCAACCGCAGCACGCTCTTCATCCGCTGCGAGAAGTAACCCACCACAGCAGGCAGGCAGCGAGGAGCAGCGCCAGCCAGCTCCCCGCCAGGGCAGGCCCGGCGCCGAAGGCATCGATGCCGAGGCCGACCGTCAGCGGCACCGCGCCGAAACCGAGATGGGCGAGGACGAAATAGCCGGCGACGGCGCGCGCCCGCTCCTCGCCCGAGGCCGCCTCGGCCACCGCGGCAAGGCCGCCGGGATAGACGAAGCCGTAGGTGCCGATGCCGACCACGGCGCCGCCCAGCAGCAGCGGCGCCATCCCCCAGCCCGCCGCCCCCAGAAAGGTCAGCCCGGCGCCGAGCAGGAGCACGCCGAGGCCGATCCGCACCGCGCGCCGCGGTGCCACCTGGCGGAAGCCGCGCTGGGCGATGACGCCGATCAGCATCATGCCGCAGGCTGCGAAAGGTCCGGCGAGCGGCCGGCCGCTGGCGGCGAGGGTCGATTGCACGGCCGTCAGCACCGTGCCCGTGACGCCCCAGCCGGGGAGAATGGCGCAGGTCGTCGCCAGCGTCCCGCGCGGGAAGCCGGGGCGGCGCAGCCAGCCCTGCTGCGGCACCGCCAGCGTCTCCGGCAGGCGGGCGGCGAGGGCGAGCAGCACGAGGCATATGCCGATGTGCAGGGCGAAGGTCGGCGGCGGCCGCAGCGCCGGCCAGGCAAGGATGGCGGCCAGCGTCAGGATGCCGCCGGCGCCGAAGCTGCCGATGGTCGCCAGCGCGATAACCCCGGCGGCGCGGCGCCCGCCTTCAGGCCCGCCGCCGCCGAGTTCAGCTCCCCAGGCCGCTGCCGCACCGGCGACGCAGCCCATGCCAAGACCCTGCGCCACCCGCGCCAGGGCCAGCGCCGGGATGCTCGGCCAGAGGCTCAGCGCCAGGCTGGACAGCGCGGCGAGCGCCACGCCGAGCAGCACGCAGGGCTTTCGGCCGATCCGGTCGGGCAGCGGCCCGAGCAGCGGCGCAGTCACGATCACCGTCGCCGCATAGCAGGCGAAGGCGAGGGCCAGGGCGCCGGCGCCGTAGCCGCCGCGGGCCGCCATCTCGCCATAGAGCGGCAGGGGGATGGTTGTCGCCAGCCCGACGGCGCCGATGGCGAGGCCGACCAAGGGCACGGCATGGGCAGGATAGGGCAACGGGCGACTCCGGCGGCAGCCGGGCAGAGTGCGGCAAGCGACAGGGCGGGTGAAGGGCCCCGCCCGGTGGACAAGACGTCCCGCAGGCGGCAGGATTCGTTGCCATGACCGACCTTTCGCTTCGCGACAGCACCGCAGCCGACATCCCGGCGATCACCCGCATCTACGGCCACTGGGTCCGCCATGGCTCCGGGAGCTTCGAGACCGAGCCGCCGGACGAAGCGGAGATGGCGCGGCGGCGGGAGGCGATCCTGGCCGGGGGCTACCCCTATCTGGTGGCCGTCGATGCGGCAGGGACGGTGCTTGGCTATGCCTATGCCAGCGCCTACCGGACGCGGCCGGCCTATCGGTTCACAGTGGAAAATTCGATCTATGTGTCGCCTGAGGCCGGGCGGCGCGGCATCGGCCAGTTACTGCTGCAGGCGCTGATGGCGCAATGCGAAGCGCTCGGCTACCGGCTGATGGTGGCGGTGATCGGCGATTCCGGGAATGCCGGCTCGATCGGCCTGCACAAGTCTTGCGGCTTCGCCCATGCCGGCCTGCTGCCTGGCATCGGCTGGAAGCATGGCCGCTGGCTGGACTGCGTCCTGATGACCCGCGCTCTTGGCGAAGGGGCTTCAACCGCCCCTAAGTGATGGCGGGGCCGGGGGGAAGCCTCCCCCCAGCGGGGCGCGGGGGCAGAACCCCCATAGCCCGTTTTACGCGTAGCGCCGCGCCGCCAGGTTGGCGTTCCGCGTGCCCGTCCGCGCGCCCAGCACTGCGGCCACGGCGCCGAGCAGCATCGCCGCGAAGGCCCAGTAGGCAGCCACCGCGCCAGCCGTCGCCGCTGCATCGGCCGCTTCGCGGGCCTGGCGCTCGGCGGCCTGCGCCGTCTCGGTCGCCTGCTGCTCGACCTGCTGGATGCGGCGGGTCGCCTCATCGGCCGGGATGTTGTACTCGGCCGCCACCAGCCGGCCCAGCCGGTCGCGGTCACCCTGCGGCAGGTTGCCGTCGGTGACGCGGCGGGTCAGGAGCTGGCCGATCTCCGCCTTGCGCTGGTCGCTGTTCATTGCCGCCGGATCGCCGCCGCCGGTGCCGCTGAGGGCGTTCTGCGCGCGGTCGACGAGTTGCTGCGGGTCAATCTGGCTGGCGAGGCGGCTGGCCGGGCCGGAGGCAGCGGAGGCCGCCTGGCCGGCTGCCTGGGAGACGCCGCCGACGATGGAGGAGAGGCCCTGGGTCGCGGTCGAGGCGGTGCCGGCGATGACGTTGCCGAGCAGCACCGCCGAGAGCAGGTAGCCGATGGCCCAGACCGAGAGGCCATGCAGCGTGCTGTCGGTGCCGTCCGCGCTGCCCGAGAGCCGCGCCGCGACATAGCCGCCGACCGCGAGGCCGATCAGGTTCGAGATCAGCAGCCAGGCACCGGCGGCGATGCCAACGGTGGAGCCGCTCGGCGACTGGGCGTTGGTGGCGTCGACCGAGCTTGCGCCGATTGCGACGCCGAGAATGGAGAGCATGGCGCCCACCACGACGGCGACGATGCCGCCGGCGAGGATGGCGCCCCAGGAAACGCGGCGCGGCAGAGGCGCAGCGGTTTCCAACGAGCCGGTCATGGTGCCGGGCGTGGTGGTCGCGCCTATGGTTTGCGTGGCCATTTGTTGTATCCGTGACTGGTTGTGGCGGCTGAACGCCCGCCCCGCGCTGCGGTTCACGGCTTCTGGTTGCAGTTTCTGCCTTGCTCCCGCCACAGGCCCGGTTCAAACCCCCGGCCATTGCTTCTCTGGTCCGGAATTGCCGATGCAGGTCTACCTGCCGATCGCCGAGATGTCAGTGGACGCCTTCCTGCTGGTCGGCATCGGGTTCGGCGTGGGCTGGCTTTCCGGCCTGTTCGGCGTGGGCGGCGGCTTCCTGCTGACGCCGCTGCTGATCCTGATCGGCATCCCCTCCCCCGTCGCCGTGGCCTCGGGCGCCAACCAGACGCTCGGTGCCTCGGTCTCCGGCCTCATCGCGCAATGGCGGCGCGGCAATGTGGACGCCAAGATGGGCGGCGTGCTGCTGGTCGGCGGCGTGCTCGGCTCGCTGGCCGGGGTGCAGCTCTTCGCGCTGCTGCGGCGGATCGGCCAGGTCGACCTCGCCGTCTCGGTCTTCTACGTGGTCGTGCTGGGCACGGTCGGCGGGCTGATGGTGATGGAGAGCGTGCGCGCCATCCTCCGCCGGCGCACCGCCACGAAGCGCAAGCTGCACGAGCATTTCTGGATGCACGGCCTGCCGCTGAAGATGCGGTTCCGCCGCTCGCGGCTCTACATCTCCATCATCCCTCCGTTTGCGGTGGGCTTCGGCATCGGCGTGCTCTCGGCGGTGATGGGGGTGGGCGGCGGCTTCATGCTGGTGCCGGCGATGATCTACTTCCTCGGCATGCCGACCTCGGTCGTCATCGGCACCTCGCTCTTCCAGGTGGTCTTCGTCGCCGCCAACGTGACGATGCTGCAGGCGGTGCAGCTCGGCACGGTCGACATCCTGCTGACCATGCTGCTCCTGCTCGGCGGCGTCGCGGGAGCGCAGTTCGGCGCCTCCATGGGAACGCGGTTGCGCGGGGAGGAGACGCGGGCGCTGCTCGGCCTGCTGGTGCTCTCGGTGGCGATGAGCCTGCTTTGGGGTCTGCTGCGGCGGCCGGCGAACCTGTTCAGCAGCGGCCCCGCGCTGTGATCCGCTTCGCCCTGCTGCTGCTGCTCGCCTGGGCCGGTCCCGGCCGGGCGCAGGAGCTGCCGCTGGTCGCCGCGCTTTCGCAGAATGCCGTCGAGGTGACGACGGGCTTCACCGGCACCTCGCTCATGGTCTTCGGCAGCACCGAGGGGCCGATCGGGCCGGGCGGGGACGAGGTGCTGGTGGTCGCCCGCGGCCCGACCCGGCCGGTGGTGGTGCGGCGGAAGGTCCCGGTGCTCGGGGTGATCTGGGTGAACGGGCCCTCCGCCCGCTTCGCCGGGGTGCCGGGCTTCTACTTCCTTGCCGGCACCCGCCCGGCCTGGCAGGTGCTACCGGAGGAGGAGCGGCAGCGGAACGGCCTCGGTCTCGACAGCCTGCCGCTGACCAGCACCGGCGCGCGCTCGCCCGCCTTCCGCGCCGCGCTGCTCGAGCTCGAGAGCGACAGCGGCCTCTGGGTCGAGGATCCGGCACCGGTGGAGATCGCCGGCAGCCGGCTCTTCCATGCCCGGCTGCCGCTGCCCGCCGCGGTGCCGACCGGCGACTACCAAGTGGAGGTGCTGCTGGTCCGCTCCCGCCGGATCGTGGCGCGGCAGGCGCTCGCCTTCCGGGTGGACCGGGTCGGCACGGCGGACCGCATCGCCACCGTCGCGGCGGACCAGCCTTTCCTCTACGGTCTCTCCTGCATTCTGTTCGCGGCGCTGGCCGGCTGGCTCGGCAGCGTCCTGTTCCGGAGGGGTTGATGGGCGAGACGCGGGAGCAACAGGAAGCCGCGAGCAAGCGCGACCGGGTGTTCCTCGTGGTGGTGGATGACAGCCCGGAGCGGGCCGTCGCCCTCCGCTACGCCTGCCTACGGGCCCGCAACGGCGGCGGGCGGGTAGCCCTGCTGCGGGTGATCGAGCCCGAGGGCATCACCGAATGGGCCGGCGTCGGCGCCATGATGGCCGAGGAGCGGCGGGAGGAGGCGGAGCGCATCCTCAGCGGCCTCGCCGCGCAAGTGAACGAGATCACCGGCGGGCTGCCAATCCTGCTCATCCGCGAAGGGCATCCGCGGGACGAGCTGCTGGCACTGCTCAAGGAGGATCCGCGCCTTTCGATCCTGGTACTGGCTTCCTCCGGCGACGGCAGTGGGCCGGGGCCGCTGATCAACGCGCTGACCGGGCGCTACGCCACGCATGTGCGGGTGCCGATGACGATCGTCCCCGGCAACCTCGACGACGCAGAGATGGAGCGTGTGACCTAGCCTCGACCGCGAAGCCGGACTGCGGACGCGATAGCCGGGATCAAGCTCGCGACACCGGGGCATCCCAAGCCTGCGCCGGCCGTTACGGCATGCATGGGATATGGTCATCGAGCTTGGTACGCCTGCATGGGCAGGATGCCTTGGCCGAGGCGCTGGCGCCGGGCGGCGATGCTGTCCGCATTGCTGCTCCTGCCCGGCTGCGAGACCCTGAGCCGCATGGATTACCTGGATCAATTCTTCGATCCCAGGGCTTACGCAGCCCGGCATCAGCCTCGGTCGTCTTCCCCCGCTGGCCCCGGCCGTGCGGCAAGTCCACCCCGCGAGGTACCCCCCGCCGCAAGTCCGGAGCGGAAGCCTTCCCTGCCGGCGGCGCCCGAACCTGTCGACGAGACGGTGAGCCAAGCCTCCTCGGTACCAGAAGCGGGACGCGATCAATGGATCCGCAGCACCGTGCGGACGCATCCCTGGCTCGCCCTGAACTGGGCGCAATTGACGACCGCGCAGCAACAACAGGTCGAGCGGCAGCTATCCTATGCAGGCACCGCCGCGCCTACGGCGAACAGCGACCCTGCATCGGCTTGGGATACGATGGGTCTCGACGACCGCACCGAACTTGCCTTCGGCACCCCCGCCATGGCCGGCGTTGCTTCCAGCCGGGGTGACGGCTACGCGGAGCGGCGCCGCTAGAGCGATTTCCGTTCGCACCGGCTCTCGAATCTCGCTCTAGCCTGTTGTTTGGACGAGTAAATTACTCCGATCGGTTGATTCCATCTGATCGGAGCTTGCTCTAACGCGGATATTTCCGGTCAGGCGATCCTGCCTGACCGGAGTTGTTTCGGGATCCGCCTTCCGGTTGGCGTTGGCCGGTGGACCGTCAGTAACGCCGCGGTGCCGTCAGCGCGCCACCTGCCGCACCGATGCCACCACCAACCAGGGCACCCGTGCCGACGCTGCCACCGGTCAGTGCGCCGACGCCAGCACCGGCACCGGCACCGAGCAAGCCACCCGATACGGCTCGCCCGCCCGCGCTCTGGCCGCAGGCCGCAAGGCTGAGCGATACGGTCGCTGCCAACAGCACTGCCTTGAATGTCTTCATGATGATCGCCTCCCGCTTGATGAACGGGAAACGTACCAGTCGGCCAAAAGCCGCTTCCGGCCTGTTCACGTCTCCGCTTCCCTCAGGGGCAAGAGAGGGGCCGGACAAGCGTGCGGCATCATCGCATCGCCAATGCCGGGCCTTGCGCAGGGTTCAGCGCGTATCGCCAGTGAAGTCGGCGCGCGGCACGACGGCGCCGAGCGCCTCCAGCGCCGCCCGGCTGCGGCGGGCGACGACCAGCAGGGCGGGCAATTCCCGCGGCTGGCGAAGCAGGGCGAGTGCCACCCGCCCGGCTGCCGGCCGGCCATCCGCCGTCAGCCCGACCGCAGCGGCGCGTGGCAGCACCTCCTCGGCCGTATCCGCCACGGCCCGCAGGGCTGCGAAGGGCAGGCGGCGGGCGGTGGCGAAGGCGGCCGCCGCCTCGGTCTCCAGATCGACGACGAGGGCGCCGGTCGCCGCCCGCAGCAGCCGCTTACCTGAGGGCTCGCCGACCACGCCGGCCGCGCCCGCCACCATGCCGAGCCGCGCACCGCAACGCTGGGCGAGTCTGGCCGACCAGACCGGATCGGCCGCATAGGCCCCGCCGGGACCGCGCACCCGCGTGGCGACCACCAGATCGCCGGTGATGAGCGAGGGATCGAGCCCGCCGGCGATGCCGAAGCTGAGTACGCCGGTGATGTCCTCCGGCTGGTTCTGCAACAGGGCACGCAGCCGGGCCGGGTCGCCGCCGCTGACGACGACGCGCAGGCCCTTCGGCAACAGGGCCGCCTCCGACTGCATGCCGACGACGGCGAGGATGGACGGGGCGCTCATGCTGCGGTGCAGTATAGACAGGGCGAGCCGGCCCTGCCCACCCCGCGCCGAGAGTTTACCTCGGCTGCTCGGTCTCCACGCCACCCGGAAGGGTCAGGCCACGGGTGCGCAGACAATCCCGGAAGGCGCGGGCCAGCAAGGTCCGCTCCTCCCGGTTCAGCCGGTCGTCATTCACTGAGTTGCCCGGCATCCGCTGACGGTTGAGCGCGGTGACGGCCGGGGATTGCCTGGCTTCCTCCCGGCACTCCTGCTGCTCCGGCGTCTCCGGCTGGCGCTGCGGCGCGGCGCCGAGAAGTCTGTCGTACAGGCCGCAGCCGCCGAGCGGCAGGAGCAGGGCGAGCGCCGCGGCGGCTCGCCTCATCGCCTGGTCCCTGCCGGTCCAGCTTCGGCCAGCCAGTCCTCGATCAGCCGGCGGGCGATGCTGTCGCCGCGCGGCAGGGCGAAGCCATGCGCCTCAGGGTTGCGCATCTGCTCGACCGTGAACCAACGGGCGTCGCGCAGCTCTTCCGGGTCGATGGTGATCTCGTCGCTCAGCCCCTCGGCATGGAAGCCGAGCATGATGGAGGCGGGAAAGGGCCAGGGCTGCGAGGAATGGTAGAGGACCTCCCCGACATCGATGCCGGCCTCCTCCTTCACCTCGCGGCGCACCGCCTCCTCCAGCGTTTCGCCCGGCTCGACGAAGCCGGCGAGGGTCGAGTACATCACGCTGTTGGGGAAGCGGGTGGAATGGCCGAGCAGGCAGCGCCCCTCGCGCACCACCAGCATGATGACGGCCGGGTCGGTCCGTGGGAAATGCTGCGTGCCGCAGTTGGTGCAGGCCATGGCATTGCCGGCCGAGCGCGGCTCGCAGCCGGCGCCGCAGACGCCGCAGAAGCGGTGCCGGGTGCGCCAGTGCATCAATCCGCGCGCATGGGCGAGGACGCTTGCCTCGCCCGGCGGCAGCAGCCCGGCGACGGCGCGGAGGTCGGTGAAGGCGCCCATTCCCTCCGGCAGCAGCGGCAGCGGGTCCTCCGCCTGGGAGCAATCGACGGCGAAGACCGGCCGCCCCTCCCAAAAGCCGAGGAAGGCCCAGGGCCCACCCGCCATGCGCACCGCCTCGGCCGCGGCGCCGGTCAGCAGCACCGCCTCCGGCGCGCCTTCGGGGACGCCCTTCATCAGGCTGCGGCTGCGCCAGACCGGGACGAAGAGCGTCTCCGCATCGGCCAGGGCGGCCTCGATAAAGGCGGCATCCTCGCGGCGGTTGGACGCGCGATCGAGGGGGCTGCCGGAATAGGCGTTGGGGCGGCTGGCGGGAATGGAGAGCATGCGGGACGGACGGTGCCATGCGAGGGGCGCGGGGGCAACGGGCGGACCGAAGAGCCCGGCTTGTACGAAGCCCCCCAGGGCATGATATGGTGCCCCCGGAAGGTCGGCGGCGGACGGGCTCCCCGCCAACCCGGTCAGGTCCGGAAGGAAGCAGCCGTAACGGGTTCTCGCCCGGGTCGCTTGCCGGCCTTCCACCCTCTCCCCGGCCCGGCGGGCCAGATGCACGGGATGCCGCCGCGCCGATGTCCTCATCCCTATTCGGCACCGAAGACCCGCCGCCCGAGGACGCCCTGCCAGAGCCGCCGGCCGAGGGCCCCGGCCTCTTCGGCGAGGCTCCGCCCCTGCCGCCGCCGCCCGCCCCGATGCCGCCCGCTGCCCAGGTAGATGCGCCCTACCGGGTGCTTGCCCGCAAGTACCGCCCCAGCACCTTCGAGCAGCTGATCGGCCAGGATGCGCTGGTGCGCACGCTCCGCAACGCCTTCGCGCAGGACCGCGTGGCGCATGCCTACCTGCTGACCGGCGTGCGCGGCGTCGGCAAGACCACCACGGCGCGGATCATCGCCCGCGCGCTCAACTGCATCGGCCCGGACGGCAAGGGCGGCCCGACGCCGGAGCCCTGCGGCGTCTGCCCGGAATGCAAGGCGATCCTCGCCGACCGCCACCCGGATGTGCAGGAGCTCGACGCCGCCTCCAACAACGGCATCGACGACGTGCGGGAGCTGCGCGAGCGGCTGCGCTACCGCCCGGCCCAGGGGCGCTTCAAGGTCATCATCCTGGACGAGGTCCACATGTTGTCGACGGCGGCGTTCAACGCGCTGCTGAAGACGCTGGAGGAGCCGCCGGCTCAGGTGAAATTCATGCTGGCGACGACCGAGCTGCGCAAGGTCCCGGCGACCATCCTTTCGCGCTGCCAGACCTTCCACCTGAAGCGCGTTCCCCAGGCGGAGCTGCGCGGGCATTTCGAGCGCATCGCCGGGCTCGAGCGGGTGACGGTGGAGGCGGAGGCGTTGGCGATGCTGGCCCGTGCCGCGGATGGCTCGGTGCGCGACGGCCTCTCGCTGCTCGACCAGGCGATCGCCCTCGGCGGGCCGGAGGGGCAGGTCACCGCCGAGGCGGTACGCGACATGCTCGGCCTCGCCGACCACGCCATGGTGCTCGAGCTGATGGAGGCGCTGATGGCCGGCCGCACGGCGGAGGCCCTCGCCCTGCTCGACCGCGCGCATGAGCGCGGCGCCGACCCGGCCGTGGTGCTGCAGGACCTGCTGGAGCTGACCCATACCCTGACCCGCCTGCGCAGCGTCCCCGGCCTGAAGGACGATCCCTCGCTGACCGAGGGCGAGCGCACCCGTGGCGCGGCGCTGGCCGAGCGCCTCTCCGTCCCCGTGCTAGGCCGTGCCTGGCAGATGCTGCTGAAAGGCCTCGGGGAGGTGAACGAGGCGCCGGACCGCCGCGCCGCGACGGAGATGGTGCTGATCCGCCTCGCTCATGTCGCGGAGATGCCGACGCCGGGCGACCTGGTGCGCCGCCTGACCGAGGGCGGCGCGGTGCCCGCCGGCACGCCCCGCCCCGCCCCGCCCGGCAATGGCGGCGGCATGCGGGCGGTGGCCAACGGCCCGCCGGTGCTGGCCGATGCCGTCGCCACGCCCGACCTCGCCCAGCCGCGGAGCTGGCGCGAGGTGGTGGCACTCGCCTCCGGCCGCAAGCCGATGGTGCATGCCCATCTCGTCCACAGCGTCCATCCCGTGCGGGTGCAGCCGGGGCGGATCGAGATGCGGGTCCAGCCGGACACGCCGCGCGACCTCGCCACCGAGCTCGGCGCCCTGCTGCTGGAGCGCACCGGCCAGCGCTGGACCATCGCCCTCTCCAACGCCGAGGGCGAGCCGACCCTCGCCCAGCAGGGCCGCACCGCCGATGCGGAGCGCCGCAGCCTGGCGCAGAGCCACCCGCTGGTGCAGGCGGTGCTGGCCGCCTTCCCCGGCACGGTGATCGAGGCGGTGCGCGATGCCGGGGCGGATGCCTACGGCCTCACCGCCATCGCCACGGAGGCGGACGGCGAGGGCGAACCGCCGGATTTCGACGATGTTCCACCCCCCGATGACGACGAGAGAGAATAGGGCAGCGCCATGAAGAACCTCGGCAACATGCTGAAGCAGGCCCAGCAGATGCAGTCCCGCATGGCGGAAATGCAGGCGAAGCTGGATGCCACCACCGTCGATGGCGCCGCCGGCGCCGGCATGGTGCAGGTGACGCTGACCGGCAAGGGCGACCTCAAGCGCGTCGCCATCGACCCGAGCCTGATGGCGGCCGACGAGCGCGAGGTGCTGGAGGACCTGCTGGTCGCCGCCCACGCCGATGCCAAGCAGAAGGTCGAGGCCATGATGGCCGAGGAGATGCAGAAGGCGACGGCCGGGCTGAACCTGCCGGGCGGCCTGCCGGGCGGCTTCAAGCTGCCCTTCTAATGGAATGAGTGACCGGCCCGCCGACCCGATCGAGCAGCTGGTCGGGCTGCTCGCCCGCCTTCCCGGCCTAGGCCGGCGGAGCGCCCGGCGCGCGGCGCTCAAGATGCTGATGCAGCCGGACCGGGTGATGCTGCCGCTCGCCGCCGCGCTCCAGGCCGCGGCGGCGGCAGTGCAGCCCTGCGGCACCTGCGGCAACCTCGACGCCCGCAATCCCTGCCGCATCTGCCGCGACCCGCAGCGGGACCACGGGCTGATCTGCGTCGTCGAGGGCGTCTCCGAACTCTGGGCGCTGGAGCGCGCGCATGCCCATCGCGGCCTCTACCACGTGCTGGGTGGCACGCTCTCGGCGCTCGGCGGCGTCGGGCCGGAAGACCTCGCCGTACAGCCTCTCCTTGCCCGGATCGAGGGCGCCGAGCCCAGGGTGGAGGAGGTGATCCTCGCCCTGCCCGCAACGGTCGATGGGGCGACGACGGCGCACTACCTCTCCGACCGCTTGGCCGGCACCGGCGCGCGCGTCACCCGCCTGGCCCAGGGCGTGCCGATGGGCGGCGCGCTCGACGTGCTCGACGAGGGCACGCTGGCGGCGGCGCTGAAGGCGCGGCGCTCGCTATGATGCTTCCTTTCAGATGATGAAATCGCTTTCGAGCAGCTCTGCCTTGGAGACGCCGACGAGGTAGAGGTAGTCGAGACCATCGCCGAGCGAGATGTATGTGCTGCCGGCGCCGTCATCGACGGCCCTGGCTATGACGGTGGCGGCGTTGGCGTAGCGGTAGGCGGAGACGTCGACCTTGTCTTTCGTGGAATCAAACTCGAAGACGATGTCGTAGGAGACGGAGCCGGACTGGCGCGGGTCGACAATGATGGTGTTGTTGCCACGGGCGACGTAGTTGCCGACATCCGTGACGCCGAGGGTCGACAGGGAGATGAAATCGATGCCGTCGCCAGCGCGGTAGGTGTCGGAGCCTCCGCGGCCGAAGAGGACGTTGTTGCCGGAGTTGCCGACCATCTCGTTGCCGAAGATCGAGCCGACGGCGGTGGTGCCGGTTCCGTTCGGGTCGTCGGCGCCCTCGGCGATGATGACGCGCTCCGCGACCGAATAGACATCCCAGTAGAAATTCGCCTTGGAGATGATGGTGTCGAAGCCGCCGAAGCCATAGGCGGCATAGGCTGGAATGTTGCCTTCGTCGACCAGATCGAGGCCGCTGTGGACGACGTACGTATCGCTGCCGGCACCGCCGAGCAGGACGTTACCGAAGCCGGCCGGGCTGGAGCCGCCATCGAGCGTATCGTTGCCGGCTTCGCCGATCAGGAGGTCGATCCCGGCGCCAGCCACAACGCTATCATTGCCGGCCCCGCCGTAGAGGTAGTCGGCGCCAATGCCCCCGGTGAGCGTATCGTCGCCACCTTGGCCGTAAAGCGAATTGCCGCTGTCGTTACCGGTGATCTGGTTGCCCAGTTCGTTGCCAACGCCAAAGCCCGCAGTAGCGCCGGCGGTCAGCACCAGGTTCTCGACACCGGTCATCAGATTGAGGCTGATGCTCGACCGGATGGTGTCGATGCCATCCCCTGGCAGCTCTGTCACCGTGTCGCCGGCACCGTCTAGCACATAGGTGTCGTTGCCGGCGCCGCCGGACATGACATCGTCACCCGTGCCGCCATTCAACGTGTCATCGGAGGTGCCGCCAGCTAGCGTATCCGTGCCTGCATCGCCCTGGAGGACGTATTGGCCGTCATCGGCCGCGATGATCGAATCCGCCCCGTCGCCGCCGGAGAGGGTCGCGTTGCCGCCCCGCCCAGGGAAACACTCGATGACGTCGTTTCCGTCATCGCCATAGACATGAATGACACCGCCCGGATCGGCGAAGGTCTGGCCAATCTGATCGTTGCCGGTTCCGCCACGAACCGTGCCGCTGCTGCTGGCGAAGATGATATCGTTGCCGGAGCCGCCATCCATGCTGTCGGTGCCGGTGCCGCCCAGGATGACGTCGTCCCCGTCGTTGCCCAGCAACGTATCGTCGCCCGACCCGCCATACAGCGAATCGTTACCGATCCCGCCATCCAGGCTATCGGTCCCAGCCGCCCCGCCGTCCAACGTGTCATTGCCCGAAAGGCCGAAGATCGTGTCGTTGCCGAGGCCGCCCAACTGGGATTCTGCGGCAGCGGTGCCGTTCAGGCGCAAGCCGGCCAGGGGGGCACCTTGAGGATCATACCCAAGGTTAGCTTGGGTCAGCGCGCTGGTGGCCACGCCTTTGAGGATGACCAGGGGGACGTAGTTGTTCCCTCCGCCATTCTCGTCCCATTGGACGATGGTATCGCCTTGCTGCGCCACCAGTCGCAAGTACCCGGCCGGCCCGAATGGGTTACCGAGGTCGACGCCCAGGTCACGGATGGGGCGCAGCAGATCGGAGAAGTCGAGAATATCGCCGCCACCGCCGGGGGCGAAATCAGTGACAAGGATCGCGTCGGCCTCGGTCAGCCCTATATGGATGGGCGGCAGGTGGATCGTGTCCTGACCGGCACCGCCAATGACCGTGGTGGGACCGTTAGGGCTGATTTGGTCGTTGCCGTCACCGCCGTCGATCGTATTGCCGAAACTGCCGATTAGGGTGTCGTTGCCGCCAAGCCCGGACAGCGAGTCGAAGGGTCCGCCCTGGAGAAAATTCTCGCCTGAGACGTCGATTTGCGTCGCCATTTTTGGCTTCCGACCTATGACATGATTCAAACTCGCGCCCCGGCTATCAACCATAGCTTCGTAAATCGAGAGTTAATTTTGCCACCTCGAACGGCTGCAGCGGACCCTCCGCAACACCCAGGCAGCTTCGATTTTGCCGGCAGTCATGATTGTTCTGTATTGAAGCTGAGATATGCTTGCACCTTACGGCGGCCCGGATCGTACTTTTCCAGACTGAGAAATTTCTTTTGAAGCTGGCCGGCACAGTTTTCGAGGGATCTTAACCTAGCTTAGGACCATTTACGGATAATGACCCAGTTACTCCCTCATCAGGCGATCATTTGGGCGTTCCGTATGTTGATCGGGCGTGATCCGAAGGATGAAGGCGAAATTGAGCTGCACAGACGGCACCCCGATATCGATTCCCTGCGCACCGCCTTTCTGAGCACCCCAGAATTCCGAATGACCCTATCGAAGTTCGGGCCCAAACAGCCCTACTGCGCACCGCTTTTCCTGTTGCAGAAGCCGCAGGATCCGGCACTCCCCTGGCGCTTCGCTCCGCCATCACTGCAAGAGCCGGTGTCGCAGCTTTGTACCGCCGCGCAGATGGAAGAACCCTGCTTCGCTGAACTCTGTGCCGCGCTTGACCTACCCGTAAGCCAGCATCGCAAGATCTGGGAATTCTGCTTTCTTGTTGCGGCAATGAAAGAAAAGGGCCTGCTCCGGCCCGGCTTGCGGGCGCTCGGCTTCGGCGTCGGGACGGAGCCACTGCCCGCTTTCTTGGTGAAGCACGGCATAAGCGTCCTTGCGACCGATGCACCGCTCGACGTCGTGGAGGGCCAAGGCTGGGAAACATCCAACCAGCACGCGACAGGCATCGAGGCCCTGGATCGCCCTGCAATTCTTCCCTTTGAAATTCTACAGCGCCACACTCAGTTCAAGGCGCTCGACATGAACGCAATACCGGATGATCTCGAAGGCTTCGACCTGTGCTGGTCGTCCTGCGCCCTCGAGCACCTCGGCTCGATCGGCCACGGCCTGCGGTTCATCGAGGAAAGCCTCCGCCCGTTGAAGCCGGGTGGCTTCGCCCTTCACACGACCGAATTCAATCTTTCTTCCAACTCCCATACCCTGGAAGCGCCCAACCTCGCCTTCTTCCGCAGGCGGGATATCGAAGAACTGGCCAGCCGGCTTGTGGCGGCTGGCCATCAGGTCGCTCCACTCAACTTTCATCCGGGTGAAGCAGAACTCGATACTGTCATCGACTTGCCGCCTTACGCGCTGCCGCATCTGAAGCTGTTGGCAGCCGACTACGTCACCACGTCGATCGGCCTGATCATCCGTAAGGCGGGGGGCTAACGTAAGCGGATCAGCCTGGACTTTGACCGAAGTTCACCGGATCCAGGCGAGACAGGTAAAGCATCGTGTCTTCCCGTTCAGCCAGAAGGCGCTCCGGCTGAGCGGGCCTTACCACTGCGTCATCATCAAGCTGACGCAACGGGAACGCGGCCGAGATCTCCTTCAGCATCCGCTGCGGGTCCCGGCAACGGAGCGCGTTGAACTCCAAGAGGATTTTGATGTCGGGGCTACGCCGAATAAGGTCGCCAATGCCCGACCACAATACTTCCTCGGCTCCTTCGACGTCGATCTTCATAAAATCAACAGAGCCGACGGCCAGATCGTTCAATGCGAGTGTTTCGACCTCGATTTCGATAACGTCGCCGTCCGTCGTGGACACTCCGGCCATCAGGCTGCCATTTTTGGGATCGCGAACCGAAGCACGGAATTGCAGACGGTCACCGCTGCGCCCCGCAATGGCCTTGGCCTCGCACTCCGTCCACCGGCTGAAGCCGTTGATATCAATGTTTCGCCGCAACAAATCCAGCAGCCGGGGGTTGGGCTCGAAAGCAAGGACCTTGCCATCAGCACCAACCAGATCACCCATTAAAACGGTATAATAACCAAGATTAGCACCGACATCGACAACGGTCATGCCTTTGCTTACGTTACGCCAGATGAAATCGCTTACCCAATATTCCCAATAACCGTCCATCATCAAGTGCGGCGCAAGACCACGATCCCGACAGTCGACAAAAAATTTATAACGGCCAAGAATTCGGCACAGTATAGTTTCAGAATCTATTGGGATCGTGTGGCAACGCCGCCGAATCGCTGCTTCGAGGCCTCGGCGGTCCTGGGAGGCGATTAAATCCTGGACATTTAAAAGATCAAGTTGTTGGTCAAACGACATCAAATGCCCCCATGCATGGCACCGAACAGCCAGTACGGCGCCGTTCCGGAATTGTAATGCACCATAAGGGGCGGCGGCTAGCCGGTTCAACAACAAGAAGCCGCCCCCCAGCAAATTGGGAGACGGCTCCTACACCAAGCAAACGCCAGCCAATCTCAGTCGTTGGTAGCGTCGCGAACCTTGTCCTTGGCGCCGCCGACGGCGTTCTGCACCTTGCCCTCGGCCTTGTCGGTCTTGCCCTCGGCCTGCAGGGCGGCGTCGCCGGTCACCTTGCCGGCGGCATCCTTCACCGCGCCCTTGACCTGCTTGCCAATGCCTTCGATGCGATCCTTGTCCATGGCTGGCACTCCCCTTGGCGCACCGCGACATGCGATGGCTTCGTGGGCAGAACGCGATGGGAGAACGAAAGGTTCCGGGTTACGATATGGTCACCGGCTGTCCAGCGCTGCATCCACCGCAGCGCCGAAACGCTCGACGATCGTATCGATCTGCTCGGCGGTGACGTTGTAGGGCGGCGCGAGGATGGCATGATCGCCCTGCCGCCCGTCGATCGTCCCGCCCATCGGGTAGCAGGCAAGGCCGCGGGCATAGCCCTCCATCTTCACCCGCTCGTTCAGCTTGAGCGCCGGGTCGAACACCGCCTTGCTGGCCCGGTCGGCGACGAACTCCACCGCCCAGAACAGCCCGCGTCCGCGGATGTCGCCGATATGCCGGTGGTTGCCGAAGCGCTCCAACAGCCGCTGCTCCAGCCGTGCGCCCATCGCCTTGGCGTTCTCGAGCAGGTGCTCCTCGGCGATCACCCGCTGCACCGCGAGCGCCGCGGCGCAGGCCACCGGATGCGCCTGGTAGGTATGGCCGTGCATGAAGGCGCCGGAGCCTTGCAGGAAGGCGTGCATAACCCGCCCATGCACCAGGATGCCGCCAATCGGCTGGTAGCCGCCGCCGAGCCCCTTGGCGACGATCTGGATGTCGGGCACCACGCCCTCCTGCTCCCAGGTATGCATGGCGCCGCAACGGCCCATGCCGCTCATTACCTCGTCGAGGATGAGCAGGGCGCCGTGCCGGTCGCAGACCGCCTTCATCGCCGGGAAATAGCCGGGCAGCGCCGTGGCGCAGCCGAGCGTCGCGCCCACCACCGTCTCCGCTATGAAGCCGATGACGGTATCTGGGCCGAGCCGCTGGAACTCCGTCTCCAACTCATCGGCCAGCCGCGCGACATACTGCTCGTCGCTCTCGCCTTCGCCCTGGCCGCGATAGGCATAGCAGGGCGAGACATGGCTGAATGCGGGCGAGAGCAGCGGCTGATAGGGTGCTCGGCGCATCGCATTGCCGCCGGCCGAGAGCGCGCCGAGCGTGTTGCCGTGGTAGCTCTGCCGCCGGGCGATGAAGCGCGTCCTCTGCGGCTGGCCGAGCTCGAGGAAATACTGCCGCGCCAGCTTGATCGCCGCCTCGTTCCCCTCCGAGCCGGAGGAGCAGAAATAGGCATGCGTCAGCCCGCCCGGCTCGTGGCCGACCAGCACATCCGCCAGCGCCTCGGCGCTCTCGCAGCTGAACAGCGCGGTATGCGCATAGGAGAGCGTGTCGAGCTGCGCCTTGATCGCCTCGATCACCTTCGGATGCCCATGGCCGAGGCAGGCGACGGCCGCGCCGCCGGAGGCGTCGATGATCGCGCGGCCGTCCTGGTCGAAGAGATGGATGCCCTCGCCCCGCACGGCGAGCGGCGGATCGGCATGCAGGCTGCGATGGATGAGGTGGCTCACGGGTGGGACCTCCGGCGCGGCAAGGAGGCGAGGGTTCCATAATTCCGGGAGCCGCTCAACACGCGGCCGACGTGCGATCAAGGCATGGTGCGCGGCGCCGTGGTCTGCGGCGTCGGCGCGACGCGGCCGTTCTGGTCGGGCGTTGCGACCCCATTGGTCCGGCGCGGCGCTTCGGCGCAGGCGGCGAGCAGGGCGAGCAGCATCAGCGGGGCGGCGAGGCGCATGATTCGTCTCCAGGGCGGTTGCAACAGGAGCAGAAACCCCGTCACCGCCCGAAGTTGCTCAGGGCGCCGTCAGCACTCCGACCGTCGCGCCCGCCGTGCAGCAGGCGATGCTCGCCGCGACCAGGGCCTTCAGCCCGAGCCGCAGGATGTCGGCCCGCCGCTCAGCGCACATCCCGACCATCCCCGTCACCATGATCCCGACCGAGGCGAAATTGGTGAAGCCGCAGAGCGCATAGGTGAGGATGACGCGCGAGCGCGGGCTCAGCCCCGCCCCGCCGCTGGCGGCGAGCTGGAGGTAGCTGACGAACTCGTTCACCACCACCTTCACCCCGAGGCTCGCCGCGACCGTCGCGCATTCGCCGGCGGGGATGCCCATGGCGAAGGCCAGCGGCCAGAACACGACGCCCGCGATGCCCTCCAGCGTCCAGCCCGTCAGCGGCTGGAGGATGCCGTTCGAGAGCGCCACGAGGGCCACGAAGACGATGAGCGAGGCCATGATGCCGAGCAGCAATTGCAGCCCGTCCGCCGTGCCGCGCACCAGCGCATCCATGGTGCTGTCGTAGAGCCGCGGCGCCTTCCCCTCCGGCGCGGCGGCGGCCACCGCCTCCCGCTCCGGCAGCATCAGCAGCGCGGCGAGGATGGAGCCCGGCGCCGAGACCAGGCTCGCCGTCAGCAGCTGCCCCGCCGCATCCGGCACCACCGGGGCGATCATCGTCGCATAGACCACCAGCATGTTGCCGCTGATCGTGGCGAGGCCGGCCACCATCACGACGAACAGCTCCGCCTGCGTCAGCCGCCCGAGCCAGGGGCGGATCAGCAGCGGCGCCTCCACCATGCCGACGAAGACATTCGCCGCCACCGAGAGGTTGCAGGCCCCCGAGAGCCCGAACAGCCAGCCGAGCCCCCGCGCCAGGCCCTTCACCACCAGCGGCATGATGCGCCAGTGGTACAGCACGGCCGAGAGCGCGCCGACCAGCAGCACCAGCGGCAGCGCCTGGAAGAACAGGATGAAGCTGCCGCCCGGCACCGTCTCCGCATAGGGCAGCGGCCCGCCGCCGAGATAGCCGAAGACCAGCGTCGTCCCCGCCCGCGTCGCCCGCGCCAGCGCATCCACCGCATCGCCCACCAGGGCGAAGCCGGCCCGCAGCACCGGCACATGCAGCAGCGCCGCGGCGACCAGCATCTGCCCGAGCAGCCCCGCCACCACCACGCGCGGGCGCACGCCGCGCCGGCAGCCGCCCAGCACCCAGGCCAGCAGGCAGAGCGCCGGCAGGCCGGCCAGCGATTGCAGTTGCAGCGCGCTCATTCGGCGGCCCTGGCCGGGGCCGGCGTGTCGATCTCCACCGCCTCGATGCGGGCGGCGGCGCCCAGGATCTTCTGCGCGGTGATGCCGATCTGGTCCATATCGGCCTGCGCCTCGCCGAAATGCCGCTTGAGGTTGGCGACGCGCCGGTCGAGCCGCCCCGTCTCCTCCGCCAGCCGGGCGACCTCCAGCCGCAGGTGCTGCGCCTCCGCCCGCAGCCGCACGTCGCGCATCAGCGCCCGCATGGCGCCGAGCACCGCCCAGAGCGTTCCCGGCGAGACCAGGTAGACGCCGCGCCGCGCCGCCTCCTGCACCAGCCCGCCATGCAGCGCATGGAGGTCGGCATGCAGCGCCTCGGAGGGGAGGAAGATCAGCGCCCCCTCCGCCGTCTCGCCGGGGCGGATGTACTTGGTCGCCACGTCGTCCACATGGCGGCGGATATCGGCCGAGAGGCGCCGCGTCGCCTGCACCCGCGCCGCGTCGTCGGGGGCCGCGCGCAGTGCCTGCCAGGCCTCGAGCGGGAATTTGCTGTCGATGGCGATCGGCCCGGGCGGGAAGGGCAGGCGGATCAGCGCATCGCAGCGCGTGCCGTTGGAGAGCGGGTGCTGCCAGGCCCAGCCCTCGGCCGGCAGGCGGTCGGCCAGCATGTCGCGCAGTTGCACCTCACCGAAGGCCCCGCGCGCCTGCTTGTTGCCGAGGATGCCGGCCAGCGTCGTCACCTGCCCGCCCAGCGCCTCGATATTGGCCCGCGCCGCGTCGATGACGGCCAGCCGTTCATGGATGCGCCGGGCGCTCTCCTGCGTCCGGTCGGCGCTGTCGGCGAGGCTGCGGGCCAAGCGCTCGTTTTGCTGCGCGACGGCCTGGTCGAGCCGGTCGGACAGCGCCTCCATCCGGTCGGCGAGCAGCGCCACGCCTTCCCCGCCGCCGCGCGGGCGGAAGGCGAGCACCAGAAACCCGCCGGCGAGCGCGGCCACGACAGGCACCAGCAAGGGCAGCAGCCAGTCCGGCACGCAGAGCACTCCCCCGATTCGCGGCGGGAAGTCTCGCATGTTTCGAGCTGGGATCAGGAGGCCGGATGGAATTCCCCATCCTCGCCGAGCAGCATCAGCCGCCCCGTCGCCACGCCGAAATGTGCGCCATGCAGCGTCAGCCGGCTGGCCTGCACCGCCTCGACCACCCAGGGGAAGGTCATCAGGTTGGCGAGCGAGATGCGCACCGCCTCATGCTCGCCCTCGGTCTGCTGCTCGGCGGGATCGCAGCGCAGCACCCGTTCCCGCGCCGCTGCGGCGATGCCGATCCAGCCGACGACGAAATCTTGCGCCTCGGGCGGCGCGCCATGCAGCAAGGCCGCGACGCCGCCGCAGAGCGCATGGCCGAGCACCAGCACCCGCTCCACCTTCAGCACCCTCACGGCGAATTCCAGCGCCGCGCTGGTCCCGTGGAAGGCGGCGTCCGGCATATAGGGCGGCACGAGATTGGCGACATTGCGGACGACGAAGAGCTCCCCTGGCGCCGCCGAGAAGATCATCTGCGGATCGACCCGGCTGTCGGAACAGGCGATCACCAGGGTCTTCGGGCTCTGCCCATGCGCCGCCAGCTCCTCGAAGCGCGCCCGCTGCTGCGGCCAGGTCTCCTCGCGGAAGCGGCGGTAGCCGTCGATCAGGCGTTGCATGGGCCTCCTGCTGCGCTGCCATAGGGACTGTGCGGATGTGTTCCGACCGGTGCCGGAATCAAGCCCGCCCCAGCCGATTGCCAAAACCGGCCCCCGCCCGGTGCCCTCCCGCGGCTTCGCCGCGGAAGGCGTGCGAGGCCTGGGGAACAAGGCACTGATCGGCGGCCCCGCGAAGCTGCGGAGCGGTTTCGCGGGGCGTTTTCAGTGCCGGAAATGCCGCATGCCGGTGAAGACCATGGCGAGCCCCGCCGCATCGGCCGCCGCGATCACCTCGTTGTCCCGCATCGAGCCGCCAGGCTGGATCACCGCCGTGGCGCCGGCCGCCGCCGCCGTCTCCAGCCCGTCGGCAAAGGGGAAGAAGGCGTCCGAGGCGACGACGCTGCCGCGGGCCAGCGGCTCCGGCAGGCCGGCCGCCTTGGCCGCCGCCTCCGACTTCCAGGCGGCGATGCGGCTGCTCTCCACCCGGTTCATCTGCCCAGCGCCGATGCCGACCGTCGCCAGCCCCTTGGCATAGACGATGGCGTTCGACTTCACATGCTTGCAGACGCGGAAGGCGAAGAGCAGGTCTTCCATCTCCTGCTCGGTCGGCGCCCGCTTGGTCACCACCTTCAGGCTGGCGGCCTCAACGCGCCCGGCATCCCGCGACTGCGCCAGGAACCCGCCGGAGACGCTCTTGAACACCCGCCCCGGCGCCGCTGGGTCGGGCATCCCGCCGGTCAGCAGCAGCCGCAGGTTCTTCTTCCGGGCGAAGACGGCCTTGGCGGCCTCGTCGGCATCCGGGGCGACGACGACCTCGGTGAAGATGGCGGCGATCTTCTCGGCCGCCGCCGCATCCAGCACCCGGTTCGCCGCCACGATGCCGCCGAAGGCCGAGACCGGGTCGCAGAGCAGGGCGCTGTCCCAGGCCGCCGCCAGGCTCCCGTCCACCGCGACGCCGCAGGGGTTGGCATGCTTGACGATGACGATGGCCGGCCGGTCGAACTCGGCGACGCATTCGAAGGCGGCGTCGGTGTCGTTCAGGTTGTTGTAGGACAGCTCCTTGCCCTGCACCTGCCGCGCGGTGGCGATGCCCGGCCGCTCGCTGCCATCGGTGTAGAAGGCCGCCTGCTGGTGCGGGTTCTCGCCATAGCGCAGCCCCTGCCGCAGCACCCCGGCGAAAGCGAGCCGCGGCGGGAAAGCCTCGCCGAGCTGCCCGGCGAACCAGCCGGAGATCGCCGCGTCATAGGCCGCCGTCCGCGCATAGGCCGCCGCCGCCAGCCGCCGGCGCGTCGCCAGCCGCGTGCCGCCCTCGGCCGCCATCTCGGCCTGGGCCTCGGCGAGATGCGCAGGCTCGGTCAGCACCACCACATGCGCATGGTTCTTGGCGGCGCTGCGGATCATCGCCGGCCCGCCGATGTCGATGTTCTCGATGCAGTCCTCGAAGCCCGCGCCGCCCGCGACCGTCGCCTCGAAGGGGTAGAGGTTCACTGCCACCAGGTCGATTGGCGCGATCCCGTGCTCCGCCATCTGCGCCCCATGCTCCGGCAGGTCGCGCCGGCCGAGCAGCCCGCCATGCACCTGCGGCACCAGCGTCTTCACCCGCCCATCGAGGATCTCGGGGAAGCCGGTATGCTCGGAGACGTCCTTCACCGGGATGCCGGCCTCGCGCAGCGCCCGCGCGGTGCCGCCGGTCGAGAGGATTTCCACCCCCTGCCCGGCCAGGAACCGGCCGAATTCGAGCAGCCCGGTCTTGTCGGAGACGGAGATCAGGGCACGGCGGATGGAGACGAGGTCGGTCATGGATGGCGCTCCGCGGGTCGCGGCGGGGCATAGACCCGGGGGCGGCGCGGGGCAACCTTGGGGGCGTCGAGAGGGGCTTTGCCCCCCGCGAGCCCTCCCGAACCCTACCGCAGCGGCGCCAGGGGCGCCCGCTGCACGCCACCGCCGGCCACCGGCGGCGGCCCGCTGCCGAGCGTGCCCGGCGCCGGCTGCTGATAGGCAGGCGCTGGCTGATAGGCGGCCGGCGCCGGAGCGGCCGTGCCGCTCCGGCCATCGAAGCGCATCAGCGCCGCCCGCAGCGGGTCCGCCCCCGGATTGTGCACCTGCATCGCCACCACGATCTGTCGAGGCCCGACTTCCTGCCGGTAATAGGAGCGGTTCCACTCGCTCCGCGCCGAGAGCAGCGTCCCCTCCAGCGTCAGCCCGGCATAGAGCCCGCGCGCCCGGGCGAAGGCGACGATATCCGCGCCCACCGCTGCCGTCGTCGCGCCCTCGACCGAACCGCCGAAGGTGGCGAAGGCGAGCGAGGCATCCGCCCCGAGCTTCAGCTGACTGTCGAGCAGCGCAGTCAGCGCCCGGTCGTTCATGATGAGCATCAGGATCTGCAAGTCCTGGATGCCAGCCTGGAGGCCGAAGCTGCCCGACCCCATCGAATAGAAGGCTGGCGAGGACCAGGATCCGGCCGCGTCCCGCCCGACCATCACGCAGCCGCCGCCCTCACCACCGAAAAAGAAGCCGCCGCGGAAGATGCGCGGGCAGACCAGCACGGCACGCGCCCGGTGCAGCAGCTCCGCCGCCTTCAGCCGGTCGTTCCCCTCGCCGAGGATCTCCTGGACCGAGAGCGTCGCCCGGTCGACCAGCGTCTGCTCCTCCCCCCCGGCCGGCACGCCGCCCGCGCAGCCGGACAGCATCGCCAGGGTAAGGCCCAGGATCATCAGACGCCGCATGAAGCTTCCCCACCAAGCCATGGATTTCCGTGGCAGAAGCTAACCTCGTTTGCCCGCGCTGTCCAAAGCTTCGCCGGGACGGCTTGCCTGCGGCCGGTCGGGGATGCCGGCCCGCGACGACATTTTGTTACGATTAACAAAGTGTTTCCAGTAGTGCGCATTCAATCTGTAGTTGTAATGTCCGCCACGGTTACCCGCCCCGCGCGCCCATCGGCAAAAGGAGTCGAGCCATGGCTGACTACGCATCCATCATCGGTGGCAACGGAGGCCACCTGGCCTTCGACGAGGTGCCGCGCGGCATCGACGCCTTCTACCATGTCGACAGCGCCCTCCCGATCCTCGACCTCTCCATGCGCAGCGGCGACAGCTATGTCGACGGTGCCGCCAACGCCAACCCCCTGCACATCCTCCTTGGTAAGGGCGACGACACCGTCCACACCGGCAGCGGTGACGACATCATCATCGGCGGCAAGGGCAATGACAGCATCGATGCCGGCGACGGCCGAAACTTCGTCCTCGGCAACCAGGGTCACGACACCATCAGAGCTGGCCAGGGCGACGACACGCTGAGCGGCGACAAAGGGGACGACGAAATCTGGGGCGGCGGCGGCCAGGACTACCTTGCCGGCGACGACGGCAACGACTTCCTCGATGGCGGTGCAGGCGGCGACACGCTTGACGGCGGCAAGGGAGACGACAACCTCTATGGCGGCGCCGGCAACGACTCCCTCATCGGCGGCAAGGATGACGACCTGCTGAACGGCGGCGCCAGCAACGACACCCTGCTCGGCGGGACCGGTGACGATACCCTGTCCGGCGGCGACGGTGCCGATGTTCTGTTCGGTGGCGACGGACATGACTTCTTCTATTTCGGTGACGATTTCGGCTGCGACCGGATCACCGACTTCTCGACCGGAGACAAATTGATGTTCGCCTCGGACATCAACGGCTCCGGCATCATGACGCCGAAGGACCTGGCGCCCCATGTCAGCGGCGACCATGGGATGACGAAGATCACCATCGGCGACAACAGCATCGTCCTGCACGGCGTGGACAAGGATGTCTTCCTTGACCACCTGACGCAGTGGGTGAAGATCCTGTAGCCGGAGCCTACTCGTATTCCGGCATCACCCAGGGCTCCTCGTTCACGGCGGAGACGCGCCAGTCTCCGCCGTGCCGCTCCAGCCGCGTCACCCCGAGATTGCGGATGGAGAAGGCCAGCGCTTGGTGCCCGGTCAGCCCCAGCGCATGCGCGATCGCGGCGCGGATCGAGCCGCCATGCGCGACCACCACCACATCCTCACCGGCATGCGTCGCGGCCAGCCGGTCGAGCACCTCGCCGACGCGCGCCGTGACGGCAGCGAAGCTCTCGCCACCCGGTGGCTCCTCCTCCGCCGCATGCGGCCAGAAAGGATGCGCCGGGTGCCGCAGCTTCGCCGCCAGCGCCTCATGCGGCAGCCCCTGCCACTCGCCGAGGTGCTGCTCGGCGAGCCCCGGCTCCGTCGCCATCGCCTGCTCCGGGTAGCCGGCCGCGAAGATCGCCGCCGCCGTCGCCCGCGTCCGCGCCAGGTTGGACGTCACCCAGACTGCCGGCCGCGGCAGCCGCGCCGCCAGCCAGCGGAACAGCGAAGCGTCCTGCTTCAGCGCCAGGTCGCAGAGCGGCACATCCATCGCGCCGTAGAACAGCGTCCGCGCCTTGGGCTCGACCAGGGCGTGGCGGATGAGGTGGAAGCGTGTCTCCGGCATCGCGCCGCTATTCCCCGATATTAAGCAGCGCGCCCCGCACCCGCGCCGATTCGAATTGGCGGAGGAAAACGTACCCCATCAGCGCCAGCCACAGGGCATCGAGCGCGAAGGCTGCCAGCAGGTGCCCCGTCTCCACCGTCCCGTCGCGCAGCGCCGCCCGCATCCCCTCGAAGACATGCGCCGAGGGCAGGGCAAGCGCCACCGGCTGCAGCCAGCCCGGCAGGATGGCGACGGGGTAGAATACCGCCGAGAAGGGCGTCAGCCCGAACAGGATCGACCAGGCCAGCGCCTCCGCCCCCGCGCCGTAGCGCAGGATCAGCGCGGTGACGCCGAGCGCGACGGCCCAGCCCATCACCAAGAGCGCTGCGAAGAAGCCGACGACCACCGGCCCCATCGTCAGGATGCCGAAGGAATAGAGCAGCCAGGCCATCAGCATCGCCGGCAGCACGCCGACCAGGACGCGGATGACGCTCATTCCCATCAGCGCCGCCACCAGCTCCCGCGGGCGCAGCGGGCTGACGAAGACATGGCCGAGGTTGCGCGACCAGATCTCCTCGAGGAAGGAGAGCGAGAAGCCCATCTGGCTCCTGAGCGCCACCTCCCAAAGCAGCACGCCGCCGAGCAGCACGCCCGCCGCGACGCTCGCCGTATTCCCCTGCACGCCCGCCAGGTAGGAGGTGACGAACCCCCACACGACCATCTGCAGCACCGGCCAGTACATCAGCTCCACCACCCGCGGCCAGGACCGCCGGTAGAGCGCAAGGTGCCGGTAGATGATCCCCCAGACCCGCCGCAGCGCCGCCCGGTTCATGCCGGCACCCGCTGCCGCCCGCGGGCGATGTCGAGGAAGACCTGCTCCAGATCCTCCCGCCCATATTTGCCGAGCAGCCCTGCCGGGCTGCCGCTGTCGACCACGCGCCCCTGCTTCAGCATCAGCACATGGCCGCAAAGCCGCTCCACCTCGGCCATGTTATGGCTGGCGAGGAGGATGGAGCAGCCCGTCTCCGCCCGGTACCGCTCCAGCCAGGACCGCACCCAGTCGCCCGTGTCCGGGTCGAGGCTCGCCGTCGGCTCATCCAGCAGCAGCAGCTCCGGCCGGTTGACCAGCGACTTCGCCAGCGCCACCCGCGTCTTCTGCCCGGCCGAAAGCTCCCCCGCCGGCCGGTCCAGCAGGTCGGTGAGCTGCAATTGCCCCGCCAGCTCGCCGATCCGCCGCTCCGCCTCCGGCACGTCGTAGAGATGCGCATAGACCCGCAGGTTCTCGGCCACGCTCAGCCGCGCCGGCAGGGCGATATAGGGCGAGGAGAAATTCATCCGAGCGAGCGCCGAGAACCGGTCCCGCGCCATGTCATGCCCGAGCACGCTGATCCGCCCCCCGCTCGGCACCAGCAGGCCGAGCAGCATGGCGATGGTCGTCGTCTTGCCCGCCCCGTTGCCGCCCAGCAGCCCCCAGGTCGCGCCGCGCGGCATGGAGAAGGAGAGCGCATCGACCGCCGGCGGCGCATCGGGGGCGTAGCGCTTGCTCAGCGCCTCGGCGAGGATGGCGGGGGTTTCCATATGCCCCGCATATGCGTCACCCCCGCGGCCGCAGCAACCGCCCTTCGAACAAGGTGATCCCCGCCTCCCACCCCCAGCCGATCGCCGCCGCCCGGTCCGCCCCCGACAGCATCACCTTGGCGCGGTCCGCCGGCAGCGCCGCCGCGAAGCCCGGCAGCGCCGCCGACCACCGCAGCCGCAGCAGGTCCACCTGCAACCCGGCCAGCGGCAGGGCGGGCAGCAGGACCGGCGCCGCGAGGTCGAGCGCCACCCGCCAGCCGCGCAGCCGACAGAAGTCACGAGCGAAGGCGAAGCCCGCCGTGTCGGCCAGCGCATCCCCGGCGGCGAAGCAGACGGTCATCCGCCCCCGCCGCTCCGGCCCCAGCGCTGCGTCGAGGCGCAGGAATTCCGGCTCCGCCACCGTCTCCGGCGCCAGCGACAGCCCGGCCTGGCCAAGCCGCCTGGCATCCTCCGGCCGCGCCAGCTCGCTGAGCAGCCGTCGGTCGGCCAACCGCCGCAGCCGGCGGAACAGTGCCGGAGCCAGCGCAGGGTCCGCCCCCGGCAGCAGCGTGGCGCAAAGCTCCGCCCAGTGCAGGGACCAGTCCTCCCATACCGCCTCCGGCCCGGCCTCGCCCGGTGCGAGGCGGCAGACCGGCCGCCGCACCAGGAAGCGCGCCAGGCTGGCATGGCCGAGCCCGCGCTCCAGCGCAACCAGGTCGGCAGCCGAGATAGGCGGCCGCTCCTCCTCCGGCACCGGCCAGCGCGGCGCGGCCTGGTTCGGGGTGAGGCTCTCCTCCACCGCCGCCAGCAGCGCCGCCGCCTCCTCCGGCAGCCGCCGCCGCCGGGCGAAGGGCAGCTGTCCCTCGGCGGCGAAGAGGATACCGAGCGCCTCCTGCACCTCCCCCAGGTGCCGCCCCTCGGGCGGAGCAATGGCGACGATATCGCCGTTCGGCAACTCGAAGACGCGCGCGCGGGTCGGCCGCATCAGCGGCGCCAGCGCATCGCGCACCAGCCGCTGGTGATGGGACCGCCGCAGTTCCTCGGCCAGGGCGCCGAGGCGGAGGTGCAGCACCTCCCGCACCGTGCCGGCGGCCACCGCCTCACGCAAGAAATGCGCCAGCGCCAGCGCATCGGCGCCGCGCGGCCCGGCGAAGGGACGAAGCGGGGCAAGTGAAGGTTCCACCGTCATGCCACCGCCTCCGCCGCCGGGCCGGTCGCCATCGCCCCGAGCCGGGCGGCCCAATCGAGCGCGGCCGCCCCGTCGCAGCCGGTTACCACCAGCCGCTCCCCGGGCAGGCCGCGCAGCGCGGCGAGCGCCGCCCGCTCCTCCAGCGCCGGCGACCAGCGCAGCAGCAGCAGGTCGGCCGGCAGCCCGGCCGGGGCGAGCAGCGCCAGCCCGGCCGCATCTAACCCCTCCAGCGCCAGGCCCCAGCCGCGTGCCGCCAGCGCCTCGCGCTGCGAGGGCAGGGCCGGATCGGCCGCGGCGGCGAGAGGCAGCACGCCGAACAGGCCGGGCACCACGGCCGGCGGCGGCAACACGCTCACCGGCAGCGGCAGCAGCCGCCGGCCCGGCAGGTCCCGCGCCCAGGCGGCGAGGCCGGGCAGCAACCGCCGCGCCAGCCGCTCCGCCGCATGGGCCATCAGCTCCGCATCCGCCGCCAGTGGTCCGAGCACGGCGGCGAGGGCCGGCCGCGACAGCCGCAGCCGCCGCCCGCGGCCCGGCACCGCGGCACCAGGGCGGATCACATGCCGGTGCCGCAGCACCGTATCGGCCGGAAGCGAATCGAGCCGCCCCTCCAGCCCCGCCAAGCCCTCGCTGGGCGGTGCCGCCATCGCCTCCGGCCCGGCGAGCTGCGCCGTGGCTGCCCAGGCGAGCAGCGCCGCCGCATCCCGGGGCAGCGTCCAGATGGCCGGCGCCGGCGCCTCGGGCCCTGCGAGCTGCGCCAGCGCCGCCGCCGCCCGCCGCGCCGCCGCCGGCATGGCGCCGAGCAGCAGCAACTCCCCCGCTGCCGTGTCGTAGACCGCCCCGCCACCGGTCTCGGCCGCATCCTGCAACAGGGCCCGCGCCAGCCGCCGCCGCGCCGGCGGTCCGGCCAGCCGCCCGGCCGGGCTCAGCCGTAGAGCGACACGCCCCTCCGCGCCGGGCAGGGCCTGGCGGAGCAGGGGCAACAGCCCCGCCATCGGCGGGGAAGCCGGGGGAGGGGCAGGAAAGCCGGCAAGGCGGGGTCCGGTCACGATCATGCGCTGTCCTGGCGCGGTGCGGTGCGGCGCGTCATCCTCTAAAGTCGCGCCGGATGGTGAACGATGCCCTAAGCGCCGGCCCGAAATCGGCGCGCCCCGCTGCCCCCTGGCCAGCCCCCTGGCCCGGCCAGCTCGCCCCCGGCGCGCTGCCCCCGGGCTGGCGCATCTATGCGGTGGGCGATGTGCACGGCTGCGCCGACCGGCTGGCCGCGCTGCATGCCCAAATTGCCGAGGACGCTGCGGCCCGCCCGACCGAGCGCATCACCCTCATCCATCTTGGCGACTACGTGGATCGCGGCCCGGACAGCGCTGCCGTGCTGCGCCGCCTGCTCGACCCGGCGCCGCTGCTCGGCGAGGCCTTTACCGCAGTCGAAGTGGTCAACCTGCTAGGCAACCACGAGGTGATGATGCTCGATGCCTGCGAGCCTGAGGCCCATCCCGGTGCGCTGCCCTTCTGGCTCGACAATGGCGGCGCTGCCACGCTCGCCAGCTACGGCGCCGACCCTGAGGACCCGGAGGCCTGCGCCGCCGTCCTGCCGGAGGATCTCGACCTGCTGCGCCACTGCCCGCTGCAATTCTCCGCCGGCGACTACCTCTTCGTGCATGCCGGCGTGCGCCCCGGCATCCCGACCGACCGTCAGGACCCCTTCGACCTCGTCTGGATCCGCGAGCCCTTCCTCTCCTTCGACGGCGACCTGCCGCTGGTCGTCGTCCATGGCCACACCCCCAGCGAGATGCCGGTGGTGCGCCCGCATCGGATCGGCATCGACACCGGGGCCTGCTTCGGCGGCGCGCTGAGCTGCGTGGTGCTGGAAGGCCACCGGCTGCGCTTCCTCTCCGCATGACGAAGCGATGCCACCTGCATTACAAGATTTGGCGTCTCTCGCCTTGCGTGTGAGCCCTGGCTTAGGCTACCGCAGGGAGATGCACGGCCCCGCGCCCGAACCTCGTCCGAGCCCATCCGGCGCCATCCCGGCCGATCTGCTGGAAGCGGTGCGGCAGCTGAAGCGCGGCACCGTCCTCGTCGTCGGCGATGCCATGCTCGACCGCTATGTCTATGGCCGGGTCGAGCGCATCAGCCCCGAAGCCCCCATCCCGGTCCTGGCGGTGGAGCGCGAGGTCGCGCTGCCCGGCGGCGCCGGCAACGTTGTACGAAATCTGACAGCGCTCGGCGCTGCCGTTGCCTTCGTCTCCATCGTTGGCGACGACCAGGCAGGTAGCGACCTCACCGGGCTGATCGGTGGCCAGCCGGGCGTCGAGCCATGGCTGCTGGTCCAGGGCGGCCGCGCCACCACGGTGAAGACGCGCTTCGTCGCCAGCGGCCAGCAGCTGCTCCGTGCCGACCATGAGGAGGCGGCGCCCATCCACCCCCGCCTCGCCGACCGGCTGGTGCGCATCGCCGCCGATGCGGTGGCGGCGACGACGGTCATGGTGCTCTCCGACTACCGCAAGGGCGTGCTGGCCGGCACCACCGCGACGCGCCTGATCGCCGCGGCGCGCACCGCCGGGCGCAAGATCGTGGTCGACCCGCGCGGCGGCGACCCGGGCCGCTTCGCCGGCGCCGACCTCATCATCCCCGATTGCGCCGAGCTAGCCGCGGCCACGGGCCTACCCACCGGCACCGAGACCGAGATCGCGGCCGCCGCCACAGCGCTCCGCACCGCGCATGGCTTCGGCGCCGTGCTCGTCATCCGCGGCCCGGAGGGCGTGATGCTGGTCGGCGAGGATGCGGTGCCGCAGCACCTGCCCGCCGATGTGGCGGAACTCGTCGATCCGGCCGGCGCGGGCGATGCGGTGATCTCGGTCACCGCGGCCGGCCTCGCGGTCGGCCTGCCGCTGCCGCTGATCGCCCGGCTCGCCGCCCTGGCCGCCGGCATCGCCATGGGCAAGTCCGGCATCGGCGTGGTGCGCGAGGACGAGTTCCTCGAGGTGCTGACCCCTGGCCGCCTCGCCGCCCGCAAGCTCGTCACCCGCGGCCAGGCCGCCGAGCGCGTCGAGGGCTGGCGCCGCGCCGGCCACCGCGTCGGCTTCCTCGCCGCCAGCACCGCGGCGGCCGAGCCGCATCTTCTGGACCGCGCGCAGGACTGGTGCGACCGGCTGGTCGTCGGCATCGCCGATGGCGACCCGGCGGCGGAGGATCTGGCGGAGCGCAACAGCGTCGACCTCGTCATCCGCTACGGGGCGGAGACGGCGCTTGACCTCATCCGCATGCTCCGCCCGGACGTGCTGGTGCAGGACCCCGGCCGGGCACCGGAGACGCTGGCCGGCGGCGACATCATGCAGGAGTGGGGCGGCATCGTCCGCCGCCCCGTAGCCGAGTCGCATCAAGGGCTCTGATCCAGCAACACAAGGTTGTGTGAGCACCCCGGCGCAGAGTACAGGCATCCGGCCAACACGGTGCCTGAGGGATCAATGCGCGTGACGTTCAAGGCTCTGGCTGCAACGGCAATGCTCACCGCCTTCGTCCCCACCATCGGCCAGACCCAACCTGCTCAGCGCCCGGCGGCTCAGCCTGGCCAGCCGGCGGCCGGGGAGAGCAGCCCGGACCGCACCATGGCCGTCTTCACCGACTGGGTGGTGCGCTGCGAGACGCGCCCGGCCAGCGGGACCACGCCCGCCGCCCGGCTCTGCGAAATGGCGCAAACGACGCAGGACCAGCGCCAGCAGCCGGTCGCCGTGCTCGCCATCGGCCGCACCGCGAAGGGCGAGCCGCTGCGGCTGGTGGCCCAGGTGCCAGTGAACCTCCAGGTCGGGCCACCGGCGAAGCTGGTGCTCGACATCCCAAACCGCCCGGCCGAGGCGCCGCTGACGGTCGCCTTCCGCAACTGCATGCCGCGTGGCTGCTTCGCCGAGCTGGAGCTGCGCGACGAGGCGGTGCTGCGCCGCCTGCGTGCCCGCCCGGCCGAGGCCGCCGGCCGGCTGGAATGGAAGGACGCCGCCGGTGGCGACGCCTCCATTCCCGTCTCCTTCCGCGGCTTCACCGCAGCGCTCGACGCCCTGGTGAAGGAAGGCGAGTAAAAACTCGAGGTTTCCAAAGGTTTTTCGGCCTTTGAAGGGAAGAGTATGAGAGGGGCAGCGCCCCTCTCACATGGGTCAGCCGTCCGCCCGAATATTGTTGGAGCGCACCACCTCTCCCCACCGGGCATGATCGCGCCGCATGGTCTCGCCCAGCGACTCGGCCGTGCCGCCGCCCGGCTCGTCGCCCTGGCTGGTGATCTTCTCGCGGATCGCCGCATCCTGCACCGCCTGGTTCAGCGCCGCGTTGAGCCGCTGCACGATCTCGGCCGGCATCCCCGGCGGGCCGAACAACCCGATCCAGGCGTTGAAGACGTAGTCGGGCAGCCCCGCTTCCGCCGCCACCGGAATATCCGGGAAGGCTGGGATGCGCGCCGCGCCGGTCGAGAGCATCCCGCGGATCTGCCCCGCCCGCAGGAAGGGCGCCACCACCGAGGAGGCGTCGCACATGATGCTGAAGCGCCCGGCGATGAAGTCCTGCATCGCCGGCCCGCTGCCGCGATAGGGGATGTGCTCCATCGGCGGGTTGCCGATGCGGTTCTTCAGCATCTCCATCGCCACGTGGGAGAGGCTGCCCGCGCTGGCCGAGCCATAGTCCACGCCATTCGGCTGCGTCTTCGCCCAGGCGGCGAATTCCTGCGGCGTCTTCGCCGGCACGGTGGGATGCACGCAGAGGATGAGCGAGCTTTGCAGCATCAGCCCCACCGGCGTCAGCCGCAGCGGGTCGATCGTCATCCCCTGGAAGGTATGCGGGTTGATGGTCAGCGGGTTGGCATTACCCGCGAGCAGCGTATAGCCGTCCGGCCGCGACCGCAGCACCGTCTCAGTGCCGAGATTGCCACCGGCGCCGCCACGGTTGTCGATGACGACACTCTGCCCGAGCGCGTTGGACAGCCCCGGCTGCAGGATGCGCGCCGCGAAATCCGTCTGACCGCCCGGCGGGAAGCCCACCACCACGGTGATCGGCTTGTTCGGATAGCCCCCCTGCGCGATGGCCGGCGTGGCGAGGCCGAAGCTCAACGCCCCCGCCAATGCACCCCGTCGCGAAATCCCCTGTACGGTATCGGTCATGCCCGGCGTCCTCGAATCCGTTGTCGATGGCGCCGCTTCTACAATGAGTGGCGGCTTACTCCAGCACCGCGATCCGCTTCCGCTCGATCAATTCGAAGTCGATGGCCGCCCCGAGCCCCGGCCCCTGCGGCGCCTGCACCATCCCGTCCGGGCCCACGGTGATGTCCTCCGCCAGCCCGTATTTATGCGCCCCGTCCGGCAGCAGCACCTCGAAGAAGCTGGTGTTGCGGATGGCGCAGCAGACATGCAGGTTGGCGACATTGTTCAGCGAGTTGCCGCCGTGATGGACCTCGTAGTTCATGCGGAAGGCCTCGGCGAGATGCGCCGTCTTCATCAGCGTGGTGATGCCGCCCTTCACCGCCACGTCGCCGCGCAGGTAGTCCGTCGCCTGCATCATGATCCAGGGCGCATAGCTCTCCAGCCCCGCCGCCGGGTACTCCGTGGCGAGGATCGGGATATCGAGCTTCTGCCGCAGCTTCACGTAGCTGGTGATGTCCTGGTCGTGCAGCGGGTCCTCGTACCAGAGGAAGCCGAGGTCCTCGATCGCCCGCCCGACGCGCATCGCCGCCGGGAAGTCATAGGCCCAGGTGCTGTCGAGCATCAGCGTGTACTCGTCGCCGACGGCCCGCCGCACCGCCCGGCAGACGGCGATATCCTCGCTCGGCCGCTGCGGCGGATGGATCTTGTAGGCCGCCCAGTTCGCCTCGCGGAAGCGCACCGCCTCCTCGGCATACGCCTCCATGCCCGACAGGATCGCCGAGCTGGCATAGGCCGGGATGGAATGCCGCGTGGTGCCGAGCAGCCGATGGATCGGCATCCCCGCCGCCTTCCCCGCGATGTCCCACAGCGCGACATCGACCGCGCCGATGGAGCGCACCGAGATCAGCCGCGACCAGGGCCAGAGCGCCGCGTTCAGCCGCTCCCGGTCCATCGGGTCCTGGCCCATCAGCAGCGGCTTGAGGTAGCGGATCAGCCCCGGCCCGTCATTCGCCGCCGTATGCGTGGCCGAGCCGAGGAAGGCATGGCCCTCGATCCCCGCATCCGTCCCGATCCGCAACAGCCCGAGCGCCGAGCTGCCCGAATCCAGGCGACTCGCCGCGTGGTACTTCGTCGGCGGGATGCCCTCCCAGGCGAAGAGCGTCAGCGAGACATGGTCGATCTTCATCAGCGTGGTTCCCTTCCCTTTCGGGAAGGGTAAGGGAAGGCCCGCCGCCCCGCCTAGTCGAGCTGGATGTTCCCCTTGCGGATCACCTCGCCCCAGCGGGCGATCTCGCCCTGGATGAAGCCGGCGAAATGCTCCGGCGTGTCGCCCACCGGCTGCGCGCCCTGCTCCTCGATCTTCGCCCGCACCGCAGGCTCCTTCACGATCGCCTGCAACTCTTGCGACAGCCGCTGCACGATCTCCGCCGGCATGCGCGCCGGGGCCTGGATGCCGAACCAGGCCGTGGCGTCGAGCCCGGGATAGCCGGCCTCCCGCGTCGTCGGCACATCGGGCACCGCCGGGCTGCGCTCCGGCGTCGTCACCGCCAGCGCCCGCACCCGCCCGTCGCGGATATGCCCGAGCGAGGAGGGCAGGTTGTCCACCGCCAGATCGACCCGTCCGGCGATCACCTCGGTCAGCATCGGCCCCGAGCCGCGGAAGGGCACATGCACCAGGTTGATGCCGGCCACCTGCTTCCACAGCTCGCCGGTGAGGTGCAGGCTGGTGCCGTTGCCCGAGCTGGCGATGGTCAGCCCGTCGCGCCGCTGCTTCGCCAGCGCCACCGCCTCCTGCAGGGTCTTCACCGGCACTCCCGGCGCCGCGATGATGACGTTCGGCACCGCTGCGATGTTCGAGACCGCGACGAGATCCTCCGGCTTGTACGGCATGGTGGTGCGATAGAGGCCGTAGTTGATGGCGGCCGTCCCGATGGTCGTCATCAGCAGCGTGTGGTTGTCGGTCGCCTTCGCCACCGCCTCGGCGCCGATATTGCCGCCCGCGCCAGGACGGTTCTCGATCACCACGGACTGGCCGAGCCGGGCGCTCAGCGGCTCCACCAGGATGCGGGCGACGATGTCCGTGGTGCCGGCGGCACTGAAGGGCACGATGATCCGCACCGGCCGGTTGGGCCAGGCGGCCTGGGCCGCGGCACGGCGGCCGGGCAGCAGGGTGGACAGGGCGGCGCCGAGGCTGGCCCCGAGCGCGACGCGACGTGGGATGGCGGGCATGGTTTTCCCTATCTGGCGTTGGGGCGCCCTTCTAGCGGCGGGGCCACAGCCGGTCGAACCCCTGCCGGGGACACAACAAGCGGCTTGGCCTGCAACGCGCATCGCGCTTGGATGGCGCGCAAGGAATGTCAGGAGGAAACGCATGGCCGCCTCGGTCCCCATCGCCGGCAACCGCTTCGCCATCATCGGCGGCGCCAGCCTGGTCGGCTCCGCCACCGCCGGCGAGCTGCTGGACCACGGCGCCGCCGAGGTCGTGATCTTCGACAATTTCGCCTTCGGCTCCGATGCCGCCATCGCCCATCTGCGGGACCATCCGCGCCTGAAGCTGGTGCGCGGCGACGTGATGCGCGTGGCCGACCTGCTGCGCGCCACCGAGGGCCTCGCCGGCGTGCTGCAGCTCGCCGCCTACATGACGCTCTCCATGGACCGCGACCCCTGGGGCGGGCTCGACGTCAACATCCGCGGCGTGCAGAACGTGCTGGAAGCCTGCCGCGCCAACCGGGTGCGCAAGGTCGTCTTCGCCTCCTCCAACGCCACCTACGGCTACGGCCCGGGCGTTGCCGGCGAGCTGGTGGAGGACACGCCCTTCCACTCCGCCGGCGCCCCGCCGGCGGCCATCCTCTACGGTGCCAGCAAGATCATCGGCGAGCAGCTCTGCCGCGACGCCCACCGCAAATGGGGCCAGGACTATGTCGTCCTGCGCTATTCCACCGTCTATGGCGAGCGCCAGCACTACCGCGCCGCCAATGCCCTCTATATCATCGAGACCATTGACCGGCTGAAGCGCGGCGAGGCGCCGCAGGTCTTCGGCGACGGTGCCGAGACCAAGCATTTCGTCTATGTCGGCGACCTGGCGCGAGCCAACCGCATGGCCTTCGAGAGCGCGGCGACCGATGTGGCGGTCAACACCTCCGGCCCCGCCCCGACCACGACGTTGGAGCTCGTCCAGCTCATCACCGAGCTGCTCGGCGGTGGCCCGGCGCCGGAGTTCATCGGCAACGAGCCGGGCAAGGTCCGCCTCACCTCCGGCGGCGCCTTCCGCATCGCCCACGAGAAGGCGAAGGCCGCCATCGGCTGGGCGCCCGAGGTGGACATGCGCGAGGGCCTCCGCCGCCTCATCGCCTGGCGCGACAGCAACGAGGGGCGCGGGACATGACCCTCCGCCGCCGCACCCTCCTCGCCGCCACGCTGGCGACGCCCGCAATCGCCCCCGCCCTGGCTCAGACTGCGCGCTACCCGGACCGCCCGATCGAGATCGTCGTCGGCTTCACCGCCGGCGGCGGCACCGACCTCGACGCCCGCTCCTACGGCCGCGCGCTGGAGCAGCGGCTCGGCGGCACCGTCGTCATCAGCAACCGCCCCGGCGCCGGCGGCGAGCTGGCCCTGGGCGCCGTCGCCCGTGCCCGGCCCGACGGCCACACCCTCGGCACGACGAACTATCCGGGCCTGCTCACCATCCCCATCGAGCGGCAGGCGCAATTCCGCCTCGACGACTTCGCCCCCATCGCCAACCTGGTGACGGACCCGAGCGCCATCACCGCCCATGCCGACGGCCCCTACAAGACCTTGCGGGACGTGATCGAGCGCGCGAAGGCGGCGCCCGACAGCATCACCTATGCCTCGCCCGGCATCGGCACGGACGACCACCTGCAACTCGTCCTCCTGCAGGAGGCGGCCGGCATCCGCCTGACGCATGTCGCCTTCCAGGGCGACCCGCAGCTCCGCACGGCCGTGCTCGGCAAGCAGGTGGACCTGATGGGCCTCAACCTCGGCGCCGTCACCGCCGCGCCGCAGGGCTTCCGCATCCTCGCCCAGGCCGCCGCCAGCCGCAGCCGCTTCGGGCCCGAGGTGCCGACGCTGAAGGAGCTGGGCTACCCGGTCACCATGGCCTCCGAGCGTGGCCTCGTGGCCCCAGCCGGCACGCCGCCCGCCATCCTCGCCCGGCTGCGCGAGGCGACGGAGGAGATCGCCCGCGACCGTGAATTCACCGGCGCCCTGGAGAGCCGCTTCACCGAGCCGGCCTACGAGCCCGGCGAGGCCTGGTTCGCCCGCCTGCGCCGGGAAGAGGCCGATTACCGCGGCCTCTGGCAGCGCACGCCCTGGGTGCAGCGGGGCTAGAGCAAACTCCGATCGGATGGAATCATCTGATCGGAGTATTTTGCTCGGTAGAACCACAAGCTGGAGCGGGGTCCGTGAGCCAGCGCCAACGGAAACCGCTCTGGCGCAGCCTGAGGGGCGGCGACCGCGCCCCCTATGGCGCTTCGGCCGGCGCCTCCGGCAGCCAGAGCGTCACCGCCGTGCCGCGGCCGGGGCCCGGGCTCTCGACGCGCATCGCACCGCCCGCGGTACGGGCGAAGGCCGCCGCCGAGGAAAGGCCTAGGCCGGTTCCCTGGCCCTCTGCCTTGGTCGTGAAGAAGGCCTGCCCGACCCGGTCGAGGATCTCCCCATCGATCCCTGCCCCGCTGTCGATGACCACGATCCGGGCATAGAGCCCCGGCGCCAGCTTCGCCGGGTATTCGTCTCCCTGCTGCACCCGCTCGGCCACGACCGAGAGCCGGATCGTCCCGCCCTCCGGCATGGCGTCACGGCTGTTCACCGCGAGGTTCAACAAGGCCGCCTCAAGCTCCGCCTGGTCGCCCCGGACGCGCCGAGGAAGGTCGGGCGGCATCGGGTCGGCGCGCACCATCCAGCGGCTGCCGATGACCGCCTTGAGTAGCACCGCCGCTCCGGCGACGGCCGCGGCGGGATCGAGCGTCGCCATGGCGCTTGCCTCGGCTTGGCCGCGCCGGACCATGCGCACCATCCGCTCGGTCAGGCTCGCCCCGCGCCCCGCGGTCTCGTCCAGCAGCTCCGCCACCATGCTGGCGCGGTCCCGGTCGTCGCGCGCCAGGGCCTGCCGGATCAGCTTGGCCCCGCCCTGGACCGAGAGCGCGAGGTTCCGGATGTCATGGGCGACCCCTGCCGTGACCTGGCCGAGCGCGGAAAGCCGCTCCGCCCCGCGCAGCCTGGCTTCGGCGGCAGCGCGCACCTCGGCCTGCCGGGCCACCCGGCGCGACGTGACCCAGGTCACCCAGAACAGCACCGCCATGGCACCGCCCGAGACGAGACCGATGATGGCGACGCGGTGCGTCCAGGCGGACCAGGGCCCGGCCGGGTGCTGGCCATAGACGACCACCAGCGGGACATTGGTCAGCTGCCGCAGGGCATAGAGCCGCTTCTGTCCGTCCATGGGCGAGAGCCCGGGCGCGAGGACCGTCCGCCCCGGCGGGTCCGAGGCCTGCCGCAAGGCGTCCTCGCCCCAGCCGGTCAGGCGCGTGCCGTCGTCCCCCGTCATGGCCGGGTGCCGCACCAGGACCGCTCCATCAGGCCGGACCAGCAGGATGGCATCCTTGGGGTGCTGGAGCAGGGTGTCGTAATAGGGCGCCAGCTCACCGGTCCGGATGGTCGCCCACAGCACGCCGCCATCGGGCCGCCCGTCCTGGTCCAGCCGGGGACGGCTGTAGCGGATCACGTGGAGGCCGTTCGCGCGGGCGGTGATCGTCCGGCCGATGAAAGGCCCCGCGGTGGCGAGGTCCACCTGTGCCCGGACATAGTCGCGATCGGAGAAGTCGTCCGGCGGCGGCGTGAAGGGCGGGGCGGAGAGCTGCACCAGCCGCCCCGAAGGATCGGTCATCCCGATGGCGCCAAGCCCGGCGGTCCGCTCGTCGAGGTCGCGCAGGAAGGAGGCCAGCTCCGCATTCCCGCGAATCCGGTCCCAGCCCATCCCCTTGGAGGCGCGCTGCGCAGCGGCGAGCAGCGCATCCTGGGTCTCGAAGGCCCGTGCGGCATGCTCGGCGGCGACGGCGAGGGTGCGTTTCAGGCGGTCATGCGCCTCCGCCTGGACCATGTGCCACGACCACCAGGCTCCGCCCGCGAACAGCAGCAGCGGCACCAGGATCGAGGCCAGCCAGAGCGGCCAGAATACCTCGCCGGCGCTTGCGGAAAAGGCCGGGGCGGGACCGCCGGCGGGCGGGATCGTCTGGGTGCCAGGGCCGTCAGGCTTCTGTTGCAACGCAGTGTGAGCCATGGATTCGCCTGTGGCGCGCTCGGACTACCGTGTCCCGCTGCCTCCTGGTTGGGTCGCCTGGCACGAATGTTCCGTCGGGATGCGTGTCATAACATCGATGCCAGCCATGAGGGCGGAGATTTCAGACGCCGGCCTCCTTGCATGCCTGTGGGCGTGATGCCGCTTACCCCCTTGCCGCCCACACTCCCGGCCGCACCGATAGCGCCGTGATCAGCCCATAGGCGCTGATCCCGAGCGCGACGGCGACGAACTGCCCCTGCAACCCATAGCCCAACAGGTCGGACAGTACCCATCCGCCCCCGACCGCCAGGCCGATGCGTGTCAGCGCCGCCACCACCGGCCCCGCCATCCGCCCCGCTCCCATGCTGGCGAAGTAGAGCGCCATGCCTACGCCGAAGCCCGGCAGCGCGAAGCCGATCACCGCCAGCGCCTGCGTGGCGATCTCCACCACCGCCGGGTCACGAGTGAAGGCCGAAGCGGTGAAGCCCGGCGCCGCCGCGACGAAGACGCCGACCACCAGCGTCACCGCCAGCGCCATCGCCGCCCCCGCCCAGGCCGTCCGCCGCGCCGTCGCCCAGTCGCCCGCCCCCACCGCACGCCCGACCAGCGCCGTGAGCGCCGAGCCGACGCCGAAGGCCAGCGGCACCATCAGGAATTCGATCCGCGCCGAGACGCCGTAGGCCGCCACCGCCACCGCCCCATAGGAGGCAACCCGCGCCGTCACCAGGATCGTCGCCAGATTCGCCACCGTCGCCATCGCGCAGGCCACCAGCCCGACCGAGAGGATGCGCCCGAACAGCGCCCCCTGCAGCCGCACCCTGAGATCCGGCACGAATCCCGCCCCGCCGCGCAGCACCACCACCGCCATGCCCACCGAAGCCGCCGCCATGCTGATGGCGAAGGCCATCCCCGCCCCCGCCAGCCCGAACCTCGCCTGCTCCATCAGCAGCCAGGCCAGCACCGGATAGGCAACCCAGGCCAGCAGCAGCACCCGCGAGGCCAGCGCATGCCGCCCGCCCCCGCGCAGCACGGAGGCGAAGGTATTCGCCAACCAGGCCGGTACCGCCCCCGCCCCGAACAACCAGGCGCAATAGGCGGCCGCCGCCTCCGCCGCCTCCGGCCCGCCGATCAGGCCGAGGATCGCCCGCGGAAACCCCGCCAACGCCACCGCGAAGGCCAGACCGAAGCCGAGCGCGATCACCACCGCATGCACGACGAGGGTCGATGCCTCCTCGCGCTTGCCCGCCCCCAGCGCCCGGGCGATGGCGGAGACCACGCCGCCCCCCATCGCGCCGGTCGACATCTGCTGCATCAGCAGGGCGAAGGGCAGCACCACCGCCCAGCCGGCCAGCGCCGCCGTCCCCTGCCGCGCCGCGAGCCAGGGCTCGACCAGCTGCGCCGCCGATTGCAGCGCGGCGACGGCCGTGGTCGGCGCCGCCAGCACCCAGACCCGCCGTAGTAGCTCGCGCAAGGAGGGCGCTGCGAGCGCCGCCGTGCCGTCAGCCATCGACCAGGGCCCCGAACCGCGCCCGCAGCGCCTCGCTCGCCCCCGGCCCCGCCAGCACGCGGATATCCTCCGGCCGCAGCGCCTCGCCCGTCGAAGAGAGCGCCGGCGGGCTCCGCACCGGCGCCCCCGTCCCCCGCTCCTCCAGCACCACCGGCGGCCCCTCCGGCCCCGTCATCCAGCGATCCGCCCATCCCTTCAGCGTCAGGAAGACGGGGAAGGCATCCCGCCCCTTCCCGGTCAGCCGGTACTCGTGCCGCCCCGCCGCCGGCACCCGCTCGATCAGCCCATGCGCGGTGAGATCGCGCAGCCGGGCCGAGAGGATGTTGGGCGCGATGCCGAGGTTGCGCTCGAACTCGTCGAAGCGCCGCGTGCCGTAGAAGCACTCCCGCAGCACCAGCATGGCCCAGCGCTCGCCGAGCACCGCCATCGCGCGCGCCACCGGGCAGCGCATCTGGGTGAAATCCGTGCGGCCCATGGGCTCGGCGCTCCTCCAGGCTGCCTTCGCCCAGGCTCCGCAGGGCTGAACGCGGCCAGGTTATTGTTCTACCGCATTTTCCGAGGCGTCCGGCGCCCACGCAGGACTTGAAAATGCTTTGGCTTGCATGATGCAAGCATCGCCGCCGCCACCCGGCAAGTCATTTCGCGGAGCCGCGCGCGATCGCCGCCAGCCCCAGCATCGCCGGGTCGGGCCGCATCACCAGCCAAGCCGGCACCGGTGCCAGCCACTCGCGGAACCGCCCCTTCGCCTCGAACCGCTCCCGGAACCGCGACGCCGCCAGGTAGTCTGGGAAGCGCGGGCAGATGCCCCCTGCCACATAGACCCCGCCCTTCGCTCCGTAGAGCAGCGCCAGATCTCCCGCCACGCTTCCCAGCATGGCGCAGAAGAGGTCGAGCACCTCGGCGCAGCGCGCATCCTCGCCGGCCAGCGCCCGCCGGGTGATCTCGGCGGCCTCGAGCGGTTCGACCGCAACCCCGTCCACCGCCGCCAGCCCGGCATGCAGGTTCTCGAGCCCCTGCCCCGACAGCACCCGCTCCGCCGAGACATGCCCGTGGTGCCCGCGCAACCACTCCACCACCGCCGCCTCGCGCGGGTCATGGGTGGCGATGCTGGCATGGCCGCCCTCCGTCACCAGCGCCTGCCCCGGCGGCAGGAAGGCCCCGATGCCGAGCCCCGTCCCCGGCCCCACCACGGCGAGAGGCGCCCCCGCCTCCGCCGCCGTGCCACCTAGTGGATGCAGGTCAGCCCCTGTGAGGTCCGGCAACGCCCAGGACTGGGCCGCGAAATCGTTCACCACCCGCACATGCCCGATGCCGAGCGTCCGCTCGATCGCCGCGCCGTCCACCACCCAGTCACGGTTGGTCAGCCGCACGCTGTTCCGTACGACCGGGCCGGCGACGGCCAGCACCGCGGCTTCCGGCGGCGCCGCGCCGCCGAGGAAATGCGCGATCGCCTCGACGATGCCGGGGAAGCTGTCGAGCGCCACGCTGGCCGGGTCGGTGGGAACCTCGCCCTTGGACAGGGCGAAGCGGGCATTGGTGCCGCCGATATCGGCGAGGAGCGTTGTCATTCCGGCATTCTGGAGGGGCCCCACCCCTCCAGGCCACCCCGGCGAGGGCCGAAAGGCCTTCGCAAGCCGGGAGTTGATGTTACGCCACGCGGCGACGGGGCGGCAGCGGCGGCGGCGGGGGCGGCAAGGGCAGCGACTCGCAGGTGATGCAGAGGCCCCAGCGCTCTGCCAGCGCCCGTGGGTCCGGCCGGTGTGGCAGGCTCAGCCAGGCAGCGGCGATCAGCGCCGCCACCACCAGCGGCTCGAAGGCCGAGCCAGTCCGCACCAGCGGCAAGGCCCAGCTTCCCTTCAGCGGCCAGCCCAGCCGCAACCCGCCCGGCGTCAGCAGGTCCGCGCCGAGATGGCTGAGATAGCCGATCACCAGCGGCCCGGCGTATTCGGCCGGCACCTCGCCGCGCTTCAGCAGCCAGCCGCAAGCCAGCACGGCCAGCAGCGAATGCGTCACCCCCCGATGCCCCAGCAGCGCCGCCAGCAGGTCGGACACCGGCCGCACCCGCCGCCCTACCCAGGATTTCGGATGGTCGATATCCGGCAGCAGCCCGCCGAACGCCGCCAGCGCAAGCGCTCCCGGTGCCAGCGGCGGCTGGCCGAGATGGGGCGCAGCGGCCATCCAGGCCGCCATGCCGAGCGCAACATGGGAGCCCGCCATCATCGGCGTGCAGGTCCTTGCCGGAGGTGCCTGGAACGGAGCGTGAAGATTCCAGCGCAACCGCCGGAAAGTCCAGCCCTTTTCCGCCCAGCCGTGCGCCGTTTAGCCGATCCCCGCCGCGCCCGCCCCCGACTCGGCCGCATCCTCCCGCCGCAGCGGCACCTTCAGCGTGCAGACCAGCCCGCCCGCTTCCCAGGCGAGCGTCACCGCCCCCGCCAACTGCCCCCGCACCGTGCCCTCCAGCACGCGCGAGCCGAATCCACGCCGCACCGGCGTCGCAACCGGCGGCCCGCCTGTCTCCACCCAGTGCAGGTTCAGCACCGGCGTCGCCCCGCGCTCCACCGACCAGCGCACCGCGACGCAGCCCGAGGGCACCGACAGCGCCCCGTATTTCACCGCATTGGTCGCCAGCTCGTGGATCGCCATGGCCAGCGGCTGCGCCGCCCGCGCCGGCAGGGCGACCGGCGGGCCCTCCAGCAACGCCCGCTGCCGCTCGCCGACGAAGGCCGCCAGCTCCCCCTCGACCAGCGTCCGCAGCTCCGCCCCGGACCAGCGGTCCTCCGCCAGCAGCGTCTGCGCCCGCGCCAGCGCCGCCACCCGCCCGGCGATCGCCCGCCGGTAGCTCTCGAGATCCGGCGCCAGGGTCAACCGCACCGCCGCCTGCACCACGGCGAGCGCATTCTTCGCCCGGTGGTCGACCTCCCGCATCAGCAGCACCTGGCGCTCCTCCGCAGCCTTGCGCGCGCTGACATCGAGCACCACGCCGACGACCCGGCTCGGCGCCCCCTCGGCGGCGAACCGCACCTCCGCCCGCATCATCAGCCAGCGCACGGAGCCATCAGGCCAGAGGTAGCGGTACTCCGCCTCGAAATGCCGCTCGCCCCGGGCCAGCGCCTCCCGGGCGGTCGCCTGCAGCCGCTCATGCTCTCCCGGCCAATAGCGCGCCCGCATCTCGGCGATGCCGGGGGTGGCATCCTCGGGGAAGCCGAGCAGCCGGTTCAGCTCCGGCGAGCCGATGACCGCGTCGGTGGCGACGTCGTATTCCCACACCGCCATCTGCCCCGCCTCGACCGCGAGGCGCAGCCGCGCCTCGCTCTCGCGCAGGGCCTCGGCGGCCTGCCAGGCTTCGGTGACATCCTGCAGCGTGCCGACATAGCGCACCGCCCGCTCCTCGCCGCCGATCCGCTCGAACAACGCCCGGCCATGCGCGATGACGCGACGCAGGCTGCCGTCCGGCCGCACCACGCGGTAGTTGAAGACCGGCCGCTCCCGCAGCGCGGGGTCCAGGGCCCGCCGCGCCGCCGCCGAGGTCCCGGGGAGATCCTCCGGATGCGTCGCCCGCAGCACGTCCTCGTAGCTCGGCTCCCGCTCCGGGTCGAAGCCGCAGATCGCCTTGGCGCGCGGGGAATAGACGAAGCGGTTGGCCACCAGGTCCCAGTCCCAGATGCCAAGCCCGGCCGCCTCTGCGGCGAGGGCGAGCCGCGCCTCGCTTTCCCGCCGCTCGGCCTCGGCGCGCGCCCACTCGACCGCCGCCCAGGTGCGCTCGGCGACCTCGTGGACGAGCTCCGCCTCCGCCGCCGACCAGCGCCGCGGCGCCATCTCATGGACATAGAAGAAGCCGTTGAGAGTCCCTGCCTTGACCAGCGGCGCGACCAGCAGCGCGCGGACACCGATGCCGGCCCAGGTCGCCGCCGCCGTCTCGCCCGTGGTCCTCGGATCGGCGAGGCAGTCCTCCACCACCAGCACGCGCCCGGCGCGCAGCTCGGCCGCGGCGGCCGGGCCGAAGGCGTCGAGCGCGCGCTGCTCTCCCGCACGCACCGGAATGCGCCCGTCGGTCCAGCCCCGGGTCACCCGCAGCATCGCCGTCGCGGCATCCACCTCGGCATAGCCGGCGCGCACCACATCGAGATGCCGGCCCAGCATCTCGGCCGCGGCGGCCATGGCCTCGTCCGGGTCGGCAAGGCCGCGCAGCCGCTCCTCGAGCGCGAGCAGGAAGGCCTGCCGCGCCTCGCTCTGGCGCAGCGCCTCGGTCGCGTGGTGCTCCGCGGTGCGGTCGCGGAAGGCAACGCCGAGGCCGCGGGCAGTCGGGAAGGCGGTGACCTCGAGCCAGCGGTCCGGGCGGGCCACGCCTTCCCGCTCCACGCGCATCGGCCGCCGGGTCGCCATCGCCTCGCGCAGCAAGGGCTCGAGCCAGCTGCCGCGCGCACCTTCCAGCACCTCCCAGATCGGCCGCCCCAGCGTCGCCTCGGCTGGCCGGCCGTAGTAGGCCACGCAACCCGCGTTGAAGGTCAGGAAGCGGAAGTCGCGGTCCAGCTCATAGGCATTGTCGCCGAGCGCCTGGAACAGCGCCTCGCTCGCCAGGTCGAGCGCGTCCCTCCCGCGGTCGAAGCTCATTGGCTGGCCTCGCTGTGAGCCGTCACCCAAGGCCCTTTTTGCCTGACAACCGAACTTGCCGCGCCCGCCCCTACCCTTCAACCGGTATGTGCCGCACGCCGCGCTGTTGTCGCATTGTTGCGCTCTCGAGGCGAGCCCGTCAGAGGCCCGCCAGGGACCGCAGGAACCGCTCCGCCGCCAGTTCCGGTGCCCAGGGCCGCCAGGGCTCGCCGCCGAAGACGGCGGCCAGGGGGTCCTCCTGCATCACCTTCGCCCTGATGCCGAGCGTCCCCCGCACCTCCGCCGGCGTCCATCCGGCGACATGCACCGCCTCGGCGGCGGCGAGGGCGATGTCGCAGGCCTTGTGTGCCCGCTTCTCCTCTGGCGTCCAGGCCGGCAGCGCGTAGCGCAGCGCCACCACGCCCTGCAGCCGCGCCTGCAGCTCGGCAAAGCCGGCGCCAAGGAATGGCTTCAGCGGCGAGATGCAGTCGAAATTGATGAGCCCTTCCTCGGCATCGTGCAGCAGTTCCCGCCGCGCCTGGGCCGGGTTCAGCCGTGCCCTCGCCTGCCGCAGCGCCAGCACGGCGAGCGAATGCTGCGCGACGGAGAGCGGCGCCCCCGGCCAGACCGAATGCCCGCCCCAGCGGAAGGTCCGCGACAGGCCGATCGCCAGATCCTCCTCCGTCCAGTCGAAGGGCGTCGGCGAAAGAAGGTCGAGACGCCGCCCGGAGGGCAGCCGCACCCAGGCCCGCGCCACCATCAGCCGGGCAGCAGCCGCCTCAGCTTGGCGACGGCGCTGTCCGGCGTGGTGAAGACCGGCCGCCCCGTCGCCGCCTCGACCAGCGGCGCCGCCCGCGCCAGGCTGAACTGCGCCAGCGCCACCACGTCGCAGTCGGAGAGCGCCTTCGAGGCCTCCGCCGCCCGCTGGTCATGCCCCTCGGCATCTCCGGCATCGAGCGCAGCGAGCGAGCCCTCGGCAAGGCAGGTCACCACCTCGACATCCCCAGGGAATTCGGGCGGCATGGTCTCCAGCGTCGGCTGGAAGCTCGCCAGCAGCCCGACGCGCGGGCGCCGCCCGGCGGCAATCCGCCGCGCCTCGGCGACGGCGGCCTCGATCATCGCCTGGTTCGGCTTCAGCACCGGCATCGGCGCCCGCTCCGCCGCCACCGCCTCGATGCAGGGGCCGAAGGCGGAGCAGGTGAAGAGGATCGCATCCGCCCCCGTTCCCGCCGCATAGCGCGAGAGGGTGAGGAAGCGCTCCGTCATCGCCGGCGTCAGCGCCCCGGCACGAGCCAGGTCGGCCGAGAGGCTGTCGTCCAGCAGGTTCATCAACACGGCCTCCGGCCAAGCGCGGCGGAAGGCGGCCTCGATCGGGGGCGGCGAATGCCGCAGCGCATGGATCAAGGCGATGCGCATCAGCCCCGCCTCGTGCAGCGCCGCAGCAGCGAGGGGAAGTCGCTGCAATCGGTGAAGGCGATCTCGTCCGGTCCCCGCCGCTCCACCCGCAGCACGTCCGGGTTGCCGCCGCAGCCGAAGCCGAAATCCGGCGGCAGGCGGCTGCTGAAGGCGCTGCCCTGCGGCGCCGCCGGCAGGAAGCGGAATTCGAGGCCGTTCGGCTGCAGGGCCACGGTCTCGATCACCCGCTGCCGGTAGGGCGTGTCGAGCAGGCTGGCGCGCATGACGATGTCCTTGGTGAAGACCACCGTCGGGCTGCCGAAGCAGTTGGGCGTATCGGCATCGTTCGGCGGGAAGAGCCCGCCCGTCCAGGCGCCGAAGACCCATTCATGCGGCGGCCCCTGCCGCCCCTGCGCCCGCAGGATGGTGGGGCAAGCGAGCGTCGCCATGGTGACAAGCAGGGCCCGACGACGCATCCGTCTCTCTCCAGGTTTTCCGTGGTCACCCTGTGTAGCGCCCTTCCTGCCGCAAGCCCAGGTGGCGGGGCCGCACGGCGCCAAGGCCGCCCTGCGGGAGGCCAACCGCCACAGCCCCTTCGCACGGAAGCGTGACTCCAGGCGGGAGCGGCGCAACCCCTGCCCCGCCCGCCGCGTCTGCCGGATACCGCAAGCCCCCGGAGGACCCCATGGATTCCGACAACCTCGTCGTTTGGCTCTTCGCCATGACCCTCATCGTCGGCGCCGCGCTCGGCGTCTGGCAATGGACCCGCACCAAGCAGGCCAAGCGCACCAACGAGCATTCCGTGGCGACGACGCCTCAGGCCGGGCCGCAGCCCAAGGCCTGAGCATCCTCAGGTCCGGCGCGGGCATCGGACGGCCTGGACCGTGCAGCCCGGGAACGGCTACCCGCGCGGCAACTCCTGCTCGACCAGCGTGGCGAAGTAGCTCGCCCCGATCGGCAGCAGGTCGTCGTTGAAATCGTAGCGCGGGTGGTGCACCGGCACACCGCCGCGCTCCGCTCCCTTCTGCCCCATGAACAGGAAGGCCCCCGGCCGCTCCAGCAGCATGAAGGAGAAGTCCTCGCCGCCCATCACCGGCGGCAGGTTGCGATGCACGCGCGCCTCGCCCAGCACCCGCGCCGCCGCCCTCGCCGCGCGGTCGCTCTCTCCGGCATGGTTCACCGTCGCCGGGTACTTCCGCGTATAGACCACCTCCGCCTCGGCCTCATGCGCCGCGGCGGTATTCCGCGCCACCACCGGGATCAGCCGCTCCATCGCATCGCGCACCTCGGGCAGCAGCGTCCGCACCGTGCCGCCCAGCTCCGCCACCTCGGGGATGACGTTCATCGCGCTGCCTGCATGAAATTGCGTGACGCTGATGACGGCGCTCTGCAACGGATCGACCCGCCGCGCCACAAGCGCCTGCAACCCGACCACGATCTGCGCCCCCACCATCACCGGGTCGATGGCGATATGCGGCTTCGCGGCATGCCCGCCGAGGCCGCGCACGGTGATGCGGAGCCCATCGGACGCCGCCATGATCGGCCCCGTCCCCGCCGAGCACTCGCCGAGCGGCAGATCCGGTGCGTTGTGGATTCCATAGACGGTATCGCAGGGGAAGCGGTCGAACAGCCCCTCCTCCACCATCACCCGCCCGCCGCCGCCGCCCTCCTCGGCCGGCTGGAAGATGAAGGTGACGGTCCCGTCGAAATTCCGCGTCTCCGCGAGGTATTTCGCCGCGCCGAGCAGCGTCGCCGTATGCCCGTCATGCCCGCAGGCATGCATTCGGCCGGGGATGGTCGAGGCATGCGACACCCCGCTCGCCTCATCCATGGCGAGGCAATCCATGTCGGCCCGCAAGCTGATGCTCCGGCCGCCCGCGCCGTTGCGCAGCACGCCGACGACACCGGTCGTGGCCAGGCCACGATGCACCTCGATCCCCCATTCGGCGAGCTTCGCCGCGACGATGTCGCTGGTCCGCCGCTCCTCGAAGCCGAGCTCGGGGTGCTGGTGGAAGTCCCGCCGCCACGCCGTCATCTCGGCGGCGTAATCGGCGATGCGGTTGATGACGGGCATGGCGCGCTCCGGGGCTGGTTCGCCGCGGACCAAAGCGCCAGCCGCCCTGCTTGTCGAGTGCCTCCCGTCCCGCGGCATGAAACGGATCGTTACGCGCCGAACCGGCGGCCCCACCGCGCGTTGCCCCGGCGTGACCTATTTCATGTTCGCCACCGGTATCGAGAACAGCAACCCGACCATCGATGGCGGCCGAATCCGGCGCGACCAGATGGAAGAATGCGGCCATTACGCCCGCTGGCAGGAGGATCTGGCCCTCGTCGCCGAGACCGGCTGCGGCTTCCTCCGCATCGGCCCGCCCATCCACCGCACCCTGCTCGGCCCCGGCCGCCATGATTGGGACTACGCCGATACGGTCTTCGCCGAGATGCGCCGGCTGAAGATCGTCCCTATCGTCGATCTCTGCCATTTCGGCCTGCCGGACTGGCTGGGGGATTTCCAGAACCCCGACTTCCCCGCCGCCTTCGCCGCCTATGCGCGGGCCTTCGCCGAGCGCTTCCCCTGGGTGCAGCTCTATACGCCGGTCAACGAGATGTACATCACGGCGATCTTCTCCGCCCGCTACGGCTGGTGGAACGAGCAGCTCCGCAGCGACCGCGGTTTCGTCACCGCCCTCAAGCATGTCGTCCGCGCCAATGTCCTGGCGATGGAGGCGATCCTCGAGGTGCGCCCCGACGCCATCTTCATCCAGAGTGAATCGTCGGAATATTACCATGCCGACAGTCCCGCCGCCATCGGCCCCGCCGAGGTGAAGAATGCCGAGCGCTTCCTTTCCCTCGACCTGAACTACGGCCGCCGCGTCGATTCGGAGATGTACGACTATCTCCTCGACAACGGCATGACGCGCGAGGAGTACCGTTTCTTCATGAGCCACCGGCTGAAGCGCTGGTGCATCATGGGCAACGACTACTACGTGACGAACGAGCACCTGGTCTCCCCCGACGGCAGCACGCGCGCCTCGGGCGAGGTCTTCGGCTATGCCACCATCACCCGGCAATACCACGACCGCTACCGCCTGCCGGTGATGCATACCGAGACCAACCTGCAGGAAGGCCCGCGCGGCGACGAGGCGGTGCAATGGCTCTGGAAGCAATGGGCCAACGTGCTGCGCGTCCGGAATGACGGCATGCCCATCGTCGGCTTCACCTGGTTCTCGCTCATCGACCAAGTGGACTGGGACACGGCGCTGCGCGAACGGAACGGGCGCCAGAACCCGCTCGGCCTCTACGACCTCGACCGCCGCATCCGCCCCGTCGGCGCGGCCTACAGGAAGCTCATCTCCGACTGGCGCGATGTGTTGCCAGCGCAGAGCCTCTGCCTCCAGGTCCCGGTCCACATGCTGCGGGACCGGGATGGCTGGCCAGAGGGAGAGGGGACCTAACCCCCCGCCACCCCCTGCGTATTGACGTATAGCGAGAAGAGCGACTGCGCCGCCGACATGAACAGCCGGTTCCGGTGCAGCCCGCCGAAGCAGAGATTCGCACAGCGCTCCGGCAAATGGATATGCCCGATTGGCGCGCCGGCGCTGTTGAACACCCGCACGCCGTCCAGCTCCGGCGTCATCCCCCAGCCGCACCAGAGATTGCCGTCCACGTCGACGCGGAAGCCATCCGGCGTCTCCTCCGTCCCGCAGGCGACGAAGATGCGCCGGTTGCGCAGCATGTCCCCCGCCACGTCATAGGCGAGGATGTTGCGCGGCGAGCCCCGGCTCTCGATGACGTAGAGCAGGCTCTCGTCCGGGCTGAAGGCCAGGCCGTTCGGATGGTCGACGTCGTCGGCGACGCAGGTGATCGCCCCCGTCTTCCCATCGACGCGATAGACGTTGGTGTGCGGCAGCTCCGCCTCGGTCTTGATGCCCTCGTAGAAGGCATAGGTGCCGAAGGGCGGGTCCGTGAACCAGACCGACCCGTCCGACTTCACCACCACGTCGTTCGGGCTGTTGAGGCGCTTGCCCTGGTAGCTGTCGGCCAGCACCGTCGTGCTGCCGTCATGCTCGAAGCGAACCACCCGCCGCCCGGCATGCTCGCAGGCGACGATGCGCCCCTCGCGGTCGCGCGTATGGCCGTTGGCATTGTTGGAGGGCCGCTGCCAGTCGCACACCTGCCCCGTCGCTTCGTCCCATTTCAGCACGCGGTTGTTGGGGATGTCGGACCAGAGCAGGCAGCGCATGTCGCCAAGCCAGACCGGGCCCTCCCCCCAGCGGGAGCCGGTCCAGAGCCGCTCCACGGCCGACAGCGTCAGGTGGTACTTCTTGAAGGCGGGGTCGAGGGCGACGATCGACGGGTCCGGGTAGCGTTCGCTCGGCTGCCAGCGCTCGGTCATGGCGGTTCCTTCCCAAGTTGGGCGCCGATCCTGCCCCTGCCCCGCCGCCCGCGCCAGACCGCCAGGCGCATGAACCGGCGATGGATGTTTCACGCAACTGCGTCGGGACAGGTTGCGCAGGCAGGGCTAACCGGGAACCGAACCACATCCGTGAATGATCCGCATGAGCCTTGCACAAGTCGCAGATGTCTTCCCCGACCGTTCCCTAGTGCTGAAAGCTCCCGTCACCCGCTGGCGCGGATGGCTCTCGGCTTGCGTCCTCTTCCTGCTCTGCGCCGGCTTCGCCGGCTGGGCCGCAATCGGCTTGGTGCCGGCGCTGGCCGAGGACTACGCGCTGCGCAACAGCGCCGTGCCCATCAACGGGCGGGTGCTGAACGGACAGTGCCGGTCGCGCCTCGCCCTGCTGCAGGATTGCGAGATGACGCTGGTCGCCAATGCCACGAGGAAGGGTGCCGGGCCGCTGCGGCAGAAGGTCAGCTACCTCTTCGTCGAGCCGCATGTCGGCGACTTCCAGGTGCAGGTAATGGCAGACCCGGCACGGCCGGACCGGCTCACCACCGATATGGGCCTCGGCCACCTGACCAACCGGCTGCTGACGGGGCTCGGCATCGCCGTGGCGCTGGTGGGGCTGTTCCTCGGCGGCATCGTGCTGGTGCGGGCGAGCGGGCGGGCGCGGCGCGACATGGCGAACCTCTCGGGCCGACGGCTGGCACCGGTGCCGGTGCAGGTGACGCGCGACACGAATGGCTGGCAGGTGCGCCCGACGGACGGCAAGCGGCCGGCGCTCTGGCCGCTGCCCCGCAAGGCGGAACCCTTCTGGCTGGACGGCACGGGCCCCATCGCCCTCGGCGTGACGGCGCCGGGTGGCGCGCTCTTCCCGCTCGACCGTGACCTCGCCTGGGCGAATTTCACGCCCCAGGAGCGCGACCGGCTGCGCGTGGCAGCCGGCTACAGCGCCCCGCTCAGCGCCGGGGCGGCACCGAGCGCCGCGGCGACCGCCGCATAGGCCAACGGCCGCCCGGCCTTGACGGCATGGTCGAGCATGGCGGCCGCCACCGCCTCGCCGCCCCCGCAGCGGGCAGCGAAGAGGCAGGGCAGCGCGTCCTACCCGACGGCGGCACAATACCGCTCCAGGGCGGCGGCGAGGCAGGGATGGGCGATGGCGGGGTCTGGCATGGCGTCCTCCCTGGCCAGCAGTTAAGCGAAGCACGGGCCGGAGCATCATCCATCCGATGGATGCACCCTATCTGGGTTCCGCATTGGTCCTCGGCGGCGGCGAGGTCCATGTTCCGGTCAACAGACGAGGCAAGCAGGGTTTTCGAGCCCAGCCGCCCGTCCCCCAGAAGGAGAACCAAACCATGATCCGCCATACCGTATTCGCTTCAGTGATCGCTCTCGCCACCGCCGGTGCCGCCCAGGCACAGGATGCCGGCCCTCATCTGGTCGGTGGCGGCGCTGATGGTGGCCCGCGCATCGAGTATGCCGTGCCGAGCCAGAACGTTGTCGGCGGCGGCTATGCCCGCCTCACCGGCGAGAGCCGCAGCCGCGGCCTAGCCTATTCCGGCCCGACCACGACCCAGGGCCAGAGCGGCTACGTCACCCGCCTCGTCGGCGGCGGCCGCGAGCAGGCGCTCGTCCTCGTCCCTGCCTCCGAAGCCAGCCCGACGCTGGCCGGCCGCCTCACCGGCCAGGGTGGTTGAGTTCAGCTCAGGACTTGAAGATACGGCAGGGCGCCTCCGGGCGCCCTTTCGTATGTCCGGGTGACAACACCGGCTTCGAACGCCAGCCAGCGGCTCCCGCACCGCCGCGTGGCGGCTTTGTCGGGTATGACTAGCGCCCTGCCCTGCGCTCCCGGTCCGCCTCGGTCAACGCCCGGGCCGTCTCCACCAGCACCCGCCGCACCCCGGCATCGGCGATGGCGTTGAAGGCCCATACTAGGCTGTCTACCCTCTCGCTCCACGCGCTGCGGCATGTCGCCCTGGTCCAGCAGGTCATCCACCGCCACCCCGCAGGTGCAATGCCCATGCTGGCAGGCGAGCGGCGCAAAGGCGGTTCTGCCCGGCCTTCTATTCATGGATTCGCTGCGTGCTGACGCCGAGCGCCCGGCCCATCTGCGTCAGGGTCACCCCGGCATCCACCCACGCCTGGCGAAGGCGCCGATCGATGGGGTCGCCCAGGGGAGGAGCCAAGGCGATGGGAAGCGGCAGGTCGATATCGGTTATGGCGGTGCTGTGCGACATGGCTTCTTGATCCCCGACCATTTTTTAATGCGTAAGACGTTTCTCCGCCTTGAGTCGTAATGAACCGTCAACACAACCTCAAGAGCAGAAGGGGTAGGGCCGGCCGCCAGGAGCTGCACCTTCGAAACAAATAGATGGCTTCCCTCGCTGCCAAAAATAGGACTATAGTCCAGCCATCGCCTGCCGTGTCGCGTCCGCGGACCAGGGGCAATCAGTCCTCAAATCTTCAATTCCCGTCTCGAAACGCCGTTTTCCCAGAGGCTTGCCCTCCACCCTGTGAGGCGACCCGGCAATTGAAGCGGGCGAAGGCCGCCGCCCTTTCTCCGCCCTCCACCAAGGTCTATCATCCGCCCATGCTCCCGGCGCAGGCTGCCCGGAAGCGGCCGCGTCGGCCCCCCCCGCCCGCGGCCGGCTTCCGCCCAGCCCCCGCACCTTCCCCCAGCCCTTCCCGCGCGGCGCGCCGCGGCGGCTGGCGCTGGCTGCGCTGGCCGCTGCTCGTCGCCATCTGGGGCGGCCTCGCCCTGGCCCTGCTGCTGCTGGTCTTCGCCTGGGACCTGCCGCGGCCAGACAGCCTGCCCGCCGCCACCCGCCGCCCCGCCGTCACCTTGCTCGCGGCAGATGGCACGGTGCTGGCCAACCAGGGCGACCTTTATGGCGAGGTCGTCCGCCTGCGCGAGTTGCCTGCCCATCTCCCGGCGGCGCTCATGGCCATCGAGGACCGTCGCTTCCGCAGCCATCCTGGCATCGATCTCCGAGGCATGGCCCGCGCCGCCCATGCCAACTGGCGCGCGGGCGAGGTGGTGCAGGGCGGCTCCACCCTTACCCAACAGCTGGCGAAGAACCTGTTCCTGACGCCGGAGCGGAATTTCCGCCGCAAGGTGCAGGAGGCTCTGCTAGCCCTCTGGCTGGAGCGCCGCTTCAGCAAGGACCAGCTGATGGAGATCTACCTCAACCGCGTCTACCTGGGCGCCGGCGCCTATGGGGTGGACGCAGCGGCTCGGCTGTTCTTCGGCGTCCCGGCGCGGCGCCTCCAGCTCTGGCAATCGGCACTGCTGGCCGGGTTGCCGAAGGCGCCTTCCCGCCTCAACCCCCGCGCCTCGCCCGACCTCGCCGTCGCCCGCGCCTCGGAGGTGCTGGAGGCGATGGTGGCCACCGGCGCGATCACCCAGGCGCAGATGGAGGCCGAGCTCTCCCGCATGCGCCTGCCACCGCCGCGTGCCGGCCAGGCCGGCTGGTTCGCCGACTGGGCGCTGGAGGATCTGGGCGAGAGCTTCCCCGGCAATGCCGACCTGACACTCCGCGCCACGCTCGACACCCGGTTGCAGGCGGTGGTGGAGGCGCGGCTCGAGGCCCTGCTCGCCGGGCCGGGGGCGCGGGCCGGCGTTTCCCAGGGCGCCGTCATCGTGCTCGATGCCGCGAGCGGCGCCGTGCGCGCCATGGCGGGCGGGCGGGACTACCGCGGCAGCCAGTTCAACCGCGCGACCGATGCACGGCGCCAGCCCGGCTCCGCCTTCAAGCCGGTCTACTACCTAGCGGCGCTGGAACAGGGGATGCGGCCGGACGACCTGGTCTCCGACCTCCCGCTCACCCTCGGCGGCTGGTCGCCGGGCAACGGCACCTGGCGCGCCCGCGGCGAGATCACCATGGAGGAGGCGCTGGCCAACTCCGTCAACACCGCGGCCGTCCGGGTGCTCTACCGCGCCGGCGGGCCGAAGGGGGCCACCGAGATGGCCGTCCGCCTCGGCATCGAGGGCCGTTTCCCGAGGGATGCCTCGCTGGCGCTGGGCACCGGGGAGGTGAGGTTGCTCGACCTCGCCGCCGGCTATGCGGCGATCGCCAATGGCGGGATGCGCGTCACCCCCTTCGGCCTCGCCGCCGCCAGCGCCGGCGGCCGCCCCCTGCCGATGATCCGCGCCGCGCCGCGCCGCGCCGTCGCCGCCGAGCATGCGGCCGCGTTGCGGCGGATGCTGGAGGCCGTCGTCGCCCACGGCAGCGGCCGCGCCGCCGCCGTGCCGGGCCGCACCGTCGCCGGCAAGACCGGTACGACCCAGGATTCGCGCGATGCCTGGTTCATCGGCATGGTGGGCGGGCAGGTGATCGGCGTCTGGCTCGGCAATGACGATGCCCGGCCGATGGACGACGTACGCGGCGGCACCCTCCCTGCCCGGCTGTTTCGCGACGTGGCCGAATCCCTGCCCTGATAGGGGGTGCAGACGGCGGATAACCGCGATACACCACAGGTTATGACGGGCCAGCCCCCCACCCAGACCGATTCGGCCACCGAGATCCAGGCCAAGCGCCTCGCCAGCGTCGCCCACCTGGCGCGGCCGGTGCAGCACGACATCAACAACCTGCTGACGGTGGTCTTTGCCAACCTGGAGTTGCTGAAGCGCACCGCCGCCGTCGGCGGGCCGCAGCGCCAGCTCGACCGCATCCAGGAAGCGGCGAAGCGGCTGGAGGGCTCGACCCGCGCTATCCTCAGCCTGCTGCGCCGGCCGGTCGGGCAGACCGCGGCGTTCAAGATGTCGGACATCCTCCGCCCCATACACCCGCTGCTGGTGTTGCTGCTGCCGACCGGCGGCGCCTTGCGGCTCGACCTGCCGGAAGAGGACCCGCCGGTGCTGGTGGACCGCGCCGCCTTCGAGGACGCCCTGCTGGCGATGGCGCGCGAGGCGGCGGAGACGATGCCGCGCGGCGGCGCCCTGAGCATGGTGCTGGAGAAGCATGGGGGCAGCGTGGCGCTTGCCATCCGCCATCCGGAAGGGATGACGCTGCCGGGCCTCGAGATCCTGGCCGCCCTCGCCCGCGCCAGCGGCGGAACGGCGGAACTGGCGTCGGACGGGCTGCAACTCACCTTACCGGTGTCAGCGCCCGCCGGGTGACGCGCCTGGCGATTGGGCCGGCGCCCGTATTTTGGGCAAATTACATCTCGCGAGCTGGTAAAGTTTAACCGATTGCTTCGCAATTCTGTGACGCTCTGCTATCGGCCGCAGTCCGGCGATGCGGAGGCCGATAGGGCGTTGCCTCGGCGACGCTCCGTGGCGCAGCATTTGCTGGACAGGCAGGGACAGGGATCTGCCCCCGACAGGGGCGTCCAGAACGGGAGACGGAGTTGATGCCCCAATTTGGGCTTTTCTTGAAACGTGCTCTGGGCATGGCAGCCCTGGGCCTGACGCTGGCCCTGCCGGGTCACGCCCAGGCGCAGCAGGCGGCGCCGGCCAATACTATCGATGCCGTCCGCGGCCGCGGGCAGCTGGTCTGCGGCGTGAATACCGGCCTTGCCGGCTTCGCCCAGCCCGACAGCCAGGGCGTCTGGCGCGGCTTCGACGTCGACTACTGCCGCGCCGTCTCGGCCGCCGTCTTCGGTGACCCGAACAAGGTGCGCTACGTGCCGACCACCCCCCAGGTGCGCTTCACCGCGCTGCAATCGGGCGAAGTGGACCTGCTGTCCCGCAACACCACCTGGACGCTGTCGCGCGACACCGCGCTCGGCCTCGACTTCGCCGCGACCAACTTCTTCGACGGCCAGGGCTTCATGGTGAGGTCGAGCCTCGGCCTGAAGTCGGCGAAGGAGCTGGAGGGCGCCACCATCTGCGTCCAGCCCGGCACCACGACGGAGCAGAACCTCGCCGACTGGGCGCGGGCCAACCGCATCCGCTTCACCCCGGTGGTAATCGAGCGGCTGGAGGAGATCGTCGCCGCCTTCATCAGCGGCCGGTGCGACGCCTTCACCACCGACGTCTCCGGCCTGGCCGCGACGCGCTCGGCCCAGCAGAAGCCGGATGACTACCTCATCCTGCCCGAGGTCATCAGCAAGGAGCCGCTGGCACTCGGCGTGCGGCAGGGCGATGCGCGCTTCGCCGACATCGTCCGCTGGACCCACTTCCTGCTGCTGAGCGCCGAGGAGTTCGGCATCAACCAGGCCAACATCGACCAGATGGCGAACGACCCGCGGCCCGAGGTGCAGCGCATGCTCGGCCGGAACGGGGAACTCGGCAAGATGCTCGGCCTCGACAACCTCTGGGCCGTGAACGTCATCAAGGCCGTCGGCAACTATGCTGAGATCTTCGACCGCCACCTGAAGCCCATAGGCATCCAGCGCGGGCCGAACGCGCTCTGGACCACCACCGGCGGGTTGCAATACTCGCCGCCCTTCCGCTGATACCCCAAGGGGCCGGCCAGGCGGCCGGCCCCGCCATCGGCCTGGAGCGAGAGGGCGCCATGTCCCAGACCACAATCGACCCGCGTTCGCTGCGCGCCCCGCCCCGGCGGCCGCTGCGGCTCTCCTGGTCCGACGAACGGGTCCGCGCCATCGTCTGGCAAGTCCTCGTCGTTGGCATCATCGGCACCATCGTCTGGTGGCTCTGGTCGAACACCGTCCACAACCTCGAGGTGCGGCGCATCGCCACCGGCTTCGGCTTTCTCGGCCGCGAGGCGGGGCTGCCGATTGCCGAGAACCTCATACCCTACAGCCCGACCGACACCTATTTCCGCGCCCTGCTCATCGGCCTGCTGAACACGCTGAAGGTCGCCGTCGTCGGCATCGTGCTCGCGACGATCTTCGGCACGCTGATCGGCATCGCGCGCCTGTCGAAGAACTGGCTGCTCTCCAAGATCGCCGGCGTGTATATCGAGGTGATCCGCGACCTGCCGCTGCTGCTGCAGCTGCTCTTCTGGTACGCCATCCTCCAGGGCCTGCCCGGTCCGCGCCAGGCGTTGCACCCGGTGGGCGGCGTCTTCCTCTCCAACCGCGGACTCAAGCTGCCCTGGATCGAGTGGCAGGACGCGCATTCCTACGCGCTGCTGGCCTTCGCGCTGGGCGCGCTCTTCACCTGGTTCTACCGGCGCGACGCCATCCGCAAGCGCATCCTCGACGGCAGGCCACGGCCGGTCTGGCCGGTGGCGCTCGGCTGCCTCCTCGTGCTGCCGGTGGCCATCTGGGCCGCGGCCGGGGCGCCCTGGACCGTCGATTGGCCGGAGCTGCGCGGCTTCAACTTCCGCGGCGGGCTCAACATGAGCCCCGAGTATTTCGCCCTGTTGCTGGGGCTGACCACCTACACGGCCGGCTTCATCGCCGAGATCGTGCGCGCCGGCATCCTCGCCGTGCCGCATGGCCAGTGGGAGGCGGCGCAGGCGCTCGGCCTCCGCTCCGGCCAGGTGCTGAAGCAGGTGGTGCTGCCGCAGGCGCTGCGCGTCATCATCCCGCCGATGACCAGCCAGTACCTCAACATCACCAAGAACAGCAGCCTGGCAGTGGCGATCGGCTACCAGGACATCGTCTCGATCGCCAATACGACGCTGAACCAGACCGGCCAGGCGATCGAGGGCATCGCCATCATCATGCTGGTCTATCTCTCGATCAGCCTGTCGATCAGCCTGTTCATGAATTGGTACAACGCAAAAATCGCCTTGGTGGAGCGCTGAGCCCATGAGCGACATCACCCTCAACGCCAGCGCCAAGGTTGCCGAGGCGGCGCCACGCAGCGCGCCGATCTCCCAGATCGGCTTCGTCGGCTGGATGCGTGCCAACCTCTTCTCCGGATGGCTCTCGACCGCCGTCACCCTGCTGCTGGCCTACATGATCGTCCGCTGGGCGATCGGCTTCGTCGACTGGGCCTTCATCAACGCGGTCTGGTCGGTGCCGAACAACCAGACCCAGGCCTGCCGCGACCTGCGCGGCACCGGCGCCTGCTGGGCGGTGATCAACGAGAAGCACCGCTTCATCCTCTTCGGCACCTACCCCTATGAGGAGCATTGGCGCCCGGCGCTCTGCATCGCGCTCTTCGTCGGGCTCTACATCGTCTCCGCCATGCGGCGCTTCTGGCGGAAGGAGCTCGCGCTGATCTGGGTCGGCGTGCTGACGCTGATCGGCGTGCTGATGTGGGGTGGCGTGCTGGGGATGCCCTATGTGCCACAGGAGCGCTGGGGCGGCCTCGTCATCACCCTGATCCTGGCGACCTTCGGCCTGGCGCTCGCCTTCCCGCTCGCCATTCTCGTCGCCCTCGGGCGGCGGTCGAAGCTGCCGGCGATCAAGGCGCTGTGCGTGCTCTATGTCGAGCTGATCCGCGGCGTGCCGCTCATCTCGCTGCTCTTCATGGCGAGCGTGATGTTCCCGCTCTTCCTCCCCGAAGGCATGAATATCGACAAGCTACTGCGCGCCCAGCTCGCCATCATCCTCTTCGCCGGCGCCTATCTGGCCGAGGTGGTCCGCGGCGGGTTGCAGTCGCTGTCCAAGGGGCAGTACGAGGCGGCGGACGCGCTCGGCCTCTCCTACTGGCAGAAGACCGGCTTCATCATCCTGCCGCAGGCGCTGCGCCTCGTGATCCCGCCGCTGGTGAACACCTTCATCGGCTTCTTCAAGGACACCTCGCTGGTGCTCATCATCGGCATCTTCGACCTGCTGACCGCGGGCAAGACGGCGATCATCGAGCCCGCATGGCAGGGCTTCGGCATCGAGGTCTACCTCACCGTCGGCGCCATCTACTTCATCTTCTGCTTCGCCATGAGCAAGTACAGCCAGGGCCTGGAGGCGGAGCTCAACCGCCACGGCCGGCGCTGAGGGGAACCCAACGATGAGCGAGACCTTGGACCACATCGCCTCGGCCGCGCGGACGGATGCGCCGCCGGCTATCATGCTCGACAAGGTCAACAAGTGGTTCGGCGCGCTGCACGTCCTGCGCGACGTGTCCCTCAACGTCGCGCTCGGCGAGCGGGTGGTGGTCTGCGGGCCCTCGGGCTCCGGCAAGTCCACCATGATCCGCTGCATCAATCGGCTCGAGACGCATCAGGAGGGCAAGATCCTGGTCAACGGGATCGAGCTGTCCGATGACCTGAAGGCGCTGGACGACATCCGCCGCGAAGTCGGCATGGTGTTCCAGAGCTTCAACCTCTTTCCCCATCTCACCATCCTCGAGAACTGCACCCTGGCGCCGATCTGGGTCCGCCGGATGCCGAAGAAGGAGGCGGAAGAGCTGGCGATGGAGTACCTGACCCGGGTGCGCATCCCGGAGCAGGCGAAGAAGTATCCGGGCCAGCTCTCGGGCGGCCAGCAGCAGCGCGTCGCCATCGCCCGCGCGCTCTGCATGAAGCCGAAGATCATGCTGTTCGACGAGCCGACCTCGGCGCTCGACCCGGAGATGATCAAGGAGGTGCTCGACACCATGGTCGGCCTGGCCGAGACGGGCATGACCATGATCTGCGTCACCCATGAGATGGGCTTCGCCCGGCAGGTGGCGGACCGGGTGGTGTTCATGGACCGCGGCGAGATCGTCGAGATCGGCGAGCCGAACCACCTGTTCGAGAACCCGCAGACCGAGCGGTTGAAGACCTTCCTCAGCCAGATCCTCCGGGGGCACTAGGCCTCCGGCGGGCCGGTCCCCTGCCCCGGGGCCGGCCCTTGCGTGCCAACCGGGACCGGGCCTATGCGTTACGCCTCCCTGATCCCCCGGGCCCATATCCTTGCACGCTCCCACAGACGCCGCCCCCCGGCGCGAAATGACCCCCGCCCTGATCCTGGGCGTGCTCGGCGTCGTCTACGGCGATATCGGCACCAGCCCGCTCTATGCTCTCAAGGCTTCAGTCCTGCATTTCGCCGCCGATGGAGTGGAACGGTGGGAGGTGCTCGGGCTGCTCAGCCTGATCTTCTGGTCGCTCATCCTCACCGTCACGGTGAAATACGTCGTCTTCGTCCTCCGGGCCGACAACAAGGGAGAGGGCGGGATCCTGGCGCTGATGGCCCTTGCCCAGCGCAGCGCCCGGACGGAACGGGGGCGATGGTGGGTGGCGCTCGTCGGCATGGCAGGCGCCTGCCTGTTCTTCGGCGATGGCATCATCACCCCGGCCATCTCCGTGCTCTCGGCGGTGGAGGGGCTGAAGGTCGTCTCCGACGGCTTCGAAGGGGCGGTGATCCCGCTCTCGATCCTCGTCCTGATCGCGCTCTTCATCGTGCAGTATCGCGGCACCGGGAGCATGGGGGCGATCTTCGGGCCGGTCTGCGCGCTCTGGTTTGCCACCATCGGCGTGCTCGGACTGATCGAGGTCGTGCGGGAGCCGGAGGTGCTCGTCGCCCTCTCGCCGACCTATGCCATCCATTTCTGCGCCGTCTATCGGCTGGCGGCCTTCATCGCCATGGGCAGCGTGGTGCTGGCGGTGACGGGCGCGGAGGCGCTCTACGCGGATATGGGCCATTTCGGCAAACGGCCGATCAAGCTGGTCTGGCTGGTCTTCGTGCTGCCTTGCCTATCGCTCAACTATTTCGGCCAGGGGGCGCTGCTGCTTTCGGAACCGGCCGCGCTCGAGAACCCCTTCTTCCTCCTTGCGCCGGAGTGGCTGCGGCTGCCGCTGGTGATCCTGGCGACGGCGGCGACCATCATCGCCAGCCAGGCGATGATTTCGGGTGCCTATTCCATTGCGCGGCAATGCGTGCAGCTCGGCTTCTCCCCGCGGCTGGAAGTGCGGCACACCAGCGAGACGGAAGAGGGGCAGATCTACCTGCCGCAGGTGAATTTCGCCCTGCTGGCAGGCGTCCTCGTGCTGGTGCTGGCCTTCAAGAATTCGGACAGCCTGGCGGCCGCCTACGGCATTGCGGTGACGGGCACCTTCGTCTGCACCTCGGGCCTCGCCATCCTGGTTTTCCACCGGCAATTCGGCTGGTCGATCGCGCTGGTGACGCTGGTCTTCGGGCCGCTGCTGGCGCTCGACATCGTCTTCTTCATCGCCAACGTGCTCAAGATTCCGGATGGCGGCTATGTGCCGCTGGTGCTCGGCGCCATCCTGATGCTGCTGATGAACACCTGGTATCGCGGCCGGCAGCTGCTCTTCGCCCGCTTCCGCCAGGATAGCCTGCCGCTGAAGAGCTTCCTCGCCCGGCTGCCGCAGAGCCGGACGATCCGCGTGCCCGGCATCGCGGTCTTCATGACCGGCCAGGCCGATTACGTGCCCGGCGCGCTGCTGCACAACCTGAAGCACAACAAGGTCCTGCATGAGCGGGTGCTCTTCGTCACCGTGCTGAACGAGGACGTGCCCCAGGTCGGGCCGGACCGGCGGCGCGAGGTGCAGGAGCTCGCGGCCGGCATCCACCGGGTGATCCTGCGCTACGGCTTCCAGGAAAGCCCGCACATCCCGCGCGAGCTGGAGAGCCTGCGCGATGCGGGCGTCGCCTTCGACCCGATGCAGTCCAGCTACTTCCTTGGGCGGGAGACGCTGGTGCAGGCGGTGGTGCCGAAGATGTCGCGCTGGCGGCAATGGCTCTACACCTTCATGTCGCGTAATGCGGTGCCGGCGACGGAGTTCTTCCGTATCCCCTCCGACCGGGTGGTGGAGCTCGGGGTACGGGTCGCCATCTGATCGCGCGCCGCCGCGCGACGGGGCGCCTTGAACCCGTCCGATGCCTGGGCGTTACGTCATTCGTTGCCGCAGCTTGTGAGGATGATGCCGCCGATGCCCCTGGTGACCCTGGTGCTGGCCAATGGCCCCGGCTTCCCGCAGGGCAGCGCGGACCATCGCTACGAGATATCGGTGACGCTGACCCCGGGCGGGCACCTCGACCCCGACACCTGGCTCGCCGATCCGGCGCCCTGGCCGGCGGTGCGCTTCCGACCGGACGGGCCGCCGCAGCCCGGCACGGTGCAGTGGAACGAGCAGACCGGTTGGTCGCTCGCCTTCTCTCCGGTAGAGGGCGAGGCGGCGGATGCCGCTCCGCATGTGCAGATCGTCCAGGCGGGGCAGCTCAGGCCCGGGGAATACATCACCATCCGCGAACCGAACGGGCGCGACTACGGCTTCCGGGTGGTCGGCGTCGGCTGAATGACGTTCCGCTCCGGGCGGGCAACCTGCCCGGCCCGGGGGCCGTTCGTAGTCCTGGAACTGTTTCCCAAGGATGCGACCATGGCCGACACCATCATGGACCTGCTCGAACTTTCCCTGCAGGACACCTACAGCGCCGAGAACCAGATCCTTGCCGCCCTGCCGGAACTGGAGGAGGCCGCCACCTCGCCCACGCTGAAGCAGGCCTTCCGCGAGCATGGCGAGCAGACCGAGCGCCAGGTGGAGCGGCTGGAGGAGGTCTGCCGGATGCTCGACATGGAGCCGGACGGCGAGAGCTGCGCCGCCATGGAAGGGTTGGTCGAGGAGGCCGACGACATGATGGAGGAGCTGGAGGAGGGCCCAGTGCTCGACGCCGCCCTCATCGCCGCCGCGCAGAAGGTCGAGCATTACGAGATGGCGGCCTATGGCACGCTCTGCTCCATGCTGAAGGCCATGGGCCAGACCAAGGCCGCCGATCTCCTCTCCCAGACGCTCAAGGAGGAGAAGGACACCGACGAGCTGCTGACCCGGATTGCCGAACAGGAGGTCAACCCGGCGGCGATGCAGACCCTTCCGGCCGATGCGCCGTCGGGCGGCACGGCCTGAGCGGCCGCTACACCTTCTCTAGCGCCCGTGCCTGCCCAGGCACGGGCGTCGCGTTGCCGCCCTTCGGCTCACGCCCGGTGATGAGACGGGCGCCGCGCTGGAAGGTCAGGTAGCTCCACAGCCATTCGAAGGAGACGACGACCCGGCTGCGGAAGCCGATCAGGTACCAGACATGCGCGAGGCCCCAGAACCACCAGCCGACCAGGCCGGTGAGGCGGATGCGGCCCAGCTCCACCACGGCGGAGCGGCGGCCGATGGTGGCGAGGTCGCCATGGTGCCGGTAGCGAAAGGGCGCCGGTTCCGCCTGGCCCGCCGCACGGGCCGCCAGCAGCCGGCCGACATACTGCCCCATCTGCTTCGCCGCCGGCGCATTGCCCGGCACCGGCCTGCCCTTAGCGTCCGTGACCGTGGCCGTGTCGCCAAGCGCGAAGATGTCCCCCCGGCCGGGCACCGACAGGTCCGGCCCGACCTTGATGCGGCCCGCGCGGTCCCGCTCCGCCCCGATCCAGGCCCCGACCGGCGAGGCGACGACGCCCGCCGCCCAGACGATGGTGCTGGCGGCAATCCGCTCCTCGCCGCAATCGATGCCCGTCGCATCACAGCCGGTGACGCGAAGCCCCGTCAGCACCTGCACCCCCATCCGCTCCAGCGACTGCCGCGCCTTGGCGCCGAGTTCCTCCGGGAAGCTGGGCAGCAGGCGCGGCCCCGCCTCGATCAGCACGATGCGCGCCATGGCCGGGTCGATACGGCGGAATTCGCGCGGCATGGCGTGGCGGGCGAGCTCCGCCATGGCCCCGGCCAGCTCCACCCCCGTCGGCCCGCCGCCGATGACGGCGAAGGTCAGCAGGCGGCGCCGCTCCGCCTCGTCCTCCGTAAGCTCGGCGCGCTCGAAGGCGAGCAGCAGGCGGCGGCGGATATCCGTCGCATCCTCGATGGTCTTGAGGCCGGGCGCGACGGGCGCCCAGTCGTCGCGGCCGAAATAGGAATGGGTCGCGCCCGTCGCCAGCACCAGCGCGTCATAGGGGACGCGGAGGCCGGGGCCGGCTGAGACCTCGCGTGCTGCGGTGTCGATGCCGGTCACCTCGGCCATCATCACCCGCACGTTGCGCTGGCGGCGGAAAATGGTGCGGACCGGCCAGGCGATGTCGCCCGGCGATAGCGCCGCCGTCGCCACCTGGTAGAGCAGCGGCTGGAACAGATGGTGGTTGTGCCGGTCGATCAGGGTGACCTCGGCCGGCGCCCGCGCCAGGGCACGCGCCGCCTCCAGCCCGCCGAAGCCGGCGCCGATGATGACGACGCGGAGGGGCGTGCTAGCGGACATGCGGCATCTCCATGGCGGGCGGCATCCTTCGGCGCTGGGTCAGGCCGGTAACGCAGGCGGTGGCGCGGGACCGCATGAACAGGGCGCGATTGCACCGTCCGGACGTTGCGGCCGCGTGCCCGCAGCCTTCCACCGGGAGCGGCGTTCTGCGCATCCGCTTTGGGGGATCGCCATGTGATCGCGGAACCGGAAGGGCTGCTGGCCGCCTGCCTCGTCGAGCGTCTGCGGGAGGCAGGGGAGGCAGGACTCGTCTTCGTCGCACGGAGCGAGGGACGGGCGGCACGGCTGCATCGGGCGGTGCGGGCGCTGGCGCCGGCGGATGCGGCGGTCTCGCTGCTGCCGGGCTGGGACTGCCTGCCCTATGATCGCGTCTCGCCCTCCCGCGCAGTGATGGGGCAGCGCATGGCGCTCGCCGCCGGGCTGCCGCCGGGGCTGCTGATCGCCTCGGCGGAGACGATCGGGCAGCGCCTGCCGCGGGTGACGGAGCGGCTGCGGCTCGCCTGCGGCGATGCGCCGGACATGGCAGCCCTGCGCCGCGACCTGCTTCGCCTCGGCTATGTGCTCGACCAGCGCGTCGACGAGCCGGGTGAGGCGGTGCTGCATGGCGAGGTGGTCGATCTCTGGCCCGCCGCGGCGGAGGTGGCCTGGCGGCTGCGGCTGGACGAGGGACGCATCGCCGGCATCCACCGGCTCGACATCCTCAGCCAAAGGAGCCTCGACGCGGCGGCCGAGGCGCTGGAGCTCGGCCCGGCATCGGAGGTGGTGCTGGCGGCTGATGACCCGCTGCTGGAGGCGCGGCCGCCGGGGCTGGAACACGCGCTGCCCGACCATGCCGGTAGGTTGATCGCGCCGCTCGACCTGCTGCCGCGGGCAGCGGTGCTGCTGGATGCGGGGGCCGAGGCGGCGCTGGCGCAGCGCCGGGCGGAGGTGCTGGAAGCCTTCCGCACCCGCATCGCGCTTGGCCCGGCGGGATCGCCGCCGGAGGCGCTCCATTGCGGCGAGGACCCGCTCGACGGGCGGCGGGTGGAGCGGGTGGCGCCCGACCAGGGCGCCGCGCCGCCGCGCTTCGTCGAGGCGGAGGACCCGGAGGCCGCCTTTCTCGCCTATGCCGAAGCCCAGCGCGCGGCGGGACGGCGCGTCGCCATCGCCGGCGGGCGAGGGCGCGGGGTGCGCAGGCTCGCCGGGCGGCTCGGCGAGGTCGAAACGGCCCCGGACTGGCCGGCGCTGCTCGCTCTGCCAGCGGGCAGCGTCGCCCTGCTCGCGGCCGAGGTACCGGGCTTCGAGGCCAAGGCGGCGGCGGTGGTGCCCTATGCCGCGATCCGCGCCGTCAGCGGCGCCGGGCGGGACCGTGGCGCCGAGGCGCTCTTCGCCGCCAGCGCCCGGCTGCAACCAGGCGATGCGGTGATTCATCTCGACCACGGGCTCGGCGCGCTGGAAGGGGTGGAGCGGGTGGCGACCGGCGAGGCGTGCGTCGACTGCCTCAGGCTGCGCTATGCCGATGCGACGCGCCTCGTGCCCTTCGACGAACTGGACCGCATCTGGCGCTACGGGGCGGTGGCGGAGGGGCTTTCCCTCGACCGGCTCGGCGGTGAGGCCTGGCCGAAGCGGCGGGCGGAAGCGGAGGCCGCGGTCGCCGAAAGCGCGCGGGCGCTGCTCGCCCTGGCACGGGCGCGGAAGCGGGCACGGGCCCCGGCGCTGCGGCCGCCGCCGGATGAGTACGCCCGGCTTGCCGCGCGCTTCCCGCATGAGCTGACGGAGGACCAGGCGGCGGCCGTCAATGCCGTGCTGGGCGACCTCGCCTCCGGCCGGCCGATGGACCGGCTGGTCTGCGGCGATGTCGGTTTCGGCAAGACGGAGGTGGCGATCCGCGCGGCGGCGGTGGCGGCGCTCGGCGGGCACCAGGTGGCGCTGCTGGCGCCGACCACGGTGCTGGTGCGGCAGCATTTGGAAAGCTTCCGCCGGCGCTTTGCCGGCTTCGGCCTCCGCATCGAGGCGTTGTCGCGGCTCACTCCGCCTGCCGAGGCGCGCGAGATCAAGGCGGCGATGGCGCGGGGCGAGGTGGCGATCGTCATCGGCACCCAGGCGCTGGCGGCCCACGGCATCCGCTTCCGCGACCTCGTCCTGATGGTTGTCGATGAGGAACAGCGCTTCGGCGCGGCGCAGAAGGAGCAGCTGCGGCAGCTCCGCGGCGGTGATGGCCTGCACATGCTGACGCTGACGGCGACGCCCATTCCCCGCACCCTGCAGGCAACGCTGGTCGGGCTGCGGGAGCTGAGCGTCATCGCCACGCCGCCCGCGCGGCGCCAGCCGGTGCGGACCATCCGCGCGACCATCGAGGATGCGCTGCTGGCCGGCGCGCTGCGGCGCGAGGCACGGCGCGGCGGGCAGAGCTTCTGCGTCTGCCCGCGCATCGAGGACATCGCGCCGATGCGCGAGCGCCTGGCCGGGCTGGTGTCGGACCTCACCCTGATCGAGGCGCATGGCGCGATGCCGGCTGCGGAGGTGGATGCCGCCATGGTGCGCTTCGCCGAGGGCGAGGGCGACGTGCTGCTCTCGACCAACATCGTCGAGGCGGGGCTCGACGTGGCACGGGCCAATACCATGCTGGTGTGCCGGGCGGACCGCTTCGGCCTGGCGCAGCTCCACCAGCTGCGCGGCCGGGTCGGGCGCGGGCGGGTGCGGGGCGTCGCCTATCTGCTGACCGACCCCAAGGCGCGGATCGGCCCGGCGACGGAGCGGCGGCTGGCGATGCTGGAGGCGCTGGACCGCGTCGGCGCCGGCTTCGCCATCAGCGCGCGGGACCTCGACCTGCGCGGTGCGGGCGACCTGCTGGGCGAGGAGCAGGCGGGGCATCTGCGCCTCGTCGGGCTGGAGCTCTACCGCCACCTGCTCGACCGGGCGCTGGCCGAGGCGCGCGGCGAGGCGCCGCCGGAGGCCTGGAGCCCGAGCCTCGCCATCGGCGTCGATGCCTATGTGCCGGAGGAGCACGTGCCGGAGGAGGCGCTGCGCGTCTCCCTGCACGGGCGCCTTGCGAGCCTGCTCCGCGCCGGGGATGCCGCGGGGGTGGAGGCGCTGGAAGACGAGGTGGAGGACCGCTTCGGCCCCGCCCCCGCGCCGCTCGCCCAGCTCTTCGCCGTCGCCCGGATATCGGCGCGCTGCCGGCGGCTCGGCATCGGGAAGCTCGATGTGGGGCCGCTCGCCGCGGCGGCGACGCGGCGTGGCCAGGAGCGGGGCAGGCTGCTGCTGCGCCGGGCGAGCGAGACCCAGGCGGAGCGGCTGGCGGCGGCGGAGGCGCTGCTGGCCTCCTTCGTCAGGGCTCGTGCAGGGGCCAGACCAGGGCGATCATCGGCACGCCGACCAGCACCACGATGAGCGAGAGGGGCAGGCCGAGCCGCCAGTAGTCGCCGAACCTGTATCCCCCTGGGCCCATCACCAGCGTGTTGCACTGGTGGCCGATGGGGGTGAGGAAGTCGCAGGCGGCGCCGAGCGCGACCGCCATCAGGAAGGCATCCGGGCTCATTCCCAGCCGCTGCGCCAGGCTGCCGGCGATGGGGCCGAGCATCAGTACCGTCGCGGCGTTGTTGAGGAAGGGCGTCACCGCCATCGCCGCCATCATGATGAGGGCCAGCGCGCCCATCGGCGGCAGGTGCTCCACCGCTCCGGAGAGCCAGCCGGCGATCAGCTCCGTCCCGCCCGTGCTGCGCACCGCCTCGGAGACGGGTATGAGCGCGCCGAGCAGCACGATCACCGGCCATTCGACGGCGTTGTAGGCCTCCTGCGGCGTCAGCGCGCGGATCACCAGCAGCAGGACCGAGGCGGCGAAGAAGGCAACGGCGACCGGCACCAGGTTCAGCGCGACGGCGGCCATGGCGAGCGTCAGGATGATCGCCGGCAGCCAGCTCCGCCGGCTGCGGCCGAGGACGATGCCGCGCTCCGTCAGCGGCAGGATGCGCAGGGCGGCCAGGGTGTCGGGCAGGCGCACGGCCTCGCCCTTCAGGATGGCGACGTCGCCGCGGCGGAGCTTCAGCGTGTTCAGCCGTTCGGCGATGCGCGACCCGCGGCGGCTGACCGCCAGCAAGCTGACGCCGAAGCGACCTGCGAGGGAGGCACCGGCAGGCGTCGCGCCGACCAGCGGGGATTCGGCGGTGATGACGCCCTCCACCACCGTCTTCTCGTCCTCCGGCACCTCCTCGCCGCCGGTCGGCTTCTCGCCGACCAGGGTGAGGCCGGCCTGTGCGACGAGGGATTCCAGCTCCTCCGGATCGCCTTCGAGGATCAGCAGGTCGCCGGACTTCAGCACGACCTCGCCGGGCGGGTTCTCGCGGCGGAAGCGGTCGCGCAGCATGGTGCCGACGGTGATGCGCTCCTCGCCCATCGCCACGAGCTCGGCGATGGTGCGGCCGATAAGCGGGCTCTCGGCGGGGATGCGCGTCTCGGTCGTGTAGGCTTCGATCGCCATCGTCGCCTGGCCGGCGCTGCCCTGCCGCCCGCGTGGCAGCAGGCGCCACCCGAGGCTGAGGAAGGCGAGACCTGCCACCGCGATCGCCGCACCGACCGGTGCGTAGTCGAACATCCGGAAGGGCTCGCCCGTGACCTGCTCCCTGACGCGGGAGACGATGATGTTGGGCGAGGTGCCGATCAGCGTGCAGAGTCCGCCGAGCAGCGAGGCGAAGGCCATCGGCATCAGCAGCGCCGAGGGCGGCGTGCCGGTGCGCCGTGCGAGCTGCAGGGCGACCGGCATGAAGATGGCGAGGGCGCCGATGTTCTTCGTCACCACTGAGGCGGCCATGACGGCGGCGACCAGCGCCGGCACCTGCGTCCTGACGCTGGTGAGGTGCGGCAGCAGCGGCCGCATCAGCCGTTCCACCGCGCCGGACCGGGCGACGGCGGCGCTGACCACGAGGGCGGAGGCGACGATGATGACGATGTCGTCGCTGAAGCCGGCGAAGGCCGCCTCGGCCGGCACGATGCCGGTGACGAGGCCGGCGAGCAGGGCGAGCAACGCCACCAGGTCATAGGGCAGCCGGCCCCAGGCGAAGAGGCCTACGGTCACACCGAGGATGCCGAAGGCGAGGGCCTGGTCGAGGGTCACGGGGGCGCCAACAGCCCGAGGGCCGCTCTGGTTCCGCGCCATGGTGCAACGGGTCCGCCCGGGCGGCGTTCGCCCCCGGCACCACAGAGACGAGAGGGAGTTCGATGCGCCCCGACGACAACAATGCGGCGGACAGCCCGGCCATCGCCATCCATGGCCACCAGATGGATGTGGGCGAGGCGTTGCGTACCCATGTCACCGACAAGCTGACGGCGGTGGCAGAGAAGTATCTCGGCGCCGAGGACATGACGGCGCGCTTCTCCCGGACCGGCCATGGCGGCTTTTCCTGCTCGGTGCGGATTCATGCCGGCAAGGGCCTGTTCTTCGACGGCTCGGCCGAGGCGGCGGAAGCACCGATCGCCTTCAACGAGGCGCTGGAGCACGTGGCGAAGCAGCTGCGGCGGCGGAAGCGGGAACTGCGTGAGGACAAGCCGGTCAATCCGGACAAGGAAGGCCTCATTTAGCCCGTGGCCCATGGCGGCTCCCGCCGGGTGATCCTGGCGGCGCTGGCGGGCAACCTCGCCATCGCCGCCACCAAGCTGGCCGCCGCCCTGCACACCGGCTCCAGCGCCATGCTGAGCGAGGCGATCCACTCGGCGGTCGATACCGGCAACCAGGGGCTGCTGCTGATCGGGCTGCGGCGGGCGGCGCGTCCGCCATCGCCGCAGCATCCGCTCGGCCATGGAATGGAGCTGTATTTCTGGGCCTTCGTCGTCGCGCTGATGATCTTCGCGCTCGGCGGCGCCGTGTCGATCTACGAGGGCTGGCGGAAAGTCGTGGCGCCCGAGCCGGTCGAGGCCGTCTGGGTCAACTTCCTCGTGCTCGGCGCCTCGATCCTGTTCGAGGGGATGTCCCTCCGGGTCGCCCTGCGGGAATTCCGCCGCAGCCATGCGGGCGAGCCTTTCTGGGAGGCGATCCGCGCCAGCAAGGACCCCGGCGTCTTCGCAGTGCTGCTGGAGGATGCGGCGGCGCTGGCAGGGCTGGCCATCGCCCTTGTCGGGCTCGGCCTCGCGGCCTGGCTCGACCTGCCGGAACTGGATGGTGCGGCCTCCATCGGCATCGGCCTATTGCTGATCCTCACTGCCGCCTTCCTCGCCAACGAGACACGGAGCCTGCTGACCGGCGAGGCCGCCTCGCCGCGGCTGATCGCCGATGTGCGGGCGATGCTCGCCGCAGACCCGCGGGTGAAGACGGTGGAGGAATTGCTGACCATGCATCTCGGCCCGGCCGAGGTGCTGATGGCGGTGACCATCGACCTGGCCGACGATCTGCCGGGCGCCGGGGTGGAGCAGGCGGCGCGGGAGCTGACCCACCGCATCGAGGACCGGCACCCGGAGGTGACGCGCATCTTCTTGCGGCCGAAGCGGATGGCTGCCTAATACGGCAAGCCGCCCGCCGGGAGGGAGCAATCCCCCGGCGGGCGGCTCTATGCCTTGACGTGTCGGCCCGGCGTCCGGCCGGGTGGGGGATACGCCCCCACCACGCAGCGGGACTCACCCCCGCTTGTGCCGGACGGTATGAAGCGCCGCCCGGTTCGCGTTCAGTGCCAACCGGGCAGAGGGCCAGGGGTTTCTTGGCCCCCGGTCACATCTTCTCAGACCACGTCCTGCGCTGCGCCGGCCGGCATCAGCCCGGCCCCGTGCAGGACACCGGCCCGCTCCATGCTGCGGCGAACCGCGGCGCCCCAAAGCACCAGGGCCATGCCGGCACCGAGGCTGAGAACGCCGAAGACTGCGGATAACATCACTCTCTCCTTTCGCATCTTGCGTGACTGTATCTGGGGTGTTCCATGCCGGCGAGCAGCGGCGGGGAGTCCCCCCAGCCATGCGGGGAATGCGCTGCTCGAAGCGGTTTCTATTCACCATATTTTATGAAAGTTGCCGTGACCTGCTGCCTGACCGGGTATTACTTTCGATTGGATGATTCCATTCGAAGGGGCGCTGTTTCAGCGCCTGAGCGTCGCGTGCCAGCGGCGGAGGCCGATGGCGCCGCTGCTCAGCAGCCGGTGGCGCAGCAGCCAGAGCTCTGCCTCCTCGATCAGGCCGACGGCGGCATTGCGTAGCTGGCCGGCGCCGGCGGCGCGCAACTCCTCGATCAGCCGGACCCAGGTCGCGATGACGGCGGCGCACTGCCGGGGCGCGGCATTCTCGGCGACATGGATCTGGAAGCCGGCAGCCTGCAGCGCGCCCTCGGCCGCTCCGCGTTCCGGCGGCGGGACCGGGCGGCCTTCGAGTGCGAGCCAGCGGTCGAGGATTGGGCGGGAGGCGGGGCCGTCACCGCGGACAACCTCCAGCATGACGAGTTGCGCATCCGGCTTCAGTGCCTCGGCCAGGGCCTGGACGGTGCGGTCGAAGGTCCCGCCGCCGGCCAAGGGCTCCAACGCCAGGGCGTGGTGGTGGTAGCGGGGGCGGAAGGCGGGCTGGTTCGGCTGCCAGGGCAGCACCAGGGCACGGCGGCCGAAGGGGCGGAGGCGCAGCGCCATCCGCCCAGCCAGGAACGGGTCATGCTGGTAGGCGGCGACCCAGGCCCCGCGACGGCTGATGATGGTGCCAGCCGCCCCGCCGGCATCGCGGCCGACCAGCAGCAGCGTTGTCGCTGGCGACAGGGGAAGCAGCCCGGACAGCCGCTCGACCTCCGCCGCCCCGCCGGGGATGAGGCAGCCTTCGGCCCATAGCCGCTCGGCCCAGGCCATGCGGGCAAGGGCAAGGCTCTCGGCCGGGTCCTGCGGGGCGGACGGGTCCTCCGGCAGCGGGGCGAGGCCGGGAGCTTCCGCATCGGCACGAAGCGGCAGGCGGTCGGCCGCCGCGAGCAACAGGCCGGCGAAGCCGCGGCGCTGGCCGGGCCGGATGAACCGGGCCAGGGCGTTCGTCAGGGCCGGCATGGGGGCCGGGTCATGCGTGCGTTCCTCGCCTCTCGATGGAGAGGAGCGGCATGGGACCACGGAAGGGATGAAGGAAGCGTTGCGGCCGGGGCGGTGCGGGTCTATCGCAAGGGGCCATGCCCGAAGCGCCCTACCCGATCCGCTACGTCGCCAAGAACATGCGGCTTGATCTCCGGCTGATCGCCGAGATGGTCACGCCGGGCGCGCGCGTGCTGGATATCGGCTGCGGCGACGGGGCGCTGCTCGCCTATCTGACGGCGGAGAAGGGCGCCGATGCCCGCGGCATCGAGATCGACATGGCGGAGGCGACGCGGGCTGTTGCAGCCGGCCTCGCCGTGATCCATGGCGATGCCGACCATGACCTCGCCTCCTATCCGGACGGCGCGTTCGACTACGTGGTGCTGTCGCGCACGCTGCAGGCGGTGGAGCGGCCGCGCGAGGTGCTGCGGCAGATGCTGCGCATCGGCCGGCGGGCGATTGTCAGCTTCCCCAATTTCGGCCACTGGCTGGTGCGCTGGCAGGTGCTGTCGACCGGGCGGATGCCGATGACGGATACCTGGCACCGCGCCTGGTACGAGACGCCGAACATCCACCCCTGCACCATCCAGGACTTCTTCGACCTCTGCACCCTCGAGGGTTATATGGTCGAGCAGTGGCTGGCGGTGGATGAGCGCGGGCTGAAGGCGCCGTGGAAGCGGTCGCCGCGGCTCGCCAACCTGTTTGGCGAGCAGGCGCTGTTCCTGCTGCGGCGAGGTTAGCCGCAGGCTCAGTGCAGGCGGGCGTTGCGCGGGCGGACGGGGGCCGGAGGGCGCGGGGCGGCCGTGGCGGACACCGGGTCGGGCAGGTTGGAGACAGCGAGGGCGGCATGGCGCGCGGCCTCGGTGGCACCGATCCGCAGGCATTCCGCCTCCACATAGGAGAGCATCAGGCGGAGGGCGGACTGGTCGGGAGATTCAGGCTCGGACTCGGTCTCGAGAGGCTCGAACGCGGCACGCATCCAGCACGCTCCGGTTAAAGTGATTGCATAGCACACATACTATTGACTCAGTGATGCAGCAACATCGAAGTCGTTCTGAGGTTGCGCGCGCATGCGCAAGCAACGAAGGACGGGCGTAAATATCGCTCACGTTGCCGTTCTGCGCTGCTTAAATTCTACCTGAGGTTATCAAGCATCTGTGAGCTTTGTCGCTGGCCATTCATCGAAGTCGTGATATTGGGATCAGGCTCAGAACTTCTCGACCCATGGGCGAATTTCTAGCTCCCAACTCCACGCATTGCGCGGTTGCCGGACGAGCTGAAGGTAGTTTGTTGCAATCGCATCGGGGTCGAGCAGGCTGTCTTGCCCGCTATCCGTGTGGACTGTGCTTCGAATGCCACCATCGATGACAATGTGCGCCACATGCACGCCCTGCGGGTGCAGCTCCCGCGCGGCGGACTGGGCGAGGCCTCGGAGGGCGAATTTCCCCATGGCGAAGGGAGCGCTCTGGGCATAGCCCTTTACCCCGGCCGAGGCCCCGGTCAGCAGGATGGTGCCGTGCCCGGCGGCCAGCATGCGCCGCGCCGCCTCGCGCACCGCGAGGAAGCCGCCGAAGGCGCAGACCTGGAGGCTTTTCTGCACCTCGGCCGGGTCCAGCTCGGCGATCGGGCCGCGGGTGCGGTAACTCGGGTTGTAGACGACGACCTCGGCGTCGCCTTCGGACGTGAACAGCGCGGCGACCTGGGCGGCATCGGCGGCGTCGCAGGCATGGATGGTGGCGCCGGTCTCGGCGGCGAGCGGGGCGAGCTTCGCCGTGTTGCGGGCGGCGAGCGCCACCGCATACCCCTCGCGGGCCAGCAGCCGGGCGAGGGAGGCGGAAAGCCCGTCCCCCGCGCCGATGATGAGGGCCTTCGGCATGTGGCTCGCTCCTTTACCCCAGGGTTTCCAGCAACTCGCAGAGCACGGCACAGCGCGGCGCCAGGTCGGGCCAGCGGATATGCTCCTCCGGCGCATGGGCGCCGGCGCCGGTGCAGCCGAGGCCATCCAGCGTCGGAATGCCCATGGCGGCGGTGAAATTGCCGTCCGACCCGCCGCCGCGGTGCTGCTTCGGCAGATCGTAGCCCTGGCGGGCGGCAATGGCGCGGGCGGTCTCGTAGAGGGTGAGATTGGCCGGGCTCTCCTCCAGCGGCGGGCGGTTCAGGCCGCCCTCCACGGTGATGCGGATGCCGTCCGCCTCCCCGGCGAGGGCGCGGATGGCGGCCACCATGCGCTCCGCCTCGGCGAGGCTCGGTGCGCGGAAGTCGATGCGGCAGCCTGCCTCAGGCGGGATGACGTTCGGCCGCGTGCCGCCCCAGATCGGCGCGACATTGGTGGTGACGCCGCGCTCCAGGTCGGTCAGGGCATGGACCTTGAGGATTGCCTGGGCCAGGGCGACGACGGCGCTCCGCCCCTCGGACCAATTACCGCCGGCATGGGCGCTGCGGCCCTGGACGGTGAGCGTGAAGCCGCCTGTGCCCTTGCGGCCGGTGACGCAGGCACCCTGGCTGCCACCGGCGGGCTCCGGGATCAGCACGGCGCAGGCGCCGCGGGCAGCGGCCTCGATGGGGGCGCGGCTGGTCGGGCTGCCGACCTCCTCATCCGAAGTGAGCAGCAGGGTGATGGGGCGGCGGGTCCTCACCCTCTGGCGCAGGATCTCCCGCACGGAGTGGAAGGCGAAGAAGCTGCCGGCCTTCATGTCATAGATGCCGGGGCCATGGGCGCGCTCGCCCTCGACGCGCCAGGGCATCGACTTCGCCAGCGTGCCGTGGTCCCAGACGGTATCCAGATGGCCGGCGACCACCACCGGCGCGCCCTCACCCGGGGTGCGGGCGATCAGCGTATCGCCGAAGCCGTCGCGGCCCGGCAGGCGCTCGATGGCGGCGCCGGCTCCGGCGAGGTCTGCCTCGCAGCGGTCGAGCAGCGCATTGACGGCGCCAGGATCGGTGGTCGGGGTCTCGTGCTCCACCCAGGTCCTGAGCTCGGCGAGGAGGCGGTCGGAGCTGCCGGTATCGGTCTGGGGCATGAGGTCGGTCCTGCTGCGATCTCGATCCACTCTGGCGATGGCGCGGCGCTTGTCCACCCGCCCGGCTCTCGTTAGACCGCCGGGGCATGACCCAGCCCCTTGTCCTCACCGACTGGCGTGACCTGCCGCCCGGGCTGCGCGGGGCCACCGTCGCGCTCGGCAACATGGATGGGGTCCATCTGGGGCACCGGGCGGTGCTGGCGGCGGCGCATGCGGCCCGGCCCGCGGCGCCGCTCGCCGTACTGACCTTCGAGCCGCATCCGCGCGAGCATTTCCGGCCCGAGGACCCCCCTTTCCGCCTCACCCTACTGCCCGCCAAGGCCGAGGCGCTGGGGGCGGCGGGCGCGGCGCTGGTGGTGGCGCTGCCCTTCGATGCAGCGCTCGCCACCATGCCGGCCGAGCGCTTCTTCACCGAGGTGCTGCGGGACGGGCTCGGCGCCGTGCATCTGGCTTGCGGGCAGGATTTCGCCTTCGGGCACCGGCGCGGCGGGGATGCCGGCACGCTCACTGGCCTGGCCGAGGCGGCGGGCATCGGGCTGACCATCGTGCCGCCCGTCACCGATGCGCAGGGGCCGATCTCCTCCACCCGCATCCGCCGTGCCCTGCAGGATGGCTATCCGGAGCGGGCGACGGCCATGCTCGGCCGCCCCTGGGAGATCCGCGGCGAGGTGGTGCATGGCGACAAGCTCGGCCGGGTGCTGGGCTGGCCGACGGCCAATCTCTGGCTGGGCCGGCACCTGGAGCCGGCGCGCGGGGTCTATGCGGTGACGGCGATGCTGCCTGACGGGCAGGAGGTGAAGGGCGTGTCCAATATCGGCCGCCGCCCGACCCTCGGCGGCGACCCGGAAACCAGGCTCGAGACCTATCTCTTCGACTTCTCGGGCGACCTCTATGGGCTGGAGATCGGCGTCCGGCTGCGGCATTTCCTGCGGGCGGATGCTAAATTCGACGGGCTAGAGGCGCTGAAGGCGGCCATCGCCCGGGATGCCGAGGATGCGCGGGCGGCGCTGGCCCAGGATACCTGACCCCTATACTTGACCCCCTGGCCCTCCGATCCCCATAAGCCCCTCATGCATCGCCCGGTGGCCCATCCGCGAATTAGCCGCCCGGCCCTCGCCTGAGGGCCGGGACCGCCGCGCACCCGCCACCGCTGACCCGCCGCCGCGCCGCCGGCGGCCGGAGACCGCCCCGATGAACGACACCGAAGCCGCCGCCCAAGCCCCAGGGGCACAGTCTGGGACCCAAGACTACCGCGGCACCGTCTTCCTGCCGCAGACCGCCTTCCCGATGAAGGGCGACCTGCCGAAGCGCGAGCCGGACTGGCTGAAGCGCTGGGAGGGGCTCGGCCTCTGGTCCCGCCTGCGCGAGCAGTCGAAGGACCGGCCGTCCTTCATCCTGCATGACGGCCCGCCCTACGCGAACGGCCCGCTGCATATCGGCCACGCGCTGAACAAGATCCTGAAGGACGTCATCAACCGCGCCGCCCAGATGGCGGGGCACGATGCCGACTACGTTCCCGGCTGGGACTGCCACGGCCTGCCGATCGAGTGGAAGGTCGAGGAGGAGTACCGCGACCCCAAGGGCAAGTACCAGGGCGGCCGCAAGAAGGACGACGTGCCGGTCCTCGAATTCCGCGCCGAGTGCCGCGCCTATGCCACGCGCTGGCTCGACGTGCAGCGCGAGGAGTTCAAGCGCCTCGGCGTCTTCGGCGACTGGGCCGGGCGCTATGCGACCATGGACTTCCCCTCCGAAGCGACGATCGTCGGCGAGATCGGCAAGTTCCTGATGAACGGCTCGCTCTATCGCGGGCTCAGGCCGGTGATGTGGAGCCCGGTCGAGAAGACGGCGCTGGCCGAGGCGGAGATCGAGTATCACGACCACCTCTCGCCAACCCTTTGGGCGCGCTTCCGCCTGGTGAAGGCCGGCGCCGAGGACCTGGCCGGCGCCAGCGTCGTGATCTGGACGACGACGCCCTGGACCATCCCCGGCAACCGCGCCGTCGCCTATGGGGCGGAGATCGACTACGCGCTGGTGCATGTCACGGGTGTTGGCGAGGGCAGCTACCTCGCCCCCGGCGAGCGGCTGCTGGTCGCGCTGCCGCTGCTGCCGCAATTCGAGAAGGATGCGAAGCTCGGCGCCCATACGGTGGTGCGCGTGCTGAAGGGCGAGGAGCTGGCAGGCGCCATCGCCGCGCATCCGCTGCGCGGCGATGGCTACGACTTCGACGTGCCGCTGTTAGCAGGCGACTTCGTCACCACGGAGGCCGGCACCGGGTTCGTCCATATCGCGCCGAGCCATGGCGAGGACGACTTCAACCTCGGGCGCGAGAACGGCTTGCCGGTGCCCGAGACGGTGAACGACGACGGCACCTTCACCATGCAGGCGCCGGGCTTCGCCGGCCTGCATGTCTTCAAGGCGCATGATGCCGTCTATGCCGCCTGCGAGGCGGCCGGCACGCTGGTCGCCAAGGGCAAGCTCACGCACAGCTACCCGCATAGCTGGCGCTCGAAGAAGCCGGTGATCTTCCGCGCGACGCCGCAGTGGTTCATCGCCATGGACGATGCCAATGCGATCCGCGAGAAGTCGCTGGCGGCGATCGATGCGACGCAATTCGTGCCCGACCAGGGACGCAACCGCATCGGCAGCATGGTCGCCGCGCGGCCCGACTGGTGCATCAGCCGGCAGCGCGCCTGGGGCGTGCCGATCGCCGTCTTCGTCGACCGCCGCAGCGGCGAGCCGCTGCGCGACCCGGCGGTGATGGAGCGCATCGTCGAAGCCTTCCGCGTAGAGGGTGCCGATGCCTGGTACCAGCCGGGCGCGGCCGCGCGCTTCCTCGGCCAGGGGCGCGACCCTGCGGACTACGAGCAGGTGATGGACATCGTCGATGTGTGGTTCGAGAGCGGCTCGACCCATGCCTTCGTGCTGCGTGACCGCGGCATGCCCTTCCCGGCCGATCTCTACCTGGAGGGCTCCGACCAGCATCGCGGCTGGTTCCATTCCTCGTTGCTGGAGAGCGTCGGCACCAATGGCGTCGCGCCCTTCAAGGCGGTGCTGACGCATGGCTTCGTGCTCGACGAGTCGGGCCGGAAGATGTCGAAGTCGCTCGGCAACGTCACCGCCCCGCAGGAGGTGATGCAGCAATACGGCGCCGACATCCTGCGCCTTTGGGTGATGAACTCGGACACCGCCGAGGACCTCCGCATCGGCAAGGAGATCCTGAAGCAGCAGGCGGAGCTCTACCGGCGCTTGCGCAACACGCTGCGCTGGCTGCTCGGCAACCTCGCCGGCTTCGAGGAGGACGAGAAGGTCGCCCATGCCGAGCTGCCGGAGCTGGAGCGCTGGGTGCTGCACCGCCTCACCGAGCTGGATGCGAAGCTCCGCAAGGCGGCGAAGGATTACGACTGGACCGGCGTCTATCCCGAGATCCACGCCTTCTGCTCGACCGATCTCTCGGCCTTCTACTTCGACATCCGCAAGGACAGCCTCTACTGCGATGCCGCGGACAGCCATCGGCGGCGCAGCGCGCGCACGGTGCTCGACGTGCTGCATCGCTGCCTCTGCGCCTGGCTGGCGCCGGTGCTGGTCTTCACCGCGGAGGAGGCTTGGCTCGCCCGCTTCCCCGACGAGGATGACAGCATCCACCTGCACGACTTCCCGGTGCTGCCCAGCGAGTGGCGGGACGAGGCGCTGGCCGAGCGCTGGGCGGCGCTCCGCGCCCGCCGCGCCCTGGCGACCAACCTGCTGGAACGTCTCAGAAGAGATGGGGAGATCGGCTCATCGCTGCAGGCTAAGGTGATCGTCAACCCTATGGGCGATGAGTCGCTCGACTCATCGTTCTGGGAAGAATTCCTGATCGTTTCCAAGGTCGAAGCTGAGCCCGAGCCGTTCGAAGCGGGCTTCCGTGTCGTAAAGGCTCCCGGCGCCAAGTGCGACCGTTGCTGGCGCGTGCTGGAGGAGGTCGGCCAATCCGCTGCGCACCCGACGCTTTGCCGCCGCTGCGAGGCCGCGGTGACGGGCCAGTGATGCGCATCGGCCTCCTCATGGCGGCGCTGCTGCTCGCCGCCGATCAGCTCAGCAAGTGGTGGGTGCTGGAGGTGCTGGACCTCCCCAACCGCCGCACGCTGCCGCTGGTCGAGGCGGGGCCGCTCGGCCTCGACCTCACCATGGTCTGGAACCGCGGCGTCACCTTCGGCCTGCTTTCGGGCGAGGGGCCGCTGAACCACATCATCCTCGCCGTCCTCGCCGCCGTCATCGCCGCCTTCCTGCTGCGCTGGATGGCGCGGGCGGAGAACCGCGCGGTTGCAACCGCGCTGGGTGCGGTGGTCGGCGGCGCGGTCGGCAATGTCATCGACCGGCTGCGCTTCGGCGCGGTGGTCGATTTCGTTGATGCGCATGGCTGGGGTTGGCACTGGTACGTGTTCAACATCGCCGATGCCGGGATCGTATGCGGGGTTTTCGTCCTCCTCGCGGATGCCTTGTTCCGCAAGCCGCCGGCGAGTAAGGAAGCGGCATGAGGATGCGCCGCCCCGCGGGCCAGGCTATGGCCCTGTCCATTCTGCTTGCCACCGCCCTCGCTGGCTGCGGCGGCGACACCGCGCGCACCTTCGGCCTGACCCGGGACGCGCCGGATGAATTCCAGGTAACGACCCGGGCGCCGCTCTCCATGCCGCCCTCGCTCGGCGGCCCGCTGCCGGCGCCCCGCCCCGGCGCCGACCGGCCGCAGGAGGTCTCGACCCGCCAGGCGGCGGAGGCGACGCTGGTGCCGGGCGCGGTGCTCAGTGGCCCGGCCGCCGCCAGCGCCCCGAGCACCGCCGAGAGCGCGCTGCTGAGCCAGGCCGGTCGCCCGGTCGGCGACGACATCCGCCGCCGGGTGGACGAGGAGAGCCTGAAGCTCGACCAGCCGCAGCGCACGCTGGTGGACCGGCTGATGTTCTGGCGCGGGCCGGAGCCGGCCGGCACCGCGCTCGACCCGCGGCGCGAGGCGCAGCGGCTGCGCGAGAACGCGGCGCTCGGCCGCGAGGTGACGGATGGCGAGACGCCGGTCATCCAGCGCACCCGCAGCAGCAACCCGGTCACGGCGCTGTTCGAGAGCATCTTCTGAACACGGCTTGGCCCCCACGGCTTGGACACTAGGGGCCGAGCCGTCATGATCGGCCTCCCTGCCCCCATGGGCCTCGTGCGATGCTGGCGGAACGCCACCGGCATCCCCACATTGGAGGCATGCCCAGCGTGACACGCCGTACCGCCCTCCGCTCCGCCGCTGCCCTGCCGGTGGCCACCGCCGCTCCGCCCGCCCTCGCCCAGCCGGCCATCGCCCCGCCGACCGAACAGATCGCCGAGCGCCCGCTCTTCGGCGCGGTGAGCTGGACCATGGCGAACGGGCTGCGCGTGGTGCTCGCCGAGAGCCGGCGGGTGCCGGTCGTCTCGCACTACCTCTTCTATGGCGCGGGCGCGGGGGAGGACCCGGCGGGCCGGTCCGGCACCGCGCATTTCCTCGAGCACATGATGTTCAAGGGCAGCCGCAACGTGGCACCGGGCGCGCTGTCGCTGGCCGTGGCGCGGGAGGGCGGGCAGGACAATGCCTTCACCTCGCGCGACGTCACTGCCTACTACCAGACGGTCGAGGCCTCGCGCCTCCCGCTGGTCATGCGGATGGAGGCGGACCGCTTCGCCTATCCGCTGCTGCCCGAGGCGACGCTGGAGCCGGAGCGGGCGGTGATCCTTGAAGAGCGCAACCAGCGCACCAGCAGCAACCCGCGCGGCCGCTTCTGGGAAGGGTTCGAGGCTGCCATGTGGGGGCCGCAGCACTGGCACGGCCGCCCGCTGATCGGCTGGGAGGATGAGATCCGCGCCATCACGCTTGAGGATCTCCGCGGCTTCCACGAGCAGCGCTACGCCCCCGCCAACGCCGTGCTCGTCGTCACCGGCGATGCGCGGGAGGCCGAGGTGCGGAAGCTCGCCGAGGAATTCTACGGCGTGGTGCCGGCCCGGCCCTTCACACCCCGCCAGCGGGCGGAGTCGGTGCCGGCCGCGGCCGAGCCGCGCTTCGTCCAGCATGACCCGGCGGTGCGAGAGGCGAGCTTCATGCGCAGCGCCATGGCGCCGAGCCTCACCTGGGGCGAGACGCGCCATGCCTGGCCGCTCGAGGTCCTGGCGCATCTGCTCGGCAGCGGCTCCGGCAGCCGGTTGCACAAGGCGCTCGTCGAGACCGGGCTCGCGACCAGCGCCAGCGCCTCCTATGACAGCGAGACGGTGGGGCCGGGCAGCTTCAGCGTCTCGGCTACGGCGCGGCAGGGCGTGGCGCCGGAGCGGCTGGAGGCGGCGGTGGATGCCGCCCTCGCCGCGTTGCTGCAGGACGGGCTGAGCGAGGCGGAGGTCATCCGCTCCATCCGCCAGCTGACGGCGGGGGCGGTGCTGTCGCTCGACGGGATCGGCGCTGCGCCGCGGATGCTGGGCGGCGTGCTGGCGATCGGCCTGCCGCTGGAGCTGGTCGAATTCTGGCCGCGCTACCTGAAGGCGGTGACGCGGGAGCAGGTGACGGCGGCGGCGCGGGCGGTGCTCGGCCAGCCGGTCGGTACCACGGGCTGGCTGCTGCCGGGGGCGCCGGCATGACCGCCGCGTCGGACCGTGACGTGAATCCGCCACGCAATGAGCAGGGGTTCTCGCTGCCGATCCAGGTGGTCGAGGCAGACGGCATCTCCGCCTGGCTGGTCGAGGACCAGTCGGTACCGGTGGTCTCCATCACCTGGTCCTGGGCCGGCGGGGCGGCGCTCGACCCGGCAGGGCAGGAAGGGACGGCGGCGCTCGCAGCCGCCCTGCTGACCGAGGGGGCGGGCTCGCTGCGGGCCGTCGAGTTCGGCGATGCGCTGCGCGACCAGGCGATCAGCCTCAATTTCTCCGCCGACCGGGACAGTTTCGAGGGCGGCTTCCGGGCACTCAGCACCGCCCTGCCGGAGGCGGTTCGCCTCGCCCGCCTCGCCATGCAGGAGCCGCGGCTCGATGCGGATGCGGTGGAGAGGGTGCGGGCACGCTCCATCGCCGCCGCCCGCCGCGCGCTGGAAACGCCGCGCGGCCAGGCGGTACGGGCCTTCTGGGCACAGGCCTTCCCCGGCCATTCCGCCGGGCGGCCGAGCGGCGGCACGGCGGAGAGTCTGGCTGGCCTGCCTGCGGAGGCGCTGCGGGCGGCGCTCGCCCGGCAGGTTCACCGCGAAGGGCTGCTGGTGACGGCGAGCGGCGCCATTACCCCGGCCGCGTTGCAGGCGCTGCTGCCGGCGCTGTTCAGCGGGCTGCCCGCCGGGGCGCCGCAGCCCATGGTGCCGCTGCCGGCCTTCCGCGCCTTCGGTCAGCAGGTGCTGGCCGTCGCCTCGCCGCAATCGGCGGTGATCTTCGGCCAGGACGGGCTGGCCTCGTCCGATCCGGACTGGGAGGCGGCGCAGGTCGTGCTGCGCATCCTGGCTGGTGGCGGCTTCTCCTCTCGGCTCATGCAGTCGGTGCGGGAGCAGCGCGGCCTCTCCTACGGCATCGGCGCCGGGCTCGACCTGTTGTTCCGGCATGGCGTCGTCATCGGCTCGGTGGCAACGGAGAATGCACGGGTCGCCGAGACGCTGGCGGTGACGCGGGAGGAGTGGGCCCGCATGGCCGCCGAGGGGCCGACCGAGACGGAGCTGGCCGATGCCGTCGCCTTCCTCACCGGCTCCATGCCGCTGCAGTTCACCGACAGCCGGCGGGTGGCGGAGACGCTGCTGATGCTGCGGCAGAACGGCCGGTCGACCGATTGGCTCGCCGGCCGCCCGGCGCGGCTCAGGGCGCTGACGCAGGAACGGCTGGCCAAGGTGGCGGCGCGGGTGCTGGCGCCGGATGGGCTCTCGGTCGTGGTGGCGGGGCAACCGGCGGGGTTGTGACGCGGCGGCTGATTTCTCGTCTGGTGGTTTTGCTTTAAGCGAAGGGCGGTCGAAACGGAGGAAGGCGCATGGCGCAGGAACTGGCGGCTGCCTGGGCGGCGGTGATGACCCTGGCCCGGACGCCGCGGCCGGATGGCAGCGCCGCAGCCTCCATCCGCCCGCTCTTCGCCGCCGACCCCGAGCGATTCCAGCGCTTCTCCCACCAGGCGGACGGGCTGCTCCTCGACCTGTCCAAGACTTCGGTGAGCGATGCGGCCCGCACGGCGCTGCTCGGCCTCGCCCGCGCCGCCGACCTGCCCGGCCGTCGGGACGCCATGTCGCGGGGCGAGGCGGTCAACGTCACCGAGCGGCGAGCCGTGCTGCACATGGCGCTGCGCGGCGAGGGCGGCTTCCGCGCCGGGGCGGAGGATGCCTCGGCCGAGGTGGCCGCAGTGCTGGCGCGCATGCGGGAGTTCACCCAGGCCGTGACCGAGGGCCGGCTGCGCGGGGCGACGGGCGAGCGCTTCACCGATGTGCTGAACATCGGCATCGGCGGCTCCGATCTCGGCCCAGCGATGGTGGCGCGGGCGCTGTGGACGCCGGCCTCGCCGCTCCGGCCGCACTATCTCGGCAATGTCGATGCCCATGCTTGGGAGGAAATCCGCCCCCGGCTCGACCCGCGGCGGACCCTGGTGTTGGTGGCCAGCAAGACCTTCACCACCCAGGAGACGATGACCAATGCCGCGCTGGTCCGCGCCTGGCTCGCCGAGGGGGTGGGCGAGGCGGCGGTCGGCGGGCATCTGGCGGCGCTCTCCACCAACCTCAAGGCGACCGAGGGCTTCGGCATCGCCGCAGATCGGGTCTTCCCCTTCCGCGACTGGGTAGGCGGACGCTTCTCGCTCTGGTCGTCGATCGGCCTGTCATTGGCGCTCGCGCTCGGCTGGGAAGCCTTCGAGCAGTTGCTCGCCGGGGCGCGGGCGATGGACGCGCATTTCGTGACGGCGCCGCTCGAGGCCAACCTTCCGGTGCTGCTGGCGCTGACCGAGCTCTGGCACGTCAACGGCCTCGGCTATGCGACGCGGGCGGTGCTGCCCTATGATGAGCGCCTCGCCCGGCTGCCGGCGCATTTCCAGCAACTCGAAATGGAGAGCCTCGGCAAGCGGGTGACGCTGGAAGGGGCGCCGGTCGGGCATGACACGGGCGCGGTGGTCTTCGGCGAGCCGGGGACTAATGCGCAGCACAGCTTCATGCAGCTGATCCACCAGGGCACGCGGCCGGTGCCGGCCGACATCATCCTGGTGAAGCAGCCGGACCACGCGCACCCGGACAGCCACCGGAAGCTCCTGGCCAATGGCCTCGCCCAGTCGGCGGCGCTGATGCGGGGCAAGACCGAGGCGGAGGTGCGGGCCGAGATGGAAGCCGCGGGTACCGATCCGGCGGAGATCGAGCGGCTGCTGCCGCACCGCGTTTTCCCCGGCGACCGGCCGACCGCGACCCTGCTGCTGCCGCATCTCGATGCCTTCACCCTCGGCCAGGTCGTGGCGCTTTACGAGCACAAGGTCGCCTCGCTCGGTATCCTTTGGGACATCAACGCCTTCGACCAGTGGGGCGTGGAACTCGGCAAGCAGCTCACCGGGCCGATCCTGAAGGCGCTGGAGGGTGGCCCCGCGGAGGGGCAGGACGGCTCGACCCTCGGCCTGCTGGCGGCACTGCGCGAGGGCTGAGGTGCGGATCGCCGTCCTCGCCGATATCCACGGCAACCTCCGCGCGCTGGAGGCCGTGCTGGCCGACCTGCCGCGGCGCGGGGCCGACCTGGTCGTCAATCTCGGCGACTGCCTCTCCGGGCCGCTGCAGCCGGCGGAGGTTGCGGACCGGTTGATAGCGCTCGGCTGGCCGACGGTGCGCGGCAACCATGACCGGCAGCTGCTCGACCGGCCGGTGGAGGCGATGATCCCCTCCGATGCCTTCAGCGCCGTGCGGCTCGCGGCGGCGCACCGGGACTGGCTCGGCACGCTGCCGCCGGTGCTGCATCCAGCCGGGGGGGTGCTCGCCTGCCACGGCACGCCGTCCGACGACCTGACCTATGCGCTGGAGGTGGTGGCCGGGCCGCATCACCTGCGCCCGGCGATGGCGGCCGAGGCCGCCGGGCGCATCGGGGTGACGCCGGGAGTGAGGCTGATCCTTTGCGGCCATTCGCATTTGGCGCGGATGGCTTGGTTGCCGGACGGGCGGCTGGTGGTGAATCCCGGCAGCGTCGGCCAGCCGGGCTACTGGGATACCGAGCCGCATCCGCATGTCGTCTTCGCCGGCACGCCGCATGCGCGCTATGCGGTGGTGGAGCGTGGGCCAGCGGGGTGGAGCGCCGAATTCCACGCCATCCCCTATGATTGGGACGCGGCCGCGGCGGATGCCCAGGCAGCGGGACGGGCAGATTGGGCCCGGGCGCTGGCGACGGGGCAGCTCGACTATCCCTGAGCCTGCCCTGGCGGGTGGTGCCGCGGCGCCTTATCTTTCAGGGCGGAGGTTCGCTTCGCCCCCATGACCGCCCCCGCGCCGAGCCCCCGCTGATGCCCATCCGCCTCCTGTCCGAGACGACCGCCAACCGCATCGCCGCCGGCGAGGTGGTCGAGCGGCCGGCCGCGGTGGTGAAGGAGCTGGTGGAGAATGCCCTCGATGCCGGGGCGCGGCGCATCGCCGTCACGCTGGAGGGCGGCGGGGTCGAGCGCGTCGTCGTCGAGGATGACGGGCATGGGATGGGGCCGGAGGATCTCGGCCTGGCCGTTGAGCGGCACGCCACCTCGAAGCTGCCGGAGGAGGCGATGCTCTTCCGCATTGCGACCCTCGGTTTCCGCGGCGAGGCGCTGCCCTCGATCGGCGCCGTGGCGCGCCTCTCCATCACCAGCCGGCCGCGCGAGGGCGATGCCCATGCGTTGACTGTCGAGGGCGGGCGGAAGGGCGCGGTGGTGCCGGCCTCCGGCGCGCCGGGCACGCGGATCGAGGTGCGAGACCTGTTCTACGCCGTCCCGGCCCGGCGGAAATTCCTCAAATCCCTCCGCACCGAGGCCGACCAGGCGGTGGAGGCGGTGCGGCGCCTGGCCCTCGCCTGGCCCGAGGTCGGCTTCCGGGTGACGCAGGACGGGCGGGAGATCCTCGCCCTCGCGCCGGCGGAGCGGGATGCGCGCATCGCCGAGCTGCTCGGGGCCGATTTCGCCGGGGCCGGCCTGCCCGTGGCGGCGGAGGGAGGCGGCCTCGCCCTTTCCGGCCTGGCTGCGCAGCCGGCCTATACGCGGGCGACGGGGATGGAGCAGCACCTCGTCGTCAACCGCCGCCCGGTGCGGGACCAGCTGCTGCGGACGGCGCTGCGCGTCGCCTATCGCGACCTGGTCGCGGCCGGGCGGCATCCGGTGGCGGCGCTCTTCCTCGAGCTGCCGCCCGAGGCGGTCGACGTGAATGTCCACCCGATGAAGACCGAACTGCGCTTCCGCGACGAGGCCGGGGTGCGCGGGTTGCTGATCGGGGCGCTGCGGCGGTCGCTTTCGGCAGGCGCCGGGGTGGCGGCGCCGGCCCCGGCGCTGACCGCCTATGCGCCGCGCACCGGCTGGTCCGGCGGCTGGCGGCGGCCGGAGCCGGCACCGCTGCCGGACCGGATCGGCCTGGCCGAGATGCAGCTCGCCCTGACGCCGCCGCCGCGAGAGCCGATGCCCGTCCCGGCGCCCGCCCTGCCGCTCGGCTTCGCTCCGCCGCGACCGCCTGCCCCGGCGCCCGAGCCGGCACCGGCGGAGCATCCGCTCGGGCGCGCGCTGGCGCAGATCATGGAGACATACATCCTCGCCGAGGCGCCGGATGGGGCGCTCGTGCTGGTCGACCAGCATGCGGCGCATGAGCGGCTGACGCATGAGGCGCTGCGGGCGCAGCTCATCGAGGGCGGCGTCAGGGCGCAGCCGCTGCTGCTGCCTGCGGTGGTCGACCTGCCGCCTGCGGATGCGGCGCGGCTGCTCGGCTTCGCCGCCGACCTCGCCCGGCTTGGCCTCGAGGTCGAGGGCTTCGGGCCGGGCGCCGTGCTGGTGCGGGCGCTGCCGGCGCTGCTCGGCCCGGCCGACCCCGGGCCGCTGCTGCGCGACCTCGCCGAGGAACTCGCCGCCTATGACGAGGCGACGGCGCTCGACCGCAGGCTGGATGCCGCCGTGGCGCGGCTCGCCTGCCACGGCTCGGTGCGGGCCGGGCGGCGGCTCACCCCGCCGGAGATGGACGCGCTGCTGCGCCAGATGGAGGCGACGCCGCGCGCCGCCACCTGCTCGCATGGCCGCCCGACCTTCCTTCGCCTCGGCAATGCCGAGCTGGAGCGGCTGTTCGGCCGGCGTTGATGCCGTAAGCTGCGTGTGGGGAAGAAGCCGCCAGGCACCATCGCCAGGGGACACGCGCATGGCCAGGCGCCGCATGCATCTCGGCTTCGACTTCTCCTACTCGCATATGGGCGGGCGCTGGCGCATGCCGGGCTCCTGGCCGGGCCGCACCTTTCCCGACATCACCATGTTCGAGGAGATGGCGCGCATCGCCGAGCGGGGGCTGCTCGACCTGCTCTTCTCCGGCGACGGCACCGGCGTGCCGGATACCTGGCGCGGCACGCGCGACGCCGCCGTCGAATGGGGCATCAACTGGCCGCGGCAGGACATCCAGCCCATCGCCGTCGCGATGTCCCGCGTGACGCGGCATATCGGCTTCGGCCTGACCTACTCGTCGAGCTTCATGCACCCGTATTACACCGCGCGGCTGATGAACACGCTCGACCACGTCACCGGCGGGCGGATCGCGATGAACCTCGTCGCCTCCACGCGGCGCTCGGACTTCGCCAATTTCGGCCATGACGGCTTGGTGGACCATGAGGCGCGCTATGCGCGGATGGAAGAGTTCGTCGCCGTCTGCAAGGCGCTCTGGGCCAGCGTCGAGCCGGATGCGATGCTCTGGGACCGTGCGACGGGCCGCGTCGGCGACCCGCGCAAGGTCCACGACGTCCATCACGAGGGCCGCTTCTTCAAGGTCGACGGGCCGCTGAACACGCCGCCCTCGCCGCAGGGGCGGCCGGTGCTGATCCAGGCGGGCGGCTCGCCGCGCGGGGTGCGCGCCTCGGCCCGCGTCGCCGACCATGTCTTCGGCGCCGACATGGCGCTCGACCTCCAGGTGAAGCAGCGCCGGGCGCTCGACGAGGCGTTGCGGGCCGAGGGGCGCGACCCGGCGACGGTGGGCATCCTCTGGCAGACGCCGATGGTGATCGCCGAGACGGAGCGCGAGGCGCTGGCACGGCGGGATGCGATGCTGGCCGCCATCCCGGACGAGGCGGTGGGCGCCTATCTCTCCTACAATTCCGGCTACGACTTCTCGACCCTGCCGGAGCGCTTCACCCTGCATGCGCTGCATGCCGAGATCATCGCCGGCCAGGCCTCGCCGGTCGGGTTCATCCATGAGCTGGCGGCCGAGAGCGGCGGCGACAGGGAGATCACGCGGCGCGACTTCTTCGAGCATGGCCGGCGCGAGGCGACGGCCTATGACACCACCATCGCCGGCTCGCCGCGGCAGATCGCCGACCGGCTGGAGGAAGCCTTCGAGGCGACCGGGGAGCGCGGCGGCTTCATGCTCGGGCACACGGTCTCGATGCCGCTCGACCTCATCGGCATCGTCGATCTGCTGGTGCCGGAGTTGCAGCGGCGCGGTCGCTTCCGTACCCGGTATGACGGAGGGACGCTGGCGGAGATGCTGGTGGGGGCCTGAGGCAAGGTCGCGACAGCGTGTCCCTCCCTGACCGATGCGTCACCCGGCGTGGAGGACCCCTCCACCTCCACAGTCGCAAGCTCCTGCCGGGCGCCCGGCGCCTCACCAGCAACCCAGCAACAGGGAGAGCGACCATGCGTTTCGTATCCATGGCCTCGGTCGGCGCGGCGGCCCTGCTCGCCGCCATGCTGCCCGGCGGCAAGGCCCTTGCGGATGACAGCGACATCCCGGGCATCAACCGGCGCACCGCGACCTTCGAGCGGACGATGCACGAGAACCCGGAGATGCGGCCCTTCATGAACCGGGCGCCGCCGCGGATCGCCGCCGCGCCGGAGGCGCCCGCCGCCCCGCCGGCGCCGGCACCCGTCCCGACCCGCATGAACGTGCTGCACGACGCAGATGCGCTGATCCAGGAGGCGGAGGCCCGCATCCGTGCGCATGATGCGCGACAGGCCGAGCTTACCCTGGAGCGGGCCGAGACGGCGCTGCTGAACGGCAAGGCAGCGGGTGAGGCGGTGCCGGAGGCTGCGATAAGGCCTCTCGTCCAGGCACGCGCCGCCCTGCATCATGGCCAGATGGCCGCCTCGGGGCGCCAGGCGGAGGCTGCACGGCAGATCATCGCCTCGGCGCAATAAGTCTTCGCGTCCGAAACGTCTCTGCTTGAGCGCGGGCGGCATCCGTGAGAGAGGTTCGGGTGATGCCGCCCGCCTTCCCCGTCGCGGCGGGCCAGTGGCGTGGCCTGCTCGCCTGGTCGCCGAGCCCCACGATCCGTGCCTCGCTCGCGCTGCATGCCGGCGGGCTGCTTGCCATGGCCGCCGAGCCGGGGTGCTGGCTGGAGACGCTCTCGGCCCTCGCTGCCAACCACCTGGCCCTGGCCGGCTGCATGCATCCTCGCTGCCGCCTGCTCGGGCCGGTGCTGACGCGGCTCGGCGGGGCGGAGCCGCGGATCGCCCTCACCTTCGACGACGGGCCGGACCCAGAGGTGACGCCGCGGGTCCTCGACCTGCTCGATGCCTCGGAGGCCAAGGCCAGCTTCTTCGTCATCGGCGAGCGGGCGGCGCGCCACCCTGCCCTGTTGCGGGAGATGCTGCGACGCGGCCATGGCGTCGAGAACCACACGCATCGTCATCCGCTCAGCTTCGCCGCCTGGGGGCCAGGGGCAATGCGGCGAGAGATCGAGACGGCGCAGGCGGCCATCGCCGATGCCTGCGGGCAGGCGCCGCGCTTCTTCCGCCCGCCGGCCGGGCTGCGGAGCCCGTTGCTCGACCCGGTGCTGGCGCTGGCCGGCCTCTCGCTCGCCGCCTGGACGCGGCGGGGCTACGACACCGTCTCGCCCCGGCCGGACCGCGTGCTGGCGCGGCTCTCCCGCGACCTCGCGCCCGGGGACGTGCTGCTGCTGCATGATGGGCGCTCGGCGCGCGGCTATCCGCACCCTTCCGTCGCGCTCGACCTGCTGCCGGCGTTGCTGGGGCGGATCGCCGCCGACGGCCTCAGCGCCGTCGCGTTGCCGCCAGCGGAGGAGGCGACGCGCGCCGCCGCCACAGCAGGGCCGGCAGGCGCGGCAGCATCCCGAGCACCAGCCGCGTATGCATCCAGGTGAGCAGCAGGTTGTCCCGTGCATAGTGGAAATGCGAGACGCCGCCTTCCTCTTTGGAGAGGTAGCGGCAGGGCACCGGCAGGTTCACCACCGGCAGGCCGCGCCAGCAGAGACGCACAACCGCTTCCGGGTCGAAGTCGAAGCGGCGCATCCAGCGATGCCGCTCCATCACCGCGACCAGTGGCGCCACCGGATAGACGCGGAAGCCGAAGAGGCAGTCGCCGATGCCGCCCCCGGCGGTCTGGACCTGCGCCAGCCAGTTGGAGATGCGCCGGCCCTGCACGCGGATCCGCGGCGCCTCCGGCCCGAAGACCGGGCGGCCGAGGATCATCGCCTCCGGCGCGGTGCGGGAGGCCTCCATCATCGCGCCGATGCGGTCGGCCGGATGTTGGCCATCGGCATCCATGGTCAGCGCATGGGTGAAGCCGCGTCGCGTCGCCTCGCGCAAACCGTGCAGGACGGCCCCGCCCTTGCCGCCGTTGCGCGGCAGGACCACGACCTCAAGGCCCGGGTCACGCGCCGCCTCCTCCAGCAACAGGGCATCGGTGCCGTCCGTGCTGCCGTCGACGACGACCCAGACCGGCGTCCAGGCGGCGCGGGCCTCGCGCACGGTCTGCAACACGCGGGCGCCGGTGTTGTAGCTAGGGATCAGGACCAGCCGCGTCTCGCGCGGCATCAGCGCGGGGCCTGCACCGGCAATTCCTCGCGGAAATAGGCCTCGAGCCCGGTGACGAAGCCCTGCGGGTCCTCCCCCACCTCGAAGCGGCGGCCGAGGCGGATGCGGTAGACCAGCGGCAGCTGCGGCCGACGGAAGAGCGGCCAGCCCTTGCGCAGGTAGGGGCTGTCCGCCTCGATCAGCAAAGTCTGCACCGGGGCGCCGGCGGCCTTGGCCATGACGGCGAAGCTGCGGTGGAAGGCATCGATCGGCGGCGATGACGTGCGCGAGCCCTCGGGAAAGATGACGAGCTGGGCGCCGTTGCGGATGGCCTGGGCGGCACGGCGGATCATCGGCAGCGGCGCATCGTTGCGGATATAGGCTGCCAGCCGCACGCTGCCGCCGTAGAAGATGTTGTCCCAGAGCGCCGCCTTGGTGATGCAGACGACGCGCGGCAGGCGGGAGGTGAGCAGCACCGCATCCAGCATCGTCGGGTGGTTGGGGGCGATGACCAGGCCGCGCTCCCGGCTCAGCCGGTCGAGCTCGGAGAAGTCGATGCGCAGCACGCCGCTCAGCCGCATCACGCCGATGAACCAGCGGAAGCCGAGCATGATCATGAACTGGCCGAAGGCCTCGCCGGAGCGCTTCGGCAGGACACGGTAGAGAAGTCCTGCCGGCATGCTCCATAAGAAGCAGCTCAGGCCGAACAGCATCACGCAAAAATAGAAAGCGACCGGATAGTAGATTGCGGCCAGCCAATCGAGAGGCGAGAGACTCTCGCGCGGGTGCCGCAGACTGGTTGTCGGCTGCATCTTTTCCGGGCCTTCCTGTTCGCGTAATATAGTCTTGCGTGATGCTTGACGTCCAGGAGCCGGCCGGACCGTGACAGGGAAACAGGGGTTGCAGGCTGCGGTTCGGCCGCCTGCGGAGACTAGCATGTCAGGCGGCCGGGAGGACGAGGCCCGCCCCGTACCGCATCCGACTTTAACCGAATATTACCAGAACGCCGACGCCCGCGATGGCTTCGTCCGGCAATTGTTCGATCAGGCGGCGGGCTCCTACGACCGGATCAACACCGCCTTCTCCCTCGGCTCCGGGGCCTGGTACCGGCGGCGGGCGTTGTGGCAGGCCGGGCTGCGGCCGGGGCAGCGGATGCTGGATGTCGCCATCGGCACCGGGCTCGTGGCACGGGAGGGGGTACGCATCCTCGGCCGGCCGGAGGCGGTGACGGGCATCGACCTCAGCGCCGGAATGCTGGCCGAGGCACGTCGGAGCCTCGTCCTCCCGCTGGTCCGCGGGCGGGCGGAGGCGCTGCCCTTCGCCGATGGCAACTTCGACTTCCTCAGCATGGGCTATGCGCTGCGGCATGTGCCGGACCTCGTCACCGCCTTCGTTGAATACCGCCGGGTGCTGCGGCCGGGCGGCCGGCTGCTGCTGCTGGAGATCGGCCGGCCGGAAGGGCCGCTCGCCTACCGGGCGGCACGCTTCTATCTCGGCCGGGTGGTGCCGGCGCTCAGCCGCCTGACCGGCGGCGGGGCGCGGGCCGGGCTGATGATGCAGTACTACTGGGACACGATCGATGCCTGCGTGCCGCCGGCGACCATCCTCCAGGCGCTGCGGACGGCCGGGCTCGACGAGGCACGCTGCGACACGCAGCTCGGCCTGTTCCGTGCCTACATGGCCGAGCGCCCGGCATGAGCGCGGCGCTGGCGCGGGAGGTGGCAGGGCTCTATGCCGGCGCCTCGCGCTTCGCCCGCGGCTATGTCAGCGGCAAATTGCGCACCGATCCGGCGAGCCGGGTGGTGCTGGAGCGGGCGGCGGGCAAGCCCTTCGGGATGGTGGCCGATCTCGGCTGCGGCCGCGGGCAGCTCGGGCTGGCCCTGCTGATGGCGGGGCGGGCGCGGGAGGTGGTCGGCCTCGACCGCGATGCGCGGAAGATCGTCGAGGCCCAGGCGGCGGCGGCCCGGCTGCCGGCGCGCTTCACGGCGGGTGACCTTACCGCGGACAGCGTGCCGGACTGCGACACGGCGCTACTGATCGACGTGCTCTACCAGCTCCCCGCCGAGGTGCAGCGGCCGGTGCTGGCGGCGGTGGCGGCGCGAGCGCGGCGGCAAGTGCTGATCCGCGCCTTCGATCCGGCCCGCGGCTGGCGCAGCGCCCTCGGCCTCGCCATGGAGCGGGCCGGGCGCCTCATCCGGGGCGACAGCAATGCCATCGCCCCGCTTCCGATGGAGGAGCTGGCGGCGCCTTTCCGCGTGGCGGGCTTCGCCGTCACGGTCACGCCTTGCTGGGAGGGGACGCCCCTGCCGAATGTGCTGCTGGCAGCGGAGCGGTGAGGCAGACGGCCTCGCTTCCGATGTTCCGCGAACTGTGTCGCCCACTTCCTTGCCTCGGCGGGTAACCGTCTGATATCGAGAGTGAGATTGAGCAACGCCCGTTAACACCAGCGCACCAGCAAGGTTTCACGGCTCCATGCCTGACGGCACCATGACCCAGACTGCCATCGCCTCCGGCCTCACCCCGCAGGAACTCGAGGTGGCGCGGCTGATCGTCAGCGCGCTGTCGCTCGAGGTCGCGCCCGAGGCGATCGAGCCGGAGGCGCCGCTCTTCAACGAGGGGCTCGGCCTCGACTCCATCGACGCGCTGGAGATGGCGCTGGCCGTCTCCAAGGCTTACGACGTGAAGCTCCGCTCCGACGACGAGCGCAACCATCGTATCTTCGCCTCCTTGCGGAGCCTCACGGCACATATCGAAAAGCACCGGACGCGCTGAACGCATGCCGCGCGGACGCAGCCTCCTCCGGTTGCTGCTGCTGGCCGGCGCCTCGGTCGTCCTGGCGGTGCTGCTCGTGGGCAACCCGGTGGCGGCGGCGCTCGGCAACGCGGCGGTCGCGCTGCGCTTCGGCCTGACGCTGCTGCCGGGGCGGGAGCCGCTGATCGCCCATTACAGCCGCTTCGACTGGGCCGGACCGCCGGAGGGCGGCTACACGCGGGCGCTGACGCTGGCCTGGGCGCTGTTGCTGGGCGGCTTCGCCCTGGCCCATGCCGTGCTCGCCGCCATGGGGCGGAGCGACGTGCCGCTCGCCATCGCCGAGCCGCTGGTCTGCGCCCTGCTCTTCCTTGGCGAGCATGGGCTGCGCAACCGCCGCTTCCCAGAGCACGGGCGGGCGACGCCGCTCCGCACGCTACGGGCGATAGGGCTCGCGCATGGGCTGGTTCGGCATGCGGCCTGAGGCGGTGCTGCCGCTCGTCAACCGCGAGGCTGGGGAGGTGATCTGCCATCGCCCGACCGGGCCGGTGACGGTCGGCCGCCTGCTCGGTGAGGCGCGGGCGCTCGCCGCGCGGCTGCCGGCGGCGGGACACACGATCAACCTTTGCGCCGACCGCTACCGCATGCTGCTCGGCTTCACTGCCGCCCTGCTGCGCGGGCATCCGACGCTGCTCAATGCCGATGCCTCGCCGCACCGGCTGCGGGCGCTGGCCGAGGCCTATCCGGGAACCTACCTGCTGGCAGACAAGCCGGTCGCCTCCGAGCTGCCGCTGGTCCTCGTCGAGGACAAGGCGGCCGAGGACTGGACCGGGCCGGTGCCCATGCTCCCCGCCGCGCAGCTCGCCGCCATCGCCTTCACCTCCGGTTCCACCGGCCAGCCAACGGCCCATCGGAAGCCCTGGGACGCGCTGGTCGCCGCGGCGCTCGCCGCCGCCGAGCGCTTCGCCCTCCGCCCGAGCGACGGGCCGCCGGGCAGCGTGCTGGCGACCGTGCCGCCGCAGCATATGTACGGCTTCGAGACCACCATCATGCTGCCCCTGCAGGCTGCTCTCGCCTGCCATACCGGCGAGGCCTTCTTCCCTTCGGACGTGCTGGATGCGCTGGACGGCCTGCCGCCGCGCCGCCTGCTGGTGACGACGCCGTTGCATCTCCGCGCCCTGCTGGCCGAGCGGCGCCGGCCGGCGCCGCTCGCCGCCGTCATTTCGGCAACCGCCCCCCTGGCCATGAGCATGGCCGAGGCGGTGGAGCGGGACTGGGGCGCGCCCATGCTCGAGATCTACGGCGCCAGCGAGGCCGGCTCCATGGCCAGCCGCCGCACCGCGCTGGAGCCGGACTGGCTACCCTATCCCGGCATCGGCATGGGGCAAGGCGAGGTCCATGTGCCCGGCCTTGGCGCCGTACCGCTCGCCGATGCGGTGGAGCCGGCGCCGGGCGGCCGCTTCCGCCTGCTGGGGCGCCGGGCCGACCTGGTGAAGCCCGGCGGCAGGCGGGCCTCGCTCGCCGATCTCAACCGGGTGCTGATGGAGGTCACGGGCGTCGAGGACGGCGTCTTCGTCGCGCCGGAGGATATCGAGCGCAACCCGGCCGCCCGGCTCAGCGCCTATGTGGTCGCGCCGGGGCGGAGCGCGGAGGAGATCCTGGCCGCGCTCCGGCTGCGGCTGGAGCCGGTCTTCCTCCCCCGGCCGCTGGTGCTGGTGCCCGCCCTGCCCCGCAACGGGCTCGGCAAGCTGACGCGGGCGGCGCTGGCCGAGCTGCGCCTGGCGGCAGCCACGCCGTGACCACCCGCTTCGAGGTCCCGGCCGGGCATCCGGCCCTGCCCGGGCATTTCCCCGGCCGGCCGATCCTGCCCGGCGTTGTGCTGCTCGATGCGGTGCTGCAGGCGGCGGGCCATGATCGGGCGCATCTGCTGCGGGCGAAGTTCATCGCCCCCGTCCTCCCGGGGGATGTGGTGGAGATCGCGCTAACGCCACGGTCAGGGGGACGCATCGGCTTCGCCTGCGCGAGCGGCGGCAGGACGGTTCTTTCGGGGGAGCTGGCATGCGAACCGGCGCCCTAGAATGGGTGGATGTGCCGGAGCGGGGCAGCGTCCGCCTCGCCCGCTTCATGGTCTGGCTGGTGCACACCATCGGCTGGTGGCCGGGCCATGCGCTGCTCTTCCCGATCGCTTTCTACTTCATGCTCTTCTCGCCCCGGCAGCGGCGGGTGGCGCGCCGGTTCCTCGGCCGGGCCCTGGGCCGGCGGGTGGGGTTCCGCGATGTCTTCCGGCTCTATTTCGCCTTCGCCTCGACCATCCTCGACCGTGCCTTCCTGGTGACGGGGCGGACCGGGCGCTACCGCATCGATGTCCACGGGCTCGACGCGTTGAAGGCACGCATCGCCGAGGGCCGCGGCTGCCTGCTGCTCGGCGCGCATATGGGCAGCTTCGAGGCGCTGCGGGCCGTCGCCGATGCCGGCAGCCCGGTCGAGGTCGCCGTCCTCATGCATGAGGCGAATGCGGCGCGGCTGAAGGCGGTGTTCGACGCGCTCGGCGGGGCGAAGCGGCAGGAGGTGGTGATCCCCCTCGGCACGACCGATGCGATGCTGCGGGCGCGCGAGGTGCTGGAGCGCGGCGGGCTGGTCGGGCTGCTGGCCGACCGCGCGCCGCGGGGCGAGCGGATGCAGCCCGTCCCCTTCCTCGGGCAGGAGGCGCCGCTGCCGACCGGGCCGCATGTGCTGGCCGCCGTGCTCGGCGCGCCGGTGATGCTCGCCTTCGGCCTCTGGCGCGGGCCGCGGCATTACGAGGTGCGGTTCGAGCCCTTCGCCGATGCCACGCCGCCTGGCCGGGCCGGGCGGCAGGCGCTGGTCGAGGAGCGCGTCTGCCGCTATGCCGCGCGCATCGAGGCTTTGTGCCGGCGCTACCCATATAACTGGTTCAACTTCTACGACTTCTGGCAGGAGCGCGGGCGATGAGATGGGCGCTGCTGCCGCTCCTCGCCCTCGCCGCGCCGGCCTGGGCGGAGGACCCGGCGCTGGCCCGGCTGATGCAGGGCTTCGCGGCCCAGCCGCGCTCGGAGGCACGCTTCACCGAGGAGAAGGCCATCCCCGAACTCGACCTGCCGCTGCCGAGCCAGGGCACGCTCCGCTGGCAGGCGCCGGACCGGCTGGAGAAGCACACCACCTCCCCCATCGACGAGGTGCTGCGGGTCGAGGGCGGGCGATTGCTCTATGAACGGCCCGACCGCGGCATCCGCCGCGAATTCGGCCTGGAGGAGCAGCCGGAGATGCGGGCGCTGGTCGAGGCGGTGCGCGGCACGTTGGCCGGCGACCTGGCCGGGCTGCACCGCTACTACGAGATCGGCTTCACCCCGGAGGGCCGCGATGCGCCCTGGCGGATGGTGCTGACGCCGCTCTCCCTGCGGGTGCGGGCGGCGGTGCAGCGCATCCTGGTCAGCGGCCGCGGCGCGCAGGTCCGCAGCATCGAGACCGAGGGCGGCGGCGGCGTGACGCGCATGCAGATCGGCCCGTGAGGCGCCTCCTCGCGGCGCTGCTGCTGCTGGCGGCGCTGGGCGGGGGGCTCGGGGCGCTGGTCGGGGTGCGGGCCGATCTCGCGGAGTTCCTGCCCCCTGGCCGCAGCCCGGCGAGTGCCTTCCTCTTCCGCGAATTGCGGAGCGGCGCGGCGACGACGCTGCTGCTGGCCGGCATCGAGGGTGCCGCGCCGGCGGAGCTGGCGAGGGTTTCACGGGAAACAGCGGCGGGGCTGCGCGCTTCGGGCCGGTTCGACTTCGTCGGCGACGGGACGGTGACGCTCGGCGATGCGGAGCAGGCGCTGCTCTTCCGCTACCGCTACCTGCTCTCGCCCGAGACGCGGCCCGAAGCCTTCACCGCCGCTGCGTTGCGGCCGAAGCTGGAGGCGCTGCTGGAGGGGCTGCGCAGCGCCGCCTCGCCGCTGCTGGCACGCTTCGGGTTCGCCGACCCAACCGGCGCCTTCCTCGGCCTGGCCCGCGCCTTCCTGGCGGAGAGCCGGCTGGAGGTGCGGGACGGCGCCTGGTTCGCCGCCGAGGGACCGCCGCGCGCCCTGCTGATCGCGCGCGCCCAGGGCGGGGCGGGGTTGGATGCAGAGGCCCAGGGGCAGGCCGTCGCCGCCTTCCGCACGGCCTTCGAGGCCGCGAATCCAGGCCCGGCGCGGCTGCTGCTGAGCGGGCCGGGCGTCTTCGCCAGCGAGGCGGCGACGGCGATCCGGGCCGATGTGCGGCTCATCACCCTGGCCTCGGGCGGGTTGCTCGCGGCCTTCCTGTTCTGGCGCTACCGCTCGCTGATGCTGCTCGGCCTGGTCGCGGTGCCGCTGGCGGTGGGGACCCTGGCCGGCTTCGCGGTGACGGCGCTCGCCTTCGACGGCAAGGTGCAGGGCATCGCGCTCGGCTTCGGGATGACGATGCTCGGCGTCACCGTCGATTATCCGATCCTGCTGGCGAGCCTGCGTCGCCCGGAGGAGGGGCTGGCGGCCGCGGCCCGGCGCATCTGGCCGACGCTCCGCCTCGCCGCCGCCTCGGCCGCGACGGGATTGGCGGCGATGCTAGGCTCCGGCTTCCCCGGCCTCGTCCAGCTCGGCGTCTTCGCCGGGACGGGGCTGCTGGCCGCCGCCGCCACGACCCGCTGGGTGCTGCCCTGGCTGCTGCCCGGGGCGCGGATCGTGGCGCGTCCGCTGCCCCGGCCGGTCCGCGCGGCGCTTGGCGCGCTGCGGGGGCGGCGGAGGCTCGCCGCCGGAGTGGTGGCCGGCGCAGGGCTGCTGCTGGCGGTGCTCGGCGGCCCCGTCTGGCAGCGCGATCTTTCGGCGCTCAGCCCAGTGCCGCGCGAGGCCCAGGTGCTGGATGCCACGCTGCGCCGTCAGCTCGGCGCACCGGATGTGCGGGTGCTCTTCGCCCTCGGGCCGGGAACGGAGGGGGAGGTGCTGGCCGCCTCGGAGCGGCTGGGCGAGGCGATGGTGCCGCTGCTCGGCACCGCGCTTGAGGGCATCGACCTCCCCAGCCGCTACCTGCCGGCCGAGGCGACGCAACACAGCCGGCAGGCCGCGCTGCCCACGCCCGAAGCGGCGGAGGCGGTGCTTCGCGAGGCGATAACGGGCCTGCCCTTCCGCCCAACCGCCTTCGCCCCCTTCCTCGCCGCCCTCGGCGAGAGCCGCGCCCTGCCGCCGCTCGACGCTGCCGGTCTCGCTGCCGGGGCGCCGACCCTTGCCGCCCGTCTCTCACCCCTGCTCTCCCACAGGGGCGAGTCGATGGTGGGCGTGGCCCTCGCCCAGGATGTGCGGGACACGGCGGCGCTCGCCGCGGTGGCGCAGCGCCTCGGCGACCCGCGCATCCTCTTCATCGACGTGAAGGCGGAGACGGAGGGGCTGCTCGATGCCTATGGGCAGGCGACCCTGCTTTGGGCGCTGGCCGGAGGCGTGCTGGTGCTCGGCCTGCTCGCGCTCGGCCTCCGCTCGCCGGGGCGGGCGCTGCGGGTCGCCGGGCCGATCGGCGGGGCGCTGCTCGTCACCCTCGCCGCCCTCACCCTGCTCGGCGAGGCGCTGACCCTCTTCCACCTTGCCTCCCTGCTGTTGCTCGCGGGGCTGGCGATTGACTATTCTCTTTTCCTCGCCGGTGACGCAACCGACGACACAATGGGAGCCATCTTGAACTGCGCCGTCTCCACCCTGCTCACTTTCGGCCTGCTCGCCTTCTGTGGAACGCCGGTGCTGCACGGGATTGGGCTGACGGTCTCGCTCGGCGTGGCGAGCGCCTTCCTGCTCGCCTGCGCCATGGCTCCGAGGTCCCTTCCCCATGCCTGACCGCTCCCGCCTCTGGCCGTTGAGCCTCGCGGCCGCCACGGCCGTCACCGCCCTCGGCGCCGGGATCGCCCCGCTGCGCCGGGCCCTGCATGCGCGGGAGGGCGGGCTGCGGCCGAGCCACTTCCCGGGCGGGCCGGAGGATATCTGGGTCGGCCAGGTGCCGGGGGTGGAGGCGGTCGCCCTGCCGCCCGCGCTCGCCGGTTTCGCCTGCCGCAACAACCGCTTGGCGGAGATGGCGCTCGGCAGCGACGGCTTCGCCGAGGCAGTGGCGGCCGCCGTGGCGCGGCACGGGCCGGAGCGCATCGCCGTCGTCCTCGGCACCAGCACCGCCGGGATCGAGGAGACGGAACAGGCCTATCGCCGGCGCGACGGCGCGGGCGCGCTGCCGGCCTCCTTCGATTATGCCGGGTCGCATGACCTGCAAAGCCTGCCGGCCTATGTGCGGGCACGGCTCGGCCTGCGCGGGCCGGCCCTCGCCGTCTCCACCGCCTGCACCTCCGGCGCGCGGTCGATGCTGGAAGCGGCCTCGCTGATCGCATCGGGCCTTGCCGATGCGGTGGTGGCGGGCGGCGTCGACAGCCTCTGCCGGCTGACGCTGCACGGATTCGCCTCGCTCGAACTGCTGAGCCGCGGCCGGCCGACCCGGCCCTGCGCCGCCGACCGCGACGGCATCTCCATCGGCGAGGCGGCCGGCCTTGTCCTGCTGACGCGGCCGGACCATGCGCCGCCGGGCTCGCCCCTGCTGCTCGGCGCCGGGGCCAGCAGCGACGGGCACCACATGTCCTCGCCGCATCCCGAGGGGCTCGGCGCCGTCAGCGCCATGCGGGCCGCACTCGATGCGGCGGGGTTGACGCCGGGGGAGGTCGACTATGTGAACCTCCATGGAACCGGCACCCGCGCCAATGACGCCATGGAGGACCGCGCCGTCCACCACCTCTTCGGTGACGGCGTGCCCTGCAGCTCGACCAAGGGCTGGACGGGGCATGCGCTCGGCGCCTCCGGCGCGGTGGAGGTGGTCATCGCCATGCTCTGCCTGGAGGACGGGCTGGTGCCTGGTTGCCTTGGCGTCGCCGAGCGAGACCCGGAATTCCGCAGCGCCGTCGCCATTGCCAACGAGGCGCGGCCGGTACGCCGCGTCGCCAGCAACTCCTTCGGCTTTGGGGGCAGCAATTGCTGCCTGCTGATCGGCCAGGCCGCGTGAACTGCTGGGTTTCGGGGGTCGCGGTCCTTGGCGCCGGCCTGCCGGGCTGGGCGGCGAGCGAAGCTGTCCTGGCCGCCACCGCGCCCTGGAACGCGGGCGATGTCGTGCCGCCGCCCCCTGCCCTGCTGCCGCCGACGGAGCGGCGCCGGACCAGCCCGGCGGTGCGGCTGGCCCTCGCCGTCGCGGCGGAGGCGACGGCGGGGATCGAGGACCGGGCGGCGCTCGAAACCGTCTTCGCCAGCAGCAACGGCGATGGCGCGGTGGTCGGCGGCATCCTGGAGGCGCTGCACGACCCGGCGGGGGTCGCCCTCTCGCCGACGCAGTTCCACAACTCGGTGCATAATTCGGCGGCGGGCTACTGGCATATCGCGGTCGGCTCCACGGCGCCCTCGGTCAGCCTCGGCGGGCATGACGGCAGCTTCGCCGCGGGGCTGCTGGCGGCGGTGATGGCGGTCACGGCGCGCGGCGCCTCGGTGCTGCTCTGCGCCTACGACCTGCCGCTGCCGGCGCCCCTCGCCGCGGTGCGGCCGACCGGGCCGGGCTTCGCCGCCGCCTTCGTGCTGCGGCCGGAGCGCGATGCGGGCAGGTTGGCCAGCCTCTCGCTGCGCCATGTCGCCGCGCCGATGCCGGCCGCCCCGCCCGGGGATGCGCTGGATGCCCTGGCCGAGGGCAACCCCGCCGCCCGCGCCCTGCCGCTGCTGCGGGCGCTGGCGGCACGGCGGGCGGCGCGGATCGCCCTGCCGCTCGCCGCCGACGCGCATCTCCTGCTCGACCTCGCCCCATGCTGAACCGCGAGGCCATCGCCGCCCTCGTCCCGCACCAGGGGACGATGTGCCTGCTCGACCGCGCCCTCGAATGGGATGCGGCGCGCATCCTCTGCGAGGCGGAGAGCCATGCCGCGCCCGGCAACCCGCTGCGGCGGGGCGGCATGCTGCCCGCCATCTGCGGGCTGGAATATGCGCTCCAGGCCATGGCGCTGCACGGCGCGCTGTCCGCCGGCGGCGTGCCGCAGCGGGCCGGCTTCGTCAGCAGCCTGCGCGACGTGCGGATGGCAATCGGGCGGCTCGACACCGTCGCCGGGCCGCTCCGGATCGAGGCGGAGGCGCTGGTCGCCGAGGAGGCGGGCTTCATCTACCGCTTCGCCATCGCCGGCGAGGGCCAGGGCCTGCTGAGCGGCCAGGCGGCGGTGATCCTGCCGTGATGCCGCGCCGCGCCCTCGTCACCGGCGGGGCCAGCCCGCTCGGCGCCGCCATCTCCCGCGCCCTGGCGGCCGAGGGGCACGAGGTGCTGATCCACGCCCATGCCGGCATCGGCCGCGCCGAGGCGCTGGCGGCGGAGCTGCGCGCCGGGGGCCGCCGGGCGCACGCCTTCGCCGCCGACCTCACCGACATGCCGGCCACCGCCGCGGCGATCGAGGCGCTGCTGGAGGGCGGCCCCGTCCAGATCCTCGTCCACAATGCCGGCACGCATGACGACGCGCCGCTGGCCGGGATGACCGAGGCGCAGTGGCGCAGCGTCGTCGATGTTTCGCTGAACGGCTTCTACGCCGTGCTCCGCCCGCTGATCCTGCCGATGATCGGCACGCGCTGGGGGCGCATCCTGGCCATCTCCTCGATTAGCGGGATCATGGGCAATCGCGGCCAAGCAAACTACGCCGCCGCCAAGGCCGGGCTGATCGGGGCGGTGAAGACGCTCTCGCTCGAATATGCCTCGCGTGGCGTCACGGCCAATGCGGTGGCGCCCGGCATCATCGAGAGCCCGGCGGTCGCGGCGGCCATGCCGCGCGAGCGCATCGCCCAGATCGTGCCGGCGAAGCGCGCCGGGCGGCCGGAGGAGGTAGCGGATCTCGTCGCCTTCCTCGCCTCGGAGCGGGCCGGCTACATCACCGGCCAGGCGATCGCCATCTCGGGCGGGCTCGGCTAGCGGCTTTTTGTTCTTATAAAGAAACCAAAGACGGTGTTGCGCGAGCCTGCCATGGTGGGTGCGTCTGCGGCGCAACGCCCGGGCGGAGGTCACGCCGCGCCGGTGATTTCAGTGGACAGCGACGCTCTCGATTTGTTGTTGTTATATATGCTCAGGAAGGGAAAACCCCTGTGTCGCTTGGCATTCTGAACCGCAACAAGGATGGCAGCTCCATGCCCGAGCCGGCGGCGACGCCGCGCGAGGCGGATACGGGCGTTCCCGTCTTCCGCCCAGCCGGCAACAGGCCGCCGAACGCCTCCGTCCACCCCGATTCAGCCACGCCCGCCCTCGTGCCAGAGCCGATCGACCTGCGCACCCTCGTGGTCGGCCGCGGCATCCGCCTGAAGGGCACCGTGGCTGATGCGGAGCGCCTGGTGGTCGAGGGCACGGTGGATGCGACGATGGAGGCGACCGAGCTGATGGTCACCTCCGGCGGCACCTTCCGTGGCGAGATCACCGTCGATGTCGCGCATGTTGCCGGGCGGTTCGAGGGCTCGATCACCGCGCGCAAGCGCCTTGTCATCCGCGAGACCGGCATCGTCACCGGCACCGCGCGCTGCCACCGCCTCTCGGTCGAGGAGGGCGGGCAGCTCACGGCGCAGATGGAGATGCTGGGCGAGGCGCCGGCCAGGCGCGCCTTCCATCCGGATCCGCCGGTCGAGGCCGGCGACTGACCCATCCTGGCCGGACCTTCCCCGGCCCCTTGCCTCGGCAGGGCGGGCCTCCCTGCGCCCTGCCCCGCATCGCCGGGCCGGCGCGCGGCCGCCCGGCGCGTTCGAGCCTTCGGTCATCGCCCCGCCTTTTTTGCTGCGACAAGAGCTTCGGATGACCACCACGGGCAAGATGATGCATATCGCCGCCTGGGGCGTGACGGTGCTGGCCGGCCTCTTCGTCCCGGCGGCCGGCTTCGTGCTGATGCGGCTGCAGGGGCCGGAGGCCTTCCTCGCCCTGCCGCCGCTGCACCTCTCGGTCATGCTGGCCGCGCTCTTCCTGCCGCCCTGCCTGCTGATGCTGATCTTCACCTGGCTCACGCAGCGGATCGAGCTCGGCACGCTGACCGAGAACCTGCTGCGCCAGACCACCCTCTTCTGCAACCAGCGCGCCCTTTCCGAGACGCTTGTGGAGGAGGTGCGGGCGCAGTCGGCGCTGATGCAGGAGCAGCTCCGCACCGCCGCGGCCGACCGGGTGACGGAGCGGCGGACGACGCAGCTGTTGTTCCAGGAGACGCAGCTGCTGCGCCTCACCGCCGAATGGAGTCTCGTCGTCGGCGAGCTGGGCGGCATCCTCGTCGCCATGTGGCGGCTGATCCATGGCTGGACCGAGCCGGGGGCGGAGGCGCGCTACTCCTCGCTGCCGCCGCCCGAGGAGTTGCCGCTGCACATCCTCCGCATCCTGCCGGTGACACCGAAGGAGATGGCGAAGTACGACATCGACGAGCGCTTCATCCGCCAGGCGGCGCGCTACCGTGCGGTGTTCCAGGCCTTTGTCGATCAGGTGCCGGAGAGCGGACGGATGTCGCGCACCGCCTTCCGCCAGCTCGTCTACGGCCAACTCGATGCCCGGCTCGCCCTGCTGCCGCGGCCGAACCACGGCGAGATCATCGAGCCGGAGACGCTGGCGGCGGAGCCCTACCCGGAGCGGGACAGCCTGATCGACCGGGCCTAGCTCTGCGCGCCGGACTGCACGACGATGGCGTTCTGCAGGTTGCGCACCCAGTTGTTGTAGTTCCGGTGGATGGTGCCGCCATTGTAGTCGAGATTGGTGCTGGTGACGTAGCGGATGCTGAAGCGCCGCGTGTCGTAGGGAATGTCGACCACTGCCTGGTGGCTGCGGACGTTGAGCGTGCCGCGCATCAGGCCAGGCCCCTGCTCCTGCATCACCCAGCCTAGCCCGGCGCCGGCCCGCCTGATTTCCGCGGTGCGTTGCGAAAGCGTCCCGCGGCCGACGAACTCGCCGCTGCCTTCCTGAAGCGGCGCCGGGCGCGCGCAGGCGGCGAGGGCGAGGATGGCGCCGAAGGCCATCAGGCGACGCTGGATCATGAAAGGCTGTCTCCTGTGTTTCCTACCGTTACAGGAGGCTAGCGCAACCGCGGCGGCCTTGCCACCGGGCGGGGCGCGCCATATCCCAATTGCCGTTGCCGAACGGAGCTGCCGAACCGATGTCCGCCCCTCTCCGCACGCTGCTCGCGCTCTGCCTGATCGGCATGGCCGCCTGCCAGAGCCGCCAGCCGGCGACGCGGGCCGGCGAGGCGATCGACCGTGCTGGCAGCCAGACCGGCCAGGCCCTCGGCCGCGCCGCGAATTCCACCGGCAATGCACTGGGGCGGGCCGGCAACTGGATGCAGCGGCGCACGGAGTGAGCCTCTCCCGCCGGCTCTGCCTGCTTGGGCTGCTCGGGGCCGCAGGCTGCACGCCGGTCGTCATGCCGGCCGGCCTTGCCGAGCGCAACCCCGCCATGGCCGACAAGGCCTTCGTCACCGCCGATGGCGCGCGGCTGCCTTATGTCTCCTGGCTGCCGGAAGGCCGGCCGCGGGCGATCCTCCTCGCCCTGCACGGCTTCGGCGACTACTCCTTCAACTTCTTCGAGATCCCGGCACCGCTCTTCACCGGGCTCGGCATCGGCGTCTTTGCCTACGACCAGCGCGGCTTCGGCGCCGGGCCGCATCGCGGCTACTGGCCGGGGACGACGACGCTGACGGCCGATGCCGCCGCCGTGGCCCGGCTGCTGGCGGCGCGCTATCCCGGCGTGCCGGTCTTCCTCGCCGGCGAGAGCATGGGCGCGGCCGTCGCGCTGGTGACGATGGCCGCCGCCGATCCGCCCCCGGTCGCCGGGCTGGTCCTGCTGGCGCCCGGCGTGCGCGGCCGGGCCTCCATGGGCGAGTTCGCGCGGAGGACGCTCGAGATCGCGGCGCATGCCATCCCCGCCGTCGGCTTCAGCGGCTCCGCCCCCGGTTTCTCGCCCACCAACAACGAGGAGGCCATGCGCCGCTGGGGGCGCGACCCGCTGACGCTCCGCACCTTCCGGGTCGATCTCGTCTATGGGCTCGTCGATCTGATGGACCGCGCGCTGGAGGCGGCGCCGCGCCTCCGCACGCCGGCGCTGCTGCTCTATGGCGGCGAGGACCGCATCGTGTCCGAAAGCCCGGTGCGGCGGCTGCTTGCTGCCTTTGGTCAGGAGGCGCCGGTCCGCCTCGGCTTCTATCCGAAGGGGCATCACCTGCTGCTGCGCGACAATGATCGCGCCGTGGTCGCCCACGACATCGCCGCCTGGATGGAGGCGCCGGCCGAGCCCCTGCCTTCCGGCGCAGAGGCCGCGGGCCGCGCCTGGCTGGCGAAGGCTGGCTGACTACTCCGCCGGGGCGAGGGCGGGCGGCGGGCCTTCCTCCGCCATCTTCGGCCCGAGCCCCACGCGGTGCAGGGCCGAGAGGGTATGGTAGACCGCCTTGAAGCTCAGGATCGGCACCGCCGCGCGCCAGGAGCCGCGCAGGTTGCCGGCCAGCATGTTGATGATGCCGTCGCGCATCCAGAGCGTGTTCTTCGGCGCCATGAAGAGCGAGCGCATCACCGGGTCGTTCACCCGGTAGATCAGCCAGGAGATGCGGTCCATCGCCCGCGCCAGCTCGCGGTTGGTGCGATCCGCCAGGCGCTGGCCACGCACCGGGTCGTCAAGCCAGCAATGCGCCGCCTTCGCGCCGAGCTCGCCGGCGGTCATCGCCATCAGCACGCCGGTCGAGAACATCGGGTCGACGAAGCCATAGGCGTCGCCGACCATCAGGTAGCCCTGGCCGTTCCCCTGCCGTGCCCGGTAGCTGTAGTTCGCGGTGGCGTAGATCTCGGAGGCGATCTCGGCATTGCGCATCCGTGCCGCGACCGTCGGGCTGGAGGCGATGCGTTGCAGGAAGAGGTCCTGCGCGCTGCCCTTACGCCCCTTCCAGGCCGCCTGGTTGCCGACGAAGCCGACGCTCATGACGTCGCCCGGCAGCGGGATCAGCCAGAACCAGCCATCCTCGGCGAGGTGGATGCTGATATAGCCGTCCAGCTCGCCGTCGCGCCGCTCCACGTTGCGGAAATGCGCGTAGCTGGCGGCGGTGTTGTTGTACTTGTTGCTGGTCTTCACCTTCAGCCGGCCGGCGAGGAAGGTGTCGCGGCCCGAGGCGTCCAGCAGGTAGCGCGGGCGGAAGGTGAGCGTCTCGCCCTCCGGCCCCTCGGCCGTCACCGTCGCCCGCTCGCCAGGGGCGGCGAATTGAATGTCGGTGACGCGCGTCCGCTCCATCGTGGTGGCGCCAAGCCGGCCGGCATTGGCGAAGAGCAGCCGGTCGAATTCGGAGCGCCGCACCTGCCAGGCATGGGTCCGCTCACGGTCGAGCGCCAGGGCGAAGGGGAAGGCGCAGCTCCGCCCCGTGCGGTCGGAGACGAATTCAGCGCCAGGCTTGTGCACGCCGATTCCGCGCACCGCCTCCAGCACGCCGAGGCGCTCGAGGATGTCGAGATTCCGCGGCAGCAGGCTCTCGCCGATATGGAAGCGGGGGTGGCTCTCCTTCTCGACCAGCGTCACCTGCCGGCCTTGCCGGGCGAGAAGCGCGGCGGCGGTGGAGCCGGCGGGGCCGCCGCCGATCACGAGGACATCGGGCTCGAGAGTGTTCTGCATGCGGCGAGATTTCCAAAACCGGATGGCCAGCGTCAAGCCGCCCGGCGATCATGCCGTCTCGGCCGGCACCTTCAGCGCCTCGGCCAGCCGATGGGCGAGGCCGAGCCACATCGCCTCCTGGGCCGCCGCCTCTGGCGATTCCCGCACCGCCCGGGCCACAGCCTCGGGCAGCAGCCGCACCAGCGCGGCCAACATGTGGCGGTCGCGCTGGTGCGGCAGGCGGTCGAGCAGGTCACCGGCGAGGTCCGCCTCCCGCACCAGCAGGTAGGGCCCCCAGCCATCCCCCTCCGTCCCCGGCCAAATGGAAAAGAGGTTCGGCCAGCCCTCGCGCCTGCGGAATTCCAGCACCGGCCCTCCGCCCCGCTGTGCCAGCTTGAAGCGCAGCAGCGGCCAGGCCCAAGGGCCGTCGCCCACCTCCTCCAGCCAGATGTCGAGGTGGCGGTAGCCGCCATCCGGTGTGACGAAATACTCCTGCAGCCGGACGAGCGCGGCATGCGGCCCGGCCATCGTCATCATAGGGCTGGCCGGGACGGCGATGGCGGGAGGGCTGGCCGGGACGGGCGCGGCCCGCACCGGCTCCGCCGGCGGTGGGGCCGGAAGGGGGTTCACCGGCTCCGGCCGCGCCGTGGCGCCAAGACCGCGGAGGCCGACCAGCTCGGACCACTCCACCCGCAGCGGCGCCGCCGGCGGCTTGCCGGCATGGCGCAGCACCAGCACCACCGCCACATTGCGCGGCCCCTCGGGCGGCAGGGCGAGGGGCAGCAGCAGCGGCCCACCCTCCGGCGGCGGTCGGCGCCAGCCGCTCCAGCGCGCCTCCGGCGCATCCAGCACCAGATCGGATTCGAGCGCCAGCGGCACTCCCTCGGGCTGGAGCCAGAGGGCGGCCTCCAGCTGCCCGGCATCGCCGCGGGCGACCGCGACCTCCGCCTGCAGCAGGTCGAGCCCGTTCACCGGCACCAGCGGCAGGGTGATGGCCAGCCGCCGGCCTGCCCCGAAGCTCGCCAGCAGCCGCGGCGCCTCGCTGCCGAGCGCCACCCACTCCACCTGTCCGGCCGGGAAGCGTGCCGCCTCCCAGATCTGGGCCGGCAGCCGCATCGGCACGCCGGGCCAGCCGAGTTCGAGGCCGATCGCCTCGGCGTCCCAGTGCGGCGGCACGGTGAAGCGCCGGCCGAAGGGCGCGGTCCAGAGCCGCAGCGCAAGGCTGCGCTCCGGCACCCGCCCGCCCCGCACTGCCAGCGCCCGCTCCGGCGCCGTCACCCCGGCCCCGAGGGAGAGGGCGAAGCCGTCGCCCGCCTCGAGCTCCACCGCGATGTCGAGGCCGGCCGTCTCCCGCACCGGGCCGAGCGGGCTCGGCAGGTCGAGCACCAGCCAGCCCGGTTGCAGCGCCTCGCCCGGAACCAGCCAGGCGCCATGTACCCGCCCGCTCTCCGCCCCGTAGAGCCGCAGTCGAAGCAGCGCGGCCGGGCCGACATGCGCCTCCTGCACATGCAGCGCGAGGCTCGCCACGCCCTCCAGGTTCAAGCCGAGCACCTGCGCGGCCGCGAGCCGGCCTTCCGCGGCCGGCACCGCTTCGCCGGCCGGCGCGGGTTCCAGCGCCAGCACCTGACTGAGCGCCGCCGGCGGGCTCTGGCGGCTGCCATGCCGGATCAGCGAGACGATGGCCTCGCGGCTCTCCTCCGCCTCCTGCCGCGCGGCGGCGAGGGCGCGGTGCAGCACGGCGGTTGCCGCGGCCTGGCGGGCCAGGGAGGCGAGGGCGAGGCGGGTCAGTTCCGGCAGCGCCGCCGCGGGTTCCGCCGCCTCGATCACCGGCGGCAGCTCCGGCGCGGCGGCGGACCACCAGGCAAGCAGCGGCGCGGCCGCCCCGGCCTTGGGCGCCAGCACGGCGAGCACCTGCGTCGGCGGCACCGGGACCGGCCGCGTCGCCGCCTCCGCCGCCGCGCCGGGGCGATGCAGGCGAAGGCTGCCGCCATGCATCGTCACCTGCCAGGCGGAAAGGCCGGGCTGGGCGAGGAGGGCGAGCGCCACCCCGTCCAGCGCCAGCAGCGTCGGGCTGCCGTCATAGAGTTCGGCGAGATCGGCCGGCGCAATCAGCACGGTCATCCTGGCTGCCCTTGCACCGGCACCAGCCGGTCCAGATGGTCGAGGAAATCCTGCATCCGCACCGGCCAGTCGGCCTTGGCCAGCCGCGCCGCAGCCGCGGTGGCGACGCCGGCCAGCAGCGCCCGGTCGGCCGAAAGCCGTGCCAGCGTCTCGAGAAAGCCGTCGATGACCGCCTCCTCCGCCTGGCGGTGCGGGACGAGGAAGCCGTCCTCCCCGTGCCGGATCGCCTCCGCCACGGCACCGACATCGGTGGCGATGACGACGCAGCCCATGCGCTGCGCCTCCAGCACCACCAACGGCACGCCCTCGAAGCGCGAGGGCAGGACGAGCACATCCGCCCAGGCATAGAGCGCATCCAGCGCCGCCGGCTCGATGGCGGGCGGCTCGATCGGCACGCCGAGCTCGGGCACCGCGGCATCGGCCAGCACGGCCCGCCCCACCACGCGCCAGCGCAGGCCGAGCGGCGCGCTGTGGCCGATGATGGCAGCCAGACGGTCGAGCCCCTTCTGCCAGTCCATCCGGCCGAGGAAGAGCACCTGGAGCAGCCGCCGCTGCCGCTGCCGGGCGGCGAGGGCCGCGGCGATGCGCGAGGGCCGCGTCGCATAGCCCGGTGCGTTCTCCACGAGGTGGATCTTCCGCGCCGGAATGCCGGCGCCGATGCACCAGTCGCGCAGCTGACGGGAGATCACAAGGATGCCGTCATAGGCATGTTCGTAGGCGGCCTGGACATGCGGCGTGCCGCGCGGCTCGCCATGCGGCCCATGCTCGATCAGGTGCAGCCCGCCGAAGACGCGGACGCCGAGCCGGCGCAGCGGCGCCATCAGCGCCTGCCCCGCCAGCGAATGGACATTGATCAGCACGTCGAGCCCGGCCAGTACGCCAAGCACGTCCCGCGCCGCCTGAGAGCCGCCGAAATGCGAGACGCCGGCGCCGAAATAGCCGCCCTCCCAGGAGACTGCCGTCTCGCCCAGCCCGTCGAGCAGCATCACTGTATCGAAGGCCCCGGCGAATTCGGCGCCGCGGTCGATCCGCCCCTGGCCGAGCACGATCAGATGCGTCCGCCAGCCCCGCCGCCGCAACACGGCGGCCTGGTTGAGGATGACCTTCTCCAGCCCGGCGAAGGCAAAGAGCGGCAGCAGGAAGCCGATGTCGCGCAGCCCTGGCCGCGGCAGGCGTGGCAGCAGCCGGCCGATGCCGATGGCGGCCTCGGCATCCGCGGCGATCCGGCCGCGCGGCGGGCGGTATTCCCGCTTCCAGCCCGCGGGCAAGGGGCTCCACCGGCGGCGCAGGCGGGCCAGCGCCGCCACCTCCAGCAGCAGCAGCCGCAGCGGCAGGGGGCTGGCGAGCGAACCCGGTGCCGGCAGCCGCAGCCGCAGCAGGGCGGTGATGGGCTGCGGCTTCGGCCCCTGCAGGCTCTCGATCCAGGCCGGGGAGGGATCGCCGGCGGCCGCCCACAGCACTTGGCTGCGGGCGAAGACCAGCGGGGCCGACGCCACCTGCCCCTCGGCCGGGCCGGGACGCTCCAGGGCCAGCATCGGCTGGTCGGTCGGGACGATCTCGAGGGCTGCGACATGCGCGTCGCGCAGCAGCCGCTCGGCCCACCAGAAGACCATGTGCAGCACGCCGGACCTCGCCAGCAGGTCGAGCACCGACGTCTCGGTGAAGCAGAGGATCTCCGGGTACTGGCAGACGCTCGGCTGCTCCATCGCCGCGAGCATCGCCTCGCGGGCCTGGCTGGGCGGAAGGCCGGTGCCCTCGCCCGCCGGATCGACCACGAGGCGGACCTGGCCCTCATCCGGCATGTGCAGGGCGAAGCGGGGTACTTCCGCCGCTTCCGCCGCCAGCAGCCGCCGCGGCGCGAAGAGCCGCGCATGCTTGCGGTGCAGCTGGCCGAGCAGCAACGGCCGCAGCCGCTCGGAGGAGGAGAGCATGCTTTCCGGCCGGCGGCGGTAGCGGAACCCCGCATGGGGCAGGTGCTGGCCGCGCCAGCCGCGGGCGGCGGCGGAGAGCCAGAAATCCCAGTCCTCGAATCCGTCCCGCATCGCCTCGTCGAAGCGGAGGCCGCCCTCGACCATCTCCCGCCGGACGACGCTGCCGGCCTCGCAGTAGTTGCAGGTCAGCAGCTGCATCAGCGAGAAGGCGCCGCCGGTGGTCCAGTGGTCGTGCCCGCCGAATTCGTCGATGTCCGGATAGACCCAGCCGATCTCCGCCGGCGCCGCGGCCAGCGCCGTCAGGGCCCGGGCCAGGTAATGCGGGTGCAGCCGGTTGTCGGCGTCGAGGAAATGCAGGGCGCGGCAGCCGTGCAGGGCGCCGAGGACGAAATCGATGCCGGTGTTGCGGGCGGCGGACAGCCCGCCATTCGGCCTGCGGAGCAAGAAGACTCGGCCGGGGTGCAGGCTGGCGAAGGCGAGGGCCGTCTCGGCCGTTTCCGGGTAGGGGCAGCCGTCATCGACGACGACCACGGCGGACAGCGGCCCGCCCTGCTGGTCGAGGACGGAAAGGATCGCCTCCGGTAGCAGGCCCGGCTGGCGATAGGCCGGGATGACGACCGCGACCTCGACGCCAGCGGCCCAGTTGCTGTCTGCAGGTCTTTGGACGGTCCGCATCATCTGCATCGGTCTGCGTCCGTTCCAGCACATGCCGCAGCTATCCGTATCGTCCGCACCCCGCGACGAGGCCGCGCAGGAGCACGGAATACCGGCTGAGCATCTCCAGCATGCCGTGACGCAGGGCATGCGCCTCGGCCGCGTCGATCCGGCCTATTGAATTCGGCGCTTTCCTTAATATCACAGAGACGTGACCCGTCAAGCTGAGTATAGATTGCGTTTCGGAGACGAAAGCTAAAGAATCGGCCATTCCGCCCCAGCATTCGAGGGCCGCGGCCGTCGCCACCACCGGGCAGCGCCGCGCCGCCGCCTCGAGCGCGATCAGCGGGCAGCCTTCGAGCCGCGAGGGCAGGACCAGCGCATCCGCCGCCAGCAGCCAGTCGCCCACGTCATCGGCCGGACCCCGCAGGCGCAGCGGGCCACCCGGCCGCGCCGCCGGATGCGCGGCGAGCGAGGGCGCCAGCGGCCCCTCGCCCAGCGCACCCAGCGTGGCGCCCGACACTTCCTCCAGCCGCTCCGCCAGGGCCGGCAGCAGGTCGGCGCCCTTCTTCTCCTCCAGCCGTCCGGCGAAGAGCACCAGCGGCGCCGCCGGGCCGAGGCCGAGCGCCGCTCGCCGGGCCCGGCGCTGCGCCGCCCGCCGGGCCGGATCCTCCACCGGCGGCGCGACGCCGTTCGGCACCACAGCCACCTGCCCGGCGGCGAGTCCGAACAGCGCCTCCACCCGCCCGGCGACCGGAGCCGAGACGGCTGCCCAGGCCAGCGGCGCAGCAAGGACAGGACGCAGCAGCGCCGCCGGCACCGGCACCGGCTCGCGCGGAGCGAGATGGGCGATGGCTAGGCCCGGCAGGCGCGCCTCGGCCAGGGCGCGTTGCAGGCCGAGGCCGTGGCTCGGCCAGGGCAGCGGCAGCAGCGCCGCCTCCGGCGCATGGCGGGCGATCAGCGCCGCGGCGGTCCTGGCCTGGCGGGCGGCATTGGCTTCCGGTTCCTCCGCCTCGCGCCAGCCGATGGGCGCGGCCACTGGAGCGAGCGGGTGGAACAGCGGGGCGAGGCCGGGCAGCAGCTCCGGCTCGGCCGCGGCGATGACCTCGACCCCCGCTTCGGCCAGTGCCAGCGCCAGGGTCGCCGTATGGCGCTCCGCCCCGCCGATCGCAGCGGAGGGCAGCAGCACCAGCAGGCGCCGTAGGCGGCGGACCCGCGCTGTCATGCCGGGCGCAGCACCAGCAGCTGCGCGGCGCCATGCGCCCTCTCGGCGAGCAGGGCGAAGCCCGGCGGCGGCACGGCATTGCCCGTGGCATACTCGGCACAGATGATCGCATCAGGCGCGATCCAGCCGGCGGCGAGCGCGGCGAGGGCCCGCTCCATCACCCCCTCGGCATAGGGCGGGTCGAGGAAGAGCAGGCCACAGGGCGAGGCTGCGCGCGGCGGCCTGGTCGCATCGGCGGCGAGGACGGTGCAGCGCGCCTCCTCGCGGCAGGCGGCGATGTTGGCCCGCAGCGCGGCCAACGCCGCCCGGTCGGTCTCGAGGAAGCTGGCCCGTGCCGCGCCGCGCGACAGCGCCTCCAGCCCCAGCGCCCCGGTGCCGGCGAAGGCGTCGAGCACCGTGGCGCCTTCCACCCGCTCCCGCCCGCCCCAAGGGGCGTGCCAGAGCATGTCGAACAGCGCCTGGCGCACGCGGTCGGCGGTCGGGCGGGTCGCCATGCCGGCCGGCGCGGCAAGGCGCCGCCCGCGATGCCGGCCGGCTATAATTCTCACGCGCGGTTCCGCCTGATATTTTTCACGCGCGGTTCCGCACGATGATTTTCACGCGCGATTCCACACGATGATCCTCACCCCTCGTCTGGCCTCGGAGAGGCCCGCCGGCGCGGCGGCGCCTCCTCCTTCACGCCAAGCTGCTCGCGCATCACCTTGGCATTCACCTCCTCCACCGCCCCGGCCGGCAGGGCACCGAGCTGGAAGGGGCCGTAGGAGACGCGGATCAGCCGGTTCACGGTGAGGCCGAGATATTCCATCACCCGCCGGATCTCGCGGTTGCGCCCCTCCTGCAAGGCGACGGTCAGCCAGGCATTGGCGCCCTTGCGGCTATCGAGCCCGGCCTCGATCGGCGCATAGCGCACCCCGTCGACGATGATGCCGCTGCCGAGCGAGGCCAGCACCCCTTCGTCTACATCGCCGTTCACCCGCACGCGGTAGCGGCGGATCCAGCCATTGGAGGGCAGCTCCAGCCGCCGGGCCAGCGCGCCGTCATTGGTCAGCAGCAGCAGCCCTTCGGAGGTGAGGTCGAGCCGCCCCACCGAGATCAGCCGCGGCAGGCCGGGCGGCAGCGCGTCGAAGACCGTCTTGCGGCCCTTCTCGTCGCGATGCGTCGTCACCAGCCCGTCGGGCTTGTGGTAGCGGAAGAGTCGGGTGCGCTGGGCATTGGCCACGGGGCGGTTGTCGACCAGCACAGCCTGACCGGGCTGGACGAAGGTCGCTGGTTTGCCGACCACCTTGCCGTCCAGCTTCACCCGTCCTTCGGCGATCATCCGCTCCGCGTCGCGGCGGCTGGCCACACCTGCGCGGGCAAGCCACTTGGCGATGCGCTCGCCGCGCTCGCCATCCTCCTCCGCAGCGGCGTCCTCGGCCTCGTTCACTTGCGGCAAGCCTCGACGAAGGCGGCGAAGATCAGCGGGTCGGCCGGATCGACGGCATATTCGGGATGCCACTGCACGCCGAGGGCGAAGCGGTGGCCGGGATGCTCCAACCCCTCCACCACGCCGTCCGGCGCCACGGCGTTCACCCGCGCGCCAAGGCCCGGCGTGGCAACGGCCTGGTGGTGGGCGCTGTTCACCGCCATGCGCGGCTTGCCGATGATGCGGGCGAGCAGCGTGTCCTCGGCAATGGCGACCTCATGCCCCGGCTCATTGCGCGGGTTGGGCTGCTCGTGCTCGATCTCGGTGCGGATGCTGTCCGGGATGTGCTGGATCAGCGTGCCGCCGAGGGCGACCGCCAGCAGCTGCTCGCCGCCGCAGATGCCGAGCACCGGCATGTCGCGGGCGAGTGCCCCGCGCGTGACGGCCAGCTCGAAATCGGTCCGCCCCGCCTTCAGCGTGACGGTCGGGTGGGTGCTGCCCTCGCCGTAGAGCGAGGGGTCCACGTCGAAGGCGCCGCCGGTGATGAGCAGCCCGTCGATGCGGTCGAGATAGGCCTCGGCCAGCTCCGCATGGTGCGGCAGGGCGATTGGCAGGGCGCCGGCTTCGGCCAAGGCGGCGAAGTAGTTCTTGCGGAGCGCATACCAAGGCAGCTTGGAGTAGCCGCCGGGCTCCTCCGCATCCAGGGTGACGCCGATGATGGGACGGGTGGGCATAGCGCTCTGCTAGACCTCCTGCATGGGGCGGGGCAAGCTCGCGCCATGCCTGCCCCGATCGAAATCGCCCTCGACGAGGCCCGCGCCGCCGCCGCGCGGGGCGAGGTGCCGGTCGGTGCGGTGGTGACGGATGCCGCAGGCCGCGTATTGGCCCAAGCGGGGAATGAGGTGGAGGCGCGGCACGACCCCTCGGCTCATGCCGAAATGCTGGCGCTGCGCGCGGCCGCCGCGGCGCGGGGGGACAAGTTCCTCGCCGATTGCACGCTGACGGTGACGCTGGAGCCCTGCCCGATGTGCGCCCAGGCGATCGGGTTCTTCCGCATCCGGCGCCTGGTGTTCGGCGCCTATGACCCGAAGGGCGGCGGCGTCGAGCATGGCGCGCGGATCTATGCCGCCCCGTCCTGCCATCATGCGCCTGAGGTGGTGGGCGGCCTGCGCGAGGTGGAATGCGGCGTCGTACTGCGCGAATTCTTCGCGGCGCGGCGGTAGATCAGGCCTTGGCGGTGGGGACCGGGGCTTCCGGCTGCGGCTGCGCCTCGGCTTCCGACACTTCGGCCTGCGGGGTGTCGTTGCCCGTCGCGGTGGAGGAAACCGCCGCGGCGCTGGCAAGCCCCGCCGAGAGAAGGATGCGCCGCAGGAAGTCCCCCCAGGGATCGGTGCGCCGTTCCATGCGCCTCATCCTCCCGCCGGGCCGGTGCAGCGCGCAGCATGTCTGCGTGGCATCTCTGGTCTCCTGCATCCGGGGGGAGGATGCCGTATGGTTGTGTCATGATAACGGCAAAGTAGAAACCAAGTGTATCCCGAAGCTTGACCACACCGGTTAATAGCGTCACGAAGCGGTGAAATTACGTTACCGGATATTTCCGAAGAGAGGACAAAGGATGATCCGTCGCCGCGCGCTGCTTGCCGCGCCCCTGCTGGCGCCCGGCGCCGTCCCTGCGCAGGAGGCGCCCTGGCCGGTGAAGCCCGTCCGCATCCTGCTCGCCTACCCGCCCGGCGGCAGCACGGATGTGCTGGCCCGCGCGCTGGCCGAGGCGTTGGCCGCCGCCATCCCAGGGAGCAGCGTCATCGTCGAGAACCGGCCGGGCGGCGCCGCCGTGGTCGGTACCCAGGCGGCCGCCGTCGCGGCGCCGGACGGCTATACGTTGAGCCTCGGCAACAACCAGACCCATGCCGCCAACGCGGCCATGGTGCGCGACCTGCCCTATCGCCCGGTCGAGGACTTCGCCCCGATCGGCCGGCTGGCCGAGGTGCATCACGCCCTCGTCGTCCCCGCCACCTCGCCGGCCCGCACGCTCGCCGAGCTTGCAGCGCGCGGCAAGGCGGGGCGACTCACCTATGCCTCCTCCGGCGTCGGCTCCGCCAGCCATGTGATCGCCGAGAGCTTCGTCCGGCGTGCCGGGCTGGAGGCGACGCATGTGCCCTATCGGGGCGGCGCCCAGGCGACCACGGACACCATCGCCGGCGTCGTCGACTTCTTCGTCTCCACCTGGCCGCAAGTAATGGCCCTGGTGAAGGAGGGGCGGCTGCGGGCCTTAGGCATCGGCGCCCCGGCTCGGCTGCCCGACGTCCCGGATGTGCCAAGCTTCGCCGAAGCCGGCGCGCCCTATATGGCCGTCGATGCCTGGTTCGGCCTCTGGGCTCCGGCGCGGACACCGGCGCCGGTCATCGACCGGCTCTCGGAGGCACTGCCGAAGATCCTCGCCGAACCGGCCATGGCGGCGCGGCTGGCCAGCCTCGGCTTCACCCCGGCGCCGCTGCGGGCAGCGGAGTTCGCGGCCTTCCAGCGGGCTGAGGTGGAGCGCTGGCAGGGGCTGGTGGAGTTGACGGGGATTCGCCTCGACGGCTAGGCCTTCTTCTCCCAGCCCCGCGCGCCCTGCTGCCAGTAGGAGAGCGCATGCCCCGCCGCCTTGGCCGCGCTCCAGCGGCGGCGGGCGGCGGCGACCGCTTCCTCGTCGGCGCCGTCGAAAAGGTCGAGCACGCGGTCATACTCGCTGAACCGCGCGCTCTCCGCCCCATCCACCAGCACGAGGAAGCGCGCCCCGTTCGGCGCCGGCGCATCCTCCGCCGTCAGCCAGATCGGCTGCATGGCGGCATGGCCGCTCCTGGCCGTGCCATGCGGCAGCCAGTCCGGGTCGGCCGATTTCCAGAGCGCATCGTCGAGCGCCGCCACCCGCTCCTCGCTGCCGCAGAGCACCACCGCCCGCCCGCCGGTGCCGAGCACCCGGCCGAGCAGCTTCGGCAATGCCAGTTCCAGCGGCAATCGGGTGAGATGATAGAAGGCGACCTCGGCCATGCTCAGTGCTCGAAATACATGGCGACCAGGGTATCGAGCAGCCTCGCGCCGAAGCCGCTCGGACCGCGCGGGCCGAGCGCCGTTACCTCCGCCCGGTCATCGACGCCGGCGATGTCGAGGTGGGCCCATGGCGCCGGCCCCGCGAATTCGCGGAGGAAGGCCGCCGCATGGCAGGCATCCGGCTGCCGCGTCCCGCTCGCGCATTGCTTCAGGTCGGCGATGGCGCTGGCCAGATCCTCGCGGTGCCGCGTCCCGATCGGCATGGGCCAGAGCATCTCGCCCACCGCCTCCCCCGCGGCCTGAGCCTGGGCCAGCAGCCCGGCATCGGTACCGAAGAGCCCGGCCCGATGCGTCCCGAGCGCGGTGACGATGGCGCCCGTCAGCGTCGCCAGGTCGAGCACCGCCTGTGGCTTGAAGCGCTGCGCGTAGTGCAGCGCATCGGCCAGCACCAGGCGCCCCTCGGCATCGGTGTCGATGACCTCGACGGTGCGGCCTGAGCCCATGCGCAGCACGTCGCCCGGCCGGTAGGATTCCGCCCCGACCGCATTCTCGGCCAGTGCCAGCACGGCGATGGCGGGCGCCGGGGAGCGGCGGAGCGCGAGGGCCAGCATCGCCCCGGCGCAGGCCGCGGCGCCGGCCATGTCGGCCTTCATCGCCTCCATGCCCGCCGCGCCCTTGATGCTGATGCCGCCCGTGTCAAAGCAGATGCCCTTGCCGACGAAGACGACGGGCGCCGCCGCCACGCTGCCGCGCCAGCGCAGCACGGCGAGGCGCGGCGGGTTCTCGCTGCCCCCGCCGACGGCGAGCAGCCCGCTCAGCCCCTCCCGCGCCAGCCGTTTGCGGCCGAGCACGTCGACGGCGATGCCATGCTCCGCCAGCGCCTCCAGCCGCGCGGCGAAGGCGCGGGTGGTGAGCGCATTGCCCGGCTCCATGGCGAGGTCGCGCGCCAGCAGGCAGCCCCGCACCCCGGCCGCCGCCCGGTCCCAGAGCGGGGCCACCGCTTCCGGGTCGTCGACCAGCAGATCGAGCCGCCGCGGCCCCGGCGAGGGCTCGGCCCGGTAGCGGGTGAAGCGCCAGGCGCGCAGGCAGGCCCCGGCGGCGAGCGCGGCGGCATCGGCCGGCGCCAGCCCACGGGCATCGATGGCGAAGCGCCGTGCCTCGCCCGCCGCGGCGGCGGCCGTGCCGCCTGCCTCCTCCCAGTCGAGTGTCCGGCGCGTGGCGCCGATGCCGATCAGCATCACCCCCCGCTCCGGAAGCATCACCGCCTGGCGTGGGGCGCCGGTGAAGCCAGACGCCTCCGCCGCCGCCCGCAGCGCGGCCGGCACCGCGGCGGCATCCGGCAGCGGCAGGGCGAGCGGCGCCCGCGCATCCTCGCGCGGCGCCCGCCGCAGCTTCACCGTCAGCATGGAAGGCGGCTCAGCCTTCGTAATGCTCGGCCACCAGCCGGTCGAGCAGGCGGAGGCCGAAGGCCGTCGCCCCCTTCGGCGAGGTCGCCAGGTCCTTGCCGCTCCAGGCGGTGCCGGCGATGTCGAGATGCGCCCAGGGCATCGGCCCTGCCTTGGTGTCGACGAAGCGTTGGATGAACTGCGCCGCGCTGATCGAGCCGCCCGGCCGCCCGCCAACATTCTTCATGTCGGCGATCTCGGACTTGATCTGCTTGTCATAGGCCTCGCCGAGCGGCATCCGCCAGCAGGCTTCGCCCACCGCCTTGCCCGCCGCCATGATCCGTCCGGCCAGCTCGTCGTCATTGCTGAACAGGCCGGCATGCTCATGGCCGAGGGCGATGATGATCGCGCCCGTCAGCGTGGCGAGGTCCACCATGAATCGCGGGGCGAAGCGGGTCTGGCAGTAGTGCAGCACATCGGCCAGCACCAGCCGCCCCTCGGCATCGGTGTTGATGACCTCGACGGTCTGCCCGCTCGCCGTAGTCACCACGTCGCCCGGGCGCTGGGCATTGCCGCCCGGCATGTTCTCGACGAGGCCGACGAGGCCGACCGCATCCACCTTCGCCTTGCGGCCGGCGAGCGCCGCCATCAGCCCGATGACGGCGCCGGCGCCGGCCATGTCCCACTTCATGTCCTCCATCCCGGCGGCGGGCTTGATGGAGATGCCGCCGGTGTCGAAGGTCACGCCCTTGCCGATGAAGGCGACCGGGCGCTGCGCCGTGCCCTTCTTCCCCTTGGACGCGCCGTTCCACTGCATCACCACCATGCGCGGCTCCTGGGCGCTGCCCTGCGCCACGCCGAGGATCGCGCCCATGCCGAGCTTCTTCAGCTCCTTCGGCCCCATGATCTCGACGGTGAGGCCGAGGCTCTCCAGCGCGCGGCAGCGCTCCGCCATCTCCAGCGGGTTGAGGATGTTCGGCGGCTCGGTCACCAGGTCCCGCGCGAGGAAGACGCCGTCGGCGACGGCGCGCAGCGGCGCCCAGGCGGCCTTGGCCGCGCTCGCCGCATCGGTGGCGATGGAGAGGCGCTCAAGCTTCGGCTTGTCCTCCTCCTTCTCCGTGGTGCGGTAGCGGTCGAAGCGGTAGCTGCGCAGCAGCAGCCCCATGCCGAGCGCCGCGGCCACGGGCGGCGGCAGCGCCTCGGCGGCCACCACCGCCTCGCGCTCCGCCTGGATGAGGCCATAGAGCGCGCCGCCGGCCGCCTCGGCCGCCTCCGCCGTCACCTCCTTGCCCAGGCCTATGGAGACGATGCGGGCCGGCCCCGCGGCGCCATCGGCCAGGGCCGGGGCCCAGATGGTGCAGCTCTGCCCCTTGCGCCCCTTGAAGCCGGCCGCCGTCAGCGCGCGCTGCACCGCCCCGCCGGTCGCTGCGTCGATCGCCTGCGCGAGCCCGGTGAAGGCCTCTGCCCCTTCGCCGATGGGCAGCACCAGCGCGCCATGGCGGGGCAGGGCGGGCTTCACGAAAGCGATGTCGATCATGCGGCTGGGGTTCCGGGACAAGGGTGAGCCGCCGAGGATAGCACCCTCCGCCGCTGGCGGGAGGCGGGGCGGGCGGGTAAAGCTGGGTCCATGGATGATGTACTGCTGCTGGACCTCGCCGCCAGCCTCGCCCGCCGCGCCGCGGCCGCGATCGAGGCGGTGCGCCGCGCCGGCTTCGTGGTGGACCGCAAATCCGACGAAAGTCCCGTCACCGAGGCCGACCACGTGGCCGAGGCGCTGATCGTCGAGGGACTGCGCGCCGCGACCCCCGGCATCCCCGTGGTGGCGGAGGAGGAGGTCGCCGGCGGCCTCGTCACCGCGGCCTGCCCGGCCTTCTGGCTGGTCGACCCGCTCGACGGCACCCGGGACTTCGCCAAGGGCCGCAGCGAATACGCCGTCTGCATCGGCCTGGTGCGGGAGGGCCGGGCGGTGCTCGGGGCGCTTGCCCTGCCCGCGACGGGGGAGATCTTCGGCGGCCTGCTCGGCGCCGGCGCCTGGAAGGAGGATGCGGCGTCGCGCCGCCCCATCCAGGCCCGCCGCCCGCCGCCCGAGGGGCTGACGGTGCTGGCCAGCCGCCATTATGCCGATGACCCGCGCATGGGTCCCTTCCTCGCCGGACGGCCGGTGGCGGAGCGCCGCAGCGCCTCCTCCGCCCTGAAATTCTGCCGGGTGGCGGAAGGCGTGGCCGATCTCTACCCCCGCTTCGGCCCGACCATGGAATGGGATTCGGCAGCCGGACAGGCGCTGGTGGAGGCCGCCGGCGGGGCGGTGACGCTGTTGGACGGCGCCCCGCTCCGCTACGGCAAGCCGGGCTGGCGCAATCCCGACTTCATCTGCCGCGGCGCATGACCGAGCGCCTGACCCCTGCCGAGCTGGATCGTGCCGCCACCCTGCTGCGCGAGGGCGCGCTGGTCGCCTTCCCGACCGAGACGGTCTACGGCCTTGGCGCCGACGCACGGAATGCCCGGGCCGTCGCCGGCATCTTCGAGGCCAAGGGGCGGCCGCATTTCAACCCGCTGATCTGCCACTACCCGGAGGCCGAGGCCGCTTTCGCCGAGGTCCGCGCCGATGACCGGGCGCGGCGGCTGGCCGCCCGCTTCTGGCCCGGGCCGCTGACGCTGGTGCTGCCACGCCGGCCGGAATGCCGGGTCGACCTGCTGGCCGGTGCCGGGCTGGATACGCTGGCGGTGCGGGTGCCGGCGCATCCCACGGCGCTGGCCCTGCTGCGTGCGGCCGGCGTGCCGGTCGCGGCCCCCTCGGCCAATCGCTCCGGCCAGGTGAGCCCCACCACGGCGAGGCATGTGCTGGACGGCCTCGGCGGGCGGATCGCCGCGGTGCTGGATGACGGGCCCTGCGCGGTCGGCGTCGAGTCCACCGTGCTGGACCTGACGGGCGCCGGCCCTGTACTGCTCCGGCCCGGCGGTGTGCCGGTCGAGGCGATCGAGGCTGAGCTCGGCCCCGTCGGCCGCACCCTGCCCCTCTCGGCCGCGGCGGCGACGGCCTCGCTGCGCTCGCCGGGGATGCTGCTCTCGCACTACGCCCCCGGCCTGCCGGTGCGCCTCTCCGCAACCGAGGTCGCACCGGATGAGGCGCTGCTCGCCTTCGGCCCGCCGCTGCCCGGCGCCGCCGTGGCCTGGAACCTCTCCGAGGCAGGCGACCTGCGCGAGGCCGCCACCCGCCTCTTTGCCGGGCTGCGCTGGCTGGACGAGGCGGGCAGCGCACGCGGCTGCCGGGGCATCGCCGCCATGCCGGTGCCGGAGGCGGGGCTCGGCGCCGCCATCAACGACCGGCTGGCGCGCGCCGCGGCGCCACGCGGCTGAAGCAAACTCCGATCAGGTGAAGTCACCTGATCGGAGTAATTTGCTCGTTCAAACAACAGGCTAGAGCGGGATCCGTGAGCCAGTGCGAACGGAAGCCGCTCTAGCGCTGCGCCACGTAGTGGGCGATCTGCGCGATCTGCGCGTCGCTCAGCCCCTGGACCACGCCGTTCATCTGCGTGTCCGACCCATGCCGCTTGCTGTCGCGGTAGGCTATCAGCGTCTCCGCCAGGTAGTCCTCGCGTTGCCCGGCGATATGCGGCACCTGGTTCTGCCCGGTGAGGGCCGGGAGGTGGCACACCCCGCAGCGCAACTGGCCTGCCAGCGCCGCCCCGGCCTCGAGGGCGCTGGCATCCCGCGGCGCCCGGTCCGGCGGCGGCGCATGGGGAAGGGTGGCGACATAGGCGCCAAGGTCCTCCACCTGCTGATCGGTCAACCCGTCGGCGGGCGCCTGCATCGCCGGCACGTCGCGTAGTCCCTCGCGGAACAGCACGAGCTGCAGGGCGATGAACTCCGCCTGCTGCCCGGCCAGCGATGGAATCCCCGGCATGGCGGAGATACCCCGCTCGCCATGGCAGGCGCCGCAATTGCGCTCCGCCGCCAGCGCCGCGCCGCGTGCCGCCGCATCGCCCTGCGCGGCAGCGGGAAGGGCCGGCGCCATCAGCGCCAGCCCCAACAGTACAACCCGCAAGCCCATCACCGCCCGTAGGTGATGCGGTAGATCGCGCCGTTCTGCTCGTCGGAGACCAGCAGCGCCCCGTCCGGCATCACCAGCACATCGGTCGGCCGTCCCTTGAAGCTGTTCTCGGCGGTGTCGAGCAGGCCGCTCAGGAAGGGCTCCACCCGCCCCTGCGTGCCGTCCTCGTTCAGCGTGACCGCCACCACGTCGAAGCCGCTCTTGGCATCGCGGTTCCAGGAGCCGTGCCGCGCGACGAAGGCCCGCCCGCGATAGGCCTCGGGGAACATCGTGCCGGTGTAGAAGCGCATGCCGAGCGGCGCCGTATGCGGCCCGAGCATCGCCACGGGCGCCGGGAACTCGGAGCATTGCCGCCCGGTATGCCCAGGGTCCTGCCAGGCATTGCCGGAGCAATAGGGGAAGCCGTGATGCTCGCCCGGGCGCGACAGCCGATGCAGCGTGTCCTCGGGCAGCTCATTCCCGGCCCAGTCGCGGGCATTGTTGCTGGCGTAGAGCACATTGGTCCCCGGCCGCCAGTCGAAGCCGACCGAGTTGCGGATGCCGTGCCCCATCACCTCGCGCCCCGACCCGTCGGGGTTGTAGCGGACGATCAGCGCATGCCGGTTCTCGTCGAAGGTGCAGACGTTACAGGGCACGCCGATATTCATGTAGAGCTTGCCGTCCGGCCCGAAGGCGGCGAATTTCCAGCCGTGATGGCCTTCGGTAGGCAGGGCGAAGGCCTGGGTCAGCTCCACCGGCTCGGCACTCGGGTTCTGCGCGATGTTGTCGAAGCGCAGCACCCGGTTGACGGCGATGACGTAGAGCGCGCCGTCCCGCACCGCCACGCCGTTCGGGTTGTCCAGCCGCTGCGCCAGGATGCGCGTGCTGCGCGCGCTGCCCTCGTCCTTCACGGCATAGACGCGCCCGATGGTGCGGGTGCCGACATAGACGGTGCCATCCTCGCCACGCGCCATCATGCGCGCGCCCGGCATGCCGGAGGCCCAGAGCTCCGCCCTGAAACCTTCCGGCAGCCGGATGGAGTCCAGCGGGATGCGGTCCGCCGGGGTTGCCGTCAGGCGCGGGGCATGGGGCGCCAGCGAGCTGGTCGCCTGCTCGGCGGGGCGCCCCTGGGCCCAGGCGGGCGGGGCTGCGGCCTGCTGAGCGAGGGCCGCACTTCCGAGCGACAGGGACAGGGCACCGGCCAGCGCCATACGCCATGCGGAATGGGACGTCATCAATTCCTCCAGAACGGCGCCTAGCTGCGCCATTCGCCTGGAAGCTAGTTCATGTCGTCCCGGCAAGACAATGCCGCGGCATCGTCCCGGCGGTCAGGCCGGCGTCCGCTCCAACAGCTCGATCGAGATGTTCTCCGGCCCGCGTATGAAGCAGATGCGGATGCCGGGCCGCGGCGAGGTCGGCTCCATGGAGAACTGCACGCCCTTCGCCTTCAGCCCCGCCACCGCCGCGTCTAGCCCCTCCACGCTCAGGCCGAAATGGTCGATACCCTGATAGGGCGCGGAAGGCGGCGCGGCCGCGGCGGCATCGGCCTGGATGATGAAGACATCCTGCCCCCCGACCTTCATGTCGATGCGCGGCTTGCCCTGCTGCAGGCTGCGGATGATCTCGGCGCCCAGCATCTCCTCGAACCAAGCGGCGGTCGCCTCCGGGTCGGGGCTGCGGAGATGCACATGGTCGAAGCGGTAGCGGGGCATCGGATCCTCCCTCGGGCCGCGAGCCTAGCCCTTTCGCGCAAGGCTTGACCACCGCCGGGGCGCCGCCTCATCTGCCCGGGATGGACCAGCAGAGCGAACTCGCCAAGGTGAAGGCCCGCATCCGCGCCCTCGCCGCCAAGACCGTCGAGCGCGGCTGCTCCGAGGCGGAAGCCATGGCCGCCGCCGCCAAGGTGGGTGAGCTGCTCGAGGTCTATGGCCTCTCCATGGGCGAGGTGGAGCTGCGCGAGGAGGCCTGCGTGCAGGCGCGCCTCACCGTCCAGGGGCCCGGCCGCGTCGCGCTGCGCTGGCTCTTCCCGTCCGTGCTGCGGCTCTGCGAATGCCGCGGCTGGACCGATGGACGCGAGGATTTCGTCCTCTACGGCCTCGAGCCCGACGTGCAGATGGCGGATTACCTGCTCCGCGTCATCGAGAGCGCGCTGGCCTTCGAGGAGGCGCGCTACCGCCGCAGCCCGGCCTATCTAGACAACCCGTTGCCCGGGCAGGCCATCCTTCGGAGCTTCCGCTACGGCTTCGCCGACCGGGTGGCGAAGCGCCTCGACGCCATGGCGGATGAGCGCCACGCCGCCGCCGAGGCACGGCAGGCCGCGACCTCGACCGGCACCGCCCTCGTCCTGGCGAAGGAGCGCAAGGTGGAGGAAGGCTTCCGTGGCCTCGGCATCCGGCTCCGCAGCGTCACCAGCACGGCGACGGTGCGCGACCGCGGCGCCTGGGGCCACGGCGCGGACGCCGGCGGCCGGGTCGGGCTGAATCGCCCGGTCGGCGCCGATCCGCACGCCCGCCGCCTGCGATGAGCCGTGACGACGCGGCGGCCCGCCGCCTCTACGCCTGGGAGGACCGGGTGGTGGCACCGCGCGACGCCTCCGTCGTCCCCTTCGCGCAGCTGCAGGCGCTGGTCGACCATGTCTGGTCCGCCGAGGGGCTGCGCTTCCCGCCCCGGGTGCGGCCCCTAACTCGCCAGGCCCGCCGCACCGTCGCCCGCGCCACTCGCCTCGCCATCGAGGCACCGCCGGAGCTGCCGAGCTGGGTGCTGTTGCACGAGCTGGCCCATGCGATGACCAGCACGGCGGAAGGCGAGAGCGCCGGCCATGGCCCGGCCTTCGTCGGCCTCTACCTGCACCTGCTGGTCCACCATGCCCGGATGCCGGAGGCGGAGCTGGCGGCCTCGCTCCAGGCCGCGGGGATCGCCTTCGACCTCGCGGCGCGGCCCGTCTTCCTCGGTGCGGAATAGGGCATCACCGACCTGGCGGCCCCTGGCATGTCGAGAGCGCGCGGCTATGGCGCCGGAGGGAAGCGGACCGCCGCCAGCAGCCCTGCCGGCTCGAAGCGCAACGCCACCGCACTACCCAGGCCGAGGTCGTGGGCAAGCGCCCGCTCCAGCAGCCGCGTACCGAAGCCGCGCCGCTCCGGCGGCTGCACCACCGGCGGGCCATCCATCTCGCTCCAATGCAGGGCGACCGCTCCGTCCGGGCCTGCCTCGCACCGGATATGCACGCGGCCGGCGTGGAGAGCGCGCCATACTTGGTGGCGTTCGTCGCCAACTCATGGAAGGCCAGCACCAGCGCCTGAGCGGGCGACACCGCCGCCTCACGGGCGCCCGCCTCGATCTAGAGCTGAAGCGCCTGGCCACTCTTGAGCCATGGCGCAAACGCGGCGCGCAGCGTCGTCTCGATCCCGGCTGGCTCCCAGGCGTGCCGTCCCGGCGGAAGAACAGATCCTCATGCGTCGGCAGCGTCCTTCCGATGGCGAAGACCCCGCCCAGCGCGCACTCCGCCATCGGAAAGGGCCACCCATCGGGGTGATAGTGGTGCACCGCATCGTGCAGCACCTGCCCGACCAGCTCCTCCCGCGGTCAACCGAACATGTGCTCCGCGGCGGGGTTCATGAAGGTGACGCGCCCCTCGACGTCCGCCCGAGCGGCACGGAGCAATGCCTCAAGGCACGCCGGAGCGCGACCGGGCATTCCGGCTCGGGGCCGGTAGAGGCACAGGCCGCTGGGCGAAATGGCATGCCGAAACCCTGTTGCTGTCGCGGCATGTAAACGACGTCATGCACCGCCGCGGCCAGAGGGCGGCGTGGCAGGCCTGCCGTCATCCGCCTATCGTGACCCCGGCCCAGTCCTCGACGACCCGGGCGATGTGGGTGAAGTCGCTCTCGGGCCCGAAGGTCGCGCTGGTCACGGCCAGCATCTGCCGCACCGCGCTGCCCACCACCATCGGCACGCCCATCGCCTCCGCCTCGTCGAGGCAGAGCCGGACATCCTTGTGCGACAGGCCGGTGGTGAAGCCGAAATCGAAGGTCCGGGGGATGACGGCGCGGGGGAATTTGTCCTGGGTTGCGCTGTTGCGGCCGCTGCTGGCGTTAATCACCTCGCATATCAGCGCCGGGTCCAGTCCCGCCTTCACACCCATCGCAATGGCCTCCGAGGAGACGGCGAGCGCCGCGGCGGCGAGCAGGTTGTTGCAGAGCTTCAGCACCTGCGCCTGGCCCGGCCCCTCGCCGCAGAAGAAGGGTTTGCCCATGACCTGCAGCATCGGCTCCAGCGCCGCATACTCCGCGCGCGGGCCGGAGACCATGATGGCGAGCCGGCCATTCGCCGCCCCCGTGATGCCGCCGCTCACTGGACAGTCGAAGGTGGTGCGGCCCGCCTCGGCGAAGCCGGCCGCCACCTCGCCGGCCACGCGCGGGCCGGTGGTGGAGAGGTCGACGAAGCAGCGCGCGCGTTGGCCCTGCAGCACGCCATCCGGCCCGAGCGCCACGGCGCGCACCACGCCGGGCGAGGGCAGGCTGGCGAAGACCAGGTCCGCCCGGTCCGCCACCTCGCGCGCATGGGCGGCACGGACGGCGCCCAGTGCGACGGCAGCATCGAGCGCCGTCGCCACGGGGTCGTAGGCTACCACGGGGTAGCCCGCCGCCAGCAGCCGTGCCGCCATTCGGCTGCCCATCTGCCCAAGGCCGATGAAGCCGATCACCTGATCCGTCATGTCACGTACTCGCCCCTGTCACGTACTACCGCGGTGGATGATTTCGAAGCGCAGGTCCACGGTCAGCGGACCGGCGGCGCGGCCCTCGATGCGGTCGAGCAGGACCTCGGCGCTGCGGCGGCCGATCTCGTGGCGCGGCAGGCGCAGCGTGGTCACCGGCGGCACGAGGTGGCCGAGCAGGTCGATATTGTCGAAGGCGGCGATGGCGACGCGCCCCGGCACCGGCCAGCCGCGCCGCGTGCATTCCAGCGCCGCGCCGATCGCCAGCACGTCGCCCGCGAAGAAGATGGCATCCGGGTCGCCGCCGGCCGCCAGCAGCCGGTCCAGCGCCTCGACGCCGGCGGCGAGGCCCGGCGGCACCTCCAGCACCAGGCGCGGGTCGAAGGGCAGGCCGGCCTCCTCCAGCGCGGCGGCATAGCCGCGGCGGCGGTCCCGGCTGCGCCCATTGGCCGCGAGCGGCAGGGTGACGAAGCCGATGCGGCGATAGCGGAGGCGCAGCAGGTGCCGCGTCATCGCCATGGCGGCATCGTGGTTGGAGTAGCTGACCACCATGTCCAGCGGCTGGCGGGTGAGGGTGCCGTTCTCGACCACGGGGATGCCGGCGCGGCGGATCATCGCCACCGCCTCCGGCGTATGCGTCGTGTCGTGCAGGATCAGGCCGGCGACGCGCTGGCCGAGGAAGGCGCGGATCGCCGCCTCCTCCGCCTCCGCCCCATAGCCGGAGGAGGCGATCATCAGCTCGTGCCCATGCCGCCGCAGCACGTCCGAGATGCCCTGGATGGTGCTGGCGAAGAGCGAGTTGTCGATGCTCGGCACGACCAGACCGATGACGTTGGAGCGCGAGGAGGACAGGCTGCCAGCCAGCCGGTTCGGCACGTAGCCCACCTCCCGCACCGCCTGCTCCACCCGCGCCCGCACCTCGGGCGAGACGCGCTCCGGGTGCTTCAGCGCGCGGGAGACGGTCATGGTCGAGACCTCGGCGACGCGCGCCACGTCCCGCATCCGCACCGCTGCGCCGGGGGGATCGCCGTCCATGCCTACTCCGCGGTGATGCGCGCGTCGCGCACCACGGCGCCGATCTTGTCGATCTCCTCTGCCATGAAGCGGCGGAAATCCTCGACCGTGCCGCCGGCCACCTCGGCGCCGCCTTCCAGCAGCCGGGCACGCTCGGCGGGCTGGGTGACGATGTCCATGAAAGCGGCGTTCAGCCGCTCCGCCACGGCAGACGGCATGCCGCCGGGGCCGAGCACCCCGTACCACTCGTCGATGGCGAAGCCGGGCAGCGTCTCCGCGATGGCCGGCACCTCGGGCAGGTAGGCGGCGCGCGCCGCGGAGGTGACGGCGATGGCACGCAGCGAGCCCTCGCGGACGAAGGGCAGGGTGGAGCTGGCATTGCCGAACATCAGCAGGAGATGCCCGGCCACCACATCCGCCAGCGCCGGCCCGCCGCCGCGATAGGGCGCGTGCAGCATGTCCACGCCGGCCGCGAGCTTGAACATCTCGCCCGAGATATGCACCGCCGAGCCGATGCCGGGCGAGCCGAAGGTCAGCCGTCCCGGCTGCGCCTTGGCCAGTGCGATCAGCTCCGGCACCGTCCGGACCGGCAGCGCCGGATTGACCACGAGGATGTTGGCGACGCGCGCCAGCAGCAGGACCGGCGTCAGGTCCCGCAACGGGTCATAGGCGGTGCGGGAGAGCAGCGCGGCGGAGATGACCGTGCTGGTCACCATGCCAAAGGTATGGCCGTCACTCGGCGCCCGTGCCAGCTCCGCCGCGCCGATGGCGCCCGAGGCGCCGCCCCGGTTCTCGACGACGACCGGCTGGCCGAGTCGCGCCGAGAGCTGCGGCGCGAGCTGCCGGGCGAGGATGTCGGTGGTGCCGCCGGGCGGCCAGGTGACGAGCAGCCGCAGGGGGCGAGAGGGGAAGGCCTGCGCCAGGGCTGGCGCCGGCAGCAGCGCCGATGCGCCCAGGGTCGCCAGCAAAGCTCGACGTTCCATCCCGCTTTTCCTCCCGCCGGTTCAGGCCGCGGACCAGCCGCCATCGATCGGCAGCACGGCTCCGGTGATGTCCCGCCCCGCCTCGCCGCAGAGGAAGGCCGCCATCGCGCCCACCGCCTCGGCCTGCACGAAGCGGCCGGTCGGCTGCTTGCCGGTCAGGAATTGCGCCTCCGCCGCCGTCCGGCCAAGCCCGCCCGCCGCCATGGCGGCGCGCAGCCGTTCCTCGATATTGGGTGTAAGGGTCGAGCCGGGGCAGAGCGCGTTGCAGGTGATGCCGCTCTCGGCCGTCTCCAGCGCCACCGCGCGCGTCAGCCCGATCAGCGCGGTTTTGGTCGTGACATAGCCGACGCGCCCGGCGGTGCCGACCAGGCCGTAGATCGAGGACATGTTGAGCACCCGCCCCCAGCCACGCCGCCGCATCCCCGGCAGGGCCAGCCGCAGCAGGTGGAAGGCGGCCGAGAGGTTGACGGCGATGTCCATGTCCCAGGCCTCCGGCGCAGTACCCTCGACCGGACCGAAATGCCGGGTGGCGGCATTGTTCACCAGGATGTCCGGCGCCGCCGCCGCGACGAGGGCGGCGATGGCGGCCAGATCGGTTAGGTCAGCCCGGTGGTAGCGCACTTCGACGCCCCGTGCCGCCACCGCCGCCAGGGCGGGCGCCGCCTCCGCCTCGGTGGCGAGGCCGTGCAGCAGGATGGTGCAGCCCTGGGACGCCAGGGCCTCCGCCACCGCGAGGCCGATGCCGCCGGTCGAGCCGGTGACCAGCGCCTGGCGGCCGCGCAGGCTGCCACCGCCCCTTTCGTCCGGATTCATGTGATCGATACCATTTCTCAAGCCTAGACGGGAAGCAAATGGGAGTGCAATCCAGCGCATTGAACTTTACAGCCGGAACGGTAGTGGTTACCGCTAACACGATCCGGCAGCAGCTTGCCGCACCACGTCCAGGAAACACGCCATGCTGGCTCTTGCACGCCGCGCCCGATGAGTAGCCAGGCCTATGCCGGCGAGGCGCTCGGCCACTTCCTCGCGGCCTCCCGCTGGGCGGACATCCCGCCCGCGCTGCGGCACGAGGCGGTGCGCAGCCTCCTCAACCATCTCGGCTGCGCGCTGGGCGTGGCGCGGGATCCGGCGGTCACGACCGCCCTCGAGGTGATGGCCGGCTTCAGCGGCGCGCCGGTGGCGACCGTCATTGGCCAGGGGCGGAAGCTCGACGCGATGAGCGCCGCCTTCGTCAACTGCATCGCCGGCAACCTGCTGGATTATGACGACACGCATCTCCGCACCGTCATCCACCCCGCCGCACCAGTCGCGCCGCCCCTGCTGGCGCTGGCCGAGCAGCGCGGCCATTCGGGGACAGAGGTGCTGCATGCCTTCCTGCTCGGGATGGAGGTGGAGTGCCGCATCGGCAACGCCGTCTCGCCCGGACATTACGACCGGGGCTGGCACATCACCTCCACCTGCGGGGTCTTCGGCGCGGCGGCAGGTTGCGCGAAGCTGCTGGGGCTGACTGCCACGCAGGCCTGGCATGCCCTCGGCATCGCCGCCAGCCAGTCTGCCGGGCTAGTGGAGAACCTGCCGAGTGCCGCGAAGAATGTCGGCATGGGCAATGCGGCGCGGCACGGGCTGCTGGCGGCGCTGCTGGCCGAAGCGGGATACGAAGCCACGCCGGCCGCCATCGAGGGGCCGCTCGGCTGGGCCCGCGCCATGGGCGACATGCCGCAGGTCGCGGAGATCACCAGCGGCCTCGGCGAGCGCTGGGAGATCGCCCGCACCACCTACAAGCCCTATTCGGCCGGCATCGTCTTCCACGCCGTCATCGATGCCTGCCTGCAGCTCCGCGCCGAGCTGGACGTGCCGCCCGAGGCCATCGCCGCCGTGACGGTCGCGGGCGATGCGCTGCTGCTCGCCCGCGGCGACCGCGCGGTGCGGACGGAACGCGATGCGCGCGTCAGCATCCACCACAATGCCGCGCTGGGCCTTCTCCGCGGCCGGGCAGGCGTCGCGGATTTCGGGATGCCGGCCGTGCTGGACCCGGCGCTGGTGGCCCTCCGCGCCAGGGTCACGGCGGCGCTCGATGCCTCGCTGCCGCGCGGTGCCGCCCGGGTGACGGTGCGGCTCGCCGATGGGCGGGAGCGGGTGGCGACGGTGCTGCAGGCGCGCGGCAGCGAGGCACGGCCGATGAGCGATGCGGAGTTGGCGGCGAAGTTCCGCGACAACGCGGCCCTCGGCGGCTTCGCCGACCGCGCCGATGCCGCGCTCGACGCGCTGTGGGCTTTGGAGACGGCGCCGGAGATCGGCGGCCTGATGGCTCTGCTGACCTGACGAAACAGAAGAACGGGGGAGAACCACGCCCATGCCCTTCATTACCCGCCGCCGCCTGCTCGGGGCGGCCGCAGCCCTGCCGCTCGCCGGCCCCGCCCTGGCCGCCTTTCCCGAGCAGCCGGTGCGCGTCATCGTCCCTTGGAACCCTGGCGGCCTGGCCGACATCCTGATCCGCGCCCTGGCGCCCGCCATGGGGCAGGCGCTCGGCCAGCCGGTCGTCGTCGAGAACCGGGCCGGCGCCAATGGCGCGGTCGGCACGCAGGCCGTCGCCCGCGCACCGGCGGACGGCCATACGCTGATACTCGGCAATGCCGAGACCCATGCCATCAACCCACTGATCTATCCGAAGCTCGCCTACAACCCGGTCACCGAGTTCACCCCGGTGACGGCCTTCGCCAGCGGCCCCTTCGCGCTGATCACCCGGCCGGGCCTGGGCACCGAGACGCTGGAGGCCTTCCTCGACCTGGCGCGCCGCCAGCCGGGCCGGGTCAGCTTCGCCTCCTGGGGCATCGGCAGCACCTCGCATCTGGCGATGGAGGGTCTGGCCCGGCAGGCGCGGCTGGAGATGCTGCACGTCCCCTTCACCGGCGCGGCGCCGGCGGCCACGGCGCTGATCGCCGGGCAGGTGGATTGCATGTTCCTCAATGCCGGCCCGGCCGAGGCCGCGGCGCGCGACGGCCGGCCGAGAATCCTCGGCATCGGCGCCACGGAGCGCGTCCCGCAACTGCCCGCGGCGCCGACATTGAAGGAGCTTGGCCTCCCGGTGGAGGCGGCGAACTGGTTCGGCCTGCTCGGCCCGGCCGGGCTGCCGGCGCCCGTCGCCGCCCGCATCGGCGCCGCCGTGGCCGAAGGGCTGAAATCTGCCCAGGTCCAGGAGGTCTTCCGCGCCCAGGTCGCCCTGCCGTTGACGCAGACGCCGGCCGAGATGGAGCAATTCCTCACCGCCGACCGGGGACGCCGGGGCTCCGTCCTGCGCGACCTCAACATCCGGCTGGAATAGGCGGCATCTGGCCGTCATGCCGGCCCGGCGCTTCCCCGGCGGTTGAGGAGGGCGATGGCCAGGGCGAGGGTCAGGCTCAGCAACAGGCGGCCGGCGACGAGCTTCGCGCTGCCCAGCAGGGCCCAGAGCCTACCCGCCAGGCCGCCATGCTGCGGCGGGAGGATGTGGAGGCTGGCCGCGTGGGGTGTCGCCCCAGATGGCTGCGGACGAGGTGCGCGACATGGCCACGGCCTGAGGGCGGACAGCGCTGCCGGTGTTCGAAGCCTCCTTCGCACCGCGCTGGCCCATGCCGGCCCGGCAGCCTCGTCACGGTGCGCGATCATCGGGACATGGCCGGGGTGACCATAACCGATGACGGGCCAGGCTTCTCGCAGGCAAATGCGCCCGGGCCTTCGGCCCGTTCTTCAGGACGGCGCGCGAGCGGCAGAACCGGGCTCCGCCTCGCCGTCGGAGGTCAATCTGTAATCCATGATGATAGGTTCATATCGTGTTTGCAGGCCGAGCAGTCGGGCAGGGCTGTTTCGGTCGCTACTCATAGCTCTACGTCGTCGGAGCAACAGAAGCAGTTCCGGTTTGGTCCGCCGCCATGGGGGTTTGAGGGCAGGATCAGCGCGCGCGCGGGTTTCCGAGCGAGATCGCGATGTCAGTGAGATCGCGAAGCTCTTTCGTGTCGGGTAGGCGCCTTGGCGGGACAGAGGTCGGGCTGCCCCGGTCCTCCTCGACCATCTTGGGGAACTCGCCCCATCGCGGGCGCGTCCCCCCGCCCGCAGCGTCTGAGTTTTGCGCTTCCTCGGGAGCGATCTCGCGCACCGCCTTGAGCATCTACCTGAGCCCTCCGGCCACGAACGTAGCAACGAGCCCGCCGATTGTCAGCAGCAACGCGCCAACGAGGGCTACGAAGGCCCGGTTCCTCCAGGTCTTCCTCTGCCGGTTTGCCTCCCGGTTACGGGCAGTCGCGACAATCATCTGCGCGACCAGGCTGCCGCGCACCCTGGCAAGGATGATGCTCTCCAATTCCTGTGGCGTCGCGTCCGCAAACTGCTCCCTCGTGTCCTGTGCCACCTGCCCCGCCGACCGAAGCAGTTCCGCCTCGGGCGCCACGTCCAACACGCCTCGCCGGACGAGCGCCGCGAGTAGGCAGGCTATGGAAACCACAACCAGCACCACGTCGAGGGCGAGGGCGGCAGCGATAGGCACCGCGAAGCTAGGCGCCGCCTGCCGGAGTTGCGGAGCCGCGACGGCGATGGCGGCGAAGGTCGCGCCGGTGCCCGTCGCGTAGAAAGGCAGGCTCCGGATGACCGTCTCCTCATCGTCGAGCTCCCGAAGGAATCGCTGGCGAACGTAGCCCTCCAGATACGCCTGCGTAGCGCCGGTGTCGGCCAGGTAGGTAGCCGCCTCGGGATCGGGTTCTGGGCGCACGCGCCCAGGGCTCAAGGTTTCCTCCATGCGCGACTCCCGCGAACAAAGCAGGAACATGCACAACCCCGTTCGCGCTGTCCATCGCTTCGGCGCCGTTAGAAGCCCGTTACCTCAGGTCGTCGCCGTTGCTCGGGTGGCCTTGCTTTTCACCGCCGTCGTGGCGTTTCGGAACGCGATGATAGCGGGACCGCACATTCATAACGCTGCGCGGTGGCCCAGGGGTTAAGGGCGCCACAGAAAGCACGACTGGTGAAAGCTGGTTGCTTAGAAGCGATGCTATCGATCCTGCGGGGCGACTATGGGCGCAGCACCGAACGGCCGAGGCCGCGATAGACGCAACATCAATGGTGGCTTCTCGCTGTGCTACCCCGAGATGCTGGGGGGACTTGCCAGTGTGGGTCGCCGCAACGAGGCCTTGGCGACACTCGGGAGCGCATTGGAATGGTCCGAGCGGAGTGGGGAGACATGGTACCCTCCCGAACTTTTCCATAGACCTTGTTCCGGCGCAGGCTGTGCGTGCTGTAGGTTGACCGCTCAAGCCCGATAACTTCGACTCATTCGCAGACGGGGCAGGCATTCTGGCGGATGCTGAGGTGCTGGCCCATCCTTGATCGGCTCGGGGACACATAGTCGTCCAGCACGCGGCCACGGATTACCAGCCATGCGCGCAGGCTGCCGCGGGTTTGGTCGCTGAGTTCGAACTGCACCGGCCGCCCGGTCTTCCGCTGGATGCGGTCGCGCGGTAGCGAGTAGCGCCATTCACGGCCAGTTGGACAATCGTCAGCCGGACCAAGTTGCAGCCTCTAGGCTTGCTGTCGATCACCGCACGGTCGCTAAGCCGCTGCTCCCCTTAGGGAGGAAGCGGATTGCCCAAATCTGCTTGGGTTTAAGGGGCGGTTCGAGACCGACCGAGCGCCCCTTGTTCCAGGGTGAGGCCGGCCTCGTATGAGGGAGCGGAGCACCAGCATAGGCGTGTCGAATAGCACATCTCCTGAACCGCAAGACCGCGGCCCAGGAGGAAGCGCCAAGCTAGCGTCGGCGGACCGAAAGCGGTCTCGCCGCAGCGCACCGGTCACCGCCAAGAAATATACGCTTTTTGGATGGGCGCATGAGGCCAGCGCCATTCTGTTGACCCAGCGAGATATGCCGAGAGTCTACCGAAGTGCGGATTCACAACTCCATCGCCTTGCGAGCCATGTCCACGGCACCGGCGCGCGACTTGGCGGCGCCTACGAAACGGCGCAGATGCACGAACACGGCATCCGCTATGCCCGTCTTCGCCACCAATGCCTCCCCCTGCAATCCGGCCCAGGCTTCGGGCAACGGCAGCCGCTGCTCGAACGAGCCTGGCTCCGGCGGCATCGTGTCCAGCATCCAGTTCCCGTTCGAGGCAGGTGAAACGGTGAGCAGGACTGGCAAGTCGTGCGAGAAAACAACGTTCTTCCAGGGCATTCCGCGATCCAGCACCAGGATGCGCGGATTGTCGCCGGCCTTGTGCGCAGCGAGGACGCTGGCTTCGGCCGCAAGACGTGCCCGCAATCCATCAACGCGGCGGCGCAGGATACCTGAAGCCAATGCGGCCGCCTCCAGAAATGCCACATCGCCGGCCGTGGGTCCGGCTCCCGCAGGATCATCCCAGGTCGGATTGAATTCGCCGATCAGCGTTGCCATGCCAAGTGTATCGCGTTCGCTTGAGCCGTTGGACGACAGGCCGTTATCGATTTCGTCAATCCGCCGCACAACGGTCTCATCGATTTCCGAGGCGATCCTGGCGGCGAAGGCCTCGGCCCCGCTCTCCCGCAACAGGGCGGCTACCGCGCGTTCGCCGTAGGCTTGCCAAATCAGGCCTGCGGAGGAGAAGGGCGTTGCATCGGCTCGCTGCGGTGCACCGCGCTGGTGATGGTCGAAGCGGTTTGCTGCTGCATCGAAGATGAACCCTACATCCCAGACGATATCGGCCGTGTCGATCAATTCCGGTTTGCGGGTGCGCAGCAGCACATGGTCCCGGCCGGGTTCAGCCAAACCCAGCGCCATGCGCAATACGGCATAGGCAAATACCTCGTCGCAATGGAACTTGCCGCCATGGGTTGCAAGTACGGGAAGCGGCAGATCACGTGCCATAATTGAAATCCGATACAGGGGTGCTTCGGCGCTAATGGGGAACGCCTCTGGCGGAGTGCCTACCTCGGCAAGCCCGATGCGTCGATGGTTCGAGTTCACCTGCTCCTGGCGATGTTCGGCGTAACAGAAAGCCAGGTGAACCGATCATCCGCTTTGGAAAGCCGCGTATCGACGGCAGGATGACAGCCTTGGGCATGGCCTCGTTGTTGCTACGTCTAAGCCGATACCGGATCGAGGTTTCCTGATGATGAAACGCCGCACCCTGCTCACCACCGGCGCCGCTGCGCTTGTTGCACCCCGCGTGGCCCAGTCGCAGGCCGCCAGAACGCTCAAATTCGTCCCGCAGATCGACGTGCCCCTGCTCGATCCCATCGTCACCAGCGCCTACATATCGCGCAACCATGGCTTTGTGGTGTTCGATACGTTGTTCGGGCAGGATAGCGAGTACAAGGCGCAGCCGCAGATGGTGGACGGCTTCATCACCGAGGCCGACGGCAAGACCTGGCGGCTCACGCTGCGCGGCGGCCTCAAATTCCATGACGGCACCCCCGTGCTCGCCCGCGACTGCGTCGCCAGCGTCAACCGCTGGGGCAAGCGGGACGCGTTCGGCCAGGCGCTGATGGCCGTCACCGACGAGCTTTCGGCCACCGACGACAAGACGATCGTCTTCCGCCTCAAGCGCCCCTTTCCCCTGCTGCCGGACGCGTTGGGCAAGATTGCCGGCAACATGTGCGCGATCATGCCGGAGCGGCTGGCCAACGCCGACCCCTTCAAGCCCATCACCGAGATGGTCGGCAGCGGCCCGTTCCGCTACGTCGCAGCCGAGCGTGTACCAGGGGCGCTCAGCGTCTACACTCGCTTCGAGAGCTACGTGCCGCGGCCGGGCGGCACGCCGAGCTGTACTGCCGGGCCGAAGATCGCATACCTGGACCGCATCGAGTGGGGCGCCATCCCAGACCCGTCGACCGCCATGGCCGCATTGCAGCGGGGCCAGGTCGATTGGTGGCAGGAGCCATCGCTCGACCTGTATCCCGTGCTTCGGCAAAACGGCAACCTGACCACCGACACGCTCGACCCGACGGGCCTGCCGGGCATGGTGCGGTTCAATCATCTGCAGCCGCCCTTCAACAACCCGGCAATCCGGCGTGCGCTGCTCGGTGCGGTGAACCAGGCGGACTTCATGCAGGCAGTGGCGGGGTCTGATCGGTCGCTGTGGAAAGACGATGTTGGCTTCTTTGCCGCCGCCTCGCCGCTGGCCAGCAGTGCCGGAGTATCGGTGTTGCAAGGCAAGCGCGACATGACCCGCGTAAAGGCCGACCTTGCCGCGGCCGGCTACAACGGCGAACGCGCGGTGGTGATGATCGCAACCGACTTGCCGGCTCTGCAAGCGCTGGGCGAGGTGGGAGCCGACATGCTGAAGCGGGCGGGCATCAACGTGGACGTGCAGAGCACGGATTGGGGCTCGGTGATCCAGCGCCGGGCCAGCAAGGCCCCGGTCGACAAGGGCGGGTGGAGCGTCTTCTTCACCAGCTTCTTCGGCGTCGACCAGTTCACGCCAGCGACGCATCTCGGCCTGCGGGGGAATGGCGAGGCCGGGTGGTTCGGTTGGTGCAACTCTCCCAAGCTCGAGCAACTGCGGGACTCCTGGTTCCAGGCGTCGGACACGGCGGCTCAGAAGGCGATCGCGGTGCAGATCCAGGAGCAGGCGTTCCAGGACGTACCCTACCTGCCGACAGGGGAGTATTATCAGCCAACCGCCTACCGCAAGACGGTGAGCGGCGTGTTGAAGGGCCTGCCGTTGATGTGGAATGTGAAGAAGGAGGCGTGACGACCCGCAGCCCGATGCCGGCTTGAGCTGATTCTGGCCAGCCGTGCATCGGCCACCCGAGTGTGGCCATTCGGAACGCCCGACACGACCGCCCGATCTGCCCCGTGCAGATGAGGGCGGCGGCGGGAGTTACGGGATTGGCGGGACCACATCTGGATGCCCGACACGGGAACCTCGGCCCATCGCTGATCTCTTGGTCGATCAATCAGCGCGGATGTTGGCGGCGCGCATCACCTCGCCCCAGCGCCGCCGGTCTTCCTGGATGGTGCTGCGGAAGCTGTCGGGGTCGCCGATCAGGCTTTCCATGCCGTTCTCGGCCAGCCGCCGCTGGAAGACCGGGTCGACGTTCACCCGCTGCAGCGCCGTGACCCAGCGATCCAGAACCGGCTTCGGCATGCCGCCCGGACCGGCGACGCCAAACCAGTTGCGCACCGTGAAGCCCGGCACCGTCGCGCTGATCAGGGGCACGTCCGGCATCAGCGGGCTCGGCCTCGGGGCGCCGAAGGCGACGGCGCGCAGGCCGCCATCGCGGATCTGGCCGAGGAATTCCGGCAGATTGCCAAACATCATGTCGGTGCGCCCGGCGGCGATATCGACGATCGCCGGCGCGCCGCCGCGATAGGAAACGTGCAGCAGGTCGACACCCGCAAGTCGCTTGAAATACTCCGCCGCCAGATGCTGGCTGCCTCCATTCCCCGCGCTGGCGTAGGTCAGTTTCCCGGGATTGGCGTGGGCGAGATCGATCAGTTGCCGGACGTTTTGGATCGGCCCCTGCGGACTGACGACGAGCACATTGTAGATGTTGGCGACATTGCTGATCGGCGTCAGATCCTGGTCCACGTCGAACGGCAGCCGCATTCCCGGCATCTGCGGCATGACGGTATAGAGCGCCATGGTGGCAAGCAGTACCGTATGACCATCCGGCGGCGACTTCGCCACGGCATCGGCGGCAATATTGCCCGAGGCACCGGTGCGGTTTTCCACCACGACGCGTTGGCCGAGGACCGGCGACAGGTGCTCGGCCAGGATGCGGGATAGCAAGTCGCAGGTCCCGCCGGGCGCGAAGCCGCAGAGGAAGCGGATGTCCTTCGAGGGAAACTCCTGCGCACGCGCTGGTAGCGCGGCCGCGAACAGGGCGAGAATGGCGATCAGCAGGCGCTTCATTGGCGCATTTCCTCCCGGTTGATGCTTGCTTTGGCCTACACGTAGCCTGGTCCCTCGATGGCCGGATGGGCGGCGAGGAAACCCTCATCCACTTCGACGCCGATGCCCGGGCCATCGAGCGGCAGCACCGTCCCGTCGCGGCTAATGCTCCAGGGCTCGCTGCCCAGCACATCGCGGAACAGGTTGTTTCTCGAGACATCCGCCTCGAAATAACCGCCATTCTCGATGGCAGCGAGGAAATGGATGGAGGCTGCCTGGTTCACACCGGTCATGGAGGAATGCGGGTTGATCGGGATCTTGAAGGCGCTGGCCATGGCCGCGATCCGCAGGGCCTCCGTGATGCCGCCGCATTTCGACAGGTCCGGCTGCCAGATGGTGATGACCCTGTCCTCCAGCACTCGGCTGAATTCGAAACGGGTGTAGTGGTTCTCTCCCGCCGCCAGCGGCGTCCGGCCATAACTCCGCGCCTGGGTGTAGAGATGATGATCGTGCGCGGGGAAGGGTTCCTCCAGCCAGCCGATGTTCAGCGCATCCATCACCGGCATCACCTGCCGCGCATCCGCGATGGAGTAGCCGGTGTTGGCGTCCGTCAGGATCGCCAGCCCATCGCCGAAGGCATTCCGCACGGCCTCCATTCGCGCGGTGTCGTCGCGCACCGTGTCGCCGATGCGCAGCTTCACGGCGCGATATCCGCTCTCGATCAGCGGCTGGGCCTCCTCGACCAGGTCGGCCGGCGGCTGGTAGCCGAGGGCGATGCCGCCGGCATAGGCGGGAACCAGGCGGCGGGCGCCACCAAGAAGCTTCCAGAGCGGCCAGCCCACCGCCTTGCCCCTGATGTCCCACAAGGCCATGTCGATGCCCGACATCGCCATGGCGGTGCCGGCGCCCATGCCGTGGCTGCCAAGCTGGTACTTGTAGATCTTGGCCCAGATGCCGGTGGTGTCGCTCGCCTCCATCCCGAGGATGAGCTGGGAGAGGGTGGTCTCTATCAGCTTGGCGATGGCGGTATGGGCGCGGCCATGATGGCTTTCACCCCAGCCGACCAGGCCGCTCTCGGTCGTCACCTTCACCATGACGCAGTCGCGCTTCACAGCCTGCCCGATGCCCAGCCGCACGCCACCGGATTGCGGCAGCGGGAAGGAGGTGGGATAGGCCTTGATCTCGCGGATCTTCATCATTGCCTCCTGTAACGGTTCAGGAAATCTTCCTTCACTGTGATGCCAAGGCCTGGCCGGTCGGGCACGTCCACCATGCCGTCCTGCACGGGGAAGCGCTCCTCGATCAGGTCGTGCAGCATGGGGTTGTGGCCGAGCGAGTATTCCAGGATGAAGCCCGCGCTGTTGCTGGCGGCCAGATGCAGCCCGGCAGCGAAAGCCGGGGCACCCGACCAGAGATGCGGTGCCAGGCGCAGATTGAAGGCGCTGGCGATGGCGCCGATCCGCACGCCTTCGGTGATGCCGCCGGCGATGGCGAGGTCTGGCTGCAGCACATCGGCCGCACGCAGCTCCGCCAATTCACGGAAGTCGTGCCGGGTGAACTCGCTCTCGCCGCTGCTGATGGGCACGGCGCTGGCGCGGCGCACCTCCGCCTGGCCCTGCTTGTCGTCCGCTGTCACCGGTTCCTCGAACCAGAGCAGGTCACAATCCTCCACCATGCGGCAGAAGGCCTTGGCCTCCGCCACGGTCCAGGTGCCATGTGCATCGGCGGCGAGACCGATTTCAGGGCCGAGCGCCCGGCGCGCTGCCCGCACCCGTGCGGCGGAGCGGGCAACCGGCCCATCCATCGAGCCGACCCGCATCTTCACCGCGTGAAAGCCGCCCTTGTCGATATAACCGAGGAGCTGTTCGCCGATCTTGTTCTCATCGGCCCAGCCGCCGGAGGCATAGGCCGGCATGCGTTCCGCCCGCCGGCCACCGAGAAGCCGCCAGACCGGTGCGCCGAGCGACTTGCCCAGAATGTCCCAAAGGGCGATGTCGATGCCCGCGATGGCACTGATCGACAACCCCCGCCGCCCGAGCGCCGGGAAGACATGGCCGCGGTCGATCGCAAAGCCCTGCCGCGGCATGTTGTACAGCACATCCCAGAGCCGCGAGATGTCACGCGGGTCCTCGCCCGTCAGCTGCGGCGCAAGATCCTGGTTGATGATGGCGGCCAGCCCGGCGCAGGCCGCTGTGCTGGCCACACCTGCCTTGGCCTCGCCCCAGCCGGTGATGCCGGCATCCGTCTCCACCTGGACGATGACGCTGTCGAAGGTCGGCTGCTTGCCGAAATCGGAAAGGTGCTGACGCTCCGGTGGGATCGGCACCTGAACCCAGCTGGCCTCGACGCGGGTGATCCTCACAGGCCAAGCTCCCGGCGGCGGGTCTGGTATGCGTCCCAGGCTTCCGGATTGATGAGGTTGGCCGGCCGCCCGCCGCGCAGCACCCGCACCACGTCCTCTGCCGCGACCTGGCTCATGCGCGCCGCACTCTCGCGCGAGAGGCCGGCGACATGCGGCGAGAGGACGACATTGGGAAAATCGCGCAGCGGATGGCCTGCCGCGAGCGGCTGCACGGCGTAGACATCCAGCGCCGCGCCGCCGATGCGGCCTGCCGACAACGCCTCGACCAGCGCCTCCTCCTCGACCACCGCACCGCGCGAGACATTCATCAGCCAGGCAGTCGGCTTCATGCGGCCGATCAGTGCGGCCGAGGCCAGCCCCTTGGTTTCCGGGGTCAAGGGGCAGGCGAGGGCGATGAAGTCGCTCTCAGCGAAGAGGTTTGGCAGCGCCGCATACTCGACAAAACCCGGCAGCGCCTCCCGCCTCCGCTGGAAGCCCAAGACCCGCATGCGGAAGCCGTGATGCGCGATCTCCGCCAGTCGCGTTCCGATGGCGCCGACGCCGACGATGCCGAGGGTCCGGCCGCGCAGCTCGGTAGCGCTGCTGGCCAGGGCGCGGCCGCTCTTCCAACCCTCCGTGAGGTGGAGCCGGTGCATCGTTTCCAGCTGCCGTGCTGCGGCAAGCATCTGGGCGACGACGAATTCGGCAACTGCATCGGCATTGGCGCCCGGCACATTGGTCACCAGCACACCATGCGCCGTGCAGTCGGCTACCGGGATCAGGTCCACGCCGACCCCATGCCGCGCGGCGACCAACAGCCTTGGGCAGGAAGCGGCCAGGTCGTCGGGCAACTTCTGCCGCACGATGACAGCCGAGGCTGCGCGGCAAAGGGCGCGGAGTTGGTCGTGGCTTTGTTCGCCACCGGGGCCTTCGATCACCTCCAGCCCTGCCTCGCGCAGCACTGCCATGCCCACGGGTTCGATCGGCTCGGTTAATGCAACCTTCATTCTATGCCACCTTGAAGCGGGCCAGAACCTCGCGGTCGATCTCGATGCCGAGGCCCGGGCCCTCCGGCACGGCGACGACCCCGTGCTTCTGCTCGATTGGCAGGGTCGCCAGCAGGTCGCGCAATGGGTTCGGCGTCTGCTCGAATTCCAGCATGGGCGGCACGGGACGGAAGGCCGGCGGCTGATCCGGCAGGGTCGCCAGGAACTGCACCGTGGCGGCGAGACCAATTGCGCTGCCCCAGGCATGCGGCACGCATTCCACGCCGAAGGCCGAGGCCAGCGTTGCGATTTTCCGCATCTCCGAAATCCCGCCGGCGGCGCAGACATCGGGCTGGACAATATCCATGGCCTTTTTCGCGATCACGTCGCGGAAGCCGAAGCGGGTAAAATCATTTTCCCCGCCTGCGACCGCCAGGTCGAGCGCGCGCGTGACCTCGACATAGCCGTCATGGTCTTCTGGGCTGATCGGCTCCTCGAACCAGAGGAGATCCAGCGGCTCCAGCATGCGGCCGAGACGGATCGCCTGCGGGACGGAGAAGCAGTGATTGGCGTCCACCGCGAGGCCGATCTCCGGCCCGATCGCCTCCCGCACCGCCGCCACGCGCCGCAAGTCCAGTTTCGGATCGCCGAGGCCGATCTTCATCTTGATGGCGCGGAAGCCCTGCGCCTTGTACTCCAGCGCTTCCTCCACCGCATCCTCGACCAACCGGTCCATGTCGATGAAGTAGAGGCCGGTTGCATAGGCCTGAACCTGCTTGCGATAGGCCCCGCCGATAAGCTTGTGGATCGGCTTGCCCGTGGCCCGCCCCATCAGGTCCCAGAGCGCGATGTCGATGCCCGAGAGCGCCGTGATGGAGAAGCCCTGTGCCCCGTAATCCTTGATGCGGTTGTAGAGGTCTTCCCAGACGACCTCCACGTCGAAGGGATCGCGGCCGACCACGCGCGGGGCATACTGCGTCTCGATCAGGGTCTTGTTGACAGCGGCCGGGCCGTAGCACTCGCCCCAGCCGGTCAGCCCGTCATCGGTCGTCACCTCGACGATGCAGGAGGAACGCGTGCTGTAGAGCCAGCCCCGCGCCGAGGTGAAGGGTTTCTCTACCTTGGACTGCAGGATATGGCAGGTGATCTTGTCGATCTTCATGCGGACGCCCTCCCAGGCGCAGTTCCGGGAAGGCTGCCATGGGGGGGCGCCGCCTGTCACCCTCGCGCTTGAGTGCCGGCTCTAGAGACGGAATGGCCCGATTGGGAGCCGACGGACAGCGCCCGCACAAGGGCTGCGCGGTTCGCTGGGCCGCGCTGGTGCGGGAGGTGGGTTGGGTCGCGCCGGGGCCACTCGGGGGCGGACCGGCGCTCGGCGCAGATCGAGGTCCACGCAGTGCTGACCTTCGCCTTGTTGGCCAGAAATCTGACATGACGCTGCGGGATCCAGGCCGAGGCGCAGCCCGATCTCGACCCCGACCGTTTGGTATTGATGGATGAAAGCTGGGCCTCGACCAACATGGCCTGCACCGACAGCCGGGCACCCCGGAGCGAGCGCCAGCAGGCCTCTCGTGCCAGCCGGGTGTGCCAAGTGCTTCGCCGCTGCCGGCTGTAGCGCAGACAGATAGGAAAACGCTCTAGCCCGGCCAGCGCAACAGGTGCTGCAGGCCTTGTCTCCCTTTGGCACCCTCGGTTCCGACCGAAGCTGTTGGGATGTCGGCCTGGGTTAGCCTTCCGTGCCCCCGAATTTAGCCCAAGCGCGAGGGCGACCACCATTTCCCGTAAGCTGTCAATTTTTGAAATACACCGCAACATGTTGAAAATGCTGCGTTCTCAAACAGAGACAGCTTATGGGTAAACGCATACGCCGCCCTCACCCTTCGGTCAGGTGCGTCCGTAGGTGTCCTCGAGGCGGACGATGTCGTCCTCGCCGAGATAGGAGCCGACCTGCACCTCGATGAGCGTCAGCGGGATCATCCCCGGATTCTCCATCCGATGGACGCAGCCGAGCGGCAGGTAGATGCTCTCGTTCTCGCGCAGCATGATGTTCTCGCCGTCGCGGTGGACGATCGCGGTGCCATGCACCACCACCCAGTGCTCGGCGCGGTGGAAGTGCTTCTGCAGCGAGAGCTTCTGTCCCGGCCGGACCTGGATGCGCTTGACTTGGAAGCGGTCGCCCTGGATCAGCCCCTCATAGTTGCCCCAGGGGCGGTAGACGCGGCGATGCTCCGTGGCCTCCTTCTGCCCGCTGCGGCGAAGCTGGTCGACCAGCCGCTTCACGTCCTGCGCCCGGTCCCGCGGCATGGCGAGCACCGCGTCATCGGTGGTGACGATGACGACATCCTTCAGCCCGACCACGCCGGTGAGGATGCCCTCCGACCGCACCAGGCAGCCCTCGGCATCGACCAGCGAGACCGGCCCGCTGACGACATTGCCGCGCCCGTCCTTCTCGCCGACCTCCCAGAGCGCCGCCCAGGAGCCGAGGTCGGACCAGCCGATGTCCGCCGGCACCACCGCGGCGAGCGAGGTCTTCTCCATCACCGCATAGTCGATGGAGATGGCCGGCGCCGCGCCGAAGGCCTGGGCGCCTAGGCGGACGAAGTCGAGATCCCGCTTCGCCTCGGCTATGGCGGCGGTGACGCTGCGGACCACCTCGGGGGCAAAGCGCTCCAGTTCGGCGAGCAGCGTCGCGGCGGTGGCGACGAACATGCCGCTGTTCCAGAGGTGCCGGCCATCGGCGAGCAGGTCGGCCGCCTTGGCCGCGTCCGGCTTCTCGATGAAGCGCTCGAGCCGCATGACGCCCGGCGCCTCGGCCAGTTCGGCGCCCGGCTCGATATAGCCATAGCCGGTCTCCGGCGCGGTCGGCCGCATGCCGAAGGTGACGATGCGCCCGGCCTGCGCCGCGACGACGGCCCTGGCCAAGGCGGCGTGCAGCGCCGGCACATCGGTGATGGCCGCGTCCGCCGCCTTCACCCAGATCACGTCCTCCGGCGATTGCTCGGCCACCAGCAGCGCGGCGGCGGCAATGGCCGGGGCGCTGTTCCGCCCTGCCGGTTCCAGCAGGATGCGGGCGCCCTCGACCTTCGCCTCGCGCAGCTGCTCGGCAACGAGGAAGCGGTGCGCCTCGTTGCAGACCACGACGGCCGGCGCGAACTCCGCACCCATGGCCCGGCCCGCCGTCTGCTGGAGCATGGTCTCGCTGCCGAGCAGCGGCCAGAATTGCTTCGGGTACCCCTCGCGCGAGAGCGGCCAGAGCCGCGTCCCCGTTCCGCCTGACAAGATCACCGGCACGATCGCCACAATGCTTCTCCGTCGTGTTTACGGCGGCCTACACCGGAAAGATGGCGGGAAACAGGGCGAAGATCAGGCGACCCTGCGGCCGCAATCGGCGAAGCCGGCGAACATGTAGCCGGCGCCGCGGACGGTCTTGATGCAGTCCTGCTGGGTCAGGCCGAGCTTGCGGCGCAGCCGGAGCACGAGATTGTCAACCGTCCGGTCCTCGGCGCGGAAGGGGCGGCGGAAGACGGCGCGGGCAACGGCATCCCGGCTGATCGGCTTGCCGCGATGCTCGACCAGCAGGCACATCAGGTCGTACTCGGCGGTGGTGAGGGCGCATTCCGACCCGTCCGGCCGCAGCAATTGCCGCCGTTGGGGGATCAGGCGCCAGCCATCGACGCCGATTGCCGGCTCGGCCTGTACCGTGCCCCATTCGCCCCGCCGCAGCACGGCCCGGATGCGGGCCAGCAGGGCGTGCGGCGCCAGATCGCGGTCCACCAGGTCGTCGGCGCCGGCCTCCAGCACCACGATCTCGCTGAGGTCGTCGCCGCGCTGGGCGAGCATGATGCAGGGGATGATGGAAATCTCGCGAATGCGCCGGAGGGTCTGCAACGCGCTGGCCGGCTTGTCCCCCTCGCCGAGGAGGATGACGCTCGGCGGCCGGTTCTGCAGGCGCGCCAGCAACGGCTTCGGGTCCTGATGCACCTCGACCGGAAAGCCATGCTGATCGAAGAAACTGGCCAGTCTTCGGCCAAAGCCGGCGTCCGTTTCGATGATTCCGAGACCCTGCTGTTCCATGCCAATCCCCTACGGCATTCCCGGAGCCGCCAGCGACCTCGGCCGTCAATCAGCGATTGATGCAACGCCATAGTGTGCAGCGCAGCACGATTTGTCACCCGGAAATCGTATTCCGGGTTTCCTCAATGGACTGTTACCGAACCCGGGGTTGAGCAGAGATTTGTAAATGAAGTTATGGCAAGGTTGGCCGCCGACCCGCGGCGACGGCATCGATGAGCGCCAGGTGCTGCGGCAGGCAGACACTGTCGAGATCGTAATGATCAACCACGGTGCGCCGCGCCGCTTCCCGCAGCGGCGCATGGGCCGCCGGGTCCTCAAGCGCCCGCACCACCGCCTCCGCCACCTGGTCCGGCGAGAAGAAATCGACCAGCAGCCCGTTCCGCCCGTGCTCGATCACCTCCTGCACCGGGGCGGTGGCGGAGCCGATGACCAGGCAGCCGAGCGACATGCTCTCCAGCATCGACCAGGACAGGACGAAAGGGTAGGTCAGGTAGACATGGGCCATGCTGAGGCTGAGCAGGCCAAGCAGCGTCTCATGCGGCACCTTGCCGGTGAAATGCACCCGCGAGAGGTCCAGCCGGTCGCCGAGCTCGGCCAGCAGCACCGCCTTCCAGCTCTCGCCCTCGCGCGGCTTGCTGCCGTAATGCGGGTCGTCCCCGCCGACCAGCACGATCTGCGCCGCCGGCCGCCGCGCCAGGATCTCCGGCAGGGCGCGCATGAAGACATGGAAGCCGCGATAGGGCTCAAGCCCGCGCGCGACGAAGGTCACCACTTCATCCCCCTCGGCCAGGGTGCAGCCATCGGCCAGGGTGATCCGCACCCCCTTCCGGCGGCGGATTGCGTGGGTATCCACCCCCTCATGCACCACCGAGATGCGCTCGCGGGCCCAGTCGGGGAAGCGGCTGGCCTGCCATTGCGTCGGCGTCTGCCCCCAATCCGCCACCTGCAGCGAGACCAGGTGGTTGGCGTTGAGGATGCGCACCCGGCAGGCATCGTCCATCGAGACCTGCCCCGGCGGGTCGAAGCCGACATCGGCGCCGGTCGAGTGGTAGTAGAATTCCCAGTAGTAGAGCAGCTTCGTCTCCGGCCAGACGTCGCGGAGGAAGAGCCCCTCCCCCCAGCCGGGATGGCAGCAGACGATGTCCGGGGTGAAGCCCCGCTCCTTCAGGGTGATCGCCGCCCGCGCCGCCTGCTGGCCGCGATAGACCGCGTTCTCGAAGCGCCGGACATAGCGGTGCGTCTCCTTCGCCCCCGCATGCGGCGCCTTGTAGCGGAGGTGCTGGACGCCCGGCAGCGGCTCCCCGGCATTCTCCCCGAGGCCGATCACCTGCATCCCCGGCCGCCGGGCCAGCGCGCGGGCGACATGGCGGTACTGCGCCGGGAAATTCTGGTGGACGAAGAGCACGCGCATGCTTCGGTCGATCCTGTCGGCAGTCACGGGGGCGTGGGGTCCGCTCATGCCCGATCGCCAGGGACAGGGCAAACGCTGCGTGCCGTCCCACGCCGCCGTGCCGCACAAATCCGCGGGCCAGGGCAACAACCGGCATCGCCACGCATTACGCAGGTGCATGGAAGCCGCCCGTCCCAGGACCGACTGGTCCGTCCTCTCCACCCTCCTCCGCCTGGCCCAGCGCGAGGGATGGCGCGTGGAATTCGAGGCCGACCAGGTCGAGGTCTCGAGCCGCCGAGCCAGGCCGGGGGTCATCGTCCTGCCCTCCCGCCTCATCCGCCACGCGCGGGCGAGCGGCTGGCAGGCGGCCATCGCCCCGGGCCGCATCGGCCTTCGCCACCCGGCGGTGCGCCAGGCGGTGACGCTGCGTCTCGGCGAGAGCGGCGGGGCGGGCTAAGCTCCCTGGAACCACGCCAGGGTCCGGAGCCGCCATGACCGACAATCCCACCGCCTGCCTGATCATCATCGGCAACGAGGTCCTCTCGGGCCGGACCCGCGACGCCAACCTGCAGCATCTGGCGACCCGCCTCGGCGAGCTCGGCATCCCGATGCGCGAGGCCCGCGTCATTCCCGACGTGCCGGAGACGATCATCGCCACGGTGAACGAGTGCCGGGCCCGCTTCACCCATGTCTTCACCACGGGCGGCATCGGGCCGACCCATGACGACATCACCAGCGAGTGCATCGCCCGCGCCTTCGGCGTGCCCTGGGAGGTGCATGAGGAGACGCGCGCCATCATGGCGGCCGACTACGCCCGGCGCGACCCGCCCATCGAGTTCAACGAGGCCCGGCTGCGCATGGCGACGCTGCCCCGCGGCGCCGTGCCGATCCGCTGCGCGGAGACGACGGCGCCCGGCTTCAGCATGGGCAATGTCCATGTGATGGCCGGCGTGCCGCGCATCATGCGCTCGATGTTCGACGCGCTGGCCCCCACCCTCGAGCGTGGCAGGCCGATCCTCTCCCACACCGTCCATGCCGATTACGTCTACGAGGGCCAGATCGCAGCGGGGCTGACGGCGATCCAGCAGCAGCACCCGGCGCTCGACCTCGGCAGCTATCCCTACTATCGCGGCAAGGGCGGCGGCGTCGCGCTGGTCGCCAAGGGCACCGAGGCCGAGGCGGTCGAGGCCGCGGCCCAGGCGATGCTTGCCCTGCTCAGCCAGTTCGGCACGGCGCATGAGGGCGAGCCGCCACCGGAGGGCTGACGGAGCCTGATCGCCGAAGGCCGGCACGGCCGGAGGCGTGAATCAGGCAACCAGGAATTACCCCACGAACCGCGCCAGCCGCACCGCCGTCTGCCCCGGCATGGTGCGGAGGCTCGGCATCACCAGCAGGCAGTCGTCATGCGGCGAGCGGATCTCCGCCTCGCCGTCGAGGGCGATGAGCGTGTTCCGCCGCTTCACCACCTCGCCGCCGCGGAAGGCCTGGACGAAGGCGAAGGCGGGCGTGCGCGCCACAACCGTGCGCGTCACCTCGGCGAGGCGAGCCTTCGCCGGCGCGGCCGGCGGCGGCGCCAGCACTGGATGCTCCGGCGCCACCACGCCGCTCGCCCGGAGCAGCGCGGCGCCCGCGGCCTCCATCGTGCCGATCGTCGCCGACTCCCAGTGCGAGCCGGCCTCGACCAGGATCGCGGCGCGCCGGCTGAGCGGCGCATAGTCGATCAACCGCTTGCCGCTCGCATGGCCCTGGTCCGAGACGACGAGCGGCGGCACGCCGAGGCTCAATGCAAGCTCCGCCGCCCGCGCCGACCGCCCGACGAGCATCAGCGGGTCCGATGGCCAAAGCATCGAATGCAGGTCGAGCAGGATGTCGACGCCATCGAAGAAGGGCCGCAACACCCGCGCCCGGCGCAGCTCGGTGGAGCGGCGGCCGCCCTCCAACGTCTCCTCGTCCCAGAGCCGGTTCATGTCCTCGTCGAGGAAGCGGCTTGCCGTCGGGTCCGCCGGGTCGAAGCGGGCATAGGCATCGACATTGGCGAAGACGAGGGACAGCCGTCCCCGCACCGGCCGCAGCCCGGCGCGCAGCCAGCGGTCGAGCACCACGGCGCCGGCGATCTCGTTGCCATGCACCAGCGCGACCACGGCGACATGCGGCCCCGGCGCCTCGGCAGCGAAGCTCCAAACCCCCGGCAGCGCATTGCCGCCGAGGAAGGGGCGCAGGTCCGGCGCGGCGATCTGCACCTCGAGGCGCAGCAGGCCGGAGCCGCCCTGAACCGGAGACGGGGTGCGTGGCATGCTCACCCCGCCAGCGTGCCCGCCAGGCGCCCGAGGAAGCCAAGGCAGGAGTCGATCTCGCTGTCGGCCACCCATTCCTCCGGCTGGTGCGCCTGGGCGATGTGCCCGGGCCCGCAGACGATGGTGGGGATGCCGGCGCGTTGGTAAACCCCCGCCTCCGTCCCGTAGCTGACACGGCCGGCGGCGTTGCGCCCGGTCAGCCGCTGCACCAGCAGGGTGAGCGGCGCATCCTCGGCGAGGTCGAGCGGCGGCAGCACGGAGCGCGGCGCGATCCGCAACTCGGCATCGGGATGCACCGCGCGCAGCGGCGGCATCGCCTCGGTCTCCATGAAGGTGCGGAATTCAGCGAGCACCGCCTCGGCATCGTCGCCCGGCACCGAGCGCACCTCGAAGGTCATCTCGGCACGGTCCGGCACGATGTTGAGGATGCTGCCGGCGCGGAAGGTGCCGACATGCACCGTGGTGAAGGGCGGCTCGAACCCCTCCGCCCGCCGCCCGAGCTTCGCAAACAGCCGCGCCCGGCGGGCAAGGAAGGCGGCGCCCTCGGCGGCGGCATGGAGTGCGTTGGCCGTCTCGGTGGCGCGCGAGGAATGGCCGGAGAGGCCCGTCACGGTGACATCCCAGCTGGCATAGCCCTTGTGGCCGACCACCGGCGCCATCCCCGTCGGCTCGCCGACGATGCAGCAGCCGGGCAGCGGGTCGGGCTCCAGCTCCGTGACCAGGCGCCAGGCCCCGGCGGCATTGGTCTCCTCGTCATGCGTCAGCCAGAGATGCACGGGCCGCTGCAAGTCCATCGCGGCGAACTCCGGCATCATGGCGATGGCGCAGGCGGCGAAGCCCTTCATGTCGCTGGTGCCGCGGCCGATCAGCCGGCCGGCCTCGCGCCGCAACCGGAAGGGGTCGGCCTTCCACTCCTGCCCCTCCACCGGCACGCAATCGACATGCGCCGAGAGCGCCACGCCCCCCGCCACGCGCGGCCCGACCATGGCGTAGAGATTGGCCTTGCGGCCCTCTGCATCGAGCGTGACGCGGCTGGCGATGCCATGCGCCGCCAGCCACGCCTCGACGTCGCGTATCAGATCGAGATTGCTGTTGCGGCTGGTGGTGTCGAAGGCCACCAGCCGGTCGAGCAGCCCCAGTGCCTCGCCGAGCTGCGTCATTTCATTGTCTCCCATCCGGCAGTCTATACGGGGTGGCGAAGCCGGCAATCCGGGGAGGGCTGTGGCATGAATCAAGACAGGGGACCACGCATCGCGGTGCTCGGGCTGCATCTCGAGGCGAATGCCTTCGCCCCGCCGACCACGCATGAGGACTTTGCCCGGCAGTGCCTGGCGCGCGGCGAGGAGATCACGCGCCTCGCCCGTGCCGAAGCGAGCCACCTGCCGGCCGAGATCGGCGGCTTCTACCGGCGGATGGATGCGGCCGGCCTCTGGCAGCCGGTGCCCATCCTCATCGCCGCCGCCCCGCCCGGCGGGCCCATCGAGCAGGCGGTCCTGCTCGATTTCCTGGATGAGATCGGCCGCGGCCTCGCCGCCGCCCTGCCGCTCGACGGTGCCTATATCGCCAGCCACGGTGCCTCCTCCGCCACCGGCGACGAGGACAGCGACGGGACGCTCGCCGCGCTGGTACGCCGCATCCTCGGCCCCGCCGTGCCGGTGGTGTGCAGCCACGACCTTCACTGCAATGTGAGTGAGCGCCTGGTCGATGCCGTCGATGCGCTGGTCGTCTACCGCACCAACCCGCATGTCGACATGGCCGAGCGCGCCGCCGACTGCGCCGACCTGCTGCGCGAGATGCTGGGCGGGACGCGCATGGCGAAGGCCTTCCGCCGCCTGCCGCTGACCCCGCCCTCCGTCACCCTGCTGACCGCCGCCGGCCCCTATGCCGAGGCCATCCAGGCGGCCGAGGCGCTGATGCGGGCGGACCGCCGCATCGCCAATGCCTCGGTCGCCGCCGGCTTCGTCTTCTCCGACCTGCCGAAATGCGGAATGACGGTGACGGTCACCGCGCGCGACGGCGATGCCGCAACTGCCGAGGCCGCGGCGCAGACCCTGGCGGACCAAGTCTGGGCCGGCCATCCCCGCTACCGCCGCGACCTGACCCCCCTCGACGGGGCGGTGCGGATGGCGGTCGCGGCGGGCGAAGGCCGGGCGCCGCCCGTCTTGCTCGCCGATGTCGCCGACAATCCGGGCGGCGGCGGGCGCGGCAGTACCACCTTCATCCTGCGTTCCCTGCACGAGGCCGGTGCGGCAGGGGCCGTCGCCGGCGTGCTGGTCGACCCTGCGCTGGCGGCCGAGGCGCATGCGCTCGGCGAGGGCGCGGAATTCGAGGCCGTCTTCAACCGGGTGGAGAGCGAGTTCAGCCGCCGCTTCGCCGCCCCTGCCCGGGTGTTGGCACTGCGCGACGGACAGGACATCGGCCGGCGCGGCATCCTGGCCGGGCGGCGCTTCGACCTCGGCCCCTCGGCGCTGCTGGAGCTCGGCGGCTCCGGCCTCCGCGTCGTCGTCGGCTCGCTCCGCCGCCAGCTTGCCGAGCCGCGCATGCTCGAGATGCACGGCATCGACATCGCCACCCTGCGTTGCCTCGTGGTGAAGAGCCGCGGCCATTTCCGCGCCGGCTTCGACGAGCATTTCCCCGATGCCCGGATCATCGAGGTGGATGTCCCCGGCCTCACCAGCCCGGTGCTGGCGAATTTCGCCTGGCGGCGCCTGCCCCGGCCGGTCTTCCCGATCGATGCCGGGGTCCGCTACGGCTCGACCATCCCGCCGACCCAGGCGCAGTAGCGCTCCGCCGAACGGGCGAGCGCTGCCTTCGCGCCCGCCGCGATCTCCCGCTCATGGAAAGCGCCGTAGATGGCGTCGAAGCCGAGGCGGTCGCAATAGCCCGCCATTCGCCGCACCTCGGCCGGCGGCAGCGGGATCAGGCAGGGATAGCTCCGCATGAAGCCAAGGTGCAGCCGGTCCGGCAGCACCTGCAGGATGTCGCCCGAGAGCAGCGCCCCCTCCCCGGCCGACCAATGGGCGATGGCCCCGCCGGCGAAATGCCCACCGAGCCGGTGCAGCGTCAGGCCCGGCAGCACCGGCTGCGCATCCCCTTCCCAGAAGCGGAGGCAGGGGTCGGGCCGCATCACATGCTGTCGGTCATCGGCATGCAGCCAGACCGGCACGCCGAAGGCCCGGCCCCATTCCACCATGGTCGAGTAGTAGTGCGGGTGGCTGATGGCGATGCCCGCCAGGCCGCCGAGCGCCTGGATGATCGCCTCCGTCGCCCCATCCAGCAGGGCGATGCAGTCCCAGAGCAGGTTGCCCCCTGCCGTCCGCACCAGCAGCGCCCGCTGGCCGATGCCGAGCGCCGGCATGGGCTGCACCGCGAAGAGGTCCGGCGCCAGCCGCCGCCAGCCGTTGGCATGGCTGTCCTGAAGCCTCTCGAGGGTCGTCCAGCCCTGGCCGCGGGCCGGGACGAATTGCCGCTCATCCTCGCAGATCGGGCAATGCGGGGGCGGCGCCGCGCTCTCGGCGAACTGGACGGCGCAGGCCTGGCAGATGAAGTGCGGCATCGCCTCAGCCCCCCCGCCGCGCCTCCGCCACCATCCGCTCCAGCGTGGCGAGGTCGACCGCGCCCGGCACCAGCGCCTCGCCGATGACCAGCGCCGGCGTGCCCTCGATCCGCAGCGCCTGGGCGAGGCGGATATTGCCGTTCAGCCGCGCCTGGATGCCGGCATCGTCCATGTCCCGCCTGAGCCGCGCCCAGTCGAGCCCGGCGCGTTCCGCCTCGCGCCGCAGCACGGGCTCGGCCGGCTCCTCGCGCAGCTTCATCAGGGCGTCGTGCAGCTCGGCATACTTGCCCTGGCGCTGGGCGGCGATCAGCGCGCGGCTGGCCAGCAGGCTGTTCGGGCCGAGGATCGGCAGGTCCTTCAGCACCAGCCGCACGTCGCGCTGGCGGCGCAGCAGCTGCTCCATCGCCGGCTGCATCTGCTTGCAGTAGCCGCAGCGGACATCGAAGAACTCGACGATGGTGACGGCGCCCTGCGGATTGCCCTTCACCGGGTCTGCCGGGTCGCGGAACAGCGCCTCGCCCTGGCTGGCGATGGCCTGGCGCACCGCCCCCGCGCGCTCGCTCTGCTCCGCCTGATCCGCCGCGGCCATCGCGTCGCGGAGAATCGTCGGGTCCCGCACCAGCGCCTCGCGCAGGATGCCGACGATCTCCCGCCGCTGCTCGGGCGTGAAGCCCTGGGCCACGGCGGTGCCCACCAGGCCGAGGGCCACCAGGACAACGAGGATGCGTTTCAAGCGGGCGGCCTCCCGAGGATCGGCGCCAGTCTAGCGCGGCGCCCCGGAATCAACACCGGTTGCCGCTGATGACGAAGGCGTTTATGGCCGCGCCTGGATCAGCGCGGCACGCGGGGGCAGGCCAACGCCCCGCGCCGGCTCGACAGGGGGACCAGGCAGCAGCATGACCACCAGCGCCAGCGGCTTCAGGCGAGCCAGGCTCCTCCTGCTGGCCGCCGCCCTCGCCCTCCCCGGCTGCGGCACGGTGAACAACCTCCTCTCTCCCATCATCGGCGGCGGCCCACCGGCCGGCGCGCCCGGCTTCGTCCGCGGCTTCCTCGGCGGCGTGGCGACGGAGGACCCGGCGGCGGCGCTGATCGCCCGCAACGTGCTCGCTTCCGGCGGCACGGCGACGGATGCGGCCGTCGCGGCCGGCTTCGCCCTCGCCGTCACCCTGCCTTCCCGCGCCGGGCTCGGCGGTGGCGGCGCCTGCCTCTCCTTCGATCCGGCCAAGGGCGCGACCGAGGCCGTGCTTTTCCTCCCGGGCACCCGCGCCGCCGTCCCCGCCGGCGCCGACCGGCCAGCCGCCGTGCCGCTGCTCGCCCGCGGCCTGTTCGGCCTCTACACCCGCAACCCGGGCCGCCCCTTCGAGGAGCTAATGGCCCCGGCCGAGCAACTCGCCCGCTTCGGCACCGAGGTCAGCCGCGGCCTCGCCAGCGACCTCGCCGCCGTCTCCGGCCCGCTCTTCGCCGACCCTGGCGCGCGGGCGGTCTTCGCCCGGCCGGACGGGCAGCCGAAGGGCGCAGGCGAGACGATGGTCCAGCCGGAACTCGCCGGCACGCTCGGCCAGCTCCGCACCGCCGGCGTCGGCGACCTGCATCAGGGGACCCTCGCCCGGCGGCTGGAGATCGCCTCCCGCACCGCTGGCGGCAACCTGACGCTGGAGGAGCTGCGTGCGGGCCTGCCCAACCTCGCCGCGCCGATCGAGCTGCCCGCCCGCAACGGCGACCGCCTTGCCTTCCTGCCGCCGCCGGCCGATGGCGGGCTGGCCGCCGCCGCTACCTTCGCCGCCTTGCAGGGCGGGGCGAACCTCACCGATGCCACCCGCCGCGGCCTCGCCGCCGCCGCTGCCTGGCGCCAGGGCGGGGGCGACCCGCGGGCCATCCTCGCCGCCAGCCTGCCAGTGGCGGAGCCGGGGCCGGTCGGCGCCTCCACCGGCCTCGTCGTCTTCGACCGCAGCGGCAATGCGGTGACCTGCGCCTTCACTGTGAACAACCTCTTCGGCACCGGGCGGGTGGCGCCGGGCTTCGGCTTCCTGCTTGCCCCGGCGCCGAATATCGGCCAGGTGCGGCCGCCGCTGCTCTCGGCGGCGCTGGCCTACAACCCGAACATCAAGAGCTTCCGCCTCGCCGCCGCGGCCTCCGGGCAGGAGGCGGCGCCGGCCGGCGTGGCCGGGCCCGTGGCGCTGCAACTGCTGCGCTCCGCCGCACCGAGGGACGCCGTCGAAGGCGGCTCGCCGGAGCCGGCGCGGACCCAGCTCGCCGTCTGCCCGAACTACCTGCCGGGCTACCCGGACCGCTGCTCCATCGTCACCGACCCGCGCGGCGCCGGCGTCGCGCTGGGCGCGATCGACCAGTAGCGCCATGCCTCTCAAGGTCGGCCGCGGGGCCGCGGCACCGCCCTTCCTGGTGATGGATGTCATCGCCGCGGCCAATGCGCGGGCGGCGGTGCTGCCCGCCGGCGCCTTCCCGGACGGGCTCGGCATCCTGCGGATGGAGGTCGGCCAACCTGGCACCGGCGCCCCGCGCGGCGCGGCCGAGGCGGTGGTGGCGGCGCTCGAGGCCGGGGCGCCCATGGGCTACACGGAAGCCTTCGGCCTCCGCTCGCTGCGGGAGCGCATCTCGACGCATTACGCCGAGCGCTACAGCGCCGCGGTGCCGGCGGAGCGCATCGCGGTGACGGTCGGCGCCTCGGGCGCCTTTCCGCTGGCCTTCCTCGCCGCCTTCGACCCCGGCGATGCGGTGGCCATGGCGGCGCCCTACTACCCGCCTTACGTCAACATCCTGACCGCGCTCGGCATGCGTCCGCAGATCCTCCCCTGCGACGCCTCGACCCGCTGGCAGCCGACGCTCGCCATGCTGGAGGCGCTCGACCCCCGCCCCGCCGGCCTGATCCTCGCCAGCCCCTGCAATCCCGCCGGGACCATGCTGCCGGCCGAGGAGTTCATCGCCATCGCCCGCTGGTGCGAGGCGGAGGCGGTGCGGCTGGTCTCGGACGAGATCTACCACGGCCTGACCTACGGCACGGTGGAGGAGCGGACGGCGGCCGCCCATCCCAGCAGCGCCGTCGTGGTCAACAGCTTCTCCAAATACTTCTCGATGACCGGCTGGCGCATCGGCTGGCTGGTGCTGCCGGAGGACCTGGTCCGTCCGGTGGAATGCCTGGCGCAGAACCTCTTCATCAACGCGCCTCATGTCGCCCAGGTCGCCGCCGAGGCCGCCTTCGCCTGCCGGCCGGAGCTCGAGGCCAACCTCGCCCGCTACCGCCGCAACCGCGATGCGCTGCTCGTCGGCCTACCCGCGGCCGGGCTCGACCGGCTCTCGCCGGCGGACGGCGCCTTCTATCTTTGGGCGGATGTCGGCCACCTGACCAATGACAGCCCGGACTTCTGCCGCCGCCTGCTGGCCGAGGCCGGCATCGCGGCGACGCCCGGCGTCGATTTCGACGCGGAGCGGGGCGGGCGTTTCCTCCGCCTCTCCTATTGCGGGCCGGAAGCAGCGATGGCGGCGGCCCCGGCGCGAATCACCCGCTTCCTTCAGCGGTAACGGCGCCGTGTAGTTCCGTTGCTGGAAGTTATCTTTTTAGTTGATAAAACCTTACCCGTGTGAGCCGTCTCGCGTGAGGCGTGCCCAGCAGCCGAAACGGCGCATCACGGGGAGATCGCATGCCTGGGCCGTTCCGCAGCCTCGCCATATGGCAGGTCGTGCTGGGGTTTCTGCTCGCGCCTGCCCTGGCCAAGGCGCAGCTCACCACGGCGACACCCGCCTGTACCCGGAGCTGCGAGGCCGCCTCGCCCAGTATCCGTGCTAATCCGTCACCCGTGCAGGCCTGCCTGATCCGCTGCGTCGCCGGGCAGAATTTCCAGCGCAGCGGCGGCCAGGCCGCCTTCGCGGGCCGCAGCGTGCCGACCCATGACCCGAACCACGCCGCGTTGCGCGGCCCGACCGGGCAACGCCTGGCCTCGATCGGCAACGGCCCCTACACGCCGCAGGTGCGCGGCCTCGCCGCCCTGCCGGTACCGCCGGCGCATGGCGGGCCCGGGAGCACGGGCGGGCGGAGCGGCGCCGTCTACCTCGCCCCGGCTCCCAGCGGCAGCTTCGGCCTGACCTATGGCATGACCGATCGCATCGCCGCCCATGGCCAGGCGGAGCGGCGCTGCCAGGCCCAGGGTACCGCCTGCCGCCTCGTCTTGGAATTCACCGACCGCTGCGGCGCGGTGGCGCAGGCGCGGCGGAGCAACGGGCTGGTCCGCACCGCCGACCCGAGCACCTACACCATCACCTATGCCGCCGGCGGCTCTGGCCCGACCCGCGAGGCGGCGGAGAGCCATGCGATGGCCAGTTGCGGCAACCGCGACCGCAGCACCGCCTGCGAGGTCGTCGCCAGCGGCTGCGGCGGCTGACCCTTTACCAGCCATGCAGGGCGAGGCTGTCGGCCGGCGCCTGCTCGCGCCGCTCCGCCATCCCGTAGTCGCGCAGCACGGCGGCGACGCGCAGCCTGTAGCCGGCGAAGATGCCCGCCCGCCCCGCCGCCTGGCTGTCGCGGTGGGTCTCGTGGTTGCGCCAGCAGGCGACCGCCGCGTCATCCTCCCAGAAGGAGAGGCTCAGCAGCCGCGCCGGGTTGGTCAGGCTGCGGAAGCGCTCGACCGAGATGAAGCCCGGCACTTTCTCCAGCTCGGGCTTCAGCCGGGCAGCGTGGTCCAGGTACTCGTCGAAGCGGCCCTCGGCCGGCTCGACCTCGAAGATGACGGCGATCATGCAGGTCCTCCCAAGGCCGACCCTGCCACGCCGCGCGGCGCCTGTCCTTCGCCCCATGGCGAAGCACCAAGCCACGATCCGCGCTAGGCTTGGAGTCATGACCAGCCCCGCCGCCTTCGCCGCCACCGCCGTCCTCCTCGCCGACCCGGCACGGGCCGCCATGCTGACGGCGTTGCTTTCGGGCGAAGCGCTGACCGCCAGCGAGTTGGCCCGCGTCGCCGGCATCGGCGCCCCGGCGGCGAGCGCGCATCTCGGCCGCCTCGTCAAGGGCGGGTTGATCGCCGTCCATCCGCAAGGGCGGCACCGCTATCATCGCCTGGCCTCGGAGGAGGTGGCGGCGATGCTGGAAACCCTCGGCGGCCTCACCGAAGCCGTCTCCCCGGCGCGACGCTGGCCGCATGGCGAGGCCTTCCGCACCGCCCGGCTCTGCTACGATCATCTGGCCGGGCGCCTCGGCGTCGCCCTGCATGCGGGGTTGACCGGCCAGAGCTGGATCGTCCCGACAGCCGGGGGCTGGGTGGCGACGGAAGCAGGCGAGGTCGGTCTCACCGCCATGGGCGTCGACCTGGCAGCGGCCCGCACCGCGCGACGCTTCGCCTGCGATTGCATGGACTGGTCGGAGCGCCGCGCCCATCTGGCCGGCGGCCTCGGGCGGGAGATCGCCGCCTGCTGCCTGCGCCGCCATTGGCTCACCCGCATCCCGGCGGAGCGGGAGGGCGACCCGCTCGCCCGCCGCCGCCTGCGCATGACGCCGGAAGGGGCACGGCGGCTCGGCGAGGCGCTCGGCATCGCCGCATGAGCCCCGGGACGCGCCTGCTGCTGGCGCTGACGCTGATGACCAGCGCCAGCCAGTTCCACCGCGCCGCGCTCGGCGTCATCGGCCCGGAGCTGGCACGCGACCTCGGCGCCGGGCCGGGGCTGCTCGGCGCGGCGAACGGCGCCTTCTTCCTGGCGCTGCTCGTGTTGCAGATCCCGGTCGGCCTCGCCCTCGACCGCATCGGCCCGCGCCTGACCGTCGCCGCGCTAAGCCTGCCGGCGGCGGCGGGGGCGCTTGCGCAGGGGCTGGCGCCGGATGCGGCCTCATTCCTGGCCGGGCGCTTCCTGCTCGGCCTCGGCTGCGCCGCTTCCTTCATGGCGAGCGTGGTGCTCTGCGCCCGCTGGCATGCCGGCGAGGGGCTGACGACGGCCCTCGCCCGAGTCTTCGCCTTCAGCCAGATCGGCATCCTGCTGGCCGGCGCCCCCTTCGCCTGGGCGGCTTCGCCGCTGGGCTGGCGTGGGGCCTACGCGCTCTCGGCCGCGCTCACCCTCGGCCTTGCCGCGTTGTGGTGGGGCTGGGTCCGCGATGACCCGCCGGACCGCCCAGCACCTGCGCGGCCCCACGAGACGCTGGCCGGGGCGCTCCGCGGCCAGCTCACCGTCTGGACCACGCCGGGGCTGCTGCCGGTGCTGGCGATGCACCTTGTCGGTTATGCGGCGATGGCGACGGTGCTGGCGGTCTGGGCCGGACCCTACCTGTCCGAGGTGCATGGCCTGGCCCCCGGCCCGCGCGGCGCGGTGCTTGGGGCGATGGGGCTGGCGCTGGTGCTCGGCCTGCTCGGCGTCGGGCCGCTGGAGCGCCGGCTGAACACGCGGAAATGGCTGGTGGCGGGGATGGCGGGCGGGGCCGTGCTGGTGCTGCTGGCGCTCGCCCTCTGGCCGCAGGCGCCGCTGCCGGTGGCGGCGGGGCTGCTGGTGCTGCTCTGCCTGCTGAGCTGCTACCCGGTGGTGGTGGTGGCGCAGGGGCGGTCGCTCTTTCCCGACCATCTGGTCGGGCGCGGGGCGACGACGGTGAACCTGGCGCAGACGCTGGGCAGCGCCGCGCTGCCGGCGATGACCGGGTGGGCCGTGGCAGCCGCCCCGGCCGGCACGGCTTGGCCCGTGGCTTTCGCTACCCTGGCGGGCGCGCTGGCCCTGGGCCTCGCCGGCTACCTGACCGGCGCCGATTCACCGCCCCGGCGCTGAACTCCTTCAGGCCCTTCGGTCTCTGGCGGGACGAAATCGAGGAGGGCTCTGCCCTCCTCGATCCTGGCTTATCGCCGCCACCAGCCTCGCCGCTTCGGGGCTGCCTCATCCAGCGCATCGACGCTGACCGGCTGGATGACGGGCCCTTGCACCACTTCGGGCTCCGGCTCCGGCACCGGAGCGGGCTCGGCTGCGACGGGCTCCGGCGCTGGCTCGGGCGCCGGCTCCGGGGCTGCGGCGACCGGAGCGTCGGCGACAGGCGCTTCCACGACCAGCGCTTCCACGACCGGGGCGGCTTCAACCTCGGACTCCGGCGGCGGAGGCGCAACCTCGGCGGCCGGCTCGGGTGCCGGCGGCGGGGCGGCGCGGGCCGAGCGGCGGGCCGCGGCGGCCGCTTCGGCCGCAGCCTCGGCGGCCTCCATCGCGGCCATGATGTCGTCGACATGGCCGGCGAAGGGATCGGCCGGGGTCGGGCCGGTGTAGCGCGGCTTCGGGGCCGGCTCGGCCTCCTGCGGAGCAGCCTCCTCGCCCTCGCGCGGGGTGCCGGCCCGTGGGCCACGGCGGCCGCGGCGGCGGCGGCGGGGGCCATCGCGGCCGCCCTCGCCCTCGCCCTCGGCGTCGGGCTGTCCTGCCGTCTCGGCAGGCTCCTCCGTGACGGCGACAGCCTCGGCGGCGGCGATGGCCTCGGGGAGAGGCTCGGCGGCGGCAGGCGCTTCGGCCTGCTCCTCCTCGCTCTCACCTTCCTCCTCGCTGTCGCCCTCGGCTTGGCCGTTCGCCTGGGCACCCTCGCCCCGCTGGCCATTGCCGCGACGGCGACGACGGCGGCGGCGGCGCTCGCCCTGGCGCTCGGCCTCGGCGCGCTCGGCCTCGCTGGCCTCGGCCGGCGCAGCGGCCTCGACGGCTTCCTCGGCCTCGGCCTCAGCCTCGACTTCCGCCTCGGGCTCCGGCTCGGGTTCCGGGGCGTAGTCCATGCGGAGCGCGCTGGGCGCCTCGGGGATGCGGCCCGGCTCGGCGGCGCGCAGTCGCTCCAGCCGGAAGGCAGGCGGCATCAGCGTGTCGTCCGGCTCGAAGACGACGGACATGCCGAAGCGTGCCTCGATCGCCTGCAGACGCTCGCGCTTCCGATTCAGCAGGTAGAAGGCGACCTGCGAGGCGACATGGACGCAGATCTCGGCGGAGCGGCGGCGCGCCGCCTCCTCCTCGATGCCGCGCAGCACCTGCAGCGCGCTGCTCTCTAGGCTGCGGACCTGGCCGCGGCCCTGGCAATGCGGGCAGGTGACGAAGGTGGTCTCGGTCAGCGAGGGCCGGAGCCGCTGCCGCGACATCTCCAGCAGGCCAAAATGGCTGATGCGCCCGACCTGGATGCGGGCGCGGTCATGCTTCAGCGCCTCCTTCACCCGGCGCTCGACCATGGCGTCGTGCTTGGCCGACTCCATGTCGATGAAGTCGATGACGATGAGGCCGGCGAGGTCGCGCAGGCGGAGCTGGCGCGCGATCTCGTCGGCGGCTTCCAGGTTGGTGCGGAGCGCCGTGTCCTCGATATGCCGCTCGCGGGTGGAGCGGCCGGAGTTCACGTCGATGGCGACCAGCGCCTCGGTCTGGTTGATGACCAGGTAGCCGCCGGAGCGGAGCTGGACCATCGGCGAGTGCATTGCGTCGAGCTGCGCCTCGACCTGGTGCCGGGCGAAGAGGCCGCCGTCGCGGAACAGCTGGATCTTCCTGGCATGCTGCGGCATCAGCATGCGCATGAACTCGCGCGCCTCCTGGAAGGCGTCCTCGCCATCGACGAGGATCTCCTCGACGTCGCGGGCATAGACGTCGCGGATGGAGCGCTTGATGAGGTCGGCTTCCTCGTAGATCAGCGCGGGCGCCGTGGAGGCCATGGTGCGGTCGCGGATGTTGTCCCAGAGCCGCAACAGGTATTCGCAGTCGCGCCGGATCTCGGGTTTCGGCCGCTGCGCGCCGGCGGTGCGGACGATGAGGCTCATGCCGCCCGGCAGGCTGAGTTCGTCGATCACCTCGCGCAGGCGCTTGCGGTCGGTGACGGAGGTGATCTTGCGGGAGACGCCGCCGCCGCGGGGCGAGTTCGGCATCAGCACGGAGAAACGGCCGGCGAGCGAGATATAGGTGGTGAGCGCCGCACCCTTCGTGCCGCGCTCCTCCTTCACCACCTGGACCAGCATGATCTGCCGGCGGCGGATGACTTCCTGGATCTTGTAGTGGCGGAGGAAGCGGGGCGGGATGCGCCGCTCGCGGGAGACCTCTTCCGGGCCTTCGCCGCCGATGGTCTCGGGGGCGGGGGCGTCCTCGTCCTCCTCGTTGTCCTCTTCGGCCCGGTGGTCATGGCCGTTGGGAAGGGCGCCGTTGGCAACGGGGATGGAAAGCTCGGGCTGTTCACCCTCGCCCGGGGCGGGCGCCAAGGCCGGCTCGGGCGCAGCTTCGAAGCGGGCCTCGGCGGCGATCTCGATGGGGCTGCCGGAGGCGGGGGCTTCGGCAGCAGGCTCCGCTGCGGCGGGCGGGTCCGCCTCCGGGAACGGCGGCTCCGCCGCGGGCTCGGCGGCCAAATCCGCCTCGACTCCAACGGCCGGTTCCGCTTCGGCTGTCGGCTCCGCCTCGGGGGCAACGGCCTCGGCCGGCGGGGCCTCGGGGGCCGCTTCGGGCTCGACGGCGGCGGCTTCCAGGGCATCGGCGAGGGCGGCTTCGCGCTCCTCCGATTCCTCCTCTTCGCGCGCCTCGGCGGCCTGCATCTCGATCAGCCGCTGCCGGTCGGCGACGGGGATTTGGTAGTAGTCGGGGTGGATCTCGCTGAAGGCGAGGAAGCCGTGGCGGTTGCCGCCATATTCCACGAAGGCGGCCTGGAGGCTGGGCTCAACCCGGACCACCTTGGCCAGGTAGATATTGCCCTTGAGGGGCAGTCGGCTCGCGGCCTCGAGGTCGAATTCCTCCAGCCGGTTGCCGTCCAGCACCACCACGCGGGTCTCTTCCGCGTGGGATGCGTCGATCAGCATGCGCTTTGTCATCGAAGCGGTGGCTCCACGCCGCGCGGCACCGGGGTGCGGCACGGCGGATCGGGGTGGCGTGACCCGAAGGCGAGGGATGGCGCGACGCGGCCCGCTATCGCGGAGCGGGGGGCCACACGCTGGCGGCCCTCCTCTCCGGTCCACCGGGCTTCGATCCTGGTGACCTGCATCCTCCCGCTGATCGGCGCCCTATGCGGCCAATCGCGGGGGCAGGGCACGAGCGTCATGCGCCCATCCATCCTCCTCCGGCGGGGGCCGGGGCCCGGGCTGCCGCCGCGCCGAAAGCGGCGCAAGGCATCGGCCCAGGGCGGCACCCCAGGGTTCGCGCCCCCGGTGCCAGACCCGCGGGACGGGGCTGGGGCGACGTCGGCCACGCTTGCACCAGGGACGCCCCGAAGGATTGGAAAGGGGCGCCAAGGGTCCGCACGCGACACGTCCCGCATGGCGACGAAGGCGGCGTCCCGGGCAGCCCCACCGACGCCATGCCCCAGGGCGGACCCAGGGGCCTGTCGGGGAACCGTGGCGGGTGGCGGCCCGGCGAAACGCGGAGGCGGCTACCGCCCCCCATGCCGGACTGCCGCGAACCGCACCGCAGGCCCGGCGGACCGGTCCGGTCCATGGCCTGCAGGCGCGGAAGCGCCGTAATCCTCCGCCGACAGCGGGCGCCGCCGGGGCAAGGCACCATAAGGGAGGGGTTTCGCTTCCACAAGGCTGACGCAACCGTCATCTGCACCACCAGTGGTGGCATCGCCCGTATTCTGGTCATAACGACGCCTTAGAAGGGGGCAATGCCCGGCGATGCGGCTTCACCCGCTACTGGCCGGAGGCTAGATTGGCGCCGCAACGCTGGGGGGCGTGGCATCGATGACCGAAGGGGATGGCCGGTTTCGGCTGGGGCGGCGCGGGCTGATCGCCGGCGCCGCAGGACTGATTCTGCCCGGCCTCGCCGAGGCCGCGGCGCCGCAGGCGCAGCTCAGCGCGGCGCGGGGCGAGACGCGGATCACCCTGCCCATCGGGCCGGGCATCGCCTGGCGCGTCTCCGCGACGCTGCGCCCGGCGCGGCTAGTGGTCGAATTGCCCAACCAGCGCTGGCGCGGCCCGGCCCGGCTGTCCGGCGCCGGCCTCGTCACCGAGGCACGGCGCGAAGGCAGCGGCGGCACGCAGACGCTCATCCTGGCGCTGGCCGGGCCGGTCGCGGCGCCGCAGGTGGCGGCCGCGCCGGGCCAGCTCATCATCAGGCTGCGGCCCGGGCCGGCGGAGGAGTTCGCCCGGCTCGCCCATGGCCGGCCGCTCGCCACCGCAGCCCTGCCGCCGCGCGGCCCGCTGCCGCTGGTGATGCTCGATGCCGGGCATGGCGGGCGCGACCCGGGGACGATCGGCAGGCAGGGCACCCATGAGAAGCGCATCACCCTCGCCGCGGCGCTGGAACTCAAGCGCCAACTGGAGGCCGCCGGCCGCTGCCGCGTGGCGCTGACCCGCGGGCGCGACGTCTTCATCCCGCTCGGCAGCCGGGTGGAGATGGCGCGGCGGCGGGAGGCGGCGCTCTTCCTCTCGCTGCATGCCGACAGCGCGCCGGGGGCGCGAGGGGCAAGCGTCTACACCCTCTCCGAGACGGCGACGGACAGCCTGGCGGCCGGCCTCGCCCGCCGGGAGAACCAGGCGGACCGCAACGGCGGCCTCCGCCTGCCGAGCGTCTCGCCCGAGGTGCAGCGCATCCTGCTCAGCCTGATCCGGCAGGAGACGCGCGCCGGCTCGGAGCGGATGGCACGGCTGGTGGTGGACTCGCTGGAGGGCGAGATGGCGCTGCTGCCGAATACCCACCGGCGCGCCGGATTCGTCGTGCTGAAGGCGCCCGACGTGCCGGCGGCGCTGGTGGAGATGGGCTTCCTGTCCAACGCGCAGGACGAGGCGGCGCTGAACCGGGCGAGCCACCGGGCCAAGGTCGCCACGGCGCTGGCGGAGGCGATCCACGGCTTCCTCGGCGCGTCCGGCGCGGTGGTGGCAGGAGGCTGAGGCAGGCCGCACTTCTGCGTGGCGGCGGCGGGCCGGGGGCCTATATCTCGCCTGGTTGCGTGGCCGCCCGCCCCGCGACGCTGTATTGGGACCGCCATGTCGCCGCCTGATTACCGCCCCGAGCCCGCCCTCGACATCGCGCCGCCGCCCCCGCCGCCGCGCGACCCGCCGCCCAGGGAGAAGAAGCGGCGGCGGACACCCTTCCGCGGCGTCTTCGGCGGGCTGCTGATGCTGCTGGCCGTCGGCCTGGCGGGCGGGGCGGTGGCCGGCTACGGGCTCTATCGCCAGGTGGCGGCCGACCTGCCCGATTACCGCTGGCTGGCCGATTACCAGCCGCCGCAGATGTCGCGCATCTATGCCGCCGACAGCAGGCTGCTGGCGGAGCTGGCCACCGAGCGGCGCGTCTTCGTGCCCATCGAGGCGATCCCCCGCCCCTTGCAGGCGGCCTTCGTCAGCGCCGAGGACCAGCGTTTCTGGGAGCATCACGGCGTCGACCCGATCGGCATCCTGCGCTCGGTGCTGACGGCGGTCGAGAATTACGGCAGCGGGCGGCGGCTCGGCGGCGCCTCGACCATCACCCAGCAGGTGGCGAAGAACATGCTGGTCGGCGCCGACCGCACGCTGACGCGCAAGCTGCGCGAGGCGATCCTCGCCATCCGCATCGAGGAGACGCTGCCGAAGGACCGCATCCTCGAGCTGTACCTGAACGAGATCTTCCTCGGCTACCAGGCCTACGGCGTGGCGGCGGCGGCGCAGGCCTATTTCAACAAGGGGCTCGACGAGCTGACGCTTGGCGAGAGCGCCTTCCTCGCCGTGTTGCCGAAGGGGCCGAACAACTACAACCCCATGCGCTTCCCCGAGGCGGCGCGCGCCCGGCGCGACTGGGTGCTGGACCGCATGGCCGAGGACCGGGCGATCACCCCGGCCGAGGCGGCGGCGGCCAAGGCCGAGCCCATCATCCCCCGCCCGGTGAGGCGGCCCGAGGTGCTGCCGGTCGGCCAGTACTTCACCGAGGATGTGCGGCGGGAGCTTTCGACGCGCTTCGGGCCGGAGCAGACGACGGCGGGCGGCCTCGTCGTCCGCACCAGCCTCGACCCGTCCCTGCAAGCGGCGACCGAGGGCGCGCTGCGCGCCGGGCTGCTCGGCTATGACCGCCGGCGCGGCGGCTTCCGCGGACCGGTGGCGAAGATCTCCGCGAGCCCGACCGAATGGCTGCCGGCGCTGGAAGCCGCCCAGCGGCCGGGCGGCGCGCTGCCCGAATGGAAGCTCGCCGTAGCACTCGAGGTCAGGGACCGCGAGGCGAGGCTTGGCTGGATCGAGCGGCCGGACCCGCGCGGGCCGGCGCAGCCGCGCACCGGCACCATGCCGATCGAGGAGTCGGCCTGGGCGCGGCGGGCGCTCGGCGAGGGGCGGCTCGGCCCCGTGCCGCGGCGGATGCAGGATGTACTGGCGCCGGGCGATGTCGTCCTCGTCGAGGTGCAACCGGGCCAGCCGGCGCAGGGCCGCGCGCCGGCGCGGGCGGAGCGGCTGGCGCTGCGGCAGATCCCGCAGGTGGAGGGCGCCATCGTCGCGCTCGACCCCAGCACCGGGCGCGTGCTGGCCATGGCCGGCGGCTGGTCCTTCGAGAAGAGCCAGTTCAACCGTGCCACCCAGGCGCAGCGGCAGCCTGGCTCCTCCTTCAAGCCCTTCGTCTACCTGCCGGCGCTGGAGGCCGGCATCCCGCCGACGCAGCGCTTCCTCGACGCGCCGATCGAAATCAACACGCCGCAGGGCGTGTGGCGGCCGGGCAACTATGGCGATGGCGTCAGCAACAGCTACGTCTCCATCCGCACCGCGCTCGAGAAGTCGCTGAACCTCGTCACCATCCGCGTGGCGCAGGACGTCGGCATGGACAAGGTGGCGAAGACGGCGGCGGATTTCGGCGTCATCCCCAACATGCCGCGGTATCTTGCTATGTCGCTCGGCTCGGGCGAGACGACGGTGCTGCGGATGGCGGCCGGCTATGCGGCCTTCGCCAACGGCGGACGCGAGGTGGCACCGACGCTGATCGACAGCGTGCAGGACCAGCGCGGCCGGGTGATCTGGCGCAGCGACACGCGGGCCTGCGCGGCCTGCAATGCCACCTCGCCAAGCGAGGGGCCGCCGGAGCTGGTGGACAACCGGCGGCAGATCACCGATCCAATCGCGGCCTACCAGATGGTCAACCTGCTGACGGGCGTGGTGCAGCGCGGCACCGGCACGGCAGCGGGGAAAGGCCTCAACCGGCCGATCGCCGGCAAGACCGGCACGACGAACGACTATGTCGACAACTGGTTCGTCGGCTTCACGCCGGACATCGTCGTCGCCGTCTGGATGGGCTTCGACGAGCCGCGGAGCCTGGGCAATGGCGAGACGGGCGGCGGCAATGCGGCGCCGATCTTCCATGATGTGCTGGGGGCGGCGTTGCAGGGCAGCCCGCCGGTACCCTTCCGCGCGCCGCCGGGCGTCGCGCTGGTGCGGATGCAGGCGGGCAACGGGCAAAGCATCATGGAGGCCTTCCGGCCGGGCACCGAGAACGCAGCCCGGCCGCCGGAGGAGGATCCGGCACGGGGAACGGCCGTGGGACTGGACCGGGGGCTGGGCGGGCTCTACTAGAGCATTTTCCGTTCGTACCGGCTCACGGATCCCGCTCTGGCCTGTTGTTTGGACGGGCAAACTGCTCCGACCAGGTGATTTCACCCGATCGGAGTTTGTTCCGGCCCGTCTCAATTATTCAAGCGCGGCAAGCGCAAGTGGCTGATTTGCCTGGGGCCTGCCGTACGTCTTGAAGGGTTGAGGGATTTAGGCGGGTGGCACGCCTCAGGCCCTCAGGCCAGGAGGTAGCCGCCCTGGCCGAAATCGTTCCAGCCCCCGTCGACGAGGACGTAGTCCACCTCCGTCCCCAGGCCGGACAGCGTGCCGGGAAGGCCCTGGCTGTAGTAGTAGGGCTCGTAGACCCCGCCCGTGATCGGGTCGAAGTAGCTGGACACCCAGGTCACCCCCTCTTGGTGGCCGGTCTCCATGCCGTAGTCGAAGACGTTGGTGATGGTGTAGGTCCCGTATTCCGGCCCGTAGGGCGAGGAGAATATCTGGCCCAGCTCGGCATAGGGCTCGTCGGCGACCGTCACCCCGGTCCACTGGTCTCCGGCCGGCGATGCAAAGGTCCAGTAAAAGGCGGAATCCGCTATCCCATTCGGCATGATTTTCTCCCTGATCCCTTCTTATCGAATGGGGCGCGGCGGAGTTGCTGGCTTCGACCGGGCCGTTGACCGTCCAGGAGACTGGTATTGCTTCGGCAATGCTTGCCGGTGCGATGCGAAGCGCCTGCTGAAGCGGCCGCAGCGGTATATCGGCCGAGCATTATCTGGGATAAAATACCTATATCAGCTCGTCATCGCTCAGGCAACACCTAAGGGCCCCGGGGCCCGTCCGCCCTCGCTCAGCTCCGGGCGAAGGGTGGCGGCGGGGCGCCCGGCGCTAGGTCGGCGATGACGGTGCGGAAGACGGCGCGGTAGTCCGTGGCGACGCGCAGGTCGACGCCCTCGTCCAGCGCATCCGGCGTGAGGCCTGGCCAGTCACCGAAGCGGCGGCCGAGGCCGAAACCACGGCCGAAGGCGAGGATCACCCCCGCCCGGCCGTGATCCGTGCCGTTGCTGCGGTTGGAGCGCAGGCGCCGGCCGAACTCGCTCGCCACCAGCACGGTCCAGCGCCGCGGCAGGCCGGCCATGTCGGCATCGAAGGCGCCGAGGCCGCGGGCAAGGACGCGCATGCGATCGGCGAAGCGGCCTGGCTGGGCCTCATGCGTGTCCCAACCGCCGAGATCGGCGGTCGCGGCGATGAGGGCGGGATTCAGCTTCGCGGTCTGGGCGACGACGGCGAGCGCCCGGCCGAATTCGCGGCCTGGCCCGTAATCCACGCCGGCGGCGGGGGCATAGGCGAGCAGCTTGCCCTCGGCATCGCGCGGCAGCAGCCGGTCGATGCTGCGAAGGCCGGCCAGCGCCTCCTGCCCGGCCGCCGCGGCGGGGCCGTGGCCGCGGCGGTAGAGCGCCTCCAGCATGGCGTCGCCAAAGGCTCCACCGGGCGATGACAGGCCGTCGCCGAGCCCGGCGATGGCGAGGCTGTGCTGCCCGCCCATCAGTTCCGGCGCCAGCCCGCCTTGGGCGGAGAGCGCGGCGACGTCCGCACCGGCGGGGGCGGCGCCGGCGGCCCAGGCGGCGAGCCAGCCGGTGCCGCCGCCCCGCTCGGCACGAAGGCCCTGGCCGAGGCCCATCATGGCCTGGGCCTCGAAATGGCTGCGCGTCGCCTGCGGCACGCCGGCGGCGGGCCAGATCGCCATGCGGCGGTCCTGCCAGATCTCGGCCAGCGGCGCGGCCTCGCGGTGCAGGCGGAAATCCACGGTGGCGGAGGCGTCGAGGCGGAGCCCGGCCTGCGGGCCGGCGGACGGGTTGCGCAGGCTTTCCGCGCGCTGGTCGACGAAATCGGCATCGTCGGCGGGCGAGAGCGCGTGCAGCCCGTCCATCCCGCCGCGCAGGTTGACGAGGACGAGCAGCGGGGCTCCCCGTTGGTCGGCGCCCCCTTGGTCGGCGAAGGCGAGGCTGCGGAGGCCGGGCAGGGCGGCGGCGCCGAGGCCGGCGCGGAGCAGGTGGCGGCGGCCGAGCAGGATGGGCATGGCCTCTCTCCTTCAGGCGATCTGGAAGGCGGGGGCGTTGAGCACCCAGCCGGCCAGCTCGGCGACCTCGCCCGGGGCCGGGCGGGAGTTGCGGCCGGCGGCGGCCCAGACGCCGGCGACGGTCTCGGCCACCGGCGCTCCGGCGGGGCCGAGCGACAGCGCGGCGAGGCGGTGGGCGACGGCTTCGGCCGGAGCCTTGGCGAGTTCCGCGTAATGCGGCGAGAGGCCGGTGCCGCTGCCGTTGCGGGCGAGGTTGAGCAGCATCTGCCAGCGGGCCCGAAGCGCGGTGGCGCCGAGGTAGGGGGCGGCGTCGAGCGGCTGGCCATCGGGGGGCACCCAGCCGAAGGGAAGCTGCCCGGCCGTGGCGAGCTGGCCGATCAGCGCGATGTTGGGCGCGAATGGGATGTCGAGCGCGCGAACCGCCGCGGCCATGACATCGACGGGGCGGCGGGTGCGGCTGAGCGCGGGGTCCAGGACCTCGGGGCCGGTCAGCAAAGCCTGCGCCGTCCGGGCGATCTGGTCGTCGCGGCCGAGGCTGCGCGTCCAGGCGGCTTCGGCGCGGGCAATGGCGGCGGCGGGGGGCGGGTCGCCGAGCAGGAAGCGGGCGAGCTTGGTGCAGAGGAAGCGCGCCGTCGCCGGGTGGGCGGCGAGCGCGTCCAGCACCGCCCTTCCATGCGCCATGGCGGGGGCGAAGGGGTCAAGGTCCTGGCCGAGGAAATGCTTCTGGTAGGGGTCGTGCCACTGGGCGACATAGGCGAACTCGCCGGTGCGCGGCAGGGCGCGGGCGCCGTCGAAGGCCTGGCCGCCGGCGACGCTCCAGCCGGTCAGCGCCCGCGCGGCCTCCCAGACATCGGCATCGACATAGAAGGCGGGGCGGCCATCCGGCAGGCGGGGCACGTCCCGCGCGGTGCGGGCGCTGCCGCGATAGGCGGCGCGGCCGAGCGTGTGCAGCTCCAGCAGCTCCCGCGCATAGTTCTCGTTGGGGGCGCCGGCGCGGGAGCTCTGGTTGTTCAGGTAGAGCAGCATGGCGGGGCTGGTCGCCATCGCCTCCAGCAGGGCGCGGAAGGAGCCGAGGGCGTGGTCGCGGATGCGCCGGTCGTGGTCGGGCAGCGAGGCGGCGACGCGGCCGTCGGCCTGGAAGGCGACGTTGAAATGGTCGTGCCAGAATTCGGCGAGGCGCTCCCGGAGCTGGGCCTCGGCGGCGGTCCGGCGGAGCAGGGTGGCGAGGGTCAGCTCCAGGCGCGGGCGCTCGCGCTCTGCCGGCGGGATGCGCAGGCCGGGCCGGAATTCGCCGAGCCGCCAGCGCTCCGCCTGGGACTGGCGCAGGGTGGCGGGCGGGCGGTGCTCATCGAGGATCTGCTCGCCGGGGCCGGCGGCGTAGCGGATGGGAATGAGCAACCCGTCGACCCGCGCCTCGACCGCCGGCTCCGCGGCGGGCAGGGCGAGCTGGCGGTCGAGCCAGGCGGCGAGGCCGGTGCGGGCCAGCGCCTCCGCCTCGCCCGGCCGGGCGCCATAGCTGGCGCGGGCCAGGATGCGGTGGGCGGTGGCGAGGTCGATCGGCGCGGCGGCTGTCATGGCCCGGTGGGCCCTCCATGCGCGGCCCCGAGGGCCGCTTCCGTTCAGGGCAGATCCTACACCTGGGGTATGACCAAGGTCGAATGAACTTCTCTTCTTTATCCTGTCCATGCCCACGGGCTGGACAGGCTGCCCGGCTTGGCCTAATCGCCCGGCCATGCGCGCTGATGCAGAATCCCTGAACGAGCAGATCACCGCTTCGGTGTCCCTGCTGAGGAGGCATCTTTGACTGGGATGCCGCCCTTCGCCGCCTCGATGAGCTGAACGCCCGGGCGGAAGACCCGAGCCTCTGGAACGATGCCGAGGCCGCCAACAAGCTGATGCGGGAGCGCTCGCGCCTGGCCGACCAGACCGAGGGCGTGCGGCGGATGGAGCAGGCCGTCGCCGATGCTTTGGAATTGATCGAGCTGGCCGAGGCGGAGGGCGATGCCGCGACGGCCGATGCCGCGGTCGCCGATCTCCAGGCGCTGGCCATCGAGGCCAAGCGGCGCGAGATCGAAAGCCTGCTCTCCGGCGAGGCCGACCAGAACGACGCCTATCTCGAGGTAAATGCCGGCGTCGGCGGCACCGAGGCGCAGGACTGGGCCGAGATGCTGCTGCGCATGTACCAGCGCTGGGCCGAGCAGCATGGCTACAAGGTGGCGCTGACCGAACAGTCGGACGGCGAGGAGGCAGGCATCAAGTCGGCCACCCTGCAGGTCACCGGCCCTGCCGCCTATGGCTGGCTGAAGACCGAGACGGGGGTGCACCGGCTGGTGCGCATCAGCCCCTTCGGCGGCAACGACAAGCGGCAGACCAGCTTCGCCAGCGTCTACGTCTACCCGGTGGTGGACGACAAGATCGAGATCGACATCAACCCGGCGGACATCAAGACCGACACCTTCCGCGCCTCCGGCGCCGGCGGGCAGCACGTCAACAAGACCGAATCCGGCGTGCGCTTCACCCATATCCCGACCGGCATCGTCGCGGCCTCGACCCAGGACCGCAGCCAGCACAAGAACCGCGCCATCGCCATGAACATGCTGAAGGCGCGGCTGTATGAGCTGGAGCTGTCGAAGCGCGAGGCGGTGGCGGCGGGCATCGAGGCGGGGAAGACGGATATCGGCTGGGGGCACCAGATCCGCAACTACGTGTTGCAGCCCTACCAGCTGGTGAAGGACCTGCGCACCAATGTCGAGAAGGGCAATCCGGCCGCCGTGCTGGATGGCGACCTCGACGAGTTCATGGCGGCGGCGCTGGCCTCGCGCGTGGGCGCGACGCGGTCGGAGGCATCGGCGGCGGCGAGGTAAGGCTGAGGGGGCTTTGCCCCCTCATACTCCCCCACCAAGGGCCGAAGGGCCCTTGGAACCCTCACGTTAGATCGGGACTAGGCGGGTCAGGCGATTGGGGTTCTGCTCGCTCTGGTAGATGATGCCGCTACGGGGTTCCCACCACATGCCATGGGCGCCGTTCAGCACGGGACGGCAGCGGCCGATCAGCCTTCCCTCGCGGCTGAACTGGCTGAGCCGGGGGGTTTGGTCCGTCACGTAGAAGCTGCCATCCGGGCCGCCATGCACATCCATCGGCTTGTGCAGATCGCGCACATCGAGCAGATGCACGCCCTCGGGGGTGAAGACCTGGACGCGGTTGTTCTCCCGATCCGCCACCAGCACCCGGCCATCCCCCAGCACCCAGACGGAATGCGGCGTGGCGAACTCGCCGTTGCGCTGGCCAGGCCGGCCCCAGGCACCGAGCGGCGTGCCGTCCGCGGCGAAGCGGTGGACGAGCGAATTCCCGTAGCCATCGGCGACGTAGCTGCTGCCGTCGCGGGCGAAGGCGATGTCGCAGGGGGCGTTGAAGGGCTCGCCCGGTGCGTGGCGCTTGCCGAGGGCGCCGAGCCGCTGTCCCGTCTCCGAGAAGATGATGATCTCATGCGCGTCGCGGTCGACGACGAAGACGCGGCCATCGGGGTGGACGGAGACCATGTGCCCGTCCGCCACTTCGCCGGCGCCCCAGGCGCCGATGCGCCGGCCCTCCGGCGAGAGGACGATGATGGCCGCCGCCTCCGGGTCCACATAGGGGTCCGTGCGGTATTGGACGAGAACGTTGCCGGCCGCGTCGCAGGCGACGTCGCTGATGCGGCCGGGCCCCTCCGGCAGGTCGCCCCAGGGGCGCTCGATGCGGTAGCGCCGCTCGCCGAGTGCTACGACCAGGGGCGTCATTCGTTCAGGCCCCGGCCGGAATAGGGATGGGTGGCGGCCCAGTGGCGGGCGATGTCGAGCCTCCGGGCGATCCAGATATCCTTCTGCTGCATCATATGGTCGAGCACGCGTTGCAGGCCCATGGCGCGGGCGGGGTGGCCGATCAGGCGCTGGTGCAGGCCGACGGACATCATCTTCGGCCGGCCGGCGCGGCCTTCGGCGAGCAGCATGTCGAAGGCGTCGCGGATGTAGGAGAACCACTGGTCGCCGGTGCCCATCCAGCCGGCGTATTTCCCGTCGTTGTTGGTGAGCGAGTAGGGCACGACGAGGTGGCCCTGGCCCTCCACCGTCAACCAGAAGGGCAGTTCCTCGCCGTAGTAGTCGCTGTCATAGAGGAAGCCGCCATGCTCGATAACGAGGCGGCGGGTGTTCTCGCTCGGCCCGTAGCGGCAGTACCAGCCAGCAGGCTTCTCGCCGGTGGTGCGCTCGATGCTGGCGACGGCGCGGGCGATGTGCTCGCGCTCCTCCGCCTCCGACAGCTCGAAATGCTTCACCCAGCGCCAGCCATGGCTGCACACGTCGTAGCCGGCGGCACGGATGGCCGCCGCCGCCTCGGGGTTCTGCTCGAGCGCGAGGGCGCAGCCGAAGATGGTGAGCGGCAGGCCGCGCTCCTGGAACAGCCGCGTCAGGCGCCAGAAGCCGACGCGGCTGCCATATTCGAACATGCCCTCGGCGGCGAGGTCGCGGCCCTTCGTCACCTGCCGCACACCGTAGGATTCGGTGAGGCCGTTCTCGGTATAGCCGTCACCCAAGGCAATGGAGGGCTCGGAGCCTTCCTCGTAGTTGATGACGAAATTGACGGCGAGCTTCGCGCCGCCCGGCCATTGCGGGTCGGGCGGGTTGGCGCCGTAGCCGATGAAGTCGCGCCGCACCTCATAGGGCATCAGGGCAGTTCCACGGTGAATTCGGGGACCTCGGCGAATTCCTCGTCGCCCTTGCTGCCGTCGCGCCACATGGTGATGACGAAGCGGGCCGGCGCGTCGAGCACGGTGAAGGGGTGGTGCCAGACATTGGCGCCGAAGGTGACGCCCTGCATCGGCCCGGCGAGGAAGGCGCGGGCGCGGGCCATGTCGGGGCCGCCATCCTTCGCATGTGGCGCGACGATGACGAGCCAGCGGCCGGCCTGCTGGGGGATGAAGCTCTGCGAGGAAAATTCGTGCCGCTCCATGGTGGTGGAGCGCAGCGGCATCGTGGCCGGCTTGTCCTTCACCGTGAGCGAGATGCTGGGCCTGGCATGGGGGCGGTGATTGGCCAGCGCATCCTCGAAATAGGTGCGGCCCGCGATGTCCGGGCATTCGATCACCTCGCCGAAGGCCAGGAAGGCGGCGGAGGTCAGGGGTTCGGCCCGCAGGATCATCATCGGCACCTGTGCTTGATCGCGCGCAGCATGTGCGCGCGGGGCGCGGAACGGAAGGGGGTTCCGGCGCTTGCGCCCGGGCGCGGCCATGCCATGCTCCGCCGCGATGCCGCGCGACGCCCCTGCCCCGCCCTTCCGCCACCAGCGGGCCGATGGCGCCTTCGAGCTGGGCTTCGCCCCTTCCCCGCGCGGCACCGTGCTGCGGCACCTCTTCCAGCAGGCGCCGCTGCGGGTGCTCTTTCCCAACCCGGAGCCGGGCGAGCCGCCGACGGCCGCACTGCTGAACTGCGCCGGCGGGCTGGCGGGGGGCGATGCCCTGCGGCAGTCGGTGCGGCTGGAGCCGGGAGCGCGCGCTACGCTCTGCACCGCGGCGGCGGAGAAGCTCTATCGCAGCCTCGGGCCGGAGACGCGGATCGGCACGCATCTCTCGCTCGGCGCGGGGGCGGTGCTGGAATGGCTGCCGCAGGAGGCCATCCTCTTCGACGGGGCACGGATGGCGCGGCGGATGCAGGTGGACCTGGCCGAGGGGGCGCGGCTGCTGGCCGTCGAGATGCTGGTCTTCGGCCGCGCGGCGGCGGGGGAGCGGATGCGGACGGGCTCCGTCCTCGATTCCTGGCGGCTGCGGGGGCCGGGGGGGCTGCTTTGGGCCGATGCGCTCGCCTTCGACGACCCCGAGGCTGCGCTGGCCGCCCCATTCGGCTTCGGGGGGGCGGAGGCGATGGCCATGCTGCTGCTCGCCGCGCCCGAGGCGGAGGCGATGCGGGACCTGCTGCGCGAGGCCGGCGCCGCCGCCACGCTGCCGCGGCCTGGCCTGCTGCTGGCCCGCTGGCTCGGCGGCGCGAGCGCGGTGCGGCGGGCGGCGGGGGCGGCGATTGCGGCGGTGCGCGGTGCGGCGCTCGGCTTGCCGCCGCGGCTGCCTCGGCTGTGGACGACATGAGGCGGGCCGGGCCATGATCGCGCCGACCCGGATGAGGCCCGCATGAACCTGACGCCGCGCGAGAAGGACAAGCTGCTGATCGCCATGGCCGCGCAGGTGGCGCGGCGCCGGCTGGAGCGGGGCGTGAAGCTCAACCACCCGGAGGCGGTGGCCCTCATCACCGATTATGTGGTGGAGGGCGCGCGGGACGGGCGCAGCGTCGCCGAGCTGATGCGCGATGGCGCCACGGTGCTGACGCGGGACCAGGTGATGGAGGGCATCGCCGAGATGGTCCATGAGATCCAAGTGGAAGCGACCTTCCCGGACGGCACCAAGCTCGTCACCGTGCATGAGCCCATTCGATGATATCCGGTCGCGGAGGACCGCAGCGCAGCGAGGACCGGAGCGTGAATCGGATGTCCAGGCCATGATCCCGGGCGAGCTGTTCCCCGCCGCGGGCGAGATCGAGCTGAACGTCGGCGCCGAGAGCGTCGAGATCGAGGTCGGCAATGCGGGCGACCGGCCGATCCAGGTCGGCAGCCACTACCATTTCGCCGAGACCAATCCGGCGCTGACCTTCGACCGGGCCCAGGCGCGCGGGCGGCGGCTCGACATCCCGGCCGGCACCGCGGTGCGGTTCGAGCCGGGGCAGAGCCGGACGGTGCGGCTGATCTCCTTCGGCGGCAAGCGGCTGGTGCATGGGTTCCGCGGCGAGACGGAGGGGCAGGTCTGATGCCGGCACGGCTTTCGCGCAGCGCCTATGCCGGGATGTATGGGCCGACGGTCGGCGACCGGCTCAGGCTCGCCGATACCGACCTCATCCTCGAGGTGGAGAAGGACTTCACCACCTATGGCGAGGAGGTAAAGTTCGGCGGCGGCAAGGTCATCCGCGACGGCATGGGGCAGAGCCAGGTGACGCGCGCCGGGGGCGCGATGGACACCGTCATCACCAATGCGCTGATCATCGATCATTGGGGCATCGTGAAGGCCGATGTCGGGCTGAAGGACGGGCGGATCGCGGCCATCGGCAAGGCGGGCAACCCGGATACACAGGCGGGCGTAACCATCGTCATCGGGCCTGGGACGGAGATCATCGCGGGCGAGGGGCGCATCCTCACCGCGGGCGGGTTGGATGTGCACATCCACTTCATCTGCCCGCAGCAGATCGAGGAGGCGCTGGCCTCCGGCGTCACCACCATGGTCGGCGGCGGCACGGGGCCGGCGCATGGCACGCTCGCCACCACCGCGACGCCGGGGCCGTGGCACATGGCGCGGATGCTGCAGGCCGCCGAAAGCTTCCCCGTCAATCTCGGCTTCCTTGGCAAAGGCAACGCCGCGCTGCCGGCGGGGCTGGAGGAGCAGGTGCGTGGCGGGGCCTGCGGGCTCAAGCTGCACGAGGACTGGGGGACGACGCCGAAGGCGATCGACACTTGCCTGGCGATCGCCGATGCCTTCGACATCCAGGTGGCGATCCATACCGACACGCTGAACGAAAGCGGCTTCGTCGAGAGCACCATCGGCGCCATCAAGGGCCGCACCATCCAGGCCTTCCATACCGAGGGCGCGGGCGGCGGGCATGCGCCGGACATCCTCCGCGTCGTGGGCGAGCCGAACTTCCTGCCGTCCTCCACCAATCCGACGATGCCCTATACGGTGAATACCGTGGACGAGCATCTCGACATGCTGATGGTCTGCCATCACCTCGATCCGCGCATCCCGGAGGATGTGGCCTTCGCCGAGAGCCGTATCCGGCGCGAGACCATCGCGGCGGAGGACATCCTGCACGACCTCGGCGCGATCTCGATGATGAGCAGCGACAGCCAGGCGATGGGGCGCGTCGGCGAGGTCATCATCCGCACCTGGCAGACGGCGCACAAGATGAAGCAGCAGCGCGGCAGGCTGCCGGGCGAGCAGGGCGAGAACGACAACCTGCGCATCCGGCGCTACATCGCCAAATACACCATCAACCCGGCGATCGCGCAGGGCATCTCGGCGCATGTCGGCAGCGTGGAGGTGGGGAAGCTCGCCGATCTCGTGCTGTGGTCGCCGGCCTTCTTCGGGGTGAAGCCGGACATGGTGCTGAAATGCGGCTCCATCGCCATGGCGCCGATGGGCGACCCCAATGCCTCCATCCCGACGCCGCAGCCGGTGCATTACCGGCCGATGTTCGCAAGCTTCGGCCGCGCGATGGTGGCGAGCGCCGTCACCTTCACCTCCGCCGCGGCGCTGGAGGATGGGATCGGGGCGCGGCTCGGGTTGCAGCGGGAGTTGCTGGCGGTGCGGAACACGCGGGGGGGCATCGGCAAGCGCGGCATGGTGCTGAACGACGCGCTGCCGAGGATCGAGGTCGATCCCGAGACCTATGAGGTCCGAGCGGATGGCGAATTGCTCACCTGCGAGCCGGCGAAGGTGTTGCCCATGGCGCAGCGGTACTTCCTGTTCTGATGAGCGGCGATCTTCCCCGCGCCACCCAGGTACTGCCGGCCGGCGGATGGGTGGAGCGCACCGCGCGCCATGTGGTGACGCTCGACTTCGACGACCGCTTCCGCCGCCGCAGGCGCTATGTCGCCGAGGATGGCTTCGCCTTCCTGCTCGACCTTGAGGAGGCCGTCGCGCTGCGCCAGGGCGACGGGCTGTTGCTGGAGGAGGGTGGCGTCATCCTCGTCCGCGCCGCGCCGGAGCCGCTGGTGGAGGTGCGGGCGGAGAGCGCGGGGCGGCTGATGCGGCTGGCCTGGCATCTCGGCAACCGGCATCTGCCGACGGAGATCCAGCCGGAGCGGCTGCTGATCCGCGACGACCATGTGATCGTCGCCATGCTGCGCGGCCTGGGCGCCGAACTGCGCAAGGTGGAGGAGCCCTTCAACCCGGAGGGCGGCGCCTATGGCGAGCACAACCGGCAGCCGGGGCATCACCATCATCACCATGACGACCATGACCACGACCATCACCACTGAAGACATGGGTACTGGGGGCGCGGCGCTCTACAGGCTGCTGGCCTGGCTGTCGCCGGCCTATCCGGTGGGGGCCTATACCTACAGCCATGGGCTGGAGACGGCGGTGGAGGATGGCGCGGTGCGCGACCGCGCGGCGCTCGTCGGCTATATCCGCACGGTGCTGCTGGCAGGCGCCGGGCGCGTGGACGGAGCACTGCTGGTCGCTGCCTGGCGCGCGGCGGGGGATGATGCCGCGCTGGACGAGGTGGTGGAGCTGGCGGCGGCCTGGCGGGGGTCGGCGGAGCTGGCACTGGAGAGCATGGCGCAGGGCACGGCCTTCACCAGCGTGACGCAATCGGCCTGGCCGGAGCCGCGCTTCGCGGCGCTCGCCGCGCGGCATCCGCGGCGGCTGGCGCATCCGGTGGCCTTCGGGGCGGCGGCGGCGTTCCATGGGCTGCCGCTGCGGCCTTCGCTCGCCGGATGGCTGGCGGCGTTTGCGGCGAACCTCGTCTCCGCCGGGGTGCGGCTGGTGCCGCTCGGGCAGACGGATGGGCAGGTTGCGACCGCCGCCCTGCATCCTGTCGTCGAGGAGGCGGCGGATGCGGCGCTCGCCGCCGATCCCGATGCGCTGGGCACGGCGGCGCCGATGCTCGATCTTTTCTCCATGCGTCACGAGACGCAGTACACGAGGCTCTTCCGCTCATGAGCAACGGACCGTTCAGGGTAGGCATCGGCGGCCCCGTGGGCTCTGGCAAGACGGCGCTGACGGAGCGGCTCTGCCGGCATCTGCGCGGGACGCACGACATCGCCGTCATCACCAACGATATCTACACCAAGGAGGACGCAGAATTCCTGACGCGCGCGGGGGCGCTCGATCCCTCCCGCATCGCCGGCGTCGAGACCGGCGGCTGCCCGCATACCGCCATTCGCGAGGATGCCAGCATCAACCTCGCCGCGGTGCATGACATGGTGGAGCGCTTCCCCGGGCTCGAGGTGCTGTTCATCGAGAGCGGCGGCGACAACCTGGCCGCGACCTTCAGCCCGGAGCTGGCGGACGTGACGATCTACGTCATCGACGTCTCGGCCGGCGACAAGATCCCGCGCAAGGGCGGGCCCGGCATCACCCGCTCCGACATGCTGGTGATCAACAAGATCGACCTCGCGCCCCTGGTGGGCGCCGATCTCTCCGTCATGGACCGCGACGCGCGGCGGATGCGCGGGCAGCGGCCCTTCATCTTCACCAACCTCAAGGAAGATCTCGGCGTCGCCGAGATCGCCGACTTCATCCTCACCCAGGGCGGGATCGCCCCGCGAAAGGCTGCCTGATGCACCCGATCATCCTCCTCGTCACCGTGCTGCTGCTGCCGGCCACCGCCTTCGCCCATCCGGGCACGGCACTGGACCATGGGCTGACGGTGGGCTTCCTCCACCCCTTCTCCGGCGCGGACCACCTGCTGGCCATGGTGATGGTCGGGCTTTGGGCCGGGCTGCTCGGCGGGCGGGCGCGCTGGGCACTGCCGGGGGGCTTCCTCGCCGGCATGGCGGGCGGGGCGCTGATGGGCTTCGCGGGACTGGCGCTGCCGGGGGTGGAGGCGGGCATCCTCGCCTCGGTCATCCTGCTCGGGGCGCTGGCAGGGCTGGCGCTGCGGCTGCCGCTGCCGCTCGGGATGGTGCTGGCGGCAGGCTTCGGGCTGCTGCATGGGCATGGGCATGCGCATGGGACCGAGATGCTGGCCGGGACGGCCTTCCTCGGCATGCTGGCGGGCACGGCGCTGCTGCACGGCGCCGGGCTGGCGCTGGCGAGCCCCGCCGCCCCCTGGGCGCGCCGGGCCGCGCAGGCGGCCGGCGGAGCGGCGGTGCTGGGCGGCGTGGTGCTGGCGCTGGTCTGACGACGCCGCCAGCCTGCCGGCCCCTCGGCGTCCGCGCTCACACGCGGCAGGCGACGCGCGGCAGGGTCCCGGCAGCGGCGGCAACGCCGCTGGTATCCGGCCGCACCTCGCACGCCCACGCTCCCGCCGCGCGATACAGGCCGGCGAAGATGGAAGAGGTTGGCGATCTGGGCGTGGGTGGAAAGGAAGCGCTGTGCCGGCCGAGGCGGCTTGAAGCGCTTCATCCCTGCCCGTTCCGGCGGTGGCCGCGGCGGCGCCACTCAGCCTCGGTCATCTCCGCCGGCCCCTCGGCGTCACGCCGCATTCCCATGGGCAGGGCCGCCGCATCGTGCGGTCGGGGGCGATGATGCGCGATACGCCGGAAATCCCGGCGCAGATCGCGGTCGCCTGCGGCGTCGCCGACCAGGCGCATCCCTCCCGCCTGTTCTGCTGCCAGCATGGGAGTAGCACGCCGGGCGCCGGGGAAAGGCAATCCGGGCGGCTTGACAGCTTGGATGACGATCGTAATCTATTATACATAGCGGTCGTCATGTAAGGGCCGCTGCCTCCAACCCCGTGGGGAGCCCCTTATGACGCAGCCCACCGCCCTCATCACCGGCGCCTCCTCCGGCATCGGCGCGATCTACGCCGACCGCCTCGCCCGGCGCGGCCATGACCTCATCCTCGTGGCCCGCAGCGCCGAGGCGCTTGAGGCGCTGGCCGGCCGGCTGCGCCGGGAGGCCGGGTGCCAGGTGGAGGTCCTGCCCGCCGACCTGGCCGATCCCGGCGACCTCCGCCGCGTTGCCCGGCGCCTGGAGGAGGACCGCGGCATCGGCCTCCTGGTGAACAATGCCGGCATGGCGCTCGGCGGCCCGGTGCTCACCGCGGACCCCGACCGGCTGGAGGCGATGGTGCAGCTCAACGTGATCGCCGCCACGCGGCTGGCGCGGGCGGCGGTCGCGGGCTTCGCCGTGCGCGGCGACGGCACGCTCGTCAACATCTCCTCCGTGCTCGGCCTGGCGCCGGAGCGGTTCAACGCCGTCTATGCCGCGACCAAGGCCTATGTGCTGGCGCTCAGCCAGGGGCTGCATGCCGAGTTGGCCGGGCGTGGCATCCGCGTCCAGGCCGTGCTGCCGGGCGCGACGCGCACCGCGCTCTGGGGCCGGGCGGGCGTCGATGTCGCCACCCTGCCGGCCGGGATGGTGATGGAGGCGGAGGAGATGGTGGATGCCGCCCTCGCCGGCCTCGACATGGGCGAGCTGGTGACGCTGCCCGCCCTGCCCGACATCGCCGCCTGGGAGCGGGCGGATGCCGCGCGCCTCGCCCTCGGCCCCGACCTCTCCCGCAGCCAGGCGGCGGCGCGCTACTGGCAGGAGGCTGCCGCGTGATGCCGCCGCGGCTGCCATGCCGGCGATAAGCCTTGCACGCTGCGGCTGCTGAAGGCCCCGATCCTGCGGGTGCTCTGCGGATGGCCTGTCCCAACATCCCGACCATGTTGGCCGAGGCCTCCATCGCGCTGATCGAAACCCGGTGGTTTCGCATCCCGGCACCGAGGCGCCGGCATGGCGCTGGTCTTCCCGGCGGTGATGTTGATGCAGATGGTCTCCGGCGGCGCGTCGGGCGGCATCTCCTTGACCATCGCGCAGGCGCGCCCCTTGACCGGCTGCGTCATGTGCCGGGCGAGGTCGGCCAGTTCGACCGCCAGCGGGATTACCGTCCAGCGCGTGGCAGAGACGGCCCGTCCTCGGCGGCAGGGTAGAGGGCGGGCCGCTGGCGGCGACGCGATCCAGCAGCAGCGGTTCGCGGCTGGTGGCAAGGGGAGGCCGGGCGCCCCGGCCAGCGGCGCCTGCCGCTGGATGGCCGCGAGGGCGAGGCCGCGTAGGCGTGGCCTTCGCCGGCAGCCCTGGCGCCCCGCTGGCACCCCGATGGCGGCCCCGTGCCAGTTCCGATAGATGGGGCGTATGCCGAGAGACCTGGACCCGACGCGGCCCGCCGAGGGCCGCGAATTGCTGCTGGTCGGCGGGGGCCACGCGCATCTCGGCCTGCTGCGCTCGCTGGCCATGCGGCCCATCCCCGGGCTGCGCGTCACCCTGGTCGCCGATGAGCTGGCGCCGGTCTATTCCGGCATGCTGCCGGGCCTGGTCGCTGGCCTCTATGCGCCGGAGGAGTGCGTCGTCGAGTTGCCGCGCCTGGCGCTGGCTGCCGGGGCGCGGCTGATCCAGGACCGCGCCACCGGCCTACGCCCGGCCGCCAGCCGCTTGTTCTGCGCCCGCCACCCACCGCTGCGCTATGACTGGCTCTCCATCGATACCGGCTCCGTCGCCCGCCCGCTGCCGCCGGGCGAGGGACCGCTGCTGCCCGTCCGCCCGATCGGCAGCCTGGAGGCGCGGCTGGCCGCCGCCCTGCCGGCCAGCCGCGCCGCGGTGGTTGGTGGCGGCGCGGCGGGTGTGGAACTGGCCTTCTCGCTCCGCCACCGGCTCGGCCCGGGGGCGGAGGTCGCCTTGCTTCCCGGCGCGGGGCTGCTGCCCCGCGCCGGGCCGCTGGCGCGCTGGATCGCCCGGCGGGCCCTGGCGAGGCGCCGTATCACGCTCATCGAAGGCGCCCCGGTGGAGGCGGCGCAGCCGGATGCGCTGCTGCTCGCCGATGGCCGACGCATCCCCTGCGACCTCGCCCTCTGGACCACCGGCGCCGCCGCCCCGGCCTGGCTGCGCGAAACCGGCCTCGCCCTCGACGCGCAGGGCTTCATCGCCGTGGACGAGACCCTCCGCTCCCTCTCCCACCCGGAGGTCTTCGCCGCCGGCGACGTGGCCGCCATGCAGGCGCATCCCCGCGAGAAGTCCGGGGTCCACGCCGTCCGCCAGGGGCCGGCCCTGGCCGATGCCATCCGCCGGCTGGTGGCCGGCGAGGCACCGCGCCCCTTCCGCCCGCAGCGCCACGCCCTCGCCCTGATCGGCACCGCGGATGGCGAGGCGATCGCGCTGCACGGCCGGCTGGCGCTGGCGGGCCGCTGGGCCTGGCGCTGGAAGCGGCGGATCGACCGCGACTGGGTCGCCCGCTTCGCAACCCTGCCCACCGTCCCGCCGATGGCGATGCCCGCGCCGATGCGCTGCGGCGGCCAGCCGGCCGCGCCGGTGCTGTCCGCCGCGCTCCGCCGGCTCGGCCTCGCCGATGGGCCGGGGCCGCTGGACGATGCCGCCCTGCTGCGCCCGCCGCCCGGCGCCTTGCCGGTGCAAAACGTCGACCAGTTGCGCGCCTTCGTCACCGACCTTCACCTGTTCGGCCGCATCGCCGCCAACCATGCGCTCGGCGACATCCACGCGATGGGCGGACGGCCGCTCTCGGCGCTCGCGCTCGTCACCCTGCCGCATGGCCCCGCCCCGTGGCAGGGGGAGGACCTGCACGCCATGCTGCTCGGCGCGCAGGAGGTTCTGGAGGCGGCCGGCGCATGCCTCACGGGCGGCCATAGCGGCGCGGGGGCGGAGCCGGCGCTCGGCTTCGCCGTCACAGCCGAGACAGCGAGGCGGCTGCGCAAGGGCGGCCTTCGCCCCGGCGACCGGCTGGTGCTGACCAAGCCGCTCGGCACCGGAGTGATCCTCGCCGCCGCCATGCGGGGCGAGGCGCGGACTGCTTGGCTGGAGGCCGCCTTCGCCGCCATGCAGCAACCGGGCGGACCGGTCGTCGCCGCTCTCGCCGGGCATGGCGCCACGGCCTGCGCGAGTGTGACGGGCTTCGGCCTGCTCGGGCACCTGGCCGAGATGCTGCGCGCCGGCGGCTGCGCCGCGCGGCTGGAGGTGGGTGCCATCCCCCTCCTCCCCGGCGTGCGGGAGGCGCTGGCCATCGGCATCCGCAGCGCCCTGCACGATGGCAACGAGGCGGCCGTCGCCGGCTTCGTCGAAGACCCGCCTGCCGCCCTGCTCGATCCTCAAACCGCCGGCGGCTTCCTCGCCGGCCTGCCCGAGGCTGCCGTCGCACCCTGTCTGGCGGAACTCCGCCGGCTGGGCGCCGATGCCGCGCTCATCGGCACGGTGACGCCCGGGCCGCCCGCCATCCGCCTGGGCTGAAGCCTATCGGCCTGCGCCGGAGCCGCTCCGCGCCGGGCCGCCGCCCGCCTCGGCGCCGCTGCCCATGCGGGTCGCCAACGCACCGACCGCCTTGGCCGCGTCACCCAGCGCGCTCGCCACCTGCTGCTGATCCGGACGCTCGCCCTGCAGGGATTGCTGCACCTGCTCCAGCTTCTGCCGCGCGTCGCGCCAGTCCTGCTGCCCCTGGACCTGTTGCGGCACCTCCCGGATCGTCCGCAGCCCGGCCTCCACCGTGCTGCGCGCCTGCGGGAAATTCGGCTGCTGGCCGCCCGAGACCTCGCTCTGCGTCTGGTGCAGCGCCTGCTCCACCGTCCGCAGCCGGCCGACCACTTCGGGCTCCGCACTGCCGGGCTGCTGGGCCGGCGCGAGAGTGGGCGGCGTCTGGCTGGTCTGGGCCTGGGTCTGGGCCTGGGCCGTGGCCATCATGCCGAGGGCCAGGATCGTCGCCGCTCCCGTCAGCAGCAAGACCCGCCGGAGGTCGCGTTGGGCCGCAGCGGCCCTCGGCGTGTGGTGAAGCATCCTTTGCATCGCTCGTTCCCTCTGGCGCCGCCGGCCCACGGGCCAGCCTGTGACCGGAGCGGAGCGCCACAGCCACATGCCCGGTTCCATCGGAGCAGCGCCGGGCCCTGCCTCAGGGTCCGGCGCGCCGTGGCCGGCCCGGCTCTCCCAGCAGGTGCAGCGCCAGTTCCCGCCGGTGCGGCCGGGTCCGGTGCTCATAGAGGAAGATGCCCTGCCAGGTGCCGAGCACCGGCACCCCTTCCGCCACCGGGATCGAGAGCTGGGTCTGGGTCAGCATCGCGCGGATATGCGCCGGCATGTCGTCCGGCCCTTCCTCCTCGTGCCGGTAGCGCCCGTCCCCGCCATCCGGCACCAGCCGGGCGAGGAAGGCCTCGAGGTCCGTCCGCACCTCCGGCGAGGCGTTCTCCTGCACGACCAGCGAGGCCGAGGTGTGCCGGCACCAGATGGTCAGCAGCCCGGTGCCGAGGCCCTGCTCCGCCACCCAGCGCCGCACCGGCCCGGTGACCTCGGTAAGGCCCCGCCCCCGCGTCGCAACCTCCATGGTGTGGATGCGCTGTTCCATGCCCCTCTCCCGCCTCAAATCGCTGTAGGATGGCCCCATGCCCGATGTCGGCGTCCTCCAGGACCAGCAGATCGCCCCCGGCCCGCCCCGGCGGAAGCGCTGGGTCTCGCCCCTGCTGCGGCGGATCCTCCTGCTGAACGTGCTGCCGCCGGCCTTGTTGGCAGCCGCCATGCTGTATCTCGACCAATACCAGAACGGCCTGCTCGCCGCCGAGGTGGAGGCGCTGCGCACCCAGGCGCGCATCTATGCCGGCGCCATCGCCGAGGCCGGCACCCGCATGCAGGACGACCGCGCCGTGCTGGTGCCGGAGGCCGTCCGCCCGCTGCTGCGGCGCCTGGTCGACCCCTCGCCCAACACCCAGGCGCGGCTGTTCGACAACACCGGCCTCGTCGTCGCCGACAGCCGGGTGCGCGAGGGCTCCGGCGGCGCCGTGGTGACCGAGCCGCTGCCGCCGCCCGAGCCGCGCGGCGCCTTCTCCATCACCATCGCCGGGCTCTACGACAAGCTGCTGCGCCTGGTGCCGCGCGACAGCCAATCGGATGTGGCGGTGGATATCGCCCCCGATGCCCCCTCCTTCGATTGGCAGCCCAATCTCGGCCCCGACCGGCGGGAGGAGCTGCGGCTGGCCCTCGAGGGCGGCGTGACGCCCTACATCCGCCGCACCGCCGATGGCCGCCTGCTGGTCTCGGTGGCGGAGCCGGCGCGGCGCGGCAACCAGTCGGTCGGCATCGTCCTGCTGACGCGGGAGGCGCGGGAGGTGGACCAGCGCCTGTTCGAGATCAGGGCGAGCGTGCTCGGCATCTTCGTCATCGCGCTGATCCTGACGGTGCTGCTCTCGCTCTACCTGGCGCAGACGCTGGCCAGCCCGATCATGCAGCTCGCCGGCGCGGCGGCGGCCATGCGCCAGGGCGAAGGGCGCGGCGGCAGCGTCCCCCCCGCCGTGCTGGCGCGGGAGGACGAGATCGGCATCCTGGCGCGGGACCTGCAATCCGCCGCCCGCGCCCTCTGGGCCCGCATCGACACCAACGAGCGCTTCGCCGCCGACGTGGCGCACGAGCTGCGCAACCCGCTGACCAGCGTGCGCAGCGCCATCGAGACGTTGCGGCGCATCGAGAACCCCGACCAGCAGCGGCGCCTGCTCGCCATCATCGCCGAGGATGCGGTGCGGATGGACCGGCTGATCGCCGACATCTCCGACAGCTCCCGCGTCGATGCCGAGCTGTCGCGCACCGTGGCCGTGCCGGTGGACATCTCCCCCATCCTCTCGACGCTGGCCGAGCTGCACAACGCCACGCGCGGGGAGGACGACCCGGAGGTGGTGCTGGAGGCGCCGGCCGGCCCGCTGGTGGTGCGCGGCGTGGAAGGCCGGCTGGTGCAGGTGATGCGCAACCTGCTCGGCAACGCCCTCTCCTTCAGCCCGAAGGACGGCCGCGTCTGGGTCCGCGCCCGGCCGACCGGCGCCATGGTCGAGGTGGTGGTGGAGGACGAGGGCCCCGGCATCCCCGAGGCCAAGCTCGAGGGCATCTTCGAGCGCTTCTACTCCGAGCGGCCAAGCGGCGAGCATTTCGGCAAGCATTCCGGCCTCGGCCTCTCGATAAGCCGGCAGATCGTGGAGGGGCTCCGCGGCCGCATCGCCGCCGAGAACCGGCGCGATGCCGAGGGGAAGGTGACCGGCGCGCGGTTCATCATCCAGTTGCCGGTCGGATAAGCCCCGCAACATCCGCTCACGCGACTTCCGGGCGGAACCGGGCTATCCTCTCCCGCCATGGGTCATATCATCATCACCGAGTACATGGCGGAGACGGCCATCGCCCAGCTGAGCGAGGCCCATCCGACGCTCTACGACCCCGATCTCGGCACTGCCCCTGACCGCCTGCGCGGCCTGCTGGGCGAGGCGCGGGCGCTGATCGTCCGCAACCGGACCCGCGTCGATGCAACCCTGCTCGACGCCGCGCCCCGGCTCCGCGTGCTCGGCCGGCTCGGCGTCGGCCTCTACAACATCGACCTCGACGCCTGCCGCCAGCGCCGGCTGGAGGTGATCCCCGCCGCCGGCGCCAATGCCGATTCCGTTGCCGAATACGCCATCCTCTCGGTGGGGATGCTGCTGCGCGGCGCCTTCCAGGCGAGCGCCGCCGTGGCCGCCGGGGAGTGGCCGCGCGAGCGCCTCAGCACGGGTCGGGAGATGTCGGGCAAGACGCTCGGCATCCTCGGCTTCGGCGATATCGGCCGCCGCGTCGCCCGGCTGGGCCGCGCCTTCGGCATGCGCATCGTGGCGCATGACCCGATCCTGCCGCTCGACCATTCCGGCTGGGCCGAGACCGGGACGGAGCCCGTCCCCCTCGACCGGCTGGTCGCCGAGGCGGATGCCGTCACCCTGCATGTCCCGCTGGAGGCGGCGACGCGCGGCCTCGTCTCCGCCGAGTTCCTGGCGGCGATGAAGCCCGGCGCCATGCTGGTCAACGCCTCGCGCGGCGGGGTGGTGGACGAGGCGGCGCTGGCCGCGGCACTCCGCGCCGGCCATCTCGGCGGCGCCGTGCTCGACGTCTTCGAGGAGGAGCCGCTGGCCCCGGGCAACCCGCTCGCCGGGGTGCCGAACCTGATCCTCACGCCGCACATCGCCGGCGCGACGCGGGAGAGCAACCTCCGCGTCTCCTCCCTCATCGCCGCCCGGGTGCTGGTCGCCCTGGCGATGGACTGATGCACGTGCTGCCCGAACCTTCCTCCTCTCCTGGCCACATCCCCCGCCCGCCGGAGCCGCACCGCATCTGCGGCGCCGCGCCGGTGCGCGCCCTTTTCATCCGCCGGCCCGAGGCGGTGCTGCGCCTTTTCTACACCGAGGCGATGCGGCGCATGGCCGGGCCGCTCTGCGCCCATCTCGCCCGCACCCGCCGGCCCTACCGCGAGGTCCCGCCGGAGGAGCTGGCGCGCATCGCCGGCACGCCGCACCATGGCGGCATCTGCGCCATCGCCCAGGTGCGCTTTGCCGAGCGGCTGCAAGGTCCCGTCCTCCCGGCCGACCTGCCGATGGCGCCGCTGCTGCCGGTGCTGGACGGCATCGGCAACCCGCATAACCTCGGCGCCATCGCCCGCTCCGCCGCCTTCTTCGGCTGCCGCGCCCTGCTGCTGTCGGAGGACGGGCGCCAGGCCGACCTGTCGGATGCCGCCTTCCGCACCGCCGAGGGCGGGCTGGAGCTGCTGCGGGTGATGCGCGCGCGCGACCTGCCGGCGCTGCTGCGGGCGATGCAGCCGCGCTTCCTCGTCGTCGCCGCCACCGCCGCCGGCGGCCTCGCCCCGGAAGCGCTGCCGCGCGACCGGCCCGTTGCCCTCGTCCTCGGCAATGAGGAGCAAGGGCCCTCCACGCCCGTGCTGGAGGCCTGCCCGGCGCGGGTGACGCTGGCCGCTGCCGGGCCGGTCGAGAGCCTCAACGTCTCGGCCGCCGCCGCGGTGCTGTTCCATGCGCTGGGCGGCGCGCCCCAGCCAGCCCCGCCGCCCGCCCCGCCGGCGCAACGCCCCCGGCCCCGCCGCTGAGCATGCCGGCGACGCTCGCCGCCACGGTGGACGGCCCGGCCGCCCGCCTCGCCTTCGCCGGCAGCCTCGATGCCGCCGCCACCGCCCGGCTCTGGCCGGAGGCGATGCGGTGGATGCGCGGCGTCCATGTCCTCACCCTCGACCTCGCCGGCCTGACCGCGCTCGACACCGCGGGCGCCGTGCTTCTTCTCCGCCTGGAGCACATGGCGCGGGAGACGGCGTGGCACGGCCTGCCCGCCGGTCCGCTCCGGGCGGTGCTGGACCGCACCCGCCAGGCGCTGGCCGCCCCCTCGCCCGCCGAGGCGCCGCGCCTGCCCCCGCTCGCGCTGCTCGGCCAGGCGACGCTGCGACGCGGCCAGGACCTGCTTGGCCAGGTCGCCTTCCTCGGCGAGGCGGTGGTCGCCGGGATGGGCACGCTGCGCCGCCCCTGGCGCCTCCGCCTCGGCGAGGTGCTGCGCCACCTGGACGAGGCTGGACTGCGCGCCTTCGGCCTCACCCTGCTGCTCGGCGTGCTGATCGGGGTGATCCTTGCCTTCCAGTCCTCCATCCCGATGCGGCGCTTCGGGGCGGAGATCTTCATCCCCAACCTCGTCGGCATCTCCCTGCTGCGCGAGCTCGGGCCGCTGATGGCCGCCGTCATCCTCGCCGGCCGCACCGGCTCCGCCTTCGCCGCGGAGCTCGGCACCATGGTGGTGAACGAGGAGATCGACGCGCTGCGCATCATGGGCATCGACCCGGTGGCCTGGCTGGTGCTGCCGCGGCTGCTGGCGGCGATCCTCGTCATGCCGGTGCTCGCCCTGCTGATGGACCTCGCCGGCCTCGTCGGCATGGCCGGGGTGATGGCCTCGCTCGGCTTCCCGCCCGTCAGCGTCGTCAATCAGCTCCGCCGGGCCATCGGCCTGCACGACCTGCTGGGCGGGCTGTTCAAGGCCGCCGTCTTCGGCCTCTCCATCGGCCTCGTCGGCTGCCGCGCGGGGCTCTCGGCCGGGCGCGGGCCGCGGGCGGTGGGCGATGCGGCGACCATGGCCGTGGTCGGCGGCATCGTCTCCATCGTGATGCTGGACGGCGTCTTCTCCATCCTGTTCTTCCGGCTCGGCTGGTGATGGGCGAGGTCGTCCTCCGCGTCGAAGACCTGGCCGCGCGCTTCGACGGGCGCACCATTTTCGAGCACGTCTCCTTCGAGGTGCGGCGCGGCGAGGTCTTCGTCATCCTCGGCGGCTCCGGCTCCGGCAAGTCGACGCTGCTGAAGCGCGTCATCGGCCTCTATCCGCCGGCCGAGGGGCGCGTCGCCATCCTCGGCGAGGCGATGGAGGGGCTCTCGGGCGAGGCGCGCAACGCCCTGCTGCGGCGGATCGGGGTGATGTGGCAGTCGGGCGCGCTGTTCGGCTCCCTGACGCTGGCCGAGAATGTCGGAGTGCCGCTCGAGCAGCACACGGACCTGCCGCCCGAGGCGCGGGCCCTGGTGGCGCGGGCGAAGCTTGGCCTGGTCGGCCTTGCCGATGCCGCTGGGCGGCTCCCGGCCGAGATCTCGGGCGGCATGGCGAAGCGGGCGGGCATCGCGCGCGCCATGGCGCTCGACCCGCCCATCCTCTTCCTCGACGAGCCCTCGGCGGGGCTCGACCCGATCACCTCCGCCGGGCTCGATGCGCTGATCAAGCAATTGGCCCGCGACCTGGGCACCACCTTCGTCGTGGTGACGCACGAGCTGCAATCGATCCTCGCCATCGGCGACCGCTGCATCATGCTTGACAAGGCGGCACGCGGGATGATCGCCGAGGGCGACCCGCGCCAGCTGCGCGAGGAGAGCGACAACAAGGTGGTGCGGGCCTTCTTCCGCCGCGAGGTGCTGGACTGATGCCGCAGAGCCGTGGCCTCTATTTCCGCGTCGGCGCGCTGGTGCTCGCCGGCCTCGCCCTGACGGTCGGCTTCGTGCTGTTCTTCACCGCCAGCCGCTTCGGCCGCGGCGCCGTCGTCTACGAGACCTACCTGCGGGAATCCGTCCAGGGCCTCGATGTCGGCTCGGCGGTGCGCTACCGCGGCGTCGCCATCGGCCGCGTCACCGAGATCGGCCTCGTCACCGCCGAGTACCGGGTGCCTGACCGCACCGCCTTCGGCGCCGTCTTCCAGCTCGTCTATGTGCGCTTCGCCGTGGACCTCTCCAGGGCGGGCGAGGTGCCCTCGGTCGACGAGGCGGTGCGCCTCGGGCTCCGCGTCCGCATCGCCGCGCAGGGCATCACCGGCGTGAACTACCTGGAGATGGACTTCCTCGACCCCGGCCGCTTCCCGCCCCGCGAGGTGCCCTGGGAGCCGCACTACCCCTATGTGCCGGCGGTGGCCTCCACCGTCGCCCAAGTGCGGAACGCGGCGGAGGACCTGTTGCAGAAGTTGCAGAACGCGGACCTCGCCGGCCTGCTCGACAACGGCATCGGCCTGGTTGCCGAGCTGCGCGCCCAGCTGCGCGACGGCGACGCGGCCGTGGCGCTGCGCGAGGCGGCGAGCCTGCTCCGCAGCCTCCGTGCCCAGGCCGAGGGCGCCGATCTGCCGGGGCTGGCCGCCGAGCTGCGCGGCACCGCCGCCGAGGCCCGAGCCCTGCTGACCGCGCGCGAGACGCAGCAGACCCTCGCCAACGCCGCCGCCGCCATGGGGGAGTTGCGCACGGTCGTCGCCCGCCTGCCGAACACCGTCGCCACGCTCGACGGCAGCCTGCGCAACGTCCGCGGCGCCACCACCGACCTCCAGGCGGAGCTGGGCCCGATCCTGCGCGACCTGCGCGTCGCCATCGCCAACCTGCGCGAGACGACGGAGCAGCTGCGCCGCTATCCCTCCCAGGCCATCCTCGGCGCGCCGCCGCCGGCGCCGGAGACCCGCCGATGACCGCCCGCCGTGCCGTCCTGCTGCTGCCGCTGCTGGCCGGGTGCAGCGTGCTGCCCAACCGGCCCTACCAGGAAACGCAGCGCTTCAGCCTCTCGCCCGAGCGCCCCGGCCGGGCCACGCCGCCGCGCCAGGCTCCGGTGCTGCTGGTCCGCAGCCTGCGCGCCGCGCCGGGGCTGGAGGGACGGGGGCTGCGCAGCCTCACGGCCGATGGCCAGGTCGCCACCGCCTATTGGCAGGAATGGGTGGCACCCCCCGCCGATGCGGCGGAAGAGGCGCTGCGCCGCTGGCTCCTGGCAAGCGGCCGCTTCGCCGCCGTCACCCAGCCCGGCTCCCGCCTGCGCGCCAACCTGGTGTTTGAGGGCGAGCTGATCCGCCTTCAGGCCGAACCGGCCGCCGGCCGTGCGGTGGCCGCGCTTTCCATCCTGCTGCTGGCGGAGCCGCCATCCGGCCCCGGGGAGGCCCGCATCCTCGTCCAGTTCACAGCCGAGGGCCGCGCGCCCTTGCCGCCGGGCCTCGACCCGCGCGCCCCGGGGCCGGAGGCGGCGGCTGCGCTCTCCGCCGCACTCGGCGAGGCCCTGGGCCGGGTGGAGGAGGGTCTGGCCGCCGCCAGGCGGTGACGCGCCTCATGCCTCGTGCTCCGGCCATGATCCGATGTCACCGGATCGCAGGTCATGGTCTGTCCGCTGGTCGTGTCGCCCGGGTCAGGCCTCCGGCGGTTCCAGCCTCCGGCGATCATGCTCCAGCCGCTCCACCTCATCGGCCAGGTGGCCGAAGGGGGTCGGCTTGGTCAGGATGGTGATCGGCCCGCCGAGCGCCCGCAGCGCCGCCGACGCCTCCGGCACATGATTGGCCGACATCACCACCACCGGCAGGCCGGGCAAGCGGCGTCGCAAGGCCTGCACCAGCTCGTCGCCCCGCATACGGGGCATCTGCATGTCGGTCACCACCACGTCGAAGGGGCCGAGCCGCGCCTCCAGTTCCAGCGCCGCCTGGCCGTCGCTCGCCATGGTGACGGCGTGGCCACGCTCTTCCAGCTCCTGCTCCACCGCCAGGCCGATCAGGGCCTCGTCCTCGGCCACCAGGATGCGAAGCCTGCGATAGGCGGGGCCTCTCATCCTGTCGGTATCCCTCGTTGCAATAGGCGGACGCGCTTGCACCGAACAAGCCACAGCAACGGCGGAAGGTCCAAGGAAAACTCATGCAGATGGCGCGGCGCAGGATCACGGTGCGGAAAACCGCATGACCCAACGCAGTCCCGGCCGGTTGCTCCCCGGGCTCAACGCCGAGGCCTCCAGGCTGCCGCCGAGCTGCCCCGCCAGCGCCCGGCCGATCCGGGTGCCGAGGCCGCTCCCCTGCGGCGGCGCGCCGGGGTCGAAGCCGATGCCGTTATCCTCGACGGCGAGCACGAACTCCGCCTCATACTGCCGGAAGCTTACCCGTATCCGCCCCTCCATCTCTCCGGGGAAGGCGTATTTCAGCGCATTGCCCACCAGCTCGTTCACCGTCAGCCCGACCGGCACGGCGCGCGCCATCGGCAGCGGATGGTCCTCCGCCTGCACCATCATGGCGATCGGGCGCATGTCGACGGCAACCTCCCGCAGGTCCTGTACCAGCCCCTCGATAAAGCCGCGGCTGCTGACCACCGCCTGGCCGTCATCCCGGTGCCGGTCGAGCCGGGCATTGATCCGCGCCAGCGCCATGATCCGGCCGGAGGCATCCTGCAAGGCCTGGCGTGCCTGCGGCTCCGCCGCCGCCCCGGCCTGCAGGTGCAGCGTCGCCGCCAGCCGCTGCAGGTCGTTCCGAGCGCGGTGAACCGCCTCGCTCAGCAGCGTGCCGCGCGCCTCGGCCATCCGCGCCAGCTCGGCATTGGCGATGGCGAGGCCCGCCCGCTCCTGCGCCAGCCGGCGCAGCGCGACGTGCAGCGCCTCCATCAGGAAGGCGGTGAAGAGCGCGATGGCGAGGAAGATCATCAACGCCAGCAGGTCCGAGGCATCGGTGATGCGCAGCAGGCCACCCGGCTCGAGCAGGAACCAGACCGCGAGTGCCCCGCTCAGTAACGCGGCGTAGATGCCGGTGCCGCGGTCGAAGGTCAGCCCGGCGACGATCACCGCCGGGAAGAACAGCAGGAAGGGCAGCCCCGGCTTGTCACCGAAGATCCAGAGCCGCAGGCCGAGGCAGATCACCACCAGCAGCGTCGTCGCGCCGTAGCGCATCCAGACGGGCAGGCCGCGCGACCGCGCCGAGAGCAGGAAGAGCCGTTCCATGATGTACCAGGGCAAGCGGACGCCGGAATCGACGCCGCCAGGCCCAACGCCAGCGGGGTGTCAGCGTTTCGCCTCGATGGCGTCCCAGATCGCCCGCTCCAGGTGCACGCCGTCGAAGCGCGCGATCTCCTGCAGGCCGGTCGGCGAGGTGACGTTGATCTCGGTGAGGTAGTCGCCGATGACGTCGATGCCGACGAAGATCATCCCGCGCTCGCGCAGCGCCGGCCCGATGCGGGCGCAGATCTCCTGTTCGCGCGCGGTCAGCGTCGTCTTCTCCGGCCGCCCGCCGACATGCATGTTGCTGCGCGCCTCGCCCGCCGCCGGCACGCGGTTGATGGCGCCCATCGGCACGCCGTCGACGAGGATGATGCGCTTGTCGCCCTGCCGCACCTCGGGGACGTAGCGCTGCACCATCAGCGGCTCGCGCGAGCGCTCGGTGAACATCTCGACCAGGCTGTTGAGGTTGGAGTCGCCCGGCTTGATGTGGAACACGCCCGCCCCGCCATTGCCGAAGAGCGGCTTGACGATGATGTCCTGGTGCTTCTCGCGGAAGGCCTGGATCTGCGCCCGGCTCGCCGTCACCAGCGTCTCCGGCATCAGGTCCTGGAACTGCAGGACGAAGAGCTTCTCCGGCGCGTTGCGCACGCTCGCCGGGTCGTTCACCACCAGCGTCTTTGGGTGGATGTGCTCCAGCAGGTGCGTCGCGGTGATGTAGGCCATGTCGAAGGGCGGGTCCTGCCGCATCAGCACGACGTCCATCGTCGAGAGGTCGATCTCCTCCCGCGGCCCGAAGACGTAGTGCGCGCCGAGCTTGCGCTCGACGGTGACGGGCTCGCCCTGGGCCAGCAGCCGCCCGCCGACGAGGGCCAGGTCCCGCACATGGTAGTGCCAGAGCCGGTGGCCGCGGGCCTGCGCCTCAAGCATCAGGGCGAAGGTGCTGTCGGCGTCGATGTTGATGCCGGCGATCGGGTCCATCTGGACCGCCACCCGGAGGGCGCGCGCCATGGTCGTCTCCACTTGGTTCGGAGCGATTCCGTGCCCCGAACCGCGGGAAAAGGCCAGCGCTAAAGCCGGCCCGATTCAGCCCCTCGCGCTCCGCGCCGCCCTGGCCATCGGGCCGGGCCTCAGTTGAGGCGGTGCCGCAGTTCCTCGACCACCAGCCGCGTCCGGCTGGCCGCCGGTCCCTCCGGCTCCAGCTCCAGCGAGCGCTCGAGGCAGCCGAGCGCGGCGGCGATGCGGTCCAGCCGCTGGTTCATCAGCCCGGCCTCGCGCCAGAGCAGCGCCTGGTCCGGGGCGAGGCGCAGCATGTCCTCGGAGCAGGCGAGCGCCCCGGCCAGGTCCTGTGCGCGGAGCCGCCGCAGCTTGATGTTGTTCTGCAGGCGCAGCAGCACCGCCCGCTTGTCCATCAGCCGGACGAGGCCCGGCCGCAGCTCCGCCCGCTCGCCCTCGATCCGCTTGATGAGCGCGCGGAGGTCCGGCGCCTGCAGCCCCGCGCCGCCCGCGAAGACATCGACCAGCGCCTGGCCCCGCCCGCCCTCGACGGCCAGCAGGAAATGGCCGGGGAAATCGACGCCATGCGCCGCCCAGCCCGCCGCCTCCGCCGCATGCAGCCAGAGGATGCCGAGGGCGACCGGCAGCCCCCGCCGCCGCTCGGCGACGCGGATGAGGTTGGCGTTGTCGAGGTTCTCGTAATCCTCGGTATCGCCCCCGAAGCCGAAGCGGCCATGGATCACCTCGGCCAGCACGGAGCGGCGCCGCTCCGCATCGCCCGCATCGGCCGCGGGGTCGGCCGCGGCGGCGGCGACGGCCGCCTGCGCCAGCTCCGAGAGCAGGGCGGAGGCCGCGCGCCAATCCGCCTCCGGCGCATCGATCCGCGCGAATTGCAGCGCGACGGCGGCCAGCTCGATCTCGGCATCCGGCAACTGCCCGGCGGCGGCGAGGGCGGCGCGTGCCTCATCCTCAGGGCTCAAGGCCATGCACTACTCCCGCGTCTGCGGCACCATCCGGCCGAGGCGGCGGCCACCGAAGAGATGGACGTGGAAATGCCCGACCTCCTGGCCGGCATCCTCGCCCATGTTGGAGAGAAGCCGATAACCATGCTCCTCCAGCCCGAGTTCCCGCGCCACCCGCCCGACCGCACGCCAGAAGCCTGCAATCGCCTCGGCCGGCGCCTCGGCATGGAAGTCGGCGGCGCTGACGTAAGGGCCCTTCGGGATCACCAGCACATGCACCGGCGCCTGCGGGGCGATGTCGTGGAAGGCGAGCGCATGCTCGTCCTCGCTGACCTTCTTGCAGGGAATTTCGCCGCGCAGGATGCGGGCGAAGATGTTGCCGGGATCATAGGGTGGCTTGCCGGAGACGGACATGGCGATCCTCCAACCTCTGTCAGGCGAGCTTGGTCGTGCGCGCGGCGCGGACGATGCCCTTCGGCCGCGCGGCCTTCTCGGCGATGCCGCTGATGCCCTCGCGCCGCCTGAGCTCCGCCCAGACCTCCTCCGGGCGGATGCCGGCATCCACCCAGACGACGACGAGATGGTAGAGCAGGTCGGCAGATTCCAGCACCGTCTCGGTGCGGTGGCCGAGCGTCGCCTCGATGACGCATTCCACCGCCTCCTCGCCGAGCTTCTGCGCCACCTTCGCCGTGCCGCGCGCCATCAGCCGGGCGGAATGCGAGGTCGCGGCATCGCCCGCCAGCCGCCGGCTCTCCACCGTGTCCCAGAGCCGGTCGAGCACCGCCGCATCGCCGTCCCGCGGCCCTTCCAGCGGGGTGAGGTGGCGCGCCTCCACCCGGCGCACCGCCTTCTTCGGCTTGGCCCCGGCGGCGGGCAGCCCGGCCGGCATGGGCACCGCAGCACGCTTCTTCCCGGCCTTCGGGGCCGGCTTCTTCTTGGTGTCCTTCGCCATGTGTCAGGCGGCCTCCGTCTCGGGCAGGGGGCGGACCGGCAGCCCGGCCCGGGCCAGCGCCGCCTTGGCATCGGCGATGCGGAATTCGCCGTAATGGAAGACGCTGGCCGCGAGAAGGCCCGTCGCTCCGACCCGCGCGCCCTCGACGAAATGCTCCATCGTGCCGACCCCGCCCGAGGCGACGATCGGCACCGGCACCGCAGCGCGGACCGCCCGCAGCAGCTCGAGGTCGAAGCCGGACTTGGTGCCGTCCCGGTCCATGCTGGTCAGCAGGATCTCGCCGGCGCCGGCCTCCGCCATGCGCCGCGCCCAGCCGACGGCATCGATCCCCGTCGGCTTGCGCCCGCCATGGGTGAAGACCTCCCACCGCCCCTCGCCCACCTTGCGCGCATCGACGGCGACCACGATCGCCTGGCTGCCGAAGGCCTCCGCCGCGCGGGAGACGAGCGCCGGCTCGGCGACGGCGGCGCTGTTGATGCTCGCCTTGTCGGCACCCGCCAGCAGCAGCCGCCGGATGTCCTCGACCGAGCGCACCCCGCCGCCCACCGTCAGCGGGATGAAGACCTGCGCCGCGGTGCGCGAGACGACATCGAGAATGGTGTCGCGGTTCTCGTGGCTCGCCGCGATGTCTAGGAAGGTGACCTCGTCGGCCCCCTCGCGGTCATAGGTGCGCGCCTGCTCCACCGGGTCGCCGGCATCGCGGAGAGCGACGAAGTTGACGCCCTTGACGACGCGGCCGTCCTTCACGTCGAGGCAGGGGATGACGCGGAGAGCGAGCACGGTTCACCGATCCGGTTGGAGGGGAGGGCCGGTTCACCGCATGGCGAAGAAGCGGCCGGGGGTCAAGCGGCGAGGTGCCGCCGGGGGTGGCGGGCCGCTGTACGGCTACGTACTCATTGACGGCAAAAACGAGAAGTTGCATAGTGTCTTGTCCGTGCATGTCCTGCGCGAGCAGCTTTTGGTGTTCCGCGACAGTAAAGTTCGGACCAGACATTATGATTTTTCCCGGCGCCGGCTGTCGCGCATGACTCGCCGGGCCACGGCCACCTTCCGCATCACTTCGGTCCGATGTTCCGACAGGTCGCCAGCGGCGGTCACCTCGTGAGCCGCTTCTTCGAACGGACTATCGGCCGCGCCGAGGCCACCGGCCTCAGGCTCGCCCTGAACGAGCAGACCCTGGAGGGCTTTTCGGACGGCATCGCCATCGCCGACCTCGCCTTGCAGGACCACCCGCTGGTCTACGTCAACAGCGCCTTCGAGCGCATCAGCGGCTACCGGCGGGAGGAGCTGCTCGGCCGCAACTGCCGCTTCCTCCAGGGCACCGAGCGCACCCAGCCCGCGGTCCGGGAAATGGCCGGCGCCGTCGCCGAGGGGCGCGACACCACCGTCGTCCTGCGCAATTTCCGCCGCGACGGCACGCCCTTCTGGAGCGAGGTGCGCCTGCGCCCGCTGCGCGACGCTGAGGGCCGCGTCACCCACTATCTCGGTACCACGCGGGACGTGTCCGAATTCCGCGACGTCAACGAGCGGCTCGCCCGCGCCGCCACCTTCGACGAGGTCACCGGCCTGCTGACCCGCCGCGGCCTGCTCGACCGGCTGGCCCTGCTGGGGGCGGACGAGCCGCTGCTGATGCTCTGCTGCGACGTCGATCAGCTGCGCGACGTCAACGCGACCTACGGCCGCTCCGCCGGCGACCTCCTGCTGCTCGAGCTGGGGCGGCGGCTGGGGGCGGTGCCCGGCCTGGTCGCCGGCAGCCGTCTCGGCGCCGGGCAGTTCGCCGCCGCGCTGCGCTGCCCCGAGGCGGCGGAGGCGACGGTCGCCGCGCTGCACGGCATGCTGCGCCAGCCCTTCACCCTGCCCGGCGCCACCGTCGCGCTCACCGTCACTCTCGGCTGGGCCAAGGGCGTCTGGACCGCCTCCCAGGGCGAGCCGCTGCTGATCGAGGCGGAGGCGGCGCTCTATGCCGCCAAGGCCGCCGGCCGCGGCGAGCGCCGCGCCTTCGACCCGGCGGTGGAGCGCGAGGCCCGCCGCCGGCTGCGCATGACCGCCGACCTTCGCAGCGCCCTCGCCAATCGGGAATTCGTGCTGCACTACCAGCCGAAGGTGGAGCTCGCCACTGGCCGCATCCTCGCCGTCGAGGCGCTGCTGCGTTGGAACAACCCGATCTTCGGCCTGCAATCGCCCGACCGCTTCCTTCCCGTCGCCGAGCAGAGCGGGCTGGTCGTCGAGATCGGCGCCTGGGCCCTGGCCGAGGCCGCCCGCACCGCTGCGGCGCTGCATCGTGGCGGCCATGCCGTGCAGGTCGCCGTCAACGTCTCGCCGGTGCAGTTCCACCGCGACGACGTCCCCGCCCTGCTCCGCCGCATCCTGGCCGAGACCGGGGCGGAGCCGGGCTGGATCTCGATCGAGCTGACCGAGACGGTGCTCGCCGATGGCAGTGCGCGTACCCTCGCCTGCTTCCAGGCGCTGCGCGAGATGGGCATCGGCCTCGCCATGGACGATTTCGGCACCGGCTTTGCCTCGCTCGACCAGCTCCGCAGGCTGCCCTTCACCGAGGTGAAGCTCGACCGCAGCTTCGTCCGCAACCTGCAGGCGGACCCGGTGCAGTCCGCCATCGTCACCGGCACGCTCGGTGTCGCCCGCGCCCTCGGCATCACCGCCACCTGCGAGGGTGTGGAGACGGAGGCGGAGCGGCAGCATCTCCTGGCGCTCGGCTGCCCGGTGGCGCAGGGCTACCTGTTCAGCCTGCCGCTCGCCAAGGAGGACCTGACCTGGCTGCTGGAGAAACACGCGGTCCTGCCGGTGGCGGCTGCATGAGCGGCGACCCGATGCCTCGCCTGGCGACCGGCATCGCCTGGTTCGACCGGCTGACGCAGGGCGGCATCCCGGCCCGGCGGCTGACCGTGATGCTCGGCCAGGCCGGCGCCGGCAAGACGCTGCTCTCCTGCCAGATCGCCGCCGCCCGGACGCGGCTTTCCGGCGCCGGCGTCGTCTTCGCCGCGCTGGAGGAGCCGCCGTCCGACATCATCCGCAACGCCGCAGGCTTCACCTGGGACCTTGCGGCGCTGGCCGGGCAGAGTTTCCACGCCCTCGACCTGCGGCCGGACCCGGACATGGTCTTCGCCGGGGATTTCGACCTGCGCGGCATGCTCGCCACCCTCTCGGCCAAGGCGCGGCAGACCGGGGCGGAGCTGGTGGTGTTCGACGGGCTGGACACCGTGCTCGGCTGGCTCGCCAGCCCGGCCCGGCGCAGCGCGGAACTCGCCCGCATCGGCCGCTGGCTGGAGGAGGAGGACCTCACCGCCATCATCACCGCCAAGGCGGAGCGCCATGGCGGCCCGGTCGATGCGCTCGGCCCGCTGGAATTCGCCGTCTCCCTCGTGGTGGCGCTGGAGCAGCGGGAGGAGAGCGGCGGCACCCTCCGCGCGCTGCGCATCACCAAGTCCCGCGGCAGCGGCCACAGCAGCAGCGCCCATCCGCTGTTCTTCTCCCGCCACGGGCTGGAGCCGCTGATGTGGCCGGGCGGCGACCCATCGCCTGCCTCGCGCGAGCGGGTCGGCTCCGGCATGGCGCGGTTCGACGTGCTGCTCGGCGGCGGCTACCTGCGCGGCAGCACGGCGCTGCTCTCCGGCCCGCCCGGCACCGGCAAGTCGACCCTCGCGGCGCTCTTCGCCGCCTCCGTCTGCGCCGCCGGCGGCCGCGCGGTGCACGTCGTCTTCGACGAGGGGCCGGAGCAGGCCATCCGCAACATGCGCTCGGTCGGCATCGACCTCGCCGCCCACCGCGCCAGCGGCGCCCTCCGCCTGATCGGCCTCCAGCCCGGCCGCGACGGGCCGGAGCAGCTGCTCTCCGAGATCCTCGCCGCGGTCGAGACGCAGGACGCCACCGCCTTGGTGGTCGACCCCGTCTCCTCGCTGATGCGCGGCGGCGTCGCCGATCTCGGCCAATCCGCCATCCGCCGCCTGGTGGAGGAAGCCCGCGCCCGCGGCATGACCGCCCTGCTCACCTCCCTGGTCGAGGTGGGGGACGATCCGTCCACCAGCACGCTCAGCGCCGTCTCCACCATCGCCGATGCCTGGATCGCCCTCGGCTATGCCGAGCGGGGCGGCGAGCGCAACCGCACCCTCTCCATCGTCAAGGCGCGCGGCAGCGCCCATTCCAACCAGACGCGCGAACTCATCATGACCGCCGAGGGATGCACCCTGGCGGATGTCTACACCGCCGGCGGCACGGTGCTGCTCGGCACCGCCCGGATGGAGCGGGAGGCTGAGGAGCGCCGCCTCGAGGCCCTCGCCAGCCTCGACCACCAGCGCCACCTGCGCGAGCTCCAGGCCCAGCTCACCGAGGCCGAGATACGCCAGCGCCAGTCCGGCCTGCAATCCGAGGCGGCGCGGGCCGAGCTCGCCCTGCTGGAGACGGCCGAGGCCGCGCGCCGCGCGGCCCGGGCCGACCGCCTCCTCCGCATTGCCACCAGCCGCTCCGCCGATACGCCGGCGGAGGGGGGAGCGGAGGAAGGGTCGGCAGCATGAGCTTGGCCGCCGTCGCCCTCTTCGTCGCCGGCGGCGCCCCGCGCTCCGCGGCGGCCCTGCGCAACCTCACCACGGCCATCGTCGCCACCGGCCGGCCCGAAGGCACCTTCCGCGTCGAGGTCATCGACGTGCTGCGCGACCCGGCCCTGGCGCTGGAGGCCGGGCTGCTGGCGACGCCGAGCCTCGCCCTCACCGGCGCCAATGGCCGCCGCCGCTGGTTCATCGGCGATTTCGACCGGCCGGAACTGCTGGCCGGATGGCTCGCCGACGTACTGGACGGCGACCCCCCCTGACCTCCGCCGCGTCAGGCTCTATATCTGGCGGCCAGCAGGAGCTTGCCCGTGGTCGCCATCACCTCGCCCGCCTTCAAGGAGAATGCCCGGACCGCCCTCGCGGACCCCGGCCTGCAGAAGGCGCTTGGCACGGCGAAGGGCGCCTTCCTCCAGCGCCGCGCTCAGGCCGTCGCCAACCTTCCCGAGTTCGAGCAGCTGCGCGACATCGGCCGGGACATCAAGAATCACACCCTGGCCAACCTGGACTTCTACCTCGAGGCCTATGAGGCCAAGGTGAAGGCGGCCGGCGGCCAGGTCCATTGGTGCTCCACCGCCGACGATGCCCGCGCTGCCGTGCTGGAGATCTGCCGCAAGGCGAATGCCCGCACCGTCACCAAGGGCAAGTCGATGATCTCCGAGGAGCTCGGGATCAACGCCCATCTCGAAGCCCATGGCATCCGCCCGGTCGAGACCGATCTCGGCGAGTACATCCTCCAGCTCCGTCAGGAGCACCCGAGCCACATCATCGCCCCCGCCTTCCACCTGAACCGTGAGGATTGGGAGGCCGATTTCCGCCGGTTGCACACCGACCTGCCGCCCGACCGCGTCTTCGCCGAGCGGCGCGACATCCTGGCCGAGGCCCGCACCAAGCTGCGCGAGAAATTCCTCCAGGCCGATGTCGGCATCACGGGGGCCAATTTCCTCATCGCCGAGACCGGCAGCAGCGTCATCGTCACGAACGAGGGCAATGGCGACCTGACCCAGACCCTGCCGCGGGTCCATATCGCGCTCGCCAGCATCGAGAAGGTCGTCCCCACGCTGGAGGATGCGACGAGCCTGCTCCGCCTGCTCGCCCGCAGCGCGACGGGTCAGGACTTCTCCGTCTACACCACCTTCTCGACCGGCGCCCGCCGCCCGGCCGATCTCGACGGGCCGGAGGAGTACCACGTCGTCCTGATCGACAACGGCCGCTCCAACATGCTCGGCACCGAGTTCCAGGAGATGCTGCGCTGCATCCGCTGCGCCGCCTGCATGAACCACTGCCCGGTCTATGGCGCGATCGGCGGCCATGCCTATGGCTGGGTCTATCCCGGGCCGATGGGCTCCGTCCTCACCCCCTCCCTCATCGGGATCGAGAAGACCGGGATGCTGCCCAACGCCTCCACCTTCTGCGGCAAGTGCGAGAGCGTCTGCCCGGTGAAGATCCCCCTGCCCAAGATGATGCGCCACTGGCGCGAGCGGGAGTTCGAGCGCCACCTGACGCCGGCGACCCAGCGCAGCAACCTCGCCCTCTGGGGCTGGTTCGCCCGCCGCCCCGCCCTCTACCGGGCCGCCACCCGCGCCGCCAATGCCGCGCTCGGCCTGCTCGGCCGCGGCAAGGGCAGCTTCCACTCCCTGCCGCTCGCCGGCGGCTGGACCGCCGGGCGCGACCTGCCCGTCCCCGAGGGCGGCACCTTCATGGCCCGCTACGCGAAGGAGCAGCGCCGCCGATGACCAAAGAGGCCATCCTCGGCGCCATCCGCCGCGGCCTGAAGCGCGGGCCGCTGCCGGCCGACCAGCAGGCCATGCTGGGCGGGCGGCTGGCGACGCATCCCCGCCACCTCATCCCCTCCCGCTCGCGCCTGCCGCGGCCGGACCAGGTCGCCCTCTTCATCCGCAACGTGGAGAAGGAGTTCGGCACGGTCGAGCGCGTCCCGAACGCCGAGGCCGTGCCCGCCGCCATCGCCGACTACCTGGCAGCGCAGAACCTGCCCTCCCGCTTCCCCATGGCCCCGCATCCGGAGCTGACGGCGATCCCCTGGTCGGAACGCCCCTTACTGGAAATCGAGCAGCGCCGCGCGGAGGCCACCGACCAGGTCAGCCTGCAGCATGGCTATGCCGGGATCGCCGAGACGGGGACGCTGATGCTCCCCTCCGCGCCGGAGCGCCCGACCACCCTCAACCTCCTCGCCGAGACCGAGATGGTGGTGCTGCGCGCCAGCCGCATCGTCGGCGCCTATGAGGAGGCCTGGGACCGCCTGCGCGCCGAAAGCCGCGACGAGCGCAGCGGGGGATTCATGCCGCGCAACATCATGTTCGTCACCGGCCCCTCGCGCAGTGCCGATATCGAGCAGACGCTGGAGCTCGGCGCCCATGGCCCGCGGCGCCTGCACATCATCCTGATCGACGACGACCCCGCCGCCCTGCCGATGGGCGAGGCCACGGCCCCGCCACCGGTCGCCGTTCCGGGCGGTCCCGCCGCCCCGGGGGATTGAGCCCGCCCGCCCGGCCGCGCCGGGGCCTGACCGAGCTCGATCGCCGTCTCTGGCAGGCCTATACGGCCCATGCTCATGTGGCGCCCATGCCCGGCAAGGCCCTGCCACCGCCGCCGGAGCCGACGCTGCCCGGCCCCGCGCCTGTTGCTCCCCTGGCCGTTCCGCCGCCGCGGCCCGCCGCCCCGCGCCCTGCCCCGGAGCTTCAGGTCGGCACCCCGCCCCCTGGCCTCGACGGCAAGCGCTGGCGCGAGCTCCGCCGCGGACGCACCAAGCCCGAGCGCACCCTCGACCTGCACGGCCGCCGCGCCCAGGACGCGCATGCCGCCGTCCGCCGCTTCCTCCAGGAGGCGCAGGCCGACGGCCTCCGCTGCGTCGCCATCGTCACCGGCAAGGGATCGAGCACCGAAGGGGGCGTGCTCCGCCGCGAACTGCCCTTCTGGCTGAACGCGGCCGAGATGCGGCCCCTCCTGCTCGGCGCCGCGCATCCGCATGCCAGCAACCCCGGGGCCGTCCACCTGCTGCTCCGCCGGCGCCGGTGACGCCCTTTGGCCAGAGGCTCCGCGCCCTCCGCGAGGCCCATGGCGTCAGCCAAGCCGCTCTCGCCCAGGCGCTGCACGTCTCCCCCGCCTATCTCTCGGCGCTGGAGCACGGCCATCGCGGCCGCCCCTCGCCGGGGCTCATCCATCAGGTGAACGAATTCTTCGGGCTGATCTGGGACGATGCGGAGGAGATGGCGCGCCTCGCCCGCCTCTCCCACCCGCGCGTGGTGCTGGATACGGCGGGGCTGAGCCCGGAGGCGACGGCGCTGGCCAATCGGCTGGCGCGGGATATCCGCAAGCTGTCGCCGGACACCATCAGAGCCTTGCTCCAGACGCTGGATGGAGGTTCCACCCCCATGCCCCCGCCGGGGCCAAAGCTTGGCCCCGGACCCCGCCACAAGTAGGGCTCAGAAGCGCAAGCGGGGCCCTGCCGCCAAGTGCGCGGCATGCGTGACGCGGCGGCGGCCATGGGTCTTGGCGGTCAGCACGGCGGCGGTCAGGCGGTTGTCATGCACCGCCGCCAGGCCGAAACCCAGGTTGTTCAGCAGCAGGAAGTGATCCGTCACCCGCAGCAGGTGCCAGCCCGGCGCCAGCCCCCCGCGCACCAGCCCGAGCAGGCTCGGCCGCCGCTCCGGCAGCGCGACCGGCGCATGCGCCACGCCGAGCTGCTCCAGCGCGCCGAGGATGTCCCGCCAATAAGCCGTCACCACCGGCCCGGTGCCGGGATACCAGTCGGGCGCGATCCCCCGCAGCAGGGTGCTCGCCGCCCGGTAGGGCAGCCCGCTCGCCAGGGCGAGCGTCGCCGGCCCGCACCACGGCACCAGCCCGCCATTCTCCGCCATCAGGTCGTCATGGCTGCGCAGCCCGGCCGGATGCTCGACGATGGCCGCCTCGGCCACCGGCCCGGCTTCCGTAAGGCGCCCATCCTGACGATCCGGCATCGCGCGATCCCGCAAGCAGCCAGGCGCGGAAGGGCGCCCGAATGCTCACAAGATCGTGTGTTCTCACCTTGTCGTCAATATACGATTTCAGGGAACCCTTACCCGAGCAGCACGCCATGCTGCCGCAGGAAGTCCAGCAGCGGCAGCAGGGGCAGGCCGAGGATGGCGCTCTGCTCGCCCTCGACCGCATGGAACAGCTGCACGCCCGGCCCCTCCAGCCGATAGGCCCCGACCGAGCCGAGCACCGCCTCTCCCTCCGCCGCCAGATAGGCATCGAGGAATTCCTCGGAGAATTCCCGCATCGTCAGCCGCGGCCTTGCCAGGTGCTGCCAGACCCGCTGCCCGCCGCGCCAGCAGACCATCGCCGTCATCAACTCATGCGGCCGGCCGCGCAGCGCCAGGAGTTGCGCCCGCGCCGCCGCCATGTCCGGCGGCTTGTCGAACCAGCGCCCCTCGCAGACCAGCAGCTGGTCGGCGCCGATCACCAGCGCCTCCGGATGCCGCCGGGCGATGCGTTGCGCCTTGGCCTCGGCCAGCAGCATCGCCGCCTCGCCGGGAGGGATGCCCTCGGCGCGGGCGCTCTCCTTGATCGCCGCCTCGTCCACCGCTGCCGCCTCGGCCGTGAAGCGCAGCCCCGCCGCCGCCAGCACCGCCCGCCGCGCCGCTGAGGCCGTGGCGAGGACGAGGGCGGGCGCCTCCTGCTGGATCATGCCGTCCCTCCGCTGAGCACGGCTGCCGCCGGGTCCGCCGGCGCGTGCTCCGCCGCCGCGCCCCGCCGCGCATGCCAGGCCTCCATCAGCTGGAGCACGGTCGCCGCCGTCTCCTCGATGCTGCGCCGCGTCACGTCGATTACCGGCCAGCCATGCTGGTTGCAGAGCCGCCGGGCGGCGAGGATCTCGGCTTTCACGCTGTCATGGTCGACATAGTCGTTGGTGTCCTGCCGCACGCCATCGGCACCGATCAGCCGCAGCCGGTGCCGGCGGATCTCGATCAGCGCCTTGGTCTCGATGGTCAGCCCCACCACCGGGCAGGGCGAATCCGCCAGCTCCGGCGGCAGCTCAGAATTGGGAACGATCGGAACGTTGGCCGCCTTGATCCCCCGGTTCGCAAGGTAGAAGCAGGTCGGCGTCTTGCTGCTGCGCGAGACGCCGACGAGGCAGACATCCGCCTCGTGAATGCCCGCCGTTCCCTGCCCGTCGTCATGCGCCAGCACGTAGTGCATGGCGTCGATCCGGCGGAAGTAATCGGCATCCATCACATGCTGCGCCGCCCGCTTCTCCCGCGCGCGTGCGCCCAGCTGCCCCTGCAGCAGCTCCACCACCTGGTCGAGGACCGAGAGGCAGGGCACGCCGAGTCGCATGCAGGCCTCCTCCAGCGCCAGTCTCAGGCTCTTGTCGACCAGGGTGAAAAGCACCGGCCCCGGCTCGTGGTCGAGCCCCTCCAGCACCCGGTCGAGCTGCAGGCGGGAGCGGATGAGGCTCCAGCGATGATGCACCACATGATGGTCCTCGAACCGCGCCAGCGTCGCCCGGGCGATCGAATTGAGCGTCTCGCCCGTGCTGTCGGAGACCAGGTGCAGGTTGACGGTTCTGTGGGGCATCCCGGGAGAATAGCGCAGCGCGCTGGGGACGAAGTGGAAAACTCAAGGCCGGCGCCGCTCTCCGGTGGATCGGGGGGGTGACTCGGTACGTCCCACACAGGCGGGAGAGGATTCCCGACTGAGTCGGGCGACTCCGGGACGAGGGGGGATTCACCTAACGGAGTCAGCGAGTCGCCGACTCAGGTGATGGTGGACAGGGCTGTGGATGGAATCCGGAGTAATTGCCTCCACAGCATCCACAGGCCCTATCACTACAGCATCCTTTCAAGACTCTTGTTTTCTTGCGAAGGGTAGGGCTCCAGGGAGGAAGACATGCCAGGCGTGAGCGAGAGTCCGAGTCAGAAGCCCCTGCTCCGTGCCCTGGCCGGCGAGGCCGTCTGGCCGCCGCCGATGTGGCTGATGCGCCAAGCCGGCCGCTACCTGCCCGAGTACCGAGAGATCCGCGCCGAGGCCGGTGACTTCATCGCCCTCTGCACCGCCCCAGCGATGGCAGCCGAGGTGACGCTCCAGCCGATCCGCCGCTACGGCATGGACGGGGCCATCCTCTTCTCCGACATCCTCATGGTGCCCTGGGCAATGGGCCAGCCGCTCCACTTCGCCGAGGGCGAGGGGCCGATGCTGGAGCCGGTGCGCGACGCCGCGGCGATCGGCCAGCTCGACCCCTCGGTCTGCGCCGCCAATGCCGCGCCGATCATCGAGACGGTGCGCCTGGTCCGCGCCGGGCTGGCCGAGGAGGCGCCGCGCACCACGCTGATTGGCTTCGCCGGCAGCCCCTTCACCGTCGCCTGCTACATGGTGGAGGGCCATGGCAGCCGCGACTTCGCCGCCGCCCGGGGCATGGCCTATGGCGACCCGGCGCTGTTCGGCCGGCTCATCCGCATCCTGATCGATGCCAGCGCCGACTATCTCTGCGCCCAGGCCGATGCGGGGGCCGAGGTGCTGATGCTGTTCGACAGCTGGGCCGGGCTGCTGGCGCCGAGCCAGTTCCGCCGCTGGGTGATCGAGCCGACGGCGAGCCTGGTGCGGGCCATCCGCAAGCGCCACCCGACCATCCCGCTGATCGGCTTCCCCCGCCTCGCCGGGCCGATGCTGGCGGAATACGCCCAGCGCACCGGGGTGCAGTGCCTCGGCGTCGATACCTCGATGGACCTCCGCTGGGCGGCCTCCGCCGTGCCGCCGTCGATGTGCCTCCAGGGCAACCTCGATCCGCTATCCCTGGTCACCGGCGGCATGGCCCTGGAGACGGAGGCCCGTTCCATCCTGGGTGCGATGCGCGGCCGTCCCTTCATCTTCAACCTCGGCCACGGCATCGAGAAGGTGACCTCGCCCGAGAATGTATCGACCCTCGTGAGGCTGGTCCGCACCGGCTGACTCAAGGGCTCCAAAGGCCGTTCGGCCCCTGGCGGGCGGAGCTTGAGGAGGGCAGCGCCCTCCTCGAACGCCCGGTTTTGCGCCCCAGGGTAATTCCCCCCGCCCCCGCTTTGCTCTAACCCCCGGCTTGACCCGCTGGCGAAGCGGCCAAATCTGCGGGCCTGGATTATGGCTCGGGGAGTTCCGATGCAGCGGGTGGCGGTGGTGCTGTTCAATCTCGGGGGGCCGGATGCGCCGGACAGCGTGCGCCCGTTCCTCGAGAACCTGTTCACCGACCCGGCCATCCTGCGGGTGCCCGGCTTCATCCGTCCCTGGCTTGGCCGGTTCATCGCCAGGCGGCGCACGCCGGCGGCGTCCGAGAACTACGCCATCCTCGGCGGCCGGTCGCCCCTGCTGGACCTGACCGAGGCGCAGGCCCACGACCTCCAGGCGGCGCTGAACGAGGCCGGCGGGGCGGAGTATCGCTGCTTCATCGCCATGCGCTACTGGCACCCCATGAGCGATGCCACCGCCCGCGCCGTGCGCGAGTGGGGCCCGGACCGGGTGCTGCTGCTGCCGCTCTACCCGCAGTACTCGACGACGACGACCGGCAGCAGCGTCACCGCCTGGGACGAGGCGGCCGCCCGCGCCGGCCTCGCCGTGCCGACCAAGACGCTCTGCTGCTACCACTCCGACCCGGCCTTCGCCGCGGCGACGGCGGCGGCCGTGCAGACCGCCTACGAGGCCGCCCGTGCCGCCCTGGCGCCGGAGGTGAAGCTGCGCATTCTGTTCTCCGCCCATGGCCTGCCGGAGAGCATCGTGAAGCGCGGCGACCCCTACCAGTGGCAGGTGGAGCAGACCGTGGCCGCCGTGGTCGAGCGCCTGGCGATCGAGGGGCTGGACCACATCGTCTGCTACCAGTCCCGCGTCACCCCGCAGAAATGGATCGGCCCGAGCACCGAGCTGGAGCTGGAGCGCGCGGCGCATGACAAGACCGCGGTGCTGATCTGCCCCATCGCCTTCGTCTCCGAGCATTCCGAGACGCTGGTCGAGCTCGACGTCGAGTATCGGGAGGAGGCGGAGCGCCTCGGCGTCCCCGGCTACTACCGCGTCCCCGCCCAGAACAGCGACCCGGGCTTCATCGCCGCGCTGCGCGACCTGGTCCGCCGCGCCGAGGCCGATGACCGCCCGCTGTGCAGCTTCGCCGGCGCCCGGCAATGCCCGAAGCCCTTCGGCGACTGCCCGCATGCCAGGGCCCGCATTCGCGCCCCGGAGCTCGCCTGATGCGCCCCGCCGCCGTCCTCTTCGACTGCGACGGCGTGCTGGCGGACAGCGAGGGGCTGGTGAACCGCCTGGTCGCCGAGGCGATCAGCGCCCAAGGCTGGCGCCTTTCCACCGAGCAGGCGCGCGAGACGTTCCTCGGCATGGCCCTGCCGGAGATGCTGCCCGTCATCGAGGCCCGCTGCGGCCGCCTGCCAAGCGACTGGGGTGGGGCGCTGACCCGCCGCATCATGGCCGCCCTGACCGGGGAGGTGGAGGCCATCCCCGGCGCCCCGGCTGCCGTCGCCGCCGCTGCGGCTGCCGGGCTGCCGCTCGCCGTCGCCTCCAACTCCACCCGCGGCGAGCTGCGGGCGAAGCTTGCCCGGCTCGATCTCGCCCGGTATTTCGGCACGCGCGTCTTCACCTTCGAGGACGTGCCCCGGCCGAAGCCCGCGCCCGACATCTACCGCGCCGCCGCCGCCGCCTGCGGCGCCGACCCGGCTGACTGCATCGTGGTGGAAGACAGCCTGCTCGGCGCCCGCGCCGGGATCGCCGCGGGCTGCCGCGTGTTGGGCTTCACGCGGGATACGGAAGCGGCCGTGCTGGCCGCCATCGGCGCCCGGCCCTTCGCCAGCATGGCGGAGCTGCCGGCCCTGCTGGGAATCGAGGAGTAGCCCATGATCGGACGCGGAATACTGGCCGCCGTGGCGGCGCTGCTGCTGGTGGCCGCCGGCGAGCCGCCCGAGGCGGAGCGGATGGTCCCCGGCGGCCGCGCCGGCTGGGTGGCCGACCCAAGGAGCGGCTGCTGGCTCTGGGCCGGCGGCATCGAGCCCGGCGCGAGCGACATCGTCGCTGACTGGAACGGCGCCTGCCCCGAAGGCCCCGCCGAGGGCCCTGGCCGCGCCATCGTCACCTGGCAGAGCCGCGGCGAGACCCGCCGCATGGACTACCAGGGCGACATCCTCCGCGGGAAGAACGAGGGCCGCGGCAAGCTCACCATCACCGAAGGGCAGCGGGTGGTGAGCGAGGAAGAGGGCGTGTTCCGCGACGACCGGCTGGTGGAGGGCCGCCTCGCCCTGCCCCGCCTCGGCATCGAGTTCGAGGGGACGCTCCGCGCCGGCCATCCGCAGGGCCCGGGGCGGCTCAGCGTGCAAGGCCGCGTCTTCCAGGGCAATTGGGTGAATGGCTGCCTGCAGCAGGGCGACAACTGGGTCGCCTTCACCCGCCCGGTCGAGAGCTGCGCGGGCCAGGATACCTGACACCGTGACCATCGACGCCCTTGCGCCGTTCTATCCCTGGACCAAGGCGCTGCACCTGATCGCGGTCATCGCCTGGATGGCCGGGCTGCTCTACCTGCCGAGGCTCTTCGTCTATCACAGCCAAGTGCCGGCCGGCGGGGCGCAGAGCGCGCTGTTCCAGACCATGGAGCGCCGCCTGATGCGCGGCATCATGAACCCGGCGATGATCGCCGTCTGGCTGCTGGGCCTCACCCTGGTGCTGACGCCCGGCGTCATCGACTGGCGGGCCGGCTGGTGGCACACCAAGCTGCTCTCGGTGCTGGTGATGAGCGGCGTCCACGGCCATCTCTCCGCCGCCCGCCGCCGCTTCGCCGCCGACGAGCGGCCGAAGACCGAGCGCTACTGGCGCATGGTGAACGAGGTGCCGGCGGTGCTGATGGCGATCATCGTCATCATGGTGATCGTGAAACCCTTCTAGCCCGCGTACCCCGCCCATTCGGCCCGGATCTCCTCCATCCGCGCCGCCAGCTCCTCCGCCCGGCCGATCTCCTCGGTGAAGCCCATCGGTCGGAAATCCGCCATGCGCATCGGGTAGAGGATGCCGTCCAGGTGGTCGTACTCATGCTGGACAACGCCGGCATGGAAGCCCGTCACCTCGGCCAAGACCGGCTGGCCGTCGCAATCGACGCCCGAGTAGCGGATGCGCGCGAAGCGCGGCACCGCGGCGCGCAGGCCGGGGATGGAGAGGCATCCCTCCCACCGCATCTGCCGCTCCTCGCCTACCGGCTCGATCACCGGGTTGATGACGACGGTGTTGCCGGCCACCGCATCCCGCTCCGCCCCGGTCGAGCGGTGCGGCTGCACCCGGAAGACGAAGAGCCTGAGCGGCACATGCACCTGCGGCGCCGCGAGCCCCGCCCCCGGCGCATCCTCCATGGTGTCGAACATGTCCCGCACCAGGCGGCGGATCTCCGGCGCACCGGGATCGGCGACCGGCCGGCAAGGCTCGAGCAGGACGGGGTGGCCCATGCGGGCGATCTTCAGGACGGCCATGGCGGAAGCTTACCAGCCCGCCCGCCCCCCGCGAGACTTGACCTTGAGGGGGAAATACCCCATCTCAATCGTTGACGGCCAGCGATTCGGTCCTTTAGGGTCCGCTCCGCTTCCTCGGGGCATAAGGTGCTTTACGCGCCTGCTGCCTCTCTCCTTCCTTCCTTCCTTGGGACATCGCCGGCCACTGGCCCCGGCCCCTATCCAGGGTCCGTGTTCATGGCACAGGCGGAAGGGCCGGACTTATGGCGCGCCACGCGCCGCGATCCCGGCCTCATTGGGACTGTCCCGTCCCCTCGCATCCGGACGCACCGCGCCATGCATCTTTCCGAACTCAAGGCCAAGAGCCCAGCCGAACTCCTCTCCTTCGCCGAGGAGCTTCAGGTCGAGAACGCCTCGTCCCTGCGCAAGCAGGACATGATGTTCGCCATCCTCAAGCAGCTCGCCGAGAATGACCAGGCGATCTTCGGCGAAGGCACGCTCGAGATCCTGCCCGACGGCTTCGGCTTCCTCCGCAGCCCGCAGGCGAACTTCCTCCCCGGGCCGGACGACATCTACATCTCGCCCGCCCAGGTGCGCCGCTTCGGCCTGCGCACGGGCGACACCGTCGAAGGCCAGATTCGCGCGCCGAAGGACGGCGAGCGCTACTTCGCGCTCCTCAAGGTCAACGCCATCAATTTCGAGCCGCCGGAGGCGCTGCGTCACCGGATCAATTTCGACAACCTGACGCCGCTCTACCCCAACCGCCGCCTCAAGATGGAAAACCCGGATGCGGAGGCGGTCGCCAAGGGTCCGTCCAAGGACTACACCCACCGCGTCATCGACCTGATTGCGCCGATCGGCATGGGCCAGCGCGCCCTGGTCGTCGCGCCGCCGCGCACCGGCAAGACGGTGATGCTGCAGAACATCGCCAAGTCGATCACCGCCAACCATCCCGAGGTCTTCCTCATGGTGCTGCTCATCGACGAGCGGCCGGAGGAAGTCACCGACATGGCGCGCACCGTGCGCGGCGAGGTCGTGGCCTCCACCTTCGACGAGCCGGCGACGCGCCACGTCCAGGTGACGGAGATGGTGCTGGAGAAGGCCAAGCGTCTGGTCGAGCACAAGCGCGACGTGGTGATCCTGCTGGACTCCATCACCCGCCTCGGCCGCGCCTACAACAGCGTCGTCCCGTCGAGCGGCAAGGTGCTGACCGGCGGCGTGGACGCCAACGCCCTGCAACGGCCGAAGCGCTTCTTCGGCGCGGCGCGCAACATCGAGGAAGGTGGCTCGCTGACCATCATCGCCACGGCGCTGATCGACACCGGCAGCCGCATGGACGAGGTGATCTTCGAGGAGTTCAAGGGCACCGGTAACTCCGAGCTCGTCCTCGACCGCAAGCTCTCCGACAAGCGCACCTTCCCGGCGATCGACATCACCAAGTCCGGCACCCGCAAGGAGGAGCTGCTGGTGGATCGCGCCACGCTGGCCAAGATGTGGGTCCTGCGCCGCATCCTGAATCCGATGGGCACCCAGGACTCGATGGAGTTCCTGCTGGACAAGCTGAAGTACAGCAAGACCAACCAGGACTTCTTCGACGCGATGAACACCTGACGGTGCTCCTCGCGTCGACGCATCTCCCCACGCGCCACGGGCGCGACGCGATGAACACCTGACGGTGTTCGTCGCATCGAGCCATTCCCCTGCGCGCCACGGGCGCGACGCCATGAACGCCTGACGGCGTCCACGGCATGCGGCCCGATCCGGCTTCCGATCCGGATCGGTCAGGGCCTCTTCGTGGCCAGGACCCCCAGGGCGCCGCTATAGGTCGGCTTGTCCCAGGAGAAGACGTCGGTGCCGCTTTCGAGCGAGCGGCAGGCGCTCCAATGGATGCGGGCATTCGGGGACTTCGCGATCACCATCTTCACGATGTCCTCCAGATGGATGCCCACATCCTTGTCTGTCGTGGTGATGTAGCGGTCGTTCGCCGTCGAGGACATCGCCAGGTTGAGGTAGCCGCCGGCCTTGCTGCTGAACAACCGGTAGTTCCGGCACGGCGAGCCCGCAGTGACGGTCTCGATCGGCGTCGGCGCGGTGCCGCCGGCCAGCACCTGATCCACCTTCTGGCCCATGGTATTGGGCAGTGGATCGCCATCGGGCACGTAGAACAGGATGGTCACCCCGGCCGGCACGGTGAAGGTCCCATCGGTCGGCCAGCGTGCGCCATGCCCGCCGCAGACATAATCGACGACGCCGAACAACGAGGCACGCAATGCGGCAATACTTCCTGACATACTTCAGCCCTTCCCGGGGCGGCATGGGATGAGGGAGCCGCCCGAGGGAACCTAAACTGTGCAGAACCCGGATGCCATGACCGTCGCCCCGACAGTGTTCCTCGCCGGGCAGGCCTCAGCGGAGACCATCCTCGCCACCATTCTCCGCGCCGCCGGCTTTGCCGCCCGCGTCCATGCCACGCACCGCCGCAAGGGTGCCGCCGCCGAGCCCTATGTGAACCATGTGCTGGAGGTGGCGGAGATCCTCGCCGCCGCCGGCGCCCCGCCCGCCGCCATCGTCGCCGGGCTGCTGCACGACACCGTCGAGGACAGTGATGCCGACCCTGTCCCGACCACCCTCGCCGACCTTGAAGCCGCCTTCGGCGCCGAGGTGTCGGACGACAAGTCGCTGCCGAAGGAGGTTCGCAAGGGGCTGCAGATCCGTCATGCCGCCCGCGCTTCGGAGGCGGCGAAGCAGGTGAAGCTGGCCGACAAGATCGCCAATCTCCGCACCATGCGGAGCAGCCCACCCATCGGCTGGGACCATGCCCGTCGCCTCGAATATGTGGGTTGGGCCGGTCGCGTCGCCGCCGGCGCCAAGGGCATCAATCCGGCCCTCGACGCGCTTTTCGACGAAACCTATCGCCATGCGGTGGCTCGCTTGGCGGAGGAAGCCTGAACAGGAGGGGTATTCGGGACGCCGGCCGGCTTGGGGGGTCTGATCCCGAGCCGCATGGAGGGGGGGAGCGGCCCGGGAATGCTCAACCGGCGTCCCGTGCTCCGAACATGGCACGTCCGACGGCCGATTGTGAGTCTCCAGTCAATGACAGTACCGATAGCTGCCCGGCGCCTGAGGCATGATCGTGGGGAGCCGGAATGGCTTGATGTACAAATTCCCTCGACAGAACAATATCTTAATAGATAGCACGATCGGCAGGCCGTGGATTCTGGTCTGGCGCAGGAATGCATGAGGCGCCATGGTGCGCGCCCTTTTGTTCCCGGGAGTTCCGAATGCCCCATCAGGCTCTCTTGGCCTTGCCCCGCCGCGCCCTGCTCGGCGGCCTGCTCGCCACCCCCATGCTGGCCAGGGCCCAACCGGCCTTCCCAGTCCGGCCGGTCTCGCTGATCATCCCCTTTCCGCCCGGCGGTACCACCGATGTCGTGCTGCGCGCCCTGGCGGAAGGCGCCTCCCGCCACCTGCCCCAGCCGATCGTCATCGACAACAAGCCAGGCGCGGCGAATACCCTCGGCGCCGCCACGGTCGCCCGTGCCAGACCGGATGGCTACCTCCTCACCCAGCTCCCCGCCTCGGCCATCCGCGTGCAGCTCCTACAGAAGCTGCCCTACGACACGTTGCGCGACTTCACCCCCATCCTCAGCGTCACCGGCTATTCCTACGTGGTCATCGCCAAGGCCGGCCGCTTCCCGAATGGCTGGACCGACTTCATCGCCGAGGCCCGCCGCCGCCCCGGCAAGCTCGCCTACGGCTCCACCGGCGCCAACGGCTCCCCGCATGTCACCATGGCGGAGCTGGCGGCTAAGGAGGGGGTGGAGCTGATCCACGCCCCCTTCCGCGGCGATGCCGACGGCTCCCAGGCGCTGCTCGGCGGGCATATCGATGTCATGGCCGGCGGTTCCGGCCTCGGCGCCCTCGCCGATGGCGGCCAGGCCACCATCCTCAATGTCTGGACGGCGGAGCGCCTCACCCGCTGGCCCACTGCGCCGACGCTGAAGGAGCTTGGCTACGACATGGCGGTGACGACGCCCTTCGGCATCGTTGCCCCGGCCGGCCTCGACCCGGCGGTGACGCGCACCCTGCATGACGCCTTCGCCGCCGCGCAGAAATCGGAGGAATTCCGCGCCATCCTCGGCCGCTACGACATGCCCGACGAGTACCGTGACAGCGCCGGCTACGCCGTCAGCCTGCGCGAGACCGTCGCGCGGGAGGAGGCGCTGATCCGTCGGCTCAACCTGACCGCCGGCTGATGGGGGAGGAGACGACGGCGCTGGAACGCGCCTGCCTCACCGCCCTGCCCGCACCACGCCAAGCCTTCGACGGGAATTTCGTGGCGAAGCTCTTCCTTGGCGGCACCGGCCGGGCCAATGCGGTGAGCTCGCTCGACCCGGCGCCCGACCCGGCGCTCGCCAGCCGCATCGCCCGGATCGAGGCGCTTTACGCCCGCCACGGCCTGGCCTGCCGCTTCCGCCTGACGCCCCTCGACCCGCCCGGGCTCGAGCCGCTGCTCGCGGCGCGCGGCTATGCCGAGGGCGAGGAAACCATCGTCCATGCCGGGCCCCTCCCTCCCCACGGGCCCGACCCCGCCGCCCGTCGCCTCGACGGCCCCGAGCCGGCCTGGATGGCGGTCGTGGCGACGGCCGAATACCAGACCGAGGCTCGCCGCGCCGAGAAGCTGGGTCTGCCGGAGCTGCTGGCTGCCCCCGGCGGCTGGTTCACGCTGCGGGAGGAGGGGGTGGAGGCCGCGTGCCTCTTCGCCGTGGCGGACGGCCCGTATTGCGGCATCTTCGACCTAGCGACGCGCCCCGAGTACCGCCGCCGCGGTCTGGGCGACCGGCTGGTCCGCGCCGCTGCCCATTGGGCGGCAGGTCTCGGCGCCACCCGCCTTTGGGCGCAGGTGGCAAGCACCAACGCCGCCTCCCTCGCCCTGCAACGTCGCGTCGGACTGGGGGAAGCCTATCGCTACCGCTACCGGATCAGGCCGCTCGGCCCACAACCGTCCTGAAGGGATGGCTTCAGGGCGCAGGTCACCGGCTCGACGACACCGATCCCGCATGGCCTGGTGTGCAGTCAGGCCCATGCGGCATCAGCGCGCCCTGAGCCGTGGTTCGGCCTTCGCCTTCTCCACCAGGACGTCGAGCACCGCCCGCACCCGCCGTGGCAGGCCGCGGCTGCCCGGCCAGACGGCATGGACGTCGCGCGGCTCCGCCCGCCAGCCCGGCAGCACGGGGACGAGCAGCCCCGCCTCCACCTCCTCCATCACCCCCCAGGGGGCCAGCAGCGCGATGCCGAGCCCGGCGCGGGCCGCCGCATGGGTGCTGTCCACGCTGTCCGCGCTGAAATGCCCGTGGGTCTCGAGCGTCACCGTCCGCCCATCCGGCCCGTCGAGGGTCAGCAGGCTGTTGGCCCGCCCGATGGTGAGGCGGCAGAATTCATGCTCCGCCAGCGCCTCCGGAGTCTGCGGCATTCCGGCCCGCTGCAGATAGGCCGGCGAGGCGAAAAGCGAGAAGTCGATCCGCCCAAGCCGGCGCACGATCAGCGACTGCTCGCGGATCGGCCCGAAGCGGACGGCGAGGTCGATGCCCTCGCCGATCAGGTCCACCGGCCGCGGATCCAGCCGCGCATCGAGCTGGATGCCAGGGTTGGCGAGCAGGAAGTCCCGCAGCCAGGGCAGCAGGACCTGGTTGAAGAAGGTCGCCACGCAGGCGATGCGCACCGGCCCGGCAAGCGAGGCCTGGGCGCCACGCACCGTCGCCTCCGCCTCGTCGAGCTGCTCGAGGATGCGAACCGCCTCGGCATGGAAGGCCTGCCCCGCCTCGGTCGCAGAGAGCCCGCGCGGCGATCGCAGCAGCAGCGGCACGCCCAGCCGTCCCTCCAGCTCGCCGATGATGCGGGAGACGCTCGGCTGGCTCATCGCCAGGTCGCGCGCTGCGCGGGTGATGTTCCCGGTTTCCACCACGCGCCGGAAGACCGAGAGCTGCTGAAGCTTGTCCATGAGCCGGAAAATTTCCTGCCGGAATCATTCCGGCAGAAATGTGAAGAGTTGCGAAAGTCTAGACCGTGAAGACCGTGCTGCCGGTCGTCTTCCTGCTCTCCAACGCCCGATGCGCATCGGCGGCATCCTTCAGGGCGAAGGTCTGGTTCACGGCGATCTTCACGCCGCCCGACTTCACCACCTCGAACAGGTCGTTCGCCGTCGCCACCAGGTCGTCGCGCTTGGCGGTGTAGGTGTTGAGCGTCGGCCGCGTGACGTAGAGCGAGCCCTTGGCCGCCAGCACGCCAAGGTCGGTCGTGACCGGGCCCGAGGCATTGCCGTAGCTGATCATCAGCCCGAAGGGGCGGAGGCAGTCGAGCGAGGTGGTGAAGGTGTCCTTGCCGACGCTGTCGTAGACCACGGGCAGCATCGCCCCGCCGGTAATCTCGCGAACCCGGGCCGGGACGTTCTCGCTGGTCAGCAGCGCATGATCGGCGCCGAGCGAGGTGATGAGCTGCGCCTTCTCCGGCGTCGAGACCACGCCGATCACCGTGGCGCCGAGATGCTTGGCCCACTGCACGAGGATGCTGCCGACGCCGCCGGCGGCCGCATGCACCAGGATGGTGTCGCCCGCCTTCACCGCATAGGTGCGCTTGACGAGGAACTGCGCGGTCATCCCTTGCAGCATCATCGCCGCGGCCTGGGTGAAGTCGATCCCTTCCGGGATCTTCACCAGGCGGTCAGCCGGGGCGCAGCGAGCCTCCGCATAGGCCCCGAGCGCGCCGGCATAGGCCACGCGGTCGCCGACCTTCAACTCGGTCACGCCATCGCCCACTGCCTCGACCACGCCGGCGCCTTCCATGCCGACCGTCACCGGCATGGAAGGCGCCTTGTAGAGGCCCGTGCGGAAATAGACGTCGATATAGTTCAGCCCCACCGCATGGTGGCGCACCAGCACCTCGCCCGGCTTCGGGTCGGGCAACGGCACTTCTTCCCATATCAGCTTTTCAGGGCCGCCGTGTTCATGGACGCGGATGGCATGGTTCATGGCAGGGTTCCTTGCGCCGCCGTCGGCTTTTGGGAGGAAGTGCGGAACAGCGGAAGCGTTGCCGCTTCCTCGCGCGAAACCCCGCGCGCTTCAAGGGCCAGGAGGAAACGCTTGGTCGCGATCCCACCCTCCCCCGAATAGCCGCCGATTCCGCCGCCGGCCGCGACGACCCGGTGACAGGGGATGATGATCGGGATGGGGTTCGCGCCGTTCGCCTGGCCGATGGCCCGAGGCGAGCCGCAGCCGATCTCGCGCGCGATGTCGATGTAGCTTCGCGTCTGGCCCGGCGGGATGCGGCACAGCGCCGCCCAGACGCTCTGGCGGAAGGTGCTGCCCTGCGGCGCCAGCGGCAGCTCGAACCGCACCCGTTTGCCGTCGAAATAGTCGTGCAACTGCGCCGCTGCCTCCCGCAGCAGCGGCGTCGGAGCCGGATTGCCGGCACCATAGGCCCGGCCCCAGTCGAGGGCCAGGATGGCGCCACCCTCCTCGAAGACTGTGATCTCGCCGAGAGGCGAATGCATGGTCAGGTACGACATGACGGGAGCATGCCACACCGCGGCCGGGGCGTCGTCAAGCGCACGGCCCTGGCCGCCGGGGGGTGCCGCCGCTACATGAGGGGAGATTGTCAGGAAGCCTGCCCCATGGCTGAACTCGCCGACCCGCCGCCCTATTTCCGCGCCCATGTCTTCGTCTGCTGCAACCGCCGGCCGGAGGGGCATCGCCGCGGCTCCTGTGCCGCCCGCGGCAGCGAGGCGCTGCGCGACTACATGAAGGTCCGCGCCAAGGAACTCGGCCTGGAGGGCGTCCGCATCAATCAGGCCGGCTGCCTCGATCGCTGTGAATTCGGCCCCGCCATGGTCATCTATCCCGAAGGTATCTGGTACCGGCCGCAGACCCGGGAGGATATCGACGAGATCCTCACCGCTCATCTCCAGGAGGGCGGCCGTGTCCCGCGCCTGATGCTGACGGAAAAGGACGTTCCTCCCCCCAAGCATGCCTGACGACGTCATCTTCGCGCTGGCCTCCGGCGCCGGCCGGGCCGCCGTGGCTGTGCTGCGCCTCTCCGGCCCTGGCACCGGCGCCGTGGTGCAAGCCCTGGCTGGCCGCCTGCCGCCGCCCCGCCACGCCTCCCTCCGCCGCCTCCGCCACAAGGGCGAGTTGCTGGATGAGGCGCTGGTTCTTTGGTTTCCCGGCCCCGCCAGCTACACCGGCGAGGACAGCGCCGAGTTCCATCTCCATGGCGGCCCTGCCGTCCTCGCCGGCGTCGCCGAGGCGCTGGTCTCTACCGGCGCCCGCCCAGCCGAACCCGGCGAGTTCACCCGCCGCGCCTTCGTCAACGGCAAGCTCGACCTGACCGCGGCCGAGGGCATTGCCGACCTCATCGCTGCTGAGACGGCCGGCCAGCGCCGCCAGGCCCTGCGCCAGGCCGGCGGTGCCCTCGCCACGCTCTATGAGGACTGGACGGCGCGCCTGACCGCCCTGCTGGCCCGCCAGGAAGCCTTCATCGAATTCGAGGAGGAGGACCTTCCCTCCGGTCTCGACGACGCCGTCGCCATTGCCGCGACGACACTGCGCACCGAGATCGCCACCCATCTCGCCGATGGCGGCCGCGGCGAGCGCCTGCGCGAGGGGCTGCACATCGCCATCCTCGGCGCCCCGAACGCCGGCAAATCCTCCTTGCTGAACGCCCTCGTCGGCCGCGAGGCCGCCATCGTCTCCGCCCGCGCCGGCACGACGCGCGACGTGGTGGAAGCCCGTCTCGACCTCGCCGGCATCCCCGTCACCCTCGCCGACACCGCCGGCCTTCGCGACGCCACCGACGAGATCGAGGCCGAGGGCATCCGCCGCGCCCGCCGCCGTGCCGAGCAAGCGGACCTCCTCCTCCTCCTCTTCGCCGCGGACCAGCCGCCGGATGCCGAAACCCTCGCTTGGCACCGACCCAATGCGCTGGTCGTCCACAGCAAGTCCGACCTCGGCCCCGTCCCGTCCGATGGCCTCCCCGTCTCCGCCCATACAGGCGAAGGCCTCCCCGCCCTCCGTGCCCGCCTCGAAGCCGAGGCCTTGTCCCGCGCCGGAACAACGGCCGAAACCCTTCTGACTCGCCCCCGCCACCGCGCCGCCTTGCAGGACGCTCTCGCCTGGCTCGACACCCTGCCCTCCGCCCCTCTCCCCGAACTCCGCGCCGAAGCCCTGCGCGCCGCCCTCCGCGCCATCGGCCGCATCACCGGCCGGGTGGGTGTCGAGGCGGTGCTCGACGTTGTCTTCGGCGAATTCTGCATCGGAAAATAAGATGGACGACGACCTCCGCGCCGCCTGGACCCGACATGCCGCTGCCCGCCAGCGCTTCCTGGAGATGGCTGCCCACGTCGTGCCGCCCGCGAAGCTGGCTGAGCAGGCCCGTCGCCTGGGGCTGCAGCTCGACCGGGAGCTCGCGCAGGTCGGTGAGGAGGAACTGGCCTATGCCATCGACCTTGCCATCTATGCAGCACCGCCCGGCCGCAGCCGTGCCATCGACCGCATCGCTCGCCAGCATGCCAGGCTGACCACCGAAGCGGCTCTTGTGCTCAACGCCCTCAGCCATGCCTGGCTGTCCATCTTCCGCGTCGAGGACAACCATCCCGATGCCGGGTTGCTGCTGGAAGACACCTTGCTCGGCGGCCAGGTCTGGGTTCTCGACGAGGGTCTGGCCGAAGCGGCCGAGCCTGGCAGCATCGTCGCTACCCGTCTTGGTCGCGTCCATGGCTATGCAATCACGACCGGCGTCCATCTGGTGCTCGACGAACCCGCCCTTGCCAGCATCCGCGAGGTTCTGGCGCGCGGCGGCCTCGCCCCCGCCGAGTTGCTGGAAGACACCCGCTTCACCGAAGGCCTCTGGCGCCGCGCCTTGGGCTTCGGCCCTGGCTGAGTTTTGCGCTATACGCCCTGAATGTTCGACACGACATGCGATGTGGCGGTGATCGGCGGCGGCCATGCCGGTTGCGAGGCCGCGGCGGCCGCCGCCCGATGCGGCGTCCAGACCCTGCTGCTGACCCACAGGCTTGAGACCATCGGCGAGATGTCCTGCAACCCGGCCATCGGTGGCATCGGGAAAGGACATCTGGTGCGCGAGATCGACGCTCTCGATGGCCTCATGGCCCGCGCCGCAGATGCCGCTGGCATCCATTTCAAGCTACTCAACCGCAGCAAGGGCCCCGCCGTCCGTGGCCCCCGCGCTCAAGCCGACCGCCGCCTGTATCGCCAGGCGATGCAGGCTCTGCTGCGCGCCACCCCCAGCCTCGAACTCCTGGCCGAGGCCGCCGAAGACCTTCTCTTTGATTCAGCCGGTCGCATCGCCGGAGTAGTGACGGCATCCGGCCGCCGCATCGGCGCCGGTGCCGTCGTCATCACCACCGGCACTTTTCTCCGTGGCGAGATCCACATCGGCGAACGCCGTATCGCCGCCGGTCGCGCCGGTGAAGCTGCCTCGATCGGCCTCGCTGAATCCCTACGCCGCCTCGGCCTGCCTCTTGGCCGGCTGAAGACCGGCACGCCCCCTCGCCTCGACGGCCGCAGCATCGACTGGGCCAGCCTAGAGGCTCAGCCCGGCGATGACCCGCCCGAGCCCCTCTCATGGCTCACTAAGCACATCGGCAACCGCCAGATCGCCTGCGCCATCACCGCGACTACGCCCGAGACCCATACGCTGATCCGCGCCAACCTGCATCGTAGCGCCGTCTACGGCGGCCGCATCTCGGGCACCGGCCCGCGCTACTGCCCTTCCATTGAGGACAAGGTGGTCCGCTTCGCCGAGCGCCAGCGCCATCAGATCTTCCTCGAGCCTGAGGGTCTGGACGACGACACCGTCTACCCCAACGGCATTTCGACGAGCCTGCCGGAGGAGGTTCAGGCTGTGCTGCTCGCCTCCATTCCCGGTCTGCAGCGCGCTCGCATCCTCCGCCCCGGCTACGCCATCGAGTACGACTTCGTCGACCCTCGTTCACTCCTGCCGACGCTGGAGCTGCGCATGAGTCCCGGCCTTTTCCTTGCCGGACAGATCAACGGTACTACAGGCTATGAAGAAGCTGCCGCCCAGGGCCTGATGGCCGGCCTCAACGCTGCATGCCGCGCTGCTGGCAGCGTGCCCGACCGCATCCTCACCCGAGGTGAGGCCTATACGGGGGTGCTGATCGACGACCTCGTGCTGCAAGGCGTGACTGAGCCCTATCGCATGCTGACGGCTCGCTCCGAATACCGGCTGGCCTTGCGCGCCGACAACGCCGGCCTCCGCTTGACCGATCATGGCCTCGCCTGGGGCTGTGTCGGTTCCGAGCGCGCGGCCCTCCACGCCCGTTTCAAACTGGAGGTGGCGGATGCCATGGCTCGCGCCCGCGAGGATGGCCGTACTCCTGCCCAATATGCCGCAGCCGGCATTGCCGTGAACCAAGATGGGCGCTGGCGCTCCACCATGGACGTGCTTGCCCTGCCCGTAGTCTCTGCCGCTGATGCCGAACGCGTCTTTCCCTGGCTCCGCGAGCTGTCTTCCAAGGTTCGCGCTGAGTTGGATGCCCAGGCTCTGTACGCTCCCTATCTGGAGCGCCAGTCAGCAGAGCTTCGCATTCTGGAGCGGGAGGAGAAGCTCTCCATTCCTGGAGCCTTGGAGTTTGCCGACATCCCTGGCCTCTCCGCTGAGATGTGCCAGCGTCTCGCTGCCTCCCGCCCTCCCACGTTGGGCAGCGCGGGCCGCATTCCTGGCATCACGCCAGCCGCCCTTGCTGCCCTCGCTGTTCATCTCCGCCGGGTGGAAGCGCGTTTCACGTGAAACAGGCTCTCCCAAGCGTTCCACGTGAAACGGAAGCGCCATTGCAGGACTATCTTGCCCTACTGCTCCGCTGGAACACCCGTATCAACCTCGTCGCCAAAGCGGAGGCCAGAACGCTCTGGGCCCGCCACATCCTCGATTCCGCCCAACTTGCCCCGCTTATTCCTGAAACGCCCGGTCCCCTAATCGATCTTGGCTCCGGCGCCGGCCTTCCAGGCCTTGTCCTGGCTTTGCTGAGCGGCCGCGAAACCCATCTCGTCGAATCCGACCGGCGGAAATGCGCCTTCTTGCAGGAAGCCGCCCGCCTTCTTGGTCTTACCAAGCTGACCATTCACCCAACCCGCATCGAAGAAACGGCTTCCCTTCCCCCTGCCGCCATTCTCACGGCCCGCGCCCTTGCACCCCTCCCTATCCTCCTCACCCATGCTCATCGCATCCTTGCCCCCGACGGCGTCGCCCTCTTTCCCAAAGGCCGGACTGCCACGGATGAATTGACGGCTGCCGCCCTGCACTGGACTATGCGCACCGAGCGGTTCCAAAGCCGCACAGACCCCGATTCCACCATCCTCCGGCTCAGTGAGATCCGCCCTGTCAGCGCCCAAGCCTGACCGCGCCACGCCGCGCGTCATCGCCTTTGCCAACCAAAAGGGTGGCGTCGGCAAAACCACCACCGCCATCAACCTGGCCACCGCGCTGGCCGCCCAAAGCCGCGTGCTGCTGATCGACCTGGATCCGCAAGGCAACGCCTCCACTGGCCTCGGCATCGACCGCAGCGCCCGCGGTGCCGGCACCTACGCGCTGATGATCGAGGACAAGCCGCTAGCCGAAGTGCTGCGCCCTACTCCCGTGCCCAACCTCTCGCTCATCCCGGCCGATGGCGACCTCGCCGGTGCCGAAGTGGAATTGGTCGCCTTCGACGACCGGGAGCGCCGCCTTCGCCATATCCTCGCCACGGCCCCCGAACTCACCCAGGGCTTCGACTACATATTCTTCGACTGCCCTCCGTCCCTGGGGCTTCTGACGCTCAACGCCCTGGTCGCCGCCCATGGCGTCCTTGTGCCCTTGCAGACGGAATTCTTTGCCCTCGAAGGCGTCAGCCAGATCACCAAGACCATCGACCGGGTCCGCCGCGCCCTGAACCCGGCTCTGGCCCTCGATGGCATCGTGCTGACCATGTATGACCGCCGCAACAACCTCTCGGAGCTGGTGGCTCAGGATGTCCGCGGCTTCTTCAAGGACAAGGTGTTCGAGACCGTGATTCCACGGAACGTCCGGATCAGCGAGGCGCCCTCGCATGGCCTGCCCGTCAGCCTGTATGACGCTCGTTCGCCCGGCGCTCAGGCCTATGCCTCCCTCGCCGCTGAATTCCGCCGCCGCGAAGGCTCCGCTGCATGAAATCCCCCCGTCTCGGCCGTGGCCTCTCTGCCCTGCTTGGGGATGCCCCCAGCCAAGCCCCTGCCGTCGGCGAGGCCCTTCGCACCCTCCCCATCGAGATGCTGGAGCCAGGCCCCTTTCAACCCCGTGGTCCGATGGAGCCTGCCGCCTTGCAGGAACTGGCGGAGAGCATGCGGGAACATGGCGTCCTTCAGCCGATTCTGGTTCGCGAGAAACCCGGCCAAGCCGGCCATTACCAGATCATTGGTGGCGAGCGCCGCTGGCGTGCGGCCCAACTTGTCCCCCTGCACGACGTCCCCGTTGTCATCCGGAACCTTGGTGACCGCGAGGCCATGGCCGCCGGCCTGGTGGAGAACCTCCAGCGCCAGGACCTCAACGCCCTGGAGGAAGCCGAAGGCTACCGCCGCCTGTTGGAGGAATTCGGCCTTACCCAAGACAAGCTCGGCCAGGCCGTCGGCAAGAGCCGCAGCCATGTCGCCAACACCCTCCGCCTGTTGGCGCTGCCCGACCGGGTACGGGAGTTGCTGCGCGACGGCGCCCTCACCGCGGGCCATGCGCGCGCCCTGCTGACGGCGCCCGACCCCATCGGCCTCGCGCTGCAGATCGTCGATCGTGGCCTCAACGTCCGTCAGGCGGAAGCTCTCGCCGCTGCCAAGCCGCGAGACCCTGCCGAGCCTCCCGCCCGTGCCGAACCCGAAGTCGCCGCCCTGGAACGCAAACTGTCGGAGCGCCTTGGCCTTCGCATCAACATCCGCAGCAGTGGCCGCGGCGGCCAGGTGACGATCGCCTACCGCGATCTCGACCAGCTCGATGGCCTGATCCGCCTCCTGCAAGGCTAGGTCAGGGTTTCCAAAGACCCTTCGCCTTCGGTGGGGTGACTGCGAGGAAGGGCGAAGCCCCTCTCAACGCCTTGCCGCCGCCTGCCTTGCCAATCCGGTGACGGCGTTCCGCGCCACCACCTCGCTCGGAATGCCGGTTGTCTTCGTCCGCCTCTCGGCTTCCAGCAGCGCCACCCCCGCCGCCTCCAGAGCCTCCGGCCGCCACAGCCGCAGCGCCCGCTCAAAGGCCGGCTTGTGGCGGAAGAAGACCGGCGGCCGCAATCCGTCCACCGCCGCCGAAGCCGCCGCTCCAGCTGCTATGGCGAGTGAGGCCAGATGCAGCCGCTGCACATGCCGCAGCGCCGCCCGTACCACCTGCACCGCATTCGCTCCCTCGGCGAAGGCCGTGGCGAGCGCGCGGTCGGCCACTGCCGTCTCCCCCGTCATGGCTGCCATCAGCGCTTCTTCCAGGTCGAGCGCGGAGCCTTCGGCAATGCAGGCCAGCACATCCTCCGGCGTCACCCGCCCGCCGGCGCCGACGAAAAGCGCCAGCTTCTCCAGCTCTCGCCGCAGCAGCATCCGGTCCTCGCCCAGACGCTGCACCATCCACTCGATAGCCGCCGGCTCGGCCGAGACGCCCAGTTCCTGCAGGATATGCCCGATGGAATTCGCTAGCTCCGCCCCCCGTTCCCGGTAGCAGGCGATCACCGCCCCCTGCGCCGAGCCCTCAGTGGCCTTGTAGAGCGCGCTGCTGGTCCGCAGCTCCGGCGCCTCCAGCACGACGAGCCCTGGTCCTGGCCCCGCCAGCGCTGCCTTGGCCGCCGCCACCGGCGCTGCGCCATCACCGATGTCACGAACACGGACGAGGCACCGTCCCCCCGTCAGCGGCGAGCTGGCGGCTTCCATGGCGAGTTGACCGGGGCTCCGCAACGCCTCCCGCCCCAACTCCACCAATCGCAGCGCATCGCCCTCGGCGACGCGCCGTACCAGCGTCTCGGCCCGCTCGCGGATCAGCCCGGGATCGTCGCCATGCAGCAGCACCACCCGGCACCCACCAGGGTCGGCGAGGAAGGCTGAAACCCGCCTTGCGTCGAGCTTCGTCATCAGCCCGTCGCCTGCTGCTCCTTCTGCCGGCGCAGCGCCATCGCCACCTGACGTGCAACCTCGTCGGAGAGGTCATCCATCAGCCGGGTCAGCGCGGCGTCGCGTGAGGTGTCAGCCGAGAAGAATTGCAGGTCCGGGATGTTGAAGGAATCGAGCGTCCGATACGGGATGCCCGAAGCTGCGATCCGCTGCGACGGCACGGCCAGGGTATTGAGGTTCCAATTGCCATTGACAGTGAAGCGGATGCGGGTCGGCGTGCCATCCTGCCGGTAGCCCAGCACTTCCACCCCAAGATCGAAGCTGACGTTGAGCAGATACCGCGCCGGCGTCCCCGGCACGGTCTCCTCCATCCGCCGTTGCAGGCTGCGCCGCAGCAGCTGCCCCGTACGCTCGTAGAGCGGCCCGATCCGCACCGCGGCCAGTTCCGCCTCGAGGTCTGCCTCGCTGCCGTCCTCGGCCGTGATCGGTCCGTAGAGCGGGCGGAAGCCGCAGGCCGAGAGGCCGAACAGCCCCCCGAGCAGACCACGCCTAGACCACGAAATTGACGACACGTCCCGGGACATGGATGCGCTTCCGGATGGGGCGGCCGGCGATGGAACGCTGCACATTCTCCTCCGCCTCAGCCAGGGAGAAGATCATAGCCTCATCGGCATCGGCGGGAACCTCGATCGTCGCCCGCAGCTTGCCGAGGACCTGCACGGCCAGCGTCAGCGTCTCCGCCTTCAGCAAGGCCGGGTCCGCCTCCAGCCAGGGCAGGTCGGCGACCATGGCATCCTCGCCCGGCCGCAGCATCGACCAGAGCTCCTCCGCCAGATGCGGCATCATCGGCCCGGAGAGCCGCACCAGCGCCTCCAGCGCCTCGCGCCGCACCGCGCCCGCCACCGCCCCGGCATCGCTCACCGTATTGGCGAATTCATGGATGCGCGCCACCGCGACGTTGAAGGCGAAGCTCTCGAGCGCCTCGGTGATGGCGGCGATGGTCCGGTGCGTCGCCTGCCGCAGCTTTCGCGCCGCGCCCTCCGCGCCCTCGACGGAGGCCCCCGCCGGCGGCAGCTCGCCGAGCGCGCCGGCCACCAGCCGGTAGACCCGTTGGGTGAAGCGATAGGCTCCCGCCACGCCGCTCTCGGTCCACTCCATGTCCCGCTCGGGCGGGTTGTCGCTGAGGATGAACCAGCGCGCCGTATCCGCCCCGTAGCGGCCGATGATGGCGCCCGGATCGACGGTGTTGCGCTTCGACTTCGACATCGCCTCGACGCGCCCGATGACGACCGGCGCATTGCCGTCCTTCATCCGCGCGGTGCGCGTGCCGTCGGCGGCCAGGGAGAACTCCACCTCCTCCGGGTAGAGCCAGCGCCCATCGGCCGACTTGTAGCTTTCATGCGTCACCATGCCCTGCGTGAAGAGCCCGGCGAAGGGCTCCTGCACCGCCAGGTGCCCGGTCTCGCGCATCCCCCGCGTGAAGAAGCGGCTGTAGAGCAGATGCAGGATCGCATGCTCGATCCCGCCGATATATTGGTCCACCGGCAGCCAGCCATCGACCGCATTCCGCACCACCGGCACTTCCGCCCGCGGCGAGCAGAAGCGCGCGAAGTACCAGCTGCTGTCGACGAAGGTGTCGAAGGTATCCGTCTCCCTGCGCGCTGCCTTGCCGCATTGCGGGCAATCGACATGCTTCCAGCTCGGGTGATGGTCGAGCGGATTGCCCGGCCGCGAGAAATCGACGTCGTCCGGCAGTCGCACCGGCAGGTCCGCTTTCGGCACCGGCACCACGCCGCAGGCCTCGCAATGGATCACCGGGATCGGGCAGCCCCAGTAGCGCTGCCGCGACACGCCCCAGTCCCGCAGCCGCCAGTTGACGACGCCCGTCCCCTGCCCCTTGGCCTCCAGCGTCTCGATGGCCCGTCGCTTGGCCGCCGGCACGTCGAGCCCGTCGAGGAAGCCGGAATTGAAGATCGTCCCGTCCCCCGTATAGGCCGCATCGCCGAGCGCGAAGCTGGCGGCGTCGGCCCCTGGCGGCAGCACCACCGGGGTGATCGCCAGCCCGTACTTGCCAGCGAATTCGAAGTCCCGCTCGTCATGCCCCGGGCAGCCGAAGATCGCCCCCGTGCCGTATTCCATAAGCACGAAATTGGCGATCCAGACGGGGAAGCTGACACCTTCAAGGAAGGGATGCGCGACGCGGAAGCCGGTATCGAAGCCCCGCTTCTCCGCCTGCTCGATCGCCGTCTCGCTCGTTCCCATCCGCCGGCACTCGGCGACGAACTCGGCCGCCGCCGGGTCCCGTGCCGCCGCGGCGGCGGCCAAGGGATGCTCCGCGGCGACTGCCAGGAAGCTCATGCCGAACAGCGTATCCGGCCGCGTGGTGAAGACCTCCACCTCGCCGATGCCCGCCTGCGGCTCGGCCAGCCGGAAGCGCACCCGCGCCCCCTCGCTGCGGCCGATCCAGTTGGCCTGCATCGTCTTCACGCGGTCGGGCCAGCGCTCCAGCCCCTGCAAGGCCTCCAGCAGCTCCGGCGCGAATTTCGTGATGCGGAAGAACCATTGGCTGAGCTGCTTCTTCTCGACCAGTGCACCGCTGCGCCAGCCGCGCCCGTCGATCACCTGCTCATTGGCGAGCACGGTCCCGTCCACCGGGTCCCAATTGACCCAGCTCTCCTTCCGCTCGACCAGCCCGGCCTGCCAGAAGTCGAGGAACACCGCCTGCTGCTGTCCGTAGTATTCGACATCGCAGGTGGCGAATTCCCGCGACCAGTCGAGCGAAAGCCCCATGCGCTTCAGCTCGGCCCGCATGTTGGCGATATTGTCGTAGGTCCACTGGCCCGGGTGGATGCCCCGCTCGCGCGCCGCATTCTCGGCCGGCAGGCCGAAGGCGTCCCAGCCCATGGGGTGCATCACCTGGTGCCCGCGCGCCCGCTTGTAGCGCGCCACCACGTCGCCCAGTGTGTAGTTCCGCACATGCCCCATATGGATCTTGCCGCTGGGGTAAGGGAACATCTCAAGGACATAGTACTTCGCCCTGTTGCCGTCCGGCACGTCCGGCACGGCGAAGCATTGCCGGCGGTTCCACTCCTCCTGCCAGCGCGGTTCGGCTGCGGCGAAGTCGTAGCGGGTATCGGTGGGGGGCGTGGTGGTGCTGGCGTCGCTCATCGGGGACCGGATGCTCATCGGACAGAGGGAATAGGCTTGCTATAGCCGTTAGGGAAGTATCTCCCCCGGAGGGAATATTTCCGCCAAGGGGAAGGTGCGCTCCTATTCGTGCCGTTGCCTCTGCGACACGGCCGGCACACCATGGAGCTCCCTTTCGCATGGACCGCTGATGCGCTTCCGCCTGCTCCTGATCCTGATGCTCGGCCTCGCGCCTGCGCTGCGCGCCGAGCCGCTCGAAGAGCAATATCGCAGCATCTTCTCTGTCGCGGCACTCGGCACGCCGGGGCCTTCGCTCGGGCTCGCCAGCAGCTTCACCCTGGTCTATCGCGGCCTGATCGGCCATGCGGCCTTCGCCGTGGCGCGCGAGGCCTCAGGCCGCTCCGCCTGGGGCTATGCCGGCAACGCAGCGCGGCCGGACCTTGCCGAAGCCGCCGCCCTCGAGAACTGCCGCCGCACCCTCGGCCCGGTCCAGGCCGAATGCCGCATCCTCGCCCGCGATGCCGGCCTCGCCAGCGGCCCCGCCCTGCCGCTGGTGCAGGGCAGCCTCGGCCCTTTCCGCTGGGCGCCGATGCTGCTCCGCCGCGGCCCGCAGGCGGCCCACGGCGTCGTCATCTGGTCGCATGGCTATGGCGGCCCGGAGCGCGACAACCGCAGCGCACCCACGCCCGGCTTCGTCTCCATCCTGAACGATGCCGGCTGGGACGTGCTCCGCTTCGACCGCAACCCGGCCGAGGATGCCCTCTACACCAGCCTCCCCCGCCTGGTGGACGGGTTGCAGGCCGTGCGCGCCGCCGGCTACCGCCATATCCTGCTCGGCGGCCAGTCACGCGGCGGCTGGCAATCCGTCATGGCGGCGAGCGCCCGGCCGGATTGGGTGGATGCGGTGATCGCCACCGCCCCCGCCGCCCATGGGGAGGTGAGCCGCGCCAACAACCTCGTCTCCGGCCTGGAGGATTTTCGCCGCCTGCTGGCCGGGCTGCCCTCAGGCGGCCCCCGCCTCGCCGTCGCCGTCTTCGATGGCGACGACTTCGACCCGGACCCGGAGGCCCGTGCCAAGCTGCTCGACGACGCCTCCCGCACCCGCCGAGCGCCCGTCCTCGCCCTCTGGCCCTCCGGCCCGCAGCCCGCCCCCATCCGCGGCCATGGCGGTGGCACCGATTGGCGCTTCACCACCCTCTACGGCGCTTGCCTGCTGACGCTGGTGGACGCCCCCGAGGCCGCCGCCCCGCGCGGCCTCCGCCGTACCCCCTGCGGCGGCGGCTGAAGGCGATCTTGCGCCAGCGGAACCTCCGCCCCTACCCTCGCCCGCATGAAATGCCCCCCCTTCGACTACCACGCGCCGCGGAGCCAGGCGGAGGCCCTCGCCTTGCTGGCCCGGCATGGGGAAGAGGGAAAGATCCTCGCCGGCGGCCAGAGCCTGGTGCCGACCATGGCCTTCCGGCTGGCCAGGCCGGCCAGCCTCATCGACATCAACCGCATCGCCGAACTGGATTACTGCCGCGCCGAGGCCGGCCGCCTCCGCATCGGGGCGCTGGCCCGCCATGCCCGCTTCGAGCGCCTGGTGGCGCCCGGCCCGACCGGCGCCCTGCTCGCCCGCGCGGCGGAGCACATCGCCCATGCGCCGATCCGCACGCGCGGCACCTTCTGCGGTAGCCTCGCCCATGCCGACCCGGCCTCCGAATGGTGCTGCATCGCGCTGGCCCTCGGCGCCGAGATGCGGGTGCTGCGCGAGGGCGGCGAGCGCCTCGTCCCCGCCGCCGACTGGTTTCAGTCCGTCTTCACCACCACCCTCGGCCACGATGAGCTGCTGGCCGAGGCGAGCCTCCCCCTGCTTGGCCCCGACTGGCGCTGCGGCTTCGCCGAGTTCAACCGCCGCGCCGGCGATTTCGCTGTGGCCATGGCAGTGACCGCCCTTCGCCTCGATGCCGCCGGCCATGTCGCCGGGGCGCGCATCGCCCTCGGCGGCGTCGCCGGCACGCCGATCCTGGCCGAAGCCGCCGCTGCGGCCCTGCTCGGCGCCCCGCCCACCTCCGACCGCCTCCGCGCCGCTGCCGCCCTCGCCGCCGAGGGCTTCGAGCCGACCGAGGATGCCCAGGTGCCCGCCGACTATCGCCGCGACCTGGTCCGCGCCATGACCCGCCGCGCCCTGGAAGGCTCGCTCGCCACATGAACTGGACCGGCCGCCGCCTCCCCCGTACCGAGGACCCCGCCCTGCTCCGCGGCGAAGGCGCCTTCACCGCCGACCTCGCCGCCGGGGCCCGCGCCGTGCGCTTCCTCCGCAGCCCCTTCGCCGCCGGCCGCATCCTGTCGATCACAGCGCCCGACCTGCCGCCCGGCGCCCTGTTGGTGACGGGCGCCGATCTGGAGGGCGTCGGCACCATCCGGCCGGAGCTTTTCCGCTTCAACTACCGCGCCATCGCCCAGCCCGTGCTGCCGCGCGAGCGCGTCCACTTCGTCGGCCAGCCCGTCGCCGCCGTGGTCGCCGCCACGCCGGAAGAGGCCGAGGACATCGCAGAGGCCATCCTGCTCGAGATCGAGCCGGAGGAGCCCGTCGTCACCATCGACGACGCGCTACGCCCCGGCGCCCCCATCCTGCACGCGGAGGCCCCCGGCAACACCGTGGTGGACGGCACCATCCGCCACCCGGACTGCCAGGCCGCCTTCGCCCGCGCCGACCGCATCGTCGAGTTCAGCCTCCGCTCCGGCCGCCAGAACGCGACGCCGATGGAGGCGCGCGCCGGCCTCGCCGCCTATGACCGCGCCACCGGCCGCATCCGCCTCACCGCCTCCTGCCAGATGCCGCACATGCTCCGCACCGGCATCGCCACCCTGCTGGGCATGGCCGAGGCCGACCTCCAGGTCGTCGCCCCCGATGTGGGCGGCGGCTTCGGCCAGAAGATGGCGCTCTTCCCCGAATACCCGCTGCTGGTCTGGCTGGCCCGCCGCCATCGCGGCAGCTTCTGCTGGATCGAGGACCGCAACGAGAACCTGATCGCCTCCGCACATAGCCGCGAGCAGCGCCACCACCTGCGCGCCGCCTTCGCCGCCGACGGCACGCTGCTGGGGCTGGAGGCCGACATCCTCGCCAATACCGGCGCCTTCTCCTGCTACCCGACCACCTGCGGCGTGGAGCCGCTGATGGCGCTGGCCGAGTATCCCGGCCCCTACCGCCTTCCCACCTACGCCGCCCGCGCCCGCGCCCTGGCGACCCATACCTGCCCCGCCGCCCCCTATCGCGGCGTCTCCCGCCCCGTCGTCACCTTCGGGCTGGAGCGGCTGATGGACCGCGCCGCCGCCGCGCTCGGCATCGACCCGGTCGAGCTCCGCCGCCGCAACCTCGTCACCGAATTCCCGCATGTGACGCCGACCGGCCTGACCCTCGACCAGGCCTCCTATGTCGAGGCGCTGGACCGCGCGGCGGAGGCCGCTGACATCCCCGGCTTCCGCGCCCGCCAGGCCGCCGCCCGGCGCGATGGCCGCTATCTCGGCCTCGGCCTCGCCGTCTTCAACGAGCGCACCGGCTATGGCACCCCGGCCTTCGCCGCCCGCGGGATGGGCATCGTCCCCGGCTATGAGGTGGTCGACATCGCCATGACCCCGGCCGGGGATGTGGAGGTCCGCATCGGCGCCTCGCCCCATGGCCAGGGCCTCCGCACCACCCTCGCCCAGCTCGCCGCCGACCGCCTCGGCCTCGACCCGTCGCGCATCCGCGTCATCCATGGCGATACCGACCGCACGCCTTATGGCTGGGGCAGCTTCGCCAGCCGCGGCGCCGTCATCGCCGGCGGCGCCACCCAGCTCGCCGCCGACAAGCTCGCCACCCGCCTGCGCCGCGCCGCCGCCCGCCTGCTCCAGGCCGAGCCCGAGGCCGTCACGCTGCGCGACGGTGCCGCCTGGGCCGGCGAGGCTTCCATCCCGCTCACCGAGATCGCCCGCCGCGTCCACCAACGCTCCGAGCAGCTCTCCGACCTCGACGGCTTCAACCTCGCCGAGACCGCGCAATACGACCCGGGCGGGACCTTCTCCAACGCCTGCCATGTCGCGGAGGTGGAGGTCGATGCCGAGACCGGCCATGTCCGCGTCCTGCGCTTCCTCGTCGTCGAGGATGCCGGCCGGCTACTGAACCCGCTGATCGCCGATGGCCAGGTGCACGGCGGCGTCGCCCAGGGCATCGCCAATGCCCTGCTGGAGGAGGTGCTCTACGCCGCGGATGGCAACCCGCTCACCGGCAGCCTCGCCGACTACCTGCCCCCGAGCGCCGCCGAGATCCCGCTGATCGAGATCATCCACATGGAAACCGAAAGCCCCGAGACGCTGACCGGCGCCAAGGGCCTGGGCGAAGGCGGCGCCATCGGGGCCCCCGCCGCCATCGCCAATGCCATCAGCGATGCACTCGCGCCCTTCGGCGTCGACATTGCCGAACTCCCCGCGACTCCCGCCCGCATCCGTGCCCTGATCCGGAACGCCCGATGAGCAAGACGCCGATCCGCCTCACCGTGAACGGCCTGCCGCACGAGGTCGCCGTCGAGCCCCGCCGTACCCTGGCCGACGCGCTCCGCGACGACTGCGGCCTGACCGGCACCCATCTCGGCTGCGAGCACGGCGTCTGCGGCGCCTGCACCGTGCTGCTCGATGGCGAGGCTGTGCGCGCCTGCCTGCATTTCGCCGTCCAGGCCGACAGCCGCGCCATCCGCACTGTCGAGGGCCTCGCCGCCCCGGACGGCACCCTCAACCCGCTCCAGCGTGCCTTCTGGGAAAATCATGGCCTGCAGTGCGGCTTCTGCACGCCCGGCTTCCTGATGCTCGCTACCTGGATGCTTGAGCAGCCAGGGCCGGTGGACGAGGCCCGGCTGCGCCACGTCCTCTCCTCCAACCTCTGCCGCTGTACGGGGTATCAGAACATCCTGACGGCCGTCCGTGCGGCAGCGCAGGAGCTGGGAAAGTGGGCGGAAACGGCGCCCGCCTGACGTTCCGCGGCTAGCGCGAGGCCGACTGGCTCCGCAGTTCCCGCGCCCGCGCCAACACCTTGTCCTCGAGGTCGGAATTGGTCGAGCCCGAGACCGGGCTGTCTACCCACTGCCCATGGTCGAGCGTCTGCCGGAACACCTGCACCCGCACACCATCCGAGCGAAGCTGCCGCCCGAGCACATAGGCCTGCGCCCGGAACCGCTCGCCATTCGCGGAGGGCGGCGAATACCAGTCGGTGATGATCGTGCCGCCGAAGGGATCGGCCGAGGCCAGCGGCATGAAGGAGAGCGTATCCAGCGTCGCGCGCCAGAGATAGGCGTTCACGCTGAGCCCGCTGCCACCGCCATTGGCCGCCGCTTCGCGCGCCTCGCGGTCCTTGTCCACGCCGAAGACGACGATGCCGGCAGTCGCCCCCTGCGGCCGGTTCCGCGCCCGGCCTTGGCGCCAATCGCCATACTCGTCATTCCCAACCAAGCGCTGGTTATCGCCGCCGCAGGCAGCGAGCAGGGAAAGGGCGGCGACGAAAGCAAGAAGGGCTGGTTTCATGATGCGCGCACACTAGATGCGCCGCCCGGGCAATCAAGCATCAATTGTGTCGAGAAACAAAAAGGGACGGCAGGTTGCCCTGCCGCCCCCTTTGTCCTGGTCCCGAAGGATCAGAAGGCCAGACGGGTGCCCAGGATGAACACCTTCGCGGTGTTGCGGTCCTGCACGCCCGGGTTGGACGGATCGAGGTCGCGGCCACGCTCCGCCACCGTGTAGCTGCTGTACTCGGCCACGATGTCGAGGCCCGGGGCGAGGCGGTAGTTGGCGCCGATGCCGTAGCCGAGGCGGCGCATCAGCGCCGCGCCGGCGGGGTTCGGGGTCGCCTGCAGCACGCCGGCAGCGTTGTAGCCGAAGTTGGTGCGGGTCGCGCCTTCGACGGTCTGGATCAGATAGTTGCCGCCGATGGTGAACGGCCCGACCGTGTAGCTGGCGCCGGCGAAGAACTGATCCATGGGCCGGTCGCCCTTGAGCAGATTGCCCCAGAAGAAGTTCGAGGCGCCGTGCTCATACTGCGCACCGACCGTCAGGCCGTAGGCCGAAGCCTGCGCACCCACCTGCCAGACGCCGAGCGGCTGGAAGACCGCGCGCTGCACGTTGAGCGGGCTGAGCTCCTTTGCCGCGCCCGAGCCGACATAGCCGCCGGTGACGGACAGGCCGACGCCGGCCAGGCTGCCGCGCCAGCGCAGCGCGCCCTGGTACTCGTTGCGGCGAACCGACATGTTCGGGCCGGCCGCGGCGACGCCGAAGTTGGCGGCGCCGGTGAAGGCGTAGGAGCTGTCGCACCAGCCGCTGGACTGGTTGGTGGAGCAGCCCGTGTCCTCGCCTTCGTTGTAGTTGAAGGCGAAGCTGCCGCCGAAGTCGAAGCCGAAGAACTGCGGCGACAGGTAGATGATCTTGGTGTTGTCGCCGAGCGAGCCCGGGGAGGTGGTCGTGCGCACATTGGCCTGGCGGGACACGAAGGACTCGCGGTCGCCGTAGATACCGCCGGTGCCGAAGTTGGTGATCACACCCGAGTTCATCAGGCCGCCGACCGGGCCGTCCTCGTCACCGAAGCGGATCTGGCCCCACATCGGCGAGGCGACGAAGGCGTACATCTCGTCGATGCTCGCCGTCGTCTTGCCGGTGCTGGCACGCTGCTGGACGATGTTGCGGCCTTCCTGCTGGTTGAAGGCGATCTCGATCACCGCACCGTAGGACAGGCCGTTGGCCGTCTTGCCGTTAACGAAGACATGGACCTCGGCATCGGTGCTGAAGTCGTTCTTCGACAGGCGGCCGACGTGACCAGGGTTGCCGCCGACGTTCGTCTCCGTCGTCGGAACACCGCCAACGATCGACTGCTGCAGATTTCCGGTCGCCGGGGACGTATTGTTGGCCAAGCCGGACGGCGTGGTGCTGTTGCGGCCGCTCTGCTGCGTGTTGCCGTAGTAAGCCCGGAAGAAGCCGCCGATGCGGACGGTCGGGGCTTCCTGTGCCTCGGCAACAGCCGGTGCCAGGAGCGCCGCGCCGACCACCGCGGTCGTGCCCAGCAGTATCTTGCGCATTCTAAACCTCCTCAGTCGCCGGGCTGGCCGGCTGTTCCCTGTCTGACCCACCCGCCCCCCCTCGGCTTGCGCCGCTTTTGGCAGGTGCCATACCCAAACCCGACCAACGCCGGTTGACGGACATGACCGGGTCCGCACCGGACTATGGTCCAGCGCAATAAAGGGCGGCAACCGGCGACACAGCGTTACCGCGACTTAGCTGAGACACTGTGGCCCCGCCGCCACAGGATATTGCACGAGTTCCGTCACAAAGTCCGGAAACCATCGATGGCTGCCAGTCCGACCGCCCAGCGGGGCACCCGCCCGGCATTTTGCGGCCCGACCCCGCCGAGCGCGATCGCCGGCCGTCCCGCCTGCCGCGCCAGCCCCGCCCAGCGCAACGGCCCGAGTCCCCGCGCCCCCGGGTGGCTCCGGGTCGGGAAGACAGGCGAGACCACCACCGCATCCACTGCCAGGCGCCTGGCACGGGCCAGCCCCGGCCGCCCATGCACCGCTGCCGTCAGCAGCAGGTGCCGCCCTCGCCGCGCCCGGAGGAAAGGCAGCAGGCCCGCCACCCCCTCCCGATCCGGCAGGTGCAGCCCTGCCCCGAGCCTGAGCGCAAGCCGCCCATCCCCACCCACCAGCAGCCGCAACCGCCTCCGCCGGGCGATGGCGGCGAGCCCCTCCGTCACCCCCGGCGCCAGCCCCCGCGCCAGCACCGCCGCCCCCGGCGGCAGCCGCGCCGCCAGCGCCCGCGGGTCGGGAAGCCGCACCGGGTCGCTCACCAGCACCAGCCGCGGCCCCGCCCATGGCTTGAGCCGCCGCGCTGCCGCCCCTAGCTTCTCCATCGCATGACCGACATCGCCGCCAACCTCGCCCTGATCGGGGCCAGGATCGCCGAGGCCACCGCCCGCGCCAACCGCCCGGCCGGCGCGGTGACGCTCGTCGCCGTCTCCAAGACCAACCCGGCCGAGGCCGTCGCCGCCGCGCTCGCCGCCGGGCAGGCGGTTTTCGGCGAGAACCGCGTGCAGGAGGCCGCGGGCAAATTCCCCGCTCTCCGCCCGGACTGGCCGGCGCTCCGCCTGCACATCATCGGCGGCTTGCAGACCAACAAGGCCCGCGACGCCGTCCGCCTCGCCGATGTCATCGAAAGCCTGGATCGCCCGAAGCTCGCCGCCGCCCTCGCCGAGGCCATGGAGAAGGAAGGCCGCCGCCCCGACCTGCTGGTCCAGGTGAATACCGGCGACGAGCCGCAGAAGGCCGGCATCCCCCGCGCCGAAGCCGAGGCCTTCCTCCGCGCCTGCCGTGATGAATGGGGCCTGCCGGTGCGCGGCCTGATGTGCATCCCGCCCGCGGCGGAGGACCCCCGTCCGCACTTCCTCTATCTGGCCGACCTCGCCGCCCGCCACGCCCTGCCCGTGCTCAGCATGGGGATGAGCGCCGATTTCGAGGCGGCGATCGCCTGCGGCGCCACCCATGTCCGGGTCGGCAGCGCCATCTTCGGCGCGAGGGGCTAGCTCCCGCGCCGAATGGCCGGGTCAGGCCCGGCCATGGCAAGGGATGTGGGCGACAGGTGCTATTGCGGCCGGGCGTTCCGCCCATAGGCGTACATCATCACCAACCCGGCCACCATGAAGGCGAGGGCCGCTGGGGTACCCATTTCCAGGAAGGCGAGCACCGCCCCGAGCGCCATCAGCCCTGCCACCACCGGCACCGGCCGTGCCATTACCGTGCTGAACGTCCCCGCCATGACCCTTGGCTCCTTCCCCGCCGCTTTTGCGGCGAGAGTGCCAGGGTCAACGCAAAGATGTCCAGGCGGTCATCATTCCTCCACAAACTGGATGGCGCTCAGCCCCGCCCCCAGCACCGCCCGCAAGGCCGGCTCCGGCAGTGCAACGCATCCCTCGGTCGGCGCCAGGTCCGGCCGGGCGAGATGGAGGAAGATGGCGCTGCCCCGCCCCCGCTGCACCGGCGCGTCGTTCCAGCCGAGCACGCCGACGATGTCGTAGAGCGCATCCTCCCGCCACAGCAGCTCATGCCGCGCCGGATGCGGCAGCTGGACCTGCCGGTTGTAGTCGGCATGCGTGGGGTCGTCGCACCAGCCATCGGTGGGTGCGATCGGCTCCACCGAAACGCGGCAGCGCGGCACCGCCACCCGGTCCGCCCGGTAGAGCACACGCCGCAGCGGCAGCAGCCCGGCCGGCGTCGCGCCGTCCCCCTCGCGCTTGTCCCGCCGGATGCCGCCCTTGCCGAGCGCGCAGCGCCAGGCGCCGGCCTCCAGACGCAGCACTCCCTCGGGGCCGATGATGGCCGTCGTCATGCCAGCAGATGCCCGAAGCGGCGGGCCTTGGTTTCCAGATAGCCGTCATTCACCCCGTTCGGCGCGAAGGCATGCGCCTCCCGCCCCTCCACCGCGATGCCGCAGGCGGCGAGCGAGGCCAGCTTCTCCGGATTGTTGGTCAGCAGCCGCACCCGCTCGATGCCGAGCTGCCGCAGCATGGTCGCCGCCACCATGAAATTACGCTCATCCGCGCCGTAGCCGAGCGCCTGGTTGGCATCCAGCGTATCCAGCCCGCCATCCTGCAGGCGATAGGCGCGGAGCTTGTTGACCAGCCCGATGCCTCGCCCCTCCTGCGCCAGGTAGAGCAGCACCCCCGCCCCCGCCTCGCTCATCCGCCGGATGGCACCGCGCAGCTGCGGCCCGCAATCGCAGCGGAGCGAGCCGAGCAGGTCGCCGGTGAAGCATTCCGAATGCAGCCGCACCAGCGGCGCCGCCTGCTCCTCCGGCCGGCCGATCAGGATGGCGAGGTGCTCGATCCCGCCATCCGCCGCGCGGAAGGCGACGATCCGCGCATCCGGCGCATCCTCGAGCGGCACCGCGGCCTCGGCCACCCGCCGCAAGGAGGTCGCCGCCTCCAGCGGATAGGCGAGCACATCCGCCGCCTCCACCGCGAGCAGCTCGCCGCGCGCGGCACCCGCCGGTGCCGCCACCACCGCCGGCAGCAGCCGCCCGAGCTTGGCCAGCGCCAGCGCCGCATCGGAGGCCGGCGGCGCCGGCACCCGCTCGGTCCGGGTGCCCTCCGGCAACCGGTCGGCGGTCGGGTCGGCCAAGCTGCGCAGCAGCGCCGGGTCCAGCAGCCCCGGCGGGGCACGAAGGGCGATCGCCGCCTCCTCCACCCCCTGCACTGGCCGCAGCGCCGGCGTCGGGGCGATCTCCGCGGCCCGACTCGGCGCCAGCAGCAGCACCGCCGGCCCCTTGGCGAACGCCGCCAGCTCGGCCAGCCCCGCCGCCCCGACGGTTTCCGCCGCGGCGATCACCAGCGCCTGCTCGCCGGCGCGCAGCAGCACGGGCGTGCCCCGCCGCAGCTCCGCAGCGGCGCGATGCACCGCCCGCAACGTGTGGGCAGAAGCATGCACGCCGGGCGCCCCGGTGCCGGGCGGGTCAGAAACAAGGGGAAGGGGCATGATCGTCAATCTGGATCCGTTCAAGCCGATGGCGCCTGATGAATGTGGCAACGAGACGGCATACACCGATAGGCGGAGCGAAATATTGATTTCAGGTCACGCTCGACCCGCCCTTCGGCGTGCAATGGCTTGACAACTGCGCCACAGCTTCGCCATCGACTGGGTCTAATCTAGACTAACAAGAATTCCTTCCTTGGGAGATGGCATGGCTGGCCCCCGCCCGTTGCTGATCGTGGATGATGACGCCGCCCTCCGGGCCACGCTGGCGGAGCAGCTTTCGCTCGACGGCGAGTTCGACCCGGCCGAGGCCGCGACGGCCGGTGAGGCCGAGGAGATGCTCGCCTCCGCTGCGAACCGCTTCGACGCCGTGCTGCTCGACATCGGCCTCCCCGACGGGGACGGCCGGGAACTCTGCACGCGCCTCCGCCGCCAGGGTCTGAAGATTCCGATCATCATGCTGACCGGCGCCGATGCCGAGGCGGATGTGGTGCGCGGATTGGATGCCGGCGCCAACGACTACATCGCCAAGCCCTTCCGGCTGAACGAGCTGCTGGCGCGGCTGCGCGCCCAGCTCCGCGTCTTCGACAATTCCGAGGACGCCGTCTTCCTGGTCGGGCCCTACACCTTCCGCCCCTCGGCGAAGCTGCTGATGGAGCAGGCCCGCAACCGCAAGATCCGCCTCACCGAGAAGGAAAGCGCGATCCTGAAATACCTCTACCGCGCCGGCGGCAAGCCGGTGGGGCGGCAGATCCTGCTGAACGAGGTCTGGGGTTACAACAGCGCGGTGACGACCCATACGCTGGAGACCCATATCTACCGCCTGCGCCAGAAGATCGAGCCGGACCCGACCAATGCCCGGCTCCTGCTGACCGAGGGCGGTGGCTACCGCCTCGACCCGGCGGCGGGCTCTCCCGCCGCCGCCGGATAGCCACCCCTACTCAAGCCGGGCGGCCTCGTCGAAGGACAGGCGCGGGCTGCGGGGGAACAGCCCGCTTTCGTCGCCATAGCCCAGGTTGACGAGGAAGTTCGACTTCCAGCTCGTCCCGGCGAAGAAGGCCTCATCCACCTTGGCATTGTCGAAGCCGCTCATCGGCCCCGCATCGAGGCCGATGGCTCGCGCGGCGAGAATCAGGTAGGCGCCCTGTAGGCTCCCATTGCGGAAGGCCGTCACCTCCGCCAGCGCGTCATTGCCGGCGAACCAGGACCGCGCATCGGCATGCGGGAAGAGCTTCGGCAGCTCGTCGAAGAATTTCATGTCATGCGCCACGATGGCGATGACCGGCGCCGTCATCGTCTTCTCGAGGTTGCCCTCAGAAAGCGCCGGTTTCAGCTTCGCCTTGCCCTCAGCCGTGCGGAGGAAGACAAAGCGCGCCGGCGAGGAGTTGGCGCTGGTCGGACCGAATTTGAGCAGGTCGTAGAGCTCGGCCAGCTTGGTGTCCGGCACCGGCCGCTCCTGCCACTTGTAGTGGGTGCGGGCGGTACGGAAGAGGGTGTCGAGCGCGGCGGCGTCGAGCAGGTCAGACATGGCAAACCTCGTGAAAGGGTTTCGCTATGCCGACCGGTATGGCGCCGTCACGGCCCAGCGCCAATCCCGCCGGGCCTATCATCACCATCACCAGGGATGATGAGGCTCAGGCCTCGACCTGCTCCACGGCCACCACCTCCGGCACATAGTGCCGGAGCATGTTTTCCACGCCATGCTTCAGCGTGGCGCGGGAGGAGGGGCAGCCCGAGCAGGCGCCCTGGAGATGCAGCCGCACCACGCCATCCCGATAGCCGCGGAAGACGATGTCGCCGCCGTCGCCCGCGACCGCCGGCCGCACCCGGGTGTCGAGCAGCTCCTTGATCTGGTCGACGATCTCCGCATCGGCCTCATCGTACTCCTCGGCCTCCGCATCGCCGTCGCTGTCGAGCACCGGCAGCCCGCCCATGAAGTGGTCCATGATGGCGCCGAGCACCTGCGGCCGCAGCAGCGCCCAATCGGCGTCGTCGGTCTGGGTGACGGTGACGAAATCCCCGCCGAGGAACACGCGCGCCACGCCCCCGAGCGCGAAGATGCGGCTGGCCAGCGGGCTGCGCGCCGCCGCTTCGGCAGTGGCGAAATCGGCCGTCCCCGCACTGCCCATCACCTCCCGCCCGGGGAGGAATTTCAAGGTGGCGGGGTTCGGGGTGCCTTCGGTTTCGATGAACATGGGTCAGATCCTGCCTGATGCGGCGTATTTCCGGACTAACGTGGTCGGCTTTAGCCCGGGATGCAACCCGCCCCCTGCCTATTCCTCCTTGGCCTACTCCGCGGCCACGGCCGGGGTGCCGCCATGCTTCGCGCCACGGACCGGCTTCTGCTTCGGCTCGTGCTTCAGCTCGGCCATGGTCTGCTCCACATGCCGGGAGAAGACGAAATCCGCCTTCCGCTGGTGCGTCAGGTCGATCTCGGGCGCCATCTCGCCCTCGGTCTTCGGCCCGCGCATCTGCCGCGCCATCGCCTTCACCGGGTGCTTGATCGAGTCGATCACCGCCGAGGCCTCGAAGCCGGAATGCACCATGCAGTCGGCGCATTTCTCGTAGTTGCCGACCCCGTACTTGTCCCAGTCGGTGGTCTCCATCAGCTCCTTGAAGCTCTTCGCGTAGCCCTCGCCCAGCAGGTAGCAGGGCCGCTGCCAGCCGAAGATGTTCCGCGTCGGGTTGCCCCAGGGCGTGCAGTGGTAGGTCTGGTTGCCGGCCAGGAAGTCGAGGAAGAGCGGGCTGTTGCCCATCTTCCAGCCCTTCCCCTTGCCGCGGGCGAAGATGCCACGGAACAGCTCCTTCGTCTTCCGGCGGTTGAGGAAGTGCTGCTGGTCCGGCGCCCGCTCATAGGCATAGCCCGGCGAGACCATGATCGCATCGACGCCCATGGCGGTGACGTCGTCGAAGAATTTCGCCATCCGCTCCGGCTCGGCATTGTTGAACAGCGTCGCGTTGATGGCGACGCGGAAGCCCCGCGCCTTCGCATCCTTCAGCGCGGCGACGGCCCGGTCGTAGACGCCCTTCTGGCTGACCGCCCAGTCATGCTGGTCCTTGTCGCCGTCGAGATGGATGTCCCAGGTAAAATTCGGATGCGGCTTGTACTGCTCGATCCGCTTCTCGAGCAGCAGCGCGTTGGTGCAGAGGATGACGACCTTGCCGCGGGCGAGGATCCCCTCGACGATCTGCGGCATCTCCTTGTGCAGCAACGGCTCGCCCCCGGCGATGGCCACCACCGGCACGCCCGTCTCGTCGACCGCCTGGAGGCATTCCTCGACCGAGAGGCGCTTGTTCAGGATCGGGTCCGGGTAGTCGATCTTGCCGCAGCCCGAGCAGGCCAGGTTGCACTTGAACAGCGGCTCCAGCATCAGCACGAGCGGATAGCGCTTCCGCCCCATCATGTGCTGCTTGAGCACATAGGCGCCGACCTTCATCTGCTGTCGCAGCGGGATACCCATACTACCTCTCTCCTAACCAACGGCCGGGAGCCAAGCTCCGGGCCGAGGCCACGAACGTGGCCCGCCGCGAGTGCGGCGAAGCCAAGGGGCGCGGATGCGCCCCGCCCGGCGTTTGAGGGCCCCGATCAAGACGCCGCACTCGCCTCGGGTTCAACGAGGGCCGACGGCAGCTTGAACGACACATCCTCGACGATGCCCGGCAAGGCGGAGACCTCGACGGGGCCAAGCCGCCCCAACGCCGCGATCACTTCCTCCACCAGGCTTTCCGGGGCGGAGGCCCCGGCCGTGATACCAACAACCTCCGCGCCGCGCAGCCAGTCCGGCCGCAGCGCCCCGGCATCCGGGATCATGTAGCAGGGCACCCCCTGCTCCGACCCGATCTCCCGGAGGCGGTTAGAGTTGGAACTGTTGGCAGCTCCTACAACCAGCAACACGTCCACCCGCCGCGCCAGCTCCCGCACGGCCGTCTGCCGGTTCTGGGTGGCGTAGCAGATGTCCCGCGTATCAGGACCGACGAGGTCCGTGAAGCGGGCTTTCAGCGCCTCGATGATGCCGCGCGTGTCATCGACCGAGAGCGTGGTCTGGGTCACGAAGGCCACCGGCCGGTCCGCGGCGATCGGCAGGGCCGCCACCTCGGCCACCGTCGCGACCAGGTGAACCTCGCCGGGGATCTGCCCCAGTGTCCCCTCCACCTCCGGATGCCCGGCATGGCCGATGAGGACCAGCACCCGCCCCTGCGCGATATAGCGCCGACCCTCGCCATGGACCTTGGAGACGAGGGGGCAGGTTGCGTCCAGCACCGGCAGCCCGCGCGCCTCCGCCTCCTGCTCCACCGCACGGGAGACGCCATGGGCGCTGAAGACGGTCACCGCCCCCGGCGGCACCTCCTCCAGCGCCTCGACGAAGCGGGCGCCCTTGGCCTCCAGCGTCTCGACGACCCGGCGGTTGTGGACGATCTCGTGCCGGACATAGACGGGAGCGCCATATTTCTCGAGTGCCCGCTCGACGATATCCACCGCCCGCACGACACCGGCGCAGAAACCCCTCGGCTGCGCCAGAACAATCCGCATCAGCAACGCCCCCTAGCCTGATCGCTGCCGGCAGCGTCCCCTGCTGTCCCCTGGGGCCTGCGGCGATCGTTCCACCTCGCGGCATCTTGCGCTGCCCATGTTTTGCTGCACTTTGCCGCCGCGTTGCAACCGGGGAGTAGCGCGCGGCCTGACAGCGCCGATTCCTCCCCGGCCGGAGAGTGCCATGTCACAGCCTGCGTCCCTGGCCCGCCGCACCCTGCTGGCGGCGCTCCTGTCCAGCCTTGCCCTCCCGCTCAGCCTGCTGGGGGCGGGGCCGGCTGCCGCCCATGCCATCGTCGTCACCTCGGAGCCCGCGGTCGGCGCAGCCCTCGCCGCCGCCCCGCGCCAGGTGACGATCCGCTTCAACAGCCGGCTCGACCACGCCCGCAGCCGCCTGCTGCTGATCGGCGCCGACAATGCCCAGATCCCCCTCCCCATCGCCGAGGAGAGCGACCCGGTGGTGCTCGCCGCGTCCCTCCCGGCCACGATCGCCCCCGGCGAGTGGCGGCTGCGCTGGCAGGTGCTGGCGATCGACGGGCACATCACCCGCGGCGACATCCCCTTCACGCTGAAGGCCCCGTAAGTGGAGCAATTCCTCGACCTCTACGGCTTCGCCAGCGTCATCCTCCATGCGATGGAGCTGGTGGCGCGGACCGTCCTGCTCGGCTCGGTGATCTTCTGGGTGCTGCTCGCCGCGCCGCTCGGCCGGCTGATGCCGCCCGGCGACGCCACCCGCCTGCACGCCATCGCCCGCCGCACCGTCCTGGCCTCCGGCATCGCCTCGCTCGCCTCCACCTTCCTGCTCGGCCTGCTGAGCTTCGGCGCGCTGACAGCGACGCTCGACATCGGCGCCCGCGCCCTGCTCGGCGCCGATTTCGTGGTGCTGACCGGGCTCGACCTGCTGGCGATGCTGGTGCTCCTCGCCCTCGCCCTGCCGCAGGAGGCCCCCGCCCGCGGTCGCCGCGCCGCGCTGCTCGGCGTCGCCGCGCTGGTGCTGCTCGCGGTCACCTTCGGCAGCCACGCCATCGCCCGCAGCGAGGGCCGGGCGATGCTCCTCGCCGCCACCGCGCTGCATCAGGCCGGCGCCGCCTTCTGGCTCGGCGGCCTGCCTTGCCTCGTCGCCGCCCTCCGGCTGACACCCCCCTCGGCGCGGATGGTCGGCCAGCGCTACTCGCTCCTCGCCGCCGGCGGCGTCGGGCTGATCCTGCTCGGGAGTGCGGGCTTCTGGTTCGGCTTCATCGGCTCGGCGGAGGCCGTCTACGGCACCGCCTATGGCTCCATGGCCGCCTCCAAGCTCATCATGCTGGCGATGCTGCTGGTGCTCGGGGCGATGAACTACCGCCTGCTCCACCGCATCCCGTCCTCGCCCGGCGGCACGCTCCGCCTCCGCCGCTTCATCGAGGCGGAGATGGCGATCGGCATCGCCGTGCTCGCCGTCGCCGCCTCCCTCACCTCCGTGCCGCCGGCCATGGACCTGCCCGACGACCGCGTCACCTGGGCCGAGATCACCGAGCGCTTCACGCCGGAATGGCCCCGCCTCAGCAGCCCGGACCATGCCGACCTGGCGATCCCCGCCCTCCAGGCCCAGCTCGACGCCGAGGCGCAGCAGCGCCAGGCCGCCCAGCGCCCGCAGGCCTTCACCCCGGGCGAGGGCCTGCTGCCCCCGCGCAACGCCACCGACATCGCCTGGAGCGAGTACAACCACCACTGGGCCGGCATCATGGTCCTGCTGGTCGGCCTCGCCGCCCTGCTGGATGCGACGGGCCGCGTCCCCTGGGCCCGCCACTGGCCCCTGGTCTTCCTCGGCCTTGCCGCCTTCCTGCTGGTCCGCTCCGACCCGGAGGCCTGGCCCCTCGGCGATATCGGCCTGCTGGAGAGCCTGCGCGACCCGGAGGTGGTGCAGCACAAGCTGGCCTCTCTGCTGGTCGTCGCCTTCGCCCTCTCCGAATGGTCGGTGCGTCTCGGCCTGCTGCGCGGGCGGGTGCGCTTCGTCTTCCCGCTGGCGATGCTGGCCGGCGGCGTGCTGCTGCTGGCGCATACCCATGCCATCTCCAACATCAAGGAGGCGCAGCTCATCGAGCTGTCGCACCTGCCGCTGGCCCTGCTCGCCGTCGTCGCCGGCTGCGCCCGCTGGACCGAACTGCGCGGCCCGCCGGAGCTGGCGCGGATCGGCCGCTGGCTTTGGCCGGCCTGCCTGATCGGCATCGGCCTCCTGCTGCTGCTCTACCGCGAGGCCTGAACCCGTGCTGCTTCCGCGAATTGGCGCGGCCCTCGCCGGGGCCGCGGCCCGCAGGCCCTGGCGCGTGGTGGTGCTCGCCCTGGCGCTCGCCCTGCTGAGCGCGCTGGCGGTCGGCAGCCGCTTCTCGATGAACACGGATACGGATGCACTCTTCCCCGCCGACCTCCCCTGGCGGCTGACCGAGGAGCGCATCGCCGAAGCCTTCCCGCAGCGCGAGCGGATCATCGCCGTCGTGGTCGATGGCGAGACGGGCGATGCCGCCGACCGCGCCGCCGCCGCCCTGACCGAGGCGTTGGCCCGCCGCGAGGACCTTTTCCTCGCCATCGAGCGGCCGGACGCCCTCCCCTTCTTCCGCCGCAACGGCCTGCTCTTCCTTGAGACGGAGGAGGTGCGGCAGACCACCGAGCGCATCATCGCCGCCCAGCCCCTGCTCGGCACGCTGGCCGCCGACCCCAGCCTGCGCGGCCTCGCCACCGCCCTCGGCCTGATCCTGCAAGGCATCGAGCGTGGCGAGGCAAAGCTCTCCGACCTCGCCGCTCCGCTGTCGGCCCTCACACCCGCCGCCGAGGCCGCCGCGTCCGGCCGCACCGCGCCGCCCGACTGGAGCGCCCTCTTCACCGGCCGCACGCCGGACCCGCAGGCGCTGCGCCGCTTCGTCCTGGTGCGCCCGCGGCTCGACTTCTCCGCCCTCAGCCCTGGCGCGACCGCGGCCGATGCGATCCGCGAGGCCGCGAGTCGCCTCGGCATCCCCGGCACGCGCTTCCGCATGACCGGCGAGATTCCGATGGCCGACGAGGAATTCGCCTCCGTCGCCGAGGGTGCCGTCCGCAACACCCTGCTCTCCCTCGCCCTGGTCGCCCTGCTGCTCTGGCTGGCGCTGCGCTCCTGGCGGCTGATCCTGCCCGTGCTGGCGACGCTGCTGCTCGGCCTGCTGGCGACGGCGGCCTTCGGCGCGCTGGCGATCGGGCCCTTCAACCCGCTCTCCATTGCCTTCGCCGTGCTTTTCATAGGCCTCGGCGTCGATTTCGGCATCCAGTACGCCGTCCGCCTCCGCGAGCAGCGGCATGAGGCGGGCGGGCTGGCCCCCGCCCTCACCGCCGCCGGCGCCACCGCCGGCCCCGGCATCCTGCTGGCGGCGCTCGCCATCGCCGGCGGCTTCCTCGCTTTCCTGCCGACCGACTACCGCGGCGTCTCGGAGCTTGGCGCCATCGCCGGCGTCGGCATGCTGGTCGCCGCCTTCCTCTCGCTCACGCTGCTGCCCGCCCTGCTCCGCCTGCTCGCCCCGCCCGGCGAGCCGGGGGAAATCGGTTGGGCCGCCCTCGCCCCGCTGGAGCGTGCGCTGGCGCATCGCCGGGTGGTGGCCCTGCTCGCTGCCCTGGCCCTCGCCGCCGCCGCGACCCTCCCGGTGCTGAGCTTCGACTTCAACCCGCTGAACCTGCGCGACCCCCAATCCGAAGCGGTCGCCACCTTCCGCGACCTGATGCACTCGGCCGAGACGACGCCCAATACGCTGAACGTCCTCGCCCCCTCGCTCGAGGCCGCCCGGCCCATCGCCGCCCGGCTGGAGGCGCTGCCCGAGGTCGCCCGGGTGATGACGCTGGCCAGCTTCGTCCCCGAGGACCAGCCGGCGAAGCTCGCCCTGATCCAGGACGCCGCCGACCTGCTCGGCCCGACGCTCGCCCCGCCCGAGGTGCAGCCGCTGCCGGACGACGCCGCCACCGCCGCCGCGCTCCGCGGCCTTGCCACGGGCCTGGCGAAGGCCGCCCAGGGCAACGGCCCGGCCGCCGCCGATGCCCGGCTGTTCGCCACCGCGCTCGACCGCCTCGCCGCCGGCCCGCCCGAGGGCCGCGCCCGCCTCGCCACGGCCCTGCTGCCCGGCCTGACCGCGACCCTCGCGCAACTCGCCGAGGTGCTCCAGGCCGGCCCGGTGACGCTGGAGGGCATCCCCCCCGAACTGCGCCGCGGCTGGGTCGCCGCCGACGGCCAGGCGCGCATCGAGGCCTGGCCGCGCGACCTTTCCGACGACAACGCCGCCCTCCGCCGCTTCGCCGCTGCGGTGGAGGCGGTGGCGCCCGGCGCGAGCGGCATGGCGATCTCCATCCAGGCCTCCTCGGCGACGATCCGCGAGGCCTTCCTCCAGGCCGGCGCCATCGGCCTCGCCTGGACCTGCCTGCTGCTGCTGGTGATCCTGCGCAGCCTGCGCCTCGCGCTGCTGGCCCTCGCCCCGCTGGTGCTCGCCGGGCTGGTGACGCTGGCGATCTGCGCCGTCTTCGGCCCGGCGCTGAACCTCGCCAACATCATCGCCCTGCCGCTGCTCTTCGGCATCGGCGTCGCCTTCGACATCTACTACGTCGTCGCCTGGCAGGCCGGGGAGCGCACCCTGCTGCCCACGGCGCTGACCCGCGCGGTGCTGTTCAGCGCCCTGACGACGGGCGCCGCCTTCGGCACTCTGGCCCTCTCCTCCCATCCCGGCACCGCCAGCATGGGCGTGCTGCTGGCGATCTCGCTGATCACCGTCCTGGCCACGGTGCTGCTGGCGCTGCCTGCCCTGCTGCACAATTTCGCCAAGTAGCGTTGCGAGGGCGACCTACGCCTTCCGCCTTCGCCGCAGCAGCATTCCCCTGACCTCGCCGAGATTGACCGCCCGCAGCAGGTGCGCTGCCCCGAAATAGGCGACGCAGCCGGAGAGAATCAGCACCGCCAGCGCCGCGAAGCGGAAGCCGGGCCCCGCCGGGAAGAGCAGCCACTCCATCCCCCAGAGCACCGCCCCCATCACCCCGGAGGCCACCAGCAGCCGCGGCACCCTTTGCCGCAGGCGCCGGTCCGGCAGGAAATGCCCCTGCCGCCACAGCAGCCCGCCCAGCGCCACGGCGTTGAACCAGGCCGACAGCGCCGTTGCCAGCGCCACCCCGACATGGCTGAGCCACTGCGTCAGCACCAGGTTCAGCGCCAGGTTCAGCGCGACGGCCGCGAACCCCACCTTCACCGGCGTGGCCGTGTCGCCGCGGGCGAAGAAGCCCGGCGCGAAGATCTTCACCAGCACATAGGCCGGCAGGCCGATGGCATAGGCGGCCAGCGCCGCCGCCGTCGCCTCCGCCTCGGCCAGGCCGAAGACGCCGCGCTGGAACAGCACGATGACGATCGGCCCCGCCGCCACCGCCTGCCCGACCGCGGCCGGCAGGCAGAGCAGCAGCGAGAGCTCCGCCGCCCGGTTCATCGTCCGGTGCGCCGACAGGCTCTCCCCCGACCGCACCTGCCGCGAGAGCAGCGGCAGCATCGCCGTGCCCACCGCCGCGCCGATCACCCCGAGCGGCAACTGCCCCACCCGGTCGGCGTAGTAGAGGTAGGAGACGGCCCCCGCCGGCAGGAAGCTGGCGATGATGACGTCGACCGCGAGGTTAAGCTGCGTCACCCCCGCCCCGATGATCCCGGGGATCATCCGCCGCAGCACCTGCCGCACCTCCGGCGCCAGGCTCGGCAGCCTGAGGAAGTGCAGCGCCATCCCCGCCCGCGCACAGGCCCACAGCACGAGCGCGAGCTGCACCGCGCCCGAGACGGTGACGCCCCAGGCCAGCGCATGCGCCGGCGTCGCCACGTAGGGCGTGAGCACCAGCAGCGAGGCCATGGACAGGAGGTTGAAGAAGATCGGCGCCGCCGCCGCCGCCGCGAAGCGATCGAGCCCGTTCAGCACGCCCGAGACCAGCGCGGTGAGGCAGATCAGCAGCAAATAGGGAAAGGTGATCCGCGTCAGCTCGATGGCGAGCTGGAACTTCGCCGGGTCGTCCGAGAAGCCCGGCGCCAGCACCTGCATCAGCTGCGGCATGGCGATCATGCCGATGACGACCAGCAGCGAGAGCCAGAGGGTCATCAGCGCCGCCATCCGCTCGGCGAGCTGCTGCGCGACGCGCGGCCCCTGCACCGCCAGCGTCCCCGCGAAGGCCGGCACGAAGGCCGCGTTGAACGCCCCCTCCCCGAACAGCCGCCGGAACAGGTTCGGCAGCTTCAGCGCGACGAAGAAGCAATCCGCGATCGGCCCGGCCCCGAGCCGGGCCGCGATGAACATATCCCGCGCGAAGCCGAGGACGCGGCTGGCCATGGTCCAGCCGCCAACGGTGAGGACGCCTTTGAGCATGGCGCGCCCTGTAGCCTGGATTCATCCCGTCGGCGAGGCTTGCGCGATCCCCGTGATCCACCGCGCGAAGGCGTCGAAGGCCGGCTCCCCCGCGCGGAAGGGTTGATGCACCAGGAACCACCCGCCCCCCTTGGAGACGAAGCGCGGAAACGGCGCGACCAGCCGCCCGGCGGCAAGGTCATCGTCGATGTAAGGCCGGATTCCCATGGCGACCCCGACGCCATCCGCCGCCGCCTGCAAGGCGTGCCCGTAGAAATCGAAGCGCGGTCCCGCCGCCGCGACACCGGCCACTCCCGCCGCCGCCAGCCAGCGCGGCCAGTCCTCCGGCGCATGATCGACCCGCAACAGGCTCTCGCCGGCGAGGTCCTCCACCCGCCCCAGCCGCCGCGCGAGCCCCGGCGCGCAGACCGGCGTCAGGTCCGCGGCGAAGAGCGGCTGCGCCACCAGCCCCGGCCAGCGCCCGTCGCCGAGCCGGATGCCGCAGGTCCAGTCCTCCGCATAGGGCACCCCTGCCCCGCCGGTGGTGATCCGCACCTCGATCCCCGGCTCCCGCCGCTGCCAGTCGGCCAGCCGCGGGATCAGCCAGCGGATGGCGAAGGTCGGCCCGACGCCGAGGGTCAGCACCTGCCGCCCGCCCATCGCCGCCACCTCCTCGGTGAGGCCCGCGAGCCCGTCGAGCAGGGCCGTCAGCCCCGCACGGTACCGCGCCCCCGCCGCCGTCAGGCTCAGCCGGTTGGCCCGCCGCTCGAACAGCGCGACGCCCATCCGCGCCTCCAGCAACTTCACCATGCGGCTGATGGCGGCCGGGCTGACATGCAGCTCCTCCGCCGCCGCGGCGAAGCTGCCCGTGCGTCCCGCCGCCTCGAAGGCGCGGACACCGTTGAGGAAGGGCAGCCGGCGCATGGCGGGCAGGCTCAACTTTCCTGAGGCTCAGCGCAGCATAACTCGGTTTGTGACGGCGCCTCAACGGGCGCATCCCTGGCGCCATGACGCCCCTCGCCATCCTTCTGCTGTGCTGCGTGATGCTCGGCACCGCCTTCCTCTCCGGCATCTTCGGCATGGCCGGCGGGCTGGTGCTGATCGGCGTCCTCCTCGCCCTCCTTCCCCTGCCGGAGGCGATGGCCCTCCACGCCGTCACGCAGATCGCCTCCAACTTCTGGCGCGGCCTGCTGTGGCGGAAGCACATCCTCTGGCGCCCGTTGCTCGCGGTCGGCGCCGGCTTCGGCCTCGCCCTGCTGCTCTGGAGCCTGGTCGGCTGGGTGCCCGACAAGCCACTGGCGCTGCTCGCCCTCGGGATCACCCCCTTCCTTGTCAAGCTGATGCCGGCCCGCCTCGCGCCCGACCCGCACAGCCCCGCCCAGGGCCTCGCCTACGGCACGGCCGCGATGTCGCTGATGCTGCTGACCGGCGTCTCCGGCCCCCTCATCGACCGCTTCTTCCTTGGTAGGAAGGAGGGGGGCGGCGGCCTCGACCGCCGGCAGATCGTGGCGACCAAGGCCGCCGGCCAGATCCTCGGCCATGCCCTGAAGCTCGGCTATTTCGGCGGCCTCGCCAGCCAGACCGCCAGCCTCGACTGGCGGATCGCATGCGCAGCCGTGCTCTGCTCCATCCTCGGCACCACGCTCGCCCGCCGCATCCTCGAGGCGATGACCGACACCCAGTACCGCCGCTGGACCGACCGGCTGATCGCCGCCGTCTCCGGCACCTACATCCTTTACGGCATCACCCTCCTCGCCCTCCCGGAGTGACCCCCATGCAGGACGTCATCACCCCGCTGATCCGCGACCTCGTGGCCTCCGTCGCCGTGGCACCCCGCCCCTACCATGAGGTGCTGGAGGCCTGGCGCACCTCCTGCCCCCGGCTGACGGTCTGGGAGGATGCGGTGGATGGCGGTTTCGTCGCCCTCACCCACGATGCGAAGGGCGGCGTGCAGGTGGTGGCGACGGCGCGCGGGCGGGAATTGCTTGATGCTCAGGCAAAATGAATATATAGGAAACAAATCAACTGCGCCTGGACCGAGTGAAGCGGCGCTGCCGCTCCACCCGACCTCCAGGCGAGTCACGTCAGGCGGCCTTGACGCCTGCGAGGAAGGCGCTGACCTCGGCGCCAAGGCGTTCAGACTGGCGGGACAGTTCGCCGGCCGCCTCGAGCACATCGCCCGCGCCGCTCCCGACCTCCTTGTTGGCCAGGTCGACGCCACCGATGTTGCGGGTCACCTCCTGGGTGCCACTCGCGGCCCGTTGCGCGCTGCGGGCGATCTCGCGCGTGGCGGCTCCCTGCTCCTCGACTGCGGCCGCGATCGCGCCGGCGATCTGACTGGCCTCACCGACCGTGCCCGCGATGCCCTGAATGGCGGCAACGGCGTCCTCAGTGGCAGCCTGGATGGCGGCGATCTGGGCGCCGATATCCTCCGTCGCCCTGGCCGTCTGTGCGGCGAGAGTCTTCACCTCGGAGGCCACCACGGCAAAGCCCTTGCCCGCCTCGCCGGCCCGTGCCGCCTCGATCGTGGCATTCAGCGCCAACAGGTTGGTCTGCCCCGCGATGTCGCCGATCAGCCGCACCACATCGCCGATCCGCTGGGCGCCCTCGGCCAGGGCGTGGACGGTCTCGTCGGTGCGGCGAGCGTCGGCCGCGGCCTGAGCCGTGACCTTCGACGACTGCACGACCTGGCGGCTGACCTCGGCGACCGACGCCGCGAGTTCCTCGGCCGCCGCGGCCATGGCGTCCACATCGGCGCCGGCCTGCTCGGCGGCGGCCACGGCCGCGCTGGCCTGCTCGCTTGCCTGCCCTGCACCACGCGACATGGACTGGGCGGTTGCCTGCAGCTCGGTCGCGGCGGCGGCCAGGGCTCCGGCCAGCTCCCCCGCCTGGACCTCGAAGTCCTGGGTGAGCCGGTCCAGGCGTGCCCCGCGCTCGGCCTTGGCGGCCTGCTCGCGCGCCTGCCCGGCCGCCAGCGCGTCGGCTGCCTGCAGCCCGCTGCGGCACTCGTCCATGGCGCGGGCCAGCTCGCCGATCTCGTCTGCCCGGGCCGTGCAGGGCAGGTCGAACGCATAATCGTGCCGCGCCAGCTGGCGCATGACCCCTGACAGCCGCACGACCCGTGCCACCACGCTCCGGTTGAACCACATGGCGGAGGCAAATGTCAGAATGGCGACGATCATGAGGGCGGCGAGGCCGAGCCGGAAGGCGTTGGTGTAGGTCTGCCGCGAGCGCGTCGTGGCCTCGACCGTGCCGCGCTCGATGAGGGCACTCAGCTCGTCCAGGATGGCGAGGGTGGCCCGCCACTCGCTCACCAAGGCGTTGTTGAAGGCGCTCACCGCGTCATGGTCGCCGAAGGGCAGGTTCAGGACGCGCAGTGCATGCTCCGAGTAGAGCCGGTACCGCTCGCGGAAGCGCCCGATCAGTGCCCGGGCTTCGTCGGAAGTGGCGAAGCGTTCGTAGTGCGCCGTGGCGGCCAGGACCTGCGCTCCGCCTGCTTGCGTATCGCGGAGGGCGCTCGCGCGCTCCTTCGGGTCTTGGGTGCCGAGCGCCCGCGCCGCCCTGGTCCGTTCCCGGCTGAATGCAATCTTGATCTCGGCGACGGCGCGGGTGGCCGGCAGCCAGGTTTCCTCGATGGCGAGGGCGTCGCGGCTCATGGCGCGGAGCTGAAAAGCGCCGAAGCCGCTGATGCCCGCGATCAGCACGAACATGAGGCCGAAGACTGCCAACAGCTTGGTCCGCACACTCAGACGATGAATGAATACCATCTTCGCTTCCGATACGACCTTGGGCTGCTCGGGTTGAGCTCACACCATTACGAATACTGCGGTTGGCGAGAGGCCCGCTGGCGCGCACGGGCAACCCGGAGCAGCAGCCGTGATTGTCGCGCATCGAATTGAAGTCGAGGTTAAGGCGCGTCGGGGCGGCCCGCCTGCACAGGACACGGCACAACCTTGGCAGCCGCAGCGCTCCTGACGGCCAGCCCCGCTCTGCATTCCCGCACATGCCGAGGATCCGGAAGGGCCAATTCTTTCCGCCCTCCCTGTAGCGATCCGACGGGGGCCGGCCTGACCGCCAAGCCGATATCATGATGGACCGGCGCTAAAGACCTAAAACCCTAAACTCCTGGCGAACCTCCAACCGCAACAACACCTTCCCCGCCTCCATCCTCAAATCTCGAAGCATTGAAGCCTCCGCATCCCCCACAAGCCCCCTCGCCAGCCGCCCCTCATTGCGGCAATGACACCTGGCATGACCACGCTCGCCCTTCCCCGCCGCGTGCTGCTGCTGCGCCGCTGGACCCACCTGGCGACGCGCGCCCGCGGCTGGGTCCGCGGCAGCGAGGTCGCGGTCGTCGGTCTCGCCGTGCTGATCGGCATCGCCGTCGGCCTCCTCGCCTGGGGGATGGGCGCCGCCGCCCATGGCCTGCAACGCCTGCTCTACGGACTGGAACCGCATCTCCGCCTATCCGCCGCCACGGGCCTGCCCACCTGGCAACTCCTGCTGGTCCCCTGCCTCGGCGGCCTGGCGCTGGCCGGGCTGAACCGCATCATTCGCCGCTGGCGCCCGCGCGCCCCCGTCGATCCGATCGAGGCCAATGCGCTCCGCGGCGGCCGCCTTTCGCTGACGGACGGCGTGGTGGTCGGCGCCCAGACGGTGCTCTCCAACGGCGTCGGCGCCTCGGTCGGGCTGGAGGCGGGCTACACGCAGATGGGCGGCGGCCTCGCCTCCCGCCTCGGCCGCGCCTTCTCGCTGCGCCGCGGCGACCTGCGCATCCTGGTCGGCGCCGGCACCGCGGGCGCCATCGGCGCCGCCTTCAACGCCCCGCTGACCGGCGCCTTCTACGCCTTCGAGCTGGTGATCGGCACCTACAGCATCGCCGCCCTCTTCCCGGTAGTGGCGAGCGCCGTCAGCGCCGTCCTCGTCGCCCGGGCCCTCGAGGCCGGCACTTATGCGGTGGAGACGGCGGCGCCAAGCGTCGTCGATCCGGTCTACTACCCGCTCGCCCTGCTGGTCGGTGCCCTCTCCGGCCTCGGCGGCATCGCTCTGATGCGCGGCGTCGGCCTCACCGAGGGCCTGCTCGCCCGCTTCATCCCCTCGGCGACGCTTCGGCTGATGGCGGGCGGCCTCGCGGTCGGCGGGCTGGCGCTGATCTCGCCGATCGCCCTCTCCGCCGGCCATGGCGCGCTGCACATGGCCTTCATGACCGAGGCGCCGGCCTGGCCCGTCCTCGCCCTGCTGGTGGTGAAGGCCATGGCCTCCATCCTCTCGCTCGGCAGCGGCTTCCGCGGCGGGCTGTTCTTCGCCTCGCTGCTGATCGGCGCGCTCGGCGGCAAGCTCTTCGCCGCCGTGCTGGCGGTGGTCTCGCCGCCCGGCCCGGACCCGCTGATCCTCGCCATCGTCGGAATGAGCGCCTTCGGCGCCGCCGTCATCGGCGCGCCGCTGGCGATGACCTTCCTGGCGCTGGAGACCACCGGCAGCCTCGCCGTCACCGGCCCGGTGCTGGCCGCGGTCGCCGTCTCCGGCCTGATCGTGCGCCGGCTTTTCGGCTATTCCTTCGCCACTTGGCGCTTCCACCTGCGCGGCGAGACGATCCGCAGCGCCCACGACATCGGCTGGGTGAACGACCTTACCGTCGGCAGCCTGATGCGGCGCGAGGTGCAGACGGCGCCGCTGACCATGGAGCTCGCCGCCTTCCGCGGGCGCTTCCCTCTCGGCGCGGTGAGCCGGGCGGTGGTGCTGGGCGAGGGCGGCCGCTATGCGGGTATCGTCTCGGTGCCGGAGGCCCATGCCGCCTCGCCCGAGGCCAGCATCGAGAGCCTGCTGCACCTGACCGACCGCGTGCTGCTGCCGAGCATGAACGCCCGCATCGCCATGTCTGCCTTCGAGGCGGCCGAGGCGGAGGCGATGGCAGTGGTGGACGGGCCCGGCCGCCGCGTCATCGGCCTGCTGACCGAAGCCCACCTCCTCCGCCGCTATGGCGAAGAAGTGGAGAAGCGACGCCACGAGGAAAGCGGCATCGCCTCTGCCTGACTACTCCTGGGCCAGCCCCGCCGTGCTGTCCTTCTTGCCGAGCCCGGTCGCGCGGTCCTCTTCCTGCCCGGCGCCCTCGGGGCCGTTGTCATCCGGCACCCCGCCCTTGACGCCGATATTCACCGGCCCGCCCGGCGCCTTCGCATCGGTGCGGTTGTTGTTTTCGCCCGGCGAGGGCTTGTACTGATGGGTCTTGTCCCGCTGCGGCGCCTGCGGGCCATGGCTGCTGGTCAGGTTCTCTTGCGGCTCGATATTGCTGCGGCGATCGGGTTCCGGCGGCATGGGCGTCTCTCTTCTTCCTGGGTTCGGAAGAGCCAACGCAGCAGCCGCCCGCGGGATCATGCGGGGTCGGCAGCCGCCCGCGGGTTGACGGCGACCATGCCGCCGCCCTCGCTCCCCGGCGGCGTCAGCGCCGCCTCCACCGCCCGGCGCAATGGGGCGAGCTTCCGCTCGTTCTCCACCTTCAGGCCGAAGACATCCTTCACGTAGAAGACATCGACCGCCCGCACGCCATAGGTCGTGATATGGGCCGAGGCGATCTGCAGCCCCTGGTCGCTGATCGCCGCCGTCACGTCATGCAGCAGACCCGGCCGGTCGCGCCCGTTCACCTCGATGACGGTGTGGGTATTGCTCGCATGGTTGTCGAAGACGACGCGCGGCGGAACGGTGACGGCCCGCAGCCGAGCCGGCTCCCGCCGCACCTTGCGGATCTCGTCGCGCAGCCTGAGCCGCCCCGACAGCGCCTGCTCGATCAGCACGGAAAGCCGCGCGAGGCGGTGCGGCGCATCGAAGGCGCCGCCCATCGCGTCCTGCACCCAGAAGGTGTCGAGCGCCATGCCGTTGGTCAGCGTGTGGATCCGCGCATCGACGATGCTGGCGCCTGCGACGGCAAGCGCACCCGCGATGCGGCTGAACAGGCCGGGATGGTCGGCGGCATAGATCGTCACCTCCGTCACGGCCCGCGCTTCCATCACCCGCGTCCGCACGGTGAGGGGCGCCTGCACCGATTCCGCCTCGCGGATCAGCGCGGCATGGCGCGCATGGGTCTCCGCATCGAAGGAAAGCCAGTAGCCGGGATAGCCGAGCGAGAGGAACCGCTCCCGGTCCGCCGCCGGCCAGGCTTCCAGCATGGCACCCGCCGCATCCCGCGCGCGGGCCACGCGCACGTCGCGCTCCGGCACGGAGAGGCCGCCGGCCAAGACTTCCGCCACGCGCCAATAGACCTCGCGCAGCAGCGTCGCCTTCCAGCCGTTCCAGACCTTGGGCCCGACCGCGCGCATGTCGCAGACCGTCAGCACCAGTAGCAGGCGAAGCCGCTCCGGCGACTGCACCAGGTCGGCGATGTCGAGGATGGTCTTCGGATCCTCGATGTCGCGCTTGAAGGCAGTCTGGCTGACCAGCAGGTGGTGCAGCACGAGCCAGGAGACCGTTTCCGTCTCCTCCGAGGTCAGGCCGAGCTTCGGGCAGATCTCGGTGGCGATGCGCGCGCCGAGTTCCGAATGGTCGCCGCCGCGGCCCTTGGCGATGTCGTGCAGCAGGCAGGCGGCATAGAGCGCACGGCGGGACTGCAGCTGGCCGATCAGCTCGCTCGCCACCGGCGCCACCTCGCCCAGCTCGCCCCGCTCGATCTGCTGGAGGACGCCGATCGCCTCGATCGTGTGCTCGTCGACGGTGAAGACATGGTAGGTGTCGAACTGCATCAGCCCGACGATGCGCGCCCAGTCGGGGACGAAGCGCGAGAGGAACCCCGTCTCGTTCATCAGCCGCAGCCAGAGCGCGGCATCGCGCCCGGTGAGGATGTCGAGGAAGAGGGTGTTCGCCTCCGCCTGGCCGCGCAGCACGGCGGCGTGGTGCGCGTTGCGGATCAGCGCGCGGATGGCAAGCGGATGGATCTCCAGCTTCCGGTCGCGTGCCGCCTTGACGATGCGGAGCATCAGCACCGGCTCGCGCGAGAAGTCGCGGTTGGGCGGCGCCGCCACCAGCTTGCCGTCGGCCAGCGCCAGGCCGGCCTCGGCCAGCGACGCATCGCCCTGGCGGCGGAGGGCAGGGGCCCCGAGCACCGCGCGCTCGATCGCCGGCTCCAGCACCCGCGTCAGCCGCAGCACGTCCCTGACCGTCAGGAACAGGTGCTTCATGAAGCGCTCGACGCCGTTCTGCCGGCCGCGCGGCGTGTAGCCCATGCGCGCGCCGACCACGGGCTGGAAGTCGAAGGTCAGCCGCTCCTCCGCCCGCCCGGCGACGTAATGGAGGTGGAAGCGGACGGTCCAGAGGAAATTCCAGGCGCGGCGGATGGCGCGCGCCTCATGCTCGGTGATGAGGCCGCCGCCCGGGCTGTCCTCGCCGACCAGCTCCGGCATGCGCTGGGTGCCGAAGGCATAGCGGGCCAGCCAGTACAGGGTTTGCAGGTCGCGCAACCCGCCGCGCCCCTCCTTGACATGAGGCTCGACCAGGAAAGGGCTGTCGCCGTAGCGGGCATGGCGCCCGGCCCGCTCCTGCCGCTTGGCGGCGAGGAAGGGGCCGAGGCCGCGTTCCTTCCGCGCGGCGTCGAAGGCAATGCCGAAGCGCTCGAAGACCGGCCGCTCGCCGACCAGGAAGCGGGCATCGACGAGGGCGGTGAGCACGGTCGCGTCGCGCCCGGCCTCCTCCATGCAGTCGCGGATGCTGCGCGTTGCATGGCCGACCTTCAACCCGAGATCCCAGAGCAGGTAGAGGATGAACTCCACCACCCGCTGCGCCCTCGGCCCCGCCTGACCATCGGTGAGGAAGAGCAGGTCGATGTCGGAGAAGGGCGCCAGCACGCCGCGTCCATAGCCGCCGGTTGCGACGAGGGCGAAGGGTGCCTCGGCCTCCTCCGCCGCGTTGCGCGGCGGAACCATGGCGAGGGCATAGGCGTGGATGGCGCTCATCAGCCCATCGGCCAGCGCGGCCAGCCAGCGCGCGGCGGGCAGGCCGTCGAGCTCATGGCTCTCGAAGGCGTCCTGCACCCGGCCTTGGATGCGGCCGAGATGGCCGCGCAACAGATCGAGGGCCTGTTCGCGCCGCAGGGGGCCCGCCACCAGCTCGGCGATCAGGTCCGGAAGGACCCCGGGCGCATCGGCCGGGGTAGAGGGCCGGGGGGAGGGGCCCCGGGCCTGGAAGGTCGCCGCTTCGGTCATTCCCCTCAGCCTAACGCGAGTTAAGCGCGGTTGACAGCGCCATCCATGAGGCTTCTGAGATGATAGACCGTCTCCTGCGCCTCGCGCGGCGAGAGGTTGTCCAGGTCGAGGGCGGCGAGCGCGGCCAGCACCGGATGGCCCGGTGCCGGGTCGGCGGGGCGGGCGAAGAGCGGCATTTCCTCGGCCAGGGGATCGAGGCCGCGCGCCCGCTCCTCCAGCGAGGCCAGCACCTGGCCGGCGCGGGCGAGCACGGCGCGTGGCACGCCGGCGAGCTTCGCCACATGCAGGCCCCAGCTCCGCTCCGCCGAGCCGGGTGCGACGCTGTGCAGGAAGACGACCTCGCCCCGCCATTCGCGCACGCGCATCGTCGCCAGCTGCAACTCCGGCAGCTTGCCCGCGAGCGCCGTCAGCTCGTGGAAATGGGTGGCGAAGATGGTGCGGCAGCGGGTGCGGTCGTGCAGCGCCTCGAGCACCGCCCAGGCGATGGCGAGCCCGTCCCAGGTCGCGGTGCCGCGCCCGACCTCATCGAGCACGACGAGCGAGCGCGGGCCGGCGAGATTCAGGATCGCCGCCGTTTCCGCCATCTCCACCATGAAGGTGGACCGCCCGCCGGCCAGGTCGTCCGAGGCGCCGACGCGCGAGAACAGCCGGTCGGTCAGGCCGATCCGCGCCCGCTCGGCCGGGATGAAGAGCCCGGCCTGGGCGAGCACGACGAAGAGCGCATTCTGCCTGAGGAAGGTGGACTTGCCCGCCATGTTCGGCCCGGTCAGCAGGCAGATGCGCCCGCCGGCCGAGAGGTCGCAGTCATTCGGGACGAAGGCGCCGCTGCGGCTGCGCGCGAGCGCCGCGGCGACGACAGGGTGGCGGCCGGCGGCGATGGCGAAGTCGGGCCGCTCGGTGACCTCCGGCCGGCACCAGCCGCCGTCGGAGGCGAGTTCGGCGGCGGCGGCCTGGATGTCGATCTCGGCCAGCGCCTCGGCCGCGCGGGCGATGCCGGCTGCGGCCGCGAGGCACAGGCCGCGGAGGTGGCGGGTGATCAGCTTCTCGCGCCGCGAGGCTTCGTCGGCCGCTTCGGAGAGCCGGCGGTCGAGGCCGGCCAGCGCCGCGCAGGTGAAGCGTACGCCGTTCGCCATGGTCTGCCGGTGGATCGGGGCGAAGTCGCCGCTGGCCTTGGATGGCGGGTCGCGCAGCAGCTTCTCGCCCGCGGCGGCAGGCAGTTCGGCGAGGTAGCCGAATTGCTGGTGGTGGCGGATCTTCAGCGCGGCGACGCCCCAGGCCTGGCAGAGGTCGAGCTGCAGGGCGGCGATGGCGCCGCGCGCATCGTCCCGCAGCCGGCGCAGCGCATCGAGCTGCCCGTCATAGCCGGAGGCGACGATGCCGGCATCGTCGAGCCGCGCCGGCAGGCTCTCGGCCAGGGCACGAGCGAGTTCCGGCGCCGGGTCGGGCGATGGGCACAGCGCGGCGGCGGCGTTGGCGAGCAGGGGCGGCAACTCGGCCTGCGCCAGCGCCTCGGCGATGGCGGTGGCGCGGGCGAGGCCGTCGCGGATGGCGGCGAGGTCGCGCGGGGCGAAACGGTCGAGGGAAAGGCGGCCCAGCGCCCGGGCCATGTCCGGCGCGCCCTTCAAGGCGGCGCGGATGGCGCCGCGCAGCGCGGGCGCGGCGAGCAGGGCGGCGACGGCATCGTGCCGGGCGCGGATCGGCGCCGCCTCGGCCAGCGGGCAGGCGAGGCGGGCGGCGAGCAGCCGGCTGCCGGCCGCCGTCACGCAGCGGTCGACGGCGCCGAGCAGGCAGTCGCGGGCGCTGCCGCGCTCCGAGCGGAGGATCTCGAGGCTGCGGCGCGTGGCGGCATCCATCTGCAGCACGCCCTGGCTGCCACGCGGCACCGGGCGGGAGAGATGGGCCAGCGCCTCGCTGTTGGCGCCCTTCTGCGTCGCCTTCAGGTAGCCGAGCGCCATGGCGGCGGCGGCGATTTCGGCCGCATGGTACTCGCCGAACCCGTCCAGCGTGCCGACGCCATAGGCCTCGGCGACGCGGCGGGCGGCATCGCGCGGAACCAGCGTTTCCACCGCGCCGGGGAGGGCGAGGGCGGCCGGGGCCAGAACCTCGGAGGGTTCGAGCCGGGCGAGCAGGGCGTGCAGGTCGGCCGGGGCCAGAGTTTCGGTCTCGAAGGCGCCGGTCGAGAGGTCGAGCCAGGCTGCGCCCAGCTTCTCCTCCCCGGGCGCCAGCGCCAGCAGCCAGGCGGGGCGGGCGGCCTCCAGCAGCGTCTCCTCGGTCACTGTCCCCGGAGTGACGAGGCGGACCACCTCGCGCCGCACGGCAGGAGCCTTGCGGCGCTTGGCCTCCTCCGGCGTCTCCATCTGCTCGCAGATGGCGACGCGGAAGCCGCGGCGGATCAGCCGGGCCAGGTAGCTCTCGTGGCTATGGGCGGGGACGCCGCACATCGGAATCTTCTGGCCCTGGTGCTCGCCGCGAAAGGTCAGCGCGATGTCGAGCGCCTCCGACGCCGCCTCGGCATCGGCGAAGAACAGCTCGAAGAAGTCGCCCATGCGGAAGAAAAGCAGGGCATCGGGATGGTCCGCCTTGGCGGCGAACCATTGCGCCATGGCAGGCGAGGCGCCCTCGGCGGTCGGCGGGCGGGGAGAGGGGTCAGGCAGGCTGTCCATCCCCTCTGTCTAGACCGGCGCCGGCCTCTTCGCAGCCGCAAACCCGCGGACTTCACGAAGCGAGCCATGGCTGCAAGACTGGCTCCTCACAGGGGGCAGGCGGATGCGCCGCCGCAACGGGTTTCGGGGAGAACGGCCATGGACGATGGGCACAAGGGCAGCCTGCCTCCCATTTCGCTGGCGGATGTGCGCACCGCGCGAGTGACGCCGGAGGAGGCGCTGGCGCTGCATGCCGAAGGGCGGCCCGGCAAGCTGGAGATCCGCCTCACCAAGCCGCTGATCACGGCGCGCGACCTCAGCCTGGCCTACAGCCCGGGCGTGGCAGAGCCCTGCCTGCACATCCACCGCGACCCGGCGCTGGCCTACGACTACACCTCGAAGGGCAATTTCGTCGCCGTCGTCTCCAACGGCACGGCGGTGCTGGGCCTCGGCAATCTCGGCGCGCTGGCCTCGAAGCCGGTGATGGAAGGCAAGGTCGCGCTCTTCAAGCGCTTCGCCGATGTGGACGGCATCGACCTCTGCGTCGATACCGAGGAGGTGGATGCCTTCGTCGACGCCGTGAAGCATCTCGGCCCCTCCTTCGGCGGGATCAACCTCGAGGACATCAAGGCGCCGGAATGCTTCGTCATCGAGCAGCGGCTGCGCGAGGTGATGGACATCCCTGTCTTCCATGACGACCAGCACGGCACCGCCATCGTCGCCGCCGCCGGCCTGCTGAACGCCGTCCACCTGACGGGGCGGGAGCTGCGCGACATCACCATCGTCATCAACGGCGCCGGCGCGGCGGCGATCGCCTGTGCCGAGCTGATGAAGGCGATGGGCGTCACGCCGCGCAACGTCATCCTCTGCGACACCAAAGGCGTGGTCTATCGCGGCCGCACGGAAGGCATGAACCAGTGGAAGTCGGCCCATGCGGTCGAGACCCCGAAGCGTACCCTGGCCCAGGCGATGGAGGGGGCAGACTGCTTCTTCGGCCTCTCGGTCAAGGGCGCGGTGACGCCCGAGATGCTGCGCAGCATGGCCGACAAGCCGATCGTCTTCGCCATGGCGAACCCGGACCCGGAGATCACGCCGGAGGAGGCGAAGGCGGTGCGGCCAGACTGCATCATCGCCACGGGCCGCAGCGACTATCCAAACCAGGTGAACAATGTCCTCGGCTTCCCCTTCATCTTCCGCGGCGCGCTGGATGTGCGGGCGAGCACCATCAACGATTCGATGAAGGTCGCCGCCGCGCAGGCGCTGGCGATGCTGGCGCGGGAGGACGTGCCGGAGGAGGTGAACACCGCCGGCGGCGGCCCAGGCAAGTCGCTGCGCTTCGGGCCGGACTACATCATCCCCAACGCATTCGACCCGCGGCTGATCTCGCGCGTGCCGGTCGCCGTCGCCCGTGCGGCGATGGAGAGCGGCGTGGCGCGGAAGCCGCTCACCGACCTCACGCGCTATGCCCGCACGCTGGCCGGGCGGCTGGATGCGACGGCGAATGCGATGGAGCTCATCACCGAGCGGGTGCGCGCCAATCCGCGCACCGTCGTCTTCGCCGAGGGCGAGGAGGAGAAGGTGGTGCGCGCCGCGCTCGCCTTCCACAACGCCGGCTACGGCACGCCGGTGCTGGTGGGGCGGGAGGACCGCATTGCCGCCGTGCTGCGGACGCTCGGCGTGCAGCTGCCGCCCGGCATCACCATCCGCAACGCGCGGAACTCCGACAGCAACCGGCGCTACGCCGAGTTCCTCTATGCGCGGCGGCAGCGCGAGGGCTTCCTGTTCCGCGACTGCCAGCGCCTCGTCAACCAGGACCGCAACGTCTTCGCCGCCTGCATGCTGGCGCTCGGCGATGCGGATGCCGTGGTGACGGGGGTAACGCGGAGCTATGCGGTGGCGTTGGAGGGCATCTCGGCCGCCATCGACCCGGCGCCGGGGGAGGTCACCTTCGGCCTGACGCTGATGCTGGCACGCGTCTCGGGCACCGTCTTCGTCGCCGACACCGCGATCAACGAGCGGCCGGACGCGGCGACGCTGGCCGAGATCGCGGTGCAGTCGGCGGCTGCCGCGCGGCGGCTTGGGCATGAGCCGCGCGTCGCCTTCCTCTCCTTCTCGACCTTCGGCGACCCGAAGGGGCATATCCCGGGGAGTCTCCGCGAAGCGGTGCGGCTGCTCGACGAGCGGAAGGTCGACTTCGAGTATGATGGCGAGATGGCGGCCGACGTGGCGCTCGACCCGGTGCTGCGCGCGCATCTCTATCCCTTCTGCCGCCTGACGGGCCCGGCCAATGTGCTGGTGATGCCGGGGCTGCACGCCGCGCATATCCTCACCAAGGCTGTCCCCCGCCTGACCAGCGCCACGACCATCGGCCCGCTGCTGATGGGCATGTCGCGCCCGGTGCAGATCGTGCCGATGGATGCGAGCGTCACCCAGCTGCTCGACATGGCCTGCCTCGCCGCCCATGCCGCGATCAACCGGTGACGCTCTTCACCATCGGCTATGAGGAGACGGTGCCGGCGCGGCTGATCGAGACGCTGCGCGGCGCCGGCATCACCACCCTGGTCGATGTGCGGGCGCTGGCGAACAGCCGAAAGCCGGGCTTCGCCAAGACCGCGCTCTCCGCCGCGCTGGCGGAGGCGGGCATCGGCTACCGGCATGTGAAGGCGCTCGGCACCCCGGCCGAGGGGCGGGCGGCGGTACGCGCCGGGCGGCCGGGGGAGATGCGGCGGATCTTCGGCGCGCATCTGGCGGGCGTGGAGGCGCAGGCGGCGCTGGCCGCGCTGGCGGACCAGGCAGGACGTGAAACGGTCTGCCTGCTATGCCTGGAAGCCGATCCGGCCCGTTGTCACCGGGCCCTGGTCGCGGAGGCGGTCGCCGCCACGGCCGGGGTGTCCGTCACGCATCTCTATTCGGCCTGAAGAAGGACCCACCGATGTCGCTCTGCCTCGTCCTGCATGACCTCGGCGCCGCCCCGGCCTCGGCCGAGAAGGTGTTCTTCGAGGCAATCTTCGAGATCGCGCCGGAGCACTGGCCGATCACGCCACGGGCGGTGCTGGTCGCCACCGGCGTCTCCCCCGCCTATCTCCGCGACCACCTGCTACGGGCGCTGAAGAAGGAGGATGCGCCGGATGTCGTGCTGACCATCACCCGCGTCCCGGTGGATGCGGCCTGGCACAACCTCTCGCCCGAAGGCGAAGCCTGGCTGCGCGACATGCTGGAGGAGTAAGGGCCCCCGCTTACGCCCGGCCCCGCATGTATCGCCGCTCCGGCCGGTAGGTGAGCCAATGACGGAGACGGGTGAACAAGGTCTGGAACATGACCGATGATCCGGCGAGCTTGTGTTCAGCGAGGGGCGATGGGGTTCACCTATCGTAAGGAAACGGGTCCATCGCTGAAGACACAATCACACGAATGTGTTTCGCGTTCCTTTCCTGAGGCGCGGTTGTGACCTTTTGGGACGGCTTCGAGACGAAGCTCAGCCGAGTGCGGCTGCGATCCTAGCCGCCAGCCGCGCGGCCACTTCCGCCTTCGCCATCTCCGGCCAGTCCTCGACGCCCGAATCGGTGACGAGGTGGATGCGGTTGGCATCGCCGCCCATGACATCGCCGGAGACATCGTTGGCGAGGATCCAATCGCAGCCCTTCCGCGCCCGCTTGGCGATGGCGTGCTCCACCACCTGCTCGGTCTCGGCGGCGAAGCCGATGACGAGGCTGGGCCGGCGGGCATGGCGGGAGATGGTGGCCAGGATGTCGGGATTCAGCGCCATGGTGAGGGAGGGAGCCTCGGCCCCAGGTTCCTTCTTCAGCTTCTGCGTCGCCTCCCGCGCCACGCGCCAGTCGGCGACGGCGGCGGCCATGACCGCGATGTCGGCGGGCAGGGCGGCCTCGCAGGCGGCGAGCATCTCGCGGGCGGTCTCGACATGCAGCGTCGTGACGCCGGGCGGGTCGGGCAGCGTCACCGGCCCGGCGACGAGGGTGACGCGGGCGCCGAGCCTGGCCAGTGCCGCCGCGATCGCATGGCCCTGCTTGCCGCTGCTGCGGTTGGCGATGTAGCGGACCGGGTCGATCGGCTCATGCGTCGGGCCGGAGGTGACGAGGGCGTGGCGACCGGCGAGCGGCCCGGCCTCCGGTGCCAGGATCGCCTCCATGGCGGCGTGGATCTCGGCCGGCTCGGCAAGGCGGCCGGGGCCGCTCTCGGGCTCGGCCATGGCGCCCACCCCCGGGCCGACGACGCGGACGCCTCGGCCCGTCAGCGCCGCCATGTTGGCGCGGGTCGCCGGGTGCTCCCACATCGCCGTGTTCATGGCCGGCGCCACCAGCACCGGGGCACGGGTCGCCAGCAGGATCGTGCCCGCCAGGTCGTCGGCCAGGCCCTGCGCCATCCTCGCCAGCATGTTGGCCGAGGCGGGGGCGACAACGACGAGGTCGGGCAGGCGGGCGAGGCGGATATGGCCGATCTCCGCCTCCGCCGCCCAGAGGTCGTCATGCACGCGCTGCCCGGTGATGCCGGCCAGCGCCTCCCGCGTCACGAAGCGCGCCCCGCCCGCGGTCAGCACGCCGGTGACGGCGGCGCCGGACTTGCGCAGCAGGCGCGTCAGCTCCAGCACCTTGTAGGCGCTGATGCTGCCGGAGACGATCAGCAGGATCCGGCGGTCGGCGAGGCGCATGTCAGACAGGACGCTCGCCCTTGATGGTGACGCGGTTGCCGTAGCGGCGGTGCGGCCAGTAGTCCCACATCGCCCGGTGCTGGGCGCAGCGGTTGTCCCAGAAAGCGACGGAGTTGGGCCGCCAGCGGAAGCGGCACTGGAACAGCGGGTTTTCCATATGCTCGTAGAGATAGCGGAGGATGCCGTCGCTTTCGTCGCGGGGGATGCCCAGGATGCGGGCGGTGAAGCCGCGATTCACGTAGAGCGCCTTCTTGCCCGTCACCGGATGGGTGCGGATGACCGGGTGTTCCGCCCGCGGATAGCTCGCCTTGTCGGCCACGCCGTCCTTGGCGAACATGCCGCGATAGACCGGCTCACCGTCATGCAGGGCGGTGAGGCCCTCGAGATAGGCCTTCATCCGATCCGACAGCGCGTCATAGGCGGCATACATGCTGGCGAAGAGCGTGTCGCCGCCATTGGGCGGGCATTCCTTGATGTAGAGGATGGAGCCCAGCGGCGGCTCCTCGTCGCAGGAGACGTCGGAATGCCAGCCCTCGCCATTGGCGCGGACGGAATTGGCATCGGCCTTGATGACCATCAGCTCCGGGTGGCTCGGCTCGTGCGGCGCGGCGGGATGGAGGTGTAGCGGGCCGAATTGCCGGCCGAAATCGAGGTGCTGCTCCTGCGTCATCGTCTGCTCGCGGAAGAAGATGACGAGGTGTTCCGCGAGCGCCCGCTTGATCTCCTCCATCTGGCGCGGGGCGATGGGGCGGCCGAGATCGACGCCTTCGATCTCGGCGCCGATCACGGGCGTCAACCGGTCGAGGCGGATGGTTTCGTAGGGCTCGCCCGCATTGCTGAGATGGCGGATGCGGGGGCCGTCCAGGGCGTTGAGGGCCATGTTCTCGTTCCTTGGCGGGCCGTGTGGCCGGGGAGGCTAGCCCCCCGCGCTGCCGCCCGCCAAGTCCCGGCTAGTCCTTGGCCGCCGCCTGGCGGATCGCGGCGGCCAGCGCCTCCGGCTGGAAGGGTTTTGCCAGGAAGATCTCTCGCCGCTGCATCCGGCCGCGCATCTCCTCGGACGGCGCGCCGCTGATCAGGATGACGCCGACCTCCGGGTGCCTGGCCCGCGCCACCTCGGCCAGGTCGAAGCCGCTCAGCCCGCCGCCGAGGCGGATATCGGTCACCAGTACGTCCGGCACCTGGCCGGCCCCCAGCAGGATCAGCGCGTCCTCGGCATTGGCGAGGCCCTGCACGTCGATACCGTCCTCGGCCAACCGGTCGGAAAGTACCATGCGCAACAGCGCATCATCCTCGATCAGCAGAACCCGCATCGCCTCCGTCCTGTACAATAGTCCAGCCGCATGACAACGGTTGAGCGGCCCCGGGGATCAGCCAGGCCACAACGGGCCGGTTCATTCCGTCCGTTCAGAGCATGCATGGCGCTCCGGCGGCGTTTCGTCCTGTCACGAAAAGGAGGGTGGATGACGGCGGGTAAGGCTTGGCTCGGGGCGTCGCTCGCCGCGCTGGCGGGGGCGGCGGTGGTGCTGGCGGTCTTCGGCCTCGGCCCGCTCAATCCGCATAACCAGGGCTGGCTGCTGGCCGGGCCGCTGGGGCCCGACCCAGTGCAGCTCTGGCTGGGCTGGAGCTACTTCCGCGCGGCGCCTTGGCTGCTGCCGCCGGGTGCCAATCCGGATTACGGGATGGAACTCGGCACGGCGATCTATTTCGCCGATGCCATCCCGCTGCTCGCCCTGGTGCTGAAGGCGCTGCGGGGAGTGGTGGAGGTACCGCAATATGTCGGGCCCTGGCTGCTGGCCTGCGGGATCTTGCAGGGAGTGCTCGGCTGGCGGCTGGTCGGCCTTGCCACGCGGAACATGCTGGCGCGGGTCTGCGGCGCGGGGCTGCTGGCCTTGCAGCCGATGCTGATCAACCGGATGGCAGGACATACCCCGCTCGCCGGGCAATGGCTGCTGCTCGCGGCGCTGCTGCTGGCGCTGGGGCGAGGGCAGGGGGCGTGGCACGCCCTGCGCTGGGCGGCGCTGCTGGCGGTGACGGCGCTGATCCACTCCTATCTCATCGCCATGGCGATGCCGCTCTGGGCGGCGGACTGGCTGCGGCGGGCCTGGCTGGCGCGCGGCCGCGTGCTGGTCGCCGAGGCGGCGGGCGTGCCGCTGGCGGTGGCGGGGGCGCTCTGGACGGGCGGCTTCTTCCTGCTGCGCGGCGGCTACGACAGCGGGCCGGGAAGCGGGGCCGGCGGCTACGGCACCTGGAATTTCGACCTGCTGGCCTATGCCGATGGCGGGCTCTGGTCCGGCCTGCTGCCGGACCTGCCCGACCCTGGCCATTGGGAGGCGGGGAGCAGCTATCTCGGCCTCGGCGGGTTGCTGCTGCTGGCGGCGGGGCTGGCAGCGCTGCTGCGCCGGCCCGTGGGGCTGCCGCGTCGGCTCTGGCCGCTGGCCGCGGCGCTGCTGGCGCTGCTTGCTTTCGCCATCACCCCGCATGTGACGGTGGGCGGCACGGGAGGGGTGCTCTTCGCCCTGCCCGACCGGGCGATGGCCGTTGCCGGGATGCTGCGCAACGCGGAGCGGATGGTCTGGCCGCTCTCCTATGCATTGATGCTCGGCGCCATCGCCCTGGTGGCGCGGGCCTGGGGCGGCCGGCGCACGGGCTGGCTGCTGCTCGGCCTGCTGGCGCTGCAATGGGTGGATCTGCAGCCGGGGCTGGAGCGGCGGCATTCCTTTGTCGCCGGGGCGCCGGCGGGGGTCCCGCCGCGGCTCTTCGACCCGTTCTGGGCCGAGGCGGCGGGTGCCTATGCGCAGGTGAGGGCGGTGCCGGCCGTCAATATGGGCGAGGGCTGGGAGTCCATCGCCCGCTTCGCCGCGCAGGGGGGGATGCCGACGGATTCCGTCTACATGGCCCGGGTGGACGAGGGCCGGGCCGCGGCGCTGCGCGCCAAGGTGGCGGAGATCCTCCGCTCCGGCGCCTATGAGCCGGGGACGCTCTACATCCTGCGCGATGCGGAGAGCCTGGCGCTGGCCGAGGCCTCGCACGACCCGGCGCGGGATGCGATCCTCACTGCGGATGGCTACCGGGTGCTGGCGCCCGGCTGGCGGGCGAGGCCGCTCGCCAGGCGCTGAAGCGCGGGGAGGATGGACATGGACGTGAAGGGGATTGCGGCGCTTGTCACCGGCGGCGGCTCCGGCCTCGGCGCGGCGACGGCCGAGGCGCTGGCCGCGGCCGGCGCCCACGTCGTGGTGATGGACCTGAAGCAGGAGGCGGCAGAGGCGGTCGCCGCCCGTATCGGCGGGGTGGCCGCGGCCGGCGACGTGGCCGATGAGGCGGCGATGGCAGCGGCGGTGGAGGCTGCCGCGGCGCTCGGGCCGCTGCGCCTTGCCGTGAGCTGCGCAGGCATCGCCCCGGCGGCGCGGGTCTCCGGGCGGCAGGGGCCGCATCCGCTCGGCCTGTTCGAGCAAGTGGTGCGGGTGAACCTCACCGGCACCTTCAACCTGCTGCGCCTGGCCTCGGCGCGGATGGCCTCGCTCGATCCGCTGCCGACGGGGGAGCGCGGCCTCGTCGTCAACACCGCCTCGATCGCTGCCTATGAGGGGCAGATCGGCCAGTGCGCCTATGCGGCGAGCAAGGCGGGGGTCGTCGGCCTTACCCTGCCGGCGGCGCGGGAACTGGCGCGCTTCGGCATCCGGGTGATGACCATCGCGCCGGGGCTGATCGAGACGCCGATGCTGGCGGGCATGCCAGAGGAGGCGCGGGAGGCGCTGGGGCGGCTGCCGCTCTTCCCCAACCGGCTGGGCCGGCCTGAGGAGGTGGCGGCGCTGGTTCTCGCCATCGCCGCCAACCCGCTGCTGAACGGCGAGACGATCCGGCTGGACGGGGCGCTGCGGCTGACCCCGTCGTAGTCAGCCGCCTCGGATCAAGCCCTGGCGCTGTAGGCCGGGGCAGGGATGTGCTGGAGCGGCGGCAGGGTCGAGCCTGGGCGGCGCCAGGCCGGTGCCTCGGCATTGTCGCGCCATTGCGGGGCGCCGAAGCTGTTCTCGGCGCAACCGGGCAAGGCGGCAGCCAGCAGAAAGGCCAGGACCCAATAGCGCATGGCAGCATCCCTGTCAGAGCATTGCAGCCACCCTGACATACCAGCCGGCCGGCTGTCGCTCCCGATTCGTCGCACGAAGTTTTTTCCGGACCGTAACGCACGGCTGGCGGAACCAAATCGGGCGCGCCGCGTAGGGACGCCGCTTCATGGCCGAAGGAGGACCCGATGCGCCAAGCCGTCCTGTTGATCCTAGCCGCCGTCAGCCTTGCCGGCTGCCTCAGCTTCAGCAGCAGCAACCCGAACCCGCCGCCGGCCGGCACGGTAGTCGTGCCCAGCCGCTACTAGGGTGGCCTCCGTTCGCACCGGCTTGCGGACCTCGCCGTAGCGCGTGGCCTGCTAGCGCACATCCTCCGACCGGAGGATGCCATTCCGATCGGAGCTTGCTCCGAGCACCTCGGCCGCTTGGCGGGCCCAGGCCATGGCCTGCCCGGCGAAGACCACGCCGGCGGGATCGATCGGCAGTCCCGCCGCGGCCAGGGCATGGGCGGTCCAGGTGTTGCAGGTATAGCCGGCCGAATAGATGATCGGCGACGCGAGGAAGACGCTGCCGGGATAGGGTCCCTCCGCCAGGGCCTGCCACCGGCCGCCGGGCAGTCTCCGGCCCTGGTCGAGACTGCCCGCCAGGTATTCCTGCAAGCGCTTCATTTGCCCCGCGGTGAGAGGGAGGCGGACGATATGGTCGGGTCCGAAGGCCGCTTCCGGCGGGGCGGCGAGGGCGGTGAGGAGGATGGCCCCGGCCCCCGGCAGCAGGGCCCGCAGCAGTGCGAGCGGCGACCGGTCCCGGTCGAGCAGCCAGCGCCGGTCGCCGAAGCCGAAGACCATAGTCGTCATGCCTGGAAAGTCCGCCGCCAGTGCAGCCAGGGCGGGGTGCAGCGGCGCCGGGCCGACCGGCAGTGCAATGTCGGTATGCCAGTCACGCTCGACGACGGCGATGCCGGCGACGCGCGGGCCTGGATCGGGCAGCGGCAGTGCGGCGCAGCCGGCAAGCGGAAGGCCCAGCAGCAGGGCGCGCCGGCCGATGCCGCCTGAACCCGCCCCGGCAGCGCCCAGACCGGCGCAGCCGACCGACCTCGCCTGGTGCCTGCCGCTGCTGCTCGCCGTCATCCTGTCCGCCGTGGCGACCATGCCTTACTGGTCGGCCGATGGCGCAACCCAGGGCGTCGGCTGGTACTGTGCGGCCATGCTGCTGGCAAGCCTCGGCCTCGTCGGCACGGCAGCGGTCATGGCGCGGCGGATGCGTCAGCTCGGCGCGGAGCTGGAGGCCGGCTCGGCGGCGCTGGCGGCAAGCGAGGCGCATCTGCGCCGGGCGCAACGCATCGGCCGGGTCGGCGGCTTCGAGATCGACCTGCGCTCCGACGTCAACCTCCGCTCCGGCGAGTACATGACCGTCCAGGGGCTGCCCGGCGAGGCGCGGATCGAGCGACACGCCGATTGGGTGGCGCGGCTCCACCCGGAGGACCGGGAGCGGGCGGAGCGGCGCTTCCTCGAGGCCGTGGCCGATGGTACCGGCATCACCGACTACGCGCAGGAATACCGCATCCGCGCCCCCGACGGCGAGGTGCGCTGGATCGCCGCCCGCGCCGAGATCGAGCGCGATGCCGCCGGCCGTGCGCTGCGCATGATCGGTGCGCATGTCGACGTCACCGCGCTGAAGCAGGCCGAGGCGGCGCGGCGGGCGAGCGAGGAGCGGCTGCACCTGGCGCAGGAGGCCGCGGGGATCGGCCTCTGGGAGCGGGACTTGGTGACGGGCGAGGCCATCTGGTCCGCGGAGCAATACGGGCTGACCGGCTTCGACCCGGCGGCCGGGCCGCCGGGACGTGAGGCCTTCGAGGCACGCATCCTCGCCGAGGACCGGCTGCATGCGATTGCGCCGCCCAGCGCGCCGGATGGCGGCTTCCGCCGGGAGTTCCGCATCCGCCATGCGGGCGACGGCAGCACCCGCAGCATCCTGGCCCTCGGCCGGGTGTTCCGCGACGCGGCGGGGCGACCGGTGCGGATAATCGGCGTCAACCTCGACATCACCGACAGGGTCCGCGCGGAGGAGCGCCAGGCGCTGCTGACGCGGGAGCTGGACCACCGGGCTAAGAATGCCCTGGCCGTGGTGCAGGCGGCGCTGCGGCTGACGGCGCGGGAGGATCCGGAGGCCTTCGCCCGCAGCGTCGAGGGCCGTGTCGCCGCGCTGACGCGGGCGCATACGCTGCTGGCCGAAGGCGGCTGGACCGGGGCCGAGCTACGCGTCCTGCTGCAGGGCGAGCTGGCGCCTTTCCTCGCCGGACCGGAGCAGATGCGGCTGGAGGGGCCGCCGGTGACGCTGGCGCCGGTGGCGGCGCAGCCCATCGCCATGGCGGTGCACGAGTTGGCAACGAATGCGATGAAATACGGCGCGCTCTCCACCGCTGCCGGCCGGGTGCGGCTGGGCTGGAGCGAGGAAGGCGATTGGCTGACCATCGACTGGGCGGAGGAGGGGGGCCCTGCCCCGGCCGGCATCCCGGCGCGGCGCGGCTTCGGCACGCGGGTGATCGAGGCGACGCTCGCCGGCCAGCTGGGCGGCGCGGTGGAACGGGACTGGCCGCCGGGCGGGATGCAATGCCGCATCCGCCTGCCGGCCGCCCGGGTCATCGCCCGGTCGCGCCCGACGGCGGAGGCGCCGCAGCTGACCTTCGAGGGGTTGGAGGATTGACCCCCGGGGTTACCGCGCGGCGCTGACCCGCCAGATGCGGTTGCCGACGTCATCGGCCACCAGCAGCCCGCCCTGGCGGTCGATGGCGACGCCGACCGGGCGGCCGAGCGCATGGCCGTCGGCGTCGAGGAAGCCGGTCAGCACATCGACCGGAGGGCCGTTCGGCTTGCCGTCAGCAAAGGGCACGAAGACCACCTTGTAGCCGCTCGGCGGCCGGCGGTTCCAGGAGCCATGCTGGCCAATGAAGGCGCCTTCGCGGAAGGGCGGCGGCAGGCGGCTGCCGGTGGCGAAGGCGAGGCCGAGCGAGGCGGTGTGCGGCCCGAGCGCGTAGTCCGGCACGATGGCACGGGCGACGAGGTCCGGCCGCGGCGGCTGCACCCGGTCATCCACATGCTGGCCGTAATAGCTGTAGGGCCAGCCGTAGAAGCCGCCCTCCTGCACCGAGGTCATGTAGTCCGGCACCAGGTCGCTGCCGATTTCGTCCCGCTCGTTGACCGTGGTCCAGAGCCGCCCCGATTCCGGCTCCCAGGCCATGCCGACCGGGTTGCGGAGGCCGGAGGCGAAGACGCGGCGCCCGCCGGTGCGGATGTCGACCTCGAGGATGGCGGCGCGGTCCGTCTCCGCCTCCATCCCGCGCTCGGCGACGTTGCTGTTGGAGCCGATGCTGGCATAGAGCTTCGTGCCATTGGCGCTGGCGACGATGTTCTTGGTCCAATGGTGATTGATCGGCCCGCCGGGGAGCGGGGCCAGCACCTCGCCGGGCGTGGCGATGCGCGTCTCGCCCGTGCGGTAGGGGAAGCGCACCACCGCATTAGCATTGGCGACGAAGAGATCTTCGCCCACCAGCGCCATGCCGAAGGGCGAGGTCAGCCCCTCCAGGAAAACCGTACGCGTCTCCGCCACGCCGTCGCCATCGGCATCCCGCAGCAGGGTGATGCGGTTGGCGCTCGGCACCCCGGCGCCGGCACGCGCCATCACCTGGCGCATCACCCAGCCGCGGATGCCGCCGCTGCCCTCCGGCTTGGGCGGGGCGTTGCTCTCGGCAACCAGCACGTCGCCGTTCGGCAGGAGGTAGAGCCAGCGCGGATGGTCGAGCCCGGCGGCGAAGGACTGGACCCGCAGGCCCTCGGCCGGCGCGGGTGCGGCGCCTTCGGGCCAGCCGCGGGCAGGGGCGATGTTGACGGTCGGGATCCAGCTCGACCGCGGCGCGGGCAGTTGCGGATTCGGGCCCGTGCCGGCGCCGACCGGCAGGCTCGCCTCCTCGCCGCAGCCGGCGAGGGCAAGGAGGAGGAAGGCGAGGAATGATGCGCGCATGGGGGCGGAACGTCGCCCTCGCTGCCGGGGTTCCCGCTGCCGGCATTCCACCAGGGCGCGAATTCGTCTAGACTGAGGACCTGTGGCCCAGTTCGTCGTCCTTTCCGATCCGACCTTTGCCCAGGATGTGCCCGGCTTCCTGCGGGTGGACGAGTTCCCCTACCTGCATGTCCAGACGGCGACGGCGACGCAGTTCGTCGCCACCACCATGGTGCCGAACCCGTACCCCTATCCCGGCGGGCCGGCGGAGGTGGAGGTCTCGCTTCAGTTCAAGGGCACGGGCCTGACCTTCGACGGCGCGGTCCCGACCGGCGGCACCATTACCGAGATCCTGCGCGTGCAGGCCGGCATGAGCGACGCCTTCCTCTTCATCGACCGCATCGCCGTCTCCGGCGCGGCGCTCGGCGCGCTGATCCGGGCGCGGGACGAGGCGGGCGTGGCGGCGCTGGTGCTCGCCGAGCACGACACCGTCACCACCTCCTTCCATGGCGATCTCGTCAGCGGCTATGCCGGCGACGACACCATCCGCAGCCGCGAGGGGAATGACATCGTCCTTGGCGGCGAGGGACGGGATTCGGTCGAGGCCGGGACGGGCGACGACCTGGTCTTCGGCCAGGCAGGGGACGACACCCTGCTCGGCGAGGCGGGCAAGGACAGGCTCGATGGCGGCGACGGCAGCGACGTCGCCTATGGCGGCGTGGAGGATGACGCCATCCTCGGCGGGCTCGGCGACGATACGCTCTTCGGCGAGGCGGGGCATGACCACCTGCTGGGCGAGGCCGGGGATGACAGCCTGCTGGGCGGCGTCGATGGCGATGTGCTGGAGGGCGGCGCCGGCCGCGACTTCCTCTTCGCCGATGCGGGAGATGACAGCCTGCTAGGTGGGGCGGGGGCGGATACCCTGTTCGGCGATACCGGCGCGGATACGCTCGAGGGCGGTGCCGAGGGCGATACGCTGCATGGCGGCACCGATGGCGACCTCCTGCGCGACGCCGAGGGCAGCAACCTGCTGTTCGGCGAGGAAGGGCAGGACCCGCTGATCGCCGGCGCCGGGCAGGATACGCTGGATGGCGGCGCCAACCCGGACGTGATGAAGGGCGGCGCCGGCGACGATGTCTATTACGCCGACGACGCTGTGGACCAGGTGGCCGAGCGCGCGGGCGAGGGCATCGACGAGGTGCGCGCCTCGGCCAGCTTCACCCTACCCGGCGAGGTGGAGCGGCTGACGCAGGTGCCGAAGACGGGCAACAGCGTCGGCACCGGCAATGCGCTGGCCAACATCGTCACCGGGAACGAGGGCGAGAACCTGCTGATCGGCGCCGGCCGGGGTGACACCATCAGCGGCGGCGCCGGCAAGGATGCGCTGCAGGGCGATGACGGGAATGACAGCCTCGGCGGCGGTGAGGGCAACGACTCGTTCGAAGGCGGCGCCGGGCTGGACCGGCTGCTCGGCGAGACCGGCCAGGACAGCCTGTGGGGCGGCGGCGGGAGTGACGTGCTGGTCGGCGGCGATGCCGAGGACATGCTCGATGGCGGCGCCGGTGCGGATGTGCTGATCGGCGGGGCTGGCGACGATACCTATGTGATCGACATCGCGGCGGATCGCGTGATGGAGGCGCCGTGCGCCGGGCGGGACGTGGTGCTGATCGCCATTGCCGGCGGCGGGGCGGCGATGCCAGCCCATGCCGAGGTCATGGTGCTGCTGGCCGGCAGCGCCTTCGGTCGTGGCGGGGCGAGGGCGGATATCCTCGTCGGCAATGCCGGGGCGAACTGGCTCATGGGCGGTGCGGGGGATGACACGCTGGACGGGGCCGGGGGCAATGACGTGCTGTTCGGCGAGGCGGAAGCGGACGTGTTCAGGTCGGCCCCGGCAGCGGCCGCGACCTGATCGGCGACTTCGTGCCGGGGATAGACCGGCTGCAGCTCACCGGCTTCGGCAGCTTCGAGGCGGTGCAGGCGGCGATGCGCGACGGGCCCGGCGGCGTCAGCATCCTCCTCGACGAGTCGGACGATGCCGTGGTGCTGCGCGGGGTCGCCGCGGCGAGCCTCGCCGCGGCGGATGTCATCCTGGCCTAAGCGCTCTTCTGCGCCAGGTGCGGGAACATCGCCAGCCTTGCCGCCTCGTCCATCTCCGCCTTGAAGGCGTGCCGGTCCTTCAGCGCCAGGGCGCGGCCGGCGGCGGGGCGGGCGTTGATCTCCTCCAGGTGGCGCTTCACGTTCGGCAGGGTGGCGAAGGCGTCCTCGCCGAGGACGAAAGGCACCAGGCGCGACCAGCCCCAGACGGCCATGTCGACGATGCCGTAGTCCGCGCCGAGCATGAAGCGGCGATCGGCAAGGCGGGCGTCGAGGATGCCCCAATGACGCCTGGCCTCGAAGACGTAGCGGCTGACCGCATACTCCTTCGGCTCCGGCGCGAAGCGAGAGAAGTGGACGGCTTGGCCGGAATAGGGGCCGATGCCGCTGGCGACGAACATCAGCCAGGAGAGCATCTGTCCGCGCTCGGCCGCTGGCGGCAGGAACTGCCCTGTCTTCTCGGCGAGGTAGAGCAGGATGGCGTTGCTGTCGAACACCACCTGGTCTCCATCGACGATGGCGGGGACCTTGGCATTCGGGTTGATCGTCAGGAAGTCGGGACCGTGCTGCTCGCCCTTGCGGGTGTCGACCGGCACCGGCTCATAGTCCAGGCCCATCTCCTCGAGGCCGAGGGCGACCTTGGTCGGGTTCGGGGCGAGGTTGTAGTAAAAGCGGATCACGGCCTTATCCTCCCTGTGACTGCGGGAGGATAAGGCGCGCCCCCTTGCGCCGAGGCAAGGGGGCGTGACCTCAGGCCTTGGCCGCCTTGCGCTTCGCCTTCTTCATGCCGGCCAGCGCCGCATCCTTCAGCGAGGGGCTGGCCTTGAAACGGACGGTCGCACCGGCCTTCACCGCCACCTTCTCGCCGGTGCGGGGGTTGAGCGCGGTGCGCTTCGCCGTCTCGCGCACGATGAAGGCGCCAAAATCGGGGATGGTGAACCGGCCGGTTTCGACGATCTCCCCCTTGATGGCGGCGATGATGTCGCTCGCCAGGGCATTGGCCTGGATGGTCGGCATCTCGGTTGACTTGACGATGACGTCGGTCAGGAACTTCTTCGACACGCACTGCACTCCTTTCGATTCGCCGGGAGATAGCGCGATCCGCGCCGTTTGTCAGGCATAACCTTGCATGGAGGGGACGCTTGCGGGGCGCCCCCGGCTCTGGAAGATTTCGCCCTGCACCGAGGGAATTGCCATGAAGCTCGCCTATTCGCCCGCCAGCCCCTATGTCCGCAAGGTCGTGGCCTGTGCCATTGCCCGCGGGCTGGACAGCCGTATCGAGCGCTGGAAAGTCCCGACCACGGACCCGGCCCTTTGGCCAGCGAACCCGCTTTCCAAGGTGCCCGCGCTCGTCACCGGGGAGGGGATGGCGCTCTACGACAGCCCGGTCATCTGCGAATTCCTCGACAGCATCGGCGATGCGCCGAAGCTCTTCCCCGAGGCCGGGCCGGCGCGCTGGGTGGCGCTGCGGCAGCAGGCGCTCGGCGACGGCATCATGGATGCGAGCCAGCCGCGCCGACGCGAGATCGCCCTGCCGCAGGACCAGGGGCGGCAGGAGTACATCGCGTTGCAACAGGGCAAGGTCGCCCGCGCACTGGACGTGCTGGAGGCGGAAGCCGATTCTCTCGGCCAGCTCACGACGATCGGCGAGATCACCATCGGCTGCGCGCTCGGCTATCTCGACTTCCGCTTCCCGCACGAGCCCTGGCGGCCGGGCCACCCGAAGCTGGAGGCCTGGTACGCCAAGGCCGTGGCGCTGCCCCCGCTGGCGCAGACCATGCCAGTCGGCTAGGTCGATGGCCCATTGGCTGGTGAAGAGCGAGCCGGATGCCTTCTCCTGGGACCAGCAGGTGGCGCATGGCGTGGAGCCCTGGACCGGCGTGCGCAACGCGCTCGCGGCCATCAACCTCCGCGCCATGCGCATCGGCGACCGGGCCTTCTTCTACCATTCCAATATCGGCAAGGAGATCGTCGGTATCGTCGAGGTGGTCCGGGAGGCCTATCCGGACCCGACCGACGGGACCGGGCGCTGGGTCTGCGTCGACGTAAAGGCGGTGCGGCCAGTGCCGAAGCCGGTGACGCTCGGCGCCATCAAGGCCGCGCCCGAACTGGCGGAGCTTGCGCTGGTGCGGCAGTCGCGCCTTTCCGTGATGCCGGTCTCCGACCCGCATTGGTCCATCCTCTGCCGCATGGGCGGCGTGGAAAAAGGGTGAGGGGATGCGGCTCGAAGGGTCCTGCCAGTGCGGTGCGGTGCGGTTCCAGCTGGAGAGCCCGCACCCCTATCCCTACCAGCGCTGCTACTGCTCGATCTGTCGCAAGACCCAGGGCGGGGGCGGCTATGCGGTCAACCTGGGCGGCGACAATGCCTCGCTGCGGGTCCAGGGGCGGCAGCATGTCACCGTCTACCATGCCCGGCTGAAGAGCCCCGAGGAGGCCCGTGCGCATCGCAGCCCGGCCGAGCGGCATTTCTGCGGGGCCTGCGGCAGCGCGCTCTGGCTCTATGACGCGCGCTGGCCGGAGCTGGTCCACCCCTTCGCCTCGGCCATCGACACGCCGCTGCCCGAGCCGCCGGAAAGCACGCATATCATGCTGGAGTTCAAGGCCCCCTGGGTGACGGTGGAGGCCGGGCCACGCGACCGCCAGCATGAGCGCTACCCGGAGGAGAGCGTCGCCGACTGGCATGAGCGGCTGGGCCTCGCCAGATGATCGGTCCCAGCGAGCGGGTGCTCTGCGCGGCCGAGGAGATCGAGGAGGGGGCGGCGCGTGGCTTCCCCGCGCCCCCTGGCCGCTTCACCGGGCTCTTCGCCGTCCGCAAGGGCGGTGAGGTCCGGGTCTACGTCAACTCCTGCCCGCATATCGGCCTGCCGCTGGAGCCGCTGCCGAACCGCTTCCTCGATACCCGCAAGGCGCATATCGTCTGCGCCGCCCATGGCGCCCGCTTCCGCATCGAGGACGGGATCTGCATCAGCGGCCCCTGCATCGGCCAGGCACTGGAGATGGTGCCGTGCCGGGTGGAGGAGGGGATGCTGGTGGTGCCGGCGGATGCCGGAGAGTAGCGGCCCTTCGGCAGAACCTGCGGCCTTCAGGCCCACCCCCTTAGCGCTGGCTCCAGCGTGCCATTCCCAGGCGCCGTTCGACCGATGGTGCGCGGCCGCGCCGGGAACGAAACGCCGCAGTCAGGGCACCGCTTGCCCGATTGACGCGGCTCAAGGCGGCATGGCCAAACTACCTCGATAAAGGCCCGCCCGAGGGGAGACGCCAACATGTCCGATGAACAACTGATCGCGGTGAAGCCGGCGGTCGCCGCCGCCGCTCATGTAACGCGCGAGCAGCACGCCGCCATGATCGAGGCCGCCGCCGCCGATCCGGGCGGCTTCTGGGCCAGGGAAGCGGGGCGCGTCGCCTGGATCAGGCCCCCGACCCGCATTAAGAACACCAGCTTCAGCGGCGATGTCTCGATCCGCTGGTTCGAGGACGGGGTGCTGAATGCCTCCGTCTCCTGCCTCGATCGGCACCTCGCCGGCCGCGGCGACCAGGTGGCGATCATCTGGGAGGGCGACGACCCCGACAGCGATGCCAAGGTCACCTACAAAGATTTGCATGCGCGGGTCTGCCGTCTCGCCAATGCGCTGCGCGAGCTGGGGGTGAAGAAGGGCGACCGGGTCTGCATCTACCTGCCGATGATCGTCGAGGCGGCGGTCGCCATGCTGGCCTGCGCGCGGGTCGGCGCCGTTCATTCCATCGTCTTCGGCGGCTTCTCACCGGACAGCCTCGCTTCGCGCATCCAGGACAGCGAGTGCTCCATCCTCATCACTGCCGATGAGGGCCGGCGCGGCGGCCGCAATGTGGCGCTGAAGACCAATGCGGACGAGGCGCTGGCGACCTGCCCGAGCATCAGGTCGGTCGTCGTGGTGAGGAACACCGGCGCCGCCGTGCCGATGCAGGAGGGGCGGGACCACTGGTACGAGGAGATCACCGCGAAGCAGCCGGCCGAATGCGCGCCGGAGCCGATGGAGGCGGAGGACCCGCTCTTCATCCTGTATACTTCGGGCTCGACGGGAAAGCCGAAGGGCGTGCTGCACACGACGGGCGGCTACCTCGTCTGGGCCAGCTACACGCATGAGCTGGTCTTCGATTACAAGCCGGGCGAGATCTACTGGTGCACCGCCGATGTCGGCTGGGTGACCGGCCACACCTATATCGTCTACGGCCCGCTTGCCAATGGCGCGACGACGCTGATGTTCGAGGGCGTGCCGAACTATCCCAGCGTCTCCCGCTTCTGGGAGGTGGTGGACAAGCATCAGGTCAACATCTTCTACACCGCGCCGACCGCCATCCGCGCCCTGATGCGCGACGGCGAGGCGCCGGTGAAGAAGACCAGCCGCAAATCGCTGCGCATCCTCGGTTCCGTGGGTGAGCCGATCAACCCGGAGGCCTGGCTCTGGTACTACCGCGTCGTCGGGGATGAGCGCTGCCCGGTGGTCGATACCTGGTGGCAGACGGAGACGGGCGGCATCCTCATCTCGCCGCTTCCCGGAGCGGTGGCGCAGAAGCCGGGATCGGCAACGCTGCCGCTGCCAGGCGTGCAGCCGGCGCTGGTGGATGGCGAGGGCAAGCTGCTGGAGGGGGCGACGGAGGGCAACCTCGTCATCCTCGACAGCTGGCCGGGGCAGGCGCGCACGGTCTATGGCGACCATGAGCGCTTCATCCAGACCTATTTCTCCACCTTCCCCGGCATGTACTTCACCGGCGACGGCGCGCGGCGGGATGCCGACGGCTACTGGTGGATCACCGGGCGCGTCGATGACGTGATCAACGTCTCCGGCCACCGCATGGGGACGGCGGAGATCGAGAGCGCCCTTGTCGCCCATCCGAAGGTCGCCGAGGCGGCGGTCGTCGGCATGCCGCACGACCTGAAGGGCCAGGGCATCTACTGCTACGTGACGCTGAAGACGGGCGAGGAGCCCTCGGAGGCGCTGCGCAAGGAGCTGGTGGCCTGGGTGCGGAAGGAGATCGGGCCGATCGCCTCGCCGGATGCCATCCAATGGGCGCCGGGCCTGCCGAAGACGCGCTCGGGCAAGATCATGCGGCGCATCCTGCGCAAGATCGCGGCGAACGAGACTGGAGCGCTCGGCGATACCTCGACGCTCGCCGACCCAGGCGTAGTGCAGGAGCTGGTGGCGAACCGCGTCGGCTAGGCACTGGAACAACTGGTGAATCTTGAGTCCAGGGTGCGAAAATTAGATGCCCTGGAATCAAGACCCTGGTTCGAGTCGCGCGAACGAATCGCTGACGGGCGACTCGGAGGGGCGGGAAAGCCTTTCGGCACAAGGGCTTGTGGTTCGCCGGTTCGGCCATCCACAAGCCCGTTCCCGCTCCGGTCAGGGACCGAATCGGGATCAGAAGTCGCTGACGCGGCCCTTCCGCTCCCAGTCGCCATAGCGCGTCGGCTCCGGTCCGGACGGGCCTCCGACCTCCTTCATGCGCAGCGGCTGCTCGGGCGGCGGGTCGCCGGCGGGCGGCATGGTGGGGTCGCCGGGGATCGGCATGTCGGGGCCGGTCGGGTCGGTCACCGGCGGGGGCGGGATCTCGGGGCCGGGCGGCGTCGTGGGGGTCGGCGGCACCGGAGCGGGCGGGTCGCTCGGGGGCAGCGGCGTCGGGTCGGACATCGGCATCTCCTTCTTGTCGCGTGACAGGGTCCAGCCTCATCTGGTGTCCTGCCGTGTGCATGCCAACGCGCAACGGAGAGGAGGGGTGGCACTCGATGGGCGGATATCTGCGCACCGCGATCCTGCTGGCGGGGCTGACGGCGCTGTTCCTCGCCATCGGCTACCTGCTTGGCGGGCGGCAGGGCATGGTCATCGCCTTCCTCGTCGCCTGCGCCACCAATCTCTGGTCCTGGTGGAACAGCGACCGCGTGGTGCTTTCGATGCACAATGCCGAGCCCATCGCGCCGGAGAGCGCGCCGCGGCTCTACCGGCTGGTGGAGGGGCTGGCGCAGCGCGCGGGGTTGCCGATGCCCGCCCTCTACGTGATCCATGAGGACCAGCCGAACGCCTTCGCCACCGGCCGCAACCCGGAGAATGCCGCCGTCGCGGTGAATACCGGCTTGCTCAACCTGATGTCGGAGGAGGAGGTCGCCGGCGTCGTCGCGCATGAGCTGGCGCATATCCGGCACCGCGACACGCTGCTGATGACGCTGACGGCGACGCTCGCCGGCGCCATCGGCATGCTGGCGCAATTCGGCTTCCTCTTCGGCGGACGGTCGGAGGATGGACGGCGCAATCCCTTCGGCCCGATCGGCGCGCTGCTGCTGGTGATCGTCGGCCCGATCGCCGCGATGCTGGTGCAGATGGCGATCAGCCGCAGCCGGGAATACGAGGCGGACCGCCTGGGCGCCGAGATCTGCGGCGATCCGCGCTGGCTGGCGAGCGGGTTGCAGAAGCTGGAGCACTACAAGCAGGGGCTGGTGAACCACACGGCCGAGGCGCACCCCGCCAGCGCCCACATGTTCATCATCAACCCGCTCTCGGGGATGCGGATGGACAGCCTCTTCACCACCCATCCGTCGACCGAGGAGCGCATCCGCCGGCTGCTGGCGATGGCGCCGCCGGCGCCCGCCTGGCGGCAGCCGGCCGCGAGCCCTTGGGGCACCGCGCATCGCCGCAACCCCTGGGGCTGAGCCGCGCTTGGCCCTCCGACCCATCCTTGATCGAGGGAAAGCCCGATGCTCCGCACCGCCCTGCTTGCCGCGCTGATGCTCGCCCCCGCCCTGCCCGCCATGGCGCAGGATGCGGCGGCGGGGCAGCGCGTCTTCAACCAGTGCCGCGCCTGCCACACGATCGAGCAGGGCGGCCGCAACGGCGTCGGTCCCAACCTGCATGGCGCGGTAGGGCGCAAGGCCGGCAGCATCGAGGGCTTCCGCTACTCGGCCAGCATGCGGGAGAAGGCGGGGGGCGGCCTCACCTGGGATGAGGACACGCTCCGCGCCTATCTCGCCAACCCGAAGGCGGTGGTGCCGGCCGGGTCGATGTCCTATCCCGGCTTGCGCAACGAGCAGCAGCTCAATGACCTGATCGCCTATCTCAAGGCGAATGGCTGAGCCTAGCCGATCGTCTTGGCCAGCAGCTCCGCGCTGCGGCCATTGGCGATAGTGGCCGCCCGCGCATCCCAGGAATGGCCGCCCATGCGGGCGAAGGCGTGGTCGACGCCCGGATAGACATGGACCGCGACCTGGCTGTGGCCCGAGAGCCCGGCCAGGATCTTCGCCTGCGCCTCGGGAGGCACGAACTTGTCCCGCTCCGCGATGTGCAGGATCAGCGGCGCCTTGATGCCGCCGGCTTCGCCGAGCAGCCCCTCGAGGCCGACGCCGTAATAGCTGATATTGGCATCCGCATCCGAGCGCGCCGCCATCATGTAGGCGAGCCGGCCGCCGAGGCAGAAGCCCATGGTGGCGGCCTTGCCGTTGCTGCCCGGCAGGGTGCGGGCATGGGCGACGGTGGCCTTCAGGTCCTCCACCGCCTTGTCCTGGTCCATGCCGTTCATCAGGGCGAAGGCGCGGTCCCATTGCGCCTGGCCGGCATCCGGGTCGAGCGAGACGCCCGGCTCCTGGCGCCAGAACAGGTCGGGGCTGATGGCGATGAAGCCCATATCAGCTACCCAGTCGGAAAGCTGCCGCATGGCGTCGTTCACCCCGAAGATCTCCTGGATCATCACCACGGCACCGGCCGGGGTGGTCTTCGGCATCGCCAGGTAGGCGCCGAAGCGCCCGTTGCCATCGGCTGCGGCGATTTCGATCTCGGGCATGGCTTGCTCCTTGTCTCAAACGGTTACGGCGGCATCTAAGCCAAGATGCGCAGGCTTGCCATGCCCCTGGCGATGACACTGGTGGCAGGGGCCGGGCCGGCCACGCCGCCCAATGCCCTGGAGGCCGCCGGCTGGCGCCACGCCGAATGGCATGGCGTGGCCCCGGCGCGCTTCCGCCCGCTGCCCGGGGGCGGCGTGGCGGTGGAGGGGAGGGGCGAGGGCAGCTTCGTCTGGCGCCGCGTGCAGGGCGGGGCGGAATGCCTCTCCTGGCGCTGGCGCGTCGATGCCGGGCCGCCGCCGACCGACCTTACCCGCGCCAGCGGTGACGACCGGGCGCTTGCCATCGCCGTCGGATTCGCCGGCTGGCCGACGCGCGTCACCTTCTGGCAGCGCAGCCAGCATGCCTTCGCCCAGGCGGCGGCGGGCAGCCATCCGCTGCCGCGCAGCGTGCTGCTCTATGTCTGGGGCGGGACGGGGCGGGAGCCGGCCGCCTTCCCCAGCCCGCATATGGCGGGGCTCGGCATGGTGCGGGTACTTCGCCCGGCCGCGACTCCGCCGGGCCGCTGGTTCGAGGAACGGGTGGACCTGGCGGCCGACTGGCGCGCCGCCTTCGGGGGCGAGCCGCCGCCCTTGCAGGAGATCGTGATCGGCACGGATGTGGACGACACCGGCAGCCGGGTCGAGGCGCAGGCAGAGGAGATACGCTTCCGCCCCTGCCGATGAGGCAGCGAAACACCGCGCCATGCGTTGCCCCGCCCGAGGAGACCCAGGCGGCATGCGCGACACCCCCGATTCCGGCCAGTTCAGCACCGACGTCCCAGCACGGCTGGATCGCCTGCCTTGGAGCGGCTTCCATTGGCGCGTCGTCATCGCCCTTGGCATCACCTGGATCCTCGACGGGCTGGAGGTGACGCTGGTCGGCAGCCTGGCCGGCGCCATCCACCAGAGCCCGAGCCTGGCGCTCACCGAGACGCAGATCGGACTGACTGCCTCGGCCTATCTGGTGGGGGCGGTGGTCGGGGCGCTCGGCTTCGGCTGGCTGGCGGACAGGATCGGGCGGCGCCGCCTGTTCTTCATCACCCTCATCGTATACATGCTGGCCAGCATCGCCACCGGCTTCGCCTGGGATTTCTGGACCTTCGCGCTCTGCCGGATGCTGACCGGGGCCGGGATCGGCGGCGAGTACGCCGCGGTCAACTCCGCCATTCAGGAACTCATCCCCGCCCGGTTGCGCGGCCGCGTCGACCTTTTCGTCAACGGCACCTTCTGGGGCGGCGCCGCGATCGGCGCCATCACGTCCCTGGTGGTGCTCGACCCCGCCATCATCGACCCCGAGATCGGCTGGCGCGCCGCCTTCATCGTCGGCGGCGCGCTCTCGCTGGTGGTGCTGCTGCTCCGCCGTCACCTGCCGGAAAGCCCCCGCTGGCTGATGCTGCACGGCAAGCCGGAGGAAGGGGAGCGGATCGTCTCGGCCATCGAGCGGGACGTGGCGGCCGAGAAGGGCCCGCTGCCGCCGACCACCTATGGGCCGACGGTGCTCAACCGCCGCGGCGCCGCCAGCCTCGCCGAGATCTGGCACACCATGTTCCAGACACACCGCGACCGGGCGATCCTCGGCCTGACGCTGATGTCCTGCCAGGCCTTTTGCTACAACGCGGTGTTCTTCACCTATGCGTTGGTGCTGACCAAGTTCTACGCGATCCCGGCCCATCACGTCGGCTGGTTCATGCTGCCCTTCGCCCTCGGCAACCTGGCCGGCCCGCTGATGCTCGGCCGCTTCTTCGACACCATCGGCCGTCGCCAGATGATCACCGCGACCTATGGCCTCGCCGGATTGCTCATGGCGGCGACCGGCATCGCCTTCGCGCAAGGGTGGCTCTCCGCCTGGGAGCAGACGGCGGCCTGGACGCTGATCTTCTTCTTCGCTTCAGCCGCCGCCTCGGCCGCCTACCTGACGGTGGGCGAGAGCTTCCCGCTGGAGATGCGGGCCATGGCCATCGCGCTGTTCTACGCCATCGGCACCGCGGTCGGCGGCGTGGTCGGTCCGACGCTGTTCGGCTGGCTGATCTCGAGTGGGGAGCGGGGCGACATCCTCTGGGGCTACCTGATCGCGGCGGCGCTGATGCTGGTGGCGGCGGCGACCGAATGGCGGCTCGGCTTCGCCGCGGAGGGGCGCTCGCTGGAGGATGTCTCGACACCTCTGTCCGCCTCGGTAAAGAAACTGTAAGGCGAGCATCCTTGGGAGTGGCACAACGTTGTTGAAAGTGGTTAATATCAATTCCACAACCTAAGATTGCGTCTCAGGGAGCAGGCAGTATGGCTGCGAGCATCCAGCCCCGGATGGCTGATGACGAGTGGGAGAGCGTCTGGCAGGACTACGACCGCCGCGCACCCGCGCCCGTTGTGTCCCCTGTGCCTTCCCTGATGCCTAAGGCCGGGGCGCGGCGGCGGAAGCCGGTGCTGCTGCTGGTGCTGGGCCTCAGCCTCGTCCTGGCGCCCCGGCTGGCCTCGTTGCAGGCCGGTACGGCCATGGACGGGATCGATGGGTTGTCGATGGTCGCCTCCTTCTCGCCGGCCGAGGCGGGGTTGCCGCCCCTCTCCACCTCCGTCTCCCGCCTCGCCGCGCATTCGACCGATGCCGCCTGCTGGGTGATGCAGCTCGACCCGCGCCGTCCGGCCTGTCCGTAGCCCGGTTTCTTGCGGCACGGCGCGTGCTTTAATCGGGGCCTTCAGCAAGGCAGGCTCCCTGATGTCCGTGACCAAGCAGGAATTCCGCGACGCCATGGCCCGGCTGGGCGCCGCGGTGAACGTCATCACCACGGGCGGCCCGGCTGGGCGCGGCGGCTTCACCGCCAGTGCCGTCTGCAGCGTGACCGATGAGCCGCCGACCTTGCTTGTCTGCATGAACCGCAATGCCACGGCCGCGCCGGTGCTGAAGGCCAACGGCAATGTCTGCGTCAACGTCGTCGCCGCCGGGCAGAAGGAGGTGGCGATGGTCTTCGCCGGCGTCACCAAATGCACGATGGAGGAGCGGTTCGACGCCGGCACCTGGGCGAGCCTCGCCACCGGGGCGCCGGTGCTGCAGGGGGCCGTCGTCTCCTTCGACTGCCAGGTCGCCGAGATCGTCGAGAAGGGCACGCATTGCGTGGTCTTCGCCGAGGTTGCCGGCATCCGCGGCGGCAGCCATCACGAGCATGGGTTGATTTATTTCGGCCGGGACTACCACCCGGTGGGCAAGGACGCGGGCTAAAAGGGCGATGCCGCCGAGGCCCGAGGAAACGGAGCTCCGCCGGCTCGACCTCAACCTGCTGCCGGTCTTCGCCGCGCTGATGCGGGAGCGCAGCGTGACCCGGGCGGGGGAGGCGCTGTTCCTGTCGCAGCCGGCCACCTCGGCGGCGCTGGCGCGGCTGCGCACGGTCTTTCGTGACGAATTGCTCGTGCGCAACGGCAAGCAGCTGGAGCCGACGGCACGGGCCGAGGCGTTGCTCGCTGCCCTCACCCCCTCGCTCCAAGCGATCGCGGCGACGTTGGCCGGGGCTGTGCCCTTTGACCCGGCGACGGATGAGCGGGTCTTCCGCGTCGGCTGGACCGACGATGTGGGGATGGCGGCGAAGCCGCTGCTGGCCCGCATCTGGCAGCAGGCGCCGCAGTGCCGGCTGGTGATCCGGGCCGCCAACTACCGCACCATCCCGGGGATGCTGGAAAGCGGGGAGATCGGCCTTGCGCTCGGCTTCATGGGGGATGACCTGCCGGCGCTGGCGAAGCAGCGGGTGCTGCGGCGCGGCGGCTTCCAGGTGCTGCGTTGCGCGAGGACGAAGCCGGTCGACCTGGAGGCCTATTGCGCGCGGCCGCATGTGCTGGTGACGCCGCGCGGTGACCTCAGCGGCTTCGCTGATGCGGCGCTGGAGCGGCTGGGGCGGGGCCGGCGGGTGGTGCTCGGCGTGCCGGAATTCGGCCTGCTGCGCCAGGTGCTGCTGGGGACAGAGCTGCTTTGCACCGTTTCCGATGCGCTGGTGGAGGCGCTGATGGCGCCCGAGGCCGGCGGCGGCCTGGCGGCCGACCCTCTGCCCATCGACTCGCCGGATTCGGTGTTGCGCATGGCCTGGCGCACCGCCCTCGACCATGACCCGGCGGAGGAGTGGCTGCGCGCCCAGGTCGTGGCGGTGCTGGCCCGGCGCTGAGGCCTATTCCGCGGCGGCCGCCAGCGGCAACCTTGTACCGTCTTGCGATGTAGGCCGGCGAGGCCGAGGTGGAACCAGGGGCGGGCAGCGACATCGACACCTTCCAGCAGGCTGCCGGTGGCGGCGATGACGCGGCCATCGGCGCTGGTGAAGCCGATCCAGGACAAGGCCCGGAAGCGGGTCTTCAGGTCTTTGAGCAGGCGACGGGCCGTGGCAGGCTCCGGCGGCTGGCGCTCGAAGGCCTCGAAACGGGCGATCAGGCCGACCTCACGCGCCCACTCGGCGAGGCCGTAATCGAGGCGATGCGCCATCACCCGGCGAAATCGGCAAGGCGCGCACCATCCTCCTCGACGAGCCGGTGTCGTTCGGACCGCAGCAGCAGGGCGGAGCCGGCCAGGCCGAGCAGGGCGCACAGGAACCCTATCGCCAGACCGTATCGCCAACCGGGACCGGACCCGCCGAAGAAAGGGCATCACGATCGAACTCAGAGGCTGTACTGGATACTGTTCATCTTTGCGGTCAGCAGCTTCGTCCACAGCCGGAACGAGAGGTTTGGCTGGCGTTTCGTGGTGCGGGATGCTGCTTGATCGGAACGGAAGTGACCGGCAGACATGCGAAAGGCCCGGGGGTATCCCACCCGGGCCTTTCCATTGCTGCAGCCGTTGCCGGCCTAGGCAGGGCTCAGGAAGCCATCTCCGCAGTGGCGGTGACGATGATCCAGGCCGCAGGCAGGGCACGCGGCATATGGCAATGAGACACTGGATCACCTCCTTTCGGTTGTTGACGACAGAGGTCAAGATGGGCCCGCGAGGGGGCCCATTTCAAGCACTACATCTGCACGTAGTCTCCATTCCGCCAGACGTAGAAGACGTAATCGGGAACGGTGACATCGCCCTTCCGGTCGAAGGCGATGTCGCCGAGGACGGTCTGCCAGGGACCGCTCGCCTTCATCGCCTCCGCCACCTTCCTGGCGTCGACGCTGTTGACCTTGGCAACGGCGGCGGCCCAGATCTGCACGGCGGCATAGGTGTAGAGGACATAACCCTCGGGATCGATGTTCTTCGCCTTGAAGGTTTGCACCACCTGGGCGGCGCTGGCGCGCCGGCGCGGGTCGCTGCTGAAGGTCATCAGCGCGCCTTCACCGGCCGCACCAGTGATCTGCCAGAAATCCTTGGTGACCAGGGCGTCGCCGCCGATGAGCGTCACGTTCATCCCCTGCTCCTTGGCCTGGCGCAGGATCAGGCCGGCCTCGGTGTAGTAGCCGCCGACATAGATCACCTCGATGCCGGAACTCTTGAGCCGCGAGACGAGGGCGTTGTAGTCGCGCTCGCCCGGATTGTAGGCGGTGTAGACGGTCTCCTGGATGCCGCCGGCGTTGAGCGCCTTCTTGGTCTCGTCGGCCAGGCCCTTCCCGTAGGCCTGGTTGTCATGGAGGATCGCCACCTTCTTGCCTGGGTAGGTGCGGGCGATGTAGGTGCCGGCGATCTGGCCCTGCTGGTCGTCCCGGCCGCAGACGCGGAAGGTGTTCCAGGCGCCGTCATCGGTGAATTTCGGGTTGGTGCTGGCCGGGCTGATCTGCAGCACGCCCTCCTCGGCATAGACCTTGCTGGCGGGGATGGAGCTGCCCGAGCAGTAGTGGCCGGCAACCATCGCCACCTTGCGGCCGGCGAGCTGGTTGGCGACCGAGACGGCCTGGCGCGGGTCGCAGGCATCGTCGGCGATCTCGAGGGCGAGCTGGCGGCCGAGCACGCCGCCCTTGGCGTTCATGTCGGCGACGACCTGCTGGGCGCCGGTCTTCATCTGCTCGCCGGCAGCGGCGTTGGAGCCGGTCATCGGCCCGGCGCAGGCCAGGCGAATCGGGCTGCCCTGGGCGAAGGCCGGGTGGATCAGGGCCGGGCTGGCGAGCACAATGCCGGCAGTGCCGGCGATCAGTCCCCTGCGATTGAGCATTGTCTGCTTTCCCTGTCGATGCCGCTGCCGTCGGGGCAGCTTGGTTGCGATGTTAGGCGAATGAACACGGCCGCTCCAATGCTCTAGCCGTGGCCCCCGCCGAGATAGGCGTCGCGGATCTCCGGCCGGGCCAGCAGTTCATGCCCGCCGCCCTCCATGGTGATGCGCCCGTTGACCAGCACGTAGCCGCGATGGGCGAGGCGCAGCGCCTGGTTGGCATTCTGTTCGACCAGCAGCACGGTCAGCCCCGTGCTTTCGTTGAGCTGGCGGATGGCGCCGAATATCTGCCGCACGACGAGCGGGGCGAGGCCGAGCGAGGGCTCGTCGAGCAGCAGCAGCCGCGGCTTCGACATCAGCGCCCGGCCGATGGCGAGCATCTGCTGCTCGCCGCCCGAGAGCGTGCCGCCGCGCTGGCCGAGGCGCTCCTTCAGGCGTGGGAAGAGGGCGAAGACCTGTTCCAGCTGCGGCGCCGGGTCACCCTTGAGGAGCGCCTGGGCGCCCATCAGCAGATTCTCCTGCACCGACATGCGCGGGAAGATGCGCCGTCCCTCGGGCGACTGGGCGACGCCGCGGCGCATGGTGAGATGCGTCGCCTCGCCGGTGATGTCCTCGCCGCCGAGGACGATGCGCCCGGCGCGCGGCCTCGGGGAGCCGCAGATGGTCATCAGCAGCGTCGACTTGCCGGCGCCGTTGGCGCCGATCAGCGTGACGATCTCGCCCGGCATGACCTGGAGCGAGACATCGGAGAGCGCCTGCACCGCGCCATAGCCGGCGGAGACGCAATCGACTTCGAGAAGCGGAGTGGTCATGGGTTGCTGCCGCTCCGATTGAGGCCTGCGGCGCTCGCCTGCGGCATCGCCCTCCGGTCATCGGCAGCGGCCACCTCCTCCTCGTCCTCGCCGAGATAGGCGGCGATCACCTTGGCATTGCGGCGCACCTCGGCCGGCGTGCCGTCGGCGATCAGCACGCCATGGTCGAGCACCACGACGCGGTCGCTGATGCGCATGACGACGCCCATGTCGTGCTCGATGAGGAGGATGGAAGTGCCCTCCGCCCGGATGTCGAGCAGCAGTCGCGCCAGCTCGTCCGATTCGCGCGGGTTGAGGCCGGCGGCCGGCTCGTCGAGGCAGAGAAGCGCCGGCTCGGTGCACATGGCCCGCGCGATCTCCAACCGGCGCTGCTGACCATAGGGCAGGGCGCCGGCCGGGTCGTCGGCGCGGTCCATCAGGTCGGTGGCGGTGAGCCAGCGCTTCGCCAGCTCCACCGCCTGCCGCTCCGCCCTGGGATAGCCGGAGAGGCCGAGCACCGCGCCGATGCCCCAGCCGGTGGAGGCCATCAACCTGTTGTGCTGGGCGATCAGCAAGTTCTCCAACGCCGTCATGCCAGGGAAGAGGCGGATGTTCTGGAAGGTGCGGGCGACGCCGGCGCGGGCGATGCGGTGGCCGGCCAGGCGTTGCAGCTCGGTCGGCGGCTCGCCCGGTTTGTGCAGGCGGATGATGCCTTCGCTCGGCCGGTAGAAGCCGGTGACGCAGTTGAAGAGCGTCGTCTTGCCGGCGCCGTTCGGCCCGATCAGCGCGGTGATCTCCCCGCTCCGGGCCGCGAAGGAGACGCCCGAGACGGCGGTGAGGCCGCCGAAGCGCATGGTGAGGCCCTGGACCTCGAGGATCGGGCGGCTCATCCATGCCCCTCCCCGACCAGCTTGCCGTCGATCGCTCGTCGCTTGCCGAGGGCGATGGAGGGGGTGCGCGTCCCCACCAGCCCGCGCGGCCGCAGCACCATGATGACGACCATGGCGCCGCCGAAGACCAGCATCCGCCACTCCTGCAGGTCGCGGAAGATTTCGGTCCCGCCGATCAGCGCCAGCGCGGCGATGGCGACGCCGATCTGGCTGCCGAGCCCGCCGAGGACGACGATCGCCAGGATGATGGCGCTCTCGATGAAGGTGAAGCTCTCCGGGCTGATGAAGGCCTGGCGCGTGGCGAAGAAGGCGCCGGCGAAGCCGCCGAACATGGCGCCGAGCGCGAAGGCCGTGAGCTTGGTGACGGTGACGTTGATCCCAAGGGCCCGGCAGGCGATCTCGTCCTCGCGCAACGCTTCCCAGGCGCGGCCGAGCGGCTGGCGACGCAGCCGGATCGTCACCCAATTGGTCAGCAGGGCGAGCGCCAGGATCAGGTAGTAGAGGAAGATGACGCGGTGGGTGGAGGAGGGCTCCAGCCCGAAGAAGCCGGCGAAGGTGCCCTCGCCGCCCGCCATGCTGAAGGGCAGGCCGAAGAAGGAGGGGCGCGGGATGCCACTGATGCCGTTCGGCCCGCCGGTCAGGCTCACCCAGTTGAGCAGGACGACACGAATGATCTCGCCGAAAGCGAGCGTGACGATGGCGAGGTAGTCGCCCCGCAGCCGCAGCACCGGGAAGCCGAGCAAGATGCCCCAGAAGGCAGCGAGGACGCCGGCCAGCGGCAGGCAGACCCAGAAGGAGAGGCCGAAATACTGCGCCAGCAGCGCATAGGAATAGGCCCCGACGGCGTAGAAGGCGACGTAGCCGAGGTCGAGCAACCCGGCGAGGCCGACAACGATGTTGAGCCCCCAGCCGAGCATCACATAGGTCAGCACCAGGATGCCGAGGTCGAGCCAGTAACGGTCGATGCCCGGGATCGCCGGCAGCACCAAGGCGACGGCGAGGAAGGCCGGCGCCGCCAGCTTGCCAAGGCGTTGCAGCCGCAGCGTCCAGGGCCCGGCGGAAGTGCTGGGGCGCAGGCCGTCGCGCCCCATCCAGAGCACCAGGGCCAGGCGGCCGATGAAGACGAGGCCGATGAGGATCGCGGCATCCGTCCACCGGTAGCGCAGCGTCAGCGCACCAGTGCTGCCGACATCGGTACGAAGCGCCACGAGCGGGACGAAGAGCAGGGCGGCGACCACCGCCCCGACCAAGGCATCCTTCAGGGCCAGTTGCAGCCTCATACCTTCTCCACCTCCTGCCGGCCGAGCAGCCCGGTGGGCAGGAAGATCAGCGTCAGCACGAGGATGGAGAAGGCGGCGACATCCTTGTACTGCACGCTGAAATAGGCCGACCAGAAGGTCTCGATCAGCCCGATCAGCAGCCCGCCGAGCACCGCCCCGGGCAGCGAGCCGATGCCGCCCAGCACCGCCGCGGTGAAGGCCTTCACTCCGGCGAGGAAGCCGATGTAGAAATCGATCACGCCGTAACGCAGCAGGTACATCGTGCCGGCGACGGAGGCGAGCGCGGCGCCGATGACGAAGGTGAGGCTGATGGTCTTGTCGGTGTCGATGCCGAGCAGCGAGGCCATCTTGCGGTCCTGCTCGCAGGCGCGCATGGCGCGGCCGAGCGGCGTCCGCGTTACCAGGATGGTGAAGACGGCGAGCACGGCGAGCGTCACGCCGATGATCATCATCTGCGTATAGGCGAACTGGACAACGAAGCCTTCCTCGCGCATCACCTCGATGCCGCCGGGCACCAGCGTCTCCATCGGCTTCACCCGTGCGCCCTGGCTGACCTGGACGAAATTCTGCAGCACGATGGAGAGACCGATGGCTGAGATCAGCGGCGCCAGGCGGAAGCTGCCGCGCAAGGGCCGGTAGGCGATGCGCTCGATCGCCCAGCCATAGACGCCGGTGATGACGACGGAGAGGAGCAGCACCAGGATGATGCCCGCCGGCCCGCCCATGACCCCGCCCATGGAGAGCAGCAGCACCGCGATCAGCGACAGGAAGGCGCCGATCATGAACACGTCGCCATGGGCGAAATTGATCATGCCGATGATGCCGTAGACCATGGTGTAGCCCACCGCGATCAGGCCGTAGATCATCCCCAGGCTGATCCCGTTGATCAGCTGCTGCAATGCATAGGCCAAGCAGTCCTCCAGCCCGTGTTTCCCTGTTGCCCCGAAGCTAGCCATGCCGGCGGCCCGGGCATAGGGGAAGTTGCCCTCCCGGGACGGCGGGGCGATGATCCCTGCCTGAGCTTTGGGCGGAGGAAACAGGTCAATGGCTTCCGATTCGGCACTCCCACCCGATGACGGCCGCAGCGGCCGGCTGCCGCCGATTCCGGAGGAGCGGCTGACCGAGGCGCAGCGGCGCGTCGCGGCCGGTATTTCGGGTGGGCCACGCGGCGGGCTGCGCGGTCCCTTCCCGGCCCTCCTGCGGAGCCCGGACCTGGCCGACCGCTTCCAGAAGGTCGGCGAGTATCTCCGCTTCAACAGCTCCATCCCGACGGCGCTGAACGAGCTGGCGATCCTGGTCACGGCGCGCAGCTGGTCGGCGCAGTTCGAGTGGTATGCGCACCACCTGCTGGCGATGAAGGCCGGGCTGCCGCCCGCCATCGCCGAGGCCATCGCCGAGGGGCGTCGGCCGGAGGGCATGGATGACGACCAGCGCATCGTCTACGAGTTCTGCACGGAACTGCACAGGAGCCATGCCGTCTCGGACGCCACCTATGCTGCGGCGCGGGAGCGGTTCGGCGAGCAAGGCGTCGTCGATCTGCTCGGCGTCAGCGGCTATTATGTCGCCGTGGCGATGATCCTCAACGTCGCGCAGGTGCCGCTGCCGCCGGGCGTGCCGGAGCCGCTGAAACCCTTGCCCCAGGGTTGACCGGGGCAGGGCCGGGGCTAGGCTGACGCCCGTCCAAGGGAACCGCCGCGAAGGCGGGACAGCAGCGGGAGGGGCGTTTGCAGCACCACGACACGGATGGCCGGGCCGGGCCCGAACCCCTGCGCGACCCAGCCAGCCTGCGCCGACTGCTCTCGCCCCGCAGCGTCGCCGTGGTCGGCGTCTCGGCTGACCCGATCGGCTTCGGCGCGCGCAGCATCGGCAACATGCGGGGCTTCACCGGCCCGGTCTGGGCAGTGAACCCGAAATATGCCGGGCAGGAACTACACGGCTTCCCCTGCGTCGGCAGCATCGCCGACCTGCCGGAGGCGCCTGATTGCGTGCTGCTCGCCCTGCCGCGCACCGGCATCATGCCGGCGGTGGAGGCCTGCATCGAGAAGGGCGCGGGCGGGATCATCGCCTTCGCCTCCGGCTATGGCGAGACCGGCCTCGCCGACCGCGTCGCGGAGGAGGAGGCGCTGCGCGAGCGCTGCCGCGCGGCGGACATGCCCCTCGTCGGTGTCAACTGCCTCGGCATCGTCGACCATGTGCTGAAGGCCGGCGTCACCTTCATGCCGGAATACGTGCGGCTGACGGCGCCGCCCGGCGGCGTCGCCATCACCAGCCAGTCGGGGGCGCTCGGCTATGCGCTGATGCAGGCGGCCGAGCGCGGCTTCTCCGTCTGCCACATGACGACGGCGGGGAACGCGACGGACCTCGATGTCTGCGACCTCGCCGCCTACCAGCTCTCCATGCCGGAATGCCGCGCGGTGGCGCTGGCGGTGGAGGGGTTGCGCGATGGGCGGCGGCTGGCGCTGCTCGGCGAGGCAGCGCGGCAGGCGGGCAAGCCGGTCGTCGTGCTGAAGCTCGGGCGCGGCGAGGCGGGCGCGGCGGCTGCCGTGTCGCATACCGGCTCCCTCGCCGGCAGCGCGGCGGCCTGGTCGGCCGCCTTCCGCCGTGCCGGCATGGTCGAGGTGGAGGATTTCGACGCATTGCTGGAGACGGCGGGGATGTTCGCCAAGGCACCGCCGCCGACGGCGCCGGGCGTTGCGATCATCACCCCCTCGGGCGGCGCCGGCATCATGGCAGCCGACCATGCGGAGGCGCTCGGCCTCGCCATGCCGCAGCCCATGCCGCAGACGGAGGCGGTGCTGCGCCAGGCGATCCCGGATTTCGGCGCGCCGCGCAACCCCTGCGACCTCACCGCGCAGGTCGCCTCCAACCCGGCCAGCTACGATGCCTGCATGGAGGCGATGCTCAGCGACCCGCAATATGGCTGCGCGGTGATGCCGGTGGTCTATTCCCACCACGCCTCGACCCAGGTGCGAATGGAGCAGCTTCGTCCCTATGCGCGGAAATTCGGCAAGCCGCTGTTGATCGCCTGGATTCCCGAGCAGCTGGAGGGGCCGGGCGCCGTCGTCGCGGATTCCGTGCCGGAGCTGATCCTCTTTCGCTCCATGCGCAGGCTGATGAACGCGGTGCGGCTTTGGCTGGAATATTACGGGCAGATGCCGGCTGGCACGCCGGCGCGGCCGCCCGGGCTCGAGGCGGCGCTGGCCGGCCTTCCCGCCGGCGAGGCGGTGCTGATGGAGGCGGAGGCCAAGGCGCTCTTCGCCAAGGTCGGCGTGCCGGTGGTGGAGGAGCGCCGTGCCGCGACGGCCGCCGAGGCGGCGGAGGCCGCCGCCGCGCTCGGCTTCCCCGTGGTGCTGAAGCTCGACAGCCCGGACATCGCCCACAAGACCGAGGTGGGCGGGGTGAAGCTGAACCTCGCCGACCGGGCGGCGGTGGAGGCGGGTTTCGCCGCCATCAAGGCTTCGGCCAGGCAACACGCGCCCGAGGCACGGCTCGACGGCGTGCTGATCCAACGCATGTCCCGCCCGGGGGTGGAGCTGATCCTTGGCGCCCGGCGGGACGGGCAGTTCGGCTCCCTCGTCCTGGTCGGCACCGGCGGGGTGCAGGCGGAGCTCTGGCGCGACGTGGCGCTCGACCTCGCCCCGGTCAGCCCCGAGCGGGCGGAAGAGATGCTGCGGAGCCTGAAGGGCTTCCCGCTGCTGGACGGGTTCCGCGGCGGACCGCGCGCGGACATCCCCGCCATCGCCCGTGCCGTCTCCGCCTTCTCGGTGCTGGTGGCGGAGGCGGGGCCGCGCATCCAGGAGGCGGAGGTCAATCCGTTGATCTGCGGTGATTGGGGCTGCCTTGCCGTCGACGGATTGGTGCGGTGCAGCGGATGACATACCAACCCACCATGGCGTAGCATCCGCCCGCGCCAGCGGGGGAGCCGCACCGGATGAAGGTCTATGAGGGCGGCCGCGGCCTGGCCGGCGCGGAGGTGACGGTCGATGGCGCGCCGCTTGATCCGCGCTTCGACCTGCGCCGCTTCTCCCCGATGGGGTTCGAATGGACCTATGAGGGCGACGGGCCGTGCCAGCTGGCGCTTGCCCTGCTGGCAGACCACCTGGGCGATCCGCAACGCGCCCTGGCGCTGACGGAGCCTTTCATGCGCGAGGTGGTGGCCGGGCTCGACAATGCCTGGCTGCTGACCTCTGAGGATATCGATGCGGCACTGTCGCGCCTATGAGTTCGGCGCTATGCCTTGCGCAAGGGAGCGCACGACTGGCAGCATCGCTGCCAACCGCACGCTCGACCCGCTGGACCACCCTCCCTAAACCCGGCTTTCCGCAGGGCGGATATATCAATGGCGCATTCGACGGGCAGTGACCTGCCGCTGATATGTGGCTTGATATATCTCTTGCATTCAGTGTCGCCGGGCAGCCGTTTCCTGTCAACCGGGCATGTTCTGTCCCTGGCCATATCGCGTAGAAGCTGACCCATGCCCGACCATTCGCCACCCCGCCGTGCCCCCTCGGTCCGCCGCCGGCGCAGCAGCGCCGCCGATGCTGCGGCGACCATGACTGAACAGGCCTACCGCGCCATCGAGGAGGCGATCGTCACCCTTGCGCTCCAACCGGGCGAGGTGGTGAGCGAGGCGCAGCTTTCTGCCAAGTCCGGCTTCGGGCGAACGCCGGTGCGTGAGGCCCTGCAGCGCCTGGCGCGGGAGCGGCTGGTGCGCATCCTGCCCCGGCGGGGGATTGTCGTCGCGCCGGTCGATATCCGCGAGCAGCTGCGGCTGCTGGAAGTCCGGCGGGAGATCGAGCGGCTCACCGCCCGCGCCGCGGCCCGCCGTGCCGATGCCACGCAGCGTGAACGGCTGCGCGCCATCGCCGATGCAATGGAGGTGGCGGCGGCGACCCGGGACGAAACCGGCTTCCTCCGCCTCGACCGCGAGCTGAACCTGCTGCTGCTGGATGCCGCGCATAACGAGTTCGCCGCGGCTGCGATGGCGTTGATGCATGGGTTGTCGCGGCGCTTCTGGTTCATCCATTGGCGGCGGAGTGCCGGGTTGCCGGAGGCTGCGGCGGCGCATGCGCGCCTCGCCCGCAACATCGCCGATGGCCTGGCGGAGGAGGCGGCGGCGGCTTCCGATGCGCTGGTCGACTATATCGAGAGCTTCACCCGGGCGACGGTCGGCCCGGAGCCTTGATGTGTATGCCTTGACCCCAATCTCCGCCGCATGCTGATATATCAGTAATGGACGGAGGAACGGCATGGCGGACAGCGCATCGGGCGCGGCCTTGCGGCGCGAGCGGCTCTCTCGGCGGCAACAAGCCTTCCGCGCCGATTTCCGGGCGAAGATCGGGCGACTTTACCATGGTTGGGCGCATGTCGCGCTGATCTATGCGATCGGCGGCGCGGCCATCTGGTATGCGGCGCGGCAGGTCGTGGCGCCGGCGTGGTACGAATGGCTGGTGGTGCCCGCGGCCTTTCTCGGTGCCAACCTCTTCGAATGGTGGATCCATAAATACGTGATGCACCGGCCGGTGCGAGGCTTCGTGGGTATCTACAAGCGGCACACGCTGGCGCACCACCAGTTCTTCACCGAGACGGAATACACCATCGACGATGCGCGCGACTTCCGCATCGTGTTCTTCCCGCCCTATGCGCTCATCACCTTCCTCGCCCTGTCGCTGGTGCCCTGCCTCGTGCTGCGGGCACTCGGCGTCCCGGAAGCGGGCTGGCTGCTGTTGATCACCAACACGGCGCTTTACCTCAACTACGAACTCTTCCATTTCTGCTGCCATGTGAAGGACGATCGGCTTGTCCGGCACATTCCCTTTATCAACACCATCCGCCGCCATCATGCCGCGCATCACGACACGGCCATCATGATGGAGCGGAATTTCAACCTGACCTACCCGATCGCCGACTGGTTCTTCGGGACCAGCGACCTGCGGCGCGGGCTGCTCGGCCACCTGCTGAACGGCTACGACGCCGCGCATCGGCGTCCGGACCTGAAGCGGGTGCGGCATGGCACCGACGACCCGCAGGCCGGCAAGCCGCGGCTGATGGCGGCGGAGTAGGACGATGGCCGCGCTCACGTCGTTGGATGGCGGACAGATCAAGACATCCCGCGCGTCGCTGGTAGGCGGCATCGCGGTCGGGATCGGCGTCGCGGTGCTTTGGGCGGCGTTGGCGCGCGACCTGGGCGCCGGGCCGCTTGCCGCCTTGCTGCCCGCCATCCTGGCTGGGCTGTTGGCCGGCCTCTGGGTCTGGCGCGCGGATTTGTAGCGGCCAATCTGCAACAGGCGGAACAGTTCCCTCGCCGTCCGCGCAACCGATCCTACCTCTCGTCGTTTCCTGATTGGGCGGAAAGGAACAATCGTGGACCAGGTGGCGCAAGCGGATCCTTTGGCATCCCGGGCCGGGCCGGAACAGCGACTGCTGGCCGCGCTGCCGCCTGGATGGCGGGCAGTAGGGCGCTGTCGCCTCGGCCTTGGCGGACCGGCCGGGGTGGGAATGGGGTGCATGGCGCTCGCCCATCCCGCCGTGGGGCTGGCGCTGATCGACCTCATCCCCAATGCGACACCGAATGCCGAGGCCAGGCTGCGCCGGGCACTGGAAGCGGCAAACTTCCCCGAGCGATGCCCAGGCACGCTGCCGGTCTGGCATGGCCGGGTGGACCCCTCGATGCTGCGCACCTTGCCGAAAGTGGTGGCCGAGGGATTCGATGCGCTGCCGCCGCTCGGCCTAGGTGGCCCGGAGGGCTGGATCGGCGCGGTGCAGGCGGCGCTCGCCAGGGATCCGGCCTGGGAGGTGCCTGGCCGGCCGCGCGCCGCAGCGCCGACACCTTCCGCGCCGGATGTGGCCGAGGAGGATGAACCCGGCCTGGCACCGCGCCGGCGCCGGAGGCGGTGGATCGGGGGTGGCGTGGTCCTGGCCTGCTGCTTGGCAGCCGGCATCGCCTTGCTGCCAGCCGCCCCGGCGCCGACGCCGCCCAGCCCGCAGCCGTTGGCTGCGGCGCCTGCGCCCGAGTCTCAGCCGGTCCTGGCCGCCTTGCCGCCGCTACCGGCGCCGCCCGCGCCCGCGCCCGAGCCCGAGCCACCGGCGGCGCAGAACCTGCCGCCGATCGAGCGGGTGGTGCTGCCGGTACTGCGCCCCGTGGAGCCGCCACCGAAGCCGGCTGCCGAGCCGCCGGCTTCGGAGCCGGTGGTGGAGGAACCCGCGCTGGCCACGCCGCCCCCCGCGCCACCGCCCCCGCCACCGCTGCGCCAGGCTGCGGCGCCAAGGCCGCGCATCGACCCGAATTGCAGCCGCGCCCTGTTTCGTTTCCAGCAGGGCGAGCGGCTGACCGCTGCGGAGGAAGCCTTCGTCAGGACGGGCTGCGCCACCCGCCGCTGACCGGGGCGCCTATCGCAAGCCGGTGTTGATGGCCTCCAGCGCCGCCGCCCCGGGTACCAGCAGCGCATCGCCCAGCCGGTTGAGCGGCCGCGCGACGGTGCCGAGATTGGCATGCAGGTCCCGCGGGTCGGGGTCGATGAAGAGCAGGCCGGTGACGATCTCGCCGGCGGCCTTTCGCTCATGCAGGTGGTGCATGGCGGCGACGCGGTCGGTGGGGTCGTACTCGGCGTGCAGCTTGCGGAGCCGAAGGATGGAGCCGTCATGCTGCTCCACCTCCCGCACCTCGCCCGGCGCATAGTCGGCGGTGATCGGCGCGCGGCTGGTGATCACGTCGAGCCGGTTCATCGCCTCGTTGTGCTCGCGGACGAAGTCGTAGCTCTTGGTCGAGCCCTCGTGGTTGTTGAAGGCGACGCAGGGGCTGATGCAGTCGATGAAGGCCGGCCCGTCATGCCGCATCGCCCCCTTGATGAGGGGGACGAGCTGGTCCTTGTCGCCCGAGAAGCTGCGCGCGACGTAGGTGGCGCCGAGCTGCAGCGCGATGCCGACGAGGTCGATCGCCTCGTCGGTGTTCACCGTGCCCTTCTTCGCCTTGGAGCCCTTGTCCGAGGTTGCTGAGAACTGCCCCTTGGTGAGGCCGTAGACGCCGTTGTTCTCGACGATATAGGCCATGTTCACGCCACGGCGGATGCTGTGGGCGAACTGGCCGAAGCCGATCGAGGCGCTGTCGCCGTCGCCCGAGACGCCGAGATAGAGCAGCTCCCGGTTGGCGAGGTTGGCGCCCGTCAGCACGCTCGGCATCCGGCCATGGACCGAGTTGAAGCCATGCGAGGCGCCGAGGAAGTAGTCCGGCGTCTTCGACGAGCAGCCGATGCCGGACATCTTGGCAACGCGGTGCGGCTCGATATCCAGCTCGAAGCAGGCCTGGATGATGGCGGCGCTGATGCTGTCATGCCCGCAGCCGGCGCAGAGGGTGCTGATCGCCCCCTCGTAGTCGCGCCGGGTGTAGCCGAGCGCATTGGTCGGCAGCTTCGGGTGGTGCAGCTTGGGTTTCGGGAGGAAGCTCATTCCGCGGCTGCTCCGGCGAAGGGAAGGATCTGGGCCAGCACCTTGTCGCCGATGGCGGCGCGGATGAAGCGCGCGGTGATCGGCGTCCCGTCATAGTGCAGCACGGGGATGAGCTGCTGCGGCACGATGCCGCACTCGTTCATCAACAGGGTGCGCAGCTGGGCGTCGCGGTTCTGCTCGACGACGAACACCTGGTCATGGTCGGCGACGAACCGCTCCACTTCCTGGTGGAAGGGGAAGGCGCGGATGCGCAGCGCATCGACATGGATGCCCTCCGCCTCCAGCGCCGACAGCGCCTCGCGCATCGCGGCGGAGGAACTGCCGTAGTAGATCACGCCCGTCCGCGTCGGCTCGGCCGCCTGGCGCAGCACGGGGCGGGGGACGATGCCCTTCGCCGTCTCGAATTTCTGCAGCAGGCGCTGCATGTTGTCGACATAGGCGGCGCCCACCTCGGTGTACTTGGCGAAGCGGTCGCGCGAGGTGCCCCGCGTGAAGAAGGCGCCCTTGCTGGGATGTGTCCCCGGATAGGTACGGTAGGGGATGCCGTCGCCATCGGCGTCGAGGTAGCGGCCGAAGACGCGGCCGGCCTCCAGCTCCTCCGCCGTCATCACCTTGCCGCGGTCCATCCGCCTGCTGTCGTCCCAGGCGAAGGGCTCGCAGAGCCAGTCATTCATGCCGATATCGAGGTCGAGCAGCACGAAAACCGGCTGCTGCAGCCGGTCGGCGATATCGAAGGCATCCGCCCCGAAGGCGAAGCACTCATGCGGATCCTCGGGGAGAAGGACGACGTGCTTGGTGTCGCCATGGCTGGCATAGGCGGCGGCCAGCACGTCCGACTGCTGGGTACGGGTCGGCATGCCGGTGCTGGGGCCGGCGCGCTGCACGTCGAAGATCACCGAGGGAATCTCGGCGAAATAGGAGAGGCCGACGAATTCCTGCATCAGCGAGATGCCCGGGCCCGAGGTTGCGGTGAAGGCCCGTGCCCCGTTCCAGGCAGCGCCAATGACGATGCCGATAGAGGCCAGCTCGTCCTCCGCCTGGACGATGGCGTAACGCTTGCGGCCGTCCGGGTCGGTGCGGAATTTCTTCGCGTAGCGCTCGAACCCCTCGGCCAGCGAGGTCGAGGGGGTGATCGGGTACCAGGCGCAGACCGTCGCGCCACCATAGACGGCGCCGAGCCCGGCCGCGCTGTTGCCATCGACATAGATGCGGTCGCCGACCTTGTCGGCGCGCTCCAGCGTCAGGCCAAGCGGGCAGGGGAGGTTCGCCAAGGCCCAGTCGCGGCCCATCTGGAAGGCCTCCTGGTTCGGCTTCGCCAGCTTCTCCTTGCCCTTGTACTGCTCGGAGAGCAGCGTCTCCACCACCGCCGGGTCGATCTGCAGCAGGGCCGAGAGCGCGCCGACATACATGATGTTCTTGAACAGTTGCCGCTGCCGCGCATCGGTGTAGGCCGCGTTGCACATCGCGGTCAGCGGCACGCCGATGACATGGACGTCCTCGCGGAAGCGGCTCTGCGGCACCGGCCGCGTGCTGTCGTAGAACAGGTAGCCGCCCGGATCGATCTCGGCGACGTCGCGCTCCCAGGTCTGCGGGTTCATCGCCACCATCAGGTCGACGCCGCCGCGCCGGCCGAGATACCCCTCGCCGGAGACGCGCACCTCGAACCAGGTCGGCAGGCCCTGGATGTTCGAGGGAAAGATGTTGCGGGACGCGATGGGGATGCCCATGCGCAGGATCGCCTTGGCGAAGAGCTGGTTGGCGCTGGCCGAGCCCGAGCCGTTCACATTGGCGAATTTGACGACGAAGTCGTTGGTCGCAGTCACCGGGCCGCGCATGCGTGCACCCTTTCGGCCTTGGGCCTCGCGCTTTCGAGGAGGAATTTCTGCATGTCCCAGGCGCCGGTCGGGCAGCGCTCGGCGCACATGCCGCAATGCAGGCAGACATCCTCGTCCTTGGCCATCACGCGGCCGGTCTTCAGCCCGTCCGCGACGTAGATCGCCTGCTCGAGGTTATGCGCCGGCATCTTGAGCCGGTCGCGCAGCTCCATCTCCTCGCCATCGGCGGTGAAGGTGATGCAGTCGACTGGGCAGATGTCGACGCAGGCATCGCATTCGATGCAGAGCTTGGCGCTGAAGACCGTCTGCACGTCGCAGTTCAGGCAGCGCTGCGCCTCCTTGAAGGCCAGCTCCCGGTCGTAGCCGAGCTCCACCTCGGTCTTGATGTCGCGCAGCGCCACCTCGTTCTCGGCATGCGGCACCTTGAAGCGCAGGTCGAGTGAGACCGCGCTGTCGTAGCTCCACTCGTGGATGCCCATCTTCTGGCTGGACATCACCACATCCGGCGGCGGCCGCTGCGCCACGTCCTCGCTGCGGCAGAACAGGTCGATGGAGACGGCGGCCTGGTGGCCATGCGCCACCGCCCAGATGATGTTCTTCGGCCCGAAGGCCGCATCGCCGCCGAAAAAGACCTGCGGCAGCGTCGACTGCAGGGTCTCCTCGTTGAGCGTCGGCAACCCCCAGCGGTCGAACTCGATGCCGAGATCGCCCTCGATCCAGGGGAAGGCATTCTCCTGGCCGATGGCGACCAGCACGTCATCCGCCTCGATGACGACGTCCGGCTCGCCGGAGGGCACGAGCTGGCGGCGGCCCTTCGCATCGCGCTCGGCCTTCACGGCCTCGAAGACCATGCCGGTCAGGCGCCCGTCCTCGTGCAGCACCTCCTTCGGCACCAGCCAGTTGCGAATGGGGATGCCCTCCTTCAGCGCGTCCTCCTTCTCCCAGGGGCTCGCCTTCATCTCCTCGAAGCCGGAGCGGACGACGACCGTCACCTGCTCGCCGCCCAGGCGCCGGGCGGAGCGGCAGCAATCCATCGCCGTGTTGCCGCCGCCGAGCACGATGACGCGCCGGCCGACCTTCTCGATATGCCCGAAGGAGACGGACGAGAGCCAGTCGATGCCGATATGGATATTGGCCGCGGCCTCCTGGCGCCCTGGCACGTCGAGGTCCCGCCCGCGCGGCGCTCCGGCGCCGACGAAGACGGCATCATAGCCTTCAGCGAGCAGTGTCCGCAGGCTGCCGACCCGCTGGTCGTAATAGGTGACGACGCCGCCGCGGCCGGTGATGTAGCCGACTTCCTCGTCGATCACGCTCTCCGGCAGGCGGAAGCGCGGAATCTGGCTGCGGATGAAGCCGCCGCCCTTCGCCTGTTCGTCATAGACATGCACCTCGTAGCCGAGCGGGGCGAGGTCGCGCGCGACGGTCAGGCTCGCCGGCCCGGCGCCGATGCAGGCGATGCGCTTGCCATTGCCGACGGCCGGGATGGGCGGCATCCGCCCCAGCACATCCTCCTTGTTATCGGCGGCGACGCGCTTGAGGCGGCAGATGGCCACCGGCTCCTCCTCCACCCGCCCGCGCCGGCAGGCCGGCTCGCAGGGACGGTCGCAGGTGCGGCCGAGCACGCCGGGGAAGACGTTGGAGTGCCAGTTGACCATGTAGGCGTCGGAATAGCGCCCGGCGGCGATCAGCCGGATGTACTCGGGCACGGGCGTATGGGCCGGGCAGGCCCATTGGCAATCGACGACCTTGTGGAAATAGTCGGGATTGTTGATGTCGGTCGGCGTCACGCGCGCGACTCCCCTGGACGCATTTCGAATTCCTCCTGTCGGCCTCTGCGGGCCCGTGGCAGGGAGCTTGCCCCAAGCCCGGTAGCCCCGCAACGACCTGATCGCAGCCGTGCCGAAGCCCCGCTTGCGGCCCTGCCGGCCCCCGCCGATGATGCGGCATGGGCCAGGGGAGGGGGCAGCGAATGAAGCTCATCAGCTTCGCAATCGGCGGCGAAGCGCGCTATGGCGCGGTGGAAGGGGAGACGGTGATCGACTCACCGCCCGGCTTGGAGGGCGTTTCCCGAGCCTCCTGGCACTGATCGAGGCGGAAGCGCAAGCGGCCCTCGCCGCGCAAGGCCCGCGCCATGCGCTCGCCGACATCACTTGGCGCGAGCCGCTCCCCGAGGCCCACCGCATTTTCTGCGTCGGCGCCAACTGCCCGAAGATCCATCCAACCGGCGGCGTGGTCAGCGGCCCGGAATTCCCCCGCCATCTTCCAGAAGCCGGCCGAGACGCTGGTGCCGCACAAAGCGCCGTTGCGGACGCCGGCCGCCTCTCGCCAATTCGACTATGAGGGGAACTGGCCTTCGTCATCGGCCGCGGCGGAGCCGATATTCCGCCCGGCGAGGCCCTCTCCCACATCGCGGGCTATACTTGCCTGAATGATGGTTCGGTGCGTGACTTCCAGAAGCACAGCGTCTGGGCCGGCAAGAATTTCGTGCGCTCGGCGGCTTCGGCCTCTGGATGGTGACGGCCGACGAGGTGAGCGACCCTGCTGCGCTGACGCTGGTGACGCGGCTGAACGGCGAGGAGGTGCGGCGCACAGGCCTCGACCGCATGTTCTTCAGCGTTCCTGCGATCATCACCTATCTCTCGGCAGTGACGCCGTTGCTGCCAGGCGACGTGGTCGCCACGGCTCACCCGAGGGCAGCGGCGCCACCCGCACCCCGCCACGCTGGCTGGTGCCCGGCGACCGGATCGAAGTGGAGGTGGAAAGGGTCGGGGTGCTGGAGAATATCGTCGGCCGGTAAGCCTACAACTTAAGGTAGAAATTCTGATGGAATATTCGTCGTTCCAGGCAAGGTTCGCACGCCTCCGTCAAACACGGAATAGTTTCAGGATTCGCGCTGTCTCTTCCGCTACATCATCGAACGCTGGCTAGTTGCTCAGGGGCCGGTCTGTTCCACCGATGCGTGATGAAAGAGGAAGGGATGCGTCTCCTGCTCCTGTTGCCGGCGCTTGTCCTCGCCGGCTGCGCCATGTCCGAGGCCGACCGCCAAGCCGAGGCGGAGCTGGCCACCGTCCGCCAGGCGTCGATGTCCGGCCCCTCCCTTACCTGGGAGGAGCTCAACATCCACCCGACGCTCGTTGCCCACCCCTGCTCCGTGGGAACGCTGGTGAATGCCAGCCGCCAGGTCGTCGGCTACTGCCGCGCCGGCCGCCAGTGCCGGACGATGGACTGGCGCCCCGTCGCCGCCGGCTGCACGGAACCGCAAATCCGCCAGACCAGCGCCCCGGCGCGCACCGCCGCTCTCGATACGGGCCGGTAATCTCCATTGCGGCCCGCCCCCGGCGCGGTACACCGGGGGCGTGCTGCACCTCATCAAGCTCTCGGTCGGCCCCAAGGATGTGGGGCAGCTCCGGGCCATCCAGGCCCGGCGGGCGGTGGTCGAGCCTCCGCTCCGCCATCAGACGCGGATGATGCCGAAGCGCGCCGCCGAGATCCTCGCCGGCGGCTCGATCTACTGGGTGGTCGCCGGCTTCTTGCAGGTGCGCCAGCGCATCATCGACATCATTGAGGAGGAATGGGACGACGGCTCCCGCTGCGCCGGTCTGGTGCTGGACCCGGAGCTGGTCGCCGTCGCCGCCCGGCCGGTAAAGCCCTTCCAGGGCTGGCGCTACCTGGAGCCGGAGGCCGCCCCGGCGGATGTCGTCGCCAGCATCGAGGGCGAGGGGGCCGAGGCCATGCCGGAGCGCCTGCGCGCCGAGCTTCGCGCCCTCGGTCTGCTGTAGCCGGATGACGCGGCGGTAAGCCGCTGCGCGCGGGGTCGACGGACTACGCCGGCACCCCTTTGAAGCTTCGCCGAGCCCGCCATCCCGGCGCGTCCCCAAGGTCACCACCATCGCCTCGCAGCAAAGACGGCAGGATGACGGCACCGACAGCGCCTGCTTCTTCAATGCCGAGTTCTTCGTCCCGCCGAAGCTCGAGAAGGACGTCGCCCATGTCGCGCCGCCGCCCGGCTACCGGCTGGAATGGAGTTGGCGATTTCCGCAGATTGCAGGATGCCATCGCCGGGCTGAAGGTGTTGGTGCCGGTGGCCCTCGTCTGCATCGGTGCTCGATGCATGAGGCTTATTCGGCATCACGACGATGGTGGGGACGCCTTGCTCTCGCATTTCCCATGGCCTGCGGGACGAGGGGATGCCCTGGCGCCAGGCGTTTGGCCGGGACGGGCTGGACCGGATGTGGCCGGTGGCGATGACCTGCTTCGCTGCCATGGTCGGCCTGCAGCGTTGCGGCGGCGAGGGCGCGGCTAGGCGCCTCAGCCGCGGAGCAACGCGTTGCGCAGGCGGCTGGCCTCGTCGCGGAGGCGGCTGAGCTCTGCTTCCGTCATCCCGGTCGCGGCCTGCATACAGGCCGGGATGCCCGCCGCCCGGTCGCGGAACGCCCGGCCTTGCGTGGTGAGCGTGATGCTCAGCTGCCGCTCATTCGCCGGGTCGCGCTGCCGGTGCAGCAGGCCCTGTGTTTCCAGCCGCTTCAGCAACGGGGTCAGCGTGCTGGAATCGAGAAAGAGGCGCTCGCCAAGGGCGCCGAGCGTCACCCCATCCTCCTCCCAGAGCGCCACCATGACTAGGTATTGCGGATAGGTCAGGCCCAGCGGCTCCAGTAGCGGCTTGTAGGCGCGGCTCAGCGCATGCCCGGCCGAATGGATGGCGAAGCAGGCGAAATCCTCAAGGGTTGGGCAGGCTTTTGGCATCGGGTCTCCACCCAATAGGATAGATCGCGCACCAAGGGATCGCGCGCCCATAAAATGCATGACGGTCATGCAAGCTTATCCATCGCGCACCAACAAATCGCGTGCAAATGATGCCTTGGTCCAAGGCCACAGGAGCCGCAGATGTCCATCAACGTCCTCTACCGCACCCAAGCCACCGCCACCGGCGGCCGCGACGGCCATGCCGCCACAGCCGATGGCAGCCTTGATGTCCGCCTCGCCACCCCGAAGGAGCTTGGCGGCGCCGGCGGCCCGGGCAACAACCCGGAGCAGCTCTTCGCAGCGGGTTATTCGGCCTGCTTCCTTGGCGCGATGAAGTTCGTGGCGTCCCAGGGCGGCCCCAAGGTGCCGGCCGATGCCAGCGTCACTGCCCAGGTCGGGATCGGCCCGCGTTCCGAGGGCGGCTTCGGCCTCGAGATCGGCTTGACCATCGCCCTCCCCGGCCTGTCGCGCACGGAGGCCGAGGCGCTGGTGCAGAAGGCGCATCAGGTCTGCCCGTATTCCAACGCCACCCGCAACAACATCGACGTCAAGCTGACCGTCGCCTGAGGCTTGACCGCCATGGTGGGTGGCAGACACCCTCCGCCCGCCATGGCTGATGCCTCACCCGACCCGCCCCAGACCCCGGCCGACCGGGCCCGCGCCGAGCGCGAGGCCCGCCTCGCCGCCGCCCTCCGTGCCAATCTCCGCCGCCGCAAGGCTCAGGCTCGCGGCCGGGAGGAGACGCCGGCCCCTCCACCGGCTCTGGAGGACAAGGCCGACTGAGCCCTTCGCCGATCCAGCGCATTCCGCTAGAGGAGGGGCCTTCAGGCCGCCTTCGCGGCGCCTCTGCGTGGGACCTTTCGGCATGAGCATCAAGAACGACCGCTGGATCCGCCGGATGGCTCAAGACCATGGAATGATCGAGCCCTTCGAGCCTGGCCAGGTGCGCGAGGTCGAGGGACGCCGGGTGATCTCCTACGGCCTGTCCTCCTACGGCTACGACATCCGCTGCTCGCGCCACTTCAAGATCTTCACCAATGTCTATTCGGCGATGGTCGATCCCAAGCACTTCGACCCGCGCAGCTTCGTCGACTTCGAGGGCGACGAATGCATCATCCCGCCCAACTCCTTCGCGCTCGCCGCGACGGTCGAGTACTTCCGCATCCCGCGCAACGTGCTGACGATCTGCCTCTCGAAATCGACCTATGCCCGTTGCGGCATCATCGTGAACGTCACGCCCTTCGAGCCGGAATGGGAGGGGCAGGTGACACTGGAATTCTCGAATACGACGAACCTTCCGGCGAAGATCTACGCCAATGAGGGCGTCGCCCAGGTCCTGTTCCTGGAATCCGACGAGGTCTGTGAAACCTCCTACCGCGACCGCCAGGGCAAGTACCAAGGCCAGCGGGGGGTGACCTTGCCTCGGACCTAAACAAGATCCGCAGCCGGGCGTGTCCTGCTTTTGCGATGCATGTGCTGCCGTTGTCTGCCCTGCTATGAACACTGCCGCCAGCCTGGGCTCCGTGGACGCTGCACGACATTGCCCAGGGCATCTTGACCGGGGCGGTGCCAGCATCGACGCCCATATGAGCCTCGAAACTGCGAGCCGCCATGTATCGCTGACGGCTGGCGCATGTCATCGCCCGGGCAGCGGCCGCGACCAGATCACTGACGTCGTGCTCGATAGGCAAGCGGGGTGATGAGGCCGAGAAGCATGTTTTCCGTATGACGCTCGGCCCGACGCATAGGATGCCCCCACGCCAGGACGATCCACAAGGCCCCCGCATACATCGGCGGCTCAACGGTGACGAAAGAAGACGGCGCCCTGTAACGCTTCGCCTGTCTCCGACGATGCTGGTTTCAGCATGGTGGTCCGAGAGCAACCGGCGCCTGAATGCGTCTGATCAGCTCGGGGCCGGGCTTCGGCGGCTTCCGCGCGTCGGAACGAACGCCCGCCACTGTGCAGCGTCAAGGCCACAACCACGAGCAGCTTACCGGCACCGGCGGATGCCCCATGCGGCATCGGGCCCACCTCTTCACCGAACGTGTCTGGCTGGTTGCCTGACACATGGCGTCGTCGCGCACGCATAGCGTGCCAAGAGCCCACCACCATCACGAACGAACTGGGTTTGGCGAAAATCCATCTGATCGCTGCTGGCGCTTCCGCGACGGTCGCCTATATCGTCCCATATCGTACAATCTGGCATCGGTAAAATTCTTTCCGAACTCGGATTAGATTGTGGTCGGCCACGACTGCCCACAATCTATGCTTGTCTAAAAAAACAAAACCACACGCAATGCGCGCAGAAAAAGCACTGGCCCCATTGACACAAGAAAACCAACAACGGGATGTTCTACTTTCGATTAAAATTATCTAACGTATTCGTGTAAAAGACGGCAACAGATTGACGCCAGCCACCGGTTCTCGGTAGCTTTGCGTTACAGAAAAAACGCCCACAGGAACCAAGTGGAGCGTGTTTAGGGAGCGTCAACCACGCATCTTTCATCGATGCGATTTTCACAATCATCCGCCGAGCTTGCGTCTTCGAAGTCATGGGCTTCGTCATGCAAGGTCGGGCTATCAAGCGATCAGGGCTTGCTACGCTGTCTACGTAATGCAGACGGAACTCTGAGATGATTTATGTCGAAGCATCAGTAAGCGCGACGAAATCTTATGGTGACCATATGTCCTTGCCGAGGAAAGATGGTGATGTGGCTTTCGCGCATTACTCTTCCCGGCCTGCTGGGACTTGGCGAGAAGTTCGGCGCTACTTCGGATGTTTCGGGGCTAGCTAAGGGTAAGCCAAAAAAATTGGCCGGTGCGTCCGAAGACGCCCTGCCCAGGAGATGCAGTGCCGCAAGGTATTGCATGTGAGGGCGCATGCCCACTCGCCTCAGATAATGAGGCACAACGAAGGAAGAGACTTATGAGCACCATCACCACGCTGACCTCTGCCGAGCTCGATGCCGTCAATGGCGGTTCTTATGTGAGCATCAAGAAGATCTATGTTGCCGTTGGTGGCAACGGCGGCACCGCGATCACCGGCAGCGTCACCGGCAACACCAAGTTCGGCAAGTCGATCTCCGTCGCGGTCAACACCGGCGATGCCAGCGCCAACGGCGGCAACGCGACTGCCGGCTAAGTAGGCTTTGATGTAGCCTGCGGTTGTGTCAGCAACCGCAGGCTACATCTTTTCATGAGCACCAAGTTCACGCTGACAGTGCCTCAGGTGTGAACTGAACCTGAACCTATCACGGGCAAGGCATTTTTGTCACAAAAATAACGAGGCAGGTTCATGGGGGTTCCATCCACGCGTCCCCTTTTCCGCCAGGAAGTCATCGAGTTTCAGCAGAGCAACCGGCAATGGGGCCGGGTCGTGCCGCTGCAACCCCTGTCGGTTCGGCTGACGGTCTGGTTTGTCATCTTATCTGCCGCTGCCATCATCGCCTTTCTCTTCTCCGCCCATTACGCTCGGAAGGAGACGGTGACGGGCTATCTGATGCCGGCATCCGGCACCGCCAGGGTCGTCGCGCCGCAGCCGGGCACGGTCAGCGCCGTCTATGTCGAGCAGGGCCAGCACGTCGAAGAAGGCCAGCCGCTCCTGGCGGTGACGACCAGCCAGATCGCCACCGATGGCGAAGACGTCCATGCAAGCATCATGAAGAGCCTGCTGCAGCAGAGAGAAGCCCTCACCCGCCAGATCGCCGCGGAGGAGCGCCGCACCGCCTCCGAACGCGAGCGGCTGGCCGCTCAGATGCAGGGGCTGACCACTGAACTGAGCCAGATTGAGGACCAGGCCGCGGTGCAGCGCGACCGCATCCGGGTGGTGGAAAGGTTGGTCAACTCCGGCTCGCAACTGGCCTCGCGCGGCTTGGTGTCGGAGGTCGAGCAGCGGCGACGGGAGGAAGGCCTGCTGGAACAGCGGCAAGCCTTGCTCGCGCTGAGCCAGCAGCTGACCACGCGGCGCAGCCAGTTGGTCGAAACCCGCTTCAACCTTGAGCAACTTCCCTTCGTGCAGGCTGAGAAGATCCAGAGTCTCCAAAACGAGTTGTCCACGACCGAGCAGCGCATCCCGGAGGTGAACGGCCGTCGCGCCTACGTCATCCGCGCTCCGATCACCGGGCGGATTTCCTCCCTGCAAGCTTCGGTCGGCCAACCTGCCGACCCGCAGCGGCTTCAGCTCCAGATCGTGCCGGCCGAGAGCCCCCTGCAGGCGGAGGTCTTCATCCCTGCCCGGGCCATCGGCTTCGTGGACATCGGACAACCCGTCAGACTCCTCTACGACGCCTTCCCGTACCAGCAATTCGGCACCTACCGGGGCCGCATATCCAAGGTCTCGCAGACCATCCTCATCGGCACCGACATCGCAAGCCCCGTCACGCTCAGGGAGCCGGCCTATCGTGCGACCGTCTTGCTTGATCGGCCCGATGTCGATGCCTATGGCAAGAAGGTTCCGTTGCAGGCCGACATGCTGCTGCGCGCCGACATTATCCTCGAGCGCCGCACGCTGGTGGATTGGATCCTCAACCCGTTGCTGAGTGCGAGAATCCAGGGATGATGGAAGGAATTCTCGATTTCCGCGGTGGGCGCCGGCTGCCCAGTATCCTGCAAACGGAGGCGGCGGAATGCGGCCTCGCCTGCCTCGCCATGATCGCCGGTTATCATGGCCATCGCATCGACCTGAACTCGCTTCGGCGCCGGTATCCCGTCTCGATGAACGGCGTGACCTTGCGTGGCCTGATCCAGGTGGCGAACCAGATGCAGCTCGCTAGCCGCCCGCTTCGCTTCGAGATCGACGACCTGTCGCAACTCAGCCTGCCGGCCATCGTGCACTGGGACATGAACCACTTCGTGGTGCTGAAGGGGGTGACGTCGAAGGGGGTCGTCATCATGGATCCCGCTTCGGGGATGAAGACCTACTCCATCGCCGAAGCCTCGAAGCACCTGACCGGTATTGCCCTCGAACTTTCGCCGGCCGAAGGCTTCGTTGCAAGAAACGAGAGGGCGCGCCTGCCGTTCCGGGTGTTCTGGGGACAAATGCCGGGGATGAGCACCCCGCTTGCCCAGATCTTCGCACTCTCGGTGATCCTCGAACTGCTCGTGATCGCTGCACCCTTCTATATGCAGATCACCGTCGATGAGGTGATCGCGCGCGGTGACGTCGACCTCATGCTGGCCTTGGCGCTGGGCTTCGGACTGCTCACGCTCATCAACATCATGACGTCGGCGCTGCGGTCGCACATCGTGCTGGTCGTGCAGAACGCAGTACACTTCCAGATCGGTGCCCGGTTGTTCCACCACTTGATCCGATTGCCGCTCGGCTTCTTCGAGAAGCGGCATATCGGCGATGTCCTTTCGCGCTTCAACTCCATCGAGCCGATCCGCAACGTCCTGGCGGAAGGCCTGATCCTCGCGGTGATCGACGGGATCATGGCCCTCGCCACCTTGACCATGATCTTCATCTACAGCGCCAAGCTTGCGCTCGTCGTACTGGTTGCGCTGCTGCTCTACCTCGTCCTTCGCATTGCTCTGTACCGGCGCTTCCGCGATCTCAGCGAAGCCGCCATTCAGGCCGAGGCACACGAGAATTCGAATTTCATAGAGACCGCCCGCGCGATCCAGAGCGTGAAGTTGTTCAACCGCGAGGCCGACCGGGAAGGACAGTGGCTCAACCGCCATGCCGATACGGTCAATGCCCAGGTTCGCCTCGGCCGGACGCAGATCCAGTTCCGCACCATGAACACGGCGATCTTCGGTATCGAGAACATCGTGACGGTCTATCTCGCTGCCATGCTGGCGGTCGGCAACGACATGACGATCGGGATGATCTTCGCCTTCATGGCCTATAAGATGAACTTCACCGGAAAGGCCTCCACCCTGGTGGAGAAGGTACTTGAGTTCCGGCTGCTCGATCTGCATCTGGAGCGGATCTCGGACATCGCGCTGCATCCGCTGGAGCCAGGCCACGATCGCCCGCTTGCCTTTGCCACTCCGATCCGGGGGACGATTGAACTCCGCAACGTCTCCTTCCGGTATGCCGAAACCGAGCGTTTCATTCTCGAAAACATCAACATAAAGGTGGAGGCCGGACGCTTCATTACCATCATGGGGCCCTCGGGCGGCGGTAAGACGACCCTGCTGAAGATCATGCTCGGATTGCTCGAGCCGACCAGTGGCGAGGTCCTCATCGACGGCATTCCGCTGAAGACGATCGGTGTCCGGGTGTACCGCGAGCAGGTGGCGGCCGTGATGCAGGAGGATCAGCTGCTGTCAGGTTCGATTGCTGATAACATCTGCTTCTTCGACCCGTCCTTCGACCATGATCGAATGGTCAGTTGCGCCCAGATGGCCAGCGTCCATGAGGACATCATGGCCATGCCCATGGCCTACAACAGCCTCATCGGCGATATGGGAAGCTCGCTCTCCGGCGGCCAGAAGCAACGTGTCCTGCTCGCGCGCGCGCTGTACAAAAGCCCAAAAATCCTGTTTCTCGACGAGGGCACCGCGCATCTCGACGTCGAGAAGGAGAAGCAGATCAATGAGCGCCTCCGGCGCCTTTCCATTACCCGCATCAGCGTCGCTCATCGTCCGGAGATGATGAACGGGACTGACACTATCCTCCGTCTGGGGCATGATGCGGATTAGATGACCAAGCCCGTGACCGCACTGACCGGAGCTTGGCCTCTTCTTGACGCGGTAGTTGTATACTCGGATTTCGTGTAAGTTCAGCCTCGGCTGAGGCAGGAAGTGTCATGCGCCACGATCCGGCAGAAGCGGGTATGTTCACCCCGATAGCGGATGTCGGGTCATTCGACCTCCGGGCCGGGAAAGCTGGACCCGTCCCCTCAGGCGATTTTCTTGCCGCGACCCTCGCCGCTGTCGTCGCCGAGATGCAGCCCGGATGGGTTGTCCTGCGGGATTGCCTTCTTGAGGCCGACGGCACCTACGGACCAGGGCTGATCCGCTGCGCACTGCTCCATAACAAGGTTGGGATCGCGTTGCTGGACTTCGTCCCCGGCGACGTGACTCCGGATGCTGGGCTTCGACTGAGGACGATGTTGGATGCCGCCGGCTTCAGGACCAAATTCGGCAGATACCCGCCGATCATCTATCTCTGCATCCCGAAGCGGACGGTGCCCGGCCTCGCCTGGGTGCTTGAGCACGAGTTCAGCAAGCAAGAGTCAAAGGCTGTTCCCCGCGACGGTGCTTGGACCCATTTGGCGCAGCAAGTTCTGGCAGGAGAGTGGAAACACCGACCGCTGGCCCCAGCGGCAGCCTCAGGCGCGGGACAGGACATCATTTCACCGAAGGTCCGGCGGCAGCCTGCAGGCGGTCGCCGCTCCCGTTGGCTCACAGGGTTTGCATGCCTGCTGGCGCTGACGCTTGCGGGCACTGCGGTCCTGCACTTCGAGGCACCAGCAGGAAGCCGCATGGCCATGCCGGGCCCTGGCGCTCCGGATGGCGCTGCTGGTCCGCTTTCCCAGCTCCCGCATACCGACAATGACGGACGCCTGGCGTCGGGTCTGGCCGCCGCTGAACCACCCGGGACTGCGTCCGCCAGCCTCGACGACAGCCTGTTGACGTCACGCATGGCCGAGGAGCCAAGGCTTGCGGCACCCTACACGTCCGGCTTGCAAGAAGACCCGAATGATGGATCATCATCTCCTGCACCATTTAGAGAGGCGGATCCGCAAGCGGCACATGTCGCCGCGTCGGCCTTACCTTTGTGGGAAAGGCCCACAATAGTTGGTCCCGGCGATGATCAGATGAGTGGTGCCGATCCCACCAGGATGGCCGCCTCGGTCCCTGATCTTTCGGATATGCAGGTTCAGGCCGAAACCGTCCAGGCACTAGGAGTCACGCCACCTGCCGACGGCGATGGCGCCAATGCCCCCTCGCCTGCGCCGGTCCCGTCGCCCTATTTGGCCAACCTCGAAGTGTGGCCGGCGCAAGCGGCGGCAACCAACACTGCCGCATCTGAGCCAGCGGAGAGGCCGCAGCCCCCAGATCCATCTGCATCCGGAGGCGCTTCCAACGAAAACGCGGCGGTGGCCGCTGATCGTGCCGTCCTGCCTGCTGGTGACGCGCCACCGGTCGTCGGAACGCCAGTCGAGCGCGTACCCGGCCAAGTGGCGGAGAACCCGACGGCAGCTCCTGCCGATGAACCTGTCGAGAGCAGGGATCAGCCACCAATCCCAACCGCCATGGCGCCGCGCCCGGATGTCCCTACTTCGACCGGTGCCTCCAGCGCTGACCTCGACATTCAGATGCAGTTCGGTGTTTCCACTGCCCGGATGCGCGACGATTCGGCTCCGTTGCCGCCCGCAGATGTATCCGTTGGCATGTCTAAAGCGGAAGGCGTGCTGCCCGGCTCCGCCAGCTTGCGGGGTTCGGGCGACGAAGCCGCTGGCGCCAGTGCCGAAGCGCATCGCAAGCCAGCGGACGGAGCCGAAGTCGGGCCTCCACCGGACTCCCGGACGCCGGAGCGGCAGAGGATCGGTGATGCGCAGCCTCAGCCAGAAGCAGCGCTCTCTCAAGCTTCGCCCCCTATGATCGCATCCACCCCAGCCCGCCACGCCGAGCAGCCGTCAGCGGTTACGGCCGCGATGACAAGCCCCTCGACGACAGAGCCGCAAGCTGCGCCTCCTCCTGGCAACCCAGCACTCGCGAGGGCGATCATTCAACGGGGAGATGCGATGATTCGACTGGGTGACATCTCCGCCGCGCGGCTTTTGTACCAGCGCGCCGCCACGGCAGGCAGCGGGCAAGCCGCGATCGCCATGGGCCGAACCTACGATCCCGCATTTCTGGCCTCGACCCGTGCACAAGGCATCCAGGGCGACCGTGCGCTTGCGGCGACCTGGTACCGCCAGGCGCTTGCGCTTGGCATCACCGAAGCAAAGGACCGGCTTGCAGAGCTTGGGATACACGACTAGCCGGTGCAGCAGGCAGAACGCTGCCCCTTTATCACAGCTGATGGACGGCTTCTTCGCACGCCAACAACTCGGCACCATGCCGTAAGATGCCTGCCATGGAGCTTGGGCCGGTGCCGGCAAGGCAGCCAGTGCAGCCACGGTTCCATGCCGGTATCAGCTCATGGCTCCTTGGCTTCGAAGCCCAGTATTCGGATGCAGTGGCCCAGCCATGTGCGCACAGCGTCGTTCAGGACCCTTTTTAAAGGCGGAATGCGTTTACGAGTAGAATTGCAGCAAAACGCTTTTAAAGTCGCAGCGTCTTGCACGGGAAAAGGGCGCCGGGAACGTCCTGCTCGACCTCGTTCCAAGCCATGAGAAGAGGCTAATGAACCCGACCAAAGAAGCGGAAGCAGGTAGCTGGTTCCCGACATCCTTCGCACAGCGCATGTTCTGGCTGCTGGAGCAGATCGAGCCCGACACCCCTGCCTACAATCTTCCTCGGATGCTGCGGGTCAGAGGCAAGCTCGACACCGAGGCGTTGCGCGGAAGCTTCCTCGGCCTCATCCGCCGCTATGAGGCTTTACGCACGAACTTCATCGAGCAGGACGGCGAGATCTTGCAGGAAGTGCATCGGCACGTTTCCATCGATCTGCCTTGCCGTGACCTTTCCCACCTGCCCGCTGCCGAAGCCAGGGCCGAGGCGCTGCGGCTGGCAGCGGAGGAGGGACGCAAGGTCTTCGACCTCGGACGCGCCCCCTTGCTGCGCCTCCTGCTGCTCCGCCTCGGTCCGGAGGAGCATCTGCTCGTGCTGGTCATCCACCATATCGTCACCGACGGATGGTCGATGAGCATCATTTTTGAGGAGATAGCGGAGTTCTACGAGAGCTGTGCGACAGGCCGCCAGCTCGACCTGCCCTCGCTGCCGCTGCAATACTCCGACTTCGCCCGTTGGCAGCAGGAGCATCTCACCGACGAGACCCTGGCCGCCGACATTGACTATTGGAAAGGCAATCTCCGAGGTTCCCCCGATCTGCTGGAATTGCCGGCCGACCACAGGCGGCCGGCGATCCAGACCCATCGCGGATCGCTGCACAGCTCTTCCATCGCTGCGCCTCTGACTGCCCGCTTGAAGGATGCCTGCACGCGAGAAGGTGCAACGCTTTTCATGGGCCTGCTGGCCACCTTCCAGATGCTGCTATCACGGTACAGCGGCAGCCAGGACATATTGGTGGGCACCCCTGTTGCCGGACGCAACGATCCCGATCTCGCCAAGCTGATCGGATGCTTCGTCAACACCCTGGTCATGCGTACGGACCTGTCAGGCGCCTGCGACTTTCAGCAGGTACTGAAGCGGGTCCGGGAGATGGCCCTCAGCGCCTACGCACATCAAGATTTGCCGTTCGAGCGACTGCTCACGCGCCTCAGGCCGGAGCGCAATCGCAGCCACACTCCGCTCTTCCAGGTGATGTTCATTCTGCAGAACGCGCCGAAGCAGGTCGTGCGCATGCCTGGACTGGAGATCGAGGAACTCGAGTTCGACAGCGGCCTGGCCAAATTCGACCTCACGCTCGAGGTGGTGGAGCAGGAGGACGGGCTCTACTGCCAGTTCGAATACAGCCGGGATCTGTTCGAGCCGCCAACCATCGCGCGGATGGCACAGCACTTCGTCAATCTTCTCTCGGCTGCCCTCGATGCACCGACGGTACCGGTTTCCCAGCTGCCGCTGCTGACCGATGCTGAGCGGGAGCGGATGCTGGTGGAATGGAATCGCACCGAGGCCGATTACCCCCGGGATCTGCGGCTTGAACACGCGTTCGAGGCGCAGCTTCGTCGCACCCCGGACGCTGTCGCGCTGATCGATGCGGGCCGCTCGATCACCTATGCAGAGCTCGATCGCCGCGCCAACAAGATTGCCCATGCACTGCTCAACAAGAACATGCCCTCCGATGCGCCGGTCGGCGTGCATCTGGGCCGATCGGCCGAAGCCTTCGCGGCCATCCTGGGCATCCTGAAAACCGGGCATGCCTATGTGCCGCTCGACGTGTCGCAGCCAGCCGCCAGGCTCCGCCGTCTGGTCGCCGATTGCGGCTGCTGCCAGATCCTGACAATGCGGGATCTGGTCAAGGCGCTGCCCGAAACTGTCGAGACCATCCTGTTGGATCCGGATTCCGCCGTATGGACGGGGCACCGGGAGACGCCGCTGAGTGCCGGTGCGAACAGCGGGCTTGCCTATGTCATCTATACCTCGGGCTCGACCGGTGAGCCCAAGGGCGTCATGGGCACGCATCGCGCGACCATCAACCGGTTCGAATGGATGTACCGCGCCTATCCGTTTGCATCCGGGGAGGTCTGTTGCCAGAAAACGGCGCTCGGCTTCGTCGATTCCATATGGGAAATGTTCGGCCCGCTGCTGCGCGGGGTTCCGAACCTGATCGTGCCGGACGACCACGTCGTCGATCCCGAAAGGTTGCTTGCACTTCTGGCCAGGGAGGGGGTGACGCGCATCGTGCTGGTGCCGACCCTGCTGCGCGTGCTGCTGGAGCATGCGCCGGATCTCGGGGCGCGGGTGCCACGGCTGAAGCTTTGGACCACAAGCGGCGAATACCTCCCCGACGATCTGGCGCGGCGGTTCCGTACCGCCTGCCCAGATGCCGTCCTGCTCAACCTCTATGGCTCCTCCGAAGTAGCCGCCGATGTCACCTGGCATGAGGTGAGGGCATTGGGTCACAACGAGCCCGTGCCCATCGGCAAACCCATCTCCAACACCCAGGTCTATATTCTCGACCAGTATGGCGCGCCGGTGCCGATCGGCGTGACAGGCCAGGTCCATGTCGGCGGCGACTGTCTCTGTGCCGGCTACTGGCGCCGCCCCGACCTGACCGCGGAGCGGTTCCCGCCTAATCCATTCGGCAAGAACTCGTCTGTTCTCTTCGCCACAGGCGATCAGGGCCGCTTCCTGGCGGATGGCAGCATCGAATATCTCGGGCGCCGCGATGGCCAGGTAAAGATCCGTGGTTATCGCATCGAGCTTGGCGAGGTAGAGGCGCATTTGGCCGCGCATCCGGGCGTCCGGCAGGCCGTGCTGGCCGCCTTGGCTGGGCCGGAGGCGGATTCAAGGCAACTCGTGGCCTATGTCGTGGGTCAGGACGGGACCATGCCCGCCGCCGAGGAACTGCGCGCCTTCCTGCGTGGCCGACTACCACAATACATGGTGCCTGCGGTCTTTGTCGACATGCGCGAGCTGCCTCTGCTGCCGAGCGGAAAGATCGACCGTCGCGCGTTGCCGCCGCCCGCCGCCGACGCGACCTCGGCACCCCGGCCTGTCGCGCCACGGAACGAGACGGAGACAAGGTTGGCGGCGATATGGTGCGAGCTGCTGCACCTTCCCGAAGTCGGAGTGACTCAGAATTTCTTCGACCTCGGCGGGCATTCGCTGCTGGCCATGCAGGTTCTGGCGCGGATTCGGAAGCAGTTCGAGGTCGATGTCTCGATCCGCAGCCTGTTCGACGCTGCGACGATCGAGGGCCTTGCGTTGGAGGTCGAGAAGGCGAGGGTCAGCGGCGCCGCGCCGCGCCTGCGTGCGATCCGGCAACGGCATGAGCCGAGGATGGATGCGCTGGCTGCAGAACTGGGCAAGCTTTCGCCAGAGCAGATCGAGATGCTGCTGCAGCAGGTGCGGCGGACTTGAAGCCGTGCCCGCCCGAACGCCTGAAAGCAACAATGCCGGACATGCGCGGTTCAGCCGAGCATCTTGCGCATGAAGCAGCGTTGGCTGCCCCGGGGGTGATCATCGAGCGCCCCGAAGACCTCGTAGCCGCGCCTTTCGTAGAAGCGCCTGGCCTGAAAGCCATAAGTGTCCAACCAGATCCCAACGCAATTGCGCCGGACCGCCTCCGCCTCCGCCTGGCTCAGCAGCTGGGTTCCCCAGCCGGCGTGCCGGACATGCTCGGGCACGAACACCAGTTCCACATAGAACCAGTCGTAAAAGGACATCCCCGCCAGGCCGCCCAACGTCCTTTTTCCGGCTTCCTCCTGCAGGAGGATAACGTAAGGCCTGAAGCCAGACGGTCCCGCTTTGCTTTCATTAAAGGCGACCAGGCGATCCAGGATCCACTGGCGGTCCTTGTCTGGGCTGCCCGACGGGACGACGCTGAGATCGGACGAGTGCGACTGCAAAGCGGTCCAGCGCTTCATCCAAGCCTTCATCGGGCCGCTCCCGTAATTCGCCTGATGGTACGCAGGTTGCGCAGCCATGCAGGCCGAAAACGCACCGCATCCAGACGCGTTGTCCCCAGTGAGGGAACGAAGGCGTCCTTTGGCACCGGACTTGTACAACCCGGAACGGCGACATGGCTGGCAAGGGCCGCATATGCGGTTTGCGCTACGAATGCGACCTCACGGCTTGTCAGGCAGCGGTGCCTTGCCCTTCGCGCTCGGCTTGCCACCGGCTCATGCTAGGAGGACCGCCGATTCTCGAGCATGAAACAGACAGTACTGGGTTTGCTGCCGGACCTGATGCTCCGGAGGCCTTCCCGATGTCTTCCGGGCAGGTCCGAATATGGCTTACCGAGCAGTTCATCGGCGCGTCCGCGGCCAATAATCTCAGTTTCGGCCTGCGCCTCGGCGGCGCGCTGAATATCGCTGCGCTGGAGCTCGGCCTACGGGTCGTCATCGGCCGGCACGAGGCGTTGCGTACCACCTTCGATATTATCGGTGGCGAACCTGTCCAGCTGATCCATCGGGACAGCCCCAAGGTCCTGACTGTCACGGATCTGACCGAAGCGCCCGAGCAAGAGCGAGCGGCCTACGCTGCCGCACGCCAGGCCGCCCATAGTCCTTTTGACCTGAAAGGCGGGCCGCTGCTCCGCGTGCTGCTCATCCGCTTGGGCCCGGAGCACCACGTCCTGCTGGGTACCCTGCACCACATCATCTCGGATGGTTGGTCGCTTGGGGTGTTCGTGCGCGAGCTGGTCGCCTGCTATGCCGCCTTCTGCCAGGGCGTGCGGCCGGAGCTGCAACCCCCGCCCCTGCAATATGCCGATTGTGCCATTTGGGAGCAGGAGTGGCTCGAAAGCGCGGAATTCCAGCAGCAGCTGGCCCGTTATGCCAGCCTGCTGACGGGCATCCCGGCGCGACCCTTCTTGGCTGGCACCTCAGAAGGCGGCAGGCATTCAGCAGCGGGCGCAAGCCGTGCCGTCTGGCTCTCCTCGGACACGATATCGGCACTGAAATCAGCCGCGTCACGGCAAGGCGCGACTGTCTTTGCGCTATCGTTGACGGTCTTCATGATCCTGCTCTGGCAGATGTCCGGTCGGGAAGAGCAGGTGGTCGGGGTTCCGGCGGCGAGGCGCAACCGCGTCGAGTTCGAGGATGTCATCGGGCTCTTCACCAATATCGTCGTCGTACCCGTGGATCTTTCCGACAATCCCGTCTTTGCTGAATTGCTGGGGCGGACGAAGGAGGCCCTGCTCAAGGCGCTGGCGCATGAGGACGTGCCCTTCGATCGGTTGGTGCAGGCGTTGCACCCCGTCCGGAGCGCTGGCGGAAACCCGATTTTCGATACCTTGTTCGCTTCGGTTCCCGCCGCAGCGCCTATGGAATGCTTCGGGCCTTTGACGGCCACTCCTTACGTCGTCGAGGCTGCAGCGGCACCCTTCGCCCTAGGCGTCAGCGTCATCGAGGAGCCATCGGGTGCCGGCTGGGTCCGTGCCGAATACCGGACCGAGATCCTCACGGTCGAGCAGGTTGCCAGCCTGCTGGACCACTACGTCCGATTGCTGACGGAGGTGGCCGCGCTGCCAGAGACGCGGATCGCGGAACTCGGGACTCCATCCGGGCCATGGGCGATGCCGCGGCGGGTGGCACCGCAGCCGCCGGCGGCGTCGCCGCCATGGCGAGCAATCGTCAGGGGCGCTTCGGACCCGGCCCTGGAAGAGACCGTGGCCCGGATCTGGGAGAAGGTGCTGCACCGCCGGCCGCCCGGTTCCGCCGTCGATTTCTTCGACCTGGGTGGCCACTCGCTGCAGGCGATCGCGGTTGCGCATGAGATTGGCCAAGCCTTGGGTCGGCCAGTTCCCGTCTCGCTGCTGTTCCAGGAGCCCACGGTCGAGGGGATGGCGCGCCGGCTTCGCACCGAAGGCCGGCCCCGATCAGCAACGATTCCGGTTTTCGAAGGAGGAACGCGCCCGCCGCTTTTCGTCTGCGGCTCCACGCCGCAATTCCGCGACCTCAGTCGGGCGCTCGAGCCGGAGCAACCCTTCTTCCAGCTCGACATCTTCGCCTTGCAGGAGCAGCGGTTGCTCGCGGGCACAGCGCTGCTGGCGACGATCCCTGACATCGCGGCCGAATGCCTGCGCGATATCCTGCTCATCCAGCCGGAGGGGCCATACCTCCTCGCTGGCCAGTGCGATGGCGGCATCCTGGCGCTCGAGATCGCTTTGCAACTGCAGACAGAAGGGCGGCAGGTCGCATTGCTGGCACAGTTCGACACGCCCGTGAACGGCTACTACGAGCGGGTCCATTGGGCGAGGCGGCTCAGCGGGCGCCTGCGGCGCGGCATCGAGATTACGGTGTCCGGCCAGATCCCTCAGAGGATCCGCCGCCTCCTGCGCGAGCGCCAGGAGAGGAGATTGCCAGCCCCAGCGGAGGAACAACAGTATCTCCACATCTGGTCGGCCATCTGGCACGCGGTGCGGGATTACAGGCAAGCCAGACGTTATGCCGGGGAAATCCAATTTTTCCGTGCCGAGGACCGGATCTGGTTCTACCGTGATGTTGTGCAAGGCTGGGGCAAGCGTGCAGAGCGCGTGCGCGTGCACGACGTACCTGGCGGCCATCTCACCCTTTTTTCCGATCCTGTCAGCCAGTCACGGATTGCGAAGGAAATCGGGCGGGCGCTCAACACCGTGGTCTCCGGCTGAGGACCGCATGCATAGCGACGTGAAGATCCCGAGCGCCATGGGCTCCAGCGATGAGCCTCGCCGCCCCAGGACGGTGATCCGGCCAACGCGGCCTTTTCTCGGTTCCATCCCCGATGATCTAAGGTCCCTGGCTCGCTACACTGGCCTGTTCCGTGCCATGACCGCGACCCGGATGAAGATCCGCTACCGGCAATCGGTGCTGGGCTGGCTCTGGGCCGTCCTGCAACCTCTGGCATTGATGCTGCTGTATGTGGCCATCTTCTCGCATTTTGCCGGCTACAACACGGCTCCGCTGCCTTATCCGCTCTACGTCCTGGCAGGGCTCTTGCCATGGAGTTTCTGCTCGACCGCCATGAGCACGGCCGCGGGTGGAATGCTGTCGCACCAGCCGCTGATGGCGAAGGTCTATTTCCCGCGCGAGATCGTGCCGCTCTCCTATGTCGCGGCGGCACTGTTCGACTTGGTCATCGCCCTTCTCGTAATGCTGGTCATGGTGCTGGCCTACGGCCTGCCGGTATCGCTCTGGGCGCTGTCCGCCATACCGGTCGTCGCAATCCTCACCCTTCACGTCGCCGCGCTCTGCCTGCTGATCTCAGCGATGCAGGTGCGCATCCGCGACATCAATGTCGCCTTGCCGCTGCTGCTGCAGATCTTGATGTTCACGGCGCCGGTCGTGTATCCCGCCACGGCGGTGCCCGAATGGCTCCGTTCGGCCTATTGGGCCAATCCCCTTGCCATCCTGGTGAACGACTTCCGGCATGCGGTACTGGAGGGTCGCCTGCCGGGGGCCAGCGGCTTGGTGTATTGCGGGGTCACGGGCGGCGTGTTTTTCCTGCTCGCCTACTGGTCGTTCAAGCGGCTGGAGGCCAAGATCGTTGACGAGATGTAGCCGGCGGCCGGAACCAGGATGCGGGGCATGATCGATGTGCGCGTCAGGGACGTCTCCAAGCGCTTCCGGATGCCGGATCACAGCGAAGGGCGGCGGCGCCTGTTCGGCCTTCTGCCAGGGCATGAGTTGTTCTGGGCCCTCCGGAACGTGAGCTTCGAGATAAAGCGCGGCGAGGCACTCGGGATCATCGGCCCGAACGGGTCGGGCAAGACCACCCTGATCAAGCTGCTCTCGGGCATCACGGCGCCGACGGAGGGGGAGATCGAGATCACCGGCCGGCTTGCCTCGCTGGTGGAAGTCGGCGCCGGTTTCCAGCCGGACCTCACCGGCCGTGAGAACATCTTCCTCAACGGCGCGATTCTCGGCATGAGTTATCGCGAGATCGCGCGCAAGTTGGCAAGCATCGTCGACTTCGCGGAGATGGGACCCTTCCTGGACGTGCCGGTAAAGCGGTACTCCTCCGGCATGTTCGTGCGGCTCGGCTTTTCCATCGCCGCTCACCTCGATGCGGACATCCTGCTGCTCGACGAGGTCCTCGCAGTTGGCGATGTGTCCTTCCAGGCGCGCTGCTTCGAGCGCATCGAGGAATTGCGGCAGGCAGGAAAGACCGTGCTCCTGATCTCGCATGATCTCGCGGCCATCGAGCGGATCTGCAGTCGGGCCATCCTCCTCAGCGGCGGGCATATTCTGGAGGAAGGCGACCCGCGCGACGTGATCGAAGCTTATCAGGCTTCAGTCCAGGGATTGCTCGCGCAGGCCCAAGGCGAGGCGCCGGGCCCTGTCGTCGCCACCGGACTAGCCTTTGACGCTGCAGGGGCCGGGCCGGTCGCCACCGGCAACCCCTTCCGGTGCTGCCTGTCCTATGAGGCGAAGGAAGCGCTGGACGATGCCGTGGTGCGGCTGTCGTTCAACTGGCCGAGCGGGTACCTCTGCACCGAGCTATCCACCGAGCCGGGGTTTCGGCTGGAGCAAGGGCCAGGACAACTCGAGTTCGAATGCCCCATGCTAACCATGCAGCGTGGCCTCTACAGCGTCGATCTCTGCATCGAGCGGCGGGGTGAGATCCTCCTGTGGCGACCTCGCTGCGTCATGCTGCGCGTGGGCGCCGGGAAGGTCCTTCGCGGAGATTTCTACCTCGAGCACAGCACTCGCGTCCGCACCCCGCCGCTTGCGGCATCGGGCTGATGCACGTGCAAGCCTGCCCGAACCCGGCGGCGTTGCCCGTGGCGCCGAACCGTGCGGTGCAGCTCTGGACTGCAAGCCTCGACTGTCCAGCCTGGAAGGGGTTGCTTCCCTTGCTCTCGGCGGACGAGGTGGATCGCCTGAACCGCTTCTCTTTCGAGCGTGATGCGCGGCGGTTTGCAGTAAGCCATGCAGTTTTGCGATGGCTACTGGGACATCTCCTGAACAGACCGCCGGAAGATGTGGCGCTACGAGTCGAGGCCCATGGCAAGCCTGTGTTGAAAGACGGCGTCAGAGCGCTGCATTTCAGTCTCTCACGCTCGGCGGAGCGTACTCTGGTCGGGGTCGCCGCGCAGCCCCTTGGGGTGGACATCGAATGTCTGGCGACGCCGCTCGATGTCGAGGCTCTGGCTGAGCCAGTCTTCTCGTCGCGTGAGCGCGAAGTCTTCGAGCAGACGAGGCCTGAAACCCGACGGGAGGTTTTTTTCCGCAGTTGGACGCGCAAGGAAGCGGTCCTGAAGGCGACCGGGCAGGGGCTGTCCATCCCACCTGCGGCAGTCGAGGTGCTGCTTGCTTCGGGCGATGGCATGGCGCGCCAAGCCGCTGTCACCTGCCTTGGATCACGCTGGCAGGTGGATACCTTGCTGCCGGAGCCCGGCTATGTCGGTGCCGTGGCCACTGCCTTTTCGCATGAGGCGCCACGCGCGCTGGCCGAAGCTGGACTCCAACCGCGGATTGCGACGCTGTGCTTGGAGGCTATCCTCCCGTCACCTCCGCCGGGTTCCTGAAGCGGCGAGGCTGCTGCTGAGGCTGCGGGCGCGGCGGCTGGGTGCCGAATTTTGTCCATCCAGGCACAGTTGCCGCGAGGTTCACGTCGCGCCATTTCGGATGCCGCGGAGGCCGCAGGAATGTGTCGAACTTCAGGGCCAAAGCGCGGGAAAACCGCGTGAGCCTGTCGCGGCGCTCGGCATTCTGGTGGTTGTAGGCTGCCAGCACCGCGCCCACCGCGATGGTTTCCACCGTCTGCCCGGGCGGCACCACATTCGGATAGTCCGCCGAGGTGAAATTCGCCGGAAGATAGGTTTCCAGCAGCGCATCGGATAACGGAACGGACAGAAGGCGCGCGCCCTCGGGCAATGGCGTGGTGAAGCGCGCCGGCTTGCCTGTGACGCGAACCATGGCGGCAATTTCGCCGCGACGGAGCCTTTCGGTCGCATCCACCGTCGCATCATAGACAGGCTGGATCGCAACGCCGAGCAGGGAGAACAGCAGCGTCGCGGTCATGGCCGTGCCCGAGCTCCGGTTGTCCATGCTGACCAGCTTGCCGGCAAGATCCTCGAGCCGCTCGATGCCCGGCCCGGCAAAGACGTGGACTTCCTCGTCATAGAGCTTGGTGACGTACTGGACCTGCTGTTCGATGCCGGGGAAGGCCTTCTGCTGTGCGGCCGCGGCCAGGACATCCGACTGGACGATAGCGAGATCCACGCCTCGCAGGTAAAGGAGGTCGGAAATGTTCTGAAGCGATCCCTTGCCGATGATCGGCAGGATGCGGAGGCTGTCGACGCCATCCAGCACCGCGGCAAGGTCGGCCGCGAAGCGCGTGTAGGTCCCGTCCAGGCCGCCGGAGATCACGCCGAGCGTGTTGGCATTCGCCGCATTGACCGAGTTGGAAACCAGCTGCGCCCTGGCAATTCCAGGGGCCGAAAGGCCGACGGTGGCGGCAGCGAGACCAACAAGCAGATCGCGGCGAACCATGTGAATGCTCCTCAATCCTATTAAGCCCCAGCGTTACCGAAGTGCCGCGAGGAGTGCGGCGGCGGCAGGATCGCCGAGGGCGCGTGCGCGCTGGTACCATTCGCCGGCCTTCACGGGGTCGGCCAGGCTATTGCTGCTGCCGAAGATCGGCAGGAAGTTCGGATCGTAGGTCTTGCCTGCCGCGATAAGCGCCGCCGACGAGCCAGGATGGATCGTCGCCGCGCGCTCGTACAAGGCACGAGCCCGCATGACGTCTCCGCGCACCATTGCCGTGTCTCCCATTTGCATCAGGGATGCAAACATCGGCGGTGCGGTTGAGGTACTTGGAGGCAGGTCGAGTAAGGGCAACCTCGCTGTCGGGGCACTCTGGGCAAGAAGGAATGGCTGGCCAGCAAGGCTTTGTGTGCCGGCCCGACCGATAATGCCGGCATCGAGCGTTGGCAGCACCCCATACGGGGTCTCCGCGGACGGTCCGAAGCCTTGATGCTCCGTGAGCCATGACGCCTGGGCCAGCGCGCCGGAAAACATGATGGCAAGCAGGGCGGAACATGCCCGAGCCGGGATAGAGAGCGAGCTTCGGGTCGGGCGCACTGCCGGTGTCGGCGCGTGGGACAGGATGCCACGCATGTGCGGCGGACCGGTCATGGCTCGCCCGACGATGGCGGCAGCGAGGCGCCATGAAACTCCAACGCTCGGCTGTTCCGCACCGAAGCCTCCGCGTACGAGAAGCGAGGCCCTGACGCCCGTTGAATGACGAGGCCGGACCACATTCCCCGTGACCATAGCTTGTCATTTCCGTGGAGGGCGTCGTGAATATAGCCTCTTTCGCTCACGAGAGCTTGTGGCAGCGAAGCCTTGCGCGGAGCTTATTGCGCCCTGTCCGGCATGCGAAGCTTCGGGATTAGGAGAATGCCAGGAGTTCATATGCGCATAACACGTCGAGTCTTGGCGCTCTCGCTTGGTTCTGCGGCGCTCCCCGCGACGAAAGCATCTGCACAGCAGCGCGCCGCCAGACCGAAAGATTGGCCAAGTCAGACGGTACGCCTGGTGGTGCCCTTCGCGGCAGGCGGCTCCACCGATGTTGCAGCGCGCATTCTTGCCGAAAGGTTGGGCCAGACGCTTGGTCAATCCGTCGTGGTTGAAAACCGCAGCGGCTCCGCCGGCTTCATCGGTGCCGAATCCGTGGCAAAGGCACCGCCGGACGGATACACGCTGCTGATGGCGACGACCGGGCTGCTGTCGATCGCTCCGCATCTCTATGCACAGATGCCATTCGATCCGGCACGGGATCTCACTCCGGTCTCCCTCGCCTTTGCAACCGACCTCGTCATCGCCGTGACCAACGGCGTGCCGGTGAGGACGCTGCAGGAACTGGTGGGCTATGCCAAGGAGCGGCCCGGTTCCATCTCCTACGCATCGTCCGGCGCAGGCACGACCACGCATGTCGCCACGGAGCTCTTCCGCCTTACGGCAAATGTCGATCTCCTGCACGTTCCCTACCGCGGTAGCGGTCCGGCGATGAATGACCTGGTTGCCGGAAATGTCCAGATGATGGTTGACCAGATCGCAAGCTCGATCGGCCAGATCAACGACGGCCGGATCCGTGCCCTCGCGGTCACCGGAGCCAAACGGCACCCCCTGTTGCCGAATGTGCCAACCGTCGCGGAGGCGGGACTTGCAGGTGCCCAGGCGACGTCCTGGGGCGGCATCATGGCGCCAGCCGGCACCGCCAGCTCGGTTGTCGACAAACTCAATGACGCCATCCGCGAGGCTTTGGCGCAGCCCACAGTCCGGCAACGCATGGCAGGCGCGGGCGCCGATCCCGCAGCCTCAAGCCCCGGCGAGTTCATGAGCTTCGTCAAGTCGGAAAGCGAGAAGTGGGGCAGGGTGGTCAGGGAGGCGCGCATCACCGTCGGTTAGCCGAACCGCCGATAGAGCCGGAAACGGCAGCGCGCTCGGTCGTTGGTGGGCGACCCTTGGCATTGTTGGTGTCCGGCGAGCTATGCTGCCATGTCCCGCCGAGGTTCGCTTCGAAGGTGAGCTTCGCCGGCCGGGTGACCCTGCCGTTTGGCCAGGGTCCCCGCCGCTAGTCCCAGCACCAATCAGTGGGAAGTAGCGGCGAGAACCCGAGCCGGTCACGTCAAAGGCTTGCCGGCTGAGGAGACCGGCTCATGACTACGCCCAGATCGTGTCACCAACATAGATGGTGCCATAGTTGTGCAAGATATCGATCTTGCTCAAATCCGTCCCGATGCTGAAGTAGATCTGGCCCCAATTGTCCTCGATCTGAAAATCGCCGCAGTCCATGACGTCGTCAAAGCGGATGATGCCGTGGTTATCCTCCACCTCGAACCTGCCGTAGTTCGTCAGGTCGCCGAAAGTGACGGTTCCGCAGTTTTCCTCGATTTCGAAGAACCCTTTGAACAGATGCGAGTAGGTTTCGCCGACAACGGCGCCCAGCCCTCCGGTAATGTCACCGATATGGATTGAGCCGACGTTGTCGTCGATCTCGAAAGCTCCTTCGAACAAATGCCCGTATGCGTCGCCGCCGGTATGGCCGCTGCCGCCGGTCACATTGCCGAACAGGATGGTGCCCCGGTTGTCGTCGATATTGGAGAAGCCGGTGAAATAGTGGCCATAGGCGTCGCCGCCAAAGCTTCCCGCACCGCCGGTCACGGACCCGAAGGAGATGTTGCCGAGGTTACCACCGATCGAGACTCCGTCTGCGATCAGATGTCCATAGGCGTCTCCTCCGATCCCGGCCCAGGCATGGCCATTCGCTCCACTGGCGCCACCGTCGCCGCCGTCGCCGCCGTCGGCGGTAGCGTCCCCACTGGCGTCGACGAAGAGCTTGATGTTGGACGCCACGTTGTCGCCGGCGAGGATGCCGCTGACCGCGGTGCCACCGTCACCCCCATTGCCGCCGTTCCCGCCGGCGGCATGGCTCGTGGCGGTCTTGGCGGCACCGCCGGCGCCGCCGGTGACGTCGCCCAGTTGGACCAGGCCATGATTGCCATGGATGACCAGGCCGCCCTTGATGGCATGGCCGAAGGCGTCGCCGCCGTCGCCGGCCCAGGCATTGCCCCCTGCGCCGCCATGTCCGCCGCCGCCGCCATCGCCGCCTATTGCATTGGCGTCTCCGGTATGGAAGGCGGCGAGGATGGCGGTGGAGCTTTTTGCGTCGCCGCCCACGATGCCGCTGATCGCGGTGCCGCCATCGCCGCCATTGCCGCCGGCACCTCCTGCGCCACCCGCGCCGGCGATGCCGGTGCCGCCGGCCCCGCCCGTGACGTTACCCAGATGGATCTGACCCCAGTTGCCGTTGATGGCCAAGCCACCCGCGACGAGGTGGCCATAAGCGTCGCCGCCATCACCGGCCCGGGCATCACCACCCGCGCCGCCATGGCCGCCATCGCCTCCGTTGCCGGCCGAGGCCTCCGCGTGGCCTGTCTGCTGAACTGTCAACTTCACCTGGGAGTTGCGCATGTCGTCGGCGAGGATGCCGCTGATGGCAGCGCCGCCCGCGCCGCCCGCACCGCCGGCGCCGCCCGCACCGCCCGCGCCGGCAATCCCCGCGCCGCCCGTGCCGCCGGTGACATTACCCAGATGGATCAGGCCTCGATTGTAGTTGATGTCCAAGCCACCCAGGATGGCGTGGCCATAGGCGTCACCGCCGTCGCCGGCCCGGGCATCGCCACCTGCGCCGCCGCTGCCGCCATTGCCACCCTCGCCGCCGCTGGCAATGGCTTTCCCGCTACGGCCGGCGGCAATGGTGACGAAGGAGTTGACCATCTGGCCGGTAAGGATGCCGCTGATGGCGAGGCCGCCATCGCCGCCCGCACCGCCGGCCCTGCCGGCGCCACCAGCACCGGCCATGCCCGTGCCGCCGACGCCACCGGTGACATTGCCGAAGTATATCGAACCGCAGTTGTTGCCGATGGCGACGTTGCTTGTGAAAAGGTGGCCATAGGCGTCGCCACCATCTCCGGCCCGGGCATTATTGCCGACATTGCCCTGCCCGCCGTGGCCGCCCGAGCCACCCATGGCGCTTGCGTCGCCGGTACGGCTGACCGTGACACTGACGCGGGAATAGGCCGCATCACCTATCAGGGCGCCACTGATGGCGGTGCCGCCGTCCCCGCCTGCGCCACCGGTTCCGCCATGGCCGCCCGCGCCGGCGCTTTTCGCACCGCCCGCACCGCCGGCGACGTTGCCGAATGAAAAGAGGCCGTGGTTGGCGTTGATGGCGACATCAGGGGAGATGTGACGCCCATAGGCGTCGGTCCCGGCGCGGCCCAGGCGTCCGTCGTCGGTGAAGGTCGGCCTCGAATCGGAAAAGGAATCCTTCGATTGAAAACCCGTTTCGTTGCCGAGCAAAGCGCCTCCCCTCGCGCCGTTCGACGAAGAATTCGAGTTTGCAGATGGCGAGGAGTACTGAGGGAATTTTGAAGCCGTTTCTGCGATAGCCATTGTTTCTGCTCCCAGCAATGCGAAGGCGGCAAAGCAGTTTGGCTACTCATCGAGCACGCGGGCGCAGGCCAATGCTTGGGCCATCTGCTGATGTGCCCAGCAAAACCATAGCGATATCCGCGGGATCTGCGTGATCTAGCCAGTTGCTGGTTCGAACCTAACTGGTAAGACATCCAGCTTGGAATACGCGCAAGAAACAAGAATACGTTACGATTTGATTGTATACGATCTACTTCACATGCAACTGAGAACAAGCCTTTTAGTATATTTATTTCTACTTATAATATACCATAAGTTGAGAAAATGGGTATGGCCTTGGGGTGCAGCTATCTTCCTGACCGTCTGCGGGAGGTCAGGGCTGTGCGACGGGCTGAAGAGAAGCGCATCCACCTCGAGGCGCGTCGGCCTCGCTGACGTGCTGGTCGGCGCTCAGGGTCCTCGCCACCGCCTGGCGGCAAGGCAGGCATCAGGACCAGCAGGGCGTGACCTTCCTGCGCGGCGGAGCGGGAACTCGCGGCCTCGCCACAGGGTTGCCCCCGCAGCAGGACGGGACGCACCCAATGACCAAGGCCGTGATCTTCGATGTCGACGGCACGCTCGTCGACACCAACGACCTGCACGCCGCCTCCTGGGCCGAGGCATTCCGCCGCTTCGGCCATGCCGTGCCGGAGGCCGAGATCCGCGGCCAGATCGGCAAGGGCAGCGACCAGCTCATGCCCGTCTTCCTGCCGCCGGAGGTAGTGGAGCGCGAGGGCAAGGCGATCGCCGAAGCTCGCAGCGCGCTGTTCATGCAGGACTATATCGGCCGGGCACGGGCCTTTCCCGGCGTGCGCCCGCTGTTCGAGCGGCTGCGCGCGGAGGGCCAGCGCATCCTCCTCGCCAGCTCCGCGAAAGGCGAGGAGCTGGAGCGCTACAAGGAGATCGCTGCGATCGGCGACCTGATCGACGGCGCCACCAGCGCCGACGATGCCGAACATTCCAAGCCCTACCCGGACATCTTCGACGCCGCGCTCGCCCAGCTTAAGCCGCTGCCGGCCGCGGCGGCGATCGTGGTCGGCGACTCGCCCTATGATGCCGAGGCGGCCGGCAAGGCCGGGCTGCGCTGCGTCGGCCTGCTCTGCGGCGGGTTTCCCGAGGCAGTGCTGCGGGAGGCCGGCTGCATCGCCCTCTACCGCGACCCGGCGGCGCTGCTGGCGGATTATGCGCGCTCACCCCTGACGACCGGCTGAGGGTGGCCGTCCGCGGGCGCATTATCGTCTCTCCATGGCATCGGTTTTGCGGCTATCCTTTCCGCACCAAGGGGAAGGATGGGGGGCATGGGCAGGCAGGCGGCGTTGCTTCTCCTGCTGCTGGCGCTCGGCGGCTGCGCGGGCGGGCAGCAGGCTTCGGTCTGGGACGGCAGGCGCGGCTATGACGGCAATGGCGACTACGGCTACGACCCGGCCGCCTCCCGGGCCGAAGCGCGGGGCTACCGCGCCGTGGCGGCGCCGGCCTATGCCGCCCCCGGCACGCCGCAGGACCCCTGGGGCCCCTACATCCGCGAGGCGGCGACGCGCTTCGGCCTGCCGGAGCGCTGGATCCGCGAGGTGATGCGCCAGGAGAGCGGCGGACGGCTGACCGGCGCGGACGGGCTGCCGATCACCTCGCCGGTTGGGGCGATGGGGCTGATGCAGGTGATGCCGCGCACCTACGACATCCTGCGGCCGCGCTACGGTCTGGGCCCCGACCCCTATGCGCCGCGCGACAACATCCTCGCCGGCGCGGCCTATCTGCGCGAGATGCATGACCGCTTCGGCGCGCCGGCCTTCCTCGCCGCCTACAATGCCGGGCCGGACCGGGTGGCCGATTTCCTCATCGGCACGCGTATCCTGCCGGACGAGACGATGCGCTACGTCGCGGGGATCGCGCCGCGGCTCGGCATGCCGTCCTATGGCGGCGGCGCAGTCGCCGAGGCCGACCGGGCCTATGCGGGCGGCGGGCTGCGGGGCGACGCCTATGCCGCCGGGCCGCAGCTTGCGCTGATGCCGGCCGACCCGGCGGACCGCGCCTTCGACGGCGGCGGCCTCGTCACGCCCGATGCGCCGACCGGCCGGCTGACCCGGCGCTGAGGCCGGGGCTCAACCCCCGGTCCGGTTCCAGCCGCGCCCGGCATCGCCCATGGCCTCGTAGCCGGTGGCGGTGACGGCGACGGTGTCCTCGAGCTTGATGAAGCCGCGGCGGGGATGCAGCAGCGTCGTCTCGACCGAGAGCACCATGTCGGCCTCGAGCGGCCGCTCCGCGTCATGCGCCTGGTAGGGGATAGGGCCGGTCGCGGTCAGCCAGGGCGCCTCGTGCTGCACCAGCCCCATGCCATGGGCGAGGAATTCGATGTGCTGCGCATGCGGCGAGGCCGCCGCCGCCCGCTCGCCCGCCGCCTGGACCTCGCCGCCTGGCACGCCGGCCCGCACCCGCTGGCGCGCGGCCTGCTGGATCGCCTCGACCTCGGCCAGAAGCTCGGTCAGCTCGGCATCCGGCTCGCCGACGATGCCCATGCGGCAGAGGTCGCCGATATAGCCGCGGTAGCGCCCACCTGAGTCGAGCGAGAGGATGTCGCCCGGCGCGATCCGCTGGTCGGAGGCGGCGCGGTTCAGCCCGGTGCCGGCGGTGATCAGGCAATACTCGAAGGTGAGGCCGCGGCGCACCTCCTCCTGGCGGAGCCGCTCCACCAGCTCCGCCTTGGTGACGCCCGGCTCGCAGGTGGCGAAGGTGGCGAGCATCGAGGCCACCACGCGCTCCGAGGCCTCGCGCAAGAGGGCAAGCTCGGCTGGGCTCTTCCGCGCCCGCAGCCGTTCGAGCGGCTGTGCCACATCGACCAGCGCCGCATTCGGCAGCCCGTCGCGTAGCACGGCGGCGGCGTCGGAGGGCAGGAAGGCCGGCTCTACGCCGATCCGCCGCAGCAGGATGCCGATCCGCTGGAGGTGCCGCACCGCATGGCCGACCGCATCGGTGGAGGTGCCGGAGACGGTCTCCACCACCGGCGTCCAGAAGCGGCCGAGCTGGTGCTCGTGCTTCTCCAGCCGGTGCGCGACATAGGCGCTGAGTTCCGGCTTGCCCGGCACGTAGACCATCACCGGCAGGTAGCGGCTGAGGCCGATGGCGTCGCGGTGGTCGAAGAAGGGAAAGCTGTAGCCGCCGAGCATGTAGTGGGAAGCTTGGCGCGAAGTGGTGACCACCGCATCGACATCCGCCTCGGCCAGCAGCCGGTCGAGCCGCGCGGTGTCGAAGGGCGGGCGTTGGGTGGAGGCGGGGCTTCCCTCAGGCGCTGGCGCGGCGGTCGACATGGCTCGTCTCCTTGGTTCTTCTCGCCCGGACGGCCGCCATCAAAGCATGGCCCGCGGGCGCGGTCTGTGCCGTTCCGCCGCCCGCTTGCCAACTTCCCGGGACTGGTCAGGGCGTGGCGGGCAGGGGCTGCCGCGCCGGCTCATGCGCCACCTTCCGCAGCAGCCAGCCCGCGGCCAGCAGGCCGGCGCCGAGGTTGCCGATCAGCAAGCCGGCGAAGGTCCCCGCCTCCCCACCGAGACGCCCACCGATCCAGGCCAGCGGCACGCCGAGCACGAAGGTCCGCACCAGCGAGATCGCCACCGCGGACATCGGCCGTTCCAGCCCGTTGAAGGCGGCGCAGGCCACCGCGATGGCGCCGATCGCCCCATACCCCCAGGGCAGGATGCGCAGATAGAGCGTGGTCGACGCCGCCACCGCCGGATCGGCCGTGAAGGCCGCCGCCACCCAGGGTGCTGCGACCACCAGCGGCAGCGCGACCGCCAGCCCATAGGCCAGGCAAAAGCTCATGGAGGCCCGCATCCCCGTCTGCAACCGGTCGAGCCGCCCCGCCCCGGCATTCTGTGCGGCGAAGGGATTGACCACGGCGGAGAGGGCGAAGAGCGCCGTCATCGCCATGCTCTCGACCCGGGAGCCGAGGCCGAACCCCGCCACCGCCGCGCTTCCCTGCACCGCCAGCATGGCGGTGAAGAGGCCGTTGGCGACCGGGATGATCGCATTCGTCCCGGCCGCCGGCAGCCCGACCCGCAGCACCCGCCGCGTGGAGGCAAGGAAGCCGTCCATCACGGCCCCGCCCGTGCCGAGCAGGCCGAACCGGCGCAGCCGCTGCAAGGAGACCAGGAGCATCGCCAGCCAGGAAAGGTCGGCCGCCACCGCCAGCCCCGGCAGGCCGAGTCCCGGCACCACCCCCGGCAGGCCGAAGGCCAGCGGCCAGTCGAGCAGGAAGCCGAGGATGCCCGCCCCCGCCAGGGCGGAGCCGCCGAAGCGCATGTCGCCCGCCGCCCGGACGATGCCGAGCGCGACCATTCCCGTCAGCAGCGGCACCGCCCCCAGCAGCCAGCTTCGCAGGTAGGCCAGCGCCAGGAGCCGCGTCTCTCCCTCCGCCCCGAGCCAGCGGAGCAGAGCCTCCGCCCCGAACCAGCAGGGCAGGGCGAGGCCGAAGGCCACGGCGGCCGCCAGCAGCAGCGCGTGCAGCGAGAGCCGCCCGGCTTCCTCCCCCGCCCCGAGCGCCCGTGCCACCACCGCCGTCGCCCCGGCGCCGAGGCCGATGCCGAAGCTCATCACCGTCATCGCCACGGGGAGGACGAAGCCCAGCGCCGCCAGCGCATGCGGGCCGAGCAGGCCGGTCAGCCAGGCTTCGGCCAGTTGGATGCCGAACATGACGACCAGTGCCATGGCGAGCGGGGCGGTGGCGACGGCCAGGCCCCGCGCCACCGGCCCCTCGGACAAGGTCGCGCGGTTCCCCTGGCGGGTGGCCCCTGCCGGGGTGGTCTGCTGTCTCGGCATCGGCCCTCAATCGGTGTGCGGCGGCACCCTGGCACGGCCGCGCGGGGGCCGCCACGCCTTCCCAAAGCTGGCATGCGCCCCATAACAGCAGGGTCCTTATGTGAAATTCCCGATGCCAGCCGGTTCCGCCAGTTCTTCGCTCGTCTCGCTGCCGCAGGCTTTCGCCCGCCCGATCAGGCAGCGGATCGCCGCCGAGGTCGCCGCCATCTTCAACGACCGCGCCCGCGGCGAGCAGCCCGTCGTGCCGCGGCCTGACGGGCTTTTCGGCCCTCGGGCCGTTGCCTGGCGGGTCCATGGCGACGTGACCTCGATGATGGTCGGCGGCATCGCCGGCCTCATGCTGCAGATGCTGCACCCCGCCGTGCTGGCGGGCGTCTGGGACCATTCGAATTTCCGCGCCGACATGCTTGGCCGCCTGCGCCGCACTGCGCGGTTCATCGCCCTCACCACCTATGGCGGGCGCGCCGAGGCCGAGGCGGTGCTTGCCCGCATCCGCGGGATTCACGAGCAGGTACGGGGGACCCTGCCCAACGGGCGGCCCTACGCCGCCAACGACCCGTCCCTGCTGGCCTGGGTGCATGTGACCGAGGCGACCAGCTTCCTCGCCGGCTGGATCCGCTATGCCGAGCCGCGCATGCCCGGCGCCGACCAGGACCGCTACTTCGCCGAGATGGCGCGGATCGCCGAGGCGCTCGGCGCCGATCCCATCCCGCGCAGCCGGGCCGAGGCGCAGCGCCTGCTCCAGGCGATGCGGCCGCAATTGCGTTACGACGCGCGCACCGCGGAGGTCGCCCGGATCCTGTTCAACCAAAAGGCGCCGAGCCTGGCGGCCGAGCCTTTGCAGGCCCTCACCATGCAGGCCGGCATCGACCTCCTGCCAGCCTGGGCGCAGCGGATGCACGGCATGGAAAGCCCATTCGGCGCCCGCCCGCTGGTCCGCGCCGGCACGCTCGGCATCGCCCGCACCCTGCGCTGGGCCTTTGACCGGAGCGCCGGCTAGGCACGGCGCCGCCTGGCGATGCCTGATTGCATCCCTGGAAAACTCCCTGTATCCCGCCCCGACCGTTTTCCGGACGGCCCGGCTCAGGGGTAAGGCTCGAGGGTCCTATGCATCTTCGGCCCCGCCCGGCGGCTGGCCGTAAGAAGCTGGCAGGCAAATCCGGGCACCAAATCGGCTTCCCTTTGCCGATATCGTAAGGAATAGCCGCGATCATGGACCGCATCCGCATCCGCGGCGGCCAGCCGCTCCAGGGCAGCATCCCGATCAGCGGCGCCAAGAACGCCACCCTGCCGCTGATGGCCGCCGGCCTGCTCGCCAGCGGCCCGCTGGTGCTGCGCAACGCGCCCGACCTGGCCGACATCGCCACCATGCGGGCCCTGTTGATCCAGCACGGGCTGACGGTGGAGCATGACCGCGAGGCCCGGACGCTGACCATCGCCGGGGAGGCCACCAGCCTCGAGGCGCCGTATGACCTGGTGCGGAAGATGCGCGCCTCGGTCCTTGTCCTCGGCCCGATCGTCGCCCGCCATGGCAAGGCCCGCGTCTCGCTGCCCGGCGGCTGCTCCATCGGCACCCGGCCGGTGGACCTGCACCTCAAGGGGCTGGAGGCGATGGGTGCCACCATTACCCTCGATGCCGGCTATATCGAGGCGGAAGCACCGCACGGTCTCAAGGGCGCCCGCATCATCTTCCCCGTCGTCTCGGTCGGCGCCACCGAGAACCTGCTGATGGCCGCCTGCCTCGCCGATGGCGAGACGGAACTGGTCAACGCCGCTCGTGAGCCGGAGATCGAGGACCTCGCCCGCTGCCTGGTCGCCATGGGCGCCGAGATCGAGGGCATCGGCACCGACCGGCTGCATGTGGTCGGGCGCCGCAGCCTCGGCGGTGCGGTGCACGACATCGTCCCCGACCGGATCGAGGCCGGGACCTATGCCTGCGCCGCCGCCATCACCGGCGGCTCCGTCCTGCTCCAGGGCGCGCGGGCCGAGCATCTCGGCTCGGTCGCCCGCACCCTGCGCGAGGCCGGCGTCGCCGTGGAGCCGGAGGGCGATGCGCTCCGCATCTCCCGCCTCAACGGGTTGCACGGGGTCGATGTGATGACGGAGCCTTTCCCCGGCTTCGCCACCGACATGCAGGCCCAGTTCATGGCGCTGATGGCCGTCGCCGAGGGCGCCTCGATGATTACCGAGACGATCTTCGAGAACCGCTTCATGCATGTGCCGGAGCTGAACCGCATGGGAGCCCGCATCAACGCCCATGGCGCCTCGGCCATCGTCCGCGGCGTGCCGAAGCTGTCAGGCGCGCCGGTGATGGCGACCGACCTGCGCGCCTCCGTCTCCCTCATCCTCGCGGGGCTGGCGGCAGAGGGGGAAACTATCGTCAACCGCGTCTATCACCTCGACCGCGGCTATGAGCGGGTGGAACAGAAACTCGCCGCTGTCGGGGCCGATATAGAACGGCTTCCGGGCTGAGCTGCATGGACCTTCCGATCCCCGACTCCAACCCCGCCACGGCCGCCGGTGCCGCCCCCATCATCCTCGCCGTGCCCAAGGGCCGCATCCTCGCGGAACTCGGCCCGGTGCTGGCGCGCGCCGGCATCCAGCCCGCGGCCGACTATACGGACGAGGACAGCCGGCGCCTGCGCTTCGAGACCAGCGACCCGAGCCTCGACGTGGTGCGCGTCCGCCCCTTCGACGTCGCCACCTTCGTCGCCCATGGCGCGGCGCAGATCGGCATCTGCGGCGCCGACGTGCTGATGGAATTCGACTACCCCGAGATCTACGCGCCGCTCGACCTCGGCATCGGCCGCTGCCGCATCAGCGTGGCCGAGCCCGCCGCGACCGCCGGCCAGGACGACCCGAGCCGCTGGTCGCGCATCGCGGTCGCCAGCAAGTACCCGAACGTGGCCGGCCGCCACTACGCCGCCCGCGGCATCCAGGCCGAGATCGTCCACCTGAACGGCGCGATGGAGCTGGCCCCCTCGCTCGGCCTCGCCCGCGTCATCGTCGACCTGGTGCAGACCGGCAGCACGCTGAAGGCGAACGGCCTGGTCGAGACGGAGGTGATTGCCCATGTCACCTCGCGCCTCATCGTCAACCGCACGGCGCTGAAGACCATGCCGGAGCGGATCGGCGCCTGGATCGCCCGCTTCCGCGCGGCGCTCGCCTGATGCTGCGGCTCGATACCAGCGCGCCGGACTTCGAGTCCGGCTTCGCCGCCCTGCTCGACATGGCCCGGGAAACCACGGCGCAGGTCGACGACGCCGTCGCCGGCATCATCGCCGAGGTGCGGGCCGGGGGCGATGCCGCCCTGCTGCGGCTGACCACCCGCTTCGATGGCTGGGCGCCGATCGATGCCGGGGCGCTGCGCGTCACCGCCGAGGAGATCGAGGCGGCGGCCGCCGGCATCCCGCCCGCGCTGCTGGCCGCCCTCGACCTCGCCGCCGAACGCATCGAGCGTTTCCACGCAGCCCAGCGCCCGGCGAACCTCGAACTGCCGGACCCGGCGGGGCTGACCCTCGGCATGCGCTGGACGCCGCTGGATGCGGTCGGCCTCTATGTCCCGGGCGGCAAGGCGGCCTATCCTTCCTCCGTGCTGATGAATGCGCTGCCGGCGCGCGTCGCCGGCGTCCGGCGCATCGCCATGGTGGTGCCGACGCCGGGCGGGCAGCTCAACCCGCTGGTGCTGGCTGCGGCGCGGCGGGCGGGGGTCAGCGAGATCTACCGCATCGGCGGCGCGCAGGCGGTGGCGGCGCTCGCCCATGGCACCGCCTCCATCGCCGCGGTCGACCGCATCGTCGGGCCGGGCAATGCTTATGTCGCGGCGGCCAAGCGCCAGGTCTTTGGCCGCGTCGGCATCGATTCCATTGCCGGCCCTTCCGAGGTGGTGGTGGTCGCCGATGCGTCGAACGACCCGCATCTGGTCGCCATCGACCTGCTGGCCCAGGCCGAGCACGACGAAAGCGCGCAGGCAATCCTCATCACCGACGACGCGGGCTTCGCCGCGGCGGTCGCCGCGGCGGTCGAAGCCGAACTTGAGACGCTGCCCCGCGGCGCCATCGCCGGCGAGAGCTGGCGGCGGCATGGCGCCACCATCCTGGTGCGCGACTGGGCGGAGGCGCAGGCCGTCACCAACCGCCTCGCGCCCGAGCACCTTCAGGTGATGCTGCCCGACCCGCGCGGCTGGTTCGCCGGCATCCGCCATGCCGGCGCCGCCTTCCTCGGCCGCTGGTGCCCGGAGGCGCTCGGCGACTACGTGGCCGGCCCCAACCATGTCCTGCCGACCGGGCGGACGGCGCGCTTCGCCTCCGGCCTCTCGGTCTTCGACTTCCTGAAGCGCACCACCTGGGTGGAGGCGAGCCAGGCCGGCCTCGCCGCCATCGGCCCCGCCGCGGTGGCGCTGGCCGAGGCGGAAGGGCTGCAGGCTCATGGGCTCAGCGTTGCGCGTCGCCTGGGTTGACCCGGCCCCTGCCGACCATCATCTTGCCCGGAAGAAAATAGGTTATCGAAGTCAACCCCCCAGCGCGTGCCCAAGGGCCTGACGCCGTCCGATCCGGACAGGGCGCGGCCCCGGCACGCCGTTTCAGCATGAAGGTTCCTGATGTCAAAAGAGGACATGATCGAGTTCAGCGGCACCGTACAGGAGCTGCTGCCCAATGCGATGTTCCGCGTGAAGCTCGACAACGAGCACATGGTCCTGGCCCACACCAGCGGGAAGATGCGCAAGAACCGCATCCGCGTCCTCGCCGGGGACCGGGTGAATGTCGAGATGACGCCCTATGACCTGACCAAGGGCCGCATCACCTTCCGCTTCAAGTAACACTTGAGCACAGGCAAACCGCCCCTGGTGCTGGCTTCCGCCAGCCCGCGGCGGCTCGATCTGTTGGCGCGCATCGGCATCGCTCCGGACCGGGTGCAGCCCACCGATATCGACGAGGCACCATTGAAGGCGGAGCTGCCGCGCCTGCTTGCTGCCCGGCTTTCCGCCGCCAAGGCCGAGGCAGCCGGGGCGGTGGCGCCTGGGGCCCTGGTGCTGGCGGCCGATACGGTGGTGGGCGTCGGGCGCCGCATCCTCGGCAAGCCGGCGGATGCCGCGGAGGCGCGGCGCTTCCTCGCCCTGCTCTCCGGCCGGCGGCACCATGTCTATACCGGGGTGGCCCTCCGCACGCCGGACGGCAAGCTCCGCACCCGGCTGGTCGATACCATCCTCGCCTTCCAGCGCCTGACAGAGGCGCAGATCGAGGACTACGTCGCCGGCGAGGAATGGCGCGGCAAGGCGGGCGGCTATGCCATCCAGGGCCGGGCCGAGGTTTTCGTCCGGTTTCTTTCCGGCTCCCATTCCAATGTCGTCGGCCTGCCGCTGTTCGAGACGGCGCAACTGCTGCGGGGCGTCGGCTGGCTGGCACCGTGAGGATCCTGGTTTCCGTCTCCCCGGGTGAGGTCCGCACCGCATTGCTGCGCGGCGACCGGTTGGACGAGGCCTGGATCGAGCGTCCTGCCCGCCCCGATGGCGTCGGCGATCTGCACCGTGCCCGCGTCACCGCCCTCGCCCCCGCCATGGCCGGCGCCTTCCTGGTGCTGACCGGCGGCGAGACCGGCTTCCTTCCCGAATCCGAGGCCAGTGCCACGCGCCAACCCATCGCCCGCTCGGTGCAGGAGGGGCTGGTCCTGCCCGTCCGCGTCACCCGCGCCCCGCAGGGTGGCAAGGGCGCCCGCCTCACCGCTCGCCTCACCCCTGCCGAGCAGGCCCGTGCCGCTGCCGCCCCGCCCGGCAACGCACCCCTGCTGCTGGCCCGCGGCCCAGACGCCGCACTGCGCCTCGCCCGCGCCCATCCTGCCGCCGAGTTGGTGACCGATGGCGCTGGCCTCGCCGCCCGGCTGCGCGGCACCTATTCACCCCGCCCGGTCTTCGACGAGGCGGTGGAGGCCGAGTTCGACGCGCTCGCCAGCCCCGAGGTGCCGCTCCCCGGCGGCGGCCGCATCCTCATCCACCCGACGCCGGCGCTGACCGCCCTTGATGTCGATGCCGGAAGCGCCGCCGGCGCGCGCGACCCGGAGGCGCAGCGCCGCGTCAACGAGGCGGCCGTGGCCGAGGCTGCCCGACAGATTCGCCTCCGTCAGCTTGCCGGCCCCATCCTACTCGACCTGGCCGGGATGACGGCGAAGCGCCGCGCCGCCCTCGCCGAGCCTCTGGCCCAAGCCCTGGCGCCCGACCGGCTGGCCCGGCTGCTCGGCCTTGGCCCGCTTGGCCTGTTCGAGATCCTCCGCCAGCGCATCCACCCGCCGCTGCATGAGGTGCTGGCCGGACCGCTCACGCCCGGCCTCGCCGCCTTGCGCCAAGCGGTGCGCGAGGCCGCCTCTCGCCCCAGCCGGCGCCTGGCCCTCGTCGCCGCCCCGGCCGTGCTGGCAGCCCTGGAGACGTTCCCCGGTGCGCTCGGCGAAGCCTCCGAGGCGATCGGCCAGCTCCTGCAACTCCGGCCCGATCCTGCACGTCCCTGGTCGCACTGGACCATCGAGGAGGCCCCCCATGGCGGATAAGCCCCCCGCACCCCGCTGCGCAGTCTGCGGCAAGCCGGTGGAGCCGCCTGCGCCGCATCGGCCCTTCTGTTCGGCCCGCTGCCGGCAGGTCGATCTCGGCCGCTGGCTGGCTGGCGACTACGTCATCCCGGGCGAGGATCTCGACCGACAGGAAGATGACACGGAAGACCGCTGAACGGGTGGACAGGCGCCCGGGCTTCCGCTACATCCCCGGCCCTCTGCCGCGCCCCCGATGCGGGGGCTGCTTGGGCCCAGGTAGCTCAGTTGGTAGAGCATGCGACTGAAAATCGCAGTGTCGGTGGTTCGATTCCGCCCCTGGGCACCATTTCTTTCAAATGACTCTTACAGACGCTTTCTCGGGGGCACTTCGCTCCGCGTGGGCGGCCACAAATTGGGAGACGTCTTGGCAAACTCCCCGCTACCGTAGGTGCTGCTATCGCTGGTGGCGGATGGCGATCGATAGGTCCTGCTGCTTCCCAGTAAGCACCGAGCACGAAATCACCCCACCTCGATCGGCAGCGTCTCATCCTTTGCCCATTCACTCATTGAAGCGTCGTAAACAGCGATGTCCTGATAGCCAAGCTGATGTAGGAGAAAGGCGTCGAGCGTTGCCGCGATGCCGCCGCCGCAATAAAGTATGATCCGTTTCGACAGGTCCGCGCCTACACTGGTGAAGATCGCAGCAACTGACTTGGGCGTCTTGAGGGTCAGTGACGCTGAATCTATCACTTCTGACACGGGCACGTTGACGCTTCCCGGAATACGCCCAGGCCTGCCATATCGCGGGGTATCTCCGCGGTGAAGGTCCGGCGCGAGTGCATTAATCGTGCAGGCGCCTGGATCGCCGATGGCGGCCTTGACCTCCTGTTTTCCAACAAAAAGGCCCGAGCGAGGCGCGGCCGCCAGCTTCGCCGCTGGATAGCGCGCCTCTGCCGCCTCGACCGGCCGAGCTTCGGCGCTCCATTTGTCGAAGCCACCATCCAGCACCGCCGCATTATCGAAGCCGACGGCGCGCAGCATCCACCAGACCCGTGTGGCCCACTGAATGTTTTTGCGGGAATAGAGAATGGCGCGTGTGCCCTCACCAATGCCCTTCGCTGCGAACCGCGCGGCCAGATCCTCTGGCGCTGGCATCATGAAGTTGGTCGGGGCTGAGATGTCGGATAGCTCGCCCTGCAAGTCGAGGAAGGCGGAGCCCGGGATATGGCCCTGCTCGTAGTCGGCGCGGCCGCTCTCCACCCGATAAGGCCGGCCAGTGCCGGTCTCGTAGCGAAGGTATGTCGTGCAATCGAAGATGCGCAGCGCCGGATCGTCGAGGTGCTCAGCCAGCCAGGCAGTGGTGACGATCGCCTCCGGGTGGACGTAACGCGGTGTCGCGGTCATTGGGGCTTTCCTCCAGCTCGGCGTTCTATCTTCAGCCTTCATGCCTAGGTAGAAGCTGCACTCTCCGACCTGGATAATAAAGGGTTGGTTGCCAGCGAGGTTGGGGCTTGCTGGCGCCTGCAGCCGAGCATCGGCCTGCGCTATAAAGAACTCGGCCGCAACCAGCTGACCGAGAGCGGGGGCGGTGCCCTGGCCCTCGCGGTGCGCAGCGACGAATTGTCGAGCCTGCGCAGCATGGCCGGTGCACGGATCGAGCGGCGCTTCGATCTTGGCAACGGCTATCGCCTGACCCCGGCCGGCCGCCTGTTCTGGACGCATGAGCTGTCGGACGTGACGACGTCCACGACGGCTGCCTTCGTCAACAGAGGTGCCGCCATGCGGACGACCAGCGCAAAGAGCGGCCGTGACGGAGCCGTTGTCGGCATCGGCACGAACCTCGAACTGCCTAACGGCCTAGTTGCCTATGCCAACTACGGTGCCCAGGTCCGTGACAACACCACGGCGCAGGCGATCACGGCTGGCCTTCGCTTCGCTTGGTAAGGAGAGGACAGAAGCCGTAAGCGGGCCATCCGGTTTGGCCTGCTTGCTGACACCAAATGCATGGGCTCTGGCCCCGTTCGGGGCCAAAGCTTTTTTATGGATGAGAAGTCGCACCCGAGTCACGGTGCCGGATTGAACGCGGCTTCCGTGCAGACTACGGCAAAGGTCGCCTCGGCCGTGAACCTTGGGCTTCGCCTTACCAAGAGGAACCTGCCCAGTTGCGGGACTCGCGCAACAGGGCAAGGCATCCCTTAGCCCTTGTCCGACCCCGTTCCGAAGTTCAGCACCAGCTCGTGGATGCGGGCCGGGTCGGACTGCTCCATCACCCGCCGGGCGAAGCGGGCACAATCGGCAATGTCGAGGGCGCGGATCGCCTGCTTCACGCGGGGGATCGCGCTGGCATTCATCGACAGGCAGCGGATACCGAGGCCCAGCAGCAGCGGCACCAGCCGCGGATTGCCGGCCATCTCGCCGCAGACGGAGACGGGCATGCGAAGGCGGAGCGCCGCTTCCGTTGCGAACTGCATGAGGCGCAGCACGGCCGGGTGCAGGCTATCGTAGAGGTGGCTGACCTCGGCCTCGGCGCGGTCCACCGCCAGGGTGTACATGGCGAGGTCGTTGGTGCCGATGGCGAAGAAGTCCGCCTCCAGCGCGATGGCATCGGCGGCCAGCGCGGCGCCCGGCGTCTCAATCATCACGCCGAGCTCGGGCAGCTTCTCCGGCAGCGTCACGCCCTTGCGCCGGAGGCGACGGGCGACGCGCTCGTAGATCTCGCGTGCGGCCTGCACCTCGGACGGGTTGGTCACCATCGGGAGCAGGATGCGGACCTTGCCGCGCTCGGCGACGCGGAGGATCGCGGCGAACTGCGCCTCCAGCAACTCCGGCCGCTTCAGCAGCAGGCGCAGCCCGCGCAGCCCGAGCGCCGGATTCGGCCCGGAATGCGTCGGCGCTACGCCCTCGCTGAGCGCCTGCATATCCTTCTCGCCGCCCCAGTCCAGCACGCGGATGGTGACCGGGTCGCCGCCCATCGCATCCACCACCACGGTATAGGCGGCGAGCTGGGCCTCCTCGTCGGGGAGGTCCTCGCGGTTCATGAAAAGGAATTCGGTGCGCAGCAGGCCGATGCCTTGGGCGCCGGCCTGGGCGATCAGCGGCAGCTCGGCGGGAATCTCGAGATTGGCCTGGAGCTCCACATGCTCGCCATCGGTGGTGATGGCGGGGAGGCGGCGGAGCTTCGCCAGCTTCGACCGTTCCTTGGCGAAGGCAGCCAGCGCGGCGCGGCCCTTCTCCGTCGCCTTGTCGCCAGGGCGAAGGACAATGGTGCCGGCGGCACCGTCGAGCACGGCCATGTCGCCGCGCTCGGCACTCTCGCTGAGGCCGGTCGCGCCGAGGATTGCGGGAATGCCGAGCGCGCGCAGCATGATGGCGGTATGTCCGTCGGCGCCGCCCTCATCCGTTGCCACGCCGGCGATGCGGGTCGGGTCCAGCAGCGCGGCATCAGCCGGGGTCAGTTCCTCGGCGATGAGGATGGCGCCCTCGGGCACGCCCTTCAGGCTGCGGAAGGGGGTCGCGGTCAGGTTGCGCGTCAGGCGGCGGGCGATCTCGCGCACCTCGCCGGCCCGGCGCTGGAGGCCGGGCTTGTCATCATCGCGGGCGGCGAGGATCAGGGTGGCGATCGACTCCGCCTCGTCCTGCACGGCGGTCTCGGCGGCCAGCAGCTCGGTCTCGATCCGCTTACGGGCGCCGCGCAGCAGGCGGGAGTTGCCCAGCATCAGCACATAGGCGTCGAGCAGCGGCGCCAGCTCCTCCTGCGCCTCCTCGGGCAGGACGGAGAGGCGCGTCTTCAGCTTGCCCAGCTGCTTGCGGGAAAGGCTGACGGCTTCCGCCAGGCGGGCCTTCTCGGCCTCGGCCTGGTTGGGCGTGATGGCGCGGCGCGGTGCCTCGGTCGGCACCTCGGTGGTGTCGTAGACGGTGCCGATGGCGATGCCTGGGGAGACCGGGATGCCGCGGATGGCGTGCTCGCGGCCGCGGCGGGGGCCGGGCTTGCGGAGGATGTCGGCCGGCTTCGCCTCCGACCGCTCGCCCCGCTCAGTCTTCATGGAAGCCGGCTTCGACCAGGCCGGCGACGGCGTCCAGCGCCTCCCGCGCGTCCCAGCCTTCGGCCTCGATGGTCACCTGGCTGCCCCGGCCGGCACCGAGCATCATCAGCCCCATGATCGAGCAGGCAGGCACCTTCTGCCCATCACGCGAGACACTGAGGCAGGCGGAGTAGCGCTCGGCGAGCGTCACCAGCTTCGCCGCGGCGCGGGCATGCAGGCCGCGGCTGTTGCGGATGGTGAGACATTGGCGCAGCACCAAGTCCTCGCCACCGGACGCGCTGTGGGTGGCGGCTTCGCTGCTGGTCTGGCTCATGGCTTGTTTCCACCACTTCCATTGGCGCTGCCATTGACCCGCGCGATCCCGTTCGGGATGTCGCCGGCGGCGGCGATGTATTTGCGGCCTGCGGCGGCGGCATGGTCCACCGCCTCGGCCAGGGGTTCCGACGAGCGGATCTTGGCGAGCTTCACCAACAGGGGAAGGTTCACCCCGGCGATGACCTCGACATGGTTGTGATCGGCGAGCGAGACGGCGAGGTTGCAGGGGGTGCCGCCCATGATGTCGGTCAGCACCACCACCCCGTCGCCCTGCTCCACCGCCGCGATGCTCTCGCGGATATCCTGCCGGCGGCGCTCCATGTCGTCGTCGGGGCCGATGCAGACGGTCGCGACCGCACGCTGCGGCCCGACCACATGTTCCATGGCGAGGCGGAGCTCGTCGGCCAGCCGGCCATGGGTAACCAGGACCAATCCGATCATGGGGACGGTGAAAGGGCCTCCCGACCCCCTAAGCGGGCTTCAGATGCGGCGGGATTACGTGCTGCCTCATCGAGTTCTCGATGCGTCACGTCCGCGCGCCAGCCCAGTGTGCGGAGATGGTCAGCCAGGCGCTCCGCGACAAGGACCGAGCGATGCCGGCCCCCGGTGCAGCCCAGCGCGACCGTGAGGTACTTCTTGCCCTCGGCCACGTAGCGCGGCAAGAGCGGATCGACAAAGCCAACGAGCCGGCTCCAGAAGCTGGGAAAGTCCGGGTCCGCTTCGACATAGGCGGCGACGGCGGCGTCCCGTCCGGTCTGCGGCTTCAGCTCCGGCACGTAGTGCGGGTTGCGCAGGAAGCGCACGTCGAAGACCAGGTCCGCCTCGCGCGGCAGGCCGCGGGGGAAGGCGAAGGACTGGACGTGGATGAGGAGGCCGGGCGCCCCTTCACGGCGGAAGCGGCGCTCGATCGTCTGGCGCAGTGAGGGCAGCGGCAGGTCCGAGGTATCGACCACCATGTCGGCGGCGTCGCGCAGCGGGGCCATCAGCGCCTGCTCGCGGGCGATGCCGTCGGCGACGCGGCTGCCGAGCGAGCCGCCGGGCGCCAGCGGGTGGCGCCGCCGGGTCTCGCTGTAGCGGCGGAGCAGCACGGCATCCTCCGCCGTGGCATAGACCAAGGTGACGGTGATGTCGGGCCGCAGGCGGAGGCGGGAGAGGGTGCGGAGCACCCCCTCCGGGTCGAAGCCGCGGCTGCGGGTGTCGACGCCGGCGGCCAGCGGCTGGTCGCCATCGCCCACCAGCTCCTCCAGCAGGTCGAGGGGCGGGTTGTCCACCGTCTCGAAGCCGAGATCCTCCAAATGCCGGAGGATGGAAGCGCGGCCCGCGCCCGACAGTCCCGTGACGAGGACGACCGGGCGCGCGGCCATCATTTCATGCCCTTGGCGAAGGCGCCGGCCGGCTGGGCGATACGGCCAAGGGCGGCATCCAGCGCCAGCGCCAGCTTGGCCGGGGCCGAGGCGTCGAAGGCATGGAGGCGGATGGCGGGCAGGGTCACGCCCTCGGCCGACCAGGCTTCCGGCTCCGGCAGGCGGGTGATCCCGGCACGGGGCAGCAACCGGGCCACCAGGCGAAGCACCGGGGCGGCGGCGCGGGGGAAGGGGCCGAACAGGCCGAGGCCGCGCACCTCCAGCAGCCCGGCTAGGGGCGCGGGCGCGTCCGGGCGCAACTCGCCCGCCTCCACCCGGAGCGCGACCTGGTCATCGGCGACCAGGGACCATCCCGATTGCATCAGGCGCAGCACCAGATCGGACTTCCCTGACCCCGATGGACCGAGGAGGAGGACGGCATCCTCTCCCCGGGCGACGGAACTGGCATGGAGCAGCATCATGGCCGCCACCCAACATAGCGTCCACATTGGCAGAAAGCCGAGATCGTTCCAAGGGCACCATCGGTTGCACCATAGGGCGGGTCGTGCCACCGATGACGCATCATGAACGAGACTCCTTCCATCGACCGGGACGCGATCCGTGCGGCGGCGCGGCGCATCACGCCATACCTGCGCCGGACGCCTGTGCTGCGGCTGGCCGGGCCCGACCTCGGCCTGCCGCATGACGTGATTCTGAAGCTGGAGCTGCAGCAGGCGAGCGGCAGCTTCAAGCCACGCGGAGCCTTCAACGCGCTGATCTCGGCCGGGGTGCCGGCGGCGGGGGTGGTGGCGGCCTCGGGCGGCAACCATGGGGCGGCCGTGGCCTATGCGGCACGGGCGCTCGGCGTGCCGGCCGAGATCTTCGTCCCCGAGATCACCGGGGCGGCGAAGCGCGCGCTGATCGAGGCCTACGGCGCGCGGCTGGTGGTCGGCGGCGCGGCTTATGACGCAGCGCGCCAGGCGAGCGAGGCCCGCGCGGCGGAGACGGGGGCGTTGCTCGTCCATGCCTACGACCAGCGCGAGGTGCTGGAAGGCCAGGGGACCGTCGCCCTGGAATTCGAGGAGGATGCGCCCGGGCTCCGCCATGTGCTCGTGGCCACCGGCGGCGGCGGGCTGATCGGCGGCATGGCCGGCTGGTACGGCACGGAGGGGCCGCGGCTGGTCAGCGTGGAGCCGGAGGGGTGCCCGACGCTGGCGACGGCGCTGCGCGACGGACGGCCGGTACCGGCGCCGGTTGGCGGGGTGGCGGCGGACAGCCTCGGCGCGCGGCAGGTGGGAGCGCTGATGTTCCCGCTGGCGCAGCGGGCAGCCGTGGCGGCGGCGCTGGTGCCGGATGGCGCGATCCGTCAGGCGCAGCGTCTGCTGTGGGAGGCGGCACGGGTGGTGGCGGAGCCCGGCGGGGCGACGGCGCTGGCCGCGCTGCTCAGCGGGGCCTGGGTGGCACCGGCGGGAGCGCGCGTCGGCATCGTCGTCTGCGGCGGGAATTGCGAGCCGGGAAGCGTGCTCGGCTAGCTGTCACTGCTACGGAGGTCGTCTCCGCGGGTCTCGATTGGTTGGGTGTGGTTGCAAGGCCGGTATCCGGCCACCTCGAGCCCTGGATGGACGGCCATCGGAAAGCCGTACGACGCGGCGTGGCGGAATGCCGATCGTGCAGAGGCTGGCCGGGGGCCGACCGGTTGATGCGGCCGTCGCGGCCATGGGGAGGAACAAGCAATGAAGGCATTCATCGGGAGGGTGCTGCTGGGCGCCGCCCTGCTGGCCGGGCCCACCATGGCGCAACCCGCCGACCGGCCCCTCCGCATCGTTGCAGGCTATGCCCCGGGAGGAACCTCCGACATCGTGGCCCGCATCGTCGCGGAGAGCGTGTCGGCCAGGCTGGGCCAGCCGGTGGTGGTCGAGAACCGGACCGGCGCCAACGGCTTCATCGCCGCGGAGACGGTAGCGCGTGGCCCGGCCGACGGCTCGGCCGTGCTGCAATGCCCGATGGGCAACATGACCATCAGCCCGGAAATCCCCGGCATGCACCTTCCGATCGACGTGGCGCGGGACCTTGTCCCGGTCGCCAATGTCGCCCGCTCAAGCTATGCGGTGGTGGTCGGCGCACGCAGCCCGTATCGCAGCATGGCGGATGTCCTGGCGGCGGCGCGGGCCAGGCCGGGTGCGCTGACCTATGGCAGCGCCGGCATCGGTACGGCCCAGCACCTCTCGGCCGAACGGCTGAAGCGCATGGCGGGGATCGACCTGCTGCACGTGCCCTATCGCGGCGCGGCACTGGCCGCGCTCGATGTGATCGCCGGCCGGACCGACCTGCTGATCACCAACCTGGGCGATGTCATCCGCCAGATCCAGGGCGACGAGCTGCGGCTCCTGGCCCTGGCCGATGCCGAGGGATGGCCCGACTTCCCGGATGCGCCCCGCCTGCCGCAGCTGGTGCCCGGGCTGGAAGTCGCGGGCTGGTTCGGCATCTGCGGGCCGCGCGGCATGCCGGAGGCGGCGATCGGCAAATGGGCCGAGGCGATCCGTCAGGCCCTTGAGGAACCGGTCCTGCGCAAGCGCCTGCTCGACAATGGCCTCACCCCGCATTTCGAGGATGCCGCCTCCTTTTCCCGGACCATCGCGCGCGACCGGCAAGCCTGGGGCGAGGCGGTGCGGGCCGCGAATGTGCGGGCGGAGTAGGGCCGGGACGGCGCTCCGTCACCGCCGGGGCCGGAAGCCCAGTTGGACTCGCTTGCCGGGGCAACCCCGTCGCCGCGCCTCGCGTTCGCCCCGGCAAGAACGAGGAGGCAGGCATGCGGATGAAGATCTTGCTGGTGGCGGCGATGCTGGCCGGGATGGCGCCCGGGGCCTGGGCACAGCCCGCGGGCCAGACCGCGGCGCCCGGCGCGGCGGCGGCGCCGGACCTTTCCTCCTATGCGCGCCTCCTTGAGGATGCCGAGACCAAGCTGCGGCAGGCGGAGCAGGCAGCGTCCCGGGCACCGGTCCAGCATCAGGGCGGCGCCATTTCAGGGTCTCGGATCGAGCTGATGCAGGTGATGCGGTCGGCGCAGGACAGCGTGCAGCGCGTGCCGACGAGCTTCGCCGGGAACGAGGCCTACCGGAACGCTGACCGGGAGCTGCGGGAGACGCTTTCGGGCATCGTCACCGCGCAGCGTGGGGGCGGCGAGGGCAGCATGCAGGCGGCGGAGAAGGCGGTGCAGATCATCGCCGGGCTGCGGCAGCAGGTGATGCAGGCGGCAGGCGGCACCGGCGCCTCGGCGCCGGCGCAGCCTGCCTCCGGAAGCGGCCGCTAGTGTAGCGCCAGCCAGGCGAGCATCAGCGTGCCGATGGCAATGCGGTACCAGCCGAAGGGCGTGAAGCCGATGCGGCTGATGACGGTGAGCACCCAGCGCACCGTCAGCAGCGCGACGACGAAGGCCGTCACGAAGCCGATGCCGACCTGGCCCAGCCCATCGGCCGAGATTTCGTGCCGGACCTTCAGCAGGCTGTAGGCGCTGGCCGCCAGCATGGTCGGGATGGCGAGGACGAAGCTGAACTCCGCCGCCACCTTGCGGTCGACGCCCAGCAGCAGCGCGGTGATGATGGTGGCCCCCGAGCGGGAGGTGCCGGGGATCATCGCCAGCGCCTGGCCGAAGCCCACCAGCAGGGCGGAGACCGGGCCGATCTCCGGCACGGAATGGATGCTGGGCGAGGGCCGGGTGCGCTCGATCAGGATGATGGCGATGCCGCCGACGATCAGCGCCACGGAGACGACCCAGGGGTTGAACAGGCTCTCGGTGATCGTCTTGTGCAGCGTTGCGCCGATGATCGCGGCCGGGACGAAGGCAAGGATCAGGTTGACCGCGTAGTAGCGCTCCTGCCCCGGGCGCCAGAGGCCCGAGACGAGACGCAGCAGCAGGTCGCGGTAGATCCAGATCACCGCGCAGATGGCGCCGAGCTGGATGCCGACCTCGAAGACCTTGCCGGGCGGGCCCTCGAAGCCGATCAGCGAGCCGAGCAGGATCAGGTGGCCGGTGGAAGAGATGGGCAGGAATTCAGTCAGTCCTTCCAGCACGCCCATGGCGAGGGCGGAGAGGATCGCGGCGAGGTCCATGGGCAGTGAGCGCTCCGGGAAGGATGCGGCGCCTATACCGGGCGGGGCGGGAGCGGGATAGTTGTGACGGGTGCGTGCTCGCCGGAGGTTGAGGCATGGAAAGAGCGGAGCTGCCGGCGGAAGTGGTCTACCTGCCCTTCGAGGATGGGCCCTTCCGCATGGCGATGGGGCTGGTCGCCTGCCCCGAGGCGGCCTGGATCGAGATCGACGAGCGCTACCCGGCCGAGATGGCGGAGCGTCGGGCCCTGCTGGCGACCCGGCGAGCGGATGTCCTGGCTACCCGACCGGGCTCCGAGACCGCGCAGGCGGAGGTCCTGGCGCTGCTCGCGGCGCATCTGCCGGCGCGCTTCCCTTCCTGGTTCCGGCGCGAGGGCGACCGGCTGCGGAACGGGCTGACGGGGGAGGAGTGGGACCTCACGGCGCCTAGCTGCGACCCGCTGGAGCTGGCGGCGCGGCTGGTGCAGGAGGATCTCTGCATCATCCGCCCCGCCGAGGATGGGGCGGTGCTGGAGGCAGGCGTCGTCTGCGCGCCGACGCGCTGGCGCATCACCGAGAAGATCGGCAGGCTGCTGATGGCGGTGCATGCGGCGGTGCCCTTCTACGGCGAGCGGCTGGGGACGCCGGTCGACCGCTTCATGGCGCAGATCAAGCCGGGGCGGGTCGCCATGCGGGTGAACTGGTCGGTGGTGGACAGCCCGGCGCTGTTCCAGCTCGAAGGCAAGCACCGGGGGGAGCGGGACCCGAGCTTCACCGCCGAGAATGCGGGACAGCGGCTGCACCTGCGGACGGAGCGGCAGACCTTCCGGCGGCTGCCGCAGTCGGGCGCGGTGCTCTTCACCATCCGCGTCCACAGCTACCCGCTGACGCGGGTGGCTGCGCTGCCGGGCGTTGCGTCGCGGCTGGCCGGCGCGGTCCGGGCGCTGCCGGAGGAGATGGGACGCTACAAGAGCCTGCCGGTCTACCGGGAGGCGCTGCTGGCCTGGCTCGATACCGCCTCCCGCGCTTGATCCGCAGGGCCGTTCGAGTCGAGGATCCCGGCCTCGTCCCGGAGACCAGCCATGATCCGTCTCGCTGCAGGCCTCGCGCTCCTTCTCGCCGGCCCGGCCTTCGCCCAGACCGCCCATCAGCCCTATGCCGTGTTGCACGCCCGCCCGGTCAAGGCGCTCTCGGAGCAGCAGCTGTCGGACCTGCGGGCCGGGCGCGGCATGGGGCTGGCGCTGCCGGCCGAGCTGAACGGCTATCCCGGCCCCTTGCACGTCCTTGAGCATGCCGAGGCGCTCGCCCTGACGCCCGGCCAGCGGGCACGCACCGAGGCCCTGTTCGCGGCGATAAAGGCGGAGGCCGTGCCTCTGGGCGAGCAGCTGATCCGCGAGGAAACGGAGCTTGAGCGCCTGTTCGCCAGCCGGATGGTGCAGCCCGCGAGCCTGGAGGCAGCGACGGATGCGGTCGGGATGACGCAGGGGCGGCTTCGGGCCGCGCATCTCTGCTACCATCTCGTCATGATGGATGTGCTAACGCCCGATCAGCTGCGCCGCTACGGGGAACTGCGCGGCTACGGGACCATGGGCGGCCATGGCCAGCACGGGCATGGGGCGCACCGGCCCTGAGCAGCCTTGCCCGGCAGGACGTCAACCCGCGTCCAGCCGCCGGCAGAATTCGGCGAAGCCGGCAGCATCGGCAAAGGCCTTCTGCGTGCCGGGACGGGTGATGGAATCGGCAGCATAGCGCACGCCCTGGCGCATCGACGCCTCGATGTCACGCGTTGCAGCGTAATGCCGGGCGAAAGCACCGATGAAGGCATCGCCAGCGCCGGTGGTGTCGGTGGGCGTGACCGGAACGGCAGGGACATGCGCCGTCCGCTCGCTCTGGACGAGGAGCGCGCCGTCGCCGCCGAGGGTGACGATCACCGCCTTCAGGCCGCGCCCGACCAGCAGGCGGGCGGCCTCCTCGGCCTCGGCGCGGGTGCCTGTCGGCTGGCCGGTCAGGATGGCGAGCTCGGTCTGGTTGGGGACGAGGAAGGTTGCCGGCAGGATGCGCTCGAGCGCGAGGCCGGGCGTCGCCGGCGCCGGGTTGAGCAGCACCTCGATGCCCTCCCGCGCCGCCCAGTCGATGACGTGGTAGATCGTCTCCAACGGGATCTCGAGCTGGAGGAGGATCAGGCCGCACTGACGGAGGTCGTCCGCCGCGGCATCGACATCGGCGGGGAGCAGGTGGTCGTTGGCGCCCTTGACGATCAGAATGCGGTTCTCGCCCGTGGGATCGACAAAGATCGGCGCGACGCCGCTCGGCGTGCCGGGGATGGCGCGGACATGGCGCGTGTCGATGCCGAGCGTCTCGAAATTGCGGATGGTGTTGCCGCCGAAGAGGTCGTCGCCGACGCGGCTGACGAGCAGCACATCGGCGCCGAGCTTCGCCGCGGCGACGGCCTGGTTGGCGCCCTTGCCGCCATGGCCCATGGCGAAGGACTGCGCCTCCAGCGTCTCCCCGGCCTCCGGCATCCGCGCCGTGTAGGTCACCAGGTCGACCATGTTGCTGCCGACAACCCCGATGCGTGCGCTCATGGCGATGGGTCCTGCGGGAGGGAGGCGATGAGGCTGTCCATCCGCGCCGTCGCGGCGCGGTCGAGATAGCCGGTGCGGACGGCGAAGCGCGCCTCCTCGCCCGGTGCCAGCATGCGCACATGGCCCTTGCGCTTCTCCGCCGTGTAGCCCTCGGGCTGGCAGGTGGAGGGGAGGGCGAAGGCGGCGACCTTCTGGTCCGGGTCGTTGAGGATCCAGCGGACGGTCTGGGGGAAGGCGGCGGGCGAATAGGACATGCCGAAGCCGTCGCCCTCGGGCCGGGCGAGCATCAGATGCGTCTCGCCGCGGGCGTCGGTGCCGAGGCCGTGCAGGTAGAAGACCTGCTCCGGGTCGTAGAGGGTGGGCTCGGCGAGCGTCGCCATGCGGGAGGGGTCCGTGGCTAGGGACTCGATCAGGGCGAGGTAGGAGGGATTGGGCGTCACATGGGCGGGGACGGCGCGGCGTACCTCCGTGCGCTCTGGCGTGAAGGGGGCGGGCTGGACGCAGCGCCCACCGGGGGTGAAGGCGAAGTTGATGTGCGCCATGTACATCAGCTCCATCGGCTTGCCGGAAAGGTTGCGCACGGCGAGGCCGATCTCGAAGAGCGTGGCGCCGGGGCGGAGCGTGACCGAGGGCTGGGCGAGGTAGTGGGGACCGAAGCCCATGACGTGGTCGCGCAGGCTGACGACGCGGAGGACGGGCTCGCCTTCCTCCTCGCCGAGTTCGAGCCAGGCGCGGTCCATCGGGGCGCAGGGGAATTCGCCGTGCGGGGCATGGTCGTCCTCGGGGCCGGGGACGCCGTTGCGCAGGAGGCCGCTGTGGAAGGCGAAGCAGCCATAGGTCTCGGCGATGGTCCAGGCCGGGCGGGGCGCGTCGAAGCCGCTCTGCATGGCGAGGGGGACGCCGTCGAAGCGGGCGGACCAGATCATGCCGCCCATCCAGGGCAGCACCACCACTTCGCCCCGCGCGTTGCGCAGGCGGAGCGCCGCGATGCCGGTGTGGAAGCGGAAGAGGCTCGCCGAGAACTCGCCGGCGGTGAGGATGCGGCGCTCCGCCTCGCCGGCCAGGGCCTCGTGGAGGGGGATGGTGGCGGTCATGTCAGCGGGTCCGGTTGCGCCAGGCGGCGAGCGCGATGGAGAGCAGCAGGAAGCCGCCCCAGATCAAGTCCACCAGGAAATTGCTGAAGCGCATGATCTGCAGGCCGGAGGAGAGCAGCATCAGCGCCGCCAGCGCCAGCACGATGCCGGGCACGCTGGCGCGGCCACCGGCCGGGTTGGTGCCGGCGAGCACGGCGATCAGCACGGCCTGGAGCAGGTAGGAGACGCCGTAGTCCGACTTCGCCGCATTGGTCCGGCCCGAGAGCAGGATGCCGGCGATGCTCGCCAGCCCGCCGGTCAGCACGTAGGAGAGGAAGACCGTCCGCCCCGTCCGCAGCCCGGCGAAGGCGGCGGCGCGGGCATTGGTGCCGATCAGCGCCAGGGTGATGCCGAAGGCGGTGCGCGCCAGCACGAACCAGACCAGCGCCGCGACGGCGAGGAAGACGATGAGCGGCACGGCGATGCCGAAGGCGGTGCCGTTGCCGATCAGGCCCCAGAGCTTCGGGAAGCCGACCACCGCCGGGCCGCCGGTCAACACGAGGCAGATACCCGTAAAAACCTGGCCGGTGCCGATGGTGGCGAGGATCGGCGTGACGCGGAGCCGGGTGATGAGGAGGCCGTTGATCGCCCCGGCCAGCAGGCCGGTGCCGAGGGCGAGGCCGATGCCGGCGGCGACCAGCGGCCAGGACAGGTTGGCGAGGTCCGGGCCGCGCGGGGCGCCGACAGCGTGGAAGAAGAGCCCGGCCAGGATGCAGGAGAGGTTGGCGATGCCGATGACGGAGAGGTCGATCCCCCCCGTCAGCATCGCCACCATCATGGCGATGGCCAGCAGCCCGAGTTCCGGCGCGACGAAGGTGATCGACTCGAAGACATAGGGACGGAGGAAGCGCTCCGGGTTCAGCGCGGCCATGCCGGCGAAGATGAGCACCGTCAGCAGGGCGAGCTGGAGCAGGTTGGTGTCGAGGCGGCGGAGGCGCTGGGCGATGGCGGTCATGCGGCTCTCCCCTCAGGCGATGCGCTTGCGGTCGCGCCAGGCGGTCGCCGCCGTCGCCGCGATGACGATCAGCCCGACCACCACGCGCTGCCAAGTGGTGTCGATGCCGAGGATGATGAGGCTGTTGGTGATGACCACCAGCGTCAGCCCGCCGAGGATGGTGCCGATGACCGAGCCGCGCCCGCCGAAGATGCTGGCGCCGCCGAGCACCACGGCGGCGATGACGTCGAGCTCGAGGCCCACCATGTCGCGCGGGTTGGCCGTCCAGATCATCGCGCCGTGCAGCAGGCCGGCGAAGCCGGCGATGGCGCCGGCGAGGCCGTAGATCAGGAAGGTGGTCTGGCGGATGTTGAAGCCGACGCGGCGCGCCGCCTCCTCGCCGCCGCCCAGGGCGTAGATGCCGCGGCCCAGCATCGTGTAGCGCAGCAGCAGGTGGATCAGCAGGGCGATGACGGCATAGACCAGCACCATGGCGGAGAGGCCTGTCTCGCTGCCAGCCGCCTGGGTGACGCTGAAGAGCTGGGTGCGGCCGAACTCGATCAGCTTCGGCGGCATCTGGTCGATGTTGATCTGGCTGGTGCCGACCACGCCGAGGATGAAGCCGCGCACCGCCGTGCCGGTGCCGAGCGTCACGATCAGCGGGATCATCCGGAGGTAGTGGACGAAGACGGCGTTCACCAGGCCGAGCAGCAGGCCGATGCCGGTCGCCATGGCGAAGGCGGGGAGGATACTGTCGAACCCCCAGGCGATCATCGCCTTCACCGTCAGGTACATGGCGGCGATGGCGAAGGCGGGGAAGGAGACGTCGATGCCGCCGGAGAGCATCACCAGCAGCACGGCGAGGCCGAGGATGCCGGTGATGACGCTCGCCCGCAGCAGGCTGAAGAGGTTGGAGGGCTGCCAGAAGACCGGGTTGACGAGGCCGATGGTGACGACCGTCAGGACGAGGACGGCCGCGACCATCAGCTCCGGATGGCGGCGGAAGGCCTGGGCGATGCCGCTCATGCCAGGGCCGCCAGCTGCTCGCCGAGGGCGGTCTCGCTCGTCGCCTCGACCGGCGTGTCGGAGACGAGGCGGCCGCGATGCAGCACGAGGATGCGGTTGCAGTTCTCCACCAGCTCGGGGAGGTCGTCGGAGATCATCAGCACTCCCAGGCCGCGGGCGCGGGCGAGCTCGCGGATCTTGCGGTGGATGCCGGATTTGGAGCCGACATCGACGCCGACGGTGGGCCCGTTCAGGATCAGCAGGCGCGGGTCGTTGAGCAGCCAGCGGCCGATCACCACGCGCTGCTGGTTGCCGCCGGAGAGCTGGGTGACGGGGCGATCGCCGGTCGGGGTGGCGATGGTCATCTCGCGGATCATCCCCGCCGCGTCGCGGGCGGCGCGGCCGGACTGCACCACGCCGGCGCGGCTGAGGCGGCCGAGCGAGGTGGCCAGCATGTTGCGGTCGATGGTCTGGGCGAGGAAGAGGCCTTCGGTCAGGCGGTCCTCCGGGACGTAGGCGATGCCGTGGTCGATGGCGCGCTGCACGCTGTCGAGCCGCACCTCCTGGCCGGTGATGCGGATGCGCCCGGCATAGCCAGGGCGCATGCCGAAGAGGGCGAGGGCGAGTTCCGTGCGGCCGGAGCCGAGCAGGCCGGAGACACCGATGATCTCGCCTGGCATGACGCGGAGCGAGACGTCCTCGAGCTGGCCGGGGATGGTGAGGTTCTCGACCTCAAGCAGCGGGGCCGCATTCGGCGCGGGCTCCCAGTGGTAGCCTTCGGCGGCGATCTCCTGGCCGGTCATGGCGCGGGTGATAGCGGCCTCGTCGAACTCGGCGATGGGGCCGGCGGCGACGACGCGGCCGCTGCGGATGACGGTGAGGCGCTCGCTGATCTCCAGCATCTCGCGCATCTTGTGGCTGACGAAGAGCACGGCGATGCCCCTCGACTGGATGTCGCGCACCACGCGGAACAGCGCCGCTACCTCGCGCCCCGTCAGCGCCGTGGTCGGCTCGTCCATGATGAGCAGGCGTGGGTCCGACATCAGGGCGCGGGCGATGGCGACGAGCTGCTTGCCGGAGGTCGGCAGGGTCTCGACCAGCGCATCCAGCGGCAGGTCGACGCCGAGGCGGTCGATGGCGCGGCGGGCGATCTCGCGGACGCGGCGCCAGGAGACGAGCTTGCGGCCCTCCTGCAATTCGCTGCTGAGAGCCAGGTTCTCGGCGACCGAAAGATTCCCGAAGAGCGAGAAGTCCTGGTAGATCACCTGCACGCCATGGGCGATGGCAGCGCGCGGCGTCATGCCGTCGATCCGCTGCCCATCGATCAGCAGCTCGCCCTGGTCGGGCTGCCAGACGCCCGAGATGACCTTGATGAGCGTCGACTTGCCGGAGCCGTTCTCCCCGGCCAGGCAATGGATCTCGCCCCGCCCGATCGAGAGCGACACGTCCTCGAGGGCGCGCACGGCGGCAAAGCTCTTGCCGACATGCCGCAATTCGATGAGCGGGGCGGACATCGGACTAGAAGTTGTACTGGGCCATGTTGTCCTTGGTCACCCCGACCCAGCCCTGGCCGACGAGGATGTTCGGCCGCTTCGGGTCCGGCGCCTGAAGGCTGTTGTAGCCGGCGAGGCCGAGGTCGAGCCCGGCCTTCACCGGCTTCTTCGCCAGCGCCATGACGGCGAGGATGTTCATGGCATAGCCGGCGGCCGCCGGGTCCCAGAACTGGATGTAGTTGATGTCACCGTTGCGGAGATACTGCCCGGCGACGGAGACGAGGCCGGTGCCGGAGAAGAACAGCTTGCCCGCCAGCTTGCGCTCGGCGATCAGCCGGCCGGCGCCCGCCGAGGTCGGCATCGGCGCGCCGAGGATGCCCTTCAGGTCCGGATAGGCGGTGAGGACTTCCTTCAGCTTGTTGTAGTCGGTCGTCGCGTCGTCATAGGTCTCGATGCGGCGCGTCGCCTCCTGCATCTTCGGGAAGTGCTGCTTCTGGTAGGCGACGGCGCCGTCGATCCACTCCATCTGCGACTGCGAGGTGAGGCTGCCGACCGTTGCGACATACTTGCCCTCGCCGCCCATATCGCGCCCGAGCACTTCCATCAGCTTGGCGCCGTAGGCGTGGTTGTCGAAGGCCTCGATGTCGTAGTCGATGTTCTCGAGCCCCGAGGCCTCGTGCGAGATGACGGTGATGCCCTGGCGCCGCGCCTTCCGCAGCACCGGCTCCACCGCCTCGACGGAGAAGGGGACGATGCAGATGGCGTCCACGCCCTGGGCGATCAGGCCCTCGACGAGCTGGACCTGCGCCGCGGCATCGGCGGCGCTCGGCCCGACCATCCAGGTGTCGTGGCCCTGGTCGGCGCCGAACTGCTTCACGCCGACGCGCATGCGGTCGAACCAGGCGATGCCGTCGACCTTCACCACGGTGGCGATGCTGTACTTCTTCGTCGCGCGGGCGCTGATGTCCTTCGAGACCTTGCTGGCGTCCACCGCCGCGCCCTGGGCCCAGGCCGGACGGCCGAGGGTTGCCGCCATGAGGCCGCCCGCCGTGAGGGCGCCGAGGCTCCGCCTGTCGATTCCATTCATTGGTGTCTCTCCCTGTTGCTTCGTCTCAGTAGCCGCTGGATGCTGGCGCGCCGGTGAGCAGGGCGACGCCGGAACTCGCGCCGATCCGCGTGGCGCCGGCGGCGATCATCGCCTCCGCCGCCGCGCGGGTCCGTATCCCGCCGGAGGCCTTCACCCCCAACGCATCGCCGACCACTTCGCGCATCAGCGCCACGTCGGCGACGGTCGCGCCGCCGGTGGAGAAGCCGGTCGAGGTCTTGACGAAATCCGCCCCGGCCTCGGCGGCGAGGCGGCAGGCGAGGCGCTTCTGCGCGTCGTCGAGCAGGCAGGTCTCGATGATGACCTTCAGCACGCGGCCGGGGCAGGCGGCGCGGACGGCGGCGATGTCCTCGCGCACCGCATCCGCCCGGCCCTCGCGCAGGGCGCCGATGGCCATGACCATGTCGATCTCGTCGGCCCCGTTGCGGATGGCATTCGCCGTCTCGGCCGCCTTGTCGGCCGGGGTCGTGGCGCCGAGCGGGAAGGCAACGACGGAGCAGGTGCGAACCTCGCTGCCGCGCAGCAGCTTGGTGACGAGCGGCACATGCACCGGGTTCACGCAGACCGAGGCGAAGCCATGCTCGCGGGCCTCGGCGCAATAGCGGCGCAGTTCCGCCTCGCTCGCCTCCGGCTTCAGCAGGGTGTGGTCGATCAGTGGCGCCAGCGCGATCGGAGCCTGGGTCATGCGGTGAGCGTCCCCGGTATTGTTAGAATTTTAACTCTTGTGATAAATCTCACATTCATGGTCCGAGCGTCAAGCATACCGGCCCGGGAGGGGCGATGACGGACGGCACACGGCGCAGCGCGCGGCTGGCATGGCTACAGGCGATGGTCTCGTCCGAAGGCCCGGTGCGGCTGGAGGCCGCGGCGACGGCGCTCGGAGTCTCCTCCATGACCCTGCGGCGGGACTTGGCGCGGCCCGGCCTCGGCATCAGTCTGCTCGGCGGGCATGTGGTGCCGCTCGGCGCCGGCCAGGGATATGCGTTGGAGCGGGAGGAAACCAGCCATCTCGCCGCCAAGCGGCAGGCGGCGCGCCACGCGGCGGCGCTGGTGGAGGCGGGCGACACGCTTTTCATCGATTGCGGCACGACCATGCCGCATCTGGCGGAGGCGCTGCGGTCGGGCATCTTCCTTACCGTCCTCTGCTATGCGCTCAACATCGCAACGCTGCTCAGCCGGCGGCCGCAGACGCAGCTCATCCTGCTCGGCGGGCTGTTCCACCCTGCTTCCGCGACCTTCGCCTCGGATGAAGCGCTCGCCAGCCTCCGGCGAATCCGCATCAACAAGGCCTTTCTCTCGGCGGGCGGGGTACATCCGGAGGGCGGCGTCACCTGCACCAATTTCAACGAGGTGCCGGTGAAGCAGGCCGCCATGGCCGCCGCCGCGCAGTCCATCCTGGTGGTGGATGCGAGCAAGCTGGGACGGCTGAAGCCAGCCCATTTCGCCGCCATCACCGCCTTTGACCGCATTGTGACCAGCCCGATCGCCGACCCCGACGCCGCTGCGCCCCTACGCAGTGCCGGAATTCTGGTGGACGAAGCAGACTGAACCCCGAAGCACAGGCGAGGCCGGCATGCAGGACATCGTCATCGGCGTAGATGTGGGCACCGGCAGCGCCCGCGCGGGCGCCTTCACCGCGGATGGCGGGAGGCTCGGCCAGGCGAGCCATCCCATCCGGCTGTGGCAACCCCGTCCGGGCTTCGCCCAGCAATCCTCGGCGGATATCTGGGCGGCTGTCTGCGCGGCGGTGCGCGGCGCCATGGTCAGGCTCAACCCGGTACGGGTCCGGGGCATCGGCTTCGACGCCACCTGCTCGCTGGTGGCGCTGGATGCGACGGGCGCGCCCGTCTCCATCAGCCCCGATGGTGCGGCGGAGCAGGACATCATCGTTTGGATGGACCACCGCGCCGTGGCGGAGGCGGATGCCATCAATGCCGGCGGCCACGACGTGCTGCGCTATGTCGGCGGGCGCATCTCGCTCGAGATGCAGGTGCCGAAGCTGCTCTGGCTGAAGCGGCACCTGCCCGCCGCCTGGGCGCGCGCCGCGCACCTCTTTGACCTGCCGGATTTCCTCACCTGGCGCGCCACCGGCAACACGGCGCGCTCGCTCTGCTCCACCGTCTGCAAATGGACCTATCTGGGCCAGGAAGGGCGATGGGATGCCGCCTTCTTCCGCACTATCGGCCTCGCCGAACTGGCGGAGGAAGGGTTCCGGCGGATCGGGACGGAGATCCTGCCGGTCGGGCAGGCGATCCCCGACGGGTTGCGGCCGGAGGCGGCGGCGGAGCTTGGCCTGCCGCCTGGCATCGCGGTCGGCGCCTCGGCTATCGATGCCCATGCCGGCGGGCTCGGGACGATCGGCGCGGCGCTCGACGGCAGGGCGCCGGATGCGGAGGCGTTGCGCCGCCGCCTGGCGCTGATCGGCGGCACGTCGAGCTGCCACATGGCCGTCTCCGCCGAGCCGCGCTTCGTCCCCGGCATCTGGGGCCCCTACTTCTCGGCCATGCAGCCGGGGCTCTGGCTGAACGAGGGCGGCCAATCGGCGACGGGCGCGCTGATCGACCATGTCATCACCACCCATGCCGTCTATCCCGCGCTGGCCGAGGAGGCGCGGCAGGCGGGCGAGATGGTCTATGCCCGGCTCAATGCCCGCCTCGCGGCGCTCGCCGCAGCGCTGCCCTTCCCGGCGTTGCTGACCGAGGGGCTGCACCTCCTGCCGGATTTCCACGGCAACCGCTCACCCCTGGCCGATGCGGGGATGCGGGGGATGGCCTCCGGCCTCACCCTCTCGGCGACGGCCGACGACCTGGCGCGTCTCTACCTCGCCACGCTCCAGGCCATCGCCTATGGCACGCGGCACATCGTCGAGGCGCTCGATGCCGAGGGCTATGCCATCGACACCATGCTCGCCAGCGGCGGCGCGACGAAGAATCCGGTCTTCCTCCGCGAACATGCGGATGCCACTGGCTGCCGCATCGTGCTGCCGGAGGAGCCGGAGGCGGTGCTGCTCGGTGCGGCGATGCTGGGGGCAGTGGCCGCCGGGTTGCATCCCGGTCTGCCGGCCGCGATGGCGGCAATGAGCCGGGCGGGCAGCATCCTGCGGCCCGACCCGGCCACGCGGCGCTACCACGAGGCCAAATACGCGGTGTTCCGGCGCATGCAGTCCGACCAGCTGGCCTATCGCGGGCTCATGGCCGGGGCGTGAGGGGGGGCAAACCCCCTCCAGCCGTTCAGCGCTGCGCCGCCGCCGGGAAGGCGAAGTTGTCGAAGCTGCTCTCGGCGATGCGGAACCACTGGTACTCCTCCTGCCGATAGGCGCGGTAGGCGGTCCAGATCTTCTTGAAGCGTTCGTTCTTGCCGGAGAGCTCGTCGTACATCGCATTCGCCTCGGTCCAGGCGGCCTGGAGGATCTCGCGCGGCCAGGGGCGAAGCTGGGCGCCGGCGGCGACCAGGCGGCGCAGCGCCTGCGGGTTCAGGTGGTCGTACTGGGCGAGCATGTTGGCATTCGCCTCGCCGCAGGCGACCTCCAGCGCGGCCTTGTAGCTGTCCGGCAGCTTCGCCAGCGCCTCCTTGTTGGCGATGAAGTGGAGATGCGCGCCGGCCTCCCAGAAGCCCGGGTAGTAGTAGTAGCGGGCGACGCGGACGAAGCCGAGCTTCTCGTCGTCATGCGGGCCGACGAATTCCACCGCATCCAGCGCCCCGCGCTCGAGCGAGGGGTAGATGTCGGCCGGGGCAATGGCCTGCGGCACGGCGCCGAGCCGGGCGAAGAGCTGGCCGTTCAGGCCCGGGGTGCGGAATTTGAGCCCCTTCAGCTCGGCGAGCGTCTTCACCTCGTTGCGGAACCAGCCGCCCATCTGCGCGCCGGTATCGCCGGCGGGGAAGCCGACGCAATTGAACTCGGCCAGCATCTCGTCGCAGAGCGCCTGGCCGCCGCCATAGTGCAGCCAGGCGAGGTTCTGCCGGGCATTCAGCCCAAAGGGCACGCCGGTGAAGAAGCTGAGCGCCGGGTCCTTGCCGGCGAAGTAGTAGAGCGGGGCATGGCCGCCCTCGAGCGAGCCGGACTGCACCGCATCCAGCACCTGCGGGCCCGGGACGACCTCGCCGGCGGGGAAGAAGCGGATGCGGAAGCGGTTGTCGGTGAGCTGCGCGACGCGTTTGGCGATGGTATCGCCAGTGCCGAACAGCACGTCGAGATTGCGCGGGAAGGCGGAGGAGACGCGCCAGTTCACCTCGGGCGTGGACTGGGCCAGGGCCGGCGCGGCCAGGGCGGGTGTGGCCAGGGCTGCGCCCAGGATCAGGCGGCGGTTCATCGGTGGCGGTTCCTCCCGGAGGGGACCGAACATTGCGTCCGGCCCAGGCGATAGGGCGCATGGAAAAGCCTGAACGGGCCCCGGAGGCAATACCCTAACGAAGGAAACGGACGGCATGGCGGATGCGGGCGGGTTGCAGCGGTCCTGGCTGGCGGTGCCGCTGGTGGCGATCGGCGGCTGCGTGGATGCGATCGGTTGGCTGCGGCTGCAAGAGCTCTTCGTCAGCTTCATGAGCGGGACGAGCACGCTGCTCGGCGTGGCGGTGGCGGAGCGGCACCCGGACCGGGCTGCGGAACTGGCCGTGGTGGTGGCGCTCTTCGCCCTCGGTGCGGTGGTGGGGGCGGCGCTGGCGCGGCTGGCCGGGCGGTGGCGTACGGCGGCGGTGCTGGCCGTAGTGGCGGCGCTGATCGGGTGTGGATGCCAGCTTCCCTCGGTGGGCGAGGCGGGGTTGCCGCCGATGGCCTTCGCGGTGGTGCCGGCGATGGGGGCGTTGAACCTTGCTCTGCCAGGGGTGGGCGGGATCACCTTCGTCACCGGCTCACTCACGCGCTTTGCCGATGCGCTGGTGGCGGCGCTGGCCGGGGCAGGGCGGCATGGGGCCTGGGTTGTGCAGGCCGCAGCCTGGGCGGCGCTGGTGGTCGGCGCCACGTCCGGCGCATGGCTGGAGACGCGGATGGGGCAGGACGCGCTGGCGGTGCCGGCCCTGGCTGCCGCTGTGGCGGCGGTGGCGGCGATCCGGCTGGCCTGAGGTTCGGCAGGGCGGGACCTACCGGGCCATACTTGCCCTGGATGTGGTGGCCGGCTTGCCGATGCGGCCGGTCTCAGCGACGCCCTCCCGCCTGGGGCAGGACGCCTCGCCGGCAGTAATGCTCCGGCTGCGTTCAATGAAACCCTAAGCTGCGGCGAGTTCTGCCCGCATGAGTTGTGGCGGGCGCCCAACGCTCGCGGCACCAAGCAGGCCAAATTCGGCGACGTGCGGCAGGCGCCAGGCTTCGACCAGATCCGGGTCCGACCAGGGCAGTGGCAGATCCTGCCCCGGCTCGGCAGCGGAGCGGAGCGGAACGATAAAGGCACAGTTGGCGAATTTCCGTGCCTGATCAATAGTTTCAGCAACGATATAGCATGGCGTGCTGTGCCAGCTGATGGCCCAGGCGGGGTGGTCGAGGGTCGCCAAGCGGGGCTGGAGGCGGAAGACGGCCATCACATGGTGTCCATGTTGCAATACGGTGAGTAAATTTCCCGTTCTGGGCGATTTGATCCACTCGCGTTATCGTCATCGCCATCACAACGCCGCGTTCAAAAAGTTAGATAATTTTTCTATTATAAGTATGCCTGCCGACAATCAGGACAATGGGTCGACACCCCGCAGCAATACTGCGGCCGCCAGGACCAGTTGGGCGAAGTTCAGCAGCACCGAGAGGCGATGGGCGCGGTCGAAGCGAGGCTTCGCCGCCGCATCCCCGGCCTGGGCGGCATCCGACAGCCGGTTGATGCGCGGCATCAGCCCCTGGCGGAGCCAGATCGTCAGCGCCGCGACCAATGCCATGGCCAACGCATCGACCGGGCGGCCCGGGGCGAGAGCGAGGGCAGCGATGCCAGCGGTGGCGATCAGCCAGAGATAGTAGACGGGGAAGAGCTGGCGGATGAAGCGCCCGGCCCATTCGGGCGGCAGCCTGGTGAAGACCAGCGGCGCGACCACCGCGGCGAAGAACGCCATGCCGCCGAGCAGCAGGGCAAGGCTGAGCGATGCGAGTGCGGAGAGGATCATGCGGCGGCGGAGATGGCCCCGCCGCCGCGCTTGGCAAGCCTCAGTAGCGGTACTGCTCGGCCTTGAAGGGGCCCTGCTCCGGCACGCCGATATAGGCGGCCTGCTGCGTTGAGAGCTTGGTCAGCTTGGCGCCGACCTTCTCGAGGTGCAGCGCGGCGACCTTCTCGTCGAGGTGCTTCGGCAGGACGTAGACCTTCTTCTCGTACTTGCCGGGATTCACCCAGAGCTCGATCTGCGCCAGCGTCTGGTTGGTGAAGCTGGCCGACATGACGAAGCTCGGATGGCCGGTGGCGTTGCCGAGATTCACCAGCCGCCCCTCGGAGAGCAGGATGATGCGCTTGCCGTCTGGGAACTCCACCTCGTCCACCTGCGGCTTCACGTTCTGCCACTTCAGGTTCTTCAGCGCGGCGACCTGGATCTCGCTGTCGAAGTGCCCGATGTTGCAGACGATGGCGCGGTGCTTCATCGCCCGCATGTGGTCGATGGTGATGACGTCCACATTGCCCGTGGCGGTGACGAAGATGTCGGCGCGCGGCGCGGCATCCTCCATGGTCACCACCTCGTAGCCCTCCATCGCGGCCTGAAGCGCGCAGATCGGGTCGGCCTCGGAGACCATGACGCGGCAGCCGGCATTGCGCAGCGAGGCGGCGCTGCCCTTGCCGACATCGCCGAAGCCCGCGACCATCGCCACCTTGCCCGACATCATCACATCCGTGCCGCGGCGGATGCCGTCGACCAGGCTCTCGCGGCAACCGTAGAGGTTGTCGAATTTCGACTTGGTGACGCTGTCGTTCACGTTGATGGCGGGAAAGAGCAGCTTGCCCTCCTTCGCCATCATGTAGAGGCGGTGGACGCCCGTCGTCGTCTCCTCGGAGACGCCGCGGATGCTGGCGGCCAGCTTGGCGAACCAGCCCGGCTTGGTCTTCAGCAGGTTCTGGATGAGGGCGAAGAAGACCTCCTCCTCCTCGTTGGTCGGCTTGCCGAGGAAAGCCGTGTCGCCCTGCTCGGCGCGCAGGCCGTAATGGACGAGCAGCGTCATGTCGCCGCCGTCGTCGAGCAGCATGTTCGGCTCGCCGCCGTCCGCCCATTCCAGCGTCTTCTGCACGTAGGACCAGTATTCCGGCAGGGTCTCGCCCTTCACCGCGAAGACCGGCGTGCCGGCGGCGGCGATGGCGGCCGCGGCGTGGTCCTGGGTCGAGAAGATGTTGCACGACGACCAGCGGACATCGGCGCCGAGGGCCTTCAGCGTCTCGATCAGCACGGCGGTCTGGATGGTCATGTGCAGGCAGCCGGCGATGCGGGCGCCCTTCAGCGGCTGCGAGGGGCCGTATTCGCGCCGGACCGCCATCAGGCCAGGCATCTCATCCTCGGCCATGGCGATCTCCTTCCGGCCCCAATCGGCCAGGCTGAGATCCTTCACGATGCTGTCGGTCATCTGCACTTTCCCTGACATGAGACGGTTCGGCGGGGCGCGTAGCATGGGCACGCGACACTGGCCAGGGGTTTGCGGCGAGACATAAGGATATCTTTATGTCTGATGCGGAAATGAAGCCGTTGGAGTGCATCCTTTCCGGGGCTGGGCCGTTTCTCCTCCAAGGTCGCATGAGGCGGCCCCACAGGAGGACGCCATGATCGATATGAGCAAGATCGCCGAACACATGGAGGTCGTCGGCTCGGACGGCGAGCATGTAGGCACCATCGATTCCGTCGATTCGACCCGGCTGAAGCTGACCAAGCAGGACCCGGCTTCGGGTGGGCAGCACCGCTACCTGCCCTTCGGCGCCATCGCCCGGATCGAGGAGAACGTCGTGCACCTCTCCATCCCCGCCAGCGAGGCTCGCGGGATGACGGAGACGCGGGGCAACGACCCGGTTTAGCCGGGGCGGCGGGCCCCGGTCCGATGGCCGCGCCTCCCGCCTAGTTCCGCTCCGCTGGCGTCGGCAGGACCGCGCCAGTGCTGCTCGTCACGGGCGGTCCAAGGCGGTTGTCGATATCTGCTTGCCGGCGCTGCCGGTAGGCGCTGCGGTAGGTGACATAGGGGTCGAGCGAGCTGCGCCGCATCTCGTCGACGGGATCGATCAGCGCCTCCCGCGTATCGACCAGGCTGAGGCCCGCTCGGGAATAGCGGAAGGCGCTGGCGGCGGCGCCGGAGCCGAGCAGGGTGGCGACGCTTGCTGCGCCATCGACGCCGGAGCCGGCCAGGTCGCGCGGATTGCTCGGGCCAAGCACGGGCAGGACGAGATAGGGGCCCTCGCCGACGCCCCAGCTGGCCAGGGTCTGGCCGAAATCCTCGGTATGGCGCGGGACGCCGAACCAGTCCTGCGCCACGTCAAAGATGCCGGCCACGCCCACCGTGCTGTTCAGCACGAAGCGGCCGAGCGTGTCGCCGGCCCGGCGGGACTGGCCTTGCAGCATGTCATTGGCCAGCACGATCGGGCTGCGCAGGTTGTTCAGCAGGTTGCGGATGCCGGTCCGCACCGGGCGGGGGATGCGGGTGCGGTACTCGACCGCGACGGGGCGGGCCAGCTTGCGGTCCAGCCACTCATTCGCCTCGTAGACGCGGCGGTTGGCCGGCTCCAGCGGGTCGTTGGCGGCGCGGTACTCGGCCAGCGCCTCCGGGTCCGAGGCGGATGGCGCGGTAGCGCAGCCGGTGAGGAAAAGGACAGCGAGGGCAGGCACCAGCCGCCGTAGGCATGCGATGTGCGGTATCATCCTTCGGGTCCTCCGCGCTGGCCAGGCGGAAGAATGCCGCCGACCGGCAGCGGCGCAAAGCCCCGTTCCGCCACCACCCGCCTCGCCTCCCCTGCCGTGACTGGAGTATGAAGCGCCACGCCATGGCGGCGTCCGAACGGCGAGTGGAGGGATAGCGACCGGCATGGCGGTTGAGGACAGCCCGCGGGCCACATCCGGCGAAGCGATGCGCATCCAGGCCCAGATGAAGGCCCTGGCGGAGGCTGCTGGCCGGGTGATGCGCGCGCCCAGCCTCCAGGCCACGCTTCAGGCGATCACCGACGCGGCGCGGAACATTGTAGGAGCCCATCAGTCGGTGTGCAGCCTGACCCGGGGGAGGGACTGGTCGCAGTCGATCAGCGCCATCTCGCTTTCGGCGAAATACGCCGCCTGGCAGGATTATGCGACGGGCCCGGACGGTTCCGGCATCTATGCCTGGGCCTGCGAGGAGAACCGCCCGGTGCGGATGACACAGGCGGAGCTGGAGGCGCATCCGCGCTGGCGCGGCTTCGGTGCGAGGTCCCTTGAGCATCCGCCGATGCGCGGCTGGCTGGCGGCGCCGCTGGTCGGCAATGACGGGCGCAACCTCGGCCTCATTCAGCTTTCCGACAAGATCGGGGGCGAGTTCGACGAGGCGGACGAGGCGATCGTCATGCAGCTCGCGCAATTTGCCGCCTCCGCCATCGAGCGGGCGGAAGTCGAGTCCTCCCTGCGCGAAAGCGAGGCGCGCTTCCGCCACATGGCCGACAGCGCGCCGGCTCTCATCTGGATGACGGATGAGCAGGGGCGGCAGGTCTTTGCCAACATGCACCACGACTTCCTCTTCGGCAGGCCCGCTGCCGAGATGCTCGGCGAGGGCTGGCGCGAGGTGGTGTGGCCGGAGGACCTGCCGGGGCATGAGGCCGCGTTCCGCGAGGCCTTTGCGGCACGGCGCCCCTACCGGCGGGAGTTGCGCGTCATCGACCGCCATGGCGCGGTGCGCTGGCTGCGCTGCGAGGGCGTGGTCCGGCTCGACGACAATGGCCGCTTCCTCGGCTATACCGGGTGCAGCGTCGACATCTCCGCCGCCAAGCATGCCGAGGCGGAGCTGCGCCGGCTGAACGAGACGCTGGAGCGGCGCGTGGCCGAGCGCACGGTGCAGCTCGCCGCCAGCGAGGCGCGCTTCCGCACCTATTTCGAGACCTCGCCGGACCTCGTCTTCCTCATCAATGTCTCGCCCGAGGGCGTCGCCTGCTTCGAGGCGATCAACCCGGCAGCGGAGCGGTTCACCGGCATGAAGGCCGCCGAGATCGTCGGCCGGCCGGTCGAGACGGTGCTGCCCGCCGCCATCGCCGAGACCGTTGCCCAGCGTTACCGCCACTGCGCCGAGGAGCAGCGGCGCATGACCTATGAAACTGTCTACGAGGTGGACGGCGAGCGGCGGGTGGCCGATGTCATCCTCGTGCCGATGGGCGAGACGGCGGGCGGCGGCCGTCTCGTCCTCGGCAATGCGCGCGACATCACCCGGACGCAGGTGCTGGAGGAGCAGCTCCGCCAGGCGCAGAAGATGGAGGCGGTAGGCCAGCTCACCGGCGGCATCGCGCATGATTTCAACAACCTCCTGACCGGCATCATCGGCGCGCTGGCGATGCTGGAGCGCCGGGTGGAAGCCGGGCAGGTGGAGGGGCTCGAGCGCTACACCAGCGTGGCGGTCACTTCGGCGCAGCGGGCCGCGGCGCTGACCCAGCGGCTGCTTGCCTTCGCCCGCCGCCAGCCGCTCGATCCGCGGCCGGTCGAGGCCAACCGCCTGATCGCGGGAATGGAGGAGCTGCTGCGGCGGACGCTCGGGCCGGCCATCGCCCTGGAGCTGCGGCTGGCCGAGGGACTCTGGCCGACGCTCTGCGACCCGAACCAGCTGGAGAACGCGATCCTCAACCTGGCGATCAATGCGCGAGATGCCATGCCGGAGGGCGGGCGCCTCACCATCGGCACCGAGACCCTGATTCTGGACCAGGCGGCTGCGCGGGCGATCGGGGGCGAGCTGCCGCCGGGGGAGTATGTGACGATCAGCGTCGGCGACACCGGCATGGGCATGCCGCCCGAGGTGCTGGAGCGCGCCTTCGAGCCCTTCTTTACCACCAAGCCGATCGGCCAGGGGACCGGGCTGGGGCTCTCCATGCTCTACGGCTTCGTCAAGCAGTCCGGCGGGCATGTGCGGGTGGAGAGCGCAGCGGGGCAGGGCACCGTCTTCCGGCTCACACTGCCGCGGCACCGCGGCGCGCCGGACCGGGCGGAGGCGCGGGCGGAGGCGGAGGAGGGCGACGGCTGGGCGACGCGATCCGGCCACGGCGAGACGGTGCTGGTGGTAGAGGACGAGCCCTCGGTGCGCCTGCTCATTCTCGAGACGCTGAAGGATCTCGGTTATGCGACTGTGGAGGCGGCGGATGGGCCGGCCGGGCTCAAGGCCATCCGCTCCGGGGCGCGGATCGACCTGCTCGTCACCGATGTCGGCCTGCCGGGGATGAACGGCCGGCAGCTGGCGGATGCGGCACGGGAGCTGCGGCCAGGGCTGAAGGTGCTCTTCGTCACCGGCTACGCGCACAACACGCTGGGCAACCAGGCTCCGCTGCAGCCGGGGATGGAGCTGCTGACCAAGCCCTTCTCGCTGACGGAGCTGGGGCGCCGCATCCGCGCCCTGATCGACAGCTAGTTACCGCCGCCGCAGCGCGAGGGGCAGCGCGGCCAGGCCGAGCAGCACGGCGAACCAGAGCGTCGCCAGCCGCACCAGGATGGTGGCGACGATGGCGGCCGGCTCCGGCACCCCGACCAGGCGCAGCAACCCGAGCAGGCCGACATCTGCCGCACCGAGCCCGCCCGGCAGCAGCGAGACCGCTCCCGCCACTGCGGCGAGGCAGAAGACCAGCATCCCCTCGCCGAGGCCGATGGGCGTGCCGAGCGCATGCACCACCAGCATCAGCACCAGGCATTCGGCGAGCCAGCCGAGGCAGCTCAGCCCCAGCGCAGGCAGCAGCACGCCGGGGCGGCCGATGGCCGGCAGCGTGGCGCAGACCTCCCGCGCCTTGGCGAAGAGGCCGGGCGCGCGGCGGAGGCGGCGCTCTGCCCAGTCGATCAGGTGCAGCAGCAGCGGCGCATGGGTCAGCGCCGCGAGCAGCGCGACGCAGGCCACGGCGAGGACGGCCGTCACCAACAGGTAGTGGCTGGTCAGCGCGGCCCCGGCCAGCGCCAGCAGGCAGATCGCCACCATGTCCATCACCCGGTCGCCGGCGAGCAGCGGCATGCTGCGGGCATAGGGCACGCCATGATGGCGCCGCAGCAGCCAGAGCCGCACCACCTCACCCAGCTTGCCCGGCGTCACGGTGAGGGCGAAGCCGGCGAAGAAGTAGAGCATCTGCCGCGCCGGCGGCGCGGTGACGCCGAAGGCCCGGCCGAGCAGCACCCAGCGCAGGCCGCGCAGGATGTAATTGGCGAAGGACAGGGCGAGGCAGGCGAGGATCACGCCCGGGGACAGCAGCGTGGCGGCCGCCATCATGTCGCTGTCGCGGGTGAACCAGAGCAGCGCGGCGCAGGCGAGCAGGAAGGCGGCGAGCATCGCCGCGGTGCGCCGCAGCGCGCGGCCAAGGCGTGGAGCATCGCCCTCCTCGGCGGCGGGGGCGGGCAGGATGCCGGCCTCCGGCCGGGATGCGAGGGGAGCCATGGCCCGAGGGCTTAGCGGCGCGGCCGGGCAGGGTCCACGCACCGCATGCTGCGCTGCGATGATAAGGGCGCGAGGCCGGGCCTCATCAACCGCGCGTGTGCGGGATGCGGTCAGCTTGACGCTGCAACGGGCCGCCATCGATCATCCCCGGCATGAACGGCCTCGTGAAGGGCCGCGGCTTGGGGAGAGACGTGATGGCATTCGACCTGCCCGGTGACCGGCGCGGCATGCTGCAAGGGGGCGGGGCCTTGCTCGCCGGCCTGATCGGCGGCTTCGGCATCAGCCCGGCCCTTGCTCAGGACATGTCGCGCGAGACCAGGCGCTCCGAACGGCCGCTGAAGGCCGCCTTCTCCAATGCCGGCCTGCAGGCCACTTGGTGCGCCCAGGGCAAGCAGGCGGCCGAATGGTGGGGCAGGCTGTTCAACGTCGACGTCACCTGGTTCGACGGCGAGCTGAACGCCACCAAGCAGCGCAGCGCCATCGAGAACATGGCGAGCCAGAAGTGGGATTTCGTCGCCATCCAGGCCTTCGGCATCGGCACGCTGGCCCAGCCGGTGAAGCGGATGATCGATGCCGGCATCCCGGTCATCGACATGGACACGCTGATCGCGCCGCTCGACAGCATCAACGTCCACAGCTTCCTCGCCCCCGACAACGAGTTCATGGGCGCCTCCGTCACCCAGGCGCTGGTCGATGCGATCGGCGGCAAGGGCATCGTGACGATGACCCAGGGCGCGCTCGGCCATACCGGGGCGCAGGGGCGGGCACGCGGCTTCGACTCCGTGGTGAAGAAGAACCCCGGCATCGAGGTGGTGGACACCACGCCGGGCGACTGGGACGTCACCAAGGTGTCGCGCCTCTGGGACACGCTGCTGACCAAGCACCCGAAGATCGACGCAGCCTATTTCCACAACGACGACATGGCGCTCGCCGCCTACAACGTGATGAAGGCGCGCGGCCGCACCAACATCCTGATCGGCGGCTGCGACGCGATGCCGCCGGCGCTGGCCGCCGTCTCCGACGGGCGGATGCATGCGACGGTGCGCAACCCCTCCTGCCGCATCCATGGCGGTGCGGTCGTCGCCGGCGTCGCCGCGGTGGTCGCGGGCCAGAAGACGGGCAACGGCGCAGGGCAGATCCCGAAGCACGTCATCACCGACGGCCCGGTCGTCACCAGGGCGAATGCCCCCGGCATGGCCTGGATGGAGAGCCAATTCCTGATCTGACCATGCAGAGCGGCGCGCCCCTGCTCGAGCTGCGGGGCATCAGCAAGTCCTTCGGCGGCGTCACCGCCCTCTCCAGCGTGGATTTCACGCTGGAGGCGGGCGAGATCCATGGCCTGGTCGGCGAGAACGGCGCCGGCAAGAGCACGCTGATGAAGATCATCGCCGGCGTGCACACCAGCTTCGAGGGGGAGATGCGCATCGCCGGCCAGCCGGCGCGGCACCGCTCCGCCCGCTCGGCGCGCGATGCCGGGATCGGCATGGTGCACCAGGAGCTGAGCGTGGTGCCGGAGCTCTCCGTCGCCGAGAATGTCATGCTCGGCGTGCAGCCGGTGAACCGGCTCGGCCTGGTCGACTGGCCGGGGATGATGCGGCGGGCGCGGGCGCTGCTCGCCGAGCTCGGCATCGATGTCGACCCGCGCGTGCCGATCGGCAGCCTGCCGCTCGGCCTGCAGCAGCTCGTCGAGATCGCGCGCGTGCTGTCCTCCGGCGCGCGCATCGTCATCCTCGACGAGCCGACCTCGGCCCTCTCGCCGCCGGAGGTGGAGGTGCTGTTCGGCCTGCTGCGGCGGGTGAGGGACAGCGGGCGGAGCATCGTCTTCATCTCGCACTTCCTCGAGGATGTGCTGGCGATCTGCGACCGCGTCACCTGCTTCCGCAACGGGCGGCTGATCGAGACGGCGCCGGTTGCGGCCATCGACAAGGGCTGGATCATCACCCGCATGATCGGCGCCGGGCATGAGGAGCTGGAGGCGGGCTATACCGGCGAAATCCGCCTCGACAGCAGGCCCGGCGCGCCGGTGGTGCTGGCCTGCGAGGCTGCCTCCGGCCCCGGCTTCCGCGAGGTCTCGCTGGAGGCGCGGGCGGGCGAAGTGCTCGGCATCTACGGCTCGATGGGGGCCGGGCAGCTCGATCTGGCGCGGGCGCTGTTCGGGCGGACGGCGCTGTCGGGTGGGCGGCTCTCGCTCGACGGGCGGCCGCTCGCCTTGCGCAACACCGCGGCGGCGCGGCGGGCGGGCATCGCCTTCGTGCCGGAAAGCCGCCGCAGCATGCTCTTCGCGCAGGAGCCGGTCTACCGGAACGTCTCCATCAGCATCCTTGGCCGCATCTCGCGCCTCTGGGTGAAGCCGGCGGTGGAGCGGGAAATCGCGCAGCGGCAGGTCGAGTCGCTCGGCATCCGCCCGCCCTCGGTGCAGCGGCGGCTCGGCACGCTCTCGGGCGGCAACCAGCAGAAGGTGGCGCTGGCCAAGTGGCTGACACATTTGCCGCGCGTCCTCGTCCTCAGCGAGCCGACGCGGGGGATGGATGTCGGCGCCAAGGAGGAGGTGGTGCGGATCGTCCGCGGCTTGCGCGAGCAGGGCATCGCCATGCTGGTGGTCTCAACCGAGCCGGAGACGGTGCTCTCGCTCGCCGACCGCATCCTCGTCATGAAACGTGGCGAGGTCTGCGAGGAATTCGCCGGCGGCACGGTCAGCAAGGACCGCCTGCTCGCCGCAGCATAGGAAAGAGCATCCATGAGCACGAGCGACAGCGCCGTCCTTCCCCGCAACGGCGGCGGCCTGCGATGGCTCCGGGGCCAGCTCCGCAACATCGCGCCCTTCGCCACGCTGCTGGTGCTGGTGGCGCTGTTCAGCATCGCCAGCCCTTCCTTCGCCACGCTCGACAACGTGGCGAACATCGCGCGGCAGGTGTCGGTCACGGCCATCATCGCCGTCGGCCTCACCTTCGTCATCCTCTGCGCGGAGATCGACCTCAGCGTGGCGAGCGTCGCCAATGCGGTCGGAATCATGGTCGCCTTCTTCACGCTGCAGGACCAGAGCGTGAATATCGCCAATTTCCCGCTGCCGGGGGCGGCCGCCATCGCGCTGGCGCTGCTCGGCAGCGTGGCGCTTGGCGCAGTGACGGCCTTCGGGGTCACGGTGATCGGCATCCCCTCCTTCATCATGACGCTGGCGATGCTGCAGATCGGCGCCGGCATCTGCGCCATGCTGGTGCGCGGGCAGATCGCCTACGCCGTGCCGGCGCCGATCGAGCTGCTCGGCTCGGGCTCGATCGGCCCGGTGCCCTGGATCGTGGTGGTGGCCATCCTCGTGCTGGCGATCGGCCATGTGGTGCTGAGCTACACGCGCTTCGGTCGCTACGTCTACATGGTCGGCGGCAACCGCGAGGCGGCGGAGTATTCCGGCGTCAACGTCAAGCTGGTGCTGGCGGCGGTGCTCATCATCTCCGCCGTCTGTTCGGGAATCGCGGGGATGCTCGGCGTCGCACATTTCGGCAGCGCGCAGCAGGACGAGTTCGACAACTACCTGCTCGATGCCATCTCGGCCGTCGTCGTCGGTGGCACCAGCCTGTTCGGCGGCCAGGGCGGCATCGGCAACACGGTGGTCGGGCTGCTGGTGCTCGGCGTGCTGAACAACGGGCTCGACCACGTCAGGATCGACAGCTTCCTGAAGATCCTGATCCGCGGGCTGATCCTGCTGCTGGCGCTGGTCATCAACGTCTATGCGCAGCGGCTGCGGGCGAAGGCGTGACGACGGTCAGGCCGCGGCGATGAGGGCCGGGCCGGGTGCCGGCGCCACGCGGCGCGGGCCCCGGACGGCCAGGTAGAGCGGGACGATGCCGAGGGCGGCCGGCAGCACCGCGAGCGATGCGGCGGGGCCCGCCCAGGCCACCAGCGCGGCCACCAGCAATCCACTGACGGCGCCGCAATCCCAGCCTGCCTCGAGATTGATCTGGAAGCGGTAGATCGCGCCCGAACGCCGTGCCCGCGCATAGACCGTGCTCATCACCACAGGTCCGTAGAAGCCCGCGATCGCGGCCCCGGTGGCATTCGCCGCGGCCGCGCCAAGCGGCCACCAAGCCGAGGCGGCGCGGAGCGCGAAGCTCGCCGCCAGCGCGGTGCAGGCAAGCAGCAGGTAGCGGTCGCGTTGGCCGCGGTCGATGGCGCGGCCGCAGAACAGGCTCACCGCTGCGCCGGCCAGGCCGGCAACGGCATTGGCAGCGCCGAAGGCCTCGTAATCCGCCCCCATCGACGAGAACAGCAGCATCGGCCAGACGAAGGTGAGGCCGGAGGAGATCCAGCCATCCGCCGCGAAGGTCGCCATGCCGGCCCTGTCGGTGCCGTGCAGCGCCTCGCGCATACGCGGCATCGGCCCGCCCTCGATCCGGCCCAGGCGGGCGAGCGGCAGGATGGAGAGCAGGGAGCAGAAGGCGGCGATCCCGAAATCGGCGGCCTCGCCGAAGGAGGCCAGCAGCAGGCCGCCCGCCAGGGGGCCGACTACCGTCACCAGCGCGCCGACCGTCATCCGCTCGCCGAGCTGGCGGCCGAGCGAGCCCTCCCCGGCCGCAGTGGCCGCCGTGGCGGTGTGGTAGGCGGGCCAGTAGAGCGCCTCGGCCATCGAGACCGCGACGACCCAGGCAAGGAGCCACCCGCTGCTCCGGTCGGCCAGCAGGAGCGGGAGGAAGCCGAGCGCGCCGAGGACCGCGCCGACCTTCATGCCGCCGGCGATGCCGACCCGCCGGACCACTTCGACCGCGAGCAGCCGGATGCCACAGCGGACCGTGAGGAGGCCCGCATAGGTCGCCAGCGCCACGGGCAGCCCGAGGCCGAGCTTGAGCAGATAGGCACCGACGAAGCCACCGGCCATCGCCGTCGCCAGGCCGAACAGGGCGGAATGCAGGGTGAGGAGGCGAAAGGGGCCGAGGTGGGACAAGGCTGGAATCCGTGCGGGAGGCGGCAGGTAGCGCCGTCCTTTCACGGAATCGTGAGCAGAATTTTAACCAAGACGCATCGTTATCATCCTTTGCTTAGGCGAAAGGGAAGGTGCCGGCCGCTTCCCATGGCCCGCCGCGGTAATGCCAGAGCAGCAAGCCGGTCCCGCGTGCGGTGAAGGGGGTGAAGGCCGCGCGCAGGTTGCCATGCAGTGCTCGTGCCGCCTCAGCCGTCACCTTGTTCTGGATGGTGACATGCGGGCGGAGCGGCTGCCGGTCCTGCGGCGTCAGCCAGTCCTGCCAGCCGGCGGCAAGGCCAGCACGTAGCGTCACCAGCCCGGGCGCGCGCAGCCGGTAGGCGACGCCGCGGCCCATCATCCAGACATCCTCCACGGCGAGGTCGAGGCCAGGCTGGCAGCGGCTGGTTTCGGCGAGGCGGGCCGCGATCTCGTCGATCGCCTCGCCGGGGAGGTGATGGAAAAGCGTCAGATGAGCGGCGAGGTGGTTGCGCTCGGGTGGGAAATGGGCCCGGCGCTCGCGGTCGAAGCGGGCTTGGGTGCCGGGATCGAGGGCGAGGGTGAGGATCAGCGGGTCGGGCCTGGCAGAGGATGCGGGCAAGGACATGCGTTCCGAAATCTCCGTCTTGCGCGCTGGATGCCGGTCGGCGCATCGCTGGTGGCGCTGGCGTTCATGCCGTCATTTCCGTCTTCCGTAACCACTGGTAATGGACGGAAATGATAACGGCATTGTTGGTTGGCGCATTGTTTTCATGAGCTATCGTTAATGAGGGAATTAGGGAAGGTAGATGCCGCTGCTGCTGTAGCAGCGCGCAAAAAGGCAGGCCATGAAGCGCCTCCTGAACTCCAGGAATGGTTTGCTCAATTCTACAACATGGCGTCCAGGGATGATGCCGGCCACGGGAAGTAGTGCCCCTGTACAGTCTATGCGTGCATCAGGATGAGGTAAGGCGTGACATTTCCGAGCGGGGACACCGTGGCCCAGGACGCGCTCGTCCTGACGCGGCGCGTGCCATGCCGCCAGCCGATGCACGGGCTGTCAAAGGCCGGTGATGGCCGGGCACAGCATGAAAATTCCGGTAACAACGGGCCTCTGGCGAACCCGGTGATTGAAAAGGAATACAGGTGATCATCGTCGATACCGCGCTTGCTCGTCGTGAGTCCGAGGGCCGGCCTATCCAGGTCGGGATCGTCGGAGCCGGCTTCCAGGGCGCCGCCATCATCCGCCAGATCGTGACCACGACACCCGGCATGCGGGTCGCGGCGGTCGCCAACCGGCATATCGACAAGGCGATCGAGGCCTTCACCGTGCTGGGGATCGAGCCCACCGTCTGCGACAGCCGGTCCGCCATCAATGCCGCCATCGCCCGCGGGCAGCCCGTGGTAACGGAGGATGCGGTAGGCTTGGCCGGCGCCGACGGCATCGACGTGGTGGTCGAAGTCACCGGCTCGATCGATTATGCGGCGGAGGTCGTCCTGGCGGCCATCACTGCGGGCAAGCATGTCGTGCAGATGAATGCCGAACTCGACGGGACGGTCGGGCCCATCCTCAAGCAGCGCGCCGATGCGGCCGGCGTGGTCTACAGCTTCTCCGACGGCGACCAGCCGGGCGTGCAGATGAATCTGTACCGCTTCGTGCGCGGCCTCGGCGTGACGCCGGTGCTCTGCGGCAACATCAAGGGCCTGCACGACCCCTACCGGAACCCCACCACGCAGAAGCCCTTCGCCGAGCGCTGGGGCCAGAAGGCGGCGATGGTGGCCTCCTTCGCGGATGGCACCAAGATTTCCTATGAGCAGGCGATCGTGGCGAACGGCACCGGCTTCAAGGTGGCACGCCGCGGCATGATCGGCCCGGATTTCTCGGGCGGTGACCCCTATGCGCCGCTGGTTCCCCTCGAGGAAACCATCGCCTCCTTCGCGGAGCACCTCTCGGCCGGTGGCCCGGGGATCGTGGACTATGTCGTCGGCGCCCGGCCGGGGCCCGGCGTCTTCGTCCTCGGCACCCATGACGATCCGCGTCAGCAGCATTTCCTGAATCTCTACAAGCTCGGCACGGGCCCGTATTTCTGCTTCTACACGCCGTATCACCTGTGCCATTTCGAGGTGCCCACCTCGGTCGCGCGGGCTGCGCTGTTCGGCGATGCCGTGCTTGCGCCGCGGGGCGGGCCGGAGGTCGGCGTCATCGCGGTGGCGAAGATCGACCTGTCGCCGGGCGACGTGATCACCGAGTTCGGCGGCTACCACGCCTATGGCGTGGCCGAGAACAGCGAGATCATTGCACAGGATCGCCTGTTGCCGCTCGGCATCGCGCTGGGCTGCCGCATCACCCGGCCGGTGGCGAAGGACAGTGTCCTGACCTTCGCCGATGTGGATATCCCGCCAGGCCGCGTCGTGGACAGGCTTTATGCGGAACAGGAGGCGCGCTTTCTGGCCCGCGCGCCGAAGCTGGAAGTTGGAATCGCCTCATGATCTTCCACAAGACGACGCTGCAGGATGCCTGGCTGATCGATATCGAGCCACGGGGCGACGAGCGCGGGATCTTCGCGCGCACCATGTGCCGCGAGGAATTCGCGGCGCATGGCATGGCGCAGGACTTCGTGCAGCAGAACATGTCCACATCGGCCACGGCGGGCACCCTGCGGGGGATGCATTTCCAGCGGGCGCCGCATACCGAGGCCAAGCTGGTGCGCTGCATCCGCGGCGCCATCCTCGACGTGATCGTCGACCTGCGCTCGGGCTCGCCCAGCTACCTCCGGCACGAGGCCTTCGAGCTGACGGCGGAGAACCGCAGGCAGCTCTACGTGCCGCCCGGCTTCGCACATTCCTTCCAGACGCTCGCCGATGATTCGGAGGTGTCCTACCTGGTTTCGGCCGCCTATGCGCCGCAGGCGGAGGGAGGCCTCCGCTACGACGACCCGATGCTCGGCATAGAGTGGCCGCTGCCCATCACGGCCATATCGGACAAGGACGCGAAGTGGCCCTACCTCGTCCAGGGCGGCCCGCCGATCTTCTGAACCGGGCCTGGTATGGGCCGGCGCCCGGGCATTGGGCGTGGTGGCGTGCAGCGAATCAGCGGACGGGGTGAAGCCCATGTGATAGGCGCCGAGGAAGCAATGGCAGGGGCGAAGGCCGTTGGATTCCCGGCGCAAGCGCTGATGCCGCGCCGTTTCGGATTGCCTGCGAACGGGGTGCCGTGACTGTCCTCCTCTCTGCGTGCACCTGCTGAGGAGCGATGCCGATGGTACGCATGTGGCCAGGGTTTCGAAGCTGCAAGTCTAACCTTCGCCGGCACTGACTCCATCCAGTGTCAGATCTCCTTGAGCGTGACGGTCCGGTTTCCCCCGGCGCTTATCCCAAGCATTCCGCCTTATCGCTCGATGGGTCGGCCCCCAGTACGACCCGCCCCGGTCCACGGGATTGCGCGGCACGGCTTCGTCCGTGCCGGCGGCGGGACGCCGCCGTAGGTCGCCGGGTCGGCGAGCCGCCGTCACCCAGCGGCAGGGAGGTGTGGCTCCGGCCCCGGTGGGTCGGATTCCCGCGTGAGGGTCAGCCTGACCTTGGTCCCCCTGCCGGGACAGCTCTCGACGCTGACCCGCGCGCCGACCTGGCGCGCCAGCGACCTCACCAAGGCCGAGCCAAGTCCCGACCGCGTTCCGGGACTGTCCAGTGGCATGCCGCGGCCCCCATCTTCGACCGTGAGCACAACGAGGCCATCCCGCTCCTCGACGGTGGCCTCGACCGCGCCCTGCCCACCGTCCGGGTAGGCATGCTTGATGGCATTGCTGAGCAGCTCGCTGGCGATCAGGCCGATGGGAATGCCGCGCTCGGCATCCATGTTCACTCCGGCGTGGCTCGCGCACCGCACCGCGACCTTGGGCGACAGCGAGCCGAGGTGCTCGGTCAGGTCGGTCAGAACCCTGCACAGATCGACCGTCCGCAGATCGGAACTGCGGTAGAGGCTGCGGTGCGCCTCGGCCACGGCCATAACCCGCGACATGGCCTTCTCGAGCGCCTCGGCGGCGGCCGGCTCGGCCGTCCGCTGCGCCTGGAGCCGCAGCAGGCTGGACGACGTCCCACCACTTCGGGTTCCCCCTGGCGGTCGGGCAGAGCGCCTCGAAGCGGTCTGCCTCGCCGGACAGCGCCCTCGTCACCGCCTTCCGGACCCGCGCCCGGCTGTCCTCCGGCCAGAGCGAGGCCCACTCGCGTCCCCGAAACTTCTCGAAGTCGTCGATCTCCATGAGGCACAGGCCATTGGCGTTCATGAAGGAAAGCGTGCCGTCCGGCTCGACCACCTTGGTGCAGTCGGTGCTCCCGTCCAGCACCGAGCGGAGCAAGGCGGCGTCGTCATGCTCCCCCGTCCACCCCTGGCCCTGCGCCAGGTCGCCCACCAGGCAGGTGACGTCGATGTTGATGCCCCGCATGCGCACCGGCGTGCCGTCCGGTGCGGCCCTGAGCACCCGCCCCAGGGCGGCCAGCCAGCGCTCGGCACCGTCGTCAGCCCGCCGGATGCGGAACAGGGTGCGGTAGCGGTGCCCGGACGCGGCCCAGCCTTGGCGCGCCGCGTCGAACAGCAGGTCGCGGTCATCCGCGTGCACCAAGTCCAGCCACCGCTCGAGCGTGGGTGCCCCCTCCCTCTCGGGCACGCCGTGCAGGGCGAACTGCTCCGGGGACCAGACCTGCCGCCTCGTGTCGCGGTCCCACTCCCAGGTGCCGAACTCGGCGACCTCCTGCATCGCCCGCAGCCGTGCCTCGCTCTCGGCCAACCGAATTTCGGCCCGCTTGCGCTCGGTCAGGTCCAGGTCGATGCCGACCATGCGCACCGGGCGGCCCGCGGCGTCGCGCTCGACGGTGGCGCGCGACAGCACCCAGCGCTCTCCGCCATCGGCCCGGAGCATGCGGAATTCGATGTCGTACGCCGCCTCGCACGCAAGCGCCCGACCGATGGCAGCCTCGACCCGCGCCAGGTCGTCGGGATGGACCAGCTTCCGGAACGCCTCGACGGTGCCGCCGAAGGAGCCCGGCGCCATGCCGCATGCCTCGGCCAGCCCCTCCGACCACTCGACGGCACCGGTGGTGACGTTGAAGTCCCAGAAGTACATGCGGCCCGCGCCGATCGCGAGCCGCATCTGCTCCGCCCGGCGCCGGAGTGCCGTGGTGGCCGCCTCGGCCTCCTGCCGGGCCCCGACTTCGGCCGTGATGTCCCGCAGGATGACCAGCACCGCGCCGAGGTCACCGTCGGTGTCCGGCAACGGGTGGTGGTCCATGTCCCACCAGCTTTCCGGGTCACCAGTGCGGAGGACGGCGCGGACGGCCTTGCTGGAGATGCTCCGTCCCGAGGACCGGGCCTCGGCGAGCCGCGCCAAGCCACCACAGGCGATGACGCCGGGGAACAGGTCGGCCACCTTCCGGCCGATGATGTCGGCCCCCTCCATCCCGGCCAGAGCGCGATAGCTGCGGTTGGCGTAGACCACCCGCCAGTCCGGGGCGAGCAGCACCGCGATCGGATCGGGCACCGCCTCGGAAATGCGGCGCAGGAGCAGGTGGGTGGTAGGGGAGAGGACGGGCTGGTGGCTCACAGCGGGTTTCCTTTCTCCCAGGACGTTGGCGTGGGCAGGCGGCCGCACAGGCGCGAGCGACCCGCGGCCGCAATGTAAGTTCCCGGAACCAAAATGAAAGCCATTTCTGGCACCCGCGCGGAGCACGGCGTGCCTGGCCCAAGGTTGCCCTGCTGGTGATCGAGAGGTGCTTCCGCGGGCCATGGCCCTCTTGGAAGCCTATCTCGCGCCGGCCTACAGAAGGCGAGCGCGATCGACCACGTGGGCCTCGCGCGGCGACATGCGGATGACGCCCGGCGCCTCAAGTGCGTTGAGCGTCCGCGAGAGGGTTTCCAGTGTCATGCCAAGCCGGGCGGCGATGACCGTCCGCGGTTCCGGCCGCGCGGCCACGCCCGCGCCCGCCTCCTCCGGAACGCGTCGGGCCAGGAACCTCGCCACGCGCCGCTCGGAGGAGCGCAGCTTCAGGTCCACCACCTGGTCCACCATCAGGCGCCAGTGGCGCGAGAGGAGCTCGATGGTCGCCCGCCCCAGCGCCGGATCCTGGGTGATGCCCTCCCCGGGAGGCATCGGCCGGAATCATCAGCAGCCGCACGTCGGTGAGAGCGGCCCCGAGGCGAGGTAGGACAGCCCGAGAATGGCGTCCGTCGCGTCTTCGCGCTGATGATGCTGGCCGCGGCCGCCGCCACCTGAATGCTCTCTACGCGCACGACTACACGACCTTCCTGCTCGCCGCGCTCGGCGTCGGCATCGCGGGAGGCTCGTTCTCGGTCGGCGTCGCCTACGTCTCGAAGTGGTACCCGAAGGAGCGCCAGGGTACCGCGCCCAGCATCTTCGGCGCGATGATGGCGCCGCTGGCGAACATCCATGTCTGGCGCTTCGCGCTCTACTACTTCTTCGTCTTCGGCGGCTTCGTCGCCCTCGCCCTCTGGCTGCCGCGCTTCTACGTGAGCGTCTACGGGCTCGACATCGTCATTGTGGGCATGCTGGGCGCCGCCTACTCCATCCCCGGCTCGCTGTTCCGGGTACTAAGCGGCACGCTGAGCGGCCGCTACGGCGCGGCGGGTGATGTAGTGGACCTTCATTGGCTCCACCGTCTGCTGCTTGCTGCTGAGCTACCCCGGCACGCACTACGTGTTGCGCGGCATCCGCGGCCCGATCGAGTTCGACCTTGCCATCGGCTTCCTGCCATTCATGGGGCGGACCATGACGCTCGACTTCTTCATGAGCCTGGGCAAGGCCGCGGTCTACAAGCACGTCCCCCGTTTGCTACCCCGGTCGCGTCGGCTCGGTGCGCGGCGTGGTCGGCCTGATCGGCGACCTGGGCGGCTTCATCCTGCCCATCGCCTTCGGCGCCATGAACGACCTGATCGGCGTCTGGACGAGCTGCTTCATGCTGCTCGTCGCCGCCAGCTTGGCCTGAATGCACCTCGCCATCCGACGCATGGAACGAGCCGAGCACCCCGAGTTGCGCGCCCTACGCGACCTGCCGGAGGCAGCCGCCGTCGCCAACCCGAACCCCACCCCCGCCGCACGCGCGCCGGGCGGCTGCGCCGTGGCCCTGATGATCCTGGCGGTCATGCCCCGGGCGACGCTCGGCCATACCGGACACCTGCTTGTCGCCGCGCCCGCCATGCTGGCGGCCTGGGCGCTGCTTCCCGCGGCGGTGCTGCTGCGCGCCTACGGCCCGGCGGTTCTGCCGGGCCCGCTTGCCCCATGCCGCCGCGGGGGCGCTCTGGGTGCTGGCTTTCGGGCTGTTCCTGCTGGCGCATGGGCCGATGCTGCTGCGGCCGCGGGCGGACGGGAAGCCCGGGTGACGCTGCCGCGTTCTCCGCGGCGTTCAAGGAACAGGAGGCGGGGTCGATGCAGCAGGATGAGGAACTTCCCGCCGCGGCGGGGCAGGTGGCGCGGTCCTACCCGGAGCTCTACCGGGCCTACGCCGCCCTCGGCGAGGCCTGCGCCAAGGCGGGGCCTGTCGAGGGGGAGGCGCTCCGGCTGGTGAAGCTGGCGCTCGCCATCGGTGCCGCGTCGGAGGGCCGCGTGCACTCGCATTGCCGCCGCGCGCTGGAGGAGGGCGTGCCGAAGGAGGCGTTGAAGCAGGTGGCGCTGCTGGCCATCCCGACCCTCGGCTTCCCGCGCGCGGTCGCGGCGCTGACTTGGATCGAGGACATCACCGACGACCGACGAGGCCCGGCGCAGCCCCGCGGCTGACGCAGCTTGGCCGAGCCGGCGGCCGCCGGCTCGGCCCCGCCGCCGGATTTCTAACCGCAACATCCGCCGGGGTCAGGGCGGCAGCGGCGTGACCCCGATGATCGGTCCGTGCAGCACGAGAAGGGCAAGCCATAGCAGCGTCGCCGCAACCAGGCGCTGGGAAGAGGGAAGGGTAGCGGGTCGCCATCGTCCGGAGGCCAGCGCCGCGCCGGGCCAGAAGGCGGTGCGGCGGGCGAGCCGCGCCCATGCCTCCGCGCCGAGCTGACGCCTGCGACGCCGGTCGAGGGCGCGCATGCCGAGGAGCGCGAACCCCGCGAAGCCGCCGAAGAGCAGCAGGTGCGCGAGGTCGCCGTTCGGCACGGCGTGCGCCCCGGCCCAGAGCGCGATGGCCCAGAGCAGCGGGTGTCGGGTGAATCCCACGACGCCAGGGTGCTCCGGGTCGTACCCGGCCGTGCGGCCGCCGAGGGAGAGCGGGTTCGGCGCGGCCGTTCCGAAGGCCACCAGCAGGCAGGCCAGCGGCACGGCGAGGTTCGGCATCCACCACTGCCACGGCGCCGCGTCCCAGATCGCCAGGTAGGGCGCTCGTCCGCTGGCCGCGACCAGCCAGGCCAATGCCGCCACCGAGAGGAGGCTGTAGAGCACGAGGTAGCCGCGCTCGCCGAGCGCCCCGGCGATGCGTTGGCGCAACGCGGGGCGCGCGGGCAGAGCGTGGGAGAGAAGGAAGAGGCCGAAGGCCCCGGCGAACTCGCCCCAGCCCCCCACGCTCATTCCCTCAGGCCGCCTTGGGGCGGAAGGCGACGCAGGCGGCCGGGTCCGTCTCCAGCCGCGGCCCGCCGATCAGGTCGATGCAATAGGGTATGGCCGGGAAGACTGCATCTAGGCACTCCGCGATGGCCGAGGGCTTGCCGGGCAGGTTCACAATCAGGCTGCGCCCCCGCGTGCCCGCCGTCCGGCGCGAGAGGATGGCGGTCGGCACGGCGCGCAGCGAGACCGCTCGCATCAGCTCGCCAAATCCCGGCAGCATGCGGTCGGAGACCGCCTCGGTGGCCTCGGGGGGTGACGTCGCGCGGCGCCGGTCCGGTGCCGCCGGTGGTCCCGATGAGCGGGCGGCCCTCGAGGTCGGCGAGGTCGCGCAGCGCCGCCTCGATCTCGGCCCGCTCGTCCGGCACCAGGCGCCGCACCGGGTGCCAGGACGTGGCGAGGATGCGGGCGAGGGCAGCCTCGATACCCGGGCCTCCCCGGTCCTTATACTCGCCGCGGCTGGCGCGGTCGGAGACGGTGACCACGCCGATAGCGACGGACGCCGCCACGCTCAGGCCCCGAAGCGCGGGAACAGGGCGTTGTTCTCCGGGTGGATGTGCTCCATCAGGTCGTCCGTCAGCTTGCGGGTGCCAGCATAGAGCGCCCGCCAGGTGTTGCAGGCGCCCGCCGGCGGCACGCCGCCCGTGGTCAGGGCGTCGAGGGTGCGGAGCTGGGCGCCGTGGCTGTCGTGCTCGTGGCGCATCATGCCGATGGGATGGCCGATCATCGGGTGGCCGCCGCGACGCATGAGGGGGAACAGAACCTGCTCCTCCTTCTGCATGTGCTCCAGCTCGGGCAGCTCGCGCCGGTGGGTGGCGTGGTAGCGGGTCTCGATCAGCGCGATCAGCTCCTCGGTCGCCTCAGGCGCCATGGCCCCGCCCGGCACCAGGGCCGCCAGCTCCTCTTCCACCGCGCCTAGGTCGGCCCCGGGCGCCGCGACCGCCTCGGCCAGCGGGGCCTGGCCGCCGCAGCAGACGTCGATCTTGTGAAGCCGGAAAACTGCCGTCGCGCCAGGCAGGCTGGCGGCGAACCCGGCGACCGGCCGGGCGGCATAGGCGCCGGCGGCCGGGGCGAGGGTCTCGGTCATGACTGCACTCCTAGCGCCCTCGGGCTCCCTCTGGCCGGCAGCGCGAGGGGGATCAGCCCCATCTCTAGGCTGCGGGCGATGCGGCGGGCGCGCTCGAGCATGTGCCCGGCGCCTTCCTCAGTGAAATGCACCCGCGCCGTCTCCTCGAAGAGGGCGAGCCAGCGGGCGAAATGGGCGGGGGTCAGGGCCAGATGCGCGTGCGCCTGCATGGGCTGGCCGTGGTAGCCGCCGGTCATCAGCGCGACCGATCCCCAGAACCGGGTGAGGGTGGCGATGTGCCGCTCCCAGTCCGCGACGCCGGCGAAGGCGGGGCCGAGCAGCGGGTCCTGCCGGGCGGCGCCGTAGAAGGCGCGCAGGAAGGAGCCGATGGCCTCCTCGCCGAGGCCGGTGCGGGCCGCGATCTCACCGGTGAGGGCGGCGCGGCGCTCGGGAGTTTCCGGGATGGCGTTCAAACTTGTATCTCCAACTCCAGTTACTTTCGTGCTGGATTGTGGTACCGTCAATACCAGATTCGAGGAGTCCTCCGGTTGCGCCTGCTCGCCTCCACCGACATCGCCCTGCGCCTGCTGATGCGGCTCGCCGCCGAGCCCGGCCGGGTGCGCACGGCCGAGGAGCTCTCGGCCGAGGTCGGCGCGCCCCGCAACCACCTGCACAAGATCATCCAGGACTTGGCCGGGGCAGGGCTGGCGCGGACCCTTCGCGGCGCCCGCGGGGGCGTGTTGCTGGCCCGGCCGGCGGCGGAGATTCGCATCGGCGAGGTGGTCCGCCTGCTGGAGGAGGGGCAGGCGCTGGTCGAATGCTTCCGGCCGGATGGCGGCGCCTGCTGCCTGTCGGCGGATTGCCGCCTGCGCGGCGTGCTCGCGCGGGGGCGTGCCGCATTCCTCGCGGAGCTCGACGCGGCGACGCTCGCGGACTGCCTGCCCGGATCGCTGGTCGGGCTGCGTTCTCTATATGTAGTGGGTGACAGTCCCTCGTAATATCCATATTATGTGTTTGTCGACTCGCCGACGGTGGCGGACGGCGAGAACAGAGACGCCCTGATGGATGGTTACCTCTCCCGCGCCCCCGAGGCGCGGCACGCCCCAAGCCCCGGCGCGAGCTTCGGCACCCTGCCGGTGCCGGCCCGCGTCCTCGACCCCGGCATGGGGCTGGCCGTCGCCCGGCGCACCGTGTTCCGCGTCGCCGACGGGGAAGATTTCGGCCGCGTGGCCGACCGCGTGGCTGCGGGCAACATGACCTTGCTCGGCGAGGCGGCGGACCCGGCCGAGCAGGCACGGCTGCGCAACGCCATCGCCTCCGGGGCCCTCATCACCTCCGGGCGGCACCTTCAGCACGGCGACGTGGGCCAGCCTGGGCGGAACATGGAGGTCTTCACCAACTGTTCGACGGCCAACGTATCCTTCAGCCTGTTCTACCTGCTCCTGAATGGCAGCGGCGTCGGCCGGGCCTATGACGACGAGCTGGTCGTGGTGGACTGGGGCCAGGCGCCGCGGCTGCTGCTGCGCCTTGATCCCGCGCATCCCGACCGGCCGCGCACGCGCGCCGACCTGCACCGCTTCGGCGCCGAGTTCGGCCTCCTGCCCTGGGGCACCAGGCTGGACGCCTTCTCCGAGGCGCAGGAGGCGGAGGTGCGCGATTGGATCAGCCGCGAGTTCCTCGGCGACGCGGAGGGGCTGCCGCCCGGCGCCATCCGTCATGAGATCGTCGACAGCCGTGAGGGGTGGGGCAAGGCGGTCGAACTCGTGGAGAGCCTGGCCTTCGAAGGCGCCGCCGACCGCACCCTGCTGCTCGACTTCTCGGCCGTCCGCCCGCGCGGCGCCCCGATTGCCGGCATGCAGGGCCGCCCGGCCTCGGGTCCGCTCTCGCTCATGCGCGCCTTCGTCAACCTGCGCCACCAAGTGATCGAGCCCGCCCGGCATCGCGCAGCCGATGACGAGGCCCTGCAGCCCTGGGAGCAGGCGCTGCTGGTGGACCACCACCTCTCGGTCGAGGTGCAGGTGGGCGGCGCCCGCCGCGCCGCGCGCATGGCGTCCAAGTCCTGGCGCGACCCCGGCATCCTGCGCTTCATCCGCGCCAAGTCCGAGGGCGGGCTGTGGACCGCCAACAATTCCGTCATGGTGGACGCCGGGTTCTGGGAGGGCGTGCGCGCCGCCCGTGCGGGCAGCGCCGATCCCTGGCACCGCCACGCGCTCGCGGTGTTCGACGAGGCGACGCGCTGCGCCTACATCAATGGCGAGCCCGGCTTCATCAACGGCGACAAGCTCGAGGACGCGCGCACCGGCGACGCTTGGCGCAAGCCGGTGCACGAGGACGGACGCGACGTGCGCTCCGCCCGCTACCGGGCCGACCTCGCCGTGCCGCTACTGGCCGAGCTGGCGCGCCGGGCGCAGTCGGCGCGCTTCCCGGCGACGACCAACCCCTGCGGCGAGATCACCCTGCATGTCACCGGCGGCTACTGCGTCATCGCCGACTTCGCGCCCCTGTTCGCCTGCCCCGCCGGCCTCGACACGGTCACGCCCGGCCTTGTGCCGGACGAGCTCGCCGCCGAGTGGGATGCGCGGGTGGAGGACAGCGTCCGCCTCGGCGTCCGCTTCCTGATGCGCGCCAACACCATGGACGCCCTCTACGCCGAGGAGGTGCGGCGCACCAACCGGATGGGGATCGGCCCGACGGGTCTGCACGAGTGGGCCTGGATGCGCTGGGGCCTGGACTTCGAGGACCTGCTGGACGAGGCGCGGTCCGCCTCGTTCTGGGCCATGCTGGCTCGGCTGTCGGCGGCGGCGAAGGATGAAGGCATCGCCTACGCCACGGAGCTCGGCCTCGAGGCGCCCGTTACCGTCACGACGGTCAAGCCCGCGGGGACGACCAGCAAGCTCTTCGGCCTGACCGAGGGCGCCCACCTGCCGGCCCGGCGGCAGTACCTGCGCTGGGTCCAGTTCAGGGGTACGCGCGACGGCACCGGCGCCTGGGCCGCCGACAGCGACCCATTGCTGCCGGACTACGAGGCCCGCGGATACCCGATGCGGGTGCTGCGCTCCTTCCCCGGCATGTCCGTGGTCGGCTTTCCCACTCTGCCGCTGATCCAGCGCCTCGGCATCGGCGAGCGTCTGGTGACCGCGCCGGATGCTTCGCCCGAGGACCAGTACCGCTGGCTGGCGCTGCTGGAGCGGCACTGGATCGGTGCCGAGCGGGGCAACCAGGTTTCCTACACGCTCAAGGTCTACACCGACCGCCACGACCTGGAGGCGTTCCGCGAGATGCTGCTGGAGCACCAGCCGCGCATCCGCTGCTGCGCGATCCTGCCGAGCCGGCCGGATCACGCGCTCGGCTACGAGTATCTCCCCGAGGAGGAGGTGCCGTTGGAGCGCTTTACCGCGCTGGTCGAGGACATCCGCGACCCGGCGCTGCACGAGGCGATCGACCTCGCCCATCTGCAATGCGCCTCGGGCGTCTGCCCGATCTTGTGAGGAATGCGCCGGACTCTGTAAATAGAGAGCCCGGATGTCGTTGATCGACATGCGGGTTCTGGTTTACGAACGCTACAATATCCGGCTGCGGAATATTTGCTTCGGGTGGATCCGACAATCTGTCAAAAGGCCACTCCTGCCTCCAGGCACAGCGGATTCCCTGGCGCATCATGCAGGTGAGCCGAGACATGGAGGGTTTCTGGAGCGTCCCCACGGACGTGCGGCAGGCTTGAAGGCCGCGCGGCCCGGATCGGTTCAGGCGTTAGTCGCGTTGACATGCGGAGGCTGCCGACGCCATGACCTGGTTCATGACAAAGCGGCAGGCAGGTTTTCTGGCGACGATCGGCTATGAAGGAGTCGTGCTCGACGAATTCATCGCCGCCCTCAAGGAGGAGGGCATCAAGCGGTTACTCGATGTCCGAGAACTCCCGCTCTCGCGCCGCCGCGGCTTCTCGAAGACGGCACTTTCCGCTGCTCTCGCCGATGCTGGAATCGACTACGTCCACTTACGTGGTCTGGGCGATCCAAAGCCGGGCCGAGATGCTGCCCGTAGCGGCGACATGGCCCTTTTCCGCAAAATTTTCCGCAGGCACATGCGGTCTGAGAGGGCCCTCGCGGACCTGGCAATAGCCTCACACTTGGTCGCTGATAAGGTCTCTTGCTTGATGTGCTTCGAGCGGGACCATAACGGGTGCCATCGCAGCATTGTCGCAGATGCCATCTCTGCTACCCTGCCAGTTAAAATAAGGCACCTGCGAGTCGCCAGTGCATCCAAAAAGTCCGTCTCTAACGAAGTCTCAGCCTTCGAACTCGCTTGAGAGAAGTGGGCGCGAGAAGGTCTTAGTCCTGGTGAAGGCCCTCCCTCATGTCGGCCAGCGCCACGGAGAGACAGTCTGCTGCGCTGGCGTCACTATGGACGGCCAGTGGCGGCGGCAATACCCCATTCATTTCCGCCGTCTACGGGACAACCAGTTTAGCCGTTGGCAGTGGATTGAGTACGACTGGATCGCTCCTGGCCCTGAGGACCAGAGACGTGAGAGTCGTCGGGTTCAAGAAGAGACAATTGAGGTCGGCGAGGTAATGCCCGAGCGTGAGAGGGCACAGTTCCTTGAACCGATAATAACCGGCTCAACCAAAGAAGCTGCGGCCAAAGGCATGAGCCTCACTCTTGTCCGGCCGATTTCGGTCCGATTTCGATGGAAGGCAAAGACAGAGAAGCAGATCGCCGAGGAACGGGCAGCCTACGAAGATGCCGCCCGCCAGAAATCCTTCCTCGATCCGGACCTGACGGCGCTGAATCCCTGCCCCTATGCTTTCCACTTCGACTGGACCGACGCTGAAGGAAAGACACACAAGGCAACCTGTGACGACTGGGAGACCGCAGCGACGTACTATCGACGCGAGAGGACGATGGGGGCCAAGGCCGCACTGGCCGACTTGGAGAAGACCTTTGGGGCGGAATACCCCGCCCGTGGGATGGCCTTCGCTATGGGCACGCACTCGCGCCGTGCCGAGCAATGGCTCCTGGTCGGGGTGTTGCGACTGGACCGGGTAAGCCAGTTGTCGCTGTTCTGACGCCGCCCCAAGCACAATGAGTGGCGCGGCCGTTCAGGCGACAATCTCGTGGTCCCACACCTGACCTTGGATCAGGCGGCCTTGGCGAATTGCGATCACGAAAATTTCGCGATAGAGTGAATGGATTCACTTTGACCCGACTCGGTCTGATCAGGCCAATTCGCCACATGCCTTTCAATCGCGCCCTGCTGACGGCAGCTTCTGCCCGGACCTTCGTCCGGACGCTGCGCGCGTACATAGGCTGATCTCCTGAGATTTGGCCGCGGGTCGCCCTCATAGGCGACTCGCAGTTCAACAGGCGCCCGAGGCGCCTGCTCGGAGATCGCCCCCTTGCAATCCCAAGAAAGAAACCCGTGGCTCGCCACGGTTGCTGACACGCGCCTCCAGCGTCTGGCGCGTCGCCCGCTCGCGCGCCGCTGCCTGTACTTGGCACGATCCGCTTCGTTGGAACCGCAGAAGGGGAGTGTTCCCTAATGCGGGAGGCAGTGCACAACCCACTTCAGATCCGCTGGGCAAAGTTCTCGACCGGCGAACGCATGCCCTTCCTCGTCACCAGAGTCGACGGGCTTCCGCTAGAGGCGGTCATCGATTGGATCATCGCTCAGCGACGCACCTACAAGCAGGCACGGACCCTCGAAGCTGATCTTGAGAACCTGCAGTACCTGTACCTTTGGGCTGATGCGGAGAACATCGACCTCTCAGCGCGGGTGGTGAGCGGCCGCTTCTTCACCGACGAAGAACTTCGGAGCCTCCTGCGGTTCAGCGGCTGGCGCCTTTGGCGCGCGTTGGAGGAGATTGCTGAGAACCGGTTCTTGACCGGACGGTGTCCCCTCCCATCCAGGCCTACCAGGGTCGACGTGCTGCGGCGTCCTCCGGATTACGTTGGCCTCTCGGTGAAGCGGAACCGGTTACAGACTATTCACGCCTTCCTAGAGTTCAACAGCGGCGGGTACGAAAAGAGGATGGCGGTCCACGCCGGCCACGACACACGAGCTGCGTATGCCTCGCAACGTTTGTCCTGCCTGAAGAGGATCGCATCCGAATACAAGGAGATCCCTGTTGGCACAGACGTGCCTCGGAAGGGAATCTCCGAGGCACACCAACTCCAGCTGCGTGCAGTCATCGAGCCGGACCACCCGGATAATCCCTGGGAGCCTGCGGTCAGGGTCAGGAACCGGCTGATCGTGTTGATGCTCCTCGACCTTGGAATCCGAAGGGGCGAACTCCTGGTAATCAGGACCCAGGATCTGACTTTCACAGCAAGCCGGTGCGCTGTTGCCGTCCATCGCCGGCCCGACGATCCCCTCGACCCACGAACCACGCAGCCCGCTACGAAGACCTTCCCAAGGCAGCTAAGCGCGGGAGGGCGTCTCTCTGGCCTCTTGCACGAATACATCACAGAGATTCGGCGAAAGCTGCCTGGTGCGCGTCGGCACCCCTTCCTCCTCGTCAATAGCCGGGCCGGCGGCCCGCTGTCTGTGTCGAGCGTGAACAAGCTGTTCTCCGCGCTGCGTAAGCGCGTCACAGGCCTGCCTGCGGAACTGACGCCACATGCGATGCGGCATACTTGGAACGACCGCTTTTCAGAGCAAGCCGAACGGAAGGGACTTGCGCCCGAACGAGAGGAGAAGCTCCGGAAGCACCAAATGGGATGGAGTCCGAGGTCGCAGATGGCCGGGCGGTACACCCGACGGTACGTCGAGCGAGAGGGGAACAAGCTGTCCGTGGAAATGCAGGAAGGGCTGGGTGCGCTTCTATCCGTCCTCACCAAGGAAGAAGAGTGAGATGCTGCATCAACACGCCAACGACCTTCCCATCGTGCCTGCTCGGGTACGTACGCGTGACGGGTTCGACTTCGACCCTCGCCCTGATTCTTGGCATCTTGAGTCCAGAACAGGCAGCGGAAAAAACTGGAGATTTGGCGAGTTCGCGGCCTCTGGCGAGCGCTTCATTCGGTCCCTCAAGCTCGGGCTAGTCGCCCTGTTGGAAGAATACTCCTTCGACCACAGCAGGAATCTCTTCGATCGTTTCCGAGACTTTTACATGTCGAGCTTCTCGGGCCGGCACGCGCGCGGCGGGCTTGTGGACCTTGAGCACCTCCTTCATTTCCGTTCTCGCCTTAACCAGAACACCCTTTGGAAGCTCGGGACCCTTCGAATTCTCCTGATCCGGCTCCATGAGGCGAACCTCGGCATCTCCACCGATGCCGCCATCGAGTACCTGCGGCGATCGCGTATCCCAGGCAATCCGACCGGGGTAGACATCCGTACGCGGGATCCGAAGCGGGGCGCCTTCTCGACCACGGAACTCGAGATGATCCACGCGTCAATCACACAGGCTTATGTCGACGGGAAGATCGACTTACCAGACTTTGCCCTAGCTGTACTGATGTTGGCGTTCGGCATGCGGCCGGTGCAGGCGGCCAACCTGAAAGAACGGGATTTTGTTGTCGGCATCGGCAGCAATGGTCAGAAGGTCTACCTGCTGCAGGTGCCCCGCGCCAAGCAGCTAGGCAAGCGGCATCGCCAGGAGATGAAGACCCGCAGATGCGCACAGAACGTCGGTGCGCTCCTCGAAACACTCCTGGAACATAACGCCCAGTTGCGCCAAGCGCGCGGAATCAAGAACGACGACCCGGCACTATTTCTGGGTCGAGCGAAGGGTAAAATCCCAGGATTTGCTTGGCACGAAACGAATTCCAACCTTGGATCTAGGTTGGAACGCACCCTTCGCCTTGTCTGCCCGAACCTCAAGGCAAACCCGAAGCGTTTTCGGCACACTCTGGCGCAGCGGCTAGCGGACATGGGCGTCTCAAAGCACGTTATTGCCGAACTCCTCGACCATTCCTCTACCAGCCACGTTGGGGTCTATACCGAAGCTACACCCTCCGCTGCTGCCCGTCTCAGCCGTAAACTCGCCATGGACATGGCGCCCTTGGCCCAAGCCTTCCAGGGAATGCACGTCGCACCGGCACATCAGGTGAGTGCCAGTGTCATTCCCGGCGGCAGGATCCACGACAGAAGTATGGAGGATAGCCGCGAACCCTTGGGTGGTTGCGGCACCATGGGCTTTTGCGGACTCCACGTACCGGTCGCCTGCTACACCTGCCGCCACTTCCAGCCCATCTTGGAGGGGCCGCACGAGGCGGAGTTGGAAAAGCTCCTGGCTGAGCGCGAGCATCAGCGCGTCGCCGGCTACGCTGCCAAAATTGTCGAGATTCTGGACCGCACGATCCTAGCGGTGGCCGAGGTCGTAGCTGCCTGCGAAGCCCTTCGGAGCGGCCGTGGAGGCGCAGGCTGATGAACATCATCGTCCCATTTCGCCCGCTTGCAAGCCTTCGCGCCGAGGATCAGGTGACGGCTTTCATCGACCTTGCGCGAACACGGCTCAATGATGTCCTGATCGCCGATACGGCATACAGCGCGGTCTCTTGGGATGTAACCAGAGCGTTCACCACCAAAGGAGACAAGTGCGAACGGTGGCTGCACTTCGTGCCGAAGGAAACGAGAAACCTAAAGGCTCGCTCCAGCGGCAACGCGCTGAAAGCCCCCTTCATCGAGTTCGCTAAGGCCTATGTCCGCTACCGCCACTCCGCCGCAGCAGTGAGCTACGGACAGACGTTCCTGCGTCTCCACGCACTCCGTCTCGTTGAGGCCGCCTTCCGCTCCGTTGAGCGGGCTCCTGAGATCTGGAACCTGGACGCACATGTACTCAACCGTGCATTGGATCTTGTGGCCGGCTCTGGCAGCCACATGCCTTACAAACTAGGCAACCAACTCGAGATCCTCCTCCAGTTCTGCGCAGAGACGAACCTGCTCGCATCCAGTTTCCGGTGGCGCTGCCAGCTTGCGAAGCCGAGGGAGATCGAGAGCCGGCTAGGCAAGGAGTTCGCTGACCGCCGCGCCAAGCGCCTACCAAGTCGAGCAGCATTCGACGGGCTTGCCCACGTCTTTCGTAATCCGCAGACAGCAGCCGACCGGCTGTACTCGGCGATTACTGCAATCTGTTGCGGCATTCCGATCCGCGCCCACGAGGTCCTCCAACTCTCCGTAGACTGCGAGGTGGAGGCGGAGCCGTTCCGGAGAGGTGAGGAGGGGCAAGCTGAGGGCGGGGCGCCCGAGAACTCGCGGCCGGCCTACGGCATCCGAGTTTGGCCGGGCAAGGGAAACGTGCCCCATGTAAAATGGGTCCCGGACGCGTTCGCTGACGTCGTGCGGGAGGCCGTGCAGCGCCTTCGCGTCGAATGTACCGCTGCAAGGGAGGTGGCGGCTTGGTACGAACGTAATCCAAAAAGTTTGTGGCTACCTCGACACCTCGAACATCTCCGAAGCTGCGAGTGGATCCTGGTTCCGGAAGTCCAGGCCATTCTCGGGCTGCCCTGGGTTGGCTCTGCTCAGGCCTGGGTAGACGGCAACGCGATCGCTAAACGCCGAGGAGATCGCCTCGGCGCAAATGGGCAGCCCCTTGTGGAAGTGCGTTTCTCCGAGGTCGAACGGAAGGTGCTCTCTCTACTGCCAAAGGACTTCCCCTATCTCAACGGAATGCGACACCTGCCTTACTCAAATGCCCTGGCCGTCGTGAAGCTGCATGGCCTCAATAACTATAAGACCTCGTCACTCTGCTTGATCGAGCCTGTCGGATATCATCAGTTCTATGGCTGGCTTCGCGGCAAAATTGATTATCCGTCGGTGTTCGAGCGCTACGGTTTGACTGAGGAGGACGGAAGCCCCATCCAAATCACCACGCACGCATTCCGGCACTGGCTCAACACCATCGCGCACATGCGGGGGGTAGGGGAGCTGGACATCGCTAAGTGGAGCGGGCGGCACCCCGACCAGAACCACTTCTATGACCACGAGACGGCCAGCGAGATCCTGGAGGCAATTGATCGCGTGGTGGAGGACGACGAGGGCGGGCATGGCCCAGTATTCGAAGCCGCGAGGGCCGCGGTTTCGGACCGGAAGCAGCCAATCCCTCTGAACGAGATCAAGCGCACTCTCCTCGGTAGCAGCCATATCACAGAAGTCGGTATCTGCGTCCACGACTACTCCCTTCTCCCCTGCCAGAACCACGGGAACTGCCTGGGATGTGCGGAGAACGTGTTCGTCAAGGGCGACCCAAAGCATCGCGCCAAAATCGAGCGACAACTCACTATCGCGCTTGAGCAACTAGTCCAGGCTGAGACCGCCGTAAGCGAAGCGATTTTTGGCGCTGATAGATGGGTACAAGCCCACCTCCGGCGCATGGAGCAGATGCGCCGGATCCTGGCTGTCCACGACGATCCCGCGGTTCGGGACGGTGACGTGGTTGGCCTTCATACCCCGAGCCAGGACTCCGAGATCCAGATGGCGCTGCGCGACCGGCCCGCGCCATGCGAGGCGGACAATGGAAAGCAACCTGGTTCTACGCACGACGGTGCACAGCCCGGCGACTCGCTGGCCGATGAAGTGGCGGAGATGTTCGAATGAGGCGGGGCAGGCCATCCAAGCCGAATCTAACCAGAGAGGACATCGATGCGGTCGCCGGTATCCTGGAAGGATGGCAGGGAAAACTCACCTGGGAAGCTCTGGTGGCACGCATCGGCGTGGTTCTGGGCCGGACCTACACCCGCCAGGGACTCGAGCGCCACGAGCAGTTGAAGCGGGCGTTCCAGTTCCGGAAGACGCGTCTTCGGGCAGCCGCAGATGCAGGATCGCGCCAGCTTCAGCGCAATCAATCGCTGGATCTGACACCTGAACTCGCGGCTGAGCGGCAGCGCAGGCAGGCCCTAGAAGAACGCCTCGAAGTCCTAGAGAGAACTATCAATGCCTACGACGAGCGGTTTGCGACCTGGCTGTACAACGCTCGGCTGGCGGGCCTCACCATTGAGCGACTGAACACGTCCCTTCCTCCGGTCGCGCGGCGCAGGAGCGACAGTCGGTGATGAATGATGCGTTCCACCGGATCGGTCGAGCGGGCGATGTCTTGTCCCCCTGTCCTAGCTCCACCGCCACCGGGCCACAGCCAGAAGGGCCCATTAAAGGATCGCCAGCAAGCAGCTGTGAGGAGACTAGACTATGACGGAAAGCTCCAAGCAGAAGTCGTTCTTAGAGGTTTCCGAGGGTCACTTCGCCAAGCTCGTGGAGTACGTCGCCCGCCTGCGAGCGGCGGGATTGCGCCTTCCGGGTCGTCACGGACGAGTCAACAAGACGGCGGTTGCCCGTGCGTGCGGCTTCGCGCGCGAGACCTTCCAGCAGAACCACCGGTTTGCTGCCACTTTGGACGCCGCCGTCGAGGAGCTGGGAATTGAACTCCCTGAAGCGGCAGAGCCGGAGTCCCGGAACTCCGAAGACAAAGCCAAAATCATGCGCTTGGAGCAGCAATTAGCGACATCGAGGAGCGAAATCCACGAACTCCGCCGACGTTTGAGGCGCTTCGAAAGCATCGCCGACCACATGGCAGGCTCTGGTCGAAGGGTGCTTCCGTGAATCATTGGGTTCACCCCCGCCCACACCCGCGAGGTCGGCACATCGTACGCTTTTTGGCCAGCCGGCCGGAGTTCGCCGGGGTTGGACCGGCCACAGCGCAGCGCCTTTGGGACACCTGGGGTGACGACCTGTACCGGATCCTCGGAGACGGTGATTTGGAGCGACTCTCGGCATCCCTACCGAGACCTCAAGCCGAGATCATCATCGATGCTTGGCGGAACCAGCAGACCCTGACGGACGCGGTCGTGTTCTTCGACGAGATCGGATTGGACAATCGACTGGCGCGAAAGGCCGTGGAGTTCTGGGGAGATGAAGCCGTGGCGAAGCTGAGGGAGAACCCCTATCGGCTGCTCACGATTTGCCCTTGGTCGCAAGTTGACCGGTGTGCGCGTCTTCTCGGCGTCATGGCCGATGATGAGCGGCGACTAATCGGAGCGGTCGAGACTTCGCTTTATGAGAGGCTCGACCAAAAGCACACCGTCACCCTTGAGAAGCCAGTGCTGCTGCGCGTCGGAAATCTTCTTGGGACAACGCGAGAGGTTGCGGGGCATGCCCTGACCCTCGCAGTCCGAGATGGTGCGGCCGTCCCAGGAGGGGAAGGCTTCCAACCCGCTGGCGCGGCTTATGCCGAACGCTTTATCGAAAGGCGCATCGCGGGCCTATTGGCCACGAGTGAGCGGCAGCAGGATCTATTTGTCGGCAAAGCAGCATCTACCGAGGTCGACGAGGCGGTGCAGGAGTACGACGCCAGTGCGGCGCATCGCCTCACTGACGAGCAGCAAGCGGCGGTCCGAATGGTGATGTCCAGTCGGGTGTCAATCCTGACCGGGGGAGCCGGGGTTGGCAAAACCACGTGCCTGCGCGCCATTAATATTATTGCCCGGCGGTTCGGACTCAATGTCATCCAACTCGCCCTCGCTGGAAGAGCTGCTAAGCGCATGGCAGATGCTACCGGGCAGAGCGCGCAGACCATCGCATCCTGGCTCCGGGAGGCTGCCACTGGGCGACAACCAACCGGGCCCCGTTCGCTAATTATCTTGGATGAAGCCAGCATGCTGGATCTTCCAACGATGTACAGGCTGCTGTGGCGCCTGCATGAGGAAGCAAGGCTCCTCCTGGTCGGCGACGTCGGTCAGCTCCCCCCGATCGGGTATGGCTTGGTTCTTCATTGCCTTGTTGAGAGCGACACGATCCCGAGGATCGAGCTCACACGCATCCTCAGAGCGTCTGAAACAACCGGAATTCCCATGGTATCGCGGGCAATCCGGGACGGCGTTTTGCCACCTTTGCTGCCGTATGAACCTGGCCAGGAGGGATGCAGTTTCGTTCCGTGCCGACCAGATCGTGTCGTCGAGGCCATTGAGCGGATCCGGGGTGATCTGGATGGTCAGGATGTTCAGATCATCTCCGCTGCATATGGAGGACCGGCTGGGATCGACGCTGTAAATACCCATTTCCACCGCTTCAACGCGCACGGAAAGCCTCGCTTCCGCCGCTTCACCGTTGGCGACCCGGTGATCTGGCTTAAGAACGACTACGCCCGCGGCCTCTGGAACGGCAGTATGGGCATGGTGATCGGGATCGATGGCGGTCACCTCCAGGTCAGGCTGGATGGTCAAGAGTTTGACCTGGACGCAGACGACCTCGACGATCTCGATCTCGCCTACGCGATCAGTTGTCACAAGGCACAGGGATCGCAGTGGGGAACGGTGATCGTGCCGCTCGTTCAGTCGTACTTGATGGATCGAGTATTGCTCTACACCGCCCTGACGCGGGCGCAGAGGCGTCTGATTCTCGTCGGCGATTTTGGGCTTCTCGAAAGGGTCGTGTCCCGCCCTCCAGCCTCGATCGCTCGCAGCGTGGGGCTCGCCGTGTAATGCCGGCGATGCGCTGCGGCTTCAGTAGTGTGCGGAAGTCGTTTGAATACTGATCGAGGTTCGCCATGATTGAGGAAGGGATGCGCATTGGCCGCTATCTTATTGTCCGTGATGTGGACGGGCGCTTCCACGCGCTTTCAGCCGCCGCTGTGCTGGCGGTGTGCGACGACAGCTGTGGGGGCAGCATGATGCTGCTGCCAGGCGGTCGCGCCGTTCGCCTCGACCAATCGATCGAGACGGTACTGACCTGGTTGAACCACAGTGGGCCGTAACGCCAACGCCTTTCACCAGATGAGCTTTGGCAGCGGGACGATAGCCAGCCTGTCGCTGTGCCATCACCTCGGACGCAGCCGGTCCTCTCAGAAGGACTGTCGCCTGACTATGAACCAAGATCGGCTTGCCCATGCCCCTCCATCGGCCAAACAGCCCCGACCGAGGGCCGTTGAAGCGACTTTCGGCGATCTTTCCTTGGCTCCCGCCTCTGGAAATCGGCGTCGGATGGACGGCGCTGGTCTGGGATCTGGCGGAGGATCTTGAGGATCTGGCGGGCCGAAACACGCTCCTACGCGGGCGTGAGCTTTTCTTTTCCGAGGTGAAGTCGAAGTATGGCGGATTGCGGGTTTCCTATCATGGGACGGTGTGCCGCATGGGCAGCTTCGGCGACGTACATTGCAGCATCGACGACGTAATCTCGCGCGCGGAAACGCGTGCCTGTCACACCTGCGAACGCTGCGGCCGACCCGGATTGACCGCGTTACATAGCGGATGGCTGTACACGTTGTGCCTAGACCACCATGAAACGCAGGCCGAGCGCCATTGAGAAACCCTGATCTTGTCCTGCTGCTCCCACCGCCCGTGTGACCGACTGGCATTGACCGGAAGGAAGCCGAAAATCTGTTTCAGTTACCGGTGGAAAAGGCTAAGAGGCGGTTTCCACAACTACCCAAAGTTGCGTCAGCTTGAGCGCACCCAAAACCATACTGACGGTATCAAGGTATCGAACTCCGCTGTGTTTCCTTGAGACGCGACCCAAAGTGGGCGCATCTAGCCCCTGGCAGAGCCGAGCAACTGCTCGAACTGGCGGCGCACAGCGCCGTAACATTCGCAGGCCGCTGCTTCGAGCCCTGCACGGTCAGTGACCGTTATGTGGCCTTGGCCGTAGCGAATGAGCCCGGCTTGCTGGAACAGCCGTGCCGCCACGGTGACGCCGGGGCGGTGGACACACAGCATCATTGCCAGGAACTCTTGGGTCATCGGGAACTCGTCGTCTCCCGCTCGGTCGTGCGCCATCAAGAGCCAACGGGCTAAGCGCTGGTCCAGGGCGTGGTGGCCGTTGCAGGCCGCGGTCTGGGTGACCTGCTGCTGGAAAGCCAGGGCGTAGCGGAGCAGGAGTGTCCGCAAGGTCGAGCTCTGCTCCAAAGCCTGACGGAAGGCGCCCGCACCCAGCCGCAGCATGGTCCCGGGGGCCTGGATCATGGCCTCGACGGCGCTGCTGTCGCTGCCGAGCAGGAGGGGCAGGCCGACCATGCCTTCGGAACCGATGAGGCCGACCTCGGCCGATCGGCCATCGGCAAGCACGGCCAGCATTGAGGACCAGCCCGTTTCGGGAAAGTACACCGCCGTGATCGGCTGGTCCGGCGCCAGTAGGATTCGACGCTGCTCCGTTTCGACCGACTCAAGCTGCGGCCAAAGCCGCGCGAGATCCTCGGCGGGCAGGGCCGCGAGCAAGCGGTTGCGGGGCGTCAGAACAGGAGATTGCGAATCGGCCAAGGGTGCTCCTGGGCGACAGGTGTCGGCGGGAGCACACACATCTCTCGGCCACCCGCGCCGGAGGTCTCGGCGGGCGATGACCAGGACATGGTGACGCCTGAGCGGGGGAACAACCGGTCAGGCGCGTATTCGGCACACGCGGTGTGAGCTCAGTCGATGTCGCACCCCCGCCGTGAACGGCCGGGTCGCACCATCATTTGTTTCTACCGCGTTGTATGAAAGCCGACAGCGCCCATCGGCCACCTCGGGCAGAAGCTCCGCTTCGGTGAAGTGGCGAAGCGGGTGAGTATGTCATCGGAGGAGTTGGGTAATCTCGGGCGAGTTGACGGCGAGACGGTTACTCCGGGGCGCTCCGAGCCGTCACCGACGTTTCTGCCGGATGGCGTGGGAGGGAGTTCCGCATCCTTGGAGGCGGAACAACGCATCGCGGAACTTGAGGCGGAGAACCGGGCGCTCAAGGCGGAGGCGGAGCGGTTGCGGCACTTGCTCGACAGCGCTGCGGACTACGCGATCGTCACGCTCGACCTCGAAGGGCGGATCACCGGCTGGAACGAGGGTGCCCACGCCATCCTGGGCTACGGGCATGGCGAGATCCTCGGCCGCTCGGGCGAGGTGTTCTTCCCCGCCGAGGACCGCGCCCAGGGCGTGTTCGTGAAGGAGTTGTGCCGTGCCGTAGAGGAAGGCCGCGCGCCCAACGAGCGCTGGCACATTCGGCGCGACGGCAGCCGCTTCTGGGCCAGCGGGCTGATGATGCCGTTGCTGAACGCGGACGGTAAGCCCGAGGGGTTCCTGAATGTGTTCCGCGACAGCACCGCGGTCCGGGCCGAAGAGGAGCGCCGGGCACTGTTGCTGGCCGAAATGGGCCACCGGATGAAGAACGTCCTGGCCACGGTGCAGGCGGTCGCGGCCCAGACTTTGCGCCAGACCGGAGTGCCCGCGGCGGTGCAGGAGACACTCCTCCAACGGCTGGTGGCCTTGGCGGGCTCGCACGACCTGCTGACCCGCGGTGGTTGGGAGAGTGCACCCCTGACCGACGTCATACAGCGCAGCCTGTCGCCCTACGCTGGGTCGGGCCGCGTGACGTCGGACGGCCCGCCGGTGCGGCTGGCGGCAGACACCGTAGAGGTCCTCAACCTGGCCTTCCACGAACTGGCTACCAACGCGGCCAAGTACGGTGCGCTGTCCGTGCCGGAGGGCCGGGTTGAGGTGTCCTGGGCCTTGCGGCGGACCGGCAAGGGCACACGGCTGGTGGAGATTGACTGGCGCGAGCGCGAGGGCCCGCCCGTCACGCCACCCAAACGGCGGGGCTTCGGCTCGCGGCTGCTGGAGCGCGGGCTGGCGCAGAGAGTTGGCGGCACGGTCAAGCTCGACTTCCGCCCCGAGGGCCTGGAGTGCCGCATCTGCCTGCCGGTGGCGGCCGGCGAATAAGGCGGGGCGCGACAGAGCGATCGGGCCGACGTGATGGGTCAGGGAGCACCCCGCAGTTCACGGCCGGCTCGGGCTCGGATTGAGTGCGGGCGTTGCGGAAACCCTGCACGGCCATCCGGAGCTATGGCATCCCATATCTGGAGTTCCAGCCAGGGACAGCCGCATTGAATTTTAGGCTCTTGCACCTCGTCGCCACGGTGATCGATGCGTGTGATCGGCAGCCGAGCCGCAGCCCCGGCCACCCGCCCACCGCGACTATTCGAGTCGTAGCCACCCTGCGTCGCTTTCTGCGTGAGGGCACGCCCTGGCGCAGCTTGATTGCCTCCGAGGAGGCGGCCAGTGGCTCGACGCTGCGGCGTTGCTTGGCCCGCTGGTCGACAACAGGCCTACTGGCCAAAGTGCACGCCCTGTTGGTCGGCATGCTGCGCGGCCACCCCGACCTGATCCTCGACACCTGCTCGGTGCGGGCCAAGCGTGGTGGTGACCTTACCGGCCCGAACCCGACGGACCGGGCCAAGCGGGGCACCAAATACCACCTCGCGGTAGACGGGGACGGCGTGCCCGTGGCCTGCTCCGCCACTGCGGCCAACGTCAACGACACGCTCGTCTTTGAACGCCTGTTCCTGACGGCCTTCGCGGTCATGGCCCGCATCCGCTCCGTGTTCGCGGATAAGGGCTACGACGCCGAGCACCACCGCGATCTCTGCCGCCAGTTCGGCATCGCGCCGCACATCCACAAGCGCGGCCAGTCCCGCGGATCAGGGCTCGGTAAGCGGCGCTGGCCCGTCGAGCGCAGCAATGCCTGGCTGTTGGAGAACAGACGCCTCGCGCTGCGCTATGACCGCCTCGGTTTCGTCATCCAGTCGCTGCTCCGGGCCGCCTGCATATTCCTGTTTGCTAGGCGGCTCGCCCGTGAATTCTGAAAACCGCCTCTAAGTAACTGAAAAAACTGCGTTTTTCCCGCAAATCCCCAGGTCTGGGAAAAAGCAGGAAAAATCTCATTACATCAGTGGGTTAGACTTTCTGCGAGCCCAAAGGGGAGAACGAGGCGCGCAAAACCGACGTTGAGGCGCTGCGCACGCTGATCGACCAGCTACGGACTTTCAGCCGCTTCGGCCTGACCGGAGCGCCATGGTGTTTGGGGTTCCACGAGCGCGACGGCAGCGCACTGACCCGTACAAGAAGCCAGCTTCCCAATTGCCCGGGCGGAGCCGCGATCTTTCCCAAGCCAACCGACCAACGCGACGCCGAATGCCGGCACCTTCGGCATCATCAACAGAGGCAAAACGCTCTTTCGGCAGGCTCCAGGCTTTTCTGGGGGCTATCATGCCACGGTTGACGGTTGAGGAAGAGGAAGCAGAGGTCCGGGAGTTGGGCCACGAGGCTGTCAGAGCTCTTCGCCCCACCCAACGGTGGGAAAATTGGACGATGCTCGGGGCCGCCTTGGTTGCAGCCGCCGTTGCGGTTATAAACTGGTCCGGCGTCTGGGCTGCTGCTGCGGTTGTTATATCGCTCTTGCATCAGCTTCAAAATTTACTGCACCGAACTCAAGTTGCAACGAGCTTCATGTCGTCACTTCGTGAAAATGAATACAGGCGGGTGATGAACGACATTACAGTGCTCACCAAGCAGAGTGAAACCACGTTTGCCGAGATGCGGGGGCTTCGTCACAGCCTCACCGCCGCAGGTTTGATTTCGGACGAAGCCGAGTACATCCGCCGGCTGAAAAATCTTACGGCTCGTCTCCAGGGGTCCCGAAGCGAGCCCAACACCTGAGGTAACCCATGAACGCGGCGATCCCTTTTCTTTGGGCGGGCGGTTTATTTGGCATCGCCTTCGGCGCGGTCGGACTTGTTTATTACTTTGTGGCTTTCATCCGGATCGTATGGCAACGGCATCTCGCAGCCTCATGCTCCAGCGGCCGGCCACAGCTCAATGACTGACACCAACGTGGTGTCCGTGACGGTCTGCATGTCGGTCGAGAGATGTGACGCCCTGGACGCGTTGGCTCGAGTGTTGGGCTGTGACCGCAGCTATCTTGTGACCGAAGCACTTGCTCAGTTCATCGGAGCCTACGAGGGGTGGACGGCCCATCTAAAAGAGGGGCTGCGCCAGGCCGATGCCGGCGAGATCGCCAACGCCCATGACGTTGCTGCTGCTTTTGCACCTCGGGCCTGGAAAGGATGACCTCCTTAGAGTTCACCCGACTGTGCGGCCGCAGGATCCATCGGGAAGGAGATGTCGCCTTCCCCAACTGAAACGGGCGCCGCGGCCGCCCTTCTCCCTGCCGACCTGAGCCAGCATGCCGTCTGGCGTAGGTTGCCGCCCTACTTGCATGAGCGCCGTAAGGCGATACTCGGAGCTAATCGGAGCCAAAGCCCCCGATCCAGTCACCAAGCCGGCAGCTTGGGGGTCCTGGAACATACGACCAGCTTCCTTGCACCGCGCGTCATAGCGACGTAGAGGTGAGCCGGGTTCATCCCGTGCGCGTCAAGAATAACTGCCACCTCAGCTTCCAGACCCTTCAATAAAAGCGTACTGCCGACAGCCCGTCCAGGTAGGGGACGACCGAGCAGCCGGTTCTCTTCTCGCATTTTGATAGCCATCGCTAAGAAGGAAGCCTGCTCGTCATCAGGGCATGCCTCTAGGGCCTTCAGGCAGCTCCTGAATACGGTCGGCCGATGCACGCGAACTCCGGTTTGCGCGTTCAGCGCCGAGAGGAACCCGAGCGCGCCGCGGTGGGTCGGTGCCGCGGCGAACCGCAACGCGGCGGCCTCGGCATCCGAGGGAGGAGCCGTCGAAGTGCCGGCCAGGTGTTCCCGGACGCGCTCCAACGTCTCCGTCCCGCCCAGGTTGGCCATCACGCTCTCCGCAAACTCGATGATGCGGTCGAGAGCGTCGCTCTCCGTCACGCGGAAGGCACGGGCGAAAGAGACGAGGTCGCCCAGGTCCACACTCTCGATCGCTACGGCGTCGGGGGTGTTCCGGGCGAAACGGCGTTGCCGATCAGGCTTTTTGCTCTCCGCCATGATCAGAACACCACCATCCTTCGACAGGGCAGGCGTTCGGCAGGCCTCGAGTTTGATAGCCTCGTCGGAAATGCCGTCCAGGGGCAGCCAGACGACGTTTGCCGGCGCCGACGACAGGTCCACGCCCCCGCCTGCCAGGAGCGATCGTCGCGCGTCGAGCAGCCACTCGCCAAAGCCTTGTTCCCCAGCATTGATCCATCGCCAGGGCGTGGAGAGCTCGCCGGCGGGCGGGAAATGCTCGCGGACGTCCTTTTCCCAATCGGCGAGACGACCCGCAAAGTTGAAGATCGCTTGGAGGGGGTCGCCGAGAACGCAGGTGCGGAGGGTGTTAGACGCCAGACCGACGATGAAGTGCTGGATCTCCGAACAGTCCTGGTACTCATCCACGATGAGGCGGTCGTAGGAGGCCGACAGCACGTCCGAGATGTGCCCGGCCTGGAGCAGTTCGACCGCGGCCACGCGTATCGCGTGGTAGTCTGACCTGGGGTTGCCGAGGGCGAGGATGGACGGATCGTGGCCGCTCCGCCCTGGGAACGTCCCGATCAGCCGCATCGCCCACCCGTCGAGCGTGGCCAAGCGATATGAGGCCCGGGGAACCTGGAACCGATCCAGCCGGCCCCGCAATGCGGCGACGCCCGCGTTGGTATGGGTGAGGACGAGGATCGGCTTTGGGTCGCTGTGCCGCGTCAGGGTTCTGGCGATCAGGTGTGTCTTGCCGCACCCGGCCGGCGCTGAGACCGATCCGCGGTCGATTGCGAGCAGGTCAATCTCGTCCGGGGTCACTCCATCCACGCGCTGATCCCCTGGATCACGGCCTGGAAGGGCGCCGCGGCACGTGAAAGGCCTGGGCCGACGATGTCGAAGCCGACGTCCTCCATCCAGGACACTGACTTGAACCAGCCGGGCTTGGACCGGGCTGCCTTTGCGAGGACGAGCCGTCCTGGCTCGTTCAATAGGGCTGCCCGGTCGGCGAGGCACCGCTTTCCAGATGAGGCTGACTTGATGTTCTCGTCGATGAGCCCCTCACCATGGATTTCGATCGCCCGATCGAGGAGCAGGGCCGCGTCCGCCTCGCCAAGATCGCCGAATAACGCGTCCTCGATCGCCCGTCCCGCGCCCCAGGACGCCACCTTTCCGCCAGCTGCCTCAAAAGCTACTTCGATCGCGGCATCGGGCTTAACGTCGTCGTCGCGGAAAGTCATCGTCCGGTAGCCGAGCTTCGTGAACGCCCCCGCACGACTGTAGACCTTCGTGATGCCGCCGGCGTCCACAAGGGCGACCGCGCGTGCCATGAGGGTGGGGGTGCCGCTCAGCGCCATTTGGCGGTCCAGGCCACGCAGGAGTCCGACCTCGCTGGCTCCTTCACAGACGATGATCGATTTCGCCAGCAGAGCCTCCGGGAAGACGCGCATGGTGCCCTGTACGTCCGCCACTTCACCGGCGTTGAGCACCTGCAGGCCGCTGTCGGTCCGCCGCAGGATGTTTAGCTGACCGGCCGAGAGTTCCCGGACTGCGACAGGCGAATGGGTGGTTGCGAAAACCTGGAGCGGCGGATCTTTCTCCTTCGCGCCAAGGGAGCCCAGCAGGGCGATGATGCGGTGTGGCTCGAGGCCGTGCTCAAGTTCGTCAATCAGGGCAATGCTCGCCTCCGCCGCGGCCGCCCGCTGTAAACCGGCGACGAGCAAACGTGCGGATCCGGTGCCGAGGTTCCGCAGGGGGACGCCCCTGGCGTCGTGCAGAGAGACGGTGCCGGCCGAGACGGAGGCCGTTCCGGGATCGAGGGAGGCATTCGCGCCGCCGTGCAGCGGGACGCCGAGGTCTGATGCGACGCGGTCTACGGTCTTCAGCGTCTCGGCTATGTGCTTCTGAGCGGTGCTGCCGAAAGTTGCGCGGGCGTCTCGCAAGGCCTGCAGCATGGCAGGGCCGCCAGTCACCTCCTCCCCCGTGAGGCGGGCGAGCACGGATCCGCGCCGCCAGCCCAACTGGGCCTCGCTCCCGCCGCCGATCCTCGTCGGGGCCATTCGGACGCGGTCGGCCCAGGCGAGGGATCGCGTGGCGTTCTCGGTGGCCGCCCGGTCGGAAAACAGGCTCCAAGACGGCTCCAGATCGCTCGCGACGATGAGCTGCAGCGTCAGGACGGTTTCGATCCCGCTCCCTGGCTCGTCCACCACTTCGGAGGTCGACTCGATGTAACCCCGGAGGTATTGTCCGTAGCCCTCCATGCTCCGTAGGGCGTCTGGCAGATCGCCGAGGGTGATCTGGATGGCGATGGGCTGCCCCGGGTTCAAATCGTGGAAGTCGGCGTCCGAGAACTGGGCCGTCCGGCGCGCCCCGATGCAAAGGTCGATCGCATCCAAAATCGTCGTTTTCCCGCCATCACCGGCCCCGATGAGGCAGTTCAGGCCCGGCGATGGAGACCAATCCAGAGCGTCTATACCCCTAAAGTTTCGGATCCCAATGTGCCTGATCCGAGCCATATCTCTGTCTTACCCTCCCGCTGCCGGCGGCAACTACATGACCGAGCCGAGTCGCGCCTACTGCCGCAGCGCGGGAGTAAAGTCGGTAAGCGGCTATCACAGGGGGGAAGGACCTGCCCTGCAGCGTCTGTGGCTTGGAGGTGCTCCATCGTCGGCTCCCTCCGCCAAACGATTCTGTAAACGACGAGCGCCCGAACGGGCGTCCGAACCCACAGAATCAGGCGTTTTGTTTACGGATCGCTGGAGCGAAGGTCATGGCGCTCAGAATCTGACGGAAGCGCGGGCGATCTCTCTCTCAGTTACCATCCGCGTTCCACCTAACCGATCTGAGGCGGCTGGCGGGGCCGGCCAGGGCGAGCGCGCCCGGACGCCAATCGCCGCCGGAGGGAGCGGCCAGGCCGGTTCCCGGGGCAAGCGGCGTGGCGGTACGCGCCGCCATGGGCAGCAAGCCACTCTCTTGCCGGCGCGCCCCGTGGCATAAGCGCGCCGCAACTGCTCCAAGCCCCGCACACCCATGATCCGCCTCGACAACATCAGCAAGCAGAACGGCCAGCAGATCCTCTTCATCGAGGCCTCCGCGGCGCTTCAGAAGGGGGAGAAGATCGGCCTCGTCGGTCCCAACGGTGCCGGCAAGACGACGCTCTTCCGGATGATCACCGGCCAGGAGCCCCCCGACGAGGGCCAGGTGGTCGCCGACCGGGGCATCAGCATCGGCTTCTTCAACCAGGATGTGGGCGAGATGTCGGGCCGCAGCGCCGTGTCCGAGGTGATGGACGGCGCCGGCGCGGTGAGCGCCGTGGCGGCCGAGTTGCAGGCGCTGGAGGCCGCCATGGCGGACCCCGACCAGGCGGACGACCTCGACAGCATCATCGAACGCTTCGGCGAGGTGCAGGGACGGTTCGAGGCCCTGGGCGGCTATGCCCTGGAAGGCCGGGCGCGCGAGGTCCTGGATGGCCTGAGCTTCAGCCAGGAGATGATGGAGGGCGACGTGGGCGCGCTGTCGGGCGGCTGGAAGATGCGCGTGGCGCTGGCCCGCATCCTCCTCATGCGCCCGGACGTCATGCTGCTCGACGAGCCGAGCAACCATCTCGACCTGGAGAGCCTGATCTGGCTGGAGAATTTCCTCAAGGCCTATGACGGCGCGCTGCTGATGACCTCGCACGACCGCGAGTTCATGAACCGCATCGTCAACAAGGTGATCGAGATCGATGGCGGCGCGCTGACAGGCTATTCGGGCAACTACGCCTTCTACGAGCAGCAGCGCGCGCTGGCCGAGAAGCAGCAGCAGGCCCAGTTCGAGCGCCAGCAGGCCATGCTCGCCAAGGAGATCAGCTTCATCGAGCGGTTCAAGGCGCGTGCCTCGCACGCCGCCCAGGTGCAGAGCCGCGTGAAGAAGCTGGAGAAGATCGATCGGGTCGAGCCGCCCAAGCGCCGCCAGACGGTCTCCTTCGAGTTCCAGCCGGCGCCGCGCTCCGGCGACGACGTGGTGAACCTGAGGAATGTCCACAAGCGCTACGGCCAGCGGACCATCTACGAGGGGCTGGACCTGCTGGTGCGCCGCAAGGAACGCTGCTGCGTCATGGGCGTCAACGGCGCGGGCAAGTCCACGCTGCTGAAGCTGGTGACGGGCGCCACGCAGCCGGATGCGGGGACGGTCACGCTGGGGGGCAGCGTGAAGCTGGGCTACTTCGCGCAGCACGCCATGGAACTGCTCGACGGCGAGCGGACCGTGTTCCAGTCGCTGGAGGACGCCTTTCCCCGCGCGACGCAGGGCTCATTGCGCGCCCTGGCGGGCTGCTTCGGCTTCTCGGGCGACGAGGTGGAGAAGAGGTGCCGGGTCCTGTCGGGCGGCGAGAAGGCCAGGCTGGTCATGGCGATGATGCTCTATGACCCGCCGAACTTCCTCGTGCTGGACGAGCCGACGAACCACTTGGACATGGCGACGAAGGAGATGCTCGTCGCGGCGCTGTCGCGATACGAGGGCACCATGCTGTTCGTCTCGCACGACCGGCACTTCCTGGCCGCGCTGTCCAATCGGGTGCTGGAACTCACGCCCGAGGGCATTCATCAGTACGACGGCGGCTACACGGAATACGTGGCGCGCACGGGCCAGGAGGCGCCCGGCCTGCGGAGCTGAGCCCGGAGATCCGCAGCCGTAGGGTCGTTTCGGCAGGCCTGTGTGCGCCGGGACGGCCCGGCCGCTCTTCGTGCCGCCGGGCTTCGGCGGCCGTGGAGGGGGCGGGTTCGTGCCAGGTCGAGGCACCGCGTGATCCAGTGGGATGGCGGACAGGGTGGGATTCGAACCCACGATACGCTTTTGACGTATACGCACTTTCCAGGCGCGCGCCTTCGACCGCTCGGCCACCTGTCCTCAGGGCGGCGGACCATAATCAGGCAGCCCGCCGCGGGCAAGCGGCTACGTATCGCTTTCCGCATACGGGTTGGTCGTGCCACGGAGCTGTAGCCGGATCGGCACGCCAGGCATGGCGAAGGACTCGCGGAAGCCGTTCACCAGGTAGCGGCGGTAGTCCTCCGGCAGCTGCTCGGCGCGGGTACCGAAGACCACCACGGTCGGCGGCCGGGCCTTCGGCATGGTGGCGTAGCGCAGCTTGATGCGGCGCCCCTCGGAGAGCGGCGGCGGGTGGCGCGTCAGCATGGCCTCGAACCAGCGGTTCAGCTCTCCGGTCGGGATGCGGCGGTTCCAGTGGGCATAGGTCTCGCGCACCGCCGGCATCAGCTTCTCGACGCCGCGGCCGGTCTGGGCCGAGAGCGGCACCACGGTGATGCCCCGCATCTGGGCGAGGCTCGCCGTCAGCACGTCCTCGATGCGGCGGCGGGTAGCGGCGCGGTCCTCCACCGCATCCCATTTGTTCAACGCGATGACGACGGCCCGGCCCTCGCGCTCGGCCAGGCGGGCGAGGCGCAGCTCCTGCTCCTCCATCCCGAGCAGGGCATCGACGACCAGGATGGCAACCTCGCATTCCTTCAGCGCGGCGATGGAGGCGGCGGCCGACATCTTCTCGAGCGCCTGCTCGATGCGGGCCTTCTTCCGCAAGCCGGCGGTGTCGACGAGGCGGACGAGGGCGCCGGTCTCGTCGCGCCACTCGACCGCGACGGAATCCCGCGTCAGCCCGGGCTCCGGCCCGGTGATCATCCGCTCCTGGCCGAGCAGGGCGTTCAGCAGGGTCGATTTCCCCGCATTGGGGCGGCCGATGATGGCGAGGCGCAGCGGCCGGTCTGGGTCCTCCGGCTCCTCCGCCTCGGCGGGCAGGTGCTCGCGGATGGCGTCGTGCAGCTCGCCCATGCCGTCGCCATGCTCGGCGGAGATCGCCACCGGGTCGCCGAGGCCGAGCTCATAGGCCTCGAAGGCCGCCTGGCCGCCGAAGCGCCCCTCCGTCTTGTTCGCCACCAGGATGACCGGCACTGACTGGCGGCGCAGCCAGGTGGCGAAGGCGCGGTCGGCCGGGGTGAGGCCGGTCCGCGCGTCCATGACGAAGAGGGCGAGGTCCGCCTCGCGCAGCGCCGCCTCGGAGCTGGCGCGCATGCGGCCCTGGATGGTCTCGGGCGCTGCCTCCTCAAGGCCGGCGGTGTCCAGCAGGCGGACATCGCGGCCGGCGATGCGGGCCTCGGCCTCCTTGCGGTCGCGGGTGACGCCGGGGGTGTCGTCGACGATGGCGATCTTCCGGCCGACCAGCCGATTGAAGAGGCTCGACTTGCCGACATTCGGACGGCCGAGGATGACGATGGTGGGGAGCATGGCGCTCCCTAGCGCATCCGCCGGCCGATGTCCCGCCTCAGGCGCCCTGGAGCGCCGCCACCACCGCATCTTCCGTCAGCACGTACATGACGCCGCCGGCGACGGCTGGCGGCAGCATGACGCCGTCCGGCAGGCGGACGCGGCCGGCGATCTCGCCGTTGGACGGGTCGACCTCCACCAGCTGGGCATTGCTGCCGGCGACCAGCAGGCGGCCGCCCGCGAGCACCGGGGCGGCCCATTGGATGGGGTCCCGCCGCCGTTTCTCGTCCTTGAAGCGTTGCAGGCTGGCGATCCAGCGCACCCGGCCGTCGTCCCGGCCGAGGCAGGCGACCTCGGCCCCGGTCGTCAGCAGGAAGACCCAGTCGCCTGCCACCCAGGGCGTCTCGGCCGCGGCCACATCCCGCTCCCACAGCCGGCGGCCGGAGCGGAGGTCGAGGGCGATGGTGATGCCGCCGAGGCCGCTGGCGAAGACCCGGCCACGGTCGATCACCGGGAGCGCGGTGATGGCGGCGATGTCGGCGAGGCCGCCGCCCGCGGCGGAGCTCAGCGTCTCGCTCCACTGCGCGCGGCCGTCGCTCGCCCGGATCGCCGCCAGCTCGCCGGAGCCGAAGCCGGCGACGACCATCTCGCCCTCCACCGCCGCGGCCGGCAGGCCGAGCGCCATGGTGGCGGTCGGCTGGCCGCGATAGGTCCAGAGCGTCCGGCCGTCCTCGACCGAGAGGGCGAGCAGGTGGTTCTCCGTCGTCGTCACATAGGCCCGGCCATTGGCGACGGTCAGGGCGCCGCGTGCCGGGGCGGGCAGGTCGACGCGCCAGCGCGGCTTGCCGTCGGCCGGGTCGAGCGCCATCGCCTCGGCCATGCCGGTGGCGAGGTAGAGCGTGCCGTTGTCGAAGGCGAGGGCGGTGCCGAGGGCGCCGTCCCGGTCCTTCTCGGGCCGGGTGTCGAAGGACCAGCGGCGGCGGCCGTCGAGCGCCGTCAGCGCCGTCACCATGCCCAGCGCATCCGCCGCATAGACCGCGCCGCCGGCGGCGATGGGGGGCGCGAGCAGCCGGCGGCGATAGGCGGTGCCGGTGCCGATGGCGGTCCGCCAGGCCTCGCCCAGGCGGAGGCCAAGGGCGGGGTGGCCTGCCGCATGGCTGATGGTGCCGCCGGCCTGGGGCCAGTCGGCATTCAGCGCCGGGGGCGGCAGGGTGACGGGGGCCTGGGCGCCCTCCTCGATGTTCAGCGGGCGCTCGACGGCCAGCACCGGGCGGCGCTCGCCGCGCAGCGGCACCTTCCGTTCGCCGAAGATGCCATCGAAGGTGTCGGTGATCGATTCGCAGCCGGCCAGCAGGCCCGCGCCGCCCAGCAGGGCTGCGCGGCGGGTGAAGTTGGTCCGCATCAGCCGCCGATCTCCGCGAGCAGCTTGCCAGCCCGGTCGCGCACGCCCTGGGGCGTGGCCGGGGCCGTGGTCAGGCTGGTGAGCAATTGCTTCGCCTCCTCCGTCGCGCCGCGCTTCATCGCGGCCAGGGCCCGGATCTCCTGCACCGAGGCACGCCAGGGACCCTCGGCGAGGGGGGCCAGGCGACCCTCGATCGCGGCCGGGTCGCCGGCATCGAGGGAGTGCAGCCCCCACATCACCGTGCCGAGGTCCCGGTAGAGCGGATCGATCGAGCCGTCACGCGCGACCTCCTCCCAGAGGGCAAGCGCCCCGGCGCGGTCGCCGGCCTCGGCCCGCAGCGCCGCGGCGCGGAGGCGGGCGAGGCTGCGGTAGCCGGGCGGCGCCTCGGCGGCCAGGGCGGCGAAGCGGTCGGCCGCGGCGCGGCCGTCGGCACCGGGCTCGGCGGCGGATTTGTTGGCGGCCATGTAGACCTCGGCGGTCTGGGCAGACTGGCGGGCCTGCCACCAGCGCCAGCCCTGCCATCCGCCGACGCAGGCAACCGCGAGCAGCATCAGCCCGGCCAGCAGCCCGCCATAGCGGGCCATCAGCCGCTTCATGCGCTCGGCGCGGAGGTCTTCCTCCACCTCGTCGAAGATGTCGGCCACGCGGTCCTTCCTCGGGAGAAGGGGCGGTGCATAGCAGCCCGTTGGCGGTGCGTTAAGCCCGGCGCGTGCAGGCTGCCGGGCGATGCGCTGGATGCTGCCCCTTCTCCTGATCCCGCTGGCGGGCTGCGAGCCGCTGACCGTGGGCGCGGCGGTGACCGCGGGCTCGGTCGCGGTGGTCGGGCGGTCGCCGGTGGATGCGGTGGTATCCGTGGCGACGGGGCGGGATTGCTCGGTGGTGCGGCTCGACCGCGGGCAGGACTATTGCCGGCCGGCGGAGGCGCCGCCCGCGCCGCCGCCCTACTGCACGCGCAGCCTCGGCCGGGTCGACTGCTGGGCGGCCCCGTTGCCGGGGCGGCGTGGCGTGGCGGATGGGCCGGCGACCCTCAGCGCGGCGCAGGAAGCCAACAGGACCAGGCGGTGGCCAGGTCTGTGGTGACGCAACCGGCACCCCCGGCCGGAGGTTGTTGCGGCATGAGCCAGGCCGCCGGGACACCGCAGGAGACCAGCCGCTTCAGCCTCGATAAGCTGAGCACGGTGGTGCAGACGCTGGCCATCCTCGGGGCGGGGGCCTGGGGCGTCTATACCTTCATCTACGAGGCGCGGATCAAGCCGGGGCTGGCGCCGCCCAGCCTGTCCGTCACCACCACGCTCGAGAAGGCAGGCGAGCGGGATGGGCGGCTGGCCATCCGCTCCACGGTCACGCGGACCAATGTGGGCGAGGCGGGGGTGCGGGTGCTCGGCCTCACCTACAACGTCATCGGCACTGGGATGCGCTTCACCGGACCCGAGGCGGGGCCATCGCCCGAAAGCCTGGCGGGGAGGAGCGAGGTCACCGCCGCGCGCTATGGCCGGGCGGAGCGGCAGGAGATGGTGCTGCGGCAGGGCGTGCTGTTCGCGGGGGCCACCGCGCTGCCGGCCGAACCCTCCGAATTGCAGCCGGGCGAGGCGGTGTCGCGCGACCTGATCTTCTATGTCGAGCGGGACCGCTACGATTCGCTGCGGTTCCAGGTGGATCTGGCCTACACGAAGCTGTCCGAGCCGGCCGTGCCGCTTGTCCTCGCGCTCGGGCCGGACGGGCGCATCCGGGCCGAGTGCGCCGAGGCGGCGCGCTGCCGGGAGCTCACCACCACCGATTTCGGCACCGAATTCTCGCTCTGGTAGGCGTTGCTTGAATGGGCCGGCGATTTACGTCCCGAGTGGGAATACCCGGGACGATCGCAGGCTAGCCGCGCGCCTCGGCAAAGCGGACGCCGGTGCCGCGCGGGGTGCCGATCACCTCGTCCTCGCGCATGGCGACGGCGCCGCGGAGGATCGCCATGACGGGCCAGCCGGTGCAGCGATGGCCGGCGAAGGGCGTCCAGCCGCAGGGCGAGACGATCCAGCCCTCCTCGATGGTGCGCTGGCGCTTCATGTCCACCACGGTGAAGTCGGCGTCGTAGCCGGCGGCGAGGCGCCCCTTGCCATTGGCGCCATAGACCCGGGCGGGACCGGCGCACATCAGGTCCGCGAGGCGGGAGAGGCTGAGGCGGCCGGCGCTGACATGATCGAGCATCAGCGGCACGATGGTCTGCACGCCGGTGAGGCCCGCCGCCCCGTCCGGCCAGGGGCGTTCCTTGGCGGCGCGGCTGTGCGGGGCATGGTCGGAGCCGACGACATCGACCGTGCCATCGGCGATGGCGGCCCAGGCGGCGCGCAGGTGGCGCTCGTCGCGGATGGGCGGGTTCATCACCGCATAGCCGCCGAGCCGGTCATAGGCCTCGTCGGTCTGGGTCAGGTGGTTGAGCAGAACCTCGACCGTGGAGACGTCGCGGTAATCGCGCAGCAGCTCCAGCTCCTCGGCGGTCGAGACGTGGAGGATATGGGCGGGGCGGCCGGTCTTGCGGGCGAGCGTCATCAGCCGCTGCGTGCCGATAAGGGCGCAGTCCACGTCGCGCCAGACCATGTGGTTGCGGTGGGGCATGCCGCTGGTGAAGAGCGGCTTGCGCTCCTGCAGCCGGTACTCGTCCTCCGAGTGGTAGCAGATCCGCCGCCGGCCGCTGCGCATGACGGCTTCCAGCGAAGCATCGTCCTCGACCAGCAGGTCGCCGGTGCTGCTGCCGGCGAAGACCTTCACGGCGCAGACATTGGGCTGGAGTTCGAGCGAGGCCAGCTCGGCGATGTTCTTCTTGGAGGCGCCGACATAAAGGCCGACATCGACCCAGGCGCGGCCTTCGAGATAGCCGCGCTTCCAGTCCAGCCGCTCCCTGTCCGTGATGGAGGGGGCGGTGTTCGGCATGTCGAAGACGGCGGTGAGGCCGCCGAGCAACGCAGCGCGGGTGCCGCTCTCCAGCGTCTCCACCGCCGGGTCGCCCGGGTCCCGCAAATGGACATGGGCGTCGATCAGGCCGGGGAGGATGTGCAGGCCGGTGCAGTCGATGGTCTCGGCCGCTTCGGCGGTGCGGAGGTCGCCGAGGGCGGCGATGCGGCCGGCGCGGACGCCTACATCGGTCGCCTCCTCGCCCCAGGGGAGGACGCAGGTGCCGCCGCGCAGCACGAGGTCGAAGGCGGGCATCGGCTTGGCTCCTTGCGGCAGTCGGAGGGGGGTTATCCCGCGATGTGCTGGAGCGGGGAAGAGGCGGCCCTCAATTGCGGCGAGGCGCCTCAAGAATTGAGGCGGAGAGGTGGGTAAGGGATTGTCCCGATTGGGAAATGTAGGCGGATTTGAGGAATTGATGGTTTTAGGGGAGGGGCCGGGATGGGCGCGGCCTGGGCGCTTTCAGGGAAGTATTCCTATACGAAGCCGCATCGGATGGCAAGGATGCGGATGGGGCGGGCCGGGCCCGCCCCCGCGCCGCTTACCCCTGGGTGCCGATCTTGTCCTGCGTCTTCGTCTCGAAGTCGCTGGCCTCGTGCCGCTCATGGAGCTGGCTGGAGGGCTCGCCCTGGACGCGGTTGACCATGCGGCCGCGCTTCACCGCGGGGCGGGCGAGGAGCTGGTCGGCCCAGCGGTTGACGTTCCTGTACTCGTGGACGGCGAGGAATTCCGCCGCGCCGTAGAGCCAGCCCTTCACCAGCCCGCCATACCAGGGGAAGACGGCGATGTCGGCGATGGTGTAGTCGGGCCCGCCCAGATACTCGCTCTCGGCCAGGCGGCGGTCCAGCACGTCGAGCTGGCGCTTGGTCTCCATGGCGAAGCGGTTGATCGGGTATTCCATCTTGCTCGGCGCATAGGCGTAGAAATGGCCGAAGCCGCCGCCGAGATAGGGCGCCGAACCCATCTGCCAGAACAGCCAGGAGAGGCACTCGGCCCGCTTCGCCGGCTCGGTCGGCAGGAAGGCGCCGAATTTCTCGGCGAGATAGGTGAGGATGGCGCCCGATTCGAAGACGCGGACCGGCTCCGGGCCGCTGCGGTCGAGCAGGGCGGGGATCTTGGAGTTCGGGTTCACCGCGACGAAGCCGCTGCCGAACTGGTCGCCCTCGCCGATCTTGATGAGCCAGGCGTCGTATTCGGCACCCGCATGGCCGAGGGCCAGCAGCTCCTCCAGCATGATCGTCACCTTCACGCCGTTCGGCGTGCCGAGCGAGTAGAGCTGGAGCGGATGGCGGCCGACCGGCAGCTCCTTCTCGTGCGTGGGGCCGGCGATGGGGCGGTTGATGTTGGCGAAGCGGCCGCCGCTCTCCTTGTCCCAGGTCCAGACCTGGGGCGGGGTGTAGCCAGGGGCATCGGTCATCGGTGTCGCTCCTCGATATTGTTCAACTGGTTAGCGATTCTCTTCCGCCCGGCTGTCGAAGGCGGCGCGGGCGCGATGGATCTCCGGCAGGTGCTCGAAGACCCAGGCGCCGAGCGCCTCGACGGGACGGCGGAGGGACTGGCCGAGCCCTGTGAGCTCGTAATCCACCCGGGGTGGAATGGTGGGGGTGATCGTGCGGGTGACCAGCCCGTCCCGCTCCAGCCCGCGCAGGGTGAGGGTCAGCATGCGCTGGGAGACCCCGCCGATGGCACGCTTCAGCTCGCTGAAACGGCGGGGACCGTCGGCCAGCATCATCACGACGAGGACCGTCCACTTGTCGCCGATGCGGGCGAGGAGGGAGCTGACCGCCTGGCAATCGCCGGGCAGATGCGCCGCCCGGGTGGTTCCCTCGCTGTGGCCGGGTTCCAAAATTGTGCCTCCTTGGCGGGTTTCAGGTGGTGACGCATATAGCCTTGGTCACAAATGAATACCACCAGGGGCAGCAAGGCCATGACCATCCTGCACATCGATTCCAGTATCCTTGGCGACCATTCGGTCAGCCGCAAGCTCTCGGCCGGCATCGTCGCGCGGCTGCGGGCGGTGCGGCCGGGCGAGCGGATCGTCCATCGGGACCTCGGCGCCGCGCCGGTGCCGCATCTCTCCGGCGCGACGCTGGCGGCGGCGCGGAGCCCGGCCGCGGAGCATGCGCCGGAGGTGGCGGCGGACCTGGCGTTGGGTGGCGAGGTGCTGCAGGAATTCCTGGAGGCGGACACCGTGGTGATCGGCGTCGCCTTCTACAATTTCTCGGTCTCCAGCCAGCTGAAGGCCTGGATCGACCGCATCCTCGTCGCCGGGCAGACCTTCCGCTACGCGGATGGGCGGCCGGTGGGGCTCGTGGGCGGCAAGCGGGTGATTCTCGCGGTGGCCCGGGGCGGGGTCTACGGGGCGGGGGCGCCGGCGGCGGCCTTCGAGCATGGCGAGAGCTACCTGCGGGCGGCGCTCGGCTTCATCGGCATCACCGAGCCGGAGGTGGTGGTGGCCGAGGGGCTGGCCGTGGGCGCCGAGCAGCGGGCGGCGGCGATGGACGCGGCGGAGCTGCGCATCGCGGCGCTGGCGGCCTGAATTCGCCCCGGAGCGGTTTCCGTTCGCACCGGCTCACGGACGCCGCTCCAGCTTGCTGGCTGAACGAGCAGATATCTCCGACCGGGTGATGCCGTCCGACCGGAGTGCGCTCTAGCGCCCGCTCAGGACCTCGAAGACATCACCCCGGACGTCGCGCCGCTCGACATGGCGGCGGTGCCACAGCGCATAGAAGAGCAGGTGCCAGGCGGCGAAGCCGCGATGCTTCTCGCTCCCGGCATGGCGGAACAAGGCGGCGACGCGGTCGGGGCGGGCGATCTCGGCGACGCCGGGCTGGGCGGCGACGAGCGGGCCGAGGCGGTCGCCGACGCCCTCGATCCAGGCGCCGATGGGGACGGTGAAGCCCTGCTTCGGCTTGGTGGGCTCGGCGGCGGGGAAGTGGCGGGCGAGCCATTCGCGCAGCAGCCACTTGCCGCTGCCGCGCTGGACCTTCAGCGCATCCGGCAGGCGGAAGGCGCTGGCTGCGATGCCGGCATCCAGCAGCGGCGTGCGGCCCTCGACGCCATGGGCCATGAGGCAGCGGTCCAGCTTGATGAGCAGGTCGTTCGGCAGCCAGTCGGCGATGTCGAGCGCCTGAGCGGCCTGGAGACGGGTGCGGCCGGGGCTGGCGGCAGCGGCCTCGGCGGCACCGGTGCCGTCGCGCCAGCCGGTCGGCGCCTCGCGCAGCACGTCGAGGCGGTCGAAGCTCCCTCTCGAACGGGGGGCCTTGCCGCCCAGCCACCACGGCCGCATCGCGGCCCGGTAGCGGCCGTAGCCCCCGAAGATCTCGTCGCCGCCTTCACCAGAGAGGACGACCTTCACTTCCTGCCGGGCGCGGCGGGCGAGGAACCAGGTGGGGATGATGGCGTAGTCGGCGGCCGGGTCGTCCATGGCGCCGGCGATCTCCGGCAGGTGGCGCCAGACATCGGCCTCGGTGACCGAGAGGGTGATGTGGCGGGCGCCGGCGGCCTGGGCGAGATGGGCGGCGGCGGCGCGCTCGTCGGCGGCGCCGGGGACGTCGAAGCCGGCGGTGAAGGCCAGGACGGGCCGGTCGTTGAGGCGGGCCATGAGCGCGAGGACGGCGCTGCTGTCGATGCCGCCGGAGAGGAACATGCCGTAGGGCACGTCGCTGCGCTGGTGGAGCAGGACACTCTCCTCCAACGCGGCGTCGAGGCGGGTGAGCGCCGCGTCGGCGGTGATCTCCTCGGGGCCGCCTTCGGGGAGGGCGGCACGGCGGTGGCGCTCGGTGACGGCGCCGTCGGCGATCACCACCGTCTCGCCGGGGAGGATGCGGCGGATACCCTCGAAGATGGTCTCGGCGCCGGTGGTGAACTGGATCTGGAGAAGCTCGGCGCGGGCTTCGGGGCGGATGCGGGGCTCGACCAGGCCGGCTGCGATCAGCGCCTGGGGCTCCGAGGCGAAGGCGAGCCCGCCCGCGACCTCGGCCAGGTAGAGCGGCTTGATGCCGAAGGGGTCGCGCGAGAGGACGAGCCGCTTGGTCCCGCGGTCATGCAGCGCGATGGCGTACATGCCGCGCAGCCGGTCGGCGAAGCCGATGCCGTCGCGGCGGAAGAGATGGAGCGGCGGCTCGCAGTCGCTGCCGGTCGAGCAGTGCAGCTGGTTCTCCTCGCGCAGCTCCCGGTAGTTGTAGACCTCGCCATTGGCGACGAGGGCGGCGGCGCCGGCGAAGAGGGGCTGGTCGCCGGTCACCAGGTCGATGATCGAGAGCCGGGTGTGCGAGAGGGCGACATTGCCCGAGACATGGTGGCCGTGGCCGTCCGGGCCGCGATGGGCGAGCGCGCGGGTCAGCGCGTCGAGGGTGGCGCCGGAGGGCGTCTGGCCCAGGCGGAGGGCGAGGCCGGCAAGGCCGCACATCAGGCCATCTCCTGCGGGACGAGAGCGGTGAGGAAGGCGCGCCAGCGGGCCAGGACCGGGGCCTCGGCGTGGTGGGCCGCGTACTCGGCGCGGCCTGCCTCGGCGAGGGCGGCGGCGCCGGCCGGGTCGGCGAGCAGGCCGCGGATGGCGGCGGCAAGGGCGGCCGGATCCTCCTTCGGGACGAGGAGGCCGGTCTCGCCGGGGCGGATGAGGGCGGCGGGACCTTCGGCCGCGGCGGCGACGATGGGGCGGGCGGCGGACCAGGCCTCAAGCACGACATTGCCGAGCGGCTCGTGACGGGAGGGGCAGATCAGCGCCTCGGCGGCGGCGAGCAGGGCGCCGGTGTCCTGGCGCCAGCCGAGGAAGGCGAGGCGCCGGCCGAGGCCGAGGCTGCGGGCGAGGGCTTCCAGGGCCGGGCGTTCGGGGCCTTCGCCGGCGAGCGACAGGTGGGCCTCGGGGAGGTCGGCGAGGGCGCGGAGGAGGATGTCGAAGCCCTTGTTCGGATGCAACCGGCCAAGGGCGAGCAGGCGGCGGGCGCCGGGCGGGGCGGAAAGCGCGGCGGGCGGGGCGCCGGCGAGGTCGTCGGCGAAATTCGGCACGTAGTGGGCGCGTGTGGCGGGCCAGCCGCGGGCGATGACCCAGTCGCGGATGTCCTCGGTATTGCCGATCAGCGCGTCGCAACCGCGGTAGTATTTCAGGTCGTAGTAGCCGCCCATGCGGCCCACCAGCGGCCAGGGGGCGCCACGGCGGCGCAGGGCCCCGGCGAAGCGGCTGGCGCGGTTGGCCCAGGAGACGACCACCCCGGGGCGGAAGCGGGCCAGCGCCGCCTTCAGCGCGGGGGCCGTGCGGAGGTCGAAGGGGCCGCCGAAGGGGAGCTGCACGGCATCGAGGCCGCCCGCGGCGAGGCGGGCGGCGCGGGCGGCATCGGTGCGGATGACGGCCAGCACCGTCTCGCCGGCGCGGTGCTGGGCGAGGGTCAGGCGCTCGTAGAAGGCCTCGGCGCCGCCCATGGGAGCGCCGGCGATGACATGGGCGATTCTCATGGCGGGACGACCTTGGCAGGCCGCGCGGGCCAATTCAGCCCTCCGCGCCATTTGGCGCTCCGATCACCGGATCGCCTCATCCCGCCAGCGCCTCGAAGCGGGTGGCGATGTCGGACCAGGAGGGGCCGGGGCCGCGGGCGAGGGCGCCGCGATGGAGCGCGCTCCAGGCCATGTCGTCGCCGAGGAGCCGGATGGCGGCAGCGGCGAAATCCACGTCGCTGGCGGCGATGTGGCCGGTCTCGCCCTCGGCGACGCGCTCGGCGACTGCGCCGAGGGGCGTCACCACGGCGGGGAGGCCGACAGCCTGGGCTTCGGCCAGGGCGAGGCAGAAGGTCTCGCCGGGGTCACCGCGATAGAGCATCACCCGTGCCTCCGTGAGGCGCGCGGCAAGGGCCGGGCGGGGCAGGGGCGCCAGGAGACGGACGCCTTCCTCCGCGAGGGCGGCGGCGCGGGCGAGCACCGGGGCGGCGCGGGCGGCGAGGCGGGCATCGCCGCCATAGGTGGCAGCGCCGCCATAGAGGTGCAACTCCGCCCCTGGCACGGCGGGGCGGATTCGGGCCGTCCAGAGGTCGAGCAGCCAGTCGAGGCCGCGCAGCGGGTTGGAGGTGAAGACGGCGACGGGCGGCGGCGGCTGGCGGGGCGGGGAGCCCTCGCTGAAGGGTGGGGCGAGGGCGAGGGGGATCTCCACCGGGCGGAATGGCAGGAGCCGGGGGAGGCTCGCGCTGTGCGAGGGGCCGAGGGTGACGAGGCGCGGCCGGGCGGCGAGCAGGGGCAGCAGGTGGCGGGGCTTGCGCAGGTAGCCGCCCGGGTTGTGCAGCCAGAGCACGCGGCGGCCGCGGGGCAGGGCGCGGAAGAGGCGGGGCAGGCGGGTGGCGATCACCAGCTCGGCGGGCGGGCCGCCGGGCGCGAGGGGCGACCAGTGGAGCCCGTCGCGGGTCTCGGGCGGCTCGGTGCCGGCGCGGAGGTCGAGGCTGTGGCCGCGGGCGAGGAAGGCGGCGGCGAGCAGGGCGAAGGCGGTCTCGGCGCCGCCGAGCGGGCGCCCGGCGAGGGCGGCGGGGCCGAAGCGGGGGCCCTCGGTGGCGAGGGCGATCCTCATCCGCGGTGCCGCTCGGGTTCCAGCCGGGCCTTCAGGTGGGCGAGCAGGGGGAAGAGGCCGGCGCAGAGCGCGATCAGCAGGCCCCAGCCGCCTTCCTTGTAACCGCGCCGCGCCACGTAGCACTTGATGATACGGGAGAGGCAGCGGCGCATGTTGTCGGGCAGCGAGCCGATATCGCCGGCGGCCAGGAGGTCGGCCGCCTTGGCCGAGGAATAGCGGTCGAGGCGGCGGAGCATGTCGGAGATGTCGCGGTCCACCTCGTGGCGGATGCCGGCTGAGGTGATGCGCTCGCCTTCCGTCCCCGTCCAGTCGAGGCCGGGATGGACGCGCTGGGCGCGCCAGCGCTTGGCGCCGCGGCGGAAGAGGATGGGCTTCAGCGTGGTGCCGAAGCTGCCGCCCCAGCCGTGCAGGATCAGCCGGTCGCCCACGTAATTGTCGATCCGCACGCGGTGGAAGCCGTGGGGGGAGGTGGCGATCGTTGTGCGGAGGGCGGGCCAGAGTTCGGGCGGAACGCGCTCGTCGGCATCGACCTCGAGGATCCAGTCGCCGGTGCAGGCGGCGATGCCCGCATTGCGGCGCTCGCCTTCGAGGGCCCATTCGCCCTCGACGAGGCGGGCGCCATGGGTGCGGGCGACCTCGGCGCTGGCATCGGTGCTGCGGTCGAGCATCACCACCAGCTCGTCGGCGGGGGCGAGGCTGGCGAGGCAGGCGGGGAGGCGGGCGGCCTCGTTGCGGGCGACGACGAGGGCGGAGAGCCTCATGCCGGCTGCGGCTCGGCGAGGAGGGTCCCGGCGGCGGCGAGGGCCTGTTCGAGGGTGAGGCCGGCCATGCTGTCGAGGGCGGGGCTCGCCGGGGCGATGGCGGTGGCGGTGCGGTGGCCGGTGGGGGCGTATTCGGCGACGCGGGAGGGGCCGAAGAGGCCGAGGGTCGGGGTGCCGGTCGCGGCCGAGAGGTGCATCAGCCCGCTGTCGTTGCCCACGAAGAGCGCGGCGCGGGCGAGGACGGCGGCGGCCTCGGGGAGGGCGATGCGGCCGACGAGGTCGACGGCGCGGTCGCCGAGGGCAGCGAGGACGGGGGCGGCCATCGCCGCCTCCTGCGCTCCGGGGCCGCCGAGGATGGCGGCGCGGGCGCCGGCGAGGGGCTGGCCGGGGGCGGTCAGCGCCTCGAAGAGCGCCACGAAGCGCTCGGCGGGCCAGACCTTGCGGTCCCAATTGGCGGTGGGGCCGAGGGCGATCCAGGGCCCCTCGCCCGGCAGCAGGGCGGCGGCCCGGGCGCGATCGGCGGCGCTGAACCAGGCGACCGGCAGCGGCGGCGGGTCGAGGCCCATCAGCGCGCCGAGATGGGCGATGCGCGGCCCCGGCTGGCGGCCGCCTCGCATCACGAAGCGGCGCTTCGCCCGGAGCAGGAAGGCGAAGGCGGAGCCGCGGAGGTCCACCACCAGGTCCCAGCGCTGGGTGCCGACCTCCCGCCAGAGCTCCAGCCAATGCAGGCGCAGGCGCCGCTTGGTCAGCACGATGGTCCAGGCACGGCCCGGCATGCGGGCGAAGACGCCCTCGGCCGCCGGGCCGCAGGCGATGACGAACCGCGCCTGCGGATGCTGGCGGATCAGGTGGCCGAGCAGCCCGGTGGAGAGGACGGCGTCGCCGATGCGGGTCGCGGTGATGAAGAGGATGCGCACGGCAGCGGCTTACCATGCTCCCTCCGGGCTTGTCGCGGAGGGGGCGGGGGGCCAACTCCGTTGCATGCCGATCGCGATCCTGCCCGAGAGGGGCGTTGTGGAAGTGGCGGGGGAGGACCGGGTGGCCTTCCTCCAGGGACTGGTCTCCAACGATGTGGCGGAGGCCGGGCCAGACTGGGCGGTCTTCGCCGCGCTGCTGACGCCACAGGGCAAGTGGTTGGCGGATTTCTTCATCCACGCCGAGTGCGAGCGGCTGCTGCTCGACTGTGAGCGGGCGCAGGCGGGGATGCTGGCGCAGCGGCTCGGGCGGTTCCGGCTGCGGTCGAAGGTGATGTTGCGGGACCTCTCGGCGGAGATGGCGGTGGCCGTCGGCTGGGGCGGGGCCGTGATGCCGGCGGGGGCGGTGCCCGATCCGCGGCTGGAGGCGGCGGGGTGGCGGCTGGTCTCCCGCGCGGCGCCGGCGGCGGATGCCTCCGCCGAGGACTGGGACGCGCACCGGCTGGCGCTCGGCCTGCCGGAGGGAAGCCGGGACCTCGCCGCCGAGCAGACGGTGCTGCTGGAGGCCGGGTTCGACGCGCTGCACGGCATCTCCTGGAGCAAGGGCTGCTACATGGGCCAGGAGTTGACGGCACGGACCCGGTACCGCGGGTTGCTGAAGCGGCGGCTGGTGCCGGTGGAGGTGGACGGGCCGCTGCCGGAGCCGGGGACGCCGGTGGTGGCCGGCGGGGCCGAGGTCGGCGAGATGCGCTCCGGGCGCGGGGCGCGGGGGATCGCCCAACTCCGGCTGGATGCGCTCGACGGACGTGCGCTTCGCTGCGGCGACGCGGCGCTGCGGCCGCGCATCCCCGGCTGGATGGGGCTTCCGGGCGAGGTGGCGGCGCCAGGCGGGTGAGGCCGGCGCTGCTTGGCCTCGGCGCCCTGATGCTCGGGGCGGCGGGGGAGCCGCCGCGGCTGGCCGCACCGGTGAGCCCAGCCTGCATCTCCTCACCCTTCGGGGCAAGGGAGGGGGCGGGGCCGCGGGCCTCCCGCATGCATGGCGGGATCGACCTGCCGGCGCCGGCGGGGGCCTGGGCGATGGCGGCCGCGGCCGGGCAGGTGGCGGCGATCCGGCGGCGCGGGGCGGCGGGGCTGGAGGTCGACCTGATCCATCAGGGCGGGTGGACGACGCGCTATGCCCATCTCGGCGCGGTGGTGCCGGCCCTGGCCTCGGGCAAGCGCAGCGTGGCGCAGGGCGAGCGGCTGGGGCGGGTCGGGCGGACCGGCATCACCTATGGAACGCACCTGCATTTCGAGCTGCTGGCGGATGGGGTGCGGCAGGACCCTGCGGCGCATCTGGCGCTGGTGGCCTGCCGTTGACCCCTGGAGGGCGTCGAGCGCAGGTTACCGGGCCCGTACCGGTAGCCGGAGCGTGATGGCCGGGATCACCGGCGGGTATCGTATACGATTTCCTTTGGCTTGCTCCAACCACGCAACCATGGAGATCACGCATGGGCATCGACCAGTGGCAGCGGGCGAGCATGTTCCGCCGTGGCCGGGCGCAGGCCGATGCCTCCTTCCTCGAGCCAGGTGAGACCGCGCGGCCCAGCCGTCCGCCGCCGGCGCCGCTCAGCCAGAAGGAATTGCAGGAGAGCGCGCAGCGCTGGGCACGGGCGCGGCTGAAGGATCGGGTGGTTTCGCCGGAAATGGCGGGGCTTGGCCTTACCGCGGCGATGCTGACGGCGGTGCTGAACAATCTGGGCCCGCAGGCCGGGATGCCCGTGGCGGAGGCCCTGCCGGGCGCGGCGCCGGACCAGGCCGCGGGGCGGAATGGCGGCTCCGGCGGGGCGGGCAGTACCGTCATGGCCGGGGCTGAGGCCGGCGGCACGCTGGATCAGGGCGGGAGCGACTTCGGCATCGCCGCCCATGGCGGGCGGATCGCCGTGGCGACGGTGGACCGGCCCATGGCACGGGGGACGACCATCATCCCCTCCAACATCCTGCGCGCCGAGGCCGATGCCTGGGCGGTGCGCGAAGTGGGATTCGCCGGGGCGATCGGCAAGGCCGGGCTGCTGGCCGAGACGGCGATGGGGCTCGGCCTGGTGCAAGCGGCGGAGGCGCGTGTCGTCGGCGGGGTGGATGCCGCGCTGCTGACGGCCTCGCAGGCCAGGGCCGTGGCCGAAGCAGGCAAGGCGGCGAAGGCCGCGGAAGGCGCCAAGGCGGTGGCGCAGGGAGACGAGGCGGCGCAGCCCCACGCGGCCCCGGGCGACACGATGCATGTGGCGCCGGCGCGGGCGGTGGCGGTCAGCCAGGCTGCGGCGGCGCAGGTGAGCCAGCCCGTCGTCGATGCGGATGACGGCGTGGTGGCCTGGGCGGCGCCCTCGCCGGCCCTGGCCTCGGCGCCGAAGGTGGATGTGGCGGTGGCGGGACCGGCGTTGGATATCGCCGGGTTTGGGATGCCGAAGGCGGTGGCGCCGGCACCGGCACCGGTGGTGGCGAAAGCCGCGGTGGCCGAGGTGAAGGCCCACCATGCCGGCAGCGTCGTGGAGACGGTGCAGCGTGCCGATGCGGCGGCGGGCACCGTGGGGCCCGCGCGGGTGGATGCTGCGACGGGCAGCACCGTGGGACATGCGGCCCCGGCCGGGGTCGCGGCGGTGACCGTCACGATGGCGGATGCGGCGGCTTCTTCGGCCTCGACGGTGATCGAAAGCGTCGTGAAGGTGCCCGGCCCGGTTGCGGCAGCGGTGCCGGTGGTGGATCTACCGGCCTTGGTGGTGCCGGCGGCGGCCGGTCCGGTGGCGGGGCACGGTCCAGAAGCGGTGGCCGGCGGCATCGGGGCCGTGCCGGCGGTGGACCTTGGCGGTTTGGCCGCTTCGGTCGAGGCCGTGCTGGACCAGGTGCCGGTGGTCGGGCCGGTGGTGAAGCCCGAGGCGCCTGGGGTAATCGATCCCGTGATGCCGGCTGGTGGTCCGGTCGCTGGCGTGCCGCCAGGGGTGGATCTTGGCGGTTTGACTGGTCCGATCGGGACGGTGCTGGACGAGGTGCCGGTGGTCGGGCCGGTGGTGAAGCCCGAGGTGCCGGGGGTTGCCGATCCTGTGGTGCCGGTGGATGGCCCGGTCGTCGGCGCGCCGCCGGTGGTGGAGCATGGGACGCCGAAGGGCCCGGTCGAGGCCGTGCTGGACGAGGTGCCGG
>NZ_JAETWB010000002.1:496897-497022 GCF_016773205.1 Belnapia arida
GAGCATGGGACGCCGAAGGGCCCGGTCGAGGCCGTGCTGGACGAGGTGCCGGTGGTCGGGCCGGTGGTGAAGCCCGAGGCGCCTGGGGTAATCGATCCCGTGATGCCGGCGGATGGCCCGGTCGT
>NZ_JAETWB010000002.1:497122-552307 GCF_016773205.1 Belnapia arida
TGCCGCGCCGCCGGTGGTGGAGCATGGGACGCCGAAGGGCCCGGTCGAGGCCGTGCTGGACGAGGTGCCGGTGGTCGCGCCGGTGGTGAAGCCCGAGGTGCCTGGGGTAATCGATCCCGTGATGCCGGCGGATGGCCCGGTCGTTGCCGCGCCGCCGGTGGTGGAGCATGGGACGCCGAAGGGCCCGGTCGAGGCCGTGCTGGACGAGGTGCCGGTGGTCGGGCCGGTGGTGAAGCCCGAAGTGCTGGGGGTTGCCGATCCTGTGGTGCCGGCCGATGGCCTGGTCGTCGGCGCGCCGCCGGTGGTGGAGCATGGGACGCCGAAGGGCCCGGTCGAGGCCGTGCTGGACGAGGTGCCGGTGGTCGGGCCGGTGGTGAAGCCCGAGGCGCCTGGGGTAATCGATCCCGTGATGCCGGCGGATGGCCCGGTCGTTGCCGCGCCGCCGGTGGTGGAGCATGGGACGCCGAAGGGCCCGGTCGAGGCCGTGCTGGACGAGGTGCCGGTGGTCGGGCCAGCAACGCCGTCCAGCATGCCGGCGGCCGATCGTGGCGGGCCCGCTGATACCCCAAGGTCGCCGGGCGCGATGCAGGAGGCCCCAAGCAAGCCGGCCGCGGCGCCGGGCGTGGATCAGGCGGACAAGACTGGTTCCGTGGGGAACCAGGGGGAGGCGACGTCGGTTGAGCCCGAGGCGCCCAGCCACACGGTGCTGACAGGGGCGGACAGCTTCAGCTTCAAGGATTCAGGAAGCGGTCCGGATGAGGTGATGCTGCCCACCGAGGCACATCACATCCTGCCGGAGCCGGGAAACGAGTCTGGGCTGCTGGTTGACCCCGTGCCGTCCTACGAGATCCTGCCGGATCACCCGGTGCAGCCGGATTACCATCTCATCTGAGGCATAGCCGCGCCGGAGTGGGGCTCAGGTGCCGCAGAAGGTCTGCAGCACCCGCTGCTCCGGCTCGGGCGGGGCGGCGTAGCGGGCGTGGTGGGGCTGGTCCTCGAAGGGACGGGCGAGGACGGACAGCAACTCGTCGAAGGGGCCGAAATCCTCGCGCTCGGTGGCGGCGGCGAGGGCGGCCTCAACCATATGGTTGCGCGGGATGAAGGCCGGGTTGACGGCGCGCATGGCGGCGGCACGAGCGGTGGGGGCGAGGTCTTCCGAGGCGAGCCGGGCGCGCCATTGCGCGGCCCAGGGGGCGTAGCCGCCGGTGGTGGCGAAGAGGGCCGCGAGGTCGGCATCGGCGGCGGGGTCGGCGGCGGCCTCGCAAAGCAGGCGGAAGGTCTGGGTGAAGTCGGCGCCGGCCTCCTGCATCGCGCCAAGCAGGGCGGCGATGAGGGCGGCATCCTCCTCGCGCGCCGTGGCGAGGCCGAGCTTGCGGCGCATCCCATCGAGCCAGGCGGCCTGGAACTGCGTGACGAAGCCGGTGAGCGACTCCTGGGCCAGCTCGACGGCCTTCTGCTCGTCATCGGCGAGGAGAGGGAGGAGGGCTTCGGCCAGGCGGGCCAGGTTCCACTGCAGGATGCGCGGCTGGTTGCCGTAGGCATAGCGGCCGGCATGGTCGATGGAGCTGAAGACGGTCGAAGGGTCGTAGTGATCCATGAAGGCGCAGGGGCCGTAGTCGATCGTCTCGCCGGAGACGGTGGTGTTGTCGGTGTTCATCACGCCGTGGATGAAGCCGACCAGCATCCATTGCGCGACGAGCCGCGCCTGGCGGGCGATGACGCCCTTGAGCAGGGCGCGGTAGGGCGCCTCGGCGGCGGCGGCTTCCGGGTAGTGGCGGGCGATGACGTGGTCGGCGAGGAGGCGGATGGCGTCCGCATCGCTGCGGGCGGCGAAGAACTGGAAGGTGCCGACGCGGATATGGCTGGCGGCGACGCGGGTCAGCACCGCACCGGGCAGCGCCGTCTCGCGGAAGACCTGGTCGCCGGTCAGCACCGCGGCGAGCGACCGGGTGGTCGGGATGCCGAGGGCGAACATCGCCTCGCTGATGATGTATTCGCGCAGCACCGGGCCGATGGCGGCGCGGCCGTCGCCGCCGCGGGAGAAGGGTGTGCGGCCCGAGCCCTTCAATTGCAGGTCGCGGCGCTGGCCGTCGCGGCCGACCACCTCGCCGAGCAGGATGGCCCGGCCATCGCCGAGCTGCGGGTTGAAATGGCCGAACTGGTGGCCGGCATAGGCTTCGGCGATGAAGGCGGCGCCCTCCGCGACGCGGTTGCCGGCGAGGATCTCGACGCCCTCGGGGCTGGCCAGCGCCGCCGGATCGAGGCCGAGATCCGCGCAGAGCGGCAGGTTCAGCTTCACCAGTCGTGGGGCGCTGACCGGCTGGGGCGCCATGCGGACGAAGAAGCGCTCGGGAAGCCGGGCGTAGCTCGTATCGAAGGGGATCTGGACGGGCATGGGGGGTTCCTCGGCGCGTCGCGCGGCGCGCCTCTGCCGGTAGTGCCTCGTTCAACGCCCCCGGGAGCCAGGGTTCCGGGCTAGGGCTCCTCGGGCGCGCGCGGGGCGTCGGGCAGGGGGACGAGGTCGGGCTGCTGGAGCGAGGGCAGGGCGTGGCGGCGCGGGTCGTAGAGCCAGCCGCCGCCGGGGCCGGATTCCAGCACCAGGTCCTCGGCGCCCTCGATCAGCCGGGCGAGCGTGCCGGCGCCGCCGAAGCGGCTGCGGCGGACCCAGCCGCCAAGCTCCAGATGGATGCGCTTGCCGAGCGCCGGCAGGTGGAGCGGCACCTCGGCGGCCGCGACCAGGCGGCGCAGGGTGGCGAGGATGGCGGCGCGCTGGGCGGCGGGCTCCACCGGGTCGCCAGTGGGGTCGCTACTGGGGTCGCTATTGGGGTCGCCGGAGGGGACAGGCGGCTCGGTCTCGGCGGGGATGGTGATCTCGGCGAAATCGCCCAAGGGGATCACCTGGTCGGCGGCGGCGCGGAGGGCGGCGGCGGCGCTGTCCGGGGCGATCACCATGATGCGGCGGTCGTGCTCGCGCAGCCGGTGCAGCAGCGGGGTGAAGTCGCTGTCGCCGGAGAGGATCAGCATCTCCTCGAAGCGCGTCGGGTGGCCGAGCGCCTCGTGGATGTCGAGCGCCATGACGATGTCGGCGGCGTTCTTCAGCCGGGCGAGGCGGGGGCAGTCCACTACGGTGAAGCCGGCGCGGACGAAATCGGCGCGGAAGCGGCTGTAATAGAGGCGGGGCTGGCCGAGCCAGCCGGCCAGCTCGCCATTCGGCTCCGGCTCGGTCCAGCCAGCCGGGTTCAGGTAGCAGCGGCGGACCAGCAGGCGGCGGGGGCCGCCTGGGGCGCTCTCGGCGAGCCAGGCGAGCCAGCGGGTGGGGTGGGAGGCGAAATTCCAGGCGGCCCATTCGTCGATGGCGGCGAGGCCGGCGAAGACATTGTCGAAATCGAGGTAGAGCGCCGCCCGGCGCGGTTCCGTCACTGGCGTTTCCTGTTCGTTAGGCATGGCCGCAATAAATGGGAGGCGTGCGGTAGCGGACAAGCTCGGCGCTTGACGCGGGTGGGGCCTGCCGCCCATGGTCCGGCCCCTTTCCTGAAGGACTAGCCAGAGCCATGCCTGCGATCACCCTGCCCGACGGTTCCGTCCGCGCCTTCGATGGGCCGGTGACGGGGACTACCGTGGCGGCGGCGATCGGGCCGGGTCTCGCCAAGGCGGCGCTGGCCATGCAGGTCGATGGCGTGACGCGCGACCTGGCGATGCCGATCGAGCATGATGCGAGCCTGCGCTTCATCACGCGGCGCGACCCGGAGGCGCTGGAGATGATCCGGCACGACGCGGCGCATGTGCTGGCCGAGGCCGTGCAGGCGCTCTACCCGGGCACGCAGGTGACGATCGGGCCCTCCATCGAGAACGGCTTCTACTACGACTTCGCCCGCAACGAGCCCTTCACGCCGGAGGATTTCGGCGCGATCGAGGCGAAGATGCGCGAGATCGTGGCGCGCAACGCGGCCTTCGTGCGCTCCGTCATGCCGCGGGATGAGGCGATCGCCTTCTTCGAGGCCCGCGGCGAGAAGTACAAGGCGCAGCTCATCCGCGACCTGCCGGAGACGGAGGAGATCAGCCTCTACTCCCAGGGCGACTGGATCGACCTCTGCCGCGGGCCGCATATGCGGGGCACGGGGGATGTCGGCACCGCCTTCAAGCTGATGAAGGTGGCCGGGGCCTATTGGCGGGGCGACCACCGCAACGCCATGCTGAGCCGCATCTACGGTACGGCCTGGCGCGACCAGAAGGAGCTGGACGCCTATCTCCACCAGCTGGAGGAGGCGGAGAAGCGCGACCACCGCAAGATCGGCCGCGAGATGCACCTCTTCCACCTTCAGGAGGAGGCGACGGGGAGCATCTTCTGGCACCCCAAGGGGTGGAAGCTCTACCGGACGCTCGAGGACTACATGCGGCGCCGGCTGGATGCGACGGCCTACCAGGAGGTGCGGACGCCGCAGCTGCTCGACCGGAAGCTCTGGGAGGCCTCGGGGCATTGGGAGAAATTCCGCGAGGCGATGTTCATCGCGCGCGTCGAGGATGAGTCGGAGAAGGACCGTGTCCTCGCCCTGAAGCCGATGAACTGCCCCTGCCATGTGCAGATCTTCAACCAGGGGCTTCGCAGCTACCGGGAGTTGCCGCTGCGCATGGCGGAGTTCGGCGCCTGCCACCGGTATGAGCCGTCAGGGGCGCTGCATGGAATCATGCGGGTGCGCGCCTTCACCCAGGACGACGCGCACATCTTCTGCACCGAGGAGCAGATCGCGGCGGAGACGGTGGAGTTCGTGGCGCTGCTCTCCTCCATCTACCGGGACCTCGGCTTCGAGGAATTCCGGGTGAAGTTCAGCGACCGGCCGGCGATGCGTGCGGGGACGGACGCGGTGTGGGACCAGGCGGAGGGGGCGCTGCGCGAGGCCTGCCGGACGGCGGGCGTCGAGTACACGCTCAATCCGGGCGAGGGGGCCTTCTACGGGCCGAAGCTGGAATTCGTCCTGCGCGATGCGATCGGGCGGGACTGGCAGTGCGGCACGCTCCAGGTGGATTTCGTCCTGCCGGAACGGCTTGGGGCCGAGTATGTGGCGGAGGACGGGTCGCGGAAGCGCCCGGTGATGCTGCACCGCGCTATCCTTGGGTCCTTCGAGCGGTTCATCGGCATCCTGATCGAGCAGCATGCCGGGCGGTTCCCGCTCTGGCTGGCGCCGGTGCAGGTGGTGGTGACGACCATCGTCTCCGATGCCGACGACTATGCGCGGGAGGCGGCAGCCGCTTTGGCCAAGGCCGGACTGCGCGTTGACCTTGATCTGCGGAACGAGAAGATCAACCGCAAGGTTGTCGACCACATCGAGCAGCGGGTGCCGGTGCTGGCCGTGGTCGGCCGGCGCGAGGCGGAGGAGCGGACGCTGGTGCTGCGCCGCCTCCCAGGCCGTGAACAGCAGGCGGTGCCGCTGGAGGAGGCGGTTCGCCTGCTGAGCGCCGAGGCATTGCCGCCGGATCGTGCAGAGGCCGCGCCGATGGTTGCAGCGGCGTGAGGCAAGCCCCATAAAGTAACGCTCTACCCCTTTTACTACGACAGGAGACGACCATAGCCAGAGGCCCCGTTTCGAATCAGCCGCCGACGCGCGACGGCCCGCGCGTCAACGAGGATATTCGCGTCCCCCAGGTGCGGCTCATCGACCAGGAAGGCGAGATGATCGGCGTCATGTCCGCGCGCGATGCGCTGCTGCGGGCCTATGACGCGGGGCTCGATCTGCTCGAGATCAGCCCCAATGCCGTGCCGCCGGTGTGCAAGATCACCGACTACGGCAAGTTCAAATACGAGCAGCAGAAGAAGGCGAACGAAGCCCGCAAGCGGCAGAAAGTCGTCGAGATCAAGGAAGTCAAGGTCCGCCCGAACATTGATGACCATGACTACGAGGTCAAGATGCGCCAGATGAAGAGCTTCATCGGCGAGGGCGACAAGGTGAAGGTCACGCTCCGCTTCCGCGGCCGCGAGATGGCGCACCAGGACCTCGGCATCAAGGTATTGGAGCGGATCCGGATCGAGCTTGGCGAGACCATCAAGGTCGAGCAGATGCCCCGGCTGGAGAACCGCCAGATGATTATGGTGCTGGCACCGAAGTAACCCGAGGCTTGCCCCGAGGCTTGACTATGGGGGTGTGAGGCCTTACGGCTCCTGCCCTCGGGTCGCCCCGAACCAGACGGTCCCCTGCCACGCAGGGGGCTCCGCCGCTCCGCGAAGGCTCGCGCAGCGGCGCGTTCTGTTTTGGGCGGGCCGGATGTAAAGGGTGACCATGTTCGAGGCATTGTCCGGCAAGCTGAACGGGGTCTTCGACCGGCTGCGCCGCCGCGGCGCGCTGACCGAGGCCGACGTGAACGAGGCGCTGCGTGAGGTGCGCGTGGCGTTGCTGGAGGCGGATGTCGCCTTGCCGGTGGTGAAGGACCTCGTCACCAGGGTCCGCGAGCGGGCGGTCGGCGTCGAGGTGCTGCGGAGCGTCTCGCCGGCCCAGCAGGTCATCAAGATCGTCAACGACGCGCTGGTCGAGGCGTTGGGCGGCGGCGAGGGGGATAACGGGGCGCGGGGGCTCGACCTCAATGCGCCGTCGCCGGTGCCGATCCTGATGGTCGGGCTTCAGGGCTCGGGCAAGACCACGACCTCGGGCAAGATCGCGCTGCGGCTGAAGAACCGCGAGAAGAAGAAGGTGCTGCTCGCCTCGCTCGACGTGCACCGGCCGGCGGCGCAGCTGCAGCTGGAGACGCTGGCGAAGCAGGTAGGCGTCGTATCCCTGCCGATCGTGGCGGGAGAGACGCCGTTGCAGATCGCGGCGCGCGCCATGGATCTCGGGCGGCGCGAGCTGTTCGACGTGGTGGTGCTCGATACCGCGGGGCGGCTCGCCATCGACGAGGCGTTGATGGACGAGGTGGCGCAGGTCAAGGCGGCGACGCGGCCGCACGAGACGCTGCTCGTCGTCGATGCGATGACCGGCCAGGATGCCGTCAACACGGCGCGAGCCTTCCAGGAGAAGGTGGGCGTCAGCGGCATCGTCATGACGCGGATCGACGGCGATGCGCGCGGCGGCGCGGCGCTGTCGATGCGGGCGGTGACGGGTGCGCCGATCAAGCTGCTGGGCGCGGGCGAGAAGCTCGACGCGCTTGAGGATTTCCACCCGGACCGCATCGCCGGGCGCATCCTCGGCATGGGCGACATCGTCTCGCTCGTCGAGCGGGCGGCGGAGACCATCGACCAGGCGGAAGCCGAGAAGATGGCGGCCCGGATGCAAAAGGGCCAGTTCAACCTGGAAGACTACGCCAATCAGCTGAAGCAGATCGGCAAGATGGGCTCGCTCTCCGGCATCCTCGGCATGCTGCCTGGCGTCGGCAAGATGAAGCAGCAAATCGAGGGCGCCAATCTCGACCAGACCATCCTCAAGCGGCAGGCCGCCATCATCGGCAGCATGACGCCGAAGGAACGGCGGGCGCCCGACATCATCAAGGCCTCGCGCAAGCGGCGGATCGCCGCCGGCAGCGGCGCCTCGGTGCAGGAGGTCAACCGCCTCCTCAAGCAGTTCGACGAGATGTCCGCGATGATGAAGCGGATGAACAAGCTCGGCCAGAAGGGGCTGATGCGGGGTGGCCTCGGCGCCCTGCTCCCCAAGGGGATGAACCTCCCCGGTGGCCGGAAGCCTTTCTAGAACCCAGTACGGAGTAGAACCAGGACCATGGGTCTCAAGATTCGCCTTGCCCGCGCCGGCGCCAAGAAGCGCCCCTACTACCACATCGTGGTGGCCGACAGCCGCAGCCCGCGCGACGGCCGCTTCATCGAGAAGGTCGGCAGCTACAACCCGATGCTGCCCTCCGACCATGCCGACCGCATCCGCCTCGAGGATGAGCGGATCAAGCATTGGCTGGGCGAAGGGGCGGTGGCCACCGACCGCGTGGCGAAGTTCCTCGGCAAGGCCGACCTGGCCCCGATGCCGGTGTTCAGCGAGCAGCCGAAGCAGTCCGCGCCGAAGAAGAAGGCGCAGGAGCGCGCCGCCGCGGCGGCGGGCTGAGCCAAGGGGGCTGAGCGGTGGCCGGCAAGCGCATCCTGGTGGGCGAGATCGGCAGGCCGCACGGTGTGCGCGGCCTGGTGAAGCTGCGCAGCTTCACCGCCGACCCCACCGCGATTGCCGGCTATGGGCCGTTGACGGATGAGGCGGGGATGCGGCGCTTCGGCATCACGCTGCTGGCCGAGGGGCTGGCACGGGTCGAGGGCGTCGCCGACCGGGATGCCGCCGCGCGGCTGACCGGGACCCTGCTTTATGCCGAACGCGACCGGCTGCCGCCGCCGGAGGAGGAGGAATACTACCTCGCCGACCTGATCGGCCTCCGGGCCGAGACGGAGGCGGGGGAGAGCCTCGGTGCCGTCCGCGCGGTGGAGGACCACGGCGCGGGGGCCTTCCTGGTGCTGGAGGGGCCGCCGGAGCGGATGGTGCCCTTCACCCGGGCGGTGGTGCCGGTGATCGACTTGGCGGGCGGGCGCGTCGTCGTCGTGCTGCCGGATGAGGTCGTGGTGCCGCCGGGTGCGGAGGATGCTGCGTGACAACATCCTCCCCTTGGCAGGCTTCCGTCCTCACCCTGTTCCCCGAAATGTTTCCCGGGCCGTTGGGGCATTCCCTGGCGGGCCGCGCGCTGCGCGAGGGGCGGTGGGCCTTGGATGCCATCGACATCCGCGGCTTCGCCACGGACCGGCACCGCAGCGTGGACGACACGCCCTGCGGCGGCGGGGCGGGGATGGTGCTGCGGCCGGATGTGGTGGATGCGGCCTGTGCGGCGACCTTGGCCTCCGGGCCGGGGCGGCCGTTGGTTGCCCTCACCCCGCGGGGGGTGCCGCTGGATCAGGCGATGGTCCGCGGCTTCGCCGAGGGGCCGGGGGTCGTCCTGCTCTGCGGGCGGTTCGAGGGCATCGACCAGCGCGTCATCGAGGCGCGGGGGATGCTGGAGGTCTCGATCGGCGACTACGTGCTCTCCGGTGGGGAGCCGGCGGCGCTCGTCCTGCTCGATGCCTGCGTGCGGCTGCTGCCCGGGGTGATGGGCGCGGCCGTAAGCGGGGAGGAGGAGAGCTTCTCCTCCGGCCTGCTGGAGTACCCGCACTACACGCGGCCAACGAATTGGAACGGCCTGGCTGTGCCGCCCGTGCTGCTCTCCGGCAACCATGCCGAGGTGGCGCGCTGGCGGCGGGAGCAGGCCGAGATGCTGACACGGACCCGCCGCCCTGACCTGTGGGCCCGGCATGGCTCCGACAACCCTATCGCGCTGGACGGCCAGGCCAGCGCCGCCTAGTTATCGAATGTAAAGGACAACCCATCATGAACCTGCTTCAGCAATTCGAGGCGGACCAGCTTGCCCGCCTCTCCGGCCTTCGCGGAGTGCCGGAATTCGGCCCGGGCGACACCGTGCGCGTCATGGTGCGGGTGGTCGAGGGCGAGCGCGTGCGCTCCCAGGCCTATGAAGGCGTGGTCATCGCCCGCAGCAACCGCGGCCTGAACAGCAATTTCACCGTCCGCAAGCTGTCCTATGGCGAGGGCGTGGAGCGCGTCTTCCCGCTCTACTCTCCCTCCGTGACGGAGATCGTGGTGGTTCGCCGCGGCAAGGTGCGGCGGGCGAAGCTCTATTACCTCCGTGGCCGGACCGGCAAGGCCGCCCGCATCATCGAGAAGCGCGAGGTCCGTCCGACGGCCGAGGCGCAAGGCTGAACCAGCGGCGTCCCCGGGCCCAACCGGCCCGGGGCGCCCATCAGAGAGTTTGGGGAACGTCATGTCAGCGCAGAAACCGCGCACGCTGTTCGATAAAATCTGGGACGCTCATGTCGTCGAGACCCTGCCCGACGGCACCGCGCTTCTCTACATCGACCTCCACCTCACCCATGAGGTGACGACGCCCCAGGCTTTCGACGGGCTTCGCGCCGCCGGCCGCAAGGTGCGCCGGCCCGATGCAACGCTCGCCGTCATCGACCACAACATCGCCACCGATGCCAGCCGCTATACCGGGATCGTCGATCCCGAGAGCCGGCTGCAGGTCGAGACGCTGGAGAAGAACGTCGCCGAGTTCGGCGTGCCCTTCATCCCGCTGCTCGATGCGCGGCAGGGCATCGTGCATGTGATCGGGCCGGAGCTCGGCCGCTCGCTGCCGGGCATGACCATCGTCTGCGGCGACAGCCACACCTCGACGCATGGCGCCATGGGCGCGCTGGCCTTCGGCATCGGCACCTCCGAGGTGGAGCATGTGCTGGCGACGCAGACGCTGCTGCAGAAGCCGGCGAAGAACATGCGGGTAGCGGTCGAGGGCAACCTCGCCGTCGGCTGCTCGGCGAAGGACGTGACGCTCGCCATCATCGGCAAGATCGGCACCGCCGGCGGCACCGGCCATGTGATCGAGTATGCGGGCGACGCGATCCGCGGGCTCGACATGGCGGGGCGGATGACGCTCTGCAACATGTCGATCGAGGGCGGGGCGCGGGCCGGCATGGTGGCGCCGGACCAGACCACCTTCGACTACATCGCCCGCACGCCGAACGGGCCGAAGGGCGAGGCGCTGGATCGGGCGATCGAGTGGTGGAGGACGCTGCCGACCGATGCGGGGGCGCATTTCGACCGCATCGTGACGCTCGCCGCGCATGAGATCGCGCCGCAGGTGACCTGGGGGACGAGCCCCGAGGACGTGCTGCCGATCACCGCCGCCGTGCCCGACCCGGAGGCGGTGGAGGACGAGGCGCGGCGCGAGCAGTTCCGCCGCAAGATGCAATACATGGGGCTGACGCCGGGGCAGCGGCTCCAGGACCTGCCGCTGGACGTCGTCTTCATCGGCTCCTGCACCAACAGCCGGATCGAGGACATCCGCGTCGCCGCCAGCATCGCGCGGGGCCGCAAGGTGGCCGAAGGGGTGCGGGCGCTGGTGGTGCCGGGCTCCGGCCTCGTCAAGAAGCAGGCCGAGGCGGAGGGGCTCGACCGCATCCTCCAGGAAGCCGGCTTCGAGTGGCGCGAGGCGGGGTGCTCGATGTGCCTCGGCATGAACCCGGACAAGCTGACGCCGGGGCAGCGCTCGGCCTCCACCTCGAACCGGAATTTCGAGGGGCGGCAGGGGCCGGGCGGGCGGACGCACCTCGTCTCGCCGGCGACGGCGGCGGCCAGCGCGATCGCCGGGCATCTGGCCGATGTGCGGGATTACCAGCCGAAGGACGCCCACTGATGGAAGCCTTCACGACGCTCACCGGCATCGCGGCGCCGATGCCGAAGGCCAATGTGGACACCGACCAGATCATCCCGGCGCGGTTCCTCAAGTCGATCAGCCGCACGGGCTTCGGCAAGAACCTGTTTGCGAACTTCCGCTTCAGGGAGGACGGATCGGAGAACCCGGATTTCGTCCTCAACCAGGAGCCGTACCGGAAGGCCGAGATCCTCATCGCCTTCGAGAATTTCGGCTGCGGCTCCTCCCGCGAGCATGCGCCCTGGGCGCTGCTCGACTTCGGCATCCGCTGCGTCATCGCCCCCGACTTCGCCGACATCTTCCACAACAACAGCTTCAAGAACGGCGTGCTGCCGGTGAAGCTGCCGCGCGAGGTCTGCGCGCAGCTGATGGAAGACGCGAAGATGGGCGGCAATGCGCGCATCACCGTCGACCTGGAGCGGCAGGTGGTGGTGCGGCCGAGCGGCGAGGAGATCCCCTTCCAGATCGACCCGCTGCGGCGGCACCTGCTGCTGAACGGGCTCGACGATATCGGCCAGACCATGCAGCACGCCCCGGCGATCGACGGCTTCGAGGCGAAGCAGCGGGCGGCGCAGCCCTGGCTCTACGGCGCGTAAGGCAAGGATAGGTCGATGGCTGCGAACAAGACGCTGCTGGTGCTGCCGGGCGACGGCATAGGCCCCGAAGTGATGGGCGAGGTCAGCCGCGTCATCGACTGGATGGAGCGGCGGCGAAGCGTCAGCTTCCGCATCGAGGAGGGGCTGGTCGGCGGCGCCGCGATCGATGCGGTCGGCACGCCCTGCCCGGACGAGACGGTGGCCAAGGCGCGCGCGGCGGATGCGGTGCTGTTCGGCAGCGTCGGCGGGCCGAAATGGGACAGCCTGCCCTTCGACCAGCGGCCGGAGCTCGGCATCCTCAGGCTGCGCAAGGACCTTGGGCTGTTCGCCAACCTGCGCCCTGCGCTGGTGATGGACCCGCTGGCCGAGGCCTCCTCGCTGAAGGCCGATGTGGTGCGCGGCGTCGACATCATGGTGGTGCGGGAGACGGTGGGCGGCGTCTATTTCGGCGAGCCGCGCGGCGTGGAGAAGGCGCCCGATGGCCGCCGCCGGGGCTTCGACACCCAGGTCTACTTCGAGGACGAGATCGCCCGCGTGGCGCGCGTCGCCTTCGACCTGGCGCGGAAGCGCCGCAACAAGGTGACGAGCGTCGAGAAGGCGAATGTCATGCAATCCGGCCGGCTTTGGCGGGCCGTGGTCGGCGAGGTGCACCAGGCCGAGTATCCTGAGGTGCAGCTTGAGAACATGTATGCCGACAACTGCGCGATGCAGCTCTGCTCGCGGCCCAAGCAGTTCGACGTCATCCTCGGCGACAACCTCTTCGGCGACGTGCTGAGCGACCTGGCGGCGGCGCTGACCGGCTCGCTCGGCATGCTGCCCTCGGCGACCCTCGGCGCCGTGGACCCGACCAGCGGCAAGCGCTATGCGCTCTACGAGCCGATCCACGGCTCGGCACCGGATATCGCCGGGCGCGGCGTTGCCAATCCCTGCGCGCAGATCCTCTCCTTCGCCATGCTGCTGCGCTGGTCCTTCGGCATGGAGGAGGATGCGGCGCTGATCGAGGCGGCGGTGGAGAAGGTGCTGGCCGGTGGGCTCCGCACCGCCGACATCATGCAGCCCGGCATGGCCCGGGTCGGCACCAGCGTCATGGGCGAGGCGGTGGTGCGGGAGTTGGAAAAGCTGTCCCTGTAAAGGGCGGATAGGGGGTTGCGCCACGGCGCGGCCTCCGCTATTTCGCCTGCCTCGCCGCTTCGGCGGCTGCGCGCCCGTAGCTCAGCTGGATAGAGCACCAGACTACGAATCTGGGGGTCAGGAGTTCGAATCTCTTCGGGCGCGCCATTTTTCCCCAGCGATTCAATTATGTAGACGTACCGGGTCGGGCCGGGCTTATGATCCGGCTCCGCTGGAGCAGGAAGGCGGTTGCGGCATGAGTCCGGTCTTCCGTCATATCCTGGCGCTGGCCCTGGCCTTCTGGCTGGGCATCGCCCCTGGCTTCGCCACCGAGCAGGCCTCGCCGCTCCGGGTCCGGGTGATCGGCGGCTTCGCCGGGACCAGCCAATTCGACCGCATCGAGCAGCCTTTCTGGACGCGCCGGCTGCCTGCCCTGACCGGCGGGCGGATGGTGGCGATGTTGCAGTCCTCCACCCAGGCCGGGGTATCGCCGGACCAGATGCTGAACGTGATGCGGAGCGGCGCGGTGCTGTTCGGCACGGTGGAGGCGAATGCCATCGCCCTCGACGAGCCGGAGCTGGCGGTGGCGGACCTGCCCTTGCTGGCCGAGGACACGGCGGCGTTGCGGCGGATGGTCGCGCTCTGGCGGCCGCGCTTCCATGCCATCTTCGCCGAGCAGTACGGGGCCGAGTTGCTGGCGGTGTTCATCCGGCCGCCACAGGTCGTCTTCTGCAACAAGCCCTTCACCGGGCTGCGGGGGCTGGCAGGGCTGCGGGTGCGGGCGGCCTCGGTCAACCAGGCCGACCTGCTGCTGGCGCTCGGGGCGCAGCCGGTGGTGATGGCATTCGACCGCATGGTCGGGGCGGTGCGCGAGGGCTTGGTGGATTGCGCCATCACCGGCGGGTTGCCAGGCCAGGCGGTCGGGCTGCACCGCGTCACCACCCATGTCTCCTCCCTGCCGCTCGGCTGGGCGATGTCCTTCCTCACCGCGCATCAGCCGGGCTGGCAGGCGCTGCCGGCCGGGCTGCGGGAGCAGGTGCAGCAGGGCGTCGCGGAGCTGGAGGCGGCGATGTGGAACGCGGCGGAGGAGGAGCGCGATCAGGGCGAGGCCTGCAACACCGGCGATGCGCGCTGCCGGCAGGGCGAGCGGGGCCGGCTGGTGGCGGTGCGGGAGGACCCGGCGGCGATCCGCCCGCTCTTCGGTGCCGCCGTGCTGCCGGGCTGGGCGCGGCGTTGCGGCGCCACCTGCGCCGAAAGCTGGAATGCCGTGGCGGGGCCGGCGGCCGGCGTCTACGCGCTCTGGTAACCGCCGCTACGGCGCGTACTGCGTCGGCAGGGCGGTGGTGTACTTGATCCGCTCCATGGAGAAGCCGGAGCTGACGTCGAGCAGATCACCGATCCCGATGAGCTGCTTGTAGATGGCATCATAGGCGGCGATGTCGGGGACGACGACGCGCAGCAGGTAGTCCACCGTGCCGCTCATGCGGTGGAATTCCACCACCTCGGGGATCGCCGAGACCAGGCGGCAAAATCGCTCCGCCCAGGTGGCGTTGTGCTGGCTGGTGCGGATGCTGACGAAGACGGTGACGCCGACGCGGAGCTTCTCGGCATCGAGCAGGGCGACGCGGCGGCGGATGATCCCTTCCTCTTCGAGCCGGCGGATGCGGCGCCAGCAGGGCGAGGGGGAGAGGCCGGCGCGCTCGGCGATCTCGGCGACGGGGAGGGTGGCGTCATCCTGCAAGGCTGCAAGGATGCTGCGGTCGATCCGGTCGAGCTGGAATGCCATGCCTCGGTATCCGTGAACATTGGAATAGGATTGCAGAACCATCCATCGGGGAGGGTGGATTTGCAACCTGGTTCCGGGCCTTGCGGGGGATGATCTCCCGGTTCCGAGAGGAGGCTGCCATGGCCCGCTGGTCCTTCACCCAACACCCGGCTTCGGTCAACGAGACCTATCTCGAGCACATGGCGACGGCGGGCAGCTTCGGCTGGCGGATGCTGACGGCCTCGCTCGCCTGCTTCGCCCATGCGCTGGTGCCCTTTGCCTTCGAGAAGACCGGCTCCACCGCCATCCGCGAGCTGCATGAGCGGATGGCAAGGAACCGGGTGCGGCACCAGGCCCCGGCGGGCGAGGCGCAGCGCGCTGGCTGATCGCGGCTTTCAGCCAGGCTTGTCTCCGGTCTAGCATCGCCTGGAAAGCGATGCCGGCTCGGGACGAAGGCCGGCTGGAGGAGCGCAGCCCATGGATGGCACCCTGACCGGCCGGTCGGCCGAGGCGACGGCCGCAACCTGGCTCGACGAGTTTGCCGCCGCGCTGGAGGCGCGCGAGGGGGGGCGGATCGCGGCGCTCTTCGCCGCCGAATGCCATTGGCGGGACCTGCTCGCCTTCACCTGGGAGCTGCATACCGTCTCCGGGGCGGAGGCGATTGCCGAGCGGCTGCAGCCCTGCCTCGCGCGGATGGCGCCGCGTAACGTGAGGCTGGCCGAGGGGCGGACGCCGCCGCGGGTGGTGCGGCGGGCGGGCACCGAGGCCATCGAGGTGATCTTCAGCTTCGAGACGGTGGTGGGGCCGTGCAACGGCGTCGTCCGGCTGGTGCAGGAGGCGGGCGGGCCGCGGGCCTGGACGCTGATGACGGCGCTCGACGAAATCCGCGGGCATGAGGACCCGGCCGACGGCAAGCGCTGGCAGGATGTCGACTGGCGGCGGAATTTCGGCGGGGAGAACTGGCTCGACCGGCGCAATCGCGCGCGGGCCTATGCCGACCGCGACCCGGCGGTGCTGGTGGTGGGGGCGGCGCAGGCCGGGCTTTCCGTCGCGGCGCGGCTGACGCTGCTCGGCGTCGATACGCTGGTGGTGGAGCGGGAGGGGCGCATCGGCGACAGCTGGCGGCGGCGCTACCACGCGCTGACGCTGCACAACGAGACGCGGGTCAATCACCTGCCCTACATGCCCTTCCCGAAGAGCTGGCCGGTCTTCATCCCGAAGGACATGCTGGCCAACTGGTTCGAGATCTACGCCGAGGCGATGGAGCTCAACGTCTGGACCGGGACGGAGCTGGTCTCAGGCAACTGGGACGAGGTGGCGCAGTGCTGGGACGTCCTGCTGCGCAAGGCGGACGGGACGGAGCGGCGGATGCGGCCGCGGCACATCGTCTTCGCCAACGGCACGAGCACGACGCCCAAGATGCCGGACCTGCCGGGGCTGCGCGACTTCCGCGGCACGGTGACGCATTCCGGGCGGCATGGCAGCGGGCTCGACTGGCGGGGCAAGCGGGCGCTGGTGCTGGGCACCGGGACCTCGGGGCATGACGTGGCGCAGGACCTCGCTGTCTCGGGCGCGGCGGAGGTGACGCTCGTGCAGCGGCGGCCGACCCTCGTCGTCAGCCTGAAGGAGGCGCAGGCGCCCTATGCGCTCTACGACGAGGACATCTCCTTCGAGGACCGCGACCTGCTGGCGACCTCCTTTCCCTTCCCCGTCTACAAGCGAGCGCACCAGCTGATGACGGAGCGCAACCGTGAGGCCGACCGGGAGATGCTGGAGGGGCTGGAGCGGCGCGGCTTCCGCCTGCAATGGGGCGAGGGGGAGAGCGGCTGGCAGATCATGTATCAGAGCCGCGGCGGCGGGTATTACTTCGATGCCGGCTGCTCGCAGATGATTGTGGAGGGGCGCGTCGGGCTGATGCAGTTCGACGATATCGAGCGCTTCGGGCCCGAGGGCGCGGTGCTGCGCGATGGCAGCGTGAAGCCGGCCGACCTCATCGTGCTGGCGACGGGGTATGAGGGGCAGGCGGAATCGGCGCGGCGCATCCTCGGCGAGGCGGTGGGGGCGCGGATCGGACGCGTCTGGGGCTTCGACGAGGAGGGCGAGTTGCACGGCATGTGGCGGCCGACCGGGCAGCCGGGGCTGTGGTTCCATGCCGGTGGGCTGGCGCAGTGCCGCATCTTCTCGAAGGTGCTGGCCTTGCAGATCAAGGCGCGGGAGCTGGGTCTGCTGGCCAGCGGGTGACGCGGACCGGGCCGGCGGGGCGGCGCTCGATGAGGAGGCCGCTGCCTTCGGGGGGCAGCCAGGCGAACCAGTCGCGCACCGGGAGGGCGAGCAGGCGGCCGGCGAGGGCGGCGATGGGGCCGCCATGCGAGACGGCGATAATTGAGGCGCCCTGTGGAAGGCCGGCGAGCCAGGCGAGGGCACGGGCGGCGAGTTCGTTCGTCGTCTCGCCGCCGCCGGGGCGGAAGCGGCCGGGCGCGTCGATCATGCCGTCCATGGCGCTGCCCTCGGCCTGCCAGATGGCGTCCCAGGGCTGGCCTTCCCAATGGCCGAAATCGCGCTCCATCAGGCGGCGGTCCCAGTGGATGGAGAGGGCGTGGCGGCGGGCGACGAGGCCGGCGAGCAGGGCAGCGCGGCGGGAGGGGGAGGCGTGCAGCGCATCCGCGGCGGGGATGCGGGCGGCGAGGCGGTGGGCGGCGGCGCGTCCCTCGGCGCCGAGCGGGGCCTCGCTCTGGCCGTAGCAGCGCGGACGCCAGGCGCCCGCGACCCTGGTGTGGCGGAGGAGGAGCAGGCGCATCGGCTCAGCGGTGGGCGGTGAAGGCGAGGGTGGTCAGCACCAGCCCGGCATAGCCGGCGAAGCCGAAGCAGTCGCCGGTGCTGCCGCCGAGATGCCGCAGAACCAGGCGGCGGAACCAGGCGAGAAAGAGGGCCGAGCCGAGCAGGGCGAGGAGCATCGCCAGGGCATCCCACCAGAGGCCGAGCAGGGGCGCGGGCAGGCTGAGCAGCAGGGCGAGGGCGAGGGCGCGCGGCGTCGCGTGCGAGGCGACGCTGCCGCCGAGGCCGGGGCGGCCGGGCATGGGCGGGATGGCGAGCATCGCGGCCAGCATCAGCAGGCGGCCGAGCCAGCCGGAGACGACGAGGGCGACGGCGGCGGTGGCGGCGTCGGGGAGGGCGATCAGGCCGGCGGCGCGCAAGGCGATGGCGAAGGCGAGGCCGAGCAGGCCGAAGGCGCCGATGCGGCTGTCTTTCATGATGCGGAGCACGTCCTCCGGCGTGCGGCCGCCGCCGAAGCCGTCGCAGAGATCGGCGACGGCATCCTCATGCAGGGCGCCGGTGAGGCGGGCTTCCAGGGCGAGGGCGAGCAGCACGGCGAGCGGCAGGGGCCAGAGCTGTGACGCGAGCCAGAGGGTGGCGGCAGTGAGGGTGCCGATCAGGGCGCCGGTCAGAGGAAAGAGGGCGAGGGCGCGGGGCAGATCGGCCTCGAAGCGCGCGGGGTCGGCGCTGGCGCCGCCGGGGACGGGCAGGCGCGTCAGGAATTGCAGGGCGGTGGCGGCGGCGCGGGGCCAGCCGGAGGTCATCCGCCGGTGACCTCGGCGAGCGTCGCCACGTCGCGCAGCACGGCGGCGGCGGCGTCGAGCAAGGGGAGCAGCAGGAGGGCTCCGCTGCCCTCGCCGAGGCGGAGCTGCCAGTCGAGGAAGGGTTCGAGGCCGAGAGCGGCGAGCACTGGGGCGTGGCCCGGCTCCTCGCCACGGTGGGCGGCGATGGCGGTGCGGAGCGCATCGGGCTCCAGCGCGCGGGCGACGAGGGCGGCGGCGCCGGTGATGAAGCCATCCAGTACCATCGTCAGGCCGAGGCGGGCGGCGGCGGCGATGCAGCCGGCCATGGCGGCGATCTCATAGCCGCAGAGGCCGGCGATGGCGTGGCGCGGGTCCGGCTCGGCGCGGGCGCGAGTGAGGGCGGTGGCGACGGCGGCGCGCTTGCGGGCGAGGCTTTCCGGCGTGGCGCCGGCGCCGGGGCCGACCATCGTCGCGGGCTCGGCGTTGGTCAGCAGGGCGGCGAGGCAGGCGGCGGCGGTGGTGTTGCCGATGCCCATCTCGCCGATCGCCAGGACGCGAATGCCGTCGGCCGCGGCTTCCTCGGCGGCGCGGGTGCCGACGGACCAGGCGGCGTCGAAATCGGCGACGGTCATGGCGGGTTTGCGGGCGAGGTTGGCGGTGCCGTGGGCGATGCGCCAGTCGCGGTAGCCGGGTGCGGGCGGGAAGCAGGGGGCCTTGGAGCCGGCGTCGATCAGCAGGAATTCGGTGCCGGAGGCACGGGCGAGGGCGGCGCAGGTGGAGCGGCCGTCGAGCATCAGCCGCATCATCGCGGCCGTCACCTCAGCGGGCCAGAGGCCGACGCCTTCGGCCACCACGCCGTGGTCGCCGGCGAAGACGACGAGGCGGCGGGGGCGGGTCTCGGGGGCCAGGGTCCCTTGGGTCTCGGCGAGGCGGATGGCGAGGCGTTCCAGGCGGCCGAGGCTGCCCTGGGGCTTGGCGAGTGCGTCGAGGCGCTGGCGCGCGGCGTCGGTGATCATGCGGGGGGCTCCGCCGGGGCGATGAGGTGGAAGAAGCTGCCGCTCACCCGGCCGCGCCGGCCGCCGGCGGGGCCGAGTGGTTCGCCCTCGGCGTTGCGGAGCTCGGCGAAGGGTGGGTCGGCGGTGGGGTCGAGGACGGTGGCGTAGTGGAATTCATGGCCGCGCCAGAGGCTGCCGTCGGCGAGGAGGCGGGCCTCGCGGTAGCCGAGATGCAGGCGGCGGCGGGCGAAGCTGGTGGCATGGCCGAGCAGGCCGGCCATGGCGTGGCGGGCGCCCTCGGCATCCTCGATGCCCTGGCCGAGCACCATGTAGCCGCCGCATTCGCCATGCACCGGGCGGGTTGCCGCGAAATGACGGAGGCCGGCGAGGAAGCGGTTCGCGGCGGCGAGGCGGGGGGCGTGCAGCTCGGGGTAGCCGCCGGGGAGCCAGCAGGCGTCGCAATGGTCGGGCGGGGGCTCGTCGGCGAGGGGGGAGAAGGGGTGCAGCTCGGCGCCCGAGGCGCGCCAGGCGGCAAGGATGTGGGCGTAGAGGAAGGAGAAGGCGGCGTCGCGGGCGAGGGCGATGCGCTGGCCGGGTGGGGCGACGCGCAGCGGGGCCTCGGCGGGGGGGATGGGGCGGGCGAGGGCCTGGATGGCGTCGAGGTCGAGGTGGCGTTCGGCCAGCGCCGCCAGGGCCGTGAGGGTTTCGGCGAGGGCGGGGTGTTCCTCGGCCTGGACGAGGCCGAGATGGCGCTCGGGCAGGGCGGGCGGCGCGGCGCGCGGGATGGCGCCGAGGACGGGGATGCCGAGGGGGGCGATCGCGGCTTCCACCATGCGGCGGTGGCGGTCGCTGCCGGTGCGGTTCAGCACGACGCCGGCGATGCGGGTGGCAGGGTCGTGGAAGGCGAAGCCGCGGAGCAGGGCGGCGGCGGATTGGGCTTGGCCGGTGACGTCGAGCACCAGCAGCACGGGGAGACCGAGGCGGGCGCAGAGGTCGGAGGCGGCGCCGGTGCGGCCGGGCGCGCCGGCGATGCCGTCGAACAGACCCATGGCGCCTTCGACCAGGAGCAGGTCGGCGCCGGTGGCGGCTTCGGCAGCGAGCGCGGCGAGCAGCGGGGGCGGCATGGCCCAGCTGTCGAGGTTGAGGCCAGGGCGGCCGGTGGCGGCGGCGTGGAAGGCCGTGTCGATGTAGTCAGGCCCGGCCTTCGCGGCGCGGATGGCGAGGCCGCGGGCGCGCAGCGCGGCGAGCAGGGCGAGCGTCACCGTGGTCTTGCCGGCGCCGGAGCGGGGGGCGGCGATGAGCAGGCCGGGGGCAGTCATGGGCGGGGCCGGTGACAGGGCGTGGGATCGGTCCTAGGTCGGGGGGGATGGATGCACCCGCCCCCCTTCGCCGTGGCTGGACGACCGGCGCCTGCGCGACGGCGGCGGCGAAGGCGGCCTTCGTCGCGCTCAGGACCAGCGCTTTTCCCGACCCAGTGACGATCACCCTGCCTGGGGGGCAGCGGCCGGCCTTCGCCCTGGCGCGGGGGGAGTTCGTCGCGGGCGGGGCGGTGGCGGGCGTCGTCAAGGATGCGGGGGACGACCCCGATGTAACGCATGGCGCGCTGGTGCTGGCGACGGTGCGGCCGCTGCCGAAGGGGAGCGGCGTGCGCTTCCGGGCGGGGCCGGGGGTCGGGACCGTGACCAGGCCGGGGCTGCCGCTGCCGCCGGGGGAGCCGGCCATCAACCCGGTGCCGCGGCGGATGATCCGGGAGGCGCTCGACGAGGTTGCGCCGGCGGGGGCGGATGCGGAGGTGGAGATCGCCATCCCCGGCGGCGAGGTGCTGGCGGAGCGGACGCTGAACGGGCGGCTTGGGATCGTCGGCGGGCTGTCGATCCTCGGCACGACGGGGATCGTGGTGCCCTATTCCTGCGCGGCCTGGATCGACAGCATCCATCGCGGGATCGACGTCGCAAGGGCGAGCGGCCTCGGCCATGTGGCGGGGGCGACGGGGGCGGCCTCCGAGGCGGCGGTGCGGGGGCTGCATGGACTGCCCGACGTGTCGCTGATCGAGATGGGGGATTTCGTCGGCGGGATGCTGAAGTACCTGCGGCGGCATCCGGTGGAGCGGGTCACCGTCGCGGGCGGCGTCGCCAAGATGACCAAGCTGGCGCAGGGGATGCTCGACCTGCACTCGAAGCGCGGGGCGGCCGACATGGCGGCGCTGGCGGCGCTGGTGGGCGATGCGGGGCTCGGCGAGCGGGTGCGGGGGGCGAATACGGTGGCGGAGGCCTTCGCCCTGGCGCCGGGGCTCGGCGAGGCGATCGCGGCCGGGGCGTGGCGGGTGGCGGCGGGGGTGCTCGATGATCCCGGCATCGCGCTGGAGGTGGTGGTCTTCGACCGGGAGGGGCGGCTGATGGGGCGGGCGGGGTTCGCGCCGAGTGCTGCTCATGCGCCCTCCAGCCCGCGGAAGCGGCGCTGATAGCCTTCCGAGTAGAGGGCGCTTTCGGTGAGGTGGGTGGCCAGAGCGGGGCCGACGAGGATGAGGGCCATGCGGTCCACCCCTGCCTCCGCCGTGCGGGGGGCGATGTCGGCGAGGGTGCCGCGGATGATCCGCTCGTCGGGCCAGGTAGCGCGGACGACGACGGCGGCGGGGCAGGCGGCGCCGTAGAGGGGCGTCAGCTCCGCCACGATGCGGGGGAGTTGCGTCACGGCGAGGTGGATGGCGAGCGTCGCGCCGGTGGCGCCGAAGGCGGCGAGGGTCTCGCCCGCAGGCATGGCGGAGGCGCGGCCGGGCATGCGGGTCAGCACAAGGCTTTGCGCCACCTCCGGCACGGTCAGCTCGCAGCCGAGGGCGGCGGCGGCGGCGGCGAAGGCGGGGACGCCGGGCGTCATCGTCACGGGGATGCCGTGGCGCTCGAGGCGGCGCTTCTGCTCGGCCAGCGCCGAGTAGATGGAGAGGTCGCCGGAGTGGAGGCGGGCGACGTCCTGGCCGGCGGCGTGGGCAGCGAGGCATTCGGCCTCGATGGCGTCGAGAGAGAGAGGGGCGGTGTCGACCAGCCTCGCGCCGGGCGGGCAGTGGGCGAGCACGGCGGGGGCGACGACGGAGCCGGCATAGAGGCAGACCGGGCAGGCGGCGATGAGGTCGCGGGCGCGGAGGGTGATGAGATCGGCGGCGCCGGGGCCGGCGCCGATGAAATGCACGGTCATGGGGCGGGCTCCGTGGTGGCGAGGGCGCAGGTGGCGAGGCCCCCGGCGGACCGGCGCGGGCCGAGCAAGCGGGCGCCGGGGCCGGCGGCGGCGAGCGCGGCGGCTTCGGCGAGGGAGGGGAGGCCGGTCAGCGCCTCGACGCGGGGGGAGGCGGTGATGCAGGCGGGGGCGGCGGCGGCGAGGGCGGCGTCCGGCGGTGTGGTGAGGGGGAGGGCGAGCCGGGCCGCCATCGCCTGGAGGCCGGGTTCGGCGGCTTTGGCGGTGCTGGTGGCGAGGGCGGTCAGCGCGGCGAGCGTGCAGCCGGCGTCGTGGAGTGCGGCGTCGAGGGCGGCGGCGATGGCCTCGGCGGGGGCGCCCCGGCGGCAGCCGAAGCCGGCGACCAGCGTGGCATCGCCCATGTCGCCTGCGGCTCGGGCTTGCCGTGCCGCCGCCGCGGGACAGCGCTGATCCTGCTCGGGGCTCATGGCTTTCGCCAGGACCATTGGGTGACGGGCATGGCGGGGCGCCAGCCCGTCATCCCGCCGACCGGCGCGGCGCGGCTCACGGCGAGGCGCAGCAACTCGCCGCCGAGCGTGGCGTGGCGGGCGAGGAGCAGGGCTTCGGTCTCCAGGGTGATGGCATTGGCGACGAGGCGGCCGGCGGAGGGGAGGGCTGCAAGCGCCGCTTCCATCACGCCGGGATCGGCGGCGCCGCCGCCGAGGAAGATGACGTCGGGCGTTGGGAGATTGGCGAGGGCGGCGGGGGCCGTGCCTTCGACGATGCGGAGGGCGGGGACGCCGAGGGCGAGGGCGTTGCGGCGGATGCGGGCGGCGCGGTCGGGGCGGGGCTCGATGGCGATGGCCCGGAGGGAGGAGTCGGCCAGCATCCATTCGATGGCGACGGAGCCGGCGCCGGCGCCGATGTCCCAGAGCAATTCGCCTCGCAGCGGGGCCAGCGCCGAGAGGGTGAAGGCGCGGATCTCGCGCTTGGTGATCTGGCCGTCATGCTCGAAGGCGGCGTCGGGCAGGCCGGGGGTGCGGGGGATCGGGCGCGACGACGGGCCGGCGGCGATCTCAAGGGCGAGCAGGTTGAGGGGGTGGATGCCGGCGAGGGCGAAGCCGGCGGCGGCGCTGGTGCGGATGCGCTCCTGCGGGCCGCCGAGGGCTTCGAAGACCGTCACTGGGCTGTCGCCGAAGCCGTCCGCCGTCAGCATCGCGGCGAGGGCGGCGGGAGAGGTGGCGTCGGAGGTCAGCACCAAGAGGCGGGCGCCGGGGTGGAGATGGGGGCGCAACGCCTCCTGCGGGCGGGCGTGGAGCGAGAGGGTCGTCACTTCCGCCAGCGGCCAGCCGAGGCGGGCGGCGGCGAGGCTGAAGGCGGAGGGGGCGGGGAGGACCAGTGCCTCCGTCGGCGGGATGGCGCGGAGCAGGGTGGCGCCGACGCCGTGCAGCATCGGGTCGCCGGAGGCGAGGACGGCGACGGCTTGGCCGCGGGCGGCGAGGACGGGGGCGATGCTGAAGGGGCTCGGCCAGGGGTGGGCCTCGCCGCGCAGCAAGGAGCGGGCAAGTGCGAGGTGGCGGGCGCCGCCGAAGATGAGCGAGGCGGCGGAGAGGCGCTCGGCGGCGGCGGGGGAGAGGCCGGCGATGCCCTCCTCGCCGAGGCCGATGATGGACAGCCAGGGCGATCCCTGGGATGGCTCAGCCATGACGCGACGCATCCTCATCCTGGGCGGGACGACCGAGGCGCGGGAGCTGGCCGGGGCGTTGGCGAGGTTCGACGTCGCCCTGTCGCTGGCCGGACGGACGGCACGGCCCGCTGCGCAGCCGGTGCCGGTGCGGGTCGGCGGCTTCGGTGGGGTGGCGGGGCTGGCCGGGTATCTGCGGGCGGAGCGGGTCGGGCTGCTGGTCGATGCGACGCATCCCTATGCGGCGACCATCTCGGCGCATGCCGCGGAGGCGGCTGACATCGCGGGTGTGCCGTTGCTGGCGGTGCGGCGGCCGGGCTGGGAGCGCGTCGATGGGGACGACTGGGTCGAGGTTGCCGATGTGCGGGCCGCCGTCGCTGCGCTGGGCGAGGTGCCGCGGCGCGTCTTCCTCGCGCTCGGGCGGCAGGAGGTGGCGGGGTTCGCCGCGGCGCCGCAGCATGACTACCTCATCCGCAGCGTCGATCCTGTCGAGCCGAAGCTTGGGGTGCCGCAGGCCGAGTATCTGCTGGGGCGCGGGCCGTTCGACGCGGAAGCGGAGCGGGCGATGCTGGAGGCGCATGGCATCGAGCGCATCGTCTGCAAGAACAGCGGGGGCGACGCGACCTACGGAAAGATCGTGGCAGCGCGGGAGCTTGGGGTTCGCGTGGTGATGCTGGCGCGGCCGGTGCTGCCGGAGGTGCCGGCGGTCGGCTCGGTGGCGGCGGCTCAGGAGTGGGTCGGTCATTGGGCGGCGCGGCGCGGGGTGTAGACAAGGGGTGGGCGGCTGTCGCGCGGGACGATGCGGGTTTCGGCGGTGCCGATCAGCAGGCAGGTGGCCATGTCAGCCCAGAGCGGGTCGGCCTCGGCGAGGGTGGTGATGCGGATGGCCTCGTCGGGGCGGGCGATGGCGCGGCCGAAGATCACCGGCGTCGTCGCGGGCAGGTGGGTGCGCAGCAACGCCAGGGCGGCGCCGAGCTGCCAGGGGCGGGCGCGGCTGATCGGGTTGTAGAGGGCCAGCGCGAAGCCGGCGCCGGCGGCGGCGGCGAGGCGACGTTCGATCAGCGGCCAGGGCTTCAGGTTGTCGGAAAGGGAGAGGGCGCAGAAATCACCGCCGAGCGGGGCGCCGGTGCGGGCGGCGAGGGCCAGCATGGCGGTGACGCCGGGGTAGATGGCGAGGTCGATGGCGCGCCATTCCGGTGGGCCGGCCTCGATCGCCTCGCACACCGCGGCGGCCATGGCGAAGACGCCGGGATCGCCGCCGGTGACCATGGCGACGGTGGCGCCGTCCGCGGCGGCCGTCAGCGCGGCCTCGGCGCGGGCGCGTTCGACGCGGTTGTCGGAGGGATGGCGGGACTGGCCGGGGCGGTGCGGGACGCGGTCGAGATAGGGGCCGTAGCCGAAGAGCATCGCGGCCGAGGCGAGGGCGGATTCGGCCTCGGGCGTGCGCAGGCCGGCGCCGCCGGGGCCGAGGCCGATGACGTCGAGGCGGCTCACGCGCCCGCCCAGCCGGGGACGAGGACGATGGAGAAATAGGGGGCGGGGGCGTCGTCGCGGGCGGCGAGCGGCAAGACGGCGGCGGCGTCCATGCTGCCGCGCTCGACATAGATGGCGCCGTCGAGGCGGCCGGTTGCGGCCAGGGCCGCGCGGATGCGGGGGAGGTTGCGGCCGACCTTCATGATGACGACGGCTTCGGCGGAGGCGAGGCGGCGGCGCAATTCCGGCTCGTCCAGCATGCCGGGGAGGACCATCAGCACGTCGTCGCCCTGCGCGACGGGCGTGCCGGCCATGGACCAGCAGGCGGACATGCCGGTGACGCCGGGCACCACCTCGGTTGGGTAGTGTGGGGCGAGGCGGACATGCAGATGCATGTAGGAGCCGTAGAAGAGCGGGTCGCCTTCGCTCAGCACGGCGACGCTGCGGCCGGCATCGAGATGCGCGGCGACGGCGGCGGCGGAGGCGGCGTAGAATTCCTCGATCTGCGTGCGGTAGCCGGCCGAGTGGCGCGGGAGTTCGGTAGTGACGGGGTAGATGAGAGGCAGCTCGATCGCCTGCGGGCGCAGGCGGGCGGCGACGGTGCGGCGGGCATTGCCGGGGGCGCCGCGCTTGGCGAAATGCGCGACGACATCGACGGAATCGAGGATGCGGGCGGCCTTCAGCGTCAGCAGCTCCGGGTCGCCGGGGCCGGTGCCGAGGCCGTAGAGGCGGCCGCTCGCAGGCATGGTCATAGCCCGGGCCTGGCGAGGGCGTTGACGGCGGCGGCGGTCATCGCGCTGCCGCCGAGGCGCCCGCGCACGACGGCCCAGGGGATGCCGAGGCGGCTTTCCTCCAGCGCCTGCTTCGACTCCATGGCACCGACGAAGCCGACGGGCATGCCGAGGATGGCGGCGGGGCGGGGGGCGCCGGCTTCCAGCATCTCAAGCAGGTGGAAGAGCGCGGTGGGCGCGTTGCCGATGGCGACCAGCGCGCCGCCCAGGCGCTCGGCCCAGAGCGACATCGCCGCCGCCGAGCGGGTGGTGCCCTGTGCCTCGGCCAGTGCGGGGGTGCGGGGGTCGTGAAGGGTGCAGATCACCTCATTCGCGGCGGGGAGGCGGGCGCGGGTGATGCCGTGGGCGACCATCTGGGCGTCGCAGAGGATGGGGGCGCCGGCGGCGAGCGCGGCGCGGGCGGCCTCGACCAGATCGGGGGCGAAGGCGATCTGCTCTGCGGCCTCGACCATGCCGCAAGCGTGGATCATGCGGATGGCGACTTCGGCTTCGTCTGCGGAGAAGGCAGAGAGGTCGGCCTCGTCGCGGATGATGGCGAAGGAGCGGCGGTAGATGGCCGCGCCGTCGCGGATGTAGTCGGTCATGGCGCGGTGGCGTCCTGCAGGCTGGCGATCAGGTCGGGGAGGGCCTCGGCATCGAGCATGCGCGCTGGCCTATCACGCGCCGTGCCGCCGGGCACGAGGCCGATGCGGCCGTCGAGCCCAACCAGGGTGAGGGCGGCGCGGGCGGGGTGGGCGCAGCCCTTGGGGCAGCCGGAGAGGTGCAGCGTGCGGCCGGGCGGGAGGTGCGGGGCGAGGGCTTCGGCGAGGGGGCGGGTGGCGATCGTGGCGCTGGCGCAGGCGGGGCGGCCGGCGCAGGCGGCGATGCGGCGGCGGGGGTCGTCCGGCACCGTGATGAGGTCGAGGCGGTGGGCGGCGGCGCGCAGGGGGGCTGGGTCCAGCGGGCCGAGGGCGAGCAGGGCGCGGCCGGGGACGCCGGTCAGGGCGGTGGCGCCGGCGGTGGCGGCGGCCTCGGCATAGGCGGCGAGGCGGGAGGCCTCGAAGGTGCCGGCGATGCCGAGGGCGAGGCCGTGGCGCAGGGGGTGGAGGCCGAGCGATTCGGCGGACGGGCGTGGAGCGGGGGGGAGGCGGCCGCGACGGGTCGGGTCGGCGAGGCGGGCGAGGAGGGCGGCGAGGGCCTCGGCTTCAGGCAATGGGGGCAGGAGGGTGTCGCCGTCCTGCAGAAGCCAGCCGGTGGCGGTGGCGGTCAGGCGGAGGTCGGCGGCGAGGGCGTCGAGATGCAGGGCGCCGCCGCCATCGACGGCGATGGCGAATTTGGGCGGCAGCGCTGGGGCGGTGGCGCGGATGGCCTCGGCCAGGGGGCGGGGGTCGGCATGTTCGGTGGGGTCGAGGCCGCCGAGGGGGGAGTGGGTGACGAGCGGGTCGGTGGGCCAGCCTTCCCCGATGGCTTCGGTGAAAGGGGCGGCCGTCGCGGGGCGGAGGCCGCGGATCTGGAGGTTGCCACGGGCGGTGATCTCGAGGAGGCCGTTGCCGTAGAGGGCGGCGGCTTCGGCGAGGGCGATCCAGCGGGCGGGGGGCATGGAGCCGGCGGGGATGCGGGCGAGCAGGCCGTCGCCGGTCGGCATCGGCGCGGCGAGGCTGGGGCAGGCGCCGCGCGGTGTCATGCGCCCAGCTCCACGTCGTTGCGGCGGGGGTGCCAGAGGCCGCGGCGGCGGGCATCGGCGAAGCGCAGCGCGATGGCGCGGGCGGCGGCGGGGTTCTCGTGGAGGAGGAAGGCGCGCACCGTCGGGTCACCGAGATAGGCTTCGTGGACGAGGTCGAGCAGGGCGCTGGGGACGGCGTCGGTGGTTTCGGCGAAGGCGACCAGGCGGTCCACCGTTTCGGCCAGCTCGGCAGCGCCGCGGGGGCCGTGGCGCATCTGGCCGGCGATGAAGCGCGGGTCGATGGCGCGGCCCTGGACGAGGCGGGCGAGGGCGGCGGCCAGCGGGCGGGCGCGGGGGCGGGCGGGGTCGGTAGTGTCGAGGGTGATCAGCGCCGGGCTGGTGCCGAGCAAGGCGGCGGCCGAGGCGAAGCCGCCGATATGGGCGGCGTCGGCGCCGCCCTCCAGCAGGTCGCGGCCGGGGTCGTCGCCGGTGTGGATCAGGGCGGCGGCTTCGGCGAGGCGGGTGGCGAAGGCGCCGGGGGCGGGGGTCGCCTCGCCGCCGGGGCCGCCATAGGTGTGGGAGGCGGCGGCGAGATAGGCGCGGCCGAGTTCCTCGCGGGCGGTCCAGCGGCCGGAGGCCAGCGCATCCTCGGGGCCTGCGCCATAGGCGCCGGGGGCGGTGCCGAAGATGCGGGCGGGCGGGGCGCCGGTGCGGTGGGCGGCGGCCAATGGGTTCTCGGCCGGGCTCTCGTCGCGGGCGGCGACGGCGCGGGTGGCGGCGTCGATGAGCGCAATCTGCGCCGGGAAGAGGTCGCGGAACAGGCCGGAGACGCGCCAGGTCACGTCGACCCGGGGGCGGCCCATGCTGGCGGGGGGCAGGACCTCGATGCCGGTGACGCGGCCGGTGGCGACGTCCCAGCTCGGGCGGCAGCCCATGAGCGCGAGGCCCTGCGCGATCTCCTCGCCGCCGGTGCGGAGCGTGGCGCTGCCCCAGAGGTCGAGCACCAGGCTGCGGGGCATCTCGCCCTGTTCCTGCTGGTAAAGGCTCAGCACCTCGGCGGCGGCGAAGCGGCCGAGCTCCATGGCGGTCGGGGTAGGGAGGGTGCGGGGGTCGGCGGCGAAGAGGTTGCGGCCGGTGGGCAGCACGTCGGTGCGGCCGCGGGCGGGGGCGCCGCCGGGGCCGGCCGGGATGTGGCGGCCGTCGAGGGCGGCGAGCAGGGCCGCGCGCTCGGCGGCGGCGCTGGCGGCGCGCTCGGGTGGGTCGGCGGCATCGGCGCGGCCGAAGATGTGCAGGCCGTCCTTGATCGCCAGCTCCTTCAGGTCGCAGAGCCAGGCGTCGAGGCGGCGGAGGGCTTCGTCGGGCTCGTCGCCGAGGGGCGGGAGGGTGCCGGGGGCGGCCTCTGTCGCGGCCTGGTGGATGAGGTGGGCGAGGCGGTCGCGGCGGCGGCGGTCGAGGCCGTCGGCGGCGGCGAATTCGTCGAGCAGGGCCTCGAGCGCGCGGGCCGGGCCGGTGAGGCCGGGGCCGGCGAGGCGCGGCGGCAGGTGGCCGAGGGTGACGGCGGCGATGCGGCGCTTGGCCTGGGCTGCCTCGCCGGGATTGGAGACGAGGAAGGGGTAGAGGACGGGGAGCGGGCCGAGCACCGCCTCGGGGAAGCAGCTCTGCGTGAGGGCGACAGATTTGCCAGGCAGCCATTCGAGGGTGCCGTGGGCGCCCATGTGGACGAGCGCGTGGATGTCGAGCCCGTGGCGCAGCCAGAGGCCGAAGGCGAGCAGGGCGTGGCGCGGCGGCAGGGCCGGGTCGTGGTACTCGGCGCGGCGCTCGGTGCTGCGGCCGCGGTCGGGCGCGACGGCGATGGTCACTTGGCCGAGGCGGAAGGCGCGGTGGTGGAAGGCGCCGTCGCTGCAATCGGGGTCGGCCTCGGGCGGGCCCCAGGCGGCGTCGATGGCCGCTTCCAGCGCGGGCGGCAGGAGGGCGCGGTAGGCGGCGAGGGTGAGGCCGGGGACCGTCGCATCGAGGGCAGCGAGGAGGCTGCGGGCCTCGGCAGGGGGCGGGGCGAGGGCGTAGCCGGCGGTGCGGAGGTCGTCGCAGAGGGCCAACAGGCTGGCGGGGACGTCGAGGCCGACCGCATAGCCGGTGCGGCCGCCGGCGCCGGGGTAGTCGGGCAGCAACAGGGCGAGGCGGCGCTCGGCGGGCGGGGTGCGGCGGAGGCGGATCAGGGCGGCGGCGCGGTCGGCCAGCGCGGCGATGCGGTCGGGCTCCGGCCGGTTGGCCTGGCGGGGGAAGCTTGGGTCCTCGACCGGCGCCTTGAAGGCGATGGCGCCGGCGAGGATGCGGCCGTCGAGCTCCGGCAGGACGACATGCATGGCGAGGTCGGCGGCGCCGAGGCCGCGGGGGCTCGCCTGCCAGGCCTCGCGCGCGGTCGTCGCCATCACCGCCTGGAGGACGGGGACGCCGGGGGTGGGGAGGATCGGGTCCTCCGCCTCGGCGAAGGCGGTGGTGGTGAGGATGAGGTCGGGCGAGAGGGTGGCGAGGGCTGAGCGGAGCACTTCGCGGGAGGCGGGCTCCTTCAGGCTGGCGAGGAAGATCGGGGCGGGGACGAGGCCGCGGGCCGTGAGCGCCTCGGCAAGGGCGGCGATGGGGGCGGCGTCAGCGGCGAGCAGGACGGAACGGTAGAAGAGGATCGGCACCACCGGGCAGCCGGGCGGCAGGCTGGCGGCGAGGCGGGCGATGGAGACCGTGCCCTCGGCGGGCAGCCAGCCGGCGGCGCGGGGCATCGGCTGCGGCGGCGGGGCGAGGAGCGGGGTGCCGGCATGGACGGCGAGGCGGCGCAGCAGGGCGCGCATGTTGTCGGGCCCGGCCTCGCGGAAATAGCCGAGGAGGGTGTCGCATTCGGCGGCGGGCAGGGTGGAGAGGGCGGGGAGGCGCGGGTCGTCGCGGTCCTCGCCGGGGAGGACCGCGAGGGCGATGCGGCGGGCGCGGCAGAGGTCCGCCAGCTGCTCGGCGCCGTAGCGCCACCAGTCGAGGCCGCCGAGCAGGCGGAGCAGGATCACCCGCGCGCCGGCGGCGGTGCGGTCGAGCCAGAGATCGACCGACATCGGGTGGCGCAGCTGCCGCAGCGGGGCGAGGCGGAGGGCGGGGAGGACGGCGCGTTCCGCCTCCCAGGCCGCCGCGAGGCCGGCGAGGTCGCTGTCGCTGAAGCTCAGCACCGCCATCGGCGCCGGGCTCTGGCGCAGGTCGACCGGCTCGGCCAGTTCCTCCAGCCCGGCGGTGGTGGTGTTGAGGATGTGCATCGGCTCAGCCGGCGAGGGCCTGGGCGGCGGCCACCTGGTCGAAGCCCTTCAGGCCGATGACGACGAGGCGGCCGCGACGCGCCTCGGCCTCGCCCCAGGCGCGGTCGAAATGGTGGCTGACACGGGGGCCGACGGCCTGGACCAGCAGGCGCATCGGCTTGCCGGCGATGGCGGCGAAGCCCTTGGCGCGCAGCACGTCCGGACGGGCGCAGAGCGTGGCGATGCGGGCGGCGAGGTCGGCGGGGGCGGCGAGCTCGGGCAGGTCGAGGACGATGCTGTCGAAATCGTCGTGGTCGTGGCCCTCCTCGGCATCGTGCCGGGTCGGGCGGTTGGCGATATCGTCCTCCGTGCCGAGGCCGAGGCCGAGCAGCACCGCCGGGTCGATGCGGCCACCGGCGCTGGTGACAGTGCCGACGGCGCGGGGGAGGGCGCGCTCCACCGCGGCGCGGGCGCGGGCGAGGCCGGCTTCGTCCAGCAGGTCGGACTTGGTGAGCACGACGAGGTCGGCGCAGGCGAGCTGGTCGTCGAAGACCTCCTCCACCGGGTCGTCATGGTCGAGCGCCTGGTCGGCGGCGCGCTGGGCGGCGAGCGCCGCGAGGTCGGCGGCGACGCGGCCTTCGGCCAGCGCCGCGCCATCGACCACGGCGACGACGCCATCGACCGTCACCCGGTTGCGGATGGCCGGCCAGTGGAAGGCCTGGACCAGCGGCTTCGGCAGGGCGAGGCCGCTGGTCTCGATCAGGATGTGGTCGGGCGGCGGGGTGCGGGCGAGCAGCGCGTCGACGGCGGGGACGAAATCGTCGGCGACGGTGCAGCAGAGGCAGCCGTTGGCCAGCTCGACGATGTCGGCCTCGTCGCAGGCGGGGATGCCGCAGCCGCGCAGGATCTCGGCATCGATGCCGACATCGCCGAACTCGTTGACGATGACGGCGAGGCGGCGGCCGCCGGCATTCTCGAGCAGGTGGCGGATCAGCGTCGTCTTCCCGGCGCCGAGGAAGCCGGTGACGATGGTGCAGGGGATGCGGGCGGTCATGCCGGAAGCTCCAGGGGCGGGATGCGGGCGATGAGGCCGCGCTTCAGGGGCTCGGGGCGGCCGCGCCAGGGCATCACCCGGCCCTCGGCGGCGGCGAGGAGGCGGGCGCCCTCCTGCAGGGCGGGGGCGGCCTCGGCGGGGTCGAGGTTGCCGAAGACATAGGTCCAGCCGCCGGGCACGGCGATGGCGGCGGTCGGGCCGCGGGAGCAGTTGCCGAGGCATTCGACGGGGCGCACCGCGAGGTCGGGGCCGGCCAGGGGCTCGGCATTGGCGGCGAGGGTGGCGCCGGCGCGGGGGGCGTCCTCGGCATCGCCGCTGCGGCGGCAGGTGGTGCAGACGAAGACGGTGACGGGCGGCATCGGGCAGGCATCCCCACCCGGCGGGCGCCGGGCATGCGGGGTGCAGCAGCGGGCGCGCCAAGGGGGGCGTGTCCGTTCGCCGGTGCGGCAGCCGCGCCAGGGCACCCCGCCCGGCACGTCGTCTCGAGCGAAGGCAGGTCTCCTGGCTCGCGGGTCGACGTCCGGCGCCGTCTTCCCGGCCGGGCCCCGAGGGGCTGGCGGCCAGTGACATGGTGGCGCGGACTCGCCGCTCACAGTTGCGGGGGCAGCTACGGCCTGGGCGGGGCCCTTCCGTATTCCCTTTTCATCCCGCCTTCCGGCGGGAACCTTCGATCGAAGGGGACTAGGCCCGGGCGGCGGGGCGGCTGTCAACCATCGGCGTCGGTTGTTGTGCGGATGGGCGGGTGCTGCCACACCGTGCGGCATGCCCGATGCCCCCTTTCCGCTGGTGCTGGTGCTCGGCGGCGCGCGCTCCGGCAAGAGCCGGCAGGCCGAGGCGCTGGTCGAGTCCTGGCCGTCGCCTTGGACCTATGTCGCCACCGCCGAGGCCTTCGATGCCGAAATGGCGGCGCGGATCGCCGAGCACCGGGCGCGAAGGCCGGCGGGGTGGGTGACGCTGGATGCGCCGCGCGACCTGCCGGGGGTGCTGGCGGGCGTGCCGGCAGGGCGGCCGGTGCTGGTCGATTGCCTGACGCTCTGGCTCAGCAACCTGCTGCTGGCGGAGCGCGAGCTGGAGGCGGAGGGGGAGCGGTTGGCGGCGGTGCTGGCGCGGCGAGCGGGGTCGGTGGTGCTGGTGTCGAACGAGGTGGGCTTCGGGATCGTGCCGGAGACGCCGCTTGGGCGGCGCTTCCGCGATGCGCAGGGGCGGCTCAACCAGCGGATGGCGGCGCTGGCGGACCGGGTGGTGCTGGTGGTGGCCGGCATTCCGGTCGTGATCAAGGGAGGCGCGGCGTGAGCGGGATCGATCCGGAGGAGGCGGCGCGGCATCGCGCGAAGATGGCGCGGCGGAAGGCGGTGCAGGATGCGGAGGTCGCCGGCAAGGCCATCGCCGAGAAGGGGCTGCTGATCGTCCATACCGGGCCGGGCAAGGGCAAGTCGACGGCAGCCTTCGGGCTGGCGCTGCGGATGCTGGGGCGCGGCGGGCGCGTCGGCGTGGTGCAGTTCATCAAAGGCGCCTGGGACAGCGGCGAGCGGGCGGCGCTGGAGAGCTTCGGCGAGCGTGTTGTTTGGCACAGCATGGGCGAGGGCTTCACCTGGGAGACGCAGGACCTGGCGCGCGACATCGCCGCGGCGGAGCGGGCCTGGGGAATGGCGCGGGCGATGCTGGCGGACCCTGGCTTCGACCTGCTGGTGCTGGATGAGCTGAACATCGCCCTGCGCTACGGTTATCTGCCATTGGAGGCGGTGGTGGCGGAGCTGGTGGGCCGGCGCGAGGGGCTGCATGTCGTCGTCACCGGGCGGAATGCGAAGCCGGAGCTGGTGGCGGCGGCGGATCTCGTCACCGAGATGGGGGCGGTGAAGCACCACTTCGCGGCCGGAGTGAAGGCGCAGCGCGGGATCGAGTTCTAGCTTCATGCGCGCGATCATGCTGCAGGGCACGGGCTCGGATGTCGGCAAGTCGCTGCTCGTCGCGGGGCTGGCGCGGGCGCTGACGGAACGGGGGCTGCGGGTGCGGCCGTTCAAGCCGCAGAACATGTCGAACAATGCGGCCGTGACCCTTGATGGCGGGGAGATTGGGCGCGCGCAGGCTTTGCAGGCGCGGGCGGCACGCGTCGCACCCAGCGTCCACATGAACCCGGTGCTGCTGAAGCCGCAGGGCCAGCTCGGCGCGCAGATCGTGGTGCAGGGGCGGGTGGTCGGTGCGGCGGGTGCGGCCGAGTATCAGCGGCGGAAGGCCATGCTGCTGCCGGCGGTGCTGGAGAGTTTCGCGCGGCTCAGGGGCGAGGCGGATATCGTGCTGGTGGAGGGGGCGGGGAGCGCCTCCGAGGTCAATCTGCGGGCCAACGACATCGCCAATATGGGCTTCGCGCGGGCGGCGGATGTGCCGGTCGTCGTCGTCGGCGACATCGACAGGGGCGGGGTGATCGCCAGCCTGGTCGGGACCAGGGTGGTGATCGATCCGGCGGATGCGGCGATGGTCGTGGGCTTCGTCGTCAACCGATTCCGCGGCGATCCGTCGCTCTTCGCGGATGGGATGGCGCTGATCACGGCGCGGACGGGGTGGGCGCCGCTCGGCCTGGTGCCCTTCCTGCCGGAAGCGGCGCGGCTGCCGGCGGAGGATGCGCTGGCGCTCGACCATGCGCTGCCGCGACGGCCGGGGGCGCGGTTGCGCATCGCCGTGCCGGTGCTGCCGCATATCGCCAATTTCGACGACCTCGACCCGCTGGTCGCCGAGCCGGACGTGGAGGTGATGCGGGTGCGGCCGGGCGAGGCGCTGCCGGGGGATGCGCAACTCGTCATCCTGCCGGGGTCGAAGGCGACCATCGCCGATCTGGCGGCGCTGCGGGCGGCGGGGTTCGATGTCGATATCGCGGCGCATCTGCGGCGGGGTGGGCATGTGCTTGGGCTGTGCGGCGGCTTCCAGATGCTGGGGCGGAGCGTCGCCGACCCGGCGGGGGTGGAGGGCGCGGCGGGGCGCGTGGCGGGGCTTGGGCTGCTCGATGTCGAGACGGTGCTCGGCGGGGACAAGCGGCTGGTGCCGGTGGAGGGCGTGAGCGCGGATGGGGCCAAGCTCGCCGGCTATGAGATGCATCTCGGCAGTACCGAGGGGCCGGGGCGGGCGCGGCCTTTCGCGCGGCTGGCGGATGGCGCGGCGGAGGGGGCGATCTCGGCGGATGGGCTGGTGACCGGGACCTATGTCCACGGCCTCTTCGCAGCGGAGGCGCAGCGGGCGGCCTGGATGGCGCGCTTCGCGGCCGGGGCGCCGGCGATCGCCTATGAGGCGGGGGTGGAGGCGGCGTTGGATGCGCTGGCGCGGCATCTCGAGGCGCATCTCGACATCGACCGGCTGCTCAGCCTGGCACGGTGAGGGCCAGGGCAACCGCGAGGGCGATGAGCAGGGCGTCGGCGAGCCGGTAGAGGCGGAGGGCGCGGCGGATTTCGGCGGCGGTGGCGTCGCGGCGGCCGTCGCCCATCAGCGCATCCTCGACCAGCACGCCGCCGTAACGGCGCGGGCCGGCCAGGGCGAGGCCGAGGGCGCCGCCCATTGCCGCTTCCGGCCAGCCGGCATTGGGCGAGCGGTGGCGGTGGGCGTCGCGGCGCAGGGCGCGCAGGGCGGCGGCGGGGCTGGCGCCGGGCATGAGGCAGGCGGCGAGGACCAGCAGCAGGGCGGAGAGGCGGGAGGCGGGGAGGTTCACCAGGTCGTCGAAGCGGGCGGCGGCCCAGCCGAAGGCCTCATGTCGTGGGGTGCGGTGGCCGATCATGCTGTCGGCGGTGTTGACCGCCTTGTAGGCGGCGGCGCCGGGCAGGCCGCCGAGGGCGAGCCAGAGGGCCGGGGCGACGATGCCGTCGGAGAAATTCTCGGCGAGGCTCTCGATGGCGGCGCGGCAGATGCCGGCTTCGTCCAACGCATCCGGGTCGCGGCCGACGATGTGGGAGATGGCGATGCGGCCGGCGGCCAAGCCTTCCTGCTCCAGGGCGGTGGCGACGCGGGCGACGTGCTCATGGAGGCTGCGTTGGGCGAGGAGGCTGCTGGCCAGCAGCGCGACGGCGAGCCAGCCGAGCGGGAGGTGGTGCAGCGCAGCCTCGATCAGCCAGGCGGGGGCGAGGCTGGCGGCGAGCAGGATCAGCAGCGCGGCGAGGCCGGCGGCGCGGCGGTGGGCGGCGGGCCAGGCGGGGCGGTTCAGGTGGCGGTCGAGCGAGGCGATCAGCCGGCCGAGCCAGATGACAGGGTGGCCGATGGACCGCAGCAGGCGGTCCGGGTATCCGAGGGCGGCCTCGATCAGCAGGGCGCAGGCAACGGTGGCGAGGGCCATAATGGACGGTATCCCGGGCATGGCCCATGGCGGCGATCTGGAGGCGGCGCGCCGGCTCTTCCCGCAGGCGCCCACTCCCTTCCTCGACCTGTCGACCGGGATCAACCCCCATGGCTACCCGATGCCGCCGCTCGGGGCCGAGGTCTTCGCGCGGCTGCCTGAGCCGGCGGCGCTCGCCCGGCTGGAGGCGCTGGCGGCGGAGCGGTATGGCGCGCCCTCGGCGGCGCATGTGGTGGCGGCGCCGGGAACGCAGCTCCTGCTGCCGCTGGTTGCCGGGCTAATGCCGCCGGGTGGGGCGCGCATCCTGGGGCCGACCTATGCTGAGCACCGCCGGGCGGCGGAGCTGGCGGGGCATGCGGTCGGCGAGGTCGGGGCCGTGGAGGGGCTGGAGGGGGCGGGGCTGGCCGTGCTGGTCAACCCGAACAATCCGGATGGGCGGCTGGCGGAGCGGCGGGTGCTGCTCGGGCTGAGGGCGGGGCTGCTGGTGGTGGATGAGGCCTTCATGGAGGTGATGCCATCCGGGGCTTCCTTGGGGGGAGAGGTAGGGCGAGGGGGCGTCGTCGTGCTGCGGTCCTTCGGGAAATTTCATGGGCTGGCGGGAGTGCGGCTGGGCTTCGCCCTGGCTGAGCCGAGGATCGCCGAGCGGCTGCGGGCAAGCCTCGGGCCCTGGGCGGTGTCCGGGCCGGCGATCGCGGCGGGGATGGCGGCGCTCGGCGATCTGGCCTGGGCGGAGGCGATGCGGGCGCGGCTGGCCGCGGAGGCGGCGCGGCTGGATGCGCTGCTCGGGCGGCATGGCCTGGCGGTGGTGGGCGGGACGGCGCTGTTCCGGCTGGTGCGGGGGGCGGAGGGAGCTTTCGAGGGGCTCGGGCGGCAGGGGGTGCTGGTGCGGCGCTTCGAGGGGCGGCCGGGGCTGCTGCGCTTCGGCCTGCCCGGGGACGAAGCGGGGTGGGAGAGGTTGGGGCGGGCGCTCGACGGTTGCGGTGCGGCCCGGGGCGGATGAAGCTGCGGGGCGAATTGATCTCTCCGGGAGTTACCATGCCGAAGCTCAGCCCCATCGCCCTCGTCGCCCTCGCGGCGGCCATGCCCGTGCCGGCGCTGGCGCACCATCCGATGGGCGGCGCCGTGGCGACGACGGCCTGGCAGGGCTTCGTCTCCGGCGTGGCGCATCCGGTGATCGGGCTCGACCACCTAACCTTCCTGCTGGCGGCCGGAGTGCTGGCGACGGCGGTGGGGCGGCGGGCCGGGATGGCGGCGCTGGCCGCCTTCCTCGGCGCCGGGCTGCTGGGGGCGGTGCTGCATCTCGGCGGCTTCGGGCTCGGGCCGGTGGAGGCGGCGGTGGCGCTGTCCGTGCTCGGCGCGGGGGTGGCGCTGCTGGCGGCGCCGGCGCGGTTGCCGGCCGCTGCGCCGGGCTGGCTGGCCCTCAGCTTCGGGGTGGCGGGGTTGTTCCATGGCCATGCCTATGCCGAGGCCGTTGCTGGCTCCGGACCGGCGCCGGTCATCGCCTATCTGCTGACGCTGCTGGCGGTGCAGGCCGGGATCGGGCTGCTGGCGATGCGGGTGGCGCGAGGCCTGGGCGAGGCGCGGCCGCAGCGGCGCTGGGCCGGGGCGGCGGCGACGGTGGTGGGCGCGGTGGCATTCGGGGCGGCGGTGCTTGCCTGAGGCAAGGGCAAGCGAGGACGGGCTCGGCAGAGCCCGTCGATGCCGACCTTTGAGCGTGAGCCATCTCTGACAGCGATAGCAAGGATCAGGACAAATCGTTTTTCCGGATGCCGTAGCCAGCGCAGCCTGACGGAGATCGGTCGGCTCCGGAGGGTGGCATGCTGGCAATGCGGGAAGGTGTGGCGGGGCTGCCGCTGGCGCTTGGCGGAATGCTGGCGCTGGCTTCGGCGATCGGCATCGGCCGCTTCGTCTATACGCCCCTCCTGCCGGCAATGGCCGAGGGGCTGGGGCTGACGGGCGGCCAGGCGGGACTGATCGCCTCGGCCAATTTCTGCGGCTATCTCGCCGGGGCGCTGCTGGCGGCGGCGCGGCTGCCAGGGTCCCGCCGGGCTTGGCTGCTGGGAGCGCTGGCGCTCGGGGCGGCCACGACGGGGGCGATGGGGGTGGCCTCCGACTTGCCGGCCTTCCTGTTGCTGCGGGGGATCGGCGGCGCGGCGAGCGCCTTCGTGCTGGTCTTCGCCTCGGCTCTGGTGCTGGACCGGCTGGCGGCGGCGGGGCGTGGCGGCCTGGCGGCGCTGCATTTCGCGGGCGTGGGGGTGGGGATCGCCGTCTCGGCCGGGCTGGTCGCCCTGCCGGGCCTGGGCTGGCGTGAAATGTGGGGCGCCTCCGGGCTGGGCTCGCTGGCGGCGGCAGGCGTGGTGGCCTGGCTCGTGCCGGGGGAGGAGGGCGCGGCGAGGCCGGCCGCCGTGCGGCGTGTCGGCGATGGCGGGTGGCTGGCCTGGTGGGCCGTGGCCTATGGGCTGTTCGGCTTCGGCTATGTCGTCACCGCGACCTTCCTCGTCGCCATCGTCCGGGCGGAGGCGGCGCTGCGGGCGGTGGAGCCCTTCGTCTGGCTGGTCGTGGGATTGGCGGCGGTGCCCTCGGTGGCGCTGTGGGGCTGGAGCGGGCGGCGCTTCGGCCTGGCGCGCAGCTTCGCCGCGGCCTGCCTGGTCGAGGCGGCCGGGGTTGCGGCGAGCGTGCTCTGGCCGGGCACGGCCGGGGCACTGGTCGCGGCGGCGCTGCTTGGCGGGACCTTCATGGGGCTGACCGCGCTGGGGCTGGCCGGCGGGCGGGCGCTGTCGGCGGATGATCCCCGACGGACCTTCGCGGTGCTGACGGCAGCCTTCGGCATCGGGCAGATCGTCGGGCCGGTGCTGGCCGGGCTGCTGCACGACCGGACGGGAAGCTTCAGCCTGCCCTCGCTGCTGGCGGCAGCGGCCCTGCTGACGGCGGGTGCGATGGCGCTGCGGGTGCCGCTGCGGGGCGAGGCCGCTCGCCGCAAGCCTATGGTGCAGTGCGGTAATTCGTGCTCGGATGTGGCGGACTGATGACCAAGGCAGGAGAGCCCCCATGATCCCGCTGCGCCGTCGTTCCCTTTTTGCCGGGCTGGTGGCCGGGGCTGCCGCCACGCAGCGGGCCGCCGCGGCCGAGACCGTCCATGTCGGCGTCAGCGGGCCGCTGACCGGGCCCAATGCGCAATATGGCGCGCAATGGAAGGATGCCTTCGACCTGGCGCTGGCCGAGGTCAACCCGACGGCGCAACGGCAGATCCAGTACGTGTTCGAGGACAGCCAGAGCGACCCGCGGCAGTCGGTCGCCATCGCGCAGAAATTCGCCAACGACCAGCGGATCGTCATGGAGCTCGGCGATTTCTCCTCGCCGGCCTCAATGGCGGCCTCGCCGATCTACCAGCGCGCCAAGCTGGTGCAATTCGGCTTCACCAACTCGCACCCGGACTTCACCAAGGGCGGCGACTACATGTGGAGCAACTCCATCAGCCAGGCGGAGGAGCAGCCGGGGCTGGCGGATTTCGCCATCGCGGGCCTCGGCAAGCGGCGGCTGGGAGTGATCCACCTCAACACCGACTGGGGCGTGACCAGCAAGAACCTCTTCGCCGCGGCGGCGAAGGAGAAGGGGGCGGAGGTGACGGCTGCCGAGGGCTTCCTGCCGGGCGAGCGCGACTTCCGTTCGACGCTGGTGCGCATCCGCGACAGCAACCCGGACTGCATCGTGCTGCTGGCCTACTACGCCGATGCGGCGACCATCGTGCGGCAGATCCGGACGCTCGGCCTGCCGCAGGCAATCGTCGCCGTCAGCTCGGTCTATTCGCCGAAGCTGCTGGAGCTGGGCGGCGAGGCGGTGAACGGCGTGCATGTCATCACCACCTTCTTCCCCGACGAGCCGCGGCCGGAAGTGCAGCGCTTCGTCGCCGCCTTCCGCGCCAAGTACAACCGCGAGCCGGACACCTTCAACGCCACCGCCTATGACACGATGATCCTCGCCTCCACGCTGGTGAACCAGTATGGCGCGACTCGGGCGGCGGTGCGCGAGGGGCTGGCCAAGGTGCGGGGCGTGCCGAGCGTGGTCTTCGGCACCATGCAATTCGATCCGAATACCCGCCGGGTGGAGGGCGCGCGCTACAAGCGGCTGGTGGTGAAGGACGGCCGCTTCACGTTGTGGTCCTGATGAGCGGCGCCTGGTTCGACTACACGGTCAACGGCTTCGTCATCGGCAACATCTACGCGCTGCTGGCCGTCGGGCTGGCGCTGATCTACGGCGTCGCCAACCTGGTCAATTTCGCGCATGGCTCGGTCTATGTGGTCGGTGCCTATACCGGTTGGGCGGCCATCACCTACCTGGATACGCCGCTGCCGGTGACGCTGCTGTGCGTGATCGCCGTCTCGGCCCTGGTTGGGGTGGGGATCGAGCGGATCGGGCTGCGGCCGCTGCATGGCAGCTCGCGCATCGCGCCGCTGCTGGCGACCATCGGCATCGCGCTGGTGCTCGATCAGGTGTTGCAGCTGCTCTTCACGCCGGACCCACGCGCGGTGCCGATGCAGGTGCCGGAGTGGCGCGTCGCCATCGGCGGCGGCACCATCGGCGCGCTCGACCTGCTGATCGCCGGCATCGGCATGATCTCGGCCGTGGTGCTCTACAGCTTCCTGCGCTTCACCAAGCTCGGCTGGGCGGTGCGGGCGACGGCGCAGGATTCGGACGCGGCGCAGCAGATGGGCGTCGACGTCAACCGCGTGAACATGGCGGTCTTCGCCATCGCCTCGGCGCTGAGCGGCGTCAGCGGCGTGCTGGTCGGCATGTACTACAACCAGATCAGCACGGCGATGAGCTTCGAGGCGACGCTGAAGGGCATCGTCGCGCTCATCATCGGGGGCTTAGGCAACGTGCCGGGGGCGATCGCCGGCTCGCTGATCCTCGGGCTCACGGAGAGCTACGGCATCGCGCTGTTCGGCACCTCCTACCGCAACCTCTTCGCCTTCGTGCTGCTGATCGCCATGCTGGTCTGGCGGCCGAACGGGCTCTTCGCCGCGCGGCGTTCGCTGCCGCCGGAGCCGATGACGGGCACCTTCATCGCCCGGTCGCGGCCGGTCGCGGTGCCGCGCTGGGCGGTGGCCGCGATGATCGCGGTGGCGGCCCTGCTGCCGCTGCTGGATCAGCCCTACCTGCTGCAGATCGGGGCCAACTCGCTGATGTATGCGATGCTGGCGCTGAGCCTGACGCTGGTGGCGGGCACGGTCGGGCAGGTCTCGCTCGGCCATGCGGCGCTGCTGGCGATCGGCGGCTATGCCTCCGGCCTGCTGGCGATGGATGCGGGCTGGCCGGTGGCGCTCGCCATCCCGGCGGCGGGGCTGGTGACGGCCGCGCTCGGCACGCTGCTGGTCTTCCCAGCCTTCCGGCTGACCGGGCATTATGTCTCCATCGCAACCCTCGGCATCGGCGAGATCGTCGCCCTCGTCATCCTCAACTGGACCGGGCTGACGCGGGGGGCGATCGGGCTGGGGGGGATTCCGCCGCTGGAGGTGTTCGGCATCGACCTCGGCTCGGTGGAGGGGACCTACTGGCTCTGCCTCGCCGTGCTGGTGCTGCTGGCGCTGCTGCAGCTGCGGCTGCTGCGCTCGCATCTCGGGCGGACCTGGCGGGCGATCCGCGACGACCCGGTGGCGGCGCGCTCCTACGGCGTCAGTGGCGACCGCTACAAGGCACTGGCCTTCGGCTTCGGCGGCTTCGCGGCGGGGATCAGCGGCGCCATCACCGCGCATGCCTATTCCTACATTAACCACGAGACCTTCGGCGCCAGCATCTCCATCCTGGCGCTGACCATGGTGATTCTCGGCGGGCTCGGGAACGTCCTGGGCGCGGTGCTGGGGGCGACGCTGCTGATCGCGCTGCCGGAGGCCTTCCGCTTCCTTGCCGAGTACCGGATCCTCATCTACGGCATCGTGCTGCTGCTGCTGATCCGCTTCCGCCCCCAAGGCCTGATGGGGACGGTGTGATGGCGCCCGTGCTCGAAGTCCGCGGGTTGCAGAAGCGCTTCGGGGGCGTGACCGCCGTCGCGGATGCGGCGCTCGACCTGCGGGAGGGCGAGCTGCTCAGCATCATCGGGCCGAACGGCGCCGGGAAGACGACGCTGTTCAACCTGGTCAGCGGGCTCGACCGGCCGGATGCGGGGAGTGTGCGGCTGTTCGGCCAGGATGTGACGGGCGCGGCGCCGGAGCGGCTGGCCGGGCTCGGGCTGGCGCGGACCTTCCAGCATGGGCGGGTCTTCGGCAATCTCAGCGTGCTCGACAACGTGCTGGTGGGCGCGCATGCGCGGCTCCGGGCGGTGCGGCCTTCGGTGCCAGTGCTCGGGCCGCTGCTGGAGCTGGCGCTTGCCGCCATCCGGCCGGGCGCGGTCAGGGCGGAGGAGGCGGCGCTGCGGGAGGATGCGATGCGTATCATCTCGCTGTTCGGCGAGCGGCTGATGCCGCGGCTCGACCACCCGGCCTTCAGCCTCTCCTATGCCAACCGGCGGCGCGTCGAGATCGGGCGGGCGCTGGCGCTGCACCCCCGCCTGCTGCTGCTCGACGAGCCGACGGCGGGGATGAACGAGACCGAGACGGCGGAGATGCAGGGGGTGGTGGCCGAGCTGAAGCGCAGCGGCCTCACCATCCTGCTGATCGAGCACAAGCTCGAGATGGTGATGCGGCTCTCCGACCGGGTGATCGTCATGGACAACGGTCGGCGCATCGCCGAGGGGCTGCCGCAGGCGGTGCGGCACGACCCGGCCGTGATCGAGGCCTATCTCGGCCACCGCGAGGCCGGCATGGCGCGGGCGCCGGCCCAGGGGACGGTGGCATGAGCGCGCTGCTGCGGCTGGAGGGCATCAACTCCTTCTACGGGCCGGTGCAGGTGCATTTCGACCTGAACCTCGCGGTCGAGGCCGGGCAGATCGTCTGCCTGCTCGGCGGCAATGCCAGCGGCAAGTCGACGACGATGAAGACCGTCCTCGGGCTGCAGCGGCCGGGCTCGGGCCGGGTCTGGTTCGACGGGGCGGAGATCACCGGCCTGCCGACGCCGCAGGTGATCCGGCGCGGCATCGGCTCGGTGCCGGAGGCGCGGCGGCTTTTCCCGGCGATGACGGTGCGGGAGAACCTGCTGATGGGCGCCTATGCCCGCAGCGACCGGGCCGCCATCGCCGCCGACGAGGAGCGGGTGCTGGGGCTGTTCCCCCGGCTTAGGGAAAGGCTGGGGCAGCGGGCGGGGACGATGTCGGGCGGCGAGCAGCAGATGCTCGCCATGGCCCGCGCGCTGATGGGGCGGCCGAAGCTGATCTGCATGGACGAGCCGACCATGGGGCTCTCGCCGCTCTTCGTCGACCGGGTGCTGGAGTTGATCCAGGCGATCAACCGCGAAGGCGTGACGGTGTTCATGGTGGAGCAGAATGCGAGCCTGGCGCTCGGCATCGCCCATTACGGCTATGTTCTGCAGACCGGGCGGATCGCTTTGCAGGGACCGGCCGGGGAATTGCTGCGCGATCCGCGCATCCGCGACGCCTATCTCGGCGGGACGGCACGTGACGGGGGGGATGCGGGATGATGGCACCGAAGCGGCTCGGCTTCTTCACCCGGGTGCTCGACGAGGTCGGGCCGGCGGAGCGCTACCGGCTGGCCACCGAGCAGATCATCCATGCCGAGCGCTGCGGCTTCGATTCCGCCTGGGTGGCGCAGCACCATTTCCATGAGAACGAGGGCGGGCTGCCGGCGCCCTTCGTCTTCCTGGCGCAGGTGGCGGCGCGGACCCAGCGTATCCGCCTCGGGACGGGGATCGTCACCCTGCCGCTCGAGCTGCCGATCCGGGTGGCGGAGGATGCGGCGGTGCTCGACCTGGTCTCGGGCGGGCGGCTGGAGATGGGCATCGGGCCGGGGGGCAATCATGCCGCCTTCCGCGCCTTCGGCCTCGATGCGGCGGAGCGCGGGGCGATCTTCGCCGGGAATGCGGCATTGCTACGCACGGCCTGGGAGGGCGGGGCGCTGCCGGGCGGGGACCGGCTCTACCCGCCGGCGCCGGGGCTCGCGGGCCGCATCTGGCAGGCGACCTTCACCGTGGAGGGCGCGCGGCGGGCCGGGGCGGCGGGGGATGGGCTGATGCTGTCACGCACCCAGCCGCGGCCGGAGGGGACGCCGGGGATGACGCTCGCCGACATCCAGAACCCGATGGTCGATGCCTATCTGGCGGCGCTGCCGGCGGGCTGCGCGCCGCGCATCCTCGCCTCGCGCTCGGTCTTCGTCGCCGACCGGCGGGACGAGGCCTGGCGGCTGGCGGAGCAGGGGCTCGGGCGGTTCCGCGACCGGGCGGCGGCGCAGGGCCGCGCCACGGGGCGGGAGACGGTGGCGGAGATGGTCGCCGACTTCGACGTGCATCTCGGCACGGTGGCGGAGGTGGTGGCCTCCCTGCAGGCGGACACGGTGCTGCAACGGGCGACGGAGCTGGCGGTGCAGGTGCATTCGGTCGATCCGCCGCATCCCTTCATCCTGCGCTCGCTGGAGCTGGTGGCGGGGCAGGTGGCGCCGGCGCTGGGCTGGGTGCCGCCGGGCGGGCTGGCCGAGCGGCGGGTGGCGTGATGACGGATGTGATCGACCACCTGGCCGGCATCGGGCCGGGCTCGGCGCTGGACGCGGTCCGCGCCCGGCGGCCGGAGGCGCGGCGGCAGGCGCAGGCAAGCCACGACGCGCTCTTCGCCCCGGAGGAGCCAGGCGAGGTGACCCTGGAGGAGCGGCGGGCGCTGGCCGCCTATGTCTGCGGCCTGCATGGCGAAGCCGAGATCGAGGCCTTCCATGCCGAGGGGCTGGTGGCCGGGTTGCGGGCGGCCATCGCCGAGGCGGTGGCCGGGTCACGGGGGCCGGGGCCCTTCGGTCATTACCCGTCGGGGCCGTTGAGCGCCGAGGACAGCGAGGGGCCGGCTTGGCAACCGGACGCGGCGCTGGCGGAGCGGCTCGGGGCGCGGCTGGCGGCGGCCTGCGCCCATCTGCACATGCTGGTCCTGCATCCGCGGGATGCGGCGCCGGCCGACCTGCAGCGGCTGCTCGATGCGGGGTGGTCGGCCACCGGCATCGTCACCCTGTCGCAGATCGCCGCCTTCCTCAGCTTCCAGATCCGCACCATCCGCGGCCTCGCGGTGCTGCGGGCCAGCCTCGAGGCATCGCCATGACCGAGCCCGTGCTCACCCCGCCGCCGCATGCGGTGCCGGCCGCCTTCACCCGCGCCCAGCTCGACTGGCTGCCCTGGCTGGAGCCGCTGGCGCCCGAGGCGTTGACGCCGCGGCACATGGCGGCGCTGGTCGATGCGTCGCGCGCCGGCTCGCCCTATTTCCGCCTGCTGGCGCGCGACCCGGCGGCGCTCGAGGCGCGCACGCGCACCGACAAGGACATCTTCTACAACACCGATGCCGGGCTGCCGCGAGCGGAGCGCGAACTGGCGGCGGCCGCGACCTCGCGCTTCAACGGCTGCATCTACTGCGCCTCGGTGCATGCGCGCTTCGCCGCGACCTATTCGAAGCGGGTGGAGGATGTGCAGCGGCTGCTCGACGAGGGCGTCGGCGCCGCGCTGGGCGAGCGCTGGGAGGCCATCGTCGCGGCCTCGGTGGCGCTGTCGGCGACACCGGTCGCCTTCGGGCCGGAGCATGTGGCGCGGCTGCGGCAGGTCGGGCTGGACGACCTGGCGATCGCCGACGTCATCCAATCGGCGGCCTTCTTCAACTGGGCGAACCGGTTGATGCTCTCGCTCGGGGAGCCGACGGAATAGGGGCGGCACCGGACGCCTGTTGGTCCGGCGCCCCGGCTGGACCATGATGGCCCGCAGCTTCCAGGGGCATCATAGATGAAGCTATCGCAAAGGGGCGGGGCGGCATGAGCGGCGCGCCCTATGCCGGGCCGGTGGTGGATGCGCATCACCACTTCTGGGACCCGCGCGTCAACCATCACCCCTGGCTGACCGAGGCGGGGGTGATTCCCTTCCGCTATGGCGACTACCGGGCGATCCGCCGGCCCTATCTGCCGGACGAGTACCGGGCGGATGCGGCCGGGCACAACCTGGCCGGCAGCGTCTATGTGGAGACGGAGTGGGACCCGCAGGACCCGCTCGGCGAGGTGCGCTATGCCGCGTTGCTGCGCGAGCGGCACGGGCTGCCGGATGCGGTGGTCGGGCAGGCTTGGCTTGACCGGGGGGATGTGGCGGAGGTGCTGGCTGGGCATGCCGCCTCCGTGCTGGTGCGGAGCGTGCGGCACAAGCCGGGCAGGCCGAAGGCGCCGGGGGAGCCGGGACAGACGCTGATGTCGGACCCGGACTGGCGGCGCGGCTATGCGCTGCTGGCGCGGCACGGGCTGCATTTCGACCTGCAGACGCCGTGGTGGACGCTGGATGAGGCGGTGCGGCTGGCGGAGGATTTCCCTGAGACGCTCATCATCCTCAACCACACGGGGCTGCCGGCGGATCGCAGCGCCGAGGGGCTGGCGGGGTGGCGGGAGGCGATGGCGCGGCTGGCCGAATGCGCCAATGTGGTGGTGAAGGTTTCGGGGCTCGGCGTGCGGGGGCAAAGCTGGGCGGCGGGGTGGACCGGGTGGATCATCCGCGAGGCGGTGGCGCTGTTCGGCACGGCGCGGGTGATGTTCGCCAGCAATTTTCCGGTGGACAGCCTCTGTGCCAGCTTCGATGAGATCTACTCCGGCTTCAAATCCGCCGTCGCGGACCGGCCGGAGCCCGAGCAGCGGGCGATGTTCTGCGACAATGCGCGGCGGGTCTACCGCATCGGGTAGGGAAGGGGATGGGAATGAGCCAGCCGAGGCCGCATGTCGCGCTCGCCATGGGGGATGCCGCCGGCATCTCGCCTGAGCTCACCGCCCGGGTCCTCGCCGATGCGGAGGTGCGCGCGGCGGCGGCCATCACCGTGATCGGCGATGCGCGGGTGCTGGCCGAGGGCGCGCGGGTGGCGGGGGTCACGCTCGACATCGACACCGGCGAGGGACGGCCTGGAGAGCGGCCGTCACTGCGTGACCTTGGGCATTGCGATCCGGCGGCGGTGCCGCTGGGCCAGGTCTCGGAGGCGGGCGGGCGGTTCGCGACCGCGAATTTCCGCCGCGCGCTGGCCATGGCGGCGGCGGGGGAGGCGGATGCGGTCTGCTTCACGCCATTCAACAAGGCGGCGATGCGGCTGGTGACGCCGGACTATGAGGACGAGATCGGCTTCACCGCGGAGGCGATCGGCTTCCGGGGGGTGGCGAAGGAGTTCAACATCCTCGAAGGGCTGTGGAATGCGCGCGTCACCTCGCATGTGCCGCTGAAGGATGTGGCGGGGCTGCTGAGCCGCGAGGCGATCCTCGAGAATCTCCGGCTGACGGCGGGGGCGCTGCGGGCGGCGGGGGTGGCGCGGCCGCGGATTGCGGTCGCGGCGCTCAATCCGCATGCGGGGGATGGCGGTAACTTCGGGCGAGAGGAGATCGACGTCATCGGCCCGGCCGTCGAGGCGGGCAAGGCCGAGCAGATCGGCTGCGACGGGCCGTACCCGGCGGATACGGTCTTCGTCCGGGCCAAGCGGGGCGACTTCGACGCGGTGCTGACGATGTACCACGACCAGGGGCAGATCGCGATGAAGCTGATCGGCTTCGAGGCGGGGGTGACGCTGCTGGGCGGCTTCCCCTTCCCGATCTGCACGGCGGCGCATGGCACGGCCTATGACATCGCCGGGCGCGGCATCGCCCATCCGGGGGCGATGCGGAATGCGGTGCTGCTGGCGGCGCGGATGGCGGTCAGCGGCGCAAGCCGGCGATGAGCACGTCGAGCACGCGGAGCACCCTGGAGCGCCAGTCCGGGCCCTCCTGCGCGTAGCAGACGCCGACCAGGGCCAGCAGCAGCTCCTCCGCATCGAGGTCGCTGCGCAGATCGCCGGCTTCCGTCGCGCGGCGCAGCAGGCCGCCGAGTGCCGCGCGGAGGCGGTCGAGCGCGGAGGCGATCGATTCCGAGGATTTGTGCGACACCATGGCGAGGGCGGCGGCCATGCCCTTTTTGGTGGCGATGAACTCGACATTGGCGGCCAGCCAGCGGCGCAGCGCCTCGGCGGGAGGCAGCTCGGCCGAGAGCCGGGCGGCGAGCTCCACCAGCTGATCCACCTCGCGGCGGTAGACCGCCTCGTAGAGCGCCTCCCGGGTCGGGAAGTGGCGGTAGAGCGTGCCGATGCCCAAGCCCGCCTCGCGGGCGACGGCCTCCAGGCTCGCCGCCGGGCCGCCCTGGTTGAAGACGGTGCGGGCGGCTGCCAGCAGGCGGTCGCGGTTGCGGGTGGCGTCCGCGCGGGGCTTCCGTGGTGTCTGGCTCCGCTCCTCGGTCATCGCGCTTGGTTGATATCCTGCCCCTTGTAAGCGGAGGGTGCCTCCGTATATCGCCCCATATGAGGCCAGGGAGCGGCTGATCGCCCTTGGCTCCAGGACCCGCCCCGCCGTGCCGGCGGGGTGGCAACGCCGTGGCCCTCATCGGAGATCCGCATGAGCCTGTCCATCACCCTCACCGTGAATGCGGTGCCCAGGACCATCGCATTGGACGATCCCCGGGTCACGCTGCTTGACCTGCTGCGCGAGCGGCTCGACCTCACCGGGACCAAGAAGGGCTGCGACCGTGGCCAGTGCGGCGCCTGCACCGTGCTCGTCGATGGGCGGCGGGTGAACTCCTGCCTGGCGCTGGCCGTGAGCCTCGACGGGGCGGAGGTGCTGACCATCGAGGGGCTGGCCGAGGGCGAGGTGCCCCATCCGGTGCAGGCGGCCTTCATCGAGCATGATGCCTTCCAATGCGGCTTCTGCACGCCGGGGCAGATCATGAGCGCGGTCGGGCTGATCCGCGAGGCGCAGGCGGGCGACGACCCCGAGCGGGTGCGCGAGGCGATGAGCGGCAATCTCTGCCGCTGCGGCGCCTACAAGGGCATCACCGAGGCAGTGCTGGAGGCGCAGCGGCGCCTTGCCGCCGATGCAGAGGAGAAGGCGGCATGAACCGCTTCGACTATGTCCGCCCCGCGACGGTGGCGGAGGCGGTGGCCGCCGCGGCCCAGCCGGGCAGCGCCTATCTCGCCGCCGGGACGAACCTGCTCGACCTGATGAAGGGCGGGGTGATGCGGCCGGCGCGGCTGGTGGATCTGGCGCGGGTACCGGGGCTCGACGCGATTGAGGCGTTGCCGGATGGCGGCGTGCGGATCGGCGCGCGGGTGCGCAATTCGGACCTCGCCTATGATCCTGGCTTCGCGCGGCGCTTCCCGGCGGTGGCGGAGGCCTTGCTGTCGGGTGCTTCGGCGCAGTTGCGCAATGCGGCGACGGTCGGCGGCAACCTGCTGCAGCGGACGCGCTGCGCCTATTTCTACGATCCGGCCAGCGCCTGCAACAAGCGCGAGGCCGGCGCCGGTTGCGATGCGCGAGAGGGCGAGAACCGGCTGCATGCGGTGCTGGGCTGGAGCGAGCAGTGCATCGCGACGCACCCTTCGGATTTCTGCGTGCCGCTCGTCGCCTTGGGCGCGGTGGTGGAGATCGAGGGGCAGGCGGGGCGGCGCGAGGTGCCGCTCGAGGAATTCCATCGCCTGCCCGGCACCACGCCGGAGCGGGAGAGCGTGCTGGCGCCGGGCGAGCTCATCGTGGCGGTGCGGCTGCCGGGCGAGGCCGCCGGCTTCGCCGGGCATGCGCGCTATGTGAAGCTGCGCGAGCGCACCTCCTATGCCTTCGCCGTGGTCTCCGCCACGGCCGGGCTGCGGCTGGAGGATGGCGCCATCGCCGAGGCGCGGCTGGCGCTCGGCGGCGTCGCGGCGAAGCCCTGGCGGGTGCCGGAGGCGGAGGCCGTTCTGCGCGGCGCGCGGCCGGGTGCCGAGGCCTTCCGCCGGGCAGCGGAGGCGGCGCTGGCCGAGGCGCGGCCTTCCGGCGACAACGCGTTCAAGATCGAGCTGGCGCGGCGCATCCTGGTACGCGCGCTCACCCTCGCCGCGGCCGGCACGCCGGAGCGGCTGCCGGCCCTGCCGGCCTCCCCCCATGCCCCCCATCCGGGAGTTTCCCTCCATGGCTGAGCTCGCATCCTCCGCGGCGCATGTCCGTCACGGCTCCAGCATCGGCCAGCCGCTCACCCGGCGGGACGGGCAGCTGAAGGTCACCGGCGGGGCGCGCTATGCCGCCGACAACCATCCGCCGGGGATGCTGCATGCCGCGCTGGCGGTGAGCAGCGTCGCGCGCGGGCGGGTCACCGGGCTTGATCTCGAGGCGGCGCGGGCGCATCCCGGCGTGGTCGCGGTGATGACGCCGGAGAACCGGCCGGCGCTGGCGCAGGACCCGAACGACAAGTCGGGACCCTTCGTCTTCCGCATGGAGCTGCTGCAGGACGATACGGTGCGCTATGTCGGCCAGCCGGTCGCGGTGGTGATCGCCGAGACGCTGGAGGCGGCGACCGAGGGCGCGGCGCTGCTCGCCCCGCGTTATGCGGCGGAGCCGGTGAGCACCGGGCTCGAGGATGGCGAGGCCTTCGTCCCGCCCGCGGTCGGCGTCGGGGCGCCGGCGGAAGTGCGGCATGGCGATGTGGAGGCCGGGCTCGCCGCGGCGGCGCGGCGGGTCGAGGCGGTCTACGAGACGCCGGCGCAGTACCACAATGCGATGGAGCCGCATGCGGTCGTCGCCGCCTGGGAGGGCGACCGGCTCTCCATCGACACGCCGAGCCAGGGTCTTGTCATGGCGGTGGGGCGGGTCGCCGGGCTGTTCGGCATCCCGCCGGAGAATGTCGAGATCCGCAGCCCCTTCCTCGGCGGCGGCTTCGGTTCCAAGGGGGCGATCTCGGGGCCGCAGGTGCTCGGCATCCTCGCAGCAAAGCTGGTCGGGCGGCCGGTGAAGCTGGTGCTGAAGCGCGACCAGATGTACGGGCCGGTCGGGCATCGTGCGCCGACGCGGCAGACGCTGCGGCTCGGCGTGGATGGCGAGGGGGCGCTGACCGCGCTGCATCACCATGTCCGCACGGCGAGCAGCCGGTACGACGACTTCTTCGAGCCCTCGGGCAGCGTCTCGCACACGCTCTATGCCAGCCCGGCCATCGCCACGACCAGCGATGCGGTGCGGCTGGATAGCGGGACGCCGATCTTCATGCGGGCGCCGGGCGAGGCGAGCGGCAGCATCGCCCTCGAAGGCGCGATCGACGAGATGGCGGCGGCCTGCGGCATGGACCCGCTGGAGTTCCGCCTCAGGAACTATGCCGAGGTGGAGCCGACGAGCGGCAAGCCCTTCTCCTCCAAGGCGCTGCGCGAATGCTATGCGCAGGGCGCCGAGCGCTTCGGCTGGAGCGGGCGGCCGCTGGCGCCGCGGCAGATGCGGGATGAGGACGGGCTGCTGGTCGGCTGGGGCGTCGGCACCGCGACCTTCCCGGCGCTGATGATGCACGGCCAGGCGCGGGCGGTGCTGCGGCGGGACGGCAGCGGGCTGGTCGAGACAGGCGCGCATGACATGGGGCAGGGGGCGTGGACGGCCTTCGCCCAGATCGCGGCCGACAGCCTGGCGCTGCCGATCGACCAGCTGGAGTTCCGCGCCGGGCATTCAGGCCTGCCGGATGCGGGCATCGCCGGCGGCTCGGCCCATACCGCGACGGCGGGCATGGCGATCCATGGCGCTGGCGCCGATGTCATCGCCCGTCTGGCGGAACTGGCGATGACCGATCAGCGCTCGCCGCTCTTCGGCGCCGGGAATGCCGGCGTGGTGGCGCGCGAGGGGCGGCTGGTGCGGCGCGACGACGAGAGCCGGGGCGAGAGCTATGCCGAGATCCTCGCCCGTGCCGGCCTCGACGAGATCGAGGGGCGCGGCACCGGCGCGATGGATCAGGCGGCGCAGGAGCACTACGCCATGCACGCGCATGGTGCCGTCTTCGCCGAGGTGAAGGTCGACCCGGAGCTTGGGCAGATCCGCGCGACGCGGCTGGTCGGCGCCTTCGCCGCCGGGCGGATCATCAACCCGCGGCTGGTGCGGAGCCAATACTATGGCGGGATGATCTGGGGCGTCTCCTTCGCCCTGCACGAGGCGGCGGTGGTGGACCGGCGCACGGGGCGGGTCATGAACGCCAATCTTGGCGAGTACCATGTGCCGGTGAATGCGGACGTGCCTTCGCTCGAGGCCATCCTGGTCGATGAAGTGGACCCGCATGTGAATGCGCTCGGCATCAAGGGCGTCGGCGAGATCGGCATCACCGGCTCGGCGGGGGCGGTGGCCAATGCCGTCTGGCATGCGACGGGGGTGCGGGTGCGGCGCTTCCCCATCGCCATCGAGGAGTTGCTCGGTCAGCCGTAGGCGCGGCGGAAGAAGACGGCGGTCATCGCCACGCTGAAGGCGATGACGAAGCCGCGCAGCCAGGGCGTCGGCACGCGGCGGGCGAGGCTGGCGCCGAGGTAGCCGCCGATGACGGCGGCGACCAGCATCACCGCCGTCTCCGGCCACCAGACCGGGCCGGCGACGGCGAAGCAGAGCACGGCGACGGCATTGGCGGCGCTGACCAGGATGGTCCGCGCCGCGCTCATCGAGCGGATGTCGGAATCGCCGAGCAGGCTCCAGACCGCCATCATCATGATGCCGACGCCGCCGCCGAAATAGCCGGCATAGACGGCGAGCGGCACCTGTGCGCCGGTCACCGCGCCGGGGCCGATCCGCACCCGCCGGCGCAGCGCAGCGCCGAGCGGGCGGCCGAAGGCGAAGGCCAGGGTGCCGACAAGCAGCAGCCAGGGCAGCAGCACGTCGAAGGCATGCTGCGGCGTGACCAGCAGCAACAATGCGCCGACGAGGCCGCCGGCCAGGCTGATGAGGATCATGGTGCGGAGCGGGATGCCCTCGAAGGGACGGAAGTCCCGCCGCCAGGCCCAGGCGCTGGCAATAGTGCCGGGTAGCAGCGCCACGGTGCTCGAGGCATTGGCGGCGACCGAGGGCAGGCCGACGAAGACCATCGCCGGGATGCTGACGAAGGAGCCGCCGCCGGCTGCGGCATTCATGGCGCCGGCGAGAAGGCCGGCGCCGAACAGGATGACGAGTTGCTCCATGGGCGAAGAGTGCTCCGCCCGAGGGGTCAGCGCCAGCCGTAGGTCCGGTCATGGTGGTGGCGGGGGTGCCAGCCATGGTGCTGCGAGCCGTAATGGCGCGGCGGCGGGGCATGGCGGTGCCAGTGATGGTGGCGTGGCGGGGGCGCATAGTGCCGCCAGTGATCGCCATGCACCGGGGTGACGACCGGGCCTTCACGATGGAAGGGTGCCGCACCCGCGCCGTCCAGCGCGGCGCCGGCGGAGAGCAGCCCGAGGCCGAGAGCGGCTGCAGCGAGAAAGCGACGCATCATGTTCTCCTGTGGAAAGGTCCACGGGGGCATGATGGGGCGCAGGTCAAGGCGGGATCGGGGCCGGATTGGCGCGAAGCCGGGGCGGAGTGTAACGGCCCGTGGCAGACGTCAGACCCCGTAATACTCGCGGAACCAGGCGACGAAGGCGGCGACCCCGGTGGCGACGTCGGTGGTGGGGCGGTAGCCGGTGAGCGCCTGGAGAAGGCTGGAATCGGCCCAGGTCTTCAGCACCTCGCCGGGCTGCATGTCCATCATGTTGCGCTCGGCGCGGCGGCTGGTGGCCTGCTCGATGGCGGCGATGAATTCCAGCAGCCGCACCGGGTTGGCGTTGCCGATATTGACCAGGCGGTAGGGGGCGACGGGGCTCAGCGAGTCGCCTGAGCCGACCGGCTTGCCGATCTCCGGCCGGCAGGGGACGAGGCGGATGATGGCTTCGACCAAGTCCTCCACATAGGTGAAGTCCCGCTCCATCAGCCCGTGGTTGTAGACGTCGATCGGGCGGCCGCGGAGGATGGCGTCGGTGAATTTGAACAGCGCCATGTCCGGCCGGCCCCAGGGGCCGTAGACGGTGAAAAAGCGGAAGGCCGTCGTCGGCTGTTTCCAGAGATGCGCGTAGCTATGGGCGATGTTCTCGGTGGCCAGCTTGGTCGCGGCGTAGATGTTGAGCGGCGTCGCCACCGCATCCGTCTCGCGGAAGGGCATGGAGGTGTTGGCGCCGTAGGCGGAGCTGGTGGAGGCGACCAGCAGGTGCTGCACGGGGTGGTGGCGGCAGGCCTCGGCCAGGGCGTAGCTGGCGACGACGTTGTTGTGGATGTAGCTCTCCGGATGCTCCATCGCGTAGCGGACGCCGGCCTGGGCGGCGAGGTGAATGACGATGTCGGGTGCCTCCTCCCGCATCACTGCGCCGAGGCGGGCGGCGTCGGCGAGGTCGAGGGTGAGCGGGCGGAAAGCCGCAGACTCAGCGAGCCGGGCGTGGCGGGCTTCCTTCAGCCGGAGGTCGTAATAGGGGACCATGGCGTCGATGCCGGTGACGGCATGGCCCTCGGCCAGCAGGCGGTGGGCGAGGTGGAAGCCGATGAAGCCGGCGGTGCCGGTGACCAGGAATTTCATGGCTTGACGGCCTCCTTCTATGCGCGGATCAGCCGTGCTTACGGGCGTCCGATGCCGGAGTAGTCGAGGCCTGCCTCGCGCATGGCCTCGGGGTCCCAGGCGTTG
>NZ_JAETWB010000030.1 GCF_016773205.1 Belnapia arida
CTTACGCCCGACGTTAAGGCCGCCAGCCTCAACGCACCTCAGCAGCCAGAGAAGGCGATGGAGGCCGGACGCTTACGCAAGAGAGACCTCGAACGTGCTGCAAAACCGCAAGCGCTCATCGTCCCGATGGACGGCAAGCACTCTTCCGGCCCCGTCGATGACGGCGGCGCCAAAGGGCCCGCCGCCCTACCCTCTCGATCCCGCGAAGGCGTCACGCTGTGAGCGGGCGAGCGTAGTAATCGCCGCGAGGTCTAGAACTGCTGCAACGCCTTAGCGGGTAGATTTCCAAATTCTCCAAACCTTCCGTATGCAGCGTGGCGGCGTTTCCAACCAGACTTCATTAGTCGCAAACCGGCGAAGCTCATCGAGCGCAACACTTCACGGACTAACCCGTTGTGATAAAGGCGTTCCGCTCATGAGGTCTCGCTCAAGCCATTCTGCAGCCTCGGAGACATCCGCGGCCGTCAAGCCGTGGTCGGCTGCAAGCTCGCGAGTCTCGACGAGCGCGCCATTGGCTCGGAGCGCGACGGCCGGGGTCGGCAGATCGCGGGTCAAGGGATCGTCGCGTCCGTCAAGCAGCAGCGCAGCCGTTCCCGAGAGATCGGCGGCCGGTGGATCTTCCAGCACCTGAGCGCTGCGCAACAGGATTGCGCAGCGCACGAATCCAGGATGGAGCTGCGTAGCGGCCGCTAGTAGGTTCGCGCCGTTGGAGTAGCCGAGGAAGGCGAGCCGCTCTGCATCGAGCTTATAGCCGGACACCGCGTCTTCGACGAAAGCCTGAAACGCCCCGGCTTCGCTGCGAATGTCGGACTGGTCAAACGTCGTGGCGTCGATCCGGCGAAACCAGCGGTTGGCCCCTTCCTCGGTCGCCCGCCCGCGTACACCTAGCAACGTCGAACGCGGCGCGATGCGCCGAGCAATCGGCATCAGGTCGGCTTCGCTTCCGCCAGTCCCATGCAACAGCACCAGAGTCGTACCGTCAGAAGTTGCCGGACGATTGAAACGATGGATGAAAGAGAGATCGCGGGCGGGAACTCTCTCCTCGCCGGGCAAAGCGAATTGCGGCAGCATCGCTAGGAGATCGTCGGCGTCGTCAGTCTCGCGCGGTGGGAAAAACAGGGTTCGGCCGAGCGCTTCCGGCGTTTCGTCCGCGGTCACCCCCGGCCCATCCGTCGCATATTCCATGAGAATGCCGGCGGGATCGCGAACATAGAGAGACAAAAAGTACTTCCGGTCATGAACCTCGGTCGGCCCATGCTCTTTGAGCGACCGCCGCATGGATCGGACCGCGTCGGCATCCCGCGCGCGAAAGGCTACATGGTCAGGCACGCCGGCGCCTGGCACGGACGTCACGAACCCCGACATATCCCTGACGTCCAGAACATCGGTGTCGGACGCCATACGCTGCGTCGGGCCGGACCGTTGCTCGCGCCTGTACCCGAAGCGTGTTACGAACTCGGCGGTCGCTTCAGCCTTGTCGGTCAGGACGGTGGCGCCCCGCAGGCGGGTCGGCGCGTTCGGAAGCGGAGCCGGTGTGGACATGTCAGCGCCAACGAGCTTCACGATCAATCCGTCCGGATCCCTTAACCTGAGAACCGATTCCCCAAACTCGTGGGACAACCCCTCGGACGGAATGTTGGCAGTGAGCGCCTTGGTCATCCATTCGCCGAGGGATATTGGCGGCACCGCGAGGGCGACCTCAAGCAACTGCCCGATGCCGGTGCGGCCGCGGCCGCCAGCTTCCCAGACCAGAAAGGTCAGCAGAGAACCGGGACTGCCGAGGCCGTCTCCGTAAAGGAGGTGCAGTTGCTCGGCGTCCGCAAAGCCTCCAGTCCGCTTCACGAGTCTGAGGCCGAGGAAGCCGACATAGAAATCGACGTTGGCCTGGACGTTGGCGGTAATGCCCGTGATGTGGTGAATGCCAGTTGTCATGCGTTCCAAGCCTTTCGCGGTTAGCCTCGCGCCTCGCGCGCAAGCACCTTCTGTACTGTCGGATCTGCGGCAAGCCAATCAGGCAGCGCCTGCTCGTTCCTTCATGCCGACAGCCGAAGATGCATACCGGTGTCCAGAGCCCCCTCTTCAACCCAATACAGATGGGGGTCCAAGGGCATCATGCCCTTGGAGGATCAGCCCGTGAGGCCAGCCCCATTATCCCTTCTCAAACGGGTTCTTTGACGATCGACGTTGGTTCGCGCATACTTAGAAAGTGCCAATCGGGTATGGGACTTCTAACCGTTCAACCCGCAGAGGCAGCAAAAGCATTCGCAATCGCTGCCTCCTTCACACCTCAGCCGTTGTTCAGGCTGCGCGCGCTTCCATTGCCTTCTCCGGGTTGAACCCATCGAAGCTTTCGAAGACGTCCATGAAGCCAGGGATGGTCGCTTCGCGCACCCAATCCCGCTGGAGTTCGCAGTACAACTGGACGCGGCTCGTCATTCGGCCACCTGCCTGCTCGACTCGCCGCAGCCCCGCCTCGTGCGCCGCGACCGATGTGCCGCCTACGGCGTCCACGGGGACATAGACTTCATAGCCTTCCAGAAGGGCATCGAGTGCGGGGAAGGTCAGGCACACCTCGGTCCACAGCGCGGTCATGATGAGCTTGCGCCGCCCAAGCGCCTTGACCGCCTGCTTGAATTCGGCGTCTTCCCAAGCGTTGACCGTGGTCCGGTCATAGGTCGGTAGATGGCCGAGGACGCCCTGCAGTTGCTGGATCGGCGGCTTGTTACGGCCGGTCGAGACATTCACCGTCGAATGGATGACCGGGACGCCATAGTTGACCGCTGCCTTGGCAACGCCCGTGATGTTGAAGACGAGTTCCTCACACGGCATCGACCGGATTGAAGAGACCTGGACCGGCTGGTAGTCGATGATGAGGAGGGCTGAGTTGTCTGGCGTGATGAGATGGTCGGTCTGGGGATTACGGATCGTCTCGCTTGCCATGGCTAGGTCTCCTTCTTGGTTAGTTTGGAAATCGGCTCGAGGCAGATAGCGCACCAAGAACCTTCGCCAAGCTACGCCGCGTTCCGTTCTCGAATAGCCACTCGATGGAGCACAGATTGTTCTTCTGGGGTTTACTTAACCGTTGATTCCACATCCTGGCGGGCTCACGGTGTATCCATGGCGGACCGGTTCGAAGATCTGCGAGCGCTGGTTGCTGTTGTATCAGCCGGCGGATTTGCTGCGGGAGCGGAACGCCTTGGTGTCGCCAAATCTGCAGTGAGCCGTCGGATTCGCGAGCTTGAGGACAGGCTCGGCGCAAGGCTGTTCGATCGGACGACGCGCCGCGTCCAGCTCACCGAAGCCGGCCATACATTCCATGATCGGGCGGTCGAGCTCCTGGCGGGGCTCGAAGAAGCGGAGGAAGCGGCGTCGAACGCAAGCGGCGAGCTGAAGGGCCGCATCCGCGTCACCGCGCCGGTCTACTTCACCACGCACTGCCTGGCCCCGGTGTTAGGCGAGTTTCTAGAACGGCATCCTGCCGTCACGCTGTCGATCGACACCGACGACCGCATGGTTGATCTGGTACGAGATGGTTTCGACCTGGCGATCCGCATCGCGGATCTGCGTGACTCGTCACTCGTGGCGAGCCGGCTCGCCACCATTCGGCATGTGTGCGTTGCTAGTCCTGCACTGCTTAAACGCTTCGGAACGCCGCAAAAGCCTGAAGATCTTTCGCGCTTTCCTGGTGTGGTCTACTCGAAGCGGGAAGAAGCCTCTTATTGGAGGTTTGCCAACAATGTCGTGCCGACCGTGACCAGCCAACTCGATCTTGCGAGCGGCGAAGCCGTGCGGGAAGCGGCTATTGCGGGTCTCGGTGTGGCAATGCTTCCGACATTCATTGTCCATGATGCGGTCAGGCGCGGTGCGCTTTCGATCATACTCGCAAAGCACACGCGGCCACCGATCGCGGTACATGTGTTGCACCCATCAATGCGCAACCAGACAGCGCGCGCGCGCACATTCATCGACTTTCTGGTCGATGCATTTAGTGAGCCGTTCTGGGATCGGGATTTGCTTGACGGCCAGACCACGGGAGTGGTCTTGGAAAAGCGCCGAGCCACGTCGCCGCGATGATCAGCATCGCGTCTATTTGGGCATCAGGAACGCCGAGCAATTTGCGAGCCGCCTTGCGGCGTTAAGGATCTCTCCTGCAAGCTCGGCACAGCTGTGGTTTCGGCAGACTGCGCTTGCGCGGCGTGAGCTGGACTAGGCGAGCGCCAAGGCCTTTCTGGAGTGCCGACCTGCACGAGTGTCCAAGATGCGCCCATTGTATGCATCGCGGGTCGGACGCTTGAAACGATGCTTGCGACCCAGAGCGCGGCAAACGTGCGGTTCGCAAGTGGAGCGAGAAGACTGATCTCCTCGGTCGTAGCGGCCACGTCCAGTTCTTGAGCAACCCCTCGTCACGCACGGCCCGCTCGACTCCAGGATCTGCAAGCATCTGCTCATGATGTGCCTTCACAGCGCCCGAGCATCTCATCATCGCGTTAAGCCTGCATTCGCACGGAGTTGAGCCGCCTCGACGCTCGTGGCCGCGGCGTCCTGCGGCGGCGGCAACCGGAACTGGCTTGGCGACGCCAGCACCCAAGTGCTCGACAATCCAGGATCGAACCCCACGCCCGCAGGCTGCGCCTAGCCCGGTCTACAAAGAGCAATCGAGGCGCCGAGCAGCGCTGCCGCTCCACACGCAGCGGTCGGCCTTCATCGTTTCCATCACATGTCTCTTCGAGCTGATGTGGATCAACCTCACCGCCGTGTCACGACAACCTCAAGGTACTCGCTCGGCACGATCAGCGTGTCCGTGCCGCCGCGGTTCATGCGCGCTATCAGCGCGAGCATGTCCTGCTCCAGGGCCTCGGCTCCCACGCCGTCGAGCGCCGCGAAGGCGCGGTTCATCGGCCCGTAGTAGGTGCGGAAGATTTCAAGCATGTGCGCTGCCGAGCGGTAGCGGAAGTTGAAGATCTGCTTTGTCGTGGTCACCGCGTGGCCTTGGAACAGCTCCGCCAACCGCGCCTCCGTGCCCCACAGGGCAGGCGAGCGGACACCCGCCGGCGGTGGCAGGTGCTTCCCGATCATCTTGAAAACTTGGCCGATGAAGCCCTCTGGTGTCCAGTTGGCGAGGCCGATCCGACCGCCGGGACGAACGACGCGAATCAGTTCGGTGGCCGCCTTGTCCTGGTCCGGCGCGAACATCACGCCGAGCGTCGAGAGAACGACGTCGAAGCTCCCGTCATTGAAGGGCAGGTTCTCGGCATCAGCCGACTGGAAAGCGACAACGAGGCGTTCGGCCGCCGCTCGCTCCCGACCGCGCTCCAGCAGCTCACCGACATAATCCGTGGAGGTCACCTGCGCGAAGCGCCTAGCCGCCGCGAGTGTCGCATTGCCATTCCCGGCCGCGACGTCCAGCACGTGCTCACCCGCACGCAGGTCTACTGCTTCGCAGATCCGCTCGCCAATAATCTGCAGCGTGGTGCCGATGACCGCGTAGTCGCCGGTCGCCCAGGTGGCCTGCTGGCGTGCCTTCACGGCTACGAGATCCGGAGCCGTAATGGCGGATTGGGACAGGGTAGCGGATGCCGACATGATCATTCTCCTTGGCTTGAACTGGGTCTCGATGCGCCACCCTCGATAGGAAGGCTGCGCGTGGTCATGGCAGGGGCGCTAAGCACCATTGCTCTTCCTTCCTGCAGTTCGCTGCTATGCTCGCCGCCCGCTGAGGGGAGAGGACCGCGGGCCCGGCGCCCGGCAAGTCGTCTCCTCGTCCCCTATCAGTAGCGATTGCGCGTGGAAGCGGGCGTGGGAGGCGGCGTGGGAATGCGCGTGGAATCCGAACCACCGGGTCCGGGAGAAAGCGGCTCGACACTGGGAATACGCCTCTTCGGGCCGCTGAGCGTCGCCCGCGCGGGAATGGCGGTGACGCTGCCGGCGTCGCGCAAGGTCCGCGCGCTGCTTGCCTATCTCACACTGGCTCCGTTGCCCGTCCCGCGAAGTGAGCTCTGCGAAATGCTGTGGGACGTCCCCGACGATCCGCGCGGCGAGCTCAGATGGTGCCTCAGCCGGATCCGTGGCGTCCTCGACGAACCCGGCAGGCGCAGGGTGATTACGGGGAAGGACGCGGTCGGCCTCGACCTCTCCGGCTGCTTCGTGGACACCGCCGAGGTCGTGCGAGCGGCCCGGGACGGCGTCGCCGCACTGAGTGCCGAACGCCTGAGAGAGTTAGCCCGCTTGTTCGCCGGCGACTTTGCAGAGACCCTAGAGCTGGATCGTCAGCCGCTTTTCGAGGGCTGGCTCGTCGGGCAGCGCCGACGCTTCCGCGATCTCCGCGCGGAGGTATTGGAACAGCTGGCGCAGCGCCTTCCCCACGAGCAAGCGGCCGACATCCTGGACGAGTGGCGCCGCCTTGTTCCCTTCGACCTCCGCCCCCACGCTTCCATCCTGGCGGCGCTCGCACGGCGGGGCCGGATCCGAGAGGGTGAGGAGCACCTCTCCGCGACGATCCGGCAATTCGAGGCGGAAGGGCTTGAGAGTGCGCCCCTCCGTGCCCTTTGGCAGGCTGCGCGTACGGGGATCGCGGATGCGTCGCTGCCCCGCATCACCGCAGCTCCTGCGGCCCCCCCGCCGGGGGCAACGCCCGTCGCCGCCCGCCGCGCCTCGGTCGCGATCATGCCGTTCGTGGACTTCGCGCCCGGACCGCTCCTGCAGGGCGGCGGGCTCGCGGACGGCCTGACCTACGACGTTATCACGCGGCTCGCGAAGCTACGAAGCCTCTTCGTCATCGCGCAGGGCACGATCTTCGCGCTGCGGGACCGAGGTGTCACTCCAGCGGAAGCAGGACGGACGCTCGGCGTGGACTACCTCGTCAGCGGATCCGTGCAACGGCGCGGCAAGCGGCTCGCCATCGCGGTCGAGCTCGCTGAGGCGCAAAGCGCGCGCATCGTTTGGGCCGAAGTCTTCGACCACGAGGTGGTGGACGCCTTCCTCGCTCTCGACGAGATCGGCAACGGGGTGGTCGCCTCCATCGCCGGCGAGATCGAGGCGCTCGAGCGCAACCACGCCATCCTCAAGCCGCCGGACTCGCTTGATGCCTGGGAAGCGCACCATCGTGGCCTCTGGCACATGTACCGCTTCAACAAATCCGACAACGAACAGGCGCGGCACTTCTTCGAGGCAGCCATCCACCTCGATCCCACCTTCTCGCGCGCCTATGCCGGCCTATCCTTCACCCATTGGCAGAATGCCTTCCAGGGCTGGGCGGAGCGCGAGGGTGAGGTTGAGCGCGCCTATGCGGCCGCCGGGCAAAGCCTGATGGCCGACGACCGCGACCCTGCCGCACACTGGGCCATGGGGCGTGCGCTCTGGCTGCGTCGGCGCCACAATCAAGCCGTGGACGAGTTGGGGCGCGCCGTGGAACTCAGCCCGAACTTCGCGCTAGGTCACTACACTCTGGCCTTCGTCCATTCGCTCACCGGCGATGCGGCCGCCGCGGTCGCTGCGTCCGACCATTCGCAGCGCCTCAGTCCCTTCGACCCCTTGCTGTTCGGGATCCTCGGCTCCCGCGCGATGGCGTTACTCCGCCTGGGCCGATTCGAAGACGCGGCCGAGGTAGCCGTGAAGGCGGCTGCCCGCCCCAACGCCCACGCTCATATCCTGGCGATTACTGCCGTCTCTCTCGCGCTCGCCAGGCGCGACGAGGAAGCGCGTCCCTACGTCGCCGCAATCCGGAAGGCACTGCCGGGCTACAGTGTGGACAACCTCGTCGCTGCCATGCAGCCGATCCCTGAGGGCGAGAAGCTGTTCCGCGACGGTGGCAAGCGCATCGGCTTTGGGTGAGACCGCCTAGCCGTGGCCCGGTTGTGGTCCTCCCTGAGATGGGCAGGTGACCCGCTGCCAACGAGAGGGCGAATTTGGGAGTGGAGAAGCTGACGTTGTCTGCAAATTTGACCGGCAAGCAGTCGCGATGCTGAATAAGGCGCCGGCATCCGGCCCGAAAGCCGTGCGATTTCAACACGGTAAAGCTTGAGGGTTAAAAGGCCCTACCCTCAAGGTCCGGAGAGTCTCCGGCATTTCGGAGAGAAAACCCGGCTCCGTTCCGCCGTCGCACCATCAAGGTTGCCGCAAAAACCCTGGCCAAACCTGCGCCTCAGCGCGGTGGTCTGATTGGGAGAGACGGGTTGTGAGGAGACCGACTGGAGCAGCGGTGGGAACCGGGGAATGAAAGTCTCTGGGCAACGGCAACAAGGAGTCAGCGGATGGACAGGGAAGCGATAGCCATGGGTGAAGGTATGGTCACCACGACGGCCATGGTCGTACGCTCAGGGGCTACCCGGCAGGCGTCAAACGTCTGTCGTCCGCAGATGGTCCGCTGATTCGATAGCTGTAATCAGCAGTTTGAGATGGTGTTACGGGGTACAGCTCAGGATCCGGAAGACCTACAGCCCCCAATTAAGGCTCGGTTTTAAGTGTGCAAATGGCAGCTTTCTCCAGGCGAATTGCATGAGACTCTTCACCGCCGCCGCTTTTTCAGCCCCAAGCTTACCAGCAGCGGCTTTCTCAAAAATCGCTTACACGCCCTTCACCCCGCCTGCAGTTAGTCCGGCGACAATCTGCTTCTGGGCCAACAGCGTCAGCAGCAGCACCGGCAAGGTGACCAGTAACGCAGCTGCGGAAAGCGGTCCCCAGGAAATCTGCTCAAAAGTCAGCATGTTATTGACGGCTACCGGCAAGGTTCGTGTTTCTCGTCCGGCGAGCACCATGGCAAAAACAAAGTTATTCCAAGAAAAAATAAAAGCAAGAATTGTTGCGACTGTGATGCCCGGACGGGCTAATGGCATTGCCACGTGACGGAAAGCCTGCCAGATCGTAGCGCCATCGACCAATGCAGCTTCCTCCAATTCCGTTGGTAGGCCCTCAAAGAAAGAGATCATAACCCAGACCACAATCGGGACAGTGATAACCAAATGAGTTATTAAAATCGGCCACAGCGTTCCCGTCATTTCCAGCCATTGGAATAACAGGAACAATGGAATTAAATAGGAAAGGCCTGGAGTTATTCTCGCTATCAGGATTAATGCCGCTGCGCGCATGGCTCGCATCTTGGCGATGCCATAGCCGGCCGGCACACCGATAACGAGTGCCAGGAAAGTGGCGCCGAAGGAAACGATGACGCTGTTCCAGGCATATAGCAAGAAATCGTTCCGCGCGAAGACGTCGCGGTAATTGTCTAGCGTTGGTGGATCGGGAATAAAGACTGGTGGCCATGCAGTGTTATCGAGTTCGTTTTTCAACGATAGCGACAGCATCCAGAGAAACACCAATATTGCCGGAGCGATCAGCACGAGGACCGCAAAACCGAAGCCTATGTTTTCGGCAAGGCGCCTGAGCTTTCTCATGTCATCCGCACCCGCTCTCGTGTCCACAAAAGCAGGGCTGCTAGGCCCATAATAAGGATGAAGAACACTACCACCACCGCACTAGCATACCCCACATTGTAAAAGGCAAAGGCTTGCAGATAGAGGAATATGTTTATGGTTTCGCTGGCTTGGCCAGGGCCGCCTTGAGTGATGACGTAGATAGTATCGAATGCCTTTAGGGCATCAATGGTACGAATGATCAGGGCCACAACAATGAAAGGTGCCAACAGGGGAAGCGTGATGTAACGGAATGCCTGCCACGGACTGGCACCGTCAATCTTTGCCGCCTCGTACGGGTCGACAGGCAGGCTGGCGAGACCGCCAAGGATCAGCAGCATGACCAGCGGTGTCCAATGCCACACTTCGACAAGCACCAGGGTTGGGATAACCGTGTCCGCGCTATAGACCCACAGGCTAGGCGGAAGGCCGAACTGCACTAGGAGCCAGTTCAGAACACCGAGTTGCGGATGGAACATCATCGTCCAGACGAGTGCCACCGCCACTGGCGTTGCCATCATCGGCAGAATGAAGATGGTGCGAGCCAAACCACGTAGAGGAAATTTTCTGTTAAAACTAAGAGCGGCTATTAAGCCTAACAACATCGGTAACATCACCGCCAATGCCGTATAAAATATCGTGCGGAGAACCGCCCACCCGAACCGCGCATCGGTGAACAGCTGTTTGTAATTGGCGAAACCAACCCAACGCCGTTCCCCTCCGAGCCTCCAGTCGAAGGCTGAGACATAGATAGTGAAAATCCAGGGAAACAGTATGACGGCGATAATCACTACCGCAGCAGGTATCACGAACCAGACATAACGCCGCGCATAATTACGGCGCCGGTTGGCGACGGCCCTGACGGCGACAGATGCAGCCGTGGCTTGGGACATCAGGTTTCACGCTCGCTTTGTTCTAGAATGGGCCGGAACTCGGCAGTTGCCTTTTTCAGCTCGGTTGCAACATCAGCACCACTGATGCTGTTGGTCAGTGCGCTGCCGATCACATCGCGGAATTGCGTCACAGGAACAATCTCTGGCAATCCGGCGCGGGCGATTTTGGCGCTCGCCTCCAATGTCTGGAAGAAATCCCGCGGGAAGTGGCTTCGGCCTATGGCTTCCTCATTCCTGAAGGGGCTGCTACGGGCCGGCACGCCAGCACCGCTGACTAGCCACTTAAGCTGGTTGGCCTTGCCCAATGCCCATTGAATGTAGAGCCAAGCGGGTCCTTTTTTCCGTGATGCTTCAGGGATGCCATAACCTGCTCCAAACAGCGCGCAGTGGTGTTGCGGCCCCGGCCCGCGTGGCACCACCGCATATCCAACCTTGCCCGCAATGCGCGACCGGGTGCGATCCTCAAGCGGTGCCGCGAAGCCGATCCCGTCAACCCACATGGCCGCCCGACCCTGCATGAAGGTGGTCTGGCACTCATTCCAGTTGAAGCCGATCGAGCCCGGTGGCGATACGTCGCGCAGGAATTTCTTGTAGTTTTCTCCGGCCCAAATAGCGTCGGGGGTATCGGTAATGAGCTGCCGGTTGGCATCGATCATGTCGCGCTGGCCAGTTCCCAGCAGGTAGCTAGACCACAGCACGACATTAGCGTTCTTTACGCCCCGTCCGACATGGCCATAGACCTGCTTTGTTGGATCGGCGAGGCGCTTCGATGCCTCGTACATCTCGTCCCACGTGGTCGGCACATCAATATTTTTTGCAGCGAGCAGTTCTTTGTTGTAGTATAAAATGAAATAATCGGCACCAGCAGGGCAAGTATCCAGCCGCCCATCCGACTGGGTTGCATATGTCATCATGCCCTCACCGTAATCTGCGAAGTCGAAATCCGGCGCCGTCAACGTTGAATCCGCCAGTAAGAAACGGATATCAGTGTTCCAGCGGGCCTTCCCCACTTGGCGCTTATTGACGTGCAGACTGATCTCGGTCACGTCGAAGGAGGGGCGCCCAGAGGCGTACTCGACAATGATCTTCTGTCGGTGCTGCTGTTCGGGCACAACTTCAAGGCCACAGCGGATCCCGGTGAGTTCCTCGAATTCCTTGTTGTTTTGTTGCAGCATGGTACCGCGGGGGGAAAGCTGAACGCTTACCTCAATCCGCTCGCCGCGAAAGCGGCGCCAGTCGAAGGCACTCTGGGCATTTGCCCGATCGATTAAGGAAGGCGCAACCAACAGTGCGGCTCCGCCTTGGAAAGCGGCGCGGCGCGTGATCCCGACCATGGCTTCCTCCCGAGGAAGGGGCGGCGGATTGCTCCCGCACTACCCGAGAGCCGATCCTCCGCTAAAACGGTCGCTTCCGGCAAGGGTGTAGAGACGTCTAGGAAACCCGAGGCGTCACCTGACAGACGAAGCTTACAGTGCCGATATGGGCAAGGACGACATGCGGCAACTCCGCCACATCTGCCTGTCCAGCACACCCCTGTCGGCCCAAAGCTCCAGCCTCGCGCCGGCCTCAGACCTCAACTGGGGTGTAGCTGTGCTCGGATCGGATTGGATTTTCATCCTCGCCGAAGCTGGACGGCGGACTCCAGCGCTTTGGCCTTGCCCGAGATTGCACTGGGTTGGCCAGCGCCAGGCCGCCGGCTGCCAGTGGCGACGATCGCGCGCGGCGTGTCTACCGTTGCCGCTAGCGTCATGGTTGCTACGGCATTAGAGGCCAGTCTCGTGGCATCTAGCGCTGGTCATGCGTCCAGCGTTGCGGTTGGTTGGTTGGTTGGTTGGCAAAGCGCGGATCTTGGTTCCGATTAGCGTCAGCAACGCCGGCATTGCTGTGCCTTATGAAATTGAGCAAGCCACCAAGCGGCGCAAGCACCTTGGCGCTTCGCTTAAGTCCGGAGCACGGGTAACTTAGGAGGACTGTGCGGACGCTTCCGGAGGTGGGTTCGAGCCCACCTCCGCCATGTCTCGATCACCGTTGGTTGACGAACGCCCGCGCCTGTTCGATCTCTGGCCTGGGTGCGTCGGCACGTTCCGCAAGTTGCACTAAGCGCTGGTAATGCCGACGGGCCTCATCACGGTCCCCGGCCAGCTCGGCGGCGCGACCTGCTCCATACACGGCCCGGAAGCGGTTGGGTTCGGTTTGCTGGACAGCTTCGAACTCACGTCGCGCCTCAGCATGGCGATTTGTCATAAGCAACATCTCGGCAAGTTGCTCCCGCGCGGGAAAGAGAGGACCAGGGGTGACCGGGTGCTTCTCAGTGCGTCCCTCGCGGTCCGCCGCCTCGCGCAGCAGGGCGAGACCGGCATCGCGCTCGCCGCGCGTGAACACCACCCAGCCCTCGGCAGCAACGCGCAGGATCTCCACCTGCTCCTGCCAGTAGGCATCGCGGCCCTGCAGCGCAGCAGCCGCAGCCCTCAGCGCCTCGACATCCGCCGCAGCTGCTTCCGGGCGGCCGGCACGGGCCGCACCCACAGCGCGCGCGAAGTGCGTGGTGGCATCCACGAAAGGCACATCGTAGCGCCGGGTACCCAGCCTCGCGGCGGTCTCCCAATCACCGTACTCCAGCGCCAGTCGCGCCGGCATGGCGGTGAGCGCATAACCGCCGATGGCGGTCGGCGGGGTCCATGCGGCATAGCGGGCGACTTCGTCCAGCACACGCCGCGCCGCCTCAGATCGGCCGGTCTGAAGATAGCCGTAGACCATGTAGTCGAGCGCGTGCAACTCGTCGAAGACCTCCTCGCGCGCCCGCGCGGTCTCGGCCGAGCGTCGGTTAGTCTCGATTGAGTCATCCCAGCGCCCAACCCGGGTGAAAATATGGGAGGGCATATGCAATGCGTGCGGCGCGTCCGCAGCCAAAGCCGCATAACGCTCGGCTGCGGCAATGCCCTTATGTGCCAATGCTGGCACGTCGTAGGCATGGATCAGGTAATGGGAGATCCCTGGGTGCTGCGGATAGCGGGTGTACTCCCGCTCCAGAATGTCGCCTGCTCGCAGCTGATTGGCATAAGTCTTATCGGTGGGCGACGCTGCCATGACCAGCGACAGCGCGTGAGTGATGGCCACTTCGGGGTCATCCGGAAGGCGCCCGCTCAGCGCCTCCATTGCTTGGGCATACTGCACCACCCTGGCACGGTGGCCCGGCATGTCGTCACCAGCGAATAAGAAAGTTAGCGCACTAATGAAGCCGGCTTCGCGCTCAGTCTTGGCGCCGATGCGCTGTGCCTGCTCCAACAGCGCCCGGCCTTGCGGCAGGGCATTGGGTGGCGGTGGGCTGAAGGGGTTGCGCAGCAGCGCCAACGCCTGCCCCCAGTAGCCCATGGCGCAACTCGGATCACGCTCCAGAACCCGGCGATGTGCTTGATCTGCTGCTTGGTACCAGAAGGAGTGCTGCAGCTTCATCGCATCATCAAAGGCGGCCTGCGCCTCGGGCGTACAACTAACCGGGAAATGAAGGGTACCAAGCGCGGCCGGTGGTGGTGGCGTGCCGCCATGGGTATGGTCGTGTTGCTGGGCTTGCGCGAGTGCAGGGCCGAGTGCGAGACCAAGCGCAAGCGCCCAACGGCTGATAGCCGCGTGTGATCGCATGATGTCCTCCCCGCCGGGGAGCCACGTAAACCAGGATCCCTGGCGCTTGGAGACTATGCCGCGGATGTAGGCTGCGGAAGCGCTAATGCGGTCCCGCCGTGTACCATTGGCACTGCCCTGACTGCGAGCATCGCAGTAGTTGATCCACTCAGCATTCGTGCCGCTTTTGGTGGTAGGTGCTCAGAAGGTACAATGACCGATTGAGTAGATCCGATGTGTCGGCGTTCAGCCGTCATTCTCTGAGCTTGGTGGCCGGAAGGAGCAGCTTCAGCCGCCAGACTTGGCCTTTGTTAGGGCTAATCGGGATCGATGGAAGTTTCCTGGACCAAAGGGCGCCTCGCAACCGCCCGCCACTGCCGTTGAACCTCCGCGTCGACCTCGATCGCCGACTGGCCGGGGTAGACGACCACCTGAGCGCCATTTAACGCGAAGCGGACGCGGTGACCATGCCTGTTCGCCTTGTCGACGCAGCGAGCGATGACGTGGGGCAGGTAATCTGTCGGTTGAGTCTCGTATTCCACGATGTCTTGGGCTTCACCCATGTGACGCGTCCTCCAGTTCGCAACGGACGCTAGCACGCGCTTAGCGATTTCCACCATTAGGCAGTCGCGCCGCAATAATCGTGGTGCCAGGGATGTGGTCGCCCTCCTCCCGCCCAGATTTGGAGGCTCATGCATCAGCGAAGCGGTAGAGCGTACATAAGGCCGCCGCGGGTCCACAAATCGTTCTGGCCACGTGGGAGCCCGATAGCGCTACCGCTACCGAGGTTGCGTTCGAAGCTCTCACCGTAGTTCCCCACCGCCTTGATGGCATTGAACAGCCATCGCTCGTCCAGCCCGAGGGCGCGCCCGAAGCCAGGCGTCACGCCCAAAAGTCGCTGCACGACGGGGTTGGGGTCACGCAGGCGCTGATCCACATTCGCCTGGGTGATACCGAGCTCTTCGGCCTCGATCATGCCTGTTAGGACCCATTTCACCACGTCAAACCATTGGTCGTCACCATGCCGGACCATGGGGCCGAGCGGCTCCTTGCTGATGCGCTCGGGCAGGAGGATGTGGTCGTTCGGGTTCTGCACGGCGGTCGCTCGATAGCTGGCGAGCTGACTTGCATCCTGCGTCATCGCATCGCATCGGCCAGAGTTGTAGGCTCCGACGAACTCGTCTGGCCGCTCAATCAGTACCGGCGTGAAGCGCATACTGTTCGCACGAAAATAGTCGGCGATGTTCAGCTCGCTCGTGGTGCCCGGCTGTATGCAGACTGTCGCGCCATCGAGCTGTCGAGCCGAGGTAATGTTGAGTGAACGGCGGACCATGAAGCCCTGGCCGTCGTAGAAGTTCACCCCTGCCATGTTCAAGCCAAGCGCCGTATCACGCTGAAGCGTCTGCGTCGCGTTCCGCGCGAGCACATCAATCTCACCGCTTTGCAGCATGGTAAAGCGGTTCTGTGAGGAGGTCGGGACGAAGCGCACTTTTGCCGGGTCGCCAAATACGGCAGCCGCAAGCGCCCGGCAGAAGTCAGCATCAAGGCCGCGGTAATCGCCCCGGCTGTCAGGGGTCGAAAAGCCGGCGACGCCCTGGTTGACACCGCAGACGATGGTGCCTCGTGCTCGGATCACGTCGAAAGCCTGGCCGGCCTCCGCTACGCCCGCCAGCGACATGGTTAGGCCGATAGTGGCGGCAAGCAGACAACGCATACACATTCTCCCCTGAGCGCTCATTTCCGAAACGTTCTTACATCCTGCTCGCCCGCTTCGCCATCCGCGGGGACGGACCGTCCGCTAATGAGGATGGCAGCCTGGAGAGCAAGCGATAGGCCGTCCCGACTAGTGTCAGCAGGCCGGGTCCAAGGCGCTGGTGAGGTTCTCGGTGCTGTTGGCATCAGCTGGACGTCCTCCGCTAGCGCCGCATGCACCATGCACGGTTTCAGTCCCCAACGAGCAGTGGCGCCCAAACTGGGACCCGCCGTGGAACGTCCCACAACCCAGCTCGCGCACAGAGCCAGTGGTCGGTGACGCGCCACCGCGAACAGCGGCGCACTGCCTCGGTCGCCCCTCAACGGGGCTCCGGTTGGTAGTACCCGGATGGCTGGGTGCTGCACCAAGAAGCCCGCCATGACGTCTACCCCAACGCAGGCAGCAATCCTCGCTGCCGCGCTGCAGCACCCGCAGCACCTCGTGATCCCGCTGGCCCGGCTCGCTCCAACGCCGTGCGACACGATCCGCAGGAGCCTCCTCAGCAAAGGTCTGATCGAACCGGCAGCACTCGAGCCATCAGACGAGACCACAGCCTGGACCTTGAACGGCGCCCCTGTACACTACCGCCTGGCCGAAGCCGGCATGCGTGCCGCCAAGGGAACCGCCGACACAGGTGCCCCGGCAGAAACCCCTACGACACCACCACACGCGCCTGAGGCTCACGAGGCCGCTCCCGCCGACCCAGAAGCCGCCCGCTGCCCCCGCTGAGGCCTCTCCAGCGATGCCGAGCCGCCAGGGGCTGCGCGCCGTGGCGGAGGCTGTGCTAGCCGCCTGGGACGACTAGGAAGCCCAAGAGGTCCGCCTGCCCGATGCGGTCGCCGCTTTGCGCGCCGCCTTCGCTGGCGAGCCCACCCGACCGCCGCGCGATCCGGCCAACCGCGCCAGCCGCGCGAGGGCACAAAACAACAGCAGGTGCTTGCCATGTTGCGCCGGCCTGAGGGCGCCACCGTCGCCCAGATCGTCGACGCGACCGGCTGGCAGGCCCACACGGCCCGAGGCTTCTTCGCCGGGCTGCAGAAGTGCCAACGCATCGCGGTCGAAGCTGCCAAGCGGGTCCGGGCCAGGAGGGCGCCAAGGGCAGCTACACCGTCTACCGCATCGTGGAGGCGGGCTGATGCGGCCGAGGCTGCACGGCGCTGCCAGGCTGGCGGGCGGGCTCTACCGGGTCTCCGCCGCCGAGCAGGGTCAGAGCGGCTTTGGGGTGGAAGCGCAGCAGGCCAATATCAGGGGCTATGTTAAGGCCCATGGGTGGACCTTGGTGCCGAGTACCAAGACGTAACCAGCGGCAACTACGACCGCTGGCCGGGCTTCCAGGCGGCACTGGCGCAGTGTCGGCAACTCGGGGCGGTGCTGGTCGCGGCGCGGCTGAACCAGATCACCCGCCGAGCCCCACGTAATGGCAGCTGCTAGACTGCCTTGGCATGCTTAGGAATGGAGATCGGGACCACACATCCGTGATCGGAGCCGGAGGCCACGAAGTGCGACAGTCAAATCGGGAGGACCTTGCGATGTATCCAGCCTTCGGTCGCCGCCGCCTGGTCAACGCATTCGCTCTCGCCGGCCCTGCGCTGGCCTGCACCCGCTTAGTGCAGGCGCAAGGTCAGACGGCGCCCTCGCCGCGGATCGACGCGCCCGTGGTGGACAGCCTTTCCATCCAGGTGGTGACCGACGGTGCGCATGATGTTTTCATCTCCGGCGCCCAGGCGCCCGGAGTTCGGGTGGAGCGCACGCGCGGCTTCTCCGGCGCGCAACTGAACCGTACTCTGCGCAGCGAATGGGGCCTTTCGCTTTTCCTCACCGCGCAAATGGGCAGCGAGACCCGCCGCTACCTGCTCGACTTCGGTTGGACGTCGGAAGTGCTGAACAATAATCTTGAGCTACTGCAGGTAGACGTTCCGCGGATCGACGCCCTGATCAGCAGCCACGGCCATTACGACCATATCGGCGGGATGGAGGGCTTCCTGGCGAAGCACCGGGCCAGCATGCGGGAAGACCTGCGGCTCCATGTCGGCGGTGAAGACGCCTTTTGCTATCGCCATACGCGGGCGCTCAATGGTGCCTTCACCAGCTTCGGCATGCTAGACCGCCGCATGCTGGAAGCCGCGCGGGTGCGCCCGGTGCTGTCCGAGGAGCCGATCGTGATCGAGGGCATGGCCTTCACCACCGGCATCGTGCCGCGCGTCAGCATCGAGCGCGTCCTGCCCAACACCTTTGTCGAGTTCGGCCAGCGCGACGGCGCCGGCTGCGATGTGACGAAGTATGCTAACCACCACTTCACTTCGGCGGAACTATCGGGCCAACCTGCGCCCGACCAGCATCTGCACGAGCATGCCACTTGCTTCCACGTGAAGAGCCGCGGCCTTGTGGTCATTACCTCCTGCGGGCATGGCGGCATCATCAACACGGTGCGCCGGGCGAAGCAGGTCAGCGGGGTGGATCGGGTCTATGCCCTTGTCGGCGGCTTCCACTTGGCGCCGGCACCCGAAGATTATCTGAACAAGGTCATGGCCGAGTTGAAGGCGCTCGATGTCGAGCACGTCTTTCCTATGCACTGCAGCGGCCAGAATTTCCTGGAAGCCGCCAAGCGGGAAATACCGCAGGCGCTGGTGCTGTGCACCACCGGCAGCCGGTTCACCTTCGGAGCCTGAAAATCCACGAGCATTTATAGTGCCGTTCTGAAGCAGCCTATCGACGGCCAAAACAGGCAGGCACCCTTCCAAAGCGGACTATCAGTTGAAAGCCATCCCGCCAGAGAGCGCCACCGTCTGGCCCGTCATGTACTCGTTGCCTACCACCATCATGACCACCTGCGCCACCTCCTCCGTCGTCCCGAACCGGCCAAGCGGAATGCGAGATGGCGATTGGGCCACGCCCGACTTCACCATGTCGGTCTCAATCAACGACGGCGCGACTGCATTGACCGTAATACCCTCCTTAACAAGTTGGGCCGCGTAACCACGTGTCAGTCCCTCTATGCCGGCTTTGGACGCGTTGTAGTGCACCCCAACTGCACCTGCGCCTCGCGCTGCGCCCGATGAGATGTTGACGATGCGGCCCCAGCGCTGCGCACGCATGTGTGGCAGCACCGCTTGGGTGCACAGAAAGGCGGACTTCAGGTTAACGGCGATTGTTTTATCAAAGTCGGCCTCGGTCAGATCGTCCATGCCGCGGATCAGGGCAATACCGGCGTTGTTGATCAAAATATCGACCGGCCCCAGCTGCTCGGATGCGCTCTGAACCAGAGCGGTAACGGCGCAACTATCGGAGACGTCCGCTTGTAGAGCGACCGCCCGGCCAGATCCTTGATTGATCGTCCTGGCAACTGCCTCGGCGTCAGATGACCTGGAACAGTAGTTGATGGCAACGGCGGCCCCCACCTTAGCCAAGGCCAAGGCGATCGCGGCACCGATTCCTCGAGATCCTCCTGTGACCAGGGCGACGCGACCGTGCAATGTCTGGGTCATGCAATAGCTCTCCTCGACCAATTGTGGGTAGGCGAACCTCGATCTCGGATGCAACCCACAGCTGGCAGCACTTTCCGAACTCCCGGCAGAGACGTGGCGGCCTTCCCGCTCACCTTCTGCTTCACTGAACCTCAACACTGAGCGAATGGTAAGGCGGCGCAGTGGCAGATGCTGGCGGATCACCCCGGCCGGCTGCTCGGCGGGGCTCCAGTCAGTAGCACCCGGATGATCGGGTCTGCACCAGGAGTACCGACCTGCCGTGTTCTAACATTGCCTTCCGTATTTTATGGCGACGCGCGCCAGCATCGAGTGCGCACGGTGGTCGCCTGCAATGACGTGCTTCGCAGCCTGCTCGAGAGCGGCTACTTTGAGGAGGGCCCGGTGTTTCGAGCGTAATCCGCTGGGGTAGCGCCCATGCCGCTCAGCTGTCGGCCCGAATGCCATTCTCACGTACCACACGGCCCCAGCGCTCAACCTCATTGTCGTGGAAGAGGGCGAAGCGTTCGCCCGACATCGCAAGTACATCCATACCCTGCGCCTCGACCCGCGTTCGCACCTCGGGTTCCGCAAGGATGGCCGCCAGGGTCGTCTCCATCCGTCGCCTGATCGCCTCGGACACTCCCGCCGGGGCGAAGACCGCCCACCAGGTCGGCGCCTCGAAGCCGATGAAACCTTGCTCATGGAAGCTCGGCACACCGGGCAGGTCGCGCCAGGACGCCCGTGTGGTTACCCCAAGCCCTTTGAGCGCCCCATTGCGGACATGCGGTCCGCCGACTGGAGCATTGGTGACGAAAAGTGGGATCTGTCCCGCGAGGGCGTCCTGCAGCGCTGGGGCGCCGCCGCGGTAGGGCACGTGGGTCAGCTGCACCCCGGCGAGATTGCTGAGCTGAACCATGGCCATGTGCATCAGGGTGCCAATGCCGGCGGTTGCATAGTGGAACGACCCCGGCGGTCGCTCGCGCGCTGTAGCCACGAGGTCCTGGAAGCTGCGCCAAGGAGTTGACGGATAGGCCGTGACGACCAGTGGCCCTCGCCCGATGAGCGTCACCGGCGTGAAGTCTCGCCGCGTGTCGTACGGGAGCGTCATAATCGAGGGAATGATCGTATGGCTATCGACGGCTAGCAGCCACGTGTGGCCATCGGGCGCTGAGCGGGCGACCTCTGCCGCTCCGACCGACCCTGTGGCGCCGGGACGGTTCTCGACTACCACCGACTGGCCGAGAACCGCCTGTAAGCGCGGCTGCAGGATGCGGGCGAGGATGTCGACCGAGCCGCCTGGTGGCCAGCCGACGAGCAGGCGGATCGGGCGAGCGGGCCATACCGCATCCTGTGCGAGGGCCAACCCTGATATAGCGGGGGCTGCGAGCAGCCCTCCAATGAGCGCGCGACGCTGCAAGGCGTGTCCCTCCCGGAACTGGCTTCTTCTTGTGAATGGCAGCATGCCCGACCGCGGCACGCCTTGGCGAGCCTGTGCTTGGTTGAGCGTAGGTCAGTTAGCGACTACCCAAGACCTGCACCCGGGGGCACGCCGTCCCGAATACCAGTGCCAGAACGCGGCGGCATGCGGGTACCGGCAAGTAGCCGGCCTGCCACCTGACCCGTTCGACCAACCAAGTACATGATCCAACTATCCGCTTTGGCTTGCGGCCGGCGCCGAGCCAATGGTCGGGAACCCCGTGGTAGACGCCAGCGCACCGCCCCGACCAGCTATTCGGCGGGCTCTGGTCGGTAGCACCTGGAAGGTCGGGTGCTGCACCAGGAGCCCGCCATGACGCCCACCCCGACCCAGGCCGCGATCCTCGCCGCCGCGCTATAGCACCTGCAGCACCTCGTGACCCCGCCGGCCCGGCTTGCCCCTGCACCGCGCGACGCCATTCGCAGGAGCCTGCTCGCCAAAGGCTTGATAGAGCCGGCAGCGCTTGAGCCGTTAGACGAGACCACAGCCTGGGCGGTGAACGGCGTCCCTGTGCACTACCTCCTGACCGAAGCGGGCTTGCGTGCCGCCAAGGGGACCGTCGACGCGAGCACCCCGGCAGAAGTCCCCACGACGGCCGCACACGTGCCTGAGGCTCCCTCGCTCGTCGAGGAGGCACCCACCGCCGCCGCAGCGGCTGCTGGGGCGATGGCGGCTCGGCGGGGGCTGCGCAGCGCGGCGGAGGCCGTGCTGGCCGCCTGGGACGACGAGGAAACCCAAGAGGGCCGCCTGCCCGATGCGGTCGCCGCTCTGCGCGCTGCCCTCGCCGGCACGCACACCTGGTCGCTGCACGATCCGGCCCAACCTCGCAAGCCGCGCGAGGGCACTAAGCAGCAGCAGGTGCTCGCCATGCTGCGTCGACCGGAGGGCGCCACCGTCGCCCAGATCGCCGAGGCCACCGGCTGGCAGGCCCACACGGTCCGCGGCTCCTTCGCCGGACTGAAAAAGCGCTAGGACATCACGGTCGAGGCTGCCGAGCGGATCCGCCAGGTCGGCCCAGGCAAGGAGGGCGCCAAGGGCAACTACACCGTCTACCGCATCGCGGAGGCGGGCTGATGCGGCCGATGCTGCACGCGTCGCCAAGCTCTCGGTCGGGCTCTATCGGGTCTCGACCCCGAACAGGGCCAGAGCGGGCTCGCGCTGGAAGCACAGCAGGTGAGCGCCCGAGCATTATCGCCGCTAGCATTCACAATCCTCCACCGCGGCCAACGAGAGACGTAGAACCCTCATAGATGGCGGGCTACGCTTTCTGCTGGAGGGAATGAATTCATGAACAAACTACTTTTTGCAACGTTGATGCTATTCAGCCTGCCGGCGCTTGCAGCCGACCCGCTGCCCCTTGTGCCGCCGGACAGCGTCGGCCTTTCACCCGAACGGCTGGCCCGCATTGGCACCACGATTGAGACAGAAGTGCGCGAAGGGCGAATGCCAGGCGCCGTTGTCGCCATCGCTCGCCGTGGCAAGCTAGCCTACTATGAGGCCTTCGGGTTTCAGGATGGTAACCGTACGCGGACGATGCCGCGGGATGCCATCTTCCCAATCGCCAGCATGACCAAGGTGTTGACCGGGGCCACGCTGATGTCGGTGCTGGAGGAAGGCCGCCTCTCGCTGAACGACCCTGTCAGCCGGTTCTTCCCGGCTCTGGGCAGCATGAGAGTGGCCGCTGACGGCAATCCCGAAAAGACTGTGCCCGCCGAGCGCCCGATCCGGTTGATCGATCTCGCCCGTCATACATCGGGAATCGTGTACGGCAACCGCGGCAACACCGCCGCCCATCAGCTTTGGCAACGCACCCTGGGCGGCTACGCGCGGATGAGCGGCTCGGATTCATTGCCGCCATGGCGAAGCTCCCGCTATTGCACCAACCCGGCACGTATTGGGAGTACGGCCTCTCCATCGACGTGCTGGGCCTCGTAATCGAGGAGCGCACCGACAAGTCGCTCGGCGAAGCAATGGCCGACCGTATTCTGAGGCCGCTTGGGATGCAGGACACAGGCTTTGTGGTGCCCGAAGGCCAGCGCAGCCGGTACGCTACGCCGCTGCCAACCGACCCGCTGACCGGCCAGCCGCAAGAGATGCGGGTCGGCCTTGTCGCGCCAGGCTTTGAGGGCGGCGGCGGTCAGGCTGTCTCGACAGCAGCTGACTATATTCGTTTTGCACAGATGCTGCTGAACGGCGGCACCCTTGAGGGCAGGAGGGTGCTCTCGCGCAAGAGCGTTGAGGAGATGACGCGTGATCACCTTCACTCAGAGATCGCCAACCGCGTGCCGACGACCGAGCCTCACCTGACAAACTTCGGCTTCGGGGTTACGGTGGCAGTGCGGCGCGAGGGCGGTTCAGATGTGCTCGGCAGCCCTGGGATGTTCACCTGGAATGGCGCCTATGGCACTGCCATGTGGGTCGATCCAAAGGAAGAACTCGCTGTGGTATTCATGGCGAGCACGCCTGGGCTGATTCGGCAGCACTACCGCCGCGTGCTCAACGCGCTTGTCTATGGCGCCATCGCAGATTGAGGTTTTGGACCGCAGGACACAGGCTCAATAGCTGGTGCGTGGCTGAACCTCGCCCTGAGGTTCGGCTTACCGGAGTCCGACGACTAGCAGGTCTCTAAGGGCTGGCGCCCATGTTCGCCACCGGCCATTGGTCGTGGTCAGTGGCAAACATGGGAGCAGTCGCCTGCTGACGCGCTATCGTGTCACATGCGCAGATACTGCAAGCCACCTGCCGTCACGCCGCACCCACACATCGGTATAGCGGCCATGCCGTTCGTCGCCGCTGGCCGTTTGATACCGCGTGCGGGCGTGGATGAGGGCAACGTCGCCGAACAGCCGGATCTGAACGTCTTCGGCGACAAGGCTGTTGATCACCACTGGCCGCGCGGTCTGCTCCAAGAATTGGGCACGGTCGACCAGCGTGCCGTCAGGGTTCGAGCAAAGAAAGTCTTCGGCCAACAATTCGTCAAACCGCTTGACGTCTCCCCGCTGCACAGACGCGATATATTCATGATTTAACCGCTGCAGCGCTTCGTGATCGGCTGGGGATCCTTCTGGTGTCATTGCTGCTGATCTCCCATCAGCGCTTGGACCTCGGAAAGGTCCCAAGCAACACATGCCATGCTAGCCGTTGCATCCTACTCTATTGTAATCCCGTATTCTCGGATGATGCCTCCAAGACGCTCGCGGTCACGGCGGACGACAGCACTAAAGGCTTCCGGCGTACTGGGCGCTAGTTGCAACTCAGGTACCTTTGCAGCAGCAGCGATGACTGCCGGCGAGCGCATTGAGGTCACCAAAGCGGTATTAAGTTGCTCGACAAGATGACGCGGCACTTGGCTGCTGACAAAGATGCCATTCCAGTAAACCATCTCAATCTCTGGAAAGCCTGCTTCGGCCACGGTGGGGACCTCTGGCAAGATCCCAAGCCTTTGCGGCGCTGTCGTAGCCAGTATCCGAAGTTTCCCTTCACGTGCGAAGTCAAGCACCGGGACTAGCGTCCCCATGAGCATGGAGACCCGGCCTGATATCATATCGGCCGCTCCGAGAGACTCTGAACGGTACACCACCGGCTCGACATTGGCGCCAGAGTGCCTGGCGAAGACAGACATCAGCAGATGCGGCGAGGAGCCAATTCCGACGACAACGAAGAGGGTCGGCGATGGCGAGCGGCGCGTGATGGTGGCTAGGTCTCGAATGTTGGTGGCCGGGGTATCCGCTGTGACGGTAAGATAGAACGCGCCCTGAATGACATTCGTCACCGGCTGCAGCTGCTCGACCCGGTAGGGAAGATTGCGTTGCAGGTGTGGAAGAGTAGCAACCGGCGGAGTCCCGAGAAGCGCAATGGTGTAGCCATCTGCTGGTGCATTCAGCAACGCTGCGGCCGCAACCACGCCGGCGCTGCCTGGTCGCGGATCAACCACGACGAGCTGACCTAGCCGTTGCGACATGTCTTCGGCCATGGCCCGAAGGACAGGGTCAGGCGGCGAGCCGGTTGTGAACGGTAGGATCATCCGTATGGGGCGGGAGGGAAAGGGTAGTTCGGGACCCTGCGCACGTGCTGGCGCGCCAGCGATCCCCAGCAGGACGGCCAGGATTGCCAGGGTCGCTCTACAAAGGCATCCAATGGCTGCGGTACCGCGCATCCCGGCCTCCCCTCTCCGCCCTTGTTTTTGCCCCTTTCGGCTAGGGTACAATCATCCCGGATGATCCTCCCACCGGAGTCAAGGCGCGATTTGGCTCGGTCATCGACCGCCCGATCGCCGTGATGAGTGTGCCCGCGGCATTGATCTTCTGCTGCGGCCGCCCTTTGCTCGGGTAGAGATTGCCGCGCTGGTCCAGCTTGCCAACGACGTTGCCCATGCACCACTTCAACACCGGGTTGCCGTCATGCTGGAGCCGAGCGGAGTGCATGGCAGCGTCGAGTTCTACGATTGCCGGCGTGAAGTTCGCGGTGGTCGAGCGGAACTCGATGCGGTTTCGTTTACCTCTCTCCTACACTTCCGCCCCGCCGGGCGGTTCCCGATGTGCACCTCAGGAGAAGATTGCAACGGGCTAATAAGGGAGGCTCAATCAGGCTCTGAGCGACGTAGTCTCCAAATAGCGACCGAAGGACGTCAGATCCGAACAGTTCGAAAGACCCACAGCCCCTCCTATCTCCCTCGTCATGGCCACTTGTGAAGAAGTCAGAAAAAACAAATTCAGCTATATTTATAAACCGGATCAATAACTGCGTTTGCCGAGGTGCTGCTTAAGAAACTCTTCACGCTCTGCAGCATCCTCGATATGGCGCGCAACCGAACTCCAAAAGTCATCAACACTTGTGGCCACGGCCGCAGTTCGCCGAACCAGCAGTCGAGCTATCGGACCGAACCGGAGTGCGAGCGCACTTTGCGCGCGTTCGACCTCGGCCGCATCTACGCGCCATAACTTTGATGAGCCACTCTCCACCTTGCCCGTTGCCGGCCAGGAGCGGCTGGTCGAACCTGTTCTGAGATTCGGCCCAGCTTGCTGCCGGTGGATCGTTCTGATTTCCTTTAGGAATTCCAAACGCTCCCCATGATGCGGTATCGCTGTCGCAAGCGTGTCATGCAATGTCCAGGTATCATGAGTCGCGCCGGCTGCGCGTCGCACCAGCAAGCGCGCCACTGGGCCGATGCGTCGGGCCAAACATCGCTCGAGAATGAGGAGGTACTCAGTGCTGTGTGCCCCAACAAGAACTGACCCGTGGTTCTCCACCCTCTGCTCGTCGCCCACCGCAACAGACTGATCTTCGTCAAACCTAGGACCTTCAGGTAGAGGTCGCTCAATCTGTTGCACGTTTCTAGGCTGGAGCACTGTAACGTCACTGAGCATCGACGGCGCCGGAGTAGAAAAATCTGAAAGTCTGCGTAACGCGTCAGCCATCTCAAAAGCGCTTTGGAAGCGGTCCTCAGGTCGCTTAGCTAGTCCGCGCTCGACGACCCTGACAAGCTCAGGCGCAAACTCGGTTGGGAGAATTGGGTTTGGCTCTTGCACAATCCGGCGGCCGAATTCTAAAGGATGCTTTCCCGGGAAGGCCTGTACTCCAGTCAGCAGCTCGAAAAGCATCGCAGTTGTGGAAAAAATATCAGTCCGACCATCGACTTCGTGGCCTTCGTACTGCTCTGGCGCCATATACCCAGGTGTTCCCAGGAATCCCCCAATGCCAGTCAGCTCGGAGCGATCTATCTTCGATATGCCAAAATCAGCCACTTTTACCTGTTTATCTATTCCAATCAGAATGTTTCCCGGCTTTATGTCGCGATGAACTATTCCGGCCGAATGAGCGCAGTGTAGTGCTTCAAGCACCTGCTCAATTACACGAACAGCTTTGGTCGGCGTCAGGAATTTCTTTCGTTTAAGAGCTTGGCGCAAATTTATGCCAGCCACAAATTCCATTACGATATATGGATTTTCCTCGTGTGTGCCATAGTCGTACACAGAAACAATGTTTTGGTGCAAGCATCGCCCGGCAGCTTTTGCTTCTCGCTTGAAGCGTTGTAAGAAAATTTCGCGTTCGGTGCCGTCGAGGATGCTTGTTCCGACGATCTTGATTGCAACGGGACGATCGATCAGTGGATCATGAGCGCGGTAAATTACACCCATTCCACCGCGACCAATGACCGCATCAACACGGTAGCGGCCAATCATCACAGGGATTTCGGTCATTGTCTCTGAGTGATCCCCGCTGTCAGATGGCCTCTAGCATGGACATCGATCGAGCAAGGCTGCGTCGCATGAGATTAAAGGAACGCGCGAGAGAAGCCACTTCATCCCTGCTTTTAACCTCCAACTCCTCCCCCTCAAGATCCCCCTCGGCCGCCCGCCGTGCCAATGCGTCCATACGCTGAATGGGGCGGATAATGACAAAGTGCAGCAAGAAGTTCATGACAAGCAATATAGCGATGAAAATAGCAGTGAGCATCGATACAAAAGCATAAAGAATATCATCTGCTCGCGCGAGGGCCACGCTCAAAGGCACCGACACAATCTGCGCACCAATAACGTCGCCGAAGACCCACCCAAAGCCATTGCTCGGCCCATAAAGGTCTATCATCGTTGGTGGTGCTGCTGCTGGGGTAGAATGGCAACTTAGGCACGCACGGTCGGTAAGACGGAACGGTCTTGAGAACGTTAGCATCGCTCCGGCAGGGGTATCGCGAGTTCCAACGTGCTCTGACAAATTTTCATTGCGTTTAAACATATTTATGATATCAGCTTCCCATTCCGTAGCACGGTCGGATGGATTTGTAGGATTAAGGGCAGCCTCTTTATATGAGTAATCCCGAAAATCACGCTGCATAGTACGAAATACCGTTTGTGCCGCGAAAGATGGCACAGAATGAGGAAGGAAGCGAATATTCATCTGTTCCGCCAGCAGGGGACGCAGTTCCCCCGACGTGTAAGAGCGAACTGCAGTCGCCTGGCGCATTATGATCGATGCTTCCTGTAGCATCTGTCCCCTTGCGTTTTTCGTTGCGAGCTCCCGCGCGAAATAAGCGGACAGGCCTAGCCCTGCGAGAAAAACTGATATCATTATGATGTTGAATTTCGCTCTGAGACCCATGGTCATCTCCTAGATTATACAATGAGATTTAGCGTAAGTTAGTGGTTAAACGCGTGGCTTGCTCTCCGGTGATCACACCAGTCATTTCGGCGTTTATCTCAAACTGGTAGCGACGAATTGCAGCACGCGTTTCTGCTCCAAATCGCCCGTCGATACGGCCACTGTAATAACCGAAAGCTGCAAGCACCGCTTGGACTCGACGCCGATCGCCTTCGGTCATACGCAACTCATCGGGAACACGGGCTGTATCGGCCGGATTAAGCCGAGAGGAGCCATGTGCCTCGGCTTGAACTCGAGACAGGTTGCCACTCGGAGTTTCTCGTCCAACTTCTGACTGAACTCGTTGCTCATTTTGGCGCAATGCGGGTTCCCGAGCAGAAGGCGTAGCTTGGGACACCTGCGACGAGCTACGCGGCGCGACTGCAAACGTCATATTTTCTCTGCCGGGCACTATGATTGGACGATTTCCGTCCGCTTGGCTGAAAAGCCGCTCTTGAACACCGGCCACAAGAATAAGAGTCTCAGGACTCGGTTTTGCCAGTTCAGCTTCAAGAGCAGTGGAGAGCGTAGAGGGCGTGGTGCCCTCACCCCGCACCGTATTAATGATAAAGCCATAACCAGAAGCTTCAGCTTGCTCCACAAAGCGGTTGAGCTCGATTTGTGGGCCAGTCTGATTTAAGGAAATCGCATCAACTACTATAAGGCCTGCTTGAGCTGTACCTCGCGCCAGGCTATCCTGCAACGCTTTGGCGATTACGCCCTGGGTGAGGATATCCGTGTCTGTACTAATCGTAGCCGAAGTTGGAAGTAGGAAGGTTCGATTGTTATATGTCGCTGCGTAGCCGCAGAAATAGACGGCAGCTTTCGCGCTGGATGCCGAAGCGAGTTTTTTCGAAAAACTTGTGATAGCAGCATCGAGCTCACCCCGACCCGGATCGAGGCGCTCAATAATGTCAAAGCCAAGTCTTCGGTAAGCCTCAGTGACTACCCGCGCCGATGCAGAGCAGGCAGGGATTGAAGGTAGTGAGACGTAGTTTCCCACTCCTACAATCAAAGCCACACGCGCCGTTTCAGTAGCGCTGCTAGTGAAGGGCGCGAAGGACCCAAGCACAGCAAACGCTATCAGCATAAAGCGCGCTATCGTAGCTGGTCGAAGGCCGTGACTTTGCGGCTTGTGAAGTCTGAATAGCCGCATCAACTCCGTCGCACTTCGAGAACGGGCTTTCGGCGCCATGCTGACTCCAAAAAAAACATTACGATCTTTTAGTAGATTTGATTCCGCAGCAAAAATCACCCTTGTGTGAAACTGAGGCGTGTCCTCGTCTCGGCCTGCAACAAGGCAGGATGAAGTCTATGCGCACAGTGCTGAGCTAGCGCTTGCGTGAGCCCTTCAATGTTTTCGATCTGCTTAATTTAGAACGGATACGCGGCGCGCCGGCGGCCGCCGTTCCGTTGGCGCCTGTAGCCTGCCCTACCGTGAGAACTGGGTCATAAAGTTGCGCCTGAGGCGGAAAGCGGCGATCACTGCCACCGTACGGAGCGTCGTCCATCGCCAACCACCCCGGCTGCATGACGGCGATGGGCACTAGCGAACATCCTTTAGGCGCTGCGATCCCGCATGCGACTACGCCTGACTCGCGGTTGGCCCAAATCGGCAAACTTGCTCTCTATGCGACGGTCTGCGCTGGTGGGTGGCAGCCTCCGAGCGCGGCGATGTCTCTCGCGGCAACGTCGAGGGCGATCGGCGCGCGACACTGGAATAGCGGTAGCGCCGTAGGCGAAGCTGGCGAGAGCGTATTGTAGATCGAGTCGAGCAAGGAGGGCGCCAAGGACAGCGAGTCTGATTGGCGCATCCGGTGGCGAGCAAGCATGCCACTCAAGTGCACAGGCCACAGGGATTGCACACGGCGGACCGACCGCTCACGCGCCAGTCATTTCCTGGCTCGTTGGTAAACTTCTGGTTGAGGCAGCAATCGAGGCTGGTCGCCGCTGTGAGCGCTGAACAATGATGTTTATGGCTCACCGTTGAGGCGACATCCATGGCTAATCCGATAGTGTCCGCCACGTTGAAATTAGGAGCACGCAAGGATGTCAAATCTTTCGTCGAGAAAGTGATAGGATTGGTTGCTGAGGGTTATTCAAAGAATACTGGTCAAAACATACCACCAAAGCTGGTAGCGTTCCTGACCGCGTTCATATGGGCGTGGATCGACTTCATCGATGAAGCCTCTGTGCGACGCGGAAAAATCGACGCCAAGGATGCGGGGCTTTTTGCGGTTAAGAAGGCCCTCAATGCAGTTGGCATGTTAGAGGGTGAATATGCAGAATGCGGCGTTGCATTCGCCTCTGCGATCGTCTCATTGGTCGATAATTGGGGAATTATCGCCAACACCGGGCGCATGGCAGTCGCGGCGGGTCCAACACCGCTTGGCGGTGCTCTTGCTTTAGTGTCTCTCGGCGCCAGTATAGCGGTGGGCTTGGATTTTCTTAATGCCTACCAAAAATGCGAACCCCTAATTAGTAAAATGATCAACCAGGACACTCTGCATGAATCAAAAAAGCAGCTGATAGTAATATATCACCACCAAAATGTGTGCTCGATAGACGACGGCGAGAATATTTCAACCGAAGCTAACATGTCCTCCGTGAGCACAAGAATGTAGTTTAATAGGTCAAAACTTCCGCGAAATTGTATCAGCCTCGCAATCGCCATTTTTGGTTCCGCTCGGTACTCCGAGGCTTCGAGTCGGTTTTCGTGAGTGCGTCGCTCCAGCTACGCCATCCACAACTCCGCCCGCTCAAAGATGCTGGTGAACTGCTCCGGCTCGGTCATCGAGCGTCCAATGGCCATGATGAGCGCCACGGCCGCATCAATCTTCTGCTCCGGCCGCGCCTTGGTCGGGTACAGGTTGCCCCGACGGTCCGGCTTACCGACCACGTTGCCGATGCACCACTCCAGCACCGGGTTGCCGTCATGCTGGAGGCGACCGGAGCGCATCGCAGCGTCGAGCTCGATGATTGCCGGTGAGAAGTTCGCGGTGGTCGAGCGGAACTCCACCATCTCAATGTCCTGTGCCCGTAAACGCTGTGCCAGCTGTGTCGATTGCCAGGGATCGTAGCCCACGCTCACAATGCGAAAGCGGCGGCTGAGCTCGAGGATGTCGTCCTCGATGGCCTGGAAGTCGGTCTCGTTGCCGGGTGTCAGGATGAGGTGTTCAGCCGCCGCCCAGCCGGGATACGCGGCATTGCGCGCCTCCAGCACTGCCTCCTCATTCAGGTAGCAGCGGGCGAAGGCGGCATAGGTCGTCTTGCCCGTGTCGCGGCAGGTCTGCGGAAAGACCAAAGCCAGCGCCGCCAGGTCGGTGCGGCTGGCGAGGTCGAGGCCGAGGTGGCACTCCTGCCCCTCGAAGTCCCCCAGCCGCAGCTCCGGGCTGCGGCATGCCTGCCAGGCGCGCATCGAGAACAGCGCCTCGTCAGCGCCGGACCAGATGTTCAGGTGGCGGGTGCGCGCGGCCGTCTCCTGGGCCAAGTTGTTCCGCGCCTGCCGCATGATGGCCCTGATGGCGTCCGGCTGCACCGCTTGCCCCCAGCTCGGGTTGGCCTTGATCCAGGTCGCCTCGTCCCAAGGATCGTCCTCCGCGTCTGCAGCATAGACCAGCGTGAACAGCCGCTCGTCTTCCTGAGCACCCTCCAGCACCCGGACGCCATAGTCCCAGAGCTGCTTGCCGATGCCCGTGGTGTTGCCGGTCGCGGTGCTGATGGACAGCAGCAGCGGGTGGCGCCGCTTGCCCATGGCCGTCAGCAGCACGTCGTAGACCTCGGACGTCTTGTGCGAGGCGATCTCGTCGCAGACCGCCACCTGGACGTTGAGGCCGTCCAGCGCTTTGGCATCGGACGAGACCGGCGCGAATTTCGAGGCGGTCTTCTCCTGGTACAGCGCATTGGCGCCCACCCCAACGCCGAACGCCTGGCGAAAGGCGCCGGTCTTCCGGACCATCTGCTGCGCGGCATCGAACAGGATCCGGGCCTGATCCCGCGTCACCGCCGCGGCATAGCCCTCGGCGCCGCCCTCACCCTCAACGAAGGTCAGGTAGAGCGCGATCGGCGCGGCGAGCGTCGTCTTGCCGTTGCCGCGGGGGACGAACACCACCGCCTGGCGGAACCGGCGCGTGGTCGTGCGGCGCTCGACGAAGCCAAAGAGGTTGGCAAAGACCAGCTTCTGCCACGGCATGAGCCGCAGCGGCTGGCCGGCCTCTGGGCCCTTGATGTTCGGCATCTGGCCGGCAAACAGCAGGGCTGCCTCGACCAGATCGGGCCGGAAGTCCCAAGCCCCCTCCCCTGCCTCGGCGGCGGCCTTGTCGCGCAAGAAGCGCGCACAGGCGAGGCCAGCAAGGCGCCCGGCCGGGATGGTGCCGCCCACCACCGCCTCGGCATAGGCGACCGCCTCAGCGACGCCCTGAGGGGCACCTACAGCCCGGTTAGCCCGCGCTCTTGCCGCCATGGATCACCTTCAGCTGGCTCCAGGGGGAGTGCTCCTCGGCTGGCTCCTGGGCACCAGCGGCGAGGCGAGGCCGGGCCGCTGGCGAGAAGCCCAGCTCCGAAGCGGCCTTGATCATCAGCGCCGCCGCCCGGTTCATGATGCCGATATAGGGCGACTGCACCGGCGTGCCGTCCCGCGTTTTGGTCAGCAGTGGCAGGCTGGTGTTCTGGTCCAGCTGCGCCTGCATCGTGGCCGCGGTGCGGTAGCGCGCCTCGGCCTCGACCCAAACGGTCAGCAAGCCACGGTCGATCTGCTTCAGGATGCCGCGCGGTGCGTGCTCCAGGGCATAGCGCCAGCCGGCCTGCTGAGCCTCGGTCATCCAGGCCGGCGGCTCGGGCAGCAGGTCGCCGGTGGCCTCGGGCTCGCCGGCGCGGTCCTTGCCGTGGCGCGTGGCGTTCAGGGTGCCACGGAGCTTGTGCAGCTCGGTCGGCACAGGTTTGCGGCCGCGCATCTCAGGCCGCCTCAGCGATCGGGAACGGGAGGCCGTCACCTTCGCGCACGGCCTGCTGGCCGGTGAACGCCTGCCACCGCAGCACGGAGACATCGACATAGGCCGGCGACAGCTCGATGGCGTGGCAGGTGCGGCCTGTCATCTCAGCGGCGATCAAGGTGGTGCCCGAGCCACAGAAGGGCTCGTACACCGCCTGGCCCGGGCTCGAGTTGTTCTCGATCGGCCGCCGCATGCACTCGACTGGCTTCTGAGTGCCGTGCACCGTCTCGGCGTCCTGGCCGCGGCTGGCGATCTGCCAGAGGGTGGTCTGCTTCCGGTCGCCGGCCCAGTGGCCGCCAGCGGCCTTGCGGACGGCATACCAGCAGGGCTCATGCTGCCAGTGGTAGTGCCCGCGGCCGAGCACCAGCCGGTCCTTGGCCCAGACGATCTGGGCGCGGATCTCGAAGCCGCAGGCCGTGAGGCTCTCGGCCACGGCAGCGGCGTGGAGAGCGCCATGCCAGACATAGGCGACCTCGCCGGGGAACAGTGCCCAGGCCTCGCGCCAATCGGCTCGGTCGTCATTGGCCACGGCTCCGGTGCGACGGGTGGTGCTGAGGCCAGCGCGATTGCGCCAGGCAGGGTCGTACTCGACGCCATAGGGCGGGTCGGTGACCATGAGGTGCGGCCGGACACTGCCCAGAGCGGCCTCGACGGCCTCCGGGGTGGTGCTGTCGCCACAGACCAGGCGATGCCGCCCAAGCAGCCAGACGTCGCCGGGGCGGGTCACCGGCTCGGCGGGGACCTCCGGCACGGCGTCAGGGTCGGTCAGACCGGCGGTGCCCTCGACCAGAAGCGAGGTGAGCTCGCCCTCGCTGAAGCCGATCAGAGACAGGTCGGCTCCCATGCCGCGGAGGTCGGCGAGCTCGACCCGCAACTGCTCCTCGTTCCAGCCGGCGTTCAGCGCAAGCTTGTTGTCGGCCAGCACATAGGCGCGCTTCTGGGCGTCGCTCCAGCCCCGGGCGACCATGACCGGCACTTCGGCGTAGCCAAGCTGCCGAGCTGCCAGGACGCGGCCGTGACCCGCGATGATGCCGCCCTCCTCGTCCACCAGCACCGGCACCGTCCAGCCCCACTCCTGGATGCTGGCGGCGATCTGCGCTACCTGCGCGTCGCTGTGGGTACGGGCATTGCGGGCGTAGGGGATGAGGCTGCCGATGGAGCGGCGCTCGACGGCGTCAGCGGCCCAAGTCTGGGCGATATGGCTCATAACGGCCCCGGTCAGTAATATCGCAAGCAAAGAAATTCAGCGGGGGCTCGGTCCGGCGGCCAAAGGCCGTCGACTTTGACACCCCCCTCCCCCATCGCGCCGGGCGCCCTCATCGTCGGGCATCGACCCCATCGCGTTGCGACTCACTTCGATGGCACGGCACGCAGATCGGCATCAGCCAGCGTCGGTCGAGGCGCAGTGGGTCGTGGATGCCGTGGAACCCGCGCATGTGGTGTACCTCGGTAGCAGCGGTGACACGACCGGCGGCCTGGCACATGCGGCACAGCGGCTCGTCAGCCAGCACCTGCAGACGCAGACGCCGCCAGTCTTCGCCATACCCACGCGCCGCGCTGCTGGCGTTGCCCTCGCGTCGAAAGCCGGAGGCCGGTGGCCTCCAAGCTTCAGAGCGGTGCAACGGTGAGCGGAGCGGCATGTCGGCGTCCTCTGGACGAAGCGCCGCAGTTCAAGCAGCGCACAGCAACTATGCCCGCCAGAACTGCGAGGAACAATAACCTTCCCCTTCGCTCTATTACGAAAGCTTACGCTGTTCGTGCGTCATGTTGCAGTGAGGCTGAGCGGCGACCGACCTACCCGGCGTGGGTCGCGCGCGCCAAGGTGGTTTGGGTGGTTTGGTGGGTTTAATCTGACACCCTCTCTACAAACGTCACATCACACCCAATACACAACAACAACTCTCACTGTGACATCTCCACACGGGGTACCGGAATCAAACCACCTAAACCACCAAACCACCTATGTCCTAGGACTCGCAGACGAGAGGCCCAGAGACTGCGGTCCGTAGTCACCATCGCCGCTCGGGCAGAAGGAGCGGTAACCACACTTGAAGCAAAGGCAACCACACGTGGGACAGGGGCAACGTCCACTGTTGCCGCGTCGCGCGCGCGTGCGCCGCCGCTCAAGAACGCCTGCGCGGAGAGCGCCGGCGGTGAACGCTGGAAGCCGCAACGAACCGCTACTCCGCCTTAATGCCGACGCTCCGCGCGATCCCCTGCCAGGTCGCCAGCTCCGTGCGGATGCGCGCCGTAAACTCCTGCGGCCCGATGAAGTCCGGGACTGCAGCCTGGGTGGCGAGCTTCGCGCGGGTATCAGCCGTTGCGGCGAGAGCCTTCAGGTCGTCCGCCATGCGGGCCACGAAGGCGGGCGATGTGCCAGCCGGCGCCATGATGCCGAACCACAGGCCGCTATCCGGCACGGGGCGGCCGAGTTCCGCCATGATTGGCACCTCGGGCAGCTCCGGGGCGCGCTTCGGCCCAAGAATAGCAAGCGGCCGGATTTGCCCCGCTTGGTAAGGGCCCACTGCGCCGGCCATGCCGTGAGCCAGGAGCGGTACACGGCCGCCTAGCACGTCCTGCATCAACGGCGCCGTGCCACGGTAGGGCACATGGGTCAGGGAGATGCCGAGCGCCCGGCACACCGTCTCCCCGCCGAAGTGCCCGGTGCCACCGACGCCGGTGGTGCCATAGGCCAGGGTACCCGGCTGAGCTCGGGCCGCAGCCGTCACAGCCTCCAAGTCGCGCCACGGCTGGTTCGCAGCACACCAAAAGACGTTCGGCGCGGTGCAGAAGGTGCCAACCGGAGCGAAGCTGTCGGGCAGCGCATACGGCATACTGGGATGGATCGCAGCGTTCAGCACAACGGCGTTCGAGGCGAAGAACAGGGTCAGCCCGTCTGGTGCAGCGCGCGACACCACCTCAGCCGCGACGGAGGAGGAAGCGCCCGCTCGGTTGTCCACCACCACGGTCTGTCCCCAGGCCGCCTGGAGGCCGGTGGCGGCAAGCCGGCCGATGAAGTCGGTCGGTCCGCCTGGCGGGTAGCCGATGAGCAGGCGCACCGGGCGGTCGGGCCAGGCGCCTTGGGCTCTGCTGGCGGTAGCTGCGAGCGCGCTCGGCAAGGCGAGCATCGCGCGGCGTGTCGCCGCGACGGTGGTGTTCATGTCCGTTTCCCTCCCAGTTCTGCGGCTGCCAAGAGACATGCCGTCAGGGATTGAAACGGTAGCGCAGGAGCCGGTACCCCGCGATATACTGACTACGCAAAGCGCTCCGCTGGCAAGCGAGGGTGGGAAGCCCCCTACCCCCGCCAGGAGCTCTGCTCAGTGGACGCCGGGCTTATAGAAGCTTAGTCAGCACCATCATCCGCCGACGCCTCTGTAACGGCCTCAATTCGCCACCGAGCGATGCCGCCACTTACACCGACACGGATCAGCCGGTGACTTTGCACAACCCTGTCTTGATTGCTCGCGAGCCATTTGCCGAGCCTCTTGCTGTTGACAGCGCCACCCTCGCCGGCGACAGCGAGTAGTGCCTCACGGAAGTCGGGATAACGGAACTCCGTTCGGTAGCCCATGCCGAGAGCTGTAACCTGCTGGGTCGCGCGATCTATTACGTCACGCACGGAGACCGTGTTCCTGCCGATGACCTCCTCCCATTGCTCTAGCACAGCGAGCAAAGCATCAAGCTTGGGATCGCTCTCACGCACTCCCTCCATCGTCGCCACTGGATCGGCCTCGCCCAACCAAAGCAGCGCACCACGGACCCAGTCACTCCAGATCTCGTAGGAACCCAACGGATCAGGTCGCTCTGGCCGACCTGCGACGTGGTAGGCCCGCAGGATGGTGAGCGCAGCCACCAGGTAGCGCCCACGATCAGCTTTGACGATTGCGATCGGATCGCTCGAGAACTTGCGTAGCTCTGGCCTTTCCTCCTTGGGATCAAGGCGGCATAGCACCGCCCGCCGCGTCAGGTCGCCCACAAGGACGAGATTGTTGCCGGTCGCGGTGATGAAGGCATCGGACGGCAACTCGGGTGCCTTTGATCGGCCCAAAATGCGTGCACGCACAACTGGCTGGGTCAATGCACAGCAAAGAAACTCACCTCCCAACGGCGTTTCGCAATTGTCTATGGCAATCACCCGGTCACCCGCCAGCAGGAGGGCGCCAAGACGCTTCTCCAGCTCCTCCTCGGTCCTGCCCTGAGAAATGACCCCAGCCTCGCGGCCCGTAGCGATGACACTCGCAAGATCGACCAGCTTCGACTTGCCAGATCCAGCGGTTGGGGCAGAGAAGGCGTGCATCGGTGCCGCCGGCAGCGACGACCTAATACATGCCGTCAGGATGGCCGAGAAAGCGACTGCCCGGCTCGACGCACCGACGAATGGGAAGCTGGCGACAAGCGGCGAGAGCACTTGCAGTGCCGCGGCAGCTTCGGCCTTGGTAGGCTGATCAGGAACGGAGGGAAACACTGTCTCACCAGTAGCAAGCAGTAAACCTGTCGCCCGGTCATAGCCGGAGGTCGAAAGGATACTACCATCCGGCCTCAGGGTCGGTGCATCGATGATACCAGCCAAGACCGGCAGCTTCCATCGACCAACACGCTTCAGATAGGCTCTAGCAATCCCTATCGGCGCGTCGGTTGCTGTCCATTTGCGCTTTTGCGCGTAGTAGCGTTCCCATTCAGCCGCGGCAGTCATTGCTTCCACCAACGCATGTTCTCCGACCTCGAGAATGCGTTGTGCGGCGACCTCCTTGCCGCCTGCGATGGTGATCAGCACGATGCCGGGCCGGACGATGAGCGAACCACGTTGGTAAAGCCCAAGGCCGCTTTCGAGCAGCGCCTGCTCAGCTTGATCGACGATGCCGGGAAGCTGGCCTGGCACAATGCGGATGCATCGCCGCGGGACATCGCAACCGGTCCGAGCGTTCGCGCTCATGACGGCACTCCTTCACGCTTCGCCCGTTCACGGCGCCACTGCTCCCGCAGGGCACGGCCGGTGATCTCCAGGGCGACATTGAGTTCTGGGGTAGGTGTGCTCTGTGGCATGCAGTGATCCAGCGGCTCTTGCCAGCGGCGCCGGAAGGATGGGTTCTGCCACGGATCGCTCATGGCGGCGGCGGACGCGGCGTCCTTCATGCGGACCTCCGCTGCTCTGCCTCAAAAGCTTCGATATCCTCGACCCGGTAGGTGACAACTGCTCCGATCTTCAAATAGGGCGGCCCTTGGCGGAGCCACCGCCACCGCTCCAGCGTACGCGGGCTGATGCGCCAGCGGCGGGCCAAATCGAGTTGCGTCATGTGTCGTAGAGCGGGGGAGCTAGACGGCGTCGGCTCAGTAGCGTGCCAGGGAGTAGGCTTGTCCATTAGGTCGCCTCATCGAGAATCGGTGCGAGATGCACCGGGCAACCGAGTTTCTATGCGCGTAGAAGCGTGATTCCAAAAACTCCGGCCTATCTCCGGTCCGGAGATTTAACCGACGAATTCAGTTTCTCCTTCAATGGCTTAGAGGCGCTTACTGGCTCTGAATCCTCCGAACGACGTCGGCCGGGCTTCTTCCAAGCCCGTGACACGATAGGCTCACGGATCGCCAGGAATGGATCCCGCGGGATCTTGTAGCCAAAGTGTGCTCGGGCGGCGGCTAGGCACTGCGGACCTGTAGGTGCAGCTTTCCCCGCCGGCCAATTGTCGAAGCGCCACTTCTGCCAGCGCGCAATTTCGTCCCGTGACGGTGGCGCTTTACTCGCGGCGGCAGCACGGGACTTCCTAGAGCTTGGCTGCGCTGGCGAGCTGACCGCTACAGTAGCGTCGGCAAGTGCCTTAATCCGGACCCCAGTCAGCTCAGCGTCGTGCGGCAGGTTCGGCTGCATCTCATGAAAGCTGTACGAGATTTCGACCGTATCCGACTTAAAATCAATGTGGATGTAAATGCGATTACCGTCCAGACGTCGCCTTTCTGGGTCAGACGCAAGAAGCACTGCGTGCGGCATCTGATAAGGAGGCGAATGGATCCCGCGCGTGAGATCGTAGCCCGTCAACTGTAAGTCTGGACGACCACGAAGGACGGCTAGTAGCCGCTTCTCAAGCCATAAGTCTGCCTGTGTTGAGGTGACGTCGTCGCCCTCACGATAGAGCAGCGCAGCCCATTCGCCATCGTCGGCGCGAACAGCTGCTTTGAGCGGTTCCCCGCCTTTTTTGTACAGTTCCGCCTCATACGGGTAATGAGCTTCCACTGTCTCCAGCGGTGTCCAGCCTGCTGGCGGCGGCATCGGCAACGAGAAGGCGTTTTGAGCTGCCGGCTGGGAAGATGGGAGGCTCATCCGGTAGTCGCTTTCGATGGCGTAGTTGTTGTGCGAGATCCGCTGCGATCCGACTCCGACACGCCTGTCGGACGGATGGCTATATTACTTGCCACACACTCGCTTCGTCACTCTGCTCTACGCCGGCATTATCAAGTGGTGCAGCTGCTTCGCTAAGCGGCCGTTTTTGCTGTACCTTTAGGCCGGCCGGTAAGAACCTAGCCGGCGAATGCCGCTCTCCCCGCCCCAAGCTTCCCAGCTCCCGCCCCACCTCCGCGAGGTCAGCGCCATACTGGCTCTCGGCCTCGTGCGGCTCCGGCACCGCACCGCTGAAGATCCCGCCCATGACGCCGCACACCCCGGTGACCAGGGAGAGAGTTCGCTACACTTCCGCGCCGACTAGAGCATGCATGCGAACCGGACCAACCGGAGACCCGCATGCCCCGCATAGCCGCCCAGAACGCCGCTCAGGCGCCAGCTCCCATCATTGCCGCCATCCCACCAGCAGACGTCCTCGGCCGCCTGGCTGCCCTGCAGACCGCGCCAATCGCCCACCTCAAGCAGCAATGGCGCGAGCTCTATGGCAAGGAGCCGCCTCCCTTCAGCCGCACCTACATCCAGAGCCGCCTCGCCTACCGCATCCAGGAGCTGGCCTATGGCGGCCTGAAGTCGGAGACCCGAGCGCGGCTAGAGGCCCTTGGCGAGCAGCTGGACGGCGGCAATGTCGTCCTCCGCCGCATCCGCGCCGACAGCCGGCCACTGCCCGGAACGCGGCTGATCCGCGAATACGACGGCGTCCAACACGTAGTCACCGTCCGGACCGACGATTTCGAGTACGAGGGCCGCCCCTATCGGTCCCTCTCCGCCATCGCCCGGCATATCACCGGCACGCGCTGGAACGGCTGGACCTTCTTCGGGCTGAAAGGGAGGCCCAGCGTATGAGCCGCCGCAAGCTGCCGACCGACCGCGTCATGCCGGCTTCGGTGCAGAAGCTCCGCTGCGCCGTCTACACACGCAAGAGCACCGATGAGGGCCTGGACAAGGAGTTCAACACCCTCGACGCCCAGCGCGACGCCTGCGAAGCCTACATCGCCTCCCAGCGCGCCGAGGGCTGGGTCCTGGTGCACGACCGCTACGACGATGGTGGCTTCTCCGGCGGCACGCTGGAGCGGCCGGCACTCAAGCGCCTGCTGGCCGATATCGAACAGGGCCGGGTGGACGTTATCGTCGTCTACAAGATCGACCGGCTCAGCCGCTCGCTGATGGACTTCGCCAAACTGGTCGAGACCATGGAGGCGCACGGTGTCACCTTCGTCTCGGTGACGCAGTCCTTCAACACCACGACCAGCATGGGGCGGCTTACGCTCAACATCCTGCTCAGCTTCGCGCAGTTCGAGCGCGAGGTGATCGGCGAGCGGATCCGGGACAAGTTCGCGGCGTCCCGCGCCCGTGGCATGTGGATGGGGGGCAAGGTGCCGCTCGGCTATGACGTGGTGGCGCGCAAGCTGGTGCCGAACGAGGCCGAAGCGGCGCGAGTTCGGCGGGTGTTCGGGCTGTTCGTCGAGACCGGCTCGGGCGTCGAGACGGTCCGGCGCCTGCAGGCTGAGGGCGTGGGCAGCAAGTCGGGCCGGCCGCTCGACAAGGGTGATGTCTACAAGATCCTGAACCTGAGGACCTACATCGGCGAGGTGACGCACAAGGGTCATGTCTATCCCGGCGAGCACGCGGCGATCGTGCCGCAGGAGCTGTGGGACAGGGTCCACGCCATTCTACAGGTCAGCCCGCGGGCCCGAGCCGCCCAGAACCGGCAGCATGCACCGGCGCTGCTGAAGGGCCTGATCTTCGGCATCGATGGCCGGGCAATGTCGCCGACGCATAGCCGGAAGAACGGCCGGCTGTACCGCTACTACGTGGCGCAGCG
>NZ_JAETWB010000031.1 GCF_016773205.1 Belnapia arida
TGCTGCGGTCGTATTTTGGCCGGTTCTCGGGCGTCCACATGGACGCCCTTCTTCCCGCACCCGCCGCCGGCAGCCAATCACAACCGATTCAAATCACTCGATCTGTTCCCGGATGGACACTTAGAACGAGAGGAACTACAAGCGGTGTGTGGCTTTGTTCCTCAATCTCCGAGCGACATCCTCCCTGGTCCGGTCGACGGCATTGCTACTCGGTCGCTACAGCAGACCGCAGATGCCGCGTTTATTGCATGTGACACCGAAAACCGTAACAGGGTTTGACCGTCGCGCATCCCTCGAGCTGCCAAGCAGAAGGTGTCGACAAGCTCAATTCCGCAACAGGAGCATTCAAAAGATGGCCGATGAATTTCCCGATGTACCAGGCGGCCCGCATCTTCGAACAATTGCGATGCCACGTGACACCAATGCCGGCGGCAGCATCTTTGGCGGCTGGACGTTGTCCCAGATGGACTTGGCAGGCGGCACCTTCGCCGCCGAGCACGCGCATGGCCGCGTCGCTACCGTGGCAATCGAGGCTATGCGGTTCCTTCGTCCCGTCTCAGTTGGCGACGAAGTGAGTTGCTACTGCTCTGTAGTGAAAGCCGGTGACACCTCAGTTGCGGTCAAGGTTGAAACTTGGGCGCGCGGACGCGGGCACGGCAAGGACCCACAAAAGGTGACCGAAGGTGTCTTCACCTTCGTCGCCCTTGACGAGGGCGGGCAGCCCCGAACCTTGACGGTAGGAGATCCAGGCTGACGCGAACCGCTCAAACATTGCTAGGTCTGAAAAGATAAAGGACGCGTGCCGCGACGCACTCGCATCACGCACGGTCCAAGAAGCACGCTTTGGCAAATTGGGTGAGGCGGTAGGAAATGGCTTGCTCCCGATTGGCTGGCCTAGCGCCAACGAAGGCAGGTTTTGGCGCTTGGCTGCCCGACTAGGCAGGCCGATCGGGACGGTGCCCGCGCAGTTCGATGCCTCCCTTCTGAACCTCGCCCTTGTGGCATTTTCCAATGCCGGCGGCGTTCAAACAGTAGGAGCGAGCATTTGAACCGCGGCGGGCAACCCGAACCCGACGGGCGTCGCTTGGTGCACCCGGAGGCGACAAGCAGCCTGGGTTTAATTACGATCGTTCCCACCGTAAGATCCTGCCAGCCTAATTTGGGCGATCGGGCAAAGAGGTACTCGGAATTCAAGAACGGAACGATGCTCCCGCATCGGTTCGATCCGCGGCGCTATCGGTCAGACCCATGCACTAACGCCACCTTCGGCTGCGAGGACGCAGCGCGGATAACAGCGCCACGTGTTCGGAGCACCCATCGTGTCAGACCTGCCTACTCAAGATCATGCCGACCAGCAGCAACTGCGGCTCATTCTGGCAGCGCTACAGGACGGCGTCATCCTCATCGAACCTAACCAGCGTATCTCCTGGGCCAACAAAGCTGCCCTTGAGATGCACGGTGTGCGTGAGATTGAAGAGCTTGGTGCCACCGTTTCGGAATATCGGAAACGTTTCGAGTTACGCTATCGCAACCGGCACCACCTGCCGGACGGTCATTACCCGATGGAGCGGGTACTGGCCGGCGAGGCCTTCGATGAGGTCGTGGTTCAGGTGGCGCCAGCTGGACAGAACGAGGCGCAGTGGACCCATTGCATCCGTAGCCTGGTGCTCAACGACGCCGCAGGCATGCCAGACTGCCTGGTGCTGATACTGAACGACGAAAGTGAGCGCTTCGACGCCGAGGAGCGCTTCGAAGCGACTTTCGGCGCTAATCCGGCACCTGCCGTAATCATGCGCCTGTCGGATCACCGCTATGTCAAAGTCAACCGTGGCTTTCTGGAGATGACAGGCTACTTGGAGGAGCAGGTGCTTGGCCGCTCGGCCTATGAGATAGACGTGCTCGAAGGTGCTGCCCGGCGGGAGCTTGCCATTGAACGCCTGCAGGACGGGCGCACCATCCCGCAGATGGAGGCGGTGCTGCAGCTGCCCGGAGGTGGTGAGAAGCAGATCATCGTTGCCGGGCAGCCGATCGAGATTGGTGACTCGGCCTGCATGCTGTTCAGCTTCGTCGACCTAGAACGCCACAAGCTGACAGAGGTCGCCCTGCGGCAAAGCGAAGCGAACTTCACTACGGCTTTCCGTCTTACTCCCGTGCCGACCTTCGTTGCCGCCCGCGCCGGCTGTCGCCTGATGCTGGCCAACGACGCTTTCGCCCAAGCAAGCGGCTACACGGAAGCGGAACTGGCTGGGAAGAGCGCTGACGAGATCGAGTTGTGGTTTGATAAGACAGCAGGGAAGGAGCTGGAACGGCAACTTCATCAAAATGGCTCCGTGCACAACGTCAGCATGAAGTTGCGCACCAGGGAGGGCGGCGTGCTCGACTGCCTTTTGTCGGCCGAGGCGATAACCCTTGGGAGTCACTTCTGTGTTCTGGTGGCAGTGCAGGATGTCGCAGAGCACCGCCGCACGGAATCCGAGGTCGTGGCCGCCATCGAAGCGGTGATGCAAGACACCTCGTGGTTCAGCCAGGTTGTGCTGGAGAAATTGGCCAAGCTACGGCGGTTTGATGCTCCAGATGGTGCCGCGGCGGAGCTGACCGATCTACCGCAGCGAGCGCGGGAGGTGCTGACGCTGGTGTGCCGCGGAATGGCGGACCCCTCCATCGCTCGCAAGCTTGGGATCTCTCAAAATACCGTGCGCAACCACATTGCTGCGCTCTACCGTCGCACCGGGGTGAACAGCCGGACAGCCCTTGTCATCTGGGCCCGTGAGCGAGGCTTCGACGGCGGTCCCCCGCGGAAAACGGCGAAACCGCTCGATCCGCTGGATTAGGAATGGCGTGTCGTATCGTTTTACAAAAAAAGAAGGCGGTGAGGCAGCTTGGTCGATGGGTAGTAGTGCTTATCCCTCATCCAGCTAGTGCAGATGGACTACCTGGCCCTGGCGATTACCTAGCCGTTCGCTGAACTCTGCACGACGGATCGCAGTTATGCCGACAGCGCTGCGGCGAACCACTTTTGGCTTCGCTAAAGGCGTTTTGGGGAAGCCCAGATGGACAGCGATCGTATCTCCGGTGCGGCCAAGCAGGTGAAGGGCTCCATCAAGGAGGCTATCGGTAAGCTCACCGGTGACACCAAGACCCAGGCTGAGGGCGCCGCCGAGAAGGTTGGGGGCAAGGCTCAAAGCGCCACCAACGATGCCAAGGACGCCGTACGGGACGCCACTAACAAGTAGCATCTCAGAACGATGCAAGGAATGCATCAGCGGTCCGGTATATTCCAGACCGATCCTATGCGCGCGTCTTGTCGAGATGCGCCGTGCGTTGATGAACAGCGGCAACTTCTACAACTCATGCATTAGATTTAGGGGAACTTCGAATATGCAGACACGAACCACAGCTGGCGCTTATGACGGCGCGGCCGCCGCGGTGCTTCCGGAGGGTGCTCCGTCATTGCCCTCGCGCGTGTCATGGGGTGCGGTGTTCGCTGGTGCCGTGGTGGCGGTCACCATCGGCCTGATGCTGAACGCTTTGGGCGCCGGCGTGGGCGCCACGACGATCGATGCCGCAGCGCGTGGGACACCGTCCGCGTCATCCTTCGGCGCCGGTGCAGCCATCTGGTTGCTGGTATCGAATTTGATCGGCCTCGCCGTCGGCGGGTACGTTGCCGCGCGCCTGTCCGGCACTGCCGACAACACCGACGGCACACTGCACGGCTTGGCCGTGTGGGGAACAACCTTCCTGATCTCCGCCGTGTTGCTGGGTAACCTCGTCTCCGGCATCGCCTCCACCGCCACTTCCGGAGCGTCCGGCCTGCTGGGTAGCGTGGCTTCCGGTGCTGGCTCTGCCGTCTCGGCTGCCGGCCAACAGGCAGCCAATCGTACGAGTACCGATACGTTACAGTCGGTTGCCCAGAGCGTTACCGACCGCGTACAGAATGCGCTGAGCGGGACCGGTGGCAATCCAGCCGCGATGACGTCGGATCAGCGTAAAGCGGAGATGAGCCAGCTTGCCACCAAGCGGGTGACGGACGGCCAACTGCCGCAAGCGGATCGCGAGCGGCTGAACCAACTAGTGGCAGCCGAGTACAACATCAGCCCGCAAGATGCTCAGGCGCGCGTCGCTCAAGCCGAGCAGCAAGCCACCCAAGCCGCACGTCAAGCAGAAGAGACGGCCCGCCGCGCTGCCGACGCTGCCGCCGCCGGTACGTCGGTAGCCGCCTTCTCGGTCTTCGGCATCATGCTGCTCGGCGCCATCGCTTCAGTGCTCGGCGCCCGTCGTGGCACGCGTGATCTGCTGACATTGCGGAACAGCCAGCGTGTCGCCTGATCGCAGTAGCCGCAGGGAAGCCGCGATGCTGCCGTAACCTCGAAAGACCGTGTCGCAGGGACTACGTCCCGCCTGCTGAGCAAGACACTCGAACTGATACCAACAGGAGAGATCAACCATGTCGCGAACCATCACCGCCATGTTCGACGATCGTGCCCACGCGGACGCCGCCGTCCAGCAACTGACGCAGCAGCTCAACATCCTCCGCAGTGACGTCCAGCTGCATGCGGCGGACACCGCATCGACGACCGACGGAACCGCCACCACGTCCGGCGACACTGGCTTCTGGGCCTCGCTGAAGGATCTCTTCGTTCCCGACGAGGACCGGACTACCTATGCCGAGGGAGTGCGCCGTGGTTCCGTCGTGCTGTCAGCGAGGGTCGAGGACGGCATGCTCGAGCATGCCATGGATGTCCTGGAGAGCCACGGCGCGGTGGACCTCGACACCCGCGAAGCTGAGTGGCGGCAGGATGGCTGGACGGGTACGCAGGCTGTCGCATCGGACACCAAGGTGGCCACTGTTCCGACCGCAACCGGGCTCGGTGTTGCCGCCACGGACACGGCCATGAATTCCACGACGCCCGCAGTTGCCTCCACTCATACAGCAGCGGCTGCTTCCAATACGGCCACAGGAGGCGTTACGACCGCTCGCGTCGGCGGCGAGGAGGTGATCCCCATCGTTGAGGAAAGCCTGCGGGTGGGCAAGCGCGACGTCGAGCGCGGGCGGGTTCGGGTGCGCTCCTATGTGGTCGAGACGCCGGTGAGCGAGCAGGTGATGCTGCATAAGGAGCATGTGGACGTGCAGCGCCGGACGGTCGACCGCCCGGTGACCGGCGCCGAGGCCGTGTTCCAGGATCGCACGATTGAGGCCACTGAGACCGCCGAGGAGGCAGTGATCGCCAAGGAAGCCCGGGTCACCGGCGAGGTTGTCATCCGCAAGGAGGCAAGCGAGCGGACTGAAACGGTGCAGGACACTGTCCGCCGTACTGAGGTCGATATCGACGACACAACCGGTGACACGGGCCGTGTGACAACTGGCAGTGGTGTTGCCGGCGTTGCTCCTGATGACGCGCCGGGTAACCCGCCCGGTACGATGGCCAGCCGTGCCGTCGACAAGACGCTGGGAACCAACGTCAGCGGCGCCAACCCCGACAAGCGCTGACGAATGCCTGGCGGGGTAGCGGCGGAGAGATCTGCCTCTACCCCGCTCATCAATGCCACCGCCCAGCATGGACGACGAATGCCGGCCGCAACTCCAAGGCCATGTTTCCTTTAAGCCTTCCAACCTCGGAGAATCATTCCAATGTCCATTATCGCCTGGCTCATCCTGGGACTTATCGCTGGTTTCATCGCCAGCAAGCTGTATGCCGGTAGCGGCCAAGGGGTCGTCATAGATATCGTGCTCGGCATCGTTGGTGCCTTCGTCGGCGGGTTCCTGTTCAACATGCTGGGCGGAGCCGGCGTTACCGGCTTCAACCTCTACAGCATGATTGTCGCCGTGATCGGTGCGGTTGTTGTCCTGTGGATCTACCATGCCGTCACAGGCCGGCGGAACGTCTAGAACGATTCGAGGGCAAAGGGCACCGACGCCGCTATGCCGGGAGGCGGCGGCCGGTTCCTGCAAGCCCAACAGCAGTTGAGCGCCATGGCGTTCCCGCGGTGTGAGCGGGCGCGATCATCGGCGAAACGCACCACTATGCCAATGCTGCAGGCAGAACTGGCCTCCGCATGTTCGGAATGCTCCTCGGCAGCTTTTCCGAGGAGGAACTGCGGTCAGCCAAGTGCGTCGCATCCGCCGTGGCTTGGCCATCTGCTTAGGGGGGATAGGAAACCTCGACGTCAGCCGCTGACAACCTGTCCTCCTAAGCAAGCTTCGATCGCAAAGACCTATCAGCCTTTCTGAGGGATGCCTGGCCATGGTGAACGAGCGGATGAACAAGACACCAGCGCCAAAGGATCGGTCAGCACCGGTTCACGGGCTGATCAGCCCAGCCGGCATGTTAGGGCTATCCTGGCCTGTACTGGGTGCCGCGGGGGCAGTGGTTATCCTACTGGTCTTTGGGTGGTCCATCGCCGTGTCCCGTGGCAGTCGGCTGGAGGCCGCCGAGCAGGCGGGCCAAGCCCGCGCAGCACGCGTGGCGGAGTTGGAAGGCAGCCTGGCGCAGGAGCGGCAGGCATCGGGCGATCTCGCCGCCCTGACGCAACGGATCGCCGCGGCGGAGGGGCGGAGCCGCGAGCTTGCGGCTGGCGCAGCGCAGGCGGAGACGCGCCTTGCGGAACTTGGACAGCAGCGCGCAACAGGGGAAGCCCGGGCCGCCGAACTCAAGGCCGCTGCCGACGCGGGGGAAGCTCGGGTTACAGAGCTGCGGCAGGCTGGCGAGGCCGCTACGGCTGCTCTGGCTGGCACACGCGTGGAGGCAGCGGCGGCTGATGCTGCGTTGGCCGAGCGCCGGGGGGAGGTTGAGCGGCTGACCGGGCAACACGCCATCGCTGTCACTGCCCTGCGCGAGGCTGAGGGCCGTGCAACTGATCTGTCCGCCCAGGCCGAAGCGGCGCAGGGGCGCGTGGCAGCCCTGATCGCAGAGGCCGGCCGCGCCCAGGAGACTTTGACGGCCCGGCAGGCCATGATCGCCGGTGCCGAGAGCCGAGCCCAAGTCCTGCGGGAGGGAATAGCGGCCGCCGAGGCCAACCTCGCTGCGCGGCAAGGGGCACTGGCCGGGCTGGAGGCGAGCCTGACCGAGGCCGGTCGTGGCGCTGATGCCGCCGCCGAGCGGGTCCGAGCCAGCGAGGCCCGCGCAGCTGAACTGCTCAATGCGGCAACTACCGCGGAGGGCCGCCTGGCTGAGCTGCGCAATGCATCTGAAGCGGCAGCGATGGCTCTGACCGAGCGTCAGGCCGCGATCGGAGCGGCAGAGACCGAGCGCGCCCGCCTGGCGGCAGCGGTTGAGGCCAATGGCGCCGCACTTGCCGCGGCGGAGGCGCGCCTTGTTGAGGCGAACGCGGCGGTTGGGACGGCGGAGCAGCGTGTCGCTGCCCTGCGGGCTCAGGGCAGTGAGGCCGAGGCGGCACTCGCCGGCAAGCAGCAGGCTCTGACGGAGGCCGAGCAGCGGCTGGCTACATTACGCGACGAGGTTGGCGCGGGCGAGCGGGCCCTTGCCGACCGGCGGGCCGAAGCCGAGGCTGCCACGCAGCGCGCCGCAGCAGCGGATCGTGGTGTGGCGGAAACGGCTGCCCGGGTTCAGTCGCTGGAAGGCCGTGCGACGGCGCTGGAAACGGACCTTAATGCGGGAAGCTCGACGCTTGACCGTTCGCGGGCGGAGGCGGCGGAACTGGAACGTCAGATCGCCCAGCGACGCCAGGAACTCTTGGCTCTCGAGGCCGCGGCTCAAGGAGCGGGCGCTGCGCCCGGTACGCCGGCAACGCGTACTCCGTAGAGCGCTTTCTTCCTGACATGATCACGCCGGCCGCTCTTCGCAGCGGCCGGCATGCTCCTATAGACGAAGGGCGGCCTGGGCCAGCCACGCCGCATGGTGGTCCCATGCATGTCTTCGAGCTTTTACTGGTCCTTCTTGCGGTCTGTGTGGCCCTCGCGGTGCTTGCAGACCGGCTGAACCTTCCTGTCGCCGTCACCCTCGTGCTCGGTGGCATGGGGCTGGCCTTCGTCCCGGGGCTGCCGCCCCTCGTGCTTGATCCTGAACTCGTTCTGGCGCTTTTCTTGCCACCGCTCCTGCAGGTCAGTGCCTACCGGACGGACTGGCCTTCCTTCCGCAATCATCTTCGGCCGATCCTGTTGCTGGCGATCGGGGCTGTGTTTTTCACGGCCGGGCTGGTGGCGATCGTCGCAAAGCTGTTTGTGCCATCCCTGCCCTGGTGGGCTGCGATCACCCTCGGCGCCATCGTGGCCCCGCCGGATGCCGTCGCTGCCGCATCTGTCCTGAGCCGCTTCAAGCTGCCGAAGCGGATCGTGACGGTGCTGGAAGGCGAGAGCCTGATCAACGATGCCTCGTCTCTTGTGCTGTATAAGTTCGCGGTCGCGGCTGTCAGCGTCGGGACCGTCAGCTACGGGCAGGGTGCGCTGCAATTCTTTGCCGTTGGGTTAGGGGGAGCACTGGTAGGCTGGCTCACGGGCCGGGCCGCGATGTGGATTTTCTCCCAACTCGAAAACACTTTGCTCGACATCACGATCACTATCCTTGCCGGCTTCGCCGCGTACCTCGCTGCCGAGGAGATCCACGCCTCCGGCGTACTTGCGGCCGTCGCCTGCGGCCTCGTACTCGGACGGCAGCAGCACACGGAGTTCACCGCGCGTACGCGAATCGAATTGGTGGCGGTCTGGGGCTTTGTGGAGTTTGCCCTTACCAGCCTTGTCTTCATTCTTATCGGGCTGCAGTTGCGCGGCATCGTCGCGCGCTTGGCTGATGATGATTTCTGGCAGCTCGCCCTGTTGGCGGCGGCCATGTCGGCGACCCTGATCGTGAGCCGCTTCGTTTGGGTTTTCGTAGCTGCCTGGCTCCCTCGCGCCCTGTCGCGAGAACTGCGGAACCGGGATCCGATGCCGCCCTGGAGCCACTCGGTCGTCGTTTCCTGGACGGGGATGCGGGGCGTGGTCAGCCTAGCCGCGGCACTCGCGCTGCCGGAGCCGTTCCCGGGCCGCGATATCATCCTGTTTCTCGCCTTCTGCTCGATCTTTGTCACGCTGGTGGTTCAAGGAACGACCCTGGGCGTGGTCGTCAGGCGGCTCGGCGTGACCGAGGAAGAGAGCGTGCTCCCCGAACCCGAGACGGCCCAGGCCCGGGCCGAAATCGCAACGGCCGCGCTTGAGGCCGTCCGGCAACATCTGGACGGCCCGGAGACTACCGAGCACACCGATGCAGCGGCAGAGCTGGTGCAGGAGTACGAGGTCCGTGCCGACCGGGCGAGCATCGAGGGGCAGGATCTCGAGACCAAAAGCAGCCAACTGGAGGCTCAGCAGCGCCTGCGGCTCGTAGCCATTGCCGCGGCACGTGAGAAGTTGGCGGACCGTACCGAGACGATGGACAATGAGGCCCATAGGGCATTAGGCGAAGAGCTGGATCTCGAGGAGCAACAAATCAGGCGTGCCCTCGAAGGAGGATGAAAGGCGGTGGCAAGCAGATTTTGCCGCGTGACAAGTTTTGCCACGCTGATCGGGATATGGCTAAATACCGGCCTTGATGGCAGGTTTACGTCATCAACGGGCCGCTTGCCGCAATAGCCTCTTTGATGTGGCGGTAGGATGCCTAGCCTGTTTCCTGCGCCTTACGCAGCGCATCGAGCACCGCCTCATGCGTCGCCAGGATCCGCCGCAAAGTCGGTTTCCCTTTGTCGCTCGCCTCAGCGATGCCCTCGTGCATTTCCTCGATCCCCGTGGTCATCTGCTCGGCCAAGCCGGATAGCCGCTCCTGTAACTGCTCGTTGTCGTCCTTGAGCTCAGCTGTCCAGATCCCCAGAATACGAGAGAATTCGGCGGCAGCGCGAGCGGGTGGAACGCCCGCTTGCAGGAGCTTGATAAGGGGGGCCAAATCGGCAGCAGGTGAGCGAGACATGTGTGATAAGATAGGTAGTCTGACGGTGGGTAGCTAGACAACGAGGAGCTGCTTTGTATCGACTACAGCAGTAGGTATAAGCCCCCTGAGAGCGGGCTGCCGCTGATAGGTCTGGCTCGAGTGAGCCGTATCGCGGGTAAGAGCCACTACGATTAAGCCCCAGCAGCTATCAAGGATAGATCGCTACCTGTTCGGTCGCTCCCGATGTATGCGCACGAGATCACCGACGTGGATCTGCCCAGGGTGGGCTGTAGCACAGTAAGAGCCGACATTGTTGTCGAAGCGTTGAGCCACGGTGCGGAGGACGGAGACGTCCCGCGACGCGGCGTCGGGGTCCACGGTGACCATCGAGCAGCGCGGGATGGCGTCGCTGACCAGGACGCGCGCGCCTTCTTCGCGGTCGCCAAAGGTGAGTATCTCACCGCGCCAAGTGGCGTCGGATGCTTCGCTTTGGATGACAATGTTGATCCGGAAGCGTCGCGGATCGAGCGGTGCGCCGTGCGCTGCGTCTACCGCTGCGAGAAACGCCGTCGTGGTGAGGGAAACGGGCATGCTGTCGAAGATGCCACGGCCGACCTGGATCAGATCGACGGTAGTGCCGGCGGCCTCCGAAAGGCTGGCGGCGAGTGCCGAATGATCAAGGGGAAGGCACTCGCCTGCGGGAGTTACCACGTCGAGCGGGGAGTGCCGCGGGTCAGCAGGGTTGCGATAGGAAGGACGATGGAGAACAAGCGACGGCATCTCTCGCGCTGTCAGCCATGGAAAGCGCGACCGATTACCGCGCCGCATAAACGCATACTGGCGGTCCCCGTGAGCGCCTGTCCAACCGAGGTCCAATTCCGCCAATGCCTCGCCCGCCATGGACTTCACAGGATAACGGGCAAGGTGCGCGACCCGGCCGACAGTAACGGCTTGCATCATGATAACTTGCCCTCCCTTTTATTGGCGCACTGGTAAACGCAGCTCGCGCCAAGCCAAACAGGTGCGCGGCGTTACCGCTGGTGAGGGCGCGCGGCCCGAATGTCTGCTCCACCCTTCGGGAACGCTTTGGCGCTTCTTCGACCGGTGCCGGATGACATGGGTAAAAGTCTGCCCATGCCGTGGCAGGGCCGCACGGACATCTTGAAGCGGCCCTAGGCCTGGTTCAAGGCGCAGCCCGATCTCGACCCCGACCGTTTTGGTATCTCTCGCTGAAACCTGGGCCTCGATCAACATGGCCTCTGGCTGACCACCACCTTCGTCGCCGGCCTGCGCAACACCGGCATGATCGCGCCTATGGTGCTCGATGGGCCAATCAACGGCTCCCTCTTTCAGAACTGCGTGGAACAGGTGCCGGTGCACCAGCTTTGCCCTAGCGCCATCGTCGTCATGGACAACCTTGACAGCTACAAGGGCGCAGGCGTCGGGGCGGCCATCGAGGCCGTAGGTGCGAGCCTGCTCTACCCCCCCACCCTACAGTCCTGACCTTCGAGGCAGTGCCTCGAAGCCTATCGAGCAGGCCTTTGCCAAGCCGAAGGCTTTGCTGCGCAAGGCGGCCGAGCGCACCCTTGATGATTTCTGGCGCATCATCGACACCTTCACACCAGCCGAATGTGTCGACGGCTTCGCAGCGGCCGGTTACGACGCAGACCCGTGGGAAACGCTTTGAACCTTTGTTCCTCAATCCTGCCGCTTGCCGAACTCCGGCACATTGCTGGACGAAGCCGCTAGCATCTGTGACTTGGTGACCTTCAGCGCCTCGGCAGCAGTCGCGTTCTCGCTGATCTTCGCCATCACCGCTTCCCGTGCTCGGTCGAAATACTCGCGGTTGCTGGCCACGAACTCGCGTGACTTGCGCAATCCGGAGAGGTAGCCGTTGATCTCCGGTACCACGTAGCGTGCCACCATGTCCCAGCTGCGGAAGGTATTCTCTGGGTTCGCCCAATCATGAACGAAACCAACCACGGTGCCAAAACCGCCGCTGATGGCCAACACTTCCTTGATGCGGGCAATGAGGTCGTCCGGTGTCCCGATCGTCGCCACCGCACCCTGGCCGAAGGCGGACTTGTCTACCGCCTCATCCGGGTCGGTGAATGGCTTGGCACCAGGACGCTGCAGGGTGCCGGTGATGTATTCGTTGTGATGTCGCAGCAGGCCATCACGGGCCTCGGTACGGGCCCGCTCGCGTGTCTCGGCAATATGCCAGCTCAGCAGCACGCGCCAGTTCTTCCGGCTCACCACGGTCTGGTGCTTCGCCGCAGCAGCCTCGGCGAAACCCCATTGCGTCGGCAGTGCGTTCAACCCCTCGTTCGAGAGTGAGCCGATCGAGATGATGCCGATGCCATGCTTGCCCGCAAGCGTCATGCCGGATGGGCTGATCTGGGACGCTACCGCGAATGGCATCTCTTCCTGCAGCGGCAGAAGCTGCAGTGCAGCGTCGTTCAAATTGAACCACTCGCTGCGATAGGTGACGCGCTCGCCATGGAATAACCGGCGGATGACGCCGATGGCCTCGTCCTGCCGGTCGCGGAGCAGCATCGGGTCGATGCCGAGCGTGTGAGCATCCGAAGCGAGCGCGCCAGGACCGGAGCCGAAGATTGCTCGGCCGCCTGTCATATGATCGAGTTGCACCATTCGCTGCGCTACATGAAAGGGATGGTGGTACGGCAGCGACACCACACCGGTTGCCAGCTTGATGCGCTTGGTGCGCTCGCCTGCGGCAGCTAGGAACATCTCCGGCGACGCAATCATCTCCCATCCGCTGGAATGGTGTTCGCCGCACCAAAATTCGTCGTAGCCAAGCCGATCCAGGTGCTCCACCAGATCGAGATCGCGGCGGAACTGCAGCATGGGATGCTCGCCAATCGGATGATGGGGAGCGAGGAAGGCACCGAAACCAAGCCGGGGCATGCGGACGTCTCCTGGATGTGGATGCCGGCGGCACACATTTGGCTACCAAGCCGTCATGGCGGATGCGCGTGTGGCGGGGACAGCCCATTCACACGACACATCCAGGCATCGGATGAGAACGATAGGAGGCATACCCTGCCGTCGACAAGATGGGCCGGATCATTTGGAGGCCATGCCGGCATCTAGATGTTCGGCCGCAGCAGTTGTCGTAAAACGCTGCCATCGGCCAGCCGGTCGAATGCGGAATTGATGTCAGCCAAGGGCAAGGTACCCGATTTAAGCCGCTCCACAGGCAGCTTGCCGCGCTTATAGAGGCCGATAAAACGCGGTATATCCCGCTCCGGCACGCAACTGCCCATGTAGCTGCCGAGGATGCTCTTCTCATCCGACACTAGCCCGGCGTGCATATAAGAAAAGTTCGCTCCCTGGGCTGGCAGCCCGGCACTGACGACGCTGCCGCCTCTGGCCGTAATCGCATAGGCCAGTTCCATCGCCTGGATGTTCCCGGCCGTTTCGATGACCGTATCGACGCCGCCATCAGTCGCCGTCCTGATCCGCTCGACACAATCCGCATCGGTGGCAAGGAAAGTGTCGGTCGCGCCCCATTGTCGGGCGAGGCCGAGTTTCTCGACGCTGGTATCAATAGCGATAATGCGTTCCGCGCCACCGGCAACCGCCGCGAACAACGCATTCATGCCGACGCCGCCGAGGCCCAGCACCGCAATCGTATCGCCAGCCTGCATACCCGCCGTGTTCAGAACTGCACCGGCGCCGGTCATCACGGCACAGCCGAAGATAGCGAGGTCGTCCAGCGGAATCGTCGAGTCGACTTTCACCATCGACCGCCGAGCCACAACCGCATACTGGGCAAACAGCGACAAGCCGCTACCGTGGTTGACCGCCTCTCCATTGAGGCGCCGGATGCGCTTCCCTCCCGATATCAGAGTGCCAGCCGCCCGCGCTGCCGAACCGCTTGGGCAGATATTCGGCCGGCCGCGCACGCAGAACCGGCACCCCCCACAGGACGAGACGAATACGGTGACGACATGATCGTCCGGTTTGAGATCGGTGACGCCCTCACCGCATTCACGGACAATTCCCGCACCTTCATGCCCGATGACGACAGGCAGCGGCCTGGGGCGGATGCCCTCGATCGCCGACAGGTCGGAATGGCAGAGGCCGGCGGCGGCGATCTCGATCAGCACCTCGCCTGGGCCTGGCCCTTCCAGTTCCACATCTTCGATTATCAGCGGCGTGCTGCTGGCATAGGGGCGCGGCAACCCGTGTTGGAACATGATGGCGGCCTGCATGCGCATGTCGAAGCGTCCTATTCGATATGGATGTTGGCGGTATCGCGATGGTGTTGGCCTGTGTCGGGAATGAAGCGGCTGGGCCAACCTCGTGCGAGTGACATCAGAGCCCACCTCTTCAGGGTACCGCTCTCAGCCTAAGCGCTCCAGCGCATCCAGTACGGTCGTATCCCGGTGGTGGTGTAGGGGCTGACCGTCAGATCCAAGGCGGTCACCGCGGTGGTCCTGGCTAAGGTTGGGTTGCCAAGACCCGCAACCCCGACTTGGATCAACCGCGATGCCCGACGACCGGACTGCTTTCCGTGATCTGCTTGCAACAGGCTTGGAGGCGGCTTCCTCGGAGAGATGATCGTGTTTTCCGCGAAGCGGCTGATGGAGGTCGAAGTGGGTGCCCTGACCGTGGCGGCCCATGGTGAGCGCAGAGCCCTGTAGGACGGCGGCCCAACTCCGCGCCAAGTGGACGGGATGAAACGCTTCGCCTCGGCGTCGTTGTCCGGGGAGCCCGAATCGTGCGCAACTCTGCCGACGGCAGCGCGCGGCGCTTCCGCCTTTCCCTGGGCAGCGCTGCAAGCCAGGCCTTCATCCCAGCGGCCTGCCAGCATGCCTGTCGGATAGGTTTCGATCTTGAGGCCGGAGCGGCCTCCTCGGCCTGCGACGGAATCGTCCAAGGTGCCCTCTCTGAGAGTGCGACAGGCGGGGGCGGCTTCGACGCAGCGGCTGTGCGCTTTGACTCCTCAGCCTGACTTGGCGATTGGGGAGGCGTGGCAGAGGGCGCAGGTGATGGGCCTCGCGGAGGGCAGGCGAAAGTTTCGTGGCGTTCGGGGCGTGACGGGAGAGGCCAAAGCCCTGCCCGCTCCAGGTCGTACCTCGTGCGGCGGCAAGGCTGACGGCACAGGCCGGCCGCTGCTTGTGGTGCCAGGCGCTGGTCGGAACCCGGAGCTGGTCACGGCGGTTGAGGCGCGGCGCCAGCAGGGCGACGATCGGAAACAGCCCGAGCAGGCAGGGCGTGGCGCGGGCGATAGCCTTGTCCGACCATTGCCGCTGGGTCTCGGCGCCGGGGGGGTGCGAAGCATCCGGAATGCGACCGCGAACTGCCAACGCTGGACGAACCATCGGATGATCCGCAGCGGCTCCCGCGCTGTGTTGGTGCAAGGCAGGGCCAGCGAATCGAAGCGTCGGCTGGGATCGCGCAGCAGCACCCGGCGAACCGGCATGGCGCCGGATGGCGGCGCCGGAGCCGATCTCCACGATGCGCTCGCCTTCGCCATGCCGGCCGGGCACGGTGCCCCGCCGCCTGATCCACAACCCAACTTACCCACACCAGCAAACCCTACAGGCCGCTACAGCAAACACCGATCAGGTGGAATCACCTGATCGGAGTAATTTGCTGGCCCAAACAATAGGCTAGCGAGGGATCTGTGAGCCAATACGAACGGAAACCGTTTTAGAGCGGCCGCAACAGGATCACGCCGGCCCCAATGAGGCAAAGCACGGCGCCGGCGAGGTCCCGTCCGTCCGGCGCCACCCCCTCCACTGCCCACATCCAGCCGAGCGAGGCGGCGATATAGACCCCGCCATAGGCGGCGAAGGCCCGGCCCGCCGCCTCCGTCTCCACCAGCGTCAGCAGCCAGGCGAAGAGGGCGAGCGAGCCCATCCCCGCCGCCAGCCACCAGGGCGAAGCGCCGAGGCGCAGCACGGACCAGACGGCGAAGCAGCCGCCGATCTCGGCCAGCGCCGCGGCGGGATAGGCGAGGGGAGCGATCATGCTTCCCTCTCTCACAGCGCGAAGCGCGTGCCCACCAGCAGGCTCCGCCTCGGCGTGACAAAGCCATTCGCCGGCTCCCAGCGGCTGTTGCCGAGGTTGCGCGCCTCGAGGAAGACCGCCGCCTGCTCGAAAGCCTGCCAGGTGGCAGTGAGGTTCACCACCGTCCCGGCCGGGTTGCTGCGGGCATAGGTGTAGCTGTTGCCCCCATTGTCATAGGAGGCGAAGGCGGCCTCCGGGCTGCGGCCGGTGAAGAGCACCGTCGGCGCGATCACCAGCTTCGGCAGCGGCGCCACCCGCGCGGTGATGCTCACGACATGCTCGGGCCGCCGCGGCAGCCGCCGGTCGGTGGCGGCGTCGAAGGCCTCGGTAATGGTCCAGGCCGCCGTCGTCTCGAACCAGGCGGCCGGCCGCAGGGTCAGCCCCAGCTCCGCGCCGTGGATACGGGCGCGGTCGACATTCACCAGCGTGCTGAAGCCGCCATCGTAATTGATCAGGTCCCGCACCCGGCTCTGGAAATAGGTGAAGCTCGGCGTGGCGAAGTTGGCGCGGCCGAAAGCGGGGATGTCCGTCTCGCTGCCGATCTCCCAGCCGGTGGAGCGCTCCGGCCGAAGGTCGGGATTACCGCGGAAGAAGCTGCTGATGACGCCGAAGCGCTGGTAGAGCGAGGGGGCCGCATAGCCTGTGCCCGCCGAGACCCGCAGCCGCGAGCCGATCTCCGGCACTGCCAGCACCACGCCGACCCGCCAGGTGGTCGCATCGGTGAAACCCGTGGTTGCGTCGTGGCGGAGCCCCGCCGTTAGGTCGAGCCGGCCGAAGGCTCGGTACTGCAGCGTCGCATAGCCGCCGGTGCTGTGCTGGCTGGCATCCACCAGCGTCTGGAAGCCGGCACCGCCGCTGCGGCTCCGCGCCTCCTCGCCCGTATGCGTCAGGCCGAAGCCGAGCGCCCCGTCCTCGAAGGCGCTGAAGGAGGGCAGGCGCAGGGTATTGCCCCAGTCGAGCGTGGTTCGCGTGCCGCGGTAGAAGTCCCGCGTGGTGGCGCTGCCGAGCCGGTCCGGCAGGTTGGAATAGACGCGCCGGTCCTCGGTGGCGGCGATGCGCAGCCCGGTCGTCCAGGCCCCGTCGAGGAGGCGGGTCTCGCCGCGGAGCTGACCGTAGTAACGGCGGTCCTCGCCCGAGTAATTCGGGTCGTCGCCGGGTACGTTGTCGAGGCCGGAATTGGTCTGCCGCCAGCGCAGTAGCGCCTCCACCCGGCTGCCCTGCCTCGGCGTCCAGCCGAGCCGCGCCGTGCCGAAGCCGCCGCGGAAGCCGTCTCGCTCGCCGAGCGAGCGTTCGAAGCGCGGCGCCGTGGCATTCGATCCCTCGGTCGAAGCCGACTGGCCGGAGAGGAGATAGTCGAAGGCGCCGACCGTGCCCGTCGCGCCCAGCCCGCCGCGCAGCGTCCGCTGCGTGCCACCGGCCAGTTCGCCATAGGGCTGGATGGCGCGGTCGGCAGGCGCCCGCCGCGTCACCAAGTTGATGACGCCGCCAACCGCCGAGGAGCCGTAGAGGGCGGAGGTCGGGCCACGCAGCACCTCGACCCGCTCAATGTCGAAGAGCAGGTCATTGCCGAGATTGAAGGCGCCGCTGGCCTCGGCCGGGTCGTTCAGTGGCACGCCGTCCAGCAGCACCAGCACGGCACGGCCCGAATTGCCGCGGAGGAAGGCCGTGGTCTGTGCCCCGAGACCACCGAGCGGCGCCAGCCTCACGCCCGGCACCGAGACCAGCGCCTCGGCGAGCGATTGGTAGCCCCGCTCCTCGATTTGCTGGCGGGTGATGACGGTGACGGCGGCGGGCACGCGTTCGGCCGGGGCTGGTATGCGGGTGCCGGTGACGATGGTGTCGGGGATGGCGGTCTGGGCGCGGGCGTGGGTGGCGAGGGCGGCCAAGCCGCTCGCCAGGAACAGGGACAGGCGTCGCATCGGGTCCTCCGATTGCGCATGACGACAGGGCCCCGGCCCGGCGAGCCGGATCGAGGCGGCGGACGTCGTTCCCGCAATCGGAGGGGCCCCGCAGGACCCCATGCTTCCGGTGCGCCGGTGCACCCCGCCCAGCACGCGCGAGACAACTCTGCGCCGGCCGGTCTCCTGGCTCGCGGTGCGGGGCCTCGGCCCCTGGGCTTCCCGCCTTCTCGCACCCGCAGGATGCAATGGCTTATGGAAAGTCCTCACCGCCCACAGTTGCGAGGGCAGCCGCGGACCGGCGGGGTCGCCCCTGCCTGCCGCATTCCCGTTTCAGCCCTTGCGGGCCACCGGCGCATGCCGGCTCCCTAGCAGGGATTGCCCGGCGTGGGCAGTCGGGATCAGAAGATCCAGCCCAGCGCCTGGACGCCGAGCCAGCAGACGACGGTGAGCACCGCCGTGGCGAAGATGCAGCCGGCGACGGTCAGCCCGACGCCCCAGGCCATCACCCGGTTGTCGTGCTCGACGAGGCCGAGCGCCATGACGATGTTGCCGAAGGCCGGCGGGCCGTTGGTGCCCGGCCCCGGCAAAATCAGCATCAACGCCACATAGGCGGTGAGCCAGCCGAAGATGCGGTCGCCGATGGGCGAGGTGAAGAAGCCCGGCCGCGGCCGCACATAGGTCTCGACTCGTGCCATCCACTTGGAGTCGCCGGCGGTCAGCCGCAGCAGGTCCGTTCGCTTCACGCTCTGCCGGGCGATGAAGGCCGGTAGCTTCGGCGTGCGCCGCCCGAGCCCCATCTGGATGCCGAGCAGCAGCACCGGCAGGCCGAAGACCGAGGCCATGCCCGGCAGCAGCGAGGGCAGCAGCAGCAGCAGGATCAGAAGGCCGAAGGCGCGGTCGCCGAAGGCCTCGGACATCTCGCCGAGGGTGATGCGCTCGCCCGGGAAGCGCGCGGCCACCTCCGCCACGATGCGAGAAATGGGGGCACCCGCCCCATGCGCGCAGCTTTCCTTGGCCGGCAGGACGACCGGCGGCGCGTCGAGGTGTCCATCCATGTGCGGTCAGTGGTCCCTTCGATCCCAGACGCTCAGCGAAGCCCGGCCTGCCACCCAATTGATGAAGGGTGTGTCACGGCTGCCGCATCCTAGGGAAAGAATGCGCATCATGCACCGGGATTTTCGCGCGAAGCTGGACACCGGTGCGTTCCCGGCTCGGTTACGTTCCGGTGAAGGCAGGCTTCCGCTTCTCCATGAAGGCGCGCCGGCCCTCGCGGTAGTCGCTGCTGTCGAAGCAGACGGCCATGGCGGCCTGGAGCCTCGCCATGTCCCGGTCCGCCCGGTCCATCAGCACCGCCTTCACCATCTGCTTGTTCGTGGTGAGCGAGAGCGGCGCGTTGGCGGCCATGGTCGCCGCCAGCTTCGCTACCGTTTCCTCCAGCGCCTCGACCGGCACCACCTTGTTGACGAGGCCCATCCGCTCCGCCTCGCGGGCTTCGAAGCGCTCGCCGGTCATCAGGATCATATGAGCATGGGCCGGGCCGACGAGGTCGGCCAAGGCGCGGACCATGTCGAAGCCATAGGCAATGCCGAGCTTCGCCGCCGGGATGCCGAACTGGCTGTCCTCCGAGGCGATGCGGATGTCGGTGGACATGGCGATGCCGAGGCCTCCGCCCATGCAGAAGCCCCTGATCTGCGCGATCACCGGCTTGCGGTAGGCGGCCAGCTTGGCGCGGCCCGCGCTGGTCAGCTTCTCGTATTCGCGTTGGGCGTCGGCGTTGGCGCGGTTTTTCTCGAACTGGCTGATGTCGGCGCCCGAGACGAAGGCCTTGTCGCCGGCGCCCTGGAGGATGACGCAGCGCACCGCGGCATCCTCGGCGAAGCGGTCCAGCGCCTCGGCCATGCCGTTCCACATGTCGACCGACATGGCGTTGCGCTTCTCCGGCTGGTTGAACACCACCCGGCCGACGCCTCCCTCGACACTGGCGAGGATCTTTCCTTCGGCGAATTCCATTCGGCTCATCCGAGCGCCCCCTTGGCCTTCAGCTCTTTGATCTCAGCCTCGGAGAGCCCGGCCTCGGCCAGGATCTCCGCGCCATGCTCGCCGAGGGCCGGCACGTCGCGGTAGACGCCGGTCTCCAGCCCCTCGATGTTCAGCGGGTTGGCGACGACATTGATGTCGCCCCGGCTCCGGTGGTGCATCGGCATCGCCATCTCCAGGTGCTGCACCTGCGGGTCAGCGAAGACCTCGGCGATGTCGTTGACCGGGCCGCAGGGGATGCCCGCCTCCTCCAGCCGCTCGATCCACCATTCGCTCGACTGCGTCCGGGTGACCTCGGCGATGGTGGCGTTCACCCGCGCCCGGTCCTTGCTGCGCCCCCCGGGGGTGAGCCATTCCGGCACGGCGAGCCATTCCTCCTGCCCCGCCGCCTTGCAGAAATTGGTCCAGAGCTTGGGCGTGGAGGCCGCAATGTTGATCGGCTTGTCGGCGGTCGGGAACACGCCCATCGGGATGTTGACGGGGTGGTCGTTGCCCGCTTGGCCGGCGACCTCGCCATCCATCAGGTAGCGACTTGCCTGGAAGTCCAGCATGAAGACCTGCGCCTCAAGCAGCGAGGTGTGGACATAGCCGCCGCGCCCGGTCCGCTCCCGGTCGAAGAGCTTCAGCATGATGCCGAAGGCCAGCAGGTTGCCCGCCGTCAGGTCGTTGATGGGGATGCCGACGCGCATCGGCCCGCGCCCTGGCTCGCCGGTGATGCTCATCAGCCCGCCCATGCCCTGGGCGATCTGGTCGACGCCGCCACGCTTGGAATAGGGCCCGGTCTGGCCGAAGCCGGAGATGGAGGCATAGACGAGGCGCGGGTTGAGCGGCGCCAGGTCCTCATAGGCGATCTTCAGGCGGTGCTTCACCTGCATCCGCATATTCTCAACGACGACATCTGCGGTCGCGGCGAGCTTGAGGAAGGCCGCATGCCCTGCCGGGTTCTTGAGGTCGAGGGCGATGCCCCGCTTGTTGCGATGGAGGTTGACGCTGTCGAACCCGTCCCGCGCCCCGGCCAGCGCATCGGCCGAACTCGGCGGCTCGATGCGGATGACGTCCGCCCCCCAATCTGCCAGGTGCCGCACGCAGGTCGGCCCGGCCCGCGCCAGGGTCAGGTCCAGCACGCGGATGCCCGCCAGCGGCAGGCGGGTCTCGGCCATCAGCTTCGGGTCGATCGGGCTTTCAGGCATCGGCATTCCTCCCCGCGGTTGGGGGAGACTAGGCCGGGTTCGTCGGCAGGGCCAGGGCAGGGGAGGGCGTCGGCGCGAGCCGCGCCTGCCCTTCCGGGCAGAGGTCAAGCAGCACGCAGCGCCCGCAGGCCGGCCCGCGGAAGAAGCAGCAGCGCTGGCCGTGGCGCATCAACATCTGATGGTTGTCGTAGAACTGCTGCGCGTCCCACTCCGCCGGCAGCTGCGCTTCCAGCACCGCATGCGACGGCCCGACGGGCAAGGAGGCGGGGATCAGCCCGAGCCGCGCCGCCACCCGGTGATGGTGGCTGTCGACCGGGAGGGCCCGGCGCCGCAGGTTGCTGAAGGAGAGCACGGCCGCCGCCGTCTTCGGCCCTACCCCCGGCAGGGCAGCGAGCCAGGCCGTTGCCTCGGCATCGTCCATTGTCTCGAGATTCGACAGGTCGAGCCCGCCGCGCCGCTCCGTCAGCGTGCGCAGGGTCCGCTGCAACGCCGGGGCCTTGGCCTCGGGCCAGGTGACGCCGGCGATGGCCGCTTCGACCTCGGCGACCGGCGCGTCCCGCACCGCCTCCCATTCGGGGAAGGCGCGGCGCAGGCTCTCATAGGCGCGGGCGCTGTCGCGGTTCTTCGTCCGATGAGAGAGCAGGGAGGAGACCAGCTCCGAAACCGGGTCGAGGGCGTGAAAGTAGTTCACCGGGCAACCGTATTCGGCGCAGAGCAGCCGGTGCGCTTCCAGCGCTAGGGCGCGTTTCGCGGGATCGTGCAAAAGGGACCGTGCCATTGTATCAGAACGGCCATGGTCCGCGCCGGATGCCTATTCCGGTTGGAAATTCGCTGCTCGGAGCAGCGCCGTGTTTCGCCGGAGATCCGTCTCGATATAGGCGGCGAATTCCGCCGGGCTCTCCTGCACCGGCTCGAAGCCGAGCTCGGTCAGCCGCTGCACCACGCTCGGCTCCGCCATTCCCTCACGCAGTGCCGCGTTCATCCGCGCAACGACCTCCGTCGGCACACCTTTTGGCCCCCAAACGCCATACCAGGAGAAGAACTCCAACCCTGGCATCCCGGCCTCTGCCGCGGTCGGAATCTCGGGCGCGATGGGGCTCCGCGCCGCGCGGGTGATGGCGAGAGCCCGCACTTGCCCGCCGCGCGTCAGCGGCAGGGTGGCGAGGATCGGGTCCAGCATCAGCTGGACATTGCCCGCTGCGATGTCGGCCAGCGCTGGCGCCGAGCCGCGATAGGGCACCATCGGGATGTCGAGCCCCGCCAGCCGGTTGAACTCGATGGAGGCGAGGTGTCCCGCCGCCCCGAGCGCCGAGACGCCGAAGCTCCAGGCGCCGGGAGATCGCCTCGCCGCCTCCGCCACCGCCTGGATACTCGCCTCGGGCCGCCCCGGATTGGTCACCAGCAACAGCGGCCCCTGCCCGGTGCGGGCGATGGGCGTGAAATCCGCCGCCGGGTCGTAGGGCACGCTCTTCAGCACCTGCCGCCCCATGACATGGACCGAGGCCGTCAGAAGGATCGTGTGGCCATCCGGTGCCGCCTGAGCGACCGCCACCCCACCGACGGTTCCGCTGCCGCCCGCCCGGTTCTCCGGCACCACGGGGACGCCGAGCCGCTCCGAGAGCTTCTGCGCCGCCAGCCGCGACATCGCATCCGTCGCGCCGCCGGGCGTATAAGGAATGACGGCGCGGATCGGCCGGTTCGGCCAGGGGGCCTGGGCGAGCGCCGGGCTGGCGAGCAGGGGCAGCGTCAGCAGTGCGCGGCGTCGCATCGGGGGAAGGGCCTCCATGGTGCGGCGCACACTATAGATGTGTCGTTCCGCCCCGCGCTATGGCTGCGGGATGGAGCCCGTGGACCTCGCCCTCTGCCTCGCCATCGACGTCTCTGCCAGCGTCGATTACGAGGAATTCGGCCTGATGATCGGCGGCCTCGCCGGGGCCTTCCGCCAGGCCGATATCGCCGCCGCCTGTGCCGGCGGCCCGCGCGGCGCCATCGCGGTCTGCGCCCTCTTCTGGTCGGTCGGCAGCGACCTGGCCGTGCCCTGGACCCGCATTGACGGACCCGCCGCCGCCGAGGCCTTGGCCGTCGCCCTGGAGAATGCCCCGCGCCTGCCCGGCCCCGGCGCCACGGCCCTGGGCGATGGGATGGCGGCCGCCCTTGCCCTGCTCGCCCGCTGCCCGGCCGAGGCAACGCGCCTCGCCCTCGACGTCTCTGGCGACGGGCGGAACAACCGCGGCCGGGAGCCGGGACCAGTGCGCGATATCGGCGCGGCGGCGGGCGTCACCATCAACGGCCTCGCGGTGCTGAACGAGGAGCCGGACCTGCTGGAACATTACCGCGCCGAGGTGATCGGCGGGCCGGGAAGCTTCGCCATGGCCTGCCCGAACTATGCCGCCTTCGCCGCAGCGATGCGGGAAAAGCTGTGGCGGGAAATCGGCGGCCTTCTGTTGTCGCGTGCCAATCGGCTATACCTCACCATAGCTTGAAGGTGCTTGTTCATGTTGCTGCTCATCCCCGGCCCGGTGCAGACCCGTCCCGAGACCCGCGCCGCCATGGCCCAGGACATCGCCCCCTGGGATCATGACTTCCGCCCGGTCTATGCCGAGATCCGCGAGCGCGTGCGCGCCATCGCCGGCGGGCAGGAGGGGGTGCATGCCACCCTGCCGCTGCAGGGCTGCGGCCATTTCATCATGGAAGCGGCGATCCGCACCTTCATCCCGGCCGGCGGCAAGGTGCTGATCCCGCAGAACGGCGCCTATGCCGACCGCGCCGTCCGCCTCGCCACGGAATGCGGCCGGCAGGTGGTCGCCGTACCTGGCCCCGACACCCGCTCGGTCACGGCCGAGGAACTCGACGCCGCGCTGGCCGCCGATCCTGCCATCTCCCACGTCGCCGTCGTCCACCACGAGACGGGCAGCGGCATGGTGAACGACCCGGAGGTGATCGGCCCCGTGGTCCGCCGGCATGGCCGGCGGCTGATTCTCGATAGCGTCTCCGCCTTCGGCGCGCTGCCGGTCGACCTCGCGGCGCATCCGGAGATCGACGCAGTGCTCTTCACCTCGGGCAAGTGCCTCGAAGGCCTGCCCGGCATCGGCTTCGCGGTCGCGCGGGTCGACAGCGTGACGGCCGCCGCGGGCAATGCCGGCTCCTGGTCCTTCGACCTTTCGGACATCCATCAGCATGCGCTGCGCGCCGGCTGGGGCAGCTTCCGCTTCACCCCGCCCGTCCAGGCGCTGGCAGCCTTCCGCACCGCACTCGACCTTTACGACGCCGAGGGCGGCCAGCCGGCCCGCCTCGCCCGTTACCGGGAAAATGCGCGCATCCTGTATGACGGGCTGCGTGGCATGGGCCTCACGCCCTATCTGGAGCCGCGGCACCAGGGGCCGGTGATCGTCACCACCCACCAGCCGGCCGATCCGCGCTTCGACCTGCAGCCCTTCGTCGATGCACTGAAGGCGCGCGGGGTGTTGATCAGCAACTTTTTCAACACCAAGGCGCCGACCTTCCGCATCGGCTGCATCGGCGCCGTCACGCCGGAGGACATGCGCGGCGCCGTCGCCGCGATCGGCGGTGCGCTGGAAGACCTCGGCGTGCGGCGGCGCGAGGCGGCGTGAGCCGCCTCGGGCCCTTTGCCCTCAGAAGCGGTAGCGCACCGACGCGCCGACCACCCAAGGGTCGAGGTTGACGCGGGCGTGCACCAGCCCGGAGTTGACGCTTGCCTCCGGGCGCAGGATCAGCTTCTTCACGTCGATATTGGCCAGCCAGTGCGGGGAGACCTCGTAGTCCAGGCCGGCATTGAAGGCGAAGCCGGGCGCGGTATCGACCATCACCCGCCGCACCGGCGCCGTCCGGCTGCCGCCCTCGCCGTAGAAGAAGCTCACATTGATGCCAGCGCCGACATAGGGGCTGAACCGTGACTGCGGAAAGGGATGGTACTGCAGGGTCAGCGTCGGCGGCAGCACCCAGACATGGCCGAGGTTGAGGTTGCCAAGCGCCGAGCCGCGGACGCTGACATCATGCCGCGTGCTCGCCGCGATCAGGTTCAGCGAGACGTTCGGCACCATGAAATAGGTGAGGTCGAGCTGCGGGCTCGCGCTGTTGCTTGCCTGCGGACGCCCGCCGATGGCGTCCACATGGCCGCCGTTGCTCGGCAGCACGCCAATGGCGCCGAACCCCACCACGATGTCGCCGGCCTGCTTGCCCCGCACGCCATCCTCGGCCTGCGCCACGCCCATCATCGCCACCAGCGCCGCCGCAGCCGCCAGCCCAACCGTCCTCGTCATCGCACCCACATCCATCCCTGGCGGCCCATGCCGCGCGGTCGGACCCTAGCCGCGGTGGTGAGATCGTGCCTTGCGCGGAATCAAATCTGCTTTTTCTTTTTGGCCGCCGCCTTGCCGACCCGCTGCCCGGCCGCCGCCAGCGCCAGCAGCCGCCCCGGCAGCGTCTCGCGGATTGCCGGCCGCTGCTCCTTCTCCTTCTTCCAATGCTTCTTGTCCTTGCGGGTCATCCCGCAGCCGAGGCACCAGCCGGTTTCCTCGTCATACTTGCAGATATCGATGCAGGGGCTTGCCATGCCGGTCATATAGGGCCGCCATCCTGCTTGCAGGAGCGCTGCCGGGGCGATAAGCGCGAGCCTCCAACCGGGAGGGACAACGCGCATGGCCACCGACCTCGAGATCGCGCGTTCCGCGACCCTCCGACCCATCGCCGCCATTGCCGCCCGCGCCGGCATCCCGGAGGAGGCGCTGATTCCCTTCGGCCGCCACAAGGCGAAGGTCGACCTACCCTTCCTGCGCAGCCAGGCGGCGAAGCCGGCGGGCCGGCTGGTGCTCGTCACCGGCATCAGCCCGACGCCCGCCGGCGAGGGCAAGACGACGACGACCATCGGCCTCGGCGACGCGCTGAACGCGCTCGGCACTCAGACCATGATCTGCCTGCGAGAGCCCTCGCTCGGCCCCTGCTTCGGCGTGAAGGGGGGCGCGACCGGTGGCGGCCATGCCCAGGTGGGGCCGATGGAGGAGATCAACCTCCACTTCACCGGCGATTTCCATGCCATCACATCGGCCAACAACCTGCTGGCCGCGATGATCGACAACCACATCTACTGGGGCAACGCGCTCGGCATCGATGAGCGCCGAATCACCTGGCGCCGGGCGATGGACATGAACGACCGCGCGTTGCGCGGCATCGTCAACTCGCTCGGCGGGGTCGCCAACGGCTATCCGCGCGAGGATGCCTTCGACATCACTGTGGCCTCGGAGGTGATGGCGATCTTCTGCCTCGCCACCTCGCTGGAGGACCTCCAGGCGCGGCTCGGCCGCATCATCATCGGCAGCACGCGCGAGGGGGCGCCGGTGACGGCGCGCGACCTCAAGGCCGATGGCGCCATGGCCGCGCTGTTGCGCGACGCCTTCGCGCCCAACTTGGTGCAGACGCTGGAAGGCTCGCCCGCCCTCGTGCATGGCGGCCCCTTCGCCAACATCGCGCATGGCTGCAACAGCGTCGCCGCGACGAAGCTTGGGCTTTCGCTCGCCGAGGTTGTGGTGACTGAGGCCGGTTTCGGCGCGGATCTCGGCGCCGAAAAATTCCTCGACATCAAATGCCCTGCGGCCGGCATCGCACCCGCCGCCTCCGTCGTCGTCGCGACGGTGCGCGCGTTGAAGATGCATGGCGGCGTGGCGAAGGCCGATCTTGGTCGCGAGGATGTCGCGGCGCTGCGGCGTGGCGTCGTCAATCTCGCCCGTCATGTCGAGAATATGCAGAAATATGGGCTTGGCGTGGTTGTGGCTTTGAACGCCTTCACAACCGACACGGGTGCCGAGATCGCGGCGGTGCAGGAGGCGATGGCAGCGCTCGGCACCGAGGTCGTGCTCTGCACGCATTGGGCCAATGGCGCGGCGGGCGCCGCGGACCTCGCGCGTGCCGTGCTGCGGCAAATGGAGGATGGCCCGTCGCGCTTCGCCCCGCTCTATCCTCCCGATCTGCCGCTGGAGGCGAAGCTCCGCCGCATCGCCGGCGAGATCTACCGTGCCGCCGATGTTCAAGTCCCTGTCGGCGTCGCCGCCAAATTGCGTCGCTTCGAGGAGATGGGGTTCGGCCATGTCCCGGTCTGCGTGGCGAAGACGCAGTACAGCTTCAGCGCGGACCCGGCGCTGCTCGGCGCGCCGACCGGCCATGTGCTGCCGGTGCGTGACGTGCGGCTCTCGGCCGGCGCCGGATTCGTCGTCGCGATCTGCGGCGAGATCATGACGATGCCGGGGTTGCCGCGCCGTCCTGCCGCGGAATTCATCGGTCTCGATGCCGATGGCGCCATTGATGGACTGTTCTGATTGACCACCCACGCAAGCGTGCATCCGAAGTGGCGTGGATACACGCAAGGGTGTCTCATCCCATTCCCACCCCGGTCCAGGCTTCGGTTAGTGTCCGCCCCCATCGACGGCTGACGCTGCGCAGGGGATGACGGGGACCGCATGCAGGAGGAGGATAGCGCGAACGGGGCGGAGGCTTTCGCAACTGCGATCGCCGCTGAGATCCCCCGCCTGCGCCGCTTCGCCCGCGTGCTCGCGCGCGGCGGCGACGCGGCCGACGACCTGGTGCAGGACACGCTGCTGCGCGCCATCGCCGCTCGCGATCAGTTCGAGCCGGGCACCAATCTCCGCGCTTGGCTTTTCACCATCCTGCGCCATGCCCGTGCGGCCAATCTGCGCCGCGCCTCGCGCAGCCCGATCATGGAGGCGGAGAGCCTGCCTGAATCGCCGGTTTCGGGTGGGCAGGAGGAGCGTCAGGCGATGCGCGACGTGGCGGCGGCCTTCCGCAAGCTGGCGCGCATCCACCGCGAGGCGCTCTGGCTGGTGGTGGTGGAGGGGCTCGATTACGCCGAGGCCGCACGCATCCTGAACGTCCCGCCCGGCACCCTGCGCTCCCGCCTGTCCCGCGCGCGGGAGGCCCTGCGCGAGAGCATCGGTGCCAGTCCGGTCGACTTCACGGCGGACGAGGATTAAAGCCGCCTTCCGCGCAGCGCCTCGATCAGCCGCAGCGGCAGCGGTGCTTCCAGTACCCAGTCGAACGCCTCGCCAAGCCCTCGCCGGAGCAGGTTGTCGAGGTGCTCGTCGTCCATCCTTGGCGCCTGAGCAGGGTGAGGACGGGCCGTCGTGGCAATCTGCATCTTAAGGGTAAGTTCCTGCGCCGCAGATGGTTCCACCTGCGGGCCATCGACGGAGACTGGCTTGCTCGGCATGGGGAAACCGCGGTTGAGGCCCGGGCAGGCCGCCGGGGACTTTTCCAACCTATGGGCGAAGTTGCGCTGCCGCAAGCACCAAAACGTGAGCGTGGCAAATGGGCACCGAAGCGTGGCACGAAAGCGACATTGCCTGTCCGCCATGCGGCTCGCAGACTGCACGGATGTCTCCAGACCCTTCCGCCCTGCTCCAGGCAGGCGTCGCGCGCCATGCTGCGGGCGACCTTGCCGGTGCCGAGCAATTCTACCGACAGGTGCTGAAGTGCCGCCCACTGGATGCCAATGCGCATAACCTGCTCGGCGTGCTGGCACGGCAGCGTGGCGATGCCGCCGGCGCCCTCCGCCATACGGAGCGCGCCCTGGCGCAGCAGCCGGAGGAGCCGGTCTTCCTCGCCAATCGCGGCGCCGCCCTGGCCGAGGCCGGCCGGCTGCCGGAGGCTGTCATCGCCCTCCGCGCGGCCCTGGCCCGCCGGCCGGAGGACGCGGTGACGTTGCGCAACCTGGGCCAAGCCCTTTGCGCCCTGGGCGATCCGCAGGCCGCCCTCGCGCCGCTCGAGGCCGCGGCCCGGCTCCAACCCGGCACTGCGGCGCCGCTGCTCGCCCTCGCCCATGCCCGGCGCGAGGCGAGCGATGCGGCAGGCGCCGCCGCTGCCGCCGAGGCCGCCCTCGCCGCCGCCGCCCAGCCTGCGCTGGCCGAGCAGGCCCGCTTCCTCCTCGCCGCCCTCGGCCGGAGCGGCGCCCCCGCCCGTGCGCCGGCGGGCTATGTGCGCGAGCTCTTCGATCAGTTCGCACCGCGCTTCGAGGCTGAACTCACCGGCCGGCTCGGCTACCGTACGCCGGCGCTGCTCGCCGGGCTGCTGACGGAGGCCGGCATTGCTCCGCGCCGGGCGCTGCGGGTGCTGGACCTCGGCTGCGGCACCGGGCTTTCGGGCGTGGCACTGGCGCCTTTCGCCCGCAGGCTCGAGGGGCTCGACCTCTCGCCGCGCATGCTGGCCGAGGCCCGCCGCCGCCCGCTCTACGACGCGCTGCACGAGGCCGACCTGCTCGACTGGCTCCCCACCCGCCCGGCCGGCTTCGACCTCGTCGCCGCCGCCGACGTGCTGAACTACCTCGGCGACCTTGCCCCGGCGCTCGCCGCCATCGCCGCGGCGCTCGCGCCCGGAGGGCACGCCGCCTTTTCGGTCGAGGCAGGGGAGGGGGCGTCCTTCGCCCTTGCCGAGGCGATGCGCTACCGCCACGATCCGGCGCATGTGGCGGCGCTCGCCGCGGCCGCCGGCCTCGCCCTGGTCGAGCAACGCGCTGGCGTGCTGCGGATGGAGCGGGGCGCCCCGGTGGAGGGCGCCCTATTCCTGCTCAGCCGATGATCCGGGCCTCGGCCAGGATCCGCCGCATCCGCTCGGTATCGACGGCGCCGGCCTCGACAGCGGCGATGGCCTTGGCCTCCGCCGCCCGCACCGCATCCAGCCCCTCTGCCACGGCCTCTGCCTGGTCGAGCGGCACCACGACCACGCCATCCGCATCGCCGACGACGATGTCGCCGCTGCGCACCGCGAGCCCGCCGCAGATGACCGGCGCCCCGACCGTGCCCGGCCCGTTCGCCGCCGGCGAGGTCGGCACCACGGCTGCGGCGAAGACCGGCAGGCCGGTTGCCAGGATGCCCGCCTTGTCCCGCGCCGCGCCCTCGGTGACGAAGGCGGCGATGCCCTTGTTCTTCATCATCCCGGCGACGATGTCGCCGATCGCCGCCGCACAGAGATAGGCATCATTCGCCACTACGATCACGTCCCCGGCCTCCGCCTCGGCCAGGGCGCCGTAGACACCGACGATATCGGCCGGATAGGCGAAGGCGGTCAGCGCCGGCCCGATGAAGGCGGCGTTGGCCGGGTCGAGCGGCTTCACCGCCCAGTGCATCGCTCCGCGCCCCGCCATGACATCGACCAGATGCGAGGTCTGCGCCCCGCGGAACCGCTCCAGAAGGGCAGGGGAGGGACGCCGGTGCCCCCGGTGGATGGTCAGCAGCGGCGGGTTGTCGAGCATGGAAGGTCCTCCTCACAATGGACCGCAATTACTCCGCATAGATCATCTTCCGCGTCATCCCGCCATCAGTGAGGAATTCCGCTCCGGTGACGAAGCCGCTCTCCGGACCGACCAGCCAGGCGACCAGCGCCGCCACATCCTCCGGTCGGCCGACCCGCCCGGCCGGGTGCTGCGCATGGTCCTCCGGGCGCAGCGCCTCGCCCCTGGTGTCGATCCAGCCGGGGCTCACGCAATTCGCCCGCACCTCCGGCCCGAGGCTGATGGCGAGCGCATGGGTCAGGGCGAGCAGCCCGCCCTTAGAGGCGCTGTAGCTCTCGGTATCCGCCTCCGACTGGTGCGCCCGGGTGGAGGCGATGGTGACGATCGCCCCACGCACCTGTCGCAGCATCGCCTCTGCCGCCCGCGCCAGGAGGAAGGCGCTGGTGAGGTTGGTGCCGAGGACGGCGTTCCACTCATCGAGGCCCAGCTCGCGGATCGGCTTGCGGATCATGAAGCCGGCATTGCAGACCACGGCGTCGAGCCGGCCTTCCTGCGCCGCGATCCCGTCCACCAAGCGCCCGACCGCCGCCTCGTCCGAGACGTCCGCCTGCACGAGGCGTCCAGGGGTGCCCTCCGCCGTCTCCCGGTCGGCGACGACCACGCGCCAGCCATCGCGCTCGAGCCTGGCTGCCACCGCGCGGCCGATCCCCCGTGCGCCGCCCGTCACCAGCGCCACCCTCTGCCCCTGCTCCATCGCCAATCTCCCGCCGCCGCCCGTAAGCTCCCGCCGAACCATCGGGGAGCGTCCGTCCATGACCGCACCATTGCTCTTCACGCCGCTGACCATCCGCGGCGTGACGCTGAAGAACCGCATCGTGGTCGCGCCGATGCATCAATATGCCGCCAACCGCGGCTATGCGACGGACTGGCACCTGATGAATGCCGGCCGCTACGCCGCTGGCGGCGCCGGCCTCGTCATCATGGAGAGCACCAAGGTGGAGCGGCGCGGCTGCGGCACCCATGGCGATCTCGGCCTCTGGGAGGACGGGCAGATCCCCGGCCTCGCCCGCTGCGCCGCCTTCATCAAGGCGCAGGACGCGGTGCCCGGCCTGCAGCTCGGCCATTCCGGCCGCAAGGCCCGGCGCTTCCGCCCCTGGGAGGGCGGCGGCCCGCTACCGGCCGAGGCCGCGGAGGACGACTGGGAGCTCGTCGCCCCCTCGGCGCTGGCCAGCCCGGAGAGCGACCCGCTGCCCCGCGCGCTCACCCGCGCCGAGGTGCAGGACCTCGTCCAGCGCTGGGCCGATGCCGCCCGCCGCGCCGACCAGGCCGGCATCGAGGTGCTCGAGGTCCACGGCGCGCATGGCTACCTGATCCACCAGTTCCTCTCGCCCTTCAGCAACCTCCGCAACGACGAGTACGGCGGCAGCGAGGAGGGCCGCATGCGCTTCTGCCTCGAGGTGGTGGAGGCGGTGCGCGCCGTCTGGCCGGCGGAGAAGCCGCTCTTCCTGCGCCTCTCGGTCGAGGACGATGCCGGCTGGGACGTGGCGCAGTCGGCCCGGCTGGCGGCGCTGGCGCGGCCGCTCGGCGTCGACGTGGTGGACTGCTCCTCGGGCGGCATGCGCGGCGCCCCGGTGGTCGGCACCGGCCCGATCACCTACGGCTACCAGGTGCCCTATGCCGAGCGGCTGCGGCGCGAGGCCGGCATCGCCACCATGGCCGTCGGCCTCATCGTCCATGCCGACCAGGCCGAGGGCATCCTCCAGCGCGGCGAGGCGGACCTGATCGCGCTCGCGCGGGAGCTTCTCTACAACCCGCACTGGCCGATGGATGCTGCGCAGAAGCTCGGCGCCGACCCACGCTTTGCCCTGGTGCCGCCCGCCCAGGCCTACTGGTTGGAGAAGCGCGCCCGTCAGGTGAAGGAGCTGGTGCCGAGCACCTGGCGCGAGCGGCTGGACGGATAGCGGGGGTGGCGTGGGCCCTCGCCCATCCCGCGCAGGTCGGGCCTATACTCCCCGGCATGGCCCCACGCCGCACCCCCGACCCGCCCACCGACCTCTTCGGCGAGGCTGCCCCGCCGCCCCGCGCCGAAGCGCCCAGCGGCCCCCGCCCGCTTGCCGACCGGCTCAGGCCGGCGGAACTGGAGGAGGTGGTCGGCCAGGACCATCTGGTCGGCCCCGCCGGCGCGCTGACCGGGATGCTCGCCCGCGGCGCATTGGCCTCGCTGATCCTCTGGGGCCCGCCCGGCGTCGGCAAGACCACCATCGCCCGGCTGCTCGCCGAGCGCGCCGGCCTCGTCTTCGTGCAGCTTTCGGCGGTCTTTTCCGGCGTCGCCGATCTCAAGCGCGCCTTCGACGAGGCGCGGCAGCGCCGCCGGGCAGGGCAGGGGACGCTGCTCTTCGTCGACGAGATCCATCGCTTCAACCGCGCCCAGCAGGACGGCTTCCTGCCCGTCGTCGAGGACGGCACGGTGACGCTGGTCGGCGCCACCACGGAGAACCCGAGCTTCGCCCTCAACGGCGCGCTGCTCTCCCGCTGCCAGGTCCTCGTCCTGCGGCGCCTCGACGAGGCGGCGCTCGACCTGCTGCTGACCCGTGCCGAGGCCGAGGCCGGCCGCGCCCTGCCGCTCGACCCGGCGGCGCGGGCCAGCCTCAGGGCGATGGCCGACGGTGACGGGCGCTACCTGCTGAACCTCGCCGAGCAGCTCCTTGCCCTGCCCCCCGGCCAGCCGCCGCTCGACGCCGCGGCGCTGGGCGAGCTGCTGGCGCGCCGCGCCGCGCTCTACGACAAGGACCGGGAGGAGCACTATAACCTCATCTCCGCCCTGCATAAGTCGCTGCGCGGCTCCGACCCCGATGCGGCGCTCTACTGGTTCGCGCGTATGATCCAGGGCGGCGAAGACCCGCGCTACATCGCCCGGCGTCTGACCCGCTTCGCCGCCGAGGATGTCGGCCTCGCCGATCCGCGCGCCCTGCCGCTCGCCATCGCCGCCTGGGAAACCTATGAGCGCCTTGGCTCACCGGAAGGCGAGCTGGCTCTTGTCCAGCTCATCCTGCATCTCGGCACCGCGCCTAAGTCGAACGCCGCCTATGTCGCCTGGGGCGAGGCGCAGCGGGCAGCGCGCGAAACCGGCAGCCTGACGCCGCCGCAGCACATCCTCAACGCACCGACGAAGCTGATGAAGAACCTCGGCTATGGCCGCGGCTATGCCTACGACCATGACGAGGCGGAGGGCTTCTCGGGCCAGGACTACTTTCCGGACGGGATGGGGCGCCGCGCCTTCTACCGCCCGACCAACCGTGGCGCGGAGTCCGCGATCGGCGAACGGCTGGAGCGCTGGACGGCTCTCCGCGCTGAAAAGAGGGGGGGCGGTTAAGCTACCGCTGGGCCACTCGCTGGTCGCGGTCCGGCATCTGCACCGGCGTCACCACCACCGGCGCGGTGCCCTGCTCGCGCATGCCGAGGTCCTGCGCCGTCTTCGGGCTCAGGTCGATCACCCGGCCCCGCGCATAGGGGCCGCGATCCTCGACCGTCACCTCAGCCGTCCTGCCATTCTCCAGGTTGGTGACCCGCGCGGTCGTGCCGAGCGGCAGGGTACGGTGCGCTGCGGAGTTGGAGCGAGCATCGAAGCGGCGGCCATTTGCCATGCGCCGGCCATTGAATTTCTGCGCGTAATAGCTGGCCGTGCCCCGCTGTGGCCGCGCCTGGGTCCGGGACTGATGTTGAGGGGCTCGCGCCTGCTCGGCGGCATGGGCGGAGAGGACATGGTCCGGGGTGCCAACACCGAGGACCATGAGGGCCGCGGCTGCGGCCATCGCTGCTATCCGTGTCATGCACTCTATGACGCCCTGCCGGTGCGAAAGTTCAACCCGCCCCGCTTCGCACCTGGTGGGCCCCTGGGCTACAGGGAACGCATGACCATAGAAACCCGGATCGTGGCCGAGGCAGAGGCGGATACCCGCCTCGACCGCTGGTTCCGCCGCCATTTCCCGCAACTCACCCAGGGCGCGTTGCAAAAGATGCTGCGCACCGGCCAGGTCCGCATCGATGGCCGAAGGGCGGAGGCCAACACCCGCCTCGCCGCCGGGCAGGAAGTACGCATCCCGCCGCTGCCGGATGGGCCGCCGCCGGAGCGCGACCAGCGCCCCGTCTCGGAGGAGGATGCGGCGATGCTGCAGCGCCTCGTCCTCCACATGGATGCCAGCCTCATCATCCTCGACAAGCCGCACGGATTGCCGGTGCAGGGCGGCCCCGGCATCACCCGCCACCTGGACGGCATGCTGGATGCGCTGCGCTTCAGCTTCGAGGAGCGGCCGCGGCTGGTCCACCGCCTGGACCGCGACACCTCCGGCCTGCTGCTGCTCGCCCGCACGCCCGTGGCCGCCGCCTTCCTCGCAAAGGAGTTCCGCGGCCGCGGCGTGGAGAAGACCTATTGGGCCGTGGTCACCCCGCCGCCGCAGATCGAGGATGGCCGCATCGACATCCCGCTGGCGAAGCTCGACGGCCCGCGCGGCGAGCGGATGCAGGCGGTGGAGGATCCATCGGAGGGCGCCCGCGCCGTCACCGATTTCCGCACCCTCGATGCCGTCCGCGGCCGCGCCGCCTGGCTGGAGCTGAAGCCGCTCACCGGCCGCACCCATCAGCTCCGCGTGCATTGCGCCGAGGGGCTCGGCACCCCGATCCTCGGCGACGGGAAATATGGCGGCGGCGCCGCGCATCTGGACGGGCTGCCGGGCGAACTCCATCTGCATGCCCGTGCCCTTCGCCTGCCGCATCCGGAGGGTGGCACGATGGAGGCCTTCTCCGCCCTGCCGCCCCATATGAAGGAGACTTTCGCCTTCTTCGGCTTCGAGGCGTCGAAGACGCCGAAGCCGCGCCGCCTCGCCGCCGCCCGGCGCTGAGCGCCCCCAGCCGGGAGAGACCGCCATGCCCGCCGCCACACCTCGCCGCCGCTGGCTTCGCTGGACCCTGATCGCCCTGGCCGTGCTGGTGCTGCTGCCCGCCGCGGGCCTCGCCGTACTGCTGCTGACCTTCGACCCGAACAACCAGAAGCCGCGCATCCAGGCGGCGGTGGAGGCGGCGACCGGCCGCAGCCTCGCCCTCGGCGATATCGGGGTGAAGCTGGCCCTGGCGCCGACGTTGACGGTGGAGGATGTCGCCCTCGCCAACGCCCCCGGCGGCAGCCGCCCGCAGATGGCGACCATCCGCCGGGTCGAGGTGGAGCTGGCCCTGCTCCCGCTGCTTTCCCGCCGGGTGGAGGTGCGCCGCCTGGTGCTGCGGTCGCCCGACATCCTGCTGGAGACGGATGCGGCGGGGCGCCCGAACTGGGCTTTCGCCCCGCCTGGTCGCCCCGCTGCCCCAGCACCCCAGGCGGCACCCGCCAGCGCCGCCCGCGAGGCTGACCCGCGCCTCGGCATCGCCGTCGACCGGGTGGAGCTGACCGACGGTCAGGTGGCCTGGCGCGACGGCCGCACGGGCGCCACCCGCGGCCTCGCCATCCCGCGGCTCGAGTCCCGTGCCGACACGGCCGGTGCGCTCCGGTTGAACGGGCAGCTTGCGCTGAATGGCATTCCCGTCGCCCTTTCCGGCGAAACCGGGCCGCTCGACCGCCTGACTGACCCCGCGGCGGCAACGCCCTGGCCCCTGCGCCTGGCGCTGGAGGCGGCCGGCGCCCGCCTCGCCGCCGAGGGCGCCATCGCCCGGCCGATGCAGATGCGGGGCTGGCAGATGGCGGTCGAGGCCCGGGTGCCGGAATTGCAGAAGCTCGCCCCGCTGCTGCCCGATGCCCCGCTGCCGCCGCTGCGTGACCTCGCCCTCACCGCGAAGCTGGACGAGGCATCGGTGAGCGACCTCCGCCTCACCCTCGGTGCCGCGGTGCTGGATGCTGTGCTGCCCGGCCTGCGCCTCGCCAGCCTCACCGCCACCCTGCCGCGGCAGGACCAGCCCCTCGCTCTCGAGGTCGAGGCCGCGCTGAACGACGTCCCGCTCCGCCTCGCCGGCACGCTCGGTGCGCCGGGCCTGCTGCTGCCCGGCGCGGCGCCGCAGCCCTTCCCGGTCGATCTGGGCCTTGCCGTGGCCGGTGCCACCGGCACGGCGAAGGGGGCCATCGCCGATCTCCGCCGCCTGGCCGGCGTCGATCTCGCCCTCTCCTTCCGGGCGCCGGACCTTGCCCCACTGGCGCCGCTCGCCGGGGCGCCGCTGCCGCCGGTGCGGGACCTCGCCCTTGATATGCGCCTCGCCGAGCGCACGCCGGGCTTCGCTGGTGGCGCCTTTCTGCGCGGGCTGCGGATTGCCTCCTCGGCCGGTGATGCGGCGGGCGACCTCACCTATGTCATCGGCCAGCGCCAGGGCGTCGATGGCGCGCTGACCTCCACCCGCCTCGACCTCGATGCGCTCCGTCCGCCGCCCGCCGCCCCGGCCGCCGCAGCCCCGGCCGCCCCGCCGCCGCCGGCGGACCGCCGCGCCATCCCGGACGTGAAGCTGCCGCTGGAGGCGCTGCGGATCATCGATGGCGACCTCCGCTGGCAGATCGGCAGCCTGGTCGCCCAGGGCGTGACCTTACGGCAGGTGCAGGCGCGCCTGTCGGTCCAGAACGGCCGCGCCCGGCTCGACCCCTTCGCCGCGCAAATGCCGGGCGGGCCGGTTACGCTGCGCGCCGCCGCCGACCTCACCACCACGCCGCCCACGGTGCAGGTCGCGGCGCAGTCGCCGGGCCTCGACCTCGCCCCGCTGCTGGCGGCGCTGGGGCAGGTGCCACCCCAGGCGACGGGCCAGCTCGGCCTCGATGCTGACCTCCGCGGCCAGGGCGCCGACCTCCGCACCGTGGCCGGCACCGCCCACGGCCATCTTGGCCTATCCGTGGTGCGCGGCACCCTCACCGGCAGCCTCCTGGAGAAGCTCCCCACCGATCTTCGCCGCCTGCTGCCCGGTGGCGTGTCCGGGCGCGACATCCCCCTCCGCTGCCTCGCCCTCCGTTTCCAGGCGGAGGACGGCATGGCCCAGTCCCGCGCCCTGCTGGTCGACACCGCGCTAGGCCGTCTGGGCGGGGAAGGGGGAGCCAACCTCAAGACCGAGGCGCTGGCCTTCCGCCTCCTGCCCGACCTCCGCCTTGGCGGCATCGAGCTGCGGGCGCCGATCAACATCGCCGGCACGATGCGCGCGCCGCGCATCGGCGTCTCGCCGGAAGCCGCCATCGCGGGCGGGCTCGGCGCCTTCCTTTCCTTGCAGAGCACGCCGGACCGTAGCCTCCAGGCGCTGGCCGGCGCCTTGGGCGGCGGCGGGCCGGCCCTGCCGGACTGCGAGGCACAGCTTGCCATCGCCCGTGGCGGCCAGCCCGGCGCGGCCCCCGCTGCCCTGCCTACTCCAACCCCGGCTCATCCAACCCCAGCTCCGGCCCAGGGCCTGCCCGCCCCGGCGCAGGAGCTGCTGCGCGGCCTCTTCGGCCGAGGACGATGACATGAAGCGTTTCTGGACCAGCGCCACCACTACCCCCCAGCCCGGCGGCTTCGGCGTGAGCCTCGACGGCAAGCCCGTCCGCCTGCCCGGCGGCGCCCCCCTGGTGGTCGACCGCGCGCCGCTCGCGGAGGCGATCGCCGAGGAGTGGTCCGCGGCAGGTGGCGGCGCCCCTGGCGGCGAGATGAGCATGAACGACATGCCGCTCACGCGCCTTGTCGGCACCGCGCAGGAGCGTATCGTCCCTGACCCGGCGGCGATGATCGATGGCCTCGCCCGCTATGCCGAGAGCGACCTGCTCTGCTATCGCGCCGAGGATCCGCAACTGGCCGCCTTGCAGGCCGCCGAATGGCAGCCCCTGCTCGACTGGGCCGCCCTGCGGCAGGACGCGCCGCTGCGCGTCACCGCCGGCATCATGCCGGTTCGCCAGGAGGCCTCGGCCGTCGCTGCGCTCCGTGCTGCCGTCGCCGCCCGCAACCCGGTGGAACTGGCCGCCCTCGGCGTTCTGGTGCCTGCCCTCGGCAGCCTGGTGCTCGGCCTCGCCGTGGTGGAGGGGCGGTTGGAGGCAGCGGAGGCGCATCGCCTCGCCATCCTCGACGAGACCTTCCAGGAGGAATTCTGGGGGCTCGACCAGGAGGCGGCGGATCGCCGGGCCCGCATCGCCGGGGAGATCGCCGTCGTCGGCCGTCTGCTGGCCCTGGCGAGGCCAACATGAACGCGCATCATCTCCGCATCGAGGGCCGCGTCCAGGGTGTTGGCTACCGCGCCTGGATGGTCCGCGAGGCCCGCCGGCTCGGCCTCACCGGTTGGGTCCGCAACCGCACGGATGGCAGCGTGGAAGCGGTCGTCGCCGGCCCGGAGCCAGCCGTTCAGACCCTGCTGACCGCCTGCCGCCGCGGCCCCTTGGCAGCGCGGGTGGATCGCATCGTGGAGGCTCTCACCGATCTGCCGGAGGGGGAGGAGTTTCAGCAACGGTAGGGCGATGCCTGATAGTGCCAGGTATCGGGCGGTGCTTTGCGGGACGAGGCTGGGCCAGCGCAACGCGTCGCCGCGAACTAGATGGCAGCGCCATCGCGGCGGGCTGGCACAGTCTGCGTCCCTACGCGCTGTTTCAACCCGGTGGCCCGTCAAGCTCATAGCCTAAAGGTCACAGGTTCAAATCCTTTCCCCGCATCCCACGTTCCCAACACAGCGAAACGGCCGGCCTTCACGTAGGGCGGCCGTTTCGCTGTTCGCGCTCCCGTCACTGGTCAGACGCTCTGGCGCGTCGCCAAGATGGAGGAAGGCAACGAGGTCACCATGCAGCTGGACGCTGACCTCACCCTGGCGTTCGCCGGGAACACCGCAATCACGTCGATCAGCCTGCGCAGCGCCTCGGCCGCTGTGTGCGGCTCCTGAAGCGCTGTCCCAAGTACCTCGATCTTGCGGCGACAGAGGTCGGGTAAGTTCGGATGCAGCATTGGCACCAGCTCAGGCGTGCCGCTCGCAGCGATCTCGCTCGTTAGGGCTGCGTGGCGCTGCTCCAAGTCGCGCAACTCGCCGACCAATGCTAGGCCTACCGTGTCCGTCTGGGTTTGGGTTTGCCCCGTTTCGGTGGACATCAACAACGCTTTCGCGTGAGGTGTCCTGATCCCCAAGACCCATCCCGCCCACGCGCCAGAGTTCCGGCGCCAGATGGTCAAGTTGGTCCGTGCTGAACGCGACTTGGCCGATCTTGCCCGCGAGTTCGAACCCTCTGCCTAGGCCATTCGGAACTGGGTCGCCGCGGCGGACCGGCAGGAGGGTCGGCACGAGATAAAGCCCGCCCCAGCCGAGGCTGTGCTGACCACGGCCGAGCGCGAGGAACTCGCCCGACTGCGGCGCGAGAACAAACAGTTGCACCAGAAGCGCGACATTCTCTCTCGAGCGGCGGCCTGGTTTGCCCGGGGGACCGGCACGATCCCCTCCGGGCTTTCAAATTCATGAAAGTAATCCAGGCCTTCCCGATTGCCCGGATGGCACACTTGCTCGGCGTCTAGCAGGCTGCTGAAATTCCCGCTCGCGACTGGCTGCGGATCGTGATTCGCTGATCCTCGTCAACGGGACGAGGTCGGGATGCGGGGCAAGGACGAGGTGCGGGGCTCGCTCTTCAGCTACGTGGAGCTGGAGCAGCGGGTCCGTCCCGACCACCCGCTGCGGACGATCCGGGCGATCGTGAATGCGGCGCTGGCGGAGATGTCGGCCGAGTTCGACGCGCTTTACCCGCCGACGGGCCGGGATTCGATCCCGCCCAAGCGGCTGCTGCGGGGGCTGCTGCTGCAGGCCTTCTACTCGATCCGCTCTGAACGCCAGCTGGTCGAGCGGATCGACTTCGACCTGCTGTTCCGATGGTTCGTCGGCCTTGGTGTGGACGACCCGGTCTGGGACGCCACGACTTTCACCAAGAACCGCGACCGGCTGCTGGGCGGCGAGATCGCCGGGCGCTTCCTGGCCACCGTGGTGGCGCAGCCGAAGGTGCGCGCTCTGCTCTCGACCGAGCATTTCTCGGTCGACGGCACGCTGCTTGAGGCCTGGGCCAGCACCAAGAGCTTCCGGCCGAAGGACGGCTCCGGCCCGCCGCCCGATGCGGGGCGCAACGGCGAGCAGGACTTCCGCGGCCAGAAGCGCCGCAACGAGACGCACGCCTCCACCACCGACCCCGATGCCAAGCTGTTCCGCAAGG
>NZ_JAETWB010000032.1 GCF_016773205.1 Belnapia arida
CTGCCCGCCCTGGCATCCTGACGAGGCCCGAGCTCGCCCAGGAGTACCGCTCCTACACCACGCGTTGGGGCACGATCATCCGACGTCGGGGGTGCTGTCAGTGGGCACGCCTCTGCGCAGTCGTGAGGGGAAAAGCCATTATTCGGCCGAATGGGAGGAAAGGTTGCATGCCAGACGTTCGCGCAGGTTGCGGTCAAGCCTTACCGAAGGCCGCCGGCCTGACGGTCGGTGACCTGTTCCTGCAGCAAGTCCAGCGAAACAGTCGCAGCATAGCCCTTGAGGGCAATGGCCATGTGCTGACCTACGCCGCACTAGGCGAGCGTGTTGATCGACTGGCGCGGGCACTGGCGGCGCGGGGGATTGGCCGCGGCGATCGGATCGCCTTGCTCTCGGAGAACCGACCTGAATACGCCGAGTTGCAGCTCGCGGCGGCAGTACTCGGCGCGATGCTGGCGTGCCAGAACTGGCGGCAGGCTGACCCGGAACTGCAGCACTGCGTGCGCCTTGTAGCTCCGCGTCTCCTCATCGCCTCTCAACGCCAGGCGGGTCGCTTGGCAGCCATCGAGCACGGCGTTAGCTCGGTGCTGCAGCTTGGCGAAGAATACGAAGCGATGCTCCGTGCGGCGCCATCCAGTGAGGTGCTGAACGTGGTGGAGCCGGAGGATGGCTTGCTCATTCTCTATACCAGCGGCACGACGGGGCTGCCAAAAGCGGCAGTCATCAGCCACCGCGCAATGATCGCGCGCAGCATGATCGCCCGCACCGATGGCAGCTTCTTCCCGGACCGCGCCTTCGTGGCTTGGACGCCGCTGTTCCATATGGGAGCGACGGACAGCACCCTCGCTGCGCTGATGCATGGCGCCAAGGTAGTGGTGCTGGAAAGCTTCGATCCCCCTGCCATAGCGGATTTGCTGGAACGGGAGTCGATTGGTTGGCTATCGCTTATGCCCGGCATGTTCGCCCGCATGATCGAGGAGTTGCAGCGCAGGCCCCGTCGCCTGCAGCCGCTCGGGCTCTGTGGTGCCATGGCGGATCTGGTGCCACGGCACGAGATCGCCGAGATCACTACCCTCTTGCAGGCCCCGTTCCGTAATTCCTTTGGCTCCACCGAGACTGGTCCTGCTCCCTTCAGCCGCGGTCGCATTCCCATCGGCACCGCGCCAGAGCGCCTCTCCAAGCTGCAGAGCTCTTACTGCTTGGTTCGGTTGGTCGACCCGGACGGACGCGACGTGCCAGATGGCGAGCCGGGCGAGGCGGTGTTCCGCGGCCCCAGCCTGTTCAGCGGCTATTGGGGTGACCCGGCGGCGGACGCGGAGGCGTTCCACTCCGGGTGGTACCACATGGGCGATGTGTTGCGGCGCAATCCCGATGGAACCTACGATTTTGTGGATCGTCGTAAGTACCTGATCAAATCGGGCGGCGAAAACATCTATCCCGCAGAGATCGAACAGGTACTGCTCGCTTCGCCGCGCGTCGCCGAAGCGGTGGTTGTGCGCCGCCCTGATGCGCGCTGGGGCGAGGTGCCCGTTGCCTTTGTCGCGCCGCGTGAACCCGACCTCACAGAGGCCGAGGTGCTGGCGCTTTGTCGCAGCCGGATTGCCGGCTACAAGGTGCCGAAGGCCGTCCGCTTCCTGCCAGAAGCTGAGTTCCCGCGCAGCACCAGTGGCAAGGTCCAACGCCATCTACTGGAAGCACGGCTGCATGCCGTAGCGGATCCCAGTACGCAGGGAGATGCATGATGCACCGCCGCAGCCTTTTTCTGTCCTCCGTTCTGCTGCAGAGCGCTGTTGCGCGAGCCCGCGCCCAAACGGCAGGCGGCGGATTGAGCCGGCCCATCACCATCGTCGTGCCATTTCCACCCGGTGGTCTTTCAGACGTCATGACGCGCGCGCTGGGGCAGCGTCTGGGACAGGAACTCGGCCAGACCGTTGTCGTCGACAACCGGCCTGGCGCAGGGACCTCGGTCGCTTCTGCCTATGTGCTGCAATCCCGGCCGGATGGCACGACCCTGCTGATGGGCTCCAACAGCCTCGCAACGAATCCGACCGCGCTGCCGCAGCTACCACCACGCGATCCGGAGCGGGAGCTCGCCCCAATCGGCCTTGCCTATATGAGCGCCTTCCTCTTGGTAGTGCGCGATGACTTTCCGGCGCGCGATCTCGCCGGTTTTATTGCCTATGCCAAGGCGCATCCAGGGCGGGTCAACTTCGCCAGCTCTGGCGTCGGCGCGGTCAACCATTTAGCGCTCGAGTTGCTCAACCGCTCGGCTGGCGTCGCGCTGGAGCACATTCCGTTTCGTGGCGGCGCACCGGCACTGATCGAGCTGCGGGCTGGGCGGGTCGCCGCCTTCCTGGCCACCCCAGCGGATGTCGCAACGCAGTTGCAGGATGGCTCGCTCCGCGCCCTTGCCACCACGACGGCGCAGCGGCTGGACCAGTTGCCGGACGTGCCAGCGATTGCGGAACTGCTGCCGGGCTATGAGGCGGTGTACTGGCAGGCTCTGTTTGCCCCGGCCGCCACGCCGGAGCCGGTAGTTCAGCGCCTGACAGAGGCGCTGCAGGCGGTGAAGGCGGATTTGGGTTTCCGGGCAAGCCTCGCTGCGCGCGGCGTTGCCCTGCTGCCGGGCGGACCACAGGAGCTGCGCGACTACCTGCGGCGGGAAACCGCCCTTTGGGGCCGCGTCATCCGCGAGGCAAACATCACCCTGGAGTAGGGCGCGATTACCGCAACTGGACTCAGAAGAGGAGTAAACCGAGCACTCAAAAGGCTGAGGCGAGGTCGGTGAGCCAACTCAAACCTGTCACGCTCCAGTCAGGCGCAGCACCGGCAGGGTCAAGCCTGCCTCATTAGCCTCGAAGCCGATCCGCAACTTCAAGCCGGGGCGCAGCGCCTCCGCTGTGGCATCCCGCAACTGCGCCAATAGTCGCACGCCTTCCGGCAGGTCCGCCGTCACCAGCACATAGGGGAGCTCCGCCCGGAACGCTGCGTGGAAGGGGTGATAGGCGACGGTCCAGCTGTGCACCGTCGCCTCGCCCGAAGCCTCAACCCAGTTCGTGGCCATGGAATTGCAAGCAGCGCACATAGGTTGAGGATAGTGGCGGAGACTACCGCAATCGGCGCAGCGCTGCAGCATCAGCCGGCCTTCGGCCAGCCCGTCCCAATAGGGTCGGGTCTCCGGGCTCGGGTCGGGCAGGGGCTTGCTGGGGGTCGTTTGGCTCATCGTTGTCAGCCTCGCGTCATGATGGCGAGCGTACCGTCACCGAGGTCGCCATAACCGGTGACGAGGCCGACTTCGGCATCGGGTACCTGCGCCCGGCCAGCCTCTCCGCGCAGCTGCCGAACCAGTTCCACGACGTGGTTCATCCCTGCGATATGGGCCTGTGAGAGTAACCCTCCATGCGTGTTCACCGGCAGCCGTCCATGAAGCCCAAGCGCGCCGCCTTCGACAAAGGCGCCGCCTTCGCCCTTGCCGCAGAAGCCAAGATCCTCAAGCTGGCATAGGACGATGTAGGTGAAGCAATCGTAGATTTCGGCAACGTCGATATCCGCAGGTGTTACGCCCGCCATGGCAAAGGCGCGCGGAGCCGCCTTGGCTAAGCCAAGTCGCGTCATATCGCCGCGCTGGGTGATGGCGCTCGGCGAATCCGGATGCCCTTCGGCCATTCCCGCGAGCAGGATCCGCGGCTGGCGGAGATCGCACGCTCGGTCGGCAGCGCTAACGATGACCGCGGCAGCGCCATCGCTTTCGAGACTGCAGTCATACAGTCGTAGCGGGTCGGCGATCATGCGCGAAGCCTGGTGGTCCTCAACGGTCAGCGGCGTCGTCATCCGAGCATTGCCATTCAAAATCGCATGCTGCCGTGTGGTGACCGCAATCTCGGCCAGTTGCCGGCTCGTGGTACCAAACATTTCCATGTGGCGCCGGGCCATCGGCGCGTAGTATTGCGCTGGCGCAAGGGCGCCGCTCGGAGCCTCGAACTCGCCTACGATGCGGAACTGCGGCATCTGCTGAATGCGAGCGCCGATCTTCTGTCCGGTTCGGCCGGTTCGGCCGAGCGACAGCAGCACATGCGAGCAGATGCCGGCAGCAACGGCCGCTGCTGCGCATTGCAGTGCAGCCACCGGTCCTGCGCCTCCAAGAGGTGTCCCGGTGGAGAAGCGAAGATCGGGAATGCCGAGATTGGTGACCAGCTCCTCGGCGACGACGGGACTGCTGGGTGAGGGCATAACGATGCCATCGATGTCTTGGGGCCGAATGCCGGCATCCGAGATAGCGTTGAGCGCAGCCTCGAGCTGCAGCGAGAGCGCACTACGCCCACCAGCGTCGCGCGTGTAGTCCGTGTCACCGACGCCGGTGACCGCGGCCTTGTTCGCAAGCTGCATGCTCCCCTCCCAAATTGGCCGGGAAAACCCGGCCGGACCATCTTCGCCGATCCACCAGGAGGTTCAAGGCGTGATGCCGGCACAGCGTGAGGAACACCGCCCGGCCGACGCGAACGACGTCGTCCGTCTCGACCGCCAAGCGAAAGGCGAGGCCCTCGGCCACTACCTCGCCCAGCGCCAGGAAAGCTGTTGGACCTCGACCTCCTGGCGCTTAAGCGTGCGCTCGGTCGGCTCCTCAGCCGTGCCGCGGTAGAAGCGGACTGGCACGCCATTGCCGTTCCCACCGATGACGAAGACGAAGTGGGCTCTGTCATCTAGCGCCTCGAGCCAGGGGGTAGTCGCCCGAGCTGACGGCCCGCTCCAGCCGATGCCGGCCAAAGGCGAATGCCCGGCATTCAACCGACCAGGGGTCGTCGCCCAGCTCGTAGCTGGCCATGACCAGGGCGTTGCGCGGTGCATTGGCCAGCATCCGGGCACAGATCGGCAGCCTCTCCTCGGCCAGCGCCGGATGGAAGTCTCAAGGCAGGCGCGAGGGCGGCGTGGTAGATGGTTCGGTGCGCTCCGTCACCGAACCATAGCATAGGCGCAATCAGCGCCATCGGGATTGCCCGGTCGATCGTGCCCGGGAACGCAAAAAGCCCCATGGCCTCGGTTATGAGGCCATGGGGCTCCGCGGCCCTCCGCTAGGGAAGGCCTGGGCATTGGATAGGCACGACTACGCCGGCGGGGTGCCGGCGCGGGCTTGCACCCTGCGCCGCTGCTCGAGCAGCGCGGCCTGGAAGGCGCGGAACTCGGGGATGCGGGCAAAGCGAACAAGGTATCCGCCATAGGTCAGCTCGGCATGGCACGCGGCGCAGACCAGCCAACCATGCTCGGGCTTGTTCAGCCCGCGATGGAAAAAATGGTCATACTCGGCGCCAGGCACCGTCCGGCCTGTCCTGGCGAGAACGGGCACTGCGCGGCAGCAGGGACATTGGCCACCGAAGGGTTCGGCCGCCACCGCCTTGGCGATGAGGCTTCTGCCAAGCTCCGTGAACTCCAGCCGGTTCCCCAGCACCACCTCCTGTGCGGAGAGCATCAGGAACATCAGGTCAGCGGCATGCCGCTCGAGGGTGTCGATGCGGCGGTGCAGCTGCTGGAACTGCTGGGCGAGGTGCGCCAGCAGCGGGTCGTGGCCCGCGGCCGGAAGGCCGGCCCGCCGCTCGATGGCGGCGCGGACGACGGTGTTGCACCAGAGATGGAACTGCGGCGAGAGGTAGCGGGCATAGGACAGCGCGAGCTGCCAATGCGCCCAGGTCCCGCCGTGGCGGCCACGAAGCGTGGCGACGAAGCCGTCGCTGTCAGTGCGGATAATGCCGTCCAGGACGGCATTATCGACGGCCGGGTCTTCGAGTTCGGTCCAATGGACCCTGGCATGCGCGCGAAAGCGCTGGGTCTCATCGAGGATCAGCCAGTCAGTCGGGCGCCGGTTCTCCGGCCGCCCTGCCGCCTGCCACATATCGGTCAGGTTCAGCATGGCGCCGCGGAGGCGGATCGGCGCGCCGTGGTAGCTGAGGGTGTTGATGGGGGTCATGCGATCTCCAACACGAGGTTCCGGCCTTGCTCAAGGGATCGCGACGGTCGGCTCGGAGCTGCCGAGACGGGTTGGAGGGGGTGGGGCGGACGTTGCGCTGGCCGGGTGCGACACGGCGGCTGGCCCAGGTGGGTCCGGCGTTCGCATGGCGCGGCAGGCGCCTGTGGGCCAGCGGATGGCTGGCAATCTTGATTACCGCTGGTCGCCGCTGTCCCCATGCCACCGCTGGCAAGGGAGGGTTCGCAGAAGCGGCCGGCTCAGTGCCGGATGCGCGGCGGCGGGCGGCCATGGCGCTGAGGGCAGCACCAGGGCAACCGGCCCGGCAGCGAGGACCAGAAAGACGGGAGGTCAAGGACCCGGTCCTGAGCCCCATCAGGGGCGGCGCGGGATGGCCGCCGGGCATCCTCTGGGATGCGTCGGGCCAATCCATAGCCGGCCGGCTTGTGCTCGACCCTCGGAAGTGGATGACACGCGATGCTGTCAGGGGAGCGAGGGTGCCGACGGGGTCATGCCTCTCGTCCACCAGATATTGGGTCGCTGCCATCTACTTTCAATATTGCAACGAAAAGAAGGCCCGCTGGCATGAGCGGGGCGGCCTGCCGCCGAGGCCCGTCTGGCCCGGGATGGCGCCCGCCATGCTGACGCGAAGCCGACGAGGGGAGTGCGCACCCCAGGTTCGCACCCTCCCCGCGCGCGAGGGAAATGGTGCGCACCCCCTGCGCACCCCTCCCCCCTCTGCGCACCTTGGGTGTCTTCAGCGGCGGGTGGCTGAGGAGCTCGTCAGTCCATCCGGCTGGCGAAAGGCAGCATGCCGGCCGCCTTGGACAGGGTCAGGCCGCAGGTACGCACCGCCTCGCGCGCGAGGAAAATGCTGCGTACCCCCTGCGTACCTGCCGCTTTCACGTGCACCACGACGGCTCAATGCCAGTGACGGCCGTCCCCGGCCCATTGCCCCGGTGGTCAAATAGCAGGCCCCGATCCGTCCAACAGCGCAGGCCTCCGGCTTTCCACGGTCGGGTACGGATCGAGCCTGGCTTTCGGAGCCCGGGCGGGTAGCCAGGCTCGGCTCTCCCGTCTGATGCGACCGACATGTCGGTGATGGTGGTGGGGGGTATGCGGCTTGGCAGACTGGGGCAGGTACCCACTCTGTCAGCGTGCTTCCAGGCCTTGTCTCACAGCCCCAATGCCAAGGGCAGCAGCCTCAGCAAGGCACGGCACTGCCGCCACGGATTGCGATAGTATCCGCGTCTTGTCCGCTCGCCGATCCTCAGGGACCGACCGTCATGGCTCTCTCCACCCTGCAATGGGACGACCTCAAGGCCAGGTACCAGGCCGGGATCGCCACACGAATCCTGGCCAGGATCCATGCGGTGGACGAGAGCACCATCCGGCAGAAGGCCAGGCGGTTCGGCTGGCAGCGCGATCCGGCGGGCGATCGCCATGACATGGTTCATTCGCCCACCGCGCACCAGGCCGAAGCCGAAGCTGACGATGAGCTGGGAGATGCGGGAACGCCCGACGACGGTTCCCGACGCCAAACCCGAGCTGATCGACATGCCGCCAAGCAGCGGCGCTTTGACGAGCTGACTGCGATCTTGCAAATCGCCCTATCTGAGCCGGTCGCAGGCGATGCTCTAGCGGCTGAGCGCCGGGCGGAGGCGTTGGCCGCCGTGAGGGCCGAAGGCGGCATGGTGGCAGCGCTTTCGAAAGCGTCAAAGCTCGTGCGCCGTATTGCCGCAGGCTGACTGCCCGTACCGGATTCAGCCTGCCCCCCTCGCCCTAGCCCCCGATACGCCGGCGCTGGACCACGCATGCGCATAGGCCGGCGCGCGAGGAGACAAAGGCACCGCTGGTCCAACCAGCTACTCCGCCTTGATGCCTACGCTCCGTGCGATCCCCTGCCAAGTTGTCAGGTCAGCGCGGATGCGCGCGGCAAAATCCTTTGGGCTCAGGAAGTCTGGCACAGCAGCCTGAGTGGCAAGCTTCGCACGGGTATCGGCCGAGCCGGCGAGCGCCTCGAGGTCCGGCGCCATGCGTGTCACCAGAGCAGCTGACGTTCTGGCCGGCGCCATGATGCCGAACCACAGGCCGCTATCCGGTACCGGACGGCCAAGCTCCGCCATGGTCGGCACCTCAAGCAATTCCTGCGCAAGCTTCGGTCCAAGGACGGCAAGCGGTCGGATCTGCCCGGCCTGATACGGACCCACCGCGCCCGCCATCCCATGAGCCAGCAGCGGGATCCGGCCACCAACGACGTCCTGCATCAAGGGAGCGGTGCCGCGATAGAGCACGTGGGTGAGGGAGATGCCAAGCGCCCGGCATACCGTCTCTCCACCAAAATGCCCTGTACCACCTACTCCCGTGATGCCATAGGCCAGGGTGTCGGGCTGGGCTCGAGCTGCCGCAACTACCGCCTCCAGGTCACGCCAGGGCTGGCCGGCGGCACACCAGAAGACGTTGGGCGCCGCGCAGAAGGTGCCCACCGGAGCGAAGCTGTCGGGCAGCGCATAGGGCATGCTGGGATGGATTGCCGCATTCAGCACGACAGCATTGGACGCGAAGAACAGGGTTAGCCCGTCCGGGGCAGCGCGCGCCACCACCTCCGCCGCGACCGAAGAGGAGGCCCCTGCTCTGATGTCGACGACCACGGTTTGACCCCAGGCCCTTTGCAAACCGGTAGCGGCAAGCCGGCCGATAAGGTCGGTCGGGCCACCGGGCGGGTAACCGATCAGCAGCCGCACCGGACGGTCGGGCCTCAAGGCCTGGGCATTGCCGGCGGTGGTGGCGAGCAGCACTGGCAGGGTAAGCATCTCACGGCGCTTCGCCATGACGGTGATGTCTATCTCCGATTTCTCCTCGAAAGGCACGGGGGCCCAAAATTCCAAACAGTGGAACGCCAAGCCTGGCTACCGTCGCAAAACGCGAACTCCCACCCAAGCTGTCGGTATTAAATCTGACGCCCTATTGCCGACGGCGCCGATCAAGCCGAAACCATTGAAGGCGCCGAGCTGTCTGATAAATATTTCCTGCCTCATATCCGGCTCGAACAGCATCCTGCACGGCAGGCTGGGCCTTGGTGTAACCGCCCGCGATGCACGATTCCGGCCGCGACCAACCATGATACTTGGCTGCATGACAAATGGCGCTCGGATGAACCTTATACTTCCGAGCAAGCGCTGTGAGGCCCTCGCCAGCCTCGTAGCCTGCCTGGATAGCACCACTCTTCCAAGCGCGCCGTGGTGGACGCCGACGCCGCCCTACACTGGGTTTAAAACGAGCGGTGGCCAGAGGGTCGGCTCCGGTGGCCAGAGGGTCGGCTCCGGTGGCCAGAGGGTCGGCTCCGGTGGCCAGAGGGTCGGCTCCGGTGGCCAGAAAGCCGGTGGGGGCAGAGCCCCCACCGGCAAAGCAGCTCGACCAACCGGATTGCTTTTTATCTATGTCAACCTGAACTGCCGCTACCTCACTTGGTGCCTGCAGAGTATGGAGGATGATGTGCCAATGCTCGCGAACGGTGCGGAGGCTTCGTCCAGCCGCACCGGCGACGGCAATCTGTGTCATAAGTTGAGTACGCTTCTGCAGATCGCGGGCGGCAGCGATGCAAGCAGCAAGTGTTGCGGCACGGCGGGACACAGCGCCTTTCGCTTGGCCGGACGCTTGCCGTGCCCTGCGCTCCTCAAGAGATAAATTAGGCGATTTATGCGCCAGTCGGTAATGCCGCCAGGTCCAGCGCGCAACATTCTTCGCGGTGACCGCGGCTTGCACGTCCGTCGCCAGACCAGCCTCTGAAAGGCGGAAAGCTTCGTCCAGGACCGCGGCACCGAAGGTCTCCTCGGCCCCCTCACCTTCATCGCGGTGCCGCCCAACCTGCGTGCGGGCCCAAACGCTCAAAGCCTGAAAGAGAGCATTCGATTGGCCAGTAATGGCAGGGTCGGGATGGTCAGGGACAGGAGTGGCGATTGGGCTCTCAGCACTCGCGATCTGCAGCCGAGCCTGGGCAGTGGCAAGGTCGAGACTAGAGCTCAACGCGACGAGGCCCTTCTCGGCTTTCGGATCGCGGGTGTCAGGGGCCAGGGCGAATGGAGTCTCGCTAAGAATGGTAGAGGACCAAGCCGGACAGAGCGGGTTCTTCACCCGAAGGGCATTGGTCCGACCGCCAGGGTCGGCGCCGATCGGCAGCAGGGCCGCAGTCAGAGCATCGAGGACAGCTCGATACAACCGCTTGGGGCCCTCCCGGCCCTTGCTGGTGAAAGCAACAGCATCCTCAAGCAGCCAAATAAGGTGCGGCCGCAGGAAGCGTCCGGAGGTGTCGAGGTGGCCAACCGCGATATTCGGAAGCGGTACTCCGCAGGCGGTGATTGCATCCTCAAGCTCGACGAAGGCGCCCGGGAAAACACGATCGATGTCGACCCGCAGGACACGGCTCATGGTTCGGGCCGTTGTTACGTATGGGCTATCGAGAGCCAGGAGCTTGGAACCCACGCGATCCTGGCGAACCTTGGTGTCACCGGTGCGAAGATCGCGGGCACGTGGCGTGCTGGCAACGAAAAGCTTGAGGATAGGGTGCTCGTTCGAAACCAAGCCAAGGTACTGGAAAGCCGGGCGGTAACAATCTGAACTGCCGCCGATCAGGCCGCCAGGCCAATAAAAGCCACGGGTCAGGCGGTCGTAGACCGCGTATCGAATACGAGCGCGCTGGGCACGGCGTTCTTCTGCCCAAGCTTCCTGACATTCTGCGCGCCAAATGAGCTTGGCATCGGGATCCCCACCCCGGGCATGTAGAACCACGAAAGACCACCAGCTGCTCGTGAAGCCCGGCCTGCGCCGAGCTTCGGCAAAACGCGCGTCAACGCGATCCCGTGCTGTCGCAAGCTTTGCCGCGCGGGCAGCAAGGGTAGCGATTGAAGGGGTTTGTCGTCCTGCCCGACGCTGGCGAGCTTCGAGGCTCTTGCGGCTCTTTTCCTCGTAGATCGCGGAGTAGCCGTTGCCCCAGTTGGTGGCACCAACTTCGCGTCTGCCAATGGGCTCAGACAAAGCAGATGCCTCGCACACTGTCTTCTCGGCTACCAGCTCGTAACCAGTCCGATAAGAAACAAAAACGAATCGGCTTTGATTCTTAGATAAAAATACCTATCAAGCGGCTCAGCCAAACGCAAACGCCAAATTCATGCTCCGGCGATCTGATGAAACCAGGCTGTGTCAGTGAGTTCGCGCATAGTGTTCTCGGAAGGCTCTACCCAAGCGGATTACTGCCGGGGCGGATGCTAATCATCTTGTTTGCCTTTGATAGTGTAGTGCCTAGCGGTCGCGTGACGTCCCTTCAATCGCCCGCAGGATGGGGCTCAGGGCAAGCAGCGGCTGCGAGTCTGCGCCCGGATGCTGGCCAACACCCGGCGCGATGCGTTGGCGATGGTCAGCTACGAACTCGGCGACGATCCCTGGTCGGTCGGCTGCCGCGCCTTTGCCTTCGGCCGGCACCGGCTGGAGCGGGCTGCCAGCTCAGGTGACTACCCCTGGCTCGAGGTGTTGGACGACAGCGCCCACTTCGTCTTCGTCATCGGCGGGAACGACAACGGCGTGCCGGTGCGCTTCTATCGCGGTGCCGCCGAGGAACCGACCGAGCGCACCCTCAAACGGCAGGAGGTCGAGGTCCAACAGCTCTCCCTGGCGCTGGGCGAGGCGGCAGCCGAGGGGCTGGCCTTCCGCCTGGCGGTCGAGACCGACGGCACTGGCCGCGTGGACCGGGTCGAGTGCTTCTGGCCAGTGCCGCTGGAGATGCCCCCTGCGGTCGCTGCTGGTGCCGGGGTGCAGCTGCGGCTGATCGCCGATGATGGTTATGCCGGGCCTGACGAGGGCGCCAGCCATCCGGCGCCCCTGCCCTGCCGCGCCGCAGGCTCGGCGGCCAGCAACCCGCAGCGGCCACAGACCACCTTGGTCTAGCCCAGCCTGCCGGGATGTCACTATGTCCGCGCATCTCGCGCCCCTGAACCCGGCGCCGGCTCGGGCAAGTCCGAGACGCTGATCCGGCGGGCGGGAGCCTGTCGAGATGCTCTTGAAAGGTCATCAGGAGCCGATGATCGGTAAGATGCTGGAATGGACGCGGAGGCAGCTTTGCGGCACCGGCTTGGTCAGCAAGGGCTACATCACCCGCTGCGCCCATACTTGGCTGCCGCTGAAGTCCGATGGCAGCGCCGCCTAAACGAACAGCCTTATCATCGAGCGCAGCGACGGGTTCCTCAAGCGCGACCAGCTCGGCGCCAGCCCCTATTGGGCCGAAGGGCGGTGTGGCCCCTGAAGCCCGGGGTTATAGCATCAGCCCTTCCAGGGTGGGGGGTGAACGTGACGCGAGGGGGGGGTCTCGTTATCCCCCCACCGCCACCAGCCGCGGCGCGACGGGCGGACGGCTCGGGAACAGGATCAGGCCGGCGTCGCCTTCGTCATATTCCACGCGCGCTTCCGGATAGGCCGCCACTGCGGGCGCCAGGGCGAGGCGGAAGTCCCGCCGGAAGTTCCGGCCCACAGTGTAGTGGCTGCCGAACTGTTCCTTCAGCGCAGCCCAGCGGACCGGCGTCGGCTTCTTCAGCGTGTGCAGGCGGTAGGCGAGCCAGATGTAGAGGTCCAGCGAGGCCGATCGGTCAGCCAATTCCCGCAGAGCCGCCTCGCGGAGCGGTACCGGGTGGTGCCGCAGGGCGTCCCAGAAGACCTCGTCCAAGACGACCCGGTCCTCCCACAAATCGGTCTGCCGGTCATTAAGAGGCGCCCGGTTGTGGAACCGCAGGCCACTCCTCACGAAGCCCCCTTTTGTCCACGCCTCGGCGCTGTCGCCATCCCAATAGAACTTGAGGGAACAGGCCGAGATCCGCGTCGCCTGCTCCCTCAATGCCTTGCCGGTCTCGCCGCCCCAGGAGAGCCCCATCCGGCCGAGCCAGTCGCGCATCGAGCGTCCAAGCTCGACCTCGCGGCTGTTGCTGCGCACGGCCTCGGTCTGCAGGTAGAGGAGGATCATGCGAGCCCGCGCGCCGTAGGGCACTCCGATGCGGATGGACTTGCCGGTGCCCTTCGTGTGCCGGATGGTCCCCGGCTCGACCACCAGCGTCACTCGATGCCCCTTCTTCTCCCATAGCTGCTCGTCCGCGAGCTTCTTGTGTGGGAGGGCAGTGAGGCAGAAGCCAGTGTAGGTGATGCCGATCTTGCCCGCCTCGTCGCCCATTACCTCAGCGGCGATGTCCACAAGCCGCTTTTGCTCCGGCTCGACCATCGTCCGGGCTTTGTCCCGCCCGTGAACCAGCACAAGCTGGCGCACGCCTCCATCGACATCGCTCATCGCATCAGCCCCGAACTGTCAGGACCATCAGCGGTGGCGGTCGCTGGCGTCAATGGGGGGATAACGTGACGGGGCTATTTGAAACTAATTGGAATCTAACTATTAGAGTCCTCTCGTTAGCCCCCCAGGAAGAATCGGGGGAATTCACGTTTACCCCCCGTTTCGGCACGTTCTCCCCCCGGGGCGCTGCCGGTCGCCTGGGGAAAAACCCCCGTCACGTTCTCCCCCCACCCCGGCGACTCGACCTATGGCTGGTAGCGCCAGCGGTTGGTCGCTATGGCGGCCTCCAACGCTGCCACTTGCTCATCGCCCACGGTGACGGAGACACGGTCTGGGTCATCGACAAGGTCATAGGCCCGCGCCGAAATCGCCACCGAATGGTAGCGGGCGGGGCTGCCCTGTAGGCCGTCGAGCACCTCTCGGATCTCCCGGCGAGTGCCCTCGGAGTTCCTCTGGCCGACGAAGCGGCGCAGGGCGGTGGAGACGAGGACCTCGGGCTCGAGGACGGGCAGCCGAAGCTGCAGGATTTCATCCGCGAGATGGGCAGCGTGCCGCCCGCGCATTAGATGCGGATCATCTGTCAGACCAGCCGGCAGCGGCAGGAGGAAATCTTCGTCCGGCTGACCGAGGACGGCCGGGCGCTGTCCTGGTACCAGGACAGCGCAGGAAGCCATCGTCCAGCGCTTCCCGATGTCGCGCGCACTTGGTTCGATACGAACCTCTACACGGGGCACGTTCCACCGCCTCCTCATTGACCAGAGCGATTGGACGGGCGAGGGCGGCCTGCGCAGCGCCACACATGGCTCTGTTCCCGATTGCTGGTGCCGATCTACGATTAAGGTGCACGAACAGCAGTAGCACAGTAGACCCGCTTTTGGTCCGGTCCGGGCAAGTTGCGGAATATAGATTTAGCGCTTAGCCCCCTCGCCTCCCTCTACATCTTGTGTCGCCACTCGTTCGAGACGCGCGATTTCTTCCTCAATGGCGGCCTTCTGGCGGCGAAGTTCTGCAAGGCGCTGGGCAGTCGCGCCGGGCGGCGATACTGGACGTTCGGTCGCCTCCCGTACCTTTTTCTTGAAAGCGACAATCTCAGCCCGTCGGAGGTCAGGCCGCACCAAGCCGCTTCTCTTGGCCTCTTCCAGCAGGTGGTCGGGCAGCGTCGAAAGCTGGTAGATGGTCGAATAGTTCGGAGGCAGGGTTTCAGCCGGTAGGCGCCCGCTCGACACGGCCTCGGCCGCCGTGCGGATTTGGAAGGCCGTGTTCGGGCTGAACGGCAACTCCCGCTCGACCATGATCGTGTAGTCGCCATGGGGGAGCTTCTGCTTCGCCATGATGAGGTACTGGCCGATAGTCAGGAAGGTGCTCTGCGCCCGCGTCCAGAGCGTCGTGATCTCACGGACGAACTCTTCCTTCCGGGTCAGCGGCACCAGCGCACTCGCCAGCACATCCATCCGCCGATCGCCTTGCGGCATCACCTCAACGGGCGGCCCGTGATCCTTGAGGGCGCGTCGTGTCAGGGCGCCCGTGACGCTCGGCCTAAGCTTCGACATTGCGGCGCCCCTTCTTCGCCGCATTCGCGGCCGGTGCCTCGGCTTCCGCCGGGGCTGCTTCGAGCCGCACCCGTTCGCGGACGAACGTCCAGAGGCCCCTGATCTCGTCGCCACCTGGATGGTTGACCATGTCCACGAGGCTCATGCCACGCACCGCCGCCCGGTTGTGGTCGGCCCGGTCGCCAATCTCGATGGGGCACAGCTCGGCCGCGCTGATGAGCATGGTCTTCTCGGGTGCGACGTTCACCCGCGGCTTCGTAGCGTTCATCACCACTACCGGCCGCGCGCCACCGCTCCGTAGGGTCTGGAGGTACGGCACCGCTGATTCCACATCGTCGAAGGTCGTGCGGCACGGGACGAGGATGAGGTCGGCTCCGGCGATGAGCCGTTTGAATTCGACCGGGTGCGCCTCGATGCTCGGTGGTGTGTCGATGATAAGGATGTCGGTCTGGTCGATGCCGTCCGGCGATACCAGCGCCTCGGCATCATCCCACTCGACCTCGTAGTGGTTGACGCCTGGCACTCCCTGCGGACGGCGACGCGCCCAGCGCGTCAGCGTGCGCTGGGGATCGAGGTCTGCTGTAGAGACGGAGTAACCGTCATGGGCGGCGGCTGCCGCAAGGTTTCGCGCAAGATGCGTCTTGCCACAGCCGCCCTTTGGGCTGCTGAGAACAATGCGGAACATGGTTCTTCCCTTATCGTCGGCAACCCCCCGGCCGCCTGGCGACAATAGGTAGCAGAAGCGTGGGCCTCCGCACTATGTTTCGGCCGACATACTGCTGCGCCGTCAAACCTTGTACTGGTACAAGGTCCGCCCCGCTTAACATCGCGGGGTATAACGTCGAGCGCTGGGTTTCCCCGGCGCCCGTGCGTTAGCTGCGGCGTGCCGAAGCCGCCATGAGGCCGACGAACGTCTCCACTATCAGCAAGAAGGCGAAGCCGTCGGCGTTCTCGGCGGCGAGCAGAGCCCCCAAGCAAATCAGCAGTCCCAGAAGTCGCATGCCGTCCTTCTAACGTCCTGCGGCCGAGGTCTCACCTTCCAGAGGGTGACGTTATCCCAATACCACCCACCGCCTGCGGTTTCACGAAGTTGGTCGTCTCTGAACGCCGGGCTTGGGTTTTCCCGAATGATTGTGATCCGTTCCCATGCTGTGCCGAACTGCAGCGAGAGCCGGGCATGCGCGACGGCAACCTGGCGCGAGACGAGCCCGAGGTTCGCGCCGCTGCCGACAAGCAGTGCCCGCGTCAGCGCCCCGCAGGTCACTCCCGGTGCCCGCTGGACGGCTACCCGATCCTTCGCCCGAACCGTGCGAGACGCATCTTCTCGGATTGCCCTTTATTCCAGCATCGGCTGCTGCCTTGTGGACGCTGTCGAGCCGCCCGAGAGGATCTGTGACCGACGACAGAAAGTTCACGTTCCACGCCGCCTGCTGCGCGGCCGACATCTCCTTGGGCGCATCACGGATCAGCTTCACCAGCTGGTCGCCGCATTTGGTCACTTCGCGGGCATGGGCGGGCAGGAATTCGACCATGATCGCATCGCAGGCCAGGACGGCGCGGACGCTATCCCGCTGAATGCCCATGCTCCAACGCTTTTCGGAAATGCTCGGCACCGTTGCGGACGATCCCATCCATCGTCTCGGGCTCCCGTCAGTCAACGTCTCTGCGTCGTCTGACATTTCACATCGAGTGTCGTGCCCCGAAGCTTGGAAGATAAGGGGCAACATCAGCACGGTTGCTTTCACGTCGAGCTGGGTGGTCTGACGCCTAGAGGATGCCGTGCCGCTGCGGCATAGATCGAGCAGCTGCAAGTGGGTGAGGAGGGAAGCGTGTTGATCGACCGCTGAGTGCCCTCAAGATCTGCCTGGGGCGCAGTGGTTCACCACGGCTGCCTTTGGCGCCGCGTTCATTGTCAGTTCCACAGAGCCAGGCGTCGTCCATTGCATGGTCCGTGTCGTTCCGAAGAAGGTTTCGCTCGCAAGCGCGCCGCAGGGTTGAACCATGAGCGCCCGAAGCGCTTCAGCGTCATCGCCGACGGTATTCGATATCACGCACTGCAGTCCCCCTCCGCGAAGACCGAACTGGAAGCCGATGGACAGTCGAGATGGTCCCTGTGTTTTGTCTTCAACGGAAATCTCGTATCACCTGCGTCGTTGCGATAATGGCGCCCGGGCGGCATTGCCCTAGCCTTGCCCCCCGGTGCGGCGATGACCTGATCGGCCGTCATGCCCCACCGTGTGTATTCCCAGTCCGCCGCCGCAGGATGAGCAGCCGCCACGATGATCAAAGCGGACGCAATGCTGGATTGGGTCATGACAGAGGCTCCGGCCGGATTGCTGGACCAAACGCCGTTAGAAACGAAAACGAAAGAACATTCGCAGAAATCGAAGCCCGGCGCCCTACGGATACCTGGGCCCCCAAACGGATTATTCTGGTTGCCCTTGCCATACCGAGCAGAGACTGGGGTTTTACATTCGCCTCCACAAGCCATCTGATGGCTGCTTCGCCTTGACCGCAGCGCTCATCCACACAAGCGATAAGGAGAAGCATGTGACACATCCACTATCCCGGACCAGTTGCGTTATGGCGCTGGCTTTGGCTCTGTTCTGGGCCAGCGCTGCGCTGGCCCAGAACAGCTCCACCGCACAACGCGCTGGACAGCAGACAACCAGCGGCCTCTTGGCCCGGCAGGGCGACGGCTCCTACGGACCCGTGGCGTTCGACCCAAGCAACGCGCCCTTTGGGCTACGCAACAACAATTGGGTCGGACTGAAGGGTCCCAACCTGAGCGGGCGGTGGCCGGGGCAGACTGGCGCCAACGCCCAGGGTTTCGCCACCTTCGAGGATCCAGCCTACGCAATCCGCGCATTCATCGACCTCGTCCGACAGTACCAGGACCGCTACAAAGCGCGCTCTGCTGCGGACATCCTTGGACGCTACTCGCCCGCGGGGGACTGCTCGGGTGCACCGTCCGTCTCTCCCGCCGAGCGCCGCGAGGGTGGCGGATGCCCGGAGAATCAGACAACCCCACCGGTGAGCGCGATGCGGGCAGCACGAGCCGTCGGGCTGCAACCGACCGACGACCTCAAGCTATTCGGCCCCGGCGGCCGGATCGAGCATCCGGACCGGCTGCGGGCCTTAATTGATGCCGTAGTGACCCAGGAGGTGGGCCCTAGCCACTGCCCGCAGCCGCCGCGCAGCGAGGCTTGGATCGGCTGCAGAGTGGATGATGGGCTGTACAACCGCGCCATCGAGCTGCTGGACAGACGCAGCTGAGCGGGGTTATCGGCACACCACCAGCCGCAAGTCGGGGCTGGTCGCAACGTTCGGTTCCTGCCTAAGCCTCGGCGGGCTATCACCCCGTCCAGGGCGCGCCGCAGTGCGGCGGCGAGCCGGGCGCGGTTGCTGGGCTTCTGCAGGAACCCCACCCAGTCCGGAAGCTGCTGCCTGTGCGGGCTCCCCGGGTGCGTCGGTATTTCCAGTCCGGGAAGTGGCGGGATACCGCCGTCCCTCATGCCGAGCCCTCGCTGATCATGCCGTGGATATTGGCGGCGAGGGTTCTGTTGCATGGTTTGCGGGTCGAGGCGATCGCAGCGATGCTGGGACATGGAAAGACGGCGACTGGCGGCACTTCGGGTGGATCTGACCTTCAAAGGCCGGCAGTTCACCGCTGAGGTGATCCTCTGGGCAGTTCGCTGGTACCTCATGTTCCCGATCAGCTATCGCGACCTCGAGCTCATGCTGCAGGACCGCGGTGTCGACATCTCGCACACCACCATCTTTAGATGGATCCAGGCCTATGCACCGGAGTTGGAGCGGCGGCTCCGGCCCCATCTGCACACGTCCAATGGGTCGTGGAAAGTCGATGAGACCTATGTCCGGGTGAAAGGCCGCTGGACCTACCTTGTATGGGGCTGTCAAGCTTCGGATAGGGATTGTGCGTTCATTCGTGCCATCTCCTGAAGAACTGAACTGCGTAGGTCAGAGTAGGCGGCCAGGTGCCAATCAGGACCAAGACGATCTGAGTGGAGTTCGCCATCGGACGCAGACATCGCGCCGCAACCTTGTATCCGGTGGGCCTGCCAGTGCAGCCCGACCATGATGCAGCTATGCGCATCAGCGGCGAAGCTCCGAACGGCGAGCCCATTCTGTACCGCGGCTATGAAAGCCAATGTAGGCCACGGGATCTCGCCACCTCGGATCGTTTGGTCGGCCCGTCATAGCCGTGCCGACACGCTCCGAAACTGTCGCAGTCTGAAAGACCTCATCCTGACGCTACGCTGCTGCAACGCACTGGGCTTTGGAGTGCAGGGTAACGCCCGACGGCACTTCACCAGTGGTCACCAGCCGCCATAGAGCAATGAGAAGCTTACGCGCGAGTGCCACAATCAGGGTCTTTCGCGTGTTGCCACGGCCATCCGCCGCTCGTGCCCGGTACCACTGCGCTAACGCGCTGTCCTTCTGATGCAGCAGAAAGCGCCAAGCAAGCTGGATCATGCTGCGGCGTACCCGCGCGTTGCCCGCCTTGGAAAGTCCTTTCTCCCGCCGTCGCGATCCGCTTTCGTCCGGAGCGCCGGTCAGACCAGCGTTGCGCGCTACCGCTCGGCAGTCCCGCAGGTTCCGCGACAAGACCTCATGGACGAGCTTGTCAGCTGTCTCAATGCCGACACCAACCACCTTGGCAACCAGAAGGATCATAGCGTTGGTTCCTGCCGTTGGCTGCTGCTCCAGCCTCTCGAGGCGAGACACTTCGATCTCCTTAATCTGTGCCTTGATAACCTGCAGGCGTGCCATATCACGCCGTAGTTCGGCCACGGTGTTCGGTGGCAGCAACTCTTCTTCTGGCGTCCGCAACACGTCGAGGCGCTCGCTTGCGTTGCGCAGCGTCGGCTTGAAACCACGCAGGCCGAGCCGAGCCAAGATGGCCTTCATGCGGTTGACCACTCGGGTGCGTTCGCTGACTAGCGCTTCACGTTCGCGGCTTGGCTGTTTGGCGTCTTCCTCCGCAAGTGTCGGGATCGCGGCCATGCTGCAGTGCCCCGGTTCGCCGCGCAGCCAACCGAGGAAGGCACGCTTGAGCAGTTCCGTGTCGAGCTGGTCGGTCCTGGCCCGCCGGTGCTCGCGTGACACGGCGATGCTGGTCGGGTGAATGACATAGGCCTCGACGTCACGGGCCCGCAGCCAACGCGCCAGCCAAAAACCGTCTCGGCCGGCTTCGTAGGCGACCGCGATCCGGGTGATGGTCCTGCCTGCTTTGGCCGCCTCATCCTGCCAGCGACGGAGTAGACGGAGCAGCGCCTCCTGGTCCGGCTCGAGCTTCTTGACGGGATGCCTCTCAACTCCCGGCACGATGCCCGCGACCAGCCAGCTGGATTGGCTCACCTCGACAACCCCGACAAGCGTGCCATTCTGGTCAAACGCGGTAAGGGACCGCTTTGCATCTTCGGAGTTCAGCATGCTGGGTGCTCCTAGATTGTTGCGATAGTGACCCCCCTCGTCACCTCCGACGCCTCGCCTCATAGCATTCTGTATCGTGCGTTCGACAGTCATGGGCAGACCATCGACTTTCTGCTCTCGGCCAAGCGCGATGCCGAGGCTGCAACGCGCTTTTCCGCAAAGCACTCGGGCAGCCGCACACGGCGAACCCACGGACCATCACAGTAGACAAGAACCCGGCTTACCCGCGTGCCACGGCAGAGATGAAAGCGAACGACGAGTTGTGGCGCTTCGCCCGGCTACGGCAATGCAAGTACCTCAACAACATTGTGGAACAAAACCACCGGCGCGTGAAACGGATGGTCAGACCAGGGCTCGGCTTCGGCAGTTTCCATACCGCACGACAAACCCTGGCAGACTACGAGGCGATGGCGATGATCAGGAAGAGGCAGGTTCGGAAAGTGGGTGGACGCGACATGCGAGTACAAGCCACCTTCGCCGCCGAGCTGTTCGAGGTTGCCGTCTGATCTGGAGCCTGTCGCGGCCATTCGCAACCTGCCGCAAACTTCGCAACACAACCCCGGTGAGAGACTTGAGAGAACTGCCATCAAGGGACGGGGCTCCTGACCGCTCAGCCTACGGAGGCGGCGACAGCAATCGCGATCGCCGCCTCCTTCACACGCAGCTGCTATTCAGGATGCGCGCGCCGCCATAGCCTTCTCGGGGTTGAAGCCATCGAAGCTTTCGAAGACGCCCATGAAGCCGGGGAGGGTCGCCTCGCGCGCCCAATCCCGTTGGAGTTCGCAATACATCTGGACGCGGCTGATCAGCTTGGCACCCGCCTGCTCGATGCGACGCAGCGCCGTCTCGTGCGCGACGACCGACGTGCCGCCCACAGCGTCCACGGGGACATAAACCTCGTAGCCTTCCTGTATCGCGTCGAGCGCAGGGAAGGCCAAGCAGACTTCGGTCCACAGCGCGGTCATGATGAGCTTTCGGCGGCCGAGCGCCTTGACCGCCTGCTTGAAGCCAAGGTCCTCCCAGGCGTTGACTGTCGTCCGGTCATAAACCGGCAGATGTCCGATGATCTTCTGGAGTTCCTGGATCGGCGGCTTGTTACGGCCCGTCTCGACATTGACCGTCGAGTGGATGATCGGGAGCTTGTAGCTAACTGCCGCCCTGGTGGTGCTCACGATGTTGAACACCAGTTCCTCGCGCGACATCGAACGGATCGAGGAGACCTGGACCGGCTGGTAGTCGATGATGATGAGTGCCGAGTTCTCAGGCGTGAGAAGATGGTCGGTCTGGGGGTTGCGGATCGGCTCGCTTGTCATGGGTAGGTCTCCTTCTCGGTTGAAGTGGAAGTCAGCTTAAGCCGGCCAACTTCAGGCGAAGTGGGTGAGGCAAACTGCTTGAGCACGATCTACGCCATTCATCGTTCTCGAGAAGGCACCGCCTGGAGCACAGACTGTTCTGCTGCCGTGTCCTTCGCGTTGATATTCGGTTCCCACGCGCTCAGACTGCGTCGATGGCCGATCGGTTCGAAGATCTACGAGCGTTGGCTGCTGTCGTATCCGGCGGCGGATTTGCTGCGGGAGCGGAGCGCCTCGGCGTCGCCAAATCAGCGGTGAGCCGTCGCATCCGTGAACTTGAGGATCGGCTCGGCGCGAGGCTATTCGACCGGACGACGCGTCGTATCCAGCTTACCGAGACCGGCCGCGAGTTCCATGATCGTGCGGTCGAGCTTCTGGCAGGGCTCGACGAAGCAGAGGAGGCGGCATCAAGCGCAAGCGGCCAGTTGAGGGGCCGCATCCGTGTTGCTGCGCCGGTCTCGTTCACCACGCATTGCTTGGCCCCGGTAGTTGGCCGCTTTCTGGAACGCCATCCTGCCGTCACGCTGTCGATCGACACAGACGACCGCATAGTCGATTTGGTACGCGACGGCTTTGATCTTGCAATCCGCATCGCGCGGCTGCCTGACTCGTCGCTTGTGGCGCGCCGTCTCGCCACCATTCGGCACGCCTGTGTTGCCAGTCCCGCGCTGCTCGAGCGTCTTGGGACGCCGCAAAGGCCTGAAGACCTCTCGCGCTTTCCCGGGGTGGCCTACTCGAACGTCGAGGAAGCCTCCTATTGGCGGTTCGCCGACAACGTCGTGCCGTCCGTGACCAGCCAGATTGACTTCGCAAACGGCGATGCCGTCCGGGAGGCAGCCATTGCCGGACTTGGCGTAGCGGTGCTTCCGACGTTCATTGCCCACGACGCGGTGAGGCGCGGCGCGCTTTCGATCGTGCTCGCAAAGCACATGCGGCCGCCGATCGCAATGCATGCGCTGCACCCATCGATGCGCAACCAGACAGCGCGGGTGCGCGCGTTCATCGACTTCCTGGTCGATGCATTTGGCGAGCCGTTCTGGGATCGAGAGCTGTTCAACTGCCTAATCGAAAACCGGTCGCCATAGCTGCGGAGTGCACCGTCGCTCTCGTCACCGCGATAAAAAGAATGCCGGCGTCGCATGTCTCTCACCTGAGAGTTGTCAGCCTCTGTCGCACAACAGGTGGCTATATGCCGCCTGAACGGCGATGTCCGCTTTCTAAAAGGCGACAACGCCGAGCGAATGGCCGGGATGGGCGCTGATCTGCCCCCGAAGCCCGTCACCTATGGGCACCGTCAAGCTAAACGGGCTTGGCGGGCTGGTCCGGGTCAGATAGGCAGCCGAAATGAGCTCGCCAGCCGTCAAGTCTCCCTATTCTGGCCATCGCTTCCCAGCCAGCCGAGGTGATCAGCCAGACGATCTGGCTGTATTTTCGCTTTCCGTTCAGCCTTCGCATGGTTGAGGAGATGCTGGCGGCACGTGGCATCGTGGTCAGCTATGAAACTGTGCGGCAGTGGGCGCTCAAATCCGGCCAGGAGTCGCCAACCAGATTCGGCGGCGACTGCCCCGCGCCGGAGACAAGTGGCACCTCGACGAAGTTGCAATCAGGATCGCCGGGGGTGCAGCATTGGCTCTGGAGTGCCGTGGATCAGAATGGGATGGTGCTCGACGTCCTAGTCCAGAGCCGGCGCGACAAGCGTGCGGCAAAGCGCCTGCTCCGCAAGCTGCTCAAGCGGCAGTGCCGGGCGCCCCGCGTCATGATCACTGACAAACTCCCGAGCTACGGAGCGGCCAAGCGCGAGGTGATGCCCGATGTCGAGCACCGTAAGCACAAAGGTCTCAACAACCGGGCCGAGAGTTCACACCAGCCAACGCGACGACGCGAGCGGCAGATGAAGCGCTTCAAGTCAGCGCGGCAGGCACAGCGCTTTCTCTCTGCCCACGACCAGATCGCCAACCTCTTCCATCTGCGCCGCGACCACGTCACCGCCAGCGAGTATCGCGCCGCACGGCTACGCGCGTTCGAAGTGTGGGCCGATATCAGCGGGGCCGCGGCAGCGGCTTGACGGTCGATCGGTCGCTGCCGGGACCGGCCAGCTTGTTTGCCCTAAGGCCAACAACTTGACGGTGCCATCGCAACTCATTCGGATTGCGACGTCCCTCGACCACTTTGCGTGTTATTCCGAAGACATAGCCGAACAAGATCTGATCACAGAAACACAATACAGATTAGAATATAAAATCACTTTCATTGAGATCGATGAGACCAGGAAGCTTAATTTCGGTCTCCATGATGTAAGGAGAAAGAGGCGCACGCAGATTGACAATAGTATTTCCGTTTTCGTAACGAAAACCGACAGTAAACGCTGAACCGTCAGGTGGTGGTTCATCCTCACCAGCCCACACGGCAGGCAAAGTACTCCACCCCGTTACGTTAAGCTTGTCAGCCCCTTGTCGGAAATCCTCGATGACATCGCGGTTGCCTTCGCCGGTCCCTCCCGAAGTCCAGGGGCTACCGCCTATGCGACCCACAAAAAAGAAAAACACATCTGCACCCGGGCCGCCCCACATATGGTCATTGCCGAAACCGCCATCGATTGAGTCGTTACCCGGACCCCCACGTATAGTATCACCCCCATCGCCAGCCGAAATGCGGTCACGACCAGGACCACCGGAGATGAAATCAGCCATATCGAAGAATGGCGATCTATTAGCCGGGTACGATGTGATGTCGTCGTCTCCAAGACCACCGTACAGGTAATCACTCTCATAGGAGCCGAACAGCGTATCGTCTTTAGGCTGTGCGTGACATTTGGCCATCGTCCCACCCTCTTCATTGGTTATTCTGAGGCAGGCAGCAACACGGCAAAGCCTAATATCGTATTCCTTAATGGAATCCTTATCCCGCACGGCGCCGCGTAGCACCATCAGCAAGGAGAGCCGGTCGTGAAGCCGATCGAACAGCGCATCGTACGCCTCGAGCGGGCCGACGGGACAGGCTGGGAGGCCCTCCGGCATGTCCCAGCCCGACGCGGCGCTGTGGGCCTTCCTGGGGCTTCCTGAGAGCACCAGCGATGCCGAGCTGCAGCGCATCGCCGACATGGTGCCCGAAGTGAAGAAGGCGTGGGCATGAGCGGCTCTCTTCCTCGCCGCCTCGCAGCGCTGGAAGCCCGTCGTGCGCCGGCACCGAGCTACGTGGTGTTCCTGTCGGACGAGGATCTGGCGAACCCGGCGGCGCAGGAGGCAGCCATCGCCGAGCATCAGCGCCGCACTGGCTGGGCGGGGCCGGTGATCGTGGCGCCAGTTGAGGTGACGGTGGAGGAGTGGGTGGCCTGTGCTACGAGCGGCCGCCTGAATGATGCCGTTGAGGCGGCGCTATAGCGGTCTCGTTTTTGCAACTGCTCGTGGCGATGTCTTCTCACCACAATCATAGATTAATAAATCTGTTTTACGCTTTCTCCTATGGCTAGGAAACCAGATTGGGAAAAAGTGCTCGTGACCAGCTATAGGCAGTCGTACGAACGACTTGCTGCGCGCCGCCTGCGCGCCGCTGAACATCGACTACGCTGTTATGACTTTGGTCATGACGTGGCCGTCGAGGGCAACTGGACGCAACTTGGCCGTGATGGTGGTCACTGGCGCCGACGCGTGAAACTTCAGGCTGATGGCAAGGAACAAGAGTTAATTTTTGCGGTGACCTTCGCTTTGAGTACGAACCACATGATTGAGGCCTACGCCCTTATACCCGGTGATGTGCCTTTGCTTGTCGGACAGTGGTCTGACGTTGAGCTCCGATCTAGGCACGGATTAGCGGTCGGTGACGTTCAAAGCAGCTGGACATAGGTCTCCTCCCGCCACACTCGCGCAAAGCTAGTTTGAGTGGCATCGTTCCACTACTGATGGAACAGTAGCGGACAAACCTGTGGCGTGCTTTGTTGCATGCACTTGCCGCCGTTGGTTGGTCCCCGCTGCGGCAGTTGCCAGTTGGAGGCCCGTTCTCTCGAAAGGCAGAGCGGGCCTTCATCTTAGCTTGAGTTTGGCCATTTAGGCAGCGTGACAGAGGGCGTAAGCGATGCCCTCGCGGAGGGCAGGCGAGAGTTTCGTAGCGTCGAGGTCGTGGCGGGACAGCGCAAAACCCTGCTCACTCCAGATCTCCCGCCGTACGGCGGCAAGGCTGTCAGCAAAGGTCGGTCGCTGCTTGTGGTACCAGGCGGTGGCTGAGACCCGAAGCTGGGCACGGCTGTTGAGGCGCGACGCCAGCAGGGCGACGACCGAGAACAGGCCGAGCAGGCATGGCGTAGTGCGGGCGATGGCCTTGTCCGACCACTGCCGCTGGGTCTCGACGCCGAGGTGGTCGCGGACCTCGCGGAAAGTAACTTCCAGCTGCCAGCGCTGGACGAACCAGCGGATGATCTGCAGCGGCTCCTGCGCCAGGTCGGTGCAGAGCAGAGCCTGCGGATCGAAGCGCCGGCAGGGATCGCGCAGCAGCACCCAGCGGATCGGCACCACTGGCATGCCGGCATGGCGCCAGACGGCGGTGTCGGAGCAGATCTCCACCACGCGCTCGCCCTCGCCATACCAGCCGGGCACGGTGACGCGCTGCCACCCGGTGGTCTGGTCGGCCAGCACCTCGGCCAGGGTTGGCAGGCGTGCGCCCTTGGTCGGTGGTCGCCCGACAGCACCGGGCCGGCGTGGTGGCGCCGGCTGGTACAGGGCAGCATCGAGACGCAGTCGGGTGACGCAGGTGACCTCCTGGCGGAACAGCGCGGCCAGGAACTCGAGGGCGGAGAAGCCGCTGTCGGTGACCAGCACCAGCTGCCGCTCCGGCATCCAGCGACGGGCCTGGAGGACCAGTTGTCGGCCCCAGTCGGTGAGCTTCTTGTGGTGCCGCCCGCGTTCGCGGCAGTACCGCTCCGAGGGGGCAAGCGCCGTCAGGAAGGGCAAGGCCCAGACCCGCCCGACCCAAGGAATGGGGACCAACAGCATGAGGCTGAGCCAGCGCAGGCCACTCGCCTTGACGAAATGCCCATGGCTGGAGCAGACCGGATCCCGATAGATCTCCTTGGCGCTGATCCGCCTGCCGCGGCGGCGCTCGATCGTGTCGTCAAGACCGAGGAGGACCGGACCTGTCGGCACGAAGCTGTCCAGCAGCAAGCCAAGCAACACCTTCGCCGCCGCTCTCCCACTCCAGGCAGCACGGTTCAGTACGCGATGGTAGTTGACGAACCGCCGCTCCCGGCTGAGCCCGGCAATCCGAAGAATGCTGCTCACCGTGCGCCGGCCCGGCGCCAGGATCGCTCCGACCAGCAACACCTCAGCGTGCTGCCAGCTCCGTTGAAAAAAGAGCGGTGCGAAGCATAGGATCACCGCGGCGAAGCGGGCTGGCAGGGTCAGCATGGGCGCGGTCCTCTGGCCAGGACGCCACCAGCTTATTCGCTTACCCGCTCCGCCGCCTCACCCCGGAATGGCCAAACTCGAGCTTAGATGCCTCGCCCGTAATACGCCTCAGCTCACCCCGCAGGCCCATAGGAGGGGCAAAAGCAGGAGCGGCGCTGTGATAAAGCTTGCTCAGCATCATGTTGCAGTGCAGCATGAGGGCAAGTGAGGGGAGGGACAGGCATAGGAGTTTTGCCATGGTCGCCTTCCTACTCGTTACCGCAACAATCCTCGTGGTGAGCCTCGTGCTCCGCGTTGCGGTAGATGAACTCGCATTGCGGTGGACGAACGGAACTCTGGATACCTCCCGGAGCCTCCAGGGGTCTTAACCGGTCATGTCAGATGACGAAACACGCGTTCCAGCCGCTGCACCGAACCTTATGGAGCGCGGCATGATGAAGGTGTTGGCCCAAGCTCAAAAGGCTGTCGTCAGCGACGACCCTCCTCAAGTCTACGGCCTTGAGGTGCGGTTTTCGCTCGAGGGTGACGCAGATGTCGTGTGGGACATCCGCACGTCGCCGGAGAAGCCTGCGCCGTAGCTCAGGCCTACTCTTCCAACGTCACCCAGGTCGGTACTGGGGCTCGAAATACCGGCCGGCTAGCGCCGCATTCCGCGATCACCGAAGACGCTGGGGTTCATCCGGGCCAGTTGCCGCCGGCGCAGGTTAAAGACGAGCCGGGCACCTCGTGGCCGCGGCGATTGAGCACCTGATCTGCTCCAACCGGCGCGGACATAATCCAACGTCACATCCACGTAATAAAATTGCTATCACGGAACAATGCAACGGATGCCGTTGCGAGTTGCGTTAAGCAGGCTTCCATCGATAAGGACATCCATCGATGAGCCAGGCCAAGCAACAGGACGAACCACAAAGCCAGCGCGCCACCATGATGGACAAGCATGTTGGCCAGAGGATCCGCGAGCGGCGGCTTGCCATGGGGCTGTCTCAGCAGCAGTTGGCCCGCATCATCGGCATCACCTACCAGCAGGCGCACAAGTACGAGCGAGGGCTGAACCGCATTTCCGCCGGCCGCCTGTTCAGCGTAGCGCAGGCGCTTGCCACTGAACCCGCATGGTTCTTCGATGGCTTAACGGCGGACGATGCAGTTGAAAAGCTACCGTCACGCCAGCGTATGCAGATCGAGCTGATGCGCAACTTCGCTTCCATTAAAGACGAAAAGCAGCAGGAGGCCCTCAGCAGCATGGCGCGCTCGCTGGCAGGCTCGTAGCGGAAGTTGATCACCGATCGGGTGCCGAAGGTCTCGCCATAGCAAACCGCCGATTTGCGCCACCGGGAGCGATCAAACGCTCACTTGGTCCAACCACCTGCTGCTGTACTAAGGGGTCCCAATTGCGGCGTCGGGTCGGTCCGGGCTTGCGGATGGTTCAACCGTGCGACTGAAACCATTCTGTACAGGCGACACATAGACGGTTGGGCAAATCGTAACCACGCCACCACCGGCATGGAACTCTGAGATTATCCGATTGAGAGCCTCATGATCCGGCGGGGCGACCAAGCTGCAGCGGCGCTTGTGCGCGATCATTGCCCGTACGGACTGGTGCCGAGCAGATGCAGCTTCTGCGGCGGCGCTGGACACGAAGCGACGGATTCTCTGCATAGCCTGTCCCATCCTGTCGCAACGAGCGCATTGCGCTCCGCATTTATACGCCTTCAGGTAAAATTTTTCGGTCGCGTCCCTGGGCGTGGTGTAGGAGGCCGTCGCCGTAACGGTGGCGGCCATCGCGGTAGTCCTCGGTAGGGTTGTGTTGCGACACGCAACTCCGACCCAAGGACGCCACGATGACCGATAAGAGGATTGCTCTTCGGGAGCCGCTGGAGAAGGGCTCCGACGCCACTTTCCTGCGGGAGGTGATCGGCTTTGCGGCCCATCGGCTGATGGAGCTAGATGCTGAGGGAGCCTGCGGCGCCGGCCACGACGAGCGCAACGCCGAGCGGGTGAACCAGCGCAACGGCTACCGCGAGCGCCGGCTTGGATTGGCACCGCCTACGCTGAGGCGGACGCCCCAGCTGCCCATGCCCAGTGACGCCGGGTTGCCGACCAGCTCGCCTCAAGGTGCCGAGGCTGGCCAACCTGATGGATGCCGCTGAGGAGGACGTGCTGGCCTTTATGGATTTTCCCCGCGAGCACAGAGCCAAGCTCCACAGCACAAACCCGATCGAGCGGCTCAACGGCGAGATCAAGCGACGCACCGATGTGGTCAGCATCTTTCCCAACGAGGCCGCCGTTATCAGGCGCGTCGGTGCCCTCCTCCTCGAGCAATCCGACGAGTGGGCCACACAGCGATCGCGCTACATGACGCTGGAGACCATGACCGCGGTAAGCGATACTCCTGCCGTCAGCCTGCCCGTTGCAGCTGCCTGACTCTGCGGCACAGCCCGCCAAGGAGCATCGCTCCTACACCACGCTGTGGGACACGGCCTAGGCAGGCCAGTTCCTGGTCTTGTAGGTCGGCGGTGTCCGTCTGCTCATGCCGTCCAGCAATCACGCTGACATCACGACATGAATTCTCCTCAGGCCATTTGTGCAACAGAGCCCTTCACACCAGCCGAGTACCAAAACTATTTCGTCAACTCACACTTCGGGTTCGAGTGAACTGGACATGCTCTAGTTATTTCGTGGTGGACAGTCGCTAGCGCATTATTGTTACAAATTCGGATCATTGCCGCGTGTTGCAGGTGATGGCTAGAGTGTGGACGCCCTTTATGGCACCGGCGTTGTAACTCACATTGATCGATCAACTTTTCGTGGTTTTAATTTTGACTGGGTGATCAACTTGAAGTTGTATGCAGAGGCCGAGGCCCCCTCTCGGTTACTAGCAACGAGATCCCCCCATGCCCGTCATCACCGGTACCTTTGGCAACGACACATTGAAGGGAGCAGCAGGCGTCGACACCATCACCGGCGGCACGGGCGCCGATCTGATGACTGGCGGGGCTGGGGCAGACTTCTTCGCGTTCAGGGCTGGTGACGGAGCGGACATCATCAACGACTTCCAGCTCGGCGTGGACCGGTTGTCCATCGCCAGCGGCACCTACAACCCCTGGGTGTATCAGACGACCGTCAACGGCATCCCAGGCGTCAGCGTCGTCTATAATGGCTCCAAGAGCGATTCGATTTTCCTGGCCGGCCTGACCAATGTGAAGCTCGAATGGCTGACCAACCCGTCGCTGGTTCCGGCGGCGAATGTGGCGCAGACGGCCTTCAACCCCCTTTCCCTCACTGCCGGCAGCGGGCCGGACAGCCTGGTGCTGAAGCTCACCCAGGATCACTGGCAGGGCAGCGCGCAGTACACGGTGAAGGTCGATGGCGTACAGGTCGGCGGCACCTTCACCGCCTCGGCGCTCCGTGGTTCGGGCCAGTTCGACACGCTGACCCTGAAGGGCAACTGGGCGGCCGGCGCTCACAAGGTCGAGGTCAATTTCCTCAACGACGGCTGGGGCGGGACGAGCGACACCGACCGCAACCTCTATGTCGAGAGCGCGACCTATGCCGGGCTGGCGGTCGGCGGCGCGGCGCTCAACCTCGGCCGGTCCGGCGCGCAGAGCTTCTCCTTCACCGAGCAACCGCCGGCGGACCCCTTCCCGCCCTTCAACCTCGTCGCCGGGACGGGCTCGGACAGCCTGGTGCTGAAGATCACCCAGAATGCCTGGAGCGGCAGCGCGCAGTACACGGTGAAGGTCGATGGCGTGCAGGTCGGCGGCACTTTCACCGCCTCGGCGCTCCGTGGTTCGGGCCAGTTCGACACGCTGACCCTGAAAGGCGACTGGGCGGCCGGCGCCCACAAGGTCGATGTCAACTTCCTCAACGACGGCTGGGGCGGCTCGGTGGCGCAGGACCGCAACCTCTATGTCGAGGGCGCGAGCTACGGTGGCGTCGCCGTCTCGGATGCGAGCCTCTTTCTCGGCTCGACCGGGATGAAGAGCTTCTCCTTCTTCGAGGCACCGCCGCCTTCCGACAACCTCACCCTCGCCGGCACGGCGGGCAACGAGGTGCTCACCGGCAAGCTTGGCGCGGACACGATCAACGGCGGCGGTGGCGCCGACACGATCACCGGCGGCCTCGGCAATGACAGCTTGACCGGCGGCGCCGACGCCGACGTCTTCGTCCTCAAGCCCGGCGACGGCGCTGATGTCATCACCGATTTCAGGTTGGGCGAGGACCGCCTCTCCATCGCCACCGACGGGACCTTCGCCGTTTGGCAGGAGGCGGCGACGGTGGGCGGCATCAGCGGCACGCTGGTGCATTACGGGCCAGGCTCGGGCGATACGGTGATGCTGGCAGGCGTCATCGACGCGGCGATGAACACGCTGGTCGACCCGTCCTGGACCTATGCGCCCTCCGCCGGCTCCGGCGAGTTCGGCAACCTGATCTTCAACGACGAATTCAGCGGCACGCGGGTCGACCCGACGAAGTGGCCGATCAGCTATGGCGGCTCGACCTACTGGAACGGCGCCTTCCGCTGGGACAACTCGCAGGTCAGCGTCGGCAACGGGATGCTCGATATCGGCATCACCAAGATGGCCGACGGGAGCTGGGCGACGAGTGGTGTCTCGACCACGCCGAACCAGTGGAACCCGGGCTTCGCCTTCACCTATGGCAAGGTGGAGATCATGGCGAAGATGAGCGCCGAGGTGACCGGGATGGGGCCGTGCTTCCTGCTCTGGCCGGCGGCGACGGGCGTCTGGCCGCCGGAACTCGACATCCTCGAGACGCCGAAGGGCGACGGGATGGTCACCCAGCACTGGCCCGACCCGGTGACCGGCGGCGACGTGTATGAGAGCTACAACTACGACATCGACCTGACCCAGTGGCATGTCTACGGGCTGGAATGGACGCCGGACCGGGTATCGATGACCGTCGATGGCCAGGTGATGCACACCTACACGCAGAACATCCCGACCATGAAGATGACGGTCGGGCTGCAGGGCCATGTCGGGGCGTCAGCCGACACATGGTATGGCGGCGTGCCGGGGGCGGACGCGCCGGGCCGCTACGACATCATGGTCGATTTCGTCCGGGTCTACGACTGGCTCGGGTGACGGCGCCAAACACGCGCCGCCGTCTCACCACTTCCTGATCGACAGCTATGGCGGTTGGGCTGGTGTCGACCGCAACCCGCATGCGGGCGGCATCACCTACAACGGTACTGCTGTCTCCGAAGGCACCGCGAACATGCATACCAGCGGACTGGTCATCTTCAGCTTCGTCGACCCGGTCAACATCGCGCATGCCAGCTCCGACATGTTCTTCGTTTGAGACCAAGAGGCAGGACAGATCACACAACCCGCCCTGCTGCTTAAACCAGATCAAAGCAAGCAGCGTGGGTCTGGACCGAAGCTAGACGTCCCTTACAAGTTCGAACGCCATCACTCAGGAAACTCAGGCCATGGCCACCATTCTGCCATTCCTCGCTAAGCCCATCCAGGGCGCGGCTCAGCGCGGTCGCTCCTCCCTGGCTTACTGCAATCAACCCGTGGACAACTATGATCTGGACGATGGTCTCAAGCTGGATGACAGCGGTCGCCTCAGTCTTGGTCGGGTGGTCAGGCTCGCTGCAGCGCCTTCTCAGACACTCGCCGATATGACGGAGAAGGTTGAGGTATTGGTGGCTCGCCTCACAGATGATGAGGCTGGCGCTGGGCTCTGCAGGGCTGAGGTGCACCTCCTTACATCTGTGCTCCACGACCTCAAGGCCTTCGCGGTGATCTCTGCGACCGCACCGCTCGGTTCAATGCATCAGGGAGCTGACGCCGCAGCACGTGAGTACAGCCATGCCGTGCCAGCCGAATCCGCCTATTAACGAGAGCCTTTGCCATGAATGCTGAGGCCTTGCCGCTAGCGCTGGTCGTGGAGGATGAAGCGCTGATTGCCCTCGCCATGGAGGACCAGCTACTCGATGCGGGTTTTCAGGTTGCTTGGGCCAGCACCGAAGCAGAAGCAGTGTTGATGGCGCGCGATGATCTCGCGGTCGCCATTGTCAATCTCTGCCTCGCCGGCGACCTGGCTGGTCAGCGTGTGATTGCCAGCCTGCGTCGTCGCGTCCCGTATCTGCCGGTGGTGGTTGTCACCGGATACAGTGCCGCTGCGCCCGAAGCCGACCTGCGTGGCCTTGGAGGACCTACCGTGCGGCTGCACAAGCCGGAGCATCACAGTCAACTTGCGGCGGCAGTTCGGGATGTCATCTACCAGGCAAATGGCGGCCCAATGCCGCAGCCGAAGGAGCGACGTTGGACCCCGCGACATAGCTCATGTTCCGAACGTGCAAAGGCGGCAGAGGTCACTCCCATATCTCCACCATCATCCCGCCTAGGTCAGCCGCTGAGCTGATGGTCCTCACCCTGGAATCTGGTGCGGCTGGAACGCAAATTTTTCGGGCACTATGAGCCCCTGAGGAGGGGGTGGTGCCATGAAGCAGAAGCGCTACACCGACGAGCAGATCGCCTTCGTCCTGAGACAGGCGGAGAGCGGCATGGCGGTCGCCGAGATCTGTCGCAAGCTCGGCGTGTCTGAACCGACCTTTCATCGATGGAAGAAGCAGTTTGTCGGGATGGGGACGGTGGAGATCCGACGGCTGAAGCAGCTGGAGGAGAACGTCAAGCTCAAGCGGCTGGTAGCCGATCTCAGCCTGGACAAGACGATGTTGCAGGACGTGCTGCGAAAAAAATGGTGAGGCCCGCGCTGCGCCGTGACGTGGTGGCTGTGCTGCGGAACAGCTTCCGGGTCAGCGAGCGTTGGGCCTGCTCAGCGATGGGGTTTCACCGTTCGGCACAGCGCTACCGGTCTCGGCGCGATCCGCAGGTCGAGCTGCGCATTCGCCTGCGCGATCTGGCCGCGGTGCGGGTCCGGTATGGCTATCGGCGTCTGCATGTGCTGCTGCGGCGCGAGGGCTGGCTGGTGAACCACAAGCGCGTCCACCGGCTCTACACTGAGGAAGGGCTGTCGATCCGCACCAAGCTGCCGCGGCGTAAGCGGGCCTGGCGCTACCGGCAGGGGCGCCCAGAAGCGGCAGCGCCGAACGAGATCTAGGCCATGGACTTCATGTCGGACCAGCTGTTCGACGGCCGTCCGATCCGGATCCTGACCGTGGTGGACATCCACACGCGAGAGGGGCTTCCGACGCATCCGAGAGCCAACTTCCGGGCAGCCCAGGTCGTCGAGGTGCTGGATCAGCTCGTGCGGCTCAGGGGCAAGCCGAAGAGCCTGAGGGTGGACAACGGCCTGAAGTTCGCCAGGCGGCTGCTCGACCACTGGGCCTATCTGAACAGTGTGGAAATCGACTTTTCCCGCCTTGGGAAACCAACGGACAACGCTTTTATCAAGGCGTTCAATGCCCGCCTGCGGGCGGAATGCCTGAACGCCTCGTGGTTCCTGTCTCTGGCGACGCCAGGGCGCGCATCGAGGAATGGAGGTGCCACTACAAGGAGGAGCGGCCGCATTCGGCCCTGGGCAACTTGACCCCAAGGGCCTTCGCCAACCAAGGTCAACCAACCCGAGAACTTGCGTAGCCCTCGGACCAGAGACGGGGGCAGGACCACAGCTATATTCCACTAAGAATCTGCCTGGACCGCTCCGTGGGGGCTTCTGTAATGGGCCGTCGGTAGTCAAGCCCTCCGAATGGTCGCCTCGTCGCCAGGTCCTTGCTTCTGTCCGTGGTCGGCAGCTGAGCCGCCACATGATCCTGTTAGGAGGGCGGCGAGCCGATCTGGTCAACGTGGTCGTCGCCCGCAGGCCACGCCACAACCCCCATCAAGGCTTTACCGTTCCCACGTCCCGGCGACGGGACCTCGGAGGAGCAGGCCCTCGCGGTCCCGCCCCGATCTCGTTCCTGCCTGCCTATGCGGCTGCGCTAGCCGGCTCCTTACCCCAGTGGAACTCGGTACCGTCCACCCACATGCGATGCAGGATGGTTGCCAGCTTGCGGGCTACCGCTACCTTGGCCCGCTGCATGCCCCGTCGCTTTGCCACCTCCATTGCCCAACGCTTCAGTGCCGAGAAGCGTACTGTCCGCGTCAAAAGCGACTGCGCCGCCTCGTATAGGACGGTTCGCGCCATGGCATCCCCAACCCGACTGATGCCGCCGGTGACATCCGTCTCGCCGGACTGATACCGTCTGGGGGTCAGTCCGAAATGTGCGCCCACCGACTTGGACTTGGCGAACCTGCCGGGATCGTCCACTGCTGAGGTGAATGTAGCAGCCACCACCGCGCCTACGCCGGGCGCCGTCATCAGGAGTCGGCAGGTCGCGTCGTTGCGCACGAGGGCCAGCAGGTGCCGATGCAGCACTGCCAACTCCACCCTCAACGCCTCCCGAGCCCGCAGCATCGGCTCGGCGATCTGCTCGAGCACGGGATGGCCGGCCACCAACTCGCGTACCCGCGCCGGGTAGCGGGGCTTTGTCGTCACCCCGACCTTCAGTCCGAAGCCGCGCAGGATCCCGCGGATCGCGCCCTCAATGTCGAGCAGCTTGCCCTGCAGCAGCTTGCGCCCGACCAGCAGGGCCCGGACCTCCTGCGCCGGCACCGACTTCCGGTGCACAGGGCGGTACCAGCCCATCCGCAGCAGCTGCGCGATCCCGCGCGCGTCCTTGCGGTCGGTCTTAACCGTCATCGCCGAGAGCGCCGCCTTCACATGCCGGGTCTCCAGCAGCACCACCTCATGCCCGGCCGCAGCCAAGCCGTCGTGCACCCACTGCGACAGGGGGCCAGCCTCAAGCCCGACACGGGCCACCGCCACTCCGAGCCCCGCCACGAAGGCAACCAGAGCCTCCGGCTCGCTCGCCACCTTCGCCTCGCGTACAATCGGCCCCGTCGTGTCCACCACGCAGACGCTCGATCGCTCCAGCGACACGTCAATCCCAACATAGTGGTCCATCACCGCCGTCTCCCCGTGATGCCAGGAGGGCACACGCCACCCAAGGTTCGTGCAGCATCACTCGAAGAGCCGACCACCATCTACCCGACGCCCGGGAGCCGGCCCATTACGGGATCTGGTCACTCCAGCTATGCGGCACTCAAAACGGCGAGCGCGGTGGTGACACGACGCAGGTGGGGCAGGCGACGGCGGCGGGCGGGGACGTGCTGGTTGTGGCGGGTACGAGAGCGGAGAAAGTTGCGGAGTTCGTCGTAGCTTCGGCAGAAGCGCTCCGCTGAGTTGAAACTTTTGAAGCCCCGCATACATCGCGTGCGGCCTTTCACACCCCGGTGGTCTTGCTCCAGTCCATTTTTCCTGAAGGCGTTGCTCCGATGTACGACCCGGCGGGTAAGCATGGAGCGGATTGCCCGCGGGTAGGAGCCAGGACCATCGGTGGTGATGCGTTCGGGCGTGATACCAGTGGCAGCCTTCGCCGAGCGGAAGAAGGCCTGCGCTGCGGCCATGTCGCGGTGCTCGCTCAGCATGGTGTCGACAAGGTTACCATCGCGGCCAATGGTCCAATACAGATACGCCCAGCGGCCGTGAACCCTCAAGCACGTCTCGTCAACGTGCCAGTGCCGACCTCACCGTGCCGGCGGCGGCGGAGTTCGCCAGCCGGTACCAGCGCGAGCTTCGCCTCCCAGTCACGAACAGCTTCATGGCTGAAGACGAGGCCGTGCTGCAGGAATATCTTGGCCAGGTCGCGCAAGATCAGGCGGTAGCGCAGCCGCCACAGCACCACCAGCGCGATGATGTCCGACGGGTATTGGGATTGGTTCAGCGGTCCGCCGCTGCGCTCGTTGTACTGCTTGCCGCAGCCTCGGCAGCGGAACCGGCGGTAGCCCTGGGCGGTACGCCCTGGCCGTTCCGCCACGGCGGTAGAGCCGCAGGCTACACACTCCATCCCCACTGGTGCGAGCCCTGACAAAGCCTGCGCACCTGCTCACAGCAGCTCCGCAAAGGCGCAACAGAACCGTCCAGCCAACCACCCGTACGGCCACGCCCAAGTTCGGGTCAGCCGGTCCGTAAAGGTGCCAAGTGATAGCGCTGAGAGATGGTCTGGAATACGGATCCGGCTCAATGCGCCGGTTCTGCCAACCCGTGCACCACCTTCGCTAGACGCAGAGGCTGGCCTCCACTCGGGCCGGCTGGGGACGACTGCGCTGTGGTGGGCAGGTCGCAGTGCTGAGGGCCGTGACCGTGGTCACCAGTGCCGTGGGGCTGAAGGGCTTGAGGAACACCTTTTCCCAAGGCGAGAAGGTGTGCCCGGCGAACTTCTCCGGGCTGCCGGTCGCATAGACGATCTGCAGATTCGGGAAGCGCAGTCGGAGCTTGGCTGCGAGGACCAAGCCGTTATCGCCTGGCCCGAGGTCGAGATCGGTGACCAGAATGTCGATGTGCACTACCGGGTCATCAAGCATGGCGAGTGCGTCCTCGGCATCGCCGGCTTCCAGGATGTCGAGGCCGGTTTCTTCGAAAAAGTCGCTGAGCGTGAGGCGGATCATTGTGTCGTCCTCGACCAGCAGTACTGGCATGTCAGCCCTCTTTTTTGCGGCCGAGGTTCCGATATCCTAAGTTGAAAATGGTCAACATTCGCTACTTTAGGTTGTAACAAGAAAGCGAGGTCGGCTGAATTACTCGCTCAAGTTGCGCCTTGGCCATTTTAAACTATTAGTTATATTTGTTGCTAAATACAGTCTATGCTGACCTGCAACTCCGTCTTCTATACCCCTCACCTATGTCATAGCAGCCGCGATCTCGTGCACGTCCATGACAGATGCTCCACAGTTTCTTTCTCGATCAGCCTCGATCAGCCAAAAAGCGTGCGCCTTGTGCTGTTCCGCCTTTGATGTCCGATCCTGGCGCGTTCGCACTTGCACGCCGCACCCACAGTGCGGAGCGATACCCAGTGCGATCTACCTGCGGTCCGAGCGGGGACAAGAATGGCTGTCCAAACTGTCATTGGGGTTTCGGATGACGTGATCCTCAGCCACGACGAGGTCACGGTGACATTGCAGACAGCGGGTGGACCGGTGCTCCAGTCCAGGGCACGAGAGATGTGCCTGGGTAACCGGTCGCATCCAAATCGGTTCGATATACTGTCCTTCGGATGAAGACGCAGTTGTCGTACAAGATGCTGTAGCATCTTTAAATTCGCGTTGCTGGTTTGTTGATTGAGGTTCAAGCTGGTCTCTCGATCCAGGAGGTGACAGCGAATGCAGAGCCCTTCCTTCAGCAACAGTGGCCTTACGGGTCCCGGCGAGGCATGGCAGATCGCTGTGGAGCCCTGGTGGCCGATTAGGCCCGAGAGCCAGCAGGTCAGCACCCTCGCCTGGATCTGGGCGGATGGTGAGATGCAGGAGATCAAAACGGTCGTGGTCCTGACCGAGGAGCAGATACGCAACTGGTCAGAGATCGACCTACCGTTAATGCTCCCAGGCGGAACCTGCTGAAGGTGTCGCTTTTCAACGGAGCCTTCGGGATCTGAACGGCGCATGCCCAAGCCCGGCACGGTCTCCCACCGGCGGAGCCATGCCGCGGGCCGAGGTTGCTGCGTCAGGTCGCCTGCTGCACATGAGTGAGCAGGCTGGCCGCCGACGTTGCCGCAAATGCCCGGAAGTCCTGGAGCACTAAACGAAGCAGCCTTGCCTAAGCCACACACAATCCAGCATCGGCATCCTCATCTGCGAGGTGGCTCACCAACACCTCCACCTTGCCAGTCAGAGGGGGCTAGCGTCCGGGATGGGCCCATGACGGGCGAAGCTTTACGCGCCTACGTCGAGCGGTTCCTCGTACCCACGCTGACAGCTGGCGACGTATTGGTCCTCGACAATCTTACTGCCCATAAAGTCGTCGGTGTCCGCAAAGCCATCCGGGCCACCGGCGCCAACCTCCTCCACCTTCCGTCCTGCTCGCCCGAGGTAAACCCAGTCGAACAGGCCTTTGCCAAGCTCAAGGCGCTGCTCCGAAAAGCCGCAGCCCGCACCAAAGAAGCTTTCTGCACCACCATCAGCCGCCTGCTTGACACTTTCACTCCAGCCGAGTGCCACAATTACCTCGCCAACTCGGGCTATGCGCCCAGGTAACGCGAAAAGCTTCAGCTAAATTACTATCCAAACATGAAGTCATCGAACCCAAGATAGTACGCTACATCAGTCAAGATAATCCTGTTGCTCTCCGCCGTTGCGCTGCCGAGTACACCGTAGTAGATCTCGAGATCGCCTTCGGCATTGATGTTTTGGCTGACGGTCCGCTGGGACACCCCGACGAAGCTGATGCGGTCGCCATCGGTGAAATCAAGGATGCGATCGCCTTGTCCGGTGCCGTCACCCATGGAAAACCGAAAGATGTCAGCCCCGGCCTCACCCTTCAGGACGTCCTGACCTTTGCCACCAATCAACACATCATTGCCCGAGCCGGCGTAGAGCTGGTCATTGCCGTCACCGCCGGTCATGGTGTCGTTGCCACCATAGCCAACCATGAAATCGGCATTGGTGCTGCCGGTGATTGTGTCGTTGCTAGAACCGCCATAGACATTCATGAGGTCTTCCGCCGCCGAGAGTGTGGAGTCAGGTAGCACTTAGCTAAACGATACCTACCCACAGTTGATATTAAGATAACCACTCGCTTTGATTGTATTTGGAAAACACGCTTCTGTGATTCCGACATCAATCTGACTTGCCGGCGCTATGGGCCGCTGCGGCAGGCTGAGGCGGAGTCGGCACAGGGCCGGACGGTCAGCGAGATCTGCTGCGGCTCGAGGCCACTGAGGCGACCTCCTACTGTTGGCGGACTGAAGGCCGGTCAGGTACGTCGGCTGCAGGAGCTTGAGCGGGAGAATGGTCAGCCAGAGCGGGCGGTGACGGGGCTGATACTCGACCAGCAGATCCGAAACGATGCTGCGGGGGGACCTTTTAGTCCACTCTTCTGACCGGATCCGGTCTGGTGGCGTCAGTTGCCGGCGAAGAACCCTGATCCAAGCTGAACCGGCGCAGCTGCCATCTGCGGCTCTCAACCTAAGAGCATATTCTCCCTCTACCACATGGGCTTCTACGGCCAGCGTCTGCGTGATGCGCCCGCCGAGCCTCCTCACTCAGGTCGGCCATCACGGCGAAAAGCTGGTGTTTTCTGCGGTTTAAGGCCGTCAGGAAGGATTGTTCCTAGATGGCATAGATAATTCCTTAAGGGTCACACACTTTCGCGATTGCAATTAGAGGTTGAATTGGAGATACGAAGCTCGCGCAGCATGCATCACAATCCTGTGA
>NZ_JAETWB010000033.1 GCF_016773205.1 Belnapia arida
ACCATGCTCAGCTCGAGGCACCCGCCATGGCGGCGTGACCCAAGTAAACCACCCTCCGGCGAAGCCGGGGCGGTTCAGACGGCACGAAGATGACGATTAAGCGCTCTATGCTCAAGCGCGGCCGGAGCGATATGCGGCTCATGACCTGATGCCAGCTAGACGCCTCACCGCCGAGCCCAAGCTGAAGGCGGTCTGCGCGGCCAAAGGTCCCCGGAGGGCGCGCATTTCGTGGCTGCGCACTCAAAGCTCCAGCTGCCTTGCTCCGGCGCCGGGCTGCCGGAACGTCTGTAGCTCCCTTTGCTTCGCATCAGAGAGGCAAACAGCGATTACATTGCGCCGCTTGCGCGAGCGCCACGACGGGACATGAGCATTGAAGCAGGTCCAGGCAGACGGCGAGCGCTCCCAATAAACGTGAGCGGGTTGCGCGCTTCTTGGATCGAGCCCCAGCAGTGCGTCTGAGTGCTGGCCTAGCTGGTTACAGTAGCGGTAGTGCCAGCCAGTTCTCGAGCGATCCTGCGCCGCCCTCCCGTTCAGCGCCTGCAGGAGGCGCATCAGGGTCGGCGTGCTGGTGCCCAACCAGTGCTCAGAGAAAACGACCTCCACCTCTCCATCTTCCACAGCGCGCACCGCAACAACCTGCTCGATGCAGCCGTCAAGCAGCTCGCTCATGCAACGAACCGGTTGGGGCTCCTGCCCTGCTATCGAACTCAAGCGGGCGAACACCTCTGCGGCAGTCTCGCCTTCCCGAGCGATGGTCGTAGCGAGCGCCTCATCAAGCGCCTTGCCGGCCACATGCACGAGCGAGTGCAGGACGGTCCGCGCTGGAAGAAATCCAGGCGCAAGCTCCACGCCCGGGTGAACCCGCGCCCGGTGGTTCTCGGCCGGGGCATTGCGCCTCAGCGCTTGCACCCAATCAAGCGACTGGCCGCGCCGCGGCTTGCCATGCTCGTGGGAAAGGCCGCGATGGAGGACGAACAGCATATTCACCGCAAGCAAGCCAATCGCCGATTGGCGATTGACGAGCACAGCGTCTGCAGCCGGACTGCCCTCGACGCTTAGTAGTCCCCAGCGTCTGAATTCCTCCCGTGCCCTCCGCTTGTCCTGCCTCAGCATGCCTGGAGCTCTGGTCTGATGGCCTGTCTTGAGTCGTCGGGGCGGAGCGACGGATGCGATTCCCGGTGCCGAGCAGCCGACGCGTTCACGTGCAGGCACCACACTGGCGTGACTGACGGGCGCGGTCCTGCGGAACTGTTGGCACCTCCACCGTCGGCAAAACCCGCCGAACTGGAATCCAGCGCCTCGAGGAGTTCGGGGCATTAGGCAAAGGAAGCTCCAAGCTCAGTTGCCACGCCAAGTGATTAGTCCGATAATTTGTATCGATCCCTCGATACATTATACAGTGGTGCCGTATAGGCAAGCAGCTTTGGTAAAAATCGATGCCTTGGGGGCATCACGACGACTCCAGGCCAGCTACCAAGTAGCCGTGGGTTTCATCAGAGCTCGCGCAAGACGACCCATCTGGCCGGCTGGAGCGGTGCCGCTAGGCGGCTGAAGCGAGGGAACGGTGATTAGGGAGATGATTATGTGGCCTGCGGCTCCGCCGCTGCCGCGATTGCACAAGCAGTTCATTAGCCGCAGCCGTAGTGTGCTGGCAACCGGCGGATGGCATGTGTCCAAGCTTCCCTACTGTATAGGCCCGGTTCTGGAGGGGGTCTGATGGCTGGTGCATCAGCGGCAATAGTAGGGCAGCGCATGGGAGCGGCTGAGTGGGTGATGCTGATCGTCCTTTCGGTTCTCTGGGGCGGCTCGTTTTTCTTCAGTGGTGTGGCGGTGCGCGAACTGCCCTCCCTCACCATCGTGCTGGCCCGCGTCGGCATCGCCGCGCTGGTACTCTGGGCGGTGCTGGCCGTCCTGCATATTCGCATGCCTCGCGTCCGCGGTCTTTGGATCGCCTTCCTCGGCATGGGCCTGCTTAACAACGTCGTCCCGTTTGCCCTCTTCGTCTGGGGGCAGCACCACATCGCCAGCGGCCTAGCTGCAATCCTGAACGCGACGACGCCGCTCTTCACCGTGGTGGTGGCGCACCTGCTGACGCCGGACGAGCGGCTCACGCCTGGCAAGGCAGCTGGCGTGGTCGTGGGCCTGATCGGCGTCGCGGTGATGCTCGGCGCGGATTTGCTGGCCGGGCTCGGTGTGGGTCTCGCAGCGCAGGTGGCCTGCCTTGCGGCTGCGCTGTCCTACGCCTTCGCGGGCGTGTTGGGGCGACGCTTCCGTCGCATGGGCGTGCCCCCGCTGGCGACCGCGACTGGTCAGGTCACCGCATCCACGCTCGTTACGCTCCCCCTCGCGCTGGCGATGGACCAGCCCTGGATGCTTTCGCCGCCGAGCACGCACGCCTGGGCTGCGCTGCTCGGCATCGGCGTGCTGTCTACAGCGCTGGCCTACGTGCTCTACTTCCGCATTCTCGCGGCAGCCGGGGCGACGAACCTCCTCTTGGTGACATTCGTCATCCCGGTCAGCGCGATCCTGCTGGGCTCGCTGGTCCTGGGGGAGCGGCTCGAGCCGAAGCACTTCGTGGGGATGGCGTTGATCGGCCTCGGCCTCGCGCTCATCGACGGGCGGCTCCCTGGGATGCTGTGGTCCCGTGCAGCGTCTCGGACCTCATAAGATCGCCGACGCGTCGGCCGGTGCGAGTTCTCAGCACGGTTGTTCAGATACCGGCTGGTCCGGTGCTTGACCCCGGGCATTACCTCGCGGTGCGCGACACCGTAGCTGCGGAGGCCATCGGTGACGAGGCGCCGCGGCCTGTACTTCAGGCCGACGAGCAGGCGCTTTGCAGCCGTAGCATTCCGGCGGTCCTGCACCAGGATGTCGAGCACGACACCGTGTTGGTCCACCGCGCGCCAGAGATAGTGCAGCTCGCCGTCAATCTTCAGGAACACCTCATCGAGGTGCCAGGTGTCGCCCGACTTGGGTCGGCGCTGGCGGAGCTTGCGAGCAAAGCCGGCGCCGAACTTGCGGCACCATTGCCTGATGCTCTCGTGGGTGACGACAATGCCCCGCTGGGCCAAGAGCAACTTCACCTCGCGCAGGCTCAGGCCGAAGACGTGATACAGCCAGACGGGGTAGCTGATGATCGCGGCCGGGAAGCGATAGCCGGGAAGGTTGCAGGCTCGGGCGTCATCTCATCATCCTGGCCCGCCCCCCTTGGCCAAGCCAGGAGCCGTCAAGTTGGCAATGCTAGGTCGAGGCACCCGTTCCCGCGCCCTCCCGCCAGCGGCGGTCGTCGGCGTTGGCCGGGCGACCGGCCTGCGCTCAGAGGATAAAGTCGCCCTCGCGCAGCTGGAACGCCCCGGTCAGGACGATCTCGGCGTCGGCGACGCCGTCGGTCGGCACCACGACGTCGGCCGGGCTGCCGCCGGTCCCGGGCGGACCCGTGTCGACGACTTCCACACCGTCCAGCTGAAGGATGGTCCGTCCGTCAACGACGTCGTAGCGGACCTCTGGGCCGTCGCCCGAGAACGCGGCCTGGCCAACGAACCGGTAGACGAAGTCGCCGGTGCCGACGAAGCGGAGCGAAAAGCTGTTCAGGGCCGAGAGGTCGATCCTGTCCTGCCCCTGCTGGAAGTCCTCGACGACGTCGGCGCCCTTGCCCAGCCCGGTGTCCACGGCACCCTGGCTACTCTGGAAAAAATCGGTCTCGCGCGTCCCGAACGCGAAGGTGTCCGCGCCCGAGCCGCCGCACAACGTGTCGGCGCCGAAACCGCCTCGGACCGCGTCGTTGCCGGTCCCGCCCCGCAGGACGTCGTCGCCCCGCCCGCCCCGCATGTCATCGTCGCCAGCGCCGCCTATTAGCACGTCCGGCCCGTCCTCGGGGTCTGCGCCGTCGAGGAAAAGCACCGAGGGACGGCCGCCATAGATCGTATCGTTTCCTTCGCCGCCTAAGATCGTGTCCACCCCGGTCCCGCCGAGAAGGTTGTCCGCGCCGGTACCTCCGGACAGGAAGTCGTTCCCGCGCCCGCCGAGCACCTGATCGTCGCCAGCGCCGCCGAAGAGGGAGTCATTGCCAGTGCCCGGCTCGAGGTCCGGGTAGGTGTCGCGGCTATCCTTGCCACCGGTGATCAGGTCGTTCCCGGCCCCACCGAAGACCAAGTCGTTGCCGTCGCCGCCGCGGAGCTCGTCCCGCCCAGCGCCTCCGGAGATGAAATCGCTTCCGTCGCCGCCGTCCAGGGTGTCGTCCCCGCCCAGGCCAAGGATCACGTCCTGAGTGGCCCCACCTTGGAGCGAGTCCGCCGCCCCGGTGCCGCGCATCGGTCGCGCCAAATGTCCAGCCATGCCTTGCTTTCCTCCCGCCCGGCTGGACCCACCGCAGTCATTGCGGCGCGGCACCAGCCATCCTTGGCGAGAGCGTATTCGGATTCATGGAAGCAGGGCATCACCTAAGCGTCAGGCCCTGCGTCACCGTGTTGCATGGCTAGCGGGTGGAGGCGCATGGCGTCCTACTCTGATCTGAGCCTCATGTGAGGCGGACGTACTCCGGGCGTCCGAGTTCGAGCATGCGGTTTAGCACGTCGGCGGCGACGGCAACCTCGGCTTCCTGACGCCTGTCGGTCTGCGAGCGTAGGCCGCGTCGCCGATGACGCGCTTTCATCGCGAGATGTCGGCCTCCACAAGGGCGCGCCAGTTATACCCAGACGCCTGCTGCCAGCCCATGCAGCCGCGTTCGGCAATGGTATGCAGATGTCGGTCCCGCTGCGTCGGCTCGGTCCTAGCTCTATCGCTTTGTACCGCACTCGATCGGGGTGGAACGATGACGTCGACCGCCGGATGCCGCGCGGCAACAGCGGCGTAGACGGCGTCCCGGTCGTAGGCTCCATCGCCGGTGAAGGACGCCACTGGTCCGCCAACCTGGTCGAGCAAAGGCCCGACCCGCGATCCGTCATCGGTATCCTTGTCGGTCAGCGCCGACGCGACGATCCGCCCGGTGTCGGCGTCGGTGGCGAGATGGAGCTTGCGCTACCCGCGCCGCGTCCTCGTGCCGTGCTAAGGTCCCGCTGCCCGCCTCATGCCGACACGCCGGGCAGGCCTCGCCGGTTCCGGCGAGCAGCGAACTCACGTAGGGCTTCGGCATGTCCCCTCCGGTTCCCAACGCAAACCCGCTACTCCGATCGGGATCAGTCTCCCCTCTTCGGCCGCGACAAATCCTGGCCCGGCGCTTCGGTCCTCCTCGGGAGGTGCTGACGATCGAGCCAGCCGTCCGGCCTGCGGCGCCCCTAGCCGGCGCCGTCGTGCGGATGCTGGCAAGCGCCATCACCAGCAGCTTGGCGGCCAAGTGGTGGAGCGGGACACGTCGCGCATCCCTGCCGCGAAGGGCAAGACCGTCCTCGGGTCTATTGGCCAACTCTCTCGACACTTCTTTAGCAAAGGGCCCGCTTTCACCCCACCCGGCGCTAAGCCGCCGCTTTCAACTCCTGGCGGTGTCGCCGGTAGAGGAAGCGGTCCATCTCCGGCACGAACCGCACCACCTCGAAGCCGGCCTTTTCCAGCACACGCCGCGATCCCACGTTCGCTGGATGCGCGAAGGCCCTGACCTCTGGCAGCCGCAGTGCATGATCGGCGACGCTCATGCAGGCGGCGACCATCTCTGAGGCGTAGCCCTGCCCCCAGGCTAACGGGTGGAAGAAGTAGGCCACCTCGACGCCCCAGCCCGGATCGAACGGGTCATCGTAGAGCCCGCCCCAGCCGATGATCCGCGCATCCGACCTGGCTACGATGGTCCACGGCGCGTAGCCGTCACGGCGGCGGTGCCACTCATGGACGGCCACCCGACGGCGGCATTGCCGCAGTGAGGCATCGGCGTGGGTGTGCTGCATGGCCTGGGCGTCGCCCAGAAACCCGAACAGGGTGGGCACGTCCGCCAGGCAAGGACGACACAGGATCAGTCTCGGCATCTCAACGTCCATAGGCACGCCCTCTCCACACCATCAGGCTTGAGGTCTCACATTGCACCAGCACGAGCGCTTCTTCGTCATCACGGGTGGTCCGGGTTCGGGGAAGAGTACCCTGATCAAGGCCCTGGTAGCCCGCGGCCTTCACGGGATGCCCGAAGCCGGTCGGGCAATCATCCAGGATCAGGTCGCCATCGGCGGTTCTGCCCTGCCATGGGATGATCGTCTCGGCTTCGCAGAACTGATGCTAGGCTGGGAACTCCGATCCCACCGGGAAGCGCGGGAACGCGCCGGTCCTGTCTTTTTCGACCGCGGCGTTCCTGACGTGGTGGGATACCTGACCTTGTGTAGCCTAGCGGTCCCATCCCACGTCCAGCGGGCGGCCGGTGCCTTCCGGTACAATCGGCAGGTTTTCATCGCACCACCATGGCCGGAGATTTTCGGCCAGGACGCTGAGCGCAAGCAATCTCCTGACGAAGCGCAGGCGACCTACGAGGCGATGGTCGGCACCTACAGTGAATACGGGTATGAGCTGACGCACCTCCCCCATACCTCGGTTGAAGAGCGCACCCGGTTCATCCTGGCCAGGATCCAGTAGGTCCAGTTTCCACCCATTGCAGTCGCTCGTGTGCCAATCCAGCCGCCACTGTAAAGGTTTCACGATTCCTCTTGTACTCACTAGAAAATGCAAGCGGAAGATAGGATCTAAACACCTTTAACCAGGTGATTTTGTTGTGAAATATTGACAGTTTGCGGTAGGCTGCGCGCTATGCACGCGTCGGCACAAATCCTCGCAGAGAATAGTCTTTTCGATACGCAAGAGCGTGTAGTGCGCTACTTCCAACGGATACATGAAAAACTTGATTTACAGGCAGCAGACCAACGCGCTGATGCAGCCTGGCACCGTCACCATCGGTCGAGCCGGCACCGGGAGCAATCCCTCCTACGAGAGGTTGGCTGGCTGGAAGTAGGTGAGGTCAGAAGCCGCGGTGTCAGCTATCGCCGTGCATCTTTTCCCGACTGGCGGCGCATTCCTTCTCGACGCTCCTAGGTGCACGGCTGTTGGTACTCGAAAGCACACCAGCCAAGCTCTCGAGGAGCTCCTCACAGCTGAACGGCTTCACGAGGCGGACTGTCGGCCCGCCAAGCCCTCTCAGATCCGCCTCTGGCGCTGCCTTGGCAAAGCCTGTGACCACAACCGTCGGCAGCAGAGGATTGCTCTTGCGGATCTCCCTTACAATCGAACGGCCGTCGCCTCCGTGCATCAGGTGAATGTCAGCGACGAGTGCAGACAGCTGCCCTGCCGCTTTGGCCAGGGCGAGTGCGGATTGGCCGCTATTGGCGAGAATAGTGTCGTACCCGGCGCTCTGGAGCGTATCCTCGATCAGCAAACCAGTCAGAGCTTCGTCCTCGACCACAAGGATTACCGGCCTTGGCGAGTGGCTCCCATTGCCATCCTGGATTGGCACCGATGGCACATCGGCTGGCATCTGCAGCAGCCTCCATACATATCAATCAGAGCGATAGCACATGGCTGAGCCGCAATTAACCATTTACGATTAAAATTCAATGAAATTACAATCTAAAGGCGAATACAAACACGAGCCTGACGAGCCCCTTAGCTTTCTGAAGCCGCCCCGGGCAGCTTCGCCCCAGCGCGCTGCCTGTCCCGTTCAACGCGTAGATGCTCGCGGGCTAGGTCCAGCGAGCGCTGGAGCGCTACCAGCAACTTTCGCCCTCTGGCCGCCGCCTCGAGGTGGTTGTCCCGGTCCAGCTCGTCGATCACGGCAAGCTGGCGCGCTACAAGCGCCTCGCCTATGCCGACGTGGCGCTCGGCCGTGGCGATGGGGTCCTCGGGTGGCTCAGACATTGGTCGGCACCTCTGATAGCGCTCCGCCAAACCCAGCCGCAGCTTCGGTCATCGCCACCCCAAGCCGCTCCACCACCATGCCGCCGGCGGCAGTCCGCCGCAGCCGCACGCTGCGAAGGTCTCGACCATCGATGGTCCTGTACACCATCTCGAGTTCTTCGAGCCGTTTGAGCACGCGGCCGACGCCTGTCTTGCTGATGTTCAGATGCTTCGCCACCCCGCGGACGGTTTGCAGCTCCTCGGTCTGGTAGACAATGAGCAGCACCGCGAGTTGGCGGAGGGTCAGGTCCGGCTGGTCGGATCGGATCTCAGACAGGCACGTCTCACGCAAGATGTGCAGAAGACGGTCCGATCCATCACTCAGCGGCCGATGGCCTTCGAAGCCGCACCCCAGTGCCGCCGCCGTTCTCGGGGATGAACTCGACACCGGCGGCCTCTAAGGCGGCGCGGCTGGCGCTGGAAGCGGTCAAGGGCGGCATATTTCCGTCTCTCCACGTTACCGGGGCGCATGCCTGTGTGAGGCATGGGGCGCGTGGCGAGTGACGCGCGCCCGAAGAAGAACGCTCCTCATCGGGTGACTGCGAGGGCGCTTAGACTGATTGGCAAGCCAACCGAGCCAAAGGCCGACGCTGACAAGAGCCAGGGAGATCAAGACCGCGCAGAACTCCACCATGCTCTCCCTCCTCTTGGATCCGCCGAAATGGCGCTCCAAGCAGCCAGTCCGACAGCGGCCAATCGCAACATTGCGCTTCAATCGCGACGAACTCAGCCGCTTCACCCAAGTTGGAACGATGCTGTACGAATTTGGTACAGATCACGACGGCGAGGACACGCAGATGTCTTGGGGGAAGCTTGCAATCATAGCGGTATTTCCAGTTCCAGTCTGGGTGGCTGTGATTGCGGGATGTTATTGGTTTGGAGTTGGTGTGCTCTAATCGGTGTCGTGCTGCATTGCTGGTAGTGGGCTAGCACCAGCTGCTGCGGCGACCGACATTCACGGCATGAGCCTGCCCCCCGACCAGATGGCGTCCGCAAAGCCGAAGATCTCGCCCGAGGAGCGCCGGCGCCGAACCGCCGATCGGCTGACCATGATCCGATTGAAGATGGCGATCGGCCGTGAGCTGGATGAGCGGGGCATCAGTGGCACGAAGGCGACGTCGAGCGGCTTGAAGCTACGGCGGCTCGGCTAGGGGTGCGGGTGCAGGAACCAGCGAGTAGCGCTTTGACAGGCTAAACAGCTCCTTGATTTATTTCCAGGTGACGCATTCGGTACACCCTCGTGGTTGCGGGGCGGGCTAGGAGCCGCACTACCTCCTAGCGGCAGCGATTGCTCGCCTTCTTGTGCCTGGCTTGTCTCACCTGCCTCCCCCGCACCTTACACCTGCGTGAAAATCACGGGTTCTGCGGCCACGCCTCGCCATCATAGCGGCGATCGATGCGCTGGCGCGCTTCCGCCAGCAGCGCGTCCAGGCCCTCCGGCATGCTGCATTGCAGTTGAGCCTGCTTCAGCAGATTAATTTTTATCCTTAGTCTGACTGGCTCGGAGGTTACTGCAAGCCTTCGGCTTCTCGTGCCTCACGTCGAATACGGTTCAAGGTATCGTGGTACCCGCTGCAGTAGAGCCGTTCAGACGGTGAGCGGGCAGATGTAGGGGTGTCGTAAAGACAGGGACGGCCCGCCAACGCGTCAGCCTCACCCTGAGCGTAAGGCATCAAAGCGTCTTTCCCGGCGTCGCCATGCTTACCTTCACTCGGTCCAGACAAAGCCGGATTGCTCTCTCTGCCCGCAGTGTCGTGTGCCGGCTGTATCATCCAAAAGACCAGCAACATGCCGCCGCCTATCACAAGCGAGAGCAGTGCCCCCATGTAGGTGATCGCGGTCGAAAACCCGAAAAGCTGGATCTCTGACATCATCGGCTTTAGAACCAATCCGGACCATTCCGAATTAGCATAGTTCAGCTTTGGTGTTGGTAACTTTACGTGGATAAAACTTAAGGTTTCTCAGTGAGGCAGCGCTCATAACAGGGCAATCGCTATCGAGTAGTTGGTCCTCGAGCTATGCGTCAGCGTGAGGGTGCTGAGCAGGCTCTGGCAAGGGCTATGAAGTGGTGCTTGCCTAACCTCTTATTTGAACAAGAGAGGAAGGAGGAAGCTAGTCAAGCCATGGTTAGTTAGCTGGAGAGAAAGATGCTGCTCTATTTCACAGCCCCAGGTAATCAAAAATGTGCAATTAATGCGAGACATGTGATTTATATTTTGCCAGAGACGGACGGAACCAGAGTCCACTTCATTGGATCTAACGGGAGAGGAAGTACGATTTACGTCAAAGAAGCTTTCGAGGTTGTATGTGATGAGATAGCAAGGGTGCTGCAAGCAGTTCGTAGCGCTTAAGGAGCATCCGCTCGATAAGATACTAAAATGAAGTGGATGCTTGTGGTCATGGTCTTCGAGTTATTTCCAGTAAAGACGGGCCTAATGTTCTCAAGCGACGGGTGCTGGTTTGAGGTAAAAACGACAGCGGTGACAGCTAGATAGTAACCATCTGCGCCTCGAACGACGACAGATCCGTCCTCCGCATCAGCGTTCCTGGTGGCCTTACGGAACTGCTCGACGAAGCTCGCTCCGCGGCGATCGTCGCTTGGACGGCCACCCCTGGCATTACGAGCGGCACTGAGGGTGAGTGGCCCACAGCCATTTCCAGTGGGCGCGCAATGGATTACCTAGCTCCCCCGGAAGCCGGAAGGGGCTTGTTAGCTGCGAATGCACTAACCCCGCGGCGCGGTAGGACAGGCCGGGCCCAGATGGGCCCTCTCTCAGCCCTTCGCTAGCTTCGCCCAGGCCCGTAGCACCGCGGCGCACATCGCCCGGCGGTTCTGTCGTGGACCATTGCCCCTGCTGGCTAGATGTTTGGTCCCGGGATTTGGTGGTGCGGGTCATGGATGAACCTGGACGGCTCTTCTGTCCAAGCTTTGCACAAGCTTTGCAGATAGCCTTGTATGGCGTGAGGCTAGGTAGGGTCTTCGGGCGACGGGCGAAATTGTAGGTCGGGACGAAGTCGGCGAGGTGCTGACGGCGTTGGTCGTGGCTCTCATAGTGGAAGCGCTTGCCAGCGGCATCCTTGATGATGCGGTTCTAGCGTTCGAATCTAGCCGTTCATCCACGAGTGCCGCGGCTTGGTGAGCTTGTGTTCGATGTTGAGTTCGACGCAGGCAAAGTCAAAGTCGTGGTGGAGCATCGGCTCGCTGCGCGCCAACATTTGTTGGAATTCGCCAAGCTCAACTCAACCGTTACTGCCAACCCCTACCGGCTGCTTTCATCGGAACGTCTTTCGGTCACGCTTGCGAGGTAGAGCTGCTAGCCCATAGGGGGACCGGATGTGCAGACTTCTTCCTCTGAATTGCGCCACCGCGCTGCTGGCAGCGATGCACTTCTCGTTCGCCACGCCCGCAGTAGCAGCGGTAGAAGAGCCAATTGAGCTTGCCGACGACCCGTTTCAGATTACCGACCCCGTCGCGGCCAAGCCCGGTGCAGCCGAGGCTGCTTTCATCGGCGCCTACGAGAGAGCGCGGCAAGGCTCGGTGCGCAACACCGGCGCCGTCGAGACCCAGCTATCGATGGGTGTTGTGCCAGGCTTGGAGCTCCGCATCGGTCAAGTTGGCGCCTATGGCAACCTCGAGACCCGTCGGAAGCTGGGTGCTGTCAGCGAAGGCCTCAGCCCGTCAGAGGATGGCGGGCAGGCAGCATGGGGAGGCGCGACCCGGATTGGTGCGCTGTACGAGTTCAGCGATGGACGTGGCGGGTACCCTGCTATTGCAGGCCTGATGCGGATACGGACCCTCTATGGCCCCGGCAAACCCGCTTACGAAACCGAAGCCGTGGCGCTAATAGGCAGGACGTTTCCTTTCGGGAAGCAGGCCATCGGCACCCATCTCAACATTGGCTGGGTGGCTCGCTTGGAGCCACAGTTTGGCGAGCGGCCGAACCGCTATCTGGTGAATGCTTCTGTTGGTCAGGCGCTCTCCCCTGCCACCGCTCTCGTTCTGACATATGCCAGGGAGCAGCAGGAGCGGGGTGACCGCGACTACAGCCTCATTCAAGCTGGAGTTCGCCACCGGCTCTCAGGAAGCCGGGTCGTGCTGGGCCTCGCTGCCGGGTTTGGGACCACCCGTGACACGCCACGCTATCAGGTCGCGGTCGCCCTGCAATGGCAACTCGGTGATGCCTGGTAGAATTCAGTGATCAGCCAACGGAGACGGTAATGTCAGAAGCCACGGGAACCGGCATCACAGGCGGCGAAGGTGTTGCCACAAACGAAACAGATCGACTGATTTCCTCCGACAAGGTCGAAGGCACGCCTGTCTACAGTCGCGCCGGAGATTGCCTTGGTTCAATCTATACGCTGATGTCGACAGGCTCTCCGGCCAGGTTTCCTACGTTGTCATGAGCTTCGGCGGCATTCTAGGGATTGGTGAACGCTACCACCCCCTGCCCTGGAAGACGTTGAATTACGACAAAGACTTGAGCGGCTATGTAGCGGATGTCTCGCGCGCACAGTTGGAAGCGGCACCGAGCTATGGCCGCGACGAGACACCGTGGACCGAGCCGGGTTATGGCCGCAGCGCTTATGACTACTACGGCTTGGCCTACCCTGGCATCATGTGAACATAGGGCGGCACCACCTCCCGGTTGGACCGCAATGTCATCGGACGGTGACATAACTACGAAGTCGTGGTCTTAGGTGGCACGCATGGTGCGCTTGGCAGCGTCTGCACGACGCCAGCCGGGAACGAGGAGCGCACCATGGCCTATGTTTTGAAAGCCGCGGCTATTGCGGCAATATTTGCCGCTGCCGTTGGCCACAACGCCGCGCAGGCACAAAGCGCGAAGCTGGAGATGAATCAGATTCCGCCCCACATTGCGGCAGCGGCGCGGGCCGCCGGCGGCTTTGAGCAGATTTCCGAGGCCGGCGTTGAGATCGAGTCCGGGCGACTGACCTTCGAACTCAAGGGGCGCACCCGGGAAGGCCGCGTGCGTGAGGTGGATGTGTTGATGTTCGGCGAGATCGAGGAGATCGAGGAGGAGATCCAGCAAAACGAAGTGCCGCCGCCGGTGATGCAGGCCGTGCAGCGTTGGATGGCGAACTTCAGGCCGACCAAGATCGAGCGGAGCGAACGGCCAGTGCCTGGAGGCAATGGCGCAACCTTCATGGTCTATGAGTTCGAAGGTCAGCACGGCGGCATGGACGTGGATGTCGAAGTGTCTGCGGACGGCAGCCGCCTGATGATCGTGGACGACACCAAAGGCTGATCGATCGTGCACGGACAGGCACTTTGCCTGTCCGTGCATAACACTTCCGGTGTTAGAACGCTTTCTGTGCAGCCTCGCGGCTTTGTCCTCCAAGGACAGCCACGATCGCCAGCAGGTGCGCGCCACCCGCAGGTGGCACTCCGTCTTCGCCAACGGTCGCAACTCGCCAGGCGGCAGGTCTTTCCAGATCATCAGCGCCGGCGTAGCCCGTCTCCAGATGCCTTGCCTATCGCTGAATCGTACCCGACCGCATCGGCTCAGGTCCAGCGGGTCAGACCTTCAGGAGCTTGGTGTCAACCCGAAGCGCCAAAAACAGGGCAGCTCAGGCTAGCCAAGCTTAATTCCAACTTGGAGTATCAGTCAGGGCGACACCGCGGTCACCTCCGCAACCGCCTCTTTGCGCGGCGTTAAACGATTCCAAGCATCCAGAGCGGCAATCTTGTAAGCCTCAGCAAGCGTTGGGTAGTTAAAAGTGTTATCGATGAAGTAGTCCAAGGTACCACCCAGATTCAGAACCGCTTGACCAATGTGCACCAGCTCCGTTGCCCCCTCCCCTACGATGTGCACACCCAGAAGCCGACGCGTCTCAATCGAGACAATCATCTTCAGCAAGCCGCCATTCAGACCCATGATGTGCCCGCGAGAGGTTTCCCGAAGGCGGGCGATGCCACATTCATAAGGCGTTCCAGCCTTGCGCACCTCTTCCTCACTCAGACCTACCATGGAGATCTCGGGTACCGAGTAAATGCCATAGGGGAAAAAGGCCGGCACTGGGGGCAGCGGCTCACCGCAAGCGTGACAAGCCGCTATGCGCCCCTGCTCCAGCGAGGTGGACGCCAAGCTGGGAAATCCGATCACGTCACCGGTGGCATAGATATGTGGCACTGCTGTCTGGAAGGTTTGCGGGTCCACTGTCAGGCGGCCACGATCGTCGGAAGCCAGGCCACACGCCGAGAGGTTCAGTGTGTCAGTGGCGCCCACGCGCCCAGCAGTGAAGAGCAGCATCTCAGACCGCACGCGCCGGCCGCCCTCCAACATCGCCACAGGCTGGCTATTTTCGAACTCAATGGATTGCACCTTCGAACCAAGGCGAAAGCCTACTCCACGGTCCCGCAGTTGGTGGACGAAGTCATCCACCAGTTCACGGTCTACAAAGTCGAGAAAGCTGCTGCGCGGTTCCACCAATGTCACACGCACGTCCAGCGCGGAGAAGATCGTAGCATACTCCACGCCAATAACTCCGGCGCCGACAACGGTCATCGACCGCGGCAGCGTGGTGAGTTCCACAAGTTCGTCGCTGTCTATCACCGTGGTGTGGTTGAACGGGATGTGGGAAGGGCGCAAGGGGCGAGTCCCCACGGCAATCACAATTCGCGCTGCCTCGACTGTCTGGCTCTCGCCGGACTCCACCTGCACTTCAATTCGGTGCGGGTTAACGAAGGTAGCCAGACCTCGCAGCATGTGCACCCGGTTGCGGGCGAACTGGTGCTCCAAGGTTTCGACCTCATGCTCCAGGGTCTTGTGCAACCGGGTCATCAGGTCGCCAGCCTCGATGTCCTGCTTCACGCGATACGCCAGACCGTAAAAGCCTCGCTCGCGCCAGCCTGTCAGGTTCAGCACGGTTTCGCGTAGCGTCTTGGACGGGATGGTACCGGTGTGCACCGAAACGCCACCAACGCGCCGGCCCTTTTCGATGACCAGAACTGAGCGGCCCAGCTTGGCTGCCTGCACTGCGGCCCGTCGTCCGGATGGCCCACTGCCGATGACGACCAGATCGTATGACTGCATGCAGCTATCCCCGCTCTACCTACGAGATGTGTACGGGACAATAAGGCCGATGTTGTCAAGTGCTTCAGCCCAGTGCGCGGCGTTTGAGGTATCGAGGACGTAGCCGCCGGCCCATGACAGCCAGATGCTTCGTCACCGGGGGCGCCTTGATCTGAACGCGCCGGGTTAGATGTGCGCACGGCAGCTCGTCGACGCAGTTCGCGTTGACACTAGCGACCGACAAACTCGCCCGTGCGCTCGATCTCGATCCGCTGGAGCTGCGGCTTCGCTAATATGCCAGTATAGATTCGGTCAACGGCAAGCCTTGATCGCATCCAGCCACTAACAGCACCGATGCACCAATGCTGTGCCTCAGCCGAGCGGGATAAAGGGGCGCCCAGCGAGCGCTTGGATGAGCAGGCCCACTGTTGCTCCTGACCAGAGCAGAGAGGCAACCACGAGGGCAGAGCGTGCCCTCCGTGTGGTCCAGGCACGGAGGGCGAGGCCGAGCAGTGGGAGAGACTGCGCAGCATGTAAGCCTACGAAGTGCGCGACCCGTATATCTCCAGCCGTACCGGACCAGCCAAGCAGCGGGATGCTGAGCCCGGCATCGCCGATGCTACCCACGACTGCGCCATTGTTGAGTGAGATGGACCAGCCCGTGACCAGCCCTGCGATGCCGGAGACGAGCAGCCCAAGCCCGACAGCGAGGCTGACAAGGCGGGGCACCTCGGGAGCCGGATGCCGCAGCGCCAGCACGCCGAACAGCGCGGTCGCCAGGACGATGAACGTCGCACCGATGCCCATCAGCACGTACATGGCCAGATCGAATGCGCTGGTAGCGAAGTGCGAGGGCAGGCCGCGCCCCCCTTGCACCGTGATCCAGCAGACCTCGAACAGCAACATGGCCGAAAAAATTAGCAGAATCGCCCTGACCATGCGGCCCTCCCTCGCGCGGCGCTCGATTACACCGAGCGCCAGGGCGACGGTCAGCACGTGCACAGCGAGGGACAGCTGGAACTTGAAGGGCTTTAGCCAGACTGAAACCCCGACAATGGTCCGGCCGTCCAGGGCTAAGCCGAAAAGGGTCGGTACGGCCATAGCGAGGAAGAGCAGGCCCAGCGACGTGGCCAGGAGCTCGCGCCGGAGCAGCAGCGCAACATGGGCGATGGTGTCGGACATGGATGAACCCCCATCAGGCGTTGTGAAACCTCGGGCGCAGCAGCGCGGTGCCAGCAACGGACACGAGCAGCCCGACTGGCCCGAACAGGAAGACCAGAGGCAGTGCTGGGAGCAGCAACCAGCGGGTCAGGCCGCGGCGGTCCACCTCATCGGCGATCCAGCCGCCGACCAGGAGATCGAAGGCGAGGTAGTGTGCCCAACCGGCCAGTAGCATGCGTGGGTCTTCGAACAGGCGGGCGACCGCGGTGAGGGTGTCGTAGCCGCCCACCGTGTCCGGCCAGGCGACAGCCACCAGCGCCGCGTAGAAGACCGACAGCAGAATTGGCACGACGCGGCCGGCAACGCCGACCCGCAACCAGGACTGGCCCGTGAGGATGCCGAGGATCAGCGACGCCCATCCGGCCAAGGCCACCGTGTTGGCGATCTGGAACAAGTTGTCGGGGTTCATGTTTGTTGCTTTCAGTGCGGGTCTGACGCGTGTTGGTCGGCCGCCCCGTTACAGGCCACCAGCCGCCGGCGCTGGAGGCCGGCAGTCCGTAGCTGCCATGCCGCTTAGGCACCGCTGGCAGCCGAAGGCTGGCTCGTCGAGGAAGGGGCAAGCTTGCTGGAATTCGCCCCGGCATATCCCGACACGACGGCGGGGCCGACGCTTACGACGCCAGACCAGCCGGCGACGGGATCGGAGCCTGAGCTCTGCTGCGCCTGGGCTGGGGGAGTGGTGAGCAGCTGCGCGGCAAATAGCAGCGGTAACCGAAGGCCGAAGACGGAAAGCGCACGAAGGCTAAACAACATGGGAGGATGCTCCTGTTCATAGGAGGCATCCTTAGGCGCCGGCTTTTGCGGGATGATGTGGGTGTTCTGTCAGCGCCGCCACTGTGTGTCAGAACTGAAACAAAGCTGTGAAAACTCGGTTATACAGGAACGTGGCTCGGGCGTTAAAAGGAGTGTCATGACGCAAATGCCGCACGTGCTGATCGTGGATGACGACGAGGACATCCTGTCTCTGCTGACGCAGTTCCTGCAGAACCAGGGCTGCAAGGTTGCCGTGGCCCGACGAGGCGAGGAGATGTTCTCGCTGCTGGATACCCAGGCCGTCAGCGTCGTTATCCTTGACGTGATGCTGCGTGGTGAGAACGGCTTCGACCTATGTCGTCAGCTTCGCACCCGGTCGTCCGTGCCGGTGATCATGCTGACGGCGGTGGGCGAACATACTGATCGTGTGGTTGGCCTGGAGATCGGCGCTGACGACTACGTAACAAAGCCGTTCAATGCGCGAGAGCTGCTCGCTCGCATCAAGGCGGTGCTGCGCCGGGCCGAAATACCTACGCCCACCCAGGATGCGAGGCCGATGCTGAGCTTCGGTCGGTGGCGGCTAGACGTCGCGCGACGGGAACTCCGCTCGGACGACAACACCTTGATATTCCTGTCAGGAGGCGAGTTCGACCTACTACTCGCCTTTGCCGAACATCCGCAGCGTGTGCTAACCCGTGACATGCTGCTGGATTTTACTCGTGGCGATGCCAGCGCGCCGTTTGATCGCAGCATCGACGTGCAGATCAGCCGGCTGCGCCGCAAGCTGGAAGCTGATCCGAAGAGCCCCGACCTGATCCGCACCGTGCGCAACGGCGGCTACATCCTGATGGCCCAGGTGCGGCGGACATGAGGCTGCAACCTTGGCTAGGCGATACCATCGCCCGACGCTTTGTCTCACCCATCCTGTTGGCCTTCGGCGCAACCCTGCTAATGAACGCGCTGTTCGTGAGCTTCGCCGGGGTCTGGGGGCAACAGTCGCTGTCGGAAGCCGGGCTGCTCAACAGTGCGACTACGGCAGTGCGCATCATGGAGTCTCAGCCCCGGGAGGCGCGGCCGGCCATTGCGGCAGCTGCGGGCACGGTGGACTACCGACTGACTTGGTACCCCGGCGACGTGCCGCTCCGGATCACGGAGCGACTGCGCGGTAACTTTAGTGAGGCGCTTCCTTCGCTCCAAGCCCTGTTCGGCGACACGCCCCGGAGCATCATCTTCTTTGCTTCCGACAGTCCTGAGATGGACGAGGCACGGTTTGAGTTTGAAGCGGCCCGTGGCGCGAAAGCCCACTTCATGGGGGTCCAGCTGCTGGATCATTCATGGGCTATTTTTACGGTGCCGGAGTGGCGTTGGGGCCTTACCTCCAGGATGCGCACGGCGATGGAACTCGCCTTCGCCCTCGCATCTGTCCTGCTCCTCGCCATGGTCACGGCGCGCAACTTGGCCCGGCCGATTGAGCGACTGGCCGCGGCGGTACGGCGTTTCGGAACCGATCCGCTGGCGCCGCCGATCCCGCCCGCTGGGCCGGCCGAGCTGCGCGGCACGATCGAGGCTTTCAACGCCATGCAGGCCCGGATCGGCCGCTTCGTGCAAGACCGCACATTGATGCTGGCGGCAATCTCGCACGACCTCCGCACGCCCTTAACCCGCATGCGTCTGGTCGCCGAGTTCACCGCTGAGCCCCAGCAGGGCAAGCTCTTTCGTTATGTCGACGAGATGCAGGAGATGATCGACTCCGCGCTGACTTTTTTCCGAGACGATGCCAGCCAGGAGCCTTTCACCCGCTTCGATCTGCCGGAGCTGCTGAAATCCATCATCGACGACTACGGCGATCAGGAGATCGCGCTCCGCTACGAGGGCCCTGATCGTGGCACGCATCACGGCCGGCCCCACGCTCTGAGGCGAGCCTTTGGGAACTTGATCGAGAATGCGGTGAAATACGCGACACCACCGACGGTTTACCTCCGCTTGGCGAGCGAACATGCGGAAGTCTGCATCCGTGATGAAGGGCCTGGCTTGCCTGAGGAATCCTTGGAGCAAGTCTTCGCCCCTTACCATCGGCTTGAAACCTCTCGAAACCGCACCAGCGGGGGCGTCGGGCTAGGCCTTACTGCCGTGCGGAGCATCGTTCGGGCGCATGGCGGTGAGATCCGATTGGTTAACCGACCCTCCGGTGGGCTTGAAGCCCGCGTTTACCTGCCCAGGGCACAACAGAAACCCGCAAGCAGGTAAGCCGGTGACGGCCGTCGTGGCTTGATGGCCTACGTTGAAGGGGCTGAGTGGGGCTGAAGCGCATTGACCGCCTCAATTCAGAGTCTCAAACTGACTGATGGATTCGGATCAACGCCAGACCGATTACACCGTTAGAGCAGTTTCCCATCAGTCTGCGTCATAGCCGGCGGCGGCGAAGTAGTTGGTGCACTCGGCTGGGGTGAAGGTGTCGATGATGCGGCCGATGGCGGCCCACAGGCCTTCGAGGCTGCGCTCTGCCGCCGTGCGGAGCGCAGCCTTCAGCTTGGCGAAGGCCTGTTCGATCGGGTTGAAGTCGGGGCTGTAGGGCGGGGGGTAGAGCAGGCTGGCGCCTGCGGCCTCGATGGCGGCCCCCACACCTGAGCCCTTATGGCTGCCGAGGTTGTCCATCACGACGACATCGCCAGGGCGGAGTTCGGGCACCAGCACCTGCTCCACATAGTCCTGGAAGAGCGAGCCGTTGATCGGCCCGTCCAGCACCATGGGCGCGACCATGCCGGTGTTGCACAGGCCGGCGACGAAGGTGGTGGTCAGCCAATGGCCATGTGGGATCGGTGCCCGCAGCCGCTCGCCTCGGGGTGCTCGGCCGTGGGTCCGAGCCATGTTGGTAGAAGCCCAGGTCTCATCGATGAACACCAGGCGGTCCGGATCGAAGTCAGGCTGCGCCTCGAACCAGGCCCAGCGCCGCCTCAGGACGTCCGGGCGGTCCTGCTCCGCGGCGTGGGCGGTCTTTTTTTGTGCGTCATCCGGCGCCGGTCGAAGAAGCGCCACAGCGTGCCGATGCCGGCCGACACACCGGTCCTGGCCAGTTCAGTCCGGATCTCCCGCAGCGTGTTGTCGGACTTCTGGTTGACGAGGCGAAGGATCAGCGCCGCATGCGCCTCGATCTGGGCTGAACGCCGGTCGCCGCCCAGCGGTCCTGGCGCGACCGAGCCCACCTCCCGCACCAGCGCCGCCCACCGGACTGCGCTTGCCGCGCTCACCCCGAAGCGGATCGCCGCCGCCCGGCAGGACGATCCCGCTGCAATCGCCGCCACCACACGTTCCCGCAGATCGACCGACAGAGCCTTCGACATGCCCATCGCCCCCATCCTCAGGGGCAATCGAATCACGACCGCGCAGCCCATGGGATCACAAGCGATTCAGTCAGGCAGGAAACCGCTCTAGAGTTAAAGTAAACTGCAAGCTTTGAAGTTTAGCCAGTCAAGGCCTCGAACATTGAAGCTCCGCTGACTGTCTGGCGGCAGCGTGGTTCCTGATGTCGTTTGATAAGCGGCCTTCGCTTGCATCCATCTGGAACTCTCGCCCGGCGTATGACCGGATTCCGATCATCGTGTTTCGAAGTGGTCACATGGTATCACCCCTGAAAAAAGGGACACATTAGGCAGCAAAACGAGCACCCTAGAACTCTCCTGGTCGAACAGGAGCTGCCAGATGTTCATAACGAGCCGTGTCTTCCTCGCCGCATCCCTGCTGCTGCCGCTCACCGTGATGGCAGGTTGTGCCAGCAGATCCGGCGAGATGGTTGGACCCACCAGCGAGGTCAGCGATCCTGCTGAACCGGTGAACCGAGTGGTGTTCGCCGGCAACCATTTCCTAGACCGCAACATCGTCGCGCCCATAGCCAGAGGCTACCGTGACCACGTTCCAGTCCCCGTGCGGAACTCCGTAAGGAACTTCTCGTCCAATCTCGTCGAGCCCAGGGTACTCGTGAATGACCTGCTTCAAGGCAACGTCACGCGCGGCTGGAACACGACGCAGCGTTTCGTCGTCAATTCCACCCTTGGCGCGGCGGGCTTGTTCGATGTGGCGACCAAGTGGGGTCTACCAGGGCACCAAGCCGATTTCGGCCAGACCTTCGGTGTCTGGGGCGTGGGGCCCGGGCCAGCCGTGCAACTTCCGCTGCTGGGGCCGACCAACCTTCGTGACACCGTGGGCACGGTAGCTGGTTTTGTCGCCAATCCGCTCAGCGTCGTTGGGAGCGATATCATCGAAACCGTGGCCCTTGTCGGAACAGGCGCCGGAGTTATCGACAGCCGTGCTGGCGCCCTGGAAGCGACCGACGGCCTCGAAGCGTCATCACTCGACTATTACGCCGCGCTGCGTAGCGCACAGGCGCAGCGTCGCGCCGCATTGGTCGCAGAAGCCATACGTGGCGAGGTGATCGTTCCTCCGCGTGGATTGGGGCGGACCTCTGGCGCGACGGTGCCCAATGCTCCGGTACAACCCTGAGACGATCAGCCACTGGTTCGGTGGCCATTTAGTGTTGTCTGGTGACGGCGCGGCCCGGCAATCGCGGACAGCTTGGCAGACGACGCCGGCCACCGGTGCCCTCCGAGGTCTTGCGCAAACATCAGGCATGGGCGGCTTGGTCGCCCGGATGCGGGACGCTCCATTTCCAAAACAGATTGGGAGAACGTGATGGTCACGCAGCGTAGCATCTTCGGCTTTCTTGCCACTCTTTCCACCACAGTGCTTCTCACCCGGACGCGTCTCGGTGCGCAGAGTACGGTTGGCTTGGCAGAACGCCGCGCGATCGCGGCCTACCGAGCGGAGAAGTACCCGGCGATTACGGCAAGCATCCAGCAGGTCGCCGGTTTCCCCTTGCCAGTGGAAGTGGACCGGGATCAGCTGAGCTTGCCCTGGGACGCGGCGTACTATGCGCGCGACGACTACTTCGGGAACACGATCTTCGAGGGTAGTGCCCGTCAAGTTGGTGGAAATTGCTGGTGGGCGTGAGGTAGCCACAGCTCAGGCGACCTTGGGTGGAAGTTGCGGGGTGTCGTTGGCGGCCGCTGGGGTGAGGATCTCGGCCATGGCCTCGGTACCCATGTAACGGTGCTGCAGTTGCCACTCGTCATCCGCTTCGAGCAGCACGGCGCCAATCAGCCGCAGCATGGACGCCTTGGAGGGAAAGATGCCGACCACGTCAGCCGGCGTTTCACCTCCTTGGAGGTAGCGGCTCTCGCATTGGCGGCAAAACAGCGTCATCCTCCAGCGGTGCCCGCTGCGATTGCCTCGTCTCCGCCTATTGGCCATGGTCCGCCGACCGAGGCGCTAGCCGGCCTCGTCGAGCGGGTCACCTACCACAACGCTGAGAGCGGCTTCTGCGTGCTGCGGGTCAAGGCACGTGGGCAGCGTGACCTGGTCACCGTGGTTGGGCATGCGGCCTCGATCTCGGCTGGCGAGTGGGTCCAGCTCTCCGGCACCTGGATCAACGACCGCACCCATGGCCTGCAGTTTCGGGCTGGGTTCCTGAAGGCGACGCAGCCCACCACGCTGGACGGCATCGAGAAGTATCTCGGCTCCGGCATGATCCGCGGGATCGGGCCGGTCTATGCCAAGAAGCTGGTGCGCGCATTCGGCACGGCTGTCTTCGAGCTGATTGAGGCTGAGCCCGACCGGCTGCGCGAGGTCACCGGCATCGGGCCCAAGCGCGCGGCCCGGATCGTTGCGGGCTGGGCGGAGCAGAAGGTGATCCGCGAGATCATGCTCTTCCTGCATGCCAACGGGGTTGGGACCTCGCGGGCGGTGCGGATTTACAAGACCTATGGCGCCAACGCCGTGCAGGTCATCACCGAGAACCCCTACCGGCTGGCCCGCGACATCCGCGGCATCGGCTTCCGCACCGCCGACATCGTTGCCGGCAAGCTCGGCATCGAGCCCACAGTGATGATCCGGGTCCGTGCCGGCATCTCCTTCGCCCTGGCCGAGGCCACCGGTGAGGGGCACTGCGGTCTGCCTCTGGGGGAGCTGACCGCGCTTGCGGGGCAGCTGCTGGACGTCCCTTCCGAGCTGATTCGGATCGCGCTCGGCCTCGAGCTCGAGGCTGGCGAGGTGGTGGCCGACACGCTCGAGGGCGAGCGGTGCGTGTTCCTGGCCGGCCTATACCGCGCCGAGCAGAGCATCGCCGAGCGGCTGGAACGCCTCGCCACCGGCCGGCAGCCCTGGCCGGCGATCGATGCGGGGAAGGCGATCCCCTGGGTCGAAGGCCGGACCGGCCTCGCCCTGGCCGCCAGCCAGCGGGAGGCGCTGCGGCTGGCGCTGTCCTCCAAGGTGCTGGTGATCACCGGTGGCCCCGGCGTGGGCAAGACCACGCTGGTCAACTCCATCCTGCAGGTGCTCCGGGCCAAGGGGGTGGGGGTGGCCCTGTGTGCCCCAACGGGCCGGGCGGCCAAGCGCCTGACCGAGAGCACGGGCCTCGAGGCCCGGACCATTCACCGCCTGCTGGAGAGCGACCCCAAGACGGGCGGGTTCAAGCGCGACGAGATAAACCCACTGGCCTGCGAGCTGCTGGTGGTGGACGAGACCTCGATGGTGGACGTGCCCTTAATGCGGGCCCTGCTCCGAGCACTGCCGGACAGCGCGGCTCTGCTGCTGGTCGGCGACGTGGATCAGCTGCCGAGCGTCGGGCCTGGGCAAGTGCTGGCCGACATCATCGGCTCGGGCGCCGTGCCGGTGGTGCGGCTGACGGAGGTATTTCGCCAGGCTGCCGAGAGCCGGGTCGTGGTGAACGCGCACCGCATCAACCGCGGCCAGCTGCCCGAGCTCAAGCCGGCCGCAGGTAGCGACTTCTTTTTCGTGGAGGCCGACGAGCCGGAGGACGGCGTCCGCAAGCTGCTGGCCATGGTGCGCGAGCGCATCCCGGCCCGGTTTGGGCTCGATCCGGTCCGTGACGTCCAGGTGCTATGCCCGATGAACCGGGGCGGACTGGGCGCGCGGGCGCTCAACCTCGAGCTGCAGCAGGCGCTCAACCCGCCGGGCGAGCTTCGGGTCGAGCGCTTTGGCTGGACCTACTGCCTCGGCGACAAGGTCATGCAGGTGGCCAACAGCTATGACCGCGAGGTGTTCAACGGCGATCTGGGGGTGATCACCGGCATCGACCTGGAAGCCGGTGAGCTCACCGCCAGCTTCGACGGCCGCCCGGTGACCTACGGCTTTGGTGAGTTGGACGAGCTGGTGCTGGCCTATGCCACCACCATCCACAAGGCGCAGGGGTCAGAATACCCGGCCGTGGTGATCCCGCTCACGACGCAGCACTACGCCATGCTGGCCCGCAACCTGCTCTACACAGGCGTGACCCGCGGCAAGAAGCTGGTCGTGCTGGTCGGACAGCGCCGGGCCTTGGCCATCGCGGTCCGCAACCAGGGCGCCCGCCGGCGCTGGTCGAAGCTCCGGGAGTGGTTGACGCCGGACGGTACTTCATCTCGTACCCTCGCCGCTGTGTCGGGCTGAGCATGTTTGGAGACGGTGTCCTGCGCCGAACTCTCGGCCAAACTCGTTGAGGTCGCGCACACCACCATCGCCTGCAGTTTCCTCAGCTGGGGGTGACTGAGTGGAATTTGGTGGTTTGGTCCCCACCGCCTCCAGCAAGCGTCAGCAAGCGTATGAGAGAGGCAGGCCGACGCCTGTTTGTGACTGCCAACCCGATGTGAGCAGGAGGTAAGCAAGAACTGGCTGGGTGCGGGGGAGGCAGTCGCACCAGCTGATCACAGCTTTGGTGGGAGATCCCTGCCGTCAGGAGGTAGTGCTGCTCCCAGCCCGCCCCGCAACCATCAGGCTGCATCGCAAGTCCCCGACGCGAGGTAAATCGACCGCACCAACCCAAGCGATGCCACACGGTCGGCGGCGGTGGGCATCGATTGAAGGCTCGGTTCAATGCCCATCCTTCGCAACCAGCTGCCTAACTTGGAGAACGCTCAGGCGACGGTGCTTTCCGGTAATGGGCGCAACAGGCTTCACACAGCGTCCTTGAGTTCCTTGGATGCCGTAAAGGCAATCTTCTTGCTGGCCTTGATCTCGATCGGCTGCCCGGTGGCTGGATTACGGCCGGTACGAGCCGGACGATCGCGCACCTGCAGAATGCCCAATCCTGTCAGGCGAACCTTGTCACCGGCCTTCAGCCGTTCGGTCACCATTTCAACCAGGGAATTGAGCATGGCTTCGCTCTGCTGCTTGCTGAGATTGCTTGTCTCGGCCAACGCAGGTGCCAGTTGCTTGAGGGTCACCGTGGTGGCGGTAGGAGCCTTGGCTGGTGAGCTAGTTTCCTTGGTCGCCGACACCGGCGCCTTGGCTGCCGAGACGGGTTTTTTCGCTTCGGGCGTCGATGCCTTGGACGGCGGAATGGGCTTTTTGGTCGCCATGGCCTGATGCTCCAGTGCCGCTGAAAAGAGACGGCCGTGACGATCGATAGGGCGAATCGGCGACCATCTCGAACTTTGTTAAACCTCATACCGCCGTCATTTAGCAACCGCGAGTAGGTGCAGTTTGGGATTGCACCTGGACCTGGCCTCTGCCCTGGCACGGTGGAATCAACTGGTGTTGGAAACGCAGAAAGCCCCATGACCTCGGGCTGATGTCATGGGGCTCGATGCGCCGTCCCTGGAGGAGAAAAGGACGGCTGGTGGCTAGGTCACGTGGTCTCCGGAAGCGGTTCGCTCCCGGCGCCGGTGCTCGAACACCGCGCCCTGGAAGGCGCGGAACTCGGGCACCCGCATGAAGCGGACGAGATAGCCACCATGGGTCAGCTCGTCGTGGCAGGCGGCGCAGATCAACCACCCATGCTCAGCCTTGTTCAGGCTGCGATGGAAGAAGTGGTCGAACTCGGCGCCGGGCACCACCCGGCCGGCCTCGGTGAGGACACGCTCGCGCAAACAGCACGGACACTGGCCACCGAAGGGCTCGGCCGCCACCACCTTGGCGATGACGCTCCGACCCAGCTCGGTAAACTCCAGCCGGTTGCCGAGGAGGAGTTCCTGCGCGGAAAGCTGCAGGAACATCAGGTCCGCCTGATGCCGCTCGAGCGTGTCGAGCCGGTCGTGCAGGGCGCGGAACTGCCTCGAAAGGTGCTGCCGCAGCGGATCGTGGTCGGCTGCGGGCCGGCCGTCGTGCCCGTCAGAGCGGCACGGACGACGGTGTTGCACCAGAGGTGGAACTCGGGCGAGAGGTAGCGGGCATAGGCCAGGGCGAGCTGCCAGTGCGCCCAGGTGCCGCCGAGGCGGCCGCGGGCGGTGGCCACGAAGCCATCGGGGTCGAGGCGGATAATATCATCCTGGATGATATTTTGGCTGACCGGCCCATCGGGGTCGGTCCAGTACGTTTGGGCATGGGTGCGAAAGCGTGTGGTCTCCTTGAGGACCAGCCAGTGGATGGGGCGCCGGTACTCTGGGCAGCCTGCTGCCCGCCACATGTCTGTCAGGTTCAGCATGGTGCCGCGGAGGCGAATGGGCCTGCCCTAGTAGCTGAGGATGCTGATGGGGGTCATGGTGATCTCCAACAGGGTTTCGGCCTTGCTCAAGGGACCGTTGCGGTCGGCTCAAAGCTGCCGAGACCGGTTGGAGAGGGGCGGTACAACCCGGCGTATCGCCGAAGCAGACGGAGGGCCGGCGCCCCATGGTCATGGTGGGCGCGGCGAGGCTCGACCCTTGGGCCGGCATCCTCCTGCCACCGCTGGCAGAATGAGGGTTTGCAGAAGCGGCCGGCTCAGTGCCGGATGCGTGGTGCCAGGCCGCCAGGACATCGAGGACATCGAGGACATCGAGGTGACGCCCTGGAGGCCTGCCGGGATGCTGGACAAGGGAAGCCGAGAGACAAAAGACCCAACCCTGAGCCCGGTCGGGGACGGCGCGGACCAGCCACGAGGCATTCGTTGGGATGTGCTGGAGCTGTCCGGCGGACATCCGGCTTGTGCTCGACCCTTGAGTTTGAAAGCGGCGCTAGGCCATCAAGGGAGCGAGGGCGCCGGCAGGGTCATGCCTCTCGTCCATCACAGATGGGGATGGCGCCACCTACTTTCAATACCGCAACAAAATAGGGTGGTACGCACCCTCCCCGCGCGCGAGGGAAATGCTGCGTACCCCTGCGTACCTCCGAGCCCACCAATCACTCTTGGCCTCCGGGAGGCCGGTGGCGGCCCCCTCCTCCAGGCTCGTCAGCGCGTGCGGCACAATCCCAAGGCACCGGGCAGGAGGCTACGTCCCGAGCTCACGAGCTTGATCAGGCTGCTCACCGCCACGCCGTCAGGCATCGTCTCCCAGGGCATCGAGGTCGACTTGTTGGATCGAGAACCAGACCGGCTCGGGGCTGCGCGCGGCGGTCCGCAGGATGGGCTGTGCTGCGGAGAGCAGCTCGTCGAGCGAGCGGAAGGGGTTTACCGCCTCCTCGCCATCGCTGGCTCGCATCAGCAAGGCGTACCCAGCCTTGCCCGCCCGCGGCGATGTTGCCGGCTTTGGCGCCGCCGCGCTGCGCCCGGCGCGGGCGGGAGCAGCAAGCCTTGGCTGCGGGTCGGGCTGTGCGAGCGAAGGTGGCGCTGGCGGCGTTGGCTTCTCTTGCTTGGTCAGCGGCACATCGGGCGCGAGGGAAGCCGGCAGTGGTGGAGGCAGGGGCTCAGGTGGAGCCTCCAACAGGCCACCGAATAGGTCATCTGCGACAGCCTGCACGGGTGCGGCGCTGGAATTGGCCTTAGCCTCGGGCTCGGCCTTGACTGGGCTGGGTAACTGCACGCCTGGAGCCGCGTCTCCGGCTCCCTGGCGGCGCTGCTTGGCGAGGATGGCGTAGATGTTGGCGGGCGTGCAGCCGTAGGCCGCGGCGACGTCAGCCACCTTGTGTCCCTCGACGTCGACCCTGTGGACGATCGTCGCATGCTCCTCGCGCGGAATCCTCGCCATACCCCCCTCCCCCATGGCCTTCGAAGCTACGGAACAATCAAAGAACACAAGCTCGGCTGGGAGTAGCATTGGTAGCTAGGGGGTCAAACTTGAATTCGAGCGACCCTGCTCGGAAGGCCTTCGGGCTGCACTGTCAAGCAGTGCCGCGAAAGGCAACTCCGCTGCAATTTCAGTCTGCCAAAACGTCCGATCGATCGGGCCACAATTGCGCCGGACCATCACGTTCCAGAAACACAGTTGCTAAACTCTATTCTGACTTCGGCTCGGTTGACGGTGCCTGCTAGGAGATGCGGAACATGCCCCTGCTTGTCGCGGCCTCTGCGAGTCCCGGCCGAGTCCCAGCCCTGAGGTGTGGACTTTGCCAGGAGCATCCACAGGAGCGGCGTGGACTATGGAAGGAGGGGTGTGGACTTTGCCAGGGCTTTACTTAGAGCAGTGTCGTGCGGAATCAGAGACTTGAGCGGGCTATCCCGTGGACTTTGGCAGGCTACTTCTAATACAAGAAACAATTATCCTGTTCTAGTAGCTGCCCTGGCAAAGTCCACAGCGACATAGCGCCGCCGGCAGCGCATGTTTCCAGCCCATGGGCACCGTGCATGACATCATTGAGGCTCGCGGGAAGGTTGGCGCACTAGAGGCTGATATAGCCCGCAGCGTGGTTGAGGCTGCAGCCACTTATATGGCTGATGAAGAAGCTGGCATCGGCTTCCTTTATTCAGGTTGGTGCCAAGCCGCGTTGCCCCACCGTCGGCTGGCTGATGGCCTATCTTGGCAGATCGTCAGTGACCGCGTGACAATGGCGGTAGAGCCAGGCCTACGGCCTGATGCCGAAGGACAACTGGTGCCCGGAGGCGTGCCTTACGGCAGCCGCGCCCGCCTCATCATGCTCTACCTGCAAAGCGAAGCTCTTCGCACTGGCTCGCGCGACGTGGTGCTAGGGCGCAGCATGCGTGACTGGCTGGCCCGTATGGGCATCACCATCGGCGGCAAGTCCCTCAAGGATGTTCGGGAGCAAGCTGAACGCATTGCCCGTTGCCGCCTCACCTTCCACGTTAAGGTCGCCGGCGGCAAGGTCGGCCTAGTCAATCAGAACGTCGTTGACACAGCCATGTTCGTCCCCAGCAAAGACCCGGCGCAAGGCGACCTGTTCACCGAAACCGCTAGGCTCTCAGAGGTCTTCTTCGAACAATTGCGCAAGCACCCCGTCCCCGTGGAAGAGGCCGCCATCCGGGCCATTGCCAACAATTCAGTGGCGCTGGACATCTATGCCTGGCTGGCCTACCGCCTGCATGCCCTGGCAAAGTCCACACCTGTTAGCTGGTCGGCCCTCAAGGGCCAGTTCGGCGCCGGCACCGCCCGTATGGACAACTTCAAGCCCACTTTTCTCGAAAACCTGAAGCTAGCCTTGGCAGTCTACCGGCATGCCAAGGTGGAACTCGACGACCGTGGAGTAATCCTTCATCCGTCCCGCGCGCCGGTTGCCCCACGGACGATGGCCGCCCCTGGTAAAGTCCACGCCCTTGCGAAGCCCGGCACCTAAATCATTCCTTTCTCGGCATTCACTGACGTAGATCGCGCCGGTTAAGGTTGGAAGCGTGAGGTGAAGGCTGTTAGTGGATTTTTGCCAATGCTCGCGGTAGCTGGATGCAAGGCCAGTCCTGCAAATCAACCTGTTTTTGATCTCAACAATCCTTCCAACAACTGTAGCTACGCCTGCGCTCGTATATTAGAGCTCAAGCAGCAGACGCGATGCGGCTGAGCCTGCCCCTTTACGCCCAGATACGGTCTCGCACTTCCGTAAGGGGTAAGCGTATGACTGTGTCTAAGACTGTCCGTCGCCCAAGGTGGAGGTCGTCACCTCCATCCAGCGCCGGCAGAGATGGTCGGCGACTGAGAAGGTGTGCATGGTCGATAAGACCTATGCGCCGGGTGCCTCGGTGAGCTCAGTGGCCCACCAGCACGGGGTGAACCCAAACCAGCTCTTCTCCTAGCGCCAACTAGCGGTCAAGAGGGCCTACACCGCGGCGGCTGCGGGCGAGGGTCGAAGCATTGCTTCGACGTGCCTGCTTCCGAACACCTGCTTCCGAACACCGGGCGTTACAACAGTAGTTTAGTGAGCTCCATCGGCTGCTGGGCAAGATGACGCGGGAGGCCGAGAGCCTCAACGAGGCCTTGCAGCAGGTCGAACCCAAAAAAATGCTGCTGCACGCGCCCTTGCTAGCAAGGTCGTTGGTCCGCTCTGCGGCTCAACTGCGGTGAAGGCCGTCGCTGAAGCCCTCGGCGTCGCCCGATCTGGCCTCGCTCGATCGGCCAGGAATCCAGCGCCTGAACAACGAGGTAGACCGCCCCTGCCGGAGCACGACCTCCTGGCCCGCATCAAGGAGCTGATCGCCGAGTTGCCAACCTACGGCTACCGGCGGCTCCATGCCCTGCTACGCTAGCAAGCGGAACTGGAGGGCTGGCCACCTCCGAACCACAAGCGCGTTTTGCGCGTCATGAAGGCCAGCACCCTACTCCTGACCCGCCATGCGGGTGGGGTGCCGCCATGACGGGCGCGTTGCCGTCGAGGCCCGCAACACACGCTGGTGCTCGGACGGCTTCGAGATCGCCTGCGACAACGGCAAGCCGGTCCGGGTGGCGTTTACCCTCGACTGCTGCGACCGGGAGGCCATCACCTATATTGGCACCACCGGCGGCATCACCTCTGAGCACGTGCGGGACATAATGGTCGAGGCCATCGAGCGCCGGTTCGGTCTCGTCAACCGTCTGCCTAGTGCCATCGAGTGGCTTAGCGACAACGGCAGCTGCTACGTCGCCCGAGAGACCCGGCGGTTTGCCAGTAGCCTCGGCATGCTCCCCAGAACCACTCCGCTTCAGAGCCCGCAAAGCAACGGCATGGCCAAGGCCTTCGTCCGCACCTTCAAGCGCGATTACGCCCGCGTCCGGCCCTGCCCGGATGCCCAGACCGTGCTCCAGTCACTCCCGGCCTGGTTCACCCACTACAACGAGGTCCACCCTCACAGCGCGCTCGGCTACCGCTCCCCGCGCCACTTCATCCGTGCCACGTTACAGCCTGACCCTGTCCGTTCCAACGAACATCTCTTCTGGTGGTTACTCAACACCTCCACTTCGGCACATCGATGCCATTGGGGGCGTCCATACCACCAAAGCCTTGCCGAGGAGCTTGTCTCGAACCCTTATGCTGCCTCGCGAACTGGGCTGCCCGCCTTGACCGCCCGAACCAGCTGCCGAAGATCCGCAGGTAAGAGTGCTGCCACAGTTGATCCGATACTGCATCACGAATATCAAACCCGAACCAGCGATTCTGCGCAGCATCGAACTGATTCAACAATCTTGTGCCACTCCCCGTTCGAGCCGCGCAATTTCTTTCTCGATTGCAGCCTTCTGGCGACGAAGCGTGGCAAGTCGCCGCGCTGTAGTTTCGCCGCGTTCTACTTCAGCCTCCCCTCCACCCAGGACCTTCTTTTTGAACGCGATCACTTCTGAGCGTCGAAGGTCAGGCCGCAGCAACCCGCTTTGCTTGGCTTGCTCCAACGCATCATCAGGTAGCGTCGAGAGGTAGTAGATGGTCGTGTAGTTTTGCGGCACCCGATCAGACGGCAGCCGGCCGCTCTCTATTGCGACGGTCGCCGCTCTAATTTGGAAGGCCGTGCGCGGCGAGAATGGCAGATCGCGGTCGATCATGGCGTTGAACTCGCCATGGGGGAGCCGTTCCTTTGCTAAGTTCAGGTATGTCCCGATGGTGAGGAAGGTCGCCTGCGCCCGCTGCCAGAGCGCGTTGATCTCCCGTGCGAAGTCCTCGCGGCGCTCATAACGCACCAGTGCGCCGTTCAGGATCTCGATCCGCCCGTCCCCTTCAGGCATCACCTCGACGGGCGGCCTGCGGTCGGCAAGCAGTTTCTTTGGGACTGTCGGGCTAAGCCGCGCCATGAGCGGCCTCCCGCTTGCGGCTGCGAGCCTTCGGCTTCGGCTGCGGCTCCGCTTCCTCCTGGGTCGATGGACTATCGATCCCGAGCCGCTGCTTCACGTAAGCCCAAAGGGTCCGAACTTCATCGCTGCCGACATGGCCAGTGATATCGATCAGACCGTACCCCTTTGAGCCCGCCCGGTTGTAGTCCGCCCGCTCGCCCATCTCGATAGGGCAAAGTTCGGCCGCCGCTAGCAGCATCCCCTTCTCGGCAGCGACATTAAGCCGAGGCCGAGAGAAATTGATGACAACGATGGGCTTCGCTCCGCTGGCGCGCAGCGCTTTTAGGTAAGGCACGGCCGATTCCACATCGTCGAAGGAGGCGCGACACGGGACGAGGATGAGGTCAGCTACGGTGATGAGGCGGCGCATTTCAACGGGATGAGCCTCGATGCTCGGCGGGGTGTCGATGAAGAGGACATCGCTGGACTCGATGCCATCCTCTGCTGTCAACGCCTCGGCATCCGTCCATTCGACTTGGTAATGCACAATCCCTGGTACGTCGCCCGGTCGCCGCCGCGCCCAGCGCGTCAAGCTTCGCTGAGGGTCGAGATCCGCAGTCGAGACGGTAAAGCCGTCGTGTGCAGCAGCAGCGGCGAGATTTCGTGCCGTGTTCGTCTTTCCGCAGCCCCCTTTGGGGCTGCTGATGACAATCCGCAGCATTGCGTGTTCCCTTAAGCGGCAGGGAACCCCCCGGTCCTTTCATGCCGCGCCGAAGGGGTATCATGCACCAGGTTAATCTTGCCACAGATACGTTAAGCGAACTGCGGCGACTAAAGGTTTAGCCGGCTAAACTTTTGCTGGCAGCACTGAGCAAGCGCCGGCGTCGCAGGGGCCGTGCTGGCCAAATCTGCATATTCCTAAAAGCTTCATGCAAGCCCACTTCGGCGCTGGTCCGCTCTGGGACCTCTGGGTACTGTGCTCATTGAGTCGTGGCGGCTTGGGAGAACGCTGCTGGATATAACCCTACATCAGATGTTGAATCCACGCGGTGAACTCCGGGTCGAACGCTTCGGCTGGAGCTACGGGTGGGTGACAAGGTGATGCAGGTTGCCAACGACTAAGAGCGCGACGTCTACAATGGTGACCTCGGCCTAATGTCGGCCATCAATCCAAAGGAGGCCAAGCTGGCGGTGAGCTTCGAGGGGCAAGAGTTGATGTAAGGCTTCGCCAAGTTGGACGAGTTGGTACAGGCTTATGCCATAACCATCCACAAAGCCCAGGGTTTGGAGTACTCAGCCGTCGTGATTCCGTTCAGCTCTTAGCACTACGCCATGCTGGCCAGGAACCTGCTTTATACCGGCGTCACCCGTGGCAAGCGGCTCGTGGTGCTGGTCGGACAGCGCCAGGCGCTGGCGATTGCGGTCGGGAACGAGAACGCCCGGCGCCGCTGTTCCAAACTCGGCGAATGGCTTGATGGCGCTGAGGCACGCTCCGATCGCCGCCCTTAGAGCCGGGGACAATGGCCGACCGATGCCCTGGCGACAGGGTGACCGTCATGGCTCACCGTTACCTGGAACCTCGTTGTACCCGACGGTGAAGGCTCATCTCGAACGCTTGAGCTACGAGGTCAAAAACGAGGCTTGTGGCTGCGACATTGCGGCGGTGCGGCCGGGTTGAGCCGCTCTGGCTCGTCGTTGTGGAGCTAAAAAGGGCTTCACCCTCGAGCTGGTCATGCAGACCGTCGACCGCTTCGCCGCAGCGAACGAAGTTTAGCTGGCGGTCAGGTCATCGCAACGTGGGCAGGACCGGGACCGGCGCGTCTACAAGCTCCGCCGTCTGCTCGGCTTCGGCTTACTCGCAGTCGATCCGGGCCGCCATCTGGTCGAGGCGCTGGCCGAGCTAACAGCCTACCGGCCGCGCCTCAACCGCAAGCGCCGCAGCTTGCTGCTGCGCGAGCGAAGCCGGCGTGGTTACCCCACCCAGGGCGGCACGTCGCGTACTCCGGTCATGACGGCCTACCGTCAACAGGCGCTGGCCTGCGCGGCGGCGCCGCACGAGGGAACTCGCCAGCCACGCGACCTCAAGGTCATCGCGCGTGATGCCGGCCGCATCCTGCTGCGCGATGTGTATGGATGGTTCGAGCGCGCCGGACGCGGCGTCTACTGCCTTCCGCCCCCGGCAGGGACGTCGTTCTGCGGCAGCGGGCCGCAGAATGACGAGCCATTGGGAGATCCCCACACATGTGGCGGCAGATGGACACTCTGCATAATTGAGACGCCAAAGCCGTTGCGGGTGGGAACCGTTGGCTAGTCAATCCCGCCAGCGCAGCCCACCTCTTTCCCGAAGAAGGCAGTCATCTCGAGCGCTACAGCCAGCGCGTTCCGGCCGTCGAGACCAACTCGTCCTTCTACCGGCCGCACAGGCCCAGCACCTATGAGCGTTGGGCCGCCAGTGTTCCACCAGGCTTCCGCTTTGCCGTGAAGATTCCGAAAGAAGTCACCCATACCCGAAGGCTCGCCAACACCGCAGAGCCGCTCGCGCGGTTCCTGGAGGAGGTCCGCCTGCTTGGGCCCAAGCTTGGGTCCTTGCTGATCCAGCTCCCGCCCAGCCTGGTCTTTCAGCAAGCTCTCGTAACCGATTTCCTGCGACATCTGCGCGATCCCTTCACCGGGGACCGGGCCTGCGAGCCGCGGTATCCAAGTTGGTTCACCGACGAGGTCGATGCGATGCTAGCTGAGCACCGCGTGGCGCGTGTCGCCGCCGATCCGGCACCGGTCCCGCGCGCCGCCGAGCCTGGTGGATGGCAGGCGCTGGCCTACTTTCGGCTGCACGGCTCGCCACGCATGTACTACTCGCCTTATCCGCAGGCCTATCTCGACCGACTGCGGCATCGTCTCTCCAGCCTCGACAGAGAGGTCTGGTGCATCTTCGACAACACCGCCGAAGGGGCCGCCACACACGATGCGCTGGCGGTCGCAGCCTCACCGTCTCGCCCCGATGCCAGACCGTCGTTAGCATGACCCGGACTGGCCGCTTGATGGGCCGAGCGCGGGCGCCGGCATGCACGGCATCAGTGTGGCGCCTTCGCCGCCTTGCGGGCCGTGAACTCGGCGACCAATCGGTCCGTCTCGGCTTGGGACAGTGGCTTCACCGGCCGTGCCGGCCGAGGGGCCGCCGTGCGGCTGGCCGGTCCGGAACCCTTGGCTTGCCAGGACGCCGCGCCGGTCTCGGTCAACGCCTTCGGGATCTCGGCCAGGAAGCGTGATGGCTTGCCGGCCCAGTCGCGGCGGCGCTGCACCCAGCTCAGCCGCAGCGAATGCCGGGCGCGGGTGACGCCGACATAGAAGAGCCGGCGTTCCTCGGCGATCGCGCCCTGCTGCTCCGCCTGCCAATTCGGCCAGACGCCCTCCTCAAGCCCCGCCAGCATCACATGGTCGAACTCCAGCCCCTTGGCCCGGTGCAGCGTCAGCACCTGCACGGCGTCGGCGGGCTCGGCGTCGCCGGGTATGGCGCCGAGCGCCGCCCCGTCGCAGTAGGCCGCCACGCTGCCGGCCTGCTCCGCCGCCCGCAGCGCGGCCGTCCAGGCATGGCCAAGCTTTCCGTTGAGGCCCAGCCGCTCCGCGATCTCGCTGGCCTCAGCCGCCAGCCGCAGCGCATCCGCCGGGCCGAGTGTCCGCCGGGCCACGCCGTCCGCGATCTCGCCAGCCACGCCGAGCACTGCCTCGAGCCCTTGCCGCTCTGCCGGTGTGGCAGGCAGTGTTCCTACGGCGGCGGCCAGGGCGAGACCCCGCTCCGCAGCGTGCTCACGCAATCGCCCGAACACCGTCCCACCGATGCCGCGTGCCGGAAAGGCGCAGGCCCGGCGGAAGGCATCATCGGCGGCAGGATCCCAGACATGGGCGCCGGGCTTGCCGCCACGGCCACGGCTCATCGCCAACCGCAGCCAGGCCATGGCGGCCAAAACCTCCTTCGGCGGCTCGGGCTCCCGGTCGGTGACCAGCCGCACCGGCACGTCTGCTTGGCGCAGCGTGGCCAGGATCGGTTCCGCGACGAAGCCAGCCCGGACCAGTACTGCACACGCGCGCCAAGGCAGCTCTGGCTGCCTTCGCCGCAGCGCCTGCAGCCAGGCCAAGGCACCGCGGCCCTCATCCTCCGCGGTCGGCGCTTCCCGGATGGTGATCGAGGGTCCGGGCGGGGCCTTCGGGTCAGCCGGGCGCAGGATCTTCGGCAGCGCCTCCGGGTCCCCCGCCGCGATCGCGTTGGCGGCGCTCAGGATTGTCGGGGTCGAGCGGTAGTTAGTCTCCAGCTTGAGGGCAGGGGGAGCGGCCCGGTAGTCCTTCCCGAAGCGCCGGATATGGGCCACGTCGGCGCCGCGCCAGCCATAGATCGCCTGCAGGTCGTCGCCCACGGCAAAGACCCGGCCGGGCTTGCCGGCCAGCAGGCGCACCAGCGCATGCTGGGCGTGGTTGGTGTCCTGGTACTCGTCGACCAGGATCTCGACCCAACGCGAGGACCAATGCGCAGCCAATGACGGGTCGGCCTGCATGGCCGCGACCGGCAGGGCGATCAGGTCGTCGAAGTCTAGTGCCTGCCGTCCCGCCAGCGCCGACCGATAAGCCGGAAGCACGGCCGCTGCCTGGGCCAACACCTCCGGCTCGAACCGACTCAGCACCGAGGAGCGGGGCAGCCGACGGGGATCGGTCACCAGGCCATTCTTCAGCAGAGACACGGCCTCCTGCAGGAGGCTGGCCTCCTTCAGGTCCTGGATGCCGGCGGTCTGCATCAGCAGCTCCCGAGCATCGTTCTGGCCGAGGATGGCGAAGCCGCGCGGCAGGCCTGGGACGCCGCCGCCATCCTCAATCAGCAGCCGGGCCATGACTGCGTGGAAGGTGCCGACCCAGCGTGGCGTCCGCTCCGGCCCGAGCAGGGCGGCAAGGCGGCTCCGCATCTCGCCGGCGGCCTTGGCGGTGAAGGTGATGCAGAGCAGCCGGTCCGGCGGCTCGCCGCCCAGGATGAGGTCCGCCACCCGCCGGATCAGCGTCTCGGTCTTGCCCGAGCCGGCACCGGCCAGCACCAGCACGGGCGCCGGCGCGGTTGCCGCGGCGCGCTGCGCCGGGTTCAGGGGCGCGAGATGCGCAGACATGGGGACGTCCCGGCAGGCTTGGCTAGAACAGCGTGGTCTGCGGCCGTTGCGCGCTGCTGGCCACTGGCTTGCGGCGCGGCAGGGCAGGGGGCAGGGGAGCCAGACGGCTAGCAGTCTCGTCGGACCCGGCATAGCCATCGTCGGCGATCAGACGCAGTTGCACAGCGGCGCCGGGAGCGGCTTCGGCGGGTAGCTCCAGCGGCACCGGCCAGAAGCACTCGACCCGGTCCTCGCCACGCAGCGCCAGGGAGAGCTGCTGGACCTCGACCTCCTGCCGCTTGAGCGTGCGCTCGGTCGGCTCCTCGGCCGCGCCGCGGTAGAAGCGCACCGGCACGCCGTTGCCATTGCCGCCGATGACGAAGACGAAGTGGGCGCTGTCGTCCAGCACCTCGAGCCAGGGATAGTCGCCAGAGCTTGCCGCCCGCTGCAGCCGATGCCGGCCGAAGGCAAAGGCCCGGCAGCCGACCGACCAGGGGTCGTCGCCCAGCTCGTAGCTCGCCATGGCCAGGGCGTCGCGCCGGGAATTGGCGAGCATGCGGGCGCAGATCCGCAGTCGCTCCTCGGTCAGCGCCGGATGGAAGTCCCAGGGCAGGCGTGAGGGCGAGGGAGGCGGGGGCGGTTCGGCGTGCTCCATGGCGTCATCATACCATGGAGCCGATAGATAACAGCTATTCAGCGTCAGCGACTTGCTGCACCAACCTACCTTACGAGCTCGTTGAAGCAATTGCCAAGTAGCAAGACAAAAAAGACAAGCACACCTTACATTTGTCAAGAGAGCTACTCGAGCTGCCTTTGCAAACTGGACGAAGTCATAATCTCCGAACGCCACCTCGTAAAGTTTTGAGTATGAAGGTGCGGGAGCCATGTTAACTAGAAACAGACCGTGATCGGTTCCGCCCTGTGGAGGCGGCCGTCTCTATAAATGGATACCTATGTCAGACGCTGATCGCGTATTTTCGCGCCAACCCAGACAAGCTACCTCTTCCAGCCAAACGCGGCACATTGTCACCGCACCTCGAAAGAACAGCGCCGGGACCGTCCGCAGTCGGGTCGTTGAAGTCGTGCATGTCGCGCGGCGTTCGTCAGGCCCGGTCAAGGATCAGCCTTCTTCGACGCCTTGGAATGCTCACGTCGAAGCTTGGCCCGACGGGTTTCGCGCAAAGCCACCGGCACCAGCCTTGCTGCAGGAGGCGCAACCCACGGCATCCGAGATCCGGCCTCCGACCGTCCACGTTATGCCAGCGTGGCAGCCATCGATGCAGCAGCCAGCATCGACGGATGTTGAGCCCGGCGAAGGTCTGAACAGCGCGCAGGCCGTCGGGGGTCTCAACCCGTATGATGAAAAGCCACCCTCGCCGAAGGTGCCAGTGCGGCGTTTTGCGGACCCCTTCGCCAGCGGCGATGACGGCGCGAATTGCACCCGCTGTGGGTATCTCGTCGAGCGGGCCCGGGAAGCGCGTGGCCTGTGGACCTGCTCGAAGTGTGACTGATGTGTCGGCGTGAGACTGCCTAGCTCGCTGGTGACGATCACATGGCATGACTGTTTTCTTAGAGCGAGACCACCTGCGGTTAGCACGACAATTGCGGACGGTGAGCCAGACAATTAACACTGTCCGCTGCGATTTTGAGCTCGCTCTTGGGACGGCGCCGCTACCCAGTGATTAGGGAGTGAAGTGGGTCATGACGTCTTGCTTCGCGCCTGAGCCGGCAAAGCCAAAGCGGACACCGAATGCATCCTCTGCAACTAGAGCGTTTTCCCATCAGTCTGCGTCGTAGCCGGCGGCGGCGAAGTGGTTGGCGCACACGGCTGGGGTGAAGGTGTCGATGATGCGGCCGATGGCAGCCCAGAGCCCGCCGAGGCTACGCTCGGCTGCCGTTCTAAGCGCGGCTTTCAGCTTGGCGAAGGCCTGTTCGATCGGGTTGAAGTCGGGGCTGTAGGGCGGAAGGTAGAGCAGGTTGGCACCTGCGGCCTCGATGGCCGCCCCGACGCCGGCGCCCTTGTGGCTGCCGAGGTTGTTCATGACGACGATGTCGCCAGGGCGGAGCTCGGGCACCAGCA
>NZ_JAETWB010000034.1 GCF_016773205.1 Belnapia arida
GCGCAGCGGGTCAGGCCGGGCCCGTGCGGCGACTTCACCGACCTGCCGCCTTTGGCGAGCGCGGCCGCCGCCCGCATGCCATTCAAGCAACTCCTGGCAGATGCAGGCTACGACAGCGAAGCCAACCACCGCCACTGCCGTGAAGGCCTCGGCGTCGACAGTCTGATCCCGGCCAAGAAGCGGCGCTCGGCCCGCGTGGTCGCGACCACGCCGCTGCGGCAGGAGATGGTCCGACGGCTCGGCAAGCCAGGTGTGGAAGCCGATCGCGTCGCCTACCGTCAGAGATGGAAGGTGGAAACCGTCATGTCCGTCGTGAAGCGGCGCCATGGCGAGGCGCTCACCGCCAGGATAGATCCAACGCAGCGCCTCCAGGCGCTACTGCGCGGGCTCACTTACAACCTCCAGCGCCTCGTCCGCCTCAGTGCCCCCGGATGAGCCTCGCGACAGAGCAAGGAGAGTCTAACCAACTCTTGCTGGGACAGTGGCGGCAGGAAGCGGGCGTTTAGGGGGCGGCCGCGTCCCAGCCGCGGCCCTGGGCGCGGAGGTGCTCCAGGAAGGTCCGCATGGCCGCGCCGTTGTGGCGCCGGTTGGGGTAATAGAGGAACCAGCCCGGCAGCCACGGGCTCCAGTCGCGCAGCACCTCCACCAGCGCGCCGCAGGCGACATGCTCTCGCGCATAATCCTCGAACACATGCGCAAGGCCTTGGCCGGCGAGCGCCGCTTGCAATTCCTGATGGGCGGAACTCAGCGTCAGGCGTCCCTCCGGCGCGACGTCCAGCGCCTCGCCGTCCTTCTCGAAACGCCACGTGACGAGGGTGCCGCCGGGAAAGCGGCGGCGGATGCAGTCGTGGCGGAGCAGGTTCTGCGGCATGGCGGGCACGCCACGGGCCCGCAGGTACTCGGGCGTGGCGACAATGGTGTAGCGCAGGACCGGGCCCAGCGGCACCGCGATCATATCCTTCGCAACCTGCTGGCCGAAGCGCACGCCGGCATCGAAGCCACGGGCCACGATGTCCACGACCGCCGCGTCACTGATGATCTCGACCTTCACCTTCGGGTAGCGGCGCATGAAGTCGAAGGCCAGCGGGCAGAGCACGTGGTCCGCCGCGGGGCCGGGCGCATTGATGCGCACGGTGCCCGAAGGACTCTCCCGCAACTGGTCGAGGTCGCCGAGCGCCAGCCTGATGTCGTCCAGCGCCGGGGCCAGCCGCTCCAGCAAGCGCGCCCCGGCCTCGGTCGGGGCGACGCTGCGCGTCGTGCGGTTCAGCAGGCGGATGCCGAGCGCCTCCTCCAACGCGGCGACCGTTTGGCTCAGCGCGGAGGAGGAGATTCCGCGCTGCGCCGCAGCGGCCCTGAAGCCACCGCATTGAACGACCGCCGCGAAGGCATCCAGGCTGTCGAGACGAAGCGGCGGCATTGCGAAGCCCTGCTTACCAGGCCGTGCAGATTAGCCGCGGTTATCCGTGGACGTCGACAGCGTCATCTCGGAGGAGCGCCAGGCTTGGCGTGACAACGGAGAAAAGGAGACGCCGCATGCAGGAGTTGACGGACTATCGCCGCAGGGCGGCACTGGGCGTCATGGCCGGCGCGGCCGCCCTCTGGTCCGCGGGCGGCGCCTGCCCAGCTATCGCGCAACCTGCGGTTCCGGCCGTCCCTTCGCCGGGCGGCAACGCCGGCCATTATCGCTTCCGAGTCGGCGAGATTGCCGCGACGGTATTGAGCGACGGCCTGATCGGCGGTCCGCCGCGGGTCTATGCCATAGACGCACCGGAGGACGAGCTTCGGGACGCGCTGCGCCGTGCCTTCCTGCCGATCCACCACCTGACCCTGAACCTGAACACTCTGCTGATCGAGGCGACCGGACGCCGCATCCTGCTGGAGGCGGGAGCCGGGCAGACCATGGGGCCGAATGGCGGCCGCCTGTTCGCTCACCTCGCGGCCATCGGGCTGACCCCCGCCGATATCGACGCCGTGGTGATCTCCCACACCCATCCCGACCATGTCGGCAACCTGCGCGCCGCCGATGGCAGTGGGGCCTTTCCGCGCGCCACCGTGTTCGCACCGCGGGCGGACTGGGCGTTCTTCGTGCGTGGCGAGCCGGATCTGTCCTATATGCCCGTGCCGGAGGATTTCCGGCGCCGCTTCGCCGCGGCCATCAAGCGCAGCGTCGAGCCTGTCGCCGCCGGCATCGAGTTGTACGAGGGCGGGACGGAGATCCTGCCGGGCCTCGCCACCATCGCGGTGCCCGGGCACACGCCGGGCATGGCGGCCTTCCTGGTCCATTCCGGGACCGACCAGCTGCTGCTGACGACGGACCTCGCCTATCACCCCGTGATCAACGTGGACCACCCCTGGCGCCCCGGGCCGGACCGCGACCCGGCGGCCGCGCTGGCGGCGCGCCGTAGCCTGTTCGACAGGGCCGCGGCCGACCGCATTCCAGTGCTCGGCTTTCACTATCCCTTCCCCGGCGTGGGCCACCTGCAGAAGACCGAGACCGGCTACGCCTGGGTGCCGGCGGCTTGGCAGGTCTGACGCTCCGTGACCACGAAAGGGCATGACATGACGGAACAGCTCTTCCGCGCCGGCCACGCGGCTTCCTCGGCGCCGCGGCGCTCGGGACGACACTGGCCGGCCCGCATGGCGCCTTCGCCCAGGCAGGCGGCGTCACGGCCCCCACCGCGGCCAACCCCGCAGGCCGGCCCGGTCATCACGCGGCGGATCGGACGGACCGGCCAGGGCATGACGGCGATGGACCTCGGGAGCTTTCTGACCTACGACCTGATGCTGAGCGACCAGCGCGAGGCACTGCGCGAGGCGCTACGTCGCCGGCGGTGGGCGCTTGGCCGACACCTCCCCGCTCTACGGCTCAGCCGAGGTGAGCGTCGGCGCCTTCCTCGCCGGCCTGCCGGAGGAGCCGGAGGTCCTCGTCGCCAACAAAATCTGGCCCACTGGCGAATACCTCGGCTACGAAAGCCACGCGGTGGCGAGTCTGGAGCAGTCCAGGCTGCGGATCTAGCGATCCTCGATCGACATCATGCAATGCCACAGCATCGTCAACGCTCCGTTCGTGGTGCCGCTGCTGCAGGCCTGGAAGCGGGAGGGGCTGATTCGGCACGTCGGCGTCATCCATCACGAGACGGCAGCGCATGACGACCTGGCCGCGATCGTCGAGGTCGGCGGCACCGACGTCGTGCAGACGAACTACTTCAACTTCTCCTGCAGTGCTGAGAGCTGATTGCTGCCCGCCGCGGCCGATCGTGGCGTGGGCGTGCCGGTGAACCAGCCGCTGGAGAAGACTCGCCTGATGCGGGTGGTGGAAGGCGTCGCCCTGCCTAGCTTGGCGCGTGAGAACGGCGCGACGAGCTGGGCGCAGTTCTTTCTGAAATGGGCGATGGGCCATCCGGCCGTGACATCCGTCCTCTACGGCACGTCCAATCCGGACCATGCCGCCGACAATCTGCAAGCGATGCGCGGACCGGTGCCGGATCAGGCGATGCGCCGCCGCATGGTGGAGCATAGGGAAACGATCCCGGGCTTCGGCGAGGTCGGTAGGATGCCCTGGTAGCAGGCCATCGACCGCGACGGCAACCTTGTCGACGCCATGCTGAGCGAGCACCGCGACATGTCAGCAGCGCAAGCCTTCTTCCGCTCGGCAAAGTCGGTCACCGACCAAGTCCCTGATCAGGTCACCACGGACGGGCACGGCTCCTACCCGCATGCGATCAGATCAACGCCCGGCCGGAGGATCGTCCATCGCAGCAGCGCTTATGAAAATAACAGATTGGAACAGGACCGCCGGGGTGTGAAAGGGCGCATACGATGTATGCGCGGCTTCAAAAGCTTCGCGTCAGCGGAGCGCTTCTGCCGAAGCTACGATGAACTCCGCAACCGCCTCCGCCTTCAGACCCGCCATAATTAGCACGCCACCGCCAACCGCCGTCGTCAGCTTCGCCTCCGTCGCGCCACCACTGCGCTCGCCATTCTGCAAGCCGCGTAACCAAAACCAGTCATCATCTCGCGTCTTCGGTTTGGCGCGAGCGCTGACAGAACCATCGGACGGGTAGGCTGACGCTTACGCTAAGAGGCCAAAGCCTCTACGATCTGCATCCGAAGCCACTCCTCGCCTGGATCGTGATCGACTGTCGTGCGCCATGCCATGCGAATCTCGACTTGTGGCGCCTCGGAGCGATTGAACGGTAGAACGTCGGCAGCAAAGCCGCCCGAGGCTACCAAGGCTTCCCCAAGAAAATCAGGCAATGTGCAGAGAAGGTCGGTCCCGAGAATGGCGCGCCGCACAAGCCCATAATCCGGCAAGCCGAGCACCACTCGTCGGGATCGGCCGATCGCCTCGAGCGCCGCGTCTGCGAACCCACGCAGATCACCTGACGGTGTGACCAGCGCATGCGGCCGGATGCAGTAGGCGTCGAGGTCTACCGGTCCAAACGTCGTCGTGTCGCGCACCACGACGAACCCGCCGCGTCGTACCACCCGCTGCTTTGCAGAAGCCGGCAGATCGTCCTCCATGTAGGCCACCGCAGTGCCGATCTCGGCGGACTCCAGCATCCGCGGAATCGTGCGGTAATCAGCCTGCCTGAGTACCAAATTGCAGTGCGGGGCCAACTGGCGCAGCCGTGTTGTGAAGGCTGGCAGTAGCGCCACCGCAACATCGTCCGTGCATCCGATGCGAAAGGTGCGATGATCGGTTGCCGGGTCGAAGGGCGTGGCCCCGCCTAGCGTTCTGGCCAGGGAGTCCAGGCATGGCTCCAGCTCCGCCATGAGGCTGGTCGCCCGAGCTGTCGGCTCCAACATGCGGCCGTTGCGCACCAGGAGCTCGTCTTTCAGGATGTCACGGAGGCGCGCCAGTGCGGCCGAAGTGGCAGGCTGGGAGAGGAACAGCGCTTCGCCAGCGCGGGTCACACTGCGCTCCCTCATGAGGGCTGCGAAAACCGGCAGGAGGTTGAGGTCGACCCGGCGTAGGCCGGACTGGTCGGTATGAGAGGGCATCGTGGGAAACTCGCACCTTGAGTAATCGGATCCGCGCGCCTCCAAAATACAGCAGCGGCGTCCGTTGGCAGCACACACCTTCGTCTGAGCCGCACGCTGTCAGCGTCTACGCCCAAGATTGCAAAGCTACACTTAGAACGGTTCTGTTGCGTTCTTGCGGAGCCGTCCCGACAGGTACAAACCGGGGTATGACGAGACGGCGGTGAATGGCCACGGTCAGGCTGGATCAGTCCTTCAGGGGGCGGCAGTTCACCGCCGAGGTGATCCTCTGAGCGGTCCGCTGGTACTTGATGGTCCCGGTGAGCTACCGCGATCTCGAACTCATGCTCGCTGACCGCGGCGTGGAGGTGGCGCATACCACGGTGTCCCGCTGGGTACAGACCTACGCGCCGGAGATTGAGGAGCGCCTGCGACCGCACCTGCGCCTGAGCAACGGCGCATGGAGGGTGGACGAGACCTATGTCCGTCTGAAGGGCTGCTGGACCTATCTGTATCGGCGGTCGACAGTCGCGGCCAGACAGTCGACTTCCTGCTCTCGGCGAAGCGGGATGCTGAGGCGGCGAAGCGGTTTTTCTGCAAGACGCTGGAGCAGCCTCACACGGTAAACCCGCGCACCATCACCGTGGACAAGAAACGGGCCTACCCCTGCGCCGTCGCGGAGATGAAAGAGGGCGGCAAGCTTTGGCGCATCACTCGGCTACGAAAACGCAAATACCTCAGTAGTATAGTGGAACAAGACCACCGGTGCGTTAAACGCTTGGTTAGACCTGTCCTAGGCTTCGGAAGTTTCCACAACACAGCGGACACTGGCAGGCTACGAAGCGATGGCAATGATCAGGAAAGGGCAGATACGGAAGGTTGGCGGGCAAGACATGCGAGCCCAAGCCACCTTTATCGCCGAGCTGTTTCAGGTCACCGCTTGATCCGGTGCCTGTCACGGCTACTCGCAATCTGCCGAAAACATCGCAACAGAACCCGTCCCACCGCCCGCCTTATTGGGGTTGATGTGAAGGTTGCCGAATGAGACAACGGATGCCGCGCGCTCCGCCGTACAGAACGACACCCTCCCACTTGAGGCTTCGATAGTCCGCACGCTTGGGTTTTGGTGAAGACGCTGTCTGCGGGACGGAAGATTGGCAAGCGAAGCTCGCTAGATACAAAGTTCCACCTCTACGTTAACCCGCTAAGGAAATAGCCCACAGGCACCAACTGCCGCGTTGACAGGAGGAACCTCATGCGAGGTTTCATTAGCCGTTTCCCTCTCTAGCGACGCCAACCTCCTCAGTTGGGTTGGGGCACCAACATTACGGACACTTCTGTGGGGTAACTCCACATCGCGCCTGAGATTCCGTCAACGGCGTAGCCAAGCGGAACCTGAATCCGGGATCTCGAAGAAAAAGAGGATGCTACCTGCACAATACCGGAGCGAAATCCCTCTTTGTCACAATGCACAGTTAGGTCTCGACGCCCTCTGAGTACCCGCACACTAGCCGGAGCGGTGACTCGAGCAAGAATGTCGCCTTGATCGTTAGTGACCACGCATTGCGCACCTTCCGCCTTGGGCGTGTTGAATGAAATTTCTTGGCTGGTTCCTTGGGTCAAAGTGGTGCACCCCGCCGCCAACACCGGAAGCAGGGCAATCAACAGGCGTTCCATCATGAAGGAGTCCTTCCGGTGACGTGCGTTCGAAATTACGGCAGAGGATGCTGTTTGGGATACGGTGGGCGCCGGGGTTCAAAGTTCTGGGGTAGTTGCTAGGCGCCGAGTTCAAAGGGGGACCGATTACCAAGGGATGATGCCCATACTGGCGTGCGTGAATGTACCTGTTGGACCTGCTGAACCAAGCAGCGCAACCCGAACGGCCTCTGCAGCACCTTCTTCAGGAGTGTCTGTGCCGAAGAAGCCGGTGAGCCCTGTCCTGGTGTGACCAGGAGAGACTGCGTTGACGTTGATGCCCTCGGCCTCCAGTTCGATCGCCATTGCGAGTGTCAGGGCATTCAGCGCGGTCTTGGACGCCGAGTAGGTGACATCAAAAAGCGGTCTCAGGGGGAAACTCGGGTCGGAGTTCAGTGTCAAAGAACCCATTCCGCTGGAGACGTTGATAATGCGTGAGTTCGGCGTTTTCCTTAAGATTGGAACCATCGCCTGATAAACGGCGAGCACGCCGAATACGTTTGTCTCCCAAACGGCACGGACGTCGTCGAGGGATGCAACACTTGGCCGGCTCGCTTTCGCAAGTTCCTCGCCGCTTTCGAAACCGCCATGCGTGGCGGTCGCGATAGCAGCGTTCTGAACCAACACATCGAGACGGCGGTAATTTACGCGAACCCGCTCCGCGGCAGCGGCGATCGACCAGTGGTCCGTTACGTCCAACTGGATTGCAACAGCGGATGGCCCCAGTTTGACCGCGGCGGCTTCGCCGCGCTCGGTGCTACGCGATCCGACGAGGACTGTAAAACCATTGTTGACCAGCATTTTGGCGATCTCAAAGCCGATACCTTGATTGGCGCCGGTGACCAGCGCGACTAGCTTATCCTGCATGGGTACCCCGTGAGCGACGGTCGTCGCAGTAGGTGTTTCTATGATTCTGACACCAACCGTGTGAGGATCAGTGGCCATGGGGGTGCGGACCCGGGACACGGTGTGACTGCCATCGCTGTTTTGCGACGAGCATCTCGGAGATATCCCACAGACGAGTGGCATCGGCTTCATTCAGAGCGGCTGCCGGGATCTTCGCATCGGCCGGATATCCTCGTGTCTCGCTCATCCCTGCTGGCCCATAGTACGCGCCTCCCTTCGCGTCCGACGCAGTCGCGGCGTAGAGAACCGGCAATGCACCTTGGGCGGCGGGCTGGAAGGCGAAGGGAAGCAGAGTCCGGGATATGCGTTCCAAGCTGAACCGACCCGGAGCGTTGAGAAGCAAGTCGGTTCGCGAGACACCAGGATGCGCGGCGATGCTGGCGATGCCCCATCCACCCAGATCGCTTCGACGCTGTAGCTCCAGCGCGAACATCAGGCAGGCGAGCTTTGACTGAGCGTAGGTCTTTCTTGCCTGGTAGGCCCGCTCGGCATTGAGGTTGTGGAAGTCGATGGATCCACCACGTGCTGCTATGCTGCTCACCGTCACTACCCGCGAGCCCTTGCCCCTGGTAAGAACGGGCAGAAGCTGTTGTGTCAGGGCGAAGTGCCCGAGGTAGTTCGTACCGAACTGCAGCTCGAACCCGTCCTCGGTCGCCTGCCGCTCCGGCGGCACCATGACGCCCGCGTTGTTGACGAGGAGGTCGAGGCATCCCCGTTGCTGCCGTAGCTTGGCACCGAAAGCATCGATGGACCTGATGCTGGCAAGATCGAGGACCTCGAACTCGATTGTGGCCGACGGTACTTCCCGGCGGATTCTTGCTGTCGCATTCCTCCCCTTCTCGGGGTTGCGGCCTGCGATGATCACTGCGCATTCAGCCCGCGCCAAACCCAACGCAATCTCGTAGCCGAGACCGCCAGTGCCAGTCACAACAGCGGAGCGGCCGGACTGGCTGGGGATGTTGGCAACTGTCCAACGTGCCACGAACTCTACCTTTCAGATGATTGCATTGAGAATTGCGCACCGGGGATGCTGCCTGGGCGCAAAGTCCAGGCAACACTAGCGTTAGGCTTGGCGCAGAGATGTCAGCCGGCGCGAGATGGAAACCGGGTGCCGGTCAACTCCTCGAAGACCGTCCATAGGCGGGCGGCTGTCGCAGCGTCGCCAGCTGCGGTCGGGATGGCGGCCAGGCCGAGCGGGCCGTTGACCTCCTGTGGGCCTGTCGGACCATAGTAGGCGCCTCCGCTCGCGTCTGGGGCAGTGGCGGCGTAAAGGGTGGGCAGCGCGCCTTGAGCGGCCGTCTTCGGCGACTGAGTAAGATGGATGAACTCATGGCATGGAAGTCCAAGTTTGGAAGCTTGATGACGCGCGTTCGTGGATGGCTCAGCGGCCATCGTTGGAAGCTTACGGATGTTGCTTGTTGTCCTTCTGCATCAGAGGCAGCGAGATCCAGTCGCTCGTGGGCCTCGGCTGACGCTGGCGGATACGGTAGACTGCGGCCGGTGGCACATTGGCGAGGGTGCCGCCGATGCGCACCGCCTTCAGGCCAAGACGGTCCAGAAGCGCGCGCGGAATGGGGCAGGTCGGTCCATAAGTGAACTGGTAGAAGGTACCGCCCGGCCGCATTTTTGCGAAGGAGCCCTCCAGAATGCCGATCACCTTGCGGGCCGGCATCGAGAGGACGGGTAGACCGCTGACGACAGCACCGGCCGGGCGGCCGCCGAAGAGTTGCACCGCATGGAGGCGGGATGCATCCATCCAGATGGTGTGGGCGCGGGGATAGCGGAGCTGCAGCGCCATTGCGAACTCCGAGCCGAACTCGATGAGGGCGAGGTCATCTTCCCGGACGCCACGGCGAAGAAGTGCGCGGGTGAAGGAGCCGGTCCCTGGGCCGAGCTCAATAACGGGGCCGGTATCGGCGGAGATCTCAGCCGTGATGGCCTGCGCCAAGGCCCGGCCGGAGGGCACGATGGCGGCGACACGCAGGGGATCGCCAAGCCAGGCGCGGAAGAACCCGTAGGTGTCACTGATGGTGGCAAAGCTCATGGCGCTCGGTCCTTCAGGGATGGATAGAGGTTTGGCGCGACGCCGCGTTGCGCAGGCGTCGCCAGGCAAGGACCGCGAGGGCCTCAACGGCGATCAGGCCTGCCAGGAGTTCGAGGGCGAGGGTGGAGGCGTTGACCTCGGACGTGGCCTGGGCAGCCAGGAAGCCGAGCCCGATGAAAAGAGTGTTCCAGACGGCGATCCCCGCGGCGCTGGCGAGGAGGAAGGTCCGCGGCTTGGCCCGCAGGACCCCGGCAATGACGGGTGTCAGCAGCCGAACTGTCGGCACGAGCTGAGAACCGAAGGCGATCGGTGCTAGGTGCTGGCGGCAGGCCTCCACCCAGTGGGCATGGTGGTCCGGCGGAAAGCCGAGGAGACGGGCGGACCAGTGGAGGAGCGGGCGCGAGCGGGCCTCGCCGAGCGCGGTAACCACGGCGTAGCAGGCACAGTAGGCGGCCGTGCTGCCGGACGTGACCGCGAGGATGGCGAGCGGTGCCGGCCAGAGGTTATCTGCGGCGCCGATCCCGATCGCGACGAGCAGCCCGTAGGATGGCAGCACCGGGACGATCCGCTCCATCGCGCCGATCGCGAACAGGCCCGGCAAGCCGACCGGTGCAGCCCATTCAATGAGGCTTCCGAGCGGATCCATGATCAGGCGGGCCGGAAGCAGTCAGAGGAGCAGCGGCCGGCATGGTACGGGATCGTCGCTCCGATCCCTCGAGCGCCATGTTCGCAGGCGGCTGCCTGATGGTCGCCGGAGGGAAGGCGGGCGAGTCGGGCGGCACACCACTCCGGCCAGAGCGCGGGCATGTGGCCCCGGACACGAGGGCCCGTCACAAGCGTGCCAAGCTGATCAGGTGCGTGGCACTGGATTGGATCGGGGTATGGGGAAGCGTGGATCACGGCAAGGCTCCGACTTGATGGAGCAACCCTAAGGGTGCCGTGCGTACCGATGATGAGCGTTCTCTTGCCTAGGCGACACCTTGTGTCCGAGCGGAAACAATTGACTCGAATTGCCGTCATAATCCCGCGGGCTCGAGATGATAGGGAGGGCCATGACGCCGATGCCGCATATCCTGATCGTGGATGACGACGAGGACATCCTGACGCTCCTTACTGAGTTCCTTCAGAACCACGGCTGTAAGGTTTCGGCCGCGCGGGACGGGAGCGAGATGTTCACCATGCTGGAGGAGCAAGCCGTGGATGTGGTCGTCCTCGACGTGATGCTACCGGATGAGAGCGGCTTCGACCTCTGCCGCCGACTACGTACAAGCTCTTCCGTGCCGGTGATCATGCTCACGGCAGTAAGTGATCATATGGAGCGGGTCATCGGTCTGGAGATCGGGGCGGACGACTACATCACCAAGCCCTTTAACGCGCGCGAGCTCCTGGCCCGGGTTAAGGCCGTCCTTCGCCGCGGTGATAGCCGTACGATTTCCCGGCCAAAGGAAACCCGGCCCATGCTGTCCTTCGGGCGGTGGCGCCTCGACATCGCCCGAAGAGAGCTGCGATCGGAAGACAACACCCTCGTGCCGTTATCAAGCAGCGAGTTCGATCTTCTCCTCGCTTTCGTCGAGCACCCGCAGCGTGTTCTGACCCGGGACATGCTGATGGACCTTGCGCGTGGTGAGAGCCACGCAGCCTTCGACCGGAGCATCGATGTGCAGGTCAGCCGCCTCCGGCGGAAGCTCGAGGACTCACCCAGGAGCCCGGAACTGATCCGGACCGTCCGCAACGGCGGCTACATGTTAGCGGCCACGGTGTCCCGATCATGAGCCCGCGGCACTGGATGCGGGACACCATTGCGAACCGGTTCGGCCTCACCATCTTGCTGGCCATTCTCGCGACGCTCCTGATGAACGGGATCTTCGTCGGCGTGGCAGGAGTGTGGGGCCGGCCGTCTTTTGAAAAGAGCGGGATGCTGGATGCAGCGGCAGCGACGGTGCGGATCATCGAGGCGCAGCCGCCGGAGATCCGGGAGACCCTCGCAGCCTCGGCGGGTGCGCCCGCTTATAACGTCACCTGGTACGCGGTCTCCCCGGTCGAGCCAAGCAAGCGCCTTCAGACCAACTACAATCGTGGCAGCGCAGCTTTCAGGAGGGTGCTCGGCGATCCGACCCGAACCGTCCTCTTCTTCCGCAACGGGATGCCAGAGGTAAACTCATCGCCTCGTGTAGGCGAACTCCTGCGCGACGGGAACCGGTACTTCATGGGCGTGCAGTTGAGCGACGGCACTTGGTTGATATTTGCCACCGCTGAACGAAGCTGGGGCATCTCCATGCCCTACCGCTGGATTCTGATCGGGATTTTTTCCGTGTTGTCCTGCATCATTCTCGCGACAACCGCGGCCTGCACCATGGCGTCACCAGTCGAGAGGCTCGCAGCGGGCGTGCGGCGGTTCGGCGCGGACCCGCATGCGCCGGCCATCCCCTTGCAGGGTCCGAAAGAGCTGCGCGAGACGATCAGCGCGTTCAACGCAATGCAGGCGCAGATCCGCCGCTTCGTTGAAGACCGGACCACGATGCTGGCTGCCATATCGCACGACTTGCGCACGCCGCTGACCCGGATGCGGCTTCGAGCCGAGCTGATGGAAGATTCTCTGCAGCAGCGGAAGCTGTTCCAGGACGTGGACGAGATGCAAAGCATGGTGGAGTCCGCGCTGGCCTTCTTTCGCGACGATGCAGGACATGAAGATGCGACAAACTTCGACTTGGCGGAGCTCCTGAAGACCATCGCGGACGATTACGGCGACCAGGGTGTCAATATCGCTTATGTCGGACCGGACCACGCGAGGTGGACCGGGCGTCCTCGCGCGCTCCGTCGGGTTTTCGTGAACCTTGTGGATAATTCCATCAAGCACGCCACCTCTCCCAGTGTCGCTCTTCGGATGACGGAGCAAGGCGCTGAGGTGTCAGTCCGTGACCGCGGCCCCGGCATCGATGATGACAAGCTGGAACAAGTTTTCCTGCCCTTCCGTCGCCTCAGCAAGGCGCGGCAGCCGAGTACCGGGGGCATGGGGCTGGGCCTCACATCAGCGCGCAGCATAGTACGCGCCCATGGTGGGGATCTCACGCTGAAGAACCAGGCCAGCGGCGGGTTGCAGGCTTTGGTCGTTCTTCCTCCACTAGCGACATGAACCAGCTTTCCGAGACCACCGGCGAGCACCGCACGCGCAGCGTTCTGCACGATCTTCAAGCCATCTCAGCACCGACACTCTGCGCAGACAAGAATGAGGAAAGATCAAGAATGCTGAAAAACTGGATCAGTCGAGATGTTCCATCTCAGTGCGGCCGCACAGCTATTGTGACCGGCACCGACGGTCTTGGCTTCGAGAGCGCGCTGGCGTTCGCACGCGCCGGAGGCGACGTGATCGTCGCGGGGCGCAACCCCGCCCGAGGCGCTGAGGCTGTGGCTCGTATCAGAAAGAGCATACCAAGCGCCACAGTGGCCTTTGAGCTCCTTGATCTGGGAGATCTCGCCTCGATCGCCGCCTGCGGCGACCGACTCAATGCCAAGCGGGAGAGTATCGATGTCCTGATTAACAATGCAGGCGTGAATGATGCCGCCGCGCCGTGAAACCACACCTGATGGCTTCGAGCTGCAGATGGGCACTAACTATCTCGGTCACTTCGCTCTTACAGCCTATCTTCTCCCGCTACTGAGACACGGCAGAGACCCTCGGGTCGTGACGCTCTCCAGCATCGCCGCCCGCTCAGGTGCCATCGATTTCGACGACCTGCAGTCCGAACGCGGCTATAGGCCGATGCAGGCCTACAGGCAGTCTAAGCTCGCCTGCTTGATGTTCGCTTTCGAACTTCAGCGCCGCAGTGACGCCGCTGGCTGGTGCCTCACAAGCATCGCCACGCATCCCGGCATCTCGCGAACCGATCTCCTGCACAACGCACCGGGCCGGTTAAGCGTTCAGGGACTAGCGCGCTCGGTGCTGTGGTTTCTGTTTCAGCCGGTCGCGCAGGGGGCGCTACCCACCTTATTTGCGGCAACGTCGCCTGACGCGCGAAAAGGCGGCTACTATGGTCCGGATAGGCTAGGCGAGACGCGTGGCTACCCGACAGACGCGAAGCCTCCGCCACAGTCGCTGGATTTGAAGGCCGCAAGCCGGCTCTGGGAAGAGTCCAGCTTGTTGACAGGCGTGGATTTCCGCCAATGCAAAGTTCTGTCAAATACCACGCACCTCATCTCGACAGGAGCCGATAACCGAGCCTGACGCTGGAACCCGCTTCTTGGTCTTACACACTTAACAGGTGATTGCTTCGTGGCATGCATTTTCAGCGACCGTGGTTCATGGGTAGACGGTGCGAACGCGCTAAGCCCTACCCCGTTCTGGGGCAACGCGATGCTGACGTACTCCGGGCATCTCAGGTTGAGCATGCGGTGCAACGCGTCCGCAGCGGTCGCCACCTCGTTCGCCTGCCGCCTTTCGGTCCAGAAGCGTAAGCCGTCACCCACGAACCGCTTCAATAGCGCAGTGTCTGCCTCTGACAGAACGCGCCATTTGTACCACCGACATCCGCCGCCAGCCCATGCGGCCGCGCTCGAAGATGAGCGACTGATACCGCCCTCTCTATGTCAAGTCGGTCTCCGCGACTGCGCTCAGCGCCGCGCTTGCGCGCGGCGGCATGACCACGGCCGCTTCAGGATGGCGCGCCGTAACTTCGGCGTAAATGTTCTTGCGATCGTAGGAACCGTCGCCAATGAAGGGGGACAAGGAACGATCAATCAGGTTGAGCAGCGAACCTACCTGCGAGCCGTCGTCGGCATCCCTGCCGGTGAGCACCGACGCGGCGATGTCGCCGGTATCGGTATCCGTGGCGAGGTGCAGCACTCGCCTTGCCTGACGCCGTCTTGTGCCGTGCTTCCCGTCCCACCAGGCGCCTGGCCTGCACAAGAGGAGGGCGATGCTGTCCGCCAGCAGGTGCACCGGCGCACTTCCCGCCTTCGACCGCAGCACACTGAGCGTCTTGGGCCGTCGGCTGAGAATACTATATTGGACACCAGCGGGTCGAGGCCGGGCAGTTGCAGGAGGGAGGCGATCAGTCCCTCTCTCTGGCGCACTGCCAAATGGAATTCAATCCGCAACGTCAGGGCTATAGCAATGACGAGCGCGAAATAGGCCGCCACCTCTACCGGTGCGCAACTTAACCATCCAGGCTGCGACCGCCGTAGGCGCGTATGCCCGCATAGCCCTCGGCCCTGTTGGCCATCCGGTTCCGCTGCTTTGAGATGTGATGGCGATGAGCGGCATTCGCTTCGAACGGCAACCGGGATGCCCTTGCAATATGGAGAGAACGGGCTCCGACTTTCTCTAACCCAAGCAAACAGCGGGTAACGGCCGCAACAAAGTTTCAGAAGCAAGCAGTGCCTTGCGAAAATTTTCCACGAAGCTGTAAGTCGTCAATCAACCAGATGAGGGGACAGTGATTTGAAGGCCATTATTTTATGTGCCGGCCAAGGTCGACGCTTGCTGCCGCTGACAGAGCGGTTGCCCAAATGCCTTCTACCAGTCGCCGGACGCTCCATCCTGGAATGGCAAATTCGTGGGTTAGCCGCTGTTGGTATCCACGATATCACGCTCGTCACGGGATTTGAGGCTGATGCGGTAGAGCACTTGGTTCACAGCATCACTCCGGCCCATACCATGATCCGCACAGTCTTCAACCCTTTCTTCAGTGTGGCCGAGAATATCGGCAGCTGCTTTCTTGTTCGTGATCTGCTGCAGACCGCTGAAACCGTTCTTTTGAACGGTGACACGCTGTTTGAGACGGCGGTGCTTCGGCATGTGCTGGCAGCACCGGAGCATCCGATTACAGTCGCAATCGACCGCAAACCCACCTACGACGCCGATGATATGAAGGTTTCGCTGGATGGAACGCGGTTGACGGCGATCGGCAAGACGCTGCCGGTCGGCAGCATCCACGGCGAATCCATCGGCATGCTGAAGTTTCGCCGGGATGGGGGAGAAATGTTCGCGGCCGGGCTCGAAGCGGCACTGCGGCAGCCGGACGGGCTTGGCCGTTGGTATTTGTCGGTCATCCATGCTTTGGCGCAGACTGGTGTCGTGGAGACGAGATCGATCGAGGGCCACGCCTGGGGCGAGATCGACTATGCGGCGGACCTTGCTTCCGCCGAACTGCTCGTACGTGCCTGGAGCGAGCCTGCAGTTGCCGTAGTCGCGGAGGGGATCTGAATGGATCCCTCGCTGCTTCCCAGCTTGAACTCCTGCCCTCAACGGCTCGGCGACTTCGCCACATTGTCAGAGGCTTTAGACTACGCCGCAGAAGGCATCACCGGATTCAATTTCCACGATGGCCGGGGTATGGTCACACAAGTTCTGTCCTATCAGCTGCTGCGCCGGGATGCCCTCGCTGTGGCGCGCCGTCTGTTGCAAACTGGGCTTCGGCGCGGGGATCGGGTGGCGATCGTTGCCGAGACTCAGCCTGATGTGATCACGGCGTTCTTTGGCTGCCAGTACGCAGGCCTGGTCCCAGCGCTGATGCCGTTGCCCGCGGCATTCGGCGGCCGTGAGGTTTATGTTGAGCATATCCGTCGACTGGCCCTCGCATCCCGTGCATCGGCTTTGTTTGTACCGGACGCTATGAGGGATTGGCTGGCGCCCTTCGCGCGCGAGGCCGGGCTGAAGGCCTTCGGCAGCGTTGCCGCGTTGCCGGGCGATCCTGACGACGGCCGGGTCTTGCTGCCCACACAGGCAGACGAGGTCGCCTATTTGCAATTTTCCTCTGGCAGCACCCGCTTCCCCGCGGGCATTGCGGTCACTCAGCGGGCGCTGATGGCCAATATCGGCGCGATTTTGCGGCACGGCCTGCGCGTGGTGCCGGAAGACCGCGCGGTGTCCTGGCTTCCGCTCTATCATGACATGGGGCTAGTAGGCTTCATGCTGGCGCCGCTCGCCGGTCAGGTGACGGTCGATTTCCTCTCCCCTCAGGAATTCGCGCGGCGGCCGCATGTTTGGCTGCGCCTGCTGTCCGCCAATCGTGGCACGCTCTCCTACAGCCCAAGCTTCGGCTACGAACTCTGCGTCCGCCGGGCGCGGCTTGGCATGGCGAAGGGGCCGCCGCTTGACCTTTCCGCTTGGCGGGTCGCTGGTATAGGAGGCGACATGATACGTGCCCCTGTGCTGGCCCGCTTCGCAGAAACCTTCGCCGCCGTTGGCTTCCGCGCAGAGGCCTTTGTGCCGAGCTACGGCATGGCGGAGGCGACGTTGGCGGTCAGCTTCGCACCGCTCGAGACCGGTGTCGCTACCGATACCGTGGACCTCGATCAGCTCGAGCGCGAGGGCATCGCCAAGCCCGCCAAAACCACGAGCCAACGCACGCGCGCCTTCGCCCTATGTGGGCTGCCGGTGCCAGGGACCGAGGTGGAAATACGGCGGGCCGCCAGCTTCCCCTGGCCAGAGCAGTCGCTGCCGGAGCGCGAAGTGGGACGGATTCTGGTCCGCGGTCCGGGACTGATGCGCGCTTACGATCAACAGCCGGAGGAAAGCGCAGCCGCCCTCTCATCCGATGGTTGGCTTGACACAGGCGACCTTGGTTATCTCCTGAACGGCCACCTAGTAATTACTGGGCGGGCCAAGGATTTGATCATCGTGAACGGCCGAAATGTTTGGCCGCAGGATCTGGAGTGGTCGGTCGAGCAAGCTGTCGCCTCTGTCCGCACCGGCGACGCCGCTGCCTTCGCTATTGAGGAAGACGGGACGGAGCAGGTCGTGATGTTGATTGAAGCACGTGGCTTGTCCGACAGTGACGCGCGCGCGAAGCTTGTATCCAATGCCGCAGGCACGCTACGCGCGCGGCATGGGCTGGAGGCTCGCATCGTCCTGGCACCTCCCGGAAGCCTGCCGCACACCTCCTCGGGCAAGCTCAGCCGCATGGCGGCACGCGCACGCTATCTGGCAGGTGCTTTCACTACGCCTGCACCCATCTTGGAGCCGGTTCCTCAATGATGGAAACGCCGCTCATCGCGGTCACCGGTGCGACCGGATTCCTGGGGCGTCATGTGCTCGACACCCTGGCGCGCAAAGGGTGGCGATTACGCGTCCTGGTCCGGGGCGACGTCGCGCTACGACTGCCGTCCCGCCCGGTGGAGCTGGTGTGCGGCGACCTCGCGGATGGGGAGGCGCTGCAGCGTTTGGTTAGGGGGGCGACGGCGGTCGTGCATCTTGCAGGCCTCACCAAAGCCAGACGGCGGGCGGATTTCTTTGCTGTGAACCGCGATGGCAGCGCCCGGCTGGCCGCCGCAACCGCCGCGTCTGCGCCCGGGGCGCGCCTTGTTCTGATTTCCTCACTCGCGGCGCGAGAGCCGCATCTGTCGTCCTATGCCGAAAGCAAACAGGCCGGTGAGGCGGCGGTGGCTGCCGCCCTCGGTGAGAGGGCCACTTGGGTAGTGCTGCGGCCTGGTGTCATCTACGGACCCGGCGACCGCGAAGGCCTTGCGCTCTGTCGACTGATCTCCGCTCCGATCATACCGGTACCCCGCGCCCCGGAGCCGCGTATCAGCTTCGTCCATGCGCAGGACGTCGCCACGGCCATCGCCGGCGTTTGCCTTGCCGGGCCTTCGAAGGCGGTCTTCGAGGTCGCAGACGAGCGTTTGCGCGGCTACAGCTGGCGGGAGATCCTGTGCCAACTCTGCGAGATGCTGCAGCGCGAGCCACGTTTCGTGCCGGTGCCCGATGCGATGTTGCTGGCGGGCGGAGCAGCGGCCGATACCTGGTCGTTGATAACCGGGCGGCCCACCCTGTTCGGGCGCGGCAAAGCGCGCGAGTTCCTGCACCGGGATTGGGGGTCGAGTGCCGAGCGGCAGTTGCCCAGGCTGGTTTGGGCGCCCCGCATTCCGCTGCAGGCTGGGCTACGCGATTTGCTTGGCTGGTGGACGAGCCTCGGCTTGGTCAAGGCTACGGCTTTCACATGAAAGCTCGTGCCGCCGGTACAGGCGCTACTTACGGGTTGCCTCATACCGAAACCCACAGGTCCCACGCGTCCGGCCTAGCACCATCAGGTCCGGTACATCCGATGCGGTCAGGTGATCGCCCTGGATCCGCCCGACGGCGGAGCGAGTCGCTCCAGTTGAGCGCAATGCCATCTCTCCGTCCGGGGAAACCGTGCCGGCAAGCATCGGCTTTGAGACCGCTAGGCCTCGGTGTCGCGACGAACGCATCTCGACTAGGCCGTTCTCGACCCGAAACCAGACCCTTCGCAATCTGTCGGAACAGGTGAAATCCAGGCCGACCGGCACCCGCTGACCCTCGTACCAGACCACAGTGGGTGCATCCGTGCCGGAAGCAGTCTGGCCGCCTTGTGCTTGGTTCGGCATCGATTGATGGGATACCGGACCAGCCTCGGTGCAACCGGCCAGGAGCCCCAAGACCATTAGATTGAGCCTGCTCAGTGAGGAGGTCCGCACCCGCCTTCGCCCGACGGAAACGACGTCCGCAGGGGCATTCGATCGTGCCTGCGGACACGGACACATCGGGCACAGCGATTTCAGCGATTCCTCGTCCTTGTACATCTCGCCATGCCAGCTGCCAGGGACACTCATCATCATCTGCTTCCAACTTCCATATGTGTCCGTTCGCGTCGTGACAGGAGGGCGAAAGACAGGCACGGATCTGCCGCACGGCATTATTGCGGTGCCGGTCGTCCCGCCCTGCGCTGGCCGCAAGCCCCTCATGTCCTCCTCCAGAAGACGTTGGGGTTACACCTTAATGACCCATCTAATACATTCGATCGGGAAACCGAGGTATGCCAGGGAGACTGAGGTATGTCGGATAAGCAATTAGTGTTGCGCGAGATCATGGGCGCGTTGGAGGAGCTGGGCAAGCGGCCGGTATCCGTCACCATGGAGACAAGTCTCCTGCATGATTTGAGCCTCGATTCAGTCACTGCCCTCGACTTCATCATGCAGCTTGAGACGCGGCTGGACATCATCATCCCAATGGATGGCATGGCGGAGATCGAGACCATCGGCGATCTCGTCGGTGTGCTGACCCGTAGCACCAGCAAGGCTGCCTGACTGATGCTGGCCAGATTCCGCGCCCTGCGCTCCGACCTTGCGACTGTCACCGCCGTTGGGCGGGATCCCTTCGGCGTCGCCTTCGATGCCATTTTGTCGGCGACGGAGGCGATCCTCGACGGGAAACGCGTCCTGCTGCTGGGTACCAATAACTATCTCGGCCTGACCTTCGACCAGGACTGCATCGACAGCGCGGTCGCGGCGATCATGGCGCAGGGCACCGGCACCACCGGCTCGCGCATTGCCAACGGCACCTATGGCGGCCATGCGGCGCTGGAGCAGCGGCTGGCACGCTTTCTCGGCCGGCGGCATGCAATGGTCTTCACCACCGGCTACCAAGCCAATCTCGGCACGCTCTCCACGCTGGCCGGGCGCGGTGACCACCTGCTGCTGGATGCCGACAGCCATGCGAGCATCTATGATGGCGCGAAGCTTGGCAATGCGCAGGTCACTAGGTTCCGCCACAATGATCCGGACGACCTTCGGCGCCGCCTGCGCCTGCTTGCAGACCAGCCGGGCGAGAAGCTGATCGTCCTTGAGGGCATCTACAGCATGCTCGGCGACACTGCGCCACTGCGCGAGATGGTCAAGGTGAAGCGCGAGGCCGGTGCCTGGCTGCTGGTGGATGAGGCGCATTCCGTTGGCGTGCTCGGCGCCCATGGCCGCGGCTTGGCCGAGGCGGAAGGCGTGGAGGCAGACGTCGACTTCGTCGTTGGCACCTTCAGCAAGAGCCTGGGCGCGATCGGCGGATTCTGCGCCTTCGACCTCGACGATTTCGGCGCGCTGCGGGTTGCGGCCCGAGCCTACATGTTCACGGCCTCCCTGCCGCCTTCAATCATCGCCTCGGTATTCCAGGCCATCGAAGCGATGGAAGCCCAGCCGCAGCTGCGCGATATCCTGCGGCGGAACGGCCAGCATCTGCACGCGGGGCTGGCCGCCGCCGGCTTCGCACTCGGCGCCAAGCCGAGCCCGATCGTGTCCTTGCCGATGCCAGATAGCGAGACGGCGATCCGCTTCTGGAACCAGCTTTTGGACGCAGGCGTCTATACGAACCTGGCGCTCGGGCCGGCAACCCCGGGCGGCAGGCCCCTGCTGCGCATGAGCGTCAGCGCCGCCCTGACCCCGGACCAAATCGACACCGCCATCGCCGCACTCACCCAGACCGGGCAGCGGCTGGGGCTGATTGCTGTCGGGATGGCGGCTGCGGAGTAGCTATGCGGGAGGATTGCCCGGCATCCTTCAGCGCACTGCCCCGTCCCGCCGTAGCCGCCATAACAGGATCGGCGCCGCGAGCACGGGGTGGCGGCGCTGCCATGCGGTCAGCTCGATCGCAACCCCCGAGTGGCGAGCAATCTTGCTCGTCAAGTAGTCCGGGCCGCCATCGAAGGTGAATGCGGCCTTGACCAAGCGCATCACGTTCAGCGTCTTGCCGCAGACGCGCCGGGTCGCCCACGAAAGGGTGAAGTTCTGGGGCGAACCAGGCCGCAGCCGTCCCTCTGCATCCGCGGCGGTGGCCAGGCCAAGTCGCGCCAGGGCCAAGATCAGGGCCGGGGCATACCAGCTGGGCGAGGCAGCCAGCAGCCGCTCCGACCGGCTGCCGCGCTCGACACGGAGTTCGGCGCTGTAGGTATGAGCGAGAAGGCCGCGCCAATACTCCATGGGCGTCGCGGCTGGTGGACCAAGCCGCACCGCCCAGAGCACGGCCGTCGTAAGCGCCTGCGCCACGGCCTGTTCCACTCTGTGCCGCGCAGTGGTATCGCGCGCATGGACCAGGGTCGATGGCTGGCAGAAGCGAGCCCAGATCGTAGTGTCCAGCGATGCCGGCCGCAGCCGCCGCTCGAACTGGCGAAGTGTCAACACCGCCACCTTGGCCCGGATCGGGCCCGCGAGGCCATCGCTGCGCCAATGCAGAACCGTCGGCGGCAGCAGGGCATTGAACAGCGCCGGCAGCCAACGCCGATGGAACGCCCGATGCCCGCTGGTCAGCACGTAAAGGTCGAGCAGCCCAGCCGGATCGTCGTCGAGCCGGCATGCGCCGTAGAACAGCACCGCCTCCACCCCGACGCGATGCCGGGCCAGGATATCCTCGGCGAGTTGCCGGGCGGCCAGAATGGCGGCACCCGGTTCGGCAGGTGTCGCAAGTTCGGCGGCGACCAGCGCCTCAAGGTTGGCGGGGGCTGCGGGCGTCACGGCGTCATGAAGGCGACCCGGCGCGGGGCGGAGAGCACCAGCCCCTCTGGCCCCGGCTCGAATACCTCCCCATCCAGCACGAAGGGCACGCCGAGCCGGATGGCGAGCCGGCTTGCATTGCCACTGCGATAGCCGGCCGCCGGCATCCAGGACCGCGGTCGCCCCTGGACGCTGGCCCAGAGGGCTGCCGCAAGCCGCTGCGGCGGCGCCTCGACATCGAGCCACCTCACTGGTCCTGGGCCTTCTCCCCAGAAGGGCCATAGTCCCAGCATCAACTGGTCGAGCGGCGTCGCTAGAACCAGGAAGCGTTGCCCTTCCCGCGGCACCAGATCATCCGGCGCCAACTCCATGGGGGCGCCGGTCCGCAGCGAAGCGTCGCGCCCCCACAAACTCCGCAATGCCACGCCGGCCAGGGCTAACAGCACCATCAGCCGGTTATGGATATCGCGCCGGTGCAACGCCCGATCCGCCAGCAGCTTCGCCTCAGTGAAGGCGCCGGCACCGAACAGCAGGCCGTTCAATGGCGTGGTGTCGTGCAGCCCAGGCCGAGCGACCTCCAGAACCGGCAGCAGCCGGCGGCGCAGCGTGCCGCGCTGGGCCGCCTGCAACAGCCGCGCCAGCGCCGCCTCCCCGGGGCCGGCGCTGCCCAGCACCCGGGCGGCTAGGTTGGTCTTCCCCGCCGCCAGCAAGGCGATGTCGGGCGGATGGTCGCCGAAGGCGGCCGGCAGCGCGGTCAGGACCTCACGCAACGTGCCGTCCCCGCCCTGCACGGCCACCAGGTCCACCCCTCGCGCCGCGAAGTCGGCTAGGGCGGTGCGGAGTTCCGCAGTGGTGGTGGGTGCAGCCAGCGGCAGCCCAGCTGCCTGGGCACCGAGCCCACCCCGTCCCTTGCGCAGCAGCCGGCTCAGCGGGTTGCTGATGATGCCGATGCGCCGGGCGCTGCCGGCCCCGCTCATTGCTCGAGCCAGGAGCGCAGCGGCGCCCGGCGTCGTGCCAGGCCCGCCTGCACCGTCACCACCACCTGCTCGATGCAGCCGAAGACGGTCCAGGCGGCCACCGCCAGCATGCCGATATCCGGCCGCCCGATCAGCGTGCCCAGGGTGAGCAACACCAAGTTCGGGTTGCGACGCGCGATCACCAGCCGGAAAAAGCTGTCGAAACGCCGCCAGACATGGATCTCCATGCCGAACAGGGCGAGGAACAGCCCCTCCTGCAGCCGCTGGAGCACGTAGCCGCCGAAGACGATCACCGCCACCGTGACGGGCTGCGCGAGCGGCATGCCCGCCGCCTGCAACCCCAGGATCCAGGCCAGCCACCAGAAGGGTGGATGGATCAGGTCGATCGCATGGTCGAAGACATTGCCGAAGGGCGTCGAGGTCAGCGTCACGCGCGCCAGCTTGCCGTCTACGGTGTCGAGAAAGGTCATCACCCAGGCCGCCAACAACCCGGCCAGGAAGGCCCCTTCGGCGAAGAGCCAGAGCGCGAGGACGACCAGCACGAGACTGACCAGCGTCACCTGGTTCGGGGTGATGTCCAGCGCGGCGCAGGCGCGCACCACGTGGAAGGCCGGGCGGGGCCAGACATGTTTGGTGATGGCATCGGTAACGCCCTTGTAGGAGCCGCCGAACATCTCCCATTCCACGGCCCTGCGGGTCTCGAGGCCGAGGCGCAGCAGGTAGGGATTGCCCCGCTTGCGCAGCGCACGGTCGTAGCTGTCCGTCAGCGCGGCAGGCGCCACGGGACGCAACCCGGCAAAGGCAGCATCCCCAGGCGCGCGTCCGGCCTCCAGCGCCTCGGCGACCGGGGCCGCGGCGGTCCCCGCCGGCAGATGCGCAGCGACCGGGCGGCCATCCTCCGGCCGGCAGAGCAGCACGCCAGGGCTGCGTGTAAGGCCAACGACCAGGGCGGCATCGTAGACATGATCGGCCCGCAGCAGGAGAAGCCCGCCATGCGTCGGCGTCCCGTCCCAGGCGGCGATGTCGCTGACTCCCGCCCGGGCCAGCGCGCGGCCGAGCAGGGCGGAGCCGGGCATGCTCCAGACCGGCACGGGCGATTCGCTCAGCAGCCGGGCCGCTGGCGTCGATGCGCCAGCCGGGCGAGACTTGGGCGATCCATGTCCTTCACCCTTGCGCACCTGTCCGATCTCCACCTGCCTGTTCCCCCTGGGGCCCTGCATCCGCTTGGGCAACTCGCGGGCAAGCGTTTGCTGGCCTATCTCGCCCTCCGGCGCAAGCGCTGGCGGAGCCTGCCCGCCGATGCCCTGCTGGCCGATATCGCAGCCGCCGGACCCGACCACCTAGTGGTCACAGGTGATTTGACCAGCCTCGCCCTGCCCGGCGAATTCGCCTCGTCACGAACCTGGCTGGAGCGGCTGGGCCCGCCCGGACGGGTGACAATCATCCCGGGCAATCACGATGCAACCGTTGCTATGGCCTGGGAGTCCGGGATCGGGAGCTGGCAGCCGTGGATGGCGGATGACGCGCCTGGAGCAGGCGCGGCGCCCTTCCCGTTCTTGCATCGGCGCGGGCCCATGGCCTTGATCGGGCTGTCCTCGGCCGTACCGACCATGCTCGGCTCGGCCGAGGGACGGCTGGGCGCGGCACAGCTCGCCCGGCTTCCGGCGCTGCTCGACGCGACCGGGCGTGAGGGGCTGTTCCGGGCAGTGCTGGTGCATCATCCACCCGTGCTCGGGCCGGGCGGGTGGCGCAAGGCGCTGCGCGACCGAGCCGATTTGTGTGTCCTGCTCGCCCGCCATGGCGCGGAGTTGGTGCTGCATGGGCATCATCATGTCCCGTCGCAGGCGACGCTGCCCGGAGCGGCGCGCCCCATCCCGATCCTCGGCGCACCGCAGGCGCTGGCGGCGGGACAGCATTGGCCTGGATGGCTGCTGCATCGACTCATGCGCACCGGAAACGGATGGCGGCGAGAAACGACCCTGCGCTTGCAGAACCCTGCGACCGGCGAGTTCCGCAGCTTGGCAATGGATTGAGTCCCGCCCGCCGACTTGCTGAATGTCAGTACCGCAAGTGGATCGTCATCTGCGATCCGCCTACCGGCACCGCGAAGCGCACGGCCTCGAAGCTTGGCACACCGACCAGTGCCGGGGCGTCGTTGGAGAAGCCATAACCTTCGGCGGGCATCCCAACCATTGTACGATTGAAAACGTGGTCGTTATTCTCGTCATGGTAGACGGCGATTGCGTAGGCACCGGCCTCGGAAAGGGCGAAGCAGGCCTCTGCTGCCGCGCCATGCAACAGGATGCGCTGGCGGGCTATGCGACCACCACGCGCCAGGAAATCTTCCGGCCGCGGGCCATAGAGCGTGATGGTGATGTTGCCCGCCACCTTGCGTGTCCCGGTGACCGTGACCTGCAGGCGCGGTCCGGCCGGCGCGTCCGCTGCGGCACAGGCGGTCGCACGGGCCCCGGCCGCCGCCGCGGCATCAGCGCCCCGGAGCGCGGCGCCTCCGGCCAGGATCGCAGTCAGCAGCCAGGCGGCCAACCATGCGCCTATCGTCGGACCGTCGGGCCGCCTCCTGAACTGGCGACCTTGCAGCCCCGCACCTATAGTCCAGCCGGGTCGGTTCAAGGCTGCGTCGCAGCCAGGGACCGCACGGCTCTCCCTTGAACCGCTCGTGCGAGATTTCGGATGCCAGCTGCCACGCTTGCCAAGTTCGGTTATCCCGCAACGCTGATCGGCGAGACCGAGCATTGGCTCGTGTTGCTGCGGCCGCAGCAGGTCACGCTCGGCTCGCTGGTGCTGGTCTGTCGCCAACCGGTCACCCGCTTCGGCGATGCCAGCCCCGCAGCCTTTGCCGGAATGCACGACGCCATCCATCGTATCGAGACTATCCTGCGTGAATTTGTTCGGTACGAGAAGATCAACTATCTCATGTTGATGATGGTCGACCCGGACGTCCATTTCCACGTCATCCCGCGCTACGCCGGCGAGCGCGTGCATCTCGGTCGCAGCTTTCCCGATGCCGGCTGGCCGGGACCGCCGGCGCTCGGCCAGGCTGTGGAACCAGAGGCTGCTGTGCGAGACGACATGCTGGCTCGCCTCCGCTCCGGCTGGGAGGCGGCCGGGGCGTGACTGAGGGGCGCACCACCGCATTCGGGTGGCGGCCATCAAAGGCAGGCATCGGACGAGGGCCACCGTCGAGGAGCGGGGTGGTGGATCGCTACATGCTGCGCCAGCTGGCCAGGCCGCTGGCCGCCACCCTGCTGCTGGTGCTGCCGGCGCTGCTGATGGAGCGGCTGCTGCGGTTGTTCGACTTCCTGGCCGGTGCGGGCGGATCGGCTTCCTCGGTCATCCGCCTGTTGCTCTACCTGGTGCCGCATTATCTCGGCCTGGCCTTTCCGGCAGCCCTGTTCCTGGCGGTCTATGTGGTCCTCGCGCGGTTGAGCCAGGACCACGAGTTCGACGGGCTGCAGGCCGCGGGCTTCTCGCTGACCCGCCTCAGCCGGCCCTTCCTCGCGGTCGGGCTGGGCTGCGGCCTGCTCGCCCTCGGGCTCTATGGCTATGTCCAGCCCCTCAGCCGCTACGCCTATCGCGCAGCCTTCCATGCCCTGACCAACGCGGGCTGGAACGCCACCCTGGTGCCCGGGGAATTCCTGCAGATCGGTCGTCGGCTGACGGTTCATGTCGACCGGCGGGACCCGAAGGACGGGACGCTGCACGGCATTTTCCTGCAGCAGCGGGACGAGGATGGGCGCGAAGTGCTGACCACTGCCGCGACCGGCCGGCTGACGCTCAGCGGCGACGGGACAGAGCTGCTGCTCGAAATGAACGAAGGCCAGCAGATCACGCTCCTGCCCGACGGCCAGGCGTCGACGCTGCGCTTCGCTGGGTCTGACCTGTCCAGGCCCTTCACGCAGCGCCTGCCTCTCTTCCGCCTGCGCGGCACCGACGAGCGGGAGATGACGATTGCGGAGCTTTGGGCTGGGCGCCAGTCCCTGAACCCGCCGCTGGGCCGCACGCGGCTCGATGGTGAGTTGCACGGAAGGCTGGTGCGCTCGGCTTCGATGCTCGTCCTACCGCTGCTGGCAATGCCCCTGGGCCTGGCGGCGAAGCGGTCGCGGCGCTCGGTCGGCATCCTTGTCGGGGCGGTGATCCTGATGATGTACCAGCAGGTGCTGCAACTCATCGAATCACTCGGCGATGTCGGCCGGATCGACCCGCGCCTCGGGCTTTGGGCCGCTCTCCTCCTCCTCGCCGGCTTCGCCATCCTGGTGTTCCGTCACAGCGATCGCCATCCGGAGGAAGGTGCCTTCGACGGCATGATCGCCTGGCTCGACCGGGCGGTGGCGACCATCGCCGGCTGGCTGCGATGGCGCCGGGGACCGGCCTCATGATCCTGCCGCGCTACCTGAGCAGGATCTTTCTGGGCCGGGCGGCCGCGGTGCTTCTGGGTCTGGTGGCGCTGCTGCAGTTGCTGGACCTGCTCGACAAGGCGAGCGAGCTGCTCCAGCGCGGCGGCCTGGCGGATGTCGGCCGCTATGCCTTGCTGCGCCTGCCGACCATGCTTGGGCAGCTCGTCTCGCTGGCGGTGCTGGTCGGGGCGATCCTGACCTTCCGGCGCCTGGCCGGAATGCTGGAGATCACGGCATTGCGGACCCTGGGGCTCGGCGCCTGGCGCATCCTGGGGGGCGTATTGCCGGCCTGCGTGCTGGCGGTTGCGCTGCAGGCGGCGCTGCTGCTCGCCGTCGCGCCGCGGACCGAGCGGGCACTGGCCGATTGGTGGGACGGCAAGGGCGTGGTGGAGGGCCAGCCCATGGCGCTGGCGCAGCGGCTTTGGCTGCGCAACGGCGCCGAGATCGTGTCGGTGGAATCGGCCTCCCTGGACGGCCGGTCGCTCGAGGGCATCCTGCTCGTCCGCCGCGATGCGGGACGACAGGCGCTCGAGCGCATCGATGCGCGCCGCGCGATCCATGGGCCGGAGGGCTGGCGGCTGCTGCAACTGCGCGTGGTCCGGCCGGGCGAAACCCGGCCGAAGGTCCTGGCGGAGCTGGCCTGGGCGGAGGGCCCCTCACCGGAGGCGATACGCGATCTCGCACGCCCGACCGCGGCGCAACCGCTCGGCCGGCTGCTGGCGGGGCAAAGGGGCGAGGGCGCCGTGACGCGCGGTCCTGCCTTTTATGCGACGCGGCTGCAGGCCGTCGCGGCAACCATGATCGCTCCCTTTGTCATGTTGCTGCTTGCCGCGCCCTCGGCCTTCGGCCTGCCGCGGCAGGCGGACGGCTACCGGCGCGGCGGAATTGGACTGGCCCTCGGGCTCGGCTATCTCGTCGTCAATGGCCTGCTCAACGCGATGGGCGAGGCCGGCGGGCTTGAGCCCCATCTGGCCGCTTGGACCGCGCCGCTGGCCTTTGGCCTCGTCGGCCTGCTGCGGCTGTGGCACGAGGAGGCCTGATCGGCGTGGCAATGGAGGCGGAAGGCTGATGCATGGTCGCTGGCGAGGCGGACGGTGCCCCGATACCGGGCGGGTGAGGTTGCGGAAGCCGCTGCGCGCCCGTGCCACGCATCAGGGCCATGGCGAGGCCGCGGGGTTTTCCTGGGTCGCGTCCCTGAGCGCCGGCGCCCCTTACGATCCTTCGCCCAGGTCGGGTGATGCGGCGTGGCATCGGAAGGATCGAGCCTCCTTGAGACCAGCATGAGCAGCTCCACCGTCGAGGTCATCCCGGTTTCCGTCCGCGCGGAGCTGGAGCGCTTCATCCGCCTGCCGCATGCGCTTTCGCGCACCGATCCCGCCTGGGTGCCGCCTCTGCTCATGGAGCGCAGGGCGGCGCTGTCGGCGAAGCGCAACCCGTGGTTCCGACATGGCGAGGCCGCCTTCTGGATCGCCCGCCGCGACGGCCGCGATCTCGGGCGCATCAGCGCGCAGGATGACCAGCTGGTGCGCGATCCCGACGGCACCCGTCCTGCGCATTTTGGTTTGCTGGCAGCGGCGGATGACCACGAGGTCTTCGCGGCGCTGCTGACCACGGCGGAGCGCTGGGGCAAGGCGCGCGGGCTTAACCGCCTGCGGGGACCCTTCAGCCTGTCCATCAACGACCAGACCGGACTGCTGGTCTCGGGCTTCGAGACGCCGCCGATGCTGATGATGCCGCACGACCCGCCCTATGCTGGGCCGCGGCTGGAGGCGCTCGGCTATCGCAAGGTCCGCGACCTGCTGGCCTATCTCTGCGACCTTTCGCTGCCGATGCCGACCGCGGCGGCCCGGATCGTCGCGCGGCCGCTGCCGGATGGCGTCGTGCTGCGGCCGTTGCGCCGGCGTGCCCTGCGGGAGGAGATCGCCACGATGCTGGGCATCTTCAACGATGCCTGGTCCGGCAACTGGGGCTTCGTGCCCTTCACCGCCCAGGAAGTGGCGCATCTGGCCGCGGAGCTGCGCCCGCTGCTGAATGAACGGCTGGTCTGGTTCGCCGAACTGGCCGGCAGGCCGGTCGCCTTCGCTGTCTGCCTGCCCAACCTGAACGAGGCGATCCGCGACCTGTCCGGTCGGCTGCTGCCCTTCGGCTGGGCGCGCCTGCTCTGGCGGCTGAAGGTGGCAGGCGTGGCGACGGCCCGGGTGCCGCTGATGGGCGTCAGGCGCGGTATCGGCGCGGGGCTTCTCGGCCGGGTACTGCCGCTCTTCCTGGTGGAGGCGTTGCGGCGGGAGGCGTTAGCCTTAGGTATCGGCCAGATAGAGATGTCCTGGGTGCTGGAGGACAACCTGCCGATGCGGCATCTGGCGGAGACACTCGGTGCCAGATCCTACAAGACCTACCGCGTCTATGAGAAAGACCTAGCCAAGTGAATCCGCCCGGTGTCAGGGTCGGCGTGACCGCATTGGTGCTGGCGGGCCAGCGCGGCGGGACGGATCCGCTAGCAGCCGCCAGGGGTGTGTCGCACAAGGCGCTGTTGCCGGTGGCGGGCGTGCCGATGCTGCTGCGGGTCGTCGCGGCGCTACGGGCGGCCCCGGCCATCGGCCGAATCGTGGTGTCGATCGAGCGTCCGGAGACGACGCTCGCCGCGCTGGACGGTCTCTCGGATGTCATCCAGCGCCCGGCCGAGGCCAGCCCGGCGCGTAGCGTCGCGGCCATATTGGAGGAACTCGGCACCCCCCTGCTGATCACCACCGCCGACCATGCCCTGTTGAGCGCGGCAATGGTGACGCATCTGCTGAATGCCGCGCCGCCGGAAGCCGCCGCCCTTGCCGCACTTGCCCGGCGCGAAACTGTCCTGTTGGAGTTCCCGGAGACGCAGCGCAGCTGGCTGCGGCTGCGCGACGGTGCCTTCAGCGGCTGCAACCTGTTCCTTCTGACGCGCCCCGAAGCGGTACGGGTGGTTGGCTTCTGGCGAGAGCTGGAACAGCATCGGAAGCGGCCGCTGACCATGGCGTGGATGCTGGGCCTGCTGCCGCTGCTGCGCTATGCGTTCGGGATGATGACGTTGCAGGGCGTGGCCCGGGCGCTCGAACGGCGTTGCGCCGTGCGGCTCGGCTTCGTCGAATTGCCCTTTGGTGCCGCCGCGGTGGATGTGGACAAGCCTTCGGACCTTGTCCTGGTAGAGGCGGCGCTGCGCCCCGCCGGCCGGAGCCCTGGATGAACCGGCTATGGGCGATGCCAATCGGCGGCCAGAATGCCCAGGCGGACAGCGCGTTCCGCCGCGTGCTGGAAAACGCTGTCTGGCTGTTCGGCGGCAAGGGTGCGGGTGCGCTGCTGAGCCTGGTTTATCTGGCTATCGTGGCGCAGACGCTCGGTGTGGCGACCTTCGGCGTCTTCACCCTGATCCTGGCCTTCGGCCAGGCAATCGGAACTGTTGTCGGCTTCCAATCCTGGCAGACGGTCATCCGCTATGGTGCCCGCCACCTGGCCGATGGCAATGTCGGCGCGCTTCGCTCCGTGCTTGGTTTCACGACGGCCCTCGACCTCTGCGCGGGCGCTTTTGCCGCGATCCTGGCTAGCCTAGGCGCCCTGGCGGCCGGAAGCACGCTGGGATGGTCGGATCAGGAAACGCAAATGGCGGCCTGGTTCGGCCTGTCCCTGCTGTTCGGGCAGCGCGGGACGCCGACCGGAATCCTGCGGCTTTTCGCGCGCTTCGACTTGGCCGCCTGGAGCGAGTTCACCCTGCCCGTCACGCGGCTGCTGGGCACCTGCGCGGCCTGGGCAGCCGACGGTAGCCTGGCTGGTTACCTGATCGCCTGGGGCGTGGCGGAGCTGGCGACGACAGTGGTAATGTGGGCGACGGCCGCTTCGCAACTGCGTGCCCAGGGCGTTCTGGCCGGCCTCCCCCAGATACGAGGAATAGCTGACGAAAATCCGGGGATCCTGCGCTTCGCGGTGCTGACCAATCTCACTTCCTCCATCGGCCCCATCTGGCAGCAGGTTCCGATCCTGGCGGTCGGCTGGATCATCGGGCCCGCCAGTGCCGGTGGCTATCGCATTGCCATGCAACTCGGGACGGCGCTGACCAAGCCGGTAACCTCCCTCGCCCGGGCGCTCTATCCGGAGATGGCGAAGCTGACCGCGACGAGGGATGCAGCCGCGGTCCGGCTTGTCCTTATTCGCGCCGCGCTGCTGACGACGGCCATCGGCCTCCTGGCGATCCTCCTTGTCGCCGTGGCGGGCGAGTTGCTTCTGTCGCTGATTGGTGGACCGGATTATGTCTTCGTTTACCCGATTTTCCTGGTGCTCACGATCGCCTCCGCCGTGAACCTGTCTGGTTTCGGGCTTGAGCCGGCGCTGGTCGCTTTGGGGCGACCCGACAAGGCCCTGGTCGCCCGCGGCCTAGCAAGCATCGGCTATCTCGTCTTCCTCGGCGTCCTCCTGACCATGATGGGGCCGATCGGCGCGGCGTGGGCGACGCTGGCGGCGAATGCCTGCTCGGTGTTACTGCTGCACATCTCTTTCCGAAAGCTGGAGACCCGGCTGGCATGAGCACGCCGGATGCCGGCATAGCACCGCTGAAGGTCTGCTTCTTCCTCAACGCGCAAACCCACATGCTGATGCATACCGTGCCGATCGCGATCAGTCTCTCGCATGACCGGCGGTTCGAGACCCATGTGATGGCGGCCACCGCCGCCCATATCGAACACGCGCGCGCCATGGCCCTGAAGGGTGGTGCGGGCCCGATCGGGTTCGAGCAGATCGGCGGCAGATGGCTGGAGCGTGCCGCCCGCTTCACCGGCGCTTCCATCCCTCCGAAGCTGTTGAGCCTGGCCGTGGCCAGCCGGCGCCTGATGGGCTTCGACGCCGTCGTCCTGCCGGAACGGACCTCCTTGCTGCTGCGCCGAATGGGCTGCGGCCATCTTCGCTTCGTGCACACCACGCATGGGGCCGGGGACAGGGCCATCGGCTTCGATCCGCGTATCCGCCAATTCGACTTCGTGCTGCTGGCCGGCGAGAAGCAGCGCCGGCGCATGCTGGCCAAGGGGCTCATCCGCGAGGGCCGCTATGCGGTGGTCGGCTATCCCAAATTCGACGCCGTCGCGCTGTGCCGCCCGGAGGCGTCGACGCTGTTCCGCGACGAACGGCCCGTGGTGGTCTACAACCCGCATTCCAGCCGGGCGCTCTCCTCCTGGGAAAGGATGGGCGAGGCGATCCTGCGGCAGGCCGCCGCCGAGCCGCGCTACAACCTCATCGTCGCGCCCCATATCAAGCTGTTCGACCGGCACGGCGACCGCCTTCGCGCCGAGCGACTGCTCGCCCCCTATAGATCCTGCGCCAATATCCATATCGATCTCGGCAGCAGCCGCTGCATCGACATGACCTACACCACTATGGCCGACATCTACCTGGGAGATGTCAGCAGCCAGGTCTACGAATTCATCGCCAGGCCACGGCCCTGTCTTTTCCTCAATGCGCATGGCGTGGCTTGGCGGAGCGACGAGAATTACGCCCATTGGCGCTACGGCAGGGTTCTCGACAGCGCGGACCGGATCCTAGATGCCCTGGATTCCGCGTGCAATGAGCACGGCACCTATTTGGCAGCACAGCAAGAGGGGCTTCAGGGTACGTTCGACATGGGCCGGGAGCCACCTTCGGCACGGGCGGCACAAGCTATGGCGGAGTTCCTGCTGCGCCCGGCCGCCAAGGCGTCGGGTGGGTTCCATGCCTGACGCGTCCGGCCGTCTCTGGCTGGTCACCAGGGTTTATGGACCCGACGAAGGCGGGGTGCAGACCTATGCCGAAGAGGTGGCGCGCGCCTATGTCGCGCTTGGTTGGCAGGTAACGCTGTTTGCGAAATCTTCGGCCGGTCCCCGGCGTGAGACGGACGGTAGGCTGACGCTGATCGACGTGGGACCAGGTTCCAAGCCGCAGGTCCTTGTACGCCTTCACCGCGCCATGGCAACGGCCTGGCGGGATGGCGAACGTCCGGAGGCGATCCATGCCTGCACCTGGCGCGCGGCCATTCCGGCGCTCTTCTTTTGCCGGCGGTTGATCGTCACCGTCCATGGCCGGGAGATCGGCCGTCCACGCGGCTTGGCCTTCCGGCTCATGCGCCTGGTGCTCGCCAGATCGGAGCGCATTGTCGCTGTCAGCGAGACGACACGCGACTTACTCCTGCAGCGTAATCCGCAGTTCGAAGCCCGCTGCATCGTTGCCTGGAATGGTATCTCCACCTCAGCGAACTCTGTGCCAGACACTTCGCGGACCGACCAGTCCGAGCCGCGCATCCTGACCCTTTGCCGGCTGGTACCACGCAAGAACGTCGCCACTGCGGTCAGGGCTGCTGCAGCATGCTACGATCGGGGCCTGCGCTACCACTATCACATTGCCGGTCGTGGCTCCCAGTCAGCCGAGATTCAGCACGCCATTGACGCAAGCGCTGCCGGCAGTCGGATTGCGCTCCTGGGTTATGTCGACGACATGCAACGCGACGTTGAGTTCCGGCAGGCGGATATTTTCCTTCATCCGCAACTTGCGCTGGAGGCCGGGGATGAAGTGGAGGGCTTCGGGATCAGCGTCGCCGATGCCATGGCGCATGGCCTTGTCTGCATTGTCGGCGCCGAAGGTGGGCCTGCCGAGCTGATTCAGCACGGCGTGACAGGCTTCGTCGTCGATGCGAGGTCCGAGGCCGCGATCTCTACGATGCTCGAACGGCTACTTCTTGACCCCGAGCTGCGTAGTAGCATGGGGGAAGCCGCGCGCCGCTGGGTTAAGGAGAACCTTTCCTGGCACCACCATTGTCGCCTTTGCCTTGACCGTTGACCAGCATCGCCGGATGGCCACAGATTATAAGGATTCGTCGGGTCTCGCGCCAAGCGGCCAAATGTTGAGCGGATCGCCCGCGGATGGGAGCCGTACCCATCTGTGGTGACGGCATTGTCACATTGTTTGATGACAGGGCGCGTTTGACCGTAAGGCGAAGCTTGCGTGATCTCACTCTGCCATCTGGGCACACGTCTCCTGACGCCAGGTCTGGAAAGCCTTGCCGCGCGAACGGCGGTACTGTTCGGCGGCCATCAGGTGTCGCCGCGGACGGAACTGATCATAGAGGCATTGTCACGCCATGACCGATGACGAGTTTGATGCCGCATTGGCACAGTCCATCAAGGAGATCTACGTGGCCTCTATCGATAAAGTGTGATCGGGTCCTATCGGATCGAGATAGCGCGGCTGCCACCTTGGAAGCAGGCTGTTCCTATTGCGCGAAGGATTTCACTTTGGCTGACTCACCTCACGATCAGGCCACGCCGAAGTCCGTGCCGGCTCCTCGAGACCGCCACCTACGCGAGATGGCCAATTGCATCCGCTTCCTGTCCATGGATGCGGTGCAGCAGGCCAAGAGCGGACATCCCGGTGCTCCCATGGGCATGGCCGACATTGCGGCCGTCCTGTTCCGGGACTTCATGCAGTTCGATGCTGCCGAGCCGCATTGGATCGACCGCGACCGGTTCATCCTGTCCAACGGTCACGGCTCGATGCTGCTGTATAGCCTGCTGTACCTGACAGGCTACAAGGACATGCCGGTGGAGGAGCTGAAGCGCTTCCGCCAGGTCGGCAGCAAGACGCCAGGCCACCCCGAGTATCACCATGCGGACGGCATCGAGCTGACCACGGGACCGCTGGGCCAGGGCGTGGCCGAAGCCGTTGGCATGGCATTGGCCGAGCGCATCATGAACGCGCAGTTCGGCAACAACTTGGTCAACCACTACACCTATGTTTTTATGGGTGACGGCTGCCTGATGGAGGGCATCAGCCAGGAGGCGATCTCTCTGGCCGGGCATTTGAAGCTGGGCCGGCTGATCGCGTTCTGGGACAACAATTCGATTTCCATCGACGGCGCGACGAGCCTGGCCGTGTCGGACAATGAGGTCGAGCGGTTCCGTGCTTCCGGTTGGCACGTGCTGGAGATCGATGGGCACGACACGGACGCGATCCGCGAGGCGATCGTCACCGCCCGATCCGTTACTGACAAGCCCAGCATGATTGCCTGCCGCACGGTCATCGGCTTCGGCTTCCCGACCAAGGCGGGCACGCAGAAGGCGCACAGCGACGCGCCTGGCGAGGAGGAGATCGCCGGCGCACGCGCTATCCTGGGCTGGAATGCCCCGCCTTTCGTGATCCCGGAAGACCTGCTGGCCGAATGGCGGACCATCGGCGCCAGGGGCGCATCCACCCGCGAGGCTTGGGTCGAGCGGGTAAAGCAGGCGCCCGAAAAGCTCCGTCAGGAGTTCGAGCGCCGCAACGAGGGTAAGCTGCCCGAGGACTGGCGCTCGGCCATTGCCGCAGCGCGCGAGGAGTTCGTCAGGGACGGCAAGGAGCTGGCTACCCGGCAGGCCAGCGGGGCCGTGCTGAACCACCTGTTCGACGCAATCCCGGAACTGCTTGGTGGTTCCGCCGACCTGACGCCGTCCAACAACACTAGGGCCAAAAACCAGGTCGAGGTGAAGCCTGGCGAGTACAACGGTTCCTACATCCATTACGGAGTGCGGGAACACGGCATGGCGGCGGCGATGAACGGCATTGCGCTCCATGGCGGGTTGATCCCGTATGGCGGCACCTTCCTCTGCTTTTCGGACTACTGCCGGCCCGCCATCCGCCTGGCAGCGATGATGGACATCCGCACGATCTTCGTAATGACGCACGACTCGATCGGCCTGGGGGAGGACGGTCCGACGCATCAGCCGGTAGAGCACCTGTCGGCATTGCGCGCCATTCCGCGTCTCGCGGTGTTCCGCCCCGGCGACGCCGTGGAAACCGCGGAATGCTGGGAGGCCGTACTCGACAATCCACGTCGGGCTGCCTTGCTGGCGCTGTCCCGCCAGCCAATGCCGTTGCTGCGTCAGGAATCCAGCACGGAGAACCGGTCCGCCCGCGGCGGTTACGTTCTGTTGGAAGCAGAAGGTGGCCCGCGTAAGTTGACCCTGATGGCGACCGGCTCGGAACTGCATCTCGCTGTGGAAGCGAGAACGGTTTTGCAGAATGAGGGCGTACCCACGGCAGTTGTGTCCATGCCTTGCGCCCTGATCTTCAACGAGCAGGATGCGGCCTATCAGCGGGCCGTGTTGGGCGATACCTTGGCACGGGTTGCGGTGGAAGCGGCGGTGCAGATGAGTTGGGACCGTTACCTCGGTCTGCAGGGTCGCTTTGTGGGCATGCACGGGTTCGGCGAGTCCGGGAAGATCGGCGACGTCTACAAGAAGTTCGACATCACGGCCGAGGCGGTCGTGCGTGCCGCCCGGGACAGCCTACGGGCCGTCTAGCGGCTCGGCCCGCATAGGATGGCAGCTGGGGCTGCGCATTCCTATCAGGCCGACCCACCATTAGAGGAGGTCCCCATGGCCAATGCTCTGCAGCAGCTTGCCGAAACTGGCGTCGCCGTCTGGCTCGACGATCTCAGCCGTAGCCGAATCCAGTCGGGCGAGTTGGCCCGGCTGGTCGAGCATGGCGGGGTCGTGGGTATCACCACAAATCCCACGATTTTCGCCAAGGCCATCGGGTCCGGTACGGGCTATGAGAAGCAAGTACACGATCTGGCACTGCGCGGGACGGCGGTCGGTGAAGCCGTGCGGCTGCTCACCGCCTGGGATGTCCGGGCGGCGTGCGACGTGCTGCGGCCCGCCGCCGACCGCACCGGCGGGCGCGACGGACGGGTGTCGATCGAGGTCGACCCGCGCATCGCCCAGGATGCGGCCCGTACGGCCGCCGAGGCACGCGGATTGTGGTGGCTGGTCGACCGGCCCAACCTGTTCATCAAGATCCCGGCGACGCTGGCCGGGCTTCCCGCAATCACTGAGACGCTGGCGGCTGGCATCTCCGTCAATGTGACCCTGATCTTTTCGGTTGAGCGATATCAAGCGGTGCTCGATGCCTTCCTCGCCGGGCTGGAGCAGCGCTTGGCCGCCGGTGGGTCATTGGAGGGGCTGGAGAGCGTGGCCTCGTTCTTCGTCAGCCGGATCGATGTCGAGATCGACCGGCAGCTGGATGCGATGGCGAAGGATGGCCATGCAGAGGCGAAGGGTCTGCGCGGCAAGGCGGCGACCGCCAACGCGCAGCTGGCCTACGAAGTGTATGAGGAGACCCTGGCCTCGCCGCGCTGGCTGACCCTGCAGGCAAAGGGCGGACGGATGCAGCGGCTGCTTTGGGCGTCGACCGGCGTCAAGGACAAGGCCTACGACGACACCCGCTATGTGGTAGAGTTGGCGGCCCCGGACACGGTGAACACAATGCCGGCCGCTACGCTGGAGGCCGTCGCGGACCATGGGCAACCCCATGGCAATGCGATCGCCGGCACATATGAGGCGGCGCGTGTCGTATTCGCCGACCTCCAGCGAATCGGCATCGACTTCGCAAGCGTAGTGACTGAGCTGGAGGAAACAGGCCTCGCATCCTTCGCCAAAAGTTGGGACGAGTTGATTGCATCGGTCACCAGCCAATTGGAAAAGGCAGGTGCGGAGGTCATGCCTGCCGGTGCAGTAAGGCCGATCGGCGACGACGACAAGACAAGCGGAACGGGTCCTGCGTCGGCGGCGGCGCCGCAGACTGCAGCTAAGTAGTCTGCCAGGCACCGACGCTTCTATAGTGGTCAAGCGGCATTTCCGGGCTGGGCAGACGGCTTTGGATCGACGGCAGATATAAGCCGAGAAGATCTCACATGCGACGAAGCGCTTGATGCAGCGAATGATCGATGTGTGGGCTATGCCGCTGCGTGCACCGCATAGCCCTCGAAGCAAAACTTGCGAAGGCGTTCGGCGAGAACGGGATGTACGATATCCGGCCAGCTCCAGCCTGCTGCATGCCTGGACCGGCGGTCGGGGCGGCGGCGATGATTTTTCGATGCTGGTCAGTCCGCCGCCGCTCCTGGATGACGAGGGCGATCGCCTCGTGGATGTCCGCCAGGCTACTCCGCCGCGCCAGCTTCGAGCGGCTTGAAGGTTCCGTCCTTCGCCAGCGTGCCGACTTCCATTCGGCCGTCCAGCTCGCGAATGACCGTCCCAGGCTGGTGCTTGTTGGCGTAGACCAGCGGGACGCCTGGCTTGCGCTCGATCCTGACCCCTGGAACGGTCAATCCCGTGCTTAAGCGCATCAGCGCGGCTTCGCTCTCTGCCGCGTTGCGGACCCGCTGCTCGGGTGTCGGCTCTGGGCCAGTAACCGTCACGCTGCCGAAGGCTACGGTCCGTCTCGGCCTGCCGTCGGTATCATTGACATGGTACGCCCGCGTCTCGTTGAACCCGGCCTCACCCTGCTCTGGCTTCGAACCCTTCTTGACCTCTGCCATCATTCTACCTCGTCTAATGACCACTCCGCTAGGATAACGCATCCAATAGAACGGATCAGAGCGACCCGCCCAGAGCTACGCCAGGAAGTTTGAAAGCTCTCTACACATGGGACGCCCAACGAAGGCAGCCCAGTCACCTTTCAAGCGTGAGGTGACACGGCGAAAGTGGTCCGGCTCTGGTGTTAGTGTTTCGGCGGATTTCCTCATGACGGATGTGGAGATT
>NZ_JAETWB010000035.1 GCF_016773205.1 Belnapia arida
GATCACTGCCGTCAGCGCCTTCTCCGCCAGCCGCCGGGGTTCGAGGAAGGCCGGGAAGTAGGAGCCACGCCGGAGACGGGGAATCCGCAACTCCACCGTTCCCGCTCGGGTCTGCCAGTCCCGCTCGCGGTAGCCATTCCGCTGCACCAGGCGGCCGGGGCTGCGCTCGCCATGCGCGGCGCCAGTCAACTCGCCCACTTCAAGCTCCATCAGACGCTCGGCGGCAAAGCCAATCATCTCGCGCAGGAAAGACGCGTCGGCAGACTTCTCCAAAAGGCCCCGAAGGGCCATCGTCTCATCGGTCATCGTGGCTGGTCCATGGTTTAGGGGTTGTTGATCTCAGCAACCCAACCCTACCCAGGACCATCACGATGGCCGCCACCGTTACGGTGGCGGCCTCCTACACCATCTCAGGGGGCACGATCCCGGGCAGGAGGCTACGTCCTGGGGTCCAAGAGCCTGATCAGGCTGTTCGCCGCCGCGCCGTCATGTGTCGTCTCCCAGGGCATCGAGGTCGACTTGTTGGATCGAAAACCAGACCGGCTCGGGGCTGCGCGCGGCGGTCCGCAGGATGGGCTTGGCAGCGGACAGCAGCTCGTCGAGCGAGCGGAAGGGGTGCACCGCCTCCTCGCCATCGCTGGTCCGCATCAGCAGGGCATACCCGGTCTTGCTCATCCGTGGCGGTGATGCTGGCGCCGCGGGCTTTGCTGCTGCCCCGGTGCGGCTGGGAGCGGGCGGCCTCGGCCGTGGGCCTTGCGGATCAGGCACGCGAGGGGCGGTGGGTGGTGGCGCGCTTGGCTCGGCCGGTCGCAGACCCAGCGCCGTGGAAGCCGGCGGGGGTGGCGGAACCGGGTCGATCGGCGCTGGCGGCAAGGCATCAAACAGGTCGGCCGGAGCGTCGGGCGCGGCTGGTGGCGAGGGATCGGCCTCCGCCTCCACTTTGGCATGATCCTGAGGAGCCGCGGCCACGCTCGTCTCCCTAGCCGCCTGGCGGCGGGCTTTGGTCAGGATGGCGTAGATGTTGGCGGGGGTGCAGCCATAGGCCGCAGCGACCTCCGCCACCTTCCGCCCCTCGAGGTCGACCCGACGGACAATCGTCGCATGCTCCTCGCGCGGGATCCGCGGCATACCCCCTCCCCAATGGCTTGGCCGTCATTGGGCGGCCAAAGAATGCTGGTTGAGCCGGCACCTATCACCGGGTGCGGCTGATTCAAATTTGAATTTGAGTTATCCAATCAAGCTAGCTTGGTCATGCGGGCGTCAAAGCCACGCCTGCCGCCTAGCGGGTGGCTGGCGCGACCGCGGCGCTCCCCACTGGTTCGCAGCCTCCCCGCGCGCGAGGGAAATGCTGCGAACCCCCCTGCCCCCTGCGAACCTTGGGCCGCTTGCTCCCCTGGGTCAGGAGCCCCGGCGGGCGGCGGATGAACGCCTCGGCATGGTCGTGGCCGAACCACCGCCGCCGGTGCGCACCTCCCCGCGCGCGAGGGATAGGGTGCGCACCCCCTGCGCACCTCTCCATGCCCCCGCTTGCGCACCATGGGCGGTTTGATACCGAAGGGTCGGCCAACATGGCATTTTTGAATTTGGCATTCGGTCACCAATCGGGTGTCCGATCCGTTCCTGCTGCCCTTCGCTTGGTAGCAGTGACACAGATACTCAACAGGGCCCCGGCCTCGCGCGGCCAAGCAGGACCGGCGTCAGTGAGCAGCCGGAGCGGCTAACAGCGCCTCTGCCTGCCTTATCAGACTGCGCAATTCTGCGGCGACGCGGCTCGCTTGGCCACGGAGCCGCTGGCCCGCAATGACCTCAGCACTCCGGCCGCCATGCTTCCAGGTCGCCCGGCGACACCGCTCAAGCCCTGCGGATGTCCGCGCGCCGGGCCGAGGCTTTACCGGGGACGGGAGAGGGTCGCTCATTTTTGGCCCTCCCCCTGGTCCAGGCGCCCCGCGATCACAGCGGCTCCACCCTCCTGCACGTTGACGTACTGGACTGTCACCAGCTGCTGGCCGCCGTTCCGCAGCCGCTCCAGGGTCAACATGCCGCGCTGTGAAGCCTCCAAGGCCCGTGCCGCAGCCCGAGCCATACGGGCTGCCTCAATGCTCTGGACCTGCTGTCGGGGCTCGGGGGCAAAGGATTTGACATCCATTGCGAAGCTGTTCGCGCGGGCAGCCAAGGTCATTCCCAGTTCGTGCATCACCGCGATCTGGTGTGCGAGGTTGCGCTCCAGCGCATTGCGCGCGCCGATGCTGTCGGTCATTTCCAGGCCCAGGGTCAGCGCCGCGCCCGACACCTTGCCCGTGAGTGCCAGCCGATGCTCGGTGGCTTCGGCCGCCAGGAGGTCAGGCGGTTGTCGCACCTCATCCTGGTAGGGCGTAGGCTTCGCGGAATCGGCCGAGGCCATCTCGCCGCCAATACCGGGACTGAGCGGGCTGCCCACCACCTGGAGTGGATCGCAGAGGCGATCAGCATGGCGCTCGAGGAAAGCGGCATCATGGCTCTCTCGCTCGGCGCCATGATGGTCCCCCCGCTCGGTCATCTGCCGGGCTCGCAATCGTCGCTTGGTAGCGCCCATCTTCAACACGCGGCCCAGTCTGGCGCCGTCGTTGCGGATGCGTCTGCTCGCGAACGGACGCAAGCTTGGGTCGTATGGAGTATCTGTATCGTCGCTCATGGGGGTTCCTGGCTGGGGCCATGGCCGCGAAGCGCTGGCCGGATTGCCATGAAAGAGTGAACAGCTTACCCGCTTCTCGATGCTGTCGAAGCTAGAAGGTGGTGCTGACCGCGGAGCAGCTTGGTGGAGTTGCGGTTCAACACAACCTATCACTTTACCCAATCCACGGAGCTGATCAGGCGTTGTGGCACCGTGTTGCATGGCTCGCGGGTGTGGACGCATAGCGTCCTACCCTGATCTGAGCCTCATGTGAGGCGGACGTACTCCGAGCGTCCGAGTTCGAGCATGCGGTTCAGCACGTCGGCGGCGACGGCAACCTCGGCTTCCTAACGCCCGTCGGTCTGCGAGCGTAGGCCGTCGCCGATGACCCGCTTCCATCGTGAGATGTCGGCCTCCACAAGGGCGCGCCAGTTATACCCTGACGCTCGCTGCCAGCCCATGCGGCCACGCTCGGCGATGGTTTGCAGATGCCGGTCCCGCTGCGTCGGCTCGGTCCTTAGCTGTATCGCTCTGTACCGCACTCGATCGGGTTGGAACGATGACGCCGGCGGCCGGATGCCGCGCGGTGACCCCGGCGTAGATGTCATCCCGGTCGTAGGCTCCATCGCCAGTGAAGGACGCCACTGGTCCGCCAACTTGGTTGAGCAAAGGCCCGACCCGCGAGCCGTCATCGGTATCCTTGTCGGTCAGCACCGACGCGACGATCCGCCCGGTGTCGGCGTCGGTGGCGAGATGGAGCTTGCGCCACCCGCGCCGCGTCCTTGTGCCGTGCCTCTTCGCAACCCACTCGCTGGGGCCGCAGAGCTTCAATCCCGTGCTGTCCACCAGCAGGTGCACGGGCCCGTGCCCAAGGCGCGGACGCGGCACCTCCAGCATCTCCGCTCGTCGGCTGATCGTGCTGTGATCGGGCACGGCGAGCTCGAGCCCGAGTAGGCCGATGATGGAGGCGATAAGGCCTTACCGTCTGGCGCAGCGCCAAGCGGAACTTCGCCCGCAGGGTCAGCGCCGTGGTGATTGCCAGGGCGGAGTAGCGGGGCTGACCACCACGGCCAGTGCGAGGTTCTGCACCCCACGCCTCGATTGCCTCCGCCGTGAACCACACGGTGAAGCTACCGCGGGCGCGCAGACCAGCCTCGTAGGAGGGCCAGTTCGTCACCCGGTGCCGCTGCTCCGGGGTGCGGTACCGGCGGTCGGCATTGGCCTTGTACAGCATGGCGGGCGCCTCATTAGCCACCGAGGGTTAGCCCTCACGCCAGCCTACCCGAGGATGCCTAGCCGGACGACCCATGCACCAAGGTCACAGGTCGCCCCTATCCCGGGCGGATATCTGGTCTAAAGTAGTGAAGCTCGGCTTTTGCCGCGAGCCCCGCTAACGCAGCTTCGAGCGGATTGGGCTTAGCAGGATGATCAGCATGTCCACTGCCTGCTGCACCTTCTCTTAGGCGTCGATCTCCGGACTTGAACCCAAAGTTTACTGCGCTGGCCACATCAGCTAGCCCACTGCCGCCTTTGCTCGGTCCGACACCAACTCCTTGGCTGACGGTTCGGGAGGTTGAGTCCCCTGTGCTGCCCGTTTCTCGCGCTTGGCCATGCGGGCCTGCGCTTCTATCGCAACCTTGTTCATGAGCCTTCTTCTCTTGGTTTTTTACTTCTCTAGAAACCGTCCTGCAGCGGGACTCTGGGGGCGTGCGCGAGAAGACGTAGATGTTGGTGCCCTGCCGCCGCACCTTGGCTCCGAGGTAGTTCACCCAGAGATCCGTGCGGATCTTGGTCATCAGGCCTAACTGTTCGAACAGCCGGAGGGTCTTCACCAGCCAATCGCGGCCGCAATGCAGCTTTCGGACCAACGTTGTCAGGCTGACCCGGGCGCAGTCGTCACCAGCTCGGCGCTCCATAAATAGCATGTGGTTGAGTAGGCCATACTGGTTAGGACGCAGCGCGCCCGCCAACATGAAGTCATGGGCGCGCGACATCAGCTGCGCCGGCAATGCGCGGAAATTTTTGGACACGGTGGCTCCTATGCGCCGCGCACACCCCTCCTGTTACCCGCAAGAAGCCCCTTGCGAGCCGGGCCGACCAGACGCAGACTCGAAATCTCACACTATCCGGACGCTCTGCGTCGAACCGGTCGTCTCTTTCCGAGAGGGGGTGTCGATCTGTCGTTTTGGGCGATGTTGCTGGGTGGTCCCGCGCCCGCTTTATTACCGAAGGGTTTCTATCCCAATCAGGAATGAACATCTGATGGTATTGCCTTGGCACAGGCCCTTCCGGCCCGTGCCGAGGGCAAGCGCCGCCGCCAGATCACAGGGGCACCATTTGCCAAGGCTCAGAGGCGCTTATGCACGCCACCGCTAGCACGAATGGCCAGGGCAGCTCGTAGGCACCGGAAGCGGCCTCGGTCGCAGCAGGATATGCCGCAACGTTATCGCAGGTGGACGGAACAGCGTTGTTGACTGGCATGGTTGAAGGTTGCCCCTGGGTGTCGCGCACCCGCAGGGTCTGAGATCGGCCAAGCTCCTGGTACGCCGAAGCGGCGTCATCTGCCAGGACCAAGCCCATCCCCCACGAGGGCTCCCGGACCCTGGAGGGACAAGCGACCGGCAGCCAGGAGATTAATTACCCCTATTTATCGCCGCCGATGCTGGAAGGATGGGAGGTATCAGCGGCGTCAGGCCTTCTTTGGAGGCTTCGCGTGCCTGGTCGGCTTGGTATGCGGTGACGCGTGGCGCTCGCTTTGTGTCACGTAGAGCACTCAATTTGGCTATAAAAGCAGCGTTCTGCTTGCGTTGGGTCCCCGGGGACGGCACGCTGACACCCTTTCGCACGAGCTGCGCTGCCCGCTTGCGCATCCGGTCGGCAAGGCGTCGGGCTACGGTAATCTCCTCGAGCAGGGCCGATTTCTGGATGCCATAATCACGGACCAGCCGATCAAGCAGGTCCCTCCGGGCTGGGCGCGAGCCATCTGGCAGCGTTACATAGATGCGCGCTTCGTGTCCTGCTCCAGATGTTACGGGAAACCGTGCAAGGACCGCGGCCGCGAGTTCACGCGTCGGGCGCATCGCTTCGGCATCCATTTCTGCCATCGCCAGCAGCAGTTCGTGGTGGTCGAGAGCTTTGCGTCCTTTGGTCTGGCGCACGAAAAGCCCCACTTGGCGCCACTTGGATCGGAGTTCCACCGGCAGCACCGCCTCGATCACATCGGCGTAATCATAGAAAATTGGTCTAAGCAGCTCCAACAGGGGGCGATCCGAATTGGTCACAGGCATTCCTCCAAAAACAACCGACCGCCAAGCCTAAAGCGTACAATGGGCCTGTTGCGAGTAGATGTTCCAAAACTGAGCATTTGCGAGTTCGGCTGATGCATTCTCTCAAGGTTGTTCTTCGTGACGAGGTTTGCGCATCAAACGACTCGAGGGCGCTTAATGAAATTGCGTATTTTAGGTAGCAAATGCACCTGGCGTTGCCGTGCATGCGCGGTAATGGCAGTTACCGCGCATGACCGAGCTGCATCCCAATGCTGCGCGTCAGGGCGGCAGTGGAGCCAGCTCTCCTGCCGCCCGCGTCACCGCCTACTCCGGTGAAGCTCTCGCCCAGCTCGATGATCTCGCCGTTCACCGTCAGCAGGTCGGTATTCGCCACCATGGGGACGCTGAAGAGCTCGATGGCGCCCGCGGCCATGGCCAAGTTGCAGGCCGCCACCGTCATGGCTCCCGTCTCCACCGACACCGCCTCAGCCGACATATTGAGCGCCTCGGCCTCAGTGTTCACAATCGGCGCCGTCAGCGTCAGCACTGTGGCGGGCTCACGCTAGGCCACCGCCATGCTGCCCAGCGCCAGCACTTGAGCATCGCCGCTGTCGCCAGCGGCACCGTGCCTGAAGTGCGGCCAGTAATGCTGCGGCCGGCCGACAGCGTAGTGTCGCCGGCGACGCGCACCGTGGCATCGCCGTCCACCGTCAGCGCCAGGTTGCTCCGGTAGGTGATTGTCAGGTCGTCGCCGACAGCATCTCGTCGTCGCCGTTGGGCTCGGCCACCAGGTGGAAGAGATTGTTGCTCAAGGTGACGGTTGGGTTCTCGTTAGAGGGCAGCTGCCAGTTCCAGTCGGCGCAGAGCGGCACCAATTCCTTCATGCTCAATAGCTTGGCCGATGCGCAGGTACATGCCGCCGGTGTGTCGCAAATCGAAATTGCCACGCTTGTTGATGGTGGCCAGGATGCCTGCCGGGTGGCGGTAAATGTCCTGGTTCTACTCAGTGAGGATGAAGGCCAGCTGCTTTAGCGAGTGCGGCAGGAAGCTCACGATGTAGGGCCGGCCGCTGCTCATGACTCCAGATCCAGCACGGTGCGCTGCGCGTCATCCGGCATCAGCCCGCCCCCCTGCTCCTCGCTGGGCCGCCGCAGCACCGCATGGCCCGTCCGGCTCCCCGCGTTGTTGGTGACGAAACCAGAGACGATGGGAACGCTGTGGAATCGCTGCGCGGTGTCCGTGCAGACGGCTTCGCACCGCGAGTAGTTCGGGTGGAAGTGGATGCATTGCAGGATGCGGGACATGCTGCCTACCTGCCTGTCACGACCGCGATGCATGCCTCGCCGATTCGCCGCTCTGGGGGGTCTACTGGCGCCCCACTTATCCCCAAATGATCTGATTGTCCCGGGGGGTCTGCTGGCGGAAACGGGGGGTTTACCGGCGCGAATCGGGCTTTTCCCGGGGGGTCTACCGGCGGACTCTACTAGTTAGCTTCCAAATACCTTCAACTAGCTTGCGCCAGTAAACCCCCCGTTGACGCGGAGGATAACTGCCCGCGATGGTCCATGAGGATTAGGGAAGCCGAGCATGGCGCAAGAGGTCGATGGAGGTGTGCGGCAGCTGGTGCTTGCGCATGGACGGGCGACGGCCCGCGCCATGGTTGAGCCCGAGCAGCGCAGCCTCGTGGACATCACCGCCGAGGTCCTGGCCGATGATGAGGGCAAGATCGGCATCACCTACACCGGGTTCTGCCTCACCAGCCTGCCGCACAAACGGCTGCCGGATGATCAGGTGTGGGAGAAGGAGGGGCACAAGGTCACGCTGACCGTCGAGCCTGGCCGCATCAAGCGGCCAGGCCAGACGCAGACGCGCTACATCGGCGTCCCCTACGGGGCGCGCGCTCGCATGATCCTGCTTTACCTTCAAACCCAGGCCGTGCGCACCGGCACCCGGGAAGTCGAGCTTGGCCGCAGCATGCGAGACTGGCTTGGGAGGATGGGCCTCTCCTGGGGCGGCGAGACGGGCAAGGCACTGCGGGAGCAGGCCGCGCGCATCGCGCACTGCCACCTGCGGTTCTCCTGGGAAGGCGAGGAAGCCGATGGCTGGGTAAAGGGCGGCTTCGTGCGCTCAGGCCTGCGCTTCCACGCGCATAGCCGCCAGGAGGGTCAGGGAGAGCTCTGGGAAGACCGGGTGGTCCTCGACGAGGTGTTCTACGACAGCCTGCGCCGGCATCCAGTGCCGCTGCGGGAGGCGGCGCTGCGGGAGCTGGCGGCCAAGTCAGCCAGCCTCGACCTCTACATCTGGCTCGCCTACCGGCTGCACATCCTGCAGAAGGCCACCCCGGTCCGCTGGGGCGCCCTGGCCCAGCAGTTCGGCAGCAACTACGGACGGTTACGCAGCTTCCGCGAGCATTTCAGCAAGGCTTTGGCTCCAGCCGTGGCGGCCTACCCAGAGGCCCGGGTGGAGAGCAACGACGAGGGCCTGCTGCTCTATCCCTCCCGTTCTCCGGTGGCTCCCAAGCTCATGGCCCTGGGCGCCAGTAAACCCCCCGCCTGAGCTGCGACGGAGCAGCCGGGCCAAGGGTCATGCTCGCGAGAGCTTTGGCGTGAGCGACACAAGTACACTGGGGTCGCTACAGGAGTTCGGACATCGGCATGCTGGCTTGTTGGCTGTCGCCGGTTTAGGACTAAGCCCTACATGCGCTGGTAGACGTTCAGCCTAGTGCAGCACCGGCAGCAGCGCATCCAGGCTCGGTGTCCGCCGAGCCCAGCGTGGCAGGATGCTCAAGGTAAACCTGATCCGCTCGACCACCTAGCCTGGACTGCGGTCGCGGAGCTTCACCCGCCGCACCCCAACTGGGCCAACCCCGGTCTGCACCTGACGCTCCAGCCCATGCCCGTGTTGCATCAGCCGCTCGCGCCCGTCCGGCAGCGGCAGGCCCTTCATCGGCGCCAGGAACACCTCGGCTTCCGCCTCGATCGCTTGGGCCAACAGCCAGCGGGCGCCGCTCCCCAGGACGGCGGTCAACGGATCGTCAAACTCGTCGGGTCGCCGGAGTAGGATAAATGTGATCTGGCTCGTCGTGGCGTATCGCTTTTTGTGTGCGACGCGCGGCGACGGGGCATGTCCCGACTCACATGCCCTGGTTTCGTTGTGAGGTCCCCTTCCTCGATGGTGACGACTGAAAGGCCGGCGGCACAGAGCACAGGCGGGCCGTTGTCCGCGTGGTGCTCCACCTCTCCTAGTCGGCAAGTCTACTTCGTCGGACCTGAACAACTCCCAACCCACTGATCTGCTTGGGAGCTTTGCCGGTTTGGACGCTGTGGAATTGCAAGGTTTGATTGGAATGGGCGGCAAAGCCTGCGAATCTGGCGGGCATGAAGCACCGTTCCCGCCCGGCTGAGCAGGACGACCTGCTGCGCCCACGCCTGATCGACATGATCGATGGGCGGCATGAGCTGGTGCGGCTGGCCGCGCTGATCGACTGGTCCTGGTTCGAGCGGGAGTGGGCCGGCTTCTTCCTTGCCGGTGAAGGACGGCCTGCCATCCATCCCCGCTTGGTGGCGGGGCTGCTGTACCTGCAGCACGCCTACGGGCTCTCCGACGAGGCGGTGCTCGCCCGCTGGGTGGAGAACCCGTACTTCCAGCATTTCACCGGTGAGGTCTTCTTCCAGCACCGCTCACCCATCCACCCCTCGTCGCTCAGCCGTTGGCGCGGCCGCATCGGCGAGGAGGGTGTGGAGTGGCTGTTGACCAAGACGATCGAGGCAGGACGTGCCTGCGGGGCCGTGACGCCGCGCAGCCTGGCCGAGATCGCGGTGGACACCACGGTGATGGAGAAGGCCATCGCGCATCCGACCGACAGCCGCCTCTACGAGAGGGCGCGCCGCTCCCTGGTGGCACTGGCTGGCAAGGCTGGGATCGCCCTGCGTCAGACCTACAACCGCTTGTCGCCGCGTCTGGCCGTCCGGGTGGGGCGGCACGCCCATGCCCGGCAGTTCCGGCGCATGCGCAAGGCGCTGCGCACGTTGAAGGGCTACACGGGGCGTGTCCTGCGCGACCTCGGCCGCAAGCTCGGCGCCGTTCCCGAAGGAGGGCTGCGGACGCGGATCGAGCAACGCATGGCGCTCGTCACTCGCCTGCTGCAGCAGACGCCGAAAAGCCCCGGCAAGATCTACGCCCTGCATGAGCCGGAGGTGGACTGCATCTCCAAGGGCAAGGCGCGGGTACGCTATGAGTTCGGAACCAAGGTCAGCATCGCCACCACGCTCGCCGGGGGCTTCGTCGTGGGCATGCGCTCTATGCCCGGCAACCCCTACGACGGCCACACCCTTCCCGATGCCCTCCAGCAGGTGGAAACCCTCACCGGATCTTGCCCAAGCCTCGCCGTGGTCGACCGTGGCTATCGCGGCCATGGCGCCCACGGCACGACGGTGCTCGTCAGCGGCACGCGCAGCGGCCTTACGTCACGCCTGCGCGAGCTCCTGCGGCGACGCAGCGCCATCGAGCCTGAGATCGGCCACATGAAATCCGACGGACGCCTCGCCCGGTGCGCCCTCAAGGGCACGATCGGTGACGCCCTCTACGCCGTCCTCTGCGGCTGCGGTCACAACATCCGCAAGATCCTCGCCTACCTGGGCGCCCTTTTGCTCGCCCTCCTCACCAGCCTCATCCGCGCAATCGTCCAGCCGGACCATCTCCCAGTTACAGCCCGCACGGCCTGACGGGGTTATTCAAGGCCGACTACTTCTATCCGCCACCTCGGTACGCTGTCAGGTTATAAGTCTACTTGGCTCCAAGGCGGGCAGGCGCCATCGCTCCATCGCTGCTTTTCGATTGACGCACCAAGCCGAAATGAGGACTGTGCGCCAAGGCTGATACGCTCCAGTGAGCCAAGGAGATAAGTAGACTTATGATCACTGTGGCGCTGCTGTCGCAGAAGGGGGGCGCGCTGAAGACGACCCTCTCCATTTCTCTCGCCTGCGCCGGGGTCGAGGCGGGAAAGGAGACCCTGCTGATCGACCTTGACCCACAGGCGACCGCCTGCAAGTGGGGCGACCGGCGGAAGGCCGAATCCCCGATCGTCCTCGACGCCCAACCCGCCCGCCTGGTCAATGCCCTGCAAAAGGCGAAGGAGGGGGGCATCCAGCTCGCGGTGATCGACACGCCGCCCCGCTCGGCGGACGCGGCGCTGGCGGCGGCCAAACTGGCCGACGTGATCGTGTTGCCTTGCCGCCCTCAGATGTACGACCTGGAAACCATCCCCAACACGCTGGAGCTGGTCGCCACGGCGCGCACCGGCAAGGGCGCGCTGCCGCTGATTGCTGTTCTGACGGCCGTGCCGGCACAGGGCAGCCGCCATGAGCAGGCCCGGCAGGCGATCGAGAACCTGGGCGTGACGGTGAGCGCCCACACCATCGGTCAGCGGGCCGCCTTCGGCGATGCCGGGGCACTGGGCATGTCCGTCCTCGAGCTCGACCCCAAGAGCCGTGCTTCGGACGAAGTGAGACAAGTCTACTTGGAGATCATGCGCCTTGTTGGCATTGATGCTTCGAGCCAAACCGCCAAGGCAGATACGAGCGAAGGCGGCAAGCCGGGGATGAGCAAACGCGCCAAGGCGAAGGCCCCCGCTTGAGCCAAGGCGGGTTTTCTCCTCTCATAGAAGTCTACTCTGCGCATTGTAGGGAATCCGCCACGTGAAGAAGGCCGATCTCGCCGCCGCCCTCGCCGAACAGGCAGGGAGCACCCGCCGCCGGCCCGAGCCGCTGCCCCCTCCGCCGCCGATCCCGGCCACCGGGGCGGAGCGTGCTGAGGCCGCTGAGGCCACCTACCGTCAGCCCAGCCGCGACGGTACAGCCCCGATCACCGCGCACTTCCCGAAGGAGGTCCGGCGGCAGCTGAAGGGGTTGGCCAACGAGCTGGATCGGACGATGCACGACCTTATCGCGGAAGCCTTCAATGACCTGTTCGCAAAGCATGGCAAGGCGGAGATCTGCCCGAGAGGACAATGAGGCTTTGCGCCTAGGAGAGAAGTCGACTTTTCGCCTAGGCCGCTTTTCTGCGTCGTCAGGAGAGGGGAGGGGTCCCGCGCTAGCAGCCGCTGATACCGCCATTGCAGCCCCCTTAGCTGTCACAGTTGGCGCCGGCGTCACCGCCTCCCACCCAGCCGACATCTGATCCGCCTCGGCGGCGCACCCGGGTCTGTATACCGTCGGCCAGGGTGATGAACTGGTCGCCCGACGCTCCGAGGGAGGTGAGGCCCAGCAGGCCGAATAGGAGCAGCGGCAAGCTGATCAGGATGATGAGTGCGACCATCGATGGCTCCTGACCCTCTGAGCTGCACCTTTGCTGCGAGGTAAAAGTCTACTTTTCTGCTATTCTCCTTGTCAACATGGAGCATCGTGCCACCTGCCGCTTGGCGTTACTGCCCGCAAACTCCCATCCCGCAGCGACCCCAAACCGTCGGCCGCCAGGACAGGTGGGGAGGCGGTCTCGCCACTGCCGCTCCCGCACCTCCTGGCAACAGGCACGCGTGATGAACGACAGCAGGTCAGGCAGTGGAGCAGAGCGACTGGACGATGTGCGCCGCGTCAGCCACCGCACCCGCGAGGCCTGACAGAACCTCCAGCGGCTGCTTTCCACCTATACCTTGCGTTGAAGCGGAGGAGGGACGCACCATGGGGCGCAGTTCCTATCGTCCCCAGGCCTTGCGCAACGCCTCGGCGGGGGAAGGCTTGTTGGCCAAGCAAGCCTGGCCCATGGCCAGCGCTGCCTCCCGGGTTGTGGCGATGGCCAAGTGGCCACCGCGGTGGACGAACACCGCCCCCGGAATGCCACATGCCTTCTCGAGGGCAGCATCCTGCAGGCCGCGCCAGGCTTCGGGCATGTCGAGGCGGTTCCTGAGACTGCCCTTCTCGGCCGGCATCGCTTGCAGCTTCCAGCGGCCGTCCGGTTCCGGGCTCATCACGTAAAGGATGGGCATAGCCAGTTCGAAGGCCGTTCGCTGCCAAGGCATGCCGCGCGGCAACTCCAACAAATCGGGGTAGAGGCCGCTGCGCCCTGACCGGCAGTCCTCCCAGGCCTGCGCCACGGCCTGGTAGGCAAAGGCGGCGCCGCGTTCCTTCTCGACGTGCTGCTCCAATGCCACGGCGACCATTTGGCTGGCCCGCAGGAACCCGGCAAGTTGCCGCGCCTCGAAGGCGGCGGGGTCGGATTGGCTCGGCTCATCCCAGGCGCTGTTGAAGGCATCTACCATCGCGGTGAGGTCGGTTGGAGCAGCGCGCTCGACACCATTGTCCACGAGATCGATATGGCGCACGAACCTGTAACGGACATTTTCGGCTATGCGGGTCACCACTTCGCCTGCGACATCCTGGAAACCCGACTTCGCCAGGGTATTGCGTACGTAGAGTTGCCCCAGGCTCAAGCCATTGCCCAGGTTGTCGGTGCGCCACACCAAACCTGCCGAGCTCAAAGGTTCGCCATTCGGCGCTTTGGGTGCACCAGGCTGGTGGTGGTCAAAGCGCCAGCGGGCCTCGTCGGCGGTGCCGCCGACGTCCCAGACGATGTCGGCAGCGTCTAGGGCAGCGCGTTCGCGGGTGCGGAACAGCACATGCGAGCCGTCATCTGCACCGAGCCCCAGGGCGCCGGTCAGGACGACATAGGCGAGGCAGTCATCGGCGTGGAAAGTGCCGCTGTGAGTGGCCAGCCGCAGGGGTCGATCGGTGGGAAGCATGGGCCTTATCTACACACATGGGCCCAATGGCAACTGCAGCAGCGTGGCAGTTTCGCATAGGAGCTGCCGAACCTCTTGCATGGCGCCTGCCGCTGCGATCACCGTTGTCTATCCTAGCTCAACTACCGGGACCCGAGGCAAATGCATCACCAGTGATAAGGGGTGCTTCTCGCGGATGAAATATGGCTACTCGCCCATGGGACGTTTCCATAGCGCGCCTTATCCAGCAAAAGTCTGCCGCACCGCATAGCCGCGTTGTATTGCGACATAAGGTATGAGCTGGCTGGCATATTACATCGCTGTGAGCAGAGAACCTATGTCTTGTAGAGATCAAGCGGCGATCTGCGTTGTGCAGACGGCTTTACTGCGGCGACAAATACACGATTGTTGGCATTTCCCGCGCCGCTTCAGGTTCTCGGACTCATGTAAAGGGCCTTGCCGGCGATGTCAGCGATCTCACGCAGGTCCTGACCGAATTGGTGCAGGGCCTTGGTTTGACATTGCCCGGCGATGCAGACGCCGCTTAGGCCGAATTGCGGGACGCGGTCCGCATTGGTGATGACTGCGCCAACGCTGATAATGCCGTTATACAGGTTATTGGCGTCCACTGCCCAGCCGCGTTCTTTTGCAGCGGCAACTTCCGACTGGTAAGTTTCGAAACCTGGGTTGGTTTGCCAACGGAGCGTTCCAAATCGCCGGAAAAGTTCGCCGGGCGGCAGTTCCGCCGCCGCAGCAATGCTTCGGCCGACTGCCCCGGCGAAGGCCGGCATGCGGAACCCGACGCTGATTTCCACTCGGATGGCGCTTTGGCTGTGCGCGCGATCGACCAGAATGACGTGGTCGTCCTCCGTGATACGCCATAGCAGCACGAGCATGCTATGCTTCAGGGCCAAGCGTTCCATCTCAGGCCGGATCAGTGCCGTGGGGCTGGTGCCGATCAGACCCGCGGCCAATTCCGCAATAGCCAGGCCAAGCGAGTAGGTCTTGTCCGTGCTGTGGAAAGCTACGTACCGCGCGCGCGTAAGGGTACGCAGAATATTGAAGCATGTGCTCGTACTGACGCCGCTGGCCCGCGCAACGGCGGCGACACCCATGGGTGTCGTCGAGGCGGCAAGGCTCGCCAGAATGCGAATGGCGTTGAAGACTGCACCGACATCCTTTTGCGGTGTCCTCGAAGCGTCGGGCGGGTCATGCATGGGATCTGCTTCGGGCCTTTTGGAAGAACTTGTTAATGAGGCCGGCCGCGAGGGCATCCGCTTCATCAATCGGGCGCCGGGCCGCCGATCCCGATGCAGGCCCAACCTTCCATCAGCCGTACGAGTTCGGTGATGTCGCTGGCGGCCATGCCGTGGCTTGCTGCGAACCGCCAGACCCGTCCGACCTGCTCGGTTGCCCACATTGGCACACCAAGCGCCTGTGCCTCCTCCAGCCCTAGCGTCACGTCCTTGTCCATTACGGCGACCGTCGCACCGAAGCCGTACCGGCCGCTGATAGCGGCAGGCAGCATGTTGCTGGTTACAAAGGATTGCCCGGTACCGGCATTCACGACCGCGGCCAAAGCGGCAGGGTCTAGCCCGGCCTTTGCGCCCAGGACCATACCCTCGAACGCCGTGACCATGTTGGAGGCCGCCAGCAGGTTGTTCACCAGCTTCGCCACCTGCCCCTGGCCGGGCCTGTTGCCCAGCACGAATAGCTCGCGCCCCAGGCGTGCCAGCACCGGCTGCAGGGCCGCCACCGCCGCCTCAGGCCCGGCCTGCATGATGGCCAACGTGCCGGCCCGCGCCCCGCCGGGGCCGCCGGAGACGGGGCTGTCCAGTGTCAGGATGCCCCGCGCGGCCAACCCCTCGGCGATGCGCTCCAGCGCCGGCCGCCCGATGGTCGACATCTCGGCATAGAACCGCACGGCATGCCCCTCGGCAACGCCATCCCTGCCCAGGGCGGCCACCTCGTTCACGGCGCCACCTGGCAGGCAGGCCAGCACGATCGGGGCGGCATCCGCCACCTCCCGGGGGGACCGACAGGCCCGGGCGCCACGGGCGGCGAAAGGCGCCATTGCCTCCGGCCTAGGGTCGTGGACGAAGAGTTCCACCTCGGGCCCGAACAGGCGCTCCGCCATCGGCGCCCCCATCTGCCCCAGGCCGAGGAAGCCAAGCTTGGTCACCATCTCCATTCACGCCTCACGCTGTCATCCACGCCTCGCCCGGTCGGCAAGGTCGCTCGGGTGATGACGACGGCCTTGCATCCAGCGGGGAGAATGGTATCCAGTATTCTGAAAGATGGCCAGCCCGCTCGCAGCCGGTTGGAAAATCGCCGAGGAGGAGACCGAAGTGCGCATCCTGCAATTCCAGTCCCTGCGCGCCGGCAGCCATCGGCGAGGCCCTGATCCTGCAATGGCGGGGCGCTGAGCGATGGAACAGAAGCAGGCACCCATCTGGCATCCCGGCCAGGTGGAGACCTCCAGCTGCCATCTGGCCAGGCTCATTGACGGCCTTGGGCTGGCCTCGCTCGACGAGCTCCTGGACCACGCTAACCGGCACCCGGACCAGTACTGGCGCGGCGCCATCGATGCCCTCGGCATCCGGTGGCGGCGGGACTACACAGCCTTCGTCGACCTGACCGATGGGGTGCAGTTTCCCCGCTGGTTCCAGGGCGGCGAGCTGAACTGGCTGGACACGGTATTTGCCCATGGCCTAGCCGAGGGGGCCGCAAGGCCCGCCGTCATCGCCATAGACGAGACGGGCACGACACGCCGGCTGTCCTATGCCGAGCTGCGGACGCAGGTGGCCAGCTTCGCCGCCGGGCTGGCGCGGCGCGGCCTGCGGCGGGGCGACCGCGTCGGCTTGCTGATGGAGAGCGGCATCGAGGCGGTCGTATCCCTGCTCGCCCTGTCCTGGCTGGGTGCGGTGGCGGTGCCGCTGTTCAGCGGGTTCGGCGTTGATGCCATCGTCTCCCGCCTGTCCGCCTGCGAGGCGCGGGCGCTGATCGCCACCAGCGGCTTCGACCGCCGCGGACGCAGGATCGACGTCAGGCCGCTGCTGCAGGAGGCGCGATTCCAGCTGCCGACCCTCGAGCTGCTGATCCTCAAGGGATCGCCGGAGGAGGTGGGCGGCATGCCGCAGGCCGTCGCCTGGGGCGAGGTCGGCGGCAATGCCGCGGATGGGGACATGACGGGCGAGCAGCCTGCCGGCATGGCGCCGGACGAGCCCATGATGGTGATCTACACCTCGGGCACGACCGGCAAGCCGAAGGGCGCAGTGCATACCCATGGTGGCTTCCCGCTCAAGATCGCGCATGACGCCGCGGTGCATTTCGACATCGGCGCTGGCGACGTGTTCTTCTGGCCGGCAGATATGGGCTGGGTCGCGGGGCCGCTGACGATCGCGGCGGCGCTCATGCGCGGCGCGACCATGATCTGCTACGACGGGGCCCCCGACTTTCCCGACTGGTCCCGGCTGTCCCGCATCGTCGCGGCCCATGGAGTGACGCATCTCGGCGCCTCGCCCACCCTGATCCGCGGCCTGGCGGGGAACGCAGCGCTGGCGACAGCGGCCCCGCTCGACACGGTGCGCCTGCTGATCACCGCCGGCGAGGTGATCGCGCCCGAGCACATGGTCTGGTACCAGCGGCATATGGGCCGTGGCACCTGCCCCGTTATCAACTACTCCGGCGGCACGGAGGTCTCCGGCGCGCTCGTCGCCAATGTCCTGCTACGCCCCATCGTCCCGGCCGGCTTCAACTGCATTTCGCCCGGCGTGCAGGTCGACGTGGTGGACGATGCAGGACGGCCGGTGCGCGACCGCGTTGGCGAGTTGGCAATCCTCCAGCCCTTCGTCGGCATGACGCAGTCCTTCTGGCGGGACCGCGAGCGCTACCTGGAAACCTACTGGGAGCAGGTTCCCGGGATCTGGATGCATGGCGACCTCGCCATGCGAACTAGCGAGGACATGATCTTCCTGCTGGGGCGTTCTGACGACACGCTGAAGGTGGCAGGCAAGCGGCTCGGCCCCGCCGAGGTCGAGGACGTGCTGCTGGAACTGCCCGAGGTCAGCGAGGCCGCGGCCATCGGCGTCGATGATGCGGCGAAGGGCCAGAAGCTCGTGGTCTTCATTGTCCCGGCACCGGGCCACCCATCCGGCCCTGCCCTGGCTACCCGGGCGGCTGCGGCGGTGGAGAGCCGGCTGGGCCGGCCCTTCCGTCCGGCCCGGGTCCATGTCGTCAGCGACCTTCCCAAGACGCGGAGCCAGAAGGTCATGCGCCGCGTCATCCGGCGGGTCTATGCGGGCGAGAACCCAGGCGACCTCGGCTCCCTCGACAACCCGCCCGCCATCGAGCGGATCCGCGCTGCGGCGCAGGAGGCCGACTGAGCCCTAGCGTCGACTTGGGCACCACGCATCACACGAACCAAGACGAAGAACAGGAGGACCGCCTTGAACCACTTGCTGACCGGCGCCCTGGCGCGCCGTATCTTGCTCGGCACCGCCATGGCAGGCCTCGCGGCGCCGCCCGTGCTGCGGGCCCAGTCGCCGTCCGTTAAGCTCGGCATCCTGACCGACATGAGCTCGGTCTACGCGGATTACGCCGGCATCGGCTCGGTCGAGGCGGCACGTCTCGCGGCGGCCGATTCCGGCCTTGGCGACCGCGTGCAGATCGTCTCTGCCGATCACCAGAACAAGCCGGATGTCGGCTCCAACACCGCGCGGTCCTGGTATGACAGCCAGGGCGTCGACGCGATCTTCGACTGCCCGACCGGCTCGGTCGCCCTGGCGGTGAACACCGTCGCCGGCCAGTCGCGCAAGCTCTGCATCTTCAGCACCGCCATCATCGATCGGCTGACGGAGGAGGACTGCAACGGCTACGGCTTGTCCTGGACCTGGGACATCTACTCGGTGGCGCGCAGCAGCGTGCAGCTGCAGATGAAGCGCGGCCTCGATACCTGGTTCATCATCCATCAGGACTACGCCTCCGGGCATGCGCTGGCCGCCACGGCGCGGGAGACGCTGCAGGCCGCGGGGGGAAAGGTCGTCGGGCAGGTCGCACACCCGCTCGGCACGACGGATTTCTCCGCCTTCCTACTGCAGGCCCAGGCCAGCCGCGCCAAATTCGTCATGTTCACCGCGGGCGGCTCGGACCTGATCAACGCGCTGAAGCAGGTGCGCGAGTTCGGGCTGGTCCAGCGCGGCCAGCAGATCGGCACCATGTTCACCGTCATCACCGATGTGCACGGCATCGGCCTGGAGGCGCTGCAGGGCCTCAACTTCGTCACCGCCTTCTACTGGGATCGCGACGAGCAGACCCGCGCCTGGGCCAGGCGGTTCTTCGCGGTGCGGCAGAAGCAGCCCACCATGTTTCAGGCCGGCGTCTACTCGGCCGTCCTGCAATACCTCAAAGCGGTGAAGGCGACCGGCAGCACGAAGGCCGAGGAGGTGCGCGTCCACTTGCGGGACAATCCGTTCGAGGACGTCTTCGCCCGCAATGCCCGACTGCTGCCCAATGGTCGCATGGTCCACGACATGCTGACCGCTCGGATCAAGGCGCCCGCGGAGCAGCGCCACCCCTGGGACTACTATGAGATCCTGGGCGTCGTCCCCGGTGCGGAGGCCTTCCGCACCCTCGAACAGAGCGCATGCCGGAAGACCTTCTGATGGACCTCAAGCTGCGCGGCCGCTGCGCCCTCGTCACCGGCGCCTCCAAAGGCATCGGCCTCGCCTGCGCGGAGATCCTGGCCGCCGAAGGCTGCGACGTCACCCTGGTGGCCCGCAGCGCCGGCGACCTCGATGCCGCCGCCGCGCGCTTACGCGCTGCCGGCGAGGCCGCGGTGAGCACCCGCGCGCTCGACCTCAGCGACAGCCGAAGCATCGACGCGTTGGCAGCCGAGTTCCCGGACACCGACATCCTTGTCAACAATGCCGGCGCGATCCCCGGCGGCACGCTCGACGAGATCGACGAGGCCCGCTGGCGCGCAGCCTGGGACCTTAAGGTGTTCGGCTATATCCACATGTGCCGCCGCTTCTACGCGGCGATGCGCGGCCGCGGGACGGGCGGGGTGATCGTCAACATCATCGGCGCCGCCGGCGAGAGCCCCGATGCCGACTACATCGCGGGCAGCGCGGGCAACGCCTCGCTCATGGCCCTGACCCGCGCCCTCGGCGGCAAGGCTCCCACGGACGGGTTGCGGGTGGTCGGCATCAATCCCGGCCCGGTCCTCACCGATCGGCTGGAGGCCCTGCTGCGGCGACGCGCCGCGGAGACGCTCGGCGACCCCGGCCGCTGGCGCGAGACCATGGCCGACATGCCCTTCGGCCGCGCCGGCCGGGTGGAGGAGGTCGCGGCCCTCGCCGCCTTCCTGGCCAGCGACCTGTCCGGCTACACGAGCGGCACCATCGTCACCGTCGACGGCGGCATGGCGAGCCGCCGGAAGGCCTTCTGACATGCCCTGTGCCGACGCCGGAGGGAACCTCCATGGATGACACGGGCATTGCCTGGACCCCGTCCGAGGCGACGCGCCGGGACGCCAACTGGACGGCGTTCATCGCCCATTGCGGCATGCCGGACTATGCGGTCCTCCTCGCCCGCAGCTCGGCCGACCCGGAGTGGTTCTGGCGGGCGCTGACCGGCTGGCTGGGCTTCCGGTTCCGCCGCCCGCCCGGCCGCATGGTCGACCTAACCGATGGGATCGCGCATCCGCGCTGGTTCCAGGACGCCACGGCCAATCTTTACGACAGCGCCGTCACCGCGACCTTGGAGCAGGACCCTGACCGTCCGGCCGTCATCTGGCAGGCCGAGGCTGGCCAGGAGCAGGTCTGGAGCTATGCCGAGCTGGACCGCGCCGCTTCGCACCTCGCGGCGGGGCTGCGAGGCCTCGGCCTCGGCCCGGGCGACGTGGTCGGCATCTACCTGCCGATGCTGCCGGAGACCGCCGCCGCCTTCCTGGCCTGCGCCCGGCTTGGCTGCATTGCGCTGCCGCTCTTCTCCGGCTTCGGCCCCGAGGCGGTGGCCCAGCGCTTGCGCCTCGGTGGGGCCCGCGCCGTCATCACCGTGGACGGCACGCAGCGGCGCGGCGAGCGGGTGGCCATGAAGCCGGTGGTCGACGCGGCCCTCGAGGACGATGAGACGGTGCAGCACGTCGTCGTGCTGCGGCACACCGGCGCCGAGGTGGCGATGCAGGCGTCGCGCGACCATTGGTGGCACGACCTCACCTGCGACGAGGCGGTGCCGCCGCTGGAGCTGCCGGCGGAGCATCCGGTGCTGCTGATGTACACCTCGGGCACGACGGGCCTGCCCAAGGGCACGGTCCACACCCATGGCGGGCTCGGCATCAAGATCGGCCAGGATGCGCGGCTGACGCTCGACCTCAAGCCGGGCGACCGGCTGCTCTGGCCGACGGATTTTGGCTGGTTCGGCGGCACGGTCACTATCCTCGGCAGCCTGCTGGCCGGCGCCACGCTGGTGATCGCCGAAGGCAATCCGACCCATCCCACGCCCGACCGGCTGTGGCGGCTGATCGAGCGGCACCGCATCACCCATTTCGGCACGGCGCCGACCTTGGCGCGCATGCTGCGGCGGGATGCCGACGCGCTGCTGGACCGGCACGACCTGTCCTCGCTCCGCGCCTTCCCTTCAAGCGGCGAGGCCTGGGACAGGGAGAGCTGGCGTTGGGTGATGGAGCGCGTTGGTGGCAGCCGCGCGCCGATCCTGAATTTCTCAGGCGGGACCGAGATGTGCGCCATCGTCGCCTCGAATATCCTGTTCCCGCAGAAACCGGCCAGCTTCAACGGCCCTGTGCCGGGCACGGGCGGCGACATCGTGGGGGCCGACGGCCGGAGCCTGCCGCCCGGTGAGATCGGCGAGCTGGTGATGCGAGAGGCCTGCATCGGCACCACCCGGGGCCTGTGGCGCGATCCGGGCCGGTTCCACGAGAGCTACTGGTCGCAGATCCCAGGCCTCTGGGTGCAGGGCGACCTCGCCTCGCGCGATGCCGATGGCTTCTGGTTCCTGCATGGCCGGTCCGACGACACGCTGAAAGTCGCGGGCAAGCGCATCGGCCCGACCGAAATCGAGGAGGCGCTGCTGGCCACCGGCACGGTGACAGAGGCGGCGGCGGTCGCCCTGCCCGATGCGGTTACCGGTAATGCCGTGGCCTGCGTAGTTGTGCCCGCGCCGGGCCAGGCCGGGGATGCCGCCCAGGTACGCCTCCTGGCCGATGCCGCATCGGCTGCGTTGGGCCGAGCTTTCCGGCCGAAGCGCGTGGTCTTCCTGCGGGAGCTGCCGCGCACGCGATCGATGAAGGTGCTGCGGCGCGTCGTGCGCGCGACGCTGGCAGGCCAGCCGCCGGGCGACCTATCGAGCCTGGTGAACCCAGAGACGATCGAGGAGCTGGCGCGCTACGCCACCACAGGGACGGAGGATTGACGATGACTGTGAGCTACGAGAGCTACCAACGGCTGCGATTCGACCGGCCGCATCCACGCGTGCTGCGCATCACGATGGACAATGGCCGCATGAACACGGCCGATGCCATCATGCATGGCGAGTTGGTGCGGATCTGGCGCGACGTCGATGCCGATGACAGCGTGAGCTGCGCCATCATCACCGGAGCAGGCAAGACTTTCTCCGCCGGCGGCGACTTTGAAATGGTGCGAGCCATCTCGGAGGATTTCGAGACGCGGACCCGGGTGTGGCGGGAAGCGCGCGACATCGTCTACAACCTCATCAACTGCCGCAAGCCCGTCGTCAGCGCCATGCGTGGCGTGGCGGTCGGCGCTGGCCTCGTCTGCGGCATCCTCGCCGATGTCTCGATCGCTACGAAGGACTGCCGGATCACCGACGGGCATACGCGGCTCGGCGTCGCGGCGGGCGACCACGCCGCGATCATCTGGCCGCTGCTTTGCGGCATGGCTAAGGCGAAGTACTATCTCCTAACCTGCGACCTCCTGCAGGGGGAGGAGGCGGAGCGCATCGGCCTGATTTCCATGGCCGTCGATGATCCCGACCTCGACGGGAGGGCGGTGGAGGTCGCCTCGCGCCTAGCCGAGGGTGCGCAGGGCGCGATCCGCTGGACCAAGTATGCTCTGAACAACTGGCTGCGGATGGCGGGCCCGAGCTTTGATGCCTCCCTAGCCATGGAGTTCATGGGCTTCAGCGGACCTGAGGTGAGGGAAGGTCTGACGTCCCACATGGAAAAGCGAAAGCCGAACTTTCCAACAGGGTCTGAAGTTTAACTACCCGATCTGGCTCCATAACGAGCCTTATCCAACAATACAGGCCCTGTGCGGTCCACAGCTATAAACAGTCGCGTTCAAAAGCGGGCTACCAAAGGTGTCCATCCAGATGGATGAGGATCGTGGTGAGCTTTCGATTCTGATGTCAGGTTGTGACTGGTTTTGGCAGTAAGTTGGGCCATGATCCTCGCCTCGATCTCGACGGAGAGCACCTCAAACGGCATTACTAAGTTGTCGGCGTCTATCCGGAACGAAGCGGTTGGGCCAAGCTGGGTAACGACACCCGAGTTGGCCACCTACCCCGGTCACCGCTTCCCGGCCGAGATCATCAGCCATGCGGCCTGGCTCCAACATGTCTTCAGCTTGAGCCTGCGGGATGCCAGATAATCTTGACAAAGCGGGGGCATCGACGTCACGCACGAGAGCATTCGGCGATGGTGCCTAAGGTTCGGGCCCCACTGCGCTCGAAGAACGCATCGATGCCCGCCGAAGCTGGCCGACACCTAGCACGTGGGGAGGCGTACCTGAAGATCAGCGGCGTGCTGCGTGACCTCTGGCGTGCGGAGGACCAGCACGGCGTCGTGCTCGACATCCTGGTGCAGAACCGGCGGAATGCCACCGCGGCAAAGCGCTTCGTCAAGCGCCTGCTGGCTAGTCTCAAGTTCAAGCTCAGCCGCATCGTCACGGACGGGCTGCGCAGCTACAGCGTAGCGCAGCGTGAGTTCCTTCCCAAGGTCAAGCACCCTAAAAGCCGTTGCCTGAACGAAAGAACGGAGAGTTCCCATCGACCCACCCGACGCCGAAAACGCCAGATGCAGCGCTTCAAGTCACCGAGGCAGACGCAGCTGTTCCTGTCTTCTCACCCCTTAATCTGCGGCCATTCCGACCGCTGCGGCACCTGACGACCGCTATGCAGTGCCGCCGTGCCCGCGACAGGGCCTTTTGGGTCTGGCGCGAAGAGACCTGCGCCCAGATCGCAGGATAATCTTGCAGGCCATTATGCCGGAGGATACAGCAGGACCTTTGCTTCAACAACTTGGCAGTGTCCCGCCACCGTATGTGCCGTGGCCATGCAGCTGAAGAACATGATCGAGAATGACGCACCGCTCATCACACTGATCTAGTTCCAGCAAAGTTCCTAGACGTAACAAAAAGCTTCTAAGAACGTTGGATTTTGGGTTGATATATTCGGAGCCTGTTTATGAGCTATCAAGATGTAAGAGCTTTGAATTGTATTTCTTCCATTCTCACAAACCACGGCGCCAGCAAACAACCCGGTGACACTTTATGGCATTACACCGCCGCGCCGGGCTTGGATGCAATGCTAACAAATCAAAGTATCAGAGCAACCCACTACACATGCTTTAATGATCGAATGGAAGTTATTCTCGGTTACTCTTTGATGATTAAAGCCGCCCATCAAAGACGCTGGGACGGCAGCGGTGTGGCAAGCGACATAGTCAATCTACTAGACAGGATCGAATTTCTCTGTAAGGGGGAAGTCACGCCAGCATTAAAACGTTGGCCTCATGGTTTCCCAGAATCGTATATTAATGACACCTACGAGTATTACATTGCCTGCTTCAGCGAAGCGGGCGATGACGTGAGCCAGTGGACAAATTACAGCGGTGGGGAAGGTGGGTATGCACTTGGTTTTGACCCCAAACTTCTTCGGAGACCTTTCGATTTGCCGAGGTATACTGAAGTGTATTTCGTTCCAGTGGTTTATAACGAAGATGAACAAAGCCGTTTAATCGGTCTCTATCTCGACGCAATGATAAACGCATATAGAAAATCGGCAGAAACCGATCTTGAATTTGATGATGCGTTCTTTAACCACCACGCATATAAGTGGCTTACCGCATTCAGCGCTCTGGCATCCATATTCAAACACAAAAGCTTCTTAACTGAAAAAGAGTGGAGATTGATATTGTGTTTCTCGCCACACGATCGATCCCAGATGACCGAAAAGCTGGAGTTCACACCTAAAACTAGTCTTTTTGCCAGACATTATCCGACTACGTTTCGGAGATACCCAATTCGCAAGATCAAGATCGGACCCTCTCGGTTTCAGGATGCATCGAAGCGAAGCATCGAGTTCAAGCTGACTAAAGCGAAGCTCGGCTGTGAAGTTGAAATGTCGGACTCAACCTATCAGACCGCCAGATGATCAGGAAAGGTCAAAAGATCAGTTGTCCTTGATAAGTATGCTGAACAGCTCTGACGAGCCTTCTCTCGGGAGCATGTTCAATAAACAAGGGCAATCGATGGCAAAGAAAAATAAGACCACCAAAAAGGCGGCAGAAAAAGCGCGTCCGATACGTTTTAAGTTATTACTAAGAACGCCCCGGCAAACTAGGACGATATAACGGCCGATTGGAATACGTTCGTTGGCTTCGGCATGTTCAAAAACAACTCGGGTGTTCAGATAACGCCATCCACGGCGCTGCAAAGTTCAGCAGTATACGCGTACGAGCGTGGTGCACGAATGGATGCGACTGGCACTGTTGGGGTAGGATCGGACCAAGGCCATGCCCGATCTCATCGAAGGGCGCCCTGCTTGCCGTTAGAAGCGATCACGGATCGCCTGTTCTACGCCACCCTAAATGACGAAAGCGGATTAGGGAGAAGCTGCCGAGCCGTTGCTTTCACGCTGATACGATAAGCGTAAGAGCTCGACAGCGCGCAACCGAGCACGCCGCCATGCCTCTTGGCGGATTGCACGTTTTCCCTCCGAAGATGGATCACAGCCTGTTCTAGAGCGGTGCTGGGCCAGTAGGCGCCGTTCAGTATCACAGGCGAGCTGAGCGAGGTCTGGACGAGCAGGCATTCACCCAAGCTACCCTGACCCACCTCTAAAACCGCAAACAGTTTCAATAGCTTGAAGAAGTAAGGCAAGCCCTGCGTCACTTGTGGTAAGGGGGGATTATCGCAAGTGAGGAAGCGGTGACCTCAGCCCTTCCTCATCGCTCACGGCACCCAAGTGACCGCCATGTGCGTTCATCCCTCGCGTCACCGCTGGAGGGCAGGCCTATGCAATGCCGCGTGTGCGACACCCCATACATGATCGCTCCCGGCATTGGGCCTTACTGCCCGGAGCTGGAATGCGACAGCCACGAAGGGAGAAGCCTGGGCGACCTTGAAGTGATCGACCGGTTCGAGGTGCAGCGTCGGCAGCGGGACGGCAGAGTTTTCGCCGGTATGCCGGACGCAGCATTGGTCAGGTTGAGGGCGCTGTGTCGGGCGGACTGCAAGCGAACCGAGGCCATCTGGCACGCAACTAAGACCAGAACTCGTTGCTTGGGCTGGCGCTGATAGCCGTGGCATCCGACATCCGCGACATGAGCCTGCCGCCCGACCAGATATCGCCCGCGAAGCCGAAAATCACGCCCGAGGAGCACCGACACCGCGCCGCCGATCGGCTAAGGACCATCCGATTGAAGATGGCCATCGGCCGGGAGATGGACGAGCGCGGCATCATCACGCCTGCGGGGATTGGCGCTGCTCTCGGGATACCGGCGGCTGAGGCAACCAGCATGCTGAACCGGAAGCAGTGGCGCGAAGGCGACGTGGCGCTGCTTGAGGCTGCGGCGGCTCGGCTGGGGATGCGGGTGCCGGATTAGCGGCGACCTGCTCGTCCTCGGGTAGGGTCAATATACCTGTTGGAAAAGCCAAATGATGCCTGCCCATAGGGGAAGGGACAGTAAGCCAGCGAGTACAATGGCGAACCCAATCCCCAAAGGGGGATGACTATCATCCCTATCGCTGCGCTGGTCTGCCATGACCGTCTCGTCTACAGGTTGCTGTGCCTCTATAAGCTGAAAACTTGTAATGGCATATAAATTGCAGACAGCAACCTTGAGGTAATTTTCACCAAATTGCTGGGCCGTGGTTCATGTCTGCTTGCAAGGGTCAGCAGACGATCGCTAGCCGCTTACTGCCGATCTGAACCGCTCGACCGGCGCCACTAGCTGATATGACCCAGTGCGACCGTGAGGCCGTCATAGCAACTGCCCGGCGCGGTAGGCGCCTTGGTCTGATCGCCCCGCCTTCGACAACTGAGTGAAAACGCTGGGCTCAACGCCGCTGCTCTCAGCTTCTCCGGATGGACGATCTCGAAGCGGAGGCCTAGCCGCTCTCCTGTACGGCCCAGTGCTCTCGTCAGGGCGGCCGGATCGGGTCGGCCGAAAGTTTCAACCAACTCCACCTTAGACACTGCCGACCGAGGGTGCCGCTCCAGTGGTCGAGGCGCGATCACATAGCGGAAGAGCCAACCATCCTGGGTAACTGGCCTAGCCCGAGCTTGGGCCTCAGCAGCGCCGATACAGTACAAGCATCCGCCCGCCCCGCTTGGCAGGACAAGCAGAAAGACGCTTTCGACTTGCGTGCCAGCCTCCTGGCGGCCCCACACAATACGTAACGGATACCGCTAGAAATAATCTAATTACGATAGTGCTATCATGTCTATTACTACTAAATGGCAATATTGTTGCACTTGCTAGACAGCTCAGGGACAGCCATACGGTCGGGTCGAGTGCGCTAGCGCCGGCGGCTTTCGCTCTTTGCGGTGCAAACCTGTTTGGCAGGTAGGTGATGGACGATTGGGGTTCCCTCTGTGCGCCAGCACTGCCTCGGCCCGCGCGGCTGTCCCGTACATCGACAAAGGCAGGGTTCGGCGAATATTCCTATCTCTTGAGGCTGATCAGCCTTTATTCCTACAATGTTCAGGGGTTTCGGCGAGGCGCGGCAAGGCAATGGGGCACAACATGTCGGAGTGGAAGCGGCACCGGTTGATGATGGCCGCGCCGCTGGCGAACTGTTCGGAGTGGACCTTGGCCGTCGATTGCGGCTCCCCTCAATGTCCGTTTACAAAGAGGTGGCGGACTTGGCGTGGGCGGTTAATCCTGTCGCCTCGGACGGCGTTTCGATGTTAATCCACGAGCCTCCGCGCCTGCTGTAGCCTGCACCATTCCGTATTTTGTTTGCGCCTCGTTAAGTGGGAAGCGCAGCATCTCTGTGTCCAAAAAAGGATGGGGAGAGCAAACATGTACATGGTCGTTAGTCATTATGCCGGCGGTGCATCGGATGCTGATGAGGTTACGCCGAAGATCGAGCGGGGCTTCGTACCCCTGCTGAAGCAACACCCTGGGTTCAATGGATACGCTTTGGTGCAGACCGAACAGGGCGATATTATTGCTATTACGCTATTTCACGACAGCAGTTCGTCCGCAGCTTTCCGGCCGACAGTCCGTCCGTGGATGAATGCCAACATCCCAGCCGTCCCCGAGCCGGCCGATCGCTTCAGCGGAGAGTCTAAAATCCACGCTATGGTGGCGCCGAAGACCGGTAGTGACGCCCAGTCGCTTTACTGCCTCGTGCAACGGGTTGAAAATCTGCCTGGACGGGAAATTATGGGGCCAATCGTCCAAGGCATCCTCGCCCGGACGCAAGCAGTAACAGGCTTCCGTGGTGCCTACCACGCCCGCTCCGGCGAGGATGAGTCCCGCGGTTGCGGCGTGGTGTTCTTCGATACCAAGCAGCAGGCCAACGAAGCCCATGAGGCCAATTTGACCATTCTACGCGAACTGCAGCCGAACGTCCGTCTGCGGGTAGTGGGCAGCGGCCAGACCCGCATCCTGGCGATGGCTTGAGACTCTTTGCGAAATCATGAAACGGGCAGTCGCCCACAATTGGCATGAGCGAGGCGGTGGAGCATCAGCCGGATCGTGGCCAAGGTGACCATCGCCTCTGAGAGCTCTGGACTTCCCCCCGCGGAGTGGAGGGGTGAGATCAGAGCGTCATGCGGCTGAGCGCATGGTGATCCCTTCCATGCTGGCCCGCGCTTCGGCCAGGGTGCGGTAGCTGACGCCCGAGTGCAAACGCCGCCGATTGTAGAAGATCTCGATGTACTCGAACACGGCCGTCCTCGTCTCCTCGCGGGTGCGGTAGCTGACCTAGTGGATGTGCTCGGTCTTGAGCGAGGCAAAGAAGCTCTCCATCGGCGCGTTGATGCTCCTATAGAGGTCAAGCGGCCGTTTGCTCCGGGCCGGCTGCTCTGGGAGCACGGCAGAGATAGCCGAAGATCTCGCGTGCCACGAAGCGCTTGAGGCAGCGGATGATCTCCGGCTTGCTCTTCCCCTCAGCCGTGCGACGCCGGACGTAGTCGATGGTGGGTTGGTGGGCCCGCATGCGCACGATGACCACGCGGTAGAGCGCGGCATTGGCCTGCCGGTGGCCGCCACGATTGAGCCTGTGCCTGCTGGTCGTGCCGCTGGACGCCGGGACCGGGCAGGCACCGCAGAGCTTGGCCAAGGCGGCTTCGGAGCGGATCCGCTCCGGGTTGTCTCCGACCAAGGCGAGCATCTCCGCGGCTGTGCCGGTCTTGATGCCATGGGCCGCAACCATCGTTGGGGCGCACTGCTCGATTAGCTCTTCGAGGCCGGAGTCATGCGACTTGATCTCGGCGTCGAGGTCGAGCCACCGCCGGACGATGGCGCGCAGACTGGCTTTGGCCGAGGCCGCCGTCGAGGTGAGCGGTCCCGGGCGCAGGGCCGCCAGATGCCGGACTAGCGCCATCTTGCCGATGATCGCTTCGAGTTGCTCGCGCAGGGCCGCCGGTGCGCCGACGATGATCGCCTTCAGCGTCAGCATGGCCTGGGTCCGCGCCTTCACCGCGGTGTCTCGGGCCACCTTGAGGTGGCGGATCATCTCGACCCGGCTGGTCCCTGCCTTGGGTAGGGCCGTGGCCTGGCCGCCGAGCACGGCGCGGGCGGCGCCCTCGGCATCGAGGTGATCAGTCTTACCTTGCTGGTGGCGCAGTCGGCGGTCGGGACGGTCGACCTCGTAGACGGTATGGCCCGCCGCACAGAGGAAGCGCATCAGGCCGGCGCCGTACGATCCCGTGCCCTCGACGCCGAACGCCCGGACGCCGCCCAGGGACCGTGCCCAGGCCTCGAGCTCGCGGTAGCCCGCGAGGCCGACCTTGATGGTCAGCTCCGCGACGCGCGCGCCGAGGCCCGTCATGGCCACGGCGGCGTGGGTGTGCTTGTGGGTATCGACACCGACGATGATGTCGGTCGGCATGGTCCCGCTCATGTCGCCTGTCTTCCGGTAGGTTGGCGGACCCGGCGATCCGGCGGGCGGACAGGACTGTGACGGGATGGAAGGCTTCAGGCTCCTATGAGGTCACCTCCCGCCCGATCGCCGGGCGTCGTCCGGCAGGCCGACAGATCAACGCGATGACATGTGGCCAATCGAGGCAAGGGGCAGGACCACCGGACGACCCGGACACTCTCACAATCGAGGCAGTTGCCGCGGCGGCTCATGGACTGCGTGATGCCGCTGGATGGCCATAACCAGAGCGCAGATGCACAGCTCGGCCCTGAGGTGGTCGGCCATGGACCAGCCGACGATCTCGCGCGTAGCCATGTCCTTGATCGCGGCGAGATACAGAAAGCCCTCGCCGGTCGGAGGCGATCGGCAGGTCGTGGCGGCTGTCCGTGGTGCGGGGTGTGCGGCGGCGGCCCCGGCGGGCCGAGAGCCCCATCTCGCGCATGAGCCGCTCGACGCGCCAGCGCGAATGCCGCAGCCCTCCCCGGCACAGCTCGGCGTGGACGCGTGGCGAGCCATAGACCCGTCGGCGGGCGGCGAAGATGCGGCCGATCTGCCCACGGAGCTCGACGTCTGCCTCGGCCCTGGTTTGAACGGCGGGGATCGCGCGCAGCCAGGCGTAGAAGCCGCTCACGCTCGCGCCGGCCACCCGGCACAACCTGGCCACGGTGTGGTTCGCCCGCTCGGCCGATACGAAGGCAAACTTCGCCACGCGGCCCCCTTGGCGAAAAAAGCCGCCGCCTTGCGGAGGATTTCCACCTCCTCTTCGAACCGCGTCACCTCGCGCTTCAGTCACTGCGTCTCCGCCTGGTCCGCCTTGCGGGCGGCCAGTGCCTCAGCCGAGCCGGCGCCAGGTGCTCGGTGCGCCACTGGCTGAGCTGCCCGGTGCCGATACCGAGCTCCGTCGCCACCTCCGACAGCCCCTTGCCGACGTCCAGCAGCCGCTTCACCGCCTGCGCCTTGAACTCCTTCGTGAAGCTCCATCGGGTTCGCCTCTCCTCCATCCTTCCCTCCTGGGGTGCCTGGGTTTGTTAGCGAACCCTCCAGCCCCAAGGGGAAGTCCAATCCAGCTCTTCCAGGTTACCGTGGCGCATGCCTGTGTGAGGCATGGGGCGCGTGGGGAGTGGCATGTGGCCGAAGAAGCACGCTTCTCAGCGGGTGACTGCGAGGCCGCTTGGGCCGCTTGGCAAGCCAACCGAGCCCAAGGCCGACGCTGACAAGAGCCAGGGAGATCAAAGCTGCGCAGAAATCCATTGTGCTCCCCCTCCTCCTAGATCCGCCGAAATGGAGCTCCAAGCAACCAGCCCGACAGCAGCCAATCGCAACATTGCGCTTCAACCACGACGAACTCAGCCGCTTCACCCAAGTTGGAACGATGCTGTACGAATTCTGTACAGATCACGACGGCGAGGACACGCAGATGTCTTGGGGAAAGCTTGCAATCATAGCGATATTTCCGGTTCCGGTATGGTTGGCTGTGATTGCGGGATGTTATTGGTTTGGAGTTGGTGTGCTCTAATCAGCGTCGTGCTGCATTGCTGGTATTGGGCTAGCACCAGCTGCTGCGGCATCCGACATCCACGACATGAGCCTGTCCTCCGACCAGACGCCGCCCGCAAAGCCGAAGATCTCGCCCGAGGAGCGCCGGCGCCGAACCGCCGATAGGCTGACCATGATCCGGTTGAAGATGGCAATCGGCCGTGAGCTGGAGGAGCGGGGCATCACCAAGCCCGCGGAGATCGGCGACGCCCTTGGGATGCCGCCGGCCGAGGCGACCAAGCTGCTGACCCGGCATCAATGGCGGGAGGGCGATGTCGGACGGCTCGAGGCTGCCGCGGCTCGGCTGGGAGTGCATACGCCGGAGCCAGCAAGCGTCTAGGCGGCCTCAGCATTTTGCAACTAATACGATTACATGAAACTCGATAGTTCATCAATGGTTGTAGGATGTGAGGGTTCTACAACCTCACTCCCTACGGATCCCGCCTTGGCCCGTTCTTTCTCGGGGGAAGAACGGGCCTTTTTCTGCCTCTTGCACAGCCTGATGGCGGAACGCTTACAAACCCACCCGGCTAGGGCGGCGTTGACAGGCTAGTGCCATGTTATTCTATCCCGAACCTAAGGCCGCTTGGCTGCAACCTGATTGCGGGAGCGCCGGCTTACCTGCAATGCGGGGGCGTTATCGCATGTGATCCGGCTCTGCCTCGTCAGCGTGCTTGCGATGGCCAGTGCGGATTAGTCGCCCTGGAAAGCGCCGGCACCATCGGGGGTGAATGACACGATGGCTTCGACGGCAGCGACCAGCTGCTCTGTGGCAAAGGGTTTATGCAACACTGGCGCAGCGGCGTGTCCGCCCGTGTCACAGCCTGTGCCATAACCCGTGGCGAACACAAATGGCACGCCAAGCGCGGCCAACTGATCAGCAACGGGTGTCACCAACTCGCCAACAAGGTTGATGTCCAGGACCGCAGCGTCCAATCCGCCATCCTGGGCCACTCTCTCGATGATCTGCAGCGCCTCAAACACGGTTCCGGCGGAGCCCACGACCTCTGCCCCGGCCTCGCTCAAGCCATCCTCGATCAGCATCGTCACCAGCGCCTCGTCCTCGACAATCAGGACGCGGCGATCCCGAAGCATGGTGCACCCTTGCGGCATTACTTGACGTTGTAAAATGATTTGGTTGTCGTTCGCGGCCAGCATCGCGATCACCTCCCATGGCACGGGCAGCCACGGCCAACCCTGACGCATAGAAGACCCCGGACGTCACCTTGTCTGTTCGACACCAAACGTGAAGTAGAATGCGGCTGCTCAGCCCGCAGATGCCGCTGGCGCTGCCGCCCGAGGACCCAGCAACCGGGCGTACTCATGGCGAACCGTGTGGTAGCACTCGCAGGTGGCGGCCTCGAGGCCAGGACGGTCGGTAATGGTCATGCGCCCCCGTACGTAACGGATCAGGCCAGCCCGGTTCAGTATGCCGGCGGCGATAGACACGCCCGGACGGTTGACGCCGAGCATCATCGCCATGAACTCGTGGGTCATGGCGAACTCGTCAACACCGGCGCGGTCGTGTGCGGTCAACAGCCAGCGGGCGAGGCGGTTTTCGATAGGGTGACGCGCGTTGCAGGCCCCGCTCTGTGTCACCTGGCCGAGAAAGGCCAGCGCATAGCGCAACAACAACGCCCGCAGAGCGGGGCTCCCGTCCATGGCCGTGTGGAGTGCCGCCGCGCCAATCCGCAGAGCGGTGCCCTCCAGCTGCACCCTGGCATCGGTGAGCGAGCGGCTGTCGCCAAAGACCAGTGTTAGGCCGAGGAGGCCCTCTGGCCCGGCGATGCCACTTTCGACCTGCGACCCGTCCTCGAGGGTGACGAGAATGGACACCATGCCGGTCTCGATGAAGAACACCGCATCCACCGGCCCGCCCGCTGCATGCACGGTCTGATCAAAGGGCAGTTCGACGGCCTCGAGGTGGGGTCCCAGATGCGCCCAATCTGCCGGCGCCAGGGCCGCGAGCAAGCCATTGCGGACGGACGACTGCTGGATCGTGGACTGGCTCATGCGGCTCTCCTGCGCGTGGTACGGCGGGAGCGCTGGCCTCTCTCAGGCACCTGTAGCCGGGGATCCGTGCAGGCGATGTGCTCGACATAGAGTGCTGGTGAAAGGTTTCCTAAAGAAATCTGCTCTTCACCCGCCGGTGTGTCTGCATCGGGACGGGCACGGCGCGAGGCTAGTCAATCATTTGTTCGATTTCGAACGTACGGACGAGCCGGCGTCGCGTTGCCGTAAGGCCCTCTGACTACCGTGAAGGGCGGGAGTTGGAACAATGCGCATTCTGGTCGTCGAAGATGAGGCGCTTATCGCCATGATGCTCACCGACGACCTGGAAACCGCGGGGCATGAGGTGATAGGGCCGGTGGCGACCGCTGCTGCGGCACTGACACTGTGCGAGGCGGTGCTGCCCGACCTGGCTCTGCTCGACGTCAACCTGGCGGGCGGCGACAACGGTGTGGCCCTGGCGTGCGACCTGTTCGCGCGGTGGCATCTGCCGGTGGTCTTCGCCAGCTCGAAGCCGGTGAATGTATTGCAGGAAGCACCCGCCGCGCTCGGCATCATCCACAAGCCTTACCGGACGGAAACGGTGCTGCGCAGCGTCGAGGTCGTGCGCGCCGTACTGGACGGCCGAAACCCCCCGGACATGCCCGCAGGCTTCGAACTATTTTCTTCCGGTGCGTAGTCCAAGTTCTTAACCAAACCGTTTGGCATGGCCGATCCAACGAATGCTCGCTCACACGAGCGCGCCTAACTGAAATGCGCACATGACTGTCAAAACTTGCGACGCGGTGCGATCTTCTCGAACCGAAGTCAGCTTTAAGTCGATTGCATTCATTAGGCTTAAGTTTACCAAAACGAGCGACTACTATGAGTTCAACCGGAGAGACCTACCGCAAATGATAAGGAGTTATTGGGAGCCTTCGCAATCATTCAAGGTCAGTTTGTCTGCTACGATTAGTACGCGTTGGGCATGATCGCGGCGAGGGGTACAGCCACATCGCATTGCAACCCGGAAGGTTTAAACGACAGGCGCACCTCAGCGCGCAGCCCATGCGTCAAGCCACGCTCGATGAGCCGCAAGCCCAAGCCACGACGCATCGGTAAGGCCACCAGCGGCCCATCTTCTTCAACCCAATGGAGTTGGAGGCGCTTCGGCTCGGTGTTCACGTCAGTCGACCAGTGGAGCCGGACGTGACCCTCAGGCTTGGCCAAGGCGCCATGTTGCACGGCGTTCGTCAGCAACTCGTGTAATGCCTTCCCAAAGGCCACTGCGGCACCGGGCGCGAGCCGCACCTGTGGACCAGCCAAGCTGATGCGTCCAACATCCCTGCCATGTTGCATCAACTGACGCTCGGCAAGCTCCCGAAACGGGGCGCCTTCCCAATGCTCCTGCGCAAGAAGAACGTGCACACGGGACAATGCAAGCAGCCGATTCCGGAAAGTGTCGCGCACCTCACCGATACTTCGCTGGCCATCCCGAAACGTCTGCGCGGCCACCGACTGAACTGCGGCAAGCGAGTTGTTGACCCGATGGTTGAGTTCGTCGACCATACGCCGCTGTCGTTGTTCAGCGCGCTTGCGCTCGGTCACATCCCGCTGGGCAGCAACCCAGTGAACCACCTGACCATCTTTTAGAACTGGAGTAATGAGCCATTCGACGTCATAGGGTGCGCCGTCCTTACGGTAGTTGACCGTCTCAGCTTGAACGCTGTGACCTGCCGCGAGGCTTGAGTGCAGGTGATCGAGGACAGCACGATCGGTCAATAGGCCTTGAAGGAAGCGTGGTGATCGCCCAACCACCTCCTGCGCGGTATATCCAGTCATACGCTCAAAGCCAGGATTGACGTACTCGATAAGTGGCCCTGGAGGATTGAGGTCCGGCCCCGTGATGACGAGAGCTTCGCCAATCGCTCGCACGGCGGAGCGCAGGAGCGTGAGTTCGTGCTTCTCTCCCCACGAACTCGCAGCGTGAGAGTCCATCCGGGATCATGTGGTTTTCTGACATAGCCTTCGCAGCATGCGGCGGACGGATGCCCAGCGCAGGAAGG
>NZ_JAETWB010000036.1 GCF_016773205.1 Belnapia arida
AGCATGGCTGGCTGATCTGCGGCCCCTGCCACACCGAGCTGACCCGCGGTGGCTACCTCGTCCGCTTCATGCGGATGGCCGAGTTCCGCGCCTTCCAGGGCGCCGTGCTCGAGCACCGGCGCCGGGCCAAGCCCGGTGGCCAGGCCAGGTAGCCAACAGCTACCCCTCCCCCGCGGAGGGCCCATTGAGCCCCATGACCTCAGAGCGAGGTCATGGGGCTTTTTGCGTTTCCGGCCCCTCGTACCAATCACGGCCGGTATTTGCCGGCCCCACCTACCCGGGCCAGCAGCCTGCGTATCTAATGCTGCGTACCGGTGCGTACCCCCCCTTTGGAACAGGCGTCGAGGCTGCCCTAGGGCTGACTGACGCGGAGGTCGGCCGTGGCGGTCGGTATCGGCGCCGGCATGGGTTCAGGTTCGGTGGTCGTTGGGCCAGATGCCGGGGCCACCTCGCCATTGCCGGCTTCCTGGCGGCGCAGCTTGGTCAGGATGGCGTAGAGATTGGCCGGCGTGAGCCATGGGCTGCCGCGCTCTCAGCCCCCTTGTGCCCCTCCTGGTCGGCCCGGCGCAGGATCGCGGCACGCTCCTCGCCTGGTATCCGCAGCAGCCTCTCGCCCCTCGCCCTTGGCCAGCATCGTGGCGTGCGGCCGCCAGCCGCAGCCGTCCGTGAGCAGGATAGGAGGCGCTGCAGGTTCAAATTTGAATTTGACCGCCAAGCCCACCACGGCCAACGACCCCAGCGGACGTGCCGAAACGCTCTTCGATTTGGGTTACCCAGACCTGGTCGCTGCCGGTTTGGCTTGCCGCTCGGGCGGCCACGCCACTGGCTGCCGGCTTTCAGGACTGTGCTCCAGCTCGCCTGCAAGACGGGTCGCGGTCAGGCTGGTCTTCGTTGACCCCTCCCAGTCAGACGGACTGACTGGGAAGCCAGCGCAGGCACCAGGGCGTCTGGTCGGATGGCCAGCACGTGCCGGGCTCAGCTCCTGCGTCTCGGCCGCCAGCGCCGGGCGCAAGATGTCCGGCGCCACGCCCCCGGCGTGATGCTCGGGACAAGCCGAGGCCACCGCCTGCGCAGCGCCCGGGATGGCGCAGGCCAGTAGCGAGGCGGTCAACAGCAGCGGTCTGAAGCGGCTCATCGGTGGCCTTGATCCGGCTTGGGCAACGCCGGGTGCCGGCGGGTCCACGGGGCGCCGCTCCCGACGCCAGCAAGCCCGCGCCGGCATCCGGGAAGCCGGGCATGGACAAGCGATCGCTACGGTCCCGCCTGTGCTACGGTCCTGCTCATGCAGCCTGCCGAACCGCCCTCGCCCCCCTGCCCCACGCGCCTGCCCTGGGACTTCCACCCGGCACTGACCGAGGAGCGGCTTCGGATCTGTGCCCGCATGCTGGCCAATGCCCGGCGCGATGCCCTGGCCATGGCCAGCTACGAGCTGGGCGACGACCCCTGGTCGGTCGGCTGCCGGGCCTTTGCCTTCGGCCGGCATCGGCTGGAGCGGGCGGCGAGCTCGGGCGACTATCCCTGACTCGAGGTGCTCGACGACAGCGCCCACTTCGTCTTTGTCATCGGCGGGAACGGCAACGGCGTGCCGGTGCGCTTCTACCGCGGCGCCGCCGAGGAGCCGACCGAGCGCACCCTCAAGCGGCAGGAGGTCGAGATGCAGCAGCTTTCCCTGGCGCTGGGCGAGGCCGCGGCCGAGGGGCTGGCCTTCCGCCTGGCGGTGGAGACGGATGGCACCGGCCGGGTGGACCGGGTGGTGTTCCTGGCGCTGCGCGGCGAGGACCGAGTCGAATGCTTCTGGCCGGTGCCGCTGGAGCTGCCCGCCGCGGTGGCCGCCGGCAGCGGGGTCCAGCTGCGGCTGATCGCCGATGACGGCTATACCGGGCCCGACGAGGCTGCCAGCCGTCCGTCCCCCCTGCCCCCTGCCCTACCTCGCCGCAAACCGGCCGCCACCAGCCAGCAGCGGCCGCAAACCACCCTGTTCTAGCCAAGCCTGCCGGGACCTTCCCATGTCCGCGCGCCCTGCGCCGCTGAACCTGGCACTCCCGCTCCGCCACGTCGCCCCCACTAAACATACTCGAAACGAACTTTCCGTAAGCGTGGAGATGAGGGATCACAGCGCAATTCATGTACAGCCAAGATGCTTTTAGGCTTTTTGTACAAGATGCTTTATTTCTTTAAGCGCCTGCGATCTTTGACTAAGTCCACCTGGTCCAGTGGGTAACCAGCCTGACCAAGTGCCTGCAGAATCAGGTATGTTTTGGTCACTCCCTCCTCAGCGGCCTTCACAGAAAGCGCCTTGTCCAGATAGTCCGGGCAGTCGAACCGAACGCTGGTAAGCGGCGCGGCAGGCTTTGGTGGCGCAGACACCGGGGCCGGCGGCGGCAGCGAGGTCGCTGATCCATAGCGCTCCCCTATGACGCGGGAGTTGGCCGCAATGGCCTCGTCTGGGAGCTCGGGACGTGGCTTCAAGCTGACGTCGAGCCGGCTCTTCGCAGCCTGACGTAGCTCATCCTTTATAGGTGGAAAGTTACTCATGCGGCCTCACGCAGCTTGGCAATCTGCTCGAGCAGCTCGGCGGTGACGGCAGCCACATTGGCAGACGCCGCGCTCGCCGGGTCAACCTGCCTCGGCACTTTGCCAGTGATGTGGATCTCGCGGAACGCGGCACGCTCCATCATTGCGGCTCTTAGGATCGGCACCCCCTCCTCCGCCTCCAGCGACTGGCGGACATGCCGGGCGCCGCGACTCTCGAAACCCGACAACACGCGGGTCCATACGATAGCCCGGGCAATGGTAGTCCTCGATAACTCTTGAGCGTCATCGATTTGGGCGATGGTCTTCATGGCGGCTTTCACGTCGGGCAGCGCCGCCTGCGCCGGCACTAGGACGAAGTGGGACCGGTGCATGGCTTTCAGAGCCAGCGTCGACGAGCCACCTGGAAGGTCGATCAAAACTATCTCGTTCTCGGCCTCCGCCTTTCTAAGAGCGGCAAGGATATTGTCCTCCCTCACCTCGCCCACGACGGTCAGGCCCGGTATTTCGGCTTTCGCTCCGAAGGATGCGGCCTGCTGGTTGATATCGGTGTCCAACAAGGCCACTCGGTAACCATCCAGCGCCAGCTCGCCGGCGATGAGGATCGAAGTCGTAGTCTTCCCCGGTCCTCCCTTGTCGCTCGCCACAGAGATAGTCGCCATGTAAGCCCCCTGCTTTAAGGCAGGAAGGCATCTAACCGATACCGCCTTCTACCCGCAACGCTTTTAAGCGATAAAGCATCTTGTACAAGATGCTTCGAAGCATTCAAGCAACTTTGCAACCCATTGACTGCATTGAGTCTTTGGCGAGAGCGAGTGGCAATGATGAATTTACGGAGCGATGTCGCTTCAAGCGTGAAAGGGAGAAGGGGCAAACCGCCTGGCCGCCTTGAGCAAGGAGACAAGCCGCTTCGCTGCCAAAAGGTTTCTATGCCTTGAAGGAACAAGGTGGAGAGGCTTTCTTTCTAAGAAGCAAAAATGCCTTAAAGCAATAAGGCATCTTTGCCTTACTGCTTCATCAACTACTGTGCGTCATACGTTCCCGCCTCCATCCTCCTGCATGCCAGCGAACCAATTTTGTTACATGTATCGATAAGCATCCGCCCGGCATCAAGAAGCTTATCAATCGGACAAAGAACTGGGACTGGCTATTCGATGGCTGGATCGCCCCCGCTTTCTAGCGGCTCTGGTCCTGCGTATAGCAGGGCCAAGGGCTAGTCGATTACCCACAGTATTTCGAGTGATAGATGGCGGACCCGAAGGGCAGAAGAGTCGCTTTCTTCAAGGGGGGTCAGATGCGTCACACTGACACCATGCATGTCATAGTTGAGCATACGGCCAAGGACGCCGTGAGATGCTACTGCCTCCTGCAGCCGCGTATCCAAAATTCCTGCGTCATTCGGGAGATCAAGCTGGACGGCTTTGGTCTCGATCCGGACGTATGATGTACTTTCGTTACGACATAGGCGCGCTTACTATCCTTAAAGCACCATAGGTCAAGTAGCGCTCGTACCTCTCGCCGTCAGACCTGACGCGACCGCTGGCAGAGCCATCTTTATCGTCTACGGGGCGAGCGCCCTGGGGTAGTGGCTGTTGCCCGGACCCGCTCGGGCACGGGGGCAGGGGAGGGCAGGAGGGTAATTGCCTCGTCGTCCACGCGAACTTGCGCCTCTGGGTATGCGGAGAGGGTCAGAGCGAGGGCTTCTCGGGCGTGCGCCTTGAACTGTCGCGGCAGGGCAAAACCAGCTCCGAATTGCCGATAAAGTGCTGGCCACGGCACGCGCGTGGGCTTTTCCAAGTGGTGTAGGCGGTAAGCAAGCCAAATATACAGGTCGATTGCCATGCTTCGGCCCGAGAGCGCTCGGATGGCGGATTCGCGGACGGGGAGGGGGTGCCGGATAAGGCTTTCGTAGAAGACCTCGTCGAGCACAACAGTTTCCCGCCAGAGCGAAAGCTGCATGCTGTCCTTGCCACGACCTGGGAGAATCGCCTCACGAACGAAGCCACCGTTCATTACAGCCTCGCCGCCTTCACCGACGCGGTAGAAGGTCAGCCGGCACAAGCTCAGGCGTCGACTCTGTTCTCGTACCGCCTCATAGCCCTTGCCGCCGCTGTTCAGGCCCATGGCCTTGAGCCAGCTGTGCATGGAACGCCCGAGCTCGACCTCGCGGGAGCGGGTTTTGATCGCTTCCGTTTGTAGATAGAGGAGGATCAGCCGAGCGACATAGCCGAACGGCACGCCGACAGTAGTCCCATCATGAGTCTTGCCGCTCTCAATGCGCAGGCGGATGTCGGCTCCGTCGCGAACCCATTCATTTGCGTCGATCCGCTTGTGGGGGAGGGCGGTCATGGCGAAGCCGGCGTGGACGAAGTTAGGCGTACCATCTTCGTCCGTGAGGACAAGGTGGGTCGCCTCAATGCAGCGCCGATCGAGGGCAGTAGGCGCGAGGTCTAGCGCTTGCTGAATCCCAAGTGTCTCGAGCCGCTGCCGCAGGCTTCCTCCAAGAGCCTCTTCGGCACCTATCGAGAGTGGCCAAGCGGTTTCGGTAGGGTTGCGCATCGGCCAACAAGCTGCACATTCGGGAGGTCTAGTGCAATTCGTACTCTGCCGACGCCTCTTCGCTGAGGGTTTTCCTCTGACGCGCTTCGTACCCTACTGACGGACCTAGAAAGGATATTTGAATCTCTAATTGGATGCGTCACCAGGGTACGGGGGGCGACTCCGTTTGCGTCGATTAAGTACGAATCGGCGTCACCAGAGTACGAACCGGCTGTGGAAAAGTTGTTGTGCGGCGATCTCTTCCGGGCGTCACCAAAGTACGAAACCGGGACGTGTTGCGAGCTATCGGCACGGCGCCATAAGAGGCAACTGGCGCTGGTACCCCACCCGATTCGTACTCTGGTGACGCCCAGTCTATGAACGGCGAACGCATCGAATCGGGTATCGGCAGCATTCTGATCGGGCGACTTGGGCATCTTTAAAGGAAGTATAAACGCCCTGCCGGGCTGGGCGAGTTGCGGCCGAATAGAAGGCTCGTCGTTGGGCCCGAGCCGAGGGCAAGAGGTTCTGGCGGGATGCGTGTGGACATGTCTCACGCCGGCTCCCGCAGTGGGGTACCTGCGCTAGACGGGTAGTTCTCGGCGCTACCCGGCGCATCATCTCAGTGTCTCGGCATCTGCCTTTCGCCTTGTCCTCAGCTAATCACCTCACGTGCGATAATCCCCGCGTAGGACAAGTTAGCTCTGCCAGCTGCTATCCACCCGCTGTCCAGCATGCGCTAGAGCCCGCCACTCCGGCACATGTCCTCGCGGCATCAGCCGCGGTTCGGCGCCGTCTCGTACACCGTGGCGTCCTCTGGCAGGACGACCCAGGGCTGCTTGCTCCGAACGTAGAAGTGCGTCGTCGGCCGTAGCCACGCTGTGTCGTCAAGCGTGCCGCCCCGGACGACGCGCGTGGAGCCGGGCAGCTCGGTTCCCGGCTTCACGCCGCCGCAGATGCAAATCCCGCAATCCGGGCAGACCCAGCGCGTCTTGGCGCGCCCTCTGTTGGTGACGCCCCCGGGAACGCCCCGCAGCTCCTTGCCCGACAGCCGAAACGCATCCGCCGGAACCGCGACGCCGATCGAGAAAGCGCTGGTCGTCGCACGCTGGCAGTCGGTGCAATGGCACGCATAGACGCGGGTGGGCTCGCAGGTGATCTCGTAGCGAACCGCTCCGCACATGCAGCCGCCCTTCAACGGCAGTTCCATAGCCGGACTTCTCCTCGCGCAGGCCGTATCCCATCCGCAGAGACCTGGATGGTCAAGCGGCGTTGGTCCGCATCCCCCCCATCTCGGCCGTCGCCTGCCATCTCAGGCTGACTTTGACTTGCGATTGGCCCGCTTGTCGCAAGCGATACAAACCCTGCCTCAATTCGAAAAAGCTGAGGCTGGGATGTTCTTGGTTGCTGTGGCTATGACGGAGAGGACCCACAGGCTCGAAGCGAGAGGAACGCGGGTCGTGCCGCAGCGCGCTTCCATATCCCGCCTTATCCAACGTCTGTCGGTCCACCCTTTCCGCAACCTTGGTAAGGGCAAGACGACGCCATGTCGGAAATTGACCGACTACACATTTGGTCCGTCTCGGAGCCACTCTAAAGAACCTCGGGCCAAAGTGTGCCTCGAAGATAGTTGCGTCACATCGAAAAGCAGATTGCAACTTGGATCACCAAACCCACACGCCTCACATGAGCCAGGCTTCTCATAGCCCTCGGACTTCTGATCAGGGGTAGGTCATTGTTCAGGCAGGAATACGCGCGATAACTTTGATTTCGAAGTCGAACCCCCCAAGCCAATTGACTCCAATCGCCGTCCAATTCGGATAAGGCGCATTTGGGAAGACTTCGCCTTTCACGGCCATGACCGTGTGAAATTGATGTTCGGGGTCGGTGTGAAAGGACGTCACATCGACAATGTCATCCAATCCACAGCCACCCGCTCGCAAGGTTGCCTCGAGATTGGCGAACGCCAAACGGACCTGGGCCTCAAAGTTCGGCTCGGGCGAGCCGTCGCGGAGACTGCCGACCTGCCCGGACACGAACAAGAGGTCGCCTGATCTGATTGCTGCGGAGTAGGTCTGTGACGTGTAGAGATCATGCCGTCCGGCGGGGAAGATGGCGTCACGCTGGGCCATATAGTCTCTCCTGAAGTGGGTCGCCTGCGAAGAATGCGAGATTGCACTGCCGATTAAAGAGTGCATACCGAGAGGGCTTCGATACATCACCAACTCGGGCGAGCGCGTCGTTTCGGCCGAGCTGATGAGACGAGCCCATGTCGGTTATGCGGCGCAGATTTATCCAATAAAGAGGAAGTCGTCTGCGCCGCTATTGATGTACGAGCACCTCAAGGACGTGCCTCCTGCCAATGTGGGTAGGTGACGTAGGCTGTGACCGCGCCATGTTCATGCGACCGGATCGTCACCTTCTCGCCCTTGGGCATGTAGACGATCTCACCTGGCCCGGCGCTCACAGTGGTTAGCTCCGTTGAAACGGTGAGCCGCCCCTCAAGCACGACCATGACGTCGTCAACGGCGAGGGTCTCATGGATACTCTGGTTTGGCCCATAGCGACCGTAGCCGATCGTGATTGGTCCACCATGACGCTGGTCGATGACATTTCCAGCGAACACCTCGCCGTCCTGGCCGGGTGAGCGCTCGAAGGGTGCGTTGACAATTGCGTACTTGCGGATGGACATGAGCAATTCTCCTACCTGGACAGGGCATTGGCAAATGCGGCACGAATGGTGGCGTCGCGCCGACCGCGACAGTGTCTCGGCGGGGTGTGGGCCGGAAGCGACCGAAAGGTAAGCGACCTTTGGCTACGAAGAAGGGAGGTCCTTTGATTGGCCTCCCGTGCCGGTGTAATCGCAGTGAAGAAGAGCAGAATCGACCGGCATCGCCCCCTCCAATTGCTTCAAGGCGATGGACGTGGTTACGCGCTCCAGTCACCACCCACCGCGAGGAAGAGGGTCGCGGGCACGATCGTTGAGATGGCCCTGAAGCCCTCTAGGGTTCTCGCAAGGACGGTCACGACGAAGCCAGTTACCACCACGGTTTTCTCAAACCACTCGGGCGGGGTTCACCATGAGCGACCAAGCCAGTCGGAACAAGCAGGCTGCGATCGCCTTTTATGACCTTATGTTCAATCATTGCCGCCCGGCGGAGGCGGTCAAGCAGTATGTCGGTGACCGATACATCCAGCACAACCCCGTTGTGCCGGACGGCAAGGAAGGCTTCGTCGCCTACTTTGAGCGGATGGCGAAGGAGTATCCCGGCAAACGCGTCCATTTCGTGCGGGTGTTGGCCGAAGGCGACTTCGTTGTCCTTCATACCCGCCAGGAATGGCCGGGCGATGCGGATTGGGTGAGCATGGACATCTTTCGCTTCGAGAGGGGGAAAATTGTCGAGCATTGGGACGTGCTGCAGCGTGTCCCTGCTGAAGCCGCCAACCCTAACACTATGTTTTAAGGTCACTCGAACTATCACCCGTTGGCTGCTCGGACACCAGGGCGCAGCGACGCCAAGTCTCTCCGCTGCTTGCGCGGGAGCCTTGGCCCACCATGGAGGGCTCGGGTCCTTCGAATGCCTCAATGGGGAAGAAGAGACCGACGGAAAGTCGGTCCGCGTGAACATCAGCGGTGTGGCCTCGATCAAAAAAGCTCCCTGTTGACGCAGGAGATGAAGTGCCGGCATGGGGCGTCACGGCTGCGACCCCGTTTCCACGTGGAAGACGATGGGGTCGCCGGAAAGCAGCGGCGCGAGTGGCGCCATGAAGCGAGCGTGGGCTTCGGTCGGCTCGAATCCTTGCGTGTGGGCCGCCACGTCCCGCCAATCCACTGCTAGCAGGTAAAGATCGGCATTCTCGAGCGCTGGGACAAGGCGGTGCCGGATGTAGCCGTCGGCACTGGTAAGGAGCGGAGCGACGTGAGCGAATGCAACCGCGAACGCCGAACCGGATCCGGGACGAAGGCGGAGACACGCGAGTTCTGTGATCATCTGATCCCTTCCGAGTTAGGGCGGACGACCGGCTTAGGCGGGGGGCAGCCGGTCGTCCACGCGACGCGTCAGGCGGCGGCCCTCTGGCCGGGGTACAACGCTCCCGCCTCGCCCGACACGTCGATCACGATCTTTCCGCGCAAGCCGCGCGTGCTCCCGTTCTCCAGGAGATCGTGCGCCTCACCCATGCGCGCGAGTGGAAACGTCGCGCCGATGACAGGCTTCACCAGACCGCGCTCAATCAGGTTGGTCAGCGCATCGAGCTTCCCGCGATTCTGGCGAGTGAAGACAAAGTGGTACGCGGCGTTCTTGCCCCAGGCCTCGATGAGGTTCTGAGGTTGCGCGATATCGACGAGGCTGACGACGCGACCATAGGCGGAGAGCGTCAGCGGGCTCCGTGTCAGCGTGTCACCGCCAATGGTGTCGAAGACGACGTTGACGCCATCTCCACCGGTCTGTCGAAGAACCGCCTCTACATAGTCCTCCGTCGTGAAGTCGATCACCTCGTCTGCGCCAAGGGAGCGTACGAAATCATGATCGCGGGCCCGTGCTGTCGTGATCACCCGCGCCCCAATCGCTTTGGCGACTTGGATCGCAATCGTCCCTACGCCACCCGCTCCGCCATGAATCAGTACGGTCTCACCAACCTTGAGCTGCGCACGCTGGACGAATGCCTCCCAAACGGTGCCTCCCACGAGTGTCAGGCTTGCGGCCTCGATGTGCGAAAGGTTCCTGGGTTTGCGACCGACCAGTTCCACGTCAACGACGTGTTGCTCGGCATACGAGCCGGCGCCACCGAAGATCTTTGGCGTATAGTAGACTTCATCGCCGATCCCGAACTCGGTAACATCGGACCCGACGTCTTCGACGACGCCGGAGATGTCGTGGCCGATGATGGCGGGTAGCGGTACGTAATCCGTGTAGTCACCCCGACGGATCTGGCAGTCCAGCGGGTTCACGGCGGTCGCGTGCACGCGCACTCGGACCTGGTGCGACCCGACCGGCGGCACCGGAACCTCGCGCAGCTCGAACGCATCCGTTCCGCCGAAACGGGTGAGAACGGCAGCCTTCATGGTTGGGGACATGGTAGATTCCTTTCAGCCGTGGTTCATTCAGCGGCTCGCGGGGATCCGCTCAAAGCTGGCGCCAGGTCGCAGGCATGCCGCTCGACGGAGGCGCACGCCGCTGACGTCGGGGCCTAATGTGAGCACTGGGCCGACAGGGTCACAGCGCAGGATGGCCGGTGGACTTGGCGCGATCGAGCAGCCTTGGCGCCCGGGTTTATAATCGACAGGGTTCACACTGGTGGCCGCGATCGCCACCACCGCCTCGTCTGGGCCTGGCTAAGGGTTGAGCAAGTTCACAACCCGAAAGATTTCAGGCTCTCCGAAGGCTTCGATCACATGGGCATGCATAAACGGCTCCTGCTTAGACGGCTCTTGGCGGATCCGTGCCGCCTTGTCGTCGCCCATCTGATCCCCTTGCAAAGAATGGAGAAGCGGGCATTCTTCTGGATCAGCTTCAAAGATTTCTTGAAAATGAGTGTGGCGGAGGCTGGTCGTGGCTTGACGTTCTGGCGGGCGACTGGAGCGTCGCGGCTGAGGCGGCTTTTCGGCAGCCGAGAATGCGCAGGGACATCCTGCCCCAGTCACCGGCCATCACGTACCGGTTGATGCCGACGTCAACGTCGGCTTGGAAACCACACTGTGGATATCAGTGACCTGACCTTGTTCGTGCGCATCGCCCGGCTTGGCAGCATCAGCGCTGCAGCACGTGACCTCAATGTCACCCCAACTGGGGCGAGCGCGCGCCTTGCAGCGCTCGAGAAGCGGCTGGGAGCGCGCCTACTGCATCGCACGACACGGCAAGCGACTCTGACCGAAGACGGGATAGCCTTCCTGCCGCATGCCGAGCACGTATTGGATGCGGCATTGGCCGCGCGCGCGGCGCTCGGGCGCGAGCAGGCGACACCGCGCGGTACGCTCCGTGTGGCGGCCCCGGCCTCCTTCGCGCGCATGCATATTGTGCCGGGCCTTAGTGAGTTCTGTAACCGCTACCCGGAGCTTGTCCTCGACATGCGCATCTCGGACAGCGTTGTCGACCTCGTGGAGGGCGCGTTCGACGTCGCCGTCGCTACGCAGAGCTTGGGGACTCGTCTTTCGTTGCACGGCGACTTGCGCCCGACCGGCGTGTGCTGCTCGCATCGCCGGACTACATCGCGCGGCGTGGTCGACCACGGTCGCCGGACGGCCTTGCCAATCACACCTGCCTCGTCGTCGGCACTCTCGACCTCTGGACGTTCAAGGGGACGGACGGAAGGACCATAGAGCGGCAGGTAGCACCTACCCTACGCATCAACGACGGTGGCGCAGTGCGCGACGCCGCGTGCGCTGGGCTTGGGATCGCGCTTATGGCCACTTGGTGCGCAGCGGAGGAGACCCGAAGCGGCGCGCTGGTCCCCGCGCTTCCGGAGTACTCGCTTGTCTCAACGCAAACCTTATGGGTGCTTTACCCGAGCTCGCGGGAACTCGCGCCCAAAGTCAGGGTGTTTATCGACTGGATGGTTGCAAGATTCGGACCGGAGCCATACTGGGACCGAGACCTCGAAGCAGTGTTCGGCCTTGGACGCTGACCTAGAGCAAACTCCGATCAGATGAAATCATCTGATCGGGGTAATTTGCTCGCCAAAACAACAAGCTAGAGCGGGCTCCGTGAGCCAGTGCGAACGGAAACCGCTCTAGTCAGCGTCTCAATCAGGACACGTACCAGTAGGGGGCTTGTCAGATCTGGGCGTCTCCATAGCGGCCCTTATCCGACATTCCTCGCTCGCTCCTAGCAGAGATGAAAAACCGCACTATGGATCAGGCCATAACAAGACTGCTTCATCGCCAGTGGCGTCTCAGTATTCTCTACGCATGACGAAGTAGGATCAAAAAATCGCTGGCTCAATGGCTTGAACCATCCAACGAGCGATTGCTGTTATGGCCGCGTCGGAATGTGGTTGACCTAGAAGCTGGACACCCATAGGCATGCCGTCGATGGCCGTCATGGGCGAGGTGACGACGGGCGCGCCGAGCGCAGAGCTCGGCGTATTGTAGACCGCATCGCCCGTCGGCCGCTTCGCCAGTGGTTGGCCCGGCACATCCGGTGTCCAAAGCGGCGCCACGCCGGGCGAGGCGGGCGCGATGATGGCATCCACCAACGGCGCGAGCGCCGCATGCCGTGCGCGGATTTCTTCGCGCTGAAGAATGGCGGCGCGATAGTCCTCGGGCGTCCACGCCTCCGCGGCGGCGACGACGTCCTGGCTGCGTTGGCTCACGCTGCCGGGCGCGCTGGTCGCAACCAGGTTGCGGATGCCCCAGTGGTTCTCCCAGCCCGTGATGGCGCTGGTCAGCGCTTGGACGCCCTGCAGCGAATGCTCGAAAGCCTCGATCAGGGCATTGTTGCCGCGCCGTAGCACGGTCACCCCCGTGGCGCGGATATGCTCGATCACCATCTCGAAGGCGGTCTTGCTCGCTTCATCCATGAGGGCCCAGCCTTCAGCCTCCATCACCGCGAGCGTCATGGGCTTGCGCGGCTCAGGAGGTGTGGAGGGACCAAACAGGCCCAGGCGGCCGGGATCGCCGCCGGCACGTTTGGCGATCTCGATCGCCACCTGCCACATATCCTCGATGCAGCCGGCATGCGGGCCATGCGTGCTCATGCTGGTCGCCTGACGTTCGCCGCGGTTGATGCCTCCCTGCGTCGGCTTCAACGCGAAATTGCCGCAATAGCTGGCCGGCCGGGTGATCGATCCGCCTACCTGGGTGCCGATGGCAGCCGGCACCATCCGCGCCGCTACCGCCGCAGCCGAGCCGGATGAGGAGCCGCCCGGCGTTCGTGTCGCATCGAAGGGGTTGGTGGTCGGGCCGGGATGCACCCCGCCAAGCTCCGTCGTCACCGTCTTGCCGAGCACCACCGCACCCGCCTCGCGTAATGCCCAGACGGCGGCGTTGTCGCGCTTCGGGAAATTGCCCTCATAGGCCTTGCAGCCCATCTGCGTCGGCATGTCCCGCGTCTCGAGCAGATCCTTGATGCCGAGCGGCATGCCATCGATGGGAGACAGCGGCCGCCCGGCATTCCATCGCGCCGTGCTGGCATCGGCCGCCTCGCGGGCGCCGGCCTCGTTCATCACGACCCAGGCCTGCACCACCGGCTCCCGCTGGGCTATGATCTCCAGGCAGCGCTCCAAATAAGCGCGCGGCGAATCCGTGCCGTCGGCGAAGGCCGGTGTGGCATCGTGCCACGTCAGCGCACGGAAGTCCTGCGGTGAATAATCCGGCATATCGAAGCATCCTCCCCCACTGGCGTCATGGCGAACGGCGCGCTGGCCCTCGTGGGGCCCCCTTGCATGTCCTGCCCCGGTGACGGAGCATCTCCGCGAAACCTCGAATGGGGAAGCGGCCGTGACGGAGAATCTTCACGCGGAGCTGGACGAGATCGGCGCCGTCGCACAGCGGCACCTCGCACGGCATGAGCCCGTCACCGACCCGAAATGGCCAGGCGATGCGCGGATAGCGGTGAATTTCACCGCCGACTTCGACGCCATGCTGCTGCGCCGGCTGATGAACGAGCCGCCCATGCAGCTTGCCAAGGGCGAGTTTGGCGGACGGGTCGGCATATGGCGGTTGATCGAGTTGTTCGATAGCCATGACGTGCAGGCCACGATCTTCACCCCGGGCCGCATCTGCGAACTCTATCCGCGGGCCGTCGCCGCCGCAGCGCAGAGCGGCCATGAGGTCACCGACCATATGTGGGAGCACCGCGTTCCCAAAGAACCGGAGCTGGAGCGCGATCATCTCAGCCGCTCCACCGAAGCGCTGGAGAGGCTGACCGGGAAGCGCGGGGTCGGCACACGCAGCGGCCATAGCCATGGCTTGCTGCGGGAACTCGGCTATATCTACCGCTCCAACGGATCGGCCAGCCATCGGCCACATTACCTGCGCGACCCCGATGGCAGCAATGTCCTGATCAACCTGCCGTTCCACTACTCTATCGACGATGCGATGTTCTACTCCTTCGCCTGGATGGGCACACCCGTCGCCGCGCAGCGCATCAGCGACCCCGAGCGCGTGATGGAGCTGTGGTGGGAGGCGTTCCTGCAGCAGCATGCCCAGGGCGGCGGCTACCTCAACATCTGCCTGCATCCCTTCGTCTCCGGACGGGCGCAGCGCGTCCTGATGCTCGACCGGCTGATCCGGCGCATGAAGGAGAAGGGTGGAGTCTGGTTCCCCAGCTGCGAAGCGGTCGCGCGGCACTGCATCGCGGTACAGCCCCCCGCCGGCGGCTGGAACTGAGGAGGAAACCATGCCCTGGAAAGACCGCTATACGATCTCCAACGAGCGCAGCATCCAGGACGCCGGGATCCGCTGGCCCGAAGGCAAGCGATGCGCCGTCAGCATCACGGTGGATCTCAGCCTCGCCTCCGGCGGCGAGGGCATCCGCGCGGCGGAGCTGTCCACCCCGGTCGCGCGCTTTGCCATCGAGGAAGGGCTCGACAACCTGCTCGGCGTGTTGCGCCGGCACGGGCTGCGCGCCACCTTCGCAACGCCCGCGGTCATGGTGAAGGTCTATGGCCCCAAGCTGAAGGAGATCCTCGCCGAGGGCCACGAGATCGCCGCCGAGGCCCTCCGCCACGAGGATGTCTCCACCCTCTCGCGCGAGGAGGAGAAGGCGCGGCTCGACCGCACCACGGCCATCCTCGCCGAGGCGATCGGCAGGCCGCCGGCTGGGTGGTTCATGCTGTCGCGCCAGATGGACAGCTTCGCCGGTGGCACCACCAGTCCGAACACGATCGACCTGCTGATCGAGGCGGGCTACCGCTATTATGGCAACGGCCAAGCCGATGACGTGCCGCACTGGTGGGTGGCGGATTTCGCCAGCCGGCGTGCGCTGCTCACCATGCCCTACTACTACCATTTCGACGACCAGTATTTCTGCATGTTCCCGACCAAGGGCACCGGCCTCGAGAACCCCGACATGCTGCTGCGCAACTGGCGCACGGAGTTCAAGGCGCAGTACGAGCGCGGGCGTCACTTCCACATGACGCTCCATCCGCAGCATATGGGTTGGCTGCATCGGCTGAAGATGCTGGATGATTTCTGCGGCTGGATGACCGGCCATGCGGGGCTCTGGAACGCGACGGCCGAGGCATGCATCGCGCATTGGGAGGCAACCTATCCCGCCGAGGCGCATCTCGACCTGGAGCCGAGCATCTGGAAGGACTACCCGGGCAGCCTTAGCTAGAAGTGAACGCTAGCCCCGCTTCCCTCGAAGAAACCCGCCATGCAGGGGAGCCCCGACGCTCGTGACGTAAGAGGTGGCGTCCGGGCAGAGGAAGCCGATCACTGCCGCGACTTCATGTGCCTCCTCGGCGCGGCCGGTTGAGAAGTCACACTGCATGCCTGACTTTTAAGCGGCTGAGAGGACTGCCCCACCACCACAGTGCCAGAGACGCTCAGCTGCTTCGCCGGGCCCAAGTACGAAGAAAGCCAGCGATCCCCTCATGTGAATTTATCTCATCCATGGCTGAAATCTTCTGGTTTGACCGCTTGGACCCTCCACCCCAACCGTGAGCTCCGGCGTGAGGGCGATGGGCCCCCGCCTCATCGCAAGAGGCCCCCATGTCTACGAGCAACGCTCCTAGCACCGACATCCCCGTCATCGATCTCGGCCCCTACCTTGCCGGCGAAGAAGGCGCGCTGGAGCGAATCGCGCTCCAGCTCCGCAAGAACTGCGAGACAGTCGGCTTTCTCTACATCAGCAATCACGGTGTTTCGCAGGAGCTGATCGATCGTACTTTTGCCGCCGCCGCCGCCTTCCACGCGCAGCCACTTGAAAAGAAGATGGAGCTGAAGGTGGACAACGCGATGCAGGGGTACTTGCCCATGCGCGGCAGCACCACGCGCACCTCTACCATCAATACCAACAATAAGCCCAACGAGAACGAGGCTTTCTTCGTCAAAGGGGAGGGCCAGCCTGGCGTGACCAACCGCTGGCCGAACACGCCTGGTTTCAAGGATACGACGCAGGCCTATTACGCGGCGCTCGAGGCCTTGGCGCAGCGCATGCTCCCGCTCTACGCCCGCGCACTGGACCTGTCGGCTGACTACTTCGACACGAAGTGTGACCACCCTTTCAGCTCGCTGCGCCTCAGCCACTACCCGCCAGTGAAGGAGTACGCGGAGAACCAGTTCGGCATCGCGCCGCACACGGACTCCACCTTCATCACCCTGCTTGCCCAAAACAAGGTGCCGGGGCTGCAGATCCGCCGGCGAGACGGCGTGTGGATCGACGCGCCGGTGATCGAGGGTACCTTCATCGTCAACACAGGCGACACGCTGCACCGCTGGACAAACGGGCGGTTTCTCTCCACGCCGCATCGTGCCTTTAACATCTCCGACCAACCGCGCTACGCGATCCCCTACTTCTTCCATCCCAATGCCGAGACGTTGATCGAATGCCTGCCCACCTGCCGGGTGGAGGGCGAGGAGCCGCGCTTCCCTCCTATGACAATGGGGGACTACATGGCATGGTTCCGCGGTAAGAACTATGATCATCTCCGCAAGGCGGGGCCAGCCGCTGCTGCCGAATAGGGGGATCGCCTTTAGGCATAAGCTGCAGTGCACATACCAAGCCAGGGCATTCAAGATGATCGGATGAAGCCCTGGACGCGGTTTGGGATGGGGTGAGTGCCGCAGCGCGTCCAGAGGTAGCTGCACACGGCAGACAAACAAAGCATGTGTTCAATGGAGAGGCTTGCCATGAATCTGCGCCGGATGGCCCGTGTACTCGCTCTTGCACCGCTTGTCCTATCGGCCGCGTTCAGCGACGTTAGAGCCGAAGAGCGCACCCTGCGCGTCTCCTTGAACACCGAACTGCAAGTGCTGGACCCGATCGTCACCACGATCAATGCAACCCGCGTCTTCTCCTACCTCGTCTACGACACGCTCTTCGCCATTGATGAGCAGGGGAATTACAAACCCCAAATGGTCGACCGCTACGAGGTGAGCGATGACCGGCTGACCTACACCTTCCACTTGCGCGACGGGCTGGAATGGAGCGATGGCAAGTTTGTGACGGCCGAGGATGCCGTGGCCTCGATCCGCCGTTGGGCCCAGCGTGAGGCGCTGGGTGTGCAGATTATGCGTGTGGCGGAAGGGCTGCGGGTGGTGGACCCTCGGAGCTTCGAGCTGAAGCTGCGCGAACCCTATGCCTACGTGATCGAGGCGTTGGGCAAGCCTGGCAACGTCATTCCCGTGATGATGCCTGCGCGACTGGCCAACTTGCCTGCGAATACCGCTGTGCCAGAGGTGGTCGGCTCCGGCCCATTCCTGTTTGACCACACGAACTGGCGGCCAGGCGAGCGCGCCACTTTCCGCCGCAACCCCCGCTATCGCCCGCGCGCCGAGCCGGCGTCCGGTCTTGCTGGCGGCAAGGATGTGCATTTCGACCGCGTGGACCTCATCAGTATGCCGGACCAGGCGACACGCGTCGCAGCCCTTCAAGCGGGTGAGGTCGACTATCTTGAGATCATTCCGGCGGACTTCATCAGGCTGATGCGGCGGAACCGCAACGTCACCATCGCCAAACCGCGCGGCGCGGGGCAGATCATGTCGATCATTAGCCTCAACCACGCGCAGCCGCCCTTTGACAATGTCAGAATCCGTCGCGTCGCACAGATGGCGGTGAACCAGGCCGACATAATGGCCAGCCTTGGCCTGCCTGAGGACCTTTACCTCCGCGAATGCTACGCGCTCTACATGTGCAACACGGCGGGTGAGACGAATGCGGGAACAGAAATCTTCCGCAACGCTGGCGCTGAGCGAGCACGTGCTTTGCTGCGCGAGGCCGGCTACAAAAACGAGCCTGTTGTCTTCTTGCACTCCGAGAGCTCGGCCCTGCTTAACCCGATGGGGCTCGTCATGGTCGACCAGATGCGTAAAGCCGGTTTCAATGTGCAGTTAGCGACCTCGGATTACGCGACGGTGGCGCAGCGTCGGCTGAACCGTGGGCCGACAAGCAACGGCGGCTGGAGCATGGTGAACATCATTTGGAATGGCATTGACCTAGTCAACCCTCTCGCCAATCCGGGCGTCGCCTATAACTGCGCCGAACACTACTCGGGTTGGTATTGCGATCCGCGCCAAACGGATCTCCTCCGTCGCGCCGCCACGGCGCGGAGTGAGGAGGAGCGCGCACGTCTAGCCAGGGAACTGCAGGCTGCCTTCCATGATAACGTCAACTATATCCTTGGCGGGCAGTTCTCGGCGCCCGCGGCCTACCGCTCCAACCTGCAGGGCGTGATCGAGTTTCCAATCCCGATTTTCTGGAACATGTCGCGCCGCTGAGGCGCAGCGCTGGGGTTCAGTGCTCGCGCTGTGCCTCGGTAACCAGCCACTCGCGCAGCAGCGCGCTCGCCCGGACCCGCTCCGGCGCGGGCGTGGCATAGACAAGCCAGTCCGGTTCATCCGTCAGCGCCAGATCGAATAGCTTGATCAGACGCCCGGCGCGGAGATCCTCCGCAATCAGGTTAGCAAAGAACAGCATCACGCCCATACCGGAGATGGTCGCGATATAAGCCAAATTCATGTCCTCGAACTTTATGCCCTGGCTTGGGTCAATCCCCGGCACTTTCGCAAGCCGCAGCCAGCGCCGCCAGTCCCCCTTGCGCTTGCGCGAGTGGATCAGGCTCAGTGGATCCAGCTGCGCAGGATGTGAGATCGGGGCTCGGCCGGCGAGGTAGCGGGGACTGCACACCGGTACCAGCCGCCCGTCGAATAACCGTGTCGGCTCGGTCTTCGCTAAGGGTGCCGGGCCATGAGTAACCGCCACGTCGAAGCGCCGGGGCTCCAATGATGGGGGTGGACCGATCTCGGAACTGAGTTCCAGAGTGATCGACGGGTGGCGCTCGATGAAGCGCGGTAGGCGCGGCACCAGCCAACGCATCGCGAGATTCGTTGAGGCATAGACGCGAAGGATCGCTGGATCGTTTGCAGAGAAGAGCATGCGCGTGTCGTCCTCGATCCGGCGGAACGCCTCGCCGATCGAGCGCAAATAAGCCTTGCCTTGAGGCGTCAGCACCACCTCGCGGTGCTGACGCTCGAACAGGCGCGCACCGAGGAATTGCTCCAGGTGGCGGATCTGGTGGCTAATGGCGCCGGGGGTTACACCGAGTTCCTCGGCTGCCGTGGTGAAGCTTAGGCGGCGCCCGGCTGCCTCAAAGGCGCGGAGGCTGCGGAGTGGGGGCAGGCGTGTAACGATCGGTGCGGTCCTGCTGCGGCGGGGAGCAGAGAGACTAGCGGAAGTCGCACCCATTTCAGAAGCATCGTGCCGCCCGCGGCTCTAGGGGTTATCAAAGCTTGGTGTCGTACCCGCCGCAAGAGCGGCTGAGTGCCCCGCGAACATCGCGCTCCTGACTATTGCATCCCCATTCTTGCCCCTGTCGCCTTCTGGTGGGCGCGGATGTTCGTGCAGTCGATGAAGGCTAGGCCAAATGCGATCCTGCGCTGCCGCACCACCGCGAGCAGGCGCTCCCGAACACCCTTCTTGGACCAACGAATGATCGACTGTGTTGCCAGTCACCATGGACAGAACTCGGCGGAAGTGCTGCGCCATTTGGCACTATTCTGATGCCGCCAGAAGATCGCTGAGATGGTGCGCCGCAGCTCCTTCGGTGGCGTCTCCCGTGCGGCCGGACCGTCTCGATCAGCGGCTCCCAGACCGCCCACGTCGCAGCGGACAAGGCCCTACTGCAGCGCCTCCTGTCGGACGTGCTGGTTATGGCGGATTGCGCCTACCACACCGATGCTGTTCGCAAGCAGATCCAGACCCAAGGCGTAGGGGCAAATGCTCCGTCCAAGCGCAATAGGCGTTGGAAGCACCGCTTCAGCCCAGTCCTACCGTGGCCGCAGCGCCATCGAGCCTCAGTTCGGCCGCCTCAAGAGTTTCCACTGCATCGCGCGCCGCTATGACTAAATTGCCACCAACTCCCTCGCCGCAGTCCACCGCGCCGCGGCCGTCAGCTACTGGTTATGAGTCCTGACCTAGGCTGATCTTCCATATCGCGCTTTATTCAACAACCGTACTGGATTCGATTTATGCTCCTGCATGACGAGCGCCTCGCCGACGGATGCTGGATAACTGCTAATAGGGAAGAAACCCAAGCCATGACGGTACCCTTACAAATCGGGCCGTCCCGCTGCGCTACCCATGATGGACCCGCCGGTTAGGAGACCTGTGCGCTAACGACCCCGGGTGATCACCAGGCCAACTGACGTCGAGACATAACCCATCAACTGTAGTTTTAGATGTGGATTGTGGTTGTAGGGCGGCACGTCGACATAGGAATCCAGACTGTGCGTGTCGGGAGCAACACTAAATTGTTCGACCTTATGTCCGCGATGCGTCATTTCATTTAGAAACTCTTCGATGTCGCGGTGGCGGTAGATTACACATGAGCCATCCTCAATCGTTTTGTCGTTGCTGCTCATGTTCAGTTCGGTTGTGTGGCATGCTACGCCACCAAGCTTCAGTGTTTTCTCAACACTGTTTGCAATGAAATCTAGTCCTTTCTGTAAACTGCCGAGATGCTCGAGACAGCACGAAGACCAACAGAAATCGTATTCGGAGAAATGCTCATCAATCGCATTCATATCGCATGGGGCGTAGGTGACGTGCTTCTCGAACTGCCCACGGCTGACGATGTCGGGTTGGTAGAGATCGTTTAGGTTATTCGCAAACTGGCTAGTGCTTTGCCAGCCAGCGGACACGCCGATCTCCGGCGGAGCATCAGTAGCTAAAACATTGACGCCAAGGCTTGCAAACAAAGAAGGCAGCGCCTCTGTACCGACACCGAAGCCAATGCCGCGCATTCCGGGTTTCAGCACGCCATGCTTACGAAGCTGATGGACAAGATACACCCACTCCCAAACCTTACGATGAAACTGAGGAGGCCTTTTCAGTTCCGAGCATATTGTTTTGAAATCTACATGAGTAAAATCTCTAACGGAACAAGTGCTGTGAGCCATGAAAGGCCCTGTCATTACAGGATGAATATCTAAATTCGGGACATGTAACCGCTGAAGTATTTCCGCGCTGATGTCCATTTTCGACGGCGAAAGCAAATTCGATAAAACTTCATTTGTATGGTTTAATTCTAGTTTTAGCGCATTATAATCGCGCTGCAGCTGAGACATTTTTTCTTGTGAAGCTTCAATCTCGTCGCGGGTGTTTTCTTCAGTTAAAATCTTTATGGCTTCTCTGGCGGCCGACAGCTCCTGCCTTAAATCCAGTAGCTCTGATCTACTTGAATAATCACTGATTTTTAGTCGGCTCTTCATTGAGGCGGTAAGTCTATCAGCCACGAAAGAATTCCAGATATATCGCAGCAAGATAAGTCCTCACAACTTCTGTAGTTAGAACACCACAGGATGGGCTCACCAGCAATGTAGCTTACAGCATAAACGCGGTTCCGAATGCTCTCATGCGTGATGCTGATGCTCCGCTCGGCCATGATGAGCTCGGTATCGCATAAGCTTAGGCTGAGTAGTTGATAGAGCCAAAGCAGTGGACTGCCTCAGTCGTCTTCGTCCTCAGCTTGTGTCCCTGGCAAGCTACACGCATAAGGGGGGAATGGCCTAGCGATGCCGCGCTCCAGAAAGCTAGGGTTGAGGTCCTGCGGAGTGCCGCAGTTGATGGCCATGCCGCCGCCAGGGCCGATGGAGAGGCCGCCGCCACGTATGGCGACCTGTGGCTGCCGCGGAGCCCAGCCGGCCGGGCTCTGAAGGCGCTGCCGCCTTCCTGCCGCATCTTGGCGAGATCTTAGCGGCGGCTGGCACGACGCTACCCCCGAATGCCGTCCGCTACAGGCCATCCAGCCAGTGCACACGGTCAGCCGGCAGCCGCGCCGACACCCCCTGCCCGTGCAGCCACTGGCGGAGCCGCTCGAGCCGAACGCGGTCTTGCAACGTCAACGTCGGCCGGCCGGCCAGCAGGGCTATCTGCTTCCGGGCGGTGCGCGGCGCCAGGTTGGCGAAGGTGAAGGCCCGGGGCCGCCTGCCGCTTCGCCTTACCGGACACCAACGCCGCGAGGTCGTGCCAGTCCATGCCGCCGCGCTGCAGGGTCAGGCCAATCGCTGACATCCAATGCGCCAGTGGCACGGAGAATGCCGGGGGCGCGGAGCCAACGCGACCGCCATATCCGGCTCATCACCAAGAAGGGCCGCATAGCTTGGCAGAAGACGACCGGCTACAGCCGGTGCAGGCTCGCGGGAACCGCAGTCGGCAGATACAAGGCGATCATCGACCTGAAGCTGCGTGCCCGCAGCTTGCCTGCTCAGCAGGCCGAAGTCGCCAAGGCCGTCGAGGTGCTCAACCGCATGATCCGGGCTGCGAAGCCGGTTTCCGCTCGCGCCACCTGATATCCTGGACCGGGTAGGCAAGTCCTGTCTGCTCACCCGCATCCGTGCACCAACGCCGAACGCTGGAACGAGGCGTCCTATCCTGCTCGGGCACCACCGCCGGCGGCCCAGCCTCGAGCGCTGCCGCATTCTCCGCCTCGTCCATGATCCCCCTGCCCGCCCCGGTCAGATCCGAAATCTGGCGGTTATCCGGAATTGCGGCAAGCTCTACATCACTTGCGGTAAGGGAGGCTTACCACAAGTGATGCAGGGCTTGCCGCAATCGCGGATAACCGCCAGAATCCAGGCGTGACCGGGGGCGGGCAGGGGCCTTGCCTAAGCCGGGGCGGCGGCCCCGGCCTCGCCCAAGCCTATGTGCGGGAGGCGCTCGCGCCGGAGACGCTGCGGGCCGAGCCCGCGGCCGTCGCCGCCTACCTCGCCTCCCTCCGACGACCCGGAGCGGTTCAAGCACGCACGTGATGTCGAACCCTATCTCGGGTTGACGCCGACCCGCTACCAATCCCGCGAAACCGACCGGCATGGCCGCATCTCGAAGTGCGGCGATGCCTTCACCCGCACCTACCTATACGAGGCCGCCAACGTGCTGCTGACCAGGTGCAGCGGTTCTCGCCGCTGAAGGCCTGGGGCACCCGCCTGGTGCAGCGCATCGGCGCCAAGAAGGCGCGGGTCGCGGTTGCGCGCAAGATCGCCGTCATTCTCCGCTGCATCTGGACCGACGGCACCGAGTTCTGGTGGACACGCGAGGAGGCCAAGATGGTCTGACCCGCATTCCACCACCCAGGCTCCGCTCCGGCGGAGAGGCTGTCTCTGCCGGGACGGTGGGTGGCGGCGACCGCGCAGAGACCGTTGGCCGGTCTGGCATGCCACGCCTGATCAGGCCGCCTCAAACATCGCGGCGCCCCACCCCTGACCCCCATCATGGGGCGGATCACACCAACCCCGGAGAGAACCATGACCTCGGCAGCGGCCAGCCTTCACACCGGCGCTTGACCCAAAAGCCCCGTTTAGAGAACGGGCTCTGAAGACTAACTAAGATGTATCCAAAGTCCAGCAGTGCGGGCGCCCGCAATTGAGACTACTGATGAACTATTATAGCTTCGAGTTAAAATATAATGTAAGTTTTGAGCAAACTCTCTCATAGTCAAACAAATATCTTCCTGTCTTGCTGTTTTTTCATTACGGCCAAGGAGGCTGAAATTGTTCAGCCACCTCGACGTTCAAAGCAATCGCTTGGCCTGAGACGTATTTAATTACCCTTCAAATCGTTTTAATTAGTTAGTACTGGCCACGCTCTTACACGCTGCTGCTACGGAGATGCAGTTTGCCCCTTGGGTATTTTGCGTTCTTTCAAATACTTCGACATAATGTCCGCGAAAATCTCGCCAAATTACACCGGTACTACGCCAGAAAGGGTACTCGCGAAGCGCGTTGGATGCGTCTTGTATTTGCTTAATTCCATCGCGGTCACCAATTCCTATTAAAAGCGCTTTATCGAAGCCAGCTGCTCGATGTGGAGTCGTTGACGCATTTAGATGACCCATCATCAAAATAGGTTGTTGCCTTGGGACTTCCTGCAAAATGCTTCCCATGATTCCAACACCATCATTTCCAGCTGGGACTAGTAGCACAGTGTCCGAACCGAAGTACGGTGATGCAGCATCAAGAGCCGCACGAAAAGGTTGTTGAGTTTTTGGGTGAACCATCATTCCCAAGGCGCCCGCTGCCTCGACGACTAAAACTAGAGTAAACCAAGCGGACGTAACTTGAGGTAGATTTCGGTACAGAACTGATGCGGTTGAAACAAAGAGCCCTGCAGCGAAGGGAACAGAAAAGGCTACATATCTTAGTTCAGCCGGTGAGTTGCCAAAGATAACCCCAAGACCCATCAGGCCTAAGGAAGGAGCGAGTAACCCTGACAGCCATAGCCACCGCATCGGCCCAAGTTTGCGCCACGCAACTACAACCATAGCAGTAGACATGAGAAGCAGCGCCCCTAACGCAACCTCCACCGGCGCCCGCGCTCCGCTACTAACGTAAAGTGGTAGCCCGCCAAATAGGCTGGCGGCATTTAATTGAATCAGTTTTATTACTATGGAAAATAACTCGAAAGGCTCAAACTGCCCGACACGCGCACTTTTTTGAGCAATGAAGAAATAGAGATTAGCTGCAGTTGCAAGAGCAAAGGGTAGTCCAGCGCAAGCCGCGCTAATTATCTTCCGAGGGGTATTAAAAATTAGCCAAATTAGCACTGCTGCCACCGGAAAAACAGCGAGGTAGTTCGTAAGGGTGGCAAACCCGCCACAAAGTCCGGCAACAGCTACCCATGCGCTCAGAAATTTCCACGATCTCGTCCTGACTCGATAAGCTTCGACTGCGGCAAGGACTGTGAACGCCACGAACAGATGCGCGAGTGCAAACCCGCGAGCTATATGACCAGAATAGCCAAAGCCGTACGCGAGCGTAACCGCAAGGCCCAGTGCTATCGGAGAGAATCCCATTCTCCATATAGTGAAAATCCAGGTTATTACAGCTAATGCCGAACATATTACGCTGAAACTGCGAAGTATTACTATATTATCGCCCAATAATTCTCGCCAAATTGAAAGAAACATAAAATACAAAGGTGGATGTACATCTGTATTGCGAAGGTTATTTACTACTGTTCCTAGACTGGAGTGCGAAACAAACGTATTTTTAACTTCCTCAGCCACAAAAGGGCTTTCCGGCCAAGATGGTCTAGCAACGTGCCCTGTTACGAAAACGGAGTAATTCTCGTCATACTCCACACTTCGGTTAATTGCCGAACCCATAAGTATGAAAACACTCAGTGTCATCAAGAATACGCTAGATTTGTAAGGAAATGTACGGCGGGCCCTAAGGAGCTTCATCATGAGTTTGTGTCTTTTCGCAGCAAGATTGTTGTGAAACCATTAATATACCGCAACGCTAAGGATCCCTCATCAATGTTTTTGGAGCACCCCCAACTGCGGGCAGTAACCAGTCCTCGAGCTTCGTTGCCAATTGCCCAGAGTCCTATGGTGTCTGTTGTGGTTCCACTCTTCAATGAAGAAGATGTTTTAAAGGCATTTCAAAGCCGTCTTACCGCGGTCATGGAAAAGCTTCAGCACCCCTGGGAGGTAATTTACGTCAACGACGGCTCAAAGGATCGCAGTCTTGAAATTCTGAAAGAACTTTCCAACAGAGAGTCTCAAGTGTCGATTGTTGATCTGAGCCGCAACTTTGGAAAAGAGGTGGCGCTTACTGCAGGTCTTGATCATGCAAAAGGAGACGCAGTAATTGTTATTGATGTTGATTTGCAAGATCCGCCGGAAGTAATTCCAGATCTGATTGCGGGCTGGTATGAAGGGTTTGACGTCGTTTACGCGCAGCGCCGTAAGCGTGAGGGCGAGACAAAAATGAAGCGTCTCACCGCCGCTGTGTTTTACCGCGTCATGCAACATATCGGCGGCTCAGTACGTTTACCTCCAAACACAGGTGATTTTCGGCTTATGAGCCGCCGCTCGCTTGACGCGTTGCTTCAGATGCGCGAGCGACATCGTTTTATGAAGGGCTTGTTTGCCTGGGTCGGATTTCCCTCAAAAGCTGTTTTGTACGATCGTGCCCCACGCGCTGCTGGAACGACAAAGTGGAACTACCGACGTTTATGGAATCTCTCAATTGAAGGCATTACAAGTTTTACTGTTATCCCATTGAAAATCGCAACATATCTCGGAGCGGCAGTTGCGGTCTTCGCATTAATTTTTGCAGCACACATCGTAATAAAAACCTTAATGTTTTCTAATCCAGTTGCTGGATACGCAAGTCTTATGGCTGTAATGCTATTGCTGGGCGGTGTGCAACTTCTAACCCTCGGCATTATTGGTGAATATCTAGGACGCGTTTTCAATGAAGCTAAAGGACGGCCACTGTATATTCTTCAGCAGTATATTCCAGCCGCCATACATTTCAAAGCACCGCAAGGCGAACTCAACAGTGTCAAGGTTGAATCAACACTAAGCATGGAAAGCTTTTCTATGATAACAAACGGTCATTAAAAATTTTCTCCGAGGATCAAATCCAGATCCTCAGGAGGATTGCTGGATACAGCAAAACACCAACGCCGGCGTGGGCGGAAGGCTGTTAACTCATCGCAGTTTAATCCACCAATTAAAACGACCCAAACGACAAGATTGGTATTGATTGATGATGTGCCAACCAAAAAAGGAGTATGTACAGCGCTGGGCGTCAATAGATGCTGCACGATATGCTCTGAGCTTCCTTGTTGTGTTGCTTCACTCCTTGCCTGCCCAAGCAAGTAGTTCTTTTTCTACAACAATTATCGCTACCATTTGCCGTACAGCTGTGCCTTTTTTCTTCATTGCGGCCGGGTATTTTCTCAACCTGCGTGATACATCTTGCCGAAATCTAGTAACAAAAATCTGCAAGAGATTGATGCCAATATATTTTTTCTGGATGGCTATTTACTACATTCTTTTCGAAAAAATTTTTGGTCAGCAATTTCCTGTTGGGTTTCGAGAATTATTATCTGGTGGGCCTGCTTACCATCTATGGTTTTTGCCGGCACTATGCTTTGCTTTAATATTTGTTGGGGTTGGGCGTTCCTTATTTGGAGTATGGATGACAGGATCAGCCTGCATCGTGCTTGCGACAACTTCCTTAATAAATGGCGCGTATCACGATGTTCTGGGATTGACCGGAAGCGGCGCCCGAGGTGGCATTTTGATAGCTCCGATGTACGTATTTATCGGCTCGGTCCTATCAAGCTGGGTTACAAATGAAAGTTGGCGAACGTCTTTAATAGCGGCGATTATTGCGTTCTCTTGTATGATATGTGAGGAATTTTTCATTCACGTGGCTTCGAAATCCAACTCTTGGATTAGTCATGATTTTGTGTTATCAACATTTCTGGTTGGGGTTGTAACTTTCAAACTTGTTCAAAAAATTCCAGAATGCAGTTTAATTCGGTTTTTGGCGCGATTAGGCCGTGTAAGTCTAAGTGTTTACTCGGTTCACCTAGCGGTTCTTCTAATAATAATAAAATTTGCCGACAGAGGTAGCACGCTAGAATGTTTACTAGCTGCAGGTTATGTTTTTGCAATCGCAACTGCTCTAAGTGTTTGTCTGGTCCGCGTGCCTGGACTTAAGCCGTTTGTTACATAAATGCGCTCTGTCGCTAGCCTGTGCAAGCAGGAGGAAGTTTGAAGCGTCAGTTTGAGGATCATGGACAATGAACTGCTCCGCTTTGCCCGGCTCGCGGTGGCGGTGGCGCTCTACGTAACCCTCAGCCCGAGCCGCTTCGCCACCCCGGCTTGCGCGTTGGCCACCCTGTTCACCTTGCTTCTGCTGTGGGAGAGGTGGTGCTGACCTACCGGGCCTCGAGGATCTTCTCCGTATTGCGAGCCAACTCCGCCGCCTGATCGGCCTTTGAGCTGTCCCGGATCACGCGAAGGTGTGGTGGTTCGCTCGCCATCACGTCAGCCCTGATCTGCTGGATGCGGCTCTGACTGAAACCATCCGCCGCGCTCGTGGGGATACTGAACGCGCGTCCGAGATCGCGCTCGACTCCACCAGTCTGTTCTTCGCACACACGTCGCGCTACTCTGAATGGCGCGAAGCGGCACCGGGGCCAACGCGGCCGGTTGAAATGGGCCTTCGCCATGCGGGTCGCGCCGCAGATCCTGCTGGCGCAGCGGGTCAGGCCGGGCCTGTGCGGTGACTTCACCGACCTGCCGCCTCTGGCCAGCACGGCAGCCACCCGCATGCCCTTCGAGAAGCTCCGGGCAGACGCAGGCTATGATAGCGAAGCCAACCACCGCCACTGCCGCGAAGGTCTCGGCGTCGACAGCCTGCTTCCGGTCAAGAAACGGCTCGGCCCGCATGGTCGCAACCACGCCGCTGCGGCAGGAGATGGTCCGGCGGTTCGGCAAGCCCAGCGTGGAAGCTGATCGCGTCGCCTATCGTCAAAGGTAGAAGGTGGAGACCGTCATGTCCGTCGTGAAGCGACGCCATGGGGGCTCACCGCTAGGCTGGATCCGACGCAACGCGTCCAGGCGCCACTGCGCGGACTTACTTACAACCTCCAGCGCCTCATCCGCCTCGGTGCCCCCGCATGAACCTCGCAACCGAGCAAGGCACGATCAGAAAGCAAGCCGCAACGATGCTTTTTCGTGACGAACATGTGTGTCGTTTCGAGTGTGCTGCTCAGCCATTCTGATGGCTCACCCATGGATATAGTGGTTCAACATGTCACCCAAGCTCTCTGCAATGCAAGGCAATACAGAGCATGATGCTTACGCTGCCCTAACCACGGTTAAGTTCGACGAGACTAACCTCAAAGACCGCGGCGAGCCTGTGTGGATCGCTGAGCAAACGACGGCGCCGGCTCAGAGCTTCGACTCTACAGTTGTGGAAAGTAATGCCAAAAATAATGGCGTCATTTCATTTTTTAACTTCCACACTGTATTGGGATTTTTGCTAATTATTTTATCGACCTATTTAATCATTGCTAAATAGATTATTTTTTAATTAACGTTTCTAGGTAAGGAGATGCGTGGTAACTTATTGAATGATTGTACAAAATGCCAATTAGGCGGGCTTTGGTGCACAGAACGACTGAAGGCAGTGGGGCGGCGGCTTTCGCCATTTGTCAGGCGATGCGGTGCGATACTGGCATGCCGAGCCGTGTCCCCGTCAAGACCGTCTTGGTATTCAAAAATATCGGATAGGGTTGTTGAATAAGGCGGGATATGGAACCGCGCCACGCCGAGAGCGTGGTCCTCTCCCCATGTCACAGGCGCATAGGCATCCGCGTTTTGCGGCGACATCCTGTATGTGCCCGAAGCGTAGGCCTGCTGGATTGTGGCGAGGCCAGTGCCGCTTCTGATATCGGCACCTGTCGCATGTTCAAAGGTGGTGTACGGGATCGGCACAACGTTGTTCGATCCATCCATGCTGGATGGCCAAGCTACAGCTATTCCTATGAAGGAACTGCCGCTGCGCCATACAAGCCGATCCCTATCCGGCATCGATCGGCGTTTTTGTTATTATGCGCGTGGCAGAAGTTCACCATTGAGAGGCATTACCAGCCGCACGACACGCCGTTGCGAGCATGCGACTGTCAGGCTTGGCCTGCAACAGGCTCTTCCAGTTGCTGTTGGACCCGCGCCGCCGAGTGGTTGAGCAAAAGCCGGGCCGCGGCCTCGGCGCCCCCAGCGTCGCCTGCGACGACACGGTCCACTAGGCGTCGCCAGTCTGCTGCAGATTCGGCACGCCAACCTGCCCGCAGAAAACTCGCAGCCCGACAGCGTATCAGCTGCCAGGAACTGATGCCGGCCAGCCGCTCGTAGACATCTGGAAGGTATCGGTTACCGCTGCCGCCAACCAGCAGTGCCTGGGCACGCACCGAGCATGCCGCGAAGGCCTGCGGGTCCGTGGCTGGGTCGGCTGCCAACTGCTCCATACGCGCCGCCAGGTCTTGCAGTCCGGCAAGCGTCGCTGGTGCCGAGACGCGGGCGCAGCGCCCCGCCGCCACGCCGAGGAGGGTGGCGCGCAACTCGAAGAGGTCAGCGACATCTTCGCTTGAGAACTCGGCCACCCGGGCGCCGAAGCGTGGCACACGCACCACGTAGCCCCCCTTGGCGAGGGCGATCAGCGCCTCACGCACCGTTGCCCGGCTCACCGCATGCTGCTGGGCGAGGGTTTCCTCTTTCAGACGGTCGCCCGCCCGCAGGCGGCCGGCCATTACCTCCGCCAGAATCAGGTCCGCGAGGCGCTCGGGCAGGGACTTTGCCGACTTCCCCAGGGGCAAAACGTCATTGGGGCCTGTTTCTGTATCGTTCATGGGCGCGCACTTCTACTCCGCCCCGTGACGCGGTGCCGAGGTGGAAAGGCTGATAAGATGCATAAATCTTGTCAGACAATCGACAGCCGACTAATGTCCTGTTCAGGAGGAACCGCCCATGAGCAAACTCGCCATCCATCCCCTGGGCTTTGCCGCCGGCGCCGAGGTCACCGGCCTCGACCTCCGCCAGCCACTCGCCGCGGTGGACCACGGCGCGATCCGTGATGCTTGGCTGCGCCACCTGGTTCTGGTCTTTCCCGACCAAGACCTGACACCAGAGCAGCAGATCACCTTCGCGCGGAATTTCGGCGATCTCGACGGCCACGCCTCGCAGGCGCCCTCGACCCTCCACCCCGACCACCAAGAGATCCTGGTCCTGACGAACAAGCAGGTTGGGGGAAAGCCGTCCGGCACCCACAACTCAGGCCGGAACTGGCACACGGACCTCAGCTACACGGAGCGCCCGGCCAAGGGCGCGCTGCTATCTTGCAAGGAAAAGCCGCCGGTCGGTGGCGACACGATGTGGGCGAACCTTTACCTTGCCTACGAGACACTCAGCCCAGCGATACGTGCCCTTCTGGAAAGGCTTGAGGCGATTCACGACGTCACGCTGATCAAGGGCATCGAACAACGCGACCCGGCTCTCGTAGCCGACATGAAGCGCCGGAACCCTGCGGTCGTGCACCCGGTGGTACGGGTCCATCCGGAGACTGGGAGGAAGTCGCTCCTCATCGGCCAGCGCATCCGCGGCTTCGTCGGCATGTCGGACGAGGAAAGCCAAAGCCTCCTGTCCCTGCTCAACACCCACGCGACCTCGCCCGAGTTCGTCTACCGCCACCGCTGGAGCGTGGGCGACCTCGTCATGTGGGACAACCGTTGCACCTGCCACGTTGCGCTTGCCGATTTCGACCAGACGAAGCCGCGGGTCATGTACCGCTGCTCGCTGGAGGGTGAGCAGAAGACCGGTCGGATCGTGGCACCCGCTGCGGCAGGCAACCGGACCTCCATGCTCCAGGCCGTCGCCGCCGTCTCCTGAAAGGCCCCAGAGGACCGCAAGCGAACGACCACAGGGAGGAAGCAACATGCGGCGCATCGGTAGGGTGCTCCTGCTCGTCATGGCCTTGGCGGCCATCACAGGACAGGCCTCCGCCCAGACCGCAGCCTGGCCGACCCAACCGGTAAGGATCGTGGTGGCCTTCCCGCCGGGTGGGGCAACCGACGTGATGGCTCGTCTGCTGGCCCAACGGCTGACGGCGGAGATCGGCCAGAATGTCATCGTTGAGAACCGGGCCGGGGCCAGCGGCATCGTCGGCTCCGAGGCTGTGGCAAAGGCCGCGCCTGACGGCTACACGCTCCTCTTCGCGCCGAGCTCGCACGCCACTTTAGGCGAACTCTACCCATCGCTGCCGTTCGACCCCGTGCGAGGCTTCACACCCGTCGCTACCTTCGCGCGGACGCCATACCTTTTTGTCGTCAGTCCAGGCGTTCCGGCGCAGTCGATGAAAGACCTGATTGAACTCGCTCGCCGCCATCCTGGCGAGGTTGCTTATGCCTCCACTGGCATGGGGACAGCGCAACACCTGGCCGGGGAGATGCTGCGCCGGGTCGCTAGCATCGACATCCTGCACGTTCCCTACAAGGGGAGCGGCGCGGTTCGTGCCGACCTGCTTGCCGGGCGCATCCAGTCGATGTTCGACAATGTCGCAGTGATGCTCCCTTATGTCCGGCGTGGTGAGGTGCGGGCCCTTGCGGTCACCGGATCGAAGCGCAGCCCGCTGGTGCCTAATCTTCCGACCCTTCGCGAACTTGGCCTTCAGGAGGCCGAGATCGAGGGGTGGTTCGTCCTCCTTGGCCCCGCCAGCATGCCGGATGATACTGTGCGCCGCCTGAACGCCGCGGTGAACGCAGTGCTCTCCGCGCCCTCCATAGTGGAGCAGCTGGCAGAGTTGGGAGCCGAGGCTCTCGTCGGAAAGCCAGGGGACGTGACAGCCCTGATTGCCGGCGACCGCGAGACGTGGGGCCGTGTGATCCGCGAGGCCAACATTCGAGCGGAGTAGCCCTAGTGGCATCCCACCATCGATGCTGGGTGCATCCAATCGCAACCCGAAGAAGCCGCCGCCGCCCATAGCGGGCAAGGAAGGGAAAAGCATGCCGTGACGCTACGCCGCAGACGCCTCATGGTCGCAGGGCTTGTCACCTTGGCGACACCCGCCCTGGCACAGCCGTCATCTCCCGCGTCCCGCTTCCCTGAGAAGCCGGTGCGGATCGTCGTCGCCTACAGTGCCGGCGGCGCTGCGGACAGCCAGGCCCGCCTGGCCGCCCAACACTTGAGCGAGATGTGGGCCATACCCACCGTAGTCGAGAATAAGCCCGGAGGAAATACGCTCATCGCCACCCAGGCGGTGCAGCGCTCTGCGCCGGACGGCCACACCATGCTGTCGGTCTCGCTACCCTTTGCCCTTAACCCAATGATGTTCGAGAAGCTGCCCTACGACCCCTTCCACGATTTCGTGCCTGTTGGTCTGATTTCCAGCATCCCCAACATCCTGGTTGTCCACCCATCCTTCCCCGCACGCTCGGTGGGTGAGTTCGTCGCATATGCCCGTGCCAATCCTGGCAAGGTCACGGTGGCCCATACCGGCATCGGCAGCATCACCCATCTGTCTGGCGAACTGCTCTACGACAAGACGGGCATCGAGGTGACAACCATTGCGTACCCGGGCAGTACCCCCGCCCACGCCGATATTCTGTCGGGGCGCGTCTCGGCGATGTTCGACAGCAGCATGTTGCAACATATCGAGGCAGGGCGGGTGCGGGCACTTGGTGTCACGTCGTCCAAGCGTCTTGACCTCCTGCCGGATTTGCCAACCATCGCTGAACAGGGCTTTCCCGACTACAGTGCCGCAGCCTTCTATGGGCTGGTGGCGCCGCGTGAGACGCCCCCTGCGGTCATCGAGAAGATCGCGGCCGATCTACGCTCGGTGCTCCAACTGCCGGAGGTGCGTTCCCGTATGCGGGATATGACATTCCTAGCCGGCGACACGACCCCGGCTTCCTTCGGCGTCTTCATGCAGGACGAGGCCGCCCGGTGGGGCGACCTAGTAAAGCGTCGAGAGATCCGCCCAGGCTAGTGCCCGAAGCCCTGCCTGGCTTGGTTGTCCCCGCTGCCCGGGCCTGCCGCTCCACTCACCGGGGATGTATGATCGCAGCAAGAGGAGGAAACAAGAATGTCTGCCACCACGGAAGCGCCGACTCTGTCACGGGCCGATCATGATGCCGGCATGCGCGAGTATCGCCTCGCTGGCGAGCGCCTCGCTGCCGAGATTGGCAATCGAGGCCCGATCCGACTGACCGATGACGGCCTCCTGCACCCTGATATCCTCGCCGCCTACTGGCGGCACGGATACTACATTTTTGAGGGAGTTATCGACGAGGCTGAGGTTGAGGCGCTGCGGCGCGAAGCGCAGGACATGCTGGAGCGTGCGCCGGTCACGCCGGATGCCAAGGTCGATGCGCAAGGTCGACCTGCCCTCGGCCTCGACTACGCGCGCTTCCCGTATCGCTATACCAAACCTCTCTCCGATCCGTGGGGCGGCACCGATGCATTGAACGGCCGCCATCCCGCGCAGATGGCGCAGCCGAAGGCCGATGCAGGGGCGCCCGAGCAGGTGGTCTTCCTCATGTATTCGATGTGCCAGTCCATGCCGTCGGGCTTGAGGCTGTATGGGCATCCGGGCCTGCTGGCTGTCGCGCAGTCGGTAAACGGCGCCGACTTCGCGCCATTCAACGACGCCATCTTCGTCAAGCAGCCGGGCCTGGGCGGTTCGGTCGCCTGGCACCAGGACGGCGTCACGCACTGGAACTCGCCCGACTGGGATGAGGGTATCCACGGCTTCAACTTCCAGGTCCAGATTTACCCCACAACGGTGGGCAACTGCCTGTGGGTCATTCCTGGGTCGCATAAGCTTGGAAAGGTCGACATCAAGCGGATGGTCGAGGAGAATGGCGGCAGCGAGCAGCTGCCAGGTGCCGTGCCGTTGGTCTGCAACGCGGGTGACGTCACCATAGTGAACCGCCAGATGGTGCACGGCTCCTTCGCCAACAGCTCGCCGGACCTCCGCATCTCGCTGACCTTCGGATTTCATCGCCGCAAGTCGGTTCTGGGGCAGAAGGCGGCACTGTCGATCACCGAAACCAACGCGACCTACGACGAGAAGCGCGTTTTCGAGCGCGCCGCCGTCATCCAGGTTGCGATCGACGCGCGTCATCAGGCATTCCCCCATGAGACGCGGTTCCGCTACCAGCCATTCGTCGGCCTAGAGGATCAGTTTCGTAACACACCGGAGACGTATGAGCGCGTGATCCGCGACTACAACACCAAGGATCTATCGATTTGAAGTGAGGCGACTCAATACCCGCTTGGCGCCGCTGGCTCGACCATAGTTCACTCGGTGCATATCGAATGGAATAGGTCACCGGCCTACGCTTATGCTGCGCACCTAGCGGCATAGTGCAAGTGTGCGGCGATGTAGAACCGTGGCTTGATAAGCTGCCTGACAGCGATAGCATTTTGCATCACCGTCAAGGCAGTTCCAAAGCGCGGCGCTGACGTCGCCGGTCGCTTATGCCGCCACCCCGACGGAGTGCGGCTTTGCCAGACTCCTATTCGATGGTGATATTGGCGGAGCGGACCAGCGCGGCGTGCCGGCTCGCTTCCTTGGCGAGGAAGCATTCGAGGGGCCCCGGCGTGCCGTCGGCTATCTCAGATAATGGCATTCATGTTGCCCCAATGCCTCGGCACCCCCTTACCTTACAATGCCCCGTCTCTCCCCAACTCTGTGGCCAAACTCGGCGCGGTGGCCTAGCAGGGCCGTATGTCGTTTAGCAGGCTGCTGAAATTCCCTCTCGCGATTGGCGCTGGATCGTGATTCGCTTGCCCCCGGTGGGGGAGGCTGATCG
>NZ_JAETWB010000037.1 GCF_016773205.1 Belnapia arida
CCCTTGCGGGTCGACGAAGGGTGCGACGGCCGGCGAAGGCTAACGCTGAACCTGGATCACCAAACCCAAGCGCCTCACATCGGCCAGGTCTCTCATAGCCCGTGGATCCCCGATCAGGGGCAGGTCAAGCGCAACCAGTTGCTGAACTCGGACAACACTCGGGGTGCGGTGCCTTCCGGTGATGGGCAAAGGAGGCTTCAGACAGCGTCCTTGAGTTCCTTGGACGCGGTAAAGGCGATCTTCTTGCTGGCCTTGATCTCGATCGGCTGCCCGGTGGCTGGGTTGCGGCCGGTACGAGCCGGACGATCGCGCACCTGCAAGATGCCCAAGCCGGTCAGGCGAACCTTGTCACCGGCCTTGAGCCGTTCGGTCACCATGTCGACCAGGGAATTGAGCATGGCTTCGCTCTGCTGCTTGCTGAGATTGCTTGTCTCGGCCAGCGCAGGTGCCAGCTGCTTGAGGGTCACCGTGGTGGCGGTAGGGGCCTTGGTTGGCGCGCCAGCATCCCTGGTCGCCGAGACCGGCGTCTTGGCTGCCGAGACGGGCTTTTTCGCTTCGGGCGTCGATGCCTTAGACGGCGAGATAGGCTTCTTGGTCGCCATGGCCTGATGCTCCAGTGCCGCTGAAGAGAGACGGCCGTGACGATCGATAGGGCGAATCGGCGACCATCTCGAACTTTGTTAAACCTCATACCGCCGTCATTTAGCAACCGCGAGTAGGTGCAGTTTGGGATTGCACCTGGACCAGGCCTCTGCCCTGGCACGGTGGAATCAACTGGTGTCGGAAACGCAGAAAGCCCCATGACCTTGGGCTGAGATCATGGGGCTCTGATGCGCCGTCCCTGGAGGAGGGAAGAACGGCTGGTGGCTAGGTCACGTGGTCGCCGGCGGCGGTTCGCTCCCGGCGCCGATGCTCGAACACCGCGCCCTGGAAGGCGCGGAACTCGGGCACCCGCATGAAGCGGACGAGATAGCCACCATGGGTCAGCTCGTCGTGGCAGGGGCCGCAGATCAACCACCCATGCTCGGGCTTGTTCAGGCTCCGATGGAAGAAGTGGTCGAACTCGGCGCCGGGCACCACCCGGCCGGCCTCGGTGAGGACACGCTCGCGCATACAGCAAGGGCACTGGCCGCCGAAGGGCTCGGCCGCCACCACCTTGGTGATGACGCTCCGACCCAGCCCGGTAAACTCCAGCCGGTTGCCGAGGAGGAGTTCCTGCGCGGAGAGCTGCAGGAACATCAGATCCGCCGCATGCCGCTCGAGCGTGTCGAGCCGGTCGTGCAGGGCGCGGAACTGCCTCGAAAGGTGCTGCCGCAGCGGATCGTGGTCGGCTGCGGGCCGGCCGTCATGCCACGTCAGAGCGGCACGGACGACGGTGTTGCACCAGAGGTGGAACTCGGGCGAGAGGTAGCGGGCATAGGCTAGGGCGAGCTGCCAGTGTGCCCAGGTACCGCCGAGGCGGCCTCGGGTCGTGGCAACGAAGCCATCAGGGTCGAGGCGGATAATATCATCCTGGATGATATTTTGGCTAACCGGCCCATCGGGGTCGGTCCAGTGCGTTTGGGCATGGGTGCGAAAGCGTGTGGTCTCCTCGAGGGCCAGCCAGTGGATCGGGCGCCGGTACTCCGGGCTGCCTGCTGCCCGCCACATGTCGGTCAGGTTCAGCATGGTGCCGCGGAGGCGGATGGGCCTGCCCTGGTAGCTGAGGATGCTGATGGGGGTCATGGTGATCTCCAACAGGGTTTCGGCCTTGCTCAAGGGTCCGCTGCGGTCGGCTCGGAGCTGCCGAGACCGGTTGGAGGGATAGATCAGGCAGTGGGTCTGGCTGACCATGAGGGACGGCCGGGCCACGCGGACCAAATAGCAGTGCATGACCCACCACCTGGGCGCCGCCGGGGCAGCGTCAGGACACCGCTGTCCGGCCGTGCTGCCGGCACATCCTCCCCGGAAAGGTCCGGAGCGGCGTCGGGTAAGCCTCGTCATGGCCAGTCCCGTGCCACCGCTGGCAGGGCAAGGGTTCGCAGAAGCGGCCGGCTCAGTGCCGGATGCGCGGTGCCGGGCCTACGCAGCGCCAGGGCAGGCGCTGTGGGGCTCCGCCCGGCTGGGTGGATGGACGAGACGGCGAGAGGCTGGCGGCCCTCCCTCGCCCCCATAGGAGGTGGTGCAGAGTGGGACAGAGCAGCGTCGCTGCTGGTCTGGGCTGGCCGATCAATAGCTGGCTTGGCCTATCCGCAGGGCAAGACCGAGCCGCGCCGCGGAAGGAGGAGCGAGGATGCTCGATAGGCCGTGCTTCTCGTGTCTCAGAAATGGTGCTTCCGGCATTCGATTTCAAGGTCAAAACGGTGCGATAGTTGAACATTGCTGGAATTCATACTGCTTCGGCAGGTCATGGTTCAGACTTGATCGGACAGGTCACTCACGCAGGGGCGATGCAGGCCTGCAGCTGCTGCAAACACCGTCACGGAGAATCTGCGGTGGGATCGGAACAGCAGATCGTGCGCAGCAAGATCGAGTTGCTGGAATTGGCCCAGCGGATCGGTGTCAGCCAGGCCTGTGCGCAGCTTGGCTTCTCCCGGGACAGCTACTATCGCCTCAGGAAGCTGTACGAAGCCAGCGGCGAGGCCGCCCTGGTCAGGCCAAGCCGCCGCAAACCCCTGCCCAAGAACCGCGTGTCTCCCGAGGTCGAAGCGGCGGTGTTGAAGATGGCCCGGACGCAGCCGGCCTGGGGTTGTTGTCCCGTGGCAGCGGCGCTGCGGCGCCAAGGTCTGACTATCTCGCCTTCAGGAGTCCGGCAGGTCTGGTTGCGGCATGGCCTCGAAACCGCAGCCGGACGATGGATGGCACTGACATCTGAAGGCGCGCAAGGCCCACCAACACTCCGACCTGCGGTGTCGGTCGCGGAGTTTCTCGTCGAACCGCATTTCACGGCCAACGATGCGGCCGCCATCCTCGCCGCCGCTGGCCGGCCCCCCCTTCTCGACGAGGGCGCACCGCGCGCCATCGCTCATGGCTTGACGGCCGCGGCAGGAAGCCTTCACGCGCAGCTCGTCGTTCTCCATGAGCAGGTGCCCCAAAAGGTCGAGAGCCGGTCGCTGGACCGGCTGGTTTCGGCCGCTCGTTCCTGCGCACATCGGCTGGCGGCTGGGCGTGCCGCCTCTCGGCAAGCCACGGCAATGGTGCAAGCACTGCTGGCCATGCCGCCGGTGTGCCGGATTGGATTGGTCGACGCTGCCGCGGGCGATGCCGATCTCAGGATCGGCGAGCAGCGAGTGCAGGCGGCCTATGCAGCAGTCCTGTCTTATCCGGGCCAGGCCGGAACCGACGCCGACCACATAGCCTGCGAGGCGGCATTCGCCCTTGCTACCTGGGCCCAGCTCGCCCGGGACGCCCGCCCTAGGCTCCATCCGGAGCGTGGAAATGCCACGGCAGCCGCGCGTCGCTTTGCCCTCACCGTCATGTTGATTCTGGAGACCACCGCGGGGCTACCGCCCCGGCAGGGCCGGCAAACCGAGGTCCAGGTCAGCCCGGGTAGTCCTGACGGTCCGACCATCCGTGCGCTCAGGGAGACTTTCGCCAGGCTGCGCCGGATCTGGGCCGCGGATCCGGCAACACGATCACTGGCAGCCCATCGCATTCTTCAACCACGCGCGGAAGGGCTCTTCGAATGGATCCGCGCGGCCCAGGGCAAGCCAAGTCGTTTGCGACAGAGCACAGGCTAAGCCGGCGAAGTTCGACCGCCGCCGTGTCCCATTAGCGAAGCCCCGGCTGAATCCTGAATCCTCGACCGCATGAGCGGTCATCATCTGTCTTCCTTCCAGCCAAGGCTCGCACTCACGTTCGGTGATAGCGGACGCCGGTATTCGACAACCTGGCTCTGCCAGCGGGTGCCAATTCCCATCCTTGCATTGGGCATGCGGTCATGGTGACGCGATGCCCGCCATCCGGTGACAACCTGCTCGACTCACCGGAGCCACTGCTCACCACGGCCGAGCTTGCCACGTGGCTCCAGGTCAGCGAGCGCACCCTGCGTCGCTGGCGCAAGACAGGGCGCATCACCGCGGTCGAGATCGGCCGGACCGTGCGCTTCCGGCTCTCCGATCTGGTGCCCTGCGAGACCCAAGGGTAGCCCGATTTAGCTGTTTCTAAACAGTGGTTTGGCGTCATCCCGGAATACGTCGTGCAACTTAGCTCGTCCATGAATTGTGGTACGCAGTCCCGACTGTCCACTCCTGTCCACTCACCGAAAAGGCCAATCATGAACGCTCTTCCCGGTCACCTAATCGGCGGTCGCGAGACTGCCCTGACCTTCGCCGACGCCATCGTGCTGCTGGACAATTTGGCAGGGCATAAAGCCGGTCGCCACCGCGACATGACCCGTGCCTTGAACAGGGCGGCGGGCTTGCTGAACAGCCAAACTGCGAATGTCCCCTTTGATGTCGCCTGGTTGAACGAGCATCTGTTCAAGTGCACGCCGGCCACCTTCCGGATGAAGCGGAAGACCTTTTGCAACATGGTGCTCCTGGTTCGGGCGGCACTTCGTGAGCTCGGGCTGCACCGATCGCGGCGGCGCAGCAACCAGGGCCTGCCGCCTGACTCGCTCGTACTGCTACAGGCAGCACCCCATCCGGCGCAGCGGCCGATCCTGCGCGACTTCGCCTTCCATTGCCGTGAACGGGGCATTGGGCTTGTCGACGTCAGGGATGCCACCCTGGCCGATTACCTGGTTCTTGAGCGCCAAACCTGTCTCACCAGGAACACGGCGCACCGCGGCGTCGTTCTGGCGCGGGCGTGGAACCAGGCCATTGCCGCCGGCGCACTCGAGCTCGCTGCCTGCCAACCCCTCAAGCCGCCGGCACGGCGAGTGCCCTATACCCAAGATTTCAACACCTATCCCAATAGCCTGCAGGCTGAGATCAAGGCGCTTGAACAACGCCTGCGCCCAAGCACTGGCCGCGGCGTGACCAGCCGAACCAACTCCGGCAAGCGGGTGAGCGCCGCTACCGTCAGGATCCGACTGGTAGCTCTCAGGCAGATCCTGGCTGCGCTCCTGCACAAAGGGCACGACCGAGCCTCGATCACCAGCCTGCGCTATCTTGTCGAACCGATTGAGAACGCCGGCGATGTCTTCGACTACTTCGATGAACGGGCCAGGATGAGGCTGCCACCCGACAAGCGGGAAGATGCCGTCATCATCGGCGGGCAACTCGCAATCATTGCTGATACGCTCATGATGCTCGGACGGCATGTGGTCGGCGTGACTGGCGAGCCCCTGCGTCAGCTGCAGGCTTGGCAAAAACAGGCAAAGCGTCCGCGCGGGATGGGGCTTACCGGCAAGATCCGTGAACGCCTTCGGCGGTTGATCGAACCCTATACCCGTAGCAGGCTTCTCCTTCTGCCGGAGGACATCCTGGACGCTGCGCGCAAGACCGGCACCCGCGACGCCGCGACAGCTCGTCGCGTCATGCTCGCGGCCGCCATCGAGGTCTTGTTGATTTGTCCCCTGCGGATGAAGAACCTGGTCGGACTGCGCTTCGATCATCACCTGCAGCGCATCAGCCGCGACGGCAAGCAGATCACCCACATCATCATCGAGGACACCGAGACCAAGAACCACGAAGCGGTCGAATGGCCGGTGCCCCCCGGCTCGGCCAAGCTGCTGGAAACCTGGATCAAGGTCTGGCGGCCTTTGGTTGCCGGCGACGCCGTGGGCAATCCATACCTGTTTCCCCGACAGGAGGGGCAGGCGGTGCTGCAACCCACCCTCGGCAGGGGCCTGACCTTGCTCATTGGTCGCGAAGTTGGCGCGCAAGTCCATCCCCACATGCTCCGGCACTTTGCCGCCTGGCGGCACCTCAACCGATACCCCGGCCAGTACGAGATCGTCCGCAGGGCACTGGGACATAAGTCGGTTGAGACCACGATCGGGGCCTATTGCGGGCTCGAGCTTGAGGCTGCGGCACGGGTTTACCACCGCGGGCTGGACGACGACCGCATCGAAGCCCGGCGACTGAAGACGTTGGCGTCCGGCGCCAAAGTCAAACCGCAGCAGCGTCAAAAGGGGTCGAAGTGATGGCTCGGCCCGTGGATCCGCGACGGCGCTTGCTCTCGTTGGCAGACTGGCCCGCTGCCGATCGTGCCGCTTGGGACGCCATGCAGCGCAGCGTCAAAGGCCGCTTCTCGGTCCGAGGTCCGGCGGCGCGGTTTGCGCCGCAGGCTATCGGAAAGGCTCTCGCCGGCTACAGCCGCTGGCTCGGCTTCAACCGATACCATGGCTGGCTTGACCCGGCGTTGGGCGTGATGAACCGGGTGACCGAAACCCGCGTGGCGGCCTACTTCGATGAACTCCAGACACTTGGGAACCGCGACTACACCATTCTCGGCCGGTTTCAGGAGTTGCAGATGGCGCTCCGCCTTATGGTGCCGGGAGCCGATGTCGGTTGGCTAACCCGGCCGGGCGGAGTTCCGCTGCGACGCCGGCTCGCCATGGAGAAGCGGGTTTTGCGGATCCACGACAGCAGTGCCCTATACGACTGGGGGTTGGAGCTGATGGAGCAGGCGGTAACGCTGACCGCGCCCAACCTGCGTCAGGTCATGCTGCGCGATGGACTGCTGATCTGCTTGCTGGCGGCGGTTGGACTGCGGCTACGCTCGGTCGAGTTGATGCGCCTGGGCCAGCAACTGCGCTTTGACAGCAAGGAGTGGTGGATCACCCTCGACCGGCCTGATCTGAAGGCCAGATCGTCTCAGGATCAGCCCCTGCCGGCCAGCCTGACACCCTGGCTCGATCGCTATGTCGCCGTCGAGCGGCAGGAACTTCTGGCTGGTCGCAGTTGCGATGCGGTGTGGGTCCGGACGGGGGGCGCACCGCTGACCCAAGGAGGCCTCCATGCCCGGATCCGCTGGCGCTCGCGTGAGCGTTTCGGCCGCGCGCACAGCTTCGGGGTGCATCGCTTTCGGCACTGTATCGGCACCACCTTGCCGCTGATGTTCCCCGATCAGCCTGGCCTCGCCACCTCGGTGTTGAACATCAGCGCCGGCGTCCATGCCAAGCATTATGACCGTGGCTTACGGGCGTCCAGCGCGCGAGGCTACCTCGCGGGTCTCGATGAGGATCGCAAGGAGGCACGTGCTTTGCTGGGCCGGGGAGCAGCCAACCGAAACCCAAAGCAGGCAGACGAGTGAGCTAGTCACTACATATGATAATGTCCTTTATCATACGTAGCTGCACGCTCCGGCGCCGCGTTTGCGCACACGCCATACCCAAGTCGAACAACGACTTTTCCATAGCTCGTGACCACGTCAACCGCACCTCAAGCCTCTCTGGCCGGCTGGTATTCCGTCTCGCCCATGCCGAAGCTCCAGGCCACTGCCTCCCGTGCCGTTGCAGCGTGGGGCGGCACTGCGATCCAGTGCTCGAGCGGCGTACCGTCCGCGCCGAGTACGCGATCGCGCACGGCCACGAAGGTGCTCGGGACCTCGCGGCGGCCGACCTGGTACAACCTGCCGTACTCGTCCTCGTGGACGGGACGCAGTCGCAGCGCGGCCACGACGCGCTCAACTCCCAGCACGCGAATGGCAGGGGTTCGCCGCTCTACCTCGGGCAACCAAGTGAGCCGATGGGCGAGTATCCAGTCCGCCAGCCCGTCCGAAGGGGCAAGATCGACCGCCAGCGCCACGCCCGGCGCGTTGTCCAACCACCGCAGCGCCTCGCGCCATGGCAGCCGGTTTGAGCGCCTGTTCGGCCGCAAGGTGACGGCAGCTGGTGTGGAAGTCGGCGATGCACCCGCCGGCAACACCACCGCGACACCATGGAAGGCAGCGACCGCCTCCGCCCGGCGGTCGAGGTCGCCAGCCGCCCGCAAGACCCGTGGCAAGCTGGCGGGGTCGATCCCAGTCGAGGTCAGGGCGCCTACTCTCGCGGCAGGATCGGTGGAGTACCCAACGGATTGCCCCAGCACGAGTCCGATGTCGCTGCTCCAGACGCTCTGGCTTTGCACCCCCTCCATGATTGCAGACTGCATGGCCCACTGAGTCTGGCCGCGGTGGCCCCGCAGGCCTCGACCGCCATGTGTCTGGTCCACATCGTCCAGCGCGGAGGCGAGGCGCGCTGTTACGACTGCATCCGCACGCCGGGCACCCCGGAGGATTATCGACCAGGGGAGAAGCCTACTGCCGGTGTGCACGGTCCGGCGCAGCCGCCAGCGGACGAAGCACGGCACCAGGGGCAAGAGTGCCAGCTGGAGGCAGACCCCTGCGCCCATGGCAAGGCCTGCAGCCCGGAAGGCGATCCGGTGCTCCGCCCCCGCGAGGCGGGCTACGCCGATCACGGCGGCCCCGACAAGCAGGGATAGCAGCACCCGCAACAGCGCCTCCCCGAGGACCACGCCGTTGCCGCGGTGAACCAGGCGAGAAGCAACGAACCAGGGCAGCAGGAGCGCCATGAGGGCACCGTACGCCGCCGCGATACCGTCTCCTGCAGGCGGCGTAAGCATGACGAGCAACACCATCCCGAGCATCAGGCAGCCCATCACCTCGACGAAGCCGAAAGAGCGGGTGATCTGGGCGGCGAGCCGGCCGAAGTGGGCCGCGTCACGGGCCACGAGGACCGCCGGCGGACACAGATGGCAAGCGCTGTAGAAGTCCTCCACGGCTGCGGTGGTCGGATTGGTGCGTGACGTCGATATCGGCCCAAGCGGGTTGTCGACCGCTATTCGCCGTGAGCCGGGCCGCGCCATGCCCTGTTAATCCGTAACCCGCCGATGGCCAGCCGCAGGGTCGTACTCGCGCTGCCGGACCACGCGCCATATCCCCGGCTCGAGCACGATGGGCGCGTGCTCTGGGTGAGCAAGGGTGAGGTTAGCGCCCGTGAGTTCGAGCCATTCGACATCGCCACTACTCTTGCGGCGGTAGGCACGAAGGCCGGGCGCCGGAGGCAGGAGGTGCGAGCCCGGCCCGGATGCGGTAGATACCAGGGCCAGGGGCTCGGTCGTGAAGGCCACAGGCTCGGCCTCCGTCGGCAGCGCATCTATGGCGACCAGCAGGACGTCGCCCTGCCTGTACTGGTTATCGAGCAGAGTCACGATCTTGCTCCAGATCCGCACATCCCAAGGCCATGAATCTACATAGCGTAACCGATGCGGCGAACCACGATGCCGAGAACCATTTCTATGCCTTGTCCTGCTTTCGTCTCGATGCTGGACGGCACATGCCATCCTGGCAGACTGCCAGGCAGTGAAGCGTCGAGACGAGTTGCATGACATACGATGCGTCTGGTGGCGACGAGCCCAGTCGTTCTTATCTGCGCAAAGAGGAAAAGGTGCGGCTCGAGTTTCAGGCTGCCAGCTTTGAAATCTGGTCGGGACTGAGCCGCCTTCTCGCGCAACGCTGGGATGATGAAGTCTCGTTCGGCAAATTGCGTCGGACCAAGTCCGGGTACTAAGTGATCTGGCAAAGCTCCGCTGCCTACCTGACCAGGTAGAGGAAACCGCGCCGCATCGGCAGATAGGTGATGTCGGCGGACCAAGCTTGGTTCGGTCGATCGATCACCATCTCCCGCAGCAGGTAGGGAAAGACCCGGTGCTCGGGGTTCGGCACCGTCGTCCGCGGTCGCTGGTAGATCGACGCCAGGCCCATTTTCGCCATCAACCGCCGGATGCGCATACGGCCGACGACGTAGCCCTCGCGTTGTAGATGCCGCGCCATCTGCCGCGAGCCATACCAGGGCGTCTCCAGGAACTGCGCGTCGACTAGCCGCATCAGCTCGAGGTTCAGCGCCGTCTCGCCCGCGGGCCGGTGGTAGAACCCCGGCCGGCTGATCGAAACCAACTCGCACTGCCGCACCACCGACAGCTGCGGGTGGTCCAGCTCGATCATCTGGCGGCGCCGTTCCAGGCTCATCGACTGGACGCTTTGGCCAAAAATCCCGATCCACCAGCGGCTACCCGATCTTCACGTGCAGCTTCTCGATATCCACCTCGGCCGCCTTGGCGCTCTCCTGGGCCGCCGCCTTGCCAGAGAACACAGCCGTCAGCCCTTCCATGGCCTGCCGCTTTCAGTCGCCCACCATGGTCTGGTGGATGCCATGCTTGGCCGCCAGCTGCGCCGTCGTCGGCTCACCCCGCAGCGCCTCCAGCGCCACCTTCGTCTTGAACTCTGCCGAATACCGCGTCCGCTTGCCCGTCATCCGGGTGCGTCCTTCTCACAGGCGAACCGAGCTTACCCGCCTGCCCGAAATCCGGGGACCACATCAATAGTAACAGCTGCCCATCTCGAGAGTAGGACTAACCTTGTCCCGACCTTGCAAGCGAGAGAGACCAGCCAATCCCACAGTACCAAGTGTCGCTGTCCTGCTGGTCGTCCAAGCGGAAGGTCTGCACCTGCTCCCACCCGCCACCGGCGAAAGCCGATTCGAGCGCTTTGTCCCCTGCGGCTATCGGCGCGTCACATTGGATGAAGCTCGCGCGGCTGACGAAGCGTGCTGGCCAGCTGATCCCGCCGACAGCAGGCTTGGTCACAAGGAGCATGCCGCCGTAGCCGCCCTCAGGCTGCAGCGGAAAGAGCAGCCGACCGCTTGGCCGTAGTGCTTCAAGCCAGGTCAAGCTTGGCGCGCCGAGGCCTGCGCTGACGTAGATCGCATCCGCTGCAGGCAGTCCCTCGCCGATGCCGGAGCGGGCATGGACTATGATGCCGTTGATCCCGGCGAGATTGGTGCGTGCACGCTCGGCGAGGCCCGGATCAATTTCGAAAGCATGCACGGTCCCGTTTGGCGCCACCAAGCGGCTGAGAAGCGCGGTGTAGTAGCCGGTGCCGGCGCCGACATGCAGCACGGTCTCGCCCGGGCGGAGGGCCAGGGCGTCGAGGCAGCGGGCATGCAAGCTCGGCTCGCCATTGTTCACGCCGCGCTTGGGATCGAGGGCAATGAGAACATCGGCATAGAGGAAGGCCGGGTCGTCGTCGGGGGTCTCGACATAGGCAGGCGCTGGCACATTCGCGGAGCCCGCATAGATGAACCATGGCGCCGGCCCGACGAAGGCCTCACGCGGCACGGCGGCGAAGGCTGCCTCCACCCGCGGATCGCGGGCGCCGCCCTGACGAGTGACGTAGCGGGCGTAGGAGGCGCGGAGCCTCGCGGCGCGGTCCGTCATTGGCCCTATCCTGTTGACTGTGGCCCATCTTGCTGGTTCGGCATGACGGCGTCCGGGAAAGTCGCTGCAGCCCGATCGAGCACGCGCCGGACTTGCCAGGGCCGCCACCGTTCTCCGCCGCGGGGCGTGCGCACGCCCCGGGCGGTAAGCGCGTCGGCGAGCTGCTGCAGCGTGGTGGCGCCGGCGCGGCGTGCAGCATCGAGGTAGGGCAGCACCTCCGCGGCGCGCTGACCGGCGGCGACCGACCAAGCGGCACGCGCATCGCGGGCCGTCGCGGCATCGCCCGGCTGGAGCCGCGGGTTGCCAAGCTTGACCCCGCTCGCCTTCGCCGCAGCCAGCGCGGCCTTGGTACGGGCCGACGTGGCGCGGGCCTCCTCCTCCGCGACAAGGGCCATGACGCCGATCGTCAGCCTGTTGGCGTAGGGTATGTCGGCGGCGACGAACTCGACGCCGGCCTTCTCAAGGCCGAGAAGGAAGTGGGCGTGGCGAGCGAGGCGGTCGAGCTTGGCGATGAGCAGGACGCAGCGCCGGAGGCGGCACTCGGCCATGGCTAGGGCAAGCTGGGGCCAGTCGTCGCGGCGGCCGCTCTCGACCTCCTCGAAGGCGGCGACGACGGCACCCCCCTGCCCTGCCGCATGGTGGGCGACGGCCTCGCGTTGCGCCGCGAGGCCGAGGCCGGAGCGGCCCTGCTTGTCAGTGGAGACGCGGTAATAGGCGACGAAGCGCGGCCCGAGGGGTGGAGTCATGCCCCCGATCCTGCCGCTTCCCGGCCCATTTCACAATCTGAAAGGGTCGTTTGAGAGATTGAGAGACTTTCCAGGTGACCAGCCTGACGCGGGCTGGCTCAGCCAAAGGAGCGGAGTCTTCATCCGCCTACTCAAGCCGACCTGCGGACGAGGTGGTAAACGGCTGGACATGGAAGGACTCTAGGCTTCATCCGATTAGCCATACCCATATGCTGTCAGGTGTTCGGTCAGTGCTTCGGCTCACGCCGCCTGTATCGAGCAGAAAACAAGCCAGCAGCAAGCTGTGCGTGGGAGGAACCAGATGAGAAAACTGCAGGGCCACACCGCCATCAAAGTCGGATCCGAATGCCTGTCGCGCCGCGCTACGTTGGGCATGATTACTGGGGTGCTCGCTGCCCCGATTGTCGGTTTGTCTACACAGGGGCACGCACAGTCGGGCATGGACTGGCCCAACCGATCAGTCCGCTACATTAATATCTTTCCGCCCGGTGGCGCTACTGACACGCTGTCGCGACTCTATTGTGCCAAGATGAGCGAGATCACTGGCCAGCAGTTTGTGGTGGAGAACCGCTCAGGCTCTGGTGGCAATGTCGGGGTCGACGCGATCGCCAAGTCACAGCCTGACGGGTACACGGTCGGCCTGGGCAGCATTGCGTCCCATGCCATCGCGCCGACGCTCTATGCCAGCCTGCCTTTCAATCCGGCGCAAGACTTCACCTTCATCTCCGGCCTCTGGCAGTTGCCGAATCTACTGGTGGTCAACAACGACCTGCCGGCACGCAGCGTGCCGGAGCTGATCGCCCTACTGAAGGCGAACCCGGGCAAGTACGCCTATGGCTCCTCCGGCATCGGCACCACGCCACATCTCTCGGGCGAGCTGCTGAGGCAGATGGTCGGGACGAACATCCTGCACGTGCCCTATCGTGGTGGCGCACCAGCGCTACTCGACCTGCTTGCCGGGCGGGTACACCTGATCATGGACAACATCCCGGGTCTCCTGCCAACCGCCCGGGAGGGACGGATCCGAGCACTCGCCGTCACCGGCCCGCAGCGCAGTGCGGCGGCGCCGGAACTGCCAACGATGTCGGAATTCCTGCCAGGGTTCGAGATCACCTCCTGGGGTGCGGTCTGCAGCCCCGCTGGCATCCCGGAGCCAGTTGTGAAGCGGCACTCGGCCTTTGCAAAACAGGCTCTCGAGAGCCCCGACCTAGTACGCAGCTTCCAGGAACTCGGCGCCAAATCGTGGTGGACGTCGCCGGAGGAGCTCGTTGCTTTCCGCGCTAGCGAGGAAACCCGGCTGGCGCCGCTGATCCGGGCAAGCGGGGCGCGAGTGGAGTAAGCAAGCGCCGTCACCCGGCATGATCGTGTTGCATTCACGCAAACAGCAGACACGTCAGGCGCTACCGTCCGTGTGCGGTAATGGCAGTTACCGCGCATGATCGAGCCGCATTCCGATGTTGTACATTAATCGGTAGTGGATTCGGCCTCCATGTAGCTCGCGCCACCGCCTACTTCGATGAAGCTCTCGCCTAGCTCGATGATCGCTCCCGTCACTGTCAGTATGTCGGCATTAACCAGGATGGCGACGCTGGATAGCTCGATGGCGCCCGCGGCCTTAACTAGGTTGTCAGGCGCTACTGTCATGGCCCCGTATCTACCGTCCCCCTCGGCTGATAGGTTGAGCGGTTCGGCCTCGATGCTCACGACCACCGCTGTAGGCGTCAGCACTCTGGCGGACCATTCGAGGCTACCGCCATGCTGCCCAGCGCACACCTGAAGCATCGCCGCCCATCGCTAGCGTCATATTGCTCTGGGTGCTGGCGTTAATGCTGTCGCCGACCGAGAGGGTGGTGTCGTCGGTGACGTGCAACGTGGCACCACCCCCCCCCACCGCCAGCAGCAGGTTGCCCTGGTAGGTGACCGTCAGGTTGACCGCTGAGAGTATCTCGGTGTCGCCGATGGGCTCGATCATTGAGCGAAAGAGGTTGTTGCTCAGGATGACAGCGGGCGCTCGTTGACGGACAGCGGCCAGTTTCGGTGGCGCAGGGCGGCGCCGGATCCTCATTCTCGATGGCCTGCCCGATGCGGAGGTACATGCTGCCGGTGCAATGCTAATCGCGGTACCCGGCCTTGTTCACGGTGGCCAGCGTACCCGCCGGGTGGCGATAAATGTCCGGTTCTGCTCGTCGGCAGTGAAGGCAACTGGCCCAGAGAGTGCGCCAGAAAGCCGGTAGTGTAGGGGCGGCCGCCGATTGTGACCGCCAGCCCAGCATTGTGCACTGAGTGTCATCCCGCATCGACCTCCCGGCCTGCTGCGCGCTGGGTGGCCGCAGCACGGCATCACTCGATCAGTCGACCGGGTTGTTGGAGATGAAGCCGGAGACGATAGGACATTGTGGAAGCGCCGGGCGGTATCCCTGCAGGCCACCTCGCTCAGGCGATAGTCTGGGTAGGCGTAGATGCATTGCAGGACCCGGAACCTGCGGGCCATTCGGCCGTCACGACTGCGACTGAGGGCCTGAGGCCGAGTCCCGTGACGGGCTGACCGAGTTTGGGGGACCAGATGGGGACTTTACCAGCACCCATCCACAACCTGGGCGGGGACTTTACCAGCCAGTCCTGGGGACTTTGCCAGCATCGCCGCAAATCTGCGTCCATATCAAATCAATGGCTTACTGAGTTATCCCGGGGACTCTGCCCGCCTACTTCAAATAACTTTTTTCAAATAGCCTTTTCCTAGTAGCTGCGCTGGTAAAGTCCCCAGCGACAGGGCGCAAAATACCCAGCATCTTCCTCACCATGGGAACGGTGCACGACATCCTGGAAGCAGGAGGCAAGGAGGCAGCGCTGCGGGCCGACATCGAACGGGCCGTAGTCGAGGCCGCTGCCCTCTACATGGCCGACGAGAGTGCCAGCATTGGCTTCCTCTATTCCGGCTGGTGCCAGGCCGCCCTCCCCCACCGCCGGCTGCCCGATGAAGACTCCTGGCAAATCAGCAGCGGCGGCGTGGCGCTATCTGTGGAACCCGGTCGCAAACCCCTGTCGGATGGGCATTGGAGCTGGGTGGGGGTGCCCTATGGCAGCCGCGCACGCCTCATTATGCTCTACCTGCAGAGTGAAGCGCTGCGCACCGGCTCGCGCGACGTTATGCTGGGACGCAGCCTGCGAGATTGGCTGAGCCGCATGGGCATTAGCAGCGGCGGCAAGAGCCAAAAGGATGTACGGGAACAGGCCGAGCGCATCGCTCGCTGCCGCTTCACCTTCCATGTCACCACCGGCTCCCGCGTCGGCTTGGTCAATCAAAACGTCATGGACACCGCCATGTTCGTGCCGGCGGAAGACCCGGCTCAGGGCAGCCTCTTTGTCGAAGTCGCGCGCCTTTCCGAGGTGTTCTACGAACAGCTGAGGAAACATCCGGTCCCAGTCGAGGAAGCCGCCGTGCGGTCGATCAGCAACAACTCCATGGCGCTCGATCTGTACGCTTGGCTGGCCTACCGCCTGCACGCGCTGGAAAAGTCCACGCCGGTCTCCTGGGCCGCCATCAAAGGGCAGTTCGGAGCCGGCACCCAGCGCATGAACAACTTCAAACCCACCTTCATCGCCAACCTCAAGCTAGCGCTCGCGGTGTACAGGCATGCCAAGGTGGATATGGACGAGCGTGGCCTGACCCTGCACCCCTCCCGCCCGCCAGTCCCACCTCGAGCGCCGGCCGGCGCTGGTAAAGTCCCCACCCGCCAAGCCCAGCGGACGTTTCTGTGATCAGCTACGCCCGAAGCTAGTGAGCCTAGGCCAGCACCGGAACATGAGGGAAACATCGCCTCCACGGCTACATTCGCTGTCGCGACAAACATATCCAGTGCATCACTAAGTGCCACTGCGTGGTCTAGCAGAAGGCTTCGGGCTACAATGTCGTGCCTTGATTGAGGCTGCTTTTTAGCGTTCGAAACGCGTCATTGGTCTAGGGCTCGGATTACAAACAGATGGGTCGTAGAGAACCTGGGTGGCCATCTCCGTCGGTGTGCTTAACCATACGCTCGAACTCGGATGCCTAATGTATTTCCACAGCGCATAACCCTCAACAGGGATAGGGCACATGCGTCCTCGCTGCTGATCAATGCAACACACCGCAGCGGCTTTGTAAGCCAGCCACCACACCGCAGGCGTCCGGGCCATTCCCGCGGCCGCGCAATCTTACGATGCAACCTCCTCAACCTCCCCGTCGACCATACGACCAGCAGCAAGGTCGAGTTGTGACCTGATCTCGACCAACGCCCGGTCGACCTCCGCCAGTCGTGCAACCAACACTGTCCGCTCCTTTTGAAGTTCGGCTTGCCGTTGTTCGAGCCGCTCACGGGAGACTCGACCCACCTCGACTTCGAGGGGCGTCGTGAGGGAGGTGCCAACCGGTACGGTGTGCGACCTCAATTCCCGTCTGAAGGCAGCGATCTCTGTGCGACGAACGTCCGGCCTGATCAGGTTGCGCTCCCGCGCCAGCCTCAAACCCTCAGGCGGCAGGGTCGTAAATTCGTAAGCGATGGTGTACCCGGGCAGCCGATCTTCCTCGATGCCACCTTCGTCGACCAGCATGGCGACCGAGCGCAGCTTCGACGCCGTGGCGTCACCAAACGGAAAGAGCTTTTCGGAGCCGCGCCGCAAGCGGAGGAACTCGGCCTCGCTCAAAGTGCGGGATAGTCGGAGCAGGGTTCGACCGATGGTAAGAAAGGCGCGTTGACCCCGGTTCCATTGCTCGATGATCAAGGTTCGCGCTGCTAACAGCTCGCTGACGCGTCTATCGTCAAGAGCGAGGTCAGTGCCGGAGAAGACCTCCGCTACAACCTCACGGCCCACCTCGGTCTGACGGATGATTGCCTGACCCTGCTGGTAGCGCGCGTCGCCCTCGGTCCAGTCGACTTCAGCTACGGACGAAGGCATTTTGGACGTCGAGCGTCCCTTCAGCTTGGCGCTCACAGTCGCACCTCCTGCTTCACGTAAGCCCAGAGGTCCGCCATAGCGTCCGCCCCCTTACTCTTCTCGTAATCCATTGCCGCGAGGCCAGAGCCATGCGGCGTCGAGATGTCCTCCAACGCCGCAATCTCGACGGGGGCGAGCGCTCCCTGCCGAATCAGCATGGCTCGAGCAGCTACGTAACTCTTTGTCCGGCGATTCGCCTTGTTTAGTACGAAAGCAGATCGTGCCCCGCTCGCGGCTAGATTCCGGAACCATGGGATAACGCTTTCTAGGTCGTCCGTGGTCGGTGAGGTCGGCACGAGAACAAGGGCTGCCCGGCGGCACAGTTCAAGCATCGCTCCCATGTCATGCTCGACACCCGGAGCCGTGTCGACCACAGCGACTTGGTAGCCGGCCATTTGCTCGATCAGGCTCTGCCACCCACTTGGTATGCTTTGCACCACTGTCGTAGGGATGATCTGGCTGAGTGTCTCACGCGCCTTGGCGCGACGCTCACTCCAGCGTCTGAAGGTTCCTTGCTCGTCAAGGTCGAAGCCAATCGCCTTAAGGCCATCCTGCCCGGCTGCGACCAGCAGGTTGCGCGAGATCGTGCTACGTCCACACCCGCCCTTGCTGCCCCCCAGTACTACCAGCCGACAGGCATTCGTCTCCGGGTCCCCCTTGCGAGCCATCACACCCCCTGCATTTGCATCCAGGCAACATCGCATGCTCATTCTCACGAGCCAACCCGTTACGGAGTTGATGCGGATTTCTCCAGAGAAATTAGGTCCGATGTGGACACAAAATGGTACGTGTTAGACCGTGATGAGCAGCCGTTCGGGTTCTCAGATGGTCGATGCCGGAGGCTAACTCTGAGCTGATTCGAAAAGACTCACGTCGGATTGCGTCGTGGCGGCTCAGCCGGCGCAACATGGAGCTCGCTTGCCTGGAATCCAAATTGGCGACAGCAAAAGCTGGATACATGGCCTTACTCATGCTCTCGGCGCGCGCATGCCACTTCTTCAACCCAGTGTTTGGCGACCGGTCAATCAAGCGTTTCCATAAATGCCCCTTATGCGGCAGCGGGTGGTTCGGTCATCAAGCCCGTACAACATGACTCAAGTATGACGCCATACCTTTCCGGCAACTAGTAGCGAGATCAGTTGCCATCATCCTAGCTGAGCAGCAAAAGAGCATGCTTGAGGTGTTACAACTCATCCTTACCCTATCTAGAAAATCTACATCGATTGTCTGCAAATTGGCCGCTGTTGGCTGTCTATCCTCAAAGGGTAAACGCACGTTACCTCCCGAGTTCGGGGCCATTTTAGCGCCTATCGGCAACCACTCCCTTTCGTCGGCTGCGCTTTGGCGCAAGGCTACCTCCCTGCAGAATATGGGAGGACATCATGCCGAAGATCCAGGCCGAGGCACTGCGCGTGCTGGGCCGGTCCCTGCTGGTCGCCAATGGCGTGCCGGACGCGGAGGCGGCGACCGTCGCCCGTCACGTGGTCAATGCCAACCTCGCCGGCCATGACAGCCACGGCATGATCATGCTGCCGAACTACATCGAGCGGGTGAAGGCCGGCCACATCGTCCCCGGCGCGCCCTTCACCATCGTCCAGGAAAGCCCCACCACCACGGTGGTCGACGGCAATTGGGGCTTCGGTTACGTCATCAACGAACGCGCGATGGCGCTGACCATCCAGAAGGCCGAGCGGAACAACATCGCGGCCAGCACGGTCTTCCGCCAGGGCCATGTCGGCCGGCTGGCAAGCTACCCTTTGATGGCGGCAAAGGCGGGTATGATCGGCATGGCGTGGGCCGATAGTGGCCGGTCGCCCAAGGGCGTTGCCCCGTTCGGCGGGCGGGAGGCGCGGCTCGGCACCAACCCCTGGGCCATCGCCGTACCTTCCAACCTCGAAGGGCCCTTCTGCATGGATTTCGCCACCTCCGCCGTGGCGATGGGCAAGATCAAGCTGGCTGAGGCGCGCGGGCAGGAGATCCCGCTCGGCTGGGTGGTCGACAAGGATGGTGACCTCACCACCGACCCGGCGGGGATCAAGGACGGCGCGCTTCTGCCGCTCGGCGGGACGGAGGGCTACAAGGGCACCGCCCTGGCGGCGATGGGCGAGATTTTCTGCGGCATCCTCACGGGACTCGGCTTCGGCGTCGAGCCCTCGGGCCGGCACAATGACGGCTGCTTCCTGATCGCCATCAAGGTCGAGGCCTTCCGGCCGCTGCTCACCTTCCGCAAGGAGGTCGCCGACTTTGCCCATTATCTGAAGGACACGCCGCCGGCCAAGGGCAGCCAGGGCGTGCTCTATCCGGGCGAGGTCGAGCACCGGGCGGAGCAGGCGCGCGGCAGCGCCGGCATCGAGATCGAGGAGGCGACGTGGCAGAAGCTCGGCGCGCTGGCCGCGGCGGGCGGAGTGGCAATGCCTTAATTAGAACGATTGTGAAGGGAACGGGCACCGCCAACTGGTGCAGTCGGTCGATGCTGCTCGCAGGCCGAAGCCGACCCTGACACAGCTTTTACAGAGTGGCAGGGCTGCTGCGCGGCGCGGAGTGAGACAGCCGAGACAGCGCCGACACAACGTGGCCGGAACCTTCGCACCAGCGCGGACCGGGGGCGCATGGGCTGGCAGAAGGTATCCAGAGACAACCATCGCGCCTTGATCGAGGTGGACATATCTCACTGGAAGCGCGTCATAGGTGACGCACTGCATCACGTACAGGCGGCAGACAGACGACCAAAGTGGCGATTGCCGCGCACACCCTGAGCCACATACTTGACTTTGGACGTCCGGAGTGGGCTCGACTTGCGTAACCTGAGCTAACTACAAGGCCCCGCCGCACCCAGAGCGTCGATCCATTCAACGAGGCCGTGCGCTGCCATTCGCAAACGCTTTCGGAGTACGTGCAATCATTAGGCGCATCAGATCGTCCCAGCGTATCCCCGATTTCCCAGGCGGCGGATCAGGGCGATGACCGGGGCGAGGGTCAGGCTCAGCAGCAGGCCGCCGATGACGAGCAGCGTGATGGTGCGGTTCCACAGCCGCTCGATCGCCATGTCGGTCGTCATCCATTCAGGATGCGCCGGGTCGGCCAGAACGGTGACGGTGTAATCGCCGGACTGCACACCGGCGAAGACGTAGTTGACGTCGCGCGAGACCGCCCCCGACTTCGTCTGGAAGGACAGCGTGGCGTCGCAGATGTTGACGACCAGCTTCGAGCTGCACGACCCTTCCGTCACGCGGCCGCCGGCAATGGGCCGCGCCGTGTCATGGATCCGCCAGTCGCTGACGAGGCTGGGCAGGGTGTAGATGGCGAGGGCGACCAGCATCGCGCCGAACATCACGCTGCCTAACAAGGCCCAGAGCCGTCCCGCAAGGCCGCCATCCTGTGGCGGAAGCTTCTGCGGAGGCAGGGAGGTGGAGGCTGGTTGCATGGGGTTGTGCCCTAGAGGGTTGTGGCGGGCATGCGGTCCGCCTCGGCCAGGGCCTGGCGCGCCAGGCTGGCCCGCCTGTAGCGGCCGATGAGATCGGCGAAGCCCTGCACCTTCAGCGCCCGCGGCGGGGCGGCCGCGAAGGTGACGATCAGTTGCCGGGCATCGAGCTTCACCCGCCGCCCACCCCGCAGGCGCACCGGGAAGGGCGCATCATGTCGCAGGAGGACGCGGGTGACGACGCGGCCACGGGCTACTGTCATGTCGAGATCGGCCACATGCTCCCAGCGGATCGGACGGTTGATGCCGGTGATCGTCACCGACTCAGGCCGAAGGATCAGGAATGGCGTGTCGCCCCGCCGCAGCATCGGCACGCCGCAGCCGATAAAGACGAAGCCGAGCATGCCGCCCGCCCCGGCGATGATCCAGCGCTCCCTCGCCCCGGTCCCTGGCACCTCCATGGCCAGCAGGACGAGGGCGATGGCCAGGAGCGTGCCGCCGAAGGCAAACAGGAAGATAGCGCCGCCGCGGGTGTTCTCATGCAGCGGCACGGCCTCCGCCGCGACGCCGGTCACGGCGGATTCCAGCGCCGCATGCTCGGCGCGTGCCCGGTCGCGGGCGATGCCGAGGAAGTCCGCGCTCGCGGCGAGGGAGAGCCGGGCCGGCTCGGCGAAATAGCCGTCCAGGCGGGCGAGGGCATCCGGCGGCGGCGGCGCTGCCGCCCTGGCCAGCAGCTCCGGGCCCGGCTCCCGGTCGAGGGAAGCGAGGCGCTGGCGCGTCGGCGGATGGGTATCGGTTGGATGGGGCTGCGCTTCCTCCAGATGTCCTGTCGAATCCTCCAGGCCGCGTTCTACTGCATGGCGCAGGATGTCGGTGAGGAGGTTGGGCGGCGCCGCATCGGGAGCACCGAACGCCGCCTCCAGCACCTCCTCGATCCTCGGCTGGATGGCGCCGCTGCGCAGCAGCGCATGGGCCGCGGCATCGCGGGAGGTGGCATCGGCGCCCGCCGCATCGGCGGCGAATTCGCGCAGGCGGCTCCAGTGCCGCACCGCGTGATGGAACTGGTCCATGACGAAGAGGCCGAGTTGCAAGGCCGGCCGGGTCAGTGGCGACAAAGAGCCGTCGCCGCCGGTCCCGGCCTGGGCCACGGCGTCGAGGGAGCGGCCGACGCCGGCATAGACCGGCAGGAAGCGCAGGCTGTACTCGGTGTCGCCGCCGGAGAAATGCGCCAGCTCGTGGCCGATGATGGCAGCCACCTCGTCCCTCCCCAGCAGGACCAGGAACGGCAGGGGGAGGTAGAGGGTCCGCCCCTCCAGGTCAGCGCCGCCAGGCTCCAGAACCTTTGGCCCGGAGCTGACGAAGAAGCCGCCCGTAAGCCCGATGACGACGTTGTTTGGCTGCAGGGCGCCGAGCCGCCCGGCCAACTCGTCCAGCAGGCGCCACAGGCCCGGCGCCTCGGCACGGCTGACCGTCCGGCCCATGATGCGGAGCGGGTCGGGCGTGAAGAGGCCCATCGTACGCCGCAGTTGCAGCACTGCCTTGAACGCGGTCCACAGGCTGGCCCCGATCGCCACCAGGGCAATGCCCAGCAGCTTGGCGGCGCCGGTCGAGAGGTCGTCGCTCTCAAGAATCGCGGAAGCCTCAAAGGCGATCACGGCAACGACGCCGGTGGTGACCAGCACCACCTGCATCCCAAGCAGCGGCGGCAGCAGCTGCCGGACCAGGGAGAAGCCGCGCAGCAGGGCCTCGCGCGACGCCCGTCCAGCGCGCCCAAGCAGCGCGGTGCCGAGGAGCGCGAGCACGGAGAGCACCGCCATCGTCGCCCCGCAGGCCATCACGACGGGCGGCAGGTATTGGCGCCAGCGGGCCAGCGCCACCGCGTCCCCGGCACCGTCCAGCGCCTCCCGCGCCTTGGCGATGGCTAACCCCCCGACATAGGCCTGGCCGTTGTAGCGGAACTGGGCGCCAAAATCCGGACGGCCATCGGCCGGGGCGGGGCGCGCCTCGAGGATGGCGACCGCCTTGGCCGCCCGCGCCCGCTGCACCTCGAGGGCGCCATGGTCGTCGATGCCGCGCTGGCGCTCCCACAGGCCCAGGCCTAGGAGCGTCAGGGGCAGCAGCACGGTGACGACCAGAAGCCGCAGTACGGCGCGACCGTGCCGGGGTTCCTCGAGAATGACCCTGTCCTCCGTCTCGCCCGCAGCGGGCGGGCCGCAATCTAGGCTGCACCGGGTGCAGGCGAATACTGGGCGTCCCGGCTTGACCAAGCGGACGTGATCGCAACAACACCGCCTGATGCAACGGACACTGATCCTCCTTGTCGCCTTCGCCGCCGCCGGTCAGGCCGTCACAGCCGGGCTACCTCCGGATGTCGCGGCCTTCGTCGCCCGGCGCGAGCGCTGCGACCATTTCCGCGCCGAGGCGTCCGACGATCCGGCCCGCGCGGCGGCCATCATGCGCGGACAGGAGGCGAATTGCCGTGGCACGGATACCGAGCTGGCCCGGCTCAAGCGGCGCCACGCTACCGATCCCGGCATCCGCACCTTGCTCGACCGCTACGACCCGGGCGTTGAGTGAGGCCTTAGCCTCGCGCCTCCTCGCCTGTTCCGGTCCAGTCGACGTGGCGGGTAACGACCATCACCACCGAGAGCGCGGCGAAGAGCGCGACGGTGCCAGCCAGCAGCGCATAGGCCTCAAGGCTCAGCACCACGTAGAGGAAGCCGAACAGCCCGCCGAGCACGCCAGCAAAGAGGCTGGCCAGTCCGCGCCGCCGCGTCACCGCCACCGTATAGGCGGAGGCCTGCGCCACGATCGCTGCAGTGCTTACCGCATAGGCCGCGGCGAAGCCCAGCGGCTCGCCGAAGGCCAGCAGCAGCAGCGGGAACAATACGACCGACAGGCCGAGCAGCCCGTACTGCACGATGTGGATCCGCACCCCGGCTACCAGCTCGAATAGCACATAGATCAGGAAGGCAAGCGCGAGGAACATCACCGCGTATTTCGAGGCGCGCGTGATCATACGGTATGTCGGCACCGCCTCCAGCAGGTCGACGCCGACCTCCGCCTCCGGGCTGACCAGGCCCTGGCACCAGGCAGGGCCGAGATACCGCACCAGGGCTTGGCCAGTGCCCTCCTGCCAGGTCGCGGTGAAGCCGGTCCCGGTCACCTCGGAGCGGATGGGCAGCCCGGCCCCAGTGAAGCTCGGCGTCGGCCAGGCCGCGGCGACCGACAGCTCCGCGCGGCGGGCCACCGGCAGCAGGCCGAAGCGGCCGGTGCCGCGCATCGACAGGCTGCCGGCGACCGCGAGGGCGCGGCCGGGCTCGGGCGGACCGTCGAGGCTCAGATCCCAACGGATCAGCTCGGCTCCGAGGCAACCGGCCTCCGCCGTATCGCGGGCGGCCAGCGCGCGGCCATCCACCGCAAGCCGTGCATCGGCGGCGGCCGATCGCAGGTCGCTGGCACCGGTCACCAGGAAGGCCTCGCGCCAGAGCAGCTCGGTCTCCGGCTCGGTGGCGATCGCCGGCACGGCGATGGTGGCGGTAAGCGTCGCCTCGGCATCGTAGACCACGGCCTCGAATAGCCCGCGGCGGCGGCGCTCCGGCGCTAAACGTGCCTCCACCGCGAGGCGCGACGGCAGGACGGCCACCGCGCCGCGGTCCCAGCGCAGCGGGCCCGTCTCGTTCGCCAGGCGCGGGACGGGGGTGCGCGCCGGCACGACCAGCATGGGGCCGACCACCGCCTGGGCAGGCCCCCAGCTGCGGGCGATCCCGTCGCGGACCTGCTCTTGATACTCTTCCCGCTCCTGGATCACGCCCTCGATCATGGCATGCGGCAGGAGCAAGATGAGCAGCAGGCCGCCGACCAGTGCGAGCTTGCCTGCGCGCCCGACCCGGAAGGGCCGCCATGGCGGGGCGGTGGGGGTGGGGGTAGCGGGAGGATGGGGGATGTCGCTCATGAGTTCAGCCTCCGGGAATGAGGCCGTCATCCTCGCGGCGCTTCGTGCGTGGCAGATGGCGGGGGCGGGGAAAGTTGGTGCCGGGCCTGTGCAAATCCGGTGCAGGCCGGGCTCATGCCGCGAGTCCTGATCGTCGATGACGACCCGGCGATCCGGGAGGTGGTGCGCTTCGCCCTCTCCCGCGCCGGCTTCGAGGTCTTGCAGGCCGCCGATGGCGCGGCCGGCTTGGCCGCCGCGCACGAGGCCCTACCCGACCTCATCGTGCTCGACGTGATGCTTCCGGAGATGGACGGAACTGAGATGTGCCGCGCGCTGCGCGCCTCCGGCGGCCCGGCCGCATCCATCCCCGTCCTCTTCCTCTCGTCGCGCGACGACGAGGTGGACCGCGTGGTGGGGCTGGAGATCGGCGGCGATGACTACCTGACCAAGCCCTTCAGCCCGCGCGAGCTGGTGGCACGGGTGCGCGCCGTGCTGCGGCGTAGCCGGCCGACCCGGAAGGAGGCGGCGGAGGAGGCGCTCCGGCACGGGCGCCTCGTGCTCGACCCCGGCACGGCCCGTGTCACCTGGGACGGGCAGGAGGTGGTGCTGACCGCCACGGAATTCGGCCTGCTCCGCACCCTGCTGCGCCGCCCCGGCCGCGTGCTGAACCGCGATGCGCTCATGGACGGCGCCTATGCGGTGGAGCGCATAGTCTCCGACCGAACCATCGACAGCCATGTCCGGCGGCTGCGGGCGAAATTCGCCGCGCTCGGCGCCGCACCGGTCGAGACGCTGCCCGGCTTTGGCTATCGGCTCGGGCCATGCGAGTAGACCGCGGCAGCCCTGGGCCAAGAAATCCGCGCCGGCATTCGCTACGGCGGCCGCGCCTGCGCACCTTACTGCTATTGAGCAACGTCGTCGTGCTGGCACTCCCACTTTCGGGCCTCTGGGCGCTCCGCCTCTATGAGAGCGCGCTGGTACGGCAGACGGAGGCAGAGTTGCGGGCACAGGCTGCCGTGCTCGTCGGAGCTTGGCGCGCGACCCGTGGCATCGCCGGTGAGAGCCTGGCCAATGGCCTGACCTCCCGCGCGCTGGTCACCGCCCGCTGGCGTGGGCTCGACCTGGCGCGAGATCCGGTGCTGCCGCTGGCCCAGAACGCGCGGCCGGGCCCGCCGCCCCTGCCCGGCCCGGCCGAGGCAGGAGCGCGGCTGCTGCCCGTGCTGCGCGACGCGCAGGCCGTGACGCTCGCCGCGCTTCGCCTGCTCGACACGGCCGGCACCGTCGTCGCCTCCACCGGCGGCGACACCGGGCTGTCCCTGGCCGGGCTGGAGGAGGTCGAGGCCGCGCGCGCGGGACACCCACTGGCCGTACTGCGGCGCCGGGAGAGGATCGCCACCGATGTCCCGGACGGCATCAGCCGGACCGCCGGCCTGCGGGTCCACCTAGCTATGCCCGTGCTGGACGGGGACCGGGTGGACGCCGTGGTGATGCTCTCCCGGACGCCCGCGACCGTGGCCCAAACGATCGCGGGCAAGCTGCCGGAGATCGGCGCGGTCGCACTGCTGCTTCTGTCGCTGGTGACCGTGTTGTCCGTGCTGTCCTCGCATCTCATCACCCGGCCGCTCGACGACGTGGTGCGCGCGGCGCGGCAGGTGGCCGCCGGCGGCACAGCGCGGCCCAAGCCCCTGCCGGCCATCGCCCTGCGCGAGGCGGCCGAGCTGGCCGACGCCATTGCCCGTATGACGGTGACGCTCGAAGGACGCGCGACCTACGTTCGCAGCCTGGCGGCGCATGTGAGTCACGAGTTCAAGACGCCGCTCGCCGCGATCCGCGGCGCGGCGGAGCTGCTGGCCGAGCATGGCGCCACCATGTCGGAGGAGGAGCGCATCGGCTTCGCCCGGTCAATTGAGGATGGTGCGACGCGGCTGAACCGGCTGGTCCGCGGCCTGCTCGACCTAGCTCGCGCGGACATGGCCACGGCCAGTGGGCGGACATCGCTGCGCCTGGCGGCCGAGGCGGCGGCAGAACGGGCGTCAGGTCTCCGGGTCACGGTCTCGGGCGAGGCCGAGGCGGCGATCTCTGCAGAGGCCATGGCAACAGTGCTCGACAGCCTGATGAGCAACACGCTGGCCCATGCCGGCCCCGGCAGCCTCGTCACCGTCGCGGTCGGCGATCGGCAGGGGATGGCCGAGATGACTGTGGCCGATGACGGGCCGGGATTTTCGCCAGCGAATGCGGCGCGGGCCTTCGATCCGTTTTTCACGACGGCACGGGAGCGTGGTGGGACCGGGCTAGGCCTCGCCATCGCCCGGGCCCTGGTGGAGGGCGCGGGCGGCTGCATCGCGCTGACGCCGTCGGATCAGGGAGCGGCGATCCGGATTCTCCTCCCGCAGCCGCCCGCCATGCCTTAGTCAGCAAGAAAGTTAGATTATGCCCTGCGTTGCTTCGTCCCGCGGTGGAGTCGTACCGAAGCGAAGGTACCATCTAACCTTGGCACCAGTCGCATAAGCGTTCCAGCAAGACGCCGATGCCGCGCCTGGCCGGATGTTGTTAAACTCTTCCGGACAGCAGGCACCCCATCCGCATTGGCGAATGCTAATTCGCCTCAGTATCCAGCTTCTCACTATCAGCCAGCATCTGCTGCTCCTCGACCTGCAATGTCGCCTCCTCGGCGGCCGCCAGACCGAAGCGCTGCGCCACGTCTGGTGCGTAGCGAAGCAGATCCAAGCGCAGGCGGATCAGCGCCAGATCCTTGACCTTGGCTTCCAGCATCACGTCGAAGTCGAGCCCCTCCGCGACTCGCATGAAGGTGGCGAATTCGAATGGGTTGCAGAAATCCGCATGTCCCGTGTTCACCGGTGAGACCAGCACGGTCTTGACCTTTCGCGTCCCCTTCTCCTTCCGCTTCAGCTCCCGCATCTCGGTGCGCGGCGAGGAGAAGTGGACCTTAGGGCGCTGACCGTCGGGCCAAGTCCGCAGGATCTTTTTCAGGGCATCGCGCATGTCGAGCCCGTCCGGATTGAGGCACCAGAAGTGCTGGTGGTCAAAGATCAGCCGAACGCCGGTTTGTTCGTGTATCCACAATACATCCGATGCCGAGAACCGCAGATCATCATGCTCCAGCACCAGTCGACGCTTCACATGCGTCGATAGCTTGCTGTTCCAAGTTTCCACCCAACGGGCATTGGCCGCGGCCCGGTCGCCATAGGTTCCGCCCACATGGATGACCATGACGGCTTCGGGCCCGAGTTCCATGCGGTCGAGCATCTCCGCCTGCGAGTTCAGGTCCGAGATGCTCTTGTCCACCAAGGCAGGATCGGGGCTGTTCAGCACCACAAACTGGGAGGGGTGGAAGCTCAGCCGGATGCCAAGCGACTTGGCCTTAGCGCCGAAGGCTCGCAGCTCGGCATCGCTGTCGCGCACCATCGAATGAAACTGGGGCATGTCGGGATGCGTGGCATAAGGCGCCAGGTCGGAAGACAGCCGATACATACGAATGTCATGGCGGTCGAGGTAGCTCAGAGCTTGGTCCATGTATTCTAGGGACACCCTCAGGTGCGGGCTCTGTTGCCAGCGCCGGGTATCGTTGCTCTTGATGTCCGGCGCACCCATCAGCTTGACCGGAACACCCAGGCGGAGCGGCGCAGAGATCAACTCTGTGGCGCTCGGCAATGCCTTTCTCTGGCGCCGGCTCATTCCGGCACCTGCTCATCGGCGCCGAAGCCTAAACTGGCGACGAAGTGGTTCCAGGCTGCGGGCTGCAACGCGCCACCTGAGGCTTGGGCATGGCCATTTCCGTAGTTTATGGGGTCAGCTCCTTCCGGTTTATGAGCGCGAAAAAACTCGATGAGATTTGTGCCGTGGCCAGTCCGGGCGGCAAAATGTACCCAACCCGGGCGATACCCGATGTTGGCGGCAATGACGACTTTGTCCTTGAGCCGCCCCTTCCATTGCTGCGCGATGAGCGGATGGATCTGGCAGGGGGTGTCCAAGCGGATCAACGCTATCTTGTCGCGGATGCGCGGAGCGGCGCGGCGGCCCGTGGCCAGCGCGTCCTGCACCTCGGCCTTGGCGGCCTGCAGCAGCGCGGTTTCCGGGAAGTGGCCAGACAGCACAGCCTTGGGTCCATCCGCCTTGAGCAACAAGCTCAGCGCTGGACCGGCGTCCCCGCTGCTGGCCCGACGCGGGGCATTCAAGAGGGACACGGCGCTGCGGAGCGAAGTGATGCCCCAGCGCCCGCGCGCGGCTGCCAGCTCGGGGAAGCCGGATGCTTCCTCCATGTCGCCGATGATGCCGATGGCAGCGAGCCAGAGAAGGTCGTCGACCTCCGCCACGGCGCCCGCACACCACCAAGCCAGGAGGGAGGTGGTCGGCGTTGGATGCAGGCCGTGACCGCTGACGAGAAGCGCCTCGTCCGGGACGCCGGTGGGCACGTGATGGTCGATGAGCACCGTTGCCATGCCAGGACGAGGCGGCTCAGCACGGGTGCCCAAATCGGCGACAATCAGGCCTCCCACGTCCTGCGCATGCAGCTCCAACGCCATCTCTGCTGACCAGGCATTCTCTCCCCGGCCAAGCAGCCTAACCTGGACTTGCCGGCCGCCACGCTCGAGTGCGCGAGCCAAGATAGCTGCCGCTGAGAGTCCATCCGCGTCATGGTGGCTAAGAATGAGAACTGGCTTCGCAGGATTGAAGGCTTCGATAGCTTCGTGAAACCCTTGGCGCTGTGCGGCAACCCAAGCTTCAGTAGCTTGAGCATTCTCGGAGCGTTCATTGAGCATAGTTCAGCCACTCCCCACACCGCTTGGCGCCAAATGCATTTGGCGCCAACAATGAGAATAGTATTAGTCGCTGAAGGTTTCAGTCGGCGGAACCACAGAGGTTGTGACGCTTGACTGACCGTTTCGTTTTCCGGATGAAGATTGGCGGCAAGCACTGGATTGGCTAAACCGACTTTAGTGTTATCAGGGTTCCCTTGCGACGGGCGTTGACGAATTAGAAGTCCCGCGCGTCGCCCTATCAACCCTGAACATAGCTCGTATCTGAGTTGATATATTAATGATGCGAAATTCCATATCGCTGCCTTATCCAACAACGGTTAGAGCGGTCATCAACAACGTAGTTTGTAGTGTAGCGTACGTCGAAGAATGGCGCCGTGCCGCCCAATGAGTAACTGCGCAACGACCGCGGAAGCCCGAGCAGCAGACAACAACTATTCCGGCTCGATCCCAGCAAGCCGGATAAGACGGCCCCATTTCTCCCGTTCGGCGGTGGCATAGTCGGCCGTTTGCTCGAGATCCATCGTCACCGGCTCAACCAGCATCGCCCGCAATCGCGGCGCCACCGCCTCTGACTGCACCGCGGCGGTCGCCAGGCCGTTGATCTGCCGCAGCAGGGCTGGGGGCGTCGCGCTGCGAGCCGCGATGCCCCAGTAGCCGCCCGTCTCGAAACCCTGCATCACCTCGGTCATCGCCGGGATGTTAGGCCAGCGCGAAACCCGCCGCGGCATGGTCACAGCGAGTGCACGGAACTCTCCTGAGGCGAGGTACTGGTCGGCTGCGACCATGTCCAGGAAGACGAAGTGGATCAGGCCGGTGCGCAGGTCACCGATGGCGTTGCCGAAATTCTTGTACGACACCTCCTCGAAGTCCAGGCCGCCGATGCGCTTGAACAGCGCCGCCGGGATGCGCGAGGAGGCGTTGAACCATCCGGAATTGCGTCGGCCGGGATGGGCGCGGAGATCCGCCACCAAGTCCTGGTAGCTGCGGTATGGGCTCGCGGTCGGTACCATCAGGCAGCCAGCCGAGATGCCGATCGCGCAGGCCAGAATGAAGTCGCGCGCCGCGTCATAGGAAGGCTGCTTCAGCAGATGCGGATTGGCGGAGAGGGTGGTAGTCGTCCCCAGCAGGAGGGTATGCCCATCCGCCGCCGCGTTGAGTACGGCGAGCGTGCCGACCACGCCGTTGCCGCCAGGCAGGTTCTCCACCACGAAGGGCTTGCCGGTGGCGATCTGCATCTGCTGTGCCATAAGCCGCGCTACGAGGTCGGAGGAACCGCCGGCTGCGAAGGGCGCCACGATGCGCACCTGCTGGCGCGGGAAGGCCATCTCCTGAGCATCAACCCGCCGCGCCGCCAGGCCGGCCGCGGCGAGGCCCCACAGGGCGCGGCGATGGAGCATCATGGGCCTATCCCCTTGCTTCTGCGACTAGCCGGCATGGTCCCACAGGCTCCGGCATTGTTTCCGGTGACAAGGCGGCCGCGATGGGTCATGCGCCCTTCACTTCCGCGCGCAGGAAATCCGCTGCCCGCTCGCCGATCATCAACGCCGCGGGCTGGATATTGGACGAAGGCACCAGCGGCATGACGCTGGCATCCGCCACCATCAGTCCCTCCACGCCCTTCACGCGCAGCCGGCTGTCCACCGGGGCAAGCGCATCCTCGCCCATGCGGGCAGTCCCACAGGGGTGGTACACGGTGCCGCCGTCACGGCGGATGTGCTCCAAAATCTGCTCGTCCGTCTGCTCCTTGGGCCCTGGGGTGAGTTCCTCCTCTATCAGTGCTGCCAAGGGGCCCTGGGCCGCCAGGCGCCGGGCATACTTAACGCCTTCCACCATCAGCCGCTGATCATGCGGCGCCTCGAGATAGTTGGCGCGGATCACCGGCTTAGCGTTGGGGTCAGGGCTGCGCAGGGTGACCGTGCCGCGGCTGTCCGGACGGCACTGGCAGGCGCTGAACATGAATCCAGGCCAGGGATCCGGGCCCTGGTCGTAGCTCGTCACCGTGAAGTTCACGAAGAGGTACTGCATGTCCGGTTCCTCGGCACCAGGCAGCACCCGGGCGAACAGGTTGGCCTCTGCAGCCCCAATGCTCATCGGCCCGCGTCGGTCGAAGGCGTAGCGTGCCGCCATGCGGAGTTTCCCAAGGGGGCCGCGCACCAGCTCATTCACCGTGGCGCAGGGCCGCACGCGATAGCGCATGCGCTGCAGGAAGTGATCCTGCAAGTTCTGCCCGACGCCGCGCTGCTCCACGAGGACCGGTATGCTCATCTCCTGCAGATGGGCGCCTTCACCGATGCCGGAGAGCATCAGGATCTGCGGCGTGCCGATGGCGCCGGCGGACAGCACCACCTGCCGCCGTGCCTCCCATCGCTCAAACCCCATCGGGCCACGGACCAGGGCGCCGATGCAGCGTCGCCCTTCGAAGAGCAGGCGCCGCACGACGCGCTCCGGCATGATGCGCAGGTTCGGCCGGCGGCGGGCCGGGCGGAGGTACATGTCGCCGGAGTGGCTGCGGAAGCCGCGGCGGACATTCATCTGCATCGGGCCGACGCCCTCGTGCCAGGCGCCGTTGAAGTCGCGTACCCGCTGGTGGCCCATCTCAAGGGCGGCTGCGATGAAGGCCTGGGCACCGGGCGAGGTGTGGCGCGCCTCGGCGGCATGGATCGGCCCCTCGGTGCCGCGCTCGGCTGAGGGCTCGCCCGTCCAGGTCTCCATGCGACGGAAGAAGGGCAGCACTTCGTCATGGGACCAGCCGCGGGCGCCGGATTGGGCCCAGCGGTCATAGTCACGGGGGGAGCCACGCAGGAAGACCAGGCCGTTCACTGCGCCGGAACCGCCCACCACCTTGCCGCGTGGCCAGTGGATGCTACGACCCGCAAGGCCCGGCTCAGCCTCGGTATGGAAGCGCCAGTCGTAGCGTCCGGACGCGTAGAGCCGGGCGAAGCCGGCGGGGATGCGGATCCAGGGGTCATTCCAGGCAGCGGGGCCGGCTTCGATGAGCGCCACTTGCGTGGCCGCCTGCTCCGAAAGCCGTGCCGCGATGACGGAGCCTGCCGAGCCGGCGCCGAGCACCAGCACATCGGTGGTGTGCACAGCAGCAATTCTGGCTTCCGGCTGAGGTCCGACACCTTCTGGCATTATTGTTCCCCCCAATGCAGACAGATCCTGTCACCTGATTTCAAGGGGTCAAGTCATCCTGCTCCGTTAGTGTCCATCCGGGAACAGATCGAGTGATTTGAATCGGTTGTGATTGGCTGCCGGCGGCGGGTGCGGGAAGAAGGGC
>NZ_JAETWB010000038.1 GCF_016773205.1 Belnapia arida
TGGCTTCGGGTGACCGAAGCCGGCACCGGGTGGGCGCTGTCATCGCCATCCCGTGCCACCGCTGGCAGGGGAGGGTTCGCAGAAGCGGCCGGCTCAATGCCGGATGCGCGGTGCCGGGCACCCGCAGCGCCAGGGATGGCGCTGAGAGACCCGCCGAATGGGGATGACAGGGGAGGGGAGACTAGCGGCCCAGCCGCTGCATAGGGGCAGGGGCAGCAGGACCGACGCTGGCATCATCGCTGATGCGGCAGCATCAGCCCTGCAGCCGGCCTGCGCTCACCACCGCGGGGAAACTTGGATTGCGCTGCAGGGGAGCGGGAAGGCGGGCGGGGCCGCGCCTCTCCATACCATTGGACATGGGCATGCCGCCCCGCATTTTCAAGTGCAAAGCGAAATGGTTTTGCAAGTTAGTTTCGGATTCGATGTCTGACGTTTGGACCGACTAGCATGCAGAACGCCGGAGGGCCTGACAGGACCAGGCACCCGCATGCTGGTCCACGCCCGGCGCGATGCCACGATTGTGGCCATGGCCACCGGTGAATAGTCAGAAATGGCCCCGTCCTTCGCAAATGCTTGGGGGCGGATGAGGACCGGCGGACCCGAGCGTCTGGCCACGGCGGCGCTGGCTGCAGCAACCTAGTTTTCCACCACCGGAGGAAATCGTTGACGTCAATTCACCCGGAAATGCATGGTGGTTGAAGGGCACAGATGCAGGGGATCTGCCTTGTCCAAGGATGACTTCATCGCGCTTGTCGCGGAGACCGGTGCCTTGTCGAAAGCCGAGGCCGGTCGTGCGGTCAAGGCATTCTGCGACGCCGTCACGGCCGCCATGGAGCAGGGTGACGACATCAAACTCCCAGGCTTCGGCAGCTTCGAGGTGCAGGAGCGCGCCGCGCGGCAGGGACGCAACCTCCGAACCGGCGAGCCGCTGGTGATTGCTGCCTCCAAGGCTGTTCGCTTCTCCGCAGGGCGCAATCTCAAAGCTGCGGTAAGTGGCACAGCGGAACAGGGCGGCGTCGCCGCTGCCCAGCCGCAGGCACCCTCCGCCCCACAGATGTCAGGCGAGTGGGGCCCGGCGGTCGACGTGCGGCGCCGTGGGAAGAAGGCTGCGGCGTAAGACGGATCAGTAGCTCGCCACAGAACAATGATTGAATGGAGTTTCATTCTCCCCCTTTCAAACTAGATTGCAACGCATGGTCCGTCAGAACCTCCTGGAGAACCCAGTCACCCGACGCTTTGCCACAGGGATGTCAGCTTCGGAGCGCGCCCGCGCCTACCTGCCGCTGGTTCCCGCGGGCGTGACGCCCATCAGCAGCTCCGAACACAAGGTGCAAGGCCATGCCCGGGCTGAGTGATCAAGGATGGGTTGCCTTGCGCGCCGAGTGGGAGCTTGGGCTGCGGTCGAACCGAGCCCTGGGCAACAAATACGGGATTACCGAAGCGGCGGTTCGCAAGCGAGCCGCAAACCCGAAGCAACCGGGAGGAGCCTGGGTTCGCGGTGCACCGGCTGTTGGGCCGGTGCGGGAGCAGGCGGCGCGGCCAACGACAGCCTTGATGGCGTGCGCGCCCGAACCCCTGCCACCGCCCCATAACCCAACGGTCAGCAGAATTCGTGCTGCACCGGGAGAGGAGACCGCACAGGGCGCGATGCGCATTCCAGGCCTGGCCGACACACCGAGCGCAGCTGAGGTGCAGCCGCAAGCCAAGGTACGCAAGGAACTCTTGAAGCTAGCCGCCGAAACGCTGGCCGAACACAATCGCCGCCACCTAGCCGAGCTCGATCGCGCGATGCAGGTGCTGAAGCGGACCGGCGAGCTGCTGGAGCAGGCGCTGCAACCACGATTGACGCCGCACGACGCAGCCCAGGCCAAAGAGGCGCTGGACCAATTGCTCCCTGGTAGGGGCGACAGCCTCACCACGGTCATTGCTGAATACGCGCGCGGGCTCAGCACCGTGCAGGACCAGATGCGGAAGGCGCTGGGTGTGGAAGACCGGCCCAGGAAGCCAGCGCAGAGTGGCTCGGCCGGCGCGCCTGCAATGCCCGTTGCGCAAACCTTCCTTAATTACAATGCCATGCCGACCAAGGTTTTAATCGGGCTTTTGGATGCCATCCGATACGTGGACGGCCAAAATGATGAGCTGCCGCCACCCATGCCGCCACCGAACCCAGCCCGCAACCAGCCTTTGGTCGCGCTCAAGGCGGCCGGCTACCAGTAACCTTGGCCATAGGGTCAGGAAAGTGCCGGCTGGATCGAGTTCGTTGGCTAGGCTGATTCTAGCCACGAACTCGACCGCACACGAGCAAGCCTCGCCAGTCCGGGTCGAGCACCGTCTATCGTTTGGACCCGCTACTGAACTTGCATCGATGTCTCTTCAGCGAGGGGTTGGTGCTCCCGCCGCGCCCGGAACACCAGCGGGCGCCTGCATGGCCGTGTAGCCGGATGGCACGGTAAGCCGTGCTGAATCCACCGAGCCATAGCTGACCTGCGTGGCTTCCATTCTCACGACGGCGCCGTTCGGCGCCGTGGAAACCGTGCGCAGCAGCACGCCATCGTCGGTGATGCACGATGTACCTCGTGCTTCGCCGGCCGCCATGTCCCACTCGGTACAGGCGGTGCCGGCAACCGTGGCGCTGCCCTTGCGGGTGAAGGTGGCGCCGGCCGGAACATCCTGCGTCATCGCCGCAACAGCGCTGGGCGGCATGGCCATGGTGGCACGCTGAGCATCCATGACCATGACGGCTGAGTTCGCCTGCCGGTCAATCAGCATCCAGCCCACGCCACCGGGTGGGTCGATACGTTGTTTGCCGGTGCTGGGCGAAAATGCCATGCGCATGTCCTGGGGCGGCACACCCGCCAGGCCGGTCATTTGATAGGTGACGGTAACGTCGCGGGTCGGTCGCATGTTGGCAGGTTGTGCAAGGGCTGGCAGTGAGACGACTGCCAGGACAGCCGTCGTGGCTAGGATGCGAAGCATGCGATTCCTCGAGTAGACACAGCGGCGACTGTGGACCGGTGCTTTGGTTGGGAAAAGCAAGCTGCTGAGCACGATCAAGCGATAAGGGAAATGATCACGACTGGGCGTTACCAGCTCGGCATGTGCAGCCGACGTTGCCAACACCACCGGTGTTGAACTGCCCTGCCGTGCGGGTCATGCCGCTTTCCGCGGAGCATAGGCGATGGAACCGGCGATACGATCAACCCTCGGCGTCCTCGTCGTGTTCCTCGCCGCTTCGGCCGAAGCAGGCCAGATCCCTGTCGAGGGTCGGCCAGGCCTGACGCTGAAGCAGCGCGGTGACCGTACGGTGGCGCGTCTGCCCGGGGGCCGCACCGTACCGCTCACGCGCGATGGTCCCTGCACCGGGTGTGCCCTGCAACAGGCCGAGTGGGTCGGCGAGCGGTCCGGCGTGGCCCTCATCTTTCTTGCGACCTACGCCTCACGGCCCAGGATGCCGACCGGAATGTGTGGCGCCGGGGAGGAGAGGATCCTTCACGTCGTCCGCCTACGCCCTCGACCGCGCGAGGCAGTGGCGCTGCGGATCGATTCCTGCTGGCTCAGCATCGAGGCGGACAAGGGTCCGTCCTGGGACGCGCGTAAAGGCCTGCTGCGGGTGAACCTCTGGACCCCGAGAAGTGGAGCGGAGGCGGAGCGCCTCGCCTGGCGCATTACGCCGGACGGGCGCGTGGATGCTGTCCCAACGCCGGATCGGGTCGGCGACGACTGACCGGTGGCTCCGCTCTCCGCCGATGCGACGGGCTCGCTGCGCTGGACGGTCCGGACAGTGCGCGCTAGCACCAGGCCAGCCGTGGTTCTGACGCTGCGGAGCAACGGCGTGGCGGAGGGGTAGGAGCGCTGATCGGCGCGCTGGCCTGGTGCTGACGAACCTGCGCTCCTGGCCCCCATTGAGTGGCGCCACCACGGCCGCCCCGTGGTCGCGCTGACCCGGCGCTACGGCGCGGGCGCGCAGCCGGTGGCCTTTCATACTCGCGTTGGGGCAGAGCAGCAGCTCTTGGAACACCTCGCCTTGGTGTCCGCCCTGCGGTGCCATCCGGTGACGGCGCGGCCGTGCGATCGCGGGCGGCGCCGGTTGCCAGCGCCAACCGAGGTCTCGCGCAAACGTCACGGAAAGGCCGCTTGCCCGGACGGGTACGGGGCGCTCCATTCCCGCAGCAGATCGGGAAAATGCGATGGTCACGCGGCGCAGCATCTTCGGCTTTGTTGCCACTCTTTCCGCCACGGCGCTTCTCGCGCCGACGCGTCTCAGCGCGCAGGGTACGATCGGCCTGGCGGAACGCCGCGCGATCGCGGCCTACCGGGCGGAGAAGTACCCGGCGATCGAGGCGGGCATCCAGCAGGCCGCTGGCTTCCCCGTGCCGGTGGACGTGGAGTGGGATCAGCTGACCCTGCCCGGGGACGCGGCGTACTATGCGCGCGACGACTACTTCGGGAAGACGATCTTCGAGCCGCTGACAGCCGCGCTGAAGAGCATCACGGCGGATGCGATGGGTCGCGACGCGCTGCGCGCGAAGCTGCAGCGCATCCACGTCCGCTTCGACGAGAAGACGGCCCCGGCCTCGAACTACCCCAACGGCTTGTCCTTCCAGAGCGGCACGCTGGACATCAACTGGCGCCCCTATTCCAACACAGCCGACGTGCAGGACCGCACGCAGGCGCTGACCCAGCTCCTGGAGCACAATCTTTGAGTCGTGCCCTCCCACAGGCGGCTCTCCTCATCGCGGTGGCTGTCGCGCCCGCCTCGTCGCCCGCTGCGCAGGGGCAGGGGCCGGCCTCAGGCCAGTACATGGGAGCGGGGCCGGACGTCGCCTCATTGGTGCGGCAGATCCACCCCGGACAAGCGGGCGCACTCGGCTAGCAGCCGCTCCTGCCGGTCCACGTCGCGCGTCGCGCCGCTCGGCCGCGCTGGGCGCAGGTGGTGCCAGTAGCCGCCGCTCTCCGACGCCGCTGGGTCGTCGCTCGTCGCCAGCCAGACCTGCGTGCGCGAACCTGCGTCCAGGTCGCCGGTCGCGTGCGCGCCGCCCATCTTCGTGGGCATCCAGCCCGGCTCCAAAGCATGGCTGATCACCCCGGGCCAGCGCCGGGCGACAGCGAAGGCCAGCAGCACGTCATGCAGCTTGCTGTCTCGATAGGCCTGCAGCCCGTGCCAGGATCGCCGATCCCAGTTCAGGTCGTCGAGGAAAGCGTCACCCTTCCGGTGCAGCTCAGAGGAGACGTAGATGAGGCGTCGCGGCCGCTGCATCAGCGTGGTCAGCACGTAGGGCGCCAGCGTGTTCACCGCGAAGACGTGCGCCAGCCCGTCCACCGTCCCGATCCGGCGCCTCTCGCGGAAGCCGACAGCGGCGTTGTGGATCACCGCGTCGAACGGATCGGTAGCGTTGGCCCTCTCCGCCAAGCCGCGGGTCTCGGCCAAGCTGGACAAGTCTCCGTGGAGGACGCCCGCGGCGCCGGGCACGGCGGCCAGGGCCTCCCGCCCGCGCGCCTCGTCGCGGGCGTGCAGGACCACCGCGTGCCTCTGCTCCACCAGGATGCGCGCGGCGAGCTGGCCGAGGCCGTCCGAGGAGCCGGTGATGAAGATGCGGGCCATGTTTCGGCTCCTCCTTTGCTGACCAGTCCTGAACGGGAGAGCCAGCGGAAGTTCACATCCCTGGAGGCATATTGCACGTTCAGGCCGTGGCAGAGGGCCGGCACCGGCACGGTTCTGCCGTGAACCTTTCGCTGAGTTGGCCAACCTGATCAACCGGCGGGTCAGGGCCTCTTCGGTTGGGCAAAGTGAAACGCTTGAAGCGCTTGGTGCCAGCCCCGTCGTTGTTCCAGTGCCTGAACCTACATTGGTTCGAGACGCTGACCGAGGCCCGTGCCATCGTCGAGGCCTGGCGCCGGGACTACAATGAGAGCCGCCCTCACATGGCTCTCGGACAGAAGGCACCGCAGGAATACCTATTGCAGAGAGGCTCTTGCGGGTCGACGAAGGGTTCGACGACCGGCGAAGGCTAACGCTGAACCTGGACCACCAAACCCAAGCGCCTCAGGCCGGCGAAGGCTAACGCTGAACCTGGACCACCAAACCAAAGCGCCTCATCACCTTACCATCTCAAGAGGGCGGTCATCGTGCCGCCGCGCGCGAGTGCGGCGCCAAGCAACACGGCCGAGACCACACCGACCCAGGGCGATGTGCATCTGCGATGTATCGCCGAGCGTGGCCGCATGGGATGGCAGCGGGCATCGGGTTACAACGATCACGCCTTGGTCGAGGCTGACGTCTTGCGCTGGAAGCGCGTCATTGGCGAAGGCCTAAGCTTCCGGACTGACGAGCGTCAGACGACGGAAGTGGCGATCGCCGCGGCGACGCTGAACCGAATGCTTGTCCTCGGACGTCCCGAGTATGTGCGCGCAGCATGATCCGGAACACGGGCCAGGCTCAATGCGTCCGGACTTCTGACCCATGCACCACGGCGGGTCAGCGACAGTACCACTGATCATATTGTCTAATATATAGACACTTTTCAGCTAAGAAAGCCAAATTATCGCCACTTTGGTCTACGAGAGTGTGCTTTGCTCTATCGAAAGGCAATTTTGTGCATCGCACTATTGCTCTCCCTGTGGCTAGGCTGGCGTCGCAGCTAGGAGGTCCTCGGGTTCCTGGCCGTCGCCGGTCCGTCATACCGAGCGCTGGACTCCGCGCACCGTCAGCAGACAGGAGGCATGATGTCCCAGCCAAAGACTCCCTTGGGCGGCCCGCCAGCCACGCGCCGCACCGTAATCAAGACCGCAATCGGCGCCGTCGCCGGATCGGGCGCCATCACCGGCTTTCCGACCCTCTGGGCGCAGAACATTAAGGATGTCGTGATCCAGCATAACGGCCCGCCAGTCACCGCCATCGGTCTGATCGGCGAGCAGGCCAGCAAAGATCTCGGCTTCACGGTGAGGATGCAAGCTAGCGAAAATGCCGACCTGCTGAATCGCTTTTTGACGCAATCGAGCGCCATCGACACCGCCGATATCAGCTTGCCTTTCTTGAAATACCTGATCGGCCGCGATGTGCTGCAGCCAATCCCACGCGCCAGGGTCGCACACTACGAACAATCCATGCCGCTCTTCACCAGGGGCAAGTATCCGGATGGTCGCATCGCTTCGCAGCAGGGGGTCGCACCTTTCGGGGTGCTTTATGCCATCAACGCCGAGGGCAAGGCCTTCGCCAAGGAGGAGACGGAGTGGCTGAACGGCATCCCCTCCGTTACCAATGCCGATACCCTAGGCATCCGCCCCGACTTGGTGAGTCGCCCAATCACCAGCTGGGCCGACCTGCTTGATCCCGCGTTCAAAGGCAAGACCGCGTTGCAGGACCAGCCCTCGGTCGGCACCATCGACGTCGCTATGGCGGTCGAGGCGCGTGGCGGCCTGACCTACGGCAACAAGGGCAACATGACCCGGGCGGAGATCGACAAGACCATGGCGATCATGCGGGAGGTCAAGGCTAGCGGGCAGTTCCGCAGCTTCTGGACCACCTTCGACCAGTCGGTGAACCTGATGGCCTCAGGCGAGGTCGTCATCCAGTCGATGTGGTCGCCCGCCGTCTCGGCCGTGCGCACCCGCGGCATATCCTGCACCTATCAGCCGCTCAAGGAAGGCTTCCGCGGCTGGGGCTATGTGCTTGGCATGATGAAGCACCTGACAGGGCTGAAGCGCGACTGCGCCATTGAATTCGCCAACTGGTATGGCTCGGGCTTTCAGGGCGCCGTGATCGCCCGGCAGGGCTACTACTCGGCCCAGCCGGAGAATGCGCGGAAGTTCTTGACCGCCGCCGAATGGGACTACTGGTATGACGGCAAGCCAGCGGCCGAGGTGCTGAACGATCCCTTCGGCAAGCCCTCGATCAAACCGGGCGAGATCCGCGACGGCGGCGCCTTCATGCAGCGCGTCGGCAATATCGCGGTGTGGAATTCCGTGATGGATGAGGACCGCTACCTCACCCGCAAATGGAACGAGTTCATCACTTCCTGAGCTAGGGGCCCGTCATGCAACTTGGTGTCTTCATCCCCATCGGCAACAATGGCTGGCTGATCTCCACCACTTCGCCCCAGTACAAGCCAAGCTTCGACCTCAACCGCACGATCGTCGAGAAGGCGGAGGGCTTCGGCTTCGACTTCGCGCTGTCGATGATCAAGCTGCGTGGTTTCGGCGGGCCGAGCGGCTTCTGGGACTACAACCTGGAATCCTTCACCCTGATGGCCGGGCTAGCCGCGGTGACCAAGCGCATCCAGCTCTTCGCCACGTGCGCCGTGCTGACCATCCCACCCGCGGTCGCAGCACGTATGGCGGTGACGATCGACAGCATCAGCCATGGCCGCTTCGGAGTGAACCTGATCACCGGCTGGCAGCGCGCCGAATATACCCAGATGGGGCTCTGGCCCGGCGCCTCGCATTACGAGCGCCGCTACGACTACTGCACCGAATACGTGACGGTGATGAAGGAGCTATGGTCGACCGGGGTGTCCAATTTCAAGGGCGACTTCTTCCAGATGGAGGATTGCCGCCTGCTGCCGATGCCGGAGAAGCCGATCCCGATCATCTGCGCGGCGCAGAGCGGGGCCGGCACCAAATATGCTGCCGACCATGCCGACTATAATTTCTGCGCCTCCTTTGGCTTCAACGACCCGAAGGCGGTGGCGCCCAGCGTTGCCCGACTGGTCGAGGCGACGAAGCTCAGCGGTCGCAAATGCGGCGCCTTGGTGCTGACCATGATCATCGCCGACGAGACCGACGCGGCGGCCGAGGCCAAGTGGCGGCATTATGTCGAGGGCACCGACCATGAGGCGATCGGCTGGCGCGACAGCCAGTCGAGCGACGACCCAAACAAAGACCCCTTCGCCGGTCCCAACCGGCGCCGCTATCTCACCGAGAACAAGCTGCCGACCAACCAGGGCGTCCTTTGCGGCTCCTATACTAAAATCGCCCACCTGCTCGACGAGTTGGCGACCGTCCCCGGCGTTGCCGGCGTGATGATGACCTTCGACGATTTCGTGATCGGCATGGAGCAGTTCGGCACCCGCATCATGCCGCTGATGCGCTGCCGCGACGCCGTGCGGCAGGCCGCCGAATGAGCCTTGCGCAGAACTCGGACGAGGCGGTGACAATCGCCCCTCGCAGCCGCGGCCGGCGGCGCTGGCGGCTCTCGCCGCAGGCGGTCTCCTGGCTGCAGGTCAGCCCGCTGGCGATCATCCTGACCGCCTTCTTCGCCCTGCCTACGCTGGTCTTCCTGATCGTTAGTTTCTACGACTACGACCGCGCCGGGATCTATCCCGACTTCCTGCTGACGAATTACGAGGAGTTGCTGACCACGCCGGCAACCCTCAGGGTATATGTTAGCTCGTTGAAATTCGCCTTCATTGTCTGGGGCATCACTCTCTTCCTCGGCTTCAACATCGCGTATTTCCTGGTCTTCCACGTCCACAGCCGGACCATGCGGACCATCCTGTTCCTGGCCTGCGCCATCCCCTTCTGGACCTCGGGGATCATCCGCACCATCGCGTGGATCCCCTTCCTTGGCCGCAACGGCGCTTTCAACCAGGGGCTCATGGCCGTGCACCTAACCGAGCAGCCGCTGGAATTCCTACTGTTCTCCCCCTTCGCGGTCTGCGTCACCTATGTGCATCTCTTCACGCTGCTGATGATTGGCCCGATCGCCAACTCGCTAGCGAAGATTGATCCCGCTTTGCTGGAAGCTGCGCGCGATGCCGGCGCCAGCCGCTGGCGCACCATGGTCGATATTGTCATCCCGCTGTCTAAGACCGGCATCGCGCTCGGCTCGATCCTGGTTTTCACCCAGGTCATGGGCGATTTCTTCGTGGTCAAGGCGATGAGCGGCGGCCAGAGCGCCTCGATCGTCTCGCAGCTGGCGACCGAGATCCAGGCGATGCAATACCCGCCGGCCGCGGCCAGCGCGATAATCTTGGTGCTCTTCGTCGCGCTGATGGTCGGTTGCATGATGCGCGTCGTCGATGTCCGCAAGGAACTGGTCCGGTGATGGGCGGCGCCAGCCGCGACCCGCGGGAGAAGCGTCCCTGGACCTTCTATGCCCTGGCCATGCTGATGGGCACCTTCCTAGTGTTCCTCTATGGTCCAATGGTGGTAATCTACGTGCTGTCCTTTCAGGGCCCGGATGGCGGCGTCACCTTCCCCATGGTTGGGACCAGCACCTTCTGGTTCGCCGAGATCCTGAAGCCGGGGCAGATGGCCAACATCCCGGTCTCCTTCGGCCGCTCAATGCTGCTCGCTTGCATCGTCAGCGTCATCACCGTCCTGGTCGCGGTCTCCGCAGGTCTCGGCTTCCGCCGGCGCTTCGCCGGCTCCGGACTGCTCTTCTACCTGGCGGTCGCCAGCCTGGTGATGCCGAGCCTGCTGGTCGGCTTCGGCATCGGCCTCGGCTTCAAGCTTTTCGGCTGGCAGACCGACCTCTTCACCTCGGCGCTAGCCGCGCAGTTGACTTGGACGCTGCCCTTCGGCCTCTTTGCCATGTTTGCGGTCTTCAACCGCTTCAACCGCACCTATGAGGAAGCCGCGACCGATCTCGGCGCAACCGCCTGGCAGCGGCTGCGCTGGGTGACGCTGCCCATCCTGATGCCCGGCATCCTTGGCGTTGCGATGGGCGCCTTCACGCTCAGCTACGACGAATATGCTCGCACCACTCTGGTCGCCGGCAACCGCAATACCCTGCCGCTCGAGATCTATGCGCTAATCTCGAGTTCCAGTTCGCCAACCCTTTTCGCCATCGGCACCCTCACCACAGCGGTGTCCTTCCTGGTGATCGGCATGACGCTCGCCCTGATCCTGAGCCTGCAGCACCGTCGTGCGGCGCGCGGCCGGCCCGCCTAAGGAGACCCAGCAGCATGGATACCAGCGGGATCCGTATTGAACGCCGCTTCGACGTCGAATTGGTGAAGGTCACCAAGCGCTATGGCAGCACCGTCGCTGTGGACGGCATTTCGCTACGCATTCCGCCAGCCAGCTATTGCTGCCTGCTTGGACCATCCGGCTGTGGCAAAACCAGCACGCTCCGGATGATCGCGGGGCATGAAGTGATCTCGGATGGAGATGTGCTGATCCACGACGTCAACGTCACCGACCTACCGCCAGTGCAGCGCGGCACAGCCATGATGTTCCAGAGCTATGCGCTCTTCCCGCACCTCAGTTGCCTCGACAATGTCGCCTTCAGCCTGAAGGCGCGCGGCATCCCGAAACCGGCGCGGCATGCCAAGGCGCGGGAATATTTGGCGTTGGTGCGGATGGAGAAATTCGCCGAACGCCTGCCCGCACAGCTTTCGGGCGGGCAGCAGCAGCGCGTGGCCCTAGCCCGGTCGCTGATCACCGAACCTCGCGTGCTGCTGCTCGACGAGCCGCTTTCGGCCCTTGATCCCTTCCTGCGCGGCCGGGTACGGGAGGAGCTGAAGCGGCTGCAGCGCGAACTCGGCATCACCTTTATCCATGTGACGCATGGCCAGGATGAGGCCATGGCGCTGGCCGACTTGATGGTGGTGATGGAGGATGGCCATATCCGCCAAGCTGGCCCGCCGCGCGAAGTTTTCGAGCGCCCGGTCAGCGCCTTCGTCGCCCGCTTCATCGGCGGCCACAATATCCTTCGGGGGCCCGATGGCCCCATTGCGGTGCGCGCGGATCGCTGCCGGCTTGGCGTCGCCGGGGAGGGACCGCATGTCTTGGGCCGCGTTGCCGCAGTGGAGTATCAGGGAACCAGCGTCCGGGTCGCGGTCTCGGTCGGCGAGGGGGAGGATGCCTCCGTCCTGGTATCGGATGAAGCTTTCTATGCCGATCCGGTCCAGCCGGGCGATGCCGCAACACTGATATGGACGGAGCGCGACGCGCATGCCCTGGCAGAGGTCGATTAGCAGAAAGGTCAGGCAAGGAAGCATGCCTCCCTTTGATTTTTGGGAGTCAGTTGCCGCCGCGCAGTGAGTGCAAAATTCACAAAAATGTATGATGGGGTGAACACACTGCGTCAACGGAAGCTTACCGTCTCCTCGATGTTATCTTCCGCGGCCCTGTAGGAAGTATCGATAAGTACAAGAGATTGCATAATCAGGCTCGAAAAAGTCGAAGTATAGCTAATATTATAGTAATGCTGGACAAATTGCAAACCGCGGCCAGCATCGTCGACCCGTCAAAGGAATGGTTTTTAGAGGGCGCCGCAGACGGCTTCAACATTTTGCCTCTTCTTTCCTATTGGCTTCGGCGAAGTCGGCGACGGCGTCGTGCCCAAGCTGCAGCGCCGTGGGCTGTACCGTCGAGCCTATTGTAGATGTACTCAACGAGATGATCTGGGATTATCTTGTCCCACACGGCGGTTTTGCACGACATCCAGATCCCAAGAAGTTCCGAAGCGGAAGATGCTTGCCGGCTCCTCGGTGAAGGCCCGCGGTCGGCGCAACCGGCCAGCCATCTGTTCCACATACGGAGCGGCGGCGCACAGTAGTTCGAACTGCCGTTCATTCAGGAGGAGGCCAGCACGGCGAGCGACAACCGCTATCCGATCGCGCTCGGTCGGGCCAATCTCGGCCGACGTGGGGTCCGGCACCGGGGGCAGGGGCAGCGGCATGGCGCCGGGGGTGAGGGCGGGACGGCGTGTGCGCCAGGGCGTGGCCTGCTCATAGGCATGGCCGATGCGCAGCACTGTGGCGTCGTCGAAAGGGCGGCCGACCAGCTGCATGGCCAGCGGCAGTCCCTCCGGCGTGAAGCCGACGCATTGCGCCAGCGCCGGGCCGCCGCTGACGTTGAACGGGGTGGTCAGCGAGCCCTTCTGCCAGAAGTGGATGGTGCGCCAGCTCTCGAGGCGCGGGGCGGGCCCGGGGCCGGCGGTCACCAATGCATCGTAGCGGCGGTAGAGCGGTGCAAACTCCGCCAGCATGACGCGGCGCTCGCGCTGCGCCTGAATGGTGTCCTCGGCGCGGATCAGGATGGCGGCGAGCGAGCGGCCGAGAAAGTCCTCGCCGAACTCGCCCGGCCGCTCGCGCAGCGCCTGCTCATGGACAGCGTAGAGCTCGGCCTCGGCCGTCAGCACCTTCACGGCGTAGTAGTCGGCGGCGGGGCGGATGGTAACGTCTTCCAGCACGGCCCCCAAGCCGCGCAGCACCTCGAGCGCCGCCTCCATCGCCTGGCGGGCGACGGCAGGGACGGGTACGTCGCGTTCGTAAAGGTCGCGGAGGACGCCGATGCGGAGGCCGCGGATGTCGCGGGTCAGCGCCGTCCGGTATTCGGGCACGGGACGGTCGGCGCTGGCCGGGTCGAGTGGGTCATGGCCGGCGAGCACGCCGAGCATCAGCGCGCAGTCCTCGACGGTCCAGGCCATGGGACCGGCATGGTCGTAGCTGAAGGAGTTAGTCCAGACTCCGCGGCGGCTGAGCAGCCCATAGGTCGGTTTGAGGCCGGCGATGCCGCAAAGCGCCGCCGGGTTGCGGATGGAGCCCCCCGTATCTGAGCCCATGGCGCCGAGGGCGAGCCCGGCCGCGACGGCAGCACCGGAGCCTGAAGAGGAGCCGCCGGTGACATGCGCCGTGTTCCAGGGATTGCGCGCAGGCGGCCAGGGCAGGTCGAAGCTCGGTCCACCATGGGCGAATTCATGCGTCGCCAGCTTGCCGAGCAGCACCGCGCCTCCCTTATGGAGCCGGGCGACGGTATGGGCGTCCTCGGCCGGGACATGGTCGATCGCGGTGCGGGAATGGCCGGTAGTCGGGATGCCCGCGGTCGAGAAGATATCCTTCAGCGCGAAGGGGATGCCGTGCAGGGGGCCGCGGTAGTGGCCGGCGGCGATCTCCGCCTCCGCCGCGCGGGCCTGCCGCAGGGCGAGGTCGGGAGTCGTGCGGATATAGGCGTTGAGCTGAGGGTCGAGGTTCTCGATCCGGTCCAGCACGGCCCGCGTCAACTCGACGGGAGAGAAGGCACGCGTGGCGATGTGCCGTGCGGCCTCGGCTATGGTCAGGGGCAACATCGCGCTCACTCCAGGATCGTGCTGTTGGCCGGCTCGGCGCCGAAGGGCAGGTCACGCGGCAGCGCGGCGATCATGGCATCGAGATGCGGCATGGCCTCGGCGAGCTGCGCGAATTGCGCCGGGTCGGGTGCGATGGCGGCATGCCCAGCCAGCGCCGCGATGGTGGCGGCCCAATCGGGCTCGGGCAGCGGAGCCGCCTGGCTGACGGGGTATTCGGGCGGCCCTTTCGCCGGGATGGCCGGGCGGCGCGCGCGCCAGGGTGTCGCCGCCTCATAGGTCTGGCCGATCCGCAGTAGCAGCGCCTCGCCGAAGGGCCGCGTTGCGAATTGCAGGGACAGGGGCAATCCGCCCGGCCCGAAGCCGCAGCAGAGAGCAAGGCAAGGCAGCTGCGCCACGTTCCAGGGGTTGGTCAGCGGCGGGGCAGCGAAGTTGGCCTCCGCCCGCATCTCCGCCATGACCGGCGCCTCGCCCCAGGTGGTGGCGGTGAGCAGGGCATCGACCTCGCCGAGCGCGGCCCGCATCTCCGCGACGAGGATACGCTGGACGCGCTGGGCCTGGACGTAGTCGGGACCGGTGACCAGGGCGCCGGGTAGGATGCGGTAGCGGAAAACCTCGCCGTAATCCCCTGGGCGGCTGCGCAGCCAGTCGGCATGGATGGCGAAGCTCTCGGCGGCGCCGATGACGCGCATGGTGGCTTGATAGGCGGCGAGCGGATGCAGCGTCACCTCCCGCACCTCGGCGCCAAGGGCGCGCAGGACCTCCACGGCGGCGTCCATGGCGGCGATGGTGGCGTCGCTGGCGCGGCGGTCCGCTTCGTACCAGTGGCGGACAAGGCCTATCCGCATGCCCTTGATGCCGGCGTGCAGATCGGCGCGATAGTCTGGCACCGGGAGATCGGCGCTGGCTGGGTCGCGCGGGTCATGCCCGGCGATGGCCTGGAGCAGGATGGCGCAATCCTCCACCGTCCAGGCCAGCGGCCCGGCATTGTCGAGGGTGTAGGAGAGCGGCAGCACGCCGCGTTTGCTGACGCGGCCATAGCTCGGCTTGAGGCCTGCCGTACCGCAGAAGGCGGCGGGCAGGCGGATGGAGCCGCCGGTATCCGACCCCATGGCGCCGGGGGTGAGGCCGGCGGCCACAGCCACGCCGGAGCCGGAGGAGGAGCCGCCGGGGAAGCGCGTCAGGTCCCAGGGGTTGCGGGCAGGCGGGAAGGGCAGATCCCAGGAGGGGCCGCCGGTGGCGAATTCATGCGTTGCCAGCTTGCCGAGCGGGACGGCACCGGCCGTCTTCAGCCGCGCGGTCGCCTCGGCATCCTCGGTGGCGACGGTGTCGAGGCAGCGGGCGGAATGCCCGGTGGTCGGCAGCCCTTCGCTGTCGAAGATGTCCTTCAACGCGAAGGGGATGCCGTGCAGCGGGCCGCGCAGGCCACCGCGCATGATCGCCGCCTCGGCCTGACGGGCGGCGGCAAGCGCCGCCTCCGGCGTGACGCGGACGAAGCTCCGCAGCACGCCATCCTGTGCGGCGATGCGTGCCAGATAGGCCTCGGTCAGCTCCACGGGCGAGAGGTCGCGCGCAGCGATGCCCCGGGCGGCCTCGGCGATGGTGAGGAAGCAGAGGTCGTCGCTCATGCCCCGGGCTCGGGCGGCCGGCGGGTGTGCCATTCCGTTGCCTGCTCATAAGCATGGCCGATGCGCAGCACCTCGGCTTCGGCGAAGGCGCGGCCGGCAATCTGCAGGGAGAGCGGCAGCCCGTTCGCCGCGACGCCGGCCGGCAGGCAGAGCGCTGGGTGGCCGGTGACGTTAAAGGCCGCGGTGATAGGCTGGGCGCGGCGCCAGGGGCCGTCGTCGGACTCGGCCGCCAGCGGCGCGGCGCCATGGGCCGGGGCGGAGAGGATGGCATCCACCTCGCCGAACAGCGCGTCCACTTCCCGCGTCAGCGCGTGGCGCAGGCGCTGGGCCTGGACGTAGTGCGGGCCGGTGACGAAGGCGCCCAGCATGATGCGCTCCCGCGTGGTGCGGCCATAAGCCTCGGGGCGGGTGCGTAGATCCTGCTGGTGGATGGCGAAGCTCTCGGCATGGATGATGGTCCAGGCCGCGGCTTCGAAGCGGCGAAGCGGCGGCAGCGTGACCTCGATCACCTCGGCGCCGAGGACGCGCAGCACCTCGACCGCGGCATCCGTCGCCGCCTGCATCTCGGCATCGATGCCGCCCTCGATGCCATAGGCCCGGGCATAGCCGAGGCGCAGGCCGCGCACGCCGTCGCGGAGATGGGCGAGGTAGTCGTCGACCGGGACGTCGGCGGAGCCCGGATCGGCCGGGTCGTGGCCCGCGAGCACCTGCATCGCCAGCGCGCAGTCCTCGACGGTGCGGGTCAGCGGCCCGGTATGGTCCATGCCGAAGGAGAGTGGCACCACGCCACGGCGGCTGAGGCGGCCATAGGTCGGCTTCAGCCCGACGCAGCCGGAGAAGGCGGCGGGCAGGCGGATCGAGCCGCCGGTATCGGAGCCCATAGCCAGCGCCATCATCCCGGAGGCGACGCCGGCGCCCGAGCCGGAGGAGGAGCCGCCGGCGAAATGGGCCGGGTTCCATGGGTTCTTGGCGCGGGGGAAGGGCAGGTCGTCGTCGCGCACCCCGCCGCGGGCGAATTCATGCGTCGCCACCTTGCCGAGCAGCACCATGCCAGCGGCTTCCAGCCGCGCGGCGGCGTCGCTGTCCTCGACCGGTGCGTTGCGACCGATCAGGACGCGGGAATGCGCCGTCGTCGGCAGGCCGGCGACGTCGTAGATGTCCTTCAGCGCATAGGGAATGCCGTGCAGCGGGCTTCGCCGGCGGCCGGCCTTGATCTCGGCCTCCGCCTTGGCGGCAGTGGCGCGAGCGCGGTCGGCTATCAGGGTGATGAAGACGTCGAGCGCGGGGTCAAGCGCGGCGATGCGGGCCAGGGCCTGCTCGCAGAGCGCGACCGGCGAGAGGGTGCCGGCGGCGATGGCGGCGGAGGCCTCGGCAAGGCCCGGGACGGGCGGCGGCGTCATCGGCGCGGGCTCGCGGCCAGGCGCGGCGCGGCAGCAGGCTCCTCGGCATAGGACATCGGCTCGTCGAGGATGGCGACGAGGGCGCGGTAGGAGCGATAGGCGTCAAGCATGATGACGTGGCGGTCCTCCGGCACGGTGACGCCGGCGACACGCAGCGCCGACTGGAAGTCGAGTTCGAAATCCTCGGGCAAGGACATGCTCCTGTCTTACGAAAGGCTGATCGGGGTAAGATCCTGCGACCAATTGCGGGCTTGGACGAAGCCCTTGACCCGCCGGCTCATGGCGCGTGGATTGAGATCGTGGGCGACGAAGAGGAACAGCGCCTCGTCCACCACCCGGGTGTGGATGCGGGCGACGATCCTGTCCTGCTCCGCCGGGTCCATGCTGGCGAAGGCGGCCTGGAACAGCGGCTCCAGCACCGGGTCGTTGAGGTTGCCCCAGTTACCGCCCATGGGCGCCGCCATGTCGGCTTTCATCAGGCGCATGAATCCCGTGAAGGGATCGCCTGCGCCGTAGGAGACGTTGATGGCGGTGATGCCGCGCTGCGCCGCCTTCGCCGCGCCCTCGCGCCGAATGACGAGAAGGGCGTTCCACTCCAGCACCTCGTAGTCAACCTCGATGCCGGCATCCTTGAGATTCTGCTGCAACACCTCGTTCATCGCCAGCGGCTGCATCTGGCCCGAGCCACCGGCCGAGATGGCGACCTTGGTCTTCAGCGGGTTGCGCGGTCCGTAGCCGGCCTCGGCGAGCAGGGCGCGGGCTTTGTCGGGCGCGTATTCGAGCTTGAAGGAGGGCGTGCCGTACCAGGGGCTGTCCGGCGTGACGATGCCGGCGCCCTCCAGCATGGTGCCGCCGAGCATCGCCTTCATCCCCGACCGGTCGATGGCGAGGTTGGCCGCCTTGCGGATGCGCGGGTCGCGCCAGGGCGAGCCCTCCAGCATGGAGAAGTGCCAGGTCCAGTTATGCGGATACTCGTTCACCACCGTCTGGAAGCCGGCGGCGCGGAGTGAAGCCATGGCATCTGGCGGCGGCGCCTCAATGAAGTCCACCTGGCCGCTGCGCAGCGCGGCGACGCGGGTGTTGGCATCGGGCAGCGGCAGCAGCACCAGGCGTTCGCAACGCGGGATGCGCGACGCTTCCCAATGATCCGTATTGCGGACCAGCACGGCGCGCTCGCGGATGGCGAAGCTTTCCAGCTTCCACGGGCCTGTGCCGACGGCACGGTTCAGGAAGGCGTCCCAGGACTTCCCCGCCGCCTCCCAGGCGCCCTTGTGGGTGATGCCGATATAGCCGACGCCGTAGGGCACGGTGCTGTCGGGGTAGATGGTCTCGAGCCAGAAGCGGTCTGGCCCTTCCACGCCCCAATCGGCGATGGTCGGCAGTCGGAGCTGCACCTGCGCATTGGCGCGCGGATCGAACCAGGCCGCATCCCGGCGGAATGCACGGTCGAAGCTGAAGGCGACATCCTCCGCCGTGAGGATCTTGCCGTCGTGGAAGCGCACGCTTGGGCGGACCTCGAACCACCAGCGCTTCGGGTTCGCCGGATCAGCTTGCCATGCTGTGGCCAGACCGGGCTTCAGCGGTGTCGGCCGATCGCCACGCGAGAGATCCCACTCGACCAGGAAATTGTAGAGCGTGATGCCCATGAAGCGCTGGCCTTCGCCGCCCTGATCGGGACAACCGTTCGACAGCGGGATCGCGGCCAGCGTCATGCCGACGCGGAGCGTGCTGCCAGGGAACTGGGCGAGTGCCGGATCCCAGGCGGGCAGGGTGAGCGCAGCCCCAAGCAGGGTGCGGCGCGTGAGCGTGGTGTTGCGCATGCCGAGGCCTCCATCAGGCCGTGCGGCGTGTTCTCTCCCGGGCGTAGAGATCGTGGCAGCGGCCCGGTAGCGACGTCAACCCGGAGCCGGACTAGGTCGCAGCTTTGCAAAATTCAAAGAATTCATTCCGAAATAACTACAGAAGCCACGTTTGGCATCGCCAACGGCATTGATGGGACGCCCCCCGACGGCACCGATGTGCCAAGGTGGAGGTGTTGAGAAGGACAGCCAAGGTGCTCAAGATAGGCACCGCGATCCTGTTCGGGGGCCTAGCGCTGTACGCCCTGCTGAACCAACCCACCTGGTCGGTCATCGCAGTCAGGCTCATGGTGGATGCGGGGCTGCTGCTGATTGTGCTTGCCTCGATGGCCATGCGCCGGCCCTTCACCTTGTAGTACGCCCGTGAGCATGTGGCGCCGGAGCTGTGGAACGCGCCGGAGTTCGTCCGGACCAACTACGTCATCACGAGCGCCTGGGCGTTGGCCTTCGCGGTCATGGTGGCCGCCGAGCTGGCCTTGCTCACCTTGCCAGACATGCCACCCCGCTTGGGGATTGCCGCGATCGTTTTGGCACTGGTCGGAGCGTTCAAGTTCACTGAGTGGTATCCGGACCGGGTGAAGGCGCGGACCGCTGTGTAGGGTCCGCTCTGCATTACCGCTCTGGTCCATTCAGGATATTGCTGATCTCCCAAGTCACAGCCGCATCCCCTTCAAGCGAGAACACCACCTTGAGGCCGCAAACTCGAGCTGGAGCGTTGCTACCAGCAGCCTTTTGAGCACTGCTCAACAGCCGCATCATGTCCCGTTCCATGTGGCTCGGCGCCGCGGCTGGGACGCGGGCTTCATCGTCTGACATCCTTGATCAGGAGCCATGGAGACTGCGGGGGGCGTCTAGAGATCCTTGGGCCCAGCGAGCCGCAAGCTCATCTATGGCAACCCGAACAGCGAGGCTCACCACCAGGATTGCTGCTGTACCGACCAGGAAGGCGACCATGGCAAAGCTCCTATGCCTGTCCCTCCCCTCACTTACGCTTATGCTGCGCCGCAACATGAACTCAAAGCAAGCCAAAAAGGCCTGTATGCCTATCCTTTACGCAGCCAGATTGCAGCTGCCCACGTGGGAGCACCTGCTGTAACCGGATCTGCGTTGCACGGATAACTCGGTGCTGAAGATGCTCCGCGAGGCGGGGGTGATCCTCCCGCTGGTCTCGGCCGAGGTCGTGGCCTTCCGCTCGTCCCCTGCCGCGCCCGCATAACCGGGTTGAGGATGCAGACGTGTGTGGAGGCGTGGCGCCTACCATTGGAAACCCGTCAGGATGCGTCAGTGAGGCCGCCAGCGCCGTGGGCCAGAGTGAGGGCCGCTGACACCCCGCAGCCGCCCTGGCGCCGCTCCAGCGTGGCCTCGCCGGCGATCCTGCGGCGCATCCCGTATCCACTAACCGAGGTTATGGTGGAGGGGGTGGATGGCCTGCTATGGGCGGTCGCCTGAATGATGCCGTTGAGGTCGGGCTATGGCGGTACTGCTTTTGCCATGGCTCTCGATGGTATTGGCTTCTCTCTCACAACCAGAGGTTAATAATTTTGTTCTACGCTTGCTTCCATGGCTAGGAAACCAGGTCGGGAAGAAGCGCTCGTGACCAATCATAGGCAGTCGTACGAACGACTTGCTGCGCGCCGCCTGCGCGCCGCTGAACACCGACTACGCTGTTACGATTTTGGTCATGAAGTGGCTGCCGAGGGCAGCTGGACGCAACTTGGCCGTGATGGTGGTCATTGGCGCCGACGCGTGAAACTTCAGGCCGAAGGCACGGAGCAAGAGCTAATTTTTGCAGTGACGTTCGCTTTGAACACGAACCACATGATTGAGGCCTACGCCCTTATACCTGGCGATGTGCCGTTGCTTGTCGGACAGTGGTCCGACGTTGAGCTCCGATCGAGGCACTAACCAGCGGTCGGTGATGTTCAAGGCAGCCGTACATACCCCCTCCCGCTATACCCGCGCAAAGCTAGTTTGATTGGCATCGTTCCACTACTGATGGAACAGTAGCGGACAAACCTGTGGCGTGCTTCGTTGCATGCACTTGCCGCCGTTGGTTGGTCCCCGCTGCGGCAGTTGCCAGTTGGAGGCCCGTTCTCTCGAAAGGCGGAGCGGGCCTTCATCTATTTTGCGCTGGTGCTTTGCCCCCTTCTGTATGGCTTCCAGTGGTCCTGCAGGGCATCCTGGACTTGCTCGCCGGGCGGCCGACAGTGACCATGCAGGACCCGATCCGGCTCGAGCAGCTGCGCCAATGGCTGCATGGGCAGAAGGTGTCGGCACGTCTCCCGCCCGACCAGGCGCAGTGGCTCGACGGGCTGTGGCGGGCGGCGTTTGGCGGCAGGTAGCACAGAAGCGCCCAAATGACCTCACGTCAGGTCACGTTACCAGCGGGAAGGAGATTACAAAGCCGGTGCCCACCGGCAGGTTCTCGGGTTCAACCCGACCTCCTAACTGCTTAGCGAGGCGCGCGATTAGCTCTGATCCCGAACTGCCTGCACGCGGTGGTCCCATGCCAACGCCGTCATCGCGCACACGGAGACAGCCTTCGCCTTGACCATCGGTTCTGAAGCTCACCGCGATCCTGCCGCTCCGTCCCTCTGGGAAGGCGTATTTGAGCGCGTTTGTCGTCAGCTCGTTCACGATGAGGGCGAGCGCGACGGCCACCTCATGTGGAAGCTCGATAGGAGCCAAGTCCGTCTCGATCCGGATGTTTTCCCGTCGCAGCGCCAAGTTGCCGCATAATGACTGAAGATAACCAGCCAGCTCGATCCTCCCGACGCCCTTGTTCGGCACAAGTTGGTCGTGGGCGATGCTGATTGCCGTCACTCGGTTCATCAGATGTTCAAAGCCACGCCTGGACTGATCATCCGTCTGCTTGCGTTTCTGCATGACCAACATGGCGAGGACGAGTTGAAGGTCGTTTTTGCTCCGGTGCCTCAGCTCCTCAAGCAGCGTCCGTTCCTTGGCCAAGGTGAGAGTGGCTTCCGCCGCCGCTTCGGCAACCTGTGCCAACCCGAACCTGCCGTGTAGGGCCAAGCCAAGGACATTGGCCAAGCCAGACAGGAATTGCGTGTCATCTGCACCAAAATGCCGAGGCGTCTCACTGTCCACCTCAAGGACGCCCCAGACGCTACCGTCAATGACGACAGGCACATTCAGGGCTGAGACGATGCCGTGCTTGCGCAGAACCGGCGCATAGCGGAAGTCAGGATCGTTCGGCACATCGTCAATCACGACGGCTTGGCGGACTTGCAAAGCGCGACCGGGTGGTGAAGCGAGGTCCGTGCCGAGGGCCACATGCCCAACCACACCCGGCTTCCACCCAACGCCTGCTACGATTAGCAGATCGCCAACTTCAGGGCGGTAACGCATGACCTTGGAATGGGCGATGCCTATCCCGCGCGCTGCCTGAACGCAGGCAAGCTGGAGTAGGCGGTCGACGTCACTGGTATCGGGAGCCATCCGACCGAAATCGGTCAGGATCTCATGATACTGGCGAAGGTGTGCCAGCTGCAGGTCGCCCAAGAAGGTGGCTTCTATATCCCTCAAACTTTACCTTTAGTTGAATTCAACTCGGATTACCGCAAATCATGAGTTATGTCTCCGTCCGTCTTCCAGCTTGCACTGAATTTAGAATGCCCAGCGCAATAACTACCTGGGACGCTTAAGAGCCTTGGCGCTGGCCGAGGTGACGGCGGAGGAGTGGGCGGAGCGCAATCGCCAAGCCTGATTGATACCCCCCGCCCTCAGCTGAAGTGGTGCCCCTTCGGCCTGGTGCTGCCCCGGCGGGACGCTGGGGCGCGCGGCTGGGCGCCATGCTTGCCGCGCGCAGATCTAGCCAGCGCCCTCGCCTATGACGCCGAGCAGGCGCATGCCCAAGACCATGATGATCAGCCCGACGCCGACAAGCACGACGACGAGGTCGAAGCTCGACATGCGCCAGTTACCCATTGGCACCCAGCGCGGCATGTAAGCCATCTCGGGATTGCCTGCCGACGCGCGGGTTGCCTTGTCACGGAAGGCTTGATTTTCGGTGCGGCTGCGAGCGTCGCCGAGGTCATCCGAATTGTCAGCCATAGGAGCCCTCCCCAGAGGATCAGACACCCGCTGGTGGGCCTTTGCCACCACTGGATGCGAGCCCGACCCTCGCCACTGTAAACCACGCGCGTCCACCACAAATTGCAAGCAAAAAGTGATGTACGTCATGGTATAAACCGCTATTTTCTTGTGAAATACTGACATATTATTGTAGAGTGCGCGCCATGCACGCGCCGGCGTAAATTTTTGCAGAGAACAGGCTTCCCGATACACGGAAGCGCATATTGCGGTACTTCCATCGGATACATGGAGGCCTCGATGTTGGTCCTATGCTGGCCGAGCTGGATGCTCAGCCTGATTCCTGGGACCAGCACCAGGAGCGCCGCACCCGGCTCGCCGCATGCTGACATGACCGACATTTGGGTCCGGGCCCGCGACCAGGCCGACGTGAGCGCGGCCGGCGCCCAGGCCAGCATCTACGGCAACGCGTCGCAGGGGCTCGGGAACGCCGTCAACGGCTACCTGAACAACTCGATCTACAGCCAGCAGACCAACGCGCTGATGCAGCCTGGCACCGTCACCATCGGTCGCGTCGGCACCGGGGGCAATCCGTCGTATGAGACGCTGAGCCGCGGGTGGTCCGGGGGCTGGTAGGCAAGCGCGCCGAGGCGGCTGGAAGGGTGTCCATAGTGCTGACACCCTTCGGCACCAAGCATCTACGGTGATAGTCCGGCGCTCTGTTTTCGCTTTACAGCCGTCGCCTTGTGGCTCGGACGAGGGAGGCCGCAGCAAAAACGATGGCAGCTACCATGACGCCGGCCGATATCAGGCCTGCTGGGGTGGTGCGGGCGGTAGCTTTCAGCGAGGCATACTTGCCGACGCTGAAGTCGACAGTTGCCCTCATCTCCTCTGGATGAGACGCGGCTGATGTGGACTGATCAGGTGGAGCTTCTGTCTGTCCGGTGAGTGGTTGCATCTGCCTTTGCCTCCTTTGACATTACCGTCCCCAGCCGCTCCACCATCACGGCCCCGCCGGCGGTCCGCTGCACCAGCACGCTGCGAAGGTCTCGGGCGTCAGTCGTCCGGCACGCCAGCTCGAGCTCTTCCAACCGGTCGAGCGCGCGGGTGACAACCGACTTGCTGATGTTCAGATGCTTCGCCAACCCGCGGATGGTCTGCAGCTCGTCCGCTTGGTAGACGACCAGCGCTATGCCGATCTGACGGAGGGTCAGATCTGGCTGGTCGGATCGAACCTCGGACAAGCACGTCGCGCGCAGGATCTGCAGTAGGCGGTCGGGGTCATTGCTCACTGTTTGTGTTCTTCCAGCGACACAAGCCGATCGCAGGCTGAAGCTAAATCCTTATAGCCAGAGAACCTTGCCAACGCCTCCAGGGAGGCGAGCCCTACTTGCCGAGCAACAGGGTCAGCTGCCGCAAACGGACTTCCTGAAGTATCCGCTGACCTAGCCTTCTGCTGCCGCATTTCGTGCTGGTCAAACGCCTCTTCGAAGATGCGCAACAGGAGAGTGGCTATCTCTGGGTTGGGTGCCTGGTCCTCATCGGTTTGCATGGCTGCTCAAAGAGATGCGACGCCTTGTTTCTAACGGCTCCATTGGTGAAAGACCACCAGGGCGATCGCTAGCATCCCAACCGCAATCAGTACGGCACCCGTTCGAGTTTCGACTGTCCTGGTGGATAGAACACTCCCCATCAGCGAGAGTGCCAGGACTAATGCGATGGTTTCAGCTGGTGTCATGCAGCCTCACTATGGAAAGCGTCATAGCTCCCGCTGAACTTCCTCAGCCTCCTCGCATTTTCCGTGCCACCTTCAACCCTGCTTTTCCGTATCCTCGGCCGCTTCGGCCGCCTCGGCCATCGCCACAGCCAGCCGCTCCACCATAGCAGCCCCGCAGGCAGTCCGGTCCGCCATGACGTGGTGAGGATTGGGACGATCAGGCGTACTACCAGAATGCGCCGGTGACGGGCTATCAGGGTTGGTAGTCAGGCAAGGCGCAGATGCTTTTGGGCATGAACTTGCGCTGGCCTATTCAGGCACCCGTTCTGACAATCGCTTCTTGTAGGGCGTGAAGCACATCGCGTGGTGCTCCCTGCAGTAGACGCTGCCGGGCTTCAGCGCTTTTCTGCACATCGCATCCGGCGTTGTCACGTCACCCTCGATGAACTGGCATTCCTTTACCCATGCGGGTCGTGATGTCGGTGCAGGTGGAAAAGCAGGGGGTAATGTCATCGTTCGCCTTTCTGGATGGCATCGCACGCACCATCACCGCTTCTCAGTATCTTCGGCCGCTTTGGTCGGGAGCGCGTCGAGCGCGGTCACTGTCGTCTCGGCGAACGCGGCTGGGGCAGTGGCATCGGCTGGGCTTGATGACCTTCGGAGCCGCACTCCAGCGCCGCCGCCGTTCTCCGCGATGAAGTCGACGCCGGCGGCCTCGAGGGCGGCGCGGATGGCGTCAAGGGTGCGACGCTGAGGAGTGCCCTCGTCTAGCTCCATGCGGGCGACGGTACGCATGGGCACACCGCTCGCTTGCGCGAGCTGTTCCCGCGTCAGTCCCACAAGCGCTCGGGCCGCACGGACCTGTCCCGCCGAAATGGCATATGATGTGTCATTTCGGCTTGCGCTCATATTTTGCATATGGCACATCATATGCCGTTCCGCAATCGTGGAGCGGCCGAATGGGGAAGGTGGAAGCTCCCCGCGCCCGGCCTAACCGCAACCCGAACATCGGAGGTTCGAGCTATGGCTACCTGTGTCCATACCACCACCGTCCTCGCCGCCAGAAGACTACCCAGCGATACCCCTCTCGCGCGCATCCTGACTTCCGCCAAGCCGGGCGAGATCTTCTTCGGCGCCGACGCCACCGGCGGCCCGTCCTTCGCATCCCCGCCAGCACCGGCTGGGCCGACATCGAAGCCGCCGTAGCGGCGCTGGTCGACCTCCTCGACCGCATGGGCACGCCGCTGCAGGACAGCGAGCCCGCCGAGACCTCTCCTCTGGCGGTGCGCTCCGACGCCAGCTTCCAGGGCATCACCCCCAGCGCCGACCAGGTGCGCGCCGCCTATCTTCGCAACGGCGATCGGATGCCTGCCAACCTGCGCACCGGCCTCGCCAGGGCGTTCTTCGGATGAAGCGCCGCATCATCCTCGGCGCGACCCTGCTGACCGACGCAGCCGGCGGCGCCGTGCTCGCCTCGCCCGTCCCGCTGCACTCTGACGCCGCGCTGATCGCGCTCTGCCAGGCACATCCCGGTCTGGTCGACGCCCTGAACAGCGACGACCGCCACTGCGACGAGACCAACCCGCATTGGGTGGCCTACGAGGCCTCACGCAAGGTCATCAGCGCCGCCGCGCTGCCTGTGGCAGCCGGCGCCATGGTGGCCGCCCCGCCTCTGAGGCCTTCGTCACGGCCTGGCAGGCCTACCAGCCGTATCGGCATCCCAGCCTCAGCAACGGCCTCGGCGACGCGGGCTACGATGCCTGGTGCGAGCGTCAGCTCGAGGCGACAGAGCGGCTGGCCGAGGCGCCGGCCCGCTTCCTGCCCGAGCTGGAGACCAAGCTCGCCGCGGCGATGGTGTGGTTCGAGGCCAACGGCGCCACCGCGCTCTGCGGCGAGGAGGCCGACTTGCTGCGCTCCTGCCTGCGCGACCTGCGGGCGCTGAACCGGGGGACGGCATGAACGCGCGGGCGCACATCAGCCGGGTGGACGTGGAGGATATGTCCCAAGTGGTCGACGACGCCTGGGGCGCGGTGCACGCCCTGGAGGTGGTGGTGAAGGCCAGCGTTGGCGAGACCAGCCCGGAGGCGCTTGCGCTCAACTACCTGGCCGGCGAGCTCTGGCACCGGCTGAGGGACATCCGGGACAGCGTGGAGACCTTTACGTGGCGGGTGGAGCTGGCCGAGGCTGACAACCTCCGGGAGGCAATCCGCCGCAAGCTGGAGGCCAGAGGCGTCAGCACGCCCGAGGCGACTGGCAACGCCCTCGGGATGCTGCCCGACAAAGCATCCGCCCTGTTGAGCCGGGACCTCTGGAAAGAGGGCGAGGTGGCGCTGCTCGAGGCAGCAGCGGCCCGGTTGGGGGTGCGGGTGCCGGAGTCGGCACGCATTTAAGCGGGCTCAACGGCGTCGCGGCTGGCACTGAAAGCAGTTACAGGTGCAGCATGAGCCTGCGCCTCTTTGCGCAGCCGGTCAGCCGCCGTCGAGGCCCCCGCCCAACCAGCCACAGCCCTGTGGAGAGCGAGCATGAGCCGTCTCAACGCCGAGGATTTGACCGACAGCCGCGCAGCCGGCACGGCCTTCGCGCAGGAGATGTTGGTGCAGATGCTCGCAGCCGAAGTGCCAGAGCAGGTCAGCCGCACCTTCGAGCAGGTCGCCGCGGCGGCTCGGGACGCGGGCTACACACCGTCCGAGAGCGCCGAGATGGTCCAAGCCTTCGTCGCCGGAGCGCGAGCCGAGTTAGCCCGCATAGCGGCGGCAGGCGGCGATACGGCGATGGGGCGGGCATGAACCCGCCCGAAGATCCGCTTGCCATGGCCGAGCGCCACGTTCGGGAGTGTGAGCAGCGCGTCGCCCGCCAGCTCCTCATCATCGAGGAGATGGACAGGGACAATCACCGAGACGCCACCATGGCTAGGAAGCTGTTGGTGGCGCTGGAGACCACGCTCGACTTGATGCGGGAACACCTCCGCCTGAAGCGCGAGGCGCAAGACCTGAATACCTAAGCGGTACGCTGATCGGCTGAAGATGGGGGCTTGGCCAGCCCCGCCGCGGAGCTCAGTCGGCTGTCTTGTGATAGGGCCTCGCACCTTCGTGGCCCCTCGTTCCGCGAGGGCACTCGGCATACTGCTTGTGGCGGGGGAGCCAGGCATTGTCTCACCCTGGTCGCGGACTGCCATCGGTTCGCGACCCCCGCCGCATTCCATGCGTTGGCCCTGACGTCGATCAATGTGGCCTTCGCATTAGACGCCTCTGTACCCGTCAGCACTCGCGGCGGTAACGCAGGTGACTGAGAGAGGCCAGTGCTTCCTCTCCCATCCAGCGAGGAGCCGCGTCCGTGCTTCCCCCTGTCACCCCCCCGTCCGATCTGCGCAACCGCCTGCTGCTAGCCCTGCCGCCTCAGGATCTCGCCGAGCTTTGGCCGCTACTCGAACCGGCCGAACTGCCCTTCCGCGAGGTGCTTCAGACGCCTGAGCAGCCCATGGTGGCGGCGTGGTTTGTCGAGACCGGCATGGTCTCCATGCTGGCCACCCTGGACGACGGCGACGGCGCCGAGGTTGGCTTGGTGGGTCATGAAGGTTTCGTCGGGCTGCCGCTCCTGCTGGACGACGACCGCGATGACCTGGAAGGCGTCGTCCAAATGGCCGGCACCGGCTACCGCATCTCGGCCGAAGCCTTCCGCGCGGCGCTGGAGCGCCTGCCCGATCTGCGGCGCCTGCTGAACCGCTACGCCCTGGTCCATCATGGCCAAGTGGCGCGCACCGGCGCCTGCAACGGCCGCCACCAAATCGATCAGCGCCTCGCGCGTTGGCTGCTGATGGCACACGACCGGGTCGAAGGCGACACCTTGCCGTTTACCCATGAGATGCTCAGCATGATGCTGGCAGTGCGCCGAGCCGGGGTCACGGTAGCCGCCGGCGCCTTACAAAAAGCCGGGCTGATCCGCTACGGCGGTGGCCGCATCACCATCACCGACCGCCCCGGCCTCGAGGCGGTCGCCTGCGAGTGCTACGGCATCGTCCGCCGCGCCCGCGATCGGCTGTTTGGCCTCCCACCTGGTGAGATCCCCTACCGATGGTGACAAGGGCTGGCGCTGTCCTGGGCCGCGGCGGCGAGGCAGATAGGGTCGAAGTTCAACAGGCCTACAGCGACGCGCATTCTGGCGGCTGCGGCCCCCCGAGCGCATCAGCGATGGCGCAGTATCGCAACGGGCGCCGAGCCGTGACCGCATCAGCCAGCATGACCGCAGCAGCATTCGCCATGGCACTGTCGAGGCCTGCGATGCAGGGCAGCGCATCGCGGCCAAAGGCGGCGCAATAGCGGTCTATGGCCGTCTCCAATGTGCGATCCTGCATGGACATGGTGGGGCGGCGTGGCATGGCATCCTCCTGTCTCGAGGCTTCCAGGTAACTGTGGAAGCGCCGCGCCGTTCATCCATCTGGTGGATGCATGGCATCCAGGCTTCATATTGGTGCTGAGCCGATGCCGGGATCATCTTCCGCCTCAAGCAAGGCCGGCCGAGCGTCACGCCCTGAACTGCCGGCCTCCGAGACGGAGAACCAAGCCATGTTCCGCACCACTGTATTTGCCTCGCTGATCGCCCTCGGTGCCGTGGGCGCTGCCCAGGCGCAAGACCACGGCCCCCGCCTGGTGGGTGGCGGCGCCGATGGTGGCCCCCGCGTTGAGTACGTGGCGCCGAGCCAGAATGTGGTCGGTGGCGGCTATGCCCGCATCACCGGCGAAAGCACCAACCGCAGCATTGCCTATTCGGGCCAGACCACGAGGCAGCAGCAAAGCGGCAGTGTGGCCCAGCTGGTCGGCGGTGGCCGCGAGCAGACGCTGGTGTATGTCCCGGCGCAGGCTGCCAGCCCGACCTTCGCTGGCCAGTTTAGCCGCCGCGGCGGTTAACAACACCACGAGCCAGGTTGGTAAGATTGCATGGAGCGCCTTTGGCGCCCCTTTGCATGTCCGGCAGCTTCATCATGTCCCATCTGGTATCGACTGCGGCGGTGACCGACATCCATGCCATGAGCCTGCTCCCCGACCAGATGCCGCCCGCAAAGCCGAAGATCTCGCCCGAGGAGCGCCGGCGCCGGACCACTGACCGCTTGACCATGATCCGGTTGAAGATGGCGATCGGCCGCGAGTTGGATGAGCGGGGCATCACCAAGCCCGCTGAGATCGGCGCCGCCCTTGGGCTGCCGCCGGCCGAGGCGGCCAAGCTGCTGACCCGGCATCAATGGCGCGAGGGCGCCGTCGAACAGCTCAAGGCTGCGGCGGCTCGGCTAGGAGTGCATGCGCTGGATCCAACAAGCGTCTAGGCGGGCTAAAATGTAGCGTTGCTGATTCGGAACGTCACCAGTGTAGACGCTAATCGTCGCCGCGGCAGGCCCTACTTTTCCAGCGTCGCATCAGTCTCGATCTGGTCAGCCTCAGCATCGTGTTGCTGGGCCATCTCGAGCATGCTCTCTTGATCGGGCCGGTATTGGATGAGCTGAGCCAAGTCGCGGCAGTCCTTGGCAAGCGCGCGGAGCCGTCTCACGCGCTGCAGCGCGGAGGGGAGCAGTCCCTGAGCATCGGGTGACACAACCATTGGGTGTTTTCCGGGCGATAAAAAAGCGCAATAAGCACCTTCAACGGCGCCCCGATAGTAGGGTTGCTACATGTGCGGTCCACTGGCGAAATTTTTGAAGATCCGTTTCAACGCGCCAGCATCGCCCGCGCCTGCATCGCTGTCCCGCACATGGACAGCGGCTTGGTCGCGCTCCACTGCCCGTGGTGCGGATGCCGCCATTTCCCGCCCGTCCCGCTCCGCCGGCATGAGGCATAGACAAGCCCTCCGGCATGGGTGTTCTCCCGCCATTCGAAGCCGGGCGGCATGAGCTGCGCCGCGGCACCCGTCTCGGTCGTGTAGGGCAGAACCGTGCCGGCGCGGCCGAGCACGTCATGGATGGCCTGGTCCGCCTCTGGGCTGCCGGCGGACACCTGGCCCAGCCGGTCGGCGATGCGGATGAGGTGATCGAAGCGGGTCAGGGCTTCGTCGGTGCGACAAGGCGCATGTAGCTGGGCAGTCGCTTCTCCTCCACCCACAGGTCGACCAGCGGCGTGATGGTGCCGGCCACGCCGAAGCCGTGGCCGTCGAGCGGGTGGCCGGGCATCCGCAGCAAGCAGACATGCCCGGCTTTCAGGCAGTCGATGACGGCGCCGCGGTAGGTGTAGGAGGGGCCACCCAGCGGGCCGGCAGCCGCGGTTTGCTCGGG
>NZ_JAETWB010000039.1 GCF_016773205.1 Belnapia arida
AGATCGCCGCCATCACCAAGCACGAGGGCTTCCGCTGGGTTCAGCGGAAGAGCTTCTACCCTGCCGACATGCGCCAGGAAGGCTGAGGTGAGGCTCCCCCTACGACTGGGATGCCCCCGTGACGCGTGAACCTCCGAGAAGAGATGGGAATGGATCATGGCAGCCCGGACTATCGCATCGTGGCGGCAGCCGAGACGTGTAGCGCCAGGGAACTCTATGCGAGTTCCAACGGCGACCGCTGGCTCCTCGCACGTGAGCCCGGCCCCGGGCGGGTGTTCGTGCGGCACGAGCCCAATCTCGCATCGGGTGGGCGCGCCGCCGAGTTCGAGATCGGCGACTTCCTCGCCCGCGGCGGCCAGGGTCCCGAGCATCAGGCTCTGCTCCGCCTGATCGGGACCCTGGTCGGAGATCATGTGAGCGACTGAGCCCCGCGCCGGCAGCCGGCCGAACTGCGGTGGATGTCACGTGGTCGCGCTGCCCTGCGGATGCTCCAGGAAGAAGCGGAGCATTTCGCGCGATGCATCGGGCCCGCGCGGGTCGGTAAAGGACCCGGCCGGACTGCCGCCGGACCAGGCATGGCCGCCACCATGAACGAGCCATTGCTCCAGCACGGCCCGACCTTCGGCATCGGCGTGCAGGGTGCGGCTATAGGCATGCCCGCCGGGAACCTGGCCTCGCCCGACCTCGGTGCGGAGCCCGCTGGCTGAGGCGCCCGACTGCGCGATGACCTGATCGCCGTTGCTGGGATGCACGGTGGTGTCGCGGTCGGCATGGAACACGATGGTCGGGATCACCCGCTGCCCATTGCCCGCCCGCAGCGGCGCGCCGGCTGCGCCTTGCCGCATGGCGGCGAAGGCGGAGGGCATGTCGCGGGCCGCACCGCAGGCCAGGCCGGAATGCACCCCGACCGCGGCATAGAGCTCGGGATAGGCTTGGCCCATGATGGCGGCGGCCGCACCGCCGGCCGACAAGCCGGCGACGTAGACGCGTCGTGGATCCACTGCATGCTCGCGCATGACCTGCCGCGTCATGCCTGCGATCAGTGACGGTTCCCCCTGGTCACGCTTCTGGTCGCCCGGGCTGAACCAGTTCCAGCACTTCTGAGCGTTGGCGGAACTCGGTTGCGCCGGGTAGAGGACAAACAGGCCATGCTCCTCGGCCAGCGCGTTCATTCGCGTGCCGGCGGCGAAGTCGTCGGGCGATTGCGTGCAACCGTGCAGCATGACGACCAGCGGCGCCGCTCTGTCGCGCCGGGTGCTCGGGATATACAGCTTGTAACCGCGGCTGCCGGCTTCGGCATCGAAGGACCCCATGATGAACCGTGCCCCCTCGGGCAACGGCTCAGGCGCCGGGGCGTGCCGTGCCAACCCGTCCAGCCCCTGCCCAAGGCCACCCTGGTTCATCTGATCGAGGAAGCCGCGCAGCGCCTCCGGCATCTGCGGCATGGCGGCCTTGCCCATGCCGGCAGCCGGCCACCGGCCGGCCGCCGCCTTACGTGCCGCGCCGACGGCTGGGGCCGGTGCGGGATCAGCTGCCTCGCCGGTGTCTGGGTCGACGTCGATGATGCGCGGCGCCCGTGCGGTCGGGGTGCCGGTGGGCGTGCCCGGGGGCGCCACATCACCGTGCAGAGAACGCTGCAGCAGCGCTGAAGCCTCGGCGAGCTTGCCTTCGCGGGTCAGCCGGGTGGCCTCAAGCATGTCTTTCGGGAAAATCGCGTTCATGTCTGGTACTTTCGGGATACGAAGCCAGGCCAACCTTCCGCGCAGGAAGGTTCGCTCTGCACTCCGTCGTGGAATGCTGATGGTGGTGACTGTCGGGCGCCGACCTGTGGCGGAGGGCAGTCAGCGGATGCGGTCGGCGAGCGCGGCCTTCACCGCGGCGCTGGCCTGGAGGGCACCCAAGACGGAGATCGAAGCGATCGCCGCCCGGGCCAGATTCGGCGTGACATCGGTTGCGATGCTGGCCAGACCCAAGACCCGGATGTGGAGCATCTGCCCGGCGTCTCGCGCCGCCTCGAGATCCTCGCGGCTGTAGTGCCGCAAGCCCAGATCCAGGTTCTTCCGTGCGACTGACTGCTTGGTCGTATCGGCATGCCGCTCGATCTGGTTGCGGATGGCGGTGCGGATGAAGTCAGTGCGATTAGAGTAGAATCCGTCCTGCACCAGTAGGTCTATATGGCCAAGATCGACATAGCCCAGATTGATCGTGATCTTCTCGGTATCGCCGCCAACCTTGGGACGCAGTTCGGGCGCAGCACTAGGCATCCCTTTACCATCCCTCAACCATCCACTTGGATGGTAAATGGGATGCCGAATCGCAGAGTTCAAGCGGCGCCCTGAAACGGGGTGCTCTGCCTAGGAAGGAGCTTCCGCTTGATGCCGTGCGGTGCAGTTCCGTACCGTCACAAATGAGCGTAGAGGTCCTGACCGAGCTGCTGCCCCCCGACGCAGGTCAGAGGCGAAACCTACCCGTGCCGCTCTGCCTCCTTGAAGGTCACCATGCGGCCAGCCTCCTCATCCTACAGCAGGTGGTCGGGCGAGGAGAAAGCCTCGCGCAGCGTTACGATCCGCGCAATGGCGAAGGCAGAATGCGCATTTTGGCAAGCTTCGAGCAGGTAGTTCGGGATCTGCGGCGCGAGGTGATGCACGTGGTGGAAGCCGAGGCTTGCGGTCAAACACCGCAGCAGCGCCGGCAGCTGAAGGTAGGAACTGCCAGCGAGCGACGCGGCCACTCGGTCCCAGGCTGCATGGCGAGCCCGGTGTACGCCCTCGAAGCGGTGCTGCTCCGAGAAGAGCCAGACGCCAGCGATGCTGGCCGGCACCATCCACGGCCAGCACACCCGTCACCACCAGCCAGATGCCGAAGGGGATCGCAAGCCGCCATAGACGGCAAGGAGTGCGAGATTGGTCAGATGAACGCTACGGTGCTCCCGCCCCCAGCCGAGGGGGCGTCATAGGGAAGGCGGTACAGCGCCAGGAGCACCAGCGGCGGGAACAGCAGAAGCATGCAGAGTGGATGACGCATGACTCGATAGAGGCGCCGCCGCCCGGGGCTCATTGCCTGATACTCGGCAACCGTCTCGCAGGTCGAATAGATGTCAGTGCCGCGTTCGCGGCGGTCGAGGTCGTTCCAGACCGCGTGATGCCCCGCATGCTGCCGCCGCCAATGCCCATAGGGCGTGAAGGTAAAGAGCGTGCAGATTCGGCCGACCAGATCGTTCGCCTGCGGCGTGCCGAACAGGGAGCCATGTCCGCAATCATGCTGCAGGGCGAAGACGCGCACCGTCAGCGCCGCCGCCGGCAGTCCCAGGAGCAAAGCCCACCACCAGCCCAGGGCGAGGCCCGCCTGCATCGCCGCCAGCACGGTCAGGAACGGGAGGAAGGTGCTGACGAGCTGCCACGCCGCGGTGCGCGGCACCGCCCGCTGGAAGCGTTGCGTGACTGCCCTCAGCTCCTGTCGGTCGAACATGCGGTGAAAAAGTCCGCCGGCTTTTCCGGAATGATTCGTGGTATTTATTCCAGTCATGGCGTTAAGTACTCTCGACCTGGAAGCGCCCTGCCACACCAAGTCAGGAGGGTGGCTGCGCACCACTGTGCTAACGACCTGAGAGGTAGGTGAAAAAACCTTGGACCTCAGGAAATGCGTCTTCCACGACGTCCCCGATACCTCATTGCCGTCATTCTCATTTTGAGCAGATTTCACCACTTGGTCTGTCAACAACGGGATGCCGAACGAACTCCCGTATCTAGGTGGGGTGATCGAGGCGCTGCCGGCCTTTCCAGCCATCTTATGATGATGGAGATGCGAGCTGCAGATCACTGGTTACCGGTTGCAGGCATTATCAACGCCATCGATCATGCCGGCGTCAGGCGACTTCGTCCTGCGCATTGTGACCGCAGCCCTGCCGAGATGGGCAGCTTTCCAAGGGATTCGGCCTGGTATTGTACATTGGGAGTATCATGATTTGTGGTTGCAACAGCTGCACCCACGACCCATATCATAGCTGTCAGCCTCGTTTGGTTCGGCCTGCTCCCTATGCTCGTGATCGAGCGCCGAGCCTGGTGTCCGTCTCCCCGCGAAGTTCGATCCGTCCTGCGACGTCGCGGGGCGGCACCCCTTTTCGTGAACGGAGTACCGCCATGGCTACCGGCACCGTCAAATGGTTCAACGCAACTAAGGGCTACGGCTTCATCCAGCCCGATGATGGCTCGAAGGACGTCTTCCTCCACATTTCCGATGTCCAGCGCTCGGGCATCCAGGAGCCGCGTGAGGGCGACAAGCTCGAGTTTGATCTGCAACGTGGGCAGCAAGGTAAGACCTCGGCCGGCAACCTGAAGCAGGCCTGATGACTTCAGGTGAAGCAGCCGAGGCTGCTTCACCCGCCACGCGGTTTCGATGGGGAATGCGTGAGTATCCAAGGCGTTCTCTTTGGTGAGAACCCTGCAGGGTAGCGTCATTGTTCGACGCTGACGTGAAAGGCCTATAGTGAACACGATAGCATTGAGAGCCTCGATTGGGCTTGGCTCTATGACCGAGACGCCCAGGATAGCTCGTCCCACCGAAACACCGCGCTTGCCAGAGCCGTCAGGCCTAACGCAGGACGAAATCCGTCAGATCGTCCTCGATCTGATCGGTTGACCGAGGGCAACGGGGCGCGCGGGCAGCCCGGATGCCTAGTATCGTACCGAACCATACCGCCCCGCGGGAAACGGTCATGCAGCAACCCCACAGCTTAGCAGTCGGCCAGAGCGTCGAACTGATTCCCGGCTGGTACGATGCTGGCATCCCGCGTGGTGCCTATACGATCCTGCGCTTACTTCCGAATGAGGGGGCCGATCGTGAATATCGCGTGCGCCATCAGCGCGACGGCCAGGAGCGTGTGGTGCGCGAGAGCCAACTCCGCCTCGGCTTAACCTAGCCCTTGGGCTAAGGCCGTAGCCGGACGCGGGCTATGATCCGCCACCGTCCCTGCCAGGATGCGGCGGATCGACCGTCGGTGCTGCTATCTCGGCCTGCACTTCGCGTTACGACTGAGGCGTGCGCCGGCTCTGCCCGGTCGATAGCGACGAGCCTTAAGCGAAGCCGGATGCCAAGGATACACCATGGCCCAGACTGACAAGACGAAGTCCAAAGTTGCTGATCCGGCAGCGGAGGTTCGGGTCGAGGAGGAGGTCGCCTACCTCTCCAAACGACACCGGGTGTCGCCTGCCATCGTCCAGGAGATCATCCGCCGCACCGGCACGAGCGAGCGCTCCGCCGTCGAGCGCGAGATCCGCAAGGGCATGGCGCGCCGCTGAGGCTCCACAACCAACCGTTTCCCCTACACCGCGACGGCCATTCGTAGGCAAGGCGTGCCGCAAAGCGCCTTTAAGCATTCCGGCCCCGGTCGGCGGCGGTCCGCGGGCCCGCTTCCAGGATCGTCCCGACCCGTCGGACGAGGAGGTCGAGGTCGAAAGGTTTGTCGATCAGCTCGACCCCTGGCGGCAGCGACGTCCCCGCAGAGCCGGTGATGAACAGCACGGGCAGGTTCGGCTGCCGATCACGCGTCGCCTCGGCCACCTGCCGCTCGTTCATGCCGTTCGGCAACCCGATATCGGTAACCAGCATGGCCGGGCGGGTGGTGGCGAGGATCCGCAGCGCTTCAGGTCCGTCCCGGGCTTCCAGCGCCGTGTGGCCCAGCTCGCCTAGCCGGTCAGCTGTTGATCCCCACGCTGCGTCCTTATCATCAACCAGCGGCACAATCCCGCACGGACCGGCTTGGAGGGTCGTCGTCCTCGGCTCTTCTGCAACCTCCATGTGCTCGTGCAGCGGCAGGAGAAGGCGAACCGTTGTATCCCGCCCAGGCGCGCTCTTGATCCGGACCAGCCCGCCCAACTGCCGCACGAAGCCGTAGACCCGGCTTAGTCCCAACCCCGTGCTTTGGCCCAGCGGCTTGGTGGTGAAGAACGGCTCGAACAACCGCTTGAGCATCGCTGGCAACATGCTGGTTCCGGTGTCCGCGACCGAGATCGCCACTTAGTGGCCGGGCAGGGTTTGGTCTGCCTGCAGATCCGCCGCCGAGAGCTCCATCTGCTCCGTGCCGATCATGAACCGTCCACCCTCGGGCATGACGTCACGTGCGTTGATGCAGAGGTTGAGGATCGCGCTTTCGAGCTCGTTGGCGTCGCACATTACGCTCCCAGTCCCGCCGCATGGTCGCAGCTCCACCCCGATCGAGGTCTCCATCGTCCGGCGAACGAGATCTCCAAGACTTGCAATCAGCCTGTCAGCATCGACCGGCTTCGCCTCCAGGTGCTGCTGGCGCGCAAAGGCCAGCAGGCGCCGCGTCAGCCCCGCCGCCCGCTCCGTCGCCTTTTGCGACGCTTCCAGGTAGCGCAGGACATCTTCGGTGCGGCCCTCCGTAATCCGGCGCCGGGCCATCTGAGCCCGTCGGTGACTCCTTGGAGCATGTTATTGAAGTCGTGAGCGATGCCGCCGGTGAGCTGGCCCACCGCCTCCATCTTCTGCGCCTGCCGGAGCGTCTTCTCCGCCGCCATCAGCTCCGCGGTGCGCTCGGCAGCGCGACACTCCAGCTCACCAGCCGCGAGCCGGGCCTCGGTGATGTCCACGTTGCAGCCGGTGTAGCCGAGGAAACTGCCTGCATCGTCCATCCGCGGCACGCCCGCGCAACGCAGCCAGCGCACCTGGCCCGTCCTGTCGCGCACGCGCGTCTCGGCTTTGAAGGGCGCGCGCTTGGAAAGCCTCCAGGAAAGCGGCGTAGTGTTGATCGAGATCCTCGGGCAGGACGATCTCCTCCCACCCGCGCCCCTGCATCTGCGCCGCCGGCCGGCCGAACGTGTGGTCGTAATGCATGTTGGCGAAGGTGACCTCGCCTTCCGCATCGGTCACCCAGATCAGCGCCGGGGCGCTGTCGGTCATGCGGCGGAACCGCGCCTCACTTTCACGGAGTGCCTCGTCGGTCTTGCGCCGCTCGGAGACGTCCTGGCCAATTTTGAGGTGCCCGCCGACCTCGCCGTCAACACCGTGCAGTGACTTGACGATGCCGTCGATATAGACCCGCGTCGTGTCCTTCCTCAAGTGCCAGCGGCGGTTCGGGGCCGTGCCCTCCCTCCGGGCCGTCTCGATCTCGTCCTCGTCCACGTGGTTCGCCCGATCTTCGGGGGTGAAGATGAGGCTGCTGGGCTGCCCCACCACCTCCTCCGCTGTCCAACCAAAGACGGCTTCCGCCCCGGGAAACCAGTCAGTGATCCGGTCTTCCGCATTGGTGACGAAGATCACGTAGTCGAGTGCGTTCTCGACGACCAGGCGGAACCGCTCCTGAGCTGCCTGGAGTCTGCGGGCCCGGTACAGGCGGTCAATGACGGGGCCGAGGGTGGTGGCGTAGGTGCGCAGAAACTCCGTGTCCCCTTCGCTGAAGTCGCGCGGCTCCCGGCTATCCACCTCCAGCAGCCCGTATGGCTGCCCGCCGGGCAGGAAAACGGGCACGTTCACCAGGCAACTACGCCGGTCTCCTTCAAGAACGTCGGCACCTCAAATCGATCTTCCTGAGGGATGTCCCGGGTGATGACGGGCTTACCGAGCCTCATCGTGTAGGTCTCGGAAGACCGCTCGCGCATCGTCAGGCGCTGTGACCCGACGATGCCGGGATCCGAAACCGACACCAGCGCGTACGAGAAGCAACTGGCCATTGTCTTGGATCTCAAGGACCTTGGCGTGCTTCGTTCCGAGGGCCTCGCTTACGAGGCGCCAGGCTTTTGTCAGGATTTCGTCCAAGTTCTCACTGCGGAGCGCGAACTCGCCAAACTCCGCGAGCATCCGCTGCCGCCTGACCATCTGCTCGGCGTCAGCCATGTTGGTTGGCGCCTTCTGGCTTGGGCATAGCCGTTGGCGACCTCTGCTCCGGCTCCGCGCCCCGGCGGTGGCGCAGCAGCTTTTCGCCGTCCGGCCGGAGCCGGCCCTGGAGGTCCACATGGCGGTAGAGCGTCTGACGGGTGATGCCCAGTTCGGCGCAGAGGTCGCCCACCCCGGTGTCCTGCTGGCTCATGGCGGCTTGGGCGAGACGTAGCTTGGCCGGCGTCATCTTGTAGGGTCGTCCCCGTGACGGCCGCGCACGCGCCGAGGCGAGGCCAGCCTTGGTCCGCTCCACGGTCAGCGAGCGCTCGAACTCGACCATCGCCGCAAAAACGCCAAATATCAGCGGCCGTTCGAGGTGGTGGTGTCGATGGCTGCCCCTTCGCCGGCGAGGATGCTCATATTTTCGCCGCCGCGTAGGAAGTACGGTCTGATTTTGGCCGGAAGCTGATAAGCGACTTCCGGGGCTGCCGAGGCGAAAGCAGACCTTCTGCTCGTCGGCCGAACCGCTAGGTGAGACCGCAATGGACTTGTCGCCTCGTCCTCCGTGGTACCATGCGGCGAAGCATGGTGCCGAGCTGACATCCTTCGGCCAGGACCGTGTCCCAAAAGGGTGGCGCGCATGATCTTGGTTATGCCGCTTGCCTGCCGCCGAGCTCCTCGCGGATCCAGGAGCCGATGCGCTCGCCCATCATCATCGATGCCAAGTTCGGCGGTACGGTCAGGCCGCGCGGCATGAGCGAGGCATCCGCGATCCAGAGACTGGCGACGCCATGGACGCGGCCGCGCTCGTCCGCAACAGCAAGTGGATCGCCCTTCGAACCCATTGGGGCGGTACCGCACGGGTGGTTGAACGATCCCAGGTTGGTATGGATGTAGCTCCGTAGCAGCGCATCTGACCCAACCACCGCTTCGTCCAGGCCCACTATTCGTTGGGTTTCGGCTGCAACGGGCGCTGCACGCGCGACGCGCCAGGCGAGCCTCACGCCTTCGGCCAGGGCACGTAGGTCCGCTTCCTCGCGATCAAAGCCGAGTTCGATCACGGGGGCGGCGGAGGGATTGGCGCTCGGCAGCCGTAGCCGGCCATGACTGCGCGGATCCATCAAAGCGGCGTTGACCAGTGCGACCACTGGTGCGCCGCCGGCCTCGGCGAGCAGCGCTGGCGACCCGCTGATGTCGAGGAAGCTGACAAGGACAAGGACGAGTGGCGCGCTATCATGCGTGTCAAGGCGCGCAACCATCTGAAAGCGCGGATCACGCAGCGGATCGCATTGCCCGGCCTTCGGGACCAACCGCACCGGAACCGCGGGATGATCCCACAGCCGCGCTCCGACCCCGGGCCGGTCGAGCCAAGGCCTGATGCCAAGCGCGGCCAGCTCCTCCGCCGGCCCGATGCCGGAGCGTAGCAGGATCGCCGGCGTGCCTAGGGCGCCTGCGCAGAGCACCACGCCACGTCGCGCCGCCAGTGCCTGCCCGCCCGCCAAGACCACACCAGCGGCGCGGCCATTCTCGATCAGCAACCGGTCCACCATGGCTTCTCCGCGGATGGCGAGGTTCGCTCGCTGGCGCGCCGGCTCCAGGTAGGCAAGCGCTGTGGAGATTCGGGTGTTGTCGGCGCGACGGTTCATTGGCCAGGGCCCGACGCCGCCCGCAACCCGGACATCGTTATGGTCCGCGACAGCCGGCAGGCCGAGCACCTCGCGGCAGGCCGTGGCGAAGGCGCGCTGCAGCGGGATCAGTTCCGGCTCGCGGTGCCGGCGGATCTCGACCGGCCCAACCCGGCCGTGTGGGCCGAGGTCGGGCGCGTCGGTGTCGGCCTCAATGCGGCGCAGCCAAGGGAGGACCTCTGCCCAGTTCCAGGCGGGATTGCCGAGCGCGGCCCATCGCTCGAGATCCGTCGGGCGCGGCCACATCGCAGCAGCCGCGTTGATGGCCGAGGTGCCGCCGACTACCCGGCCGCGCCGGTAGGGCATGGCCCGCCCATCCACGGGAACGGCGCTGTAGTGCCAGTCGTGTGTCATACCCGCAAGCCGCCCGCCGTCGAGCAGGTCCGAGGGCATGGTCGCCTCGGTGCCGTGGTCGGTTCCTGCCTCGAGCAGCAGGATCGAGAGCTCCGGGTTCTCGGCAAGGCGCACGCCGACTGGTCCGCCCGCCGAGCCCGCACCGACCACAATGACATCGTGGATGGCCATCTCGAACCCCTCCGGTCGCGCCCTAATCTAGGATGGGAGCGAGGACGGATGCCACGGTGAACCTCACCTGCTCCGCCGCAGGGGCTGGCGCGAGCCGGCCGATGCGGCCGTGCGCTGCCGCCCGCGCAAACGCCGTGAAGGCCTTTGCACCGAGCGTCATCGCATCTCCTCTTGGTGGCGCCTCCGCATGCCAGTGCGCTGCCACCGCTGGCCATGATCAGGTCTACGTCTCGCTGGCTGCGTTCACGCGTTTGGTTATCCACACACGGTCCACGGTCGCAGTCGGTTCGCGGCCCGTGATAGCGTATCCAAGGCGTTGATAGAGGTCGATGTTCCTCCTAATGACCACCGCCGTGGTTAGCCTGACCTCGTGGAATCCTCGACGACCGACCTCCTCCTCGACGAACCGCATCAGCTCCCGACCGAAGCCACGACCCTGCACACGCGGGCGACCGCGACGTTGTGCGCGCTGCGTCGGCAGTGCTTGCAGGGCGAATGACTTCCCATGAGGATCGTTCCGGGCGGCGGGCCAAGCCAGTGGCCCTGGTGATGCTCACTTGCAGCAGGGGGCGTTTCGCATGTGAACAACGCGGTTAGCCGTCTGGGGCGCCGCTGTAATGCCGTCACTGACGGCGGCTTTTGGGCATCACCTGACGGGAAGCAGACCTCAGCCTGCTGCAGGTCCTTGCATTACTGCTCACGTGCGCCGGCAACCCTTCGGCAGACCGAGCTAGTGGCGCGAGCTGGACGGATGATAACTCCCTGGCGGCCGCCCGCAGCCGTCGGCAGCTCTCCGCAAGCGCCGGCCTTGAGCTTGGCGCAGTGTAGCACTCGCGGGCTGGACGGGATTTCGAACTACTCTCACGACCCATCTGGCATCGGCAGGCCGTTCGGGATCTCTGATGCTAGCGATGCCCGAACCACGCTCCCATTGACGCTGAACCACCACAGCAGCTGCCGTGTGTGTTCCGCCGTGTGCCAGACCGAGCGTTCGAGAAAGGCATGCAACGGGTGTGTGCCGTAGAACATCTTGAGTGGCTGGTTGCAGCTGCGGTCCTCCAGCCCGTCCCACCAAGCGGTCACGCCTGCCTGCATCTCGGCCCCGTAGGCGAGGATGCCCGGGATGCCGATCGCCTCAGGAGCATCGACATTCGCCACCACGGTCCAATCCCCCAGGCCCCGGGTCACGGTCTGCAGGAAGGCGTCGGGAACCTGCTAGATATGGAAGGCCAGGTCACGGATGGTGCGTGGCCGCTCGGCCACTGACCGCCGCGGCAGGGCATCGGCAGGCAGCTGGGCGATGGCTTGGCCGGCGACGTCGAGGATCACCTGCCAGCGCGCCATCAGCACCGCCGGCGCCAAGCGATCCGTGCTGTGGCTGATGCCCACGAACCGGGCGACGTCGCCAACGACTGGGGGAAGGTGAAGTCCTCGTCGCGCACTACCACCGGCACGCTCCGCGCCCCGATCGAGGCAAAGAAATCCATAGCCGCGGGATCGGCGGCGACGTTGACCGGGCGGAACGCGACCCCCTTTCATGTCAGGAATTCCTTGACCTTTAGGCAGCTCGAGCAGCCCGGGGCTCAATACACGCTGATGCCGTCCGTGCCGCGCTTCCCATCGTCCGACGTGTGAGGCTCGTATTCTAGGGCCTGCGCATGCCATGGCTCATTCAATGTCGAGAAGGGGCCTTCGCGGGAAGCGATGGCGGCGGGCGGACCAGTCCCATACCCTCGCCGGGGCTAGGCAGGCGAAGGCGCCAGGATGGATCTGCGCCAGCTGAGATACTTCGTCCGGATTGTAGAGCAGCGCAGCATGTCGCGCGCCTCGATCGAGCTTGGCGTGGCGCAATTGGCGCTGAGCCTGCAAATCGCTATGCTGGAGACGCGGTTGCACCGGAAGCTGCTGAGGCGCCGCTCCACCGGCGTGTTCCCGACCGAAGCCGGCCAGGCGCTGTACCGCCACGCAGTCGCCATCCTGCGCCAGGTGAAGCGGGCGGAACGCGACATCGAGTACGCCAGCGACGAGCCGAGCGGCCCTGCCTCCCTTGGCCTGCCAACCGTGGTGCAGGACCTGCTGGCGCTGGAGCTCTTCGGAGCAGTGCGGGCGCGCCTGCCCGCCGTCTCGCTACGCCTGCTGGAAGGGGGAGAGCTACCTGCTGAAGGAGATGGTCCTGCAAGGCCGCCTCGACATGACGGTCACCTGCCGGTTCGACCCGACGCCAGGTATGGCCGAACTGCTGCCGGTGAGACCATCTACCTGGTCTCACCGACCGCATCTAAGCTCAGGCGCCGCGAGGGCGCGATGCCCCTCGAAGCGGTGCTCCAGTACCCGCTCGTGCTGTCCAGCGGTCAGACAGCGATGCGGCGCTTGGTGCAGGCGGGTGCGGCGGCCCAGGCACGGGCGCCGGAGGTGCTGGCCGATATCGACTCGCTGCGCACGCTGCTCGATATCGCCGAGCAAAGGCACGCGCACACCATCCTGCCTGCCTCGGCGCTGCAGCGACACCTGAAGGGCGCTGCGGCCGGCGCGCTGTTGCTCCACCCACTGGAGATGTCGCGCCATGTGGTGTTGTCCACATCCGAGCATCTGCCGCTGGGGCTGGCCGCCACAACAGTGCAGAACCTGCTGTGCGGCGTGATCGAGAGCGTGCTGAAGGAGAAACGCTGGATCGGCATCCATGCGCCGTGAGAAGCCGAGGCACGGCCCCATTGGTAAGGCCTGCTTGCCAGGCCAGCCGCGCTGCAACGCCAATGTCCTTCCCGTCATCTGTAGCAGGGAGGCAGTGGAACGACAGGTCCGTTTCGGGTTGGCAGCGCCGGCTTCTCGAGCCCAATAGGGATGTGGATAGCAGTTGGCAGGGCTGCCATGGCTTTGGCGGGGTTATCGCAAGTACGGAATTATCGCAGGTGACCATATGTTGCACGCGAATAGCGAAAGCCATTTCTCAGGATCAGGGTAATGCCCATGTTGGCATCGCCACTCAACCATGACCATCAGGAAAACCGCACGATGCCTGCACCGAGGATTAAGATTGCTTGGCGTCATGCCGTGATGGCAATGCTGCTCGCGGCAGCGAGCCCAGCGTTGGCCCAGACATATCCCCTTCAGTCGGTCGAGGCCGCGCCGGCGACCCCGTCGCAGCGCGAGGCGCTGAAGGTTTTCCGATCACAGGTTGAGCAGCTGTGCCAGGCGCTTTATCTGCGCTCGGATGCGGCGGAAAGCTGCCTTCAACGCGTCCTTGATGCCGCGCTTCCCTTAGACGTGGCACCCGCCGTGGCCCCGCCGCGGGGGGGTAACTCGCGGCCGGAACTCCGTGGTAGCACGGTCGCGCCGGATGGCCGTGAGTAACCCTCTACTCGCTTTGCGGCACTTATCGCAAGGGAGCCGACGCTGCTATATTGTCAGCAACAGCTAAGAGCGAATGGAAGGAGTTGCGGGATCTCCTCGTGGCGTATGCTGATTGAATGAGCGACCCTTTATTCTCGTCCCCGCCCAACCAGCCTCAATCGGTCGAGAAAGCAGCGAAGGGGTGGCTCGCCGCCCCTTCGACACCTACTGCGGGGACTGCCGCAGTTCCGTCGGTGCGACGCCTACCCGTTTTGGCCGGCGTGCTACCGCCGAGTTGGATGGACAGAGTCGCTCCGAGGGTGGACCCTGTCCCATAGCCACCCGCAGGGCAGACGGGCACGGGTAGGTGCCCGCCGAGCAAGGAGGCCATCCGATGTCCGACGAAACGCTGCTGAGAAAAGCGCTGCGGGACGAGGACCGCCTCATGGCACTGCGGCGAACCGGCCTGCTGGACACCGCGCCCGAGGAGACCTTCGACCGCCTGACCCGGATGGTCTGCCGGCTGCTTGGCGTGCCGGCGGCCCTGGTGTCGCTGGTCGAGGCCGACCGCCAGTTCTTCAAGAGCGCTGTCGGCCTGCCGCAGCCTTGGCTGCTCCGGCGCGAAACCTCGCTGCTGCACTCCTTCTGCCAGCATGTTGTGGCTGCTGGGGAGCCGCTCCTGATCCAGGACGCGGGCCGCCATCCGCTGCTATCCGGCAACCTCGCTATCTCCGACCTCGGCGTCGTCGCTTATCTCGGCATGCCGCTCATAACGGCAGATGGCCACGCACTTGGAGCCCTATGCGCCATCCATACCGAGCCACGTGCTTGGACATCCGGCGATGCTGCGGCGCTGCGCGATCTCGCCGCGGTGACCATGAGCGAGATAACTCTTCGCCGGCTGGTGGTGGAGATGGCCGAGCGCAACCGCCGGGAGGCGGTGCAGCACCAGGCAACGGAGGTGCGAGTGCGCCGGCTTGAGGCGCTGCGCAGGCTCGCAGACGGTGTAAGGCACGACCTCGCCGGTGTCATGCAGGCGGTCCAGAGCGGGGTGCGCCTGGCCGGCGCGCGCCTCGGGCATGACCCGGCGACGGCGCAATCCATCCTTGCTCTGGTTAACGACGTAGCCCGGCGCGGCGGCGCGCTGGCCCAGCGCCTCACGGCTTTTGCTCCGCGCGCCGAGCTCCGGCCCGAGGCGGTCGAGGTGGCGCCATTGCTGCAGCGCTTGGCACGTGTGATTAAAAGCGGCCCGGTCGTTTCACTCCGGGTCGAAGTGGATGTGGCCCCGGGGCTGCCGCCAGTCCTGGCTGACCCCGAGGAACTGAAGTCAGTGCTGCTGGGCTTGGCCGCCTCAACACGCGACGCCATGCCGGAAGGCGGCACCCTCACGCTTGGGGCAGCGCTTGAGGAGATCACCTCGGGAGCAGAGCACCAAGCGGCGCTGCGGCCAGGCCGTCACGTTCGGCTCTCCATTGCTTACACCGGCACGGGCTTGGGCGGCGGGGTTTCGCAACCTGGGACGGTGAATCCCAGCGCGGAGTTCGAACTGGCGTTCGCCCGGACCTTCGCCGAGCAGGTCGGGGGCGGGCTGGTGCGGGAGGGCAGGCCTGGGGCAGGAACCACGGTCACACTTTGGCTGCCCGCACCAGAGGCCGGTGGCGTCGCTGAGGCGGGTCTGCGCGAAGGATAGGCCAGGCGCATGCACCAACACCTCATTTGTCCGGCTTTGCCTTCCGACTGCCCCTGAGACGTTCGCGCTCGGCGCGATCCTCCTCGATAAGCCGCAGGATGTCCTCAGGGATCGGTTCCGCAACTGCGAGGTCAAAGGCCTCGTGCAGACTTTGTCGAAGCCACAGGTCGAACGCGTCCTCTTCTTCCCTGAGCCATTCGGCGGCAGCGCGTCTCGACGGCTTGCGTGACGGCTGCTCGGCCTCCGCTTGCACTTCCTTGTCCCGCTTTGATCTGGCTGGCATGGCCACGCGCCCCGCCCTGGTGGTCCAGCCATAACGCGCCTGAGAGGAAGAAGCTCAAGGAGCGGTCACACAGAAACGAGGCTGACCGGCTCCTGGCGATGGACCGGGTGAACCTATGGGCGCTCGCGGTGAACGAGGAGAACGCGCCCTGTGTCCGGCAGCGACAATGCTACAAGCGGACCATTGACAGCCACGGTGTCTGGCCGGCCGCGCCTAACCGGTTGTGTTACGAAGTTTGCGGCAGATTGCGGATATCCGCGGCAAGCTTCGGATCAGGCGGCGGCCTGGAACAACTCGGCGACAAAGGTTGCTCGGGTCCGCATGTCGCGTCCGCTAACTTCCCGAACCTGCCCCTTCCTCATCATCGCCATCGCCTCGCAGCCTACCAGTGTTCGTCGTGCGGTGTGGAAACTGCCGAAGCCCAGCCCGGTCTGACCAGGTGTTTCAAGCGCCGATGGTCTTGTTCCACACTGTTATTGAGGTACTTACACTGCCGTAGACGGGCGAAGCGCCACAGCACGTCGTTTGCTTTCGTCTCCGCCGTGGCGCACGGGTAAGCTGGGTTCTTGTCCACGGTGATGGTGCGCGGGTTCACCGTATGCTGCTGCCGCAACGCCTTGCGGAGGAAGCGCTTTGCAGCTTCGACATCGCGCTTGGCCGAGAGTAAAAAGCGATGGTCTGCCCACGACTGTCGACCGCGCGTTACAGGTATATCCATCGGCCTTTCACCCGAACATAGGTCTCATCTACTCTCCACGAGCCGTGGCGCAGGTGCGGCCGGAGGCGCTTCTCGATCTCCGGCGCAAAGGTCTGCACCTAGCGGAACACCGTGGTATGCGCCACCTCGACGCCGCGGTCGGCCAGCATGAGTGCGAGGTCACGGTGGCTGACCGGGAACATCAGGTACCAGCCGACCGCCCAGAGAATCATCTCAGCAGTGAACTGTCGCCCCTTGGAGGCCAGATCCGGCCTTACCGAGGCCACTCCCCGCCGTCTCGCCATACCGCGGCTTGTACCTGCTCAGGGCGGCGCCGCAAGGATGCAACAGAACCTGCGCGCATGCTCGACTCGCGGTGAGGTGGCATCTCGGGCGTGCGGCCTCCAAGCGCAAAGTGCGGCTTACCCGTGCCCTGAGGCAGTGGTATCGGCAAGCAAATCAACCACTCGCTGGAGTGCCTGGCGCTCGCTTGCCCCACGCTCCCGCGCCTCAGCGAATACCTTCGCCTGCAGGTCGGAGCTGGTGCCGTTGGCCGCGATTACGCGGACGGCCTCCACCTCGTTTCTACAACCTAGCGCGTCTGCGTCTTCCCCTACCAGCGCCAGCAGCCTATCCAGGTGCACTGCGAATGGTATTGCCCCTCCCGAGAATGGATCGATCATGGCCGCGCGTACGCCGTCACGTTGAGCCCGCCATAGATTCTCCGCCGCAAACGCTCGCGAAGCACCAGTCTGCCCCCGGTTGAACTCTGATTTGCGGTCAACCAAGCGCACGAGACAGCGAAACAACGCGGCGATGGCAATGGTATCGCCCAAGCGGGTGCAGGCGTCGGCCACCCGCAGTTCCAGCGTCGGGTACTTCAGCGATGGCCGCAGCGTCCACCACAGAAAGCTTGCGTCTGCGATCGCCCCGGATCGGACCATAATGTCAACGTAACGGGCATAGTCGGCATCGTCCTCGAACAGGTCCGGTAGGCCCGTGCGTGGCATCTCACCGAATACCGACAGCCGGTATCCGGACAACCCGGTGGCTCGCCCCTGCCAGAACGGCGAGGAGGTTGATAATGCCAGTAGTGTTGGGGTGAAGGGCAGCAGGCGGTTCATCAGGTCGATGCGCGCCTCCGGGCGGGGCACCTCGACGTGGACGTGCATACCGCAGACTACGTTGCGCCGACCTAGAATCTGCAGGTCACGTATCAGCCCTTCGTAGCGCTTAGCCTCGGTGTGGGTCTGACGCGACCAACGAGCTAGCGGGTGTGTGCCGCAGGCCAGCACCAGAATGCCGTGCTCGTGTCCAACCTCCGCCAAGCCTGTGCGCAGCCCGGCCAGTATCCGGCGTGTTTCGGTGAAGTTGGTTGACGGCGGAGAGGCCACCTCGACTTGGCTCTGCAGCAGTTCGCGCTCGACCGCAGGTAGTCGAGTGCTGACAGCGGCGTGGAAGGCCTTCACCGCTCGCCGAGGGGTGCCGCGGGTGGCAGCGTCGGCAAGGAAGTACTCCTCCTCAATCCCGAAGCGGTAGCTAGGATTCATGGTCGTTCTCGATTCGAAAGAGAAGAGTAGCGGCGGGGGCGGTATCAATGGCCGAAGAGAGCGCCACGGCGTCCCGCAGACCTAAGCTGGAGTGTCAAACCACCTCATCGATGCGATGTTGTTCGCGTTGGCGAGTTCTGCTTCCCATGGGAGCTCAAGAACAGCAAGCGCGGCCTTCCCGGCATCCCTGAGGCGAAGCACCGGACGGTGGATTCGGCTGGCGTGGAACAGGCGGGAACGGTGTGCAGCGGTATCCAGCCGGTCGTTTAACTTACTCTGGCTTGGCTGCCGGCAGCAGGGAAAGTGCAGCTTGATGAAGTCGAGCGGGCCACTCTCGCTGTTGAGCAGCTCCGGTCGGTTCCGTCCCTTTACTCCCTTGAACACCACATCGAGCCAGAAATTGCTGACCAGAAAGGCCATGCTAGGTTCAAGTGACCTGCACCCGGATCGGCGTCGGGTTGTAACCGTTGCAGGGATTGTTCACCTGCGGGCAGTTGGAGATCACGGCGAGCACATCCACCTCTGCCCGCAGTGCTACCTCGCAACCTGGTGGAGAGACGCTGTGCGCGATTGCGGCGCTGCCGGTAGTGTCTACTGGCACACGCATAAAGAAATTCACGTTAGGCACAATGTCACGCCGTCCCAGGCCGTGCCGAGCCAGGGCGTGCAGGAAGTTCTCGCGGCAGCCTGGGCAGTCTTCCACCCCATAGAGCATGCGGTTGGACGGCGCGCTGCAGCAGCCGCCAATCGTGTCGTGGCCGCCGAACTGATCCTCGACGATGGTAAAGAGCGGGCGTGCGATGTCGGAGTAGAGAACGTGCCCGGTCGTCAGGAAAATCGTGCCCGCTGCCTTCATCGTGTTGGGGGCGTGGTACCGCTCTGCCGGTTCCGCTGCATTGTAGCAGAGGAAGTCAACAGCCTGACGCCCGTACAGATCGATGATGCGTAGAATGCGACCACGAGGCACGATGCCGCACCAGGGTGCGCCGGCAGGAACTATCTCGTTTAGCATCGGTCATGCTCCCGCCGACCCATAACGCTAACGGCCGATTTCAAACTCCAAGCGGTTTTAGTCATTCCTTACGATCATCCGGTCCAGCCTTACCGTCCGAGTCTTCCTGCACTTGCGCCGCTGCGGCTTCCGTCGCCGCGCGTTCGTCGCCGCCGTAGCCTGCCTTGGGCACCGCATCGCCCGCTTCGCCTGCCGCGCCCGCCTTGTTGGAGGTCGAAGCTCCCTGACCCTTTTCCTCCTTGGTCCAGCCGGGCTCCCCGGTTCCCTTCCGCTTATCATTCGGCATCTTCGGCTCCTTGAATAGATAGAGCGAAAGATTGGGCGCTGAGGGCAGTTCCGATGTGTTGTGCGGCCGGTCACACCGCGGGAGCAAAATCGTAGCTCGCATTATCGGTACCATCGAGGTGCCTGGATCGGATCAGCTGTGCGGCTATGGTCCGGGCGACCTCCTGCAACCAGGGTCCGAGCCGCTCCTAATGGGGCTCCGGAAAGTGCAAGGGCTTGGGGGCAGAGAAGCCGATTTGGTTCGCAGCTTCGACCGGTAGGCGATGGACACGCTGAAAGACGGGTCGGCACCCGGCCGGAACACCTGGTATTTCTAATGCGATAAAGCTTGAGCGTTAAATCGCCCTACCCTCAAGGTCTGGAGAGACTCCGGCATTGCGGAGAGAAAACCCAGCTCCGTTCCGTCTTCGCACCATCAAGGTTGCCGCGAAAACCCTGTCCAAACCTGCGCCTCAGCGCACCGAGCCGGTTAGGGGAGACAGGTTGTGAGGAGACCGACTGGAGCACCGGTGGGAACCGGGGAATGACAGTCTCTGAACGGAGCACCTGACGGCGAAATGCACTCGAACTCGGACCATTGCCTTCGCCTCCAATGGTGGCTTGTGTCGAGGCGTCACCGGTGTGGCGAGAGGAGCCAGGAGCGAACGCTTCCTGGACGAATACAACGGCCGCTGCGATGATCGGACGTTATCCCGCGCTCGGAGCCGAGACGATGCGATCGGCTTCCTCAAGGGTCACCATGCGACCGGTCTCCTCGTCCCACAGCAGGTGGTCGGGTGCCGACAAAGCCTCGCGCAGTGTGACGACCCGCGCGGTGGCGAAGGCCGGATGCGCGTCATGGCAAGCCTCCAGCAGGTAGTTCGGGATCCGCGGTGCGAGGTGGTGTATGTGGTGGAAGCCAAGGCTCGCCGTTAGCCAGCGCAGCACCGTCGGCAGCCGGAGATAGGAACTACCCGCGAGCGAGGCCGACACTCGGTCCCAGGCCGCGTGGCGCGCCCAATGCACGCCTTCGAAGCGATGCTGCACCGAGAAGAGCCAGACGCCGATGATGCTCGCCGGCACCATCACGGCGATCACACTGGCGGCCACCGGCCAGACCCCCAGCATCGTAGACAGCCCGCCGTAGAAGACGGCCAGGGACAGGTTGGTCACGTGCACGCTGCGGTGCTCCCGCCCCCAACCAAGCGGCGCGTCATAGGGCAGGCGATAGAGCACGAGGAACACCAGCGGCGGGAACACCAGGAGCATGAGCAGCCGATGGCGCAGGATGCGGTAGAGCCGCCGCTGCCGGCGTCCCATCGCCCGGTATTCGGCGACGGTCTCGCAGGTGGAGTAGATGTCGGTGCCGCGGTCGCGGCGATCGAGGTCGTTCCAGACCGCGTGGTGCCCCGCATGCTGCCGCCGCCAGTGCCCATAGGGCGTGAAGGTAAACAGCGAACAGAGCCGCCCGACTAGGTCGTTCGCGCGGGCCGTGGGGAACAGCGACCCGTGCCCACAGTCGTGCTGCAGGGCGAAGACGCGCACCGTCAGCCCCGCCGCCGGCAAAGCCAGCACCAGGGCCCACCACCAGCCCAGGGCGAGGCCGGCCTGCATCGCCGCCAGCACTACCAGCAGCGGAAGGAAGGTGCTGACGATCTGCCACGCGGCAGTGTGTGGCACCGCGGTCTGGAAGCGCTGGGTAACGGCTCTCAGCTCCCGCGGGCCGAAGGCGGGGAGCGTGGCTTCCTGTGCTGTGTCCACTGGGAGGGTGGTGCTGGTCGTCTCACGCATGGGGTCGGCTCTCGATCGGGATGAAGTGGTACGGCTGCGCCGAACCGGCGCCATTAGGCCCAGGGGCGGCTCAGGCGCAGGATGGTGGAGAAGGGGCGGCACGCCATGGTACCGCTCCCCTCCTATCCGGCCGCGGCCAACTTTCGACGATCAGCGACGCGGCGCAGGGTCCACACGACCCGGCTTCGACGCCGGCGCCGCCGCGGTCTCCTTGGCATCGGTCGTGCGGGTATCGTCCACCTCGATTTCGGTTCGCCGAACCGTATCGCGCACTGTCTCGACCCGCTCCTCGGTGTCGTTCCGCAGGGTGACTTCCTCGGTGACGCGAGCCTCCTTGGTGATAATGGCTTCCTCGCCCGTCTCGCTCGCCTCGATTATACGCTCACCGAACAGCGCCTCGTCGCCCGCGGTCGGGGCACGATCCATGGGCCGGCGCTCGATGTCGACATGCTCCTTGCGAAGCGTTACCTGCTCCTCGACCGGGCTCTCGACCACGTAGCTGCGCACGCGCACCCGTCCACCTCCGACCGTCCGCTTGCCGACACGGAGTGTCTCCTCGATAAGCTCAATCTTCTCGTCTTCGGTCCCCGATGGCCGGGTCGACACCGGTGCTGCGACGGTCGCCGTCGCGGGTACCGGATGCGGCGCGGCCGCTGCAGCGGTGACCACGGTGCCATCGGCAAGGGTCGCCGCCGCACCGGTGGCCTGCTGGCCGCTCAACTCGCCGTTGCGCCAGGCCTGCTGGCGCTGGTCCAAGTCGACCGCGCCATGTTCCTCCAGGATGTCCATGGCCTGCTCGGCGCTGCGCTGCCCGGCCCGTGCGGTCAGCAGGAAGCCGCCACGGCGGACTGCCTCGGCATAGGTGCCGCGGTCCTGGTCGGACATGAACAGATTTTTGAGGGATGTGAGGAAGCCGCCCTCCTTCGCCGCGCCCCCCTCCTGCGCAATCACGGTGATGTCGGACCGCGCGAGCCCGGCCTCCGTCATCAGCCGCTCGGCCGCGGTGTCGGCGTCGCCGCGCATGTCGTAGAGGGCAGTCAGGGTCGTCTGGGTCATGCTGGGTCTCCGGTGCCGTCCTCAGGACGGGCTTGAGCCTCGCGGCTGTTCTTTCGGATCGGCGGCGGAGAGGCGTTCCACATGCGCCACCTGGCGGCGCAGCGGGACGGTCTTCTCGACCGTTTCAGTCGTGGCGGTGCAGCGGACCCGGGGCGCCTCCTTGAGGACAAGCTGGCGCTCCACCACAAGGATCTCCTCCAGCACGGGCACGACAAGGACCGCTCCGTTCACCTCTTCCCGCACCGCCGGGACTGTTGCGACCCCTTGGCCCAGGGTGACGCGCTCGACTTCCATGCGCTCACCGCACAGCGTCTCTTGACCAGCGTATCCTCGGTGGCCGTCGGGAGATGGACGCGGATGCGCCCGCTCTCGACGAGCCGCCGGGCGACGGCCAGGCGCGCCTTGATGAACGGGATCACCACTTCTGTATCGGTCTTAGCGTCGTCCACCACACTGGAACATCTCCGGTTCAGGCATGGCACCTGTGGTTCGGCCGGAAGGTCAGGGGGCTTTCCAATTCGGCATCTGATCCTAAAGGTGGTGAGCGGCTGGTCCCTCAGGCAGGCGGCAAAGCCGGTTAGTCCCTATGCAGAAATGCAGCGCCCCGCCCATGATCCGGGCGGCGTTGGGTCAGCGACGAAACCACTCCAAGAGGCGCCCCCAATGGTATCCGACACAACCGGCACAGTCCGGGCCACCGCCGTCCTGCCTGAAGGTGGGCCCGCCCTGCCGTCCCGCATCTCCTGGGGCGCCGTCATCGCCGGCAGCCTCATCGCTGCGGTGATCGCGGCCATGCTCAACATTCTCGGCGCCGCGATCGGCGCCACCACGGTGGACGCCGTTGCCCAGGCCACGCCGGGCGCGGCCCGGATGGGCATCGGCGCCGCGATCTGGCTCGTGATCGCCAACACCCTCGCCCTTGCCGTGGGCGGCTACACCGCGGCGCGGCTGTCCGGAACGGCCGACGACACGGACGGCATCCTGCACGGCCTCGCGGTCTGGGCTGTCGCCTTCCTGGTCTCCGCAGTAATGATTGGCAACATGCTCGCGGGCCTAGCCTCCACGGCCAGCAGCGCCGTCGGCAGCGTGGCCGGGGGCGCCTCCTCGGCGGTGTCCGGAGTAGCCAGCCAAGTGGCGCCGGATGCCTCGCCAACGGCCCTGCTCAATCGTGCGCAGGACACGCTCCGCGGCACCGGCGGCGATCCGCGGGCGATGAACACCCAGCAGCGCAGCGCGGAGATCACCTCCCTGCTTGGGCGTCGCATCGCGCGCGGCGCTTTCGCCGGTGAGGAGCGTGCCCGGCTGGACACCTTGGTTGCGGCCGAGTTCGGCATCCCGCCGGAGGAAGCTTCGCGGCGTGTCCAGGCCATGGAGACCGAGGCGCAGCGCACCGCGACGGAAGCGGCCACCCGCGCTCGCCAGGCCGCCGATGCGACGGCGCGCGCCACCTCGATCGGGGCCTTCGGCACCGTCGCGGCGCTGCTGCTCGGGGCGATCGCGGCGGTGCTCGGCGCCCGCCGCGGCACCCGTGACCGGATTGCCCTCCTGACGCCGGGCTTGGTCCGGCGCCCGGCCTGACCTCCTGCGCGGCCGCGGCCTCCTTCGCGGGGCCACGGCCGGTGCCGCCCTGTACGTCCCCGAACCCGAGCGAGGAGAGTGACCGATGAACCCCGATGACAAGGACGCGGCCCTGGTTGCGCGGCTGGCTCCCCGGCTGCGCGCCCTGCACGAGGCGAGTGGCGGCGACTGGACGGGCACCCTGCGGGACGCCCTGGCCTTGATGCGGAAGACCCACCGGGTCGAGCCGCGTGACGGCCTAGATGCCGACCATCCCGACACCTCTGACACCCCGCGCGAAGACGACTGAGTCGGGCGGCCGAACCTGGGTATGCCTCCACCCGTTGCTTCCCTGTCCTGCCGATGCCAGGCAGGCAGAAATGCGTGGGCGAACCGTTGCTGGACTGGGATGATCTCCGCTTCTTCCTGGCCATTGTCCGCACCGGCAGCCTATCCGCTGCCGCAAGGGAGCTGCACGTCACCCAGTCCACCGTCGGCCGCCGCCTCGCCTCACTCGAAGGCGGCCTGGGCGTCCGGCTGCTCCACCGCACGCCGGACGGCTATGTTCCGACGCTGGCGGGCGAGGCGATCCTCGGCCAGGCGGAACGCGTCGAGGCGGAGGCGCTCGCGGTGGAGCGGACGGTCGGTGGCCACGACGCCCTGTTGAAAGGGGTGGTGCGGGTGACGACGGTCGAGACGCTCGCCAGCCACGTCCTTGCACCTGCCTTCTGTGCGCTGCAGTTCGGCAATCCGGAGATCGGCATCGAGCTGCTGGCCAATGTCCGGCACATGAGCCTTGCCATGCGGGAGGCGGACATCGCGGTACGCCTTACGCGCTTCGAACAGCATGACCTCATCGCGCGGCGGATCGGCACCATGGCGCATGGGCTCTACGCCAGCCCAGCCTATCTGGAACGCCATGGCGCACCGGACTTCGCGGCCGGCTGCCCAGGCCACCGGCTGGTCGCCGGATTGGACGGGTCCGAGGTGCCGCAGCTCGCCAACTGGCTCGCCGAGGTCGCCCCCCGTGCCACCGTGGCGCTGCGGACCGACAGCCCGGAGGCGCAACTACAGGCCGCGCTCTGCGGCCAGGGCATGGTGTGCCTGCCCCGGCTGCGAGGCGACGCACTGGCGAACGGGCTGCGGCGCCTGCAGCCGCCGGTGGACCAGACCGTGGTTGAGATCTGGCTCGCGGTGCACAAGGACAACCGCAGGATCCCGCGAATCAGGTTGGTCCTGGATGCGGTAGCCGCAGCCATGCAGGACCGTGCGGCCGAGCTGGATCCGTCCGAGAGGGTCAAACCCGCCGGGCCGCTGGCCTAGACGCCTGTTCCTGCCGCCAGAGCGACGCTGAGCTGCGTTCCGTCATGCAGTGTATTGGCGACCGGCGAGCGCAAGGTCGCCCGCATGATCAACGCCGCCAGCGCTTCCCGCGGAGCATCGGCCGCAATATGAATGGCGACGCGCACAGCCTCGAGGCCGAGCGGCGGCGGTGCACCGGAATCCAACGGTGCCCTGGCCATGTCGGCCTCCACCTCCAGCTCCAGGCTCGACAGGGTGACGCCACGTGTCACCGCCATTGCCCGGATGCCGATGGCGAGATCGGAGCCGAGCGCGGCAAGCAGGATCTCCAACGGATGCGGCGCCGGGTCGGGGTCGGAAATGCCGCTCGGCTCATCCACGATCAGCACCGGCAGATCGCGGATATGCGTGAGTTGGCGGAAGCGGCTGGCTGCCACGGTGCGGCAGCGGAGCGTATGCAACGGGCTCACCATGGCACGCCCGGCTGCATGACACCAGCCAAACGCGCAGCCGCGAGAGTACCGTCAGGTCTTCGGGCCAAGCTGTACAACGCCGATATCCTTCTGCCGTGGAGCGGCCCGGTGACGAAGGGCGACGCAGTTACCGAGATGGCATGTCTCAAGGCCGGCAACAGGGCGTAAAGGCGCGGATCCACTATGCGCGGATGGTGACCGCGACGGTACCGCTTACCGGCCGCCGCCCTGGTGCCCGCCATTCCTACTGCGGAGCCTTCATGCCGCAGACATCATCGCATCGGCCCGGTCCGCCAGTTCATCCGGCATGACCGGCTTATGGACCAATCCGAACGGGCCATCGCTCGCAGCCTGGTCGAGGAGCATCGACGTCGCATCGCCGACATGCCCGGTGATCAACAGCGCCGCGAGGCCCGGATGCCGGGTACGCGCCGCGCGGATGAGGGTCAGCCCGTCCTGTCCCGGCATGGCCAGATCGGTGATCAGAAGGTCGACCGGCTCCCCGGCATCAAGCCGGGCCAAGGCCGCGGCGGCATCCACGGCCTGGATGACGACATGACCACGCTCGGCGATTCCGGCGGCCAGCACTGTCCGCACCTGCGGCTCGTCATCTACCAGCAGCACGCAGCGCCGTTGTGTCCTCCCCGGCGCGGCGACGACGCTCGCAGCGGGCGGTGCGGTGGGGGGCTCCACAGCCTTGCCGGCCTGCGGCAACCACAGCGTGACAATGGTACCGCGCTCCAGGGCGCTGTCGATGTGCATCGCCCCGCCGCTTTGTTCGGCGAAGCCCCTCGCCATGGAGAGCCCGAGCCCAGTGCCCTTGCCGCGGGGCTTAGTGGTGAAGAAGGGCTCGGTGGCGCGGGCCAGCGTCCCGGCGTCCATCCCCGGCCCATCATCGGCAACCGCGAGCCGCAGGTAGCTGCCCGGCGCCAGACCGGACGGATGCGGCTCACCCGATGCCACTTCCTCCGCGACCGCCGAGAAGGTCACGGCGCCTGCCTGTGGGGCAATGGCATCACGCGCATTGACTGCGAGGTTGACCAGCACGGTCTCGAGCTGCCCGCGGTCGGCCAACACAGGCGGAAGATCGCTCCCGGCCTCCACATGCACCGTAACCGCACCGCCCAGGGTATGGGCCAGCACCTCCTGCAGCCCGGCGAACATGTGGTGCGCGTCGACAGGTTCCACCTGCAATTTGCCGCGGCGTGCGAGGGCAAGCAGGCGCCGCGCAACTCCTGCACCGCGCAGCGCGGCATCGACCACCATGCCCGCGAGGCGGGTCACGGCTGCGGGGTCGTCGGGCCGGCGCACGATCATGCGGGCGCCCCCGAGGACAGCCTGGAGCACGTTGTTGACGTCATGCGCGACGCCGCCCGCCAACTGGCCCAGCACCTCCATCTTCTGCGCCTGGATCAGCATGGCCTCGGCCCGCTCGCGTTCCCGGGCCTCGGCCCGCAGCTCCGCCGTCCGCGCCGCCACGCGCTCCTCCAGCGATGCGTTCAAAGCCGCGATCTGCGCCGCTGTCCGCTCGTATTCGGCCAGCAGGGTCCGCGCCTGGTACTGCCGCCCGCGGGCGCGCAAGGCAGCACGCACCGCGCTGGATAGGACCGCCGCGCCTAATGGCCGCTCCAGCAGCACGGCATTGCCGAGGCCGTCGAGCCAGGCCAGCCCCTGCGCGCCGCGCGAGGCGCCGAACCGTGGTGCGGCCAACAGAATAAAGGGAAAATCGGACCAGGAGGGCTGCGCCGCCACCCAGCGCTGTAGCGGCAAGACATCCCGGCGCGCCAGCCCCTCCTCGGTGAGCAGGGCGGCGCCGGCGCCTTCGGTGATGGCACCGGTCAGGTCATCGAGGTTGGCGCAGATGCGCGATGGCACGCCGGCCTTGCCCAGGATGTCGGCCGCGAGGGCCGCGTCTCGGCCATGTGGTGCCAACAGGAGGACCCGGGTTTCCGTCGTCGCCTCCATACCGCCGGGGCTCAACCGCTTTCGGGTGCCGCTTCCGGCCTCGCCGTCCGGATCTGAAGCAAGCCTTCGGCCATGCCGCGGTAGACCGGCGCTCCGGTCAGAACGCCATCAAACTCGCGCAGGACATCGCCGATTGCCAAACCTGTCGGGCCCAGATTGAACTCCCGGATCGTCCGCTCATGTGCCGTCGTCCGGGTTTTCACCACTGAGAGTCCCCTGCGTACCTCGCCAGCCGTCTCGAAGAAGCGCATCAGCACCAAGGCATCGCTCAGGTAACTGAGGTCCACGTCCCCACGCAGGTCACCGACTAAACCGTGCTGCCCAAGAATGAGTAACGTCACCACTCCGCGCTGGTTCAGGTAGCCGAGCAATTCGTGCATTTGCAACAGCAGGTGGCGCTCATCAGGCATGGCGTGGAGATAGGCGTTGAGGCTGTCGATCGCGATGACCCGGGCCCCTTCGCTCTCGACGGCATGGCGGATGACGTGGGCGCACTCGCCGGGGGAGAGCTCGGCCGGGTCGATCTGGCGCACCCGCAACCGCCCCGCCTCCAGATGCGGGGCGAGGTCCATGCCGAGCGCTGCGGAACGCGCCAGGAAAGTGACCATTCCCTCATCGAACAGGAAAAACGAAACCGGGTCGCCCCGATCCAGCGCCGCGAGCGCGCAGCTGGTGGCGGTGGAGGTCTTTCCCACGCCGGTCGGCCCCATGATGAGCGTGTTGGTGCCCGGCATCAGGCCGCCGCCGAGCAAGGCATCCAGTCCGGGGACACCGGAGCGCACGGGTGCCGGGGCAAAGCTGTCGTGGTGCTCCGCGGCGACGAGGCGCGGATAGACCGCGAGACCACCCGTTTCGATGGAGAAGTCGTGTTGACCGCTGCGGAAGCGGACACCGCGCATCTTCACCACCTGCAGGTGACGCCGCACCGGCCCGTAGCCGGCCGCGCGCTGCTCCAGCGCGACAACGCCATGGGCGATGCTGTGCAATTGCAGGTCACGCGGCTCGGCCGTCCGGTCGTCGAGCAGGAGGACGGTGCAGCGATTGCCAGTGAAGTGGTGCTTCAAGGCAAGAACCTGACGACGGTAGCGCAACGGGGTCTGCGCCAGCAGGCGCAACTCCGACAGGCTGTCGATGACGAGCCGTGCCGGCTTGCCCTGCTCGACCCGCGCCAGGATCCGGCCGGTGGTTTCCCCAAGTTCGAATTCGGACGGGGGCAGCAGCGTCTGCTCCATCTCGGGGTCGAGGCCGCTCTCGGGCACCATTTCCACAATTGAGAGGTCGTCGAGTGACCAGCCATGGGTGGCCGCCGAGGCACGCAGCTCGTCCGCGGTCTCGGAGAGCGTGATGTACATGCCCTGCTCCCCCCGGCGTTGACCTTCCAGCAGGAACTGGAGTGCAAGCGTCGTCTTACCGGTTCCAGGAGTGCCCTCGACCAGGTAGAGGCGGTCGCGGGTCAGGCCGCCAGCGAGTATGTCGTCGAGACCGGGAATGCCGGTCGACGCCTGAGGGTGGCCGGCGCCTCCGCCGGGAGACGTTGCCCCGGATGTGTCGGCCATGCGTCGAACTCCTGATCCACGGGCGATTTCCGCGTCGGCCGCGCGTCACCCTATTGGACGTTCACGGAATGGTCCAACTTGCCGCACAAGTTTCGCCTTTCATGACAGTCCATCTTGACCAACGGAGGTGGGCGGGGCGGCGCAAGCAGCCCGGCGGTGCTGATCGGCAGCGGCTCCGGCCGCTCCACCGGCGTGGTGCGGACTACCAGGATGTCGGCCAGCGCGCACGCCTCGATCACCGCCCGCAGCGGCGGGTTGCTGGCATAGCCGCCGTCCCAGTAAGCCTCGCCCTCGATCTCAACCGAGGAAAGAGTTGCGGCAGGCAGGCGAAGGCGAGCAACTCCTCCGCCGTTACTTCCGCATCACGGAACAGCTGCGCCTCCCCGGTGCGCATGCGGGTAGCCGCGACGACCAGCATGGGTGCGCCTGGGCGGCCGAAGGCGAAGGGGTCGAACAGGCCGTCGAGCACACCCGAAAGCGGATGCAACCCGAGCGGATTGATCTGGTTCGGCGAGAGGCCGCGGGCGGAACTGCGCATCGCATCGACCAGCGGCACCATCATGCCGGAGAAGAGGAACAGCCAGCGCGCAGCGTCGATGTCGGGCGAGTTCGAGGCGATGGCGACACGCCGCCAAAAAATCTCCAATAACCGTTTGGCCGCGGCTCGGCCACCGGTGGCCAGGCCCTGGACAAGCATGCCCGCGCTCATCGCGCCGGCGCTCGCACTGCTTGCGACCGCTATCCGCAGGTCGGGAAGATCGAGCAACCGGTCCAGCACGCTTCAGGCGAAGGCGCCGAGGGAACTGCCGCCCTGCAAGGCAAGCGTCACCGAAAGCCCACCCTCCTGCGTGCCGGGCGTGACCGCGAGAGGCGTAAGGGACGAAACGCACATAAAAGTCTTATCGTCGAGCGGCATGTGCGACGCTCCTTCGACGCTAAGATGGTGGACAAGGAAAGGCGCCCAGAAAAATGCTGCAGTGCAGCATAAATGGGGGTTGGGTTAGACGATCGCGAGCCATGCTTGGCCACATCGCTGCTTCGCCGGTCCGCCTCGGCCGCGGGACGACGCAACCGCCGCGGCGCGCACGTCCTCTCGCCATTGCACTTGCGAAGGATACCGGCCGTGACCATCATTGTATCCGTGAAGATCAACGACGGTGTTGTTATGGCGGCCGACAGCGCCGGCACCATGAGCAGCGGGCAGATCTACGCCCACGCCAATAAGATCACGAACCTGTGCGAGGGATTGCCCATCGGGGCCATGTCCACAGGGGCAGGCAGTATCGGTAATGAATCCGTCGAGACCTTGCTGAAAGATCTGCGGCGGCGCTTCGCCGGGCGGGATCCGGCGCATCTC
>NZ_JAETWB010000003.1 GCF_016773205.1 Belnapia arida
ATGGCGCGGATCAGCCGCAGCGGGTGGTCGGACCGGATCCGCTGCTCCAAATCGACGTAGCTGAACAGCGAACCCCGAACCTCGTCCTTGCCGCGCATCCCGATCAGCCTCCCCCACCGGGGGCAAGCGAATCACGATCCAGCGCCAATCGCGAGAGGGAATTTCAGCAGCCTGCTAGAGGTCGGGCGCGGCTGGCGTGTCGAGACGCCAAGGCACCGCGTCGTCACCCCCGGCGCTATGACATGGAGAAAAGCCGAAGGGCTTTCACCTGCTGCCCAGGCGCCGCCATCGGTTGGCTCAGCCGATGGCGGCGCCTGTCCGAGGACTACGAGCGCCTGCCTGAAACAGGAGAACCACGATCCACGTGGCGATGTCGCGTATCACGCTTCGCCGCGCTGCAGTCTGATCGCCTTTCCAGACAGTCAGTCAGGCGCCATGGTCCGGGCACGCCATCCACCAGTGCCGCAATGACCGTCCCGCTCTGCCCCCGGCCGAGCCACTTGAACCGAACTCCCCACCACCTTACACCTCGACCACACGATCCGGGGGCGTGGCGTGACCCGCAGCAAGGGCAGGGCAGGGGCGACGAAGGGGCGGGCGGTCATCGCCCGGCTGCTCGCGCTCGCCCTGTTGCTCGCCTCGTTGCTGGTCCCGCCCGTCGCCGAGGCCTCCACTGCCGGCCCCGCCATGCTGGCCTCCGCCGCGATGGATCAGGATGGCGGCCTGGACACGCCGTCGCGCCCACACGGCATCCTCCATGCCGGCGCCCATTGCGCTTGCCAGCTGGCGGATCGCCTGACGCCACCGGCCCTCGCACGGCCGAGGCTCGTCCTCGCCCTGGACCCTGGCGCGACCTTCGCCGACCACGCCCGTGCCTCCCACGAGGCGGAGCCCCCCGCGCGCCCACCCAGGCAGGGCCTGACCGAAGCTGAGCCGCTCCGGCCACCGCGCCCCGCCAGACCGGGGACGGTGGCCTGCCTCGCCTCCGTCCGCCCCGGGTGCCATGCCGATCCGAATCCCGTCCCGTATTCCGCTCGCCCTGCTGGGCGCGGCGCTGCTTGCCACGGCCATCGCCCCCCGCGCGGGCGCGGAGCCCCCGCCACGCCGTCGCCCGGCCCAGGCCAGCCCCGGCGCGGTGGCGTCCGCGGCGGAGCGGGCTGGCTGGCTCATCGTGACCTCGCCCGAGCAGGCCGTCAGCCTCGCCCTGACGCGCGCGCCCATCCTGCGCAGCGCCGAGGCCGGGCGCCAGGCGGCCCGGGGAGACCGCGTCACCGCCGGGCTACGGCCCAACCCGGGCGTCTCCTTCAATGCGGAGAATATCGGCGGCAGCGGATCCTATCGCGGCATCGCCTCGCTGGAGACCACCTATGCCCTGTCCCAGCGCATCGAGACCGGCGGCAAGCGGCAGGCCCGCATCGCGGCGGCAGACCGCGCTGTGGCGCTGACCGGCCTCGATGCCGAGGCGCTGCGCCTCGACCTGGCGCGCGAGGCGCACCGCGCCCTGGCCGGGACGGTGGCCGCAGGCCGCGCCACCGAGATCGCCCGCGAGCGGGTGCGCCTGGCGGATGAGGTTCTCCGCGCCACCCGGGGCCGGGTCGAGGCCGGGCGGGAAGCTTTCCCGCAGCAGCGCCGGGCCGAGGTGGCGCGGGAGACCGCCGCGGTCTTCCTTGAACGATCGGAGCGGGAGGCGGCGGTCGCCCTGCGCGCCCTCTCGGTGGTCCTGGCGACGCCGGAGATCGAGGTCCTGCCCGCCCGGTCCGCCTGGTTCGACGACCCCGGACCGCGCCCCGATCCCGCCCGCGCGGCGCCCGCGCCGCCGGGCCAGCTCGACCGTGCCCGGCTCGATGCGCTGATCGACCAGCGCCGGGCCGAACTCGACCTGCAACGGCGCAACGCCATCCCCGACGTCACCCTCGGCGCTGGCCTCCGGCGCTACCGCGAGGCGGGCGGCGACAGCGCCTTCGTGCTCGGCCTCAGCGTGCCGCTGCCGGTCTTCGACCGGAACCAGGGCAACATCCTGCGCGCCGGGGCCGAGCTGACCCGGGCCGAGGCCGAGGCGGAGCACGGCCGCCTTTATCTCGATGCCGCCCTCGCCGATGCCGAGCGCCGCCTGGAGCAGGCCTGGCGCGCGGCCGATTCGCTCCGCCGCATCGTCCTGCCCGCGGCGGCGGAGGCCGCGGCGGCGGCGCGCGAGGGCTATGCCGCCGGCAAGTTCTCGCTGCTCGAGGTGCTTGATGCCCAGCGCGCCCTGTCCGACGCACGCGAGCAGCGCAACGCCGCCCTGCTCGAGGTCCAGCAGCTGCGCGCCGACATCACCCGCCTCCGCGGCCGGGCCGCCGGGCTGCTCCCCGCCACCGCCCCCGCCGGGAGGCCGTGACCATGAAATCCATCCTTGCCTTCCTCGCCGGCGCCGTGGCGGCCCTCGGCGCCGCCGTGCTGGCGCCAGGCCTGCCCGCCGGTCTGCGCTTCGGCCTCGGTCTTGCCCCGCCCGTCGAGACCGCGCCGCCGCATGCGGCCGGCGGCCATGCCCATGGCCCGCATGAGGGGCATGACGAGGAGGCTGCCGACGGCACCCTCCGCATGACCGGGGAGGAGGTCGCCGCCGCCCGGATCGAGGTGGCGGAGGCCGGCCCCGGCATCGTCGCGCGGCATGCCTCGCTGCCCGGCACCGTCGCCGCGAATGCCGACCGCCTGGCCCATGTCCCCGCCCGCGTGGCCGGCATCGTCACCGCCCTGCACCGCCGCCTTGGCGACACGGTGGCGGCCGGCGAGGTGCTGGCCGTGGTCGAGAGCGCCGAGATCGCCGCCGCCAAGGGCGACTACCTCGCCACGCTGCGCACCAGCGACCTCGCCCGCCTCACCTTCGAGCGCGAGCAGCGGCTGTGGCAGCGCCGCATCTCGGCCGAGCAGGATTTCCTGAAGGCGCGGACCGATTGGCAGGAAGCGCAGATCCGCCTCGACCTCGCGCGTCAGAAGCTCGCCGCCATCGGCCTCGGCGGGGCGGAGATCGAGGCGCTGCCACGCCAGCCCATCGAGACGCTGCGCCGCCAGGAGGTCCGCGCGCCGATCGCCGGCCGCATCACCTCCCGCACCAGGATGCTCGGCGACGCGGTCTCGGCCGAGGCGGAGGTCTATACGCTCGCCGACCTCTCCACCGTCTGGGTGGAGCTGGCGGTGCCGACCGCCGATCTCGCCGCCGTCACGGAGGGCATGGCGGTGCGCATCCGGGGCGAGACGCAGGGCGAAGGCCGGGTCGTCTTCCTCAGCCCGGTGCTGGACCCGGAGACGCGCTCCGCCCGCGCCGTGGTCGAGCTGCCGAATGCGGAGGGCGCCTTCCGCCCGGGCGGCTTCGTCACCGCCGAAGTCGCCGCCGCCCGCACGACCGTGCCGGTGCTGGTGCCGCGCGGCGCCGTGCAGGAGATCGGCGGCGAGAGCATCCTCTTCCTGCGCACGCCGGAAGGCTTCGTGCGGCGGGAGGTGATGCTTGGCCGCGGCGACCAGGAGGGCGTCGAGGTGGTCTCCGGCCTCTATCCCGGCGAGCGCTACGCCGCCGGCAACAGCTTCGTCCTCAAGGCCGAGCTCGGCAAGGCCGAAGCCGGGCACGAGCATTAGGGCCGCCGGACCATGATCGCACGCATCATCGAGGCTTCGGTCCGCCAGCGCTGGCTGGTGGTGCTGTTGGTCGCCGCCGCCGCCGGCTTCGGCCTGCGCTCCCTGCAGTCGCTGCCGATCGACGCGGTGCCGGACATCACCAACAACCAGGTGCAGATCAACACCCTGGCGCCCGCCCTCTCGCCCGAGGAGGTCGAGAAGCAGGTGACGGTCCCGGTCGAGACCGCCCTCGCCGGCATCCGCGGCCTGCAGTCCACCCGCTCGCTCTCGCGCAACGGCTTCAGCCAGGTGGTGGCGATCTTCCGCGACGAGGTGGAGATCTACTACGCCCGCCAGCAGGTGCTGGAGCGGCTGGCCGAGGCGCGCGAGCTGCTGCCGGAGGGCGCCGAGCCGCGGCTGGGTCCCATCTCGACCGGCCTCGGCGAGGTCAGCATGTGGACGCTCGACTGGGCGCCGCGCCGCGTCGGCGATGCCGCGCGCGACGGCCGCCCCGGCTGGCAGGCGGACGGCAGCTACCTCGCCCCCGAAGGGCAGCGCCTGACGACGGGGCTGGAGCGCGAGGCCTACCTGCGGACGCTGCAGGACTGGGTGATCCGCCCGCAGCTCCGCAACGTGCCGGGCGTCGCCGGCGTCGACGCCATCGGCGGCGCGGTGAAGCAGTACCATGTGGAGCCGGACCCGGCCCGGCTGATCGGCCTCGGCCTCTCCTTCGCCGCGGTGGCGGAGGCGCTGGAGCGCAACAACCAGAGCCGCGGCGCCGGCTATATCGAGCGCGGCGGCGAGGGCTATGTCGTCCGCTCCGGCGGCCGGCTCGAAACCCTGGAGGACATCCGCGACGCCGTGGTGGCGACGCGCGAGGGCGTCCCCTTGCGCATCCGCGACATCGCCCGCGTCGAGCTGGGGCGGGAGCTGCCCACCGGCAGCGCCAGCGCGAACGGGGCGCCGGCGGTGGTCGGCACCGCGCTGATGCTGATCGGCGAAAACAGCCGCACCGTCGCCACCGCGGTGCAGGGGAAGCTGCGCGAGATCGCCCGCACGCTGCCGCCCGGCATCCGGCTGCGCACGGTGCTCGACCGGACGGAGCTGGTCGATGCCACCATCCGCACGGTGGCGCGGAACCTCGCCGAGGGGGCGCTGCTCGTCGTCGCCGTGCTGTTCCTGCTGCTCGGCAACCTGCGCGCGGCGGTGGTCGCGGCGCTGGTCATCCCGGCGACGATGCTGCTGACTGCGACGGGGATGCTGGAGAGCGGCATCAGCGCCAACCTGATGAGCCTCGGCGCGCTCGACTTCGGCTTGATCGTGGACGGCGCCGTCATCGTCACCGAGAACGCGCTGCGCCACCTGGCCGGACGGCAGCGGGCGCTCGGCCGGCGGCTGCTCCTGCCCGAACGGCTGGAGACGGTGGCCGCCGCGGCGCGCGAGATGATCCGCCCCTCGGTCTTCGGCCAGGCCATCATCATCCTGGTCTACGTGCCGCTGCTCACCTTCCAGGGTGTGGAGGGCAAGATGTTCGCCCCCATGGCGCTGACCGTCATCATCGCGCTTGCCATGGCCTTCGTCCTCTCGCTCACCTTCGTCCCCGCCATGGTCGCCCTGGCGGTCACCGGGCGGGTGGAGGAGGCGGACAACCGGCTGCTGCGCGCCCTGCGGCGCGGCTATGCCCCGGCGCTCGGCCTTGCCCTGCGGCGACCGGCGCCGGTCATCGGCGCCGCGGCGCTGGCCTTCCTCGGCGCGCTGCTGCTCGGTACGCGGCTCGGCTCGGAATTCATCCCGCAGCTCGACGAGGGGAACATCGCCATGCATGCGATGCGCATCCCCTCGACCTCGCTCTCGCAGTCGCAGGCGATGCAGCTGGCGATCGAGGCGACGGTCTCGCGCTTTCCCGAGGTCGCGGTTGTCTTCTCGAAGACCGGCACCGCCGAGGTCGCCTCTGACCCGATGCCGCCCAACGTCTCCGACGCCTTCATCATCCTGAAGCCGCGCGACCAGTGGCCCGACCCGTCGCTGCCGAAGGCGGCGCTGGTGCGGCGCATCGAGGCGGCGGTGAACCGGCTGCCGGGCAACAATTACGAGTTCACCCAACCCATCCAGATGCGCTTCAACGAGCTGCTGGCAGGCACGCGCGGCGACCTAGCCGTCAAGGTCTTCGGCGAGGACTCCGTGGCGATGCTGGCGGCGGCCGAGCAGGTCGCCGGCATCCTCCGCGGCATCGCGGGCGCCGAGGACGTGCGGGTGGAGCAGGCGACGGGCCTGCCCTTCCTCGAGATCACCGTGGACAAGGCGGCCATCGCCCGGCGCGGCCTCAGCCTGGGCGCGGTGCAAGAGGTGATCGGCACGGCGATCGGCGGCCGCGAGGCGGGCCGCGTCTTCGAGGGGGACCGCCGCTTCGCCATCCTGGTGCGGGTGGAGGAGGCGGTGCGCCGCGACCTCGAGGCGCTGCGCAACCTGCCGGTGGCGCTGCCCAGCGAGGCGCGTGCGAGCGTCCCCCTCCGCAGTCTCGCCGCCTTCCGGCTGACCGAGGGGCCGAACCAGGTCAGCCGCGAGAACGGCCGGCGCCGCATCGTCGTCACCGCCAATATCCGTGGCCGCGACATCGCCTCCGTCGTCGCCGAGGCCCGGGCGCGCGTGGAGGCAGAGCTGCGCCTGCCCGCCGGCTCCTGGCTCGGCTGGGGCGGGCAGTTCGAGAACCTGGAGGCGGCGCGGGGGCGCCTGCTGGTGGTGGTGCCGGCGGTGTTCTTCCTAATCTTCCTGCTGCTCTACGCCGCCCTCGGCTCGCCGCGCGACGCGTTGCTGGTGTTCAGCGCCGTGCCCCTGGCGCTGACCGGCGGCATCGCCCTGCTCTGGCTCCGGGGCATGCCGCTCTCGGTCTCGGCCGCGGTCGGCTTCATCGCCCTTTCGGGCATCGCGGTGCTGAACGGCCTCGTCATGCTGGACCACATCCGGACGCTGCGTGCCGCGGGCCTCGGCCGCGAGGCAGCCATCCGCCAGGGGGCGATGGACCGGCTGCGGCCGGTGGCGATGACCGCCCTCGTCGCCTCGCTCGGCTTCCTGCCAATGGCGCTCGCCACCGGGGCCGGTGCCGAGGTGCAGAAGCCGATCGCCACCGTGGTCATTGGCGGCCTCGTCACTGCGACCCTGCTGACCCTCATGGTGCTGCCCGCGCTCTGCGCCTGCTTCGGCAGCGCCGACCCGCCACCGGCGGCCGTGCCGGACGGGGTTAGCCGGCAGAGGCGGGTGCCTGACCTGGCCGGCATAGGCTGAGGCCGGTCATCGACGGCAGCCGTCCCACGCGCTATATCCAGACGGATACGACGTCCCGGGAGACCCGCATGCGCCGCCGCAGCCTCCTCGCCCTGCCCTTGGGCCTTGCTCCTGCCGGTGTCGCCCGGGCGCAGGCGCCCGTCACCGTCTTTGCCGCCGCCAGCCTCACCGATGCCCTCCGGGCCCTCGCCGCCGAATGGCAGGCGCGCGGCCATCCGGCGCCCCGCCTCTCCTTCGCCGCTTCCTCCGCCCTGGCCCGGCAGATCGAGCAGGGCGCCCCGGCCGACCTCTTCATGAGCGCCGACGAGCCCTGGGCCGACTACCTCCAGCAGCGCGGCCTGCTGGCGGAGGCGACGCGCAGCAGCCCGATCGGCAATTCCCTGGTCCTCGTCGCCCCTGCCGGTGCCGCCCGCCCGGTCCCCCTGGCCAGGGGGACCGACCTCGCCGCCTTGCTCGGGCCGGCCGGCCGCATCGCCACCGGCGATCCCGCGCATGTCCCGGTCGGTCGCTATGCCCAGGCCGCGCTGACCTGGATGGGGCAATGGGAGGCTCTCGCCCCCCGCCTGGCACGGGCCGACAATGTCCGCGCCGCCCTGCTGCTGGTCGAGCGCGGCGAGGCTCCCTACGGCATCGTCTACGCCACCGATGCTGCCGCCGGCAGCGGCGTCCGCGTCCTCGGCACCTTCCCGGCCGCGAGCCACCCGCCGATCACCTACCCCTTCGCCCTGGCCCGCCGTGCCGAGGGCACTGCGGAGGCCCGCGCCCTGCTCGCCTTCCTCGCCGGGCCGGAGGCGGCACCGACCTGGCAGCGCTTCGGCTTCGCCCTGGCCCGTTGAGCCGCGTTCTCCGGAGGCCGCCCGCGTGGAAAGCGCTACACTCCGCCCCATGACCGATGAAGGATCGACCGCCACTGCCAAGGATTCCGGCCTGCTCAGCCTCCGCATCGACCTGCCGCGGGGCCGCGTCGGCCCCGGCAAGATCGACCTGCTCGAGGCGATCGACCGCGAGGGTTCCATCTCCGCCGCCGGCCGCGCCCTCGGCATGAGCTACAAGCGCGCCTGGGATCTGGTCGATGCGCTGAACCGGCTGCTCGGCCAGGCCGCGGTGGCGGCCAGCCCCGGCGGCCACCGTGGTGGCGGCGCGACGCTGACCGAGGCCGGCCACAGCCTGGTCGCCGATTACCGCGCCATCGAACGGGCCGCCCAGCGCGCCGCGGAACCCCGTCTCGCCGCCCTCATGCGCCGGGCGAAGGAGGCTCAGACGGCGACGGAATAGCGCGCCGCCCCGGCCTCGGCATGGGCATCGAAACAGGCCGCCACCTGCCGCACGAAGCGCCGGCCGAGCGGCGTCACCTCCAGCCGCCCCGGCCCGCGCCGCACCAGCCCTTCGCGCTCCAACGCCGCCAGCCGTGGCAGGGCATCGCGGATCACCGCTGCCGCCTCCGGCCGGTCGAGGTCGAGGGCGAAGTCGCACATCAGCCGCTCGATCAGGCTGGCGCGCAGCCGGTCCTCCGCCGTCACCGCGAGGCCCCGCGCGACCGGCAGCCGCCCCGCGCCCACCGCCTCGGCATAGCGCCGCTCATCGACCAGGTTCTGCGCGAAGCCGCCCGGCAGCGAGCCGATGGCCGAGGCCCCGAGCCCGAGCAGCACCGGCGCCGCATCCGTCGTGTAGCCCTGGAAATTGCGCCGCAGCCGCCCCTCCGCCGCAGCAATGGCCAAGGCATCTCCGGGCCGGGCGAAATGGTCGAGGCCGAGCGCCACATAGCCTGCGGCGACCAACTCCCTCTCCGCCCGCTCGGCCTGTGCCATGCGCGCCGCCGCGCCGGGCAGGGCGGCGGCGTCGATCGCCCGTTGGTGCGGTCGCGCCCCTGGCAGGTGCGCATAGCCGAAGACCGCGAGCCGGTCGGCGCCGAGCGTGGCGGCGAAGCGCGCGCTCGCCGCCACATGCGCCTCCGCCTGCCCGGGCAACCCGTACATCAGGTCGAGATTGACCCCGCCGATGCCGACGGCGCGCAGCAGCCGCACGGCCTCGGCGACCTGCTCCATCGGCTGCACCCGGCCGATGCGCCGCTGGATCTCCGGGTCGATATCCTGCACGCCGAGGCTCGCCCGGGTGAAGCCGAACTCCCCCAGTGCCCCGGCGAGCGGCGCGTCGAACAACCTGGGGTCCAGCTCGATCGCCAGCTCCGCCCCCGCCCGCAGGCCGAACCGCCCGCGCAGCAGGCCAACCAGCGCACGGAGCCCCTCCGGCCCGAGGATCGAGGGTGTGCCGCCGCCGAGATGCAGGTGGGCGATGCCGCCATGCGCCGGCAGCGCCGCGGCCAGCAGACCTGCTTCGGCCAGCAGCGCGGCGAGATAGGCCTCGATCCGCGCCGCCGAGCGCGTCGGCCTCGTATGGCAGGCGCAGTACCAGCACAGCTCGCGGCAGAAGGGCACATGCACGTAGAGCGAGAGCGCATCGCCCGGCCCGATCTGTTCGGCCAGCCAGCGGCGGTAGGTCGTCTCTTCCAGCGGCCCGAACAGCGCGGCCGTCGGGTAGCTGGTGTAGCGTGGCACCCGCGCCTCGGCGAGCAGCAGGCGGGAGGGCAGGGCGGCATCGGTCATGCCGGCAGGCTGCACCGGCGCCGCGCCACCGTCCTTGCGCCGGCGCAAACCGGCCGGCCTTTCCCTGGCATGAAGCCGACTGGGCTGGTACGGTATCCCCCCTGCCAAGGTATTCCGCGCCCCAGTGCCTTCCCACCCGACCTCCCGCCTCGCCCTCCGTGCGGCCACCGCCGCGACGCATGAACGGCTGCACCACATCCCCGCCTTCCAGGACCTCACCGAGGGCAGGCTGGACCGGCCCGGCTATGCCGCTTTGCTTCGCCGCCTGCTCGGCTTTCATGCGGCGATCGAGGCCGCCCTCGCCGCCCCCTTGCTCGCCCGCTCGCTCTCCCTCTGGGGCATCGACCTCGCCGGGCGCCGCCGCGCGCCGCTGCTGCGGGCCGACCTCGCCCATCTCGGCGTCCCGGCCGAGGCGCCGCTCGCCCCCATGTCCGGCTTCGCCACCGCCGCGCATGCCCTGGGCGCCCTCTACGTGACCGAAGGCTCCACCCTCGGGGGCCGCCAGCTTGCCCGCGGCCTCGACCACCTGCTGCCAGGGGACAGCGGGGAGGGGAGGGGCTTCCTCCTTGGCCATGGTGCCCGGCACGGGGCGATGTGGGCCGCCTGCTGTGCCGCCATCGAGGCCTGCGGCACCGAACCCGGCGGCCTCGCCGGGATGCAGGCCGGCGCCGCCGCGACCTTCGCCGCCTTCGAGGCCTGGTTCGCCTGACCGTCCATGCATGGCCCTGGCATTGCCGCCACAGCCCGGCTAAGGAACGCCCCCATGCCGCGCCCCCTCCGTTCCGCTGCCTTCGCCCTGCTGCTGGCCGCCGTCCTGCCCCTGCCGGCGGGCGCGCAGCTGCCGCCGCAATCCCAGGCCGCGGCGCAGTCCAACCGCATCGTCGCCGTGATCAACGGCGAGGTGGTGAGCCGTGCCGACATCGTCGGTCGCGCCCGGCTCTTCGCCCTCAATGCCGGCATCGCCGTGGCGCCCGAGGTGCTGGACCGCCTCACCCCGCAGGTCACGCGCCTGCTGATCGACGAGCGCCTTCGCCTGCAGGAGGTGCAGCGCCGCCGCATCCCCGTCGCCGATAGCGATGTCGCCGATGCGGTGAAGGAACTGGAGCAGCGCAACAACCTGCCGGAGGGTGCGCTTAGCCAGCAGCTCCGCCAGGTCGGCGTCCAGCCGCGCGTGCTCTACGATCAGATCCGCACCCAGATCGGCTGGGCCCGGCTGCTGCGCCAGCAACTCGGCCCCACCGCCATCCCCTCCGATGCCGAGGTGCAGGAGACCATCCGCGCCGCCGCCGCCCGCACCGGGCAGCCGGAATACCTGCTCTCCGAGATCTTTGTCCCGCTCGACGACCCGCGGAACGAGGCCGAGGTCAACCGCTTCACCGAGGAGGTGATCCGCCAGCTCCGCGCCGGCATCCCCTTCCCGGTGGCAGCGACGCAGTTCAGCCAGTCGCAGACAGCCCTGCAGGGCGGCGACCTCGGCTGGACCCGGAAGGAGGACCTGGACCCGGCCGTCGCCGCCGTTGCGGAGCGCATGCCGCCCGGCGCCGTCAGCAACGCGATCAAGGTGCCCGGCGGCTTCCAGATCGTGGCGCTCCGCCAGAAGCGCGAGAGCGGCCGCGACCTCGCCACGCTGATCAGCGTCCGCCAGGCCTATTTCCCCTTCGCCGGCACGCTCGACCCGAACAACCCGACGCAGCAGCAGCGCGACCAGGTGGAGAAGGCTCAGCGCCTCGCCACCAGTGCCCGCAGCTGCGACGCCGTCGAGGCTGCAGCCCGGAGCGCCGGCGGCAACGAGCGCGCCGCCGACCCCGGCCAGATCCGGCTGGAGACGGTGAACCCGCCGCCGCTGCGTGCCATGCTGGCGGGCCTTTCCCCCGGCAAGCCCTCGCAGCCCATCCTCATGCCGGACGGCGTGCTGGTGATGATGGTCTGCTCCCGCGAGCAGAGAAACCTCGCCGAGCTGACGCCCGACCAGGCCAAGCAGCAGATGCTGCGGGACCGGATCGAGCTGCTGTCCCGCCAGCTCCAGCGCGACCTGCGCCGCCGCGCCGTGATTGAGATGCGGAACTGACCGCGCTCCCCTCGCTGCGGGAGACGATCGCCCGCCACGGGCTCGATGCACGGAAGTCCCTCGGCCAGCATTTCCTGCTGGACGAGGCACTCTGCGCCCGCATCGCCCGCCTCGCCGGCGACCTCACGGGACGCCACGTCCTGGAGGTCGGCCCCGGCCCCGGCGGCCTGACCCGCGCCCTGCTCGCCGGCCCCGCCGACACGGTGACGGCGGTGGAGCTCGACCGCCGCGCCATCGCCGTCCTGGCCGAGCTGGAAGCCGCCCATCCCGGACGGCTCCGCGTCATCGAGGCGGATGCGCTGACCATCGAGCCGGTGGCGCTCATCCCCGCGCCACGCGCCATCCTCGCCAACCTGCCCTACAACGTGGCGACGCCCCTGCTGGTTGGCTGGCTGCGTGGCGCCGCGGCGCTGACCGGAATGGCGCTGATGTTCCAGCAGGAGGTCGCCGAGCGCATCTGCGCCGCGCCGGGGACGGAAGCCTATGGCCGGCTCGGCGTCCTCGCCCAGTGGCGCTGCCGCTGCGAGCTGCTGCTGCGCCTGCCACCCGGCGCCTTCAGCCCGCCGCCGAAGGTCTGGTCCGCCGTGGTCGGCCTCACCCCGCATGCCGAGGACCCCGGCGAGGCGCTGTTCCGCAGCATGGAGCGCCTGACCGCCGCCGCCTTCGGCCAGCGCCGCAAGATGCTGCGCGGCGCCCTGAAATCGCTCGGCGATGCCGAGGGCCTGCTCGCCGCGGCGGAGATCGCCGGCGACCGCCGTGCGGAAACCTTGAGCATCGCGGAGTTCGATCGCCTCGCCCGCGTGCTGCTCGCGCGCGGCTGATCGCTCACGGCGCAACGAGGGGCCTTGGCCTCGCGCCGGCGATTCGCCACCCTGCCGCATGGCCTTCGAGGTGACGCATGCCTGCAGCGGTTGATCCATTTCAGGGCGATGAGGCGCTGCCCGCCCACGCCGCGGTCGTGGTGATCGGCGGCGGCGTCATCGGCGTCATGGCCGCGCTGACGCTCGCCGAGCGCGGCATCTCCGTCGCCCTGGTGGAGAAGGGCCGCATCGCCGGCGAGCAATCCAGCCGCAACTGGGGCTGGTGCCGCAAGATGGGGCGCGACCCGGCCGAGCTGCCCCTTTCCCTCGAGTCCCTCCGCCAGTGGGAGGGAATGGAAGCCCGCCTCGAGGCGCCGACCGGCTTTCGTCGCGCCGGCGTCGTCTACCTACACGAAACCCCGCAGCACACCGCGGCGCACGAGGCCTGGCTCGAGCATGCGCGGCAATGGCAGATCGATGCCCGCCTGCTCACCCCCGGCCAGGTGGCGGAGATGTTCCCCCAGACCACCCGCCGCTGGGCCGGCGGCCTGCACACGCCGAGCGACGGAAGGGCCGAGCCCTCCTTGGCGGTGCCGGCCATGGCCGCAGCCGCACGCCGCGCCGGCGCTGCGATCCTCACCGGATGCGCGGTACGCGGCCTCGACCTGACGGGCGGCCGAATCGCCGGAGTCGTCACCGAGCGCGGACGGATCGCCTGCGACGGCGTGATCCTCGCCGCGGGCGCTTGGTCGCGCCTCTTCCTTGGCAACCATGGCGTCGATTTCCCCCAGCTGAAGATCCTCGGCTCCGTCCTCCGCACCGAGAAGCTGGAGGGCCTGCCGGAGATGGCCGTCGGCGCCTCCGACTGGGCCTTCCGCAAGCGGCGCGATGGCGGCTACACGGTGGCCCAGCGTGGCGCCAGCGTCGCTGAGATCGTGCCCGACAGCTTCCGCCTGATGGGCGATTTCCTGCCCTCGCTCCGCAAGCAATGGCATGAGCTGCGGCTCCGCGTCGGCGGCCGCTTCCTCGAGGAATGGCGCATGCCGCGCCGCTGGTCGATGGACGAAGTGACGCCCTTCGAGCGAGTCCGCGTGCTCGACCCGGCGCCCGTCCCCGGCATCCTCGCCGAGGCGCAGGCCAACCTCGCGCGCGACTTCCCGGCCTTCAAGGCGATGCGCGTCGCCGATAGCTGGGGCGGGCTGATCGATGCGACGCCCGATGCGGTGCCGGTCATCGGCCCGGTCGCGGCGCTGCCCGGCCTCATCCTGGCGAGCGGCTTCTCCGGCCATGGCTTCGGCCTCGGTCCCGGCGCCGGGCGGTTGGCCGCCGAGCTTGCCATCGGCGCCGCGCCCGTCGTCGATCCGGCGCCCTTCCGGCTGGAACGCTTCGCCCGCGCCACCCGCCGCGCCGCCTAACCCGGAGAGACCTCATGCGCCGCCTCTGCCTCCTCGCCCTGCTCGCCCTCGGTCTCGCCGCCGGCCCCGCCGCTGCCCAGCCACGTCCCAGCGGCTCGGCTACGCTCGATGCGATCCGTGCCCGCGGCCAGCTGCTCTGCGGCGTCTCGGGCGAGATCGCCGGCTTCTCGCTCGCCGACAGCCGGGGCGAGGTTCAGGGGCTCGATGCCGATTACTGCCGTGCCATCGCCGCAGCCGTGCTCGGAGACGCCAAGCGCGTCCGCTACGTCAACCTCTCGGCGCAGACCCGCTTCACCGCCCTGCAATCGGGCGAGATCGACGTGCTGATCCGCAACACCGGCTGGTCGCTGACGCGCGAGGGCAATCTCGGCCTGCTCTTCGCCGCGACGAATTTCTGGGACGGCACCACCTTCATCGTCCGTGCCGATTCCGGCGTGACGGAGCCTGGCCAGCTCGACGGCGCCAGCGTGTGCGTCCGGCCGGGTACCAGCACGGAGCTCGACCTCGCCGACTATTTCCGAACCCGCAACATGCGCTTCACCCCGGTGATGATCGGCGGCGTGACCGAGGTGCAGGAGGCCTTCCTCGCCGGCCGGTGCGACGCCTTCACCACTGATGCCTCGCAGCTCGCCGGCTTCCGCTGGCGGCTCGGGCCGGAGCGGGCGAAGGACTACCGCATCCTGCCGCAGATGATCAGCACCGGCCCCTCCGGCTCCATGGTCCGCAAGGGCGACGACCGCTGGTTCGACGTGGTGCGCTGGGTGCATTTCGCCCTGCTGACCGCCGAGGTGCTCGAGGTCCGCAGCACCGAGCTCGCCAGGCACGACGCCAGCACCAACCCCGACATCCGCCGCCTGCTCGGGCGCGAGGGCAATCTCGGCGAGGCGCTCGGACTCGACAACCGCTGGGCCTATGAGGCGATCCGCCAGGTCGGCAATTACGGCGAGATGTGGGACCGCTCGATCACCCCGATGGGCGTCGAGCGCGGCCCAAATGCGTTGTGGACCAAGGGCGGCCTGCAATTCGCCCCGCCCATGCGCTGATCAGCCGATCCCGAACCAGGCCAGCAGCCCCGCCAGCGTGACGACGGAGAGCAGCGTGCTGGCCAGCACCGTCGCCCCTGAGCGCGCCGCCCCGATCCGATAGCGCTCGGCGAGCAGGAAGGCGTTCGCGCCGGTCGGCAGCGCCGCCGCCGTGACGGCGACGGCCATCTCCAGCCGGTCGAGCCCCATCGCCGCGCCGACCAGCGCGACCAGCGCCGGCATCGCCAGCAGCTTAAGCACCGTTGCCACCACCGTCTCCCGCCAGGCGCTGGCGACATCGAAGCGCGCCAGGCTGCCGCCCAGGCAGAACAGCGCGACCGGCGGCGCCGCGCCGCCGAGCAGCGAGAGCGTCTGCCGCACCACGCCGGGCGGCGGCGGCAGCCCGACCAGCCGCCAGACCAGCGCCGCCAGCACCGCCATGACGATCGGGTTCCTTGCCACGCCGAGCAACGTCGCCCGCAGCACCCGCCGCCAGGGCGCCCGCGCATGCAGCCCGATCTCGGCGACGACGGTCGCCGTTCCCAGCAGCAGCATGGAATGCAGCGCGAGGATCGCCAGCAGCATCGCCAGCGCCGCCTGCCCGAAGGCCGCGAGGATGAGCGGGATGCCCATCATCACCGTGTTGCCGAAGGTGGCGTCGAGCGCCAGCATCCCCGCCTGGCCGAGCGGCATCCGCCGCCGTGCCAGCACCAGCACGCCTGCATAAAGCACCGCCGTGCCAAGGAAGAAGGCGAGCGCCGCCCGCCCGCCGCCACCTGCCCCGGTCGTCCCGCCGAGGAAGAGCAGCGAGGGCGCGCAGAAGGTGAAGACGAAGCGGTTCAGCGCCGCGAAGCCCGGCGCGTCGATGAAGTTGCGGCGCGCCATCGCCCAGCCGAGGCCGATGATGACGAAGACCGGCCCGACGACCTCGAGGACCGCCCCCACCCTACTCCCCCAGCAGCCCGGCGACGAAGCCCGGCAGCCAGGGCAGGCGGCTCCGCCGCGTCCGCGCGGCGTGCAGGATGGCCCGCGCCGCGGCGACGGTCGTGGCGAAGTCGTCGTTCACCAGCACGTGGTCGAACTCGTCCCAGTGCCGCATTTCCTCGCGCGAGGCCGCCATGCGCCGGGCGATCTCCTCCTCGGCGTCCTGGCCGCGGCCGCGCAGCCGCCGCTCCAGCTCGGCGAGGCTCGGCGGCAGCAGGAAGATGCCGACGACATCCTCCGGCATCGACGCCTTCAACAGCCGATGCCCCTGCCATTCGATGTCGAAGAGCACGTCCTGCCCGGCCGCCAGCGTCGCCTCCACCGGGGCGCGCGGCGTGCCGTAGGAGCGGCCGAGGAAGCTGGCATGCTCGAGGAACTCGCCCGCCGCCACGCCGGCCGCGAACTGCGCCGGGCTGCGGAAGAAGTAGTGCTCCCCCTCCCGCTCGCCAGGCCTTGGCGCCCGCGTTGTCGCGCTGATCGAGAGCCGCAGCTCCGGCTCCAGCTCCAGCAGGGCGCGGGAGATGCTGGTCTTGCCGCCACCCGGTGCGGCGGCGAGGACGAGGCAGCAGCCCTTACGCATCATTCGACATTCGCCGCCTGCTCCTTCAGCCGCTCGATCGCGGCCTTCAGCGCCAGCCCGGTGCGGGTGAGGGGGACAGACGCGGATTTCGAGCAGAGCGTATTCGCCTCGCGCACGAATTCCTGGGTGAGGAAGTCGAGCTTCCGCCCCGCGCCCTCGCCCGCCTTCAGCAGGGTGCGGGCCGCCTCGATATGGGCGCCGAGCCGGTCGAGCTCCTCCCGCACGTCGGATTTCTGGGCGAGCAGCGCCACTTCCTGCGCCAGCCGCTCCTCCGGCACCCGCGCCATGCCGCCCTCGCCGAGCAGCGCCGCGAGCTGCTCCAGCATCCGCCGCCTTTGCGCCTCCGGCTGGTCGGCGGCCTCGGCGATGGCCTGCTCGCGCAGCGCCGCGACCTCGTCGAGCAGCCCGGCGAGGATGGACTGGAGCTTCGCCCCTTCCGCGTGCCGGGCGGCGACCAGCTCCTTCAGCGCCCGGCCCCAGGCGGCGGCGAGTTCGCCCCGCTTCGCCTCCTCGAGCGCCTCGTCCGGTTCCGGGACCTCGCTCCGCATGACGCCCGGCAGCGCCAGCAGCGCCTCGGCCCGCGGCGGCGCGCTGCCCGGGATGCGCGCGGCGAGGTCAAGCGCCAGCCGCAAGGCCTGGTCGAGCGCCGCCGGATCGACGGCGAGCCGTGGCCGTTCCTCCCGCTTCAGGCTCAGCGTCGCCGAGACGTTGCCGCGCTTCAGCCGCTTGGCCAGCGCCTCGCGCAGCCCCGCCTCCAGCGCATCCATGCCGTTCGGCAGCCGCAGCCGGAGGTCGAGGCCCCGCCCGTTGACGCTGCGGAGTTCCCAGACAAAGCCGGTGCCATCGGCCAGCACGCCACTCTCGCGCGCGAAGCCGGTCATGCTCATAAGAGTGCCCATCGCCGCGCCTTGTCCCGCGCGGCGCGGCGGGATGCAAGCGATGGCAGCGTGGCGGCATGTGCTGGTGACGGGGGCGTCCTCGGGCCTCGGACGGGCGCTCGCGCTCGCCTGCGCGGGGGAGGGCGCGGTGCTGCATCTCGGCGGCCGCGACCCGGCCCGGCTGGAGGCGGCGGCCGAGGCCTGCCGCGCCGCCGGCGCCGCCGCCATGCCGCGCGTGGTCGATGTTTGTGACGCCGGGGCGATGGCCGAATGGATCGGCTCCGCCGGCCGGCTGGACCTCGTCCTTGCCAATGCCGGCATCTCCGCCGGCACTGGCGGCGCGGTGGAGCCTGCCTCGGTCGCCCGCTCGGTCTTCGAGACCAATGTCACCGGCGTGCTGAACACCGCCCTTCCGGCGATCGAGGCGATGGCTGCCCAGTCACCCCGCCCGGACGGAGTGCGCGGCCGGGTGGCGGTGGTGGCCTCCGTCGCCGCCTTCGTGGCCGCCCCCGGCGCGCCTGCCTATTGCGCCAGCAAGGCGGCGGTGCAGCGTTGGGCCGAAGCGCTGGATGCCAGCGAGCGGCGGCGCGGCATCCGCCTCCACGCCGTCTGCCCCGGCTATATCCGCACGCCGATGACCGCCCGGAACGCCTTTCCCATGCCCTTCCTAATGGAGCCGGAGGAGGCGGCGCAGCGGACGCTGGCCGGCATCGCCGCCGGCCGTACCCGCATCGCCTATCCCTGGCCGCTCTACCTGGCGGCGCGGCTGACGGGCGGCCTGCCGCCCGGTCTTCGCGCCCTGGTCTTCAACCGCTTCCCGGCGAAGAAGTAGTCCCCTTCCGCCGCATCGCCCGCTTCGCCAGCAGGTTGAGCCCCTCCACCGCCGCGGCGAAGGCCATGGCGACATAGACGAAGCCCTTCGGCACATGGACGCCGAAGCCCTCGGCCACCAGCACCATGCCGATCATGACGAGGAAGGCCAGCGCCAGCATCACCACCGTCGGGTTGCGCTCCATGAAGCGGGAGAGCGCATCCATCGACAGCAGCATGGCCAGCACGGCAACGACGATTGCGGTGGCGATGATCCAGAATTCCCGCGTCAGCGCGACGGCTGCCAGGATGCTGTCCACCGAGAAAACCAAGTCGAGCAGCAGGATCTGGAAGACCGTCGGCCAGAACCTCGCCACGCGCGCATCCGCCTGATGCGCCGCCGCCTGGCTGTCCGGGTCGACCCGGTGATGGATCTCGATCACCGCCTTGCCGATCAGGAAGAGGCCACCGGCGAGCAGGATCAGGTCCTTGCCGGAGAACTCCATCCCCGCCACGTCGAAAAGCGGCCGGGTCAGCGACAACAGCCAGGAGGTCCCGGCCAGCATGGCGAAGCGCATCAGCACCGCGAGGCCGAGGCCGATCCGCCGCGCATTGACCCGCTGCTCCTCCGGCAGGCGGTTGGAAAGGATGGCGATGAAGACGAGGTTGTCGATGCCGAGCACCACCTCCATCGCGATGAGCGCCACAAGGGCGACGACAATTTCACTTTCCATTCGTTCCGCTCTCCCGGTCGGGCGGCGTAACGCTTCTTCACTGCAAGCGCTGCCGCCAGGCCTTGGATCGCCATTCCGGCGCCCCACCTCGGAAGCATAACACCATTGCGGAGACGATATTTGGGCATCCTCGGCCAAGCGAGGCTCGGCCTCGTCCTGGCGCGGCGCGAGCTACGCGGCGGGATGCGGTCCCTGCGCATCGTGCTTGCCTGCCTCGCCCTCGGCGTCGCCGCCATCGCCGCGGTCGGGACGCTGCGCGCCGGTATCCAGGCCGGGCTCCGGGCCGATGGCGCCCGCATCCTCGGCGGCGACGTCGAGGTCCGCGGCGGCTCGCGCCCCCTGCCGCCGGAGCTTCTCGCTTGGACCACCGCCCGCGGCGCCGTGCCCTCCGCCATCACCTCGCTCCGCGCCATGGCCGTATCGCCGCGGGGCGAGCGCATGCTGGTGGAGCTGAAGGCGGTGGATGGCGCCTACCCATTAATCGGACGGCTCGAGCTCGATCCGCCCGTGCCGCTCGCCCCCGGCATGATCGCCCTCGACCCGCTGGTCGCCGGGCGGCTCGGCCTCGCCCCCGGCGACGAGGTGCGGATCGGCGAGGCGCATCTCCGCTTCGCCGCGACGGTCAAAGTGGAGCCGGACAAGGTGGCGACGCCCGCGCTCTTCGGACCCCGCGCCATGATCGCCGCCGCCACCCTGGCCGAGACGCAACTGATCCAGCCCGGGAGCCTCTATCAGAGCGACCTCCGCCTCCGCCTGCCGGCCGGCGCCGACCCCAAGGCCTTCGCGGAGGGCCTGCAGGCCGCCTTCGCCACCGAGGGCTGGCGCATCCGCACCGCCGATGCGGCGGAACCCGGAGTGAACCGCTTCCTCGACCGCTCCGCCTCCTTCCTGACGCTCGCCGGCCTTACCGCCCTGCTGGTGGGGGGGATCGGCGTCGCCACCGGCGTGCGCGCCTGGCTGGAGGCCCGTGCCCGCTCCATCGCCACGCTGCGTTGCCTCGGCGCGCCGTCCTCGGTCATCTTCTTCACCTACCTGATCCAGGTGATGGCGCTGGCCGCGCTCGGCATCGTCATCGGGCTGGTGGTGGGCTACGGGCTGACCTGGGCAGCGGCGCAAGCACTGTCCGGCGCGCTGCCGGTGCCGCCGCGCCTCGCCCCCTATCCGCGGCCACTGATCGGCGCAGCGCTCTACGGCGTCCTCACCGCGCTGGCCTTCGCCCTCTGGCCGCTTGGCCGGGCGGCGCGAATCTCGGGCGCGGCGCTGTTCCGGGATGCCGTGCAGCCGGCCACCGGCCGCCCGGCCTGGCCGGTGCTGGCGCTCAATGCGCTTGCCGCCCTGGCGCTGATCGCCCTCGTGATCCGCAGCTCCGGCGACCCGATCTTCGCCGCCGGCTTCTGCGGCGCGGCGATCGGGGCGCTGCTGCTCTTCCGCCTCGGCGCCGCCGGGCTGATGCTGCTGGCCCGGCGGCTCGGCCATCTGCGCCGGCCGGCACTGCGCCTCGGTCTCGCCAACCTCCACCGTCCGGGGGCACCGACCGTGCTGCTGGTGGTCTCGCTCGGCATCGGGCTGACGACGCTTGCCGCCATCGCCCAGATCGAGGGCAACCTCCGCCGCGAGCTGGCCAACGAGATGCCAGCCAATGCGCCGAACTTCTTCTTCATCGACATCCAATCGGACCAGGCCGGGCGGTTCGACGCGCTGGCCCGCGGCATCCCCGGCATCGAGGAGGTGAAGCGGGTGCCGAGCCTCCGCGCCCGCGTCGCCGCGGTGAAGGGCATCCCCGCCGAGCAGTACCGGACGACGCCGGAGACCGCCTGGGCGCTGCGCGGCGACCGCGGCCTGACCTACACGCCGACCCCGCCCGACGGCACGCGCCTCGTCGCCGGGCAGTGGTGGGCGGCCGACTATCGCGGCCCGCCGCTGCTCTCCTTCGAGGCGAACATCGCCAAGGGTTGGGACGTCGGGCTCGGCGACGTCATCACCCTCAACATCCTCGGCCGCAACATCGACTTCACCATCGCCAACCTGCGCGACGTGAACTGGCGCGGCCTCGGGCTGAACTTCGCCATGGTCGCCTCGCCCGGCCTGCTGGAGGCGGCGCCGCACACCCATATCGCCACCCTCCGCGGCGATGCGGCGCAGGATGCGACGGTGCTCCGCGTGCTGACCGATGCCTTCCCCAACATCACCGGCATCCGCGTGCGGGATGCGCTGGAGGCGGTGGCGACGCTGCTCGGCCGCATCGGCACGGCGATGTCGGCGGTCGGCGGGGTGACGCTGCTGGCGGGCGGGCTGGTGCTGGCCGGCGCCGTCGCCGCCGGGCAGCGCCAGCGGGTGCGCGATGCGGTGGTGCTGAAGACGATCGGCGCGACGCGGGCGCAGATCCGCGCCGCCTGGCTGGTGGAGTACGCGCTGATCGGCCTGGTTGCCGGGGCGTTGGCGGCGGTGGCCGGCAGTGCCGCCTCCTGGGCCGTCGTCACCCTGGTGATGCAGGCGCACTGGGCACCGCTGCCGGGGACGCTCGCCGCGACCGTCCTCGGCTGTGCCCTGCTGACGCTGCTCTGCGGCCAGATCGGCACCGCCCTCGCACTCCGCGCCCGCCCTGCGCCGCTCCTTCGGAACGAATAGGCGGACATGCACACTTCTTCACATGAACCTAACCGGTCGCCGGGCCATATTAGGCAGGCCGGTGGCCCCCTCGCCCGCCGGCCGGAGAGGATGTGAGGCGGCCTTCGACCTGCCGCTCCCGAATCCCGTTGAAACGGGTTACAGCCTGTCCATATAAATGCACATCGCGGGGATAACCCCCTTTGGGAGGTTCGAGACACCTATGGCCCTTCAACCCGACTATCGTGCCACGACGGGTGCGCCAGGCTGGGGTCGCGCGGCGACCGCCGACGCGGTCGCCGTCGATGCCGGGCTCCGGGCGTATATGCTCCGGGTCTACAACTGGATGGCCTCGGGGCTGGTGCTGACGGGCATCGTCGCCTACCTGATCGCCAATGTCCCTGAGCTTCAGGCGCTGTTCTACCAGCGCGTGATGACGCCGCGTGGCGCCACCGTGCAGCCGACAATCCTGGCCTATGTCGCCATGTTCGCGCCGCTGGCCTTCGTGCTGGTGCTGAGCTTCGGCATCAACCGGTTGTCCAAGGGAACCGCGCAGGCCCTGTTCTGGGCCTTCGCCGCGGTGATGGGCGCCAGCATGGCGCACATCTTCCTGGTCTTCACCGGCGCCTCGGTGGCACGCGCCTTCTTCGTGACGGCGGGCATGTTCGCCGCCATCAGCCTCTACGGCTACACGACGAAGGCCGACCTGACGCGGATGGGCAGCTTCATGATGATGGGCCTCTTCGGCATCATCATCGCGGGGCTGGTGAACATGTTCATCGGCTCGACGGCGCTCCAGTTCGCCATCAGCGTGCTCGGCGTCGTGGTCTTCACCGGCCTCACTGCCTACGACACGCAGCGGATCAAGTCGGACTACGTCCAGTACGCCTATGCCGATGGCACGGACGAGGCCGGCAAGCGCAGCGTGCTGGACGCGCTTGGCCTCTACCTGAACTTCATCAACCTGTTCCAGCTGATGATGCAGTTCATGGGCGTCCGCCAGAGCGACAACTGATCGGCGGCAAGCCGGCAGGACGGGCCCCGGGGAGCGATCCCCGGGGCCTTTTTCATGGGCGGAGCTGCAGCACCCGTCCCGCGCCCTCATCCGTCAGCAGATAGATGAATCCGTCCGGCCCTTGCAGCACCTGGCGGAACCGCGTTCGCCCCTGCAGCAGCCGCTCCTCTCCCGTCACCCGGTCGCCATCAGTCGAGAGACGCACGAGGCCAGGCGGGTTGAGCGCCGCGAGGAACAGGCTGCCGCGCCAGGCGGGGAAGGCGTCGCCCGTGTAGAAGGCGATGCCGGAGGGGCTGACCGAGGGCACCCAGTAATGCGCCGGCTCCTCCATGTCAGGCCGCGCGGTGCCCTCGCCGATCCGGCTGCCGTCGTAGTCAACGCCCTTGGTGACGACCGGCCAGCCGTAGTTCCGCCCCGGCCGGAGGATGTTCACCTCGTCCCCGCCGCGGGCACCGAATTCCGCCTCCCACAGGCTTCCCGTCCAGGGATTGAAGGCGAGGCCCTGCGGGTTACGGTGCCCAAGCGTGAAGATCTCGGCCCGCATTCCCGGCCGACCGGCGAAGGGGTTGTCGGCCAGCGCCGCACCGTTCCGCGCCAGGCGCAGCACCTTGCCGCCGAGATCGTCGAGCCGCTGCGCCCGCATCTTGGTCGCATAGCGATCGCCGGTCGCAAGGTACATCGCCCCGTCCGGGCCGAAGGCGATGCGGCAGCCATAGTGGTTGCGGCCGCTCTCCTGCGGCGGCGTCGCATCGAGGATGGGCGTCGCCCCTTCCAGCGCCGTCGCATCCGCCGAGAGCCGGGCGCGGACCAGCCGTGTCAGCGCGCCGCCCTGCACCAGTGCCGCCTGGCAGAGATAGACCTCCCGCGTCCGCTGGAAATCGGGAGCGAGCGCCACATCCAGCAACCCGCCCTGGCCACGCGCCTCTGCCTCCGGCACGCCGGCGAGCGGAGGCGACACCGCCCCGTCGCGCCCGACGAGGCGCATCCGCCCCGACCGCTCGGTCAGCAGCAGCCGCCCGTCCGGGAGGAAGGCTCCGCCCCAGGGGCGTTCGAGGCCGTCGGCGAATTCCGCCACGCGAAAGCCGGCCGGGCTCTGCGCCACGGCCGGCAGGGCCCAAGGCAGGGCCAAGGGAATGGACAGGAAGGTCCGCAGGAAACGTCTCATCCGGCGGAGATGGGGCCTCCGGCCAGGCCGGAAAGCCCCGCCGGGATCAGGCGATCTTGCCGGCGATCCAGTCCTTCAGCGCCGTCTTCGGCAGAGCGCCGACCTTGGTGTCGAGCAGCTTGCCGTCCTTGAAGAGCAGCATGGTCGGGATGCCCCGCACCGCGTACTCGTTCGGCGTCATCGGGTTCTCGTCGATGTTGACCTTGGCGATGGTCAGCTTGCCGTCATACTCGCGGGCAATGTCGTCGAGGATCGGGCCGACCATCCGGCAGGGGCCGCACCACTCCGCCCAGAAATCGACCAGCACGGGGCCGGAGGCTTCCAGCACGTCCTGCTTGAAACTGTCATCGGTCACGGCCTTGGTGAGTTCGCTCATCGTTCTGCGCCTCGCTCCAGGAGCCGGAAAGGCCCCATCGTGGCGTAAGAATTCGTCACACGGAGGGCTCGGGTCAAGGCCGCCGCCCGCGCGGGCCCGCTATGCCGCCGGCGCAGGGATATGCTGGTCCAACAATTCACCAGGCAATGGCATCAGCCGCGCGCCATAGGTCCAGACCAAGGCGCAGTCCACCACCCGGCCGTGGAAAGCCTGGCGCAGCACCGCCCGGTAGGCCGCCATCTGCCGCAGGTAGAGCGGCGCCACCGCCTCCGCCGTGGCGGGAGGCGGGCGGTTGGTCTTGTAGTCGAGCACCAGCACGCGGTCCGGCCCGACCACCAGCCGGTCCACCTGCCCGGTCACCAGTTGCCCGCCGATCCGGCCGGCGATCGGCGCCTCGGCCAGGCTGCCTGGCCCGAAGGCCGCGGCGATCGCTGGCGCGGCGAGCAAGGCCAGCACCTCCTCCAGCATCCCCGCCTGCTCGGCCGGGTCCAGCCCATGGCCCGGCCGGGCGAGGAAGCGCGCCGCCGCCTCCCGCTGCTCGGCCGGGTCCCGCTCCGGCAGGTGCTGGAGCAGCGCATGCATCACCCGCCCGCGGCGGAAGCGCCGCCCGCCGGGGTCGGCCTCGCCATGCGGGGCGGCGGCCGGCGTCTCCTGCTCGCCGGGCAGGGCTGAGGGGCTGAGCGCCGCCTCCACCGCCTCGGCCGGCGCCGGGCGGGTCGCCCAATCCGGCAGCGGCCCCGCCTCGGCGGCGGCGGAATGGAGACTGTCCGGCACCGCCGCCTCCTGCTGCCCGCACTCCAGCCGCCAGTGGGTGCAATCGCCGAAGTCGCAGGCCGCGGGCGCGCCGAAGCCGAGATGGTCGAAGCGATGCTCCGCCGCGCCCTCGATCCGCCGGAAGCCGGCCGCGACATGCAGGTACCACTCGCCCGGCTCCTTGCCCCAGCCACAGACCACCAGCCGGTCCTCGGCCCGGGTCAGGGCGACGTAGAGCAGCCGGTTTTCCTCCTCCTGCCGCCTGGCTTCGTCGGCCGCCTTGGCCGCGAGGAAGGCGGGCGCGTGGAAGCTCTTGTTCGGCGCCCAGAGCGGCAGGGTGATCCCGTCCCCCACCAGCCAGCGGATCGCCTCGCTGCCCGTGCCGCTGCCGACATCGGGGAGGATGACGATCGGCGCCTGCAGCCCCTTGGCATTGTGGACGGTCATGATCCGCACCGCATCGCCTGCCGTCTCGGCCTCCCGCTTCACCTCGGCGCCGCCCTGGCGCAGCCAGTGGAGGAAGCCCTGCAGGCTCGGCGGGTGGCGCCGCTCATGGGTCAGCGCCGCGTTCAGCAGCTCGTCCAGCACATCGGCCGCCTCTGGGCCGAGGCGGGCCAGCAGCCGCGCCCGCCCGCGCGTGCCATCCATGGAGGCCTCGCCCAGCACCTCGGCCAGCAGCGCGTGCGGGGTGACAAGATCGGCCCGGTCCGCCAGCCGCGCCAGCCAGGCCGCCGCCCGCGCCGCGGTGCCATCCGCCGCCTCGTTTCGGTGTGCCATCAGCGCGCGCCAGAGCGAGCCCGTGCGGCCATGCGCGAGCGCCAGCAGCCCCTCCTCGGAGAGGCCGATCAGCGGGCTCTTCAGCAGCGCGGCGAGCTGGAGGTCGTCCTCCGGCAGCAGCAGCACGTCGCAGAGGGCGAGCAGGTCCATCACTGCGATATGCTCGACGAGCTTCACCCGCGTGACGCCCGCGACCGGCACCTGCCGCGCCTTCAGGGCGCGGACCAGCAGCGGCACGAGGGCGACATTGGCCTGCTTCCGCAGCAGCACCAGCACGTCGCCCGCCCGCACCCCGCGGCCGCGCGCCGGAAGCTGCTCGTGGCGGATCATGTGGTCGATTCGCGCCGCCAGCGCCTCGGCCATCAACGCGTCGGCGCTGGCGACGCGCTCCGGCTCCAGCGGCACCTGCCAGGGCTCGGGTGCGGGCGTCTCGGCCGGGCGGAGCAGCGGCCAGAGCTCGACGCATCCGGCATGGCCCTGGCGATCGGGCAGGTGCCGCAGCGGCAGGCCATCGGCGACGACGCCCTGCCGCGCCGGCCCATCAGCGAAGACGGCATCGACGAGGGCCAGCACCGGTGCCGTCGAGCGGAAAGAAACGTCGAGCTGCACATGGCGGAACTCGCCGCCGCCGTCGGCGACCTGCCGCCCGTAATGCTGCTGCCAGGTGGCGAAGCCCGCCGCATCGGCGCCCTGGAAGCCGTAGATCGCCTGCTTGATGTCACCGACCGCGAAGACCGTGCGGCGCGGCGCCGGCGCTTCCACCGCCACGGCGGAGAGTGAGCGCGCCCGGCCGCGCTCCACCCCGGCGCCTGCGAAGAACTCCGCCGTCAGCGCCGCGGCGATACCCCATTGCGCCGGGTTGCTGTCCTGCGCCTCGTCGAGCAGGACGTGGTCGAGCCCGCCATCGAGCTTGTAGAGCACCCAGGCGCTGCCCGGGTCCTGCAGGATGCGCCGCACATGGTCGATCAGGTCGCCATAGCCGAGCAGCCCGGCCTGGCGCTGCCGCGCCCGGCTGCGGTCGAGCACCGGTGCGGCCAGCGCCAGCAGCGCGCCCGTCGCGGCGGCGAGGCGGCAGGCGGCGCGCTGCTCGGCGACCTTCAGCAGCCGCTCGCCCTCGGCGACGAGCGCTGACAGCACCTCCGCCTGGCGCGCGCCGACACCCTTGGTGGCCAGACCCGTGCCGGCCCGGACCGTGCCCTTGTCGGTGATGAAGAACCGGTGCCAATCGTCGAAGCGCGCGGCGCGGGCCTCGGCATCCGCGCCGACCCACTCGGCGAGCAGCGTCGCGCGTTTGCGGTCGCTCTCGGTCTTGCTCGCGCCGAGCAGGCTCGCCGCCAGGCGCAGCGGCGCTTCCTCCACCGTGCAGGCGGCGGCGATCACCTCGGCCTCGTCGAGGCTGTCCGGCGCGCCGAGGGCCGCGGCCAGCCGCAGCCGGAGTCCGGTGATGCCGTTGCAGCCATCGAGGCAGCGCAGCAGCCGCTCCCGCGCCGTGTCCTGCAGCAGCGCGCGCGTGACATCGGCGAAGGTATCCGCCGAGGCGATGCCCGCCAGCAGCGCCAGCTCCTGCGCCACCGCGCCCGCATTGGCGAGCACCGATTCGCGTGCCTCGGCCAGCATGGCGGCGGCGTCCTGCTCTTCCAGAACGGCGAATTGCGGCGGCAGGTCGGCCTCGAGCGGGAAGCTGCGGAGCAGGCTCTGGCAGAAGCTGTGAATGGTCGAGATGCGCATCCCGCCCGGCATCTCCAGCACCTCAATCAGCAGCCGCCGCGCCCGCTCGATCCGCCGCGCATCCGGCTCGTGCCCGGTCAGGCGACGAATCTGCTCCGCAAGCTTCGGCTCCTCCTCGGTCGTCCAGGCGCCCAGCCGCTTGCGGAGGCGCTCCTGCATCTCGGCCGCTGCGGCGCGGGTGAAGGTGAGGCAGAGAATGCGGCCCGGCACCTGGTCCGGGTCGAGCAGCAGCCGCAGCACGCGGTCGATCAGCACCTTTGTCTTGCCGGAGCCGGCCGAGGCGCCCACCCAGGCCGAGACCGTCGGGTCGGAGGCCGCCTGCTGCTGCTGCTCGGCGCGGAGGCGCGCGTTCTCGCTCATGCGCCGCCCCGTGAATCCTCGGCGCCGGCCCATTCGGCGAGGCGCGAGAGATGATCGTAGTCGCTGCCTGCCGGCGCCCGCTTCGGGTGCGGCCGGGCAGTGAAGGGCCGGTCGCCGAGCAGGAAGTCGCCGATCAGCCCGATCAGCGCCGTCTGCGCCATATCGGCGAGGTGGCGGACGAGCACCCTGTCCTCCGCGGCAGCCTTCTCCTCGCCCGGCTTCGGCCCGCCGGAGAGGCGCCAGTAGAGCAGCGCCTCAGCATCCTCCTGCGGCACCCGTTCGAAGCCGCCCGCCGCGGCGATGGCGGCCTCCAGCGTCAGCTGCGGCTTCCGCCCGTCCCGCACCGCCTCGCCGCTCGGCGGCTCGCCGGTCTTGTAGTCAAGGATGCGGAGGCCGCCCGGCAGGATGTCGATGCGGTCGGCATAGGCGGTGAGCCTGACCTCGCGTCCGCCGAGGCGCAGCGGCAGCTCGCCCCGCACCTCCACCTCGCTGCGGATCGGCGCGGCGCCCTGGCGCAGGGCTGCCTCCTGCTGCACCGCGAATTCGCCGATGCGGCCGAGGCGCGGCGCCCAGAAGGCGGCGAGGCCGGGGCGTGGCGAGGCGTCGCCGAGGGCGTCCCGCGCCGCATCCTCCCAATACCGCCGCGCCGTCTCTTCGCCCGGCCAGGGCCGGCCGGAAAGGCGGCGGACGAAGCCGGCCATCGCCGCATGGACGAGGTTGCCGTAGTCGAGCACCCCCGCATCCGCCTCCAGCGGGTCGAGCGGGTAGAGCCGCAGGACATGCCGGGCATAGAAGGCATAGGGGTCGGCGATCAGCGTCTCCACCTGCGTCACCGAAAGCCGCACCGGCCGCTGCTCCGGCCGCGGGCGCGGGGCGGGGCGGGGGCAGGGCATGGCGCGCTCGGCCCGGTCCAGCCGGGCGGCCCAGGCGATGGCGGGGCTCGGCGGCAGGCGCAGCCCCTCCTGGCCGGTGAGGAAGGTCTCCAGCCGGGTCAGCCAGCGCGCGGGCAGCGTCGGCGCGCCGCCGCGGCGCTGGGCGCGGGAAAGCACGGCCTCCGGGGCGGAGCAGGCGGTCAGCAGGAAGTCCGCGCAGACGCGGCCGATGCGCGCCTCGGGCTCCGGCAGGCCGAATTCGCGCCGCATCGGCCGGCTCATCCAAGGGCCGGGATCGGTCGCCAGCGGCCAGACCGTCTCGTCGAGCGCGCCGAGCACGACGCGGTCGAAGGTCAGCAGCCGCGCTTCCAGCAGGCCGAGGATCTCGACGCGCGGATGCGGCCCGCCATCCCGCCCGCGGCTGCCGCGGAGGCTCGGTGCGGCCGCGCCATCCATGGCGGCGTCGAAGAGCGAGGGCCAAGCCTCGGCGGCGAGCGGCGGCAGCAGCGCCATGGCGGGCGTCAGGGCGGCGAGGTGGGAGGCCAGCGCCTCGCCCTCCTCCCCGGCATAGAGGCGGAGGCCGCCCGGCAGGCCCGGCGTCGTCGCCAGCGCCTCGGCGGCGGCGAGGTGATCGGCGAGCAGGTCGGCCGGCGGGCGGGCCGCCGAGGCAAGGCCGGCAAAGCCGCCGAGCGCCGCCTCCAGCGCGTCGAGCAGGACGGTGATCTCGGCCAGCGCCTCGGCCTCGCTCTCGCGGGCGAGGCCGGCGCGGGCGGCGGCGCGCAGCCCGGCGATCCCCGGCGCCGGACGGGGGCCGCGCAACGCCGCGCGCTCCAGGCGGCGGACGGCCGAAACCCAGCGCTCGCGCGGCCAGCCGCCGGCGCAGAGCGGGTGCTTGAGGACGGAGAGCAGCGGCACCGGCGCCAGCTCGGCGGCGGCCATGCGGGCAAGGAGGCGGAGGAAGCTGCCGGTCGGCGTCTCGCCCAGCGGCTCGCCGGCCGAGTCGTCGGCGGTGACGCCGTGGCGGGCCAGCTCCGCCGAGACGCGGCGGGCGAGGTCGCGGTCAGGCGTGACGAGCGCGACGCGGGCGGCCGGGTCTTCCAGCGCCTCGCGGAGGGTCAGGGCGATGGCGGCGGCCTCGGCCTGGGCGTCGGGTGCGGTCAACAGGGTGAGGCCGTCGAGGGCCGGGCGCCATTCCTCCGGGCGGCAGGATTGCCAGGCGGGCAGGCCGGCAGCAGGGCGGAGCGCCATCCCGAGCAGATCGGGGCGGCGCTGCGGCGCGGCGCGCTCGGCCTCCGCCGCCGGGCAGCCGGGCCAGCGTTCGACCTGGTCGGCGCCGAGCTTCAGCGCCGCCAGCAGCCGGCGCTGGCCGCAATACGGATGCGTCGGCGAATCGGGGATGGCGTCCCAGACGCGGGGCTCGGCCGAGGCGGCGTCGATGCCGTGCAGGACGACGGCGCCCCGGGGCAGGTCATGGGCGATGACGCGCAGCAGCGCCTCGGCCGCCGGGATGGTGCCGCCGACGCCGATGCCGGCGGCGATCACCGGGTCCCGCGGCGGGTCCTGCTGCCAGGCGAAGGTCTGGGCGCGCAGCGCCTGGGCGCGGCGCATGCCGATATCGAGCAAGCCCTCGCCCTCCAGCCAGTGCTGCCACTGCGCCATGACGCCGCGGAGGAAGGCGAGGGTGATCTGCCAGTGCGCGGCATGCGTCTCCGGCACCAGCGACTCGAGTCGCTCCAGCCATTGCTCGGCGAGAGCGATCGGCGGGGTCTCGGCGAGCAGGTCGAGGTCGCGCTCTTCCAGGGCGATCTCGTCGAGCAGCGTGCCCAGGGCGCCTGCCAGCGCCCAGGCCTGGTCGGGCGTCGCCGGGCCGCCGTGCTTCCGCTCCAGGCGCTGGATGAAGCCGGTCAGCACCGCCTGGCGGCGCAGCGGGTCGACCGCGGGCGGCAGGTCGAGCAGGGCGGGCAGCGCCAGCTCGTCGGCATCCTCGGTGGAGAGGCCGGCAAGCGCTCGCATCCGCGGCAGCAGCAGCGCCTGGCCATCGGCGGCGCGCAGGAAGGCGGTGCGGAGCGCGCGGGCGGAGCGGCGCGTCGGCAGCAGGATGGTGACGCGCGACAGCCGCTCCGGCGCGTCGCCGGGCATGGCGTGCAGCACCCCGGCCGCGAGGCAGTCGAGGAAGGGCAGATGCGTCGGGATGTGGAAGACGGTCACCGGGCGAGGATATCAGCAGAACGGCGCTAGAACAGCGCCTTCACCAACCCGGAGGCGAGGGAGGCCTCGGCGCGCTCCAAATCCTCGGGCGTCGAGAGGTGGAACCAGATGCCGTCATGCACCAGCGCATAGAGCCGGCCGGCCTCGATGGCGCGGTCGTAGAGGCGGTTGAGGCTGAAGCGGCCGGCGGGGGCGCCATCGAAGAGCGAGGGCGCGAGGATCTGGACGCCGGAGAAGATGTAGGGGGCGAGTTCCAGCTCGCGCGGGCGGCGGATGCGGCCCAGCGGGTCGAGGTGGAAGTCGCCGCGGCCGACCTCGCCATCCACCTGCGCGGTGCGGACGACGAGCAGCAGCCCGTCCATCGCCGCCGGGTCGAAGCTGGCGGCCATGCGGGCCAGGGTCGGGCTCGGGCCGTCGAGGATGACGCTGTCGCCGTTCAGCACAGCGAAGGGGCCGGGGCCGAGCAGCGGCAGGGCGCGGGTGACGCCGCCGCCGGTCTCCAGCAGCTCCTCCTCGCGTTGCAGGGCGATGCGGGGCGTCTCGCGGCGGGCGACGGCCTCGGCGACCTGGTCGGCATGCCAGTGGGCGTTGACCACGGCCTGCCCGATGCCGGCCTGCTCAAGCCGGTCGAGCGCGCGGTCGAGCAGGCTGCGGTCCTGCAGCATCAGCAGCGGCTTGGCGGTGGTCTCGGTCAGCGGCCGCATCCGCAGGCCGAGGCCGGCGGCGAGGACCATGCCATGGGTGAGGGTGATCACGCGGCCTCCGGTGGGTTGCGGCGCATCTCATGCGGCACATGGGCGTCGAGGAAGCGGCGGAGCGGGGCGCAGGCCGGCTGGGAGAGCGCGCGGTCGAGCAGCGCCCAGCAGCGGGGGCCATGTATCAGATAGCCGGGCTTGTTGTCGCGCCTCGCCAGACGGACCCAGAGCGCGGCGACGCGGAGATGCCGCTGCGCGCCGCAGGCCGCCATGGCGCCGAGGAAGGCGCCGCGGTCGAGGCCGGGGCGGGCCGCGAGATAGGCGGCGAGGGTGGCGCGGCGGACCTCGGGCGTCACGTCGCGGCGAGCATCCTCCACGAGCGAGACGATGTCGTAAGCGGGGTGGCCGATGGCGGCGTCCTGGAAGTCGAGGATGCCGGTGCGGCGGATGCCCTCGCGGTCCCCAATGCGCATGAGGTTGGCGGGAAAGTAGTCGCGGTGGACGAAGCCGCGGGCGCCGGCGAGCGGGGCGAGCATCTCGGCCAGCGCCGCGGCGAGTTCGGTGCGGACGGCCTCGCCGGGCGGGGCGCCGAAGGCGGCGGGCCACCACCAGTCGAGGAAGGTTGCGGCCGTCGCGCGCGTCATCGCCTCGGCATCCCAGGCGGGGAGGCCGGGGGGCGGCGGGGCGGCGTGCAGGGCGGCGAGCGTCTCCGCCGCCTCGCGGTAGAGGGGGAGCGGGTCGGCACCGGCATCGAGAAGCGCGGCGTGGGTGGCGTCGCCGAAATCCTCGACCAGGAGGAAGCCGGCGGCCTCGTCGGCGGCGATCACCTCTGGGACGGAGAAGCAGGCCGAGAGCAGGTGTCGGGAGAGGGCGTGGAAGGGGCGGACATCCTGCGGCGGCGGGGCGTCCATCAGCAGGGCGGGGCGGGGGCCGCCGGTGAGGCGGGCGTAGCGGCGCAGGTCGGCATCGCCGGCCAGCGGCTGGCGCGCGGCCGCCGCATAGCCATGGGCCGCGAGGAAGGGTTCGGGGAATCTCATCCGGGCAGCCCATGCAGCCGGCCGGGCCAGCCGTCCAGTGTGGCGATGCGGGAAGTCTCGGTATCGCCGTGGGCGAGGCGGAGATGCAACGCCCCCTCCGGCGCCAGCGGGCCGAGGCGGTCCGGCCATTCGATCAGGACGAGGCCGCGCCGGGCCTCCTCCCAACCCAGCTCGCGGAGGTCCGTGGGGCCGTCGAGCCGGTAGAGGTCGAAGTGATGCGCCTCCAGCCCACCGGGGAGGTCGTAGGTCTGCACCAGGGTGAAGCTGGGCGAGGGCACCTCCAGCGCCGGGTCGCCGGCGAGCGCCCGGAGGAAGGCGCGGGCGAAGGCGCTCTTGCCGGCGCCAAGCGGGCCGTCGAGCAGGATGGCATCGCCCGGCCGGGCGCGCGGGGCGAGCAGGCCAGCGAGGCGTGCGGTGGCCTCGGCGTCGGGCAACGGGAGGGTCAAAGGGGGCATCGAGGGGTTGGTATAGCGCGGCTTCGGCCCTAATACCCCGGGCCTCTTCGAAGGTCATGGTGATGGCGGCGATCGAGACGGATGTGGCGGTCATCGGCGCGGGCCCGGTCGGGCTCTTCGCCGTCTTCCAGTGCGGCATGCTGCGGATGCGGAGCGTCGTGATCGACGCGCTGGATTCGATCGGCGGGCAATGCGTGGCGCTCTACCCGGAGAAACCGATCTACGACATCCCGGCGCATCCGGCGATCGAGGGGGCGGCGCTGATCCATCAGCTGGAGGCGCAGGCGGCACCCTTCCGGCCGGCCTATCTGCTCGGGCGGCGGGTGGAGCGGCTGGCGCGGGAGGGGGAAACCTATCTCCTCGGCACCAGCGCGGGGGACGAGGTCAGGGCGAAGGCGGTGGTGATCGCGGCCGGGGCCGGGGCCTTCGGGCCGAACCGGCCGCCGCTGGAAGGGCTCGCCGGCTACGAGGCCTCGGGCGCGGTGCGCTATGCGGTGGCGCGGCGCGAGGAATTCCGCGGCAAGCGCGTCGTCATCGCGGGCGGGGGCGATTCGGCGGTGGACTGGGCGCTGTCGCTGAAGGACGTCGCCGAGCGGGTGGTGGTCGTGCATCGCCGGGCGAAGTTCCGGGCGGCGCCGGAGAGCGCAGCCAGGCTCGAGGAGGCGGCGGCGAAGGGCGAGGTGGAGATGGCCATCCCCTACCAGCTGCACGGGCTCCAGGGGGATGGGGGGCGGTTGTCGGGTGTCGTGCTGGCGACCTTGAAGGGCGAGGAGAAGGTGGTGCCGGCGGATCATCTGCTGGCCTTCTTCGGCCTGTCGATGGAGCTGGGGCCGATCGCGGAATGGGGGCTGGGGCTCTCCCACAGCCACGTGTCCGTCGAGCCCGCGACCTGCATGACCAGCCTGCCGGGCGTGCATGCGATCGGCGACATCGCCACCTATCCGGGGAAGCTGAAGCTGATCCTGCAAGGCTTCTCCGAGGCGGCGATGGCGGCGCATGCGATCCATCCGCGGGTCTTCCCCGGGGAGGCGCTGCATTTCGAGTACAGCACCACCAAGGGGGTTCAATCCGCTTGAAGCGGCTTCAAGCCGCTTGAGGGCGCGAGGGGTCCTCCCCTGCCGAATCAACGGGTTGAGGCGGAAATTTTAGGAATTGAGCGGATAAGGCGGGCTCGCGGCGGAGCAGGCGGACGGCCGCGTTGAAGAAGCCGCAGAAGCGGTCGGCATGGGCGCCGGTCCCGGCCGGGTATTGCAGCATGCGCCAGCGGTTGCCGGGCGAGGGGTCGTGGCGGACCGAGCCGGCATTGTAGGCGCAGGCGACGACCGGCGGGTCGAGCAGGGTGCGGGGGGCGGCTTCCGCGATGAAGGCGGCACCGGCGGCGATGCTGATCTCGGGGCGACGCAGCTCCTCGGGGGCGACGGGACGGCGGAGGACGGCTGCCGCCGTCGAGACCAGGGTCTGCATGCAGCCGATGGAGACGCGGTGGGGCGTCGCCTCATAGCTGCGGAAGCCGGGCTCGTGGCGCTCGGCGAGCGGGTCGCCGCCGGATTCGGTGGCGATGCAGGCGGCGAGCAGCTCCACCGGCAGGCGGTGGCGGAGAGACTCGGCCGCGAGCGGGGCGGCGAAGGCCGCGAGGATGCGGCGGATCATCGCCTCCTGCGCGGCGGTCGCGGGCAGGTCGCCGCTCTCCAGGACAATCCCAGAGCTGGTCAGCGACCAGCGGGTGCCGCCGCCGAAGCGGGCATGCGGCAGGGCGAGGGCGGCCAGCGCCTCGGGCGAGAGCGGGTCCGCGGGCGGCGGGGTGCCAAGCATCAAGCGGGACCAGAGGGTGGCGTCCACCGTGCCGTCGGGGAGGAGGCCGAGCAGCGCCTGGAGGGCGGCGACGGCGGCGGCCGTCGCCGGACCGAAGAGGCCGTCGGCGCTGCGGACCAGGCCGGGGACGGGCGGGGGCCAGCCGCCGGATTGCAGGCGGCGCTGGAGCTGGAGCACGTCCTCGCCGCGCATCATCGGCTGGGTGAGGCGGAGGGTGCGGGGGGTCATGGGCAGCTCCGGTGCAGGGCGGCGGCGAGGGGGCGCGGGCGGACGGGGCGGCAGGCGGCGGGGAGGGGGGCGAGCAGGGTGCAGCGGGCGGGGCCGGGTGGGGCGAGCAGGGCGAAGGTGAGGCGGGCGGAGGCGGCGTGGGCGCAGCCTGCCGGGTCGGCGGGATCGGTGGCGCGGAGGGCGTCGGCGGCGAGCAGCTCCGCCGCCGCGTTGCGTGCGGGGTCGCCGGTGCCGGTGCCGATGGCGTCCTGGGCGGCGGCGGCGAGGTTCAGCGGGATGCGGCGCGGGCTGCCGGGGCCGAGGGCGGCCTGCCAGGCGGCGATGGCGCAGGGCAGGTCGCCGCTGCGGCGGCAAGCCTCGGCGCGGATCTCCTGGGTTTGGCGGCATTCCGGCCGGGCATCGGCGCAGGGCGCGGGCTGGGTGGCGAGGCGCATGACATCGCCCTGCGCCAGCAGGTCCTTGTCGGCCGCGAGGCGCTGCGTGGCGCAGGCGGCGAGGAGAAGGAGAAGGGTGAGGGCGGGCCTCATGCGGCCGCCGCGAGCTGGCGGCGGAGCAGGTCGGCGGCCTGGGCGCGGGTGAGGTCGGGGCTGGCGGCCATGTTGGTCAGCAGCAGGACCAGGCGGTCGAGGTCGCTGCCGGCGGGATCCTGGCGGAGGGCGGCAAGCGCCTCGCGCAGCGCCTCCTGCGGGAGGGGCGGGGTGGCGAGGCCGGCGGGGGCAAGGTCGATGGGGCGGCCGTCCACGGCGTCGATCGTGCCGTCGAGCAGCCGGCCGCGGAATTCCTGGAGGCCGGCCGCGAATTCGTCGGCGCTGGCGAAGCGGCCTGGCGTGTCGAGGGCGAGGCGGGCGGGCTCGGTTTCGCCCCGGGCGAGGGTGGCGAGGCGAGTGGCGGTAGCGAAGCGCTCGGTCGGGGCGAGGCCGGGCGTGAGGAAGGCCCGGGCGAAGATCGGCGAGGCTTCGAGTGCCGAGAGGGCGACGGCGCCGTCGACCGGGCCGGGGGGGAAGAGGTTGGCGGTATAGGGGCGGTCGAGGATGCGCGCCTTCCAGCGCTCGAAATGCTCCCCGCCCTGGCCGATGGCCTGGAGGGCGCCGAGGCCGATGGCGGCGACGAGGCCGGCGGGGCCGCCGAGGCCGAGCAGGGCCGGGCTGGCGCGGAGCGCACCGAGCGTGTCGGCGATCAGGGCGGTGGCCGGGTTGGCGGGGCCGAGGGCGGCGCTGATGGTCGCCTCGGCGGCGCCGGTGGCGACGGCGATGCTGGCGGGGGTGGGGGCGCGCAGGGCCTCCGCTGCGGCGTCGATCGTGGTGCGGGCGGCGCTCGCCGTGGCGGCGGCGCGCTGGGCGGCCTCGCTGCCGGGGGCCAGCTGCGCGGCAGCGGCGGCGGCATCGAGCACGCTGCGGGCGGTGGCGAGGGCCGTGCTCGCGGGGGTGTGGTCGGCGGCGGGCGTGGCGGCGCGGGCCTGCTCGGTCTGCCGGGTGGCGAAGTAGAAGCTGATGACGGCGCCGATGAAGCCGGTGAGCGCCTCGGCGCTGGCGAGGCCGAGCGGCTTCTGCAACCCGATCAGCAGGAAGCCGAAGATGATGATGAAGCAGGAGATCAGCGCGCGGATGGTGCCATCGGGCACCCCGCAGGGCAGCTCTGTCAGCCGGGCGAAGGCGGTGGGGCCGGCCTGTTGTGCCGCGACCTGGAGGCGGCGGGCCAGGGCCGAGAGCAGCCAGGCCATGCCGGTGATGAAGAGGGCCAGGGCGGCGATGACGAGGGCGACGGACCAGGCGGCCGGCGGAGCCTGGGTGGCGGCCTCGGAGAAGAAGGCGGCGTCGGGGGGTTGGGGCATCGTTCCCTCCTGCAGGGTGCAGGAGGGAACGTATTAGCAACGAACGGTGCTGTAAAGCTTATTTTCCTAGGTAGCGGAGGGGCTGTTCTCCAGCATCGACTTCAGCCGGGCGACATCCGCCTCCGGGGCGGAGACGCGCAGCGTGGTCTGGCCGCCTTCATGGGTGATCTCGGCGCAGCGGCGATCGACCGGGCCCTCGCGCACCAGGGTCTCAAGGGCGAGCTTGGCGCTCTCCTGGCTCGGGAAGGGGACGGTGAAGCTGGCGAGGCCGGCAGCCTGGGAGGAGACGCGGCTAGGCATCATGTCCTCGGCCGGGACGGCGCGGGAACCGTGCTCGGCGGTGTGGCCGACCGGGTCGCTGGCGGGGAAGGTGTCCTCGACGGCGGCCTCGACATTGGCGTCGCGGGTCTTGTCGGGGCGGTCCTGGGTGTGGCTTGGCATCACGAGGGTCCTGATCCGTGGTTGGGATCGAAACGCCTGGGGATGGTTCAAGTTCGGGGTGGCTAAAGCCGTTCCTCCCGCCACAGCCCGAGCTTCTCCTGCGCGGCGCGGTCGGAATAGGCGAAGAGGGTGAGCGGCGTCCCGGCGCGGAGTTCGAGCGCGTGCCAGGAGGGGATGACGAGGAGGTCGCGCTCGGCCAGCGGGTGTTCCGCGCCCTCGATGCGGGCGGTGCCACGGCCTTCGACAACGACCATGACCGTGCCGTCGGTGCTGCGGCGGGGCCGCGTCTCGAAGCCGGCAGGAAGGTGGCGGACATGGGCGGCGATGGTCGGCATGACCGGTCCGCCATCGGCCGGGTTCACGAATTCCAGGGCGTGGCCGAGATGCGGGTCGGGCGCCTCCGCGGCGGCGAGGGCGAGGAGGCTCTCGCGCCATTCCGCGTAGGGGTAGTGGAAGAGCGGCTGGCGGGCGGGGCGGCGGTCGGCCGCAGTGCCGCGCAGCGGGCGGAGGTTGCGGCCGTAGCGGCGGGCGCTGTCGCCGGGGGGGACGGTCTCGGGGTGGCTGGCCTCGGGGAGGCGTTCGGCGAAGCTCGCCTCGTAGAAGCGGACGGTCGGGATATCGAGGCCGTCGAGCCAGATCATCGGGCTGTCGCTGGCATTGCCGTGGTCGTGCCACTGCCAGTTCGGGGTCAGGACGAGGTCGAAGGGGCGCATCACCGCGCGCTCGCCATCCACCGCGGTGAAGGCGCCGTCGCCTTCCATGACGAAGCGCAGCGCGCACTGGGCGTGGCGGTGGCAGGGGGCGACCTCGCCGGGGAGGATCAGTTGCAGGCCGGCATAGAGGCTCGGCACGATGGCGGAGGTGCCGGGGAGGCCGGGATTCTCCAGGATGAGGACGCGGCGCTCGGCCTGCTCGGCGCTGATGAGGTCGCCGGCGCGGAGCAGGTAGTCCCGCGCCGGGGCGTAGGGCCAGTGGTGCGGCTTGGCGGCGGAGCGGGGGGTAGGGGTGACGAGCGCGGAGAGGACCTCCCAGAGCGGATAGAGGCTTTGCGGGCGCATCTCGGCGTAGAGGGCTTCGAGTTGTGCCTGCTGGTCGTTGGGGCGGGGTGCGGCGGTGCCGTCCATGCTCTGGTCCTCCCTGGGCCGGTGACGATAGGCCAGCGGGGTGTGATGCGGGAGGGTGTTGCGTCGCACCCGCTTCCGGTGCAGCAACCGCTGCCGCTTGGCGCAAGGAGACGACCATGGAGCCCATCGCCTGCCCCTTCGGCCGCATCGCCCTGGTATTGCAGGGCGGCGGTGCGCTCGGCTCCTACCAGGCCGGGGTCTACCAGGCGCTGCATGAAGCAGGGCTGGAGCCGGATTGGCTGGCCGGCGTCTCGATCGGGGCGATCAACGCGGCGATCATCGCGGGGAACCGCCGGGAGGACCGGCTGGAGCGGCTGCGCGCCTTCTGGCAGCGGGTGACGGAACGGCCGGTCTGGCCCTTCGCGCCGGATGGCGACATGCTGCGCCGGGCGCGGAACGGGACGAGCGCCTTCGAGACGCTGCTGTTCGGGACCCCGGGCTTCTTTGCGCCGAACAGCGTCAATCCCTGGTTCGCGCCACGCGGGGGGAGCGGGGCGACGGCCTTCTACGACACGGCGCCGCTGCGGCAGACGCTGGCGGATCTGGTCAACTGGGAATTGCTGGCGGCGCCGGGCGGGCATCCGCGGCTGGCGGTCGGCGCAGTCAACGTGGCGACGGGGAATTTCCGCTATTTCGACAGCGCGCAGCAGCACCTAGCGCCGGAGCATGTCATGGCCTCGGGCGCGCTGCCGCCGGGGCTGCCGATGGTGAAGGTGGATGGCGCCTACTACTGGGATGGCGGGCTCGTCTCCAACACGCCGCTGCAATACCTGCTGGAAGACGAGATCGACAGCCGGGATGCGCTGGTCTTCCAGGTCGACCTGTTCCCGGCGCGCGGCGCGCTGCCGCGCGACATGGAGGAGGTGCTGGGGCGGGAGAAAGACATCCGCTACTCCTCGCGGACGCGGATGAACACGGATGCCTTCCGCACCCGGCGCGAGTGGCAAGTGCGGTTGCGGCAGATCCTCGCCAAGGTGCCGGAGGAGGCGCTGAGCGAGGAGGAGCGCCGGCTGCGCGAGAGCCTGGCGCAGCTGCCGCGGCTGGCGATCCTGCAGATGGTCTATCAGGCGCGGGCCTATGAGGGGCAGTCGAAGGACTACGAGTTCGGCCCGGACACGATGCGCGAGCATTGGGCGAGCGGCTACGAGGACACGGTGCGGACGCTGCAGCGGCGCGACTGGCTGGAACTGCCGTCGGAAGTGCCGGGAATCGTGACGCACGACCTACACCGCGAGAGTGAATAGGACATGATCGCGCCAGCGTGACCGCTGGCGGGGGCGTCGCTCCCGCTATCCTCCCGAAGGGTTGTGTTACGGGAGGAAACAATGCTGAAACAATTCGGCAAGGCGGTCCTGGCGGCGGCGATGCTGGCGCCGCTCGCGGCCTCCGGGCAGCAGTCGGCGGGCAACTGGTATCCCTCGCGCTACGGGGCGGATGACCAGATCGGCGCGATGAACCTGCTGACGCCGCAGAAGGTGCTGGAGGCGGCGCGGCTGGTGCAGCGCGGGCAGGTCTACCGGCTCGGCGTGCCGGTGGGGCGGGAGACGCCGGCCTTCCCGCCGCGCAGCGCGGCCGTCACGGTGATGATGCCGGACCAGTTCGAGGGAGCGACGGTGCCGTCGGAGAACCGCATGTCCTATGCGGACGACATGTTCACCGGCTGGCTCGGCGTCGGCAGCCAGATCGACAGCTTCGCCCATCTCGGCATCGACAACGTCTTCTACAACGGCAACCACGCACGCGACTTCATGCGCACGACCGGGGTGACGCGGCTCGGCATCGAAGGCATCCCGCCGATGGTGACGCGCGGCGTGCTGGTCGACATGACGAAGGCACGCGGCAAGCCGATGCTGGAGGAGGGCGAGATCGTCACCGCCGACGACCTGCGCGCGGCGATGCGCGACCAGGGCGTCGAGGTTCGGCAAGGCGATGTCATCCTCATCCATACCGGCTGGGTGGAGCTGCTGGAGCGGGACCCGGCGCGGTTCGGCAAGGGCGAGCCGGGGATCGACAACGGCGCGGCGGAGTACCTCGCCTCACTCGGCGTCGTTGCGGTGGGGGCGGATACCTGGGGGGTGGAGGCGGTGCCCTTCAAGAACCCGAACCGGGTCTGGGAAGGGCACCAGACGCTGCTTGCGAAGAACGGCATCCACATCCTCGAGGTGATGGACACGCGGGCGCTGGCGCGGGACGGGGCGAAGGAATTCCTGTTCGTGCTCGGCCAGCCGCTGCTGCGCGGGGCGGTGCAGGCGATCATCAACCCGATCGCCATCCGCTGAGGCGCTACCCCGCCCGTCGCGCCCGCCGGATGCGCAGGCCGACGACGAGGAGGATCAGCGCCGTCAGGGCGAGGCCGGCGGTGCCGGCCCAGTCCTCGATCAGGTGGAACTGGTCCTCGAGCAGGTAGCCGGCGGTGGCCAGCCCGCCGGTCCAGATCGAGGTGCCGAGGGCGCTGAAGCCGTAGAAGACCGGGCGCGGCAGGGCGACGAGGCCGGCCGGGACGGAGATGCCGGTGCGGAGTCCGGGCATCATCCGCGCCAGGCAGACGGCTGCGGCGCCGTTGCGGCGGAGCGCGGCCTCGGCGCGGTCGAGGGTCTCGGGGGTGAGGCCGACATAGCGGCCGAAGCGGTCGGCGAGGCGGCGGATGCGGGCGGCGCCGAAGGCCCGCGCCGCCTCGTACCAGAAGGCGTTGCCGGCGAGCGAGCCGGCGATGCCGGCGGCGATCACCCCCTCGATCGAGAGCTGGCCGCGGGCGGCGGCGAAGCCGGCGAGCGGCATGATCACCTCCGACGGGATCGGCGGGAACAGGTTCTCGGCAACCATCAGCAGGAAGACGCCGGTGAGGCCGGCCGAGACGACGAGGTCGGAGGCCCAGGCGATCATGCCGGCAGCCTGTAGAGCAGCAGCGTCACCCATCGGCCGCGGGAGTAGTTGAAGCCGGTGACGCTGGCGACCTCCTGCGGTGCCAGGGCGAGGGCCGTGGCCCGCCTACGGAAATCGGCCTCGGCGCGGTCGCCGACGGCAACGACACGGCCGGGGCCGGCGGCGAGGAAATCGGCGGCCTCCGTGCCGGTGCGGAGGAAGCGCGCCTCCTGGCCGAGGGCGAAAAGCACCGAGGGCTCGGAATGCCCGGTGATGCCGAAGCGGTCGGCGGGCAGGCCGGGCGCGCGGGCCTCCACCGCCTCGGCGAGGCGGGGGGCGATCCAGAGCGGGGCGAGGTGGGGGGCGATGCCTTCCAGCACCGCGGCATAGAGCGGCACGGCGAGCAGGGCGCCGAGCAGCCCGGCGCGGCCCCAGGCACGGAGCCGGGCGGCACGCAGCAGCAGGTAGGCGAGGGCGCCGGCGGCCGGGATGGCCAGCAGGCCGGCGGGAAGGATGCGGCGCTCCAGATACCAGGGCGCGGCCAGGGCGGCGGCGGCGAGTGCCGTGGCGACGAGGACGAGGCCTGCGATGCCGGTCCAACGCCACCAGCGGCCGGGCGGGTTGCGCATCGGATTGATCGCCCAGGCGGCGCCGAGCAGCATCAGCGCGGGGTAGAGCGGCAGGGTGTAGTGCGGCAGCTTGGTCTGCACCGCCTCGAAGACCAGCCAGGAAGGGACGACCCAGGCGAGCAGGAAGCGGGTCGGCGGGTTCAGCCGGTCACGCCAGGCATTGGGCAGGGCGGCGAGCACGATCCAGGCGCCGGGGAAGGCGGCGATGGCGAAGGTCAGCAGGTAGTAGCCGGGCGGGCCCCAATGCTTCTCCTCGCCGGAGCCGATCTTGGAGAGCATGTCGCCACCGACCGCCTGCTGGAAGAAGCGGCCCTCCGTCGCCAGGCCGATGGCGATGAACCACGGCGCGGCGGCGGCGATCATCAGGGGGATGCCCCAGGCAGGGCGCAGTGCTCGGAGCCAGGGGGCCTCGCGGTCGCTTGCGGCGAGGGTGATGCCGGCGAGCAGCGGGACCATCGGCCCGATCGGGCCCTTCAGCAGGACGCCGAGGCCGAGCAGCAGCCAGAACCCTGCCGCCTGCCGGGCGGTGAAGGCGTCGGGGCGGAGATAGGCCTGGCCGAACAGCCCCATGGCGCCGACGATGGCGGCCAGCAGGGCGGCATCGGTCTTGGCGATATGGGTCTCGGCTACCAGCACCAGGGAGGAGGCGAGCATGGCGGAGCCGAGCAGCGCCGCCCGCCTGCCGACCAGGGCGCGGCCCCAGTGGAAGGTCGCCAGCACGGCGAGCAGGGCGCCGGCGAGGCTCGGCAGGCGATAGGGCCAGATCATGTCCCGCGTGCCGAGATGCGTGGCCTCCATCAGGTGCACCGAGGCGGCCTGCAGCCAGTGGATACCAGCGGGCTTCTTATTCCGCTCCTCCTCGCCGAATCGGATGCGGACATAGTCGCCGCTCTCGACCATCTGCCGGCTGGCCTGGGCGAAGCGCGCCTCGTCGCGGTCCGTCGCCGGCAGGGTGAAGAAGCCGGGCAGCCAGAGCAGCAGGCAAAGCAGGACCAAAAAGAGCTTCGGCCGGCGTTGCAGCGCATCGGGCAGGAGGCCGAGCGACGGGTCCGGGCTGGAGAGGGCCGAGAGATGCATGGCGCGCGGACTAGCATGGGGCGGGGTCGGGGGCCATAAACCGCTGCCATGTCCTCCCATCTCGGTTCCCCGACCCGCCGTGCCGCCCTTGCCCTGCTGGAGGCGGTGATGACCCGCCACCGCCCGCTGGAGGAGGCGCTCGATGCGCTGCCGAAGGGCATCGCGCCGCGCGACAAGGCGGCGGCGCACCGGATCGCGGGGGCGGTGCTGCGGCGGGCGGGGAGCCTCGATGCGGTGCTGGAGCCCTTCCTGCGGCGGGAGCCGCCCTCCGAGGTGCGGCAGGCGCTGCGCATGGGAGCGGCGGAGCTGCTGCTGCTCGGGACGCCGGCGCATGCGGCCGTCGCCAGCTGCGTGACGCTGGTGCCGAAGCCTTTCACCGGCCTCGCCAATGCGGTGCTGCGGCGGGTGGCGGAGGCGGGGGCGGCGGCGCTGGAGGGGCTGGATGCGGAGCGGCTGGATACGCCGCCCTGGCTGTGGTCGGCCTGGCATGCGGCCTATGGGCCCGGGGTGCGGGCGATCGCCGCGGCGCATCGGGAGGAGGCGCCGCTCGACCTGTCGCTGGCGCCGGGCACCGCCGCGCCGGAGGGGGGCGAGCAGTTGCCGACGGGGAGCTGGCGCTATCCGCCGGGGACGCGGGTGGCGGAGATGCCGGGTTTCACCGAGGGCGGGTTCTGGGTGCAGGACGCCGCCGCGGCCCTGCCGGCGCGGATGCTCGGGGTGCGGGCAGGGGAGCGGGTGCTCGACCTCTGCGCGGCGCCGGGGGGGAAGACGGCGCAGCTGGTCGCCGCCGGCGGGCAGGTGGTGGCGGTGGAGCGCGAGCCGCGGCGGGCGATGCGGCTGCGCGAGAACCTGGCGCGGCTCAGGCTGGAGGCGGAGGTCGTCGAGGCGGATGCGGTGCAGTGGGATGCGGGCGGGGCGGTCTTCGACGCGGTTCTGCTCGATGCGCCCTGCACGGCGACCGGGACCATCCGCCGGCACCCGGACGTGCCCTATCTGAAGCGGGCGCGGGATGTGCCGGCGATGGCGGAGGTGCAGCGGGCGCTGCTCGCCGCGGCGGCGCGCCGGGTGGCGCCGGGCGGGCGGCTGGTCTTCGCCACCTGCTCCCTGCAGCCGGAGGAAGGGGAGGGGCATGCGGCGCCGGAGGGGTTCGTCGCCGACCCGGTGCGGCCGGAGGAGGTGCCGGGGCTGGAGGCGGCGGTGACGGGTGCGGGGACGCTGCGGACGCGGCCGGATCTGTGGGCGGAGCGGGGCGGCATGGATGGGTTCTTCATGGCGCGGTGGCGGCGCGGTTGAAGCTCTGGCGCGATAAATGGATGATTGGAGCAACTCTTGGGGGATTCAACCGTCGCGCCCTGGAATCCTCCGTCGGACGGCGCCTTGCCCCCGCCCTCCCGCCGCCGCTAGAACCGCCGGGATGCCGAAGCCTCCCGTCCGGATTGCGCCTTCCCTGCTCGCCGCCGATTTCGCCTGCCTCGGCGATGAGGCGCGGGCCGTGGCCGCTGCCGGGGCGGACTGGCTGCATCTCGACGTCATGGATGGGCATTTCGTGCCGAATATCAGCTTCGGCCCGGTGGTGGTGAAGGCGCTGCGGCGGCACCTCGCCATCCCCTTCGACGTGCATCTGATGATCGCGCCGGCCGATCCCTATCTCGCCGCCTTCGCCGAGGCAGGGGCGGATACCATCAGCCTGCATGCGGAGGCGGGGCCGCACCTGCACCGGAGCCTGCAGGCCATCCGCGCGCTCGGCAAGCGGGCGGGGGTGGTGCTCAACCCGGCGACGCCGGTGAGCGCGGTCGAGAACGTGCTCGACCTCTGCGACCTCATCCTCGTCATGTCGGTCAATCCGGGTTTCGGCGGGCAGGGCTTCATCGACAGCCAGCTCGGCAAGATCGCGGCGCTCCGGCGGATGATCGACGCGCATGCGGCGGCGGGAGGGCAGCCGATCGACCTCGAGGTGGATGGTGGGGTGACGGCGGAGACGGCGCCGCGCTGCATCGCCGCCGGTGCCGATGTGCTGGTGGCCGGGACGGCGGTGTTCGGCAAGCCAGATTACAGGGAGGCCATCCAGGCGCTCCGACCCAAGGTTATGGCCTGATGCGCGACATCATCCGCGGGACGCGGCGTTTCATCTCCGGCTTGCGGCCGGTGAAGGTGCCGGAGGCGCCGGCACGGGCCTTCCGCGACCTCTGGCCGGGGGATGCGAACCGGGGCGCGCGGCTGCTGCGCGGCGAGTTCGAGCATCTCGGCACCACGCACCGGCTCGACCCGGAAAGCGGCGCGGGCTGGGATGCGGCGGCGGGGCCGGTGGCGTGGCGGGCGGCGGCGCATGGCTTCGCATGGATGCGAGACCTGCGCGCGCTCGGGACGGATGCGGCGCGGACGCGGGCGCGGGACCTGGCCGAGGATTGGCTCGGGCGCGGGGCGGAAGAGACGCTGGCCCAGGCGCCGGATGTCGCCGCGGCGCGGGTCTCGGCCTGGCTCGGCCACTGGGATTTCCTGGCGGCGACCGCCGAGGACGGGTTCCGCAAGCGGCTGCTGGTGCGGCTGGCGCAGGATGCGCGGGGGGTCGTCGGCTCCCTCCCGGCGGAGGCGATGCATCGCGGGGCGCTCGTCACCCTGAAGGGGGCGATCGCGGCCGCCGTCGCCCTGGAGGAGGAGGCCTGGATGACGCGGGCGCTCCGCTTCCTGCCCGGCGAGCTGGAGCGGCAGTTCCACCCGGATGGCGGGCATGTGGAGCGCTCGCCGGCGCAGCAGCTCTTCGCCATGCAGGACCTGATCGAGATCCGCAACCTGCTGCACGGAGCGGGGATCAACCCGCCTGCCTTGCTTGCCACTGTGCTGGAGCGGGCGGGGCAGGCGCTCAGGCTGTTCCGCCATGGCGATGGTGGGTTGGCGCAGTTCAACGGCACGCGGGAGGAGGGGGCGGGGCTCGTCGACCTTGTCCTCACCCAGGGGCAGGCGCGTGGCCGGGCGCCGATGCTGCTGGAGGAGACGGGCTTCCACCGGTTGCAGGCGGGGCGGACGCTCGTCATCGCCGATGCCGCGGCGGCGCCGCCGGCGCGCGCGCGGGATGCCGAGACGGGGCTGCCGCGCGGGGCGGACCGTTATGCACATGCCGGGAGCCTGTCATTCGAGATGTCGGTCGGGCGGGACCGGCTGGTGGTGAATTGCGGCGCGGCGCCGGGGGCGGAGGGCGCCTGGCGCGATGCGGTGCGGGCGACGGCGGCGCATTCGACGCTGATCCTCGCCGATACCAACAGCAGCGAGCTGAAGGATGAGGGGCTCGGGCGGCGGCCGGAGCGCGTCGAGCAGGAGCGGCACGAGGCCAATGGCGCGCAATGGCTGGAGGCGAGCCATGACGGCTGGCGGCGGCCCTTCGGCGCGGTGCATCGGCGGCGGCTCTATCTAGCCGAGTCCGGGGACGACCTGCGCGGCGAGGATATCGTCGAGATGCTGGAGCAGGGGGCGAAGCCGCCTGGCTTCGTCGTGCGGTTCCACCTGCATCCGGGGGTGACGGCGAGCCTCGTCGAGGACGAGCAGGCGGTGCTGCTGCGGCTGCCCTCCGGCCAGAGCTGGCGGCTGCGCGCCAAGGGGGCGGCGGTGAGCCTGGAGGAGAGCCTCTATCTCGGTGGCGAGCAGCGGCAGAACAGCCAGATCGTGCTCTCGGCCGAGCCGGGGCAGGATACGGTGCAATGGGCGCTCGGCCGCGTGGCGGCGACGGCGCCGCTGGGCGAGGGGGCGGAAGCCTGACCGCCCGCTGAAGATAGCCGAGGTCACGAATGTCGATTTCTCGCTGCGGCACTTCCTGCTGCCGCTGATGCGGGGAGCCCGGGCACGGGGGCATGAGGTGGTGGGGCTGTGTGCCGAGGGGCCGTTGCTCGACCTGCCGCGGGCGGAGGGATTCCGGGTCATTCCGGTACCGATGGCGCGGAGCCTCAACCCGGTGGCGCAGGCGCGGTGCCTCCGCGAGCTGCACCGGGTGTTCCGGGCGGAGCGGTTCGACCTGGTGCATGCGCATATGCCGATCAGCGGGCTGCTGGCACGGGCGGCGGCGCGGGCGGCGGGGGTGCCCGGGGTCGCCTATACCTGCCATGGCTTCCTGTTCAACCAGCCGGGGCCTGGCTGGCGGCGGGAGCTGGCGCTGGCGCTGGAGCGGGCGGCGGGGCGGATCACCGATACCTACCTGACCGTCAGCGAGGAGGAGGCGGAGGATGCGCGGCGGCTCGGCATCCATCCGCAGGCCGTGCCGGTGCGGAACGGGCGGGACCCGGGACTGTTCCGGCCGGATGCGGGGGCGCGGGCAGCGGTCAGGGCGGAGCTCGGCGCGGGGGAGGGGGAGTGCGTGGTGCTCGCCGTCTCGCGCCTCGTGCGCCACAAGGGTTATCCCGAATTGCTGCAGGCGATGGAGGCGGTGCCGGGGGCAAGTCTGTGGGTCGTGGGCGAGCGGCTGGCGACGGATCATGGCGAGGATCTGGAGCCCTGGTTCGCGCAGGCCGAGGCGGCGATGCCGGGGCGGGTGCGGCGGCTCGGCTACCGGCACGACGTGGCGCGGGTGATGGCGGCGGCGGATGTCTTCGCCCTGCCGAGCCATTTCGAGGGGCTGCCGATGTCCATCATCGAGGCGATGCTCTGCGGCCTGCCGGTGGTGGCAACCGATATCCGCGGCTCGCGGGAGATGGTGGTGGAGGGGGAAACGGGCTTCCTGGTGCCGCCGGCGAGCATCGAGCCGCTGGCGGAGGCCTTGGGGCGGCTGGCCGGGGATGCCGGCCTGCGCGCCCGGATGGGAGCGGCCGGCCGGTTAAGGGCCATCGAGCGGTTCGACGAGGCGAAGGTCGTCAACAGGACGCTCGATCTGCTGGGGCTGTAGGCCGGCGCCCTATGGGGTAGGATGGCGCGGTGAACAGCATCTTGCCCTTCTGGAAGACCAAGCCGCTCCAGGCGATGAGCCGGGCGGAGTGGGAAAGCCTCTGCGACGGCTGCGGCCGCTGCTGCCTGCACAAACTGCGCGACGAGGACACCGAGGAGGTGGTCTTCACCGAGGTCGCCTGCCGGTTGCTCGACACCGGGAGCGGCCGCTGCCGCGACTATGCGAAGCGGCGGCAGCACGTGCCGGATTGCGTGAAGCTGACGCCGGCGCGGGTGGCCGCGATCGACTGGCTGCCGCCGAGCTGCGCCTACCGGCTGGTGGCGGAGGGGCGCGACCTGTTCTGGTGGCATCCGCTGATCTCGGGTAGTCCGGAGACGGTGCATGAGGCGGGGGTGTCGGTGCGCGGGCGCGCAGTGACGGAGCGCGAGGCGGGCGCCCTCGAGGACCATGTGGTGGAATGGCCGGGACAGCTGCCGCGCAAGGCGCGGCCTCCGGCGAAGCGAGGAGAGAGCTCATGAAGGACGCCCTGTTCGGCGGCGTGAATGCCGCCGTGCTGACCGCGATGAGGCCGGACCTCTCGCCCGATCCGGCGCGGATGGCAGACCATGCCAAGTGGCTGCTCGCCAATGGCTGCAACGGGCTCGGCGTGCTCGGCACCACGGGCGAGGCGAACAGCTTCGGCCTGCATGAGCGGAAGCAGATCCTTGAGGGGCTGGTCGCCAACGGCGTGTCGGCGGCGACGATGATGCCGGGGACGGGTACGGCCTCGCTCGCCGATACCGTCGAGCTGACGCTGCATGCCAAGGCGCAGGGCTGCCGAGGCGTGCTCGTGCTGCCGCCCTTCTACTACAAGAACCCGAGCGATGACGGGCTCTTCGCGTATTTCTCCGAGGTGATCCAGCGGGTCGGCGGCGGGATCGCGCTCTACCTCTACAACTTCCCGCAGCAATCGGCGGTGCCCTTCAGCCTCGACCTGATCGGGCGGCTGCTGAAGGCCTATCCTGGCGCGGTGAAGGGCGTGAAGGACAGCAGCGGCGACTACGCGAACATGAAGGCGATGATCGACGCCTTCGCCAAGGATGGGTTCGAGGTCTATTCTGGCTCCGATGAGTATGTGCAGCGGATCCTCGCCGAGGGCGGCGCGGGCTGCATCACCGCAGCGAGCAATGCCAACAGCCATTGGGGCGGCATCGTCTACGCGAAGCGCACCGGCGCGGAGGCGGATGCGGCGCAGGCGGTGCTGACGGCGACGCGCAAGGCGGCGACGAGCGTGGCGTTGATCCCGGGGCTCCGCGAGATCATCGCGCGCAGCACGGGCGACGATGGCTGGCGCACGATCCGCCCGCCGCATCTCAAGCTGTCGCAGGCGCAGGCGGATGCGGTCTGGAAGGCCTGGGAAGTGGCGGGCGCGCTGCCGCTGCCGGGGCTGGGCGTGAAGGCCGCCGCTGAGTGAGCTTCACCGAACCCATGAGATGCCGGGAGCCCGCCACGGGCACCGTGCAGATCGATGACGAGAACATCCGCGTCACGCGCTGGGACTTCAATCCCGGCGCGGAGACGGGCTGGCATCGGCATGGCTGGCTCTACGTCGTCGTGCCGGTGACGGATGGCACGCTGCTGGTCGAGTTGCCGGGTGGCGAGACGGTGACGGCGGAGCTGAAGGCGGGCATCTCCTACACGCGGGTGGCGGGCGTGGAGCACAACGTCGTCAATGGCGGCAGCGCGCCGCTCTCCTTCGTCGAGACGGAGCTGAAGGCGCTGCCGGGTTGAAGCGCGGGCTGCTTGCTGCGCATGGTGGCCCGATGGACCAGGATGACGAGTCTTTCGGGCAGGAGGCCGCTCTGCCGGGCCCCGTGCAATGGCGACGCTCGGCCCGGGCGCGGCGGGTGAGCCTTCGCATCGACGTGCGCAGCGGCTCCGTGGTGGTGACGCTGCCGCCGCGCGCGGGCCGGCCGGCCGGCGTCGCGCTGCTGACGACGCATGCGGCCTGGGTGCGCGAGAGGCTGGCGGCGCTGGCGCCGCCTGTCATCTTCGCGCCGGGGGCGGAGGTGCCGCTCGGCGGCGCGGCGCATGTGGTGCGTGTCACCGGGGAGCGGAGTGGCGAGGCCTGGCTGGAGCCGGGCGCGATCCTGCTCGGCGGCGATGCGGATGTGGCAGGGCGCGTCGCGGCGCTGCTGCAGGAGGAAGCGCGGGAGCGCATCGCCGGGCTGGTGGCCCGGCACGCGGCGGCGCTCGGCCTTGGCGTGCGGCGCATCCGGTTGAAGGATACGCGGAGCCGCTGGGGGAGCTGCGCGCCGGATGGCACGCTCGCCTTCTCCTGGCGGCTGGTGATGGCGCCGGGCTGGGTGCTCGACTACGTCGTCGCGCATGAGGTGGCGCATCTCGGCGCGATGAACCACTCGCCGGAGTTCTGGACTTTGGTCGAGCGGCTGACGCCGCACCGCCATGCGGCGGTGGCCTGGCTCAAGGAGAACGGGCCGGGATTGCTGCGGGCGGGCTGAGTCAGCCCTTGCCCCGGCCCGTGGCGGCCTTCAGCGCCTCGAGGTCGCGCTGGTGCAGGGTGATGCGGTGCTTCACCAGGTCGCGGATGCTGACGATGCCGGCGAGCTGGCCGTCCTCCATCACCGGCAGGTGGCGGAAATAGCCGGCGTCCATGATCTCCGTCGCCTGGTCGATGGTGGTGCGCATGGTGATGGTGGTGACCTGCCGCGTCATCAGGTCGCTCGCCGTCAGTTCCAGCACACGGGCGCCGTGGCGGGCGAGGGCCTTCACCACGTCGCGTTCCGAGACGATGCCGACGAGGCCGCCATGGTCGGCGAGCACCACGACGGCGCCGATGCGGCGGGAGGCGATGATCGAGGCGATCTCGGCGATCGGCGCCTCGGGCGAGACGGAGACGACGTTGCGGCCCTTCTCGCGGATGACGGCGGCGATGGTCATGGCGTTCGTTCTCCCTGTGACATGGCTTATGGCTGCCCTTGGCCGGGAGCCTAGCATGGCGGGGTGCGGCTGCGGCATGCTGCGGTGATGGACAGTTTGCCGATCATGCCGGCGCCGGTCGGCGCCGAGGCCGTTCCCGACAGCCGGGGGATCAATCTCTGGCGGGCCGATCCCTGGGCGCGACCGCTGCTCGGCCTCTATCTGGAGGAGCGGTTGCTGGCGCATCTGCTGCCGCATCTCGACCGGATGGGGGCGCTGGCGGGCGGGCGGCTGGATGAGCTGGCGGGGGTGGCAGACCACAACCCGCCGGTGCTGAAGCCCCGCACACGGCGGGGGGAGGATGCGGCGGCGATCGACTACCATCCGGCCTATCGGGAGATGGAGCGGGTCGCCTTCGGCGAATTCGGGCTGGCGGCGATGTCGCATCGGCCGGGGGTGCTGGGCTGGCCGGAGGCGATGCCGCCGGCGGCCAAGTATGCGCTCAGCTACCTCTTCGTGCAGGCGGAATTCGGCCTGTGCTGTCCGCTCTCCATGACCGATGCGCTGGCGCGGACGCTCCGGCGGTTCGGCGATCCGGCGCTGGTGGCGCGCTACCTGCCGGGGCTGACCTCGACGGATCTGGACGCACTGCGGCAGGGCGCGATGTTCATGACCGAGCAGGGGGCCGGCTCGGATATCGCGGCGACGGCCGTCACCGCCGAGGAGCGGGAGGATGGGAGCTGGGCGCTCACCGGCGACAAGTGGTTCTGCAGCAATCCGGACGCGGGGGTGGCGCTGGTCCTGGCGCGGCGCACTGACGGGCCGGGCGGATTGCGGGGCGTGTCGCTCTTCCTGCTGCCGCGGGAGCGGCCGGACGGGTCGCGCAACGCCTATCGGATCGTGCGGCTGAAGGAGAAGCTTGGAACGCGCTCCATGGCCTCGGGCGAGATCCGGCTGGAGGGGGCGACGGCCTTCCTCGTCGGCGAGCCGGAGGCGGGGTTCCGGCAGATGGCCGATATGGTCAACGCCTCGCGCCTGTCGAACGGGATGCGGGCGGCGGGGCTGATGCGGCGGGCGGTGACGGAGGCGATGTTCGTTGCCCGGCACCGCATCGCCTTCGGGCGGCGGCTGGTCGAGATGCCGCTGATGCGGCGGCAGCTGATGAAGCTCGTCCTGCCGATGGAACAGGCGCGGAGCATGGTGTTCCAGGCGGCCGAGGCCATGCGGCGGAGCGATGCGGGGGAGGAGGGTGCCTATGCCCTGCTGCGCATCCTGACGCCGCTGCTGAAATTCCGTGCCTGCCGCGATGCCCGCCGTGTCACCGGCGATGCGATGGAGGTGCGCGGGGGCTGCGGCTACATCGAGGAATGGGCCGATCCGCGCCTGGTGCGGGATGCGCATCTCGGCAGCATCTGGGAGGGGACGAGCAACATCGTCGCCCTCGACGTGCTGCGGGCAGCGCAACGCGAAGGGTCGCTGCCGGTGCTGAGGGCGCATGTGCAGGGCTTGCTCGGCAATGGGGAGGCGCTGCCGGAGGCGATGCCGGCCTTCGAGCGGGCGGCAGCGCTCGCCGAGCGGGCGCAGCAGGAGCCGGCGCTGGCGCGGCAGGCGGCGAGCGCGCTCTATCACCTGACCAGCGCGGCGGCGATGGCCTGGGAGGCGGGACGGCTGCAGGACGCGGAGCGGCTGGAGTTGGCGCGGCTGGTGCTGCGGCACCGGGTGCTGCCGCGCGATCCGCTGGCCGCTGATGACGCGGCGATGCCGGAGGCGCTGCTGGCGAAGGTTCTGGCGGGGTGATGGACGGGCTTTCGCCCCGGGCGGCAGCGACGCGGCAGCGCATCCTCGATGCGGCGTTGGCCGAATTCGCCGAGAAGGGGCTGGCGGGCGCGCGGGTCGATGAGATCGCGCTCCGGGCGGGCGCCAACAAGCGGATGCTTTACGCCTATTTCGGCAGCAAGGAGGAGCTCTGGCTCACCGTGCTGGAGGGCGCCTATGCGGCCAAGCGTGCGGAGGAGCGGGCGCTTTGCGTCGAGGCGCTGCCGCCGGCGGAGGCGATGCGGCGGCTGGTCGAGTTCAATCTGCGCTACACGGCGGCGCATCCGGAATTCGTCGCGCTGCTCAACCAGGAGAACATTCACCGGGCGGCCTATTTGCGGAAGTCCGAGGGGGTGCCGGCGCTCTATTCGCCGCTGCTCGGGCAGATCGGCGCGGTGCTGGCGCGGGGGGCGGAGGCGGGGGTCTTCCGGCGGGATGTGGACCCGGTGCAGCTCTACATCACCATCGTCGGGCTCGGGCATTTCTTCGTGGCCAACCAGTTCACGCTGGCGACCGCGCTGGGGACGGAGTTGGGCGGCGAGGCGGCGCTGCGGGCGCGGGAGCGGCATGCGGTGGAGGTGGTGCTGGGCTATCTGCGGCCTTGACTCCGGATTTGGGTAACTGGATGGTTACCTGAACGGAGGGGAGGCGGCCATGGCGGTGAGGCGCATCGGCATCATCATGAACGGCGTGACGGGCCGGATGGGGACGAACCAGCACCTCATCCGCTCGATCGCCGCGATCCGCGCCGATGGCGGCGTCAGGCTGGCGAATGGGGACCAGGTGATGCCGGACCCGGTGCTGGTCGGGCGCAATCGGGAGAAGCTGGAGGCGCTGGCGCGGGCGCATGGCGTCGAGCGGGTCTCGACCGATCTCGATGCCTGCCTCGCCGACCCCAAGGATGAGCTGTTCTTCGACGCGGCGACGACGCAGCTGCGGGCGGGGCTGATCGAGCGGGCCATCGCGGCGGGCAAGCACGTCTATGTGGAGAAGCCGACGGCGGATCGGCTGGAAGATGCGCTGAAGGTCGCGCGGCTCGCCAGGGCGGCGGGCATCAAGCATGGGGTGGTACAGGACAAGCTGTTCCTGTCCGGGCTGCGCAAGCTGAAGATGGTGATCGACAGCGGCTTCCTCGGGCGCATCTGCGCGGTGAAGGGCGAGTTCGGCTACTGGGTCTTCGAAGGCGACCTGCAGCCGGCGCAGCGGCCGAGTTGGAACTACAAGGCGGCGGAGGGCGGGGGCATCATCCTCGATATGCTCTGCCACTGGCGCTACGTCCTCGACAACCTCTTCGGCGAGGTGGAGTCCGTCTCCTGTCTGGGTGCGACGCATATCCCGGAGCGGATCGGCGAGGATGGCAGGCCCTACAAGGCCGACGTTGATGATGCGGCCTATGCGACATTCCAGCTGCGGGGCGGCGTCATCGCGCATATCAATTCGAGCTGGGTGACGCGGGTGCGGCGCGACGACCTCGCCACCTTCCAGGTCGATGGGACGCATGGCAGCGCCGTCGCCGGGTTGCAGCGGTGCTGGACGCAGAGCCGCGTCAATACGCCGAAGCCGGTGTGGAACCCCGACATCCCGCAGGCGATCGACTTCTTCGGCGGCTGGCAGGAGGTGCCCAGCACGCAGGACTATCCGAACGGCTTCCGCGTGCAGTGGGAGATATTCCTGCGCCACCTCGCCGGCGAGAGTGCGAGCTTCCCGTGGGACCTCTTCGCCGGGGCGAAGGGGGTGCAGCTGGCGGAGGCCGGGCTGCGCAGCTGGCGAGAGCGGCGGTGGATCGATATCCCGACGCTGGAGGGCTGAGCAATGGTGAGCATCGACCTGCCGAAGGGCAATGGCATCGAGCGGTTCACGTTGAGCGAGCCGCGTGTGTTCCCGAAGGCGCATCCGCCGTTTCCGCGCATTGCCCTCGCCGCAGCGCATGTGGTGGCCGACCCACGTGCGGAGCAGGACCCCTGGCTCGACATCAAGGTGGATTGGGACCGTACCATCGACTTCCGGCGGCATCTCTGGTCGCTCGGGCTCGGCGTGGCCGAGGCCATGGATACGGCGCAGCGCGGGATGGGGCTCGACTGGGCGGGGGCGCAGGAGCTGGTGCGGCGCAGCCTGGAGGCGATGCGCGACGTGCCGGGGGCGGTGATGGCGAGCGGGGCGGGGACGGATCATCTCGCGCCGGGGCCGGATGTCTCCGTCGATGACGTGATCAAGGCCTATGAGGAGCAGTGCGAGGCCATCGAGGCGATGGGCGGGCGCATCATCCTGATGGCGTCGCGGGCGCTGGCGAAGGCGGCGCGGGGGCCGGCCGATTACGAGCGGGTCTATGCCCGCATCCTGTCGCAGGTGAAGGAGCCGGTGATCATCCACTGGCTCGGCGAGATGTTCGACCCGGCGCTCGAGGGGTATTGGGGCAATGCCGAGCACTACAAGGCGATGGAGACGGCGCTGGCCGTCATCGCCGGACATGCCGCGAAGGTGGATGGGGTGAAGATCTCGCTGCTCGACAAGGAAAAGGAGATCGCTATGCGGCGCCGCCTGCCGGCCGGCGTGCGGATGTATACGGGCGACGACTTCAACTATGCCGAGCTGATCGCGGGGGATGCCGAGGGGCATTCCGATGCGCTGCTCGGCATCTTCGACCCGATCGCGCCGGCGGTGGGGGGGGCGCTGGCGGCGTTGCAGGCGGGCGACCTGCCGGGCTTCCACGGCGTCCTGGCGCCGACGGTGCCGCTGAGCCGGCATATCTTCCGGGCGCCGACGCGCTTCTACAAGACGGGCGTGGTGTTCATGGCTTGGCTCAACGGGCACCAAGAGCATTTCACCATGCTGGGCGGGCAGCAATCGACGCGGAGCATCGGGCATCTGGCCGAGCTGTTCCGGCTGGCGGATGCGGCGGGGCTGCTGCAGGACCCGGAGATGGCGGTGGCGCGGATGCGGGCGCTGCTCGCGGTGCATGGCGTCGCGTGATGACGGGGCTGTCACTCAACACCGTCACCGTCAGGGACCGGTGGAGCCTCGCGCAATGCATCGAGGGCTGTGCGCGGCATGGCATCCCAGGCATCTCGCCCTGGCGGGACAAGCTTGGCGAGATGGGCGTGGCGGCGGCGGCGCGGCGCATCCGGGAGGCGGGGCTGTTCGTCTCGGGGCTTTGCCGCGGGGGGATGTTCCCGGCGGCGGATGCGGCGGGGCGCAGGGCTGCCATCGAGGACAACCTGCGGGCCATCGAGGAGGCGGCGGCCATCGGGGCGCGGTGCCTGGTCGTGCTGGGAGGCGGGTTGCCGGCGGGGTCGAAGGACCTGCCGGGGGCGCGGGCGATGTTCAGGGATGGGCTCGCCGAGGTGCTGCCGGCGGCACGGGCGGCGGGCGTGACCATCGCGCTGGAGCCGCTGCATCCGATGACCTGCGCGGATCGGAGCGTGCTGAGCACACTGGGGCAAGCGCTCGACCTCGCGGAGGAATTCGGCGAGGGGGTCGGGATCGCGCTCGATGTCTACCATGTCTGGTGGGACCCGGAACTGGAGCGGCAGGTGCGGCGGGCGCGGGGGCGGATCGCCGCCTTCCATGTCTGCGACTGGCTGGTACCGACCAGCGACCTCGTCTTCGATCGGGGGATGATGGGGGAAGGCGTCATCGACATCCCCCGCATCCGGGCGATGGCGGAGGCGGCGGGCTATGACGGCCCGTCCGAGGTCGAGATCCTGTCACGGCGCTGGTGGGCGGAGGAGCCGGACCGGGTGCTGGAGAGGATCGTCGACTGGGGCCGTGGCGCCTAGAGCGGTTCCATTCTTATCGGCTCACGGATCCCACTCTAGCCTGTTGTTGGCACGAGCAAGTTACTCCGATCATGTGAATCCACCTGATCGGAGTTTGCTCTAGTCGATCCAGCCCAGGGCGCGCAGGCGGTCGCCCTCGCCCTGCAGGAAGCGTTCGCCGATATCGCTCCGCCAGCGCATCTCGGGAGCAATGACATTGCGGGCGCGGGTGCGGGCGGCCCCCTGCGCCTCCCCCACCGTGGCGCCGGTGCCGGTGACGATCATGGCGTGGCCCGACCGCCGGCGGATGAGGAACTGGCCCTCCGCGTCGCGGCGGAGATCGACCGGATGGTAGTGGCCCAGTTCATTGGCGGCGGGCGGCTCGCGGTAGAAGAGCGGCACGTCGTCGGCCGGCGTCGCCGCATGGTCCACGGCTGGGAAGGGCGGCACGGTCAGCACCAGGGCGACCGACCAGCCGGGCGTCGTGGCGAAGCCCTCGGTGCCGCCCTCGGCCATGCGGCGGAACAAGTCGCCCCAGCCCTCGCGCTGCATCGCGGCCAGCACGGCGAAGCCGGGATTGCCGAAGCGGCAGGTGAATTCCAGCGGCAGCGGCCCGCGCTCGTCCACCATCAGGTTGAGGTTGACGTAGCCGACATGGCCGGCCTCGGCGAGGCGTGGAGCGATGCGGCCGAGCGTCGCCTCGAACAGCCGCTCGCCGCCCTCATAGCTGGCGAGCGTGCCCATCTCGCCCGTCATCTCGCCCATCTCGCCGGGGAAGAAGCGCTTGTGCTCGAAGTCGATGCAGGCGGGGCGGAGGAAGCGCCGGCCGTCGAAATAGGCGCCGACGCCGACCTCGACGCCCTCCAGCCGCTCCTGCAGCAGCACCCGGCCGGGGCCGGCACGGCGCAGCATGTAGGCGAGGTCGAGCCCGTCCGGGTGCTCGCCGACGAAGGTCGGCAGGCGGCTGTCGTCGAATTTCAGCACGTGGCGGCCTGAGGCCCTGGCGAGCCAGGCCAGGGCCTCAGCAGGACCGTCGAAGGCCTGGCTGCCGGCCATCGGCAGGCCGTGCTCGCGCAGCACCGCCTGGCCGAAGGCGCGGTCGTTCTCCAGCCGGTCGCCGAAGGCGCTGCCGCCGATGACCCGGTAGCCGTCGCGGCGGAGCGCATCGGCGACCTCGCCGCGATCGGCCCGCTCGAACAGGATGATGCCGTCGCGGCCGACCCAGGGGAGTTCCTGCCGCCAGTCGGGCACGGTTTCGATCAGGCCGTCGAAGGCGCGCTCCTCGGGGCGGTCCTCGGCATGCACGCACACCTCGTGGCCCTCGCGCATGAGGGCGAGGTAGATGTCGCCGAGATACACGCGTGGCCCGATCGCCAGGATCCGCATCGGCCTCTGCTCCCCGGATGGCTACGGGCCCGGAACGCCCCCGAGGGGTGACGGTTCGGCTGGCGATGGGGCTTCGGCCATCCGCATTACGATCGGCACGGCGAGGAGCAGGGGCAGCCAGATGGGCAATGCGACGATAACCGGGAAGGGTCCGCCGGCGGCGAGCAGGGCGAGGCTGGCGAGGCCGGCCCCCATGCTTACGCGCAGCCGCCATGCCGTCCTGGCGAGGGGCAGGCGACGGCCGTCGCGCTGCTGCGAGGCCCATCCGGCGGATGGCCGCATCGCGCTGGTCAGGATGAGCGCCGTACGCTCCGCGGCCATGATCGCATCGGCGGCAAGCGCGGCGGCGACCTCGTGGAGGATGGGGCCGAGGCGGCGGAGGCGCGGACCGGGACGCAGCAGGGCCTCGGCATGGCCGGCGAGCTTCGGCAGGTTGAGCATCAGGAAGCCGGAGGCGAGCAGGAGGAGCAGGGCGGCGCGTGGCGTGCCCTCGCCGCCGCCGGTCGCGGCGTTGATCGCGGCGAGCGGCAGCAGGGCGAACCAGAAGGGCGTCAGCGCATAGTGCAGGATGGCCTGCAGCATCTGCAGCCGGCCCAGCCGGCCGAGGTCGGGGCGCTGCAGCAGGTGGCGGTACTGCAGGTTGCCGCGCGCCCAGCGGATGTCGCGGTCGAGGCAGGCGAGCAGGTCGGGCGGGTGCCGCTCGAAGCTGCCGACATCGTCGGGCAGGACCCGCACCGACCAGCCGGCGGCGTGCAGCAGTGCGGCTTCCACAAGGTCATGGCTGAGGATCGCCTCGCCGCCCGGCAGCGTGGGAAGGCGGGCATTGGCGCGAAAGGGGGCGATTCGGATCAGCGCGTTATGGCCCCAGAAGGCACCCTCCGGCCCCTGCCACCAGGCTTGGCCCGTCGCCCAGATGCGCATGCCATGGCGCTGGCCAAGGCCGAAGGCGCGGGCGAAGCGGGTGGCGTCGCCATGGCCGCGGATGGTGGGCTGGAGGATGGCGAGGCGGCGGTCCGCCTGCATCAGCCGCACGAGGCGCCTGACCGCCGCGGCGGACATGGCGGAATCCGCGTCGAGCAGCAGCAGGAACTCTTCCGCCGCACCGTGGTCGAGGAAGTCCATCAGGTTGCCGGCCTTGTAGCCGGTGTTGCAGGCCCGGCGCCGGTAGTGGACCGCGCCCGGCGGGAAGCGGGCGGCGAGGCGGGCGACCGCCTCCGCCTCCTTGAGCGCCGCAGCGCCGTCCGGCGTGTCGGACAGGATGGCGAGGCGGAAGCGGCCGGACTCGGCGGGCAGGCGGCGCAGCTCCGCCAGCAGGGCGCCGAGCGGCGGCAGGACGGCCGCCATGTCCTCCAGCCGGACGCAGACGGCGATGACGGTGCGGGCGGTGATCGCCGCGTCCTGCCAGCCGGGCTGGCGCAAGGCGGGCAGCACGGCTGCAAGCGGGTCGCGGGCGCGCAGGCGGATAGCGATGCCGACCAGCCCCGTCGCCGCGGCAAGGCCGAGCCAGGGCGCGTTGACGGCGAGGCAGGCGAGGATCAGCGCCTCCCACACCGTCCAGCCGGCGGCGGAGAGCACGTGCCAGCCCAGGCCGACGAGGCCCGCGGCAAGGCCGGCCACCAGCGCCGCCATCAAGCGGCGGCGCGGGCGCAGCGCATGCCGCTCCCCTGCCAGGGTGGCGGCGCTCAGCTCCAGAGGTGCCGCCGATCCTGGTTTGCCATGTGCCGCTCCCAGCGGACGGCGTCGGCGATGATGGCATCGAGGTCGTTGAAGGCGGGGCGCCAGGCCAGCAGGCCTTGGATGCGCTGCGCCGCCGCGACGACGGCGGGCGGGTCGCCGGGGCGGCGCGGCGCGATGCGGACCCTGATCCTCGCCCCCGTCGCGTGCTCGACCGCCCGGAGGACGGCGCGCACGGAGTGGCCGCGGCCGTAGCCGCAGTTCAGCACCACGCTGCCGCCGCCCATGGCGAGGTGGCGCAGCGCCTCGACATGGGCACGCGCGAGGTCGGTGACGTGGATGTAGTCGCGGATGCCGGTGCCGTCCGGCGTGTCGTAATCCTCGCCATAGATGGCGACCTCCGCCCGCTGGCCGAGCGCCGCCTCGCAGGCCACCTTGATGAGGTGCGTGGCGCCCGGCGCGCGCTGCCCGGCGCGGCCGGCCGGGTCGGCGCCTGCGACATTGAAGTAGCGCAGCGCGACGATGTCGAGGCGATGCGCCGCCGAGACGGCCAGCAGCAGCTGCTCTGCGGCATGCTTGGAGGCGCCATAGGGGTTGATCGGGCGGCAGGGTGCATCCTCGTCGACCGGCAGGCGGTCGGGGATGCCGTAGACTGCCGCGGTCGACGAGAAGACCAGCCGCGTGACGCCCTCGGCAAGGCAGGCCTCGGCCAGGACCAGTGTATTGGCGAGGTTGTTGCGCCAGTAGCGGGCGGGATCGGTGACGCTCTCCGGCACGATCAGCGAGCCAGCCATGTGGATGACGGCGCCGATGCCATGGTCGCGCAGCGCCGCACGCAGCGCCGTGGCATCGCCGGTGCTGGCGCGCACCAGCGGCACCCCGGCCGGCACCGCCTCGGGGCGGCCGGTCGAGAGATCGTCGAACACGACGACGCGCAGGCCCGCATCGAGCAGGGCGAGGACAACATGGCTGCCGATGTATCCGGCACCACCGGTGACAAGGATGGCGTGTCCTTCCGTCATGCCGCGCGCATCCTGATTGGCACCTGGCCTGCCTCGCGGAAGCGCTCGACCGGCCCGGCGGCGTCGAGCGCCTGGCGAAGCCCAGCCGGCCCGCCGAACTGGAAGCCGAGCTGCGTCGTATAGGCGGCGCAGGCGGCGAGGCGGGATCCCGCGTCGCCATGCAGGGCGCGCTCCGGCCAGGCGTCCATCACCGCGGCGAAGGGACGTGCCGCTCCGTGCCGAGGGCGTGCCGCATAGGGGAAGTCGGTCCACCAGAGCACCGGCAGCCCGGCGGGCAGCACCGCCCGGATCGCCGCCACGAGCCGGACGTGATCGACATGCCCGCCCACCGCCTGGGGCGCCAGCAGCAGGTCTGGCGGCTCCGCCAGCAGAGCCGCCAGCGCATGGGAGAGCGGGGCGAGGATGGCATCCCCCTCGTGCGGCGAACCGAACAGGGCGGCGGCATCCGCATAGCCGCGATGCGGCGCTTCCGGGAAGTCGAGCCAGAGCGGCCTTGCGCCGAGCCGGGCGCAGGCTTCGGCATCCTCGGCGCGGCGGATGGCCATGTAATCGGCCTCCGGCGGCAGCCCCTTGTCGAGCTGGCAGGCCAGTGCGAAGCCCCCGGGCTCCGGCACCGAGCGGGTGAAGGCAGTGGCGACGGTGACGCTCCAACCGGCCTGGGCAAGGTTCGCCAGCGTGCCGCCGCAGGAGAAGGCCGCATCGTCGAGATGCGGCGAAAGGGCGAGCGCGCGCGGCATCAGAGGAGATGCGGCGCGGCGCGGAACCGGCATCCGGGATCGTGCGGCAGGACGGGATCGAAGCCGTTATCCGGTTTCCGGCCCTGTACGGCGGCGTAGACTTCCATGATCTGGCGGCCTACCGCCTCCCAGGAATAGGTGCGCCGGCATTCCTCCAGCGCGGTCGCGGCGAGGCGGCGGCGGAGCGGAGCATCTTCGATGATCCGGCGCAGCGCAGCGGCCAGCGCGGGGATGTCGCCCGGCTGCACCAGCAGGCCGTTCTCGCCGTCGCGCAGGCAGTCGACGACGCCGACCGCGTAGCAGGAGACGCTCGGCAGCCCGTTCGCCATCGCCTCGAGGATGGTGTTGCTGAAGCCTTCGGCATAGGTCGGGCTGACGAAGACATCGGCCTCGCGGTAGAGGGCGGGGGCGGCGTCGTAATCGGCATAGCCGGTGAAGCGGATGGGCACGCCCCGCTCGGCGGCCAGTTCCCGCGAGCTGTCGTAGTCCGGGCCGATGCCGGAGATGGTGGCGGCGAAGCGCACACCCTCGGCCTGAAGCAGGGCCAGCGCCTCGATCATGTCGAGGGCGCCTTTCCGCCGGTCGACACGGCCGTGATAGAGCAGGCGCACCGGGTCCGCCGCCTCGCCGGGGACGAAGCCCGCGGCCGGGTGGAAGCGCTCCGTGTCGACGGCTCCGGGGACGATGGTGAACCGCTCCCGCGCCACGCCGAGGCGCTCGACCACCTCCTGCGCGAAGCTCTCGCAGCCGATCAGCAGCGCGTTGGCGTGGTTCAGCACGTTCAGCATGCCGAGCCGGTGCGTCTCGCAGCAGGAGCCGACCCAGTGGCCGTCGCCGCCCTGGATGGAGACGACGGTCGGGATGCCGAGCTCACGCGCCGCCAACAGCACGGCCCAGCCATTCGGGTAGCCGTATTGCGCGTGCAGGATGTCGAAGGGCTTCTTGCGGTGCTCGGCGAGGATGACGGAGACCATGTCGTCCACGTCGCGCTCGAAATCGGCGCCGCCCGGCCCGGCAAAGGCTTCCTCGCCGAGGGACTGGCGGCCGATCACCGTGACGCCGGGGACCGCGGGTGGCGGGCCGCCGCCATAGACGCGCGTGCCGGCGGCATCGCCGCGGTACTGGCTGACCATGGTCACGTCATGCCCGGCGGCGACAAGCTGGCGCAGCAGGTTGACCGCATAGACGCTCATGCCGCTGATGGCCGGGAAGAAGCGGCGGCTGCAGAACAGGATCCTCATCGCGTGTCTCCTTCCCGGCAGTGGCGCAGCCAGTCGAGGGATTGCGGGATCATCCGGTCGGCGCGGTGGCTCTCGCGCGACAGCTCGACGCAGACGAGGCGGGCGAAGCCGACTTCCTCCAGCGCGTCGAGGCAGGCGGGGATGTCCATGTCGCCCTCGCCGAAGGGCAGGTGGGTATGGTCGCCGCGGCGCATGTCCTCGATCGCCACGGTGCCGATCTGCGCGGCGAATTCGCGCACGGCTGCTGGTGGCTCGCGCTCCTGCGTCACCAGGCAATGGCCGAGGTCGAGGGCGAGGGTGAGGCCCGGCAGGTGCGGCTGCAGCCTGGCCCAGTCGTCCAGCGTCTCGACCAGCATCCCCGGCTCCGGCTCCAGCGCCGGGGTCACGCCGCGGCGGGTGGCGTAGTCCGTCACCTGGGCCAGGCCCTCCAGCAGCCATTCGCCGGCCTCGCCGCGATCGACGCCCGGTCGGGGCACGCCGGCCCAGAAGGACACTGCCTCGGCCTGGAGAATGTTGCCGATGTCGATGGCGCGCTGGAGGAAGGCGATGCGGCGGGCGCGGCCGGCGGGCTCCGGCGTCAGCAGGGTCGGCTCGTGCTTGTGGCGCGGGTCGAGCAGGAAGCGCGCCCCGGTCTCGATGACGCAACCGAGGCGCCGGGTGCGCAACTCGCGTGCAAGCGCCTCCGTACGGGCCACCCAGCCCTCCTCCAGCGGATCGAGGTGCTGGAAGTCGAGGGTAAGGGCTATGCCGTCGTAGCCGGCCTCGGCGATCAGCGCGATGGCATCCGCAAGGCGGTGGTTGGCGGCGCCGTTGGTGTTGTAGGCGAAGCGCAGCGCCATGGTCAGGCCGCCTGCCGCCGGCGGTAGAGCTGGGCGGAGAAGGTGCCGCATTCGCGGTAGAGCGGGTAGAGCCGGCCGACCGTCTCGTCCGCCCGCTGCGCATCGAACCAGGCGGGGCCGCCGGCGCGCGCCTCGTCCTCGGGCCGCAGCAGGATGCGCGCCGCGCCCGTGCGGGGTGCGTCGAGCAGCAATGGGTCGGCCCGCTCGCGCAGGCGGCGGACGCCGCGCCAGCCGATGCGGTGGTAGCTCATCGTCTCGCTCTCGAGGCCGGGGACGATGGTCTTCACCGCCTTCACCGGGCTGCCGGATGGCGAGCAGTCGATCACCAGTGGCTCCAGCCCCTCGCCGGCCAGGCGTTCGAGCAGCAGGCGCAGCCGGGCGTCCGGGTCCGCAACCGCTGCCGCCGGCACGGTCGGCAGGTCGGACAGCCGCACGCGGCGGCGCTCCGAGAAGACACTGCCGGCGAGGCGGTTGCGCAGCTCGCCCGCCGCCTGGCCGACCCACTCGGCCATGGCGTGCAGGGCGCGGCCCTCCTCCTCCTCCAGCATGGCGACGCCGATCTGGCGGTCGACATAGTCGCGCGGCAGCGCGGCCTGGACGAGTTCGATCGGCCCGTGCGTCGCCGCCTTGCGGGAGCGGGAGCCGCAGAACTCCAGCAGCGCCTTGCGCAGCGTGCGCGACCGGTCCGGGTGGGAGGCCTCGCCGCAGGAGGTGACCTGCACCGGCACCGTCGGCGCGCCACGGTCGTTGCCGACGACATAGAGGTTGGGGATGCCGAAATCGGTGCAGGCGAGCTTGACGGTGACGTCGATGCCGAGCGAGCGGAGATGCTCCAGCAGCCTGGCGACCTCCGGCTCCTCCTCGGTGTCGATGTCCACCACCACGCCCTGGTCGAGCGCGCGGTAGGTGACGGCGTTTCCGTCGCGCTGGAGCAGCTCCATCAGCCCGTGCGCCACCGCATGCGGCAGGTCGAAGCCGGCGCCGAGGCCGTTGGTGATCGGCGTGATCAGGCGCGGCGGCTCGCCGAGCTGGTAGGGATAGGCGGCCACCCAGTCGCGGGGCACCAGCACCGGCTCGCCGCTGGACCAGCGCCGCGCCTCGACCCAGGACAGCGGCATCTCCGGCGTGTAGGGGCTGCCCGCCGGCAGGCAGAGCGTCAGCGGATCGGCGACGCCGGCCGCGCCGCGCTGCCGCACCATGTCGTCGTAGGAACCCTGGAACTGCGACGCCCGCTTCAGCCAGGCGCCGATATGCACCTCCTCGCAGAGTTCGCCGAGCGCGCCGACCTCCGCCTCGATCGGCTCGAAGCCATAGCCGTAACCGGTGGTGGCCGGCTCCTTCGCCACGATCAGGTTGGCCTGCACAACGGGGATGCCGATGCGGTCCAGCATGTCGATGCGGAAGACGGTGACGTGCCCTTCCTCCGGCATGGAGGCGCGGAAGGCGCGGGCGACTTCGTGCAGGTCGGTGGTCTGGCTCATCGGGTCGCGCTCCTGCGCAGTTCGTCCAGGGGCAGGTGCCGCACGCCCGGCGGGCCGCGGAGCTGGTCGTCCAGCACGGCGAGGGCGATCCCGCGGCCGATGCCGGGCGCGTGCTCGAAGGGCGTGCAGACCGTGTCGAAGTCGAGGCCCGCGATCACCTCGCGGTAGCGGCGGATCTCGCCCGGCGTCAGCGGGATCGACTTGTGGAAGGCCTTGTGCGTCGAGACGGCGGTGCTGTTGCCCGCCTCGTCCTGGTCCACCTTGAAGGCGTCGCCGCAGAAGAGGATGCGCCGCCCGGCATCGTGCAGCACGGCCTGGCCCTCGTAGTGACCGCCGACATGGTGCAGCACGAGGCCGGGCGCGATCTCCAGCGCCTCGTCATAGGGCCAGGTGACGCGGAAGGCCTTGGTGAGGCGGAGATCCTCCTTCTGGATCGCCATGACCTCCGGCTTGAACACGTCCTGCAGCTGCCAGAGCGCGCCGTAGCCATGCACATGCGAGGCGGCGAGGATGCGGATGCCGCCCAGCCGCTCGATCTCGGCCAGCATCTCGTCGGTGTAGAAGGGCGCCGCCTCGAAGGCGATGTTGCCCTCCGGATGCAGCAGCAGCCATCCGGTGCCGTTCAGCCCGAGCGGCGGCGAGACGGAGAAGGCGACGAGGTCGCGCTCCAGCCGGCGCCAGTGGCCGCGCAGCATCGGCCGCACTTCCTCCACCGTGAGGAAGCGCCAGCCGTCCTCGGGCAGGTCGTTGCGCGTGTCGGTGCAGACGGGGCAGTCCGGCGGCGGGGCGAAGTAGCGCTGCCAGTGACCGCAATTGGCGCAGGCATAGGGTTTCAGCGGCATCGGCGCTCTCCGGCGGCGGCATAGGCGCGCTCGACGAGGCGCATGGTGTGGAGGTCCCGCGCGAGCGAGAAGGCTTCCGGCTCGGCCTCGCCCTGCAGCCAACGCGCGAAGGCGGCCATCTGCCGCAGAAAGGGTGAGGCCTCGGCCTCCGGCACCGGCAGCGGAGCGCGCAGGCCGAGCCGGCCGTCGATGCGCCATACCTTGCCGCCGGGGGCCTGGCCCATGGTGCGCTCGGCGAGGAGCTGCCCGGTGGTGCCGAGCACCTCGAGCTGCCGCCGCGGCAGTCCTTCGGGGCAGTTGTAGGCGACGTGGAGCTGCACCAGCACCCCGGAGGCGGTGCGGCCGACCAGCATGGCGCCGTCATCGACCGCGTAGCGCTGCACGCGCTGCTGGGTCAGAGCCGCGATGTCCTCGACCGGCTCGCCCAGCAGGTAGTCCACCAGGTCGAGCCCATGGGGGGCGAGGTCGATCAGGGCGCCGCCGCCGGCGCGGGAGGCATCGGCGCGCCAGTTGTCCGAGGCCCAGCCGACATCGACCCAGCAGGCATAGGCGATGCGGATAGCGGTGACCCGGCCGATCGCGCCCGTGGCAATGGCGGCGCGGATGGCAGCATGGGCGGGGTGGTGGCGCTGGTCGAAGGCGGTGCCGTAGCGGATGCCGGCGGCGCGGATGGTGGCGGCCATGGCCTCGGCCTCGGCGAGGCTGGCGGCCATCGGCTTCTCGCAGAGCACCGGCTTGCCGGCGGCCGCGGCCCGTTCGACGGCGGCGCGGTGCAGGTGGTTGGGCGTGGCGACATAGACGGCCTGCACGGCGGGGTCGGCCAGCAGGCGATCGGCATCGGCATGGGCTTCCGCACCGAGCGCCCGGGCCTGGCGTCGCGCGCCGGCATCCGGGTCGGCCACCGCGACGAGCCGGCCGCCGGCACCCAGGAGGCCCGGCACGGCATAATCGCGCGCCACCCATCCGAAGCCGATCACGCCCCAGCCCAGGCCCGCGGCCGCGTCGCTGGCAGCGTGCAGCGCGGCGTCGAGCATGGTCACCAGCCCTCCGGCAGGTCTACCAGCTCGCGCCGCCGGGCGGCTTCGGCCGTGGCGGGCGTGAAGGAGGCAGAGAGAGGCTGGGTGGTGGAGGGCGGGTAGGTGGCCAGCGCGCCATATTCGCGGCCATAGCGCTCGGAAGGCCAGGCGATCCGTCCCGCCTCGTCATAGAGCGGGTTGCGGCGCAGCAACGCGCCGGGCGGCGGCAGGGCAACCAGCCCGGTCACCGGCCGTGGCGCCTGCAGGCCCGGCCCTACGGCGGCGGCGAAGGCCTCGGCGCCGCGCAGGACCTCGGCAGGGGCGGACTGCGGCGCGCGGCCGGCTGCGAGGGCGCGGGTCAGCTCGGCGTCCTCATAGAGGCGGGCATCCGGCAGGAGGTCGGCCATCTCCGCGGCGGAGACGGCGGCGCCGGCCGAGAGGTTGGGCCAGTCGCGGTTGTGGACATGGCCGATAAGCAGCATGCCCCGCGCCGGGTCGAGCAGCCCGCGCAGCGCGTCCAGAATCGGCCGCTTCGGCTCCAGGAAGTAGAAGGCGTCATGGCAGGCGACGAGGTCGAAGGGCCCCTCCAGCGGCCAGGGCTGCGCGGCATCGAGGCAAAGCAGCTGCGCCTCCGGCACCACCCAGTGCCGGGCGACCCAAAGCTTGGCGAAAACCACGTCGGCCCCGGTCACCGCGATGCTGCGCCGCGCCAGCTCGCGCAGGTGGTGGCCGATCCCGCAGGCCAGTTCGAAGGCGCGCTCCGGGGCGTTCCAGTGCGCCTCGGTCAGCGCCAGCCCGGCCAGGAAAGTCGGGTCCGACCAGCGATGCGCGAAGTAGTCGGCGACGGGCCCCCAGGCGAGCAGGCGCATCGCCTCGCGCAAGGTGAGCGACCCGCGCTCGCGCACCAATCGGCGCAGCGCCGGAGGCTCTGCCACCGGGCCGCGCCACCAATCATCCTGGTCGGCGAGAAGCAGCACGAGCGCGGCCTCGGTGTCGCCGGCATCGAGTTGCGCCAGGGCCGCCTCGGCCAGCGGACGCCGCCCGGCGCGAAGGAAGGGGATGCCGTCCGGCGCGGGCCAGCGAAGCCCCGCCGCATCCCGTACCGAATGGGCCGTGTCGGCGATCACGCGGCCAGGCCCATCCGGGCGAGCACCGCATCCTGGAAAGGCTTCACCGGGCCGGCATGCACCAGCTCCATCTCGCGCAGCACGAAGGCCATGCTGGTGCCGGCGGCGCGCAGCTGCGCTTCCACCTGCAGCACGCGGTCGAGCGTGTCGGCGGCGTGGAAGGTGCGGCCCTCGGGCGTCGTGGCATCGGGCAGGATGCGGCACGCGGCCTCGGTCGCTGCACGTAGGTCGGGCGCCAGTTCGTCGAGCGCTAGCGCGGTCGCCCGTGCCATGACCGGTGTCAGCCATTCGCCGAGCGCCATCTCTCCGGCAAAGCCGGAATCCGGCAGCAGCGCGTTGTGGAAGTGATGCGCGAGGCCGGCGAGGAAGACGGTTTCCGGCCGCGCACCCCAGGTCGGGGCGAGAAGGACCCCGAAAACGGCGACCAGCGCGCAATGCTCGGCATGGCTTTCCGGCGGGTCGAGGATCAGCCGGCCACGTCCCGGGGCGGTGGCGCCGGCGCGGGGCTGGGCTGCCAGGCGGGCGACGAAGGGGGGTGGATTGCCGCGCTGCACCGGGGCAGGCGCGTCGAGCAGCCATGCACGCAGCGCGGGCGCGAGCGGCGCCGACGCCGCCTCGACCGTCGCCTGCACGATGCCGTGTGCCGGCTCCTCCGGCACGCCCGCCAGGCCCAGCAGGTCGGCGTCGAGATCGCCCAGGACCGTCGCCGCTAACGCCTGGCGAACCATGTGGCGTGCGGCATCCGCCGGATGCGCGCCGGCGGCGAGTGCCGACCAGGCTTGGGCGAAAAGGCGTTCTGCGATGGAGCCGGGCAACTGCGCCGAGCGGATCCGCTTCAAGTCCTCAAGGCCGCGCAGCAGAGGCATCAGGGCGGGCGGGGCCTGCCCGCCCTCCTGCTCCGGCGTCGCCGGACTCATCGGCCGGCTTTGTCCCCGAGCCAGTCGGCAAGCATGCGCTCCTGCCGGTGGAAGGCGTGTTCCGGGGCGCGCTTACCCGCCGTCATCGGCGCCTTGAAAAAGAGCGAGAGCTGCTCCTGCGGGCCGCGCTCGCCGCGCTGGCGCGCGAGGTCGAGCACGCGCGCGATCTCCAGCACCAGCGGCGCGGCGAGGACGCTGTCCTTGCAGAGGAAGTTTACCTTGATCTGCATCTTGTGGCCGAGGAAGCCGCTGACGTCGATATTGTCCCAGGCTTCCTTGTCGTCGCCGCGCGGGCGGTAGTAGCGGATGTCGACGAGGTGGTCCTCGACCTTGTAGCCGAGGATGCTGTCGAGCACGTTGCCCTTGGTGCCGAGCTTCGACTTGAGGCTGTCCGGGTCTTCGAGAGCCTGGCCGTCTCGGTTGCCGAGGATGTTGGTGGAAAACCAGCCATCGACATGCAACGCGCGGGCGCGGAATGCCGGTGCCAGCACGGTCTTCAGGAGGGTCTGGCCGGTCTTGCCGTCCTTGCCGGCAACGGGCACGCCACGCCGCTCGGCAAGCTCGGTGAGACCGGGAATGTCGGCCGCGACGGAGGGGGTGAAGTTGCCATAGGCGACGCCGGCCTCGATCGCCGCGGCGGCATAGAGCATGGCCGGGCCGATATCCGGGTCGTCCTGGTCGAGGGCACGCTGGAAGCCGTCCGCCGTGCGCAGCGCCTCGCCTTCGGCCGGCGTGCGCTCGGTGGAGGCAAGGTTGATCATGACGACGTCGTCGAGGTCGTTCGCCACCTTGAACTGCTGGATGTCGCTGATGATGGCGTCGATCGCGGCGCGGTGGCCACGCATCTCGCGCATGTTGCCGCCGCCGATCCGGCGGCAGAAGGCGCTGCTCGCCACGGCCTTCCAGGGCGTGACGAGGGCGAGCGCGCCCTCGGTCTCGGCGAGCTGGTTGTCGTTGAGGACGTGGTGCTCGGCGGCGGCTGCGGCGAGGCTCTGCCCGTTCACGTCCCAGCCGCCGAAGACGAGGTCCTCGTAGCCGGCGAGGCCAGGCACCGCGACATCGGCGAGCGGCAGCCCGCTCATGCTGTTGGCGCCGCGGCGCATCAGCTCAACCCCGGCCACGGCAGTGGTCGCCACGGCGCCACCCAAACCCACGACCGCCACTCCGACGCGACGGCGCCTCGACGCATTCACCATTCCGCTCCGCCCTTGTCTGTCGCGGACGAAGATCGGGCCGGGGCGAAGATGTTCTAGGCGATGGTGCGATCACGTATACCGGAGGCGAGATGACGGCGCTGCTACGAACCGTGCCGGTTAGTCACCGGCCGGGCCTGGCTGCGTGGTGCCGAACAGTCGCTCCGGCTTCGCCGCCGCCAGAGTGCAGAGCGCGAAAAGGCCCGCGCCGCCCAACGCCAGCAGCCAGGATGGGAAGAGGGCACCGAGATGGCCGGAGACCGCCGAGCCCAGCACGCCGCCGCCGTTCAGCGCTGCCATTACGAGAGCGAATTGGGTCGCGGCGCCGCTGCCGCGGATGATCTGCATCACGGTGGGCGCGAGCGAGACGAAGACGAGCGCCGGCACGACACTGGAGAGCGCCATGGCGCAGGCCTCGAGGGCGTAGCCACGCGGCCCGAGCAGCAGCAGCGCGGTTGCGACATAGGCCACGACGCAGCTGCCGAGCAGCAGGCTGAGCGCGTGCCGTGGCCCCACCCGGTCCAGCCAGAGGCCGATCGACAGCGCGCCGACCGTGCCGCTGACCAGGGTCAGCCCGCCCTGGAGTTGCGAGAGCGAGGCGGCATCCCAGCGGCCCGTCGCCACGAGGTCGAGGCCGAAATGCACGCCGAAGGCGGAGGTGGCGAATTCCTCGACGACGCAGACCGCCAGGAGGGCGAGGATGTCCCGCCTGCGGCCGAACTCTGCGAGCTCCTTCAGCACGGCGAGGTAGGAGGCGGTGCCGCGCCCCTCCTGCCCGTGCCGCCCCAGGGAGAGCAGGGCATCGCCCCGGTCCTCGCGGACCAGGAGGGGGATCGCGGCGGCAAGCGCACCGAGCAGCAGGAGCAGGTGCTCCGCGAGCGGCAGGCCATGGGCCGCGGCGAGCGCCGAGAAGGCGGCGGCGCCGAGCGCCGTACCGCCGACGAAGCCGGCCCGCGTCAGCGCCGTCGTCTCGCCCAGGCGGTCGGCCGGGACGCGGTCGATGATCATGGCATCGGCCGCGGTGTCGAGCAGCGACGCGCAGGCATTGTGCAGCAGCAGCAGGAGGCCGATGCGGCCCAGCGCGCCTGCGCCGTCACCGGCGAGGGGCAGGGCGGCGAGGCAGGTGAGGGCGCCCACGAGGCCGAGCACGATCCAGGCCCGGCGGCGGCCCATGCGCGCATCGCCGAAGCGGTCGATGAGCGGGCCCCAGAGAGGTTGCAGGACCCAGGGCAGGCCGATGAGCGCCAGCATCGCCCCGATGGCCTCGGGCGCCGCGCCGAGGCCTGCCAAGTGGTTCGGCAGCGCCGTCACTGCGAAGCCGGCAGCCAGCCCCTGGTAGCCGTAGAGGGCGAGGATGGTCAGCCGTCGCCAGCCGGGATGGGTGAACAGGGGCGGGCCCGTCATGCGCGTGGTCCTGATCGCATCCCCGGACCACCTCGCCGCCCTGTCATCCTATCGGGGCAGATGGCGTGGGGCCGGGTGGCCTCAAGGGGAAGGGCGGGCTACCGGCCCTGGCGCATGCGCTCCAGCACAGGCAGGAGATGGGGCTTCAGCGCGGGCCAGTTCTCGCTCATCGGGAAATGGCCGAGGCCGGGCATGATCGTGAGCGTCGCGCCGGGGATGGCAGCGGCGGTGGCGCGGCTGTCCTCCGGGCGGCAGGAATAGTCGTATTCGCCGGTCAGCAGGGCGACGGGGCAGCGGCCGGTGTCGATGCGGGCGAGCTTCGGGCGGAGGTCGCCTTCCTCGGCGTAGAAATGCAGGTCGCCGCGGAAGATGCCGGGGCCGCCCTGGGCATAGTGCCAGAGCGTCTCCCATTTCTCGGCCTCGGGCGAGGCAGGGCCTACTAGGCCGGAGACCATGGCGGCGCAGGCCTCGCCGCCATGGATATGCGGATGGTGCAGCGCGTCCAGCTCGTAATAACGGCCGGTGAAGGCACTGCCCTGCAGGCCGATGACGCCGCCAAGGGCATCCGGGTGCTCGGCCGCTAGGTCGAGCACGATGCGGCCACCGATGGAGCAGCCCATGACGACCGGCCGCTCCAGGCCGAGGGCGGCGGCGACCGTCATCACCAGGCCGGTATAGGCGGCGGTGGTCAGGCGGTAGTCCTCGCGCTCCCAGCCGGGGGGCGGGCTCGACTTGCCGTGGCGGGGCATGTCGAAGGCGGTGCAGCGGAAGCGGCTGGTGACGTCTGGGTCGTTGAGCAGGTCGCGCCACTGGCGGCCGTCGCTGCCGGCGGTGTGCAACAGCAACAGGGGCAGGCCGGAGCCGGCCTCCTCGACATAGAGGCGGTGCGGGCGGCCGGCGATGTCGAGGCGCAGGTAGCGGCCGGTGATGGGCTCGACGGTGACGTCGCCGAAGGTGGGGGCCTCGGCGGCGGCGGGAGCGGGGTGGCCGGCCAGCAGGGGGAGCAGGCCCTTGAACCACAGCAGATGGGCGAAGAAGAGATCGGTGTCGCCCTCGACCATGAGCGCGCCCTGGCGGCGGAGCGCCAGCAGGTCGTGCCAGCCGGGCTGCGGCTCGGGTGCGGCGAAGCGGGCGAAGCCTTCCTCGGTGATGCGAAGCGCCAGCGTCGAGCGGGGCATCAGGAAGGGGCCGGGGCGGAGGGCGGCGAGGCGGCCGTCATGGAGGGAGAGCAGCCAGTTCGCCTCGCCGATGGCGAGCAGCAGGTCGGCGGTGAGGTGGCGGCCGTGGCGGGCGATGGCGGGTTCAGCCAAGCGGGATGCGAGGTCGTCGGGGATCTTTGGCATTCTTGGCGTCCTCCCTTGGATCGGTCAGTCCAGCGGCCCGTAGCCGCCGCCGCCGCTGGTCTGGAGGATGACGCGGTCGCCCTCGCGCACCAAGAGGTTGGCCTTGCCGCGCAGCTCCTCCGTCTCCTTGCCGCCGGGACGGCGGAGGAGGCAGCGGAAGGGGGCGCCGGGAGTGCCGCCGGCGAGGCCCCAGGGCGGGATGACGCGGCGCTCGAACATCGTCGTCAGCGACATCTCGGGGGCGAGGACGTGGTACTCGCGCTCGGTCCCGGCGCCGCCGGCGTGACGGCCGGTGCCGCCGGAGCCGGGCAGGAGCGCGTGGCGCTCGATGCGGATTGGGAATTCCGCCTCGATGATCTCGGCCGGGGTGTTGTTGGTGTTGGTGAGGTGGACGCGCGTGGCGGCGGAGCCGGGGCGGTCGTGGCGGGCGCCCTCGCCGCCGCCATGGGGCTCGTAGAGCGTCTTCCAGGCGCCGTCGCGGCCGGCGCCGCCGAAAATCAGCAGGCCGGCGGTGGTGGAACCGCCGGCGGAGAGGCGCTCGGGGATGACGTCGGCGAAGGCGCGGAAGATGGCGTCGACCAGGCGCTGCGAGGTCTCGTGGTTGCCGCCGACCAGCGGTTTCTCCTTGGGTGGGTCGAGCAGGGAGCCGGGGCGGGTGATGACGGTCAGCGGGCGGTAGCAGCCGCCGTTGGGCTGAATCTCGGGCCCGGCAATGGCTTTCATCGCGTAGTAGACGGCGGCCGCGGTGACGTAGGGGGTGGTGTTGAGAGGGCCGGCGAGGGCGTCGTCGGTCGCCGAGAAGTCGAACTCGGCCGTCTCGCCGCTGATGGCGATCCGGACGCGGAGGGCGGCGGGGGCGCCGCCGGGTCCGTCGTCGTCGAGGAAGTCTTCGCCCTCGAAGACGCCCTGGGGGAGGGAGGCGATGGCGGCGCGCATGGCGGCCTCGGAGCGGTCGTGCAGCGCGGCCATGGCCTGCTCTACCACCGTCGCGCCATGGGTGGCGCAGAGGTCGAGCAGGCGGCGCTCGGCCGTCGCGGTCGCGGCGAGCTGGGCGAGCATGTCGCCCTCGCGCTCGGCCGGGCCGCGGACATTGTTGAGGATGACGGCGATCTTCTCCTCGTCGGGGCCGTCGGCGGTGAAGAGGCGGAGGGGTGGGAGGCGCAGCCCTTCCTGCACCGCCTCGGTCGCCGAGGCGACGTAGGAGCCGGGCCAGGCGCCGCCGATATCGGCCCAATGGGCGAGGCTGACGGCGAAGCCGAGCAGGCGGCCCTCGGCGAAGATGGGGCGGATAGCCTTCACGTCCGGCAGGTGGTTGCCGCCGAGCTCGGGCAGGTTGGTGAACCAGACATCGCCGGGGCGGAGGCGCTCGGCGGGGACGCGCCGGAGGAAGGCGCCGACGGTGAAGCTCATCACCCCGAGATGGACGGGGATGTCGCGGCCTTGCGCCACGAGCTGGCCGGTGGCGTCGGTCAGGGCGGAGGAGAGGTCGCCGGCCTCGCGCAGCAGCGGCGAGCGGGCCGAGCGCATGACGACGAAGGACATCTCCTCGGCGATGCCGGTGAGGGCGTGTCGGAGGACTTCCAGGCGGAAGGGGTCGGGCGTGCTCATGCGTCCTCCCGGGTCAGCAGGATGTGGCCGCCGGGTTGGGCGGCGGCGGACCAGCCAGGCGGGACGAGGATGGTGGACCAGTCGTCCTCGATGATGGCGGGGCCCGTGAGGCGGTGGGGCGGGGCGAGGCCGCTGCGCTCGTAGCGGGGGGTGGGGAGCGGCGCCTCCGGAGTGAACCAGCAGGGGTCGGTGGCGAAGGGCGCAGGCGCGGCGCCGGCCGGGGCGGGCGGGGCGAGGTCGAGGGCGCGGGGGGCCGAGAGGCGGAGGCGGAGGCCGAGCATCTCCCAGGCCTCGCCGGAGGCGAAGCCGAAGAGCGCGCGGTGGCGGGCCTCGAAGGCAGCGCCGAGCGCGGGGCCGTCGGCGGGGCCCGAAAGGGGGACATCGACCGCGTAGGACTGGCCGCGGTAGCGGATGAGGCCGGTCTCCTCGGCGGCGATGGAATCGCGGGCGACGCCCTGGGCGAGGAGGGGGGCGGCAAGCTCCTCCATCAGCGCGGCGCGGGCGGCGGCGAGGCGGGGGACGTCGAACGCCTCGCCGGGGAGGCGGAGGGTGCGCTGGCGGGTGTAGCTCATCTCGGCGGCGACGCAGCCGAGGGCGGAGAAGGCGGAGGAGGCGTGCGGCACCAGCACGCGGGTGACGCCGTAGGTGGCGGCGAGGCCGGCTGCATGCATCGGGCCCATGCCGCCGAAGGCGAGCAGCGTGGCGCCGCGGCCGTCGACGCCGCGCTCGACGGTGATCTTGTTCAGCGCGCGGGCCATGGTGGCGTCGGCGACGCGGAGGACGCCGAGGGCGAGTTCCACGACGGGGAGGCCGAGCTGCTCCGCGAGCGGGGCGAAGGCGGCGGTGGCGCGCCCGACATCGAGGGTGATGGTGCCGCCGAGGCGGCGGCGGGGATTCAGATAGCCGAGGATGGCGTTGGCGTCGCAGACGGTGGGGGCGGTGCCGCCGCGGCCGTAGCAGGCGGGGCCAGGTTCGGCGCCGGCGCTGTGCGGGCCGACCGAGAGGCCGCCGGGGCCGTGGCGGACGATGGAGCCGCCGCCGGCGCCGATCGACTCGATGGCGACCATGGGCTGGCGCAGCGGCTGGTCGGCGAGGCGGGCATCGACGGTGATCTCGGCGCGGCCGTCGAGGATCAGCGCGACGTCGGTGGTGGTGCCGCCCATGTCGAAGGAGAGCAAGGCGGGCTCGCCGGTCTCGCGCGCCGCGGCGGCGGCGGCGGCGACGCCGGCGGCGGGACCGGAGAGGGCCATCAGCAGCGGGCGCTCGGCCGCCGCCTCGGGCGAGGCCATGCCGCCGGCGGAGTGCATGACGTGAAGGCGGGCCTCGGCGGGGAGTTCGGCGCGGAGGCGGGCAAGGTATTCGGCGGCCAGCGGCATGACGGCGGCGTTCAGCACCGTCGCCACGCAGCGTTCGTATTCGCGCGCCTCCGGGTTCACCTGATGGGAGAGGGAGAGATAGGGGACGTGGCCGCGGAGGCGCTCGGCGAGGGCCAGCTCATGCTCGGGGTTGGCGTAGCTGTGCAGCAGCATCACCGCGATGGAGCGGGCGCCGGTGGCGAGTGCGGCGTCGATGGTGGCGTCGAGGTCGGCGAGCGGGCGGAGGGTGGTGCCGTCATGCGCCATGCGCTCGGTGACGGGGATGCGGCGGGTGGCGGGGATGAGCGGGGCGGGCTTCGGCGGGACGTCGAGGCGGTAGAGGTCGCGGCGGCTCTGGCGGCCGATCTCGATGATGTCCTCGAAGCCTGCGGTCGCCAGCAGGGTGACGGGCTCCAGCTTGTTCTCGACGATGGCGTTGGTGACGCGGGTGGTGCCGTGGACCAGGTCGGCGATCTCGCCGGGGGCGACGCCGATGGCCTCAAGCGCGGCGAAGATGCTGCCGACCGGGTCGGCGGGGCGGGAGGGGACCTTGGCGGTGCGGAACTCCGCGCCCTGCGCCGCGACGATGTCGGTGAAGGTGCCGCCGATATCGATGCCGACCTGCCAGCCCGTCATGCGTCGCCCTTGCCTCGTTGTGCGGTGCATCCTGACGGCGGCGTTGCGGGATGGCTAGCCCTGGGCGAAGCTCCCGCGACGGCGGAGGCAGGCGATGCGGCTCAGGGACAAGGTTGCGGTCATCACGGGCGGCGGCTCCGGCCTCGGGCGGGCGACTGCCGTGCTCTTCGCGCGCGAGGGGGCGCGGATCGCCGTCATCGACCGCGATGCCGAGGGTGCGGCGGAGAGCGTGCGGCTGGTGGAGGCAGCGGGGGGCGAGGCGATGGCGCTCGCCTCCGATGTCGGCGAGCCGGGCAGCGCGGACCGTGATGCGGCGGCGGTGCTCGGTCGCTTCGGGCGGATTGACGTGCTGTGCTGCTTCGCCGGCTACTCCTGCGGCGGGACGGTGCTGACCACCGACCCGGCGGATTGGGATGCGGTGTTCCGCGCCAATGTCGGCGGGACCTGGCTCTGGGCGCGGGCGGTGATCCCGGCGATGCAGCGGCAGGGCGGGGGTGCGATCGTCACCACGGCGTCACAGCTCGCCTTGGCCGGCGGGCGGGGGAACACGGCCTATATCGCGGCGAAGGGGGCAATCCTCTCGCTGACGCGCACCATGGCGCTCGACTTTGTCGGCGACGGCATTCGGGTGAATGCGCTGGTGCCGGGGGCGATCGACACGCCGCTGCTGCGGCGGAGCTTCGCCCGCCACCAAGAGCCGGAGCCGGTGATGGCGGCCTCGCGCGCGCGGCATGCGATGGGGCGGTTCGGCCGGGCGGAGGAGGTGGCGGAGGCTGCCTTGTTCCTGGCCAGCGATGCCGCGGCTTTCACCACCGGAACATCCCTGGCCGTCGATGGCGGGTGGCTGGCCGCCTGAGGGGTGGCTGGTACGCGGATTGCTGGGGCATGCAGGATTGCAGGAGGGTTGGCATGAGGATCGGGCGTCGGGAAATACTGGCAGGCGCGGCGGCGATGGCGGTGCCGGGCGGCCCGGCGCTGGCGCAGAGCCGGGCGGAGACGCTCAGGCAGGTGACGGGCAACACCGTCAACACGCTCGACCCGACCATGCCGGGCTCGACCCGCGAGGCCTTCGGCATCAGCGTCAATGTCTATGACCGGCTGGTGGGGTTCGGGCGGAAGCAGATGGGGGCGGGTTGGGTCTTCGATCCGGATGTCATCCGCGGCGAGCTGGCCGAGCGGGTCGAGACCAGCGCGGATGGGACGACCTTCACCTTCCACCTGAAGCGCGACGCCAAATTCCACGATGGGACGCCGGTGACTGCGGAGGACGTGAAGTGGTCCTTCGACCGGCATGTGACAGCGCGCTCGCTGGCAGCGGTGCAGATCCAGACCGGGTCCTGGACCAAGGCCGAGCAGTTCCGCGTCGTCGATGCGCATACCTTCGAGGCGAAGGTGGAGCGGCCGGACCGGCTGGCGCTGCCCAATCTCTGCACGCTCTACTGCATGATTATCAACAGCAAGGTCGCAAAATCCCACGCGACCTCGGATGATCCCTGGGCGCAGGCGTGGCTGAAGGACAATGCGGCGGGGTCGGGCGCCTATCGCATCGAGAGCTTCAAGCCAGGCGAGCAGGTGATCCTGCGGCGCAACGACGACTGGAAGGGCGGGCCGTTGCCCTTCTTCCGGCGGATCATCAACCAGACGATCCCGGAGGCGGCGACCAGGGCCAACCTGATCGAGCGGGGGGATGCGGACCTCTCCATCGACCTGCAGGCGAGCGACGTGCCGAGCCTGGCGCAGCGGCCACGGGTGAAGGTGGTGTCCACGCCGCAATTCAATGCCTTCACCATGGTCGCCTTCAACACGCGGATGGCCCCCTTCGACAACGTCAAGCTGCGGCAGGCGGTGGCGGCGGCGCTGCCCTACCAGGACATCTTCAAGGCGGCGCTGTTCGAGCGTGGGGCGGCGCTGTTCGGCGGCGACTGGAGCGAGACGCCGCCAACGGCGCGCTTCCCCCAGCCGATGCCGATGAAGACGAATCTCGAGCGCGCGAAGGCGTTGATGGCGGAGGCGGGGTATCCGAACGGGTTGGATACCACCTTTTCCTTCAATGTCGGCTCGGCGGCGACGAGTGAGCCGATGGCGGCGCTGGTGAAGGAGGCGCTGGCGCGCATCGGCATCCGCGTCGAGATCCAGAAGCTGCCGGATGCGCAGATCTCGACGCTGGTGACGGAGAAGAAGCTGCCCTTCCTCACCGAGACCTCGATCGCCTGGCTGCCCTCGACCGACTACTTCTTCCGCAACTTCTTCACCGGCGAGCAGCGCTGGAACTACAGCAGCTGGAACAATGCGGAGATCGCCGATCTCACCGCCAAGGCACGGTTCGAGCGTGACCCGGCGGAGTACGAGAAGCTCTGCAAGCGGATGATTGCGGTGCTGGCCGAGGAGGTTCCGCTGATCCTGCTCTGGCAGCCGAACCAGGATGCGGTGATGACCCAGGCGATCGATGGCTACACCTATCAATACCACCGGCAGGTGGATTACCGCGACCTGCGGCGGGTTTGATGCGCGGCGTCGCGGGGCGGGCGGGGCGGCGGTTCGTCTCCTCGCTGCCGGCGTTGTTCGGCGTGCTGGTCTTCACCTTCCTGCTGATGCGGGTGCTGCCGGGCGATCCGGCGATATTCTTTGCCTCGGGGCCGAATGCGGGGCAGGCGGAGATCGAGGACATCCGGCGGCGGATGGGGCTCGACAAGCCGGTGCCGGAGCAGCTTCTGCTCTATCTGCGCGATGTGGCGACGGGGAATCTCGGGCGGTCGATGACGACGGGGCAGCCGGTGCTCAACGACCTGCGCAACCGGCTGCCGGCCTCGCTGGAGCTGACCTTCTGCGCCTTGCTGATCGCGCTGGTGCTGGCGGTGCCGCTTGGCATCCTGGCCGCGCTCAGGCCGGGGTCGGCGGTGGACCATGGGGTACGGCTGATCTGCACGCTCGGGGTCTGTGTGCCGACCTTCGTCTCGGGGCTGCTGCTGATCTATGTGCTCTACTACCTGCTCGGCATCGCGCCGGACCCGACGGGGCGGATCGACATCTTCGCCGCGCAACCACCGGAGGTGACGGGGTTCCTGCTGGTGGATGCGGCGCTCGCCGGGGAGTGGGAGGCGTGGTGGGCGGCGGCGAGCCAGCTCGTGCTGCCGGCCTGCACCATGGCGCTCTTCGTGCTGGCGCCCCTGGCGCGGATGACGCGGGCCTCCATGCTTGCGGTGCTGACGAGCGACTTCATCCGCACGGGGGAGGCGCTGGGGCTGTCGCGGCGGCGGGTGATCCTCGTCTATGCGCTGCGCAATGCGCTGCTGCCGGTGATCACCATCATGGGGATCGTCTTCTCGACCATGCTGGGCGCGAACGTGCTGGTGGAGAAGGTGTTTTCCTGGCCGGGCGTCGCTTCCTATGCGCTGGATGCGCTGCTCTCCTCCGACTATGCGCCGGTGCAGGGCTTCGTGCTGTTGATGGCCTCCATCTTCGTGCTGGTAAACCTGGTGGTCGATCTGCTCTACGGCATTGCCGATCCACGGGTGTCGATCGGATGAGCGCGACCTTGCGGCATGCGGGCTGGGTGCTGCGGGGCAACCCGGTCACCCTGCTCGCGGGGTGCGGCTGCGGGCTGCTGGTGCTGGCGGCGTTGCTCGGGCCCTGGATCGTGCCTTATGACCCGGTCGCGTCCGATGTGCCGAATGCGCTGCAGGCGCCGAGTGCGGCGCATTGGTTCGGGACGGACCAACTTGGGCGGGATGTGTTCAGCCGGGTGCTGGTGGCGGCGCGGCTCGACCTGGCGATTGCGGCGTCCGCGGTCAGCCTGTCCTTCGTCGTCGGGGCGACGGTAGGGAGTTTCTGTGGCTATGCAGGCGGCAGGCTGGATGCCTGGGTCGGACGGCTGGTCGATGTGCTGATGGCCTTCCCGCTCTTCGTGCTTGCCATGGCGATGGTGGCGGCGCTCGGCAACCGGGTCGAGAACATCATCTATGCGACGGCGATCATCAACCTGCCCTTCTACATCCGCTTCAGCCGGGCGGAGGTGAATGTGCGGCGAGGGCTCGGCTGGGTGGAGGCGGCGCGGGCTTCGGGGAACAGCCATGCACGGGTGGTGATGCGTTTCCTGCTGCCGAACGTGCTGCCGGCGATGGCGGTGCAGATCTCACTCAACCTGGGCTGGGCGATCCTGAATGCGGCGGGGCTGTCCTTCCTCGGCCTCGGGGTCCGACCGCCGACGCCGGAATGGGGGATCATGGTGGCGGAGGGGGCGAGGTTCATCACGACGGGCAAGTGGTGGCTGGTGGCCTGCCCGGGGGCGGCGCTGATGTTCGCGGTGCTGTGCTTCAACCTGCTCGGCGACGGACTGCGGGATATCCTCGATCCGCGGATGCGGACATGAGCGCGCTGCTTGAGGTCGAGGGGCTGCGGGTCGAGTTCGGTACGCGGCATGGGGTGGTGGAGGCGCTGAAGGGCGTCTCGCTCTCGGTCGGGCCGTCGGAGACGCTCGGCATCGTGGGCGAAAGCGGGTCGGGGAAGTCGGTGACAGCGTTCTGCGTGATGCGGCTGCTCGACCGGGCGGGGCGGATCAGCGGGGGACGCATCCGCTTCCGGGGCGAGGACATCACCCGGGCGGGGCGGCGGGTGCTGGCGCCGCTGCGCGGGGCGGCGATGTCGATGATCTTCCAGAATCCGCGGGCGGCGCTCAATCCGATCCGGCCGGTGGGGGCGCAGATCGCCGACGTGATCCGGGCGCATGAGGCGGTTTCGGCGCGAGAGGCCAGGGACCGGGCGCTGGCGCTGCTGGAGGCGGTGCGCATCCGCGAGCCGGCGCGGCGGCTGGAGGCCTATCCACACGAGCTTTCGGGAGGCATGTGCCAGCGCGTGATGATCGCCATGGCGATCGCCTGCGAGCCGAGCCTGCTGATCGCCGATGAGCCGACCACCGGGCTCGACGTCACTACGCAGCGGGCGGTGATGGAGCTGCTGGCCGAGACCACGGCGCGGCGGGGGATGGCGATGCTGCTCATCACCCATGACCTCGGCCTCGCCGCGCAGTATTGCGGGCGGATCGCGGTGATGGAGCAGGGGCAGGTGGTGGAGGAGGCGGCGCCGGATAGGCTCTTCGGCGCGCCGAGACACGCCTATACGCAACGGCTGGTGGCGGCCTCGCCACGGCGGGACTCGTCCGTCGCCGGGCTGGTGGGGGAGCGCGAACCGGAGCCGGTGACATCGAGCGGGCGGCGGCTGCTGGAGGTCGCGGGGCTGCGCAAGGAGTTCGGCGGGGCGGCGGCGGTGGAAGGCGTCTCCTTCCATCTCGATGCGGGGGAAAGCCTGGGGCTTGTCGGGGAAAGCGGGTCGGGGAAGAGCACGATCTCGCGCCTGGTCTGCCGGCTGCTCGACCCGACGGCGGGGAGCATCCGCTTCGAGGGGGAGGAGATCGGGGCCATTCCGGCGGGGCGGTTCCACAAGAGCCGGTGGCGGCGGGAGATTCAGCTGGTCTTCCAGGATCATGGGGAGAGCCTCAATCCGCGCTTCTCCGCCTTCGACTGCATCGCCGATCCGCTGCGGCGGCTGTTGGGGATGAGGGAGGGGGCGCAGCTGCGCGCGCGGGTGGAGGAGTGCGCCAAGCGGGTCGGGCTGCCGGGAGAGTTGCTGGGGCGGTTCCCGCATCAGCTCTCGGGCGGGCAAAAGGCAAGGGTCGGGATCGCGCGGGCGATCGCGCCGGAGCCGCGGCTGCTGGTGCTCGACGAGCCGACGGCGGCGCTCGATGTCTCGGTGCAGGCGGTGGTGCTGCACCTGCTCGACCGGCTGCGGCGGGAGGAGGGGCTGGCCTATCTCTTCGTCAGCCATGATCTCAACGTGGTGCGGATGATGTGCGAGCGAACCATCGTGCTGCAGGCCGGGCGGGTGGTGGAGGAGGGGCGAAGCGAGGCGCTCTTCGCCGCGCCGAAGGCCGGCTATACGCGGGAGTTGCTGGCGGCGATCCCGCATTTCGAGCCCCGGGGAGAGCCCGAGGCGGAGCCGGTGCTGATACAGCGGACGCAGCCGATGCCGGGGTGAAATTTGGTCGATCGACCGTCCGTGTCGCTTGCCGGGGGGAGGGGGCGTGATTAGCCTTCGCCCATCTGGGAGGAGACGGATCATGGCTGCTGCCGAACTCGGCGTGCTGGCGCCCGAGGCTCCGGAGACGCTATCGGCCGCCGGGCCGGTGGAGCGGGCGCGGGCGCTGATCCCCTTGCTGGAGGCGGTGGCGCCGGAGATGGAGCGGGCGCGGGAGCTGCCGCCTTCGGTGCTGGAGGCCTTGCGGGCCAATGACTTCTTCCGCCTGCTGACCCCGGCGGAGTTGGGCGGGCAGGCGCTGCCGCTGCCGATCTATGCCGAGATCATCGAGGCGCTGGCGATCGGCGATGCGAGCACCGCCTGGTGCGTGAACCAGGGGAACGTCTCGGCGCTCAGCTCGGCGACCTATCTTTCGCCCGAGGTGGCGCGGCGCCTCTTCGGCGACCGGGACAGCGGGCTGGCCTGGGGGGCACAGCATACCCGCGCGGCGGCGGTGCCGGTGGCAGACGGGTGGCGGGTGACGGGGCGCTGGGACTTCGCCAGCGGCAACCGCCATGCGCGGCTGCTCGGCGCCCATGTGCCGGTGGCGGAGGCCGATGGCTCGGCGCGGGCGGGCCGGCTGGAATTCGTCACCGTGCTCTTCCCGCGCGAGCAGGCGAGCATCACCGAGGACTGGGCGGCGCTCGGCCTGCGCGGGACGGGGAGCGACACCTATGAGGTGCGCGACCTCTTCATCCCCGGGAGCCATGCCTGCTTTCGCGACAAGCCGGAGGGGCGGCGGCAGCATGGGCCGGTCTCGCTGCTCTCTTCTCACCTCTGCTACGCGACGGGCTTCGCCGCCGTGGCGCTGGGGACGGCGCGCGGGCTGCTCGACCGCTATGTCGCGCTTGCCCGCGGCAAGGCGGCGCGGGCGGCGGCGCAGGCGATGAAGGACAACCATTGCGTCCAGTCGGAGATCGCCCGGCTGGAGGCGCGGCTGCGCGCCTGCCGGATGTACCTGCTCGGCACGGTGCGGGAGGCCTGGGCGGAGGCGGAGGGGACAAGGGCGGTCAGCCTCGACACCCGGATGGCGATGCGGCTCGCCACGACGACGGTGATGGGGGACGCGACGGAGGTTTCCGTCGCCTGCTACCGGGCGGGGGGGACGACAGCGATCCTGGAGTCGGAGCCTTTCGAGCGGCGGTTCCGCGATGCGATGTGCGTCTCACAGCATCTGCAGGCCAATCCCTGGCATCTGGAGATGGTGGGCCGGCATCTGCTGGGGGTGGAGCAGCCGATTGCCTTCCTGTGATGCCCTGGCACAGTCGCGGAGGAAGGGGCTTCCTTCCGGCGGCGGGCTGGGCTAAGGGAAGGGCGCGCTGGACCCGTAGCTCAGCTGGATAGAGCGTTGCCCTCCGAAGGCAAAGGTCGTACGTTCGAATCGTATCGGGTCCGCCACTTTCCTTATGCCGTCGCCCGCTCCGGCCGTGCCGAGCTCATCCAGGTTTGACGGCTCATCCTGTACAGCAGATGCAGGCGCAGGGGGTGGTCCTCGGGCAGCCGGGGATGGTCGAAGGTGCCGGCCGGGCGCATGCCGAGCTTCGCCATCAGCAGCCAGGACGGCGCATTACCCGGCACGGTGAAGGCAACGATTTCGCCGAGGCCGATGCGGCCAAAGCCGGCGGCAAGCGAGAGGCGCGCGGCCTCCTCGGCGTAGCCCTGGCGCTGGTGGGCGATGGCGATGCGCCAGCCGATCTCGACGGCGGGTGTGAAATCGGCCTGCCAGGGGATGCTCAGCAGGCCGACGGCCCCAATCAGACCCGGGGCTGATTTGCGCTCTACTGCCCAGAAGCCCCAGCCGTGCTCGGCGAAATGCGCCTCGATGCGGTCGAGCCAGGAATCGCTCTCGGCCCGGCTCATCGCGGCAGGGAAGTGGCGCATCACCGCCGGGTCGGCGTTGATGGCGGCGAGTGGCGCGCGGTCCTCGGCTCGCCAGGGGCGGAGGCGGAGGCGCGGACCTTCGAGAGTCAGGGGCGCGGGCATCATGCCGGCATCGCCCGGTGCGGCCGGTTCGGCAAGCCCCTGCTGCGGGCGAATTCGCGCCCCGGGCTGCTTCGGTCTACAGAGGCGGGTGGGCAGGCGTTGACGCCGGGCCGCCGCCGGGGGAGACGCTTCCGGGAGCGAGATGCAAGGATGATGCTGGGATGACGGAAGCCGCACCACCCGCGGGGCTGGGCCTCGCCCGATCCGAAGGGGCCCTGGCCGGGCTCAGGGTGATCGACCTGACGCGGGTGCTCGGCGGGCCCTACTGCACCATGGTGTTGTCCGACCATGGCGCCGAGGTGATCAAGCTGGAGCCGCCGCAGGGCGACGAGGTGCGCGACTGGGGGCCGCCCTTCAACGAGGCAGGGGATGCCAGCTATTTCGTCGGCGTGAATCGCAACAAGCGCTCGGTGGGGCTCGATCTTTCCAAGCCGGAGGGGCGCGAGGTGCTGCTGCGCCTGCTGGAGGGCGCCGATGTGCTGGTGGAGAATTTCAAGCCGGGCAGCATGGAGAAATGGGGCCTCGGCTACGAGGCGGTGCTGAAGCAGCGCTTCCCCGCGCTGGTACATTGCCGGGTGTCCGGTTTCGGCGGCGAGGGGCCGTTGGGTGGCTTCCCCGGCTATGACGCGGTGCTGCAGGCGATGACGGGGCTGATGTCGATCAACGGCACCGAGGATAGCGGGCCGACGCGGCTCGGGACGCCGATCGTCGATATCGCCACCGGCCTGTTCAGCACCATCGGCATCCTGATGGCGCTGCAGGAGCGGGCGCGGAGCGGGCTCGGGCAGTATGTCGACATGACGCTGCATGACTGCGGCATGGCGCTGTTGCATCCGCATGCGGCCAACTACTTCCTCAATGGCAAGCGGCCGCGGGCGACCGGCAATCCGCACCCGAACCTCGTGCCCTATTCGAAGTTCCGCACGCGGACCTGCGAGATCTTCATCGCCGCCGGCAACGACCCGGCCTTCCGGAAGTTCTGCGACTTCCTCGGCCTGCCGGATTTGGCGAAGGACGAGCGCTTCGCCACCAACGGCGCCCGCGTCGTCAACCGGGAGGCGCTGACCGATGTGCTGGAGCGGCGCTTCGCCGATGAGGATGGGCATGAGCTGACCCGGCGGATGCTGGCCGCCGGGCTGCCGGCCGGGCCGGTGCTGCATGTCGACGAGGCGATGGCGGCGGCGCATACGGCGCACCGCGAGATGGTGACGGAGCTTGGCGGCTACCGGGGGGTGGGGACGCCGATCAAGCTGTCACGCACGCCGGGAGGCACGCGGGCGGAGCCGCCGCGCTATGCGGAGCATACCGACGGCGTGCTTTCGGCCCATGGTTATTCCGAAGCCGAGCTGGCGGCGCTGCGCGCCTCCGGCGTTTTGGTGGATGCGCGGCGCAAATGAGTGACACGACCCCGCCGCTGCTGCGGCTGCAAGCGATCGAGAGCCGGGCCGAGGTGCAGGCGCTGTTCGACACCTGGCGCAAGGCGCTGGCCACGGACGAGCGCTTCAAGGGCGCACGGAACAGCTTCAAGGAAGCCGGGGAGCCGGTGAAGGGCGCCTTCGAGTGGCGGGCCAACCTTCGCCCTGCCGGGGTGCCGGCCGGGCTCGACATCGTCATCCGGCTGAACGACGTCTCGGCCTCCTACACGCCGCTCGACCGCGGGGCATCGGGCGCCTTCGGGCGGGACCTGGCGGATGGGGCGGTCTATGCGCTGCGGCAGTGGTACGATTCGAAGCGCATCGGCAGCAAGCCGCTGAAGGAGGAGGCTCTCGCGCAGTACGGCGCGCCGCAGAGCGCGGAGCTGAGCTACCCGGCCTCGCAGGGTAATGCGGGGCGGGGGCGGCTCTACCTGGTGCTGGCGCGGCTGAGCGACCCGGCGGCGGTGGGGCAGGGGTGCTTCGAGGCGCTGTCCGGCTTCCACCGCGTCGCCGCACTGGCGCGTGAGGAGCTCTGGTAAGGCTTCCGCCTCTGCAACCATGCCCGGGTTGCGCGCTTATCCAGAGGCGGCATGGCGCCGCCGGTTCGTGGATGAGGCAGGGTATGTGGCGGGCATTGGGCGTGGGGACGGCCGTGGTCGTGGCGGCGGGCATCGGCTTCGCGGCGCTGGCCATAGGGCCGGCGGCGCGGGCGCCGGAGGTGGCCGCCGCCTCGCCGGAGCAGGTGCTGGCCCGGGCGGCGGAGGACTCGCTTCGCCGACGGCTGCGCAACCCGCCGAACCTCGCCTTCTCCGATCTCCGCGTGGTGCGCTTCGGCCCAGAGGATGAGCGGGCGGTCTGCGGCAAGGCAGGCGGGGTGGGTTTCATCCTTCGCGTGCTGCTGCCGCGCGACGGCTCCGTGCCGCAGGAGCGTGACGGGCGGGGCTTCGCCTATACGACGGTGCTGGAGCAGGGGCCGGGCCTGCCGCTGATGGGCGGGGCGGTGGAGCGCTTCTGCCGCGAGGGCGGGGCGCTGGTGGCGCGAGCCATCGGGCCGGCACCCTCGCCCGATGCGGCACCGGCAGCACCCCTGTCGGCGCAGCCGGTGGCCGCGGTTCAGGGCAGCGGGCCAGGAAGCCCGATGGTGAGCGAGGCGGCTGGCGCAGTGCAGGTGCGGAGCAATGCCAATCTACGCGCGGCACCGGTCGGGGGCTCCGAGGTGCTGGGGGTGCTGCCGCAGGGATCGGCGCTGCGGGCCTTTGCTCGGGCGCCGGGCGGCTGGGTGCAGGTGGGGGATGCATCGCCACAGGGCTGGGTGCATTCCAGCCTGTTGTCGGGGGCCAACTAGAACGGTTTCCGTTCGCATTGGCTCACGGATCCCGCTCTGGCCTGGTGTTTGGACGAGCAAATCACTCTGATTAGGTAATTCCAGCGGATTATGCCGGCCGGCTCACCACCTCAGCGGTGGTGCCTGGTGACCGGCAGGACGGTCCGGGTGCCAGGCGCGGTACTCGCCCGGCGGCAGGTGTCCCGACGGGATACGGGGCTGGGCGTAACGCTGATAGCCGCCGCGCCGCCCGCCCTCGTACCGGCGATCGTGCCGGTCCCATTGGCGCCGGTCCCAGCCGCTCCTTTCCCAACCTTCATCCAAGCGCTCGGCGCGGTGAGGGCGTCGGCCTTGGCCGCTCTCGTCCTGCCATGGGTCGGCGAAACCGAGGCTGGGGAAGGCGAGGGTCAGGGCCAGGATGGCTGCGCATAATCTGGCAGGGTTCACCATGTCAGCCTCGACTGCTTTATCCTCGAGCCAACATCGGGAACACGGGCACGGCGTGACGCCGGTGGGGCAACTTCATGGCCCAGCCGCCTGCGGCGCCTGCCGGGCGCAGCGCCGGCTACAGGTCGAGCACCAGGCGGGACCCGGCGCAGCCGGCGACGCAGGCCATCAAATGGGTCTCGCGCTCCTCCGGGCGGAGAATGCGGTCGCGGTGCAGTGGCGGGCCTTCTAGCCAGCGGACGCGGCAGGCGCCGCAGATGCCGCCCTCGCAGCTCGATTCGACCTCGGCGCCGAGGCTGTGGAGCGCGGGCAGCAAGGGGGCGCCTGCGGGGAGGTCGAGGCTGCGGCCCGACTTCGCCAGGACGAGGGTGAAGGGACGGGCCCCCGGCAGCGGCGCCAGCGGGGGCGGAGTGAAATGCTCGACGCGTGCCTGGTCGGCAGGCCAGGCGGCGAGGAAGGCTTCGATCAGGCCAGGCGGGCCGCAGCAATAGGCCTCCGTGCCGGGGGTGGGCGGGCCGAGCAGTGCCGCGAGGCCAGGGCGGCCGGTCAGCGTGTCGTGCAGGGTAACGCGGCCCTGGAGGGCGGCGAGTTGCGTCGGCAGCGGCGGCGGGCCGCGATGGAGCAGGTGGAGGTGATGCTCCGCGCCGCTGCGGGCGAGGGCAGCCGCCATCGCCAGGAAAGGCGTCACGCCGATGCCGCCGGCGAGGAAGATGTGGCGGCTGGCACCTTCGGCGAGCGGAAAGGTGCAGCGGGGAAGGGAGGCGGGCAGTTCCTCCCCCACCGCCAGCGCATCATGCAGCCAGGCGGAGCCGCCGCGGCCGGCGGGCTCGCGCTTCACGGCGATGCGCCAGCACTCGGCCTCGGCCGGATCGCCGCAGAGGGAATAGGCGCGGGTCAGGCCGCCCGGCAGATGCAGGTCGATATGCGCACCGGGGCGCCAGCGGGGCAGCGGCCAGCCATCCGGGTCCATCAGCGTGAGCAGGCGGATGCCCGGGCCTGCCGGCTCGGCGGCGCGGAGGGCCAGGCGGATATGTCTCATACGGGGCGGATGGGGTCGCCGAGGCGGACGGTGCCGCCTTCCAGGATGCGGCAGTTGAGGCCGGAGCGGTTAATCATCGGGTCGAAGACCGGCTTCTCCAGGATCTCCTCGATATGGCGGCAGGGAATGGAGAGGCGCGTCGCCTCCAGCAGGCAGTCGCCGAGGCGGAAGCGGCGGCCGACGAGGTGCGTCAGCGGCACGCCCCGCGTGGTGACGTTGCGGCGGTGCTCCTCAGGCCGCAGCTCGATGCCGTGGTCGCGGCGGATGGCTTCCAGGGCCTCTTCCTCGAAGAGGGTGACCTGGCGGCCGGGTTCGGGCTTCGGGGAGTAGAAGCCCTCCTCCGTGCCGATGCGGTAGCGGTCGCCGAGGATGCCCTCGCCGGCGACGAGCTCGATCGCCTCCATGGCGCGCATGGGCAGGAACGCCCGGGCGGTGATGTGGAGGTGGGCGACGAGGCCGATCCAGCTGGGCGTAACGGACATGGCGTGCTCCGCGTGATGCGGCATGGTGCCCATGGCGCGGGCGATGCTTCAAGCGGCAGGGGCCGCTACCTTTTGTGGCTTGCGCGATGGCGGCAATGGCCGCTCAAATGCCGTTGTCCAGGAGAACGAAGGCGCGGACCCGGAATCGGGCATGGCGCCACAAGGGGGAGGCTTTGCATGACCGACCGCCACGGTCCGTCACGGTGCCTTGTGCAGTCCGGCCCGGATTCGGGTGGCTGACGGGATGTCCCTGCTCGAGGTGCGGGACGTGGTGGTGCGCTTCGGCGGCGTCACCGCGGTGGCCGGTGTCTCCTTCGACGTGGAGGAGCGCCAGATCTGCGGGTTGATCGGCCCGAACGGGGCGGGCAAGACCACGCTCTTCAACGTCATCAGCGGCATCTACAAGCCGACCGAAGGGCAGGTGCGCTTCGCCGGGCAGGCGGCGACGGGGCTGCCGCGGCATCGCATGGCGCCTCTCGGGCTGGGGCGGACCTTCCAGAACCTAGCGCTGTTCCGCAGCATGACGGTGCGGGAGAACGTGCTGGCGGGTGCGCATGCCGAGGGGCATGCGGGCTTCCTCGCCAATGCGCTCAGGCTGCCCTCGGCGCGGCGCGAGGAAGCGGCGGCCGCCGAGCATGCGCGATCGCTGCTCGCGCTGCTCGACCTCGAGACCGTGGCCGATGTGCCGGTGGCGGCGCTGCCCTTCGGCACGCAGAAGCGCGTGGAGATGGCCCGCGCCCTGATTGGCAAGCCACGGCTGCTGCTGCTCGACGAGCCGGCGGGCGGGCTGAACCATGGCGAGGTGGATGGGCTGGCGCAGCTGCTGCGCGACATCAAGCGGAATTTCGAGCTCAGCATCCTGCTCGTCGAGCATCACATGAATCTTGTCATGCGCGTCTCCGACAAAGTTGTGGCGCTCGATTTCGGCAAAAAGATCGCGGATGGGTCGCCGGCCGAGGTGCGCTCCGACCCGGAAGTGATCCGCGCCTATCTTGGGGCGGAGGCTGCGGCCCATGCTGCTTGACGTAAAAGGCATGCAGGCGGGCTACGGGCAGACGCATGTGCTGCACGGGCTGGACTTCGTCGTGGAGGAGGGCGGCGTCACCGCTCTGCTCGGCGCCAATGGCGCAGGGAAGACGACGACGCTGCGGGCCATCTGCGGGATGGTGAAGACCGAAGGCGACGTCACCTTCCTCGGCGAGCGGATCACCGGGCGGGCGACGGAGGACATCGCGCGGCGCGGCCTCGCCCATGTGCCGGATGGGCGCGGCACCTTCATGGAGCTTTCGGTCGAGGAGAACTTCCGGCTCGGCGCCTATGTGCGGCGCGACCCGGACGTGCGGGCGGACTTCGAGCGGATGTTCGAGTGGTTCCCGCGCCTGAAGCAGCGCTGGCGGCAGCAGGCGGGGACGCTCTCGGGCGGTGAGCAGCAGATGCTGGCGATCGCCCGCGCGCTGCTGCTGCGGCCGCGGCTGCTGCTGCTGGACGAGCCGAGCTTCGGGCTGGCGCCGCTGATCGTGCAGGAGATCTTCGGCATCATGCGGCGCATCCGCGAGGAGAGCGGCGTCGGCATCCTGCTGGTCGAGCAGAATGCCAATCTCGCGCTGGAACTCGCCGATCGGGCCTACCTGCTGGAGACGGGGCGTATCGTCGTCTCCGGCCCCGCCGCCGAGATCCGCGAGGACGAGGCCGTCCGCCGGTCCTATCTGGGGTATTGAGAGCATGGACGGCTTCGCGCACCAGATCATCGCCGGCATCGCCACGGGGGGCATCTACGCCTCGGTCGCGCTGGCGCTGGTGATGATCTACCAGGCCACGCATCACGTGAATTTCGCGCAGGGAGAGATGGCGACGCTCTCGACCTTCATCGCCTGGTCGATGGTGGAAGCGGGCTTTCCCTACTGGGTCGCCTTCGCGGCGACGGTGATGCTCTCCTTCCTCATCGGCGTGCTGGTGGAGCGGCTGCTGATGCGCCCGGTGCAGAATGCGGCGGTGCTGACGCATGTCGGCGTCTTCATCGGGCTACTGCTGATCGTCGGCAACATGACGGGGTGGATCTTCGGCTATACCACCAAGGTCTATCCGAGCCCCTTCACCAGCAGCGGGCCGCTGATGGGCGGGCTGATCTCGGCGCATGAACTGGGCAGCACGGCGGTGACGCTGGTGGTGCTGACCCTCGTCTTTCTCTTCTTCCGCTACACCTCGCTCGGGCTGGCGATGCGGGCGGCGGCCTACAATCCGCGCTCGGCGCGGCTGGTCGGCATCCGCGTCGGCTGGATGCTGGCGCTGGGCTGGGGGCTGGCGGCGGCGATCGGCGCCGTCGCGGGCATGATGGTGGCGCCGGTCGTCTTCCTCGATCCGAGCATGATGACGGGCATCCTGCTCTATGCCTTCGCCGGCGCGCTGATCGGGGGCATCGACAACCCGCTGGGTGCGGTCATCGGCGGCTTCGCGGTCGGCGTGCTGGAGAACCTGGCCGGGGCCTATGTGGTGGGCACCGAGCTGAAGCTGACCGTCGCCTTGGCGATCATCATTGGCGTGCTGGTCATCAGGCCCTCCGGCCTGCTCGGCCGCGTCGTCACGAGCAGGGTGTGAGAAGCCGATGAGCGCGAGCGAGAACGTAGCGATCCCCGCGACCATCCCGCAAGCGGTGCCGGCACGGCGAGGCATGCCAGCATGGCAAGTGGCGCTGGTGGTGCTGGGCGGGCTGGTGGTCGCCATCGCGCCGGCCTTCGTGCTGGAGAGCTTTCCGCTCTTCCAGCTCACCATGGCGGTGATCATGGGGCTCGCGGTGCTCGGGCTGAACATGGTGACCGGCTTCAACGGGCAGATCTCGCTCGGGCATGGCGCCTTCTTCGCGCTCGGCGCCTATGCGACGGCGATCCTGATGTCGCATCTCGACTGGTCCTTCTGGGCGACACTGCCTTTCTCGGCCGCGGTCTGCGGGGTGGTGGGGTACGGGATCGGCTTTCCGGCGCTCAGGCTCGGCGGACTCTACCTGGCGCTGACGACCTTCTCGCTCGCCGTCGCGGTGCCGCAGATCCTCAAGCACAAATCGATCGAGGACTGGACCGGGGGCGTGCAGGGGCTCTTCCTCGTCAAGCCGGATGCGCCGGCTTGGATGCCGGGGGCGCTGACGCCGGACCAGTGGATGTATTTCGTCGCGGTGGGCGTTGCGGGCGTCTGTTTCCTGCTCTGCTGGAACCTGATCCGCGGCCGCATCGGCCGGGCGCTGATGGCGACGCGCGACCATCAGACGGCGGCCGAGGCGATGGGAATGGACACTGCGACGCTGAAGACGCGGGCCTTCGCCGTCAGCGCCATGGTGACGGGGATAGCGGGGTCGCTCTCGGCCGTCGCGGTGGAGTTCGTGGCGCCGGACAGCTTCAGCCTCATGGTGTCCATCACGCTCTTCGTGGGCATGGTGGTAGGCGGCGTCGCCTCCATCCTGGGGTCCCTCTTCGGCGGGCTCTTCGTGCTCTTCGTGCCGAACATCGCCGAGGCGATCTCCAAGGCCGCGCCTGGGGTGATCTACGGCATCCTGCTCATCGCCTTCCTCTTCATCCTGCCGGACGGTTTCGCCGGGCTGCTGCGGCGCATCGCCGGGCGGCTGCGCGGGCGGGGCTGACGGCGCAATGACCGGAGACCGCCTCGCATGACCCTTCATCGCCGTGCCTTGTTGAGCGGAAGCGTTGCGGCGCTTGCGCTGCCCAATCTCGCACCCGCGCAGGAAGCGCCTGGGGTGACGGCGAACGAGATCCGCATCGGCAGCACCAATGCACTGTCGGGGCCGGCCTCCTCCTACTCCGTCATCTCGCGCTGCCTTTCGGCGATGTTCAAGCGGGTGAACGACCAGGGCGGCATCGCGGGGAAGCAGATCAATTTCATCGTCTATGACGACAATTACGCGCCGCCGCGGACGCTGGAGCAGACCAGGCGGCTGGTGGAGCAGGACAAGGTGGCGTTCCTGTTCAACCAGCTCGGCACGCCCACCAACAGCGCCATTCACCGCTACGTCAACCAGCGGAAGGTGCCGCATCTCTTCCTCGCCACCGGCGCCGACAAGTGGGCGCAGCCGCAGGAGTATCCCTGGACGATCGGCTGGCAGCCCAGCTACCGGACTGAGGCGCAGATCTATACCAAGTACATCATGGAGCAGCGGCCGCAGGCGAAGATCGGAGTGATCTACCAGAACGACGATTTCGGCAAGGACTACGTCAACGGCGTCAAGGATGTTCTGGGCGCGCGCTTCGATGCCGTGAAGCTCGTCTCGCACGAGGCGACAGATGCGACGATCGACAGCCAGATCGTCACCCTGCAGGGCTCGGGCGTCGATGCGCTGGTCTGCGGCATCATCCCGCGCTTCGCGGCGCAGGCGATCCGTAAGGTCTACGACATCGGCTGGAAGCCGATGATGTTCATGACCAATGTCTCGGTCTCGGGGTCCATCGTCATGCAGCCGGCGGGCGCGGAGAAGGGCATCGGCCTCATCACCTCCGACTATCGGAAGGACCAGTCGGACCCGGCCTGGGCGGAAGATCCGGGCATGAACGAGTGGCGCGACTTCATGCGGCGCTACATCCCGGACGGGGAGCTGGGCGACAACAACTACACCTATGGCTACGGTGCCGGAAGTACGATGATTCAGGTGCTGAAGCAGTGCGGCAACAACTTCAGCCGTGAGAACGTCATGAAGCAGGCGACGAGCATCGCGCCGCTCGAGATCGGGACGCTGCTGCCGGGCGTGAAGGTGTCCACCAGCCCGACCAACTACCATCCGATCCGGCACATGCAGCTGCAGAAGTGGGACGGCAAGTCCTGGGTGCGGTTCGGCGGCGTGATCGAGGGCGCCAACGTGTAGCGACCAGCACGGGAAGGGAGGCGGGATGCTCGGCAGAAGGCAGGTCCTGGCGGCGGCAGCGGGGGTGCTCGCAACTCCCTCCCTTACCCGCGCGGAAGAGACGGTCGGCGTCACCGCCAGTGAGATCCGCATCGGCAACATCATGCCGTATAGCGGGCCGAACAGTGCCTATGGGGTGATCGGCAGGACGGAGCAGGCCTTCGTCCGGATGCTGAACGAGACCACCAGCTTCGCCGGCCGCAAGATCAATTTCCTCAGCTACGATGACGGTTTCAGTCCGCCGAAGACGGTGGAGCAGGCGCGGCGGCTGATCGACCAGGACAAGGTCGCCTTCCTGTTCAACCCGCTCGGCACGCCCACCAACAACGCCATTCAGCGCTACTGCAACCAGCGGAAGGTGCCGCAGCTTTTCGTTGCGACCGGCGCCGACAAATGGGGGAACTGGCAGGACTTCCCCTGGACCATGGGCTGGCAGCCGAGCTACCGGACCGAGGCGCAAATCTATGCCAAGCACCTGCTGGCGGAGCGCCGCGAATTCAAGCTGGCGATCGTCTACCAGAACGACGATTTCGGGAAGGACTACATCGCCGGCTTGCGCGACGTGATCGGCGCGGAGCGCTTCGACAAGGTGACGAAGACGGCGTCCTTTGAGATCACCGACCCGACGCCGGACAGCCAGATCCTCTCGCTCCAGAGCAGTGGGGCGGATGTGTTGATGATCGCGCTCGGGCCCAAGGCGGCGGCGCAGGCGATCCGCAAGGTGCACGACATCGGCTGGCAGCCGCTGCGCTACCTCACCAATGTCTCGCTCTCGGTCGGCGCCGTCATGCAGCCGGCGGGGGCGGAGAAGGGCGTCGGCATCATCACCTCGGGCTATCTGAAGGAGCAGGGGGATGCGGCCTGGCGCGACGATGCGGGGATGAACGAGGTCCGCACCTTCGTCCGGCAATGGATGCCGGAGGCGGACCTCAACGACTCCAACGTGGTCTATGGCTACGGGCTCGGCTGCACGCTGCGGCAGGTGCTGACCCAATGCGAGGGCAACTTCTCGCGCGAGAACATCCTGCGTCAGGCAGCGGGGTTGCGGGAGGTGGCGCTGCCGGTGCTGCTGCCGGGCATCACCCTGCAGACCGGGCCGCAGGATTACCGGCCGATCCAGAAGATGCAGTTGCAGCGCTGGGACGGCGCATCCTGGGTCCGCTTCGGCGGCCTGATCGAGGGTGCGAGCGTATAGAAGAAAGAAACAGGGAGAACAGGACGCCATGATGCCGACGCGACGCCATCTGCTTGCGGCGGGTGCCGCAGCGCTTGCCGCCCCCGCCATCGCCCGCGCGCAGGAAACGCCCGGCGTGACCGCCAGCGAGATCCGCATCGGCAACACCATGCCCTACAGCGGGCCGGCGAGCGCCTATGGCAGCATCGGCCGCTCGCATCAGCATTTCTTCAGGATGGTCAACGAACAGGGCGGCATCGCCGGACGGAAGATCAATTTCATCACCTATGACGACGGCTACAGCCCGCCGAAGACGGTGGAGCAGGTGCGGCGTCTGGTCGAGCAGGACAAAGTGGCCTTCCTGTTCAACACGCTCGGCACGGCCAGCAACAGCGCCATCCTGCGCTACGTCAATCAGCGCAAGGTCCCGCATCTCTTCCTCTCCACCGGTGCGGACAAGTGGGGGAACTACCAGGACACGCCCTGGACCATGGGCTGGCAGCCCAGCTACCGGACCGAGGCGCAGATCTACATGAAGTACATGCTGGAGCAGAAGCCGAACGCCAAGCTCGCGCTGCTCTACCAGAACGACGATTTCGGCAAGGACTACGTCACTGGCGTCAAGGACGTCCTGGGCGCGCGCTACGACAGCATCGTCAAGCCGGTCTCCTACGAGGCGACGGACCCGACGATCGACAGCCAGGTGGTCTCGCTTCAGGCGAGCGGGGCGGATGTGCTGCTGACGGCGGCGACGCCGAAATTCGCCGCGCAGACCATCCGCCGCGTGGCCGATCTCGGCTGGAAGCCGCTGCATTACCTCACCAATGTCTCCATCTCGGTCGGCACGGTGATGGAGCCGGCGGGGCCGGAGCGCGGCGTCGGCATCATCACCTCGGCCTATCTGAAGGATCCGACCGATCCGGGCTGGGCCAACGATGCGGGGATGAACCAGTGGCGGGCCTTCATGCAGAAATACATCCCCGATGGGGACATGAAGGACGGCAGCTTTCCCTTCGCCTTCGGCATTGCCACGACGCTGATGCAGGTGCTGAAGCAGTGCGAGGGGAACTTCTCCCGCGAGAGCATCATGCGCCAGGCGGCGAGCCTGAGGGCACTGGAGATTCCGACGCTGATCCCCGGGATTCTCGTGAACACGGCGCCGGACAATTTCCATCCGATCCGACAGATGCAGCTGCAGAAATGGACCGGGAGCACCTGGGAGCGGTTCGGCAGCCTCATCGAGGGGGCGAAGGTCTAGGAATACCCCACAAAGCCGCTTCGCGTCTTCGCGGGGGCCCCGGATTTCGCTTGGCGTCCGAGGCCTCGCCTAGCCTTCCGCGGCAAAGCCGCGGAAGGACACCAGACAAGAGGTGGTCAGCTCGCCTGGGGCGTGATGCGGGTGATCTTGGTGCCGTTCAGCGCCAGCGCGGCCATCAGCCCTTCCTGGTTGAAGGTGATGGCGTAGACCGGTTCGGTCAGCGTGGTGGAGGAGGCATTGGCCTGGAGGCCGCGGTCGAGCGCGACCACGGTCGGGCCGGTGCCGATCTCCCAGCCGTCGCGGCGGCGCAGCGTGGCAGCGGCCTGCTCCGTCATGAAGAACATGGCGAGGCCGGCGGATTGCGCGCCGGCGAGGAAGCCGAGCGAGAGGCCGGCGATGGAGTAGTAGCCCTCCGTCCTCTCGCCGCGCACCAACGCACCCTGGCCATATTGGCCGCCGACGATGAAGCCGCCGCTGATGATGCGCGGGAAGACCAGCGTGGCATGGGCCTTCCGCAGCAGATCCTGGCTCTGCGGCAGGGCGCGCAGGCGGACCAGGGCGGCGGCGACATCGGCGTCGATCTCGCGCTGGGTCTCTGCCGCGGCCGGGCGTGAGGCGGCGACGGCGCCGGCCGAGGCGCCGGCCAGCAGCAAGGCCGAGAGGGAACGCCGGGTGAAACCGGTCATGGCGAGCTCAACCTCCGTGGTTCTGTTGCGGCGCAACGCAGGAGCCCGAGGGCGGGTTTCGAAACGGAATGAACCAATTTTAGATTTTCCGCCGCAGCATGCTGATGCCGGCGGCGGCGAGGGCGAAGGCTGCGCCGGCCGCCATCGCCAGCTTCGGCCCGCCGCCCGCCTGGAAGATCAGCGCGGTGAGGGTGGTGCCTATGGTCTGGCCGAGCAGCCGCGCCGTCGCCTGCATCCCGCCCGCCCCGCCGCTGCGGGCCTTGGGGGCGGCGGAGAGCATGGTGCGGTTGTTCGGCGTCTGGAAGAAGCCGAAGCCGAAGCCCCCGAGCCCGACCGCAAGGCCGAGCAGCACCACCGGCGCGGCGCCGGGGAGGGCGATCACCAGGCCGAGCGCGATGGCGAGGGTGCCGCCGCCCAGCATGCAGAGGAGGGCGGTTGGCAGGCGGTCGGAGAGGCGGCCGGCGAGCGGGGCGGCGACGGCCAGGGCGACGGGCCAGGGCGTCATCATGAAGCCGGTCGCCGCCTGGTCGTGCCCGTTGGCGATGAAGTGGAAGGGCAGCGAGACGAAGCCCAGCGACCAGGCCGCGAATGCGCAGACCGAGGCGAGTGCGGAGATGGCGACCGGCGGCAGGCGCAGCAGGTCGAGCGGCAGCAGCGGCGCCGGGCGCGTCAGGTCGCGGCGGATGAGGGTAATGCCCGCGGCGATGCCGCCCGCCATCAGGACCGCGCCGGCCCAGGGCAGGGCGAAGGCGAGGTCGATGCCGAGGAAGAGCATGCCGAAGGCCAGCGCCGCGAGGGCGGCCGCCACGGCATCGAAGCGGCGATGGGCGCGCGGCGTCTCCGGCAGGGTAAGGCCGCCGAGGACGATGGCGGCGAGTCCGAGTGGCACGCCCACGGCGAAGAGCCAGGGCCAGGGGCCGAAGGCGAGGATGACGGAGCCGAGGGTCGGGCCGATCGCGCCGGCCAGCGCGACGGTCAGCGTGTTATAGCCGATGGCGCGGCCGAGATGGCTTCCCGGGTAGGTGTAGCGGATGAGGCCGGCAGTCAGCGCCATCACCGCCGAGGCGCCGATGCCTTGCATCACCCGCGCCGCCACCAGCGCCGGGAAGGAAGGCGCGAGGGCGCAGGCGAGCGAGGCGCAGACATAGACCACGAAGCCGGCGAGGTAGACGCGGCGGAAGCCGATGATCTCGGCGAGCGAGGCAAAGGAGATCAGCGTCGCTACGACGACGAGCTGGTAGCCGTTGCTGAGCCAGATGACGCTGGCCGGGGCGACGCCGAGATCGCGGGCGATCGCCGGCAGCGCCACGTTGATCATCGAGGTGTCGAGGACGGTGACCAGGATGGAGAGAAGGATGGCGATTGCCGCCAGGCTGCGCCGCGGCTGCGGCAGTCCGTCCTGCGGCGTCATCCCGTTTCCTGGTCCCCCGGCCGTTCCTCGGGGAACAGGCTACTCGGCGGCGGCGGCGACCGGAAGCCGTGGCAGCGCGACGCCGACCAATGCATCGCGCGTGACGATGGCGGTGAGCTGGTCCTCGCTCCAGCCCTCGGTGCCGGCGGGGCGCATCGGCAGCACCATCCAGCGGTAGTCGGCCGTGCTGTCGACGACGCGGATCTGCGTGGCCGGCGGCAGCACGGTGCCCCATTCGGCCAGTACCGCGCGCGGCTCGCGGACGGCGCGGGCGCGGTACTCGAACGATTTGTACCAATGCGGCGGGTAGCCGAGCACGGCGCGGGGGTAGCAGCTGCACAGGGTGCAGACGACGAGGTGGTGCAGGCCGGGGCGGTCCTCGAGCACGCCGAGGGGCGGGGCGCCGGCCATGGAGACGCCCATCTGCTCCGCGGCGGCGGCGCCGTTGGCGAGCAGGAGGCGGCGGTAGCCCTCATCGAGCCAGGCGCGGGCCACCATGCGCGCGCCGATCTCCGGGCTGGCGCGGTCGGTGCTGGCCTGGCGATCGGCGATCTCCTGCTCGGTGACGAGGCCGCGCGCGGCGAGGGCGGCGACGAATTTCTCCAGAAGGGCGACGGATTCGGGGCGGGCGGGGGCGCTCATGCGGCCTCCTGCGCTGGAGTTGCGGGCTCGAGCCAGTGCTCGAAGATCTCGACGAGGAGGCTATCGCCGGCCTCGCCCTCGGCCCAGATCGGCGGCTGCTCGAAGAGGACATGGTAGAGCGGCCGGCGCGGGGCAGGGCGGGCGAAGGCGAGGTCCTCGGGATTGGGGAATTCGCCGAGCACGGCCTGGACCACACCCTCTCGGCCGCGGAGGTAGTGCGGCGTGCGGATATGGCAGGGACCGCGGCGCTCCGGCCAGTCATCCCTGATACGGATGCGGGCGCCGGGGGCGAAGGCGGCGGTCACCGCAGCTCCTCCGCCGGGATGACGCCCTTCTCGACCATGAGGTTGCTGATCGAGGTCAGCCAGCGCTCGTAATAGGTCAGGGTGAAATACTCGGCCTCTGGGATGCTCTCGATGCCGCGCCGCAGCTCGTCGACGGTCATGAAGCCCTTCTGGGCGAGGATCTGGCGGATGGCGTCCACCCGCTTGCCGAAATCGTCGGGCGGGGCCTCGTCACGCTCGACCGGGGAACAGCGGTAGCGGCTGGCGCCGCCAAGGTCGTGGATGGCAGGTGCAGGGACGTCGCTCATGCGGTGAGGCTAGAGCAAACCTCGGGCGGGTGGAAACACCCTACAGGGGTTAATCCGCCCGTTCGAACAACGGGCCGGGGCCGTTTCAGCGGGCGCAGCCGAAGCGGATACGGCCCTGGGACAGGCGCCCGGCTTTTCTCAATCGCCGATGACCTCGTCCGGCATCACGCCCCAGATGTCGCGGCGCCTGATCCACCCGCTGTGGTCGCCGATGCGGGCCTCGCACCAGGCGTTGCCGGCCTCGCAGCGGCGGAGGCTGCCGATGACGCCGGGGCGGAGATGGGCGACGGCCTCGGCCTGCTCGTCGGGGCGGCGGCGCAGCGTCCGCTCTTCGCCCTGGACGATGAAGGTGCGGCGGGAGGTGAGCAGCGGGCGCTGGACCCAGCCTTCGGTGCCCTCCGGGTCGCGGATGCGGCGCCAGACCTGATGCTCCTCGATGATCTGCACGGGCAGGTCCTTCCGCTGATAGGTCCAGTCGATGCGGAAGCGCAGATCCGGGCCGATACGGAGATTGACCTGGTTGGAGCCGAGCGCGGCGAAGCGGGGCAGCGGGCGGCCGGTGTCGGAGCCGACGGTCGGGACCGGCGGCGGCGGGGGTGCTGCCGGGGCGGGGGGCGCGACCGCGACCGCTGCGGCGCCGGCCGCGGCGCCGGCGGCCGCGGCCGGGGCGTTGCGGCGGCGCTGTTGCTGCTGGGCCTGGCCGGGTGGCGTCCCCGGGCGGGTAGCAGTGGTGCCGGGGCGGGGCTGGACGGTGGGCGTGGCCTGGGCGGCAGGCGGGCGGGCCGGTGCTGCCTGGCTGGGGGCCACCTGGCCAGGCGCAGCCGGGGCCGGGCGTGCGGGGGCCGTGCCGCGGGGCGCGGGCGGGGCCTGCGGCGGCTTTGCCGGGGCAGGCCGGGCTGGGGCCGGCGGCTGCGGCACCTGGGCGGTTGGGGCCTGGGCGGGAGCCGGGGCTGGGGCGGGCGCAGCGGCGCGGGGCGGCGGCAGGTTGCCCTGCTGGCCGAGGCTGCTCTGCGCATGGGCGGCTGGCGCAGCGAGGGCCAGGCAAAGCAGGAGGATGGGGCGGGGGTGCATCACAAGAAGGGGATGCCAAGTCGCCCCCCCCGAGGTCAAGCTACAGCGTAGCCATCTGCCCCTCGCCGATGGCGGCGAGGAAGCTGGCGATGCCCGCCACCGTGACGGAAGGGCGGAGAGGGACGGCGTCCAGCCCCTCGGTGCGAAGCCCGGCCTCGCAGGCGAGGAAGCGGAGGCCGAGCTCCTCGGCCGCTTCCAGCAGCGGCGCGATGCCGGCGACGCCGCGGGCGGTGACCGCCGCCTCGCGCGGGTCGGCAAGCAGGGGGGATTCGGCCAGCAGGAGGCGGCAGCCGGCATTGGTGGCGAAGAGCGTCACCTCGCGCCCCAGTGCCGCGGCGCCGGTGGCCAGTACCAGGGCGTAGTGGGCGCGCTCATGCCCGCCGGAGATCAGCAGGATGCCGAGGGGCTTCGGCATTCAGGCGGCGGTGCAGGCAAGCGGCGCGGGCGCCGCATGGGCCGAGAGGTCGCGGATGGTCGCGGCCTCGCCGCAGAGGGCGCAGCCGGGGTCGCGGCGGAGGCGGATGGTGCGGAAGCGCGTCTCCAGCGCATCCCAGAGCAGGAGGCGGCCGGACATCCCCTCGCCGATGCCGAGGATCTCCTTCAGCACCTCCGTCGCCTGCAAGGTGCCCATGACGCCGGTGACGGCGCCGAGCACGCCGGCCTCGGAGCAGGAGGGTACCAGGCCCTCCGGCGGCGGCTCCGGATGGAGGCAGCGGTGGCAGGGATGTGGGGCGCCGAGATACGACCTGAAGGTGGAGAGCTGGCCCTCGAAGCGCAGCACCGCGGCGGAGACCAACGGGCGGCCGAGCAGGTGGCAGGCATCGCCGAGCAGGAAGCGGGTGGCGAAATTGTCGGTGCCGTCGCAAACGAGGTCGTAGCGCGGGATCAGCGCCATGGCACTCTCGGCATCGAGGCGGATCGGGTGGGTCTCGACCCGGACCTCGGGATTGAGGCCCGCCAGGGTCTCGGCGGCGCTCTCCGCCTTGTTGCGGCCCAGGCGGGCGGTGCTGTGGATCACCTGGCGCTGGAGGTTGGAAAGCTCGAGTGCGTCATGGTCGACGATGCCGATGGTGCCGATGCCCGCCGCCGCCAGGTAGAGGGCGAGCGGCGCGCCGAGCCCGCCGGCGCCGACCACCAGCACCCGCGCCGCGCGCAGCTTCGCCTGGCCGATGGCGCCGACATCCTGAAGCAGGATATGGCGGGAGTAGCGATGCAGCTCGGCATCGGTGAAGTCGAGATCCATCCCCGGCATATGGGCGCGGCACCCGGCGAGGAGCAAGGCCGCGGAGGAGGTCAGTCGGCGAAGGCCCCGGCGGCCTGGATGATCGGCCGCCAGCGGGCCACCTCCTCGGCCAGGAAGCGGCGGTGGAAGGCGATGCTGGCGCGCTCCTCCGTCGCCGGCTCGGTGGCCAGTTCCGAGAAGCGGCGGCGGAGGGCCTCGTCCTTCATTGCCGCGCGCAGGGCGGCTGAGAGGGTGGCCTGCACCTCCTCCGGCGTGCCGGCCGGGGCGTACATCGCATGCCAGGTGGTCATGACGAGGGCAGGGGAACCTGCCTCGGCCGTGGTCGGCACCTGCGGCAGCTCGGCGAGGCGGGCGGTGCTGGTGACGGCATAGGCGGTGACCCGGTTGTCCCTGATGTAGGGCACCGTGTTGGTCGCCTGATCGCACAGCAGGTCGAGCCGGCCGGCCATCAGCTCGGCGATGGCCGGGCCGGTGCCGCGGAAGACGACCGTCGTCGCCTTGGCCCCGGCCGCCTGCTGCAGGAGCACGCCGCAGAGATGCGAGGCGGAGCCGAGGCCGGCACTGGCGAGGTTCAGCCGGTCCCCGCCCTCGCGCAGCGCGGCGATGTAGCCGCCGAGGTCGGCGGCGGGGAAGCCGGGGCGGGCGACGAAGGTCATCGCCGCGTCGGAGACGAGGCCAAGCGGGGCGAAGCTCTCCAGCACGTCGTAGGGCAGCTTGCGGTAGAGCGTGGCGCTGGCGGCGAAGCCGATGTTGTTGACCAGCAGCGTATAGCCGTCCGGCCGCGCCTGGGCGGCGCGCTGCGGGCCGACCAGCGAGCCGCCGATCGACTCGACCACCACGGGCTGCGGCAGGGCGCGGCCCAGAGCGTCGGCGAGGATGCGGGTAATGGTGTCCGTCGGGCCGCCCGCTGCACCGGCGGCGACCAGGGTGATTGGGCGGCTGGGGAAGGGCTGCGCCTGGGTAATGCCGGCCGTCAGCAGCAGGGCGAGGAGCATGATGCGCAAGGAAGCCTCCCGCCGGGTGCGGCCAGCGCGCCCGGATCATTCTTGTCGATGGGGGCTGGCATCGCGGCGCCGCCCGCCGGGCAGGCTATAGAGACCAGGATGGTTCGGCAAAAAGTCTTTGCCATGCTGTCGCTCCGGTAAAATGCTGTCCGTCGCAGGCCTGACGGAGCCGCCGGGGAGGAGAGGCAGCATGCGCGTGATGGTGCTGGTGAAGGCGACGGAGGACAGCGAGGCCGGGCTCATGCCCTCGACCGAGCTGATGATGGCGATGGGACGGTTCAACGAGGAGCTGGCCAAGGCCGGCCTGCTGCTCGCGGGGGAAGGGCTGAAGCCTTCCGCGCAGGGCAAGCGGGTGGCCTTCGATGGGGCAGGGCGCAGCGTAATCGACGGACCTTTCGCCGCGACCCGCGAACTGGTCGCCGGCTTCTGGCTCTGGCAGGTGAAGGACATGGACGAGGCGGTGGAATGGGCGAAGCGCTGCCCGAACCCGATGCCAGGGCCGAGCGAGATCGAAATCCGCCCCCTCTACGAAATGGCGGATTTCGGCGACGTGCCGCCGGAGCTGGCCGCGCAGGAGGAACGGCTGCGCGCCGGCCAGAAGGGAGGTTGAGGACGGGCCCTAGTTCAGGCGCAGGCCGGTGATATGTGCTGGGTCGGGTTGCAGCTCGCCGCGCTCCACGCGCTTGACGATGTCGGTCAGGGCGGCGTTGGCCGGGGTGGCAAGGCCGATCTCCTGCGCGCGGTCGACGATGAAGCCGTTGAGGAATTCGATCTCGGTGCGGCGGCCCTTCACCATGTCCTGGCCCATCGAGGGGCGGTGCGCCCCGCCGCCGGGCTTGGTGGCCTCGGCGATGCGGTGCTCGTCATAGGCGCGACGGGCCTCCGGGTCGCCCTCTCCCGCCCGGGCGATCAGCTCCGGGTCGAGATGATGGACTTCCTCCAGGTTGTAGCCGAGCGCCTGGCCGGTGCGGATCGCCTCGGAGCCGAGGCGGGCGGTGAATTGCCGGAGCGTGTCGTCCAGCAGGATGTCGCGGGAGACGAGGCCGGTGCAGGCGGAGAGGCCGTTCGCCATCGCATTGGTGACGAGCTTCGACCAGCGCTCGCCCCAGAGGTTGCTCGTGACCTGGGTGCTGTCGGAGAGGGCGGTGAGGCGGCCGATCTCGCGCGCGCGGCCGGTGATGCGGCCATGGACCTCGCCGACGCGGAAGACGGTGTGCGAGGCGCCCGACTTGCCGGCGGCGCGGCGGACATGGCCGGGCTCGCAGAGATCGACGGTGATCGAGCTGGCGATGGCACCCAGCGTGCGGCCCCAGCCGACGATGCCGGCGATGGTCTCCTCGTTCATGCAGTTCTGCAGCGAGACGCAGAAGCCGTTGGGGGCGAGGTACTGCCGCACCATCAGCGTAGCCCAGGCGGTGTCGTAGGACTTCACGCAGATGAAGGCGATGTCGAAGGGGCGCTCCTTCGAGACGTGCTGCAATTCGGTCAGGTGGATGGCGCGGACGGGGACGGTGAATTCCGGCACGTCCTTCAGATGGGAGATGCGCAGGCCGCGGCTCCGCATCGTCTCGACATTCTCCGGCCACATGTCGACAAAGGTCACGTCCTCGCCGGCCTGGGCCATATGCGCGCCGGCGTAGCCGCCGACCGCGCCGGCGCCGATGATGGCGATGCGGTTGCCCATGATGCGTTTCCTCGCTGTTCGGGGAAGTATGAGGCCAGGGCGCGTTCCAGTCCAAGGGGGGTATGCCGGGGGGCGGGCATGAAGCCGGGGGTTGGACAAAGCGGCGCAGGCGCGCTTCCCTGTTCGGCAAGATGCGAGGGGTGGGGACGCGCATGGCGGCATCGCTGGAAGGGTTGTTCCGTGCGCGGTCCGTGGCGCTGGTGGGCGCGACCGACCGCTCCATCTGGTCCAGCGCGGCACATGCCAATTTCGCCCGTCTCGGCTTCACCGGTCGCATCCATGTGGTGAACCGCAAGGGCGGCACCGTGCATGGCCTGACGGCCGCAACGAGTTGCGCGGCGATTGGCGAGCCGGTGGACGCGGCGCTGGTGATGGTGCCGGAAGCCGCCATCCCGGACGCCTTCGCCGACCTGCGCGCCGCCGGCATCCGCAACGCGGTGATGCTGACTTCGGGCTTCGCCGAGGTGGGGGCCGAGGGCGCGGCGCGGCAGGCAGCGCTTCTGGCCGAGGCGCGGGCGCAGGGGGTGACGCTGCTAGGGCCCAATTGCCTCGGCTTCATCAACTATGCCGATCAGGTACCAATCTGGACGACGCAGCCGCCGCTGCCGGTGCTGCGGGGCGGCAGCATCGGCGTGGTCTCGCAGAGCGGGGCGACGGCGGGCTTCATCGCCGCCTTCGCGCACCGGCAGGGGATGGGGCTGAGCTACCAGATCTCCACCGGGAACGAGGCGGATGTGAATGTCGCCCGGGTGGTGGATTTCCTGGTGGATGACCCGGCGACGCGGGTGATCGGCCTTTTCCTCGAAACGGTGCATGAGGCCGGGACGCTGGCCGCGGCGGCGCGGCGGGCGCTGGCGGCGGGCAAGCCGATCGTTGCCATCAAGATCGGCGCCAGCGAGACCGCGGCGCGGGCGGCGGCGGCGCATACCGGGTCGCTGGTGGGCGACGACCGGGTCTTCGAGGCGGCCTGCCGGCAGCTCGGCATGATCCGCGTGCCCTCGATCGAGGCGCTGGTCTTCACTGCCGGGCTGATGGCGCAGCGAGGACCGGTCCGCAGGCGCGGGGTGGGACTGGTCTCCATCTCGGGCGGGGTATGCGAGATGGCTGCCGACCGGGCGGAGGAGGCGGGGGTCGCCGTGCCCGCCCTGGCGGCGGAGACGGTGGCGGCGCTGCGGGCGGTGCTGCCGGCCTTCGGCACGCCGAACAACCCGCTCGACGTGACCGGTGGGGCGATGCTCGACCCGGCGCTGTTCGAGCGTAGCCTGGCGCCGCTCGGGCGCGACCCCTCGCTCGGCCTGCTCGCCTGCTTCATGGACCTGCCGGACACGGCGGAGGAGGTGGCGAGCTATCGCGGCAGCATCATCCGTGCGATCGGCGCCGGCTTCCGCGCCGCCGGCCTGCCGGCGGTGATGCTGAGCGTGCTGCCGCGGCCGGTAACGGAGGCGGGGCGGGCGCTGCTGGCTGAGACGGGCATCACCTATCTCGGCAGCGGCGTGCCGGAGGGGCTGGCGGCCATTGGCCGGGCCTTCGACTGGGCGGCGCGGCAGGAACGGGGGCTGCGCGAGGCGGCGATGCCGGATGTGGTGGCAGCGGCACGGCCGGAGGGCGAGCAGGCGACGCTCGCCTGGCTGGCAGGGCGCGGGGTACGGGTGGTACCGCAGCGCTTGGCCGGCGATGCGGCGGCAGCAGCCGAAGCGGCGCGGGCCCTGGGCGGGCCGGTGGTGCTCAAGATCGCCTCGCCGGACATCGCGCACAAGAGCGATGTCGGCGGGGTGGCGCTCGGCCTCGAGGGGGATGCGGCGGTGGCGGAGGCGGCGAGCCGCATCCTCGCCAACGCGCGGGCGGCGCGGCCGGAGGCGCGGATCGAGGGCGTTGCCGTGGCGCCGATGCGGCGGGGCGGGGTGGAGCTCTTCGTCGGCGTTCTGCGCGATCCGCTCTGGGGGCCGGCCATCGCGGTCGGGCTCGGCGGCGTCTGGGTGGAGTTGCTGCGCGACACCAGCCTGCGGCTGCTGCCGGTGACGCCGGAGGAGGTGCTGGAGATGTTCGCCGAGCTGCGCGGGGCGCGGCTGCTGGAGGGCTATCGCGGCAGCCCGGGGGTGGACCGGCGGGCGGCGGCGGAGGCCATCGCCCGGATCGGCGATGCGGCCCTGGCCCTCGGCCCGGAGCTGGCGGCGCTGGAGGTGAACCCGCTGCTCGCGGGGCCGGATGGTGCCGAGGCGCTGGATGCGCTGGCGGTGTGGGAGGCATGAGCATGGACGAGACGCGCATCCCTGTCCTGATCGGTGCCGGGGAAGTGGTGGACCGCCCCGCCGAGCCGCGCCTAGCGCTGGAGCCGGCGGCACTGATGGCGGAGGCGCTGCGGCGTGCGGCCGAGGATGCCGGTGCGCCCGGCCTGCTCGCCGCGCTCGACAGCCTCGACATCGTCAACAGCGTCTCCTGGCCCTATGGCGACCTGCCGGCGGCGCTGGCGGCGCGGCTCGGCGGGGCGCCGCGGCGGATGGTCTACGGGCCGGTGGGCGGCGAAAGCCCGGTGCGCTTCCTGCACGAGGCGGCGCTGCGCATCGCGCGCGGCGAGAGCGAGGTCTCGGCCGTGGTCGGCGGCGAGGCGACGCATGCGGTGGCGCAGGCGCGGAAGGCTGGGGTGGAACTGCCCTGGACCGAGCCGGACCCCAATTGGCGGCGGACGCGGGGGCGGGACTTCCTGCACCCTTTGGCGGTGCGGCTCGGCGTGGCCGACCCCGTCACGGTCTATCCCTTCTACGAGAATGCGGTGGAGGCGCATCTCGGCCAGAGCCCGGCCGAGGGGCAGGCGGAATCGGCGGCGTTGTGGTCGGCCTTCTCCGGCGTCGCGGCGCGCAACCCGGCGGCCTGGCTGAAGCGGGAGTACGATGCCGCCGAGATCGGCACGGCAAGCCCGGCGAACCGGCCGATCGCCTATCCCTATACCAAGCTCCAGGTCGCCAACCCGATGGTGAACCAGGGGGCGGCGCTGCTGCTGACCAGCCTGGCGCACGCCCGGGCGGCCGGCGTGCCGGCGGAGCGGATGGCCTTCCTCCAGGGCGGGGCGGCGGCGGTGGAGCCACGCGACTACCTGAACCGCGACCACTATCACGAGGCGCATGCGCAGAATGCCGTGCTCGATGCCTGCGCGCGCATCGCGGGCGAGGGCTTCGGCATCTGCGAGCTCTACTCCTGCTTCCCCTGCGTGCCGAAGATGGCGGCGCGCCGGCTCGGCCTGCCGCCGGGCGCGGTGCCGACGACGACGGGTGGGCTCACCTTCTTCGGGGCCCCGCTCAACAACTACATGACGCATGCCGCGGCGGCGATGCTGCGGGCCCTGCGCATATCGGGCGGCCAGCCGGCGCTGCTCTACGGGCAGGGGGAATTCGTCACCAAGCACCATGCGGTGGTGCTGTCGCGCCGACCGGCGCCAGGCGGGCTGGACGAGGACTACAGCGTGCAGGCGGAGGCCGATGGACGGCGGGGACCGGTGCCGGAATTCGCCGAGGCGGCGGAAGGCGCGGCGCGCATCGAGACCTTCACCGTGCTGCATGACCGCGAGGGCGCGCCGGAGCAGGGCGTCGTCATCCTCAGGCTGGAGGATGGCAGGCGCGGGCTGGCGCGGGTGCCGGCCGGCGACGGGGCCGCCATCGCCCTGCTGCTGCGGCGGGAGCGGACGCCGGTCGGCACGCCGGGCCGTGCGGTGCTGGCGGCGGACGGCGTGACGGAATGGCGGCTCGCCTGAATTCGAACCCAGACAGGAGGAGACAGCATGTCGAGGAAGCTTGAGGGGAAGGTCGCGCTCGTCACCGGGTCCGGCCGTGGGATAGGCCGGCAGATCGCGCTGAAGCTCGCCGGCGAGGGCGCCCGCGTCGTCGTCAACGACCTGGACGACGGGCCGGGCGGCGAGACCGTCGCCGAGATCGAGGCGGCCGGCGGCACGGCCATCGCCTGCAACGGCGACGTGACGAAGGACGGCTTCGCCGAGCGCTTCGTGCAGGCGGGGATCGACGGCTTCGGCGGGCTCGACATCATCGTCAACAATGCCGGCTACACCTGGGACAACGTCATCCAGAAGATGTCGGACGAGCAGTGGATGGCGATCCTCAACGTCCATCTGACGGCACCCTTCCGCATCATGCGCGCCGCCTCCCGCTTCATCCGCGAGGCGGCGCGGCAGGAGGCCTCCGAGGGGCGGGAGGTGTTCCGCAAGGTGGTCAACGTCAGCTCCACCTCCGGCGTCTACGGCAATGCGGGGCAGGCGAACTACTCCACCGCCAAGGCCGGCATCATGGGGCTGACCAAGGCGATGGCGAAGGAGTGGGGGCGGTACAAGGTGAACGTCAACGCCGTCGCCTTCGGCCTCATCATGACGCGGCTGACCGAGGCGCCGGCGCATGGCGGGGCGACCATCGACATCGCGGGGCGGGAGATCGCGGTCGGCGTTCGGCCGGAGGTGCTGAAGAATGCCGAGACGATGATCCCGCTCGGCCGCGGCGGCCGGCCGGAGGAGGCGGCAGGCTCGGTCTACCTGCTCTGCATCCCCGAATCGGATTACATCAGCGGGCAGATCCTGGAGGTGACGGGCGGACGCCCCTAGCGAATCACACGCGGGGTTGCAGCCATGGCCGGGCTGCAACCCCTTTCGGCCTGGGGCATCGCGGAGGAAGCGCCAACCACGGGCAGGACCCGCGGCGGATGCGAACCTCCCGCCTGACGACCCGGATCCCCATCGCCATAATTCTCGGCATCGGCGCGGGACTTATGCCGAGAATTCCGGCCCCGGGACGGCAAGTCGATCTCCGGCGACATCCCCCTCGTGACCGATGTCTTGCGGCGGCCGATCAAGACGATCATCGCGCCGCAGGGCGTCTCGACGTGCGTCGTCAGCGTCGCGCATCGGGCAACACCGAAGGCGGTCGGGCGGATCGAGGCGAAGACCATGACCTGTTTCATCGGCGCCCCCGGGCCTGGCAGCCTCCTCGCTCTCGCTCGAGGATGCCGTGGCCCATCCGGTGCCGCGTTCGGTTTTCGAAGCGATGGCGCAGGATGAGATCCTGCAGATCGCCGTCCTCTCGCTCTTCTGTGGCGTGGCCTGCGCGGCACTTGGCGAGCGGGCCGGGACGGCGGTCGCCTGGACCAAGGAGTTGTCACAGGTGATCCCGAAGGTCGCCGGCTGCAGCATGAGCTTCGCACCGCTTGCCGTCTTCGCCTCCATGGCGGCGATCATCACGGCGCGGGGCCTTCGCATCCCGTAGTGTGCGCTGACGGCGGCCGGCTTCGTCTTGTTCGGCCGGCACGTCTCCGAGCCGAGCAGCCTGGCGCGGGAACCTTGCTTCTCGCTTTCAGCATGGCAAGCAGCCAGTTGGCCCATGCGGAGATGCTGGAGCAGCTCATCAGCGTCCCGGTCAGCCGGCAGCACGTCAGCTTCGTGCTGCCGAGAGGCTGTTGCTTCAGCCCCGACGGCCCGACGATGCGCTGCATCTTTGCGACCTTCGTCGTCGCCCAGGTCCGCAACACCGATCTCTCGGCCGGGCCGCAGGCGACGATGCTGCTGCCAGCAGGGCGGGGAGCCCGTGGCGGGGGAGACGGAGGGGCGACCTCGTGCCTGAGCCGCAGCGGCCTGAACGTAAATCGGGCGGAAGCGATGCCGCTTCCGCCCGTCACCTGGTCTCAAAGGCTGCCCTGAAAAGGCCGGGCACCCAGGGGTGCCGGCATCGGGGCGGCGCCGCCTGGCGCTGCCCCGATCGGGTTCCTCAAATGAACCAGTGGCCCGTGGCTTCGAAGTTCGCCGTCGCCTGGGCGGCCAGCGCGTGCCAGTCGACCGGCTGATCGTGCGACGGGGCCGGGGCAGGGGCCGGGCTGTGCGAGGCGTCGCCGGAGGGCATCTCCCACTTACCGGTGGCGTTGAAATTCGCCAGGACCTGCGCCGCGATGGTGTTCCAGTCCACGGCACCGCCGGAAGAGGTGCCGCCACCGTTGCTGCTGCCGCCGCTGCCAGTGCTCGGGGCCGGCGCAGGGGCGGCCTCCGGTGTCGGGGCAGGCGCGGGGGCCGGCGCCGGGGCGCTGCTGCCGAGCGGCTTGAAGTCGATGTGCGAGACGGTGATCGAGGTGTCCGGGTTGTTGTTCAGGACGCCGATCGTGTTGTTCATCCCGCCATGGTCGAAGTCCTTCGGGATGTGGGAGGTGATGCTGCCCATATCCTTGCCGTCGACCTTGAAGGTCATCTTCCCCGGTTCCCAGATCAGCTGGTAGTCGTGGAAAACGCCGCCCTTCACGCCCTCGAACATCTCGGTCTTGAAGGCGTCCTTGCCGTTGTCATTCCAGTGGACGGTGCCGTACTGGCGGCCGGAGTGGTCGTGCGCATTCTCGACGAGGTCGATTTCCTGGCCGGGCCACTGGTCATTGCCGGGCCACAGCAGGATGGCCGGGCCGGGCTCGTGCCCTTCGATCTTGGCGGTGACCGTATAGGTCCCGTAACCGTGGCCCGCGGCCTTGCCGCTTGCCCATTGCATCAGGCCCGAGGAGCCGGAAAGTGTCACTTCTCCGTTGCGCGGGGCCGGCACGTTCCAGGCGTTGCCGAGTGAGCCGAAACCGTTGTCAAAGCTCACGCTGAGCGGGTTGTTAGCCATTGAGAGAGGTCCCCAATATCCATTGCCGATGCCGCACGACGCACCTTGCAGCGCAGGATGCGCGGCACAGGGTCAGTACGGCGTCTGGGCTGCAGCAGCCCCCGGATGCCTCACGGCACCCGTGTCAACGGCCGGGCTTGTTGCCCCGGCCTTCACCCGAAACCCGGCACGGAAAAGAGCCGAATTCCGAACGAATGTGGTCGATTAAGATACAATCCAACATCAGGCCGCGCTCATGCCCCGACGGCCAATATTGCCGTGGTGCGGGAAGTGGATGCCGGTGCATCGCGCAAGGCGATGCTTCCGAACCCCTGCCCCGCTGGCGTGAGACGCGCAGTCAACCAAGAAACTGTTCCCCTGTGGTTGCAGCCAAAGGCGCACACGCTTGTCAGTACCGCGTGAGCGCGGCCTGGGTACGCAAGTAATTGTATACGTTCAAGTGTTGTTTTTCGTTTTAAGTGCTGATGCGGAACGTCACCCAGCGTAACATGGCGTGATCCTTTGCGGCGCGGCGGCCAAAGAAACGAACGCAGTTGCGCATTTTGGCGTTGTCCGGGCATTCAACAGGCCCTGTCTCCAGGGCCCGCCGAGGGGCACCCCAATGCCGGAACCGTCGCAGAATTTCAGCCTGACCCTCCATGTGAACGGCACCGAGCACCGCGTGGCGGTGGATGCGCGCACTACGCTGCTCGATGCACTGCGCGACCGGTTGCACCTCACCGGCACGAAGAAAGGCTGCGCTCTTGGCCAGTGCGGCGCCTGCACCGTGCTGCTCGATGGCAGGCGCGTCGTCTCCTGCCTGATGCTGGCGGTGATGGCGGAGGGCCGACAGGTGACGACGATCGAGGGGCTGGCGCAGGGCGATGACCTGCATCCGGTGCAGGCGGCCTTCGTCGAGCATGATGCCTTCCAGTGCGGCTACTGCACGCCGGGGCAGATCATGTCGGCGGTTGGGGCGATCCGCGAAGGGCGTGCAGGCTCCGACGACGAGATCCGTGAGCAGATGAGCGGCAATCTCTGCCGCTGCGGCGCCTATACCAACATCGTCGCCGCCGTGCGCGACGCCGCCTCTCGGGAGGGCTGAGCCATGCACCCCTTCACCTATGCCCCCGTCGCCGATGCCGCCGGCGCTGCCGCCCGGGCGCTTGCCGGGGCGCAGTTCATCGCCGGCGGGACGGACATGCTCCAACTCCTGCAGGAGAATTTGGTGCAGCCGCAGGAGTTGGCCGACCTCAACGGGCTCGGCCTCGCCGGGATTACTGAAGAGCAGGACGGTGCGCTCCGCCTCGGCGCGCTGACCAGGCTGCAGAAGGCTGCAGACGATCCGCTGCTGCGCGAGCGCTGTGCCGTGGCGGCGGAGGCGTTGGCGGCCTCGGCTTCGCCCATGGTGCGGCACATGGCGACCCTCGGCGGCAACCTGCTGCAACGGACCCGCTGCCTCTATTTCCGCGACGTCTCGACGCCTTGCAACAAGCGCCAGCCGGGCAGCGGCTGCTCGGCGCTGGAGGGGGAGAACCGGCACAATGCCATCCTCGGCGGCAGCGAGCATTGCATCGCGGTACAGCCTTCCGACCTCCCCGTGGCGCTGGTCGCTCTCGATGCGGAGGTGCTGATCCAAGGCGCCGGGGGGGCGGAGCGCTGGGTGCCGGTGGAGGGGTTCCATCGCCTGCCGGGCGACACGCCGGAGATCGAGACGGTGATGCAGCCCGGTGACATCATCCTCGCCATCCGCATCCCGGCGCATGCGACGCGCTGGCGCTCGCATTATGTGAAGGCGCGGGACAGGGCGAGCTTCGCCTGGGCGCTCTGCTCGGCGGCCGTGGCGCTGCGGCTGGACGAGGAGGGGCGCGTAGCCGAGCTGCGCGTCGCGGCGGGCGGCGTCGCTACCAAGCCCTGGCGGCTGATGCGGGTGGAGCAGGAGTTGCTGGGCCACCGCCTCGACCGGGACCGGGTGCGGCTGGCGGCGGTCTGGGCCTCGGAGGGAGCGGTGACGCGACCGGGCAATGCCTACAAGGCGCCGCTGCTGCAACACACCGTCGAACGCGCGATCCTCGAGCTTGGGGGCCTGGCATGAACGCGATCATCGGCCAGCCGGTCAGCCGGGTGGATGGCCCGGCCAAGGTCACCGGCCACGCGACCTATGCGGCGGAATTCAGCCTGCCCGACCTCGCCTATGCAGCGATGGTGCTGGCCACCATCCCGCGTGGCCATGTGCGCAGCATCGACCGTGCGGCGGCGGAGGCGGCGCCGGGCGTGCTCGCCGTCATGACGCATGAGGATGCGCCGCGGCTGCCCTACAAGCAGATCGCCCAACGGCCGCAGGTGGATGCGCAGTCCGGCGAGCAGCTGCATGTGCTGCAGGATGACCAGGTGCGGTTCAACGGCGAGCCGGTAGCGGTCGTCGTCGCCGAGACGCTGGAGCAGGCGGTGCATGCGGCGGAGCTGGTACGGGTGGAGTATGCGCGCAGCCCGGCAGTGACGATCTTCGACGCCAAGCAGGGGCGGCCGCCGGGCGAGGGCAATGCAAAGGCCGGGCGGGTGCCGGAGCTTGGGCGCGGCGATGTCGAGGGCGCGATGGCGGAGGCGCCGGTGCGCGTCGAGGCTCGCTACGTGCATCCGCGGGAGCATCACAATGCGATCGAGCCGCATGTGACCATCGCGCATTGGGAGGGGGAGAGCCTCACTCTCTACGACAAGACGCAATGGGTGGACAATGACCGCAAGGAGATCGCGCATGTCTTCGGCATGGAGGAGGAGCGCATCCGTGTCGTCTCCCCCTTCGTCGGCGGCGCCTTCGGCTCGGCGCTCAGGACCTGGCCGCATGTGACGCTGGCGGTGATGGCGGCGAAGCGGGTCGGGCGGCCGGTACGGCTGGAGCTGACGCGGCGGCAGCTCTACATGGCGGTCGGCTTCCGGCCGCATTCGGAGCAGCATCTGCGGCTCGGCGCCGACAAGGATGGCAGGCTTGTCGCGCTCGAGCATGACGTCGTCCAGCAGGTCGGGCGTTATGAGGAATATGCCGAGACGGCGCTCTCGCCGACCAGCCACCTGTACCAGTGCGACAACCTCCGGGCGCGCTACCGGCTGGTGGAGATGGACACCAACTCGCCCTGCCCGATGCGGGCGCCAGGCGTGGTGACGGGTGTGCTCGGCCTCGAGATGGCAATGGACGAACTGGCGGTGGACCTGGGGATGGACCCGCTGGAGCTGCGGCTGCGCAACTATGCGGAGCAGGATCAGCAGAAGGGGCTGCCCTGGTCGAGCAAGGAGCTGCGGGCCTGCTACGAGACGGCGGCGGAGCGCTTCGGCTGGGCGCGGCGCAAGCCCGAGCCGCGCTCGATGCGCGAGGGCGGCACGCTCATCGGCTATGGCATGGCGACGGCGATCTATCATTCCGACCGCAGCGGTGGCTCGGCCTCCGTTGCGTTGACGGGGAACGGGATGGCCGTGGTGCGCAGTGCCTCCTCCGACATGGGGCCGGGCACCTATACCTCGATGACGCAGGTGGCGGCGGAGACGCTCGGCCTGCCGGTCGATCATGTACGCTTCGAGCTGGGCGATACCAACCTGCCCTATGCGCCGGTGCATGGCGGCTCCATCACCATGGCAAGCCTCGGCAACGCGGTCGTCGCGGCCTGCCAGGCGGTGCAGACGAAGCTGGCCGGGCTGGCGCAGGCGGCGCAGCAGGGGCCCTTCGCCGGGCTGGCGGAGAATGCGGTGGTGGCGCGCGATGGCGGGCTCGGCCGGGCCGACGGCAGCGGGCCGGTGGTGCCCTATGCGGAGCTGTTGCGGCAGCATAACCTCGGCTGGGTCGAGGCCGAGGGCAGCGCGCAGCCGGGGGAGGAGACAAAGAAGTACTCCTCCGCGGCCTTCGGCGCGATCTTCGTCGAGGTGCGGGTGGATGAGGCGCTCGGCACGGTGCGGGTGCCGCGCATGGTCGGCGCCTATGACGTGGGCCGGGTCATCAACCCGAAGACGGCGCGCAGCCAGTGCATTGGCGGCATGGTCGGCGGGCTCGGCATGGCGCTGGAGGAGCGGGCGGAATGGGATGCCCGCTTCGGCAAGGTGATGAATGCCAACCTCGCCGAGTACCTGGTGCCGGTGAATGCCGATGTGGCAGAGCTGGAGGCGATCTTCGTCCCCAATGACGACCGCAACTTCAACCCGCTCGGGGTGAAGGGGCTGGCTGAGGTGGCGATCTGCGGTGTGGCTCCGGCGATCGCCAACGCGGTCTGGCACGCGACGGGGCGGCGGATCCGCGAGTTGCCGATCACGCCGGAGCGGCTGCTGGGGTAGGAGGAGCCATGCGCGGCCGGCATGGGGCCGAGCGCGCTGCACGCCCTATTTGCTGCGTGACGGTTTCGACAGGATTGGAGTTGGTATGTCCGCGACGGGTTTGGCCGCGCCAGTGGGGTTACGGCAGGTCGCCATCAATGTCCCGGCGGCGCTGACCGCCGGGGCGCTGTTGCTGCTCGGCGGCGGCATCATTGCCCAAGCGATCAGTCCGCGGCAGGCAGAGCTGTTCCTGCTCGGTGCGGCGCTGGGGCTGGTGCTCTATCACGCGGCCTTCGGCTTCACTTCAGCTTGGCGGGTGTTCATCGCCGACCGGCGCGGGGCGGGGCTGCGGGCGCAGATGGTGATGCTGGCCATCGCGGTGCTGCTGTTCTTTCCGGTGCTGGCGGCGGGGACGCTGTTCGGCGAGCCGGTGCGGGGGCTGGTCTCGCCGGTCGGCGTCTCGGTGATCTTCGGCGCCTTCCTCTTCGGCATCGGCATGCAGATGGGCGGGGGTTGCGCCTCGGGTACCCTCTATACTGTGGGTGGCGGCTCGGTACGGATGCTGCTGACGCTCGCCGCCTTCATCGCCGGCTCGGCGCTGGGGGCAGCACATCTGCATTGGTGGTCGGCGCTGCCGCATCTGGAGCCGGTCTCGCTGGTGCAGTCCTGGGGGGTGGTGCCGGCGCTCATTGCCAACCTCACCGTCTTCGCCGGCATCGCCTGGCTGACGGTGGTGCTGGAGCGGCGGCGGCATGGGCGGCTGGTGACGCCGCCGGATGCGCCGCGGCAGGGCCTCGCCCGACTGCTGCGCGGTCCCTGGCCGTTGGTCGCCGGGGCGGTGGCGCTGGCGGTGCTGAATTTTGTCACGCTGGCGCTGTCGGGGCGGCCCTGGGGCATCACCTCGGCCTTCGCCCTCTGGGGGTCGAAGGCGGCGGCGCTGATCGGGTTCGATCCGGGGAGCTGGCCCTATTGGCAGGCGCCCGGGCCGCGGGCGGCGCTGGAGGGGAACGTGCTCACCGATGTCACCTCGGTGATGGATTTCGGCATCATCCTCGGCGCGCTGCTGGCCTCGGCGCTGGCGGGGCGGTTCTCCCCGGGCTGGCGGGTGCCTTGGCGCTCGGCGCTGGCCGCCGTCGTGGGCGGGGTGATGTTGGGTTATGGGGCGCGGCTGGCCTATGGCTGCAATATCGGCGCCTATTTCTCCGGGATCGCCTCGGGCAGCCTGCATGGTTGGGTCTGGATGGTGGCGGCCTTCTTCGGCAACTGGCTGGGGACGGGGATCCGGCCGCTCTTCGGGCTGGAGGTGGAGCGGCTGCCGCGGCAGACCGGGTGCTGATTTAACTCGCAGCTTTCGTTTTGCGCGCGGTCGGCGCATCCTCGAAGAGTGACGACGACCTTACCGCTCGCGGAGCTTTCGGATCGGCAGCAGGCAATCCTCAGCCTGGCCCGCGGGGCGGGGCGCGTCGGGGTGGAGGAGCTGGCGGCGCGTTTCGCCGTCAGCCCGCAGACCATCCGCAAGGACCTCAACCTGCTGCGCGACCTCGGGCTGCTGGCGCGGCAGCATGGCGGGGCGATGCTGGCCTCGGGCGTGGCCAATGCCTCCTACGAGGCACGACGGGCGCTGGCGCATGAGGGGAAGCGGCGGATCGCGGCGCGCTGCGCGGCGCTGATCCCGGATGGCTCCTCGCTCTTCATCAACATCGGCACGACGACGGAGGAGGTGGCGCGGGCGCTGACGCGGCATCGCGATCTGCTCGTTGTCACCAACAACATCCATGTCGTCTCCATCCTGCTGCCCAGCCCGGGGGTGGAGGTGGTGGTCGCTGGCGGGCCGGTGCGGCGTAGCGATGGCGGCATCGCGGGGGAGGCGACGGTCGACCTCGTCTCCGAGTTCAAGCTGGATTTCGCCGTGATCGGCGCTTCCGCCCTCGATGAGGATGGCAGCCTGCTGGATTACGATTATCGGGAGGTGCGGGTGTCGCGCGCCATCCTCGGCAATGCGCGGCAGCCGATCCTGGTGGCGGATGCGGGGAAGTTCGAGCGTTCGGCGCCGATCCGCATCGGCCATGTGCGGCAGCTGCACACCGTGGTGATGGACCGGGCGCCGCCGCCGCGCTTTGCCGAAGCCTGCCAGGAGGCGGGGACGCGCGTGGAGCTGGCGGAAAGCGAAACCCGGTGAGGCGCGGTTAGGGCGCGGAATTTTCGCTTGCGCTTTCGGTTTGGCTGGGGAAGCATCGCTTCAAGGGTCAGGGAAGGTTGCGTGACAGCAATGGGCAACAGCCAGGTTCAGGATCTCCTCGTCATCGGCGGGGGCGTGAATGGCTGCGGTATCGCCCGCGACGCGGTGGGGCGGGGCCTTTCCGTGATCCTCGCAGAAAAGGGCGACCTGGCAGGCGCGACTTCCTCCTCCTCCACCAAGCTGATCCATGGCGGGCTGCGCTACCTGGAATACCGGGAATTCCGCCTGGTGCGGGAGGCGCTGATCGAGCGCGAGGTGCTGCTGCGAGCGGCGCCGCACATCGTCTGGCCGCTGCGCTTCGTGCTGCCGCACAATGTGGGGCAGCGGCCCTGGCCGATCCTGCGGCTCGGGCTCTTCCTCTACGACCATCTGGGTGGGCGGCGCATCCTGCCGCCGACGCGGAGCATCGACCTGCGGCGGGACCCGGTAGGCGCGCCGCTGAAGCCGCAGCTGACGCGAGGTTTCGAGTATTCCGACTGCTGGGTCGAGGATGCGCGGCTCGTCGTGCTGAATGCGCGGGATGCGGCGGACCGGGGTGCGACGGTGCTGACGCGGACGCGCGTCGTCTCGGCCCGGCGCGAGGGCGGGCTGTGGCACGCCACGTTGCGCGACGAGGACAGTGGCGCGGTGCAGGACGTGCGGGCGCGGGCGCTGGTGAATGCGGCAGGGCCTTGGGTGGGCTCGGTGCTGGGCGGCGTTGCGGGCGTGAATACGCCGGCGCGGGTCAGGATGGTGAAGGGCAGCCATATCGTTACCCGGCGGCTCTATGACCACGACCGTTGCTATATCTTCCAGAATCCGGATGGCCGAATCTGCTTCTCGATCCCCTATGAGGAAGACTTCATGCTCATCGGCACGACCGATGAGGAGTTCGAGGGCGATCCGGCGACGGCGAAGATCTCGGAGGCCGAGACCTCCTATCTCTGCCGCGCGGTGAGCGAGTATTTCCGCCAGCCTGTCACGCCTGCCGATGTGGTCTGGAGCTATTCCGGCGTGCGGCCACTTTATGACGACGGCGCCAGCCGGGCGCAGGAGGCGACGCGCGACTACGTCCTCAAGATCGACGAGGCGGAGGGCGGGGCACCGCTGCTCAGCGTCTTCGGCGGCAAGATCACCACCTTCCGGCGGCTGGCCGAGGCGGCGATGGCGAAATTGGCGCCGCATTTCCCTGGGATGAAGCCGGGCTGGACGGATGCTGCCTCGCTGCCGGGAGGCGACTTCCCCTGGGACGGGGCGCCGGCGCTCGTCGAGGCGCTGCTGCGGGACTACCCCTTCCTCAAGGCCAAGCTGGCACGGCGGCTCATCCGGCACTATGGCACGCGGGCCATGCGGATGTTGGGCGACGCGCGCAGCATGGAGGATCTCGGCCGGCATTTCGGCGCGGGGCTGACGGCCCGCGAGGTGGATTGGCAGATGCGCGAGGAATGGGCCCGCGCACCGGCCGATGTGCTGTGGCGGCGGACCAAGCTGGGGCTGAGGGTCGACCAGGCGGGGCAGGCGGCGCTGGCGGAGTACATGGACGCGGCGCGCGCTGTGGCCGGGAGGGCGGCGGAATGACGGTGCGGGCGGACGGGCTGGCGCTCTCCTCCGGCGGCGAGGCTGTGCTGCACCCGGTGACGCTGGAGCTGCGTCCGGGGCTGCCGAATGTGCTGCTCGGCCCGACCGGCGCGGGCAAGACGACGCTGCTGCGGCTGCTGGCGGGGCTCGACCGTCCGAGCGAGGGACGGCTCTTCGCCGAGGGACGCGAGGTGACGGGCCAGCCGGTGCGCAGGCGGAGCGTCGCCATGGTTTACCAGCAGTTCATCAACTACCCGACGCTCTCGGTCTTCGAGAACATCGCCTCGCCGTTGCGCGTGGCGGGGCTGAAGCGGGCGGAGATCGAGCAGCGGGTGCGCGAGGCGGCGCGGGTGCTGAGGCTGGAGCCCTATCTGGCGCGGCGGCCAATGGAACTCTCCGGCGGACAGCAGCAGCGGACGGCGATCGCGCGGGCGCTCGTCAAGCGGGCGGCGCTGGTGCTGATGGACGAGCCACTGGCCAACCTCGACTACAAGCTGCGCGAGGAATTGCGGGAGGAGCTGCCGAAGCTTTTCGCCGAGAGCGGCTCGGTCTTCGTCTACGCAACGACGGAGCCTGCGGAGGCGCTGCTGCTGGGTGGGTTCGTCGCTACGCTCTCGGAAGGGCGGGTTACGCAGTTCGGGCGGGCGGGTGAGGTGTTCCGGCGCCCGGGCGATCTCGCCACGGCGCGGGTCTTCTCCGATCCGCCGCTGAACGAGGCGCCGGCGCGGGCCGAGGGCGGGCGGCTGGTGCTCGCCACGGGCGCGGTGATGCCGGCGCCGGCGGGCGTCGCCGATGGGGCCTGCACCATCGGCATCCGCGCGCATCAGGTCTCGCTGGAGCCGTTGCCGGGCGCGGTCGACCTGCCGGCGGTGGTGCGCGTCGCCGAAGTGACGGGCTCCGAGACCTATGTGCACTGCAGCTTCGACGGCATGGACTGGGTGGTGCTCACGCCCGGCGTGCAGCGGCCGGAGCCGGGGCAGGAGGTGACGCTCTGGCTCGACCCGCAGCGCTGCCTGGTCTTCGGCGCGGACGGGAAGCTCGCCGCGGTCGCGGCGCTGGCGGAGGCCGCCTGATGGCCCGCATCGCCTTCGAGCGCCTGGCGCATGGCTATCCCGGCAGCAGCGCCTATGCGCTGAAGCCGATGGACATGGTCTGGGAGGATGCCGGCGCCTATGCGCTGCTCGGGCCGTCCGGCTGCGGCAAGACGACGCTGCTCAACATCGTCTCCGGCCTGCTGCGGCCGCGCGAGGGGCGGGTGCTGTTCGACGGGCAGGACGTGACGGGGCTCTCGACCGAGCGACGCAACGTGGCGCAGGTGTTCCAATTCCCTGTTGTCTACGACACGATGACGATGCGGGAGAATCTGGCCTTCCCGCTGCGCAACCGTGGCGTGCCGGCGGCGGCGGCGCGGGCGCGGGTCGAGCATGTGGCGGGGCTGCTCGGGCTGAGCGGGATGCTCGACCGGCGGGCGCGCAACCTCGGTGCCGACGACAAGCAGAAGATCTCGCTCGGGCGGGGCCTCGTCCGCGACGACGTCGCCGCCATCCTGTTCGACGAGCCGCTGACGGTCATCGACCCGCACCTGAAGTGGGAGCTGCGCTCGCGGCTGAAGGAGCTGCATCGCCAGGTGCCGGTGACGATGATCTACGTCACCCATGACCAGACCGAGGCGCTGACCTTCGCCGACCGGGTCGTGGTGATGAGCGAGGGTGAGGTGGTACAGGTCGGCACGCCGGAGGCGCTGTTCGACCGGCCGGCGCATACCTTCGTAGGCCACTTCATCGGCTCGCCGGGGATGAATTTCCTGCCCTGCGCGGTGGAGGGCGATACCGCCACCCTCGCGGGTGGGCACCGCGTCGGGTTGCCGCGTGGCTATGGGGCGTTGGCGGGCAAGGTGGAACTCGGCATCAGGCCGGAATTCGCCGCCATCGCGCGGGACGGGCTGCCGGTGACGGTGCGGCGCGTCGAGGATCTCGGGCGGCGGCGCATTGCCCGGGTGGAGCTGGACGGGGTGCCCTTCGCGGCCACCCTGCCGGAGGGGATGGCGGTGCCGGCGGAGCCGCGCCTCGCCCTCGATCCGCGCCGCCTGCATGTCTATGCCGATGGCCGCCTGGCCGAAGGGGAGGGCTGAGCGATGGCCAAGCCGCTCGACAACCGCGCCTGGTTCCTGGTGCTGCCGGTGGTGGCGTTGGTCGCCTTCTCCGCCCTCATCCCGGTGATGACGGTGGTGAACTACTCGGTGCAGGACAGCTTCGGGAACAACGAGTTCTTCTGGAACGGCACCGGCTGGTTCAAGGAGCTGCTGGACCCCTCGACCGATCTCGGTGGGCGGTTCTTCGACGCGCTGTGGCGGACGCTGCTGTTCAGCGCGATCTGCCTGGCCATCGAGGTGCCGCTCGGCATCGGCGTGGCGCTCACCCTGCCGCGCCGTGGCTGGGGCGTCGCCGCCTCGCTGGTGCTGCTGGCGCTGCCGCTGCTGATTCCCTGGAACGTGGTCGGCACCATCTGGCAGGTCTTCGCGCGGCGCGACATCGGCCTGCTCGGCGCGGCGGTGAACGGGCTCGGCATCGAGTACAATTATGCGCAGACGCCGCTGGCGGCCTGGGTGACGGTGGTCGCCATGGATGTGTGGCACTGGACCTCGCTGGTCGTGCTGCTTTGCTATGCGGGGCTCAGGGCGATCCCCGATGCCTATTACCAGGCGGCGAAGGTGGATGGGGCGAGCAGCTGGGCAGTGTTCCGCGCCATCCAGCTGCCGAAGATGCAGCGGGTGCTGACCATCGCCGTCCTGCTGCGCTTCATGGACAGCTTCATGATCTATACCGAGCCTTTCGTCGTCACCGGCGGCGGGCCGGGCAATGCCACGACCTTCCTCTCGATCGACCTGGTGAAGATCGCGCTCGGGCAGTTCGACCTCGGCAAGGCGGCGGCGATGTCGATCGTCTACAACCTGATCGTGCTGACGGTGTGCTGGGTGTTCTTCGCCACCACGACCCGCAGCCAGAGCGAGGCAGTGCAGTGAGCGGCGCGGCCCTGGCCCCGGCCTCCCTCGCCGCGACGCGCGCCCCGGCCGAGAGCGGCGCGCTGCGCGCCGCGGTGCCGCGGGTCGTGCTGGTGCTCTACATCCTGTTCCTGCTCGTGCCGATCTACTGGCTCGTCAACATGAGCCTGAAGACCAATCTCGAGATCAACTCCGGGATGACGCTCTGGCCGCAGAACCCGACGCTGGAGCATTACCGGCGCATCTTCACCGATGCCTCCTGGTACAGCGGCTACATCAACAGCCTGACCTATGTGGCGCTGAACACGCTGATCTCGCTCGCCGTGGCGCTGCCGGCGGCCTATGCCTTCAGCCGCTACCGCTTCCTCGGCGACAAGCACCTGTTCTTCTGGCTGCTGTCGAACCGGATGGCGCCGCCGGCGGTCTTCGCGCTGCCCTTCTTCCAGCTCTACAGCGCGGTCGGGCTGTTCGACACGCCCTGGGCGGTGGCCCTCGCCCATTGCCTGTTCAACATCCCGCTCGCGGTCTGGATCCTCGAGGGCTTCATGTCCGGCGTGCCGCGCGAGATCGACGAGACGGCGGCGATCGACGGCTGGTCCTTCCCGGCCTTCTTCATCCGCCACTTCCTGCCGCTCGTCGCGGGCGGCGTCGGTGTCGCGGCCTTCTTCTGCTTCATGTTCTCCTGGGTGGAGCTGCTGCTGGCCCGCACCCTGACGACGGTCAACGCCAAGCCGATCGTCGCGACGATGACCCGCACCGTCTCGGCGGCGGGGATGGATTGGGGGCTGCTCTCGGCGGCCGGCGTGCTGACCATCATCCCCGGCGCCATCGTCATCTGGTTCGTCCGCAACCACATCGCGCGCGGCTTCGCCCTAGGGCGCGTATAGGAAGGCGGCTGTGATGACCCTCGGCTGGATGGCCTGGACCTGGCAGACGGCGCTGTTCTTCGCGTTGCTGTTCTGCGTGCTGGCGGCGATGACGACGCTTGCCGCGCTGCGGCCGGAGCGGGACCGCATCGGCATGCTGGGATTGCCGACGACGCGCGGCGACCGGCTGTTCCTGACGCTGCTCGGCGCCGCCTTCATCCATCTCGGCTGGCTGGCCCTGGCCGGTGATGCGCCGCTCTGGGGGGCGAGCATCGTCTCCCTTATCTATGGAGCGATCCTGTTTCGCTGGGCCTGACCGAAGGCGGCGGGTCACGGCCGGCCGCGCAACGACCAAAGGGAGGAAAACAGATGAATGCCATGACACCGATGGGCCGCCGGACGTGGCTGCTCGGCAGCGCCGCGGTGCTCGCCGCGCCGGTGCTGCTCCGGCCGAGCCATTCCGTCGCGCAGGGCGTCGATGCCGCACGGCGCTGGGTCGCCGAGGAGTTCCAGCCCTCGACGCTCTCGCAAGAGCAACAGATGCAGGAGATGGAGTGGTTCGCCCGCGCTGCGCAGCCCTTCCGTGGCCAGGAGATCAACGTCGTCTCCGAGACCATCACCACCCATGAGTACGAAGCCCGCACGCTGGCGCGCGCCTTCTCCGAGATCACCGGCATCCGCCTGAGGCACGACCTGCTGCAGGAAGGCGACGTGGTCGAGAAGCTGCAGACGCAGATGCAATCCGGCCGCAATGTCTATGACGCCTGGGTCAACGACAGCGACCTGATCGGCACGCATTTCCGCTACCAGCAGGCGGTACCGCTGACCGACTGGATGGCGGGCGAGGGCAAGGATCAGACCCTGCCGACCCTCGACCTCGGGGATTTCATCGGCCGCAGCTTCGGCACCGGGCCGGACGGCAAGCTCTACCAGCTGCCCGACCAGCAATTCGCCAATGTCTACTGGTTCCGCTACGACTGGTTCAACCGGCCGGCCATTAAGGAGGCCTTCAGGCGGCAGTTCGGCTACGACCTCGGCGTGCCGGTGAACTGGTCCGCCTATGAGGACATCGCCGAGTTCTTCACCAACACGGTGAAGGAGATCGATGGGGTCAAGGTCTATGGCCACATGGACTACGGCAAGAAGGACCCCTCGCTCGGCTGGCGCTTCACCGATGCCTGGCTCTCCATGGCGGGCAATGGCGACCGCGGCATCCCGAACGGCAAGCCGGTCGACGAGTGGGGCATCCGCATGGAGGGCTGCCGCCCGACCGGCTCCTCCATCGAGCGCGGCGGCGACACCAACGGGCCGGCGGCGGTCTACTCCATCACCAAGTATGTGGAGTGGCTGAAGAAGTATGCCCCGCCCGAGGCGGCCGGCATGACCTTCTCCGAGAGCGGCCCGGTGCCGGCGCAGGGCAACATCGCGCAGCAGATGTTCTGGTACACCGCCTTCACCGCCGACATGGTGAAGCCGGGCCTCGCGGTGATGAACCCGGACGGCACGCCGCGCTGGCGCATGGCGCCCTCGCCGAAGGGAGCCTACTGGAAGGAGGGGATGAAGCTCGGCTACCAGGATGCCGGGTCCTGGACGCTGCTGAAGTCCACCCCAGTCGATCGCCGCCGCGCGGCCTGGCTCTACGCGCAGTTCTGCGTCTCGAAGTCGACCAGCCTGAAGAAGAGCCATGTCGGCCTCACCTTCATCCGCGAGAGCGACATCTGGCACCAGTCCTTCACCGACCGTGCCAAGCAGCTCGGCGGGCTGATCGAGTTCTACCGCTCGCCGGCCCGGGTGCAGTGGACGCCGACGGGGGTGAACATCCCAGACTATCCGCGCTTGGCGCAGCTCTGGTGGCAGAACATCGGCGACGCCTCCTCCGGCGCGAAGACGCCGCAGGCGGCGATGGACTCGCTGGCGGCGGCCCAGGACAGCGTGCTGGAGCGGCTGCAGCGCGCCAATGTCCAGGGCGAGTGTGGCCCGCGGCTCAACCCGCGCACCACGGCCGAGCAGTGGTACGAGCGGGCGGAAAAGGACGGCAACGTCGCCCCGCAGCGGCGGCTCGCCAACGAGAAGCCGCAGGGCGAGACGGTTGACTACGACAAGCTCATCCAAAGCTGGCCGGCCAACCCGCCGCGCCGCGGCTGATCCCAAGGGCGGGGGCTTCGGCCCCCGCCAACCATGCAGCGGAGGTTTCGCCGATGCCCGCCGAAGGCCATATCCTCGCCCTCGACCAGGGCACCACCTCCACCCGCGCGATCGTCTTCCGCACGCCCGACCTTGCGCCCGTTGCCTCGGCGCAGCAGGAATTCGCGCAGTATTACCCGCATTCCGGCTGGGTGGAGCATGAGGCGGAGGATCTCTGGGAAACCTCGCTCGCGGTGATGCGGGAGGCGATCGGCAAGGCGGGGCTCACGCCCGCGCAGATCGCCGGCATCGGTATCGCCAACCAGCGGGAGACGACGCTGGTCTGGGACCGGTGCACCGGCCGGCCGATCCACCGCGCTATCGTCTGGCAGGACCGCCGGACGGCCGCCACCTGCGCGGCGCTGCGCGAGGCGGGGCATGCGGCGGCCGTCGCGGCGACGACGGGGCTGCTGATCGACCCCTATTTCTCCGCGACCAAGATCGCCTGGATGCTCGATGCCGTGCCCGGCGCGCGGGCCGTGGCGGAGCGGGGCGAGCTGGCCTTCGGCACGGTCGATGCCTTCCTGCTTTGGCGGCTGACCGAGGGGCGGGTGCATGCGACGGATGCCACCAATGCGGCACGCACCATGCTCTTCGACATCCGCGCCGGCGCCTGGGATGCGGCGATGTGCGACCTGTTCCGCGTGCCGATGGGGATGCTGCCGGAGGTGCGCGACTGCGCCGCGGAGTTCGGGGCGACGACGCTGCTCGGTGCCGCGATCCCCGTGCTCGGCATCGCCGGGGACCAGCAGGCGGCGACAGTGGGGCAGGCCTGCTTCGAGCCGGGGATGGTGAAGTCGACCTATGGCACGGGCTGCTTCGCCCTGTTGAATACGGGTGAGGCGCCGGTCGCTTCCAGCCATCGGCTGCTGACGACCATCGCCTATCAACTGCGCGGCCAGCGGACCTATGCGCTGGAAGGGGCGATCTTCGTGGCCGGGGCGGCGGTGCAATGGCTGCGCGACGGGCTCGGCATCATCAAGGATGCGGCGGAGAGCGGCGCGCTGGCGGCGCAGTCGGACCCGGCGGGGCGGCTCTACTTGGTGCCGGCCTTCGTCGGCCTCGGCGTGCCGCATTGGGATGCGGAGGCGCGCGGCACCATTCATGGGCTGACCCGCGCCTCGGGCCGGGCGGATTTCGCCCGTGCCGCGCTGGAGAGCGTCGGCTACCAGACGCGCGACTTGGTGGAGGCAATGCAGGCCGATATGGGAGCCGGGGCGAGGGCGGTGCTGCGCGTCGATGGCGGCATGGTCGCCTCTGACTGGACGATGCAGTTCCTGGCCGATGTGCTGGGCGCGCCGGTGGATCGGCCGATCATCCGCGAGACGACGGCGCTGGGGGCCGCCTACCTCGCCGGCCTGCAGGCGGAGCTTTGCCCGGAGCCGGCGGAGTTCGCGGCGCGCTGGCAGCTCGACCGGCGGTTCAGCCCGGCCATGGCCGAGGCCGAGCGGGAGGCGGCCTATCGCGGCTGGCGGCGGGCGGTGCAGCGGACGCTATCGGAAGGCGCCACCTAGCAGCCGGTGATGCGGCCGGAGGCGATGCAGTCTTGGTAGCCCATCGCCGCCTGAAGGGCAGGGAAGAGGAAGTACCCGCCGACCATCACGGCGACGATGACTCCGAGGGCGATCAGGCCGATCAGGTCGGGGCGTGGGCGGTTCGGCAAGGCGGGGGTCCGGACGGGGAGGCGTCAGCCTAGCCCCTGCGGCTGGACCCTTCCAGGCGGCGCGCCTAGGCTTGTCCGTAATCCATAAGCCTTCGAGGAAACATCATGGCCCGTCATCGCTGGCCCCTGCCGCCCGGCGATACGGCCGGGAGCCTGCCGCCCGCGGAGCCTCCCATGCCCTGGGCGCTGCTCGCCGCGGCCTGTTTCGGCATGTTCGCCGCCTCCTCCAGTGGCACGACGCGGGCGCCCTTCCTGCTCGAGATGTCGCGCGACCTGGCGACGAGCCTGCCTCTGGTCGGCAACCTCATGGCTGTCACCTCGATTGCCTGGGGCATCGCCTCGGTGCTGGCGGGGGCGGGATCGGATCGCTGGGGGCGGCGGCCCTTCCTGATCGGCGGGCCGGTGGCGCTGGCGCTGTGCCTGCTGGGCGTCGCGGGGGCGGGCAGCTTCCTTTGGGTTGCGATCTGGGGCGCGCTGGCGGGCGCCTGCGCGGGCGCCTTCACCGGGGTGCTGATGGCCGAGGCCTCGGCGCGGGTGGTGGACCGGCAGCGCGGGCGGGCGCTGGGCTGGGTGATGGCGGGGCAGTCGCTGACCCTGCTGGTCGGGGTGCCGATGGCGGCCTGGATCGGCGCCTCGCTCGGTTGGCGAGGCGTGAACCAGGTGGTGGCGGGGGTGGCGCTGCTGGCGGGCCTCGCGCTTTGGGTGACGACACTGCGGCCGGCCTCAGGCGGGTCGGGCCTGCGCAAGGCGGGGGTGGTGCGGGGCAGGGCGCTCACCGGGCCGGTGCTGCGGCTGCTGACGATGGGGGTGGCGGAGCGGATCTGCTACGGGCTCATTGCCGTCTATTTCGCTACCTTCCTGCAATCCTCCTATGGACTGTCGCTGGCTGGCGTGGTGGTGCCGCTGGCGGTCTTCGCGCTGGGCAGCATCCTCGGCACGGTGCTGGGCGGGCAGCTGGCGGACCGGCTCGGCAACCGGCGGCTGACCTTCGCCGGGGCGATGTTCGGCTCGGCGGTGCTGGCGGTCGCGCTGTTCGGCTGGCTGCCGGGGCTGGAGGGATCGGTCGCCCTCGGCTTCGCTTATGTCTTTGTCAATGCCATTGCCCGGCCGAGCCTGATGGCGGCGCTGGCCGAAGTGCCGGAGGATGTGCGGGGCACGGTCCTCGGGCTGAACGTCACCTCGGCGAGCGTCGGATGGCTGGGCGCGGCGGCGCTCGGGAGCTGGATGATCGCCCAGCACGGCTTCGCCGGCTTCGGGCCGCTGGCGGCGGGGATCGGGGTATTCGGCGGGCTGCTGGCGGTGATGGGGCGGCGTTAGGCCTTCGCCTTATCCGCCGCCCGCTTCTCCGCGATGACATTGGCGAGCGCCCGCAGCGCCTCCGGCACGCCTTCCTGCGTTGCGCCGGAAAGCAGCAGCACCGGCCGGCCGACGGCACGCTCCAGCGCCTTCAGCCGGCTGGTGCGGGCCTGGGGCGTCATCGCATCCAGCTTGTTGAGAGCCACCAGCTCTGGCTTTTCGGCGAGGCCGTTGCCATAGCCCTCCAGCTCCTCCCGCACAGTGCGCCAGGCGCCGGCCGGGTCCGGCTGGCTGCCGTCAATCAGGTGCAGCAGCACGGCGCAGCGCTCGATATGACCGAGGAAGCGGTCGCCAAGCCCGGCGCCCTCATGCGCGCCCTCGATCAGACCGGGGATGTCGGCGAGGACGAATTCCTCCGAGGCGTTGAGCCGGACAACGCCGAGCTGCGGGTGGAGCGTGGTGAAGGGATAGTCGGCAATCTTTGGCTTGGCGGCGCTGACGGCGGCCAGGAAGGTCGATTTTCCGGCATTCGGCAGGCCGACCAGCCCGGCATCGGCGATCAGCTTGAGGCGGAGCCAGAGCCATTTCTCCTCGCCCGGCCAGCCCTTGTCGGCGCGGCGCGGGGCGCGGTTGGTGCTGGTCTTGTAGTGGGCATTGCCATGGCCGCCATCGCCGCCCTGGGCGATCACTACCCGGGCACCGGGCGCGTCGAGATCGGCGAGCAGCGTCTCCTTGTCCTCGGCGAAGATCTGCGTGCCGATCGGCACCTTGAGGACGACATCCTCGCTGCCGGCGCCGGTGCGGTCCTGCCCGGCGCCGTTGCCGCCCTTGCGGGCCTTGAAGTGCTGGGCGTAGCGGTAGTCGATCAGCGTATTGAGGCCATCGACGGCCTCCACCACCACATTGCCGCCGCGGCCGCCATTGCCGCCGTCGGGGCCGCCGAATTCGATGTATTTCTCGCGGCGGAAGGCGATGACGCCGTCGCCGCCATCGCCGGCCTTCACCCAGACCTTGGCTTCATCGAGGAATTTCATGGTGGGGCTTGGACCCTTAGGAATAAAAAAGGGGGCCTTGCGGCCCCCTTCGCGTCACCGCAACGGGTGAGACTTACTCAGCGGCCTGGGCGACCGGCAGCACGGAAACATGCACGCGGCCCTCGGCCTTGCGCTCGAACTTTACGGTGCCGTCGACCATCGCATGCAGCGAATGGGTGCGGCCCACGCCGACATTGCGGCCGGCCAGCATCTTCGTGCCGCGCTGGGTGACGATGATGTTGCCGGCGCGGACGACCTGCCCACCGAACAGCTTCACGCCGAGGCGCTTGCCGGCGCTGTCGCGCCCGTTGCGGGAGGAGCCGCCTGCCTTCTTATGTGCCATGGAGAATTCTCCTTCTCGTTCAGGCCGCGGCGATGTCGGCGATGCGGAGGACCGTGAGGTCCTGGCGATGGCCCCGCTTGCGGCGGCTGTTCTGCCGGCGGCGCTTCTTCAGGATGATCACCTTCTCGCCGCGCGCGTGCTTCTCGACGGTCGCGGTGACGCTGGCGCCGGGGACGGTGGGTGCACCGAGGGTCAGGCCGGCCTCGCCGCCGATGGCCAGCACATCATGAAAGGTGATGGTGGCGCCGGGCTCGGCTTCGAGCTTCTCGACGGTGAGCACCGCGTTCGGCGTCACCCGGTACTGCTTTCCGCCGGTGCGGATCACTGCGAAGGTCATCGTGCGGCCTCAACTGGTCGCGCCAGGATCATAGGCCGGGGTCGGCGCTGCCCCGGGCAAGGGTTCGGTTATGGGATCGGCCAAAAGAGGCCGCCGGCGGAGCCAGGGCGCCGCCGGGAGGCGAGGCATATAGACGGGACTCCCCGGACGGTCAACCACGCAGGCTCAACTGGCGCGGGCCCGGAACAGCAGGGCAAGGCCGGCGAGCGTCACGAGGCCGCCCGCCACATCCGTCCAGCCCAGCACCTCGCCGAGCAGGGCCCAGCCGAGCAGGGCGGCCACCGGCGGGGCGAGCAGCTGCAAGGCGGCCGCCGTCGCCGGCGGCAGGCGCTTCAGCATGGTGAAGTAGAGCGCATAGCCGCCGATGCCGACCACCAGCACCCCATAGGCAAGGGAGAAGATGGCGACCGGGCTCGGCGTCCCGGGCAGGCGGGTTTCGACCAGGCTGGCGAGGAGGATCAGCGCCAGCGCCGCCACCGCTGCCTGGACGGCATTGGCGGTCCATGCGTCGACCCGCCCGCGTGCCGGGGCGAAGATGAGGATGCCCGCCGCCTGGGAAAGCGCCCCGCCGAGCGCCAGCAGCACTCCATGCAGCTCGAATCCCGCCGCGCCACGCCCCGCGCCGAGCACTGCGACGCCGAGCCAGCCGAGGGCGAGCCCGGCCCAGGCCAGTGCCGGCACGCGGCGGCCGAGGAAGATCGCCTCGCCGAGCGCCACGAAGAGCGGCGCGGTGGAGGATAGCAGGGCGACCAGGCCGGAAGGGAGGGTCAGCGCGGCTAGCCAAGCCCCCGCCAGGTAGCCGGCCGAGCCAAAAAGCCCCATCGCCCCGAGCCGCGCCCCGTCCCGCCGTCCCGGCCAGCGCAGCCCGCGCCAGGCGAGCACCCCGCCGAGCAGCAGCGCCACCAGGCAGAAGCGGATCGCCAGCGCCCAGAGCGGCGGCCATTCCGGCACCAGCCCCTTGATGGCGGTGAAGGCGGAGGCCCAGATCAGGACGAAGAGCAGACCGAGCCCGAAACCCGCCAAGGCCGCTACTCCGCCGGCAGGCTCCGCCGGGCGAGCGCCGCCTCCAGCGTGTTCTCGAGCAGGCAGGCGATGGTCATCGGCCCGACGCCGCCCGGCACTGGGGTGATGGCCGCGGCCCGCGACAGCGCCTCGGCAAAGGCGACATCGCCGACCAGCTTGCCATCGCCGCCGCGATTGATGCCGACATCGATGACGGTGGCGCCCTCCGCCACCCAGTCGCCGCGCACCAGCTCTGCCTGGCCGACGGCGGCGACCAGGATCTCCGCCCGCCGGCATTCGCCCGGAAGGTCGCGGGTGCGGGAGTGGACGACGGTGACGGTGCAGTCGGCGGCGAGCAGCAATTGCAGCATCGGCCGGCCGACGATCTGGCTGCGGCCGAGCACGACGGCGCGGGCGCCAGGCAGGGGCGTGCCGGCCTCGCGCAGCAGGTGCATCACTCCCTTCGGCGTGCAGGGCACGAGGCCGGGCTGGCGGCTGGCCAGCCGCCCGGCATTCACCGGATGGAAGCCGTCCACATCCTTCGCCGGGTCGACCGCGGCGATGACCGCATCGGCCCTGATCTGCGGCGGCAGCGGGAGCTGGACGAGGATGCCGTCCACCGCCGGGTCGGCGTTCAGCCGGGCGATGAGGGCAAGCAGGCTGGATTCGCACGTCTCGGCGGGCAGGTGGATGGTGGCGCTGTCGAAGCCGGCGGCGAGCGCAGCACGGTCCTTGTTGCGGACATAGACGCCGCTCGCCGGGTCCTCGCCGATGCGGACGACGCGCAGCCCCGGGCGGAAGGGCAAGGTGGCAATGCGCTCGGCGAGGCCGGCACGCAGGCGCTCCGCCACGGCCTTGCCGTCGATGATCCGTGCCGTCATGCCCAACCCCTCACCCTTGCGGCCAGCGCATCGGCATTGCCCGCGATCTGCACCAGCTTCTCCCGCGCGGCCAAACCCTGGAGGATGCTGACCGCCGAGGCGGGCAGGCCGAGCGCCGCGGCGAGGGCGGCGCAGACCGCGCGGTTGGCCCGCCCATCCTCCGCTGCCTCGGTGACGGCGAGGCGGAGCCGCGGCCCGTCCACCCCAGGCGCCAGCCCGCCGATGCCAGGCCGGCGCGCGCGGGGCTGCACCTTCACGCGAAGGGTGACGCCCTCAGGGCACGGCCGCCACCAGTCATCGGTCAAAAATACATCCCGTTCAGGAAGAGCGAGCGGCGGATGGCACCCAGCAGCATCTGGCAGGCGGTGATCAGCAGCAGCACCACCAGCGGCGAGAGATCGATGGAGCCGAAATTCGGCAGCACCCTGCGGACGCGGCCGAAGAGCGGCTCCGTCACCCTGTAGAGGAAATCGGCGATCATCCAGACGATGCGGTTGCGTGTATCGAGCACGCCGAAATTGACCAGCAGCTGCACCACAACGGCGAGCATCACCGCCCACCACAGCAAGTCCAGCACCGCGCCGGCCAGGTAGAACACCACATCCAGGAACATGCCGATGACCTTGGTTTGGGCCGGAGCCGTGGAACGCGGCCGCAACCTAATGATGGGCACAGCATGGGACAAGCGGGCTTGACTCGGAGGCCGTGCAAGGGCATCTAGCGCGCCCTGCGGGACCCCAAGCCCGCGGGTTGGTACGGGGCTGTAGCTCAGTTGGGAGAGCGCGTCGTTCGCAATGACGAGGTCAGCGGTTCGATCCCGCTCAGCTCCACCACCCGCCCTTTCGTGGCGCCCCTGGCCGAAGCCTTTCGCCGCAACCGCCACCGGGGTCTGCTGCCATCGTGACATCGTCGCCCGATTTCCCGCCGCTCCGCACGGAGCGTCTGGTCCTGCGCCCGCTCCGCCTCGAGGATGCGACGGCGCTGCATCGCCTGGTCAACGACTGGGAGGTGGCAAAGAACCTCGCCCGCGTGCGCTACCCCTATGAGCTGGCCCGGGCCGAAGAGTGGATCCGCTCCACCTGGGCCCAGATCGCCGCCGGCGAGGCTTGGCACTTGGCGATCACCGGCGAGGAGGGGGGGCCGGAGGGCCAGGTCGAGCGGCTGGTCGGCTGCGTGGCGCTGACCCTCGATACCGACCGAAAGGGGGCGGAGCTCGGATACTGGGTCGGGCGGAAGTTCTGGGGCCACGGCGTGGCGACGGAGGCCGCCGTGGCGCTCTGCCGCTGGGCGCTGGAGACGCAGGGTATCGCTGCGATTCGCGCCAGCGCGCTGAAGGACAATGTGCGCTCTGCCGCCGTCCTGCAGCGGGTCGGGTTGCGGCCGGCGGGGGAGGCGATGCAGACCTTCCTCTCCCGCGGCGGGCCGATGCCGGTGCTGCTCTTCCGGGCGGAGCGCGAGGCGCTGCTGGCCCTGGCCGCCACCGAGGCACCGTTGCGGACGGAGAAGCCGGTCCTGCTGGTCGCCGCCGTCGCCCTGGTCGATCCGGACGGGCGGGTGCTGCTGGCGCGGCGGCCGGAGGGGAAGCCGCTCGCCGGCCTCTGGGAATTCCCGGGCGGCAAGGTGAAGCCGGGCGAGAGCCCCGAGGCGGCGCTGATCCGCGAATTGAAGGAAGAGCTCGACATCGATGTCAGTGAGAGCTGCCTAGCGCCCTTCACCTTCGCCTCGCACGGCTACGATGCCTTCCACCTGATGATGCCACTCTATCTCTGCCGCAAATGGGGCGGGATGGTGCGGCCGGTGGAGGGGCAGGCACTGGCCTGGGTGAAGCCGCGGCAGATGGGTGGTTATGCCATGCCGCCGGCGGACAAGCCGCTGGTGGCGATGCTGCAGGACTTCCTGTAGCCGCCAACGAAAAGGGGCGCCCGAAGGCGCCCCTTCCCATCTCGACGCTGATCGCCGCTGCTTAGCGCAGCACGATCTCGACACGGCGGTTCTGCGGCTCGCGCACGCCATCCGCGGTCGGGACCAGCGGGCGGCTCTCACCGAAGGCCGTCACGCTGATGTCGTTGCGGCTGACGCCCTGCGCCACCAGCTCGGCGGCGACCGCATCGGCGCGGCGCTGCGACAGGCGCTGGTTGTACTGCGGCGTGCCGGAGCGGTCGGCATGGCCGGCCACCTCGATGCGCGTCGCCTGCACGCGGCGGGAGTTCTGCGCCGCCTCGCTGATGATCTCGCGGGCGCGGGTGGTGAGGTCCGCCCGATCCCAGTCGAAGAACACCAGATAGGTCCGCGCCGGAGCCGGGGCCTGGGCGGCCTGCGGCGGGGCGGCGACGACCGGCGGCGGGGCCGGCGGCGGCTGGAATAGCGCGTAGCGCAGGCCGAGCATGACCGAGTGGTTGTAGTTGTCGGCCTCGATCTTGCCGGACTGCAAGCGGGCGCCGGTGGCGGTGCTGACAGTGGTCGCCAGCTCGGGCTGCAGCGTGCCGAAGAAGCGGTACTCGGCGGTCAGCGACAGGCCGGTGACGCCGACCCAGGTGAGCGGCACGGCTGCACCGACGATGCCCTGGAAGGCGAACTGGCCGTCGTCGCCATCGGCGCTGATGACCCGGTTGCCCGTGCCCACGCCACGGATGTTCTTCCAGTCGGTCCAGGCATAACCGGCGCCGATACCGATATAGGGCTGCACGATGCTCTGGCCCAGGCCGAAATTGGCGAGGTCGAAGTCATAGAAGACGTTCGCCATCACGCCATAGGTAGTCTGGAAGCCACCGACGCGGGATACCGGCGCCAGGCCGAAGCCACGGATGCTGTCGACTTCGTTGTTGCGGTAGTTGCCCTCGATTTCAGCCCGGACACCATTGCCGAAGCCCCAGCCAAGGCTCACCACGCCGGTCCAGCCGACGTTGAAGTTGGCCTTGCCAGCATTGTTGATGGTGGTGTTCGGCGCCAGGCCGAAGTTGCCGGGGAGGGTATCGCCGCTCAGGTCGAACTTTGAGGGGTTGTTGATCCAGTTCGCACCGGCACCGGCGCCGATATAGAGGCCGGTCACCGGCTGGGCGCTGGCCGTGCCAATCGACGCCAGCAGGGGGGCCGAGACCAGGGCGGTGGCCAGCAGTGCCCGTTTCAGACTCATCCGTATTGCTCCAAGCAAGAGACACAACCCGCCGGGCACCGGCCATCCGGTTCGGCGTGGGGTGCGTTCCCACGTTTGAAGAAAAAATTTGAGGTCTAGTTCACTGTCGAAAACGCGACCGACAGGCTTGTGGCATTCAGGCCACAGTTGGGTTACACGGCGAAACAGCCAGTAGGATGCAGTTTCCCGGAACGAAAAAAGGGGCGCCCGAGGGCGCCCCTTCCAATCTCCGTGAGAAGAAGGTGCTGCTTAGCGCAGCACGATCTCGACACGGCGGTTCTGCGGCTCGCGCACGCCGTCCGCAGTCGGGACCAGCGGACGGCTCTCGCCGAAGGCAGTGACCATGATGTCGTTGCGGCTCACGCCCTGGCGAACCAGCTCGGCGGCGACCGCATCGGCGCGGCGCTGCGACAGGCGCTGGTTGTACTGCGGGGTGCCCGAACGGTCGGCATGGCCGGCCACTTCGATGCGGGTGGACTGCACGCTGCGGGCGGCGCCGGCAGCCTCGGAGATGATCTGCCGAGCGCGGTCGGTCAGGTCCGCGCGATCCCAGTCGAAGAAGACCAAGTAGGTGCGGGCCACGGTCGGCGCCGGGGCAACCGGCGGGGCGGCCACGACCGGCGGCGGGGCAACCGGCGTGTTGAAGGCGTAGCGAATGCCGATCAGCGCGCTGTGGTTGTAGTTGGTCGGCTTGTAGGTGCCGCCCGGGGCGCCCACGACGCTGGTGCGGTCGACGTTCAGCTTCGGCTCGAGCGTACCGTAGAAGCGGTACTCGGCGGTCAGGGCGAGGCCCGGAACCGGCAGGGCGAAGGCGGCGCCGGCGATGCCCTGGTAGGCAAGGCGGCCGTCGGTGTCCTCGATCCGGTAGCGGCTGCCGCCCGGGCCTTCAATGTTCGCCTTGTCGACATCCACCCAGCCGTAGCCGACGCCGACGCCGAGATACGGAATGACCGGCAGGCCGAGGTTGAAGTCGTACAGGACATTCGCCATCGCAGCGTAGTTGCGGAGGTAGCCGCTGTTGCCACGGACGGCGCCACCGTTGCTGGTGATGCTGCGGATGTCGTTGGTGCGGTAGCTGCCCTCGATCTCGGCGCGAAGGCCGTTGCCGAAGCCCCAGCCGATGGAGGCGAGGCCGACGGCACCGATGTCGTCGAACTTCGTCTTGACGCCGTTGTTGTTCGAATCCTGGTGGATGTTCAAACCGCCGCCGGCCCCGATGTAGAGGCCGGAGACCGGCTGCGCCTGCGCGGCGACCGGCAGCGCCAGCACCGTCGCGGCCAGAAGGGCCTTCCTGAGGGTCATCGAAATCTCTCCTCGGTTCACGAAACGCCTGTGTCGCGACGCCTACCGTGGATTTGAGACGGCGACAGCGCTGCGTTCAGGGAACCTAACACCGCGAGCGTGAACCTGCATCGGGGGCCCGACCATTTCCGCATCGATGTGGCAAGGACGCCACAGTGGGTAATGGCAAATACATCACAGCCCCAGCAGGGCAGCGCCGTCATCGAGGGTGGAAAGGGTGCCAAGGGCCAGCAACTTGTTGGCATGGCCCAATTTCCGGCCCGGACGGGCTTCGGCCTTGCCATACCAGTGCGGCACTACGTCCCGCTTACGCAGCAGGCCTGGCCACCGGGCCAGGCCGTCAGGCCCGACAAGGTTCTTCATGACAACGTCGTGATGACGCGTGGCCGCAGCCAGCGGAAGGCCGGCGACGGCGCGGACATGCTGCTCGAACTGGCTGGCAGCGCAGCCGTCCATCGTCCAATGGCCCGAATTATGAGGCCGCGGGGCGATCTCGTTGCCCAGCAGGCGGCCATCCGGCAGGACGAACAGCTCCAGCGCCAGCACACCGACCAAGCCCAGCGTCTCGGCGACTCGCAGCGCATGGCCGCACGCGGCGTCCGCCACCGGCAGCCGCGCCGGAGCGAAGCTGAGGTCGAGGATGTGATCGCAGTGGCGATTCTCCACCGCATCGTAGACGGCAGAGGCACCGTCCTCGCCGCGGGCGGCAATGGCGGAGACCTCGGCGACGAAGGGAACGAAGGCTTCGAGGATCAGCGGCTTCGGTGCGAGGCGGGCGAAGGCAGCCGCGGCCTCGTCCGGGTTGCGGATCACCGCCTGGCCACGGCCGTCATAGCCGAGTCGCGTGGTCTTCAGCACGGCGGGCAGGCCGATCTCCTGAAGGGCCGTGGCGAGTCCCGCCTCATCCTCCACCGCACGCCAGGGGGCGACGGGGACGCCGGCGCGCTCGAGGAAGGCCTTCTCCGCCAGGCGGTCCTGGCAGATTCGCAGTACCTCGACGCCGGGCCGGCAGGGGGCGAGGGGGGCAAGAGCGGCCAGCGTTCCGGCCGGGACATTCTCGAACTCGAAGGTGACGACGTCGACGGCCGCAGCAAACCGGGCCAGGGCGGCTTCGTCCTCATAAGGGGCGACAGTGGCGGCAGCGGCCACCTGCATGCCGGGGCTTTCTGCCTCCGGCGCATAGACATGGCAGCGGTAGCCGAGCCGCGCCGCCGTCAGGGCCGACATCCGCCCGAGCTGCCCGCCGCCGAGGATGCCGATGGTGCTGCCGGGGGGCAGCGGCGCGGTCATGCTGGCTCCTCCGGCACGCCCTCAGTCTGTGCCGCGCGCCAAGCATCGAGCCGGGTGGCGAGGTCAGGGTCAGAAAGGGCAAGGATGGCGGCGGCCATCAGCCCGGCATTGATGGCGCCGGCCTTGCCGATGGCGAGCGTGCCCACAGGGATGCCACCCGGCATCTGGACGATGGAGAGAAGGCTATCCATGCCCTTCAACGCATGGCTCTCGACCGGCACGCCAAGCACCGGCAGCGGCGTCATCGCCGCCGCCATGCCCGGCAGGTGCGCCGCGCCGCCGGCCCCGGCGATGATGACCTTGAGGCCGCGGCCGCGTGCCTCGGCGGCATAGGCATGCAGCCGCTCCGGGGTGCGGTGGGCGGAGACCACGCGGGTCTCGTGCGGGATGCGGAGCTTCTCCAGCACCTCCGCGGCATGGCGCATCGTCTCCCAGTCGGAGCGGCTGCCCATGATGACGCCGACCAGGGGGCTCACGGAGGCCGGGCTCATGCGCTGATATCGGGCAGAAGCCGGCTTTCCAGCCAGGCGATCTCGTCCTTCAGCTTCAGCTTGCGCTTCTTGAGGCGCTGGACCTGGAGCTGGTCCGTCAGGCTGTCCGACAGCCGGGCAATGACCGTGTCGAGGTCGCGATGTTCGCTCCGCATCTCGTGCAGGCGTCGCAACAGGCTGTCTCGGTCATCGAGCATCGGCGTTCAGGCTCGTGGCTGGACGGTGAAGGAAAGGATGCAATCCGGGCGCGGAGGCCATTACCATGCTCCGGCGCGGGCGCAACAGCGGGCGATAGGCCGTTGGATCGCCTCGGCGCACCCCAGGACGGAAAAGGAGATGTCCGCATGATGACTTCGCCACGGCTCCGGTCCCTTGAAGACAAGCATGCCATCCTCGAGCGGGCGATCGGCGCGCAGGACGCGCGCCCCCGACCGGATGAGCTGGAGCTGGCGCGGCTGAAGCGGGAGAAGCTGCGGCTGAAGGAAGAGATCGAGAAGCTGCGCCGGGCCAGCTGAGGCTCAGGAGCACGGCGGGCGGTGCGGCCGGAGTTCGCCGGCCGCACCGCCTTCTCAGGCCGCCGAATCCTCGGCGGTGTCCGGCAGCGGGGGCGGCACGGCGCCCGGACGCTCGCCAGCGGCGATCAGCGCGGCATTCAGGTCAGACTGGGTGCAAAGGCCGAGGATCACAGGATCCCGCGCCTTGATGTTGGCGCTGTTCCAATGCGTTCGGTCGCGCACCTTGGCGATGGTGTCCTTGGTGGTGCCGAGCAGCTTGCCGACAGCGGTATCCGAAAGCTGGGGATAGTGGCGGATCAGCCAAGCGATGCCGTCCGGCCGGTCATTGCGCTTTGAGACGGGCGTGTAGCGGGCACCCTTGCCGCGGGCCTTCGGCGCCGGGAGGCTGGACGACTGGATCTGCAGCCGGAGCGCGGGATTGGCCTCGCAGCGGGCGATCTCCTCGCGGGTGAGCTGGCCGTTCAGCACCGGGTCGTAGCCGATGATGCCCTGGGCCACCTCGCCATCGGCGATCGCCTGGACTTCCAGCGGATGCATGCCCACAAAATCGGCGACCTGTTCGAAGGTCAGGGAGGTCTTGTCGATCAGCCACACGGCGGTGGCCTTCGGCATCAGCGGCTGGGTCATTGAGCGAACCTATCAGAGCAGTGCCGGCGGGGCGGGGCCCTTCACTGCGGCTTGGCGTGGCATATAGAGGCGGCATTGGGCGGGGTCAAAGCCCGCGCGTCACACGAGGTGCCACATGATCGAGGAGGAAATCCCGCGCCCGGCAGCCAGCCGGCTCACACCGGCGGTCCTGGACCGATGGGATGTGGTGGAGTTGCAACGCTATATTGCAGACCTGCGGGCCGAGGTCGCCCGGGCGGAGGCCGCCATCGCGGCGCGGCAGGCACATCGCAGCGCAGCGGATGCCTTCTTCAAGAAACCCGGGACATAGAAAAAGCCGGCGGGGTTGCCCCCGCCGGCCGGTCAAGGACCATCTGTCCCGCTCAGGCAGCCTGGGCCTGCGGCGCCTGATCCTGGCTGCCTTCATTGGCGATCACCGGACGGCCAGGCTGCACCGGGATGCGGCGGGGCTTCAGCGCCTCGGGCACCACGCGCTTCAGCGCGAGCTGGAGCAGGCCATGCTCAAGGTTAGCGCCATCGACCACGATGTGGTCGGCCAGCGCGAAGCGGCGCTCGAAGGCACGGCCGGCGATGCCGCGATGCAGGTAGCTGCGGCCTTCCTCCGTCTGCGGCGCACGGCCGGCGACGGTCAGCACATTGTCCCGCGCCACGATCTCGAGGTCGTCCGGGCCGAAGCCGGCCACGGCCATGGTCAGGACATAGCTGTCCTCACCGACCTTCTCGATGTTGTACGGGGGGTAACCCTGCGGGTCCTGCGAGGCACGCGCGGTCTCAAGCGTGCGGGCCAGCCGGTCGAAGCCGATGGCAGTGCGGAGCAGAGGGGCGAAATCGAGAGTATTCATACGCGGAACCTCCTTGATGGAAGCAAGGTCCTGATTATGCCGGCGACTCCTGCCTTCATCGGCCCCATACGGGCGCCGTGTATGGCAGTGAACCGCGCCAAAAGCCCCGTTCGGGCGCTTCTGACAGGGCTAGAATTAGCAAACGCCGCCCCCCGTTCAAGAGGGGCGGCGTTCCGAAAAAGCGCAGGCGATGGAGCCGGGGCTTACTTCTTGCGGGCGCCGATGCCGGCGAACTTCTTGTTGAACTTCGCCACCTGGCCGCCGGTGTCCATCACGCGCTGCACGCCGGTCCAGGCCGGATGCGACTTCGGATCGATGTCGAGGCGGATGGTGTCACCTTCCTTCCCGTAGCAGGACCGGGTCGTGTAGGTGGTCCCGTCAGTCATGACGATGGTGATATCGTGGTAGTCGGGATGGATGTCGGACTTCATGGCGCGCTCGCGGGATAAGGCGCAGCCGATACCGACCGGCCGCGGGAAGCGGCGCGTATAGGGGATGCCGCCGCGCGGCGCAACCTCACCGCCGCCCGTGCCGGCCTCTGCCGAAATGGCCACCGCCGTGGAAACCTCGGTGGAAGCCACCCCGGCCGATCAGCCCGCCGCGGTAATGGCCGCGGTGGCCGCCCCACCAAAAGCCGCGGCGGATGCCAATTGCGGGCCCGGTCCAGGACCAGGGATAGGGATCGTAGCTGGCATAGGTTTCGAGGGGCGGAACCCAGGGCAGTTCCTCCGGCCCCCAGGGCGGACCGTGCTCCCACTCGTGGGCGGCCAGAATCTGGGGATTGGGCAAGGGGGTAGCGGACCGGCTGGCGCATCCCGCCAGGCCGGCCAGCAGCAGCGCCATAGCTGCGTGCTTCAGGACCATGGCGGGGCCTGTGGCGTGCGCCTCATCCGGGCGCCATTTCCCCGCGCTCGATCACGTAGGTAGCCTGGACGAGGGGGCGCAGCAGTTCCGGGTTGCTCTCTGTGATGAGGATGGCGACGTCGGGCAGCGCCTGGCGGAGCCGGGCCAAGGCCTCGGCGTAGCGAAGGGCAAGGGCCGGCGCGAGGCCCTGGAAGGGCTCGTCCAACAGCACCGCCCTGGTGCCGATCATCAGCGCCCGGCCGAGCGCCACCATCTTCCCCTGTCCGCCCGAGAGCCCCGCGGCGCGGCGCGGCGCGAGGTCGCGCAGCTCCGGCAGCAGGGTGAAAACCGCCTCCAGCCGCCGCGCCACCTCGGCTGTGGGCAGGCGGAGGACCTGGGCCGGCAGCAGCATGTTCTCCTGCACCGAGAAGCTGCCGAAGAGCCGCCGCTCCTCCGGGGCATAGCCGATGCCGAGCCGGGCGCGGTGATGGGCGGGCACCGCCGTCGCCTCCTGCCCGTCGATGATGATGCGGCCGTCGCGGGCGGGCACCAGGCCCATCAGCGTGCGAAGCGTCGTCGTCTTGCCGGCGCCGTTGCGGCCGATGAGCGCCACTCGGCCACCGGGCGGCACCGCGAGCGAGACGCCGCGGAGGACGGGGATGCCGGCGATGTCGGCGGAAACGCCCGAAAGCTCAAGCATTGGCCGCGATCCCGATCACCTCGCGCCGCACCTTGGGGTCCGCCAGCACCTCGCCGGGCGGGCCGAGGGCGGCGATGCGGCCTTGGCTCCAGACCGCGACGCGGTCGGCGAAGCGGGCGACCACATCCATATCGTGCTCGACGAAGACGGCCGTGACGCCGGTGCTGCGCAGGACCCGCACCAACGTCTCGACGATCACCATCTTCTCGGCCGCGGCCACGCCGCTGGTCGGCTCGTCCATCAGCAGCAGGCTTGGCTCGAGCGCCACGGCCATGGCGATGTCGGCCAGCTTGCGGGCGCCCTCGTTCAGCGCATCGGCCCGGGATTCGGCGACGGCCCGGAGGCCGAAGCGGTCCAGCAGGTCCATGGCCTCGTCACGCCAGCGCGGGCGGAGCAAGGGCGTAAAGGGGGACCAGATCCCCCGCCGGGCGGCGATGGCCAGCGCCGCATTCTCCAGCACCGTATGCTCGGAGAAGAGCTGCGGCAGCTGGAAGCTGCGGCCGATGCCGCGCCGGACGATGGCGCGCGGCGACAGGCCGAGGATGGGCTTGCCGTCGAATTCGATCCGCCCGGCCTGGGGGCGGAGATAGCCCGTCGTCATGTTGATGAAGGTGGTCTTGCCCGCCCCGTTCGGCCCGATGATGGCGAGGAACTCGCCATGCCGGACATCGAGGTCGATGCCGTCCGCCGCCTTGACGCCGCCGAAGGCGAGGCGGAGGCCCTTTGCAGAGAGCAGCACCTGGCTCATGCCCGCCACCGCCGCGAGAGCAGGCCCCAGACGCCACCCGGGGCAAAGAGGATTACCACCAGCAGCACTCCGCCGAGGATCATCTGCCAGGCATCGGCGACGGCGGCCGCGGCATAGACCCGCACCAGTTCGAAGGCCGTGGCGCCTAGGAAGGGCCCCAGCGCGCTGCCCGCCCCGCCGAGGATGGCGATGAAGACCAACTCGCCGGAGGCCGTCCAATAGGCGATCTGCGGCGTGACGTGCCGCGTCGTCATGGCGACGAGGGCGCCGCCGACGCCGCCCATCAGCGCCGAGAGCACATAGGCGAAGAGCAGCACGCGGCGGGCCGGCACGCCCATGAATTCCAGCCGCGTCTCCCGCGTCTTGATGCCCGCCAGCGCCCGGCCCATAGGCGAGGCGAGATAGAAGCGGACCAGCAAGCCGAAGAGGATGGCAAGCCCGAGCGCGATGCCGAAGACGATCCACTCCTGCGTGCCGCGCTCCGGCTCGGTACCGGCGAAGCTGAGGGCGGCGACGCGGATGCCGTCGGTGCCCTTGGTGATGGCGTAGAGCTTCTCCAGCAGCGAATAGAGCACCATGGCGAAGGCCAGGTTCAGCATGCCGAAGAAGATGTCGCGGTACCGCACCAGGAAGAGGCCGATGACGAGGCCGAAGCCTGCAGCGATGAGTGCCGCGGCGGGCAGCAGCAGCAGGACCTCGTCCTCCATGGGCGCGAGGAAGGCCATGGTATAGGCGCCGAGTGCGAGGAACATCGAATGGCCGAAGCTCACCTGCCCGGCCCGCAGCAGGAGCAGGATGCCGAGCACGGCAATGCCCTTGGCCAGCGCGATGGTCAGGACGAATTTCAGCCAGGGCACCGCCCAGGCGCAAACGACGAGGGCGAGGGCGCCGAGCGCGGCGAGCAGGCTCTCGCGCTTCATACCCGCCGGGTCTCGATCACGCCGAACAGCCCCTGCGGCCGGACCAGCAGCACCGCCACCATGATGAGATAGGGCACCACCACCTCGAATTCCGGGGCGAAATAGACGGCGATACTGCGACCAAGGCCGATCAGCAGCGCGGTCAGCGCGGCGCCCTCGATCTGGCCGAGCCCCGCCGTCGCCACCACGGCGAAGGAGAGCACGATGGTCTGCGCCCCGATGCCGGGCACCAGCGCCAGGGTCGGCGAGGCGAGCGCCCCGCCGAGCGCCGCGAGCCCGGCGCCGAAGCTGAAGGTCAGCAGGGTGATCCGCGCGGCGTCGATCCCCATGGCCGTCGCCGCCTCCTTGTCGGTCGTCACGGCGACGATGACGCGGCCGGTCAGCGTGCGCCGCAGGAACCAGGCAAGGCCGAGCAGCGTCACCAGCGCGATGCCGGGCAGGACGAAGAGCTGGTAGGCAGTGAAGGGGATGACATCCTCGCCGAAGGGGATGTCGACCGTGCCGAGGAACCTCAGCGGCGCATCCTGCGAGACCGGCTGCACGCCCCAGACCAGCTTCTGCACATCCTCGAGGATCATGAAGAGGGCGAAGGTGACGAGGAGCTGCAGCACGTCCTCATGGCCATAGATGCGGCGCAGCAGCAGCCGCTCGATCAGCGGGCCGAGCACGGCGCCGATGGCGACGGCCGCCAGCACCAGCGCGACATAGCCCATCCAGGGTGGCAGGCCGCGCGCGGCGAAGAAGAGGCCGATGGACGCCGCCGTATAGGCGCCGATGGCGAAGAGGCTGCCATGCGCCACGTTGACGATGCGCAGCACGCCGAAGACGAGATTCAGCCCAACCGCCACCATGAAAACCAGCGCCGCATTGGCAAGGCCATCCAGCAGCGCGAGGCCGAGGAGCAGGCTGTTCTCGGCGAACCAGGTTCCCATCAGCCGGCGATCGGCGCCGGGATCTGGCTGAGGAAGTCGGGCGTCAGCGATTTCAGCCAGTCGACGCTCTTCCGCCCGACCGGGGTCGAGACCATGGCGGCGGGGAAGAGGATCATGTCCTTCGGCACGGCGAAGGGGTACTGCGTGTTGAAGCTGCTGATCCCGACGATCTGGTCCTCAAGCCCCTGGCCGTCCTCGCGGAGGGTGATGCTGGAGGTGGGGGTGTCAAAGGTAAGGCCGCGGAAGGCGGCTGCCAGCTCGGCATCATTCGGCCAGCCGCCGCCCTTGGCCGCGATGGCCTTGGCATAGGCCGCCTGCGTCGCCGAGATGGCCTGCGCCATGTGGTGGCAGGGATAGATCGGGTATTCGTTGTACTTCGCCCGATAGGCATCGACGAAGCGCTTCAGCCGCGCCGGGTCCTTCGGCGAGGGGTGGTTGTTCCAGTGGTCGCCGCGGGTGCCGATGATGTGCCCGGCCGCCATGGTGCGGCCGAGGATCGGAAGCGAGGGCTCGCAGACCGGCAGGACGAAGGTCGAGCGGTCGAAGAGCCGCCGCTCGGCGGATTGCCGGAGCAGGGTGACGAGGTCGCCGCCCCAGCTGGTGGAGAGGATCACGTCCGGCCGCGCCGCCAGCAGCCGCGTCACCTCCGTGCTGTAGTCGGTGGCGCCGAAGCGGGGGAACATCTCCGCCACCACGCGGACGCCGGGCTTGAGGACGTCCATCGCCGACTTCCACAGCTCCCAGCTGTCGCGGCCCCAGGCGTAGTCCTGGTTGATGACGGCAAGCGTCCGGAAGTCCGGCTTGTGCTTCAGCAAATAGAGCAGCGGCGCCAGCACCTCCGGCGTGCCGTAGCCCTGGGTGCGGAAGGCATAGGGGTGCTGACCCTCTTCGAAGATGCGCTGCGTGCCGCAATCCCAGAGGACCGTCGTCTTCTTCATCTCGTCCGAGAGCGGCGTGCAGGCGAGGCAGGAGCCGGAGGAGATGGAGGCGAAGATGAGCTGCACGCCCTCGTTCTGCACGAGGCGACGGAACTCGCCGACGAGATGGTCGGTGCCCGGCGCCTCGTCGACGAAGATCGGCCGCAGCGGCACGCCGCCGATGCCGCCCGCCTTGTTCACCTCCTCGAAGAGCAGCTCCGCCGCCTGCTTCGCCGGTACGCCGAAGACGCTGGCCGAGCCGGAGAGGAAGGTGGTGATGCCGACCCGCAGCTCGCTCGGCTTGCCCTGCGCCTTCGCGCCGCTGCCGGCGAAGAGCAGGCTTCCGGCGGTGGCACCGGCGCCGAGCATGGCGGCGCGACGGGTGACGGCTTCGGTCATGGCAACTGGTCCTCCCTGGGGCGCCCGCCTTGCCCGGGCTTCCGCGCATCCTGCCGGGCGATGCGGAAGGAGGGAAGGGCCCTCCTCACTCATTGGCCTTCGAAATGTTCCAGTAGACCGGCACCGGCGCGTCGAGGATGCCGGCGAGGCGCGCCGAATAACCCCGCACCAGGCTGAACTGCCCGAGCGGCACATAGGGTACACTCTCCAACGCGCCCGCATGGTAGGCGGCCGCCGCGGCCCGGCGCGAATCGGCATCCGGCGCGGCAAGGAAGGCATCGCGCAGCCGCTCCATCTGCGCGTCGCAGGGCCAGCCGGGCAGATCCGTACGCTCGCAGGCGGAGCGCATGGCATTGTGCCCGGCCGGGTTCATCGCATCGAGGCCGGAGGGCGCCGAGACGAAGAGGTTCCAGCCCTGCGGCCCGGGATTGCGCGACAGGCGCCGCTGCACCAGCGTCGCCCAGTCCATCGCCTGCACGTCGACGGTGAGGCCCGCTTGCTTCAGCAGGTCGGCCGAGACGAGGGCGAGGGTGTGGCTGATGGTGCTGTCCTGCGCGTCGAGCACCACCACCGGCGTGCCGTCATAGCCGCTGGCGGCGACGAGCCGCCGCGCCTCGGCGAGGTCGGGCGTCACCCAGCCCGCCTCGGTGTGGTAGGGGCTGCCGCAGACATAGAAGGAGCGGCAGTCGCGCCAGAGCGACGGGTCGCCCAGATAGGCCGGCAGCACCTTGGCCGGGTCGACCAGATGCAGCATGGCCTGCCGCAGGCGCGGGTTGTCGAAGGGCGGCACGGCCTGGTTCATGCGGAAGATCGGCTGCACGCCGACAGTGTCCTGCGGCCCAAGCCGCAGGCTGCGGTTGCGCCGCACGACGGGGAAGAGGTCGGGCGGCAGTTCCTCGAAGATGTCGATCTCGCCGGAGACGAGCGCATTGAGCGCCGTCTGCGCATCCGGCAGGTAGACCCACTCCACGCGCTCCACGCCGGCCCGCTTGCCGCCGGCCAGCCCGTCCGGCGGCTCGGCGCGCGGCACGTAGCCGGGGTTGCGGCGATAAGTGACGCGGTCGCCGGCGCGCCAGTCCTCGCGCCTGAGAGTGAAGGGGCCGGAGCCGGTCGGGTCGGTGATCGGCGTCGCGGCGGGCGTGGCGGCGACCCGCGCCGGCATGATGAAGGCAGGCTGGCCGGAAGGCTTGGCAAGCGCCTCCAGCATCAGGCCGAAGGGCGATTTCAGCGTGATGCGAAAGGCATCCGGCGCGGTCGGCTCGATCGCCGTCGCCAAGCCCATGAGCTGCTGGCCGAGCCCGTCGCGCACCGCCCAGCGGCGCAGGCTGGCGACCACGTCCTCGGCGGTGACCGGCGCGCCGTCATGGAAGCGCAGCCGCTCGCGCAAGGTGAAGTCCCAGCTCAGCCCGTCGGCGGAGGTGGTCCAGAGCGCCACCATCTGCGGCTGCGGCCGCAGCTTGGAATCGAGGGCGAAGAGCGTGTCGTAGACCATGTAGCCATGGTTGCGCGCCATGTATTCGGGGCTGATGAAGGGGTCGATGGAGCGCAGGTCGCCGAACAGCTTGACGCGCAGCGCGTTTGGGTCGCCCCGTCCCTGCGCGGCGGCCTCCAGCGCCGGCAGCAGCAGGGCCGCCGCCAGCAAGGCGATGATGTGGCGCATCGGCCGTCTCCTCCCAGGTTTTCGTTGCGGCCAGGATGCCCTAGCCTTGCCGGCGTGAACATCCTCTCGATCCAGTCCTGGGTGGCCTATGGCCATGTCGGCAACGCCAGCGCGGCCTTTCCCCTGCAGCGGCTCGGGGCCGAGGTCTGGGCGGTCAACACCGTGCAGTTCTCCAATCATCCGGGGCATGGCGCCTTCCGCGGCACGGTCTTCCCGGCAAGCCTGATCCGCGACTGCGTGCAGGGCATCGAGGAGCGCGGCGTGCTGCCGGCCTGCGATGCTGTGCTCTCCGGCTATATCGGCGATGCGGAGACGGGCGAGGCGGTGCTCGATGCCGTCGCCCGGGTAAAATCCGCCAACCCCGCCGCGCTCTACTGCTGCGACCCGGTGATCGGCGACGATGGCCGCGTCTATGTCCGGCCCGGCATCGCCGAGCTGCTGCGCGACCATGCGCTGCCGCTCGCCGATCTCGCCACGCCCAACCAGTTCGAGCTGGAATGGCTCACTGGCGGCACGGTCGGCACGCTGGCGGCGGCCAAGGCGGCCATCGTCGCCTTGCAGGCGCGTGGGCCGCGCTGCGTGATGGTGACGAGCCTTCGCACCGAGGAGACGCCGGCGGATTGCGTCGATCTGCTGGTCGGCGAGGGCGGGCGCTTCTGGCGGCTGCGGACGCCGCGGCTCGAGCAGTCCTTCAACGGCGCGGGGGATGCGATCGCGGCGCTGTTCCTCTTCCACCGGCTGCGCGGCGAGGCGGCGGGGGCGATGGCGGCGGCCGCCTCCTCCATCCATGGCCTGCTGCGGCGGACGATGGAGGCCGGCTCGCGCGAGTTGCTGACCGTCACGGCGCAGGAGGAATTCGTCCGCCCGTCCCGCTGGTTCGAGCCGGAGGGCGTGTAGCCCGCCGGTCAGGCGCCGATGAAGGCAGTCGGCAGCCCGGCCGCATCGCCACGCAGGGTGAAGAGGCGCGTCCCCGGCTTCCGCCCCGTCCGCAGCGGCGAGACGGGCAGGCCCGCCGCCCCGAGCCGCGCATGGCTGGCGGCGACATCGGGCACGCGCCAGGTGAGGCCCCAGAGGCTGTCGGGGCCGTCGCCGATCCCGCCCTTCAGCTCATGCGACACCTCGATCACCAGATCGCCGCAGCGGAAGAAGAGCAGCCGCGTGCCCCAATCCGGGTTGCTGCGGTCAAGCCGCAGTTCCAGCCCCAGCCTGCCGCCCAGCAGGGCAAGCGTCCGCTCCGGGTCGGTGCTGCGGACGACGGCATGGTCGAGCCGGATGGCGGAGGCTGCGTCCCCGACCGGCCCTGCCGCGGTCAGCCTGAAGTGGAGACCGCGGGCGGCGGCCGGGTCCAGCGGCCAGGCCTGCGCCTCCTGCCAGGGTTGTGCCGGGCTGCCCGGCAGGCCACGGCGTTCCAGGAGGCGGAGCGCGCTCTCCGCCTCCGTCACGGCGAAGGCGAGGCCCGTCGGCGCCTCGCCTTCGGCCAGGACGAGGCCGACATTGGCGAGGGCGAAGCGCGCCCGGGATTCGCTCCTCGCGGCAGGCGCGCGCTCGAACAGCAGCTCATAGGCCGCAATGACCGCATCGAGCCGCGGTACGGCGAGGATGACGTGGTCGAGGCCGAGGATGGGGCCGGCGGCTCCCGGTGCCATCCGACCTCAGCCCCGGACCAGCGGGCAGCCGCCCTCGGCGAGCGGCCGCATCGCCTCCTCGGCCTCGATGGTGCCGGCGAGGCGGTAGAGGTCCCACTCGCGCCGCACCTCGGCGGGCGGCTTGACTTCGAAGAGATAGACGGGGTGGATCTTGCGGCCGTCCTCGCGCACCCGGCCGGGACCGAAGCAGTCGTCATCGGTCGGCAGCGCCTTCATCCGCGCGATGGTGGCGCGGCCGGAGGCCTTGGCCCCGGCCGGGCCCATGGCGGCGGCGGCCTTCAGGTAGTGGGTCACGGCCGAATAGGCGCCGGCATGGTTGGTGCTCGGGTAGATGTTGGGCGGCATCCTCGGCAGCGCCCGCCGCGTGAAGGCGCGGGTGCGGTCGTTGAGGTCCCAGTAGAAGGGCTCGGTCAGCATCAGGCCCTGCGCCGCCTCGGCCCCCATCGCCCGGACATCGCCGAGCAGGCAGAGCAGGCCGACCAGCTTCATCCGCCGCGTCAGGCCGAACTCGTGCGCCTGCTTCACGCAGTTGACGGTGTCCGTCCCGGCATTCGCGAGGCCAAGCACCTTGGCGCGCGAGGCCTGGGCCTGCAGCAGGAAGGAGGAATAGTCGGTGGTCTGCGGGAAGGGGTAGCGCGACTGGCCGAGCACCTTGCCGCCGGCCGATTCCACCGCGCGCGCCGTATCGCGTTGCAGAGCATGGCCGAAGGCATAGTCGGCGGTGAGGAAGAACCAGCTGTCGCCGCCCGCCCTGACGGCCGCGGTGCCGGCGCCATGCGCCAGCATCCAGGTGTCGTAGGTCCAATGCACATGGTTCGGGCTGCAGCGCGGGCCGTGCAGATCGGCGGTGGCCGGGCCGGTGGCGAGGAAGACCTTGTCCTTCTCCCGCGCCAGGTCGGCGACGGCGAGGGCGATGGCGGAGTTGTTCACCTCGAGGATCGCATCCACCCCGTCGCGGTCGTACCACTGCCGGGCGATGGCGGCGCCGACATCCGGCTTGTGCTGGTGGTCGGCATGGACGACCTCGACCTGGAGCGGCAGGCCGGCATCCTCGATCGCCTGCCGCACGCAGGCCATGGTGCCGAGGCCGGAGAGGTCACGATAGGGGCCGGACAGGTCGCCGAGGATGCCGAGGCGCAGCGCCGGGGTGGATTGGGCACGGGCCGCGCCGGCCCCGGCCAGCGCGCCGCAGGCCGCCAGGATGTCCCGCCGGGTGTTGAGCATTGTCGTGTCTTCCTCCCATCCCTCGCCGACAACCTTGCGCCTTCGGCCCGAAGGCGCAATGGGCTGCGCCGCTCAGCGGGGGCGGAAGCCTTCCATCACCCGCAGCACATCCGGGCGGAGCACGGCCCAGTCCGCCTCGGGCGCCGAGGCGATCAGCAGGTAGCTCCGCTCCCGCCCGTAGAGGCAGACGGCGCGGACCGTCAGCGCCTGCCGGCTGCCGATGCCCATGGCCCGGGTCTCGATGGCGGTGCCGGGGAGGTTGGCGAGTTCGACACTCTCCTCCGCCGGAAAGCCGGCGAAGTGGAAGGGGCGGAAGGCGCGGAGCATCGCCGCCAGATGGCCCGGGCGGCTCGCCGGCGGCACCGGGCGTTGGACGCGGATCAGCACCATCCCCGTCTCCGGTGCCTCGCGGCTGGGCGCACGGTCGCGCAGGATGGTCCAGCCAAGGACGCGGCCGGTGAGGCGGAGATGCTCGCCCTCCGTCACCTGGAAGGGCAGGGCGGCGGCGAAGAGGAGGTGGCGTCGCTTCATGGTCTGCAGGCCGAGCCTAGCCTTGGCGCGAAGGGTTGCCCATCATGCCCGACATCACCGGGAGATGATGGATGAAAGCCTTCCTGCTTGCCGTGGCGCTCGCGGCCGGCCTTGCCCCGCTCGCCGCCGAAGCCCAGCCGCAGAGCGCCGGGCCGACCCTGGCCGCGGTGCGGCAGCGGGACCTGCTGGTCTGCGGCACATCGACGGGTGCGGCCGGCTTCTCCCTGCCCGACAGCCGCGGCGAGTACCGGGGCCTCGACAACGATCTCTGCCGGGCGCTGGCCGGCGCCGTGCTCGGCGATGCGGCGAAGATCCGCTGGGTGCCGCTGACCACCACGGCGCGGCTGCCGGCGCTGCAATCCGGGCAGATCGACGTGCTGATCCGCACCGTCACCTGGACCCAGTCGCGCGACACGGCGAACGGGCTGAACTTCACCGGGGTCAGCTTCTATGACGGGCAGGGCTTCCTGCTGCGGACCTCGCTCGGCCTCAAATCCGCGCTGGAGCTGGTCGGCGCCTCGATCTGCGTCGTCGCCGGCAGCACCAACGAGCTGAACCTGACCGATTGGGCGCGCACGAACAAGATCGACTACCGCCCCGTGGTCTTCGAGCAGAATGACGAGGCGCGGCGCAGCTACCTGGCAGGGCGCTGCGACGCCTACAGCACGGATGCGAGCCAGCTCGCCGGCCTCCGCGCCTCCTTCCCGCATCCGGAGGAGCATGTGATCCTCCCCGAGATCATCAGCAAGGAACCGCATTCGCCGGTGGTGCGCCACGGCGACGACCAGTGGTTCGACATCGTCCGCTGGAGCTTCTTCGCCTTGCTGACGGCCGAGGAGCTTGGCATCACCCAGGCGAATGTCGACAGCTTCCTCACCAGCCAGAATCCCGAGGTGCGGCGGCTGCTCGGCCTCGTCGGCGACCATGGGCCGTTGATGGGGCTCGACCGGCGCTGGGCCTATTGGGCGATCAAGGCGGCGGGCAATTACGGCGAGATCTTCGAGCGCAACCTCGGCATGGCCACCACGGTCGGGCTGCGGCGCGGGCTGAACGACCTGTGGACGCGGGGCGGGCTGATGTACGCACCGCCCATCCGGTAATCAGGGCAGCGCCACCGGCGGCGCCACCAGCCAGGCCGTCACCGGGAAGGCGAAGGTGGCGATCAGCGTCGAGAACAGCACCACGGCGGAGACCTCGTCGGTCGCCGCCTGATTGCGCTGGGCGAGGACGAAGGCATTGGTCGCGGTCGGCATCGCCGCCAGCAGCACGCCGGACTGAACCCAGACCGGGGCAAGGCCGAGCGCCTGCCCAAGCACCAGCCAGACCACCAACGGATAGAGCAGCAGCTTCGCCGCGACCGCCCCGCTCGCCACGGCCAGCAGCCGCCGGTCGATGCGAAGGCGGGCGAGGGTGCCGCCGAGGGCGAAGAGCGCCGTCGGCCCCGCCGCGCCGCCGAGGAAGCCGAGGAAGCGCTCGACCGGCCCCGGCAGCGGAATCGCCGCCGCGCCGAGCAGCGCCCCGCCGCCGATCGACAGCAGGACCGGGTTGCGGATGAGAATGCGGCCGACCCGCCCCATGGTGCGGAGCCCGGATCCCGGCGCCATCAGCACCGAGCCGAGCGCCAGCACCACCGCCACCTCGGACATGATCGACATGGCGATGGGCCCGGCCCCGCGCTCGCCGAGCAGCGGCAGCAGCAGGGGCGGGCCGAGATAGCCGACATTGCCCATGGCCGCCGCAGCCCCGATCGCCGCCGCCGGGGCGCGTCGGCGGAAGGGCAGGGCCGCCGCCATCACCAGCGCGAAGACGGCGAGGCAGGCGCCGAGATAGCCGAGGAAGAAGCCGGGGTCGAAGCTGCGGCCGAGCGGCTGGGACGCCATCAGCCGCAGCAGCAGCGCCGGCAGGGCGAAAAGGAAGGAGAAGCTGCCGACGGCATCGACCATGGCGGGGGTGATCGCGCCGCGCCACGCTGCGGCCCATCCGACGCCGATGACGGCGAAGATGGGCAGGCAGAGGGCGAGGAAGGAGATCACGCCCCCACCATAACGGCAGCGGCGCGGCAGGGAAGCTTGCCGCGCCTGCCCGGCCGCGCTTCCCTGGCGGAAACAGTGGAGGAAGCAGGCCCATGGAATTCGGCATCGCCATGGCGACGGACGCCGAGAGCTGGCAGCTGGCGCAGCGTGCGGAGGAACTCGGCTTCCGCTCCGCCTGGTTCTACGACACCCAGATGCTGAGCGCGGACTGCTTCGTCGCCATGGGCGCGGCGGCGGTGAAGACCAGCCGCATCCGGCTCGGCACCGGGGTGCTGATCCCCTCCAACCGGATCGCGGCGGTCACGGCCAATGCCTTCGCCTCGCTGAACAAGCTGGCGCCGGGGCGGGTCGACATGGGGCTGGGCACCGGCTTCACGGGGCGGCGGGCCATGGGGCTCGGCGCCATGAGGCTGAAGGATTTCGAGGAGTATGTGCGGGTGATGCTCGCCCTCCTCGCCGAGGAAACGGTGGAGACCGAGATCGAGGGGCAACGCCGGAAGATCCGGCTGCTGAACCCCGGTCTGGGCCTGATCGACACGCGCACGCCCATGCGGCTGCATTTGGCCGCCGCCGGGCCGCGGGCCCGAGCGCTGACGGCGCGGCTCGGGGCGGGGTGGATCAATTTCTTCTCCGATGTCCCGGCCGCCGTCGCCATGCTGGGCGAGATGCAGCAATCCTGGGCGGCGGCTGGCCAAGCGGCGGGCGATCTACAGGCGACGGCCTTCGTTCTTGGCTGCGTGCTGGAGGAGGGCGAGCCGGCGGACAGCGACCGTGCCGTGGCCCAGGCCGGGCCGCGCGCCGCCGTGCTGCTGCACCGGGCGGCGGATGAGGTGCTCTCCGGCCTGCCCAACATCACCCCGGTACCGGAGAGCTGCCGGGCGGCGGTCGAAGGGTACGTGGCGCTGGCCCGGACCTTCGAGCCGAAGGATGCCCCCTGGCTGCACAACCATCGCGGCCACCTGATGTTCGTGAAGCCCGAGGAGCGGCCCTTCGTCACCGCGGAGATGATCCGCACCAGCAGCTTCACCGCGACCGAGGCGGAACTGCGGCGCCGCGTCGGCGACCTCCGCGATGCCGGCTATACCGAGTTCACCGTCCAGATCGTCCCCGGGCAGGAGGCGGCGATCGAGGACTGGGCGCGGATCATGCGGGCGTTTCGGTAAGGGCGGCCTCCACGGCCGCGGCGGTGCGGAAGAGCGCCGTATCCGCCATGGTCTCGCCGGTCAGCATCAGCCCGACCGGCGCCTCGCCGGGCCGGTGGATGGGCAGGCTGATGCTGCACCGGTCGAGGAAATTGCCGACCGCTGTGTTCCGCAGCAGCAGCAGGTTGATGCGGTTGTACTCCGCCTCCGGCTCCACCTCGGCCAGCGCCGGGGGAATGATGGGGCAGGTCGGCGTCACCATTGCGTCGAACTCCTGGCTGCGGTGGGCGACGGCCTCGCAGAGCCGGGCGCGGGCGGCGACCAGGTCGATATAGTCGGCCGCACCCATCCGCTCGCCGCGGCGGATGCGGGCGAGGATGCGCGGATCGTACTGGCTGGCCTTCTCGGCGATGAGGGCCCGGTGCCAAGCCCAGGCCTCGCTCGCGGCGAAGCCGCCCGTCGCATTCACCGCCGGCAACTCGGCGAGTTCCGGGATGTCGAAGAGCTCGATCCGCGCGCCGGCGGCGGAGAGGCGGGAAAGGGCGCGCTGGAAGGCGTTGCTGACCGTGGTGTCCATGTCGTCGGTCAGGAAGGTCCGCCGCGGAAGGCCCAGGCGAAGCCCGGCGAGCGGCCGCGCCTTCAGCGGTGGCGGGGTCTCCTCGCCGCTGATGACGGCATCGAGCAGGTGGCAGCAGGCGACGCTCCGGGCCAGCGGCCCGACCGAGTCGAGCGAGGGGGCGAGGGGCAGCACGCCGGTGTTGGGCACCCGCCGCGCCGTCGGCTTGTAGCCGACCACGCCGCAAAGCGCGGCCGGGACGCGGCAGGAGCCGCCGGTATCCGTTCCCAGCCCGCCGAAGCCCATATGATCAGCCGCCGCTACCGCGACCCCGGAGGAGGAGCCCCCTGGCAACCGTCCCGTCGCCCGGTCCCAGGGCGAGAGCGGCGTGCCGTGATGCGGATTCACCCCGAGGCCGGAGAAGGCGAACTCCACCATGTTGGTGCGGCCGATGACGACGAAGCCCATCCGCCGCAGGCGGGCGACCGTTGGCGCGTCCCGCGCCGCGGCGGGGGCATCCTTGAGCACCACGGAGCCCGCCGGCGTCGGGTGGCCGCGCTCGTCGAACAGGTCCTTGACCGTGATGGGGATGCCGGCCCAGGGGCTTGGCGCGCGGCCGGCATGGCGAAGCGCGTCTAGGGCACGGGCTTCGGCGCGGGCGGCTTCGGCATGGACGGCGGTGAAGGTGCGGCGGCCTTCGCCCGCCGGGTCGGCGATGCGCTGAAGCGTGGCATCGACCAGGGCTTCGGCGGAGATGCGGCCGCTGGCCAGGGCGGCCGCGGCATCGGCGATGTGCTGCATGGGCGGATGCTGGCCAGGATCTCCGGCCGCGGCAAGCCCGCCCGGCGGCTATTCCGTGTCGTTGGCGGCCGGCACCCGCTCGATCTCTTCCATCGCCAGCGGGAAGAGCAGAACGCCGAGCATCCAGCCCTCCAGCAGGTGAAATTCTCCGTCGTTCTCGGTTTGATCTTCGGTCACGCGTATTGCCTCTCGATCGCCGTAACCTACCGACCACTCGTTAAGACATCGATACACGGTTCAGTGAATTTCCGGCTCCGGCGTCGGTGCTCCGTGTTCCAGGAAGTCGAAATCGCAGCCCTCATCTGCCTGGCCGACATGGTCGAGGTAGAGCGAGGTCCAGCCGCGGGTGTAGCGGCGGGGCGGTGGGGTCCAGGCGGCGCGGCGCCGCTCCAGCTCCGCCGGCTCCACCAGCAGGTCGAGGCCGCGGTTCGGCACGTCGAGCCGGATCAGGTCGCCGGTGCGGACCAGGGCGAGCGGGCCGCCGATATGGGACTCCGGAGCGACATGCAGGATGCAGGTGCCGTAGCTGGTGCCGGACATCCGGGCGTCGGAGAGCCGCACCATGTCCCGCACCCCCTGTTGGAGCAGCTTCTTCGGGATGGGCATCATGCCCCATTCCGGCATGCCGGGCCCGCCCTGGGGGCCAGCCTGGCGCAGCACCAGCACGCTGTCGGGCGTGACCTCAAGCGCCGGGTCATCGAGCCGGGCGTTCATGTCGTTGTAGTCCTCGAAGACCACGGCCGGGCCCGTATGGCTCAGCAGGAGCGGGTCGGCCGCGCTGGTCTTGATGACGGCGCCGCGCGGGGCGAGCGAGCCTCGCAGGATGGCGACGCCCCCCTCAGCCTGGAGCGGCCGGTCGAGCGGGCGGATGATGTCCTCGTTGAAGCACTCGGCGCCTTCGAGGTTCTCGCCGAGCGTCGCGCCGGTGACGGTGCGGGCGGAGAGGTCGAGCCAGGGGGCGAGGCGCGCGAGGAAGGCGCGCGCGCCGCCGGCGTAGTAGAAGTCCTCCATAAGCCAGGTGTCGCCGTTTGGGCGCAGGTTGGCGATGAGCGGCGTGCGCCGGCTGATGGCATCGAACCGGTCCAGGTCGAGCTGAAAGCCGCCACGCCGCGCCATGGCAATGAGATGCGGGATGGCGTTGGTCGAGCCGCCGAATCCCATTGTCGCCGTCACCGCATTGTCGATGCTGGCCTGGGTGAGGAAGCTCGCCGGCGTCGCATCCTCCCAGACCATCTCGACGATGCGGCGCCCGGCGGCCGTCGCCATGCGGGGATGGGCCGCATCGGCCGCGGGGATGGAGGAGGCGCCGGGCAGGGCAAGGCCCATCGCCTCCACCGCCAGCATCATCGTCGCCGCGGTGCCCGCCGTCATGCAGGTGCCGAAGCTGCGGGCGATGCCGCTCTCCATGTCCTTCCACTGCGCCTGGGTGATGTTCCCGGCGCGGAGCTCGGCATTGTACTTCCACACGTCGCTGCCGCTGCCGAGCTTCTTGCCGTGCCAATTGCCCGAGAGCATCGGCCCGGCGGGGACGAAGACGCAGGGCAGGTTGGCCGAGAGCGCGCCCATGACCAGGGCGGGCGGCGTTTTGTCGCAGCCACCCATCAGCACGAGCCCGTCGCAGGGGTGGCTGCGTGCCAGCTCCTCCGTCTCCATCGCCAGGAAGTTGCGGTAGAGCATGCTGCTCGGCTTCTGGTACTGCTCCGTCACCGGATGCGCCGGCAGCTCGACCGGGAAGCCGCCTGCCTGCCAGACGCCGCGCTTCACCTCCTCCGCGCGTGTCCGGAAATGGGCGTGGCAGACGCTGAGGTCGGACCAGGTGTTGATGATGCCGATCACCGGCTTGCCACGGAAATCCGCCTCGGCAAGGCCGGTCTGCAACAGGCGGGAGCGGTGGCCGAAGGCGCGGAGGTCGTCCACCCCGAACCAGCGGTGGCTGCGCAACTCCTCGGGCCTCTTGCGGGGCATGGCATTTCCTCAACGGCAATGACTTCCGGGCCAAACTGCCAGCTGCTATAGCAGTTGTCCATGTCCGCTGGCACAATCCCGGTCGAGCCGCTTGCCGAGGAGGAGACGCTCTCGCTCGGGGAGCGGGCCTATCGGCGCCTGCGCGACGGCATCGTCCAGGGCACGCTGCGGCCGGGCAGCCGCATCTCCGAGCGCAGCATGGCGCAGGCCCTCGGCATCTCCGCCCAGCCGGTGCGGGAGGCGCTCCGGCGGTTGGAGCATGACGGCATGGTCGTCACCCTGCCGCGTCGCGGCACGGTGGTGGCGGAGATCGGGCCGGAGCGCCTGGCCGAGCTCGGCCGGATCCGCGCCGCACTGGAAGGCGTGGCCGCCGCGCTGGCCGCCGAGCGCATGTCGGGCGAGGACCTTGCGGAACTCGCTGCGATCGTGCGCAGCATGCGCGGCGCGACGGCTGCGGCCGACGCCGAGGCGCTGGCCGAGCTGAACGAGCGCTTCCATGCCATCCTCCAGGGTGCGACGGGCAACCTCTTCCTGGTGAAGTCGCTTGAGGCGCTCCGGGCCTATGACGATCTCGGCCGGCTGCGCGCGCTCGGCAGCACGCCGAAGGACATGCCGAAGGCGCTGCGCGAGCACGCCTCGATCCTTGCCGCGCTCAAGACGCGGGACCCGGCACTGGCCGAGGCACGGATGCGGCATCATGTCCTCCGCTCCCTCACGACCAACGGCGTCCTTGCCGCCCCGCGCCAGGGCCGTTGACTTCCTGAGCGGGCGTGGCGCAAGCTGCTATCTGCTATTGCAGTTGATCGGGCGGCGGAGATCGCCCTGAGGGAGGAATGATCCGATGGAGAGCGTCACCATCCGCCGCCGCCTGATGCTCGGCGCCGTCCTCGCCGCCCCCTGGATCCGCGGACGGGCCAGCGCCCAGGGCGTCACACTCCGGGCTGCCGACGTACACCCCGATGGCTATCCGACCATCGAGGGCGTGAAATACATGGGCAAGCTGCTCGAGGAGCGGACCGGCGGGCGCATCCGGATCCAGATGTTCCATTCCCGCCAGCTCGGCGACGAGAAGGACACGCTGGAGCAGACGCGCTTCGGCGTCATCGACATCACTCGCGTCAACACCGCGCCGTTGAACAACCTGGTGCCGGAGACGCTGGTCGCCGGCCTGCCTTTCCTGTTCCGCGACACCGCCCACATGCAGCAGGTAATGGATGGGCCGATCGGTGAGGATATCGGCAAGGCGACCTTGCCGCATGGCCTTGTCACCCTGGCCTATTACGATGCCGGCGCGCGCAGCTTCTACACCCGCGGCCGGCCGGCCCGGACGCCGGAGGAGATGAAGGGCCTCAAGATCCGCGTCCAGCAATCGGACATGTGGGTGGCGATGATGCGGGCCTTCGGCGCCAATGCGACGCCGCTGCCCTATGGCGAGGTCTACTCGGCGCTGCAGACCGGCGTCGTCGACGGCGCCGAGAACAACTTCCCCTCCTTCCTCACCGCTCGCCACTTCGAGGTGGCGAAGCACTATGCGCTGACCGAGCACAGCCTGACGCCCGAGATCGTGGCGATGAGCAAGCGTAGCTTCGACCGGCTTCCGAAGCCTGACCAGGAGATCATGCGTCAGGCAGCGAAGGAGAGCGTGCCGCATATGCGCGCGCTCTGGGTGAAGATGGAGGAGGACGCGCGGAAGCAGGTCGAGGCCGGCGGCGCGCAGGTCGTGCAGGCCGACAAGCCGGCCTTTGCCAAGCTGGTGCAGCCTGTCTACGACCAGTTCGTGCGCGACGCCAAGCTGAAGGCACTCGTCGACCGAATCCGCTCGGCCTGAGCGCATGCAGGCACTGCATCAAGGCCTTTCCTCGGTGCTGGCGGTCGTGGCGCAGGCTGCGATCCTCATCGCCGGCATCGCCATGGTGGCGATGACCGCGGTCGTCGCCTGGGGTGTCTTCGGCCGCTTCGTGCTGAATGACACGCCGGCCTGGGCGGAGGCCTCAGCGCTGCTGCTGATGGGCTGGGTCATCCTCGGCGCCGCCGCGGCGGGCGTGCGCGAGGGCTTCCACATGGGCTTCGAGACGCTGCGCGACACGCTGCCGCCGGGCCTCGCGCTGGCCTTCCACATCGTCTCGGACCTGACCATCACCGTCTTCGGCGCCGCCATGGCTTGGTACGGCAGCGATCTCGCGCTCACCGTCTGGAATGCGACGCTGCCGACGCTCGGCCTGCCGGGTACGGTGGAATACCTGCCGATCACCCTCGGCGGCGCGCTGATGGCGCTGTTCGGGTTGGAGCGGCTGGTGGCGCGGCTGGCAACGGGCCGGGCGCCGGTCGGCCTGCCGGCCGATACCATCCTGACCGATAGCTGAAGGCAACCGCCGTGGAACTCACCCTGCTGCTCGGCAGCTTCACGCTGCTGCTGCTGATCGGCGTACCGGTTGCCTTCTGCCTCGGCGCCGCGGCCTTCGCCACCGTGCTTTACATGGAACTGCCGCCGATCGTGGTGTTCCAGCAGCTCTCCTCGGGCATGAACGTCTTCTCCATGCTGGCGATCCCCTTCTTCATCTTCGCCGGCGACCTGATGATGCGGGGCCAGATCGCCGACCGGCTGGTGGCGCTGGCTGCCGCCATGGTCGGGCATCTGCGCGGTGGGCTCGGGCAGGTGAACATTGTCGCGGCGACGCTGTTCGGCGGCGTCTCCGGCTCGGCCGTGGCGGATGCCAGCGCGGTTGGCGGCGTGATGATCCCGCAGATGAAGGCGCGCGGCTATGCGCCTGATTACGCCGTCAACATCACGGCGAATGCCGCGCTGATCGACCTGCTGATTCCGCCCAGCCACAACATGATCCTCTACGTCATCGCGGCCGGTGGGGCGATCAGCGTGGCGGACCTCTTCACCGCCGGCATCGTCCCCGGCATCGTGATGATGGCCTCGCTGATGGTCGTTGCCTGGCTGGTGGCGGTAAAGCGCGGCTATCCGCGGGAGATTTTCCCGGGCTGGGCGATCCTGGCGCGGCTGGTCTTCAACGCCATCCCCGGGCTGATGCTCATCGTGATCATCTTCGCCGGCGTACGCAGCGGCGTCTTCACCGCGACCGAGAGCGCCTGCGTGGCGGTGATCTATGCGCTGCTGGTGGTGCTGCTGGTCTATCGCAGCCTGAGCTGGCAGGGCTTCGTCCATGCGGTCGGCGGGGCGGTGCGGACGACGGGCATGGTGATGCTCATCATCGGCACGGCCTCCGCCTTCGGCTGGCTGATGGCACTGCTGCAGGTGCCGGCGCAGACGGTGGCGCTGATGAAGGACATCACCGACGACCCGCTGATGACGCTGCTCATCATCAACATCGTGCTGCTGCTGCTCGGCACCTTCATGGACATGGCGCCGCTCATCATGATCGGTACGCCGATCTTCCTGCCGGTGGTGAAGGCGATCGGCATGGATCCGGTGCAGTTCGGCATCGTGCTGATCGTCAATCTCGGCATCGGCACCATCACCCCGCCGGTCGGACCGGTGCTCTTCGTCGCCTGCGCGGTCGGCAATGTTTCGATGTGGGATGCGACGAGGACCTCCGCCCCCTTCTATGCGGCGATGGTCGTGGTGCTGCTGCTGGTGACCTATGTGCCGGCGCTGAGCCTCTGGCTGCCGGCGCTGTTCAGATAGGCAGCGCGCCGGGCACGGCATCGCCGTGCCACAGCGTCTCCAGCAGGGCGGAGGCCGGGCCGGCGCCGAGGACGGGGGCCACCAGCTCCTCGAATTTCGCCGAGAGATCGGCATCCGAGAGCGGGGCGTCCGGGTCGCCCTTCCGGGTCGGCTGGAAGCGGTCCAGCACCCGCCCGTCGCGCAGGGTCAGCCGTACCCTCGCGGCGCGCCGCGAGGGATAAGCATCGGCCAGTTCGGGGTCCAGCTCCACCGTCACCCGCGGCATGATGGCGCGGATGGCCGGGTTCGCCAGGTTCTCGGGCGCGAAGGCGGCAAGGCGGACGCCGCCGAGCACGAGCAGCGCGCCCATGCAGTACTGGGTGGAGAAACGGCATTCCTGCTCGGTCCGTGCCTCGGGCCGGTCGCAGACGGTCTTGGTCGGCCCATAGCCGCCGACATGGATGGCGGCGACGTCATCGGGACCGAAGCCATGCTCCCGTCTCAGGTCATCGACCGCATCCAGACTCGCAAAAATATGGCCACAGCAGCCATGGTTCTTGAAGGTCATCTCGGTGATGCAGATGCGTCGGCCGAGATCGGTGAAGGCCGCCTCCCACTTGCCGGTATCCTCGCTGGTCGCCGCCGCGAAGCCCTTCGGCCCGTGCAGCACGTCGAGCGCGCCGGTCACGCCCGCCGCGGCGCCGATGGCGGCCAGCGCCCCGGCCTCGGCAGCATGGCCGGGATGCAGCGGCTTCGACATGCCGTCGGAGAGGAAGGCTTGTTGCAGCCCGCCGGCGAAGGTGGCCGCCGTGGCGATGGCATGGGCCATCTGCCGGGCGTCGCAGCCGAGCACCAGCGCGGTTGCCGCCGCGGCGCCGAAGGTGCCGACGGTGCCGGTCGTGTGCCAGTTCCTGTAGTGGCTCGGCTGTACCGCCATGCCGATGCGGCAGGAGACCTCGTATCCGGCGGCGACGGCGCGCAGCAGCGTCTCCATCCCGCCGCCCTGCTGCTGGATGGCGGCAAGGGCAGGGGGGATGGTTGGGCAGGCAGGGTGATAGCCGGCATCGCGAAAGATGTCGTCGAACTCGACCGTGTGGCTCGCCGTCGCGTTCAGCAGCGCGGCGTGGCGCAGCGGCCCTGGCTTGCCGTCGACATAGCAGATGGAGCGGCCGGGGCCGCGCTCCGCTGCCAGCGCCGCGGCGAGCAGCGTGGCGGGCGGGCGGGAGCAGCCGGGCAGGAGGGCCGCGAACCAGTCGATCAGCGCCCGCCGCGCATGGTGCGCGACCTCGGGCGCTAGCGGCCGGTCACGCCAGGACACGGCGTGATCGGCAAGGACCAGCAGCGGATTCTCCATGCCCTACCGCTACGCGTTGCCGCGCAGCACCTCCTGGTTGATGACCACGTCCGGGTCGAGCTTGCCGTCGAAGACCTGCAGGATGCTCTCTGCGCAGGACAAGGCCATTCGGCGCAGGCTTTGCTCCGTCGCCGCAGCGGTATGCGGGGTGACGATGACGTTCGGCAGCCTGAGCAGCGGGTTGTCGGCCTGCGCCGGCTCCTCCCAGAAGACGTCAAGGCCGGCGGCGGAGAGATGCCCGCTGGTCAGCGCGCCGGCGAGCGCCGCCTCGTCCACCAGCGTGCCGCGGGCGGTGTTCACCAGCACGGCACCGCGCTTCATGCCGGCGAGGAACTCGCCGTTGACGGTGCCGCGCGTCTTCTCGTTGCTGGGGAGGTGGATGGTGACGACATCCGCCTCGGCCAGCCCGGCCGCCAGGTCCTTCACCGGGCGGAAGCCGGCGCCCTTGATGGTGTTCTGCGGGATGAAGGGGTCCCGCACGAGCACGTTCATCCCGAAGGCTGCGGCCAGCCGCGCCACGCGCCCGCCGATGCGGCCGAAGCCCATCACCAGGATGGTGCGGCCGGCAAGGTCGAAGGTCGCCGGCACCGGCGGATTGCTCCAGCGCAGCTCGCGCGTCGCCGTGTCGTAGAAGCGCGCCTGCCGCGCAACGTTGAGCAACAACATCATCGCATGCTCGGCGACGCTGACCGCATTGGCGTCGGGCGTCACGGTCAGCGGGATGCCGCGCTCGGTCAGCGCCGGCACGTCCACCGCGTCGTAGCCGACGCCGTGGCGGGCGACGATGCGGAGGTTCTTCGCATGGGCGAGGAAGGCGCGGTTGATCGGCGTGGCGCGGACGATCACCGCCTCCGCCTTCGGGATGGAGGCGGCGATGGTTTCCTCGTTCACCGGGTCGAGCACCTCGACCGTCACGCTCTCCCGGGCGCGGAGCAGGGCGAGGGCCTCAGGATGGACGGGGCGCAGGCAGACGACATGCGGCATCAGGGCGGCCTTGCTATGTTGGGTCGCATTTTCCGAGTCGTCCGGCGCTCGCGCCGGACTTGAAAATGCTCATTGCAGATGGGCGGCGGGGCCGAGCACGGCCTCGCGCATGCGGGCTTGGAGAATCGAAGCCTCGCGCGGCGGCAGGACCAGCGGCACCGGCGCCTCGTCGATCTTCACCTGGGCGAAGATCGGGCCGGTGCCGGCATGGATCGCCTCGCGCAGGAACGTCACCTCCTCGGCGGTCCGGACCAGGCGGCAGTCGCCGATGCCGGCGCCGCGCGCCATGGCGGCGAGGTCCACGCCATGGCGCGTCGCCGTCTCCTGCATGCCCGTCTCGCCGTAATGCTCGTTGTCGAGGACGATGATGGCGAGGTTGCGCGGCCGCTGCACGGCGATGGTGGCAAGGCTGCCGATACCCATCAGCATCTCGCCATCGCCGGTGATGACGGCAACTGGGCGCGAGGGCTGTGCCAGCGCTAGGCCGAGGCCCATCATCGCGGCGGCGCCCATGCCGCCCCAGAGCGGCAGGTTCTCCGGCACGTCGCCAGCGGCGGTGATGTCCCATGCCGGAGCGCCGAGGCCGCCGATCGCCAGCAGCCCGCCGCGGTCCCGCAGCAGTTCCGCGACCACGTCGCGGCGGAGGAGCTTGCCCGTAGGTCCGGTGCGCATGGCGGTCACTTCCCGAAGGTCTTGGCGCCGATGACCCGCTGGCCGATCAGGGTCGCGGTCGGGCGGTAGGTGTTGAAGGCCATCCGCAGCGTGGCGTTGACGGTCGGCGCCACATCCTCCGGCGCGTCGGCGCGCTTCACCAGCGTGCCCATCGCCTCCAGTACCTGCTGGGTGGCATTGCCCATCGGCACCTGGAAGGGGTTGAATTCGCCGTAATCGCCCCGCATCGTTACGATCATCGGCAGCGGCGTGCGGTGGGCGATCGGCACCGAGAGCATGTTGATGCAGTTGCCGACGCCGGAACTCTGCATCAGCAGCACGCCCTTCTCGCCGCCGAGCCAGGCACCGAAGAGCATGCCGATGCCCTCCTCCTCGGTGGTCAGCGTCACCACCCGCATGTCGTTGTCGGCGAGGCAGCGCTTGATGAGGCGCGAATGCCCGGCATCGGGCACCAGCGCCACCTGGCGGATATCGTGCTCCTTCAGCAGGCCATAGATCTCGTCGGGCCAGTCCTCTGCGGCGTCCGGCATGCGTCTCCCCCTTAGGTCTTGAGGCATCCTCCCGCCGCCCGGCCGCGCTGGCAAGAGCGGCCCGGGGCTTGCTACACACCGGCCATGGGCTTTGCGCATGCCGTAGGCGGCACCCGCTACCTCTTCCCGGACCTCCGGACCCTGCTGGCGCGGGCGACGCCGCTGCGCTCGGGCGACGTGCTGGCCGGGGTGGCGGCGGCGACGGCGCAGGAGCGGGTGGCGGCGCAGCGGGCACTGGCCGACCTGCCGCTGCGGCATTTCCTCGACGAGGCGGTGATTCCCTATGAGACCGACGAGGTCACGAGGCTGATCCTCGACCGGCATGAGCCGGCGGCCTTCGCCCCCGTCGCGCATCTCACCGTGGGCGGCTTCCGCGACTGGCTGCTCGCCGCGGAGCCGGCGGCGCTGGCCGCCCTCCGCCCTGGCCTGACGCCGGAGATGGCGGCCGGCGTCTCCAAGATCATGCGGCTGCAGGACTTGGTGGCAGTCGCGGCCCGGTGCCGCGTCACCAGCCGCTTCCGCAACACGCTCGGCCTGCCGGGACGGCTTTCCCTCCGCCTTCAGCCGAACGACCCGGTAGACGACCCGCGTGGCGTCGCCGCCGCCATCCTCGACGGACTGCTGCTGGGTGCCGGCGATGCGGTGATCGGCGTCAATCCTGCGACCGACAATCTCGAGACCACGATCCGCCTGCTCGACCTGCTGGACGCGGTGCGGGAGCGCTATGCCATCCCCACCCAGTCCTGCGTTCTCGCCCATGTCACCACCAGCCTGCTGGCGATGGAGCGCGGGGCGCCGGTCGACCTCGTCTTCCAGTCGATAGGCGGGACGGAGGGCGTGAACCGCAGCTTCGGCGTCTCCCTCGCCCTGCTGCGGGAGGCGCAGGACGCTGCACTGGCCTTGAAGCGCGGCACGGTCGGCACCGATTGCATGTATTTCGAGACCGGCCAGGGCAGCGCCCTCTCGGCCGAGGCGCATCACGGCTGCGACCAGCAGACCATCGAGGCGCGGGCCTATGCCGTCGCGCGGGAATTCTCGCCCCTGCTGGTGAATACCGTCGTTGGCTTCATCGGCCCGGAATACCTCTTCGACGGCAAGCAGATCACCCGGGCGGGGCTGGAGGACCATTTCTGCGGCAAGCTGCTCGGCCTGCCGATGGGGGTGGATGTCTGCTACACCAACCATGCCGAGGCGGATCAGGACGACATGGACGCGCTGCTGACCCTGCTCGGCGTGGCCGGGGTCACCTATGTGATGGGCGTGCCCGGGGCGGATGACGTGATGCTGGCCTACCAATCCACCTCCTTCCATGACGGGCTCTACCTGCGCGCCGCGCTCAGCCGGAAGCCGGCGCCGGAATTCGAGGATTGGATGGAGCGCATGGGCATCGAGGCGGCGAGCGGGGCCGGGCAGTTGCCGCTGGCCCCGGCGCTGATCGGCCTGACATGACGATGCCGACCCCTTGGGTGGAGCTGCGCCGCTTCACCTCGGCGCGCGTGGCGCTTGGCCGGGCCGGGCATGGGCTGCCGACCGCGGCGCATCTCGACTTCCAAGAGGCGCATGCGCGGGCGCGGGATGCGGTGCATTCGGCGCTCGACCTCGATGCGCTGGAGGCGGCGCTCGGCCGGCCCTCCATCCGCGTCGCCAGCCAGGCGGCGGATCGCCGGGCCTACCTCCTGCGTCCCGATCTCGGCCGGCGGCTGAGGGAGGCGGATCGCGCCAGCCTGCCGCCGGCGCCCGGCGCCTTCCTCTTCGTCGTGGCGGATGGGCTTTGCGCCATTGGCGTGCAACACCAGGCCCCGGCGCTGATCGCCGCCGCCCGGCCGCTGCTGGAGGCGGCCGGCCTCGCCCTTGCCCCCATCGTCCTCGCCAGCCAGGCCCGCGTCGCCTTGGGCGACGAGATCGGCGAGGCCATGGCCGCCGCCATGGTGGCGGTGCTGATCGGCGAGCGGCCTGGCCTGTCGGCAACCGACAGCCTCGGCCTCTATCTCACCCTCGGGCCCTCCCGCGGGCGAACGGATGCCGAGCGCAACTGCATCTCCAACATCCGCCCCGGCGGCCTCGCGCCCGAGGCGGCGGCGGAGAAGCTGCTCTGGCTCGCCGGCGCCGCGCGGCGCTTGGGCGCCACCGGTGTCGCCCTGAAGGACGAGCAGCCCAACGCGCCGCGTCTCGCCCCATGATCCGGGTCACCCACCGCATCGCCATCGCCGAGGATGAGCTGACCGAGGACTTCATCCGCTCCTCCGGCCCCGGCGGGCAGAATGTCAACAAGGTGGAGACGGCCGTGCAGCTCCGCTTCAATGCCAGGCTCTCGCCCAACCTGCCCGATGCGGTGCGGGCGCGGTTGGAGCGGCTGGCGGGGCACCGGCTGACGCAGGACGGCGTCATCATCATCACCGCCCAGCGCTTCCGCACGCGGGAGCGGAACAGGGAGGATGCGTTGGAGCGACTGCTCGAACTGATCCGCGAGGCGGCGATCCCACCCCCTCCGCCGCGTCGGCCAACCCGGCCGACCCTGGCCTCGAAGAAACGGAGGCTGGAGGGGAAGGCGAAGCGGGCGGATGTGAAGAAGGGGCGGGGGCGGCAGCCGACGGACTGATCCTGGGGAAGGCCTTGCCTTCCCCAGACCCCATGCACCAGGCAGGAATCCGGCCTGGACCGGCTTCAGTCCGCTAGTCGTCGAGGGCGGAGGCGTTGTCGATCCAGTTGCCGAGGGCCAAGCCGCCGTCCACGGGCAGGAATGCGCCGGTGACGTAGGGCATGCAGCGGTCCGACAGCAGCGGCACCACGGCTCGGGCGATGTCCTCGGGGCTGCCGACCCGGCCCATCGGCACCTTCCGCGCCAGCGCCGTGAAATCACCCTGGAAGCCGCCGCCTGGAATCGCCCCCGGCGCCACCGCGTTCACCCGGATGCCGGCCGGACCGAAATACCGCGCCAGCTCCCGCACCAGCATCACCTGCCCGGCCTTGGCGGCGCTGTAATGCGGCAGGTTGCGCGGCGTCCCTGCATGCAGCGAGGCGACGAAGACCATCCGCCCGCGCAGCCCCGCTTGCACCATCCGCTGCCCGAGGGTGCGGGCCAGGAAAAAGCCGGAGCGCAGATTGGTGTCGACCATGGCATCCCACTCCTCCGGCGTGACGGCGCCAACCGTCTGCCGCTCCGGTCGCGGTGGGGAGGCGCTGTGGACCAGCATCGCCACCGGCCCCTGTGCCGAGGCCGCCTCCGCCAGGGCGGCGTGGCCCTCGGCGCTTGCCAGGTCGGCCTGGAGGAACTCCGCCGCCACCCCGGTCGCCCGCAGCGCCGTCACCACCGCCTCGCCACGATCGCCGTGGAGGTCGCTGGCCAGGACCCGGGCGCCGCAGCGGCCGAGCCATTCGGCGACGCCGCGACCGATGCCGGAGCCCGCCCCGGTCACCAGCGCCGTCTCCCCGGCGAATAGGTCGGCAGGGTAGGGGTTGTCCTTGGTCATCGCTCTTGTCCTCCCGTCGCGCTGGCAGGCGCGCTGTGCTAGCCCTGTACGAACCGTCGAGTACAAACCATGCCGGATAATCAGGCTCCGCGCCGCAGCCGCGATCCAGAGCAGACCCGCCGCGCCATCCTCGACGCCGCCATCGCCGAATTCGCCGAGATGGGCTTCGCCGCCGCCCGGGTGGATGACATCGCCGCCCGCACCAGCACCACCAAGCGGATGATCTACTACTACTTCCAGAGCAAGGAACGGCTCTTCGCCACCGTGATCGAGGAGATGTATGGCGGCATGCGCGACGCCGAGCGAGAGCTGGCCACCGACATCCTGCCACCCGTCGAGGCCATGCGCCGGCTGGTGGAAGTCACCTTCGACCACCACGCCGCGCATCCGGAATTTGTCCGACTGGTCAGCGTCGAGAACATCCTTGAGGCAAGGAACGTCGCCGCCTCGCCGACCATCCGCCGGCGCAGTGCGGCGGTGATCGGCACGCTGGGCGCGGTGCTGGCGCGGGGCGAGCGGGAGGGCGCCTTCCGGTCGGGGGTCGATCCGTTCGACCTGCACATGCTGATCAGCAGCTTCTGCTTCTACCGCGTTTCCAACAGCCACACCCTGGGCGCCATCTTCGGGCGCGACCTGAGGGTGGCGGAGGTCGCCGCCGCGCACCGGCGCATGGCGGTGGAGATGGTGCTGTGCTACCTGGCGCCCACCAGTTCCGAGAAGTGACGCAGCATCCGCCCGGCATCCGGCTCGATGCCGGTGAAGAGGCGGAAGGCGCCGACCGCCTGGAACACCGCCATTCCGCCGCCCTCGAGCGTCCGGCAGCCCAGCGCCCGCGCCACCCGCAATAGCTCGGTTTCCAGCGGGAAATAGACGATCTCGGCGACCCAGAGCGCCGGCCGCAGCAGCTCCGGCGGCAACGGCAGCCCGGGATATTGCGCCATGCCGACCGGGGTGCAGTTCACCAGCCCGTCCGCTTCGTCCATCGCCCCGGCCAGGTCCAGGCCCGCCACCGCCCGCCCGGCGCCGAACCGGGCCGCGAGCGCCTCGGCCAGCCGGGCCGCGCGGCCCGCATCGGTGTCGAACACCGCCAGCCGTTCCACCCCGAGCACCAGCAGCGCATGCGCCACCGCGGCCCCGGCCCCGCCGGCGCCGATCTGCACCACCTGGCGCCGCGCCGCATCCGGCAATCCGCGGCGGAAGCCTTCGGCAAAGCCCGACCAATCGGTATTGTGCCCGATCCGCCGGCCCTCCCGCAGCACCACGGTGTTGACCGCGCCCAACGCCCGCGCTTCCGCCGACAGTTCGTCGAGCAAGGGGATGACGGCCTGCTTGCAGGGATGGGTGACGTTCACTCCGGCGAAGCCGAGGCGCTGCGCCGCGATCAGGAGTTCGTCCAGCGCCCCTGCATCCAGCCCGAGCACGGCGAGGTCGAGCCGCCGGTAGATCGCCCGCAGCCCCTGCACGGCCCCCTCGCGCTCATGCATCGCAGGCGTCAGGGAGGCGGCGATGCCGCTGCCGATCAGTCCCGCGAGATAGGCGGGCCTGCTCTCCCAGCATTCGCTCATGGCATGATCCTTCAGCGTTTCCGCTTGTCGATCTATGTACTCACTGGTACGTACAGGTCAAGCCAGAAGGAATGAGGGAGGATCCATGCAAAGACGCGCCCTGCTCGCCGGCCCCGCCCTGCTCGGTGCCCGCCCTGTCCTGGCGCAGGACGAGGCCTGGCCCGCCGCAGGGCGCCCGATTACCATCGTCGTCGCCTGGGCGCCGGGCGGCTCCACGGATTTCGTCGGCCGCGTGGTGGCGCAGCAGCTCTCCAGGGAGATCAACGGGAACGTGGTGGTGGACAACCGCCCCGGCGCCTCCGGCACCGTCGGCCATGCAAGCGTCGCCCGCGCGCGGCCGGACGGCTACACCCTGCTGCTCGGGGTGAACTCCACCTATGCCATGTCGCGCCACCTCTTCCCGCAGCGCGGCTATGACGATGACCGGGCCTTCGCCCCGATCGGGCGCATCGCCATCTCGCCGATCTTCCTCTGCGTCAGCCCGAAGCTCGGCACGCCGAGTATCGCCGCTTTCGTCGCCAAGGCGAAGTCCATGCCGGGCAAGCTGAGCTACGGCTCCTCCGGCGCCGGCTCCTCCGCCCATCTGGCGACAGAGCTGTTCCTTCGCTCGGCGGGGATCGCGGTGCAGAACGTCACCTACCGCGGCGGCGCGCCGGCGGTGCAGGCGCTGGTGCAGGGCGAGGTGGAGATGGCCTTCGTCGATGCCGTCACTGCCCTGCCGCTGATGGCCGGCGGGCAGATCGCCGCACTCGGCGTCAGTACGCTCGAGCGCAACCCGCTGGCGCCCGATGTGCCGACCATCGCCGAGAGCGGCTTCCCCGGCTTCCAGGCGACCAGCGACTTCGCCCTGCTCGCCCCGGCCGGTACGCCGGAGCCGATCATCCGCCGCTTCTCCGCCGGCCTCGCCGCCACCATGAAGAACCCGGAGGTGTTGGAGCGGCTGCGGCAGGGCTCCATCTTCCCGACCTTCGGCACGCCGGAGGAATTCCCGCCCTATCTCGCCGCGGAAAGCGCCAAATGGGGCGAAGTGATCCGCAGCCGCGGGATCACGCTGGAATAGAGGCAAGCCGGGCCGCTTAGCCCCCGCCCTGGAGGCTCTTCCGGCCGACTACGCTCGCGGAGGAGCCTCCAGACTGTTGTTCGACAGGGCAGATCATCCCTCCCAGGTCGGCACGGCGCGGGAATCGGAGGCTGTTTCTCATGCGACCTTCGCGACGGGTGCCGGCAGGATGCTGCCGCGGCACTCGCCGAAGCCGATGGAGGCGAAGCCCTCGCGCCGGGCACGGGCGCGGAGCACCAGCGCGTCGCCATCCTCGAGGTAGCGCCGCTCTTCGCCCGAGGCGAGAAGCAGGGGGTGCTTGCCGCCCCTGGTAATCTCCAGCAGGCTGCCGAGTGCCGAGTCCTCCGGGCCGGAGAGGGTGCCCGAGCCGAGTAGGTCTCCAGACTGGAGGTTGCAGCCGTTGCTGGCATGATGCGCCACCATCTGCGCCACCGTCCAATACATGTGCCGCGTGCTGCTGAGGCCGAGCCGGTGCGGTGGCAGGCCTCGCTCCCGCAGGCCTGGCGTCTCCAGCAGCACTTCCAGCTCAAGGTCGAAGGCGCCCTCGCGCTGATCGACCTCGTCAAGCAGGTAGGGCAGAGGGGGCGGGTCGCCCTCGGGGCGCGGCGGCTGGGCCAGGCGGAAGGGCGCCAGCGCCTCGGGCGTGATGACCCAGGGGCTGATCGTCGTGCCGAAACTCTTGCCGAGGAAGGGACCGAGCGGCTGGTACTCCCAGGCCTGGATGTCGCGCGCCGACCAGTCGTTCAGCAGGCAATAGCCGGCGACATGCCGGGCCGCCTCGCCGACCGGCACTGGATCGCCGAGCGCATTGCCGGGCCCGATCCAGATGCCGAGCTCCAACTCGTAGTCGAGGTTGCGGCAGGGGCCGAAACTCGGCGCGTTCTCCTCGGGCCGCTTGCGCTGGCCCTGCGGCCGGCGGATGACCGTGCCGGAGGGCACCACGGAGGAGGCGCGGCCGTGATAGCCGATGGGGACGTATTTATAGTTCGGCAGCAGCGGGTTGTCGGGGCGGAAGACTTTGCCGACATTGGTCGCGTGATGGATGCCGACATAGAAGTCGGTGTAGTCGCCGATCCGCGCAGGCAGGTGGAGCGTGCAGCCCTCGGCGGGGTGGAGGCAGGGCTCGAGCCTCGCCCGCTCCGCGCTGCCCTCGGCCAGCAGGGCCGAGAGCCGGACGCGGAGCGCGGCGCGCGGTCCGGCGCCGAGGGCGAAGAAGGCGTTCAGCGTGCCGCCGGACATGGCCTCGGCCGCACGGGCCGCATCTCCCAGCAGCAGCCCGGCCGCCTGCGCCGCGCCGAGGTCTAGGATCATCGACCCGATGGCGACGCCTGCCCGCGGCCCGCCGCCTGACGGGGAGAAGATGCCAAGCGGCAGGTTCTGGATCGGGAAGTCCGGATGGCCATTGGCCGAGTCCACCCAGCTGCGCAGCCCGGCGTCATGCGTCGCGTCGATCATGGCCATGCCGCTCACCACTCGCGTCGGCTAGGGTCGAAATGGCGCTGCAACGCCTGGCCGTAATCGCCGTAGTCGCGCTGCAGCTCCGGCAGGCCGGCGGCATAGGCGGTGACGCGCTGCATGAAGCGCGTCTCGAACATGAAGGCCAGCGTGCCCTCCAGCTTGTGCGGCTTCAGCTCCGCCTTGCTCGCCCCCTCGAAGGCGGACATGTCCGGCCCGTGCGGCAGCATGGTGTTGTGCAACGAGAAGCCGCCCGGGGCGAAGCCGCCGCCCGTTTTGGCGTCATAAACGCCGTAGATCAGCCCCATGAATTCCGACATGACATTCATGTGGTACCAGGGCGGGCGGAAGGTGTTCTCGGCCACCATCCAGCGCTCGGGGAAGATGACGAAGTCGATGTTGGCCGTGCCTGGCGTGTCGCTCGGCGAAGTGAGGACCGTGAAGATCGATGGGTCCGCATGGTCGAACAGCACCGGCCCGACCGGCGAGTAGCGCCTGAGGTCGTATTTATAGGGCGCGTAATTGCCGTGCCAGGCCACCACGTCGAGCGGCGAGGCTGGGATTTCCGCCTGCCAGAGCGTGCCGCCCCATTTCACGGTCAGGAGGCTCTTCACCTCCCGGTCCTCATAGGCGGCGGCGGGTGTGAGGAAGTCGCGCGGATTGGCAAGGCAATTGGCGCCGATCGGCCCGCGCTCCGGCAGGGTGAGGGCGCCGCCGTAATTCTCGCAGACATAGCCGCGCGCTGACCCGCCACGCAGCTCCGCACGGAATTTGACGCCGCGGGGGATCACCGCGATCTCGCCGGGTGCGATGTCGATCAGGCCGAACTCGGTCGCCAGCCGCAGCGCGCCCTGTTGCGGCACCAGCAGCATCTCGGCATCGGCGTTGTAGAAGTATTCGTCCTCCATGGAGCGCGTGGCGAAGTAGAGATGCGCCGCCATCCCAGCCTGGCTGCCGGCATCGCCCGCCGTGGTGACGGTATGCATCCCCTCGATGAAAGACAGGCCCCGCTCCGGAATCGGCACCGGGCTCCAGCGCATCGGCGCCGGCGGCACCTCCACCTCCGCACAGGGCGCGGTGCGCCAGAGCCCTGGCTCGGCCCGGCGGAACTGCCCCCAATTCGCGACCGTCGGGCGGATGCGGTAGAGCCAGCTCCGCTCATTCGCCGCCCGCGGCGCGGTGAAGGGGGAGCCGCTGAGCTGCTCGGCATAGAGGCCATAGGCGCAGCGCTGCGGCGAGTTGCGGCCGACCGGCAGGGCGCCCGGCAGCGCCTCCGTCTCGAACTGGTTGCCGAAGCCGGAGAGATAGGCCGGCTCCGCCGTGCCCGCACCGGCAGCGGTGAAGGGCTGGACGAGGTTCATGCTGCTGCTCCCTCAGGACTGCACTTCGGCCGATTTCATGGCGCTGCCCTGCTCCAGCGCCCGCCACATCTCGATGTCGCGCTCGGCGGTCCAGATGCGCGGGTGGTCGATGCCCTGCGCCTCGTCATAGGCGCGGCTGACATCGAAGGGCATGCAATGCTCGAAGATCACCCACTGCCCGTATTTGGGGCGCATCGCCGCCATGGCCTCATCGTACACCTGCTTCAGCGTGGCGCCCTTGGCGACGCCCGCCTTGGCGATGGCGAAGAGGTCCGAGGTGAAGGCGATGGTACCGGCGATGCCTTCCTCGACTTCCGCCTTGTTCAGCAGGCTGCGGCCGCGGCCGGGCACCAGCTTCTCGGCCCCCAGCGCCCGCACCGCGGCCAGCGTCGCCGGCCAGTCCGTGAAATGCGCATCGCCGCAATAGGGCGTCGCGCCGAATTCCACCGTGTCGCCGGCGAAGAGCACCCGCTCCTGCGGCAGCCAGACCACCGTGTCGCCCGCCGTATGGCTGCGGCCGATATGGATGATCTGCACCTCGCGCCGGCCCATCCACAGCGTCATCCGCTTGTGGAAGACGACATGCGGCCAGGTGAGGCCGGGGATGCTCTCCTTGCCCCGGAACAGGCGCGGGAATCGGCCGATCTCGCTGTCCATGTCCTGTTGGCCACGCTCGACGATCAGGTCCCGCGTGACGTCGGAGGCGATGATCTCCGCCCCCTCGTAGCCCGAGGCGCCGAGCACGCGGACCGCATGGTAGTGGCTCAGCACCACATGGCGGACGGGCTTGTCGGTCACCTCCCGGATGCGGGCGATGACGTCGCGCGCCATGGCCGGCGTCGCCTGGGCATCGACGACGAGCACGCTGTCATCGCCGATGACGATGCCGGAATTGGGGTCGCCCTCCGCCGTCCAGCCGTAGAGGCCGGGACCGAGTTCCTCGAAGGAGACGTTCTTGTCGGCGAGGTCCGTGGTGCTGGCGAAGCCTGACATGGGGTCTCATCCTCTCGTGGGGTTCAGGCGGTGGCGCGCAGGGTGGCATCCTGCCCGGCGGGACTGATGCCCTCGCGGGCCTTGGCCATGGCCTGGCGCAGAACGGCGGCATCGCCGATGTGGTTCGCCAGCAGCAGGATCAGCTTGGCATTGACCAGCCGGCTCTGCTCCGGCGCCAGGTCGCGGTGGAGCTCGATCAACGCCTCGTACACGTCGTCGGGCGCGGCGAGGTTGAGATCGGTGTTCAGCATCCTGCGCTCCTCAACCCTGGCCGGTGGCGCGGGCCAGCGCGGCAGTCACCAGCACCGGCTCGAAGCGGCGCCAGCGGGCGGCGACATGCTGGTCCGGCCGCAGCAGATAGGTGGCGCCCGGCCCCGCATCGTAGCGCCGGGCGAGCAGCCCCGCCGCATCCTCGATAACAGGCAGCCCGGCCGCCTGGCGCTGCGCAGCGCCGGCCGGCACGACCAGCAACGGCCGTAGCGGGACTCCGCGGATGCCGGGGAAGTTATCCGGCGGCTCCTCACCGAAGCAGAGGAGCGTGAAGCCGCCATGCGCGATCTGGCTGAGGAACCAGCCCTCCTCGCCACCGGCCCGCACCGGCGCGTCGGCAGCCGGAGCGCCGGGCTGCATCGGCCCGTCGAAGGCGTCGGTGTCGGGCGTGTTCAGCGCCGAGTCCCGGTAGGTGCAGGGCAGGGACAGCCGCCCGCTGTTCACCAGCCGCCGGGCGAAGCCGCAGTCACGTGCCAGTTCCAGCGTAGCATCGCGGAAGGCGCGGCTCGCTTCGTTCTTCGGAGTGATGAAATCGGTGCTGCGGGTGGAGTTGAGGATGTTCTCGTCCGCCGCACGGACCCGCTCGGCATCGTAGCTGTCGAGCAGGCTCTCCGGCGCTTGGCCTTGCACGACCAGCGCCAGCTTCCAGGCCAGATTCTCGGCGTCCTGCACACCGCCATTGGCGCCGCGCGCGCCGAAGGGCGAGACGCCATGCGCGCTGTCGCCGGCGAAGAGCACGCGGCCGTGGCGGAAGCGCTCCATCCTGAGGCAGGAGAAGGTGTAGACGCTGACCCATTCCAGCTCGAACCGCGCCTCCGGCCCGAGCAGCGCCTGCACGCGCGGGATCACCCGCTCCGGCTGGCGCTCCGCTACCGGGTCGGCATCCCAGCCGAGCTGGAAATCGATGCGCCAGATGCCGTCCGGCTGCTGGTGCAGCAACACCGACCGGTTGGGGTGGAAGGGCGGGTCGAACCAGAACCAGCGTTCGGCAGGAAAGGGGGCGTCCATCCGCACATCGGCGATGAGGAAACGGTCGCGGAAGGTCTGCCCCTTGCTCTCCAGCCCCATCGCGCGGCGGATCGGGCTGCGGGAGCCGTCGGCCGCGACCAGCCAGTCAGCCTCCAGCCGGTACTCGCCCTCGGGCGTGGCAACCTGCAGGAGGACCCCGTCCGCCTGCGGCTCCAGCGCCGTCACCTGGTTCTTCCAACGGATATCGATCAGCGGCAGCGCCTGAGCCCGATCGAGCAGGAAGCCTTCGACGTAATACTGCTGGAGGTTGATGAAGGCCGGACGCCGGTGCCCGGCCTCGGGCAGCAGGTTGAAGCTATAGACCGGCTCCTCGCGGAAAAAGACCTTGCCCAGGTTCCAGGTGATGCCCTGGCCGACCATGCGCTCGCCGCACCCGAGCCGGTCGAAGATCTCGAGCGTGCGCTTGGCGAAGCAGATGGCCCGCGAGCCGGTGGAGAGGCGGTCGTCGTCATCGAGCAACACGACGCGGATGCCCTGCTGGGCCAGGTCGATGGCCGCGGCGAGCCCGACCGGCCCGGCGCCGACGATGATGACGGGATGGCGCACCGGCCGCTGAGCATCCTGATCGGGCGAGCGCGCATACGGCAGGACGAGGGCCTGGTAATCCACCCGCTCGGCCATGCTGCCGTCCATTTCTGCCCCTCCGCGACCTGGCTTTACCGCCAATCTTGCTACGCATTGTGTAATACGCTATGAATGTTGTAGCAAAGTGTGAAAGGCCATCGCAAGTGGCGTTCGATGGGCAGGCCGGGCCGGAGGATTCGCGCGGCGGGGTCAATTCGGTCGAGGTCGCTGGGCGTCTGCTGCGTATCCTGGCGGAGGCGGGCGGGCCGATGCGCCTTGCCGACCTGGCGCGTGCTGCCGGGATGCCCTCGGCCAAGGCGCATCGCTACTTGGTCAGCCTGGCCCGGGCCGGCCTCGCCGAGCAGGATGCCGCCACCACCCGCTACGATCTCGGCCCGCTGATGCTGCGCGCTGGCCTCGCCGCGCTCGGCCGCTCCGACGCGCTGAAGCGGGCGGAGCGGGCGCTGGAGGCCATCGCCGCCCGCACCGGCGAGACCGCCGCCGCCGCGGTCTGGGGCACCCATGGCCCGACCCATGTGCGCCTGGTCGCGGCGCGGCACGAGCTGGCCGCCAGCGTCCCGCCCGGCCATGTCTGCCCGATGACCTATTCGGCCTCCGGCCTCGTCTTCTGCGCCTTCGGCGAGTCCGGCCTGACCCGCCCGCTGGCCGAGCGGGAGCTGGCGCAGAACCGCGCCATCGCCCGCCCCTGCGCCCCGGCCTTGATGGCAGAGCTGGAGCGGCTGGTGGCCAGGGTGCGTGCCCAGGGCTTCGCCACCGTGGAAAACGAGGGGAATGGCGGGCTGGCCGCCGTCTCCGCCCCGGTTTTCAAGGCCGGGAGCGGTCGCCTCCTGCTGGCGCTGACGGTCTTCGGCCGGGTCGGGCGGCTCAACGTGGCGGCGGACGGTCCGGTCGTCGCGCTGGTGGTCGAGGCGGCCCGCGCCCTCGCCGCGGAGTTGTGACGGTCAGGCCGGCAGCAGCCCCTTGGCCCTCAGCCGGTCCGGCGTCATCGCACGGACGATCGCCTCCAGCAGGCTGCCTGCCTCGGCTGTGAACAGGCCGGCGGAGAAGACCGCCCTCGTGTTGAGCGCCTCCGGTAGCGGCCCGACGATGTCGACGCCCGGCACCGCCATAAGCTCGCTCACCTGTTGGATGGCGATTTCCGCCTCGCCCCGCGCCGCCAGCTCCGCCGTCAGCCCCTGCGGGATGACGGTGGCCTTGGCATTGACCGCCTCGGCGATGCCCAGCCGCTCGATCAGCCCGGCGAAGAAGATGCCGCTCGCCCCGGCCCGCGAATAGGCGATCGACCCGGCGCCGAGCAGCGCCGCCCGGCAGGCCTCGGGCGTGGCAATGTCCGGGCGTGGCGCTCCGGCGCGCACTGCCACGCCGATGAGCGAGATGCAGAGATCCCTCCGGCTGCCGGGGAGGAGGCGGCCCTCCGCCGCCAGCGCCTCCACCGCCTCGGCCGTCAGGATGGCGAGGTCCGCGGCCTCGCCTGCCTCGATGCGGCGGAGCAGGGCGGCAGTCGGGGCGAATGCCGCGGCGACGGGCCGGCCCAGTGCCGCCTCCAGCCCCGGCAGCATCTCCTGCAACAGGCCCATCACCGCGAGGGTGGAGTAGAGCCGGAGGGGCGCACGCGGTTGTTCCTGCATGGTCAGCCTCTCCGGCCTGCGGGCGTTGACTTCGGGGGCCAGAGTGTGGCGGGCTGGCGGCAAGGATCAAGCAGGGCGCCGAAACGGCCCGGAGGAGAGGAAGCATGCCCGAGACCAGGATCGATGCGGTGATCGTCGGCGCCGGCTTCGCCGGCATGTACATGCTGCATCGGCTGCGCGGCCTCGGCATCCCTGCGGTGGTGCTGGAGCAGGGCGAGGATGTGGGCGGCACCTGGTATTGGAACCGCTATCCCGGCGCCCGCTGCGATGTCGAGAGCATGCAATACTCCTTCTCCTTCCTGCCGGAATTGCAGCAGGAGTGGAGCTGGTCGGAGCGCTTTGCCTCGCAGCCGGAAATCCTGCGCTATGCCGCCCATGTGGCGGAGCGGCTGGATCTCAGGCGCGACATACGCTTCCACACGCGGGTGACGCGGGCCGCCTATGACGAGGCAAACGCCCTCTGGACCGTCGAGACGGATGGGGGCGACCGTTACGTCGCGCAGTACTGCGTCATGGCGACAGGCTGCCTTTCCACCGCAAGGCTGCCGGAGATCGCCGGGCTGGAGAGCTTCCAGGGCGCCACCTACCATACCGGCCACTGGCCGCATGAGGGGGTGGATTTTAGCGGCAAGCGCGTCGGCGTCATCGGCACCGGCTCCTCCGCCATCCAGGCCATTCCGGTGATCGCGCGGCAGGCGGCGCAGCTCACCGTCTTCCAGCGGACGCCCAATTTCAGCATCCCCTCGCGCAACGCGCCGATGGACGACGACTACGAGTCTTGGTGGAAGTCCGACTACGCGGCGCACCGGGCCAAGGCGCGGATGATGCGCACCGGCATCCTCTACGGCCTCAACGACAAGTCGGCGCTCGAGGTGACGCCGGAGGAGCGCGAGGCGGAATACGAGGCGCGCTGGGCCCGCGGCGGCACCGCCTTCATGGGCGCCTTCAGCGACCTCATCACCAACCGGGAGGCGAACGACACGGCAGCCGAGTTCGTCCGCCGCAAGATCCGCGGCATGGTCAAGGATCCGAAGGTTGCAGAAATCCTGGCGCCAAAGGGCTATCCGATCGGCACCAAGCGCATCTGCGTCGACACCGAGTATTTCGAGACTTTCAACCGCCCGAACGTCGCGCTGGTGGATGTGCGGGAGGCGCCGATCGAGGCCATCATCCCGCGCGGGGTCCGCACCCGCTCCGGCGAGCACGAGTTCGACGCGCTGGTTTTCGCCACCGGCTTCGATGCGATGACCGGGGCATTGACCAGCATCGACATCCGTGGCCGCGACGATCTCGGCCTCGCTGAGGCATGGGCAGAGGGGCCGCGCACCTACCTTGGGCTGATGGCGGCGGGTTTCCCCAACCTGTTCATGATCACCGGGCCGGGCAGCCCCTCCGTGCTGTCCAACATGATCGTTTCCATCGAGCAGCATGTGGACTGGCTGAGCGACTGCCTCGCCCATATGCGGGCGCGCGGCCTGACCACCATCGAGGCGACGCCGGAGGCGCAGGAGGCCTGGGTCGCGCATGGCAGTGAGGTGGCCGAGCGCACCCTCTATCCGCAAGCGGCGTCCTGGTACATGGGCGCGAACGTGCCCGGCAAGCCGCGGGTCTTCATGCCTTATATCGGCGGCGTCGGCACCTACCGGGAGAAGTGCGCCGAAATCGCAGCGAAGGGCTATGAGGGCTTCCGCCTTTCCGCTGGCGCGATGCCGGCGGCCGCGGCGGAGTAGCCGCTACTTCTTGCGCGCCTTGCGGGCGGCGTAGCGCGCATCGCGCGCCGCCTTCTGCTCGGCGGCCAGTGCGAGGGCACGCTCGCGCTTCTCGCTGTCGAGGATCTGGGCGCGTGTTTCGCGGTCCGCATTCTCGAGGGCGAGTGCGCGGGCCTCCTCGGCGCGGCGGGCGGCCTCCTCGATCGCACGCTGCCGGGCCTCGGCGGCGAGGCGCTCCTGCTCGGCGCGGCGCGCGGCCTCCTCGGCGGCGAGGCGCGCGAGTTCGGCCTCCTTCGCTGCCTTGCGCTCGGCGACGCGGGCCTCACGGGCCTCGGCGATCGCCTTCTGCTGTGCCAGGCGCTCTTGAACCGCCGGATCGTCAGGCTTCGGCTGGCTGCGGAACTTCTCCATCAGGGCCTGGCGGGCTTTGGAGGCGGCGCTGAGACGGTCGTTGAAATTGTCGGATTTGAAGGCGGGCATGGCGCGCTTCTACTCAAACGGGTCCAAGATGTATAGGCCGTAACCGCGATGCGGGCATGACGTATCGGCATGGCACCGAGCCATCACGAAAAGGCGAAAGCCGCTCTGGCATACGGTTTCGTGCTGAACGGCCTCGACAGGTGAGGTGTGGCGGCCTTATCTCCGGATCAATCCCCAAAAGCCGATCCTGCGCACCGACCGGCCCTCCGGCGGCACCGGAGACCTGACCATGTGCAATATCCTTCCGACCCGGTTCGGCTGACCGGATGCCGGTCCTTACCGTCCAGCACGTCACCACCTACCGCTATCGCCAGCCGGTCGCCTTCGGCGAACATCGAATGATGTTGCGGCCGCGGGAGGGGCATGACCAGCGCTTGCTGGACCAAGTGCTGACCATCACGCCGAAGCCGGTGGAGCTGCGCTGGCTGCACGATGTCTTCGGCAACAGCGTCGCCGTCGCGCGCTTCGCCAGCCGTGCGCGCGAACTCCGCTTCGACAGCCGTGTGCGGCTGGAGCATTCGCCGGGCAATGCGCTGGAACTGCCGGCTGGCGAGGGAGCCGAGACCTACCCCTTCTCCTATGCAGTGGAGGAGATGCCGGATCTCTCCCGCTCCATCGAGCGGCAATATCCGGACCCGGATGGCGAGCTGGATCGCTGGGCACGGCAATTTCTGCGCAGGGACGGCCCGACCGGCACGCGGGAGCTGCTGGCCGGCATCACCCATGCGATTCGCGCGCGCTTCACCTACGTGTCCCGTCAGGAGAAGGGCGTGCAGGAGCCGCTGACCACGCTCCGTCTCGGCAGCGGCACCTGCCGCGACTTCGCCGTACTGATGATCGAGGCGGTGCGCGCCCTCGGCTTCGCCGCCCGCTTCGTCACCGGATACCTCTACGTGCCGCGGGAAGGCGGGCGGATCGGCGGCGGCGCCACCCATGCCTGGCTGCGCGTCTACGTCCCCGGTGCAGGCTGGGTGGAGCTTGATCCGACCAACGGCATCATCGGCAATCGCGACCTGATCCGCGTCGCCGTTGCCCGTGACCATCGCCAGGCGGTGCCGCTGCATGGCACCTGGACCGGCTTCCCCGCCGACAGCCTCGGCATGAGCGTCGATGTTACCGTCACGGAGGCGGTGCCGAATGCGCCGCCCCGGCCCTGATCGCAAGAAGGATTCTGCCCATGCGCATCCGCGCCGGCTACCAAATCGTCTATGACTGCCCCCAGCCGACCCCGATGCTGCTGATGGTCAGCCCGCATCCCTCCCGCATGCCGGATCTGGAGGCGCCGCACGAGGTCGTCTTCGATCCGCCGGTTCCGGCGCGGCAGTACAATGACGGCTTCGGCAATCTCTGCACGCGCGTCACCGCGCCGGCGGGGCGACTGACCATTTCGGCAGACCTGGTGATGCGCGATCCGGGCACCTGGGACCGGGTGGTGCCCGAGGCGATCCAGCATCCGCTGGAGGAGCTGCCCGATGAGGCCATCGTCTTCCTGCTTGGCAGCCGCTATTGCGAAACGGACCGGCTGTCGGACACAGCCTGGTCGCTCTTCGCCGGCACGCAGCCGGGCTGGGCCCGGGTGCAGGCGATCTGCGACTGGGTCCACAACCACATCACCTTCGGCTACGAGCATGCCAACTCCCAGCGCACGGCCTGGGGCGCCTATATGGACCGCCGCGGCGTCTGCCGCGATTATGCCCACCTGGCGGTCGCCTTCTGCCGCTGCCTCAACATCCCGGCGCGCTACTGCACCGGCTGGCTCGGCGATATCGGCGTGCCGCCGGGCGGGCCGATGGATTTCGCGGCCTGGTTCGAGGTCTATCTCGGCGGCGAGTGGCACACTTTCGATGCCCGCAACAACCAGCCGCGCATCGGCCGCATCCTGATGGCGCGCGGCCGCGATGCGACCGATGTGGCGATCAGCACCAGCTTCGGCCCCTGCATGCTGGTGGATTTCCAGGTGGTGACCGACGAGATCCCGGGGTGAGGCCGGCGGTCACCACGCTCAACCCGGAGGGCGCTTCTCCCTTCGTCCTGCTTTGCGAGCACGCTTCGAACCATATCCCCGATTCCTATGCCGGGCTCGGACTGGGGCCGGCAGACCTGGCGCGGCATATCGCCTGGGATATCGGTGCGGCGGCGCTGGCCCGGCTGCTCTCGGAGCGGCTGGATGCACCGCTCTTCCTGTCCGGCTATTCGCGGCTGCTGATCGACTGCAACCGGCCGCTCGGGGCGCCGACCTCCATCCCGCTCCGCAGCGAGGATACCGACATCCCCGGCAACCTGGACCTTCCGGCCGAGGAGGTCGCGGCCCGACAGAACCGTTATTTCCGGCCCCTCCACGACGCCGTCGCCGCTTGCCTCGATGCACGGCGCGGCGGGCCTGCCATCGTCATCGGCGTGCACAGCTTCACCCCGGTCTATCAGGGCGTGCGCCGCCCCTGGCATGCCGGCCTGCTCTATGCCGGGGCGGCGGCGCTCGGACGCGGGTTGATCGAGGCCCTGGCCGCCGACCGGGCGCTGGTGATCGGTGACAACGAGCCCTACCGGATCGAGCCCGAGCACGACTACACCGTGCCGGTGCATGGCGACGCGCGCGGCCTGCCGGCGGCGCTGCTCGAGGTGCGGCAGGACCTGGTGGCCGATGAGGCTGGCATAGAAGCCTGGGCGGCGCGCCTCGTGCCGGCGTTCAGGGCAGTTCAAGCCTCACGCTGATCGCGGCGCTGGCGATCACCGCCACGTCGCTGCCCTCGTCACCCGGCACGTCGAGGCCGCCCTTCATCACCTTTACGGTAACGATGCCATGTGGCAGCGAGGACCGCACCCGCTCGGCATCGACGCGCTCCGGCCGCTGCACGCCGATGGTGACGTCGACCAGCATGGTCTTTGGGTCGAGCTTCAGCGAGCGCAGCATCGTCAGGGAGGAGTGGTGCAGCGCGTCCTGCACCGCCCGCAGCGCCGCCTTGGTATAGTCGCCGCCGTGGAGGTCGTTGCCGGCTCCCATCTCCAGGATCACGCGCCGCGCCGTCATGCCGGCCGCTCTGGCAGGTCCAGCCGGACGATGGCCGCGGCATGGGCCATGACGGTGGAGCCGGTGCCCGCCTCGTTCGGGATCTCGAGCCCGCCTTCCACCACCGTCACCTGCCCGGTGCCGTGCGGCAGCACGGCCAGCACGGCTTCCTTGTCGACCTGATCCGGCTTCGACACGCCGATCCGCACCTCCACCTCCATGCTGTCGACATGCAGGCCGAGCGCATGGGTGATGGTGAGTGAGTTGTGCCAGAGCGCATCGCGCAGCGCCCGCACCGCGGCCTTGGTGTAGTCGGTGCCGCGGATATCGGTCCCCATGCCGAGCTCCAGCACCATGCGTTTCATCGGCATGCGCTACCCTTTCTCCACGTTCCAGAACACCGGCACCGGCCCCTTCAGCAATCCCTTGAGGCTGCTCCGCCAGGCCGCCGGCGGCAGGTACTGGCCGAGCGGGATGAAGGGCACGGTCTCGAAGGCGCGGACCTGGATCGCCTGGTCGAGCCGGCGCAGCTCCGCTTCGTCGGTGCCCTCCATCCAGCGGTCGCGCATTGCCTCGAGCTCGGCATCCTCCGGCCAGCCGAACCAGGCGCCGCGGCCGTTGCCGCGGATGTTGGAGGCGAAGACCGGGTCGCGGTACTCCGCCGCCGGGTAGCCGGCCGGGAAGACCGACCAGCCGCCGCGCTCCAGCGGCTCCATGCTGGTGCGGCGCTGGACGACCGTGCCCCAGTCCATCGATTGGTCGTCGATATTGAGCCCGACCGCGCGCCAGGCGGCCGCCGCGACGCTCGACATTGCGTCGTAGAAGGTCTGGTCCGTCGGGTGCATCAGCAGGATGCGCTCGCCGGCATAGCCTGCCTCGGCCAGCATCCGCCTGATCTCGCCCGGGCTGCGGCGGCGCCGTACCGCCTCCATCCCCGCCTCGCTGGCCGAAGGCGTGCCGGGCAGGAAGAAGCCCACTGGGGCGCGGAAGAGCGAGCGGTCCTCGCCCATGACCGCCGTCATCACCTCCACCTGGTCGATCGCCGCCAGCATGGCGCGGCGGACGCCCGGATTGGCCGTGGCGCCGTGCAGGTGGTTCGGCCGCAGCGCACCGAAGGTGCCGTACTGGTCGAGCGCCCCGACCGTCACGCCCCGCGCCCGCCGCAGCCGCGGCAGCAGGTCCGGCAGCGGCTGATCGACCCAGTCCACCTCGCCGTTGATGAGCGCATTCGCCGCCGTCCCCGCATCGGGGATGATGCGCCACTCGACGCGGTCCACCATCACCCGGTAGCCGCCGGCGGCGTAGCTGGCGGGCTCGTCGCGCGGCCGGTAGGCGTCGAAGCGGGCGAAGACGGCGCGGCTGCCCGGCACATACTCCTCCGCCACCCAGCGGAAGGGGCCGCTGCCGGTGATCTCGGTGATCTGCCGGAACGGGTCGGTCCGCGCCACGCGCTCCGGCATGATGACGGGGCTCGGCTGGGTCTTCGCCAGGGCATAGGGGAGGGAGGCGAAGGGCTTGTTCAGTCGCCAGACCAGGGTGCGGTCATCCGGCGCCTCCAGCGCATCGAGCCGGGCGGCGATGGTCTGGCCGATCGGGTCGCGCACCATCCACCGGCGCAGCGAGGTAATGCAGTCCCGCGCCAGCACCGGCTCGCCGGTATGGAAGCAGAGGCCGTCCCGCAGCCGCATGGTCCAGCGCCGCGCGCCGTCCTCGGCCCGGTGTCCCTCGACCATCTGCGGCTGCGGGTTCAGCGCCTCGTCTCGCCCGTAGAGCGTCTCGAAGAGCAGGTGCGCGGCATTGCGGGTAACGACCGCCGTGGTCCAGACCGGGTCGAGGCTGGTGAGGTTGGCCTGCGGCACATGGATCAGCACCCGCGGCTCGGCGGCGAGCGCCGGCAGGGCAAGGCCGGCGGGCAGGGCAGCCAGCAATTGGCGGCGTCGCATCCTCGGCATTCTCCCTCATTGGCCCTGTGGCGGGCCTTGCCGGGGAGTGTCCACCCGCTTGGCCGTCGCTGCAATGCCTGCCGCAAATCCGGACAAGGGCGGGATGGCCGCAGCGGAAGGCCCGGCGCCTGGTGCTTGCGCCACCCGCGCTGCGGGGCATCATGCGCGCCGGCAGCGATCCAGGACCCATATGAGCACCCGCAAGCCCATCAAGCTCGGCCTCTCGATGCGCTATCTCGGCTACCACGCTGCGGCCTGGCGCCACCCGGAGGCCGATCCCGGCGCCGCCTCCAAGCTGGGCCATTTCCTTCGCATCGCCCGGACGGCGGAGGCGGCGAAGCTCGACATGCTCTTCCTCGCCGACGGCATCGGCCTCCGCACTCGGGACGAGCCGCCAGGCGCGCTCTGCCGCTCGCACCAGACGGCGGAGCTGGAGCCGCTGACGCTGCTCTCGGCGCTGGCCGGGCTGACCAGCCGCATCGGCCTCGTCGCCACTGCCTCCACCACCTACAACGAGCCTTTCCACATCGCCCGCAAATGGGCCTCGCTCGATCATCTGAGCGGCGGCCGCGCCGGCTGGAACATCGTCACCTCCTGGTCGGAGGCGGAGGCGTGGAATTTCAACCGCGACCAGCACATGGAGTACGACCTGCGCTACGAGCGCGCCGCCGAGTTCGTCGAGGTGGTGAAGGGGCTCTGGGATAGCTGGGAGGGCGATGCGCTGGTCCATGACAAGGCCAGCGGCATCTTCTTCGACCAGTCGAAGCTGCATGTGCTCGACCACAAGGGCAAGCATTTCAAGGTGCGCGGCCCACTGACCGTCGCCCGCACGCCGCAGGGCCGGCCGATCCTGGTGCAGGCCGGTGCCTCGGAGCAGGGGCTGGAGATCGCCGCCCGCAGCGCCGACGTTGTCTACTCCGCATCGCACACGCTGGAGGCGGCGCGCGACTACTACGCCAAGCTCAAGGGGCGGCTCGCCAAGTACGGCCGCGGCTGGGACGACCTCAAGGTGATGCCCGGCATTACCTATTTCATCGGCCGCACCCAGGCCGAGGCGCAGGCGAAGCTCGACCAGCTCAATGAGCTCGTCGCGCCGGAACTCGGCCTTTCCTACCTCTACGGCCAGATGGGCGACCTCAGCGGCTACGACCTCGACGGGCCGGTGCCGGAGCCGCAGGACCCGCGCATCCGCAGCATGGCGCGGATGGCGCTCGACCTGGCGCGGCGGGAGAACCTGACCATCCGCCAGCTCTACAGCCGCATCGCCGCCGGCTTCGGCGGCCGGGTGGTGGTGGGCACGCCGGAGAGCATCGTCGACGACATGGAGGAATGGGTCGCGGCCGGCGCGGCGGACGGGTTCAACATCTGCCCGCCGGTGCTGCCGGTCGGCCTCGACGATTTCGTCGAGCTGGTGCTGCCGGAGCTGCGCCGGCGCGGCATGTTCCGCACCGAATACGAGGGGACGACCCTGCGCGAGAATCTGGGCGTGCCGATGCCGGCCAACCGCTACGCGGCGGCACGGGGATGAGCCTGCGCGTCGCCATCCTCGGCACCGGCGCCATCGGCCTCGGCTCCGCCGCCTTGCTGGCCGAACGTGGCCAGCGCCGGTGCTCTGAACCCGCTCGGGCACGGTGCCGCCGGTGTAGGAGGCGAGCGGCGCGCTGTCCGGCCGCTTCGCCTTCGCCTTCGAGCCGGATATGGCCCGTGCCATCGCCGGCGCCCGCGTGGTGATGCTCGCCCTGCCGGCCTATGGCCACAAGGCGGTGCTGGACGCCGCCTTGCCGCATCTGACGGAAGGCCAGGCGGTGATCCTGAGCGGCCATCTCTCCTTCGCCGGCCTCTACCTCGCGCGGCGCCTGGCGAAGCGGGGGTGCGGTTGCCGATCATCCTCTGGGGCACCACCCTCTCCACCGGCCGCCGCCTCGCGCCCGACCAGCTCCGCATCGCCACAATCCGCGCCAAGGTCGATGTGGCGACGCTGCCGGCGGGCGGGATCGGCGAGGGGCTGGCGCTCTGCGAGACGCTGTTCGGCGAGCGCTTCGTGCCGCGCGGGGACCTGGTCGCCATCGCGCTGAGCAACGTCAACCCGCAGAACCACATGGCGATCGCCCTTTGCAACCTCACCCGCATGGAGCGCGGCGAAGCCTGGTCGCAGAACGAGAACATCACCGATGCGGTGGGGCGGCTGATCGAGGCGCTGGATGCCGAGCGCCTGGCCATCGCCGCGGCCCTCGGCGCCGCGGTGCGGACGGTGCGGCAGCATTTCCACCTCTCCTTCCACATCGAGGAGGCGCCGCTCGGCGAGATGGCGCGGGCGATGGTCGGGCGCGGCGACCGCACCATGGCGCCGGCGACGCTTGAGACGCGCTATGTGCTGGAGGATGTGCCCTTCGGCCTGGTGCCGACCGCACGGCTCGGCCGTCTCGCCGGCCGGCCCGCCGTGCTGCACGAGGCCGGCATCGCACTGCTTTCCGCGCTCTACGGCCGGCGACCTGGCCGCGGCCAATGACCTGCTGCCGGCCCTCGGCTTGGACGGGCTGGACGCGGATCGCCTCCGCGTCCTGGCCCGGGGCGAGGGTTAGCCCCGCCGCATGCCCTTCAGGTCGCGCACCGCGCCGCGTGCCGCGCTGGTCACCATGGCCGCATAGGCCTGCAGCGCGGTCGAGACCTGGCGCTTGCGGGGCTGTGCCGGCTGCCAGGCCGCCGCCCCCTTCGCCTCCATAGCCGCGCGCCGCTCGGCCAGCACCGCATCCGCCACGGCGAGGTTGATGAGGCGGTTCGGGATGTCGATCTCGATCCGGTCGCCATCCTCGACCAGCCCGACCAGCCCGCCCTCCGCCGCCTCGGGCGACAGATGCCCGATGGACAGCCCCGAGGAGCCGCCGGAGAAGCGCCCATCCGTCACCAGGGCGCAGACCTTCCCAAGCCCCTTCGACTTCAGGTAGCTCGTCGGATACAGCATCTCCTGCATCCCCGGCCCGCCGCGCGGCCCTTCATAGCGCACCAGCACCACATCGCCCGGCTGCACCGCGCCGCCGAGGATGCCCTCGACCGCCGCATCCTGGCTCTCGAAGACCCGCGCCGGGCCGGAGAAGGCGAGGATGCTGGCATCGACGCCCGCCGTCTTCACGATGCAGCCCTCTTCGGCCAGGTTGCCGTAGAGCACCGCGAGGCCGCCATCCTGCGAGAAGGCATGCGCCTTGTCGCGGATCACGCCGCCTGCGCGGTCCGTGTCGAGGCTTTCCCAGCGCTCGCCCTGGCTGAAGGCGACCGTGGTCGGGATGCCGCCCGGCGCTGCCTGGAAGAAGTGCCGCACCTTGTCGTCGGCGGTCCGCTGCACGTCCCACCGCGCCAGCGCCTCGGCGAGGCTCGGCGCATCGACCCGGCTGACGGAGGTGTCGATCAGCCCCGCGCGGTCGAGCTCGCCGAGGATGCCCATGATGCCACCCGCCCGGTGGACGTCCTCCACATGCACGTTGGCGACCGAGGGAGCCACCTTGCAGAGCACCGGCACCCGGCGCGAGAGCCGGTCGATATCCTGCATGGTGAAGCCGACGCTGCCCTCATGCGCCGCCGCCAGCAGGTGCAGCACCGTGTTGGTCGAGCCGCCCATGGCGATATCGAGCGTCATCGCATTCTCGAAGGCCGTCATGGTGGCGATTCTGCGCGGCAGAACGGAGAAGTCCTCCGTCTCGTAATGCGCCCGGGTGATCTCGACGATCTTCCGCCCGGCCTGGAGGAACAGGCTCTTACGGTCCGCATGGGTCGCCACGATCGTGCCATTGCCGGGCAGGGCGAGGCCCAGCGCCTCGGTCAGGCAGTTCATCGAGTTGGCGGTGAACATGCCGGAGCAGGAACCGCAAGTCGGGCAGGCCGAGCGTTCGATGACCGCCACCTCCTCATCCGTCACGGTCGGGTCGGCGGCAACGATCATGGCGTCGATCAGGTCCACCGAGCGCTTCTGGCCCCGGTGCACCACCTTGCCCGCCTCCATCGGCCCGCCGGAGACGAAGATGGTCGGGATGTTGAGGCGCATGGTCGCCATCAGCATGCCCGGGGTGATCTTGTCGCAGTTGGAGATGCAGACCATGGCGTCGGCGCAGTGCGCGTTGACCATGTACTCGACGCTGTCGGCGATGAGGTCGCGTGAGGGCAGGCTGTAGAGCATGCCGTCATGCCCCATGGCGATGCCGTCATCGACTGCGATGGTGTTGAACTCCTTGGCGACGCCACCCGCCGCCTCGATCTCCCGCGCGACCAGCTGGCCGAGGTCCTTCAGATGGACATGGCCGGGGACGAACTGCGTGAAGCTGTTGACGACCGCGATGATCGGCTTGCCGAAGTCCCCGTCCTTCATGCCGGTGGCGCGCCAGAGGCCCCGGGCGCCGGCCATGTTGCGGCCATGGGTGGTGGTGCGGGAACGGTATTGCGGCATGGGACGGTCCTTCTCGGGCGCGGCTTCCATATTACCAAGCCGTGGCGCCGGCCACCCCTTCGCCATGGCGCATCCCAGGCCTAAGCTGACGGCATGGGGCAGGGGGCCCTTCAACCGCTGCGGAGGCTGATCTCCTGCCCCGCACAGGCGCCAGCCCGGCCCTTTCCGGCGGAGGAGAGGAGCGGAGACTCAATGACCTATGCCTGGGTGGCCGTCGGCAGCGCGCTCGGCGGCATGGCGCGCTACTGGCTCGTCCTGGCGACCTTCCCGCTCTTCGGCCCGGTCTTTCCCTGGGCGACGGTGTTCATCAACGTCCTCGGCTCCTTCGTCATCGGTTGGTTCGGGGCGCTGACGATGGAGGGGCGCTGGGCGGTGCCGGCGGAAATGCGGGCCTTCGTCATGGTGGGGCTTTGCGGCGGCTTCACCACCTACTCCTCCTTCAGCCTGCAGACCCTGGAGCTGATCCAGAAGGGACGGATGGACCTGGCGCTTGCCAATATCGGCCTCTCGGTCTTGGTCTGCCTCGGGGCCGTGGCGCTCGGCTACTGGCTCGGGCAGGGATAAGGCGGATTTCGGTTGCCATATCGTATCGATTGAGCAAGCTTCGGCATCGGACCACCTGAACGGTCGACCTTCAGCCGGAGATGCCTTCGTGCCCGACCCCGATCCCAGTCAGAATGGCGCCGCCTGGTTCCAGGCTGAGCTCATGGCTCTTGGCGAAACCCCGGGCAGCCTGGCCCGGCTGATGAAGCGGTGCGGCGACGACCGGACGCCGCGCAACATCCTCCGCTCCATCCAACGGATGGGTGCCGGCGATGTCCAGGTTTCGGGCGAAATGCGGGTCCTGCTCCATGTCCTGGCGCAGACCCGGCGGCGGAAGGCGGAGGGCTGGAGCGGACGACGAGGTTCGAACTCGCGACATTCAGATTGGAAATCTGACGCTCTACCAGCTGAGCTACGTCCGCCCGTGGAACGGGGGCCGGCCGCCAGCCAGCGTTGACCCCGTTCACGCTTCCTGATAGGGCCAGCCGCGCCGGCCGGCAAGGGTGCTGGCTGGTATTGCCGAGAATTGTGCCTATATCCCACGCATCTCGTGGGAAAGACCAGGCGGCTCCCTGTCCGCCGGACGGGCCTCGGGCAAGCGACATGACCAGTACGGGATAGCGGAGCCGGGCAATGGCGAAGGCGAAGTTTGAGCGGAACAAGCCGCACTGCAACATTGGGACGATCGGGCACGTCGACCATGGCAAGACGTCGCTGACGGCGGCGATCACCAAGGTGCTGGCGGAGACGGGCGGCGCGACGTTCACGGCCTACGATCAGATCGACAAGGCGCCTGAGGAGCGGGCCCGCGGCATCACGATCTCGACCGCGCATGTCGAGTACGAGACGGCGAACCGGCACTATGCGCATGTCGACTGCCCTGGCCACGCCGACTACGTGAAGAACATGATCACCGGCGCGGCGCAGATGGACGGCGCGATCCTGGTGGTCTCGGCGGCCGACGGCCCGATGCCGCAGACGCGCGAGCACATTCTGCTGGCGCGGCAGGTGGGCGTGCCGGCGCTGGTGGTGTTCCTGAACAAGATGGACCTGGCGGACCCCGACCTGGTCGAGCTGGTGGAGATGGAGGTGCGCGAGCTCCTCAGCAGCTACCAGTTCCCGGGCGACGACATCCCGATTATCAAGGGCTCGGCGGTGGCGGCCCTTGAGGACAAGACGCCCGAGATCGGCAAGAATGCCGTGCTCGAGCTGATGGCGGCGGTGGACAGCTACATCCCGCAGCCGGAGCGTCCGAAGGACATGCCGTTCCTGATGCCGATCGAGGACGTGTTCTCGATCTCGGGCCGTGGCACGGTGGTGACGGGTCGCGTCGAGCGCGGCATCGTCAAGGTCGGCGAGGAAGTCGAGATCGTTGGCCTGAAGGCGACGGTGAAGACGACCGTGACCGGCGTCGAGATGTTCCGCAAGCTGCTCGACAGCGGCGAGGCGGGCGACAACATTGGCGCGCTGCTGCGCGGCACCAAGCGCGAGGACGTGGAGCGCGGGCAGGTCCTGGCCAAGCCCGGCTCGATCACGCCGCACACCGGGTTCAAGGCCGAGGCCTATATCCTGACCAAGGAGGAGGGCGGCCGCCACACGCCGTTCTTCACCAACTACCGGCCGCAGTTCTACTTCCGGACCACCGACGTGACCGGGATCGTGAAGCTGCCGGAAGGCGTCGAGATGGTGATGCCGGGCGACAACGTGACGATGGATGTCGAGCTGATCGCGCCCATCGCCATGGACCAGGGGCTCCGCTTCGCCATCCGCGAGGGCGGCCGCACCGTCGGCGCCGGCGTCGTCGCCTCCATCGTGAAGTAAGCCGGCCTCAAGGCCTGGATATGGAGCGGGCCGCCTTCGGGCGGCCCGTTTGCGTTGGGGATAACGCCTGCTCCCCCTCGACAGCCCGCCACCGCTGACTTATAGGCATCGCCTCGCGCCGCGGCTCCGTCCGGCGTGAAGGGGCGTAGCTCAATTGGTAGAGCGCCGGTCTCCAAAACCGGAGGTTGGGGGTTCGAGACCCTCCGCCCCTGCCACCTGCCCTGGTTCGCCCCTTGGCTAGCCTGGCGCATCCTGACTTGTCCAGGGTGGCATCCCCCCCCATGCTGCGGGAGTGGGCGGCCGCCCGCGAAGCGTTAACCGCAGCACAGAAGGTTCCCCGACTTGGCCAAGCTTGATCCCGCGCAGTATGTCCGGGACGTGCGGACGGAGGTGGCGAAGGTCACCTGGCCGAGCCGCAAGGAAACCTTGATCACGACCGGCCTCGTGCTGGCGATGTCGGCGCTGGCGGCCATCTTCTTTCTGGTCGCCGACCAGCTGATCGCCCTGGCGATGCGCGGCCTGTTCGGAATCGGGTGAGGGAGCAGCAGGCGATGGCCAAGCGCTGGTATGTGGTGCACGTCTATTCGGGCTTCGAGAAGAAGATCGCCCAGCAGATCAAGGAGCAGGCCACCCAGAAGGGCCTCGGCGACCAGTTCGACGAGATCCTGGTCCCCGCCGAGGAGGTGACCGAGGTCCGCCGCGGCCAGAAGGTGAATTCCGAGCGGAAGTTCTTCCCCGGCTATGTGCTGGTGAAGATGGAGATGTCGGACGACGCCTGGCACCTGGTGAAGGACACGCCGAAGGTCACCGGCTTCCTCGGCAACAAGAACAAGCCGAGCCCGATCACCGAGGCCGAGGCCCAGCGCATCGTCAACCAGGTGAAGGAAGGGGTGGAGAAGCCCCGCAAGCCCGCCGTGATCTTCGAGGTGGGCGAGCAGATCCGCGTCGCCGACGGCCCCTTCACCAGCTTCATGGGCACGGTGGAGGAGGTGGACGAGGAGCGTGGCCGGGTGAAGGTCTCGGTCAGCATCTTCGGCCGCTCCACCCCGGTCGAGCTGGAATACACCCAGGTCGAGAAGGTCTGACGTCGCCGTATACGCAGCCGCGCGCATCGCGCTAGCCTGAACCCGCACGGGCCGCAGAGCCCGGCGAGGACACGGCGGAAAGGCGGGCGCGCATGGCGATCACCCGAAGGACCATCCTGGCCGGGAGCGCGCTCGCGTTGCCGGCGCCCCAGGCGAGGGCAGGGGAGGAATACCCGGCCCGGACCATCACCTGGGTCGTCCCCGGCGGGCCTGGCAGCGTTCTCGATGTCGCCGCCCGCTTGATCGCGCTGAAGCTTGGCACCGCCCTCGGCCAGGGCGTCGTCATCGACAACCGGTCCGGCGCCGGCGGTACCCTCGCCGCGGAATACGCCGCCCGCTCCGCGCCGGACGGCTACACCGTCTCCTTCGGTAATTTCGCCACCTTCGCCATCGCGCCGCTGCTGATCCCTAACCTGCGCTATGAGGCGCGGCGGGATTTCACCCCGGTCCATGGCATCGGCGCCTCGGCCAATATCGTCATCAGCGGCCTGAAGCAGCCTTTCGCCAGCATCCCGGCGTTGATCGAGCATGCGAAGCGCAATCCCGGCCAGGTCACCTACGGCGCCAGCATCGGCTCCGGCCAGCATGCGGCCGGGGCGCTCTTCGCCCAGGCGGCGGGGGTAGAGCTGACGCTGATCCCCTATTCCAACTTCGCCCAGGCGCTGAACGACACCGTCGCCGGCCGGCTCGACCTGATGTTCGACTATCCGCTGAGCACCCTGCCGCATGTACGGGATGGCAAGCTCCAAGCGCTCGCCGTCAATGCCGGCGAGCGGCTCGCCATTGCACCCGAGGTGCCAACCCTGGCTGAGGCGGGGCTTTCGGGCGCCGAGCTGCTGGGCTGGTCGGGACTTTACCTTCCGGCGCGCACGCCGCCTGCCATCGTCGCGCGCCTTGCCGAGGCGACCCATCGCGCCCTGCTCGACCGCGAGGTGAAGACGCTCTTCGACAGTACCGGCACCATCCTCTGGGGTGGTGTGGACGGGCCGGCCCTCGGCCGGGCGCTTGAGGAGGAAATCCCGCGGATGCAGCGGCTCATCGCACCGGCCGCCGCGAAGTAGGGTCGGGAAGGCCTGCCTCCCCGAACCCTCGCCGACGACTACCGCCGGGGGCTTTGGCCGCCGCCAAAGATGCTGTTCAGCAGGCCGCCGAAGCTGCCGCCTTCCAGTTCGCCCTCATGCTGCGGGATGCGGCCCTGCGGCGTCAGTCGGTCCACCATCTCGGGCAGGACGCGGCTGACCTCGTGCATCAGCGTGCCCCGGTCGGTCCCGGCCTGCTGGGCCGCCGCTTCCACATCCTGCGGGTCGAAGGCGCGCGACAACTCATCCGCCGAGATTTGCTCGTTCGGCCCGGGCTGCACCCAACTGTCGACATGCCGCTCCAGCCCTTGATTGCGCAGCCCGCCAAGCAGGCCGCCCAGCCCACCGAGGAGGCCGCCCGCCGCGCCGCTGCCGAGCAGCCCGCCCATGATGCCGCCCAACCCACCACCTAACCCCCCACCCAGCCCGCCATCGGCCTGCGGCGCCTGGGCCGGGGCCGAACCAGGCGCCGCCTGGCTCCCCGAATGCTTCATCAGCTGCTGGATGAGCAGCGCGATTGCCGCCATCTTCATTCCGCCTGACAGGCCGCCGGAAAGGCCGCCTCCCGATCGCCCGAACAGGTTCTCGCTCATCTGCCGTTGCTCCATGAATGCTGTGCTCGGGGGAGAACGCGGCCAGCACCATTCCGTTGTTCGGAATCGTATCTGTCACGAGGAACCCGGGCGCCGGCGCTGGCTTATCGCCGCGCGCCACCAACACAGGATCTCAGGCCATGGGTATCATCGGAACGATCATCATCGGCTTCCTTGCCGGTCTCGTCGCCAAATTCCTCCATCCGGGCCGGGATCCCTCCGGCTTCATCATCACGACGCTGCTGGGCATCGTCGGTGCGGTCGTTGCGACCTACCTCGGCCAGGCGGTCGGCTGGTACCGGGCAGGCGAGGGGGCAGGCTTCCTCGGCGCGGTGGTCGGTGCGGTCATTGTCCTCGCCATCTACAACATGGTCACCCGGCGCTCCGCTTCGAACCGGATCTGACAGCCCTGGAGGGAGGCGAGCCGAATATGGCTTGACTCCCTCTACGGACCCGCCCATACGCCCCCGCTCTACTCAGATCGGGACGCGGGAGGCGTCCGGCCATCCCATGCGGGGCGGCCGGCGCCGTAAGCACCGCGGCTCCCTGACCGCAGGGACGTATCATGGCGAAAAAGATTGCAGGCTATATCAAGCTGCAGATTCCAGCAGGCAAGGCGAACCCCTCGCCGCCGGTTGGCCCGGCACTGGGCCAGCGCGGCCTCAACATCATGCAGTTCGTGAAGGAGTTCAACGCGGCGACCCAGGGCCTTGAGCCCGGAACGCCGACGCCGGTGGTCATCACCGCCTTCTCCGACCGCACCTTCTCCTTCATCACCAAGACGCCTCCGAACACCCACTTCCTGCTGCGCGCCGCCAAGATCGACAAGGGCAGCCAGACGCCGGGCAAGGGTGGCTCCGTTGGCCGGGTGACCAAGACCCAGCTGCGCGAGATCGCTGCGACCAAGATGAAGGACATGAACGCCAACGACGTGGAAGCGGCGGTGCGCATGCTGGCGGGCTCGGCCCGCTCCATGGGCCTCGTCGTGGTGGAGGGCTGATCCGATGGCCAAGCAGGGCAAGCGCCTCAAGGCGATCTACGGTGCCTTCGACCGTGACACCATAGTGCCGATCCAGCAGGCGATCAGCTTGGTGAAGGCGAATGCCAAGGCGAAGTTCGACGAGACCATCGAGATCTCGATGAACCTCGGCATCGACCCGCGCCACGCGGACCAGATGGTCCGCGGCGTGGTCGGCTTGCCGAACGGCACCGGCAAGACCGTCCGCGTCGGCGTCTTCGCCCGCGGCCCGAAGGCCGACGAGGCGTTGGCCGCCGGCGCCGACGTGGTCGGCGCCGACGACCTCGCTGCCGCCGTGCAGGAAGGCCGGATCGAGTTCGACCGCTGTATCGCGACGCCGGACATGATGGCGCTCGTCGGCCGGCTCGGTAAGATCCTCGGCCCGCGTGGCCTGATGCCGAACCCCCGCCTCGGCACCGTTACAATGGATGTCCGCGGTGCGGTGACGGCCGCGAAGGCCGGCCAAGTGGAGTTCCGCGCGGAGAAGGCGGGCATCGTCCATGCCGGCATCGGCAAGGCGAGCTTCGACGAGGAGAAGCTCCTCGAGAATGCCCGTGCCTTCGTCGAGGCCATCCAGCGCGCCAGGCCGGCGGGCGCCAAGGGTACCTATGTGAAGAAGGTATCCGTGGCCTCGACCATGGGCCCCGGCGTGAAGGTCGACATCGCCACCTTGAGCGCGACGGCCTGACACCCCAATTCGCCCGCTCCCTGAGGGGCGGGCGCGCAGGGGCGGCTTTGGCCGTCCCGAACCTGTCCGAGACCGCGGGTGCCCCTCCGGGGGCCTAAAGGGGCAAGCCCCGCCAGCGATAGACGGGGTGCGGAGCGTTTCGACGCCGGGGCGACCCGGCGACGCTGATGGCTTGGCAATCCCGCTCAGACAGTCGAACCGGGGCGCAGGGCATTCCGCCATGCGCCCCCGCGTGAACCGGCCGGAGCCCCTCCACCAGGCACTGGCCACCGACGGAGACGGGATATGGACCGCACGGAAAAGCGCGAGTTCATCGCCCAGCTGTCCGCGGTGTTCGCAGATACCTCCTTCGTGCTCGTCGCCCAGAACAAGGGTCTGACGGTCGCGGATGTGAGCGAGCTGCGGCGCCGCATGCGGGCAGCTGGTGCGACGTACAAGGTCGCAAAGAACCGGCTGGCCATGCTCGCCCTCGACGGCACCCGCTTCCAGGCCGTTTCGCCGCTGCTGAAGGGTCCGACCGCGCTCGCGTGGTCGACGGACCCGGTGGCGGTGGCGAAGACCGCCGTGGATTTCGCCAAGGGTAACGACAAGTTCGTCATCCTGGGCGGGGCACTTGGGATCCAGGCCTTGAACCCCGATGGGATCAAGGCCCTGTCCGAGCTGCCTTCGCTTGAGACGCTGCGGGCGCAGCTGCTGGGTCTGATCCAGACCCCGGCAACGCGCATCGCCGGGGTGCTTCAGGCCCCCGGTTCGCAGCTGGCGCGGGTGTTCAGCGCCTTCGCGAAGAAGGACGAGGGTGGGGCGGAAGCCGCCTGACCAATGGGATAGCCCCCGCCGAGGGTGGGGGTGTTGCAAACGGCAAGCCAAGCCATTAGATCAAAGGGTACACAGACATGGCCGATCTCGCAAAGCTGGTCGATGAGCTCTCCAGCCTGACCGTCCTGGAAGCCGCCGAGCTCTCCAAGATGCTGGAGGAGAAGTGGGGCGTCTCCGCCGCGGCCCCCGTCGCGATGGCGGCGGCGCCTGCCGCTGGCGGTGGCGCTGCCGCGGCCCCGGCCGAGGAGCAGACCGAGTTCACCGTCACCCTGACTGCGGCTGGTGACAAGAAGATCAACATCATCAAGGAGATCCGCACGATCACCGGTCTCGGCCTCAAGGAGGCCAAGGATCTGGTCGAGGGCGCGCCGAAGGTGGTGAAGGAGGCTGCGTCGAAGGACGAGGCCGCCAAGATCAAGAAGGTGCTGGAAGACAACGGGGCGACCGTCGAGGTCAAGTAAGGTCGCCTCTGCTGCAATCCCCGCCCCGGCAGTCCGTCGCCGGGGCAGGGGCCATACTATCGGAGGTACGGGCGGGAACCCTTTGGGTTGCCGCCCGTGCTGCCGTTTCTTCCCGGCAGGCGTGACGGGGCGAAACGATGGGCGGATATTGATACGGCACGCGACGGGCGGTGGCCCGAGCGAGAGGGATACGGGACAGGCATGAACGCTATCACCAAGTCGTTCACCGGGCGCAAGCGCATCCGCAAGAGCTTCGGCCGGCTGCCGGAAGTGGCGCCGATGCCAAACCTCATCGACGTGCAGCGGGCCTCCTACGAGGCCTTCCTGCAGATGGAGGTCAACCCTGACGCGCGCACCCATACCGGGTTGCAGGAAGTTTTTAAATCGGTTTTCCCGATCGACGACTTCGCCGGCCGCGGCCGGCTGGAATTCGTCCAGTACGAGCTTGAAGAGCCGAAATACGACGTCGAGGAGTGCATCCAGCGCGGGCTGACCTTTGCCGCCCCGCTGAAGGTGCGCCTTCGCCTCATCGTCTGGGATGTGGATGAGGACACGGGTTCTCGTTCCGTTCGCGATATCAAAGAGCAGGATGTCTACATGGGCGACATGCCGCTCATGACGGACAACGGCACCTTTATCATCAACGGCACCGAGCGTGTCATCGTTTCCCAGATGCACCGCAGCCCCGGCGTCTTCTTCGATCACGACAAGGGCAAGACGCACAGCAGCGGCAAGTACCTCTTTGCCGCCCGAGTCATCCCCTATCGCGGTTCCTGGCTCGACTTCGAGTTCGATGCCAAGGACATCTGCTATGTCCGTATCGACCGCAAGCGGAAGCTGCCCGCCTCGACCCTGCTGCTGGCGCTCGATTCGGCCCGCACCGAGCAGCTGCGTGCCGAGAAGGGTTCCGCGCTCGAGCCGAACGAGATCCGCGGCATGGATTCTGAGGAGATCCTGGGCGAGTTCTACAACCAGGTCGCCTTCACCCGCAGCGCCCAGGGCTGGTCGCGTCCCTTCGACCCGGAGGCCTTCCGCGGCGTGAAGCTGCAGGAGCCGCTGATCGACGCCAAGACCGGCGCCGTGGTTGCCGAGAAGGACGCGAAGCTGACGCCGCGCGCCGCGCGCAAGATCGCCGAGGGTGGCACGACCGAGGTTCTGGTCGGCCGCGCCGACCTGCTCGGCCGCTTCGTCGCCGAGGACCTCGTCGACATGAACACCGGCGAGATCTGGGCCGAGGCCGGCGAGGAGCTGACCGAGCCGAAGCTGGCGGCGATCGAGGCCGCGGGCCTGGACCGGCTGCCGACGCTCGCCATCGACCAGTCGGTCGGCCCCTGGATGCGCAACACGCTGGTGGTGGACAAGAACGCCAACCGCGACGAGGCGTTGATGGACATCTACCGGGTCATGCGCCCGGGCGAGCCGCCGACGCCGGAGACCGCCGAGACCCTGTTCCGCGGCCTGTTCTTCGACCCCGAGCGCTATGACCTGTCCTCGGTCGGCCGGGTGAAGATGAACATGCGCCTCGGCTTCTCGGCTGAGGACGTGCCGGACACCACGCGCACGCTGCGCAAGCAGGACATCATCGCCACGGTGCGCGTCCTGCTCGAGCTGAAGGACGGCCGCGGCCAGATCGACGACATCGACAATCTCGGCAACCGCCGGGTGCGCTCGGTCGGCGAGTTGATGGAGAACCAGTACCGCGTCGGCCTTCTGCGGATGGAGCGCGCGATCAAGGAGCGCATGGGGTCGGTCGATATCGACACCGTCATGCCGCATGATCTGATCAACGCGAAGCCGGCGGCGGCCGCGGTGCGGGAGTTCTTCGGCTCCTCGCAGCTCAGCCAGTTCATGGACCAGACCAACCCGCTCTCAGAGGTGACGCACAAGCGCCGCCTTTCGGCGCTTGGCCCGGGAGGCCTGACCCGTGAGCGCGCCGGCTTCGAGGTGCGCGACGTGCATCCGACGCATTACGGCCGCATCTGCCCGATCGAGACGCCGGAAGGCCCGAATATTGGCCTGATCAACTCGCTCGCCACCTTCGCCAAGGTGAACAAGTACGGCTTCATCGAGACGCCCTACCGCCTGGTGCGGGACGGCAAGATCGTCGGCGAGCCGCGCTACCTCTCCGCCATGGAGGAGGAGCGGCTGGTCGTCGCCCAGGCCGATGCCGAGGTTGATGCCGAGACCGGCGAGTTCAAGTCGGAGCTGGTGAGCGTGCGCCAGGGCGGCGACTTCAGGCTGGTAAAGCCGGAGGAGGTGACGGCGATCGACGTCTCGCCGAAGCAGCTCGTCTCCGTTGCCGCGGCGCTCATTCCGTTCCTCGAGAACGATGACGCCAACCGCGCGCTCATGGGCTCGAACATGCAGCGCCAGGCGGTGCCGCTGGTCCAGGCCGACGCGCCGTTGGTCGGCACCGGCATGGAGGCGGCGGTGGCCCGGGATTCCGGCGCGACCATCGTCGCCCGCCGTGACGGCGTGGTGGACAGCATCGACGGCGCCCGCATCGTGGTGCGCGCGACGGGCGATGACGGCACCACCCGTGGCGTCGACATCTACCGGCTGCGCAAGTTCCAGCGCTCAAACCAGTCGACCTGCATCAACCAGCGCCCGTTGGTGAAGGTGGGCGATACCGTGCGCGGCGGCGAGATCATTGCCGACGGGCCGAGCACGGAGCTGGGCGAGCTGGCGCTGGGGCGGAACGTCCTCGTCGCCTTCATGCCCTGGAACGGCTACAACTTCGAGGACTCCATCCTCATCAGCGAGCGGATCGCCAAGGATGACGTCTTCACCTCGATCCACATCGAGGAATTCGAAGTGATGGCCCGCGACACCAAGCTGGGCCAGGAGGAGATCACCCGCGACATTCCCAACGTGGGTGAGGAGGCGCTGCGTAACCTCGACGAGGCCGGCATCGTCTATATCGGCGCCGAGGTGCAGCCGGGCGACATCCTGGTCGGCAAGGTGACGCCGAAAGGCGAGAGCCCGATGACGCCGGAGGAGAAGCTGCTCCGCGCCATCTTCGGCGAGAAGGCCTCCGACGTGCGCGACACCTCGCTCCGGCTGCCGCCGGGCGTGGCCGGCACCATCGTCGATGTCCGCGTCTTCTCCCGCCGCGGCGTCGACAAGGACGAGCGCGCCATGGCGATCGAGCGGGCCGAGATCGAACGGCTCGCCAAGGACCGCGACGACGAGAAGGCCATCCAGGAGCGCAGCTTCCACAGCCGGCTGCGTGAGCGGCTGCTGAACAAGAAGGCCTCGGGCGGCTTCCGCGGCGTCAAGGCGGGCACGGTCATCACCGATGAGGTGCTGGACCAGTTCGCCAAGGCCACCTGGCGCCAGATCGGCGTGCAGGACGATGCGGCCATGGCCGAGATCGAGGCGCTGAAGCGCGAGTTTGACGCGGCCGTCGAGCGCCTCCAGAAACGTTTCGAGTCGAAGGTCGAGAAGCTCCAGCGCGGTGACGAGCTGCCGCCCGGCGTGATGAAGATGGTCAAGGTCTTCGTCGCGGTGAAGCGGAAGCTGCAGCCGGGCGACAAGATGGCCGGCCGGCATGGCAACAAGGGCGTGGTCTCGCGGGTCGTCCCGGTGGAGGATATGCCCTTCCTCGAGGATGGCACCACGGCCGACCTCGTGCTGAATCCGCTCGGCGTGCCGTCTCGGATGAATGTCGGGCAGATCCTCGAGACCCATCTCGGCTGGGCCTGCGCCAATCTTGGGCGCCAAGTCGGTGATCTGGTCGAGGAGTATCGCCGCAGCGGGGCGATGCGGGATGAGCTGATGGCCCATCTCCGCGTGACCTATGGCGACGAAGTCTTCGAGCGGGACATCGCGCCGATGAGCGACGATCAGCTGATCGAACTCTGCGACAACCTGAAGAAGGGCATCCCGATTGCGACGCCCGTCTTCGACGGCGCCCGTATGGCGGATATCGAGGGCATGCTGGACCGCGCCGGGCTCGACAGCTCCGGCCAGGTCTGGCTGACCGATGGCCGCACCGGGGAGATCTTCGAGCGCAAGGTGACGGTCGGCATCATCTACATGCTGAAGCTGCACCACCTGGTCGACGACAAGATCCACGCCCGGTCCATCGGCCCCTACTCGCTCGTCACCCAGCAGCCGCTGGGCGGCAAGGCGCAGTTCGGCGGCCAGCGCTTCGGCGAGATGGAGGTCTGGGCGCTGGAGGCCTATGGCGCGGCCTACACGCTGCAGGAGATGCTGACGGTGAAGTCGGACGACGTGTCCGGCCGCACCAAGGTCTACGAGGCGATCGTCCGCGACCAGGACAATTTCGAGGCTGGCATCCCTGAGAGCTTCAACGTTCTGGTGAAGGAGCTGAAGTCGCTCGGCCTGAACGTCGACCTGGAGACTCGCGGCAGCTGAGGCTGCCGCCCATATCTTTCCTACACAGCCGCCCCGACCTGTGCGGGGCGGCGGGCTGGACCACAAGGAAGGCCGCATGAACGAGCTGATGAAGATCCTGGGCCAGACCGGCCAGGCGATGACCTTCGACCAGATCAAGATCTCGATCGCCTCGCCGGAGCAGATCCGCTCCTGGTCCTATGGCGAGATCAAGAAGCCGGAGACGATCAACTACCGCACCTTCAAGCCGGAGCGGGACGGGCTGTTCTGCGCCCGCATCTTTGGACCGATCAAGGACTACGAGTGCCTCTGCGGCAAGTACAAGCGGATGAAGTTCCGCGGCATCATCTGCGAGAAGTGCGGCGTCGAGGTGACGCTGGCCAAGGTCCGGCGCGAGCGCATGGGCCATATCGAGCTGGCCAGCCCCGTCGCCCATATCTGGTTCATGAAGTCGCTGCCCAGCCGCGTCGGCCTGATGGTCGACATGTCGCTGAAGGAGCTGGAGAAGGTCCTCTACTTCGAGTCCTACGTCGTGCTTGAGCCGGGCCTCACCGACCTGAAGTTGCACCAGCTTCTGAACGAGGACCAGTACCAGGCGAAGATGGACGAGTTCGGCGAGGACGCCTTCTCCGTCGGCATCGGCGCCGAGGCGGTGAAGGGGATGCTCTCCGGCATCGACTGCGACAAGGAGGCCACCCGGCTGCGCGCCGAGCTGAAGGAGACCACCTCCGAGGCGAAGCGCAAGAAGCTGGTGAAGCGCCTGAAGCTGATCGAGGCCTTCGCCGAATCTGGTGCGCGCCCTGATTGGATGATCCTCGGCGTCGTGCCGGTGATCCCGCCCGAGCTGCGCCCGCTGGTGCCGCTGGACGGCGGCCGCTTTGCGACCTCCGACCTGAACGACCTCTACCGCCGCGTCATCAACCGGAACAATCGGCTGAAGCGCCTGATCGAGCTGCGCGCCCCGGACATCATCGTCCGGAACGAGAAGCGCATGCTGCAGGAGGCGGTGGACGCGCTGTTCGACAACGGCCGCCGCGGCCGCGCCATCACCGGCGCGAACAAGCGTCCGTTGAAGTCGCTCAGCGACATGCTGAAGGGCAAGCAGGGCCGCTTCCGGCAGAACCTGCTCGGCAAGCGCGTCGACTACTCGGGCCGCTCGGTCATCGTGGTCGGGCCCGAGATGAAGCTGCACCAGTGTGGGCTGCCGAAGAAGATGGCGCTCGAGCTGTTCAAACCCTTCATCTACTCGAAGCTCGAGAAGTACGGCCACGCCACCACCATTAAGGCCGCCAAGCGGATGGTGGAGAAGGAGCGTCCCGAGGTGTGGGACATCCTTGAGGAGGTCATCCGCGAGCACCCGGTCATGCTAAACCGGGCGCCCACGCTGCACCGCCTCGGCATCCAGGCCTTCGAGCCGGTCCTCGTCGAGGGCAAGGCGATCCAGCTGCACCCGCTGGTCTGCACCGCCTTCAACGCCGACTTCGATGGCGACCAGATGGCCGTGCACGTCCCGCTGAGCCTCGAGGCGCAGCTGGAGGCCCGCGTGCTGATGATGTCGACCAACAACATCCTCAGCCCGGCCAACGGCAAGCCGATCATCGTGCCGAGCCAGGACATCGTCCTCGGCCTCTACTATCTCAGCCTGGAGACGCCCGAGTTCCGCGTCGCCGATGAGAAGGAGGCCCCGGCCTTCGGCACCATGGGCGAGATCGAGCAGGCGCTGGCCGCCGGCGCGATCCAGCTCCACACCAAGATCCGCATGCGGCGCCCGGCGATGGACCGCGACGGCAAGGTGGCGATGGAGCGGGCGGTGACGACGCCGGGCCGCGTCATGATGGGCCAGCTGCTGCCGCTGCACCCGCAGCTGCCCTTCAGCCTCATCAACCGCCAGCTGACGAAGAAGTCGATCTCCGACGTCATCGATGCCGTCTACCGACATTGCGGCCAGAAGGAGAGCGTGATCTTCGCCGACCGGCTGATGGGCCTCGGCTTCCGCCAGGCGGCGAAGGCCGGCATCTCCTTCGGCAAGGACGACATGATGATCCCGGCCAGCAAGCCGGAGATGATCGGCAAGACCAAGGCCGAGGTGAAGGAGTTCGAGCAGCAGTACCTCGACGGCCTCATCACCGCGGGCGAGCGCTATAACAAGGTGGTCGACGCCTGGTCGCGCTGCACCGAGGAAGTGGCGCAGGCCATGATGAAGGAGATCTCCCGCCAGGAGGTCGGCCGGCCGACCAACAGCGTGTGGATGATGTCCCACTCCGGTGCCCGCGGCTCGCCGGCGCAGATGCGCCAGCTGGCCGGCATGCGCGGCCTGATGGCGAAGCCGAGCGGCGAGATCATCGAGCAGCCCATCATCTCCAACTTCAAGGAGGGGCTGACCGTCCTCGAATACTTCAACTCCACCCACGGTGCCCGGAAGGGCCTCGCGGACACGGCGTTGAAGACGGCGAACTCGGGCTACCTGACCCGCCGCCTGGTGGACGTCGCGCAGGACTGCATCATCGTCATGAACGATTGTGGCACCGAGCGCGGCATCACCGTGCGCCCGGTGATGGATGGTGGCGAGGTCATTTCCTCGCTCTCCGAGCGCATCCTCGGCCGCTTCACCCAGCGTGACGTGGTCGACCCGGCGACGGGCGAGGTGCTGGCCGCCCGGAACACCGTGATCGAGGAGCCGGATGCCGAGCGCATCGAGGCCGCAGGTGTGGAGGAGATGTATATTCGCTCCGTCCTGACCTGCGATGCCGGCGTCGGCGTTTGCGGCCATTGCTACGGCCGCGACCTGGCTCGTGGCACGCCGGTGAATGTCGGCGAGGCGGTGGGTGTCATCGCTGCGCAGTCGATCGGCGAGCCGGGCACCCAGCTGACCATGCGCACCTTCCATATCGGCGGTGCGGCGCAGCGCGGGGCCGAGCAGTCGGCGGTGGAGGCCACCAATGACGGCACGGTCAAGATCGCCAACCGCAACGTGGTGGCCAACAGCGCCGGTGCGCCGGTGGTGATGAGCCGGAACTGCGAGATCGTGCTGAGCGACATGGCCGGCCGCGAGCGGGCGCGCTACCGCGTGCCTTATGGCGCCCGGCTGCTGATCGACGAGGGTGCGACGGTCTCGCGCGGTCAGAAGCTGGCCGAGTGGGATCCCTTCACCCTGCCGATCATCACCGAGCGAGCGGGTACGCTGGAGTTCGCCGACCTTATTGAGGGTGTGACCCTCTACGAGGAGACGGACCCGGTGACCGGCCTCAGCTCCAAGGTGGTGCGCGAGCCGGCCGACAAGGCCCGCAATGCCAACCTCCGGCCGCGGCTGCTGCTGCGCTCGGCGGACGGCATGCAGCAGTACTTCCTGCAGCCGGCCTCGGTGCTGAACGTCGAGAACGGCGGCGTGGTGAAGGCAGGCGACGTTCTGGCCCGGCTGCCGCGCGAGTCGTCGAAGACCCGCGACATCACCGGCGGTCTGCCGCGAGTCGCCGAGCTTTTCGAGGCTCGCCGGCCGAAGGATCACGCGATCATCTCCGAGATCGACGGCCGCGTGGAATTCGGCAAGGACTACAAGGCGAAGCGCCGCATCGTCGTGGTGCCCGAGCAGCAGGGCGACGAGGCTCCGGTTCCCCGCGAGTACCTTGTGCCGAAGGGCAAGCACGTCTCGGTGCAGGAAGGCGACTACGTGAAGGCCGGCGACCCGCTCGTCGACGGTCCGCGCGTGCCGCATGATATCCTGCGCGTGCTGGGCGTCGAGGCGCTGGCGAACTATCTGGTAAATGAGATCCAGGACGTCTATCGACTCCAGGGCGTGAAGATCAACGACAAGCACATCGAAGTCATCGTTCGGCAGATGTTGCAAAAGGTCGAGATCCTCGAGCCTGGCGACACGACCTACCTGGTCGGGGAGCAGGTGGACCGGATCGAGTTCGAGCAGGAGAACGAAAAGCGCCTCCAGGCCAAGGAGCGGCCTGCCCGGGCAGAGCCGGTGCTCCAGGGCATCACCAAGGCCTCGCTGCAGACGACGAGCTTCATCTCCGCCGCTTCCTTCCAGGAGACGACGAGGGTGCTCACCGAGGCGGCGACGGCCGGCAAGGTCGATGTGCTGGCGGGCCTCAAGGAGAACGTCATCGTCGGGCGGCTCATCCCGGCCGGTACGGGCTCGGTGATGAACCGCCTCCGGGCCCTGGCGGCGCAGCGGGACCGTGGGCGCCTGCCCACGGCCCAGCCGGCCCTGCCGGAGCCAAGTGGACGTCAGGCGGCCGAATAAGCTGCCTTTGCTTTGATACGGGGCCGGGTTCCTTCGGGAGCCCGGCCCTTTCTTTTATCCGGGCTTTTTCATCCCGCTTGCTCCGCTTCACTTGACTCATCCAGCCGCACCGCGTAGGTAGCCCGCCCTTGGCAAGGCCGGGCGCTGCGGCGCCGGACAGCCAGGAAACTTTGGTCCACAACGCTGCGCGTCCGGCACCGCGACCCTTGAGGTTGCTCAGGCCGGGTGCCGGTCAGGGCGCCCGCCGGCGAGCTACAAGCTCCGCCCGTGCGGGCTTCTGGCTTTGCGTGGCTGCGGGGCCCAGGACGGTACACGAAGGGGCGTCATGCCGACGATCAACCAGCTCATCGCCCAGGGGCGCGAGCCGAACGCGAAGCGGAACAAGGTTCCGGCGCTGCAGGGCTGCCCGCAGAAGCGTGGCGTGTGCACGCGCGTCTACACCACCACACCGAAGAAGCCGAACTCGGCCCTTCGTAAGGTGGCCAAGGTGCGCTTGACCAACGGCTACGAGGTGGTGAGCTACATCCCGGGCGAGGGCCATAATCTGCAGGAGCACTCCGTGGTGCTCATCCGCGGCGGCCGCGTGAAGGACCTTCCGGGCGTTCGCTACCACATCCTCCGCGGTGTCCTGGATACGCAGGGCCTGCCGAAACGTCGCCAGCGCCGGTCGCTGTACGGCGCGAAGCGGCCGAAGTAGGAGAGGCTGAGGCATGTCTCGCCGTCATAGCGCGCAGAAGCGCGAAGTCCTGCCCGATCCCAAGTTTGGCGATCTCGTGCTCAGCCGTTTCATGAACGTGCTGATGTACGACGGCAAGAAGAGCACTGCGGAGCGTATCGTCTACGCTGCCATGGACACGCTGAAGCGGCGGGTTGGCCCCAATGGGGACCCGCTGCGTATGTTCCATGAAGCCATGGACAACGTGAAGCCGGCCGTTGAGGTCCGCAGCCGCCGCGTTGGTGGTGCGACCTATCAGGTGCCGGTCGAGGTTCGCCCGGAGCGTCGTCAGGCGTTGGCGATCCGCTGGTTGATCGAATCCGCGCGGAAGCGCGGCGAGAACACGATGGAAGAGCGCCTTTCCGGCGAGCTGATGGATGCGGCGAACAACCGCGGCACGGCCGTCAAGAAGCGCGAAGACACGCACCGGATGGCGGAGGCGAACAAAGCCTTCAGCCATTACCGCTGGTAATCCGGACCCGATCGAGGAACGACGACGATGGCGAAGGCGAAGTTTGAGCGGAACAAGCCGCACTGCAACATTGGGACGATCGGGCACGTCGACCATGGCAAGACGTCGCTGACGGCGGCGATCACCAAGGTGCTGGCGGAGACGGGCGGCGCGACGTTCACGGCCTACGATCAGATCGACAAGGCGCCTGAGGAGCGGGCCCGCGGCATCACGATCTCGACCGCGCATGTCGAGTACGAGACGGCGAACCGGCACTATGCGCATGTCGACTGCCCTGGCCACGCCGACTACGTGAAGAACATGATCACCGGCGCGGCGCAGATGGACGGCGCGATCCTGGTGGTCTCGGCGGCCGACGGCCCGATGCCGCAGACGCGCGAGCACATTCTGCTGGCGCGGCAGGTGGGCGTGCCGGCGCTGGTGGTGTTCCTGAACAAGATGGACCTGGCGGACCCCGACCTGGTCGAGCTGGTGGAGATGGAGGTGCGCGAGCTCCTCAGCAGCTACCAGTTCCCGGGCGACGACATCCCGATTATCAAGGGCTCGGCGGTGGCGGCCCTTGAGGACAAGACGCCCGAGATCGGCAAGAATGCCGTGCTCGAGCTGATGGCGGCGGTGGACAGCTACATCCCGCAGCCGGAGCGTCCGAAGGACATGCCGTTCCTGATGCCGATCGAGGACGTGTTCTCGATCTCGGGCCGTGGCACGGTGGTGACGGGTCGCGTCGAGCGCGGCATCGTCAAGGTCGGCGAGGAAGTCGAGATCGTTGGCCTGAAGGCGACGGTGAAGACGACCGTGACCGGCGTCGAGATGTTCCGCAAGCTGCTCGACAGCGGCGAGGCGGGCGACAACATTGGCGCGCTGCTGCGCGGCACCAAGCGCGAGGACGTGGAGCGCGGGCAGGTCCTGGCCAAGCCCGGCTCGATCACGCCGCACACCGGGTTCAAGGCCGAGGCCTATATCCTGACCAAGGAGGAGGGCGGCCGCCACACGCCGTTCTTCACCAACTACCGGCCGCAGTTCTACTTCCGGACCACCGACGTGACCGGGATCGTGAAGCTGCCGGAAGGCGTCGAGATGGTGATGCCGGGCGACAACGTGACGATGGATGTCGAGCTGATCGCGCCCATCGCCATGGACCAGGGGCTCCGCTTCGCCATCCGCGAGGGCGGCCGCACCGTCGGCGCCGGCGTCGTCGCCTCCATCGTGAAGTAAGCCTTAGGCTCAGTCGAGGATCGGTCCGCTCACCATGGACAGCCAGAATATCCGCATCCGCCTCAAGGCGTTCGATCACCGCGTGCTCGACGGTAGCACGCGGGAGATCGTGAATACCGCGAAGCGGACGGGCGCCCGTGTGCGCGGCCCGATTCCGCTGCCGACGGAGATCGAGCGCTTCACCGTCAACCGCTCGCCGCATGTCGACAAGAAGTCGCGCGAGCAGTTCGAGATCCGCACACATCGCCGCCTGCTCGATATCGTCGACCCCACTCCGCAGACCGTGGACGCGCTGATGAAGCTCGACCTCGCCGCGGGCGTGGATGTCGAGATCAAGCTCTAAGGCCAGGGGGAGTTACTAGCCATGGCCGCCAAGACCGGCCGCACCGGCCTGATCGCCAAGAAGCTGGGCATGACCCGGATCTTCAATGACGATGGCAGCACGGTCCCCGTGACCGTCCTGCATCTGGACGAGGTGCGCGTCATCGCCCGCCGCAGCGCCGAGAAGGATGGCTATGACGCCGTCCAGCTCGGAATCGGCCGCGCGAAGCCCAAGAACGTGACCAAGGCCAATCGCGGCCACTTTGCGAAGGCCGGCGTTGAGGCACCGAAGAAGCTCGTCGAGTTCCGCGTCGGTGCCGATGCGGCGCTCGATCCGGGCGCACGGCTGAGCCCGGCGCATTTCGTGAAAGGCCAGATCGTCGACGTTACCGGCGTCTCGAAGGGCAAGGGTTTCGCCGGTGCCATGAAGCGCTGGAACTTCGCTGGCCTCGAGGCCTCGCACGGCGTGTCGATCAGCCATCGTTCACATGGTTCGACTGGCAATCGGCAGGATCCGGGCAAGACTTTCAAGAACAAGAAGATGGCTGGCCATCTGGGTGTTGAGCGCATCACCACCCAGAATCTCGAGATCGCCGGTATCGATCTCGACAAGGGCCTGTTGCTGATTAAGGGCGCGGTGCCCGGGTCCAAGGGTGGCTATGTGCTGGTGCGGGACGCGGTGAAGCGCGCGCGCCATGCCGAGGCTCCCTTCCCGACGGCCGCGGCGTAAGGACCAAGTACGATGCAGGTTCCGGTCATCACGCTGGATAACGGCACGGCAGGCGAGATCGAGCTGCCGGAGGCGCTGTTCGCGGCGCAGCCGCGCGCCGATATCATGGCGCGGGTCGTTCACTGGCAGCTCGCCAAGCGGCGGGCGGGTACCCACAAGGTCAAGGGGATGGGTGAAGTCTCCGGCACCACCAAGAAGCCTTATCGGCAGAAGGGCACCGGCAACGCCCGCCAGGGTTCGTTGCGTGCGCCGCAGTTCCGCACCGGTGGCGTGGTGCATGGCCCGGTCGTCCGCGACCACGGCTACTCGCTGAACAAGAAGGTTCGCCGTCTCGGCCTCATCAGTGCGCTCAGCCAGAAAGCGGCCGAGGGCAAGCTGGTGGTGATCGACACCGCCTCCGCTTCCGAGGCCAAGACTTCGGTGCTGGCGAAGCAGCTCAAAGCGCTCGGTTGGAGCAGCGCGCTCGTCGTGGACGCGCAGGTGGATGAGGGCTTTGGCCGCGGCATCCGCAACCTGCCGAACATGCATGTGTTGCCGACGATCGGCGCCAATGTGTACGACATCCTGAACCATGACGTCCTCGCGGTCACCCGCGCCGGCGTCGCGGCGCTGACGGAGCGGCTGGCATGAGCGGTACGCAGGAGAAGAAGCCGCTCCTCTCACGGGAGCGCATGTATCAGACCATCCTCGCCCCGGTGGTGACGGAGAAGGCGACGCTGCTGACCGAGCAGGGCCAGGTTGTCTTCAAGGTGCCGCTCGAGGCGACGAAGCCGGAGATCAAGGCCTCGGTCGAGACGCTGTTCGGCGTGAAGGTGCTCGCAGTCAACACCCTTGTGGTGAAGGGCAAGGCGAAGCGCTTCCGCAACCGCCCGGGTCAACGCTCTGACTGGAAGAAGGCCATCGTGCGCTTGGCCGAGGGCCAGACAATCGATCTGACGACGGGGCTCGCCTAAACCATGGCGCTCAAGAATTTCAATCCGATCACGCCGAGCCTCCGCGGCACCATCCTGATCAAGCGGGATGAGTTGTGGAAGGGCAAGCCGGTCAAGCAATTGACCGAGGGCAAGTCGCATTCCGGCGGCCGCAACAACCACGGCCGCACGACTGTTCGGTTCCGGGGCGGCGGACACAAGCAGAGCTACCGCATCGTTGACTTCAAGCGGCGGACGAAACTCGGCGTTCCGGCGACTGTCGAGCGGCTGGAGTACGATCCGAACCGCACCGCTTTCATTGCGCTGCTGAAGTACCAGGACGGTGAGCTCGCCTATATCCTGGCGCCACAGCGGTTGAAAGCCGGTGACCAGGTCGTCGCCGCCGAGCGGGCAGACATCAAGCCGGGCAACGCGATGCCGCTTGGCTCCATCCCCGTCGGCACCATTGTGCACAATGTCGAGCTGAAGCCGGGCGCCGGCGGCAAGATCGCGCGTTCGGCGGGCACCTATGTGCAGCTGGTCGGCAAGGACGCCGGCTACGCCCAGCTCAAGCTGATGTCGGGCGAGGTCCGCACCGTCCGCGCCGAGTGCATGGCGGCGATCGGGGCGGTGTCTAACCCGGACAACTCGAACCAGCAGATCGGCAAGGCCGGTCGCTCCCGCTGGTTGGGTCGGCGCCCTCACAACCGCGGTGTGGTAATGAACCCCGTCGACCACCCGCATGGTGGTGGTGAGGGTCGTACCAGCGGTGGCCGTCATCCGGTCACACCCTGGGGCAAGCCGACCAAGGGCGCGAAGACGCGCAACAACAAGCGGACGGATCGGCTCATTGTCCGCCGCCGCACCGCGACGAAGGGCTGAGGGCGATGCCGCGCAGCGTATGGAAGGGGCCGTTCGTGGACGGCTTCCTGCTCAACAAGGCGGAGGCCGCACGGGCTTCGACGCGCAACGAGATCATCAAGATCTGGTCGCGTCGCAGCACGATCCTTCCGCAGTTCGTCGGGCTGACCTTCGGTGTCTACAACGGGAAGAAGTTCATCCCCGTGCAGGTTTCGGAGAACATGGTGGGCCACAAGTTCGGCGAGTTCTCGCCGACGCGGACCTTCACCGGGCATTCGTCCGACAAGAAGGCGAAGCGGGGCTGATCCGATGAGCAAGCCGAAGCACGAACGCGGTCTTCCTGAGACCGAGGCGCAGGCCATTCTGCGGAATATCCGCGTCAGCCCGCGTAAGCTCAACCTGGTCGCTGGCCTGATCCGCGGCCGGCGCGCCCAAGATGCTGTTGCGACGCTCGCTTTCAGCAAGCGCCGCATTGCGCAGACTGTGAAGAAGACGCTCGAGAGCGCCATTGCCAACGCCGAGAACAACCACCAACTGGATGTCGATCAGCTTGTGGTGTCACGCGCCGAGGTCGGCCGCTCGCAGGTGATGAAGCGCTTCTCCGCCCGCGGCCGCGGCCGTGCGGCGCGTGTCGAGAAGTGGTTCAGCCATCTGAAGATCGTGGTCGCCGAACAGCCGGCCGCGGCACCGGCCCAGCAGGAGGCCGCGTAACATGGGTCACAAAGTCAATCCGATCGGCTTCCGCCTCGGCATCAACCGCACCTGGGACAGCCGGTGGTTTGCTGATGCCGACTATTCCCGGCTGCTGCATGAGGACCTGAAGCTGCGTGACACGCTGCGCACGCGCCTTAAGGGCGCGGGCGTCAGTCGAGTGGTGATCGAGCGTCCCGCAAAAAAGCCGCGCGTCACGATCCACGCTGCCCGTCCAGGCGTCGTCATCGGCAAGAAGGGCGCGGATATCGAGGTGCTGCGCAAGGATCTTGCGAGGCTTGCCGGGGCCGAGGTTGCGCTGAACATCGTCGAGATCCGTAAGCCCGAGATTGATGCTACCTTGGTTGCCGAGAGCATCGCGCAGCAGCTTGAGCGCCGCGTCGCCTTCCGTCGCGCCATGAAGCGCGCGGTGCAGTCGGCCATGCGGCTGGGTGCCGGCGGCATCCGGATCAACTGCTCCGGCCGCCTCGGCGGCGCCGAGATTGCCCGGATGGAGTGGTACCGCGAGGGCCGCGTGCCGCTGCATACGCTGCGCGCCGACCTCGACTTCGGAACCGCCACCGCCAAGACCACCTATGGCACCTGCGGCGTGAAGGTCTGGATCTTTAAGGGTGAGATCCTGGCCCATGACCCAATGGCGCAGGACAAGCGCGCCGCCGAACAGGCGCCGCAGCGCTGAGGGATGATGTGAGATGCTGCAGCCCAAGCGCACCAAGTTCCGCAAGGCCCATAAGGGTCGCATCAAAGGTCTCGCCAAGGGTGGGTTCTCGCTGAGCTTCGGCGGGTTCGGCTTGAAGGCGCTGGAGCCGGAGCGGGTGACCGCCCGGCAGATCGAGGCCGCCCGCCGTGCCATCACCCGCGCGATGAAGCGTCAGGGCCGCGTCTGGATCCGCATTTTCCCGGATGTGCCGGTCTCGACCAAGCCTGCCGAAGTCCGCATGGGCTCCGGCAAGGGCGCGCCGGAATACTGGGTGGCCCGCATCAAGCCGGGCCGCATGATGTTCGAGATCGACGGCGTCTCCATCGAGACGGCGCGCGAGGCGCTGACGCTCGGCGCGGCAAAGCTGCCGATCCGAACCAAGATCGTGTCGCGTCTCGGCGCGGCGGAGGCCTAAGACCATGACCAAGATCGCGGACATCCGCGCCAAGACCCCGGACGAGTTGCAGACGCAGCTCCTCGACTTGCGGAAGGAGCAGTTTAACCTGCGCTTTCAGCGGGCTACCGGCCAGCTCGAGGCGACCGGCCGCATCAAGCTGGTGCGGCGCGACATCGCCCGCATCAAATTCGTCCTGTCCGAGCGGCGTCGCTCGGCAGCTTCTCAACCCACGGCTTAAGGGGAGACCGGCGGCTATGCCGAAGCGCGTCCTCACGGGCCGGGTGGTCAGCGACAAGATGGACAAGACGGTTACCGTCCTTGTCGAACGTCGCGTGATGCATCCGCTCTACAAGAAGTTCATCCGGCGTTCGAAGAAGTACGCCGCCCACGACGAGGCCAATCTCTGCAAGGAAGGCGACCTCGTGCAGATCGAAGAGTGCCCGCCGCTGTCCAAGCGGAAGGCCTGGATGGTGGTGCTCCGCAACGGTAATCCGTTGGCGGCCACGACCGAGGCGGTGTCCGCATGATCGGCGTCGAAGCGAACCTCGACGTTGCCGACAACTCCGGTGCGCGCCGCGTCCAGTGCATCAAGGTGCTCGGCGGCTCGAAGCGGAAGACGGCCTCGGTCGGCGACGTCATCGTCGTCTCCGTGAAGGAGGCGATCCCGCGCGCCAAGGTGAAGAAGGGTGAGGTGCATCGCGCCGTCATCGTCCGCACCTCCTATCCGGTGCGTCGCATCGATGGCACGGCGATCCGTTTCGACAACAACGCCGCCGTGCTCATCAACAAGCAGGGCGAGCCGATCGGCACCCGCATCTTCGGACCGGTCGTGCGCGAGCTTCGGGCGCGGAAGTACATGAAGATCATCTCGCTGGCGCCGGAGGTCCTCTGACCATGGCGGCGAAGATCAAGAAGGGCGACCGGGTCCAGGTGTTGACCGGTCGTGACAAGGGCAAGCGCGGCGAAGTCATCGCCGTGTTGCCGACCGAGAAGCGTGCCCTGGTGCAGGGCGTGAACGTGGTGAAGCGCCACCAGAAGCCGCAGGGCATGAACCAGCCCGGCGGCATCCAGGAGAAGGAGGCGCCGATCCACCTCTCGAACCTGGCGCTCCTCGACCCGAAATCCGGTAAGCCGACCCGTGTTGGGTTCCGCCTGCTGGAGGATGGGAAGAAGGTGCGGGTGGCGAAGCCTTCGGGCGAGGTGCTTGACGCATGAGCGATTCGAAGAAGGGCGGCGCCAAGAAGGGCGCCCCGGCCAACGCCAAGAAACCGGAAGCCAACCGCGAGGAAGGCAGCCGCACCGTCACGACCGTCGCCGCGAAGCCCGGCAAGTCCGCCGCTTCACCGGCCGAGCGCACCCGCCTTGCGACCTTCTACGCTGAGGTCATCCGGCAGCGCTTGGTCGAGGAGTTCGGCTACAAGAACCCGATGGAAGTGCCGAAGCTCGAGAAGATTGTCATCAACATGGGCGTCGGCGAAGCCGCGGCCGATGGCAAGAAGCTCGATGCCGCGGTTGCCGACCTGACGGCCATCGCCGGCCAGCGGCCGGTGCGGACCAAGGCTAAGAAGGCGATTGCCGGCTTCAAGATCCGCGAAGGCCAGCAGATCGGCTGCAAGGTGACGCTGCGCAAGGCGCGCATGTACGAGTTCCTCGACCGGCTCGTCACCATTGCCCTGCCGCGCGTGCGGGATTTCCGTGGCCTTCCGGGCACCAAGGGCTTCGACGGCCGTGGCAACTTCGCCATGGGCCTGAAGGAGCAGATCGTGTTCCCTGAGATCAACTACGATCGCGTGGATACGGTCCGCGGCATGGACATCCAGTTCGTCACCACGGCGAAGACCGACAAGGAAGCGAAGGCGCTGCTCAAGGCGTTTCAGCTTCCCTTCCAGAACTGATCTTGGAAAACCGCCCGGCGAGCCGGGCAGGTTCCGGAGGATAGAACCGTATGGCCAAGACTTCGGCAGTCGAGAAGAACAAGCGTCGGGCGAAGCTCTCGTCGACGCATGCTGCCAAGCGCGCGGCGCTGAAGGGTATCGTCATGGATCGCACCCTGCCGGTCGAAGACCGGTTTGATGCGACCTTGAAGCTCGCCCAGTTGCCGCGCAACGGCGCCAAGGTGCGCGTGCGTCTGCGCTGCGAGCTCACCGGCCGCCCGCGCGGCAATTATCGCAAGTTCAAGCTCAGCCGGAACATGCTGCGGGAGCTCGCCAATACTGGCCAGCTGCCCGGCGTGACCAAGGCGAGCTGGTAAGGGAGCGGGGATATGTCTCTGTCCGATCCGCTCGGGGATCTGCTCACCCGTATCCGTAATGCCCAGCGGGCCCGGCAGACGCGTTGCGTCGCCCCGGCCAGCCGGCTGCGGACCGATGTGCTCGACGTGCTGAAGCGCGAAGGCTATATCCGCGCCTGGCGGGTGGAGCAGGAGCGCCCCGGCGTCAGCCGCATCGAGATCGAGCTGAAGTATTCCGAAGGCGAGCCCGCCATCAAGGAGATTACCCGCATCTCCAAGCCCGGCCGGCGCGTCTATTCGAAGATCAAGGAACTGCCGAAGTTCTACAACGGGCTCGGCATCTCCATCCTCTCCACGCCCCGTGGCGTGATGAGCGATACCGAGGCCCGCACCGCCAATGTTGGCGGTGAAGTCCTCTGCCGCGTGTTCTAAGGGAGGGATACAGCATGTCGCGCGTCGGCAAATATCCCGTCCCGGTCCCGAGCGGCGTCCAGGTGGCGCTGCAGGGCCGGACCGTGGTGGCCAAGGGCCGGAATGGCGAGCTCAAGCTCGACCTGACGGATGAAGTGGATGTGGAGATTGCGGACAACCAGGTGGCGGTAAAGCCGCGCCGGGACGACCGCCGCAGCCGCACCATGTGGGGCACCACCCGCAGCCTGATCAACAGCATGGTGACGGGCGTCTCCACCGGCTTCACCAAGTCGATGGAGATCAACGGCACCGGTTACCGCGCCGCGGTGCAAGGCAAGGATCTGGTGCTGAACCTCGGCTACAGCCATGAGGTCCGCTACCCGATCCCCGAGGGCATCAAGATCACCTGCGAACGCCCGACGGCCGTAAAGGTCGAAGGCGCGGACAAGCGTCAGGTCGGTCAGGTTGCCGCCGAGATCCGCGCCTGGCGTGATCCTGAGCCCTACAAGGGCAAGGGTGTGCGCTACACCGATGAGCAGATCCTCCGGAAGGAGGGTAAGAAGAAGTAATGGCCGACAAGCTCGCATTGCAGACGCGCCGGCGTTCCCGGCTGCGCTACCAGCTGAAGCTCAAGAGCGGCGGCCGTCCGCGGCTCTCCGTCTTCCGCTCGGGCAAGCACATCTATGCCCAGGTGATCGACGACGCCCAGGGCCGCACCCTCGCTGCCGCGTCTTCCATCGAGAAGCCGATGCGCGAGTCGCTGAAAACCGGCGCCGACAAGGACGCCGCGACCCAGGTCGGGAAGCTGGTGGCCGAGCGTGCTCGTGCCGCCGGGGTCGACAAGGTCGTCTTCGACCGCGGGCCTTACCTGTATCATGGCCGGGTCAAGGCCCTGGCCGACGCCGCCCGCGAGGGCGGGCTGTCGTTCTGAGGATCGCATAGATGGCACGTACCCCTCATAGCGGTGGCGGCGGCGAGCATGGCGGCGAGGGCGGCGATCGCCGTCGTGGCCGTGGCCGTGGCCGCGAGAACGAGAACCGCCAGGAGCGCCAGGATGGCGATGAACTGAAGGACAAGCTCGTCACCATTAACCGCGTCGCCAAGGTGGTGAAGGGTGGCCGTCGGTTCAGCTTCGCTGCGCTGGTCGTGGTCGGCGACCAGAAGGGCCGCGTCGGCTGGGGTGCCGGCAAGGCCCGCGAGGTACCGGAGGCGATCCGCAAAGCAACCGAGCAGGCGAAGCGGACCATGATTCGCGTGCCGATGCGGGAGGGCCGGACCCTCCACCACGACGTCATCGGCGAGTTCGGCGCCGGCCGGGTGATCCTGCGGGCGGCGCCCGCTGGTACCGGCATCATCGCCGGCGGCCCGATGCGCGCAATCTTCGAGACGCTGGGCATGGGTGATGTCGTGGCCAAGTGCCTCGGCTCGACCAACCCGCACAACATGATCAAGGCCACCTTCTCGGCCCTGACCCGCAGCACGAGCCCGCGTGCCGTCGCCTCCCGGCGCGGCAAGAAGGTCTCGGACCTGCTCGGGCCGCGCAAGGACCAGGCCCCGGCCGAGACGTCGGCCGCGGAGGCTCCGAATGTCTGAGACGAAAAAGACCGTGAAGGTGACTCAAACCGGGTCGCCGATCGGGCGCAAGCCGGGCCAGCGCGAGACGCTGATCGGCCTCGGCCTCAACAAAATGCACCGTTCGCGGGAGCTGGAGGATACTCCAGCGGTCCGCGGCATGATCCGTAAGGTGGCCCACCTCATCAAGGTGGAAGGCTGAGCGGGGAGCAAGACCTATGAAACTGAACGAGCTGCGCGACAATGACGGCGCGCGCTACAAGTCGAAGCGGCTTGGCCGCGGCATCGGCTCCGGCAAGGGCAAGACCTCGGGCAAGGGCGTGAAGGGCCAGAAGGCGCGCGAGGGCGTGTCCTTGAACGGCTTCGAAGGCGGCCAGCTCCCGATCTATCGCCGCCTGCCGAAGCGGGGCTTCGTCAATATCTTCCGCAAGGAGTATGCCCCGCTGAACCTCGGCCGCCTGGAGCAGGCGATCACCGAGGGCAAGCTGCCGGGTGACCAGCCGATCGACGAAGCGGCGCTGCGCGCGGCCGGCATTGTCCGTACCGGGGCGAAGCTCGCCGGCGTGCGGCTGCTGGGCCATGGCACTCTGAGCCGGGCGGTGACCATTACCGTCTCCGGCGCCTCGGCCAGCGCGGTCGCGGCCGTGCAGGCAGCTGGTGGCACCATCACCCTGCTAAACCCGCCTGCCACGGCCGAAGAGGCTCCGGCGGAGGCGTGATGCTTGCGGCCCGCCGGGCCGCTCGCTACCTAGTCAGAGGTTCGTGGCTGCGGCGCCACGGCCGGGGGATCTCCCTCCGGTTGGTGGCGCCGCTGTCGTGAGGAGGGTTTAGGATCCATGGCCTCCGCAGCCGAGCAGCTTGCGGCCAATCTCAATCTCGGGGTGCTGTCGAAGGCGACCGAGCTCAAGCGGCGCCTCTGGTTCACCCTGGGTGCCCTCCTGGTCTACCGTCTTGGCACCTATGTGCCGGTCCCTGGCGTCGATGCAGGGGTGATGGGCGAGATCCTGCGCCAGCATGGCGGTGGGATCCTCGGCATGTTCGACATGTTCACGGGCGGCGCCCTCGGGCGGATGACTGTCTTCGCCCTCAACATCATGCCCTACATCTCAGCCAGCATCATCATCCAGCTGATGACGGCCGCCATCCCCTCGCTCGAAACCTTGAAGAAGGAGGGCGAGTCGGGCCGGAAGAAGATCAACCAGTATACCCGCTACCTCACCGTGCTGATCGCCATCTTCCAGGCCTACGGCATCGCCGTCGGCCTTGAGAGCATGCGCGGCAACTTCGGGCCGGCGGTGGGCGATCCGGGCGCGTTCTTCCGCGTCTCCTGCGTTATCACCCTGGTCGGCGGGACGATGTTCCTGATGTGGCTGGGCGAGCAGATCACGGCGCGCGGTGTCGGCAACGGCATTTCGCTCATCATCTTTGCCGGCATCGTGGCGAACCTGCCTCACGCGCTGGTTTCGCTGCTGGAGCTTGGCCGCACCGGCGCGCTCTCGACCATCTTCATCATCGTCTTCATTGCCATTGCGCTCGCGGTGATCGCGCTCGTGGTCTTCATCGAGCGGGCCCAGCGCCGCATCCCGGTGCAGTACCCGAAGCGCCAGGTCGGCAACCGCATGTTTGGCGGCGAGAACACCCATCTGCCGCTGAAGCTGAACACCGCCGGCGTCATCCCGCCGATCTTCGCTTCCTCCCTGCTGCTGCTGCCGGCAACGATCGCCGGATTCGCAGCCGACCCGGCCTCCGATGGCTGGCTCAGCACCGTCAGCGGAGCGCTGGCTCATGGGCAGCCGCTCTACATGGCGCTCTATGTCGCCCTCATCATTTTCTTCGCCTTCTTCTACACGGCCGTGGTCTTCAACCCAGTGGAGACGGCGGACAACCTGAAGAAGTATGGCGGCTTCGTGCCGGGCATCCGGCCAGGCCAGCACACGGCCGACTATTTCGACCGGGTGCTGACGCGGCTGACTGCCGTTGGTGCTCTCTATCTCTGTCTGGTCTGCATCCTGCCCGAGTTGCTGATCAGCCATTACGGCGTGCCTTTCTACTTCGGCGGCACCTCGCTGCTGATCATCGTGTCGGTAACGATGGACACGGTGGCACAGGTGCAGTCCCATCTCTTCGCGCACCAGTATGAAGGCCTGATCCGCAAGGCCCGTCTGGGTGGTCGCGGCGCACCGCGGCCGCGTTGAGGCAAGGGGGAGGGGGACACGCCATGAATCTGATCCTGCTGGGTCCGCCCGGGGCGGGGAAGGGGACTCAGGCCAAGCGCCTGGAAGACCGCCACGGGCTGAAGCAGATCTCGACGGGTGACATGCTGCGCGCCGAAGTGCGCTCAGGCAGCGAGGTCGGCCTGCAGGCGAAGGCAATCATGGAACGGGGCGAGCTTGTCCCGGATGCCATCATCATCGCCATGCTCGCCGGCCGGGTGGCCCAGCCGAACGTCGCCCAGGGCTTCATCCTGGACGGCTTTCCCCGTACCGTCCCGCAGGCGGAGGCGCTCGACCTGATGCTGAAGGAGAAGGCCATGCCCCTCCATCACGTCATCGAGCTCCAGGTGGATGACGTGGCCCTGGTGGACCGCATCTCCGGCCGCTTCACCTGCGCCAAATGCGGCGAAGGCTACCACGACCAGTTCAAGCCAGCGGCCAAGGCCGGCACTTGCGATGTTTGCGGCAGCACGGAGTTCTCCCGGCGTGCCGACGACAAGGCAGAGCTGGTCGCGGCCCGGCTTGAGGCCTACCACCGCCAGACGGCGCCCCTGCTGCCCTACTACGCCGCCCAGGGCGTGCTACGGGTGGTGGACGGCATGGCGGAGATGAACGAGGTCGCCCGGCAGATCGAGGCGATCCTCGGGGAGAAGGGTTGACGGCGAGGGGGCTCTCGGTATAGTCCGCGCCTCTCGCGGTCAGAGGCAGCCCCCGGGCCTGGGTCCAGGGTACTCCCGGCCGCGTTTCGCCGTTGGCATTTTGGGTTGATCATATCGTCGGACGGGGTTTCCCCATCTGGCGGGAGCAGGAGCGACAGGCTCCAGGAGCTGAGCAGTGGCGCGCATCGCCGGAGTGAACATCCCCACGAACAAGCGCGTGCAGATCTCGCTGCGCTACATCTACGGCATCGGCCCGAAGAACGCGGCCGAGATCTGCGGGAAGCTCAGCATCCCTGAGGACCGTCGGGTGAACCAGCTGACGGATGAGGAGATTCTGCGCATCCGCGAGCTGATCGATCGTGAGTACCGCGTGGAGGGCGACCTCCGCCGTGAAGTCGCGATGAACATCAAGCGGCTCATGGATATGGCCTGCTACCGTGGCCTGCGTCATCGCCGGGGCCTGCCAGTCCGGGGCCAGCGCACCCACACCAACGCCCGCACGCGCAAGGGCAAGGCCGTGGCCATCGCCGGCAAGAAGAAGGTGACGAAGTAATATGGCCCGCGAACCCCGTGGTGGCGCCCGCGCGCCGCGCAAGAAAGAACGGAAGAACATCTCTTCCGGCGTGGCCCATGTGCTCGCCAGCTTCAACAACACCATCGTGACGATCACGGATGCCCAGGGCAACGCGATCGCTTGGTCCTCCTCCGGCAGCCAGGGATTCAAGGGCAGCCGGAAGTCCACCCCGTATGCGGCGCAGGTCGCGGCCGAGGATGCTGGCCGTAAGGCCCGCGAGCACGGGATGGAGCAGCTTGAGATCATGGTGAGCGGCCCCGGTTCGGGCCGCGAATCGGCGCTTCGCGCCCTGCAGGCGGTCGGCTTCTACGTCACCGCCATCCGGGACGTGACGCCCATCCCGCATAATGGTTGCCGCCCGCGCAAGCGCCGCCGCGTCTGAGACGCGTCGTGGTGGCCGCGTCCAAGGCGCGGCTGCCTTTTCTTGCGTGAGGTTGGCCTAGGAGACTGTTCGTGATCGAGAGGAACTGGCGGTCGCTCATCCGGCCCGAGAAGCTGGGCGTCGAGGTCGGCGCCGACCCGGAGCGCAGCGCGACCATCGTAGCCGAGCCGCTGGAGCGTGGCTTCGGCATGACGCTCGGCAATGCGATCCGCCGCGTGCTGCTGTCCTCCCTCCAGGGGGCTGCGGTCACGGCGATCCGCATCGACGGTGTCCTGCATGAGTTCAGCAGCATCCAAGGTGTCCGCGAGGATGTCACGGATATCGTGCTGAATGTGAAGCAGCTTGCCATCCGGATGCAGGGCGAGGGGCCGAAGCGCCTCCAGCTCACCGCGACCGGCCCGGGCGAGGTGACTGCAGGCCAGATCCAGACCACGGGCGACATCGAGATCGCCAACCCCGATCTCGTCATCTGTACCCTCGACGACGGCGCCCGCCTGTCGATGGAGCTGACAGTCGGCACTGGCAAGGGCTATGTCCCGGCGGCGATGAACCGTCCCGAGGATGCGCCGATCGGCCTTATCCCCGTGGACGCCATCTACTCGCCCGTCCGTCGCGTCGCCTACCGTGTCGAGCCGACCCGCGTCGGCCAGGTGACCGACTACGACAAGCTAGTTATGAACCTCGAGACCGACGGCACCGTCGCCCCCGAGGACGCCGTGGCGCTTGCCGCCCGGATTCTGCAGGACCAGTTGCAGCTCTTCATCAACTTCGACGAGCCGCGCGAGCGCAAGGTGGAGGAGGAGCGGGACGACCTGCCCTTCAACCGCAACCTGCTTCGCAAGGTGGACGAGCTGGAGCTTTCCGTCCGCTCGGCAAACTGCTTGAAGAACGACAACATCGTCTATATCGGCGACCTCGTGCAGAAGACCGAGCAGGAAATGCTCCGCACGCCGAATTTCGGCCGCAAGTCGCTGAACGAAATCAAGGAAGTCCTGGCCTCGATGGGCCTCGGGCTCGGCCTCACCGTTACCGGCTGGCCGCCCGAGAACATCGAAGAGCTGGCCAAGAAACTCGAAGAGCCGTTCTGAGTCCGGCGGAGTAGGAAGCCCATATCATGCGACACGGGATTGCCGGCCGGAAGCTCGGCGTCACCTCCACCCATCGTCTTGCCATGTTTCGCAACATGGCGACGAGCCTGCTGAAGCACGAGCAGATCACCACTACGTTGCCCAAGGCGAAGGAGCTGCGCCCCTATGTGGAGCGCATCATCACCCTTGGGAAGCGCGGTGGCCTGCATGCGCGGCGTCAGGCCTATGCACAGATCATGGACCAGAAGGTGGTGGACAAGCTCTTCACCACCATCGCGGAGCGCTACAAGGCCCGCAACGGCGGTTACACCCGCGTGCTGAAGGCCGGGATCCGGTACGGCGACGCTGCCAGCATGGCGGTAATTGAGCTGATCGACCGCGATCCGGCGGCCAAGGGCCAGGATAGCGGCCCGAAGCCGGAGCGCCCCGAGGCCGATCAGGCTGAGGCGGGCTGAGAGAGCGAAGGGTGGCGGGGCAACCCGTCGCCCTTTTTCATGGTGACGACTCCCGCGTCATCACCAGCTCGCCATGCGGCAGGCCGGGCAGCGCCTCCGCAGCTACCGCCTCCAGCGCCCCGCCCCGCGCCACTCGCCAGAAGCGGAAGCCCAGTTCGCTGCCAAGCCAGCTGACCAGGGCTGGCAGATCGCTCCGTACCGCCATCATCGGCGCCGACCATTCCGTGACGATCCGTAGCCGCGGCGAGCGCGCCATTAGTGCCGCTGCCCCGCGCAGGACCTGCGGCTCCGAGCCTTCCGCATCCATCCGCAGCAGATCGAGCGAGGGCAGCCCAGCCAGCGCCGCATCCAGCGTCACCGCTGGCACGGTCACGCGACGGGAGTAGTTCGGCGCCTCGCCTTCGAAAGCGAGATGCCCGCTGCCGATATGGTCCGGGTCGCTGCTGAAGCTGACCTCTCCCGGCACGTCCAGCGCCGCCGCCGGATGCAGCGTCACCCTGTCCCCAAACCCGTTCACCGCGATCGTCGCACGAAGCAGCGGCAGCACCGCCGGATTGGCCTCGAAGCTGTGGATCAGCCCCTCCGGCCCCACCGCCTCCGCCATGGTCAGGGTGTGGTAGCCCATATTGGCGCCGACCTCCGCCACCCGGTCCCCGCGGTGCAGAATCCGGCCGAGCACCGCCTCCACATCCATCTCCCAGGTGCCATGAACGGCGATATGCGGCGTGAGGCCAAGGTCGCGCGTATCGAGATAGATCATCTGCCCGCGATGTGTCAGCGCCAGCGCCCGGGCCCGGCCGAGGTAGCAGTAAGGCTGCACGGGCCGTGCCGGGGGAGGGGGCAAGGGAACGTTTTTCACCCGGAGCCGGCGCAGCACCGCCCGCAAACTCAATGCCATGCCAGATCGAACCTCAGGGGACGCCGCAATCTCCCATTTCGGCCGGTCGCCGCACAAGCCTTGCCTGCCGCCTGGCCGCAGCGGACACTCCGGACCGGGCCAGCGCCCGCGGGAGGAATGATAACATGCGCCATCGGCTGCTCGCCGGCATCATCGTCGCGAGCCTGGGCATGGGGCAGGCTTCGGCGCAGCTCCTGCTCTCGGCGAACGACAACAAGATGGTCCTGGACAACGGCGTCGCCCGCACCCTCCGTGAATCCCCACCCGATACGTTGACGGTCATCGACCTTGCCTCCGGTGCGCCTCGCATCCGCGCCGAGATCGCCGTCCCCGCCAGCGTCGTCGGCCCGCCCGTCTCCGTCGCCATCACGTCCGACGAGCGCCTGGCCCTCGTCACCAACAACCAGCAGCGCGACCCGGCCGACCCCGCCCGCCTCGTCGCCGGCAACACCATGTCGGTGGTGGACCTCACCGCCTCGCCGCCCCGCGTCGTGGCAACCCTGCCGACCGGCGCGGCGCCCGCGGGCGTCTCCATCAACCGCGCCGGCACCCTCGCCCTCGTCGCCAACCGCGCGGAGGGCACGGTGGGCGTCTTCCGCATCGCCCATGGCCATGTGACCTCCATCGGCAAGGTGGACATCGGCCCGGTTTCCTCCGAGGTCTCGCATGTCGCCTTCACCCCGGACGGCCGCCGCGCCCTTGTCACCCGCAACGGTGACCATCTGATCAATGTCCTGCAGATCGAGGGCGAGCGGGTAGTGAAGCTCGACCGCGACATCACCACCGGCGTCCGCCCCTACGGCCTCGCGGTGACCTCAGACGGCCGCTACGCCACCGTCGCCAATATCGGCCGCGGCAGCGGCGATGCGGACACCGTCAGCCTCATCGACCTGACCCGCGAGCCCTATCGCATCGTCGATACGGTGAGCGTCGGCCAGACGCCGGAAGGCATCCAGACCGGGCCAGACCCGCGCCTTGTCGCGGTCACGGTGATGAACGGTTCCAACAAGCCCTCCGGCTCGCCTTTCGCGGGGCCGGGTCTGGTGAAGCTGCTGCGCATCGACAGCGGCCGCCTCTCGGTCGTCGCGGAGGCTCATGTCGGCACCTGGTCCCAGGGCGCCGCCTTCTCGCCGGACGGGCGGATGCTCTTCGTCGGCAACATGGTGGAGCGGGACATCTCTGTCTTCCGCATCACCGAGGACGGCAGGCTGAGCGAGGCCGGCCCGCGCCTCCGCCTCGGCGGCGGCTCTGTGGCGCTGCGGGTGGCCGACAGGCCGAGATAACGGCTTGGTTGACCGACCTGCCGCCCGTTCCTAGCCTTGTCCCGACGTCCGAGAAGAAAGGTACCCTCATGGCCCATCGCGGCTTGCGTTTCGGCATCTTCCTCGCGCCCTTCCACCGCGTGGGCGACAACCCGACCCTCGCTCTCGGCCGCGACCTTGAGCTGATCCAGTGGCTCGACACCCTCGGCTACGACGAGGCCTGGATCGGTGAGCACCACTCCGCCGGATGGGAAATCATCGCCTCGCCCGAAATCTTCATCGGTGCGGCGGCCGAGCGCACGAAGCACATCAAGCTCGGCTCCGGCGTTACCTCGCTGCCCTACCATCACCCCTTCCTCGTCGCGCAGCGCTTCGTCCAGCTCGACCACATGACGCGCGGCCGCGCCATGCTCGGCTGCGGCCCCGGCGCCCTGGTTTCCGACGCCTACATGATGGGCATCAAGGCCGAGGATCAGCGTCGCATGATGGATGAGAGCCTCGGCGCCATCATGAAGCTGCTGGCGTGCGAGGAGCCAGTGACGATGAAGACCGACTGGTTCGAGCTGAACCAGGCCCGGCTCCACCTCGCCCCCTATACCTATCCGCACTTCCCGATCGCGGTCGCCAGCGCCACCACCCCCTCCGGCGTGCTGACCGCGGGCAAGCATGGCGTCGGCCTGCTCTCCCTCGGCGCCGGTCTGCCGGGCGGCAACGCGAAGCTCGCCGAGCACTGGCGCCAGGGCGAGGCCGAGGCGGCGAAGCACGGCAAGACCATGCCGCGCGACGGCTGGCGCCTGGTCGTGAACATGCATTGCGCCGAGGAGGACGAGCGCGCTTTCCACGACGTCGCCCGCGGCGAGCGGCTGGAGACACTCAGCTATTTCAGCGAGACCCTCGGGCGGCCGCCCATGCGCAGCGAGAACCCGCTTGGCGACGGGCTGAAGGCCGGCACCACCCTGGTCGGCAGCCCGGAGACGGTGGCGAAGGGCATCGAGCGCCTGCTCGAATACACCGAGGGCGGTGCCGGCGCGGTGCTCTTCCGCGCCCATGAATGGGCCAACCGCGAGGACACGCTGCGGAGCTACGAGCTTTTCGCCCGCTGGGTCATGCCCCGCTTCCAGGGCAGCCTGACGATGCCCGCCCAGTCGCGCGAATGGTGCAGCGAGAACCGCAGCGGCATCTTCGGCCCGAGCATGAATGCGCTGCGCAAGGCCTTCACGGATGCCGGGCAGGAGGTGCCGGACCATATCCGGCTTCGCCTCCACACCGGCAAGGTCGAGTTGTAGCCTTCGGTCGCCCTGAGGGGATCGTTCGCTCAGGGCGCGGCCTTCCACTGGCTGCACCGGATGCGGCGTCAAGGTCTGCCCGCTGAAATTCGATGGCGCTGTGCCGTCCCGGGCGGTCGAGGTGCGCGTTGGAGGCGGCTCCATAGCCCCCTGCCAGTCGCGCAGCCCGCGCCGGCATGTCATGCCAGAGCCGCAGCCGTTTCCCAAGGGATGCCAGACCGCAGGGCCAGGGGAAGGCTAGCCAGGCAACTCGGTCAGGCAGGCGGGCCGAGCGCCTTCTGGCCATCATTTCCGGACGGAGCGCCGGCCGAGACCAGTGCCGCATCCGCCGGCGCCTGAGGCATGAGCGGGCTCTCTTTGCCCCGAGCCTGGCTGGCCATCACGGGTTCTCCAGCCGATTATCCGGCTGCGTCCGGTGGGTTGCCTGTCGGTAACTTAGCTGGTAGCCGCACCTGCTCATTCATGCGGGACACGTGTGGCACGCCCGGTATCGGGGGCTAAAGGCTTCGCTCACGCGTTCCTGTCTGACCGCTTGGTTCGCGCGGCGCGAACCGTGGGCGCTTCGGCTCCAGCAGGGAACAGCGATGAGCATCACGGACCATCTCTCCGCGACGGACGTCATCCTCGATCTCGACGCGCCGAACAAGCGGACCGTCCTGCAGTTCCTGGCCACCGAGGCGGCCAACCGCCTGGGGCGGCCGGAAGCCGAAATTTCCGAGGCGCTGCAGGCGCGGGAACGATTGGGTTCGACGGCGCTCGGCCGGGGCATCGCCCTACCGCATGCGCGGCTGGAGGGAGACCTTCCGCCGGTCGTGCTTGTGGCGCGGCTGCAGCGTCCCGTGGACTTCGAGGCACGTGACGAGGAGGCCGTGGACCTCGTCATCCTTGTTCTCTGGCCCGAGGCCTCGCCCGAAGGGTTCCTACCCACCTTATCGGGGATTTGCGGGTCGCTCCGGGAGCCGCAGGTGCTCCGGCGGCTGCGCTCGGCGAGGGCACCGGATGAGGTGGTGGCGCTTCTTGCCGGCCCATCCCCGGAAGCGGCGACGTGATGCCGCGAAGCGCCGGCGCAGAGCCTGTTCCTCGGACCGGGCGCTAGGCCGCCGCGATGTCCGAGGCCGCGCTGCTTCTCATCCTCGTCTGCTTGCCCTTCGCCGGCGCGGTCGCCGCCGGCCTGCTGCCGACGCATGCCCGGAACGCGGCGGCGGCGTTGGCCGGCGTGGTCGCATTGACCGCCCTGCTGCTGGTCTGGGCCGCGTATCCGACCGTTTCGACCGGTGGGGTGCTGCGGGCGGATTTCGCCTGGATGCCGTCGCTTGGGCTGAACTTCACGCTTCGCATGGACGGATTCGCCTGGCTCTTCGCCGGGCTGGTGACGGGGATCGGCGCGCTCGTCGTGCTGTACGCGCGCTACTACATGGCCGAGGACGACCCGGTGCCGCGCTTCTTTGCCTTCCTGTTGGCCTTCATGGGCGCGATGACGGGGGTGGTGATCTCGGGCAACCTCGTGCAGCTCGCCTTTTTCTGGGAGCTGACGAGCCTCTTCTCCTTCATGCTGATCGGCTATTGGCACCACACGACGGCGGCGCGTGACGGCGCCCGCATGGCGCTGACTGTCACTGCCACGGGTGGCCTCGCGCTGTTCGCGGGCGTTCTGGTGCTCGGCCACATCGTCGGCAGCTACGAGCTGGACGCGGTGCTGGCCGCAGGCGACCGCATCAGGCAGCACCCGCTCTACCTGCCGGCGCTGGTGCTGATCCTGCTCGGCGCGCTCACGAAGAGCGCCCAGTTCCCCTTCCATTTCTGGCTTCCGAACGCCATGGCCGCGCCGACGCCGGTCTCGGCCTATCTCCACTCGGCAACCCTGGTGAAAGCGGGCGTCTTCCTGCTGGCACGGCTCTGGCCGGTGATGGCCGGCACCGAAGCCTGGTTCCTGATCGTCGGCACGGCCGGGCTGGTGACGATGCTGCTGGGTGCCTATGTCGCCATCTTCCAAAACGACCTGAAGGGCGTGCTGGCCTATTCCACCATCAGCCATCTCGGGCTGATCACGCTGCTGCTCGGGCTGAACAGTGAGCTGGCCCTCGTCGCGGCGGTGTTCCACATCCTGAACCATGCGGCCTTCAAGGCCTCGCTGTTCATGGCGGCAGGCATCATCGACCACGAGACCGGCACGCGCGACATCAGGCGCCTGTCGGGGCTGAACCGGTCGATGCCCTTTACCGCCCGGCTGGCCCTGGTCGCGGCTGCGGCGATGGCGGGCGTGCCGCTGCTGAACGGTTTTATTTCCAAGGAGATGTTTTTCGCCGAGGCGCTGTCGGCCGAGGCTCCGCTTGGGCTCCTCAATGTGCTGCCCTTCGCGGCCATGCTGGGCAGCGCTTTCAGCGTCGCCTACTCGCTTCGCTTCATCCATGGCGCCTTCTTCGGTCCCGACCCCGTGGATCTGCCGCACACGCCGCACGAGCCGGACACTTGGATGCGCTTCCCCGTCGAGATCCTGGTTCTGACCTGCATCGGCGTCGGCGTGCTGCCGGCCGCAACGGTGGGCCCTTTTCTCAACCTTGCCATGCGTTCCGTACTGGGCGACAACGTGCCCTACTACAGCCTGTCGGTGTGGCATGGCCTGAACCTGCCGCTGTTGATGAGCATGGTCGCGCTTGCCGGGGGCGTGGCGCTCTACCTGGTGCTGCAGAGGCGGTTCCGGAGCGAGATCGAGGGCGAGCCGCTGTTGCGTCGCTTCGAAGGGAAGCGGATCTTCGAGCGAGCCATGGTCTTCCTCTCCTGGCGCCTTGCACGGCGGCTGGAAGGGATTGCGAGCACGCGTCGGCTCCAGCCACAGCTTCGCCTGATCATCGTCGTCGCCTTCCTGGCCGGTGGCCTGGCGGTGTGGGCGCGCGGCCCGGGGCCGGGCAACCTGCCGCCTTCCGCCGTGGACCCCGTACTGGCCCTGATTTGGACAGTGGGCGGCGCCTGTGCGCTTGGGGCTGCGACGCTTGCAAAGTTCCACCGCCTGGCGGCGCTGATCCTGACGGGCGGCGCCGGACTCGCAGTCTGCATCACCTTCGTCTGGTTCTCGGCCCCCGACCTCGCGCTGACACAGCTCACGGTCGAGGTCGTGACCACCGTCCTGCTGCTGCTCGGCCTGCGCTGGCTGCCCAAGCGCATCCAGGTTCCCGGAGACGGCGGACCGGAGGTGCTGACCCACGCACGGCGCACGCGCGACCTTGCCCTGGCAGTAGGCGCGGGCGGGGGGCTGGCGGCTCTCTCCTACGCCGTCATGACGCGCACGCCGCCCGAGCTGCTGGCGCAGGACTTCCTCGCCCGCGCCTATATGGAAGGCGGCGGCACCAACGTGGTCAATGTCACGCTGGTGGACTTCCGCGGCTTCGACACGCTCGGCGAGATCTTCGTGGTGGCCGCCGTCGCCCTGGCCACCTATGCGCTGTTGCGCCGCTTCCGCCCCGCGCCCGACAGCCTGGAACCGCCCATGCAGCAGCAGGACCAGGTCTCTGCAGAGGCAGCAGAGCCGGCGCCGACGACGGCAGGGCCGGTCGCGGACTGGCTGCTCATACCCTTTACCCTCACCCGGCTGATCTTCCCCGTCATGGTGCTGGTCGCCGCTTTCCTGCTGTTGCGGGGCCACGACCTTCCCGGGGGCGGCTTCTCCGCCGGCATGGTCGTTGCGATCGCCGTGATCCTTCAATACATGATCGGCGGCACGGCCTGGACCGAGGACCGGCTGTCCTGGCTCAGGCCCCGCATCTGGATCGGCATGGGCCTGCTGCTTGCGGCTGGTACCGGCCTCGCCGCCCTGGGCTTCGGCCGTCCCTTCCTCACCTCCTATTTCGGCTACCTGGAACTCCCAGTCATTGGACAGGTGCCGACTGCGAGCGCGTTCCTGTTCGACATCGGCGTCTTTGCGCTGGTGGTAGGCGCGACGCTCCTGATGCTCGTCGCCCTCGCCCACCAGTCCGTACGCGGCCGCCGCGCCACCTCGCGGGCGCTCGTGTCGTCGGCGCGGGCCGAGCGGACGCGAGTCACGGCAGGAAGCGATTGATGGAACTCGTCGTCTCCCTCGCCATCGGCGTGCTCGCCGGGTCCGGCGTCTGGCTGCTGCTGCGGCCGCGCACCTTCCAGGTCACGATCGGACTCGCGCTGCTGTCCTACGCTGTGAACCTGTTCATCTTCTCGACCGGCGGGTTGCGCATCGGCGCGGACGCCATCCTGGGACGCGGCGAGGTCGGCACGCTCGCGGCATTCACCGACCCGGTGCCGCAGGCGCTGGTGCTGACGGCGATCGTCATCGGCTTCGCCACCACCGCGCTGCTGCTGGTGGTGCTGCTTGCCGCGCGTGGCCTTACCGGGACCGATCATGTGGATGGCCGGGAGCGCGAGCGTTGATCGCTTGGACGGACCACCTCGTGATTGCGCCGATCGTTGTCCCGATGCTGGCCGGCGCCGCGACGGTGATCGCAGGCAATGGCCGGCGCCGGCTGCTCGCAGGGCTCGGGCTTGCCTCGACCGTGCTGCTGGTCCTGCTATCGGCCATGCTGCTGGTTACGGCGGATGCACCGGGGGTGCGGATCTATCGCCTGGGCGACTGGCCCGTCTCCTTCGGCATCGTCCTGGTGCTGGACCGGCTCTCGGCCATGATGGTGGCGCTCGCCTCCGTACTCGGCTTTGCCGCCTTCGTCTTCTCGCTGGCGCGCTGGCACCGCGCGGGCGCGCATTTCCATCCGCTGTTCCAGTTCCAGCTCATGGGGCTGAACGGGGCGTTCCTGACGGGCGACCTGTTCAACCTGTTCGTCTTCTTCGAGGCGATGCTTGCCGCCTCCTACGGCATGGCGCTGCATGGCTCCGGCACGGCGCGCGTGCGGGCCGGGCTGCACTACATCGTCATCAACCTGCTCGCCTCGCTGCTGTTCCTGATCGGCGTCAGCGTCGTCTACGGCATCGCCGGCACGCTCAACATGGCGGACCTGGCGGCCCGGGTGGCGGACATTGCCGCCGAGGACCGGGCGCTGTTGGAAGCCGGGCTCGCCGTGCTCGGCATCGCGTTCCTGATCAAGGCGGCCATGTGGCCGCTGGGCTTCTGGCTGCCGGGCACCTACGCCGCGGCCAGCGCGCCGGCGGCGGCCATCCTCTCGATCCTCAGTAAAGTCGGGATCTATGCCGTACTGCGCATCTGGCTGCTGCTGTTCGGTGACGGCGCAGGCTCCTCCGCGGCCTTCGGCGCTACGGCGCTGACCGCTGGCGGCTTGCTGACGGTCGCCTTCGGCGCAGTCGCCGTGCTGGCAAGCCAGAACCTGGCTCGCCTCGCCGGGGCGAGCGTGCTCGTCTCATCCGGCACGCTGCTTGCCGCCATCGGCATGGGCCAGGCCGCCGTCACCGGCGGCGCGCTGCTGTATCTCGCGGGCTCCGTGCTGGCGATCGGCGCCTTGTTCCTGCTGGTGGAACTCGTCGAGCGCGGGCGCGACATCGGCGCGGACGTGCTGGCCGTGACGCGCGAGGCTTTCGGCACCGGCGAGCACGAGGAGGACGGCGAACCCGGAGAGCGGGATGCCATCGGCGTGCCGATCCCGGCCACGGTGGCGACCCTCGGCGTCTCCTTCCTGGCTTGTGCTCTGCTGATTGCGGGCCTGCCGCCGCTATCCGGGTTTCTGGCCAAGTTCGCCATCCTGTCACCGCTCTTCGCCCCTGGCGGAGGCGCGCCGCGCCCACTGGCCTGGGTGTTGGCGGCCGCGCTGATCCTGTCCGGGCTGGCGACGGTGGTGGCGATGGTGCGCGCCGGGATGGACGCCTTCTGGGCATCCCCGGCCGGCAGACCGCAGCGGGTCAGCATCGTGGAGTTCCTGCCCGTGGCACTGCTTCTCGCGCTTTGCGTCGCGTTGACCGTCGGCGCGGGCCCGGCCCTGGACTATACCACCGCGGCTGCGGAGGCGCTGCACGTACCGGCAAACTACCTGCGCGGCGTGCTGGGGACGCCGGAGGATGGCCGATGAGGCGCTTCCTGCCGCATCCGCTCCTCGCGCTCTTCCTACTGAGCGCTTGGCTCCTGCTGATGGAGAGCATCTCGCCAGGTGCGGTGGTGCTCGGCGGCGTGCTCGCGGTCGGTGGCTCCTGGACCCTGGCCTCGCTGGCGTCGCCCAGGGCGCGGCTGCGCCGCCTCACCGTGCTGCCTGGCCTGTTGGGCGACGTGCTGGTGGAGGTGATGCGCTCGAATTATGCGGTGGCGCGAATCATCGTCCACCCCGCGGACGGAGGCGTGCGGCGCTCCGGCTTCATTTATATCCCGCTCGACATGCGGGCGCCCTACGGGCTGGCAGCGCTGGCCTGCATCCTCACAGCAACACCCGGCACGGTCTGGGTGGACTACGACTCGGCGGAGGGCACCATGCTGCTCCATGTGCTCGACCTGGTCGACGAAGCGGAGTGGGTCCACATCGTCAAGGAAAGGTGGGAGCGGCGCCTGATGGAGATCTTCGAATGAGTGCCGCGCTGCTCGGATGGGCCGTGCTCGTGACGCAGTTCCTGCTCGTGGCCGCGATGGGCTGCGCCGCGTTCCGCCTACTGCGGGGGCCACGGGCGCAGGACCGCGTGCTCGCGCTCGACACCCTTTATGTCATCGCCGCCATGCTGCTGCTGGTGTTCGGCATCCGGACGGGCAGCCCGCATTATTTCGAGGCGGCATTGCTGATCACCCTGGTGGGCTTCGTTGCGACGGCTGCGCTCTCCAAGTTCCTCATGCGGGGCGAGGTGATCGAGTGACGCACGCCGCCGAGCTTCCCGCCTGGGCGGCGCTGTCGGTCGCCGTTCTGCTGCTGCTCGGTGCCGGACTGGCGCTCGTCGGGGCTGTCGGCCTGCTGCGGCTCGGGAGCTTTTACGAGCGCGTCCACGCCCCGACCCTCGCTACCACGCTCGGCATCGGTTGCGTGCTTGTGGCCTCGATGCTGTTCTTCTCGCTCGTGCAGTCCCGCTTCATCCTCCACGAGGTCCTGATTGCGGTGCTGGTGGTGATCACGACCCCGGTCACGCTCATGTTGCTGACCCGCGCAGCGCTCTACCGTGACCGGATCGAGGGGAAGGCGCCCGTGCCACCTCCGCCACGCTCCCACCGATGACCGAGCGTTGGCAGTTCAGGGTTGCGGCCTGGGTTACCGGACCAGTCAGGTTGGCATCAATCCACCAGGCCTCGAACAGGCTCGCCGGACCAATCCCGGATCGTCATGTCCATTGGGCTGCGCGACCAGGCACATCGGTTCCGATCGGCGGATTAGGTATCAGCCCTACCGGTACGGCGCGACCACCAATGCCGGCAGCGTCACCGCCGGGCGGGGCGCCGTGAGCCGCGCCCCGGCCGCCCCCGCCTCGAGCTGCAGCACCCGGTCATGGTGCTCGGCGAGGCCCGGCCGATGGCCGATCGAGACCAGCGTCGCCTCCGCCAGCTCCGTGGAGAAGAGGCCCATCAGCGCTGCCTGCCCGGCGTCGTCCAACGCCGAGGTCGCCTCGTCGAGCAGCACCCAGCGCGGCCGGTGCAGCAGCACCCGGGTAAAGCCGATCCGCTGCTGCTGGCCGAGGCTGAGCGAACGGTCCCACCGTCCCGTCTCGTCGAGCCGCCCCGCAAGGCCCGGCATCCCGCAGCGGATCAGCGCCGCCTGCACCGCCGCATCGCTGAATCGCCCCGCCGGCGCCGGGTAGCAGACGGCATCCCGCAGCGTCCCCAGCGGCAGATAGGGTCGCTGCGGCAGGATCATCGTCTCCTCCCGCGCCGGCACGGTGATGCGCCCCTCGCCCCAGGGCCAGAGCCCCGCGGCCGCCCGGAACAGCGTGCTCTTCCCCGTGCCGCTCTCGCCGCGGATCAGCACCCGCTCGCCGGCGCGGATCTCGGCCGAAGCGCCGGCGATCAGTACATTGCCGTCCGGCCCGCGCACTGTCAGCTCGTCGAAGGCCAGCACCTCGCCGCCTTCCTCCGTTTCGATGCCGCTCGCCGCCCCCAGCGCCTCGGCTGCATCCAGGCTGTCCTCCAACGCTACGACCCGCTCCACATGGCTCCGCCAGTCGGCCAGCCGCGGCCAGCTCTCCTGGAACCAGGAAAGGGCGCGCACCACCTCGGTGAAGGCCTGCGCCATCTGCATCAGCGCGCCGAGCGTCAGGGCGCCGGCGAAGTACTGCGGGCTCGCCAGCAGCAGCGGAATGACGGCGGCGACCATCCCGAAGCCGGAGCCGAGCCACATCAGCTGCCGCTCTGAGCGCAGCAACTCATGCATCACGCCGACGACGCGCCCGAAGCTGCCGCGCAGCCCCGCCGCCTCATCTGCCCCGCCGCGGATCAGGGCCACCGCCTCGGCGCTCTCGCGCAGCCGCAGCAGGGCGAAGCGGTGGTCGGATTCCGCGTGGTTGCGGCGGATATTGATGCCGACCATCGGCCGCCCGATCAGCCAGGTCAGCGTTCCCCCCGCCAGCGCATAAAGGCCGGCGACCAGCACCAGGCTCCCCGGCACCTCCATCCCGCCGAGCCGCACCGCGTCCGAGAGCGTCCACAGCACGCCGGTGAAGGAAACGAGCGTCAGCAGCGCCTGCAACAGCCCCGTCGCCAGGTCGACTGCCATGACCGTCGCCCAGCGGGTGTTCTCGCTGATCCGCTGGTCCGGGTTGTCCGCCGCATCCGGCATCAGCCCCATGCGATAGTGGCAGGCATCCGCCAGCCAGCGCTCCTGCAGATGATGCACCAGCCAGCGCCGCCAGCGCAGCGCCAGCATCTGCCGCGCCCAGAGCAGCGCGACGGCGATCGCCATGCTCAACCCCGCCAGGATGAGGAAGGTCGAAACCTGTCCCGCGCTTGCCGCCGCCTGCCGTCCTTCGAGCGCATTGAAGAAGTCGCGGTGCCAGAGATTGAGGCGAAGCTGCGTGCCGATCTGCGCCAGGGTCAGGAGGAGTGTCGCCGCCGTCAGCCCCCAGGCCACGCCCCGTTCCTCGGAGCCGTACCAGCCTTGCGCCATGCGCAAAATGCGCCGGAAGGCGCTTTGGGAAGGGGGCTGGATGCGGGAAGCGGCCAAGGCGAAATCTCCCGTCTGAAATCAGTACGGGATGAGATATACAAAGCGATATGAGGGTCGCAAGGAAATTGAGGCAGGATTGCGGCGGAAGCATGGCGAGTGTGACGTCCATATACGCAGCTGCTCCAAGCTGCGGCGCGATACTGCAAACTTCAAACGCTTGATTTTGCTGGCAATCTAGCTCCCCTGCAACGAAAAGGGGCCAGCTTTCGCCGGCCCCCTCACAAAGCTCGAATGTGGCAAGACCTTGTCACATGGTGGCGCCCATCGGCCATGGCGCGAATTCCGCCCCGCCGAAGTCGAAGGCCTCGCTCTTCGTCCGCTCGCCGCTCGCCGTGCGCAGCATATGCTGGAAGATGCGCTCGCCCACCTGCTGCACCGTCTCCTCGCCGGTGACGATGGTGCCGCAATTGATGTCCATGTCGTCTTCCATCCGCTCGTACATCGGCGTGTTGGTGGCGAGCTTGATGGAGGGCGTCGGCTTGCAGCCGAAGACGCTGCCGCGCCCGGTGGTGAAGCAGAGCAGGTTCGCCCCACCCGCCACCTGGCCCGTCGCCGCCACCGGGTCGTAGCCCGGCGTGTCCATGAAGACGAAGCCCCGCTGCGTCACAGCCTCTGCATAGCGCACGACATCGACGAGGTTGGTCGAGCCCGCCTTGGCCATCGCGCCGAGCGACTTCTCGAGGATGGTCGTCAGCCCGCCGAGCTTGTTGCCGGGGGAGGGGTTGGCATCCATCTCGGCGCCGAGCTTGGATGTATAGTCCTCCCACCAGTGCATCACGTCGACCAGCTTCTGCCCGACCTCCTGGCTGACCGCGCGCCGGGTGAAGAGATGCTCGGCGCCATAGGTTTCCGGGCTCTCGGAGAGGATCACCGTCCCGCCATGCCGCACGACGAGGTCGGAGGCCGCCCCCAGCGCCGGGTTGGCGGTGATGCCCGAATACCCGTCCGAGCCGCCGCATTGCAGCGCGACGCAGAGCTCGCTCGCCGGCACGGTCTCGCGCTGCACCCGGTTGGCCTCGGCCACCACCTCGCGCACGAAGTCGATGCCGGCCTGCACGGTCTTCCGGCTGCCGCCCATTTCCTGGATGTCCATGCTGCGCAGCCGCCCGGCCAGCCGCTGCTCCTCCAGCAGACCGCCGATCTGGTTCACCTCGCAGCCGAGGCCGATGCCGATGACATGGCTGAAATTCGCATGCCGCGCGAAGCCGCCGAGCGTCCGCCGCAGCAGATTGAGGGGCTCCCCCTGCGTCATGCCGCAGCCGGTCTTATGCGTCAGCGCCACCACGCCATCGACGTTCGGCCACTCCGCCAGCGGGTCCTCGCCGGTCAGCGGGTTGCGCCGGAAGGCCTGGGCGATGAGGTCCGCCACATGCGCCGAGCAGTTCACGCTGGTGAGGATGCCGATGTAGTTGCGCGTCGCCACCCGCCCATCCGCCCGGCGGATGCCCTGGAAGGTCGCCGGCTCCGCCACGTAGTCGGTCGGCCGGGCATCCACGCCCCAGGCATAGTCGCGGGCGAAGTCGCCCATGGCGAGGTTGTGGGTATGCACCCACTGCCCGGGCGTCACCGGCTCCGTGGTGAAGCCGATGATCTGCCCGTAGCGCGTCACCGGCTCGCCCTGTGCGTGGAAGCGCACCGCCACCTTGTGCCCGGCCGGGATGCGCGCCGCGGCGAGGACGTTCGGAGCGACGGGCGTCCCGGGGGGCAGCACCTGGCGAGCGATGACGACGCCATCCTCCGGATGCAGGCGGATGACGGGCGGCTGGGTCATGGCATCCATCGGCGAAACTCCCTTTGATGACAGTTTAACCCCCTTCCTCCGGCCCCGCATCCAGGGTTTCGCCGCCGATCCCCCCTGGGCCTCGGCCCGATCCCGCCGCATCATGCCCGTCCGGGCCAGGCGGCCCGCAATGGGAGGGAATTCGGCATGAAGGGCGTGGTCTTCCTCGGCGACCGGCAATTGGCCTTGCAGGACTTCCCGGACCCGACCCCCGGGCCGGACGATGTGGTGCTGGAGATCAAGGCCTCCGGCATGTGCGGCAGCGACCTGAAATTCTACCGCGCCCCGGCCGGCGGCGCCTCCGCCTCGCTCGGCTTCACCAAGGGGCTCTCCGGCCCGATCATCCGGGGGCACGAGCCATGCGGCGTGGTGGTCGCCGTCGGCAAGAACGTCTCGCCGAAGCAGGCGCAGGTCGGCCAGCGGGCGATGCAGCACCACTACGTCGGCTGCGGCGTCTGCCCGCAATGCTCGACCGGCTGGATGCAGCTGTGCGACGACGGTGTCGACCAGGTCTATGGCGCCACCGGCCACGGGGCGCATGCCAACTACATGGTCTGCCCGGCCCGGACGGTGGTGACCCTGCCGGAGGAGCTTTCCTTCGAGACCGGTGCCGCCATCTCCTGTGGCACCGGCACCGCCTGGGGGGCGCTGCAACGCCTTGGCCTGCAGGGCGACCATACGATCGCGGTCTTCGGCCAGGGTCCGGTCGGCCTCTCCGCGACGCAGCTCGCCTCGGCGATGGGCGCCCGCGTCATCGCCCTCGACACCAGCCCGGAGCGCCTGGCCCGCGCCAAGGAATTCGGCGCCGACCTCGTCATCAACCCGGTCGAGACCAATGATGTCGTGGGCGCCATCAAGGACGCCACGCATGGCCTCGGTACCCATCTCTCCCTCGATGCCTCCTCCTCGCCCCAGGCGCGGGCCCAGGCGGTGCGCTGCATCCGCACCTGGGGCAAGGCCTGCTATGTGGGGGAGGGGGGCGAGGTGACGCTCGATGTCAGCCCCGACCTCCTGCGCCGGCAGGTGACGCTGATCGGCTCTTGGACCTTCTCGACGGTCGGCCAGGCCGAATGCGCCCGCTATATCGCTGATCGCGGCATCGAGGTGGACAAGCTCTTCACCCATCGCTGGCGGCTGGACCAGGCGGAGGAGGCCTACAAGCTCTTCGACCAGCAGACCTCCGGCAAGGGCGTCATCCTGCCGAACTAGGGCACATCCCGGACGGGGTGACCTGCCCGTCCGAAAGCAAGCCAGGGCGGCTCCCGCGAACACAATCAGGCGGAAGCCGCCCGATGCCGCCAATCAGATGGATCGGCGGCGAAGCGCTGCCTCAGGCGTTGAAGGGGAGGGGACGGGCGCCAGCCTCATCGGCCAGCGGAAGCGCCTTCGCCTGGCCCGACGCGCTGTCTCCGAAGGAACAACCGCGATGCCGTCGATCCGGCCTACCGACACCGACATGCTCGGCCTCATCGACGTGCAGCCGTGCTTCATGCCGGGCGGCGCGCTCGCCATTGCCGGGGGCGACGAGGTGGTCCCGGCCATCAACCGCCTGCTGGCCGGTCCCTTCGTTCAGGTCTTCGCCACCCAGGACTGGCACCCGCCGGGCCATTCCTCCTTCGCCTCCAGCCATCCCGGCCGCGCGCCCTTCGACAGCATCGCCATGCCCTATGGCCCGCAGACCCTCTGGCCCGACCACGCCATCCAACGCAGCGCTGAGGCCGAGCTGCACCCCGGCCTCGACCAGCGCCGCATCGAACTCATCATCCGCAAGGGCTTCCGCCCCGCCATCGACAGTTACTCCGCCTTCTTCGAGAACGACCGGACCACCGCCACCGGCCTCGATGGCTGGCTCCGCGCCCGCGGCATCCGCCGCCTCTTCCTCGCCGGCCTCGCCACCGACTACTGCGTCGCCTTCTCCGCCGAGGACGCCGCCCGGCTCGGCTACCACGTCTGCGTCATCGAAGACGCCTGTCGTGGCATAGGCTTGCCCCTCCCTGAGGGTGGGGACACGATCGCGGCGGCGAAGGCGAGGCTGGCCGCGGCCGGAGTGCGCTTCATCACTGCGGCCGACTTCGTCATCTGAAAGGCGGGCCGGGATGGGCGAGGCAAGGCTGCTGCTGGAACTGGCTGGCGAGGCGGCCCTTCTGCTCTGGGGGCTGCACATGGTCCAGAGTGGCGTCCAGCGCGCCTTCGGCAGCCGCTTGCGCCAGGCGCTCGGCATTGCCCTGGGTGGCCTGGGCCGCGCCTTCCTCGCCGGGCTTGGGGTGACGGCCGCGCTCCAGAGCAGCACGGCGACGGCGCTGATGGTCGGCTCCTTTGCCGCATCGGGCGCGGTGGCGCTGGCGCCGGCACTGGCGGCGATGCTTGGCGCCAATCTCGGCACCGCGCTGATCGTCCAGCTCCTTTCCTTCGACGCGACGGCAGCTTTCCCCGCATTGGTGCTGATCGGCGTGGTCGCCTTCCGCCGCGGCCGCCGGGCGCAGACGCGCGATCTCGGCCGCGTTGCCATCGGGCTCGGGCTGATGCTGCTGGCGCTGCATGAGCTGGTCGGCACCATGGCTCCGGTCGAGGCCTCGCCGACGCTCCGCGCTTTGCTGACTGCGGTGGCGGACCAGCCCCTGCCCAACCTGCTGCTCGCCGCCGCCATCGCCTGGGCAGCGCATTCCAGCGTCGCCGGGCTGCTCTTCGTCGCCGGCCTCGCCGGCAGCGGGGCCGTCGCACCGGCTGCGGCCCTGGCCATGGTGCTCGGCGCCAATCTCGGCAGCGCGCTGAACCCGTTGTTGGAAGCGGGCGGCGACCGCGATGACCGGGCCCGGCTCCGCGTCCCTGCCGGCAACCTGCTGAACCGGCTGATCGGCTGTGCCCTCGGCCTCCTGCTCCTGCCGCAGGCGACCGGCTGGCTCCAGGCGCTCGACCCGGCTCCGGCACGGTTGGTCGCCAATGCGCATCTCGCCTTCAACTTGGTGACGGGCCTGCTCGCCCTGCCTTTGGTGCCGGCGCTCGCCGCCCTGCTGCGTCATTGGCTGCCGGAGCGGGCCGCAGCCGCCGATGCCGGCACCCCGCGCTACCTGGACGAAGCTGCGCTCACCACCCCCTCCGTCGCGCTGGCCAATGCCGCCCGCGAGGTGCTTCGCATCGCCGACCAGCTGGAAGCGATGCTACGCGGCTCCGCCGCCGCCTTCCGCGGCCAGGACCGCGAGGCCGCACGCGCCATCAACCGTATGGACGACGTGGTGGACCGGCTGCACCGCGCGGTCCATTCCTACCTCGCCCGCATCCCGCGCGAGAGGCTGGGCGACGAAGAAAACCGCCGTCTCGCCGAGATCCAGGCCTTCGCCATCGCCCTCGAGCACGCCGCCGATGTGGTGGAACGGGACCTGGTGCGTCATGCGGCCAAGCGCCTGCGCCGCGGCCTGGCCCTCGGCCCCGAGCCAGCGCGGGAGATCGAGGCGCTGCACACGGCGCTGCTGGAGCAGCTCCGCCTGGCGATCGCCGTCTTCATGATGGAGGATGCCGAGGCTGCCCGCAGCCTGGTCCGCGGCAAGGAGGGCCTGCGCGCCGCCGAACGCGACGCCGCCCGGCGCATGGCCGAGGCCGGTGCTCTGACGGCCGCGGAAGGCGGCGGCGCCGCCGGCCTCCTGCTGGATGCGGTGCGCGACCTGCGTCGCGTCGGCGGCCATCTCGCCGCCGTCGCCCACCCGCTGCTGGAGCGGCGCGGCGAATTGCTGCCGAGCCGCCTCGCGCAGGAAGACTAGACCTTAGTCATCGCCGCCGACGCGCCAAGTCTGCGTCCGGCTGCCCGGCTTGGCGCCGCCGCCGTCACGGAAATCGCCGTCGCGCCAGCGCCGGTCGCTCCGGGTCTGCTCGCCGATGGCTGCCGGCATTGCGCGCCGCCGCGTCTGGTTGGCGGCGCCGTTGCCGGCCGGCCGCTGCTGCTGCCCGCCCGGCTGGCCCTGCGGCCGCGACGCACCGCCGCGCCCACGCCCCTGGCCGCCGCCTCGATGCCCTTGCGGACGCCCGGCCGGACGCCCCGTCTGCACCGGCCGCGTCACCGGGCTCGACTGGTCCTGCCGGTGGTCCTCGGCCGGGATCGGCGTGCGGATCAGCTTCTCGACGGCCCAGAGCTTGTCCAGCTCCTCCGCCGCGACCAGCGCCACCGCCTCGCCCGAGGCGCCCGCACGCGCGGTGCGGCCGATGCGATGCACATAGCTCTCCGGCACGTCCGGCAGGTCGTACTGCACCACGTGGGTGACGTTATCGACGTCGATGCCGCGTGCGGCGATGTCGGTCGCCACCAGGATCGGCGCGCTGCCCTCCCGGAACTCCTGCAAGGCCCGCTCGCGCTGGCCCTGGCTCTTGTTGCCGTGGATGGCATTGGCCGAGAGCCCGTCCTGCGCCAGCTGCTTCACCACCCGGTCGGCGCCGTGCTTGGTGCGGGCGAAGACCAGCGTGCGGCCGACGCCCTCGCCCTTCAGCAGCTTCGCCAGCAGCATGCGCTTCCGCGCCGTCTCGACATGCAGCACGCGCTGCGCCACGCGCTCGGCGGTGGTGGCGACCGGCGCCACCTCGACCCGCGCCGGGTCGCGCAGCAACTCGCCCGCCAGCCGGCCGATCTCGGTCGGCATGGTGGCGGAGAAGAACAAGGTCTGCCGCGCCTTCGGCAGGGCCGGGATCAGCTTGCGGATTGCGGGCAGGAAGCCCTTGTCCAGCATCTGGTCGGCCTCATCGAGCACCAACACCTCGACGCGGTCGAGGCGTGCCGTGCCGGCGGCCATGTGGTCGAGCAGACGGCCCGGCGTCGCCACCAGCACGTCGATGCCCGCCGCCAGCGCCCGGCGCTGCCCGCCATGCGGCACGCCGCCGAAGACGGTCGTCACGCTGAAGCCGAGATGCGCACCATAGGTCTTGAAGCTGTCGGCGATTTGCGTGGCGAGTTCGCGCGTCGGCGAGAGCACCAGCACGCGGCTGCCGCCGCGCGGCGGCCGGCCGCCCTTGGCGATGAGCTGGTTCAGGATCGGCAGCGCGAAGGCCGCGGTCTTGCCCGTTCCCGTCTGGGCGATGCCGAGCAGGTCGCGCCCCTCGAGCACGAGCGGGATGGCCTGCGCCTGGATCGGGGTCGGGGTGGTGTAGCCGGACTCATCGAGCGCGCGCAGGAGGGGCGCGGCGAGGCCAAGATCGGTAAAGCTTGTCACGAAATCGGTAATCCCAGACACGCGGCGCCTGACGCGGACCCGGTCATGGGTCGCCGCGGGGTTTCAGGTGGAGACCCCGCGTGGCTGGGTCGATCCGGAAGATGGCTTCCTGTGCGCCGGCAGTTCGACCGCGTCCCGCTACGCCCAGCAAAGGCAGCCCAAGGGGCCGCGCGCGGACTGAAACCGGACAGGGTGGCCGCTCACGCGGCCGGGCACCACCGGGGCATGGCGCCGCCGGTACCGCCTACATACGCCTTCGCAGCTGCGAAAGCAAGGGCTTCACGCTGCCCGCATATGCTCGTTGAGCCGCGGCATCAGCTCCACCAGGTTGCAGGGCCGGTGCCGGGCATCGAGCTGGAACAGCAGGATGTCGTCCCAGGCGTCCTTGCAGGCCCCGGTAGAGCCGGGCAGGGCAAAGAGATAGGTGCCGTTCGCCACGCCGCCGATCGCCCGGCTCTGCATCGTGCTGGTGCCGATCTTGCGGTAGCTGAGCATGCGGAACAGCTCGCCGAAGCCTTCGATCTCCTTCTCCAGCACACGCTTGAAGGCCTCCGGGGTCACGTCGCGGCCGGTGATGCCCGTCCCGCCGGTGGTGATGCCGCAATCGATGCTGGGGTCGTCGATCCAGCGCCGCAGCACCGACTCGATCGCATCCGCTTCGTCGCGCACGATCTCACGCGCGGCGCAACGGTGGCCGGCGCCCTCGATCCGCTCCTGCAAGGTCTGCCCCGAGCGGTCGGAGGCGAGGTCCCGCGTGTCGGAGACGGTGAGGACGGCGATGTTCACGGGGATGAAGGGCAGGCTCTCATCGATCGGCATGGCTGGCGCTCCGTGGCTCGTCGGGCGCTACCGTAGCGCAGCAGGCCGCCGGCGCAGCATGGCCGTTACATCCTCGGGCCCGGCGAATTTCGGCACGCTCCCGGCGGCCATCTGGTCGAGGCTCGGCGCCGGCAGGCCAAGCCGGCTGGCATAGATCCAGGAATAGGCCATCACCCGCTGCACGAAGGCCCGGGTCTCGTCGATCGGGATGGATTCGATGAACAGGAAGGGGTCGTCCCGGTGCCCGCTCGCCGGCAGCCACTTCTGTAGGTTACCGGGTCCGGCATTATAGGCCGCCAGCAGCCGGATGAGGTTGCCCGCCACCCCCTCCTGCCGCGCCAGGTAATGCACGTAGCGCTGGCCGAGATCGAGGGAGAAACCAGGGTCGTGCAGCCGGTCCCGGTTCTCCGCCGAGAGCGAGGGATCTCCCGCCACGTAGCTCGCCGTCGCCGGCATCAGCTGCATCAGCCCGCGCGCCCCAGCCGGCGAGACCGCAGCGGCATCGAAGCGGCTCTCCTGCAAGGCGAGCGCATAGAGCAGCGAGGGATCGACCCGGAACCCGCCCTGCGGCTGCAGGCGCGGCAGCGGGAAGCGGGCGAAGTCCCGCGGCCGCCCATCCGCCCCCTGGCTCGCCGCCGCAAGCTGCGAGGCGAGGCCGTTCATCCCCGCCGCCGAGGCCACGGAGAGCATTGCCCGCACCAGCGTCGGGTTGTTCCTGGCCTGTCCCCAGAGCTGCCGCAGCTCCGCCTCGGCCCGCACGCCCTGGCCGATCTGCAACAGGCCGAGGGCCCGCCAGCCGCCCGCCGTCTCGGCCAGCGCCGCGGTCTCGGCCTCGCCGGCCAGCTCGCCCTCCCAGGCGAATTTGTTCGGCAGGCCCAGCGCCCGCCGTGCCACCTGGCCGTAGAAGGTCCGCGGCTCCTGCGCCGCCTGCGTCATCCAGGAGACGTAGAGCTGCGGCTGCCGCGCCCTGACCGCCGCCCGCCCGGTCCAGAAGGCCGCTGCCGAGCGCAGCGCCGGCGCCGCCGCCTCGGTCCGCGCCGCCCGCTCGAAATAGGGCAGGGCGAGGTCGTAGCGCTCCATCCCCCAGGCGGCGAGCCCGGCGGCGAAGGCGGCGACGCCGTTCTCCCCCCTGCCGGCGGACTGCCGCAGCGTCTCGGCGGCGATACGGAAGGCCTCTTCGTCCCGCCCTGCGCGGAAAAGGCCGATCGCCAGGTCGGCCCGCAGCAGCGCCGCATAGGCCGGCGAGAGCCCGCGCGTCCGCCCGATCAGCGCCAGCGCCGCCGCAGCATTCCCCTCCCGGGCCTTGTCCCGCACCGCCCGGTCGAGCGTCGGGTTGCGGGTAACGGCCGCACCGTCCCGCTCCTCCGGCGCCAGGGACTGGTCGGGCGAGAGCACCTCCGCCGCCTCGGGCGGGGTCGGCAGCGCCGTCCCGCGCGGCAGCATCTCGGCAAGCCGGGCATGGATCCGCGGCGCGTCCGGATGATCCGGGTGATGCGCCAGCCAGGTTTGCAGCGCCGCCGGATTCGGCTGCCCTGCCGGCCGCAACCAGCGGTCGGCCAGCACCTGGCCGAGCAGCCGCCGGTCCTCCAGCCGCTCCGTCTCGCGCTCCGCCGTGGTGAGATCGCCCGCCGCCTGCGCCTGAAAGATGCGCCGGAGCCGTGCAGCCTCGGAGGGCGCCAGCACCTGCGGCAGCCCGGCTACCCCGCCGGTGGGGGCGGGGCGGGGCAGGATCATCGCGGTCTGGCCGAAGGAGGCCGGAGTGGCGGTCGAGGCTGGGGCCCTTTGCGCCTGGGCCGAGGCCGTGGCCCCCGCCGTCAGCGCCCCCCCCAGCAGGACCCCGCAAAGCAGGGGGCGAAGGAGGCAGCGGGCCATGGGTCTGATCGCGCGCATGGCACGTTCCCGTTAGCGGTCGCGAGCATTGAAGCGCAACCCCTCAATTGCGGGATCAAGATAAGATCGTTTCCACCTGGGCGTGCATTCGCAGCGATGCCATGGCCAATGGCATGTATAACAATCCCGTTGGCATCTAATCTGTGCTGTCGATCTTCCGCCGCAGCATCAGCAGGTCGTTCCAGGCCTCGCGCTTGGCCGAAGGTGTGCGCAGCAGATAGGCAGGATGCAATGTGGCGAGTGCCGGCAAGGCTTGCCCTTCATTGATTGTTACTTGATGCCAACGACCGCGAAGCCGGGTGATGCCCTCCCGCGAGCGCAGCAGCGCCTTGGCCGAGACGCCGCCCAGCAGCACCACCAGCCGCGGCCGTGCGAGTTCGATATGCCGCAGGATGAAGGGCAGGAAGAGCGCGATCTCCGCATCCGTCGGCGTCCGGTTGCCGGGCGGGCGGAAGGGCAGGATGTTGGTGATGTAGAAATCGCGCTCCCGGCTTAGCCCGACCGAGGCCAGCATCCGGTCGAGCAACTGGCCTGAGACGCCGACGAAGGGGCGTCCCAGCCGGTCCTCATCCGCCCCGGGCGCCTCGCCAATGAACATCAGCCCGCTCTCCGCCACGCCATCGGCGAAGACGAGGTTCATCGCCGTCTCCTTGAGCGGGCTACCCTCGAACTGCGCCATGGCCTCGCGCAGCGCCGGTAGGCTGTCGGCCCCAGCCGCCAAGGCCTGCGCCCGGGTCCCGGCGACGGAGGCCGGCAGCAGCTGCGGCTGGGCGCGCAACGGCGCAGGAGCGGGGGAAGGGGAGCGCGCCGCTGGCACCTCCGCGCGCTCCGAGGCGCGCGCCGCCCGGTCCTGCGGCTCCGCTTCGAGCGCCTCGTCCACGCCCCAGTCGAGCTGGAGCCTGAGGGCCGCGATCAGCGTCTCCTGTGTCTCAGCCTCCATCCGCGCCCCCGCCAACGGCCTATATTCCTGCCCCCGGGGTTCCGTGCAACCCGAAGCGACGCTACATGCGGAGACGAACCAGGAGGAGCCAGGCATGTCCGGTGCCGAACAGCGCGAAGCAATGGAATTCGATGTGCTGATCGTGGGGGGCGGCCCCGCCGGTCTCGCCGCCGCGATACGGCTGAAGCAGGTCGCGCCCGATGCCACGGTCTGCCTGGTCGAGAAGGGCAGCGAGATCGGCGCCCATACCCTTTCCGGCGCCGTGCTCGAGATCCGCGCCCTCGACGAACTGCTGCCGGACTGGCGCGAGGACCCGCCGGCGCTGGCGACGCCTGCCACCGATGACCGCTTCATGCTGCTGACGGAGACGCGCGCCTTCAAGCTGCCGACGCCGCCGCAGATGAACAATCACGGCAACTACATCGTCTCGCTTGGCAATGTCTGCCGCTGGCTCGGCGCCAAGGCTGAGGCGCTGGGCGTCGAGATCTATCCGGGCTTCGCCGCCTCCGAGACGATCATCGAGGACGGGCAGGTGAAGGGCGTCGTCGCGGGCGTCGCCGGCATCCAGAAGGACGGCACCAAGGGCCCCGCCTACGAGCCGGGGATGGAGCTGCGCGCCAGCTACACCCTCTTCGCCGAGGGCTGCCGCGGCTCCCTCACCAAGCAGCTCTTCGAGCGCTACGACCTGCGTCAGGGTGTCGCCCCGCAGACCTATGCGCTCGGGATGAAGGAGCTTTGGGAGATCCCGAAGGAGAACCACAAGCCCGGCCTCGTCTGGCATTCGACCGGCTGGCCGCTGACCTCCGACACCTATGGCGGCTCCTGGCTCTACATGCTGGGCGAGAACCTGGTCTCCATCGGCTTCGTCGTCGGCCTCGACTACTCGAACCCCTGGCTCTCGCCCTTCGACGAGTTCCAGCGCTTCAAGACGCACCCCGAGGTGCGGAAGATGCTGGAAGGCGGCAAGCGCGTCGCCTATGGCGCCCGCGCGCTGAACGAGGGCGGCTTCCAGGCCATCCCGAAGCTGGTCTTCCCCGGCGGCGCGCTGATCGGCGACTGCGCCGGCTTCCTCAACGTGCCGAAGATCAAGGGCACGCATACCAGCATGAAGACCGGCATGCTCGCCGCCGAGGCCGCCGCCGCGGCGATCGCCGGCGAGACGCGCGCGCCGGTGCTCGACAGCTACCCCACAGCCCTCAAGGCAAGCTGGGTCTGGGAGGAGCTGAAGGGCGTCCGCAACATCCGCCCGGGCTTCGCCAAGTACGGCTTCTGGGGCGGCCTCGCCAATGCCGCGCTCGACACCTACGTCTTCCGCGGCAAGGCGCCCTGGACCTGGCCACACCATGCCGACCACGAGACGCTGAAGCCTGCCGCCCAGGCGAAGCGCATCACCTACCCGAAGCCGGACGGCGTGCTGACCTTCGACCGCCTCTCCTCGGTCTTCCTCTCCAACACCAACCATGAGGAAAACCAGCCCGCCCACCTCCAGCTCCGCGATCCGGACCGTTGGAAGGGCGTGAACTGGGACCAGTTCCGCAGCCCCGAAAGCCGCTACTGCCCGGCAGCGGTTTACGAGGCCGTCGGCCCCGATGCCGAGCGCGAGCTGAAAGGCACGCCCGACCCCGAGGCCACCGGCCCCGGCGGCGATGTCGAAGCGGGCGATGCCGGCGCACGCCTCGTCATCAACGCGCAGAACTGCGTCCACTGCAAAACCTGCGACATCAAGGACCCGACGCAGAACATCGACTGGCGCACGCCGGAGGGCGGCGGCGGGCCGAACTACATCGGCGGCATGTGAGGGAGCAGGGTAGCGGCACCTCCGGGTGCCGCTACCCCTCGACGCACTCCAGCCCGCGCCGGGCATAGGCCACCGATAGCTCGCCCACCTTCGCCGCATCCGCCGAGGCCGCCGTCCCCGTCCGCGCCCGCACCGCGATGCCCTCGAAGATCACCGCGAAGCGGAACATGGCGAAAGCCCGGTGGAAAGGCTCCAGCCGCGGCGCCGGTGTCCGTCGGCAGGCATAGTAATGCGCCACATACTCGTCCTCGCCCGGAATCCCGAGCGCATCGAGGTCGAGCCCCCGCATCCCGCCATACTCCTCCGGCGTGCTCCGCCAGGGGATGGTGCTGAAGGCGAGGTCCGCCAGCGGATGCCCGATGGTCGAGAGCTCCCAGTCCAGCACCGCCACCACCTGCGGGCCATCGGGCGCGAACATCACGTTGCCCGGCCGGTAGTCGCCATGGACGATGCCCGCCTCGCCGTCGTCGGGCGGAATATGCGCCGCGACCCAGCCCGCCAGCTCGGCCAGCTCCGGGATGTCGCGGAAGCGCTGCACCTCCCACTGCTTCGTCCAGCGCCCGACCTGCCGCTCGAAATAACTGCCCGGCCGCCCGAACCCCTCGAGCCCCGCCGCGCGCCAGTCGGCATCGTGCAGCCGCGCCAGCGTCTCGGCGAAGGATAGGTACATCGCCCGCCGCTCCCCGGCCGAAGCCCCCGGAAGGTCGCAGGTGCCGAAGACCCGCCCCTCCACCCTGTCCATCACGTAGAAGGGCGTCCCCACCACCTCAGCCCCTTCGTGGAACAGCACCACCGGCGGCACCGGCACCTCGCTCCCCGCCAGCGCCCGCAGCACCCGCGCCTCCCGGTCCACCGCATGGGCCGAGGGCAGCACCTCGCCCGGCGGCTTCTTGCGCAGCACCAGGCGCCGGTTGGCATAGGTGACGAAGAAGGTCGGGTTCGACTGGCCGCCCGAGATGCGCTCGATGGCCATCTCACCCTGGAGCCCTGCAATGGCCTCCCGCAGGAAGCCATCCAGCCGCGCGGCCTCGAATTCAGGCGCCTCGCCCATGCCCGTCTCCTCCCCATCTGTCGGGAGCATGGCCGGGGCGAGGGGCGTGGGCAACCGTTCCACCCGGTTTGCGCTATCCTGCACCGATGAACAGCACCTTCGCCTTCCTTGGCTTCTTCGCGGCCTGCTTCCTCGTCGCCTGCTCGGGTGCCGTCTTCCGCCCCGGCGACTGGTACGAGAACCTGGCGAAGCCGAGCTGGAACCCACCCAACTGGCTCTTCGCCCCGGCCTGGACGCTGCTCTACATCCTGATCGCCATCGCTGGATGGCTCGTCTGGCGCGAGGCTGGCTTTGTCCCGGCGCTGGCCCTCTATGGCGTGCAGCTCCTGCTGAACGCCGGCTGGTCCGCCGTCTTCTTCGGTCTGAAGCGCCCCGACCTCGCCTTCGGCGAGCTGGTGCTGCTTTGGCTCTCGATCCTCGGCTGCATCCTGCTTTTCGCCCCCATCAGCACGACGGCCGCCTGGCTGATGGTGCCCTACCTCGCCTGGGTGACCTTCGCCGGCGCGCTGAATTTCGCCATCTGGCAGCGAAACCCGCGCCCGGCCTGATCAGCTTCGCTTCCGGCTCATGCCGGAGGCGATGAGCGCCGCCTCCACCCCCGGCTGCACCTCGCGGATCGCCGCCACCGTCCCCGCCCGGTCGATCACCCGGCTGGCGATTCCACCCGCCGCCTGCCGCGCCAGCACCTCCGGGTCCCTCGCCGCGGCCATCAGCGCGGCCTCCAGCCGATCGCGGATCGGCGCCGGCAGGCCCGCCGGCCCGGCCCAGATGATGAGCTGCCGCGTCGCCGTCTGATAGCCCTGCTCGATCAGCGTCGGCACTTCGGGGAAGTCCGGCCAGCGGTCGACGCTCGCGCTCGCCAGCATCCGAAGCTGCCCTCCCCGCACGAGGCCGATCATCTCCGAGGTGCCGGAATAGGTATCGACATGCCCGCCTGCCACCTGGCTCGCCGCCTCGGTGATGCTGCCGAAGGGCACGTAGCTGATCTGGATGCCCGCCAGCCGCGCCAAGTCGAAGAAGCTGACCGCCGAGCCCGGATTGGTGCTGGCGACGGTGATGGGCCGACGCCGCCCCTCCGCGATGAAATCGGCCAAGGTCCGCACCTGCGGCATCGACGGCCCGACCGGCACCGCGATCCGCAGCTCCGATGTGCAGCCGAGGAAGTCGAAGCTCTCCCAGGGCTTGTAGGGCAGGTCCATGGTCAGCGGCGCCACCACCAGCGCCGAGAGCCCGACCAGGCCGAAGGTGTAGCCATCCGGCCGCGATTGCGCGATCCGCCCCGGCCCGAGGGTCCCGCCCGCCCCGGGCGTGTTCCGCACCGGGATGGCGACGCCGAGCGTCTTCTCCATATGCGCAGCGATTGCCCGCGCCACCACATCCGTCCCGCCACCGGGGCCGAAGCCGGTAACGAGGCTGATCTCCCGGCTTGGCCAGCGCTCCGTCTGGGCCAGGGCGGGCATGGCAAGCGTCATCCCGCCGAGCAGGGTTCTGCGCTTCATTGCTTCGTTCCTCCCTCACAGGAAGGGCTTTGCCCTCCCCGAACCCCACCCATCAGGCCGGAACCCGGCCTGGACCGGTCCGAGCCTATCTCCCCACCCAGCGTGGGGGGCGCTTCTCCACGAAGGCCCTGGGGCCTTCCTGGAAGTCCTCGGTCTGCTTGATCCGCTCGCTCGCCGATCGGCTCATCGCCCAAAGCGTGTCGTCATCCAGCACCAGCGCCTGCCGGGCGATGGCGAGGCTCTCCCGCACCGCCACCGGCGCATTGGCGGTGACCCGCCGCGCCAGGCCGAGCGCCGCCTCCCGCACCTCGCCCTGCGGCACCACCGCATTCACCAGGCCATGCTGCAAGGCGAGCGCCGCCGGTATCGGCTCCCCGGTGGCGATCATCTGCATGGCGATCGCCTTCGGCAGCGCCCGCGGCAGCCGGAATATTCCGCCGGCTGCGGCGACCAAGCTCCGCTTCACCTCCGGCAGGCCGAATGTCGCCGTCTCCGCCGCCACAGCCATGTCACAGGCCAGCAGCAGCTCCAGCCCACCCGCCAGCGCATGTCCCTGCGCCGCCGCGATCCAGAGCTTGGTCCGCGGTGCCTTGACGAAGCCGCCGAACCCATATCTCGCCCCGGCCAGTGCCGTGCTCCGCCCCGCCGAAACCTCCTTGAGGTCGGCCCCGGCGCAGAAGGCGTGCGGCCCCGCCCCGGTCAGCACCACGACCCGGATCTCCGCGTCCGCCTCCGCCCAGTCGACCGCCGCCTCCATCCCCGCGCTGACCGCGGCATTCACCGCGTTCCGTGCCTCCGGCCGATTGATGGTGACGAGCGCGACATGCGGCTCCACCATCTCGAACAGCACAGCCTCGCTCATGTCACGCCTCCCGCCGAAGCCAGCCCCGCCGCTTCCGCCATGACCTCGATCGCCGCCGGCTGGCGCGACCGCACGCTGAGCGCATCCGCCCCGCTCTCCGCCCAGGCGCGGAACCGCTCCTTGATCCGCGCCGGCGGCCCGACCAGCGACTTCATGTCCACCCAGTCGTCAGGCACGGCGGCGATCGCCTCCTCCTTCCGGCCGGCCAGGTACAGCTCCTGGATGCGCGCCGCGGCCTCGCCGAAGCCGCGCCGCTCCATCATGTCGCGGTGGAAATTCTTGTCCTTGTGGCCCATGCCGCCGACATAGAGGGCGATCTCCGGCTTCAGCTTCGCCAGCGCGCCGCGCACGTCGTCCGAAACCTCGACATGCACGCTGGCATGGATAGTGAAGTCGGCCCGCGTCTTGGGCCGGCCCGTCGCCTTCTCGGCGCGGCGGAAACCCTCCTCCAGCAGCGGCATGAAATGGGGAAGCGTGCCTGGGACGAAGCCGAGAGCCAACCAGCCATCGGCGATCTCGCCGGTCAGCCGCACCATCGCATCCGTCTCCGTCCCCAGATAGACCGGGATGGCGGGATTCATGTGCAGGATCGACTTCAGCGGCTTGCCGATGCCGAGCGCGCCCGGGCCGGTATAGGGCAGGGGGATCTCCGGCCCGTCATGCGTCACCGGCGCCTCGCGCGCCCAGATCTTCCGCATGATCGCGACATAGTCCTTCACCCGGTAATAGGGCTTGCCCCAGGGCTGGCCGTACCAGCCCTCGACGATCTGCGGCCCGCTCACCCCAAGCCCGGCAATGAACCGCCCGCCGCCGGCGAGGCTGTCGACCGTGCCCGCGCACATCGCCGCATTGGCCGGCGTCCGCGCGGCGAGTTGCATCACCCCCGTGGCGAGACGGATGCGCTTCGTCACCGCCGCCAGATAGGCCAGCGGCGAGACCGCATCCGAGCCATAGGCCTCCGCCGTCCAGACGGAGTCGTAGCCGAGCTCCTCCGCCCGCTGGACGAGCGCGACAGGTACGTCCAGCTGCGCCTTTGAATATCCGATCGAGAGCCCGAGCTTCATCCCCACACCTCCTCCGGCATCGGCAGGCCGGCGAAGACCTCCGGCCCCAGCGCCCCGTCGGGCGCGATCCCCATCCGCTCCAGCACCCACATCAGCTGCCGCGCATGCTGCCCGCTGTGCCAGACGGTGCGCTCCAGGAACTCGTGCAGCGACTGCCGGCCGTAATAGACCTGCGCCGCCTCCGTCCAATCCCGTCCGCGCCCCGGCCCGTCGAACCAGGCCGCGAGCCGCCCCTCCACATCCGCCGCATAGGCCAGCAGCGCGGCCCGCTCCGCCCTGGGCGGCAGCCGGAAATAGGCCTCGTAGCGCAGCGGAATGCCTGCCTCATGCTCGAGGAAGGCATCGACGATGTTGACGATGTGGTAGACGAGGTCGGCATGGCTCCGCGGCCGGTCCGGCAGCAGCGTCCCGAGGCTTTCCTCAGGCAGCTGCGCCGCGAAGCGCGCCGCCCCGGCGAGGATCGCCTCCTGCCGCCGCCGCAGCTCCGCCACGGGCAGCACCTGCGGTGCCCCAAGGTCGATCCCGACCAGCTCCGCCACGTCCCGCAGCACCTGCCCGTTCGCCCAGGCCTCGCCCCGCGTCACGATCGGCACCTGCCGCAGCCCGAAGCGCTCGAGCTCCGCATAGGCCGCCTCGTCGGCCAGCACGTTGCGTGAGGCGAAGGGCACCCGGTGCCGCGCCAGGAACTCCTTGGTGCGCAGGCAGCTGGTGCAGCCGGTCATCCAATAGACCCGCACATCGTCGGGCATGGCGGCGTTCCTCCGGGATTTTCCCGCAGTCTATACGCCTCGTGCCATCCGACCAGCCCGGTTGCAGGGGCTTCCCCGCCGGCCTCATCCATGGTTCTTCCCGGCCCCGAAAGCACCCCGGAGGGAACCAAGGAATGAACCGCAGAGCCATCCTCGGCCAGACCGCGCTCGCCGCGACCACCGCCATCCCCCTGGCGACGCCCGCCCTCGCGCAATCCACGCCTGCGCTGCGCTGGCGCCTGACCAGCAGCTACCCGACCAGCCTCGACGCCATCCACGGCGCCGCCCATGTCTTCGCCCGCACCGTCGCCGAGCTGACGGAGGACCGCTTCCAGATCCGCGTCTTCGGCCCTGGCGAGGTCGTCCCCGCCCTCCAGGCGCTGGACGCGGTCCAGACCGGCACGGTGGAGTGCTGCCACACAACCTGCTCCTTCTACATCGGCAAGAACCCGGCCTTCGCCTTCGCCACCGGCGTGCCGTTCGGCCTCAACACCCGCCAGCAGAATGCCTGGATGTACGAGGGCGGCGGCATCGACCTGCTGAACGAGCTGTTCCGCCAGTACAACACCTACGCCCTGCCGCTGGGGACGACCGGCGCGCAGATGGGCGGCTGGTTCCGCAAGGAGGTCAGGACGGTCGAGGACATGCGCGGCCTCAAGATGCGCATCGCCGGCCTCGGCGGCACGGTGCTCCAGCGCGTCGGCGGCGTCCCCCAGCAGCTGGCCGGCGGCGACATCTACCCGGCGCTCGAGCGCGGCACCATCGACGCGGTCGAATGGCTCGGCCCCTATGACGACGAGAAGCTTGGCTTCAACAAGGTCGCGCCATTCTACTACTATCCCGCTTGGTGGGAGGGCGCGGCCAACACCACCTTCGTCGCCAATCTCGAGCAGTGGAACGCCCTGCCGAAGAGCTACCAGGCCGCCATCCGCACCGCCGCCGCCGAGGCGACGCACTGGATGGTCGCCCGCTACGACACCCGCAACCCGGAGGCGCTGCGCCGCCTGCTCGCCGCCGGCACCCAGCTCCGCGCCTTCCCGCGCGAGGTGATGGACGCCTGCTACCGCGAGGCCATGGCGCTGGAGGCGGAACTCGCCCAGAAGAGCCCGGAATATGCCAAGATCCACGCTGCGTGGTCGAAGGCGCGCGACGACATGCGGGCTTGGTTCCGGGTCGCCGAGCTGTCCTTCGACAACTACATCGCCCAGGCCGCGCAGCGGCGGTGAGGGGAGGGGCCTGGCGCCCCTCCTAATCCCTGAGCGCCCGCCGCGCCGCCGCGCTCAACGGTGTCCACAGATAGGCAAGGGGCGTCCGCCTCTCGCCGAGGATGTAGAGCTCCGCCGGCATGCCCGCGACCGGTGCCAGATCCGGCACCGATTCCAGCTGCCCGGGATCGAACTCCAGCCGGACGAGGAAATACGGGTCGCCGCCGTTGTTCGGCGGCACCTGCACGTCGGCGCCGACGACGATCACCCGCCCCTCCAGCATCGGCACGTTGCGCGTGCGGTAGCTGCTCAGCCGGATATTCGCCCGCTGCCCCACCGAGACCTGCTCGATATCGGTCGGCTGCACCCGGCCTTCGACCACCAGCCGGTCGTTCAGCGGCACCAGGTCGAGGATCGGCTGCCCGGTCTGGATCGTCGCCCCCGGCGTGAAGGCCTGGATATTCGTCACCTTGCCGGCCTCGGGCGACAGCACCTCGCGCCGCGCCAGCACGTCCTGCGCCGCGCGCAGCTGCTGCAGGGCCGCAGCCGTCGTCGCCTCGGTGGTCTGCATGTCGGTGGCGATGTCGGAGAGCCGGGCGAGCCGCAGCCCCTCCAGCTGCCGCTGCGCCTGGATGATGCCCTCGCGCAGCTGCGCCTCCTGCGCATTCGCCTGCCCGATCGTGGCGACGAACCCCGCCTCCTGCTGCTGCAGGTTGAGCACGGTGAAGCGCGAGGCGAAGCCCTGCGTCAGCAGCCGGCTGTAGCCGGCGATCTGCTCCCGCACGGCCATGAGCTGCCGCCCGGCGCCCTCGCGTTGCGCCTGGGCGCCCGCCACCTGCTCCTGCAACTGGGTGATGGCGCGCTCCTGCACGCCGACCTGCCCGTCGAAGGCCGCCCAGCGCGCGGCGAAGAGCGCCTGCTCGGCGCGGACGAAGACCTGGATTGCCGGATCGGCCCCCGCCGCCGCCGTCAGATCGACCGGGAAGGCCAGCTGCCGCTGCTCCGCCTGCTCCGCCCGCAGCCGGGCGACGCGCGCCCGCCCGCTCCAATAGGCGGCCTTGGCCTGCCCCGCCGTCGCCTCCGCCTGCGTCACGTCAAGCTGCAGCAGCGGCTGGCCCGCCTGCACCACGGAGCTTTCCTGCACCAGCAGGCGCCGCAGGATGCCCGGCTCCAGCAGGTTCACCGTCTTCCGCCGCCCCTCGGGGACGAGCTGTCCACTGGCCAGCACCGCCCGCTCGGCGACGGTCATCGTCGCCCAGCCGGCGATCGGCAGGAGGGTGATGGCCAGCGTCAGCAGCGAGCGCCGTACCAGCCGATGGACCGGCGGGCTCTGCACCGCCCGCTCCAGCTGCTTCTGGAGCGATTCCTGCGGAAGGGCCGAGGGGAGGGCCGGGGGCAGCGCCACAGGCGCCCCATGCTTAACCAGCTGCTGCACGATGCCGCTCCATGTCACTCTCATCGGGCCCGCCTGCGAGCCATTCGAAGGTGCCGCCGGCCTCCAGCCGCAGCCGGTGCCCTGCGAGGTCGGCCCAGGTCGCCGGCTCGTGCGTCGCCACCAGCACGACCGCGCCGGCCGCGCTCGCCTGGCTCACCGCCGCCCGCATCGCCTGCCGCGCCGCGCCGTCGAGGCCGATCTCCGGCTCGTCCAGCACCAGCAGCCGCGGCATGCCGTAGAGCGCCCGCGCCAGCCCCACCAGCCGCCGCTGCCCGGCCGAGAGCCCGGCGCTGGTCCCGGCCGGGGCCTGGTAGCCCAGCGGCTGCCGCCCGATCATCTCATGCGCACCCGCCATCCGCGCCGCAGCCACCACCAGCTCCGCCGGGGCGCCCGGCCCGCGACCGATATTGGTGAAGATGTCCGCCTCCAGCAGCTGGACGTCCTGCGGCAGGTAGCCGATCCGCGCGCCGAGCGTGCCGCGGTCGCAGAACCAGGTGTCCTGCCCGTCGAGCAGCACGCGTCCCTGATCCGGCGGCACCAGCCCGAGCACGAGGCGCAGCAGCGTCGTCTTGCCCGTGCCGTTGCCGCCCTCGACCAGCAGCACCTCGCCCGGCGCCAGGGCGAGGCCGAGCCCCGTCAGGACCGGCTGGTCCCGCCCCACCGGGTGGAAGCCGAGATCCTCGACGACCAGCCCCGGCCGCGCCTCGGTCAGGGGCGGCCGGGCGGTGACCTGCGCCTCCTCCGCCAGCGCCCGGCGCAGCCGCGCCCAGGCCCGGGTGCCGGCCTGCCAGGCCTCGAAATGCTGCACCAGCCCGGCGAGCGGCCGCAGCGCGAACTGCCCGAGCAACACGGCGCCGAGCACCAGCCCGATCGTCCCGCGCCCTTCAATGACGTGGAGCACGCCGGAGCCGGTCAGCCCCATCATCGTCAGCGCCGCGACCAGCATCTGCAACTCGCGGATCGCATCGCTCCTCGCCGCGGCCATGTCGGCGAGGCCAAGCGCTGCCTCGTGGCGCCGCTGCCAGCGCCCGAGCAGCGCCGGCAACTGGCCGAGCCCGCGCACCAGGTCCGCATGCACCAGCTGCCCGGCCAGCTCATGGCCCGCAGCCGCCAGCTCCGCTTCGCCCGTCGCCGCGGCCGGGCCCGCCACCCGCCGCAGCACCAGCCCGAGCAGGGCCGTCGCCCCCATCCCGGCCAGCAGGATCCAACCGAAACCCGCATGCAGGTGGAAGACGAGCCCCAGCGCCGCCGCCGCCCCCATCAGGTCGAGCAGCCCCGCCACCGCCTCGCCGGCGACGAAGCGCTGCGCCGCCGCGACATCCCCGAGCAGGTCGAGCCCCGCCACCAGGTCGCGCCGCGCCGCCCGCCGGATCGCCGCCTGCAAGGCTTCCGCCCGCAAGGCAAGGCCCAGCCGCTCCGCCATCGCCTGCAGCAGCGCCTCGCGTCGGTGCCGGTAATAGGCGGCGAGCAGCGTCGCCATGGCGAAGACCAGCATCAGCGCCAGCACGGTGTTGCCGTTCTTGCTCTCCAGCACGCCATCGGTAATGTGCGCGATGCTGAGCACCAGGTCGAACAGCCCAAGCATCCCGCCAAGGCTGAGCAGCAGGATCGCCAGCACGCTCCCCGGCCCGAGCCCCATGGCCCGCAGCCAGCCGCGGCGCTGCAGCACCGTCGCGCTCATGCCGCCGCCGCCTTCCGCCTGGCCAGGCGCGGAGCCTGCGCCGCCGCCGCAACCTGCGGCGGACCGTCCTGCGCCCCGGTCGGCACCAGCGAGCCGTTGCGCAGCGCGAGCACCCGGTCCGCCGCACCGACCAGCGCCGGCCGGTGCGTGGTGAAGACCACCGCCACCCCCTCCTGCCGCAGGACGCCGAGCAGGCCTATCACTTGCGCCTCGCCCGCCATGTCCAGCCCGCCCGCCAGCTCGTCCAGCACCAGCACCCGCGGCCGGCCGTAGAGCGCCCGGGCCAGCGCCAGCCGGTGCTGCTGCCCCATCGAGAGCGGCCAGGCTCCGGCCACCGGGGTCGCATAGCCGAGCGGCAGGGCCGTCACCGCCTCATGCACCCCGGCCCGCCGCGCTGCATCGAGCACCAGCTCCATGTCCGGCGTACCGAGCCGGGCGATGGCCTCCGCCACCGTGCCTCGCCCGAGCAGCGGCTGCTGCGGCAGGAAGCCGACATGCCGCGCCAGCTCCTCGCGGTCCCACTGATGCACCGCATGGCCGTCGAGATAGACGCCGCCCGCGCCGGGCGGATAAAGCCCCATCAGCACCCGCAGCAGCGTGGACTTGCCGCAGCCCGACGGCCCGACGATCGCCACCGCCTCGCCCGGCTCCAGGGCGAGGTCGACATTGCGCAGCGGCACCGGCTGCATCCCGCGGAAGCCGAAGGTCAGGTGCTCGGCCACCAGACGCGCCCGTGGGCAGGGGAAGGGCGTGCCGCGGTGGACGCTGGGCGTCTCCGCCAGCAGCCGCCGCAGCCGCTGCCAGGCCACCATGGCCTCGGCCACCTCCCGGCTGCCGCCGACGAAGGCGGCGAAGGGCGTGGCCAGGGCGAAGGTGAGGAAGAAATACTCCATCCCCGCGCCACGCCCGGCCACCCCGCCCAGCACCAGGAAGGCCATCAGGAAGAGGAAGGCACCGCCGAACAGTCCGAGCACCACCTCCAGCGCCAGCCGCAGCCGGCTCGCCCGCCGCCGGGCGAGGAAGGCCTCCCCCGCCGCCTCCGCTCCGGTCGCCAGCAGATGTCCCGCCAGCCGCGGCAGCATCCCCATGGCGAGGATCGCCTCGCCCGCCCGCATCGCATCGGCGGCCAGCCCCTGCGCCTGGGCACTCGCGGTCCGCGTCAGCTCCATCTCCCGCCGCAGCGCCTGGACCAGCGCATGGCTCAGCAGCCCCGCCACGCCGTAGAAGAGAATGGTCAGCACCGCGAAGGCCCAGTGCACCGCGAAGGCCAGCAGGATCAGCAGCGGTAGGGCGAGGATCTGCACCAGCGCCCGCGCCGCCAGCCCGGCGACGCCCCGCCGCAGCACCGCCAGATCCTCGAGCGCCGCGCTGCCGATCGCCTCCGGCCGCCCGGCCCGCTGCGCCATGGCCAGCGCCGCAGCCACGCCCAGCCGTCCGGCGACGAAGCGCGAGAGCCGCCGCAGCCCCGCCGCCTGCTGCAGGCCGAGCGCGGCGGCGATCACCAGCAGCAGCGCCCAGAGGCAGAGCACGGTGCCGATGGTGTCGAGGCTCCGCGTCTGCGGCACCGAGATCAGCAGGGTCGCCCCCGCCTCGACCATGGCGAAGCCCGCTCCCGCGGCGAACAGCCCCAGCATCACCAGGAACGCCACCAGCCGCCGGAGGCCGAGCCTGAGCGGCCCCATCGCCTCCGACAGCGTGGTCTGGAGGCCGCTTTCCAGCGTCGCGCGGGCCAAGCGACTAGATCCCGTAGCGGGCGAGGATGAAGGCCATGACGCCGCAGCCGAGGCCCGCCAGCAGGCCGATCAGCACCACCTGCCAGACATCGACCCCGCCCTTCGCCCCGGCCTCCGGCGGCGCCACGAGCTGGGCGAGCCTGTCGTCCAGCCGGGTGATCCAGAGTTCCATGGTATCCAGCCGGCGCTGCATCTCCTGCCCCGCCTGGGCGACGGCATCGAGCGCGCCGCCATCCGGCAGGCCGGCCATGCGGCGCCGCATGGCCTCCATCTCCCCGCGCATGGACGCCTGCTCGGCCACCAGCGTCTCGGCCACGATCTGGAGCTGCGCCGTGGCCGTGGCCGGCACCAGCGCCTCCTCCTGCCGGCGCGCATGCACCGGCACCTGCATCGTCGTGCCGTCCCGGCCGTAGGCGATGACCGAGAGGTCGCGCAGCTGGCGGAACCACTGGCGCTGGAGCGGGAATTCGAAGGCATGGCTGCCATCGCCGATGCCGTGCTTGGCGAGGTCCGGCCGCGGATTGCTCGCGACCCCGGTGGCCACCACCTTGCCCTCCAGGCGCAACTCGACCTTCACGCGGTATCCCGGATGGGCCGCATCCCAGACCCAACCATAAAGCCTGTCGGCCGTCGCGTTGTCGATCAGCCCGCGAATATCGGAGGGCGCGACCGTCTCCTCAGCCAGCGGGGCGTCCTCGGCCAGGGTGGCATCCATCGACATCGGCGAAGATTCCCTTGGAGCAGCCCCCTGACCGGGGGAAATCGCTCGATCGAAACAGCGGGCCAGGCGAGACCGGCCCTGAACCAGGCCACATTCTAAACGGAAGCGACGGCCAGTGCAGCTTCATACAACCTAAGGTGCCGGTTCGCGGATTCTGCCAGGGTCACCGGCGGGGCGATGCCCTCGACCAGCCGTTGCCAAAGCCCCTCGGTCTCGATCGCCCGCCGCATCACCTCGGCGAGCCCGGCCGGGTCCTTCACCGGCGCATGCAGCCCATCGACGCCGTCACGCACCATCTCGGCCGTGCCGCCGATGCCGCTGCAAATGACCGGGCGGCGATGGCGGAAGGCTTCCTGCACCACCAGCGGCGCGTTCTCCCACCAGATGGAGGGGATCACGACCCAGTCCACCTGCTGCATCAGTCCGGCGAGTTCCTCCGCCACGTAGGCGCCGCGGTAATGCACCGCCGGCGCCGCGGCGAGGGCGGTGTTGAACTCCGCCATGAAGGCTTCGGACTGATAGGCCGCCCCGCCATGCAGCGTGACCCGGTGCGCCACCCCGGCCTCGCTCAGGCGGTGCGAGGCACGCAGCAGCATCAGGCTGCCCTTGAACCGGTTGATATGGCCGAAGAAGCCGAAGCGGTCCCGCCGCCCGTCGGGCACGGTGCGGAAGGGCGCCGCTGGCAGTTCCGGCACGCCGTTCGGCATGACGCTGAAGCGCTCGGGCGACCAGCCGCTCGCCACGTAGCGGCCGCGGGCGAACTCGCTCGGCACCAGGATATGGTCGAAATCGGCGAAGACATCGCGCAGCTCGAGCTGCCGCATGACGATGTCCGTCGCCCCCCGGTCCGGGAAGCAGCGCAGGCAGCCATCCAGTGTCGGCCCGTTGCAGAGCCGGCCATCCGTGGTGAGCAGCTGCCCCTCCTGCGGGCAGATCGGGAAGAAGTCGTGCGCGGTGAAGATGAAGCGCGCCCTCGGTGCCAACCGCCGCACCAGGTCGATCGTCTCCGTGCCGAGCTGCAACGCGTGATGGACATGGACCACATCCGGCGCCAGCGCCTCGATCAGCGGCGCCAGCGTCGCCAGCCCATAGGTATCCGGCTGCGTCAGGAAGAACCGGTCGAAATTATCCAGCCAAAGCAGCATCTCATCCGTCGCCTGGCCCACTGCCTGCACCACCGTGCCCGGCAGCGGCTCGCGGTGGCTGCTGGTGACGGCGGCGAGGAACAGCCCCTCCACCCCGTGCCGGTCGCGCAGCTCGCGGAACAGGTTGCGGGAGAAGACCTCGGTCCCTCCGGGCTGGAGCGTGGGATGGTTGTGGCAAAGGAAGAGCACGCGCATGGCCGTCACTCCGTCCCGCCGGGCAGGGTGCCCGCCGGCCAGCTTCGCGCCATCAGCGCCGCGATGTCCCCCGCCCAGCGCCGGTGGTGCAGGCCGCGGTTGTAGGCCGCCGTCAGCGTCTTGGTGTAGCCGCCATGCAGGGCGATGGACTGCCGCTCGAAATGGTAGAGTTCCGAGGCCGGCACATAGCCGATGCCATGCCCCGCCGCCCGCAGCTTCAGGCAGAGATCGGAATCCTCGTAGTCGCCGACGACGTAGTCCGTGGTGACGCCGCCCACCGCTTCGAAGGCCGACCGCCGCACGCAGAAGGCAGCGCCGGTGATGCCCGGCACCTCCCGCGCCTCGTTCGCCGCCGGTAGGCGGCGCGGCAGGCCCTTGAAGTAGTGGCTGTTGTACCAGTCGCCGTCGCCGCCAAGCTGCTCGAAATAGAGCCCCGCATGCTGCAGCGAGTCGTTGCCGTAGAGCAGCTTCGGCCCCACCGCGGCGAGGCCGGGTGCCGCCTCCAGCATGCCGAGCAGCGGCCGCAGCCAGCCGCGTCGCGCCGGCACCACGTCGGAGTTCATCATCAGCAGCACCGGCGCCCGCGCCTCCGCCGCACCGGCGTTGCAGGCGCTGCCATAGCCGTAGTTGGCCGCTTGCACGACCAGCGTCACGGGCCGCCCGCCAATGCCGTGATAGCCGCGCAGGTTGTGCTCCAGGTCCTCCCGCTGCTCCGGGCTGTCGAGCACGAAGATAAGCTCCGCCTCGTCGAGGCTCGCATCCCGCGCGAAGGCCGCCAGCTGATGCCGCAGGTAAAAGACGTTGCGGTAGATCGGGATCACCAGGCTGACCGCCGGCGCTGCCACCGGCCGGCCGACTTGCACCACCTCGGGCGTCTGCCGCGCCGCCATCACCCGCTGATGCAGGCGTTCCACGGGCGGGGCGATGCAGCGCGCCATGATCTCCGGCGTCACATGCACCGGGGCGATGCCGCCCAGCACCCGATCGCGCGCCAGCAGCGGCGTGGTGATGGAAGGCTGCGCCACCAGCGCCACCTCGTCACCCGTGCTCAGCCGCACCTGCAGCCGCCATTGCCCCGAGGGCCGCAATGCCGCCCGCGGCAGGTGGGCGATGAAGCCGGCCTTCAGCTCCGCTCCGCCGTGCGGTGCCTCGGCGTATTTCTTGCCGATGTCCGGGCGCGGGAAGCGGATCATCTGCTCCGGCGCCAGCCGCTGCTCGCCGAACCGCCCCTGCAGGGTGAGCCGCGCGACGAGTCCCAGCGGATCGCGCAGCCAGCCGCGCAGGAAAAGCCCGCCGGCATGATCGTCCACCGCCAGCTCGAGTGCGCCGCCGAAGGGCTCGCCCGGCTGGCTGACCTGCGCCGCCGGCTGCGCCGGCTGCACCAGCTGATGGTCCCGCAGCAGCCGCCGCGCTGCCTCCTCGGTCGCTGCGCGCCGGGCGAGCTCGGTCGTCGCCAGGCGATAGAGGCCGCGCCCCGCCGCGTCCTGCCGGCGCGCCAGGTCACCGAGTGTCGGCAGCGCGGCCGGCGCCGGCGCGAGATGGATCGGCCCCTCCGCCCCGGCCGGCAGCAGGAAGCCGCCCTCGAAGCTTCGGTCGTCCAGGATCAGCGCATGGCGCGTATGTCCCACCTGCCGCAACCGGTCCCGGCCGACGACATAGGAGGTGGCCGCCTCCGCCGCGAGGCCGCGGGGGAGGGACCAGAGCAGCGTATCCGTACCGCAGAGTACCGCTGGCCGGGCGCCCCGCTCCGGTGCCTGGGCAAGCCCGGCCACGGCATGGCAGGCCGCGGCGAGGGCCGCATCCTCCGCGCCGCGCAGCAGGCGGCGGCCGCGTGCGGCGAGGAATCCCGCCACACGCAGCAGGGCCGCCGGCGACAGGTTGCCGAAGCAGTCCTCGACGCTGCCGGCCTCGGGCAGCAGCCGCAGCCGCCCGCCCGCCTCATCGCCGGCATCGAGCCACTCGCCCACGGCGAGCCCCGGTTGCGGCTTCAGCAGAAGGAGGGAAAGCGCCGTCCCCGGCACGGTCTGCCAGGACATTGGCGGCTCGATCGGCCCACGGGCCGAGGCGAGGAAGAGGTTGCCCGTATCGATGCCGGGAAGCCCGTCCCGCAGGACGAGCAGCACGGCGCCGGGCGAGAGTGCGAGAAGCACGGCAGAAGCGCCACCGGCGACATCCGAGGATGTCGCCGGCATTGGTTCGAAGGTATCCAGAACCCTTGCCCCCGTCATCATGAGACACGGGTATCAGAGAATGCTTTCCGCTGTGTTTATGCCGGCGCGGTCCAGCGCTAGCCGAGACCCTTGATCCAGTTCTCCGGATGGGCGGCCATATCCTGGGCGGTGGTTCCGCTGATGCCCTTAATGAGGATGGTGTCGCCGCTGCTCAGCGAGATCTTCACGCTCGAGCCCTCGACGGTGATCTTGCCGGCGAGGTCGTCGAGGCTGTCGATGCCGTCCATGCCGGCCTTGATCTGCACGAAGTCCTCGCCGTAGCTGAAGCCGAGGATCGTGTCGTTCCCGCCGAAGCCATCCTCGTAGGCGAAGTAGTCGGGCCCGGCGCCGCCGTTCAGCAGGTCGTTGCCCGCGCCGCCGGCCAGCGTATCCATGCCGTCGCCGCCGAGCAGCGTGTCGTTGCCGTCGCCGCCCCAGAGGCTGTCGTTACCCACGCCGCCGGAGATGCTGTCATTGCCAGAACCGGCGGAGAGCGTGTCGTTGCCGCCGCCGCCCTGGATGTTGTTGCGGCCGTCGCCACCGAGGATCTGATCGTCGCCCGAGCCGCCGATGAGCGTGTCGTTGTCGTCGCCCGCGGTGATCGAGTCGTTGCCGTCGCCAGCGCTGACATAGTTGTTGCCATTGCCAGCGGAGATGCTGTCGTCGCCACCGCCGGCGTTGACTGTGTCGGCAAAGCGGCTGCCGTAGAAGCCGAGGACGTTGCCCCCGTCATCCACCAGGCTGTTGCCGGCGGAGCCGTCCTTGAAGGCGATGCCGCCGCTGGCGTCCTTGGCATCGACGAAGGTCTCGCCGGCCGACAGGCCGCGGTCGATGAACAGGCCGCCGGTCTCGATATGATAGAAAGCATCAACTCCGCTCGGCACGTCGCCGAACTGGGCCAGGTCGAACCGTTGCCCCCCGGCTATCGATGCGAAATCCGCCATGACAATCACCCCACCGCCGATGTCAGGCACCGATAAGGCGCCGTCCTATGAGGTTAGTGTTTAACCAGTGGTTGCAGTCTGGTCAATCTGGAGGCAACCGAGGCGACAAGTCTTTACACCGGCCGTGGCGTGACGGAGGCGGCGCCGAAATCTCATGGTGCAGTGCGAAGGATAAGCGCCTTTGCTGTCGCGCCAACGAAATCATCGCCGGCGGATCATGTCGGTAACGTCATCACGAAATCGCGATAAAACTACTCCGGGCAGTCCCTAACCGTGAATTACAGGGAGATGTCTCTATCGCTGGTACAAATTGAGACGGCTTGCCTTCTTCACCAGCGGTTGTGAACGACGTATAAGGCGCCGGTATCGGTTGAATGGGGCGTCCCATGGGGGGGTCGGCTCCTATTCGCTTCGCAGCCTTTGGAGGCGCCTCGATGGCTACCATTCCTGGGACATTTGGACCCGACAGTCTCACGGGCACCACAAGTGACGACCTCTTCTTCCCGCAGACCGGTGACGACACCATCTTCGCCGGCGCTGGCAACGACACCATCTGGGCCGCGCTCGGCAACAACACCATCGATCTCGGCACGGGTGCCGACGTGGCGCATCTGAGCGATGGCAACCATTTCGTCAGCGCCGCCTCCGATGTTGGCCCGGCCGCCCTCGGCGACACCATCATCACCGGCAGCGGCAATGACACCATCGAGGCCGGCGGCGGCGACAACTACATCAACGCCGGCAACGGCAACAACCAGGTCTACTGGGTCGAGGGCGTTGGCGGTGCCATCCTCGCGGGCAGCGGCACCGACACGCTAGACCTGTCCAGGTCATCCGCCGGTCATGAGATCTACTCCGCGGCTGGCGGCATCGCCGGCTCCACCGTGTATTTCGCGGGCTTCGAGAAGATCGTAGGCACCAACTTCAACGACACCGTCTGGGGCTCCCTGGCTACCGTCGACGGCGGCGCCGGCAACGACGAGATCCACGGCAGCGACACCGCCAGCAATCTGCTGGGCGGTGTGGGCAATGACATTGTCATCGGCGGCGCCGGCAACGATACCATCGACGGCGGCACGGGCAGCAACTACCTGGCCGGCGGCGCCGGCAGCAACGTCTTCATGGTAGGCCTGGGCGACGACACCGTCGCGGCCGACGGCGCCGAGAACACCCTCGACCTGTCCCTTGCCGCCGGCGGTGCCGATATCTGGGGCCATGGCAGCATCACCGGCTCGGGCTTCAGCGTCGCTTACAACCCGGCCATCGTGGGCCGCTATGTCGGCAGCTCCAGCGCCGACACCTTCCACAACTTTTACCGCGGCACGCTGGAAGGTGGCGCGGGCATCGACACGCTCGACAACAGCCAGTCGACCACTGCTCTCACGATCGACCTGAGCCAGCCGGTCAGCCCTGCCCTCGACCTGAACTTGGTCTCGATCGAAGGCGCGAAGACCGGCACGGGCAACGACACCATCATCGGCAACGACGATGGCAACCAGCTCGATGCCGGCGCCGGCAACGATGACATCTCCGGCGGCGCCGGCAATGATACGATCGTCGGCGGTTCGGGCGGCGACGTGCTGACCGGTGGCGACGGGGCCAACACCTTCGTCTTCGCCGGCGAGTTCGGCGAAGACCTGATCCTCGACTTTAAGGTGGGCGTGGACAAGCTGGAATTCGACGGCATCACCGCCGCCCAGGTCACCTTCACCGCGGATGGCGAAGTGGCCTTCGGCGACAACCGCATCACCATCCTGTCCGATGGTGACCTCAGCATCAGCGACTTCATCTTCAGCTGAAGCCGGGCCGGGGGGCGTTCGCTCCTCCACCCACTCCTTTGCGAAGGCCGGGCCCCAAAGCCCGGCCTTTTTGCTTGGCCTCTCCTTAACAAATACGTTCCGATTTCGGTTGAATTTTACGTATCGATTTCGCATTGATGAGCTATGCCGGATTCGCTCCCGCCGTGCCTGCCACGCTTCCCCGGTCGGATGCGGCCGCTTGCCGCCCGCTTCCGCCAGAGGGAGGCGACCATCGCCGTCATCGGGCTCGGCTATGTCGGCCTGCCGCTGATCCTCGCCCTGGTCGAGGCCGGCTTCCACGCCATCGGCCTCGATGCCGATCCGGGGCGCCTCGCCGATCTTGCCGCTGGCCACAGCCCGTTCCGCCAGATCGCGTCCGGCGAGGTCCTGGCGGCCCTCCGCACCAACCGGCTCCGCCTCACCGGCGAGGGCGGGGCGCTGGCGGAGGCCGATGCCATCCTCGTCTGCGTCCCAACCCCACTCGGCCCGCACCGCGAGCCGGACCTCTCAGCCGTCGAATCCGCCACCCGCCTGATCGCCGCGCATCTCCGCCCTGGTCAGCTCGTCATCCTCGAATCGACCAGCTTCCCCGGCACCACCCGCGGCGTCATGCAGCCGCTGCTGGAGCAGTCTGGCCTCCGCTGCGGCCAGGACTTCTTCCTCGCCCACGCGCCGGAGCGGGAGGACCCGGGCAATGCCCAGCACCGCACCGCCAGCATCCCCCGCGTCATCGGCGGCACGGACCCGGCCTCCCTTGACCTGGCACTCGCCCTCTACGGTGCCTTCGTCGCCCACACCGTCCCCGTCGCCTCGGCCGATGTGGCGGAAGCGGTGAAGCTCACCGAGAACACCTTCCGCGCCGTCAACATCGCCCTGATGAACGAGCTGAAGCTTGTCTTCGAGCCCATGGGAATCGACATCTGGGAGGTGATCGAGGCCGCCCGCACCAAGCCCTTCGGCTACATGCCCTTCTTCCCCGGCCCGGGACTCGGCGGCCACTGCATCCCGGTCGACCCGCACTACCTCACCTGGCAGGCGCGGGCGCATGGAGTCGCCACCCGCTTCATCGACCTCGCCAGCGAGATCAACGCGGCGATGCCCCGCCATGTGCTGGACCGCCTGGCGGAGGCGCTGGACCGCCAGCAGGGCAGGGGCCTCCGCGGCAGCCGGATTCTCGTCATCGGCCTGGGCTACAAGCGCAACCTCGAGGATCTCCGTCACAGCCCCGCTTTGGTTCTGATGGAGATGCTGGAGGCACGCGGCGCCGAGGTCCTCCATCTCGACCCGCTGGTGCCGGTCATCCCGCCCCAGCCCGACCACCCTGGCCTCGTCGGCCGCCGCGGCATCGCGCCGGGGCCGGAGGCGCTGGCCGGCATCCAGGCCGGCCTCATCGTCACCGACCATGACGGCATCGACTATGCCGGCCTCGTCGCCGCATTGCCCCTGCTGGTCGATACCCGCAATGCCTGCGCGCGGCTCGGCCTCACCGGACCACATATCGTCAAGGCGTAAGTTCCCTTCCGATCACGCTCTTGTCATCGCGATCACCCCCTCGGGTGTGCACGAATCCGCGGGGCAGCCAGGGATGGCAGAGATGGACCGCCAGGACACGCGCCGCTTCGGCCCCGGCAATTCGATTCTTGGCGGCGCCGCCGGCGGGTTGAGCTACGAGGGCGCACTTCGCGACGCCGTCGCCCGCGAGACGGCCGCCCGCCGCCGCGAGGCCGGCCAGCTCCGCCCCGTTCCCGCCCCGCAGACCCAGCCCCGCCGCGAGCGCGAGCCGGCCGAGGCCTGATCAATACATCGTATCGATCAGCCGCTGCGGCGCCTCCTTGTCATAGGAGGCCGGGTCGACCATGCCGTCGGTATGGGCCGCGATGATCTCGCCCATGCTCGGCACCGCTTGCGGCCGCTCCCGCTCGCCCCAGAGCTTGGAGCGCATCACCGCCTTGGCGCATTGCATATAGGCCTCGCGCAGGCTGACCAGCACCACGGTCGCCGGCAGCTTCCCCCGCTCCTCGAAGCGCCCGCGCAGCGCCGGGTCGGCCGTGATCCGCGCCGTCCCGTTCACCCTGAGCGCCTCGCCCACCCCGGGGACGAGGAAGAGCAGCGCGACCTCCGGGTTGGCGATGATGTCCCTCAGCGCATCCAGCCGGTTGTTCCCCCGCCGATCCGGCAGGGCGAGCGTCCGGTCGTCGAGCGCCTGGATGAAGCCCGGTGCATCCCCGCGCGGCGTCGCATGCACCCCCTCCGGCCCGACCGTCGCCAGTATGGCGAAGGGCGAGGCGGCGATGAAGGCCATCGCCTTTGCCTCCAGCCGTGGGATCACCTTCTTCAGCACCAGTTCGCGCGGCGGGTCGTAATGCCGCGCCAGCTCCTCGAGCGTGGCGACGGCGAAGGGATCGGCAGGCGGCAGGGCGTCCATGGAGGGGAAGCCTGCCAGCCCGCGGCCCCCATCCGCAAGCCTCCCCGTGGCGCTCGGCCTCCGCGCTCGCTATAAGCCGCTCTTCATTCGGAATCTCAGGAACGGGAGAAGGCTGGGGCCATGGCCGGCCACTCGCACGCCAAGAACATCATGCACCGCAAGGCGGCCCAGGGCGCCAAGAAGGCTCGCGCCTTCGGCAAGCTGATCCGCGAAATCACGGTCTCCGCCAAGATGGGCCTGCCGGACCCGGCGATGAACCCGCGGCTGCGCGCCGCGGTCAAGGCCGCGCTCACCTCGAACATGACGCGCGACACCATCGACCGCGCCATCAAGCGCGCTGGCCAGGCCGGCCAGGGCGAGGACTACCAGGAGGTGCGCTACGAGGGCTACGGCCCCTACGGCGTCGCCATCATCGTGGAAGCCCTGACCGACAATCGCAACCGCACGGCTGGCGACATCCGCAGCGCCTTCGCCAAGGCGGGCGGCGCGCTCGGCGAGACCAACAGCGTCTCCTTCCAGTTCGAGCGGAAGGGCGTGCTCTGGTTCCCGGGCCTTCCCGGCCAGGAGGAGGCGATGCTGGAAGCCGCCATCGAGGCCGGCGCCCAGGACGTCGAGTCCGATGAGGAAGGCCACGAGGTCACCTGCGCGCCGGAGGACTTCTTCGCCGTCCGCGACGCGCTCGAGGCCCGCTTCGGCAGCCCGGAGAGCGCCCGGATCGAGTGGGTGCCGAATATCCGCATCGACCTCGACGAGGAGAAGGCGGGGGACATCCTCAAGCTGATCGACCGCCTCGACGAGAGCGACGACGTGCAGAACGTCTACGCCAATTTCGAAGTGTCGGAGGCCGTGTCGCAGCGGCTCTCCGCCTGACGGGCGCCGTCCGCCTCCTCGGCCTCGACCCCGGCCTGCAGCATACGGGCTGGGGCATGGTGGAGAGCATCGGCAACCGGCTCCGCCACCTGGCCGACGGCGTCATCTCCACCGATGCCGACCAGCCGCTGGCCGAGCGCCTCTGCACCCTCCATCGCGGCTTGGCAGCCCTGATCGAGCAGTGGCGCCCACAGGAGGCCGCCGTCGAGCATACCTATGTCAACAAGAACCCCGGCGCCGCGCTCAAGCTCGGCCAGGCGCGCGGCGTGGTGCTGGTGACGCCCGCCCTCGCCGGCATCCAAGTCGCCGAATACCAGGCGATGGAGGTGAAGCGCGCCGTGGTCGGCACCGGCCATGCCGACAAGGCGCAGGTGGAGGCGATGGTCCGCCGCCTGCTTCCCGGTGCCACCATCCGCCGCTCCGACGCCGCCGATGCGCTCGCGGTCGCCATCTGCCACGCCCACCACCGCGGCACGAAGCTCGCCTATGCCAAGGGCTACGTACCCGCATGAGCCCGCCGCTTCGGCCTTCCGGCCCTGCCGCCACCGGGAGGCAGGCATGATCGGGAAACTAACCGGCAAGCTGGACGGGCTACTCGAGGGCGGCTGCATCTTCGACGTCAACGGCGTGGGCTATTTGTTGTCCTGTTCCACCAAGACCCTCGACCGCCTGCGCGACGTGCAGGGCCAGGCAGCGATGCTGGTCGAGACCCAGGTGCGCCAGGACGCCATCGTCCTCGTCGGCTTCGGCAGCGCGGCGGAGCGCGACACCTTCCGCAAGCTCACCTCCGTCCAGGGCGTCGGCACCAAGCTGGCGCTCGACATCCTCTCCGCCTTCGGCCCCGAGGACCTAGCCGAGGCCGTCCGCCGCGGCGACCGCACCGGCCTCCGCCAGGCGAACGGCGTCGGCGCCAAGCTCGCCGACCGCCTGGTGACGGAGCTGCGCGACTGGGCCGGCGGCATCCAGCCGCCGAGCGGCATCGCTACCGGCCCAGCGACCGCCGCGCCTCCGGCCGGCGCTGCCGCCGATGCCGTCTCCGCGCTGATGAATCTCGGCTGGAAGCGCCCCGAGGCCCAGGCCGCCGTCAACCGTGCCCAGGCCCGCCTCGGCGAGGGTGTGCCGCTTGAATCCCTGATCCGCGACAGCCTGAAGGAGCTCGCCCGATGAGCGGCTCCCGCCGTCGTCCGCCCCCACCGCCCCCGCCGGAGAGCGAAGCCGACGACCGCATCACCACCCCCGTCAGCACCGACGAGGACGCGGCCGAGGCGACGCTCCGCCCGCAGGTCCTGGCCGACTTCACCGGCCAGCAATCCCTCCGCGAGAACCTCGCCGTCTTCATCCAGGCCGCCCGCGCCCGCGGCGAGGCGCTCGACCACGTCCTCCTCCACGGTCCGCCCGGCCTCGGCAAGACGACGCTGGCGCAGATCGTCGCCCGCGAATTGGGCGTCGGCTTCCGCGCGACCAGCGGCCCCATCCTGCAACGCGCCGGCGATCTCGCCGCCATCCTGACGAACCTGCAGCCCCGCGACGTACTCTTCGTCGACGAGATCCACCGCCTGCAGCCGGCGCTGGAGGAAACCCTCTATCCCGCGATGGAGGATTTCCAGCTCGACCTCATCATCGGCGAGGGCCCGGCCGCCCGCACCGTGCGGATCGACCTGCCCCCCTTCACCCTGGTCGGCGCCACGACCCGCGCCGGCCTGCTGGCGACGCCGCTGCGCGACCGCTTCGGCATCCCGCTCCGCCTGCAATTCTACACGCCGGAGGAGCTGCTGCGGATCGTCACCCGCGGCGCGCAGAAGCTGTCCTTCGTCCTGTCGGAGGACGGCGCCTGGGAGATCGCCCGGCGCTCGCGCGGCACCCCCCGCATCGCCGGCCGGCTGCTGCGCCGGGTGCGGGACTTCGCCAGCGTCGCCGGCATCCCCGCCGACCGCGCCATGGTGGATGGCGCATTGAACCGGCTGGAAGTGGACAGCAAGGGGCTGGACGCCATGGACCGCCGCTACCTGCGGCGAATCGCCGAGCACCACAATGGCGGCCCGGTCGGTGTCGAGACCCTGGCCGCGGCGCTGGCCGAGGCGCGCGACACGCTGGAGGACGTCATCGAGCCCTACCTGATCCAGGAGGGGCTCATCTTGCGCACCCCGCGCGGCCGGATGCTCGGCATGCCCGGCTGGACCCATCTCGGCCTCAGCCCGCCCGCCAGCTTCGCCATCCAACCTGACCTGCTCTCGGGCGGCGAGCCGTGAAGACGCCTCCACCCGGCCAAGCCCACCATTTCCCGATTCGGGTCTATTTCGAGGACACCGACGCGGGCGGCGTCGCCTATCACGCCAACTACCTCCGCTGGGCCGAGCGGGCGCGCACGGAATCCTTGCGCGACATGGGCTTGCCGCATCAACTGATGATGGAGCGTCATCATTCGATACTCGTGGTGCGTCGCATCGAAGTAGAGTATTGGCGCCCCGCGCGGCTCGATGACGCAATCGTGGTCGAGACGCGGGTGATGGCGGTGCGCGGCGTTACCCTCCTGCTCGACCAGCGCATGGTCTGGGCGGAGGAGGCGCTTGCCGCCCTGCATGTGGAACTGGCCTGCATCGACCGGGACACGCTGCGGCCGAAGCGCATACCCGAACCCTGGCGCGCGGCCCTGGCCGACGCGCCGGGCGCGGCTCGATAGAGAGGAGAGAGGCGGTGGACCGCAGCGTGACGGCGACGGATCTGGGCGGCGCATTGCACGACCTGTCCCTGTGGGGACTGTTCCTCCAGGCCGACTGGGTGGTGAAGCTCGTGATGGTCGGGCTGCTGCTCGCCTCCGTCTGGGTCTGGGCCATCGTCTTCGAGAAGGTCACCAGCCTCCGCCGCGCCAACCGCGCGGCCGACGGCTTCGAGGACGCCTTCTGGTCCGGCGGCAGCCTCGACGACCTGTTCCGCAAGGAGGGCGAGCAGCCCTCGCACCCCATGGCCGCCGTCTTTGCCGCCGCCATGCGCGAATGGCGCCGCAGCGCCCAGCGCCTCGCCGGCTCCGACCTCGTCGCCGCCGGGCTGAAGGAGCGCATCGACCGCAGCATGAACCTCGCCGTGCAGCGGGAGATGGACCGCCTGGAGCGCTGGATGGTCTTCCTCGCCTCGGTCGGCTCGGTCGGGCCCTTCGTCGGTCTCTTCGGCACGGTCTGGGGCATCATGAACAGCTTCGCCGCCATCGCGGGCATGCAGAACACCAACCTCGCCGTCGTCGCGCCGGGCATCGCGGAAGCCCTCTTCGCCACCGCGATCGGCCTCGTCGCCGCCATCCCGGCGGTGCTCGCCTACAACAAGATCAGCACCGACCTCGCCCGCTTCGCCAGCCGGCTCGAGGGCTTCGCAGCCGAGTTCGGCGGCATCCTCTCCCGCCAGTCGGAAAGCGCGGTGATCGGCACCGAGACCCGCACCCCCGCCGCGGTCGCGGAATAGCCCCATGGCCGCTTCCCTGAACGCCGGCCGTGGCAGAGGCCGCGGCCGCTACCGCCCGATGGCCGAGATCAACGTGACGCCGCTGGTCGACGTCATGCTCGTGCTGCTCATCATCTTCATGGTGGCGGCCCCGCTGATGACGGTGGGCGTCCCCGTCGACCTGCCGAAGACCCAGGCCAGCGCGCTCAACCAGGACAACGAGCCGATCACCATCACGGTGAACCCGGAGGGCAAGATCTTCCTCCAGGAGACCGAGGTGCCGCTCGAGAACCTGGTCGCCCAGCTCCAGGCCATCGCCGGCGCCAACGCCCAGGGGCCGAACGCGCAGGAGCGCCGCATCTTCGTCCGAGGCGACAAGGCAATCAGCTATGGCCGGGTCATGGAGGTGATGGGCGTCATCAGCGCCGGCGGCTTCAGCAAGGTGGCGCTGCTCGCCGAGCAGCCGGCCGGCCGGCCAGCCACCGGCGCGGCCCCGGCCGCCCGCCCCGCCACCCGTCCGACCCGCTAAGCGACAGAAAGGCCACGCGCGGGGGCGCGGTCATGCAGAATAGGGGAATGCGTTTCTGGGGGCTCGTCTCGGCGGCATTGCACGTCGTCGCCCTCTTGCTCGGCCTGGTCTTCGGCCTGCCTCCCAAGCTGGATGAGCCGAAGGAGGAGGCCATCGCCGTCGAGCTGGTCGCCAGCCTGCCCGCCCAGCAGGCCCAGGGCTCGTCGGAGGCGGCGCCCGTCGCAGCCCCCACCTCCGTCCCGCAGCCGCCGCGGCCCGAGCCGCCGGCGCCGGAGCCGGCGCGCGAGGATCGCCTGCCGACCCCGCCACCTCCGCCGCCGCCTCCGCCCGCGGCTGCCCCGCCGCCGCCCGCGCCCCAGGCCCAGGCCGCGCCGCCGCGCCCGAGCCCGCCGACGCCCGCGCCGCCGCAACCCGCCCCGGCGCCGCCGGCCCCGGCACCGCCCCGCCCGCAGCCGCAGCAGCAGGTCGCCGAGGTCGCGCCGCTGCCCCTGCCGCCGCCCCCCGTGCCCGAGCCGCCGCGCCCGACGCCGCCCACGCCGACGCCGCCCGCCCAGCCGCCGCGCCCGCAGCCTCAGGCCCAGCCGGCGCCGCCGACCCCGCCAACGCCGCCGCGCCCGCAGCAGCAACAGGCCCAGGCGACGCCCGCCCCGCCGCGCCCCGACGCGCGCCCGGCGCCACCGACGCCCGTCCCGCCGCCGCCCCAGACCAGCCAGCAGGCCGGCACCGGCCGCACGCCACCGGTCGCCCGTCCGCAGGAGCTGAGCAACAGCGTGCAGAGCACGCTCGACCGACTGCGCCAGATGCAGGCCTCGAACGAGGCGCCGCGCGGTCGCCCGCAAACCACCCCCGGCGCCCCGCAGACGGGCGGTGGCACGCCAACCGGCACCGCCTCGCTGAGCGCCGGCGAGCGCGCCGGCCTTGCCGAGAAGATCAGCGAGTGCTGGAGCGTCGACGCCGGCGGCCTCAACATCCAGAGCATCGTCGTCGAGTTCCGCGTCGAGGTGGATGCCGCCGGCACCGTCCGCAACGTCCGCCCCAACGGCTCGCCGCCGGCCGAGCCGCGCGCCCGCGCCGTCTATGAGGCTGCGCGCCGTGCGCTGCTCGACCCGAAATGCAACCCGCTGCCGCTGCCGCGTGAGCGCCTCGCCGCCCTGCGCGACACCATATTCCGCTTCAATCCGCGCGACCTCGGCCTGCGCTGAGGCCATGCAGGCCTGTAACTACCGGAGGAAGACCCAGATGGACGAGGCTGCGATCCGCCAGCTCTCCCGCCGCGCCGCGATCTTCGGCGGCGCCGCGCTCGGCCTGCCGCTCATCGGCGCCCGTGCGACCTTCGCCCAGAGCTCCGTCGTCGACATCACCAAGGCCCGTACTGACCCGATCCCGATCGCCGTGCCCAACTTCGCCGGCGGCTCGGACGAGGCGCAGCGCCTCGGCCAGAACATCGCCGGCGTCATCCAGACCAACCTGCGCAACAGCGGCCTCTTCCGCCCCGTCGACCGCGCCGCCTACATCCAGACCGCCGAGGCCGCGGCGCAGACGCCGCGCTTCCAGGACTGGCGCGTCATCGGCGCCCAGGCCCTGACCACCGGCCGCGCCGAGCTCTCGGGCGACCGCCTCCGCGTCGAGTTCCGCCTCTGGGACGTGCTGCCCGAGGCGCAGATCCAGGGCACCGCCTTCACCGCCCCGGCCGGCAACTGGCGCCGCATCGCCCATCTCATCTCGGACGTGATCTATGAGCGCCTGCTCGGCGAGAAGGGCTATTTCGACACCCGCGTCGTCTATGTCGCCGAGACCGGCCCGCGCGACCGCCGCACACGGCGGCTCGCCATCATGGACCAGGACGGCGAGAACCAGCGCTACCTGACCGACGGCTCCTTCGCCGCGCTGACGCCGCGCTTCCACCCGAACGCGCAGCAGATCGCCTTCATGTCCTATGCCCGCAACGAGCCGCGGGTCTACCTCTTCAACCTCGACAGCGGCCGGCAGGAGGTGCTCGGCACCTTCGCCGGCATGACGCTCTCGCCGCGCTTCTCGCCGGACGGCCGCAGCGTCGTGCTCTCCTCGACGCGCGGCAACGACGCCAACATCTATGTCGTCGACCTCGGCAGCCGGCGCGAGCGCCAGCTCACCTCCGGCGGCGGGCTCGACGTCTCGCCCTGCTACTCGCCGGACGGCTCGCAGATCGTCTTCAACTCCGACCGCGGCGGCGATCAGCAGCTCTATGTCATGGATGCGGGGGGAGGGGGCGTGCGCCGCATCTCCTTCGGCCGCGGCCGCTATGCGACGCCGGTCTGGTCGCCGCGCGGCGACCTCATCGCCTTCACCCGCATCGCCGGCGGGCAATTCGCCATCGGCGTGATGCGCCCCGATGGTTCGGGTGAGCGCATCCTCTCCGAGGGCTGGGGCATGGAAGGCCCGACCTTCGCGCCCAACGGCCGGGTCATGATGTATTTCCGCGAGACGCCGGCGCGCGATGCCCGCGGCAGCGGCTTCTCCTCGCGCCTCTCCAGCATCGACATCGCCGGCTTCAACGAGCGCCAGATCGTCACCCCGACCGATGCGTCCGACCCGGCCTGGTCACCCCTGCTGGCGTAATCGCAGGGGAGGCCGACATGGGAGAACAGCCGTCGCCCGCACGGACAATGGCTGTGTTGCACCAAAAGCATGGAACCAAGTCTCCGTTGCGACTTCAGGTCCGTTTTTCTTGACGCTATCACGTGCCGGTTGTAACGCCCCCGGCAGAATGCCGCAGTGCCGGGCTGCGCGACGGCAGACAGGAAAGGGACGACATCCATGTTGAACACCAAGGTGATGACCGCCTTCGCGGCGCTGGCCCTGCTCGCCGCCTGCCAGTCCTCGACCGCCGACAATGCCGCGACCGGCGCCGGCGCGGCGGCCAGCACCTCGGCCGGTCCGCGCCCGGGCAGCCAGGAAGACCTCGTCGCCAATGTCGGCGACCGCGTCTTCTTCGACACCGACGAGTCCAGCATCCGCGCCGACCAGCGCACGGTGCTCGAGCGCCAGTCCGCCTGGCTCGCCCGCTACCCGCAGGTGACGGTGCAGCTCGAGGGCCATGCCGACGAGCGCGGCACCCGCGAGTACAACCTGGCCCTCGGCCAGCGCCGCGCCAATGCGGCGCGCGACGTGCTGGTCGCGGGCGGCACCGCCGGCGCCCGCATCTCCACCATCTCCTACGGCAAGGATCGCCCGGCCGCGCTCGGCTCCACCGACGATGCCTGGGCCCAGAACCGCCGCGCCGTCACCGTCGTCCGCTGAGCCTCGCCCGTCACGCCGCGGGCGCTGTCCCGTGCGTGATGGCCGCGGCGGGGGTCTTGGGGCCCCGGCCCTCATCCTAATCCCTCTGGCCGATGCGGGCCGGCTGGCTTATCCAGCCGGCCCGTACCCGTTTCCGCCTCGCGCCTTTCCGGAGGACCCGTGACCCGCTCCTTCCTCGCCGCCCTGCTCGTCGCCGCCCCGTTGCTGCTGCCCGCCCAGGGCGCCTGGGCCCAGGCTGAGAGCCGCGAGGGCATCTACCTCCAGAACCAGATTCTCCAGCTCCGCCAGGAACTCGACCAGGTCCGCCGCAGCGGCGCCTCGGCCCTGCCGGCGCCCAGCGCGCCGCGCGGCAGCGTCGCGGGGAGCGAGCTGGTCGGCACCCTGCTCGACCGCGTGACCGCGCTGGAGGAGGAGACCCGTCGCCTCCGCGGCCGGCTCGACGAGGTCGAGTACCGCAACCGCACTCTCCAGCAGAATGTCGAGAAGATGCAGGGCGACATCGACTACCGCCTGCAGCAGGTCGAGAGCCAGCCTGCGAGCCGCCAGGCCGCACCGGCGCCCCGCGCCCCGGCGGCGGCGCCTACGCCCGCCCCGGCCCCTGCGCCCACGCCGGCCCCGAATGCGGCTCGCACGCCCGAACGTGCCCTCTCCGAAGGTCAGGCCGCCCTTGGCCGCCGCGACTACCCCGCGGCCGAGGCCGCCGCCCGCGAGGTGCTCGCCAACCGCAACTCCCCCCGCGCGACGGACGCCCAGCTCCTGCTCGGCGACGCCCTTTCCGGCAAGCGCGACCATGCCGGCGCGGCGCTGGCCTATAACGACGCCTATACCCGCGGCCGCACCGGCCCGCGCGCCCCGGAGGCGCTGCTCGGCCTTGCGGGCGCTTTCAATAGCCTCGGCAACAAGCGCGAATCCTGCGACACGCTGGACGACCTTCGGAGCAACTTCCCCAATCTCCGCGGCGCCCTGGCCGAGCGCGCCGCCGATGCCCGCCGCCGCGCCGGCTGTCGATAGAGCGGATCGCCGAAGGGCGGCATCGCCCGCAGGCGTGAATCCGCTCGCGCCTGCACCTGCTGAACAAGCGGATCGCCGGAGGGCGGCATCGCCCGCAGGCGTAAATCCGCTCGCGCTTGCCGAGCCTCTCTCGGCGGAGGAGTTCGCCGTGCTGATGGCCCCGCTCGGCCCCTTCGGCCGGGCGCCCCGCCTCGCCGCCGGCGTTTCCGGCGGTCCCGACAGCCTCGCCCTTGCACTGCTCGCCGCCGACTGGGCTCGCGCCCGCGGCGGCAGCCTGCTTGCCCTCGTCGCCGATCACGGCCTCCGCCCGGAGAGTGCCGCCGAGGCCGAGGCCACGCTCGGCCAGCTTGCTGCGCACGGCATACCCGGCCGCCTGCTCCGCCTCGGACTGCCGCCTGGCGCCGGCCTGCAGGAGCGTGCCCGCGAGGCCCGCCTCGCCGCGCTGCTCGCCGCCTGCGGCGAGGCCGGTACCCCCTGGCTCCTCCTCGCCCATCACCGTGACGACCAGGCCGAGACGCTGCTCTTCCGTGCGCTCCGCGGCAGCGGGCCGCGCGGCCTCGCCGCCATCCCGCCCCTCCGCGCCACGGCCGAGGCGATGATCCTCCGCCCGCTGCTGCCCGTCCCGGCCGCCCGCCTTGCTGCCACCGTCGCCGCTTCCGGCCTCGTCCCCATCCGGGACCCGAGCAACGCCGACCCGCGCTTCGCCCGCGCTCGCCTCCGCGCCCTGCTCGACCCGGCGGCGAGCGAGGCCCTGGCCGAGGCGGCCGCCGCTTTCGCGCGTCGGCGCGCCCGCCTCGATTCGGCACTTGCCACTCGCCTCGCTGCCAGCACGACGCTCCGCCCCGCCGGCTTCGCCGAGATCGACCCCTCCGCCCTCGGCACCGATGCGCTGGCCGATGTGCTGCTCGCCCGGCTCGTCCAGGCGATCGGTGGCGCCCGCCACGCTCCGCCCGCCGCCGCCATCGCCACCCTTCGTGGGCGAGGGGAGGGGACGCTGGCCGGCACCTGGCTCCGCCCCCGTCGCGGCACCTGGCTGCTCTTTCGCGAACCCGCCGGCCTGGCCCCCTCCGTCGAGGCGACGCACTGCGCCCTTTGGGACGGCCGCTTCCGCCTTGCCGGCCCTGGCGCTCCCGAGCATGCCCTCGGCGCCCTCGGCCCCGTCGAGGCCGCCCGGCTCCGCCACCTTGCCCCCGCCTGGCCCGCCGCGCTGCTGGCCGGCCTGCCCGCCATCCGCCATCATGGAATGCTGGTGGCCGTGCCCGCGCTGGACTATCCTGATCCGGATCGCTGCATGGCCTTCCGCGCAGTGTTCGCTCCGGTTGGGTCCCTCCCTGCCGGAGAGGCGGCTGCCGCGGTCAATTCCGCGGGCGGCACAGTCTAGACGCATTGGGGGGCATTCACGGCCGGGGTCCGCCTCCCTATCTTAGGGATCGCTGGCTTCGGGCTCAGCCTGAGGCACCAGGGCCCGATCGGGGCTTTGGCGGGAACGGGATACGCATCGGTGAATAATTTCGGCCGGAATCTGGCGCTCTGGGTGATCGTGGCGCTGCTGCTGGTGGCACTGTTCAATGTGTTCCAGCCCAGCGGTTCGGCGCAACGGGGCGCCCAGCAGGTCGCCTATTCGGATTTCCTCAACGAGGTCGGCGCCGGCCATGTCCGGGACGTGACCATCCAGGGGCGGACCGTCAGCGGCCAGCTCTCTGACGGGCGCACCTTCCAGACCTACACGCCGGAAGACCCCAACCTCGTCTCCCGCCTGACCGAAAAGGGCGTCCGCGTCGTGGCGCGGCCGGAGGAGAGCGACGTCAATCCGCTCTTCCACTACCTGCTCTCTTGGTTCCCGATGCTGCTGCTCATCGGCGTCTGGGTCTTCTTCATGCGCCAGATGCAATCCGGCGGCGGCCGCGCCATGGGCTTCGGCAAGTCCCGCGCCCGCCTGCTGACCGAGAAGCAGGGCCGCGTCACCTTCGAGGACGTGGCCGGCATCGACGAGGCCAAGGGTGAGCTCGAGGAGATCGTCGAGTTCCTGCGCGACCCGCAGAAGTTCCAGCGCCTCGGCGGCAAGATCCCGAAGGGCTGCTTGCTGGTGGGCCCCCCGGGTACGGGTAAGACCCTGCTCGCCCGCGCCATCGCCGGCGAGGCCAACGTTCCCTTTTTCACGATCTCCGGTTCCGACTTCGTCGAGATGTTCGTCGGCGTCGGCGCCAGCCGCGTCCGTGACATGTTCGAGCAGGGCAAGAAGAACGCCCCCTGCATCATCTTCATCGACGAGATCGACGCCGTCGGCCGTCATCGCGGCGCGGGCCTCGGTGGCGGCAACGACGAGCGCGAGCAGACTCTGAACCAGATGCTCGTCGAGATGGACGGCTTCGAGTCGAATGAGGGCGTGATCCTCATCGCCGCGACCAACCGTCCGGACGTGCTCGACCCCGCCCTGCTGCGTCCTGGCCGCTTCGACCGTCAGGTCGTCGTGCCGAACCCCGATGTGATGGGCCGCGAGAAGATCCTTCGCGTCCACATGCGGAAGGTCCCGCTCGCCTCCGACGTCGACCCGAAGGTGATCGCCCGCGGCACTCCCGGCTTCTCCGGCGCCGACCTGGCGAACCTCGTCAACGAGGCCGCCCTGCTCGCCGCCCGTACCGGCCGCCGCACCGTCGGCATGCACGAGTTCGAGCAGGCCAAGGACAAGGTGCTGATGGGCGCCGAGCGCCGCAGCCTTGTCATGTCCGAGGACGAGAAGCGCATGACCGCCTATCATGAGGCCGGCCATGCCCTCTGCGCCATGAAGCTCCCGGAATGCGACCCGGTCCACAAGGCGACGATCATCCCCCGCGGCCGCGCCCTCGGCCTGGTGATGTCCCTGCCGGAGGGCGACCGCTACTCCAAGCACAAGTCGAAGCTGCTCTCCGAGCTGGCGATGGCCATGGGCGGCCGCGTCGCCGAAGAGCTGATCTTCGGCCCGGACAAGGTCTCGAACGGCGCCTCGGGCGACATCAAGATGGCCACCAACCAGGCCCGCATGATGGTTACCGAGTGGGGCATGTCGGAGAAGCTCGGCATGATCGCCTATGGCGAGAACAGCCAGGAGGTCTTCCTCGGCCACTCCGTCACCCAGTCGAAGAACCTGTCGGAGAACACCGCGCAGATGATCGACGGCGAGATCCGCCGCATCATCGACGAGGCCTATTCCCGCTGCAAGCAGCTGCTCTCCGAGAATATCGACGAGCTGCATCTGCTGGCGAAGGGCCTCCTGGAGCACGAGACCATCTCGGGCGACGAGATCAAGAAGATCATCCGTGGCGAGCCGATCGTCCGTGATCGCCCGGATGAGCCGGTGCCGCAGGGCCGCGGCAGCGTGCCGAGCAGCGGCCGGTCCCCGCGCCCGAGCGGCGGCCTGAACCCCGGCCCGGCCCCCGCCACCTAGGCCGGACACCCGATACAGGACTGACGATCAGCGCGCCCCCGGGCGCGCTGATTGCGTTTCGGGGGATGCGATGCCCGACAGATGGATCGAACCGCTCGGCCTGCTGACCGGCCCTGCTGCGGCAGCGGCGATGGAGGCTGGCCTGGCCCTGCCGCTGCAAGGCGGCCCGACCGCCTTCGCCCTTGTCCGGCTGGTCGGGCGAGGCGGTGAATGCCTTGTTTCCGCCACCGCCATCCCGCCTCCCTGGCACGGCTTGGTGCCGCCGCTGATCGAGGCCCCACCGCCCTTCGCCGGCCTCGTCCCCCGCTTCGGCTGCGGGGCCCCGCTGGTGATGGGCGTCGTCAACGTCACCCCCGACAGCGTCTCCGGCGACGGCCTCCTCGCCGCCGGCCTCGCAGGCGAGGCCCTGGTCGCGGCCGCCCTGGCCCAAGGCCAGGCGATGCTCGCCGCCGGTGCCGACATCCTCGACATCGGCGGCGAGAGCACCCGTCCCGGCGCCGCCCCTGTCACGCCGGAGGAGGAGTGCCGCCGCATCCTTCCCGTCATCCGGGCGCTCGCCCCGCTCGCCCCCCTCTCGGTCGATACCCGCAACGCCCTAACGATGCGGGAGGCGCTGGCCGCCGGCGCCCGAATCGTCAACGACATCTCGGCCCTGCGCCACGACCCGGGGGCCGCGCGGGTGGTGGCAGAGGCCGGCGCCCCCCTCATCCTTATGCACATGCTCGGCGACGACCCGCGCCGCATGCAAGATGACCCGCGCTATGCCGATGTCACCCTCGAGGTTGCCGACTTCCTGGCCGAAAGGCTTGCCGCCGTGGAGGCCGCCGGCATCCCGCGCCACCGCATCGCCCTCGACCCGGGCCTAGGCTTCGGCAAACTGCTGGAGCACAACCTGGCCCTGCTGCACCGCCTGCCGCTGCTCGCCGGCCTCGGCTGCCCGTTGCTGGTCGGCGCCTCGCGCAAGCGCTCCATCGGCCGCCTCTCCGGCGCCATGGAGGGGGGCCGCGCCCGCATGCCCGGCAGCGTCGCCGCCGCGCTCTTCGCCGCCGCGCGGGGCGCCGCCATCCTCCGCGTGCATGACGTCGCCGAGACGGTCCAGGCGCTCCGCGTCCAACAGGCCGCGCTTTCCGGTGACACGCCCGCCGACCGGCGCTAATCCAACGGGATGACCCAGCCCACCCGCCGCCTCTTCGGCACCGATGGCATCCGTGGCAAGGCCAACCAGGCGCCGATGGATGCCGCCACCGCCCTCCGGCTCGGCCAGGCGGCGGGGCAGTATTTCAACCGAGGCACCCATCGCCATCGCGTCGTCATCGGCAAGGACACGCGCCTCTCCGGCTACATGCTGGAACCGGCGCTGACCGCCGGCTTCGTCGGCGCCGGGATGGATGCCGTCCTCGTCGGCCCGATGCCGACGCCCGCCATCGCGCTGCTGACGCGCAGCCTCCGCGCCGATCTCGGCGTGATGGTCAGCGCTTCGCACAACCCCTTCGAGGACAATGGCATCAAGCTCTTCGGCCCCGACGGGCTGAAGCTCTCCGACGCGCAGGAGGCCGAGATCGAGGCGCTGATGGCCGGCGACCTCTCCGCCGCCCAGGTCGCGCCCGCCCGCCTCGGCCGCGCCAGCCGCCTGGAGGATGCCCCCGGCCGCTACATCGAGGCCGCCAAACAGAGCTTCCCCCGCCGCCTGACGCTGGAAGGCCTCCGCATCGTCGTCGATTGCGCCCATGGCGCCGCCTACAAGGTCGCTCCCACGGTGCTCTGGGAGCTCGGCGCCGAGGTGGTGCCGATCGGCGTCGCGCCGGACGGCTTCAACATCAACCAGGGCGTCGGCTCCACCGCGCCGGGCCAGCTCGCCGGCCTCGTGCGGGAGCGCCGCGCCGATATCGGCATCGCCCTCGACGGCGACGCCGACCGCCTGGTGCTGGTCGATGAGTGCGGCGCGCTGATCGACGGCGACCAGATCCTCGCCCTCATCGCCGGCTCCTGGCAGGCCGAAGGGCGCCTCCGCGGCGGCGCCGTGGTGGCGACGGTGATGTCGAACATGGGACTTGAGCGCCACCTGAAGGGCCTGGGCCTCGGCCTGCTCCGCACCGCCGTCGGGGACCGCTATGTCGGCGAGCGGATGCGCGATACCGGCTGCAACCTCGGCGGCGAGCAATCCGGCCATGTCATCATGGCCGACTTCGCCACGACGGGTGACGGCCTGATCGCCGCCCTCCAGGTCCTCTCGGTCCTGGTGCAGGAAGGCAAGCCCGCCAGCGAGGTCTGCCGCCGCTTCACCCCGCTGCCGCAGCGCCTCGTCAATGTCCGCTTCGCCGGCGCCTCGCCGCTGAAGGACGATGCCGTGCAGCGCGAGATCGCCGCCTTCGAGGAGCGGCTCGGCGAGCGCGGCCGCATCCTGATCCGCGCCAGCGGCACGGAGCCGCTGATCCGCGTCATGGCCGAAGCGGAGGACGAGGCTCTCGTCACCGAGACGGTCGAAGCCCTCGCCGCCACCATCCGCGCCCGGATCGCCGCCTAGATGCGGGGCCGGGTCCTCATCGTCGCCGGCTCCGATTCCGGCGGCGGCGCCGGCATCCAGGCCGACATCAAGGCGGTCACCGCCCTCGGCGGCTTCGCCATGACGGCGATCACCGCGCTCACCGCGCAGAACACCGAGGGCGTCCACGGCGTCCTCCCCATCCCGACCGATTTCATCCGCCAGCAGATGGAGGTCGTGCTCGGCGACCTCGGGGCGGATGCGCTGAAGACCGGCATGCTGCACGACAGCCCGACCATCGAAGCCGTCTGCGACGCGCTCCCGCCCGGCATACCGCTGGTTGCCGATCCGGTGATGGTGGCCAAGGGCGGCCATCCGCTGCTGCAACCCGATGCGGTCGAGACGCTGAAGCGCCGCCTCGTCCCCCGCGCCGCCCTCATCACCCCGAACCTCCCCGAGGCCGAGGTGCTGACCGGCCTCCGCATCACCACCGAGGCGGAGATGCAGGCCGCCATGCCCGCGCTGCTGACCCTCGGCGCCGGGGCGGTGCTGCTGAAGGGCGGCCATCTCGCCGGCCCCGTGCTCGTCGACCTGCTCGGCACGCCCCATGGCGTTATCCGCTTCGAGGATGCGCGGATCGAAACCCGCCACACGCACGGTACCGGCTGCACGCTCGCCAGCGCCATCGCCGCCGGCCTCGCCCAGGGCCTCGCCCTGCCGGAGGCCGTCGCCCGCGCCCGCCGCTATGTCCGCGCCGCCATCCTCGCCGCCCCCGGCTTCGGCCGCGGCCATGGCCCGCTGAACCACGCCGTCACCCTCGACCCGGGCCGCATCGCATGAGGCGCTTCCCCTTCGTCACCCTCGACGTCTTCACCGACCGCCGCTTCGGTGGCAACCAGCTCGCCGTCTTCCCCGATGCGCGCGGGCTCTCGGATGCCGAGATGCAGGCCCTCGCCAGCGAGTTCAACCTGAGCGAGACCACCTTCGTCCTGCCGCCTGAGGATCCCGCGAACACCGCCCGCGTCCGCATCTTCAACCGCACCGCCGAGATGCCCTTCGCCGGCCATCCCAATGTCGGCACCGCCTATGTCCTGGCCGACCGCGACCGCGACGGCCTCCTGCGCTTCGAGCAACCGGCCGGGCTGGTCGAGATCGCGGTCGGGCGCGACGCCGCCGGCGCCGTCATCACGACCACCGTCGCCGCCCCCCAACCACTGACGATAGGCGAGACGCTGCCGCCGGACCTCATCGCCGCCTGCGCCTGCATTTCGGAGGCGGGCATCCTCACCGCCCGCCACGTGCCGACCCTCGCCTCCGATGGCGGCAACCCGAGGGTGCTGCTCGAGGTCACGTCCGAAGCCCTGGCCATGGCCGCCCCCGACCACGCCGCCTTCCGCCGTGCCGTGGAGGCGCTGCCCGCCCTCGGTGGCCGCCTTTCCCTCTACCTCTACCGGCGCGATGGCGAGCGCCTCCGCGCCCGCATGTTCTCGCCCCTCGCCGGCACGCCGGAGGACGCCGCGACCGGCAGCGCCGCCACGCCGCTCACCGGCTTCCTGCTCTCCCTCAGCAGTGCCGAGCGCCACGCAATCGACATCCTGCAAGGAGTCGAGATGGGCCGCCCGAGCCTCCTCCGCACCACCGCCCGCCGTACGGCAGACGGCATCCGCGCGACGGTCGGCGGAGGCTGCGTCCCCGTCCTTCGCGGCGAAGCGCTGCTCTGACGCCGGTCGCCGCCCAAGGTCCCGAGCAGGCCCAGGACGCCGCCGGGCGCGACAAAGATGCACAGCGCCTTTGTGAGGCGAATCGAAACGACCTTGCGCGCGACCCGCCCGTGGTTCCACACAAAGGAGCACCACGACCGCCCATCGGGACGCCATGCCGCCACTGGCCGAATTCCTGCTCGCCGTCCTGCTGCTGGAGCTGACGCCCGGCCCGAACATGGCCTATCTCGCCCTGCTCTCGCTGGAGCGCGGGACGCGGCCTGCCCTGGTCGCGGTCCTGGGCGTCGCCGCCGGGCTCGCCGTGCATGCGCTGGTGGCGGGCCTCGGCGCCGGCGCCCTCATCGCCCGCTCGTCGCTGCTCTATGAGGCGCTGCGCTGGGCCGGCGTCGCCTACCTGCTCTGGCTCGCAGTCGACGGCTGGCGCGGCGAGGCCGGGGACGCGGCGGGCAACACCCCGCTCGGCACGCAGGCCGCGCTGCTGTTCCGGCGCGGCTTCGTCGCCAACCTGCTCAACCCGAAATCCATCCTCTTCTTCGTCTCCGTCCTGCCGCGCTTCGTCGTGGAGCCCGTGGGCGCCGGAGACGCAGTGCCCGCCATCCTGGTCCAGATGGCCATCCTTGGCGGCCTCTATCTGGCGGTGGCGACGGCGGTGCATGTCGCCGTGGTGCTGCTCGCGGGCCGTCTCCGGCCCTGGCTCATCGCCGGCGCCCGGCGCGACCACATGCGCCGCGCGCTCTCGCTGATGCTCGCCGGCGTCGCCCTATGGCTCGCCTTCAGCACCGGCCGTTGAGCCGGAAGCGCGGATTACCCCTCCTTCTTCTCCCGCGGCCAGTCCAGCCACCCCTCCACATAGGCCTTGCGGACGACGACGAGACCCAGCGCCGAGAGCGGCGCCGCCAGCGCCACGCCGAGCAGGCCGAACAGTGCCCCCGTCAGCACCTGGGTGACGAGCAGCAGGGCAGGGGGCAGGTCCGCCGTCCGGCTCTGCACCATCGGCGTCAGGAAATTCCCCTCGATGGTCTGCACCAGAACGATGACGCCGAGCACCCAGAAGGGCAGCAGCGGATCCTGCGTCAGCGCCAGCAGCATGGCCGGCACCGCCGCGATCAGCGGGCCGATGACGGGGATGAAGTTCAGCACCGCCACGATGGTCGCCAGCAGCCCGGCGAGCGGCACGCCGAGCAGCATCAGCCCGAGCCAGGTCAGCGTGCCGGCGACGACCATGGCGAAGGCCTGGCCCAGCAGCCAGCCGCGCAGCGTATGCCCCGCCTCCGCCAGCGTCTCCCGCACCGGCTCGTCCAGCTGCGGCGCGAAGAGGTGCCGCAGCCCCCGCACGTAGCCCTCCGGCTGCACCGCCAGATAGAGGCCGAGCAGCACCACCAGCACCACGTTGCCGAGCCCGCCAAGCGTCGTGCTTGCCGCCGAGGCCGCCGCCGCCGCAGCATTCTCCGCCCCGCCGCTGCCGAAGATCCGTCCCGGATCGGCCTGGTGCAGCAGCCAGTCGCCCCAGCCCGTGTCGGCGAGCCGGCCGCGCAGGGTTTCGAGGCTCTTCGGCAGTTGCTGGCCCAACTCCCGCGCCTGCTCGGTCAACGGCCCCGCCGCCGCCCAACCGGCCAGGCCGATCGCCGCCATCACCAGCACGGCGACAATCAACACCCCCGCCCAGCCCGGCAATCCCGCCTTCCGTGCCAGCGGCTCGCCGCCCGCATGCAGGGCGAGCGCCAGCAGCACCGCGGCGAAGCCAAGCAGCGGCACCTCCGGCGCCAGCCAGAACAGCATCAGCAGCAGGCCGAGCAGGATGAGGACGGAAGCCTGGGATCGGGTCATGCACCGCGAACAGCCGGGAGCCGGATCGGTTCCCTCGCGTTTCGTCCGCGGTGAATCGCCATTCCCCGCCCCGGCGCTATGATGCGCCCGCCAGCCGGAGACCACCGATGCCCGTCCGTACCGTCGCCACCAGCCCCTTCGCCGACCAGAAGCCCGGCACCTCGGGGCTGCGCAAGAAGGTCACGGTCTTCCAGCAGCCGCGCTACATCGAGAATTTCATCCAGGCGATCCTGGAGACGGCGAGCGAGGGGCTGCGCGGCGCGACGCTCGTGCTCGGCGGTGACGGCCGCTACCTGAACCGCGAGGCCATCCAGACGGCGATCCGCCTCGCCGCCGCCAACGGCACAGGCCGCCTGCTGATCGGCCAGGGCGGCCTGCTCTCGACGCCGGCCGCCTCCGCGCTCATCCGCTCAAGCGGCGCCATCGGCGGCATCATCCTCTCGGCCAGCCACAATCCCGGCGGGCCGGATGGCGATTTCGGCATCAAGTACAACATGGCGAATGGCGGCCCTGCGCCGGAGGAGGTGACGAGTGCCATCCACCGCCGCGCCTCCACGCTGACGGAGTATCGCACCACCGACACCCCCGACCTCGACCTCGACCGCATCGGCGAGACGCGCATCGAGGGCATGGTGGCGATGGTCGTCGACCCCGTCGCCAATTACGCCGCGCTGATGGAGACGCTGGTCGATGCCGACCGCATCGCCGGCCTGTTCCGCCGCGGCTTCCGCATGCGCTTCGACGCGCTTTCCGCCGTCACCGGACCCTATGCGCAGGAGATCCTGGAACGCCGCCTCGGCGCCCCCGCCGGCACGGTGATCAACGCGGTGCCGCTGCCCGATTTCGGCGGCAATCACCCTGACCCCAACCCGGTCCATGCCGAGGCGCTGATGGCCGAGATGATGGGCGCCGACGCCCCCGATTTCGGCGCCGCCTCCGACGGCGACGGCGACCGCAACATGATCGTCGCCCCCGGCCATTTCGTCACCCCGAGCGACAGCCTCGCCATCCTCGCCGCGCAGGCGCATCTCGCCCCGGGCTACGCGCGGGGCCTTGCCGGCGTCGCCCGCTCCATGCCGACCAGCCGCGCGGTGGACCGCGTGGCGAAGCGCCTCGGCATTCCCTGCTTCGAGACGCCGACGGGGTGGAAGTTCTTCGGCAACCTGCTCGATTCCGGCCGCATCACCCTCTGCGGCGAGGAGAGCGCCGGCACCGGCTCCGACCATGTGCGGGAGAAGGACGGGCTCTGGGCCGTGCTGCTCTGGCTCGACATCCTCGCTGCCACCGGCAAGCGAGCCGATGCCATCCTGCTCGAACACTGGGCCGAGTACGGCCGCGACTACTACACACGCCATGACTACGAGGAGGTCGACGCCACGGCGGCGAACGCGCTGATGGCCTCGCTGCGCGAGCGCCTGCCGACGCTCCCTGGCCAAAAGGTCGGCGGCCTCACCATCGCGGAGGCCGACGACTTCGCCTATGCCGATCCGGTCGACGGCTCCGTCACTGCCGCGCAGGGCGTGCGCATCCTCTTCGCCGAGGATGCCCGCGCCGTCTTCCGCCTCTCCGGCACCGGCACGGTCGGCGCCACGCTGCGCGTCTATCTCGAACGCTTCGAGCCGGACCCATCACGCCACGCAATGCCGGTGCAGGAGGTGCTCGCCCCGGTCATCGCCGCCGCGCAGGAGATCGCCGGCATCGCCCGCCACACCGGCCGCGACGCGCCCTCCGTCGTCACCTGACCGGCCCATGCGTCGCCTCCCCCTCGGTGCGATGGAGGCCTTCGTGGCGGTGGCGCGCTGCGGCAGCCTCGCCGAGGCCGCGCCCGGGATGGGCCTGACGGTGCCCGCCCTCAGCCGCCGCATCCGGCAGATCGAGGCGCATCTCGGGCTGCCGCTGTTCCGGCGCCTGCCGCGCGGCCTCGCCCTGACCGAGGCCGGCACCGCCTATCACGCCGCGCTCGCCCCGGCCTGGGAGGCGCTGCAACAGGTGACCGAGGCGGCCCGTCACCAGGGACGGCGGCAGGCGATCCGGATCAGCGTGATGCCAAGCTTCGCGGTGCACTGGCTCCTGCCGCGGCTCGCGGGGTTCCAGGCGCGGCATGGCGGCGTCGAGGTCGAGATCGAAACCTCGGCCGAACTTGCCGACCTGCGGGCGCGGCCCGAACTCGATTGCGCCATCCGCCTCGGCTGCGGCCCTTGGCCCGGACTGGCGAGCGAGCCTTTCCTCCCCGTGCACGGCGTCCCGGTCGCCAGCCCCGGCTTCCCTGCCGACCTGTGCCAGCCGCGCGACCTGCTCCAATGCGCGCTCATCGGCTCCCACCACCAGGCCGAGTTCTGGCAGGAATGGTTCGCCGCCGCCGGGATCGCGGCCGTGCCCGCGGGATGCCGCAGCTTCGACAACCTCCAGCTCGTCTACGAGGCCGCGGCCGCCGGCATGGGCATAGCCCTCGGGCTGGACGGCGTGGTGCAGCCCTATCTCGCCAGCGGCCGCCTCCGCCCGCTGCTCCCCGCCCCGCTGCGCATGGCCCGGCAGTTCCACCTCGTCCGCCGCCCGGGCCGCGGCCCGAGGGATCGCAGCATCGCCCTGCTCCGCGACTGGCTGGTGGAGGAGGCCGCCGCCTTCGCCGCGAGCGCGGGGCTTGCACGCGGTGCAAGCCTCGGGGCCGCGAACTGAATGGCGGCGTCGCCGGCCTCCGCCTAACCTCCGGAGGCTTCGCGCAGGACAGGACCACCGATGACCCGCTACCGGCTGCACTACTTCCCGGAATCCGGGAACAGCTACAAGCTCGCGCTGATGCTCACGCTCTGCGGCCAGTCCTTCGAGCCGGTCTGGACCGATTTCGGCGGCGGCGTCACGCGCAGCGCAGCCTGGCGGGCCAGCATCAACCCGATGGGCGAGATCCCCGTGCTCGAGGAGGACGGCACGCGCCTGACCCAGACCGGGCCGATCCTGCTCCGCCTCGCCGAGCGGCACGGGCGTTTCGGCGGGCGCGACGAGCGTGAGCGCTTCGAGGTGCTGCGCTGGCTGTTCTGGGACAACCAGAAGCTCAGCGGCTTCATGGCCGCCTATCGCTACCGCCGCGCCTTCACCCCCTCGCCCGATCTGCAGGTGCAGGCCTATCTGCGCGGACGGATCGATGATTTCCTCGGCATCCTCGCGGGCGAGGTGGCGGAGCGGCCCTTCATCGCCGGCGACGCCCCGTCCGTCGCCGACCTGTCGATGTGCGGCTACCTGCTCTTCCCGAAGGAGGAGGCCGGTTACGACCTGGCAACCGACTATCCGGCCGTGCAGGCCTGGCTGCAGCGGATCGCTGCCCTACCCGGCTGGCAGGCACCTTACGATCTGCTGCCGGGCGAGCGCCTTCGCCGCTATGCCTGACCCTGCCCGCCCTTAACCGCATCGCAATCCGCAGCCGTCACGTTGGCAGGTGGCATGCAGCTCACCGCCTCCCTGGTGTCGGCCCTCCTCGGCGGCTCGGACACCGCCGCCAATACCGGCGACCCGGCCTCCGGCCTCGCCGCGCTGAAGGCTGCCCAGGCGGCCGGCGCCACCACCAAGGGCATCGCCCAGGAGAGGAAGGACCCGGTCACCATCACCGCGCTGAAGCAGTTCCAGGCGGCCATCGCCAAGGCCCGCGACGTGAAGACTGCCCTGCAGGACCCGCGCGTGCTGAACGTCCTGCTCCCCGCCCTCGGCCTCGCCGACCAGGCGGCCTATCCCGGGCTGGTGCAGAAGGCGCTCACCGCCGACCCGAAGGACCCCAAGGGCCTGCTCGCCAGCCTCGACAAGCGCTTCGCCACCGCCGCCAGGACGCTCGACCTCAAGGCCAAGGGCCTTGCCGGATTGCAGGACCCGAAGGTCCAGCGGCAGATGATGGACGGCTTCGTCGAGTATCAGTACCGCACTGGCCTCGACGACCGGAATGCCGGCATCTCCGACGCGCTCTACTTCCTGCAGAACGCCAAGGGCGAGACCAACGTCTACAACATCCTCGGCAATACGGTGCTGCGCCGCGTCGTCACCGGCGCGCTGGGCCTGCCCAATTCCATGGTCGTGCAGCCGATCGAGACCCAGGCCGCCGCCATCACCTCCCGCCTGAAGCTCGCCGACCTCAAGGACCCGAAGGCCTTGCAGAAGCTCGCCGAGCGCTACGTCATCGCCGCCGCCGGCGGGTCCTCCGGCGGCGCATCAAACCCCTTGCTCTCGCTGCTGGCCTGATCTACGGCTTGCGATGGGCCACGCCCCCCCACCGGGGCGCATCCGCTTCTGGAAGGGAGCTGCATCATGGCAAGCGCCACCAAGCCTGGACTCCGTCCGGCGAATCCCCCCCTGCCGGCCGTGAGGCCGGCCAATCCAAGCTTCTCGTCCGGCCCCTGCGCCAAGCGCCCGGGCTGGAGCCTCGACGCCCTCTCCGGCGCCTATCTCGGCCGCAGCCACCGCGCCGCCGGCCCCAAGGCCCGCCTCGCCGAGGTCATCACCCGCAGCAAGGCCGTGCTCGGCATGCCCGCCGACTGGCGCCTCGGCATCGTCCCCGCCTCCGACACCGGCGCGGTGGAGATGGCCCTCTGGTCCCTGCTCGGCGCCCGCGGCGTCGATGTCCTGGCCTGGGAGAGCTTCTCCAAGGATTGGGGCACCGACATCGTGAAGCAGCTCAAGCTGCCCGATGCCCGCGTCATCTCTGCCCCCTACGGCCAGCTCCCCGACCTTGCCTCGGCCGATGCCGCCCGTGACGTGGTCTTCGTCTGGAACGGCACGACGAGCGGCGTCCGTCTCCCCAACGCCGACTGGATTGCAGCCGATCGCCAGGGCCTCGCCATCTGCGACGCGACCAGCGCCGCCTTCGCCATGGACCTCCCCTGGTCGAAGCTCGATGTCGTCACCTGGTCCTGGCAGAAGGTCCTCGGCGGCGAAGCGGCCCACGGCATGCTCGCCCTGAGCCCCCGCGCCGTCGAACGCCTCGAATCCCACAAGCCCGCCTGGCCCATGCCGAAGATTTTCCGCATGACCAAGGACGGCAAGCTGAACGAGGACATCTTCAAGGGCGAGACCATCAACACCCCCTCCATGCTCGCCGTCGAGGACGCGCTGGATGGCCTCCGCTGGGCCGAGTCCATCGGCGGCCTCCCGGCGCTGATCGCCCGCTCCGAGGCCAACCTCGCCGCCATCGCCGGCTGGGTCGCGCGCACCCCCTGGGTCGACTTCCTGGCCGAGGACGCGGCGAACCGTTCCTGCACCTCCATCTGCCTGAAGATCGCGGCTCCCTGGTTCACCGCCCTCGATGCGGAGGCCCAGGCCAAGGCGGCGAAGTCCCTCGCCAGCCTGCTCGACAAGGAGGGCGTCGCCCTCGACGCCGCCAACTACCGCGATGCGCCCCCGGGCCTCCGCATCTGGGGCGGCGCCACCGTCGAAACCGCCGACATCGAGGCCCTGCTTCCTTGGCTCGACTGGGCCTTCGCGCAGGTCGAGGCCGAGCAGCAGAAGGCCGCCGCCTGATGCCGCGCGTCCTCATCTCCGACAAGCTCTCCCCCGCCGCCATCGAGATCTTCAAGCGGCGCGGCATCGAGGTCGATTTCCGGCCCGGCCTCTCCCCCGCCGAGCTGCGCGCCATCATCGCGCCCTATGACGGCCTCGCCGTCCGCAGCGCGACCAAGGTGACGCGCGAGCTGCTCGACGCCGCGCCCGGCCTCAAGGTCGTCGGCCGCGCCGGCATCGGCGTCGACAATGTCGACGTGACGAGCGCCACCGCCCGCGGCGTCGTGGTGATGAACACGCCCTACGGCAACGCCATCACCACCGCCGAACATGCGATTGCGATGATCTTCGCCCTCGCCCGCCAGATCCCGGAGGCTTCGGCCTCCACCAAGGCCGGCAAGTGGGAGAAGAACCGCTTCATGGGCGTCGAGCTCTTCGGCAAGACGCTCGGCCTCATCGGCTGCGGCAATATCGGCTCCATCGTCGCCGATCGCGCCGTCGGGCTGCACATGAAGGTGGTGGCCTACGACCCCTTCCTGTCGGAGAAGCGCGCGGTCGAGATCGGCGTCGAGAAAGTCGAGCTGAACGAGCTGCTGGAACGCGCCGACATCGTCACGCTGCATACGCCGCTGACCGAGCAGACGCGCAACATCCTCAGCCGCCAGAACATCGCGCGATTGAAGCGCGGCGTCCGCATCGTCAACTGCGCCCGCGGCGGGCTGGTCGATGAGCAGGCGCTGGCCGAGGCGCTGCAATCTGGCCATGTCGCCGGCGCCGCCCTCGACGTCTTCGAGACGGAGCCGGCGACCGACAGCCCGCTCTTCGCCCTCGAGAATGTCGTCTGCACCCCGCATCTCGGCGCCGCGACGGCCGAGGCGCAGGAGAATGTCGCCCTGCAGGTTGCCGACCAGATGGCCGATTACCTGCTGACCGGCGCCGTCTCCAACGCCATCAACATGCCGAGCGTGACGGCGGAGGAAGCCCCCCGCCTCAAGCCCTACATGGAGCTGGCCCGCCTGCTCGGCGCCATGGCCGGGCAGCTCACGGCCGCGCAGGACGACGCCATCCGCTCCATCCGCGTCGAATACGAGGGCCACGTCGCCGAACTCAACCGCCGCCCGCTGACGGCGGCGGCCCTGGCCGGCGTGCTGACCCCGCTGATGGGCGCGGTCAACATGGTGAACGCGCCGGTGGTGGCGAAGGAGCGCGGCATGGAGGTCGCCGAGACCGTCCACGAGCGCCGCGGCGACTATGCCACGCTGCTCCGCGTCACGGTGGTGACGGAAGGCCGCACCCGCAGCGTCGCCGGCACGCTGGTCGGCGATGCGAAGCCGCGCCTGGTCGAGATCAAGGGCATCGCCGTCGAGGCCGACTTCGCGCCCGACATGCTCTACGTCACCAACCAGGACAAGCCCGGCTTCATCGGCCGCTTCGGCATGACGCTGGCCAATGCCGGCATCAACATCGCCACCTTCCACCTCGGCCGCGCGGCCCAGGGGGGCGACGCCATCTGCCTCGTCTCCCTCGACGGGCCGATGCCGGAGCCAGTCCTGGCCGAGGTGCGCGGCCTGCCGCTCGTGGTGCAGGCGACCGCGCTGCGCTTCTGAACGGGGAAGGGGGCTCCGGCCCCCTCTCCGCCTATTTCCCCTGGAAGCGCGGCGGCCGCTTCTCCATGAAAGCGCGCAGCGCCTCCTGGTGATCCTCCGTCTCCCGCGTCCGCATCATGCCGATCGCCTCGGCATCCAGAGCCTCGACGAGCGTCCCTTCCTCGGCCACCTTCATGTTGCGCTTCATGTAGCGCCAGGCGACGCGCGGCCCCTGGCCGAGCTGCCGCGCCAGCTTCTCCGTCTCCGCCCGCAGCTCCTCGTCCGGCACCAGCCGGTTGACCAGCCCAAGCTTCTCCATCTGCGCGGAATCGAGCTTGGCGCTGGTGAAGTAGAGCTCCCGCGCCTTGGCCGGCCCGACCAGCTTCGCCAGGAAGTAGTGCCCGCCGAAATCCCCGGAGAAGCCCATATTGGCGAAGGCGGTCGTCATCCGCGCGCTCGTTCCGGCGACGCGCATGTCGCAGGCGAGCGCCAGCGACATCCCCGCGCCGGCCGCCACGCCATTGACCATGGCGATGGTGGGCTTCGGCATCTCATGCAGCAGGCGGGAGCACTCCATCCGGCTGCGCAGCTCGTCGGCACCCGCCTCGGGGGTGGCCGGCGGCGGCTTCGCCCCCGTCGCCCGCGCCTTCATGTCGCCGCCCGCCGAGAAGCCGCGCCCCGCCCCGGTCAGCACCACGCAGCCGATCTCGGGGTCGCTCGCCGCCTCGGTCAGCGCGGTGAGCAGGTCCCACATCATGTTGCCGCCGAGGGCGTTCAGCACCTCCGGCCGGTTCATGGTGAGCCACAGCACGCCCTCGGCGCGCTCCTGCAACAGCTCCATCCGGCGTTCCTCCCGCTCTGGTGTGAGCGAGCCTAGATGCTATCGTCCCCCCCGTCCAAGAGGGGAGAACCCGTCATGAAGGCCGCCGTCCTGCACGAGGTGAACCAGCCGCTCACCATCGAGGAAGTCACCCTGCAGAAGCCCAAGGCACGCGAGGTGCTGGTCCGCACCGCCTATGCCGGCCTCTGCCATTCCGACCTGCATTTCATCGAGGGCCTCTATCCCCACCCCTTGCCGACCGTCCCCGGCCATGAGGTCGCGGGCGTCGTCGAGGCCGTCGGCTCCGACGTCACCTACCTGAAGCCCGGCGACCACGTCATCGGCTGCCTCTCGGTCTTCTGCGGCGCCTGCTCGCAATGCACCACTGGCCACACGGTGCTTTGCGAGAACACCGAGGTGAAGATGGTCCCCGGCCAATCCCGCCGCCTCTCCTGGAAGGGCGGCGAGGTGATGAACCAATTCCTCAACCTCAGCGCCTTCGCCGAGCAGATGGTCGTCCACGAGAATGCGCTCGTGAAGATCGACCCCGACATCCCGCTCGACCGCGCGACGCTGGTCGGCTGCGGCGTCATCACCGGCGTCGGCGCCGTCTTCAACACCGCCCGCATCGAGGCCGGCTCCACCGTCGCCGTCATCGGCTGCGGCGGCGTCGGCCTCTCGGCGGTGAACGGCGCCGCGCTTGCCGGCGCCTCGCGCATCGTCGCCATCGACCGGCTGCAATCGAAGCTCGACCTCGCCCGCATCATGGGCGCCACCGACACCATCCTGGTCGGGAACGACGACCCGGTGCAGCAGGTGAGGGACCTCACCGGCGGCGGTGTCCACTACAGCTTCGAGGCGCTAGGCATGAAGGCGACCGCCGAGCAGAGCTTCGCCATGCTACGCCCCGGCGGCACCGCGACCATCATCGGCATGGTGCCCTTCGGCGTGAAGATCGAGCTGCACGGCTTCGACTTCCTGCGCGAGCGGAAGATCCAGGGCTCCTCGATGGGCTCCAACCACTTCCGCGTCGACATGCCGCGCCTGCTGAAGCTCTGGCAGCAGGGCCGGCTGCACCTTGACCACCTGATCACCGGCACGCTCAAGCTGGACGAAATCAACACCGGCTTCGCCCGCCTCAAATCCGGCGAGGCGGTCCGCCAACTCATAGCCTTCGGCTAAACCACGATCGTCGAAGGCCGGAACGGCCGGAGGCGTAAGCCATGATCCGCGATCCCGTGATCGTGGATCATGATTCGCCCGGAAGCGGCGGCAGGGGCCGGAACCCCGGATGGCTCGGCACCCAGGGCCGTTGGGGCTCCTCGATGCGCATCGCATCGCAGCGCCCCGCCTCCGTGAGGTCGATCAGGATGGCGCCCGCTTCGCGGGAGATGTTCCGCTCCACCACGCGCCCCAGCTTGCCGGCGACGAACTCGAAGAACCGAACGTCATCCACCCCGTTGCGGTCGATCGGGTGCGAATAGAGGAACCAGACCCGCCGGCCGCAAATCCTGAGCATGTCGGCCAGCATGTAGCTCCAGTCCGACCGCATGTCCCGGCCATAGACCACGCCGCCGGGCGCCGCCGTCAGCGCCTTGCCGTAAACCTGGAACGCCGGCACCGCCGCGTAATAGACATAGACGAGGTCGTCCGGCTGCTTCCTGCGCACCACATCGGCGATGCTCCGGTCGATCTCCTCCCGCGCGAAGGCCGGCGTGACCCGCAGATGCGCCGCCGTCTCGAACCCCATCAGCCCCAGCAGCAGCGCGACGACGCCCGCCACCGGCCAGCGCAGCCGCGGCACCATGCGCAAGGTGAAGGACACCCCGGCCGCGAGCACGTAGATCAACCCCGGCGCCAGGAACAGCACGAACCGCGCCGTCATCGGATAGAACTGCGCCATCGAGGCCGCTACCGTCCCAAGCAGGGTCAGCGCTAGGAACAGCACCAGCACCCGCGAGCGCTGCCAGATGTCGTAGACGCCGAGCGCGGCGAAGAGCAGCAGCAGCATCACGCTCGAGGCCGGGAAGCCCATCCCCTCGGGCACCTGCAGCATGATCCGCACGGCGGCGATGAAGCGCGAGGGGATGAACAGCGCCGGTGGGATGAACCACTCGCTCCAGTACCGCCGCATCGCCGCGACCAGCGTGCCGGAATCGCTCGTCGCCAGGTAGGAGACGGCGCCGAAGCAGAGCAGCCAGACGGCGGCGATGCAGGCCAGGCGCAGCACCGCCCCGCCATCCCGCTCCCGCAGCGGCCGCGCCGCCAGGGCAAGCCCCGCACCGAACAGCACGAAGACGGCCGAGAGGCTCAGCAGCACCGAGACCGCCCCCGCCACCGCCAGCAGCGCCACCCCGCCCCAGGACCGCAGGATGCCCTGCCCGCGCCCCGCCAGCAGCCAGAGGAACAGGCTGACGACCAGCACATCCGTCGCGTACTGCTTCGCCTCGGCTGCGTAGTAGACCAGCGGCATGGCGATGGCGAACAGCGTCACCGCCAGCGCCGCCCCGACGCCGTCGAGGCTCCGCCGCACCGTCAGCGCGAACAGCACGAGCGAGCCGATGCCGGCCAGCAACGGGATCAGCCGCAGCGCCATCTCCCCCGGCCCGAACAGGCCGATGACGAATTTGGTCCCGAACAGCCACAGCACCGGCGCCGACTGGTCGTAGTCGAGCGGCAGCAGCAGGTCCTGGTAGGAGCGCCGGAACAGGTTCAGCGCAATCATCGCTTCGTCATGCCAAAGGGGACGCGCCTCGGCGAAGGGAAGCACCCGCAATGCCGCCCCGAACAGGACAACAAAAGCCAGGAAGCCATCCAAATAGCGTGAGCGCGCCGTCGTCGCCGGAAAGTCGAACATCACCCTGTCCTGTTCGCGCGGCTGGTGAAATACTGACAGGAATGCTTGGCCGCGACTGTCGTGGCCCTTCTGACACGAATCGGAATAATTGGAATGCGCGGCGGCCCCGCTGGCGGTGCCGCTCCAACCCCTGTGAACGAACGGGCCGGACGGCCTTCAGCGCCGCTGCGGCCCTGCCTCGTTCAACGCCAGGTTCTGCTGTGCGAGGTCGGCGGTGGGGCTGTCTGGGGCGAGGGCGACCGCCCGCTGCCAATCCGCCTTCGCCCCGGCGGTGTCGCCCTTGATCTGGCGGATGATGCCCCGCTCCAGCAAAGCCTCCGCATTGTCGGGGACGAGGGCCAGCGCCTGTCCGATATCCTCCGCTGCCTGGTCCACCCGGTCGAGATGCCGGTTCGCCACCGCCCGGAACACCCAGGCCTCCGCTCGCTGCGGGTCTAGCGCCACCACCCGGTTGAGGTCGTCCATCGCATCGGCGTAGCGCCTGAGTGTCCCGAGCGCGACCGCCCGGTCGAGCATCAGGTCGGCATCATCGGGCATCAGCGTCAGCCCCATGGTGGCGGCGCCATAGGCCCGCCCGGTCTCGCCCGCCATCATCCAGGCCTGCCCCGCCTGTGCGAAGATCGAGGCCCGCGTCGCCGCACTCGCCCGGCTCGCCCGGCCGAGCCCCTCCAACCGTTCCGCCGCCCGCTCCGCCTCGCCCGCGGCCAGCAGGGCAAGGGCGCCGCAATGCCGCGCCCCCTCGCCACCGCCGCCGACTTCCCAGCTTTCGGCGAAATTCCGCGCCTCGACCAGGTCGGTCCGCACCAGCCCGAGGCATCGCTCGTATTCCGGCCCCTCGGCGAGGCGCGGCACATCCGGCGGCAAGGGGAGGGGTTCGGTCGCCGCTTCCGCCGGCGCCCGCAGAGCGAGCCAACCGGTGCCGCCCGCGCCCGCCACCAGGCCGGCGGCCAACAGGGCCAGGAGAACAGGGGAGGCAGGCTTCACGCCGAGCAGTCTAGCCGCCCGCCCCGGGCCACGCCAGATAGGCCGGATGACCGAACCGACCCCACCTCATCTCCTGATCGCCGGCCTCGGCTACAGCGGCGCGGCCGTGGCGCGGGAGGCGGCTCGGCTCGGCTTCCGCGTCACCGGCACCAGCCGCACCCCGTCCAGCCCCGGGATCATCCCCTTCGCCGCCGCCGGCGAGGCCCTGGCCTCCGCCACCCACCTCCTCGTCACCGCCGCACCGGGGGAGGCGGGAGACCCCGTCCTCGCCGCCCATGCGGCCGCCCTGGCCGCCGCCCCCGCCCTGCGCTGGATCGGCTACCTCTCGACGACCGGCGTCTACGGCGACCGCGCCGGCGGCTGGGTCGACGAGGCGACGCCCCCCGCGCCCGGCCAGGACCGCAGCCGCCGCCGGCTCGAAGCCGAAGACGCCTGGCGCGCCGCCGCAGGGCGCCGCGCCCTCGACATCTTCCGCGTCGGCGGCATCTACGGCCCCGGCCGCAGCGCCATCGAGGAGGTCCGCGCCGGCACCGCCCGCCGCACGCTGAAGCCCGGCCATGCCTTCAGCCGCATCCACCGCGACGACATCGCCCTCGCCGTCGCCGCCGCGCTCCGCCAGTCCCCGGCCCCGGGCGTGCGCATCCTCCACCTGGTCGATGACGAACCCGCCGAGAGCGCCCTCGTGACGGAGGAGGCCGCCCGCCTCCTCGGCATCCCCCCGCCGCCCGCGGTGCCCTACGAGGACGCCGCCCGCAGCATGTCCCCCATGGGCCGCAGCTTCTGGACCGAGAACCGCCGCGTGGCGAATGCGCAGACCAAGGCGGTGCTCGGCATCGCCTGGCGCTACCCGACCTATCGCGAGGGGCTGGCCGCTATTCTACGCGGCGAGGATTGAGAGATCGGCCGTCATGCCACCGCCCGTGCATCCAACGCCGATGGACGGGAGGCCATGCGACGCGCGACCGGGATCGGCAGCGCCACGCCCAATCCAGCCTTGACGAGGCCCTGGATCCGATCAGGCAATGGCCGCATCTTGTCCGGCAAGACGGCGTTCTTTACTGACATGCAAAGCCGATGACGAGCACTCGTAGCTTGTGCCTCGGAAGGCAGGCAATCGGGTGAACTCGCAACAATTAGGAGCCTCCATGCCGGCCGATGGCCGCCTGCGCTGAGGTTTCCGGACGGCGGCAAGAACGCGCCGTCCATCATGAGGGAGGATGCCATGCCCTGCGGACCACCGGACGGCACCATGCGCCGCACGCTGCTGCTCGGTGCCGTGGCGCTGCCCCTCTTCACCCGCCCCGCCGCCGCGGCGGACCTCGTCGTCTTCTCCTCCGGCGGACTCAACGCCGCCTATCTGATGCTGGTGCCGGAGTTCCAGCGCGCGACCGGGCACGGCCTCACATCCATCGGCGCGTCCTCCATGGGCGCCGCCCCGGACGCGATCCCCCAACGCCTCGCCCGCGGCGAGCCCGCCGACGTGCTCCTCCTCGCCGAGGGCGGCCTTGCCCCGCTCGAAGCCCGCGGCTTCGTCCGCCCTGGCAGCCGCGTGGACATCGCACGCTCCCTCATCGGCGCCTGCGTACGGGAGGGCACGCCGAAGCCCGACATCTCCACCCCCGATGCCTTCCGCCAGACGCTCCTGAACGCCGCCTCCATCGCCTATTCCGCCTCCGCGAGCGGCGTCTACATCGAGAACGAGATGTTCCGCCGCCTCGGCATCCATGACCAGGTCATGCCGAAGGCGCGCCGCATCCTCTCGGAACGCGTCGCCGCCGTCGTCGCGCGCGGCGAAGCGGAACTGGGCTTCCAGCAGGTCAGCGAGATCGTCACCGTTCCCGGCATCGCCTATCTCGGGACAATCCCGGAAGACGTGCAGAAGCCCACGATCTTCTGCGCCGTCGTCACCGCGAACACCCGGCAGCCGGAGGCCGCGCAGGCCCTGATCCGCTTTCTCGCCTCGCCCGAGGCGGCCTCCGCGCTGCGCCGGACGGGACTGGAACCGCTGGCCCGGAATTGAACGCCATCCCGCCAACGGCCAGCGCCACATTCAAGGGCTCCATCATGCAGCACCTCATCCCATCCCGCCGCAACCTCGTTGCCCTGGCAGGCGCCGCCCTGTTGCCCGCGCCCGCGGTCCAGGCCCAGCGCAGCTTTCCCAACCGCCCCATCCGCCTCATCGTTGCCTTCGCGCCAGGCGGCAATTCCGACACGCTCGCGCGGCTGATCACCGGAAGGATGGCGGCGGTCCTGGGCCAGAACATCGTCGTCGACAATCGCGGCGGCGCCGGCGGCACGCTCGCGGCCGGCGCGGTCGCCTCCGCCCCCGCGGATGGGCACACCCTGCTGTTCGACGCGGCCTCCTTTGTCGTCGCGCAATTCGTCCACCGCACCACGCCCTTCAATTACGAGCGTGACTTCGCGCCCGTCGGCATGATCGCGGAGGTGCCCTACATCCTTGCCGCGCCGGCGAACGGCGGCATGCGGACCCTCAAGGATGTCCTCGACAAGGCTCGCGCCGACCGCGACGGCATCTCCTACGGCACGCCGGGCGTCGGCAGCCCGGGTCATCTCGCCGGCGTGCTGCTTGCGCACCGCGCGGGGGTGAAGCTTGAGCACATCCCCTATCGCGGCGGGGCGGAAGTCGCGCGTGACCTCGCCGCTGGAACGCTGCCTGCCGGCATCCTGACTGCGAACTCCCTCAATCCCGTCGTCCAGGGCGGGCGCGCGGTCCCCATCGCCGTCACGAGCGCGCGGCGCGGCGGCATCCCCGGCATTCCGACGATCGCCGAATCCGGCATTCCCGATTTCGACATCACGAGCTGGAATGCGATCTTCTGTCGCAGTGGCACGCCAGAGGAGGCGCGCCAACGCCTGGAAGCAGCGATCAACGCCGCGACATCCGACGCCGAGGTGAAGGCCCGCTTCACCGAGATCGGCGCCGAGGCAACCGCCGCCGAGCCCGCCCGCCTTGGCGAGCGGCTGGTCCGCGAGCGGGCCTTGATCCAGCAACTCGTCCGCGACACCGGAATCAGCCTGGGCTGAACGCACGGGCGCGGCGGATACCGCCGTCCGTCCCGCGCGGATGATGCGATCTGATCGGCGTTTGCCCCGACGGAGGGATCGGGCCGGGCCTGCCAAGGCCCGCCCCATTCACCCCCCGGCCACCTCCGCCACTACCCGCCGCAACAACCCCAGATCCTGCTCCCGCGACAGCCGGTGGTCGCCATCCTTCACCAGCACCACATGCACGTCGTCGCCGGTCACCGTTTCCGCGATCCTGAGCGCCGTCTCCCACGGCACATCCGGGTCCCGTTGCCCCTGCAGCAGCCGCACCGGCACATCGAGCGGGAAGGGTGCATCGAGCACCAGCTGCCGCCTCCCATCCTGCAGCAGCCCCTGCGTGATGGGGTAGGGGTCGCCATAGGCACTCGGCCGATGCCACACCCCCGTCGCATCCAACGCGGCCCGCGCCTCCCCCGTCAGCGCCGCCTCGATCCGCAGGGTGAAGTCCGGCGCCGCCGCCACGCCGACGAAGCCCGCCACCAGCTCCGGCCTTCGCCGCGCCAGCAGCAGCGAGATCCACCCGCCCATCGAGGACCCGACCAGCACCTGCGGCCCCTCGGCCAGCGCCCCGATCGCCGCCTCCGCATCCGCCGCCCAGCGCCCGATGCACCCGGCTTCGAAGTCGCCCCCGCTCGCCCCATGCCCCGAATAGTCGAAGCGCAGGAAGGCCCGCCCCGTCTCCGCGCAGAAGGCAGCCAGCTCCTCCGCCTTCGTCCCCGTCATGTCGCTGCGGAACCCGCCGAGGAACACCACCCCCGGCCCCCGTCCCGCGACGCGCCGCCAGGCCAGCTCCACCCCGTCCCCGCGGTCGAGTCGCCCGCTCTCCTCCCTCATGCCCGCGGCAGCCCGCGCCGCGCCAGGTTCCCCATCAGCGCCCCCGCCCCGAAGGTCCAGGGCGGGCATGCATCCGTCCGGTCCACCTCGTTGACCAGCGCCCCGAGCCGCGCCGAGGCGATCCGCACCACGTCGCCCGGATGATGGGTGAAGCCCTGGCCCGCCGCGCCGCGGTCCTTGCCCGGCGAGAAGGGCGTGCCGAGGAACAGCACCGCGCCGTCGGGATACTGGTGATGCGGCCCGATGAGCTGATCCACCACCTCCGTCGGGTCGCGGCTGATCGAGCCCACCGCCCCGGTCTCCTCCAGCCGGAATCCGTCCCGCCCCTCGATGGTCAGCGCGATCTCGGCACGCCTGACATCCTCCAGCGTGAAGCCGCCGTCGAACAGCCGCAGCACCGGCCCGAGCGCGCAGGCCGCGTTGTTGTCCTTGGCGCGGCCGAGCAGCAGCGCGGAGCGCCCCTCGACATCGCGTAGGTTCACGTCGTTGCCGAGCATCGCGCCGAGGATGGCGCCGCGAGCATTGACCGCCAGCACCACCTCGGGCTCCGGGTTGCTCCACTCGCTCGTCGGATGAACGCCGATCTTCGCGCCCACGCCGACCGAGGCCATCGGCTGGCACTTGCTGAAGATTTCCGCATCCGGCCCGATCCCGACCTCGAGGTACTGGCTCCACCAGCCGCGCTCGACCAGCGCCGCCTTCAGCCGCATCGCCTCCGCGCTGCCCGGCCTGACGGCGGAGAGCTCGTCGCCGATGATCCCCCGCACCTCGGCCCGCACCGCCTCCGCCTGGCTCGCATCGCCGCGGCAGCGCTCCTCGATCACCCGCTCCAGCATGCTCCGCACATAGGTCACGCCGCAGGCCTTCACCGCCTGCAGGTCGATGGGCGCCAGCAGCCACGGCTTCGCCGCGTCCCGCGCCGCATGGTGGCTGTTGGCGAGCACCGCCGGCAGGTCGAGCGGCACCGGCACGCCGCGGTTGCGGATCGCCGCCACCGGGTCCGCCTCGTTCAGCCAGGCGCTCACTGTGCCGAAGGCCGGCGTCATGTCGAAGGCCGCGCCGTTGAGCAGGCCGATGGCGCTCGGCCCCTCCGCCGTCATGATCCGCGCCGCATAGGCCCCGTTCGGCCAGTCCTGCGGCAGGGCCGTGTTGTCCAGGCGCATCATTCATCCTCTCCCTGATTGCCGGCCAGTCTAGCCGCCCCGGCGCCGGCGCGAAGCCCCACCCGCGCAACGGGTCGGAACCCCGCGCCCCGCGAGGCTTTGCCGCCGCGACGCATGGAGGAGGGTAGGGGAAGGCATGACACGCACCGCCCCGGTACCCGCCCTCCGCCTGACGCGCCTGTCACCATCCGGCCCGCAACCCGAACGACACGGCAGCGTTTCGGCCATGCTCAACCGACAGTCGAAGGACCGATGTCCGGATATCTGCGCCGCCTGTTCGCCCTCCTGGCCGCCATCCTGTCCTCGCTGAGCCTCGCCGCTTGCGGCACGGTCGATTTCAGCCGCCCCGGCATCGCCGATCCGGAAGCCGGCTACGCCGCCGCTTTCCCCTGGTACGCCGAGTTCTGCGCCCTGTCTCAGATCAGGAAGCGCCCCGGCTTCGGCGCCGAGATCCGGGGCGATATCGGCGGCCATGCGGTGCTCTACCTCAACGGCGCCTGCCGCGGCCCCGACGGCACCCTCATCCCCTGCGACACGCCCGGCGCCGGGCCCGAGGGTGGCGTTGGCCTCTCGATGAACGCGCATTTCCGCAATGCCAAATGGGTCGCCATCCCCGGCCGCGACTTCTTCTTCGAGGGCAATCTCCGCCCCGGCGAGACGCTGACCCGCGCCCGCTATGCCGAGGTCCTGGCCGAGGCCCGCAGCCTCGGCCTCTATGATGGCGTTGCCTTCCATGACGCGGCCATGACTAAGGCGCCGCCTGGCCTGCCGCCCGAGGCGGCGAAGTACGAGGTTTCCATCGCCACCGACTATGCCGTCGGCCTCGGCCGCGGCCGCTACTGCGCGCGGGCGCCGATGACGCGGGCGCAGATGCTCTCGATGATCGCCTTCCTCAATGCCGAGAACGCGCCCTACCGCCGCGGCGAGCGGGAATTCCACTGGTCGCTCTTCCAGGACAACTGCATCCACCTGGCGCACAACGCCCTCGCCGCCGCCGGATTCTGGCGCCGCTGGCCGACGCACAGGCCGCTGCCGCTCGCCATCCTCGACTTCCCGGTGCCGAAGAACGAGTTCGTCAACCTCATGCGACGCGGCAACGATGCCACGCTGCTCGACCCGGAAGCCGCCTTCGCGGACCCCGCCGCCCGCCGCGCCGTGCTCGATTTCGGCACGCTGCCCGTCCGCCCCGGCGCCATCGCCCTCAGCGCCCCCGCCTGGCCGGCGAACGCGGTCTACGAGACCGAACTCGGCCTCGTCTTCTACGACGAGCCGACCCTTGGCCCCTACCGCCACTGGCTCGCCGAGATCCTGGCGACGCCCCGCCAGCACGCGCTGGAGCCCAACCTTCACTGGTATGCCGCCCGCCTGCACCGGCTGCGCGAGGAACGCCGCCCGCTGCCGCCGGAGATGGCCGATTTCGGCGACCGGTTCTACGCTGCCCTCGACCGCGAACTGGCCGGCATCGACAGGCGGCTCGAGCGCCTCCGCGCCGCTCGCACGACCCCGGCCACCGGCCTCGCGCTCCGCTGACAGGCTGCCCCATGCGGAGTTGACGCCGCGCCCGGCACCGAGCCTTGTGCTGCCGGCGCCAGGGTTCAGCGGAGGGCACGACATGGAGATCAGGCCAGTGCGGAAGGGGGATGCCCTTGCCCTCGCCGAGCTGCTCAACGCGATCATCGCGCGCGGCGGGACGACCGCCCTGGAGGAACCCTTCACCCCCGAGGCCCTGGCCGACGCCCTGCTGGCCGGCTCCGGCGTGATCTGCTGCTTCGTCGCCCAGGAGGAGGATGGCAGCCTGGCGGGCTTCCAATCCCTCCTCCGCTCCGATGGCCTGCCGGCCGGCATCGGCGACATCGCCACCTTCAGCCGCGTCGGGCGGGTGCAGAAGGGAACGGGCTCGCGGCTCTTCGCGGCAACGCGCCAAGCCGCCGCGGAGCGGGGATTGTCAGCCATCAACGCGACCATCCGCGCCGACAATGCCGGCGGCCTGGCCTTCTACGCACGGCTGGGCTTCGAGGATCACGCCATCAGCCCTGCGGTGCCACTGCGCGACGGCACTCCCGTCGGCCGGGTCAGCAAGCGCTACAGCCTGGGGGCCGCAGCCTGACATCCGCCCAGCCGGCTGCGCCAGTCGCCCTGGCCCGGGCTTTGCCTTACCCTATCCCCGCTGGGGCATGAGTTGGGGCACGGACGATGACGCTGAGCATGAGCTGGGACGAGTGGACGCAACAGGACGCCACGGGCCTCGCCGCCCTCGTCCGCCAGGGCGAGCTGACACCCGGGGACCTTGCCGCCCAGGCCGCCGCAGGCATCGCCCGCCTCAACCCCACCCTCGCTGGCGTCGTCGAGCTCTTCGAGGATGCCGTCGCCGACCCGGCGACCGGCGGCACCGACCTCGCCGGCCCCTTCGCCGGCGTGCCCTGGCTGATGAAGGATCTCGGCCCTACCATCGCCGGCCGGCTGCAGGAGATGGGCTCCCGCCTCATGCGCGGAAACCGCCCGACGGCGGATGCCTACCTCACCACCCGCATCCGCCAGGCCGGCCTCAACATCATCGGCCGTACGACGACGCCCGAATTCGGCTGCTGCTCCTCCGCCGAGAACCCGGCGGTCTATGTCACCCGCAACCCCTGGAACCTCGAGCACACCACCAACGGGTCATCCGCCGGCTGCGGCGCCATGCTCGCCGCCGGCGTCCTGCCGCTGAGCCACGCGACCGATGGCGGCGGCTCCATCCGCATCCCCGCCGGCGCCTGCGGCAACCTCGGGCTGAAACCCTCGCGCGGCGTCTTCTCCACCGCCCCCTATGCCTCCGATATCAGCAGCCTGGTCTCGACGCAGGGCTGCCAGAGCCGCACCGTGCGCGACACGGCGGCCTTCCTCGACCACTGCCGCGGCGGCGCCCCCGGCGAGTTCATGCCCTACTGGACCGCACCCGAGCCCTACTCCACGCTGATCCAGCGCGACCCGAAGCCCTTGCGCATCGCTCTCTCTCACGAATGGGGCGACTACCGCGCCACGCCGCATTTCGCAGCCGAGCTGGAGCGCGCCGGCCGCCTGCTGGAAAGCCTCGGCCACCATGTCGACTGGGCGCTGCCCGCGGTCGACTTCCGTGCCGCCTTCGCCGCACAGACCACCTGCTACATCTCCAACTTCGCCCAGACTGTGGCCAACCTCATCGCCGCCCGCGGCTTCGACCGCCCGCCGGAGGATTTGGTCGAGCCGATGAACATCCGCATCTGGGAGGCCGGCCTCCACACCAGCTACACCGAGCGGGCGCGGATGCAGGCGGCGTTCAATGCCACCTCCCGCGCCTTCGGCGCCTTCTTCGAAGAGTGGGATGTGATCCTGACGCCGATCACCGCGCTTCCCACTCCCCGCCTCGGCACCACCGAATACCTGACGATCAGCGGCAACCCGGATGTCCACGACTGGTTCGGCAATCTCTGGCGCAACTTCGCCTATACGCCGCTCGCCAATCTCTGCGGCATCCCCGGCCTGTCGATGCCGCTCGGCCAGCAGGAGAACGGCCTGCCGCTCGGCATCCAGGCCCAGGCGAAGCAGGCCGATGACGGCCTGTTGCTGCAACTGGCGGCGCAGGTTGAGCGGGCCATCGGCGGCCAATGGAACAGCGGTCGCCGCCCGCCCCTGCACGTGACGGCCCCCTGAAGGGAGCCGCCACCCACCCAGGCTCAGACCCGCTTCACGAAGATCCAGACGCCATCCTTCACCGAAGCCGACTTCATGTGCACCCGCACCTTGGCGGGCGCCATGTTGTGGTCGAAGACGTATTCGAACATCGTGTTCACCTGGCCCTTGGTGACGCCTTCCTGGAACTTGCCTTGGAAGAGGTGCCCACGCGTGCAGGGCGCGACATCCGTGAAGAAGTTCTTGCCGACGACCTCTTCCGGCTTGCGCCCGGTGATCTCGCCCTCGGCGTTGTTGTACTTCATGATCTTGCCGCTCGCATCGACGAGGACCGCGCCGAAGGGCAGGCGGTTCAGCCGCGACGGGTCCTGCGCGACCAGGTTCTCGAGGTTGTCCGCCCCGAACTTGATGAGCTCCATGCCGACCATTCCCTTGCTGTGGATGATGCGGCTCCTCTCTGCCATGCTCCTTCTGAAAATCCGGTAAACACCCGTCCCGGCACCGCCCGCGCGGCATTTACCCAAAATTCAGCACGCGAGCGCATCCTCTGCCGATGATGACGCCGCAACAGCATCTCGACCTCTCCGAAAGCGCCGTGCTGCGCGTCCTGCGCTCGCTGCTTGCCGCCGAGCTCACCGCCGCCGGCCGCCGCATCCGGGCGGAGGAGGCCGCGCTCTGGCCCGCCGACCTGACGCTCGACGAATCCGGCCTCGGGCTCGACAGCCTCGAGCGCCTGACCTGCGCCGCCGCCGTCAACGCCTTCTTCCACCTGCATGAGACAGGGATCGAGGACTACCTCCTGGCCCGCCATACGCTTTCCGGCTGGGCCGAGGTAGTGCGTGCCGCCCTCGCCGAGGGCGTCTCGGGCCTTACCGTCACGACCTCCGGCAGCACGGGCGAGCGCCGCCCCTGCACCCATTCCGCAGCCCGCCTCCTGGCCGAGGGCGCCCACTGGGCAGGGCGCTTCACCGACCGCCGTCGCATCCTCACCCTGGTCCCGGCGCACCATATCTATGGCTTCCTCTTCACCGCCCTGCTGCCCGACCTGCTCGGCCTGCCGGTGCAGGATGCGCGCGCCCTCGCCCCTGGTCGGTTGCTGCGGGAGGTTGCGCCTGGCGATCTCCTGGTCGGCTTCCCGACAGGGTTCTCGGGCCTGCTGCGCTCGATCGGCCCTGCCAGCCTGCCCGCCGATGTCGAGGCCGTCTCCTCCACCGCGCCGCTGCCCGCCGGGATCCACCAGGCGCTCCGCTGCGTCGGTTTCGGCCGTGTGACGGAAGTCTATGGCAGTTCCGAAACCGGTGGCATCGCCACCCGCATCGCGCCGGAGGAGAGCTTCCGCCTGCTGCCCTGGTGGCGCCCTGGCGAGGCGGGCAGCATCGTCGATGCCGAGACCGGCCGACCCGTCCCGCTGCCCGATAACGCCGTCTTCGACAAGCAGGGGGGGGCTCCACCTGCATGGCCGCAAGGACCACGCCGTGCAGGTCGGCGGGGTGAATGTATACCCGGACCGAATCGCCGCCCGCCTGCGCGAGCATCCGCTGGTCGCCGACTGCGTGGTGCGGCTCGATTCATGCCTGGCCGAACCGAGGTTGAAAGCCTTCGCCATCCCCGCCCCCGGGGCGGAGCCGCAGCGCCTTGCCGCCGAGCTGGAGGCCTGGTGCCGCAGCGCCTTCCCCGCCCCCGAGCGGCCGGTACGCATCGATTGCGGCCCCGCCTTGCCCGTATCCGAGCTTGGTAAACTCACCGATTGGGAGGCTGCTGCATGAAGCTTCACCCGCACCTCTTCCTCACCCTGGCGACCCTCGGCCTCGCGCCTGGCGGCCTTGCTCTCGGCAGCAGCATTCCCTGGCTCGGCTTGCCCCTGCTGGCGCTCGGGCTGTTCGGCCTGCTGCGGCTTTGCCGTCAGCCTGTGCCGCCGCCCCAGCCCGTACCGGAGGCAGCGCCCGCTCCGGCGCCGCCCCCACCCGTCGCGGACCGAACTTCGGCGGTCGAGGCGATGGCCACGCGCATTGAGGCGGAGGCGGGTGAGGCGGTCGCCGAGGTCAACGCCGCCGCGCGCGACCTGCAGGCGGAGCTTGACCAGCTCGAGACCTCGGGCATGGAGCTCGAGCATCAGATGCAGGCCGCCCGCGGCGACAGCGAGCGCGGCGCGGCCGAGGCCGCCATCGCCGCCGAGGCCACCGACGCGATCCTCAAGGTCGTGCAGGATCTGACCGGAGAGGTGTCGCGCGCTGCCGCCACCTCCCGCGCCATGGCCGAGCGGGGCGAGGAGGCGCAGCGCCTGGTCGCCGAGCTCTTGGTCGCCGCCGGCGAGATCAACGCCGTCACCCGGCTGATTGCGGGAATTGCCGGCCAGACCAACCTCCTGGCGTTGAACGCGACCATCGAGGCGGCGCGCGCAGGCGAGGCCGGCAAGGGCTTCGCCGTCGTCGCCGGCGAGGTGAAGCAGCTTGCCGCGGAGGCTGCCAAGGCCAATGCCGCCATCGCCGAGCGGATCGCCGCGGTGCTGGATCGCGTCACCCGGACCACCCAGGCCGTCGACACAATCCTCGCCGGCGTGCGCGATCTTGCCGGCATCTCCGCAACCGTCGAGCAGGCGATGTCCCTTCAGGCGGAAACCGCGGCCAGCGTCGCCCGCGCGGCGGAGGATGCCTCGCGGGCGGCACAGGCCGCGACCGCCAAGGTGGTCGGCGCGGCGGCGAAGCTCGACGACAACCGGATGTCCATTGGGATGATGCATGGCACCTCCGGCCAGGTGGCAGCCGCGATCGACGGGCTGCAGGGGCGCCTCGTCGGCCTGGTCCGCGCCACCCTGGAGGAGGGCGACCGGCGGCACTACCCGCGCATCCCGGTGCGGTGTCGCTGCACCGTCCTGCCGTCGGGCAGCAAAGAAGCGGTCGCCGGCCAAGTCGCCAACCTGTCCCTTGGCGGCGCCAAGGTCTACAGCCGGGCCGCAGTCGCATCCGGCGATCTGGTGCGTCTGACGATCGATGGCCTGCCCGACTTCGCCTGCCGCGTCGTTGGAATGAGCGACGGGCTGCAACTCGCCTTCGTCTTCCCTGATACCGCGACGGAGCGTGAACTCCAGAGCCGACTGAAGGCGTTCCTCTCCGCTCTGCAGAGCGAGGCGGCCTGAACTCTTGGACATGGCGTCCGCTCGTTTGGTATAGGAAACTTGTCAGCGCTTGGGCCGTGGTCTCGAGCCAGGGCCCCCCGCCTAAATCCTTCAAACATTCAACCTTCGTCTCGGTGCGCAATCAAAACAAGACGTTGCGGCATCTCTGATTGAGGTTTTGAACCGCCTTGCCCCCCGCCTTGACGAATCCCCGCGCCGGCCCGAGGAACACCCCTCCATCGCGCCGAGGCCTCCGATGACCCGCTACGCCCATGCCGACCTCACCACCCTCGCCGCCGCCCTCTTCGCGGCCGGCGGCATGGATGCCGACAAGGCCGAGGTGGTGGCCGAAATCCTAGTCGAGGGTGACCTGATGGGCCACGACACCCATGGCCTCGCCTTGCTGCCGCCCTATCTCGACGGCCTCGCCAGCGGCGACATGCAGGGCAGGGGGGAACCCACGGTCCTTTCCGGCACCCCAGTCGCCGAGACCTGGGACGGCGGCAAGCTCCCCGGCCCCTGGCTGGTCCGCCGGGCCGGCGACCTCGTCGCCGCCCGTGCCACGGAGTTCGGCCTGGCTGCGGTGGCCATCCGCCGCTGCCATCATATCGGCTGCCTCGCCGCCTACCTCCCGCGCCTCGTGCAGCGTGGCCTCGTCGCCCAGATCTGGTCCTCCGACCCGGCGACGGCATCCGTCGCCCCCTGGGGCGGCACGCGCCGCATCATCACGCCTAACCCACTCGCCGCCGGCTGGCCCGGCCCGGACGGCCCGGTGATGATCGACATCTCGATGTCCATCACGACGAACGGCATGACCGCTCGCCGCCGCGCCGAAGGCACCCGCTTCCCCTTCGACGCCCTGCTAACCGCCGAAGGCGAGCCGACCTCCGACCCGGAAGCCTTCTTCCAAGACGGTACCCTGCTGCCGCTCGGCGGCATGGCCGCCGGCCACAAGGGCTTCGGCCTCGGCCTGCTGGTCGAGGCGCTGACCTCGGGCCTCGCGGGCCATGGCCGCGCCGAGGCGCCCGGCGGCTGGGGCGCCAATATCTTCGTCCTGGTGATCGACCCCGCCCGCTTCGGCGGCGCCGAGGGCTTCCTTCGCGAAAGCGGCTGGATCGCCGACGCCGTCCGCACCAACCCGCCCGCCGAGGGCGGCCGGCCGCCCCGTCTCCCCGGCGAGCGCGCTTGGCAACGCCGCGCCGAAGCCCTGGCGCGCGGCGTCACCCTTCATCCCTCCATCCCGCCCGCGCTCGCCGCCCGCGCCGCCGCCGCCGGCCTCGCCATGCCGAGCCCTATCGCCGCGTGAGCCTGCCGCCCATCCTCCAAGTGCTGCCGAGCCTCGTCGCCGGCGGGGTGGAGCGCGGCACGCTCGAGATCGCCGAGGCCATCATCGCCGCCGGCGGCCGCGCCCTGGTCGCCTCGGCTGGCGGCCCGCTGGTCGGCCCGCTGGAGCGGCTGGGCGCCACCCACGTCACCCTGCCGCTGCGCACCAAGGCGCCCTGGGGCATCCTCCGCAATGCCGGCGCCCTGGCCCGGCTTGCGGCGGCGGAAGGCGTCGGCATCATCCACGCCCGCTCCCGCGCGCCCGCCTGGTCGGCGATGCTGGCGGCGCGGCGGGCGGGCGCCCACTTCGTCACCACCTATCACGGCACCTACAACGAGGGCGTCCCGGGCAAGCGGCTCTACAACTCGGTCATGGCGAGGGGCGAGCGCGTCATCGCCATCAGCCATTTCATTGCCGCCCATATCCGCGAGCGCCACGGCACCGACCCGGCGCGCATCCGCATCATCCCCCGCGGCGTCGATCCCCGCAGCTTCGATCCGGCGCTGGTCCCGCCCGGGCGCCTCGCCGCCCTCCGCGCCGAATGGCGCCTGCCGGAGGGCCGCCCGGTGCTGATGCTCCCCAGCCGCATCACCCGCTGGAAAGGGCAGGGGGTGCTGCTCCGGGCCATGGCGCGCCTGCCCGGCGCGACCGTCGCCGTGCTGGTCGGCGATGGCGGCCGCTACCGCCGTGAGCTGGAGGCGGAGGCCGCCCGCCTCGGCCTCGGCGACCGGCTGCGCTTCGCCGGCCATGTCGAGGACGTGCCGGCCGCCCTCATGCTCGCCGATCTCGTCCTGCATTGCTCGACCGAGCCCGAGGCCTTCGGCCGCACGGTGATCGAGGCCCAGGCCATGGCCCGCCCGGTGATCGCCGCCGATCTCGGCGGCCCGCGCGAGACGGTGATGCAGAACGAGACCGGCTGGCGCGTCCCCCCAGGCGACCCAGAGGCGCTGGCACGCGCCATCGGCCATGCGCTCGGCCTGCCGCCCGACCGCCGTGCCGCCATCGGCGAGGCCGCCCGCGCCCATGTGCTCGCCCACTACACCACGGCCGCGATGCAGCAGGCGACGCTCGCCGTCTACCGGGAGCTGGCATGACTGCCGGCCGCATTCTCGTCATCAAGCTCGCCGCGCTCGGCGACGTGGTGCAGGCCTTCGGGCCCTTCGCCGCCATCCGTGCCCATCACCCGGGCGCCGACGTCACGCTGCTGACCACGCCGCCCTATGCCGGCCTGCTGCGCCGCAGCCCCTGGTTCGACCGCATCTGGGACGATGGCCGCCCGGCCTGGACCGACCTGCCCGCCGTCTGGCGCCTCGCCCGCCGCCTGCGCGCCGCCCGTTTCGAGCGGGTCTATGATCTGCAGACCTCCTCCCGCTCCTGCCGCTACCGGTGGATGGTCGGGTACGGCGCCGAATGGTCCGGCATCGCCCCCGGCGCCAGCCACCCCCATGCCAACCCCGCGCGGGACCTGATGCACACCGCCGAGCGCCAGCGCGAGCAGCTGGAGATGGCCGGCATCGCCGGTTTCCCGGCGCCGGCCCTGGATTGGCTGGATGACGACATCGCCGGCCTCGGCCTGCCGGCACGATTCGCCCTGCTGATCCCCGGCGCCTCGCCCGGCCGCCCCGGCAAGCGCTGGCCGGTGGAACGCTTCGCCGCGCTCGCCGCCGGCCTCGACCTGCCCGTCGCCGTCATCGGCGGCCCGGCCGAGGCGCCGCTCGCCGCCGCCATCGCCGCCGCCCGGCCCGGAGCGGTGATCGACCTGACCGGCCGCACCACCCTCGCCGGCCTCGGCGCCATCGCCCGCCGCGCCGCCTTCGCCGTCGGCAACGACACCGGCCCGACACACCTTGCCGCTGCCGCAGGCTGCGCGACCCTCGCGCTGTTCGGCCCGGAGAGCGACCCGGCCCTCTGCGCCCCGCGCGGCCGCGCGGCCGCCGTCCTCCGCCACCCGCGCCTCGCGGCGCTGGAAGTGGCCGAGGTCCGCGCGGCGCTGGCAGCCCTTGTGGCTGCCTAGTCGGTCACATCCGCATCCGGCCGGTCACCGCCCGCCGAATACTCGGTCCGCCACTCGCCCTTCTCGTCCTGGTACTCGATATAGGCGTCGTTGCCCGGCACGTGCTGCTCCTGCGCCACGCGCTTCGCCGCCCGCATCGCGGCGTCATGCGTGGGGAAGGACTCCGAGAAGACGTCACCCAGCTTGTAGGCCCAGCCGCCATCGTGCTGCACGATCTTGTAGTGGATCTTCGCCATCCGCCTTACTCCTGCCGGCTCCTGATCTCCGCCCCCGCCCAGCCTTCCATCAGCCGGGCGAGCGCCGAGATGTCCTCCCCCGCCATCCCATGCCCGGCGGCGAAGCGCCAGACCCGCGCCGCCTGCTCGATCGCCCACATCGGCACGTCGAGCGACGACGCCTCGGCGAGGCCAAGCTTCACGTCCTTGTCCACCACCGCGATCGCCGCGCCGAAGGCGAAGCGCCGCGCCAGCACCTCCTCCGCCACGCGCTCGGTGACGACGCTGCGCCCCGTTCCGGCATTCAGCATCGCCAGCATGGTATCGGGGTCGAGCCCCGCCTTGGCCCCCATGGCGAGCCCTTCGAACCCGGCGACCATGTTGGCGGCGAAGACCAGGTTGTTGACGAGCTTCATCACCTGCGCCTGCCCCGGCCGCTCGCCGAGGGTGAAGACCACGCGCCCGATCCGCTCCTGCCAGGGCCGGAGCCGCGCCACTGCCTCCGGCGCGCCGGCGGCGAGCATGGCGAGCGTCCCCGCCCGCGCGCCCGAGGGCCCGCCGCTGATCGGCGCATCCACCATGGCGATGCCACGTTCCGCCAGCCGCGCCGCGATGCCCTCGACCGTCGCCCGGCCGATGGTCGACATCTCCGCATAAAGTTTGACGGCGCCGCCATCGGCCACCTCGCCCGCGACCGCCTCGCTGACCTGTCCATTGGGCAGGCAGGCGAGGACGATCTCCGCCGCATCGGCCACCGCCCGCGCGCTGGCGCAGCCGATGGCCCCCTGCGCTGCGAGCCCCGCCACCGCCTCCGGCCGCGGGTCGAAGACATGCAGCGCCACATCCGGGCCGAGCAGCCGCGCTGCCATCGGCGCGCCCATCTGGCCGAGGCCGATGAAGCCGAGCTTCGCCGTCATGCTACGACCGCCCCGCTATCGACCGGGATCACCTGGCCGGTGACGATCCGGCTCTCGTCGGAGGCGAGCCAGAGCGCCGCCTGCGCCATGTCCATCGGCTGGCCGAGGCCGAGCAGGTGGCCCTCCGCCACCTGCCGCGCCGCCGCGTTGCCGGCAAGCAGCTGCTCGACCCTTGGGGTGAGGGTGACGCAGGGTGCGATGGCATTCACCCGCACCCGCTGCGCCGCGTATTCGACGGCGAGCGAGCGGGTCAGCGCCGCGACGCCGCCCTTGGCGGCCGTGTAGCAATCCCGACCCGGGAAGCCCATCAGCGCCACGATGGAGGCCATGTTGATCACCGCCCCGCCGCCCGAGGCGATGATCGCGGGGATGCCGAAGCGGCAGCCGAGGAAGGTGCCGAAGAGATCGAGCGTGATGGCGCGCCAGAACTCGCCGACCGGCGCCTCTGTCACCGGCCCGTCCTCCAGCGTCGAGCCGCCGGCATTGTTGTGCAGCACGTCGAGCCGCCCCCAATGCTGCACGGTACGGCGTATGGCGGCCTCCATCTGCGCCTCCTCCCGCACATCGGTCGGCAGGGCGATGGCCTCGCCCCCGGCGGAGGCGATGCGCTGCGCCGTCTCCTCGCCCGCGGCGGCGTCGATCTCGGCGACCGCCACCCGCGCCCCTTCGCGCGCGAAGAGTTCCGCCGTCGCCCGGCCGATGCCGGTGCCCGCGCCGGTGATGAGGGCGACCTTGCCCGGGAGCCTTGCCATTCGCCGTTTCCTTCCCCTGTGTCCTGGACTATGGGCGCCTGCATTGCGATGCGGCAAGACGCCGGCCATTCCGGGAACCAGGCCAGCTCGTTGCCGTTCCGGCCCCGCTCCAGCAAAATGGGACCGTGATGCCGATGACAGGAAGCCGGGGCCCGGACCGGGCGCTCGACGCGCTCAATTTCTGCCTCGCCGATGTGCGCGACGGGCTCGGCCCCTACCTGGCGATCTACCTGCTGGCCGTGCATCACTGGGACCAGGCGAGCATCGGCATCGCCCTCTCGGCCTCGGCCGTCGCCGGACTCATCGCGCAGACGCCCGGCGGGGCGCTGGTCGATGCGATCCGCGCCAAGCGCGGCCTCATCGCCGCCGCCGCCCTGCTGGTGACGGCGACCTGCCTCGTCGTGCCCTTCGTGCCGGGCTTCTGGCCGGTGGTGGTCACCCAGGCGCTGGCGGGGGTGGCGCATTCCGTCTTCGCCCCGGCCATTGCCGCCATCACCCTCGGGCTCGCCGGCCGTGCCGCCTTCACCCGCCGCACCGGGCGGAATGAGGGCTTCAACCATGCGGGCAATGCCTTCGCCGCCGCGGCGGCGGGCGGCCTCTCCTACATGTTCGGCCCCATCGTCGTCTTCTGGCTGCTCTCGGCCATGGCGGTGGCGAGCGTCGTCGCCGTGCTCGCCATCCCGACGGATGCCATCGACCACGACGTGGCGCGCGGCCTCGAGCCCGGCGAGGCGCGGGGCGCCCATGCCTCTGCCTGGAGCGTGCTGCTCGCCTGCCGGCCGCTGCTGGTCTTCGCCGCCTGCGTCACGCTCTTCCACTTCGCCAATGCGGCGATGCTGCCGCTGGTCGGGCAGAAGCTCGCCGAGCGCGACGCCAACCAGGGGACGGCGCTGATGTCCGTCTGCATCGTTGCTGCGCAGCTGGTGATGGTGCCGATGGCGATGCTGGTCGGCGCCCGCGCCGAGGCCTGGGGCCGCAAGCCCCTCTTCCTCGCCGGCTTCCTGGTGCTGACGGCGCGTGGCCTGCTCTACATCCTCTCCGACGACCCCTACTGGCTGGTGGCGGTGCAGTGCCTGGACGGCGTCGGCGCCGGGCTGTTCGGTGCGCTCTTTCCGATCATCACGGAGGACCTGACGCGCGGCACCGGCCATTTCAACATCAGCCTCGGCGCGATCGCCACCGCCCAGGGCATCGGGGCGAGCCTCAGCCAAGCGGCGGCCGGCTATGTCGTCGTGGCGGCGGGCTATTCCACCGCATTCCTGCTGCTCGCCGCCATCGCGGGGGCAGGCACGCTGCTGTTCTGGTCGACGATGCCCGAGACGAGACCCGCCCGATGAGCCTTGCCGACGGAAGCCGCATCGCGGCCGTCCTCGTCTTCCTCGCCACCTATGCGGTGGTGGCCATCGGCCGCGTGCCGGGGCTCAGGCTCGACCGCACCGGCGCCGCGGTGCTCGGCGCCGCGCTGATGGTCGCCTGCGGTGCGCTGACCGAACGCCAGGCCTTCGAGGCCATCGATCTCGGCACGCTGTCGCTGCTGCTGGGGATGATGCTGCTGGTCGCCAACCTGCGCCTCGCCGGCTTCTTCCGCCTGGTGACGGTGATGGCGGCGGCGCGCGCCCGGCACCCGGCGACGCTGCTTGCCGCCGTAGTGCTGGTCAGCGGCGGGCTCTCCGCCGTGCTGGTGAACGACACGGTCTGCCTCGCCATCACGCCGCTGGTCGTGGCGCTGGCGCGGCACTTGCGGCGGGACCCGCTGCCCTACCTGCTGGCGGTCGCCATGGCGGCTAATATCGGCAGCGCCGCGACCATCACCGGCAATCCGCAGAACATGATCGTCGGCGGCTTCTCCGGCCTCTCCTGGGGAGAATTTGCGCTGGCCCTCGCGCCGGTCGCGGCGCTCGGCCTCGTCGCCTGCTTCCTGCTGATCCTGCTGCTGCATCCGGGCGAGTTCCTCGTCGCCAGGCTGCCGGTGCCGGCGCCGACGCGGCTGCCGCGCATCCATCGCCCGCTCGCGCTGAAATCGGCCCTGGTCGCGTTCGGCGTCGTCATCGCCTTCCTCGCCGGCGTGCCGGTGGCGCTGGCCAGCCTGCTCGGCGGCGCGTTGCTGCTGCTGACGCGGCGGGTGAAGCCGGAGAAGGTCTGGCGCGAGGTGGACTGGCCGCTGCTGGCCATGTTCGCCGGCCTCTTCGTCGTCGTCGACGGATTGGAGAAGGCGATGCTGACGCCGGAAGTGCTGGCCGCCGCCGGGCGGTTGCATCTCGACAACCCGCTCTCGCTCACCGCGGTGACGACAATCCTCTCGAGCCTCGTCAGCAACGTGCCCGCGGTGCTCGTGCTGAAGCCCTTCATCGAACCGCTGGCCGACCCGCAACGCGCCTGGCTGCTGGTCGCCATGGCGTCAACCATGGCGGGAAACCTGACGCTGGTTGGCTCCGTCGCAAACCTCATCGTCGCCCAGCGCGCGAAGGCGGAGGGGGTGGAGCTTGGGTTCTGGCGCTATGCCCGCACGGGTGTACCAATGACTTTAGTGACGCTTGCGATTGGGTTATGGTTGCGCTGAACGGTCAGGGGAAGGCGGACCATGGCGCGCAAGCTCTTCGAACTCTGCGGCACCGATCCGGCCCGCCGCTTCAGCCCATACTGCTGGCGCAGCCGCATGGCGCTCGCCCATAAGGGGATGGAGGCGGAGGTGGTGCCCTGGCGCTTCACCGAGACGGAGGCGATCGCCTTCGCCGGTTCCGACAAGGTGCCCGTGCTGGTCGATGGCGCGAAGACGGTGGCCGACAGCTGGGCCATCGCCGAATACCTGGAGGAGTACTACCCGGAGGCGCCGAACCTCTTCCAGGGAACGCCCGCCTCGCAGCGCTTCCTCGCCACCTGGTCGGACGCGGTCCTGCTTCCAGCGCTGGCGAAGCTCATCGTCTCCGACATCCCGGCAATGCTCGACGCCAAGGACCGGGCCTATTTCATCGAGAGCCGCGAGCGGCGCTTCGGCATGCCGCTCGCTCAGGTGACGGCGGGGCGCGAGGCGCGGCTGCCGGAATTCCGCGCGCTGCTGCTGCCGCTGCGGCACCTGCTGCGCCACCAGCCCTTTGTCGGTGGCCCCGCGCCGGATTATGGCGACTACTGCGTCTTCGGCACGCTGATGTGGCCACGCGTGGTCAGCCCGCTGCCCCTGCTGGAGCCGGGCGATGCGGTGCATGACTGGCAGGAGCGAATGCTCGACCTGCATGGCGGCTTGGCGCGCCAGGTGCCGGCTCACGGCGCCTGACGCCGGGCGAGGAAGTCGAGCACGTCTTGCTGCACCGGCGCCACCGGCCGCAACAGGCCGGCGAAGGCGCCGATGGTCATGACATGGCCCAGCTGCGGGTAGTAGCGCTCTTCCACGATGTTACCCGCGGCGCGCAGTGCAGCCGCGAGGTTGGCAGTATTGGACGGGCGGACGGTGGTATCGGCCAGGCCGGCCGCCAGCAGCATGGGCGGCGCGCCGGCTGAGACATGGGCGATGGGCTGGGTCTCTGGCCAGCCCTGCTCCGGCCCGAAGATCGCCTGCAGCACGGGGCTCCGTAGCGGCAGGAAGTCGTAGGGGCCGGAGAGGCCGATCACGCCGGCAAGGTCGCGCCCCGGACGCAGCCCGGCCGCGCCGAGCCATCGCTCATCGAGCGCCAGCATGACGGCGATATAGGCGCCGGCGGAATGGCCCATCAGCATCAGACGCGCCTCTGGCCAGCGGTCGCGCGCCCATCGCACGGCTTGGGCGCCGTCCTCGAGGAAGGCGGGATAGCCGGCCTCCGGCCAAAGCCGGTAGGCGGGGATGACGACGCGCAACCCCTCCCGCGCCAGCACCGTGCCGAGGAAACGGTAGTCGGCCGGGCTGCCACTCTCCCAACCACCGCCATGGAAGAAGACCAGCACCGGCGCGTCCGGCTTCGGCGCCTTTGGCTCGTAGAGATCGAGGGTGAGGCGGGCGGCATAAGGGATGCCCTCGCTGACGGCGACGCCGCTCGCGGAGGCGAAGCCGTTCAGCACATCCGCCCCGGAGCATCCGGCGAGCAGCAACCCCGCCAGCAGCATCAGTGATCGCAAACCACGATCAATCGCTTGCCGAAACTCGCTGGACTGCCGGGCCACGGGAGCGCTTCGATCAGGAAAACAGGGTGGAAGCATGACGTCCTATGCGGCAGACCCGGAGAGGGCCGCCTCCAGCAGGCTGATGAAGGCCAGCGCCGCCGGCGAGAGCCGGCTGCCGCGCAACTGCACGAGGCCGACCTCGCGCAACAGCGGCGGATCGGTGATGGGCAGCACGCGCAGCCCCTGCGGGCGCTGGCGCGGCAGGGCCAGCTCCGGGATCACCGCCACTCCCAGCCCCTCGGCGGCGAGGGCGATGGCCGTCGCCGGCATCTGCACCTCGCAGCAGGGGTCGAAGGAGGTGCCGATGCTCGCCGCCGCCTCCTCGACCATCGCCCGCATCGTATTCGCCCCGCTGGTGATGAGGATCGGCAGCCGGCCGAGCGCCGCCAGCGGCAGGCTCCGCGCGCCCTTGGGCACGAAGCGCGGCGCGGCCAGCGCCAGGATCGCCTCCTCCCTGAGCGGGGTGAAGGCGAGGCTCGGCGCATGGGCCGGCCGCGGGCCGATGCCGAATTCCAGGTCCTGCCGCCTGACGCCTTCCAGCACCGCCGCCTGCGGCATCTCGCGCAGGTGGATGGCGACGCGCGGATGTGCCCGATGGAAGGCGGCGAGCAGCGGCGGCAGCACCGTCTCCGCGATATGCGGCGGGCAGCCGAGGGCGAGCCGCCCCGCCTCCATCGCCGCCGCGGCCCGCACCCGGCGCAGCCCCGCCGCTAGCTCGGCATCGGCGCGGCGGGCGTGCGGCAGCAGCGCCTCGCCCTCCCGCGTCAGGCCGACTGCGCGCGTGGTGCGGTGGAAGAGCGAGGCGCCGAGCTGCCCTTCCAGCTCCCGCACCTGCAGGCTGAGCGCCGATTGCGAGCGGCCCGACAGCTCCGCCGCACGGCGGAAGCTGCGGTGCTCGGCGACCAGCAGGAAGGCATTCAGCAGCTTGAGGTTGACGGACATGGAGCGTGCAGCGTGACACCGCAGGCGATGAGCGTCGAGGCCAGAGCGGCAAAGCCGCAGCGGAGCGAGCTGTCGGTTCCCGCCACCTCCGGCCGCTTCTTCCCGAAGGCAGCAGCGAGTGCCGCGGATGCCATCGTCCTCGACCTCGAGGATGGCGTCGCGCCGGGCCGGAAGGAGGAGGCGCGCGCCGCCGCCATAGCCGCACTGAACGAGGTGGATTGGGGCCCGCGCATCATGTCGGTGCGGGTGAACGGCATCGGCACGCCCTGGTGCCACCGCGACATCGTCGAGGTCGCCGAGGCCTGCCCGCGCCTCGACCGCATCGTGCTGCCGAAGGCGGGCGAGGCTTTCGACATCCGCTTCCTTGCCGCCCTGCTCGACGGGGTGGAGGCGGCAACCGGCCGCCCGCGCATCGGCATCGCCGCCCTGGTGGAAACGGCGCGGGGCGTCGGTCGCGCCGAGGAGATCGCCGAGGCCCACCCGCGCGTCGAGACGGTGATCTTCGGCCTCGGCGACTACATGCGCGAGATGCGGACGCCGGATACGGTCGTCGGCCTGCCCAACCCGGACTACGCGCTGGCGGGCGCGGCCAACGACCAGTGGCATTACGCGCTGGCCCGCATCGCCAATGCCTGCCGCGCGGCGGGCGTGAGGCCGATCGACGCCGTCTATGCCGATTTCCGCGACGGCGAGGGGCTGCGGGCCTCCGCCACCCGCTCGCGGGCGCTCGGCTACGAGGGGAAATGGGCGATCCACCCGGACCAGGTGGCGCCGATCAACGCGGTCTTCTCGCCCGACGAGGCGCGGATCGCATGGGCGAGGAAGGTCCTGGCGACGCTCGCCCGGGCGGAAGCAGCAGGGGCCGGAGCGGCCGCGGAGGATGGGATGATGGTTGATGCCGTGCATGCGCTGATGGCGCGCGACATCCTGCGGCAGGCGGGGCTCGAGGCATGAGCGCGCCCGCGATGCCCATGGCCGGCGTAAAGGTGCTCGACATCGCCACCTTCCTCGCCGCGCCCTTCGCCGGCACCATCCTCGCCGATTTCGGCGCGACGGTGCTGAAGATCGAGCACCCGAAGCTCGGCGACCCGATGCGCGCCTTCGGCACCCCGACCGAATGCGGCGACACCCTCGCCTGGCTGAGCGAGGCGCGGAACAAGCAGTGCATGACGCTCGACCTGCGCCACCCGGAGGGTGCCGCGGTGTTCCGCAAGCTGGTCGCGCAATCCGACGTGCTGCTCGAGAATTTCCGCCCCGGCACGCTGGAGAAATGGGGCCTCGGCCCGGATGCGCTGCGCGAGATCAACCCGAGGCTCGTCGTGCTGCGGGTCAGCGCCTATGGCCAGACCGGGCCGAAGCGCGGCCTGCCGGGCTTCGCCCGCGTGGCGCATGGCTTCGGCGGCCTGAGCTTCCTGGCCGGAGAGCCGGATGGGAAACCCGTCGTGCCCGGCTCCACCTCGCTCGCCGACTACCTCTCCGGCATCTGGGGTGCGGTCGGCGTGCTGATGGCGCTGCGCGTGGCGGAGCGGACGGGGCAGGGGCAGGATGTCGATATCGGCCTCTATGAATCCGTCTTCCGCCTGCTCGACGAGATCGCGCCGGCCTATGCGAAGACGGGTTATGTGCGGGAGCGCATGGGCGCCGATGTGCCGACCGTGGTGCCGCATGGCCATTGGCAGACCAGCGAAGGGCGCTGGGTGGCGATCGCCTGCACCAGCGACAAGATCTTCGCCCGCCTCGCCGAAGCCATGGGGCGGCCGGAGCTGACGGCACCCGACCGCTTCGAGAAGACGGCCCAGCGCATCGCCAACCGCTCGGAGGTGAACGGCATCGTCGCCGACTGGGCGGCGGGGATGACGATGGAGCAGCTCGGCGCCGCCTGCGACGCCGCGGACGTGCCCTGGGGCCCGATCAACAGCATCGCCGACATCTTCGCCGACCCGCATATCGCGGCGCGCGAGAACATCCTGCGCGTCATCGACGAGCGGGCGGGGGAGCTGGCCCTGCCGGCGCCGGTGCCGCGGCTGACCGAGACGCCGCCGACGCTTCGCCATGCCGGGCGGGCGAGGGGGGCCGACACGCAAGAGATCCTGGGCAATTGGCTGGGGATGGTGGCCGAGGACATCGCCGCGCTGCGGCAATCGGGCGCCATCTAGGCCGGGAGGACAAGAAGAATGGACCGCACGATCAAGATGGTGGGCTTCCTGCAGGCGCAGAATTGCTCCATCGCCCCCGGCTCCTGGCGGCACCCCGCCGCGGCGACGGATTTCCTCACGCCGGACTACTTCACCCGCGTGGCCCGCATCCTGGAGGAGGGCAAATTCCACCTCGCCTTCTTCGACGACCGGCTGGCAATGCCCGACATCTACGGGCGGGACCATGTGGCAGCCGTCGAGAACGGCATCCGCGTCGTCAAGATGGACCCGGCGACGATCCTCGCCGTCATGTCGCAGGCGACCTCGCGCCTCGGCCTCGGCGGGACCTATTCGACCACCTATTACGAGCCCTTCCACGTCGCCCGCCTCTTCGCCACGCTCGACCTGATGACGCGGGGCCGCGCCGCCTGGAACGTCGTCACCTCGCTCAATGACAGCGAGGCGGCGAATTTCGGCCGCACCGAGCATCTCGAGCACGACCTCCGCTACGACCGCGCCGATGAGTTCATGGAAGCGGTCATGGGCCATTGGGATAGCTGGGACGACGACGCCATCCTGCTCGACAAGGAAGGCGGCCGCTTCGCCGATGCCTCCAAGGTCCGGCCCGTACGCTACGAGGGCAAGTTCTTCCGCAGCCATGGCCCGCTGCCGGTGCCGCGCAGCCCGCAGGGCCATCCGGTGCTGATCCAGGCCGGGCAGTCCGGCCGCGGCCGCCGCTTCGCCGGGCGCTGGGGCGAGCTGATCTTCGTCGTCTACCCGAATATCGAGGCGGGCAAGAAGCAGTATGCCGACCTCAAGCGCGCCGTCGCCGAATCCGGCCGCAACCCGGACGAGGTGACCGTCGCCCCCGCCGTCTACGTCAACGTCGCCGAGACCGAGGCCCTGGCCGAGGAGAAGCGTCGCTTCACCGAGGCCCTGGCGACGGCGGAGGACGGCGTGGTGCTGCTCTCCGAGGCGCTCAACTTCGACTTCGCCTCGAAGCCGATGGACGAGCCGTTCACCGATGCCGAGCTGGCGGGGCTGTCCTGGGGCGGCTTCAAGGACCGCATCGTCATGCTGAGCGGCAAGCAGAACCCGACGGTGCGCGACTTCGTCACCTTCTCCGGCCGCGGTACTACGCGCGAATTCCCCAACTTCACCGGCACGCCGAAGCAGGTGGTCGACCAGATGCAGGGCTGGTTCGAGGGCCGCGCCTGCGACGGCTTCGTCCTCGTCGCCTCGCAGAATCCCGGCTCCTTCGAGAATTTCACCCGGCTGGTGGTGCCGGAGATGCAGCGGCGCGGCCTCTACCACAAGGACTACGCCGGCAGCACGCTGCGCGAGAATCTCGGCCTGCAACGGCCGCAACATGGCGAATGGAGGAAGGCACAATGAGGAAGGGGATTCTCGGCCGGCGTGGGCTGGCCGCGGCCGGCATCGGGCTGCTGGCGGCACCCGCAGTGCGCGCGCAGGGCAATTGGCCCGAGCGCACGGTGCGCCTCGTCGTCGCCTATGCGCCGGGCGGCGGCACCGATCTTACCTCCCGGGCGATGGCGGAGGCGCTGACCGCGCGCTTCGGCCAGACCTTCGTCGTCGAGAACCGACCGGGCGCCAATGGCATCGTCGGCTCGGAGGCCGTGGCGCGCAGCCAGCCCGATGGCTACACCTTCGTCACCGTCACCAGCACCCATGTGATGAACCGCCACATGGTGCCGAACCTGCCCTTCGACCCGACGAATGACTTCACCCCGATCGCGCTGATGGCGCGCTACCCGCTGGTGCTGATGGCGAATACAGACGCGCCTTTCAAGGACGTCCCCAGCCTCATCGCCTATGCCAAGACGCGGCCGAAGGGTGAGATCGCCCAGGCGACCTCCGATGCGCAATCCTCCTATGCCGCCAATCAATTCGCCAAGGCCGCCGGCATCGACCTGACCGAGGTGCCCTACCGCGGCAGCGGCGCTTATCTCGGCGACCTCACCGGCGGGCATCTGAAGCTCGCCTGGGGCAGCACGGCGACGGCCATGCCGCTGCTGCCGGGCGGCAAGGTGAAGGTGATCGCCGTCACCTCGCCCGAGCGGTCCGGCTTCCTGCCGGACAGCCCGACCCTGGTCGAATGCGGCCTGCCCGACTGCACCTTCATCGGTTGGGTCGGGATCTTCGGCCCGGCGAAGCTGCCGGTGGAGATCGCCCGCCGCTTCAACCGCGCCTGCGCCGAGGTCAGCGCGACGCCCGCCATGCAGGAGAAGTTCAGGACCATGGCCTCCGACCCGGCGCCGATGGATCTCGAGGCGCTGGCCGCCACGCTGCGCGACGACGACGCCCGCTGGGCCAAGGCCGCCAAGGAAGGGTTGTTGCCCCGCCAATGAAAACCTTCACCATGCTCTCGACGAGCGGCATCCTCGGCTACGGCTATGCCGAGGAATCGCTCCGTATCGGGATGAGCCGCCAGCCGCAGGTCATCGGCTGCGATGGCGGCTCCACGGACCCTGGCCCGCACTATCTCGGCGCCGGCACCTCCTTCTGCTCGCGCCTCTCAGTGAAGCGCGACTTCCGGCTGATGCTGCAGGCGGCCGTCGCGGCCGGTATCCCCTGCATCATCGGCACCTCGGGCGGGGCCGGGGGCGAGCCGCACCTGCAGAGCATGGCCGCGCTGGCGCGGGAGATCGCGCGGGAGGACGGCCTCTCCTTCCGCATGGCGCTGATCCATGCCGAGCAGGACAAGGCGATGCTCGGCAGCCGGCTCGACCGGACGAAGCCGCTGGCCAAGCTGCCGCCGCTCGACGCGGCGACCATCGATCGCGCCACGCGCATCGTTGGCATGATGGGGCCGGAGCCGATCGCCAAGGCGCTCGACGGCGGCGCGCAGGTGATCCTGGCCGGCCGCAGCAGCGACCCGGCGCAATGGGCCGCGCCCGCCATCCGCGCGGGCATGGCGCCGGCGCCCTCCTGGTATGCCGGCAAGATGCTGGAATGCGGCGCCGAGCCGACGACGCCGAAGGAGCCGGACTGCCTGCTGGTGACGATCGAGGACGACCATCTGGTCTGCGAGCCGCCCAACCCGATCCGCCGCTGCACGCCGCTCTCGGTCGCCAACTTCGCCTTGCACGAGAATTCCAGCCCCACCCATCACGTGGAGCCGGGCGGGTTGCTCGACACCTCGGACGTCACCTTCACCCCCGTCTCCGACCGGGCGGTGAAGGTCGCCGGCATGCGCTGGACGCCGGCCGACACCTACACGGTGAAGCTGGAGGGGGTGGAACTCGCCGGCTACCGCGCCATCACTATCTGCGCCACGCGGGACCCGGTGCTGATCGGCCAGATCGACGATTACCTCGCCAGCCACCGCGCCAAGGTCGAGGCCAAGGCCGCCTCTTTCGGCGTCTCCGCGGAGCGCTACCGCATGGCCGTCCGCGTCATCGGGCGGGATGCGGTGATGGCTGGGTGGGAGCCGGTGCGGGCCGTCACCTCGCACGAGCTCGGCTTCGTCATCGAGGTGCTGGCCGACGATCAGGAGGTGGCGAATGCGGTCCTCGCCATGGCTCGCACCAGCCTGCTGCATGCCGACTTCCCCGGCCGGCTCTGCAAGGAGGGCAACATGGCCTTCCCCTTTTCGCCATCGGACATCCCGCTCGGCGAGCTCTACCGGTTCAGCATCTTCCACACCCTCGCGGTGGACGACCCCTGCGCCCTTTTCCCCATCGAATACGAGAGCGTGTGATGCCCCGGATCCGCGATATCGCCCAGATCTGCAAGAGCAAGAATGCCGGGCCCTTCATGGTCACGATCGACGTGCTGTTCGAGGACCCGGCGCTGTACCGCCGCGTCAAGGCGACCGGCGTGCTGAGCGCCGCGCTCTTCGCCCGGCTCTATGGCGTGGCCGAAGGGGATGTGCTCTTCACCCCCTACGACACCGCCTCCGCCTTCAAGGCGACGCTGCCGCGGCTGGTGCCGGCCGGGGACTTCGGCGACACCGATGTCTACGGCGCGCAGCAGCACGCGCCGCTGCTGGATGTGGAGGTCCCTGTCTAACACCACTCCCGCAGGATCAGCTCCGTCGTCACCGCCTCCACCTGCTGGCCGTAGCGCTCGTTGTAGAGGGCCAGCATCGCGTCATGCGTATGGTCGGAGGAGCTGCAGATCGCATCCGTCGGCACCACCACCCGGTAGCCGAGATCGACGGCGCCCAGCACAGCGGCGAGGACGCAGACATCCGTCTCCGCGCCGCTGATGATGAGCGTCTCGATCCCCCGCTCCTGCAGCCGCGGGTGCAGCGTGCCGCAGACCCAGGGCGAATAGACCTTCTTGTCGAAGAGCTCGGCCGGCGGAACCAGCCGTTGCAGCGGTGGCAGCAGGTCGATGGCGCCCTCCGGCAACTGCTCCCGCGTCAGGGAGGGCCAGCGCTCCCAGTAGCGCCGCCAGGTGCCGGTTCCCTCGCCCGGCCGGTCGGCGGGGATGAAGCGGGTGAAGATGGTGCGCTCCGGATGGGCGACGGCCAGCCGCTCCACCATCGGCGCTACCCGCGTCATCCAGGGGGTGTGCCATTCGGTATGCCCAGCGAAGAGGTTCTGCATGTCGATGCAGAGATGCAGGCAGGTTTCGGTCAGCGGGCCGTGATGCAGTTCGTCTTGTGCCATGCCGCGTGAACGACGCAGACATGGCAGGGATGCAATCTACTCCGGCACGTTCCGGCGTAATTCTTCCACCCAGGCGCGGGCATTGCCATCAGACGGGGCCCGCCAGTCGCCGCGCGGCGAGAGCGAGCCGCCGGCCGCCACCTTCGGTCCGTTCGGCATCGCGCTGCGCTTGAACTGGCTGAAGCCGAAGAAGCGGTTGAGGAAGACTTCCAGCCAGTGCCGGATGGTCGGCAGATCATAGGCGTTCCGCTTCGCCTCGGGGAAATGCGGCGGCCAGTGGCGGGCCGCCGCATCGCCCCAGGCATGCAGCGCCAGGAAGGCGATCTTCGACGGGCGGAAGCCGTAGCGCAGCGTGTAGTAGAGGTTGAAGTCCTGCAGCGCGTAAGGGCCGACCTTGGCCTCGGTGCTTTGCAGCGCCTGGCCGTCCTCGGCCGGGACGAGTTCTGGCGAAATCTCGGTGTCGAGGATGGCGCCGAGCACCTCGCCCACCTCGCCGCTGAACTGCCCGGATGCGATGACCCAGCGGATGAGGTGCTGGATCAGCGTCTTCGGCACGCCGGAGTTGACGTTGTAGTGCGACATCTGGTCGCCGACGCCATAGGTGCACCAGCCCAGCGCCAGCTCCGACAGGTCGCCGGTGCCAAGCACGATGCCGTCATGGAAATTCGCCGCGCGGAACAGGTAGTCGGTGCGCAGCCCGGCCTGCACGTTCTCGAAGGTAATGTCGTAGACCGGCTTGCCCTCGGCGAAGGGGTGGCCGAGATCGCCCAGCATCTGCCGCGCCGCGGGCCGGATATCCAGCTCCCGCGCCTCGACGCCGAGCGAGGCCATCAGCCGATGGGCATTGCCCTTGGTGCCCTCGGAAGTGCCGAAGCCCGGCATGGTGAAGGCGACGATGTCGGTGCGCGGCCGGCCCAGCAGGTCCATCGCCTTGGCGGCGACGAGCAGCGCCTGGGTGCTGTCGAGCCCTCCCGAGACGCCGATGACGATGCGCTTGATCCGCGCCGCCTCCAGCCGCTGCACGAGGCCGGCGACCTGGATGTTGTAGGCCTCGTAGCAATCCTGGGCCAGGCGCTCGGGGTTGGCAGGAACGAAGGGGAAGCGCTCGATCGGCCGCTCGAGCCCGAGATCGGCACCGGGTGGGCCAAGCCGGAAGGGGATGCGGCGGAAGCCAGCGGCGGCCGGCGTATTGCGCCGGTTGTCGTCGAAGGTGCCCTGGCGCATCCGCTCCTGCCGCAGCAGGTCGAGGTCGATATCGGCGACCGCCATCTGCGCCGCCATGGGGAAGCGCTCGGTCTCGGCCAGCAGGGCGCCGTTCTCGAAGATCTCGGCCTGGCCGTCCCAGGCGACCTCGGTTGTCGATTCGCCGGCGCCGGCGGCGGTGTAGACATAGGCCGCGAGGCAGCGCGCCGATTGCGACTGGCAGAGCAGCCGCCGCGTTTCCGCCTTGCCGATGGTGATCGGGCTGCCGCTGATGTTCAGCAGCACCGTGGCCCCCGCCAGCGCCGCCGCGCCGCTCGGCGGGATCGGCACCCAAAAGTCCTCGCAGATCTCGGTATGCAGCACGAGGCCCGGCACGTCCTCCGCCTCGAAGAGCAGTCCGGCGGTGAAAGGCGCCGACTGCCCGGCGAGGCGGATGTCGCCCGGCGGTGCGCCATGGCCCTCGGCGACCTGCCGCTTCTCGTAGAATTCCCGGTAGGTGGGCAGATAGGTCTTCGGCACCACGCCCAGCAGCCGCCCGCGATGGATGACGAGCGCCGTGTTGTAGACCCGCCCCGCCTGGCGCAGCGGCGCGCCGACCACCAGCACCGGCAGCAGCCCGCGCGAGGCCTCGATCAAATCGGTGGCCGCCTCTTCCACGGCATCGAGCAGCGCGTCCTGCAGCAGCAGGTCCTCGATCGAGTAGGCGGAGAGGGCGAGTTCGGGGAAGACGGCGACGGCCGCCCCGCGCCCATGCGCCTCCCGCGCCACTCGGAGGATTTCCGCCGCATTGCTGGCCGGGTCGGCCAGCGCGGAGCGGATGGTGCAGGCGGCGACCCGGGCGAAGCCGTGCCGGTAGAGCGAGTGAAAGGGCGTCATCCTGGGGAGGATAACGCCCCTTCCGGGATTTCGTCAGCAGCGCGGGGCGGAAAGAGCCGCCTCGGCCGCGATGCCGAGGCATTCCTCCATCTGCGCCCGCAGCCGGCGCAGGTTGCGGTGCCCGGCGAAGCCCCGCCGCAGCGCTGCCCGCGTCTCGCCCTCCAGCACCGGGAGGTCGGCCGCCCGGCAGCCCATATCCTCGGCGATGCCGGCGAGCAGCCCGGCATAGGTGGAGTCGAAGGCGCTCGCCGGCGGCGGCTCGATGTGATGCACCGAGAGGCGGGAGAGCAGCGGCGCGCTGATCCCCCGCGTCTCGTTCGCCGCCATGATCCAGATGGCATGGCGCAGGTCGGCCGCCGTCCGCAGGCACTCGTCGAACCAGGCGGAAGCGCTCTCGGGCTCGATCATCGCCAGCAGGGTGTCATGCGCCCGGCCATTGCTGTCGCGCTGGCCGCCCGCCTTCTCGATCTCGTCGAGGAAGAAGACGGGGTTGGGCGCCGAGAGCCGTGCCATTTCGGCGATCGGCCAAGCCGGGGTGGTGGCGGACCAGCCGCGCGCCGTGCCCTGGAGGCAGCGGTTGTCCGTCGCGCCCCCGAGATTGAGGCTGGCGAAGGGCAGTTCCAGCGCCGCCGCCAGCCGCCGGGCGAACCAGGTCTTGCCGACGCCGGGCGGGCCGACGAGGAGAATCGGCCGCAGCCGCGGCGAGGGCCGCCCAGCATGAGCGGCAAGTGCCAGCGTCCGCCGGATTTCGGCCAGCGGCGCCGCGAAGCCCGGCGCCGCCTCGGTCAGGGCGCCGAGCCGGGCGAGGGCATCGCGCGGCACACGGCGCAGCGGCAACGGCGTGGTCAGGGGCTGGTAGCTTTGCCACTCGGCTCGCTCATTGGGCGCGGTGAAGGGCTGGAGCACCACGGCCCGGCTGCCGGTAGCGACGGGCGCAGGCGGCGGCGCGGGCGGCGCGGCGGCCGGGGCAGGGGGCTGCACGGCGAGGCTCAGCACCTCGGCGAAGCGGCCGGGCAGCGGCCGGGCGCCCTCCGGCCCGGGCAGGAAGCGCAGCCAGAGATCGGCCGAGAGCCGCGCCGCCAGCACGAAATGCCGCAGCCGCCCCGAATCGCCGCCGAGGCCCCGCGCCTCGCCATGCAGCCGGTAGTGCAGGGTTTCAATGCAAACCAGCGCGCCCTGGCGGCAGAGCGGCCCGCCGCGCTCGGCCACGATGCGCGTGGCGGCCAGCACCAGGGCCTGGCCCTCTGCGAAGCGGGAGGCGATGGCGCCGAAGCGGGTGGCGAAGTCGAGCAGCCCCGCATCGTCACCCGGCCGCACTGCATCCTCGCCGATGCGCGAGGGGAAGAGAGGCGAGCGAAGGTGCCGCAGCAGCGCCCCTTCCAACGCTGCGAGCTCGGCCGGCTCGATGGTCAGCCAGAGCCAGAGCGGTGGGCTGGCGGTGGTGCCGAAGAGCAGGGCGGCATCCGAGACGCCGTCCTCCGTACTCTGTCCGGCCGCGGGCGCGACGAGGGAGTCGGTCTGCAGATTGGTGTCGGGCAATGGACGGCCTCGCTCACGCAGTTCACGGATGAGCGAGTACACAACACCGTCATATTATTTTTGTGAATATAATTCGTCACCGAGGAGGCGGAATGAATTCCGCCGTGGCGGGGATGCCGGCCCAGGCATCCCCGGCATGGGCTGGGCTCAGGCCTCGGCGGAGACCGGGATGCCCTTTTCCTTCAGCATCGACTGCAGCTCGCCCGCCTGGAACATCTCCATGATGATGTCGCAGCCGCCGACGAACTCGCCCTGGACATAGAGCTGAGGAATGGTCGGCCAGTTGGCATAGGCCTTGATGCCCTCACGGATTTCCATGTCCTCGAGCACGTTCACGCCTTTGAACGGCACGCCGACATGGCTGAGGATCTGCACCACGCGGGCCGAGAAGCCGCATTGTGGGAAGACCGGCGTGCCCTTCATGTAGAGGACGACCGGGGTGGCCTTGATCTCGCTCTCGATGCGTTCGAACACTGGATTCGTCATGGTTTGGACTCCGTAGGTCAGGCTGGGGCGGAGGTCTGCAGGGCGAGGGCGTGCAGCTCGCCCCCCATGCGGCCGCGCAGCGCGGCATAGACGAGCTGGTGCTGCTGGACCCGGCTGCGGCCGCGGAAGGCTTCCGAGACCACGGTGGCGGCGTAGTGGTCGCCGTCCCCCGCCAGATCCTCGATGGTGACCACGGCATCGGGGAGCGCCGCCTTGATCAGCGCTTCGATCTCCGCAGGTTGCATCGCCATCCCGGTCAGCCCTCCATCAAGGCGGGCAGGGTCGCCTCATGCGCCTGCCGCAACTCGGCGACGGATATGGATCGGCCATCCGGCAGAACCAAGGCCTCCCCCCCGCTGCGGCCGAGGCGCGTGGCCGGCACGCCGGCGGCGCGCGCGGCCTCCATCAAGGCGGCCGAATCCGTTACCGCCAGAACGTAGCGCCCCTGGTCCTCGCCGAACCACCAGGCATGGGCGGGTCCATCGGCCGGGCCGGGGAGCAGGCTGGCGCCCGTGCCGCCCGCGATCGCCATCTCGGCGACGGCAACCAGCAGCCCGCCATCGGAACAGTCATGGCAGGCCCGCACCGTGCCGGCGAGGATCCGTTCGCGAACGAAGTCGCCGTTGCGGCGCTCGGCGGCCAGATCGACGGGCGGCGGCGCTCCCTCCTCGCGTCCCGCGATCTCGCGCAGCCAGAGCGACTGGCCGAGCCAGCCCCGCGTCTCGCCGACCAGCACCAGCTCGGTGCCTGCGGGCAAGGCGAGGCCGATGGCCTGGGCCACGTCCTCCAGCACGCCGACGCCGCCGATGGCGGGGGTGGGGAGGATGCCGCGGCCTTCCGTCTCGTTGTAGAGCGAGACATTGCCGGAAACGACGGGGAAGTCGAGCGCGGTGCAGGCGCTCGCCATGCCGCGCACGGCGGCGGCGAACTGCCCCATGATTTCCGGCTTCTCCGGATTGCCGAAATTCATGTTGTCGGTGACGGCGAGCGGCCGCGCGCCAGTGGCGGTGAGGTTCCGCCAGGCTTCGGCCACCGCCTGCCGGCCGCCTTCCTCCGGGTCGGCCAAGCAGTAGCGCGGCGTGCAATCGGTGGTCATGGCAAGCGCGCGGCTATGGTCCTCGATGCGGACCACGGCGGCATCTGCCGCACCCGGGCGCTTTGCGGTCTGGCCGCCGACCATGCTGTCATACTGGTCCCAGATCCAGCGGCGGGAGCAGAGGTCGGGGCAGGCGACGAGCGTCAGCAGCGCCGCCTCCAGCCCAACCGGATCGGCGACCGAGGCCGCCTCGATCACCGGCTGCTTCGGCGTCTCGGCCGTCGGCCGGTGGTAGAGCGGTGCCTCGCTCTCGAGCGGGGCGAGGGGGATATCGGCCTCCACCACGCCATTGTGGCGGATGACGATATGCCCGGTATCGGTCAGCCGGCCGATGACGGCGAAATCCAGCTCCCACTTGGTGAAGATGCGCTCGGCGATGTGCTCGGCGCCGGGGCGGAGCACCATCAGCATCCGCTCCTGGCTCTCCGAGAGCATCATCTCATAGGCGGTCATCCCCGCCTCGCGCTGGGGGACACTCTCCATGTCGAGCTCGATGCCGACGCCGCCCTTGCCCGCCATCTCGACGGAGGAGGAGGTGAGGCCGGCCGCGCCCATGTCCTGGATGGCGACGATGGCATCGGTCGCCATCAACTCCATGCAGGCCTCGATCAGCAGCTTCTCGGCGAAGGGGTCGCCGATCTGCACGGTCGGGCGCTTCTCCTCCGAATCGGCGCTGAACTCGGTGCTGGCCATGGTCGCGCCATGGATGCCGTCCCGCCCGGTCTTGGAGCCGACATAGACCACCGGGTTGCCGATGCCGGCCGCGGCGCTGAGGAAGATGCGGTCGCGCGGCGCGATGCCGACCGTCATCGCGTTGACCAGCGGGTTGCCGTTGTAGCGCGGGTGGAAGTTGACCTCGCCGCCAACGGTCGGCACGCCGACGCAGTTGCCGTAGCCGCCGATGCCGCGCACCACCCCGTCGATCACCTGCCTCATGCGCGGCGCATCGGGGCTGCCGAACCGCAAGGCGTTCAGGTTGGCAATGGGGCGCGCCCCCATGGTGAAGACATCCCGGAGAATGCCGCCCACCCCCGTCGCCGCCCCCTGGTAGGGCTCGATGAAGGAGGGGTGGTTGTGGCTCTCCATCTTGAAGACGGCGGCCAGCCCGTCCCCGATGTCGATGACGCCGGCATTCTCGCCCGGCCCGTGGATCACCCAGGGCGCCTTGGTCGGCAGCTCCCGCAGCCAGACCCGGCTCGACTTGTAGGAGCAATGCTCCGACCACATGACGCTGAAGATGCCGAGTTCCGTCAGCGACGGCTCGCGGCCGAGGATGGAGAGCGCGCGCTCGTACTCGTCCGGCTTCAGGCCGAATTCGGCGGCCAGCTGACGAGCTTTCTCAGGGGCGAGTGTAACGATTGTCACGCGGTCGGGATTCCCATGGGAGCGGAATGTGGGTGGTTATAGCAGGAAAGGCGCGGCTGGCAGGGGGCCGGCGCGCCGATGCCAGGGAAGACCTGCCATGCCTCGCGCGCTCCTGTCGCTTCTCCTGCCCTTGATGCTCGCCGCCGCGCCGGCCCTTGCCCAGCCCCTCGACGGCGCTGCCAAGGCCCCGGCCGCGCCGGTGCAATGCCCCGACAACATGGGGGCCTATGCCGATAGCGACGAGGTGGTGACCTGCACCTGCCCGGCCGAGCAGATGGGCCGGGGCCCGGTCTGGGGAACGGACCTCTACACTTCCGACAGCGCCACCTGCCGCGCTGCCCAGCATGCGGGGATGCTCTCCCGCCGCGGCGGCACGGTAACGGTCGAGATGCAGCCCGGCCAGCCGCGCTATCCCGGCACCACGCGGAACGGCGTGCAAAGCCAGAATTTCGGCAGCTACCGTGCCAGCTACCGCTTCCAGGGCACGCCGGAGCAGGCCCAGGGGGGAGGAAGCGCCCCTGCATCGGCCCAGCCCACCACCCTCAGCCAGTGTCCCGACGACATGACGGCCTATGCCGACAACAACGAGGTCGTCACCTGCACCTGCCCGGCAGCGCAACTCGGCCAGGGCTCCGTCTGGGGTACCGACACCTACACGGCGGACAGTGCCACCTGCCGCGCCGCGCTCCATGCGGGGATGGTCGCCCGCCAGGGCGGCACGGTGACGCTGGAGATGCTGCCCGGCGCCGCCCGCTACCCCGGCACCACCCGCAACGGCGTGCAGAGCCAGAATTACGGCGTCTACCGCGCCAGCTACCGCTTCCAGGGCGCCGCCGGCCCCGCCCCGGCCCAGGCCGCCGCGCCGGCCCAGGCCGCCGCGCCGGCCCAGGCCGCCGCGCCGGCCCAGCCCGCCGGCGCCCCGGCCCAATGCCCCGACAACATGACCGCCTTCGCCGACAGCGCCGAGGTCGTCACCTGCGCCTGCCCGGCGGCGCAGCTCGGCCGGGGCTCGGTCTGGGGCACCGACACCTACACGGCCGATAGTGCCACCTGCCGCGCCGCGCTCCATGCGGGGATGGTCGCCCGCCAGGGCGGCACGGTGACGCTGGAGATGCTGCCCGGCGCCGCCCGCTACCCCGGCACCACTCGCAATGGGGTGCAGAGCCAGAATTACGGCAGCTACGGCGCCAGCTACCGCTTCCAGGGTGCGGCCCGCCAGCAGGCCGCCGCCGCCTCCGGCGCCCCGCAGCTCTGCCCCGACAACATGAGCAGCTATGCCGACAGCGACGAGGCCGTCACCTGCCTCTGCCCTGGCGAGGCGACGCTGCGCGGCTCCGTCTGGGGCACCGACACCTATACGGCCGACAGCGCCACCTGCCGCGCCGCCGTCCATGCCGGGATGATCGCCCAGACCGGCGGCTCCGTCTCGATGCAGATGCTCCCCGGCGCCCCGCGCTATCCCGGCACCACCCGCAACGGCGTGCAAAGCCAGAATTACGGCGCCTACGATGCCAGCTACCGCTTCACCGGCGATCCGCGCGCGGCGAAGGCGGCCGCCCCCGTCCAGGCGCCCGTCGCCGAGACCTTGCAGCGCACCGGCCAGGTGCAGCTCTACATCACCTTCCGCACGAACTCGGCCGATCTCGACATCGGCGCCGCCCCGGTGCTGACCCAGCTCCGCGACGCGCTGGCGGCCGACCCGGCGCTCCGCCTGCGCCTCACCGGCCATACCGATGCGACGGGGACGGCGGCGATCAACATCCCGCTCTCCCAGCGCCGGGCGGAGAGCGTGCGGCAATGGCTGGCGGCGAATGGCATCGCCGCGGAGCGGCTCACGGCGGAAGGGCGGGGACCGAACGAGCCGATCGCCGACAATGCCAGCGAGAGCGGCCGGTCGTTGAACCGCCGCGTGCAGGCGGTGCGGCTGTAGCCCCTCAGGCGGGGGCCAGCGCCTCCGCCAGCCCCGCGAAGAGCGGCAGCCCATCTGTCCCGTCGATCAGCGGATCGACCTGGTTCTCCGGATGCGGCATCAGTCCGAGCACCCGCAGGTTGGGCGAGAGGATGCCGGCAATGTTCCGCGCGCTGCCGTTGCGGTTCGCCGCCTCCGTCACCTGGCCGTCCGCGGTCGCATAGCGCAGTGCGACCAGGCCCTCGCCCTCCAGCCGGTCGAGCGTCGCCTCGTCGGCGAAGTAGTTGCCGTCGCCATGCGCCATGGTGGCGCGGAAGACCTGGCCGCGCTGGAAGCGGCCGGTGAAGGCCGTATCCGTCCGCTCGACGCGCATATGGCAGTCCATCGAGAGGAAGCGGAGCGAGGCGTTCCGCAGCAGTGCGCCCGGCAGCAGCCCTGCCTCGACCAGCATCTGGAAGCCGTTGCAGACGCCGAGCACGTGCCCGCCCCGCCCGGCGAATTCGTGGATCGCCCGCATGATCGGGCTCTGCGCTGCCATCGCCCCGCAGCGGAGGTAGTCGCCATAGGAGAAGCCGCCCGGCAGTACGACGAGGTCGGTGCCCGCCGGCAGTTCGGTATCCCGGTGCCAGAGGATCGCCGGCTTCCGTCCCGTCGCGCGCTGGAGGGCCAGCGCCATGTCGCGTTCCCGGTTGGTGCCGGGGAACATAACGATTGCTGCCTGCATCCGTCTAACCTCCCTGCCAAACGCGCAGCCAATGCAGCCCGCCCAGCACCAGCATCGTCGTCAGCGCCGCGAGCGTCGCGGCCGTCAGCCAGCGGTTGAGGCGGCGCTTCTGCCCGGCGAGGAAGCCCTTCCGCCGCGCAGGCGCCACCGGCCGCAGCACCGCCACCCGCTCCTCCCGCCAGCGCAGGCCGATCGAGATCAGCACCGTCAGCCCCAGCATGATGAAGAGCGAGGTCTTCATGATATGGCCTCCGGCGCAGGCCGATTCAGCCCTCCGCGCCCTCCGGCGCTCCGGCCATCGGATCGCATCAGTCCAGCGTCACGCTGAAGCTCTCGATCACCGTGTTTGCCAGCAGCTTCCGCGCCATCGCCTCGGCCTCGGCGCGGGCCTTGGCGGGGTCGGTCTCGGCCAGCTCCAGCTCGATCACCTTGCCCGCCCGAACCTCGCCGACGCCTGCGAAGCCGAGCCCGGCCAGGGCATGGCCGATCGCCTTGCCTTGCGGGTCGAGAACGCCGGCCTTCGGCATCACCGTAACCTTCGCCTTCATCTCAACCCTCCGATTCACGCCTGCGGTGCCCGGCGGCGCCTGCGCCCCCTGGCGACCGGAGGGTCATTGCATCATCTCCGGCCCCTTGAGGTCCCGCACCCCCGCCTCGGGCAGGATACCGAGCCGCCTCGCCACTTCCTGATAGCCTTCCTCGACCTTGCCGAGATCGCGGCGGAAGCGGTCCTTGTCCATCTTCTCGCCGGTCTTGGCGTCCCAGAGGCGACAGTTGTCCGGGCTGATCTCGTCGGCGAGGACGATCCGCATCTCCTCGTTATCGTAAAGCCGGCCGAACTCCACCTTGAAGTCGACCAGGGTGATGCCGACGCCGAGCATCAGCCCGGTGAGGAAGTCGTTCACCCGGAGCGCCAGCGCGACCATGTCGTCGAGGTCCTGCGTCGCCGCCCAGCCAAAGGCGGTGATGTGCTCCTCGCAGACCAACGGGTCGTTCAGCGTGTCGTTCTTGTAATAATATTCGATGATGGAGCGCGGCAGCCGCGTCCCCTCGGCGATGCCGAGCCGGGTCGAAAGGCTCCCCGCCGCCACGTTCCGCACCACGATCTCGAGCGGGATGATCTCCACCTCGCGGATCAACTGCTCCCGCATGTTGAGCCGGCGGATGAAATGGGTCGGCACGCCGATCTCCATCAACCGGCTCATCAGGTATTCGCTGATGCGGTTGTTGAGCACGCCCTTGCCGGTGATGGTGCCCTTCTTCTGGCTGTTGAAGGCGGTGGCGTCGTCCTTGAAGTACTGCACCAGCGTCCCGGGCTCGGGCCCCTCGAACAGGATCTTGGCCTTGCCCTCATAGAGCTGACGGCGTCGCGCCATGGTGACAGATATCCTTCTTCCGGCGACTTCCCGCCGTGCCCCGGGCGGCAGGGCGCGCGGCGGCCCCGCCTCCGGGTGCTCCGGCGGGTGCGGTATAGCAAGGGGTTGCCGAGACCGCCACGGCCCCCCTTGCATCGAAATTCCACCTCGGCGGCCACCCTTCCTTTACCTCCACCCCCGATCCTGTCGCGGTCTCGCAACAGGACCAGGATGGCCATGGCCCCCGTCATCATCGGGTTGCTCAACGATACCGGCACCCCGGGGGATGGCATCACGGCCGATCCCAACCCCCAGCTCCGCGGCACGGCCACGCCCGGCACGCTGGTCCGGCTGATGCTCGGCAACACCCAGATCGGCAGCGCCACCGCGGACGCGGAGGGGAATTGGCAGGCGCTGGCCAACATCATAGGCGAGCAGGACGTCCTCCTCGTCGCCCGTGGCCCGGATGGCGACAGCGCTCCCTTCCGCCTCGCCGTGGACCAGTCCGCCCCCGCGGCCCCGGTGCCGACCGGCTTCGCCGGCGACACCACCGGCAACCGCAGCCAGCCCGTCTGGCAGACGGTCGACACCACCCCCGCCGTCTCCGGCACCGCCGAGGCCGGGGCCGTCATCCGCGCCTATGACGGCACCAGGCTCCTCGCCACCACCACCGCCGACGGCACCGGTGCCTGGCAGCTCGCCCTCGGCACCCTGCCGCTCGGGCAGTACTACGCCATCGGCCTCGATGCCGAGGACGGCGCCGGCAACGTCTCGGCCCGCGCCACGCTGGACCTCCGCGTCGGCGAGACGACGCTGCCGGTCGTCACCGCCGTGGCCGGCCCCGCCGCCGGCAATTACCAGGCCGGCCAGACGCTCGACATCACCATCCAGTTCAACAAGCCGGTGGTAGTGGCCACCCCGCCGGGCGGCGCCGGCCCTGTGCTGGAGGTGCTGGTCGGCGACCAGGTGCTGGCCGCCAGCCATGTCGCCAGCCCGGCCCCGCACCGGCTGACCTTCCGCCTCACCCTGCCGGCCGGCGCCTCGGACCAGGACGGCATCGCCCTCGGCCAGATCGTCCAGGCCGGCGGGACGATCAAGGACAGCTCGAACAACCCACTCTCCGGCGGGCTGGTTGGCGTGCCGGACCTCTCCGGCGTGCTGGTCCGGGCCGACCTCGCCCCGCCGGCACTCACCGGCATCACCGGCCCCGCCCCCGGCAACCACCCGGCGGGTGACATGCTCGTCTTCGCCCTCGCCTTCGACGAGGCGGTGCAGCTGCAGCTCGGCGCCCCCGCCCCGGTGCTGGAGGTGGTGATCGGCGGCACCACCTTGCAGGCGGCGTTGCTCGGCCATCCGGCGGCCAACAAGCTCTCCTTCGGCCTGGTCGTCGAAGCCGAAGCGAAGGCTCAGGCGGGCATCGCCCTCGGCCGGCTGATCGGCGGCGGGGCGATCACCGACAAGGTCGGCAATGTCTGGTCCGGCGCGCTCGGCACCGTACCGGACTTCTCCAACGTCCTGGTCCAGGCCGATAACACCCCACCCGCAATCCAGGCCGCAGTGCCTCGGAGCCCCGGCCCGGTTGGGCTTGGCGGCAGCCTCGTCATCGACCTGCAGATGAGCGAGGCGGTCGCCGTTGCGGGCGGCAAGCCGGCGCCGGTGCTCAACCTCTCGATCGGCGGCCAGGCGATGCAGGCAACCCTGCTCGCCGGCACTGACCCCACCGTGCTCCGCTTCGCCCTCGCCATGCCCGACGGGCGGCAGGGGCTTGGCGCTACCGTCACCGGCCTCAGCGATCCCGGCGGCGCCGTCACCGACCTCGCCGGCAATGTGCTGGCGCCGGCCCTGCCGGTCTCCCCCGGCCTCGCCGCCCTGCTGATCGATACCGTCGCGCCGACAGCGAGCCTCATCGCCCCCGCCGATGGCCGTTACATCCCGGGCCAGCTGCTGCGCTTCGCCCTCTCGGCCAGCGAGGCGATGCATCTCGCCGATGGTCAGACCTTGCCGAGCCTGCTGATCGATGCCGGCGGCACCGCCCGCCATGCGTCGTTCGATCCTTTCCGCAGCACCCCGACCAGCCTCGCCTTCACCTTCCGCGTACAGGAGGGCGACCTGGCGCGGGGCGGCATCCGCGTCACCGCCCTCGAGGATCCCGAACAGCGGCTCCAGGACGCTGCCGGCAACCCGCTGCACCTCACCCTGCCCGGCACCACGCTCGGTGTCAGCCTCTGGCCGGCCGACCAGGCGCCGCCCACCTTCCGTCACCTGGATGGCATGGCCCATGGCGGCGCCATCGACCTCGCCCTGGTCTTCTCCGAAGCCATCCGCCTGGCGGGCGGGACACCGGTGCTCAACCTGATGGTGGACGGCACGCCGATGCAGGCGGCGTTCGGTGCCGGGTCGGACGGGCCGCGCCTGCCCTTCCACCTCGACCTGCCGGAGGGCACCGCACCGCAGACGATCCTGCTGACTGGTCTCGATCTTGGCGGCGGCCAGCTCACCGACCTGGCCGGCAATGCCTGGGGCGGCACGGGCATCCCGGCCGGGGCGGCGGTGCATCCCGGCGCCGGCGCCGGCGGGGCGGGTGATGACCTCTACCTCGTCGGCAGTCGCGGCCCGCTTCCGCAGGAGGCGGCGGATGGCGGTCATGACACTGTGGTCAGCACCGTCAGCATCGCCCTCCCGGCGCATCTGGAGGCGCTTGTCCTCGCGGCCGGGGCCGGCGCCATCAACGGCAGCGGCAATGCCGCGGCCAATGCCATCACCGGTAACGAGAGCGCCAACTTCCTCTCCAGCGGCGCGGGCGACGATACGCTGGCCGGCGGCGCCGGCCCGGACCGGCTGGCCGGCGGCGCCGGCGATGACGTGCTGGACGGCGCCTCCAGCCTCGGCGAGGCGGACTGGCTGAGCGGCGGGCCGGGCGACGATGCCTATCGCATCGACACCCCCGGCGACGTCGTCCTCGAGGCCTCGGGCGGCGGCCGGGACACGGTCTTCGCTGCCATTCCCGGCGGCGGCTACACCCTTGCGGCCCATCTCGAATCCCTGGTGCTGCTCGGCACCACGCGCACTGGCCAGGGCAACGGCCTCGCCAACGCCGTCACCGGCAATGGCGGTGCGAATTGGCTGAACGGCGCGGCGGGCAACGACACGCTCGACGGCGGCCCGGGCCATGACGTGCTGCTGGGCGGGGTGGGGGCCGACCTCTTCCTCTTCGCCCGCGGCAGCGGCGCCGACCGCATCGGCGACTTCACCCCGGGCATCGACCACATCCGCCTCGCCGGCTTCGGCCCTGGCAGCTTCACCGACGTGCTGGCGGCCATGGCGGACCAGCCCGGCGGCGCGATGATCGATCTCGGCGGAGGCGACGGCATCACCCTCGCGGGAGTGCAGAAATCAGCGCTCTCGGCGGCGGATTTTCTCTTCGCCTAGGCTAGGTTCGGCGGATGCACGAGACCGCCGCGCTCTGCGAGGCCGCCGCCCGCCACCTGCTCAATCCGTCCGGCCCGGCCACCCCGGATCTGCGGGACTTCCTCGCCTGGCTCGGCTGCCCGGTCCCCGCCACGCCCGGCCCGGCGGAGCGCAACCGCGCCCTGCTGTTCCGCGCCGCCGGCCGCTTCACCCGGCTCTTCACCCTCGATTGCCCGACCGCCCCCGGCCTCGCCGTCTTCGGGGCGGAGGTGCCCGTCGGCGCTGGCCTCGCCAGCGTCTCGGGCGTCGGGGCCAGCCTGATCGAGGCCTTCGAGGGCTGCGTGGGTGAGGGGGTGGAGCTGCTCTCCGCGCTTGAATCGCCTGCGGATGGCGCCCACCTCGGCCCGCCGCCGTCCCGGTCCGAACATGCGGAATGGCTCGCCCGCATCCTGCCTGAGGGCGCCGCACCCAAGGCCTGGATCGAGCTTCTCCGCCTCGATGCGCCGGGCAGCGCCTGGCTGCCGGCCGGCCTCTGCCTTCGCCACCCGCAGCCGGACTTCACCCCACCCTGGCCGCTCAGCATCGGCTGCGCCGCCGGGCCGACGCCGGAGGCCGCCGCCCTCCATGCGCTGCTGGAGCTGGTCGAGCGCGACGCCGCCGCCCTCTGGTGGCGCGGCGGGCAGCACGGCCGCCCGGTCGCGCTGGAGGATCCGGCCATGGCCGTCGCCGCCCCGCTCATCGCCCGGCTGCGCCAGGGCGATGAGCGGCGGCAGAGCTGGCTGCTCGACCTCACCAGCGATCTCGGCGTCCCCGTCATCGCCGCCATCTCGGCCGGGCCGGAGGGGGAGGGGTTTTGCTGCGGCCTCGCCGCCCGCACCTCCCGGGCCGCGGCCGCCCGCGCCGCCATCCTGGAGATGGCCCAGATGGAGATGGCCCATGCCGTCGTCCTGGCGAAGCAGGAGGAGTCCGGGCCGGACGTGCTCAACGCCCGTGACCGGGCGCTGCTCCGCCGCTATCACGGCATCCGGGCCGGGGACTGCGCCCTGCTTCATCCCGTGGGCCCCGCCGCCCCTGGCGCTGGCCTGCCCGCCGATCCCGCCGCCGCCATGGCGATGCTGGTCAGCCGGCTCGGTGCGCGGGGCCTGCCGGTTCTTGCCCTTGATCTGACGCGGCAGGAGCTTGGCCTCCCCGCCATGCGCCTCGTCGTCCCGGGGCTGGAGGTCGAACCCTCCCGAACCATAGGTGGAAGGCTTCGCGCGGCCATCGCCCGCACGGGCGGCGGCGATTGCCATACCGGCGGAATTGCGTTGATGTGACGCCCGGTTCAGCCGCGAGCATCCAGGCCCGGAGTTGATGGAGCAGTCACCGCAGCAGGCCATCACCTCGGGGGGGCGGGCCGCATCGGTGGCGCCGGAGCTGCTCAGTGCCTCGCTCTTCGGCCCGCTGCGCGCCAGCTTCTCCGGCCACGAATTGCGCCTGCGCAGCCGCAAGGCGCGTGCCCTGCTCGGCTATCTGCTGCTGAGCGAGAGCGGCGAGGAAAGCCGCGAGCGCCTGGTCGGCCTGCTCTGGAGCGAGACGGGCGAGGACAAGGCCCGCGCTTCGCTCCGCCAGGTGGTGCATGAGCTGCGCGAGGCGATGGAGGCCGCCGGCTGCAACGCCCTTCGCGCCGGCCGTCTCACCGTCACCCTCGACCTCGCCCTCGCCCGGCCCGATGCGCGCGACGTGCTGCAATCCGCCGAGCGCGGCGTCGCCCATCCGCTGCTGCTGTCGACGCCGCGGCTGAGCGAGGCGCTGCTGCAAGGCCTCGACGACCTCGACCCGGCCTTCCGCGGCTGGCTGACCGTCACCCGCCAGGCCTTTCACGACCGGCTGATCCGCGCCCTCGAGTCGGCGTTGCGCGTCGAGAGCCAGCCACGCAGCCTGCTTCAGCGCCTGGCCGAAGCGATCCTGATGCTCGACCCGACGCATGAGGAAGCCTGCCGCGCCCTGATGCGCGGCAGCGCCGAGGCGGGCGACACAGTCGCCGCGCTCCGCGCCTATGAGCAGCTCTGGCGCCTGCTGGAGGAAGAGTACGACACCGAGCCCTCCGCCGCGACCCAGGCCCTCGTCGCCGAGATCAAGCTTGGCACCATCGCCCCTAGCCTCGCCGAGCCCGTCCCGCTGCCCGCAGCCCGGATCGAGGCGCTGGCCCCCGCGCCGGTGCCGCGCCCCAGCGGCACCCCGGCCCGCATCGCCCTGCTCGTCGAGCCCTTCGCGGTCAACGGTGTCGGGCCGGACCAGATGCACCTGGCGCTCGGCTTCCGCCACGACCTCATCGCCTGCCTGGTGCGCTTCCGCGAGTGGTTCGTCGTCGATGGCCCCTCGATGCCGAGCGCCGAGCAGACCGGCAGCCGCGTCTCCGCCCGCTACCGCGTCAGCGCGACCGCCTACCAGGTCGGCGACCGCATCAGCCTCGTCCTCACCCTCGCCGAGCAGGACAGCGGCATCTTCATCTGGTCGGAGCGGATGGAGCTTCGCCTCGACGGCTGGTTCGAGGCGCATCGCGACATCGTCCGCCGCATCGCCATCGCGCTGAACCTGCAGATCTCCTCGGCGCGGCTGCAGCGCCTTGCGGTCGAGGCCGACATCTCGCTCGAGGCCTATGACCGCTGGTTGCGCGCGACGGCCATGATCCGCAGCTTCAGCCCGCAGAATTGGGCCCGCGCCGGGCAGCTCTTCCGCGAATGCATCGAGCGAACGCCAGGCTTCTCCTCGGCCTTCAGCGGCCTCGCCCAGATGGAGAATTCGGTCCACATCATTCATCCCGGCGAGCGCCGCAGCCGCGAGCGCGAGGCCCGCGCGGTGGAGCTCGCCCGCCGCGCCGTGCATCTCGACCCGACCGATTCGCGCGCCCAGCTGACGCTCGGCTGGTCGCTGGCGATGAGCGGCCACCACGCCCAGGCCGAGGTGCCGATGCGCCTCGCCTGCGAGCTCAACCCGAACGACAGCTGGACGCTGATCTCGGCCGCGCTGTTCCACAGCTTCGCCGGCAACCACGAGCGGGCAGCGGAACTCGCGGCCCAGTCGCTCGAGATGTCGCTGATGCCGAGCCTCACCCATTGGGGCTATCAGGTGACGATCGCCTATCTCGCCGGCGACGATGCCGGCACGCTCGACGCCTGCGACCGCGCGCAGGACGTGATCCGCACCCTGCCGGCCTGGCGCGCCGCGGCGCTGGCCCGGCTCGGCCGTATCGAGGAGGCGGAGGAGGCCGCCGCGCGCTACCTCAATGGCGTGCGCGACAGCTGGTTCGCCGAGGCGCTGCCGAGCGACCTCGACATGGTGCGCTGGCTGCTGCACCTCTACCCGATCCGCCGCGCCGAGGAATGGAACCGCCTGCGCGACGGCATCGCCGCCGCCGGGCTGCCGACCTACGGCGCCCGGCACGGCGACTGGTAGGCCAGCGTCACTGGCAATTGGCGATCGAGTAGTCGCCGATGCGCTGCGCATGGAATTTCATCCGTGCATCCTTGTCTGGCAGCGCTGGTGCGACGCAGCCGAAGTGGTCGTTGTAGAAGCCCGGCAGAGCGTAGTCCTTCTTCGCCAGCCGCTTTTCCGAAGCCTCGACCAGGTCGGGCGGCGGCAGGCGCAACAGCAGCGTGTCGCTCCGCCCGACGACGACCTGCAGCTTCTGGATGCGCGCCGGCAGGGTGAGGCCGGTATTCGCCGCGGCGAGCTGCCGCTTCACCTCATCGAGGGTCTCCGGCACCGGGTATTCATGGCCGTTCCCGACATAGTCGTTGCCGGTGGCCCAGGTCTTGATGAGCTTGCCCCAGTTCTCGTAGTTGATCGGGGTCATGTTGACGGGTTCGGTCGGGTCCAGGGCCATCGTTTGTCTCCTTCGTGGGATCAGATGAATGCGGGGTCCGCCGCCTCCAGGCGGAGCCTCCGGGCGATGAAGGCCACCAGCCCCGGCATGTCCTCGACGAGCGGCGGATCGACGAAGCGGGTGTCTCCGAGCCAGGCGGCGCAGAGCCGGTCGAAGGCGGCGCCGAGCTCGCCCTCGCCCTCCGAGGCCAGCCGCTCCCGCGCCAGCGCGCCATAGACCGTCTCGGCAACCAGCAGCGAGCCGAGCGTGCCGAGCCGCTCGCCTCCCGCCTCGTGCTCCGCCTCGAACAGGATGTAGAAGGGCAGGGGCGGCTCGGCGGCGAGCGCCGCGACATCCGCTGGCGTCAGCAGGCTGACCGCACTGTCGCGCCCAAGCCAGGCGGCGAGCGCCGCCTCCCGCGCCGCCGGGTCGGCCAGCAGCGGCGATTGCGCGGCGAGCCCCGGCCGCAGCGCCGCCACCCGGGCGCAGAGGTCGCGCACCGAGCGCATGCCAGTGAGCGAGGCGCTCATCAGGTCGCGGAAGGCAACCCCCGCCGGGTCGCCAGGCTCGATCGGGTCGAAGAACCCGTCGCCCATCAGCATCGCCGTGTAGCGCGGCCCGAGCCTCATCGAGAGGTTCGGCGCGGGCTGGTCCGGCATCTCGTAGAATTGGGACCAGCGGATCAGCCAGTCCCGCGTCAACGGCACGGCATTCGGCCCGCGCGTCGAGTTCTGCCGCAGCAGGTCGGCGAGCGTCGCATCATCGAAGCCGCCGATGCGGTAGGTGTCGCGCAGCATCGCATGGCCGAAGCGGAAGGCGCCGTGCGAGAACTCCAACGGCAGGCCGGGCCCTGGCTGCGGTTCCAGCCATTCGGGCGCGGGGTTGTCGTAGAGCGCGCGGACCTCCGGGTCGAGCAGCCGCGGCAGCAGGTCGTGGCGCAGCACGCTGCGGAAGACGAGGATCGTCGCCTCCTGCGCCACGGCGAAGCGTGCCGCCGTCCGCTCACGAAGCGCGCGGGCCGTCAGCGTCCCGGGCTTCGGCAGCATGTCGATCAGCGCGTTGTGCAGCATCTGGAAGAGGCAGGTGAGCTGTGACAGCGGCGCACTCTGGTCGTTCCTCGAATCGGCGATCAGCGCCTCGCCCCGCCCGGCGCCGGCGAAGCCGCCGCGGTTGCCGAGCGTCCCCGGCGTCGCTGCGCGCGCGATGTCGCGGAAGCAGGATGCATCGCCCTTCGCCCCGGCATGTGCCGAGAGGCGGAAGCGGCTGCGGGTCTGGTCGCGCGCATCGTCCAGGGCGAAGGCGAAGGGGCAGGCGCCCGGCCCGCCGCCATAGAGCGTCCGCAGCCGGAGCGGCGCGCCATGCACGTTGGCGACGCCCGGATCGGGCCCGCCCGCCGCCCAGAAGGCCATGCTGGTCGAGACCATGTCATGCGCGGCGAGCTGCGCCAGATAGGTATAGCCCGAGGGCAGGTTCGGATTCTCGGAGGCGCCCGGTGGCCGCGTGCCCATCAGCGTGGCGAGGCCGCGCAGCCGCCGCCGCAGCGTGGCGAGTGCGGCGGGCGAGCTGCGTGGGTCCTCGCCATCCACCTGGAAGCGCTCCGCCGCAGCGGGCTGGCCGAAGACGTGGCGGAAGCCCGGCAGTGGGCCGAGGATGCCGCCCGCTGCCGCGCCGCCAAAGGGGCAGGCCCCCGCAGAACCGCTCTCCGTCATCCCTTGCCTCCCCACGGCATCGTCCCGGGCATGCTGCGTGCGCCTGCGTGAGCCTAGCGTGATTTCTCCTGCCCTGGCGAAGCGCCAGGCGCAATCACGCTGGGGTCACGCTGGCCTTGCCATGGTGCGGTCATGCGATGGCCACCCCCGCTGATCGGTGGCCAGAAAGAGCAGTGAGGCGACCATGATCCAGATGCCGATGCAGGCTGCCGCCAAGGGCGCCCCGCTCGCCCAGGCCTTCCGCCCGGCGGCGCCCGCCCCGCTGGCCTCCGCTCAGGCCGACCCGCGCCACCTGCTGGACGAGGCGCTGGTCCGGCTACGCGGCGCGGAGCCGGCGGCGCCGGTGCTGGACGCATTGGCCGACGGGTTGCGTTGGCTGCGCAACACCGCCGCCCCCACCGCCTGGCAGCGCAGCGTCGCCGCGCTCCGCGCCCACCCGCTGCTGGCATTGCTGCACGAGAACCCCTTCGCCCGGCGCGGCTACCGCAAGCCCCGTGGCTATGCCGGCGACGCGCCAATGCTCGACATGCTCTATCGCGGCGAGGCGGCGCTGGAGAACGAGCAGGTCAGTGCCCTCGGCCTCACCCTGTTCCGCCGCGACATCGCCGCCCCCGCCGCCGCCGCCGCCCGCGTCCGGCTCGCCACCATCGCCGGGCGGATCGACCAGGCGGCCGAGGCGCGGCCTAACCCGCATGTTCTCGCCCTTGGCTGCGGCCATCTGCGCGAGGCCGAACTCTCCAAGGCCGTCCAGGCCGGGCAGATCGGCCGCTTCGTCGCCCTCGACCAGGACGCCGCCTCCCTCGCGATGGTGCAGATGGAGCACGCCGCGCGCGGCATCGAAACGCTGCACCGCAGCCCGAAGGCGACCTTCGACGGCACCCTGCCGCGCGGCGGCTTCGACCTCATCTATGCGACGACGCTGTATGACGACCTCACCGACCGGCTGGCCCATACCGTCACCGCCGCCTGCTTCGCCCTGCTGCGGCCGGGCGGCCGGCTGGTGGTACTGAACGCCGACCGTGACATGGCCGATGCCGGCTATCTGGAGGCCTGCTGCGACTGGGTGCGCTTCCTCCGCGACGCGCCGGGGGTCATGCGCCTCGCCCACGGCATTCCGCCGGCCGAGACCGCCCTCTGCCGGGTGATCCAGGGCGGCCACCGCGAAACCCAGATGCTCGAGATCATCCGCAGGGGAGAGCGTGCATGAGACATATGCCGCCGCAGGCGATGGTGCCGCAAGGCTTCGTGATGGCGATGCGGGCCAGCCTTGCCGAGGCGTCCTACGACGCGCCGCACCGCCAGGGCCTGCCGCTTGCCGAGTGGCTGATCCTCTGCCGCTGGGGCGCGGAGGGCGAATACCTCACCATCGCCCAAGCCGGTGCCGCCGAGGGGCCGGCCGATGCGCCGCCGCCCCTGGGCCTCAGGCCACGCACCACCTTCCTCGGCTTGCGCCTGGCCGGGGGCGGGGAGGGGGAGAGTTTCCTCCTCGCCCGCTACCTGCCGGCCGGGATGGCGGTCGCCGGCACCTTCCAGCCGAGCGACGGGATCGCCCGCCTGTTCGGCCCGGCGAGCGCACTGCGGCTGGAGGCGGCCGGCCGCTCTGCCTTCCGCCGCGGCCTTGGCGAGGCAGGGGAGGTGCGGATCGACGTGCCCGACCCGTCACTCGGCGGAGCGGAGGCCCTGTCCTGGCGGATGGAGGGCTGGCGTGCCCCTTGGCTCGGCGAATTCCTGGCACCCCGGGAGCCCCCGCCGCATTGACAGGGCGGGGTGAAGCCGGATATCCCCCCGGCTCCGCGGAGGGGTGCCCGAGTGGCTAAAGGGGGCGGACTGTAAATCCGCTGGCTTCGCCTACGTTGGTTCGAATCCAACCCCCTCCATTTTCCCTCCTCAGGCCGGATCGGGGCCCCGCGTCGGCCCCGGCGGCGGCTCCAGCCGCATCGGCTTCCCCTCCTTCGCCGAGCGGTACAGCGCCTCCATCAGCGCTTGGTCCTGCACGCCCTCCTCGCCCGGCGTATGCGGCTTCCTTCCGTCCCGCACGCAGGCGGCGAAATGGTCGATCTCCTGCGCGAACTGGTTCTTCGGCTTGATGATCCGCTCCTCCTCCGCCCCGACCTCGCCGACCCGGCGCTGCACGACGAGGCGCTGGCCCTGATAGGCGAAGGCATGCGGCATCTCGATGCTGCCCCGTTCGAAATGCAGCCGCAGGCTCCGGTTCTCATAGGTTCCGTAGCTGCTCAGCGCGTTGGCGATCACGCCCGAGGGGAAGCGGAGCTGGAAGGCGATGCTCTCCTCCACCTCGGCGAAGCGCGCATCCCCGGCCGGGCTGTAGGTGGTGGCGAAGGCCTCCACCGGCTCCTCCCCGGTCAGGTAGCGCGCCGCGTTGAGGCAGTAGAGGCCGATATCCGGCAGCGCCCCGCCGCCTGCCATCTGGCGGTTGTAGCGCCATTGCGGCCCGGGCCCGTTGGCCTGGGTATTGGCTGCCTCGATGAAGCGCAGCCGCCCCAGTTCCCCGCTGCGGATGAGGGCGATCGTCGCCCGGTGATGCGGCTGGTACTGCGAGCGATAGGCGATCATCAGCCGCACCCCCGCACGCTCGCAGGCGCTGGTCATGGCCTGGCAGTCGGCGAGGCTGTTGGCCATCGGCTTCTCGCAGAGCACATGGCGGCCGATGGCCGCCGCGCGCTCCGTGAACTCGCGGTGCATGGCGTTGGGCAGGGCGATGTAGACCGCCTGCACCGCCGGGTTCTCCCGCAACCGCTCGAACTCGTCATAGCCGTGGACGGCCGTATCCGGGATGCCGTGCTGGGCCGCGACCACGCGCGCCTTCTCCGGGCTGCCGCTGACGAGGGCGACGGGCCGCGCCTCCCTGCATTCGGCGAGGGCGGGCAGCACTTCCTCCAGCGAGATGCGGCCGAGGCCGACTACGGCGAAGCCGATCCGTTCCCCTGGTGGCTGCGGCTGCGGGGCGCCGCCGCCGGGCGGGTCGGCCGGCCCGCGCCAGTCGGGGAATTGTACCCGCCCGTTCTCCACCCGGCCGCTGTCGATGGGCGAGGGCGGCGGATAGCCCGCGCCGCCGGCGCCGAGCGCGGCGGCGGCGAGGACGAGGCCGCGGCGCGGCAGGTCATGATCGGCCATGGAGGGAGCTCCCTTGCGTCCCCGCCGAACGGGCGGCCCTGCCACGGGTTGCCATGCGGCCCGGCATCGTAACGAACGCAGCGGCAGGGCCGGATCAATACGGACGATGTATCCAGAATGATTTATCCGGAAATATCTATCTGACGACCGTGATTTTCTAAGCATGTACTGGCATGCTTCAACACCCCGGCGGCCGGTGGCAGTACCGGCGAAGACCCTGCCCGCCCGGCCGTCGGAGGATTTTACCATGTCGCGACCCACACCAATTTCCGGAACCAGCCGCGCTGACTACCTCCTCGGCTCCTTCCGGGCCGAGACGCTGGACGGGCTGGCCGGCAACGACACCATCCTGGCCGGCGGCGGCAGTGACCTGATCTACGGCAACGGCCCCGAAGGCGGCTTCGGCAACCCCCTGGCCGGGCCTGGCAAAAACCTGATCTTCGCCGGCCTCGGCAACGACACCATCTTCGCCGGCTACCAGGCCGACACGGTGCATGGTGGTGGCGGCGACGACAGCATCGACGGTGCCGGCGTCTTCGCCTCCAGCGGGGCAGGCGGCTCCATCACCGCGGCGCGCGACCTCGGCGACCTGCTCGACGGCGGCGCAGGACAGGACCGCATCGACGGCGAGGGCGGCAATGACACGCTGTTCGGCGGCAGCGGGAATGATGTCCTGATCGGCAATCTCGGCCGCGACGAGATGGCCGGCGGCCGGGGCCAGGACGTCTTCCAATTCGCCTTCCGCTCGGCCCCCGGCGTCTTCGCCTCCGATACCGGCACCGATGCCGCGACACGCGACGAGATCCTCGACTTCCGCCCGGGCCAGGACCGGATCGACCTGCACGCCTTTGCCAACTGGACCGACGGGACGAAGGCGCCGGTCTTCCTCGGCGGCAAGGATTTCACCGGCGACGACGCGATGCAGGTCCGCACCGTGACCGAGGGCGACCACACCGTCGTGCAGTTCTACGTGCCCTTCGCCTATGCCCCGCCGCCGACCACCTACGAGATCGAACTGGCCGGCCACCACGTCCTGCAGGCCAGCGACTTCATTCTCTGACCACGGGCGGCGGGGAGCGGCTCAGTCGGGCTTCACCCCCGCCTCCTGGATCACCTGCCGCCACCGTGCCAGCTCACCGGTGACGAGCGCGGCATACTCCGCCGGCCCCATCTGCCCCGGGAGCACACCGAGGCCGGCGAAACGCTCCCTGACGCGCGTATCCGCCAGCGCCCCTTCGATCGCCGCCTGCCAGCGCCCGGTGACGGCAGGCGGCAGCCCGGCCGTCATCGAGAAGCCGAACCAGTTGGTGCTCTGGACGGCAGGGAAGCCGGCCTCGGCGAAGCTCGGCACCTCCGGCAGCGCGGCATCCCGCACCGCCTCGCTGGTGCCGAGCGCGCGCAGCCGCCCGGCGCGGAGATGCGGCAGGGCGATCGGCAGGCTCTCCATCACCGCCGGGATCTGCCCGCCCATCGCATCCGCCAGCGCCGGGGCGGAGCCGCGATAGGGCACATGCGTCAGCTCCACCCCGGCGGCACGGGCGAGCAGCACGCCGGTCAGGTGGTTCATCGTGCCGTTGCCGCCGGTGCCGAAGGCGAGCCCGCCCGGCCGCCCGCGTGCCAGGGCCAGGAACTCGCCGAGGCTCTGCGCCGGCACGCCCGGATTGACGACGAGCACGCTCGGGAAGGTGCCGACCAGCGCGACATGGGTGAAATCCGCCACCGGGTCATAGGGGACGGCCGGGTAAAGCACCGGCCCGATCCCGTGCGATGCCGCGCTCGACATCATCACCAGATGCGCATCGCCCCGCGCCCTGGAGAGGATTTCCGCCCCCACCATGCCGCCCGCGCCCGGTCGGTTCTCGACGACGATGGGCTGGCCGAGCCCGCTGCCGATCTGCTCCGCGAGGATGCGCGAAAGCGTATCCGCCGCCCCGCCGGGCGGGAAATTCACCACCCAGCGGATCGGCCGCTCCGGCCAGGCGGGTTGCGCAAGGGCAGCCGGCCCACCGAGCAGGGCGGGCAGGGCAAGCAGGGCACGGCGGGGGAGGGGCATCGCGGTCATCCAGGCAGGTTTTCCCTTCTCCATGCCAATGCCGTGCCAGCCCCTCAGCCCATGCGGAACAGGAAACGCTCCTCCACCACCTTGCCCTCGCGGACCGTGTAGAGGCCGATCTCCTCCATCTGCATCCGCTGACCGGAGGCCTTCCGGGTGACGTCGAGGTGGAAGCGGAGCGCGAACTGGTCCCCGTTCACGTAGGGGCCATGGGTTTCGGCGCTGTGGATCTCATGGTTGGCGTACCACCACTCGCCCTTGCCCTGCACCGCAGCGCGCCCGTGCAGAACAGCCATCTCGCCCGGCATCGGCTCGATGCTGACGATCTCCTCCGCCCAGAAGCGCTCGCCCGCCTCCTCGAACCGCCCGGCCTTGCAGAGTGCGGCGAATTCCGCCGCGACGGCTTGCGTGTCCATGCCCCACCCCTCCCGTTCGGATCGGGCAAGGTTATCAGCCCGGCGCGTCGCAGAGATAGCGCCTCGCATGATAGGGCTGCGCCGCGATGGCCGGGCAGAAGCTCGCCACCACCGGCTCCAGCTTGGCATACAGATCGTGCCATTCGGCATTCAGCGCCTCGAGCCTCTCCCGCGCCGCCTCCGCCTCCCGCGCCAGCCTCGCCAGGTCGATCCCCACATGCCGCCCGTTGCGGAAGATGAAGCGCCCACCCGTCATCACGTGCCGCACCCCGCCGCCATCCTCGCTGTGCACGATCTGGTTGGTGGACCAGTGATGCGGCACCCAGTTGATGCTGCCGAGGTCGAGGAAGACGATATCCGCCTTGTAGCCCGGCGCGATCAGGCCGAGGTCCTTGAAGCCCAGCGCCCGCGCCGAGCCGACCGTCGCCGCCCGGTAGACCTCGTCGGAACTCGCCCAGAAGCGCGGGTCGGGCGTCTGCACCTTGGAGAGCATGGAGGCGTAGCGCATCGCCTCGTACATGTTCTGGTTGTCGGCGCTGCTCGCCCCGTCGGTGCCGATGCCGACGTTGCAGCCGGCATCGAGCGCCCGCCGCAGCGGGAACATGCCGTTGCCGAGCCGCATGTTGCTGCCCGGGTTGTGCGCGATGGAGGCGCCGCGATCGGCCATCCGCCGCAGGTCGTCGTCATCCATCCAGACGCCATGTGCCGCGGTGAAGTCCGGCCCCAGCAGCCCGAGCGCATCGAGATGCGCCACCAGCGTCTTCCCGTATCTCTGCCGGCCCACCACTGCCTGCACCTTGCTCTCGCCGACATGGCTGTGCAGGCCGACGCCATGCTCGCGTGCCAGCCGGGCGCAACCACACAGGAACTCATCGGCGCAATGCAGCGGGATCGTCGGCGCGACGGCAGCGCGGATGTCCTGCCCCGACCAGCGCCAATGCCGCAGCACCTCGCCGATGGCGCCAAGCGTCTGCTCGGCCGGCATCGTCCGGAGCCGCGCCACCTGGCCCTGCAAGGCCTCCGGCAGCGCGTCCATCAGCCCGGGGATCGCCTCATACAGTGTCCGGTCGGCGACCATCGGCGCGATCACCGCGCGCATCCCGGCCTCGGCATAGGCCGCCGCGGCCGCATCCAGCCCGTCGCGGGAGGGCAGGGAGAATTCGTAGTAGAGGTCATAGACCGCGGTGCAGCCCTTCGCCACCATCTCGGCGGCGCAGATCAACGTAGTGAGCTTCTTGTCCTCGACGCTCCGCCCGCCGCCGATCCAGGGCGAGGCGGCGAGCAGCAGCTCCAGCGTCCACCGGTCGCCCATCCCCTTGGAGAGGCCGCTATGGCCATGGGTATGGGCGTTGACGAGGCCGGGATGCATCAGCAGCCCCGCGGCATCGAAGACCGCTGCGCCCTCCGGCGCCGCGAGGCCGGTGCCGACGGCGCGGATCACCCCGTCCTCGATCAGCACATCCGCCGGCACGCCCCGCCGCCGCGCCGGGTCGGCCAGCAGCGCGCCGCGGACCAGCAGGAATCCCTTTTCGCTGTTGGCCATCCTGTCCCCCTGTCGACGCTAGGATGCCAGGTATCCGCCATCCACATGCAGCTCGGCCCCGGTGACGTAGGAGGACTCGTCCGAAGCGAGGAACAGGATGGCCCGCGCCACCTCGTCGACCTCCCCCGAGCGCCCGAGCGGCACATGCCCCAGCATCTTCGCCCTGAACACCGGATCGGCCGTTGCGCCGGAGGTCCGCATCGGCGGCATGAGCCCGGGATGGATTGTGTTGACCCGGATCTTCGCCGCGCCTTCCTGCACCGCCACCGACTTGGTCAGCAGCCGCACGGCGGCCTTCGAGGCGTTGTAGGCGCAATGGATGCGCTCCTGCCCCACATTCCCCGAGATGGAGGAGAGGTTGACGATGGAGCCGCCGCCCCGCCGCCGCATCGCCGCCACCCCATGCTTCACCCCGAGGAAGGTGCCGCGGGCGTTGACGGCCATGATCCGGTCCCAGAGGCCGGTGTCGTAGAGGTCGTTGGTCGCGCTGCCCGAGATGCCGGCATTGTTGACCAGGATGTCGAGCCCGCCCCATGCCCCGGTGACGGTGGCAAGGGCCGCCTCCCAGTCCGTCTCCTCCGCCACGTCGAGGCGGATGAACCGAGCCGTCCCGCCCGCCGCCGCGATCCCGGCGGCGACGGCCTCGCCCTCCGTCTCCAGCATGTCGGCGACGGCGACCTTCGCCCCCTCGGCGGCCATCAGCCGCGCCGTCGCCGCCCCCATGCCGGAGGCAGCCCCCGTGACGAGGGCGATCTTGTTGGCAAGGCGCATCGGACTTCCTTTCCCTGGTCTTTCGGGCAGCCTTGCGCAACCGCGGCCTTGACGCCACCCCCGGCGCGGGGCATATCGCCCCACCTTCCACACCACCGCGCGCGGGGTCCGTCCTGCGCGCCCCTACGCTTGGGATTTTGCATCATGGCCCGCCGCTGCGGCATCACCGGCAAGGGCGTCCTGACGGGTAACAACGTCAGCCACGCCAACAACAAGACGCGGCGTCGCTTCCTGCCCAACCTGCAGGAGACGTCCTTCTTCTCGGACGTGCTGGCCACCAGCATCCAGCTGCGCCTGACGACCAACGGCATCCGCACCATCGAGCACAATGGCGGCCTCGACGCCTTCCTGCTCGGCACGCCGAACCGCCGCCTGCCGGAAGAGGCGCAGGTGCTGAAGCGCCGCATCATCCGCGCCCAGGCGAAGAAGGCCGCCGCCGCCGCCTGAGCCGCCTGCCAGTGCGGTGACGAGGAAGCCGGGCGAGAGCCCGGCTTTTTTGCGTCAGTCGAGATCCTTGAGCGCCACCCCGATCGCCGCCGCCACGCGCTCCGTATCGCCGAGCTCCCGCCCCAGCAGCAGGGCAAGCTTCGCCAAGAACAGCGCCTCCCGCTCCGGCCCCGCCGCGGCGATGGCCTCGGCGAGCTGCTCCCAGAGCCGCTCGGTCATCGCCTCCTCGCTCATCGCCCCATCATCCGCCCGAGCGCCGCAGCGAGCCCGGCCGCATCCCAATCCTGCCAGCGCCAGGCGACATGCCCGTCCGGCCGGACGAGATAGCCCGCTCCCGGCCGCGCCAGGCCGAGCCCCGCCAGTACCCGCGGCTCCTCGATCGCCACCAGCCTCACCCCCTGCGGCACCTCGATCTCGCCGGCTGCGAGGACGGCAGGGCAGGGGCCGATCATCGCCTGCACATGCCCCGCACCCATCGGCAGGCTCGGCAGCGTCGCCCCGACCGCGGGCCCCGCCGTCCAGACCCCCTGCTGCGGCGTCTGCAGGGGCGAGCGGGGGAAGGCGATGGCGCTGCTCTGCCGCGGGTTGACCAATCCCTTGGCGAAATCCTGCGAGACGGCGAGGCTCAGCGCCGCCTCCCGCATCAGCGCATGCCCCCGCGTCGGCGGCGTCATGAACAGCGTCGATTTCCGCGCCGCCCGGATGTTCTCCCGCGCCGCGTACACCCGTTCCTCGGAATAGCTGTCGAGCAGCGCCTCGCCTCCCTCGCCGTGCAGCACGGCGGCCAGCTTCCAGGCCAGGTTCCCGGCATCGTCGAAACCCGAATTGAGCCCCCGCACGCCGAATATCGGCACCAGATGCGCCGCATCGCCCGCGAACAGCACCCGCCCGTGCCGGTAGGCGTCGAGCGTCAGGCAATGCGCCCGGTAGAGGCTGATCAGCACCAGATCATACTCGGCTGGCTCGCCGATCGCCGCCAGATGCGCGTCGATGCGCGCCCTGACGGCCTCCTCGCGCTGCGCCGCCGCGGCATCCTCCACCTCGCCGAGCTGGTAGTCGATCCGCCAGATATCCCCCGGCTGCCGGTGCATCAGCAGGGTGGAGCCGGGATTGGAAGGCGGGTCGAACCAGGCCCGCCGCTCCGTCGGACTTCCCGACCTCAGCCGGATATCCGCGATCAGGTACCGCCCTTCATAGGAGTTCCCCTGGAGGGACAGGCCGAGCGCTGCCCTCGCCGGGCTCCGCGCCCCATCCGCTGCGACCACCCAATCGGCCGCGAGGTCGTATTTCCCCTCCGGCGTCCCGATCCGGAGCGTGACGCCCTCATCGCCCTGCACCAACCCCAGCATCCGGCTGTGCCAGCGGATCTCCACCTCGGGCCGCTCCGCCAGGGCATCGACCAGCAACTGCTCGGTGAAGCACTGCTGCAGGTTGAGCATCGGCGGATGCCGCTGCTCCGGCCCGTCCGGCATCTCGAATTCCAGCACCTGGTGCCGCCGCCAGAAGCTCCGCCCCCGGCGCCAGGGCAGCCCGGCCCGCAGCAGCGGCGCCGCGACGCCAAAGCCCTCGAGGATCTCGAGCGACCGCCGGCTGATGCAGATCGCCCGGCTGCCGAAGCTCACCGCCCCGCGCGGCTCGACGACGACGCAGCGCACCCCATGCCGCGCCAGCCCCGCGGCCAGCGCCAGCCCCACCGGCCCGGCCCCCAGCACCGCCACCGGCACCCGCTGCGGCCCGCTCACCGGCCGGTAGGGAAATCGGGGCAGGTCCTCATAGACCGCTTGGTCCAGCCCCATGCCGCCTTCGCCCCCTTGGCTTGCCGAAACCCGGCATCGGCCTATCATCCGCCGCAATCCGGGAGGAACCAAGCCATGTCCAGCGTAGCGGAGGCCGTGCGCCCCGCGGCCAGCGCCGCGCCGCTTTTCGACCCGCGGGATTTCCGCATCCCAGCCGGCATCACCCATGTCTGCGCCGGAGGCGAGACCGCCTTCCTCCACCGCCATGATGCGGCGCTGGCCCGCTACGCTGCCGACAAGAGCCGCGGCCCCCATGGCCGCCACGCCCAGGATGCCGAGGTGATGCGCGCCCGCAGCCTCGCCGCCGCCGCCTGGGGCGTGGAGCGCGGTGACATCGGCCTCGTCGCCAATGTCGCCGAGGGCATGTCGATGCTGGTCGAGAGCCTCGACTGGCGGCCGGGCGACAACATCGTCGTCGATCCCGACGAGTATCCTTCCCTCGTCGCCCCGGTCGCGCTCCAGCGCCACCCGCACATCGCCATCCGCTACGCCCGCGCCAGCGACGCCGCGGCGCTTGCCGCCACGGTGACCGAGCGGACGCGGATGATCGCCGTCTCCCACGTCTCCTACCTGACCGGCGAGCGCTACGACCTCGCCGCGCTGCGACGCGTGGCGGACGCCGTCGGCGCCATGCTTGTCGTCGACCACACCCAGGCGGCCGGCTACCTGCCGATCGACCCGCGCCTCGCCGACTTCGCCTTCGCCGCCAGCTACAAATGGCTGCTCGGCATGACCGGCACCGCCATCGCCTACTGGAACCGCGCCCGCCAGCCGGACTGGGCGCCGAGCACCGCCGGCTGGCACTCGATCGACGACATGGGCCGTCCCGACTACGCCGCCGGCCTCAGGCTGCTGCCGGATGCCATGCGCTTCTCCCGCGGCAACCCCGCCCATGGCGCCGTCTATGTGCTGGCCGAGGCGCTCGACTACCTCGCCGGCTTCCCGCCCGGCGCGGCGCAGGCCCATGTCCAGCGCCTGACGACGGCGCTGCTCGACCGGCTGGAGGCGGCCGGCATCCCGAGCACCACCCCGCGCGACCCCGCCCGCCACGGCGCCAGCGTCTGCATCGCCAGCCCCGGCGCCGCCGCGCTGACCGAGGCGCTGGTGCAGCGCGGCGTTTGGGCCTGGAATGGCCGTGGCCGTATCCGCTTCAGCTTCCACGGCTACAACGCCATGGCCGATCTGGACCGCATCATGGAAGCGCTCCGGGCCGAGTGGCGGCCGTGAGGCCCGGTCGGCGCGGCCTGCTCGCCCTCGGCCTCGCCGCACCCTCCCTGGCCCCGGGCCTCGCCCGCGCCGCCTGGCCCGACCGCCCGGTCCGCCTCGTCGTGCCCTTCGGCGGCGGCGGCCAGACCGACATCGTCAGCCGGGTGACGGCGGAGGCGCTTTCGGCCCGGCTCGGCCAGCCGGTGCTGGCCGACAACCGCCCGGGCGGCAACGGCAACCTCGCGGCCGAGACCGTCGCCCGCGCGGCGCCAGACGGCTATACGGTGCTGGTAGCCGGCGGCGGGACCACCAGCGGGCTGAACGCGTTGCTCTACCGCAACCTCACCTATGACGGGATGCGGGACTTCACCCCGGTCGGCCTGTTCTGCACCACCGCCAACATGCTGCTGGTGCACACCGCCATCCCCGGCCAGGGCTTCGCCGAGGTGGCCGGCTGGATCCGCGCCAATCCCGGCCGCTTCACCTATGCCTCAGCCAGCGTCGGCGCCATCACCCACCTCATCATGGAGGATCTCGGCGCCCGGCTTGGGCTCGAGATGGTCCACGTCCCCTATCGCCAGAGCACCCAGGCCATGGCCGACCTGCTCGCCGGCCGCATCCATTGCCGGGCCCTTGGCCTGCCGGAGGGCGAGGCGGTGCGCGGCACGCCCTCCGTTCGCCCGGTGGCGCTGACCACGCCGGCACGCCGGCCCGAGTGGCCCGGCGTGCCCGCCATCGCCGAGACCATCCCGGGCTTCGAGGCGGATGCCTATTTCGGCCTCGCCGTCCCGAGCGGCGCCCCGCCCGAGGCGGTGCAGCGGCTGAGCGAGGCGCTGAACGATGCTCTCCGTGACGAGACGGTGCGCGCCGCCTATGCCAGGGTCGGCGCCGATGCCGCCCCGCCCAACACCCCGGCGCAATTCGCCGAGCGCTGCCGCGCCGATGCCGAGCGCTGGGCGCCGCTGATCCGCCGCCTCAACCTTACCGCCGAATAGGATTCCCCGATGGAGCTGAGCAAGGAGCTGCAAGCCTGGGTCGGCCGCCGCCGCGTCGTCGAGGAGGATATCTCGCTCGGCACCGTCCGCCGCATCGCCGCCATGCTCGACATGGATCCCGCCGGCTTCCGCCAGGGCGAGGCCCTGCCGCCCCACTGGTTCGGCTTCTTCTGCAACGAGGCGTCGCGCCAGTCCGATATCGGCACGGACGGGCACCCCAATCCCGGCGTCGTCCTGCCGCCCATCCCGCTGCCCCGCCGCATGGGCGCCGGCCGGCGCGTGACGATCCCCGGCACGCTCCGCATCGGCGACATGGCCGAGCGCACCGCGGAAGTCGCCGCCATCGTCCCGAAGCAGGCGCGCACCGGCTTCATCACCGTGCTCACCATGCGCCACACCTATCGCGTCGGCGGACAGGTCGTCGTCGAGGAGGAGTTCGATGCCGTCTACCGCGAGGCGCCGAAGCCCGGCGAGGCGAGCCCCGTCGCGCCACCCAACCCGGCGCCGACGGATGCCGCCTGGCGGGTCGAGCGGCACCTCTCCTCGCCGCTGGTCTTCCGCTACTCGGCGCTGACCTGGAACGCGCACCGCATCCACTACGACGCCGACTATGCCCGCGGCGAGGAGGGCTACCCCGCCACCGTGCAGAATGGCGGGCTGACCATGCAGCTCCTGCTCGACGCCGCCGTCGCGCATATGCCCGGCCGCCTCGCCGGCTTCACCGCCCGGCTGACGCGGCCGATCTATGTCGGCGACATCATCACCCTCTGCGGCCGCGCGCCGGATGGCGGCAAGACGGCGACCTGGGTGCAGGACCGCGACGGCAATCTTTGCGGCCAGCTCGACTGCGAGTTCGCGGCGTGAGCGGCGGGCCGCTCGGGGGCATCAAGGTCGTCGATCTCACCACCGTCGTCGTCGGCCCGATCTGCACCCGCACCCTCGGCGACCAGGGCGCCGAGGTCATCAAGGTGGAGGCGCCGGGCGGCGACATCCTCCGCTACCTCGCCGCCGGCAGCCGCTCGCCCGCCATGTCGGGCAAGTTCATCAACTTCAACCGCAACAAGCGCAGCATCGTCCTCGACATCAAGCAGCCCGAGGGCCTCGCCGCGCTGCGGCGCCTGATCGCTGAGGCCGATGTCTTCGTCTCCAATGTCCGTCCCGCGGCGCTGGCCCGCGCCGGGCTCGACCACGCCTCGCTCGCACCCTCGAACCCGCGCCTGATCCATTGCGGCATCGTCGCCTTCGGCACGGATGGCCGCTACGCCAACCGCCCGGCCTACGACCCAATCATCCAGTCCCTCTCGGGCGTCGCCGGCACCTTCGAGCGCGCCATCGGCGAGCCGCGCTTCGTGCCCATGGTGATGACCGACCACATCACCGGCCTCGTCGCCGCCCAGAGCATCGGCTTCGCCCTCTACCGACGCGAGAAGACCGGCATCGGCGAGGCCATCGAGGTGCCGATGTTCGAGACCATGGCGAGCTTCGTCGCCTCGGAGCACCTCGGCGCCGCCACCTTCGACCCGCCCGAGGGCCCGAGCGGCGATGCCCGCCTGCTCTCGCCCGACTACCGCCCGCTGCCGACGCGGGACGGCTTCATCACCATCCGCCCGAACGACAACCGCCAGGCCTTCGCCTTCTTCGACGCCATCGGCCGCCCCGAGCTGAAGACCGACCCGCGCTTCGCTACGCCCATCACCCGCACGCAGAACGCCGCCGACTACTTCACCCTCCAGGTCGAGGCGCTGGCGCAAAAGACGACGGCGGAATGGCTCACGATCTTCGCCGCGGCCGATGTCCCCGCCGCCCGCTACAACTCCATCGACGACCTGCTCGAGGACCCGCATCTCGGCGATGTCGGCTTCTGGCAGGATGACGACCACCCGACCGAGGGCCGCATCCGCCGTACCCGCACCCCCGTCACCTTCCGTGGCGGCATGCGCGAGGCGACGCGGCCCGCTCCCCGCCTCGGCGCCCAGACGCGGGAGGTGCTGGCCGAAGCCGGCTACTCCGCGGCCGAGATCGACGCCATGCTGCAATCCGGCGCCGCCGCCTGAGGATGCGGTCCGATGGCCGGAGCGCTGAGGGGCGCGCAGGGTTGAATCGGCCCGCTCAACACAAGGACCTTTCGATGACCCTGCCGAACTGGCGCTCCCTGCTCTTCGTCCCCGCCACCGCCGAGCGCTTCGTCGCCCGCGCCCATACCCGTGGTGCCGACGTGATCATCCTCGACCTCGAGGACAGCATCCCGCCGCCCGAGAAGGAGGCCGCCCGCGCCGCGCTCCCCGCCGCCGCCGCCGCGCTGCATGCCGAGGGCCAGGCGCTCGCCGTTCGCATCAACCGAGCCCTCGACCTCGCCGTGCCCGACATCGCCGCCGCCATCCGGCCCGAGGTCTCGGCGCTGATGCTGCCCAAGGTGATGGGGCCCGAGCATATCCGCCTGCTCTCCGAAGTGGTCGCCACGCGCGAGGCCGCGCTCGGCATGCCCCTCGGCCATACCCGCTTCATCGGCATCGTCGAGACGCCGCAGGCCCTGCCGAATCTCGCCGCCATCGCGCTCGCCGATCCGCGCATGGCAGCGCTCGGCCTCGGCTCCGAGGATCTCTCGACCGAGCTGGAGGCCGTGCCCGGCGCCGACATGCTCTACCCCTTCGGCATGATGGTGGTGGCGGCGGCGCGCGGTGCCGGCATCCTCCCCCTCGGCTCCATCGGCGCCTTCGCCGATTTCCGCGACCTCGAGGGCTACCGCGCCAGCCTGCAACGTTCGCGGAAGCTCGGCTTCGCCTGCACCGCCTGCATCCACCCGGCGCATGTGCCGATCATCAACGAGGAATACGGCGTCGCCCCCGCCGAGGCCGACCGCGCCCGGCGCCTCATCGCCGCCTTCGAGGAGGCGCTCGCGGCCGGGCAGGGGGCCGTCGCATTCGAGGGCGCGATGATCGACCTGCCCGTCGTGGAACGCGCCCGCCGCCTCCTCGCCCGCGCCCGCTGATGCCGGCGGGGCGCCCAGGGAGAGAACGACCGATGCCAGACCACATCCCCGCCGAGGCCCTCCGCCGCTTCATGACCGGCATCTACGAGGCCGCCGGCGTCCCCGCCGCCGATGCCGCCCTCGTCGCCGGCCTGATGACCGAAGCCGACCTCATCGGCGCCGATGGCCACGGTGTCTTCCGCCTCGCCCAGTATGTGCGCCGCATGCGCGCCGGGGGCATGAACCCGCGCGCCACCCCGCGCATCGTCGAGGAACGCCCGGCCTCCGCGCTGATCGACGGCGACAACGGCCTCGGCCATCTGGCGACGACGATGGCCGCGCACACCGCCATCGCCAAGGCCCGCAGCCAGGGCGTCGCCTGGTGCGGCGTGCGCCACGGCAACCATGCCGGCCCCGCCAGCCTCTATGCGCGGATGGTGATGGAGGCGGGGATGATCGGCCTCTACCTAGCGGTCGGCAGCGCCAACCACCTGCCGCCCTGGGGCGGGCTGGAGCTGCTGCTCTCCACCAACCCCATCGCCGTCGCCGTTCCGGCGGGGGAGGAGCCGCCCATCATCCTCGACATGGCGACGACGGTCGCCGCCTACGGCAAGGTCAAGGTGAAGGCCCAGCGCGGCGAGCCGATGCCGGAGGGCTGGATGATCGACAAGCAGGGCCAGCCGCTCACCGACCCGAAGCGGGCAGGGGAGGGGCTGCTGCTTCCCATCGGCGGCTACAAGGGCTACGGGCTGGCGCTGATCTTCGGCCTGCTCGCCGGCACGCTGAACGGCGCGGCGATGGGCCGCGACGTCGTCGACTTCAACGCCGACGACACCACGGTGACGAATACCGGCCAGGCCATCCTCGCCATCGACCTTGCCGCCTTCGGAGATCCGGGCGAGTTCCGCCGCCGTGTCGATGGCCTCGCCCGCGAGATTCGCGGCAGCGCTCGCCTGCCGGGCGTCGACCGCATCTTCCTCCCCGGCGAGCAGAGCGCCGCGACCCGCGCCCGCCGCGCGGCGGAGGGCGTGCCGATCCCGCCCCCGCTCCGCACCCAGCTCGACACGCTCGCCGACGAGCTGGGTGCGCCGAGACTAGGCGCGTGATCCCGCGCCGGGCGCTGTCCGCGCTTCTCCTCCCCGCCACGGCGGCGGCGCAGGAGCCGGCCTTCCCGGCGCGGCCCGTCACCTTGCTGGTCGGCTTCGCCCCCGGCGGCGGCACCGACATCCTCGCCCGCCTGCTGGCCGCCCGGCTCGCGGAGGAATTCGGCCAGCCGGTCGCCGTCGAGAACCGCACCGGCGGGGGAGGGACCATCGCCGCCCTCGCCACGGCCCGCGCCCGGCCGGATGGGCATACCGCGACGCTCGGCACGGTCAGCAACATGGTGCAGGTGCCGCTCGCCATGCGCACCCCGCCCTTCGACCCGGCGCGGGAGGTGACGCCGATCGCGCTCGTCGCCGCCGTACCGATGGTCGTCACCGTCCCGGCGGCCTCCCCCGCGCGGGACCTTGCCGGCTTCATCGCGCTCGCCAAGGCGCAGCCCGGCCGGCTCAACTTCGCCAGCAACGGCGTCGGCACCAGCCAGCACCTCGCCGCCGAGCTCTTCATGCAGGCGACGGGGGTGCGGATGGTCCACGTCCCCTATCGGGGCAGTGGCCAGGTGGTGATGGATCTCGCCCAGGGCGTGGTCGACGTGAATTTCGACACGCTCTCCTCCGTCCTCCCCGGCATCCGCCAGGGCCTGCTGCGCGGCCTCGCCGTCACCACCGCCCGCCGCGCCGCCGCCCTGCCGGAACTGCCGACGGTGGTGGAGAGCGGCGTCCCGGGCTACGACCTCGATGTCTGGTACATGCTCTACGGCCCCGCCGGGCTGGCGGAGCCCGTCCTCCGCCGCTGGTCCGCCGCGGCGACGCGGGTGCTCGCCGAGCCCACCCTGCAGGCCCGCCTGCGCGAGTCCGGCTTCGACCCCGCCGGCGGCACCCCGGACGAGGCCGCCTCCCTCGTCCGCGCCGAGATCGCCCGCTATGGCGAGGCGATCCGACGGGCGGGAATCCAACTCGACTGAGCTACCGCTTGTATCCTCCATCCGCCCCGGCCGGCGGATAGGGGTTGGCGCCGGGGAACACCACCGGCGGCGGCGCTTGGATCACCGGCGGCGGCGCGTAGCCGTATCCGTGGTAGCGTGGCCCGTAAAACCCGGCCGGCGGCCCGACGCGGGAGCCGAAGCCCCCGCGATAGCCATAGCCTCCATGATAGCCATAGCCGCCGTGATGGCCGTAGCCGCCGCCATGATAGCCCCGCGCCGCGGCCTGCCCCGGCCCCAGCGCGAGGAGTGCGGCCAGCCCGGCCGCGAGACAGGCGAAGCGCATCGGCATGCCTCCCTTGCGTCAGCGCCTATTCGTAGATCAAGGACAGCGTTTCCGCGACGAGGGCCGGCCGGCCGGACCCTTCCACCTCCACCGTCGCCTCCATGGTGAGCCGCGCCCCGCCCTCGACCGGCTCGACCGCCTTCAGCGTCAGGTGCCCGCGCACCCGCGAGCCCGCCGGCACCGGCGCCGTGAACCGCACCTTGTTCGAGCCGTAATTCACGCCGCGGCTCCGCTGCTTCACCCGGAAGATGCTCTGGTTCAGCCGCGGCAGCAGGGAGAGCGTCAGGTACCCATGGGCGATCGTCTTGCCGCCCGGCATCTCCCGCTTCGCCCGCTCCACATCGACATGGATCCACTGGTGGTCCCCCGTCGCCTCGGCGAACTGGTCGATCATCCGCTGGTCCACCGTCACCCACTCCCCGGCGCCGAGGCTCTTGCCGATATGGGCCTGCAGATCCCCGATGGTTTCGATTTCCAGCATGCGTCTCTCTCCCTTGTTGCGCGTGACGGCTGGAATTCCTGGCACACAAGGCTAGGCTTGCCCATCACCGAACCGAGGAGGAACCGCGTGGCGCCCATGCTCCGGGCCCTGTCCCTGATGGGGCTCGCCGCCATGGCGCCCAACTCCCCGGCGCAGGCCCAGCGCCCGGCCGACGCCGCGACCATCGGCGTCGCCGCGCCCGCCACCTCGGTCGATCCGCATTTCTTCAACGCCGCGCCGAATGCCCAGCTCGCCGCCCATGTCTTCTCCCGGCTGATCGAGCGCGACGCCCGCGTGCAGCTCCAGCCCGGCCTCGCCGAGAACTGGCGGGCGCTCTCGCCGACCCTCTGGGAATTCCGCCTCCGCGCCGGCGTCACCTGGCATGACGGCCGCCCCTTCACCGCCGAGGACGTCGCCTTCTCCCTCGCCCGCGCCCCCAGCGTGCCGAACAGCCCGGGCGGCTATGGCAGCTTCCTCAGGATGGTGAAGCAGGTGGAGGTGGTCGATCCGCTGACCATCCGCCTGCACACGAAGCAGCCGCACTCCCTGCTGCCGACCGAGATCGCCTATATCGCCATCATCGCCCGCCACGCCGCCCAGGGAGCTGCGACCGAGGATTTCAACAGCGGCCGCGCCGCCATCGGCACCGGCCCCTACCGCCTGCTCTCCCACACCGCCAACGACCGCACCGAACTTGCCCGCAACGAGGCCTACTGGGGCCCGCGCGAGCCCTGGTCCCGCGTCACCCTCCGCTTCCTCGGCAACGACGCCGCCCGCACCGCCGCCATCCTCGCCGGCGACGTGGACATGATCGACCAGGTCCCCTCCGCCGACCTTGCCCGGCTGCGTGGCGACAGCCGCGTCGGCCTGTTCGAGATCCAGGGCCTCCGCCTCATCTTCCTCCAGGCCGATTTCTCGCACGACGCGGCGATGCCCTTCGTCACCGACGCCGCGGGCCAGCCGCTGCCGCTGAACCCCTTCAAGGATGCCCGCGTCCGGCGTGCCCTCTCCATCGCCATCAACCGCCAGGCGCTGGCCGAGCGGGTGATGGAGGGCGCTGCCCGTCCGGCTGGCCAGTGGCTGCCGCCGGGCGTCTATTCCCACGACCCCGGCACCCCCGTTCCTGCCTTCGACCCGGAGGCCGCCCGCCGCCTGCTAGCCGACGCCGGCTACCCGGATGGCTTCCGCCTGACGCTGCACAGCCCCAACGACCGCTACCCGAACGACGCCCGCACCGCCCAGGCCGTCGCCCAGATGTGGAGCCGCATCGGCATCCGCACCGAGGTCGCGGCACTGCCCTGGTCCGCCTTCTCCGCCCGCGCCGCCCGGCAGGAATTCGCCATGCGCCTCACCGGCTGGGGCAGCACCACGGGGGAGGCGAGCTACCTCCTCGCCAATGTGCTCGGCACCTACGACCCTGCCGCCCGGCGCGGCGCCTCCAATGCCGGCCGCTACTCCAACCCGGCCCTCGACACCCTCGCCGACCGCGCCACCGCCACCCTCGACCCGGAGGAGCGCGAGGCCCTGCTCCGCCAGGCGGTCCACATGGCGAGCGAGGATGTGGCGCTTATCCCGCTCTTCCACCTGGTCAACAGCTGGGCGACCCGCGCCGGCCTCCGCTACGATGCCCGGATGGACGAGCGGAGCCTCGCCATGGGCCTTCGCCGGGCCCAATAGAGACGATGCCCGAATTCCAGCCAGCCCCCGCCAGCCTCCCGCCCGGCCAGCGCGTCTATGCCGTGGGCGACGTCCACGGCCATGACGCCAAGCTCGCCGCCCTGCATGCGCAGATCGCCGCCGACCTGGCCGCCCGCCCGGCCGAGTCGCCGCTGCTGGTCCATCTCGGCGACTATATCGACCGCGGCCCCGACAGCCGCGGCGTCATCGCCCGCCTCCTCGCCGGCCCGCCCGTCGATGGCCTGCCCATGGTGAACCTCATCGGCAACCACGAGCGCAGCATGATCGACGCCCTGGCCGGCGAGCGCGCCGCCGTCACCGACTGGCGTATGCATGGCGGCCCGGAGGCGCTGGCGAGCTGGGACATCGACCCAGACAGCGATCCGGCCACCTGGCCCGCCCTGATCCCTGCCGCCCACCGCCGCTTCGTCGAGGATCTCGCCCTTATGCACCGGGCAGGCGGCTACCTCTTCGTCCATGCCGGCATCCGCCCGGGGATTCCGCTCGAGGCGCAGTCGCCCGACGACCTCATCCGCATCCGTGGCGGCTTCCTCGATTCCGTGGCCGATTTCGGTCTCGTCGTCATCCATGGCCACACCCCGACCCATGGCCCCATACTCCGGCGCAACCGCATCGGCATCGACACCGGAGCCGCCTACGGCCGGGAACTGACCTGCCTGGTGCTGGAGGGCGATTGCATGGCCTTCCTGCACGCCGCATAGGATCGATCACCCAAATTTCATCACCTTCCGGTTGTGTAACGGGTGGATTCGACCCAGCATGGCGTGGATCAGGGCGGGGGGGAGCGGCATCGCGGCCGCGGTGCCTTCGTTCGCGTGCAAAAATCAACCGTGTCCTAACTTTAAGTTGATTGCGCCAGAGGCATGCCTATTGTCGTGCATGCCAAACCATCGGGTGCGCAAGTTGCCGCTGCTTTCCACCATCACGCCCTGGCTGGGCCGGCTTCGGGTGCGCCTGCTGGCGCTCGTCCTGATCGCCGTGCTGCCGCCCGCACTCCTCACGGTGTGGGAACAGGAGCGCAATGCGGAGGCGCAGCTGCAGGAGGCCGCCCGCGCGCTGGAGGACCTCGCGGTCAATACCGCCCGCGAGCAGGCGGCTCTGGTCGGCCATGTCCGGACGCTGCTCGCCACGCTCTCCCGCCTGCCCGACCTTGCTGGCGACGCGCCCGAGCGTTGCGGCCCGCTGCTGCGGACCCTCGCCGGCAGCGCACCCTGGCTGCGCGGCCTCAGCCTGCATGACGCCGAAGGCGGCCCGCTCTGCACCGATGGCCGCCCCGCCGGCCCGATCGCCGGCAGCGACGTCCTGCGCGAGGCGCGGGCCAGCGGCGGCTTCGCCCTCTCCGACCTGGTGGCCGATGCGGAGGGCCCGATGCTGCTCGCCGTTCAGCCCCTGCCGGGCGACCAGGGCCGGCTGCTCGTCGCCGACCTCGACCCGGCCCGCCTCGGCGACCGCACCCAACTCCCCGCCGGCGTCGATACGTTGGCGCTGATCGACAGCACCGGCACCGTGCTCGCCCGCTTGCCGCCCGTGCCCGGCCTCGTCGGCCGCAGCCTCGACGGCCCGGTGATCGACCGGGCGCTGCGCGGCGGCAGCGGCCATATCCGTGGGAAGGGTCATGGCGGGGTGGAGCGCCTCTTCGGCTACGCCCCGATTCCCGGCACCCGCGCTACCCTGCTGCTCGGCCGCAACCCCGCGGCCCTACTGGCGCCGATCCATGCCCTGCACGACCAGGTCCTCCAGCTCGCCGCCGGCGCCGCGGCACTGGCCCTGGCCCTCGCCCTGCTGGCCGGCCGGCTGATGCTGCTGCGGCCCATGGCCCGCTTCTCCACGGCCGTCCGCCGCATCGCCGACGGCGACCTCGCCGCCCGCGCCGAGACCGGCCGGCTCTCCGGCGAGTTCGGCCGCCTCGCCGCCGAGGTGAACGGCATGGCCGCCCGCCTCGCCGCCCATCAGGCCGCACTGGAGGCGAAGAATGCCGAACTTGCCCGCCTGGCCGGGCAGCTCGCCGCCGCCCGCGACACCGCCGAGGCTGCCAATGCGGCCAAGACCCGCTTTGTCCGCATGCTGAGCCATGAGCTGCGCACCCCGCTCAACGGCATCTTCGGCCATGCGCAGATCCTTATGGCCGATTCCGGCCTCACCCCCGGCCAGCGCCGCTGCGCCGAGCAGATCACCGAAAGCGGCGAGCACCTCATGTCGATGATCCGCGAGTTGCTGGACCTCGCCGCCATCGAGGCGGGCAAGGTGGCGCTGGCCCCGGCCCCGGTCCGCCTCGCCGCCTTGGCGGAGTCCTGCGCCGCGCTCATCCGCCCGGCCGCCGCGGCCAAGCGCCTCGCCTTCGAGGTCGAGGTTGCCCCCGCCGCCGCCGGCTGGGTTTCGGCCGACCCGGTGCGGCTCCGCCAGGTGCTGCTCAACCTGCTGGGCAATGCCGTGAAATTCACCGCCCAGGGCGAGGTCCTGCTGCGCATCCGCCTGGCCGCCGGGGGCCTCACCCGCTTCGAGGTGAGCGATACCGGCCCTGGCATGACCGAGGCCGAGCGCGCCTCCCTCTTCCAGGAATTCCTCCGCCTCGCCGGTGCCGAGCGGGCCGAGGGCAGCGGCCTCGGCCTCGCCATCACCGCGAAGCTCGCCCGGTTGATGGGCGGCAGCATCGGCTGCGACAGCGTGAAAGGGCAGGGGAGCCTGTTCTGGGTCGAGCTGCCCCTGCCGCCTGCCATCCCCGCTGCCGAGCCGGCGCCCGCGGCCACCGGGCTGCCGCTCGGCAGGCCGCTCCGCCTGCTGCTGGCCGATGACGTGCTGGTCAACCGCGAGGTCGCCCGCGCCCTGCTGAACGCCGCCGGCCATGAGGTGGAACTGGTCGCCGACGGCGCCGCCGCGCTCGAGGCCGCCCTCGCCCGCGACTGGGACGCCGTGCTGCTCGATGTCCACATGCCGGTGATGGACGGCCTCACCGCCGCCCGTGGCATCCGCGCTGCCGCGGGGCCGCGGGGCGCCGTTCCCATCCTCGCCGTCACCGCCAGCGCCAACCGGGCCGAGGTCGAGGAATGCCTCGCCGCCGGCATGGACGCCCATGTCGAGAAGCCCCTTCGCGCCTGGGATCTGCACAACGCCCTGGCCCATATTCGCGCCCGCGGCCGCGACCTCGCCATGGCGAAGTAGCCGGCAGGCCCCTCTGGCAAAGCGGGTGCATATGCCCCATATGCAACCGGAAGGCCTGCAACACGTTGCCAAGCCGCGTTCGCCGGGCGATACCCGGCCGGACAGCCCGGCCCGATAGGGCGGCAGGCCCGATCCCCCGCTTCGTTCCATGGCGCGGCCTCCCATCGGGCAGGCCGCGGAGTTTCTGATTTGACCGATACCGATGGCGCCTCCTCCGCATACGCCGAGAGCCCCGCGTCACGCCATTCCCCCGCCGAGGCTGCGATCCTCGCTTCCGGCCTCGCCGTCGCGCCGCGCGAGATGCCTGCCCTCATCCGCCGCGTCGAGCGCCGCCTGCCGGCCGATGCCGATGCTGTCCGCGTCGCACTCATCGAGACGCGGCGGCGTGCCTGGATCGCCCGGCTGAACGACCTCGCCAACCGCGCCGGCCGCGTCTGGGTCCGCCGCGCCGAGGTCGAGACCGCCGCCGGCACCATCACCGAGCTGGAGCCGGACGACGACATCCTGCTCGCCGCCCTCGGCGACGCCGTTGCCCGCCGGCTGCGTGGCCTCGGCCCGACGGCGGAGGCCGCGCTGGATGCCATCGCGGCCGAGCTGGTGGAAACCGGCTCCGGCAGCCTCTCGGCCGACCGCCACGCCATGCTGGCCCGTGAGGTCGCCGCTGCTTTCGGCCTTCGGGGCGAGGCCGAGCTGGCCTTCCTGGATTCCGTCGCCGCCATCGAATCCCGCCGCCGCCGCGACCTCCGCGAGGCCGAAACCGCGACCCGCGCGAAGCGCCGCGAGGAGGTCCAGCGCCTCCGCGCCTGGGAGCGCAGCCTCGTCGAGTTCCGCGCCCTCCCCAGCCTCCTGGGCGCCACCGAGAAGGAGGTTCTGCGCTGGATCGGCGGGGGCCTGATCCCCGTCGCCCGCCGCATCCCGACCCGCAACAAGGGCCAGGAGAAGTGGGAGTTCGACCCCAAGGAGGTTGGCGCCCTCCGCTCCCAGGTCCCGGCCTGGCGCGAGGCCGAGGCACCCGAACTCCGCAACCGCCCGGCCAGTCCTGCGGTGGCGAAGCCGACCCGCGCCGGCAACGCCGCCGTCGCCCGCGTCGCCGCGCTCGACCGCTATGCCGGCCACTTCGCCACCGCACGCGCGCTGAACCGCCGCATCACCCTCGTTACCGGTCCGACCAACTCCGGCAAGAGCCACACCGCCCTCGACCGCCTGGCGAAGTCGGAGAGCGGCATGGCCCTCGCTCCGCTCCGCCTGCTCGCCCATGAATTCCGCGAGGCGTTGGCGACGCGTGGCGTCCTTGCCTCCCTCTCGACGGGCGAGGAGCGCCTGCCCGTTCCCGGCAGCCGCCACCTGGCCGCGACCGTCGAGATGTGCCCCTTCCACAACCCGGTGGACGTCGCCCTGATCGACGAGGCGCAGATGCTCGGCGACCGCGACCGCGGCGCCGCCTGGACCGCCGCCATCATGGGCGCTCCGGCCCGCGAGGTCTTCGTCCTCGGCGCACCGGAATGCGCGACGCTGGTGCGGCGCATCGCCCGCCTCTGCGACGACGAGATGGACGAGGTGAAGCTGCAGCGGAAGAACCCGTTGGTCGCCGCCTCGAAGCCCGTCGCCCTCGGCGACCTCCGCACCGGCGATGCGCTCGTCGCCTTCTCCCGCCGCGACGTGCTCGACCTGCGCGCGGAACTCGTCAAGCGCGGCAAGCGCGTCGCCGTCGTGTACGGCGCGCTCAGCCCCGAGGTCCGCCGCGCCGAGGCCGCCCGCTTCCGCACCGGCGATGCCGATGTTCTGGTGGCGACGGATGCCATCGGCATGGGCCTCAACCTGCCCATCCGCCGCGTCGTCTTCTCGACCCTGCGCAAATTCGACGGCGAGAGCCGCCGCGAGCTGAACAGCCAGGAGGTGAAGCAGATCGGCGGCCGCGCCGGCCGCTTCGGCCAGCACGAGGAGGGCGTCGTCGCGGTCCTCGCCGGCGGCGGCAGCCCCGACTTCGTCAAGATGATGCTGAACGCAGCGCCCGAGATGCCGGAGGATCTCCGCCCCCAGGTCCAGCCCGATGCCGACATCGTCGCCGCCGTCGCCGCCGAGATCGGCTCGGACAGCCTCTTTGGCGTCCTCGCCCGCATCAAGCGCGCCGTGCTCCGCCCCGACGACCCGAACTACCGCCTCGCCGACCTGACCCAGGCCATGGCCGTCGCCTCGGCGATCGACGGCGTCCCCGGTCTCTCCCTGCTGGACCGCTGGACCTACGCCCTCTGCCCGGTGGACGAGCGCGACAACGGCGTCGCCCGCCTCGCCCGCTGGGCGGTGGAGCATGGCGCCGGCCGCCCCGTGCCGCCGCCCATGGCCGGCCGCCTGCCCGCGCCCGAGCGCGCGGCGCGGGAGGAACTCGAACGCGCCGAGAAGGTCCACAAGCGCCTGGTCGCCTGGCGCTGGTTGTCGCTCCGCTTCGAACTCGCCTATCCCGCCCGCGCCGAGGCCGAGGCCGAGACCATCCGGCTGGACCGCTGGATCGAGGATGTGCTGCGCCAGCAGAGGCGGTCGAAGCTCGTCATGTAGAACGGGGGCGCCGCCCCCGTGCCCCCACCGGGGGAAGCTTCCCCCGGGCCCCGCCGTAAGTTTTCCGGATACCTTGATGCCCTTTCCCCCGCTTCCCGCTCCGTTGCAGGCTGCGCTCGCCGAGCGTGGCTATGCCGAGCCCACCCCCGTCCAGGCCGCCGTGCTTGAGGCCGAGACCGAAGGGCGCGACCTGCTCGTCTCCGCCCAGACGGGCTCCGGCAAGACCGTCGCCTACGGCCTTGCGATGGCGCATCTGCTGATGGGCGGCACCGACCGCCTGTCGGCCCCCGGCCAGCCGTTGGCCCTCGTCGTCGCCCCGACGCGCGAACTCGCCCTCCAGGTCCAGGGCGAGCTTGCCTGGCTCTACGCCAAGGCCGGCGGCCGCGTCGTCACCTGCGTCGGCGGCACCGACCCGATCGCCGAGCGCCGTGCCCTGGAGCGCGGCGCCCATCTCGTCGTCGGCACCCCGGGGCGGCTCCGCGACCACCTGGAGCGCGGCAACCTCCGCCCGCAATCGCTGCGCGCCGTGGTGCTGGACGAGGCCGACGAGATGCTCGACCTCGGCTTCCGCGAGGAGCTGGAGGCGATCCTCGAGACCACGCCCGAGGACCGCCGCACGCTCCTCTTCTCCGCGACCGTCCCCGCCGGCATCGCCGCTATCGCACGCACCTACCAGAAGGACGCCCTGCGGATCGCCGCCGGCGATGCTGGCGCCCAGCACGGCGACATCGAGTACCGCGCCCTCATCATCGCCCCGCACGAGATCGAGCGCGCGGTGGTCAACAGCCTCCGCTTCTTCGAGGCGCGCTCGGCCATGGTCTTTTGCCGCACCCGCGCCACGGTGACGCGGCTGCACGGCAACCTCGCCGAGCGCGGCTTCGCCGCCGTGGCGCTCTCCGGCGAGCTGTCCCAGGCCGAGCGCAACCGCGCCATGCAGAGCCTCCGCGACGGCCGCGCCCGCGTCTGCGTGGCGACCGACGTCGCAGCCCGCGGCATCGACCTGCCCGATCTCGGCCTCGTCATCCATGCCGAGCTGCCGAACGACCCGGAGACGCTGCTCCACCGCAGTGGCCGCACCGGCCGCGCCGGCCGCAAGGGCATCAGCGCGCTGCTTGTCCCGCACAACCGCCGCCGCGCCGCCGAGCGCCTGCTCCAGGCCGCCCGCGTGCAGGCCGCCTGGGGGCCGGCCCCCTCCGCCGAGGCCATCCGCGAGAAGGACGATGCCCGCATCCTCGCCCAGGCGACGGAACTCGCCGCCGAGGAGCCGATCGATGGCGACCTCGCCCTTGCCCGCCAGCTTCTTGCGGCGCAGCCCCCCGAGGCGCTTGCCGCGGCGCTGATGCGCACCCTCCGCGCGCCGCTGCCCGCGCCCGAGGACCTGGCCGAGATCAGCGACCGCCCGCCGCCCCGCCAGCCCCATCCGGCGGGGGCCGGCAACGCCCCCGGTACCTGGTTCAAGATGAATCTCGGCCGCAACGGCAATGCCGACCCGCGCTGGGTGCTGCCCTTCCTTTGCCGCCGCGGCAACGTGACGCGCCAGGAGATCGGCCGCATCCAGGTGCAGGAGCGGGAGACGCGCTTCGAGGTCGCTCCCTGGGCCTCCGACCGCTTCGCCACGGCGGTCCGCCGCCCGGGCGATGCCAAGGATGCGCATATCCGCATCCAGCCCTCCGACCCGCCGCTGGCCGACACGCCCCGCCCGCGCCCGGCGGCCCCCCGGCGGCAATACGAAAAGCGGTAGCGGCCGCCCGCCCTCGCTCCCTGTCCCCGTGCGGCCGGGGCAGGGAGCGGGGCCATGGCGTCAGATGATCGACACCAGCGCCGAGGTGAGCCGCGCGAGGTCAAACGGCTTTTGCAGCATCGGCGCATCCGCATGCCCGGCGGTATCGTAATCATAGCCGGTGGCGATGACGAAGGGCACGTTCATCTCCGCCAGCCGGTCCGCGACCGCCGTCATCCGATGGCCGCGCAGGTTGACGTCGAGCACCGCGGCGTCCACCGCGCCATCTCCAAGCAGAGACAGCGCCTCATCGACGGTAGCGGCGGGGCCGATGACGGTGGCGCCCGCCTCCTGCAGGCTGTCCCCCACCAGCATGGCGACGAGCGCCTCGTCCTCGACGACGAGGACGCGCCGCCCGGCCAGGTCCCGGGAGGGCCTGGGTGTGATCCTGTAATGCACGACGCTTCTCCTCCTCGGGAGTATTTTGGTCTTTTTTGTTTCGAAAATATTACACAAATAAAGCGGCACTATAATGGAAAGTTCTTGCCCGTCCCGTCTGTTCACTAGCGGACACCCCGCAGGTGAAACATGCATCGCTCCTGTGCGCGGCGCCCGTCTGTCATTCCGCAGCGTCGAGGTCTGGGACAACCTCCGCCTGCAGCAGCTGCGCATAGGTCCCCTGGATCACGCCATGGCACTCGCAGGCCTCCGCTTCCAGCCTGGCCCGATCGGCGATGGTGATGCGCCCCGCGCCAGAGTCGATACAGCCGTCCAGGTGCAGGTGCCGCGCCGCCACCGTCACGCCGGCGCGCCGCACACCGAGCGACATCGCCAGGATCTCATGCGTCCATCGGCACCATCCGGCCATCCGCGTGGGCATGCGCCGTGAGCAGGGTCCGCGCCAGGCGCTGGACGATGCCGTGCCGCCGGTTGGAGGCTGCGAGCTGCGTGGAATGGACATGCCGCGCCGGCACGTAGCGGGTCAGCAGCCGCCGCAGTCCCGGCAACCGCTCTGTCGCCCCGTTGAGCAGGCCGGCGCGCAGGTGCAGCCCGCGCCCCGGCATCCGCACCACTGCATGCAGCACCGCCCGCGTTCCGCCGGGCGGCAGTGGCATGCCCGCCAGCCCCTCATGGCCGACGACCGTCGCCTCCACCCCCTCGCCACCCTCGAAGCGAGGCAAGCAGCGAGATGCAACCGCTCCCGACGAAGAGCAGCCCGGCGCTCGGGGCTTCGCGGTGGTGGAGCACCTGGTGCTGCGCCAATTCCATGGCGTCGAGCATCGGCAGCAGCCTGGCCAACTCGGCGGGTGGAAGGGCGGCGAGCAGCCTGTTCCGGGGCGGGCTCAGGCGCTGGCAAGGCTAGGACTGCCGGCGGCGGGGGGGAACGATTGGACCACCACGGCAGGAAACAACAGCAGGACAGACGACTTGGGACACCGGCCCCGGCGGCGTCCATCGGGCGGGGGCTCGGTCCCACCGGCCCTCGATCCGCAGCGCGTCGTACTCCGTCTTACGCCTTTGGACGCAGCGGTTGCGCAAGGCCCGGCCCGGCAACACGTTCTCGTTTGGGCGTCAGCATACAAGATCGTTAGATGAGGTTTGCCGGGACTTTCTCTCCTATAGGATGACGTCATCCGATCCCATCGCGCCGGACCCGTCATGCACCTCCACCACGCCGACCTCACCGTCTCCCCCTGGCGCAACGGCGCCGGCCGCAAGGCGGATGTGGTCGGCGGCTCAGGCTGGCTCATCACCTTCGCCTGGGTGGACAAGAATGCCGAGTTCTCCGACTTCGCGGGCCAGGACCGCACCATCACCCTGATCGAGGGCGACGGCTTCACCCTCGACTTCCAGGGCAGGCCACCGCTGGTCCTCGGCACGCCGCTCCAGCCCCGCTGGTTCGACGGCGGCTGGCGTGCCCGCTGCCGCCTGCATGGCAGCCCGAGCATGGTCCTCAACGCCATCTCCGAGCGCGCCGTCTGGCGCCATTCCGTCGAGATTCGCGTCCCCCGTCCGGAGGACACCGGCTTCGCCGTGCTGCTGGAGGACGGCGGCCCCGGCTACGATCGGCTCGATACGGTCAGCCTGCCCGCCCCCACCGTCACCGTGCCCTGCGCCGTCATCCGCTTCGACCGAAAGGCTTGAGGCGCCGGCGCCATGGGCCGACACTCCCCGCAAAAGCGGGAGGCGCCCCATGGATTTCGGCCAGTTCAACCTGATGGGCTATCGCGGGCCGGGCACCGACCTGGCCAGCCTCTATGACGGCGCCGTCGCCCAGGTGAAGGCGGCGGAGGGAGCCGGCTTCGCCATCTCCTGGTTCGCCGAGCACCATTTCTCGAATTACTGCGTCTGCCCTTCGCCGCTGATGATGGTCGCCCGCTGCGCCGGCGAGACCCGCCGCATCAGGCTCGGCAGCGGCGTCGTCATCGTCCCGCTTTACCATCCCTCCCGCCTCCTGGCCGAGATCGGCATGGTGGACCAGATGACCCATGGCCGCCTCGTGCTCGGCATCGGTAGCGGCTACCAGCCCTTCGAATTCGAGCGCTTCGGCGCCGACCTCGCCGAGAACACGCCCCGCACCCTGGAATTCATGGAGATGCTGGAACAGGCGGTGGCGAACGAGACCTTCAGCTTCGACGGCCGCTTCCACACACTGCCGGAGACCCATATCGCCGCCCGCCCGGTCAACGGCGTGCCCGAGGTCTGGGTCGCTGGCGACAATCCGGAGCTCCACCGCATGGCGGCCCGGCGCGGCCATGTCGTCATGGTGACGCCCCGCCACTACACCGCCGAGCTGCTGGCCAAGGCCCGCTCCCGCTTCGAGGCGACCTGGCGCGAGGCCGGGCAGGACCCGGCGCGGCTGCGCTTCGGCGCCCTCCGCCATATGTGCGTCACCGACAGCAAGGCGGAGGCCGAGGGCTTCCTCGAGAATATCCGCTACCAGATCCGCCTCTCCCAGAGCCTCCGCCACCGCGAGCAGCACATGCAGGGCGGCATGCTGCTCGAGAAGCCCTGGCCCGGCGAGATGAGCCTCGAGGACATGGCCCGCCACATGCTCGTCGGCGATGCCGAGACCATCGCCGAGCGCATGCTGGCCGAGATCAGGGCCGCGCACCCCTGCCACTACCTCCTGCAATTCCAGGCCGGCGCCTCGACAACCGCGCTCGCCCTCCGCAGCATCGAGGGCTTCGCCACCAAGGTGCGCCCGCTGCTGGAACGCGCCCTCGGCCCGCTCGAAAGCCTCGCCGCATGACGACGCCCCGCTTCGCCGATCTCCGCTTCCCGACCCCGACGCGCGACAGCCTCGCCGCCGGACATGCCACGCTCGACGCCAAGCTCGATGCGGGCGCCCTCGGCGACGCACTCGCCGCCTGGGACCGGGAGCGACGCGACTACGAAAGCTGGTCGAGCCTCGTCCATCTCCGCTTCTCCCAGGATACGCGGAACGCCGAGGCCAAGGCCGCCCGCGAATATGCCGATGCTCTCTCCCCGGAGGCGACGGCGCACGAGGTCGCGCTCAAGCGCCGCCTCCTCGCCTGGCCTGACCGCGCGGCGCTGGAGGCCGCCGTAGGCCCGCATGTGCTCCACCTCTGGGAGACCGACATCACCACCTTCGACCCGGCGATCGCCGGCGACCTGGAGGAGGAGGCGAAGCTCACCGCCCGCTATACCGAGCTGATGGCCTCGGCGCAGATCGCCATCCGCGGCACCACGACGAACCTCTCCGGCCTCGCGCCCTTCGCCGAGGACCCGGACCGCGCCACCCGCCACGAGGCCGAGGCGCTGCGCTGGGGCTTCTTCGCGGCGCACGGCGAGGAGTTGGACGCGATCTATGATTCGCTCGTCCGCCTCCGCCACGGCATGGCCCGGAAGCTGGGCTACGAGAACTACCTCCCCCTCGGCTATCGCCGCCTCCGCCGCACCGACTACGACGCCGGGGATGTTGCCCGCTACCGCGACCAGGTGGCCGAGCATGTCGTTCCCCTTGTCGCCCGCCTGCTGGAGGCCCGCCGCCAGCGCTTCGGCTGGGACCGCCTGCGCTATTGGGACGAGGCGCTGATCGACCCGGAGGGCAACCCGAAGCCCATCGGCGACCACGACACACTCGTCGCCGCCGCCCAGGCGATGTTCGACCGTATGGATCCCCGCCTCGCCTCCTTCTACCGGCTGATGGAGGAAGGCGGCTTCCTCGACATGCGCAACCGGCCGGGCAAGGCGGGCGGCGGCTTCTGCACGTCGTTCCCCTCCGTCGGCGTCCCCTTCATCTTCGCCAATTTCAACGGCACGCATCACGACATCGGCGTCTTCACCCATGAGATGGGCCACGCCTTCCAGAACTGGGAAAGCCGGAGCCTGCCCGGCATCGACCAGCTCTGGCCCACCATGGAGGCGGCCGAGATCCACTCCATGGGCCTCGAATTCCTGACCTACCCGCATATGGCGCTGCTGGTGGGGGAGGGGGCGGCGGAGCGCTTCCGCCGCATGCATCTCGAAACCTCGCTCGCCTTCCTGCCTTATGGCGTCTGCGTCGACCACTTCCAGCACGAGGTCTACGAGAACCCGGAGGCGACGCCCGCCGAGCGCCACGCCATCTGGCAGCGGCTGGAGCGCCGCTACATGCCCTGGACCGACTACGGCGACCTGGCCTACCCCGCGAAGGGCGGCCGCTGGCAGGCGAAGCAGCACATCTACAACTCGCCGCTCTACTACATCGACTACACGCTGGCCCTCTGCTGCGCGATGCAGTTCTGGGTGAAGTCCCGCCACGATGCCCCGGCAGCGCTGGCCGATTACGTGGCTCTCTGCGCGCGTGGCGGCGGCGCGCCCTTCCAGGACCTCGTCCGCTCCGCCGGCCTCGTCTCGCCCTTCGCACCGGGCGCGCTCGCCGATGTGGCGCGCGAGGCGGAGGCGGTGCTGGCGGCCTGATCCTGGGCCGTCCTGCCCGGGCACCGGGGCAGGGCGGCCACAGGCATGACTTGGCTGCCTGATTGACAATGAGAGTCATTCGCATCTATGCGGCGGGGACAGCCAGCATCCGGATGCCGTCATGGGCCATATTCAGCTTCCCGCCGCCACCTACGCCACCGGCAGCTACGCCAGCATGCCGCAGGCGATGGCCGATCTCTGGCCATCCGAAACCCTCATCCTCACCGGATTGCGGGACTGGCTGGACGCCGTGCGGCAGGGCGAGAGCCCGCTGCCCCGGCTGCGCCGGCTGATGACGGGGCCCGGCATCCCGGATGCGGCGCTCTCCGTCGACCACCTGCTGCGGGTCATCGCCCGCAGCGCCCGCTGGCAGGTCGATATCCGCTGCGCCCGCTGCCCCTATCTCTCACGCGACGAGCAGCGCCTGCTCTGCGCCGCCGCGGAGGCCCAGGCCGGCCTGTCCGCCCGCGCCCGGGCCACGCTGCAATCCGGCCTGCTGCCGCGCCAGGGCGCGGAGTTCGCCCTGGCCTCGCTGGAAGGTCTGGGCCGGTTGATGCGCTCCGCCGGCCTCATCCTGCCGCGGCGCTTCGCCGGGCAGGGGGCGGATCAGCCGGCCTGGCTGTGAGCCGGCAGGCCGAACCGCCGGGCCACCTCGGGGAAGTCCCGCGCCTCCGGGTGCCGTCTGTCGGCAAGGGTCCCGTCCTCCGGCCGGACGAGCTGGCACCCCCGCATCCCGGCCGCGCCGGCCGCGTCCAGCTCCTCGGCGACGTCGGAGAGGAACAGCACCTCCCCCGGCGCCACCCCGAGCGCCCCGGCGATGGCGTTGTAGCTGGCCCGCTCCCGCTTCCCCCCAACCCGCGTGTCGAAGAAGCCGCCGAACAGCGGCACCAGGTCGCCGGCGACCGAATGCCCGAAGATCAGCCGCTGCGCCTCCTCGGAGCCCGAGGAATAGACCGCAAGCCGGACGCCGCCCGCCGCCCAGGCCTGGAGGCACGGCGCCACATCCGGCCAGAGATGTCCCTTCAGCCGCCCATCCGCATAGCCCTGCCGCCAGATCAGCCCCTGCAAGGCCTTGAGCGGCGTTACCTTGGCATCCGCCGCCATCCAGCCGCGCAACACGGCGACGGGCTCCCGCCCCGGCTCCGCCTGCCAGACCTCGTCGAGGATCGCCGCCACGGCCGGCTCCCCGCCATGTGCGGCAAGGAACCCTTCCAGCGCCTCCGCGGCAAAGGGGAACAACTCCTCCTTGACGAAGGCGATGGCGGTGGTGGTGCCCTCGATATCCGTCAGCACCACGCGCGGCGGCACGGCCTCAGGCGACAACGGGAAAGCGCTGCGCCATGTCGGTGCCGGTGAACTGCGCCACCCAGCCGGAGGGGTCGGTGAAGACCCGCAGCGCACAGAAATCCGGCCGCTCGCCCGCGTCGAACCAGTGCCGCGTATTCGCCGGCACGCTGATCAGGTCGCCCTGCTCGCAGCGCGCATCCCACACGCGGCCATCGACATGCATGACGAAATGCCCGGCGCCGCGGACGAAGAAGCGCACCTCGTCCTCGGTATGGATGTGCTCGTTGAGGAATTTCTCGCGCATGGCCTGCGCCTGCGGATGATCCGGCGTGAGGGCCACCACATCCGCGCTGCCGGCACCCGTCACGCCCATCAGCGCGTCGAGATGCGGGCGATAGGCCTCGAGGATCTGCTCGTTCGTCGCGCCATCGGGGACGGTCACGCCCTCCCAGCGCTCGAAGCGCACGCCGATGCCGCGCAACGCCTCGGCGATCCGCCCGGCATCCTCGGTCTTCAGAACCTCGCGGCCACCCTCGGCCTCCCACACCGTCAGACGGCTCATGACAGCCTCCTTGCTTCCAGCTCGCAGCGGAGCATGAACTCGACAGCCTCCAGCCGCATCAGGGCCTGCGGCATGTCGGCGCCCCAGACATAGATACCATGGCCCCGCAGCAGATAGCCCGGCAACACGCTCGCCGCCCCGCCCCAGCGCGTCTCCACGGCATCCTGCAGCCGGCCGATATCCTGATCGTTGTCGAAAACCGGCAGCTCGACCGCGGCTGCATGGGTGGCGAGGCCCGGGAAGGCCTTCAGCAACTCATAGCCTTCGAGGCGGATGCTCTCGCCCGCCAGCCGCGACAGCACCGTCACCGGCACCGAATGCCCGTGCAGCACCGCCCCCGCCTCGGGGAATCGCCGATAGATTCCGCAATGCAGCCCGGTCTCGGCGGAAGGCCGGTCGCCCTCGCGCAGCGACCGCCCATCGAGCCCGACGCGGATCACCCCATCGGCGTCGAGGAAGCCCTTGTGCCCGCCGGAGCGGGTGATCGCCACCGTCCCGTCCCGCAGCCGGACCGAGATGTTCCCGGCCGTCGCCGGGACCCAACCGAAGCGGTCCAGCCGCTGCCCGGCGGCGACGATCGCCTCCCGGGCCTCGGCCAGCTCCGGCATCAGGCCGCCGGGCGGCTCGTCGTCGTGGTGGTCGTGGCGTGCGGCGTGGTCGTCGCGGCCGGGCCCTGGATCGTCCCGGTCGGATGCGTGCCCGGCGCCGGCGGCGCGCCCTCGGCGAGCGAGGCGTCATCCTCCTCCTTCATGTTCTTCTTGAAGGACTTGATGCCGGTGGCGAGGTCACCCATGAGGGTGCTGATCTTGCCGCTGCCGAAGAGCAGAAGCACGACCAGCAGCACGATGAGCCAATGCCAGATGCTGAAGGAACCCATGTGACGCCCCGATAAACCTTTGTTGCAGGCCGCGCCGGGCGACCCTTGCCGGGCCGGACACTAATGCGGCGGCCACCGTAGAGCAAACCCGGAGATGGCCCGACGCGGCAGCCGGCACAACGGGGTTGACAGCGCTTTTCGCCTCGACCATATCGGCATCGATCCGGGCCCCTCTGGCCGCCTGGCGCCAGGCTCCCGCCTGCCGTCCGGCGAGCGATGTCGGATCGCGTGCAACGCGCGCGATCGGGCCCGTCGATATCCCACAGGGCCAGCCCGTCGCGCCCATAGGGAGCTTTCCGGCGATGGCGCCGTCGATCTGGTTCTGGGTTTGGTTCAATGCGGCCGTGCTCGGCCTGCTGCTGCTCGATCTGGGCGTCTTTGCCCGCCGTGGCCCGGACGGCCAGCCGGCCCCCGTGCCGGTCCGCATCGCGCTCTGGAAATCGGCTGCCTATGTCGTCCTGGCGCTGGGCTTCTTCGCCTGGCTCTGGACCGGCTACGGGCCGGAGGAGGGGCGGCAGGCCCGCGCCTTCGAATTCCTCACCGGCTATGTCATCGAGTGGTCGCTCTCGGTCGACAACATCTTCGTCTTCGTCCTGATCTTCGCCAAATTCGGCGTCCCCGCCGCCTACCAGCACCGGGTGCTGTTCTGGGGCATCCTCGGCGCGCTGGCGATGCGCGCGGCGATGATCCTGCTCGGCACCAGCCTGCTGCGCGAGTTCGACTGGCTGATGGTGGTCTTCGGCCTGTTCCTCGTCTTCAGCGGCTGGAAGATGCTGCAATCGGTGGGCGCGCCCGAGGGCGACCCGCGCGACAACCCCGTCCTCCGCTTCCTCCAGCGCCGCCTGCCGGTGACCGAGGGCTTCCGCGGCAGCGCCTTCACCGTGCGCGAGGCCGGCCGCTGGATGCTGACCCCGCTCGCCCTGGTGCTGATCCTGGTCGAGCTGACCGACCTCGTCTTCGCGCTCGACAGCATCCCGGCGATCTTCGCCGTCACCACCGACCCGTTCATCGTCTACACCGCGAACGTCTTCGCCATCCTCGGCCTGCGCGCGATGTACTTCGCCCTCTCCGGCGTCATCCACCGCTTCCGCTACCTGAAACACGGGCTATCGATCGTGCTGATGATCGTGGGCGTGAAGATGCTGGCCAATTACTGGGCGGGCGGGAAAGCGGTGCCGGTCGAATGGGCCCTGCTGCTGACCGGCAGCATCATCGGCGGCTCCATCGCGCTCAGCCTTTGGCGCACCCGCGCAAAGGCCCATTGAGCGGGGAGGGGGATCAGGCCTCGGCCCTGATCCCCAGCCGCCGGATCAGCCCGCCCCAGCGCGCCGCCTCGGCGGCCATGAAGGCGCGCATCCCCTCCGGACCGCTCGCCACCAGCTCGAAGGCGGCGGCCTCCAGCGCCGCCCGCGCCTCCGGCGCCGTCAGCGCCCGCTGCGCCTCGGCCGAGAGCCGCGCCACCCGCTCGCCGGGCGTCGAGGCCGGGGCGATCAGCCCGATCCAGGCATAGCTCGCCGCATCGGCGATCCCCGCCTCGGCCAGCGTCGGCACGTCCGGCGCCTGCGGAATCCGCGCCTCGGCGGTGGCCGCCAGTGCCCGCACCTGCCCCTCGCGCAGCTGCGGCAGGATGCCGGCGGCGATGATGACCATCGCATCGATCCGCCCTGCCACCAGGTCGATCACCGCCGGCGGGAAGCCACGATAGGGGACGTGCAGCATCTCCCCACCCGCCCGCGCCAGCAGATCCATCATGGCGAGGTGCCCGCCCGAGCCCGAGCCCACCGAGCCGAAGGAGTACCGCCCCGGCTCCGCCTTCACCCTGGCCAGGAACTCGCCGAGACTCCCGACCGGCAGGCCCGCCCGCACCACCAGCAGCTGCGCCCCCCGCATCAGCAGCGAGACCGGCGCCAGGTCCCGCACCGGGTCGTAGGGCAGGTTCGGGTAGAGCGCCGGCGCCGTCGTCAGCGGTCCGTTGATCGAGACGCCGAGGGTGTGCCCGTCCGCCGCCTTCGCCACCGCCTCCGTGCCGATATTGCCGCCCGCGCCGGGCCGGTTCTCGACCACGCAGGGCTGCCCCAGTACCTGGCTGAAATGAGTGGCGACCGTCCGTCCGGCGATATCCGGCGTCGAGCCGCCGGGGAAGGGCACGATCAGCCGGAGCGGCCGCTCCGGCCAGGACGCCTGGGCGGCGGCAGGGGATGCCCGGCCGGCCGCGGGCAGGGCAGGGGCGGCCAGCAGCAGGCGGCGCGGGATGGGCATGGGCGGCGTTTCCCTCGGCAAGATTCGCCTCGCTTCCAGCACGAACCCGCCCGGCCCGTAAAGCCGCCGGGCTACGGGTTAGGCCGCTGCTGCCGCCACTCCCGCGGCGAGAGTCCGTACTGCCGCTTGAAGGCGCGGCTGAACGCCTCCTCCGAGGCATAGCCCACCGCATGCGTTACCTGCCCGACGGTCCGCCCGCCCTCGCGCAGCTGCTGCCCGGCGCGGTGCAGCCGCCAGGCGGCCAGGTAGCGCATCGGCGGCATGCCGAGCAGCGCGGAGAAGCGCTCGACGAAGGCGCTGCGCGACATCCCGACCGCCCGCGCCAGGCCCGCCACCGACCAGCGCAGGGTGATGTCGCCATGGATCAGCCCCAGCGCCCGGCCGATGCAGGGATCGCCGAGGCCCCGCAGCCAGCCCGGCCCCACCGGCCCGGGTGCTGCGAGGTGGCGCCGCATCGCCTCCAGCAGAAGCGTCTCCGACAGCCGCGACACCACGTCCGAGGTCGGCAGCCGTCCCGCCGCCAGCTCGGCCGCGGCGAAGCGCACCGAGGCCTCGACCCAGCCCCAGGCGGCGCCCTGCCGCAGGTCGAGCCGCAGCACCGGCGGCAGGCTGGCGATCAGCGGGTTGGCTGCCCCCTCGCTGCCGAGGAAGCCGCAGACGAGATGCGTCGCCGCGCCGCCGCCGCCATGGCGGATCCGCGCCAGGCCGCCCCCGGCCGCCGGCCGCAGCAGCGCCTCCGCCCGGACCGGCAGGAGCCCCGGCCCGCTCGACAGCGCATGCCCGTCGTTCCGCGGGAACAGCACGACCTCGCCGGCCCGGACGAGGAAGTCCGGCGCCTCCGCCAGGCCGACCCGCATCTCCCCCTCCAGCACCACGTGATAGGCGATCAGATGGTAAGGGGCCGCCAGCAGCTCGGCCCAGAGGCCGGGCGGCACCTGCGCGGTCACGCACCAGGGCGCGGTGAAATGCGCCTCGACGAAGAGGCCGCCGGTCAGCCGCACGGATCGCAGCACATCCGAGAGCGGGTCCATCGGCCGGGCTCCCTCGTCCTGCCGGACGCCCGGCTAGATCATCCGGCCGGCCGGTCATTCGCCTTCGCCGGCGGATTGTCTAATTGCAACCCGTCGCGGGGCAACGCCGGCGGGAGGCCGGCTGCCCCCGGCCCGATCACGACCACGGGGAGGACAAGCGATGAGGAAACGCGAATTTGCAGCCGCCGCGCTGGCCGCCGCGGTGGCGCCGCTCGCCGCCCGGGCCCAGGGCGGGGGGCAAGGCGCAACGCAAGGCGCGCACGGCCATGGGCCGCACGCCACGGTGCAGCCCAATGCGCTCCGCTGGTCGGCGCCGGCCGCCTATGCCCGCGGCGCCCAGCTCGCCGTGCTGCACGGCGACCCGTCGAAGGAGGGCATGTATGTCGTCCGCCTCCGCGTGCCCGCCGGCTTCCGCATCGCCGCCCATACCCATCCGAACGACGAGAACGTCACCGTCCTCTCCGGCAGCTTCAACATCGGGACCGGTGACCGGCTGGACGAGGCGAAGGGCGAGCGGGTGGCCGCCGGCGGCTATTCCTTCGTGGCGAAGGGGATGACCCACTACGCCTGGTTCACCGAGGATACCGAGCTTCAGCTCCACGGCATGGGGCCGCAGGGCATCCGCTACGTGAACCCCGCCGACGACCCGCGCAACCAGTAGCGCCGGCCCCGGCGCGGCTCAGCCGCCGATCAGCCGCCGCCTGAGCCGCGCCGAGAGCCAGTCGATCGCCGCGACGGTCGCCACCATCAGCAGGATGATGAAGGCGACCTCGTCCCAGTGCCTGACGCGGATGCGCTCCGAGATCTGCAGCCCGATCCCGCCCGCGCCCACCACGCCGAGGATCGCCGCCGAGCGCGTGTTGCTCTCGAAGAAGTAGAGCGCCTGCGCCAGCATCACCGGCAGCACCTGCGGCAGCACGCCGAAGCGCAGCCGCGCCAGGAACCCGCCGCCCGCCGCGGTGATGCCCTCCACCTGCCGCCGCTCGGCATTCTCGATCGCCTCGGCATTCAGCTTCGCCAGCACCGCCACGTCGGCCGTGGCGATCGCCAGCACCCCGGCCAGCGGCCCGAGCCCCACCGCGCGCACGAAGGCCAGCGCCCAGATCAGCTGGTCGATGCCGCGGAACCCGTCGAAGACCCGCCGCAGCGAGAAGCGGAACAGCGTGTTGGTGACGACATTCCCCGCGCCGAGGAAGCCGAGCGGCACGGCGATCACCGCCGCGATGAAGGTGCCGAGGAAGGCCATGGCGACGCTCTCGGCGAGGCCCTGGAGGATGTCCACCCACAACTCGCCCGGCGAGGGCGGCACCATCAGCCGTAGGATCGTCGCCAGCCCCGCGAGCCCGTTCCACAGCCGCTGCGGCGAGACGTCGAAATGCCAGAGCGCCCAGCCGAGCCAGAGCAGGAAGCCCAGCCAGCCGAGCCCCGCCAGCACCCGCCCGCGCGGGCCGGCGCCGAAGGCCCCCGGCACCCGCGCCCGCCAGGCCGCCACATCCGGCGCCGCGCTCATCGCATCGCCCCGATCACCCGGTGCCGCAGCCGCTCCGACAGCAGGTCGATGGCGAAGACGGCGAGGATGACCAGCAGCAGGATGGCGCTGATCTCCTCGTAGTAGTTGAAGGCGATCACCTTGTAGAGCTCCTCGCCGATCCCTCCCGCGCCGACGAAGCCGATGACGCTGGCCGAGCGCAGGTTGATCTCGAACCGCAGCAGCGCGTAGCTGAGCAGGCTCGGCGCCACCTGCGGCAGGATGGCGAAGCGGCAGGCCTGCGCCCAGCCGCCCCCCGCCGAGCGCACCCCCGCCCAGGCGCCGAGCCCGGTATTCTCGATGCTCTCGGCGAAGAGCTTGCCGCAGGCGCCGGCCGTGTGCACCGCGATGGCGAGGATGCCCGCCAGCGGCCCGACGCCGAAGGCCCAGACGAAGATCAGCGCGAAGACGATCTCGGGCACCGTCCGCATCGCCTCCAGCAGCCGCCGCGCCAGCGGGTTCAGCACCCGCCCGGCGCCGAGGTTGCGCGCCGCGGGGAAGGCCAGCAGCAGCGCCGCCCCGGCCCCCGCCAGCGTCGCCAGCGCCGCCATGTTCGCCGTCTCGAAGAGCAGCCAGGCCCAGCTGTCCAGCCGGTACATCCAGAAGGCGAGGCTGCCCTCCGTCTCCACCCCGCCCAGCAGCGCGTCCCAGCGCAGCGCCGGCAGGATGCGCGAGAAGTACTCGCCGATGCGCGGCAGCCCCGCGAGCAGCGTCGCCGGATAGGCTTCGCTGATCCGCGCCGAGGCCAGCAGGCAGGCGGCGAGGATGACGAGGCCGAGCAGCGTCGCCCGCCACTTCTGCCGCCGCGCCGCGCGGTAGGCGGCCTCGCCCTGAAGGATGACGGAAGTGCTCAGTTGCGTCGCCGGCGTTCCGCCGCCTCCTGCCGTCGCATGTCGATCATGAACTGGTAGTCGGCGGCCGAGACCTCGCGGTAGCCCGCCCCGCCGCCGCGCTCGATCTGGCGGTAGATGTCCGGATGGGCCTTCGGCAGCGCCAGGTGGAAGAGCCTCATGTCTTCCTTGAAGGCGGCCGGCAGCTCGCTCCGCACCGTCTGCGGCCCGTTGATGATCGGCTCGGACCGCCAGATCACCCAGAGCTGCCGCATGTCGACCAGCCCCTTCTCGACCATCGCGCGCAGCGCCCCGCGGGTGAAGCCCTGCGCCTCGTCGCCCTGGCCGCTCGCCCAGGTGACGGCGGCGTCGTACTGCTTCTGCAGCACCGCGACGACCGCCTGCTCATGCCCGCCGGCAAAGCCCGTCCGCCCGAAGAACTGCTCCGGGTTGATCCCCTGCCGCCGGAGCGAGAAGCGCGGGATCAGGTAGCCGCTGGCGGAATTGGGGTCCGACCAGGCCATCGCCTTGCCGCGCATCCCCTCGATGGAGGTGATGCCGCTATCGGCCCTGGCTAGCATCACCGCGACGTAGGAGACGGAGCCGTCCGCCTCCTCCGTCGTCACCAGCGGCTCGACGCCGCCATTGGTGTCGAGCCAGGCGCCCGCATAGGCCGCCGGCGACATGTTGGCGATGTCGAGCTGCTTCGCGCCGAAGGCCTGGATCACCCCGGCATAGTCGCTGGCCGGGAACAGCCGCACCGGCAGCTCGAAGGTCCGCTCCAGCAGCGCGCGATAGGCGTCGAACCGCCCCAGCCGGTCCGCCTCGTTCTCGCCGCCGAGCAGCCCGACGCGGAGCTGCGGCAGCTGCGCCTTCCAGGCCCGCGCCCCGGCGTTGGGGAATTCGATCCCCGCATCCACCGAGCGCCGCTGAGCCAGGGCAGGGCAGGGGAGCAGGGGGAGGGCCAGCAGGCCGGCCAGGGCAGCGCGTCGCGTCGGCATCGGGGTGCTCCGTCCAGGGTCGAACCCCGGACTATGCCACCGCCAGGGTGACCGGGGCAGGCTCGGCGGCCCGCCGCCGCGCCTCCGCCTCGGCGGCGAATTCCTGCTCGGTGATGCCGTAGACCGCCCGCACCCGTTCTGGCGTGAGCGCCGCCGGCGTCCCGTCGAAGACGATCCTGCCCGCCTGCATCGCGACGATCCGGTCGCAATACTGCCGCGCCGTGTCGAGATGGTGCAGGTTGACCAGCACCGTCAGCCCGTCGTGGCGGTTCACGTCGCGCAGCGCATCCATCACCAGCTGCGCGTTGCGCGGGTCGAGCGAGGCGATCGGCTCGTCGGCCAGCACCAGCCGCGGCTGCTGCAGCAGCGCCCGGCACAGCGCGACGCGCTGCTGCTGCCCGCCCGAAAGCGTCTCGGCCCGCTGCAGCGCCGTCTCGGCCAGGCCGAAGCGGTCGAGCGCCGCCAGCGCCATCGCCCGCTCCTCCGCGGTGAAGCGCGCCCCCACCAGCACCATCAGCGAGCGCCAGCCGCGCTGCCAGGCGAGCCGCCCGATCAGCACGTTGGTCAGCACGTCGAGCCTTTGGACGAGGTTGAACTGCTGGAAGACCATGGCGCAGTCGCGCCGCCATTCGCGCAGGCCCCGCCCCTCGAGCGCCGTCACGTCCCGCCCGCCCGAAAGGATCTGCCCCGAGGAGGGCGTCTCGAGCCGGTTGATCATCCGCAGCAGGGTGGACTTGCCCGCGCCCGACCGCCCGATGATGCCGACCATCTGCCCGGCGGGCACATCGAGGTCCACATGGTCGACGGCGACCGTCGCGCCGAAGCGCCGGGTCAGCCCCCTCAGTTCCAGCATGCCGCGCGCACCCATCCAGGCCGCGACATCCTGTTCCAGCGCCGCCACTTGCCGCAACCCCACGACCGCCCCTCCGGTCAGGACCGCCGCCGGCGCTCGTTCGCCTCCTCCCGCCGCATCTCGACGAGGAACTGGAACTGCGCGTGCGTCACCTCGCGGTAGCCGGTGCCGCCGCCACGCTCGATCTGCTCGTAGACCTGCGGGTTGCTCGTCGGCAGCGCCAGGTGGAAGGCCTTCATGTCCTCCTTGAACTCCGCCGGCAGCGTGGTGCGGACGGTAAGCGGACCGTTGATGATCGGCTCCGAGGTCCAGATGATGCGGAGATCGGACATGTTCAGCATGCCCTTCTCCACCATCGCCCGCAGGTTGCCGCGGGAATAGCCCTGCGCCGGGTCGCCCTGGCCGGAGGCCCAGGTCATCGCCCCGTCGTACTGCTTCTGCTGCACGGCGACGACGCCCTGCTCGTGCCCGCCGGCGAAGCCGGTGCGGCTGAAATACTGCCCGCTCTCGACGCCGATCCCCGCCTTCCGGAGCGCGAAGCGCGGGATGAGGTAGCCCGAGGTGGAGTTCGGGTCTGCCCAGGCCAGCGACTTGCCGCGCATCTGCTCGAGCGAGGTGATGCCGCTGTCGGCACGCACCACCAGCACCGAGACATAGGAGATGGAGCCGTCCTTCTCCTCCGGCACCAGCAGCGGCTCGACGCCGCCATTGGTGTCGAGCCAGGCGCCCGCATAGCCGGAGGGGCCCATCGAGGCCATCTCGATCTGCCCCGCGCTGAAGGCCTGCAGCACGCCGGCGTAGTCGGAGGCCGGGAACAGCCGCACCGGCAGCCGGAAGGTCTCCTCCAGCAGCTTCTGGTAGGGCCCGAAGCGCCCGAGCCGGTCGCTCTCGTTCTCGCCGCCGAGCAGGCCGATGCGTAAGCTCGGCATCTGCGCCTTCCAGGCACGCTCGCCCGCTGCCGGCATCGCCACGCCGGAATCGAGGGTGCGGCGCGCGGCGCGGGCGGCGGCAGGCAACAGCGCGGCGCCGGCCAGGAGGCCGGCAAGATGGCGGCGAGCGAGCATTTGGGGGCCTCTCCCATTCGACTTCGGCGAGCCTCTAGCAATGCCCCGTGACGGACGGATGATGGAATGATGACATCCCCATGTCCCTTGTCGGGTCCCTTGCCAGCCCGGCCCCGCCGCCGCAGCCTCCGCGCAACCCGAGGAGGAAACCGATGCCGGACCGCCGCACCCTGCTGGCCCTGCCCCTGCTGCTTGCCCCGCGCATGGCGCGCGCCCAGGAGGCCTTCCCCGCCCGCCCCATCGCCGTCTATTCCGGCTACGCCCCGGGCGGCGTCACCGACGTGACCTCCCGCGCCGTCGCCGAGCGGATGTCCCGCGAACTCGGCGTCCCCGTCGTGGTCGAGAACCGGGTCGGCGGCGCCACCGCCGTCGCCAACACGGCGGCCGCCCAGGCCCGGCCTGACGGCCACACCCTGCTGATGGGCACCTCGTCGCTGGCCATCAATCCCGGCCTCCAGCCGAACCTCACCCCACGCGAGCCGATGCGGGAGCTGGCGCCGATCGGCATGGTCTTCCGCAGCGCCTTCGTCCTCCACATCCACCCCAGCCTGCCGGCGACGACCACCGTGGAGCTGATCGCCTGGTGCCGCGCCAATCCGGGCCGGCTCAATTTCGGCAGCAGCGGCACCGGCGCGGTGAACCACCTGTCGCTCGCCCTCTTCGCCCAGCGCGCCGGCATCGAGGTGACGCATGTGCCCTACCGCGGCGGCGCCCCCGCGCTGATCGACCTCCGCGCCGGCCGCATCGGGGCGATGTTCCAGGCCGTGCTCGAAGCCCTGCCTGCCTTGCAGGACGGCGCCACCCGCGGCCTCGCCATCTCCGCCGCTGTCCGCGAGCCGCTGCTGCCGGAGATTCCGCCCGTTGCCGACACGCTCCCCGGCTTCGATGCCGTGTTCTGGCAAGGCCTTTTCGCCCCCGCCGGCACGCCCGCCCCCGTCCTCGCCCGGCTCGGCACCGCCCTCCGCGCCGCGACCGAGGATGCCGACCTCCGGGCCCGCCTCGCCCAGCAGGGCGTGGCGCTGACCACCGGCGACGCGGCGGCGCTGGCCGACCTCCTCGCCCGCGAGACCGCCCTTTGGGGCCGCCTCATCCGCGAGGCCGACATCAAGCCGGATTAATGCCTGTACATAGATTACAACCGTGTAATTTTAGAACTATTCGATAAAGCAACATTGGGGGCCCCGGCCGGCCTGCAAATCCCCATCGTCTGCCAGAATGAAATACGGGGTAACGGAGGTTGAAGACATGTCAGCTTTGTACTGCCGATAAAATCCAGGACATTTCCAATCAAAGAGACTGCCCGGCCGGTCCCCCCAAGATTAAGGTCAGGCCAGAACCGAGGTGCGTCCATGTCCGCCATCCTCCACCCCGCCGGACTCCAGGCCGAGCCCCCGCTCGGCGCGGCGGATGTCGCTGCCCCCGCCCGCGCCGCCGTCGAAGGATTGCGTCACACCATTCACTCTAACCTTCGCCGCGCGGCCGATGCCCTGCCTTTCCTCGACCGCCCCCGCGCCGCCCGGCGGTTGACCCGGCGCATGGAGGCCGCGCTCGGCTACACCCCCAACCTCCGCCACCCGCGCACCTTCAACGAGCACGTCGCCTGGAAAATCCTCAACGACCGTAGCCCGTTGATTCCGTTGACGACGGACAAGGTCACCGCCCGCGACTACGTGGCCGCGAAGGCCGGCTCCGACCTGTTGATTCCCCTCCACGGCATCTGGGACCGCGCCGAGGACATCCCCTGGGACGATCTCCCCGAGCAGTTCGCCCTCAAGGCCGCTCATGGCTGGCAGATGAACCTGCTGGTTCGGGACAAGGCCGTGCTCGACCGCGCCACCGCCGTCCACCAGTGCAATGCCTGGCTTGCCGAGGACCACTATCAGGTGACGGGAGAGTGGGGCTACCGCAACCTCCGCCCCCGCCTGCTCGCTGAGTCCCTGATCGCCGGCGACCGCCCGAGCGGCGTGCCGGAGGACTTCAAATTCTACGTCTTCCGCGGCCGCGCCCGGCTGCTCTCCATCCATCTCGACCGCGGCACGGAGCAGTACGGCTACCGCTTCTACACGCCGGATGACCTCCGCCCGCTGCCCTTCATGGGCGGCGGCTGGCGCGGCCCCGTTCCCTACACCCCGCCGCCCGAGGCCAGGGCGCTCGCCGCCATCGCCTCCCGCCTCGGCGAGGATTTCGATTTTGTCCGCGTCGACCTCTACCTCGCCGGCGGCAAGCCCTGGTTCGGCGAGCTGACCCACTACCCCGCCAGCGCCTGCATCCGCTTCCCGAGCATGGTCCAGGACCGCTTCATGGGCGACATGTGGTCCGGTCGCATCTGAACCCCCGACTTGCACCGGGGCGCCGGCACCGCCGATAGTCTCCCCCAAGCAACCAAACTGGGGAGACATCGACGATGCTGGGCCTGATGCAGGACCGACCGCTGCTGATCTCGAGCCTGCTGGAGCATGCCGCCCGCCACCACCAGGGCGCCAAGGTCGTCTCCGCCCGCCCCGACGGCACCCTCGTCCGCCATACCTGGCCCGAGATCGCCGCCCGCGCCGCCCAGCTCGCCCATGCGCTGGCCGCCCGCGGCGTCAAGCGCGGCGACCGCATCGCGACCCTCGCCTGGAACGAGCACCGCCACCTCGAGGCCTATTACGCCATCTCGGCCATGGGCGCCGTCCTGCATACGGTGAACCCGCGCCTCTTCCCCGGCCAGATCGCCTATATCCTCGCCGATGCCGAGGACACCCACCTGCTGGTGGACCCGACCCTCCTCGCCGGCGCCGAGGCCCTGGCCGACAAGCTCCCCGCCAGCCTCCGCACCGTCATCGTCATGGGGACGGAGGCCGACCTGCCCGCCGAATGCCCCCTCCGCGGCCGCTGCGAGCTGCTGGCGCAGGAAAGCCTGATCGCCGGCCAGCCGACGACCTTCCCCTGGCCCGAGCTCGACGAGCGCAGCGCCTCCTCGCTCTGCTACACCTCCGGCACCACGGGCGAGCCGAAGGGCGTGCTCTACAGCCACCGCTCGACGGTGATCCACGCCATCAGCACCCTGCAGAAGGACTGCTTCAACATCGGCGCGCAGGACGTGGTGATGCCTGTCGTGCCGATGTTCCACGTCAATGCCTGGGGCATCCCCTATTCCAGCGCCGCCGCCGGCGCCTCCCTCGTCCTGCCGGGGCCCAAGCTCGACCCTGCCAGCCTCCATCGCCTCATCGAGGAGGAGGGCGTCACCTTCTCCGCCGGCGTGCCCACCATCTGGACCGCCCTGCTGAACTGGCTCCGCGCCGACCCCGCCCGCCGCTTCGCCAACCCGCCGCGCCTGGTCGTCGGCGGCACCGCGCTGCCGACCGCCATCAACGCCGGCTTCCTCAAGGAGTACGGAGTCCCCATCCTCCATGCCTGGGGCATGACCGAGACGAGCCCGCTCGGCACCACCAATGCCCGCAAGCCCGAAAACGCGGACTGGGACGCCGACCGCTTCCTCGACTACGCCCGCAAGCAAGGCCGCCCGCTCTTCGGCATCGAGATCCGCATCCGCGAGGGCAATGGCCAGGAGATCGCCCATGACGGCACGGCCTTCGGCGAACTCGAGGTCCGCGGCCCCTGGGTCGCCGGGCAGTACTTCAACCGCCCCGGCGACGCCGCCTTCACGGAAGATGGCTGGTTCCGCACCGGCGACGTGGTGACCGTGGACGAGCTAGGCTGCATCGAGATCGTCGACCGCGCCAAGGACGTCATCAAGTCGGGCGGCGAGTGGATCAGCTCCATCACCCTCGAGAACCTCATCATGGGCCACCCCGCGGTGCAGGAGGCGGCGGTGATCGCCATGCCCCACCCGAAATGGGACGAGCGCCCGCTGCTGCTGGTCCAGCCCAAGCCCGGCGCCACCCCGACCGCCGAGGAGATTCTCGCCTTCTACGAGGGCAAGGTGGCGAAGTGGTGGATTCCCGATGCGGTCGAGTTCGTCGAGAGCCTGCCCCACACCGCGACCGGCAAGCTGTGGAAGGCCGACCTCAAGACCCGCTACAAGGACGCCCGCAAAGCGGGGTAAGGGGAGGGACCGCCACCTCCCCCCCTCATGCGCGGGCCCGCCTCGCGCCTCCGATGGCATCGTTTCCTGAACGGAGTCCGTGCCGATGCGCATCGCGGTCCTCGCCGATGCCCATGGCAATCTGCTCGCTTTGGAGGCCGTGTTGTCTGACCTGCGCCGGCAGGCGCCCGACCTCATCGTCAACCTGGGCGACCTGGCCACCGGGCCCTTCGATCCGGCAGGCAGCGCCGATGCGCAGATCGCCCTGGGATGCCCGACCTTGGCCGGCAACCACGAGCGCAACCTCTTGGAAGGTGATGACTCCAGCGGCTCCGTCGCCTTCGCCCGTCCGCTGCTGTCGGCCGCTCACATGGCCTGGATCGCAACCCTGCCTGCGACGCTGCGGCTCGCGGATGGCGAAGTCTTCGCCTGTCACGGCAGTCCTGCGGGGGGCGATCTCGATTACCTGCTTGATGACGTGGCGAGCGGCCGGGCAGTCCTCGCCCCCGACGATGCGATCCGGTCGAGGCTGGCGGGCATCGGCTCCGCGCGCCTCGTGCTGTGCGGCCATACGCACATGCCGCGCATGGTTCGGGTCGGCGACGTGACCGTGGTGAATCCCGGCAGCATCGGGATGCCTGCCTACGCGGACGACGATCCGGTTCCCCATGCGATCGAGGCCGGAGCACCCCACGCCCGCTATGCGGTGGTCACCCGCGAGCCGGGCGGAATATGGTCCGCCGCGCTGCACGCCGTCGCCTATGACTGGGACCGGGCCGCGGAGCAGGCCCGACGGAATGGCAAGCCGGGCGTGGCGCGCTGGACCGCGACCGGGCGGGTTCAGGAGATTTCAGGGCCGAGCGGCTGATCTGGGGCCATTCCCGAGCGGGTTCAGGGACTACACCCGCAGCGCCAGGTGCAGGAACTGGTTGAACGAGCTCGCCTGATAGCCGCCGAAGGCCTCGCCATTCACGAAGCCCCGCCGCCGGTACAGCGCGAGCGCCGGCTCGAAGGCCGGCCCGGTCCCCGTCTCCAGGCTGAGCCGCGCGAGGCCGCGTGCCCGCGCCGCGCCGATGATGTGCTCGAGCAGCGCGGCCGCCACGCCCTGCCGCAGATGGTCGGGATGGGTCCGCATGGACTTCACCTCTCCTGTGCCGTCGCCGAGCAGCTTGAGCGCCCCGATCCCGGCGATGGCATCGCCCTGCCAGGCCGACCAGACCGTCACCCCCGGCGCCGTCAGCCCCGACAGGTCGAGGGCATAGACGGACCCGGGCGGCGAATTGGCGTGCATCCCGGCCAGATGGAGGGCCAGGAGCCGCCTGGTCGGCTCGCCGGAGAGGTCGTCTTCGCGGATCTCGAACATGCGCACCTGCAACGCTCCTGGCGCCGAGTATGCCGCCGCCGGCGCGACCGGGAAGCCCCGCCGGCCTTGCCTTTTCGGTTCGTTCCTGTTATGTTCGCGGCCTGCCACGGGAGCCGCCCGCTATGCCCCTCCTCCGCCGCAAGCCCCGCCGCCCCGACCCCATCCCCGCCGGCCTCGTCCCGCCCGACTTCCTGACCCGGCACGACATCCTCCGCCGCATCTATCTCGACCCGCTCACCGGCCTGACGCCAGCCCGCCCCTGGGCGCCCATGACCGATGCCGAATGGGCCGAGATGGAACCCCTCATGGCCGCCATGGCCTGCGGCATGGCCGAGCGCGGCCGGCCGCTCGACGGCACCCCGCGCGCGCGGCTCGACGCCATCTTCCGCTGGGCCACCACCAAGCATCGCGGCGGCCGCGCCCCCCTGGCGCCTGCTGCCGCCCGGGCATGGCAAGCCCGACACCGTCTCCCGCTCCTACCGCCGCTGGGCCAAGGCC
>NZ_JAETWB010000040.1 GCF_016773205.1 Belnapia arida
TCAGCCTCCCCCACCGGGGGCAAGCGAATCACGATCCAGCGCCAATCGCGAGAGGGAATTTCAGCAGCCTGCTAGAGCTCAGCCCGCGCGTTCGAATTTGATTATCGGTTACGACCGTTGGGACTAGGGCAGCGGCTACGGGCGCAGGAGATCGAGATGGTGGAGTTCCGCTCGACCACGGCGAACTTCTCGCCGGCGATCATCGAGCTCGATGCTGCCATGCGCTCGGGTCGCCTACAGCATGACGGCAACCCGGTGCTGGAGTGGTGCATGGGCAACGTGGTCGGCAAGCCGGACCGTCGGGGCAACCTCTACCCGACCAAGGCGCGGCCGGAGCAGAAGATCGACGCGACCGTGGCGCTCATCATGGCGGTTGGACGCTCGATGACCGAGCCGGAGCAGTTCACCAGCATCTTTGAGCGGGCGGAGCTGTGGCAGGCGTAACGCACTACGTCAGAGCACATGGGATTAACTGAATACCGCTACACTGGTCCTTGTTAGACATCGCTGGGAGGTCGTGCGCGAATCTATGCCAGCGGAGCGCAAATCCCGAATTGCATCCGCGCACAGGTTTATTGATCTAAGTATTGCTGTTATCTGGAACCCGCCACGCATGTCGAAGTCGCGAGACAAAGAGGCTGTATAAAACGCTCGTTACTTCCTCTTAGATTCCCCTTGCGCGTGAGAAAATGTTGCGCCATCTTCTTGGTAGGTAAAACGTTGATAATTAAGAATAAGAGTCGGCGAGATTGTTCGCTGGAACGTTTGTACGCCTTCGCGCATCGGCTTACGGTCGAGGAGGGGCTGAACATGAATTCGCCTCACGCGCTAGCAGAACCAAGAATGGTGGCGGCCGACACTTGTGCGATAGTGACGGGTCCGTTCTGTACCTCCAGTATGAGCGCGCCGCATTTGGGCGAAAGCGTGACACGGTCCTCGTGGAAGTTGGCAGCGCAAGCAGAGAACTCGCAGTCACAGAAGGTCAGGTATGATTTGAGGTTGGACGTTTCCACGGTGCGTTGGCGCAGTAACGTAAGGCGGATTATCACTACTTCCTCGTCGGCAATGCTTCGTGTGCTTGTATACGCAAGGTGCAGGCCGCCAAGCGAGACATCGTTGTCGAGGAATAAACTACGGCGGAATTTAAGGACGCTGTCAGCGAGGTTAATGACATCCCAGCCGCCTCGCGGTGCAATGGCTTATATCCAGCTGGGGCAACCACTCTACAGATCTCCGTTGTGGCATCCGCGCTGCTGAACGCTTAGCGCAGGCTGCGCGCAAGGTGCGCGGCGAAACCTTCATCAGGTTAAAAAGCAATGGCCGCCGACTATCGGTTGGGGCCGATCGCTGACTCTTGCCTATGGCCAAAGGAGGCCGTGTGATGGAGTTCCGGACGGCAGATGGCTCAAACAACAGCCTCACTCAAAGTGACCTGAACGCCTCTGGCTCCGCGTTCGTCCGCATTGGGCCGGCGCGCTATACGGACGGTGTCCATGAGATGGTGGACGGGCCGAATCCACGCATGATTAGCAATGTCGTCGTCGGTGAGGGAGAGGCGGCGACACCGAATGGTCAGGGCCTCTCGGGTATGATGTATGCCTGGGGCCAATTTATCGACCATGACATCACCCGCACGCCCTCTGATCGTGTAACCCGCATCGATATCGCGGTGCCACAGGGCGATGCCGACTTCCCAGATGGCACTAAGATTCTGTTGAGCCGTGCGGTCACGCATCCCACAAGCGGAACCGGTCCGGAGAACCCTGCAACGCCACTCAATGCCGTCACCGGATGGCTCGACGCCTCTATGGTTTACGGCTCCGATACAGCGACCGCGGCAAGCCTGCGCCTGGCTAACGGGCGCATGAAAACATCAGATGGCGATAACCTCCCCATTGTCGGTGGCCAGTTTCTGGCTGGTGACGTACGCGCCGCAGAAAATCCCGCATTGACAGCGCTACATACGTTGTTTGTGCGTGAGCACAACTGGCAGGTTGAACGGCTACACGCAGCCAAACCCTGCTTGACCGGGGACGAGCTATACGAGCAGGCGCGAGCGATCGTTGCAGCGGAGATTGCGCATATCACCTACGAGGAGTTTCTGCCACATCTCGTCGGGCCGGACGCCATCGCTGACTACGCCGGCTACAATCCAGCCGTGGATCCGCGGCTTAGCGTAGAGTTCGCTGGCGCTGCCTACCGTTGGGGCCACTCGACCGTCTCGGCCGAAACCGAACGCAAAGATGAACGAGGTGAGGTAGCAGGCGCCGATCTGGAACTGCGCGACGTCTTCTTTATGCCACCTGCGGCCTTCATCACAGACAGTGGCGCCGACGGGTTTCTTCGCCACTTAGGTGCGGACTTGGCTCAGGCCATGGACGCACGGATTGTCGACGATTTACGAAATTTCTTGGTGGACGCTGACGTCGGGCAGGATCTCGCCGCTATCAATATACAGCGGGGACGCGATGTAGGCATCGGAACGCTTAACCAAACCCGAACAGCCCTCGGTCTTACCCCATATGATGAGTTTGAGGACATTACTCAAGATTCAGCCACCGTTGACGCGTTGCGGAAGGCCTTTGTAACGGTGGATAAAATTGACCTTTGGACCGGAGGACTGTCTGAGTCTCTTGCCCCAGGAGCGTTCCTTGGCGAGACGTTTCGGGCCATTGTTGCGGATCAGTTTGAGGCACTGAGGGATGGTGATCGTCTCTGGTTTCAGGCTCAAGGGTTTGACGCCAGGACTCTATCTGAGATCGAGCGTACAACTCTTTCCGACATCATTCTGCGCAACACGGATACGAAGAACATCCAGGATGACATCTTCACCTTTGTTGAACGCCGTGGCAGCGACGTAGCATCTGAGCATTCGGATCTGCCGCAGCTGGTGGTCGGCAGCAACGGGCGTGACGAACTTATTGGTGGCATGCAGGATGACATTCTGGTTGCGGGGCGAGGACGTCAAACATTGAGAGGTGGGGAGGGTAACGACCGCTTCGTACTGGATGGACCTACCAAGGCGACGGTTGCTGACTTCCAGCCGGGTCACGATCACCTGCAACTCAACGTAAGTAAGGGTAAAAGCTTCGCAGATCTGGATATCCGTGGCGACGCGGACGGCACCGTGCTGCGGCTTGGGTACTACCGCATAGAGCTTTCGGGGATCCGTCCCGACGAACTAGGCCCGGGTGACTTCATCTTCGTCTGAGCCGAAAGCTTGGGCAGCCAAGCACCTTGTCCTGACGACGCCTTACAGTGATGCTGACTTCCAGGCCATCGAGGACGACATCCTGGAGCTGAGCCGGCGCTTTCGCATCGTGAGCGTCGGCTACGACCCCTGGCAGTCGACGCAGCTGGCGCAGCGGCTCCGAGCGCAAGACATCGAGATGGTCGAGTTCCGCTCGACCACGGCGAACTTCTCGCCAGCGATCATCGAACTTGACGCCGCCACCCGCTCCGGCCGCGTCCAGCACGACGGCAATCCTGTGCTGGAGTGGTGCATCGGCAACGTCGTCGGCAAGCCGGATCGCCGGGGCAACGTCTACCCGACCAAGGCGCGGCCGGAGCAGAAGATCGACGCGGCTGTCGCGCTCATCATGGCGATCGGCCGATCGATGACCGAGCCGGAGCAGTTCACCAGCATCTTTGAGCGGGCGGAGTTGTGGCCGGCGTAGCTCCGCCAAGCCGCAGCCGTCGTCATTTGTTATCAGCAGTTCGGGCCTTTGGGCATGCTATGCTCGACGACTGCCGCGCGAACTTCGCTGGAGGTTCTCCATGCATCCCTGGTGTCGGGCCTGAATATGCGCACCGTTGTAATCGGCCGAAACAGCCTCATCGCTCGAGTCCTGCGCCGCCGCTCCGAGACGGCGGACTGGCTTTTTCTTGCCCATTGCGAAGCCCTGGCGGACCCTTCCTGGGCACAGGGTGCGTCATGCGTGGTCAACTGCGCTTATGATCCACGGCTGAAGTCCCAGCCCTACGATGCGGCTTATGATGTTGACCTGCCGCTGGCCGCATCAGCCGCGGCGGCCGCCGCGCCCTATGTAATGCTCAGCTCGCGTGTGGTGTATGGCATGACCGGCCGGGACGGGCGCCTGGCTGAGGACATGCCGCTCGCGCCAACTAGCCATTATGGCCGCGCCAAGCGCGAGACTGAGGCACGGCTTCGCGCGATCCCCGGGCTCGCGCTGACCATACTGCGCTTGGCCAATATCATCGACCCGCTCGATGCTGAGGGCGAACGCGTCAGTTTTTTCGGACTCGCGTTGCGCGGGCTGCGGTGCGAAGGACGCATCACCTTCGACATGAGCCCCTTCGTCGAGCGCGATTTCCTGCCGGCCGAGATCCTGGCGGAACGCCTCGTCATGGTGGCAGCGGACCCACGGCCTGGCCAGTTCAACATGGGCAGCGGAGTTGCCCTACCCTGCGGCCGCATTGCGGAGTGGCTCATCGAGGGGTATGGCGGTGGCACGCTGCTGGTGTCCAACTGCCGCGACTACGACGGTTTTTGCCTCGACATGACCGCCGCGGCCAGGACCTGGCGTTTCCGCCCCCTCGGCCCTGCCGAGCTCCGTCGCCATTGCGTCGCCGCCGGGCGATTGCTGCGGCAGGAGGGCTGAGGCTGACGGAGCCGGGCATCGCCGCGGCCACAGGAGGCGAACACCAGCTGGATGACTGCCGGCCCCTCCCAGGCGCAGAGCGGCAGTTCCGGCGACGCCGATTAGCGCCAGCCGCGCTGGTAAGGCCACCCGGACGGACTGAAGCAGGCGCTTGGCTCTCGCTTTGTTGCAGGTTATTGAACCGGATGTTCCGTTACGGCCTGCAATTGCCATGTGGCCCGCTGCCCAGTTAGAAGGAGGACCCAATGACCGGCAATGCCCCGGTTTACCTGCGCTGGCGTGATGGCCGTCCCGCACCGGTGGAGGAATGCTTCGATAACCTGGACACGGCATTGGAGGCGGTGGAGGCTCGCTGGGAGGCCCTACAGCACCAAGCGCCGCAGATCCTGGATGCCCGCCGTATTCTTCTGCTCAGCAAAACTGAGCTGGCGGCGATGTGGGAGGATGACGCGCTAGAATCCGGGGGCAGCGGCGACACCTAAGCCGCCGAATGTCTTTCCGAAGACCTGCCGCGGGACGGGCAAGACGACCTATGCCGCCTTCGCCCGCTGCCACTTAAATGAGGGGGCGGTGCTGGAGGCGCGGAACGCTTCCTATCCCGGCTGGGCGGCCGCGGAGCACCTCGTGCTGACACCGGGCAACGAAACCGACTTGCGAGCCATAGAGGACGACATTCTGGAGCGTAGCCGGCGCTTTCGTATCATCAGCGTCGGCTACGACCCCTGGCACGACACAGTTGGCGCAGCGGCTCCGGGCGCAGGACGTCGAGATGGTCGAGTTCCGTTCGACCACGGCGAACTTTTCGCCGGCGATCCCGCCTCCAGCATGACGGCAAACCGATGCTGGAATTGTGCATCAGCAGTGTCGTCAGCAAGCCGGATCGCCGGGGCAACCTGTACCCGACCAAAGCCCGGCCGGAGCAGAAGATCGACGCGGCCGTTGCGCTCATCATGGCGGTTGGCGGTCGATGATTGAGCCGGAGCAGTTCACCAGCATCTTTGAGCGGGCGGAGTTGTGGATGGCGTGAGGCAGTGCAATGCGCTCAACCTTAGCGCCCATTGGCGCTGCCGGTATTAGCATTGGCATTGATCGCACTGTGACCAAGTGCCTGACCGCGAGCAACTCTAAGGCGAAAGCTGGGCGCCGCCGGCGGCGCTAAAGCGGCCCGTTGCGTGCCTGAATGACGATTATAGTGCGCTTGTGCACGGTCTCCAACTCGGCCAGCCCAGAGGCGTTGAAGAGTAGCTTATGACATCGCGGTTGAGCCGTCGGATGAAATAGAAACACTGCGGCGGAGTGGGCCTACAGAATTGAGCCGAAGGCGATAGTGGCGCGAACGGGAGCGCCTTAGGAGGAAAGCGTCATGGTGGGCCAAGATAGCAGCGAGAATGGCGGACACGAGCATCCGGGCGAAGGGGGCGGGAGCTCTTCGCCGGGACCCGACGCCATGCTTGGGGTCTGGGCCTTGTGGATGGAGGCGATGTCGGGACCGGCAGGCCGCGACTGGGCCAGCCTCGCCAAACCCTGGTGGCAGATGACGACCGATCAGCTCAGCGGCAGCGCGCCTGGCGGCGGGGTGGCGCAGCTTGGCGACATGTTGGCCAAGGACCCGTTCCTTCGATCCGTGGATCAGATGTGGAACGCCAATCCGCTCCGCGACGTCGTGCCCGTGGACTGGGCGGAGGTCGTCAGAGCACTCCGCACGGTGTGGCTGCGCTCCCTAAACCGGCCCGACGCGGCCATGGCAACAGTAGAGCTGAACGCAAACCTGCTGCGCTCGGCCGTGGAAGCTTGGAACGAGGCCGGCCTGCGATGGTGGGGTATGGAGCCGGCGGGAAGCAGTGCTCCTGCCGTCGGCGGTGACAAGCGGTTCGCCGCCCCGGAGTGGCACGCCAACCCCGCGTATCGTACGCTCAAGGAGGCTTATTTGCTCGCCTCCGATTGGCTGCTGAAGCAAGGTGCAGAGTTGGCGGAGGGTGTGGACGAGGCAGAGCGCCGGCGGCTCGACTTCCATCTCCGGCAGTTCGTGGACGCCATGAGCCCGGCGCTGCTGCTTGCCTCGAACCCAGCGGCACTGCGCCGTGCGATGGAGACCGGCGGCGCCAGCCTCGCCAACGGCGCCCGCAACCTGGCGGCCGACCTGCAAAATGGGCGGCTCAGCATGGTAGACGCCACCGCCTTTGCGCCTGGGCGCAACCTTGCCCTGTCACCGGGCAAGGTGGTCCACCGCAACCGCCTGCTCGAGTTGATCCAGTACGAGCCGACAACCGAGACGGCGCACCGGACGCCCCTGCTGATCATGCCGCCATGGATCAACAAGTTCTACATCTTGGACATGCAGCCAAAGAACAGCATGGTGCGGCACCTCGTCTCCCAGGGCTTCACCGTGTTCATGGTGTCATGGAAGAACCCCGACGCCTCCATGGAGGATATAAGCTTCGAGGACTACATGGACCTTGGCCCGCTGGAGGCGAGCGATGTCGTGCGCGAGATCACCGGCGCCAAGTCCATCAACGTGATGGGCTACTGCATTGGTGGCACGCTGCTCGCCCTAACTCTTGCGTGGCTGGCTCGGAAGAAAGACAACCGCTTCAATGCAGCGACCTTCATGGTCTCGCTGCAGGACTTCTCGCGTGTTGGCGACACCGCCGTCTTCATGGACGAGCCGGCCATGGATCTGGTCGAACAGCAGATGATGGAGCGCGGCTACCTCGACAGCCGAGAGATGTCCAACATGTTTAACCTGCTGCGCTCAAACGACCTGATCTGGGCGAACGTGGTGAACAACTACCTCATGGGTGAGAAACCTCCCGCCTTCGACTTGCTCTATTGGAACAGTGACGGAACCCGCATGTGCCGCGCCGCACACGCCTGGTACCTGCGGAACACCTACAAAGAGAACAACCTAGTCGTACCAGGTAAGATCGAACTCAAGGGCGAACCCATCGACCTGGGGCGCATCGAGCTGGATGCTTATGCGGTCGGTGCCGAGAAGGACCACATCGTTCCTTGGGACGCTGCCTGGCACATCACACGGCTTTTCGGCGGCAAGGTGCGCTACGTGCTTGCCTCCTCTGGCCACATCGCTGGCATCATCAACCCACCGGGTGGCAAGGGCGCCTACTGGACCAACGAGGCGCAAGCGGCAACGCCTGAGGAGTGGCGTAAGGCGGCCACGAAGCACGACGGCAGCTGGTGGACGGATTGGTCGGCTTGGCTCGCGGCGCGGTCGGGCGAAAGACAAAGGCCACCAGCGACGGGCAGCACCGCGCATCCGCCGATTGCGGACGCGCCGGGCACCTACGTGCTCGAGAAGTAAGAAGGCGCGGGCGCGTTCTCCAGCACCAGCTGCTCCGGGGGGCTGTCCGCCCTGCACCCCGGAGGGCGGCGTCGTTACGCTGCCCGGGCTGAAGCTTCAGAGACCATTCGGAGCGACACGGCTGATTCGCCGAGCATTCGTACGGGCAGCCTGGCGGATGCCATGGCTATCAATCCAATAGCCTCGACAACGTGCTCTGGCTCGGAGTGGTGGACCATGTGCCCTGCTCCCTGGACGATCCGCAGCGCGCTGCCCGGGATGGTGGCGTGCAGGCGCTCAGCATTGCGCTTCCAGACGACCTTGTCGCCGTCTCCTGCAAGGATGAGTACAGGCATCCGGAGGTCGGCGTAGCGCCGGCGCAAGCCCAGCGCACCTGGGATCATCAGCGCGCCATCGACCGAGGTAGCGCGGATCTGGGACGGGCGCAGCGCCATCGCGTCCGAGTATTCGCGCCGGAACCGCCTAGTGACGGGAGCCGGCGAGAACATGGCGCGCTTCTGCAAGGGCATGAGGAGTCGCCCCAGCCATGGTGAGACCGTGTACCGTAGGATATCCCCAACCACCGGGATCGCACCCGCAGTGACCAGCAGCACGTCCGGCCGCAGGGTCCAGAAATAGTAGCCGGAGAGCAGCACAAGACCCGCCGTGTCAGCTTGATGCCGCACCGCCAGCGAAAGCGCCACAATGGCACCCCAGGAGTGGCCCACCACAACCGGGCGCTCGATACTCAGCTGCTTGAGCGCCTTGTGAAGCAGTTCGGCCTGCTGCGTTGCCGTCCAGCTGCGGCCGCGTGGGCGCTCGCTGTGACCAAAGCCGGGGCGGTCGAAAATGATGACCCGGTGAGTTTCCAACAGGCGCTCGGCAACGCCGCTGGTATCGTAGTCGTCGCCAGACACCACGTTGCCGTGGATAAGGACGATCGGTTGCCCGGCACCCCGGTCGGTATAGTGCAACCGGACGCCGTCCACATCGAGAAACCTACCACGGGGTGGATGTTGGCGCTCCGCCCGGCGCGCGACGGTGCGGTTCACCAGGGCAAGTGCGCCGAGGATGGTGACGGCCGCTCCGCAGGCCAGCACCGTCCGGCTTCCAAGAGGGATCTTGGTGGCTGCTACAAGCTTCAATGCGGTGTTCCTATGATGTTTGGTCGCGCCGAGCCCGTCAGGGCCAGTCCATTCGGGGCGGCTGGGATAAGCCATCGAAATCACTGGCATCGATGGCAATGCTGGCTGCGCACTGACGACCAGCATGGCAGTCAAACAGGTGAAAAAAGTACCGTTTCCATTATGGACTAGATAATTTGTGTGATCATCCCGAAATCTGCATCGAGGAGAGATGCGAGAGGCATCTCGCGCGTTCAGCGCAATAAGACGTCGCGCTCTGAAATAGTTCCTATGTCCTCGACCGCAAATTGTCTCTTGCGCCAAGGCGTATACTGGCTCACAACGCGATTGTGCGGTGCAACATTCTTTGACGTTCCGCAAGTATATTGGGTGGAGAATTCACATGGTCGACATCAACAAGCCCCAGGACGCACGCGCAGCCGCCGTCACTGATGCGGCGATCCGCCGCGCCGCCGACGCCGTCCAGCAAAGCGGCCACGCCACGGGTGAGGCGCTGCGTCAAAATGCTGAGGTCGGCGCTGATGTGGCGCGCCGCGGCACCGACGCTGGAGCTGAGTCCGCCCGTCGCGGTGCCGAACTTGCCAACGACACAGCGCGCCGGAGCACGCAGGCGATGGCCGACGCCCAGCGCCAGATCGCCCAGGACGCGGCACAGCGTTTTGAGGAGGTCAGCCGCAAGGTGGCTGAGGCGGCCCGGGGTACGACTGAGAACGTGCGCCAGTTGATGGCGCTGCCCAACGCCGCCGAAGGCGGGCTGCGCGACCTGCAGCAGGGAATGGCAGGTCTGGTCGAGGGCGTCGTGCAGACCAACCTGCGCGCGGCCCAGGAGCTGTTCCGCCTCGCCAACCCGGCGCCGATCATGGAGCTGCAGCAGCGCTTCATGCGCGAGTACACTGACACCCTGCTGCGCAACAGCGCCACGCTGGTTCGTGCAACGCGTCGCACCGCTGACGAGACGCTGCGTCCGCTCGAGGAGAAGATCCGTCAGGCCGACCAGGGCCAGCAGCGCTCTCAGGCCGCGGCGGAGTGACACCGGCGCGGAACCTGCAAGGGTCCGGAGCGTAAAAGGGAGCGGCTGGGGCGCCATGGGTGCCCCGGCCGTTTTCATGTTGCCCTCGACCTCCTGGTGCGCCGGCATCGCCCGCCCAGTCCGAGAGCCCAGCCAGTTCTCCTGTTGTGACGACAGCGTCTGGCGCCACGGTAAACACGGAGCGGACCATGGAGAAGACCAAGCACGACCTCGTCGGCATGATTGAGGAAGCCGCTGCCAATATGCGCCGGCTGATGACCGCCGCGCCGGGTCCCGGCACCGTTGGGGAACAAGCGCAGGAGGCGCAGCGGGCCGCGTCACTCCTGGTCGAGGGCATGATGGCGACTAACAAGCGCTTTGCCGAAGCGCTATTGAACCGTGCCGAGCCGAGCCCGGCGGTGGAGCTGCAGAAGCGCTTCGTGGGCGACTACTTTGACGCTTTGGCGCGGGGTGGAACTCTGGTGATGCGTGCGGCGGGGGAAGCGGCCCAGTCCTCGAAGCGGGAGGCGCAGGAAAGCGGCCACCGCGAAGGGGGTGCCCCGGCAGCACCCACCGAGAGGTCCGAGCCGGCTCCGCAGAAACGAGTGCGGCGCCCTCGCTCGCAGACGTCGCACAAAAACACAGCTCCTGTCCGACGGAAAACTGTGAAGTAGGCACTCAGTCTTAAGAATGGGCTGAGTATCTAGCTTGGCTAAACAGAGATGGACACTATGCCGCTAACAGCCCGGGCTTGTTGCACAACAACCTGAGCAATCTTCGGCGATGTGGTAGACGACGTAGCTGCCCTTGGCGCCCTCTTTGCCCTGGCCAACCTGCCGAACGCGCTCGGCAGCCTCCACCGCTATGCCCTGGCGTCTCTTCAGGCCAGCAAAGAAGCCGCGGACCGTGTGGGCCTGCCAGCCGGTGACCTCGGCGATTTGCGCGACGGTGGCACCTTCCATCCGCCGCAGCATGGCGAGCACCTGTTGCTGCTTGGTGCCCTCGCGCGGCTTGCGGGGACCGGGGGGGGGCGGGGTGCAGGCACCTGCTTGACCAGGATGGCGCGGAGGGCGGCCATGGCGTCGGCTATGCCAGCGCGCTCGCCAGCCTCGTCGTCCTAGACGGCCAGCACAGCTTCCGCCGCGGCGCGCAGTCCATGCCGGGGCGCGGTAGCGCCGGGGAGGGCCTCAGCGGCGACCGTGGGCGGCTCCTGGGCCAGCGGGGCGGTCTGGTGAGCCTCAAGCGCGCGTGGGGCTGTCGTAGGGGCTTCTGCCGAAGCGCCTGCGTCGGCGGTCTCGCCGGCAGCGCGCAAGCCCGTCTCGGCCAGGCGGTAGTGCACGGGGACGCCGTTTACCATCCAGGCCGTGGTCTCGTCCGATAGCTCGAGCGCTGCCGGCTCGATTAGGCCCTTGGCGAGGAGGCTGTTGCGGATGGCGTCGCGCGGCGCCGGGGCAAGCCGGGCCGGCGGGGCGACGAGGTGCTGCGGGTGCTGCAGTGCGGCGGCGAGGATCGCGGCCTGCGTCGGGGTAGGCGTCATGATGGGCTCCTGGTGCAGCACCCGATTAAGGAAGCCGCCCACCTCACCAAAATTGCGGCTGCGGCGCGGAGGACCTGATCGCCAGACACCAGCACGGCGGGCCGCCTGCTGGTATCGGATTGGAAACAGTTGGGGCCGTGTTTCACGCAGGGGCAGGATTCCGTGACGGGCCGCCAGCAACGTGCAATACGTTCCTGTGTCACCCTCCAGTTGCTGCTGATTGCGGCAGTGCTCTGATTGCGCTGCACCGGGCGGGGGTCCTCGTACAGCATATTTGTTGCTGTTTGGGCCAGGCAATGGGGACTGCTTTAGATGAGGACGGCAGCAATGGTTAACGAGCGTTTCCAGGGAGGTCTGCCCCGCGAGTGGACGGCGGAGATCGCTGGCGAGGTGTTGTGCGCTGGTGACCAGGTCATGCATCCGGCGCATGGTGTCGGGTGCGTCACCTGCATCGCGGTCGAGGAGGTCTCTGGGTTCAGCCTGGAATTCGTCCACGTCGTTTTTGATGAGGCACGGCTAACACTCCGCGTGCCGTCGAACAAGGTCCGCAGCATCGGCCTTCGTCGTATTGCCTCCCAAGCGCTCATAGATGAGGCAATGGCTACGCTGCGCGGGCGTGCGCGGTCCACCAAGCTGATTTGGACGCGGCGGGCACAAGAGTATCAGGCAAAGATCAACAGCGGCGACCCACGCGTGGTCGCTGAGGTCATCCGAGATCTTCGACGTAATGCAATCACAGGCCAGCAAAGCTTCTCCGAACGCGCGATCTATGAGGCAGCACTCGACCGGCTGGCTTGCGAGATTGCGGCGGCGGAGGGAACGGAGAAGGCGGCAGCCGTCGGTAGGATCAATGACCATCTAGCATCTGTACCGGCCTAAAACTCATTGATAGATCCTGCTTTCGCGCGCTTTCTGTTTGACCCGGAAACGCTATGTGCGTAGGACCTTCTTCTGTTCAAGTGCCCGGATCGATGCTGGCCTCAATGCTAGTGGGCCAAGCCCGGAGCCAGACTCATCTAAAGCAGATCGAAACCCCACCTCACATTGTAACAGGATGTGGCGGCTGACCCAGCTGCACAGCATCCGAGTCGTACTGCGGGACCCACCCGCGATGCGCATTTCATGGCCGGCGGGCTTCTCGCCGAGACCTTCGGAAGTCTCACCCAATGACTGCCTCCCGCACTGCCACCGCGGCCCAAACCGGGAATGACGACTTCGCAACCTTACTCGATGTCTACCTGGGGGCGGACACCTCCTTCGCAGGGTCGGTCATCAGCGGGCTCGTTCTCCGTATTGAGGGGGATGTTGCTGTTGTTGATGTCGGGCTGAAGAGTGAGGGCCGCATTCCTCTCAAGGAATTCGCACCGGCGGGTGGCACGGCCGAAATCCATGCAGGCGATCGGATCGACATTTTCGTCGAGCGCTATGAGGATCGGGACGGCTCGATCATGCTGAGCCGTGAGAAGGCGCGGCGCGAAGAGGCGTGGGTGGTTCTGGAGAGGGCTTACGAAGCCAACCAACGCGTCGACGGCGTGATCTTCGGGCGCGTCAAGGGTGGCTTCACCGTCGATCTCGGCGGCGCCGTGGCCTTCCTCCCCGGCTCGCAGGTCGATATCCGCCCGGTGCGCGATGTCGGGCCGCTGATGGGCAGCCCGCAGCCCTTCCAGATCCTCAAGATGGACCGCGCCCGCGGCAACATCGTGGTCAGCCGCCGCGCCGTCCTCGAGGAGTCACGCGCCGAGCAGCGCGGCGAGCTCGTTAAGTCGCTAAGCGAAGGAATGGTCCTCGACGGCGTGGTCAAGAACATCACCGACTACGGTGCGTTCGTCGACCTCGGCGGCGTGGACGGCCTGCTGCACGTCACCGACATCGCCTGGCGCCGGATCAACCATCCGTCCGAGGCGCTGACCATCGGCCAGCCGGTGAAGGTGCAGGTCATCCGCTTCAACAGCGAGACCCAGCGCATCAGCCTCGGCATGAAGCAGCTGATGGCCGATCCGTGGGATGGCGTCGCCATCAAGTACCCGGTGAACGCCAAGTTCAGCGGCCGCGTGACCAACATCACCGACTACGGCGCCTTCGTGGAGCTGGAGCCGGGCGTCGAGGGCCTCGTGCACGTCAGCGAGATGTCCTGGACGAAGAAGAATGTCCATCCGGGCAAGATCGTCGCCACTTCGCAGGAAGTGGACGTGATGATCCTCGACGCGGACGAGCCGAAGCGTCGTATCTCGCTCGGCCTGAAGCAGGCCCAGGGCAACCCGTGGGAGCTGTTCCTCGAGGCCCATCCGCCGGGCTCCATGGTCGAGGGCGAGATCCGCAACATCACCGAGTTCGGCCTGTTCATCGGCATCGGTCCGGAGATCGACGGCATGGTCCACATGTCCGACCTCTCCTGGGAAGAGGCCGGCGAGGCGGCGATGGCCAAGTTCGAGAAGGGCACGGTCATCAAGGCCAAGGTGCTCGATGTGGATGTCGAGAAGGAGCGTATCTCGCTCGGCGTGAAGCAGCTCGAGGCCGACCCGGCCGCCGAAGTGCTCGACAAGGTCCGCAAGGGCGATGTCGTCACCTGCATCGTCACGCAGGTGCAGGCCAACGGCATCGAGGTCCGGGTCGAGGATGTCCTCACCGGCTTCATCCGCCGCGCCGAGCTGGCGCGTGACCGGGAGGAGCAGCGAGCGGATCGATTCTCGGTAGGGCAAAAGGTGGACGCTCGGATCACAATGGTGGACCGTGCCGCCCGTCGCCTGGCTCTGACCATCAAGGGCAAGGAGGTTGAGGAGGACCGTCAGGCGGTCGCCGAGTACGGCAGCTCGGACAGCGGCGCGTCCCTCGGCGACATCCTTGGTGCGGCGATTCGCCGCAGGAACCAAGTAGCCTCAGGCGAGTGAGAGGGGAACTGGTCGCGCAGGCCGGGCTGAGTGCTTCTCTCGTCAGTTCACGCATATCCGCAACCTGCCGGCGCTCGTGCTGAAGGGTGCGGACGCCCATGTGAACGGTTGGAAAGCGACAGAATCGGCGGCAGCGCAGCTTCTTCAAACCCGCCGTGTTTGGTTGCGGCCGAAACGGAAGCGGCGGTGCTGGTCCGCTCCGCACCGTTTTTACCTTAGCCGAGTATCTCACAGCACATCGCTTGGCTGCCCAACACAGCTGGGTGCGGTGGCCGTTCTAACTCGGTGCGCCAAAGCGCCTCGGTTTTCGAAAGAGTGCCTGACCCTATGTAGTGAGCCCGGGCGCCGGTGGTTCGTGTCTCACAGCCCGTTTTGACAGTCACCGGATAGCCGAGTCTTTAACCAGTAAGGGAAATCTTGGACCCAATCGATCGGTTCCAGGCAGATAAGCACACTGAAGCCCGGAGGACTGCCCTGTTCTAGGCATTCCAATGCGATCAGTATGCCAACGACGGCTCCGCCGTCACAACCTTGACCGACAAGATTCTGGCGGGCACTAGCGGAAACTGGGGTCAGATGCCGATGCCCCCACAATCGAGTCTTGCGCGGGAAGAGGTCGAAGCGCTGGTCAGGTGGATCCTGTCCCACCAGTAGGCATCGGCGATCCGCGCTCGGCTGTCGCGCGCTGGCGTCGGCAAGGATCTGCACGAAGCCGTCGATGCCGCCGACCGCACCGCGGCTGATCAGCCCTGCTTTAGTGGTTTGCAATGTGCTGGAGCGGCCGTCACCAGCGACGGCTCGCTTGCGGTTCCGTTCTTGATGCTGTTCCAGACGCTCCACTTCTGTCTGAGAGGGACGATGGTTCAAGTTCCGGTGCACTCTACGCCAGGCACGCTGCGACCCAAAGAAAACTAGGTTCCAGTTCTCACCGCTTCGCCAGTTCACATGCGAGCCGTGCTCTCCGCCTGATTGATCAATGTCCTGATCGCGTGTCGCTATCAACCTTAGCCTTCACCGGCCGGGCACAGTAGGCCGTCGTTTGGAAGAGGCGCGTCCCGCTGCTACTCGTCTCTTACCACTTCGCCCTGAATTTCGTGCTAGCACCGCGAGACCACGCTGGACTTACAAGGACGACTCAACTCGAATACGGTATGGTGAGCACGTGGTCGCCGCGGGTTTTCCGCCGTGATGAAGCGGTGGCATCTGGACAAGCGGACTTAGGCGAGAGGTTGATCCCGCCCAGGGGCCGCGCGCCGCGTTACGCGGTCGCAGGCACGAGCCGGTAGCCGGTCCCAATCCGCTCTACCCGCCCAGTCGCCGGCATGGGAAAGTGGTAGCCGACCACGGGCATCCGTTCGGTTGCCGCTCGGTCGAGCAGGCGCTTACGTGAGTCGATCGCCATGGGCGGATCCTGGTCGAAGCCCGGGTACCACTCCGGATTTGACATGAAGAACGCCGGCGTTGTGATCGCGTCGCCGATCACGAGTGCCTGGTCAGACCCATTATGAATGATAAAAGAGGTGTGGCCCGGGCTGTGCCCGTTGGATGGCACCGAGCGGATATTCGCCGTGATATCGGCATTCGGCGCGAAGCGGGTGACTTTGTCGGCATAGGGCGCGAAGCGGCGCCGCGCATTCGCAAAGCCCGGCCGCCGCCCTTCCGGCGCGCGGCTCTCCTCGGCTGCGTCGGTCCAATAGGTCCATTCGCGCTCGGGCACCATCACGCGCTGCACCTGAGGGTAAAGCGCGGTGCCGTCGGCTTTGAGCAGACCGTTGATGTGGTCGCCATGGAAATGCGTGTGCACGATCAGAGTGATGCGATCCGGGTCGAGGCCCGCCGTCCGCATGTTGGCGTGCAGGGTGCCGAGCTCGGGGTTTGGCCCGCTGCCATTACCCACATCGAATGCGACAAGTCCCTGCGGCGTCTCCAGGATGGTGACGTTGTAGGGGTTGGTCAGTGTTTCACCTTGCAATCCGGCCGCGCGGGCCGCGGCGATCGCTTGCTCGGGTGAGGCGTTTGCGACGAGGCCCTGGATTGGGCGATTCACGCTGCCGTCGTTCACGATGGTCACGTTGAGGCTGCCGACTCGAAACTTGTGGAAGAGCGAGCCCTCCGGCGCCGGCGTGGCGCCCTGGGCGAGGCTCTCGCGGCCAACCAGCAGGCTCGGCGTGACGAGGGCGAGGCTTGCGGCACCGAGAGTGCGGCGACGTGAGACTTTCATGATTGGATCCTCCCGGATGTTATTTCGGACGACTTGGAAGTCAAAAGTAGGCCTGGTGCCGCAAACAGTGCTGTGCAGAGGCACTGCACGCCCATCGCCGCCAGCTTGCTAAGCCCCGTAATGCGCGTCGCGCCAGCCGCCTCGTTACGAGGGCGAGGAATGGGGACCTCCCCCCCCTTTTGTCAAGCTCCGCAGCTACCCCCAATCCGCTTGCTCGCCGCCGTTGGCCTTGAGCGATGCAGTCTCGCGTCCGCAGAACGCAACGGAGTAGTGCAAGGTTGTGCGCACTTGGTTTGCTGACCTCGGAGTACTGGTGGCATCGTCCCAGAGAAATTTGTATTCCGGTTCCCACCGCTGCTCCAGTCGGCCTCCACACAACCTGTCTCTCCCAACTAGACCACCGCGCTGAGGCGCAGGTTTGGCCTGGGTTTTCGCGGCAACCTTGATGATGCGGCGGCGGAACGGGGGCGGGTTTTCTCTCCGAAGTGCCTGAGACTCTCCGGGGCTTGAGGGTAGGACGATTTAACCCTCAAGCTTTATCACATTGAGATCGCACGATTTTCGGGCGGGATGCTGGCACTATATTCAGCGTGGCGACCGCCTGCCGGTCGAAGCTGTGGGCTACGTCCTTCTCTACGCCCCCAAGCCCTTGTCCCTTGCGGAGCCCCGATAGACCATCCGCGTCCACTCTGATCGGAGGCATCGTCCTGCCATGGCGCACGATATCGCCGGACTGATCCCCTGAGGTAACCGCGAGGAGTGGCGCGGCGCCCTGGCCGGGTTGCTCGACCATCATAGCGCCTAGGCTTGCGCTGCTGCGGGTATTGAAATGGAGGACATGAGCGACGGCTATGCGCCCATCTCAGTCATCTGCGTTGCGGGGTGGATCGCCCGAATGCGGACCTGGCCTGCTGATTAAGAAATGGCGCTTAGGGAGGAGAGCGAACCAACCGCTCCAGCCGACATAGGGGCCAACGAGCCGGATCTGCGCCGCTGGAGACGTAAGGCGCCCGCGTGGCGACCTGACCGAGGCAACTGGACCAGAGGCACTCTGCATGAGGCGTGCGGCCGGCCGAACGGCTCTCCGCTGGGGTGTCCACCACCGGACAATGAAGCCTGGCTTGAACTCTGGGCTCGCTCGCACCCCGGCCGTCGGCAGTTCCAAGTTGAGGGCACCTACACTGTGGTCACTGGACGAGGACCTGGGGGCACCCGGAAGTGATAGACTGATGCCAATCTCGCCAACATCTTGCCTGAGAGGTGCCACGATGGGGCCTCCTTCCGGCTTCACAAGCGCCAGCATATGACGTGTGTTGGCAGCGAGAACCGGATGACGTGCAGTCCTAGGAGTTCCGTCGTGCTTGCTCTCTGTGCCGCTACACTCGGGGCCTGCGATGCGACGGTTTATAGCGCCTACACCCCGCCCGGTTAGAGGCCGGCCTATCCGCTGGGGTACGCGGCGCCAGTTGTTCCGTCGGTGCCCTATGCCGCTCCGGGCAAGTTGACCATCGTTGTGGGGCGGACATGATCGCCGCAGGGCCACGTTTCCCGGAACTCGCTTTGCCAAAAGGTCCAGACCAGCCGTGCCAGCCAAGGGTAGCGTAGACCGAAGGCAGCTCCTTACGCTGCTGGGGCTGGCAGCCGCGGTTCCTCAGCCCGCTGAGGCATTCGAACTCCCCGACGCCACTGGACTCATCACTGAGAACCGCCATGACGGCGTACGCATCCTCAGCGCGGGAGGCGAGTTCGTTGGTGCGCGCGGAGCATACTATGGGCCGCCAGTGCCTTTCGCCCAGCTCCCCCGTCATCTGATCAACGCCCTCGTGGCAAGCGAGGACCGGCGGTTCTACGAGCATTGGGGGCTGGACCCGAGGGCGATGGCACGCGCGGTCTGGTCGACGCTCACCGGGCGGACCCAGGGTGGCAGCACGCTGACCCAGCAGACCATCAAGGAGGTCTACCTCCGGGAACACAGCCCGATCGTCCGGAAGCTGCTCGAGGAGCCGGTCCTGGCGCCCATCCTGGAGCTCAACCTGACCAAGGAGGACATCCTGTATGTCTACCTGAACAGGGTGTTTTTCGGGGGCAGCGCCTATGGCATTGAGGCCGCTGCCCGGGTCTACTTTAATAAGTACGCACGCAACCTCAGCATCCTCGAATCCGCCATGATGGTTGGGCTGCTTCCAGCGCCCAACCGGTTCAACCCCCACCGGAATTTCGAGCTTTCGCGTGACCGAGGCATCCGGGTCATTGAACAGATGGCCGAAGCGGGCTCCCTCAGTCGGAGCGCAGCAGACCGCGCCAAGGCGCAGAACGTCATAGTGACACCGTCCCGATCAGCCTGGGGCGGCTTCTACCCCCGCAGCACTGGTATCGGCTGGTTCGCGCGTTGGGCGGAGAACGAGGCCAACGCCAACTCCGTACCGTCGCAGCGAAGCGGCACGCGAACCATCGCAACCACCTTGGACCTGCGGATCCAGGCCGCCGCCGAAAGACAGCTGGAGGCGGCCCTACGGCAGCACGCCCAGACAAGGCAGATCGAGGAGGGCGCGGTCGTCGTCATGCGATACGACGGCGCTGTCCTAGCGCTCGTCGGTGGACGCGACTATCGGCGGAAGGAATGGGATCACGTTACCCAAGCCAGGCGCCAGCCAGGATCCGTGGCCAAGCTCTGCGTCTACTTGGCGGCGCTCGGGGCAGGATATACGCCTGACACGAACGTCAGCGATGCGGCCCTAACGCTAGGAGGGCGCAGCGTGAGAAACTTCGACGACCGATACCTTGGCGATATCACATTTGCCGCGGCGCTGGAGCGGTCGTCCAATACGGCCGCTGTTCGTCTGGCAATGCAGAATGCGCGTGAGACAAGGGATGTGATCAAGGCGCTACGCGTGGCGGAAGAAGTTGAGGGCGAAGCGGGCGACTTAGCGCTCGGAACTTACCAGGCGAGGCTCGTCGATCTTACGAGCGCCTTCGCCAGCGTCGCCAATCGCGGCAGGATGGTCGTTCCCTATTCGGTGCAGCGGGTTCAAGACCCGGCCGGTGTCGAGTTGCTGAGACGCGTGCTCCCGGCAAGATCGGAGATTCGCCAAGTCTTACAGCCTCAACAGGCCGACATGATGCGTCAGATGCTCGCTGGCGTTGTGCAACGGGGTACGGGAAGGGCTGCTGACCCAGGCTTCTGGGCGGCCGGCAAGACGGGCACGACCACCGAGAGCCGGGATGCTTGGTTTATCGGCTTTACCGAGCGGTATGTCGCCGGTGTCTGGCTCGGGAACAGTGACAGCAGGCCGATGCTCGGCGTGTCAGGAGGTGGCTTGCCGGCGCAGATCTGGCGCGCGGTAATGATCGATGCCCATCGAAACGTGTAACGGGGCAACCAGCCCTTACGACTCCCGGTAAAACTGCCGTCCGGTGCGGTGACGCGCTCGGCTTTTGCTGACGCAATACGGGCAACATGCCGGTCAAGCAGTATCGTGGGGACAATCGACCAAGCCGCGACGGACACTGCTCTCTGCAGAACCTATGTCGGCTGTTCGTGCTCTCTTCCCCGAATGCGGACATTCCGCCTTCGGCCAGCTCTTGCCGGTCCGATCCGTGCCCAAGGTGGTCATCGGATGAGCCCGCCCAGCTTCCTGTAAGCGGACGTCGTGTCGGTGAGAGTTCGTCGACGGCCAACTCAGTAGGCATTCCTCGCCAAGGTCGGTCTACTTCGTCCTCGTGAGTACGTCGAAGACCCAAGTCAGGCCTGCATCAGCCATTGCAGCGCTAGGCGAGATTGCTTGGAGCTGAAAGCTGCCTAGCGGCAGGGGAGCGTCCACGATGACAACTCCGAAACGCGCGGCATGCCTCTCCGCGAACCGCCGAGGCAGCGCAGAGATCAGGTTCGTCTCGGCCAGTACGGCAAGCGCGAACATGAAATTGGGGACGGTCAGCGCAAGGTGCCTTGTACGGCCTTGCTGCGCCAGAGCCTCGTCGACGAAGCCGTAAGGGTCGCCAGAGAGCGAGACCACCAGATGCCGCATCGCGCAATAACGGTCGAGACTCGGAGCTTCAAGGAAGGGGTGTCCGGCTCGCGCGGCCACAACGAAGTTCTCTTCGTACAGTGTCGTTCGATGGAAGCGTGCCGGGATCTCGCTGGAGGGGATGATGGCGATATCCATCGCGCGAGCCTCCAGATCGGAGAAGGCCCCTCGCCAGGCCCGCTCGGGTGACGTCTCTCCCGGCATGGGCAGCAGCTGACGGAGGCTGATATCGATGCCAGGCGCGCAATCGGCCAGTTCCGCAAGCAGGGTGGGTAGTAACACCGCCAAAACGCCATCGGGCGCCCCAATCGTGAAGCGGCGCCTGGACGTGGCGGGGTCGAACGGCTCGGCGGTCGCAAGTACGCTCCTGACCCGTGTCAGGACCTCGGCGATTGGCCCGGACAACTCGGTTGCGCGTCCGGTGGGAACGACGCCCTTGGGTGTCCGCACGAAGAGTGGGTCGTTCAGGAGACGGCGCAGCCGGCTGAGACCATGGCTGACCGCCGACGGTGAGAGGCTTAGCCGGTCCGCAGCCCGGCCGACATGTCGCTCCTCCAGCACGGCCTCGAACAGGACGAGGAGGTTGAGGTCCGCCCGGGAGAGGTCGATTTCATTCAGCATATGTCTGAATACATATCATTGGCTTCAGCATGCTGGAACGACCATTCAATCTCAGACCGGGGCCGGGAAGAGCCGCCCGCAGGATGGAAGAGGAGAGTACCCCGATGCTACACCGCCGACGTTCGATGCTCGCGGTCGCGGGCGCAGCCGGCTTTGCGACGCCCGCGGCGGGCGCTCACGTTGCACTCGATGCTTCGAGCACCACCAGCCAATCAGTGGCCGAACTCCTCCGACGATCCGAGGAGGCGAACGGCGCACTGCTCCGTGGCGACGTCGAAACCTATCTGAGCCGGATCACGCTCTCCAACGATTTCACGCTGATGTCACCGTTTGGCGGTACACCGTCGCGCGGCCCATACACCTCGGAACGCTGGGAGGAGATCGGCCGGTTCTTCCGAAACGGCACGCTGCGGCAGGAGCTCGTGCAGGCCTATGGCAGCGCGGACGTGGTGGTGCTCGCGCTCATCGAGCATGGCCATGGAGAAGTCGGCGGCCTGCCGGCTCAGGACTGGCCGCTGCGCGTCACCCTCGTCTATCGCCGTGAGGGGTTGGAATGGCGGCTGGCCCATCGTCATGCCGACCCCCTGGTGAACGGCATCTCGCTTCAACAAGCGGCAACGCTTGCTCGCTCCGGCACGCCATAAGGAACGAACCTGCCACCGCGTCCAAATGGTCGGTGCGGCCTCTCCAGATGAATGAAACGATATCGGCAAGGGATCAGTAGAGGAAGTAGCTGCCATCGTCCGGATGCTGGTGGGTACCGAGGCCGGCTACGTCACCGGCCAAACCATTCATGTCAATGGCGGAGCTTTTCTGACCTGAGCCATCAGTAGGCTGCCGCCTCAACCGCTCCAGGGCCGAACTTTCCAGATTGCACGGACTGAGGTTTCGACCTGCGCCGCCATATCGCGATAAGCGGTGCCAACCAGTGGTCGCAGAGGCAGAGAGGCTCGCTCGGCCTCCCGAGTGAAAGCTTGATCGGCGAAGGCTGCCGTGAAGGCCCGCTCCAGGCTCGCGCGGATGTCAGGCGGCAGGCCCGGCGGTCCGGCGATGCCTCGGGCAGACCCGGCAACGATGTCGTAGCCGCGCTCGCGGAAAGTTGGAACGTCCGGGGCGGCTTCCCAACGGCGCTCTGCGGCTTGGCCGAGCGCCCGCACTCGGCCCTCACGCATGGCCGACAGGATCTCTGCCATATTGCCGACGCCAAGCTCAATATGGTTACCAAGCACCTGTGCCAGGAGTGGCGCCGAGCCGGCAAAGGGTGCGTGGTTCATGGGCTGTAGCCCCGCCAGCCCTTCCAAGGTGAGCATGAGCAGGTGATCATCGGAGCCGACGCCCGTGGTGCCGTAGTTGATCTGCCCCGGCCTGACCTTGGCTGCCTGCACCAAGTCCTGAAGCGTTTGGATCGGCGAGTTGGTGGCGACGTAGATGGTGCCCGGATCGTCGACGACATTCGCAAGAAAGCTGAAGTCAAGCGGGCGATAGCGAACTTGGCGTTCGAGCGGGAAGGTGCTGATGGCTGGTACCGTCAGCGCGCCCAGGACGTAGCCGTCTGGCGCCGCGTTAAACAAAGCTTCAAAGCCCACCTGTCCGCCGGCGCCGGCACGGTTGGCGACAACGAAACGCGCCCCCGGCAAGTGCTGCGCCACGAAGGGCAGGGTGACACGCGCCATGATGTCTACCCCGCCTCCTGGCGGATAGGGCACGATGACCTCAATAGGACGCTCTCCTGGCCAGCTGCCTTGGGCCCGAAGGTGTGTCGAGGTAGCGAGAAGGGCGCCAGTCGCGCCGAGCATGCGGCGGGATATCATAGCGGTTCTTTCCTCCCAGTTTTGCCCCTGAGGGTGCGGGTTGGGCTGCATAGGGTCAAGCAGGCGCTCCGAGCTCTACTGCCGAACCAGAGCCGTATGCTGCTTATCCCATGCCACTGATAAGGGCTCCATCAGCCTCAGCAACGTCATCTGCTCGGGCAGCCTTCCATCCAGGATCGCCTCGACTAGATCCGGCGCCAGCAGCGTCAGCCGCAGGAGCGAGCCGAGGTACCCCCGCTCGATCTGCTTCGCCGCCGCCATCTCACTAATGAAGGCATACCGCCCCTCGTTTAGCAGCCGCTGCTATCGAAATGCACGAGCTGGCGCTTTCCTCGGCACCGGATCAGCGCGCATGGCGATACTCAAGACACCCTACGGCACCGGCGTCACCACCGGCTTTCGCCCCGGCCGGCGCCGGATAGAAAGCGGCACCTGACCCGTGAGGCTGGCAGCCGCGCTTATGCCGCCACACGCTCCGCACCGGGCGCGAGGTCTCGGACGAGGTCGGCCAGCCCCTCCACGCGGAGGCGGATGGTGGCGCCAGAGCCCTGACACGCGTCGCGCCTTGACCGCGGCGCGACCTCGTTCCTAGCGTGCCTGGACCAGCCTTGGCGCGGACCGGTCGGCCCATGCCAGCGAAATGTCCCGGGGAGCCCCATGGCCACGCACCGCTTCCATCCCTCACAATACTTCAACGCGATCGGCGTAGCCGAACCCTGCCTACGTGTCGCGGATGGCGACACGGTGGTCACCGACACGATTGATGCGTCCGGACTTGATGCGCGGGAGGTGGCCGTCGCTAGCCGGCCGAACCCAATGACCGGTCCATTCTTCGTCGAGGGGGCCGAGCCCGGGGACACGCTCGCCGTGCGAATCGATCGGCTGACCCCGAGCCGTGCGTCCGGATGGACCTACTCGCCGCTCGCTCTGACCGTGCTGGATCCGGCGGCGATCCCTGACCGGCCACCGCAGCAGCGCGCCGTCTGGACCATCGACCGCGAGGCCGGGACCGTACGGTTGCAGGACACTGTGCAAGGGCTGGAGGATTTCGCGCCGCCAATCCAGCCCATGATCGGCTGCTTCGGGGTCGCACCGGCGTTCGGCCAGGCGCTGTCCACCGCGACCAGCGCCCAGAACGGCGGCAACATGGATTACCGCCTGTTTGCACCCGGCACGACAGCCTGGTTTCCCGTGTCGGTGTCGGGCGCGCTCTTCTATCTCGGCGACGGGCATGCCTGCCAAGGTGATGGGGAAATTACCGGCACCGGCATCGAGACATCCTTCGAGATGGAGGTGACCTTCCGCGTCCTAAAGCGGACGATCACCTGGCCGCGCGGTGAGACTGCCGATGACATCTTCACTGTCGGCAATGCCAGGCCGCTAGACCATGCACTGCAGCACGCCACGACAGAGATGTCGCGCTGGCTCGGTGAGGACTTCGGCTTGGACGCCCGCGCCGCCAGCCACCTGATGGGACAGGTCGTCCGCTACGACGTCGGCAATGTCTTCAACCCCGCCTTCACGGTCGCCTGCCGCATTGCCAAGCGCTGGCTCTCGAAGCGGTAGAACTGGACGCTCCATCGCAATCTTGGGCTTGGCAGGCGATCTCGAGTTTGGCGCGCTGGACCGGGTTGCCGGACATCAGGTCTTCTTGCTGATGTGCCCAAACCAGAGGCGCCGGCTGCAGCAGCGCGAGAAGCGCGACGCGATCTGCCTTCGGACCATTTAGGATCAGCTCGGCCAGGTCGGGCGCCAGCAGAGGCAATCGCAGCAGGCTGCCCAGGTAGCCCCGCTCGAGTTTCTCCGCCCAGCGCGCGGTTCGGTAGGACTTTGTTTTCAGAGAAGCTGGTGACGAGCGCGGCACATCGGCTCCCGACGCCGACGCAGGTGGCACCGCTCAGGTTGCGCGCATGTCCTGATCGGACGACACTCGTGATCAACGCCCCATTGGCCGGAGGAAACAATACCATGCGTCCTAACCGCCTGCGCCAGAAGCTGAACGCCGGAGAACCGACGATCGGCACGCACATCTTGTCCAGCTGGCCCACGCTCGTGGAACTGATCGGCGACGCCGAGAACTACGATTATGTCGAGTTCACGGCCGAATACGCGCCGTTCACCATGCATGACCTCGACAATCTCGGCCGTGCGTTCGAGCTGAAGAACCTTGCCGGGATGATCAAGGTTGAGCAGAAGCAGTACGCGCATCAGGCGATGCGGGCGATCGGATCGGGATTCCAGAGCGTGTTGTTCGCTGATATCCGAACAGCGGCCGACGCCGAGTTGTGCGTCGCTGCAGTGCGCGCCGAAACCCCCGGCACCGGCGGGCGGCTCGGTGTCGGCATGCGGCGCGATGTGGGCACTGTGCTGGAGGGCGGCTCGCCGGCTTATGTCGACGCGTTGAATGAGGTGGTGATCGCCATCATGGTCGAGAAGCGCGAGTGTGTTGAGGACCTGGAGGCGATCCTGTCGGTCCCCGGCATCGACATGGTCCAGTTCGGGTCATCCGACTACTCGATGAGCCTGGGACTGACTGGGCAGCGATCGCATCCGGACGTGGTAAAGGCTGAGCGCAAGACGATCGAAACAGCGCTGAGGCTGGGCAAGCACCCGCGCGTGGAACTGGCGGACCTCTCGGGCGCGAAGCCGTACCTGGAGATGGGGGTGAAGCACTTCTGCATCGGGTGGGATGTGCGGATTCTGTACAACTGGTGGCGCACGAACGGCGCGGGCATGAGGGCGATGCTGACGGGCGAGGCGACGACAGCGCCCGCGCCGCAGCCGGTGAAGACCGGCACCTACTGAAAGCCCGGCCGCAGCGGGCGGGACCATCTGCGCATCACGGGGGAGGTGACATGGACGGCAACGGACTGCACGGGCTGGAGCTGCGCTCGAGCATCAGCGGGGAGGGCGTGCTGGAGCTCTCCCTGCAGGAGGCGGCGGTGCCGGAACCGGCAGCCGACGAGATCATCGTCCGGGTCGAGGCGACGCCAATCAATCCCTCCGATATCGGCGTCTTGCTCGGCCCCGCGGCGCTCGATACGGCCGAGTTCGCCGGGACGGCGGCACGGCCGGTGGTGCGCGCGCTGGTGCCGGCGGCGGCGCTGCCGGCCATCGCCGCCCGGCTCGATGCTTCGCTGCCCGTAGGCAATGAAGGCGCAGGCACCGTGGTGCGCGCCGGTGCCGAGGTCGTGCATCTGCTTGGGCAACAAGTCGCGGTGTTCGGCGGGGCGATGTGGGCGCAGTACCGCCGCGCCAAGGCGGCGGACTGCCTGGTGCTGCTCGCGGGGACGACGCCGCGTGAGGGCGCCTCCTGGTACGTCAATCCTATGACGGCGCTGGGCTTCGTCCAGACCATGCGCCAGGAGGGTCACACGGCCCTCGTACACACCGCCGCGGCCTCCAACCTCGGTCAGATGTTGAACCGCATCTGCCTGGCGGACGGCATCGGCCTGGTGAACATCGTGCGCAGCTCACAGCAGGCAGCGCTGCTGCGCGGCCAGGGCGCCCGCCACATCGTGGACAGCAGCGCGTCGGATTTCACCGCGGCGCTGACCGCGGTCCTCGTAGAAACCGGCGCCACCCTGGGCTTCGACGCCGTGGGCGGCGGGCCGCTGGCCGGACAGATCCTGGCTGCGATGGAGGCGGCAGCACGGCAGACTGCCAACGGCTACAACCACTACGGCTCGGACCGGCACAAGCAGGTCTACCTCTATGGCCGGCTGGACACTGGGCCCACCACCTTCGAGCGCGGGCCGATCGGCTTCGCCTGGGGGCTGGGCGGTTGGCTTTTGATGCCCGCATTGAAGAAGCTGGGTGCGGCAGCGGAGGCACGGCTGCGCGCCCGCGTCGCCGCCGAGCTGAAGACCACCTTCGCCAGCCACTACACCGCCGATGTCTCCCTGGCCGAGGCGCTGCAGCCGGAGATCATGCGAGCCTATTGTCGGCGGGCTACGGGGGAGAAGTTCCTGATCCTGCCGCAGCAGGGGTTGGGCTGACGCTCAATCTCTCGAGGCTGGATCGCCTGCACCTGCAGCAGGGGCAGCGCCTCTCTCGGGCTGCCCCTTCGCCCTGCTATGCCGGTCTACCGGTGTTCTGCTGGCTACTCGAAAGCCGACATTCTGCGTTCGAAAGCGCCGCGCGCTGCATCGCCCATTTCATCGGGATCGGCTCTAGCAGCTGCGGCAGGCCCAAGCGGCGAGGCATTCGCCCATCCAGGACCGCCTCGACGATGTCCGGCGCCAGCAGGGTCAGCCGCAGCAGGCTGCCCAGATAACCCCGCTCTATCCGCTCCTCTGCGGCCATCTCGCTGATCAAGGCATACCTCCCCTCGTCCAGCAGTCGCTGGTACCGGAACGCCCGCGCCAGCGCTTTCACGAGCGCCGGATCAGCGCGCGTGACAACCGCGGGAACGCCGTCCCGCACCGGCGTCACGAGCGTCCTCCGCCCCGGCCGGCACCGAACAGCGAGCGGCACCCGGACCGTGATGCTGGCCGCTGCGGCCACGCCGCCTTCAGGCTCCCGAGGCTAACTGGCGATCAGCCTGGCCCAAAGGCGGCCTTCGTGCCCGTCACTGTGTACCCAGTGTTGATGGCCCACCCGACATTGCTGCATGATAACTAAAATTGGCGGCTATGCGTCCATCGCGGACACAACGTCTCCCTTTAGCCTCTAGCAAGCAGACGTTGGCAGCCCGTCTTCAAGTAGCATCCATGGTCGAAGTCGTTGACACCCCGGAGTCACAGCTTCATGACCCCTGCATGAGCAAACGGCAGCCGGGCTTCCTGGCGACAATCGGCTATGAGGGTGTGACCCTCGACGACTTCATCGCCACTCTTCAGGACACAGGCATCAAGCGTCTGATGGATGTCCGCGAGCTCCCCCTCTCACGCCGTCGCGGCTTTTCGAAGACCGCGCTCTCCGCCGCCTTGGCTGAAGCCGGAATCGAGTATGTCCATTTACGTGGGCTCGGTGACCCCAAGCCGGGCAGGGACGCTGCCCGAAGCGGAGACATGCCACGTTTCCGTCGAATCTTCGGCGCTCACATGAAAACGCCGAAGGCGCAGGCTGACTTAGCGGTAGCGGCCCGCTTGGCCATCGGTGGCGGCACCTGCCTGATGTGCTTCGAGCACGACCATTCAGGCTGCCACCGCAGTATCGTGGCCGATGCAATTTCTGCTAGGGTACCGGTGCCGATCAGGCATCTGAGAGTCGCCAGTGCGTCCAGCAACCCCGCAGTCCGAAAAGCTCCTGCAATCGAGCACACTTGAGAAGAGTGGCCGCGAGAGGGTGTTGGTCCTTGTCAAAGCTCTGCCGCACGCGGCGAAGAAGCACGGCGAAACAGTCTGCTGCGCGGGCGTGACCCAAGACCGCGAGTGGCGGCGCCAGTACCCAATCCACTTTCGCCGCCTAAAAGACCAGTTCGGGCGTTGGGACTGGATTGAATACGACTGGATCAAGCCAGGAGGCGAGGACCGTCGTGCGGAGAGTCGCAGGGTTCAGGAAGACACCATCAAGTGCTGCGGCAACATGCCAGAGCGCGAACGCGCTCAGTTTCTGGACCGCATCATCGTCCCGTCAACCGAAGTAGCAGCATCGCGTAGCCAGAGCCTCGCCCTTATCCGTCCTACCAAATCGCGGTTCTTTTGGAAGCGGAAGACGGCGAAGGAGCTCGAGCAGGAGAAGCAGGCTTACGAGCGAGCGGCGCAGCAACTCTCCTTCTTGGACGCAGAACTCGCCGCTCTGGCACCTTGTCCTTACGCCTTCAAGTTTGATTACGAGACCGAAGACGGGAAGACCCACAAGGCCACTTGCGACGACTGGGAAACCGCTGCCATGTTCTACAACTGGGAGCGGAAAATGGGAGCGGAGAAGGCTCTTGTGGAGATGGGCAAGGTCTTCAACGAGCGCTATCCAGCCAAGGGAATGGTGTTCGCAATGGGCACCCACTCCAGGTATCCAGACATCTGGCTGCTCGTGGGTGTTCTGCGCCTGGACCTAGTCAAGCAAATGGCTCTCTTCTAACCAGACGAAGCTGCGCGGCGGCGGAAGCCACGATGCTTGCGGAAATTTAGGGGAAGTGGTCCGCACCGTCATTTACGGCCTGTGCGACGCCGAAAAGCTGTCCACGTCACTGTCGAGGAGGTCGGTAACGCCCGCTTGGCCCCTTCGACCACCCGAAAGCTGCTGTTCCGTCTACGGCCAAGTTCGGTCACCAGAGGTCGCCGTCGTAACAGCTGGCTTACGCCTTCCATTCATTGGTGATTACGGGTCGCTGCTCCACCCAGCTCAGCGGAAGCGGCTCCAGCAGCCGCGGCAATCCAAGGCCAGGCGGAGCTAGGCCAATCAGCATCGCCTCGACGATGTCTGGCGCCAGCAGCGTTAGCCGCAGCAGCGTCCCGAGAAAGCCGCGCTCGATCCTCTCGGCCGCGTAAGCGTCCGGTGATGCGGCGTAAGCGTCCAGTGAGGCGGCGACCGACCGTCAGGTTGTCGCGGCTTCGGCGTCGC
>NZ_JAETWB010000041.1 GCF_016773205.1 Belnapia arida
TCGACCTCGATTTCGACCAGTGGCATGTCTATGGCCTGGAGTGGACTCCGGACCGGATCACCATGACGGTCGACGGCGAGGTGATGGGTACCTTCACCGGCAACATCCCGAGCCAGAAGATGACGGTTGGACTGCAGGGCCATGTCGGTGCCGCAGGCGAGACCTGGTATGGCGGCTCACCCAACGGCACCGGCGTCAAACATGTCGATATCGCCGTGGACTACGTCAAAGTCTACGACTGGATCGGTTGAACCACAGGCCAGGCAGAGCGGCGGAATGCCGCTCCGCCGGAGCTGCACCAGGGTAATCTCTGGATTGCCTGAACACGGCCTTGCTGCACCGGTCGCCGGCCTGGGTGGCTCTGGGTAGGGTGAGGCTGGGGCGAGTCCCCTTCACCATGCCGGGCCAGCCCTCATGCCGTTCAAACTGAATGCCGCTCGGCGCCATCACATCCCGAAGCAGCGGCACCAGGTGACTAACTGGGCCGAGTACGACACCGGCCTTCGCGCCCGCGGCAGTCTCACCGTGTGGTTCACGCCGGAGGCGGTTGAGGCCTGGAAGGCCGAGCCGCGCATTGGCCGGGGCGGGCAGCCCTCGTATTCAGCCTTAGCGATCGCTACAGCCCTGACGCTGCGGTCGGTGTTCCGCCTGGCGCTGCGCCAGACTGACCGGCTGATCGCCTCCATCTTGCAGTTGCTCGGCCTCGACCTGCCGGTGCCGGACCATAGCACCTTGAGCCGTCGGGCCGAGACGCTGGTGGTGCCGCGGCCGAGGCGGGGCGTGCGCCCGTGCACCTGCTGGTGGACAGTACGGGGCTGAAGCTCTGTGGCCCGGGCGAGTGGCTGGAGGAGAAGCACGGCAGCAGGCGGCGCCGGGCCTGGCGGGTGCTGCACCTCGCCACTGACGCCGACACCGGGCGGATCGTCGCCTCGGCGGTGACCGACAAGGATGCCGACGACGGCTCCCAGGTAGGCCCGCTGCTCAACCAGGCGGATGGGCCGGTGGTGTCCTTCACCGGCGATGGCGCGTACGACCGGGACGACGTTTACGCCGAAGTCGCAGCGCGCCATCCCGCTGCGGCTGTCATCGTGCCGCCACGCGCGAGTGCGGTGCCAAGCGACGCAGCTGAGACCACACCGACGCAGCGCGATGCACACCTGCGGTCAATTACCGAGCGCGGCCGCATGGGATGGCAGCAGGCATCGGTTTACAACGATCGCGCCCTTGTCGAAGCTGACATCTCGCGAGGGAAGCGCGTCATCGGCGATGGCTTACGTTCGCAAACGGACGGGCGTCAGGCCACTGAGGTGGCCATCGCGGCCGGCGTGCTGAACCGAATGCTTGACCTCGGACGCCCGAACTACGTTCGCATCCCATAACCCGAAACACGGGTTGGGCTCATTGCGCCCGTACCGTCGACCGCTGCAACACGGTGCCTGGCTGCAGCACCTCTGCCTCGCCGGGCATCGCTCGGCGGGGCCGGGGGAAAATGCCGGGTCAGGTTCCGGGACCGCCACTATCGCCGAGCCTGCCGGCCGTGCGCCGCGCCATCATGACGCGGCTGTTCGCCGACCTCGTCACCCCGATCCGATGTCCACACTGCCGACGCAAGCTCATGCCACCCCCTGATTGCAGACTGCCCAGGTAGTGCTAGCTGTCTCGAAGAGCATCACGCCGCCAATCAACAGGACGGCCAGACCCAGAGCGGTGGCTTCATGCCGCGTCACGGCTGCTTGGCCGCCTGCTACGCCGCCTCGGTGGTCGCTGCTGCCATCGTCGCTCTCAACCGCTCCACCATCGCAGTCCCATTGGGCGTCCGCTGCACGAGCACACTGCGACGGTCCTTCGGATCAATCTCCCGGTGCGCCAAGTCGAGCTCTTCCAGCCGGTCAAGCGCACGGGTGATGACGGGCTTGCTGATGTTGAGATGCTTTGCCAATCCCCGGACCGTTTGCAACTCGTTGGTCTGGTAGACTACCAGCAGCACCGCGAGTTGGCGGAGCGTCAGATTTGGGTGGTCGGACCGGACCTCAGACAGGCACGCCTCACGCAGGACCTGTAGCAGATGATCGGGGTCATCGCTCATTGACCAGGACCTTCTCCACCCGCATGCGGTTCCCTTCTGAGAGCCGACACCCGACGGAGAGGTGCGCCTGCAAATCGATTGTGGAGACGGCGGATCCGCATCCAGCGCGTCACCCGAGCCACTAGCGGCCGCATGCCAAGCATTATCGCAACGATGACAGCTAGGCCGACGTAGGCCAGCTCGACGATGGTCAATAGCCATTCCCCCGGCTTTGCGCCCGCGAGCATCGCTTGCGCTGCAGAGTTTCGAAAGCGAACGAAGCGTGAAGGAAGTGATCTGCTACTTCGCCGGCCGGCTTTCTGACTGGCTGAGCCGGCGGCAGCTTGATCCTCTGCGCCGCTCAGGGCTCGGCGCTTGGCTTCCGCAGCCGCACCCCAACGCCGCCGCCGTTTTCAGCGATGAACCGATGCTGCTCATTCCCGGCGGCGTGCCAGCGACAGGCGTGCGGACACGTCCGAGCGCGCAAGGGCGTCCTGCTGCACGGTTTCGCCGCTTGGCATAACCGTGCTGACCGCTTTCTTGAAGATGAGCTGCGCATGGCCAGCGCGGGTCAGCACTAGGCAAACACGGTCGAAGTTGGCCACTTTACCCTGCAGCTTGACCCCATTGGTCAGGAAGACCGTTACCGGCGCTCTGGTCCGGACCAGCTGTGCCAGAAACACCTCTTGGACAGGCTGTGACGGTTTCTGGTCTGGCATGGCGCTGCTTGGCCCCTTGATCCTGGCGTAGTAAGCCAACCAGAGCACACATTTCCGGACTTTGTAGAGACGTTTGGCTATTTTGTCTGCCCTAGCCTCCTGCTTGGCTGGGCCGGCGGCAGATTGATCTCCTGCGCCGCCGGCGGCCTCGAGCAGCCGCCGTGCCGCCGCTGCTCGCAAAGCTCACCGGCAGAGAGTTTCGCAAGGCACCCCGTCCCGATCCCCATCGAGCCGCGTGAGCCCACACTGCTGCAGATAGAAGCGAGCCTCGGCGCAGCTGGTCATCTCTCGACAATACTGCTTGCCGCCGCAGGTGAAGCCGCTACTCGCCGCTGGTGCGGAACGCGTGGGCGCTGCCGGCGCCTCGGCGATGTGGTCGGGTCTGCCTCCACGCTTTGCTGCACGCCATTCCCAAGGGGGCGTGCGCTCGGCCTCGGGGAGCGACCAAAGGCCGCGGCGACCTGCCTTGGCTTCAGTCTCGATCCGCAGCAGTTCGGGATCCCGACTATATTGACGATAGACCCAAGCGGCACCCTGCCGGACCATCTCGGCATTCACATCCAGCGGGCCAGCGTAGACCCGCCCAACAGTCCGCCCGTACCGGTCCGTGTCTTGCACCACGACCCGCACATCTTTGCCGAAGACCAATCCCGAGAGGATGTGCTGCGCACGTGTGCCGTAGGGCTGCCGGCTCTCAGGAGTGTCGATCTCGCTTAATCGGACCCGGACTTGGCGGCGCTCGGCAGTGAGCAGGGTCAGGGTGTCCCCGTCTGCCAAGCCGACTACCCGTCCGAGCAGTTCGGCAGCCCGAGCGGGAGAGCAGGACAGAAGCGCAAGCAGGACGAAGATGGCGGCCGAAAGCCGCCGGATGACGAGAGGCATGCTGCTACCTGCCACACCTTTGACCACGGTTGTAGCGGCTGAACTGAGCGTGCCTGTGCCTAGCATCAGCACCAGGGCCTGAATTGGCAACGCCCTTGGGATGCTGCCCGACGAAGCATCCATCCTAATGAACCGGGACCTATAGAAAGAGGGTGAGGTGGCGCTGCTCGAGGCAGTAGCGGCCCGGTTGGAGGTGCGGGGCCGGAGCCGGCATGCATTTAGACGGGCTCAACGGTAGCGCGGCTGGCGCTGGAAGCAGTCGGGGGGCAGCATAAGCCTGTCCCTCCACGTTATCGGGGCGCATGCCTGTGTGAGGCATGGGGCGCGTGACGAGTGACGCGCGCCCGAAGAAGGACGCTCCTCATTGGGTGACTGCGAGGGCGCTTAGACTGATTGGCAAGCCAACCGAGCCAAAGGCCGACGCTGACAAGAGCCAGAGAGATCAAGACCGCGCAGAACTCCACCATGCTCTCCCTCCTCCTGGATCCGCCGAAATGGCGCTCTAAGCAGCCAGCCCGACAGCGGCCAATCGCAACATTGCGCTTCAATCGCGACGAACTCAGCCGCTTCACCCAAGTTGGAACGATGCTGTACGAATTTGGTACAGATCACGACGGCGAGGACACGCAGATGTCTTGGGGGAAGCTTGCAATCATAGCGGTATTTCCAGTTCCGGTCTGGGTGGCTGTGATTGCGGGATGTTATTGGTTTGGAGTTGGTGTGCTCTAATCAGCGTCGTGCTGCATTGCTGGTAGTGGGCTAGCACCAGCTGCTGCGGCGACCGACATTCACGGCATGAGCCAGCCCCCCGACCAGATGGCGTCCGCAAAGCCGAAGATCTCGCCCGAGGAGCGCCGGCGCCGAACCGCCGACCGGCTGACCATGATCCGGTTGAAGATGGCGATCGGCCGTGAGTTGGATGAACGGGGCCTCACCAAGCCCGCCGAGATCGGCGCCGCGCTGGGGCTGCCGCCGGCGGAGGCGACCAAGCTGCTGACCCGGCACCAATGGCGCGAGGGCGACGTCGAGCAGCTTGAAGCAGCGGCGGATCGGCTGGGGGTGCAGATGCCAGAGCCAGGCCGCGGCTGCTGACCGAGATAACAGCGTAGCATCCAGTCTGCCGGGGGCGGGTGGCCTCCTCTCTCCACACCATCGTCGAGGATGACGCTGGTGCTGGCCATCTCTGCGCACATAAAACGAAAGGCTAATTCTTTCCGCATTCGCGACTGGTCGCGCCATCGCTGTCACTGCTCAATGTGGTGCCTCGTAAGGCGCATTCTTACGGCACCGCAGGAGTGGATCCTGTCCGCGTGGCGAGGGCGTATCCCTCGCTCGGTCGGGCGCCGGGCCGAACGTCCAGGGCAGAGCCGCTCGCCGGGGAAGCTTGGCGAGCGGCTCCCGCCGCGGATGACGATCGGTCAGAAGCTGGATGGGTCTGGCATCACCATACCCGCCGAGATCGGCGCCGCGCTGGGGATGCCAGCGGCCGAGGCAAACAAGCTGCTGACCCGGCACCACTGGCAGGAGGGCAATGTGGCGCTGCTTGAGGCCGCAGCGGCGCGGCTGGGGGTTTGTGGGTCGGACCAATAGAGCGCCGTCTCCTGTGATGGCTGCTCGCGCACCCGTTGCTATTTTCGATTGATGCGAGCCAAGCATGATCATTTCGCGGGGCGGGCTAGGAGCCATCCCTAGCGGCAGCTGGTCCCCACCGTCTGCCTCCCCCGCCCAAAAACTCCGCGCCGATACTGCTAACCCCACCAATGCCGCCTGGATCTTCTGGGCGGCCCTTTGGGCATTTCGCCGCGAGCCAAGGCAGCTCGACCGGCGCCGACAGGCCGCTCAAGAAGGGGCGCCTCGCGGCTTGGTGGCAGGAATAGCCGCAGGCGGCCAGCTAATCTTGTTACCGGAGCCGTAAGGGGTAGGCCACGCGGTGGGGCTGCCTGTTGTCTGCCGGGGCTGGATGGCCCCCTCCCGCCACACTCGCGCAAAGCCGACTTGGGCAGCGCCGCTGCTCGTGCGGAACGCTCACAAACCCGCCCGGCTGGAAAGGCGTTGGCAGGCTAATCTCTTGTCCCCAACCTAAGGCCGCCTCATTCCCGTTAGGCGGCCTTTTCCTTGCCCGCAGCCTGATTGTGGCAGCGCCAGCTCACTTGCCGGTAAGCGGACCCCGGCATCACCACGCTGCCTCCATCTGACAGGCCGGGTCGGCAGCATTAATAGCAGCGGTCGCCCGCGAGCGTGCTGGCAGTGGCGGAGACCACCGCCGCCACAACCGTGAGGGGATGCACCTTTGCGTAGTTTTCGCGCGTAAAGCCTCTATTGCTGTCGAAACGGTCGGGCTGGGGCGAGCAGTAGCTAGGCTGCCCCGAAGCGCAGGCCGAGAGCGCCGCCAAGAGGACGAGCGCAGCGGTCGCGGTGAGCGGCGTTTCGAAAAGGGGTCGCACGGCTCCCTCAAGGCGGTAGGAAGGGAAGTCATAACGACAACGCAGCGGGCGGCCAAGCGTGCGGAACGTGAGCCGTCGTGCCTTACCGCGTCCACTCGTGCTCCCCGATAACGGCACGACCGCGGATAGCGGCAAGCTCTGCATCACTTGCAGTAGGGGAGGTTATCGCATGTGAGGCCGCATTTTGGCCCAGTAACCACGAAACTTCACAAAGTGGCCATGTGGCATGACGGTCGGCGAATTATCCCCGTAGCCTCTTGGGGATCTCAGCGAGGCCTGGATCCTCGGCTTGGCTGACATGGGGCTGATTGTGGGCCTACCAGCGCTCGGCAGGCTCAGCCTGGCGGCGCAGCTCGCCCACTGGCGTGCCCATAGCCGCGTTCCCGACGCCGAGGCAGACCTGCCGCCGGCCGCGGCCTCCACGGCGGCGAAACGCTTTTTCTTTGACATCACCGGGCGCTCGGCGCGGAGTGGGTCCGCGAGAGCATCGTGGCCTCCGCACCCCGGGCCTCGCAAAGGGACGGACCATGGAAACCCACAGGCGAGCTATCCCCGCCGTTATGGCAGCGGCAGTCCTGCCCATGCTCGTCGCACCCGGCGCGCGGGACGCGAACGCGCGGGACGAAGGGAACAAGGCCAGGATCAAAGTTCTCTGCTCCATAGCCTTGCAGTCGGCAATGGACGATCTGATCCCAGAGTTTGAAAGGTCGTCCGGGCACAAAGTTACCATTGACTACGCCAATGCGGGCCCTGTCGCCGACCGGGTGCAAAGGGGCGAGGCCGCCGATGTCGTGATCAGCACCGTGTCACTGGTGGACCGACTTCAAGCGCAGGGCAAAGTCATGGCTGGCGCTCTTGTCGTTATCGCGCGGGTCGGTGTCGGGGTCTTTGTGCGCCGAGGCGCCTCGAAGCCCGACCTCAGTTCGGCCGAAGCCTTCAAACGCTCGGTACTGGCGGCGAGATCTATCGCCTATCCCGATCCGGCCGGCGGAGGCGCGAGTGGTATCTACATGGCCAGCCTGATCGCACGATTGGGCATCGCCGCAGAAATAGCGCCCAGAACCAAGCTGGCTGCGTCCGCGGAAGCGTTGTTCGCAGGTGTCGCTAGCGGCGAGGTTGACCTCGGCTTCAACCAGATTAGCGAAATACTGGCTCAACCATCCATCGAGCTCGCCGGCCCTTTGCCGGCGGACATTCAAAACTACACCCAGTTCACCCCCGGCATTGTCGCCGGCAGCAGTCAGGCCGAGGCCGGCAGGGCGCTGATCAGGTTACTTTCTTCACCTGCTGCCCAGACCGTGCTGAAGGCAAAAGGCTTCGATTGAGGCGCGCCTCGGTTATTGTCGTCCGTTCACACAACCTAGGCGACTAGACGGATCCTTTCGCGCGCGGCCCTGTCCGCTCGAGAGATGCCTCATCTCGTGATGCAGCAGAAGCGCCGGGGTGACGCTTTAGCCCAGCGTGATTCCGGCCTTGCGCACGACGCGCGCCCACTTCTTGCGGTCGCGGGTTAGTAACGCGCTGAATGCCGCAGCCCTGGCTGGCTGCGAGACGACGCCCTGCGCTGACCCTAGACCGGGAAACTGGCCCACTGATTGTGAGCTTTTTTGGGCAAGTTTGTTGGTAAGGCCGTATGTCCGCCGCTGAGCCCGGATGGCTTGCTCTGGACTAGGCCCGGTGAACCCAAGGGTGGGCTGCGTGAATGGGCTCACCCGGCACGCAGGGAGGACGGACCGTCACGGAGAATGGCACCGTTTTCGTGGGGATCGGTGCACGGTGCCCGCGCCCCTAAGTGGCGCGCCGAGACGGTTGGCCGCCGCGACGAGGGCGAGGGCCGGGCTACGGACCTCGGCGAAGAAGCGCTCGCCGTCGGGCGTGAGGAATAGAGTGCGAGTGGAGCGCGGACTAGTCGCGTGCCGTGCTCGGTCCCGAAGCGGCCGACGGTGGCGCGCAGATTGCACCACACGGCATTCGATAAGAATTTGGCAAGGCTACCTTGATGGGAAGCGTCTCGAGAGCCAGGAAATGGCCAACCGATTCAGCTCTTCCGGCTTTTCTTCCGGCGTCCAGTGCCAACAGTCGGCAACAGTGTGCTTCTCGAGGTCTGGCACGTGAACATCCATGCCGTTCGCCATGCTCGGCCGAAGGACCACGTCATGGGTAGCCGACACCATCATAGACGGCACGCGTACGGTCTGGTCGACACCAAGCCCCGCCCTCCAGTTCCTCGACAGGTTGCGGTACCAGTTAATGGCTGGAGTGAAGCCAGTGCGCTCGAAGTGGCTGGCATAGAAGTCCAACTCTTGTGCGCTTAACACATCCTTGCCCGGGAAGCTTTCCGGAAGGGGCCGTCCGTAATACTCCATGTGTGCGACTGCCGAGGGCAGCCTATCCCATTCAACGGATGTCATGAGATTCTTGCGGAAGGCGTTTCGCAGCGCACCGCGTGGATTCCGGTCCATTGCCTCGTCGGCCATCCTGCCGTCCTGAAACATCAGGACGTACATGTCGGGGCTGTAGACTCGCCGCATCTGTGAGACTGGATCGACCATCGGATCGGCGACGAAGGTCAGGCCGCTGGGCTGTGCAGCCTTGACGACGTCAGGATGCAACCACAGCATCCAGTGCGGAATGTGCGGCGTGTTGACGCCGATCACTCCGGCGACGCGTCCCCCATGGAGGAGGGCCATCTGCCAGGCGAGTAGTCCTCCCCAGTCATGTCCCATGAAGACCGCTTTCTCGATGCCGAGCGCGTCGAGCAGCCCGACGAGGTCCTTCGTCAGGTGAGTGATGTCGTAATCCTCGACCGCCTTCGGCGTGTCGCTCCGTCCATAGCCGCGCAGATCGGGGGCGATGACGCGGTAGCCCGCGGTGGCGAGAGCCGGGATCTGGTGACGCCATGTGAACGCCAGCCCCGGAAAGCCGTGCAGAAGAACAATGGGTGGGCCGGAACCCGCCTCGTAGACTGCCAGATCGATGCCGTTGGTCCTGACCATGCGCATGCCGGGCATGACCGCCTGTTGCGCGGCGGCGGGCAGAACGGAGGCCACGGCAGCTGCGACGGAACCGACGAACAGCGCCCTGCGGGAGGGGCCGGTTGCGCCTCTCGTGCCATCGGCATCGGGCGCAGACGATCGGACGCCATCCGCGATACCACCGGACGGAAGCATGTCCTTGCGCATCACAGTGCCTCCAGGGTCAGAACCTCGCCATTGATCTGTTTGAGGCGGGCGAAGTAAGCAGCAGGATCGAGCAGTTGGTAGGGAAAGTAGAGCCCGGCTGGTGTGGGCGGGTTGCCGTCGAGCCCGAGAAGCCGTTCGAGGAGCATGACGACCCCGAGCCCGGTCAGTGGCGCCGATCCCTTGCGATGGACGACCGCGTGACGGGTTCGGAGTGCCCGGCCCGCATGATCTTCTCCAGCGAGTTCGATAATGATTTCGGTCGACATTGGCTGGCCGCGGCGGCGAGTGGAACTGACTCCGTTCGCGATGTTGAACTGAACGCTCGGCGCGCCGGTCGCCGTCGCCAGTCCGACGACATCGATCGACGAGAAGCCGGAGGCCTCCATCAAGGTGCCGTCCACGGCGCGGAACGCGGCCTTCGTATCCTCGCCGGCCCGCCATATGTAATGGCTGTCGCGGCGCGTGAGCGCGGCGGGCAAGGTGCTGTTCAGGCGCTCGAAGTCTTCGGCAACCGCCGGACCGCCAGTATCTTGCTCGTCGACCAGAGCACCAATGGTGATGTCGCGGACCCGGCCGAACGCCTTGGCGAACTCAAGCGTCGGGATCGTCGTGGCGCCCACAAGCCATTCGTAGCCAAGGACGACCGGTGCGGCGTCAGGCTTGTGCATGAAGGCCGCAACTTCGGGAGCGATCTCGTAGATGCCGGACGAGATGCTGAGGTGCGGGACTCCGCGCGCCTGCGCGAAATCGAGCCCAGCGACCTGATCATCGGGAAAGAGAACGGCGACGGCACTGACCGGGTGGGCTCGGAGGCCAAGGTCGGCATCGGCCAAGTCAAGCCTCGTACCGTCCGCATTGCCGAGCCGGGCCGCGGTTTCCCTCGCCCTGGTGAGGTCGCGGCCGCCGATTAGCAGCGGCAGGTCGGGATGCGCGTCGCGCAGGAACTGAGTGGTCCAGCGACCGATGGCGCCGGAGCCGCCCATGAGCAGGATGGGAGCTGATGACATTGCGAGCCTCCTTGTTTCGGGCCACTAACCTACCTTTAGTAGGAAAGCTAACTTGGCTACCATTGGTAGGTTCCGCAAGGCGGCTGGTGGAGTGAGAAGGGATCAGCAAAAGGAGGATGGGCACAGGACGCCGCGCAGGCTTTCGAAGGATCAGCGGCGGCATCAGCTACTCGATACCGCGCTTCTGATCGTTCGGGAGGAGGGTGCGGATCGGCTGACGCTGGGGCACTTGGCCGCGCGTGCCGGTATCTCCAAGCCAGTGGCCTACGACCATTTTGGCACCCGGTCGGGCTTGCTGATCGATCTCTACAAATGGATCGACGTCGAGCGGGTAAATGCGTTTAGGGATGCGATGATCACGGGTAAGCGGAGCCTTAAGGAGTGCGTCTCGGTCCTGGCGGCCGCCTATATCCACTGTGCAGCCGACAAGACCGACGAGTTTCACGCAGTGGGCGCCGCGTTGGCGGGCAGCGAGGAGAAAGCAAAGGTCTTCCAAGAGCTACTCGACAACTCCGTCCGGATGTTCGTATCGGTGCTCCAGCCTCACAGCACGCTGCCAGTTGCCGAGCTGGAGCGCCGCTGCATCGGCTTAGTCGGCGCGGGCGAGGCACTTTCGGCCGCGCTGGTGCGCGGCAACTTCGGCGAGGCCGAAGCTGCTGGCGTCTTCGCGTCGTTGATCGAGGGCGGATTGCGCGCACGTGCGGGATGACGCAGGACAGCTACGGGCTACCGGATACGCTGATGCCAAACCGCTCCGCAACTCGCCGCGCCGTAGCCTCGCGCTGTGCGGTGATTGCTTTCACGCTCTCCCGCATCGCGGCGACGATTTCAGGCGGTGCGCTGTCCGGCGTGCCTGCATTGAACGGCGGCTCCGGCGCATAGACCATGTAAAGCTGAATGGCCTGGGCCGCCGCATCTCCGCGCAGCTCCGCCACCAGCCGCAGCGCGCCGTCGATGCCGGCGGTCACACCCGCGGCGAATACCCAGTTGCCGTCCACCACCACCCGCTCATCCACCGGGATAGCGCCAAAATAGGGGAGCAGGTGGAAGGAAGCCCAGTGGGTCGTCGCCCGCCGCCCCTTCAACAGTCCCGCCGCGCCGCAAACCAGCGCGCCCGTGCAGACCGAGAAGATGCTGCGCGCGCCCTCCGCCTGGCGGCGGACCCAACCCAGCACCTCCTCGTCCTCCATCAGTGCCTCTTGCCCGAAGCCGCCGGGGATGTGGAGCACGTCGAGCTGCGGCGCATCGGCAATCGCCCCGTCGGGGCTGATGCGCAGCCCCTTCAGGTCACGGATCATCCCGCCGGTCTTGCCGTAGAGCCGGTAGGTGGAGTTTGGGATGCGGGCCAGCACTTCGAACGGCCCGGTCAGGTCGATCTGGTCGATGCCATCGAAGACCAGTGAGCCGATATTCAGGTGGCGGTCGGGGTCGATCATGCGTCGAGGTCCAGGGCTGGGGTTATGCCGCGAACGGCGTTGCTGCGGAAACGGTCGCGGTAATCGCCCGGCGAAGTGCCGAGCTGACGAATGAAGGCGCGGCGCATCGTCTCTTCCGTGCCAAAGCCGCAGCTCTCGACGACGGCGGCCAGCGTGCCGCGCCCGGCCTCCAGCCGCTGCCTGGCCGCCTCGACGCGCATACGCTCCAGGAAGCGAGCCGGCGTGAGGCCGGTCTCCTCACGGAAGACGCGGGCGAATTGCCGCGGGCTGAGGCAAGCGCGCCCGGCCATCGCCTCCACCGAGAGGGGATGGTGCAGGTTTTCGGCAAACCAGGCGATCAGTGCGCTGAACCGCGGCCCACCCTGGCTCTGCGCCGTCAGCACGCTGCTGAACTGCTTCTGGTCGCCGGGGCGGCGGAGGAAGAGCACCAGCTCCCGCGCGACGGCCAGCGCCAGCGCATGGCCGTGATCCTCCTCGACAAGCGCCAGCACGAGGTCCATGCCCGCCGTCACCCCAGCCGAGGTCCAGAGATGGCCATCGCGGATGAAGATCGGCTCCGGGTCCACCTCCAGGCCGGGATAGCGCCGCGACAGCTCCGCGCAGTAGCGCCAGTGGGTGGTCACGCGCCGCCCTTCGAGCAGGCCGGCGGCGGCGAGGATGAAGGTGCCCGTGCAGACGCCGACGAGGCGCTCCGCCTTCGGTGCGAGGTACTGCACCAGCCTTTGCAGCCGCCGCTCCCCGGCGCGCTCCCGCGCACCTTCGCCGCCGATCACGATCAGCGTGTCGAGTGCCTCCAGGCCGAGCAGCGAGGCTTCGCTCGCCATTGGGGAGAGGGCGAGCCCGGCCGAGGTCTGCGCGAGGCCTGACCCGGCCACCACGTGGCAGGCGACGTCGTAGAGCAGCCCGGGCCCATGCTGGCGGTGGTCCGTCGCATGCAGCCGGCTGGCTTGCGCCAGCACTTCGGCAGGGCCAGCCAGGTCCAGCAACTGCACCGGGGCGGCGCCGAGGATGACGACACGGCGAGGGACGAGGTCGGCTTTCTCCATGCGGGCCATGCTGATGGGGGCCCGCCGCGGCAGCAATGCCATTCTCCCCACCGATCCTGCCACCACGGTCATGGCAGAATCGGTGGGGAAAGCGTCATTGCTGCCGCCTCTGCGTCGCCCCAGCCTACCTAATGAGGAATCTAGGACATGGCTGCATCCATCCCGTAGGAGGTGTGCATGGCCTTGCGCATGACGATCCGCCGCCGCCTGCTGCCCGGGCTGGGCGTGGCAGTGCTCGCGCACCCCGCCCTCGCCTTTCCGGAACGCACGCTGCGCATCATCTCGCCCTTCAACCCCGTAAGCCTGAGCGACATCATGGCGCGCGGCCTAGCCCAGCCGCTGTCCGGCATCATGGGCCAGACGGTCGTGGTGGAGAACCGGTTCGGGGCCGGTGGCGGGGTCGGGGCTGCTGCTGCCGCCCGTGCTCCCGCCGATGGCTACACCCTGCTCCTGGGCATGGTGGACGTAATGGCCGTCAACCCCTTCACCTACCGCAGCCTGGCCTACGATCCGGAGCGCGATTTTGCGCCGGTCAGCTTCGTCACTCACGTCCCCACCGCACTCTTCGTCGGCCCTTCCCGGCCCGACATCCGGAGCTTCTCGGATCTCGTCGCCATCGCCAAGCGATCACCGGGCGGGCTCTCTTATGCGAGCTGGGGCGTGGGCAGCACGTCCCAACTCTCCTTCGAGCGGATAGCGCGCCCCACAGGCGCCAGCTTCCTGCACGTGCCTTTCACCGGCGCCGCGCCGGCTATACAGGCGGTCCTGTCCTCCCAGGTGGACGTGATGGTGTTGCCGGCGGGCGCGGCCGCCGCCATGACGCGGAATGGCAACACCCACGTTCTAGCCGTCGCCTCGCCCGAGCGCCTGCCCCAGCTACCCGACGCGCCGACACTGGCGGAGTTGGGCCTACCGCTGTCGCTCAGCCTGTGGCAGGCGGTCTACGCGCCCGCCCGCGCCCCGGCGCCGGTCATTGCACAACTCAACGTCGCGCTCCGGCAGGCAATGCAGGCACCTGGCTTCGTGGAGATGATCCGGGCCCAGGGAGGCCGGCCGGAGCCGGGCAGCCCGGAACAGCTGGCGGCCTTCGAGCGCAGCGAGAGACAGGTTTGGGGAGCAGTCGTGAGAGAACTCGATATTCAGCTGGAGTAGCGGGACGTATCGCCTCCTGCCCGACTGCAACGACTTGGGAGGCGGGGCCCCACCGTTTGATTTCGGGGGCGATGCCCGGACTCCAATGGGTGGCATGGGCGTAAAGTTGAGCGGCCATGCGGGCCTGTTCGTGCCCGGCGGCCACGCGCCGGTAGTCGATCTCATGCAGGACGCCGCGCTAGGCACGATCCTACGCCACTTCCACGAGACCAGGAAACCGACGGCGCTGCTCTGCCATGGCCCGGTCGCCGTCGCCGCGGCGATGCCGCATGCCCCCGAGTTCCGTGCGGCGCTGATCGCCGGGGACAAGGCCAGGGCGGCCAAGTATGCCCAGGGTTGGGTCTATGCGGACTGTCGGATGACCGTCTTCTCGGCCAGCGAGGAGAGGATCGCAGAGGGCGCGCTTTTGCACGGAAAGCTGTACTTCGACATGCCCAAGGCGCTGGAGGCGGCGGGAGGCAGAGTGACCACCAACCCGGTCGACTTCGCGCCTTCTGTGGTGGTCGATCGCGAGCTGATCACCGGTCAGAACCCGAGCTCGGATCATCAGCTCGCCGCCCAAATGGTCGAGGTGCTTAACCGTTCGCTCGCCGATGCCGCGACGCCCTGAGGCGGCACGCAGGCTACGAGCGCGAATGTTTGGCTTCTGCTTTAATTTGAGAAGATTAGCCGCACGCCTAGGGCGGCCATGACCACTCCGAATACGGCGTCGATGCCTCGGCGAAGCCGGCGGAAGAGACGCGCGACGTAACCAGTTGAGAGCACCCAGGCGAGTGCGCAATGCCAAAGCATGGAAAGCAAGACAGCGCCCGCCACCGCTGCGGCCGCCAGACCGGCCGTGATATCAGGACCGAGAAACAGACTTGAGAGGGATACCCAGAACACGCCAGCTTTGGGATTGAGTAGCATCAGACCGAAACCTCGCCAGAAGCTGGTACCGTTTGTGGAAGTGGCCTGAGCCACTTCGGCGCGGGTAGGGTTGCGGAGAGCAGTACAAAGAGCGGAGACGCCGAGGAAGAAGAGGAAAGCTCCACCGCCGATTTTCAAGGCAGTGGCAAGGAAGGGATGTTGGGCGGCAAGCGCCGAAACGCCAAAGACTGCCACGCAGGCCCAGGCTGCTTCGCCAGCGGCGAGCCCTATCGCCGTGCGAAGGGCGCGGCGGCGACCTTCACGCAGGGCTGTGCCGGCGACGAGGGCGAAGCTCGGGCCTGGACTGATGAGAGCGAGGAAAAAAGCTGCCCAGAAGGTGGCAAGGAGTACGAGGTTCGACATGCTGAAAGCTACCTTGGACCAAGCACCGTTGCCATTGCCTCGACGCGGATGGCTAAAGTGAGGAGGAAGTGCTGACCTGCCCCTGATCGGGGATCCACGAGCTATGAGAGACTTGGCCCATGTGAGGCGCTTGGGTTTGGTGGTCCAGTTTCAGCGTTAGCCTTCGCCGGCCGTCGACCCATTCGTCGACCCGCAAGGGCCTCTTTGCAATAGGTATTCCTGCGGTGTTTTCTGCCCGAGAGCCATGTGAGGCCGGCTCTCATTGTAATCCCGGCGCCAGGCCTCGACGATGGCACGGGCCTCGGCCAGCGTCTCGAACCAGTGCAGGTTCAGGCACTCGTCCCGCAGCGAGCCGTTGAAGGTCTCGATGTGGGCGTTGTCGGTCGGCTTGCCGGGCCGCGACAGGTCGATCTGCACCCCGTGGTGGTAGGCCCAAAGGTCCACCAGCTGGCCGGTGAACTCGCTGCCGTTGTCGGCAAACAGGTACTTCGGCGCCCCCCGCTGCTGGACGAGGCGGTTCAGCACCTCGACCACCTGCTCGCCCTTGAGCCGCTGGCCAACCTCGATCGCCAGGCCCTCCCGGCTCCAGATGTCGACCACGGTCAGGGCGCGAAACTTCGTGCCCTGTCTAAGCTCGTCGTGCACGAAGTCGAGGCTCCACGCCTCGTTGGGATGCTTGGGCACGTAGCGCGCCTCGCGGTGCACCACCATCTTGCGCCGCCTTGGCCGTTTGCTGCGCAGGACAAGACCTTCTTCGCGGTACAGCCGCCAAACCAGGTTGCGCCCCACCGTCCAGCCGTCACGCCTGAGCATGATGTGGACCCGCCGGTAGCCATAGCGGATCCGCGTCTGCGCGATCTCATGCATGCGCTGCCGGATCTCGAGGCGTGGGTCCCTGGTACTCAGCTTGCGCTGCGTCGATCGGTGCTGGCGCGTCAGAGAACAGGCCCGGCGCTCGCTGTAGCCGTGGCTTCGCGCCACATAGGCCACAACCTCCTTCATGAGCGCTGGCCGGGGAACTTTTTTGACAGGACATCCTGCAGCACGGCCTTGTCGAGGCTGAGCTCGGCCACCAGCCGCTTCAGCCGGGCATTCTCCTCGGTCAGCTGCTTGAACTCCCGGACCTGGTCCGTCTCCAGCCCGGCATACTGCTTCTTCCAGCGGTAGAAGGTTTGCTCCGAGATACCGAGCTTGCGGGTCAACTCCGCCACCGGCAGGCCCAACTCGGCCTGCTTCAGCACCGCCACGATCTGCTCCACCGAGAACCGCCGCTTCATGGCCAATCTCCACATCCGTCATGAGGAAATCCGCCGAAACACTAACACCAGAGCCGGACCACTTTCGCCGTGTCACCTCACTTCGCCAGCACCGGGGCCAACCGCCGCGGCGTGGCCTAGGACGCCCGTGGCGTGGTCAGTGAGCCGCAGACCCTGCCGCTCTTTGCCGCGGCGCCGGAGACGCTTTTGACCGCATCCTCCGCCGCCTGTGCCGCAACTCCTCGCTCGGCCGCTGCCGCAACTTCCGCTATGCCTCAGACAGGAATCAGGAAGTCTCCTTGCAGCTCTGGCTCACGTGGTGCCGCCAGCCCAACCCCCAAGTCCAGGCTCGGCCGCAAGGCGCTGAGCAACAAGGCCAGCGCATTGCTCTCAAGCGGGACGATGGCATGCCACAGAGCCATGAGGACCTGCCGCCATAGGGCATCCTCATGGTCAGTAGAAGGCATCAACACTCCGGAATCCATACCAGGTTGGCGGTTCGCTGTTCCTTGAAATACCTCGTGGGTACTGCTACCATAATTTTTGCATCCCTTCCTGGGATTGCGACCGCCCCCGCCTGGGGCGCTTGTTGGAGACAGAATATGTTCGACATGCCGCTCGCCCGGCTATGGCTCGACATCCCCGCTAATCTCGGCCTTGGTCAGGACCCGGACCTTACCTTTCGGAAGGCGGTGCACCTCGCCCTCTATGCTGCGCAGGACCTCTCGAATGGCCCAATCACCGCGACCACCCACCCGCCCCGCCGCTTAGCCGAGCGCCTGCGACGGGGTCTGCCACTTTCTGACGAGGAAATTTACCTTCTTGGCGAGGGCCGCTGGCCGCCCCCGAACGAGGCGTTCTCGCTGGACTCGCTGCCGCGGTCGGTACCGCCAACGCCTGTGAAGGAAGGCACTGCTGCTTGGACTCTCGGCTGCGACCGCTTGACCGTACGAAAGACAGTGCCGGTTAACGGCAACGTCTACATCGCTGACCTCGAGATCATTGCTGGACCACATCCCCGTCTTCGACAAAAAGTAGGCCAAGTCGGCAACCGGGGCTACGTCGCTGGTGTTCCGAAAGGACTAAAGCTTCTCTCCGCTATGTGTGGCCTTTACGACGGAACTATCCGCATGTTGCCTCGTCCGATAACGGTAAGCACCGCCGGCGAGGCAGAGGCCTTTGTGCGGGCTGCAACGGACGAGAATCGTATTCAGCCACTCGTCGCAGTTGCCATGACGCGCGGCGAAGCAGTCGAGGAATGGCAAGCGGATGTCGAGGCGTACGCGAAGGAGGCCTTCACCCTCCAGCACGTTGCTTCGGTTAGCGTTTCGGGGGTCCGCGCGCTCTACGACCTGCTCGGCCCCCACGCGCTTCCCGAAGGGGCCATCAAGACCTACAACGCAGGCTTTTCAACTCTCGACGTTCAGGCCGCACATCCAGTGACAACGTGGGAGACAATACAGGCACATGAACGCGGACGAACTGGGATGATGGAGCGCTGGCGCAAGCGCCTCATGACGCGGGACGCTTGGGCCCGCCGCGGTGAACGTACCTGATATCTATTCACGAAATTATCGACGTTACACACCCGCTCGCTGGTGTCTGCAATAATGGAATTCATTGCTCCATGTCCAAGTAAGGATCCAAGCGATGAACCTTTACCACTACTCAACTATGCACAACGTGGCCTGCATGTTTGCCGCCCTCAAAGAGGCGCACCCGGGCATGTCGTGGACGCAAATACGAAGCATGGCTGGGGATGCCTTTGATGGGGCTATGATGCCTTCTTTAGTACGCGGCAAAGATGCCCATCATGGCTCCGGCTATTACTTCACCAGCATCATGCCCGGTACTCTTACCAGAGCACAAATAGCGAAGCGGTTATGGCGGGACACCAGAAAAATCCCGTGGACGGAAGCCTTCATTGAGTTTCGGATGGAGCGCGATCGCCTCTTGCCCGCAGGTCCCGATTGCTGGGTTTATCCCTTGCAACCTAATGACATTAATCCACGAATTACCCCCGTCTATTATGGCTTGACCGAAGATCCGTGACCCCATGCTCATACGTTGTCTGCGTGTTAACACGGTGTAGCGGCTGGATGATGCTGGCTCTCCCGCACTTTCCATGCTGCGGGTCGTCGTTCTGGGGCGGGGTGAGCACATAGAAAGGGTACGTTCCTCTCCTTTGAAGTGTGATTGTTGTCGAAGCGTCTTCTTCCACTTATCCCAGCAGGGCTGCTGGTTCAGCAGATCCTGCCCTCCCACGAACTCCTCACCATCGTCGTCGCACCGTGTGAGCCCTGAGCAGTCTGCCCGGCCTGCGGCAAGCCGTCCTGGCGGGTTCATAGTCGGTACGACCGTATCCTCAACGATCTGCCCTGGCAGGGGCGGCCAGTCCAGCTGCGCGTTCAAGCCCGGCGCTTCCGGTGCCTGGAACCGGCGTGCCCGCGCCTGACCTTCGCCGAGCGGCTGACCGACACTGCGCTGCCAGCCGCGCGGCGGACGGGGCGGCTGGACGACCTCCAGCGACATTTGGGCCTTGCCGCTGGCGGCGAGGTCGGCTCGCGGCTGGCGGCGCGCCTGGCCATACCGGTCAGCGCCGATACCCTGCTGCGGTTGGCGCGCCGTACAGGCGCTGTGCCGCAGGCAAGACCGCCGGTGCGGGTGCTGGCGGTCGATGACTGGGCTTGGCGCCGTGGTCACCGCTATGGGACGGTGCTGGTTGACCTCGAGCGCAACCGGGTTGTCGACCTGGTGCCTAAACGCAGCGCCGAGAGCCTGGCGGCGTGGTTGAAAGCCAATCCTGGCGTCGCGGTGGTCGCCCGCGACCGGGCCGGCGTCTACGCCGATGGGGTCCGGCAGGGTGCACCCGATGCTGTCGAGGTCACCGACCGCTGGCACCTGTTGCGCAATCTCGGCGACGCCGTCCATGCCGCAGCCGAGCGCCACCATGCGGCGGCGCGCCGGGTCGCCCGGCAGGTGATGCGACAGCCTGGAGTGCCCAGCACCTCAGCCCCGGCTGACAGCGCCTGTCCAGGCGCTGCACGGCGCCAGATCGTCCCGGCACTCGAGCGGCGGCAGAGCCGGTTCGACGAGGCAGCGCGCCTGCACGCGGCAGGAACCTCGTTAACCGCGATCTCCCGCCAGCTCGGCGCCGACCGCAAGACACTGCGGCGGTGGCTCCGCGCCGGCACCGTGCCGTCCTGGCAGCAGCCTCGGCGCGGCAGCGTGCTCGATCCATACCGCGACCATCTGGAGCACCGCTGGGCCGAGAGTGCCACAACGCCGCCCGGCTGTGGCGGGAGCTGGCGGCGCTGGGCTTCTCGGGTCATGGCGCCATCGTCCGCAGCTGGGCAACGGAGCGTCGCAGGACGGAGCCAAATGAAACCCGGGCGACCCGGACCGTTGGCGGCAAACCATGGCAGTCGCCCTCGGGCCGGCGCGTGGCGCGGCTGCTGATGGCCGAGCACCGGACCCTGTCGCGGCCTGACCGCGCCTTCACCGCGCGTCTACTGGAAGACGTGCCCGCACTGGCAGTAACCGTCGCCGCAGCGAAGCGGCTTGAAGGCGTGCTGCGGAAGAGGAGCGACGAGACCTTGCCAGACGTCCTCGCCGCCGCGGGACGGACGCACCTCTCCGCCTTCGTCACAGAGCTGCGAAAAGACATCACTGCCGTTGAAGCCGCGCTCCGCCTGCCCTGGACGACCAGCCCGGCCGAGGGCCAGATCTGCCGCATCAAGATGATCAAGCGCACCATGTACGGCCGTGCAGGCTTCGAGCTCCTCCGCGCACGCGTCCTGCACGCCGCATGATCCAGCAACGGCAGCACGGGAAGTGCGGGAGAACCACCCAGCCACCAGCCGCGGATTGGTAGCAGGCCGTCCCTCCTGAGCAGGAAAGAAGCCGGCCCATTCCCGCTCGAACCAGCCCCAGTCGATCAGCGCCGCCAGCCGAACCAGCTCATGCCGCCCATCGATGATGTCGACGAGGCGCGGCCGTAGAAGGTCGGCTTGTTCCGGCGGGCGCGGGCGATGCTTCATGCCCGCCAGATTCGCAGGCTTTGCCGTCCATTCCAATCAAACCTTGCAATTCTACAGCGTTCAAACCGCCGAAGCCTGCAAGCAGATCAGTGGATTAGGAGTTGTTCAGGGCCGACTTCCGAGAGCGGCGCGGCCCCCAAACTCAAGCAGGCTGGGCACGACACTGGCAATGGGTGTGTCGTCGAAGCGGTTAGCCTCCGCAGACGCTGACGCCACCTAGTGCAGCGGAGCAGTAAACGGTATGAATTTCATTCCATATGTAGTTATATATGCCTTGCTTTAATTGGATGCCGCATGTTTGGCTGGACCAGAAAAACCTTCCATCCGCCACGGCTCGACGACCTCGGCCAGGTGTTCCAGGCGCTGGCCGCGCGTGGGACTACGGCCGAAGCGAGTGTCGCTCGCCACGTTCTCGAGCTGGTGGCAGCGTTCGCGCTTGCGACCAAGCACGCATCTCCGACTGAAGTTTTGCAGATGCATCGCTTGGGAGCGGAGCGCGCCGAGAAGTGGCGGCAGGATGCCATTCCGTCTGCTATGACGGATGGCGGAGACCCGGCGGGTCATTCAGAGTGGGCATCGGCGTGGCTGATCGAAACTTGGCATCTCTGCCACATCGCCGGGGAGGCAGCCATATCGAAGGCAAGCAGGATTGCTGACTGGCTGACGCAGGTGCTGGGCGAAGCTCAGACAAATTTAATTGCCACGGAGACTTGGACCGAAAGGTCTGCTCTGAGCCAGGCGCAGCGAGCGGCGGAACAAGACGCCAGCCCCACCGAAGGTTTCTCGCTCGATGTAATGTCCCCAGAAGCCAGTGAAGACAGTCCGATTTTGGCAGCGAGCATGCGTCGTGCGTTGGAAAGAGGCGGCGCCCGCGCGGTTCTCGCCATTGATGTTTCTGAAACGGCATCTTTCACTGACGTTATGGTTTTCGCTACAGGCCAAGACGAAGCGCATCTGCGCATTTTGACCGAGATAGCAGTAGAGGTACTCGGTGCTGTAGGTACCCCAAACGAAAAAGAAATGGTCATCCAAGACGGCGATTGGATTCTTGTGGACGGAGGCAACACCGTGATCCACATCTTAACTCATAAAGAGCGGGAAAGATTGGGACTCGAGCGGATGTGGGGTTGATTGCACCACGTCGCCTGCGAACACGCGTTAATTGCTAGTAATGGCACCCCGATGTGGCCCGACACCGTGTCCTGCTAAGGGATAAAATCACGCCTACGCGACACTGGGCTAGTGTGCTTGGGAGGCGCCGTGCGCTCAGTTCCCACGTCGCCACCAACGACGGAGGCATGCATTGAATGATGTTCCAATCTAAGGTTATATTTGGGTGTGACTCCTCATCGCCTCGAAAATTTGGTGTACCAGGAACTAAGGGAGCGCTTGGTCGATCAGACCCGGCGCAACCGCCTGCTTCACTTCAAGCACACTGCCAAAGGGACGATGCTCCGCTTCGTAGACGAGGAGCCTGACCTTGTCCTAGGGCATCTGCAGAACGAAGGCAAATTCCGCCTCAAGGCTTTACCCGATCCAGAGGACGAGCCGGCTGATGAGCGGACGGCGCAGTTTCGGGCAGAGCTGTCCAAGGCTCGTCTAACAGACGAGGTCTATCGCGTCGCCATTGCTGCGCTCGACCCGGAAGATCCGTCAGCAATAGCCAAGGAAGAAAAAATCGAGCGGGACTTACGTGACCATCTGCGAAGCAAGCTTGGGCTACCGCCCCGTCCCACCCGGCGTAGTCTCGACCTGAATGCACATGCAGCACAGCATGGCGTGGTTCCAGCCTATGATCTTGCCATTCCGAAGATCGAACCGAAGCATAAAGACGAATGGCTACAAACACTGCTCTTCCAAGATCAACTTAAGACCAGGGTAGCCGGGCTTGCTCGGAAAGCGAGGGAGGTCGAACAGGAAACGGGCGTTACAACTTTGCACCTGGCCTTCGGCTTCTTGGAGTGGTTCGAGAGCGATGCGTCTGACAGCGCTTTCTCATCGCCACTTCTCCTCCTTCCTATTGGGCTGGAGAAGGTGACAGGTAAACGCGGCGAGGAGGAGTACCAACTTACAGCGCTCGACGACGCCCCGACTACCAATCTCAGCCTGGAATTGCGGCTTAAAAGGGACTTCGGCATTACCCTCCCCGAGTTCAAGGAGAACCGGCAGCCCATTGAGACATACTTACGAGACGTCGCAGACACCACCAAGACCCTAAAGCGCTGCAAGATCCGCCGTTATCTCACCTTGGCGCCGTTCAGCTTCGCCCGGATTGCGATGTACCGCGACCTCGATCCATCTAACTGGCGTGATCTACCTGGCGGTGGAGCACCGGCCCATCCTTTGGTGATGCCATTGCTTCGCGGCGGCGCTGAGCAGCCAGCTGGAGACGGTTTCGCAGTCGAATATCAAATCGACGAGCCTGCGATTGAGAAGATCGCCCCGATCCTGGTTTCGGACGCGGACTCCTCGCAGCACAGCGCGATTGTCGATGCAATGAAGGGCCAAAACCTGGTCGTTGAGGGGCCGCCTGGCACCGGTAAGTCTCAGACCATCGCAAATCTCATCGCCAACGCTCTCTACAAGGGCCAGCGCGTGCTGTTCGTCTCCGAGAAGATGGCGGCGCTGGACGTCGTGAAATCCCGGCTCAACAAAGCGGGCCTCGGACACTTCTGTCTGCCACTTCACGCCGCCGGCGCGAAACCAGCGGCCGTCATCGAGGCTCTTAAGGAACGGGCTGATCTGCGGGCTCCACGTCTCCCGGCGAGCGTCGTAGCTGCTCGCTCAGAAATTGCTCGCGCCCGAGACGCTCTTAGATCCCATTTAGAGGCATTGCATGCAGAAGCAGGTCCGCTAGGCGAAACTGTCCACGCTTACATCGGGCGTTTGACCGACCTGACGCGCCTGCTTCCCAGCCTGCCAGCACTCCTGCGCAGCCGCGCCAGTGGCCTCCCAAGCTCCATCGAGCATAACGACAGTAGCGAGGCTCGAGACCACCTCGAAACTCTCGAAACGGCAGCACGAGCCGCCTCAAGCCTTGGCATCAACGTCGCCGCAAGTCCATTCCGAGTTCTTGGCCGAGCGGACCTTTTCCCAGATGAATGCGCTGCCTTGTTGTCTGGGCTTGAAGAGTTGGTGGAGGCCTGTCAACACCAGGAAGTAGTTGCCACAGAGCTCGGGCAGTGGCTCGGAAAAACGGAGGCGGCAACATCTCTGGAAGCAATCCTCCAACTGACCACCGAGGTGGACGGCCTTGCGGACCCGCCGCCGGATGCCGACCGGACATATATTGGCACGCTCACGTCTTCAGAGAATATTGAAGATGCCTTTTGGATGGCGGCCCAGGTTGAAGCTCTCGACCGCACTGCCGCCACTCTGCGTCGCGCCAGCGTCGAGGATCCAGCAAGCCTTCGGATCAACGCAGTCAGAGCTGCTATTGATTTCGCCGCACCACTCGGAGTAGCTGGACTCACCATCAACCAGATACTTCGCTACTCAGAGGAACTCATCGGGTTAGAGGCGTCGTGGATTAAACCGTCGGAAACCCTAGCAGGGCTCTCTGCCTTGCTTCGTCTGCCAAGTGACCCTGAAGTAAGCCAGATCCGGCTTGCCTGCAAAGCAGCTGAACTTGCTACACGAGTTGATACAAGCTGGCATGCTTACTGCTCCCTCGGTCTCGAGCGGCACACGTTCACCCTTGTAGCAGGCGCCGACAGGCAGGAGGCGCTGCATGCCAAGTTGGGTGAGGTGGGCACGCGTATTGATATGGAGGGCGTCTCGCACACTGCCCTACGTACGGCTGCGAGAACGCTCCGTGAAGCTGGCTTGTTCTCTTTCCTACGCTCTGATGTCCGTCAAGCGAAGACGATCTTCCTTCAACGTTGGAAAGGAGGCTCTCGCCCTAAGAAATCAGACTGGCCAAGCGAACTCGCTGCAGCCGCAGACATCTTGTCCGAGCTGGAAGCATTGGAGAACGACAGCGTCTTGCGTAGCGCGGTCGGAACTCACAGCACCATTCGGAATGCACCTCTTCGGAATTTGGCCAAGGCAGCCGAATGGCTTCGTGCCGTTGCTACAGCCTTGCCCGATGAAACGGCCATATCTGAACAGATCCGGGTTGCGTTGACTTCACTGAATACCAGCACGCTGAGCCGTCTGGCTGCACTTGCAGCGCCAGCACGTCACCTAATTAGTTTCCTGGATCAGCACGCCTTTGACGCCAGTGCGCGCTGGTCGACACTACGCAATAGTGCTGCAAGCCGGGCCTCTGCATTGGCGGCGCTCGCAGATGGCCTTCGTGCGACCGGTCTCAGCAAGGACCTGCTGCTATCCTCGTTCGAGGATCTCATCATTGTACATAAGGAGTGGCATTCGGCGCGAGAAGCTCTTGCCTCTGAACGTGCCCATACAGCTCGCGCGGCAGCCCCCGATGACCTTCAGGTTCTTCGGTCGAGTGTGGGCTTTGCGAAGAACATCATCGACCGATATGGGCACCTTGGCTCATTCTATCTCGAAGACGGATGGGGCGGCCGGATTGCGACTCTTCGGGACCACGCAGCAAGTGCCCGGTCCGCAGCTGAACGAACCTACGTCGCGCTGAATCCCTTGGCAGAACTGGGATTGCGGCGCTTCGTCGCGGAGGCCACCGGTCGGAGCGCACAAACGCTGCAGGCTGATGCTGCTTCGATGGTTGCGGCTGGCTCCGAGCTGCCACCTTTCCTTGCCTACGCATTAGCTCGGGAAGCTTGCCTCTCTAATCTTCTCGCGACAGCGGTACTGGCGGCCTTCGAAGAAGGACGGGAGCAGCTGCACCAGCTTCCAGAGGCGCTTGAGTGGCTCATTGCCTGGACGCTCGTTAAGAGACACGCAGACGCGAAACGGGCAATTTTCACGCGGACGGGAGAGCAACTCTCTTCGTTCCGCCAATCCTTCGCTGAAAATGACCGCACCCGAATCGCTTCCGATGCAAAGCTTGTGCAAAGTGCGGTGCTCGGGCGACAGGTTCCTCACGGACTAGCGTCAGGAAGCAAATCCACTTGGACGGATAACTGCTTGTTGCAAAATGAATACAGTAAGCAGAAGCGTCACATCGCGGTACGCGATCTGTTGAACCGAGCGGGCGGTGCCGTGACGACGCTGACGCCTTGCCTGATGATGTCGCCGCTCACGGTTGCGCAATACTTAAAGCCAGGAGGGCTCACCTTCGACCTAATTGTCATGGACGAGGCTTCACAGATCAAACCTGAAGACGCCATCGGCGCAATGTTGCGTGGCAAGCAGGTAGTCGTTGTAGGCGACCCGAAGCAGCTTCCCCCGACAAACTTCTTCGATCGCGCCATCGGCGAAGGAGATGAAGAGGAGGAAGGCGCTGCCAGGGAAGACGGTCCCCGCCTATCACAGGAAGACCGCATCGTTGCAGAATCCGTCCTCGACCTCGCGTTACGCGCTTTCCGCCCGGCTCGGCGCCTGCGCTGGCACTATCGATCACAACACGAGAGCTTAATCGCGTTCTCAAACCGAGCATTCTACGACAACAACCTCGTCGTCTTCCCCTCCGCCCAAGCTCCTTCGGAGACGCTGGGCATCGAGATGGTACGCGTCAATGGCTCCTGGCAGGAGAGAATCAACGAAGCCGAGGCCAAGGCAGTGGCGGCATCTGCGGCCGACTTCATGCGACGTCATCCTGATTTGAGCCTTGGCATCGTGGCGATGAACCAGCCGCAGCGCGACCTCATCAGAGCAGAGATCGATGCCGCCGTCGGCAGTGATTCCAAGCTAGCTGAGTATATGGAGAAGTGGGAGGAGGCGCTCGAGGAGCCGTTTGTCAAAAACCTTGAGAACGTGCAGGGCGACGAACGAGACGTCATCTTCATCTCCCTCGGCTGGGGACGAACGCCACAGGGAGCGCTGCACCAGCGCTTCTATCCCGTGAATCGCCGAGACGATGGCCATCGCCGCCTGAATGTCCTTTTCACTCGAGCCAAACGCAAAATCGTATTGTTCGCCTCGCTTCAGGCTGAAGATATCCTTCTCTCCGAGACGAGCGCGCCGGGGGTGCGCGTGCTCCGCGACTATCTTGCTTATGCGCGGGATGGGCGGCTCGAGCGCGGGAATGTCGGAGAAGAGGAGGCAGACAGCCCATTCGAAACGTCGGTGGCCGGCGCACTGCGGGCGCTCGGGCACGACGTGGCACTCCAAGTCGGCGTGGCCGGATACCGCATCGACATGGCGGTGCGACACCCCGAGGAGCCCGACCGATTTGTTCTCGGCATCGAGTGCGATGGAGCTACCTATCACCGAGCCAAAAGCGCCCGGGACCGCGATCGCCTTCGGCAAGAAGCGCTTGAGCGGCTTGGCTGGAAGCTGGCACGGGTGTGGTCAACGGACTGGTTCCGTGACCCAGTGAGCCAGACAGAGCGGTTGTCCCAAGAGATCAGCGCAGCACTGGCTCAGCAACCTAGTGGAACGCAAAACCGGCGGCGCCTTGTAGAAGAAGCTTTTGCGCCTGCGTCGGCTGAGGCCTTATCTCAGACGACGCAGCGTGAGGCTGCCTCGCAGGCTGCTCAAGCTACGGAGCGGGTTTCGCAGCGTGCCTCCGAAACCGCGCCGCTGGCTGATGGTGCCGGAGCGTTAGATGGAACCATCAGGCCCACCACGCTGACTGAAGCCCTGGTTACCCTGCGCGAGGAGGTCATTATGCGAGATTTTCCGGGAAGCGAGCCTGGCCGGTGCATCCTCCGGGATCCGATGATCGAATTGATCATAAAGATGGACCTCGACGATCCGGAGGACTTTCACGCAAAGATCCCAGAGTTCCACCGTACGCGTACTGACGGACGGCAAGTGGCCTACCTGGTCCGGATCTGCGACCTTGTGGCGGAGTTCGGCGTTAAGGCCTGAGACAGGCGCTCTGCGCATCAGTGTCTCTGTGTTAAAGCGGCCATCAAGACTATAGGCGACGAAGCAGGTTAGACTGGCGTCGCCCATGCCGGCTTTGGCATGGCTGTCCTGCTAAAGTAGACCTTTAGGCGTATCCGTTCGGCCAAGGCCGCGGGTGCTGAGCGGCGAGGCTTGGTACGGCCAAGATCAGGCGACGTCAGCTGTCGTGGTGGTGCGGGCTGCCTTCCAGTGCCAAGGCAGCAGCTCGTGCAGACGGGATGCTGGGTGGTCGGCGATGCGGGCGAGGACGTCGACGAGCCAGGCACGTGGATCGACGTCGTTCAGCTTGCCGGCGTAGATGAGCGAGAGCATGGCGGCAGCTCGGTCACCGCCGCGGTCGCTGCCGGCGAATAGCCACGCCTTTCTCCCGAGAGCTATACTCCTCAGCGCCCGTTCGGCCGCGTTGTTGGTGAGGCAAATCCGGCCGTCGCCGAGAAACCGGGCGAACGCCTCTCACCGCACCAGCATGTAGTCCATGGCCTTGGCGGCCGGCGCGTGCCAGAACAGCTTGCCGCGGCTCTCACGCATCCAGCCCTCCTCGGGGGGCAGCCCGTTGATGGCGCGCTCGGCGTCAAAGATGGCGTCGATCCGCCGCACCGCCTCGACGGCCAGCGGCGCCCGCAACAGCTCGGTCAACTCGAATAGTTTGCGCCTGCTTTGCGCCCAGCATGCAGCCTCGGTGATCGGCCCGGGTTGTCGATCGGCCTCGTAGAGCGCGTTATACCCGGCATAGGCATCGGCCTGCAGGATACCGGCATGGCCGGCCAGGTGCCGGTTGGGATGCTCGGCGGTTCGGTCCCGCGAGTAGCGGGACATGGCCGCCTGGGTTGCCGGCCCGCCAAAGGGCCGATCGTCGCGGACATAAGTCCAGACCCGGCCGGTGATAGTCTTGCCCCGGGCCAGCACGGGGACGGGACGGTCTCGCAGCTGCGGCAGGAGAACCGTTCGCGCACGGTTTGGATGACCTTCCATCGGATCGGCTCAACCTCGAGCGTCTCCGTCCACCGCGCGCAATCATATTCGCTTTTTATTATCAATGGCTTGGGCAGATCTGTTTGCAACGCGGCGGCCCCCTCCCCTCACGCCGTCCGCTCGATCTGCTCGATCTCTTGCTCCCACCACTCGATCGCCCGCAGGATGAGGTCATGGGGGTGCTCGTTCGGGAAGGGACCGCGCCGCATCTCGTGGGAGTAGGTTGCGACGACGCCGGGCGTTGGCTCGCCGTCGCGGCGGGCGGAGAAGCCGATGGTGACCGATTGGCCGATCGCCAGCTCGGCCTCGTGCAGCACCAAGTTCGTGTGCTCGCGGATGACTTGGTGGTAGATCTCCGGCAGCTTGGTGCCCTTGGCGGTGCGCCCGGCTGCGGCGTTGGCATCGTCCATCGCCTTCTTCCAGTGCTTGAACGACGTGCGGATGCGCGGTTCAGCGTCCTTCTCCAGCGCGTCAGCGACGGCGCGCAGCAGCCCCATGGTGCCGGCCCACAGCACGATGCCGGATGGCCCGAGGTTGTTGGTCAGCGCCTGGTGGCCGACGCGGCACCAGGACAGGACCTGGCGCGCCTTCTCGGCTTTGACGGGAGGTAGTGACATGCGTGCAGTCTCGTCTTTGGGTGTGATGGTGTGATTGGCCTTGCCCCGCCTTTACGGACAGTGTTGCACGGCTGAAGCAGCCGCCTGGAACGCCGCCACCTTCTGCTCTGGT
>NZ_JAETWB010000042.1 GCF_016773205.1 Belnapia arida
CCTTCCTGCGATGGGCTTCCGCCCGCCGCATGCTCCGAAGGCTATGTCAGGAAACAATATGATCCCGGATGGACTCTATGCCGTCGATATCGAGATAGGCCTGGCTGACTGTAATGGTAGTAAGTAACGGAGCTGTCAAAGTGTTGAATGTAACTACGACAGGATCGTCTGGTGGCGTGGCAGCATCTCGTGTGACCGTAATGCTACCCGCAACTCCGACATTCACGTTGTAATTAGCCGACCTATCGAGAACGACCGGGGAAAGCACTGTCAGATTGCTGATACTGCCAGACATTTTGTCCTCCGGTGTCGCAACCGATGCTTTCATTACCGCATCGGCGATTTGTAAATTCACCCTAGTTTCATGCAAATCTTGATGCAACTTCAAGGAGAGTAAATTTCTCGTCATACAACCTAATGTAGTGTGAACGAGAGCTGGGTGTGGAGGTGCCGAGTTACTGCCCGTGCTCATCAGGCGCGGGCCGAGGCATCAGGCACTATCGCCCCGTTGGGTTTGTTGGCGGCGGGCGTGGCGGTCTCCGGCGCCTTGGGTTTCCGGCTTTGCCAGGGTAGCGAGGACGGTCTGTAGCAGGCCGATGCCTCGCTCCATGCCGGGCGTGGTTGCTGCAAAGCTTGATGCAGCAGCGGGTTGGGGAGGGTCCGCTGCAAGCCCTCGGCGCAGGCGACAGCCGGGCATCATAAGCCTGGCGGCACTCGTGGCATCGGGGCGGCGCGTCAGGGCGCTGCCGGGACCGGTGAGGTGGCCTGCCGCTCGGGTGGCGGGTCGTCCTCGGCGGCCTGGGCGGCCGCGCCTGCCCTTCTAGCCTCATGGGCGGTGCGCTTCGGCCCGGTACTCCGGCTCGCCGCCTCCGCCTCGGCGCGAGCGGTCAGGTAGTGGATGTCAATCGTGGCTTGGAGCGCCGCACCTCTGCCCGGTCATTGCACCGACCGAATCCTCGAAGCGTTGGGGCTGAATTCGGTGGCATCGGTCCAGCAACAGAAGCTGCAGGAAGGCCACATCGAAGGCAATGCAGTTGGTGCGGTGGAAGCCGGCGACGGTGTCATGGTCGGGATGCAGCTTCGCCGTCCGGTAAAGCACCTCAAGGTCATGGTGCGGCGTCCTTTCGACGCGGCGCGCAGAGAAGATGCCGTTGGCGTGGGAGTAGATCAGCGACATTGGCAGCAGGCGCAGGTGATGCTGCGCCTGCTGCCCGTGATCGGCTGCACTACGACGCCCCGGGCGGCGTCCGGTCCACCGCCGCCACGAAAGGCGTCACGTCATCCGCGAGAACTGATCCTTCACGGCAAGCGGCAGCAGAAAGGCCTGATCGCGGCAGAATGGAATGATCTGCGTCATAGCGGACAGATTGCCGATCTCAGGCCTGGTGGGCATCCGACAGACTGCTAGCCGCGGTCCGGCGCGTTGAGCTGGCGTAGCGCGGCGGGCTGCTTCTGGCGGAGCGCGGCCAACCGGTCCGACAGGGTGTTCGGCAGGGCGGGACGGCCGGAGGCGGCGGCCATGGCGGCGGCGATGTTCGGGTCGTCCTGTTCCGGGCGGCTCGGCTGCAGCAGCTTCGCCTTGGAGTTGGCGGCCTCCGCCGCGGCCAGGTTGCGGGCGGCATTGTCCTGCATCGCCTTCAGCGCCACGGAGAGGCCGCTGGTGGCGCTGGAAAGGCCGGCGGCCTGGCGGGCGGCCTCGGCACGGCGCTCGGCGACCTCGCGCTGCTGCTCGGCCCGGCCCATGTCGCGCTGGGCGCGGTTCAACGCGTCGCGGGCGCCCTTCAGCTTCTGGCCGGCCTGGGCATAGGTGTCCTCGAGCATGTGCAGGAAGTTGGCGGCATCCGCGGCATCCTGGCGCTCGCGGTCGATGTCGGGCGCCATCTGCTCGAGCATGCCGACCAGGGTGGCGAGGCTGCGCTCCAGCTCGGCCTTCCGGGCAGGGTCCGATTCCGCCTGCAGGCGCCCCTGCAGCTGCTCGGCCGCGGCCATGCGCTGCTGCGAGAGCTGGCCGATGGCATCGGCCTCCCGCTGCTCGCGGTCGAAGGCCTGGCGGGCCTCCGCGACCTGGCGGCCGAGCTCGTCGAGATGCTGCTCCATGCCGCGCAGTTCGGCCTCGGTGGCGGATTGCGGGTCCCAGCGGACCAGCGCCTCGACGGCGCCCTGGACGGCCTGATCGGTCTTGACCCCGACGAGGTTGCGGATGAAGGAGATCATGCTGGCGTTTCCTTGATGAAAGCTTGGGTTGCTGGGTCAGCCGGCCATGGCGCCGGCGTTGATGAGCGCGATGGCAAGCTGGATGCCGACGACGACGCAGGCGGCGCCGGCATTGCCCGCTTCGATCATCGCGCGGAGGCCACGGAACAACGCGGCAGTCAGCAGGAAGGCGAGGAGCTGCACCACCACCGCGACCGCGCCCCAGATCAGGATGTCGAGCGTGACCGCGCTGGTCGCCAGCGTCGCGGCGAGCGGGATCGCCAGGGCGACGAGCGCGCCCATGAGGACGATGCCAGCGGCGGCATTGCCCTCGCGCACCAGCCGCCCCTCCTGGAAGGGTGTGACGGCCATGTAGCAGGCGATGCCGATCGCCAGCAGCCCCAGGGTGGCGGCCAGCTGCAGGACCAGGATGGGCAGGCCGGAGCCGAGGGTCTCCAGGATCGAATCCAAAGCGGGGTGTCCTCCGGTATCGTTGGGGGTCAGGCGAGGGAGAGCGAGGCGGGGCTGATGTCGATGCCGGCGCGGACCTCGACCCAGGCGCGGCCCCCCTCCTCCACCGCGGAGACGAGGATGTATTCGACCTGCGGCGCGGGCGCGGCGAGGCCGGTTTCGGCCGCGTAGAGCATGGCGTGCTGCTGCCGCTGGCGGGTGCCCTCGAGGCTCTCGATGGTCTCGGGCATGGGACGCGGCGGCACCGGGTCGGCGCCCGGGGACCAGTGCCGGCCGTAAAGCTTGCCGTCCTGGGTCTGGAATTCGGGCCAGCCGATCATGCCCTGCTGCGGGTCGAGCCAGGCGCCCCACTCCGCCTCGTCGGCCGGTGAGACCTCATCCAGGATGGCGAAGTAACGGCACTCCCCAACCTCGCCCCGGGCATCGAGATAGACCTGGAAAAAGCTGCGGCCGTCCGGCAGGTAGAGCCGGGTCAGCTCCTCGTTGCCCTCGCGGATGCGGCCCACCGCCTGCACGCTGACCCGGGCATCGCCCTGGGCGAAGGCGGGAGCCGGCACTTTGATGCTGCCGCTGCCGAGCAGGAAGGGCGTCGGGTCGCAGGTGATGGTCATGCCGAGGCGGAAGCGCGGGGCGTTGGGGGCCATGTCCGTCCTCGTCCGGGGGGCGGGAGGGGTGCCGGCCTGGGTGGTGCCGGGCGCGGAGGACGCGGCCCTGCGTCGGCGCAGGGCGAGGAAGCCGATGACGCCGGCGCCGCCGAGCAGAACGAGCCAGGGGATGCCGCCGCCCTCCTCTGCCGGCGGGGCGGTGGGGGTGCGGGTATCCGTGCGCGGCGCGGTGGCGACCTCGGGCGGCACGTCAGGCGGCAGGTAGTTCGGGTCGCGCGGCTGGCCTTGGCGCTCGGCCAGGCGGCGGTCGAGCTCGTCGAGCTGGCGGCGGATCTCCGGGTCGGTCTGGGCGCGGCTCTCGGCCTGGGCCCGGAAATCCCGGTAGCCCGGGTCGTCCCGGTGGTTGTGGAAGAAGTCGGTGGAGCCGGCGCGGCCGAGATTGTTCAGCAGGAACCAGAGGAAAACGCCGTCCCACAGGCCGAAGCTGCGCTGCATCCCGGGGAAGCCCTGCGGCGACCAGCCACGGTCACCGTACCAGCCGCCATTGCGGCCGGTGCGGGTGCCGGGCATCGGGCCGACCGGGGGCGTGCGGGCGCCGCCGCGCCACCAGCCGCCATCGGTCTGGGCTTGCGGCAAGGGGGGCTGGCGCTGCGGGCGCTGGGTCTGCTGCTGGGCCTGTTCCTGGGCCTGCCGCTGCTGGGCGCGCATGCGGGAGAGGGCATCGCCCGAGCGCTCGCGCGAATAGGAACGGTCCCAGGCGGAGCCGCCGCCGACCGAGGGGCGCCGGGGATAGGCGCCGCCCGGCAGGGAGGGGCGCGCATAGCCGCCGCTGCTGGAGGGCGTGCGCGGTGCGACGCGGGAGCCGCCGAAGGAAGGCGTGCGCGCATAGCCTCCGCCCGACCGCATGGCGCCGCCCGGGCGGGAGTAGCCGCCGCTCGACCGCATCTGCGCCATGGCGTCGGGGACGAGGCTGATCGTGCCCGGACCCGTGGCCAGGAGGGCGAGGCCGAGGATCGCGGTGAGGAGGCGCCCGGGTCCGCTGCTGCCGTTCATGCGCATGGGCGGGATGTCAGCGCATGCTGGGGGGATTTGCCTGCCCGGCCGGTGGCAGGGGCGTGCGTGCCGTGGTGTCAGGCGCGGTATTCGCGGCGCCGCCGCCGGGATCGGTGCGCGGGCGGCCATTGGTGAGCTCGCCGGGCTTCGGGGCCGGGGGCGCGGCCTCGGGCGCCGGGCGGGGGATCGGGCGGTCGACGCCCTGGGCGGGGGCCGTGCCCTGGGCCACGGCCGCGAAGGGAAGGGCGAGCAGGATGGCGAGGATGGGGAGGAGGCGCATGGCCGGGCAACGCCGCATGTGTGCGGCGGGTTGCGGTGAACGCGGCGCGGCTTGCGGCGTTGAACATAGTGGCCGGGTGCGGGTGGCGCCTGGATATTGGGGCCTCGCATGAACGAACAGGACGATCCCAGGTTGAATGCGCGCCGGCGCTTCTTCGGTGCGCTCGGGCTGGCGGCCGTGGCGGCGCCGGCCGCAGCCTTCGAAGCGGATGGCGGCACGGGCGGCCTGCCACCGCAGAAGGAGAGCGAAGCGGAGAAGCGCAAGCCGCGCTACCGCGAGACCGACCATGTGCGGGCCTTCTACCGCACCAACAGGTACTGAATGCCATGCTGATCCGGCGGAGCGAGGGCCAGGCAGCGAGGCAGCGGCTGGCGGGGGCGTATCAAGGGCTGAGCGCGGGCGGGACGGACCGGCGCGGCTTCCTGAAGCAGGCGGGGCTCGGCGGCGCGGGGCTAGCGGCGCTCGGCGTGCTGCCGCCGCGGATGACGCAGGCGGCGGAGGCGCCACGCCGCGCCGTGCCGATCCAGCGGGTGAAGAATGTCTGCACCCATTGCTCGGTCGGCTGCAGCGTCATCGCCGAGGTGCAAGACGGCGTCTGGACCGGGCAGGAGCCGGCCTACGAGTCGCCGATCAACCGCGGCACGCATTGCGCCAAGGGCGCCTCGGTACGTGAGCTGGTGCATGGCGGGCGGCGGCTGAAATATCCGATGAAGCTGGTGGGCGGGGAATGGCGGCGCCTTTCCTGGGACCAGGCGTTGGACGAGATTTCGGCCAAGCTTCTGGAGATCCGCGAGCGCAGCACGCCGGAGGCGGTGTTCTGGCTGGGCTCGGCGAAGTTCACCAACGAGGCGGCCTACCTGTTCCGGAAGTTCGGCGCCTTCTGGGGCAGCAACAACACCGATCATCAGGCGCGCATCTGCCACTCCACCACGGTCGCGGGCGTGGCCAATACCTGGGGCTACGGGGCGCAGACCAACAGCTACAACGATATCCGCAATGCCAAGACCATGATCGTCATGGGCGGCAACCCGGCGGAATCGCACCCGATCGCCGTCCAGCACATCCTGGCGGGGCGGGAGCTGAACCGGTCGAACTTCTTCGTCGTCGACCCGCGCTTCACCCGCACGGCGGCGCATGCGACAGACTACGTGCGCATCCGGCCGGGGACGGACATCCCCGTCATCTGGGGGATGCTCTGGCACATCTTCGAGAATGGCTGGGAGGACCTGGAGTTCATCCACCAGCGCGTCTACGGCATGGACGAGATCCGGCGCGAGGTGGCGAAGTGGCACCCGCGCGAGGTGGAGCGGGTGACGGGCGTGCCCGAGGCGCAGCTGAAGCGCATGGCGCAGGTCTTCGCCACGCAGAAGCCGGCGACGCTGATCTGGTGCATGGGGGCGACGCAGAAGACGGTCGGCACGGCGAATGTGCGCGCCTTCTCGATCCTGCTGCTGGCGACGGGGAATGTCGGCAGCGCGGGCACGGGGGCCAACATCTTCCGCGGGCACACCAACGTGCAGGGGGCCACCGACATGGGCCTCGATGTCTCGACGCTGCCGGCCTATTACGGTCTCGACGAGGCGGCCTGGCGGCATTGGAGCCGGGTCTGGGAGGTCGACTACGAGTGGATGCTGTCGCGCTTCGTCGACAAGAAATTCATGGAGATGCCCGGCATCCCGAGCACGCGCTGGTTCGATAGCGTCGTTTTACCGAAGGACCAGATCGAGCAGCCGACGAACTGCAAGGCGATGTTCGTCATGGGCCATGGCGGCAACACCGTCACGCGCATGCCGGAGGCGGTGAAGGGGCTGGAGCAGCTGGAGCTGCTGGTGGTGGCCGACCCGCACCCGACCACCTATGCGCAGATCTCCAACCGGCGCGACGGCACCTATCTGCTGCCGATCTGCACCAGCTTCGAGACGGTGGGCAGCCGCACCGCCTCCAACCGCTCGCTGCAATGGGGCGAGAAGGTCGTCGACCCGATCTTCGAGAGCCGCAACGACTATGACGTGATGTATGCGCTGGCACGGCGCCTCGGCTTCGCCGACCAGATGTTCAAGAATATCAAGGTCAATGACGGGGTAGTGGTGGTGGAGGACATCCTCCGCGAGATCAACCGCGGCACCTGGGCGCTGGGCTATACCGGGCAGTCGCCGGAGCGGCTGCGCCACCACATGGAGAACCAGGAGCATTTCGACGTAACGACGCTGCGCGGCCGGCCCGGCACGCCGGTGGAGGGCGAGATCTATGGCCTGCCCTGGCCCTGCTGGGGCACGCCGGAGATGAAGCACCCCGGCACGCACATCCTCTACGACACCTCGCTGCATGTGAAGGAAGGAGGCGGCACCTTCCGCGCCCGCTTCGGCGTGGAGCGGAACGGGGAGACGCTGCTCGCCGAGGGGAGCTGGAGCAAGGGTTCCGAGATCCAGGACGGCTACCCGGAATTCACCGTCGCCGTGCTCAAGCGGCTCGGCTGGTTCGACGAGCTGACGGCGCATGAGAAGGAGTCGATCGCCCGCGTCGGCGGGGCGAATATCGACCGCGTCTCTTGGTCCACCGATCTCTCTGCGGGGATCATCCGCGTCGCCATGGAGCATGGCTGCCTGCCCTACGGCAACGGCAAGGCGCGGGCCGTCGCCTGGAACCTGCCGGACCCGGTGCCGGTTCACCGCGAGCCGATCTACACGCCGCGCCTCGACCTGATCCCGACCCCGGAACAGGCGCGGGTGATGGCGGCCGACCCGAAGGCGATCGCGCCGACGGGGACCTATCCGACGCTGCGCGACCGGCGCGGCTACCGGGTGCCGCATCTCGGCCTCAGCATCCAGATGCGCTCGCATCAGGTGGCGAAGGAATTCCCGATCATCCTGACTTCGGGGCGGCTGGTGGAATACGAGGGCGGCGGCGAGGAGACGCGGTCAAACCCCTGGCTCGCCGAGCTGCAGCAGGACATGTTCGTCGAGATCAACACGGCGGATGCGGCGGAGCGCGGCATCGGGCCGGGGCAGTGGGTCTGGGTGCTGGGGCCGGAGAACAGCGCGCGGATCCGGGTGAAGGCGCTGGTGACGGAGCGCGTGTCGCGCGGCGTCGCCTTCATGCCCTATCACTTCGGCGGCTGGTGGCAGGGCGAGGACCGCAGGCGGTTTTACCCGCCGGGGACCGACCCCATCGTGCTCGGGGAGAGCGCGAACACCGTCACCACCTATGGCTACGATCCGGTGACCTTCATGCAGGAGACCAAGGTGACGCTCTGCCAGATCAGGAGCGCATAAGATGGCGCGGATGAAGTTCCTCTGCGACAGCGACCGTTGCATCGAGTGCAACGCCTGCGTCACCGCCTGCAAGAACGAGCACGAGGTGCCCTGGGGCATCAACCGTCGGCGCGTCGTCACCATCGGCGACGGCAAGCCGGGCGAGCGCTCCATCTCCATGGCCTGCATGCACTGCACCGACGCGCCCTGCGCCGCGGTCTGCCCCGTCGCCTGCTTCTACGGCACGGAGGACGGGCTGGTGCTGCACGACAAGGACCTCTGCATCGGCTGCGGCTATTGCTTCTACGCCTGCCCCTTCGGCGCGCCGCAATATCCGCGCGTCGGTAATTTCGGGGGGCGCGGCAAGATGGACAAGTGCACCTACTGCGCCGGCGGGCCGCAGCAGGACAACTCGGCCGTCGAGTACATGCAGTACGGCAGCAACCGCATCGCCGAGGGCAAGCTGCCGCTCTGTGCGGAGATGTGCTCGACCAAGGCGCTGCTGGCGGGCGACGGCGAGATCATCGCCAGCATCTACAAGGAGCGGGTGCAGCAGCGCGGCTACGGCTCCGGCGCCTGGGGCTGGCGGACGGCCTACCGCGAGGAGTTGCCGGCATGATGCGGTTCGTCATGGCGCTGGCGCTGCTGCTGCCGCTCGGCGGGGCGATGGCGCAGCAGGACTCCGGGGCGCCGGCGGGTGGCGCGCCCTCGGTGCAGTCGGTGGCGCCCGAGGTGGGCTCGGGACGGGGCGGGGCGAACAATGCCCAGCAACCTTCGAGCACCGCGCCGGAGACGCAGACCGGCGGGCCACGGCCGGCGCCGATCGCGCCGCGGCCGCGCGTGGCGGTGGAGCCGATCGTGGCGCCGCCGCCCTTCACCGCGCGCAGCGACACCGATGCGACGGCGCTCGAGGCGCAGCGTGCGGAGCAGGGCGGCGTGATCGAGGGCGCGGTCAGCATCCCGAATCAGGCGGCGGGCATCCTCGTCCAGCCCGCGGGGCGGGACTGGCGCGGCTTCCGCACGCGCATCCTGACGATCGCCGGGGCGGTGATCCTGCTCGGCACCGTCTTCATCCTGGCCGGGCTCTACTTCCTGCGCGGGCCGCAGCGGATCGATGCGGGGCGGTCGGGGCGGACGCTGCACCGCTACGGGCTGTTCGAGCGGATGAACCACTGGATGGTCGCCGTCAGCTTCGTGCTGCTCGGGCTGACGGGGATCAACATCACCTTCGGTCGGACGCTGCTGCGGCCGGTGATCGGGGCGGAGGCCTTCACCACCCTGACCTGGACGGGGCAGGCGGTGCATCAGTTCCTCTCTTTCCCCTTCGTCATCGGGCTGATGGCGATGGTGCTGGTCTGGGCGCGGGACAACCTGCCGAGCCGGGTCGATATCGCCTGGATCAAGGCGGGCGGGCCGGCGGCGAAGGGGCATCCGCCGGCGGGGCGGTTCAACGCGGCACAAAAGGCGCTCTACTGGTTCGTCATCGGCGGCGGGGTGCTGGCGGCGGTCTCGGGCTACCTGCTGATGGCGCCGGGGCTGCTCGACAACGTCACCAACCAGCAATGGGCGCATGTGCTGCACGGGCTGATGGCGATGGTGATGATGGCGGCGATCATCGGCCATATCTACATCGGCACCATCGGCACCGAGGGCGCCTTCGAGGCGATGGCGACGGGGCGCGTCGACTACAACTACGCGCGGGAGCACCACAGCCTCTGGGTGGAGGAGCGCGTGGCGGAGGCGCGGCGGCTGGCGGCGGGGGCGGACTAGGTCGCCAGGGCCGGTCGATCAACAGGACCGGCTTCGCCACGAGGCCGGTGGATGGCGAGGCGAGGTGGCCGAAGCCGTGGCGCTTCGGCGCGATCCAGGGGAGTCCGGCCGTGGCCAGCGCTGCGGTCCGGAGGGGCCGGGAGGCCTTCCCGACCATCGCCGTGGCCGCTGCGGCCTGGCCTTCACCTCTCCGTCATGCCGCGGAGCATCCCGATGATGCCGGAGAAATCGACATCGCCGTTGCCGGCCTCGAGGAAGCGCCGATAGAGCGCCAAGGCCTCGACGCCGAGGGGCGTCACCGCGCCGGCCGTTGCCGCGGCGTCCTGGGCGAGGCCGAGGTCCTTCGCCATCAGGGCGGTGGCGAAGCCCGGCTTGTAGTCGCGGTTGGCGGGGCTGGCCGGGACCGGGCCGGGGACGGGGCAGTAGGAGGTCAGCGCCCAGGACTGGCCGGAGGACTTGCTGGCGACGTCGAACAGCGCCTGATGCGTGAGGCCCAGCTTCTCGGCGAGGACGAAGGCCTCGGCCGTGACGATCATGTTGGCGGCGAGCATCATGTTGTTGCAGGCCTTGGCCGCCTGGCCGGCGCCGGCGCCGCCGCAATGGACGATGCTGCGGCCCATGGCGGAGAGGATGGGCGTGGCCGCGGCGTAGGCATCGTCGGGGCCGCCGACCATGAAGGTGAGCGTCGCGCCCTCGGCGCCCATGGTGCCGCCGGAGACGGGTGCATCCAGCATCGGGCGGCCGGCGGCGGCGGCGACCTCGCGTGCGGTGGCGACGTCGATGGTCGAGCAGTCGATCAGGATGGCTTCGGGGCCGGCGGCGGCGGCCATGCCCCCCCCTTGGCCCCCTACTCCGAGCCAGGCGTCGCGGACATGGCGGCCGGCGGGGAGCATGGTGATGACGAAACCGGCGCCGACGGTGGCTTCGGCGGCGCTGCCGGCGCGGGTGCCGCCGGCAGCGGCGAAGGCGGCCAGGGCCCCGGCGGAGAGGTCGAAGCCGGTGACGTCATGCCCAGCCTTCAGCAGGTTGCGGGCCATCGGGCCGCCCATGTTGCCGAGACCGACGAAGCCGATGCGTGCCATTCCCTGGCCCTCCCCTGACGTGGTTCGCGCGCAGTGTGCCGTGGAGCAGGCCGGGCTGCCAGCGGGGGCGGCTGAACCGGGACGGCTGCGGGGCGCTTCTCCCGGAAGAGAGACGAAGGAGGACGCATATGCGCATGGTGATGCTCGCGGCGCTCGGTGTCGCCGCGATGGGCACGGCCCCGACGGCAGGCATGGCGCAGGATGTCGGCGAGCGGTTGGGGCGGGCCTGGCAGGAGCTCCAGGGCGGGCAGCAGGGGCCGGCGCGGACCGACCCGCGCTATGACCCGCGCGCCGACCAACGGCCGGGCGGGCCCGGCTATGGCGGCGACGACCGGCGCTACAGCGAGAACGACCGGATGCGCCAGCTCGACGAGGCGGACCGGCGGCTGGATGCGCAGCAGCGGCAGATCGACCAGGAGCGGCGGCAGATCGAGACGGAGCGGCGGCGGCTGACGCGGTAGCCGCCGCCTGCCTCAGACGGCTGGCTTGTGGCCGTTGCGCTTGCGCTCGCCGTTGCGGCGGAGAAGGAATTCGCGGCCGATCTTGACGCGTGGCACGCCGTCATAAGCGACGATGTCGGCCGTCGCGTAGGTCTCCGACCAGCTGTCGGGGATGAAGCTGCCGGTGCCGACGACGTCGATCGGCGCCTTGGCTTCGGCCATCACGCGGCACTTGCCGACGCCGAAGCCGGAGGAGGCGACGATGCGGACCTTGGGGAAGCCGGCCTCGTCGAGCGCTTCCCGCATGCGCCAGATGGCGGCGGCGGAGACGCCGGTGCCGACCAGGTGGCGCAGCTCCGTCTCCGAGCGGTAGCGGCGGATAGCGCCGGGGGCGTGGCGCTCCAGCACGGCGTAGCTCTCGGCGGGATCGAGGCCTTCGAGGAAGCGGCCGCCATGGGTGTCGAGGCGGACGGCCATACGGCCCTCGGCGGCGAGGTCGGGGAAGCGGCGGCAGACGGCGAGGCCATCCGTCACCTCGCGGCCGAAGTAATCGACGAGGACGGTGAGGTTCTCGTCCGGGTAGGTCTCGTGGAACATCTCCGCGGCGCGGAGGGTGCTGCCGGCATAGCCGATCAGCGCATGCGGCATGGTGCCGAAGCCGCGCGGGGCGCCGAACCAGTGGGCGGTGCTGTCGGTGGCGTTGCCAGCGAAGCCGCGGGCGCCCTCCTTCTTCGCGGCGGCGCTGCCGACGCTCGCGGCATAGGCCATCATGTCCTGCATCTCGGCGCCGGCGCAGTGGCGAGCGTCCATCGCCAGGAAGGTGACCTGCGGCAGTTCCAGGCACATCTGGTAGGCGTTGTGCGCGGCGACGCAGGGCGGGCCGAGCTTCTGGAGGTAGAGGGTCTCGAGGTCGGCCAGTTGGGTGAAGGGGCCGGTGAGGTAGAGGATGGGGTCGCCGGCGCCGACCCAGGTGCCCTCGGGGTGCATCACCTCGATGCCGAATTGCGTGCCACGGTCGCGGGCGACGCCCTCCAGCCAATCCAGCATCAGGCGCGGGGCGCTGACGACGGGGCGGCGGAGGAAGACCGCATAGGTCACCTGGCATTCGCCGAAGCGCTGCACGATGGCCCGGGTGCGGTTGAAATAGACATCGGTGCGGCCGGCGATGGCCGCATCCGAGGCAGAGCGGGGCGGGGTTTGGTCCATCGCTATTGCGCCGCCTGGGCCGGCATCGAAGGGGCGCGGCGGGCCTTCAGCTCGGCGGCGATGAGGAAGGCGAGCTCCAGCGACTGCTCCGCATTCAGGCGCGGGTCGCAGAAGGTCTGGTAGCGGAGCGCGAGGTCGGCCTCGGACAGGCGGTGGGCGCCGCCGAGGCATTCCGTCACCTCCTGGCCCGTCATCTCGACATGGACGCCGCCGGGCTGGGTGCCCTCGGCGGCATGGGCGTCGAAGAAGCGGCGGACCTCCGTCAGGATCGCATCGAACGGGCGGGTCTTGTAGGCGCCGACGCTCGTCGTGTTGCCGTGCATCGGGTCGGAGAGCCAGACGACGTTGCGGCCGGCGCGCTTCACGGCGCGCAGCAGCGGCGGCAGCTTGGACTCGACCTTGTCCGCGCCCATGCGGGAGATGAGGGTCAGGCGGCCCTTCTCGTTCGCCGGGTTCAGGATCTCCGTGAGGCGGACCAGCTCGTCCGGGTCCATGCTGGGGCCGACCTTCATGCCGATCGGGTTCTTCACGCCGCGCAGGAACTCGACATGGGCGCCGTCGGGCTGGCGGGTGCGGTCGCCGATCCAGAGGAAATGCGCCGAGCAGGCATAGCTGTCGCCGGTGGTGGAATCGACGCGGGTCAGCGCCTCCTCATAGGGCAGCAGCAGGCTTTCGTGCGAGGTGTAGAAGTCCGTCTCGCGGACCTGGGGCAGGCCGTCCATGCCGCAGGCCTGCATGAAGGAAAGCGTCTCGTCGATGCGCGAGGCGAGGTCCTGGTAGCGCTCGGCGAGCGGGCTGCGGGCGACGAAGCCCAGATTCCAGCGGTGGACCTGGTGGAGATCCGCGTAGCCGCCGGTGGCGAAGGCGCGCAGCAGGTTCAGCGTGCCGGCCGACTGCAGATAGGCGAATTCCATCCGCGACGGGTCGGGGATGCGGGCCTCCGGCGTGAAGTCGGGCGCGTTGATGATGTCGCCGCGATAGGAGGGAAGCGTGACGCCGTCCTTGCTCTCCGTGTCAGAGGAGCGGGGCTTGGCGAACTGGCCGGCCATGCGGCCGAGCTTCACCACGGGCGTGCCGCCGCCGAAGGTCAGCACCACCGCCATCTGCAGCAGCACGCGGAAGGTGTCGCGGATGATGTTGGCGGTGAACTCGGAGAAGCTCTCGGCGCAGTCGCCGCCCTGGAGGACGAAGCCCTGGCCGTCGCCCGCCTGGGCCAGCGCGGCCTGGAGGCGCCGGGCCTCGCCGGCGAAGACGAGCGGGGGGAAGCGGGCGAGCCGCGCCTCGACCTCGGCCAGTTTCGCCTGATCGGGGTAGTCCGGCACCTGCCGGATCGGCATGTCCCGCCAACTGCCGGGATGCCAGCCGCGCGCAACCATACTATGCGTTCTCCCTTTGAAGGGGCGACCCTAGCCGAACCGCGCGGGCAGGTGAACCCGCGAGCTATTCCGCCGCCGCACGGAGACCGGCTTCCCGCGTGCGGGTCCGCAACGTCACGAATTCCTCGGCCGCGGTCGGGTGGATGCCGATGGTGCGGTCGAAATCCTCCTTCGTCGCGCCCATCGAGACGGCGATGCCGATGCCCTGCATGATCTCGGGCGCGTCCTCGCCGAGCATATGGGCGCCGAGCACCTTCCGCGTCTGCTGGCAGACGACGAGCTTCATCAAGGCCTTGCGGCCGGGGCGGCCGCTGATGGTGTGGCGCATCGGGGTGAAGCGGGCGAGGTAGATGTCCACCGGGCCCTGCACCGCCGCATCCGCCTCGGTCATGCCGACTGTGCCGATGGGGGGCGAGGTGAAGACGGCGGTGGGCACGTTGTCGTAGCTGGCATGGCGGGGGTTGTTGCCGAACAGGGTGTCGGCGAGGGCATGGCCGACGGCGGTGGCCATCGGCGTGAGGTTGAGGCGGTCGGTGACGTCGCCGATGGCGTAGATGTTGGGGGCGGTGGTGCGGTGCTCGGCATCGACCTCGATGGCGCCGCGGGCGGTGCAGTCGATGCCGGCGGCGGCGATGTTCAGCCCGCGCGTGTTGGGGACGCGGCCGGTGGCGAAGAGCACGGCATCGCCCTCCAGCGCCTCGCCGCCCATCAGGCTGAGGCGGAGATGGCCGCCCTGGTGGTCGAGCCGGGCGAGGCGGCTGTTGGGGTGGAGGTGGATGCCCTGGGCCTCCAGCGCCTCGGGCAGGGCCTCGCGGATGTCCTGGTCGAAGCCGCGGAGCGGCAGGATGTCGCGGTAGACGACATCGACCTTGGCGCCGAAGGCGGCGAAGACGCAGGCGAATTCGAGAGCGATGTAGCCGGCGCCGACGACGATGAGGCGCTTCGGCACCTCCTTCAGGTCGAAGACGTCGTCAGAGAGCATGCCGAGCTCGGCGCCGGGGATGTCGGGCTTCACGGCATGGCCGCCGACGGCGACGACGATCCGCTCCGCCGTGACGCGCCTGCCGCCGACATCGAGGGTGTGGGCGTCGATGAAGCTGGCGCGGGCGTCGAAGCTGGTGACGCCGGCATTGCCGAGCAGCTTGCCGTAGATGCCGTTGAGGCGGGCGACCTCGGCATCGCGCCGGACCTTGAGGGCGGCGAGGTCGAAGCTGCCCTTCTCGATCTGCCAGCCGAAGGCGGGGGCGTCGTCCGCCCATCCGGCGTATTCGGCGGCGTTGACCATGATCTTCTTCGGCACGCAGCCGACATTGACGCAGGTGCCGCCCCAGAAGCGCTCCTCCGCCACGGCGACCCGGGCGCCGTGCCCGGCCGCGATGCGGGCGCAGCGGACGCCGGCCGAGCCGCCGCCGATGACGAAGAGGTCGAAGTCGTAAGTGCTCATGCGCGCCTTCCCGTGCCGGGTCCGTATCTGGGTGGGCGGGCCCTTCGCGTCCAGCCTGCGATGCCGGAGCCGTTCCGGCAAGCGGCCGGGGGTAGTTGCGATTGAATTGCAGTCGCGCTATGCGAAGGACATGCCGCCGCTCCCGCTCGATGCCCTGCGCGAGGCCCGTGCCGAGGACCTCGCCGCCGCCTTCGCAGGCCCACCCGAGGAGGCGGCCCGCTGGATCGACGCCGCCGCCCGCTACGGCATCGTCGAGGCGCAGCTGCTCTACGGACAGATCCTGCTGGATGGGCGCGGGGTGCCGCAGGACCCCGCAGCGGCGCGGGGGTGGTTCCGCGTGGCGGCGGAGGCGGGGAATGCCGCGGCGCGCAACATGCTCGGGCGCTGCCACGAGATGGGCTGGGGCGGCGTGGCCGACGAGGCCGCGGCACTGGCTTGCTACCAGGCGGCGGCGAAGGCCGGGCATGACTGGGCGCAGTACAATCTGGCGGGGATGCTCTGGCGCGGCGCGGGGATGGCGGCGGACCGGCGCGCGGCGCTGGCCTGGTACCGGCGGGCGGCGGATCAGGGCCATGCCAAGTCGCTGAACATCCTCGGCCGCTTCCTAGAGGAGGGCTGGGAGGCGCCGCCCGATCCGGTGGCGGCGGCGGCGCTTTATCGCCGGGCGGCAGAGGGCGGGGATTTCCGCGGCCAGTTCAACCTGGCGACGCTGCTGGCGGCGGCGGGGCAGACGGAAGCGGCGCTGGAATGGTTTCGCCGGGCGGCGACGGGCAGCCCGGCACGTTTCCGCAACGGCATGGCTGAGCGGCTGTCGGGGCGGCCGGAGCCGGAATACCGGGCGCTGGCGAGGGAGATCGCGGCAGGGCGGTGAGAGAGGGTGCCCGGGCCGGAGCCCGGGCATGGGTACGGGCTTAGGTGCCGATGCCGCCGAGGGCGAGGTACTTCACCTCGAGATACTCCTCGATGCCGAGATTGCTGCCCTCGCGGCCGAGGCCGCTCTGCTTCACGCCGCCGAAGGGCGCGACCTCGGTGCTGATCAGCCCCTCGTTGATGCCGACCATGCCGGCCTCCAGCGCCTCGGCCACGCGGAAGATGCGGCCGACATCGCGGGCGTAGAAATAGGCGGCGAGGCCGAAGGGGGTGTCGTTGGCGAGCGCGATCGCCTCCTCCTCGGTCTTGAAGCGGAACAGCGGCGCGACCGGGCCGAAGGTCTCCTCGGTGAAGATCATCGCCTCGTGCGGGACGTTGGCGAGGATGGTGGGCTCGAAGAAATTGCCGCCGCGGCTGTGGCGCTTGCCCCCAGTCACGACAGTGGCGCCGCGCTTGGTGGCGTCGGCGATGTGCTCCTCGACTTTCTCCACCGCCTCGGCGTTGATGAGCGGGCCCTGCGTGACGCCGGGTTCCATGCCGTCGCCGACCTTCAGCGCCTCGACGGCGGATTTCAGCTTGGCGGCGAAGGCCTCGTAGACGCCGTCCTGCACCAGGATGCGGTTGGCGCAGACGCAGGTCTGGCCGGTGTTGCGGTACTTGCTGGCCATGGCGCCCTGCACGGCGGCGTCGAGATCGGCGTCGTCGAAGACGATGAAGGGCGCGTTGCCGCCCAACTCCATCGAGGTCTTCTTGATGGTGGGCGCGCATTGCTGGAGCAGGATGCGGCCGACATCGGTGGAGCCGGTGAAGGTCAGCTTGCGGACCAGCGGGTTGGAGGTGAGCTCCTTGCCGGTTTCGCCGGAGGGGCCGGTGATGATGTTGCAGACGCCGGGCGGCATGCCGGCGCGCTCGGCGAGCACGGCCAGCGCCAGGGCCGAGAAGGGCGTCTGCGAGGCGGGGCGGATGACGCCGGTGCAGCCGGCGGCCCAGCCGGGGCCGGTCTTGCGGGTGATCATCGCCGCCGGGAAGTTCCAGGGCGTGATGGCGGCGAAGACGCCGATCGGCTCCTTCGTCACGATGATGCGGCGGCCCTTGGCGTTCTGCGGGATGGTCTCGCCGTAGACGCGCTTCGCCTCCTCGGCGAACCACTCGATGAAGCTCGCGGCATAGGCGATCTCGCCCTTGCTCTCGCTGAGCGGCTTGCCCTGCTCGGCGGTCATGATGGCGGCGAGGTCGTCGGTATTGGCGATCATCAGGTCGAAGAAGCGGCGCAGGATGGCGGCGCGGTCCTTGGCCAGCATGGCGCGCCAGGCGGGCTGGGCGCGGTGCGCGGCCTCGATGGCGCGGCGCGTCTCGGCGGCGCCCATGGCGGGGACGGTGCCGACCGGCTCGCCGGTCGAGGGATTGCGGACGGTGATGGTCTTGCCGCTGTCGGCCTGCACCCACTGGCCGTCGATGCAATTCGCCTGGCGGAACAGCTCCGGGTCTTTCAGCGGCAGTTTGGCGATGGTGTCGAGCATGGTGGGTTTCCTCCTGTGGGGCGAAGATAGGCACCCTCCCCGCCCCTGTCACCGCACGCCCCACCAGCGCATCGGCCGAGCGGGCGGGAGGCCAACCATTGCCGGCACATGACGGATGCGTGACCCCAACCGCAGGATGACAAGGCATCGCATACACGTCAAAATAAGGGCATGCCCCTCGACAGCGCAGCGGCGGGCAGCATGTGTGACCGACAGGTGATGCTCGCGAAACCGGCGCGGCGTCGTCGCCATGGGATGCCCACCGGACAGTGTCGAGCACATCACCCATCATGCCGCTGACCCCGTTCGGCCGATTGCATCACCCTCTCCCCGGCCGAGAGCCTCGTCCATGAGCCAGGCCAGCGATGCCCCCCTCGACCTGACCAGTTGCGACCGCGAGCCGATCCACCAGCTCGGCCAGGTGCAGCCCTGGGGCTTCCTGCTTTCGGCGACGACCGACGGGACGGTGCGGCACGCCTCGGCCAATGTGGCGGAGCACCTGAACCTGACGCCGGAGGCGGTGGTCGGGCGGCGGCTGGACCAGCTGCTCGACCGCGGCTCGCTGCATGACATCCGCGCACGGCTCCAGGGGCTGCAAGGGCAGCACCAGACCGACCGGCTGTTCTCCCTGCCGCTGATCGCCGGCAAGCCGCCCTATGACGTCGCCGTGCATTTCGCCCCGGGTGGGTCGCCGATCATGGTGATCGAGGCGGAGCCCTCGGCCGCCGAGCCGCGCTTCGACGCGGTGGGCACGGTGAAGGGCATGATGTCGCGGCTGCTGCGCGCCCGCGACCTCGCCGGCATGCATGACCGCGCGGCGCGGCAGGTGCGGGCGGTGCTCGGCTTCGACCGGGTGATGGTCTACCGCTTCGACGCCGACGGCACCGGCGAGGTCGTCGGCGAGTCGACGGCCGAGCGGCTGGACTCCTTCCGCGGCCTGCGCTTTCCCGCCTCCGACATCCCGAAGCAGGCGCGCGCCCTCTACTGCCGCAACTGGCTGCGGCTGATCGCCGATGCGGCGGCCGTGCCGGTGCCGGTGCTGCCGGCGCCGACGCCGGGCGAGAGGGTGCTCGACCTCTCCTCCTCGGTGCTGCGCAGCGTCTCGCAGGTGCATATCGAGTATCTGCGGAACATGGGTGTCGCCGCCTCGCTCTCCATCTCCATCATGCGGGGGAACGATCTCTGGGGGCTGATCGCTTGCCACCATGCGGAGCCGCTGCTGCCGAGCTTCCAACGGCGCAGCGCAGCCGAGCTGTTCGGCCAGCTCTACTCGCTGCAGATCGAGAGCTTCGAGCGGATGGAGGCGGCGCAGCACGACGCCGAGGCGCGGGCGGCGCAGGAGCGGGTGCTCTCCGCTGTCTCCTCCGACGAGAAGATCGACAACACGCTCCAGCGTGTCGCCGAGGAGATCCGGCTGCTGATCCCCTGCGACGGCGCCGCCATCCATACCGGAACGCATACCGAGACGATCGGCGCGACGCCGGACGAGGACATGCTCGCCGGCATCGTCGCCATGCTGAACCGGACCGATACCTCGCGGGTCTTCGCCACGCGGGAGATCGCCGTGCATTACCCGCCGGCGGCGGCGCAGGCGGAGGTGGCGGCGGGAATGCTCGCCATTCCCATTTCGCGGGCCTCGCGGGACTACCTCATCCTGTTCCGGCGCGAGATGGTCCACAGCATCGCCTGGGCCGGTAACCCGGCGAAGGTGGCGGAGCAGGGCACCGACCGGCTGCATCCGCGCCGCAGCTTCGAGGCCTGGCAGCAGGAGGTGCGGGGCTGCTCCGGGCCCTGGCTCGAATCCGAGCGACGGGTGGCAGAGGCGTTGCGTGTCACGCTGCTCGAGGTCGTGGTGCGGCTCTCGGCCAGCGCGGCCGACCTGCGGCGCAGCACCAACGACCGGCAGGAGCTGCTGATCGCCGAGCTGAACCACCGCGTGCGCAACATCCTCGCGCTGATCCGCGCGCTGGTGCAGCGCAGCCGGGAATCGGCGGAGACGCTGGAGAGCTTCGTCACCGTGCTGAACGGGCGCATCCAGTCCCTCGCCCGGGCCCATGACCAGCTGACCGACGACCGCTGGGGGCCGGTCGCGCTGCGCGGGATGATCGAAAGCGAGTTCCACGCCTATCTCGGCGACCGCCAGCCCGAGCGGACGAAGCTCAACGGGCCGCCGGTGCTGGTGGAGCCGCAGGCGCTGACCGTGCTCGCCCTCGTCATCCATGAGCTGGCGACCAATGCGGCGAAATACGGCGCGCTGTCGGACCGGCACGGTACCGTCGATGTGCGCTGGGTGCTGCAGGCAGACAACACGCTGCTCCTGCAATGGCGGGAGCGCGGCGGGCCGCCTGTCAACCCGCCCAACCGCCGCGGCTTCGGCACCACGGTGATCGAGCGCTCCATCCCCTTCGAGCTGCAGGGCCAGGCCGAGGTGCGCTACCTGCGGGAGGGGCTGGAGGCGGATTTCACCGTCCCCGCGCGCTTCGTCCAGATCGGCGTCGAAAGCCAGCAGACGGCGCCGGTGCTGCCGCGACGGACACAACCGCTGCGCGTCTCCGGCATCGCCATGGTGCTGGAGGACAGCACGCTGCTCGCCATGGATGCCGAGGAGATCCTGCTCGATCTCGGCTTCGACAAGGTCGAGGTGGTAGGGACGGTGCCCGCTGCGCTCGGGGTGATGAAGCGGCTCGGCCGGCAACTCGCCTTTGCTCTGCTCGATGTCAATCTCGGCGACCAGACCAGCCTGCCGGTGGCGCTGACGCTGCACAAGGCGGGCATCCCCTTCGCCTTCGCCACCGGCTACGGCATGGGGCTCGACCTGCCGGCCGAGTTGGCCGAGGCGGCCTCGGTGGTGCCGAAGCCCTACCAGCGGCAGGACATCGCCGAGCTGGTGGGGCGGACGCTGGGCCGCGAGTAGCTACTCGACCGTCACGCTCTTCGCCAGGTTGCGGGGCTGGTCCACATCGGTGCCCTTCAGCACGGCGACGTGGTAGGCAAGGAGCTGGACGGGGATGGCGTAGAGGATCGGGGTGGCGAATTCGCCGATCCTCGGCAGGACGATCACCCGCTCGGCGAAGCGGCGGAGGGCCGCCTCCCCTTCCGCATCGGTGAAGGCCATGACGCGGCCGCCGCGGGCCGCGGCCTCCTGCAGGTTGCTCGCCGTCTTCTCGAAGAGCGGGCCCGAGGGGCAGAGGGCAATCACCGGGACGTCGCTGTCGATCAGCGCGATCGGGCCGTGCTTCATCTCGCCGGCGGCATAGCCCTCGGCATGGATGTAGCTGATCTCCTTCAGCTTCAGCGCGCCTTCGAGGGCGATCGGGTACATCGCGCCGCGGCCGAGGAAGAGCACGTCGCGGGCCTTCGCCACCTCCATGGCCAGTTCGCGGATCTGGGCGTCCTGCTCGAGGATGGCGGCGGCGTGGCTCGGCACCTCCAGCAGCGTCTGGGCGAGGCGGCCTTCGTCCAGTGTCGAGAGCTCGCGGCGGGCGCGGCCGAAGCCGATGGCGAGGCAGGCGAGCACGGCGAGCTGGGCGGTGAAGGCCTTGGTCGAGGCAACGCCGATCTCGGGGCCGGCGACGGTCAGCAGGGCGCCGTCGCTCTCGCGGGCCATGGAGGATTCGGGGACGTTCACCACCGAGAGGACGCGCTGGCCGGCCTCCCTCAGCAGGCGGAGGGCGGCCATGTTGTCGGCCGTCTCGCCGGACTGGCTGATGAGGATGGCGGCGCCGCCATCGGCCAGCGGCGGGTTGCGGTAGCGGAATTCGCTGGCAACGTCGGCATCGACGGGAAGGCGCGCGAGCTGCTCGATCCAGTAGCGGCCGACCATGCCGGCGAGGAAGGCGCTGCCGCAGGCGCTGATGGTGAGGCGGCCGATGCGCGCCGGGTCGAAGGGCAGGCGCGGCAGGCGGACTTCCAGCGTCTTCGGGTCGAGATACTGGCGGAGCGTGTCGCCGAGCACGGCGGGGTGCTCGTGCAGCTCCTTCTCCATGAAGTGGCGGTAGTTGCCCTTGCCGACGGCGGCGCCGGAGACGGCGGTGACGGTCACGCGGCGCTCGGCCGGCTGGTGCGCGGCGTCGAAGAAGCGGGCGCCCTCGCCATCGACGGCGACCCAGTCGCCTTCCTTGAGATAGGCGATGCGGCGGGTCAGCGGGGCGAGGGCCAGCGCATCGGAGCCGACGAACATCTCGCCCTCGCCGAAGCCGACGGCGAGCGGCGCGCCCTGCCGCGCGGCGAGCAGCAGGCGTGGGTGGCCCGAGAAGATGGCGGCGAGGGCGAAGGCGCCGTGGACGCGACGCAGCGCGGCGGCGAAGGCGGCCTGCGGCTCATGGCCCTGGCGCAGGAAGTCGTCGACCAGACGGACGAAGGTCTCGGTGTCGGTCTCGGTCTCGAAGACGGCGCCCTTCGCCTCCAGCTCGGCGCGCAGTTCCGCGTGGTTCTCGATGATGCCGTTGTGGACGACGCTGACGCGGGCGGTGCTGTGGGGGTGGGCGTTGCGCTCGGTCGGCGCGCCATGCGTGGCCCAGCGGGTATGGCCGATGCCGGTGGTGCCGGGCAGCGCGTCGCGCTCCAGCACGCCGGCGAGGTTGCCGAGCTTGCCCTCGGCGCGGCGGCGCTCGATATGGCCGTCGACCAGCGTGGCGATGCCGGCGCTGTCGTAGCCGCGGTATTCGAGGCGGCGCAGCGCCTCCAGCAGCAGCGGCGCTGCAGGGGCCTTGCCGATGACGCCCACGATCCCGCACATGGCTAGCGCCCCTTCTTCCCTTTGAAGCCACGCCCGGGCTTCACCGCCTGCCGCCCGCGGGCGATGCCCATGGCGTCGTCCGGCACGTCCTCGGTGATGACGCTGCCGGCGGCGACCAGCGCACGGTCGCCGATGCGGACGGGCGCGACGAGCGCCGTGTCGCTGCCGATGAAGGCGCCGGCACCGATCTCGGTGCGGTGCTTGTGCACGCCATCGTAATTGCAGGTGATGGTGCCGGCGCCGATGTTGCTGCCGGCGCCAATGGTCGCGTCGCCGAGATAGGTCAGGTGGTTGGCCTTGGCGCCCGGCCCAAGCAGCGCCGCCTTCAGCTCGACGAAATTGCCGACATGGGCCCCTTCCCCGACCTCGGTCCCCGGCCGCAGGCGGGCATAGGGGCCGATGATGGCGCCGCGCCGGACAAGGCAGGACTCGAGGTGGCTGAATGGGCGGATCTCCACCTCGTCCTCCACCGTGACGCCGGGGCCGAGGACGACATGGGGGCCGATCGTCACGTCCTGGCCGAGCGCCGTGTCCCAGGAGAGGAAGACGGTCTCCGGGGCGGTGAGCGTCGCCCCGCCGGCCATGGCGGCGGCGCGGAGGCGGGACTGCATCTGCGCCTCCAGCCCGGCCAGCTCGGCGCGGCTGTTGGCGCCGGCGAGGTCGGCCTCGGCGGCCTCCTCGGCCAGCACCCGGCGGCCTTCGGCGACGGCCAGCGCCACGACGTCGGGGAGGTAGTATTCGCCCTTGGCATTCTCGGCGCGGATGGCGGCGAGCCAGCGGAAGAGATCGGCGGCGGGGGCGCAGACGACGCCGGCATTGCAGAGGGGGATGGCGCGTTCGGCCGCGGTCGCATCGGCCCATTCGACGACACGGAGCACCGCGCCCGCCTCATCGGTCACGACGCGGCCGTAGCGGGCGGCATCGGCGGGGCGCATCGCCAGGAGGGCGAGGCCGGCTTCCGCACGGCGGGCGAGCAGGCGGCGCAGGGTGTCGGTCGGGATCAGGGGGTTGTCGGCATAGAGAACGGCGACGTCGCCGGGGTAGTCGCGCAGCAGGGGGGCGGCCTGGGCGGCGGCGTGGCCGGTGCCCAGGCGTTCGGCCTGCACCACCGTCGCATGGGGGCGGGCGGCGGCTTCGAGCCCGGGCATGCCTGGGCCCACCACCACCACGATGCGGTCGAAGACCGGCTCGCAGGCGGCGACGAGGTGATTGAGCATCGGCCGGCCGGCGATGGGGTGCAGCGCCTTGGGCAGCGCGCTCCGCATGCGGGTGCCGAGGCCGGCAGCGAGGATGATGGCAGCGGGCATGGCAATGGGGTAGTCGCGGAGGGGTGGCCGGGGCAAGCCCCATGCGCGTCAAGATGGATTGCCGGATATGACCGGGCGGGCGAGGCTGGGTCATGACCGTCTCCGTCGCCCTCTTCGACCTCGATGGCACGCTCGTGGACAGCGTGCCCGATATCCATGCCGCGCTCGACCGGCTGATGGCCCGGCTCGGCCGTCCGGGCTTCGCCCGGGCCGAGGTGACGGCGATGATCGGCGACGGCGTGCGGGTGCTGGTGGAGCGGGCGCTGGCGGCGCGGGGCCTGGCCTTCGACCAAGCGGCGCTGGAGGGGTTCAGCGCGGATTACACGGCGCGGGCGGCGGAGGAGACGGCGCTCTTCCCCGGCATCGCCGAGGTGCTGGCGGGGCTGGAGGCGGCGGGGTGGCGGATGGCGATCTGCACCAACAAGCCGGCCAGGGCGACGGCGGCGCTGCTCGGAGCGCTCGGCATCGGCGGGCGCTTCGCGGCCGTGGGCGGGGGCGACAGCTTCCCCGTGCGGAAGCCGGACCCCGGCCACCTGCTGGCGACGCTGCGGGCGGCGGGGGGCGAGGTGTCGCGCGCGGTGATGATCGGCGACCATCGGAACGACGTGCTGGCGGCCAGGGGGGCGGAGGTGCCCTGCCTGTTCGCCGGATGGGGCTATGGGACGCCGGAGATGGCGGAGGGGGCAGCGGCGGTGATCGGCCGGCCCGAGGCGCTGCTACCGGCGCTGCTGGGCCATGGTCGGGGCTGAGCCGGCGGGCTCGACGCTCACCAGCACGGCGCGGACGGTGCCGAACCAGCGGGTCGTCAGCTCGATGCGGACGGGCAGCGGGCCACGGCCCGGCAGGGGCTGGCCGAGCCAGATATCGGCCGTCTGCGGGCGGCGGGCCTCCCCGGCATCCTGGTCGTCGAGCCGGCCGGCGACCAGCCGGCCCTCGAAGACGCACTTGATAGCAGGGCCGCCGAAGCCGCCCTCGGCCGGAAGCACGCCCTGGCCGGCGGTCTGCACCGTGTAGTCGGCGCGGCGGCGGCCGTCGAAGACCCGGGCATTGGTGTCGCAGCGGCGGGTCTGCGTCACCACGCGGGTAAGCTTGGCCAGGGCCGATAGCGCGTCGATGGTGCCGGCCTGGAGGGCGGCGGGGACGGGCTCTCGCTCGGTGTTCGGGGGCTCGATGGCGCGGAGGACGGGCATGCCGGCGGGTGTGTAGTCCATCACCACCACGCGCTGGTCTCCGCGCCAGGTGCCGTTGACGCGGTAGCGGACGGGCACCGGCTCCGTGCCGCGCCAGGCGCCCTCGGCGGAGGTCACCTGATCGCCGCGCGTGAAGAACCCGACCATCCCGTTCATCTGGGTGCGGGTGCGGACCAGGTAGTTCGGGCCGTCGAGGTCGAGCAGGGCCTCGACCTTCATCACGGTGAGGCCGGCGGCATTGACCTCGTAGCGGGCAACCAGCGGCTCGGCCCGCGCGGCAGCGGGGAGCAGGGCGAGGGCGAGGGCGAGGGGCAGCATGCGTCCCATGCCGGAGGATATGGGCCGCCGCCCGCGCGCCTCAACCCTCCGGGAAGAGGCGGTTCGGCGGGCGGGGGAGGCCGAGATTCTCGCGCAGCGTCCGGCCCTCGTACTCCCGGCGGAAAAGGCCGCGGCCCTGCAGCTCCGGCACCACGCGATCGACGAAGTCGTCGAGCCCGCCGGGCAGCCAGGGGAACATGATGTTGAAGCCGTCCGCGGCGCGCCCCTCCAGCCAGGCCTCCATCTCGTCGGCGACGGTCCGCGGCGTGCCGACCATGGCGAGGCCGGCATAACCGCCGAGGCGCTGGGCGAGCTGGCGGACGGTGAGGCCCTCGCGCTCGGCGAGGGCGATGGTGCGCTCGCGGCCGCTCTTGCTGGCATTGGTGTCGGGGATGGGGGGCAGCGGGGCGTCCGGATCGAATTTGGACGCATCGGTGCCGAGGGCGATGGAGAGGGAGGCGATGGCGCTGTCGTAATGCACCAGGCTGTCGAGATGGGCGCGCTTCGCCCGCGCCTCCTCCACCGTGTCGCCGACCACGACGAAGCAGCCGGGGAGGAGCTTCAGGTGCTCCGGGTCGCGGCCGAGGGCGGGCATCCGGGACTTGATGTCGGCATAGAGGCGCTGGCCGTCGGCGAGGGTGGCGACGCCCGCGAAGACGGCCTCGGCGGTCTCGGCGGCGACCTGCTTGCCGGCCTCGGAGGCGCCGGCCTGGACGATGACGGGCCAACCCTGGATGGGACGGGCCACGTTGAGGGGACCGCGGACCTTGAACTCGGGCCCCACATGGTCGAGCGGTCTCACCCGCGCCGGGTCGAAGAAGATGCCGCTGTCGACGTCGCGGATCAGCGCGTCGTCGGCCCAGCCGTCCCAGAGGCCGGTGACGACGTCGTAGAACTCGCGCGCCCGCTGGTAGCGCTCGCCATGGGCCATGTGCTCGTCCTGGCCGAAATTGAGCGCCGCGTCGGGGTTGGAGGTGGTGACGAGGTTCCACCCTGCCCTGCCGCCGCTGATATGGTCGAGCGAGGCGAATTTGCGGGCGATGTGGTAGGGCTCGTTATAGGTCGTCGAGGCGGTGGCGATGAGGCCGATATGCTCCGTCACCGCGGCGAGCGCGGGCAGCAGGGTCAGCGGGTCGAAGCTGCTGACGGTGTGGCTGCGCTTCAGCGCCTCGATCGGCATGTTGAGCAGCGCCAGGTGGTCGGCCATGAAGAAGGCGTCGAACCGGCCGCGCTCCAGCGTCTGGATGAAGCGCTTGTAGTGCTGGAAGTTGAAGTTGGCGTCGGGGAAGGCGCCGGGATAGCGCCAGGCGCCGGTATGGATGCTGACCGGGCGCATGAAGGCGCCGAGCTTCAATTGCCGCTGGCTCATCGCGGGGGCCTTTCGCTGTTGCGGATCAGGTGCGAATGGCAAAGCCTCGACGCAAGGCCGGAAGGGGGCGGCGCGCCATGCTGAAACTGCTGGGCAGGTCCAATGCCTACAACGTGCGGAAGGTCCTGTGGCTGCTGGGGGAGCTGGGCCTGGCCTTCGAGCAGGAGGAATGGGGGCGCGGGCATCGGGCGACGGATGACCCCGCCTTCCGGGCGCTCAACCCGCTCGGCACGGTGCCAGTGCTTATCGACGATGGGCTGGTAGACGGCGCGGTGGTGCTGCGGGAGTCGCATGTGATCCTGCGCTACCTCGCTGCGCGGGAAGGTGCGGTGCATCTGCTGCCGGAGGCGCCGGCGGCGCGGGCGCTGGTCGAGCAATGGATGGACTGGGTTGCCTATGACATGACGCTGGCGATGAAGGGGGCCTATCTCGGGGGCGAGCTGGGGCTGGCGCCCTGGAGCGAGCCCTGGGCGGTGGCGCGCGGGCGGGCCGAGTATGCCGAGGGGATGCGGCAGGTCGCGGCGGCGCTGGAGGCCGGCGGCCCCTACCTGGCGGGTGAGGGCTTCACGCTCGCGGATGTCCCGGCGGGGTTCCTGGTGCATCGGTGGTTTGCGATGCGAGGCATCGGGCGGCCGGCGCTGCCGGCGCTCGATGCCTATTACGCGCGGCTTTCGGAGCGTGTGCCTTACCGCACGCATATCAGGAACGGGCTGGCGTGACCGTTTTCACTAATAAGCTTAGTTAAGAATCTGCATATAACGAAAAATAAAAGTTTTTCTTTGACAGGCGTGGTCGGATCGGGTCTGCTTCCGGACCGGCGAGGCTGCGGCATGCTGCGCGACCCGCCGGAGCGGAACCCAAGGATGCCCATCGCGTGCTGAAACCCGTGCCGCAATCCGATCCCGGCGTGCTCGACCCGATCCGGTCCTCGGTCTCTGCTGCGCGCAGCCATGGGCTGACGGTCTTCGGCAGGTTCCACGATGCGCAGCCCCGCAGCCACCCTCAGATGGCGGAGGGGCTGCGGCGCATCGGCGCCGGGAGACAGCGCCAGGCCTTCGAAGGCCTGCCCTATGGCCTACTTGGGCAGCTCAGGCCGAGCTTCCTGCATCGGCAGGAGCTGACGGGCTTTACCGGCAGCTTCGCCACCGTCCGGGGAGTGGGACGTGCCTGATCTCTCGCGCCGCGCGGCGCTGCTCGCCGCCCTCGCCCCGCTTGCAGCACAGGCGCAGCCGGGGAGCTTCCCGGATCATCCGGTGCGGCTTGTCGTGCCCTTCACTCCGGCGGGGCAGACCGACCTCATCTCCCGGCTGGTCGCGCAGCGGCTGGCGGAGGACTGGGGCAAGCCGGTGCTGGTCGAGAACCGCGCGGGCGGCAATGCGATGATCGGCGCCGATGCGGTGGCGAAGGCGGCGCCGGACGGGCATACGCTGCTCGCCATCACCCTCACCCATGCGGTGAATGCCTCGCTCTTCCCGCAGGCGCCGTATGACTTCACGCGCGACCTGAAGACGCTGACCCTGCTCGGCGCGCTGCCGCTGGTCGTCGTCGTGCGGGCGGAGAGCCCGTGGCGCTCGCTCGGCGAGCTGGCGGCGGCGGCGCGGCAGAGGCGGCTGAACGGCGGCTCCTCCGGCACCGGCTCGCCGCCGCATCTGGGACTGGAGATGTTCCGCCGCGCGGCGGGGGCGGCGGAGCGGCTGGAGCATGTCCCCTATCGGGGCGGGGCGCCGGCGGTGACGGATCTCGTCGCGGGGAATCTCGACCTGATCGTCGGCAACCTGCCGGAGGTCATCACTCAGGTGCAGGCGGGGCGGCTCCGGGCGCTCGCCGTGACGGATGCGGCGCGGCACCCGCTGCTGCCGGATGTGCCGACCACCGCCGAGGCGGGGCTGCCGGCGCTGCGCATCACAAGCTGGACGGCGATCCAGGCGCCGGCCGGTATCGCCGAGCCGCTGGCGGAGGCGATCGCGGCGGCGATCCGCCGGGCGGTGGCCGACCCGGCGGTGGTGCGGAAGGCGGGGGAGCTTGGGTTCAGCCTGATCGGCGCCGACATGGCAGAGTCCCGGCGCTTCGTCGCGGCCGAGGTGGCGCGCTACGCGGCGGTGGTGGCGGAGGCCGGCATCAGGGCCGAGTGAATCCCACCGCATAAGCTCTTGCCAGCGGCGGGCGATGCCCCTATCAACCGCCTCCCGAGCGGTCCGGGTGCGTAGCTCAGCGGTAGAGCATTGCCTTCACACGGCAAGGGTCACAGGTTCAATCCCTGTCGCACCCACCATCGCCTCAAGGGCTTAGAGCGCTTCGGT
>NZ_JAETWB010000043.1 GCF_016773205.1 Belnapia arida
TGCGCTGGGCATCCGTCCGCCGCATGCTGCGAAGGCTATGTCAGAAAACCACATGATCCCGGATGGACTCTTAGGGCGCCCGTCAACATCGGATCCAATGCGAAAAGGCACAAAGGTCGCCTTCGGGTTGGTCGATCGGAATTGGTTCCGGACGCCCGAGTTCGCGTGGCCACCAACATCACGGTCCGGGTGCCGCTCGCTGTTTGACGTCGGCCGGGGCGGGAGGCGGTGGTGATGCCGGTGCAAGGGGATGTGCCAGCTGGCGTCGCTCGGGCTGACCTGGCGCTGGTGGAGGCGCTGGCGCGGGCGTTCCGGTACCAGCGGCTGCTCGACGAGGGCGATACGCCTCCATCAGCGAGATGGCCGCAGCGGAGAAGATTGAGCAGGGCTACCTGGGCAGCCTGCTGCGGTTGACTCTGCTGGCGCCAGAGATCGTGGAGGCGACCCTCGACGGCCAAGCCTCGTCTCTCCTCGGTCTGCCACAGCTGCTAGAACCGCTTCCGCTGAGCTGGGTGGAGCAGCAGTCCATGATCACCCGGGACGGGAAAGCTTAGGGCAGCTGTCTTAGGATGAACTGCGGGACCGATCCTGGTCGATAGCGGACCGGCGGCTTTGGAAACCAGGGCGGGCGGAAGCAAACCTTCGTCGTTCGTGGGCAATGCAGTAGGGTTCGACCCCGAGCGGACACTTGGGGCCATTGCGGCTCGCCTCCTGCGGTTTCAAGGGGGAAGACCAGCCGCGATGAGGTGCTGCCCATATCGCTCCCTTAAGGCTTCGTCACGGTAAGGCCAGCGCGGCTTGGCCACACCAATACGAAATTCTGGGCGCAACTCCATGAGGCGCGCCGCGGGCAGACGCGCTTCCTCCGCCCGGCCCAGCGCCGCGAGCGCGGCAGCGGTCATTGCGAGGTTTGAGGTGTAGCCACCATTGCTTTGCAGGGACCGCATCCCCCAATGCGCGGCTTCCTCCCAGCAGCCGTTTGCGTAGTGCGCGATGCTCAGGAAATGCTGGTATCGAAACAGTAGGGGATCCTCGGGCGAGAGGCGGATCGCGTGCTCTGCGTTACGCACCGCGTCCCCCGCCCGGCCGGAATAGGCCAAGGTCGGACTGATCCAGAGGCAGGTCTCTGCGTCGTTCGGTGCGATATCCAATGCGCGGTCGAGCAGTTCCTGCGCCCGGTCGTAGTCGTGGTATAGGATGGTGCAGTTGTGGCCGAGCACCGCGAGCGCGCGGGCATGGTCGCTGTCCAGCTCGAGCGCCAGCCGAACTTCTTCCTCCAGCGCGCGCGCCTCGGCCGCCGGGTCCTCCGACCAGCGCTGACCGATGCGCAGGCTATGCCAATCGGCTAGTGCGACGTGCGGCGTCGCAAAGCCGGGGTCGAGCGCCGCAGCCTGGCGCAGCATGTCGCCTGCCTTATCAAAGCTGGCCCGCTCGAGCCGGGACATCTCCTTTTGACCCATTAGCATCATGTGATAGGCGCCGAGGTCATGCCGCCGGCGCATCGCGTTGCGCAACTCCGCATCGCGCAGCCGGGGCATCACCATGTGGGCGATGGTTGTTGCCAGCTCGTCTGGCGCTTCGAACAGGCCAGCCCAGGTCAGATCGTAGGCGCGGTGCCAAACCACTGCACCTTGTACTGCCTCGGCCACCTCAACCCATAGGCGCACTCGCTCCCCTAAGCGCTGTAGGTTGCCGGAAGCGAGATAGTCCGCCCCGACCCGGCGGGCGAGCGCAGGCACGTCCTCCGTCACGCCGGCCAGGTGACGGGTTGAGTTGGCCGAGATCACGATCGGCTCGCGCAGCGCCGCAAGCGAGCCGACGACGCTGTCGAGCAAGATGTCGGCGAAGACAGCGAGGTTGGGGTCGCTGCCTCGTGGCAGCCGCAGTGGCATCATCGCAAACACCGGCACGCCGCCCATAGGCCGGGCGGCGGCAAGCGCTGCCTTCGGCCTGGCTGGCGCGATGTCGAGCAGGTAGCCGCGGCGCGGCAGGGTGCGCAGCAAAGCCTCGTCCGGTCCCAGAGCACGGCGGACATCGGCCACGCATTGGGTCAGGCCGTTCTCCGTCACGTAGACGCCAGGCCAGACTGCCTCGATCAGGTCATGGCGCGGCACCAGCTCGCCGCCCCGCTTGGCCAGATGGAGCAGGACCTGCGCCGTCTTCGGGCGGAGGATCGTCTCCGTGCCGTCGGGCGCGCGGACGACACCCTGCCCCGGCTCGAAGACCCGCTGCCCGATGGCGTAGCTCTGAGCCTCCACCTTCGCATCTCCGGCACGGAATGCACCTCAGTTTGTCCTGTAACACAGTGGGCAAGCGCATCAGAAGTGGCGGAGCCGGACCATTTTGGTATCGCATTTCACCTTGGCGTCAGAGTAATTTCACACCCGCTTCAGGCGCCCGCGGTCGGCCTGGGGCACCGTCCTGGCGACACCTCAATGGAGCCGCGACGTCCATGGACCAGCTCGCTGAGGCCTCCGGCTGGATCGCCAGCGCCTGCGTGCTGGCCGCCTTCCTGATGAAGCGCATGCGGCCGCTGCGGCTGGCGGCGATCGCCAGCAACGTGGCCTTCGTCGCTTATGCCGCGCAGCTCGGCCTGCTGCCGATCCTGCTCCTGCATGCCGCCCTGCTGCCGATCAACCTCTGGCGCCTGTCGGAGCAGCACCGGGCCGAAGCCGTGCCGAAGACCTCGTCGCGCGCGGGCTGGGCGGTCGTCACGGTGCTACTCGCCTTGTTGCTGGTCCTCGGTCCTGCGGCAGCGGACGAGCTGCCCGAAGGACCGGCCGTCGAGATCCGCTTCATGGAGGCGGGCGGGCTGGGCGGCAGGCTGTTCCTGCCGGCGCGCCGCCCGGTCGCTGGGCTCGTGCTGCTGCTCCCCGACGGGCTGGGCGCCGACCCGCGCAGCGCGTCCTATGTGGAACAGCTTCTCGGCGCGGACTTGGTAGTGTTCGACGTGTTGCGCGGCGAAGAAGACCCGGCGGCGGTGGCCAGGGCTGTCGCGGCGCTGCCGGCGGCAGCGGGGCTCGAGGCGAAGCCGGTAGGCGTCATCGGCTTCGGGGCCGGTGCACGGCGGGCCCTCGGTCTCGGGCCCGGGGTGGCAGGGCGTGTCCTGCTCTACCCTGGCTGCGCAGGCCTGGCCGCGGCCGCGGCGGCAGCGACGGACCCGGTGCTTGTACTGCACGGCAAAGCCGATGCTGGCAACAGCGCCGAAGACTGCGCCGACCTCGCCGAGCGGCTTGCCAGCGGCGGACGCCCGGTGCGCCGCATCGCCTATGCGGGTGCCGGCTACGCCTGGGACTACCCTGCCTTTGGGCAGTCGCAGCGAAGCCTGCTGCCGCGGCCCGACGGCGGCGGACTGGTGGCAGCGCTGGCCTGGCCGGAGCTCACTGCGATGTCTGCCGCCCAGGCCGCGGGGTTCCTCGGTGGCGCGCTGCGTGCCGCCACATGGTGAGCGGGGCGGCGATGCGCATGCGGCGCGCGGTCGCCAGGTCGACGCCTCGCCGTACCCCGTCAAGCCATGCATGGCGCCGTCCTGCCCCGCCGCCGCTGCTGTTCCGCGGCTGGCTCGTGGTGGCCGGCGCTTTCCTGGTGCTGATGGCGGGCTATGGCGCCGCCTATTCCTATGCTGCCTTCGCTGCGGAACTGGAGGAAGCCTTCGGCGCCTCGCGCGCTTCGGTCAGCATGGTTTATGCGATCTGCGGCTGCGCCGCCTTCGCTGTCAGCGCGGTCAGCGGCCCGCTGGCCGACCGCATCGGGCCGCGGCCGCTCGCCGCGGCGGGAATGGGGCTTGTCGCAATCGGGCTCCTCGCCGCGGCGGCTGCGCGGACGCTGCTCGAGATCTATTTCTGCTACGGACTGGTCATTGGTCTCGGCATCGGCTTCGCCTACGTGCCAGCGATGGCCGCCGTGCAGCGCTGGTTCGTCGCTTGGCGGGGCCTCGCCTCTGGCATGGCGGCGGCCGGCATCGGTGTCGGCACGGCACTTGTGCCGCCGGCGGCTTGGGCCGCCGCGGCCCTTGACGGATGGCGCATGGCCTTCGTTGCGGCAGGCATCGCGGTGGCGGTGGTCGGCATCGGCGGTGCGCTGCTGCTGGCGGAGTCGCCAGAGCGCTACGGCGAGCGCTGCGACGGCGACGCTGCCGCGCCCGCGCTGCCGACGGCAGAGGGGCCGGGCCTCGCCGAGGCGCTGCGCTGCCGGAGCTTCTGGCTGTATTATGCGGGGACGCTGCTTGTCTCCATGCCAATCTCGCTGCCCTTCGCTCATCTCGCCCAATCCGCCACAGATGTGGGAATGCCGAGGACCGAAGCGCTGGCACTGCTCAGCCTTCTCGGCATCGGCTCGATCATCGGCCGCTTCGCGCTCGGCGCGGTAGCTGACGAGATTGGCCGAGAGGCGACCTTTCTCGGCTGCAGCACGGCGGTGGTCGGGCTCACCGCGCTGTGGGCGCTGGCCGACAGCCATTTGCTGCTCGTCGCCTTCGCCGTTGGCTTCGGCGCGGCCTATGGCGGCTTCGTCGCCCTGCTGCCGGCGGTGACCGCCGATCGCTTCGGCCGCCGCGGTGTCGGAGGGGTTATTGGCGTGCTCTTTACTGGGCGCGGCATCGCGCTGCTAGTCGCCGCGCCGGCGCTCGCCCTGCTGACCGGCTGGACTGGAGGGTACGCACTGCCGCTGGGCATGATGGCGCTAGTCGGTGGCGTCGGCGTGGCGCTGCTAGCGATCGTGCCGCGATCGTCGTAGGTCCGCTCTCCGCCCTTCTCGGTCAGCCAGGGTTGGGTATGCTTGGCCCGCTTTCAGGATGTCGGTCGCGCCCAGCAGACGACTGAGATGGGCGCATAGCTGCTCATCCCGTGTTCTTAATTGGAATACTACATCGCCTACGAAGCTGGGCATTTGCGGGATAGAAGGTGGGGGTCGACGGTCGTCAGGACCGCCTTGTCTCACGACCACCGGAGCTCGGTAATTTCCCTGCGCACCTGTAGGCAACGCATGTTTCATGACGTCCGTGAGCAGCCGCCGGAGAGCGGTCATCACACGGGAGGATCACCTATGCACCGCCGTTCTTTCCTAGGCCTTGCTGCCCAGGCGCTCGCCATGCCCGCCATCGCCCGCGCCCAGGGATATGGCCAAGGCCAGGGCGGATTGCGCTACCCAGACCGGCCCATCCGCTTCATTGTCCCTTTCCCGCCCGGCGGCGGCACCGACGTGTGGGCCCGCTTGGTGGCTGAGGGCATGCAGACCGAACTCGGCCAACCGGTCCTGATCGAGAACCGTGCCGGCGCTGGCGGCATGGTGGGGGCAGAGGCCGCTTCAAAGGCCGTGCCGGACGGCTACACCCTACTCTACAACATTACGACACATGTGCAGGCGCCAGTGACTTTCCGCCGCTTCCCCTACGACCCGGTGCGTGACTTCTTCCCGGTAGGACGCCTCGGCACCACCGCCATCACCTTCTGTATCGGGCCGACCGTGCCGGCGTCTGTGACGACGCTCTCCGAGTTCGTGGATTGGGGCCGCGGGCGCGAGCTTGCCTTCGGCAACTACGGCCAAGGCTCGACAGGGCACGCTTATGCCCTGCTGCTGGCGCAGGAGGCACGGCTTCGCGTGACGCAAGTCGCTTACCGGGGCGAAGCGCCCATGCTGCAGGACCTGCTGGCCGGCAATTTCCACGGCGGCTTCCACAGCATGACGGCCTCAGGTGAGATGATCCGCACGCGGCGTATCCGGCCGCTGGCAACCGGCGGGGCAGATCGTGTGCCGTCGCTCGCGTCCGAAGTGCCGACGCTTCTTGAGCTTGGCTATTCCCGCCGTTTCGATTTCACAGGCTTCACTGGCCTCTTCGCACCGGCACGGGTCCCTCAGCCCATCCTGGATCAGTTGACCGCTGCCTTCCGCACGGTCGCAACCAGCGCAGAGATGGTGCGACGGCTGCGCGCCATCGACACCGTTCCCGGCTACGAGGATCCGCTAACATTCCGCAAGTCGGTCGAGCGGACCCTCCGTCAGTGGGAGGAGCTCGCGCAGAGCCTCGATCTCTACGCCACCGGGTGACAGCAGCAGGCCTTCCGACTGGCCCAGGGCGGCTCCCGTTGATTCTGATCTGAGCCGGTTGGACGCCAGGGCTCCGGAAATGCAAGAGCTTGGGGGCGGAGACGCCGATCTCGTCAATAACTTCGACCGGCAGGCGGTCGCCACGCTGAATATGGTGCCAGCATCCCGCCCGAAAATCGTGCGATCTCAACGCGGTAAAGCTTGAGGGTTAAATCGCCCTACCCTCAAGGTCCGGAGACTCTCCGGCATTTCGGAGAGAAAACCCGGCTCCGTTCCGCCGCTGCACCATCAAGGTTGCCGCAGAAACCCAGGCCAAACCTGCGCCTCAGCGCGGTGGTCTGATTGGGAGAGACAGGTTGTGAGGGGACCGACTGGAGCAGCGGTCGGAACTGGGGAATGAAAGTCTCTGGGGCGGTTTCGGTCAGGTGAGGCGCGACAGGAGTGCACGCGCATATTGGACGTCGATCATATTGCCCCCTTCTGTGACGCGGTCGAACACCGGCTGCAGGACGCGATGCGCTTCGGCGTGCCGTTCCTGGCTTAGGCGCAATAGCGCCAGGCTGCTTGCCGCCCGCAGTTCCCACAACAGTGCGCCCTGCCGGCGCGAAAGCCTGATGGCGCGCAGGAAGGTCCGCTCGGCGTGTCGCGCTCCAGCGACGGTCGTGTGCGGTGCTAACGCCCCCTCAAGACGGAAAAGTTCGGGGAGGTACCAGGTCTCGTCGTTCCGCTCGGACCATTCCACCGCGGCAGCCAACGTCGCCAGGGCCTCGTCGCACCGGCCGCCGCCGGCGAGGCCCTCCGCGAGTGCGCCCAGCATCTCGGGGTAGCAATACGACCGGCCACCATTGATGTTCGCGTCGATCGCCGTCTTCAGCTGCGCCGTTCCATCGACAAAGTCGCCCCGCCGAATCGACAACATCGCTTCCAGGCAACGGCCCTGCGATGCCCATCGGGCGAACTTGAACGTCGCGGCGGCATCGACAAGCTGCGCGACCGCCGCCTCGGCGGCCGGCATGTCCCTAAGCGTCAGGTACGTTGCACATAAAGCGTGGCGCAGCGTGAAGCAGATCGACATCCTGTGGTTCGCGTCCAGCGCCTGCTCGTAGCTCATTTTTGCCTGGATGCGCGCTTGGTCGGCGTAGCCCTGCAGCATCAGAACGCGCGACAGCATCGCCCGACTCTGAATGCGGACATCGGTCAGCAGCAGGGCCTCGTAGTCTCCCCGTGCCGCGGTCGCGGACATCGCAGCGGCCGGTTCGAGGCAAAGGCGAGCCGCCGAATGTCTTCCCGAATAGTGCAGCGCCGTCCCAAGGGCTCGATTGCCCACGGCGATGTCCGCGAACTTTCCTGAGCGCTTAGCCGCGGCCTGGATCCTTTCGGCCAGAGATTTGGTAGCCCTATTATCGCCGTCCCGCATCCGCAACGTCGACAGACCCCAGAGCGCCAGGATCTGGCTTTCGATGTCGCCAAGGCTTTCGGCGATATCAAGCCCCTCCGACAGGACGTCCTCAATGCTGCGCTCAGACGGGGCTGCCGTGTAGGAAAGCACGAAGCCAAGCGCGATGTGCAGACGCATCCGAATGCGCGGGTCTACCGCCGGCCCGCATCGTTCGAGCGCACGCTGGATCGCTTCCCGGCATTCTGGCAGGACGGCAAGGTGGAGCCACACGGGTGCGTAGGCGGCCGCGAGCGCCACGCCCATGGCGGCATCGCCGGTGTCGGAGAAACACCAGTCCAGCGCCGCGCGGACATTGCTGATCTCCTTGCCACAGGCTTCCAGCCCGCCTTCAACCGGTCGTCGTTCGACCAGGCCGCGGTAGTGTTCCGCATGTCGCTGGGCGGCCTCTCGCGCCTCTCCGGCGGCGCGAAGCTTGTCGAGGGCATAGGCGCGGAGCGTTTCCAGCAGGTGCCAGCGGGTGGCTTCGTGAATCCCCTCGACCGAGACCAGCGACTTGGCAACAAGCGTCGACAGGATCTCCGCAACGGTGCTCCCTTCGCCGATCCTGCCACGCGTCACCGCGACGACGGCATCCAGCGTGAACCCGCCGACAAAAACAGCCAGATGCCGCAGGAGGCATTGTTCCTCCGCCAACAAAAGGTCATAGCTCCAGTCGAGGGCGGCACGGAGGGTCTGGTGCCGCGGCAGCGCCGTCCGGCGGCCAAGGGTCAGGTGCGCGAAGCGATCCTCCAGCCTCGCCAGAACGAGTTCTGGGCCTAGCGTCGCGGCGCGCGCCGCGGCGAACTCGATGGCCAATGGTATGCCATCGAGCCGCCGGCATATCGCGCTGACAGCCCCCAGGTCCGTTCCTTCGGCGCAAAAATCAAAGCCAGAGGACCGCGTCCTCGCGACGAAGAGCCGTATCGCGCCGTGACGGAGCACTTCGCTGCGCTCCTTCATCCCCTCTGGCGGCAGTGATAGCGGGGGAACACGATAGATGCACTCGCCAGCGATCCGCAGCATCTCGCGGCTCGTCGCCAGGATGACCACGTGGGGGCAAAGCCGGATTATCTCATCCGCCATCGATGCTGCGGCGTCGATCAGGTGCTCGCAATTGTCAAGCATGAGCAGCATCGCGCGATCGCCGATGGCGTTGGCGACCGACGCCGCGGATGCCTGGCTCTCGCCGAACGTCAGGCCCAGCGCGCGCGCGACCGTGGATGGTACCAGCGCGGGATCGGTTGCCGTCGCAAACTCGATCACATGGGCACCATCATCGAATTCTCTGCCGGATTGCCGCGCGACTTCGAGGGCAAGGCTCGTCTTGCCAATCCCGCCCGGCCCCGTCAGCGTCACCATGCGATAGGCTGTCAATAGCACTGATATGTGCTGGATCGCATCGCTCCTGCCAATCAATTCCGAAGCGGTTGACGGCAGATTGCCCGCCGCGGGCCGTATGGACGCAGCGGGCATTTGCGGTACCGGCGTGACATCCTTCCGTCGGACAGTCCATCGGCCGAGGAGACGGTAGCCACGGCCTGACGCCGTCTGCAGCAGCCTGCGATCGGCACCCAGCGCCTTGCGGATGGCCGAGATGTGCACCTGCAGCGTGTTGTCCTCCACGATGGCGCCGGGCCAGACGCGCGCCATCAGGTGTTGCTTTGTCACCAGCTCACCGGCGGCCAAAACGAGGATTTCGAGAAGTTCGAATGCGCGTCCACCAAGCGCCACCGGCCGGTCGCGGCTGCGCAGCTCCCGCCGCACGATGTCGAGTTCCCAGGTCGCGGGTGCCTGGTCGAGTTCTGGCGCGGGCATGAACGCAACCTCGGTGGTGTCGCCGAACCCTAACGCTCCCGCGGCCATGGCCGCTACTGCGATGGCGGGCGCGGTGCTCTCTCCGCTGTGTGACGTTGTTCTTGTCCCGAGCCGCAGCGGCACCGCGGGAAGACTATGGCAAGCGCAGCTGAAGGCGACGCGATCCGGGTGAGGGCCTGGCCGGCCCATGAGATTCTCTCGACTCTTCAATAACGTATCAAGCAGTCCCGCCGGACCCTTCCCTAGGATTCGTTCGCGCGACGCGCGTCGCAATGCCAAGGAGAACGCCGATGAACGTCCTGGTCTCAATCCTGAGTTGGCTCAGTTCCACGGACCGTCCCGACTTCCACTTCATGCGTGTGGCGATCGCCGTCGCCTCCATCTGGATCTGCGCGGTCAAACTCGCGCTCCACGAGGCGGACAGCATCACGCCGCTAGTCGCCAACAATCCAGCCATGTTGCTGCTCTACAAGCACTCTAACTAGTACAGGGCGAACCTGACCTGCGAGGGAGAGTTGGTCCCAAAGCAGCGCGCATGGCAGACGAACAATGGCACCTACGTATTCGCAGCCGCCCCGGAATCCTCGAAATCTCGATCGAGCTGCTGATCGTTGCGGGGCTGATCTCGCTGGAAAATGGCGCTGCCGCCGCGCTCCTCGCATTCCTCCCCTCCTTCGTCACCCCGCCCTTCCTGCTGACGACGCCGGAGGCCTGGGTTCCTCCGCTCCGCCACCGGGAACGCGGCTTCCGTGCCTGTCCGGCCTGGGCGGCTTGTGTTGAAGGACGTGATGCTCTGTGCGGCCGGCTTATTGCTCCTGTTCGATCCCGCAAGGCTGCTCCCCCGCAAGCACCCGGTTCTGAGCTCTGGCGTGGCCAGAACAGGCAGCCGCGCCGCAACGACTGGCGACGTCCGCTCATAGCCAACCAAGAAGTCGCATCTCGGGCAACCCTGAAGCGCGGCTAAAGGCGATCCGCTTTCCGGCGATGCGGCCCCAACGTCGCGTTTCAGGATTTTTCAGGAACACCCCAAGGATTTGGACCGGACCACGGAATAGGGTTGGGTCATCAAGCTCACGGAGGCTTCGATGGAAGAGACCGGTGCCATGAAGATGGCTGCTCGGGCATGTGACCAGACGCGGCGAGATCGCCGCCGGGCCTTCCTGCTTGGCGGTGCCGGCATCGCTCCCGCCGTCGCCGCGTTGCGGACATCACAGGCGCAGGCCGCAACGGCGGCGCAGGCCGCGCTGCCCGTCACACGTTATCGCACCGCCGCCATCGACGGCGTGAACATCTTCTACCGTGAAGCTGGCCCGGCAGATGGGCCGGTAGTGCTGCTGCTGCACGGCTTCCCAACCTCGTCGCACATGTACCGCAACTTGATTCCGCTGCTTGCTGACCGCTACCGCGTGATTGCGCCCGACTACCCGGGCTACGGCCAGAGCGATATGCCGGACCGCGCATCCTTCGCCTACACCTTCGATCGCTTCGGCGCGCTGGTGGATGCTCTTCTCGATAGCCTGCGCGTGTCTCGATATGCGATGTACGTGATGGACTACGGTGCGCCGGTCGGCTGGCGTCTCGCACTAAAGCATCCGGACCGCATCACCGGTCTAATCGTCCAAAACGGAAACGCCTATGAAGAAGATCTCAAGGATTTCTGGGACCTGATCAAGGCGTATTGGGCGGACGGTTCGCCGGCGCATCGGGAAGCGCTAAAAGTTCTTGTAACGCCGGCAACAACGAAGTTCCAGTACACCGACGGTGTGCGCGACGTGTCGCGGATCGCGCCTGACAACTGGGTGCATGACCAAGCACTGCTCGACCGCCCGGGTAATGCTGACATCCAAATGGACCTGTTCTACGGCTATCGCACCAACCTCCCGCTTTATCCCGTAATTCAGGAGTGGTTCCGCGCTCGCAAGCCGCCGACGCTGATCGTCTGCGGCGCCAATGATCAGATCTTCCCGGCTGAGGGCGCCCATCCATACCGGCGCGATCTACCGGATGCCGAGCTGCACCTGCTCGATACGGGACACTTCGCACTCAAGGACAAGCTCGACGCGATGGCGCCGATGATCCGCGAGTTCCTCGACCGCAGGGTCGCACCGCACTGATTGACGCCGTCCGCCGCTTCGGCCCGCGCCAAGCTCCAGATCCAGGAGACAGACAATGCCTAGCATCAAAATTGAGGATGGGGCCGAGATCTATTATAAGGACTGGGGTTCCGGGCCACCGGTGGTGTTCAGCCACGGCTGGCCGCTGAACGCCGACGCCTTCGAAAACCAGATGTTCTTCCTGGCGTCGCGCGGCTTCCGGTGCATTGCGCACGACCGCCGCGGCCACGGCAGGTCGAGCCAGCCGTGGGCGGGCAATGACCTCGACACCTACGCAGACGATCTTGCCGCCCTGGCGCGGGCGCTCGACCTACGCGACGCCGTGCATGTCGGACACTCCACGGGCGGCGGCGAGGTCGCCCGCTACATCGGCCGCCACGGCACCGGCCGCGTGGCGAAGGCGGTGCTGATCGGCGCCATCCCGCCGCTGATGCTGAAGACCCCCGTGAACCCGGAGGGCACCCCGCTTGAGGAGTTCGACAAGCTACGCGCGGCCGTGCTGGCCGACCGTGCGGCCTTCTGGCGCGAGCTGAGCCTGCCCTTCTACGGCTACAACCGGCCCGGCGCGGAGGTATCGGAAGGCGTCCGCGACGAGTTCTGGCGGCAGTCCATGATGGCTGGCTTCCCGGCCTCGTATTTCTGCATCAAGGCCTTCTCGGAGACCGACACGACCGAGGACCTGAAGCGTTTCGACGTGCCGACACTGCTGCTACACGGCAGCGACGACCAGATCGTGCCGATCCGCGCCTCGGCGATGCACTCCTCGAAGCTGATTCGCGGTGCAACGCTTAAGATCTACGAAGGCGCGCCGCACGGTATGGCAACGACTCTCAAGCACCGGGTCAACGAGGACCTCCTTGCCTTCCTGGGGGCGTCATGAGCCCGGCCGCATCCGGCAGGCTCGCGGGCAAGATCGCCGTCATCACCGGCGGCTCGACCGGCATCGGCCTCGCCACCGCCCAGTGCTTTGCCGCCGAGGGCGCTCGCGTCTTCATCACCGGCCGGCGCGAGACGGAACTCGCAAACGCCGTCGCTGAGATCAGCGGCGCTGCAGTTGGCATTGGCGCGGACTCTTCTGACCTGGCCGATCTGGACCGCCTGTATGACCGTATCCGCCGTGACGCCGGGCGCATCGACGTGCTGTTCGTCAATGCCGGCGGTGGGTCGATGCTGCCGCTCGGCGAGATCACCGAGACGCAGTTCGACGACACCTTCGGCAGCAACGTAAAAGGCGTGCTGTTTACGGTTCAGGGCGCGTTGCCGCTGCTCGGCCCCGGCGCGTCGGTCATCCTGACCGGCTCGACAGCGGCCTCGGTCGGGACGCCGGCCTTCAGCGTCTACGCAGCGTCCAAGTCCGCCGTGCGGTCCTTCGCGCGCAACTGGATCCTCGACCTTCGAGGGCGCGGTATCCGCGTCAACGTGCTCAGCCCGGGGCCGACGCGGACCCCAGGGCTGGTGGGCCTGGCAGGCCCAGAGCCCGCGCATCAGCAGGCGCTCCTGGGAGAAATGGCCACGCAGGTCCCGCTCGGCCGCGTCGGCGAGCCGGCCGAGGTCGCGCGCGCCGCGCTGTTTCTGGCTTCGGACGATGCGACCTTCGTCACAGGCACTGAGCTCTTCGTCGACGGTGGAGCGGCTCAGATATGATGCTCTGGGCAATGCTCCCATTCATGCGCTGCGCCCGGTCGGGCCGCAGCGTCATCCGTGCCGTCGCCGCCACCGCGGCCTGCGTCATCGCCCTCATGCCCATCATGGGCGGTGGTGCCGAGGACGAAGCCTCGGGGGTCTTTGGCGTCCGGCTGCCAGAGGGCTATCGCGACTGGCGGCTGATCAGCGTGGCGCACGAGGCGGGCGGCCTCGACGACCTGCGGGCGATCCTCGGCAACGACATCGCTGTGCGCGCATTCCAGGAGGGCACGCGGCCGTTTCCCGACGGCACGGTCATCGCGCGGCTCGCCTGGCGGCACCAGTCGTCGGCCGCCAACGGCGCGGCCTTCGGCCAGGCGCAGTCCTTCGTCGCGGGTCCTCCCACCAACGTCCAGTTCAGCGTCAAGGATTCGAGGCGCTACGCCGACACGGGCGGCTGGGGGTTCGGCCAGTTCGAGGGCGGCAAGCCGAACCGAGACGAAGCGCTGCTGCGGACCTGCTTCCCCTGCCACGACCGTGCCGCGAAGGCCACCGACCGAGTCTTCACACATTACGCGCCCTGACGATGCAGAGCCGCCCGGCCTGCGTGAACCAGGGTCCCTTGCGCAGTCTTGAGGAGCACGCGATGCGATCGACGTCCCGACACTGGATCACGCGGCGCGGCATCTGCCTTTGCTGCCTCTCGGCGACACTGACGGCGGCTGGCGGCGCGTTGACGCCGCGGCAGGCCTTCGCGGAAGCGCAAGGCATCGTCGACCAGATCCGGTCCGCGGCGGCGGCGGCGCCGATCGCGATCCATCACCTGCGCGGCGGCGTTGCGGTGCTCGAGGGCTCCGGCGGCAATGTGGCAGTGTTCGCCGGGCGCGACGGGAAAGTGATGGTTGATGCCGGCATCGAGGTCTCGCGCCGGCAGATGGCGGCCGCGCTGGACCACCTCGGCCCGTCGCCACTGACCCATTTGGTCAACACGCATTGGCACTTCGACCACGCCAGCGGCAACCAGTGGCTGTGCGAGCTGCGCCCGACGATCGTCGCGCACGAGAACACGCTCAAGCACCTTCGAGCGACGCAGCGGGTCGAAGATTGGGATCACGATTTCGCCCCCCTGCCCGCGGCGGCACTGCCCGCCGAGGTGTTCGCGACCGAGCGGACACTGGCGGTGCGCGGCGCGACCCTCCAGCTGCGCTGGTACGGCCCGGCGCACACCGACAGCGACATCGCCGTGCGCTTCGTCGAGGCCGACATCCTGCACGCCGCCGACACCTACTGGAACGGCGCCTATCCGTTCATCGACCGTTCGACCGGCGGCAGCATCGACGGGTCGATCCGCGCCGCGGAGGCCAACCTGGCGGCGACAACCGACGCGACCATCGTCATTTCCGGGCACGGCAACCCGGTCAGCGACCGAGCCGGACTGCTCGCCTTCCGCGACATGCTCGTGGCCATCCGCGGGAAAATCGCCACGCTGAAGCGGCAGGGGCGCTCACTCGACGAGACCATCGCCGCAAAGCCAACCGCCGACTTCGACGCGATGTGGGGCGGCTTCGTCATCGGCCCGGCGCTCTTCACCCGGCTCGTCTACCTCGATGTCTGACAGGGATCACCCATGACGCCCCGCCGCACGCTTCTGATCGCCGGCCTGTCCATCATCCCGTTCGCGGCGGCGCGGAGCCAGCCGGACCTCGACACGCAGATCGTTGACGCGTTGGAGGTCCTGTTCGGCGTTCACCCCGGTGCACGCCGCGTCCATGCGAAAGGGCGGCTGTACGATGGTCGCTTCAGCCCGGCGCCCGAAGCCGCGCGCCTCTCCCGCGCGCCACAATTCACCGGCGTGGTGCCGGTGCTGGTCCGCTTCTCCGACGGTCCCGGCGTGCCCGGCATCGCCGACGGCGATCCCGACACGCTACCGCCCGGCATGGCCATCCGCTTCCTAACGCCGGACGGCCGGCCGAACGACATCGTCGCGCATGGCAGCGAGGGCTTCCCCGTGCGTAATGGCGAGGACTTCCTGGCCTTCCTACGCGCCGTCGCCGCCAGCGGCCCGGGCGTACCCGCGCCCACGCCGCTGCAACGCTTCGTCGCCGTGCATCCGGAGACGCAGCAATTCCTGGGTCGCAGGCAGCAACAGGCGGCGAGCTTCGCCACAACCCGATATTTCGGCAACACCGCGATGGTGTTCGAGGCGGCCGACGGGTCGCGCCGGGCGTTCCGCTATGTGATCGAGCCCGCGGTCGGGCTCGCCGGGCTCTCGCCGGAGGAACGCCGTGCACGGCCGCCCGATTTCCTGTTCGATGAACTCACGACGCGCCTCCGCGCGGCGCCGGTACGTTTCACCGTTACGGCGCAACTGGCGTCGCCCAGCGACCCGACCAACGACGTCACCGCGTTGTGGCCGTCGGATCGCCAGCGCGTGGAGCTCGGCACCGTCGAGGTGACCGGCCTGCACGGCGACCAGAGCGAGGAGCTGCAGCTCTTCTACGACCCGAACAACCTGCCCGACGGCATCCAGGCCTCCGACGACCCGCTGCTGCCGCTGCGCCAGCGCGTCTACGGCGTGTCCATCGCCCGGCGGACCGCGCCGCGATGACCCATCAGGCCGTCGCCGCTCCCAGGGACATGGTAGCGCCCAACGAAGTCATCGTTCCGGCGTGCTGCAGGGTCCCGCGCCGGGCCGCGCTCGTCGCCGGCCTGGCGCTCACGATGGCCGACGCAAAAGGAGGCTCAGGCATGGACGACGCGCTGCGACTGCGCAGCTCCCTGGCATTCACCGAGACGCTCGCCCGCCTGCGCGCGGCCCTAGAGGGGCGCGGCTTCCGGATCTTCGCAGAGATCGACCACCGCGCCGCGGCCGCGGAGGTCGGGATTGAGATGCCGCCGACCACGGTCATCCTCTACGGCAATCCAAGGGGTGGGACACCGCTAATGCTCGCCGCGCCCGACTTCGCGCTCGAGCTTCCGCTGCGCGTGCTGGTCCGGCAGGACGCCGACGGCACCACCCGCGTGACTCTAAACGCCGCCAGCACGCTTGAAGGCAGGCACGGGCTGCCGGGTGGGATCGCAGGACGGCTCGCGCCGGCGGAGCAGGTGATCGCCGACGCGCTCGGGGGGCGCAAACCATGAGCAGCGCGCCACCCCTCGGTCGCCGGCGCCTGCTGGCCGCTTCCGCGACGGCGGGTCTGACGACTAGTCCGGCTGGGGCCGACACGCTCGCCAACGTACCGGCGCGTGAGCCGGGTGCGCCGCTATCCGCCCGGAGCGAGCGCTCGCGCTTCGTCGAGCTTGGACGGGTGCCCGAGGCGGCCCCGGGCATCCGCCCAGTCGATCCGGTCGATGCGATCAACTCGAAGACGCCGTTCGATCGACTGGTCGGCAGCATCACGCCGACTGACCTGCACTACGAGCGCAGCCATGCGGGCGTTCCCGACCTCGACCCCGCTAAGCACCGGCTGCTGGTACATGGCCTGGCGGCTCGCTCGCTGGTGCTGACGATGGACGACATCCGCGCGATGCCGTCGGTCTCGCGCGTCGCCTTCCTCGAATGCACGGGCAACGGCTGGGAGAACTGGAAGGCGGCCGACCCGACACTGACCGTGCAGAACACCCATGGCCTAGTCAGCACGCACGAATGGACGGGCGTGCCGCTGCGCTTCGTCATCGACCTTGTGGGCGGGGTGCCGTCCGCAACCTGGATGTTGGCCGAGGGCGCAGACGGCGCTGCGGTGGCGCGCAGCATCCCGCTGACCGAGGAGATCATGGCCGAGGGCATCCTCGCCTACGCGCAGAATGGGGAGCCGCTACGGCCGGCTCACGGCTTCCCGCTGCGGCTGTTCCTCCCGGGGCTCGAGGGCAACCTCAGTATCAAGTGGCTGCGCCGGCTGAAGTTCGGCGACCAGCCCTTCATGACTCGCTGGGAGACGGCGCGGTACACCCAGCTGCAGGCGGATGGCCGCGCGCGGCAGTTCCAGCTGCGGCAGGAGGTGAACTCCGTCATCACGGCGCCGTCGGGAATGATGCGCGTCCGCCCCGGCCCTGTCCGCATTTCCGGCCTCGCCTGGAGCGGCCATGGCCGCATCGTCCAGGTCGAGGTTAGCACCGATGGCGGAGCATCCTGGCAGGCGGCGCGGCTCACCGCGCCCGCCTTGCCCAAGGCCCAGGTGCGGTTCGAGATGGACTGGGTCTGGGCCGGCGCGCCAACAGGCATCGTTAGCCGCGCGACGGACGAGATGCGGAACGTCCAGCCGGACCGTGCAGCGTTCATCGCGCGGACCGGGACCAACGCGCTGTTCCACTACAGCGCTCAGCAGACCTGGCGAATCTCGGCCGAAGGGGATGTCCGCAATGCGCTCTCCTAGGGCCCTCGCCGTGGGTGTCCTCGCGGCTGGCATGATGTCGCACCAACCGCACGCCCAATCCTTCGGTCGCACGCCGTCCGCTTCGGAGATCGCTGGCTGGGACATTGACGTCCGGCCGGATGGCGCAGGCCTTCCTGCGGGCGGCGGGACGGTGGCGCAGGGCCGGGCCGTGTACGACGAGAACTGCGCGGCTTGCCATGGACCCGAGGGCAGGGACGGCATTCGGGACCGCCTCGCGGGTGGTCAGGGCACGCTCGCCTCCGGCCAGCCGATCAAGACCGTGGGAAGCTACTGGCCCTATGCGACGACGCTCTTCGACTACATCCGCCGGGCGATGCCTTACCAGGCGCCGGCGTCGCTCAGCGCCGACGAGACCTACGCCGTGTCCGCCTACATCCTGTACCTGAACGGGATTCTGCCGGCAGAGGGTGGGCTCGACCGCGCAAGCCTGCCGCGCGTCAGGATGCCCAACCGCGATGGCTTCCTGCCGGAACGCGAGTTCACGGCGGGTTGGACCGCTGCGCGCTGACCGCCGATGGCGTGCAAGCGCACCGCGGACCGGCGTGCCGACCGGAGCATTGCTGGGAGGACCACACTATGTGGCGCCACGTGATGGTCTTCTCCGTGGCCAGCGCCGGACTTCTGCTCGTTCGGCTGCTGGCGGCCCGGATCCTGTTCGGGTTCGATGGATCCGGCATGGGCCTGCATGGCTGGATCGCCATGATCCTCGGGGTCGTTTTGACCTCCGGTCTGGCGGTCGCGCTGATGGCCGCGGTGTTCGCGTTCGATCGGACCGGGCAGGATGCACGAGCGGCAGGCCGCAGCGACGCCCGCGAATGACGGACTCTCGTTGTTTTCGTCAGGCCAAGCCCGGCGTCGCAGCGGTGTGGCACGAGCGACAGCGTGCAGGCACCGGAGCACCTTTGGCGGCCGCCGACCAAGGTGTTCGTAGCCTGACCGCGAACCGCAATCTGCTGCGCCCGACGTGTCCCCGGCGGCGACGCGTCCCGGATTTGCGCTGCCGGGCCGAGCCCTGAACCGTGGTCGGCCCCTTCGCCGGTGCACCGCTGGACAGCATCGCGCACGTCATTCAGGTCGCGCTCACGCCGGTCTTCTTGCTCTCAGGCATCGGCACGCTGGTGAGCGTGATTAATGCCCGGTCGACCCACGTCTCGGACCAGGCCGGGCACGCGGCAGCGCTTCTCCTCGCTGAGCCTGACGGCGCCAGCGCGGCCCTCATGCGCGCCCACCTGGCACGGCTGCGGCGCCGGCGATTTGGCCTGGACGCGGCGCTTGCACTGGGTGGGGTGGGCGGTGCTGCGTCATGCGGCGCGGCGTCTGCTCTGTTCGTAGGTGCGGTACGGGACGCGTCGGCTGCGACCACGTTGTTCGTATTGTTTGGCCTTGCTCTCGCATGTACTGTCGGGGCGTTGGGGGCACTCATCGCAGACGCCGGTCTGGCCTGGCACGGGCTGCGCACCGAAGGCGCGCTCCCACACACACCGGTCACATCGCCACATCGATAAGCTGGTCCGGCTGCGTGACGAGCCCTCGCCCCTGGAAATGAGTTCTGCATCCACTTACGGCGTGATCGACAACGTCCTGATCTGTTCGGTGGTCCATGTCAGCCCGGTGGGACTATCCGTCGTATGCCAATCAATGCCATCTGAGCACCACTGGATGGGGACATCCTTCGGGCTATCGCCGAAGTACGCGTCATTGCGCGCAGTGACGCGACATTCGACCGGTGCAACGGGGGCTGCGAAGGTGTAGCCCATCTGCCCCCGTGCGCCGCCGGTGTTGTTGGCAGCGATGTAGAAGGTGTTGGCGTTGCCATCGAACATCTGCGCAGGACCGTAGATCGTCACTGGGCTCGGAGTGCAAGAATCGTTCAGATCGCACTCTCCGCTTCACATATTCCCTGAGCCGAGCGAACAGTCCCACACCTGCCCTTCGCACGGTTGCGCACCACCCTCGCCGGCAGATTGGCGGGGCTTCGGGTCGTAGGACGCGGTATCGGGCTGGGTCCTGCGGGAGACCCGATCATGACGAAGCTCACCGACACCCAGACGCTGATCCTCAGGACCGCCTCGCACCACCCGGGCGGCTTGGCCGCGCCGCCCGCCAGCCTGCCCCCGGCGCCGCGTGGCGCGGTGGCGAAGTCCCTGGTCGGCGCCGGGTTGATGGAAGTTCTGCCCACCGCTAAAGGCGAGGACGCCAGCCTGGTGTGGAAGCTCGACGGCGAGGTGGTACTCCTGCGGATCAGCGACGCAGGGTTAGCCGCGATCGGCATCACGGTGACGGCCGGCCAGGGCGCGCCTGCTCCGGCGCAAGACGGCGAGGCGACGATGCCCACAATGCGCGCCGGTGGCCCTCAGCAGGCGCCTCAGGGGCCGGACCACACCGTCGACGCAGCGGAGGCCGCCGAACCGCCCCAGGACGCACCTGGCGGGCCGCAGCAGGGCACCCAGGGCGCGACAGCGGGATCTGAGGCAGCCGCAGCGTCGCCGCCCTCCACGGGCCGCACAGCGCCCGCCACGGCCCTCCGCTCCGCGGCCCAGCAGGTACTCGCCGCCTGAGATGACGAGGGCAACGAGCGCAGCGGCCTGGCAGAAGCCATCGCGGCCCTGCGCAGCGCCCTGCCCCCTGCCCGCCCCGCGCGGCATCCGCGCCAGCCCGGGGCTTCACGAACTCCACGCACCGGAACCAAACAGGAGACGATCCTCGCCCTCCTCTGCCGCGCCGATGGCGCCAGCGGCCCCAACATGATCGAGGCGACTGGCTGGGCGCCCCATACGGTCCGTGGCTTCCTCGCCGGCCTCAAGAAGCGTGGCTTTGAGGTCGTGGTCCATGACCGGGTCCGGCAGGTCGGCCCCGGCAAGGACGGCGCCAAGGGCAGCTACACGGTCTACCGCGTCACCGCCGGGCCCGTGGGCTGATGCGCCGGCAGGAGCAGCGGCTGGCGGTCGGGTACCTCAGGGTCTCGACGGCCGAGCAGGGCCAGAGTGGGCTGGGACTGGAGGCACAGCAGGCCAGCCTTCGAGCCTATCTTGAGGCTCAGGGCTGGACGCTAGTTGCCGAGCACCCCGACATCGCCTCCGGCAAGGACGATCGGCGGCCCGGCTTCCAGACAGCATTAGCTCGCTGCCGGCAGCTCGGCGCGGTGCTGGTTGCGGCCCGGCTCGATCGGATCACCCGGCGTGCCCACACGCTCTCTGGCCTCTTGGAGGAGGGCTAGTAGATCCGGGCGGCCGACATGCCGGGCGCCGATGACCTGATGATGCGCATCTACGCCGCCATGGCGCAGAAGGAGCGGGAGCTGATCAGCGAGCGTACCAGGGCCGCGCTGCGGGCTGCCAAGGCGCGTGGGGCGGCGCTGGGCGGCGACCGGGGCTATCGGCCGACGGTGGGACCCAGCGCCGCGGCAGCGGCCCAGGCGCGGCGCCGGGCGGCGGAGCAGGCGGCGCACCGGCTGCCACTGGAAGTACAGCGGCTGCGGGCCAATGGCGTCACCGGGCAAGCGGCGTTGGCGCGTGCGTTGAACCAGTGCGGCGTACCGGTGCCGTCAGGCCGCGGCGCATGGACACATACCACGGTGGCACGAGTACTCGCACGAGCGCCGGGCAAACACAGGCCTCACCTCATGGACAGACCGTTGTGTGTAGAAGGCGGAGTTGGAGTGCCGCCTGGGCTCTGAGATGCTGGCCATGATCTGCTGATTACGGCAGGGCCTTCTCGAAGGCGAAGGTCCGCACTCCAGGCGGCGGCTTCTCCCACACGCCTGGAGGCACATAGTCACGCTGTTCGAAGCCGGCCGCGCGGTAGAGTGCAACCGCGGCCTGATTCATGCTGGAGGTGGTCAAAAACAGCCTCCGGAAGCGCCATTCGGAACAGAGCGCCTCCGTCTTGGCCAGCATGGCCCGTGCCACGCCACGCCGTCTGACAGCAGCGCTGACATACATGCGGCGGAGCTCCGCGACATCCTCCCTGATTGGCCGTAGGGCGAAGGTGCCCAGCAGGTCGCCATCCCGGGACAACGCCAGCCAGAAGCCGCTGCCTCGTCCCGGCTGGTAGTGTGTTGCGACGTCGCGGTAGTCGCCGGCCAAGGCCCTGGCGATGTAAGCATCGACCTCGGCCCGCGCCGATGGCGGCGCGATCTCGCGTATGCACTGTACGAACAGGTTCCAGACCTCGAACTCATGTACTCGATCGAACGGCCGGATTAGGACAGCAAGCACGTCGGCTGGCGCTTCTTGCTGCTGCTGGTGAACTTTCAACTCGGATGCCACAGCGTTGCGCTCCATGCCGAGGGCGGTATGCCCTATTAACTCGATGCTTTCGTGCAGCAGTAGGACAGGAAAGTCCTGGCCCGCCTTGCCACGGGTGGTACTCACCCGACAGATCCCGATCCGGCCTTTTTCATGCCTCACACAGGCTGGCCGCACGTGCTTGAGCAATGGAGGGGATCTCACTCCGGTATAGCCCGAGGTCCTTGAGCGTGCTGTCGTCCAGCGCGCTCAGCGCGCTCGCCATGCGCCGCTCCTTCCGCCGCAGGCGGGCCGCCTCGAAATGGTGCCGGGTCGCACTTGCCACCCACACCACGATTTGGGTTGCCGCGGAGATCATCATCCCGTGCATCATTTGCTTCCTCTTCTCGTGTTTCGACGAACAGAGGATGCGACGGTGCCGTTTGTGGCAGCGTGGGCGTGGGCGTGGGAAGCCGGCGCGCGGGCGTGGAATTGGTTGCGGTTACTTCGACGAGTCACCTTTCGCAGCCGATGTTCCTGGCGGAAGGGGCAGTTCCGGCCGACTGTCGAAAGCGCGTGTCCACGTCTCTAGGACGCAAAGGAAGCGTAGATCGATCACCGAGGGGACCAAAGCCGCCCTGCAGGCCGCCACGACGCCTGGGTCGGTGCTGCGCGGCGAAAAGGGGCTTACCGGCGACCAAGGGCCCTGACGCCCTTGCAGCGGCCCAGCCGCGGCGCTTGGCGGCCGAGCACGAGCCCTGACCGAGTGTGGCATACCCACCCCGCGCGGCAGCGGCGTCTGGACGCATACCACAGCTGCACGGGTGTTGACGCGGGCTGCCTGCAAATCGGTATGAGCTAATGTCCCCGCCGCCAGCTTACCCGACGGCTCGCTAGTGCAGCCCGTATGTCAGCCCAGCACGATGTCGCGGTTAGCCAGCAGGACGCCCGTCTCGGTCCGGTCCGCGTGCTCCAGCCGTAGCATGACCGCGTCGCGCTGGAGAGGATCGCGCAGGGCATTAAACAAGCCATCACGCTCGTTCAGCGGCTCGCCTTCGACATAGAACTGCGTCACCAGCGGCTGGCGACCTGGTGCAGCAATCGCCGCATGGATATGCGGTGTCCGGCCCGGATACGCCACAGGGCGAATGGTTCGGAACGCGTAGCTGCCGTCAGCCCCAGCGACCACACGCCCATGGCCCTGAAAACCCTCGTCGCGTCTGCTTTGTCGATCGCGCGGATGGCGATAGCGGCCGAGGGCGTCGCATTGCCAGATCTCAACAACGGCGCCTGGCACAGGCGCACCACGGATATCCAACACGCGTCCGCGCAGATGGGTCACCACTCCTTGTGCCACTGCCGCAGCGCCCGTCACCCGGACGAGATCACCATCCGTGTCGCCTTCCCAATCCACCGGGTAGAAGGGGCCGGCGGTTTGCCGAGGGGTCGGCACTGGCATCGGGGGCTGTGCTCTTGCATGGTCGATGATACCTGACCCGGCGATTGCAGCCAGTGCGCCCGTGGCAAGCAGATGACGACGGCTCGGCAGAGGGGGTGTTGGAAATAGCACGGTAACCTCCTACGGCGGCTCTGGTCCGGCACATGGCTGTCCCAAGAGCGTCTCACAAGGCGCAACGGCGGCGAGCGGACGACCGTCGAGGGTTCGATGGCGCTCGGTCGCGCGCAGAGTGCCGGCACCCGCCAGCCGCGGTGCCTGGCCCCCCACGATCGTCGTCCGTGTGTTAGCTCGAGCGGAAGCTTGACCCACTGCCCGGTCACCGACGCACGATGGCGAGATCCTCTTCGACCCGCTGCCGCGCCTCCTCCTCAATCAGCGGCCAAGTCCAGGCGGGATGAGCCGTCAGCACGCGCTCCATGAATGCGGCCATAAAGTCCCGCTCCGCTGGCGTCACGCGCAACGCCATGGGCTCGAAGAAGCCAAGCTGTAGGGGCAGGGCGGCGGCTAATCGTCTGGCATGGCCGAAGCATAGAACGAATAGGGAACGCCATCGTGGGCCTAAATGCGGCCGGATCTCCATTATCCTCGATATCCACAGACGGACTGCGCGGCCCTCAAGCCAACATTAGCCTTGGATCCAACATGCCATGCGTCGCCGGCCGGGTGCGTACCATCGTCACTCGGGTTTTAGCGCGCCGCTTGAAGATCTACGGTATGGACCGGAGTGCAGCTTGAACGAAGGCCTCACACCCGGTGCCGTTCGCCGCCGAATTATGAAGGATCTCTCCGCTGACGTCACGCTACGGCCTGGAAATTCGCGCTGCCACCGGTGCCGATGCTCCGGGACTGGCGGTACTGCTCGCCGAAGCGGGGCACCATGTTGATGCAACTGAGATAGCAAGCCGATTGTCTGTGCTGCGAGGTACCGCGGGCGCGGTGTTGATAGCGGTGCGATGGGGACCGCCAAGCGGCCTCGTGGTGTTGCATTGGTATTGCACGCTCGAGGCGGGGCGCCCTACGGCCCAGGTCACTACTTTGCTGGTAGGCATCGAAGAGCGTCGCCTCGGCATCGGTCGGCTACTGCTGAAGGCTGCCGCGCAGGCGGCAAGAACAGCTGGCTGTGGCAGTCTCGAACTCCTGCCAACTTCTGATGCAACGGATTTGCATGAGTTCTGCCATGCCACAGGCTTTGGCAAGACAGGCCTACGATTCGTCCGGCCTCTCCGTAAGGGGTGAAACTCCTCGATTCAGCGTCGGATCCGGTTCACATATCTATTGCCGCTTTTAAGCCGTCCGATCAGGAAACCTGTGCCGACTGCTACGCTCACCGAGGTTAATGGACGCTGACGGATAGCGTCGAGGTATCTGTCGAGCTTCTCCGCGTAGCGGTCGGCCGCGTTTGCAGCTGCATCCAATCTAGGTGTGGCCGGCTCCCTAAAGAGGCGCTCCACCTCTGCGCGAAGGTGCTCGACTTTAGACTGAGGATCGTCGGTGGCTGGTCGGGCTGCGTCTATGACGTCCCCTGCGGTGTTCCGGAAAGTCCCGGCGACGTCGTCAGGCCGGCCTTCAACCCAGAGCTTCTTATCCCCAGTCAGCCGGCCAGCCGCCGCCTCGGCTTTGCCTTTTGCTTGCTGCGCAGTTCCGGCAACGCGATCCGAAACCATAATCATCTCCTCCGATTTTTACGAAGCGGCCAAACAGCAATGTAGGACTGTCCCGCGCGCCAACGTCGAACCATGGTCGCAGTTCGACGCGCCATCCGGCGACTCCGGTTTCGTTGCCCGGTCTCAGCACGAGATGCTCCGCGGCCGCTCAGCCGGGGTTAGGCGGCATTGCGCGCCTTGCTTCCTCGTTCAGGCAGCAGCGGGCAGAGGCGGCGTACGTCGTCTTGCCCGTCTCGCGGCAGGTCTTGGGGAACACGATGGCAAGCGTCGCCAGGGCGGTGCGGCTGGCTAGGTGAGGCCGAGATGGCACTCCTGCCCCTCCAAGTCCTCAAGCCGCAACTCCAGGCTGCGGCATCCATCGTCGGGGAAAGGCTGCGTTCCATCAGAGAAGCGCTTTAGCTGTCTCGGCTAATGGCGAATAGCGTCCCGGGCTGTGGCAGCAAGGGACGCAAGATTGCTGTCGATTGCCTGAAAAAGTCCCCATGACTCGAAGTAGCCACTCGTGAAGCCTGGAGAACCTGCTTCGAGGTCCTCCTGCCGCGCATGGATGTAATCGGTCCAACGGCGTGTAGCCGGCCTTCGATGATGAAAGTCGTGGCAAGGCGCATCACCGACCAGTACGAAAATCCGAGCAAAGAGGTGAACGGTAAGCATCTTAGACCACCAAATTGCCCAGCTAAGCACGCTTGCAACGGTCGAGGCGCTCATCTCTGGGGGCGAGACGCCGGGGAACACGCCAGTTGTCGCGTGGCAGACAAATGCTCGGTCGCGAGTAGAGATCAGGTCTGCTTCTGGGAAGCGGTGTTCACATAGGATCCGGAGGACCGTCGCAGCTTGCAGCAGGATGGTAACGGGCAGGACCAGCGCGACCGACAACTCAAACAATGTGCCCGTTGCAGCTGCAACGAGTAATAGGGCGCCCCAAGCAGTAAGCCCGACGAGGTCGTGTGCCTTGTCCCCAGTAAATAGGCTGGCCCGAACACGACGAAGGAGGAACCGCGAGTGAAAGACGGGCGAGACGAGGTTCGTGCCAATACGTCTCCATGCCTCCCGCTTCGGCATGCCTGGCTCTAACCCACACATGCCGAGCACAAAGTCGGCAAACTCATCCTCTTCAGTGAGCAACTTTTTTGGGCTGTGGTGCAGCATGTGCTCACGCTGGTAATCGTCAAATCTTTTGAAGAGAAGCAGCGCTGAGATAAGCCGACCAACACGGCGATTGCGCTCACGCGTGCGAAAAACTGTGCCGTGGGAACAGTGATGAAAAATGATCACCTGAAAAATCCCAAGACCGCAGCTTGTGGCAAGGAGGCCAAGAGGGAGCAAAAGCCATGCCAAATAAGGAGGCTCGACAAGTAGCAGTGGGCACAAGCTTAAGCCGCAACCCACTAGCATCCAAGCCAACGCACTCACGACAAAACTGCTAGCTGAACGAGGTGACGCGGTCTCACCGGGCGCTGGTCTCGCCGTGAGCCAAGTCAGGAACGGCTGGACAACGGCCGGAAGCCGTTCTGACATTTGTGCCCTTGGGTCGGTTTGATACTTTATGGAAACCCGAGATTGCTCAGCAACTGTCGATGGACCAACGAACGTCATAAGGTATGCTCTCCCTGGCTTGCGGCACGGCATCGCACCGTTTCCAAACCAAGAAGTAGCAAGATAGTTCTACTTCGTATACAATTTGGCGAAAGCTACCGTTGGCGCTTACACCTTGGTACGCGCACGCGGCCCTTCACAGCCTTAGCAGGCTTGTCCAAAGATTTGAGCCTCTCAACGTGGGCCGAGCGACGTATGTCGCCTTGAAGCGGCTAGCTACAGCCTCGGGCAGGGTCACTGGCCCGAAGTACCGATCACCACACATGTCTGATGGCGAGCAGATGATTGTGCCGTCTTGCCACTCGCGGCAGTCAGCCTTCTCAGGCCAGTCATCCCCTCGCCAAAGCAGTGGGCGCAATCCTGTTGCATCCTCCACCCAATGCCATCCACTGCATTCAGGCTTATCTGGAACTCCATTCCATTTAACGGTCATTGCCCCGCCCCATCAAACGCACGACAAAAAAGCATAACACTGCTGAAGGTCTGTCCTTAGCTTTTATCAAAGCAACATCCTGGTAACATGGAGTTTTCCAGCGCATCAAAACGCTGCTCTTAAGCGAGCCATTCGCAAACAAGGGAAAGAAATTTGTCGCTAATGCGTGTAAATCTTATTTAAGATATTGCTTTGCTGCTGAACGAGAGGTCCTGCTAATCACTACGTCTATAAATCCGGTTGCTACTCCCATATTGCCTCACGCTTGCCACAACTCCGCCCGTTCAAAGATGCTGGTGAACTGCTCCGGTTCAGTCATCGACCGCCCGATCGCCATGATGAGCGCCACGGCCGCGTCGATCTTCTGCTCCGGTCGCACCTTGGTCGGGTACAAGTTGCCGCGCCGGTCCGGCTTGCCCACGACGTTGCCGATGCACCACTCCAGCACCGGGTTGCCGTCATGCTGAAGGCGACCGGAGCGCATCGCAGCGTCGAGCTCGATGATCGCCGGCGAGAAGTTGGCCGTGGTCGAGCGGAACTCCACCATCTCGATGTCCTGCGCTCGAAGTCGCTGCGCCAGCTGCGTTGACTGCCACGGGTCGTAGCCGACGCTCACGATCTGAAAGCGGCGGCTGAGCTCCAGGATGTCGTCCTCGATGGCCTGGAAGTCGGTCTCGTTGCCCGGAGTGAGGATGAGGTGCTCAGCCGCCGCCCAGCCCGGATAGGCGGCATTCCGCGCCTCCAGCACCGCCTCCTCGTTCAGGTAGCAGCGGGCGAAGGCGGCATAGGTCGTCTTGCCCGTCTCGCGGCAGGTCTGGGGAAAGACCAGGGCCAGCGCCGCAAGGTCGGTGCGGCTGGCGAGATCGAGGCCGAGGTGGCACTCCTGCCCCTCGAAGTCCTCCAGCCGCAGTTCGGGGCTGCGGCACGCCTGCCAGGCGCGCATCGAGAACAGCGCCTCGTCGGCACCGGACCAGATGTTCAGGTGCCGCGTCCGGGCGGCGGTCTCCTGCGCCAAGTTGTTCCGGGCCTGCCGCATGATGGCGCGAATCGCCTCCGGCTGCACCGCTTGGCCCCAGCTCGGGTTGGCCTTGATCCAGGTCGCCTCGTCCCAGGGGTCGTCCTCGGGGTCGGCGGCATAGATCAGGGTGAACAGCCGCTCGTCCTCCTGAGCGCCCTCCAGCACCCGAACGCCATAGTCCCAGAGCTGCTTGCCGATGCCCGTGGTGTTACCCGTCGCCGTGCTAATCGACAGCAGTAGCGGGTGCCGTCGCTTGCCCATGGCGGTCAGCAGCACGTCATAGACCTCGGACGTCTTGTGCGAGGCGATCTCGTCACAGACCGCCACCTGAACGTTGAGCCCGTCCAGCGCCTTGGCGTCAGAGGAGACCGGCGCGAACTTGGACGCGGTCTGGGCCTGTCCCGATTTCACGGACACCTTTGATAGGCTGAGGAGCCTGGGAGGTGTCGATGACGGAGAGCAACAGAC
>NZ_JAETWB010000044.1 GCF_016773205.1 Belnapia arida
TGCCATCGGCCGCATCATCGAAACCTTCACCCCAGTCGAGTGCGCCAACCACTTCGCCGCCGCCGGCTATGACGCAGACTGATGGGAAAACGCTCTAGGAGAGCAAGCCAGTGCAGGAGCGTTTTGCAGTCATCTACGTCGTCGAATGGATGGGCACGCCTCGTGAGAGGTACTTCCCCTCTCTCGCAGTTGCCCTCAACTTTGCTGGTCGCATCACAACGGACGGCACCACCGCCTACCCTGGTGTAGCTACCATCGTCCGCATGATACGGGCGCACGAGCATTGTGCCTGGGAAGAGGACCAGAGTTTCGAGGTCATCGAAGTGAGTGGCTGGAAGCACCCCCTGAAGCTCCGCCATAGTGCCATGCTGGATCAGGTTTGGGGGCACGTATAGTTCAGCAACGGCCGGTAGGTTAACTCAGACAGGAAATCCTTCGCACGATGGTGGCGACTACCATAGGACACAACGGTGCGGTCTCGATAATGCCCTCAGGCATAGGGGTGACAATCTGTTCAGTGCCGCGGCCTGGCAGTGCCAGCGCGACGGTCACTCCGAAAGTATCACGCCACCATAGTTGATTGGCGTCCCATGCGACGGGCCGCGCCCTGCTGGCAAGCGTGCGAGTTCCGTGCTGTCACAATCGTTCTCGGCTGAACGCACAACATCAAAACCAAAACGATTGTAAAAAGTGAGCAGCCGTTCGCGGCCAGCCAATACGATGAGGCGAACTGGGCGGCCTGCGCGGTCGGCATAGCTGCACAGTGCGCTAAGTACTTCGCTGCCTGTCCCTGGCAGCGCACACGGGCGGCGGCAGAGCCATTCGAGTTCGATGCCGTTCAGCCCATCTTGCACTCTCAACTGAACCCCGAGCCGGTCGGCGTAGTCCCGTAGCGTGTCGATCTCAGCCGATGCGCTCTCGGCCGCAGCATGCCTCGGCGATGCGATGCATAGAAGCTCTCCTTTACTGCACAACAGGCTCAGCGGCGGCGTGGTTGCACGCAACCCAACCATCACGAGCGGTCATCCTGGCTGGAGGCTGTTTGGGACCGTGGAGGCTTTGCCGGTCCGCATGGCGCTGAATGGGAGACCTGAGGCAGTCCACTACACATAGGCTTATCCGGTAACAGATCGGCCGCCATCGTCGCCAGGAGCAGGCCGATGCAGGTTTCTTTGGCTATAAGGTGCCCGCTGGATGCGTCATGAGCCCCGATGCCGGTGTCGTCGCGGGCAATCCAGAAATGCCTGCCAGCCAGGGTGAGGGTGGCAACTTCTTTGCGACTTTGGTCGATGAAGATGTCGGCCCTCGCACCAGAAACCGCTGCCACAAAGCGCTGTAAACAACCGCGCTCAGCATCCCAAAGCCTTCGTGGGTAAGGGAAGGGAAGGACGGCACCGCGGCGCATGTTGGTTTTCCTAAACTGCCGCCTTCAACCATAAATTGTGATTGGGCGCATATACAACGTCTGGCTTCCCGACCCCCAAGGGTGATGCAGGAAAAGCACACTGAGCAGGGCTACCTTGAGTTGTCTCCCCGGTAGGATTGGACGCCTATCCTCTACCTCTGATAGAAATACGTCCGTCAAACCTTTGTTGTCTGGGAAGTGGCACCATGCAGGTTGCGCCGATTTTCACTGAAGCTGATTACAAGCGGGCTCTGGATGAGATTAGGCGCCTCGTTGCCGCTGAACCCGATCTTGGAATGCCGGACGGAGAATGGCTGGAAGCCCTAACCTCCGCTGCCCAGGTGTTCGAGGAAGGCCACCGCCTTTTGGACCCCGCCGATATCGCGGCTCGGTAAGCAGCCGTCGCTCGCACCGCAGTTGCCGAGGAATGTAGCATGCAGTGGAATTTGGCCGTCATATCAGGGCAGGTGGGCTCAGCCGCGCTCAACCCACGTGGACCTGCTGACAGCACTCCTTCCGATCTGCTGCATCTAGGCAGGTCCAACACCTGTGAGGATCAGCCACTCAGAACGGCAGTGACCAGCCCTGCTAATAATGTCCGCGACCTATGGGCGGAAGTGAGGCGCCATTGGCTCGGTGAAACGTTGCCAGCCTGATCATACATTCCGACGACCAAGACGCGCTGTTCTGCTGCACGGCGGTAATAAGCGTTCGCCTTAGACATTGTGCTCTCCCTCCAACCATGCTTTGCGCTTGGGTAGGTGGGGCTACGAGGTCATACGGCAGAGGCAGATCGCTGGACCTTCGTCGCTTTATCCAGCCTCAAGCTCCATAAAGCCGCGGGTCGGCGCAAGCATGGAAGGAGGACGTAGCCAAGCGCACGGCGAGTTTGGCCACCCTTGTCTAGATCGGCTGGACCATTGGGCTGGCCTACTGGCGTGCGTGACAGCAAGCAAGACCTGGGTGCCATCGTCTGGCAGGCCCAGGGCCATACCCCGGCCGGAGGACCGGCAACATGACGATCCTGACCTTATATTCCACGACCTTCTCGGCCGCGAGGTTGCTGAGATCGTGCTAGTCAACACCACCACGCGATGCCGCTTCACACGATCCTTGGGGGCCGCCTGCTGTGCGCACCGCAATGGCCTGTGTTGGTGTCGTTCCTCTACCTGAGCATCGGCGTCTGGCCGCCCGTTCGATCGACAGGAATGTGGGCGAACACGTCCCTGCTGCGATCTTGACGCTGCATCATGCAAGCGCAAGAGCGCTTGCAACAGCCGCGCAGTGGGTAGCCCGCTTAGGTCCAGTGCGGCTCGCCCTTGGCGAGAAACCAATTCCGAACACCGTTTTCAAGAGGCTGCCGGACTCGCCGGTCGCCCCCGAAGCTTACTACCAGATGTTATCCGAGGCCGTGTAGCTGACATCGTAGAGCGTGATCGAGGTGTTGGGGTTGATGTTCAGTGCCCCGACAACAGCATCAACGCCACCATGGGTGAAATCCTCGCCGACGTTTTTGGTGATAGTCCCATAGACCTCGCCATCGACTGCGTAGGTGAGCTTCCCCGGCTGCCAGTCGAGCGTATACGTATGCACCTTGCTCTCGTCGAGCCCGTCATAGGTGACGGTCCGGTAGCCGTCGCCACCATCTGACTTTTCGTGATGCGCGGTTCCATAAGCACGGCCGTTGTGGATTTCAACCACATCCATCTCCGTACCCGGCCACTCGTCATTGCCCGGCCAGAGCAGCGCAGCAGGCCCCTGCTGATTGCCCTTCATCGAGAGAGTGAACTCGTAAGTTCCATAGCCATTGCCGGCAGAATCGCCAGATGGCCGCTGCATGATTCCCGAATAACCGGTCAGCGTAACCTGCCCGTCCTTGCTGGTATCGACGCTGCCCCAGGTGTGGTTGAGAATACCGACGCTGTTATCGAAGCTCTCAAAGAAGTCTGCCAATTTACGATCTCACATCTGATTCTGTCATGATAAGTGAACGGTTCTCCGCACACACGAAGAGGTGCTAGAGGCGTTGGAGAGGGGGAGTCAACACATCAATTGTGCTGACAGGCGAGGTCATTGTCGATCGGGACTAGAGTTGCAAACAATCCGCGATACAGATCGCGTGCGGTATTGCCAAGTTGTTGGGTTGATGGATGCGTTTGACCGCGCGGCACGACACCTGTCGTGCTTACGCAGCCATCTGGACGCACGTCTCCTGACGCCAGATTCGGAAGGCCTTGGCGCGGTCATCGCGGTACTCAGCAGCCGTCATCAGATGCCGCCGCGGACGGAAATGGCCATAGATCATCGCTTGGGATGATAAGAAGCGCTGCGCCTGCTTCGGCGACTTGAACCGCTGCATCTGCCGCTCCCGGCGCCGCGTCGGCCTATGAGAGTTCTCGGCGCGGTTATTCAGGTAGCGACTGGTCCGGTGCTTCACCTGGTGCAAGATGTCACGGTGCGCAACGCCGTAGCTGCGCAGGCCCTCGGTGACGAGGCGCTTCGGCTTGTACTTCAGCCCAGCGAGCAGGCGCTTGAAGAAGCGCTTGGCTGCTGTGGCGTTCCTGCGGCCCTGAATGAATATGTCGAGGACCACGCCGTGCTGATCGACGGCGCGCCAGACATAGTGCAGCTCGCCATTGATTTTCAGGAACACCTCATCGAGGCGCCAAGTGTCGCCCGGCTTGGGCCGGCGGCGGCGAAGCTTACGGGCGAAATCGGCTCCGAACTTGAGGCACCACTGCCTTATGCTCTCGTGGGTGACCGTGATGCCCCGTTCGGCCAGAAGCAGTTCGACGTCCCGGGAGCTCAGGCTGAAGACATGGTAGAGCCAGACCGCGTGACTGATGATCTCGGCCGGAAAGCGGTATCCGGGATAAGTGGCGGGCTCTGGCGTCATCAACCCAGCTTGGCCCAGCCGCCTCGTTCCGGATAGAAGCCGACAACTTGGCAATGCCTCGGCCACCACAAGGGTGAGAGGAGCACAGAGCCGCCCGCCCTTCGCCGCTCAGCAAGCAAGCTCGTCTGCACGGCGGGAAGAGGGGCGAGCGGCGTGCTCGTGAGCGGGCTGGGAGGCCTGCCTAGAGCTGCGGCCGGGATGGCGGCTTGGCATTTCTTTAGGACGACAGCCTGACGGCCTCCCACCTTGAACTCCGTCGCGCACGACGAGGTCCGGCACACTCACCGCGATGGCGCAGCACGGATTTACGGCGTCGGACCAGTCCGTTCTACGGTGCACTCCTCTCGATATTCCAAAGGACCGGGAAGCCAAAATCGACGACGCCGCGAAGCTCGGCCCGCCATACGGCCGGGCTGGCGAACTGGCCGGCCAGTGGGAAGATCGCCTGGTCGATCGAAATGCGCTGCAATTCGCCCGCGACCTCCCTTTGCCTCTCCGGGCTCCGCTCCGCCTCGAAGCGTTCGATAACCGGCGTCATCCCCGACACGCAGTAGCCCCAGGGTTGGTTGTTAGTGCAGTTGTAGCCGATGCTCGGGTTGCTCAGCGGGTTCGCCAGGTCGAAGCCGGTGTAAATGATCGGCAGGAGGCTCCAGCCGCCCTGGTCGAGCGGCCGGCGCTGGATCCAGCGCTGGGCAAGCGAGGACCAGTCGGAGGTCTGCACATCGAGATTGAAGCCGGCCTGCTTCAGCCGGTCGATCATGACGAGGCCGATGGGGTTAATCAGCGCCGAATCGCCCGGCTGCATCAGCACTACCCGCTCGCCTTTAGCCTGACTGGCGAAGCAGCTCCTGCGCGCGGGCGATGCTCGTGTTGCGCATCGGCTCGGTGCCCGTCTCGCTGGAATAGAAGGTGCCGCAGGCATAAAGCGACTGGCAGTCGGGACGTGCGAAATCGGTCGGGACGCCCTCCGCCGCGATGATCTCACCGCGGTCCATCACTTGCTGTACGGCGCGGCGGACCAGAACATTGTCAAAGGGCGGCTGGTGATAGTTGATGCTGATGCCGCCGACGATCTCGGCGCCGCCGCGGGCGCGGCTCAGCACCAGGTTGCGGTCGCGGGTGAAGTTGCGGATATAGTCGATGGGCGCGTATTCCAAATAGTCGACCTCGCCGCGCTGAATGGCCGCGGCGCGCAGGCCGGGATCGGGCATGTTGACGAATTCCACCCGCTCCATCGTCGGCACCTTGCCCCCGGCCAGCCCGTCGGCCGGTTCCTCCCGCGGCCGATAGCGCGGGTTCCGCACGAAGACCGTCCGCTCGCCAGGAATCCATTGTTCGCGCACGAAGAGGAACGGGCCCGATCCGACAACCTCCGCCACCGGCGTCGTCGGCGGCGTATTGGCCGCTAAGCGGGCCGGCATGATGAAGGGTACTTGCACGCTCGGCTTGCCCAGCGCCTCCAGCACCAGCCCGAAGGGTCGAGCGAGTTCCAGCACGAAGGTCCTGGCGTCTAGTACGCGCATCTCCTTCGTCGCCGCCATGAGCCGGCGGCCGAGCGAGTCGCGCGCACCCCAACGCCTGAGGGATGCGACGCAATCTTCCGCGGTCACCGCTGCGCCATCGCTGAATTCCAGGCCGTCACGCAAGGTGAAGGTCCAGGTCAGCCCATCCTCGCTCGTGCGCCAGTTGTCCAGCATCTGCGGGCGGTAGCGGCCCTGGCTGTCGACCGCCACCAGCGTGTCGAACACCATGTAGGAGAAGTTGCGGGTGACGAAGGAGGGACCCGCCACCGGGTCGAGGGTCTGCAGCCCGACATTCAGCACGAGACGCAGCGGCCTCTGTTGCTGCTGCGCGCCCGCCGGGAGAGGGGCGAGCGAGGTCGCGGCCAGCAGCGCCATCGCAAGGGCGGTGCGGGGCTTCAGGAACGAGAACGCCATGGCATCATCCTTTCGGTCAGCGGGGCTGCTCGGACAGGCAGGTCAGGGGTTTGGATCGAAAGCCGTGCGCAATCCGCGGGCTTCAAGGAGAGGCATCACCTCGGCGAAGCGGTGGAGCCCGTCCACGAAGTCGACCCAGGTGAGGAGGACGCCGTCCAACCCGGCATCCGAGAGCTCCTCAAGGCGTGCCGCGATGTCGCCGGCCGTGCCGATCAGGGCGGAACCGCCGGCTCCGGCGGCGAAGCGCTGACGGAAGGCTCGCGCCGCCTCGGGCGATTTCAGGATCCCGGTCTGCGAGCCGACGCCCGCGGTCCAGGCGTCGAGACTCGGGGCATCCTCCATCTCGATGGAGTAGTGGTGCAGATAGGCTTCCGCCTCGCCGCGCGTGGCGCGCTGCACGCAGTAGGCATAGGTCCAGACCTGGACCTCGCGGCCGTAGTCCCGCTTTGCCATTTCCTTGTAATCGGCGATCTGCGCCGCGATCTTCGCGGTGTCCTCCGAGCGCAGGATCAGGAAGCAGATATCGGCGTGTTCGCAAGCGAAGCGCTGGCCGCGATCGGAGCCGCCGGCATTGATGATGGGCGGCCCGGGCTGCTGCAGGGGCTTCGGCATGGAGGAGCCGCGCCGGACCTTGAAGAAGCGGCCCTCATGGTCGAACTCCGCCTCTTCACGCCAGAGGCGCTGGATGATCCTGAGCCACTCCTCCAGATGGTCGTAGCGCGCGTCGTGCTCGGCCATGGCGGCGCCGAACATTTCCAGCTCCGGCTTGTTCCAGCCGCCAACCACGTTCAGCGCGAAGCGGCCGTCCGCGATGATGTCGATGGTGGCGCACTGCTTCGCAGCGGTGACCGGGTGCATGGTGGGCGCATGGGAGGTGGCGATGACGGAGAGGTGCCGGGTCGCCTGCGCGATCCCCGCGCACCAGGTAAAGGGATCGAGGGTGATGCCGCTGGGATGCGCGGTCTCGCCCGCGATGTATCCCTTCCAACGGGCATAGGCGAGCACAGCCTCGAAGCCCAGCGCGTCGGCTAGGCGGGCGGTGTCCACCGAGGCCTTCCAGGTTGGGCGGTAGGCTTCTAGCACCAGGGTCTGCGCGGCGCCCTTGCCGTTCGTCCCGAAGATGCCGAGCTTCATCCGGTTGACGCCTAGCAGCGGGTTCCGCTGCCGGGTGGCATCGAGCGCGGCCATCAGGCGGCGACCGCCTTCACATTGGCCGCCACCCAGCGCGCGAGGCCGGCCAGCGCCGCGTCGGTATGGCGCTGGCCGATGAGTTGTATGCCGACCGGAAGGCCGCCGACGGCGAGGAGCGGGAGGGTGATGGCGGGCGAGCCGAGGACGGAAGTGGCGGCGTTGTAGGCGGGGAGGCCGGTCGTGTGGGTGACGCCGGAATCCTTGACCTTGTTCTCCATCAGCGGCGCCGGACCGACCGAGGAGAGGCTGATCAGTCCATCGGCCAAGTGGCCGATCGCCGCGAAGGCACGCCGCGCCGTCTCGCGCTGCATCAGCACCAGGCGGTAGTCCTCAATTGTCATGCCGCGGGCAAGGTCGAGGCGTGACATCATGCTCTCGCTCAGCCCGGTTCCGAAGCGCTCAACCAAGTTCTCCAGCGTCCAGCGCAACTCGTAGCCGCAGACATCGCGGCAGATCGCCAGGCTATCCCCGATTGCGCGCTCAAAATTCTCGATCAGCGGGTTGTCGCCGCGGCGCAGGATGGTGACGCCGACATCGCGCAACTGGCCGAGGAGCCGGTCGAAGGCGCCGGCGGTGGCCGGATCTGTCATGGCCCAGCCCTCGGCTTCCATCACGATCAGCCGGCCGGGCTTCGTCGGCGGGCGGAGGGCAGCCTCGCCGTAGAGACCGGGCTCGCCCGGGTCGCCGCCGGAGCGGAGGCCCATCTCGTAGAGGACGCTCCACATGTCGATCAGGTCGCCGGCATGGACGCCGATATGACTCTGGCTGAAGCCGAGCCGCTCGCCGCGGTGGATGGCGCCGAAGCTCGGCTTGATAGCGGTGTTCGCGCAGAATCCGGCCGGACGGATGATGGAGCCCACCACCTGCGTCCCCAGCGCGGCCGGCACCATCCCCGCCCCGATCACGGCGGCGGAGCCGGAGGAGGAGCCGCCTGGCGTGTGGTCGGGGTTGAACGGGTTGGTGGTGGGGCCGGGATGGGACATGCCCAGCTCCGTCGTCACCGTCTTGCCGAGGATGATGGCGCCGGCCTGGCGCAGAGCGAGCACGCTGGCGCTGTCCGTCTTGGTCTGCACGCCCTTAAAGAGGGCCGTGCCCTGCTCCGTCGGCATGTCCTTCGTCTGCAGGATGTCCTTGATGCCGATCGGCATGCCGTCGATGGTCGAGAGCGCGCGCCCGGCCTTGTAGCGGGCCGTCGCCGCATCGGCGGCGGCGCGGGCGCCGGCCTCGTTCAGCGTCACCCAGGCGCGCACCACGGGCTCGCGCGCTGCGATCACTTCGAGGCAGCGCTCCAGATAGGCGCGGGGGGTGTCGCTGCCGTCCTGAAAGCGCGGCACGGCATCGTGGAAGGTCAGCGGCCGGAAACCGGCGGGGTCGTAGCCCGTGGCGCGGGGGGCGCCGGCCGAGTAGGTGTCAGGCGTCATGTGCGGCGCTCCATGCTTCGGCCACCTCGGTGCCGGTGGCGAACCAGACATTGGGGAAGGATCTGATGAAGCCGATTATTTCGCGTAGCAGCGCGATACGGCTGGGCCGGCCGATGACCTGCGGATGCATGACGAGGTTGTAGAGCCCGCCCCAGCGATAGATCTCGCGGAACTCGTCCTGGAAGATCTCGAGGATATGGCTGTTCGGAAAGATCGGCCGCGGCGACTTGATGGAGAAGTAGCCGCGCGGGACGACGCCCACGACGCGCTTCAGCGCCTCCAGCCCCCGCTCCATCTCCTCGACTTCCTTCTCCGGATAGTCGGGATCGATCCAGTTGTGGGAATAGCTGTGGTGCGCCACCTCATGCCCACCGGCGACGATCATCTCCGTGCGCTGGGGGTGGTGCTCGGCGGTCCAGCCGGGGACAAAGAAGGTGGCCTTGAGGCCTTCGTCCCGCAGCGTCTCCAAGATCTTCGGCACGCCGACCTTTGCGCCATAGACGCCCTGGCTGAGGATGCCGGGGCGCCGTGCGTTGGCCGGATCGCGCGAGGTCCAGAGTGTCTCCGCGTCGAAGTCGAAGGTGAGCATGACGGCGATGCGCGCGCCGCCGGGCCAGTTGACGCTCTTGTCGATCATCCCATGGTGTCCTCTCCGGGAGCGCGCGGCGGGTTGCGAGCCGTCGTCCAGCCGCCATCGACGGCAATCACTTGGCCGGCAATGAAGGAGGCGTCGTCGGAGGCCAGGAAGGCGACCACGGAGGCGATCTCCTCCGGCCGCCCCGCGCGGCGCAGCGGCGTCGGCTCGATGATGGCCCGGATGTAGTAGGGCTTGGTCAGGTGCCGCTCCGTCATCGCCGTCTCGATGACGCCGGGCGCGATGGCATTCACCAGGATGCCCTCCGGCCCGAGCTCCGAGGCGAGCTGGCGCGTGAACTGCGCGACGCCGGCCTTGGCGACAGCATAGGCGGTCGTCCCGGGATAGCCGGACAGCGCGAGGGTCGAAGAGATGTTGACGATCCGCCCGCCGGGCCGGGTGAGGTGGGGAGCGACGTCGCGCGTGACGCGCAGGACGGCCTTCAAGTTGGTGTCGATGAACCGGTCGATCAGCTCGTCGTCCGACTCCGCCAACGACTTCGAGCCGCCGATTCCGGCATTGTTCACGAGGATGTCGATGCGGCCGAAGGTGGCGAGCGCCGCGCGAGCCAGCGCCTCGCCGGCGCCCCTGGCGCTGATATCGAGTTCGAGGAAGGAGGCGCCGATGCCGGCCGCCGTCGCCGCGACCTCCGGGAGGCGATCGGCGAGCAGTACCTTGGCGCCTTCAGCAACGAGACGACCGGCGGTGGCAGCGCCGATGCCGCGTGCCGCGCCGGTGACGATGGCGGCGCGGCCTTGCAGCCGTCGGAGGTCAGGCAAGACGGCCTCCACTGGTAGGCCGCGCTTGCTGTTCGGTAGAGGTTACATAGTAAAGCATCGGTCCTCCCGGTCTTTCGTATTGACTATCAATACGATCGAATGGTACTTCGATGCTAACGATGGGAAGTGTGGCGTGTCAAAGACAAATGCGCATCGGCCGATGCCGGCCGAGGATCCGGACCCGCGCCTCTATGTGCAGGCGGTCGAGAAGGCGTTCCGCGTGCTGGAGGTCTTCGGCAGTCGGCACCATCCGCTCTCGCTGGCGGAGGTCGCCGAGGCGTCCGGGATGGACAAGAGCGGCGCGCAGCGCATGTGCTACACGCTGCGGCGCCTTGGGTACCTAGCGGTCGACGTGCATGGACGCGGCCATGTTCCGGGCCTGCGCCTCATGGACCGGTCTTACGACTTCCTACGGATGCATCCGCTGGTGCAGCGCGCCACGAGTCCGCTCATGGACCTGCGGCGGACTACGCAGGAACGCGTCGACCTGAGCCTGCCAGACGACCTCTCGATCATTTACGCGGTGCGGCTGCAGAGCAAGCGGGAAACCTTCGCCGCGACGCTGGTCGGCCGCCGCCTTCCAACCTTCGCCTCCTCCGGCGGCAGGGCGATGCTGGCCTACCGAAGCGACGAGGAGGTCGAGAACGTCCTGCTCCGCTCCGACCGGCGAGCGATGACATCGAAGACGGTGGTGGATCTGCCAGGGCTGCACGCCAAGGTCACCGAGGCGCGCGCGCTCGGCTACGCGCTGGCGGTGGAGGAGTGGTTTCTCGGCGAGATCGTGCTGGCGGCGGCGATCACCGACGAGGCGGGCAGGCCCGTAGGGGCGATCCACATCGCCGCATCGCTCTCCGAATGGGAGGTAGAGGAGTTCCGCAAGCGGATGGCCCCGCTCGCCATGGAAGCCGCCCGGGCCCTAAGCGGCGGATGACGCGCGGCGTCTGAGGCGTCTCTCCAACTCCTATTGCCGGCTGATCAATTCAACTTTTTCGCCTTCGGCTAACGAGTGATCGATGTACTCGGTGCTTGGTGCAGACGGTAGTGTTCAAGTCCAGGCCGGTACTGCCGGAACTAAAAAGCCAGCGGATCTGCGCGTCGATATCCGTTGTTAAACGGTCGCGGGCACGCGTCAGTATCCCAGCAGCAATCAGCATTTGTTGGATAAGGCGCGTTATCGAGGCTACATCAGCGAAGTGGGCTATGCTGTTCGCCTCCTCAGCGACCATTTGAGAATGGGTTGGCGCGGTTGCGGCAGCGTGATTCAAGCTCGGGATGTGGACCCGAGAGACGCGTTGCCGGATGGTCGAGGTTGCCCGCAAAACGAAGCGCTACCCGTCTGACCTCACCGATGAGGAGTGGGTACAGGTCGAGCCGTTGATGCCACGTGCCTCGCGTCGGGGCCGCAAGCCCTCGGTGAACCTGCGCGAGGTGCTGAACGCGATCCGCACCTGACTTTACCCTGTAGAAGCGGTCCGCTGGTAATGTGAGACTGGCGAGCGCTGGAGGGTTTGGAGATGGCGAGGAAGCATCACAAGCCGGAGGAGATCGTGGCCAAGCTTCGGCAGGTCGAAGTGTTGCTAGCGCAGGGCAAGACGGCGGCCGAGCCGGTGCGCACGATCGGGGTGACGGAGCAGAGCTATTACCGCTGGCGAAGCGAGTATGGCGGCCTGAAGCTGGATGAGGTGATGCGTCTGGAGCAGCTGGAGCAGGAGAACGGTAGGCGGCACCGTCAGGTTGAGCGGACTTGGCGGGCTGGTCCACGTCAGGTAGGCAGCCGAAATGAGCTCACCAGCCGCCAAGCCTCTCTATGCCGGCTACCGTTTCCCGGCTGAGGTGATCAGCCAAGCGGTCTGGCTCTGTTTCCGCTTCCCGCTCAGCTTGCGCATGGTTGAGGAGATGCTGGCGGCACGCGGCATCGTGGTCAGCCATGAAACCGTGCGGCAGTGCGCTCTCAAGTTCGGCCAGGAGTTCGCCAATCAGATCCGGCGACCGCCCCGCGCCGGAGACAAGTGGCACCTCGACGAGGTTGCGATCAAGATCACTGGGGTCCAGCACTGGCTCTGGCGTGCCGTGGATCAGGCCGGGATGGTGCTCGACATGCTGGTCCAGCGCCGGCGCGACAAGCGTGCGGCCAAGCGCCTGCTGCGGAAGTTGTTGAAGCGGCAGTGCCGGGCGCCCCGCGTCATAATCACCGACAAGCTCCCGAGCTACGAGGCGGCCAAGCGTGAGGTGATGCGCGATGTCGAGCACCGCCAGCACAAGGGCCTCAAAAACCAGGCTGAGAATTCATACCAGCCGACGCGACGACGAGAGCGACAGATGAAGCGCTTCAAGTTAGCGCGGCAGGCACAGCGCTTCCTCTTCGCCCACGACCAGATCGCCAACCTTTTCCATCTCCGCCGCGACCACGTCACCGCCAGTGAGCACCGAGCCGCAAGGGCGCGTGCGTTCGAGGCGTGGGCCGACATCAGCGGGGTTACCACCGCAACCTGAACTGCGCTCCCGCATCGCGCTCGGCCAGCCAACTCGGTCAGTCCTGGGTCAACAACTTGACGATGCCCATGCGACCTTAACCGGAACACGGTGCCAAGCGGCGTTCAGATATCCCTTCCAATTCTAGGTGTCATCCGGCAGCGCTGGCTGCGTTTGACCCGCGCTATCCCATGCCCGGACCACCAAATCATGCTCCCCCTGGTGGCAGGGCAACCTGCATGGTCCATAAAGTCCAGCTCCAGGGTGCGGCGGAGTCATGCTGCAGTTCCGCCTGACGCCAGTTTCGGCCGCCATCGACGGACACATCCACTCGTGCGACCTGCCTCGCCGTCGCCACGGCCCAGCCGCGCAGCGTGACAGTGCCAGCTTTCAGGTTGGCAAACGGCTCAGGGTCGCAAATGGCGGCGTTCAGCGGCATTTCGTTGATGGTCATGCCCTTTTCCCAGTCCGCAGTCCCCTCGCTGACCTGCGGCGGGAACAGCTTGTAGTCCCGCGCCTGCGGTTTGGCGTCGCTTGGCCGATCCTGCACGCTCACTTCGGCCAGCCATTTTGCGCTGCGCACCCCCGCGAAGCCCGGCACGACGGCGCGTAAGGGAAGGCCATGCTGGGGTGTAGGGCCTCACCGTTCATCTCGAAGGCGAGGAGAACTTCTGGCGCCATCGCCTTGGCCATGGGGATGGATACGCCGAAGCGAAATCGCTCGTCATTGACCTTACAGTCATCGAGGGAATTGAAGGCAACGTGAAGTCCGGCGCCGTCATCTACGCCTGCTGCCCGCAATACGTCAGCGAGCACAATGCCGCCCCGCCTGGCGTTCCCGATGGCACCGGCCGACCAAGGGTCGCCAGAGACGGGTGCGACCTGGAGTAGGTCGCCTCGCCGGTTGCCGGCGCGCTGCATCACGGCGTTCACCGTATGCCGGGGAAACTCGTGGCGCAGCGCCTCCATCGACAGCTCAAGTGGTTTTTGCACCTTGCCGGTCACTCGCAAGTGATAAGTCGTTGCGTCTAGCCGGGGAATCTCTCCATGGCTGCGAACGTAGAACTCCGACTGCGGCGTGACGTAATCGGAGATCGGCTGCCTGAGATGCGGTTCGGCGTTGAACGGGTCCACCGAACGCACGATCAGACCGGAGTTGATTCCGAATGGGCACAACATGCCTGCGCTCCCAGGCTCTGGTTCAGCAACGCAGCCGCAGGTCAGCGGGTCCACGGCGCTATGACGCGCTTGATGACGACCCACCAGCCGTCAAGCCAAGCTCATTCTCAAGGCGATGCCCAAACGGCCTCAACGCTCGCGCAGCGAGTCCAGAATGGGCCTTGATGATCCATAGCCATGCTACCCGGGCTGGAAGAGGCTAATGGATGGGGCGGTCACCGTCGATCTGAGAACCAAGCCCTGCCATTGGAATGGTGGTCGACCCGGGGGCGGGCATAGACCTTGGCTGAAGCACTGCCTTGGCCGCCCTGGTGCCGGCACATGATCCTTGCAGCAAAGCATATGTTTTCGCTTCTGAAGTGGACGATCGTAGGAGCGTGACGCATTCTTCTGGTTCGACAGAGAGGGCATATCGTGCGGCGGAGGGTTGCGCTTCTAGGTCCGGGCCTAACTTGGCTCGCCGCCCCAGCCGTGGCGCAGCGAGCGCCGTCGGACTGGCAGCCGATCCGGTCAATCACCACCGTCGTGCCGTTTCCACCAGGTAGGACAACGGACGTGATAGCTCGGCTGGTCGCTGGCTCCATGTCGCAGTCCTTGGGCCATCCGGTCGTCGTGGAGAACCGACTGGGCGGCGGTGGGACCGTCGGTAGCGCGGCAGTGGTCAGAGCCGCACCGGATGGTCACACTTTGCTCATGGGTACCATCGCCACGCATGGGATCATCCCTGGCCTGTTCGCGCAGACACCCTACGATGCGGTGGTTGACTTCACGGCGTTGAGCCAGACTGCGAGCCAGATGTACGTCCTGGTGGTTCATCCCAGCGTACCCGCTCGCACGGTTCAGGAGTTGGTCGCATTGGCGAAGCGCCAGCCTGGTCGGTTGAATTATGCTAGCGCTGGCAACGAGACCGCCGGTCATCTTTTCGCTGCGATGTTCTGTGGGCTCGCGGACGTTGACATGGTTCATATTCCCTATCGTGGTGCCGGCCCCGCAATGAGCGATCTGCTTGGTGGCCAGGTGACTGTCACATTCGATGTGCTTCTGACCACGGCGGACCACATCCGTGAGGGGCGGTTGCGCGCGTTGGCCGTCACGGCCCCACATCGTAGCTTGGCGCTGCCGGACGTGCCGACGCTGGCCGAGAGCAGCTTTCCCAGTTTCGATGCTGTAGGTTGGAACGGGCTTTTCCTGCCCGCCCACATGCCGTCGGCTGTTGTCGCACGCCCAGCCCATGAGGTCCGGGACGCGCTCCACCGTCCTGACGTGAAAGCTCAGGTCGAACGCCAAGGTGCTGAGGTGGTGGGCAGCACCCCTGAAGCCTTTGCTCGCTTCGTTCGAGCTGAAATCGTGCGTTGGGCCGAGGTGGTCCGAAGTCATGGGATTAAAGTCGAATGAGTGGGCCGCTGGCTGGAATTCGCATCCTAGACATCTCGACCATCATCGCCGGCCCCTGGTCGTCGACGCTGCTTGCGGATCTCGGCGCCGAGGTGCTGAAGGTGGAATTGCCCGGCGCCGGCGATGGCCTACGGGCATTGGCGCCGCACAAAGACGGGATCCCGTTGTGGTGGAAGGTAACCAACCGCAACAAGCGCGGCATCAGCCTCGACCTGCGCAAGCCTGCCGGCAAGGCTCTCTTCGAACAGCTGCTGCCCCGCTACGACGTGCTGGTTGAGAACTTCCGCCCCGGCACCTTGGACAAGTGGGGGCTGCCGATCGATCGTCTCCGGGAGTTGGCGCCGCGCTGTGTGGTGCTTCGCGTCACGGGTTTCGGCCAAACCGGACCTTACAAGGACCGCCCCGGCTTCGCCCGGGTCTTCGAAGCCATGTCCGGTCTGTTGAACATCACCGGCGATCCGGACCGTCCACCACTGCATGCTGGTTTTCCCATCGCGGATGCTGTGGGCGGTCTGTTCGGCGCACTCGGCATCCTCGCTGCGCTCCGACATCGTGATGCCACCCCGAATGTGCCAGCACAGGAGATTGACCTCTCGATGCTTGAGGCCATGTGGCGGGTGCTCGATTTCTTGCCGGTTGAATATCAGCAACTCGGCGTCGTTCGCGAACGCAGCGGCAACAACAGCCAGTACAGCGGTCCGAGCAATGTTTACCGTGCGAGGGATGGTCGGTGGGTTACTATTCCTGCCAGTACCCAGGCGGTGTTCGAGCGACTGTGCCAAGCTATTGACCAACCATTATTGTCAATCGATCCCCTCTTTCTGACCAACCCCGACCGCGTTCGGAACCGTGCCGCGCTGGATGCCGTGATTGGCCGGGCCATAGGCATGCTGGACTACGAGTCACTGGCCGACGTGCTGGAGAGACACGGGGTCGCCTTCGCTCCTGTTCAGAACACGGCTGATATCTTTGCGGATCCGCACATGCAGGCGCGTCAGGCCATCATCGATGTGCCGGATCCCGATCTTGGATCCCTCGCCATGCAAGCAGTCGTGCCTCGCTTCTCCGCGACACCAGGCGAGGTACGATGCAGCGGCCCCTCGGTCGGTGAACACAATAGCGAAGTATTCTGTGACGAGCTTGGCCTCACGAAAGCACAATTAGCCGACTTGAAGGCCCGGAACGTCGTCTGAGCAGGCAAGGGCGAATGTCGGAGCATGACAGCAGGCCGAAGCTTCGCACCACGGCTTGCTTTGTTAATCAGCTTAGGCTCTCGGGAGCGGTACGGCCGCTGGGCAAGTCTATCGTCACTGCTGCATTTGTCCTTGCACGGCCGCTACAGCAGGCTTCCAGCGTATGAGGTCGCCCTCGATCAAGTCTCGAAATTCAGCACTCCCCGTAGGTGCAGCCTCAAGGCCTATAGCTGCCAGTCGTGATGCAGCTTCGGGTCCGCTAACGGATGCCTTTGCGATGTCGGCGATAGCGGCGATGGCGGCCAAATCGGTGCCGGTTGGAGCCAGCACGCCCAGCCATGACGTGAAATCAATCCCAGGCAGACCCAGCTCGGTAAGCGTCGGCACCTCCGGCAGCAAGGCTGAACGCTGAGCTGCAGCAATGGCTAGAGCGCGAGTGGATCCGTCCTGCAGATAGGAAAGGTGTACGGTGGGGTTGTCGCAAACGAAAGTGAGGCGACCCGCCAGAAAATCCGGTAGCAATGCCGAGCTGCCACGATAGGGGATCATTTCGGCTTGGCCACCGAGCCGCGCGAGGAACTGCTCGCCGACCACATGCATCGCCGTTCCAGGCAGTGGCGGCGCCCAGGACGAAGGAGCATCATTTGCACGTAGGCGAGCGGCCAATGATGTGAAGTCCATGATGCCGGAACTGGCACGCGTCATGACAACTGCGGGGGAGGTTGCGAGGCGAGCCACAGGCATCAGGTTCTGCACCGGATCGACTGCCCCCGGTGGGTCGCCTCGGAGTTTGTTGATGACAAGTGCAGCATAGCCCAGCAGAAAGGTCCGGCCGTCTGGGCGCGCTCGCATGACGGCGGAGGCGGCAATATTGCCTCCTGCGCCGGTGAGGTTCTCGACAACGACCGGCTGCGGCAGCCTGGAGCGCGCCGTTTCAACAAACAGTCGGGCAAGAGAGTCCGTCGGCCCCCCGGCTGCCGACCCGACCACGATACGCACGGGGCCATCCGGCGTCCAAGCGACTGCAGGGAAGGAAAGAAAAATCAGAATGACCGCTGACAGCAACCGAGCTCGCAAGTTCATCACAATACCTTCCATTCGGGTCCTTGCACACAAGGAGCCCCCGTTGATCAGCAGTCAGTTCTAGATAGGCAGCATAAGCAATTGAGCTTCGGCCCGATAATGATAGGCTCCTGGCGAGTGGCCCATCAGCGCTCGACCGGCCGGATGCGGCCCTCCGGGACGGCGGAGAGCGGCCCGCCCCGGCCGACGGCCTCGGCGACAACGTTGACCAGCAGTGGCCCGCCGCTGGCGTCCACTAACACCTTGGCAGCCCTCAGGTCGTCGTACCCATCGCCGCCTTGCGATAGATAGTCCACCGTGGCGAGCCGGTAGTGCCGCGCCGGTTCCAGGGGCCGCCCTCCGATCTCGATCGAACGGATCCTGCTCCCGGCGTGTGAGGTGGGGTCGTAGGCTACCCGAAGGCCGGAGACCTGCGGAAAGCGTCCGGCGTTAGCCTCAACGCCGGACACCCCGTACTCAAGCGCCGCCAGCAGCGCAGCCCCGCTCACCTCGAGTAGGACGACGGCGTTACCAAACGGCATCTCGGCCATCAGATCGCGGCGGGTCAGCACGTGCCCGACCGGGTACTCACGGTTGCCGCGCATGCCCCCGCCGTTGACCAGCGCGGCGTCGGCCGAGAAGTGCGCCCGCAGCGCGTCCGTTAGAATATTGCCCATGGCCGCCTCCCTCGTGCGGACGACGGCCGTCCGGGTGTCGAGTGGGGCGGCGAGAGTCGCCAAGGCCTCCCCAAGAACGGTCTGCAGCCGCGCCTCGACGGCATCCACCAGGGGCTTGATCCGGGGCGAGGGTTCAACATCGACGTTCGGCACCAGGCGGAACCCAACCGAGCGCACCCGCGCCGGGCGGCCCCCCGCGGGGCGCTCGACCCGCATTTCAACGACGGCCAGCCACTTCGCATCCCCGCCCGCCTTGACCACCGGCGCCCCGCTGTCCTGCTTGATCGTCGGTTCGTGGTCGTGGCCGCCGAGGACGAGGTCGATGCCCTCTATTTCGCGGGCCACGCGCTCGTCGTCCGCGAGGTCGAGGTGGGTCAGCGCGACCACGACGTCGGCGCCGCGGCGCCGCAGGTCGGCGACTCCGGCCCGGAGCGCCGCCGTCTCGTCGGTGAAGGTGACGTCCCGTGCTCCCACCGCTAGGTCGGCAGTGGCCCGCGTCAGCGCGCCGACGAAGCCGATCCGCAGCCCTGCCTCCTCGCGGATGAGCGTTGCCGCACCGGCGAAGGGGGCGCCGTCCATGCCGAGGACGTTGGCAGCGAGCCAGGGGAAGCGGCTCTCGGCGACGCGGCGCCGCGCCACCTCGGAGCCAAGGTCGAACTCGTGATTCCCGAGCACTGCGACGTCGGTACCAAGCGCGTTGAAGATCTCGACCATATGAGCACCGCCGGTCACGCTCGATGCGAGCGAAGGCGAGATCAAGTCGCCGCCGAAGGTGAGAAAGCTCGGCCCGGCTGCGCGGCCGCGCTCGGCCTCCACCAGCGTGCCCAACTCGGCGAGGCCGCCGTGCGGCGGCTGGCCAAGATGCTGGTAGACGTCGTTGACATGCAGAAACGTCATCGAAACCACGTCGGGCGCAGCCGCTGCGACCCGCCCCGTGGCGGGCAGCGCGGCGACAGACGCTAAGCCACCGAGGACGGCGCGGCGGCCGAGGATTGCTCTGTGCATTCGGTTCCTCATTCCGGCGTTGCTGGCTCCGGCGATCATGCCGTCGTCCGGGTGGACAGACGCCCTGGGTGGGCGCGCCAAAGCCCTCAACCTTGGGCCCGACGGCGAAGGTCGTGAAGGGGTGGCCATGCCGGTCTAGGACGTACGGAGCCGACCACCTTTAGACTGGGCAGGAACGCGTTGAAGTCGGGAATCGGAGAGGGCAACATGAGCGTGTTTTTGGTTTGTTCTCCTGTGGCATTCCAGCCTTCAGACCATGCCGGACGCCGACTCGATTCCCTTACCGCTCGTCGTGCCCCTGTGGCTAGATTCGGTCACTGCTGCCGCAGCGCGGCAGGCAGGTGCAACAGCAGGGCAGGGCGGCCTCGACAGCGTCACAGAGGCGCTGGCAGTGCTGGTTGGACGGTATCCGGCGCTGCTCCTAACCATGCTACGGGAGCCGGTGGAGGGGATCATTTCGCCGTCTAGGCAGGGGCGGTGATATGACCAAGACCAACCGCCGCGTCTTATCCCCGGTCCCGGAATACGGTTGGGATATACGCCGGGGCATTGTCACAATGTTTGATGACCGGGCGCGTTTGACCGCAGGACAGAGCTTGCGCGATCTCACGCCGCCATCTTGGCACACGTCTCCTGCCGCTAGATCTGGAAAGCCTTGTCGCGCGAATGGCGGTACTGTTCGACGGCCATCAAGTGCCGCCGCGGATGGAGGTGACCGTAAATCATCGCGTGCACCGAGAGGACCGCTGGGCTTGCCCGGGTGACTTGAAGCGCTGAATCTGACGTTCTTGACGTCGCGTCAGGTGGTGAGAGTGCTCGGCACGATTGTTCAAGTAGCGGCTAGTCCAATGCCGCGCACCGGGCAGGATCTCCCGCTGTGCGACGCCATAGCTGCGGAGCCCATCCGTGACGATCTTGCGGGGCTTGTACTTGAGACCAGCCAGCAGGCGTTTGAAAAAGCGTTTGGCGGCCGTGGCATTGCGCCGCTCCTGCACGAGGAAGTCGAGCACGACACCGTGCTGATCCACGGCGCGCCAGAGATAGAAGAGTTCGCCGTTGATTTTCAAATAAACCTCATCCATGTGCCAAGTGTCACCCGGCCACGGCCGACGCTCGCAGAGTTTGACCGCGAGCTCGGTGCCGAAGCGGAGGCACCAACGGCGGATACTCTTGTAGCTGACCACCAAGCCCCGCTCGGCCAGGATCAGCTCAATGTCGCGCAGGCTCAGGCTGAACAGGTGATAGAGCCAGATGGCATAGTGGATGACCTCGGCTGGGAAGCGGTAGCCGGGGTAGGTGGTGGGCTCGATCGACATTCGACCACCTTGGTCCAAACAGTTCATTCCGCTCAGCGCTCAGCTACGTGACAATGCCATCGGCACCGTTATTGCGCGCCGCACGGGGCAATGCGTTCGGGCTTGGGGGGATCTGTTGGAGGTTCGAATACGGCCAGATAGATCGACCGCCCTTCGATCCAGTGCCACGCCACCTCCCGGTAGCCTACCGCCGCGAGTTCACAGGACAGCAGCGCGCGAGGGGTACCATGCGCCAGCACAGGGCCGTCCACATCAAGAATCGCCACCCGGCCGTTGAGCCGCATCGCCGGAACAAGGTTGATGAGGAGACCGTAGGGCTGCGCGATCTCATGATACATATGAACAAGCAGGGCAAGATCGACCGAGCGCGGCGCCAGGCGGGGATCATGCGGCTCGCCAAGAACCAGCGACACATTACCCAGTCGCTCACGCAGGACGCGCTGCCCAAGGCGATTGAGGGTGCGACGCTCAATATCCTGAGCAATAACCCGGCCTTCGGGGCCAACGCGAGGTGCGAGCCGACTGACGTAGTAGCCGGCACCGGCACCAATATCGGCGACAGTCATGCCGGGACGGATGTCGAGCAAATCGATAACCCGGGCAGCCTCACCCGCGCGCTCACGGCTGTCCTCGTTCGCCCACTGGTCGGATACGATGCCGGCGACCGGACGTTGCGGCCTCGGAAACCGCTCTGCGGCGAGGCTGGGCGGCTCCGCGGCCGACACCACCGCGTCGGGTGCGGCGGCAGAGCAAGCGGACACGGCGAGCGCCATCGCCGCGCCCGCTAGCCCAGCGAGAAGCGGCACCGCGATGACGAGCCCGGCGCGGCTAGCCCTCATTGCGCTCGCCCTTGCGCCCGATCACTGCCCAAAGCGGATCCCTGCCCCATCGCCCCAGTGGCACCAGCTCCAGCGCTTCGACGCTGGGGAAGCCGGCACGCTGTAGATAATGCGACACCAGCCCGCACTGGTCGTGACCCTCAAGGCCCTGCCAAATGGCCACCGCTTTCGTAGGAAAGCAGCGATTGGAGAAGGTAATCGCCACGACGCCGCCAGGCCGCAGCACGCGCACCACCTCGCCCAGCACCTCGACCGGCTGCTGGAGGTACTGGATCGAGACGCAGATGCCGACCGCGTCCACGCTCGCGTCGGCAAGCGGCAGCTTGGGATCGCTGTTCAAATCCTGAACGAACCAGCGGTCAAGCCGCGGATTGGCGGCCAGCTCTGCTGCATTCATGCCGTAGCCGATGACTTCGGCGTAGGCGACCTCCTCCGGCAAATGACTGACCCAACTCGACATCAGGTCAAGCACCGTGCCACCGGCCGGGAAGAGTGCGTGGTACAGCTTGGTGACAGCCGCGATGGCCCCGTCGTCGATATGCGTGACGAAGCGAGGGGCGGCGTAGAAAATCGTATCCGATGACGAATCAGCTTTGGCGAAGGCGCGTGGCGGCAGTTCGGGCCAACCGTCCTCGGTCATGACGACGGGATCCTCTCAGGTAGCAACCCCTCAGAAGTGGGGAGGCTCTCGGGGTTGCCAACTCGCCGCGGAATGGCCGGTTGAAGCGGCCTTGCCTTACCAATTCAGGCGTTCGCCGGGGCAGTACGCGGTCTGGCCTGGCACCGGCAATAAATGAAGCCAAGCAAATAGCTGCGCGCTCCGCCACCTTGCCCTCGCAGTCGATCTTTCCAGGTCGAGCCTTATCCAACAACAGGTGGTTCATACATCAGGCCGGATCGGTACCCACTCCTGAGCCAAACCCAGCATACTGCAGCCCCGCCCCCATCAGGCCCGCCGCAAGCGCATTCGGCTTGCTCTCTACCCTCAGCCCTCAGAACTAAGGCTCCAGACTCAGGCGCTAACTTTTCAGCGGTTGTTTGCTGAGTCAGGCGCCACCATGTTGGTTAGGCGGCAAAAGCGTCATCCCAGACTCCAGGTCTTCAGGCAACGATAGTATTGTTGCTTGGGCAAAGCCCGCTTAAGTGGGAAATGTTGCTAGGCAACGAGCGCGGCCGCAGCGCTCGTGCTCACTTGGCTTCAGCAGGGGCCAACAGGATTGCAATCTCCACGGGAGAAGGCTCGCCATCCTCCCCTCCAACCTGCCCGGCAACCGGAGACGCTCAAGAGCATTCCGAAGTCAGCTTCCGAGCAGAAGCGCCAAGCTCATGAGCGATGAACGATAAGCGAAGAGAACGATATGCAGAACGGCAACACGACTGGCGGTTTGGACCGCAGGACACTCCTTCTGGCCGGACTGGCCGTCGCACCGCTCCTCGGCACGTCCCGCGCTTGCGCGCAGGCCTACCCGGATAGGGCGGTGAAGCTGCTGGTGCCATTCGCGCCTGGCGGCACTACTGACATCATCGCCCGGGTGGTGACCAGCCAGATCGCGCCGCATTTCAATGGCCAGTCAATGGTGGTGGAGAACAAGGGCGGCGGCGGCGGCGTGACCGGCGCCATCGAGACCGCGCGCGCCAGACCAGACGGTTACTCGCTCGGTATCGCAACGGTGTCGACCGTGGCCACCGTACCGGCGATCCAGCCCTCGACTCCCTACGACCCGCTCACCGCTTTCACGCCGATCACCAACATCGCGGCGACGCCAAACGTGGTCGCGGTGCACCCCTCGTTTCCAGCCAAGACCTTCCAGGCATGGGCGGACGAGGTGAAGAGAAACCCAGGCAAGTACGCCTATGCCACCTCCGGCACCGGCAGCATCCTTCACCTGCAGATGGAGCTCTACAAAAGCTTGTCCGGGGCCGACCTCACCCACATTCCCTACCGCGGCTCTGGCCCGGCCCTGAACGACGCAGTGGCGGGGCAGGTGCCGGTGATCATCGACAACCTGCCCTCGGCCTTACCCTTCATCCAGACCGGCCGTCTCGTGCCCATCGTGGTCGCGTCACCCCAGCGCGTTGCGGCGCTGCCGGACGTGCCCACCTTCAAGGAGGTCGGGTTGGAGCAGGTCAACCGTGTCGCCTTCTACGGCTTCGTGGGTCCGAAGGGCCTGCCGCGCCCGATAGTGGAGCGGGTGCGCGAGGCTGTGCTGAAAACACTTGCCGAGCCCATGGTGCGCGGGCGCGTTGAGGAGACCGGCTCCTTCATTGTGGCTAACACGCCGGAGGAATTCGCCCAGCAGATTAAGACCGAGTACGAAGTTTACAAGAAGGTTGTGCAGGAGCGGAAGCTGCAACCTGATTAGACTGCATCCCCAGCCAAGCGGCAAACTGGCGTCCCAAACCCAAGTGGCTTGGATCGCCCACAATCGCTACCAGAGCATTCGCCGTGATCGGACCGATGCTCGGCACAGCTTGGAGCCGGCTGCTGGTTTCGTCCGCTCTGTGCCAAGCGAGCAGCTTTGCCTCGACCTCGTCCACGCACTCGCCGACGGCCCGGAGCTGCGCGGCGAGGATGCCGAGCATGTCAGCCGCCGGCATCGTCAAGCTGTTGGCGCGAGACTGACCGGATTGGCTGACCAAGGGCGATGCGAGATTGGAGTTCAGGCCGCGGCGATCTCGCTGACGTCGACCTATGCTTCGAACGCACGCACCCTTGCAGCTCCATGCTCACTAGCGATGACGTGGTCGCAGCGGAGATGGAAGAGGTTGGCGATCTGGTCGTGAGCGGAGAGGAAACGCTGTGCCTGCCGCGCTGACTTGAAGCGCTTCATTTGCCGCTCTCGTCATCGCTTCGGCTGGTGTGAATTCTCGGTCCGGTTGTTCAGGCCCTTGTGCTGGCGGTGCTCGACACCGGGCATCACCTCCTGCTTGGCCGCCCCGTAGCTCGAGGGCTTGTCAGTGACCATGACGCGTGGCGCCTGGCATTGCCGCTTCAGCAGCTCGCGCAGCAGGCGCTTGGCGGCCCGCTTGTCGCGTCGGCTCTGCACCAGCACGTCGAGCACCAACCCGGTCTGGTCCACGGCACGCCAGAGGCAGTGTTTCACGCCACCGATCTTGATGGCGACCTCATCGAGGTGCCACTTGTCTCCGTCGCGGGGCAGCCTTCGCCGGATCCGGTTGGCGGACTCTTGGCCAAACTTGAGCGCCCACAGCCGGACGGTTTCGTGGCTGACGATGATGCCGCGCGCCGCCAGCATCTCCTCGACCATGCGCAGGCTGAGCGGGAAGCGAAAGTACAGCCAGACCGCCTGGCTAATCACATCGACGGGAAACCGATACCCAGGGTGGGGCGAATTGGCGGCTGACGAAACCATCCGGAGCCACTACCGGACCAGGGCCCGCCCGCCAAACCGCGCTCGACTTGACGGTGCCCTCACCGGTTCGCCAGGCCATACTTCCGCAGCTCCGGCCCTAACCGCCCTGACAGCGCCAGCCAGGAAAGACGCAGGTCGCCCCGTAGCGACCAAGTTGGGTAACTGAAGGTGGCTGGCCGGTTCCGCTCGATCAGCAGGTGTGAAATCCACGCGCAGCCGTAGCCGATCACTGAGGCCAGCAACATCAACCACCAGGGGCCTATCAACACGCCCATCAGCAACACGATCGCAGCCGTGCAGGTGGCAGCAATATGCACCGATCGGGTCGCTGGCCGGCTGTGCTCCCGCAGGTAGAAGGGCCAGAAATCATCGAAGCTGTGGAAGCGGTCAGCCATGAGGAGACTGTGAGCCAGTAACCCGCCGGAATCAAACAAACACCTCTACCCTGTGAAATCAATGCCGTGGGGGGGCGTCCACCTAATTACGGCCGCCCGCGTGACCTCCACCATCAAGCACCAGCGGTCAGGACACTTGCGGCCAGAATCCCAGCGTGCTGCGATCAGCCATGGTTGACATTCCTCCCTCCGACGCCCGCCTGGACCGCGATCTCATCGTCCTGCTCGACCACGCGCTGGCGATGGTTGCAGACCACCTCGCGCCCGAGCAGCGCGCTGATCTATGGCAGAGGATCGAAAAGATGGGTCTCGGCGGCCATATCGAACGCCAGTGTTCCCCTGAAGTACAGCGCGTCCTCCTGAGCGAGCACTCGCGCGCCAACCCGGACGGGGGACAGGTGGGGGAGGCCACGAGCGAGCTTCACCGCAGCGAGGAAGGTGTAGTTGTCGCGGAAGGGTCCGGCAAGATTTCGGGGATACCTACCAGCTAGCAGCCCATCAGACTCGCGGCTCCGGACCGCGCTCATGAACTGGCGCACGCGGCCAACAGAAGCCACCGATGCATCCCTAGTCGGGATGCGCTCTGTCCGATCGGTCACTTCCAAGGATGTCGATGGTTGGTGCGCCGTCGGAGGGCGCTGCACTTTCATCGGACGCACTCTGGCACGCCGGCCGTCCGCGCGGCGTTCACCGCCGGTGGTCGCGCGGCCTGATCTCGGCACCTTAATCCAGCCCATCTATCTCAGAGGCCTCGACGGCGGACAGACCAGCCCAGCTCGGGCATTTCAGAGAGCCGGCAGGGGGACCTATGGCTATGCGATCCGACATCGGAGGGCACTGGGCCATCTGTACCGAGGCACCCCTACCGCATCGCCTGCCTCCATGGAGGCGCGCTGGGACTGGTTCGAACCAGCTGGAAACTTGTAGGCTGCTGGACAACAGTCCGGAGGAAACATTGTGGCCCATCTTACGCGGCGCGCCGTCCTTGCGGTTGGCATGTCCCTGGCAGCGTCCGCCTCAGCATTGGCACAGGAGAGCTTCCCTTCCCGCCCGGTGACCATCATCGCCGCTGGCGCCGCCGGCGGGCCGACGGACACCATCACCCGCATCGTCGCCGACAGCATGGGCGCACACCTCGGCCAGGCGGTCGTGGTCGAGAGCATCGGGCCCGCGAACGTAGCCACGCAGCGACTCACCCAGACACGGCCCGACGGTTACGTGCTGATGATGACCAACATCGGCATGGCCGCGAGTGCGACGCTCTACCGCCGCCTGCCATACGACGTCCTCACCGACTTCGCGCCGCTCGGCCTGGTGTCCGACGCGGCCATGACCTTCATCGCGCGGCCCGGCTTCCCGGCCGGCAGTTTTGGTGAGTATGTTGCAGCCCTAAAGCAGCAAGGCGAGGGGCTGAACTTGGCGACGGCCGGGCTCAGCTCGGCGGCCAACCTTTGCGCTCTGCTGCTGCATCGGACGGCCGGGGCGCGGGCGACGGTGGTGGTGTTCCGCGGCACCGGTCCTGCCATCACCGAGGTGATGGCAGGGCGCATCGATCTGCTCTGCGATCAAGCCACCAATACCGTGCCATTCCTGCGCGACGGCCGGCTGCGTGCCTTCGCTGTGACCAGCACCGCGCGGCTGCCGGGCTTGCCAGACATACCGACCACGGCCGAAGCGGGCTTTCCCGACCTCACTATGAGCACTTGGCACGGGCTTTACGCGCCAGCCGGTACGCCTGAGCCGGCGCAAGAGCGGATCTCGGCCGCATTGCGAGGGGCACTCGGCGAAGCGCGGCTCCGTGCCCGCTTTGCGGACCTCCTCACCGAGCCTGCCACGCCCGAGCGCGCCAGTATTGCCTTCCACCGCCGCTTCCACGCTGAGGAGGTGGCACGTTGGAAACCCATTATCGAGGCTGCGGGACAGTTCGCAGACTAAATGGCTGTTTTGAAAGGCGCTGCTGGCCACTTTGGAGCTCGCCCTTGGCAAGGGGCGAGAGGCATATCCAAGGTGCTGTCGATGGATATCCAGAACCGCGTGGTGACGGTAGTGGCCGCCGGGGCGTCCTGCTAGAGCGTTTTCCCATCAGTCTGCGTCATAGCCGGCGGCGGCGAAGTGGTTGGCGCACTCGGCTGGGGTGAAGGTTTCGATGATGCGGCCGATGGCG
>NZ_JAETWB010000045.1 GCF_016773205.1 Belnapia arida
CCAGCAAGCCCGCGCCGGCATCCGGGAAGCCGGGCATGGACAAGCGATCGCTACGGTCCCGCCTGTGCTACGGTCCTAGCTATGGAGCCTGCCGAACCGCCCTCGCCCCCCTGCCCCACGCGCCTGCCCTGGGACTTTCATCCGGCGCTGACCGAGGAGCGGTTGCGGATCTGCGCCCGCATGCTGGCCAATGCCCGGCGGGATGCCCTGGCCATGGCGAGCTACGAGCTGGGCGACGACCCATGGTCGGTCGGCTGCCGCGCTTTCGCCTTCGGCCGGCATCGGCTGGAACGGGCCGCCAGTTCGGGCGACTATCCCTGGCTCGAGGTGCTCGACGACAGCGCCCACTTCGTCTTCGTCATCGGCGGGAACGGCAACGGCGTGCCGGTGCGCTTCTATCGCGGCGCGGCGGAGGAGCCAACCGAGCGCACCCTCAAACGGCAGGAGGTCGAGGTGCAGCAGCTCTCCCTGGCGCTGGGCGAGGCCGCGGCCGAGGGGCTGGCCTTCCGCCTGGCGGTGGAGACGGATGGGACCGGCCGGGTGGACCGGGTGGTGTTCCTGGCGCTGCGCGGCGAGGACCGAGTCGAATGCTTCTGGCCGGTGCCGCTGGAGCTGCCGGCCGCGGTGGCCGCCGGCAGCGGGGTCCAGCTGCGGCTCATCGCCGATGACTGCTATACCGGGCCCGACGAGGCTGCCAGCCGTCCGTCCCCCCTGCCCCCTGCCCTACCTCGCCGCAAACCGGCCGCCACCAGCCAGCAGCGGCCGCAAACCACCCTGTTCTAGCCAAACCTGCCGGGACCTTCCCATGTCCGCGCATCTCGCGCCTCTGAACCCGGCGCAGCGCGCCGCGGCAACCGCGCCGGCGCCCGTGCTGGTGCTCGCCGGTGCCGGCTCGGGCAAGACCGAGACTCTGATCCGGCGGGTGGCCAACCTCATCCTGGGCGGTGAGGCGCCAGATCGCCTGCTCTGCATCACCTTCACCGCCAAGGCCGCTGCCGAGATGCGCAGCCGCCTCACCACCCTGCTCGGACCGGAGCAGACACCGCGCTGGGTCGGCACCTTCCACGCGGTCATGGCCCGGCTGCTGATCGAAGACGGCGCTGGCGTCCCGGACCTGCCGCGCGGCTTTGCCATCCTCGGCCAAGGCGATGCCCGGGAGCTGCTGATGCAGGCGGCCGGCATCCAGGACCGCAAGGAGGCCAGCCTGTTGCAGGAAGCTGTGTCGCTGCTCAAGAACGGCCTGGTGACCGATCCCCGCCGGCTGCCTCACTCCTCAGCACTGGGCCGCTTCGAGCCGGAGATGCTGGCGCGGGCGGCGGCCGTGCTGCCAGCCTATCAGGCCGCCCTGACGGGGCGGCAGGCGCTGGACTTCGACGACCTGATCGCCACGCCGGTCGCAGCCATGCACGCCGATCCAGCCTTGGCGGCGCATTGGTCCTCGCGTTGGGTGGAGATCTTGGTCGACGAGTACCAGGACACCAACCACGCCCAGCATGCGCTGGTGCGCCTGTTAGCCGGCAAGCCCGGCCGGGTCTTTGCCGTGGGCGACGATCTCCAGGCGATCTATGGCTGGCGCGGCGCCGACGTGACCCATATCCGGCGCTTTGGGAAGGACTACCGGGCCGCGCCCCCTGCCCTCAAGCTGGAGACCAACTACCGGTCGACCCCGACGATCCTGCGCGCCGCCAATGCCATCGCCGCTGAGGACCCGGAGGCGCTACCAAAGATCCTGCGCCCAGCTGACCCGAAGGCGTCGCCTGGACCCTCGATCACCATCCGGGAGGCACCGACAGCGGAGGATGAGGGCCGCGGTGCCTTGAGCTGGGTGCAGGCACTGCGGCGAAGGCAGCCAGAGCTGCCCTGGCGCGAGTGCGCGGTGCTGGTCCGGGCTGGCTTCGTAGCGGAACCGATCCTGGCCGCCCTGCGCCAAGCGGATGTGCCGGTGCGGCTGGTTATGGACCGGGAGCCGGAACCTCCAAAGGAGGTCTTGGCCACGACGGCCTGGCTGCGGTTGGCAATGAGCCGTAACCGCGGCGGCAAGCCCGGCGCCCATGTCTGGGATCCCGCCGCTGATGATGCCTTCCGCCGAGCCTGCGCCTTTCCAGCGCGCGGCATCGGCGGGGCTTTGTTCGGGCGGTTGCGAGAGCACGCCGCAGAGCGGGGTCTCGCCCTGGCCGCGGCTGTGGCGACCCTGCCCGGCACACCGGCGGAGCGGCAGAGGCTTGAGGCCGTGCTCGGCGTAGCCGGCGAGATCGCGGACGGTGTGACCCGGCGGACGCTTGGCCCGGCTGATGCGCTGCGGCTGGCGGCTGAGGCCAGTGAGATCGCGGAGCGGCTGGGCCTCGACGGCAAGCTTGGCCATGCCTGGACGGCCGCGCTGCGGGCGGCGGAGCAGGCCGGCAGCGTGGCGGCCTACTGCGACGGGGCAGCGCTCGGTGCCATGCTTGGCGACGCCGAGCCCGCCGATGCCGTGCAGGTGCTGACGCTGCACCGAGCCAAGGGGCTGGAGTTCGACCATGTCCTGCTGGCGGGTCTCGAGGAGGGTGTCTGGCCGAATTGGCAGGCGGAACAGCAAGGCGCGATCGCCGAGGAACGCCGGCTCTTCTATGTCGGCGTCACCCGCGCCCGGCACTCGCTCCAGCTAAGCTGGGTGCGGCGGCGCCGCGACTGGGCCGGCAAGCCATCACGCTTCCTGGCCGAGATCCCGAAGGCGTTGACCGAGGCCGGCGCGGCGTCCTGGCAAGCCAAGGGTTCCGGACCGGCCAGCCGCACGACGGCTATCCGGCAGGTGCGGCCGGTGAAGCCACCGTCCCAAGCCGAGACGGACCGACTGGTCGCTGAGTTCACAGCCCGCAAGGCGGCGAAGGCGCCGCGGTGACGTCTTGCATGCCGGCGCCCGCGTTCGGTCGATCATGCGGCCGGTCCGGGTAATCCTGGCGACACTCCGACGCCAGGGCAAACCGTTTCGGTTTTTACCGCCAACGCATCGTGTGTGGCTGCCCCTTCGGCCGTATTGTCGAAGATGCACCAGACCTCCACGTTGAGGCTGGAGAGTCGGTGCCGCAGCCGGTCAAGAAAGGCCTGTGGATAGGGTGAGTAGTACATGCGTGGCGAGCCGTGCAGCCGAAAGTAGTTCAGCGCCTGCCATCCACCAGGCTCAGCGGCGCGCGGGACCGGTGCCGGATCGGCGGCGACGCGCGCTATGCGGTGCTCAACCAGCACCGCATCGACCTCGTCAGTGAACCAGCTTGGGTGCCGCGGCTCGCAGGCCAGATCACCGGCGAAGCTGGTGCGCAGATACCGAAGGAAATCGGCTACAAGATCTTGGTGAAAGACCAAGCTGGGTGGAAGCTGGATCAGCAGGGGCCCAAGCTTGGGTCCAAGAAGGCGGACCTCCTCTAGGAACCGCGCTAGCGGCTCTGCGGTGTTGGCGAGCCTTCGGGTGTGGGTAACTTCTTTCGAGATCTTCACGGCAAAGCGGAAGTCGGGCGGAACACTGGCGGCCCAACGCTTATAGGTGCTGGCCCGATGCGGCCGATAGAAGGACGAGTTGATCTCGACAGCTGGAAGCCGCTGGCTATAGCGCTGGAGATGGCTGCCTTCCACAGGAAAGCGATCAGCTTGCGCTGCCGGGATCGACCAGCCAGCCGTTCCAACCCGCGGTGTCTTCGGCATCTCGTTCATCTAAGGTGTTACCCCGCTGCTGCATGGGCCGAAGGTTGGTGATGGCGCACAGAGGTTAGATGCGCAGACAACATAGCTTCACCCGAGCTGGGTCAAGCAACGCGCGGCCCATGCAGCGTCTCCTATGGCTGGTGCAGGTGTGAACCTACATGGTCGCAGCTCCCTTCGTATGCGCCGGGCACTAGGTGCTGGGGGTGACGCTGGCGCTGGCTGCCCTGAGGATCAAGCCGCTCGCCGCCCATGAACGTACGATCCAGTTTGACATGTCTAATTACAGCTTTCTATCCTACGCCTCCACGTGATCGTGGACACGGCGCAGTAAGGAAATGTATTGCGGCTCCGGAAGTTAGGGGGATCGAGGGATGCCGCAGGCCGCCGCGCGACAGCGCGCCGTAGAGGCGAAGGATATGCGCTGCCGTGTCTTATTGATCAGCAGCCCGAAGGGCGGGTCTGGCAAGTCGGTGCTCAGCCGCCACATCCTTGTCAGCGCAGCACAAGCGGGCATCAACGCGATCGGGCTCGACTTCGACCGGCAGCAGACGCTGCTGAAGTGGGCGGCGCGGCGCGCTCGCACGCGCGAGGCCTTCCCAGACTTCGCAGATACGCTCGTCGAGCCCGTGTCGCTTGGTGACTGGCGCGGAGCGCTGCGCCGGACGGAGGGCTACCGGCTCGCCGTGCTCGACACGCCGCCGAGTGTAGAGGATCACCTGCCGGCGATCGACGGCCTTGGTGAGGCGGCCGACTTGATTTTAATTCCTGCCGTTTGTACGCAGGACGATGTAGAATCCGTTGCCCCTTGGGTGAAGGCGCTGACCGGCAAGGGCTTCACGACCTCGGTCGTCTTGAATCGCGCCAACCGCCGGACGACAAGCTACGCGCGAATGCGTGGCGTCCTGGTGAAGGCGGGTTCGGTCTGCCCAACAGAACTGCCACAGCTGGAGGACATCCATGTGCCCTCCACAAAGGGGCTGACGCTCCTGGACTACTCGAAGTCGCGTGGGATCGAGCCCTTCGAGGAGATCTGGGCCTACGTGCGCCGGGAGATGAAGCTGTGAGCTCGGCGGTTGGAAAGCGATCGAAGGCTGCGCTGAAGGCGTTTCTTGCGGCGGAGGAGGACTCCGCGACTGAGGGGGCCGTCGTTGACCCAAGGGCGGTCGAGCTCCGCTCGCTCGGTGCCGAAGACCCGGCCGCGCTCCAAGCCATCCGCGAGGTCTTCGCCGGCACGAGCCTACCTGACGACCAAGAGAAGGTCCGCCGCATTCTCCGCACCCGCAGCGAGATCCAGAAGGAATGGGGCGACGCCCGAGATTCCTTCCTCGCCATAGGCCGGGCACTGATCTCGCTAGAGTCCGAGCTGACGAAGGCCGAGTTTGCGCGTCTGCGACACGGCACGGAACGTCTCTTCCCGTTCTCCGATGCTACGGCAACGCAGTTCCGCCAGATCGCGCGCGCCGTGGACGGGGGGCGAATCCCTGTGACCGCTTGCCCGGGCAGCTACGGCACCGCCTACCAGATCACATTGCTAACCGAGCCACAGCTGCGTGTGGCGCGGGAGAGAGGGTTGATCCGCGCCGACGTGACCCGGCGCGAGATCATGCAGCTCCGTCGGGAGGTGGCGGCCGATGGGGCTGAGCCGCCACCACCTGGGCGCCTGGACCGGGCGCGGCTGCGTGAGGAGCGGGCCAGGCTCGGTGAACGGCGCACGCGTTTGGCCGAGGAGTTAGCAATGGTGGATCGCCGGATCGCGCAGATCGACGAGCTGCTGTCGCCGGTGATCGACGGTGAGGCTGAGACGGTCGGTTAGGCCTGCGTTGCAGGGTAGGGAAGGGGAGTGCGCTTCCGCCGTCCGCACCCCTGGACTCTGGCGGGAGATTGGCGTGCGGGATTTGTGAGAAGAGCCGAAATTCCAGGCGAGGCTGGACTTTGGCGGGACGGTTAGACTGAAGTTTCCCAGAAAGTCCTTCCGAGACTGGACTCTGTCGGGGCTTAGCCGCCTGCGACGCGGCGCGCCCCGCGACCGGCGGGCGTCACCACCCGCGGTGAGCTTGGCGTCACCGGCGGCCGCGACGGGCGCAGGGTAATTCCCCGTTCCTGAACCTCAACGTCTGCGTCAGGGTAGACCGCCGTGGCGAGGGCCAGGGTATCCTTGAATTGGTCCTTGAAATGGTCGATGCGCTTTACGCCGCGGCCGAACTGCCCGTGCAGCGCGCGCCAGCCGATCGGCGTGGGCTCGGTCAGCGCGTGAAGGCGGTAGGCGAGCCAGCAGTAGACGTCGAGCGCCATGCTGTTGTTGGCGATTTGCCGGACCGCCGTCTCCTCTATTGGGACGGGATGCTTCTTAAGCTGTTGGAAGAACATGTCCGACAGCGTCGCTGTTTCGATGAAAAGGCTGCCTTGCGCGTTATCGTCCTCGACGAACATCGAGGTGTCGAGCAAGTTCTGGTTTACGAGCCCGGTGCGGTTGCCTTGCTTGATGGTGAAGGTCATCCGGCAGCGGCTCAAGCGTTCGGCTTGGTCGCGCACGTCCTTCATAGATTTGCCGCCAATCGGGATGCCGAGCCGGCGCAGCCAAGCGTGCAGGCTCTTCCCAAGCTCAATCTCGCGGCTGTTCGTGCGTATCGCCTCGGACTGAAGGTAGAGCAGGATGAGGCGCGCGCGGCTGCCGTAGGGGACTCCGACGCTGACCGGCTGGCCGTCTGGTACGGCCCGGAGGCCGGGCTGTACGATGAGGGTGACGCGCTCGGTCGTGATCTGCCAAGGCGCGTCGTCGGGCAAGCGCTTGTGTGGAAGGGCAGCCTGGGCCCAGCCGGAGTACAGGAAGCCGATCTCGACGTCCTCGCTAGCGAGGTAGGCGGCAGCTGCCTCGACCACTCGACGGTCAAAATCAGAACGGAGTGCGACCTCCCGGCCTGCCTCCCTCAATAGCTTGTGGACCTCACCCATGGCGATCACTCATTGGAATGGGCGTCAATCTGCCGGCCGGTGAGGGTGTCGTCATGCTGGACTCTTTCGGGACTTGCCAGAACTACTTGTTTTAATCCTTGTAGTGAGCGGGCAGAGTCCAGTGGAAAACCGGGCAAGGTCCTGAATCCCCTCGGATGTCTACGGCGCGAACGCTCCCGCCAAAGTCCAGCTTTTACCCGTGAAAGATCAGTATTCGCCTGACGCCAATTGACACGAGACGGCATAGGCCGGCAACGACTCGGAAGCCCCGGTAAAGTCCAGGCCCTTGCCTGAGCTCGCCGTTTGTTCCGTTAACGTCACATGCCGCGCTGCGTCGCTCCTGGATTAATTAACGGGCAGAGACGGCACTAGCTAACTCCATCGGTCAGCACGCACCCGGCCGTGTCCGACTTCCTCGCGGCGCTCGGCCACCGAGAACTCCCGCTTATTGTGGACGCGCTCAAGTGCTTCGCAGAGTTTCTCTGACGATACAGTCACCGGCGGCTCCCCGGCGGAGGGACCAAGACAGTGGGGCTTTTTGCGTAGGGGCCAATTTTGTCAGATCGCTTGTCCCGCACCGGCAAGAATGGATGATGTGGGTTCTTCGAACATGCAGAGCTTCGAGAGAGGGACAAGGCCATGACCATCGGACCGACACGGCGCGGCATGCTAGGCATCGCGGCTTCCGTCACCCTGGCCACGCCAGCCCTCGCGGCGTATCCGACCCAGCCCATTCGGGTCGTCGTGCCTTGGAACCCAGGAGGACCGGCCGACATCGTTATCCGCGCGCTAGCCCCGGCCATGGCGCCAGCGCTCGGCCAGCCCGTGGTGATTGAAAACCGCGCCGGTGCGAACGGCGCCGTGGGCACGCAGGCCGTCGCGCGCGCGTCGCCGGACGGGCATACGCTGATCCTTGCGAATGCCGAGACGCACACGATCAATCCGCTGATTTACCCGCGCCTGCCCTACGATGCCGTCGCCGATTTTCAGCCCATCAGCGTCATCGTGCACGCTCCCTGCGTGCTGCTCGTGCGACCAGAATTCGGAGTGAATAATGTGGAGGAGTTCGTGGCCAAGGTGCGCGGGCAGCTCGGAAGGTTCACCTACGCCACATGGGGTATCGGGAGCACCTCGCACCTTGCGATGGAAGCGCTCAGCCGCCAGGCGAAGCTGCAGATGCTGCACGTTCCCTTCACGGGCGGCGCGCCGGCCAGCACGGCGCTGGTTTCGGGGCAGGTCGACGCCGCCTTTCTCAATGCCGGCCCAGCGGAGGCCCTGGCGCGCGACGGGAAGGTGAAGATCCTAGCGGTGGGCGGGCCGCAGCGCCTGCCATTGCTGCCGGATGTACCGACGTTAGCCGAGCGATCGCTTCCGGTGAATGCCGCAACCTGGTTCGGCCTTCTCGGGCCCGCGAAGATGCCGGAGGATGCGGTCGGGCGCATAGCGTCCGCTGTTGTCGAAGGACTGAAATCCCCTGCGGTGCAGGAGCTGTTCCGAGCGCAGGCCGTCATCCCCGATGCGCACGGCCCGGAGGCGATGCGGGTCTTCATCGCCGAGGACGTCACGAACCGAACCGACCTCGTGCGCGACCTCGACATCCGACTGGAGTGAACCCGCCAGCGGGGCGTGGTTCGAAGCCGGTCCACACATGCGATAAAACCCGCATCCCGCACGAAATACGGTTATACGCCCGCCTGGGCGTTTCCATAGCGCGCCTTATTCAACAACGTAGGTCAGCCACTGCGCTCAATGTCAGTTACCAGCCAATACACTGACAAGGCTCGCTACCAGCCGAACCGTTCCGTGCGAACGGTCTGTGGGTCGAAACCCAGATCGAGAAGATGCCCGGTCACGGCTTCCACGAACGGGTTCGATCCGCACACAAAGGTAAGGCGCGGCGCGACGCCTAGCCTCGCCAGCGCGGCTTCCAGTAGTGGGGCATCGATCCTGCGGCCAGCGTCCTGCGGCCGGCGAGCCGCATCTCGGGACAGGCTCAGCATGAGAGCGAAACCGGCTCCGGCCGCGTCGAGCGCGTGCAACTCCTCGCGGTAGATCACATCGTTCCAGGTGCGCGCGGCCTGGAGCAGGACGACAGCGACGTCGCCACCGACCGCAGTGCTGTGGCGCACGATCGACATAAGCGGCGCGATTCCGGAACCCCCGGCGATGAGCAAGAGAGGTCCGCCGTCCGCAGCATTCCAAACAAAGTGGCCGCCGAACGGGCCGCGAACCTCAAGAACGTCGCCGACCGCCGCAACATCGTGAAGGAAGGGGGAGATCTCGCCGTCCTTGAGGCGCTCGACTACGAGTTCGTAGAGCCCCGCCAACCCGGGCTCCGACGCTACCGAGTAGCTTCGCTGCACCTCGTAGCCATCCGGCGCGGTGAGCCGGACGTCGAGGTGCTGACCAGCTCGAAAGAAGCGCCACTTCTGTGGACGCAGGTAAAAGCTCTTTACCTTCGCCGTCTGGGTTTCAATGCGTTCGATCACGGCCGCCTGCCACAAAAGGTGGTCTGCCTGAGTGTCCGCATCCGTCACGGTCAATTGCCCGAGAAACGCTGCTCGCGCCAGGGATCTCCGTAGGTGTGGTAGCCGCGCAGCTCCCAGAAACCGGCCTCGTCGCGCTCGGTGAACTGGAGCCCGCTGATCCACTTCGCCGATTTCCAGAAGTAGAGGTGCGGTACGAGGAGCCTCGCCGGCGCGCCATGCTCCGGCGCGAGTGAATTACCCGCGTAACGCGTGGCCACCATCGCCTTGCCGCCGACGAGGTCCGCCACAGGCACATTCGTTGAGTAGCCGTCGTAGGAGTGCGCCAACGCGAAGGGCGTCGGCGGCGCAAGCCCGGCGTCGGCGAGAAGATCGTCGATGAGAACTCCGGTCCACGTGGTGTCCAGCTTGGACCACTTGGTCACGCAGTGGATGTCGCGGTTCACCTCGGTCCGCGGCAAGACGCAGAACTCCGCCCAGTTCCAACGCTTTACCAAGCGTGGACCGGCCTTAAGCGCGAACGACCAGTTGTCGAGAGTGACCCGCGGCGTAGGCCCGGCCGAGAGCACCGGGAAGCCTTGGGTGATGGACTGTCCCGGTGGGACGCGATCCGCAACCTCGGGGGCAGGACGCCGGCCCGTGAAACCTCTCGTTGCCATGACAATGCTCCTTGATTAAGCGGGGGAGGAAGGCGCGCGACGATCTTGATCTGGAAGTCGAAGCCCGCCAGCCAAGTCACGCCCACCGCGGTCCAGTGCAGGTATGGCGGGCCGCCGACCACCTCTGTCCGGACGGTGGACACCGCCTTAAACTGCGTGGCCGGGTCGGTGTGGAAGGTAGCCACGTCCACGACGTCGTCGAAGATGCAGCCGGTAAACGCCAGCACGGCCGCGAGGTTGGAGAAGGCGAGCTGGACCTGCGCCTCGAAGCCCGGCTGGGCGGGTCGTCCGCGCGGCTGCCGACCCGGCTCGAGACGAACAGGAAATCGCCCGAGCGAACCGCCGCCGAATAGCGGTTGGTCTCGTACAGGGTTTGCGGGCTGACGGGGAAAATCACATCATGCTTGGCCATCGCTTCGCTCTTGTTTAGTTGAGACACGCTAGGCTGCCCGGCGGGTGCAACGGCGACCACACGGAGCCCGGCTCTTCAGGATGGCGCCGCTTTCCACTGTCCCTCCGGCATGCGGCGGCCCAAGAAGTCGCGCATCAGCGTGGCGATTTCACGATGGTGGGTCTCCAGCGCGAAATGGCCCGCGTCGAGGAGATGGATCTCGGCGTCCGGGTTGTCGCGGCGGTAGGCTTCAGCGCCGGACGGGAGGAAGAAGGCGTCGTTCTTGCCCCACACCGCCAATACGGGTGGCCGGTGCCTGCGAAAGTATGCCTGATAAATCGGGTAGAGCGCGACGTTGGTCGCGTAGTTCAGGATGAGGTCGAGTTGGATCTCCTCTGCCTCAGGCCGATGCATGTAGAAGGTGTCGAGGACATAACCGTCCGGCGAGATCAGCTCAGAGGGAGCTCCGTGTTCGTGCTGGAAGCGGATTGCCTCGTCGGTCAGGGATGCGCGCGTCGCGTCGCGATGCGCGGGCGTCGGCTTGCGCCAGTAGGTTTCCCACGCGGCCCATTCCTTGCTGAACCCCTCAACATAGGCGTTACCGTTCTGGGTGATGATCGCTGCCACACGCTCGGGGTGCTTCAGGGCAAGGCGCAGCCCGATCGGTGCACCGTAGTCGAAGATGTAGAGCGCATACCGGACTAGGCCGATCGCGTCGACGAAACCACCAACGACCTCCGCGAGTGAGTCGAAGGTGTATTTGAACTTGCCACGCGGGGGCGCCTTGGTCTGGCCGAACCCGGGTAGATCAGGAGCTATAACGCGGTACCGGTCAGCCAAGGCGGGGATCAGGTCGCGGAACATGTGGCTCGATGATGGAAAGCCATGCAGAAGCAGGACGACCGACGCGTCGCTAGCCCCGGCCTCCCGGTAAAATACTTCCACGTCCCCGACGCTTCGCGTGCGGTATTGAACAGCCGACATCCAATCCTCCTTGGGCGGGTGGGTGCGCGGTCCGCCTCGACCATGCGAGGCGTCGCCATACGAGGTTCAGGCACGCCAAACTCCACGACGAAGCGCCAAGTGCGGCTGTGACGAGCGAGCGGGGGCGGATCGGAGACCCTGCGGGTCAGCCGGCCGGCCTAGCTAGCGGCCTGCCCTGGTTGACGATGTAGATGGCCAGCGTTCTAATTGGCCCATCGCCACTGTTCACCGCCCGATGGATCTTGCCAGCCGGAATGGCGTAGCTTTCGCCGGCCCTAATCGTCCGCGGCGCCTCGCCATCGATCTCCAGCACAAAGCCGCCCTGCAGCACGTAGCCGATCTCGTACTCGGCATGGCTGTGGCGCTCGGCGGCCGCCCCCGGGGCGATCTCGGCGACGCCCATGATTTGGTCCTTCCCAGGCACACCAGCGAGCGCCACCTGCTGCAGCACTGTCCATGTAATGCCTTCGATTCTGTGGTCGGCCTCCTGAGCCGCCAAGCCTCCCGCAGACCTCACGACCATACCCGGGGCGACGGCGAGCAGCGCCGTGGCGCCGACGATGCTACGGCGTTGTCCGTTCACAGCAACCTCCTTCGGATGGACCTGGCTTCTTGAACCGTCCGGCTCTTCAGGGGCGGCGCGCCGGCACCTGCGTCCGCATGTGGCTGCTCCTCCTGCCCGATGACCGCACGGATCGTCTCGGCGAGACTCCCACCTGTGTCGCTCCGGGTGAAATGCCCTTTTGCTATGATTTCGATGCTTCGCATCGCTACCGCCCATGGCACCATAGCGGCCGGCCATCGAACCCATAGCACGCTGCTTCTTTCCATCGGGGCTTCCGCCGACGATCGTCCGACCGGTAGACGCCGCAGCCCGTTACAAGGGTCAGTGCGGCGGACGTTGGACGGAGGACACCATGCTCGAACGACGCAGCCTTGGCCTGGCGAGTGCCGGATTTCTCGTTGGCGCGATCCCCGCGGTCGCTGCCCGTGCGCAATCGCAGACCCTATTCGACCTTATCCAACGCTCCGACGAGACGAGCCGATTCGCCGGCCTCATCAGGGCCGCCGGCGTGGAGGCAGAGTTCAGCGGCCCGCAGCGCCGCTCCGCCTTCGTGCCCAACAACGCCGCCGTGGAGCAAGTCCCGGCTGCCCGCATGCGCGATTTGGAGTCCGACAGGGCGCGGCTGCGTGCCCTGGTGCTGAACCACCTCGTCGAGGGTGCGACGATGATCAACCTTACCGTCGCCGACAGCGGCACCATGGGCACCGACCAATACAGCTCGTTGGGCCGGCAGCCGATTGCGGTCAGCTTCGGGTCCGGCGGGCTTCCGCGGGTCAATGGCGTCCCGGTCGTGCTGGCCAACGTGCCGGCGGGCAACGGCGTGATGCACGTTATCTCCGGCGTGATCGAGAACTGAGGCGGGCGAGGCGCACCGGCGACGCCCCTCGCTCGGCGCCGCGCCGCGCCGCGACCCGCCCACCCGCCAAGTCGCTTAGATCGAAGGCCGTCGGAGCCGTCAAACCGCAAATCCCCGACAGCGCCGCCGGCCTCGATCTCGCCGCCACCGGCGGAGCCTTACGCGAGGGGAGGAGTCGTACGGCGGCGCGGGACGACCTGGGGTTCACCGCGAAGCTCGTCGGCCAAAAACCCGCCCCCAGGACGCCTTTGTTCACGGGCGTGCCAAAGCCGTCGGTCGTCGGAGTTTCGGCTCCCTTGTTCGATGCGCATCAACGAAGGAGATCCGGATGCGATCCCACGCCGTCATTCGCGCCGAACGCCGAGGCGTCGGCGCGAGGACAATCGATAAAGCAGTCGTAGTCATCGGCCGTGCCGTCGCCCTTGCCGGCGTCATCCTGCCGCTGTTCCTGATCGGCATCCTGAAGTTCACCCGGGTCGAGGTGGACGCGCTCAGGCCGCTCATCGGCGGGACGCCCTGGCTCGCCTGGTTGTACCCGGCCTTTGGCGAATCCGGCGCGTCCCACCTGCTCGGTGCCGTCGAGCTCACCACCGCGGCGCTGTTCGTTGCCTCGCCCTGGTCAGTGCGGGCGAGCATCGCCGCCGGCGGGCTCGGTGCGCTGACCTTCGCGGTCACGGCTTCCACCATGCTCGCGCTGCCGATCTGGGAAGGCGCGTCGGGCGGCTTCCCGTGGCTCAACGCGACCGGCTCGTTCCTGGTCAAGGACGTGGCACTGCTGGGTATCAGTCTCGTCGTACTCGGCGAAGGCCTCGCCCGCCGATGCGAGGGCGGGCGCGCCGTGGCGGGCCGGATGGGCGACCCGGCGGCGAACCATCGAGATGTGTGAGGCATGGGTGGCGAGATGAGCCGCCCTTCGAGGAGGATATAGGAATGAAGGTTTTCGCATGGGCGGCTGGGGCGGGCGTGGCCGTCGCGGCGGTCGCCATCGCGGCGTTCGGGCAGTCCAGCCCTGGGTCTGGGCGGCCGGCCGGCGCGGCGCCCCCGCCCGCGCCGTACGAATCGCGCTACGCCGAGGACGGCTCTATGGTTCGCCCCGAGGACTGGCGGACCTGGGTGCTCGTTGGCGCACCCGCCGGCGCCTCCGACCAGAACGCGGAGAACCCGAACCACTTCCCCGGCACCCACCACGTCACCATGGACCCGGACAGCTTCACGCACTGGCGGCGCACCGGCCAGTTCCGCGACGGCACGGTGCTGGTGAAGGAGATCTTCGACCAGGTGTCGCGCATGTCGCCGAGCGGCGTCGGCTACTTCCAGGGCGCCGGCCGCTACGCGCTCGACATGGCGGTCCGCGACTGCCGCCGCTTCCGCGAGGAGCCGGAGTGCTGGGCCTACTTTTCCTTCAACGGCGAGGAGCACGGCCGCTATACCGAGGTCGGCCGGCAGTACCCTACGGCTGACTGCAACACTGCCTGCCACGTCGCCGCGGGGCACGAACGGTCCTTCGCGCAGTACTACCCGGTGCTTCGCCTTTCGCATCCCGCTGGCGACCCCGTCGCGGCGCGTGAGGCGGGGTGGCCGGCGGAGCGGGAGCGACTGCTGCGGGCGGCGGTCCCTGGCGGGACGGAGCACCGGATGGTCATGCTCGGCACCCCAGGCGATCCGCCTGGGCCGCAGTTCCGCTTCGAGCCCGCCCTGGTCCGCGCCGCACCGGGTGACACGGTGGCGGTTGTCGCCGACCACATCGCTAATACGCCGCGCAGCGCGGAGGGGATGATCCCCGATGGCGCCGAGCCCTTCGCCGGGCGCTACGGCACGGTGCTCCGCGTGCGGCTGACCGTGCCGGGGCTCTACGTCGTGCACGGGGTCGAGCACTACGCAGCGGGCCAAGCAGGATTGGTCATCGTTGACGGCGACACGCGGAACGCGGACGCCATCCGGGCGGCGCTGCCGCGGCACGCGCCGGCTGTGCGGCGCCGGGTCGAGGCACTGCTTGAGGAGGCGGGTGCGCCAGCACCGGCGCGATGAACGAGACCGCATCGTCCGCTGCGGCGGCCGAAACGGGCGAAAGGCGAGGGGCGAGCACCAACGGGACGAGGCGCCCGCAAACGGATATGGGAGGACGAGAGCGTCGCCTCCTCCTCGTCTCCGCCGCGGCGACGCTCTTCCTGTCGGCGGCCGGCGTTGCCGTCGGCGTCTGGACGGGGGCGAAGTCGATCGTGTTCGACGGCATGTACGGCGTCGTTGACGCTGGCATGACGCTCGTCGCTTGGTCGGTAGCGCGCCTGATCGCCCGGGGCGATGACCACCGGTTCCAGTACGGCTACTGGCACCTTGAGCCCATGCTCGCCTTCCTGAACGGGGCGGTGCTACTGTTCGCTTGCACATACGCCTTCGTCGACGGCGCCGGCGCTTTGCTGGCCGGCGGGCGCCCGGTCGGCGCCGATGTCGGCGTGGGCTACGCCGCCGCCGCCGCGGTCCTGAGCTTTGCGGCCTACGCCTACCTGCGGCACAAGGGCCGCGGGCTCGGGTCCACGCTGCTGGACCTTGACGCCCGCGCCTGGCTGCTGGGCGGGGCGCTCAGCGCCGGCCTGTGCCTCTCCTTCGTCGCGGCAGGGCTACTCGAAGGTGCCGGCGCCGCTCGGTCCGCGGCCTATGCCGACCCCGCGATCCTGGTCGCCCTCTCGATGTGCCTGGCCCCGTTCCCTGCCGCCGCGGTCGCCAGGTCCAGCCGCGAGATCCTCCAGGTTGCGCCGCTGGACCTAGACGCCCGCGTGGCCGGCATCGCGGGCGAGGCGGCAGCGCGATACGGCTTTGTCGAGCACCGGTCGCACGTCGCCAAGGTCGGCCGCGCGTGGTTCGTCGAGATCGGCTTCGTTGCGCCGTCCGCGGCGACCGCGAAGACCATGGGGGAGCTCGACACTATCCGGCAGGAAGTGGTGGACGCCATGGGAGGCCTCGGACCGGGTTGCTGGCTGACGGTCGACTTCACTGCCGACCGCCGCTGGATATGAACCTTCTGGCGGCGCCGGACCGGGATCGGGGCGGTGGTTCAGACGGTATGGCGGCGTTCCGCCGGCGCAGGGGAGACGCCAAGCGCGGATCGGCCGAACCACTTCTTCCGCATGGCCTCGCGCACGAGCGCGCCGGCTGCGGGCGAGTGGGGGCGCCCGCGGACGCTGACCAGGCCGACCTCGCGCAAGAATTCGGGCTCTACAAGGGGGAGCGCAACCACGCCTGGATGCCCGGCAGAATTGGCGGGCAGGATGCCGAAGCCGAGGCCGGCCGCGACCATCGCCAGGGCCCAGTCGTCGCGTTCGCTCCGGTAGGCCGGCGTGATCCCCTGCTCCTCCAGTACGGCGTCGGCGAAGCCGATGAACTCACAGTTGTTCCGTTGAACGTACCGCTCACCGTTCACCTCCTCAATGCGGACCGAACCCTGGCCGGCCCGCGGGTGTCGCGGGTGGACGACCATGATCATCCGTTCTCTGAAGAGTGGCAGCACGTGTGTCCGGCCGTCCGGCTCGCCGCCGGGGCTGGCGTAGATGGCCACCTCCAGGTCGCCCTCGATGAGGCGGGTCCGCAGCCTCTTGGCGGTGTCGTCGCAGAGCTGCAGCTCGATGCCCGGGTGTTCCGCTCTGATCGCTGTGATCAGGCCGATGAACTCGTCCGGCGCGATCGTGCACATGATCCCAAGCTTGAGCGGCGTCCGGTCCAGCCGCGCATATTCCCGCGCCAAGTGCCGCGAGGCCGAAGCCGCTGCGTAGATATCGGCCAAGTAGGGATGCACCATGCGACCGAGATCCGTGAGGTGGGTGTTGCGCCGCTCGCGGTGGAACAGCGGCCCGCCGAACTCGTGCTCCAGCAGCTTGATCGCCCGCGTTAGCGAGGGCTGAGAAACGCCGCACCTTTCGGCGGCGCGGGTGAAGTTGAGCTCCTCTGCGACCGCGAGGAAGTAATGAACCTGGCTCATCTCCATGGCGAGCACCTCCTCCGCGTCGGCCCGGGGAGCATCACTGGGTCGACAGCCTCTGGCCGACAAAAGCCGGTCCAGCACCCAGAACAGGCAAGTGTTCGAGCCCAGATTCTACCCACGACACTAAGCTAGTATTTTAGTAGTATAATACAAAGATTTCGTCAATGTGGTTACGTGCTGAACAGTGGCTCGGCTCGACAAGGACCGGTCGGTGGGCGACTCACTGACATAAGGAGGGACACTGAAAGAACGCAATGAGACGTCTAATCGGTCTCTGTTCGAGGCGGCGCACTTCGTGCTTGAGGAGATGATCGTCACGCTACAGCTTAAGCTCGGGAGCCTATGGTCTGAGGAGGCGCTGAGCGAGCGCGTCGGCATCGGCAGCACACCAGTCCGCGAGGCGGTGAAGCGGCTCCAGGTGGACAGCCTTCTGCAGATTCTGCCCCGCCATGGGCTGCAGATCGCCGAGATCGACCCGCATGAGCAGCTTCAGGTCGTAGACCTCAGGCGCGAGCTGGAAACCTTCGTCTCCGTCCGGGCTGCTAAGCGCGCGCTCCGCCCCGAGCGCGAGCGCCTGCGCATGCTGGCCGAGACGCTCGTTGCGCCGGCGCGTGAGGGCGATGTCGGCAAGTACACGCTGGGTGTGCTCGACGCCGACCGATACGTAGCGGAGATCGGGCGGAACCCCTTCGCGGCAAGGGCCATCTCGCCGCTGCACGCCCTCTCCCGGCGGTTCTACTTCGCCTTCTACGGGGAGCTCATGAACCTGCGAGACGCCGGCCCGCTGCACGTGGAGCGCGCGCGGGCCGTCGCTGACGGCGACGAGGCGCGGACACGCCGCGCGGGTGGCAGCGCTCATGGGCGAGATCGAGCGCTACACCCGCTTTATTTTCGAGGTAGGGCCGGCCCGACCTGATATGGCAGTACCAAATGCTGCTTACCGTCGAAGAAGCGCAGTTTTGGCTGTTCTTCCTCTGTCAGACGTCTCTTTCGTGATGCAGGTTACCAAGTTGCCGATGCACTTGACATCGCTTGGTCATCCTTCCGCTGAAAACCGCCGCGCCAAGTTCTGTTCGCGAAACGCCGCGGTCACATGATTGACGAAAGCGCGGGTTTTGGCAGGCAGCAATTTTTGGCTGGTAAAATAGAGCGATATAGCGCCGAGGTCAGCGTACCAGTCGGGCAGCAGGCGCTGCAACGTGCCGCTTTTCAGATGCCGCTCTACAAATGGTACGGCAATCATTGCGACTCCCATTCCCATCACGGCCGCACGGCATATCGCTTCGGGATCGTTGGCAACTACGCGCGCTTTGTGTTCCAGCGTTGCTTCGACGCCTTCACGGTTTCGCAGCCTCCAGACGCGTAGGCGACCGCTGAGAGCCGAGCGCATGGAGATTCCGTCCAGTTGTGCCAGATCGTTGGGTTGCTGCGGCGGTCGGCGGCCCTGCAAGTACTCCGGCGAAGCTACCGCAATGACATGCAGAGGCGCCAATCGTCGCGCTACCACGCCGGGCGACAATTCCATGCCACCGCCGATGGCAGCGTCAAAACTCTCGCCGATCAAATCGACTTGCCGGTTCTCGAAGCTCCAGTCCACCTGAATATCGGGATATCGCTCGATGAAGGTTGGCAGCAACGGCAACACATGATCCAGGCCAAAGATGAGGGCCATGCTTACCTTCAGTACCCCGGCTGGCTCGCCAGAATGCGTCCTCACATCGGCAATGGCCGATTGGATGGCCTCTACGCCGTCAGATACTGATGCCAGGAAACGCTCGCCATCCTCGGTGAGGGTCAGGCTGCGGCTGCTTCGCTGAAACAAGCGGACACGCAGATTGCGTTCCAACATGGCTACATTTCGGCTGACCGCTGCAGGCGTCACACCCAACCGTCGTGCCGCTGCAGAAAAACTGCCGCACTCGGCACTCCTGATAAAGGCCTCGAGATTAGCGAGTGTTTCCATGGGTCGATCTTAAACAGATCGTTGAGGCTACTTCTAGCCATCGATGCCTCATCCGAGCAGCGCCTATGTCCTATGTCCCTGCACGTTCGACCCAAACGAGACCATCGCTATGGCCAACCGATTCGGAGCCTCCATCAACTATGACCGCCTGATGCGAGCCAATCTCGCCCACGTATTCAACGAGCGGGACGCCGGAAAGCGCATATGGGCGATCAGCGAGCTCTATGTGGAAGGCGCAGTGCTCTATGAACCGCCGGACACGGCGGCGGAGGGTCACGCTGCAATCTCCGAAGCAGTGACCCGGCTGCTCACCAGCCTGCCGCCGAGCTTCGCCTTCACCGCGACCGGACCGGCCCTCGGCCACCATGGCATCGGCCGTCTGCGCTGGCAGGCCGGGCCGCTTGACGGTCCAGCGGCCGTCATCGGTATGGATATCGCCCGCTTCCAAGAAGGGCGCATCCACTCTCTCTACGTCTTCATCGAGCCCACTGCCTGAGTATTCCTCGGCAATCACCAAAAGGAGTTTCGCATGCCAAAGACCGGTCTTAATGCTTTGCTGCGTCCTGAAGACAGCGTTCTCGTGCTGATCGATCATCAGCCGTACCAACTCGCCAACCTCAACAGCCACGAACCACAGATGGCAGTCAACAATGCGACGGGCTTGGCGAAGGCTGCGAAGGCATTCAGCGTCCCGACCATCTTGACGAGTGTGCTCGCTGAGCGCGGCGGCCTCATCTTCTCCCAGATCACCGATGTGTTCCCGGATCAGAAGGTGATCGACCGAACGTTCATCAACACTTGGGAGGATCCAAAGGTAGTCGATGTCGTAAAGGCAACAGGTCGCAAGCAGCTGATCATGGCCGGCCTGTGGACCGAGGTTTGCGTCGTTATGCCAGCGATCCAGGCGCTTGGCGAAGGTTGGGACGTGACGGTGATCACCGACGCGTCGGGTGGTACTTCGGTGGAGGCCCACGAGGTTGCGATTCAGCGCATGATCGCAGCGGGGGCGAACGTGATGACCTGGCTTGCTTTGGCAGCCGAGTGGCAGCGCGATTGGGCGCGGATGGAGACGGCGGGCGCAGTCACGGAGGTGATGAAGGAGCATGCCGCCGGCAGCGGCATCGCCTTTATGTGGGAGCAGCAGTTGCTCAACACGCCGATACCGAATGCAGCAGCTTGAGCCAGGCGGGGATGACGAAGGAGGTGACAGCGAATGCAGAACCCTTCCTTCAGCAACAGTGGCCTTACCGGTCCCGGCGAGGCATGGCAGATCGCTGTGGAGCCCTGGTGGCCGATTAGGCCCGAGAGCCAGCAGGTCAGCACCCTCGCCTGGATCTGGGCGGATGGTGAGATGCAGGAGGTCAGAACGATCGTGGTCCTGACCGAGGAGCAGATACGCAACTGGTCAGAGATCGACCTACCGTTAATGCTCCCAGGCGGAACCTGCTGAAGGTGTCGCCTTTCAGCGGAGCCTTCGGGATCTGAACGGCGCATGCCCAAGCTCGGCATGGCTCCCCACCGGGGAAGCCATGCCGCAGGCCGAGGTTGCTGCGTCAGGTCGCCTGCTGCACATTGGTGAGCAGGCTGGCCGCCGACGCTGCCGCAAATGCCCGGAGATCCTGGAGCACTGAACGAAGCAGCCTTGCCTCAGCCACACACAGTCCAGCATCGGCATCCTCATCTGCGAGGCGGCTCACCAATACTTCCACCTTGCCGGTCAGGGCGGCCAGTGTACGGGACGGCGCCTCGGCCAAGCTGGCCACCACACCAAGGTCAGAACAGTCTGCTGCAGCCGGCTCGACGGAGATGCTGGCGTCCAAATCATCCCCTGTCCTTGCCGGTTGGGACAGCGACTGTCGGCGATGATGCGCCGCCCCCGCACGGCGCTGCACGGAAAAGGGCAAAATGTCAGCCATGGCCCGGGTCTCCTGATGTGGGGGCGGCTCAGATCTGCCGAAAAAGGGCGGCTTCGCCTGCTACGCCCGAAGCTGCAGCGACATTAAGCTTGTAGCAGCGGCCAGGTGCGGTCAGCAGCAGTTGCGGCTGGCTGGGGATGGCCTCGATTTTCTGGCGCAGACGATAGATATGCGTCTCCACCGTGTGAGTGTCGGCAGAGCTGCTATATCCCCACACCTCGTGCAGCAGCGTTTGGCGCGGCGCCGGCTTACCGCCAAGCCGATACAGGAACCTGAGGATGCTGTTCTCCTTATCGGTCAGCCGGACCTTGCGGTTGCGCGCCGGCTCCAGCAGGAGCTTTGCACCGGGCCGGAAGACATAGGATCCGATACTGAGGGTGGCGTGTTCGGAGCTGTCGAACAGCCGAACTTGAGCCCGCAGCCTTGCCAGCAATTCGGGACGGCGGAATGGCTTGACGATGTAGTCGTTCGCTCCGGCATCGAGGCCACGGATCACATCCGCTTCGGTATCGGCACCGGTCAGCATGATGATGGGCATGCGGTAGCCCTCGCGCCGCAGCTTGGCGCAGAGGTCACGGCCGTCGGCATCAGGTAAGCCCACATCGAGTAAGATGCCATCAAACTGGCAGTACCCGTTAGCTAGCGCAGCCTCGGCAGAGCCGGCGCTGTCCGCTTCGATAGCGCTGAACTCACCATCGAGGCAGATCTGCTCAGCCAAGGTGGCCCGCAAAGCAGCATCATCTTCGACAATCAGAATGCGATGCGACATGGACACGATTTTATCCTTGCATAACACAGACGACTTGCGGCGCTGAGAACGCAGTACCTTCGCGCATCAGCAAGGCGGATCGTGTGACCCACCCTGCAGCTTTGTCTCAGGCGAAGAGCATGTCGGAGTTGGCATGCGCCGTGTTGGATAGGTCAACCAAGCTGAAGGCGACCGACCCGTTGCTGTGCAGATCAGCAGTGCCCTTGGCGACAACGGCGCCATTGTAGGTGATGCCGTCCACATGCAGGTTGCGGTCAGCGGCGGCGCTGCTGCCATAGGCATCGTTGAGGAAATTGACGGTGACCATGTGGCTGCCTGAGGCCCAGTCACCTTTCACTGTGACGATGTCATCCTGGCCAGCGGCATGCGAGGCGCTGGCGGTCTGCGTACCGCCGATCTGCTTGCCGTCGACGCTGATCGTGTACTGCGCGTGGCCCTTGTACGCATCCTGGCTGACCTTCAGCACGAGCGTGTCGCTGCCGGACCCGAGGGTCGTCTTGACCGGGATTGGGTTGGTTGGTGCCGTGTTGCCGCCGCCCGTCGGCGCAGTGCCGCTCCATTGCGACATCACCACATTGTCGATATGCGTGGTGACCTTGCTCGGCGTCGAGCTGTCCGGCCCGCCACCCAGCCAGGCTTGGCTGTTGTTGGCGACATAGCCCATTGCGCCGAAGCCCATCGGGCCGTCCGGGATAAGGTCCGGATTGGTCCAGGAAGCGGTGACCTTGCCGTCCACCTCGACTTTGATGAGGTTCGGCAGCCAGGTCATCTTGTAGTGGTGGGTCTGGCTGGTATCGATGCCGCTGAGCTTGCTGCTGTAGACATCCTGGTTGTTGGCGCCAGCCCAATGCACCGTATGCAGGGCCGTGCCCTTCGGCGTCTCGAGGATGTCGATCTCGCCGTCGCGCGGCCAAACATCCGATTTCGGCCACATCAGGATGGCCACCTGAGTGCCCTGCGCGGTTTCGACGCGGGCGTCGAACTCGACGGTGCCGTATGTGATGGTGACGCCGGCCGCCTTGCTGTTGAAGCCGCCCGCACTCCAGCTGCCGTTGGCGTGGCGGGTCTCGCTGACCTGCATCTCGCCACTGGCAACCTTGACGTCGCTGGCGCTCCAGCGGAAGGCGCCGTTGCTGTAGACGCCGCCGTCATAGGCTGAGCCCCAGTTGGTATGTTTGAAACCGGCGCTGAAATCGTCGGCAAGTACGACCTTATACTGATTGCCGTTGGCGTCTGTGCTGATTGCGCCAGCGGTCGCAGCCATCGGCTGTCTCCAGGATTGTTGATCACAAACATGTGACCATCTTCGGGGGAGTGGGATGTACATTTCTCAACCATAAATTGCAATCACGGAAACGTGTGGTTGTACCGAATTTCTTATTACGAACTTAGAATGGGACGTTTGGACGTCACACCCACCTCTGAGATCCTCGGTTTCGTCTTGCTTGGACCTGATTTCTGGCAGATTGCCGCGAGGCCCATTCGAAAGCAGCTCTTGGGCAAGGCATGTGACAAGGCACGCGTGCACCGCCTATAGTTGTGACACCCGAACCTGATCTCGGACCTGACCAACATGGCAGGCGATCGCTGCTAGCCATTGAAGCGCAATGCTAGCGGCTCGAGCTGTGCGTGGTGGATGGAACAGGCGACACGGAATGCAGGCTGGCTGCACCTGCCGGCGTCCCACAAAGGCTCCCTGTCGCTCGCAAGCCCGCCTTAAGCCGCTGAAAACTGCGGACGTATTGCGATTGCGGCAAGCCCTGGATCACTTGCGGTAAGGGATACTTATCGCATGTGAGCCGGCGCTGCCGCAATCAGGCAACGGGCAAAGAGAAGGCCGCCCAACGGGAACAGGGCGGCCTTGTTCGGGACAGTAGATGAGTGGTCTACCAACGCCGCTCTGGTCGGGCGGGTTTGTGAGCGTTCCGCCATCAGGCTGCCTAAGGGACCGGAAAAGGCCCGTTCTCCTCCCCCGAGGGAGAACGGGCTAAGGTTGGATCCATAGAGATTGAGGTTGTAGGAACCTCACATCATACAACTTCAGTATAACTCATTGCGTTTGATGTAATCGTATTAGTCGCAAAAATGCCGAACCCGCTTACCATAGTTAACCACACAGCACTGCGGGGGCGGCGCCTGCAAATCCATCTCGCTCAACCTGCCAGGCGCTCGGGCCGGTGTGAGGGGCACCACCCACGGCGAAGACTGGTTCCGACGGCTTGTGAAATCGCTTCTGGTGGATGGCGCTGGAGGCACCATCCTGATCGCATGACGCCAACCAATGCCAGCCCACTGCTCCGCATCGCCGACCGGCTCGGCCAGGTGGCTACGGGCAGCGCCGAGGCTGACCAGACTATTCACGAGGCGACCGGCCAGGGTGGGCTGGTGTTGCCCTACACCACCGACAAGAACGCGGCGGCGCAGCTCATTCCGCCCGGCTTCGAGTGGCGGGAGAGCACCTATGCCAACGGCCAAGGCTACGCTTCATGCCGGCGGAGTGGGACGGGCGGAAAATGGCGGCACCCGCACCATGGGCAATGGTCTGCGACGGAGCCGCTGGCGATGTGTGGAGCGGCGTTGCGGGCTTGGGCGATGCTGGCGAAGGGATGAGCCTGGGCATGTCCTAAGGACATGCCCTACGCACCGCCTATTTCGATTCGTGTCGAATACCGAGGCACTCAGCACAGACGGCCGCGATGAGATGCTTTTGCTGGATAGACAGGCTGTTGAATTCCACCCGAAGGGCCATGAATCGCACGGTCTCGGCGCCCGACAGCTCGGCAAGTTTGCGACCGGCGACCAAGGCGTTGATCTCGGCACCTACCGCCTTCAACGGCGGGCCGAACCGGGTCCGCCCCTCGGCTAGTGCAGCATCTATCGCTGCATAGGCCGCCCGATCAACCACGCGCTGGCGGTGCCGGAGACAGAGCTTCTTGGCTGGCATGACCTCCTCCTGAGTTGGGCGCCTCACCTGTGAGCCCCCCGGAGCGCCACCGAGCCATGGGAGGCGCTGCGGTCTTGAGGAAAGCTGGCGGCGTCGGGTGGGCAAGTTCAGGGGCGGTAGGCGCTGCTCTGCCCCTCTGGCAAGCCGAACAGGTTGTCCTGGGCGCGGCGCACCACGCTGTAACACTCGCAAGCGACGGCCTCCAAGCCAGGCCGGTCGGTAATCATCATGTTACCGCCGCCATAGCGGATCAGCTCCGCCTTCTGCAGCGTCCCAGCCGCAACGGTGACCCCGGCACGGCGGACCCCGAGCATCATGGACAGGAACTCATGGGTCATCGGGAACCGGTCACCCTCGTTCCGGTCATGCGCCATCAGCAGCCATCGGGCGAGACGCTGCTCGATGTGATGGCGCCCATTGCAGGCTGCCGTCCGCGTTACCTGCTCATGGTGGAGCAGCACGTACCGCAGTAGCAGGGTGCGCAGGGCAGGAATGCGCTCCAGTGCCTGCCGGAAAGCGGCCGCATCCATGCGGAGGGCCGTGCCGGGAGCCTGCACCATGGCTTCGAGGTCAGTGCTGTCCCCACCGAGCAGAACCGGCAGCCCGGACCATGCCTTCACGGCCGACCAGGCCGACTTCGGCGGCGTCGCCATCCTCCAAATAGGCCAGCATGGACACCCAGCCGGTCTCGACGAAGTAGACGGAGCCGATGGTCTTGCCAGGCTCATGGAGGATTTGGCGGAGTTCGAGCTCAACCGGCTGGAACTGCTGCAGAAGCTTAGCAAGGTCGTCCGGCGGCAGGGCTGTGAGCAGGCGATTGCGCGGGGAGGAGGCGGGTACGACGGAGAGGGCCATGGAGGGCTCCTGCGACGGGGTGTCGGCGGGAGCGCTGGCCTCTCTGGGTCACCCGCGCCGGAGGTTCGCAGCGAATGATGGGTTCCATATGGGTCCGCACACCATGATGCGTTGGCGTCAAACCGTACGCATGCTGCAGTTAGATTGCCTCAACGCGGACCATGTACAGTTTCGTACACAGCAGGATTGCGCAGCTTAATCCCATCACTTGCGATATCAGGCTGCGGGCAAGGAAAAGGCCGCCCAGGGGAGCGGCTTTGAAGTGCATGGGTTGCCTTCATCTTGGAAGTGGCCCCCGAACACCACCTCGCAAGGCTGGTTGCGAGCGTTCCGCACCAGCAGCGGCGCTGCCCAAGTCGGCTTTGCGCGGTGTGGCGGGAGGGGGCCATCCGGCCCCGGCCTGTCCTACCGCGCCGCGGGGTTAGTGCATTCGCAGCAACAAGCCCCTTCCGGCTCCCGGGGGAGCTAGGTAGTTCATCAGCACCCAACTGGAAATGGCTTTGGGCCACTCACCGTCAGTGCCACTCGTGGTGCCATGCTTGGCCGTCCAAGCGGCGGCCGATGTGGGAGCGTGCTTCAGAGGCTCAGAAGCGTGACAGGCGCTTGACGGAGACGGCGGGATTGCGGGTCAGGGGGTAGGGGCCGAGGCCAGCACCGCGATTCCATGGACACAGCGATGAGGCGCGGGCCATCCCTCGCTGCCTCAATGGTTCATCTTTACGGATTCAGCCTTATTCGCTCATAAAGCTTCATGGCCATCCCCCGACGCACGCTCCCGGCACTTCTCGCCTCGCTCGCAGTCTCCTCCCGGCCGGCGCTTGCGCAATCGCAGCCTGCACCTTTCATCACTATCGCTTCCAGCACCTCGACCGAACAGTCTGGCGTGTTCGGCCATATCCTGCCGGCCTTCACCCAGTTCACCGACATCGCCGTGCACGTTGTGGCGTGTGGCACCGGCCAAGCCCTCGACATGGGCCGTCGAGGCGAAGTGGACGTAGTGTTCACACACGATCGGCCGTCGGAGGAGCGATTTGTAGCAGAAGGCTTTGCTGCCCCGTGCGGCCGCCGCCCGGTGATGTACAACGACTTTGTTCTAGCCGGTCCGATAACTGATCCGGCCAATATCCGCGGCCTGCATAACCCGGCAGAGGCGCTCCGCCGCATCGCTGCGGCGCGGGCGCCCTTTATCTCTCGCAGTGATCACTCTGGTACCCACACCAGAGAGCTGCGGCTTTGGCAGCTAGCAGGGCTGGATGCTAGCGGCGACCGCGGATCCTGGTACCGGACGATAGGCCAAAGCATGTTGCAGGCCCTCAACACCGCTGCAGCCCAGCAGGCTTACATTTTGACCGACCGCGGCACTTGGATCGTCTTCCATAAGGACTGCGGTCTGGATGTGTTGGTTGAGGGCGACCGGCACCTTTACAACCAGTACAGTGTGATGGTGGTAAACCCGGTCCGCTTTCCGCAGGTAAAGATGAAGGCTGGGCAGGCCTTTGTGGATTGGGTCACCGGCCCTTTCGGGCAGGCGGCTATTGCCTCACACAGGTTCCAGGGAGAACAGCTTTTCGTTCCCAATGCGAGCTCCCCTGATGCATGACTGTGCGGAGAATGGCTAGGCATCCGCTGCAGACATGGCCTCCCCCTGCCAGCCGATTACGCTGGCTAAGCGCCAAGAGCGGCAGGCCTTGCTTGGGCTCGGGAGAGGAGCTTACCACCGTTGCGGGGGTGGCTGGTGGCCGGCGGGTCGATCCGGAAACCATGTACGATATTCGCCTGGCGGTGGTCGATGCCCCGGCGGGATGCGGTAGTAGTCTCGAAGGCGGCTCCAACGCTCCCGGTAGCTCCGGTCCCGGCGGTCACTTCGGTAATCGCCACGGTAGCTGTCCCAGCGGTCGCTGCGGTAGTCGCCGCGACCATGCCCGCTTTCGTCCTTCCAAGAATCCGCCTGCCCAACGGTGGGGGAGACGAATGCTAATGCCAAGAGTCCTACAAGCAGTCTGAAGCGCGCCATCTGCTGTGCCTTTGCTTGCTCTGCCTCCAATCAGAACGTTGAAATAAGAGACTTGGGGCTGGCCACATGGCAAGTTGACGGCATCGCCTCTGCCTCACCTGATGGGGTGGATGCCCCCTGCTCCGCGGCATCGAGGTGCCATAGCGTGGTTGGTGCTGAGCCTGACCACG
>NZ_JAETWB010000046.1 GCF_016773205.1 Belnapia arida
ATCAGCCTCCCCCACCGGGGGCAAGCGAATCACGATCCAGCGCCAATCGCGAGAGGGAATTTCAGCAGCCTGCTAAAGCTGCGTGCCGACCTGACCCTCTGGCTTGATGAGGATGCCCTGATCACGTGGCAAGCACCGCGGTGGAGCACCTCCGGCGGTCAGGCTTGGTACTCGGACGCCGCGATCGAGTTGGTGCTGATGCTGCGGCTCGTCTTCCACCTCGCCCTGCGCCGAGCTGAGGGCTTCGCCAAGAGCGTACTTCGGCTGCTCGGGCAAACGCTGCGGGTCCCGGACCACACGATGTTGAGCCGGCGCAGCCGAAATTTCGCCAGACGGCAGCCGAAAATCGCCCCGCACGGCCCGCCGCATCTGGCGATGGCTCAAGGGTTTGGCGGCGGGGCGCCGGGCGAGGCGTCACCCTCACCGGCGCGTTTGCGCAGGTCAGTCTCGCGCAGCAGATGCCGCAGCGCCTCATCACCGATCTCATCATTCTCCCTTAGCCCGACAAGAGCGCGGCGCTCCGCAGCGAAGCTCTCCGGATGTGCCGCCTCTCTGCCCACCTGACGTCTGGCATCGGCAGCAGCTTGGCGGGCCCGCTCCTCCTCGTGCTTCGCCTGTCCGCCCCCGCCAAGTTCAGCGCCGTGAACGGCCCGACGCAGCGTCAGCCCCTGCAGCAGCACGGAACCCAGGATCACCCCGGCCGCCACCACCAGCAGCAGTCCGCGTTCGGCAAAGGGCTGCCCGTCTGGCCAGCTTGCCGGAACCGAAAGCACCACGATGAGGCCGAGCACCGAGCGCGTGGAAGCCCAGGCCATCACCCCCGCCGCGACGACCTGACCTGCGGTCCCCTCGCCGGCCAGCACCTCCCGAAGCGGGGGCAGTCGCGTGGAGACAAGAGAGCCAATCCACTGGAGGCCTAGCACCATAGCGAGGATGCCGACCGCCGTCGTCACCACCCGCCAGAATGGCCATCCGCCAAGCCCAGCCAAAGCCCCCGGCAAAGCAAGGCCGGCTAGGAAGAAGAGCACCGATGAGACGAGCAGGCTCGCTTCCTCCCAAAAAGCCATGGCGCTGATCCGCGCCTCGGCCGAAGAGCGCGCCTCTCCTGTCTCGCGGTCCACCCGAGCGGCGGAGACCACCAGCGCCGCCGTGATCACCACGACCGCTAAGGAAAGGCCCAGGCTGCGGGCCGCCAAGGCGCCAAGATAGGGGGTGGCGAGCGAAATCGCGATCTCAGTTGGCGCCGGTCCTGCCCGATCGCGCAGCCAGAGCACTGCTCGGCCGATCGCGGCGCCCGCCAGGGCACCGCCAAGTAACTGCCAGGACATGGTCATCGCCGCTTCGCCCAGTGCCGGCGTCTCGCCCGTCCGGAGCGTGCCCAGCGCCAGAGCAAGCGCCGTCAGCGCCACAATCCGGGAGGCCATCTCGCGGGCCTTCAGCGTGTCGGCCAGTTTGCGCGGGACATGCGGATGGCCACCCGCCTCCTGGAACAGGCGAGTGTCGAACAACGCCGCCGCGACGCCCAGCAGCACGGCTGCGGTCCAGCTGAGACCGGGCAACAGCACCCAGCGGGTTGCCGTGGCAACAGCGAGCATGGTGGCGAGAGCAACCATCGCGCCCACCACCACGCCTGGCAGCAGGGCGTGGCGCAGCAGATGCGGCGTGGTCCGCACCGTGCCGGCGTAGATGATTGGCGGGAGGAGCAGGCCGATCGCCAGGTCGGGGTCCATGGTCACGGGAGCTGGCCCGGGCAGCAGACCCACAACCAAGCCGATGCCAAAGAGAGCAATGGTAGGGGGAAATCCCGACCATCGTGCGAGTGCCAGTACCGGCCCGACGCCGGCCAACAGCAGCGCAATGAATTCAACGGCACCCATTCCTGACCCTCTCCGGAGCTACACCGGTGCGCCGCCAACGCATGATGCCAGCCAAGTGTAGCCGTAGGGGCGTAGGAGGCGCGGTACCGCTGACCGCCTGCTCGCAATACCTTGCAGCGTCTAGCCGGCCCGCTCGCATGAACACACAACGAACCCCCACAGGGCGGGTTGAACAGCCGAAATTCTGACCTGCAACCACAGGACCCGCCTTAGCATCCGTGCTCGCGCCAGGGATGCGTGACCGTAGGGAGTTGGGCGATGGCTGTGTTCCGCTTGTGGTCCGCAAGTCGCGTGATGGTACTCAGGCGTGACCATGGCTGACCCACTTTGGGTGCTGGCCGGCCTTGCCGCGACATCTGTTGCCGGCCTTGTTGCCACGCTGGGCCGGTACCGGCGGCGGCGACAGGCGGCGGCCCGGGCGGCGGACAGGACCTCTGTCCGCGGGGAGGCAAGCCGGGAGTTACACCTTCCGCCCACGATCGAGGCCGCGGAGCGCGAGATGGCGATGCTGCTCCGCCGCATGCGGGCCTACCTACGCGACCCGTATGATTATGCCACGTCGCGGATTGTAGGTGAGGCCGCTTTTGAGACGTGCCTCGACCGTGCCGGCATCCTTGGCGCCCGGATTGCCGAGCTGGGCGGTGCTGCACCTGCCGGCCCATTGGAGCACGAGCGCACACGCGGGCTGATCCTGGAAGGTCTCATGGCTGGTCGCCGGATGGCTGACTAAACCGGCGGTGTGGCAACGCGGCAGGATGTTACGCCTCGGTCAGTATTGCGATGCAGCCACATCCGGCCCAAACCGGACCTTTCATGTGTGCGGTTGCTCACCTCAATCTTGGTTGGGCACGAAGCGGTAGCGGCAACAGCCCCGAGGCGCCCGCGATGGCGCCGGCGAGGAGAAGTGATTCCAACCCCTTCGCCGCGGCGATCAGCGGGGTGGCCAGGGTGGGGGCGGCCGCCTGAGCCAGCATCACCGGCAGCGCGATCCAGCCGAGCCGTGCTGTGTAACCCTTCGAGCCCAACACCATCATCGGCAGGGTGCTGCGGTTCACGGTCAGGATCCCGTTGCTCATACCGTAGAGCAATGCGAAGGCGAAGGCGGCCTCCGTCCGGCCGGAAAACAGCAGCAGCGCCCCAGCCAGGAAGAGGAGTGCCCCCGCTCGGGTGCGGGACAGCAGATCGAGCCGTGGCGCAGCGAGCTAGTCCAGCAGCCGCCCCGCAATCTGGCGCGGCCCGATGAGCATCGCCGCCGCTATGACCTGAGCTGGGGAGAGACCAAGCCCTCCCATAAGGAGCAGGACGTGTGCGGCAATGGCCGAGGTAATGAACCAGCGCAGCGCGAAGATGGCGCCGATGCAGGTGAACTAGAGACGGTCCCGCCGCCTCTCCGGTGCGGCCGTCGTGAGGGGAGGGGCGGCTGGCCGCGTAGGTTCCGGCTCCGTTCGCGCGAACCGGACACTCAACGCACTTTCGTGTCCGGGCCCAAAGTGAGGTGCGAACTTCCGGCACCATTGCCGGATGCTCTCGTGGGTGACGTTGATACCCTACTCGGCCAAAATCAGCTCGATGTCGCGCAGGCTCAAGCTGAATACGTGGTGGAGCCACACGGCATGGCTGATGATCTCGGTTGGAAAGCGATTATTGGCGTAAGTGGCGGGCTCGGGCGTTATCAACCAGCTTGGCCCAACCACGTCGTTCCGAATAGAAACCGACAACTTGGCAATACCGGTTGACCGCCTGTCCCTGCCGTTCGTGGGCTATGCCTACGAACGGCAGGGGGCAGAACTAACCGCCGAAGAGCAGCGAGTAGTTGTCCCAGTTCACGTCCAGCCCGGAGCCCTGGAGGATGATATGCATGTCGGGCGAGCCGTCGAAATGGCCCTTGGCATCGGCGATGTCGATCAGCATCCGGGTTGCTGTCACCAGCCCGTCACCGTTCCAATTCAGGACCTGTAGGTCCTTCTCGTAGCGGATCGAAAGCGCCAGGGTGCCGGCCTCGACATCCGTCGCATTGGCGGAGCCGTTGCCGAGGAACTGCAACTTGTCGGAGCTGACGCCCTCGAAGGTAATGCGGTCGCCCAGGCCGAAATCGACGATGTAGTCGCGGCCCGACTGGGTCGTGCTCGATGCAGCAATGAGCTCAGAGCGGGTACTGCCCTGGAAGACGAAATTGTCGAAATCCACGCTGCCGTGCATGAGGTCGCCACCGCGCCCGCCGATCTCCGTCGTCGTCCCGGTGTAGCGCGCCGTGGCGTAGTTCGTCGCCTGCGATACCGCGCCGCCGAAGATGGTGTCCTTGCCGTCGCCACCGCTGACCCAGTCGACACCCGTCCCGGCCACGACGTAGTCGTTGCCGGATCCGGCATCGATGACATCGTTGCCGGTGCCGCCGTCGATCATGTCGCTGCCGCCACCGGCACTGACATAGTCCTGCCCGTCTCCGAGGCTGAGGGAGTCGTTGCCTTCGGTGGCGTGAATGGACTGGTTGCCCGCGCTCGCGGTCACGGTCATCGAGTCGCCCGAGTTGTGGCGTTGATCGAGCTGGCGGAAAATGTCCGCATGTGCCGGGTCCTGGTTGTTCTGCGCCGCATGCACCGCCGCCGCCGAGCCGCTAAGATAAAGCTGATCCGCCTTGATGATGGAGTCGCGGGCAGCGACCGCGTTGGTGTAACTCTCCAGGCTAGCCTGGACCGAGTACCGGGTATGCGCAGCCGTGATGGCGGCATCGCCGTAGATCGGCGCAACATGGGTCCAGAAGGTCTCGGCCCCGCCTACGCCGAAGCTGTTGGTGGCATAGACTTCCGAGGCATGGTGGTCACCCGCCAGCGCAGGGTCGGCCTTGCCGGAGACGAAGGCCATCTCGGCCGGCGTGCCGTTGGCGATCGCCGTCAGAATGCCGCTCGTGCTGTCCTGCACGCGGAATCCGTAGCTGGAGCCGGTGGCGCCCGCGGTCTCGGGATGGGCCGTGACGAACGCCTTCACCTCGGCAGCCGTGCCGAAGATCGCGTCGATCTCCATGCGACCCTGATGGCTGAAGCCGAGCGCGGTCGTCGCCTCCGCCGTCGTCAGTTCGTAGGGCCAGAAATTGTGGCCGACGACATGAATGTCGGTCGCGGCAACCCTCGCCGCGGCATTCATCCCGAGCAGGTCGTCATAGCTGTCGATGATGTCGTAGTGGACGTCGCCCGCGGCCCCCTCCCGTGCCAGGATGGCGAAAGCGGTGTCCGCGGAAACCGGTGAGGTCGCCGTGAGGTCGACAGCCGCCGTCACCGACGCGGCACCGCCATTGGCGATGGCGTCGCCGTTGTCGGCGATGTCGTAGATCGCCGCAGCGTTGCCGGCATGAATGATCTGCGCTTGCCAGACCAGGGCCGCGTCGCTGGCCGTGACCGCACCCGCCCGGCCGAGGATGCTGGCGGCCTCGTCTGACCCCACGGCGAGGTGGCTCGCGGTGTCGCGCAAGGTAAAGGTCAGGTCGGTCAGGTCGAGGGTGCCGCCCGCGGCATCCTTGAGATTGGCCTGGTGGAGCAGGGATTGCACCTGCCCAACCGTCGCCTGGCCCAGATTGTAGTCGAGCAGCTTCAGCGTCGTGGCTTCCGCCCGCCAATAGGCCGCGTCATCGGCCAGCAGATGCTGCCAGGCATCCGTGACAGACGCGCCGTGAACCGCGGCATCGCCGTTCGCGGCGTCGAGCGCGACCAGCTTGGCGATGGTGGTCACATCCTGGACCGTCACCTCCACGCCAGGCGCAACATAGGCCGCCGGCAGCGCGCGGGAGAAGAGATGGGCCTGGGTATCCGCCATCATCGCGTAAGTGAGCGTGCCGCCGCCGTTGACGCCGTCGATATGGACGAGCTGCGCCACCGTGGCCGCGTCGGTCACCGTCACATCCGTGCCAGCCACGACATAACCGCCGACATTCCCCACAAGCTTCGATGCCGTGTCGACCGTGGCGGTGTAGACGAGATCGCCTGGCGTCGCGGCATCGAGGATGGCGAGGCTGGAGAGGCTCGCGGCATCCGTAACGGTGACGGTCACGACCGCGGAGGCGGCCGGGGTCGCCACGCCGTTGTCCACAAGGTTGGTCATGCTGTCGCGCAGCGCATAAGCGCCGCTGATCTCGATGGCCTCGGCCTGCGCCGCTGACAAGGTCAGGACGGCACCCTCGGTCACCACGACATGGTCGATCCGGCCAAGGACGGCATGGCCCACGGCGTCGAGATCCTGGGCGACGTGAGCGGTGACCGTCAGCTCCGAGGCAAGGCCGGAAAGGTCGTCCGTCGCATGCGGGTCCAGCAGCGTCACCGCACCACTGCCAGTCACCGTCTTGCCCGACAGGGCGGTCGCTTGGGCCTCAAGGTTGGCGTCCGCCAGGTCGATCGTGCCGGCTTCCGGATAATGCGTGACGATCGCCTCACGCCCTTCACGCGTGAAATGCGCAACCTCGCCGTCGAGCGAGAGGGTGATCGGCCCGGTTGCGGTGCCGGAGAATTGCATCGCGCCGTCCCTGGCCGTCACGGTGAAGCTCGGTGGGAGGGGCGCGCGGCCCTCGCTGCGGCCATACTCCAGGAAATGCAGCAGCGGGTTAAGGCCGGATGCCGCAACGTCTGGGTTCTGTGTCAGGTAATAGGTGGTATCGAAGGAGGACGAAGGGTTCCGCCCTTCATGAGCGCCCCATTGCAGATAGTGCTCGAAGGGGTCCAATCCGGTGGCCGCGACGTCAGGGTTTTCTGCAAGGTATCCCCTGGCCGAGAAGAAGGCGTTGGGATCGCGCCCTTCGTGGGCACCCCATTGCAGATAGTGCTGAAACGGGTTCAGGCCGGTGGCGGCGACGTCAGGGTTCTGCTCAAGATAGAAGGACGTCGAGAACATGCGGTTCGGATCATAGCCAAGCTTCCAGCCGATGGCTGAGTAATGTTCGGCGGCACTCAGCCCTGAAGCGGCAGCATCTAGATGCTTTAAAAAATAGAAATCACTGTCGACTTCGGAGAAGGTCAGTTCTTTCGTGTTTATGAACACAGTGCGCCATCCGATTTGAGTTCAGAAAACGGTTCCTGTTTAGTGTGCAAACATTGCCGTTCTTTGAATCGGGGGCAAGTTGCTGGACCTCGTCGCGACTGCGAAGCCACCACCTCCGCCCTCGTGGCAAAGGAGGATCTGTGCGTCATTTGCGGTAAGTCGCGCTTGCGGCAAGCGATACAAAGCTTGCCTTAATTCGAAAAAGCTGAGGCTAGGATCTTCTCGGAGGTTGTGACTACGACGGAGACGATCCACAGGCCGAAGCGAGAGGAACGCGGGCCGCACCACAGCGGGGTTTCCATAGCGCGCCTTATGCGGCAGCAGGTGGCTCGGACATAGGGCCTGTTCGGTGCCCAGCCCTAAGCCCGGAAGCGGGCTGCGCTCGCGTACGGGTCAGCGTAGGGCGACCGAGGCGGGCGTGGCCGTCCACGCCCCCAACCGCATGCTGGCGCTGGGACGTCCGATCTCCTGTCGCATCGCATGACCCAGAACGGGGTGGAGGTGAAGATGCCCTTCCCACTGTTCGAGGCAACATGGCCTATCTGGGGGACAGGTGGGGAACCGTCTCGTTACTCCGGATCGATCCGCATCGCTACCGGCCGGCCTTGCAACAACGATCCATACGTGCCTCGATCAGACCTGCGCTGTGGACGGATGCTTCACGACGCCCCTATCAATGCGCGTGACCGACTTCCTCTGCGAGGAACTCGACAAATAGTGCCGCGCACTGACTGGGTTCCTCAAGTGTTGGCAGGTGGCCGCAGTCGGATAGCACATGGAAATGCGCATGGGGCAAAGCATCCGCGAGCGCCCAGCCTACTGAGGCTGGCACGATCTGGTCTGCCTCTCCCCAGATCACCAACGTTGGCATTCGCAGCGCACCAAGCCGGGAGGTTACCTCAGCCCTTGAGCCTAACGCACGAGCTTGAGTTGCTCCCACTTTGCCGCCAACGCGGTGGGCCATCGCCTTGAATATTTCCGCTGCCTCCGTGGACGCCTTCGGCACCGCGAGGCCCGCCAGCATTTCAATGACGGCGTCCGGCATGGCTTCCAACCCGCCCACCAGTTCCTGCACGTTCGCTTCCGGCGCCGCCGGGTTGCATCCCATCAGCCAAAGGGCCAACACCCGCTCAGGCGCAGCCAGCGCCACCTCAAGCGCGATGCTGCCGCCATAGGATGTGCCGGCCAAGACGAATGTCGGTGGCGCTTTGGCCAAAACAATCTCGACATTGGCCTGCATCGTCGGCTCGGAGAGCACCATCACCTGCGCCTCGACCGTCTCGCCCAATTGCTCGATCACGTCGCGGTACATGGCATCGTCCGACAGCAAGGCGGGGATAAGGGCGACTGGTGTCTGCTTGGCGGCCATGGAGCGTGCTCCTGATGCAAGTATGGGGTGATGAGAGGCCTGCCACGACTTACTCCGACTTCACCCCCGAGGTCACGACCACCTGCCGCCAACTCTCCGAATCCTCGCGCATCAGGGCGAGCATCTTTTTCGGCGAGGTCCAGGTCGCCTCAGCACCCTGCGCAGCGAGCTCGTTCTTCACCCCAGGCGCCTGGCTGGCCTCCTTCAGCGCGGCCGAAATCCGTGCCGCGATCAGCGTGGGCAGGCCACGTGGCGCAACGGCGCAGTACCAGTTTTCCGCCAGCAGCTTTGGGAAGCCGATCTCGCCGGTGGTCGGCACGTCCGGCAGCGTCGGGCTGCGCCCCCGCGCGGCCATGGCGAGGACGATCATCGACCCAGCCTTGATGTGGGGCAATAGCGGCGGCAGGTCGGCGAAGAGCAGCTGAATCTGCCCCGCGACCAAGTCAGTCACTGCCGGCGCGGCGCCGCGATAGGGAACGACCTCCACTGCCGCCCCTGCCTGGGCACGGAAGACGAGGGCCGTCAGGTGGCTGATCCCCGCCGCGCCTGCGGTACTCATGTTCAGCCTGCCGGGCTGGCGCTTCGCAAGCTCAAGGAGCTCCGGCAAGCCCTTCGCGCCGAGGCTCGGATGCGCCACCAGTGCCTCCGGCACGCGGGTGACGACCGAGATTGGTGTCACGTCCTCCGGCACTCGGTACGGCATCTTGGAATGAGTGTGCGGCAGAATGGTGAGTGAGCCACCGTCGATGAGGCCAAAGGTGTAGCCGTCCGCGGCGGACTTCAGCACGTAGTCTGTGCCGCTGATGCCGGAGCCGCCGGCTCGGTTCTCCACCAGTACGGTCTGCTTCAGGACAGGCCCAAGCGCTTGGGCGTAGAGGCGGGCGATGATGTCGGTTGGCCCACCAGGGGGAAGGGCACGACAAGGCGGACCGGCCGGCTCGGCCACTCTCCGGTGTCTTGTGCGCGCACGGCATTTGGTGCCAGCGCGGCGGTGGCGAGAAAGCGGCGACGCTCGAAGGGCGCCTTGGTTGGCCACATGACATTCCCCCCAGACGTCATGCTTGCCATGATGAGGCGAGCCGCGGTCACGTGCAAACCTGACGCGGCAGGTCTGCTCCGAACTCAGAGTCCGTCCAAGCCGTCTGCCCAGCCCAAAACGCCGCCTGACCGCTATAGGAGCATCGGTGCGTACCGAGACCGTTCTGTTGGCATTGACGCGACCATGGCGTCACAAGTTGAACGGTGAGGTCCGTCTATGCGGCTTTGCGGGAGGCTGTGGCGCCGGCGGGTACTGGGGCGGAGGCTGGGGCGGTGCCGTCCTCCCACTCACGAAGCGCCAGCAGGCGCAGTGCCTCCCGGACGACATCACCGTCATCGAGATAGCGACCGGAAGCGACCGCTCCTTCAATGAAGGTATTCAGACGCTCGGTGAGTTTTACGGTCCTGGTCTGCATGAGGCACCTCCAGAGTGGAAAAAGAGGACCACCGAGTTGTGCCACGAAGCGAGGTCGATTCGAGAAGTAGGGTAGAATGAGAACACAGCAATCGGCGTTTGCGAATGCCCTGGGCAGCGAAGCAGGCCAGGGCATTATCACGTTATGAAGGCTGTGCATGGATGTGTTTGGATGCGCTGCGTTGTGGCTGATTCGCGAAGGCTTCATCATGCGGCCGGAGCATGTTCTGGCGCATCGCTGACGGAACTCATTGACTGGCTTGAGATTGATCGTTTCTTAACTGGCAACTCGGCGGTGACAAGGGCGAGGCGGGTTGGCCGCCAATGGCCCTGTTCCGAGCCCTGCTGCTGGCCACTTGGCACGACCTGTCAGACGTGAGGCTTGCCGAGGGACCTTGTTGCATCGGGCGCTGGCCTGGGTGGCTTTGGGTAGGGTGATGCCGGGGCGAAGCCCTTTCACCCTTCAAGGGCATCCCTCTTGCCGTTCAAAGCGAACGCCGCTCGGCGCCATCACATCCCGAAGCAAAAGCACCGGGTGACCAACTGAGCCGAGTACGACGCTGGCCTTCGCGCCCGCGGCAGCCTCACCGTATGGTTCACACCGGAGGCGGTGGAGGCCTGGAAGGCCGAGCCACGCACCGGGCGAGGCGGGCAGCCCGCCTACTCGGCGCTGGCCATCGCCGCAGCCCTGACGCTGCGGGCCGTGTTCCGCCTGGCGCTGCGGCAGACCGAGGGGCTGATCGCGTCCATTTTACAGTTGCTCGGCCTCGACCTGCCGGTGCCGGACCATAGCACCCTCAGCCGTCGAGCCGAGGTGCTCGAAGCGCCGCGGCCGAGGGCGGGGAGTACGCCGGTGCACCTGCTGGTGGACAGCACCGGTCTTCGGCTGTGCGGCCCCGGCGAGTGATTGATCGAGAAGCGTGGCACCAAGCGTCGTCGGGCTTGGACGATGCTGCACCTCGCCACCGACGCCGACACGGGCCAGATCGCCGCTTCAGTGCTGGCTGGCAGAGAGGCCGATGACGGCTCGCAGATTGGTCCCTTACTCGAGCGGGTCGGCGGTTCCGTGGCATCCTTCACTGGTGATGGCGCCTATGATCGGGACGACGTCTACGCTGAGGTCACAGCACGCCACCCCGACGCGGCCGTGGTCGTACCACCTCGCGCGAGTGCTGTGCCAAGCGAAGCTGCACTGTCCGCACCAACGCAGCGGGACGCGCATCTCCGATGCATCGCTGAGCGAGGCCGCATGGGTTGGCAGAGGGCCTCGGGGGTACAACTGGCGTGCTCTGGTGGAGGCTGACATCTCGCGATGGAAGCGCGTCATCGGTGACGGGCTACGCTCGCAGACGGATGGGCGCCAAGCGACCGAGGTGGCCATTGCCACCAAGGTGCTGAACCATATGATCGAGCTTGGACGGCCGGAGTACGTCCGCATCGCGTGATCCCGACGACAGGCGGGGGTCAGTACATCCAGGCGGCTGACCCGTGCAACACGACGCCGCTGTAGCTCAACGCGGCATTGACCTTGATGTCCAGCGTAGCGAACTGCGGCCCCAGTGCCTCCGGCAGCCACCAGCCCATGCCGGTGGTCAAAACGCCAGGCTGGGTCCAGTTGGTGATCGTAACCCGAAGACGGCAGGTGCCCGGGCCACCCAGCAGTTCGACCTCCACCCAATCCCCCTCGGTGACACCGCAGGCCGCCGCGGTGTCAGCAGGCACGGACCCAGCCCGCCTAGGCCGCTGACCCGTGCAACACGATGATCTAGCATTCCAATGCTTGCCGAGTGGGCGATTTGCTCCGACTCTCAGCTGCTACATCATCTAGGTGGCGCAGCATGCACGCGGGCGTGACAAGCACTTCTTTACCCATCCCACCGCCGCCCGCAGGCGGCCCCATGGGCCAGCCGCTGCGGCGACGCGAAGATGGGCGCTTGATTGTCGGGGAGGGCGTGTTCGCGGACGACATTCCGTCCCCACCCAACTGTCTCCACGCCGTTTTTGTCCGCAGCCCCTACGCTCATGCCCGTATCGGGGCGATCGACTCAGCCGCCGCCTTTGCTCTGCCAGGAGTGGCTGCCGTGCTGACCGGACACGATCTTGCCGCCCATGTCAGCACCCAGCGCATGGCACCCGCCGTCGACGGATTACAGCCGATGGACATGCCGGTCTTGCCGCTCGACGCTGTCCGTTTCGTGGGCGATCCGGTCGCCATCATTCTGGCCGAGACGTCGTTGGCGGCGACCGATGCGGCGGAGTTGGTGGACATCGCCTGGGAGGTGTTGCCCGCCATCAGCTCGGTCGACGCCGCCTCGGCGCCGCAGGCGATCCTGGTGGACCCCATGGTTCCCGGCAACCGCGTCTCGTTCCAATCCTTCGCCACCCCGGGCCTCGAGGCGGCCTTCGCCCGAGCCGACCGTGTCGTCGAGGCGCGCTTCGGCCAGCAACGGCAGACCCACGTGCCCATGGAGCCGCGCTCGGGCCTGGCCATCTGGGACAACGGGCGCCAGCACTTGACCATGCAGTTCGGCACCCAGGCCCCGCACCCGTACCGCACGGCTGTCGCGGCCCGGCTCGGCCTGAAGGAGTGGCAAGTCACCGTCGATAGCCCCGAAATGGGTGGCGGCTTCGGACAAAAAATCATTCCCCTCCGCGAGGATCTCTGCCTAGCCGCCGCTGCCAGGCTGCTGCGCCGTCCGGTGCGCTGGCGCGAAACGCGGGGGGAGAACCTGACCGCCGGGTTGCAAGCCCGTGAGGAGATGGTAACCACGCAGGCGGCGGTGACCACCGATGGCCGCATCCTCGGCCTTACTTGCGCCATCGATGCCGATTTCGGCGCCTGGTCGTTCTTTCCGGCCAACTACATGGCGCGGGTCATCGCCATGATCTTGCCCGGCCCCTACCGCTTCAAGGAATACGGCTACAACGTCGCTGTTTGGCTAACCAACAAATGCCCCTCGGGCCCGATGCGGGCACCGATGGCCATCACCTCCTGGGTGATGGACGGCACGATGGATGCCATAGCCCAGGCGCTCGGCCTCGATGCCCTGGAGGTGCGGCGGCGCAACTCGCTGACGCCCGATGACATTCCCTGGATCACTGCCACCGGCGAGCGCTACGACAGCCTAACGCCGCTAGCGACACTCGAAGCCGCCGCCAAGCAACTCGGCTATGCCGCGCTGCGATTGGAGCAGGTGGACCGGGATTCGTCCGAGCGCCTGCTCGGCATCGGCCTCTGCACCGTGGTTGAAAGCAACACATACAGCTCCGCCTTCTACCGGGATGCTGGAATTCCCGGATCGGGCCACGAGACGGCTAGCATCCGCATCGAACCGTCCGGCGCCATCATCGCCTCCTGCGGCCTGATGAGTTCCGGCCAGGGTTACGAAACCACCCTGGCCCAGACCGCTGCCGCTGGCCTCGGCGCTGCCGTCGGCGACATTCAAGTGCAGATCGGCAACAGCGACACCGCGCCCTACGGCATGGGCAGCCGCGGCGCCCGCGGGGCCAGCGCCGGCGGCGGTGCGCTCTACATGGCCGGGCTGAAGCTCAAGGCGAAGCTGCTCGCCATCGCCGCCGCCATGCTGGATCTGAACAGCCCCGACTCCCTCGACATGCGAGAGGGCCTGATCCTCCGCCAGGTCGCTGGTGTCTGGCAGGAGAGCGGGCTGTCGCTGGAGCAGGTCGCCCGGACCGCCCATCTCGACCCGCTGCGGCTGCCGCCCGGCATTGAGCCCGGCTTGCACCAGATCCTCGCCTACGATCCGGCGGCGACCACCTACACCAACAGCACCCATGCCTGTGCTGTCGAGATCGACCGGGCGACAGGGGCCATTCGCATCCTCCGCTACGTCGCGGCCGAGGATTGCGGAACCCGCATCAACCCCATGATCGTCGAGGGGCAGACGCATGGCGCGACCGCCATGGGTCTTTCAGGCGCCCTGCTGGAGCACGCCGCCTACGGCGCCGACGGCCAAGCGCTGGCGGGCAGCTTCATGGACTACGCCATCGCCCGCGCCGACGACCTGCCTGCCTTCGAGTTGCTGCACCACGACAGGCCAAGCCCGAGCAATCCCGCAGGCATCAAGGGCATGTCGGAGGGCGGCACCATGGGGGGCATCGGCGCCCTGTTGAATGCGGTGAACGACGCGCTGGCGCAGGTGGGCGCCCGGCTCGATGCGCAGCCCGCCACGCCGGCCCGCATCTGGGCCGCCCTGCGACAGGCGCAATCTGCGGAGGAGGGGACAGTATTGAGGCGGTGATGGCTGCCTGATACCGTTCGCGTCGGCAGGAATGGGGGCGGTTATGCGACGTTGGTTGCTGGCAGGCCTGGCCGCCATTGCCCTGAGCGGGACCCTCCAAAGTGTCGCGCGCGCCCAGCCCCAACCTTCGGTCCTTCGGGTCGTCCCGAGCGCCGACCTGACGGAGCTCGACCCAACCCGGGGCGCCAACCTCGTCTCGCGCATCTACTCGCAGATGGTGTTCGACACGCTGTTCGCGCTCGACAGCCAGCTGCGCCCTAAACCGCTCATGCTCGAGAGCAGCCAAGCCAGCGCGGACGGCTTGCAATGGACCCTGACCCTTCGCCCGGGATTGCGGTTCCACAACCGCCAGCCGGTGACCACCCGGGATGTCGTCGCCTCGCTGCAGCGCTGGATGGGCAGCACCTCCATCGGCGGCCAGCTCAAGGCCCGGCTGGCCTCCCTGGAGGCGGTGGATGACCGGCAGATCTTCCTCCGGCTGAAGGAGCCTTTCGGTCTCGTCGAATATATCCTGGCAGGACCCGGCGCGCCGATTGCCGCCATCATGCCGGAAGCCGACGCCACGCGGCCGATCGGCAGCCCGCTGCCCAATCCCGTCGGCTCCGGCCCGTTCCGCTACTTGCCGCAGGAGCGGGTCATCGGCCACCGTGCCGTCTTCGAGCGCAACCCCGACTACCAGCCGCGCTCAGAGCCCCCTGACGGCCTCGCCGGCGCGCGCATCGTCAAGGTGGATCGGGTCGAGTGGATCGTCATGCCTGATGCGGTAACGGCGGCCAATGCGCTGGTGACAGGCGAGGCTGATATTTGGGAGCAGGTGACGCCCGACCTCGCTTCCTTCCTCACGCAACGCCGCGTCACCGTCCGCCGCCTCTCATCCTTGCCCTCGGTCACTTTCGTGCGGCCGAATTTCCAGCTGCCACCCTTCAACGATATCCGAGCCCGCCAGGCGCTCGCCCTGCTGTTCGATCAACGCGAAATTCTCGACGCGGTGGCGGGCGACAAGGTGCCGTCGCAGCCATGCTGGTCCTTCACCGTCTGCGGTGGCCCGCTTTCCACCGAGATCGGGTCGGAGCCCTACCGCCAGCCGGACCTGACCCGCGCACGTGCGCTGATGCAGGAGGCCGGATACCGCGGCGAGAAGCTGATCCTGGTGGCGACCCCGCAGCTGCCGGTCATCGGCCAGATGGCGCAGGTTGCTGAGCAGCGGCTGCGGCAAATCGGCGTCGATGTCGATGTGGAGATGATGGACTTCGCGGCGATGTTCCCGCGCATCCAGGCGCAGAATAAGCCGATCGGCCAGGGCGGCTACCACCTCTTCACCTATTATGGTGCTGGGGCCTACTGGTTCCACCCGCTGACCAATCTCTCGATCGATGTCTCCTGCCCGGCCGCACCCTGGGCTGGATTCCCCTGCGACCCGGACGGCGAGAGGCTTCGGCAGGTCTTCTTCGCCGCCCCCGATGAAGCCGCGCGCACCAGCGCCTATGCCGCCTTTCATCGCCGAATGTGGGAGTTCCTACCCTACATCCCGACCGGACAGTTCGATGTGACTAGCGCTTTCCGACGCGGCGTCCAGGGCATACTCGATGCGGCGTTCATCGCCTACTGGAATATCGAGAAACGCTGACCATTGCCAAGATGTCGTGCCTTAAGCGATTAAACAATAAAAGAATTTATAATAAGTCCCGCTTCTCTCTTTTGAGGTATGGTTACTTGCCAACATGAGCGTTTCCATAGCGCTGCCTTATCCAACATTAGTTCCGGGCTAAGCGAATGCCACCGGACCAAGTGCAGCTCGGTTAGCGTCATCAATGATACCGTCATCATCGACGGCAACCGCCAGGACGGCACAGCGTCTGGTATGGTGGAAATCCGGGTGCTGGAAGGAGTCCTGGGCGAGTTGCGGACCGATGCAGCCGTAAACTGCGGCTAAGTCAGCGGTAACGTCCACGCTAGTGGTTCGGTGAGCTGCAATAGTGTCGGCGGGAGCGTCAATGCCGGCGGGTCCGTTAACTGTGATGCGGTGCGCGGATCGATCAAGGCTAGCGGAACCGTGCGGGACAAATAGCTCACCGAATGTCCCGGGTTCTTGTTGAAGTCGTGGTCTCCGAGCGTCACCGCCGCCGCCGCGCTGCTGGCATCAAGAAGCCAGATAGTCGTGTGACGCTGGGCTCGCCGGAGATGGGTGCGCGGCGCATGGTCACCACCACGGATCCTCCTCAGATACAGCAACGCCCAAGCGCTCAGCCAACATTCTGAGCCGCTCTAGGTCGCCGTCGCGCCACTGTTTGCTCGTTAGAAGAACCTGAGCTTCCGCGGCCTCCAGCCCGAGCGCTTCGCCGACTTCCGGAGGGGCTTTGAGGCCACGGTCATCCAACTCGCCACCGATCGCCACCCGAAGGCGGATGATCTTTAGCCACCCAATGGTCTGGGTTCTGCGCTCTTCCGCTGTGAGTGGCTTCATAGGTGGATGGCTGCCCTGGGACGAAACCATGCCTTTTCATTAAGACCGAAATTGGCTCAGTCAACCTCTAACGCTTAGTTTATCACACAACTCTAGATTTAGAGACGTAGTTTCGCTATCAATCTGGCAGTGCCGGAGAATGAACATGTCCATGTCGCGTCAAGTTGCGATCAACTATTACACCAAAGTTGAGCTTTGTTCGCAGTTCCCCAAGCAGTGGTCCTGGACCATTCGCAATGCTTCTACGGATGGTATCTGCGAGAAATCACCAAAAGTATTCTCATCTGCGGACGATGCTTGGCATGCTAGTCAGAATGCTCTCGCATGCTTTACACCATCACGGATGATGATAGCAGCTTAGCTTCATTAATACTTATCAGCTCCATATGTCGAACCGGACGATCACCCCGCTGGTCGACCTTTGGGTCGAGGCGAAGCGCTTGCCGAGTTACATGCACTTCGTGCCAGTGGCGGAGCGCAAGCGGCTGAGATAGCTGGCGAAAGTTGCGAAATCGCCCGTCTGGCGTGGCTGGACGGCCTGCAGGCCTGATGAGCCCGCGGGCGGTAGGGGCGCGAGAATGAGCATGGACGTGTTGGAGCGGGCCCAACGAGAGGGGCTGATTGAGCCTGCCTACAACGAGTTAGGTGTGCGGATTGGATGGGTGCCGGCCGCCGCAGGTGCCGCCGTCGGATCGCTGTTGTGATCTGCGTCCTATGCGGGCTGGTGCTGGCGGTGGCGCTATTCGCCCTCACCGAATTTGGGGATGTTTTTTGGTTGTGGTGTACAGCCTTCATGCCACTATAGGTTTTGGAGCGATAGAGATCTCCTTAGCCTGCAGGTGAGACGCCGATGGCAAACCAGCACAATAAGAGAGCTGAGGAGCAGCCTCCTTTGGGGATTGGGTTCGCCATTGTGCTCGCTGGCTTACTGTCTCTCCCCGTGTGGGCAGGCATCATTTGGCTTCTCCAGCAGGTATATTGACCATACCCGAGGACAAGCAGGTCGCCGCTAGCCCGGCAACCACGCGCCCATCCGAGCCGCTGCAGCTTCGAGCAGCGCCACGCCGCCCTCCCGCCACTGCTTCCGGTCCAGTAGGCCAGTCGCCTCGGCTGCCGGCATCCCGAGAGCAGCGTCGATCTGAGCGGGCGTGGTGATGCCTTGCTCGTCCAGATCGCGGCCGATCGCCATCTTCGACCGGATGCTCTTCAGCCGGTCGTCAGTTCGGCGCCGGCGCTCCTCGATCGAGCTTCGGTCTCGCGGGCGGTATCTGGTCGTCGGGCGGCAGGCTCATGTTGCGGATGTTGGTCGCCACCGCAGCCGGCGTTAGTCCACCAAGAGCAATGGCGCGGGAGGGACGGTGCGGCGGGCTTGTGCAGAGGCGCTGAGAGGCTGGGACCACGACACCGACCGAGCCATGGCGACGCAGGCAGCGGCGGTTCCTGTCGCTCCTTCCGGGATGGCTTTAGGATCAGGGCATGCAGCAGTCCGACACCAACGGCCAACTTTACCAGATCTTTCTGGACCCGAGCCGCCGCACCCGGCAGGTGCACAAGTGGCATCACTACTTCGACGTCTATGAGCGGCACTTTGGAGGGTTCCGCGGCCGCCCGGTCCGGATGTTGGAGATTGGCGTCTACAAGGGCGGCTCATTGGAGATGTGGCGGAAGTACCTAGGTCCCGAGGTCCAGATCATGGGCCTCGACATTGATCCCGCTTGCGAGGCCTACGTGACCGATGGCACGCAGGTTTTCATTGGCGACCAAGCGGATCCGGCTTTTTTGCGCCGCATACTGGCTGAGGTGGGCACACCGGACCTCGTGCTGGACGACGGTGGCCATACCGCCAACCAGCAGATCGTCAGCTTCGAAACCATTTACCCGACCATGCCGGAGCACGGCATCTACATGGTCGAGGACACCCACACCGCATTCTGGGGCGGCGACTTCGCGGATCGCTACGACGGGCAGTCTTTCTTGGATTTCGCATTTGACCGCTGTCGGTCGCTCCAAGAGTGGACCATGCGCCAGAACGCCTTTGGCCGGTACGGTACGACGCCAGACCAACGCATCGGGCAGCCAACCCCAGTCTCCGAGTTTTGCCGGACCACGAAGTCCATCTCCTTCTACGACAGTATCGTGGTCTTCGAGCGCGGCCAGCGGGCAGAACCCTGGCATGAGGTGCGGTGAGCATTGCCTGGGGGAGCCGCTTCGACCGCCTGATCCGCATCGCCGACCGGGTGGCGAAGGTCGAGGCCGGCAGCGCCGAGGCTGACCGCGCTAATCCATTGCCAGCGGAGACGTCGCGGGAGCGACCGAGGGTGTCCCTGGGCTCATCAGGGGCGGCCCGCGTTTATTTGGAATATGCGACGGCATGGTTCCTAGTAAGAACCGAGGCCGCATGTTAGGCACACAGCGTGAAAACCCGGCCCGAATTATGCCTTGTCTGACCCTGCCCGCTGGGTTCGCCCTTCCCAATCTGATCACGGCGTTGTCCCCCGGGGACACGATGTTCGATGGCTGCGAGGACCGTTATCTCCAGGTTGGTCTGTCTGCACTCAACGTCATCAAGGCCGCTCTGCTCGGCGCGCCGGCACCGCAGACCATTCTCGACCTGCCCTGTGGCTTCGGGCGCGTCACGCGCATACTGCGCGCCCGCTACCCGGATGCAGCGATTACCGTCTGCGACCTTGACCGCTCCGGGGTGGACTTCGCCGCCGCTACCTTCGGCGCACGCGGCATATATTCCAAACCCGACTTCCAGGCCCTGCAGCTCGGTAGCACCTTCGACCTGATCTGGGTCGGCTCCCTGCTGACCCATCTGCCTGAACACCAGACCCGCCAGTTCCTGGATTTCGCCGCTCGACACATGGGGCCGGACTCGCGTCTCGTCGTGACCAGCCATGGCGAGCACGTCGTGACGCGGATGCGATCCTGGAGCTACGGGCTGAGCGAGCCCGCCGCCCGTGGACTAATCGCGCAGTACCTGAAGGATGGCTACGCCTACCGCGGCTATGATGGAGACTCCAGCTATGGGATCTCGCTCGTCGCCCGGAGCTGGTACGAGGCGCTGCTCGCTGGCAGCCCCCTGCGCCTACAATCCTACTATGACCGCGGCTGGGACCGGCACCAGGACGTGTTGGTGATCCGCCGCGCCTCCGGCCGGGTCGCAGCGGTCCCCTTCTTCGGCCGACCCGACATCCCCCTGCCGCTTCCCGGCCCGGAGCAAGCCGCGCAGGATGAGGCCGGCGTTCCGGGCTTCGACGAAGCTTGGTACTGCGGTGCCTTTGCCGACGTCGCCGCCGCCGTGCGGGACGGCACCTATCTTTCGGGCTTGGCGCATCACCTGGCCTACGGATGGAAGGAGGGCCGCCCTCCCTTCGAGCCCCAGCGCAGCTATGCCCGTCGCACCCCGCCCGTGCCGGAAGCCTGGTTGGACGGCATTGTCGGCGGGGCAAACCGGATCAACGAGACCTGGTCCGTCAGCCCGGAGGATCAGGCGGCCGATGCCGGCTGGTACTGGATGGCCCATCCTGCCGTCCGTGCCCGAAGCAACCGCCTGGCCTCCGGCGATCCATCTAGGGACGCCTATGACCGGCTCGCCGCGTTGCTAGAGGAACGCGGTTGGGCCTTGCCGATCCCTCGCTCCATCTCGATCGGATGCGGCTTCGGCGGGCTGGAGCGGGACCTCTCCACCCGCGGCATAGTCAGCGAAATGGACGCCTACGACATCGCCGCCGGCGCCGTGGTGGAGGCGGAGCGGCAGGCGCGGCAGCTCGGCCTGCTGCGCGTCCGCTATCACGTAGCGGATTTGGAGCGGATCGACCTGTCCCCCAGCTCGGTGGACGTGGTCTTCGCCCATTCCTCCGTCCATCATGTCGAGCGGCTGGACGCGCTCTACGCCACGGTGCGCCGCGCACTCCGCCCGGGTGGGGTGCTCCACCTGCATGAATATGTCGGCCCCACGCGCTTCCAGTGGACTGATGCCCAGCTTCGGCTCGCCAATGGGTTCCTTGACAGTTTGCCGCCGCGGCTGCGCCGCTTGCCGAATGGCGAGCCGAAGGAAACGCTGCGGCGCCCGACTATTGAGGAGATGATCGCTGCCGACCCGAGCGAGGCGGTCCAGTCGGAGAAGCTGATCCCGGCCCTCGCGCCCCATTTCGACATCATCGAGCACCGTTCACTCGGCGGCGCCCTCGCCCATCTCGCGCTCGGCGGCATAGCCCAAAACTTCGACCCTGCCTCCCCAGAGGACAATGCCTTCCTTCAGGCGCTTTTCGACATGGAGGACGCGGCCATGGCGGCGGGCACCATCGGCAGCGACTTCGCCACCATCACCGCTTTGCCGAAGCCGTTCGGAAAGCGCCAGCAAGCATTTGCCATGGCTCGCTCTCTCACGGCCCGCGCCGCCGCGCTTTTCTCCCCCGCCCGCCGCCTGCATGAGACTGTCCGGGTCTGAACGCGGCCGTCGAAACGCTTCAGGCGCAGCAGAAACGCATGATCGACGAGTTGGCGGCGCTCCGCATCAGGCAGCCAGCAGCCGCCGCGGCTCCGACTGCGACACCGATCACCGCCCCCGCGCAGGCCGCGCCAGACATCGAAACCCTGCTCGACCGCGCGCAGCAGGACCCGCGCCAGGGTGTCCGAGACTGTTGCCTCGGTTCCCATTCTAGCCTGGGCTGGCAGGCGGGCTGCCGCACAGGCATCACGAGCAATGGAGCGCGACGGAGCCGTTGACGAGGGCGACGTCTTTCCTCGGATCTCGCATTGCCGCCACTCCAACAAGCGGTTGGCAAGGGCCGATGCAAACGAGACCGCCGCATAAGCCCCGGATCTTGAACATTACGGCAAGCCCTGCATCACTTGTGGTAAGGGGTCTCACTGCAAGTGACGCAGAGCTTGCTGCAATTGTAGTATGGCTTTGATTTCAGAGGTTTAACTGGGCTTAGCTGCATCGCAGTCGCCAGACGTGCCCATTGCGCCTTTAGCAACGGAAACTGCTTCGGTTTTGATCCGTTTCGTCTTCCTGGCAATTTGGGTGTACGGAATATGGGTCGGATTTGGGCATTGCTGAAGGACACCGGTGAAGGGTTTATCTCAGACGACGCCCTGACCCGTGCGGCGGGTATCGCATACTTCACCCTGTTTGCGATCGGGCCGCTTTTGTTCATCGCCACTGGTATCGCCAGTTTCGTGTTTGGCCGCGATCAGGTTGACGACGCCATCGCAGCCCAGATGGCCGGCATGCTGGGCGATCAAGCGGCTGGTGAGGTTGGGAGGCTGGCCGAAGGCGCGCTAGGCAATGCGCGCGGCGGCTGGGCCATCGCCATTGGCCTTGGCACACTGCTGCTTACCGCTGGCGGCGCGTTTGGTGCTTTGCAGAATGCGCTCAATGCCGTCTGGAAGACCGAGGTACCCGAGGCTGGCTCGATCACAGAAACCGTCTCTCGCTTGGTGAGGGCAAAGGCCGCGGCACTTGGACTGGTTGCGACAACGGGTTTCATCCTCATTGCCTCTCTCGCCATCAGTGCTGCCATCTCCTCGTTCGGCTCTTGGCTGGCAGCCGCGCTGCCAGGCGGCGTAATCGTTGCGTTCGTGCTCAATCTCGCCGTGACAGTTGGGGTGCTGACGCTCCTATTTGCGGCGATCTACAAGGTGCTGCCGGATCGTAAGCTTGCCTGGCGAGATGTCCTCATTGGAGCCTTTGCAACGGCGGTTTTGTTCACCGTCGGCAAAACCTTGATCGCGCTCTATATCGGACGGAGCGACGTCGCTGCCGGCTTCGGTGCGGCGAGCACGATCATCGTTGTCCTCGTCTGGCTGTATTATTCGGCGCTTATCTTTCTGGCCGGGGCAGAGTTCACGCGGGCTTGGGCCAACTTGAAAGGGAGCAAGCAGTCAGCGCCGGTGCCAGCAAAGCCGGGCGAGGTAGTGGCCATCTCGGGTGTCAACCGAGATGCGTCACAGGATCTCAACGGTTCAGACCGGCGGAGAGAGCCCTATGCAATCGTGCAGGTCTTGGTTGCTCTTCTTCCCTTTGTGGTCACCGGGATCGTCAGTGCCGCAATAGAGCATAAGTCACGGTCACCACGCGATCGCCAGCGTCCGCCGCAGCGAAGTTGGAGAACTGCCTTTAAGAACTTTGGATGAGCTGCATGCTGGGCGGGAGACCAAGATTAGGTCATGCCTGTGCAATGCGCGCGAAAGGCCGAAGCCGCGCAGATAGATTGGCAGTCTTGCTGAACAATGGCGATGAGTAGGCCGGGTATGCCAGTCGGCCCCATGATCGTGGCTGTGACAGCGTTCAGCTCTCGGAGCCGCTCGTTCACGGCATCCTGCGGCACAGTCCGCGCGTGTTCTGCTTGCGGCTGGCAGAGGCCGAGCGCTGCACCAAGCAAGCTCGAACGTCGTGCTAGATGTTTGATCCCGGGGTTTGATGGTGCAGTCTTCCAGCAGGCGTGGAAGGACGCGCTATGGGCCAGGTTCACCACGGGAGCCACAACGACAGCGGCGATCCGTCGAGCGATACAGCTGTGAGTATATCAGTGCGGTCTGGATGGTCTGACCCTCGATACAGCTGACTTCGTGTCATGACTTTGATGTGTCGACCCTCCAGGCTGCAGCTGGCTGTCGGGCGGATCGTGACTTCATAGGAGCTTGAGGACCACTTCCCATCACAGTTCTGTCCGCCTGCTCAACGGCCAGGCCCTTTGTTTGGCTTGGAGCGCCTCACCATGAGCGAGACCACGTTGGGTACCGACATTATCATCGGTGTTGATACCCATAAGCTTACCCATGCCGCCGTGGCGATCAGCGCACTCGGCGCCCGCCTCGGCAGCCTGACCATTCCGGCCAACAGTCGAGGCTATCAAGCTCTTCAGGCTTGGGCTCGGTCCCTCGGCGTTATTCGCGCCTTTGGCATCGAAGGCACCAGCTCCTATGGCGCTGGCTTGTCCCGCTTCCTGTGCGAGCACAATCAGCCCGTGTTCGAGGTCAACCACCCTAATCGCCACCTGCGACGTCAGAAAGGTAAGGACGATACGCTCAACGCCGAGGGTGCCGCCCGCAGCGTCTTGGCTGGCCAGGCCACCGCAGCACCGAAGCCCAGCACGAGCGCGGTCGAGATGATCCGCCACCTCAAGGTGGCCCGTGACACCGCGCTCAAGGCTAAAAGCCAAGCCATACAAACGCTCAAAGCCATTATTGTCAGCGCGCCTGCGGTGCTACGTGAGCAACTCGACAGCATCTCCGGAAAGATGACGCTGCTCCGCCACCTCGCTGCCCTGCGTCCAGGTCCACTGACCTCGACGACGGCCTCCGCCAAGGCCTGCCTGCGGGCCATTGCCCGGCGCTGGCTGACCCTCGACGAGGAAATCAAAACCCATGACGCTCATCTCGAGCAGTTGACAAGCCAACTTGCCCCTGAACTGGTCCGGGCGCACGGCATGGGTGCGGGCACCGCCGCCGAGATGCTGCTGCTCGTCGGCGATAACCGCGAGCGCATCCACTCCGAGGCAGCCATGGCTAAGCTATGCGGCGTCTGCCCGATCCCAGCGTCCAGCGGCAAGACCAGCCGACACCGGCTCAACCGCGGCGGCAACCGCCAGGCCAATGCCGCCCTCTACCGTGTGGTCATCGTGCGCATGCGCGCTCACCAGCCCACCCTTGACTACATCAAGCGACGTACCGCCGAGGGGAAAAGCAAGCCCGAGATCATTCGATGCCTCAAGCACTTCATAGCCCGCGAGATCTTTGGTTATCTCTGTCGCCCATCAAGCGCCCAATCCTCACCAGCAGGGCCTTGACCAATATAAGAGCATCATAGTCAAGAGAGCCTGAGGGGGCTCGCCAAGCGCTACGGGATCAACCCCAAGACCGTGGCCAAGTGGCGGAGGCG
>NZ_JAETWB010000047.1 GCF_016773205.1 Belnapia arida
CCAGAGCAGAAGGTGGCGGCGTTCCAGGCGGCTGCTTCAGCCGTGCAACACTGTCCGTAAAGGCGGGGCAAGGCCAAGGGTGCCGTGGCGGCTGAAATCCACGACATAAGCCTGCCCCCCGACCAGATGCCGCCCGCAAAGCCGAAGATCTCGCCCGAGGAGCGCCGGCGCCGAACCGCCGATCGGCTGACCATGATCCGGTTGAAGATGGCGATCGGCCGCGAGCTGGATGAACGGGGCATCACCAAGCCCGCCGAGATTGGCGTTGCGCTCGGGATGCCGCCGGCCGAGGCGACCAAATTGCTGACCCGGCATCAATGGCGCGAGGGCGATGTCGCACAGCTCGAGGCTGCGGTGGCCCGGCTGGGGGTGGTGGTGCCGGATCCAGCCAGCGACGGCTGGTCGAGCTGAACGGGGGCGTGGCTGGCGCCGGGAGCGGTAGGGGTGCAGCATGAGCTTGCGCCTCTTCTGCGCTGCTGGTCAGCCTCCGCCGAAGCCACAGCCCCATGGAGAGTGAGCATGAGCCGTCTCATCGCCGAGGACCTGGCCTACAGCCGCGCCGCCGGCGTGACTTTTGCGCAGCAGATGCTGGTGGGGGTGCTTGCAGCCGAAGTGCCAGAGCAGATCAGTCGCACCGTCGAGCAGGTCGCCGCGGCAGCTCGGGACGCGAGCTATACGCCGTCCGAGAGCGCCGAGATGGTCCAGGCCTTCATCGCCGGAGCGCAGGCCGAGTTGGCCCGCATTACGGCGGCAGGCGGCGATGCGAAGGCTGGGCGGGCATGAACCCGACCGAAGCTGCTGACGATTGGCTGCTGGTCCCCGAGGTGATCAAGCCAGCCATCCCTGATGCCACCGCGCGGCCTACGGAGCGGGATCGGATCCAGCACTTCCTCATGGCCTCAGCCGGCGAACGGGCACACGCTCGCTGGTGCAATCTGGCTGGCGTCTCGGCCCGCTGTCCGATGGTCTCTTACCGTACAGCCAAGAGGCTGTAGAGCGCGCAGACATCCCCATCGTCCGGGCCGATCCTTCCCAGCATCCGGCGACCGAGAGAGGCCAGTGCTCCCGCCCCCCAGCGAGGAGCTTGTGTTTTGGCCTCCCCTACTGCTCCCCCATCCGATCTTCGCAACCGCTTGCTGCTGGCCTTACCGCCAGAAGACCTAGCCGAGCTGTGGCCCCAGCTCGAGCCGGTCGATCTGATTTTGCGTGACGTGCTCCAGGTACCGGAGCAGCCCATGCAGACGGCGTGGTTCATCGAAACCGGGATCGTCTCCATGCTCGCCACCCTCGAGGATGGCGACAGTGCAGAGGTCGGGCTCGTCGGGAACGAGGGCGTGGTCGGGCTGCCCCTGCTGCTCGACGACGACCGCGACGACTTGGAAGGCACCGTCCAGATGGCCGGCACCGGCTACCGCCTCCCGGCTGACGCCTTCCGCGCGGCGCTGGAACGCTTGCCTGCGCTGCGGCGCCTGCTGAACCGCTATGCCCTGATCCATCACGGCCAGGTAGCGCGCACCGGTGCCTGCAACGGCCGCCACCATATCGACCAACGCCTCGCGCGCTGGCTACTGATGGCGCACGACCGGACCGAAGGCGATACCGTGCCGTTTACCCATGAGATGCTCAGCATAATGCTGGGGGTGCGCCGCGCCGGGGTCACGGTGGCAGCCGGCGCGCTACAGAAGGCAGGGCTGATCCGCTACGGCGGTGGCCGCATCACCATCACCGACCGGCCCGGTCTCGAGGCGGTCGCCTGCGAGTGCTATGGCATCACCCGCCGCGCCCGCGATCGGCTGTTCGGGCTTCCACCCGGTGAGATCCCCTACCGACGCTGATACATAGCTGGCACTGTCCTCGGGCATGGCCATTCCGTCTCTTTGAGGAGGCTCGCAGAGACAACTATGTCCAACACGCCGAAAGAGGCGCCTGGCCGACCGCAAAACAGCCTGATCTCAGACGGCGTGCTTGACCAGGCGCTTGCCGCTCAGCAGCGAGCGCGTGCAATCCATACACTCGCCGCAGAGACCTGCGTCCTGGCACAGCATACCCGGGCACAGACGCGAGCGCTGATCGAGGCGGCGCGGGCACTGCGACGCGCTGAACCGTAAGAGCTGCACCGGCCCGACCGGCCTGATGGGCCGCGGAGTTGCCGCTCCCGCCCGTGTTCCCCTACCGTTCCCCAATGCCTGCTTCCACCCCCGATCCGGACCCCATTGGCCCTGACGGGAGCGTCCGCCTCCGCTGCTACCTGCCCCACGTCCACATCCACTACTTCTCCGGCACCTGCCGGCAGTGCCAGCGCCGCGTTATGATCGGCATCGAGGCGGCCATCCAGATGATGGGCTCGGGTGCGGCGACGGCCGGCGAGCTCGAGCAGCGCCTGAAATGCCGCTGCGGAGGCCGGGTCTCCCTCAGCCTGGCCGTGGACGATCGGTCGCTAGAGACGATCGAGCTCGAGGGCCGGCTGCCGCAGACGATGGGCATGGTCGTCAGGGAGTAGGCTGGAACCGTTTGAGGCTTCCACCGGCGGGTTTGGCGACCCTCTCTGGGCGCTCTCCGGGCATGGCGCCGGGTGTGAGACGCCGCCCCCAGCGGCGGCGTGTGGCTGACCTGCGGTAGGCGTAGGCACGCCTTAAACACAATCTTTGGGAACCTGACTTTAAACCATAAGTTATGGAAACGGGCATCGTATCCCGCCCTCCCTCCCCATAGGGGTCCAACCTTGGCCCGCCCTCATCCGTGTCAGAGGGCGGGCTTCTTTTTGTGCCGCCGAGAGGAATGCGGCAGCACCAACTCGCCTGCGATGCGCGATTTCCTCGGGTGTATGCAGCCAATAATATTACATGAAACGTAGGAAACTATTTGCAGTTGTAGAGGGCGAGTTTTCTACAACCTCATCCCTTCGGTAGCGTCCTTGGCCCGCTCTTCCTCGGGGGAGGAGAGCGGGCCTTTTTCTGCCCCTTACGCAGCCTGATGGCGGAACGCTCACAAACCCGCCCGGCTGGGGAGGCGTTGGCAGGCTAATCCCAGTCTTGCTGAACCTAAGGCCGTCCTACTCCCGTTGGGCGGCCTTTTCCTTGCCCGCAGCCTGATTGCGGCAGGCCCGGCTCACTTGCGGTAAGCGCTCCCGCGTATCGCACGTCAGCCGTTCGGGCTGGCGCCGTCGCGGAGGCCGCCTAGCAACAGCAGCCGGAGCATTTCGTGATCCTCGGCAGCCAGCTGTCCGCCCTCGAAAGCCTGCTGGACAGCCATCTCGATCTCGATGCCCTGCTTCTGCGCCGCCACTCTTAGCTTGAGGTAGACGCCGGTAAGCCGGTCGAGCTCGGCGTCGAAGGTCGCCTTGTCGAGATAGACCATGCTGCTACTCATCCGATCTACCGGCGCCAGAGCGGCCACTTGGCTTCCTTCAAAGCGCTGCCGCAGGGAACGAGACTGCGTAGGCTCAGCGTGCCCTTGGCCGAGGGCAGCTCGAGCTCAGGGCGTGCGGCCGGCGGGGATGGATCCGGGAAGAGGGCCATGTAGCGAGATGTGGCTCTCCGAGCTTAACGATCCATTTACGGTCAATGGGTCGCTGGCTATCCACCGATCCGAGAGCCGGGAGGGGCGTGTTGGCTGCAAATGATACCGCCCCGGCTATTTGCAGTCAGGGCAGGCCGGGACCGGATGGCCTCCTCTCAAAGCCTCGCTCTGGAGCTACGCCTCCGGCACATGCACCCCAAGCCGGGCTGCCATCTGCTCCAGCAGTGCCAGGTCGCCAGCTCGCCATTGCCGTCGGGTCAACAGCCTCTCAGCATCCATAGCTGACAGCCCGGCCACGGCCCCAATCTCAGCCGGGTCTCTGATCCCTTGCGCCTCCATCTCCTGATCAAGCAGCATGCGAAGGCGGAGCGCCTTCGCGCGCTCGGCGTCCATGGCCCGGCGGTCCTCGGTCGAGATGCGTTGGTAGCGGGATGATGCTGAGGGCAAGCGATCATTGCAGCGAGGGCTCATAGCCCTGCCTATAGCCGATCACCCTATCCACCGCCTCCAAAACGGCCGCCGGGCCTCGGTGAGCGCGGCCTCAGCCGCCTCTAACTTCGCTTCTGCCACCGCCGCCCGCTTCTCCGCCTCGGTGCGGAGCTCCCGCTCTGCCTTCGTATCAGCCTCGGCCATCTCCACCCGTAGCTGCAGCACCGCCACCTCGGCCCTCAACTCCGCTCGGTCCTGTCCGAGTTCCTCGACGAGGGTCGCAACAGCGTCCTCTAAAGCCTTGGTCGCTGAGGATTTGTCTGCGGGTTGCCCGGGGTCATTAAGTGCCTGACCGGGGATGAACAGAACCGGCAAGGTGGGTGTTTGCCCTAGGTCATCCTGCTTTGTCCGCTTGGTTCGGAAGAACTGCCCTGGGACAGCAACGCGGGTTGTCCCGTCATTCCCATCCTGCTTAGGCCAGCGTTTCCGTCGAACCATTCGGATAGCTGAGGCCCGGTCAATGCCCCGCATGTCTGCGATCTCGTCATAGGACAGCCACCGGACATTTGCGGCGTCGGAATTGCTGTCCGTCATGTTCCCTCGCAAATGCCTTCGGGTTGCCCGGTGACATTACAGCACCAGCGACAGCCCGGCCCTACGGCTGGTCGATTAGCGGGGATTTCGGGGTAGCAGCCCCTCGCCGGAGATTGCATCGGTCAGCGCCTCGGCTGCGCTCGCGGCGGCGTAGGCCGCTGGCGCTACCGCATTTGGCACGGCCAGCAAGCGGGTTCGTATGGCGCAGATAATGGCCGACCAAGCCGCATCAACGTCCTCCCGCGATTGGGCTTCGGCCAAGGCCAGGTCGGCTTCGATTTCAGCCTATCGAGCGCGAGCGAGCAGCAGCCGATGCCGGGCAGCCAAGGCTGATCTGCCAGCCACGCCTCGATGCCATCTCCTGGATGCCCACGCAGCTGGGTCTGCGCATAACTCTCCGGGATCACGGTCACAGAGATCGAAGGCAGCTCCATATAAACTGGAGGCGCCTAGCCGGTCGGCGGTTCCGCGAGCGGTGAAAGTCTTCGCGTTGTGGGCGAGCTACAATCGACATTACGCAAGTAGTGAGGACCAACCACTAGTTCCAACTCCATTTTATTGACAGGAAAAGCCTTATGATGGGTTGGTTTCGCAAGGTGTTAGCACCTGTCTGGTGGATGACAGACCACCAACGCGACAACATGATGCTGGTGATTTACCTCCTTGTCATTGTGCTGGGGGCGATTGGGATCGGAGCCAGCCTAGACCACAACTCAATTATTCTTGGTGTTGGCGGCTTGCTCGTAACCAGTGCCGGCGTCGTGCTGTTTGTGGTTCGCTGGACACTGCACTCACGCGAGCGGAAACAGCCTGGCTGGGGGGGCTTGGCCCAACCTTTTGGAACTGCCGAGGGCATAATGGCCGCACCGCCTTCGGAACCGCCCGCGGATAGTGGGGTGGCCGCCCCTCATCGAGCCACAGGCCAGCCAACGGCGTGATGGGGCCTGCCACACCGAAGCCAAAACCCGCAGCAAGCCGACCAGCAGCTACATCGTAGGGCTCTCGGCCGAGGCTGCCGCCATCATCTTCGCCAAGCGCGCCGTCGCGGCCCTCATCTCCTTTTCCACCCTCACCTCCGCCAGCCGAGCCGCCGCGGCCTCGGCGATGGCGCCGAACTGCCCGGTGATCTCGGCCAACGACATATGGGGATAGGCCTCCTGACAGATCCGCACATAAGCCCGCATCACGCGCTCCAAGGTGGCTGCCTGCTGCTTCCTGGATAGGCCGGCCAGGGTGACAGTCAGCAAGGCGACGGGATCGACGGGATCAGCGAGCATCGGAGCCACGCCACTGCCGTAACGGTGCCGCCTTCCTGGTCCGCATGCCGCACAGGACGCGGAGGCTCATGAACATAGCGGCCTCACCCATGCCGGCCTCCCGAGCTATTTGGATGTAGGCCGTCATCGTCAGCACCATGAGGCCGGTTTGATCATCGGGTGGCAGGTCGGTCAATACGGCGGCGATCAAAACCGCAGGGTCAGCATCCGCTACATTCATGTCACCCGATCCACCGTCGCCAGAATGGCCGCCGCGCTTCGGCCCTTCGGCAGCTTAGCCCAGGCCCGCAGCACTGCCCTGCACATGGCTAGCGGCTCTGTCGTGCCCCATTGCCCGTGGTGCGGGTGCCGCCATTTCCCGCCCGTCCCGCTCCGCCGGCACGAAGCGTAGACCTGGCCGCCGGCATAGGTGCCCTCCCGCCACTCAAAGCCGGGCGGGATGAGCTGCGCCGCGGCACCCGTCTCGGTCGTGTAGGGCAGAACCGTGCCGGCGCGGCCGAGCACGTCATGGATAGCCTGGTCCGCCTCTGGGCTGCCGGCGGGCACCTGGCCTAGTCGGTCGGCGATGCGGATGAGGTGATCGAAGCGGGTCAGGGCTTCGTCGGTGCGACAAGGCACATGTAGCTGGGCAGTCGCTTCTCCTCCACCCATAGGTCGACCAGCGGCGTGATGGTGCCGACCACGCCGAAGCCGTGGCCGTCGAGCGGGTGGTTGGGCATCCGCAGCAAGCAGACATGCCCGGCCTTCAGGCAGTCGATGACGGCGCCGCGGTAGGTGTAGGAGGGGCCACCCAGCGGGCCGGCAGCCGCGGTTTGCTCGGGCTTGGGATGGGCGACTGGTGAGGCCGGATCCGGGAACAAGGTCATGCTGCAGGGTAGTCGGCGGGTGCGTGCGGTCTCTTAACCGCGGCTAGCCGGCCCGCCTGCGGCACATCTCGGGATTGGCACATCCAGGCCCGGGAACGTCGTGCGCAGAGCCTTCAGCCTGCTCCTCACGGACAACGCTCAACAGAATGACATATTGCGTTGCACAATTTGGGTTGCGTCATCTTTTCAAACGCGCAAATTGTCCAGCGGGCAGCAGCACTCTCGTGCCCTGCCTTTCTTGGACGTTTCCTCCCTAAACTCGGCGGCGCCTTCGGGTGCCGCCCTTTTTTTGGGCCATCGCTGGTTAAGCAACCAGCAAGGCTGGGCGGTTCGTACCAGGGGGAACTTTCTGCTGCAACAGAATTACCGCCTCGAACATGGCAGAGGCATATTAGTGTTTGTCGTTCCGGTTGCTCCGGAGCGCCCAAGCTAACCGCCCGAGGAAGCCTAGCTTTTGGATGATGTCCCGCTCAGCTTTGAGGCTCTCCAGTTCGCGGCGGACTGAGGCATCCATTTGGGCAGTCAGCTCGGCAGCCTTTTGGGCGTTATCCAGTCGCGCTTGCAGTGCGGCTTGCTGCGCTTCCTGGACCGATAGCTCCCTCTGAGCCCGGTCTCGCGCGGCCCGCTCAGTTACGGCCTGGGCCCGGGCATGCCCGACAACGTCCCGTAGCGCTGCCGCCTCGCCCTCAGCTGCCGCTGCCCGGCTGGTAGCGCTTAGCAGCTCCCCCTCAAGCCGGTTGGCCCGCTCCGTCTCAGCCTCCAGCCGGGACGCAAGCAGTTGGACAGGATCCACCATGTCTGGCTTAGGGTTCTGTGGGAGCTTTATGTCCGGGACAGAAGGCACTGAACTTAAAGCATTGTCCGGGACACTGACCGGGACATTCATTGGGACATCGTCCGGGACAGGTGCTGGAACAGCCAGGGTGATGACCGGGACGGGGGGCAGGACACTGACCGGGACACCAACCCGCGGCTTGCCGTCGTTACCTAGGCGACGGGCCCAATTCCCCCGGCGCATTCGCTTAGCTACGCTTTCAGGATTGACCCCAAGGACACGTGCAGCCTCGGCATAGGTCATCCATCGGATGTCCAGGTCACTGTCCGCCACGCTGTCCCTCATGTCCCGGTCAACATCCATGGCAGTGCCCCGCCTATCGTCCCGGACCTACCAGGCGATGTCCCGGATAGTGTCCAGGACAATGGGCGGGACGGTATCCGGGACAGGTCCGGGACACCATAGGAATGCACCACACTGAGCCGGCTATGGGCCAGCTACAGCTCGTCCTTCACCGCCGCGTTGTCGACGAATGGGCTCCCCGGCGGATGTAGCCCCGCAGGACCTGCAGGCTGCGATGGCCGCTGTGGAGGCTAGCTTAGCCAGGGCTCCAGCAGGTCCCGTGCTCGGCCGACTTGCTCCTGGATGAGGTCCGGTGTCGCACCTTGCGTTGCAAGGAAGGCCCGGATGTCGTTTTCCGCCACGGCCCAGGTAATCTGCGCATTCAGGGCGGCGACGAGGTAGTCGGCGGCGCGAACGCGGTCCAAGTGGTGAGCGGCGAAAGGGGCTGAGCCTGGGCCAAATGCCCCCTTTATCCGGTCGTAAGCGGTACTGGTTCCAAGCGGCCGCTGGTCACCCATCATGGCTGCTCTCCTGCTCTGGCGTCGCGGTGGTAACGCGATGGCAGGGTTAAGAGAGGATGTAACTCCAAAGCTTAATCCCGCTGCCGCTCATAGATTTTTGCCGCGGCACCCCGGCTGGCGGTCAAAGTCCGACCTTCGCCGCTGCATTGTCCACGAAAAGGCTGCCTCGGCGGATGTAGCCCCGCAGCACTGGTAGACCGCGGTGCCCAGATTGGTTTTGGATGTGCCGCTCAGCCACGCCGGCCCGGGCCGCGCTGGTGATGAACCCGGAGCGGAGGCTATGACCGGAGAAGTCAGCCGGGTTGCCGCCGGCAGCTTCCACTGCCGCTTTCACTACCCGCGCCACGTCGAACGGCGAGAGCGGAGCCAACCGTACCTCCGCATATCGCGAGAAATTCGTGATTTGAAATAAACTGCCGGTTTTGCAACCTTAGGTGGATCAGGAAGCCAGCGCTCAACTGGTCTGAGGAGTGAAACGTCGATGGATCTCCCGATCACTTCCAACGCCACCGTTACCGACGATGCTTGGCTGGCTCCGTCTCTCGACGCCGCGCGTGGCCTTGGAGCCTCAGCTGTCGTCCACTTGGCGGTTAGCCTGGTGCGCGTCTCAGCCATAACCGGCCTGCTGTCACCGCTGCTGCTGGTCGCTTGGCTAGCCCTGTAAGCGGCTTGGCGGATATCCCTATCTGCCCGAAGGCCCACTGAAGCCTTTAAGCTTAATCGAGCCGCCGCTCGTAGAACTTCGCCACGGCACCACGGCTGGCGGTCAAAGTCCGACCTTTGCCGCCGCATTGTCGACGAAGAGGCTGCCCCGGCGGATGTATCCGCGCAGAACCGGCAGGCTGCGGTGACCCGACTGATTTTGGATATGCCGCTCCGCTACCCCAGCGCGGGCGGCGCTGGTGATGAAGCCGGACCGGAGGCTATGCCCGGAGAAGCCGGTCGGATCTGCGCCGGCCGCCTCCATCGCCGCCTTGACCACTCGAGCAACATCGATCGGCGAGAGCCGGGCCGAACCGACGGCGCCGCCGCGGTTCACTGAGACAAAGACCGGGCCGCTCGTGATGCCGGCTGCCTCCAGCCAAGCGCGCAGGTTTAGGACTGGGCACGTCCGCTCCGACTGGCCGAAGGGGATGGCGATCTCAGTCCCCTGACCCTCCTGGTCCGTTTTCCGCCGCCGCAGGGTCAGCACCATGCCCTCCGCGACGAAGCGGATGTCGGCCAGGTCGAGCGCCACCAGCTCGGACCGCCGAAGCGCGCCGGCGAACCCGACCAGCAGCAGGGCCCGATCCCGGAGCGCTCGCGGTCCGGGGATCTTCGCGAGCTCCGATACGGCATCCCGCAGCACGACCACATCGGCCGCCGCCTTCTTCGCCGGCGCGGTGCCGTGCGTGCGGCGGATGCCCTTCATGGTCTCGCGGATGGCCGGATGCTGCCGGTCGAGCCGATGCCCTTTGAGGCGGTGGGCTTGACCGATCGCCACGAGCCGCATGGTGAGGCTCGCCGCCTTGTGGGTGCTGGCCCGTGCCGCCAGGAAGCTGCCAACGACCTCCGGCGCGGCTGGAAGCGGGGTATGGCCTCCTATGGCGCACCAACCGACAAAGTCGGCCCAAGCTGCGCGATAGGCCCGCTTGGTGTTGGCGGCCGCGGCCTCGCTGGCATAGGTCCGGGCGGCATCGGAGAGCGGCCCCGCCGGCATCAGCTCGGCGGCAAAGGCTTGAGTGAGGGAGGCCATGGATGTCGGTCAGACCTTTATGGGCTTCGGCCAGGGCTCACGCTTCAGGAGCAGGTAGCTCGAGAACGTCGTTCCGTTCCAGGTGTCCAACTCGTGGTCACAGATCAGGCAGTCGAGACTGTCTTTGTCTCTCACCGGGAGCTGCACGATCCGAACTTCATAAAGGGAGCCGCATCGCGGGCATGCCTGCTCGCTCGAGGACGACGAGCCGAACGTATTGACCACGCCAATCTCCACCCTATTCGTGTTCGATAATATACCATTATCGAACACTAAAAAAGAAGAGTGAGTGAGCCCTTCGACGAGGGTCCATTACGAGGTAGTGTTCGTGACTATGGCTCATGGCTTCGTCTCCGCAAGAGATAGTCCACAGGCTGTGGAAATCCGCACATCGCGGAGAACTATCTTGCGTGCGCGAGTGTCTGTCTGACATAATCACGGGGACGATGAACAAGGCCCAGACACACGACGAGCTTGCGGCGGCGACTGGCTGCTCTAGCTCCACCTACGACAAGATCGGCGCCTCGCTCGAGGCGACGCCTTGGCGTATGTCGGGTGGGCAGGGTGGCGGCGGAAACACCCGCCATAGCCCCGCGCCGTACCTAACCGGTCTGACCTTTGGCAGCGGCGCCAATCACCCCAAAGACGGGCATCTGGTGGCGAAGGCCGCAGCACGCTGCGGCTACATCGGCTCGGCCCTCTTCCTCGAGGCAATGGGCCCAGGCGGCATCGTCATTCGCAGCGCGCCGCAGCAGGTTGATGTCCCCGAGCTGCGGCTCGGCGATAAGCTCTTCGACTACGGGCAGGCGCGCATCGAGTTCTATGCCGGCGAGGCCGCCGACGCGCCGCAGACCCTGATCGGCAAGCCGCTGGACATCGGCCGCAGCCTCATCCGCCTCGACTTCGATCCCTTCGCCGCGCAGGTCGAATGGCGGAGCGAGCCTACCGATGAGGGCAATCTGCTGCTGGTGCACTACTTCCAGCAGGAGGAAGAGCTGGCGAAGCGCCGGCACATGGACCCGAAGGCCGCGGCGAGGGAGATGGCGCGCATCCGCCGCTCCTCGATCCTGCCGGCCTCTATGATCTTCGTTGCTGCTCGGATCCTGGCCGATGGCTGGGCGAAGAGTGGCAAAAGGCTGCCTGGCTCGGGGCAGGAGGAGGCGCTTGCCGGCGCTTCCTCAGACAGCGAGCGCCCCGCAAACGAGAAAACCCCGGGCTTTGCCGAGCCCGGGGCTTCCCGTCATTCCAACCAGTCCCGCGAACCGCGCGAAACCGGACCTAACTACCCAAGGCCGGATAGTAAGCGCGCGTGTGTAAAATCTCAAGCACACGCAGGTTCGCGAGGGCGACAGACGCCGGAGCCTCGCCGACATGGCGCCCGATCCGAAGACCCACCGAGCTTTGGCTTGTTTGCTGCAGGACATTCGTAACGAGCCGCCCGCCGGCGCGAACCTGCAGGTGCTGGACGACTGGAGCCACCGTCGCGTGTCGACGGCGGCGCTGGATGCGAAGATCCCGGCCGAGCGGATCAACGGCCGCTGGTACTACCGCCAGGCCGATCGGCAGCGCATTGCCGAGATCCTCGGCGTGCTGCCGAAGCCGCGCATCGGTCGCCCGGTTCGTCGTGCCGTCCCCTCCAACGAGGCGGCGGCCGCGGCCTGACCCAGAAACGATGAGAGGCCATCTCGGGTGCCATCCCGAAACAGCCCCTCATCTGTGGTGCAGGCTACGGATTATGACGACGACCGTCATCAATATAGCCGCATCCGTTTCTGAGTTCCAGAGCCCGGTCGCTGCCCTGAAAGGGGATGGCGTCCATGTGTTCGTTTCGCCTTCATCAGTCGGATGATGCTGCGCCGCAGCCTCTGCCGTCTGGAGATTGCCTGCCGCCGCTGACGCTGGTCCGGATCCACGACGCCGCCGGCAAGGTCTACGACCTCGACCGCCGCGCCGTCGCCGAGGCCTTCGCCGAGCTCGCCCGCGGCCCCGCCGGTCCCGAGCCGGTGCTGCGGGTGCTGACCGACTTCGGCCGCCTCACCCGGCAGCAGGTTGTTGCCGCCGGCGCCGACCGCTCGATGCCGCGCCCGCTGGGGGTGGTGCTGTGAAGCACCCCCGCCTCCCGAAGACGCCGCCGGCGACGATCCGGCTGACGATCCTCGAGGATCTGCTCAACGGTGATGGCGAGCCACGTGCCGGGTTGATGCTCCCGCTGCCGCCCAACCCAACGGCGCGGCGCCAAGCCCTCCGGATCTTCTCATCCGTCGGCGCGGCGCTGGCCGAGAAGGCGCGGCTTGAGAGAGCGGCCAGATGACGCCGCTTCCTCCCGACGCCGCGGCGAAACTGGCGAAGGTCTGCGGCCTGCTCGGTAGCGACCATGACGGCGAGCGGAGCGCTGCTGCCCACCAGGCAACCCGCATCCTGCGCTCGCACGGGCTGACCTGGGCTGATGTCATCGCGCCGGCGAGGCCTGCGGCGCCGCCGCGCTCCACGACCTACGGCGCCCCTCACGTCGCAGCCGCCACCGCGGCGCTGCGCCACGTCGAGCGGCTGACGGCTTGGGAAGCCACGTTCCTCCGGGACATCAGCCGCCGTAGCCGCCTCTCGCCAAAGCAGGCGGCGAGGCTGGCGCAGATCGTGGCCAAGCTGCGTATGGCCGGTGCGGCTTGACGCAGGAAACGCTCACGGTCCTGCGGACCACCCCGACGCCGCATGGTGCGCCTCGCTATGCGACGAAGCGCTGGGTCTGGAACCTGACGCTGCAGGAGTGGCAGCGCATCGCCTACGACGCCGGCGCCACTTTCACTGCCGAAGAGCGCCCCGTCTCCTGCCTCGCGGACGTGGCCGCCGTGCTCGAAGAGATCCGGCACGACCCGACCGCATTCGTCGTGCGGGGCGAGCTGCTGCCGGAGGCCCGCGCGGCGCTGGCGGCCAACCCTCGGCACCGCTTCCGCCGAGCCAAGAAGGCCAGCAAGGCCGGCAAGGCTCCAACCCTGGCCGAGGTGGGGCGCCACTGGCTGATGATCGACGTGGACGGCTATCCGCTACCCGATCACGCCGATCTCGCCGACGACCCGGAAGCCGCCATTGAGGCCGCAGTGCACGACCTGCTGCCGCCATGCTTCCATGACGTCGAGTGCTTCTGGCAGCTGTCCGCCTCGGCCGGCTTCAAGCCTGGCGTGCTGAAGGTGCACCTCTTCTTCTGGTTGGCCGAGCCGATTAGCAACGAGGATCTCAAGCTCTACCTCCATGTGCATGCGCCAGCCGTCGACCGTGCGCCGTACAACGCCGCCCAGCCCCACTACATCGCCGACCCGATCATCGAGAGCGGCCACGACCCGCTGCCGCGCCGCACCGGCTGGCTGAAGGGCTCCGATGATGTCGTGACGCTGCCGGCGCTGGACCTGGCGGAGCTCCGGGCCGCCATCCGGCAGAAGCGCGAGCGGGCTGCCACCGGTGCAGGTCTCGACGCCAGCGCAGCCCGCACCATGGCGGGTGCCCTGGCCCTCTTGGGTGACGACGAGGGGCACGAGGGCTGGCACGCGCCGCTGCGGCGCGCGACCCTGCTCTACGCCCGCCAGACCTCGCAGAAGAACCGCGACGACGAGGCAGTGAAGGCCGCTTGCCGGGACGCCATCGACGTCGCCAATGAGCGCGAGGCCGGGCGGCACGCCGCAGCCGACATCGCCCGCTTCTGCTCGGACGCGTACCTGGATGCGCTGCTCGACGGTGCCTTCGTCTGGGTCGAGACCAGCCGCGACGACGCGCCGGCCGGCACCGCACCGGCCCATGAGGCGCCGCAGCTTGAGGTGCGCGCCGCCCGCGATGCCATCAGAACGCAGATGGGTCAGGTGTTGCAGGATGCGGCCGCCTTCCACGCTGCGCCGGAAGACCAGCGCGGCGAGCCGAGGCACGTCGCTATGGCCTCGGACGTCGGCACCGGAAAATCCCGCACCGGCCGCGAGATGCAGGCCGAGGCCTCCGCGCAGCAGAAGCGGGCCAGCGCGCCGCACCGGCTCAACTTCTTCACCCCAACCATCAAGCTCGGCGCCCAGGCCGAGATCCACTTCGCCGATATGCTCGGCATGAACGTCGCCATCCACCGCGGCCGTGAGCAGCCCGACCCGTTCTCGCCGGGCAACCGGATGTGCCTGGACGTGGAGGCGGTGAAGCTCGCCACGGCCGCCGGCGAGAATGTGGATGCCGTGGTCTGCGGGGTGGGCAAGAAGAGCCTCCGGCGCTGCCCTCATGCCGACGTTTGCGGCTACCAAAACCGCCAGCGCAAGGCGGTGGCCGAGGCGGATGCGGTGGTGGCCGCGCATGAGGCTGCCTGGCATCTGCCGCAGGGGGTTCGCAAAGGCATCTTCCTAACCACCTTCGACGAGGGGTGGTGGCAGACCGGCCTGCAGATCGGCCGTGGAGTGCTTGTCGACGGTCTCGCCGACAGCATCCTCGCCTTCCCGCCGCTGCGACGCATCCCGGGCGGCGGCCAGATCGATGACCTCGATGGCGCCGACGACCTGCACGCCCTCCGCAGCCGGCTCGAGCGCGCGTTGAAGGCGGCGCCGGAGGGCTACCTGCGCCGGGAGACGCTGGTCACGGCCGGACTGACCGTCGCCGACTGCGCCCGGGCCCGGAACCTCGAGTGGAACCGCAAGCGCGAGGGCCTGATGTGGCCCGGCATGTCCAGGAAGGATCGCGCCGCTGCGGCCGAGCGTGCTGGCGTCAACGCCAGCCTGCCGAAGTTCGCCGCCATGTGGGGCGTGCTCGCCGACCTCCTCGCCAGCGGTAGGGAGGCCACCGGCCGGGCCGAGCTAATGTGGCGCCCCGACAAGGACGAGGTGCCGCGCTGGACCCTCAGCCTCAACACCATCCGCGAGCTCGCCGACCCAGTGACCAAGGCGCCCGTCCTGCTGCTGGACGCGACGCTGCCGGTCGACCTAGTGCGCCCCTACCTGCCGCGGATCGAGGCAGCGGCACCGGTCCGGGTGAAAACCCCGCACATGCGGGTGCGGCAGGTCCGGGGCGGTTGGGGGAAGACCACCCTCCTGCCAGGCCACCTCAAGATCGCCCTCGACGCCAACGGCGAGCCCAAAGCCCTCGACAAGAACGGCCAGCCGACCAACCCGCTCCCGCCGACCCTCGCCAGCCTGCGCGACTACGTGGCCGGGGTGTCCCGTGGGCTGCCGGGCTGGCAGGGCGGCGCCGGTACCCTCGTCATCACCTACCAGGATGCCGAGGCGGCTTTCGCTGGCCTGCCCAACGTCGCCACGGCGCATTTCAACGACATCGCTGGCCGGGATGAATGGCGGGATGTCCGCTTCCTGTTCGTCATCGGCCGGCCCCGCCCGCGCTCAGACCAGGTGCGGCTGATGGCCGCCGCCCTCACCGGCGAACCGGTCGAGGTGGCCGAGAGCCAGCGCGAGACCCGCGGCGTCCTGATGGCCGACGGCACCGGTGGCACGATCGAGGTGCGGGCCTATGCCAACCCAGCGGCAGAGGCGGTCTCGGTCGCCATCACCGACGCCGAGATCATCCAGGCGGTGGGGCGCTGCCGGGGCGTGAACCGCACCGCGGCGGATCCGGTGCAGGTCTGGCTCATGGCCGACGTGGCAACGCCGCTGGTGGTCGACGAGCTGCTGGACTGGCGGAACATGGCCCCCTCGGCGGTCGAGCGGATGGCCTGTCGGGGGATAGTCCTGACCAGCGCTACCGATGCAGCGAAGGTCTACCCGGACATTTTGGGCACCGCCAAGGCGGCCAGCCACGCTTTCGAGCGAGAGGGCCTGAGACCCGATTTCTTCCCCAATCCCCTAAGAATATACTTCTCTTATGGGGATGGGGAAGAAATACCCCTCCGCTTCACCTACCGCCCGCCGGGACGAGGGCAGCAGATCCGGGTGGGGTACGCCCGCTCAGGCATGGACCCCGAGGAGATCTGGCGGACGCTGGAGGACCACCTCGGCGAGCTGGCGACCTTCACCCCGGACGAACCCCGCCCCCAGCCCGAGCCCTCGCCCGACCCCTCCTCGCCTGGCCCCTCACCGGCACCCGCAGAGCCGCCCGGCTTCTGGGAGGCCGAGCTGCACGAGCCTGCCCACTCTTCCGAGCGGGAGATGGCGATGGAGAGCGCCGGCCCGATGGTCTTCCGGCCGCCGGATGCCGACAGCAACCCGCCCCTGTCCCGAGAACCGAAACCCCCACCCCCGCCCCGAGGAGCCCAGCCGTGACCCCCGACGCTGAAAATTCAGAGCCTAAGCAGCGCGGGCGACCATTCGAGCCTGGGCAGTCTGGCAACCCGGCCGGGAAGCCCCGCGGCACTCGCCACAAGGCCCTGATCGCGCTGGATGCCATCGGTGCCGAGGGGGCAGAGGACGTGCTTCGTAAAGTGGTCGAGGATGCCAAGGCCGGCGACATGCGCGCTGCGGAGATCCTGCTGCGCCGGGTATGGCCGGAGCGGAAGGGGCGCCTGGTCGAGTTCCAGCTGCCGCCGATCGCCACCGCGGCTGACACGGCGAAGGCCGCCGCCGCCATCGTGGAGGCTGTGGCAACGGGCGACCTCACCCCTGACGAGGCGCAGGCAGTCGCCGGCGTTGTCGAGGTCCAGCGTCGAGCGATCGAGACGGCCGAGCTGGCGGAGCGGATTGCCGCGCTCGAGGCGAGGGCCGGGCAATGACGGGTGCCGGCAACCTTCCCCGCCGGGTGGCGGCGATGGAACAACGCATGGGCATGGGCCAGCAGCCGGCGCAGATCTTCGTCTACCGGGGTCTTACCGAGACGGTCGACGAGGCGCTGGCCCGGCACTTCGACGGCAAGGGGCCGCCGCCGGATGCGGAGGTGGTGATCTACGGCTTCACGCCGCTGGATGAGGTGAAGTGATGGGTCCACTGCTGAACGGCCAGGATGACCTGTCGCGCCTTTCCGACGAAGAGCTGGTCCTGGCGATTGATGATGTGCAGAGGCGGCTCGGTGAGGCCGAGGCAGCACTGCGGGAATGGACGGAATGGAATGATCTGGCGGCGGCCGTGATCGCTGGCCATCCGTCGCCGCCCGATAGCACCAGTGAGAAGGCTGAACCATGAAGCCGATCGAGGCGCGTGTTGTCCGACTTGAGCGGGCTGGTGGGACGGGCTGGGAGGCCTTCCGACACCTACCGCTAGCCGAGTGGCCCGACGCGGCGCTGTGGGCCTTCCTCGGCCTTCCAGAGAGCACCTCCAATGCCGAGCTCCAGCGCATCGCCGACACGGCGCCCGAAGTGAAGGAGACGCGGGCATGAGCGGCTCTTTTCCTCGCCGTCTCGCAGCCCTTGAGGCCCGTCGTGCGCCGGCGCCGAGCTACGTGGTGTGGCTGTTGGACGAGGATCTGGCGAACCCGGCGGCGGTCGAAGCTGCCATCACTAAGCACCAGCGCCGCACTGGCTGGGCGGGCCCGGTGATCGTGGCGCCAGTTGAGGTGACGGTGGAGGAATGGGCGGCAAGCAATGGCAGACTTGTGAGGCCTTCTCGGACCGGAACGCAGGACAGCTAGCCACTCCCTTTCTTCACCGGCACCCTCCAAATCGTTCAGCTGCTGTCGTTCTGCGGCAGCTAGGCCGTCACGCGCCCCTTAATCGCGTAGGCGCGCACTACATGGACGACGCGGCCTGCTCCGTCTGCAGGCAGACGGGCGCGGACGCCTGCCTCCAGCTGCGTGGCCTGTTCGGCCGTCATCGTCTCCATTATGGTGCGCACGGTGGCCGCAACCCGGGTGGCCTGCCAGAAAGCGTCGAAGCTCTCGAAGCGGCGCTGCACGATGATTTCACGTGTCTCAACTGCCATCAGCCCCGCGTTCTTCCACAACGCGCGCAGCGGCTCCGGACGCGAAACATCGGCGCGCGGCGGCAAGGGCGGAGTGAAGCCTTGCGCGCGAAGCACCTGATAAATCGGCTCAAATGGGAAGCCATCTCCCAACATGTCCCAGGCATAGGCGGCGACTAGCCCGCCAGGACGGACAACGCGCACCATCTCGGCCACGCCGGCCGATGGCTCGGGCACGAAGAAGACCACCAGCGCCATCACGGCAGCGTCAAACCGGTCGGCTTCGAAGGGTAGGGCCATGGCGTCTCCCCGCTGGAAAACGGCGCCACGCGTACCGGGTCGAGAGCATGCGTAGGTTAGTTGACCTTCAGACGGGTCGATCCCCTGCACCTCGGCGGGTGCGCAGTGACGCATCAATGTCTCTGTAAACGCGCCGTTGCCGCAACCGACGTCCAGCCATCGTAGTCCGGGTGCGGGTGCGAGCCATTCGAGAAAGACCTCACCCGCCAGCTGGCTCCATGCACCCATGGTCCGCTCGTAGAGGTCACCGTCCTCGAAGGTAATGCGAGGTTCAGGCATGGTCGTGGCGCTCCTTGCCCTCTTGGAAGCCGGTGGTGGTCCGGCACGCACTGCGCGGTTGCCATTTAGGTCATGCGGTCCAGTTCACCAGAAATCTTGCCTTGGGTGTGGCCCGAAAGCAGAGCGCCTCCTCGCAGGCGGCCGACAGTGACCATGCAGGACCGGGTGCGGCTCGAGCGGCTCCGGCAGTGGCTGCACGGCCAAGCGGTGGCGGTGCGACTGCCAGAGGACCAGGTGAAGTGGCTAGACGGGCTGTGGCGGGCGGCGTTTGGTGGTTAACGCCCGATCGGCCTCTGCTATGAGCCTGCCAGCAAGCGGGCCATGTTGCTGATGGCCTCTTGCTGCTTTTCGTCTTTGATGGAAGCGAAGTTGCGCATCAGTTCCAAGTGCAGCCGCTGACGTGGGGCTGGCTCTGTAGGCCTATCTTGCTCCGATATGCCCTCGAAGAACCAAGCGGGCTCAATGCTCAGTGCCTGAGCTACGGTGAAGAGGCGGCCAACGGAAATGCGGTTCAGTCCTTGTTCGTATTTATGCTGCTGTTGGTAGGTTACGCCGATGACGGAAGCCAACTGCTGCTGCGACAACCCCATCGCAACCCGCCGCTCGCGGATCCGTAGACCAACATACTTGTCCACTGCGGTGGCGCGCTGGCTTTGCGGTTCGTCCTGTTGCTCGTCACGGCTCATCAATGGGCGCCTTGTTGACGGAAGACGCCCTAACGCATCTTGCAGACCAATTCGTTGCATTATTCCGCGAGAAAAATCCCACTACGTGGACGCTAGATTATGTCCGCGACGGTTGAGCAAATGGGAACTCAATCGCCGCGGTCTCGAGGTGGCTCAGCTCGTCTTCAACCTGCGCCGGCAGCAGCTGGCTCGGATGAGCCCGCGCGAAGCGAGTTATGGCGTTTGACGCCATAATCCATCTATGGCATTTTGCGCCATATGAAGGCCGTGCCGATCTTCCGCGAGCGTCTGGTAATCGGCTCGGCCGAGCTGGTGGAAATCGTCATCTGGCAGGTGCCAACGCCGGTGCCGCCGTCCGATCACGACTTCAAATACCGCCTCGCCTATGTGCGCGACCGGGACTGTGTCGTCCGGTACGACAACGAGCGCGGCAAGGGTGACCACAAGCACCTCAGCGGTTGGGAACTGCCGTACACATTCACCAGCGTTGAGCAGCTGCTGAGCGATTTTGAGGCTGACATCATCGCCATCCGGGGAGAGCCGATATGAGCAAGCTGGAAGTCCACATCGGCGGTACCTTCGCCGGCATGAAGCGCCGGGCGTTGGGCGCAGTGCAGCGTGCCAAGGCCGGAGAGACGGTGAGCGAGAGCCACCTCTCGTTCGCATCCCTGGATGTGTTCACGGCGATCATGACGCCGAAGCGGTTGGATCTGCTGCGGCATGTGCACCGCGAGCCGCAGGCCAGTGTTGCGGCGCTCGCGCGTGCCCTGGGGCGCGACTACAAGCGCGTGCATGAGGATGTCGAGGCCCTGACCGCCGCCGGGCTGCTGGATCGCCAGGAGGGCATCCTTCAAGCGCCGTATGATGCGATCCGCGCTGAGCTGGTGATGTAGCGCCGGGGGGTGGTGGATCGGCACCACCTTCGCCGCCGATACCCTTATCAGTGCCGAGGGTATCGCTACTGGCGAGCCCCTCTGCATCAAGCAGCAGGCTGAATGATCTCGCTCTCCTAGCCTTAAGCGGTTAGCGAGTTCGCCGGTGGCGAGGAGGGTCCGGTTCAGCGGAGGCCTCCTGCGATGGCTCAGTGGCGTGCTTCTGACCGTCCAACTGGTCGGTCGTGGTTGTTTGGAGCTTTTGTTCACGGTACCGGCGCGCGACTTCCCGAACGATGTCGTGGGCAAGTTCCTCCATCACCAGCTTGGCTGGTTTGTGGACAGGCAATGCAAGGTTCCTTTTGTGGGGCCGAGAGTGGTTAGCGTTGGATTGCGCGCCGAACGACGAAGAGGCCCCCAACAGCGACTACGAAGAGGACCAGGCTCAGGGGCTGGTCGAGGATCCAAGCCGTGATGGGTTGGACGCCCAACCAGCCGAAGCTCGGCTCCGCGCCGCCGAACGCTGTCCAGAGAGATCGAGTAGCGAGATCCGGCCAGTGCCCAGTGCGCAGCCAAAATAGCCCCTGCGACGTCAGGAGAAGCCCGGCCGTCAGCATCAGCAGCAGGCAGACGATCCCAATGACGGCGGTACCCGGTGACAAAGGGGACGATTTCGATACTGCAGTCACAAGCGACGCCTCAAGTTATCACCCTCTGGTGCATAACAGAAGCATGGTCTTATCGGAATAAGTTCACGGGATAGTGGCAATGAGCACCGCTCTGCCTGCCCTCGCCTACGGCTGCCCGCCCAACTTCCGCAGCCGCACCCCAGCGCCGCCGCCGTTCTCGGGGATGAATTCAATGCCTGCGGTTACCAGGGCGCGGCGGAGCGCCTCGAGGTTGTTGCGCATTGGCGCAGAGATACCGCCCTCAAAGCCCTTCACTGTGGACAGGCCGACGCCTGCCGCGTCCGCCAGTTGCCGCTGCGTCCAATCCAACAGGCCCCGCGCCGCGCGGGAGGTAGCTGGTGTCAGTTCTGCCATACCTTATGGCATAGCAAACTTTTTAGCTGAGGGCAAAGAAATGGGTTGATAGGACCCTTATAGCCAACTACAACCTTTTTAGTTGGCTTGCTAAGACATAGATACCCGCTTCGGCAGCGAACGACCACTACAGCGGATTGCCGATGTCCCACGGCTTGCCAGTCAGAAGATGCCAAAGCGGCCCCGCCGCGCTCCTGCGCTGACCTGGTCGCAAGTCCCAGAACCCCGCGCCCGGCGGGGAAGGGTGTCAGCACTATAGACGCCCTTTGCCCGGGCAGAAGCGGGGCAGCGAAGGGCCATGACCCCCTCCGCCGCCCCTGACCACAATCCGAACGGACGAGGTTCGAACCATGGCTACACACGCGCTTACCACCACCGCCCCTTCCGGCAGAAGACTGCCCAGCGACACTCTCCCCACCCGCATCCTCACATCACTGATCCCCGGCGAAATCCTCCTCGGCTTCGACGCTACCTTCCAGGGCATCGCCCCGACCGCCGACCAGGTGCGCGCCGCCTACCGCAGCAACGGCGACCGGCTCCCCGCCAACCTGCGCTCCGGCCTCGCCCGGGCGTTCTTCGGATGAACCGTCGCATCATGCTCGGCGCGGCCCTGCTGACCGGCACCGCCGGCAGCGCCGCGCTTGCCTCGCCCGTTCCGCTGCACCCTGACGCCGCGCTGATCGCGCTCTGCCAGGCGCACCCGGCCCTGGTCGACGCCCTGAACAGCGACGACCGCGACTGCGACGACAGCAACCCGCATTGGGTGGCCTACGAGGCCTCACGCAAGGCCATCAGCGCCGCCCGGCCACAGACCCTCGCTGGCATGCGCGCCAAGGCCTTGGCGGCAAAGGCCGAAGCCCTCATGCCGGACGGCAGCGAGAGCTATGACGGCACAACGGCCGGGGTGTGGGCATCGGACCTGCTGCACGACGTGCTGCGGGCGACGGGAGGCGCGGCATGAGCCGGGCATCCCGCCGTACGCTGCTCACCAGCGCCGCCGCGCTGCCTGTGGCGGTAGCCGGCGCCATGGTGGCCGCCCCCGCCTCTGAGGCCTTCGCCACGGCCTGGCAGGCCTACCAGCCGTATCGGTATCCCAGCCTCAGCAACGGCCTCGGCGACGCGGGCTGCGATGCCTGGTGCGAGCGTCAGCTCGAGGCGACAGAGCGGCTGGCCGAGGCGCCGGCCCGCTCCCTGCCCGAGCTGGAGACCAAGCTTGCTGCGGCGATGGTGTGGTTCGAGGCCAACGGCGCCAGCGCGCTCTGCGGCGAGGAAGCGGACCTGCTGCGCTCCTGCCTGCGCGACCTGCGGGCGCTGAACCGGGGAACGGCATGAACGCGCGGGCGCACATCAGCCGGGTGGACGTGGAGGACATGTCCCAGGTGGTCGATGACGCCTGGGGCGCCGTCCACGCCCTGGAGTTGGTGGTGAAGGCCAGCGTCGGCGAGGCCAGTCCGGAGGCGATCGCGCTCAACTACCTGGCTGGCGAGCTCTGGCACCGGCTGAGGGACATCTGGGACAGCGTGGAGACCTTCACGTGGCGGGTGGAGCTGGCCGAGGCCGACAACCTTCGGGCAGCAATCAGCCGCGAGCTAGAGGCGCAGGACATCAGAACGCCCGAGGCGATTGGCGACGCCCTTGGAATGCTGCCCGACGAAGCAACTGCCCTGCTGAACCGAGACCGTTGGCAGAAAGGCGATGTGACGCTGCTTGAGGGCGTAGCGGCCCGGCTAGGCGTGCAGGTGCCGAAGCCAGCAGGCGACGGGCTTCACGCGTGGTGAAGAGGTGCGGCGTCCGGTTCTGCGGCGGCAGCGACCAGGACGGCGCGCTGCGGCGTGTGCACCGGCGACACCTTTGCACCGGCTGCACGTGTGCACTTAAGTGTCTGAAAAAATTGCCTTTTCTGGACTTGCCCCTGCCGTATCCTGAAACGCACGACTTGCGTTTGGAGGCGGCGTGGCTTTTCCGTGGGAACTCGGCATTGGCAAGGCGGAGGCCGCCTTACTGGAAGAGCTGCTGTTGGACCTCCGCGGCCATCCTCGACTGACACGGTGGGAAGAGCAGTTCGTCGCGGACATTCAAAGCGTGCTGCGCGAGCACGGGCCGAGAACCCGCCTGTCCGATAAGCAAGTGGCTGTCCTGGAGAAGCTGCGAGAGAAGGTGGGGGCCCCGGCGCGAGAGCTGGAGGACTTCGGAGGGACTGATCCCGACGGCCCGGATCTGTGACCTCTTCGCCGCCTAGCACCTCGTCCGAGTGGTTGGCGCTGCGCGTGGCCCGGCTAGCGGTTTCCCGGGGCGCTGCGGCACGGCGAATGGGGCATCAGTTCGACTGACGGCTGCAGTGATATGATATTCTGCAATGCGGTTCATTGAGGTGCTGCGTGAACGAGGTCAAATCCCTTGAACAGCTATCGCTCATCCTTGGCTATGTCGTCCCTGGCTTGATCATCCTCTATATCAGAGCACAATTTCTGACAGGCCGGATTGCGGCGCACAAAGATGCGCTTCTCAGCTACTTCACGCTATCGGTCATTTATCTAGCGATCATTAATGCTGGCCTAGCGGTCGTGACCGGCAGCGGAGCACCGCTGCACGAACAGACGCGGTACTGGTTGCCAATCCTACTTATTGGAGCTGTGATCTTCGGCATTCTGATCGGTTTAAACGCCTCGCTTGGCGTAACCCGATGGTGCCTTAGCAAGCTTGGCCTGCACATTCCACATGTCATGGCAACAGCGTGGGACTGGAAGTTTTCTCGGTTTCCCGAGAGTTTGGTGACGCTCACCCTAAAGGATGGCAGCAGAGTGTCAGGTTGGTGCAGCACCAACTCCTTCATTGGCTCAGATCCTGCAAACCGCGATCTCTACATCGAACAGGTTTATGATGTGGATGAGCACGGTAACTGGACCCTTAAAACCCCAGGCAAGAGCATTTATATCGCAGCCGGGGAAGTGCGCACCATTGAGTTCATTCCCTTAACAGGAGGTTCTACGTGAGCGACAAGACTGACAGGTCTGGCTTCAACAACGACGGCTACGTCCCCTTGCAAAAGGGATACACGGTGATCCCTTCAGGCACGAAGGTAGAAGGCGGCTATCGCCCGACCACCAGCGAGGGCCCATCCTCGGCTCCAGCTTCTGTGCCGAACCAACCGAGCAGCGTTCAGCCGCCGAAGAAATAGCATAGGGTGGGCCTGTCCCGATTTCACGGACACCTTTGATAGGCTGAGGAGCCTGGGAGGTGTCGATGACGGAGAGCAACAGAC
>NZ_JAETWB010000048.1 GCF_016773205.1 Belnapia arida
CCCTTGCGGGTCGACGAAGGGTGCGACGGCCGGCGAAGGCTAACGCTGAACCTGGATCACCAAACCCAAGCGCCTCAGGCCGACGAAGGCTAACGCTGATCCTGGACCACCAAACTCAAGCGCCTCACGCAGCCGCCGAACTACCTCACCGGCGGACCACTTCTACGGGGGCAGGTCATGTCTCCGACGACGCGACTGATGGTCGCGGATTCGTGAAACTGGGAGAAGGCCTTAAGAAGGACAGCCAGAGGCCGGTGCTGCATCGGATCGACTAGCCAAGCAGCCAAGATAGCATTGCGGCCAGGTGGCCCTCGCGTTATCTAAAACGGTAAAGCAATGGCGACAGGGCAATTCAAATCTGACGCCTTTCCGAGGGAAGAAAACATGTCTGATACCGAGACATCGGTCCCGGGGCGTCGTGGCCTGTTGAAGGTCGCCGCGATCGGCGCCGCTGGGACGGCCGTACTGGCCACGCCGAATGTAAGCCGCGCCCAGACCGTGACATTGCGCTTCCAGTCCACCTGGCCGCAGCGCGACATCTTCCACGAGTTTGCCCAGGATTACGTGAACCGCGTCAATGCCATGGCTGGCGGCCGGCTGCGGCTGGAGTTGCTGGCGGCCGGCGCGGTGGTCGGCGCCTTCCAGTTGCTGGATGCGGTCTCGGCCGGGACGCTCGATGGCGGGCATGGCGTCTGCGCCTATTGGTTCGGCAAGAACAAGGCCTTCAGCCTGTTCGGCACCGCGCCGCCCTGGTTCGGCGATGCCAACCAGATGCTCGGCTGGTTCTACCAGGGCGGGGGAGAGGCGCTGTACCGCGAGCTCACCCAGGATGTGCTGAAGGTGAATACGGTCGGCTTCCTGTCAGGCCCGATCCCGACCCAGCCGCTTGGCTGGTTCAAGACTCCGATCGAGCGGGCGGACCAGATCCGCGGGCTGAAATACCGCACCGTTGGCCTCGCCGCCGATGTCATGAACGAGATGGGCGCCGCTGTCGTCTCCCTGCCGGGCGGGGAGATCGTGCCGGCGCTGGAGCGCGGCGTGATCGACGGGGCGGAGTTCAGCAACCCTTCCTCCGACCGGGTTCTCGGCTTCCCCGACGTCGCCAAGACATACATGATCCAGAGCTACCACCAGCGGGTGGAGAGCTTCGAAATCCTGTTCAACAAGACCAGGTACGACAGCCTCCCGGACGAGCTGAAGGCGGTGATCCGGCATGGCGCCGAATCCGCCTCGGCCGAGATGAGCTGGAAGCTGCAGGACCGCTTCTCGCGCGACCTCCAGGCGATGGCGCAGCAGCAGGGGGTGAATGTCCGGCCGACGCCACGCCCGGTGCTGGATGCGCAGCTGCAGGCCTGGGACCGGGTCATCGCCAGGCTGGAGGCCGATAATTCCTCCCCGGCCAACGGTCCGCTGTTCAAGAAGATATGCGATAGCCAGCGTGAATGGTGCCGGCGGGTCGGTAATTTCTTCCTGCGCTACGAAGCCAGCCCGGTGATCTCCTACAATCACTTCTTCGCCCGCCAGGGCTGATCTGCGCCAGGCCAGCCTCGCCGTCCGGCAATGCCGGGCGGCGGGTTCCGTTCGAATTGGGGGAACGTGCATGCAGCGCCTGCTGCTCGGCATCGACCGGCTCAGCACCTTCGTCGGCCAGACCTTCGCCTGGACGATCCTCGTGCTGACCGGCATCGTGGTCTACGAGGTCTTCGTCCGATACGTCTTCCGCGCCCCGACCAGCTGGGGCTACGACGTATCCTACATGCTCTACGGCACGCTGTTCATGATGGCGGGCGCCTATGCGCTGTCGCGCAACGGGCATGTGCGCGGCGATTTCCTGTACCGCAATTTCACCCCGCGCACCCAGGCCTGGTTCGACCTGGTGCTGTTCATCCTATTCTTCTTCCCGGCAATCTTCGCCTTCATGATCTCCGGCTGGCACTTCTTCGCCGACAGTTTCCGGCAGAACGAGCGCAGCATGTTCTCCCCGACCGGTCCCGTGATCTGGCCCTTCAAGCTGCTGATCCCGGTGGTCGGTGTGCTGCTGCTGCTGCAGGGGCTGGTGGAGGTGGTGCGCTGCATCCAATGCATCCGCAGCGGCGCCTGGCCGCAGCGCCTCTCGGATGTAGAAGAGCTGGAACAGCAGATTCTGGCCGCCGCCGCCGAGAAGGACCCCGAGCTCCTGGCGCGCGAGATGGCCGCGAGCGGACGTATTCCCGGCGAACGCGCCGCTGACGAACACACCGGACGATAGCCCCCATGAGCGATGGCGTGTTGGGCCTCACCCAACTTTTCCTGTTCCTGTTCTTCATCATGCTCGGCTTCCCCATCGCCTTCACCCTGATGGCGATGGGCCTGTTCTTCGGCTATCTCGGGATGCAGGAACGCATCTTCGACCTGCTCGTGCAGCGCACCTACGCCATCATGGCGAATGACGTGCTGATCAGCGTGCCGCTTTTCGTCTTCATGGGTTACATCATCGAGCGGGCGAACATCCTCGACCGGCTGTTCCGCAGCCTGCAGATGGCCTCGGGCAACATCCCCGGCAGCCTGGCGGTGGCGACGCTCGCGACCTGCGCGCTCTTCGCCACGGCGACCGGCATCGTCGGCGCGGTGGTGACCTTGATGGGGCTGCTCGCGCTGCCGCCGATGCTGCGCGCGGGCTATGACGTGAAGCTGGCAACCGGCGTCATCGCGGCTGGCGGCTGCCTCGGCATCCTGATCCCGCCCTCGATCATGCTGATCCTGTTCGGCGCCACCGCGGGCGTCTCGGTCGTGCAGCTCTATGCCGCGGCCTTCATCCCAGGCGTGATGCTGGCCGGCCTCTATGTCCTGTATGCGGTAGCCATCGCCATCGTGAAGCCCGAGGTTGCGCCGCGGCTGCCGCCCGAGGAAGTGGCAGTGCCATTCACGACCATCCTGCGGTCGCTGATGAGCTCCTTCCTGCCGCTTGCGCTGCTGATCGCCCTGGTGCTGGGCTGCATCCTGCTGGGCCTCGCCACGCCTTCGGAGGCGGCGGCCATGGGGTCGCTCGGCGCCATCATACTGGCCGTGATCTATCGCAGCTTTACCTGGGGCAAGCTCAAGGAAAGCGTGTTCCTCACGGCCCGCACCTCCGCCATGGTGTGCTGGCTCTTCGTCGGCTCAGCGATATTCTCGTCGGTCTTCGGCTATCTCGGCGGTCAGGCGCTGGTGGAGGAGTTCTTCAAGTCGCTGCCGCTGAACCAGTTCACCTTCATGGTTCTGGCGCAGCTGCTGATCTTCATCCTTGGCTGGCCGCTGGAATGGACCGAGATCATCGTCATCTTCGTGCCGATCTTCTTGCCGCTGCTCGACGATTTCGGCGTGGACCCGCTGTTTTTCGGGGTGATGATCGCGCTGAACCTGCAGACTAGCTTCCTCTCGCCGCCTGTTGCCATGGCGGCCTTCTACTTGAAAGGCGTAGCGCCGAAGCATGTCCGGCTGGAACAGATCTTCGCCGGCTGCATGCCCTTCATCTACATCGTGGTGATGTGCATGATCCTGGTCTATGTCTTCCCCGGGCTGGTGACCTGGCTGCCGGAACAGCTTTATGGCGGTGCCGGGGATGCGCCGACGATCAACATGGAAGCGCCGCCGCCAGGAGGATTCGCCGAGGAAGAGATCGCATTGCCACCGGCGCAATAGGCCCATGCAGGACGTGACACGGCGACAGGCGGCAGCCTGCCTGGCTGAGGCTTTCGAGACCGGCAATTCGCTGGCTGCGCTGCCGGACGACCTCGTACCGGACAGCGTGGCGGAGGGTGATGAGCTGGCGGCCCTGATGCTGGAAGAGCTAGGCCTCGTCACTTGCGGGATCCGCCTGGCTTTGGGGCTGGATGGAGTGCGGCTCGCCGGACCAATGCTGGAAGGACGGCTGCTGCCCGACGGAGCCAGCCTGCCCCTCGCCGTATTGCGGCATGCCCAGGCCACCGCGGCACTGGTTGCGGTGCTGGCCGAAGCGTTATCCGAGAACGGCCAGGGGCTTCCAGCATTTGCAGCAATGCATCCGGCAATTGACGTGACGGGCAGCCGCTTCCGTGACCCGCCGACCAGCCTAGGCCTGCTGGTGGCCGATCTATGCGGCCTCGGTCACGTTGCCGCTGGCCGACGCGGGACCCTTCCGGCAAGCAGCGTTGCCGTCACTCTGGCTGCAGCAAGGCGGCGGCCGCGCGGAACGATTGTCGACCTACAGGCGGCGCTGGCGCTGGCCGTGAATGCAGCTCGGCAATCGGGCGGGCTTCCGGCTGGGGCAGTGCTGGTGGTGACCGGGCTTTCTCCGGCAGTGAGGCCGGAAGCGGGGTTGAGCCTGACAGCCAGGTTTGCGGAACTCGGGCGGGCCAGGTTTAACTTTGTCTGAGGCCGCTACCGGTTCAAGTTATTGAGCCGACCTGGGCGTCCTTGAGGGCAAGTAGTGGCCTGACTTTTGATGAAAGTGCAGCGCAGGTCAGCCCGAGCACGACTGGGCGTTCGACGTCTGCAAACGCCATGCCGAGCGGGGCGCAGCCGGGCTGAAGGCTGGTGTTCGCGGCCTTGAGTACCATCGCCAATGAAGGATGCAGCCGGCGCCTCAACTCGATTGAGCAAAAGGCCAACCTCCGAGCGGTCATCGGCATCCCGACCGGTCAGCTTCGATGCAACGAGCTACTCGACGCCTTGTTGCAGCGGTCGGCGGCCTGGATGGTTTTGGGTAGGGTGAGGCTGGGGCGAGGCCCCCCTCACACTGCAGGGCTCCCTCATGCCGTTCAAAGCGAACGCCGGTCCGCGCCATCACATCCCGAAGCAAAAGCACCGGTTGGCCAACTGACCAAGTACGACACCGGCCTGCAGGCTCGCGGCAGCCTGACCGTCTGGTTCACGCCAGAGGCGGTGGAGGCCTGGAAGCCCGAGCCACGCCCTGGCCGAGGCAGACAGCCCTCGTATTTGGCCTTGGCGACCGTCATAGCTCTGACGCTGCGGGCGGTGTTTCGCCTGGCGCTGCGCCAGACCGAGGGGCTGATCGCTTCCATCTTCCAGCTGTTCGGCCCCGATCTACCAGTGCCGGACCGTAAGCACCCTGAGCTGTCGGGCCGAGGCGCTCGAAGTACCGCAGCCAAAAGCGGGGAGTACGCTGGCGCACCTGTTGGTGGACAGCACGGGGTTGAAGCTCTGTGGTTCGGGTGAGTGGTTGGAGGAAAAGCACGACAACAAGCGGCGCCGGGCCTGGCGGATGCTGCACCTCGGCATTGACGCCGACGCTGGGCGGATCGTCGTTTCGGCACTGACCGACAGAGATGTCGACGACGGCTCCCAGGTCGGCCCGCTGCTCGACCAAGTGGACGGGCCAGTGCCGTCTGTCACCGGCGACGGTGCCTATGACCGCACAGCTTCACGCCTTTGACCAGCTTGCCACCATCGATGCCGCGCGCCCATGCGGTCGGGGCTGACCGTAGCGAGCGGCTGTCAGCCACCACCGCCAAGGGCAGCACCTCGTCGCCGCGGGCCAGTGGCGTTCGGGTCGGGGAAGTTGAGCACCACGGCCGCCCCCCGGCTGCCACTTCTGATCGCGCGGTTCAGCCTGTTCCTAAACGTGCTCCGAGAATTGTCTCGAAAAACCCATAAAGTCGCTGCGCCTGTGTCTTGCGGTTGAAGTCGCGCTTGACCGTCATCCGCGCAGCCTCGACGAGTTTCGACAGATCCGGGCGCTGCGTTCCGATATCGCCCAAGATCTTCGCCAGGGCGGCCTCGTTCCGCTCCTCGACTAGGAAGCCAGTGACCTCATGCTCCACCAACTCGGGGATGCCGCTGTGGCGAGTGGTGACCACCGGAAGCCCCTGCGCCATGGCCTCCATCAGTGCGACCGGAATGCCCTCCATGTCGCCGTCTTCGGCCGCGACGCTGTGCAGGATGAACCCATCCGCCTGGGCCAGCATTGCCTGGACTTCATCGTGTTGCACCGCGCCCAGCAGCGTGACGTGCTGCTCCATGCCAAGTTGCTCAACCAAGGCCTTCATCTTTGGCAAAAGTGGGCCATCTCCAACAATGCTGAAGGTCATCCGAAGCTTGGGGTTAGCCCGCAGTGCTTGGGCAAAGCCGCGAATCGCGTATTCATGCCCCTTCTTCTCCGTCATCCGTCCGACTGAGATCCAATGAACAAAGGCATCCCGCCGCCTCGGCACGGCGCAGGCGATGAGGCCGTCGTAATCGACCCCCATATGGAGAACTGACGTCTTCTCCTTCGGGGCACCGAGGGCCCGGATTCGGCTCAGGAACACCTCGCAGACCGTGAAGATGTGCTCCGCCTCGCGGATCAGCAGGTCGTAGATGCCATCGGGATTCAGGCGCATGTACTTCGAGATGTCATAGCCATGCAGAGTCGTGGTGATCTTTGCCCGCGTTAGGCCCTTGTGCTTCATCATCGCCGCCAGCCGGCCAACGGTCCCGAAGTGGCAGTGGATGATTTGGGGCCTCCACCTCGGATCGTTGACCGCGTCTGCGAGCAGCAGCATCTCGTGACGAGAAAAGCCGCCATTCTCCTTGTCGAACAGGCATCGGCGCAGGTTCCTGAGTTGCCCCCTACGGATCATGCGCAACCCTGCCATCGCCATGTCGCGAATTTTCTTGCGACGACTGGGCGAGGGAAATGGGAAGTAGGTCACGATATCCAGCGCCTTCACGTGCTCTGGCAAAGCGAAGCTGTCCTTCGGCCTTCCGAGCGAGAGCACGCGGATATCCGCGCCCGCATCGATCATGTCAATGACTTCATGGGCGATGAAGGTTTCCGACAACGAAGGGAACCTGTCGACGAGATAGGCAATCCGCATGGGGTAAGTATTATCCTTTCTGAAAGGGCTACTCACGAAAATCGTGTTCAGGGAGCCCTTTTGGCAAATTCGTCATATCCTAGCCCGAACGCCTAAAACGTCCTGTTAGCTGGTGAGCATCGGACAAGAAACTACGCCGCGGCGGAGCAGCCGTGGCTTACAAGTCGGTGGGAACTTACTCTTAGAGCTTTTTTGACAAAGGTTGCGGAACACAACGGATAGCGTTGCGTGGCGACGTCAAGCCCAAAATTTTGTATTGCTCAGACATTCTCCAACAGGCTCTGAGACGAGGTGCCAAAGGGACGAATGCGAAGGCCTACTAGCTTCGGTTGACTCGAAACCGATGCAGACCGAAGCGGAACGGGACGTTTCAAACCTCGAGATCAGTGCGCTCAGTGAGGTGCTGCATAAGGCCCGCTATGGAAAAACCGTCATATCAGGTGCCTTCTGGTAAAGCCGGAAAACGGCAGAGCGGGCATCGAGCCGCTGCGGGAGCGAATGCTGCCTCCGCGAGCTTTGACGACCGCAGTAATTGAGGAAGGCCCAAAGTTTGCGTGCCGTGGCACTTCCTTCCTGAACTGAAGCCACGCATCAGTGCGTCCGGTGACAAGTGCGCCGCCTCCCACATATCCAGCGCGGAGGGCTGCCGATACACGGCGGCGAAGAGGAATGGAATGAGACTAGTTGTGACTGTCATCGCTGTGATGCTGGGCGTCTTTCTGGTGGGTGGCGGGATCTGGCTCTACAACCCCGACCGGCCTCGCGCCGTGCTAGAGCGCCGTTGGGCACCACCACCCTCGCAGTTCGTAGAGGCCGCAGGGATACGGCTCCACATTCGCGACACAGGGCCACGCGATGGTCCGACGGTGGTGCTGGTCCACGGCTTCGCCTCCTCCCTGCACACCTGGGAAGCGTGGATGCCGCTGCTGGAGGACCGTTTCCGCGTTGTCTCGCTCGACCTGCCGGGTTTCGGCCTGACCGGGCCCGACCCCACCAGCGATTACTCCGACGAGCGAAGCGTAGCCGTACTTGCGGCACTGATGGATCGGCTCGGGATCGGGGAGGCGGCGTTGGTCGGCTCCTCCATGGGCGGGCGGATCGCCTGGCGCTTTGCCGCGGCCGAGCCTGCGCGCGTCTCGAAGCTTGTGCTGATGGCGCCGGATGGATTTGCGAGCCTGGGCCGCGAGTATGGCCGCGCGCCTGAGCGGTTGTCCTGGCTGATGCGGCTGCTGCCTTACACCGCGCCGAAGCCGCTTCTGCGCAGGACGATGCAGAACGCCTACGCCGTCCCCGGCGTGCTGACAGATGCCGTGGTGAACCGCTACCACGCCATGCTGCTCGCCCCCGGGGTGCGGCGTGCCATCCTCGACCGCGTGTTGCAGACGCGCCTCGTGCCGCCCGAGCCGATTCTGGCGACAATCCACATGCCGGTGCTGCTGCTCTGGGGTGAGCGGGACGGCGCGGTGCCCGCCTCCCACGCTTCCGACTACGAGCGCGCGTTGCCCAATGCGAGTACGGTGATCCTGCCAGGGGTCGGCCATGTGCCGATGGAGGAAGCGCCGGAGGCCTCGGCGCGGGTGCTGCGGGCGTTCCTCGATGGCACGGCAGACGGCTAACGCTAGAGCACTTCGGGCTTGCACGGACGCGCGGGTTCTGATTCGACGCTGCTGATTGAGCAGCGAGGCTCATAATGACGGCACCCTTATCACAGGCCTTCGCAAGCGCCTGATGCGAGTTGTCGAGGAGGGCGCCTCGGCTCGGGAGGCGGTAGCCCGTTTTCCAGTCAGCGCGTCGGCGGCGACCAAGCTGGTGCGGCGGGTGCCCGAGACCGGCAGCACGGCACCGACCAAGATCGGGGGCTACCGCAAGCCGCTGCCGGCTGGGCAGGAGAAGTTTCTGCGCGAGCTGACAAGCGGGCGAAAGGGGATCACGCTGGCCGAAATCCGAACAGCGCTGATCGAGCGCGGCATGGCCCCGGTCTTGCTGATGACGATCTGGTCCATGCTGAAGCGGCTCGGGCTGTTACACAAAAAAAGGCTCTAAGGGCAGCCGAGCAGACCGGGCCGACGTGGCTGAGGACTGCCGCCACCGGCGGGTGTGGCAGCGCTACATGGACCCCGAGCGCTTCGTCTTACTGGATGAGACCGGCGCGGCCACGAACATGATCGGTCGCTACGGCTGGGGACCACGGGGCGAGTGCTTGGTCGACGCCACACCGCACGGCTACTGGCGCGCCATCACGTTCATCGCAGGGCTGCGCAGCACCGGCCTCGTTGCGCCGCTCGTGCTGGACGGACCCATGACGGGCGACGCCTTCCTCGCCTATGTGGAGCAGTTCCTCGTGCCGGTCCTGTCCAAGGGCGACGTGGTGGTCCTCGACAATCTCGCCGCTCATAAGGTTGCCGGTGTCCGCGAAGCCATCCGGGCCACCGGCGCCAACCTGCTCTACCCCCCACGCTACTCGCCGGACCTGAATCCGATCGAGCAGGCCTTCGCAAAGCTGAAGTCGTTGCTCCGCAAAGCCGCGGCCCGCACCAAAGAGGCGCTTTGGACGACCATCGGCCGCCTACTCGACGCCTCCACCCCAGCCGAGTGCCGCAACTACCTCACCAACTCAGGATATGCGTCCGAGTAGCATGGAAAAGCTCCAGTCGGCCGCCGTGCGGTCCTCGACGAAGTCATAGGCCCAGACGTGATCGGGCCGCTCAGGCCGGAGCCGCACGCAGGAGCCGTCATTCAGCCAGAGCCGCCCGCGCTTGGGCTGCCGGGCAAGCACCTTCAACCCCTCCGCCCGCCAGATCCGCTCCACCCGCTTGTGGTTGCACCGCCAGCCCTCGGCCCGCAGCAGGGCCGTGATCCGGCGGTAGCCATACCGACCATACCGTCGGGCCAGGTCTACGATGCGCTCTCTCAGCGCCGCTTCGTCGTCGGGTGTCCTCAGCGCCTGGCGCTGCACCGAGCGGTGCTGACCCAGCACCCGGCAAGCCATGCGCTCCGAGACGCCCAGCCTACCCCCTCACATGCTCGACGCAGGCCCGACGACGCGCAGCGCTCACCAGTTTCCCGCGGCAGTTTCCTTCAGCACCAGCTTCTCGAGCGTAAGATCGGCCACCGCCTTTCGCAGCCTACCGTTCTCCTGCTCCAGCTGCTTCAGACGCTTCACCTCATCCAGCTTCAGGCCGTCATACTCGCTTCGCCAGCGGTAATAGCTCTGCTCCGTCACCCCGATCGTGCGCACCGCCTCGGCCGCCGTCTTGCCCTGCGCTAGCAACACCTCGACCTGCCGAAGCTTGGCCACGATCTCCTCCGGCTTGTGATGCTTCCTCGCCATCTCAAACCCTCCAGCGCTCGCCAGTCTCACATTACCAGCGGACCGCTTCTACAGGGTAAGGCCAAACCGACGGGATCGATCGCGGCTACGTGGCCGGCGGCTCCGTCCCCCGCCGACCTTGCTTCGAAGAATGCCAAGTTGCGACGCGAGCTCGAGCGGACGAGGATGGAGCGCGACGTGCTAAAAAAAGCCATCGGCATCTTCGTGAAGGTGCCGAGGTGAGATTCGCTTTCATTGAGCAGCATGCCGCCGCCTATCCGGTGCGCCTCATGTGCCGCGTGCCTGAGGTCTCGCCAAGCGGCTACTACGCTTGGTGGCCGCGCCCAAGAGCCTGCGCTCGGTCGAGAACCGCGCCCTTGTGGACGAGAGCTGGCGCCTTTAAGCCCGACACAGAGACCGCTACGGCAGCCCACGCAAGCATGCCACCCTGCGGCTCGAAGGTCACCGGTGCAGCCGAGGCCGCGTCGAGCGCCTCATGCGCCGCCACCGCATCCGGGCATTGGCCGGGCGTCGCTTCCGGCCTTGCACCACCGACAGCCGTCATTACCTTGCGGCCGCGCCGAACCTCTTGGCTCAGCGCTTTGAGGCGCCGGTCCCAACCTTGTATGGCTTGCCGATCTGACCACCGTTCCGACCGGCGAAGGTTGGCTTTATCTCGCTGCCGTCCTCGACCTCGCCACCCGAGAGGTGGTCGGTTGGGCGATGCGCGACCATATGCGGGTCGAACCACCCTCTCGGCTCTTATCACGGCGGTAAAGCGACAAAGCCTGGGGCAGGCCTGCTCCAACACTTGGATCGCGGCCAATATGCGGCCGAGGCCTACGTCGCGCAGCTCACCACGATCGGCGCGGTCGCCTCCATGAGCCGCAAGGGCTGCTGCTACGACAACGCGCCCATGGAGAGCTTCTTCCACACCCTCAAGATCGAACTCGTCCACCAACAGCGTTGGGCAACCCGTGACGATGCCCGCCGTGACCTGTTCGCCTGTACGGGGGGTACTACAATCGCGCCCGTACGCACTCGGCCCCTGGTTGTCTCAACCTTAAACAAGCCGAGCAGCGTATGGCAAGCTCAACTCCCCTCCACCCAAACCGGGGAGGATCAGGCACGCAGCGCTATCCGGCCGAAGCGCCGCTGAGCTGTACTAATCGGCGCATCAACAGTTCCTGTGTACGGGCGTAGGCCGCATAGTCCTCCGGTCCCACCACCCAGGGTGTTGCGCCATTGTCGGTGTAGGTCTTCACCAGCTCCGGGCTCGTGAGAGCGCGATGCGCCAGCTCTGCCATATGTCGGATCATTCTCGACGGCAGGCCGGCTGGAGCGATTAAGCCATTCCAACTGGTAAGGTCGAAGCCAGGCAGGAATTCCGCCAATGCCGGCAGGTTGGGGAGCGACGGGCTTCGCTCCGGACTGGTGACCGCCAGCGCCCGCACCTTGCCGTCCCGAACTGCTCCGATCGGGCCGGCCAAGTTATCAAAGATCACCTGCACCTGACCCGCCATGAGGTCGACGAGCGCTGGCGCGCCGCCGCGGTACTGCACGAAGGGCATATTCGTGCCGGTCGTCATCTTGAACAACTCGGCCGACAGGTGTGGCGTGGTACCAGCTCCGCCTGTTGCGTAATGATAACGGCCCGGATGCGCCTTCAGCAGTGCGATCAGCTCCGGGACGCTGCGCACGGGGAGGTCGTTGTTGACGATCAGGATGTTTGGTTGCCGGTACAGCCCCGATATAAGACTGTAGTCCCGAAACGGGTCGTAAGGCAGGCTCGGGAAGAGCGAGGGCGCAATGGCGAGGTTGGCGACACCGCCAAGGCCCAGTGTGTAGCCATCCGGGCGAGACTTGGCGATGGCGTCGCTGCCCACCGTACCGCCGGCGCCGGTGCGGTTTTCCACCACGAATTGCTGGCCGGTGATCTGCGTCATGGCCTGGCACCATGCGCGAGAGAGGATGTCGTTTGCGCCGCCAGGGGCATAGAGGTTGATGTAGCGCACCGTCTGCCTGGGCCAATCGTCGGTCTGCCCCCAGGCCAAGCCTGGCGCGGCAAGGCCAGCGGCGATCAACGTGCGGCGGGGCAGGAAAGGATGCGGCATCCTCGTCTCCTCCGGTACGGCTCTGTGGCCGGTCACCTGGCAGTCTGCAGCGTCAGGAGACAGGAATGCCAGCGCAAACGGCAGTCCCGGCACGAGGCGCCGTTTCCTGAAGACCCGGAGATCGAATCGTTGGTCGTACGAAGCAGTCGTTCGAGCCGGGCGCGGTCATCCTCTCGCGCGGTCAGGCCATCCATCATGCATCCCGCCGCACATTCAGCGGCAATGCGAGGCCTCGCCGCTCGACGCGCAGACCGCGCCGGTAGGCGCTGTCCACCTGGTAAAGCCCGAGTGGCCAATAGGGCAAATCGACGAAGAACTGCGCCTGTATCCGCCGAGCCATGCGCCGCTGCGCCTCCATGTCTCGCTCCTCGAGCCAAGCGTCGCGCAGAGCCTCCAGGGCCGAGCTACTCGGCCAACCGAACCAGGCACCGTCGCCGTTGGCCCGGAGCAGCGGATGGCCGCCAGGGTTCAGCAGGTCCTCCGCGCCGAACAGCACCACCACTGCGTTCCAGCCGCCCTGCGCCACAGCTTCCTTTTTTGCGCGCCGCTGCAGCATGGTCCCCCAGTCGGAGGTCGCATCCTCCGGCTCGAAGCCGACCTTCCGCAGCAGGTCATCGGCAACCATGGTGAGCGCGCTGTTGGTCTGCTGGTCCGCCGGGTGCAGCATTACCACCTTGGCACCGGCGCGGCCCGTGGCCGCCAGCGCCGAACGGGCGCGGCCCAGGTCGCGCGGTGCGGTCAGCACCTCCAGCCCTTCCTCGGATGCCAGCGTGCTGCCGGGCGGAAAGCAGCCGACGCCGTCGCGCCAAAGACTGCGGTCCTCACCGAATAGGGCTGCCATGAAATCCGCTTGCGACAGCGCCGGCAACAAGGCGCGGCGAACCGCCGGATCGTCGAAGGGCGGCAGCAGATGGTTCGGCCGTAGCATGGCGACGGTGCCGAGCGTCTCGATCCGATCGATCACCAAGTCGCGTCGCCGTGCCAGCAGCGGCCGGAGGTCGGCGGTGATGCGCTCCCACCAGTCGACCTCGCCCGCCTGCAGTGCCGCGGCGGCGGTTGCCGCATCCGGGATGATCCGCCATTCCAGCCGCTCGAAGGAGGCAAGCTTGGGCCCGGCGGTGACGCCAGGGGCACCGACCGGGCTGGGGGCGTATCGATCATACCGGCGGTAGACGATCTGCTCGCCGGCGCGGCGCTCGTCCGCCGCGAAACGGTAGGGACCGGAGCCGACGATCTCCGTCAGCGGCGTCGTCGCGGGCTGCGCAGCAAAGCGCTCCGGCATGATGAAGCACGGGTAGGAGGAGGACTTGCCAAGTGCGTCCAGCATGACGCCGAAAGGTCGCCGCAGGCGCAATTCGAAGCGCTGGTCATCAAGGACACGGATCTCCTCGAGGCGAGCGGCAAGCGTCTGGCCGTGCGTATCGCGGGCCATCCAGCGACGGATCGAGGCGACGGCATCGGCGGCACGGATGGGCTCGCCGTCGTGGAAGGTCGGGCCTTTACGGAGGGTGATGGTCCAGCGACGGCCATCGTCCGCGACGACATGGCCTTCGGCAAGCTGCGGCTGCGGGCGGAACCCGGCATCGAGGCCGTAGAGCGTGTCCCAACAGAGATGGCCGTGGTTTCTCACTGCATAGGACGTGGTCGCTAGCGGGTCGAGTACGGTGACATCGGCCTGCGGCACCATGCGGAGCGTGCGAGCCACGTCGCCCTGGGCCAAGGCGGGGGTTGCAAGGAGGCCGGCGGCACCGGCGAGGAGGTTGCGGCGTTGGGGCATGGGTCGAAGCCTACCCTCAAGTGGCCGCCTCGCAAGCGTCCCAAGACGATTGCAGTCTGCAGGCCTGATCCTCGCAAAGAGAGCGGGACAGCTTTTCGCTCTCGTGAGCGAATGCGTTCCAGTCAAGCCAAGGCGTCGAAATGCGCGTCCAGACCGCCGCGAGGGACGCATGGCCAATGAGTGTAGGGTCCATCATGTTTCGAAAAAGCTGCTTCAAGCCTCGCTCCGTCCCGAGAGCCTCGCAACACAACAAACCTCTTTTAGCTCAGATCAATGGACAGCTACCGTCCGCCATGGGGCGGAAGGCCTGCTCACCTGGCACGGTCTGCAGCACCTTGTAATAGTCCCACGGCCCCTTGCTTTCACTCGGCGCCTTCACCTCCAGGAGATAGGCAGGATGCAGTTTGCGGCCATCGGCACGGATCGTGCCCGGGCCGAAGGCATCGTCGTCGCAGGGCATCGCCTTCATGCGAGCAACCGCAGCAGCGCCACTTGCCTTGGCCGCGGCAACTCCCAGGTCAGCAACCGCCTTCAGGTAGTGCAATGTGACGCCGTAGCAGCCGGCTTGCACCATCGTCGGCGGCGGCGCATTGAAATTCCGTTTCAAGCGCTGCGTCAGCGCCCGAGTGCGGTCATTTACATCCCAGTAGAAACTCTCCGAGCAAACCAGCCCCTTCGCCGCCTCAAGACCCATGGAATGAACTTCGGAAATGAATAGGATCAGCGCCGCGAGCCGCTGCCCGCGTTTCTGCAAGCCAAACTCGGTCGCCTGCTTCACCGCATTGGCCATGTCGGTGCCGCCGAAGGCGAGGCCGATGACCTTGGCGCGGCTCGCCTGCGCCCGCAGCAGGAAGGCGGAAAAATCGGTGGTGCCGGGAAACGGGAAGCGAGCACTGCCCAGCACGCGGCCGCCCTCGGCGGCGATGATCCTGCCCCCCTCCGCCTCCATGGAATGGCCGAAGGCATAGTCAGCGGTCACGAAGAACCAGCTGTCGCCGCCTTCTCGCACCGTGGCCCGTGCGGTGGAGTTGGCGAGCATCCAAGTGTCATAGGTCCATTGTACTGTATTCGGGCTGCATTGAGCGCCGGTCAGCTCCGACGTACCGGGCGACGAGGCAAGGAAGGCCTTGTTCTTTTCGCGCACGACACCGTTGACGGCGAGCGCGGCGCTGCTTGCGGGCACGTCGACGACCGCGTCGATGCCGTCCCGGTCGAACCACTGACGAGCGATGTTGGCGGCCAAGTCGGGTTTGTTCTGATGGTCGGCGGCAACGACCTCGACCTTGAGGCCGAGCGACGCGGCATCTTGCACGGCCTGGCGCACTGCTAGCACCGAATTCGGACCGGAAAGGTCGGCGAATGCGCCACTCATGTCGGAGATCACACCGAGCCGAATGGTCTGCTGCGCCTGCGCGCGGACCGGCGCCGGCAAGGCGCCAAAGGCGGGGCCGCCCAGCAACAAGGCGCGTCGTTCGATCATCATCGTGACCTTCCCCGGCGGCGCAGTAAGCCGAGATGCCGCGGCCGCCGCGCAGCGCCATCGGGCGATCTCGCAATGGTTGCGTGAACCTTGGCTACGAGCGATCCGCTTCCTGGCGGTATCAATCGCTGACGGCAGGCGGATCGCAGGGCTGCGTCGCCATGTCGCTAGGGATGGAAAGCTCTAGGATCTCCACGTCGTCGGAGGTGGCGACCTCGTTGTGTTTCATCCCCCCCGTGAGTGAGGACGGCGTCACCAGCCTCGGACCGGGTGCGGGTGCTGTGCTCAAATTCCAGCTCCATCCAATCCTTCAGGATGTAGATGAACTGCGCCTCGCATTGATGGGTGTGCCAGCCTATCAGCTCGGTCATGGCCTCCATCACCTGGGCGCGGAGCTCGCCCCCCATTGCCGCCTGCACGCCGAGGTCGCGGCAGCGGAAGAACTTTCGGCGGCCTTGCACGAAGGGTTGGCCGGCCTTTCTTGCTACCGTGAGCCCAGTGCCAAGGCGTGTGGCATCCACAATCCTGTCATTCATGGATATCCTCCAACGGTGTCTCCGCACTTGGCAAGAGGCTACACCGGCGGACCACTCCGACAAGGAGTTTTCGCCTCGGTGGCAGGTCGCTATTAGGCTTCGTATCCCTTGAGTACGCTGGAAACGACATCCTATTAACTCCCATAAAAGATTGAATGTTTCTATATCGCTGCCTTATCCAACACATGCCTGAAGTTCCGCTCTCAAGGTGTGACGCACGCCTCTCCGATCCGGTTTGAAGCCGCCGCGAGATTGGACGGGGCCAGTGGATCTTCATGTTCGTTTCTTTGTCTTCTGGTCCAGGGCTTGTCGGTCGCCTGGCCAAACGTTGTTTGGTGCCATAAGGCACTGTGCTGTCGGGTTGGAAGGTTTCCAACCAGAAGCGGTCCGGCCCCTCGGCGCCCCAATCCGCCAGTGTCGGCATGCGGATCTGCACCTACGCATTGGCGCGGCTATCGAACCAGGGCGCGTCGCGGCGGAAGGCGCGGTCGAAGCTGAAGGCCACGTCCTCGACGGTGAGAGGCTCGCCATCATGGAACCGCACGCCTAGGCGGATATCGAACCACCAGCGCTCCAGGTTCGCCGGATCGCCCTGCCAAGCGGCGGCCAGGCCGGGCTTAAGCGGTGTCGGCGGTTGCTACGCGTGAGGTCCACGCGAACAGGAAACTGTAGAGCGTGATGCCCATGGCGCTGTCCCTCGCCGCCTTGATCGGACACCCGTTCGACAACGGGATCGCGGCCACATTCAGGCCGATGCGAAGCGTGCCGCCGGGGGACTGAGCGAGCGCCGGATCCCAGGCGCGCAAGGTGAGCGCAGCCCCGAGCAGAGTGCGGCGTGTGAGCGTGGTGTTGCACATGCCGAGGCCTCCATTAGGCCGTGCGGCGTGTTTTCACCCCAACACGGAGATCGTGACAGCGGCCTCGCCGTGGCGTCAACCTGGGAAGGGATGATGTTGCGGCCCGAGAAGATCGCATCCTGGCAGACCTAGATGGCGTGACGCGCGGGGCGCCGAGGTCTGCAGGTCCGGTCCTGGCCAGACTTTTGGGTAAAAGACAGGCCCGCTTCGGAGGGAGGACGACACGGCCCGGACCGAGCCGCAGGTCCGCAAGAAGCCCTCTGTCGCTCACCCTGCGCGCTCATCCCACCTCGGTGCCTGAGCGGACCTGGCGGTAGAGCTGCTCGCACCGGTCGAGCATGATGTCGCGCGTGAACAGCCGCGCGGCCCGCTCATGCACGCTGCCCCGGGGGATTGCCATGGCCGTGGGGATCGCTTGGGCCAGGGCCTCGGCATCCTGGCGGGTGGCGAAGGCACCGGCCTCCGCGATGACCTCGCGCGCGGCGCCCATGTCGAGGCTCGCGACCGGCACCCCGCAGGCCATGGCCTCGACGGCGACTAGCCCGAAGGGCTCGTCCCAACACGGAGTGAAGAGAAACACCGAGGCACGCCCCAGCTCCACCGCGAGGGCGGCGCTTCGGATATGTCCGCCATAACGGATCGTCCCGCCCAGCAGCGGCGCCACAGCCTCCTCCCAATAAGTTGGCTCTTCAATAGTGCCGAAGATGGTCAGCGGCAGGCCGGCGCGCCGGGCAGCGTCGGCGGCCAGATGCGTGCCCTTGTTCGGCGTGATGCGGCCGCACCATACGGCGCTGCCATCACCCCGCTCCTGATAGGGCCAGGCGGCTAGGTTGATGCCGTTGTGGAGCACCGAGACCTCCGCCGGCACATCCTCAGGCCACCATGCCTTCCTCTGGCCGGCCGAGGTGACGGTGATCCGGTGGGACGGGCCGGCGCTGTCCTGCACGAACCAGCGCAGGGCATCGAAGGGTGGGACATGCAGCGACGTCACGGTCGGCACGCCGCCGTCCCGCGGCCATCGCAGCGGGAAGCGATGCAGGCTGTTGTTGTGCACCACGTCGAAGCCGCCGGCGGCGATCCGCTGGCCTGCGGCGGCGAAGCCGGCATCGACATGCGCGATCAGCGGCGCGCTGCCGCGATGCTCGGTCCAGGGGAAGACCTTCTCGTAGTGCTCGGCCAGTACCGGGTCGATGGCGAAGCGCGAGTCGCTGTCGCCGGCGGCGAAGAGGACGACGTCATGGCCACGCGCCTGCAGCCCGGCGACGAGATGCCAGGCATGGGCTTCCATGCCGCCCATGAATGGCTCGGCGATCGGCTGGCGAACATGCGCGAGGACGGCGATCCTCATGATGCAGCGCGGGTGAGGCCGGCGCCCTGCTCCTCCAGGATGCGGATGACGCTGGCCGTGTTGGCATAGGGCTGGTGGCTCTGCTGCCCGGTCAGGGTGAAGTCCTCCGCCGCCGGGCGGCGCAAGATGCGGATGGGCCGCCCGGGCGCGTCGTCGATCAGCCCCATCAGGCGGAAGGCGTGCAGCCAGTGCCCCATGGTCCGGTAGCCCCATTTCGCCTCGAAAAGCTGCGCGTTGCGCACCACGCTGTCGAGGTGATGGACCGGCGGCATGTGGTGGGGATGGTACTGGTGATAGGCTAGACCACCCTTCATCCAGGCGATCGGGATGCCCCTGCTGTCGAGCACCTTGCCGAAGTCGGTGTCCTCGCCGCCATAGCCGACATAGCGCTCGTCGAAGCCCCCGGCGGCGAGGAAGGTTTCGCGCCGCATGGCGAAGTTCAGTGACCAGAAGCACCGGTAGTCGGCGCAGCGCTCGATGCCGGCGGGTGGCGGGCCGCGCCGGTCGGAGTGCCGGACGGCCTTGGCGGCGAAGCTGTCGAAGCGCAGCCCGTCCGCGGTCGCCCCGCCGGGCAGGTACATGACCTCGCCCATCAGCAGCCCGTCGAAGGCGCCAAACTCTCGGGTGTAGTCGGCGATCAGGTCCGGCGCGGGGATGCAGTCGGTGTCGAGGAAGATCAGCGCCTGCCCCGTCGCCGCCCGCGCCGCGGCGTTGCGCGCGGCGGCCAGCGGCAGCGACCCGGCCTCGATCATCACCTGTCGGACCGGGAACGGCGCCTCCGGCAGGCGATAGCGGGCCTCCTGCATGACCGCAACGACCAGTTGGGATGGCGGCACTGCCTGGCGGCAAAGGCCGAGCACGAGGTTGTCGAGATGCGCCGGCCGTCCCCCAGCCAGCGTCACAACCGATGCAGGCATCATACGTCTTCAGGCTCCGAACGGCGATGGGGGTGGTGCGGCATGCGCTCTGACCAGAGATCATCGGCGAGACGCTCGAGCCAGGCGGCAGCCTTGCCGGCCGGGTCGTCCTCGATCAGCCCGCGCTGCGCCAGGGGGCGGTGATCGGCCAGCGTCTCGGCGAGGGCTTGCTGCCAGGAACCCGACGAGGATGGCAGGTGCAGCCTGACGGTGGCGACGCCGGCGGCGGCCAGGGCCTCGGCCTTGCGGTGTTGCTCGTCGAAGTACCGCCATTCGGGAATGGCGAGCCAGGGCCGTCCGGCGGCCAGGATCTGCTGGCAGGTGGTGTTGCCCGTGGAGGCGACGACGATGTCAGCCGCGGCGATGTGGTCGGTGGCGGTATCGACCCAGCCGCGATGCTCGAGATTCGCCGGCTCCGTGGCGTGCCAGTCGCGCTCGATCCTCCCGATGGTGATCCAGCGCGCCCCCGGGCGGCTCCGCGCGCCGACCGCGATGGGGCCCTGGCTGAAGCCGTTGCCGCCGCCGCCGGCCAGGACCAGGACCATTTCCTCCTCGGCCCCGATGCCGATGCGTCGGCGCGCCGCCTGCCGCTCGGCGACGGGTGCATCGATGCCGAGCCCGCCGGCGAAGCAGGTCCTGGCGCGCATCGCCATCGGCCATTCGGGCTGCGCCAGCCCGGCATGGAAGGGCGCCAACAGCCCGGCGGCACCGTCATAGGCGGCGCGATGACCGGCATCGCCGCGGTCGCCGTGCTGCAGGACCTTGACATGGGGGACGCTGCAGATGCGCGAGAGCTGCGCGATCTCCGCCGAGACGTCGCAGATCATCAAAGCCGGTTCGGCCCGGTCGAACCATTGGGTGATGGTCGCCATGGCCCGCCGGATGCCCGGCCAGCCGAGCGGCGCGCAGTGCAGCGTCTCGGGCGTCAGGATGTGGTCCATGCTCGAGGCCTCGTCCCCGCGCGCTTCGAACAGGGACGGGATGGGCAAGATGCTCGTGCTGTCCGGCAAGCTCGGGAAGATGTCGCCGCGGGCGCAGAATATCGTCAGCGGCCGGTCGGCGGGCAGAGCGCCTGCGATCCTGGCGCAGCGCTCGGCATGGCCGCGTCCCTGGTGATGGACGAAATAGCCGAAGGGTCGCTTCATGCCTCGGCAGGGCCGAGGCCTAGGGCCGCCAGCCCTTCCATTACCCCGGCGGCGTGACGGGCAGCCACGCGACGGAGGCCGTGGCGACGCCGGAGGCCATCGAGGTCGGCATCGGCATTCCCGACGACGATGGCATGGCCGCAGGCGTCGAGCATATCGAGGTCATTGCCGCTGTCGCCCGCCGCGGCGCAATCCGCGAGCGTCATTCCGCACTGCCCGGCATAGGCGGCGATCGCCGCCGCCTTGCCGCCGCCCGGGGCGAGCACGTCGATCAGGCGGCCATGGGAATGGATGACGCGGGCCTGCAGCCCAGCCTCCACCAGGGCCTTCTGGATGACCTCCGCGTCGCGGCGGCCGCCGAAATAGCTGAGCTTGTACGGCCCGTTCGTCGCCGGAGGCTGCGGCGTCAGCGGCAGCCCGTCCAGCACGGCCATCACCGCCGCCCTGTCCCATCCCTCGGCCAGGCGTTGCGCGTAGAGCGGGCATTCCCGCCAGGCCCCATTGGGAACGGGTAGCATGATGCGGGTGCCGACATCGACGATGTAGGCATCGGGCTGCGGCAGGTGCCAGTTGCGAAGGATACTGCGCGCGGCCGGGAAGGAGCGGCCGGTCGCCACCACGAATGGCAGTTGCCGCTCGGCCCGCCAGGCCGCGAAGGCCCGCGCACCCGTCTCGCAGCCGGTCAGGGTGCCGTCGATGTCGCAGACGAGGAGCCGCGGCCGGCGGCGAAGCGATGCGTAGAGCGCGACCGAATGCTCGGCGTAGTTCGCCCAGCTGTAATGGTCGATGCGGTCGCGCGGGGCGGAGGCCAGGCGGGCATGCCGGTTGGCATCGGACAGGAGGTCTAGGCAGGCATCGCCGATGGCGGCCTCGTCGGACGGGTCGACGAGCAGCCCATGCCCCAGCGTCTCCACGATCTCGGCCGGGCCGCCATGCCGCGTGGCGACGACGGGAACGCCCGCGGCCGCCGCTTCGATCAGGGTCAGGCCGAAGGGCTCGTGCAGGGCAGGGTTCACGAAGACCCCTCCGGCAGCGGCTCGCCGGTACAGCGCAACGACATCCGCCTCGCCATGGGTCGGCGGCAGGGCGACGCGATGCCGTAGGTCGGGAGTGGCGCAGATCCGCCTCAGCTCGTCGACGACCTGCCGCTCCTCGACCGAGCTGTGACGGCCGTCGCTCTGGCCCGCGAGGATGACGAGGTTGGCGCGTGCCATCAGGGCCGGCTTGGCGGCATAGGCCCGTAGGAGAGCCGCGATATTCTTCTTCCGGACGGGACGTGCGATCGCCAGGATGATTCGCTTCCCGGGCTCGGCGAAGCGCTCCTCCAGCTGCTCGACGAGCCTAGATTCGGCCGCATCGGCCTGCCGCTGCGGCACGCCGGGAGGGATGCAATGGACGCGTGCGCCAAGCTCGACGCCATAGGCCCTGACCTGCTCGGACGCTTCCTGCCGGCTAGAAACGATGATCGCATCGGCCGAAGCCAGGGCATGACGTTCCGCCGCAATCCGGCCTCCGATCGCAGGTGCGCGGTCGTCCTGCCTCCATTTGTCGATGCCGAGGGCGTGGGGCGTATAGACCACGGGAATGCCGAAGAGCCGCTTCGCCTGCAGTGCCACGCCCACCGCATCGGCGAAATGGGCGTGGATCACATCGGGCAGTTCTGAAAGCGATGCGAGGTGGTCGGTGAAGGCCTGGGCGAAGGCGGGAAGCTCCTCGGCAAGGGCCTCCTTCTCCAGATAAGAGCGGCAGGGCGTGGCGAGCCGATCGATGGTAACGCCGGAAGCCAAACCTACGGAAGGCTCTGAATACTCCGCGCCCAAAACAGGGTCGTCAAACAGCCTGGTAACGATAGAGACGCTCGATACATTCCCTACCTTTCTCTGCTGAAAGGCGGCACCCAAAACATAGGCAATATGTCCACCAGTATCTGCCGTGATCCCGAAATTGACTGGTCCTGGTTTCAGGCAGCCTCCAAGGGCTAAGTGGATGATGAACAAGCCACCCTCGATTGTTAAGCGGCAAACCGACGTGCTTCCGGATGAAGCCAGGCACTCTCTTCCGAAGTCGTGCCGATTGGAGCTTTGTCAAGGCGATCACCGGCCGTACCGATCGACAGGAATATTGACTTTCAACCGGCCTCACCCACCATGCGCCGAAGTCACTAAAACGCCGCCAACATGACGCGCTTGCGCCCGGCGCCCACGCCTTGCATCGTGTTGCGTGAGCAGCTTAATAACCAACTGCTCTGAGTTAACATGGGCTCTTGTGGGCCTTGCTGTTAGACGTTCGACGCGACCGCTTGGTCTTTTGTGCCAATCTGCCTAATGTCAACATTTCAATGTAAACGTGCCTCACGCCTTCCAGCGGACGGCAAATGTTCTGGCTGAAATTTCTTGAGCGCAAGCAGTAGCTTGGCGCTACGATGGTAACCGGCCTGCTTTCCACTCACCGGGAGCCGCCCGCGCGCTGCCATTGTCGGCACGACGAGGAACTCGATAAAGTTCCGCAACTCGATCTGGCGCAGGCTTGGGTTAGTTACCTGCTCGTCTAGGCCAAGCTGCCATGCCAAGTCGCGTCGGGCAGGTTCTTGGCCTAACGCCTCGATTCGGCGCGCATGATCCTTTACCGCATCAACGTCGCGAGCCAGTCCTTCCATTACCAAGTCATCCGCCTGGCGACACAGTGCCGCGGCAACTTCGCGCAGTGAGAGTTCCGGATGGTACTGCACGCCCCAGAATACTCCTCCCGCATGGCGGATCTCGGCCGCTTGCACCATAGTCAAGCCGTTGCAGGCGAGCAGGACCGCCTCTGGCGGCAGACGTTCGACTTCATCGGTATGGATGGCAGGAGCGTCCCATACAGTCGGCCTTCCCGCCAGAAGCGGATGGGTGCGTCCTGCCTCTGTCGCTACGATGCGCCTGGCAAAGGCTACCTCACGTCCCCGCCGATTCTCTCGAACCACTCCTCCGGCTGCCACTACAGCGACCTGCAGCCCGGCACAGGAACCGAAGCAAGGAGTTTGTGAGGCGAAAACGGCTCGCATGAAGGCAAGCTGGCGCCTGACCTCGCTGGTGTCCTGGTAAACGTGAAGCGGAGAGCCGGTAAGGAAGATCGCATCGTACCTTGCCAACGTGCTGCGATCGAGCACGCGTGTTCCCTCCTCTGACGGCCGGACGAGGTCGCATACCGCATCGGGCGCGAGGCTGCGCAAGGTGTTGACATAGGCCTCGCCACTGCTGCAGCCCACCTGAGCGCGACGTTGCTCACGCTGCTCAAGTGTCTCACTCTCAGCAACGAGAAACCGGGGCAGTACGCCTTTCATATGTCAACTGCCACCCATGTCAACTGCCACCCATGTCAACTGCCACCCATGTCAACTGCCACCCATGTCAACTGCCACCCAGGAGCGTCAGGGCCGGTTCGGGTTCGCGGCCCGGTCAGTGGCGCGTCCTGCCGCCTCGGCTGGCCCACGCGATGGATCAAGCGCATCACGGGTGCGTTGCGCGGGCGTAGGATTGGTAGTCTGCGACGGCACCGAAGTGCGCGGATCGGAGCAGGCCGCGGCAAAGACGAGCACCATGAGAAAGGTTGAGGCGAGGCGCACTACCGGCATATTTGGCAACTCCTGTGAGAACCAGCCTAGCCTTAATGGTCTCAAAGTGCAGACGCGCAAGGTCCTGATTGACCGTGTGAGGAATCTCTCCTGCGGCGGCATGCGGTAACGTCCACGGAGGTGTTGGAAAATCCGGCCTTGGCCGGAGTGTAGGGTTGGGGTGGCCATCGGACCTGGCGGC
>NZ_JAETWB010000049.1 GCF_016773205.1 Belnapia arida
ACCAGAGCAGAAGGTGGCGGCGTTCCAGGCGGCTGCTTCAGCCGTGCAACACTGTCCGTAAAGGCGGGGCAAGGCCAGGTAGGCTCGGGCGGAGCGCCTTGAAGATCAGCTCCCACCAGCCGCGCAGGCACCACCGCCGCCAGCGGTGATAGACGCTCGACCAAAGGCCCAAGCCCTCGGGCAAGTCACGCCAGTGCACCCGTTCGGCAAATCCAGAGTGCGGCTTCGACGAAGCGGCGCAGTGTCACGCATCGCGCTTCCAGACGAAGGGGATTTGCTGCATCACCAGCATCAGCGACACCCATTGGGCGTCGTCCAGGCTTGTCCTGGTCATGGCCGCGTTCCTTGAAAGCCTCAAGAACTTCCAAGGTGGTGTGGCCAAAGACCGGATCGGAGCCAAACCGGCTATCCAGGCAGTCCGGTCACAGACCCTAGATTTCAGCCCCCGCCCTGCACCAGCGGGCAGCCGCCCTGAGCGGTCGGCCGATAAGCCTCCTCGAGCGGAACCTCCCTGACCAGACGATACACATCATATCGGCTGCGGGACTCACCCGGTGGCTTGACCTGGAATACATAAACCGGACTGACCCGACGCCCGTCGGCCCGGATCTCGCCCCGCCCGAAGGCGAGGTCCTCCGTCGGCATCGCCTTCATGCGCGCGACCAGTGCCCGGCCATCGGTCGAACTGCCGATCGCCTCCACAGCCTTCAGGTAATGTGTCACCGCTGCATAGACATTGGCCTGCAGGTCGGTCGGCATCCGTCCGCCCATCCGGTCGGCGAAGCGCCGACCGAAGCTGCGCGTCCCGTCGGTCAGGTCCCAGTAGAAATTGCCGACCACGACCGCGCCCTCAGTCGCCTCCAAGCCCAATGACACGATATCCGAAATGTAGACCGCAAGGCCAACAACGCGTTGCCCACGCCGCATGAGTCCGAACTCGGAGGCCTGCTTCATGCTGTTGATGAAGTCCGCCTGGGAGTTTGCCAGTGCCACCACCGAAGCGCGCGAGGCCTGAGCCTGCAGCAGCACCGAGGAGAAGTCGGTGGTCCCGAGCGGATGCCGGACCGAGCCGACGACCCGCCCGCCTGCTCGGGTCACCGCGTCGGTGGACTGGCGTTCTAAGTCGTGCCCAAAGGCGTAATCGGCGGTAACGTAGAACCACGTAGCACCGCCCTGCTGCACCAGCGTCCGGCTCGGCACGTTCGACATCGACCAAGTGTCGATCGAGTAGTGGATGAGGTTCGGCGAGCAGAGATCGCCCGTCAGTCGGCTGGCCACCGCTGCGGTGACCAGCGCGACGCGGTTGGCGTTGCGCGCGACCTCGCCGACAGCAAGGGCAACAGCGGAGTTGGGCAGGTCCACGATGGCGTCGACGCCCTCCGTGTCGAACCAGCGGCGCGCGATGGCCGAGCCGGTATCGGCGCGGTTCTGGTGATCTCCGGACAGGATCTGCACCGGCAGGCCGGCCGCGCGGCCGCCGAAATCCTCCACGGCCAAGTTCGCCGCCGCCACCGAGCCCGGGCCGGCCACATCGGCGAAGCTGCCCGACAAGTCGCTGAGGATGCCGATGCGGATCGCCTCGCGCCGAGGCGCCGGCGACTGCGCGGCCGCCGGCAGGCCGGCCGCTAGGCAGCCTGCCGCCAGAAGGCTTCCCAGGATTGCGCGTCGCATGTGTTGTCCCCTCCCTGTTGCGGCCAGCTCTCAACGGCGGTCTGCCGCCCCCGAGAAGCTGCTCTCCGCCATGTCGGCGGCGCCCGCCGCCCGCCGGGCCGCGGTCAGCATCGCCGCCGGCGGCCGGGCGTAATGGCCGGCGCGGCTGACCTGCAGGCCGATCGAGGCCCGGGCGCCGGCCATGAACTGGGCGTAGCGGAACAGCGTGCCGAGCGCGTCCATCACCACCGCGCCGTGGCTGGCCGTCAGCCCCTGGCGCCAGACGAACTCGTTGAGGAACCCGTCACCGGGGATGACCACCTCGGCGCCCATCTCCACCAGCCGGCCGCAGGCCGCTTGGAAGGCCGCAATCAGGGGGGCGGCGGCGTCCTCGCCGCATTCGAGGCTGTACTCGTCGATCGGCGGGTGCATCGCCACCACGCCGGCCAGGCGCTCCCGCAGGCCGTAGTCGCGCGCCAGCTCCTCGTGCCGGGCGCGCTGGCCGGCCTCGAGCGAGACCAGGCCGAAGCGCTGGCCGAGCGAGCAGGCGACGAGCATGCAGGTCTCGGACAGGCCGAGGCAGGGGATGTCCACCAGCGACCGCACGGCCCGCAGCGCCGGATCGAAGAAGCAGCCGAGGGCGAAGGCGTCGTAGCCGGCCCGCTCCGCCGCCAGGGCCGCCTCGATCACCTGCGCCTCGTTCAGATGCTCCAGGTAGCAGTGGCGGATGGCGTGGATCGGCGCGACGTCGGGCCCGTAGGTCCCGGGGCGCAGCCCGTGCAGGACGACCGCGTCTCCGGGCGGCAGCACCGCCGCGGCGTGGCGCGCGAGCGTGGCGCGGTAGACCGGCGCGCGGTCGAGGTCGCTGAAGCTCTGATGCCAGATCCGCATGGCTACCGCGTCCCCGGGCCGGCGGTCAGGCGGCATTGCCGCGCCGTGCCGCATGCCGGCCGGCCAGGCGGCCGAAGACGAGGCCCTTCAGCACGGAGGTCGCGCCGGTATAGGTGCGGTAGTAGGTGCCGATGATCTCGCCCGCGGCATAGAGGCCCTCGATCGGCGCGCCGTCGCCGTCCAGCACGCGTGCATCGCTGTCCACCTTCACCCCGCCGAAGGTGAAGACATTGGCGGAGATGATGGGATAGGCGTGGAAGGGCGGCTCGTCGATCGGCATGGCCCAATTGGACTTCGGCGGATCGAGCCCCTGCGTCGCCAGGCCGTCGGCCTCCAGCGGCCGCCAGTCGCCCGGCACGCAGGCCGCGTTGTAGCCGCGCACCGTCGCCGCCAGCGCGGCCGGCGGGACCGCCAGCGTCACGGCCAGCGCTTCCAGGCTGTCGGCCACGATCGGCGGCTGGTCGGTGCGGAGGGCGCGGCGGTAATTCGGCACGCGCTGGTGGCGGGCGTCCAGCACGACATGGGCGATGCCGTCGCGCTGCTCGAAGATCCGCCTGGTGATGCTCTCGTAATGGGCGTCGACCGTGCCCGGCGCCTCGTCGGTGAAGCGCTGGCCGTCCTTGTTGATCAGGATGCCGTAGGGAAAGATGAAGACCGAGGGCTCGGAGACGCCGGAGCGGGGGTCGATCGGCTCCGCATGGTAGCTACCGAAATCGCCCGCAGTCGCCGCGCCGAGTTCGAGCGCCATGCGGATGCCGTCGCCGCGGTTGAAGTGCGCGCCCTTGCAGATGGGCCGCAGGAAGGCCGCACGCGGGCCGATGTAGCGGGCAAGCATCTCGGCATTGCCCTCGAAGCCGCCACAGGCGAGGACGACCCGGCCACGCAGCCGGACCGGCCCCGCCTGCCGGCTGCGGGCGAGCAGGCCGGCCACGCGGCCATCCTCGTCCCGCTCCAGGCGCTCCGCAGTGATGTCGTACAGCATCTCGACGCCGAGCGCCTCGGCGCGCGCCGCCAGCCCGTCGACCAGCGCGAGCCCGCCGCCGACCGGCAGCAGGCGCGGCTGGGAGCGGGTGAGGAACTGGGTCGGCAGGAAGTCGAAGCGCAAGCCGAAGCCCTTCAGCCAGGCGATGGTCGGGCCGGCCTCGTCGGCGAAGGTGGCGATGACATCGGGTTCGGCCATCGACAGGGCGGCGGCATAGGCGGCGCGCTGCCCGCGCGGCTGGGCGCTCTCGGCGATCAGGTCGGGGTCCAGCGTGCCGCTGCTGTTCTCGGCGAGATGGGTCTCGAAGTCGTCGGTGACCTCGGCCTCGCTCTTCATGCGGAGATAGGCCTCGGTGTAGCGGCTTTGGCCACCGCGTTCCTCGGGCGGCGCGCGTTCCAGCACGGCGACCCTCGCGCCCGCTTCGGCCGCGGCGACGGCGGCGGACAGCCCAGCGACACCGCAACCGGCAACGACCACTTCGAAACGCTTTTCGCGCATCCGACGTTCTCCCTGCCCGGGAGCATGGCATGGCGGCGGCCAAGGTCAAATGTACCGAGCCCCCGCCCATCGAGGTCGCATGGACAGGCCCGATGACCCGCCTATAGTTCCTGCATGAGGCGGCATTGACAACAACGCCTCGGGGCGAGGCGACGATGGACGATCTCGATCAATCCCTCCACGACGTGCAGCTTGCGGCGCAGGCGCGGCGCCTTGCCGCCGGATGGCTCGAGGCCTTCGAGGCGGCGCTCGCCACCCGCGATGCGGCGCGGATCGGCGCCCTGTTCCACGACGACGCCCACTGGCGCGACATTCTCGCCTTCACCTGGCACCTGACGCCGACCGCGGGCCGGGAGGCCATCGCCGCGCGCCTGGCGGCGGAGCAGGCGCGAACCGCGGCGCACGGCTTCCATCTGCCGCAGGGCCGCAAGCCGCCGCGGCAAGTCAAGCGGCTCGGCATCGACAGCATCGAGGCGATCTTCGAATTCGCAACGGCCGATGGCCGCGGCGCGGGCCTCATCCGGCTGTCGCCCTCGCCCGAGGCGGGCGGCGCGATGCGGACTTGGCTGCTCTCGACGGCGCTTGAGGCGCTGACGGGCCATGAGGAGAGGATCGGCGCCAACCGGCCGTCCGGCGCGGCCTATTCGCGGAATTTCGGCGGCGACAACTGGGCCGACATGCGCCGCAGGGCGGTCGCCTATGACGACCGGGAGCCGTCGGTGCTGGTGATCGGCGCCGCCCAGGCGGGGCTCTCGATCGCCGCGCGGCTCAACCAGCTCGGCGTCGACACCCTGGTCGTCGAGCAGTGGCCGCGCATCGGCGACAGCTGGCGCCGGCGCTACCACTCGCTGGCGCTGCACAACTCGATCCACCTCAACCACCTGCCCTACATGGAATTCCCACCGACCTGGCCGAAATATATCCCGAAGGACATGCTGGGGAACTGGTTCGAGTTCTACGCCGACGCCATGGAGATCAACTGCTGGACGGGCACCACCTTCGTCGGCGGCGCCTGGGACGAGGCGGCGCAGTGCTGGACGGCCCAGGTGCGGCGCGACGACGGCAGCGAGCGCGTGCTGCGGCCGCGGCACCTCGTCTTCGCCAACGGCGTCAGCAGCTATCCGAAGACGTCGGAGCTGCCGGGCCTCGATGAGTTCCAGGGGCAGATCATCCACTCCGAAGGCTTCGACAGCGGCGCGGGCTGGGAGGGCAAGTCCGCGCTCATCCTCGGCACCGGCAGCAGCGCCAACGACATCGCGCTCGACCTGCACAGCCACGGCGTGAAGACGACGCTCATCCAGCGGGGATCAACGACGGTGGTGTCGATCGACCCGAGCGCTCGGCTCAACGAGGCGATCTGGGACGAGGGCGGGCCGCTCGAGGACTGCGACCTGATCGTCTCCTCCGCCACGCCGCCGCTAATCGTCAAGGGCTACAAGTCGGTGACCAAGCGCATGCTCGAGCTCGACCGAGACATGATCGCGGGCCTCAAGGACATCGGCTTCAAGCACGACGTCGGCGAGGACGAGGCCGGCCACCAGATGAAGTACTTCCGCCGCGGCGGCGGCTACAACCTGGATGCCGGCAGCTCCGCCCTCATGATCCGGGGCGAGATCGGCTTGCTGCAGTATGACCGGATCGGGCGCTTCACCGCCGCTGGTGCGCTCCTCAAGGATGGCTCGACGGTGCCGGCCGATCTCATCATCCTGGCCACCGGCTACTACCCGCAGGAGGAACTCGTCCGCCGTGCGATCGGCGACGCAATGCTGGACCGCATCGGGCCAGTATGGGGTATCGGCGAGGATGGCGAACTGAACAACATGTACAAGCGCACGCCGCAGCAGGGCCTATGGTTTATCGCTGGTGGCCTGTCGCAGTGCCGCATCAACTCGAAGTACCTGGCGTTGCAGATCAAGGCCATGGAACTCGGGAAACTCGGCCCGCTCTGAGGCACCCGGCTTAGCGGTGCAGCAAATGCAGAACTTCAGGTCCAACCCGGAGATCAGCTGGCGCTAACGGTTTGCTGGACGAGGTGAGGCGGCGCCTGGCCAGCCGTGGTGACCGGCAACCGCACAGGTAGCGCCATGGCTTGGCGAAACGCCCACCCGGCGCCCTCTCGCCGGCGCAGGGTGCGGGGCCCGCTGCGCCCAGCGCCATCGCCATGTGGCGCGAGGACGCTTTTCAATCCCAGTGCAATGCCGCATGCTTCCGGCCGGTCGAGGCGCGGCATACGTGTCCAGGGCTCAGAGGGGGGAACGACCGGCCATGAGCGAGCTCTCGCCACGCCAGCGTGCGCTGAAGGAGGCGTTCACCGAGGCACGCGGCTACTGGAGCCCGGTCTGGGACCAAATGCTCACCCTCGATCCAGACTTTTTTGAAGCCTATCTGAATTTCTCCGCTGTGCCCTGGCGCAATGGCGTGCTGGAGCCGAAGGTCCGCGAGTTCATCTACATTGCTATCGACGCTTCGACGACGCATCTGCACGCCGCGGGCACTCGCACGCACATGCGCAACGCGCTGCGCCTCGGCGCCACCCGCCAGGAGATCACGGAGGTGCTCCAGCTCATCTCCGTGCTCGGCATCCACAGCGTGACGGAGGGTGTGCCCATCCTCGTGGAGGAGATGGCTGCCGCCGGGCGCGGCGCGGAGCTGCCACAGCCCGGTGCGGGCGGCGAGCGCGAGGCGCGGCTGAAGGCGGAGTTCACCGCCGCGCGCGGCTACTGGAGTGAGCTGTGGGACCATGTCCTCGCGCTCTCGCCTGACTTCTTCGAAGCGTACATGCACTTCTCCTCAGTACCCTGGCGCCATGGAATGCTGGAGCCGAAGGTGAAGGAGTTCATCTACATCGCTATCGATGCCGCAACGACGCACCTCTACGCGCCCGGCACCCGCGTGCACATCCGCAATGCCATCCGGCTCGGCGCGACGCGGCAGGAGATCATGGAGGTGCTGGAACTCACCAGCGTGCTCGGCATCCACAGCACCACGCATGGCGTGCCAATCCTGCTGGAGGAGTTGCAGGCGACCGGCAAATCCTGACGGCGAAGCGTAGGGGGGGAAACCAAGCATGAAGATCAACCGCAGGAGCCTGGCCCTGGGTGCCGCCGCGTTGACGCTGCCCGGCCTGGTCCGGGCGCAGTCCGGCACCATCAAATTCGGCTTCACCGCCGCGCTCACCGGCCCGTTCAACGAATTCGGCGAGGGCATCAATCGCGGCGCGCAGATCGCGGTGGAGGAATGCAACAAGGCTGGCGGCATCAATGGCCGCATGGTGGAACTGGCCGAGGTGCTGGACGACCAGTTGGTGCCGGATCGCGCGGTGCAGAACCTGCGCCGCATCCTCGACAACCGGGAGATCGTCGGGTTGATGTGCCCCTCGGGCTCCGGTCCCACTTTGGCAATCGCCGACATGATCCAGGCCGACGGCCGGCCAATCATCAACCCGCAGGCGCAGACGCCTACCATCGTTTATCCTAATGGTCCGGACAAGCCGCCGCGGCCCAACCTGTTTTCCATCTCCATCGGCAATTTGGTGGAGTCCGAGAAATTGGCGGCGGCCCTTTCGGAATTTACCCGCATCGGCATCTTGCATGAGAGCACCGGTTACGGCGTGACCGGCGCCGACCTGGTGCGGCGGGAGATTATGCGGCGCAAGCCGGCCGCGCGGGTGACGGCGGAAAGCTACAACCAGCGCGCCCAGGACATGACCGCCCAGCTGGTCCGCGTGCAGCGCGCCAATGCCGAGGCGATGCTGGTCATCGGGCTGGGCGCCGACTTCGCGGTGATCCGCCGTAACATGAGCCGGCTAAACATCAACCTCGCGCTGTTCGGCGCCGCCGGCGCGGTGACGGTGCCGTATATTGAGGGTGCCGGCGACTTGGTGGCGGGTACCCGTGCGGTGAACCATGCCGCCTTCGGCCGCCGCCCGATGCATGGGGCGGCGCAAAAATTCGTCGATCTCTACCGGGCAAAATTCGGCACCGACCGCTGGTACGGTCCCGATGCTGCCAATCCGCTCATCTCGCTCGCCGGTACCGTGGGCAGCGGCTACGACTGCATCAACCTGCTGATTGACGCGATCCGCCGCGCCAACTCCACTTCCGCCGCCGACTTGGTCCGCGCCCTGGACCAGACCACGGATTACGAAGGCGCCACGGTCAGCCGCATCAGCTTCACGCCGCAGAACCACGTGGCACTCAAGCTGGAGGATCTCGGAACCTACGAGATGCTGAAGCGCGGCGACCGCGTGGTGCTGGAGCTGCGTAACTAGAGATGGATGATTTTTTCTTCTCGCTGCTGCTGGCCGGGATCAGCGTGGGCGCAGTCTATGCGCTCATCGCGCTTGGCCTGAACCTCACCTTCTGGACGACGAAGACGCTGAATTTCGGCCAGGGCTCGTTGATGATGCTTTGCGCCATGCTCACCGTTATCATCTTCAGCCAGGGTCTCGCCATCACGCTGGCGGTGGTGGGAAGCCTCGTCGTCGTTGCGGCGCTCGGCATGTTCATCGAGCGCTGGACGGTGCGCCCCGCCTTGAAGTCCAGCGGTGGCAGCATGGGCTGGGTGGTCTCGACTCTCGGCTTCGGCATCTTCCTGCAGGGCATGGCGGCGAAGTACTTCGGATCTCAGGCCGTGGCCTTCCCCGACGTGGTGTTCACCGCGCAGGATTTCGTCACCGTGTTCGGGCAGTACATCTCGCTGCAGTACCTGGTGGTACTGGCAGTCGCCGTGGCGCTGATCCTGGCCTTCGAGCTGTTCATCCGCCGTACCGTCTGGGGCCAGGCGGTGCACGCCGTCTCGCTCGACCCGGAGCTTGCGCTGGTGCAGGGCATTCCGGTGCGACGCCTGATCCTCGGCTCCTTTATGCTCTCCTCGGTCCTGGCGGGGGTGGCCGGGGTGCTGATCGCCCAGATCGGCGGCACGGTAGACCCCGCCTTTGGCTTCGACCTGGTGCTACTCGGCTTCGTCGCCGCGGTGCTGGGCGGCATGGGCAGCTCGCTCGGCGCGCTGGCCGGCGGGCTGCTGGTGGGGGTGATCAGCAAGCTGGTGGGCGGCTACGTTTCTACGGCGGCAGAACACGGCATCGCCTTCGCGCTGCTGATGCTGGCCCTGGCGGTACGGCCACAAGGACTGTTTGGTCGGCCGGAGGTCAGCAAGGCATGAATGCTCTGCGATCGCGGCTGAGCGCCGTCGTCGCCGACTGGCGTGTGCAAATGGCGCTGGTGCTGGCGCTGCTGCTGGCGGCGCCACTGCTCTCCCCTGGCACCTTGCAGATCGCCAGCTTCGTGCTGGTGGCCGCCATCTTCGCCCAGAGCATCAACCTGCTCACCGGCCTCGCCGGACAGATCTCGCTTGGCCATGCTGGCTTCTTCGGCATTGGCGCCTATTGCACCGGCATCCTGGTGAAGACTTATGGGCTGGACGTCACGCTCGGTGTGCCAGCAGCGGTGCTGCTGGCGGGGTTGACTGGCTGGCTGCTGTCCTTTCCCGCAAACCGGGTGCGCGACGTCTACTTGGCGATGATGACGCTCGGCTTCGGCATGGTGTTCTTCGAAGTAGTTCGAGAATGGAATGAGCTGACCGGCGGCACCATGGGCCTGCCCGGCGTGCCTTCGGCGGCGCTGCGCACGCTCACGATTCTGGGCGTTAAGGTTGATGGGCTTCGCTACTTCCAGCTTGTCCTGCTTGTAACCGTCGGGGTCATTCTGCTGGTGCGCAACCTGACGCAGTCGCGCATCGGCCGTGCCTTCTACGCCATCCAGGTCAGTGAGGTCGCCGCCGGCAGCATCGGCATCCCAGCCGGCCGCACCAAGCAGCTGGCCTATGCGCTCTCGGGTGCACTGGCGGGGCTGGCGGGGGCGCTTTACGCCCATTTGGTCGGCTATCTTGGCCCGGAGAGCTTCGCCCTGCCGCGCTCGATCGAGGTGCTGGTCATTGCCATCGTCGGGGGTCTTGGCTCCATTGCGGGGCAGGTGCTGAGTGCTGTGCTGTTCACCTTCCTGCCCGAACGGTTGCAGGTCTTCGCCGAATGGCAGTTCATCGCCTATGGGCTGATCCTCACCTTCTCCTTGCTTGTGCTGCCGCGCGGCATCGGCGGCCTGCTGTTCGAGCCGCCGCGCTTCATCAAGCCGCGCGCCCTGACCCGCGCCGCTAGGCTGCGCGCCGATGCAACGGCGCTGCGCCCGGACGGTGGTGGCACCGCGCTGGAAGCCAAGGGCATCACCATGCGCTTCGGCGGATTGGTGGCAGTGGATGACGTCTCGCTGCGGCTGGAGCCGGGGCGGATCACCGCACTGATCGGCCCCAACGGCTCGGGCAAGAGCACGTTCGTCAACGTCGTCACAGGTATCTACCGGCCGGCCGCAGGGCAGGTGCGCTTCGGCGGCCGCGACATCACCGGCCTGCCCGACCACCAGATGGCCACGGCCGGCGTGGTGCGCACTTTCCAGGACCCGCGCCTAGTGCTGCATTTCACGGTGCGGGAGAACCTTCTGCTCGGCGCGCACCGCCAGCTGCGCCACAGCGGCCTCGCCGCCACGCTGGCCCTGCCCGGCGCCATCGCTAAGGAAGCTGCGCAACTGGCGCTGGTTGAGGCCGTGCTGGCGCTGTCGGACCTCACCGAAGTGGCAGACCGGCCGATCGACACGTTGCCGTATGGAACCCGCCGCATGGCCGAGGTGGGCCGTGCCCTGCTCGCCCGCCCACGTGTCATCCTGCTCGACGAACCCGCGGCGGGGCTGTCGGAGACGGAGATGGACCGGCTCGCGCAGCTGATCCGCGACATGAGGGCGATGGGCATCGCCATCCTGCTCATCGACCATCACATGGATTTCCTGGCGGGGCTGGTGGACGAGGTGGTGGTGCTGGACAGCGGCCGGATGATCTACCACGGTGACATCGCCGGCATGCGCGGCGACGCGCAGGTGATAGCTGCCTATCTCGGCGACGAGGCCACCCATGCTTGAGCTGCGCGATCTCTCGGTGCACTACGGCGCGGTACGGGCGCTGGAAGGCGTCTCGCTCCAGGCCGCACCGGGTGGCATCACCGCCATTCTCGGCGCCAATGGCGCGGGCAAGTCCTCCCTCATGCGGGCGATCTCCGGCATCGCGCCGGTGGTCGCCGGCCAAGTGCTGCTGGATGGCCAGGACATCATCGCCCTGCCACCGCCTGCGCGGGCGCGGCTCGGTGTGGCGCACGCCATGGAGGGCCGTCGGCTGTTCCGCCAGCTGACAGTGGAGGACAACCTGAGGCTGGCCTGGAGCTTCGGCGCCCGCCGCGAGAAGCTGGCCGCATCCCTGGCCGAGGTCTATGCCCGCTTCCCCATCCTCGAGACCAAGGCGCGCACCGCCGCCGGGCTACTTTCGGGCGGGCAGCAGCAGATGCTGATCCTGTCCTGTACCACCATCCGCAACCCGCGCTTCCTGCTGCTGGATGAGCCTTCGCTCGGCCTAGCACCGATCATCGTCCAGCAGATCTACGGCTTCATCACCGACTACGCCGCAAAGAGCGGCATCGTCGTCATCATCGCCGAGCAGATGGCGGCACTAGCGCTGAAGGTCTCGCGCCAGGGAATGGTGCTGCGGCGCGGCCGAGTGGTGCTCGCCGGCGCTGGCGAGGAGCTGCTACGCGGCCGGGACGGCACCACGCTGGCCGCCAGTTACCTGTAGGGGGACCGCACCCGACCGGCCGCGGCAGCTGACGCGCCGCCCCTGGTGGGGCTATTCCGGCTGCTCCATCAGCGCCAAGCCCTCCATGGCCAGGCCGTAGCCCAGCAGATCCTGCATGCGCTTCCGCAGATGCTCGGTGAACATCAGCCTTGTGTAGCGTAGCAGCAGCGTTGGCTTCTGCGTCAGCCGGCGGGCGTGTTCCCATGCCCGGTCCAGAACCTGTGCCTGGGGCAACACCTCGTTCACCAGGCCGAGGGCGAGCGCCTCCTGGGCGCTTAGCGTCTGACCGGTCAGCAGGAAGTAGCGGCCGCGGTTCACCCCCATCAGCAGTGGCATGAGGATGTGCATGCCGTCGCCCGGCAGCATGCCCGACATGAAATGCGCCGAGTCCTGGAACTGCGCTGTCTCGGAGGCCAGCACGATATCCGACAGCAGTGGGATCTCGCAATGTCGCCAAGCCGGACCGTTGATGGCGGCGATCACCGGTACCTCGATGTTCAGCAGGTTCATCAGCAGCGCGCGGCCTTCCCAATGGACTCGGTCATAGGCCGCAGCGGTGATGCCTTGGGTTAGCGAGCGTGTCGCGGCCGTGGCGCGGAGGCCGGAGAACTCCTCGCCCGTGCCGGTCAAGATCACCACGCGATTGTCGCGGTCACGCCCCACCTCGGCGAAGGCGTCCGGTAGCTCGCCATGCGGCACCAAGCCCCAGCGCAGCGGGCCGCCGTCGGTGTGAAGGCGCATCTCCAGGATGCCATCCTCGCGCCGCATCCTGAGGCACGAGAACTTGTCGCGGTAAGTCTCAAGTCGGCTCACGCCGCGAGCTCCAGGATTTCCATGACCTGCGCCGGCCCTTCGATGGGGCGCGGGTTGCGCGGCACCCAGGGTGTGGCCATGGCGCGTTCGGCGATGCGGGGGAAGGCGTCCCGCCCGATGCCGACCGCGTCCAGGCTGCGCGGCATGCCGAGCCCAGCGATTAGGGCGTGCAGCGCCTCCGCCGCTTCGCCGCCCGGGTGGCCCATGGCGGCAGCCACCCCCGCCTGGCGTTCCGCATTGGCCGCACGGTTCCAGCGCATTACCGCCGGCAGCATGATGCAGGAGGTGTGCCCATGCGGGATGTCGAAAGCGGCGCCCAGGACGTAACCGATACCATGGCTGGCGCCCATCGGCACGCCGGTCGCTAGCGGCGCCATGGACAGCCAGGAACCCAGCTGGCAATCCATCCTTGCGTCGAGGTCAGTCGGGTCCGCCTTCACCCGCGGCAGGCCGGAGGCGAGCAGTCCCAGGCCGTGCAGCGCCTGCGCATCGGCATAGGGCTGCGCCTCTGCGGAGCAGATCCCCTCGACGCAATGATCCACAGCGCGGATGCCGGTGGAGAGGAAAAGCCATTCTGGCGTCGCCAGCGTCATCGCCGGGTCAAGCACTACGGCGGCCGGGATGGTTCCGGGGTGATGGAACACTTCCTTCACCCGTCTGCGCTCATCCGTGACGCCAGCAAAGGCACTGAACTCGCCGGCCGAAAGGGTGGTGGGCACCGCCACTTGGCGCAGCCTCGGTGCCTGCGGCGGCGGGCCGCCAGGGCGCAGCCGGTCCATCGCCTCGGTGCTGTCGATGTCATTGGAGAGGCAGAGCTGCACGGCCTTCGCCGCATCGGTGAGGGAGCCGCCCCCAACCGTGACGACCAGATCGGCGGTCGCCTCGCGCGCCATGCGGGTGGCGTCCAGCACGGCGCCGCGGGGCGAGTGCGCCGGCATGCCCTGGTATTGCGCCGCGAACCGGTGACCGAGTGCATCACGGATGCGCGCAACTTGGTCGGTGTCCCGCGCGAGGGTGGCGCTTGCCATTACCAGGACGCGCGTGGCGCCCAGGTGCGCAGCTTGTTCAGCTACTGCCTGAGCCGCAGGCCGGCCGAATACCACCTCCTCCATCTGGCTGAACACCACGCGCCCGTTCCGGGTCATCGGCATTTCCTCCGTTGGCTGGGATAAGCATATCAACCTTCACAGCACCTGCACCATGCTGCACTCGCTTACGAGCAGCAGCATGATGGCGCCGAGAACCATCCCCATCCGGCTGAGCCGGTCGGTGGCGTGGGTGAATAAGCGTCGAACTGGGACCTCTGCGGGATCCAGCTTACAGCTTTGATGAAACTTGAGAAAAGCAGCGTAAGGTGAGGTCTCATCATCGCACTGTATAAAAAGTGACACAGTGCTGACCACGTCCGTGGGGTAGCGGCATGGCCGATTATCGGACAGGCGATGATGACGAAGCCAAGGAACGTGCTGTTGGTCGTGGTGGATCAGTGGCGGGCGGATTTCGTGCCCTGGCTGGGCGCCAACTTCCTGCGGACGCCGAATCTCGACCGGCTCTGCCGCCAGGGCGTCACCTTCCGCAACCATGTGACGACGACAGTGCCCTGCGGCCCGGCGCGGGCCAGCCTGCTGACTGGCCTCTACTTGATGAACCACCGGGCGGTGCAGAACACCGTACCGCTCGATGCCCGCCACATGAACCTCGGCAAGGCCCTGCGGCGCATCGGCTACGACCCAGCGCTGATCGGCTACACCACGACGACGCCCGACCCGCGCACCACCGGCCCGCGCGACGGGCGTTTTACCTATCTCGGCGACCTGATGGAGGGCTTCCGCAGCGTCGGCGCCTTCGAGCCGACGATGGACGGCTATTTCGGCTGGCTCGCGCACAAGGGTTACCGGCTGCCGGAGCGGCGCGAGGATATCTGGCTGCCTGCCGGCGAGGATGCCGTGCCGGGCGCGACCGACCACCCCTGCCGCATCCCGGCCGAGCTGTCGGACACCGCCTACTTCACTGACCGGGCGCTGTCCTACCTCAAGGGCGTCAACGGCAAGCCCTGGTTCCTTCATCTCGGCTACTACCGGCCGCACCCGCCCTTCATCGCGCCGGCGCCTTACAACACGATGTACGCGCCCCCCTCCATGCCGGGCCCGATGCGCCAGGCCGACTGGCAGGACGAGGCGCGGCAGCATCCGCTGCTCGACTTCTACCTGCGCGGCATCAGCCAGGGCTCCTTCTTCCATGGCGCGGGCGGGGCGGTGACCGGGCTCGACGAGGCCTCCATCCGCCTGATGCGCGCCACCTATGCCGGGTTGATGAGCGAGATCGACGACAATCTCGGCCGGGTCTTCGCCTATCTCGAGGAGACGGGGCAGTGGGAGGACACCATGGTGGTGTTCACCTCCGACCATGGCGAGCAGTTGGGTGACCACTGGCTGCTCGGCAAGATCGGCTATTTCGACGAGAGCTTCCGCATTCCGCTGGTGGTGAAGGAGGCCGGGCGGCCGGCACGCTCCGGCGCGGTGGAGAGCGCACCGACCGAGAGCATTGACCTGATGCCGACCATCCTCGAGGCGCTGGGCGGCGAGATCCCGCGCGCCTGCGACGGCCGCTCGCTCGAGCCGCTGCTGCGGGGCGCCGCGCCGCGGGATTGGCGCGACGCGCTGCACTACGAGTTCGACTTCCGCGACGTATTCTACTCCAAGCCTGAGAGCGAGCTTGGCCTGCCCATGGACGAGTGCAGCCTCTGCGTCATCCAGGACGGTCGGTACAAATACGTCCACTTCGCCGCCCTGCCGCCCCTCTTCTTCGACCTAGAGCGGGACCCGCACCAGTTCACCAACCTTGCGGAGAGCGCGGCGCATGCCGGTCTCGTCAAGGAGTATGCGCAGCGCGCGCTCTCATGGCGGCTGCGCCATGCCGAACGCACGCTGACCGCCTTCCGCGCCACGCCCGAAGGGCTCGAAGACCGGGGAACCCACGCATGATCGACCGCCGCAGCCTCCTCGCCGGCACCGCGCTCGCGGCCGGCCTGCCCCGCTTCGCCATCGGCCAGTCGGACCAGCGGCCGAGCATCACCGTCGCGGTGCAGAAGATCAGCAACTCCAACACGCTGGAGCCACTGCGCGAGCAGAGCAATGTGGGTGAGCGCGTGATGCTCACCTCACTCTGGGAAGGGCTGCTCGGCCGCGACTATGCGGGCCGGCTGAAGACCACCCCGGTGCTGGCCACCGAGACGCGCCGCATCAGCGACAGCGTGGTCGAGCTGAAGCTCCGCCAAGGCGTGAAATTCCACAACGGCGAGGAGATGACGGCCGAGGACGTCGCCTTCTCCTTCGGCAACGACCGCATGTTCGGGCCGGGCGGCCCCAACAGCGGCAGCACCATCCGCGTCACCGAGGTCAATCCCGGCCGCGCCGGCCGCGAGCTGCCGCAGGAGGTGCCGGCCGTCGCCAACCGTAGCTTCCCCGGCGTCGAGCGCATCGAGATCGTCGACAAGTACACGGTCCGCTGGATCAACCGCACGCCGGACGTGACGCTGGAGGGGCGGCTGGCCCGCTACGGCGCCGAGATCGGCAGCCGGCGCGGCTTCGCCGAAGCCGCCACCTGGCTCGACTGGGCGCGCCGGCCGGTGACCACCGGCCCCTACAAGGTGGCGGAGTTCCGCGCCGACAACTCGCTGACGCTGGCCGCGCATGACGAGTACTGGGGCGGCCGCCCGCCGCTACGCCAGCTCCGCTTCGTCGAGGTGCCGGAGGTGTCGTCCCGGGTGAACGGGCTGCTCTCCGGCGAGTACCACTTCGCCTGCGACATCCCGCCCGACCAGATCGCAGGCATCGAGCGCAATCGCACCTTCGAGGTGCTGGGCGGCACCATCCCGAACCACCGGCTGACGGTGTTCGACAAGAACCACGCAGTGCTGCGTGACCCGCGGGTGCGCCGCGCCTTCACTCATGCGATCGACCGCCAAGCGATCGTCGACAGCCTCTGGGCGGGCCGCACGACCATCCCGCGCGGGCTGCAGTGGGAGTTCTACGGTGACATGTATCTCACCGACTGGACGGTGCCGACCTTTGACCTCGCCGAGGCCCGCCGCCTGCTGCGCGAGGCCGGCTACAAGGGCGAGCCGATTCCCTACCGCCTGACCAACAACTACTACACCAACCAGGTGGCGACGGCGCAGGTGCTGGTGGAGATGTGGCGCACCGCCGGCCTTAACGTGCAGATCGAGATGAAGGAAAACTGGGCGCAGATTTTCGAGCAAACGCCGACGCGGGCGGTACGCGACTGGTCGAACTCTGGCCTATTCAGCGACCCGACCTCCTCGTTGACCAACCAACACGGGCCGAACGGCCAGCAGCAGCAGGTCGGCGAGTGGACGAACGACGAGTTCAACCGCCTCTCGGTCGAGCTGGAGACCAGCACCGACCGCGGCCGCCGCAAGGCCGTGTTCCGCCGCATGCTAGAGATCGCCGAGCGCGAGGACCCGGCCTATACGGTGCTTCACCAGAACGCGACCTTCACGGCGAAGCGCCGCGACATCCGCTGGAAGGCGGCCCCGGCCTTCGCCATGGACTTCCGCAGCGGCAACTGGGGGGCTTGAGCCATGCTCTCCCGCCGGAGCGCGCTGGCGGCCCTGGCCGCGCCGGCCCTGCCGCGGCTGGCGCTGGCGGAGGGCGATGCACGACCCTCCATCACGGTGGCCGTGCAGAAGATCGCCAACAGCAACACGCTCGACATCGCGCGGGAGAACTCGAACGTCGGGACCCGGCACTTCGCCTGCTACACGGAGCCGCTGGTCGACACCGACTGGATCACTACGCTGCGGCCCCGCGCCGGCCTCGCCCTCCGCTGGGAGCGGGTGGACGAGCGGCGGGTGGAGGTGGCGCTGCGCCCCGGCGTCCGCTTCCACAACGGCGACGAGATGACGGCCGAGGACGTCGCTGCCTCCTTCGGGCCGGAGCGGCTGTTCGGCGGCGAGGCGGGCGTGGCCGCCCGAGTGCCGCCCGATGTGCGGGCGCAGGGCCGCGCCGTCTTTCCCGGCCTGTCGGTCGAGGTACTGGGCCGCCACCGGCTGCGCTTCGTGACTGGGAGGCCGGACCCGGCGCTCGACAAGCGGCTTGGCCACCGCATCGGCGTCGTCGTCTCCCGCCGCAGCCTGGAGGAGGCGGAGAGCTGGCTCGCCTGGGCGCGAAGGCCGGTCGGCACCGGCCCCTATCGCGTGGCGGAGTTCCGGCCCGACAACGCTCTTATCCTCGAAGCCTTCGACGAGTACTGGGGCGGCCGCCCGCCGCTGCGACGCATCCGCTTCCTTGAGGTGCCGGAGGTGGCGGCGCGCATCGCGGGGCTGCTCTCCGGTGAATACGACTTCGCCTGCGACATCCCGCCCGACCAGATCGCCGAGATCGAGCGCAGCCGCGGCTTCGAGGTGCAGGGCGGGCTGATCGCCAACCACCGCTTCATCACCTTCGACAAGACTCACCCGCAACTGGCGGATCCGCGCATCCGCCGCGCCCTCTCGCTCTCGATCGACCGCGCCTCGATCATCGAGGGGCTCTGGGCCGGGCGGACCGAGGTGCCGCGCGGCATGCAATTCCCCTTCTACGGCGGGATGTATCTTGAAGACTGGCCGCAGCCCCGCTTCGGCCTGGCGGAGGCCCGCGCCCTGGTCCGCGCCGCCGGCTACAAGGGCGAGACGATCCCCTATCGCCTGCTAAACAACTACTACACGGCGCAGACGCCGACCGCGCAGGTGCTGGTGGAGGGCTGGCGCGCCGCCGGCCTCAACGTGCAGATCCAGATGCGCGAGAACTGGACGCAGGTGCTGGAGGCCGGGCCGACGCGCGCGCTGCGCGACTGGTCGAGCACCGTCTTCATCGCCGACCCCGTCTCCAACATGCCCAGCGTCTGGGGCCGCAACGGCTCCCACCCCGCGACCGGCGAATGGCGCAACGAGGAGGCCTTCGCCGCGGTCGAGGCGCTGGAGACGGAGATGGACACGGGCCGCCGCCGCGCCGCCATGCACCGCCTGCTGACCATTCTCGAGCAGGAGGACCCGGCCTATGCGATGCTGCACCAGGCAGCGAATTTCACCGGCAAGCGCCGGGCGATCCGCTGGCGCGCGGCGCAATCCTTCCTGATGGATTTCCGCCCGGGCAACTGGGATGTCTGAGCCGCTTGTCGCCCTCCGCGGCCTCGCCGTCGATTTCGGCGGCGCGCCGGCCCTGCGCGGTATCGACCTCGCCGTGGCGCCGGGCGAGGCGCTCGGCCTGGTCGGCGAGAGCGGCTGCGGCAAGTCGGTCACCTGGCTGGCGGCGCTCGGGCTGCTGCCCGGCCGCGCCCGCGTCACCGGCAGCGTGCGGCTCGGCGGCGAGGAGCTGCTGGGGGCGCCCCCCGCGGTGCTCGACCGGGTGCGCGGCGGCCGCGTCGCCATGATCTTCCAGGACCCGGCCAGCAGCCTCAACCCGGTGCACCGCATCGGGCGGCAGGTGGCGGAAGCGCTCGGCCTGCATGGCGGGCTGCGCGGCGCGGTGGCCAGGGCCGAGGCGCGGCGGCTGCTCGACCAGGTCGGCATCCCCGATGCGGGACGGCGGCTGGACGCCTATCCGCACGAGCTCTCGGGCGGGCAGAGCCAGCGGGTGATGATCGCCATGGCGCTGGCCTCACGGCCGGAGCTGCTGGTGGCGGACGAGCCGACCACGGCGCTCGACGTCACCATCCAGGCGCAGATCCTCGAGTTGCTCGGCGCCCTCAGGCGGGAGACGGGGATGGCGCTGGTGCTCATCTCCCACGATCTCGGCGTGGTAGCGGAGACCTGCGAGCGGGTCGCGGTGATGTATGCCGGGCGGATCGTGGAGGAGGCGCCGGTCGGCCGTCTCTTCGAGCGGCCGACCCACCCTTATACGCAGGGGCTGCTCGGCGCACTGCCGCCGCTCGACGGGCCGCGGCGCCCGCTCGCCGCCATTCCCGGCGGCGTGCCGGAGCCGGGCGCCATGCCGCCCGGCTGCGCCTTCGCCCCGCGTTGCACGCAGGCCGAGCCCGCCTGCGCCGCGGGCGTGCCGGAAGCCGTCGCCGTCGAGCCGGGCCATGCCGCCGCCTGCCTGCGCGCGACGCGGGATCTGGTGCCGGCATGACCCTGCCGTTGCTCGAGGCCACCGGCCTCACCCGGCACTACCTCATGCGCCGCGGCTTGTTCGGCCGGCCGGTGGAGGTGCGGGCGGTGAACGGCGTCTCGCTTGCGCTGGAGCGCGGCCGCACCCTCGGCCTGGTCGGGGAGAGCGGCTGCGGCAAGTCCACCACCGGACGCCTGGTGCTGGGGCTGGAGCGGCCGGATGCCGGCGGCGTCGCCTTCGAGGGCCAGCCGATGCCGCCGCCCGGGACGCCCGCCTGGCGGGCGCTCAGGGCGCGGATGCAGATGGTCTTCCAGGACCCGCTCGGCGCGCTCGACCGTCGCATGAGCATCGGCGCGCAAATCGCCGAGCCGCTCGAGATCCACCGCATCGGGGACCGCCCGGAGCGGGTCGCGCAATTGCTCCGCGATGTCGGCCTCCGCCCCGACCAGGCCGGGCGCTACCCGCACGAGCTCTCCGGCGGCCAGCGCCAGCGCGCCGTGTTGGCCCGGGCGCTGGCAACGGAGCCCGCCCTGCTGGTCTGCGACGAGCCGATCAGCGCCCTTGACGTCTCGATCCAGGCCCAGGTGATGAACCTGCTGGTGGAGCTGCAGGCGCGGCTCAGCACGGCGATCCTCTTCGTCAGCCACGACCTGCGCGCGGTGCGGCAGGTCAGCCATCGGGTCGCGGTGATGTATCTCGGCCGCATCGTCGAGGAGGGCGAGCCGGATGCGGTTCTGCACGATCCGGCGCACCCCTATGCCCAGGCGCTGGTCTCCGCCATCCCGCATCCCGGCCGGCGGCAGCGGCGCGTGCTGCTGCAAGGCGACCCGCCCAACCCGGCCGACCGACCCTCCGGCTGCGCCTTCCACCCGCGCTGTCCCGCCGCCCTGCCGCTCTGCGCGCAGGAGGACCCGGTGCTGAAGCCGCGCCCCGGCGACGGACGCCGCGTCGCCTGCCATGTGGCGCAGGGCGACCTTCCTGCGCGAAAGGCGGCCTGAACGGTGCTCCGCTTCCTTGGCTTCCGCCTGTTGCGCGCCGCCGTCACCATCGTCCTGGTGGTGAGCTTCGCCTTCGTCGTGCTGCGCCTCTCGGGCGACCCGGCGCAGATCATCATGGGCGCCGACGCCCCGCCCGAGGCCATCGTCGCCTTCCGCCGCGCCTGGGGGCTGGAGGAGCCGCTCTGGCGGCAATACCTGCGCTATTTTGGGGCGATCGTCAGCGGCGATCTCGGCCGCTCGATGCGCGACGGGCGGGATGCCATTGCCTTGGTCGCCGAGCGCATCCCGGCGACGCTGGCGCTGACCATCCCCGCCCTACTCATCAAGCTCGGCCTCGGCATACCGGCCGGGATCACCGCGGCGCTGCACCGCAACTCCCTGATCGACCGGGCGGTGATGATGCTGGCCGTCGCCGGCTTCACCGTGCCCTCCTTCGTGCTCGGTCTGCTGCTGGTCCTGCTCTTCGCGGTGCAGCTCGGCTGGCTGCCCTCGGGCGGGCAGGAGGGGTGGCGGCACGCGGTCCTTCCCATCGTCACCATGGGCATCGGCGGCGCGGCGGTGCTGGCGCGCTTCACCCGCAGCGCGATGCTGGAGGTGCTGGGCCAGCCCTATATCCGCACCGCCTCAGCCAAAGGCGTGCCCTGGCGGGCGGTAGTCTGGGGCCATGCGTTGCCGAATGCGGCGATCCCGACCGTCACCATCATCGGCTTCATGGTGGGTTCGCTGATCGCCGGCGCCGTGGTGGTGGAAAGCGTCTTCTCCTGGCCCGGCGTCGGGCGGCTGCTGGTGGTGGCCGTCGCCAACCGCGACCTCGCGGTGGTGCAGTGCATCCTGCTGCTGGTGGCGGCGACCATGGTGACGGCCAACCTGGTGGTCGACCTGCTCTACGGCGCGCTCGACCCGCGGCTGCGGCAGAGGACGGCCTGAGATGTCGGGGATTGCATTGCCGGCCGGCCTGGTGGGCGAGGGCAAGCGGCGGCGGCGCTGGCCGGTGCTGGTGCTCTGTGCCATGGCCTGGCTTGGGCTGATGCTCGGGATCGCGCTGCTGGCCGATGCCATCGCGCCCTATGCCTATACCGCGCTCGACCTCCGCAACCGCCTCTCGCCGCCCGGGGCGACGATGCTGCACCCGCTCGGCACCGACGAGCTGGGGCGGGACGTGCTCTCGCGGCTGATCTTCTCCATCCGCATGAGCCTGCTCATCGCCTTCGGCGCGACCATCATCGGCGCGCTGATTGGCACCTCGCTCGGCGTGGTGGCGGCGCATTTCCGCGGCTTCGTCGAGCAGGTGGTCCTCGCCCTGGTCGACTTCTCGGCGAGCCTGCCCTTCCTCATCCTGGCGCTGGCGGTGCTCGCCTTTTTCGGCAACTCGCTGACGCTCTTCGTCTGCCTGCTCGGCCTGCATGCCTGGGAGCGCTATGCACGGATCGCCCGCGGCCTCGTCATCAGCGCCGGCGCGCAGGGCTATGCGGCGGCAGTGCGGCAACTCGGCGCCTCGCCCTGGCGCATCTATGGGCGGCACATCCTGCCGAACATCGCTTCGACCCTGATCGTCTCGATGACGCTCGCCTTCCCCGAGATCATTCTGCTGGAGAGCGGCCTATCCTTCCTCGGCCTCGGCGTGCAGCCGCCGGAGACCTCGCTCGGCTCCATGGTGGGCTACGGGCGCGAATACCTCACCCGCGCGCCCTGGATTCTACTCTCGCCGGCGGCGGTGATCGTGCTGACCACCTTCTCCGTCTCCGTGCTCGGCGACTGGCTGCGCGACCGGCTGGACCCGACGCTGCAATGAGGGGCGCCGCCCGGCAGTGGCGATGGCAACACAGCCTTCACAGATGACGTGACCCCGTAGAAGCGATCCGCCGGTAATGTGATGCCGGCGAGACGTGGAGGGTTTGGAGATGGCGAGGAAGCACCACAAGCCGGAGGAGATCGTGGCCAAGCTGCGGCAGGTCGAGGTGCTTCTGGCGCAGGGCAAGACGGCGTCCGAAGCGGTGCGCACGATCGGGGTGACGGAGCAAACCTATTACCGTTGGCGGAGCGAGTACGGTGGTCTGAAGCTGGGTCAGGTGAAACGCCTGAAGCAGCTGGAGCAGGAGAACGGCAGGCTCCGCAAGGCGGTGGCGGATTTGACGCTAGAGAAGCTGGTGCTGAAGGAAGCTGCGTCGGGAAACTGGTAGGCGCCGTCCGTCGTCGGACCTGCGTCGAGCATGTCAAGGGCAAGCTAGGCGTCTCGGAACGGTTTGCCTGCCGAGTGCTGAGGCAGCGCCGCTCAGTGCAGCGCAAGACGCCGAGGGCGACCGACGACGAAGCGGCGCTGACCGAGAGCATCATTGGCCTGGCCCAGCGGTATGGGCGCTACGGCTACCGCCGGATCACGGCGCAGCTGCGGGCCGAGGGCTGGCGGTGCAACCACAAGCGGGTGGAGCGGATCTGGCGGGCCGAGGGGCTGAAGGTGCCTGCCCGGCAGCCCAAGCGCGGGCGGCTCTGGCTGAACGATGGCTCCTGCGTGCGGCTCCGGCCCGAGCGTCCCAATGATGTATGGGCCTATGACTTTGTCGAGGACCGAACCCGGGACGGGCGCCGGTTCCGGACGCTGAACGTGGTCGATGAGTTCACCCGCGAATGCCTGGCAATCCGGATTGGGCGCCAGCTCAAGGCAGCTGACGTCATCGACGTGCTGTCCGACCTGTTCATCCTGCGCGGCATCCCAGGCCATGTTCGCTCGGACAATGGGCCTGAGTTCGCAGCCACAGCCGTGAAGCGCTGGATCAGCGGCGTGGGCGCAAAGACGGCATTTATCGAGCCCGGCAGCCCTTGGGAGATGGCGTAATCGGTCTGGAGGCGGGCAACCTCTCCGGACTGCTCCACTCACCCGAAAGGCTTCCAGGATGAACCAGCACTATGTTGGCCTCGACGTCTCTCTGGACCAGACGAGCCTGTGCGTCCTCGACGGCGCTGGCCAGGTTGTCTGCGAGACGAAAGTAGACACCGATCCAGCCGCGATCGCAGCCTGCCTTTGTCGGGCAGGTGTTTCCGTCGCACGGCTCGGCCTGGAGGCGGGCCCGCTCTCGCAGTGGCTCTACGCCGGGCTGGTGGCCTCAGGCCTGCCTGCGATCTGCATCGAGACACG
>NZ_JAETWB010000004.1 GCF_016773205.1 Belnapia arida
GCCACCGCCGCACCCCCGTGGCAATGTCCCCCAAAGCCGCCGCACGGCGACGCGGAACACGAGAGTCGAAAAGATAGAGCGCCTCGGGCCGCGCCCCGGGCATGGCAGTTCCATCCGGCATGGCCGGGCCTATAGACCGGAATTCCGCCCCGCCGCCAGGGTGGCGCAACTTTGAGTCGCAATCCGTAACAGGCAAGTGTAGGACTGCGCACAGTATTGCGATGCCAAAGCAGCCTTGCCGGCAGACCGGACGACCGTGTAGGGCTAGTGCTTCAGGACGTAGAACGTCCGCCAGGTCTTCGGGGCAAGCCTGGGATTCCAAGCCGTGGGGACGGCCGGAATCCATGGGGGGCAGGCTTCGGAACCCGGTGGTCCCAGACCCGGTGGAGCGAATGGGGATGCCCGAAGGGAACAGGACATCGCGTGACGGCATGGCCGGCGGGACAGAGCGCGTTGCGCGCCTGGCACAGCCGGTGATGGCGCTCTCGGTGTTGGCCATGCTGGCGGCCTGTGGCCAGCAACAGGCGAGCCGGCCGAGCACTGGCCAGCATGTCGCCGTCACTCATGGCAGTTACAACCGCCCGGCCAGCTACAACCCGCCGGGCCCGCCCGGCGACCCGTGGGGGCCGTATATCCGCCAGGCCGCCCGTCGGTTCGACGTGCCGGAGCGCTGGATCCGCGAGGTGATGCGCCAGGAGTCCGGTGGCCGCAGCTCCGCCACCAGCCCGGTCGGCGCCATGGGGCTGATGCAGGTCATGCCCGGCACCTACCGCGAGCTCCAGGCACGCTACGGCCTCGGCGACGACCCCTACCACCCCTATGACAGCGTCATGGCGGGCGCGGCCTATATCCGGGAGATGTACGACCTCTACGGCTCGCCGGCCTTTCTCGCCGCCTACAATGCGGGGCCGCGGCGGCTCGAGGACTATCTCTGGAACAGCCGTGGCCTGCCGGCCGAGACGCGCAACTACGTCGCCCGCATCGGCCCCAACATCGTCGCCCACCATCCGAGCCGCCGCGCGGCGCCAGAGATCTACGCCGCGGCCGAGATTCCGCTGAGCATCCCGGCTGGCCCCCGCCGCATGGACCAGGCGACGATGATCGCGCTCCGCGAGCAGCGCCAGGCGGTCGATCCCGGCGTCCAGGTGGCCCAGCTTCCGGCTGGCCCGGTCGTGCGGATGGAGCCGATCCCGGATGGCAGCACCTATGCGGCGCCCGCCGCCCCGCCGGTGCAACTCGCCTCGCTCGACACCAGCTCGGTCGTCCGCATGGACCCTATCCCGGACGGCTCGACCGCCGAAGGCGCGCAGCGGCTGATGGCGTCGGAAGCCCGCGCCGCCGAGTCGCTGGCCGCCCCGCCGGCACCGCCCGCCGCGCGGCGCGACCCGGGCTTCGCCGCGCCGGTGGCACGCGCCCAGGCCAGCGCACCTGCGGCGCCGCGCCCCTCCGTGCTCGCCTCGGCCAATGCCGCCTCCGCCCCGCGCCCGGCGGCGCGCGGCTTCGCGCTCCAGCCCGGCCCGGCCCCGTCGCAGCCGGCGCTGCTCCAGGGCTTCGGCGGGATGGTGTCGGCCGCCCATGCCAGCAGCCTGCCCGTCTCGCTCCGCCCCGGCGCCGCCCGCGCGGCTTCGACGGGTGCCTGGGCCGTCCAGGTCGGCGCCTTCGCCAGCGAGAACCTGGCCCGCAGCGCCGCCAACGCGGCCCGCGAGGCCGGCGGCGGCCAGGCCCAGGTGCAGCCCGTCGCCGCCGGCCGGGGCAGGCTCTACCGCGCCCGCGTCACCGGCCTGTCGCAGGGCTCCGCCCAGTCGGTCTGCGAGCGGCTGCGGCGCAGCGGCGCCTGCATGGTCCTCTCCCCCGACGCCCAGAGCTGATCGCGCCGGGGAAGCCGCCTGCCTCCCGGTGGTTGCGCGCAACCACCGGCCAGGAGCATGGTCCGCAGTCGCCGGACCGCGGATCATGCTCTGGCCTCCTGTTTGATCGCGTGATTCATGCCTCCGGCGATCACGCTCTAGCGCCGGAGCCGCCATGCCGAACCTCGACCCAGAAAGCCTGCGCCGCTTCGCCCTCAGCCTCCCGCCCGGCCTTTCCCCGGGAGGTGACCCGGACGAGGAGGATGAGGAGGACGACGAGTTCGACGAGGATGAGGACGAAGACGAGGACGAGGACGAGTTCGACGATGAGGATGACGAGGACCTCGACGAGGACGAGGATGAGGAGGATGGCGAGGAGGAGACCTGACCTCTCCCTCTTGCCCTGATTGCCCGTCTCCCCCACGCTGCGGTCCGTTGAAGGACCAAAAAGGGGGAAGATCCAGGGATGTCTGCCGCTGCCGCGCCGTCGGGGCTTTCGAGCTTCGCATCTCTCGACCCCCTGGTACGGCCCCGCTCCGTCGCAGTCATCGGCGCCTCGGACGAGCCGGCGCGCATCGGCGGCCGGCCCATCGCCTACCTGAAGGAACGCGGCTTCGCCGGCCCGGTCTGGCCGGTGAACCCGAAGCGCCCGACCGTCCAGGGCCTGCCCGCCTTCGCCTCCATCGCCGAGCTGCCCGCGGCGCCTGACGTCGCCATCATCGCCGTGCCCTCGGCGCTGGCCATCCAGGCGCTCGACGAGCTCGGCGCCAAGGGCTGCCGCGCGGTCATCTGCTTCACCGCCGGCTTCGCCGAGATGGATGAGGCCGGCGCCGCCGCTCAGGTTCGGATGACCGAGGTCGCCCGCCGCCACGGCATCCGCCTGCTCGGCCCGAACTGCCTCGGCGTCTTCAACGACGCGATCCGCTTCTACGGCACCTTCACCGCCAGCTTCGAGAAGGGCTGGCCGATCCCGGGGCGGATCGGCATCGCCTCGCAATCCGGCGCCTATGGCACGCATATCTTCTCGGCGGCGCTCGACCGCGGCATCGGCACCCAGGTCTGCATCACCACGGGCAACGAGGCCGAGGTTACGCTCGGCGACGTGCTCGGCTGGATGGCCCAGGCGCCGGAGGTGGACGTCATCTGCGCCTATGCCGAGGGCATCCGCGAGCGCGAGAGCTTCCTCGCCGCCCTCGACCTGGCGCGCCGCAACCGCAAGCCGATCGTGATGATGAAGGTCGGCCGCAGCCAGCTCGGCGGCGCGGCGGCGCAGTCCCACACCGCCTCCATCGCCGGCGACGACGCGGTGACCCAGGCGGTGCTCGACGAGTTCGGCGTGGTGCGGGCGCGGACGACGGAGGAGATGCTCGACATCGCCTATGCCGCCACGCGCCGCATCTACCCGGCGAAGAACACCCTCGGCGTGCTGACCGTCTCCGGCGGTGCCGGCGTGCTGATCTCGGATGCCGCCGAGGCCGCCGGCCTCCCCATGCCGCCCATGCCGGAGGAGGCGCAGGCCAAGCTCCGCGCGCTGATCCCCTTCTGCGCGCCGCGCAACCCGGTCGATTGCACCGCGCAGGTGACGAACGACCTGAAGCTCATCTCCACCTTCGTGGAGAGCGTGGCGGTGGATGGCGGCTACAGCTCCATCCTCTCCTTCTGGTCGCAAACCGCCGCCGGCCGCAGCCTCGGGCCGAAGCTGCACGAGCAGATGCGGGCGGTCCGCGAGGCGCATCCCGACCGGCTCTGGGTGATGTCCATGCTCGCGCCCAACAAGGTGCGCGACTACGAGGCCGATGGCTGGCTCTGCTTCGAGGACCCGTCGCGCGCCGTGGTCGCCATCGAGGCGATGGGCCGCTTCGGCGCCGCCTTCGCCCGCGCCGAGGAGCCCCGCACCGACATCCCGCTGCCGAGCGTCGAGCTGCCGGCGATGACCCCGAGCGAGGCGGTGGCGAAGTCGCTGCTCGCCGGTGCCGGCATTCCCGCCGTCCCAGAGCATGCCGCCCCCGACAGCGAGGCTGCCGTCGCCGCAGCCGAGTCCATCGGCTATCCGGTGGTGCTGAAGATCCTGAGCCCCGACATTATCCACAAGAGCGAGATGGGCGGCGTGCTGCTCGACATCGCCGATGCGGGGCAGGTGCGCCAGGGCTTCGCCACCCTGCTCGACCGCGCCCGCCACCATGCGCCCGCGGCGCGGATCGAGGGCGTGCTCGTCGCCAAGCAGATCAAGGGCGCGGTGGAGATGGCGCTCGGCGTCTTCCGCGACCCGGTCTTCGGCCCGGTGGCGATGGTGGGCTTGGGCGGCATCTTCATCGAGGTGCTGAAGGACGTCGCCTTCCGCCGCTGCCCCTTCGACACCGCGGAGGCGGAGCGGATGATTCGTTCGCTGCGCGGCGCACCCTTGCTCGACGGCGCCCGCGGCCGCCCGAAGGCGGATGTGGCGGCGCTGGCCAAGGCCCTTTCGGCGCTCTCCGCCTTCGCCGTCGCGGCCGGGCCGCGCCTGGCCGGCGTCGACGTCAACCCGATGCTGGTGCTGCCGTCGGGCCAGGGCTGCTACGCCGCCGATGCCGTGATCGAGCTTGCAGGGGGGAGCCACTAAGGTGCCGATCAACCACGACCAGCTGATGAACTACCCCATCCCGGAGGTGCGCCAGACGCTCCGCTGGCAGGATGTGGCGCTCTACAATTTCTCGATCGGCCTTGGCCAGGACCCGATGGACGAGCAGCAGCTCGACTTCGTCTACGAGCCGCGGCTGAAGGTGATGCCGTCGATGCCGGTGGTGCTCGCCTCGCCCGGCTTCTGGTCGCGCAACCCGGATACCGGCATCGTCTGGCAGCAGATCCTGCACGGCGAGCAGGGCCTCGTCCTGCACCGTCCGTTGCCGACCGAGGGTGAGCTGATCGGCCGCTCGCGCATCACCGGCCTGGTCGACCGCGGCGAGGGCAAGGGTGCGCTGATGTACTCCGAGCGCGAGATCCTCGACGCCAAGACGGGCGAGCTGCTGGCCACCTCCACCTCGACGAGCTTCATGCGCGGCAATGGCGGCTTCGGCGGGCCCAGCGGCCCGGTGAAGCAGCCGCATCCGGAACCGGAGCGGGCGCCCGACATCACCCTCGACCTGGCGACGCGGCCGGAGCAGGCGCTGGTCTACCGCCTCAATGCTGACCTCAACCCGCTGCACATCGACCCCGAGGTGGCGAAGGGGGCCGGCTTCCCCCGCCCGATCCTGCACGGTCTCTGCACCTTCGGCACGGTCTGCCACGCCTTGCTGAAATCTCTCTGCGACTACGACACGGCGCGCTTCGGCTCGATGGACCTGCGCTTCTCCTCCCCCGTCTTCCCCGGCGAGACCATCCGCACGGAGATCTGGCGGGAGGAGGGCGGCGGCGCCTTCCGCGCCCGGGTCGTCGAGCGCGACAAGCAGGTCATCAGCAACGGGCGCTTCCGCTTCGCCGCATGACGAAGCCCTGGGCAGGCGGGCCGGTAGTGGTCTTCGACACGGAGACCACCGGCTGCACGGCGGAAGACCGCGTCGCCTCGCTCGGCGCCGTCCGGCTCGACGCGGCGCTGGAGCCGGAGGCGACGCTGCACCTGGCCTTCGCCCCCGGCATCCCCTGCCATTGGGGCGCGGCGCGGGTGCATGGCATGTCGGATCCGTTCCTCGCCGCGCACCCGCCCTTCGCCGAGCACGCCGATGAGGTCGCCGCCTTCTTCGCCGGTGCAGCCGGCTGCGCCCACAACCTCGCCTTCGACCGCCGCATGCTGGGCGGCGAATATGCCCGGCTCGGCCAGGAGCGGCCCTGGGATGGCGAATTCTGCACCCTGCGCGCCTGGCGCCGCGCCTTCCCCGGCACGCGCTGCGGCCTTGCCCATGCCGGCGCCGCCTGTGGCGTGGCCCGCGAGGGGGCGCTGCACGGGGCGCTGGAGGATGCCTGGCTCGCCGTCCAGCTGCTCCGTCACCTGCACGGGCTCGGGCCGGTGCTGATGCGCCTCCACACCATCACCAACAGCCCGGCGCATCTCCTGGCCGACGCCTGAAAACCCGCGCAGGATGGCGGGACAACGGCCACTCATTTTGATAGCACGCTAAGGGCTGGACCGCCGCGCCGGGGGGCGCTAGTCCATTTCACCCCGGGAGGGACAAGGATGATCAACAAGATCGTGCAGTCGGTGGCCGATGCTCTGGCCGGCGTGAAGGATGGCTCCACCGTGCTGATCGGTGGCTTCGGCAGCGTCGGCCAGCCCGACGTGCTGATCGAGGGCCTGATCGAGCAGGGCGCCCGCGACCTCACCATCGTGCTGAACAATGCCGGCTCCGGCCGCATCGGCGTCGCCAAGCTGATGGACCAGGGCCAGGTCCGGAAGATCGTCTGCTCCTTCCCGCGCAGCAAGGACCCAGTCGTCTTCGAGACCCTCTACCGCGAGGGCAAGATCGAGCTGGAGCTCGTCCCGCAGGGCACGCTCGCCGAGCGCATCCGCGCCGCCGGCGCCGGCATCCCCGCCTTCTACACCGCGACGGCGGCCGGCACGCTGCTCGCCCGCGGCAAGGAGAGCCGGGAGTTCGAGGGCAAGGCCTATGTGATGGAACGCGCCCTCAAGGCCGATGTGGCGCTGGTCGAGGCTTGGGAGGCCGACCGCTGGGGCAACCTCGTCTACCGGGGCTCGGGCGGCAACTTCAACCCGATCATGGCCATGGCCGCCGAGCTGACCATCGCCCAGGCGCAGCACATCCGTGAACTTGGCGAGCTGCATCCGCATATGATCGGCACGCCCGGTGTCTATGTGAACCGCGTGGTCCAGGTGGACCGCGGCGGCGACTGGCTGAAGCCCGAGCAGGTCTGAGAGGAGCACCCGACATGCCCTTCAACCGCGACCAGATGGCCGCCCGCCTCGCCGATGACGTACCGGAAGGCTGGTGCGTCAACCTCGGCATCGGCATGCCGACCATGGTGGCCAACCACGTGCCCCCGACGCGGGAGGTGATCTTCCAGTCGGAGAACGGCGTCATCGGCATGGGCCCGGCGCCGAAGGAAGGCGAGGAAGACCCCTGGCTCATCAATGCCGGCAAGCAGCTCATCACCCTGGCCAGGGGCGCCAGCTTCGTCGGCCATGCTGACAGCTTCGCCATGATCCGCGGCGGGCATATCGACCTCTGCGTCCTCGGCGGGTTCGAGGTGGCGGAGAATGGCGACCTCGCCAATTGGGCGACCAGCGAGAACGACACCGCCCCCGCCGTTGGCGGCGCCATGGACCTCGCCGCCGGGGCCAAGCGCCTCTGGGTCATCATGGAACACACGACGAAGGACGGCCGCCCGAAGATCGTCGAGCGCTGCGGCTACCCGCTGACCGGCCTCGCCTGCGTCAACCGCGTCTACACCAACCTCGCCGTGCTCGACGTGGTCGAGGGCAAGGGCTTCGTCGTCCGCGACTTGGCGCCGGGCGTGACGCTCGAGGAGGTGCAGGCCAAGACCGGCGCCACGCTGCACACCCAATGAGCGCGGCCTTGAGCGGCGAGGACCGCGCCGAATCCATCCGCATGATCCGGGACAGCGCCGCCGCGGTGGCGCCCCCGGGCGGCGACATGAAGCGGGTGCGCGACCTCCGCTTCCAGACCCCCGGCTTCGACCCGGCCATCCTCCGCCAGATGGGCGAGATGGGCTGGATCGGCCTCCGCCTGCCGGAGGCCTCCGGCGGCGCCGGCCTCGGTCTCGGCGAAGCCTGCGCGCTCGCCGAGGAACTGGGCGGCGCCCTGGTGCCGGAGCCGCTGATCCCGGCGATGCTCACCGGCTCGCTGCTCGCCGCCGTCGGCGCCGGCCCGCTGGAGCGGGTGCTGACCGGCGAATCGCTGGTGCTGACCGCCTGGCAGGAGCGTCCCGACACGCTGGAGGTGCCGGGCAGCCCCGACGCCGCCCGCCGCTTCCTCCCCATGGCCGCCGGCGCCGCCTCCTTCCTCCTGCCGGTGCGCGAGGGCGGCCGCATCGCCCTCTACGAGCAGCAGGCCGGCGCCGGCCTCACGACCGAGCAGACCCAGGATGGCGGCCATCTCGGCACGCTGGAGCCGAACCTCGGCACGGCCACCCGCATCGCCGACGACATCGGCGAGGCGCTGTCGCTCGCCCTCGACGAGGCCGCGCTGCTGACCAGCGCCTACCTGCTCGGCGGGATGGACCGCGCCTTCGCCATGACGCTCGACTACCTGAAGACGCGCCAGCAATTCGGCAAGATCATCGGCACCTTCCAGGCGCTGCAGCACAAGGCGGCGGACGTGAAGATGCAGATCGCGCTGACGCGGGCCAGCATCGAGGCCGCGGCCGCGACGCTCGATGCCGGCGCCACCGGCGATGCCCGCCGCGCCGTCATCTCCCGCGCCAAGTCCCGCGCCGCCTCCTCCTCCATGCTGGTGACGCGCGAGTGCATCCAGCTCCATGGCGGCATCGGTTACACCGACCAGTACGATGTCGGCCTCTACCTGCGGAAGGCCATGGTCATGGCCAACCAGTATGGCAGCGCCACGCTGCACCGCCGCCGCTTCATGGCCGTCAGCCCGGAGGTCGAGGAATGAGCGAGCCCGTCATGCGGATCGTCTCGGAGCGCGAGGGCGGCGTCCTCGTCCTTACCCTCGACCAGCCGGCGCGGCGCAACGCGCTGGCCATGCCGCTCCGCGTGCAGATGATCGAGGCGCTGCGCGCCGCGCAGGGCGACAAGGCCACGCGCGCCATCGTCGTCACCGGCGCGGGCGGGCATTTCTGCTCGGGCGGCGACATCTCCGGGATGGACGTGAACTCGGCCATGGAAGGCCGCGAGCGCATGCGCCTCTCGCATGAGTTGATCCGGCTGATGGTGCTCGGCAGCGTCCCCGTCGTCGCCGCCATCGAGGGCTATTGCGTCGGCGCCGGCCTCTCCATCGCCTGCGCCTCCGACACCGTGGTGGCGGCCGAGGATGCGCGCCTCGGCGCCGGCTTCGGCAAGATCGGGCTCATGGCCGATCTCGGCCTGCCGCATACCCTGCCGCTCCGCGTCGGCCAGGGGAAGGCGCGGCAGGTCCTGCTCTACCACAACCAGATGACGGCGACGGAGGCGGAGCGTATCGGCCTCATCGACCATGTCGTGCCCAAGGGCCATGCCCTGGCTACGGCCATGGAGAAGGCCCGCTTCCTCGCAGAACAGGCGCCGGCGCCGATGGCGCTGACCAAGCAGATGCTCGGCGAAGGCCTCGACCGCGCGCTGGAGCAGGAGCGCCACTTCCAGGCCACCCTCTTCATGACCCATGATTTCGCCGAAGGCCGCGCAGCCTTCCTTGGCAAGCGCGCGCCCGCTTTCAAGGGAGACTGAGCCGATGGACGCCATCCGCATCCCCGCCCCGGCCGAGCTCGACGCGCTCGACGACGAGCATTTCCGCCAGGTGGTCCGCGCCTTCCTGCACGAGAACTACCCCGACGATCTGCGCAACCCGCCGAAGCGCCTCCACTGGGACGAGAACCGCCCCTGGTACATGAAGCTCGCCGAGCGCGGCTGGCTCTGCCCCGGCTGGCCGAAGGAACATGAAGGCTTGGGCCTCTCGCCCGCCAAGCAGATCATCCTCACCGAGGAATACGAGCGCTACGGCGTGGCGCGGACCAACGACCATGGCATCGTCATGCTCGGCCCGCTGGTCATCAAGTACGGGACGGAGGAGCAGAAGCAGCGCTTCCTGCCGAAGATCCTGACCGGCGAGCACATTTGGTGCCAGGGCTACTCCGAGCCCAATGCCGGCTCCGACCTCGCCGCGCTGCGCACCGAGGCGGTGCTCGACGGCGACGAGTATGTCGTCAACGGCCAGAAGATCTGGACCACGCTGGCGACCGACGCCAACTGGATCTTCCTCCTCGTCCGCACCGACAAGCAGGCGAAGAAGCAGGAGGGCATCTCCTTCCTCCTCGTCGACATGAAGACGCCCGGCATCACCGTGCGGCCGATCATCAACCTCGAGATGCATGACGAGTTCTGCGAGGTCTTCTTCGACAATGTCCGCGTGCCGAAGGAGAACCTGGTCGGCCAGCTCAACAAGGGCTGGGACATGGCGAAGGCGCTGCTCGGCTTCGAGCGCATCTTCCTCGGCTCGCCGCGCCAGTCCGGCTATGCCCTGTCGCGCCTCAAGATCCTCGCCGAGCGCATGGGCGTCTGGGAGGATGCCGAGTTCCAGGACCGCTACGCCCGCCTCCGCCTCGAATTCGAGGACCTGAAGGCGCTCTACGGCACCTTCGTCGAGCGGCTGAAGCGCGGCGAGAGCCTCGGCCCCGACGTCTCCATGCTGAAGATCCTGCAGACCGAGCTGTTCCAGGCGATCACCGACACCATGCTCGAGATCGGCGGCGAGAATGCCGGCCTGCTGGAGCCGATGGAGGGCAACCGCGACCTCAACATCGGCGGCCTCTTCATCCAGGCGCGGCCCGCCACGATCTACGGCGGCTCGAACGAGATCCAGCGCAACATCCTGTCGAAGAACGTGCTCGGCCTGCCCGGCTGAGCTTGGAAATCCAAAGCGTTTCAATTAGAGAGCGGGCGGTCCAGATGACAGGATCGTCATGTCCACGCCCATCGAACGCCGCCCGCTTCCCCTCCTGCCGGCCCTTGTCTTCGGCTCCCGCTGGTTGCAGCTCCCGCTCTACCTGGGGCTGATCGTCGCCCAGGTCGTCTACGTGCTGCTCTTCATGAAAGAGATATGGCACCTCGTCAGCCACGCCCACAGCTTCGGCGAGCAGGACATCATGCTGATTGTCCTCGGCCTGATCGACGTGGTGATGATCTCCAACCTGCTCATCATGGTGATCGTCGGCGGCTACGAGACCTTCGTCTCCCGCCTCAATCTCGAGGACCACCCGGACGAGCCGGAATGGCTCAGCCACGTCAATGCCGGCGTGCTGAAGATCAAGCTGGCGATGGCGATCATCGGTATCTCATCGATCCACCTGCTGCGCACCTTCATCGCCGCCAGCAACCTCGGCACGGAGCGCAACACGACGACCAAGGCCGGCATCATGTGGCAGGCCATCATCCACGCGCTCTTCATCCTGTCCGCGATCGGCATCGCCGCGGTGGAGCGGCTGTCCCACACGGTGCCCGCGCGGGAGCATCACTGAGCGGTCAGGGCGTCTCGTTGCTCCGGCCGCTGGCGCCGCCGGTCACGCCGCCCGCACCCCCGGCTCCGCCGCCGCCCATGGCGCCGTCATTGGTGGCGTTGGGGTCGTAGTCGGTCGGTCCGCCCTCGGCGAAGCTCGGCACCCGGGCCTTCGCCTTGTCGTCCACCGGCTTCACCGGCTCGTCCGGCATCAGCCTGTCCTGGTCCTGCGCCATGCTCTCTCTCCGTTCCGTGTCGAGCGGATGGAACAGGCGAGAGCCCCACCCGGTTCAGGGCGAGGCGCAATTACTGTACCTCGCGCCAAGCACCCTTCAGGTCACCGAGGAAGCGGGCATATTCCCGCTCCTTGCTCTCCGGGTCCGGCAGCCGCAGCAGGTAGGAGGGGTGGACGGTCGGGAAGACCGGCACCCCGTCCTCGCTCTTCACCACCTCGCCCCGCACCTTGGTGATGGCGAGCGGCTTGCCCGTCAGCGCGCGCAGCGCCGTGGCGCCAAGCGAAACCACCAGCCGCGGCCCGACGATCTCGATCTCCCGCCGCAGGAAGGGGCGGTAATGCGCGATGTCGCCCGCATCCGGCGACTGGTGCAGCCGCCGCCGCCCCGTCGGCTTGAATTTGAAATGCTTCACCGCGTTGGTGACATAGGCTTCGGCGCGGGGGATGCCCGCCTCCTCCAGCGCCCGGTTGAACATCCGTCCGGCTGGGCCGACGAAGGGGCGGCCGGCGATGTCCTCCTCATCGCCCGGCTGCTCGCCGACGAAGAGCAGGGCGGCGCCGATCGGCCCCTCGCCGAAGACGGCCTGGGTGGCGTGCTCGGCAAGCGGGCCGCGATCGGCCAGCACCTCGGCGCGGAGGGCGGCGAGCGCGGTGGCGGGGTCTTGGGTGAAGAGATCGGTTGGCATGGGCACCTCAACGTCCGTCGCCAGCACCCGTTGCCGCCGCGGCGCGGGCGGCGTCGCGCCACGGGCGACCATCGCGGCAACGCGCTTCGGGGCTTCGGCCATGAGGCGGGGGATGTCCTGCGCCTCGGGCAGGTTGCGCCAGTACTTGACCGGCATCTCGGCGCGCATGGCAGCGGGCTTGAGGCGGGCGGGGTTGAAGATGCTGGCGAAATAGGCCCGCCACAGCTCCTCCTTCGCGTCCTCCGCCGGCGCATCCGCCCGGCGGCCGCCGGGGCCCATGCGCAATTCCTCGCCATCCCAATGCGCGCTCGCTTCCGGCGTCAGGATGGACCAGCGCATGCCGGCGAAGCGGCGGAGGAAGAAGCCCGTCTCCGCCTCCAGGATATGGTGGTCCGGCTCGAACCAGGCGACATAACGCCCCTCCGGCGCCTCGCGGAAGCGCACGAAGGCATGCATCTTGTGCGCATCGCGCCGCACCGCCTTGGCCATGCCCTGGGCACGGATCACCTCCGGGTCGGTCGCCACCTCCAGCAGCCCGTGCTCGTCATGGGTGATGCGCCAGAGCAGGCGGTAGAGCAGGGCAAAGCGCTCCCCGTCCCGGTGGCGGATGACCACCTCCGCCAACTCCGGAAAGCTGCGCGGCACGGTCAGCCCGGTGCGCCGCGGCTCCGGCACCGGCTCATGCGCGAACAGCCCCGCCGCCTCTCCAGCGAGGTGCCAAGCCACCCGCTCCGGCGCCACTTCGGCCGCCAGCAGCCGCCGCGCCGCATCCCGCCAGGCGGGGAAGTCGGCGGGGCCGGGGAGGGCGATGCCGATCACAGCAGCTGCATCTGCACCGGCTTGGCGAAGCCGGTGCGCGGCGCCACAAGCGCCCGCAGGTCGAGCCGATCCGTCACCCTCGGCCGGTGATCCTCGGTGACCAGGAAGGGCAGCAGCTTCCCCAGCGGCAGCCTCAGCCGCGCCAGATCCTCGCTGCGGATGCTGCGATGCCGCCGCGCCGCCAGCAGCCGGTCGACCGTCTTCTCCCCGAGCCCCGGCACGCGCAGCAACCGCTCCCGCGGCGCCCGGTTTACGTCGACCGGGAAGTCGCCCCGGTGCCGCAGCGCCCAGGCCAGCTTCGGGTCGATGCCGAGGTCGAGCATGCCGCCCTCGCCCCCGGCCATGATCTCGTCGAGCGAGAAGCCGTAGAAGCGCAGCAGCCAGTCCGCCTGGTAGAGTCGGTGCTCCCTGACCAGCGGCGGCGGCTGCGGCGGCAGCAGGCGCGAGGCATCGGGGATCGGCGAGTAGGCCGAGAAATAGACCCGCTTCAACCCATAGCTGCCGTAGAGATTGGCCGTCGTCCCGAGCACCGCCCGGTCGTCCGACGCATCGGCGCCGATGATCATCTGCGTGCTCTGCCCGGCCGGGGCGAAGCGCGGTGCCGGCGCCCGCCGCTCCGCCTTCCGCGCCTCCTTCGCCTCCTCGATGCGCAGCCGCATCCGCCCCATCGCGCGGCGGATTTCGGACAAATCCTTCTCCGGGGCGAGGGCCTTCAGCGCCCCCTCCTGCGGCAACTCGATGTTGATGGAGAGCCGGTCGGCATGCCGCCCCGCCTCGGCCAGCAACTCGGGCGAGGCGTCGGGGATGGTCTTCAGGTGGATGTAGCCGCGGAAGCCGTGCTCCTCGCGCAGGATGCGCGCAACATCGACCAGCCGCTCCATCGTGTAGTCGGGCGAGCGGATGATGCCGGAGGAAAGGAACAGCCCCTCGATGTAGTTGCGCCGGTAGAAGTCGAGGGTCAGGTCGACCAGCTCCCGCACCGTGAAGCGGGCGCGGGGGACGTTGCTGGTGGCGCGGTTGATGCAGTAGGCGCAGTCATAGATGCAGGCATTGGTCAGCAATACCTTGAGCAGCGAGATGCAGCGCCCGTCCGGCGCATAGGCGTGGCAGATGCCCATGCCCTCCGTGCTGCCGATGCCGCCCTCGCGGCTGTCCCGCTTCTCGGTTCCGGAGGAGGCGCAGGAGGCGTCGTACTTCGCCGCGTCCGCCAGGATCTCGAGCTTCCGCCGCAACTCCATGCACAATCCTCCAGTTCCTTATATGTTCTGGTTCCGGGCGATTCAAGGGCCGAGTGAACCTTTCCGGTCGCGGGTGGTTATGGCGGCCGATGATGCAGCTCCTCCGCCCCGCCCTGCTCCTCCTCCTGCTCGCCGGCCCGGCGCTGGCGCAGGAGGCAGCCTTCCTCACCCAGGACCAGCTGGCGACCGTGCTGCGCGCCCGCGGTTTCACCGATCTCGAAGGGGTGGAGCGCGAGGGCGACAGCTTCCGCATCGCCCGCGCCACGCGCTACGGCGAGCGGGTCGAGAATTTCCGCATCGACGCCGCCACCGGCCTGCCGCGCGAGCAGCCTCCGCTCACCGAGGGCCAGGCGCGCGAGCTGTTGCGTGCCCGCGGCTATACCGAGGTGACGGAACTCGGCCGCGACGGCGATGCCATCCGCCTGCGCGGCCTGCGCGAGGGCACCCCCATCGAAGTGACCGTCGATGCCCGCACGGGGGCGGTGCGGCAATAGCCCGCCACCCCATCTCCAGCCTTGTCCCCGGGCCGCTGGCTTGCCGCCAGCGGCCCAGGGGCAGGTCCTTTCATGATCGTGGCCTGCTCATCCGCAATGCTCGCGGCCTGGGGCTGCGACCCCTGCGGGCAGGACACGCGTGACCCAGGCCCATATCAACCGCATCGGCACCGCCGTCCCCCGGCATGAGGTGCATGACGCCTTCCGCCGCTTCGCGGACCGGCAGATCACCGAGCCGCGCATCCGCACCGCCTTCGCCCGCCTCGCCGAGCGCTCGCAGATCGACACCCGCCATTCAGTGCTGGAAGCCGAGGCGGATGCCAGCGGCACGGTCGATGGCTTCTACCGGACCGACGCCTTCCCCGGCACCGGCGCCCGCATGGCCCGCTACGAGCGCGAGGCCCCGGCGCTGGCCGAAGCCGCCTGCCTAGCGATGGGGCTGGAGGGGGAGGGGCCGCGCATCACCCATCTCGTCTTCGCCACCTGCACCGGCTTCGCCGCCCCCGGCCTCGACCAGTGGCTGATCCGCCGCTTCGGCCTGCCGGGGAATGTCGAGCGCAGCATCGTCGGCTTCATGGGCTGCCAGGCGGCGATCAACGCGCTGAAGCTCGCCCACCACATCGTCCGCAGCGACGCGCGGGCGCGGGTTCTGGTGGTGAATCTCGAGCTCTGCACCCTCCACCTTCAGCCTTCGCCCGAGATCGAGCAGCTGCTCTGCTTCCTGCTCTTCGCCGACGGCGCCAGCGCCGCGCTGGTGACGGCGGAGCCCGAAGGCATCGCCATCGAGGGTTTCCACGCCGCGCTGATCCCAGAGGCGTCGGACCAGATCACCTGGCGCATCGGCGATGGCGGCTTCGACATGACGCTCTCAGGCTTCGTGCCGCTCACCCTCGCCCGTGCCCTGCCCGACGAGGCGGCGGCCATCCTCGCCGGCGAGGCGGCGGACGCCTTCGACCTCTGGGCGGTGCATCCCGGCGGCCGCAGCGTGTTGGACGCGGTGATGCATGGCCTCAACCTGTCGCCGGGGGCGCTCGACGTCAGCCGCGCCGTGCTGCGCGAGCATGGCAACATGTCCTCCGCCACCGTCATGTTCGTCCTTCAGCGGATGATGGCGGCGGGGCGAGGGCAACGCGGCTGCGCGCTGGCCTTCGGCCCCGGCCTCTCGGCCGAGACCATGCGCTTCCGCCTCGCCTGATGCGCCAGCGCAGCGCCGCCGATGAGTGGATGGACGACGCGGCCGCGACCGAGGCCGAATTCGCTTCCGCCCTCCGCGATCTCGCCCGCATCAACCGGATGAGCCTCGCCTACCGCCCGACGCTGCGCTGGCTCGACGCGCTGGTGGCGGAGACGGGCGCGCGCCATCTCTCGGTGCTCGATATCGGCTTCGGCGGCGGCGACATGCTGGCCGAGATCGCGCGCTGGGCCGCCCGCCGCGGCGTCACCGTCGAACTCACCGGCCTCGACCGCAGCCCCTGGGCGGCGCGTTATTCAACCGCTGCCGGGGTGAAAGCGCGCTTCATCACCGCCGACCTCTTCGGCCTGCCGGAGGAGGAGCGCTTCGATGTCGTGCTGTGCAGCCTCTTCACCCATCACCTGCGCGATGCAGAACTGGTGCGCTTCCTCCGTTGGCTGCCGGGCCGGGCGCGGCGGGGCTGGCTGATCTCCGACCTGCACCGCCACTGGCTGCCCTGGGGCTTCGTATGGGGCGCGGTGCGGCTGCTCAGGATGGACCCGATGGTGGTGCATGACAGCACCGTCTCCATCGCCCGCGGCTTTACCCGCGCCGACTGGGAGCGGCTGGTGGCGGAGGCCGGCGTCCCGGCCCAGATCGACTGGGCCTTCCCCTTCAAATGGATCGTCTCCGCTCGTGCCTGAGAACGTGGTGATCGGCGCCGGCCCGGCCGGCTGTGCGACGGCAATCGCCCTCGCACGCGCCGGCCGCGAGGTGCTGCTGCTGGAGCGCAGCCCCGAGCCCCGCGAGAGCGTCTGCGGCGAATTTCTCGGCCCCGACGCGGCGGCGGCGCTGCGCCGCCTCGGCCTCGACCCGGCAAGGCTCGGCGCCGCCCCGCTGCGGCGGATGCGGATCGGCCATGGCAGGCGCGAGGCGGATGTGACGCTGCCCTTCCCGGCCTGGGCACTGCCGCGCCGCCTGCTCGACGGCGCCTTGCAGGAGGCCGCCGGCCCGGCCCTGCGCCGCGGCACCACCGTGCTCGGCGCCGTGCCGATGGGGGAGGGGTGGCGCCTCCGCACCCCCTCGGGCGAGATCCAGGCGCGGCGCGTGATCCTCGCCACCGGCAAGCACGCGCTGCGTGGCCATCCGCGCGAGGGCGCCCCGCCGCCCGCCATCGGCCTCAAGCTGCACCTCGCCGGGGTGGCGATGACGGATGCCGTCGCCCTGCTGCCTTTCGGCGGCGGCTATGCCGGCCTGCAACCCCTGCCCGGCGGCGGGGCCAATCTCTGCGCCGCCCTGCACGGCCCGCCCGGCGACCTGCTCGCCCGGGTCCGCGCCGGCTCCGCCCTCGCCGAAGCCCTGCTCCGCGACGCCTACCCGCTCTGGGACCGGCCGCTCGCCATCGCCGGCGTGCCCTACGGCTTTCGCCAGCCGGCTTCGGGGCCGTCCGGCCTCTACCGCGTCGGCGACCAGGCGGCGGTGATCCCGAGCTTCACCGGCGAGGGCGTCGCGCTCGCCCTGCATTCCGGCCTGGCGGCGGCCAAGGCGATTCTGGCGGGGCAGGAGGCCGCCGCCTTCCACGCCGCCTGGCGCCGCCGCAGCGCCGGGCCGATGCGCTGGGCCGGCCTCGCCGCGCATGTGCTGCGGGCCTCGCCCCCCGCCTTCGCCGCCCTCGGCGCGGTCGGCCCGCTGGCCCGCCTCGTCGCCGCGCGGACGCGGGTGGCGGCCTGACCCGCCGCGCCCGGCTCAGTCGATGCTGATGCCGAGCCGCGCCACCGTCTCCCGCTCATAGACCACCCGCTCGCGGGCGAAGGCGAGGTACTCGCGCGGGCCGAGATACTCGTTCGGCAGCTCCCAGCGCTTCATGATCGCTTGGCTGGCCTCGTCCTCGAAGGCCTTCTTCAGCGTGCGATGGAGGATGTCCACCACCTCCGGCTCCATCCCCTTCGGCCCGGCGAGGCCATAGGGAGAGGTCACGCTCATCCCGTAGCCCAGGTCCTTCAGCGTCGGCACGTCGGGGAAGCTCGGCAGTCGCGTCGGCGTCCAGGCGGCGAGCAGGCGGAGCTCGCCGGTCTCCACCTGCGGCCGCCAGGACTGGCTGTCGGCGACGATGTCGATCTGCCGCCCGAGCAGCGCGGTCACGCCCTCCTGGCTGCCGCGCATCGGCACATGCGTCATCTCGGCCCGCTCGCGGGTGAGGATGTCGTCCATCGCCAGGTGGTTGGTGGTGGCGATGCCGCTGGTCGAGTAGGTCAACCGGCCAGGGGCGCGGCGGGCGGCCTCCATCAGCTCGGCATGGGTCTTCCACGGGCTGTCGCCGCGCACCGCGGTGCCGAAGACGAAGCCGGTGAGCTGCATGATGTAGGTGAAGTCGCCGACCGGGTCCCAGGTCGCCTGCCGCGTCAGGAAGGGATGGCGGAGGATCGACAGGTGGTGGTGAGCGATGGTGTAGCCGTCAGGCCGCGCCTGCTGGATCAGGAACATCGCGGCACGGGTGCCGCGGGCGCCGGCCATGTTCTCGATGATGATGGGCTGGCCGAGATCCTTCGCCGCGATCTCGAACATCTGCCGGTGCAGCGCGTCGAGCGAGCCGCCCGGCGGCCAGGGGATGAGGCAGCGGATCTGCCGGTTGGGAAAGCGCCCCTGGCCCAGCGCCGGGGCCGCGAGCAGGCCGGCCGCCGCGCCGAGAGCGGCGCGGCGGGTGATCGTTCTTGTCATTCGTTCCTCCCGAAGTCGTTGGGGCGCCTAGCCGTCGAGCGTGAGGTTCAGCCGCTTCACCATCATCTTTTCGTAGTCGACGCGCCTGGCGACGAAGTCGCGGTAGTCCTCGGTGTTGCGGTAGACCAGCGGCATGTCGAACTGGCCACGGATGCGCTCGTTCTCCGGGTCGAAGAGCGCCGCCTTGAAGGCATCGTGCAGCACCTGCACCACGCCCTCGTCCATGCCCTTCGGGCCGCTGACGCCATAGGGCGAGGTGACCTCCATGTCGTAGCCCAGCTCCTTCAGCGTCGGCACGGTCGGGAAGCGGGCGGCGCGCTCGGCGGTCCAGACCGAGAGGGCCCGCATCGACCCCGCCTCGACGAAGGGCGCCCAGGCGCTGCTGTCGGAGACCATGTCTACCTGCCCGGCCAGCGCCGCCGTCACCCCCTCGTTGGAGCCGCGGAAGGGCACATGGGTGATCTCCACCTTCTCCATCTCCAGGAGGGTCTCCATCGCCAGGTGGTTGCTGGTGCCGATGCCGCTGGTGGAATAGGTCAGCTTGCCGGGATTGGCCCGGGCATAGGCGATCATCTCCTGCCAGGTCGCGAAGCGGCTGTCCGCCTTGACGGCGGTGCCGAAGAGCCAGCCGGTGAGGCCGATGATATGGGTGAAGTCGCGCACCGGGTCCCAGAGCGGGGCCTTCATCATCCAGGGCCGGCGCAGCACGGAGAGGTGCATCTGCGTCAGCGTGTAGCCGTCCGGCCGCGACTGCTGGGCGACCGTCATCGGCCCGAGCGTGCCGCCCGCCCCGGGCTTGTTCTCGAGCACAACCGGCTGGCCGAGCGCCCTGCTGGCGATCTCGCCCATGGAGCGGAGCTGCGCATCGGCCGAGCCGCCCGCCGGCCAGGGGATGACGAGGCGGATCGGCCGGTCCGGGAAACGCCCCTGGGCGAAAGCGGAGGGGGCGAGGGCAGGGGAGGCAAGCGCGGGGGCAAGGCTGGCCGCGGCGAGCGCGATCGTCCGGCGGCGGGTGATCGGTGGCATTCTTGTGGCGTCTCCCGGGTACTGTCTTGCTTCAGTCGATCCGCAGCTTCAGCCGCTCCGCCATCGCCTTCTCGTACTGCGCCCGGCGGGCGATGAAGCTGCGGTATTCCTCAGTATCGTAGTACTCGAGCGGCATGTCGAACTGCGCCCTGACGGCGGTATTGGCCGGGTCGAACAGCGCCGCCTTGCAGGCATCGTGCAGCACGCGGACCACGCCCGGGTCCATCCCCTTCGGCCCGGCAAGCCCATACGGGGATGTCACGACCATGTCGTAGCCCAGCTCCTTCAGCGTTGGCGCGTCGGGGAAGCGGGGCGAGCGCTCGGCCGTCCAGACGCAGATCAGCCGGAGCTGCCCGCCATCCACCAGTGGCGCCCAGGCAGAGCTGTCGGCGACGCTCATCACCTCGCCGGACGCGACGGCGACCGCCGCCTCGTTCGAGGCGCGGTAGGGGACATGCACCAGCTCTAGCTTCTCGCGAGCCGCCAGCTCCTCCATCGTCAGGTGGTTGGTCGTGGCGATGCCGGAGGTGGTGTAGGTCAGCCGCCCGGGATTGGCGCGGGCATAGGCGATGTAGTCTGCCCAGCTCTTGATCGGCCCGTCCGCCTTCACCGCGATGCCGAACATCCAACCGCAGAGCCCGATGATGTGGGTGAAGTCGTTGACCGGGTCCCAGGGCGGGTTGCGGGTGATGAAGGGACGCCGCACGATCGAGAGGTGCATCTGGCTGATCGTGTAGCCGTCCGGCCGCGCCTGGGTCGTCAGGTGCAGCGCGCCCATGGTGCCGGAGGCGCCGGGGCGGTTCTCCACGACCACCGAATGCCCGAGCGCCCGGCCGGCGATCTCGGCCAGCGAGCGGAGCTGCGCATCCGCCGAGCCGCCCGGCGGCCAGGGGATGATGAGGCGAATGGGCCGGTCCGGAAATCGTCCCTGGGCCAGGGCAGGCGCCGCCAGCGCCGCCCCGCCGAGGGCCAGCGCACCGCGCCGGCCGAGCCGTGTGCCTTCGAAATCCATGGCCATGACCTCCCGTGGGTGGGGGCCGGTTCCACGTCCGGCCCCTCATCGTTGCCAGGCCAGTCTGGCGGGACGGCGGGCGGAGGGGAAGCGCCTTGCCACGCCGGAGCGTCACCGCGTCGCAGGGGCGGAGGAGCTCCCTATGCCCAGCGCAACCACCACCCTCCCCCTGGATGCGGCCGCCGACCGCCGGCGCCGGATCCTCGCCATCGTCGGCGGGTCGTCCGGCAACCTCGTCGAATGGTACGATTTCTACGTTTATTCCTTCTGCTCGCTCTACTTCGCCTCGTCCTTCTTCCCCTCCGGCGACCGCACCTCGCAGCTCCTCGCCGCCGCCGGGGTCTTCGCTGCCGGCTTCCTCGTACGCCCGCTCGGCGGCTGGATCTTCGGCCGCCTGGCCGACCGGCGCGGCCGGCGCTTCTCCATGATGGCCTCCGTCCTGCTGATGTGCGGCGGCTCGCTGATGATCGCCCTGCTGCCCACCCATGCGAGCGTCGGCTTGCTCGCCCCCGTGCTGCTGACGGTCGCGCGCCTTGCCCAGGGCCTCTCGGTCGGCGGCGAGTACGGGACGAGCGCCACCTACATGTCGGAGGTCGCCGAGCCCGGCCATCGCGGCTTTTACGCCAGCTTCCAGTACGTCACGCTGATCGGCGGGCAGCTCCTCGCCGTGCTCGTCATCGTCATCCTGGAATCGATGCTGACCAACGAGCAGATGCGCGCCTTCGGCTGGCGCATCCCCTTCGTCATCGGTGCGGCGGCAGCGGTGGTCGCCCTCTTTCTCCGCCGCGCCCTGCACGAGACACAGAGCGCCGATGCGGCGCGGCGCCCGGAGGCCGGCTCGCTCCGTGCCCTGCTGCGGCACCCGAAGCCGCTGCTGCTGGTGCTCGGCCTGACCGCGGGCGGCAGCCTCAGCTTCTACGTCTTCACCACCTTCATGCAGAAATACCTGGTGAACACCGCGCATTTCGAGGCCCGCACCGTCAGCGCCACCATGGCCTGGGTGCTGCTGGCCTTCATGGTCGTGCAGCCCGTCTTCGGCGCCCTCTCCGACCGGATCGGGCGGCGGGCGATGCTGCTCGCCTTCGGCGGCCTCGGCGCGCTGATGACCGTGCCGCTGCTCAGCGCCATCGGCCGGGCCGCCTCGCCGCTGGAGGCGGGGCTGCTGGTGCTGGCCGGCCTCGCGGTGATCTCCTGCTACACCTCGATCAGCGGCGTGGTGAAGGCGGAGCTCTTCCCCGCCCAGGTCCGGGCGCTCGGCGTCGGATTGCCCTATGCGGTGGCCAATGCGCTGTTCGGTGGCACGGCCGAGTATGTCGGCCTCTGGTTCAAGTCGGTCGGGGCCGAGAGCGGCTTCTTCTGGTACGTCACCGGTTTCTTCCTCCTCGCCCTGGTCACCGCTTGGTTCATGCCGGAGACGCGGGTGGAGGGCCACTTGAGCCGGGAGGAGCGGGAAGCCGCCGCCTAGGCTTGCCTTGGGACCCGCCTCGGGCCAGTTTCCGCCGCGAAATCCCGGCCCGAGGACCCCCAATGCCCGACAGCTTCGACCTCATCGTCATCGGCTCCGGCCCCGGCGGCTATGTCTGCGCCATCCGCGCCGCCCAGCTCGGGCTGAAGACGGCCTGCGTGGAAAAGCGGGAGACGCTCGGCGGCACCTGCCTCAATATCGGCTGCATTCCCTCCAAGGCCCTGCTCCAGAGCAGCGAGAATTTCGAGGAGGCGGCCCACAAGCTGGCCGACCACGGCGTCCTGGTCGACGGCGTGAAGCTCGACCTCGCCAAGATGCAGGCCCGGAAGGGCGAGGTGGTGAACGCCAACGTCAAGGGCGTCGAATTCCTCTTCCGCAAGAACAAGGTCACCTGGCTGAAGGGCGCCGGCAGGATCACCGCCCCCGGCCAGGTCGAGGTGGGTGGCGAGACCTACGCCACCAAGGCCATCGTCATCGCGACCGGCAGCGACAGCACCCCGCTCCGCGGCGTCGAGGTGGACGAGAAGCGCGTCGTCACCTCCACCGGCGCGCTGGAGCTGGAGAAGGTCCCCGGCCACCTCGTCGTCATCGGCGGCGGCGTCATCGGCCTGGAGCTCGGCTCGGTCTGGAAGCGCCTCGGCGCCCAGGTCACGGTCATCGAGTACCTCGACCGCCTCATCCCCGGCATGGATGCCGAGCTGGCGAAGCAGGCCGAGCGCCTCTTCGGCAAGCAAGGCATGAAGTTCCGCCTGAAGTCGAAGGTGGTTGCCGCCGAGCAGGATGCCGAGGGCGTCACCCTCAAGGTGGAGCCCGCCGCCGGCGGCGATGCGGAGGAGATCCGCGCCGATGTCGTGCTGCTCGCCATCGGCCGCCGCCCCTATGTCGAGGGCCTCGGCCTCGACGAGGTCGGCGTGAAGCGTGACGAGCGCGGCCGCGTCGCCACCGACGCGCATTTCGCCACCAGCGTGCCGGGGATCTACGCCATCGGCGACTGCATCGCCGGCGCCATGCTGGCCCACAAGGCCGAGGAGGAGGGCGTCGCCGTCGCCGAGATCCTCGCCGGCCAGGCCGGCCATGTGAACTACGGCGCCATCCCGAGCGTCGTCTACACCTGGCCCGAGATCGCCTCGGTCGGCGCGACGGAGGACGAGCTGAAGGCCGGGGGAGTGGCCTACAAGGCCGGCAAATTCCCCTTCACGGCCAATGGCCGGGCGCGTGCGATGAACGACACGGACGGCTTCGTGAAGATCCTGTCGGACGCCAAGACCGACAAGGTGCTCGGCGCTCACATCATCGGTCCCGATGCGGGCACGCTGATCGCCGAGATGACGCTGGCCATGGAGTTCGGCGCCAGCGCCGAGGACGTGGCCCGCACCTGCCACGCCCACCCGACGCTGAACGAGGCGGTGAAGGAAGCCGCTCTCGCCGCCGACGGGCGAGCGTTGCATATCTGATGCCGAATGGCGGCGGATCGGCTACCCTCCCCGGTTGAGAGGGGAGGGGATGCCATGGCCGCGAAGCAACGCACCGGGGCGCAGGAGGCCTTCATGCGCTGGGCGCTTGCCGTCATCCTGGCGAAGCCCGGCCATCCTCTGGAATTCCTGGTCGACCCGGTGACCGAGGATTGGCATCCCCGCCTCAAGGATGCCTTCCGGAACGAACACCTCCCGGCCGTCCAGGCTGGACACCTGGTCAGCTTCCAGCGCCTCGGGGACACGGCGCAGGAACGCCTCGCCCTGCAGGACGCCGACTTCAATCAGGAACGGAACTACACGGTGGAGACGCATGGCCGTCGCGGCATCGTCGTCTCCATCGGCATCGGCGGCGTACCGGTGAAGATGCGCGCGGCGCGGATGTGGGAGAATGTCGGCGTGCTGGTGCCGAAGGGCACCGTCGCCGCGTCGCGGACGTATCCGGGCTGGGCGCTCTCCGGTTGATGGCTTGCCCCGAATCGCCGCCCCGGCTGGTCCTCCATCGGTGATCAAGTATATCGGCTCCAAGCGGGCGCTGCTGACGCAGATCCTTTCGGCCATCCGCACCGCCGCGCCGGAGGGGGCCACCGTGGCCGACCTCTTCTCCGGCACAGCCCGGGTCGGCCATGCGCTGAAGGGCGCCGGCTACCGCGTCATCTCCAACGATCACAACGCCTTCGCCCATACCCTCGCCACCTGCTACGTCCAGGCCGATGCCGAAGCCTGGGGCGAACGGGCGGCGCGCATTCTCGCCGACCTCGGGCGACTGCCGCCGCGCCATGGCTGGTTCACCGAGACCTATTGCGTCGCCGCCCGCTACTTCCACCCCGACAACGGCGCCCGGATCGAGGCAATCCGCGAGGGAATCGCCGCACTCGGCGCCGAGCCGGAGCTGGAGGCGGTGCTGCTCACCTCCCTGCTCGAGGCGGCCGACCGGGTGGACAGCACCGCCGGCCTGCAGATGGCCTACATGAAGCGCTGGGCCGCCCGCGCCCATAACCCGCTGGCCCTCCGCCTGCCCGCCATGCGGCCACGGCCCGCCGCCGGCCCCTGCGCTGCCCTCTGCGGCGAGGCGGAGGAGGTGGCGGCCACACTCGACTGCGACCTCGCCTATCTCGACCCGCCCTACAACCAGCATTCCTACCTGCGGAACTACCATGTCTGGGAGACGCTGGTGCGCTGGGACCAGCCGGAGGTCTATGGAATCGCCAACAAGCGCCTGGATTGCCGCACGCGGCGCTCCGCCTTCAACAGCCGACCCGGCATCGGCCCAGCGCTGGCGCGCACCATCGCCGCGCTGCGTTGCCCCACCGTCATCGTCTCCTTCAACGACGAGGGTTACCTCGGCCGCGCCGCGCTGGAGGCGATGCTCAGGCCGCGCGGCCCGCTGCGGGTGATCGAGATCCCCTACGGCCGCTATGTCGGCGCCAAGATCGGCATCCACAACCCGAAGGGCGAGAAGGTCGGCACAGTGGGGCGGCTGACCAACACCGAATATCTCTTCGTCTCCGGCGAGCGCGCCCTCGCCCTGCCGCCGAGGGCCGCCTGATGAGTTCGTGGCAAAGGAAGGTACTCGGCTTCGCGCTGCTGGCGCTGGGTGTCGCCGGGCTGGTGCTGCCGATCCTGCAGGGCGTGCTCTTCCTCGCCCTCGGCCTTTTCGTGCTGCGCGACCAATACGCCTGGGCGCGGCGCTGGATGGGCAAGCTGGAGGCACGCTTCCCCCGCCAGATGGCGCGGGTCGAGGCGATGGAGGCGCGGCTGATCGGCTGGAGCCGCCGGCAGGGCGAGAAGCTGCGGCGCCTTCTGTCCTGATCTTGCCACGGAATGGAATTTTCCATTCGGAAGATGAACGGAGTATTAACCATCTGACACTGGGCCCTTGGCGCCCTCCTCAACCTTGCCGAGAACATCCGTATGGTCGATCTCCGCACGGACTCCCGCTTCGTCGCCTTGCTCCTCGGCATTGGCCAGACCTTGGCCTGGGCCACCAGCTACTACCTGCCGGCGCTGCTTGCGCCCGTGGTGGTGGAGGACCTCCAGGCGGATCGGACGCTGGTCTACGGCGCCTTTTCCCTCGCCCTGCTGATCTCCGGCCTCGCCGCGCCACGGATCGGCCGGACGATCGAGCGCCTCGGCGGGCGGCCGGTGATGATGGCCTCCGCGGTCACCCTGGCCGCCGGACTGGCGTTGCTCGGGCTGCTGCCGGGGCTCGCGGGCTGGTTCATCGCCTGGATCGTCCTTGGGGTCGGGATGGGGCTTGGCCTCTACGAGGCGGCCTTCGCCACGCTCGGCACGCTCTACGGCCGGGCGGCGCGGCGGGGGATCACCATCGTCACCCTGCTCGGCGGCTTCGCCAGCACCATCGGCTGGCCGCTGACCGCGGCGCTGATGCCCGCCCTCGGCTGGCGCAACACCTGCCTGGTCTTCGCCGCCGTCAACCTGCTGCTGGTGCTGCCGGTCTATGCGATGCTGCCGCGCGCCGGGGCGGGCGGCGAGTCGAAGGCCGCCGCCGCCGATCCCGCCGAGATTCCGCTGCCGGCCGCCTGGGTGCGGCGCAGCTTCCTCTTCCTCGCCGCCTTCTTCACCCTGCGGGCGCTCATCAGCACTACCATGTCGGTGCAGCTCCCGGTGATGCTGGCGGGGCTCGGCCTCTCGGTCACGGCCGCGGTCGCCGCCGCCTCGCTGATGGGTCCGGCCCAGGTCGGCGGGCGGCTGCTGGAGTTCACCGTGGGCAAGTCGGTGCACCCGTTGCGCGTCGCCTGGCTGGGCGCCGGACTGCTGCCGGTTGCCACGCTGCTGCTGGTGCTGATCGGACCGGTGGCGGCGGTGCCCTTCGTGCTGATGCACGGTGCCAGCAACGGCATCATCACCATCTGCCGTGGCTCCGTGCCGCTCGCGCTGTTCGGCCCGCGCGGCTATCCGGTGCTGATGGGCAAGCTGGCGCTGCCGGTGCTGATGGCCCAGGCCGCGGCGCCGATGCTGACCGCGCCGCTGCTGGCGCATCTCCCGGCAATGGCGGTGCTCGGCCTCGCCGGCCTGGTCGGCCTCGCCGCCCTGCTCTGCCTGCTGCCGCTCCGCACCGCCCCGCCGTCGGCACCGCGGGTCGCTGAAGCGATGCGGGTCGGGACCCGGCCTGCAACCGGTGCTGGACCGGCCCGGCGTGTGTGATACCTAGAAGATCGGAGGTCCGGCCCGATGTCCGAGAAGTTCGAGGAATACATATCGCTCGGCAGCGACTGCGAAGTCGGCTTCCAATTCCGCCGGGTCCTCGGCCGCGACAGCTCTTCCTTCTTCAGCTGGAACGTCACCGGCATTGCCGCCCTGGAAAGGCTGCTCGCCACCCGCTTCGACGGCGTGCTGCAGGAGGCCGACATCTCGGCCCATGCCGATGGTTCGATGCTGCTCGACGGCGGCTATGGCTACAAATTCCACTCGCCCTTCCGCGGATACGACTTCCGCGCCGACCCCGACTATGCAGCCCGCTGGGCCGACCACCTGGAGAAGGCCGGCTACCTGATCGCCAAATTCCTCCGCGGACGTCCGGCCGGGCACCGCACCGCCTATTTCTACAAGATCGAGCCGGAAGAGGAGGTGGCGGAGCTGCGCCGCCTGTTGCCCGCCGTGCGCGGCCAACTGCTCGACATCCATGGACCGTCGCATTTCGAGCTGGTCGTGGTGCTGCCGCAGGACCGCTTCGAGGAGGATTGGGGCGAGGCCCGCATCCACAACCGCTATGTCCGCCGCCTTGCGCCCTGGCACGATGCGACGGATGGGCACGTCTCCTCATGGGACCGCATCTTCAGCGAGTTCCCGCACACGGAGCCGCTGCGCCTAGCCGGCTACTGAGCCCCTGCGGACCGCCGCTTCCCGCCGCGGCTCCTGCCGGGCCCGGCCGATGGCGACCCAGGCGCCAAGGGCGGCCACCAGCAGGGTCGATCCGGCGCTCCAGATCGCCAGGTATTCCAGCGCCACCCATACCCATGCCATGGGCGCCAGCCCAAGCCAGACCACGGTCGTCACGATAACGGCGCCCAGAACGGCATTGCCAAGCATCGGGGGGTTACTCCTGGCGTTTTCCCGGGGCATGGGGGGACATGCACCCATCACATTCGTATATTGCACGCGGAGTTGATTCAAGTATTTCCCGATGTTACAAGCCGCCAATTCCGCCTGCGGTCCGACCGCTGCCCGGCGTGACCCCGAAGGCGGCGCGGAAGGCTGCCCCGAAGGCCGGCGCGCTGGCATAGCCGACCCGCGCGGCCGCCCGCGCCGGCGGCACCCCCTCGGCCAGCAGTGCCGCCGCCTCGGCCAGCCGCAGCGCCTGCCGCCAGCGGCCGAAGCTCATCCCCGTCTCTTCGCGGAAGAGGCGGGTGAGGGTGCGCGGGCTCGCTCCACACTGCCGCGCCCAGTCCTCGAGGCCAAGCGGCTGCGCCGGGTCCGCCTGCAAGGCCGCCGCCAGCCGCCGCAGCCGCGCATCGCACAACGCCGGCAGGCCGAGCGGCAGGCGCGGTGCGCGGGCGATCTCGTCGAGGATCAGGGCCGTGATGTGCCCGCCGCGCCCGGCCTGGTCCCACTCCAGCGGCTCGGCGCAGGCAGCCAGCACCAGCTCCCGCAGCAGGGGCGAGACGGCCAGCACCGTCACCGCGCCCGGCCCCGCCGCCGCCGCATCGGCGCGGAGGAAGAGCGCCCGCATGGCGACCGGTCCCTGCATCGCCGTCACATGCGGCACGCGTGCCGGCATCCATAGCGCCCGGCCCGGCGGCAGGACGAAGGCCGCCGTGTCGGTGGCGATGCGCATCACCCCGCGCGTCGCATAGAGCAGCTGCGCGCGGGTATGGGCATGCCGCTCCACGCTCTCCCCGGGGCGGTAGTCGCGGGTGAAGCCGGCCAGCGGCCGGTCGACGCCGTCCTGCGGCAGGTTGCGCAGCGGCGCCTCGGGCAATTGGCCGGACGCCGACAGGGTTTGGCCAGCCATCGTCATCCGGCCAGGCTAATCTTCCGACACGGTCCAGGAAATCGGAAAGCGCCATGCACGACCAAGCCAGGCGGCAGATCGCCTTCGTCAACATCGCCCACATCTTCACCCACTACTCGCTGCTGATCCTGGCGACGGCGGTGCTCGGCATGGTGGCCCAGGCGCCGGAGGCCTTCGGGCAGGAGTACGGGCCGATCATCGCGCTCGGGACGGGGATGTTCGTGCTCTACGGCCTCGGTTCCCTGCCGATGGGCTGGCTCGCCGCCCGCTTCGGCCGGAAGGCGATGATGGCCGGCTTCTTCCTCGGCACCGGCGGGGCGATGATGCTCGCCGGCCTCGCCGAGCGGCCGCTGACCTTGGGCCTCGCGCTCGCGCTGATGGGCGCCTTCGCCGCCATCTACCACCCGATCGGCACGGCGATGCTGGTCGAGGCGGCGAGCGCCGCGCCCGGCGGCAAGGTCGGCCGCGCGGTCGGCATCAACGGCGTCTTCGGCAATCTCGGCGTGGCCTGCGCCCCGGTGGTGACGGCGCTCGTCGCCGCCCGGCTCGGCTGGCACTGGGCCTTCATCCTGCCCGGCGCGCTCTGCGCCGTCGCCGGCCTCGCCTGGCTGCGCGAGCCCGCCTTCGACGCAGCGAAGGCCGCCGGCGGCGCCAAGCCCTTCCCCGAGATTCCCGCCGCCGTCGTCCGCCGTGCCGTTGCCGTGCTGCTGACCATCGCCGCCGTCTCCGGCCTCGTCTTCAACGCCTTCACCCTGCTGATCCCGAAGCTGATGGAGGAGCGGCTGGCGACCTCGCCCGGCCTGCTGCCGGTGGTCGGCATGCTCGCCTTCGCCGCCACGCTCTGCGGCGGCCTCACCCAGTTCACCGTCGGCCGCCTGATCGACCGCCACAGGCTGAAGCGCGTCTTCCTGCCGCTGGCCCTGCTGCAGCTGCCCTGCCTGCTCGCCTTGTCCTTCGCCCAAGGGTGGTGGGTGCTGCCGCTCTCGGCGCTGATGGCCGCCTCCATCTTCGGCCAAGTGACGGTGAACGAGACGATGACGGCGCGCTACGTGGCGCCGGCGCTGCGGGTGAAGCTCTACTCCATCCGCTTCACCATCGGCTTCCTCGGCGCCGCGGCGGCCTCGCCCCTCATCGGCTTCCTGCACGAGGCGACGGGCAGCCTCGCCGCGCCGATGCTGGTGCTGGCCGGGTTCGGCGCCGTCACCTTCCTCTGCGCGCTGCTCTTCCCCGACCGGCCGGAGGAGCTGCAGCCGGAGCTCTGGGCGCGGCCACGCCAGACGGCCGGCCTCGCCGCCGCCGAGTAGGTTGACCGCCGCCCGCGTGGCGGCGACCCTCGGGGCATGACCATCCTCACGGGCCCCATCCTGACCGGCACATCCCGACTTGCCGGGATCTTGGGCTGGCCCGTCGCCCATTCCCGCTCGCCGCGCCTGCACGGGCTCTGGCTGCGCCGCCACGGCATCGACGGCGCCTACCTCCCCCTACCGGTGCGGCCGGAGCGCTTCGCCGATGCGGTGCGCTCGCTGGCCGATCTCGGCTTCCGCGGCGCCAACGTCACCATCCCGCACAAGGAGGCGGCCTTCGCCGTCTGCGACCAGGTGGAGCCCTCGGCCGAGCGCGCCGGGGCGGTGAACACACTCGTCTTCCGCGACGGCCGGACCTGCGGTTCCAACACCGACGGCTTCGGCTTCCTCGCCAACCTGCGCGACGGCGCGCCGGACTGGCGGGCGGAGGCAGGGCCGGCGGTGATCCTCGGCGCCGGCGGCTCGGCGCGCGCCATTGCCGCGGCGCTGCTCGATGCCGGCTGCCCCCGCCTCACCCTGGTCAACCGCACCCCCGCCCGTGCCGAGTCCCTGGCCCGGGCGCTGGGCGGCCCCGTCGAGGTGGCGGACCGCGCGCCGCTCGGGGATGCGGCGCTGCTGGTCAACACCACATCCCTCGGCATGCAAGGCCAGCCGCCGCTCGAGATCGACCTCGCCCCGCTCCCCACCGGGGCGGTGGTCGCCGACATCGTCTACGTCCCGCGCGAGACAGGGCTGCTCGCCGCGGCGCGGGCACGCGGGCTGGCGGCGGTCGACGGGCTCGGGATGCTGCTGCACCAGGCGCGGCCCGGCTTCGCCGCCTGGTTCGGCGCGGAACCCGTGGTCGATGCCGAGCTGCGCGACGTCGTCGGCGGGGACATCCCGACGCGATGAAGATCGTAGGGCTGACCGGCAGCATCGGCATGGGCAAGTCGACCGCAGCGAACACCTTCCGCCGCCTGCACGTCCCCGTCTTCGATGCCGATGCCGCCGTCCACGCGCTGCAGTCGCGCGGCGGCCGCGCCGTGGCCCCGATCGGCGCGGCCTTCCCCGACACGGTCCGTGAAGGCCGCGTCGACCGCGAGGCACTGCGCCGCGCCGTGCTCGGCGACAACGCCGCGCTGACGCGGCTGGAGCGCATCGTCCACCCGCTGGTGCGCGATGCCGAGCGCCGTTTCCTCGCCGCTGCCCGCAGGCGGGCCGAGCCGATGGTCGTGCTCGACATCCCGCTGCTCTACGAGACGCGGGGGGAGGGGCGCTGCGACCTGGTGGTGGTGGTCTCCGCCCCCGCCGCCGTGCAGCGCATCCGCGTCCTCCGCCGGCCGGGGATGACGGAGGCGCGCCTCGCCGCCATCCGCGCCCGGCAGCTGCCGGACCGGGAGAAGCGCCGCCGCGCCGACCGGGTGGTGGAGACGGGACTCTCCCGCCACGCTGCCCAGCGCGCCATCCGGGCGCTGGTGCGGGAGATCCGCGGCGGGCGGTGAGCCCTGGCTACCGCGTCGAGGCCATCGCCGCTGCCGCCTCGGCTTCGCGGCCCGGCGGCACCGCGACCGGCCGCACCTCCACCGGGGCGACGCCTTGCTGCTTCATGCCGAGCCGCTCCGCCGTGCGGGGGCTGAGATCGACCACCCGGCCGCGCACATAGGGCCCGCGGTCGCGGATGGTGACGCGGGCGGTGCGCCCGGTCTCGGTGTTCTTCACCTCGGCGACCGTGCCGAGTGGCAGGGTGCGATGCGCGGCGGTGTCCGAGTTCGGGTCGAAGCGGGCGCCGCTCGCGGTCTGCCGCCCATTGAATTGCGGGCCGTAATAGGAGGCTTGCCCGACCTGGGTTGGCGCCGCCTCCGGCGCGGCTGCCCGGGGCTCGGGCGCAGGCGGCGGGGCGCTTGTGCAGGCGGCGAGGCCGCCCAGGATCAGGCTCGGCAGGACAAAGCGAAGGCCGGTCCGCATGGCGTCGTCTCCATGAAAGTTGCGACCGCGTTGACGCCCGGAAGCGGTACGAGTTGTGGCTCGCCATGGCGTCGGCGAGCTGCCTCCCGCCCTCGTGTCCCGCCTTGCCGCCTGGCGCGAGCGCCAGCGACGGCGCCTCAATCCGGCGGCGTGGTGGCGGCGGATTCGCATCCGGCGGCCCTGCCTTGGCGTTGTCACCGTTCCATGCCAGCCGAAGGGAGGATGAGCATGAACGGCAAGGATATGCACCGCATCGTCGGCCGCTGGACGGCCGGCAAGCCGATCCGCGACAGCCTGGCGGAGCTGCACCGCCAGCAGCAGGCGACCCCGCCCGCCACGGCCGTCGAGCTGCACCGCCGCCGTCGTGCCGAGGCTGCCGGGCTGGGGCCGCAGGCCAGCCAGCCCGGCCGCACCGTGCTACGATAGCCCCGGAATCGAGGCGGAGGCGCGGGTGAGCCAGGCGGGACGGGATGCGCGGCAGCGCGCGGTGGTGCTGGATACCGAGACCACCGGCCTCGACCCCGCCACGGGCGACCGCGTCATCGAGGTGGCGGCGATCGAGCTGGTCAACCTGATGCCGACCGGCGCCACCTACCATACCCTCATCGACCCCGAGCGGGACGTACCGCCGGAAAGCACCCGCGTCCACGGCTTCACCGCCGAGATGCTAAAGGGCCAGCCCAAATTCGCCGAGATCGTCGAGGGGATGCTGGGCTTCATCGGCGATTCCGCGATCATCGCCCACAACGCGCCCTTCGACTTCGGCTTCCTCGATGCCGAGCTGGTGCGCGCCGGCCACAAGCCGCTCGACCGGGCGCGGATGGTCGACAGCCTGATGCTGGCGAAGGAGCGCTATCCGGGCATGCCGAACAGCCTCGATGCGCTTTGCCGCCGCCTCGGCATCGACAACTCCATGCGCACCAGCCACAACGCGCTGCTCGACGTGAAGCTGCTCGCCCAGGTTTATCTGGAGCTGAAGGGCGGCCGGCAGCCCGGCTTCGTCCTGGCATTGAACATCGGCGGCGGCACCCGCGCGCTGGCCGGTCTGGACCGCCCCCGCACGCCCCGCCTCGTCACCCCCAGCGAGGCCGAGCTCGCCGCCCATGCGGAGTTCCTGAGGAAGGTGAAGGACCCGCTCTGGCTCCAGCCGCCCTTCGCCGCCGGAACCACCTGACGCCCCGCGCCTTCCTTCGGCTGACCCCGCCAGCCGGAAAGGCCGCCATGCCCCGCATCCCGAACGCCGTCACCGTCATCACCGGCGCCTCCTCCGGCATCGGCAAGGCGACTGCCCTTGCCTTCGCCCGCGAGGGCGCCCGGCTGGTGCTCGCCGCTCGCCGGCCGGAAGCGCTGGAGGACACGGCGCGGGAATGCCGCGCCCTCGGCGCCGAAGCCATTGCCGTGCCGACCGATGTCTCGGACGGCGCCCAGGTCGAGGCGCTGGCCCGGGCCGCCATCGACGTCCATGGCCGCGTCGACGTCTGGTTCAACAACGTGGGCACCGGCGTCTTCGGCCCTTATTGGGAGGCGACGGCTGAGCTGCAGCGCAAGGTGGTGGAGATCAACCTGATCGGCACCATGCAGGGCAGCTCCGCCGCGCTGCCGCATTTCCTCCGCCAGGGCGGGGGCGTGCTGATCAACATGTGCTCGATGGGCGGCTGGTCGCCGACGCCCTTCGCCGCTTCCTACGCCGCCAGCAAATTCGGCATCCGCGGCTTCAGCGCGAGCCTCCGCCAGGAGCTGACGGGCAAGCCCGGCATTCATGTCTGCGCCGTCTTCCCGGCGCTGGTGGACACGCCCGGCCTCGACCGCGCCGCGAACGTCTCCGGCCGGAGGCTGGAGCCGAAGGCGCTCTACCTGACGCCGGAGGCGGTGGCGGAGGTGGTGCTGGCCCTGGTCCGCCGGCCGCGCGCCGAGGTGGCGGTCGGCTGGGAGGCCACGGTGGCGCGCGTCGCCTATGGCCTGGCGCCCGGCCTGACCGAGACGGTGTCGGGGGCGGCGATCCGCGCCGCCCTCCGCCGCGCCGGCCGGGTGCCGCGCAGCGAGGGCGCCGTCGCCCGCCCGATCGCCGAGGGCACCAGCTCGCGCAGCGGCAAGCCCGTGCCGCATGCGCGCGGCCCCAGCCTCGGCACGCTGGCGCTCGGCGGCATCGGCCTGCTGCTCGGCGCACAGTGGCTGAGCGGGGCCATGACGCGGCGCGGATAGCTGGCTAACCTTCCTGCCGGGATAAAACCGGAGGAAACGAATGGCTCAGCTCCAAGGCCCCCAGCTCCATGGCAAGGTCGCGCTCGTCACCGGCGCGGCCGCCGGCATCGGCGCCGCCTGCGCCGCGACCCTGGCGCGCGAGGGGGCCAAGGTCCTCCTCACCGATCTCGACGATGCCCGCGGCGAGGCCATGGCCGGCCGCATCCGCGAGGCCGGGAGCGAGGCCCACTACCTCCACCAGGACGTCACCGACGAGGCCCGCTGGGCCGAGGTGGTGAAGGAGGCCGAGACCCGCTTCGGCCGGCTCGACGTGCTGGTCGCCAATGCGGGCATCGCCATCCTGAAGTCGATCCTCGACATGTCGCTCGAGGAGTGGCGGCGGCAGATGGCCGTCAACGTGGACGGCGTCTTCCTGTCGGTGAAGCACGCCATCCCGGCGATGAAGCGCGCCGGCGGCGGCTCCATCATCCTGCTGTCCTCGGTGGCCGGCATCCGCGGCTCGGCCGGGCTCGCCGGCTATTCGGCGTCGAAGGGCGCCGTCCGCCTCTTCGCCAAGTCGGTGGCGCTGGAATGCGCGCGCGACAACATCCGCTGCAACAGCGTCCATCCCGGCATCATCGACACGGAGATCTGGGACAAGATGCCGATCGGCCCCGGCGGCCGCAACGCCCCGCTCGACGCCCGCGCCATCGCCGCCGCCAGCGTCCCGACCGGCAAGCTCGGCACGCCGCAGGACATCGCCAACGGCGTGCTCTACCTGGCCTCGGACCAATCAAGCTATGTCAACGGCTCGGAACTGATCATCGATTCCGGCCAGACGGCGGGCCGGGTCGGCAGCCTCAAGCAGGACTAAGTCCGCGATTGCCAGAGGCGAGGGCGGGCCATAAGACCGCCCGAGCCGATGCAGCGAGGGCCACCCATCCGCGATGAAACTGTTCAGTATCCCGGGTATCTGGTGGCTTCTGGCGAAGACGCTGGCCGCCGCCCTCCTCGGCGCGGTCCTGTTCGGCGCCGCCGTCTCCAGCATGGCGATGCTGGAGGCCGGCGCCGATGGGCGGGGCCTCGCCGCCGGCACCATGGCAGCGGCCATCGCCGCCCCGGTCCTGCTGGTGCTCGGCCTGGCCTGGATCATCGTCCGCGCCCGCGCCCTCCGCAGGCAGGCCGGCCCGCAGGACTAGCTTGCGGCAATCCCCCGCAGCCGCCCGACGCCCTCCGCCACCGCCGTCTGCAACAGCCAGGCATCCCCGCCCCAGGCCAGCAGGCGGAAGCCGTCCTGCCAGGCCCGCTCCGCCTCCTCTGGCCCGGTCACCAGCCGGCCAAGGCCCTTGCCGTGCTTCCGCGCAGCGGCGCAGACCCGCCGCGTCGCCTCGCGGAAGGCCGGATGATCGAACTCCCCCGGGATGCCGAGCGAGGCCGAGAGGTCGAAATGCCCGACCCAGAGCGCATCGACGCCATCGAGCGCCGCGATCGCCTCCGCCTGCTCCACCCCCTCGGCGGTTTCGATCATCAGCACCAGCACGGTGCGCTCGTTGGCCGCCGCCAGCTTCGCCGCCGCCGGCCCCGCCCGGTAGTTGTCATGTGCGATCTGAAGCGCGACGCCCCTCCGCCCCTGCGGCGGGTATTTCAGCGCAGCGACCGCAGCCCGAGCCACCTCCAGGCTGCCGACCAGCGGCAGCATCACCCCCTCCGCCCCCACATCGGCGAGGCGGGCGATGTCATGGGCGTCGCGCGAGGGCACCCGCACCAGCGTCGGGATGCCGCCCGCCTCCAGGTAGCGCAGCGCGGACTTCACCGTCTCGGTCGAGAAGCCGCTATGCTCCATGTCGAGGAAGGCGAAGTCGCAGCCGGCGCCGGCCAGGATATGGCCGATCCCGGGCGTCACGAACTCGACGAGGAAGGTTCCGGCGGCGAGCCGGCCCGACTGCACCAGGGACTTCAGGCTTTGCGGCATGGACTTCTCCTCGTGGTTTGCCCAGAACGGGGCCTCGTGGCTTACTGACATTTCAGGGTAGGGGAGAAGGCCAGTCTATGCCCGAAGCGCCGATGCCGCTGGCGACGGAAAGGCCCGACCGGGTGGTGGACTACTCGCCCCCCGTCGGCGATGAGGTGAAGACCACCACCTGCTACATGTGCGCCTGCCGCTGCGGCATCCGCGTCCACCTGAAGGACGGCCGCATCCGCTACATCGAGGGCAACCCGGACCACCCGGTGAACAAGGGCGTGCTCTGCGGCAAGGGCAGCGCCGGGATCATGACGCAGTACTCGCCCGCCCGGCTGCGCGCGCCCTTGAAGCGCGTCGGCCCCCGCGGCTCCGGCGAGTTCGCCGAGATCTCCTGGGAGGAGGCGCTCGAGACCGCCACCGGCTGGCTCCGCCATGTCCGCGCGACCGACCCACGGCAGCTCGCCTTCTTCACCGGCCGCGACCAGTCGCAGAGCCTGACGGGCTTCTGGGCCGCGCAATTCGGCACGCCGAATTTCGCCGCCCATGGCGGCTTCTGCTCGGTGAACATGGCGGCCGCCGGCCTCTACTCCATCGGCGGCAGCTTCTGGGAATTCGGCGAGCCCGACTGGGACCGCGCCAAGTACCTGCTGATGTTCGGCGTCGCCGAGGACCACGACAGCAACCCGATCAAGATCGGCCTCGCCAAGATGAAGGGCAGGGGGGCGAGGGTCGTCTCCATCAACCCCGTACGCACCGGCTATTCCGCCATCGCCGACGAATGGGTCGGCCTCCGCCCCGGCACCGACGGGCTCTTCGCGCTGGCGCTGGCGCATGAGCTGCTGCGCACCGACCAGATCGACCTCGACTTCCTCGCCCGCTACACCAACGCCTCCTGGCTCGTGGTGCGCAACCCGGGCGGCGAGGATGACGGCCTCTTCGCCCGCGACGAGAACGGCAAGCCGCTGGCCTGGGACCGCGAGCGGGGCGCCATCGACGCCTCGCTGGTGGACCTCTCGGCCGTCATGGCGGGCGAGTTCACCATGCCCGACGGCCGGCGCTGCCAGCCCGTCTTCCACCTGCTGGCCGAGCGCTACCTCGCCCCCGAATACGCGCCGGAGGCGGTCGCCGAGCGCTGCGGCCTCCCCGCCGAGCGCATCCGCCGCATCGCCGCCGAAATTGCCGATGTCGCCTTCAACCAGGCGATCACGCTGGACCAGCCCTGGACCGATGTCTGGGGCCGACGCCACGAGACGATGACCGGCCGCCCCGTCGCCTTCCACGCGATGCGCGGCATCTCCGCTCACAGCAACGGCTTCCACACCTGCCGCGCGCTGCACCTGCTGCAGATGCTGCTCGGCGCCGTCGATACGCCCGGCTCCTGGCGCTACAAGTCGCCCTTCCCGCGGCCGATCCCGCCCGGCCCCGGCCCCGCCGGCCGCGGCGCCAAGCCGAACACGCCGCTGAGCGGCAACATCCTCTCCTTCCCGCACGGGCCGGACGACCTGCTCGTCGACGACGACGGCAACCCGATCCGCATCGACAAGGCCTTCTCCTGGGACGCACCGCTCTCGCTGCACGGGATGATGCATACCGTCATCGGCAATGCCGGCGCCGGCGACCCCTATAAGATCGACACGCTCTTCATGTTCATGGCCAACATGGCCTGGAACAGCGCGATGAACCCCGGCGAGGTCATCCGCATCCTCACCGAGACGCAGCCGGATGGCAGCTACACCATCCCGCACGTCATCTACTCGGACGCCTATTTCTCCGAGACGGTGCCCTATGCCGACCTGATCCTGCCCGACACCACCTATCTCGAGCGCTGGGACTGCATCTCCATCCTCGACCGGCCGATCGGCAGCGCGCATGGCGCGGGCGATGCCATCCGCCAGCCCGTCATCAAGCCCGACCGCGACGTGCGTCCCTTCCAGGACGTGCTGATCGAGCTGGGCTCGCGCCTCGGCCTGCCCGCCTTCACCAAGCCGGACGGCTCGCCGAAGTTCAAGGACTACCCGGACTACATCACCAACCACGAGCGCATGCCCGGCGTCGGCCCGCTCGCCGGCTTCCGCGGCACGGACGGAGCCAAGAAGGGCGTCGGCGAGCCGAACCCCGACCAGCTCCAGCGCTACATCGAGAATGGCTGCTTCTGGCGCGACCACCTGCCGCCGGAGCAGGGCTACTACAAGCACGCCAACAAGCCCTATCTCGAGCAGTCCAAGGCGATGGGGCTGATGGGCAAGTCGGACCAGATCGTCATGCAGATCTGGTCCGAGCCCCTGCAGAAATTCCGCCTCGCCGCCGAGGGCCATGGCGCGAAGCAGCCGCCCGACCGCCTCCGCGAGCGCATCCGCACCTACTGCGACCCGCTGCCCATCTGGTACCCGGCGCTCGAGCACGAGGGCCAGGACCTCGACCGCTTCGACCTCTCCGCCATCACCCAGCGGCCGATGGCGATGTACCATTCCTGGGGCTCGATGAATGCCTGGCTGCGGCAGATCATCGGTGCCAACAAGCTCTACATGGCGCGCAGCCGCGGCACCGCGCTCGGCCTCGCCCAGGACGACTGGGTCTGGGTCGAGAGCCGTGCCGGCCGCCTGAAGTGCCAGGTCTCGCTGATGGAGGGCGTGAACCCCGACACGGTCTGGACCTGGAACGCCATCGGCAAGCGCGCCGGCGCCTGGAACCTGGAGGAAGGCAGCCCGGAATCGACCCGCGGCTTCTTGCTCAATCACGTCATCAGCGAATGGCTGCCGGCCCAGGGCGGCTTCCGCCAAGCCAATGCCGACCCGGTCACGGGCCAGGCGGCATGGTACGACCTCCGCGTCTCGGTGACCAAATGCGCCCCCGGCGAGGAGGGCATCACCAGCCCGCACCCGGAGGCGCCCGCCCTGCCGCCGAACATGCCGGCCCGCCCCGACATCCTCCGCTATTCGACGAAGGCAACCCCGTGACCTGCCTGCCCGAGATCACCCCAGGCCAGACGAAGCTCGGCCTCGTCATCGACCTCGACACCTGCGTCGGCTGCCAGGCCTGCGCGACCAACTGCAAGGAGTGGAACGCCTCCGGCCATAGCGGCCCGCTGCCGGACACGAAGCCCTATTCGGCCGGCGCCGAGGGCGTCTGGTTCAACCGCGTCCACAGCTACGAGGCAGGGGAGGGGGAGCGCGGCCGCACCGTCAACTTCCCCCGCTCCTGCCTCCATTGCGAGACACCGGACTGCGTCACCGTCTGCCCGACCGGCGCCTCCTACAAGCGCATCGAGGACGGCATCGTCCTCGTCGACCACGACCTCTGCATCGGCTGTGGATTGTGCGCCTGGGCCTGCCCCTATGGCGCGCGCGAGATGGACGAGGACGAGGGGGTGATGAAGAAATGCACCCTCTGCATCGACCGCATCTACAACACCAATATTCCCGAGGCGCAGCGCCAGCCCGCCTGCGTGCTGACCTGCCCGACCAGCGCCCGCCATTTCGGCGATCTCGGCGACCCGGAGAGCAAGGTCAGCAAGCTCGTCGCCGAGCGCGGTGGCCAGCCGCTGATGCCGGAGCTCGGCTACAAGCCGGTCAACAGCTACCTGCCGCCGCGCAACCGCAGCAGCGTCGCGGCGAAGCCGGAGGAAGCCGCGCCGACGCCGATGGACATCAAGAACCCGCTGCTCCGCTGGATGGACAAGGTGCTCACCCGGTGAACCCCGCCCCGTCGATCGTTTTCTTCACCACCGCGTCCGGCGCGGGCTACGGGTTACTCTTCTGGCTCGGCCTGCTGCGTCCGCTCGGCCTCGTCCCCGGCCAGGGGCTGGTCGCCCTCGCCCTCGCCCTGGTGCTGATCACCGCGGGGCTCCTGTCCTCCACGCTGCATCTCGGCAACCCGCAGCGGGCCTGGCGCGCCGTCTCGCAATGGCGCTCCTCCTGGCTGTCGCGCGAGGGCGTGGCGGCGATCCTCACCTACATCCCGGCGCTGCTGCTCGGCCTCGCCCTCTGGGTGGATGCGCCGACGCTCGCCCTCGCGGCCGGCCTGCTGGCGGCGGCCGGGGCCATCGCCACCGTCTACTGCACGGGGATGATCTACGCCTCGCTGAAGCCCATCCGCCAATGGCACCACCCGCTGGTCGTCCCCGGCTATCTGGCGCTCTCCGCCTTCAGCGGCGCCGTGCTGCTGGCGATGCTCGCCGCCTTCGCCGGCGGCGGCGCGGTGCCGGCGCTGCTCGCCACCCTCACCGGCGCCGCCGCCTTGCTGCTGAAGCGCGCCTACTGGCAGGCGATCGACGCTGCCCCGCCCATCGCCACCATCGAGAGCGCGACGACGCTCGGCTTCATCGGCAAGGTGCGCCAGCTCGACCCGCCGCATACCGAGCAGAACTACCTCCTGCGCGAGATGGGTTTCCGTATCGCCCGCAAGCATGCCGCGAAGCTCCGCCTGATCGCGCAAGGAGCGGGCTTCGCCCTGCCGGTGCTGCTGGCCCTGCTCGCGGTCCTCATCGGCGGCACCCCGGCCGCGCTGGCGCTGACCCTCGGCGCCGTGCTCGCCATCGGCGGCTTGCTGATCGAGCGTTGGCTGATGTTCGCCGAGGCGACGCATACGGTGATGCTCTACTATCGCGGCTAGAGCCGCGGACCTGGGGGACGCGGCCGGTCGAGGGCCGCTCCGCTCAGGGGATCAGCCGGTCGGCGCGTAGCCGCCCGAACAGGTCGAAGAACGCCTCGTCCGTCGCCTGGTAGGCGGTGAAGCCCAGCCGCCGGCTTTTGCCCATGTCGGTCACCACCTCGATCGGGCGGCCGAGATCGGCATCGGTGTGCCAGGGCGAGGCGAGGCGGCCGAGCTCGGGCTCCGCCAGCCCCTCGCGCCCGGCGATGCGCCGCCAGACGGGCGCATCCTCCGCCATCTGCTCCTCAAGCGGCCGCACCGTGCCGTCGAAGGGCGCCGGCTCCAGCCCGAACCAGCCGGCGATGCGGCCCCACATCCAGCTCCAGCGGAAGATGTCGCCGTTCACCACGTTGAAGGCCTCGTCGCGCGCTGCGGGCGTGGTCGCCGCCCAGAGCAGGTGCCGCGCCAGCAGCCGCGCATCCGTCATGTCCGTCAGCCCGTTCCACTGCGCGGCCGAGCCGGGGAAGCGGAAGGGCCGCCCCGTCTCGCGGCAGAGGGTGGCATAGGCTGCCAGCGTGGTGCCCATGTTCATCGCATTGCCGACCGCCTTGCCGATCACCGTATGCGGGCGATGGACGCTCCAGCCGAAGCCGTCGCGCGCGGCGGCGGCGAAGACCTCGTCCTCCTGGGCGTAGTAGAAATTCTCGACCTCCAGCCGGCCCTGCTCCTCGCGGAACGGCGTCTGCGGCAGCGCGCCCTTCCCATAGGCCTCGAAGGGTCCGAGGTAGTGCTTCAGCCCGGTGACCAGCGCGACGTGCCGCAGGCTGCCGGTGGGGCGCAGCCCGTCGAGCAGGTTGCGCACCATCGCCGCGTTGACCCGGATGTTCTCCGCCTCGCTCTCCTGCCGCAGCCAGGTGGTGATGAACACGACCTCAGGGCGGATCCCAGCGAGCGCCGCGGCGACGCCGGCCGCATCCTGCAGGTCGGCGACGACCGGCAGCACACGCTCCTGTCCGGTCGGCCGACGCGCAAGGCCATGCACCGTCCATCCCTCCGCCGCCAGCAGCGCCGCCGTCGCGCCGCCGACGATGCCGCTCGCGCCCGCGACCAGTGCCGTGCCTGCCATCTCCAACTCCTGCATCCCTTGGTGGCGGAACTGGGCCCGGGGGCAGCGGCGTTCCAGACGGAACCGAATTGGGACATAGGCACCAGGAGGTCACCACCCATGCAGCCCGGCAGTACCGAGGAGGAATGGCGGGAGGATTGCGCGCCACGGCGCGTGCTCGACCTGTTCACCACCAAGTGGACGAGCATGGTCCTGCACGTGCTGCACGCCCGGCATGGCGGCGCGGCCCGCACCGACGTCCTGCAGCGCAGCCTGCCCGGCATCTCGAAGAAGATGCTGATCCAGACCCTGCGGGAGATGGGCGAGAGCGGCCTCGTCACCCGCCACGTCCAGGGCACTGTGCCGCCGGCGGTCGAGTACCGGCTCTCGGCCCTGGGGCGGCGCTTCGTCGAGCCGGTGGAACTGCTCTATGCCTGGGGCCGCGCCAATGCCGAGGCGCTCGACCAGCTGGGGAGCCGCCCCACCTCCCGCCGCGGGTGATCGCCCGGCCACGGGCAAACCGGCCCGCCCCTTGCATGTCCTCCCCACCATCCGCCACGCTGCGGATCAGGGACGGCATAAGGGAGACAGGCGGATGCGACGCAGCGCGCGATGGGCCATCGCGGCCATGGCTACGGTGGCCCCACTCGGGAGCCTACCGGCGAAAGCCGCCGACCTCACCATCGCGGTGGGCGGCGCCTTCACCTCGATGGACCCGCATTTCTTCGACCTCTCTCCGAACCACGCGCTGACCTGGCACGTCTTCGACCGCTTGGTTCACCCCGATGCCGACCAGCGCCCATCGCCCGGCCTCGCTACCTCCTGGCGCGTCGTCGACGAGCGCACCTGGGAGTTCAAGCTGCGTGAGGGCGTCCGCTGGCAGGACGGCACGCCCTTCACCGCCGACGACGTGGTCTACACCTTCGAGCGCGCGCCGAACGTGCCGAACAGCCCGACCTCCATGGGCCAGTACATCCGCCCGGTGACGCGGCTGGAGGTGGTCGATACCCACACCATCCGCATGCACACCGCCGAGCCCATCCCGCTCATTCCGCAGATGATGATGTCCTTCGCCATCATCGGCCGCAAACAGGGCGAGGGGATGAGCACCGCCGACTACAACAGCGGCAAGGCGGCGGTCGGCACCGGCCCCTACCGCCTCGTCTCGCTGGCCCTCGGCGACCGCGCCGTCTTCGCCCGCAACCCCAATTACTGGGGCCGCGCCCAGCCCTGGGAGCGCGTCACCTACCGGATGATCACCAATGACAGCGCCCGCGTCGCCGCGCTGCAGTCGGGCGACGTGGACGCCATCGACACGGTGCCGACGCGCGACGTCGCCCGCATCTCGCGCGACAACCGCCTCACCGTCACCTCCCGCCCCGGCCTCCGGCTGATCTACCTCTATGTCGATGCCAACCGCCCGGTCTCGCCATTGGTCACCGACCGCGACGGCAAGCCCATCCCCAACCCGATGCGCGACGTGCGCGTGCGCCAGGCCCTCTCCATCGCCATCAACCGCGAGGGCATCCAGCGCCAGATCATGGAGGGCCACTCGAAGCCCACCGGCCAGGCCCAGCCGGAAGGCGCGATGGGCTACGACCCCTCGATCCCCGTCCCCGCCTACGAGCCCGACCGTGCGAAGCGGCTCCTCGCCGAGGCCGGCTACCCCGACGGCTTCAACATCACCCTCAGCGGCCCGAACGACCGCTACGTGAACGACGACGCCATCGCCCAGGCCGTCGCTCAGATGTGGGCGCGCATCGGCGTCCGCACTCAGGTGGCGACCACCCCGGCCAGCGTCTTCTTCACCGCCGGCGGCGTGCGTGACGAGCACAGCATCGCGCTCACCGGCTGGAGCACCTCCACCGGCGAGCCCGACACGCATCTCTCGCTGATGCTGGCGACGCCGGAGCCGGAGCGCGGCCGCGGCACCCGCCTCCGCCCCAGCCATTACAGCAACACCTCGCTCGACCGGCTGATCGACCGCGCGCTCACGACGATCGACCAGGAAGCCCGTGAGAAGCTGTATTTCGAGGCCATCCGCATCGGCTACCAGCAGGAGCTGGCGGTGATCCCGATCCACCATCAGGTCAACATCTGGGCGATGCGCAAGGGCATCTCCTACACGCCGCAGCTCTCGGAGCAGACGCGCGCCATGGAATTCGCTCCGGCACGCTGAGAGCGTTCCTAGAATCCGGGGAGGGCAGCACCCTCCTCGGCACTACTTCAGCAGGCTCAACCCACTCAGCAACCCGCGCAGCGCCTCCAGCCCCGGCCCCGCCGCCTCGCTGTGCGCGGGCCGCCCCGTTGCATTCCCTCGCGCCACGCCGAAGCGCCCGCGATCCTGCGCCAGCTCCTCCGCCGAGAGCCGCCCATCCCCGTCATAGTCGAGCCCCTCGACGGTCAGCTGCGCCGCAAGCTGCCCCGCCAGCGCTCCCGCGGCGACGGCGCCCGCCAGGTTCTCGCCCGTCACCCCCTCCTGCACCGCCACCATCCAGGCCGCGCCGCGCGCCAGCCGCGCCAGCTCCGCCCGCGTCAGCCTGCCATCGCCCGAGACATCCGCCTGCGCCATCACGGCGGCGAGGCAGGCGATAGTATCCGCCCCGCCGCAGGCCGCCTCGGCATGCTCGAGCGCCGCCATCACCGCGACGCCCTCGCCATGCAGCAGCGCTACGGCGGGCGGCACCGGCTCGCAGCGATGCCAGCGGGCGAGGGGGGCCTCGCCCGGCAGCCGGTCCTCGCGCGCCTTGGCCTCGGGCTCGGCCGTCTCCAGCGCATCGCCCGCGGCGCGCAGCATCAGCCGCGGCGCCTCCGCCCCACGCCCGGTGCCGATCAGCCAGCCCTCCTGCAACCGCATGACGGGGAAGCGCAGCAGCCGCCCCGCCCTCTCGCGCGGCACGCGCGCCGCAGCGCGATGGGTAAGATGCAGCAGCGCATCCGGCCGCGCGCATTCACCCTGGAACCAAGCCCCTTGCAAGGCCTCGGGCACCGGCTGCGCGGCGGCGAGGCCGGGCGCCAGCAGCAGGGCGAGGAGGAGAAGCCGCCTCATTGCAGCACCACCTCCCGCCCGGCGCAGAGATCGGTGCCGGGCAGGGCCAGTTCCCGCCCGTCGCGGAACACCGCGACCAAGTCCGCCTGGCATTCGCCGGGGCCGCCGGGCGGGGCGAAATCCATCGCCTCCCCGGTGCCGAGCACGGTCTGGCCGAGCCGATCCTCGCCGCGCTTGCTGCCCGGCGGGTCGGCATAGAGCTCCACCACCGGCAGGCCGGCCGCATTGCGCAGGCGGATGCTGCCCGGCTGCGGCTCCTTCGCCCCATCCCCTGGCGCCTCCGCCGCCAGCTCGTCCACCGTCCAGCCCGGCCGGAGCGCGAGGGTGCCGAGCGCGCAGATGTCGATGTCCCGCCGCTCCTCCGCCGAGTCGTTGTCGAAGACGATGCGCAGGTCGGCCCGGCAGCCGCCCTCCATCGGCAGCGCCCCCCGCGCGCCAGGGGCGATGACCTCCCCGCCCAGCGCATCCTCGCCCCAGTCGTCGCTGTCGGCCGGAGACAGATAGGCCTCCCGCACCGTGCGGCCGAAGCCGTTGACCAGCGTCACCCGCCGCGCCCCGCCCTCGCCGATCACCGACGCGCCGAAGCCGACCCGCTGCTGGGCGCATAGGTCGAGGCCGCGCTGCACCTCCTCGCGGTTGTCCTCGAAGACGGCGCGCAGGTCGAAGCGGCAGGCCTCGCCGCGCAGGCGGAGACGGAAGTCGCCGCGCGGGTCGATCATCTCCGCGCCGAGCCGGTCCCCGCCCCAGCCCTCCCGCCCGGCGGCACGGGCGTAGAGCTCGCGCAGCGTCCGCCGGCCGCGGTTCGTCACCGTCACCTCCCGCACTGGCAGGTTCGGGTCGCCGAAGGCGAGGCGCGGCGAGCGGCAGACATCCTGCCGCTCGCGCACCTCCTCTTCGTCGTCGTCATAGACCACGCGCACATCGACGCTGCACCCGGCCATGTTGCGCAGGCGCAGGCGGAAATCCTCGCCCGCCGCGACGGTGCCGCTGCCCAGCCGGTCGGCGCCCCATTCCCGACCCCGGCCGCCGCGGCTGCCGGCCGGCGCGAGGTAGAGCTCGCGCACCACCCGGTCGGACTGGTTGCTGACCGTCACCTCGCGCACCGGCCCGGTATCGGCGAAGGCGATGCGGGGCGAGCGGCAAAGATCGGCCCGGCGGCGCATCTCGTCGCCGCCCTCGAAAACCGCGCGCGCCTCGAAATTGCAGTCCCGCGTGCGGCCGAGCGGCACGCGCAGCGTCGCTCGCGGCGGCAGCACGCCGCTGCCCAGCCGGTCCGCCCCATCCTCCGCGCCGGGACGGAAGACATAAAGTTCCAGCAGGGTGCGGTCGGTGTCGTTGGCCACCACCGCCTCCCGCGCAGGGACCGAGGCCGGCTGGGCGAAGACGCGGCCGGCCAAGGGGGTGACGGACAACAGGGCCATCAGGAGCAGGCGATGCATCGGGCCTCCGGACCAGAATCGGCCGGACAGTGCCGTCGCACCACTCCCGGTTGCAAGCCCGATGCGGATCACGGTGCCCAGGACGGGCAATCAGCGCCGGTCCGCGCTTTCCTGCCCGTAGCCGCGGCCATAACGCCGCTCCAGCCTGCGCTGCACCAGGTCCCAGAGCGTCGTCATCGCCAGGTAGTAGAGCGCCGCGACAGCGAAGAGCTCCAGCACCAGGAAGCGCTCCTGGATGAGGATCTGCGTTCGCCGCAGCAGCTCATCGACCGAGATGACGCTGGCGACGGAGGTGGTCTTCAGCAGTCCGTTCACGCTGTTGCCGAGCGGCGGGATGACGATGCGCAGCGCCTGCGGCCAGGTGACGAGGCGGAAGACCTGCCCGCGCCGGAGGCCCAGCGCCAGCGCCGCCTCCCGCTGCCCCTTCGGCACGGAGAGGATGCCGGCGCGCAGGATCTCGCTCAGATAGGCCGCCTCGTTGAGTGACAGCCCGAGCAGCGCCGCCTCCCAGACCGAGAAGCGCAGCCCGAAGAGCGGCAGCCCGGTATAGATGACGAGCAGCTGCACCAGCAGCGGCGTGCCGCGGAAGATCCAGCAATAGAAGCCCGCCGCGCCCCGCAGCACCCGGTTGGCGGACAGCCGCAGCACCGCGATGCCGAGGCCGATCGCCAGCCCGCAGGCCAGCGCCGCCACGGTGAGCGCGACCGAGATCGCGGCCCCTTCCAGCAGATAGGCATTGAACAGGTAGTCGAGGAAGCCGTCCCAGTGCCAGGCCTGCACTTTACGAAGGACCGACCACCTCGAAGGCCCCCTCGTATTCCTTCACCCCATAGCGGTCGAGCAGCGCCTTCAGCGACCCATCCGTCCGCATCTCCGTCAGCACGCCGGCGACGGCGGTCGCCAGCGCCTTGCTGCGGAAGCCGAAATTGATCGGTGTGCCATAGAGCCCGCTGATGGCGCGGGTGAAGTCGCCGCGCTCCTCGTATTCCTTGCCCGTGCTGTCGATGGAGATCGCTGCATCGAGCTGCCTGACGCGCAGCGCCTGGAAGGAGACCGCGAAATTGTCGAAGGGCCGGATGGTGATCGGCTTCAGCCCCTTCTCCTCCAGCGCCTTGGCGATGTCCTGCGTGCGGCGGAACTCGAAGCCGCCCTGCTCCACGCCGACCGTCAGCCCCGCCATGTCCTCGATCCGCGCGATCTTGCGCGGGTTGCCGCGCGGCACGCTGACGGTGATCGCCTGCTCCTCGTAGCGGACGAGGTACATCAGCTTCGCCCGTTCCTCGGTGTAGAACATGCCGGTGTTGATTATGTCCCAGCGCCGCGCCGCGAGCCCCGGGATCATTGCCGCGAATTCGACGCGCACATGCTCGACGCCGAGGCAGAGCCTCTTGGCGATCTCCGCCCCCAGCTCCACCCGCATCCCGACGAGCTGTCCCTGCGCATTGACGAATTGCATCGGCGGCAAGGTCGGGTTGGTCGAGAGGGTGAGCGTCCGCGCTTTCACCAGCTCGCCGTCAGCCACTTTCGGCGCACAGCTTTGCCCGAAAGCGGGCAGGCTGACGGTGGCGCAGGCGGCGCCCAGCAGGGAACGGCGAAGCATCATCTATCTCCTCACTCGGCCGCCGCGCGGGCGTCCGCAATCGCGCCCATCGCTTGCAAGACCGAGGCCAGCGCCGGCACATCCCGCTCCGGCAGCGGCAGGCGCGGCGGCCGGGGGTCGCCCATCTCCATCCCCATCAGCCGGAACCCCGCTTTGGTGCCGGAGACGTAGCGCGGCCCGCCGACCCAGGGCAGCAGCGGCGCCAGCTTGCGGTAGAGCGGCAGCGCCTTCGCCCGGTCGGCTTCGAAGGCGGCGGCGGCGAACATGTCGCGCGACAGCCGGGGGACCAGGTTGCTGCACACCGCCACCCAGCCGATGGCGCCGAGCCAGGCGCTCTCGTAGCCGAGCACGCCGGCGAAGACCTCCATCCGGTCGCCGCAGAGCGCGATGATATCGCGCACCCGCGTCGCCTCCAGCGTGCTCTCCTTAACGTAGAGGCAGTTGGGGATGGTCGAGAGCCGCGCCAGCGTCGTGGGCAGCAGGTCGACATTCGCCGTCGCCGGGTTGTTGTAGACCATGATCGGGATGCCGATCGCATCCGCCGCCGTCTTATAGTGGTGGAACAGCTCGTCCTCTGTCGGCACGGCATAGAAGGGCGGGATGATCATCACCCCATCCGCGCCGAGCGATTCCGCCTCGCGGCTCAGCGCCACGACCTCCCGCGTGTCCTCCGCCCCCGTGCCCATCAGCACCGGCACGCGGCCAGCGGCGGTCTTCACCACCGTTTCGGTGATCGCGGTCCGCTCCTCCCGGCTCACACTCAGGAACTCGCCCGTCGAGCCGAGCGGGATCAACCCGTCGATCCCCTCGGCGATCTGGAATTCCACCAGCCGCTCCAGCGCCTTGAGATCGACGGCGGTGCCATCCGCAGTGAAGGGGGTGATGAGGACCGTGTAGGTCCCGCGGAACGGCCTGGCCATGCTGCTTGCCCCCTCGCTTCTGCATGCGATGATGCCGGACTGAACAGGAAGTGGCGGAACCCGGCAAGCGCATGCGCCTCACCCATCCCGATATCCGCCCCGCCACGACCCCCATCCGCATCAGCTTCGACGGCCAGGCGCTGGAGGCACTGCCGGGCGAGACCATCGCCGCCACCCTCTCCGCCGCCGGCATCCTCGCCTACCGGGAGACGCCCTCCGGCGCCCCACGCGGCCTGCACTGCGGCATGGGCGCCTGCTTCGACTGCCTCGTCACGGTCGACGGCAAGCCCGGCCAGCGCGCCTGCCTGACCAAGGTGCGGGACGGCATGGCGGTCGGCAGCGCCCCGCCCGCCGCGCCCGCCCCGCTCGCCGCCGTGCCCGAGGCGATCCCGGAGCGCGACTGCGACGTGCTGGTCATCGGCGCCGGCCCCGCCGGCCTCTCCGCCGCCCGTGCGGCGGCCGAGGCAGGCGCCCGCGTCCTGGTGCTCGACGAGCGCGGCGAGGCCGGTGGCCAGTATCTCAAGCCGCTCGCCGCCTCCCACCAGCATGCGGCGCCCGACGCGCAATTCCGCAAGGGCGAGACGCTGCGTGCCCTCGCCCAGGCCGCCGGCGCCGAAATCCTGACCGGCGCCACCGTCTGGGGCGGCTTCGCCCCGGACGAGATCGGCGCCCTGGTGGCCGGCGCCGCCGTCACTCTCCGCCCGCGGCGCCTCATCCTCGCCGCCGGCGCGCATGAGCGCCCCGTCCCCATCCCCGGCTGGACCCTGCCCGGCGTCATGACCACGGGCGGGATGCAGACCCTGGCCCGCGCCAACCGCGTCTCCCCCGGGCGGCGGATTGTCATCGCCGGCAACGGCCCGCTGAACCTGCAGCTAGCCTGCGAATTGCTCGACGGCGGCGCCGAGGTCGCCGCGGTGGCGGAAGCCGCCCCGCGGCCCGGCCTCGCCCAATGGCGCGACGCCGCCCGCATCCTCCGCGCCTCCCCCGACCTCGCCTGGGACGGCCTGCGCTACCTCCGCCGCCTCCGCCGAGCCGGCGTCCCCGTGCTCTGGGGCACGACCACCCTCGCCTGCGAGGGCGAGGCGCGCTTCACTGCCCTCCGTCTCCGCACGCCCGAGGGCGAGCGCCGCATCGAGGCCGATGCCTGCGCCCTCAACCTCGGCTTCCAGCCGGAGACCGGCCTGGCCCGGGCGCTGGGCGCCGAGCACCGCTTCACCGGCGAGCGGCTGGAGACGGTGGCGGCGGAGGATGGCCGCACCTCCCTCGCATCGGTCTTCGCCGTCGGCGACGGCGCGGCGATCGGCGGCGCCCGCATCGCCCTCGCCCGCGGCCGCCTGGCGGGACTGGCTGCCGCCGCCGATCTCGGCCTCGCCACGCCGGAGCCCGCCCCGGCCCGCGCCGCCCTCCGCCGCGCGCTTGCCTTCCAGTCCGGGCTCTGGCGCCTCTTCGCCGCCCCGCCCCTCGACATCGCCGCCGTCCCGGACGAGACCATCCTCTGCCGCTGCGAGGAGGTCACGGCCGGCCGCCTTCGCGCCGAGCAGGCCGCCGGCATCCGGTCGCTCGCCGGGCTGAAGAAGGCGACGCGCGCCGGCATGGGCCGCTGCCAGGGCCGCATGTGCTCCACCTCCGTCGCCCGGCTCTGCGGCGTGGCGGAGGAGGCCGGCTTCGCCGCCCCCCGCGCCCCGGTGAGGCCCGTCCCCGCCGCCGCCTTGATGCTGGAATTGCCCGAGGGCGGCGACTGGCCTGTTTTTCCGCTGCCGCACTACAACCAGTGGAGCACGCGCCCTGCCGCCCCGCTCGCCGAGAGCTGCGACGTGCTGGTGATCGGCGGTGGCGTCCTCGGCCTCTCGACGGCGATGTACCTCGCCCGCGACGGCATGGACGTGCTGCTGGCCGAGCGTGGCGAGGCCGGCATGGCCGCCAGCACCGCCAATGCCGGCAGCCTCCATGTCCAGCTCCTCACCTACGACTTCGACGGCGAGCAGGAGACCGGCCCCTCCCTCGACCGCCTCCCCCTCGGCCCGCAGAGCATCGCCCTCTGGCGCGAGATCGCCGCCGAGGCGGGGGAGGGGTTGGGCATCCGCACCGAGGGCGGGCTGATGCTCGCCGAGACGAAAGACCAGTTTCGCTGGCTCCGCGCCAAGGTCGCGGCCGAGAAGGCGAGGGGAATCGAAAGCCACCTCCTCGGCGCCAACGAGCTGATGAGCCTCGCCCCATATCTCGGCCCTCACTTCATCGGCGCCGGCTTCGCCCCCGCCGAGGGCCAGATCGACCCGCTGCGCGGCACCCTCTCCCTCCGCCGCCTGGCCGCGCGCGCCGGCGCCCGCCTGCACGAAGGTGTCGAGGTCCAGTCCATCGCCTGCGAGGGCCCTGGCTTTACCGCGACGACGCCCGGCGGCGCCATCCGCGCCGGCCGCGTGGTGAACTGCGCCGGGGCCCATGCCGGCCGCATCGCCGCCATGCTCGGCGTCAACCTGCCCGTCATCGGTTCCGTCCAGCAGGTCATCGCCACCGAGGGCGTGGCGCCGACCATGCGCCACCTCGTCGCCCATGCCGGGCGGCACCTCTCGCTGAAGCAGGGCGATGGCGGCCATGTGCTGGTCGGCGGCGGCTGGCCTGGGGTGCTCGACGCGCGCGGCGCCCCGCGCAACCTGCGCCGCTCGATCGAGGGCAATCTCTGGGTCGCCGGCCGCGTCCTGCCCGGCCTTGCCGGGATGCAGGCCATCCGCGCCTGGACCGGGTTGGCGGTGGAGGTGGACCGCGCGCCCCTGCTCGGCGAGACGCTTGGGGTGCCCGGCCTCTTCCACGCCGTCACCAGCAACGGCTACACCCTGGCCCCCATCGCCGGGAGGATGACGGCGGATGCGGTTCTGGGTCGTGGCACGGTCCCGCCGGAGTTCACCCTGGCGCGATTTGGCTGATTGGCGAATTCGGAGAAATAGATGAGGGGCTTGGGGAGAATACCTTCTCCCCAATCTTTTCTTTTTTGGGAGTAGGACAGATGCAACTCGGCATGGTCGGCCTCGGCCGCATGGGCGGCAACATCGTGCGGCGCCTGCTTCGCGCCGGCCATGACTGCGTGGCTTATGACCGCAACCCCGCCCCCGGCGCCGTGCTCGCCCAGGAAGGCGCGCGCGCCGTGGACAGCCTCCAGGCCATGGTCGCCGCCCTCGAGGCCCCGCGCGCCATCTGGATCATGCTGCCCAACGGCGCCCCGACCGAGGCGGCGATCGACAGCCTCGCCGCCCTGCTCTCGCCCGGCGACGTGCTGATCGACGGCGGCAACAGCATGTGGAAGGACAGCGTCCGCCGCGGCACCGCGCTGCGGGCCAAGGGCCTGCATTTCCTCGACATCGGCACCTCCGGCGGCGTCTGGGGCCTGGAGCGCGGCTATTCCATGATGATCGGCGGCGAGGAGGAGGTGGTCCGCCGCCTCGACCCCATCCTCGCCGCCCTCGCCCCCGGCAAGGCCTCCGCACCGCCGACGCCCGGCTATGCCGGCGACCCGCGGCCGGAGCAGGGCTATGTCCATGCCGGCCCGAACGGCGCCGGGCACTTCACGAAGATGATCCATAACGGCATCGAATATGGCATGATGCAGGCCTTCGCCGAGGGCCTCGACATCCTGAAGCACGCCGATAGCGACATCCTCCCCGAGGACCAGCGCTTCACTCTGAACCTCGCCGAGATCACCGAGGCCTGGCGCCGCGGCAGCGTCGTCGCCTCCTGGCTGCTCGACCTGACGGCGCAGGCGCTGGCCGGCGACCCGGCCCTGGAAAGCTTCTCCGGCCACGTCTCCGACAGCGGCGAGGGCCGCTGGACCGTCCAGGCCGCGGTCGAGACGGCCGTCGCCGCCCCCGTCCTCTCCGCCGCGCTCTATGCCCGCTTCACCAGCCGCGACGAGGACCGCTTCAGCGGCAAGGTCCTCTCCGCCCAGCGCAAGGGCTTCGGCGGCCACCTGGAAGCTCCGAAGAAATGAGCTACCTCGTCCTGGTGATGGGCGTCTCCGGCGCCGGCAAGAGCACGGTCGGCACCTTGCTGGCCGAACGCCTTGGCGTGCCCTTCGCCGATGCCGACAACTTCCACCCGCCCGCCAACATCGCCAAGATGAGCCGCGGCGAGGCGCTGACCGACGAGGATCGCTGGCCCTGGCTGGACGCCATCGGCGCCTGGCTCGACGCGCATGAGCCGGGCGGCGGCGTCGCCACCTGCTCGGCGCTGAAGCAGGCCTATCGCGACCGCCTGCTCACTGGCCGGCCGGCGGTGCGCCTGCTCCACCTGAGCGGCGACCCGGCGCTGATCGGCGCCCGCCAGGCGGCGCGGCCGGACCACTTCATGCCGCCGAGCCTGATGGCCAGCCAGTTCGCCACGCTGGAGCCGCCGGCGCCGGACGACCGCACCATCGTCCTCTCGGTCGAGCCGCTGCCTGAGGACATCGTCGAGGCCGCGCTGGCAGCCCTCGCCGGGCCGTGAAGCTTCGCTTCATCCTCTGCCACCCCGCGCCGGAGCTCTATGGCGAGCGGCGCGAAGGGCTCCTGGCAGCGGAACTGCGTGCCCTCGGCCATGACGCCGCCGTGCTGCGGGCCGAGGCCGCCGCGGCACCGCGCGTCACGCAGGCCGAGGGCGGCGCGCCCTTCTTCCACTTCCCCTCCGACGCGCCGGGGCTGCAGGCGCATCGCCAGGGCTCCGCCGCCATGGTGGAATGGCTGCGCGCCGACGCGCCGGACGTCGCGCTGTTCAAGGGCATGGACTACGACATCGTCGCGCACTGCCTGGAGGCGCTCGACCGCGCGCGCTGCCGCATCGGCTTCGTCATCGGCGGCACCAGCATCCACCCCAACCTGGCCGCGGCCGATTTCGTCCTGGCCGAGAGCGAGTGGCAGGCCGAGGCCATCGCCCGCCATCTCGGCCATGACCTACCGGCGGCGCTGCTGCCGAAGCACATCGACTGGCCGGCCGCCGACGCCGCCCATGCCGAGGCGCGCGCGGCGGAGGCCAGGCTCTACGACCTCTGCAATGTCGGCGGCTTCGAACCGCGCAAGAACCAGGCGGCGCTGGCGCCCCTCTTCCCCGACTGCCGCATCGCCCTCATCGGCGACGGCGGAACGCGCGCCGCGGTCGCCGCCCTGGCGGAGTCCCACCCCACGGTCCACCTCACCGGCCAGCTGCCCCAGCCGGAAGCCCTCCGCGTGGTGGCGCAGTCCTGGCTGATGGCGCATGCCTCCACCTGGGAAGGAGTGCCGCGCGCGATCGTCGAATCGCTCGCCTGCGGCACGCCCGTCGTCGCGCATGACTTCGCCATCCAGTCCCGCTTCGACACGCCGGCGGTGCGCCTCGTCCCGGCCGAGGAATTTCTCCCCACGATCCGCGCCCTGCTCGTCGACCGCCCCACCCTGCTGGCGCTCGGCGAGGAGGCCCGCCGCTACGCGCTGGAGCGGCATGGCCCTGGCCTGCTCGCCCCCGCAGCCGCCACGCTGCTTGCCCTGGCGCAGGGTGGAGAAGCCTAGCGCCGGTGTGACACCGCCATCGCCGCCAGCTGCCGGGCATGCTCCGACTGCTTGCCGAAATCCTCGGCGAGGGCGATCAGCGAGGCCTGCTGCGGATGCTGGGCGAGCAGCCCGGCCAGCCGCCGGCATTCCTCCGCCTTGGCCTTGAACCAGTCCGCGTCCCAGTGGCTCTCGAACCCGGCGGGCCGCGATTCGGTGTCCGGCATGTCGCCCTGTCCTTTCTGAGATGTGGAACCAGCGCTCCCCAACGGCCGGGCCGGGCGAAGGTTCGGCCCCGTTGCAGCATTGCGCCGCGCGGGCGATTTCGTCGCGCCGGAGTTTGCTCTAAGCCTGGAGGCCGAAGAAGGAGCAAGCCCATGGCCCTCGACGCCGCCACCCGCGCCAAGCTGGAGAAGATCACCACCGCCACGATTACCACGGTCCTCCTGAAGAAGGGCCTCAGGAACATCTGGCTGCGTGGTACCCCGCCCTTCACCCCGGCCGCCAAGGGCAAGCGGCTGGTCGGCCCCGCCTTCACCCTCCGCTTCGTCCCCGCCCGCGAGGACCTGGCGACGCCCGAGAGCTGGTCCTCGCCGAAATCGACGCGCGCCGCCATCGAGGCCATGCCGGAGGGTGCCATCGTCGTCGCCGATGCGATGGGCGTGACCGATGCCGGCATCTTCGGCGACATCCTCTGCGCGCGCCTCGTGAAGCGCGGCGTCACCGCCCTGGTGACGGATGGCGCCGTGCGCGACGTCGCCGGCGTCATCGGCACCGGCCTGCCCGTCTACTGCTCCGGCGGCGCCGCCCCGCCCTCCGTCGCCGGCCTCACCTTCGTCAATTGGGAGGAGCCGATCGGCTGCGGCGGTGTTGCCGTCTTCCCGGGCGACGTGATCGTCGCCGATGACGACGGCGCCGTCTGCATCCCCGCCGCCTTCGTGGACGAGGTCGCCAATACCGGCGAGGAGCAGGAGCGCCTTGAGGCCTGGATCGTCGGCAAGGTCGAAGCCGGCGAGACGCTCCCCGGCCTCTACCCGCCGAATGCCGAGAACAAGGCCCGCTACGAAGCCGAGAAGGGCAAGTGAAGCCCACCCCGCCCGGTCCCGCGCACTTTCCCTTCTGGACGGAGGAGAAGCTGCGCATCGCCGATACCGACCTCAACGGCCATATCAACAACGGTGCCTATGGCGCCTTCTTCGAGGCCGGGCGGGGGGAGCTGCTGACCGAGATCGCCGGGCCGCCGCAGACGCGGGAGGTGGCGATGGCTCTCGCCCGCGTCGAGATCGACTACCTGGCCGAGCTGCACTATCCCGGCCGCGTGCGGATCGGCACCTGCGTCGCCCGCATCGGCGGCAGCAGCTTCAGCCTGCAGCAAGCCCTCTTCGCCGGCGAGGCCTGCCACGCCGCTGCGCTCTCGGTCATGGTGGTGCTCGACCGCGAGACGCGCCGCGCGACGGCCATCCCGCCCGCGCTGCGCGCCGCCTTGAATGCCTGGATGCAGGGTCAGTAACTGACGGCTGCGAGGAGGTTGGCGGCCACCCTCACAAGGCGGTTCGCGTTCATCTCAGTGGGCAAGAAATGGTTAAGCCGTCCGCTTCTGTGGCCGACCGTAACACCGAGCCCAGTAGCGACGCAGCTGCAAGGCGCCGGGCTGGAACCGGCTCGACGCCGAGGATGCCGCCTTCTGGAGGATTACAGTATATCTACGGTCAGCGTGACTTAGCGGTAGTTGCCAGAATCCTATCACCGGTCAAATTTATACTCCCAACTGCCTTGACTTTTTCGCCGGTTAACCAGGCACATCCAATTGCGCTGCCGCGACGTTGGTCGTAAATGATCGGGCTGGTGGCGAGCGGGTACCGTATGACTGCGGGTGTTCAAAAGGTTCCAACCGGAATCGATGGATTCGACGACTTGACGCTGGGCGGCCTGCCCCGCGGGCGGCCGACGCTCGTCTGCGGCTCCGCGGGCTGTGGCAAGACTCTCTTCGCGTCCACCTTCCTGGCCAAAGGCGCCCGCGACTATGGGGAGAACGGCGTCTTCGTCAGCTTCGAGGAGCGGCCGGACGACATCGTCGACAACGTCGCCTCGCTCGGCTTCGGCTTCGATGAACTCATCGCGGATGGCCGGATCTTCATCGAGCACATCACCATCAACCCGGCCGAGCTTGCCGAGGTCGGCGACTACGACCTCGAAGCCCTCTTCATGCGGCTGGAACTGGCGGTCGAGGCGGTCGGCGCCAAGCGGATCGTGCTCGACACCATCGAAAGCCTCTTCTCGGCCTTCACCAACGTCGCCGTTCTCCGTGCCGAGATCCGCCGCCTCTTCGACTGGCTGAAGGAGAGGGGGCTGACTGCCGTCATCACCGGCGAGCGGGGCGAGGGCGCGCTCACGCGCCAGGGCCTCGAGGAATACGTATCGGATTGCGTGATCCTGCTCGACCACCGCGTGGAGAACCAGGTCTCGACCCGGCGCCTGCGGATCGTGAAGTATCGCGGAACGGCGCATGGCACGAACGAGTATCCCTTCCTGATCGCGGAGGACGGCTTCAGCGTCCTGCCGGTCAGCGCGCTCGGCCTCGGGCACATGGTCCATGAGGAGCGCATCTCGAGCGGCATTCCCGACCTCGACGACATGCTGACGGGCGGCGGCTTCCACCGCGGCAGCAGCATCCTGCTCAGTGGCGTTGCCGGCTCGGGGAAGAGCTCGATCGCCGCGTCCTTCCTCGCCGCGGCCTGTGCCGCCGGCGAGCGCGCGCTCTACTTCTCCTTCGAGGAGTCCGGGGCGCAGACCGTGCGGAACATGCGTTCCATCGGCCTTGACCTCGGCCGCTATATCGATAACGGGCAGCTGTCGATGCACGCGTCGCGGCCGACCTTCTACAGCCTGGAGATGCACCTGGCGATCATGCTGCGCGACGTCGCGCGCATGCAGCCCTCCCTCGTCGTGCTCGATCCGATTTCCGCCTTTCTGGATGCCGGCGACCACCGCGACGTGCAGGCCATGCTGCTGCGGGTCATCGACTACCTGAAGTCCCATGGCATCACCGGCCTCTTCACGCATCTCTCGCACGAGCATGGGTCGGTGCAGACCGATGCCGGCCTGTCCTCCCTCATGGATGCCTGGGTCCTGCTGCTGAACCGCGAGGCGAACGGCGAATTCAACAGGGAGCTCTACCTCCTCAAGGCGCGCGGCATCTCGCATTCCAACCAGGTGCGGGAGTTCGTGATGACCGATCACGGCATTTCCCTCATCCGGCCCTATCTGGGGGAGCAGGGCGCGTTGACCGGCTCGGCCCGCCGTGCCGAGGAGGCGCGGCTGCGCCGCGAGCAGGCGCAGCGCCGCCTGGATGCCGAGGTGGTCGAGCAGAGGCTGGAGCAGCGCCGCCGCCGTACCCTCGCCCAGATCGACGCACTCCGCGCCGAGCTGGAGGCGGAGGAACTGGAATTCCGCAGCGTCGCCGAGGGCAGGCGGCGCTCCGATGCGCAGGCGCAGTCCGACAGGCTTGCAATGGCGAAGTCCCGGAGAGCGCAGGCGGCAGATGTCGGAGACGAATGAGATGAGTGGGGCGGCACCGCTCCGGCTGACGCTCTACGTGGCCGGGCAGACACCGAAATCCGTCGCCGCCATCCGGAACCTCGAGCGGATCTGCGGCGAGCACCTGGGGCCCGGCCGGTACCTGATCGACGTCATCGACCTGCGCCAATCGCCGCATCTGGCGCGGGAGCACAACATCGTCGCCATCCCCACCCTCGTCCGCCAGCTTCCGGTGCCGATCCAGAAGATCATCGGCGACCTTTCCGACACGCAGAAGGTCCTGGTGAGCCTGCAGATCGACGCGAGCCGATGAGCGTCGGGGGGGACGAGGTCGCGGAACTCCGCCGGCGCCTGGCGGAAGCCGAGGAAACGCTGCGGGCCATCCGTGAAGGCGAGGTGGATGCCTTCGTCGTGGACGGTGCGGGCAAGGCGCAGATCTTCCACCTCGACAGCGGCGACTCCTTCCGGGCCTTCATGGAAGCGATGGATCTTGGCGCCGCTGCCCTCGATGCGGAGCGGCGGCCGGTCTACGCCAATGCTGCCCTCGAGGCCCTTCTCGGCTGCTCCGCCGACGAACTCCAACGCGATGGACTGTTCCCGGCCCTGGGGCCGGCCGCGCCGAAGGTGCAGGCGCTCCTCGATTCGGCCGCCTCGGGCAAATTGAGTGCGCCGATCGGCCTCGTCGTCGGCGGACGGGCGCGGCATGTCGTGGCGACCGCCGCACCTCTGCAGCTCGCCTTCGCCGAGGGCTTTGCCCTTACCTTCACCGACATCACCGACCGCGTCGAGGCGGCTGCGGCGGAAGAGAGCGAGCGCATCGGGCGCGCCGTCATGGCCTCCGCGAACGAGGCGGTGCTGGTCTGCGACGAAACGGGCCGCATCACCCATGCCAGCCCCGCAGTCAGCCGCATCCAGGGGGTTTCGCCCGTCGGCCGGGCCTTCGAGGAGGCCTTTCCGCTTGTCTTCGCGCCCGGGGCCGCCACCATGGGCGCCGAGGATCTGGTCGCGATCGCGGCGAGCGGCAGTTCCGTCCGGGGCATCGAAGCCTCCATGGCAGTGGACGGACATACGCTGGAACTGCTGATCAACGCCGCGCCGCTGCATGGGTCGGGCGGCAAGGTGCATGGGTGCATCTTCACGCTGGTCGATCTCACGGAGAGGAAGGCGCTCGAGAAGCGGCAGGCGCTGCTGATGGGCGAGCTCAATCACCGCATGAAGAACATGCTGGCCCTGGTCATGGCGATCAGCAGCCGGACGCTCGCCACGGCCAAGGACCTGCCCGATTTTCGCGTGCGCTTCACGCAGCGTATCTCAGCCCTTTCCGTGACGCAGAACCTGCTCGCCGAGAAGAGCTGGACCGGCCTCACGGTGGAAGAGCTGATCCGGAACGAGCTCGCGCCCTACGTCGCGCCGCAGGGGCCGCGCGTGACGCTCACCGGGCTTGCCGAGCAGGTCACGCGGGACACGGCGGTCTCCCTCGGCCTGGTCCTGCACGAGCTGATCACCAATGCGGTGAAATACGGCGCGCTGTCGAATGAGGCAGGCCGCGTGGCCGTCACCGGCCAACGGCAGCCCGATGGCAGCTTTGCGATCACCTGGCAGGAAGAAGGCGGCCCGTTGGTGGCGCCCCCCAGGCATCAGGGCTTCGGCCAGTCCGTCATCGCGCGCGGCCTGGGCCAGGCATCCGGTAGCGCGCGGGTGGAGTTCCGGCCGGAGGGCGTCCTGTGCCGCATGACCCTCGCGGACACGAGCCTCGCATAACGCTGCGCCGCCGCGGATGCCGGCGGTTAGGGCGGGGTGTTTGGGCGCGACGACGAGCGGCATGTCCATGGGCGGGGGGCAGCAACGTCGCTCATGCTCCAGACAGCCTTGGCCAGCCGGCGCAAGGGCGGTGGCGCGGCGTCTTGCCCCGGCCCCAGGCACCGTCCACCCTGCGATGACGACGAGGGTGAATCACGAACCGCTCTCCCCGGATGTCCGTTGATGGGCCCGACCCAGGAAAGGCTGCCACCGCCATGAAGCGCCGTACCCTGCTCGCCGCCAGCCTCCTCGCCACGCCCGCGCTCGCGGCGGAGGCCTGGCCGTCACGCCCTGTCCGTATCGTCGTGCCTTTCCCGCCGGGCGGCACGGTCGACATCCTCGGCCGCCTCACCGCGAACTGGCTGCAGGAGGCAACGGGGGGCAATTTCGTCGTCGAGAACCGCTCCGGCGCGGGCGGCAATATCGGCGCCCAGGCGGTGGCCCGCGCCACGCCGGACGGCACCACCCTGCTCATGGGCTCGCCCGGCACCCAGGCCATCAACGCCCATCTCTACCCGAACCCTGGCTATGACGGCATCGCCGACTTCGCCCCGATCTCGCTGGTGGCGGAAGTGCCCAACCTGCTCGCCGCGCACCCCTCCCTCGGCCTTCGCAGCATCCCCGACCTCATCGCCCGGGCGAAGGCGGAGCGCCTGGCCTATGGCGAGACCAGCATCGGCGGCAGCACGCATCTCTCGGCCGAGCTCTTCCGCCTTCAGGCCGGGATCGAGGGCGAGCACATCACCTATCGCGGCAGCGCGCCGATGCTGGGCGACCTGCTGCCCGGCCGCATCGCCTGGGGCGTCGACAACCTGCCCTCCATCCTGCCGCATGTCCGCAGCGGCGCGCTGACGGCGCTCGGCGTCACCAGCAAGGCCCGCTGGTCCGGCGCGCCGGACATTCCGGCCATCGCGGAAAGCCTGCCCGGCTACGAGGTGACGGCCTGGTTTGGCCTGCTTGCACCGCGCGGCACGCCGCCCGAGGTGGTCCTTGCGGCGAACGCCGCCCTGCAACGCATGCTGGCCACTCCGGCCGCGGTCCAGCGCCTGGCCGAACTTGGCGCTACGCCCATCCCCGGCACACCCGAGGCCTACCGCGCCCATATCGACGCCGAATACACGAAATGGGGCGATGTCATCCGGCGCGCCGGCATCCGCCTGCAATGATGTCCGTACGAAATCGCAAAAGGTCCGTTCGCTTTATACACGATTTCGTCATGTCTTAAATAACAGACAATCCTCGCTGCTGAGTGATTGGTGCGGTATGATCTCAACCGCTAGATGATATCCCCAGGCAGTCCATCCCGCCGAAGCTCTCTTTCGCCCGCCGGAGATACCCATGTCCGCCCTTCGCCAGATCCTCATCGTCGAGGATGATCCCGCCCTGCGCGCCACCATCGCCGAGCAGATCCTGCTCGACGGCGAGTTCAGCGCCGACGAGGCCGAGAGCGTGGCCGAGGCCGAGGCCAAACTGTCCCGCGCCGATGCGCGCTACGACGCCATTCTCCTCGATATCGGCCTGCCCGATGCCGATGGCCGCGAGTTCTGCGCCAGCCTCCGCCGCGCCGGCCGCCACATGCCCGTCATCATGGTGACCGGCGCCGATGGCGAGGAAGACGTGGTCCGCGGCCTCGATTCCGGCGCCAACGACTACATCGCCAAGCCCTTCCGCCCGTCGGAGCTGCTGGCCCGCGTCCGTGCCCAGCTTCGCATGTACGACAACTCCGAGGATGCGAATTTCCTCATCGGTCCCTATGTCTTCCGCCCGAGCCTCCGCCTGCTGACGGAGGCCACGCGCAACCGCAAGATCCGCCTGACCGACAAGGAATGCGCGATCCTGAAATTCCTCTACCGGGCCGGCGGCAAGTCCGTCGCCCGCCAGGTGCTGCTGAACGACGTGTGGAACTACAGCAGCGCCGTCTCCACCCACACGCTGGAGACGCACGTCTATCGCCTGCGCCAGAAGATCGAGGCGGACCCGGCCCAGCCCCGCCTCATCATCACCGACCATGGCGGCTACAAGCTCGACGCGACGGCCTTCTCCCCCGCAGGGCGCTGACGCCACCCCGCCCCCCGGTCCCCGCCCTGGAGCGCCAGCACGGCATGCGCCAGGGCGATGGGATCGAAGGGCTTGTGGAAGACGCGCTCCCGTTCGGAGAAGGTGTGGCCGAGGAACAGCTCCGGGCTGCCGGTTTCATAGACCACCCGCAGCTCCGGCTGCAGGAGGCGCGCCTTCTTCGCCAGGATAAGCCCGCTGTCGCCGAGCCCGAGATCGAGGTCGGTCACCAGCACGTCGATGGTCTGCGCTTTATCCGCGATGATCGCCAGCGCATCCTCGGCATTGTCCGCCTCGAGGAAGTCGAGCCCGACCGCCTCGAAGAAATCGGCGAGGGTGAGACGCACCATGGCGTCATCCTCGACCAGCAACACCGTCATCCTCCGGGTCCTTCCGTTGTATGAAGTTCCGCGACTTCAGGTTGAGATAATGCGCTCGTCCACGCCGCAAGAGTCATCACGCCCCCGAAAGCCCACACGTACGTTACCCGCATAGGTTGTATGCACGCTCATGAGCGAACGTTCGTTTGGTAACTCGACTGCACGGCCTGCCGGCCCGGACCTGCGCCGAAAGGTAGAGACAGGTGGCCAAGGAACGGTGAAACTGCTGCTTCCTTGCCGTTACGTTTACGGTACAGTCCTTGCGGGCTAAGGATCGGTTACGGTGCGCTGAGCCAGCTCGCCTAAGGTATGAATCCCAAAAAGCGAGACCAAAGCTGCGGTTTGGGCATTGCGTATTGCGGCCCGGGCTCGACCCCGCCTGCCGCATCGGCTAACACGCGCCCCTTTCCGCTCAGGGGCGCATCCGGTGCAACCCATCATCGGCATCGATTTCGGCACCACCAACAGCGTCGTCGCGCGTCTCCGGCCCGACGGCCGCGTCGAGGCCGCCCGCTTCCCATTCGGCGGCGAGCTGCTCGACGTCTTCCGCACCGTTCTTTGCTTCACCGCCGGGACGGGCGGCGCTCCGCGCCATGCCGCCGGCCCCGCCGCCATCGAGGCCTATCTCGAGGACCCGCTGGCCAGCCGCCTCATCATGTCGATGAAGTCCTACCTCGCGCAGCGCAGCTTCAGCGAGACGCGCATCCTCACGCGCAGCTTCACGCTGGAATCATTGATCGCCCAATTCCTCCGCGCGCTGCTGCCCGCCGAGCCCGGCGCCCGCATCGTCGCCGGCCGTCCCGTCCGCTTCGCCGGTGACATGCCCGACGACGCGTTGGCTGAGGCACGCCTGCGCGCCGCCTTCGCCGAAGTCGGCTGGGAGGATGTCGACCTCGCCCTCGAGCCGGAAGCCGCCGGATACCGCTTCGCCCACGGCCTCGGCACGGCCGCGACCGTGCTGGTCGGCGATTTCGGCGGCGGCACCAGCGACTTCTCCGTCCTGCGCTACGAGCCGGGCGGCGTTACCGCACTCGGCCATTCGGGCGTCGGCATCGCCGGCGACAGCTTCGACTACCGCATCATCGACCATGTCGTCTCGCCGCTGCTCGGCCGCAACGACAGCTACCGGGTGATGGGCAAGCCGATGCCGATTCCCGCCGCCTGGTATACCGGCTTCGCCCGCTGGCACCGCCTCTCGCTGATGCGGGCGCCGCGCGTGCTGCGCGACATCGCCGAGGTCGCCCGCACCGCCGACCACCCGGAGCGGCTGCGCCACCTCATCGCGCTGATCGAGGAGGAGGCCGGCTACGCCCTCTACCGTGCCGTCTCAGGCGCCAAGGCGGCGCTCTCCCAGGCCCCGCGCGCGACCCTTGCCTTCCGCCACGAGGATTTCGCGGTGGACGTGGAGATCGCGCAGGCCGATTTCGAGTCCTGGATCGCCCCCGACCTCGCCCGCCTCGGCACGGCCATCGACGCGGCGCTGGCCGAGGCCCGCCTGCCGCATGAGGCGATCGACCGCGTCTTCCTCACCGGCGGCACCTCCCTTGTCCCTGCCGTCCGCCGCCTCTTCGAGGTCCGCTTCGGCGCGGGGCGGCTGGCCGGCGGCGGCGAATTCGTCTCGGTTGCGGAGGGGCTGGCGCTGATCGGCCAGGCCCGCGCCACCGGTTGACTGATAAGGATAATATTCCTAATACTGTGGCTGCCATGGCCCGAAGTGCATTCGCTGAGAACCATGCCTGACCCCGCTTTAACTCCTAAATCCCTCAAACCTTCGCCTCGGTCCCAGGGTTTCTCAACTCCTTACCCCGCCGGTCCCGCCCCGGCTTGAAGCAGTTGAAGGATTTAAGCCTCGACGGCTCCACACTCCCATGGCCGGGGCAGGTCTACCTGCCCGGGCCGCCCGCCACCATGGTTCGATTTCAAAACATCGTCGGACGCGGCGAGATGCCACTTTGCAGGGATGGCAGCAGACACATGACCCCGGAACCAGCCAACCTTGTGCAGGACAGCTTCCGCCAAGTGGTGCGAATCAAGGAAAAGGCCGCCGAGTTGTTTTATGGCCGGCTCTTCGAGACCGACCCGACCACGCCGCCGCTCTTTACTGGCAAGGACATGCGGGAGCAGGGGGCGAAACTGATGGCGACGCTCGGCATGGTGGTCGCCGGGCTCAAGCGGCCGGAGGAGATCGTGCCTGCCGCCCAGGCCCTCGCTCGCCGGCACGTCGCCTATGGCGTGACCGAGGCGCAGTACGCGACGGTCGGCGCGGCACTGCTCTGGACGCTGCGGAGGGGGCTCGGCGAGGGCTTCACGCCGGAGGTGGAGGCCGCCTGGAAGGCTGCCTACATGCTCCTCGCCGGCGTGATGATCGAGGCGGCAAACGCCGCCTGACCCTTCAGCCCCGGAAGCCGGCCAGGACGAAGAGAAATAGCAGGAAGCCGATGAAGGCGGTGCCCTGCAGCACATAGGCACCAGCGCTCATCCGCTTGTCCTGGGGCGGGTGGCTGGGCGGGCAGCGATCGGCGTGGCGTCGGACATGATAAGGCTCCGTTTTGGAGTGACCTGCCACTTACCCAGCAGCCCGCATGCCATGCATTTTGCAGTTACGCCTGCGGTCAGACTCCGCCGCGCGCCTCGGCGATCTGCTCCTTCATCTGGCGGATGACGGCTGGCATGCCCTCGAAGACGCTCTGACTGATGAGAAAATGGCCGATGCTGACCTCCACCACCTCCGGCATGGCGGCGATGGGCGGCAGCGTCTCGTAGGAAAGCCCGTGTCCGGCATGGCAGGCCAGCCCGGCTGCCGCCGCAGCCGCCGCACCCTGGCGCAATCTTGCAAGATGCAATCCCCGTTCTGCGGGAGGTGCGTCGGCATAGGCCCCGGTGTGCAACTCAACGGCCTGCGCCCCCATCCGGGCGGCGGCCTCGATCTGCCGCGCATCCGCCTCGACGAAGACCGAAACTTCGATCCCCGTCCCGGCCAGCCGGGCGATCGCATCCTGCAAGGGCCGGCCCGCGGCGATCACGTCGAGCCCGCCCTCCGTCGTCAGCTCCTGGCGCTTCTCGGGGACGATGCAGCAGGCGGGTGGCCGCAGGCGGAGCGCGATTCCGACCATCTCCTCCGTCGCCGCCATCTCGAAATTCAGCCGCGTCGCCACCTCGGCCGAGACGCGCTCCAGGTCCCGGTCGCGGACGTGGCGACGGTCCTCGCGCAGATGCATGGTGATGCCATCCGCTCCGGCCGCCATGGCGATGCGCGCCGCCTCCACCGGGCAGGGAAAGCTGCCGCCGCGGGCATTCCTGAGCGTCGCCACATGGTCGATGTTCACGGAGAGGCGCATCGGCGTCATGGGCTGGCTTTCCTGCGATGAGTGGCGATCTCGGCGGCCAGCCGGAGCGCGGCGATGAGGCTGCCCGGATCGGCCAGGCCTTGCCCGGCGATGTCGAGCGCCGTGCCATGGTCCGGGCTGGTGCGGACGATGGATAGGCCGAGGGTGACGTTCACCCCGCCCGCCATGTCGAGCGTCTTGATCGGGATCAGCGCCTGGTCGTGATAGAGGCCGAGCGCCACGTCATAGCCTGGCCGCGCCTTGGCGGTGAACATCGTGTCCGGCGGGATGGGCCCGCGCGCGTCGATCCCCTCGGCCCGCAGCATGGCGACGGCCGGGGCCACGATGTCGCGGTCCTCGGTGCCGATGGTGGCGTCCTCGCCCGCATGCGGGTTGAGCCCGGCGATGGCGATGCGGGGCGCGGCGATGCCGAAATCCTGCCGCAGCCCCGCCGCCGTCAGACGTGCTGTCTCGGCGATGAGCGCCGGGGTGAGCCGGGCGATGGCCTGCCGCAGCGGTTCATGGATCGTCACCGGCACCACCCTGAGCTCCGGGCAGGCGAGCAGCATCACCGGCGGCCGGCCGGTGCCGGCGATCTCGGCCAGGTACTCGGTATGGCCGGGATGGGCGAAGCCGGCGGCGTAGAGGGCGGATTTCTGGATCGGGTTGGTCACCACGCCGGCGGCGCGGCCGGCCTTCGACAGCGCCACCGCCTCGTCGATGGCGGCGATGACGGCCGGGGCATTGGCCGCATCCAGCCGGCCCGGAACGGCGGGGCGGGGGAGGGGCCGGTGCAGCACAGGCAGCGCCTCGGCGAAGGCCTCGCGTGCCTCCTCCGGCGCGGCGATGCGACGGACCGGGACGCCCCCGATCCGGTTTGCATCGTCGATCAGGAAGAAGGCCGGGCCGGTGGCACGCAGCGCGGCCCAAGCGCCGGCGGCGATCTCGCCGCCGATGCCGGCGGGCTCGCCCATCGTCAGGGCCAAGGGGGCGAGGTCCGGGGGCGTGTCCATGCCCCCGATGTAGTCGGCCTTGTGGCTCCTGCCCAGGTCAGCGCGCCCGCTCGATGTTCCAGATCACCGGGAAGCCGAAATCGATCACGCCGCGTAGCTCCGCCCGCCACACCGCCGGGGCCTGGAACTGCCCGTCGAGCGGGAAGGTGACGTTCTCGATGGAAAGCCGCTGCAACTCCGCCGCCAGCTCGCGCCGCTTCGAGGGATCGCTCTCGGCGGCGAAGCGGTCGAGCACCGGCGTCATCTCCGGCACGCAATAGCCCCAGGGCTGGTTGTTCGAGCAGTTGTAGCCGATGCCCATGTTGGAGAGCGGGTCGGCCATGTCGAAGCCGGTATAGACCACCGAGATGAGGTTCCAGCCGCCCTCGGCGATCGGCTGCCGCCCGACCCAGCGCTGCGCCAGCGAGGACCAGTCGGAGGCCTGGACATCGAGGTTGAAGCCGGCGCGCTTCAGCCGGTCGATGACGACGAGCGCCATCGGGTTGATGAGCGCGCTGTCGGCCGGCTGGAGATAGACGATGCGCTCGTTGTTGTAGCCGGCCTCGCGCAACAGGGCGCGGGCGCGGTCGAGGCTCGGCCTGCGGATGGCCTCGCCACCGGCATCGGTGCTGTAGCGCGTGCCGCAGAGATAGACCGACACGCAGTTCGGGTCCGCCATCCCCTCCGGCAGGCCGTGGCTGGCGACGATCTCCTCGCGGTCGAGCGCCGCCTGCAGGGCACGCCGCATCGGCAGCCGGTCGAAGGGCGGGAGGTAGTGGTTGATGCTGACGCCGCCGACGATATGCGCGATGCCGCCGGGACGGGCGATGACGAGGTTCCGGTCGCGGCGGAAATTCGCCAGGTAGTCGATCGGCGCATATTCCAGGTAGTCCACCTCGCCGCGGGTGATGGCCGCGGCGCGGAGGGCGATGTCGGGCAGGGTGACGAATTCGACGCGCTCGATCTTCACCACCTTGCCGCCGGCGAGGCCATCGGCCGGCTCGGCGCGCGGCACGTAGCGCGGGTTGCGCCGGAAGAAGGTGCGCTCGCCCGGCACCCATTCCTCCTTGATGAAGAGGTAGGGCCCGCTGCCGACGACCTCGGCCACCGGCTGCGTCGGCGGCGTTGCCGAGGCGATGCGCGCCGGCATGATGAAGGGCACGTGCACGCTCGGCTTACCGAGCGCATCGATCACGCCGCCGAAGGGTTTTGCGAGACGCAGCACGAAGCGGTTCGGTGCTTCGACCTGGAAATCTTGCGTTGCGGCGATCAGCCGCCGGCCGATCGCATCCCGCGCCCCCCAGCGCTTGACCGAGGCGATGACGTCATCGGCCGTGACCGGCGTGCCGTCGCTGAACTCAAGGCCGGGGCGGAGGGTGAAGGTCCAGGCGAGCCGGTCCTCGCTGACCTGCCAGCCTTCCAGCATCTGCGGCCGGTACTCGCCCTTGCCGTCCATGGCGACGAGCGTGTCATAGACCATGTAGGCGAAGTTGCGGGTGACGAAGGAGGGGCTGGCGATCGGGTCGAGGTTCTGCAGCCCGACATTGAGGACGAGGCGCAGCGGCCGCTCGCGCGGCTGCGCGGCGGCGGAGAGGGCGAGGGCGGAGCCGGCAACAAGGCCGAGCAGGAAGCGGCGCAGCATCATCGTCTCACTCCGCCTCGTGCGCGGCCGACCAGGCCTCGGCGACCTCGGTGCCTGTCGCGAACCACACATCGGGGAAGGTCTTGATCCATTGGATCATCTCGCGCAGCAGCGCGACGCGGCTCGGCCGGCCGCTGACCTGCGGGTGCATCACCAGGTTGTAGAGCCCGCCCCAGCGGTAGATCTCGCGGAACTCCTCCTGGAAGATCTCGCGGATATGGCTGTTGGGGAAGATCGGCCGCGGCGACTTGATCGAGAACAGCGCATGCGGCGCGTCGTCCAGGCTCCAGTGCCAGGGCAGCTCGATCGGGCCGGGGCTGCCGTCCGGCATGACGTGGCGGTAGGGGTTGATGTGGTCGAGCAGGGAGCTGTCGTAGAGGAAGTCGTGCTTCTTCAGCAGCCGGATGAGGTTGTCGCTGGTCTCGCCGGCCGGCGAGCGGTAGCCGCGCGGGACGACGCCGAGGGTGCGCTTCAGCGCCTCGAGGCCTTTCTCCATCTCCTCGACCTCCTTGTCGGGAAAGGCCGGGTCGATCCAGCTGTGCGAGTAGCTGTGATGCGCGATCTCGTGTCCCTCGCGCAGGATCATCTCGGCCCGCGCGGTGTGATTCTCCGCGGTCCAGCCGACGACGAAGAAGGTGGCCTTCACCCCCTCCTGCCGCAGCACCTCGAGGATCATCGGCACGCCGACCTTGGCGCCATAGGCGCCCTGGCTGAGGATGCCGGGGCGGCGGGCATTCTCCGGGTCGCGCGAGAGCCAGAGCGTCTCCGCATCGAAGTCGAAGGTCAGCATCACCGCGACCTTGGCGCCGCCCGGCCAGTTCACCTTCATGTCGATCATCGGTCGCCCCTTCGGTGGTTTCAGCCAGCCTCGCGCGGCGGATGCCGTGCCGCAAGCCACCCTCCGTCGACGGCGATCACCTGCCCCGCGACATAGGCGGCATCCGCCGAAGCGAGGAAGGCGATGACGGCCGCCACCTCCTCGGGCTTTCCGGCACGGCGCAGCGGCGTCGGCTCCAGTACGGCGCGACGGTAATAGTCGCTGCCGAGATGCCCCTCGGTCATCGCCGTCTCGATGACGCCGGGGGCGACGGCATTGACGAGGATGCCCTCCGGCGCCAGCTCGCCCGCCAGCTGGCGCGTCATCTGGGCGATGCCGGCCTTGGCGACGGCATAGGCGGTGGTGCCGGGATAGCCCGCGATGCCGAAGGTGGAGGAGACGGAAACGATCCGCCCGCCCGGCCGCGCCAGATGCGGAATGGCGGCGCGCGTCAGCCGCAGCACCGAGGTCAGGTTGGTCTCTATGAAGCGCTCGAGAAGGTCGTCATCCGAGTCCAGCAGCGGCTTCGAGCCGCCGATGCCGGCATTGTTGACCAGGATGTCGAGCCGGCCGAAGGCATCGAGTGCGGTATCGACCACCGCCTCGCCCGCGCCCCGCGCGGCGAGGTCGATGCGCAGCCCGACGCCGCCCAGCGCCTCGGCCCGCGCCATCACCTCCGGCGCCCGGTCGGCGAGCAGGACCTGGGCCCCCTCCTCGGCCAGCCGCGCCGCGGTGGCGGCGCCGATGCCGCGCGCGGCGCCGGTGACGATGGCGGCACGGCCGGCGAAGCGTCCGGTGGTGTCAGGCAAGCCGGCCTCCATCGACGGGGAGCGCGACGCCGGTGACGAAGCCGGCCTCGGCGCTGAGCAGGAAGAGCACGGCATCCGCCACCTCATCTGCACGGCCGAAGCGGCCGAGCGGGTGGCGGGCACGGAAGACGGCCTCGCGCGCGGCGCGGGCCGCCGGATCGCCGGCGCTGGCGAAGGTTTCCTCCAGCATCGGCGTCTCGATCGAGCCGGGGCAGACGCAGTTGACGCGGATGCCCTCCGGCGCATGGGCCACGGCGAGGCTGCGCGTCAGCAGCACCACCGCGCCCTTGCTCGCCGAATAGGCTGGCATGGTGGGCGAGCCGACCAGCCCCGCCGCCGAGGAGAAGGCGACCATCGCCCCGCCGCCGGCCTCGCGCATCAGCGGGAAGGCGGCGCGCGCGGCAAGCCAGGTGCCCTTCACGTTGACGGCGAAGAGCCGGTCCCATTCCGTCTCCTCCACCTCGGTTACCGGGCGGACGGGGCCGAGCATGCCGGCCGCCGTCACCAGCAGGCGGAGCGGGCCGAGGCTCGCCGCCCGCGCCACGGCTGCGTCGACATCGGCGGCGCTGGAGGCATCGCCGGCCAGGGTGAGGGCGCCAGGGCATTGCGCCGCGGTCTCGGCGAGGCCTGTCGCGTCGCGGTCGAAGAGCATCAGCCGCGCCCCCTCGCCCGCCAGGCCGATGGCGGTAGCGCGGCCGAGGCCGGAGGCGGCGCCGGTGACGAGGGCCACCTGGCCGGTGAAGCGGTCGGGCCTCATGCCGGTAGCCTCCGGCAGGCGGCCTGCCCGCCGGGCGCTGCGACGCTGCGATGGTTGAAGGCGTGGGGGATCATGTCCCGCCGCCCCGCCAGGCCCGTGCCGACCACGACAACCTCATGCATCCCCCATCTCCCGCGCCGATGAGCGGGCCAAGCTAAGCAGCCGCGGCCCGCCCCGGCTGGCCGGGGCCTTGCGCGCCGGCCGACGAAGGGGGAAGAGCATCGCCAAATCCTCGCCGGGAGAGACCGTCCATGACCGAGATGACCCGCCGCGCCGGCCTCGCGCTGGCGGCCGGCCTGCTGGCCGCACCCGCCCTGGCCCAAGGAGGCTTCCCCAGCCGGCCCGTCACCATCGTCGTGCCCTTCGCCCCGGGCGGCAGCACCGACGTGATGACGCGGCTGATGGCCGAGCGCATGACGGAGGCGCTGGGCCGGCCGGTGCAGGTGGAGAACCGGCCCGGCGGCAACACCATCATCGGCGCCGAATACGTCGCCCGTGCCGAGCCGGACGGGCATACCGTGCTGATGGCGGCGGGCACGACGCTGACCATCAACCCGCTGATCTACCGCCGCCTCGCCTACAAGCCGGAGGATTTCGCGCCGGTCACGCTGGCTTCCACCTTCCCCTTCGCGGTGATCGCGCGGAAGGACGGGCCGGCGGATATCGCGGCCCTCGTCGCGGCGGCGAAGGCGCGGCCGGGGCGCATCACCTACGGCACCAACGGGCCGACCACGCTCACCAACATGGCGATGCTGATGGTGCTCGACCGGCTCGGCGTCACCATGCAGGACGTGACCTATCGCGGCGATGCGGCGCAGCTGAACGACTTCCTCGCCGGCACCCTCGACCTGCTGGTGGTGGCTGGGGCCACGGCGCTGCCGGTCCATCGCAACGACCAGGGGCGCATCCTCGGCTGGACCAGCGCGCAGCGCGTGACCTCGACGCCGGACGTGCCGGCCTTCGCCGAGAGCGTCCCCGGGCTGGTGGCCGAGAGCTGGTTCGGCCTGCTCGCCCCGGCGCGCACGCCGACGGCGGCGGTGGAGCGGCTGAACGCCGCGGCGGTGCAGGCGCTGCAGGATGCGCGCATCCGCGAGCGGCTGACCAATGACGGGCAGTTCCCGAAGGGCAGCACGCCGGAGGAATTCGCCCGCTTCATGGCGAGCGAGACGGAGCGGTGGCGGCCGATCCTCGGCAAGCTCGACGTGCCGCAGAACTGAGCCCGGCTTGGCGGGCGCTGGCGCGGCGCGTAGCCTGCCGCCGCCAACCAAGGGAGCGTCCGGCACCATGATCCACGTCCTCGCCATCATCACTGCGAAGTCCGGCATGCGGGAGCAGGTGCTCGCCGCCTTCCGCGCCAATATGCCGGCCGTGCATGCCGAGCAGGGCTGCATCGAGTACGGCCCGGCCATCGACGCGGAAGGGATGGGCGCCATCCAGACCCCGGTGGGCCCGGACAGCTTCGTCGTGATCGAGAAGTGGGAGAGCATCGACGCGCTGAAGGCGCATGGCGCCGCGCCGCACATGAAGGAGTATGCGGCGAAGACCAAGGAGATGCTCGCCAGCCGCGTCATCCATGTGCTGACGCCGGCAGCCTAATTCCCGGCGACACCGCTGCGCGGCGTCGCGGGGACCCCGATGGGCTTCGCTTCCGCAGAACCTTCCGCGGCAAAGCCGCGGAAGGGTATCCGAGGCCTACCGCCTGAGCGCGGCGAGCACCTCCTCCGTGTGCTCGCCGAGCTTCGGCGCGGGGCGCGACGACCAGGGGCGGGCGCGGTCGATGTTGATCGGCAGGCCGAGCACCTTCACGCCGCTCTCCGGCAGGGTCTGCACCATGTCGACCGCGGCGAATTGCTCGCTCGTCGCCAGCTCGCCGATATCGTTCACGGGGGCGCAGGGCACGCCCACCGCCTCGAGCGCCGCGATCCAATGGTCGCGCGCATTGCCGCGCAGCGCGTCGGCGATGAGGGGCAGCAGCTCCGTCTTGTTGCGTACGCGGCCGGCGCTGCGGGCGAAGCGCGGGTCCTCGGCCCATTCGGGATGGCCGAGCACCTTCGCCGCGCGGGCGAAGAGCCGGTCATTGCCGGCGGCGAGGCAGAGCGGGCGGTCGGCGGTGTCGAAGACCTGGTAGGGCACGATGACGGCGGCGCCGGTGCCGTGCCGCGTCGGCACCTCGCCGGTGGCGATGTGCTGGTTGACCTGGCCCTCGACCCAGAAGGCTGCGGTCTCCAGCAGCGAGGTGTCGATCAGGCAGCCCTGGCCGGTCTTGTCCCGCTGGCGCAGGCCGGCGAGCGCGCCGACGGCGCAGAACAGGCCGGTCGCCTTGTCGTTGATCGAGGCGCCGCAGAAGGTCGGCGGGTCCTGCGGCCGGCCGGTCATGCTCATCATGCCGCCGAAGGCCTGCAGCAAGGGGTCGAAGCCCGGGCGCATCCGCATCGGCCCCTGATAGCCGAAGGCCCAGATGGAGCAGTAGACGAGGCGCGGATGGCGCGCGAGCATCGCTTCCGGCCCGATGCCGATCTCGTCCACTACCCCGGGACGGAGGTTCTGGATCAGGATGTCGGCCGTCTCGCAGAGGGCGTGCAGCGTCTCGATATGGGCTTGGCTCTTCAGGTCCAGGATGACGCTGCGCTTGTTGCGGTTCTGGCTGTGGAAGTAGAGCGAGGTCTCGCCATCCGGCCCGTAGGGCGGGCCCCAGATCCGCGCATCGTCGCCGCCATCGGGCTTCTCGATCTTGATCACGTCGGCGCCCAGATCGGCCAGGATCACCCCGGCGAGCGGGCCCGCCAGGGCCTGGCCCACCTCGATCACCCTGACGCCTTCCAATGGCAAGCTCATTCCCTGGACCTCCCCCGATAGGTGGCTAAGCATAGGCGGGGATGGCGGGCAGGGGTATCCTCGGCGGCGGAAACGCCAAGGAAACGGTGTCATGAGCAGCACGAACTCGCACTACGCCCCGGTCTGGGAGGACTGGCTCGCCCGCCATGCCGAGGAGCCGCTCGACCCTGCCCTGCCGATCGTCGACCCGCATCATCACCTGTGGGACCGGCCGGGCTGGCGCTACCTGCTGCCCGAGCTGCTGGCCGACATCAACCAGGGCCACAACATCGTCTCCACCGTCTTCGTGCAGTGCCGCGCGATGCACCGCGCCCATGGGCCGGAAGCCTGGAAGCCGGTCGGCGAGACGGAGTTCGTCAACGGCATCGCGGCGACGAGCGCCAGCGGCGACTATGGCCCGGCCAGGATCTGCGAGGGCATCGTCGGCCATGTGAACCTGATGATCGGTGCCGAGGCGCGGGAGGTGCTGCAGGCGCATATCCGCGCCGGCGGCGACCGCTTCCGCGGCATCCGCCACATCACGAGCTGGGACCCCGACCCGGAGGTGATGAACCCGGCTTACCAGCCACCGCGGGACATCTATTTCCGCGAGGATTTCCGCGCCGGCTTCGCCCAGCTCGCGCCGCTCGGCCTCAGCTTCGATGCCTGGCTCTACCATCCGCAGATCCCGGACCTGACGGCGCTCGCCCGCGCCTTCCCGGAGACGCCGATCGTGCTCGACCATGTCGGCGGCCCGCTCGGTATCAAGGCTTATTCCGGCAAGCGGGATGCGATCTTCACCGAATGGAGCGCCGCCATGGCCGAGCTGGCGACCTGCCCGAATGTCTCGGTGAAGGTCGGCGGGCTTGGGATGCGCATCAACGGCTTCGGCTTCGATGAGGCGCCGGAGCCGCCCACCTCCGATGCGCTGGTGGCCGCCTGGAAGCCCTATGTGGAGACCACCATCGAGCTTTTCGGCGCCGGGCGCTGCATGTTCGAGAGCAACTTCCCGGTGGACAAGGGCAGCTACGGCTACGGCGTCTTCTGGAACGCCTGCAAGAAGCTCGCCTCCGGCGCCTCCGCCGAGGAGCGCCAGGCGCTTTTCAGCGGGACGGCCAGCCGTTTCTACCGGCTCGCCTTGGCGTAGATGCCCATGGCGTTGTAGGGCGCATAGGGCGGGAAGGCGCCGATCGCCGCCATGTCCACCTCGATCAGCGAGGGGCCGGGGGTGGCGACGGCGCGTTCCACCACGCCGGCCAGCTCGCCGACCGAGGACACCTTGAAGCCGGGCAGGCCGGCGACGGCGGCGAGCTGCTGGAAGTCCGGGCCCTGCAGGTCGCCGAAGAACATGCGGCCGTCCTGCAGCGCGCCCTGGATATGCTTGATGACGCCGTAGCCACGGTCGTTCATCACCATGACGATGAGCTCCGCGCGCTCCTGCACCGCGGTCCAGAGCTCGGTCTGGTTCAGCGCGAAGCCGCCGTCGCCGACCATCGCGATGGTCTTGCGGCTCCCGCCCGCCATCGCCGCGCCGATGCCGAGCGGCAGGCCGGGACCGATGGCGGCGCTCACCGGATGCACCGCATCGCGCGGGCCATAGACCGGGAAGATGCGGTTTCCCCAGGAGGAGTTGCTCAGCGTGATGTCGCGGACGAAGAGCGCGTCACGCGGCAGGGCGGCGCGGAGCGCGGCGGGGAATTCGGCATACGGGCCGAGCGTGTCGCGGTACTCGGCCGTGGCGCGGCGGCGCATCTCGGCGAAGTCGGCGGCGAAGCCGGGATCGGCCGTCATGCGGCCGGCGAGGCGCTCGGCGAGGCCCTGCATCACCAGCGCGGCGTCGCCGCAGACGAAGGCCGTGCTCGGATAGGTGCGGCCATTGGCGCGCGGGTCGACATCCGCCTGGATCAGCGTCTTGGGCAGCTTCAGCGAGAAGTCCATCGTCTCATGCCCGCGCAGCCGGCTGCCGACGACGAGCATCGCATCCACCGTGCCGTAGAATTCCTGCACGCGGGGCGAGCCGTTGCCATGCATTCCGCCGAGGGTCATCGGATGGTCCTCGGGGATGATGCCGCGCCCGTTCCAGGAGGAGACGGCACCGAAGCCGATTTCCATCAGCCGCATTGCCGCGGTTCCTGCCTCCTTCGCGCCATTGCCGAGCCAGAGCATGGGGCGTTTGGCCTGGGCTAGGATGGCGGCTGCCTCGTCCAGCGCCGCCGGGTCGGGCGGCAGGGCGGGCGGGATGGGCAGGACCAGCCGGTCCAGCTCCGCCGGACGGGGGATGGCGGTGCGCTGGATGTCTATCGGGATCTCGATGCTGACCGGGCCGCGGGGCGGCGTCAGGGCCAGGGTCGCGGCGCGGGTCAGCACGCCGAGCGCCTCCTGCGCGGAGCGGATGCGGAAGGCGGATTTGCAGACGGCCGCGAGCATTGCCGTCTGGCCCGGCAGGTCATGCACCGTGCCCATGTCGCGGTCGATGTACTTCGTCGCCGTCTGGCCGGTGATGTGCAGCACCGGGGAGCCGGCGAACTGTGCTTCCGCCAGGCCGGGGACGGTGTTGGCGGCGCCCGGCCCGGTCGAGGAGAAGACCACGCCGAGATGGCCGGAGGCGCGCGCATAGGCATCCGCCATGTGTCCCGCCCCCATCTCGCCGCGGGCCATGACGTAGCGGATGGCGTTGCGCCGGCCGATGCCGTCCAGCATCGGGATATTATGGACGGAGACGATGCCGAAGCAGGTGGTGACGCCGATGCGCGCCAGGAATTCGGCGACCAGGTCGCCGACGGTGTAGGGGCTGTCCGTCATGGCTCTGCTTCCTCCGGGTTTGGAGGAAGTCTGCCAGCGATCAGGCGGGGAGGAAACGCAGGCCGCTCGCCCGTGCCCCGTTCACGACGAATGCGGCGATGCGGCCATCGGCGCCGCGCTCCGCCCGCGCATCGACCCAGCCCTGGAACAGCGTGCCGGGCGTGCGGATGCGGAAGGCATCACCCTCGACCGCCTGCAAGGGCCAGGGGCCGGCGCTGGCGACCGGGCCGCGCACCTGCACGGCGAGGCCACCCTCCTGCGGGGCGATGGTCCAGGTCGCGCCCAGGTCCTCGCACTGCCAGGTGCCGGCGAGGCCCTCGGGCAGGCTGGCCTCGGCCGGGGCATGGCGGAAGCGGGTGAGGGTGCCGGCATCGGTCTCGAGGGTGAGGCTGTCACCCTCGGGCAGGCTGACGGTGAAGGGGAAGACGCCGCGCATGGCGGCGAGGCGGCCATCCTCGGTCGCCGCCAGGGGGAAGGGGACGCCGTGCTGGGTGGCGGTCGGGCCTTCGGCGAATTCCACCGTCGTGCCGCTCTCCGGCGCGACCCAGCGGCCGAAGAGGCCATCAAGGTTGGGCATGGGCGGCACGGGGTGGACGCCGGGCGTGCCCTCCAGCGCCGCGTCGAGCAGGCGATGGGCAAGGGCATGGGTGTCGATCCCGCCATGGTTGGCGATGGCGATCACCGTCATCTCCCGCTCCGGCACGCGGAGGAAGCAGGTCTTGTAGCCGGGCCAGAGGCCGCCATGGTCGACGGTGCGGAGGCCGCGATAGCGCGTCACCTCCAGCCCGCGGGCATAGAGGTTCGGCCGGCCATTGGCGAAGGAAAGGGGCGCGACCAGCGCCTCGGCGAGGCCGGGGATGCGGCCGGTCGCGAAGTTGCGGTCCCACAGCGCCAGGTCCTCGACGCAGGAGACGAGGCCGCCCTCGCCGCCGAGGGGGAAGCCGTGCTGGGCGCGAAGGAAGCCCTCGCCCTGGGGCATGTAGCCGGTGGCGAGGCCGGGCACGACCTCGGCGATGCTCGGGGTGTGGCGGGTGCGGGTCATCCCGAGCGGGGTGAAGATGCGGCGGGCGAGGAATTCCCCGAAGGGCTCGTCGCCCACCCGCTCGACGATCCGGCCGAGCAGGAGGAAGCCGGTGTTCGAGTAGCGGAAGCGCGTGCCGGGGGCGAAGTTCAGGCCCCGCTGGCGGAGGATGGCGGCGAGCAGGTCTTCCGTCCGACAGGGATGCGAGAGGTCGGCGCCGCCGAGGCGCATCAGCTCCAGCATGTCGCGCAGGCCGGAGACGTTGTGCATCAGCTGGCCGATGGTGATGCGGGCGCCGAGATCGGGCAGCTCGGGCAGGTGGTCGTGGATGGCATCCTCGACCGAAAGCCGGCCCTCCGCGGCCAGCAGCAGGATGGCGGCGCAGGTGAACTGCTTGCTGACCGAGGCGACGCGGAAGCGGGTGTCCGGCCCGATCGGCACGCCGAATTCGAGGCTGGCGAGGCCGGCGCTCTCATGGAGCGCCAGCGCGCCCTCCCGCACCAGGCCGAGCGTCGCGCCAGGCGAGCCGGGCTGGTCCCAGGGCGCCAGCAGGCGGCGGGCCTGGCGGCGCAGCGCCAGCTCGTCGAGCGCCGCCATCAGTGCAGGCGCGGTGGCTTGAGGAAGGCGCGCCGGTCGATGGAGGCGATGGTGAGGTCGTGCGGCATTGCCTCCCGCGCGATGGTCACCGGCACCTTCGCCCCGGCCGAGCCGCAGGCCCAGACCGCGCGCCAGAGGCTGGCGAGGTCGGAGACGCGCTGGCCGCCGACCGAGACCAGCCGGTCGCCCTCCAGCAATCCCGCCTTTTGCGCCGGGCCGTTGCGGGCGGTGGAGGAGACCAGCACGCCCTCCTCGTCCTCGCCGGCATAGAGGCCGAGCCAGGGCCGCGCCGGGCGGTTGGGGCGGCCGTAATTCAGCAGGTCGTCCAGCACCGGGGGCAGCAGGCTTGCGGGGACGACCATGTTGAGATCGACGCGCCGCCCCTTGCCGTCCTGCTGCTGCATGACGAGGGAGCCGATGCCCATCAGCCGCCCGTCGCCGCCGATGAGCCCCGCGCCGCCCCAGGAAGGGTGGGCGGGGGCGGTGAACAGCGCCTCCTCCAGCATGTATTCCCAGTAGCCGGCGAATTCCTGCCGGGCGGCGATGGTGCAGCGCAGCGCGTGCTTGCGGCCGCCGGCGCTGGCCAGCACGGCGACATCGCCGGGCTGCGGCGCCTCGCCCGACTCGAGCGGCAGGGCCGGCAGGTCGAGCCGGCCGAGGGCCTGGATCAGGCCGAAGCCCGTCTCGAAATCATGGGCGAGGGCATGGCCGGGGATGGCGCGGCCGTCATGCGTGGTGAGCCAGATGCTCTCCGCCTCGGTCACGATGTAGCCGATGGTGGCGATCAAGCCGTCCGGCCGGATAACGACGCCGCTGCCGACCCGCTCCGTCCCCAGGCTCTGCGCGGTGAAGGCATCCGGCGGAACCAGCGCCTTCACCCCGACGACGGATTGCAGCGCCACGTCCAGATCGAAGGCGTGATCGGTCGGGTCCGGCTGCAATTCCGGCGGGATTTCCCATTCGCTGGATGCCATGCATGCCTTCCGTTCGGTGGGGTGGTGTCCTTCCGACCAATATCGGCGGTCGGGGGCGCTTCGCCAACGCGGGAGATGCAATCCACGGCAATCGGATGACAATCCCCGATCCGGGTGTTATATTATAACAATGATGCTTGCCCCCCGCCGTGCCCTGCTCGCCCTGCCTGCCCTCCTGCTGCCGGGAGGGGGCCGCGCGCAGGGGCGACCGGTTGTGGTCGCCTCCTTCTCCATTCTCGGCGACATGGCCCGGCAACTGGCCGGGGATGCGGTGGAGCTCCGGGTGCTGGCCGGGCCGGAGACGGATGCGCATGTCTTCCAGCCAAGGCCCTCGGAGGCGCGGGCGATCGAGGGGGCGGCGCTGGTCGTTCGCAATGGGCTGGGCTTCGAGCCCTGGCTGGACCGGCTGCTGCGGAGCACGGGCTACCGCGGGCCACTGGCGACGGCGAGCGAGGGCATCGCAGCGCGGGGCAATGACCCGCATGCCTGGCAGGATGTGGCGCGGGGACGGGCCTATGCGGCGGCGATCGCGCGCGGGCTCGGCCGGGTGCTGCCGGCGGGGACGGTGCGCGCCGAGGCCTATGACGCGCGACTGGCGGCACTGGATGCCTGGGTGCTGGGCGAGGTCGCGCGGGTGCCGGCGGAGCGGCGGGTGGTCGTCACCAGCCATGAGGCCTTCGGTTACTTCGCCGCGCGCTACGGCGTCAGGGTGCTGGCGCCGCAGGGCATCGCGCCCGATGCCCAGCCCTCGGCGGCGCAGGTGGCGGCGCTGATCCGGCAGATCCGGGCGGAGCGGGTCTCGGCCGTCTTCATCGAGGGGCGGGGCAGCCAGGCGGTGATGGAACGGCTGGCGCGGGATGCCGGCATCGGCGTGCGGGGGCGGCTCTATGCCGACACCCTCTCCGCCCCCGACGGGCCGGCGCCGACCTATGAGGCGATGATGCGGCACAATCTCGGCCTGCTGGTCCCGGCCATGCTGGGGGCAACCGGGCCCTGAGTCTGGGCGTAACCGCCCCATGGACCTGCCGCCCGACTGGATCGACCCGCCCGACCTCGCCACCGCCCGCGCCGCGCAGGTGGCGCTCGCCGCCCGGGTGGTGACGGAGGATGCGCTCGGCCCGGTGCGGCTGATCGGCGGGGTCGATATCAGCAACACGCGCTTCGACCCGGAGAACCTGGTCTTCGCCGCCGTGGTGCTACTGGCCTGGCCGGGGCTCGAGGTGGTGGCGAGCGCGTCCGCCGTGCGGCGGGCGACGATGCCCTATATCCCTGGCTTCCTCGGTTTCCGCGAGGTGCCGGCGCTGCTGGAGGCCTGGGCGAAGCTCGGCGAGCGGCCGGACCTGGTGCTGGTCGACGGGCATGGGGTGGCGCATCCGCGGGGGCTCGGCATCGCCTCGCATCTCGGGGTGGTGCTCGATGTGCCGAGCATCGGCGTCGCCAAGTCGCCGCTGGTCGGGCGGCCGGAGGGGGAGCTGGGGGCCGAGCCGGGCGAGGCGGTGTCGCTGGCCTGGAAGGGGCGCACGCTCGGCACGGTGCTGCGGACGCGGCGACGGTCCAACCCGCTCTACATCTCGCCGGGGCACAGGGTTTCGCCTGCGACGGCGGTGGAGTGGGTGCAACGCTGCGGCACCGGCTACCGGCTGCCGGAGCCGACGCGGCAGGCGCATCTGGCGGCCAATGTCGCGCGGCGGGCGCATGGGGTCGCCAAGCCAGGGGCGCCGGAGTAGACCGCGGCCATGCATCGTCTCTGGATTGCCCTGGGTGCCGTCGCTGGGCTCACTGCCGTCGGCCTCGCGGCCTGGGCCGCGCATGGGGCGCCTGCAAGGCTCGACCCGGCGCGGCTCGGCATGCTGGCGAACGGCATCCAAATGCAGGGCTGGCATGCGCTGGCCCTGCTGGCCACGGGCCTCTGGGCGGAGCGGCATCGCGGGTTGCTAGTGCAGCTTGCCGGGGCGGGCTTCGCGCTCGGGCTGATCCTGTTCTGTGGCGGGGTCTATGCCGTGGCGATCGGCGGCGTCTCGCTCGGGTCGGTGGCGCCGGTTGGTGGCATGACGCTGATGGCGGCCTGGGCGCTGCTCGGCCTTTCGGCTTTGGTCCGGCGGTGATCGGGGCGGCCTATCTCGCGGCCGAGGGCTTCGAGGCGGAACTGGCCGAGGAGCTGCGCCTGGCCGGGGGCAGCATCGCCGGCTGGCATGGACGCCTTGCCCTGTCGCCCGAGCCGCCGCGGGTGCTCGCCTGGGCGCTCGAGGCCTGGACGGCGCCCGAGGAGGTGCCGGCCCCCTCGGTAAAGGCGGCAGCGGATGCGCTGCGCGCGATCCAGCGGAACTGGGCGCTTTATGCCCATGGCCAGCATCGCCGCGCCGCGCTGATTGCCGATCGGCTGCCGCCGGTGAAGGCACGGCCGCTGCACTTCCCCGAGCCGGCGCCGGCCGCGCATCTTGGCGCCTGGACCTTGCTGGCACCGGACCGTCTGCTGCTGAGTGCGACCAAGACCAGCCCCTTCGTCAACGGTGCGGTGCAATTCGTCGAGGACCGGGAGGGGCCGCCGAGCCGGGCCTACCTCAAGCTTTGGGAGGCGCTGACCCGTGCCGGGCGCTGGCCGCTGCCGGGGGAGAGTTGCCTCGACCTCGGCGCCTCGCCCGGGGGATGGACCTGGGCGCTGGCGCAACTCGGCGCGCAGGTAACAGCGGTAGACAAGGCGCCGCTCGACCCGGCGGTTGCAGCGCTGCCCGGCGTCTCCATGCGGCAGGAGAGCGCCTTCGGCCTCGACCCGCGGCAGATGCCGCCGGTCGACTGGCTGTTCAGCGACGTGATCTGCTATCCGCAGCGGCTGCTCGCCCTGGTGCGGCGCTGGCTGGAGGCGGGGCGGGTGCGCAACATCTGCTGCACTATCAAGTTCCAGGGCGAGACGGACCATGCGGCAGCGGCCGAGTTCGCGACCATCCCCGGCGCGACGGTCTTCCACGGCGCGCACAACAAGCATGAGCTGATGGTGGTGCGGCTCGGCTGAGCTGGCACGCCGGATGCTGTTCAGCCTGGCGCTGCAGACCGGCATGGGGCCGGCGGCAGCGGAGGTTCGCAGAGGATGCAGGTCTCAAGCCCGGGTAGCGCGGGCAACGCCGCCCTGATTCAGCAGATGCGCCAGCAGATGTTCAGCCGCGCCGACAAGGACCGCGACGGCAGCGTCTCGCTTGCCGAGTTCCAGGCGCTGGGCAAGCCGGCAGCTTCTGCCGCGACGGCGGCAATGGATGCCGCCTTCAAGACCCTCGATTCCGATGGCGACGGCAAGCTCAACGCGGCGGAGATGGCGAAGGCCCGGCCGCACCTGCTTCATGGCGGCAGCCGGCCGGCATTGGGTGCAGAGGGAATGTCGGCGCTGCTCGGCGCGCAGGAGGTCGGCCAGGCCGCGGCTGGCGGCGGGATCGAAGGGGTGATGGCGCGGATGCTGCAAGCCTATGGCGGCAAGGCGGCCGCCTGACCGCGCCCCGGATGCCGGGGCCAAGACCGGAAGACCCGCCATGGCCCTGCATTCCTGGGCATTGGTCGCCTGACCTGAAGAGGCGGCCGCCCACCGGGCGCTGAGGCTGGACCTCTCGCCGCCCGGCGTTACGATGCCGCGCATCGGATCTGCCGGGGGTACTGCCATGCGCGCCTTATTCGTCGATGCCAACCCGTCGCTCGCGGCGGTGACCGAGCGGCTGCTGCGCCCGGGCGACCCGGAGGTGGCCATCCACCGCGACCCCGAGATCAAGGCGGCCGACCTGCCGCGGCTGCTGGCGGGCTACCAGATCGCCATCGACGACCACACGCCCTTCCCGACCGAGATCGTGAAGCAGTGCCCGGAGCTGAAGCATATCGTCTTCCTCGGCACCGGCGCGCGCAGCTACATGAACCCGGAGGAGCTGGAGGCGCTCGGCGTCACCGTCCACATCATCAAGGGCTATGGCGACACCGCGGTGGCGGAGATGGCCTTTGCCCTGATGTGGGATGCGGCACGCAAGACGGCGCATATGGATGGCGCCATCCGCGCAGGCGGCTGGCCGCGGGTGGTGGGCACGCAGCTCACCGGCAAGACGGTCGGCCTGATCGGAGTGGGGGGGATCGGCGCCGAGATGGCGCGGCTCTGTGCCGGCATCGGGATGAAGGTGATTGCCTGGAATCGCTCGGCCAAGTCGATGCCGGGGGTGGAGTTCGTCCCGCTCGAGCAACTGCTGACGGAAAGCGATGTAGTTTCGCTTCATCTGCTGTTGAACGACGAGACGCGGGGCTTCCTCTCGCGCGAGCGCCTGGCGCAGATGAAGCAGGGGGCGATCCTGGTGAACACCGCACGCGGCGCCATCGTCGACGAGCTGGCCCTGGCTTCGGCGCTGGAGGACGGGCATCTGGGCCATGCGGGCCTCGATGTCTTCACCGAGGAGCCGCTGCCGGCGGGCCATCCGCTGGCCCGCCTCGAGAATGCGACGCTCACCTCGCACGCCGCCTTCCGCACCCCGGAGGCGAGCGACAACCTGATCGGGGCCGCGCTCGACCATTGCCGACGAATCCTAGCCGAGGGGCGGTAGCCCCTACAGCCAGAGGAAGGCGCCGGCGTCCAGATCGGCGAGGTTCACGCCGGTCAGGACGATCTTCATGTCGGCCGTGCCGTCGCCGCCCAGGTCGATGGACAGGACCTTGGTCGTGTCGTCGAAGCGGGCCTGCGTCGCGCCTGTCGTGGTGAGCGCGGCGGCGCCGAGAAAAGAGAAGGCGCCGGTCAGCATCCCGGTGAAGACCAGCAGGTCGTTCGTCGGATTGAAATCCGTGATGGTGTCGCCGCCGGTGATCGGTGCGTCATTGGCGGCGCTGAAGGTGAAGCGGTCCACTCCGGCGCCGCCCGTCAGCACATCGTTGCCAAGCCCGCCGCTGATCTGGTCGCCGCCGCCGCCGCCGACCAACGTATCGTTGCCGTCGCCGCCCGTGATCCGGCTGGAGACGGAACCGGTGATGGTGATGCTGTCGGCGCCGCTGCCGCCGGTGACGACCTCCGTATTGAAGACGGTGACCGTGTTGGCGCCGCTGGCGAGCGCCAGGCGATCCGTCCCCGCCCCGAGATCGATGCTGGCACCCGAGATCGCGGCATTGAAGGTGATGACATCCACGCCGTTGCCGCCTGTGATGGTCTCGGCGCCGCTGACGGTGAGGGTGTTGGCGCCGCTGGCCAGGGTGAGGCTGTCGGTGCCGGCGCCGAGGCTGACGGTGGCGCCGGAGATGGCGGCGCCGAGGGTGACGTCGTCGTTGCCGGAGCCGCCGGTGATGGTCTCGGCGCCGGTGACGGCGAGGGTGTTGCCGCCGTCGGCCAGCGCCAGCCTGTCGAGGCCGGCGCCGAGGCTGACGGTGGCGCCGGAGATGGCGGCGGCGAAGGTGATGGCGTCGGCGAGGGAGCCGCCGATGACGGTCTCGACGTCGCTGACGGTGAGGGCGTTGGCGGCGTTGGCCAGGGTCAGGCGGTCGCTGCCGGCGCCGAGGTTGATGCTGCCGCTGGTCTGGCCGTCGGCGAGGGTGAGGACGTCGTCGCCGGTGCCGCCGGTGACGGCCTCGATGCTGCTGGCGGTGAGGGTGTTGCCGTCGTCGGCGAGGGTGAGGCTGTCGCTGCCGGCGCCGAGGCGGACGGCGATGCCGGAGACGCCGGCGGAGAGGGTGATGCTGTCGGCGGCGGAGCCGCCGGTGATGGTCTCGATGTCGGCGCCGAGGGTGAGGGTGTTGGCGCCGGCGCCGGAGAGGATGAGGCTGTCGGTGCCAGTGCCGAGGGCGATGGTGGCGCCGGAGGTGGCGGCGCCGAGGGTGACGACGTCGGTGCCGTTGCCGCCTGTGATGGTCTCGGCGCCGCTGACGGTGAGGGTGTTGGCGCCGCTGGCCAGGGTGAGGCTGTCGGTGCCGGCGCCGAGGCTGACGGTGGCGCCGGAGATGGCGGCGCCGAGGGTGACGTCGTCGTTGCCGGAGCCGCCGGTGATGGTTTCGACATTGGAAACCGTCAGCGTATAGCCGCCATGGCCCAGATTCAACCGGTCCACGCCGGCGCCGAGATTGACCGTGCCGCCAGAGACCGCGCCGGTCACCGTGACGATGTCATTGCCAGTCCCACCGATCAGGCTGTCGAAGCTGCCCAAGGTGATGATATTGGCGGAGTCTCCAAGCGTGACGGTGCCGGACATGGGCTGATTCCTGCGTTCTGATGGCAGAGATCGGCGTCTTGCCGACGGAGGGCCCCTTTGGGCCGATGCGGCATTGTAATAGTCGAGTGGTGACCTGCCGCTTAACGCCGCGGGAGCGAAGCGGAGATTTCTTCGATCACGCACGCCCAGTCACCCGCGGCGGGCTGGCGCCACAGCCGCAGGCTTTCATACCAGCAGCAATGGTTGCCCTGCTGGCCCCAGCGCCAATCCGGCGCGTGGGGCAGCAGCAGCCAGCAAGTCCGGCCGAGCGCGCCAGCAAGATGGGCCACCGCGGTGTCGACCGCGATCAGCAGGTCGATCTGCGCCAGCGCCGCCGCCGTCTCGGCGAAATCCGTCAGGGCGGGTGCGGCGTCGATAACCCGGCTGCCGGCCCCCACCGTGGCGATGTCGGCCGCCCGTGGCCCGACCTGCAAGGATACCCAGCGCAGCCCCGGCTGCTGTAACAGCGGCGCCAGCAGGCCGAGCGGGATGGAGCGGTTGCGGTCATTCGCATGCCGCGGATTGCCGGCCCAAACCAGGCCGACCAGCGGGCCTTCGCCCTGCAGCCTCGCGGACCAGCGCGCTGCCCTTTCAGTCTCGGCAGACAGGTAGGGCCAAGCGGGGGAGGGCATCGGCTCACCGAGCAGATGCGGCAGGCTCAGCAGCGGCGCATGCGCGGCATGGGGTGGCAGTGGCGTGCCGGCGGGCAGGACGAGATCGGCACCAGGCAGATCGTGCAGCAGCGGCAGGAGAGGTGGCTGGACCTCCAGCACCAGCCGGCCGGCCCTGCCTCGGGCGGTTTCGATGTAGCGCAGGAACTGGATCGTATCGCCGAGCCCCTGCTCCCAGTGCAGCAGCAGCGTGCCTTCGATCGGGCTCCCGTCCCAGGCCGGGCTGTCGAAGCGCCTTCGCGGCGAGAGAAAGCCGGGCGCGCGCCAGCGCCATTCATGCTCGCGCCAACCCTCCGCCCAGCGGCCCATCAGCATCAAAAGAAGCGAGCGGTTGTAGCGCAGATCGGCATGGTCCGGCGCCAGGGCGAGGGCGCGGTCCAGCAGCGGCAGTGCCGCCTCCAGCTGCCCCGTGGCTTGCAGGGTGGTGCCGAGGTTGTTGAGCGTCTCCACCGCTTCGGGCTTCGCAGCAAGGGCTTGGCGATAGGCGGCCTCGGCGCCGGCCAGGTCGCCACGGGCCTGGCAGGTGCGGCCGAGGCCGTGCCAACGCTCCCAGCTCGGGCGCAAGGCGGCGGCGCGGCGGAGATGGAGGAAGGCCTCATCCGCCTCGCCCTGGTCCAGCAGCAGCCGCCCGAGATTCCAGCCTGCATCGGCATGGTCTGGCACGGCGGCAAGGGCCTGGCGGTAGCGCCGCAGCGCCGCCGCCTGCGCCCCCTGGCGGCGCAGCAGTACCCCGGCATTGTTCGCCGCATCCGCCACAGCGGGGTCCTGCGCCAGCACCTGGTCGTAGAGGGCGATCGCCTCGGCCGCTCGCCCAGCGGCGGCGAGGCGATGGGCCTCGGCCAGCAGTGGCGCGGTCATGCCGCGGCGGGACGCAGATCGGCCTGCCAATCCGCCGAGCGGACCGGCGGCAGGCCATTGACGGTGAAGCCGGGCGGCGCCGCCAGCAGGTTCACCGCGACGATGCCGCGGAAGAACTCCACCAGCCGGCCGTAGAGATTGCCCGGCTGCACATAGGGAACGACATGCCAGTAGGGGGCGTAGCCGAGCGCGGTCACCTCCTCCAGCAAGGCCGGCACGCTTTCCTTCAGCTCAGCCTCGAGATAGAGCAGCGGGCGGTGGCGGGCGATGGTCTCGCGGGCGCCACGCAGCACATGCGCCTCCATCCCCTCGACATCCGCCTTGATGAGGCGGCAAGCCGGCAGGCCAAGGCCATCCACCGTCATCACCGGCACCAGCGTGCCGCGGGCGGCATCGGCCGCCCCGTCGCGGCGTGACGGGTCGAGGGCGACGCTGCCGAAGCTGTGGCGGGCATTCGGGTCCATGCGAGGCACCTCGATGGTGCCGGGCGCCTCGCCGAGCGCGGCATTCCAGCAGTCCAGCTGGTCGAGCTCGTTGAGCGCGGCATTGGCGACGAGGTTGCGATGGACATGCGGCTGCGGCTCGAAGGCATGCACCCGGCCGCGCGGGCCGACCTGCCGGGCCATGGCGATGGAGAGGCTGCCGATATTCGCCCCGGCATCCACCGCCACGTCGCCTGGCCGCAGCAGGCGGGCGAAGAGCGCCACCTCATGCTCGGCATACTCGCCATAGGTATCGAGCAGCCGGCCGACATTGGTGTCCTGGCTGTTGAACAGCATCAGCCCCTGGCGGCAGGATTTCAGCCGCATGCGGCCGATGGGCGGGATCAGGCTGCGGTCGGCCGCGCCGTGCAGCATCGGCGCCGCCGCGGCCTCCGGCCGGCGGCGCAGCACCAGCTCGATCGCGCATTCGGCGACGGGACCCATGGTCTGGTCGCCCGCCATCTCCGGGCGGAAGAAGTCTCGCACCACCTGGATGCGCTCCAGCTCCACCAGCCCGCCGAACTCCCGCGCCAGGTCGACGACATTGACCGATTTCGGCGCCCAACTCTCGGCCTTGAAGGCGGTGAAGCTCCATTTGTGGTCGCCATTGGCGCGGCTCGGCCACTGGCCACGCTCGTACATGTCCTCGTCGGGGATGGTGATGACGAGGTGACCGCCCGGCTTCGTCACCCGGATCCAGTGCCCAAGGGCGATGCGCGGATCGAGCATGTGCTCCAGGCAATGGCTGGCATGGACGAGGTCGAAGCTGGCATCGGCGAGGCCGGCCAGGTATTGCGCGTCGCCATCCGGCCTGTCCCATTCGCGGACGCTCCGCAGCAGCGGAAACGCACCGAGGTGGCGGGAGAGCCCGTCCGGCCCGGCGCCGACGTCCAGTGCGTCGCCCACCATGTATCGGGTGAGGAAGGCGGCATCGGCGATGCGGCGCTTGGCCGCCTTGGACTGCTCATGCATGGGGGCTACTCCGCGGCCAGGGCCGGCAGGGGGGCGAGTTGCGCGAGATCGGCGGCCAGGGCCGCGAGCGGGGCGGACCAGTCGCCAAGCCGTGCCTGCCGCAGCAAGCGGCCGGAGGCATACCAGGGCGTGTCCTCCCGCCCGGGCATCCAGCGCCAGTCCGGAGCGAAGGGCAGCAGCAGGCGGAAGGGCCGGCCGAGCGCGCCGGCAAGATGGACGACCGATGTATCGACCGAAACCAGCAGGTCGAGTCGCGCCAGCGCCGCTGCCGTCTCGCCGAAGTCGGTCAGCAGGGGCGAGAGGTCCTCGAGCTGCCCTTCGAGGCCGAGCCCCGCGATGTCCGCCGCCCGCGGCCCGGCCTGCAGCCCATAGAAGCGCAGCCCCGGCATGGCCAGCAGCGGGGCGAGGGCAGCGAGGCCGATGGAGCGGTTGGCATCGTTCCTATGGGTCGGACGCCCGGCCCAGGCGAGGCCGACCCGCGGAGCGCCGCCATCCTCGGGCAGGCGCCCGGCCCAGCGCGCCGAGGCTGCGGCGGGTGGGGTGAGATAGGGGGTGGGCGGCACCGTCTCCGGCAGGGTACCGAAGGCGCGGGGCAGGCTGAGCAGCGGGCAATGCAGGTCGAAGCCCGGCAGGGGCTTGCCGGTGGCGACGGTCTCGGCCGGAAGGTCGGCGGCGAGCGGCAGCAGCGCCTCCGGCAATTCCAGCAGTACCCGGGCGCCACGGGCGGCGACGAGGGGCAGGTAGCGGAGCATCATGATGCTGTCGCCGAAGCCCTGTTCGGCATGCAGCAGCAGGGTGCGGCCCTCGATCGCCTCGCCAGCCCAGAGCGGCTGGCCGAAGCCACGCGGGCGGGCCGGGAAGCCCGGGACGTGCCACCGCCACTCCGCCCCGTCCCAGCCCGAGGCCCAGTCGCCGGCGAGCAGGTCGGTGACGGCGAGGTTCCAGCGCGTCTCGGCCTGGCTTGGCGCGATAGCGAGGGCGGCGCGGTAGGCGGCGCGCGCCTCGTCCAGGCGGTTCTGTCCGCGCAGCGCCCGGCCGAGATTGGAATGCGCCACGGCATGGCGCGGGTCGAGCGAGAGGGTGCGGCGCAGCGCCGTTTCCGCCTCCTCCGCCCGGTCGAGCAGGAGGAAGGCGGTGGCAAGGCTGTGCCAGGCCTCCGGCTCGCCTGGCGCGAGGCTGGTGGCGTGGCGCAGCGGGGCCAGTGCCTCCTCCGCTCGTCCGCGATGCTGGAGGGCAAGGCCGCGATTGGCCCAGCCAACCCACCAGCCTGGCGCGGCCTCGGTGGCGGCAGCGAATTCCGCCTCCGCCTCGACGGCCAGTCCACGGTCCAGCAGGAGGCCGCCGATGCCGGTGCGGGCGGGGGCGAGGTCGGGGGCGAGGAAGCGGGCGCGGCAGAGGGTGGCCATCGCTTCGCCGCGGCGGCTGAGGGCCTGGAGGGCGAGGCCGGCGCCCGCCCAGGCCCTGGCGTCCTCCGGCGCGAGGGCGATGGCATGCTCGAAGAGGGAAAGGGCTCGTCGATGGTCCCCCGCCGCCGCGCATTGGCTCGCGGCGGCGATCAACCCGGCGGTGTCCCGCGCGGGCACCGGCGGCAATGGCTTTTCCATATCCGCTCCTGCGCCGGCGCGCCGGGGAGCGGTGTGCCCCAGGATCTCGCCGGACGATGTCCGGCCACGACCCTAGGGGGGCGAAGGCTGAGGAAGCGTTAAGCCGCTGGCTGCCCTGTTGCGTGGGCCGGCCCGCGGTCCGTCACCGTGCGCCGGTCACGCTTCCGCCTTAGCGGATGTAGAAGCCGAAGCCCGGCGGTGGCGGGGGCGGGGCGTAGTAGCGCGGCGGCGGTGCGTAGTAGGCGGGCGGCGGCGGCCGGTAATAGACCGGCGGCGGAGGCGGCGCGTAGTAGCGCGGCGGCGGGCCCCAGTAGCGCGGCGGTGGCGGCCGGTAGTGGCCATAGCCATGGCCATGCGGGCGGCCATACCAATAGGGCTGCGCCTCACCCGTCGCGGGCGCCAGGGCCAGGCCGGCGACGAGGCCGGCCAGGGCGAGAATGGTCAGTCGAAGGGCGCGCATGGCGACCGATCCTCCTTGCTAGCAGGGAATGTAGCGCCCTGCTTGCGGCGGAAACGCGGCAATCCCGCGGCCCGCCCGGGGCGGCGGATCACTCCGCCGCGAAGACCCTGTCGAATATGGTGCGCACATGGGCGAAGTCACGCGCCGGGTCCATTGCCGCATCCAGCGCCGCCCCGTCCATCACCGCCGCGACGCCCGGCTCGGCCAGGAGGTTGTCGCGGAAGCGGCGGGACTCCGGCCGCCCGAGCGCCCGCCACGTGGCCATGGCGGCGGCCTGGACGGCGGCATAGGCGGCTTCGCGGCTCATTCCCGCCTGGGTCAGCGCCAGCAGCACCTTCTGCGAATGGACCACGCCGCCGAGCCCCTCCAGGTTCTCAGCCATCCGCTCGGGATAGACCGTCAGCTTCTCCATCATGCCCGTGAGGCGGGCGAGGGCGAAGTCGAGGCCGATGGTGGCATCCGGTGCGATCACCCGCTCGACGCTGGAATGGCTGATGTCCCGCTCATGCCAGAGCGCGACATTCTCCATGGCCGGGACGACATGGCTGCGGACCAGCCGGGCGAGGCCGGTCAGGTTCTCCGACAGCACCGGGTTCCGCTTGTGCGGCATGGCGGAGGAGCCCTTCTGCCCGGCATGGAAGAACTCCTCGGCCTCGCGCACCTCGCTGCGCTGGAGGTGGCGCACCTCGGTCGCCAGCCGCTCAATTGATGAGGCGACGACGCCGAGCGCGGCGAAGAAGGCGGCATGGCGGTCGCGCGGGATGACCTGGGTGGAGACCGGCTCGACGGCCAGCCCCAGCTTCTCGGCGACATAGGCCTCCACGCGCGGGTCGACACTCGCAAAGGTGCCGACCGGGCCGCTGATGGCGCAGGTGGCGATCTCCGCCCTCGCCGCGATCAGCCGGTCACGGTTGCGGCGGAACTCGGCGTAATACCCGGCGAGCTTCAGGCCGAAGGTGGTCGGCTCGGCATGGATGCCGTGGCTGCGGCCGATGGTGGGTGTGAACTGGTGCTCGAAGGCGCGGGCTTGCAGCGCCGCCAGCAGCGCGTCGAGATCGGCGACCAGCAGGTCCGCCGCCCGGGTCATCTGCACCGCGAGGCAGGTGTCGAGCACGTCGGAGCTGGTCATGCCCTGGTGCATGAAACGGGCCTCGGGCCCGATCCCCTCGCCCATCCAGGTGAGGAAGGCGATGACGTCATGGCGGGTGACGCGCTCGATGGCGTCGATCGCCTCGACCTCGGCGGGGCCGATGGAGGCGGCGCGGGGAGCGCCCTTCTCGCGGATCACGCGGGCCGCGTCCTCGGGGATGGTGCCGAGCCGGGCCATGGCCTCGGCGGCCAGGGCCTCGATCTCGAACCAGATGCGGAAGCGCTCTTCCGGCGACCAGATCGCGGCCATCTGCGGGCGGGTATAGCGGGGGACCATCCGGGCCTCGGGCGTCAGGGGCGGGAAGGGCGCGGTTTGGACCCCGCAGGCGCGGATGGCAAGGCCGCCACCCTGCTGCCGATTGGGCTTGCAGAAAGATTGACGTATATTTATCTGCGCCCGGCTCCTCAAGGATTGCATGCTCATGCCCGAATGGCTCGTCCCACTCGCCCAGGTGTTGTTCATCGACCTCGTCCTGGCGGGAGACAATGCCATCGTCGTCGGCATGGCCGCGGCCGGGCTGCCGGCGGAGCAGCGGCAGAAGGCGATCCTTTGGGGCATCGCGGCGGCGACGGTGATGCGCATCGGCTTCGCTGCCATCACCGCACAACTTCTTGCCATAGTCGGCATCACCCTGGCGGGCGGCGTGCTGCTGCTCTGGGTCTGCTGGAAGATGTTCCGCGAACTCCGCTCGCATCACGAGGCCCCGTCCGAGGCGACGCTCGCCGAGGCCGAGGCCACGGCGCCGCCGAACAAGACGCTCGGCCAGGCCATCATCCAGATCCTGGTCGCCGACGTGTCGATGAGCCTCGACAACGTCCTCGCCGTGGCCGGGGCGGCGAAGGAGCACACCTGGGTGCTGGTCGGCGGCCTCGCCATCTCGGTGGTGCTGATGGGGGTGGCGGCGACGCTCATCGCCAACCTGTTGAACAAGCACCGCTGGATTGCCTGGGTGGGGCTCGCCGTCATCCTCTACGTGGCGGTGGACATGATCTGGCAAGGGACGCATCAGGTCGCCGACCAGGTGCCCGGCGCCTATGCCTACCTGCTGCTGCCGCTCGGCTACCTGGCGGTGCCGCATGTCTTCCCGGCCTGGATCTGGGCGGCGGCGACGGCGCTGCAGGTGGTGGTGGTCGCTGCCCTGGCGACGGGGACGGTGACGTTGCTGCGCCGGGCCGCCGACCGGGATTGATGAAAAATTGGCAATGTAAAGAGGCACTTGGCGCCCGTTCCTGAGACGGGCGCCGACTTCACAGGCCGAAATCGCTCCCCTAGGGTGCGCCGCGCCGGAATCCCGGCCGTTGTCGCCACTGTCACCCGGCCGGAGCCTGCCGCATGGATCTGTCGTCTTTTTCCGAGAGCTGGAATTGGCTGCTGCTGGGGCAGATCCTCGGCGTCAACATCATCCTCTCGGGCGACAATGCGGTGCTCATCGCCCTCGCCGCCGCCGGGCTGCCGGCCGAGCAGCGCGCCAAGGCGATCATGTTCGGCATGGTGCTGGCGGTGGTGCTGCGCATCTTCCTCAGCCTCGCCGCCGTCTGGCTGCTGGCGGTCCCGGGCCTGCTGCTGGTGGGCGGGCTGGTGTTGCTGTGGATCGCCTACAGCTTCTTCAAGGAGCTGCGGAACGAGGACAGGGCCGATGCCGAGGGAGCGCACGCCCCGCATGAGACCAAGACGATGGGGACCGCGCTGCGCCAGATCGTCATTGCCGATGTCTCGATGAGCCTCGACAACGTCCTCGCCGTGGCCGGCGCCGCGGTCGGCAACATGCCGATGCTCATCGTCGGCCTCGTCATCTCCATCCTGCTGATGGGTGTCGCGGCGACGCTGATCTCGAAGCTGCTCGAGCGCTACCGCTGGATCGCCTATCTCGGCGTGGCGCTGATCGTCTGGATCGGAGTCAAGATGGTCCTTGAGGACGCACACCGCCTCGTGGGGATGTACGGTACCGGCCATGCCGCGCTGGAGCGCAGCCCGGCCCTGGTCGTCGGCCGCGAGGGCTGAGCGGGTGAGGTCGGGCCAAGAGGCCGTCGCGGCGGCGCTGCTGCTTGCCGGCTGCGCGGTGCCGGCGGCGACGACGCCGGCACCGCGCCCCGCCGGCCCCACCGACCTCGCCGCCCGCCTGCCGGAGCAGGCGGCCGGCTTCCTTCGCGGCGCCACCACGCCCTTGTCGCGCGGCGAGGCAGGGCGCGAAATCGGCTACCGCACCGCGGGCATGGTCGCGGCCGGCGCCACCGTGCAGCTCTACCGCCTGCCGGGCGTGACGCTGCCCGAGGGCGCCGGCAGCGCCGATGCCGAAGCGGCCTTCAACGACCTCCTGCAGGAAGCGCTCCGCCCCGTCCCGCCGCGGCGGATGCGGGAGGAGGCGCGCTTTACCCTGCCCACCGGCGGCCCCGCGCTGCTGCGCTGCGCCGAGACCTCCGGCTCCTACGGGCGGGAGCGGGTGCAGGGGCTGGTTTGCGCCGGCGGGGTCGGCGGCGGCGTGCTGCGGCTGCGCGTGGCGGTGCCCCGGCAGGACGCGCCGCCGGCGGACGCCCGCGCCTTCGCCTCGGCCATCCTCGCCGCGCTGCGCACCCCCTGACACCGGCCCCTCGCGGCCCCACTTGCCGGGCATGAGCAGCCCCGACCCGATGCGTGTCTTCGACCGCCACCTGGTGCGCCTCCGCCGCGACCGCGCCGCCGGCACCGTCGCGCAGGTGGCGCCGGTGCTGGAAGAGGCGGCCGAACGGCTGCTCGACCGGCTGGACGACATCACCCGCCGCTTCACCCGGGCGCTCGACCTCGGCGGGCGCGGGGTGGTGCCGCCGCGGCTCCGGGCGCGGGGCATCCCCTTCGTGGTCTCGATGGACCTCTCGGCGCGCATGGCGGCCGGGGCCGGGGGCCTGCCGGTAGCGGGCGACGAGGAGGCGCTGCCCTTCGCCCCGGAAAGCTTCGACCTAGTCGTCGCCAACCTTGCCCTGCATTGGGTGAACGACCTGCCGGGGGCGCTGGTGCAGATTCGCCGGGTGCTGCGGCCGGACGGGCTGTTCCTTGCCTCGCTGCCCGGCTTCGGCACTTTGCAGGAATTGCGCGAGGCGCTGGCCGGGGCTGAGAGCGCACTGCGCGGCGGCCTGTCGCCCCGCGTCTCGCCCTTCCCGGAGTTGCGCGACCTGGCGGGGCTGTTGCAGCGGGCCGGCTTCGCCCTGCCGGTCGCCGATGGGGAAACCCTGCCGCTGCGGTACCGCACACCGCTCGGCCTGCTGCGGGACCTGAGGGCAGCGGGCGAGGCCAATGCCGTGCTGGCCCGCGACGGGCGCATTCCGCCCCGCGCCCTGCTGCCGATGGCGCTGGCCGGACTGCCGCAGGAGCCGGAGGGCATCCCCGCCTCTTTCCGCCTGCTGATGATGACCGGCTGGGCGCCGCATGAGAGCCAGAGCCGGCCCGCCCGCCCCGGCAGCGCCAATGCCCGGCTGGCCGATGCCCTCGGCGTCGAGGAGCGCAGCGCGGGCGAACGCGCCGGGGGCTGACCTCGCGCGTCCGCGACATGTCGCGGGCCTCGCAAGTATTGCACCGAGGGCGCCCCGCGATCATCTTGGGCGCAACCGCCGAATGCAGAGACAGTCGAAGACCATGGACCAGCAGGGCGGCGACGCACGCCGCATCACCCTTCATTCCGTCGATGACTTCGCGGGCATGCGGCGGGCCGGCCAGCTGGCCGCCGAGACGCTCGACCTCATCACCCCGCACGTCCGTCCCGGCGTCTCCACCGCCGAACTGGACCGCATCTGCCACGAGCACATCCTGTCGAAGGGCGCGGTGCCGGCGCCGCTTGGCTATCGCGGCTATCCCAAGTCGATCTGCACCTCGATCAACCATGTCGTCTGCCACGGCATCCCCGGCGAGCGGGTGCTGATGGATGGCGATGTGGTGAACATCGACGTCACCGTCATCCTCGACGGCTGGCATGGCGATACCAGCCGGATGTATGTCGCCGGCACCGCCTCGACCAAGGCGCGGCTGCTGCTCGACGTCACCTATGAGTCGCTGATGCGGGGCATCGAGGTCGTGAAGCCGGGGGCGACGCTCGGCGATATCGGCCATGCCATCCAGAGCTTCGTGGAGCGCCACCGCTTCGCCGTGGTGCGGGATTTCTGCGGCCATGGCATCGGCCGGCGTTTCCACGAGCCGCCGAACGTGCTGCATTTCGGCCGCCCCGGCGAGGGGCCGACGCTCCGCCCCGGCATGTTCTTCACCATCGAGCCGATGGTGAATGCCGGCCGGCCGGAGGTGAAGATCCTCGACGATGGCTGGACGGCGGTGACGCGGGACCGCAGCCTCTCCGCTCAGTTCGAGCACATGGTCGGCGTCACCGAGACGGGGGCGGAGGTCTTCACCTACTCCCCCGCCGGGCTGCACAAGCCGCCCTACGAGGTCTAGCGGCTTTTCGTTCCATATGAGTATCGTGTAGTCTGGCCCCGTGCAGATGGGGCCAGGGATGCCGAAGGGCGGGAAAGCGAAGGGCTTCGCCGATATGGGGCTGCTGGCCTTGCCGCTCAAGATGCCGGAGGTTGCGCTAGGCCATCTCGGCCATCGTGCCCGCATGCGCCAGCGCCTGCTTACCGCCGGGCCCGAGGCGCTCGCCGATTACGAGCTGCTCGAGATGGTGCTCTTCCTCGCCCTGCCGCGGCAGGATACCAAGCCGATCGCCCGCGCGCTGATGGCCCGCTTCGGCAGCTTCGCCAATGCCATCGCCGCGCCGGCCGCCGAACTCTGCCAAGTGGAGGGGGTGAAGGAAGCCGGGGCCGCCGCGCTGAAGACGGTGCAGGCCGCCGCCCTTCGCCTGGCACGGGCCGATTTGCTGGACCGGCCGCTGCTAGACTCCTGGGAGCGGCTGCTCGACTACCTCGCCGCCAGCCTGGCCAGGGCGCGGGTGGAGGAGGTGCATGTGCTCTTCCTCGACGCCCGCAACCAGCTGATCGCCGACGAGGTGCAGGGCCGCGGCACGGTGAACCACAGCCCGGTCTATCCGCGCGAGGTGGTGAGGCGCGCGCTGGAGTTGCAGGCGACGGCGCTGGTCCTGGTCCACAACCACCCCTCGGGCGACCCGACCCCCTCGCGCGCCGACTTGCAGATGACCGCGCAGATCAAGGCCGCCGCCGCCGTTTTCGACATCCACCTGCATGACCATCTCATCATCGGCAACGGGCGGCAGGTCTCCCTCCGGCGGGAGGGGCTGCTCTGAGCGTGACCGAGGGGCAGATGTTGTGATGTTGACCCGACCTACCGGCCAGCGGCAGGCTCGCGCCATGCGCAAGCTCGTGCTGCCCGTTGCAATCTGCCTGATCGCCACCGGGCTGGGCCCGGCTTGGTCGCAAGGCAAGCCGCCGCCGCTCGGGGTGAACCCGGCGCCGGCGGAGCCGGGCGGCAAGCCGCCGCCGCTCGGCGCATCGCCCGTTCCGTCAGGCCCGGCCGTCGCCGCGGTGCCGGGCGGCAAGCCGCCGCCCCTGCCGCCGGGCAGCGGGCCCTTCGGTGCGTCGCCGGGCGGGCCGCGTGCCGTCTCCTCCGGCACCGGCTTCGTCGTCGCGCCCTCCCGCATCCTCACCAACTACCATGTGGCACGGCAGTGCTCGGAAATGCGCGTTCGCACCTCCACTGGCGCCGAGCTGACCGCCCGCGTCGGCGCAACGGATGAGCAGCGGGACCTCGCCCTGCTGACCGTGCAGGGCGGCGACCCTGGACCGGTGCTCAGCTTCCGCAGCGGGCCGGAGCTGCGGCGCGGCGAGGGTGTCGTCACCTATGGCTTCCCGCTGGCCGGCCTGCTTTCCTCCGGCCCGACCCTGACCACGGGAGAGATCTCGGCACTGGCCGGGCTGCGAGACAACCAGACGCAGTTCCAGATCAGCGCGCCGGTGCAGCCGGGCAATTCCGGCGGTCCGCTGCTCGATCTCGGCGGCAATGTGGTGGGTGTCGTCGTGTCAAAGCTGAATGCCCAGCGCATCGCCCAATCCACCGGGGACATCCCGCAGAACGTCAATTTCGCTGTGAAGGGTAATGAAGTGGTCGATTTCCTTCGCCGCAACAGCATCCAGCCACGGCTGGCACCGACCACCGGCTCGGCGCTGCGCAACGCGGCCGAGGTCGGGGAGGTTGCGCATCCCTCGACCGTCTTCCTCCGCTGCATGCGGTGATGCCTTCATGGCTCGTGCGTGCTAGCCTCGGCAAGCACGGGGGCGTGCCGAAACGGTAGCCGGAAGGGACTTAAAATCCCTCGGGCGCAAGCCCGTGCGGGTTCGAATCCCGCCGCCCCTACCACCTTTCGGTGCATTTTCCTGTCTGCTTTCCGTGCGCTGGTGTAAATACCGGTCCGGGGGTTTGTCGTCGATGCGGTCGGTCTGGGAGGTCATGCGAAGCGGGTGGACCGCCGCTCTCAGTCTGCTCGTGGTGCTTGGCTTTTGCGTCCTCGCCATCGCCGTCATCCTGGAGATGCGCGCCGATCGCTGGGCCGAGGCGACCGAGGCGTCGCTGAACCTCAACCGTGCGGTCGGCCAGGACATCGCCCGCACCCTCGGCACGCTCGACCTCGCCCTGCTCGACGTCGCCGAGCGGCTGCGCCAGGGCCAAGGCGTCCATCGCGAGCGCCTGCTCCACACCCCCGTCTTCGACCGTTCGGCCACCGCGCGGCATCTCGGCTCGGTCATCATCCTCGATGCCGAGGGCGTGGTGGTAAGCGATACCGGCGGCGTCGGCCTGCAGGGGCTCAGCCTGGCCGACCGGGACTATTTCAGGGTGCATCAGGCCGGTACCGAGGCTGGGCTCTTCCTCAGCCGCGCCTTCGTCGGACGGGGCAGCGGAGAGTGGCGGCTGGCCCTCAGCCGCCGCTGGGACAGGCCGGATGGCAGCCTTGGTGGGGTCGTGGTCGCCGCATTGAAGCTCGACTATTTCAGGGACATCTTCGGCAGCCTCGCCCTGGGCCCGAGCGGGCGGATCACCCTGTTGCGCGAGGACGGCATCGTCCTGATGCGCATGCCGGAGGAGCCGGGGCTGATCGGCCAGGATCTCAGCCAGGGCACCGCCTTCCGCGCCATCCCGAACGCGGCCGAGGGGCATTACCGCAGCATCTCCGGCCGCGACAAGGTCGAGCGCTTCTACGTGTTCAAGCGCATCGAGGGCCTGCCGCTGATCCTTAACCTCGGCATCTCGATCGAAGCCATCGAGGCCGAGTGGCGGCCGCGGGCCTTCGTCATCGGCGGGACGACGCTGGTGCTGGTCACGGCGCTGCTCGCCGCCCTCTGGCGGCTGCGGCTGGAGCTCGGCCGGCGCCAGACGGCGGAGCAGGCGGCGCGGCAGAGCGAGGCGGAGTTCCGCCTGCTGGCCGAGAATACCAGCGACATCGTCTCCCGCATCGGCTCGGACGGCATCCGCCGCTATGTCTCGCCCTCCGCGCTCCGCCTGGTCGGACGCGACCCGGCGCAGCTGGTCGGCCGGCCGGCGACGGAGGACATCCACCCCGAGGACATGCCGGCGGTGCGGACCGAGATCGCCCGGTTGCGCACGCGTGAGGCGGAGGAGGCGATGATCACCTACCGGAGCTGGCGGGCCGACGGGACGGAGATCTGGCTGGAAGCGACGCTGAAGGTGGTGAAGGACGAGGCGAGCGGCGCGCTGGACGGCGTGGTCGCCGTGGCCCGCGACATCACCGAGCGAAAGGCGCTCGAGACCCAGCTTGCCCGCTTGGCACGGTTCGATGCGCTGACGGGCGTCGCCAACCGCCGCGCCTTCGACGAGGCGCTCGGGCAGGAATGGGCGCGCTGCATGCAGGCGGGGCTGCCGATCGCCCTCATCATGGTCGATGTGGACCGGTTCAAATCCTACAACGACCATTACGGCCATCAGGGCGGCGATGCCTGCCTCCGGGTGGTGGCAGCCACCGTCGGGGCGACGATCCGCCGGGCCGGCGACCTCGTCGCCCGCTATGGCGGCGAGGAATTCGTCGTGCTGCTGCCGGAGACCGATGCCGAGGGCGCCGAGGCCGTCGCCGAACGGCTGCGCTATGAGGTCGAGGCGCTCGGCTTGCCGCATGCCAGTCGCGGCCTCGAATGCGGCGTCGTCACCGTCAGCGTCGGGTTGGCCGGCATGCAGCCAGCCTCCTGCCGCATTGCCCGCGGGCCGGAGGCGCTGGTCGAGGCGGCGGACCAGGCACTCTACCGAGCCAAGCAGGACGGGCGGAACCGCGTCATGCGCGCCCCCCAGATCGACCCGCTCGGCCCCGTCACCGTCGCCTGACGGACGGTCTCAGAAAGCGGGTACCACCGCGCCCTGGAAGGTGGCGGCGACGAAATCCTTCACTTCCTGCGTCTGGTAGGCTGCCACCAGGCGCCGCACCCAGGGCGCCGCCTGGTCCTGCCGCCGCACGGCGATGAGGTTGGCATAAGGGCTATCGGCGCTCTCCAGCGCGATCGCGTCCTTCACCGGGTTGAGCCCGGCGGGAACGGCGAAATTGGTGTTGATCGCCGCTGCATCCACCTCCTGCAGCACGCGGGGCAGCTGCGCCGCCTCCAGCTCCAGGACTCGCAGCCGGCGCGGGTTCTCGGTGATGTCGGCGACCGTCGCACGGAAGTCGCTGCCCGGGCGCAGGCCGAAGGCGCCCTTGGAGGCCAGCAGCACCAGGGCGCGGCCGCCATTGGTCGGGTCGTTCGGGATGGCGACGCGGCCGCCCTGCGGCAGCTCCGCCAGCGACTTGACCTTCCGGGAATAGACGCCGAGCGGGAAGATCAGCGTCTTGCCGACGCCGACCAGCGGCAGGCCGCGGTCCTTCACCTGCTGGTCGAGGAAGGGCTGGTGCTGGTAGCTGTTTGCATCGAGGTCGCCCGCCGCCAGCGCCGCGTTCGGCTGGATGTAGTCCTGGAATTCGGTGATGCGCAGGACGAGCCCGTCGCGCGCCGCGACCTCGCGCACCTTTTCCAACACTTGGGCATGCGGCCCCGCCGTCGCGCCGATGCGGAGCGGTCGGGCAGCGCTGCCGATCTCCTGCGCGTAAGCGAGAGAGGGTGCGGCAAGAGCGGCGAGCAGCAGCGGGCGGCGGCGGATCATGCGGGGTACTCCGGTCAACGGTGGGACAGCCGGCGGACCAGCCAGTCCCCGATGGACTGCAGGCCCTGCACCAGCAGGATGAGGATGAGGACGACGCTCGCCATCACCTCCGGCATGAAGCGCTGGTAGCCGAAGCGGATGCCGAGGTCGCCGAGCCCGCCGCCGCCGATCGCCCCCGCCATGGCGGAGAAGCCGACCAGCGAGACCAGCGCCACGGTGACGGCGGCGATCAGCCCTGGCAGCGCCTCCGGCACCAGCACCTTCCAGACGATCTGGCCGCGCGAGGCGCCCATGGCCTGGGCCGCCTCGACCACGCCGGAATCGACCTCGCGCAGCGCATTCTCGAAGAGCCGGGCGAGGAAGGCGGTCGCGGCGAGGGCCAGCGGCACGATCGCCGCACCGGTGCCGATGGAGGTGCCGGCGACGAGCCGGGTAAAGGGCACGATGGCGACCATCAGGATGATGAAGGGCGTCGACCGAGCGGCATTCACGACGAGGCCGAGCGGCCGGTTCAGCCAGGGCCGCGGAGTGAGGCCGTCCGGTCCGGTCACATGCAGCAGCAGGGCGAGTGGCAGGCCGAAGGTGACGGCGAGCACCGTGCTGACACCGACCATGACGAGGGTCTGGCCCAGCGCCTCGATCAGCAGGTCCTGCATCATGGAGGTGAGCCAGCTCATGCCGCGATCTCCTCGATGACGAGGCCCAAGGCCCGCATCCAGGCGAAAGCCGCCTCCAGCGCCTCGGCCGGGCCATAGGCGGCGAGCGCCATCACGCCGAAGGGCTCGCCGGCGATGCTGTCGATGCGGCCGGCGGCGATGTCGAGGTTGATGCCGAAGTCCCGGCTTGCCTCGCTGATGACGGCGCGCGTGCTGTGCGGGCCGAGGAAGAGTACCTGCACCAACCGCCGCGCCTCGCCTGGCCTTGGCGCGGGCAGGCGGGCGAGCGTCCCGGCCGGCACGCCATGGCCGATCACCTCGGCGACGAAGCGCCGCGTCGTCTCCTGGCGCGGCCGGGTGAAGACCTCGAGCACCGGTCCCTGCTCGATGACGCGCCCGGCCTCCATCACCGCCACGCGGTCGCAGATCGACTTCACCACCGCCATTTCATGGGTGATGAGCAGCACGGTGAGCTGCAGCCGGTCGCGCAGGTCGCGGATCAGCGCCAGGATCTCGGCCGTCGTCTCCGGGTCGAGCGCGCTGGTCGCCTCGTCGCAGAGCAGGATGCGCGGGCGGCTGGCGAGCGCGCGCGCGATGCCGACGCGCTGCTTCTGCCCGCCCGAGAGCTGGGCCGGATAGGCATCCCGCTTCGCCTCCAGCCCGACCAGCGGCAGCAACTCGGCGACGCGCGCAACGCGCTCGGCGCGGGGGATGCCGGCGATCTCGAGCGGGAAGGCGATGTTCTCCGCAACTGTCCGGCGGTGGTGCAGGTTGAAGTGCTGGAAGACCATGCCGATGCCGCGCCGGGCCGCCCGCAGCGCCTCAGGATCAAGGCCGAGCAGGTCCTGGCCGAGCACGGTGACAGCGCCCGTATCCGGCCTCTCCAGCAGGTTGACGGTGCGCACCAGGGTGGACTTGCCGGCGCCGGAGCGGCCGACGATGCCGAAGATCTCGCCGCTGCGCACCTCAAGCGAGACGTCGCTCAGCGCCAGCGTCCCGCCCGCGGCGAAGCGCTTGCTGAGGCCGGCGAGGCGGATGGCGGTGTCGTCGGCCTGGAGGGTGGGGATGTCACGCATGATGGTCGTGGTATGGCGTGGGTCCATCGAAATTACCACCCGCGTCATGCGCAGATCAGCCATCGCCTCCATGGAGTTCAGAAGGCGACCCGCGTCCTGAGTGAGAAGACGTTCACCGGCCCGCGGTCGGCGTTGTAGGCCGGGTTGGCGATGAGCTGGTAGTCGAGTGCCATGCTGAGGCCGGGCGCGATGCGCGCATCGTAGAAGATTTCCGTCGCCAGCTCCGGTGAGTAATTCAGCCGCCCGTCGCCGGTGATGAAGCCGATGCCGCCCGCCTCCAGGTATTGCCGCCGCCCGGACGAGATCCAGCCGATATTGGTGCCGAGGCCGATCGTGTCCGCCGGCCGCTCCCAGCGGTCGCCACGCAGCGAGAGGCCGGCGGAGATGGCGCGGTCCATCTCGGTGAACATCCAGTTTTGGGTGCGGCCGTCATTCCAGGAGAGGCGGAGGAAGGCGCCGAGGTCGTCGGTCAGCGCCTGCTCCATGTTGAGCGCCACCATCTGCTTCAGCCGGTAGCCGGAGGGGTTCTTGTCGAAACTCTCGAAGCCGTTCTCGAACAGTTCGCCCCAGCTGGATTGCCGGGCGCGGGAGGCGCCGTAGAGCAGCCGCACCGCGCCCGGCCGCCCATTGATCTCGTAGAAGCGGTCCACCTGGCCGATCACCTGCCAGGCGCGGGTGATACCCGGGTCCATGAAGAGGCCATTGGCACGCCTTGCCACCTGGAAGGCTCCGGCCCGCAACGCCCAGACGCCGTTCTCCCACTCCACCGCGGCGCCATAGGTCCAGCCCCGCGCATCGGCCGCGAAGTCGAAGGCGCCGGCGCCGACCAGGCCCCAATTAATGAATTGGGTGCGAGCGTCATGCGCGTACAGGTTGTCGTCGAAGATGTCCCAGACCGAGAATTTGCCGAGCGTGATCGTCAGCCGCTCCCGCGGCATCGGCCCGTTGAAACGCAGCGGGTCCTCGTCATCCGGCACGGTGTCGCCGGAGAGGGCGATGGTCTGGCGCAGGAAGGCGCGGGGGACGAAGAAGGTGGGCTCGGTGGAGCCGAGGCGGAAGGCCTCGTTGTTCGGGAAGGCGGCGGCGCCGGTGGAGTTGGAGAGGCCGAAGCCGCGCGTCACCGAGGCATCGACGATCACCTCCGCGCCGCGCCAGAGCTGCCGGCCGAGGATGAGGTCGGTGGACAGCGTGTTCCGTGCATTCGCCGCCGGGCTGAGGCTGCCTTCGCCGCGATAAGGCGAGTTGAAGCGCGGATGCCCCTGCAGCACGAAGGTCGCCTGGCCGCGCAGCATCCAGCCCTGCTCCTCCAGCCGATCCTGGAGCGCGGCGAGGTCAGGGAAGAGCGCCGCCTCGGGCGGGCCGACATTGGCGACGGCGGCGCTGCCATAGCCCTGCGCCGCAGCCGGGCCAAGCAGGCCGAGCAGCGCCAAGGCAGCCCCGGCCAATGCCCCGAAAAGGGCGCGGGGCAGGGTTGGGCCGGGCAGCAATCGCATTGCGGGGCAGTCTTGCGGACGGGTTACGCCGCCTTCGGCAGGGCGAGGGCGACGCGACAGAGGCGGGTGGCCACGACGCCGGCCCAGGGGTTCCTCGGCGCCGGCGTGGCCTCGCCATCGCCCAGGGCCAGGGCGGCCGCCGGCATAGCGGGGTGCTCCGCCGCCTCGTGCCGTTTCATGAAAACATCACGCGCCTCGGCCAAGGTCGTGCCGAGGGTCGCATCGCGGGTGAGTGCGCCATTCGCCATCGCTCGTCTCCATCCCGTCCGGGGCCTAAGGGTGGAGGCGAGCGGGGAAAGCGCCGCCTAGGCCGCGCCTCCCGTCTCGCCTGGCACCGGGCCGGAGGCGGGTCTCGCTGTTCCGGGCGGCACCGCAACCGTCGCCGCGGGGGCGATCGGGGCAGTGCCACGCCTAGGGTGGGGGTCCATCGGTCTCTCTGTCGTCGGGTTGCCGGCGGGAGGCCCCGCGGCGGCGACAGGGGCCATACAGCCCCTGGTGCCTCAGTTCAACACCGGTAACGCGCCCGATGCGGTTGCGTTGGCGCTCAATCGAGCTTCACGTTGTTGGCGCGGATGATGGCGCCCCAGCTCTCGGTCTCGCTCGCAAGCCAGCCGCGGAAGGCGGCGGGACCCTCGGCGCGGACTTCGCCACCGAGATCGGCGATGCGCCGCGTCACCTCCGGCTGGGCGAGGACGCTCCGCAGCACCTCGTCCCAGCGGGCGATCATCGGTTGGGGCGTGCCGCCCGGCAACAGCACCCCTTGCCAGGTGCCGCTGTCGACCGCGGGCCAGCCGAGCTCGCGGAAGGTGGGCAGCGCCGGGAAGGCGGCAAGGCGATGCGCGCCCGAGACGGCGATGCCGCGCAACGTGCCGTTCTGCACGAAGGGCTGCGTCGCCGTCGCGCCGTTGATGATGAGGTTCGCCTCGCCGCTCGCCGCCGCCGAGAGCGCCGCCGCCCCGCCGCGATAGGGGACGAAAACCGGCTCCGTGCCCCAGGCTTGGGTCAGCATCAGCGCCGTCAGGTGGTTGGCGGCGCCGATGCCGGAATGGGCGACGTTGACCTTGGCGGGGTTGGCCTTGGCATAGGCGGTGAGCTCCGCCGCGTCCTTCGCCGGCAGGCTCGGATGCACGGCGAGGATGTAGGGCGCGTAGATCAGCATGGTCGCCGGCGCCAGGTCGCGCCGGACGTCGAAGGGCAGGCGGGTGAAGAGGCTCGGCGCCGTCGCCAGGATGCCGGCATCGATCAGCAGGATGGTGTGGCCGTCCGGCGGCGCCTTGGCCACCGCATCGGCGCCCAGGTTGCCGGCCGCGCCCGGCCGGTTCTCCACCACCACCGACTGGCCGAGCTGCTTCGTCAGCTCCGGCGCCAGGATGCGGGCGAGGATGTCGCTGGTGCCACCCGGGGCGAAGGGGATGACGACCCGGATGGTGTGGTCGAAGCCGGTCTGCGCCAGGGCCGGCGCGGCGAGCAGGGCGGGCGTGGCGAGCAGCAGGCGGCGGCGCGTCGGCATGGCGTTTTCCCGGACAGGTTTCGCCGAGTCTAGCACCGGCATGGCCCAGGCGGGCAGGCCCTGGCGCCCCGCCGGGGGGCGGTCCAGTCTGTCGGCCCGTGGGGGAGGGGCCATGAGCAACGCACGCAGCCTGCTGATCGTCGGCGCCAGCGGCGCCGCGGCTACTCGCATCGCCGAACGGGCGGCGCTGACGCCGGGCCTCGCCCCGATCGGCCTGTCCCGCCGCGTGCCGGAGGGGGCGGGGGACTGGATCGCGGCCGACCTGCAGGACGCGGCGGGGCTGGCGCGCGCGCTGGCGGCGCGGCCGGAGATCACCCATCTCGTCTATGCCTCCCGCGCGCCGCATGGCGAGAGCGGGGTGGAGGATGTCGCCGCCAACCTGGCGATGCTGCGCAACCTGCTGGACGCGGCGGAGGCCGGCCTGCCGCGCTTCCGCCACCTGCACCTGGTGCATGGCGGCAAGTGGTACGGGGTGCATATCGGCCCCTTCCGCACCCCGGCCCGGGAAGATGACCCGCGCCACATGCCGCCCAATTTCTACTACGACCAGCAGGACCTGGTGGCCGCGCGCCAGCAGGGGAAGGATTGGTCCTGGAACGCCAGCCGGCCGAGCTTCGTGCTCGACGTGGCGCCGGGCCGGGCGCGCAACCTCGTCTCGACCCTCGGCGCCTATGCCGCGATCTGCCGGGCGCTCGGCCTGCCCCTCGACTTCCCCGGCAAGCCCGGCACCTGGACCGCCCTGCACGAGGTGACGGATGCCGCGCTGCTGGCCGAGGGCGTGCTCTGGATGATCGGCGAACCGCGCTGCGCCAACCGGGCCTTCAACCTCGTCAACGGCGACTGCTTCCGCTGGTGCGGCCTCTGGCCCTTCCTCGCCGAGCGGTTCGGCCTGCCCTGCGGCGCCGTGCGGCCGATGCGGCTGGCGCATTGGATGGCCGACAAGGGGCCGGTCTGGGAGGGCATCCGCGCGCGCCACGGCCTCGCTTTGCCGATCGAGGCGGTGGCGAGCTGGGCGTTCGCCGACTTCGTCCTCGGCATGGACTACGACGTGCTGCATTCGATGACCGCGGCGCGGCTGGCCGGCTTCACCGGCCATGTCGACAGCTGGGCGATGTTCGAGCGGCAGATCGCCGCCTACCGCGCGGAGCGGGTGCTGCCGCCGGCCTAGGGCGCCGGCGTCCAGATCTGCTTCAGGTTGCGCAGGGTGAAGCTGCTCCGCGTGTGGCGCACGCCGGGCAGGCGGTAGAGCTTCTCCCGCAGCAGCCGCTCGTAGCCCGCCGTGCCGCCGACCACGGCCTTGATGACGTAGTCGTACTCGCCGGTGACGAGCCAGGCCTCCACCACCTCCGGCATCTCGGTGACCGCCTGCTCGAAGCGGCGCAGGCTCTCCTCGTCGTGCCGCTCCATCATCACCTCGATGATGACGGTGTCCGGCAGGCCGAGCGCGGCCTGGTCGAGGATCGCCACATAGCCCTTGATGACGCCGGCCTGCTCCAGCCGCTTCACCCGCGTCCAGCAGGGCGAGGGGGAGAGGCCGACCTCCTCGGCCAGCTCGGCATTGGTGAGCCGGGCATTGCGGTGGAGGGCACGGAGGATGCGGCGGTCGATGGCGTCCATGCGCTATGCTAAGCCGGCTGCCATGCCCCGCGAAATCCGCCTGAACGCCTTCGATATGGCTTGCGTCGGCCATATCCAGCACGGGATGTGGACCCATCCCCGCGACCGCTCGGTGGAATACACCGGCCTCGACTACTGGATGGCGCTGGCGCGGACCCTGGAGCGGGGGCTCTTCGATGGGCTGTTCCTCGCCGATGTGGTCGGCGTCTACGACGTGCTGGGCGGCAGCCCGGATGCCGCCATCCGCAACGCGGTGCAGATCCCGCTGCTGGACCCGATGCTGCTGGTGCCGGCCATGGCGGCGGCGACCCGGCACCTGGGCTTCGGCGTCACCTGCAACCTCAGCTACGAGGCGCCGCCGCTCTTCGCCCGGCGGATGGCAACCCTCGACCACCTGACAGGCGGGCGGATCGGCTGGAACATCGTCACCGGCTATCTCGACAGCGCCGCCCGCGCCATGGGCCTGCAGAGGCAGGCGGCGCATGACGACCGCTACGACGCGGCCGAGGCCTTCATGGACCGATCCTATGCGCTCTGGGAGGGCTCCTGGGCGGATGACGCGGTGCGGCGGGACCGGGCGTCGGGCGTCTATGCCGACCCGTCGCGTGTGCGTGACGTGGCCGGGGGCGGGCCCTTCCTGGTCGAGCCCTCGCCGCAGCGGACACCGGTGCTCTACCAGGCCGGCGCCTCCGACCGGGGCCGGGCCTTCGCCGCGCGGCATGCCGAATGCGTCTTCGTCAATTACGGCCGGCCGGCGGATATCGCCCGCCTCACCGCCGACCTCCGGGTGCGGGCGGCGCCGCGGCCGATCCGCATCTTCGCCGGCGCCACGCTGATCGTCGGCCGGACGCGGGCCGAGGCGGAAGACCTGCTGGCCGAGTACTGCCGCCATGCCAGCGTCGAGGGCGCCCTGGCCCATGCCGCGGCCTCGCTCGGCATCGACTTCGACCGGTTCGGCATCGACGAGCCGATCGAGGTCGCCGCGACGGATGCCATCAGCTCCAATGTCGAGGCCATGCGCCGGGTCTTCGGCCCGGGCTGGACCAAGCGGCAGCTCATCGACCAGTTCGTCCTCGGCAGCCGGCAGCGCCCGATCGTGGGCAGCGCGGCGGAGGTGGCGGAGGCGCTGATCGGCTTCGCCGAGGCGGCGGATGTCGACGGCTTCAACCTCGCCCGGACGGTGATGCCGGAGGGGATCGAGGCCGTCGTCGACCTGCTGGTGCCCGAATTGCAAGCGCGCGGCGCCTACAAGCGCGGCTACGCGCCGGGCACCTACCGGGAGAAGCTGTTCGACGCCGGGCCACGCCTTGTCGCTCCCCATCCCGCGACCGCCCACCGCAGATGATCCTTCTGCCTTTTCGGCGGTGCAGCACAAAGAACGGAAAGAAACCCCGGCGGGAGCGGTTCATCCTTCCATGCTGAAAGGCTGGGTCCGGGGGATTGCCCTGGCGCCCCGGCCGCCCGACATTCGGGACAACGACGCGGGAGACGGACCATGGGCAGTATCCTACGCCCCGAAGCGACCCTCGAAGACCGCTGGGACAAATCGGGCGAGACCCTGCTGCTGACCGGCATCCAGGCCCTGGTCCGGCTGCCGCTGGTGCGCCACCAGCTCGACCGCGCGCTGGGCTGGAACACCGGCGGCTATATCAGCGGCTACCGCGGCTCGCCCCTCGGCACCTACGACATGCAGCTGATGAAGCAGGCCAAGCGCTTGGCCGAGGCCAATATCGTCGTTCGTCCCGGGCTGAACGAGGACTTGGCCGCGACCGCGGTCTGGGGCAGCCAGCAGGTGGCGCTCTACGGCAACCAGACGGTCGATGGCGTCTTCGGCATCTGGTACGGCAAGGGGCCGGGCGTCGACCGCTCCGGCGACGTGCTGCGGCATGCCAACAGCGCCGGCACCGCGCCGAAGGGTGGCGTGCTGGCGCTCGCCGGCGACGACCCGACCTGCAAGTCCTCCACCATCACCTCGGGCTGCGAGATCAGCTTCATGGATGTGGAGATGCCGGTGCTCGACCCGGCCGGCGTCCATGAGATCCTGGACTACGGCCTCAAGGCCATCGACATGTCGCGCTTCGCCGGCCTCTGGGTCGGCATGAAATGCGTGGCTGAGACCATGGACGGCGCCGCCTCCGTCCTCGTCGACCCGGCGGCCTATGCGAGCGTGATCCCGGACTTCGCCTTCCCGCCCGACGGCGTGCATATCCGCCTCCGCGACCACGCCATCCCGCAGGAGCAGCGCCTGCGCCATGTGAAGCTGCCGGCGGCCGTCGCCTTCGCCCGGGCGAACGGGCTGAACCCCATCGTGGTGGACAGCCCGCAGGCGCGCTTCGGCATCGCCGCCCGCGGCAAGGCCTATGCGACCCTGCGCCAGGCGCTGCGCGATGCCGGCATCACCGACGAGCTGGCGCGGATGGCGGGCCTGCGCATCTGGAAGGTCGGCCTCGCCTGGCCGCTGGATGCCGAGGCCGCACGGGACTTCGCGCGCGGGCTCGAGGAGGTGCTGGTGGTCGAGGATCGCCGGCCGGTGATCGAGCCGCAGCTGCGCGAGGCGCTCTACCACGAGATGCAGCGGCCGCGGATCACCGGCAAGACCGACGAGCAGGGCCGTCGCCTGCTCTCCGACCTGCTGGAGCTCGACACCGGCGCCGTCCTCCGGGCGCTCTACGCCCGCCTGCCGGAAGCGCTGCGGACCGAGCAGCTGGCGGCGCGCATCGCCCAGCTCGACGATCTGGCCAACCTCGCCGTGGCGCCGGTGCATGACCGCGCGCCGCATTTCTGCCCGGGCTGCCCGCACAACACGAGCACCAAGGTCCCCGAGGGCAGCCATGCCATGGCCGGCATCGGCTGCCACACGCTGGCGATCTACATGGACCGCAGCACGGACCTGCTGACCCACATGGGCGGCGAGGGCATGCCCTGGCTCGGCATGGCGCCCTTCGTCAGCGAAAAGCATATGTTCGCCAATCTCGGCGACGGCACCTATGCCCATTCCGGCAGCCTCGCCATCCGGCAGGCGATCGCGGCTGGCGCCAACATCACCTACAAGATCCTGGTGAACAGCGCCGTCGCCATGACCGGCGGGCAGACGCCGGAGGGCGAGCTCGGCGTGCCCGAGATCGCCGCGCAGATGGCGGCCGAGGGCGTGCAGAAGATCGTCCTTGTCTCCGACGACCCGGAGCGGCACCAGGACGACGCGCGCATGCCGAAGGGTATCGCCTACCGCCACCGGAGCGAGCTGGACGCGGTGCAGCGCGAGCTGCGCGAGCTGCCCGGCGTCTCCGTCCTGATCTACGACCAGCAATGCGCGACGGAGCGGCGCCGCAAGCGCAAGCGCGGCACCCAGGCCGTGGCAATCAAGCGCGTGGCGATCAACCCGCGCGTCTGCGAGGATTGCGGCGACTGCTCCCGCACCTCCAACTGCCTCGCCGTCGAGCCGATCGAGACCGAGTTCGGCCGCAAGCGCCAGATCGACCAGAGCGCCTGCAACCAGGACCTGTCCTGCGTCGAGGGCTTCTGCCCCTCCTTCGTCACGCTGGTCGGCGCGGAGCCGGTGCGGAAGCCGGTGCCGAAGCCGGGCGAGGCGCTGGCGGAGCCGGTGGTGCCGGAGCCCCGCGCCGGCGAGCCGGCCTGGAACATCCTGCTCGCCGGCGTCGGCGGGCAGGGGGTGACGGCGCTCTCGGCCATCCTCGGCATGGCGGCGCATCTGGAAGGCCGGCCGAGCCGCTCGGTCGACATGCTCGGCCTCGCCCAGAAGGGCGGCGGCGTCTTCGCCCAGCTCCGCATCGGCCGGGCCGGCGCGGCGCCGGAGACGATCGAGGCGCCCCGCATCGGCATGGGCCAGACCGACCTGCTGCTCTCGGCCGACATGGTGGTGGCGCATGGGCGGACGGCGCGGCCGCTGCTCGGCGCCGGGCGCACCGTCGCCGTGCTGAACGCCGACCTGCAGCCGACCGCGCAGTTCGTGAAGGACACGAGCACGAAGTACGACCGCGCCGGCATGCTGGCGAGCATCCAGGGCGCCTGCCGCGAGGTGGTGGCGGTGCCCGGCGTGCATGCGGTGGAGGAGGCCTTCGGCGACCTCATCTACCTCAATGTCTGGCTGCTCGGCATCGCCTTCCAGCGCGGCCTGGTGCCGCTCTCGGCCGAGGCGATCAACCGGGCGCTGGAGCTGAACGGCGCCCAGATCGAGCGCAACAAGGCCGCCTTCGCCCTCGGCCGCGCCGCGGCCCTCGCCCCGCCCGCGCCGGTGACGCCGGAGGACGAGACGCTGGATGCGCTGATCGACCGCCGCGTCGCGGAACTCGCGGCCTATCAGAGCGCCTCTTATGCTCGTCCCTATGCGGAGTTCGTCGCCAAGGTCCGTGCCGCCGAAGCGCGCGCGGTGGCGGCCGAGGAGCGGCTGACCCGCGCCGTCGCCACCCAGCTCTTCCGGCTGATGGCCTACAAGGACGAGTACGAGGTCGCCCGCCTGCACAACCTGCCGGAATGGCAGGCGCATCTCGCCAGCCACTTCACCGGCACCCAGAAGGTGGAGCTGAACCTGGCGCCGCCCATTCTCGCCAAGACCGACCCGGTGACCGGCCAGCCGCGCAAGATGGCCTTCGGCCCCTGGATGCTGCAGGCCATGCGCCTGCTGCGCCACGGCAAGCTGCTGCGCGGCACCCCGCTCGACCCCTTCGGCCGCACCGAGGAGCGGCGGATGGAGCGCGCCCTGCCCGGCGAGTACCGGGCGGGCGTGGAGCGGCTGCTGGCCCTCCTCTCCCCCGAGACCCATGCGCGCATCTGCGACTGGGCCGAGGCGGCGGCGGGCATCAAGGGCTACGGCCACATCAAGGCCCGCAACGCCGCGGCGACGCGGGCGCGGATGGCGGAGCTGGAGGCGGCGGTCGCGCAGCCCATGGTGGCGATGGCGGCGGAATAGGCTACATCCGCCCCAGCCGCAGAGACGGCATCCGGAGGACGACCATGCTGCCCGACCAGGCCTTCGAACTGCCCGAGGCGACGCAGGAGCTGCGCGAGACCGCGCTCGGCTTCGCCATGGACACCCTCGCCCCGCGGGCGCTGGAATGGGACCAGGCGCGGCACTTCCCGGTGGAGGAGATGCGGGCCGCCGCCAGCCTCGGCATGGCGGCGCTCTATGTCCGGGAGGAGAGCGGCGGGGCGGGGCTGACGCGGCTCGACGCCGCGGTGGTGTTCGAGGCGCTGGCGATGGGCTGCCCCACCGTCTCGGCCTATCTCTCCATCCACAACATGGTCGCCTGGATGATCGATCGCTTCGGCAACGACACCCAGCGCGCCCGCTGGCTGCCGGAGCTGGTGCCGATGCGGCTGGTGGCCAGCTATGCGCTGACCGAGCCCGGCTCCGGCTCCGACGCCGCGGCGCTCCGCACCCGGGCGCGGCGGGAGGGTGACCACTACATCCTCGACGGCACCAAGCAGTTCATCTCCGGCGCCGGCGCCTCGGACCTCTATCTCACCATGGTGCGCACCGGCGGCGAGGGGCCGGGCGGCGTCTCCGCCCTGCTGATCCCGAAGGAAACGCCGGGCCTCTCCTTCGGCGCCAACGAGCGGAAGATGGGCTGGAATGCCCAGCCGACGCGGCAGCTGATCTTCGACGGTGCGCGGGTGCCGGTCTCCGCCCTGCTCGGCGAGGAGGGGCACGGCTTCCGCTTCGCCATGGCGGGGCTCGATGGCGGGCGGCTGAACATCGCCGCCTGCTCGCTCGGCGGGGCGCAGGCGGCGCTCGATAAAGCATTGGCATACGTCCAGGAGCGGCAGGCCTTCGGCAAGGCGGTCGCCGATTTCCAGAACACCCAGTTCCGCCTGGCCGACATGCGGACGGAGCTGGAGGCGAGCCGCACCCTGCTCTGGCGTGCCTGCGGCAAGTTGGATGCCAAGGCGCCGGATGCCGGGGCCTTCTGCGCCATGGCCAAGCGCTTCGTCACCGATACCTGCCATAAGGTGGCCGATGACGCGCTGCAGCTGCTCGGCGGCTATGGCTACCTGGCGGAGTACGGGATCGAGAAGATCGTCCGTGACCTGCGCGTCCACCGCATCCTCGAAGGCACCAACGAGGTGATGCGGCTGATCATCGCCCGCTCGATGCTCGGCCGGCGATAAGCCGCTTGCCGGGGGCGGCAGCGGTTAGGTACAAGATCGCAATGATCCCTCGCCCCCTCCTGCCGCTGCTGCTGATCGTCCTGGCCTGGCCAGCGGCAGCGCAGCAGCGCGCCGTGGTGGTGCCGGCGGAGGCCTCCATCATCGTGCCGGCACGGGGCGCGGCGCCCGTCGCCACACCCGGCCCACCGCGGCGGCCGCGCCGGGCGATCAGCGAACGGGTGCTGCAGGCGCCCCGGCCGGCCGAGACGGGCACGCCAACCTCGTTGCTGGTCAGCGTGCCACTCGGCATCGCGGCCGGGGTGCTGGCGGCGACGCTCGGTGGCGGCGGTGGGGGAGGGGGCGGCGTCTCGGCCCCAGCGCGGACGCGCTAAGCCTTCTCCGCCAGGGCGAAGACCCGAAGCGCGCTGGCCAGCGGCCGGCCGGAGCCGGCGCGGACCATGTCGATCTCCGTCACCAGCCCGGCGAGGCTCTGCCCGCGCCGGGCGGCGACATCCTCCAGCACCACCCAGAACTCCGCCTCCACCGCCACCGAGGTGCGATGCCCGGCAAGCTGGAAGCTGCGTTTCCTGAGATGCCGTTCCTCACCCATCCAGCGTGGCGCCGGGGGTGACCATGTCCTCCGGCCGGACCCAGCGGTCGAAATCCTCCGGGCTGACATGGCCGAGGCGCTGGGCGGCGTCCTTCAGCGTCAGGTTCTCCTTGAGCGCCAGCTTGCCGATGGCGACGGCCTTGTCGTAGCCGATCCGCGGGTTCAGCGCCGTCACCAGCATCAGCGACTTGGCCAGGTTCTCGGCGATGCGCTCCCGTGCCGGCTCCAGCTTCATGACCATGTGCTCGGCGAAGCTCTCGGCGGCATCGGCCAGCAGCGTCGCCGATTGCAGCACGCAATGGATGATGACCGGCTTGAACACGTTGAGCTCGAGGAAGCTCTGCGCCCCCGCCATGGTGACGGTGGTGGTGTTGCCCATCACCTGGGCGCAGACCATGGTTAGCGCCTCCGCCTGGGTCGGGTTGGTCTTGCCCGGCATGATGGAGGAGGAGAGCCCGTCCGCCGGCACCACTAGCTCCGACAGGCCGGAGCGCGGGCCGCTGCCGAGCAGGCGTACGTCGTTGCCGAGCTTGTTGAGCGAGACGGCGATGACATTCATCGCCCCCTGCAACTCGACGAGGGCGTCATGCGCGCCCATGCCTTCGAACTTGTTCGGGTTCGGGGCGAAGGCGAGGCCGGTGCGCTCGGCGACGATCTCGCAGAAGACGCGGTCGAAGTCGCGGTGGCGGTTGAGGCCTGTGCCGACCGCGGTGCCGCCCTGGGGCAGCATCAGCAGCCGCGGCAGGGTGGCGCGCAGGCGCTCCTGGCCGAGTTCCACCTGGCGGGCCCAGGCGCCGGCCTCCTGGCCGAGCGTGACCGGTACCGCGTCCATCATGTGGGTGCGGCCCACCTTGATGATGTCGGACCATTCGGCGGCGCGCTGGTTCAGCGCCGCATGCAGCCGGCCAAGGGCGGGGAGCAGGCGCCCCTCCACCGTCTCGGCGGCGGCGATATGCATCATGGTCGGGAAATTGTCGTTCGAGGACTGGCCCCGGTTGACGTGGTCGTTCGGGTGAACGGGCTTTCGGCTGCCGAGCGGCTGGCCGAGCATCTCGTTGGCGCGGTTCGAGATGACCTCGTTGGCATTCATGTTGGTCTGGGTGCCGGAGCCGGTTTGCCAGATCGGCAAGGGGAAGTCGGCATCCCGCTTGCCATCGACGATCTCCTGCGCCGCATCCCTGATCGGCCCGACAAGCTCGGCCGGAAGCTCGCCGAGCCGGCCATTCGCCTCGGCACAGGCCCATTTGTGCAGGCCGACGGCGCGGATCAGGGCAGGGGTGAAATGTTCCGTTCCGATGCGGAAGAGAAGGCGCGCCCGCTCGGTCTGCGGGCCCCAGTAGCGATCGGCGGGGATGTCGATGGTGCCGAGGCTGTCGGTCTCGGTGCGGGTCTCGGCCATGCGGGCGTCTCCTTGGCGGTCGTCCTGCCAACGTGGAGCATGGCCCGCCGTTCGTCAGCCCGGCCGGGGCGCCTCAGGCGGAGTAGGAGGAGACCTCGATCAGGTTGCCCTCCGGGTCCCGGCAGTAGACCGAGCCCATGGCACCGAGCGCGCCGGTGCGGGTGACCGGGCCGAGTTCGATGGTGACGCCGCAGGCGTGGAACTGGCCCACGATCTCCTCCGGCGAGACCGCGACGACGAAGCAGAGGTCCTGCGTGCCTGGCTCGCAGCGGGCGGCGGCGATCCATTCCTCCGCCGGCGCGTCGGCAGGGCGGAGGTTGATCTTCTGCCCGCCGAATTTCAGCGCGATCCGCGGTGGGGAGCCGAAATCCTCCCGCTCCATGCCAAGGACGCGCTGGTACCAGGAGGCCATGACCTCCAGGTCCCGGCAGTTGATGACGAGATGGTCCAGCCGGTCGACCGCGAAGCGCATCAGGCGGATCCCTTGTTGGGCAGGCGGGCCGTGACCTCGATCTCGATGCGCATGGCATCGGTCTGAAGCCCGGCATGGATGAGGGTGGAGGCGGGGCGGGCCTTGCCGAGATGGCGCGTCACCACCGGCCAGCAGGGTTCCCAATCCTCGCGGCGCGGCACGATGAAGAGCACCCGCACCACGTCGTCGAGGCTGGCGCCGGCCTCGGCCAGGGCGGTGGCGATGTTGCGGAAGGCTTGGTCGGCCTGGGCCACGACATCGTCCTCGATGGTCATGCGGCCGTAGTCATAGCCGGTGGTGCCGGAGACCCAGACATGGTTGCCATCGACCACGGCGCGGGAATAACCGATCTCCTCCTCGAAGCGGGAGCCGGAGGAGATATGGATGCGGGCCATGCGGCTCAGGCTCCGGTGCAGGCGGGGAGGGGGGAGCGCTTGCGCGCCGTGGCGGCGGGAAAACGCTCGAGCTTGCCCGCAGGCCGGACCGGCCGCGCCACCAGCTCACCGCCGCAATTCGGGCAGAGGCCGCCGGGCAGGCGGTTATCCGCGCAGTCCCGGCACCAGGTGCATTCGAAGGAGCAGATCAGCGCCTCGCCGCTCTCGGGCGGCAGGTCCCGCCCGCAGCATTCGCAATTCGGACGGAGTTCCAGCATCACTCCAGCCCTTCGTAGAAGTCGTTGCCCTTGTCGTCGACGACGATGAAGGCCGGGAAGTCCTCGACCTCGATGCGCCAGACCGCCTCCATGCCGAGTTCCGGGTATTCGAGCACCTCGACCTTTCGGATGCAGTCCTGCGCCAACCGCGCCGCCGGGCCGCCGACCGAGCCCAGGTAGAAGCCGCCATACTGCTTGCAGGCATTCAGCACCGCCTTGCTGCGGTTGCCCTTGGCGAGCATGACGAGGCTGCCGCCGGCGGCCTGGAAGGCGGCGACATAGCTGTCCATCCGCCCGGCCGTGGTCGGGCCGAAGCTGCCGGTCGCATAGCCCTCCGGCGTCTTGGCCGGGCCGGCGTAATAGACCGGGTGGTCCTTGATGTAGTCGGGCAGGCCCTCGCCGCGGTCCAGCCGCTCCTGCAGCTTGGCATGGGCGATGTCACGCGCGACGACCACGGTGCCGGTGAGCGAGACGCGGGTCTTCACCGGGTGCTTCGACAGCTCGGCGCGGATCTCGCCCATCGGCCGGTTCAGGTCGATGCGGACCACGTCGCCGCCGAGGATGCTGTCCGTCGCCTCCGGCAGGTAGTGCGCAGGGTCGTGTTCCAATTGCTCGAGGAAGACGCCTTCGGGGGTGATCTTCGCCTTCACCTGGCGGTCGGCCGAGCAGGAGACGCCGATGCCGATGGGGAGCGAGGCTCCATGGCGCGGCAGGCGGATCACCCGCACGTCGTGGCAGAAATACTTGCCGCCGAACTGCGCGCCGATGCCGAGATTCTGCGTCAGCTTGTGGACCTCCGCCTCCAGCTCCGGGTCTCGGATGGCATGGCCCGACCTGTCGCCCTCGGTGGGGAGGGTGTCGAGCCAGCGGGTGGAGGCGAGCTTCACCGTCTTTAGCGTGGTCTCGGCCGTGGTGCCGCCGATGACGATCGCCAGGTGGTAGGGCGGGCAGGCGCTGGTCCCGAGGGTTTTGATCTTCTCCTCGAGGAAGGCGAGCAGCTTCGGCTTGTTCAGCACCGCGCGGGTCTGCTGGTAGAGGAAGGTCTTGTTGGCCGAGCCGCCGCCCTTGAGCACGAACATCATGTGGAATTCGTCCGCATGGTGCTCGCCCGGCTGCGCCATGATGGAGAAGTCGACCGGCAGGTTGTTGCCGGTGTTCACCTCCTCGAACATCGAGAGCGGCGCCATCTGCGAGTAGCGCAGGTTGGTCTCGGTATAGGTGCGGTGGACGCCGTAGCTCAGCGCCTCTTCCTCGTCGCCCTCGACCCAGACGCGCTGGCCCTTCTTGCCGAAGACGATGGCGGTGCCGGTGTCCTGGCACATGGGCAGCACGCCGCCGGCGGCGATATTGGCGTTCTTCAGCAGGTCGAGCGCGACGAAGCGGTCGTTGGCGCTCGCCTCCGGGTCCTCGAGGATGTTGGCGAGCTGCTGGAGATGGCCAGGGCGGAGCAGGTGGGAGACGTCGCGGCAGGCCTGGAAGGCGAGCTCCTCCAGGGCCTTGGCCGGGACCTTCAGCACGGTCTTGCCATCGACCTCGATGGCGCGGACGCCCTCGATCGGCAGGCGGCGCCAGGGCGTGCCATCCTCCGCCAGCGGGAACATCGGGCTGTACTGGAAGCCGGAGGGTCGGGCAGGTGCCGACACCGGGCCGGCGTCGACGTCGTGCGAAGGCACGCGGAGGGTGTCTTGGGGAGGGGTCACGGGCGGTCTCCGCGCAGGGAGCGCCGCCGATGGGCCACCGGCGGCGCGATCATCACCCGGCATTAGCCCAGAGGCGAGGCCAAGCCAACCGGCAGAGGATCAGTCGCGGGCCGGCCGGCGGCGGAAGCTGTCGAGGCTGACGACTTGGCTTGGCTCTGCGGCAGCGGCCGCGGTGGCGGGCTCCGATGCCATCTCCTGCGCAGGCATCGCCTGGAAGCGCAGGCCGAAGCGGACGGAGGGGTCGGCGAAGGCGGTCAGCGCGGCGAAGGGCACGGTCAGCATGGCCGGGACACCACCGAAGGAGAGGCCGACGGAGAAGCTGCCGGCGCTGCGGTCCACGACGAGGTCCCAGAACTTGTGCTGCAGCACGACCGTCATTTCCTGCGGATAGCGGGCGCGGAGATGGCCGGGCATGGCGACGCCCGGATGGTCGGTGCGGAAGGTAATGTAGAAATGGTGCTCGCCGGGCAGGCCATGCTTGGCGGCATGCGCCAGCGCATCCTGCACCACGGCGCGCAGGGCTTCCTCCGTCCAAACGGCGTAGGGCAGAAGGCTCTCAGGACGGGTTGACGAATCGCTCATGCATCGAACTCCCCCTCCATATAGTGCGATTTTACTCAATCACGGAAGTGGGAGTATAAGATCGACATGCAGAAAGTGGGGGGCTTCTGTTGCCCGGCGCCCCCCGAGCCGCGCTTACCTATTCCTAGGCAGCGAGTGCGACAGCCTCGCGGCTGTTATCGTTCGCACTTAGAATCGGCCCGATGACGGCGGAACCATGCCGGGCAAAAGCGGCTTCTTTACCACGCGCGTCGAGCCTGTTTCGCCCCCGTTATGGTGGAGGCGCCGGGCACTGCCCCCGGGTCCGCAACGATTATTCCAAGCCGTGTTTATCACCATAGTCGCCGAAGCGACGGACCAGATGTAGGCGCTCCGGCCGCCGAAAGCGAGGGGGCGATGTCGCTCATCTCGCGGTGAGCCACCCGGCGATGCGCCGGTGCCACACCCGCCCCTATCATCCCCCATCGTCGTGGCGCGGCGGGCGGCGCTGGGCTACATCCCGACCCAGCACGAAGGACCGCCCATGCCGCTTACCGACGACCAGCAGCAGGAGATCGAGGCCGCCCGCGCCGCCGAGGGCCGCACCCGCCGCCCTGTCGCGCCGGGGCTGGAGGCGCTGCTCTATCGGGCGGTGCCGGTGCTCGACCACGGTTTCGTCCGGGTCATCGACTATATGGGCGACGATGCGGCGGTGGTGCAGGCCGCGCGCGTCTCCTACGGCCGCGGCACCCGCGCCGCCAATGAGGACCGAGGCCTGATCCGCTACCTGATGCGGCACCGCCACTCGACGCCCTTCGAGATGTGCGAAATCAAGTTCCACGTAAAGCTGCCGATCTTCATCGCCCGGCAGTGGATCCGGCACCGCACCGCGAACGTGAACGAGTACTCGGCACGCTATTCCATCCTCGACCGGGAATTCTACATCCCGGCACCCGAGCAGCTCGCCGCGCAATCCACCGCCAACCGGCAGGGCCGCGGCGATGTGCTGGCGGGCGAGGAAGCGGCGCGGGTGCTCGATCTGCTGCGCGGCGACGCCATGCAGGCCTATGACCACTATGCCTGGATGCTGAACGAGGATGCCGAGGGCCAGCCGCTCGACCGGGCCCGCCAGGGCCTGGCGCGCGAGCTGGCGCGGATGAACCTGACGCTCAACACCTATACCCAGTGGTACTGGAAGGCTGACCTCCACAACCTTCTCAACTTCCTCTCGCTGCGCGCCGATTCCCATGCCCAGTACGAGATCCGCGCCTATGCCGACGCCATGCTGGAGATGGTGAGGGCCTGGGTGCCCGCCTGCCACGAGGCCTTCGTCGACTACCGCATGGGCGCCGCGACGCTCTCGGCCGGGATGCTGGCGATCGTCCGGCGGATGCTGGCCGGCGAGCCGGTGGAGCAGCCCGGCAGCGGCCTCTCCAAGCGGGAATGGCGCGAGCTGATGGAGATGCTGGGGCGCCCCGCCGCATGAGCCGGAGCCCTGGCGGCAAGGATGCCGGCAGCCCGGGCGGCGCCGCCCGCCCGGCGCCGAAGCCCCGCGCCTCGCGCGCCGGCCGCCCGGTAGGCCGCCCCGCCGCGCCGCGCGCGGCGCGGGCGCCGGTACCGGATTCGCCACTGGCCGGTTGGCGGCGCTGGCTCTGGGTCGGCGTGCTGGTCTTCGCCGTGCTGATCGGCCTGCCGCTGGCCCATGCCCTGTTCGGCGAGGTAGTGGCGCTGCTCGGCGGGACGCTGCTGCTCGGCGTCCTGCTCGGGCGCTGGACGGCGCCGCGCCGCTGACCCGCTACTCGATGACGATCCGCGGCCCGGCTGGTGCCTCCGCGCCGTTCAGCTTGTCCCAGAGCCTCGTGGCCATGCGGCGGTAGGCCTGCGCCTCCTCCGTCTCCGGCCGGGCGGCGACGATCGGCGTGCCGGCATCGGCCAGCAGGCGGATGTCGAGCTTCAGCGGCAGCTCGCCGAGGAATTCGACGCCCATCCTCGCCGCCTCGGCCCGCGCGCCGCCATGGCCGAAGAGCTCCTCCCGGTGCCCGCAATTCGGGCAGCAATAGTAGGACATGTTCTCGATGACCCCGAGCACGGGGACATTCACCTTCTCGAACATCTTCACCCCTCGCCGGGCGTCGATCAGCGCCACGTCCTGTGGCGTCGAGACGATGACGGCGCCAGCCAGCGGCACCCGCTGCGACATGGTGAGCTGCGCGTCGCCGGTGCCGGGCGGCATGTCCACGACCATGATGTCGAGCGCGCCCCACTCCACCTGGCCCATCAGCTGCTCGAGCGCGCCCATCACCATCGGGCCACGCCAGATCATCGCCGTCTCCTCCTCGACGAGGAAGCCGATGGACATGGCCTTCAACCCCCAGCGGCTGATCGGGATGATCCGCTGGCCTTCGGTGCGCGGCCGCTCCCGCGTGCCGAGCATCTGGGGGAGAGAGGGGCCGAAGATGTCGGCGTCGAGCAGCCCGACCCGCAACCCCTCGGCGGCCAGCGCCACGGCGAGGTTCACCGCCGTCGTTGACTTGCCGACGCCGCCCTTGCCGGAGGCAATGGCGATGATCTTCTTAACCTCGGGCAGCAGCATCGGGCCTTGGCCGGCAGGCGCCTTGGGCCCCGGGCGCGGCGGGGCGGCGGGGGCCGCCGGGGCCGGGCGATGCGCCGTCAGCACCGCCGTCGCGCTCAGTACGCCGGGCACGCCGGCCGCAGCGCGCTCGGCCGCCAGGCGCAACGGCTCCATCTGCGGCGCCCGCTCACGCGGCACGGCGAGGGCGAACTGCACCAGCCCGTCCCGCGCCGCCAGCCCCTGCACCATGCCGGAGGAAACGATGTCCTGCCCCGTCGCCGGATCGCGCACCGCGCGCAGTATATTCCGGACCGTATCGACCAGTTGTTCGGACATCGCTTGAAAACCCTCCGCTTCCGGCCAATATCGCGCGCGCCTGGGGCGCTCTGCAGCGTGCGGGCACCCGTCGCCCGGCCGGGCGTGTCATATGGCCGGGTGCCGCCGCGCATCCAGCCCCAAACGCGCCGCCAGGTGTGTCCAGGGTCCTGCCGGCGGTCAAAACGATCAATCGGTGGAGGCCGGACCAAACGATGGCGCTGAACAGTGGCGGACCCAGCCCCTGGGGGAATCCCCGACCGGGCGGGCCGTGGGGGACACCTCCACCCGGGCCACCGGGGGGCGGCCGCGGCCCGGGCGGGCCGGGACCTGACCTCGACGACCTGATCCGCCGCGCGCAGGACTGGGTCCGCGGTTTCTTGCGCACGCCGCGGGGCGGTGGCAGCGGGCGGGCGGCCGCATTGCTGGCCTTGCTCGTCCTTGGCGTCTGGGCAGCGAGCGGCATCTACCGCGTCCAGCCGGACGAGGAGGGCGTGGTGCTGCGCTTCGGCGCCTATCACCGCAATGCCCCGCCCGGCCTGAATTACCACATTCCCTGGCCGGTCGAGACCGCGCTGACGCCGCGCGTCACCACCGAGAACCTAGTCTTCATCGGCTTCCGCTCGGCCGATGCCAGCGCCCCGCGCGCCGGCGCCGGCCGCGATGTGCGGGAGGAGTCGCTGATGCTGACCGGCGACGAGAACATCATCGATATCGACTTCGTGGTGCGCTGGCGCGTGCGTGACGCCTCCGAGTTCCTGTTCAACACCCGGAACCCGGAAAACACCATCAAATCGGCCGCCGAAAGCATGATGCGCGAGGTGATCGGCCGCACGCCGATCCAGCCGGCGCTGACTGAGGCGCGCGCCCAGATCGAGACCCAGGTGGCCCAGGGTACCCAGGCGATCCTCGACCAGTACAAGGCGGGCGTCGTCGTCACCCAGGTGCAGCTGCAGAAGGTCGACCCGCCCTCCGAGGTGATCGAGGCCTTCCGCGACGTGCAGCGCGCCGCGGCCGACAAGGAGCGCTCCCGCAACGAGGCCGAGGCCTATCGCAACGACATCATCCCCCGCGCCCGCGGCGAGGCGGAGCGGATGATCCAGGAGGCCCAGGGCTACCGCGACAGCCAGGAGGCCCGGGCCAAGGGTGAGGCGACGCGCTTCGTCAGCGTGCTCGGCGCCTATCGCCAGGCTCAGGACATCACGATGCGCCGGCTCTATCTCGAAACCATGGAGGACATCCTGCGGCGCAACCCGAAGGTCATCGTGGATGACCGGCTGCAGGGGCTGGTGCCCTTCCTGAACCTGACGGACCCGCCGGCCCGCGGCGGCAGCCGCCCGGCCCCGTCTTCGCCGCCGACGCTGCCGAGCATGCCGCGCGGTGCGCAGACGCAGGGAGGCACGCGATGAACCGCCTTGCCGTTGCCGGCGTGGTGCTGCTCTTCGCGCTCTTCGCCGTGCTCTCCTCGCTCTTCACCGTGCACCAGACGCAGCAGGTGCTGATCACCCAGTTCGGCGAGCCACGCCGGGTGGTGCGGGAGCCGGGGCTGAACATGAAGGTGCCCTTCATCCAGACGGTGATCGCCTTCGACCGCCGCCTGCTCGACTTCGATGCGCAGGGGCAGGAGGTGATTCTCGGCGATCAGCGGCGGATCGTGGTGGATACCTTCACCCGCTACCGCATCACCGACCCGCTGCGCTTCTACCAGACGGTGGGCGCGACCGAGAACGGCATCCGCCTGCGGCTCGGGCCGATCGTCTCCTCGACCCTGCGGAACACCCTCGGCAGCGAGACGCTGCTGGCGGTGCTCTCGGCCGACCGCGCCCGGATCATGGGCGAGATTCGCCAGCGGGTGAACACCGAGGCGCAGAGCTTCGGCATCGAGGTGACGGATGTGCGCATCCGCCGTGCCGACCTGCCGGAGGAGAACACCCAGGCCATCCTGTCCCGCATGCAGTCGGAGCGCGAGCGCGTCGCCCGGGAGCAGCGGGCGGAGGGCGCCGAGCAGGCCCAGCGCATCCGCGCCGCGGCCGAGCGCGACCGGACGGTGCTGATCGCCGAGGCGCAGTCCCAGGCCGAGATCCTGCGCGGCCAGGGCGAGCAGACCGCCATCCGCATCTTCGCCGAGGCCTTCCAGCAGGACCCGGAGTTCTTCCAGTTCTGGCGGACCATGCAGGCGATGCGGGAGGCCTTCTCCGATGGCGAAACGCGGATGCTGCTGAGCCCGGAGAGCGACTTCTTCAAGTACTTCCGCAGCATCCCGACGCCGGGCGCGGTGCGGACGCCCTGAGCGGACGGGGCGCGGTGCCGGGCCGCGCCCCTCCTCGTTCCGGCTGGCGGATTGGGCACCAGCCACCATCTAGCCTAGCCTGTCGTTCAGTCCTTCCGGCGGGTGCCGCGTTGAAGCGGCACCCTTTCGCAATTGAGGTGTCGCCGATGCGCCTAGCCCATCCCCTCCTTGCCCTGGTGATCGCCGGCCTGCCGGCGCTGGCCCAGGGCCAGCCCGCGCCGGGCACGCCCGCGCAGGTGGCACCGCTGCCTGCCCCACCCGCCGCGGTGCCGCCCACCAATGCGCCGCCGGCGATGCCGATGCGGGACGTGCCGCCCTCCTTCGCACCGCTGGCGCGCCAGCTCCTCCCAGCGGTGGTCAACATTTCGACGACCCAGAACTCCCAGGCCCGGGCCAATCGGCCGGATGCGCCGGACATGCCCCAGGCCCCGCCCGGCAGTCCCTTCGAGGAATTCTTCCGCGATTTCTTCAACCGCAACCGGCCGGGACAGCCGGGCCAGCCGGGGCAGGGGCCGGAGCAGCAGCGGCCGCGCCGGGCGCAGTCGCTCGGCTCCGGCTTCATCATCGACACCAGCGGCATCGTGGTGACCAACAACCACGTCATCGACGGCGCCGACGAGATCAACGTCATCCTCCAGGACAACACGTCGATCCGGGCCGAGCTGCTGGGGACCGACCCGCGGACGGACCTCGCCGTGCTGCGGATCAAGACCGACAAGCCGCTGCATGCCGTGCAGTTCGGCGACAGCGACTCGGCGCAGGTCGGCGACTGGGTGCTGGCGATCGGCAATCCCTTCGGCCTCGGCGGGACGGTCACGGCCGGCATCGTCTCGGCCCGCGGGCGGGACATCCGCCAGGGCATGTATGACGACTTCATCCAGACGGACGCCGCCATCAACCGCGGCAATTCCGGCGGGCCGCTGTTCAACCTGGACGGCCAGGTCGTCGGCATCAACACCGCGATCTACTCGCCTTCCGGCGGGTCGATCGGCATCGGCTTCTCCATCCCGGCCAACCTGGCGCGCAACATCACCGCGCAGCTGAGGGACGGCGGCAAGGTGCGGCGCGGCTGGCTCGGCGTGAACATCCAGCAGGTGACGGACGAGATCGCCGAGAGCCTCGGGCTCCAGGGCGGCGGTCGAGGGGCGTTGGTGGCCCGTGCCCAGGAGGACGGCCCGGCTGCCAAGGCCGGCATCCGCAACGGGGACGTGGTGCTCCGCTTCAACGGGCAGGAGGTGCGGGAGATGCGCACCCTGCCGCGCATCGTGGCGGAGACGCCGGTCGGCCGGCCGGTGCCGGTGGTGGTCTGGCGCGACGGGCGCGAGCAGACGGTCAACGTCACCGTCGGCGAGCTGCCTGGCGAGCCGCAGCAGGCCGCGGCGACGCCCGCCCCGCAGGCGAACCGGCCGACGGAGCTCTCCGGCCTCGGCCTCCGCGTCGCGCCGATCTCGCCGGAGACGCGGGAGCGGTTCAGCCTGAAGCCGGACCAGCGCGGCGTGGTCGTCATGGAGGTGGCGCCCGACAGCCCCGCCGCCGAGCGGGAGCTGCGTCCCGGCGACGTCATCGTCGAGGTGCAGCAGGAGCGGGTGACGACGCCGCAGGAGGTTCAGGCGAAGCTGGAGCAGCTCCGCCGGCAGAACCGTCCCAGTGCGCTGTTGCTGATCGAGACGGCGCAGGGCCAGCGCTTCGTCCCGCTGCGGCTGCGCGGCGAGCGCGGCAGCCCGGGCTGAGGAGGCAGGGGGCCGGGTTGCCGGCCCCCGTCACGCCTGTCAGGCGGTGGCGAAGCGCCCCGCCCGGCAGCGCATCAGCGGCTGGATGCAGGTGCCGAACTCGTCCATGCCGCGCAGGAAGTCGTCGAAGACCAGCATGATGCCGCTGGTCCCCGGTACCGCGGCCGCCTCGTCCAGCAGCCGGGCGACCGTGGCATGGGAGCCGACCATCAGCCCCATGTTGAAATTCACCGCCGACTTCGCCTTCGCCATCCAGCGGGCGGTCGAGGTCTCGTCCGCCGCCGTGTCGGCGCCGGCCTGCTCGGTGAGCCAGGCCACGGCCTCGAGGTCGACCCCGTCGCGGTAGTGCTCCCAGCGCGCCTCGGCCTCCGCATCCGTCTCGGCGGCGATGACCATGTAGAGGACATAGGCGCCGACCGCGCGGCCCGTCTCCGCCGTCGCCTCGACCAGGCGGGCGATGTTGGGGGCGGTCTGCATCGGGTTGTTCACCCCGGCGCCGGCGCAGAAATTATAGTCGCCGTACTGCGCGGCAAAGCGGATGCCGGTCGGGCTCTGGCCGGCGCAGACGATCTTCACCTCGCCCTTCGGACGGGGGCTGACGCGGCAATCCTTCATCTGAAAGAATTGCCCCTTGAGATCGGTACGGCCGGTGGCCCAGAGCTCGCGCAGGATCTGCACATATTCGGCGCAATACTCATAGCGCCGGGCGAAATGCGCCTCGCCCGGCCAGAGGCCCATCTGGCTGTACTCCGCCTGCTGCCAGCCGGAGACGATGTTGACCCCGAACCGTCCGCGGGAGATGTCGTCGACGGTGGCGGCCATCCGCGCCACGATGGCGGGCGGGATGGTCAGCACCGCGACCGAGGCATAGAGGCGGATGCGGCTGGTGACCGCGGCCAGGCCCGCCATCAGGGTGAAGCTTTCGAGGTTGTGGTCCCAGAACTCGCTGGGACCGCCGAAGCCCCGCAGCTTGATCATCGAAAGGGCGAAGTCGAAGCCGTAGCGCTCCGCTCGCTGCACCACCTCGCGGTTCAGGTCGAAGCTCGGCATGTATTGCGGCGAGGTGGTGGAGATCAGCCAGCCGTTGTTGCCGATCGGAATGAAGACGCCAATATCCATCCTGCCGCTCCCGGTGTTCCCGCGCCCGGTGAGGCAAGCGCTATGCCGCGGCGATCTCCTCGGCCCGGTAACCCTGGGCGAAGAGCAGGGCGCGGAGGTCGGCATGATCCACCCGGGCCCGCGCCGCGGCCGCGACCACCGGCTTGGCCCGGAAGGCGATGCCGAGGCCGGCGGCCTGCAGCATGGCGAGGTCATTCGCCCCATCGCCCACCGTCAACGCATCGGAGAGCGGCAGGCCGTGCTCGGCCGAGAGGCGCTTCAGCGTCGCCAGCTTGGCGTCGCGGTCGAGGATCGGCTCCTCCACCATCCCGGTCAGCTTGCCATCCGCCACGCCGAGGGTGTTGGAGTAGTGGGCATGGAAGCCGAGCCTCTCCGCCACCCGTCCCGTGAAGAAGGTGAAGCCGCCGGAGACGATGGCGCAATGCGCCCCATGCGCCCGCATGGTGGCGACCAGCGCCTGGGCGCCCGGGGTGATCTCGGTCGACTTCCAGGTCTCTTCCAGTGCGGCGGCATCGAGGCCGGCGAGCAGGCCGACGCGCTCCGCCAGCGCCTCCCGGAAATCCAGCTCGCCATTCATCGAGCGGCGGGTGATGGCGGCGATGCGGTCCTTCAGCCCGGCGAAGGCCGCCAGCTCGTCCAGCGTCTCGCTGGTGACGATGGTGCTGTCCATGTCGGCCAGCAGCAGGCGCTTGCGGCGGCCCTCGGCGGGGAGGGCGATGGCATCGACCGGCGCATCCTCCAGCGTGGCGCGGGCGGCGGCGGTCGCCTGCTCCGGCGAGAGGCCGGCGAAGGGGATGTCGGCCGCCTCCTCCGGGGCGAGCCAGTCCGGCGTGCCGGCATCGGCGCCGAGATCGGCAAGCGCGGCGCGGAGGCGGGCGAGGGTGGTGGCGGCAAGGCAGCCGGCGGGGGCCACCAGGGTCAGGACATGGGACATGCGGCGCGGGATATGCCGGGGCTGGCGTCATGACGCAACGGCGGCTTGCGCTGCTCCTCGCCGGGCCGACGGCGAGCGGGAAGTCGGCCCTGGCCCTGGCTCTTGCGCAGCGTTTCGGCGGCACCGTCATCAATGCCGATTCCATGCAGCTCTACCGCGAGCTCCGCGTGCTGACCGCGCGGCCGACGCCGGAGGAGGAGGCGCTGGTGCCGCACCGGCTCTACGGCATCCGCCCGGCGGCGGAGGCGGCGAGCGTCGCCTGGTGGCGCGAGGCGGCGCTGGCCGAGATGGGGCGTGCGGAGTTTCCCATCCTCTGCGGTGGGACGGGGCTCTACTTCCTCTCGCTGACCGAGGGGCTCTCCGCCATCCCGCCCGTTCCGGCCCAGGCGCGGGCGGAGGCGCGGGCGCTGCTTGCGGCGCTCGGCGCGCCCGCCCTGCATGCGCGGCTCGATGCGGGGACGGCGGCCCTGCTCCGCCCCGGCGACAGCCAGCGCATCGCCCGGGCCTATGAGGTGCTCATCGGCACCGGGCGTGGCCTCGCCGCCTGGCAGCGGGAAGCGCCGCAGACCGGGCCGGCGCCCTGGCGCGTCGCCGCCATCCGCCTCGACCCGCCGCGGGATGTGCTGCGGGCCGCCATCGCCACCCGGTTCGATGCGATGCTGGCAGGCGGGGCGATGGAGGAGGTGCAGGCCCTGCTCACCCAGGACCTTGACCCTGTCTTGCCGGCAATGCGCGCCCACGGCGTGCCGGAACTGGCCGCCGTGCTGCGCGGCGCCATGGCACCGGAGGCGGCGCGGGAGCGGGCCATCCTCAACACCGGGCAGTACACCAAGCGGCAGGCGACCTGGTTCCGCCACCATGAATTGGCCGCCCCGAGCGAGACGCATATCATCCATGCGCGCATGACGGGCCACGCGCAATTTCAGGAAAGCAAATCGGCAGAAATCTTCGCATTTGTTGAGAAGCGGCGTTGACCAACCCGGAGGAGGGGTCTAAGCCTCCCGCTCCGCCGCGACCCGGGGTCCAACCCGGCGGGGCGATGTGTCTTCGAGGAGTCCGCCATGTCCGCCACCCTGCAGACCGCCGAGACCCGCACCATGACCGGTGCGGAGATCGTCCTTCAGGCGCTGAAGGACAATGGCGTCGAGGTCATCTTCGGCTATCCCGGCGGCGCCGTATTGCCGCTCTACGATGCGCTGTTCCAGCAGAACGCCATCCGCCACATCCTGGTGCGGCACGAGCAGGCGGCGGTGCATGCCGCGGAGGGCTATGCCCGCTCCACCGGCAAGGTCGGCGTGGTGCTGGTGACGAGCGGGCCCGGCGCGACCAATGCCGTCACCGGCCTCGTCGATGCGCTGATGGACAGCATCCCGGTGATCTGCCTGACCGGGCAGGTGCCGACACACCTCATCGGCAACGACGCCTTCCAGGAGGCGGATACCACCGGCATCACCCGGCCGGCGACCAAGCACAACTACCTGGTCAAGGACATCCGGAAGCTCGCGGGCACGGTCCACGAGGCCTTCTACGTGGCGAAGTCCGGCCGGCCCGGCCCGGTGGTGATCGACCTGCCGAAGGACATCCTGATCGGCAAGGGGCCGTACAGCGAGGCGCCGCAGGCCCCGCACCGCAGCTACCGGCCGCAGACCGAGCCCGACATGGCAAGCATCCGCGCCGCGGTGCGGCTGCTGAAGGGCGCGCGGCGGCCTATCGTCTATGCCGGCGGCGGCGTCATCAATGCCGGGCCGGAGGCCTCGCGCCTGCTCAACGAATTCGTCCACATGACGCGCATGCCTTGCACCAACACGCTGATGGGGCTCGGCGCCTTCCCGGCGGAGGATCCGCAGTTCCTCGGCATGCTGGGGATGCACGGGACCTATGAGGCGAACCTCGCCATGCATGGCTGCGACGTCATGCTGAACATCGGCGCCCGCTTCGACGACCGGGTGACGGGGCGGCTGAACGCCTTCTCGCCGAACTCGAAGAAGATCCACGCCGATATCGACCCGTCGTCCATCAACAAGAACGTCAAGGTCGACGTGGCGATCGTCGGCGATGCCGGCGCGGTGCTGAAGGCGCTGATCGAGTGCTGGCAGGCCGACGAGCAGCCGCAGGACCGGGCGGCCATCGCCGAGTGGTGGCGTGCCATCGATGGCTGGCGCGGCACGGGCTGCCTGCAGTACCGGCAGGAAGGCAGCATCATCAAGCCGCAGCATGCGGTGAAGCGCCTCTACGAGATCACCCGCGAAATGGGGCGCGAGACCTTCATCACCACCGAGGTCGGCCAGCACCAGATGTGGGCGGCGCAGTATTTCGGCTTCCAGAAGCCGAACCGCTGGATGACCTCGGGCGGGCTCGGCACCATGGGCTACGGCTTGCCGGCGGCGATGGGCGTGCAGATCGCCCACCCCGATGCGCTCGTCATCGACATCGCCGGCGAGGCCAGCATCCTGATGAACATCCAGGAAATGGGGACGCTGGCGCAGTACCGCCTGCCGGTGAAGGTTTTCATCCTGAACAACGAGTACATGGGCATGGTGCGGCAGTGGCAGGAGCTGCTGCATGGCAGCCGCTACTCGGAAAGCTATTCCGAGGCGCTGCCGGATTTCGTCCGCCTCGCCGAGGCCTTCCATGCCCGCGGCATGCGGGTGACGGAGGCGAGCCAGCTCGACGATGCGATCCGCGAGATGATCGCGCATCCCGGCCCGGTCATCGCCGACATCGCCGTTGCCAAGGACGAGAACTGCTTCCCGATGATCCCCTCGGGTGCGGCGCATAACGAGATGATCCTGGCCCCCGGCCAGAAGGGTGGCGTCACCGGCGTGACGGATGAGGGCAAGGTCCTCGTCTGACCGCGCCGCACTTGCCGATCCGTCCCGGGGCGGCTACGCCCCGCGCGCCCTCCTGCCCTTGGCTCACCGATGCCTGATTCCCTGGAAACCACGCTCCGCAACGCGACCATTGCCGTGCTCGTCGAGAACGAGGCCGGCATCCTGGCGCGCGTCGTCGGCCTCTTCTCCGGCCGCGGCTACAACATCGAGAGCCTGACCGTCGCCCCGGTCGATGCCGACAGGCGCCTGTCGCGCATCACCATCGTCACCTCGGGCACCGACATGGTGATCGAACAGATCAAGGCGCAGCTCGACCGGCTGGTGCCGGTGCACAAGGTGAGCGACCTGACGCTGGAGGGCCCGCATATCGCGCGCGAGCTGGCGCTCATCAAGGTCGTCGGCAAGGGCGAGGCGCGGATGGAGGCGCTGCGCCTCGCGGATGCCTTCCGCGCCCGAGTGGTGGATGCGACCATCGAGAGCTTCGTCTTCGAGATGACGGGAGCGGGCGAGAAGCTCGATGCCTTCATCGCGCTGATGCGGCCGATCGGCCTCGCCGAGGTGTCGCGCACCGGCGTCGTCGCCATCGCCCGTGGGCCCGGCGGTTTCGAGGCCTGATTCTTTTTTCGTTGCAGTGAGGAGGAGCGCGATCATGCGCGTGTATTACGACCGCGATGCGGATGTGAACCTGATCAAGGCCAAGCGGGTTGCGATCATCGGCTTCGGCAGCCAGGGCCATGCGCATGCGATGAACCTGCGCGACAGCGGCGTCGCCGACGTGGCGATCGGCGTGCGCCAGGGCGGTTCCTGGAAGAAGGCCGAGGGCGCCGGCTTCAAGGTCATGTCCCCGGCCGATGCGGCCAAGTGGGCCGACGTCGTCATGGTCCTCACGCCGGACGAGCTGCAGGGCGACCTCTACCGCGAGGCGCTCGGCCCGAACATGAAGGAGGGCGCCGCGCTGGCCTTCGCGCACGGCCTGAACGTCCACTTCAACCTGCTCGATCCGCGCCCCGACCTCGACGTGTTCATGATCGCGCCGAAGGGCCCGGGCCACACCGTCCGCTCCGAGTACCAGCGCGGCGGCGGCGTGCCCTGCTTGGTGGCACTCGCGCAGAACCCCTCGGGCAACGGCCTCGAGATCGCGCTCTCCTATGCTTCGGCCATCGGCGGCGGCCGCGCCGGCGTGATCGAGACGACCTTCAAGGAGGAGTGCGAGACCGACCTCTTCGGCGAGCAGACCGTGCTCTGCGGCGGCCTGGTCGAGCTGATCAAGGCCGGCTTCGAGACGCTGGTCGAGGCAGGCTATGCCCCGGAGATGGCCTATTTCGAGTGCCTGCACGAGGTGAAGCTGATCGTCGACCTCATCTATGAGGGCGGCATCGCCAACATGAACTACTCGATCTCCAACACCGCCGAATACGGCGAGTACGTGACGGGGCCCCGCATCATCACCGCCGAGACCAAGGCCGAGATGAAGCGCGTGCTCAACGACATTCAGACCGGCAAATTCGCCCGCGACTGGATGCTGGAGAACCGGGTGAACCAGGCCAGCTTCAAGGCGACCCGCCGCAAGCTCGCCGAGCACCAGATCGAGGACGTGGGCGAGAAGCTGCGCGCCATGATGCCCTGGATCAAGAAGAACGCCCTGGTCGACAAGGCGAAGAACTGAGCCGGAAGGGCGGGGGAGCCTCCCCCGCCCAACCTGCTTCACATGCCGCCGTTCTTGTGGATCGGGTCGATCCAGAGCACCTGCTCCGGCTTCTCGACCGGCTCGATGTCGAGGTTGACCACCACCGCCTCGTTGTCCGAGCGCACCAGCACGCAGCGCAGCGTCTCGTCGGTGCTGGCATTGATCTCCTGGTGCGGCACATAGGGCGGCACGAAGATGAAGTCGCCCGGTCCGGCTTCCGCGACGAATTCCAGCTTCTCACCCCAGCGCATGCGGGCGCGGCCGGAGACGATGTAGATCACGCTCTCCAGCGCGCCGTGATGGTGGGCGCCCGTCTTCGCATTCGGGTGGATATGGACCGTACCGGCCCAAATCTTCTGCGCGCCGACGCGGGCCGCGTTGATGGCCGCGGCGCGGTTCATTCCCGGGGTCTGCGCCGTGTTGGTGTCGAGCTGGTCGCCGGGGATCACCCGGACGCCGGTATGCTTCCACCCGTCATCCGGGGGCATATCGTGGCTGTGATGGCCGTCATGCGGCATGGCGTGCGCTCCTGGCTATGCCGCCATCATAGACCGGCGAAGAGCTCCGTCGACAGGTAGCGCTCGGCGAAGGAGGGGGCGATGCCGACCACCAGCCCGCCGCGCATCTCCCGCGCCACCTGCACCGCCGCATGCAGCATGGCGCCGGAGGAGATGCCGACCGGCAGCCCCTCGAGCTGCGCGCAGCGGCGGGCGGCGGCGATCGCCTCCCGCTCGGCGACGCGCATCACGCCGTCGAGCCGGTCGAGTTCCAGCACCGCCGGCTTGAACCCGGCGCCGATGCCCTGGATGCCATGCGGCCCAGGCTCGTCGCCCGAGAGCACCGCGCTCTCGGCCGGTTCCACCCCGATGATGCGGAGGCCGGTCTTGCGCGGCTTCAGCGCCCGGGCGATGCCGGTCAGCGTCCCGCCCGTGCCGAGCCCGCCGATGACGGCATCGACGGCGCCATCGGTATCGGCCCAGATCTCCTCCGCCGTGGTGGCCGCATGGATGGCGGGATTGGCGGGGTTGTCGAACTGCTTCGGCATCCAGGCGCCCGGCGTCGCGGCGAGGATGGCCTCGGCCCGCGCGATGGCGCCCGCCATGCCGCGGCGGGCCGGGGTCAGCTCCAGTTCGGCGCCCATCAGCCGCATCATCTTGCGCCGCTCGATGCTGGCGCCGTCCGGCATGACGACGATCAGCCGGTAGCCCTTGGCGGCGGCGACGAAAGCCAGCGCGATGCCGGTATTGCCCGAGGTCGGCTCCACCAGCGTGGAGCGGCCGGGGGAAATCAGCCCCTCGCGCTCGGCCGCCTCGACCATGGCAAGGCCGATGCGGTCCTTCACCGAGCCAAGCGGGTTGAAGAATTCCAGCTTGAGCGCGATGTCGGCGCCGAGGCCCTCGGCTGCCTTCAGCCGCGGCAGCCGCACCAGCGGAGTGCCGCCGACGATCTCCAGCACGCTGTCATAGATCCGCCCGCGTGGGGTCAGGGAAACATTGTCTTTCACCATGATGCATGTGGGTATCACGGTTCCACAGCCAAGATGAGGGGGTAGGGCGCTACCCAGCGCCCCGGGGCCATGCCAAGCTGGCGGCGGAGGAAACGGAGCCGACCCATGGCCCATCCAGGCACCACGCCGCGCCTCGCGCGCCGGCTGCTGCTCGCCAGCCCGCTGCTCGCCGCGCCGGCGCTTGCGCAGGGCGGGCGGGCGATCACGCTCATCGTCCCCTATCCCCCCGGCGGCAGCAGCGACAACGTCGCGCGGCCGATCCAGCAGCCGCTGGCGGAGGCGCTGGGCCAGCCGGTGCTGATCGAGAATCGCGGTGGGGCCGGAGGCTCGATCGGCGCGGCCATGGTGGCGCAGGCGAGACCCGATGGGCTGACCCTGCTGGTCTGGCCGACCGCGGTGCTGACCATCAGCCCGCATATGATGCGCCTGCCCTATGACCCGCAGCGGGACTTCACCCCCATCGCCATGCTGGCCATCTCGGATGGCGTGGTGGCGATGCACCCCTCGGTGCCGGTGCGGGACATCAGGGCGCTGGTTGCCTTTGCCAAGGCCAATCCCGGCAAGCTGCGCTTCAGCTCCGCCGGCAACGGCACCATCACCCAGATGACAGGCGAGATCTTCGCCCATGCGGCCGGCATCCGGCTGGAGCATGTCCCTTATCGCGGCTCCGCCCCGGCGCTGACCGCGTTGCTGGCCGGTGATGTGGAACTGCAATTCGACCCGGTCGCCACGCCGCCGGTGAAGGACGGGCGCCTGATCGGCCTCGCCACCACCGGCGGGACGCGGAGCCCGGAACTGCCCGAGCTGCCGACGCTGCGCGAGCTCGGCCTCTACGGCGAGGGCGGCCTCGCCTTCTTCGGCCTGGCCGGGCCGGCGGGAATGCCGCCGGAGCTGGTGGCGCGGCTGGTCGGGGCGCTGGAGCGGGTGCTGGCCCTGCCGGAGGTGGCGCGGGCCATGGCGCCGGTCGGCCTCCGTCCGCAGCTCGAGGCGGGCGAGGCCTTCGCCAACCGCATCCAGCGGGACCGGGCGATCTTCGGAGAGGCGGTGCGCCGCACGGGAGCGAAAGTGGAATGAGCTTCGAACACATCAAGGCCTGGGACGACGGCCCGGTGCGCATCGTCGCGCTCAACCGGCCGGACAAGGGCAACGCCATCACCCGGCTCATGGCCGAGGAGATCCAGGCGGCGATGCAGGACTTCGCCACCTCCGACCAGCGGGTGGCGGTGCTGACGGGGATGGGCGAGAAGGCTTTCTCCTTCGGCGCTGATGTGGGGGAGCCGCCGGAGCTCTGGCGTGCCGTCCCCAATGTCGGCTGGCAGACCGACAAGCCGCTGATCTGCGCGGTGGAGGGCTGGTGCATCGGCGGCGCGCTGGTCCTCGCCATGATGGCCGACCTCGCCGTCTGCGGGACCTCGGCGAAATTCTACTATCCGGAGGCGAAGCTCGGGTTGACGGGCGGGATGATTGCCGCACTCCCCTCCCGCATCCCGCATAAATTCGCCATGGAGCTGACCCTGCTCTGCCGCACCTTCGACGCGGCGAAGTCGGAGCGCGTCGGCCTCGTCAACGAGGTGGTGCCGGATGGCGGCGCACTGGCGAAGGCGGTCGAGTGGGGCAAGGAGATGGCCGGCTTCGCGCCGATGGTCACCGGCGCCATCAAGCGGATGGTGCTGGACGACATCCTGCCGCGCGGCCCCTCCGAGCAATGGGCCCTGCAGGGCCAGCGGCTGAACGGCATCCGCAACTCGGAGGATTTCCAGGAAGGCGTCGCCGCCTTCCGCGAACGCCGCCCGCCGCAGTTCAAGGGGCGGTAGGGCTCAGGGGATCGTATAGCCCCGCGCCGCGCCAACCGTCCGGTTCCAGGCCGCGGCGCATTCGGTCCAGACGCGGTTGCAGCTGTCGCGGAAAGTGGGCAGCACCACGCTGCTCACCGCCTCCCGCACCCGCGCATCGTCCTCGGGCGGCACGGCGCTGATGACGGCGCCGAACTTGCGCTCCGGGCATTCCGGCTTGCCGGCGAGGCAGGCCAGCGACTGCGCATCGCTCACCTGGGCGAAGCGCCACATCTCCGCCTCCAGCCCCTTGAAGGCGGCGGCCAGCGCCGCCTGCTGCTCCGGCGTGAAGCGGCGCCAAGCGGCATTGCTCATGAAATGCCCCTGGATGCCGCCCGCGACGGAAAGCGGCAGCACATGCGTCGTCACCTCGCCCCAGTTGCCGGCATAGGCGGAGACGGCGGAGGTGATGCCGCAAGTGACGAGCCCGCGCTGGAGCGAAGGATAAACCTCGGAGAATTGCAGCGTGACGGGAATGGCGCCGAAATGCTGCACCAGCGCCGTCATGCTGGGCGTGTAGCTCCGCACCTTCAGCCCGCGCAGGTCGGCCACGCTGCGGACGGGGCTGTTGCAGAAGAAGTATTGCGGTCCGAAGGGCCAGAGCGCCATGACGCGGCCATTGAAGCGCTCCTGCAGGCGCCGGTCGAAGGTCTCGCGCCCGGCCTCCACCGCCTTCTGCAGGTCGTCGATGTTGGTCGAGACGCCGATGAGGTCGAGCCCGTCGAAGAAGGGCTCGTCCCGCGCCACCTGGCCGATCAGCACCGCCATGACGTCGAAGGCGCCGCTGCGGAGATGGCGCAGCGCATCCGCCGCCTGCACGCCGATCTGGTCCATCGGGTTGAAGCTGACGGCGAGGTTCATCCCTGTCGCCTGGGGCAGCCGCGCATAGAAGGCGCGCTCGATCTCGATCTGCTTGGTGTTCTGCGAGAAATGCCCGACGGCGCGCAGCGGGATCTGCTGCGCGGGGGCGGGGAGGGCGGCGACGCAGAGCAGCGCGGCGGTCAGGGCGAGGATGCGGGTCATGGGTGCTCCGTTGGGGTTGCGGACGGTCATCCGTAGGTCAGCTTCGGCAGCCAGGTCGCCATCCGGGGGAAGGCGATGAGGAGGGCCGTCATCACCACCATGGCCAGGAAAAAGGGGATGGTGCCCTCGAAGACCTGGGCGATGGTCCCCTCCTTCCGCACTGCCTGGATGACGTAGAGCGTCATCCCGACCGGCGGGCTGATGAGGGAGATCTCGCACATCAGCACGATGAAGACGCCGAACCAGACCGGGTCGATGCCCGCGGCAACGATCACCGGGAAGACGACGGGCACGGTGCCGACCAGCATCGGCAAGGTCTCGAAGAAGACGCCGAGCAGCAGGTAGAAGACCGTCAGCGCCAGGATGAGGCCGAGCGGTGTCACGCCGATCTGCGTCACGAAGGCGCCGAGCGCGGGCGTGACGCCGAGCAAGCCGAGCACGAAATTGAGGTAGAAGGCGACGGCGAGGATCAGCAGGCTCATCGCCGTCAGCGTCGCCGTCGCGGTGAAGCAGTCGTGCAGCATGGCGATGCTGAGCCGGCCATAGAGCGCCGCGATCGGCAGCGCCGCGACGCAGGCCAGGGCCGCGCTCTCGGTCACCGTGGCCCAGCCGCTGTAGATGCTGCCCATGATGATGGCGAAGATGAGGAGCGGCGGCAGGATGTCGACCAGTCGCCGCAGCCGCACCGCCAGCCGATCCTTCGCCTCCTGCTGGCGGATCCACTCCGGCTTCAGCAGGGCCATCAGGATGATGGTCGCCATGAAAAGAAGTGTCATGACGATCCCTGGCACCACCGCCGCCGCGTAGAGCTGCCCGACCGAAGTATTGGTCATCGCGCCATAGACGATCAGCGCGATCCCCGGCGGGATCAGGTTGCCGAGCGAGGCGCCGGCGGCGATGGAGCCGAGCACCAGCCGCTCGTCGTATTTGCGGGTCCGGAAGCTCGGCAGCGCGACGGTGGAAACGGTCGCCGCCGTCGCCACGGAAGAGCCGGAGACGGCCGAGAAAATGGCCGAGGCCGCGATATTGGTGTGCAGCAGCCCGCCGGGCAGGATGTTCAGCCAGTCTGCCAGGCTGCGGTAGAGCCGGTCCGTGCTGCCGCTGCGCACCAGGATCTCGCCGAGCAGGATATAGAGCGGGATGGAGAGAAGGACGTAGTCCTCCATCGAGGCCCAAAGCTGGGTGCCGAGCGAGTCGACAAGCGCCGGGGAGAGGTAGAGGGAGGCGCCGAGCACGGCGGTGAGGAACATCGCGGTCGCCACATGCAGGCCGAGGAAGAGCAGCGCCACCAGGATGCCGAAGCCGATCGCCGCCTCGCCGACGCCGATCATGCCTTGAACTCCTCGACCGGGCCGCGCGCGAGGATGGCGCCGGCCTCGGTCTCTACCTCCTCATCGATGGTCATGGGGCCATAGAGCCGGTTCACCCGCCGCCAGTCGGTCAGCATCAGCCAGGCGGCATGCAGCGCCAGCGCCGTCGCGGTGATGGCGAAGGCGACCAGCCCCACCAGCCACAGCCCCTGCGGCAGCCACATCGGCGTGCCGAGCGGCGAATTGGCGTGGCTCTGAAACTCGATGCTTTCCTCCAGCACCCACCAGCCGCGCCAGGCGGCGAAGACCGCGAGCGCCGCGAGCAGCACATAGGCGAGCGCGTTCAGCAGCGCCCGCAGCGGCCCCGGCAGATGCGCCAGCAGGAAATCGACCCGGGTATGGGACTTCATCAGCAGCGCATGGGCGAAGCTGAGCGTCGAGAAGACGGCCAGCGTATAGGCGCCGATCTCGTCCACGCCCTGGAGCGAGATGCTCAGCAGCTTGCGGCAGAGGATCTCGGCGCAGGTGAGGAAGGCGAGGCCGAGCAGCCACCAGCCGCCGATGATGGCAACAAGGCGCACCGCCGGCTCCAGCCGCCGTGCCACCGGGTTCTCCTGCATCATGCCGGCAGCCCCATCCGGACCCGCCAATGCCGCGCGATGTCCATCCGCCGGGCGATCCAGGCGCCGGGCTGCCGGGTGACGTGCTCCAGCAGCATCTCCAATCCGCGGATGCGGCCCGGCTTGCCGATGGTCCTGAGGTGCAGCCCGACCGACATCATCCGCGGCTGGTGCGCTGCCTCCTGCATCAGCCAGTCGAAGGCGCCGATGCAGTATTCGGCGAAGTCCCGCGCCTGGACGAAGCCCTGGCCCGGGGCGAAGCGCATGTCGTTGGTGTCGAAGCTGTAGGGCAGGATGACATGCGGCCGCCCGGCAACTTCGACCAGCCGCGGCAGGTCGTCATCATAGGCGTCCGAGTCATAGAGGAAGCCGCCCCCCTCGATCAGCAACCGCCGCGTATTGACCGAGGGCGCCGATTTGGTGTGCCAGCCGACCGGGCGGGTGCCGGCGGCCCTTGCCAGCGTCTCCACCGTCGCGGCGATGACGGCCCGCTCCTGTGCCTCGGGCATGCCGGCCAGCATCTCCCAGCGCCAGCCATGGGCGCTGACCTCATGTCCGGCGGTAGCCGGAGCCGCGGCCAGCGCCGGCGTCGCCGCGACGGCGCGGCCGCAGCAGGAGAAGGTCGCCTTCACCCCGAAGCGGTCGAACAGGTCAAGGATCCGCCAGATCCCAACCCGCGAGCCATAGGCGAAATGCGTCTCCATGCAGGGATCGGGGTGGCCCTCGACCAGCTGGTGGCTCTCCGGCACGCGCTCGTTCCGCTCGTCGCCGCTGGCCATGGAGAGCTCCGCCCCTTCTTCGACATTGACGACGAAGGAGAGGGCAAGGCGGGCGCCGCCTGGCCAACGCGGATCGGGCGGGGTGCGGCCATAGCCGGCCAGGTCGCGCGTGGCGGGCGGCATCCCGCTGGGGAGGTCTGTCATGCGGCGCTCCGTTGGGCGCCGAATGAGCAGCAATGCGCGTGCCAAGCCGGAATCGGTCACGGCGGCCTGAAGCTGGCGCCGCAACGGGCAGGCTGCCCAGGCCCTGGGCGCCGTCCTCAGGCGAGGGCGGCGCTCGGCTCCGGCCCGAGTGCCGCTTCCAGCGCCGACAGAGTCTCGTCGGCGACGGCGAGGACCGAGGCGCGGAGCGCCATTGCCTCCTCCGCCGGCAGCCGCTTCGCATCGGCCTGGAACTGCCGCGCCGCCGCCGCCAGCCGGCTCGCGCCGAGCGTCGCGGCTGAGCCGGTCAGGCGGTGCGCCGCGGCAATCGCCTCGCTCGTCATCTCCGGCCCGGCGGCGCGCAGCACCCGCGTCTGCTCGGCGATTTCCTGGAGGAAGACCGGCGCCAACCGGCTCGCCGCCGCCTCGTCGAGGCCGGGGATGGTGAGCTTTCCGTTCGTCCCGCGCTGCGTCAGCAGCGGCAGCTCCGGCTGCGCCGCGGCCGCGGCGGCGGGCGGCGAAGCGACGGGCTGGGCGGTGTCCTCGCCAGCGGTCAGCCGCCCGATCGCGGCTATCAGGGCGTCCCGCTCGATCGGCTTCGCCAGATGCGCATTCATCCCGGCGGCGCGGCAGGCCGCGATGTCCTCGGCGAAGGCGCTGGCGGTGACGGCGAGGATCGGCACCTGCCCGCCCGGCGCCGGCAGCTGGCGGATGCGGCGCGTCGCCTCCAACCCGTCCATGCCGGGCATCATCACGTCCATCAGCACCAGATCGTAGGGCCGGGCCGGCGCCGACTTGGCCAGTGTCTCGAGGGCGAGTGAGCCGTCCGAGACGCAGTCCACCCGGTGCCCGCCCGACTCCAGCAGCGCCCGCGCCACCGCCAGGTTGGCCGGCACGTCATCCGCCACCAGCACGCGGAGCGCCCGCTGCTCCGCCGCCGGCGCCGCCGGCTCGGCGGGTTCGGCCTGGGGCATGGCAAGCGGCAGCAGCGGCAGCTCCACCCAGAAGACGGCGCCATGCCCGCTCGGCGAGGCGAGGTTGTCGGTGCAGCCGATGCTGCCCTCCATCTGTGCCGCGATGCCGGCGGCGATGGCGAGGCCGAGGCCGGTGCCGCCCGCCCGCTCGCCGCGGTCGAGCTGGACGAAATCGCCGAAGACGACCTTGCGCTTCGCCTCCGGCACGCCCGGCCCGGTATCCCGCACCTCGATCCGCACCAGCCGGCGGCCATCCGTGCCGGCGGGGCCGACGAGCCGCGCGATCAGTTCCACCAGCCCGCCGGCGGGGGTGAACTTCACCGCGTTGGAGAGCAGGTTGAGCAGCAGCTGGCGCAGCCGGGTCTGGTCGGCCTGGACCAGGGGCGGCAGCTCCGCCGCGACCTGGACGCGGAGCGTCAGCTGCTTCTCCTCCGCTGCCGGGCGGACCAGCGTTGCGGCGCTGTCCAGCAGCTCGCCCAGGCGGGTCGGGCCGAGCCGCAGCTCCAGCCGCCCCGCCTCCACCTTGGCGAGGTCGAGCACGTCGTTGGCGACGGTGACGAGGTGACGCCCCGCCTCCTCCAACGTCCGTGCCCGGGCGCGCTGCTCGCCCGACAGCGCGGGGTCCCGCGCCAAGGCCTGGGCGAGGCCGAGCACGCCGTTCAGCGGGGTACGCAGCTCATGGCTCATCTGGGCGAGGAAGCGGGACTTGGCCGCGGTCGCCGCCGCCGACTGGTCGCGCGCCAGGGCGAGGTCGCTCATCGCCCGCTTCAACGTAGTGATGTCGGTGCGGATGCCGACCGTGCCGCCATCCGGGGTCCGCCGCTCGCTGACCATCAGCCAGCGCCCGTCGGGGAGCAGCCGCTCGATGCTCGGGTGGTTGCCGCGGTGCCAGGCGGTGGTCTCGGTGACGAAGCGCTCGATATCCTCGCCCGCCTGTGGGTACTGGCCGCGCCGGGCGCCCTCGCGGATGATGTCCTCGAATTTGGCGCCGACGGTGATGAAGGGCGCGCTGACCGCATAGAGCTCGCGGTAGCGCTGGTTGCAGATCACCAGCCGGTCGTCCGCATCGAACATGACGAAGCCGTCGGGCATGGTCTCGATCGCGCCTTCCAGCACCGACCGCGCCCGCGCCCGCTCGGCGTCGACCCGCTCGCGCTGGCGCAGCGCGTGATAGAGCGCGGCCGCGAGCGCTGCCATCAGCACGCCGAGGCTGGCGGCGACGATGATGAGGCGCCGCCGGTCCTGCTCCCAGGCGGCGAAGGCGGCGCCCTGGTCGTAGCTCGCCACCACATGCATGTCGCGGTAGAGGATCGGCTTGGCGGCGGCCAGGACCGGCGCGTTCTGGAAGCGGCCGGGGACGAAGGCGGCGCTGCCATCCGCCGGCAGGGTGGTGGCGGGCCGGGCGAGTGGCCGCCCCATGCGCGTCTCGTCATGCGGGAGGGAAGCGAGCACCCGCCCATCCGACCGCTCCACCGAGATGCGCAGCCCCGGCACCTCGCCGATCGGGGCGAGCAGGGTGGCGACCAGGGAGACGGGCACCTCGGCCACCCCCACCACCGGGCCGATGCCGGGCAGCTCCGTGGAGCGGAGGAACATCAGCGACCACTCGCCTGTCAGCGGGTTGCGCGCCGGCCCGCTGATGACGGCGGCGCCGAGCGCGGCCGCGCTGGCCAGCGCCGCCGGCTCGATCGGTGGTGGCCGGCTGCGTGAGGCGGCCAGCGCCGCAGCCCATGGGCGTCCATCCGGCAGCACCAGCATCAGGTCGCGGAAGCTGAAATTCTGGAAATTCAGCTCGCGCAGCATGCGGTTGGCCGCCGCCTGCTCGATCCGGCCGTTGCTTCCGACCTGGTTGAGCAGGGCCGGGAGCCCGGCCAGCATGCCGTCCACGGCCAGGAAATGCCGGTTGACGGTGCTTTCGGCCACGCGGGTCACGCGCTGCACCGTCTCCCGCGCCGTCTGCTCCGCGGTGCGGTGCAGGCGGTCGATCAACAGGCTGGTGCCGAGGCCGAGCGCCAGCAGCAGCAGCAGGGCAACGAGCAGGACGGCGAGGCGGAAGCGGCGTTGCTGCATGCTATTCGGGCCGTGCCAGGATGCCCCGGCTGGGGGCCATGATGGTGTTCCAGGTCTCGATGCAGTCGCCGCCGCAGCGGCGGACCCAGCTCGGCAGGATGACATCCCGCAGCAATTGGGCGCGGCGTTGGCGGTCGCGCGGCTCGTCGTCCAGCACGACCATCTGGCCGCGCGTGCCGCGCAAGCATTCCGGCCGGCCGGCGTTGCAGGCGAAGCCCTCCTCCGTCTCCTGCTCGGCTGCCCGCCAGATCTGTTGCTGCAATTCGCTGAGGCCGCCCTGCAACTGGCCGCGGATCTCGGGCGGGAGGGCCGCCCAGGCGCCTGCATTGGCGCCGAAGACGGAGACGCCCCAGCTGATCGCCTGCCGCGAGACATAGTTGGCGATGCCGGGCAGGCCGAGCGTGTTGCCGGAGAAGCTGCCGGTCACCGCGCATTCGACGATGCCGCCGCGCAGCGCGGCCGGGATGTCGGCGAAGGGGATCACCACCGGGGTCGCTCCCAGCGCCTCGAACAGCTCGCTCTGCCCGACCGAAGAGACGCGGATGCGCCGCCCGCCCAGGTCGCCGAGGCCGGAGAAGGGCTGACGGCAGAACACCACCTGCGACGGATAGGCGTAGATCGCCAGCAAGACGACATTGAAACGCTCCTTCAGCAGCGTCTCGAGCCGCGGGCGGAGCTGCGCCAGGGTCTGGCGGAGCGTGCCAATGTCGGGGTTCAGCACCGGTAGGTCCACGGCGTTGATCTCCGGCTCCTCGCTGGCCGAGACCGCGAGCGGCACCGTGCCGAAGGGCACCACGCCGAGCCGCATCAGCGGCAGCATCTCGGGCCCGCGGATGCCGCTGCGGTCGAAGGGGGCGATCTCCGCGCGGACCTGGCCACGGGTGAGCTGCGGTACCTGCTCGGTCCAGAAGGGCATCTCGTAGCGTGTGTACTGCGTGACGCCGCCCAGGCCGCCGACGATCTTCAGGCTGATCGGCGGGTTATCGGCCAGGGCCGGCACGGCACCGAACAAGGCGAGGCAGGCCAGGCAAGCGAACAGGAGCGACGCCGCACGCCGCGCGGCGCCGGGCCGGAGCGAAGGCCCGGTCAAGAAGTGCCGGCGCAGAACCATGAAACCCCTTCCTCTCGCGCCGGCAGGGGGCGGCGCCACGCCATGGGCTGGGACCATGATCCATGGTCCTCGGATCGCGGTCCAGCGTGCTGTCCCGTCGCATGACGGCAAATCCTGCCTCATCAAGCCGATGTCGCTTTCGGTCTTGTTAACTCGCCGCCTCGATTCGCCCCGCTCCCATTATATCCGGGTCTGTCACGAGTTTCGACATCCATCCGCGGCCACCATCGCGGAGCGCGGGCCTTCAGCCTGGCCTGAACCGCGCCGCCGTCACCGCATCCCCGCCGAGCGCCGCCAGCACCTGCGACTGGCCGGCCGCACTAGCGGCCAGCGTCACCACCCGCTCGAACCAGGGACAGTGCCCGCGGACCCGCGCCTGAAACAGCCGGTCGAGCGCCACCGCCGCCGCCGGTCGGCCGCCACAGCAGGTGCAGGCCACTGCATGCGCCTCCGCCGCGAAGGCCTCCACCGCATGGTGTGGCCGGGCCAGAGCAGGCACCTCGGCCAGCACCGCAGCCGGCGGCCCGTCGGCCAGCGCCCGATCGAGCGCTACCTCGTCCTCCACGAGCAACAGCGGGATACGCGCATCCAGGGTCCAGGCCATGGAATTCTCCTTCAGCCACTAGACATAAGGATATCTTTATGTGATATCCAGCGCCATGGATGAGCTTCTGGCCCAGCTGCGTGCCGCCGCCGAGCCGACCCGCCTGCGGTTGCTGGCGCTCTGTGCCCGCGGGGCATTCTGCGTCTCAGACCTCTGCGCGGTGCTCGGCCAGTCCCAGCCCCGCCTGTCGCGCCACCTGAAGCTGCTGGTCGAGGCCGGGTTGCTGGAGCGCCTGCCGGAAGGCGCCAATGTCTATTTCCAGGTTCCCGCCGCCGCCGGCCTCGTCCATCAACTGCTCGCCCGGCTGCCGGAGGAGGACCCGCTCCTCGCCGCGGACCGGCGCCAGGCCGCGCGGCTCGCCGCCGAGCGCGCGCGCATCGCCTCCGACGCTTTCCGCCGTCACGGTGCCGACTGGGACGAGATGCGTGCCCTCGGCCTGCCGGCTGAGGCGATCGAGGCGGCGCTGCTCGACGCCCTGCCAGAGCGCATCGGCCGCGTCCTCGATATCGGCACCGGCACCGGCCGCCTCCTGGAGCTGCTGGCCCCGCGTGCCGGGGCAGCGCTTGGCGTCGATGCCAGCCGCGACATGCTGGCCCTCGCCCGTGCCCGCCTGGCCGAGCGTGGTCTCGGCGCCCATTGCGCCGTGCGCCAGGCCGACATGTACCGCTTGCCGCTGCCCGATGCCGGCTTCGACCTCGCCACCATGCAGATGGTCCTGCACTATGCCGAGGACCCGGCCGCAGCGTTGGCCGAGGCCGCCCGCGTGCTGCGCCCAGACGGGCTTCTGCTGATCCTTGACCTCGCCCCGCATGGCCGGGCCGAACTGCTGGACCGCCACGCCCATCGCTGGCCCGGCTTCGACGATGCCGGGATCGCCGGCTGGCTCGGCCCCGCCGGCTGCGCGCCGCTGCCGCCCGTCACCATTCCTGGCCCGCTCGCCGTCCGCCTTTGGCCGGCTCGCCGGCTTGCGGTGCCCGTCGCCGCCTTGCCTGCCCTGACCTTCTAGGAAGCCCTCACCATGGCGCGTCCCCCCCTGCTCCAAGCCCTCCGCGACCGCGTGCTGCTCTGCGACGGCGGCATGGGCAGCCGCGTGCAGGCGCTGACCCTTGATGTCGACCGCGACTACTGGGGCAAGGAGAACTGCACCGAGGTGCTGAACCTCTCCCGCCCCGACCTCGTCCGCGAGATTCATCGCGGCTATTACGAGGCCGGGGCCGACATGGTGCTGACCAACAGCTTCGGCGGCTCCCCGGTGACGCTCGGCGAGTTCGAGCTGACCGAGCGCGCCTTCGAGATCAACAAGCTGGCCGGCGAGCTGGCGCGCGAGGCCGCCGAGACCTTCGCTGATGGCCGTGACCGCTGGGTGATCGGCGATATCGGCCCGGGCACCAAGCTGCCTTCCCTGGGCCATATCGCCTATGACGACCTCCAGGCCGCGCTCGAGGAGCAGTGCCGCGGGCTGATCGCCGGCGGCGTCGACGCGTTGCTGACCGAGACCAACCAAGACACGCTCTTCATCAAGGCGGCGGTGAACGCGGCCAAGGCGGCGCTGAAGCAGACCGGGCGCGACCTGCCGATCTTCGTCCAGGTGACGGTCGAGACCACCGGCACGCTGCTGGTGGGCCCCGACATCGCCGCCGCCTCCACCGTGGTGCATGCCCTGGACGTGCCGCTGATCGGGCTCAACTGCGCGACCGGCCCGCAGGAGATGGCCGAGCATGTCCGCTTCCTCAGCCAGAACTGGCCCGGCCTCATCAGTGTCCAGCCCAATGCCGGCCTGCCTGAACTGGTCGACGGTAAGACCCACTACCCCCTCGGCGCCGCGGAGATGGCGAGCTGGATGGAGCGCTTCGTCCGCGAGGACGGGGTGAACCTGATCGGCGGCTGCTGCGGCACCTCGACGCCGCATATCGCAGCCCTCGACGCCATGCTGCGGAAGAATGACGCCTGGCGCCCGGCCCCTGTCGCCCGCAAGTACCACTGGGTCCCCTCCGTCGCCTCGCTCTATGGGGCGGTCTCGCTACGGCAGGAGAATGCCTATTTCTCCATCGGCGAGCGCTGCAACGCCAATGGCTCCAAGGCCTGGCGCGAGCGGCAGGCGGCGCATGACTGGGACGGCTGCGTCGCCATGGGCCGCGAGCAGGTGGGCGAAGGCTCCAACAGCCTCGATATCTGCACCGCCTTCGTCGGCCGCGACGAGATGGCCGAGATGAACGAAGTCGTTACCCGCTTCACCTCCTCGGTCAATGCCCCGCTGGTGATCGACAGCACCGAGACGCCGGTGATCGAGGCGGCGCTGAAGCTGCATGGCGGCAAGCCGATCATCAACTCGATCAATTTCGAGGATGGCGAGGGCGCGGCGCAGGATCGCCTCGTGCTCGCCAGGAAGTTCGGCGCCGCCGTCATTGCGCTCACCATCGACGAGGTCGGTATGGCGAAGACGGCGGAGGACAAGCTCCGAATCGCGCGCCGCCTGGTCGACTTCGCTTGCAACAAGCACGGCCTGCCGCAATCCGACCTGCTGATCGACCCGCTGACCTTCACCATCGCCACTGGCAACGAGGACGACCGCAAGCTCGGCCAGTGGACGCTGGAGGGCATCCGGATGATCCGGGAGGAATTTCCCGACATCCAGATCATCCTCGGCCTGTCCAACATCTCCTTCGGCCTCAACCCGGCCGCGCGGCACGTGCTGAACAGCGTCTTCCTCGACCATGCGGTGAAGGCGGGGATGACCGGGGCGATCGTGCATGTCAGCAAGATCAAGCCGCTGCACCTGATCCCGCCGGAGGAGGTGGAGGTCGCGGAGGACCTGATCTTCGACCGCAGGCGGGAGGGTTACGACCCGCTGCAGAAGCTGCTCGAGATCTTCTCCGGCCGGAAGGCGGCCGACAACACGAAGAAGGTGCGGGCCGAGACGGTGGAGGGCCGCCTCAAGGACCGCATCGTCGATGGCGACCGCAAGGGGCTGAGCGAGGAGCTGCAGGACGCGCTCGACCAGGGCATCGCGCCGCTCGCCATCATCAACGACGTGCTGCTCGACGGCATGAAGGTGGTCGGCGAACTCTTCGGCGCCGGCAAGATGCAGCTGCCCTTCGTGCTTCAGAGCGCCGAGACCATGAAGGCCGCCGTCGCCTATCTCGAGCCCTTCATGGAGAAGATCGAGGGGCAGGAGAAGGGCACCATCGTCCTCGCCACTGTGAAGGGCGACGTGCACGACATCGGCAAGAACCTGGTCGACATCATCCTGACCAACAACGGCTACCGCGTGGTCAATCTCGGCATCAAGGTGCCGCTGGCCGACATGGTGGCGGCGGTAAGGGAACACCGGGCCCATGCCATCGGCATGTCCGGCCTGCTGGTGAAGTCGACCGTCGTCATGCGCGAGAACCTCGAGGAGATGAGCCGCATCGGCCTCGACGTGCCGGTGCTCCTCGGCGGCGCCGCGCTGACCCGGAACTATGTCGAAGATGACTGCGTCCGCGCCTATGCTTCCGGCCGCGTCGCCTATGCGCGGGATGCCTTCGACGGCCTCCACCTGATGGACAAGGTGACGGGCAACGGCTTCGACGACTACCTCGCCGCCCTGCAATCGAAGCGGAAGGGCAGGCCGCGCAACGAGGCCCGCACCCTCGGCACCGCCGACCCGCGCGGCTTCGCCCCCGTCGATGTCGCCTATGCCGAAGCGCGCCGCCGCCGCCTCACCGCGGAGGAGCCGGTGCCGGCGCCGCCCTTCTGGGGCGCCCGCGTCATCGAGGCGGCGCCGAAGGCGATCATCCCCTTCGTCAACGAGCGCAGCCTCTACCAATTCCAATGGGGCTTCCGGAAGCAGGGCCGTTCGCTCGACGACTTCCTCGGCTGGGCGAAGCAGGAGCTGCGCCCGGTGCTGAAGCGCATGCTGGCGCTGACCGAGGCGGAGGACATCCTTCGGCCCCAGGCCATCTACGGCTACTGGAAATGCGCCGGTGCGGGCAACGACCTCATCCTTTTCGAGGAGGATGGCGTGACGGAAGCCTGCCGCTTCACCCTGCCGCGCCAGCCCCGAAAGGACGGCGAGTGCATCGCCGATTTCATCCGCGACATCGGCGACGGGCCGGACCGGCGCGACGTGATCGGCCTGCAGGTCGTCACCGTAGGGCAGAAGGCCTCCGACGTGGCGCGGGTCTGGTTCGAGGATAACCGCTACCAGGACTACCTCTACCTGCACGGCCTCAGCGTCGAGATGGCGGAGGCGATGGCGGAGTATGTCCACAAGCGCATCCGCGCCGAGTGGGGCTTCGCCGGCGACGACGACCGCGACATGGACAAGATGTTGCAGCAGAGCTACCGCGGCGGGCGCTACTCCTTCGGTTACCCGGCCTGTCCGCGGCTGGAGGATCAGGTGCCGCTGTTGCGGCTGCTCGGCGCGGAGCGTATCGGCGTGTCGATCAGCGACGAATGGCAACTTCATCCGGAACAGTCGACCAGCGCCATCGTGCTGCACCACCCGCGGGCGAAATACTTCTCGGTGTAGTCATTGGACAGTTCCCTCCTGTGGCCCGGCTCCCGCGCCTTTGATCCGATGCGCCGGCATAGGCGTCGCGCCTCGCCGACGCGGCGCCTAGGATGCGGCGGAGACGGGCCGAAAGCCTGAGGAGCGGACCGTGCCAGAGGAAGGCCGAGGAGCGGCACCCGATATCGATGCGATCCGCAGCTTCGCCGAGTTGGCGCTGCATCCCATCGTCGTGGTCGCCGGCCCGACCCATCGCCTGCTCTACGCCAACCCGGCCTTCGCCGCGGCCTGCGGGCAGGATTGCGCCGAGCCGGACTGCCGCCCGACGGCCGAGTTGTTTCCGGCCTTCGCCGAAGGCGGCCATCTGGCGCCACTCGATCTGGTACGCACTACCGGCCGGCCGTTCCGGGCCGAGGCCAGGCGGCTGCCCTTCGGTGGCCCGGACCGGCTTTGGGATGTCGACGCCGTTGCGATCCGTGCCCGCGACGGCATCATCACAGGCGTCCTCGTCCAGCTCCACGATGTGACCGCGTTGCGCGGCCGGCTGCGTCAGGCGGAAGCCGCCACCGCCATGCTCGAGGCGGTGCTGGAGCACGCGCCGATCGGTCTCGCCATCGCCGGGCCGGAGGGCGGGCTGCAACGGCTCAGCCGGCATGGCCTGGCCTTTGCCGGGCGCGGGCTTGCCGAATGCCTGACGGGCGGACCCGCCGCCGATGGTTGGGCGGCGACGCGCGGCGAAGGCCAGCCGGAGGTGCTGCCCCTGGCCCGTGCCCTGACGCAGGGCGAGGCGGTGGTACGCGAGCCTTGGCTGCTCCGCGCCTGGGACGGGACGGAGCGCAGCCTCGAATGCAGCGCGGCCCCGGTGCGGGACTGTGCCGGGCGCATCGCCGGCGGCATCCTCGCCTGGACCGACCCGCCGGAGGCCGGGATCGGCCTCGATGCCCGTTATCGGGCGCTGGTCGAGGCCGGCGCCCTCGCCGTCTGGACCGCCGCGGCGGATGGGGCGGTGGTGAGCTTCGGCGGCTGGGGCCAGTTCACCGGCCAGACCCCGGCCCAGTCGGTCGGCTGGGGCTGGCTGCAGGCGGTCCACCCGGAGGATCGCGGCCGTGTCCGTGCCGATTGGGCCGCTTCCGTCGCCTCCGGCGAGATCTACGAGGCCGAATACCGCCTGCGCGGCCCGGGCGGCGCCTGGCGCTGGACCGCCGTGCGCGCTGCCCCGCTGCGTGACATGCGTGGGCAGATTGTCGAATGGCTCGGCGTCAACACCGATATCGACGCCCGCAAGCGGGCCGCGCGGGCGCTGCGCGACAGCGAGGCACGCTTCCGCACCCTGGCGGAGGCCATGCCGCATCTGGTCTGGCAAACGGATGCGAATGGCGAGCCGGATTACGTCAATTCCCGCTGGCGGGAGCTGACCGGCCTCGACCTGCCGCAGCTCCGCGGCGGAGGCTGGCTCGATGCCGTCCACCCGGAGGACCGCCAGCCCCTCGCCGCCGCCTGGGCCGCGGCCCGGGGCGCCACTCAGGATTACGACGTCGATGCCCGGCTGCGCGACCACGAGGGCCGCTACCGCTGGCACCGGGTGAAGGCCGCCCCCGTCTGCAACGCCGCCGGCATCGTCCGTCACTGGGTCGGCACCTGCACCGACACCGAGGAGCGCCACATCGCCGAGGACCGGCTGCGCGAGGCGTTGGCCGCCCGCGAGCAGCTGGCGCGCGAGGCCGATCACCGCATCAAAAACAGCCTGCAGCTGGTTGCTGCCCTGCTCCGCCTGCAGGCCGGGCGGGTGGAGGAGCCGGCGGCGCGCGAGGCGCTGGAGGCTGCGACCGCCCGCGTCCAGGCCGTGGCCGAGGCGCATCGCGCCCTGCAACAGAGCCCGGATTTCCGCAACATCCGCCTCTCCGACATGCTGCGCGAGTTGGCCGCCGGTGCGGCCGTGCATCACCCGGCTGCCGACATCCGCACCGCGGCGCCCGAGACGCTGACCCTCGATGCCGAGCGCGCCATCCCCCTCGCCCTCATCCTTTCGGAGCTGGTGACCCAGGCGCTGCGCCATGGTGGCCCAAGGGGCGGGCCTGTGCGGCTCTCCGCCCGGCTGGACGAGGGCGCGATCCTGGCCGAGGTCGAATGCCATGGCGACGGCGCGGGCTGCGGCAGCAAGGCGGGACTCGGCCAGACGGTGGTGAAGGCGCTCGCGCGGCAGATCGCCGCCACCTTGACGGAAGGGGAGGGCAGGGTGACCCTCCGCCTGCTTCAGGAACCGGGTTAGAGCGTGATCGCCGAAGGCTGAACTGGCTGGAGGCGACCCGGTAATCGTGGCCTAGGCCTCGCAACCCTCGTCACGCAACAGTCGCTCGACCGTCTCCAGCGGCACGTCGCCGGCGGTGAAGGCCTCGCCCGGCCCGCGCAGCAGCACGAAGCGCAGCGCACCCTCGCGGGCCTTCTTGTCCTTCCGCATCCGCCCGACCAGCGCCGTGGCGGAGAAGCGCCGGGGCAGGTCGCCGATCCGTGCCGGCATGCCGCAGGCCTGCAGATGGGCGATCACCCGCCCCGGCAGTTCCTGGCTGCAATGGCCGAGCCGGGCCGAGAGGCTGGCGGCGAGGCCGAGCCCCACCCCCACCGCCTCGCCGTGCAGCAACATGCCGCCATAGCCGCACTCCGCCTCCAGCGCATGGCCGAAGGTATGGCCGAGATTGAGCAACGCCCGGCCGCCCTCGGCGCTCTCCTCCCGCTCGTCGCCGGCGACGACGCTGGATTTCAGCCGGCAGCTTTCCAGCACCGCCGTTACCAGCGCCTCCCGGTCGCCGCCGACGAGGGCCGGGCCATGGGCCTCGCACCAGCGCCAGAACCTCTCGCCGGAGAGCAGCCCGTGCTTCGCCACCTCGGCATAGCCGGCGCGCAGCTCCCGTACCGGCAGGGTGCCGAGCGTCCCGCTGTCGGCCAGGACCAGCCGCGGCTGGTGGAAGGCGCCGACCAGGTTCTTGCCGAGCGACAGGTTCACGCCGGTCTTGCCGCCGACCGAACTGTCCACCTGGGCGAGAAGCGTCGTCGGGAGCTGGACGAAGGGCAGGCCGCGCAGCGCGACCGCCGCGGCGAAGCCGGCCAGGTCGCCCACAACCCCACCGCCGAGCGCCAGCACCGCCGTCCGCCTGTCGGCCCCGGCCGCCAGCATCTGCTCCAGCACGCGATGGAGCACGCCGATATCCTTGCTCGCCTCGCCGGACGGCACGGTGATCTCGGCAAGGATGGCGGTGCCTGTCTCGGCGAGGCCGGCCCGCAGAGTGGGCAGGTGCAGCGGCCCCACCACGTCGTCCGTCACCACCACCACGCGCCGGGTGGGCAGGACCGGGGCGAGCAGCGCCCCCGCCCGGGCCAGCAGGCCCTCGCCGATCAGGATGTCGTAGCCTCGCTCCCCGAGCGGGACCGAGAGGCGGATGGGGGGCTGCCACCCCTCCACAGCCTGCTGCACCCGGCGGGTGGTGACCTCGGGGCTCTCGTCGGAACAGGCGATCACGATATCGGCCTCGGCATAGAGGGGGTGGCGTGCCACCATCAGCCGCTCCAGCACCTCGGCCGGGTCGGCATTGAGGAACATCGGCCGGTGCTCCCGCCCGGCGACGCGCTTCAGCAGCGTCGCCATGCGGCAGTGCAGCCAAACGGAAACGGCGCCCGAGGCGCGGATGGCCGCCCGTGTCCGCGCATCGGCGAAGGCGCCGCCGCCGGTCGCCAGCACGAGCGGCGGCCCAGCCAGCAGCCGGGCAATTACCCGCCGCTCGCCATCGCGGAAATGCGCCTCGCCGTAGCGGGCGAAGATGTCGGTGATGGGCAGGCCGGCGGCCGCCTCGATCTCCGCGTCCGCATCAAGGAAGGGTAAGCCGAGGCGCAGCGCCAGGCGGCGGCCGATCGAGGTCTTGCCCGCCCCCGGCATGCCGACCAGCACGATGCTGCGGCCCGGCCGGGCAGGCGCGGGCTCCGGCCCGGCCGGGCCGCTCCAGATGGCGGTGTCCAGGGCCCCGGATGCGCCCTGTGGAACGATGGCGTTGGCGGTGTTGCGCGACACGATGCCAAGAGGCTAGCACACCGCGGCCCCGATGCGATGGGGCCGGCTTCATTGCCGAAGCCTATGTCTCTCCAGGAGCCCAGCCGCCCATGTTCCGCCGCCCCATCCTGTTGCTGGCCGTGATCCTGGTTGCCCTGGTGGCGGCGGGGCTGCTGGCGCTGGGCGCCTTCCCACCGGCCGCCACCCCAACCGCGGTGGAGCGCGTGCTGCCGAACGACCGCTTCCAGACCCGCTGACCCCTTGGCCGGCGCCCTCCGCGAGTCCTTCCTCGAGATGCTGGCGGCGGAGCGTGGCGCCGCCCTCAACACCCTCGCCGCCTACAGGACCGACCTCGAGGATTTCGCTGCCTTCTGCGCCCGGCTCGGCCTGGCGCCGGAGGCGGTGGGGCCGGAGCCGCTCAGCGACTATCTCCGCTCCCTCGCCGATCTCGGACTGAAGCCGCGGACGGCCGCGCGGCGCCTCTCGGCCCTCCGCCAGTTCTACCGCTTCCTGGCCCGCGAGGGCATCCGCCCCGACGACCCGACCGAGCTGCTGGACGGCCCGCGGCCGACACCGTCCCTGCCCAAGCCGCTGGCCGAGGAGGAGGTCGGGGCCCTGCTCGCCGGCGCCGCCGCCCTGCCGAAGGGCCGCGGCCCGCTGGCCGTCGCCGCGATCGAGCTGCTCTACGGCGCCGGACTGCGGGCGACTGAGCTGGTCACGCTCCCCGCCTCCGCGCTCCGCGCCGACCAGCCGATGATCGCGCTGCGCGGCAAGGGCGGGCGGGAGCGGCTGGTGCCGATCTCCTCCCGTGCCCGGGAAGCCGCCGCCGAGGCCCGCGCCGGGGAGGATGAGGCACCCCCCGGCGACCGTCGCCGCCGCTGGCTCTTTCCCTCGCGCGGCGCCTCCGGCCACATGACCCGCCAGGGTCTCGGCCTGCTGCTGAAGGAGGCGGCAATGGCGGCCGGCCTCGCCCAGGAACGCGTCTCGCCGCATGTGTTGCGGCATTCCTTCGCCAGCCACCTGCTGGCCCGCGGCGCCGATCTTCGCAGCCTGCAGATCCTGCTCGGCCATGCCGACATCGCCACCACCCAGATCTATACCAAGGTGATGGAGGAGCGGTTGCGGGCGCTCGTCGAGGCCCATCACCCGCTTGCGGAGAGTTAGAGCGGCCCCGTTCGTCCCGGCCGGCCAGGTCCATCGCGCCTTCGGATGCAAGGCATCCCCCGCATGCGGCATGGCGTCCCACAGCCGGCGCCGAATGGCGGGGGGGCCGGCCACCCTGCCTTGTCGGCCAGGTCATCGCGGCGGGTGAAGAAGCGCGGCACCGTTCCCTTGCGGGAGGCGCAGTGACGGGGCAGCAGGGTGCGGTACGGGATTGAATCAATGGCTGAAGTCCTGCCCACTCCGCCCCCGCTTCCGCAGCGGCAGCTTTTCCGCTAACCCCGCCCGCCATGCGCCACTTCCTGGATTTCGAGAAGCCGATCGCCGAGTTGGAAGGCAAGATCGAGGAGCTGCGTCGGACCTCCGATGCCGGCGGGATCGACGTTGCCGAGGAGGTCGCGCGGATGCGCGACAAGGCGCAGGCCCTGCTGAAGACCACTTATGCCAAGCTCTCGCCCTGGCAGAAGACCCTGGTCGCCCGCCACCCGGACCGGCCGAAATGCCTCGACTACATCCGTGCCCATATCGAGGAATGGACGCCGCTGGCCGGCGACCGCGCCTTCGCCGACGATGCGGCCGTTGTCGGCGGCCTCGGGCGCTTTCGCGGCCGGGCCGTGGCCGTGCTGGGCACGGAGAAGGGCAGCGACACCGAGAGCCGGGTGCTGCACAATTTCGGCATGGCCCGCCCGGAGGGCTACCGCAAGGCCCGCCGCATCATGGAGCTCGCCAGCCGCTTCGGCCTCCCCATCCTCTCCTTCGTCGACACCGCCGGCGCCTTCCCGGGCATCGAGGCCGAGGCACGCGGCCAGGCAGAGGCCATCGCCCGCTCCATCGAGGCGGGGCTCGAGGCGCCGGTGCCCTTTGTCGCCACCATCATCGGCGAGGGCGGCTCGGGCGGCGCCATCGCGCTGGCGGCGGCCGACCGCATCCTGATGCTGGAGCATTCGGTCTACTCGGTCATCAGTCCGGAAGGCTGCGCCAGCATCCTCTGGCGCGATGCCGCCCAGGCGCCGACCGCGGCCGAGGCTCTGAAGCTCACCGCGGAAGACCTCCGTCGCCTCAACCTGGTCGATGCCGTGGTGCCGGAGCCGATGGGTGGCGCGCACCGTGACCCGGAGGCCTCGCTCACCGCGGTCGGCGACAAGGTCTGGGAAAGCCTGGAGCCGTTGCTGGCGCTGGATGGCGCCACGCTGCGTGCCCGCCGCCGGGAGAAATTCCTGGAGATGGGCCGCAACAGCGTGGTCTAGCCCCGCATCCGCCTGGCTGCCGCCGGGCGGATGCGGGAGAAGCTTCAGGCCGGCGCCGGCGCCACGCCGATCGAGGGCGGTGCCTCTGGCCGGGGTGCCGGTGCGGTGAGCACCGGTGCCGGCGCCGTGCCGCTCGCCTCCACCGCCAGGTCCAGCGCCTCGGCCAGGTTCATCGCCAGTTGCAGCGGCGCCGATTCGCCCTCCGCCCGCAGCGCCTTGGCGAGCACGCCGTCGCTCTCCCCTCCGCCATCCGGCGACCAGGCGAGGGCGATGGCCGGCACGCCCGGCAGCCGCCGCCGCGCCCGGCGCAGCAGGTAGCGGGCGGTTGCGCTGCTGCTGCCGCCCTCCAGCAGGCAGAGGCAGATCAGCCGCGGCGGCGCCCCCGGCACGGCGCTCACGCCCCCGACCTGGACGCCGAAGCCGCGCCGCGCCAGCACCTGGCCGAGCATATTGGCCGCCAGCGCATCGAAGGGCCCACGTCCCGGCAGGCATAGGACCGCACCAGGCACATGCCAGGCGGCGGGGATCGGCTCCTGCGGCGTCTCGCCATCGGGCGGCACCGGGTCCTCTTCCTCCTCGAGGTCCTCGATCAGCAGCTCGACGCTGCGCAGCAGGGCATCGCGCCGCTCCGGGCGGAGGGCGCCATGCACCGCATCGGCCTGGGCAAGCCGCAGCGCCGGCAGCGCTACCGCATCGAGGTAGTCGGCGAGGGGCTTGTCCTTGAGGCAGCGCTCGGCCTGCTCGGCCAGTGCGTTGGAGTCGCCCGCCAGCGCCCGCTGGTAGAAGGTCTCCTCTGGGTCGAGCGGTGGCCGGTCGCCGAGCATCACCTCGAGGAATTCCAGCCGGTCCACATGCCGCCCGAGCACGACGAGGCAGACCGTCAGCGGCACCGCCAGCAGCAGCCCGACCGGCCCCCAAAGCCAGGTCCAGAAGGTCGCCGCGGCGATGACGGCGATCGGCGAGAGGCCGGTCGAATGGCCGAAGACCATCGGCTCGACGACCTGGCCCATCAGCATCTCGCTGATGCCGAAGAGCACCAGCACCCAGATCAGGGTTGCCCAGCCCGGATCGACGGCGAGGGCCAGCAGCACCGGCCCGCTCACCGTGATGAACACGCCGATGAAAGGCACGAAGCGCATCAGCCCGGCGACGAAGCCCCAGAGCAGCGGGTTGGGGATGCCGATGGCCCAGAGCGCCGCGGCGATGAACAGGCCGAACAGGGCATTCATCCCGGTCTGCGCCAGGAAGAAGCGGGAGAGGCGATAGGCCGCGTCGTCCATCGCAGCCATGGTGCGGTGCAGGTCGCGGGCACCGGCCAGGCGGATCAGCCGGTCGCGCAGGTCCTCGCGGTAGAGCAGGATGAAGATGACGAGGATGACGACGATGCCGGCCGTCGCCAGCGGCCCGAGCAAGGGCTCCGCCACGCGGCGGAGCATCTCGATCGGCGTTGGGTCCGGCGTGTGGATCTCGACCGGCATCGGCGGCCGTACCGGGTCACCCGAGACGACGGGCGCGGGGTCCTCCCGGCTGCCCATGCCATGGCCGACGGCCTGGACGGCGCCGCTCAGCCGGTCGATCCAGCCGCCCGCGCTTTGCAGGCCCGAGAGCTTCTCGCGGATGGTCGTCTGATAGCTTGGCAGGTTCTCGGCGAGCATGGTCGCCTGCCGCCCCATCAACCCGCCGATGCCGAAGATGATAGCGCAGGCCAGCAGCACGCTGATCACGACGGCCATGGAGCGCGGCATGCGGACCCGCCGCAGCAGCCGCACCACCGGCGCCAGGACGAAGGCGAGCAGCACGGCCAGCACCAGCGGCACCAGCAGGTCCTGGCCGAAATAGAGCACCGCGATGACGAGCAGCGCGCCTTGGAGCATCTGCAGGCCGGAAGCGGGGGTGCCTGCCGCGCTCAAGCCGCGGGGTGGCGCAGGGGCAGGTCGTGTTTCGGGCATCCGGCCTCGGTTCCGTGATCCTCGGGCCTCCGCCGGCCCGCCCGACGCGAACGCCCGTCCCGCGGTTCCGTTGCGCTGTCCTAGCTTTTCATCGGTGCCAATTCCCGCTCCACAACCGCCGCGAGCAGGCCCGCGCCATAGGGGATGGCGGCGTCGTTGAAGTCGTAATGCGGGTTGTGGACCTCGCAGCCGCCAGCCTCGCCCTCGCCATTGCCGACGAGGATATAGGCGCCCGGCACCTCGGCCATCATGTAGGAGAAGTCCTCCGAGCCCATGGCCGGGATGCGGTTGCGGTCCACCGCCGCCTCGCCGACCATCGCGGCCGCGGCATCGGCGATTATCGCCGTCTGCTCCGCGCCGTTCACCACCGGCACCGTGACCTCGCGGAAGTCGAGCCGCGCTTCGGCGCCGAAGCCCTCGGCGATGCTGGTCGCGAGCGCGCGCATCCGCCGCTCGATCAATGCCATGGTCTCGGTGCGGAAGGCGCGGACGGTGCCGCGCAGCGAGACCTGGTCGGGTATGACGTTGTAGGCCGTGCCGGCGCTGAAGCCGGTGACGCTGACGACGCCGGTGTCGTTCGGCGCCACGTTGCGGCCGATGATCGACTGATAGGCCGAGACGATGGCGGCGCCGCAGACGACGGGGTCCACCGTGCTCTCCGGCCGTGCCCCATGCCCGCCACGGCCCTGGATCACGAGGTCGAAGAAGGCGCAGCCGGCCATCATCGCGCCGGCGCGGATGCCGTATTGCCCGACCGGCATGCCCGGGCGGTTGTGCATCCCATAAACGGCATTGCAAGGGAAGCGGTGGAACAGCCCCTCCTCCACCATCGCCCGCGCGCCGCCCTGACCCTCCTCGGCCGGCTGGAAGATGAAGTGGACCGTGCCGTTGAAGTTGCGGGTCTCGGCGAGGTAGCGGGCGGCGCCGAGCAGCATCGTCGTGTGCCCGTCATGACCGCAGCCATGCATCTTGCCAGGAATGGTGGAGCGGTGGGCGAAGCCGTTCGCCTCCGGCATGTCGAGCGCGTCCATGTCGGCGCGCAGGCCGACTGCGCGGTCGCCGTTGCCGGCGCGTAGCACGCCGACCAGCCCGGTGCGGCCGATGCCGCGATGCACCTCGATCCCCCAGGACTCCAACCGTTCCGCCACCAGCGCGCTGGTCCGCACCTCCTCGAAGCCTGTCTCCGGATGCGCATGGAAATCCCGGCGCCAGGTCGTGAGTTCCTCCTGGTGCCGGCGGATATGCTCGATGGGATTCACGTGACTCTCCTGCGGTTGAGGTGGGCAAGCCCCACCGCTCTGCGCTATCCCTGTGGGCTAAGCCTGCGACAGCACTGGGTCAACAACGTGGCGACGGAACACCAGACGGAGGATATGGCGGGCCCCCGGCGCGTGCTGCCCGCGCCGCAAGGGCTCTCCCGCGGAGCGCCGGTGCCGTGGTGGGTGAAGCTCGGGGTCAAGCTCGGCCTCGCCGCCATCGGCATCCACGGCGCCCGCGCCCGGGCGGTCGGCCTGGCCCGGCCCTCCTTCGAGGCGCGTGATCCGGCCAAGCTGCTCGGCGCGCCGTCGGCCTGGGTCGGCGATGCGACGCGGCTGATGGGCCGCCGCCCGCGCACCATCCTCGAGGTCGGGCCTGGGCGGATGGTGCTGCGCGCCCCGGTGCTGGCCGGGCTCGGGCTGGACCACATCTGGTTCATCGACCCGGCCGACAGCGCCCCCACCGAGGCCGCCGCCTATCAGCAGGTTGCAGCCCTCGCGCGCAGCCAGGGCCTGCCCGTGCCTGACCTCGCCGGCTGCACCGACCGCGCCGCCGTGCTCCAGCGCTGCCATGTAACGCTGCTGCATGGCAGCCCCTCGGCCCTCGGCGCAATCCCGGACGGGGCGATCGACCTTGTTGTGAGCGAGGCGGTGCTCGAGCATGTCCGGCGCGACGAGATGGGGCCGCTGCTGGCGCAGCTCCGCCGGGTAACGGCGCCGGATGGCATCGGCCTGCATCGCATCGACTTCCAGGACCATCTCGGCGGCGGCCTGCAGCATCTACGCTTCAGCGACGCCTTCTGGAGCAGCCCGCTGGTCGGGCGGGCAGGCATCTACGTGAACCGCCTGGGCCTCTCGGCCATGGTGGGGCGCTTCCGCCGCGCCGGCTTCCTGGTGGAGGTGCCGGAGGCCATGGTTTGGCCGCGCCGCCCCCGCGGTCCCTCCCGGCCGCATCCGGAGGCGATGCGCCCCGCCGCCGACGACCTCGTCGCCCGCGCCGTGCTGGAAGTCCGGCCACGGCGTTGAAGCGTGATTGCCGGGACGCGGGTCCGCAGGCCTTCGCTATCCTGTGACGCCGCCGTGTACGACCGGCATGGTTGCAACCTATGGTCGCCCCTGGACCGATTGGTTATCCTGCAACCCAATCTTTTCGGAGGATGGCATGTTGCGTCGCGCGGTGCTGGTCGCTGTGTTGGGGTTCATGGCCTGGGTCGGGCCCGGCCAGGCACAGTCGAGCGACCCTTCCTTCCGTGTCGTCAACAACACGCCGAATGTGGTGAATGAGGTCTACGCTTCGCCCACCAGCGAGCGGAGCTGGGGCCAGGACCGGCTGGGCGACCAAGTGATCGCGCCCGGCGCCAACTGGATCATCCGCATGCCGGCCGACGGCAACTGTACGTTTGACATCCGCATCGTCTACCAGGGCGGAACGGCGGAAGAGCGCCGCAACGTCAACACCTGCGCCATGACGGACCTCGTGCTCGGCCAGCCAGGCGGGCCGGCGCCGCGCACCCAGCGCAACCAGCAGCAGGGCAGCACGCAGCAAGGCAACCCCTCCTTCAACTTAGTCAACCAGAGCGGCCGGGTAATCGAGGAATTCTACGCCTCGCCCTCCTCGCAGCAGAATTGGGGCCCGGACCGGCTGGGCGACGACGTGGTGCAGCAGGGCGCGACCTTCGCCGTCCGCCTGCCGCAGGGCGAATGCAACTATGACATCCGCGTCGTCTTCGCCGGCGGCCAATCGCAGGAGCGGCGCAACGTGAATGCCTGCTCGCTGACCAACTATACCGTCCGGTAGCGCCCGCGCCGGGGGCGGTGCCGGTCAGGCATTCGCCCCCGCCAGCGCCGCGATCACCGCGGCCGTCACCTCGGCCGTGGTCGCCTTGCCGCCGAGATCCGGCGTCAGCACCTCGCCGCGGCCGGTGACCGCCTCCACCGCAGCCATCAACCGGCCCGCCGCGCGCGGCTCGCCGCAATGCTCGAGCAGCATGGCCGCCGTCCAGAAGGCGCCGAGCGGGTTGGCGATGCCCTTGCCGGTGATGTCGAAGGCCGAGCCATGGATCGGCTCGAACATCGAGGGCCGCTGCCGCGATGGGTCGATATTGCCCGTGGCCCCGATGCCGAGGGACCCGGCCAGCGCCGAGGCCAGGTCGGAGAGGATGTCGGCATGCAGGTTGGTGGCGACGACGGTGTCGACCGTCCCCGGCTTCATCACCATGCGCGCCGTCATGGCATCGACCAGCATCTTGTCGACGGTGAGCTCTGGGTACTGCGCCGTGACCTCGGCGCAGACCTCGTCCCACATCACCATGCCATGCCGCTGCGCGTTGGACTTGGTGACGACGGTGAGCAGCCGGCGCGGCCGGCTCATGGCGATCTCGCAGGCATGGCGGCAGATGCGTGCCACGCCCTCGCGGGTGAAGACGGCGACATCCATGGCGATCTCGAGCGGCAGGCCGCGATGTGCCCGGCCGCCGACGCCGGCATACTCGCCTTCCGAATTCTCGCGGACGATCACCCAGTCGATCTGGCGTCCCAGCTCCTCCCGCAGCGGCCCCTGGACGCCGGGAAGCAGGCGGGTGGGCCGCACATTGGCGTACTGGTCGAAGCCCTGGCAGATCGCCAGCCGCAGCTCCCAGAGGGTGACGTGATCCGGGATGTCCGGCGCGCCGACCGCGCCGAAGAAGATGGCGTCGAAGCCTTCGAGCTGACGGAGCCCGTCCTCCGGCATCATCCGGCTACTCGCGCGGTACATTGCGCTGCCCCAGTCGAAGCCCTGGAACTCGCAGGCGAAGCCGCCATCGGCCCGAGCGGTCGCCTCCAGCACCCGGCAGCCGGCCTCGATCACCTCGGGGCCGATGCCGTCGCCGCCGATGGCGGCAATCCTCAGGCTGCGCATGGCGAACGTTCCTCCGATTCCTCGGCCGCCATGAAGCCCGGGAGGAGGGGCCGCATCAAGCCAGGATGAAGTCGGATTTCGCCAGGTAGTGCTCGCCGCTCAGGGTGAAGCTCGCGCTGGGCCCGCCCGGCGCGCCGGTCTGGTTAAAGAACGGGACATAGACCTCGACCACTGTCTGCCCGCCCGCGACCTTCGCCCGCACCTGCATGTGGGTGGCGTCGGTGAAGGCGCCGGAGCCAAGGAAGTCCACCGCCGGCTTGTTGTACAAGGGAGTGAGGAAGGACGTGAGATCCAGCTTGTCCTCGCCGCGGCGGAAGTCGGTCACCACGTCGCCGGTGGTGTCATAGACCGGCATCTTGGCCTGGCTGTTGGTGCTGCCGAAGCGGAAGACGTCGTACCCGGTCCCGCCGGTAAGCGTGTCGGCCCCGACGCCGCCCACAAGCACGTCATTGCCGGCCCCGCCCATCAGCAGATCGTAACCACCGCCGCCCATCAGCGTGTCGTGCCCGTCTCCGCCGTAAAGGCTGTCGCTGCCGTCGCTGTCCCGGGCCTGGGCACTCTGCCACTGATCGTTCCCGGCGATGACGCCGTAGCCGTAGATCAAGTCGTTGCCGCTGCGGCCCCAGACATGATCTTTGCCATAGCCTGAATAGACCGTGTCGTTTCCCTCGCCGCCATCGATCCAGTTGGAGTGGATGACGGGGCCGGGAAAAGGTTCCGGGAAGATCGGTGGGCGAGGTCCGTTCAGCCCGTCGCCGTAGATTAGGTCGTTACCACCCCAGCCCTGGATTCCATTTTCGCCGGCATCGCCGAGAAGGGTGTCAGCCCAGAAACCGCCGGTGATGTACGTGGACATGACTTGATTTGTCCTATTGCGCGCTAAACTGAATACAATATTCATGCTATAGGCGAGGCGGCCCTGTCACATTGCACAAACCCGAGAGAAAGATGGGCAAGGCGGCGATTGACCCGAGGCCCCTTCGGCACGACCTTCCCGCCATGCCCGACGACCTCTCGCCCCCGCTGCTCGACCGCCTTTCCGCGCTGCTCGGCCCCCGCGGCATCCTGACCGAAGCTGCCGACCTGGAGCCGCACCTGGCCGATTGGCGCCTGCTCTACCGCGGGCGCACCCCCTGCGTGCTGCGCCCGGCCAGCACGGCGGAACTGGCCGAGGCGGTGCGGCTCTGCGCCGCCGCGGGGATGCCGCTGGTGCCGCAGGGCGGCAACACCTCCATGGTCGGCGGCGCCACGCCGGACGAGGGCGGCCGGCAGATCGTCGTCTCCCTCGGCCGGATGAACCGCATCCGCGACCTAGACCCACTCGACATGACGATGACCGCCGAGGCGGGCCTCGTGTTGAAGGCGGCGCAGGACGCAGCCGCCGGGGCCGGCTGCCTCTTCCCGCTCTCGCTCGGTGCCGAGGGCACGGCGACGATCGGCGGCGTGCTGTCCACCAATGCCGGCGGCAACACCACCGTGCGCTACGGCAATGCGCGCGAGCTGATGCTCGGCCTCGAAGTGGTGCTGCCCGATGGTCAGGTCTGGAACGGTCTTCGCCGCCTCAGGAAGGACAATACCGGCTATGCGCTCCGTCACCTCTTCGTCGGCGCGGAGGGGACGCTCGGCTTCATCACCGCCGCCGTCCTCCGCCTCTTCGCCCGGCCGAAGGAGAGCGAGGTCGCGCTCTGCGCCGTCCGCGACGAGGATGCGGCGCTGGCCCTGTTCCGCCGCTTCCGCGACCGCGACGAGACGGCGGTGCGAGCCTTCGAATACATGTCCGGCACCGGCGTCGGCTTCTACGCCCGGCTGATCGAGGGTGGCAGCGTCCCGCTTGCCACGCCCGCCGACCACTACGTGCTGGTCGACCTCGCCTCCACCCGCCCCGATGCCGGCCTCCGCCCCCTGCTGGAAGCCGTGCTGGAGGAGGCGCTGGAGGCCGGCGATGTGCTGGACGCCGCCATCGCCGAGAGCGAGGCCCAGCGTGCCGCCATCTGGCGCATCCGCGAGGAGCACCCGGAGGCGCAGAAGCGCGAGGGCGCCTCGGTCAAGAACGACGTCTCCGTCCCGGTCTCGCGGGTGCCGGAGCTGATCCGCCGCGCCTCCGAAGCCTGCCGCCGGCTGATCCCCGGGGTGCGCCCGGTGCCCTTCGGCCATCTGGGCGACGGCAACATCCACATGAACCTGCAGCAGCCGGAGGGGATGGACCCGGCCGCCTTCCTCGCCCGCAGCCATGACATCATGGACACGGTGAACGAGGTGGTCCGCGACCTCGGCGGCAGCTTCAGCGCCGAGCACGGCATCGGCCGCTTGAAGATGGACATGATGGAGGGCTGGCGCGGCGGGCCGGAACTCGCCGTGATGCAGCGGATCAAGGCCGCGATCGACCCGCAGGGGATCATGAATCCGGGAAAGGTGTTGCCCTGAAAGCAGCGTCGGGCCGCCACCGGCCCGGCGGCTTTCCCGATCCTTTCCCCCGCTCCCGCCAGCGGCTAGGGTGCGCGCCCCCACCGCTTGAGCCGTGATGAGCCGCCTCGACCGTTACATCTTCCGCCAGCTGGGCGTCGCGCTGCTTGCCGTCACCATAGGGCTGGCGGCGCTCGTCTGGCTGACCCAGTCGCTGCGCTTCATCGAGCTGGTGCTCGACCGGGGCCTGTCCTTCAGCGTCTTCATCGAGCTGACCGGCCTGCTGCTGCCAAGCTTCCTGGCCATCATCCTGCCGATCACCACCTTCGTCGTCTCGCTCTTCATCTATGTCCGTCTCGCCTCGGACCGGGAGCTGGTGGTGATGCGCGCCGCTGGCCTATCGCAATGGCAGCTGGCGCGGCCGGTACTGGCCATCGCCGGCCTGGCGATGCTGGTCTGCTACGTGCTGAACCTCTGGGTGGTGCCGCGGAGCCAGGCCGCCTTCCGTGCCTGGCAGTACGAAATCCGCAACGAACTGGCGGCGATCCTGGTGCAAGAGGGCGTCTTCAGCTCGGTCGGCGAAGACCTCACCGTCTATGCCCGCTACCGCGATCCGGACGGCACGCTACGCGGCATCCTCGTGCATGACGCGCGCGAGGCCGGCGCCCCCGTCACCATCCTGGCCGAATCGGGCCATATCTCTCCGGGCCCCAACGGGCCGCGGGTCACCCTCGAGAACGGCCAGCGCCAGCAGGTGGAGAAGGTCTCGCCGCCGCCCGGCTCGCCGGCCGGCACGCCGCCGCAGCTCCGCCTCTCCATCCTCTCCTTCAGCGAGAACAGCGTGGACCTGGCCCGCGCGCGCAGCGGCGAGGCCGACAGCCGCTACCGCAACGCCCAGGAGCGGACGTTGGACGAGCTGCTTCACCCCGACCCGGCCGAGCATATCCCGGAACGCGACCTGAAGCGCTTCATCGCCGAGGCGCATCAGCGCCTGAGTGGCCCGCTGACGACGATAACCTATGCCCTGGTCGCCCTGGCGACGGCGTTGACCGGCCAGTTCCGCCGCCATGGCGGCAGTCTCCGCCTCTTCACCGGCATCGCGGTGGTGGTGGCGCTGCTCGCCTTCGGACTGACCGCCAGCAATCTCGCGGCGCGGACGCCGCGGCTGATCCCGCTGATCTGGCTGAACACGCTGCTGCCCGGCCTCGCCTCCGCCTGGATCCTCTCCGGCGCGCCGGGCTGGCCGCAGCGCTGGTGGTTCGGCCGCCGCGGCATGGGCGCCGCCGCATCATGATGGTGGCGCTGACCCTGGCGCGCTACGTCGCCCGGCGCTTCGTCGGCGCGACGCTGGCCATGCTGGCCGGGCTGACCTTGCTTGTCTCGCTCTTCGACTTCATCGAGCTGCTGCGCCGCGCCGCCACCCGGGCGGATGCCGGCTTCGCCCTGGTGGCGACCATCGCCGGGCTTCGCCTGCCCTTCGTTGCCCTGCAGATCCTGCCCTTCGCCATCCTGCTTGGCGGGCTGCTTGCCTTCTGGCGCCTGACCCGCTCCTCGGAGCTGGTGGTGGCGCGTGCGGCGGGGATTTCCGCCTGGGGCTTCCTCTCCGGTCCGGTCGCCGTCGCGCTGCTGTTCGGCGGGCTCGGCACGGCGGCGATCTCGCCCCTTTCCTCGGTGATGCTCGCCCGGGCGGAGCGGCTGGACTACGCCTATCTCCGCTCCAGCGCCGGCCTCACCGCGCTGGCTGGCGGCCGGCTCTGGCTGCGCCAGGCGGATCGCGGCATGGAGGAGCAGGGGGTCGCCATCCTCTCAGGCCGCCCGGTCTCCGACCGCGAGACGGCGCGCGAGGGATTCAGCATGACCGATGTCTCCCTCTGGCGCCTCTCGGCCAGCGACCGCCCGCTCGCCCGTATCGAGGCGCCGCGGGCCCGGCTGTTGCCCGGCCGCTGGGTGCTGGAGGATGCCGTCACCTTCAACGCCGACCGCGCCGCCGGGCCGAAGCAGGATCTCAGCATCCCGACCGAGCTGACGCCCGACCGCATCGAGAACAGCTTCGCCTCGCCGGATACGCTGTCGGTCTGGGCGCTGCCGGGCTTCATCGCCGTGCTGGAGGCGGCCGGCTTCTCCGCCGTGCGGCACCGGCTGCATTTCCAGAGCCTGCTCTCGCTTCCCGTCCTGGCCTCGGCCATGGCGTTGCTGGCGGCCGGCTTCTCCATGCGCTCCTCCCGCCGCGGCGGGGTGGCGCAGATGATCGGGGCCGGCGTCGCGGCCGGCTTCATGCTTTTTGTGCTCGACAAGATCGCCAATGAGTTCGGCGAGGCCGGGACGCTTCCGGTCTTGCTCGCTGCCTGGGCACCCACCATGGCCGGGCTGCTGCTGGCCCTCGCCCTGCTGCTGCATCTGGAGGATGGATGAGCCCTCGCCCCGCACGCCGCCGGCGCCTGCTCCTCGGCGGAGCGCTTGCGCTGCTGCCGGCCGGCCAGGCCCTGGCGCAGCTGGAGCAGCCGAGCGTGACGCCGCTCGACTCGTCCATCCGCCCGTCCCTGGTCGCGCCGGCCCCTGGAACCGCCCCTGGCATGAGCCAGCCCCCCGGCTCCAGCGCGTCCGCCATCCAGCCCTTCGGCGGCATCGCCGGCGGCGGCCAGCCGGTCGACCGCAACGCCCCGGTTACCTTCACAGCCGAGGAGGTGGAGTACGACCGCGACAAGGGCCTCGTCATCGCCCGCGGCCGGGTCGAGGCCTGGCAGGGCGAGCGGCTGCTGCGCGCCGACCAGTTCACCTATGACCGCAATACCGGCGTCGCCACCGCCCGCGGAAACGTCCAGCTGCTGGAGCCGGACGGCCAGGTGCTCTTCGCCGATGAGGCGGAGCTGAAGGACCGCTTCCGCGACGGCGTGCTGGAAGGCGTCCGCGCCCTGCTCGCCGCCAATGGCCGCATGGCGGCCAACGGCGCCCGGCGCACCGGCGGCACCATCAACGAGCTCTCCCGCGTCGTCTATTCCTCCTGCGACCTGTGCGCCGACAACCCGACCGCCCCGCCGCTCTGGCAGGTCGAGGCCCGTCGCGCGACACAGGACAAGGGCGAGCAGCGCATCACCTACCGCGACGCGACCGTCCGCCTCGGCGGGGTCCCGGTGCTCTACACGCCCTACCTCTCCCATCCGGACCCGAGCGCCCCGCGCGCCTCCGGCTTCCTCTTCCCGACGCTCGGCTATACCCGCTTCCTCGGCGCCTTCGCCGAGACGCCCTACTACTGGGCGATCGACGACACCTCCGACCTCACCGTCATTCCCATCCTCTCGACCAGGCAATATCCCAATCTCGGCCTTGAATACCGCAAGCTGTTCAATTTCGGCGAGATCACCGGCAGCGCCTCGGTCGGCGGGCTGAACGGCACCGACACCGGCGGCAAGCGGGAGCTGGCGGGCCATATCTTCCTCAAGGGCCGCTTCACCATTGACGAGAACTGGCGGGCCGGCTTCGACCTCAACCGCGCCAGCAGCGAGCAGTATCTCCGCACCTTCCGCTACGAATACCGCCGGGTGCTGACCAGCCAAGCCTATGTCGAGGGCTTCTGGAACACCGAAACCTATGCCCGCATCGATGCGCGCGCCTATCAGGGCCTGCGCAGCATCGACGACACGCGGCAGATTCCCTATGTGCTGCCCAATGCGGTGGTCGAGCACGCGCCGCACGGCAAGTATCTCGGCGGCTTCCTCACCGTCGATGCCGGGCTGCTCGGCATCAGCCGCGACATCGGCAGCTCCACCCAGCGCCTCTCGAGCCGCGTTTCCTGGCAGCGGCCGGAGACGGACCGCTTCGGCGGCCTCTGGACGGTGAAGATCCAGGCCGATGGCCTCGGCTACCGCGCCCAGGGGCTGCAGGAGCCGCCGACCAACCTGCCCGAAGCCAATGGCGACCGGTTCAACGGCAACATCCGCGCCGCGCTCGACTGGCGCATGCCCTTCGTCCGCTATGCCGGCAACTGGGGCAGCCAGACCATCGAGCCGCATGTGCAACTCGTCACCGGGCCGCGGGTCGGGCCGCAATACCGGGTGCCGAACGAGGACAGCATCGATTTCGAGTTCACCGATGCCAATCTCTTCGCCCTCAACCGCTTCACCGGCCGCGACCGGCAGGAGGGTGGCACCCGCGTCGACGCCGCGCTCCGCGCCGCCTGGGACTTCCCCAACGGCGGGCAGGTCGAAGGCCTTATCGGCCGCTCCTTCCGCCTCGACGACCAGATCTCGAGCCCCTATGCCGGCTCCGGACTCGACCGCCGCGCCTCCGACTACGTGGCCCGGCTGCGCATCGCGCCGACCACCTGGTTCGACACCATCGGCCGCATCCGCCTCGATGGCGAGAGCATCACCGACCGGCGGCTGGTGGACACCGTCGCCAATCTCGGCCTCGGCCGGGTGACGCTCTCGGCCGGCTATCTCTACTCGCCGCCATTGCCCTACCTGGTCCCCAGCCGCTCGCGCGAAGAGGTGAGCGTCGGCTTCACCGCCCGCATCGGCCAGTACTGGCGGGTGGCGGCCACCGGGAAGTACGATCTCGGCCTCGGCCGCGCCGTGCTGGTCCAGGGCTCGGCCGGCTACGAGGACGAGTGCTTCATCATTGAAGGCCGCTTCATCAAGCGCTTCGCCCAGGACCCGACGACCGAGAGCCTCTACGCGGCGAATACGGTCATCCTCTTCCGGCTCGGCTTCAAGACGCTCGGCGAGTACTTCTTCCGCGCGATCTGACCGTCACAGGCCGCCTGAGGCCGGCTGTCGCCGCAGCCGGCTCTCATAGGCGAAGCGGTCGGCCGGATGGATGCTCCGGCTCAGGAGGAAGCGCCGCCCCTTGGCGTCGAGATAGGTCCGGGTGATCTCGAGCGCGCTCGCTCCCGGCCTAGTGCGGAGGGCGGGTGCAAGGCGGCGCGGTACGCCGATCGCGGTGATCCGCTGCCGGATCTCAGCCGTGCGATGGCCGGCGAACTCCTCGATGAGCGTGCTGACAAGGCCGGGATAGCTGGCGATCCTCTCGCGCACCAGCGGCGCGAAGACCGGCGCGACATGGACATCCGTCCAGCAGAGCGGCGCGGCCGCGGCGCCGCGCGTGGCCCGCAGGCTCGAGACCCGAAGCCAGGCCTGGCCGACCGGGCAGCCGAGCAACTCGGCGAGCGCCTCGTCCACCGGCTCGGTCTCGATCTGCTGCACCTGCCGTTCGGTCTCGGCGCCGTACTGGGCGACGTCCTCGACGGTGGCAAGGGTCTGGTTATAGCTCTCGGGCCCGCGCAGCGGATGCTGTGCCTCGACGCGCGTGCCTGCATTGCGCCGGCGCGAGATCATGCCCGCGCCCTGCAACGAGTCCAACGCGGCCCGGACGGTCGATCGGCTTACCCCGAAATGACAGGCCAGCTCCACCTCGCTCGGCATCACCGCCCCGACCGGGTAGGTGCCCTCGGTGATCCGCTGGGTCAGCACCTTTGCCACGATGGCCCAACGCGTCGGCAAAGCCTGCCCTTTCCCTGTGTGATCCGGGCGATTCCATCCGGGTGCTGATGGGGTATCACAAACAATAGGTCCGTACCTAGCATTGACGATGGTCCAATCCTGCGTCTAAGTCCGTACCTAAGAGGGCAGCATCACGCGCCTTCGCCGGGGCGGACCCAGGATCAATGCCGAGCACGGTCACCGAATCCCTCATCTTCCGCGACATGTTCGGTACCGCCGCGATGCGGGCCATCTTCGCCGACGAGGCGCTGATCGGCCGCTACGTCGAGGTCGAGGTGGCGCTGGCCCGGGCCCAGGCGGAGACCGGCGTCATCCCCGCCGAGGCCGCCGCCGCCATCGCCGAGGCGGGGCGTAGCATGACGGTCGACTTCGACCGGCTGCGCCGTGAGACCGAGATCGTCGGCTACCCAATCCTGCCCATCGTGCACCAGCTGGCCGAGGCCGCCGGGCCCGCCGGCGGCTATGTCCACTGGGGCGCCACGACCCAGGACATCATGGACAGCGCCACCATCCTGCAGATGCGCGCCGCGCTGGACCTCGTCGCCACCGACCTGCTGGCGCTGCGCGGCATCCTCGCCGACCTTGCCGCGCGGCATCGCGCGACGCCGATGGCGGGGCGGACGCATCTGCAGCAGGCGCTGCCGGTGACCTTCGGCTACAAGGTCGCCGTCTGGCTCTCGATGATCGAGCGCCATATCGAGCGGCTGGAGCAGCTGCGGCCACGGGTGCTGATGGGCCAGCTCGCCGGCGCCGCGGGCACGCTCGCCTCGCTCGCGCCGGACGGGCTTCGCGTGCAGGCGGCCTTCTGCCGGGTGCTCGGGCTCGCGCAGCCCTCCGCCACCTGGCACGTCGCCCGCGACGGGCTGGCCGAGGCCGTCGCCTTCCTCGGCCTTGTCACCGGCAGCCTCGGCAAGATCGCCACCGACGTAATGCTGATGATGGCGACCGAATTCGCCGAGGTCGCGGAACCCTTCGTCAAGGGACGCGGCGCCTCTTCGACCATGCCGCAGAAGCGCAATCCGATCTCCTCGGAGCTGATGCTGGCGGCGGCCAAGGCGGTGCGGCAGCAGGTGGCGCTCATGCTCGACGGCATGATCCACGACTTCGAGCGCGCCACCGGCCCCTGGCACGCCGAATGGGTGGCGATTCCCGAAAGCTTCATCATGACCGGCGGCGCGCTGGCCCAGGCGCGCTTCATGCTCGGCGGGCTGATCGTCGATGCCGGCCGCATGCGCGACAACCTCGAGATCACGGGCGGCCTCATCGTCGCCGAGGCGGTGATGATGGCGTCGGCGCCGAAGCTCGGCCGCCAGCACGCGCACGACGTCGTCTACGACGCCTGCCGTACCGCCGCAACGGAGCGGCGGCCGCTGGCCGAGGTGCTGGCCGGGGAGCCGCTCATCGTCGAGGCACTGGGCGGCATGGAGGCGGTGCGCCGCCATTGCGACCCGGCCAACTATCTCGGCCATGCGCCCGAGATGGTCGACCGCCAGCTCGGCCTGCTCGGCGGCGCCCGCTGAGCGGTCCGCCTCGCCAACAAGGTGTCCATCGCCATCCGAGGAAACCAGCCATGATCAGCCTCAGCCGCCGCCACCTGCTGCGTACGGGCGCCCTGTCCGCCGCCGCCATGTCCACCGCCCACCGCGCCGCAGCGGCGGAGGGCTGGCGGCCGAGCCAGACGGTGCGCATCGTCGTCCCGGGCGCGCCGGGTGGCACGACCGACCTGATGGCCCGCTTCCTCGCCAGCCACCTGCAATCCCGCTGGAGCCAGAACATCGTCGTCGACAACCGCTCCGGCGGCGGCGGCACCGTGGGCACGCTCGAGGCGGTCCGTTCGCGGCCGGACGGCCATACCATCCTGCTCGGCAATATCGGCCCGCAGGCCATCGTCTATTCGCTGATCCGCGGCATGCAGTACCAGCCGAGCGACCTGATCCCCGTCTCCGGCATGATCCGTGGCCCGAACGTCCTGGTGGTGAACCCCACCCTGCCGGTGCGGAGCGTGCCGGAATTCGTCGCCTATCTCCGCAAGAACCCGGACCGGCTCAGCTATGGCACCTCGGGCCTCGGCCAGTCGGTGCACATCTCCGGCGTGCTGTTCCACCAGCTGATCGGCGTCCCCGGCACGGCCGCGCATTTCCGCGGCTCCGCGCCGGCGCAGGTCTCGCTGATCGGCAACGACGTCCAGTACATGTTCGACAACCTGCCGACGATGGTCGAGCACATCCGCTCCGGCAAGGTGCGCTCGCTGGCGGTGACCAGCGCCGACCGCAACAACCAATTGCCGGACCTGCCCACGCTGCGGGAGACCATGCCGGAACTCGCGGGCTACGACGTCAACACCTGGTTCGGCGCCTTCCACCCGGCAGGCACGCCGGCCGCCGTGGTGCAGGCTCTGAACGCCGAGATGAAGGTCCTGCTCGACGGTCCAGACACGCGGACGCGCTTCGCCGGGCTCGGCGGCGTCCCGGACCATCGCTCCCCGGCGGAGTACGGCGCATTCGTGCAGTCCGAGATCGAGAAGTGGGGCACGGTGCTGAAGAAAGAGGGGCTGCAGGTCGACGCCGACTGAACCGTCGCCGGCATCTTGCATGGCGGGCATTCCAGCCCGACCATGCCGCCGAGAAGCGGCCCCTGGAGAGGCCGCCGACGGGAGTTGCCCAAGCATGACCATCCGCCTGAACCGCCGTTCCCTGATCGGGACCGGGCTGGCTACCCTTGCCAGCCCGGCCATCGCCCAGTCCGGCTTTCCCAACCGTCCGATCCGCATGCTGGTGCCCTGGCTTCCCGGCGGCTCCTCCGACGTGCCGCTGCGCGTGCTGAGCGAGCTGGCGAGCACGAAGCTCGGCCAGCCGGTGGTGGTGGAGAACAAGCCCGGCGCCTCCGGCACGCTCGGCGCGCTGGCGATGTCGCAGGAGGCGAAGGGCGACGGCCATGTGGTCGGGCAGATGCCGGTCACGGTCTTCCGCATGCCGGCGATGTCGCGCCGCCCGATCTTCGACCCGGCGAAGGACTTCAGCTGGATCCTGCACCTGACCGGCTACGTCTTCGGCGTCGTCGTCCGCGCCGACCAGCCCTGGCAGACCTGGCAGGAGTTCGTCGCCTATGCCAAGGCCAATCCCGGCAAGGTCACCTACGGCACGCCCGGCGTCGGCAGCACGCTGCACATCACGATGGAGCGCATCGGCGAGATGCTCGGCATCGAGTGGCTGCACATCCCCTTCCGCGGCGGCGCCGACAACACCCAGGCCGTGCTCTCGGGCCAGACCGTGGCGAACAGCGACAGCACCGGCTGGGCGCAGCTGGTGCAGGAGGGCAGGCTCCGCCTCCTCGTCGTCTGGACCGCCGAGCGCGCCAAGCGCTTCCCCAACGTGCCGACGCTGCGCGAGGTGGGCATCGACATCGTCGCCGACAGCCCCTTCGGCATCGGCGCGCCGAAGGGCGTCGACCCGGGCATCGTGCGGGTGCTGCACGATGCCTTCAAGGAGGCGCTGTTCGACCCGAAGCACGTCGAGACGCTCGACCGCTACGACATGCCGCTGCGCTACATGAACAGCGAGGACTACGCCGCCTTCGCCATGAAGACCTATGCGGAGGAGAGCGCCATCATCCGCAAGCTCGGCCTCAGGATGGACTGAGCCTCTTCAGGACAGGATGAAGTCGGCCGCCGTCAGGTCATACACCCCGTTGAGCTCGATCTCGCCGTTCGGGCCGGATGGTGTCGGCACAGGGAAGTCCGGAGGCGGGTTTCCGAAGACGGCGGCGAGCTGGACGATGGTGCGCCCCTCCTCGATTACGGTGCGGACCTGGAGGCCGAGGCTCGCGCCGAATTCGCCCTCGCCGAGGAAGACCGACTCTCGGTCCGGAGCGAAGGTGTTTGCGTAGCCGCGAAGGTCGATACGGTCCACGCTTTGGCAGAAGTCGAGGATCACGTCCCGCGCGCCGGGGCCGACCCCGGCTTCGATGTCGCCGAAAGGGAATTCCCTGACATAGACGAAGGTATCGGCGCCGGCCCCGCCGGTCAACCGGTCGGCACCCTCCTCCCCACGCAACCGGTCGTCGCCAACACCACCGTAGAGCCGATCGACGCCACGGCCACCGTCGATGGCATCGTTGTCGGCACCACCGTAGATCTGGTCGGCTCCGCCGCCGCCATCGATCGTATCGTTTCCGGCACCGCCGAAGAGCAGGTCGGCTCCATCCGCGCCGACGACACCGATGCTGCCGGACGGGCTGCCGCCGAAGACGCCGTAGCCGTTGATCGAGTCGTTGCCATCGCCGCCGAACACCGTGTCCGCACCGAAGCCGGCGCCGATCAGGTCATTGCCGGCACCGGCCAGGATGAGGTTGCGGCCGGGCAGGACGTCACCGGAATTATAAGGCGGCGGCAACGGTCCACCGAAGCTGCCGCCTCCAAAGAAATTATCCCCGAAGATCGTGTCGTTTCCAGAGCCTGCGAGGATGACGTCGTTGCCCGGCAGTACTTCGATCCGGTCATCCCCGGCGCCGCCGAGGATCAGATCGTCCTCCGTTGTTCCGAGCAGGCTGTCCGGTCCAGCGGTACCGTTGCGAAATGCCATGATCCTTGCCCCTCCCGACTTTTGGGCGAGCCTATGACGGCCAGCGCACCCTCTGCGATGGTTCCGATGACACGCTTGCGCGACGCCGCTGCCGTTGGCGCTGGCGTGGCAAAGGGGGTGGCGCGGCGCCGTGGTTCCGTCGCATGCTTCGCCGAGACCGGTCGACCAGGCTGGCAGGGGACGGAGGAGAGGCATGGCCGCAAGGCCGCGCGACAGGGCATCCGCATTCAATCAGGGTCAGGCAAGGCCGCGCCGCCGGTGACGCCGCTGCTGCATCTCCGCTGCGGCGACGACCTCCGCAGCCGCCTCCATTCGGCCGGGATCGCCGGCGAGTACCTCTGCTTCGCCGACCCGGTCTGCGTCGGGCCGGCGCAGGACGACGGCGACCTGATGGCCTGGCTCGGCATGCGGGCGCGCTACGTGGCGCTGCATGCGGGGCAGGACCCGGCTGCCGTGCGCCTCCGCCTCGGCCGGGAATATGCCGCGCTCAACGGCCTGCACCGGCGCGAGGCCGTGTGGCTCTGGTTCGAGCACGACCTCTGGGACCAGGCCGCGCTCATCCGCATCCTCTCCCTGCTAGCCGAGAAACGCCTGCTGCGCGGCAAGCTGCTGCTGCTGCCCGCCGATGGCGAGCGCAGCTTCCCAGCGCTCAGCGATGCCGAGCTCGGCGCACTCCACCCCGCGCCGCTCTCCGATCTGCAGATCGAGCAGGCGGCCGAGGCCTGGGCCGCCTTCGCCGCGCCCGATCCGCGCGGGCTGGACGCGCTCAGCCGGCGCGAGCTGGCGCTGCCCTTCCTCGCCGCGGCGCTGCGCCGGCACCTGCGCGACCTGCCCTGGACGACGGACGGGCTCGGCGAGACCGAGCGTCGCGCACTCCGCGCCATCGCGGCCGGCGCCACGGACGAGGCCGCCGTGTTCCAGCGGCTGCAGGATGGCGACCCGGTCTTCCACGTCACCGACCTGATCGTGCGCGAGGTGATCAACCGGCTGCGCCAGGGGCCGAACCGCCTGGTCTCCCGCGACGAGCAGCTTCACCCGACGCCGCGCGGCGCTGCCGTGCTGGCCGGGACGGACCGCTTCCGCCCGCCGCCGCGCTTCCACGCCGGCGTGCATGTGCTGCCGGATCCGCCCTGGTTCTGGGACCCTGCCCAGGCCGCCGTCGTCCCCGGGGCGAAGGCATGAGCACCACCCTCGTCATCCATGGCGGCGCGGGAGGCGGAACATCGCGCCGCGCTGGAGGCTGCCCTCGCCGCCGGCGGCGCGGTCCTGGTGCGGGGCGGCGGCGCGCTCGATGCGGTGGACCAGGCGGTGCGCGCGCTGGAGGATTGCCCGCTCTTCAATGCCGGCCGCGGCGCCACCTTCACCGTCGCCGGCACGATCGAAATGGATGCCGCGCTGATGGACGGCACGACGCGCCGCGCCGGCGCCGTCGCCGGCGTGCAGCGCATCCGCAACCCGGTCACGGCTGCGCGGGTAGTGATGGAGCGCACGCCGCATGTGCTGCTGATCGGCCAGGCCGCGGATGCCTTCGCTGAGGCCGAGGGCTTTGACCTCGCCCCGGCGGAGTATTTCCGCACCGAGCATCGCTGGCAGCAATTGCAGGCGGCATTGGCGACGCAGCGCATCGCCCTCGACCACGACCTGCCCGCGCGCATGGGCACGGTCGGCGCCGTCGCCCGCGACCGCAGCGGCCGCCTCGCCGCCGCCACCTCCACCGGGGGGATGACGAACAAGCGCGCCGGCCGCGTCGGGGACAGTCCGTTGATCGGCGCCGGCACCTGGGCTGATGCGACGGTCGCGGTGAGCTGCACGGGCGTCGGCGAGGCCTTCATCCGCTGCGCTGCGGCGCATGAGCTTTCCGCCCTGATGCGCCATCGTGGCCATGCGGTGCAGCGGGCGGCCGTGGAGGTTGCCGAGGTGCTGGTTCCCGCGAGCGGGGGCAGCGGCGGCCTCATCGCCGTCGACGCAGCGGGCGAGCCGGGATTCGCCTTCGGAACGCCCGGCATGTATCGGGGTGTCCTCCGCGATGGCGCCGCGCCGGAGATCGGCATCTACGCCTGAGTCCAGCGGGCCGAGGTCCTCCGGGGATCACGTTACCTCAGCTGCATGGATGATGCGCATCCCGCAACCGATCCCCAAGGATCGTGCATCCGCGAGCGGAAGCTTGAGTTTCCCGCATGCCGGCGCAACCGGCGGAAGGCGCGAGCCCTCGCCATTCGGGACAATGGGCGCGAAGGAGACCCTGCGCATGGCCCGGTTCCGCTGCACGCCCATCCCCACCGAGACCGCCCGCCGATGGCGCGCCACCGGGCTCGATGACCGGAGCCAGACCCTGCATCGCCGCGTGGTGGACGGCCCGGGCTTCCCCTGCCGCCATTGCCTGCGCCTTGGCATGCCGGGCGAGGCGATGCTGCTCGGCAGCTACGCCCTGCCGCATCCGCAGGGCGTCTACTGGACGCCGAGCCCGATCTTCCTGCACGCCGACGACTGCGCGCGCTTCGAGGTGATGGACGAGATTGCCCCCATCGTGCTCGCCAACGGCACCGTCTCCGTCCGCGCCTATGATGCCGGGGAGATGTGCCTTTACGACCTGGGCGCGATCAGCGAGGGCCAGGCGGTGGCGCCGCTGCTGGAGCGGGCGCTGGCCGACCCGCGCACGCGCTTCGTCAACATCCACACCGCGCGGCCGGGCTGCCTGCTGACGGCGGTGGAGCGTCTGTGATCAGGCCGCTTCCAGCTTTTCCTGCAGCTCCAGCCACTCGCTCTCGAGGCCCGGCAGGATCTTGTTGATGACCGCGCGGCGCGTCGTCGCGCGGCTGATCAGGTCGGTCTTGTTGCCCGCATAGAGCCGCGGGTCGGCCAGCGCCTTGTCGATCACCGCCGCCTCGTCCTGCAGCTTGGCGATCTGCGCCTCGATCTGCTTCAGCCGCTCCTTCAGGGGCGCGAGGGCGGTGCGGCTCTCCGCCCGGCCGCGCCGCTCGGAAGGCCGCGCCGCGCCGGCCGGCTCGCTGCGCGCGCCGCGCCGCCCGCCGCCGAGCAGCGCACGATAGTCGTCGAGGTCGCCGTCGAAGGACGCCACCTTGCCCTCGCCCACCAGCCAGAGCCGGTCCGCCACCAGTTCCACTAGATGTGGGTCGTGGCTGATGAGGATGACGGCGCCGTTGTAGTCGGCCAGCGCCTTCACCAGCGCGTCGCGCGCGTCGATGTCGAGGTGGTTGGTCGGCTCGTCGAGGATCAGCAGCTGCGGCGCCTCGCGCGTGCAGAGCGCCAGCAGCAGCCGCGCCTTCTCGCCGCCGGAGCAGGCGGAGATCCTCGTCGTCGCCCGCTCCACGTCGAGGCCGAAGCGGGCAAGCTGCGAGCGGCACTGCGTCACCGTCGCCTTCGGCATCGCCGCCTGCATGTGGGAGAGCGGCGTGCCCTCCATGTCCAGCTCATCCGTCTGATGCTGGGCGAAGTAGCCGATCTTCAGCTTGGGCGAGCGGAATTCGCGCCCGCCCATGAGCGAGAGGCGCCCGGCGAACAGCTTCGCCAGCGTCGACTTGCCGTTGCCGTTGGCCCCCAGCAGGGCGATGCGGTCGTCCTGGTCGAGCCTGAGGTCGAGGCCGCGCAGCACGACGCGCCCGTCATAGCCGATGCTGCCGCCGGTGATGGAAAGCACGGGCGGTGCCAGCTCGGCCGGCTCGGGGAAGGCGAAACGCGTCACATGGTCCTCGACCACGCTCTCGATCGCCGGCATGCGCTCCAAGGCCTTGATGCGGGACTGCGCCTGGCGTGCCTTGCTCGCCTTGGCGCGGAAGCGGTCGACGAAGCTCTGGATATGCGCCCGCTCGGCGGCGAGCTTCTCGTTCATGGCCGCCTGCTGGGCCTGGCGCTCGGTCCGGACGCGGACGAAATTGTCGAAGGCGCCCGGGTAGAGCGTCAGCTTGCCCCGGTCGAGATGGGCGATGGCATCGACGCAGCGCTCCAGCAGCCCGCGATCGTGGCTGACGATGATGGCCGCACCTGAGAAGCGTTGCAGCCAGCCCTCCAGCCACATCGTCGCCTCGAGATCGAGGTGGTTGGTTGGCTCGTCGAGCAGCAGCAATTCGGGCTCGAGGAAGAGCACTCGGGCCAGCGCCACGCGCATCCGCCAGCCGCCGGAGAACTCCGTGCTGGGCCGCGCCTGCGCCGCCGCATCGAAGCCGAGGCCGGCGAGGATGGTTGCGGCGCGGGAGGGGGCGCTGTCCGCCTGGATGGCGATCAGCCGCTCATGGATCTCGGCCATGCGGTGCCCTTCCGGCCCCGCCTCCGCCTCGGCGAGCAGGGCGGCGCGCTCGGTGTCCGCGGCGAGCACCGTGTCCAGCAGGCTCTCCGGCCCGCCCGGCGCCTCCTGCGCCACATGGCCAAGCCGGGCCCGCTGGGCGAGGCGGATCTCCCCGCCATCCGGCTGGATGTCGCCGATGATGGCCTTCAGCAAGGTGGACTTGCCGGCCCCGTTGCGGCCGACCAGCCCGACCTTGCGGCCAGGATCGACGGCGAGGTCGGCGCCTTCCAGGAGGGCACGGCCGGCGATGCGGAGGGTGAGGTCGCGGATGGCGAGCACGGTCATGCGCGCCTTCTACCGCCGCCCCGGCCCCCCGTCACGCGCCGCAGCATGCGGTGCTAGCTGGGCTGCTCCTCGGTTTCGGCCTCGGCTTCGGTCGCGGTCTGGGGCGGGGAGGGGGGCTTCGGTGCCGGCGCCTCGGCCCATTCGTCGGAGACCATGCCCTGCTGGCTGCTCACCAGGTCGATGTCGGCTTGGCTGGGCGGGCGGGGGATGCGGGGTTTCGGCGGTGCGTCGTCCTGGGCCATGTGGCGGTACTCCTCTTCCGGGGAGCCAACGCGGGGCGGGCGGCCGGGTTGGGCTTGCATCCGCGCCCTGGCCCGCCTATCCCGCCGCCACCGTCACGAAAGGATGCCCCTATGGCTGTCGAGCGCACCCTGTCCATCATCAAGCCGGATGCCACCCGCCGGAACCTGACCGGCAAGATCAACGCCAAGTTCGAGGAAGCGGGCCTCCGCATCGTCGGCCAGAAGCGCCTGCAGCTCAGCGAGGCCCAGGCCGGCGCCTTCTACGCTGTCCACAAGGAGCGGCCTTTCTACAAGGACCTGGTCAGCTTCATGATCAGCGGCCCGGTGGTGGTGCAGGTGCTGGAAGGCGAGAACGCCGTCGCCAAGAACCGCGAGATCATGGGCGCCACCAACCCGGCCAATGCGGCCCCGGGCACCATCCGCAAGGAATTCGCCGAGAGCATCGAGGCGAACAGCGTCCACGGTTCCGACAGCGCCGAGAATGCCGCCACGGAGATCGCCTTCTTCTTCGCCGGCACCGAGATCGTCGGCTGAGGCGGCGGGGCCGGCCCTCGGGGCCGGCCCCCTTGCGTCAGGCCACGAAGAGCAGCAGCGCCAGCAGCAGCAGCACGGTGATGACGATCCCCCAGGTGGAGAACTGCACGAAGCCTTCCCAGCCCCGCTGCCGGTCGACGAGCAGCGCCTTCTGGTCGACTGCCCCGAAATCGTAATGCTCACGGTGTTCGGCCACGGTCCGGTCCTCATCCACTCTCGGAATGGGGTGTAGAAAGCGCGGGCGGGCTCGGCAAGGGGTTGGTGAGGGCCGCCGAGTGATCGGGATGCGCCGCTGCCCCGCCCGCCGCGACCCGCAGCGCCTCCGGATAGATCCGGTGCTCCTGGGCCAGGACCCGGGCGGCCAGCGCCGCCTCCGTATCCCCCGGCAGCACCGGCACCGCAGCCTGGGCGAGGATGGGCCCGGCATCCATCTCCTCGGTCACCCAATGGACGGTGCAGCCATGCAGGCGGACGCCGGCGGCCAGCGCCCGCGCATGGGTGTCGAGGCCCGGGAAGGCCGGCAGCAGGCTGGGGTGGATGTTCAGCATCCGCCCGGCCCAGCGCCCGACCAGGAAGGGTGTCAGCAGCCGCATGTAGCCGGCGAGGCAGACGAGGCGGATGCCATGAGCCTCCAGCACGGCCTGCACCGCCGCCTCATGCGCGGCGCGGTCTCGGCCGAAGGGGCGGCTCTCGACCACCGCCGTCGGCACCCCGGCCGCCGCGGCCAGCGCCAGCCCGCCCGCATCCGCCTTGTTGGCGAGGACGAGGGCGATCTCCGCCGGAAAGCCCGGCGCCCGCGCCGCCTCCAGCAGCGCCACCATGTTGGAGCCGCGGCCGGAGATCAGGATGGCGGTCTTCACCCTCACCGGGGCCAGTTCTCCGGCAGGTTGTCGATCCGCACCCGGGCTTCGCCGCTTCCGGCTTCCAGCCCGCCGATGCGGAACACGGTCTCGCCCGCGCCTTCCAGCAGGGCCGTCGCCTCGGCAACCGCCTCGGCCGAGACGACGACGACCATCCCGACCCCGCAGTTGAAGACCCGCAGCATCTCTTCCGGCGCGACATTGCCCGCCACGGCCAGCCAGGCGAAGACCGGCGGCACCGTCCAGGCGCCCGCATCCACCACCGCCGCGACCCCCTCCGGCAGCACCCGCGGCAGGTTGCCCGGCAGCCCGCCGCCGGTGATATGCGCCGCCGCCTTCAGCAGGCCCTTGCGGTGCAGCGCCAGCAGCGACTTCACATAGATCCGGGTCGGCGCCAGCAGCGTTGCGCCCAGCGTCCCGCCGCCGAAGGGGGAGGGGGCTTCGAGGCCGAGCCCCGCCGCCTCCACCACCCGCCGCACCAGCGAGAAGCCGTTGGAATGCACCCCCGTGCTGGCCAGCCCCAGCAGCACGTCGCCAGGCCCTACATCCGGCCGCGGCAGCAGCGCCCCACGCTCGGCGGCGCCGACCGAGAAGCCGGCGAGGTCGTAATCCTCGGCGGCATACATCCCCGGCATCTCCGCCGTCTCGCCGCCGACCAGGGCGCAGCCCGCCTGGCGGCAGCCCTCGGCGATGCCGGAGATGACGTCCCGCGCCTGCTCCAGCCGGAGCTTGCCCGTGGCGAAGTAGTCGAGGAAGAAGAGCGGCTCCGCCCCCTGCACCACGAGGTCGTTCACGCACATGGCGACCAGGTCGATGCCGACCGTGCCGTGCAGCCCGGCATCGAGCGCGACGCGCAGCTTGGTGCCGACCCCATCCGTCGAGCTGACCAGCACCGGGTCGGTGAAGCCGGCCGCCTTCAGGTCGAACAGCGCGCCGAAGCCGCCGAGCCCGCCCATGGTGCCGGTCCGGCCGGTGGATTTCGCCATCGGCTTGATCGCCTCGACCAGCGCGTCGCCGGCATCGATATCCACCCCGGCATCACGGTAGGTCAGGCTGTTTCGCGGGGAACTGGTCAGGGCGGCCTCCGATCGGCTAAGGGGGGTCGGCGGCTTTCTAGCGCGCCTTTTCCGGCGCGTCCCCTGTGCCGGGCCGCATGGCAGGAGAAAGCGCAATGCTGGGCAGATCGGGCGTCCTCCGGGGCATGGCGGGCGCCGCCCTGGCCCTCGCCGCCACTCTAGCCACCCCCCTGGCCCTGGCACAGACCGGCGCGCTGCCGCCCGTGGCCACCACGCCCGACGCCTCGGCGCTGAACCTCACCCAGCGCGGCATCCCGGCCGAGGCCTCGGCCGAGAACGGCGTGCTGGCGCGGGAGCGGGCGCTGGCCGCCGGCCGGCGCACTGCCTGGGAGCGGGCCCTCTCCGAGGCCGGGCTGCCGCCGGTCAACCTCTCCGACGGGCGACTGGAGGACATGGTCCGCTCCATCGTCATCGAGCAGGAGCGCACGGCGCCGACCCGCTATGCCGGCCGCATCACCGTGGTCTTCGACCCCAACCGGGTGCGCTCCGCCCTCGGCGGCAGCGCCAGCGTGCCGGGCGCCTCGCCGCCCCCCGTCGCCGCCGGCGCGCCGGCCTCGAATTGGATCGAGGCGAGGGCCATCTACCGTTCCATGGGCGAATGGCTCGAACTCCAGCGGCGGCTGCGCGGGGCTCCCCCGGTCGCCTCGGTCGACATCCAGGCGATCGCGGTCGATGCGGCGCGGCTCCGGCTCGGCCTGCGTGCCCCGCCGCCCGAAGCCGCGGCGCTGCTCGCCGCCCTCGGCATCGCGCTGGAACAGGCGGGTTCCGCCTGGCGGCTGGGCCTTGCCGGAAGCTGAGACGCGCCCGGTCGAGCAGGGAGGCAAACCGCCGTCCGAGGCGCCGCCGCATGTGCTCGTCACCCTGCCCAACCTCATCACCCTGGCGCGGCTCTGCGCCGTGCCGGCGACGATCTGGCTGATCCTGCACCGGCGGCTCGACCTTGCCTTCTACGTCTTCGTAGGCGCCGGCATCTCGGACGGCGTCGATGGCTGGCTGGCGCGGGTGACCAACTCGCGCAGTGCGCTCGGGGCGATGCTCGACCCGGTGGCGGACAAGGCGCTGCTGGTCTCGGTCTATGTGACGCTCGCCGCCATCGGCGGGCTGCCGGACTGGCTCGCCATCCTGGTGGTGTTCCGCGACCTGCTGATCGTCGGCGGCGTGCTGGTGCTCTGGGGGCTCGGCCAGCCGCCGCGCATCCGTCCGCTGCTGGTCTCGAAGCTGAACACCTGCGCCCAGATCGCGCTGGCCGCCCTTGCCCTCTTCATCCTCGGCTTCGGCCTCGCCGCCGACGGGCTGCTGGCCGGGCTGATCTGGGCGGTTGCGCTGACGACGCTCGCCTCGGGCATCGCCTATGTGGTTTCAGCAATACATTGGACGCATCATCCCCGGCCACGGCCATGAACCTCGTCCCACCCCAGCCCCCGGCCATGAAGCCTGAGCCGCCACTGATGCCTCTTCCTGGGGTCCGCCCGCGCACCGCGCCGCCGGTGGCGACGCGCGCCCAGCGGGTGGCCCTCGCGCTCGGTGTCGCAGGCGGGCTGTTCCTCACCTTCTGGCTCTTCTCGCCGATCCTCACCCCATTCGTGCTGGCCGCCGTCATCGCCTATTTCCTCGACCCGCCGGCGACGCGGCTAACCCGCATCGGCATCCCGCGCGGCGTCTCGGCGCTGCTGATGATCCTGGCGCTGGTGGCGCTCGCCCTGCTCTGCCTGCTGCTGCTCTATCCGCTGCTGGTGGCGCAGGTGACGGTGCTGATCCAGCGCCTGCCGGCCTATGTGCTCGGCATCGGCCAGGCGGTGCGCGACGCGCTGACCGCGCTCTCCGAACGCCTCGGCCCCGATGTCTTCGACCAGCGCCTGCAGGACCTCGCGGTCGGCCAGGCGGGGGCGATCATCTCCTATCTCGGCACCTCGCTCGCGCGGATGATCACCGGCGGCATCGCCCTCTTCAGCGTCTTCACCCTGGTGACGGTGACGCCCGTCGTCGCCTTCTACCTGCTGCGCGACTGGCCGCGGATCATCCGCCGGATGGATGCTTGGCTGCCCCGCCGCTCCGCCAACACCCTCCGCCAGCTCGCCCGCGACACGGACCGCGTGCTCTCGGCTTGGCTGCGCGGCCAGCTGCTCTGCTGCGCGCTGCTCGCCACCTACTACGCCGCCGCGCTCTCGGCGGTGCGGCTGGAGCTCGGCCTGACGGTCGGGCTGATGGCCGGCATCCTGTCCTTCATTCCCTATATCGGCTCCATCGCCGGCCTCGTCACGGCGCTTGCCCTGGCGCTGGCGCAGTTCGGCACCTGGAACGGCGTGCTGGTGGTGATGGCGGTCTTCGTCGCCGGCCAGGTGATCGAAGGCTACATGATCTACCCCTGGCTGCTCGGCGACCGGGTGGAGCTGCACGCCGTATGGGTGATCTTCGCCCTCTTCGCCGGGGGCGTGGCCTTCGGCTTCCTCGGCGTGCTGCTGGCGGTGCCGCTGGCGGCCGTGATCGGCGTCATCGCCCGCTACTGGCTGCGCCGCTACCTGGAAAGCCCGCTCTATCTCGATCCGCCCCGGACCGGCTGATGCTCGACACCACGGCGCCGCTGCCGCGGCAGCTCGCCTTGCCGCTGCCCGCCTTCGCGCCTTTCCAAGCAGAGCCGGTGCTGGCCGATGACAGCAATGCCGAAGCCCTGGCCTGGCTCGCCCGGCCCGAGGCCTGGCCTGGCGGCCGCCTCGCCCTTCACGGCCCGGCGGCGACCGGCAAGTCGCTGATGCTGCGCGGCCTCGCCGCCCGGCGCGGCTGGCCGGTGCTGACCGGCCCGGCGCTGCGCGGCCTGCCCGACCTGCCGCCCGGCCCCGGCCTCGCGCTCGACGATGCCGATTGCATGGCCGAGGAGGCGGCGCTCTTCCACCTGCTAAACCTTTGCGCCGAGCGCGGCCAGCTCCTTCTCCTTGCCGGCCGTGCCCCGCCGGCGCGCTGGCCGGTGGCGCTGCCCGACCTCCGCAGCCGGCTGCGCGCCATGCCCGCCACCGGCATCCGCCCGCCCGGGGACGGGCTGCTCGCCGCCCTGTTGCGCCGGCATTTCGCCCGCCGCCAGCTTCGGGTGGAGGAAGGGGTGCAGGCCTGGCTGCTGGCCCGCCTGCCGCGCGAGGCCGCCGCCATCGCCGAGGCGGCCGCCCGGCTCGACCGCGCCGCGCTCGCGCTCGGCGGTCGCGTCACCCGCGCGCTCGCCCGTGCAACCCTGGCCGAGTTGCCGGGCTTCGGTACGGATGACGAATCCATGGCATTCCCGGAGACCGGCTGCCCGCCTGCGCCGAGGTTGCTATAGGGTGGGTGCATGAGCCTCGCCGAGATCCGCACCCCACCCGCCGCCGAGCCCGTGCCCGGCCCGCAGGAGCCCGAGCGCTTCGTCAACCGGGAGCTCTCCTGGCTCGACTTCAACACCCGCGTGCTGGAGGAGGCCGGCAACGAGCACCACCCGCTGCTGGAGCGGCTGCGCTTCGTCGCCATTTCGGCCGCCAACCTCGACGAATTCTACTCCGTCCGCGTCGCCGGGCTGATCGGCCAGGAGGGCGCCGGCATCACCAGCCGCTCGCCCGACGGCCGCACCCCCACGCAGCAGCTCGCCGCCATCCATGACCGCGCCGAGGTGCTGATCGAGGCGCAGCAGGCCGCCTGGCGCACGCTGCGCGGCCTGATGCGCGAGGCGGGCATCATCGTCTGCGGCATCGAGGAACTGAGCGAGGCCGACCGCGCCTGGCTCGACGGTTGGTTCATGGAGCGGGTCTTCCCCGTGCTCACCCCGCTCGCGGTGGACCCGGCGCATCCCTTCCCCTTCATCCAGAACCTCGCCGCCTGCATGGTCCTCAAGCTGGTGCGGGAGGAGGATGGCGGCACCATGCGCGCCCTGCTGCCGCTGCCGGCGCAGGTCGAGCGCTTTATCCGCCTGCCGCGGCAGGAGGGCGAGACGGCCATCCGCTTCCTTCTGCTCGAGGACCTGATCGAGCTCAGCCTGCGCCGCGTCTTCCCCGGCTTCATCCCGGCCGAGAACGGGCTCTTCCGCCTCATCCGCGATACCGACGTGGAGTTCGAGGAGGAGGCCGAGGATCTCGTCCGCTCCTACGAGACGGCGCTGAAGCGCCGCCGCCGTGGCCGCGCCATCCGCCTCAGCGTGACCGCCGCGACGCCGTCCGACATCGTGGACTTCGTCATCGAGGAGCTGGATGCCGAGCGCAGCGGCGTCTTCGTGGTGGACGGGCTGCTCGGCCTCGACGACCTGCGCCAGCTTATCGTGGATGATCGGCCGGACCTGCTCTTCACCCCCTACACGCCGCGCTTCCCGGAGCGCATCCTCGATTACGGCGGGGACTGCTTCGCGGCGATCCGGGCCAAGGACATCGTCGTCCACCACCCCTATGAGAGCTTCGACGTGGTGGTGCAGTTCCTGCGCCAGGCGGCGCGGGACCCGAATGTGGTCGCCATCAAGCAGACCCTTTACCGGACCAGCCGCGACAGCCCGATCGCCCGCGCCCTGATCGAAGCGGCGGAGGCGGGCAAGAACGTCACCGGCATCGTCGAGATCAAGGCGCGCTTCGACGAGGAGCGGAACATCGCCCTCGCGCGGGAGCTGGAGGCGGCCGGCGTGCAGGTGGTCTTCGGCTTCGTCGAGCTGAAGACCCATGCCAAGATGTCGCTGGTGGTACGGCGCGAGGCCGGGGCGCTGCGGAGCTACGCGCATTTCGGCACCGGCAATTACCACCCGATCACCGCGCGCATCTACACGGACCTCTCCTTCTTCACCGCCGATCCGGCGCTGACCGGCGATGCCGCGCGGCTCTTCAATTACATGACGGGCTACGCCCGGCCGGAGCGGATGGAAGGCCTCGCCTTCGCCCCGCTCACCATCCGCCCGACCCTCCTCGGCCTCATCGAGCAGGAGCGGCGCTTCGCCGAGGAGGGGAAGCCCGCCGGCATCTGGCTGAAGATGAACAGCCTGGTCGACGAGCAGCTGATCGACGCGCTCTATGCCGCCTCCCGCGCCGGGGTGAAGATCGATTGCGTGGTGCGCGGCATCTGCTGCCTCCGCCCCGGCGTGCCCGGCCTTTCGGAAAATATCCGGGTGAAGTCCATTGTCGGCCGCTTCCTTGAGCATTCGCGCATCCATGTCTTCGGCAATGGCCACCGCCTGCCCTCGCGCCGGGCGCGGGTCTTCATCTCCTCGGCCGACTGGATGGCGCGCAACATGGACTGGCGGGTCGAGACCATGGTGCCGGTCGAGAATGCGACCGTGCACGCCCAGATCCTCGACCAGATCATGGTGGTGAACCTGAAGGACACCGCCCAGAGCTGGGAGCTGGCGAGCGACGGCGCCTGGCGCCGCCTGCCGCGCGGTCCGCAGCCGGTCTCGGCGCATGAATATTTCATGACCAACCCCTCCCTCTCCGGCCGCGGCAGCGCGTTGAACCGCAGCGGCCGGGCCACGATGCGCAAGCCGCGCCCCGACCGCATCGCCCAGGACTGACAGGCATGACCATTTCCGAAGCGCGCCGCTGCGGCGTCGTCGATCTCGGCTCCAATTCCGTCCGCCTCGTCATCTTCGAGGGGCGAGGGCGGAACCCGCAGGCAATCTTCAACGAAAAGGCCGTGCTCGGCCTGGGACGGGGGCTCCAGGCGACGGGGCGGCTGAACGAGGGGGCGATCGGCCCCGCGCTCACCGTGCTCGCCCGCTATCACGCCGTCGCCCGTGCCATGCACGCCGACCCGCTGGAGGTGGTGGCCACCGCCGCGGTGCGCGATGCCGAGAACGGCCCTGCCTTCGTTGCCGCCATGCGGGAGCGCATGCTCGGCCTCAGCATCCGCATCCTCACCGGCGAGGAGGAGGGCAGGCTCTCGGCCGATGGCGTGCTGCTCGGCTTCCCCGGCGCCGATGGCGTGCTCGGCGACCTCGGCGGCGGCAGCCTCGAGGTGGTGCGCCTCACCGAGGGCCGGGTCGCCCGCGCGGCCTCGCTGCCGATCGGCGCCATCCGCCTCGCCGAGCGCGCCGGGGGCGAGGTGGCCCGCGCCCGCGCCATCGCCGAGGAGGAGCTGGCAAGGCACCCCTGGCTCGCCGAGGGCGGCGGCCGCGACCTCTACCTGGTCGGCGGCGCTTGGCGGGCCCTGGCGCGGATGCATATCGCCCAGACAGGCTATCCGCTGGCCATCGTCCACCACTACGTCCTTCGCCGCGAGGAAGCGCGCGATCTCGCCGGCGTCGTCATGGCCGCCTCCCGCCGCGTGCTGGAGCGGATGGCCGGCGCCCCGCAGAAGCGCTTGGCCGACATGCCCTTCGCCGCGGTGACGATGCGTCGCCTGCTGCGCGCCACCGGCGCCTCCCGCGTCGTCTTCTCGGCCAATGGTCTGCGCGAGGGCTGGTATGCCCGCCTGCTGCCCGAGGCGGTGCGGCAGGGAGACCCGATGCTGGCCGCCGCCCGCGACCTTGCCGCCGCCTGGGGGCGCGACCCGGGGCTGCCGCCAGCGCTGATCGCCTGGACCGACCCGATCCTCCCCGAGCAGGACCCGGCGGTGCGGGCGTTGCGCGAGGCGGCCTGCTGGGTTTCCGACATCGGCAGCCACGACCATCCGGAATACCGTGCGGAGCAGGCCTTCCTCCGCATCCTCCGCCAGCATGGCGCCGGGCTCGACCACCATGCCCGCGCCTTCCTCGGCCTCTGCGCCGCGCTGCGCTACGAGGCCGAGCCGAGCGCCCCCTTCCTCGGCCCGACGCGCGTGCTGCTCGACCTGCCGACCATCCGCCGGGCGGAGGCGCTCGGCGCCGCGCTGCGCCTCGCCTATACGCTCTGCGGCGGCACGCCCGCGCTGCTGGCCGGCACGCGGCTGGAGCGCCAGGGCAGCCGCCTTGTCCTCCGACTCGCCGAGGGTACCGGCGTCTTCGCGGGCGAGAGCGTGCTGCGGCGCGTGGAGCAGCTCGGCGCCGTGCTTGGCCTGGAGGCGGTGGTCGAAGTCGAGGGGTGAGCGAAGTTTTCTTCCCGCGCCGCGCCATTCCATCGTCAACTCCTCCGCGGTCGAAATGGGGAGGACCAGGATGCACCGGATCGCAGGCTTGGGCGCCATGGTCGGGATGGCGATGATGGGCAGCGTCGCCCTGGCGCAGGATTCAGCGCGGCCGAACCTAGTCCTTCGCGAGGTGGTGGAGGGCATGCCCCGAGGCGAGCGGCAGGAAGTCCAGGTCCTCACCGCCACCATCGCTCCGGGCCAGGCGACCGTGTTCCATACCCACCGCTTCCCGGTGACCGTCTATGTCCTGGAGGGCGCCTTCACACTGGAGATGGAAGGGCGCGAGCCTGTTACCGTCCAGGCCGGCGGTGCCCTGGTGGAGCCGCCGCATGTCCGCATGACCGGCTACAACCGGCGCGCCGACACGCCGGCGCGCGTCCTCATCGTCTACGTGTCCGATCCGGGAACACCCTTCCTCGACCCGGCCCACTGAGGCCGGTGTCGATCGGGAGGCAAGGGCTTCCTGCCGGCCTGCCCTACCGCTGCGTGTTCTGGTTCAGCCCCGGCTGCATGCCTGCACTGCCTGTGCCCAGCCGTCCCTGCTCCTCGGGCCGCCCCACATCCGGCCGCAGCGAGCTGCGATCCGCCTCCAGCGGCAGCACCTGCGCCGGAGGCACCACGGCCTGCGGCTCCCTGGCCGCCTCGGCCTGATCGACGGCGCGATCCCGCTGGGTCTCCTGGTTGAGCTGGCGCGAGGCGCGCTCAGCCGGCGTCTGGGCAAGCGCCGGTCCGGCGATCAGCGCGGCGGCGAGGAGGAGGAAGCGGGGGGCGGTTGCGTGCGGCATGCCGCAGATAGCGCCTGGGCTTCGGTGCGGTTCCGGGCCCATCCGCCGCCACGCGTCACATGCAGCCGTAGAGCCGCATGCAGGAGAAATAGCGCTGTTGGCATTGCCTCATGCAGCCCGCCCGGTCCGTCGGGGTGAAGGCCGGCGCGCTCGGGTTCGTGCTCCACATGGGCGGGCAGGCGATCTGGCAGGAACTCTGCTGTGCGAGGCAGTTGCTGGCGAGCGGCTGGGCACAGCGCGGTGCCGCCTGGCCGTTGTCCGTCGGTGCGGCAGGCGCCCGCGGCGCCGCGGCGCTGCCCGTGTCGTCGCGCGGCAGCGGCGGCGGTTTCCCGCCGGGTTCGGCAGGAGCCATGCGGCCTCCCGTTGCCGGCGGCAGCGCATCCGGCTTGCCGAGTTGGGCCTGGGCCGCAGCCATGACGGGCATCGACAGGGCCAGCAGAAGGCGGATCACCCAAAGGCGCAAGCAGTCTTCTCCATTCATTCGACGATACAGGAACAACCCGGCCACTGCCCAATGGATGTGCCCGCGGCGTGAGCCTCTACCCCTTTGGCACCCACTCCGCCGGCGCCGCGCTGCCCGTCTGCCCGGTGATCCGCCCATAGGCCTCGACCCGCCGGTGGGCCGCGAAGTTGAAGATCGTCTGCCGCCCCAGCTCGCACATGCCGAGGTCGCAATCGGCGACGATCAGCTCGTCGCCCCAGCTCGTCGCCTGGGCCATGATCTCGCCCTGCGGGTTGACGATGATGGAATGGCCGAAGAGCTCATGCCCGTCCTCGTCCCCTGCCTTGGCGACGCCCGCGGCGAAGCAGGCATTCTGGTAGCACCCCGCCTGGATGGAGAGATGGCTGTGGAAGACGCGCAGGTGATGCGCCTCGAAGCCGCGGTTCTCCATGTTGAGGCTCGGCGTGTTGTAGCCGAGCATGACCAGCTCGACCTGCTGCAGGCCGAGCACCCGCCAGGCCTCCGGCCAGCGCCGGTCGTTGCAGATCATCATGCCGATATTGACCTGCGCCTCGCCGACCGGCGCCCGCACCACCGGGAAGCCGAGGTCGCCCACCTCGAAGTAGCGCTTCTCCAGGTGCTGCACCGTCCGCGTCGGGTCGTACTCGGCATGCCCTGGCAGGTGGACTTTGCGGTATTTCAGCACCACCTCGCCCGAGGGATGCACATAAACGGCGGTGTTGAAACGCCGCCCCTCCGGCGTCCGCTCGGCATAGCCGAGATGAAAACCGATATTGAACTTCCGCGCCGCCTCGAAGAGCGGGGCGGTGGCGTTGGAGGGCAGGGCCGTCTCGTACCAATGGTCGGCCTCCGCCAGGTGCTCATGGTACCAGCGCGGGAAGAAGGTGGTGAGCGCGAGCTCGGGGAAGACCACCACCTCCGCCCCGCGCCGGTGCGCCGTCTCCATCAGCCGAACCATGCGCCCGACCGCGACATCGCGCCCCTCGGCCTTCTGGATGGGCCCCAGCTGGGCGGCGGCGAGGACGAGGCGTCGGGACATGGGCAAGGCTCCGCGGTCAGAGTGTGCTGCCGCCCCCGCCGCGCGGCCCGCCGATGGTCGGCACCACGGTCGCGTCGAGGGTGACGGCGTAGGGTAGCATCAACGGATCGGCCCCGGAGCCGATCGGTTTGAAATCCAGATAGCCGCTGTAGGATTTCCAGGCGGCCGGGCTTTCGCTGACGATCTGGTCGTAGAGGTTGTTCGGCGTGTCGATGCCGTCCACCTCATGGGTGGAGATCAGCCCCGCCGCGTAGCAGGCGCGCGAGGCATGGGTGGAGCAGTTGTTGCCGGCGATGGTGAAGCCGTCCGTCTTGGCGCGCATGGAGAGCCAGGCATCGCGGAAGGCCTCCGCCCGGCGCCTGCCCACATCGAGCACCAGCATGGTGGAGATGCAGGGCTCCGTGCGGGCATTCGCCAGCGTCACGTAATGCCGGCGCTGGGTGAGATAGGTGGCGTAGGAGAAGACGATGCCTTTGCCGCCCACCGCATCGGTGCCGAAATACCCGACCGGTGCGCCGCCCGGCAGGATGCAGTCGCTATGGCCGCCATCCGGCGGGCCTTCGGTGTGGGAGGGCTTGAAGCGGACGATATAGGCAATGGTCGTCTCGCCGTTGATGCGCAGGGTGATCGGGGAGGGCATGATCGGCCTTCTGTAACTGGCCGCTGCGGTATCGCACCGAACTTGTTGTGACATCAACGATAGGTTGCCGTAAGGAAGTTCACATTCGTGCAGAAACAAGCAGGCCCCCCCGCCGCGCCGCAAGTGAAGGCGAAGCGGGACCGGCTGGTTCGCCGGGCGGAAACTGGCTAATCGGGCTTGAAATACCCCCGGATGACCGCACGGAGCAGGATCATGGCCAATCCGTTGAACTTGCCGGAAGAGATCGATTTCTGGTCGATCTTCAACCGCCGGAACGTCCACGCCAATGACCGCAACGGCCAGTTCATGGCGAAGCAGGACGAGGAGAAGTACGCCCGCGGCATCCACGTCATCAACGACACCTATGCCAACCTCTACCGCTCCCTCTCGCTGCCCCGCTCCGACCTCCGGCGCTCCGTCCATGCCCTGAAGCGCAGCTTTCTGATTCATAAGGGCTTCACGAAGCTCGCGGAGGCACCCATGCAATTCTGGTGCGTCACCTTCGATCTCTACAACCGCGGCTCGCCGAACGACCCAAACGGGCCGCGCCGCCTCATCGCTATCCTGAAAAACTGGCCGGGCGCGCAGTCCCCCACCGGCAAGACCATCCACAGCTCGGATGGCGGCTATTTTGCCCACCTGATCTACAGCAACAACCACTACGGCGATCAGACGGGCAGGACGCCGAGCTTCGCCTATGTGAAGAACTGGCCGCTGAAGGACGCTCCCGCAGGCGCCTATTCGACCCTCGGGAGCGTCGCCGCGACCTTCGGTTGAGCATGTCTTGGTGACAAGCCGGGGCGCGTCGGACAGAGCGCAGGGCAGGAGGAACCTGCCCATGCTCACACGCCCTGGCGTCCGCGGCATCGCCGGCGGGCCGAAGCTGAAGGCACGCGCTTTCTGTAACTGGCCGCTGCGCTATCGCGCCGATACTGCGATATCGGCGTGTGTACAAAGTCGAACTTCTTTTGCTGAGCAGCGCCCCATCAGGCCCTGATCAGCGGGCAGCCGCCCTCGCCGATCGGCCGGAAGGCGTCATCACCCGCCGTCGTCTGCAGCAGCTTGTAGTAGTCGAAGGGCCCGCGGCTCTCCTCCGGCTTCTTGACCTCGAAGAGGTAGGCGGGATGCAGCTTGCGGCCATCGGCGCGGATGGTCCCGGGGCCGAAGCAGTCGTCGTCGCAGGGCATCGCCTTCATCCGCGCCACGACCTCGGCGCCATTCGCCTTGGCCGCCGGCACGCCCATGTCGACCGCCGCCTTCAGGTAATGCAGCACCGCCGCATAGCCGCCCGCATGATTCATGCAAAGCGCGTTGGTGCCGATATTCGGCCGCACGCGCGCCGAGAAGGCCCGGGTCCGGTCGTTCAGGTCCCAGTAGAAGGTCTCGGTGCAGATCAGCCCCTGCGCCGTGGTGAGGCCGAGCGCATGCACGTCCGGCAGGAACATCAGCAGCGAGGCCAGCTTGATGCCGCGCCGCGCCAGGCCGAACTCGGAGGCCTGCTTGATGCAGTTGATGGTGTCGGAGCCGGCATTGGCCAGGCCGATCACCTTCGGCTTCGCTGCCATCGCCTGCACCAGGAAGGAGCTGAAATCCGAGGTGCCGGGGAAGGGGGTGCGGGCCGAGCCGATGATGCTGCCCCCGGCGGCCTTGATGAAGGTCCCGGTATCCCGCTCCAGCGCATGGCCGAAGGCGTAGTCGGCGGTGATGAAGTACCAGCTGTCCCCGCCCGCCCGTACCGTGGCGCCGCCGGTCGACTTCGCCAGCATCCAGGTGTCGTAGGTCCAGTGGACGGTGTTCGGCGTGCATCTCGGCCCGGTGAGGTCCGAGGTGGCGGAGGAGGTGTTGAGGAAGACCTTGTTCTTCTCCCGCACCACCTCGTTGACCGCCAGCGCCACCGAGGAGGCGCCGCCATCCACCACGACATCGACGCCGTCGCGGTCGAACCACTGCCGGGTGACGTTGGAGCCGACATCGGCGCGGTTCTGGTTGTCGGCGAAGACCACCTCGATGTTGAAGCCGCGATTGCCGAACTCGGCCACGGCCTGGCGGATGCAGGCCAGCTCCGTGGGCCCGGTCACGTCGCGGTAGGTGCCGGAGAAGTCGCAGAGCAGCGCGATGCGGATGGTGTTGGCCGCCTGCGCGCGGGCGCTGCGCCAGGGCAGGCCGCCGGAAAGCGCGGCGCCCGCGCCCAGCAGGGCGCGTCGAGACATGTCCATCGTCGGTGTCCTCCCTTGCGGCTTATGGCGCCGCCTGCACCGGAGGCTACACCGTTTCGCTTTCCGCCTGCCAGTGCATAAGCCCCGATGACAGGGGCTGCCGCATGCGGCATGTCACCTGGCCAAGGAGGAAAACCATGCCCTTCACCCGCCGTGCCGCGCTCGCCCTCGCCGCCGCCCCGCTCGCCAACCCTGGCCTCGCGCAATCCGTCAGCGACTTCCCCAACCGCCCGCTGCGGATGGTGATTCCCTTTCCGCCCGGCGGCGGCAGCGACATCCTCGGCCGGCTGCTGGCCCAGCGCATCGGCGACGTCATCGGCCAGCCGGTGGTGCCGGAGAACCGGTCGGGCGCCGGCGGCAACATCGGCACGGATGCCGTCGCCAAGGCCCCGCCCGATGGCTACACGCTGGTCACGGTGTTCAACACCATCGTGGTGAACCAGTTCATCTTCCGCACCATGCCCTTCGACCTGAAGCGGGACCTGGCGCCGGTCGCCCGCGTGGCGCTGGCGCCGACCGTCATCGCCGGCGGGCCGAAGCTGAAGGCCAAGGATCTGGCGGAGGTCGTCGCCATCACCCGCGCCCAGCCCGGCCTGCTGAACCACGGCACGCCCGGCCTCGGCACCATCACCCATGTCTCGGCCGAGCTGATGGACAGCATGTCCGGCGGCAAGCTGACGCATGTCCACTACCGCGGCACCGGCCCGGCCGTGACGGCCTGCGTCGCCGGCGAGGTGGAGCTGGTCTCCGCCCCCTGGTCCGCCGTGGAGCAGCTGGTGAAGGGCGGCCAGCTCCGCGCCCTCGGCAACCTCGCCGCCCAGGACAGCCCGCTGATGCCGGGCGTCCCGACCGTCGCGGAGGCGGCCAGCCTGCCCGGCTATGCGGTCGACAACTGGGGCGCCGTGCTCGCCCCCGCCGGCATCCCGCCCGCCATCCTCGCCCGCATTGCCGAGGCCGTCCGCATGGCCGTGGACACGCCCGAAGGCCGCGCGGCCATGGCCGCCCGCGGCATCGAATCCGCCTGGGCCGATGGCGGCACCCTCGCCCGCATCATTGAGGAGGAGGGCGCCCGCTGGGAGCCGGTGATCCGCCGCGCCGATATCCGCGTCGAATAGCCGGCCCGGCTGCATCCACCCGCCTCCCCCGGACGTAACGCCGCCGGGAGGCGCGGGGAGCGATGCCGGAGGACAAGGACGAACGGGGCAGGACGGCATATGCCCGTCAGCAGATGGCCGACTCCCTCGGCCTGCTGATCCTGGCCGCCGACGCGCTCGGCTTGCCGAGGACCAAGGCGGCGCTGGCCCATGCCCTGCGCCGCCTCGACCAGGAGATGGCTCTCAGCCCTCCCCCAGATACGTCTCCCGGTGCTGCCGCTTCACGAAGCGCCCCTGGCCCGGCCGCGCCAGCACAGTCTCGCCGTCCCAGATGAGGCTGCCGCGCAGCCAAGTGGCCGCGACGCGCGCCCGCATCCGCCGCCCATGATAGGGCGACCAGCGCGCATCCGGCCGGTCCTGGATCGTCGCCTCGTCGAAGGTGAAGTCGCCGCGCTCCATCACCAGCAGGTCGGCATCCGCGCCGATGCGGATCGCCCCCTTCTTCGGCGCGAGGCCATGGAAGCGCGCCGGCCGCTCGGCGCAGAGGCTGGCCATCAGCGTCACCGGCAGGCCGCGCTCCTCGAGCAGGGAGAACATCAGCGGCGCGAAGCTCTGCATCCCCGTCAGCCCGGCGCCGGGCGTGAAGATGTCGCCCTTGTAGATCTTCCGCTCCCGCGGCCAGGGCGCATGGTCGGTCGAGACATAGGCGACCTGCCCGGCGGCGACCGCGCCCCAGACCCGCTCCACCTCGGCTGCGCTGCGGAAGGGCGGGTTGCACTTGCCGAAGCCCTCGAGCCGGACGAGGTCGTCCTCGGTCATGCAGAGGTACTGGATGCAGGCCTCGCCGCTCGCCTTCGCCCCCTGGCGGCGGAACAGCTCCGCCAGCTCGAAGCCCCGCGCCAGGGAGGAGTGGGCGATGTGGACGTGGCACCCCGTCTCCAGCGCCATCTCGAAGATCTCGAGGTCCGCCATGCTCTCGGCCAGCGGCGGCCGGGTGCGGGCATGCATGATCGGGTCCGTCCGTCCGGCCGCCTTCGCCTCCTCGGTCAGGCGTTGCACCAGCTCCTGGTCCTCGTTGTGGATGGCGCACATCAGCCCGGTCTTGGCGATCTCGCGGAAGGCGGCCAGCATCGTCGGGTGGTCGATGCGCGGAAACCGCACCGCGTCATATTCATAGGTGGAGAGCTTGAAGGAGCAGACGCCCCCCTCCGCCAGCCCCTCGATGGCGGCGACGCCACCGGTCTTGGCGATGGTGCCGTAGAGCGCCATGTCGACATGGCTCGACCCCTCGACCACGCCGATCTTGGCGCGCAGCACCCCGGCATCCGTCACCGGCTGCGGCACGTCATAGGGCATGTCGACGCAGGTGGTGACGCCGCCGGCGGCGGCCGACATCGACGCCCCCTCGATCCCCGGCCAGCCCGTGCTGCTGCTGGTGTGCATGTGGCCATCGACCAGCCCCGGCAGCACCAGCTTGCCGCGATAGTCGGCGACGGCGCCGGCCGGCGGCGGCGCGCCCTGGCCGATGGCGGCGATCGCCTCGCCGCGGATGCCGACATAGCCGCCCGGCAGCACCGCATCGGGCAGCACGATGTCGCCGAGGATCACGCGGTCGAAGGGGCTCTGGTCCATGCTGCGGGCGTCCCTGGAGTCGTTGAGGCGGGGAGGCTAGGCCGCATCCCCCGCCGCCGGAAAGGCCCCCCGCGCGGCGGCGATCGCCGCCCGCGCCGCCTCCGTCTCCCGCTCGCCGTTCCACACCAGCGCCACGCCGACCGACCCCACCGGCCCCGCCAGCGCGCGGAAGGCGACCCCCGGCGGCCGCAGCACCGCCATCCCCGAACTCACCAGCGCCACGCCCAGCCCCGCCGCGACGAAGGCAAGCTGCGCCATCGCACTCCCCACCTCCCGCATCGCCACGGGCTCGAACCCCGCCTCGCGGCAGGCGCTGACCTGCCGGTCGAAATAGGCCGGGCTGATCGAGCGCGGCAGCAGCACCAGCGCCTCGCCCGCCAGCGCGGCCAGCGGCAGCGGCCCCGCCTCATCGAGCAGCGCATGCCCTTCCGGCATCGCCGCCACCAGCGCATCCGAGCCGAGCGGCATCACCCTGAGCGGCGGCCGGTCACGGTCGAGCCGGGCGAGCGCGAAATCCACCTCGCCGCGCCGCAGCGCCTCCACCGCATCGGCGGTATCCATCTCCCGCACCGCCAGCGCGCTGTCGGGCGCCGCCGCGCGCAGCCCGCGCACCAGCGGCGGCAGGTAGTCGAAGAGCGCCGAGGTGACGCAGGCCATGGCCATCGGCGCATGCCGCCCCGCACGCAGCTCACGCGCCAGGCTCTCCACCTGCTTCGCCTCCTCGGCAAGGCGACGGAGGATGGGCAGCAGCGCCTGGCCCTCCCGCGTCGGCCGCGCGCCCTTCCGCGTCCGCTCGAGCAGCCGCACGCCGAGCTCCGCCTCCAGCGCCTGGATCTGCGCCGTCAGCGGCGGCTGCGAGACGCCGAGCCGCGCCGCCGCCCGGCCGAAATGCCCCTCCTCGGCGACCGCGAGGAAATGCCCCATGCGCCGCAGGATACGGAAATCCATCGCCCTCAACTCGCTTCGATACGAAAATCCTATCGCCCTTGCCGCTCAATCGGAATGGACGAAGATGCCCGGCGGGGGGACAAAGCATCCCTCACCACCCGCCGGGGGACAGCCACCGATGCAGAAACACGAAGTGAAGCTCTATCCGTCCAAGTCGCTGCTGAAGCGCGAGGACCAGCTCGCCTGGAAGATCGCCGGCGTCGCCGCCGACAAGGTGGCGGTCGAGAAGGACGTGGCGGGGATGATCATCAACCGGATCATCGACAACGCCTCCGTCGCCATCGCCGCCATCAACCGCCGCCCCGTCACCTCGGCCCGCACCATGGCGCTCGGCCATCCGCGCAAGGGCGGCGCCACGATCTTCGGCGTCGGGGCCAACAAGCGCTTCTCGCCCGAATGGGCGGCCTGGGCGAACGGCACCGCGGTGCGCGAGCTCGACATGCACGACACCTTCCTCGCCGCCGACTACTCCCACCCCGGCGACAACATCCCGCCGATCCTGGCGGTCGCGCAGACCATGGAGAAGTCGGGGAAGGACCTCATCCGCGGCCTCGCCACCGGCTACGAGATCCAGATCGACCTGGTGAAGGCGATCTGCCTGCACGAGCACAAGGTCGACCACATCGCCCATCTCTGCCCCTCGGCGGCGGCCGGCATCGGCACCCTGCTGAAGCTGCCGCAGGAGACGATCTACCAGGCGGTGCAGCAGGCGCTGCACGTCTCGATCTCCTTCCGCCAGAGCCGCAAGGGCGAGATCAGCTCCTGGAAGGCCTTCGCCCCCGCCCATGCCGGCAAGCTGGCGGTCGAGGCCGTGGACCGCGCCATGCGCGGCGAGGGTGCGCCGAGCCCGATCTACGAGGGCGAGGACAGCGTCATCGGCTGGGTGCTTTCCGGCCGCACCGTCGCCGACAAGGAGGGCCGCGAGGCCGCCTACCAGCCGGTCTACTACGAGGTGCCGCTGCCCGGCGCCGGCGAGCCGAAGCGCGCCATCCTCGACAGCTACACCAAGGAGCACTCGGCCGAGTACCAGTCCCAGGCGCTGATCGACCTCGCCTTCCGCATGCGGGAGAAGATCAGCGACTTCGACGCGATCGAACGGATCCTGATCCACACCTCCCACCACACCCACTACGTCATCGGCACCGGCGCCAACGACCCGCAGAAGATGGACCCGAAGGCGAGCCGCGAGACGCTCGACCACTCCATCATGTACATCTTCGCCGTCGCCCTGCAGGACGGCCGCTGGCACCATGTCGACAGCTACGCCCCGAAGCGGGCCGGCCGCGCCGACACCGTCCGCCTCTGGCACAAGATCGAGACGCGGGAGGAGGCGGAGTGGACCCGCCGCTACCACTCGCGCGACCCGAACGAGCTGTCCTTCGGCGGCCGCGTCGAGATCACCATGAAGGACGGCTCGGTCCTCAGCGACGAGCTGGCGGTCGCCAACGCCCACCCGCTCGGGGCAAAGCCCTTCGGCCGGGCCGACTACATCAACAAGTTCCAGATCCTGACCGACGGCATCATCTCGGCGAAGGAGAGCGACCGGTTCCTCGCCGACGTGCAGGACCTGGCCCGCATCCCCGCCGGCGAGCTCGAGGTGCTGAACGTGGCCCTGCCGCGGGACGCGCTGGCCGAGGGGAAGCCCGGGATCTTCTAGGCCGATGACCGTCCTCCGTCCCGGCACGCCGGCCGATGCGCCGGCGCTGGTCGCCATCCACCGGGCCGCGCTCGACGCCGCGCTGCCCGGCCTGGCGCGGCCCTGGACGGAGGCGGAGACGCTCGCCTGGTTCGCCGGCGAGCTGCTGGCCCAGCACCGCGTCACCGTCGCGGAGCAGGCGGGCCAGCCGGTCGGCTACCTCGCCCAGGATAGGGATGAGGTGCTGCACCTCTATGTAGTGCCGGCCCTGCATCGCAGGGGTGTCGGCACCACGTTGCTCGAGACAGCGAAGGCCGCCGCGCCGGGCGGCCTCCGCCTCGCCTGCTTTCGGCGCAACCGGGCCGCGCTCGCCTTCTATTGCCAGCGCGGCTTCCGGCCGACCGCCTGCCGCGACGCCACGGCCAATGCGGAAGGGGAGGGGGACGTGATCCTCGCCTGGGCCCCGCCGCCACCCACACCACGACAAGGAGAGAGCGCATGAGCGAAGCCACCCCCGAGATCAAGAAGGGCCTGGTCGGCGTCTATGCCGACGTGTCCACCGTCTCCAAGGTGATGCCGGAGACCAACAGCCTCACCTATCGCGGCTATGCCGTGCAGGATCTCTGCGAGAATTGCAGCTTCGAGGAGGTCGCCTACCTGCTCTGGAACGGCGAGCTGCCGAACCGCGACCAGCTCGCCGAGTTCAAGGCCGCCGAGGCGGCGGAGCGCGAGATCAGCCCGGCGCTGCACCGCGTCATCAAGGATTTCCCCGCCAGCGCCCACCCGATGGACGCCATCCGCACCGCCGTCTCCTTCATGGGGATGGAGGACCCGGAGAGCGCCGATGTCAGCGAGGCGGCCACCCGCCGCAAGGCCGTCCGCCTGCTGGCGAAGATCCCGACCGCCATCGCCGCCGCGCACCGCGCCTCGAAGGGGCTCGATCCGGTGGCGCCGGACCCAAGCCACAGCTTCGGCGAGAACTTCTTCAACCTGGTCTTCGGCAAGGTTCCGCAGCCCGAGGTGCTGAAGGCCTTCGACGTCTCCCTGATCCTCTACGCCGAGCACACGTTCAACGCCTCGACCTACACGGCGCGGCTGGTGACCTCGACCGGGGCGGACATCCACGGCGCCATCACCGCCGGCATCGCGGCGCTGAAGGGCCCGCTGCATGGCGGCGCCAACGAGGCCGTGATGCACATGCTGAAGGAGGTCGGCGGGCCGGAGAAGGCGGAGGAGTGGCTCTCCACCCGCTTCGACCACAAGGCGCTGGTGATGGGCTTCGGCCACCGCGTCTACAAGTCGGGCGACAGCCGCGTACCGACGATGACCAAGTACGCCGAGCGCATGGCCGAGGTTGTGGGCGACCGGCGCTGGATGGAGACCTCCCGCGTGCTGGCGGCGAAGATGCTCAAGGAGAAGAACATCCACCCGAACCTCGATTTCCCCGCCGGCCCCGCCTACTATTTGATGGGCTTCGACATCCCGCTCTTCACGCCGATCTTCGTCGCCTCGCGCATCACCGGCTGGGCGGCGCATGTCATTGAGCAGGCCGCCGACAACCGCCTGATCCGCCCGCTCTCGCACTACACCGGGCCGGAGCAGCGCCCGGTGCCGCCGATGGATCAGCGCTGAGCGGCAGCGGCATCGCGCACCGAAGGACGGCCGCCGGAGCAATCCGGCGGCCGTCTTCAATTGCGCATCGCGCATAAAAGCGCTGCGCGAATTGCGGTTTCTGTTGACACGGTGGTTGCGTGTGCAGATAGCGTGAATCGCGCGCACGATGTTGCATGCGATTCGTTCGGCGGTGCTCGCACCGCTGCACCTCGCGGAGCCATCCGGCGACAGCGTGCCGCAGCAGGGAAGGACGGTCCATGGACCGCGGGCAAGGCGAGGATGCGACGCAGTCCGTCGTCATCGTCGCGCCGGAGCAGGGCAGAGTCTCATTGCCCGATGCCGGATATGCGGAAGGCGGCAGCACGATGCGGCACCACGCCGCCGATCGCCCGCCGCCGCGTGCTGCCTGGCTGGCCAGGACTGCGATGCCTGCTGCCACCAACCGGGGGACGCGCCGACGCGCTGCCGCCCGATCAACACCGGAATGCGCAAGGAGATGCCCACCGTGACCGATACACCCGAAGCCCCCGCCGCCGATCGCGCGCAGCCCATGGCCGTTGCCACCAGCCGCCGCGCTGCCAAGAAGCCGGTGACTGCGCGCAGCCGCGCTGCCGCCGCCACGAAGAAGCCCGCCGCGCGCAAGGCCGTCGCCAAGAAGGCAGCACCCAAGAGGGCAGCCCCCAAGAAGGCCGCACCGAAGCGCGCTGCCGCCGCCACGAAGAAGCCGGCGGCGAGGAAGGCCGCGCCGAAGCGCGCCGCTGCTGCCACGAAGAAGCCGGCTGCCCGCAAGGCCGCGCCGAGGAAGGCTGCTGCCGCGAAGAAGCCCGCCGCACGCAAGGCGGTGGCGAAGCCGGCCGCGCGCAAGGCCGCGCCGAAGAAGGCCGCTGCCGCGAGGAAGCCTGCCGCGCGCAAGGCCGTGGCGAAGCCGGCTGCCCGCAAGGCCGCGCCGAGAAAGGCCACTGCCACGAGGAAGCCCGCTGCGCGCAAGGCCGTGGCGAAGCCCGCCACGAAGAAGGCGACGGCGATGAGCACCGCCCGCTCCGAGGCGGCGAAGAAGGGCGCCGCCACGCGCGCCGCGAGGAAGGCCGCCGCCGCGACCGCCACGATGAACTCCGCCGCCCCGGCCTCCGCGCCGGCCGAGGCCGAGACCCCGGCGACCTGAGGCAACGCAGTCCTCTCCGTCATGGCCGTGTTCGGCCATGACGGAGAGCTGAGTGCCTACGGCCCTGTGCCCGCGGGCCATGCCGCGCCGCGGGCGCAACGCGTTTCCGCCTTATGTTCCTTAAGCGCGGGCATCTCGGCCTTCGCCGCGCTCATCCCTGCCACTCGCCGAAAAAGACCCATTCGCGGACGGGTCTGCGCTGCCGCGGCGCCACTTCGCGCGCCGCCAGGGCTTCGGGCAAGGCCTCCGCCACGTCGACCGGCCCGAGCGCGATCGCCGCCACTGGTTCGTAGCCTTCGGGGATGCCGAACACCTCCCGCGCCCTCGCCGCGTCGAAGCCGCCCATCTGGTGCAGCTGCATCCCGAGCGCCACAGCCTGCAACGCCATCTGCGCCATCGCCGCGCCGGTGTCGTAGAAGGCATGACGGTTGGGGTTGCCGTTCGCCGGGTTCACCATGCGTGCGACGGCCAGCATCAGCACGCTCGCCTTGTCCGCCCAGGCCTGGTTGCCCGGCGCCAGCACGCCGAGCAGCTTGCCGAAGGCTTCCGCCTCCCGGTCGCGCCGCGCGACGATGAGGTGCCAGGGCTGCTGGTTGCTCGAACTTGCTGCCCAGCGCGCTGCCTCGAGCAGGCTGTCGAGCGCCGCCCGCTCCACCGGCGCCCCGGTGAAGCTGCGCGGGCTCCAGCGCCGCCGCAGCAGCGCCTCGATCGGATGCTCGGCCGGCGCCTCGCGGTCGGGTGACGTGGACATGCGCTTGCTCCTCAGTGAGGAGGAAAGCCTACCGCCGCACCTGCGAGATCGGGAAGGAGCGCAGGTCCCGCTGTGCCGTGCGGAACACCGCGTCCTGTTGATGCTGCCGCTGCCGCGCCAGCTCCGGCACCCGCCGTGTCACCCATTCGCCCAGGCCCAGCGCGCTGACCCGCCCCTCCGCATCCATCGCCGCCTTGCCCCGCAGTCCCTCGCGCAGCGCATAGGCGAAGACGCCGTTGCGGTCGTCATAGCTGTCGAGCGCCTCCTGCACGCTGCCGCTCGCGGCGAGCAGGAAGCGCCCCGTCTCGTTCCCGAGCGCCGAGAGCTGCTCCATGGTGAGCTGCCCCGCATGGCAGGTGTCGAGCAGCAGGAAGGCATCCCGCGCCCGGATGCGCGCCAGCGCCGCGACCAGCGTGCCGTCGTCGATCCCCTGCGCGCGCAGCGCCGCCCAGCCGGAGGTGTCACGCGTATCCGCCGGCAGGAAGAGGAAGCGGTTGTCCGGCTCGGTGCGGATGCCATGGCCCGCGATGTAGAGGATGAAGGTGTCCCCCGGCCCCACATCGTCGGCGGCGCGTGCCAGCGCATCCAGCACGCCGCGCCGCGAGGCCTCGGCATCGCGCAGCACCGTCACCCGCGTCTCGCGGAAGAGCGAGCCGGCGCCCTCGCGCAGCAGCCCCGCCACCGTCTCCGCATCCGGCACGGCGAAGCGCAGGTCGAGCTCCGGGTTGGCATAGCGGTTGACGCCGATGGCGAGCACGACGAGCCGCCCCGCATCCGCCGGCGGCTCCGCATCCCCCGGCCGTCGCAGGGCAAGCCCCGGACCATCGGCGAAGAGCGTGCGGTCCTCAGCATAGAGGCGCGTGGCGATGCGGTTCGGCCCGGGGTCGAGCGGCACCTCCACCTCGGTCTCGCCCGGGCTTGCCTCGGTGCGCGCGGCGATGCGGTCATTCACCAGGACGTCGAGCGGGCCGAGCCCGAGCCCCCGGTCCGTGGTGGCGAAGGTGAGGCGCAGCGCCGTCGCCCCTTCCGGCAGGCTGCGCGCCTCCCAGCCGAGCGGCACGCACCCCGCCCCGACGACGGCGCAGGCCGCGCGCCCCGCCGCCAGCACCGGCAGCCGGCCGATCCGCGCCCGCACCTCGCCGAGCTGCGTCAGCCGCTGCTGCGCCGGTTCCTGGTCGCCGGCGATCCGCTGCCTGACGGCCCGCGGCGCATAGAGCGCTCGATAGGCCTGCTGGAAGCTCACCCATTCGGTATTCTGCGCCCGCCCACGGTTGAGCAGCACGCCGACCAGCTCCTGCCCGCCATTGGCGGCATGGTCGAACAGCCCCTCCGGCGTCCAGAGTGCCCAGCGCCGCGTCTCCGCCTGGATGAAGAGCGCCGCCTGCTCCACCACCGCCCCGCCTTCCAGCCGGTACCAGCGCAGCGTGCCGTCGCCGAGCGCGGCGATCGCCATGTCGCCTGCCACCGTCAGCCCCCAGACCGCTCCCGGCACCGCCAGCGCGTCCAGCGCTCGCCCCGCCGCATCGAAGAGGCGGAGATGCGTGTCCGTCCCGAGCAGGAACCCGTCTTCCCTCGGCAGGATGGCGAGGCTCCGCGCGAATTCCCCTTCGCCGAGCCTGAGCGGGTTCTGCCCGAGCCGCGGCCGGTTGGAGTTATGCCAGTCGGTGACCGGCAGCCGCGCGCTCGCTATCCGCGCCGGCTGGAAGGCGCCCGTGCCGCCCGCCGCCTCCAGCCGCCCGTCCAGCGCATCGAAAACGACCGGCGCCTCGCCCGCCCGCAGCGCTACGCGCAGCGTCGTGCCCTCCTCGGTCGCGGCGAGGCCCGCCCCCGTCGCCCGGAAATCCGCCCCCGGCGGCCGCGGCGGAAAAGCGATCAGCCCCTCCGGCGTGATCCGTCCCCAGCCCGGATCGGCCGCCGCATAGGCAACGCCCCCACCCGGCAGCGCCAGCAGGTGGGAGATCGCATCCCGTGCCGCGGGGATATCGGTCGAGGGCCCGAGCCCGAAATCCGTCCAGCGCCGCACCACGAACTCGCGCCTGGGGGAGGGGGTGGGCGCCGCCTGGCGCTGCACCGCGATGCCCCGGCCGGAGGCGGCCGGCGCCCCCGCCAGCCGCGCATAGCCGCCGGCATGGAGCTGCACGCCGCCCTGCCCATCCGTGGCCCAGGCGACGGCCGGCAGCCCCTCTCCGGCCAGCCCCGCCACATCCGGCAGCATGACGCTGCGCAGGTCGGCCGCCGCCAGCACCTCAACCCGCAGCCGGTCCTCGTAGCCGATGGCGATCAGCCCGCCATCGGGCGACCAGGCCAGGCCGAAGGGGCGGGCGCCGTTGAGCGGCACCCTGTCGGCCAGCCTGCGCCCGTCCGGGCCATAGACCCGCACATGCCCGTCCGCGGAGGCCGTGGCGAGCCGCCCGCTGCGGTCGAAGCCCAGCATCCGTGCCGGCCCGGCATAGCCCGGGTCGTCTAACAGAAGCGCCCCGGTCCGCGCATCGAAGACCCGGATGCCCGCCCGGCCGCCCAGCGCCACCGCCAGCCGCAGCCCATCGGCCGAGAAGGCGAGGTGCTGCACCGGCGCCGGCAGGCCGGAGAGCCGTGCCAGCAGCCGCCCGCTCCGCGCGTCGTAGAGATAGAGGCAGAAGACCCCGTCCCAGGACTGCCCGGTGAAGCCCGCTGCCGCCACCCGTCCGCCATCCGGGCTGAGCGCGACGGCATAGAGCTCGCCATCCTCGTTGGTGCCGATGGGCGGGCGGATCACCCGCTGCTGCGTCCCCTCCGGCAGGGTCCAAAGGCGGAGCGTCTTGTCGTCCGAGACGCTGGCGAGGGTCTGCCCGGCCGCATCCACCGCCAGCCGGGCGACGGGCGCCGTATGCGCCCCAGCCTCGATGCGGAGGAAGGGTTGCTGCGGCGGCTCCGGCGGCGCCGGCTGCGCCACCGCCACGGCGCCGAGCAGCAGGCCCAGCAGCAACAGCCCAGCCAGCCGTAGCCTCGGGCGCAGCATGGAGGTTCCTATGAGCAAGTTACCCCTCCCAGCTTGGGCACCCCACCGGGGTTTGCTCTAGCCGGCCAGCTCGAAGCCCTGGCCCTGCACCGCCCGCTCCGCATTGGTCACGCTCTCGGAGAAATTGTCGCGCTTGGCGATGTTGGAGGCGGCCAGCTCCCGCGTGCTGCCGCCCTCGCCGCCGCCCACCGGCGCCGCCGCCTGGCGCCGCCCAGGGAAGCTGCTCGCCGGCGCATAGCCGCGCAGCCCGCTATCGGTCTCGACCAGGGCGAAATTGCTCCCCGCCGGCTTCACCTTCACCGGCTCGTTGGCGGCGACCCGGCCGACCTCCGGCGCATTCGGCTCCGGGCGGATGCGCAGCGGCACCGGCGCCCGCGGCCGGGCCGGGGCAGGGGGAGCGGCATTGTGCGCCGCCACCTGGGTCCGCGTCCCCGGCGCCACGGCATCGATCGCCGTGTCGAACTCCGCGCCGCGCGTGCTGATCTGCTGGTTGATCCTGCGCGCCATGGCGATGTCCTGCTGCACCCGCGTCCGAAGATCGGCCATCTGGAGCCGTCCGGCCTCCGGGGCCGTCCGCCCGCCGCGCACGTCCTGGCGGATCGCCTCGGCGGCCATCAGCCGGCAGTCGATGAGCTGGTTGAAGGCCAGCTGCGTCCTGTCGATCTGCGCGTTCTCGTTGGCGAGGTCGCCGCCGATCGCGGCGCTGAGGCTCGCCTGGTCCTGCGCCTGCCGCTGCTTCGCCGCAAGGTACCCGCCCGCCGCGCCGAGCGCGCCACCCGCCAGCACGCCTGCCCCGGCGCCGATGGCGATGTCCCGCGTCCGCCCCGTCGCCGCCGCGCCGATCAGCCCACCGAGGACGCCGCCCGAGACGGCGCCGATGGCCGCGCCGCGGATCATGTCCTGGCCGTAGAAATTGCCGGTGGAATCGAGGGCCACCCGCTGCGGCCGGCAGGCATCCATGCCGTCATCGGCGCCGATGCGGTCGGCCTGGGTCGTGGCGCAACCAGCAAGGAAGGCGAGGCCCGTCAGGCTGGCGGTCAGGCGCCGAAGCGGGCGCCGCGGAAGAGGATGATGCATGTGCCGAACGTAACAGGACGGTGCATTTCCGGCCAGCACAGCCAGAGGTTGCGTCACGCATCACGCGCGCTTGTGTGATTTTGCGGCAATATCGTGGTGGCGTGATCGCGCAAAAAGAAAGCCGCCGTCCCGATGGGGCGGCGGCCAAGTCAAACAGGGAGGCTTCACGTCTGGGAGACGAAGGATGCCGGGGGAGGCCCCCGAAACCCTGTCCGGCGCAACCGCCGGATGCAGTGAGCCTACGCCTGCTACTGCTGTGCAGTATTGGTGAAATCGGCCGGCTCCCATGCGCCAGACGCATGCAACAGAAGGGTTTTTGTTCGAACCGCTCGCCGCAGCCGCTCCAAGCCGTTGTCCAAAAGAGCAAATCGCCCCGATCGAGTGGGTCCGCCCGACCGGAGTTCACTTTAATGCCCGTTCAGCTCCGCCACCAGGAAGTCGCGGAAGACCGAGACGCGCTTCGAGTGCCGCATCTCCTCCGGATAGACGAAATAGGCATCGAGCTTCGGCGCCTTCAGCTCCGGCAGCACCTGCAGCAGCCCGTCCAGGTCGGGTCCCATGTAGTCCGGCAATGCGGCAAGGCCGAGCCCGCTCTGCACCGCCCGCAGCATGCCGGTGAGGCTGTTCACCTCCACCGCGGCCCGGCGCGCCGAACCGGGCCGTCGCCCCGCCTCCGCCAGCCAGTTCACCTCGTCGATCGGCGGACGGTGGTCGCCCCAGCAGATGATGCGGTGGGCGTCCAGCTCCTCCACCCGTTCCGGCACGCCGGCGGCCTTGAGATAGGCCGGTGCCCCGCAGACCCGCCAGCCGAAGCTCGCCAGGTGGCGCTGGATCAGGTCCGGCTGCCGCGGCGGATGCATGCGGATCGCCACATCGGCCTCGCGCATGGCGAGGTCGAGGTCGCTGTCGTCCAGCAGCAGCGTCACGCTGACATCCGGGTAGAGGGCCAGGAAGCGCGAAAGCCTCGGCGCCAGCCAGGTGCCGCCGAAGCCGGTGGTGCAGGTCACCTTCAGCCGCCCCGCCGGCCGCTCCCGGCTTTCGGTCAGAAGTGCTTCCGTCATCGCCAGCTTGGCGAAGACCTCGCGCACCGTGCGGTTCAGCGTTTCGCCCGGTTCGGTGAGGATCAGGCCCCGCGCATGGCGATGAAAGAGGGGAACGGCGAGGGCCTCCTCCAGCGCCTGGATCTGCCGCGAGACGGCGGATTGGCTGAGATTGAGCGTCTCCCCCGCATGGGTGAAGGAGCCTGCCTCGGCGACCGCGTGGAAGACGCGCAGCTTGTCCCAGTCCAGCGGCATCAAATGCACCTATCCAAAGCGGCCCTGTGGGGGTGTCCTGCCGCGACATTGCCGCGGCAGGCTGTGCGAGGCCTGGAGCGCCGAGCGCCCATCGGGGGGCCCGCGGAGCCGCGAAGCGGCCTGGTGGGGATCAGGTCCACGCTTCGATGGCGGGCGCATCCTCGGGCAGGTGTGCCAGCCATTTCTCGGCCTCCAGCGCGGCCATGCAGCCGGTGCCGGCGGCGGTCACCGCCTGGCGGTAGATGCGGTCCTGCACGTCGCCCGCAGCGAAGACGCCCGGGATGCTGGTGCGGGTGCTGCCTGGCTCGGTCACGACATAGCCCTCCCCATCCATCCCGAGCTGGCCGCGGAACAGCGCGGTCGCCGGGTCATGCCCGATGGCGATGAAGACGCCATCCGCCGCCAGCTCCCCCCGCTCGCCCGTGCGGGCATTCCGGGTGGCGATGGCGCGGACGGCGCGGAAGCGCCCGCCCTCGGTCCCGAGCACCTCCTCCACCACCGTATCCCACAGAACGGTAACATTCGGCTTGGCAAAAAGCCGCTCCTGCAGGATTCGCTCGGCGCGGAAGCTGTCCCGCCGATGCACCACCGTGACATGGCTGGCGAGGTTCGACAGGTAGAGCGCCTCCTCCACCGCCGTGTTGCCGCCGCCGATGACGGCGACCGACTTGCCGCGGAAGAAGAAGCCGTCGCAGGTCGCGCAGGCCGAGACGCCGAAGCCCGACAGGTCCTGCTCGCCCGGGATGCCGAGCCAGCGCGCCTGCGCCCCCGTCGCAATCACCAGCGACTCGGCGAGGTAGACATCCCCCGAATCGCCGATCCCCCGGATCGGCCGCGCCCTGAGGTCGATCCGCGTCACCACGTCCTGGATGATCGTAGCGCCGACATGCTCCGCCTGCGCCCTGAACTGGTCCATCAGCCAGGGCCCCTGAATCGGGTCGGCGAAGCCCGGGTAGTTCTCCACATCGGTGGTGATGGTCAGCTGACCACCCGGCTGCATGCCGGCGACGACCAGCGGCTTCAGCCCCGCCCTTGCGGCATAGATCGCTGCGGTGTAGCCCGCCGGCCCGGCGCCGAGGATCAGCAGTCGCGTGCGATGGGTGTTGGACAAGGCTCGGCTCCCGGCAGTCGGTAGGGTGGCCGAGCATATTTGCCCGAGCGCCCCGCGGAACAAGCGAAAGCCGGGATGAAGGTCGCCGATGTCTTGCGGCCCCGGCCCGCTGCAATGATATTGCGCCAGGCGCGCGCCACCGGCAATGAACAGAGAGCATGACCATCGAGACCGACGCATCCCTCGACGAGGTGGACCGCCAGATCCTGGCCGAATTGCAGGCGGACGGACGGATGACCAATGTGGAGCTGGCCCGCCGCGTCGGCCTCTCCGCCCCACCCTGCCTCCGCCGCGTCCGCCGGCTGGAGGAGGAGGGCATCATCCGCGGCTACCATGCCGATCTCGACCCGGTGCCTCTTGGCTACGAGATCACCTTCTTCGCCCTGGTCGGCCTCGAGAGCCAGAAGGAGGCCGTGCTGCAATCCTTCGAGCGCATGGCCAAGGATTGGCCCGAGGTGCGCGAGTGCCACATGATCCGCGGTGGCGGCGACTTCCTGCTCCGCCTGGTCGCCCGCGACACCGCGCATGAGAATGCGCTGACCGCCCGCATCACCGCCGCCGAGATGGTCGCCCGCGTCCAAACCCTGCAGACCATCCGCACCTCGAAGGACGAGGCGGGGGTGCCGGTCACCCCCTGATCACGAGGAGGCCCCGATGGCTGCGCCCCACATGAATTTCCCGGCCGCCGTGCAGCGCCAGGCCCTCGCCCGACAGAGGAACCTCTGCGCCAGCTGCGGCACCCGCATATCCGCCCCCGGCGAAGCCGGCATCGCCAGCCATGCCTATGGCGAAAGGGCCGAGGCCCATCACGTCATCCCGCACAAGAAGGGCGGGCCGGTGACGCTGGAGAACTGCGTGATCCTCTGCCGGTCCTGCCACTACAGCGTCCACCAGGGCGGCAGCTGGCGCGACGCCTCGATCTATGACGACCTCGACCTCCTGCCGATGCGGGTCCGCATCGCCAAGATCGCAGCCCTCTATCCTCATTACGATGGCTGAGACTCAGCCGCGTCGCACCACATAGGCCCCGGCTTCGAGCGCGGCGACGATGGCGTCGCCCTGCACCGTATCCCGGACCTCCACCATCAATTCGAGCTCGGCGCTCTGCACCGAGGGCGCCGCGAAAAGCCGTTGGTGGCTCACCTCGATGACATTTCCCCCGGCCGCCGCCACCCGCATGGCGATATCGGCCAGCACCCCCGGCCGGTCCGGGATGTCGAGATGCAGGCGGAGGATCCGCCCGTCCCGCAGCAGGTTGCGCAGCAGAACGTTGGCGAGGATGCGCGCATCGATGTTCCCGCCGCAGATGACGGTCCCGACGCAGCGCCCGGTGAAGCGCGCCGGATGGGCGAGCATCGCTGCCAGCCCCGCCGCCCCGGCGCCCTCCGCCACCTGCTTCGCCCCCTCGGCCAGCAGGGCGATCGCCTGCTCCACCGCCCGCTCCGGCACCACCAGCACCTCAATGCCGAGGCGGCGGAGCTGCGCATAGGGCAACTCGCCCACATCGCGCACGGCGATGCCCTCGGCGATGGTCGGCCCGCCGACCGAGACCGGCCGCCCCGCCAGGCGTTGCGCCATGGCCGGATAGCCCTCGACCTCGACGCCGAAGACCTGCACCTCCGGCCGCAGCTCGCGGATCGCCCCGGCGCAGCCCGCCAACATTCCGCCGCCGCCGACAGGGAAGACCACGGCCTCCACCGCCGGCGCATCCTCCAGCAGCTCGAGCGCCAGCGTTCCCTGGCCCGCGATCACGCCAGGGTCGTCATAGGGATGGATGAAGGTCAGCCCCTCGTTCAGCGCCATGGCATGGGCATGCGCCGCAGCCTCGGCCAGCGTCTCGCCATGCAGGACGACGCGCGCCCCCCAGCCCTCGGTCCGCACCACCTTGGTGGAGGGGGTGAAGCGTGGCATCACGATCGTCGCGGCGATCCCGGCCAGCGAGGCATGCCGCGCCACCGCCTGCGCATGGTTGCCGGCCGACATCGCGATGACGCCCGCTGCCCGCTCCCGCGCCGTCAGCAGCGCGATGCGGTTGGCCGCCCCGCGCTCCTTGAAGGCCCCGGTCGCCTGCAGGTTATCGAGCTTGAGGAAGACCCGCGCGCCGGCGACGCGGGACACCGCATCGACCTCGACGGTCGGCGTCCGCAGCACCGCGCCCTGGATGCGCGCCGCCGCGGCCCGGACCTCCGCCAGGCCGACCCGCTGGTCGAGCACCCTGCCCGTCAGCGGAAGGCGACGGCGGTGATCTCATAGGCGCGGGCACCGCCCGGCGCCGGCACCTCGACGCTGTCGCCCACCTTCTTGCCGATCAGCGCCTTGGCGAGCGGCGAGGAGATGGAGATGGAATTCACCTTCATGTCCGCCTCATAGGCACCGACGATCCGGTAGGTCTTCTGCTCCTCCGTCTCCTCGTCGACGACGGTGACGCGGGCGCCGAATTTCACCTGGTCGCCGGAGAGCTTCGAAACGTCGATCACCTCGGCGGCCGGGATGATCGTCTCCAGCTCGGCGATCCGGCCCTCGATGAAGGACTGCCGCTCGCGTGCCGCGTGGTACTCGGCGTTCTCGGAAAGGTCGCCATGCGCCCGGGCCTCGGCGATCGCACGGATCACCGCCGGGCGCTCCTCGGCCCGGAGGACCTTCAGCTCCTCTTCCAGCTTCGCCAGACCTTCCGCGGTCATGGGGAACTTCTGCACGGCTAGCCCTTCCCTTGAGCATATCGAAGCGGAGTGTGCGCGGTCCGCCACCGCAAGTGCAGCCAAAAAACGCTGACCCAGCCCACCACCCTTGCGGTTGCGGCACGGGATGGCGAGTGGAAACACGGAAACCGGGCACCGGGTTCCGGCCCGCCGGGGGAAACCCGGCGAACCTCAGTGGAACCCGCGCCCGGGATCAGAACGAGCGATGAAAATAGGCCTGCAACGGCGCCACATCAAGGGTTCCGGCCTTGAGCGCCGCAATGGCATGCACCGCCGCCCGGGCCCCGGCCGCCGTGGTGTAATGCGGCACCCCATGGGTCAGGGCGGAGCGGCGGATGTCGAAGCTGTCCGCCACCGACTGCCCACCGCCCGTGGTGTTGATGACGAGCTGGATGTCGCCGGACTTGATGGCGTCCACGCAATGCGGCCGCCCCTCCAGCACCTTGTTGATGATCTCGCAGGCGAGGCCGGCCTCGCGGATGCGGGCCGCCGTCCCCCGCGTCGCCACCACCGCGAAGCCCATGTCGATCAGCCGCCGGGCGAGGACCACCGCGGCCGGCTTGTCGCTCTCCTTCACCGAGATGAAGGCGGCACCCGCCAGCGGCAGCTTCACCCCGGCGCCGAGCTGCGCCTTGGCGAAGGCACGCTCGAAGCTGGCATCCAGCCCCATCACCTCGCCGGTCGACTTCATCTCCGGCCCGAGGATCACGTCGACATTGGGAAAGCGGTTGAAGGGGAAGACCGCCTCCTTCACCGCCACATGCCGGTTGATGGCGCTGTCGTCCAGGTCGAACTCGCCGAGCCGCTGCCCGGCCATGACCAGCGCGCCGATCTTCGCCACCGGCACGCCCGTCGCCTTGGCGACGAAGGGCACGGTGCGCGAGGCGCGCGGATTGACCTCGAGGACGAAGATCTCCCCGTCCTTCACCGCATACTGGACGTTCATCAGCCCCTTGACCTTGAGGGCCTTGGCCATCGCCTCGGTCTCCGCCTTCAGCTCGGTGACGATGGCGGGGGGCAGCGAGTAGGGGGGCAGGGAGCAGGCGCTGTCGCCTGAATGGATGCCCGCCTCCTCGATATGCTCCATGACGCCGGCGACATAGACGGTGCCGTCCTCGTCGGCGATGCAGTCCACATCGACCTCGATGGCGTCCGCCAGGTACTGGTCGATCAGGATCGGGTTCTCGCCCGAGACCCTCACCGCCTCCTGGCCGAAGCGCATGAGCTGCTCGCGGTTCCAGGCGATCTCCATCGCCCGCCCACCCAGCACGTAGCTCGGCCGGACGACGACGGGGTAGCCGATGCGCTCGGCCTCCCGTGCCGCCTCCTCCAGCGTCCGCGCCGTGCCGTTCTGCGGCTGCCGCAGGCCGAGACCCTTCAGCAGGTGCTGGAACCGCTCACGGTCCTCCGCGATGTCGATCGCCTCCGCCGAGGTGCCGAGGATCGGGATGCCCGCCTTGTGCAGCGCCTGGCTCAGCTTCAGCGGCGTCTGCCCGCCATACTGCACGATGCAGCCGAGCAACCTGCCGCGCTCCTGCTCCTTCCGCAGCAGGGAGAGCACGTCCTCCCCGGTCAGCGGCTCGAAATAGAGCCGATCGGAGGTGTCGTAGTCGGTCGAGACCGTCTCCGGGTTGCAGTTGACCATGATGGTCTCGAAGCCCGCTTCCTTCAGCGCGTAGCAGGCATGGACGCAGCAATAGTCGAACTCGATGCCCTGGCCGATTCGGTTCGGCCCGCCGCCGAGGATGACGACCTTCTGTCGGTCCGTCGGCCGGCTCTCGCATTCCGGCACGCCGAAGCCACCTTCATAGGTCGAGTACATATAAGGCGTGTCGGAAGCAAACTCCGCCGCGCAGGTGTCGATCCGCTTGAACACCGGCATGACGCCCAGCTTCAGCCGCAGCGCCTCGACCGCCGCCTCGCCCTGCCCGGTCAGCTTGCCGAGCTGCTTGTCGGAGAAGCCAAGCGCCTTAAGCCCCCGCAGCCCGGTCGCCGTCCGTGGCAGCCCATCGGCCTTCACCCGGCGCTCGGCGGCGACGACCTTCTCCACCTCGCGCAGGAACCAGGAATCGAATTTGCTCGCCTCGGCGATCTCCGCCAGCGAGACGCCCGCCCGCATCGCCTGCGCCGCCATGACGATCCGGTCCGGCCGCGGCGTGGCCAGCGCCGCATGGAAGGCCTGCGCGCTGCCATCCCCCGGCGCCGCGATCTCGTCGAGCCCCGACAGCCCCGTCTCCAGGCTGCGCAGCCCCTTCTGCAAGGCCTCGGCGAAGCTGCGGCCGATCGCCATCGCCTCGCCGACCGACTTCATGCTGGTGGTCAGCGTCGCCGGCGTGCCGGGGAATTTCTCGAAGGTGAAGCGCGGGATCTTCACCACCACATAGTCGATGGTCGGCTCGAAGCTGGCCGGCGTCACCATGGTGATGTCGTTCGTCAGTTCATCGAGCGTGTAGCCGACGGCGAGCTTGGCCGCGACCTTGGCGATCGGGAAGCCCGTCGCCTTCGAGGCCAGCGCGGAGGAGCGGCTGACGCGCGGGTTCATCTCGATCACCACCATGCGCCCGTCGGCCGGGTTGATGCCGAACTGCACGTTGGAGCCGCCGGTATCGACGCCGATCTCGCGGAGGCAGGCGATGCTGGCATCGCGCATCCGCTGGTATTCCTTGTCGGTGAGCGTCAGCGCCGGGGCGATGGTGACGCTGTCGCCCGTATGCACGCCCATCGCGTCCAGGTTCTCGATGGAGCAGATGATGATGCAGTTGTCCGCAGTGTCACGGATCACCTCCATCTCGTACTCCTTCCAGCCCAGCACGCTCTCCTCGACCAGCACCTCGTTGGTCATCGAGGCGTCGAGGCCGGCGGCCACGATCTGCTCGAATTCCTCGCGGTTATAGGCGATGCCGCCGCCGGTGCCGCCGAGGGTGAAGGAAGGCCGGATGACGCAGGGCAGCTTGACGAGGTCGAGCGCCGCCCGCGCCTCCTCCATCGTATGCGCGATGGCCGAGCGCGGGCTCTCGATGCCGATCTTCGTCATCGCATCGCGGAACTTGAGCCGGTCCTCGGCCTTGTCGATGACCTCCGCCTTGGCCCCGATCAGCTCGCAGCCGTACTTCGCCAGCACCCCCGCCTCGGCGAGCTTGAGGGCGGTGTTGAGCGCCGTCTGCCCGCCCATGGTCGGCAGCAGCGCATCCGGCCGCTCCTTGGCGATGATCTTCTCGACCATCTCCACCGTGATCGGCTCGATATAGGTGGCATCCGCCAGCCCGGGGTCCGTCATGATCGTCGCCGGGTTCGAGTTCACCAGGACGACGCGATAGCCCTCGGCCCTGAGCGCCTTGCAGGCCTGGGCACCTGAATAGTCGAATTCGCAGGCCTGGCCGATGACGATCGGCCCGGCGCCGATGATGAGGATGGACTTGATGTCGGTGCGCTTCGGCATGGGTCGGGTATCCGTCGGTTCGGGGCCGTGCAGGCGGCAGCAGGCAGTCGGGGGCGGGCGCCGGCCGCTATCGTCGGAGCGCGCGCATCAAGGCCGCTCCTCCCGCCGCGCCGCGATCAGCAGCGCCGGCAGCAGCAGCAGGTGGCAGAGGATGATCAGGATCACGGCCGCGACCGGCTCCCCCGGCGACGCGTACCAGGCCGAGATCGTGTTGACGACGAGGCCGATGCCGAAGGCCCGCCACGCCGCCTGACGAGGCGTGCCGACGCGCCGCAGCACCATGGCGAGCACCGCGAGGCTCAGCCCCGTCCAGGACAGGGCGGCCAGGGCGATGAGGAACAGAGTCATGCCCGGCGCCCTTCGCTCGCCAGCTTGACGGCGAGCAGCCCGAGCGCCGCGCCGAGCACCCAGCGCTGCGCCGCCATCCAGCCCGGCCGCGTGCCGAGGAACCGCGCGACGCCCGCCGCGCCCCAGACCAGCACCGCGTCGAAGGCCGTGCAGATGGCGACCTGCACCGCGCCCAGCACCGCGGCTTGGAGGAAGGCATTCCCCCGCTCCGGGTCGATGAAGGGCGGCAGCACCGCCATGTAGAACAGCGCCACCTTCGGGTTGAGCGCCGCCGTGGCGCAGCCGACGGAGAACAGCCTGACGGCCGGCTCCCGTGGCATCGCCCTCGGCGCGAAGACCGGCTGCCCGCCCGGCCTGACGCTCTGCCAGGCGAGATACAGCAGATACGCCGCACCGCCGAGCCGCAGCACGTCCCAGGCATAGGGGATGGCCAGCAGCGCCGCCGTGATCCCCGCCGCCGCACAGAGCATGATGGCGAGCGACCCCGCCTGGCACCCGGCCAGCGAGACCATCCCCGCCCCCGTCCCCTGCGCCAGCGAGCGCGAGACGAGGTAGAGCATGTTCGGCCCCGGCGTTACCGCGAGGCCGAGCGACAGCGCGGCGAAGACGAGGAGGGTGTCGGCGGAGGGCACGGCTCAGCCCTGGACCGAGAACCCGCCATCCACCGGAATGGCGACGCCGGTGATGAAGGCGCTCGCATCGCTGCCGAGGAAGGCCGCCAGACCCTCGAAATCCTCCATCGCGCCCCAGCGCCCCTTCGGCGTCCGCGCGAGCACATTGTCGTTGAGCTGAGGCATGTCCTTCCGTGCCTTGCGGGTCAGTTCGGTGTCGATCCAGCCCGGCAGCACTGCATTCACCGTGATCCCGTCCGCCGCCCAGGCCACGGCGAGCGACTTGGTGAACTGCACCACGCCGCCCTTCGACGCCGCATAGGCGATGTGGAAGGGCAGGCCGAAGATCGACAGCATGGAGCCGTTGTTGATCACCCGCCCATGCCCGCTGCCCTTGAGGTGCGGATAGGCCGCCTTGGAGGCGAGGTAGGCGCTGGTCAGGTTGGTGTCGATCACCGCATGCCAGTCGGCCTCGGCATAGACCTCCGGCCGGTTGCGGATATTCGTCCCCGCATTGTTGACCAGGATGTCGATCCCGCCGAAGCGCTCCGCCGTCGCGGCCACCATCGCCTCGATGCTCGCGGCATCCGTCACGTCGACGATGACCGCATCCGCCTCCGCGCCGAGCCCCTTGAGTTCCGCCACGGCCGCCGCGTTCTTCTCGGCATTCCGGCCGGCGACCATCACGCTGGCGCCCGCCCTGGCGAGCCCCCGCGCGAAGCCGAGGCCGATCCCGCCATTGCCGCCGGTGACCAGCCCGGTGCGTCCCTTCAGGTCGAACATCACGCCCCTCCCTTGTTCTTCTCGATCAGCGCGACGAAGCGGTGGAACAGGTGGTGGCTGTCCGTCGGCCCCGGCGACGCTTCCGGATGATACTGCACCGAGAAGGCCGGCCGGTCCGTCGCCATCAGCCCCTCGTTCGACTGGTCGAAGAGCGAGATGTGCGTGACCTTCACCCCTTCGGGCAGGCTCTTGTCGTCCACCGCGAAGCCATGGTTCTGGCTGGTGATCTCGACCCGTCCGGTGGCGAGGTCCTTTACCGGCTGGTTCGCCCCCCGGTGCCCGCGATCCAGCTTGTAGGTCTTCCCGCCCAGCGCGAGGCCCAGCAGCTGATGCCCGAGGCAGATCCCGAAGACCGGCACCCGCTTCTCCAACACGCCCTGGATCGCCGGCACGGCATATGCGCCCGTCGCCGCCGGATCACCCGGCCCGTTGGAGAGGAAGACGCCATCCGGCTCGTGGCGCAGGATCTCCTCCGCCGTCGCCGTCGCCGGCACCACCGTCACGTCGAGCCCGGCCGAGGCGAGGCAGCGCAGGATGTTCCGCTTCGCGCCGTAATCGACCGCGACGACCTTGTGCTTCGCCGCCGTCTGCCGCCCGAACCCCTCCGGCCAGGCCCAGGTGGTCTCGTCCCAATGATAGGACTGCCGGCAGGAGACCTCCTTCGCGAGATCCATCCCCTCAAGCCCCGGCCAAGCCGCCGCCTGCGCGCGCAGCGCATCGAGGTCGAACCGCCCATCGGCCGGGAAGCACAGCACCCCGTTCGGCGCCCCGCCGTCGCGGATGCGGATGGTCAGCGCCCGCGTATCGACGCCCGCGATCCCCGGGATGCCGAAGGACTTCAGCCAGTCGTCGAGGTGCCGCGTCGCCCGGTAGTTGGCCGGCTCGGTCAGGTCCTGCTTGACGACGAGCCCCCGCGCCGCCGGCGTCACCGCCTCGATATCCTCGGGGTTGGCGCCGACATTGCCGATATGCGGGAAGGTGAAGGTGATGATCTGGCCGGCATAGGAGGGGTCGGTCAGCGTCTCCTGATACCCGGTCATGCCGGTGTTGAAGCAGACCTCGGCCACCGGCGCCGCCCCCGGCGCCGTCTGCGCCCCGAAGCCTCGCCCCCAGAAGACGCTGCCATCGGCCAGCACCAGGCAGGCGGTCGCACCCTCGGGCGCGGTCTCGGTCTGGGGCATCTCTGTCTCCACACGGGGTTCGGGGGTGCCGGGCATGTCGGCGAGCGTCAGCCCGGTGGCGGCGAGGATGGCGGGCCAGTGGCGGGGCGGGATGGCTCGCGCCTGCCGCCACTTCCGCACCGCCTCGGTGCCGATGCCGCAACGCGCCGCGGCGGCCTCGGGGCCGCCGAGCTGGGCGATGATCTCTTCGACGGTCCGCATGGCCCGAACATGCGGGAAGGAACTTCCCATTTCAAGCCGGAAGCGGGGCGTGGGAAACAACTTCCCATTCCCCCCTCCGCCCCACCCCATGCTACAGCCCCGCACCCCATAGCATCGGAGACATGTCCATGGCCGAGGATCTGCGCAGCCGCTTCACCGCATCGTTGAAGGAGGCCATGCTCGCCAAGGACGCGGCCCGCACCTCCACCCTCCGCATGATCCTGGCCAAGCTGAAGGACGTGGACATCGCCGCCCGTCCCTCCGGCATCGACAAGGTGCCGGACGACCAAGTCACCGCCATGCTCCGCGGCATGGCCAAGAGCCGGCGCGAGAGCGTCGAGCTCTACCGCCAGGGCAACCGTCCCGAACTCGCCGAGAAGGAGGAGGCGGAGATCGCCGTCATCGAGGGCTTCCTGCCCCAGCAGATGGACGAGTCCGCGATGCAGGCCGCCGTCCAGGCCGCCATCGCCGAGACCGGCGCCAGCGGCATCAAGGAGATGGGCAAGGTGATGGCCGCCCTGCGGGCGAAGCACGCCGCCAGCCTCGACATGGCCAAGGCAGGCCCGCTGGTGAAGGCGGCCCTCGGAGGCTGAGAGGGACGGGGGAGGGGCCTACCGCCGGAACCGCAGGCTCGACCCCTTCCGCCGCCAGCCCGCCTCGATCGCGTCGAGGTCGATCCAGCCCGACGGGTTGGCCTTGCGCGGCTGGTCCCTAAGCCCCGGCTCCCGCTCCCGCCGCCAGAGGCCGAGCAGCCGCCCGAGCTCGCCCAACGGCTCCGGGTGGTCGTCGACACGCAGGTTGATGTCGGGGAAGTCCTCCGTCGTCGTCAGCAGCAGCGCCGCCGATTGCCGCCCGCGCCGGTCGCCGCCCGCGGCGTCCCCGGCCTCGAGCGCCGCCACCAGCCGCTCGGCCAGCGGCAGGTCGTCCTTGGTGACGAAGGCCGCCATCGTATCCGCCAGCACCGCCTCGCCGGCCAGCATGTTGCCTGCAACGGAGAAGCCCTGGCCCGGCCGGTCGCCGCACCATTCCACGCAATTCTGCCCGGTCCAGGCCGCGCTTCGCCCATGCCGGTCGACGGCATGGACCTGCCGGATGCCGCGCCCCTCGTCCCCCGCCAGCGCGCTCTCGATCGCCGCCGTCGGCGACAGCCCCCGTGCCATCCCGTCCAGCACCGCGGGGCCCAGGTAGCGGTTGGTCATCGACTGGGTGGACACCGCCCCAACCCCCGAGCGCACGAAGGGGCAGCTCGCGCCAACGGCGAAGGCGCATGTCGTCACGGCTACGGCGAAGGCGCCGGTCGCTGGGTCATGCGCAACGATGGACCAAGTCATGCAGGACGTCTCCCCTTCCGAGCCGGGCCCGGACCATATGCGTTTTCACAGATTCCGCCAGCGGTTGCGCCCGCCGCGGCCCGGCGGCACCCTGCGCGCCGCTACAATCGGGGAGGGGACTACCATGTCGCAAGCGTCACGTGCATGGTGCCGGCGCACGCTCCTGGGCGGCCTCGCCCTTCCGGCGCTCGCCCGCGCGCAACCGGCCGCCTCCCCCTGGCCGGACCGGCCCGTCCGTCTCATCGTCCCCTTCGGCGCCGGTGGCGCCATCGACACCCTCTCGCGCACCGTCGCCAACGCCTTCCCGGTGCTCGCCAACGGCCATGCGCTGGTGGTCGAGAACCGCGCCGGGGCCGGCGGCACCATCGCCGGGGCCGTGGTGGCCGGCGCCCGCCCCGACGGCGCCACGCTGATGATGGCCGACCTCTCGCCCAATGCCATCGGCCGCGAGCTGCAGCCGAGCCTCGGCTACGACCCGATGCGCGCCTTCACCCCGATCTGCCACCTGATCAACCTGCCCCTCGTCCTCCTCGCCCCGATGGCGCTGCCGGTGACCGACCTGCCCGGCTTCCTCGACCTCGCCCGCCGCCGCAGCGACATGGTCTATGCCCATCCCGGCATCGGCTATATCGGCCACCTGGCGCAGGAATTGCTGCTCCGCCGCACCGGCCTGACCATGACGCCCGTGCCCTATCGCAGCGGCGCCGAAGTCGCCCGCAGCCTGCTCGCCAACGAGACCAGCAGCAGCATCATCACCGTCTCGACCAGCCTGCCCTTCATCCGCGAGGGCAAGCTGCGGCCGCTTGCGGTGGCTGGGCGGCAGCGCCACCCCTTCCTGCCCGATGTGCCCACCATCGCGGAGGCTGGCGGCACGGCGCTCGCCGGCTTCGAGGCCCAGGGCTGGCACGGCATCGTGGGCCCCGCCGGCCTGCCCGAGCCGGTGGTCGAGGCCACCAACCGCGTCTTCAACGCCGCCCTCCGCCAGCCCGAGGTCGCCCGGGTGATCGAGCAGACCCAGGCCTCGCAGGTCGTCGGCGGCAGCCCCGCCGATTTCGCTGCCTTCCTCCAGGCCGAGCATGCCCGCTGGGCACCGCTGATCCAGGCCGCCGGCATCCGCACGGAGTAACCCGCGTGTCAGACCCCGTCCCCCCGCGTCCCGCCGCCACCGTCCTGCTGCTGCGCGAGGGCGCCTCCGGCCCCGAGATCTTCATGGTCGTCCGCCACCGCGAGATCGAATTCGCCGCCGGCGCCCTGGTCTTCCCCGGCGGCCGCGTCGAGGCGGCCGATGCCGAGCTCGCTACCGCCCTCGGCAGCACCGACCCGCTCGCCGCCTACCGCGTCGCCGCCATCCGCGAAGCCTTCGAGGAAAGCGGCCTGCTGCTCGCCCGCACCGAATCAGGCACGGCGCTGGACCCCGCCCAGGGCGCCGCCATCGCCCTCGCGCACCGCGACGCGCTGAACGCCGGCAGCCGCGGCTTCGCCGCCCTGCTCCAGGCCGAGGGCCTCCGCCCCGATATCGACTGCCTGGTCCCCTTCGCCCACTGGGTGACGCCCGCCGATCTCTCCAAGCGCTTCGACACGCATTTCTTCCTCGCCCCCGCTCCCGGCGGCCATGAGGCGACGCATGACGGTCACGAGGCGGTGGACAGCATCTGGATCTCGCCGGCCCAGGCGTTGGCCGAGGCCGAGGCGGGCGAGCGCACCCTGCTCTTCCCGACCCGGCTCAACCTCCTGCGCCTCGCCGAGGCGGCTAGCCTTGGCGATGCCCTCTCGCGCGCCGCGGCCCGCCCCGTGGTGACGGTGCAGCCGGTGATGGAGGTCGATGCCGAGGGCCGCAAGATGCTCCGCATTCCGGTCGAGGCCGGCTATGGCGGCCCGCTCTTCCCGGCTGGGATACGGGCGATGGTGCCACAGGTGCGCCCACCCGGATGATCCCGGCGGAACCTTCCTGCTCCGTCCCGGTTACCTCCGGCGTGACATGACGGTAAGGAGAGGTCCATGACAGGCAGGTTGGTGGGAATGGTGGCGCTGGCCCTGGCGCTCGGCGCCTGCTCCAATTCCGGTCCCGGCGGCCGCACGCCGGGCGAGCCGATGGCGCCGAGCGCCAGGTCGCCCACCGGCTCGGTGAACAGCACGGCGACCGGCGGCGGCGTGCCCACGCCTTTGCAGCCGGGCGGCGCCGGTGGCGTCGGCAGCGGCAACCAGCCTGGCCGCGCCGGCACCCGCTGACGCCGCTTCCCTCGCGTCATGGCCGGGCTTGACCCGGCCATCCGTCGGCCCCGCGCCGATGGGCTCTGCACCACATCCACGAAGGACGCCGGCGCCTCCTCCCGGAGCGCGGCGGCGACCGCCCGCAACGCCCACCGCAACGCCCACCACCCTGGGCCGCCGCTGTCCGAATTGCTGCGAAGGGCGTTACCCGCGGAGCATATGGGCAGGGGAGACCGCTAACCCACTCAGCGACTTCCGCCTGGAACCTTGCGCATCGACCCCGGAACGACATAGGATGTGAATCCTATCAACTCCGGAGCCATGCCCATCACCCACTCCCCTCCGCGCCACCCCCGAACCCCGCCCGGGAGCGCCGCAGGGGAGTTTGTCCGAAACCTGCCGATCCGGTCAGACGCCCAGCCGGTGCGCCAGATCCTGGAAATCCCGCGCCACCACGTCCCAGGCCTCGCTCGGGGTCAAGTCGCCCGTCTGCCCCGGCCCATGCTCGGTCGGCCGCGGCACGAAGGCGGTGGCGAGCCCCGCCGCCCGCGCCGCCTTGAGGTCGCCGTTATGCGCCGCGACCAGGCACAGCTCCGCTGGCCGGATGCTGAGCACCTCGGCCGTCCGCAGATAGGCCTGCGGGTCCGGCTTGTAGGCCTGCGCCACCTCGGCGCCGAGGATCGCATCCCAGGGGATGCCCGCCCGCTTCGCCATGTTGGTCATCAGCGCGATATTGCCGTTGGACAGTGGCGCGATGATGAAGCGCCGCTTCAGCCGAGTGAGCCCCGCCACCGCCTCCGGCCAGGGATCGAGCCTGTGCCAGGCGCGGTTGAGGTCGTCGAGCGCCGCCTCGCCGACCGTTGTCGGGTCGATGTCATGCGCCCGCAGCACCTGCTCCAGGTTCTCCCGGTGCAGCAGGTCGAGCCGGGTGAAGCCGCGCCGGCCGCTGCGGATCTCCTCCATCGCCGGCTGGTAACGCGCCCGCCAGGCATCGGCGAAGCCATGCGCGTCGATGTCGCCGCGCCCGAGCTGCGCCAGGAACGGCCCCGCCTCCCGCGCGATGCCCTCGCGCCAGTCGACCACCGTGCCGAAGACATCGAAGACCAGCGCCTTGACCTGCTCGAACATCACTTCGCCTCCGGTTGAGCCCACTTACGGTCGAATTCCCACACCTCGGGGAAGCCCATCAGCTCGCAGATGCGGCCGAAGCCATAGCTTTCGGCGGGCGGCAGGGCATTGCTGTCGCCCTGCTCCTTGAGGTGGCCATAGACCCGCTCCAGCGCCGCGGCGACGGCGAGGAAGCCGACCGCCGGATAGATCGCCATCGCATAGCCGATCTCGGCGAGGCGCTTCGCCGGCAGGATTGGCGTCCGCCCGCCCTCGACCATGTTGGCGAGCAGCGGCCGCTTGATCGTGCGGCCGATCGCCTGCATCTCCGCCTCGCTCTCCGGGCTTTCGATGAAGATCACGTCGGCTCCGGCCTCGGCATAGATCTGCCCGCGGCGGATCGCTTCATCGAGGCCAAGGGTCGTCCGCGCATCCGTCCGCGCGACGATCAGCATGTTCGGGTCCCGCCGCGCCTCGGCCGCGACCTTGATCTTGAGCGCCATCTCCTCGGCGGGGATGACGCGGCGGCCTGGCGTGTGGCCGCATTTCTTCGGCATCTCCTGGTCTTCCAGCTGGATGCCGGTGACGCCCGCCGCCTCATAGCCCATCACGGTATGGCGGACATTGAGCAGGCCGCCGTAGCCGGTATCCGCATCGGCCACGACCGGCGTGCGGCAGCCGCGGGCGAAGGCGCCGACGCGCCCGACCATGTCGGTATAGGTGGCGATCCCCGCATCGGCGACGCCGAGATGGCTGGCGACGGTGCCGAAGCCGGTGGCGTAGAGGCTGGTGAAGCCCATGCCGTCCGCGACCCTGGCCGAGATCATGTCGAAGATGCCGGGCGCGACGACGAAGCGCCCCGCCTCGAAGGCGGCTTTCAGGCTCGGATGGGCCATGACGTTGGATGCTCCTCCTCGGTTGAAGCAAACTCATCATGGGCGCGCGCCCATGATGAGGAACTCGCTCGCCAAAAACAAAGGCCGGAGCGGTTTCACCCGTGTACGGCAGGGCTGAATCCGCTTTAGGCTGGCGCCGTATCAGGGAGGAGCATCCCATGCCGGACGCAGGCGGGAAACCCATGGCGGCCAGCGCCGTCGCCGAGATCGAGGCGGTGATCCAGACCTATTTCGACGGCCTCTACGAGGGCAGCGTGGAGAAGCTCGGCGCCGCCTTCCACCCCGTGTCGCATCTCTACTGGGCGAAGGATGGCGGCGTGGAGGACATGCCGCGCGAGGCCTGGTTCGAGATGGTGCGCAACCGCCCATCGGCCGCAAGCCGCGGCCTGGCGCGGGACGACCGGATCCTGATGCTGGACATCAGCGGCCCGGAGACCGCCTTCGTGAAGGTCGCCTGCCAGCTTCCGCCGCGCTACTTCACCGACTACCTCGTCCTCAACCGCACGAGCGAGGGCTGGCGCATCGTCAGCAAGGTCTACCGCTTCGAGACGCGGGAGGGCTAAGCCCTGATCGCTTGAGGTGGAAGCACCAAGAAGCGTGACCTAAGCGACAGGACGGCAAGCTGGAGCATGACCTAAGGCTCCAGCCACAAGCCGAGCGACGCCGCGGCGACCTGGTTCCATACCTGGACGCAATCGGCGCCGCAGCGGGCGACCCAGCGCGGCAGCAGCACCTCACGCAGGAGACGGTGGCGCTCGGCCTCGTCCCAGCGCTCGTCGAGGACGGTCATCCGCGCCCGCTGGCCGCCGGCGCAGCGCGGCAGGCCGGCGTTGCAGGCGAAGCCGTCCTCGATGGCCGCCTCGGCACCGTCGATCACCCGCTGTTCGAGCCGGGCGCCGCCGGCTTGCAGGGCCTGCCGGTCCGCCTCAGGCAGGCCGCGCCAGGCCGCGCCGTTCACCACCAGGGCGGAGACGAACCAGCTCAGCGGCAAGCGCGAGACATGGGTTGCGATCTCGCCGAGGCCGATGCGGTGGCCCGGCATCGGCCCGGTGACGGCACAGTCGAGCGTCCGGTTGCGCATTGCCGCGGGCACGGCGTTGAGCGGCATAACCAGGGCGATGCCGCCCAACGCCTCGATCAACTCGCCCTGGCTGACCGAGCCCACCCGCACCCGCCGCCCGGTCACGTCGCCGAGCCGGGCGAAAGCCTCGCGGCAGAAGACCACCTGCGTAGTCGGCACCAGCAGGCCGAGCAGGTGGATGTCGTAGCGCTCTTCCAGCACAGCGATCAGGTGGGGGCGCCACTGCGCCAGGCTCCGCCGCAGCGCCGGCAGGTCGGCGTTCAGGCCGGGTAGGTCGACGACGCTGAGTTCCGGATCGTCGCCCGCGGCAAGGGCCAGCGGCACCGTCGCCCCCTGCACCACGCCGAGCCGCAGGAAGGAGAGCAACTCCGACTCGCGGATGCCGGCGCGGTCCAGTGGCGTGGCGCTCGGCAGCAGGCGGCCTCCGGTCAATGCCGGCACCTCGCGGGTCCAGAAGGGCTCCTCGAAATCGGCGAAGAGGCCGGCATGGGTGTAGAAACCGAGAACTTTCAGCCGGTTCGGCACCTCCTGCGCCCGGGCGAGGCAGAGGGGCAGCAGCAGGGCCAGTCCAATCAGTCCTCGGCGCAGCATCGTCCCCCATCCACCTTCTGATCATTCGTCTGCGGGTATAGCAGAGGCGAGTTCCAGCGGCTTGCGCACCGACGGCGGGCAGCGGAGGCTCGCCCCATGCGAATCCTCGTCATCGGCGCCGGCATCGTCGGCCTCTGCACCGCCTGGCACCTGGCGCGCGGCGGCGCCGCCGTGACGGTGCTGGATGGCGGCCCACCGGGCGGCGGCGCCTCCTCCGGCAATGCGGGTGCGATCAGCGCCGGCTCCGTCGCCCCGCTCGCCATGCCCGGCATCCTGCGGCAAGTGCCGGGGATGCTGCTCGACCCCGAGGGCGCGCTGCACATCCCCGCCCGCTACGCGCTGCGGGCGGCGCCCTGGCTCGCGCGCTTCGTTGCCAGCGCCCGGCCGGCCCGCGTCGCCGCCATCGCCGAGGCGCTGTCCGGCCTGCTCTTCAACGCGATGGAGCAGCACCGCCGCATCCTCGCCGAGGAGGGCGCGCTCGACCTGATCCAGGAGACCGGGCAGCTCTACCTCTACCGGGACCGTGACCACTACGCGAAGGACGAAGCCGGCTGGACGCTGCGGCAGCAGCACGGAATGCGGCTGGAATTCCTCGACGGCGCCGAGGCGATCCGCGTGCTGGAGCCCGACATGCAGGGCGACTACCAACTCGGCGTCTTCATCCCGGAGCAGGGCAGCAGCGTTAACCCACGCCGTCAGACGGAGGTGGTGGCGCGCGGCATCCAGCGGCTCGGCGGCACCATCCGGCAGGAGGCGGTGCAGGCCATCACCACGGCTGAGGGGCGGGTGACCGGCGTCGCCACCGCCTCCGGCCCCATCGAGGCCGAGGCGGTGGTGCTGGCGGCCGGCGCCTGGTCGGCCCGGTTGCTGGCGCCGCTCGGCATCCGCATCCCCCTTGAGAGCCAGCGCGGCTACCACGTGATGCTGCCGGATGCGGGGATCAGCCTTCGGCGGCCTGTGGTGCCGGCCGACCGCAAGGCCTTCATCTCGCCGATGGAGGAGGGGCTGCGCATCGCCGGCACGGTGGAATTCGGCGGCCTCGACCACCCGCCGGCGTCATGGCGGGCGGAGCTGCTGCTGCGCGACCTGCGGATGGCCTTCCCCCAGGCGCGGGTGGAAGGAGCGGAGGGGTTCTGGATGGGCCACCGCCCCTGCCTGCCTGACAGCCTGCCGGTGCTCGGCCCGGTGCGGCGCTGGCCGGGCCTCTGGTGCGCCTTCGGCCACGGGCATCTCGGCCTGACCGGTTCGGCGCCGACCGGCGCGGTGCTGGCGCAGGCGATGCTGGGGCCCACGCCCAATCTCGACCTCGCGCCCTTCGCGGTGGAACGCTTCGGCTGAGGTCAGGCCGGGGGGTGCGGAGATTGCCGAAGAGCAGGGTCAGCCCATCCGCCGTGGTGCCGGGGGCGGGATGGATCACTCGCCGGCGACGGGCCGGCCGGCCCGGGCCTGGTCCATGGCCGGCGTCTTCCCGGCCTTGCCGCCCCCGAGGACGAAGATGTCGTACTGCTCCGTCACGGTCGCTGCTCCCTCTCGACGATCGAGGGGCAGCCCCAAGGGGGGCGCCTAACCGAGCTAGTACCGAAGCCTCTCCGCGGGCGTCGTCATGTAGCCCTGGCGCCGGACATAGACGCTGCCTTCGCTGGTGACGGCGCCGGTCGCCATGTTGCGCTCGGTATTGCCGATCACCGTGTCGGGCTGGCCAGAATACTCGCCGCCCGCCTGCAGCCCGCCCGGGCCGCAGGCTGCGAGGGAGAGGAGCAGGGCGGCGGCCGGGAGGAGCTTCATCCGCCCCAGATGGCCCGCCGCCCGCGCCGCCGCAAGCGCTACTGCGCCGCCGCCAGCGCCGGCGCGGGTGCGGCGGGCGTCAGGTGGGAGACGCGCGGCAGCACCTCCTCCTGCAGCAGGCGCAGCGAGTTGCGCCAGGCGGCCGGGTTTTCCTGGTAATCGAAGCCGAAGACCAGGAGCTGGCCGAAGCCGCCGACCTCCTCGTAGATCTGCTCCAGCCGCTCGGCGACCGTCCGCGGCGAGCCGACCAGCCAGTTGCGCCGCGCGCAGTAGTCCACGGTGACGTCGCTGTCCGGCACCTCGGGACTGTGCTTCAGGTACTCCTTGAAGCCGAAGTTCGAGAGCAGCGGCAGGAAGTACTCGCCCATCATCCGCCCCATCATGGAGCCGACCGAGAGCCGCCAGGCCTCCTCGTCGGTGTCGGCGACGAAGACCTCGCGCACCAGGCGCCAGTCGCGGCGGTTGGCGGTGCGGCCCGACTTGCGGGCGCCGGCCTCGACGCTGTCCCAGTGGCTCGTCACGTAGCCCGGGTTGAGGTTGAGGCTCATCGGCAGGAAGCCATGCTCGCCGGCCATCTTCAGCGTGTCGGAGTTCTTCGACAGGCCGGCGACGCCGATCGGCGGGTGCGGCGCCTGCAGCGGCTTGATGTGCGGCTTGAGGAAGCCGAACATCGTGTCGGGCTTGTCGACGCTCCAGTACTTGCCCTGGTGGTGGAAGGGCCCGTCCGAGCTCCAGAGCTTCAGGATGATGTCGAGCGCCTCGCGCGTCATCTCGCGGTTGGTGCCGGACATGCCGTCGACGTTGAACATCGCCCAGTCGCTCGGCAGGCCGCTCGCCGCGATGCCGAAATTCAGCCGCCCCTCCGAGAGGTGGTCGAGCATGGCGACGCGGTTCGCCAGCTCCGCCGGGTGATGGTAGGGCAGCAGGAAGCCGCCCGGGCCCATCCGCAGCCGCGTCGTCTCCCGCAGCGCCTGGGCGATCAGCAGGTCGGGGGCCGGATGCGGCTCCCAAGGCGCGGTGTGGTGCTCGCCGACCCAGGCCTCGGAGAAGCCGAGTTCGTCGAGCCAGCGCATCACCTGAAGATCGAAGTCATGCCCTTCCTTCAACCCGCGCTCCGGCGGGTGAGACGGCATCATGAAATAGCCGAATTCCATGGCGTCCTCCTCTCCGGCTTGGCGCCGGTTGTGGAGGATGCTGGCGCCGCACTCGGCCGCGGCGCAAGCCCATAGCGCACAACGAAACGTGAGCGGCTACACCATCAGCCGCAGGATCGCCACCACATCCGCCGCGCCGCCGACCTTGCGTGGGTTGGTGGCGATGGGCGGGCCGCCATCCCATTTCGCCGCCAGCGCCGGGATCTCATCGAGCCCAATGCCGACCTCGGCGAGCGTCGTCGGCAGGCCGAGGCCGCGGATGAAGCGGCGCAGCGCCTCGGCGCCGGTGCCGCCGTCGAGGATGTCGGCCACGACCTTCTGCTGCACGGCATTCGCCGGCGCGTTCCACTGCATCACTGCCGGCAGGCCGAGGCAGGAGGTGATGCCATGCGGCACGCCCTTGGCGCCGCCGAGGATGTAGCCGATGCCGTGGCTCGCCCCGACCGGCACGCCGGCCCATCCGCCCATGACGGAAAGCCACATCGCCTGCTGCGCCGCCGCGCGGGCTCCGAGGTCGTCGCCCTTGCGGTGGATGGCAGGCAGCGCGACCGCCAGCATCTCCAGCGCCTGACGCGAGACGGCATCGGAGAAGGCCGCGCGCTCCAGGGCGCAGAGCCGCTCCGCCGCATGGTCCACGGCGCGGATACCGGAGGAGAGCAGCAGCTCCGCCGGCGTCTCGATCGTCGCCTCCGGGTCCAGCACCACGGCGATCGGCACCTGCATCGCGTGCTGGGCGCGGTGCTTGCGCCCGGCGGCGAGGTCGGTGAAGCCGGCATTCGGGGCGAATTCCGCGGCCGAGAGGGTGGTTGGCACGGCGACGATGCGCGGCGTGAGCGTCGGCTCCACCCAATAGGCCGCATCGGTCCCGCGCGAGACGGCGCTGCCGAGCAGCGCCGCGGCATCCGTGTAGCCACGCCAGACCGCATGGCAGGCGGCCTTGGACCCGTCGATCACGCTGCCGCCGCCGAGAGCGACCACGCGATCCGCCCGCGCCTCGCGCAGCAGGGCGGCCAGCGCTAGGACATCCTCGACCGGCGAATGCGCGCGCATCGCCGAGAACTCGCCGGCAAGCCGCGCCCCGATGGCGGCGCGCGTCGCCTCGGCGATGCGGCTGCGGGCGAGCGAGCGGGTGGTGACGAGCACCACGCGCCCACAATCCTCGATCTCCGGCGGCAGGGCCCGGGCGACGGGCTCGCCCAGGCGGACGCGCTGCTGGGCAGGCCAGGCATGCAGGCTCATCTCGGTCATCCCCTTTGGGCCTTGTCGGCCGCATTGCGGGCGGCGCGGCGCTTCCGCGCCGCGGCCCATTCCACACCACCATAGGCGAAGAGGTCGCGGAAGCTGCCCCCGTTCATCATCCAGGATCCCGCATTTCCTGCGCGCCGTCGTCCTGCCGGTCGCATTTGCCCCGCCCTGGGCCGGCTGATGACTTGAGCGGAAGGCCTCCGGGCGGCAGGCTGGGAGGATGAGCACATCCCCCCCTTCCACCCGTCCCGTCCTTCTGGTCACCGGCGGCGGGCGCGGCATCGGCGCCGCCGTGGCGCGGCTCGGCGCCGCACAGGGCTACGACATCCTCCTCACCTACCGCAGCGACGCCGCCCGGGCCGAGGCTACGGCCGCGGCGGCGCGGGCGGCGGGCGCCACCGTGCTGGCGCTTCAGGCCGATGTGGCCGAGGCCGAGGGCCGGGCGCGGTGCTTCGCGGAACTGGATGCCCGCTTCGGCCGGTTGGATGCGCTGGTGAACAATGCCGGCATCACCGGCCCGACCGGGCGGCTCGACGAGACCCCCGACGCGGTCTGGGAGGAAGTCCTGCGCACCAATGTCCTCGGCCTCGTCGCCTGCAGCCGCGAAGCGATCCGGCGCATGTCGACGCGCCATGGGGGCAGGGGAGGGGCGATGGTCAACATTTCTTCCCGCGCCTCCGGCCTCGGCGGCGGCGGGGAGTGGGTGCATTACGCTGCCAGCAAGGGCGCGGTGGATACGTTGACCCTCGGCCTCGCCAAGGAGCTGGCAGGGGAGGGCATCCGGGTGAATGCCGTCAATCCCGGCCTGATCGACACCGAGATCCATGCCACTGCCGGTATGCCGGACCGGGTCACCCGCATGGCCGGGGGCGTGCCGATGGGCCGCGGCGGCAGCGCGGAGGAGGTGGCGGAGGCGGTGCTCTGGCTGCTCTCCCCTGCCTCCGGCTATGTCACGGGCGCATTGCTGCCGGTCAGCGGCGGCCGCTGAGGAGCGATTGCCGCTATGCCCCGGCCGCACTAGCGTCCGCGGTCGATGAGCTTCGTCCTTTCCGATGCCCGCCTCCTCGTCATGCTTGAGGAGGACGTGCCCTATGGCGACATCACCACCGCCGGCCTCGGCATCGGCGAGGCGCGTGGCCGCGCCACCTTCCGTGCCCGCACCACCATGACCATCGCTTGCATCGAGGAGGCGGAACGGCTGATGCAGCTCGCCGGCTGCCCGGCGACGCATCGCCTCGCCTTCTCCGGCGCTCAAGTGGAGGCGGGGGCGGAGCTGTTGCGGGCCGAGGGCGAGGCGGCGGCGCTGCATCGCGGCTTCAAGCTGGCACAGAGCCTGATGGAGATCGCCTCCGGCATCGCTACCGGGGCGCGGGCGGTGCTTTGCGCCGCGCGCAGCGGCCGGCCCGGCGTCGCCGTCGCCTGCACCCGCAAGCACCTGCCTGGCGCGAAGGAGGTGATGCTGCGGGCGATCACTGCCGGGGGCTGCCTGCCGCACCGGCTCGGGCTCTCGGACAGCTTGCTGGTCTTCCCGCAGCACCGGGTCTTCCTCGGGCGGCAGCCGCCGCACCTCTGGGTGGCGCGCCTCCGCGCGGCGCAACTGGAGCGGAAGATCGTCGTGGAGGCGGACAGCGTCGATGCCGCGCTGCAATTCGCCCATGCCGGCGTTGACACGCTGCAACTCGACAAGCTGCCGCCGGAGGATGTGGCCGCTGTCATGCGGGCACTGGCCGACATGCCGCGCCGCCCGCTGATTGCCGCGACTGGCGGCATCACCGAGGCGAATGCCGGACACTATGCCGCGGCCGGTGCCGACCTGCTGGTGACCTCCGCACCTTATGCGGCGCCGCCGGCCGATATCGAAGTGGCCCTGTCGCCCTTGGGCGGATAACGCCGCCCCGGCCTGTCACCGGCCATACCGTGGTGCCCTGGGAAGGAAAGCCCGTCGAAACCGGCCTTGCCCCGTACCCCTCTGCGGCTTTGCCGCAGAAGATGGGCAAGGTTTTAGGTGTCGAGCCGCTACTCAGTGCATCAGCAAGGCCGTGAAACGGCTCCTACGGGGGTTAAACCGCAGGCCGAAGGTCGTTCGGGAAGGCCTGCTCCGCCGCCGGCGCCAGTGCCGCGGCCGCCACCTGCGGCTCGCCGGCGACGTGCCGGATGCCGGCGATGGTGCAGGGCGCATCCGCCGCCTCAATCGGTGGGTCGAAGGACAAGCCGGCCAGCAGCCCGCGCAACACGATGCGCGCCTTGGCGAATTCCTGCTCCTGGCAGAGCCGCAGCGCCAGCATCACCTGGCGGCGCATCAGCCGTGCCACCGAGCGGGGCCCCTCGAAACGCCGCTTCATGTAGACGTCGTTGCGGATGCGATGGAAGTGGTAGCCGATGCGCGCCGGGTTGCGCTCCGTCCGGATGTCGAGCACGCCGGCAAGCTGGCGCACATGCAACGCCCGGCTGGCGCCGACTAGGTAACCTGGCCGTTCCCGCGTGACACGCAGGGTGAATTCCGAATCCTCGCCCCAGATGAACATCCCGGCGATGGGCAGGCCGTGCTGCGTCAGCGTCGCGCGCGGAATGAGGTTGGAGACGAGCGCCGCCCGCGTCACCGGCACCAGCCCGTGGTTCAGCAGCTCCGGCCAGTTTTCATAAGCGAGGGCGTTGAGGCGGCGGTCCATCTCCGGCACGTTGGTCACTGCGCCGCCCGGTGCGCGAGCCACGGAGGTGAGGAAGGCGGGGCTGATGCCGCGCCCGTCCAGCGTCTCCGCCGCGGCGAGCAGTGCGGCCAGCGCATCCGGCTCCGGCATGACGTCATCGTCCATCACCCAGACATGATCGGCGCCGGTCTGGTAGGCGAGGCGCATGCCGAGATTGTAGCCGCCAGCCGCGCCGATATTCTTGGTCAGCACATGCAGGTCGATGCGGCCGGCCCAGCGCTCCTTCACCATCTCCGCCGTGCCGTCGGTGCTGGCATTGTCGACGACAACGATGTGGTCGCAGGGATAGGTCTGCGCCGTTATGGCCTGGAGGCACTCATCCAGCAATTCTCGGCGGTTATAGGTGATGACGACGGCACAAACCTTGGACATTGGGAGCTGCCTCCGCCTGCTTTTCAAAAGATGACGACCCGCGGGATGGGAACGACGAAACGGCCGCCCCATTCGCGGATGATGGACATTTGCGCGGCAACCTCTTCGCGGAGGTTCCAGGCGAGGATCAGCACGTAATCCGGTCGTGCCTCAACAATTGCCTCCGGCGCGCGGATCGGGATGCGCGTGCCGGGCAGCAGCAGGCCCTGCTTATGCGGGCTGCGATCGACGGTGAAGGGCAGCAATTCCGGCCCGACGCCGCAGTAGTTCAGCAGCGTGGTGCCCTTGGCCGGTGCGCCATAGCCGACGACGCGCCTGCCGGCCCGGCGAGCCTGCAACAGGAATTCCAGCAGCGCGGCCTTGGTCTCGACCACCTGTTCGGCGAAGCCGCGATAGGCCTCCGGCCCCTCCAGCCCGGATTGCCGCTCCAGCACCCGCATTGCCTCGACCGCCGGCGTCACCGCCTTCGCCGCATCCTCGGCATGGCGGACGAAGAGGCGAAGCGAGCCGCCATGCGTCGGCAGCTCCTCCAGGTCGAAGACGGTGAGCCCATGCTGCGCGAAGATCCGTTCCGCCACGAACAACGAGATGTAGGAGAAGTGCTCATGGTAGATCGTGTCGAATTCCGCGTGCTGCATCAGCCGCAGCAGATGCGGGAACTCGAAGGTGGCGACGCCCCCCGGGGCGAGCAGGATGCGGAAGCCCTCGACGAAGTCGTGCAGGTCCGGCACGTGGGCAAGCACGTTGTTGGCGACCATCAGCATCGGCTGCGGATGCGCCGCGCGCAGGCGCATCGCCGTCGCCGCGCTGAAGAAGGCGACCTCGGTCGGGATGCCGCGGGCGATGGCGAAGCGGGCCACATTCGCCGCCGGGTCGATTCCGAGCACAGGGATGCCGCGCTGGGCAAAATACTGCAGCAGGTAACCGTCATTGCTGGCGACCTCGACCACCGGCGTCCCGGCATTGAGGCCGAAGCGCGCCACCATGCGATCCGAATAGGTCTCGGCATGGCGCAGCCAGGCCTCGGAAACCGAGGAAAAGTAGCGGTACTCCGAGAAGATCGCCTGCGGGCTCTCGAATTCTGCAAGCTGCACCAGCCGGCAATCGGAGCAGACCAGGGCGTGCAGCGGATAGAAGGGCTCCATCCGGGCCGCATCGGCCGGTGCGACGTAGGAATTCGCTAGCGGCGTCAGGCCGAGTTCTGCGAAGGTCTCGCGCAGCGGCGCGCCGCAGCAGCGGCAGGCAGGGGCGGCAGAGGAGCCGGCCTGGAGCGCGATGTCCATCGGCGCTGTGATGGTGCCATCCATATCTATCAAGCCTCCATCCGGCCAAACTGCCGGGCGCCTGTTCTCGGTGCGCTCACGAGCCTCTGCCTCCCTGACCGGCCGATGATCCCGCAACGGCCAACCTGATCTGCATTTAACATTACAGACACGGGCAGGAACATGGTCTCCCAACGCCGTGCGCTCACTTCACCTTGAAAAAAGTTGCTCTTGCGAACGTACTTTACAAGAAATTCACCCCCGGCAGTGCCGCCCTGATGGCAAAGATGTGTGGCCGCAACAAAACGGGTGGAAGGCGCCATGGCGATGAGGGTGGATGCAGCCGAGGCCATGGCGGCCATGGGCGAGGCGCTGCATGCGCATTGTGCGGTACTTTTTCCTATCTGCCGCAGCATCACCGGCCCCGGCCTGCGCGAGACGCTTCGCTATGTCGGGGCACGCATCCCGCTTGAGATCCATGAGGTGCCGAGCGGTACGCCGGTGCTCGATTGGACCGTGCCCCGCGAATGGGTGCCACGCAGCGCCTGGATCCGCCGCCTCGATGGCACGACCGTGGTCGACTTCGCCGAGCACAATCTGCACCTCCTGCAATACAGCCACGCCATGGATGCCGTGGTGCCGCTCGCCGAGCTGCAACGCCATCTCCATAGCATTCCGGAGCAGCCAGAGCTGGTCCCCTACCGTACCGCCTATTACAGCGACGGCTGGGGCTTCTGCCTGCCACACAGGTTGCGCGAGAGCCTGGGCGATGAGGCTTACCGCGTGCACATCGATGCGGAGCTGAAGGAGGGCTCGCTGTCCTATGGAGAATGCCTGCTGCCGGGCGAGAGCGAGGCCGAGGTCCTGGTCTCCATCCACAGCTGCCATCCCTCGCTTGCCAACGACAACCTCTCCGGCATCGCACTCGGGCTGGAGCTCGCGCGCGCCCTGTCGGCCCGCCGGCGGCGACTGAGCTGGCGCTTCCTCTTCCTTCCTGGGACCATCGGCTCGCTCGCCTGGCTGGCGCGGAACCGTGACGGCGTTGGCCGAGTCGCGTATGGGCTGGTGCTGACCTGCCTCGGCGACGGGGGACCGATCACCTACAAGGCATCGCGTCGCGGCGATGCGCCGATCGACCGCATCGCCGCGCATGTGCTGCGGCACGAATCGCCGGAGAACCGGCTGCTGCCCTTCTCGCCCTATGGCTATGACGAGCGGCAGTACTGCTCGCCCGGCTTCGACCTGCCGGTCGGCTGCCTGATGCGCTCGCCGAACGGCACCTTCCCCGAATACCACAGCTCGGCCGACAACCTCGATTTCGTCCGGCCCGAGCACCTGGCGCGCTCCTTCGCCGCGCTGGCCTCCATTGCCGATGTGATCGAGGAGGACCGCCTGCTGGCCTCGACATCGCCTTATGGCGAGCCGCAGCTCGGCCGGCGCGGCCTCTACGCACCGATCGGCGGCACCGGGCCCGCGGCGGCGGGGCGCGGCTACGGGCAGATGGCATTGCTCTGGGTGCTGAACCTCGCCGACGGACGACACAGCCTGCTCGACATGGCGGAGCGCGCCGATCTGTCCTTCGCCGAGATTCGCAACGCCGCCGCGGCCGCGGAGGCGGCGGGGCTGCTCGTCACGGCAAGTCCAATTGCCGATGGCGTCACGGTTCAGGATAGTGCACCAAAACCAAGGAAGGCACGGCCATGAGCACCGTTCACTACGACGCCCATTGCAGCGACGAGGCACGCCGCGAGGCGCTGTATCACGGTGATATCTTCATCTACTCGCCGATGCCGGCGACGCGGGCGCTGGCCGAGCTGGCGCGCGGCATGATCGCCGAGGCCTTCGCGCCGCACGACCCGCGCCGCGTCGATCAGGTGCTGTCGATGGAGGAATGCGCCGCGGTGCTGGCCAGGCTGAAGCCGGCCTTCATCCACCACCCCGAATGCAAGCGCCTGCTGCCCGATATCATCAAGGGCGTGGGTGCCGACCTCGACGACACCTATTTCGACGTGCCGCGGATGCGCTCGGCTTATCCGGCGCATTACCTCACCTCCGGCATTGCCTATGCCTTCCATGCGCATCGCGACACCTGGTATTCCGCGCCGCCCTGCCAGATCAATTGGTGGCTGCCGGTCTTCGAGATCGAGGCGCGCAACTGCCTTGCCTTCTATCCGGAGTATTTCGACAGGCCGGTCGGCAACACCTCCGAGATCTACAACTACTACGAATGGAACACGAAGAACCGGGCCAGCGCCGCGCAGCATGTCAAGCAGGACACGCGCGAGCAGCCGAAGCTGACCGAACGGATCTCGGAGCGGGACCTGCGCCTGCTGGTGCCCGCTGGCGGCGTCATCCTCTTCTCCGCCGCGCAGTTGCATGAGACGGTGCCGAACACCAGCGGCCTCGCGCGCTACAGCATCGATTTCCGCACCGTGAGCCGCAGCGACGCGGCGGCGCGGCGTGGCGCGGCCAATGTCGATTCCCGCTGCACCGGCACGACGATGCGCGATTACCTGCGCGCCTCCGACCTCTCCCACCTGCCGGAGGAGGTGGTGACGCTCTATGACGACGGCACGGCCGTCGAAGGCCGCACCCTGGTCTTCACCCCCGACCTGGCGATGGTCCGGTAGAAAGCTAGGTCGCCGCCAGGGTCCTGGCGGCGACCTGAGGCGCCCAAATTAAGGGCGGGTTCCGATGGCCTTGGCCCACGGAACCCGCCCTGGCTGACCGTCGAGACGAGCCGACAGTCCTGGCCGGGTGAGGCCACCCGGCCGGTGCTTCCCTCAGCCCCAAACCTTCCAGGGCGCGTCCGTCGCCCAGCGGGCCTCCAGCGTCTGCTTGTCGCGGAGCGAATCCATGCTCTGCCAGTAGCCGTCATGCTGGTAGCTGCCGAGCTTGCCGAGCTCGGTCAGGCGCCGCATCGGGCCTTCCTCGAAGACGGTGCTGTCGCCCTCGATGAGGTCGAGCATCTGCGGCTCGCAGACGAAGAAGCCGCCATTGATGAGGCCGCCGTCCCGCGCATCTTTCTCGCGGAAGCCGGTGACATGCCCGTCTTCCGAAAGCCGCAGCGCGCCGTAGCGGCCGGGCTGGGAGACGGCAGTGAGGGTGCACCAGGCCCCGGTCGCCTCATGCGCCGCGATGACGCGGCGGATGTTCACGTCGCTGACGCCGTCGCCATAGGTGAGGCAGAAGCGCTCGTCCCCGATATGCTTCCGCGCACGAAGGATTCGGCCGCCGGTCATCGTCTCGGCGCCGGTATCCAGCACGGTGACGCGCCAGTTCTCGCTCACCGCCTCCAGCCACTGCACCTTGCCGCTGCCGAGCTCGATGGAGAAGTCGCAGTTCTCGTCGCGGTAGCGGAGGAAGTAGTCGCGGATGTAGCGCACCTTGTAGCCGCCGAGGACGACGAAGTCCCGCAGGCCGTAATGCGCGTAGATCTTCATGATGTGCCACATGATCGGCCGCCCGCCGATCTCGACCATGGGCTTCGGGCGGACGGCGGTCTCCTCCCCAAGGCGGGTACCCAACCCGCCGGCCAGCAACACGACCTTCATGCCACGGTCTCCTCGGCGCCCTGGCGCCACACAAGGTCATCGGTGAGGCGACCCGCCTCGCGGTGCTGCTGCAGCACCTGCAGGCGGATGAAGGGAGAGTGGCGGAACTCCGCATCGGCGAAGCGCATCCCCCGCATGCCCTCGACCAGCCGGCCGATGGAGCCTTCCAGCGTCACCCGCGGCTGGTGCTCCGGCGCCAGCTCGGCATAGCGGCTGAAATCGACGCGGTAGGAGCGGCTGTCGACCGGCGCCGAGGTGTTGATCGAGACCTTCGTCCCCGGCAGCGCCGCGGCGACGGCATGGGCGAGGTCGCGGACCTGGTGGTTGCGCTCGTCCGAGCCGGCATTGACGGTGAGGAAGCGCCCGCCGCGCTCCGCCGGACGCGTCGCTGCCCATTCGATGGCCAGCGCCATGTCGGCGACATCGATCAGCGGCCGCCAGGGCGTGCCGTCGCTAAGCACGGTGATCTCGCCGCGGCTGAGCGCGCCGGCGACGAAGTCGTTCAGCACCAGGTCCAGCCGCAGCCGGTCGGACATGCCGCAGGCGGTGGCGAAGCGGAGGCAGGTGACGGTCATGTCGCCGTTGAGGCCGGCCAGGGCCCGCTCCGTGCCGATCTTCGAAGCGGCATAGGCGGTGACGGGGTTCAGCTCGTCGTCCTCGTGCCGCGGCGGGCCAGCGGCGACGCCATAGACGCTGCAACTGGAGAGGAAGACGAAGTTGCGGACGCCGGCGGCCTGCGCCTGCTGCGCGATCCGCACCGAGGCTTCCTGGTTGATCTCGGCGGTGACGCGGGCGAAGCGGTCGCCCATCGGATCGTTGGAGATCGCCGCCATATGCACCACGGCATCGACGCCGTGGAACAGGCCGGGATCGATGCTGCGCACGTCGCCGAAGACCTGCCGTGCGAGCAACGCTTCGGGCAGCGTCGGGGCGCCGGTGAGACAATGGGCGAAATAGGCGTTGTCGAAGCCGATCAGCTCCGCATCCGGGAAGCGCCGGCGCAGGTGGCGGACCAGCACGGGGCCGACATAGCCCATATTACCGGTGATGAGGACCTTCATGCTTTCGCTCGCATCAGTGACGGGCGGCCAGGGGCCGGCGCGAGCAGATAATCAGAGAGTTATGCGCCGCTCATGTAACAAGGCCGCCAGACTTCAACCTGAGACTTCATAATGATTTGCCCGTGGAGCACCGGCGATGCCGCACTTGTGCCCTTGCAACGATCGAAAATAACCTGTGGTGGATGGCGGCGGTCATCCTCTGGGGATGCTGCCCGGGGCGCCCCCGGCACGAATGCCGCCGACCCAGCCTGAGCGTCATGCCAATGCGCAACGATCACGCCTAACGGCGGCAATTTCATGGCTCTAGGGCCGCTGCTGTGCTGGAAGCCCGGCCTCCTCCCTCATCGGCACGGGCCCCGCCTGCCAGGCCACCCGTTTCTTGACCGGTTCGGCGCCGGGGCGGGCAATGTCCCGGGGTGCCGGCGGGGTGTTCCAGCGCTTGCAGCTCTGGGCTAAGCCTTGCGGATGCAGCCCGTCCGCGAGGCGTCTCCCTTATGATTGATCACCACCGCCCATGACCGCGCCCGGCGCCCCCGGCATTCGCCCGAGCTGGACCAGCAGCGCGAAGGACATCGCAGGCACCGCCATCGGCGCCTCGCGCCTCTGGTTCACCCTCGGCTATGGCATCGTGAACGAGGTCTACCACCCGCGCGTCGACCTGCCGCAGATCCGCGACCTCGGCTTCATCGTCGCCGATGGCGAGGGCTTCTGGACCGAGGTGAAGCGCAACGCCGACTATACCCTCGCCACCGCCGGCCCCGGCATCCCGGCCGTGCAGGTGGTCCACCGGCATCCGCGCTTCGAACTGGCGCTGCGCATCGCGCCCGAGCGCGACCGCGACGTGCTGCTGATCGAAGCGGTGCTGACCGGCGATCCTGGCCTCCGTCTCTATGTCCTGCTCGCCCCGCATCTGGGCGGTACGGGCGAGGGGAACCACGCCTCCGTCTGCCGCGACCGCGATCGCCTGCTGCTCTGCGCCGAGCAGGGCGGCCATGCCCTCGCCCTTGCCGCTGCGGAGCCGGCGACGCAGGGCGAGGCCTGGGCGCGCGCCAGTGCCGGCTTCGTCGGCACCAGCGACGGCTGGCAGGATTTCGCCGCGCATGACACCATGCGCTGGGAATATGCCGAGGCCGGCCCCGGCAATGTTGCCCTGCTCGGCGAGCTGCGCGGCACTTCCGCCGTGCTCGCCCTCGGCTTCGCCAGCGAGCGGGAGGCAGCCTCGACTCTCGCCCTCTCCGCGCTGCTGCAACCCTTCGACGCCGCCTGGCACCGCCATGTCGAGGCCTGGGAGGCCTGGCAGGCCGCCAATGTCGATCCCGGCACCTGCCAGGACGAATTCCGCGAGGCGGCGCATGTCTCGGCGATGGTGCTGCGGGTGCACCAGGACAAGACCTTCCTCGGCGCCATGGTGGCGAGCCTCAGCATTCCCTGGGGCAGCAGCACGGACGATCCCGGCGGCTACCACCTCGTCTGGCCGCGCGACCTGGTCGAGAGCGCCGGCGCGCTGCTTGCCCTCGGCGGGTGGGAAGAAGCGCGAAACATCCTCCGCTACCTCATCGCCACCCAGCGCGGCGATGGCCGCTGGTCGCAGAACCAGTGGCTGGGCGGCAAGGCGCACTGGACCGGCATCCAGCTCGACGAGGCGGCCTTCCCCGTCCTGCTCGCCTCGGCCCTGGCCGAGGCGGATGCGTTGGGCGGCATCCAGCCCGGCGGGATGGTGCGGAAGGCGCTGCGCTTCATCGCCCTGCTCGGCCCCGCCACCGACCAGGACCGCTGGGAGGAGACGCCGGGCGTCAACACCTTCACCCTCGCCGCCTCCATCGCCGCCCTGGTCTGCGGCGCGGAGATGCTCGACACCAGTGAACGGCGCGACCTGCTGCTGCTGGCCGATGACTGGAACAGCCGCATCGAGGATTGGTGCCTCGGTGCCGATCCTGCGCTCGTCGCGGAGCACGGCATCCCCGCCTATTACGTCCGCGCCGCCTCGCCCGCCGTCTTCGCCGACCGCGCCGGCATCCGCGACCGCGTGCCGGTGCGCAACCATGACGGCGAATGCCTGGTGCCAGCCGACACGCTCATCAGCACCGATCCGCTGCAACTCGTCCGCTTCGGCCTGCGCCGCGCGGATGACCCGCCAATCGCCGGCACCATCCGCCTGATCGACGCCCTGCTCCGCGTCGAGACACCCTCCGGCCCGGGCTGGTACCGCTACAATGGCGACGGCTATGGCGAGCATGATGACGGCCGCCCGTTCGACGGCACCGGCCGCGGCCGCCCCTGGCCACTGCTGACCGGCGAGCGTGGCCATTACGAGCTGGCCGCGGGGCGGGAGGCCGAAGCCCGCGCGCTGCTGCGGGCGATGACGCGGATGGGCAGCCGCCTCGGCCTGCTGCCCGAGCAGGTCTGGGAGGCGGAGGCGATCCCCGAGCATTTCCTCTTCCCCGGCCGCCCCTCCGGCTCCGCCATGCCGCTGGTCTGGGCGCATGCCGAATTCATGAAGCTGGCGGCCAGCCTCCGCCTCGGCCGCCCGATCGACCGGCCGGAGCCGGTCTGGCTCCGCTATGGCGGCCGGCGGCCGAGCGCGCCGCGGGCGCATTGGAGCCGGCGCATGCCGGTCGGCTGGATTCGCGCCGGCCAGGGCTTCCGCCTGCTGCTGGACGCCCCTGCGCTGGTCCGCTGGCAGGGCGGCGAGACGCGGACAGCCGAGGGCGCGCTCGGCCTGCACCGCGCCGACCTGCCGACCGATACGCTGGCGCCGGGCGAGCGCTTCACCTTCGCCATCGAAGGCGAGCCGGAGTGCGAGATCCGCATCGTGCCTGCCGAGGAGTGACCGTTACGCTTCTCGACGCATCCTTGCCGCGCGGCACCGGCCGCTTCCCAATCCGCTGCCGCTTCTCTACCTGGCGCGCGTGACAGAGGGCTCTCGACGCATGGACATGGACCCCCGCCTTTGCCCCGACCCGGCCGTGCTGGCCCGCGCCGCGCCGGCCCCGGCCTCCACCCTGGTGATCTTCGGGGCCAATGGCGATCTCACCAAGCGCCTGTTGACGCCCTCGCTCTACAACCTCACCGGCGCCGGCCTGCTGGCGGATGGTTTCCACGTCATCGGCCTCGACCACAACGAGCGCAGCGACGAGGCCTACCGCGACCAGCTCACCGAGGCGATGCAGTCCTTCGTCGCGGACAAGGGCGGCGAGTTCTCGGCCGACGGGATCGACCAGCGCGCCTGGGGCTGGGTGCGCGAGCGCCTCTCCTACCTCACCGGCGAGTTCGAGGAGGCCGCGACCTATGAGCGCCTTGCAGCCCGGCTGGAGGACATCCGCCGGAGCGCCGGCCACGGCAATTGCGTGTTCTACCTCGCCACCGCGCCGCGCTTCTTCGGCACCATCGTCGAACGCCTGGCCGCAGCCGGGCTGATGCGCCAGGAGGGCGACGATTTCCGCCGCGTCGTGGTGGAGAAGCCCTTCGGCACCGACCTCGCCTCCGCCCAGGCGCTGAACGCCAGGATCCTCGGCCTGGTGGAGGAGAGCCAGGTCTTCCGCATCGACCACTTCCTCGGCAAGGAGACGGTGCAGAACATCCTGGCGCTGCGCTTCGCCAACGGCATCTTCGAGCCGCTCTGGCGCCGCGACCATATCGACCATGTGCAGATCACCGCCGCCGAGACTGTCGGCGTCGAGCAGCGCGGCCGCTTCTACGAGGCGACCGGCGCGCTGCGGGACATGGTGCCGAACCACATGATGCAGCTCCTGGCGATGACGGCGATGGAGCCGCCCAACAGCTTCGACGCCGATGCGGTGCGCGCCGAGAAGGCCAAGGTAGTGCAGGCCATCCGCCCGCTCGGGGCGGCGGAGCTGGCCCGCGACGTGGTGCGCGGCCAGTACACGGCCGGCACGTCGAAGGGCCAGCCGGTGACCGGCTATCGCAATGAGCCGAACGTCGCCCCCGACAGCGGCACCGAGACCTACATCGCGATGAAGCTGGCGATCGACAACTGGCGCTGGGCCGGCGTGCCCTTCTACATCCGCACCGGCAAGCGGATGACGCTGCGCCGCACGGAGATCGCCATCCAGTTCAAGCAGGCACCCTTCGCCATGTTCCGCGACACGCCGGTCGAGCGGCTGACGCCCAATTTCATGGTGATCCACATCCAGCCGAGCGAGGGCATCTCGCTGCATCTCAGCGCCAAGGAGCCGGGGCCGACGCTCAAGCTCTCCGGCGTGCAGATGGACTTCCGCTATGCCGACTGGTTCAAGGCCGGGCCGAGCACGGGCTACGAGACGCTGCTCTACGACGTGCTCGTCGGCGACGCGACGCTGTTTCAGCGTGCCGACAATGTGGAGGCCGGCTGGTGCGCGGTGCAGCCCATCCTGGATGCTCCGGTGGCGATCGAGCCCTACGCCGCCGGCAGCGAGGGCCCGGACGCGGCCGATGCGCTGCTCGCGCGCGATGGCCGCCACTGGCTGAAGCTCGCATGACGGCGCCCGTGCGGCTGCTCGTCTCCGATGTCGACGGCACGCTGGTGACGACCGACAAGCGCCTCACGCCGGCGACGACCGAGGCCGCCGCCCGGCTGCGCGAGGCCGGGGTGATGCTCGCCCTGGTCAGCAGCCGCCCGCCGCGCGGCATCGCCCCGCTCGCCGCGCAGCTCGGGCTGGAGACACCGGTCGCCGGCTTCAACGGCGGCGTCATCCTCGACCGCGAGGGCCGTAGCCTCGCCGAGCGCCCGGTGCCGGAGGTGGCGGCCCGCGCCGCGCTCGCCGCCTTCGCCGCGCGCGGCATCGACGCATGGGTCTTCGCCGATGGCGAATGGCTGCTGCAGAACCCGGACGGCCACTACGTCCCGCTCGAGCAGCGCACCATCGGCTTCGCCCCGCGCCGGGTGGACAGCTTCGATCCCGTCATCGCCCGCGCCGGCAAGCTGGTCGGCGCCTCGGCCGATGCCGCGCTGCTCGCCGAATGCGAGGCAAGCCTCCAGGCCCAGCTCGGCGCGCAGGCCAGCATCCACCGCTCCCAGGCCTATTACCTCGACGTGACGCACCCGGAGGCCGACAAGGGCCATGCGCTCCTGGCGCTCGCCCGGCTCTGCGGCGTCACGCCTGCCGAGACGGCCTGCATCGGCGACATGACGAACGACCTGCCCATGTTCGGCGTTGCCGGGTTTGCCATCGCCATGGGCAATGCCCCGCCCGCGGTGCAGGCCCGCGCCGCGGCGGTCACGCTGGCCAATGACGCGGATGGCTTCGCCGCCGCGGTGCGCGACATCATCCTCCCCCGGGCGGGAGGCGACAGGAGGCCGGCATGATGCATCGCATGGAGGTGGCGGCGGATGCCGAGGCGCTGGCCGAGCAGGCAGCCGCCTGGGTGCTGGAGCATGTCATGGCGCGGGAGGGCGCCGTCTCCATCGGCCTCTCCGGCGGCTCCACCCCGAAGCGGCTCTATGAGCGGCTGGCCTCGCCGGAATGGCGCGACCGGGTGCCCTGGGCGCGCATCCATCTCTTCTGGGGCGATGAGCGCTTCGTGGCGCCTGAACACCCGGACAGCAACCAGGGCATGGTGCGGCAGGCAATGCTCGGCCAGGTGCCGATCCCGCCCCGCAACATCCACCCCATCCCCACCGACGGCACTCCGGAATCCGCCGCCGCCCGCTACGAGGCGGAGCTGCGCCGCTTCGCCGAGACCCGGCCGGGCGAGCCGCTCTTCGACATCCAGCTCCTCGGCCTCGGGCCGGACGGGCATACCGCCTCGCTCTTCCCCGGCAACCCGGCTCTGTTGGAGCGCGGGGCCTGGGTACTCGCCGTCATCGGCGCCAAGCCGGAGCCGCGGATCACCCTGACCTATCCGGCGCTGAACAGCAGCCGCGCCTCCGCCTTCCTCGTCGCCGGCGCGGAGAAGCGCGAGATCCTCGCCCGCCTCCGCGCCGGCGACCGGGCGCTGCCCGCGGCCGGGCTCGGCCCTGCCGGCCCGGTCACCATCTTCGCAGACCGGGACGCGGCCGGCGCGTGAGCGGCCAGGACCGGCAGAAGCGCCAGGCCGCCGAAGCCGCCGCGGCGCTGGTCGAGCCCGGCATGCTGATCGGCCTCGGCTCCGGCTCCACCGCCGCGCTGGTGGTGGAGGCGCTGGCCGCGCGCCAGGCGGCCGGCCTCCGCATCGCCGGCGGCGTCCCGACCTCCGAGGGCACCGCCACGCTCGCCCGCCGCCTCGGCCTGCCGCTGGCCGAGCTGGACGAGCGGCCGCTCGACCTCGCCATCGACGGGGCGGACGAGGTGGAAGAGGGCAGCTTCGCCCTGCTGAAAGGCCGCGGGGGCGCCCTCCTGCGCGAGAAGATGGTTGCCACCGCCGCCCGCCGCCTGCTGATCGTCATCGACGAGGGGAAGCTGGTCCCTCGCCTCGGCCGCGGCGTCCTGCCGGTGGAGCTGGTCGATTTCGGCCAGCGCGCCACCCTCGCCCGGCTCGCGGCGCTTGGCCTGACCCCGACCCTGCGCCAGGGGAAGGACGGCCGGCCCTTCCGCAGCGATGGCGGCCACCTGATCGCCGATTGCGCGACCGGCCCCATCGCCGACGCCGCCGCCCTCGACCGCGCCCTGCACGCCATCCCCGGCGTGGTCGAGACCGGCCTCTTCCTCGGCCTCGCGCCGCAGCTCCTGGTCGGCACCGCGGATGGCCGGGTCCTGACCCTCGACAGCTGAGGCTGGCGGCCCGCGCCGCGCTGCCCCTACACTCCCTGCAACGATAAGGTTGGGGAGGGCCGGGTATGGCGCGGATCACGCGGCGTGCGGGGTTGGGGTTGGCAGCGGCGGCACTCGCCGCGCCCGCTCTCGGGCAACAGCAATGGCCGCCAGGGCCGATCCGCTTCATCGGCATCTTCCCGCCAGGCGGGGGTACCGACATCCTCTCCCGCCTCTGGTGCCAGAAGATGTCGGAGATCACCGGCGAGCAGTTCATCGTCGAGAACCGCAGCGGCTCGGCCGGCAATATAGGCACCGAGGCCATCGCCCGCAGTGCGCCGGATGGTCGTACCATCGGCCTCGGCAGCGTCGCGCCGCTGGCGATCGGCCCGACCCTCTACCGGCGACTGCCCTTCGACCCGACCAGGGACTTCACCTATATCGGCGGGCTCTGGCAGTTGCCGAACCTGCTCGTCGTCAACCCGGAGGTGCCGGCGCGCACGGTGCCGGAGCTGATCGCCCTGGTGAAGGCCAACCCGGGCAGATACACCTACGCTTCCTCCGGCTCCGGCACGACGGTGCATCTCTCGGGCGCGATGTTTGCGGCGCAGGCCGGGCTGGAGCTGATCCACGTCCCCTATCGCGGCGGAGCGCCGGCGCATATCGACCTGATCGCCGGGCGCGTCCACATGATCTTCGACAACATCCCCCAGGCCCTGCAGGAGGCGAAGGAGGGGAAGGTGAGGGCGCTTGCCGTCACCGGCGCGAAGCGCAGCCCGCAGGCGCCCGACATCCCCGCCATGGCGGAATTCCTCCCCGGCTTCGAGATCACTTCCTGGGGCTCCGCCGTCGCCCCCGCCGGGCTGCCCACGTCGATGGTGCTGCGCATGGCCGCGCTGACCCGCCAGGCGCTGGAGAGCCGCGACCTCGCCGCCCGCTTCGAGGAGAACGGCGCGATGCCCTGGATCGCCGGGCCCGAGGAGCTGGCCGCCTTCCGCGCCGCCAACGAGGCTGCCTTCGCCCCCGTCATCCGCGCCGCCGGCGCCCGGGTGGATTGAGCGCCATGACCCTGTCCCGCCGTGCCATCCTCGGCCTGCTCCCCGCCCTCGCGGCGCCGGCCCTCGCCCAGTCCGGCGACTGGCCGAACCGCACCGTTCGCTACATCAATCCCTACCCGCCGGGCGGGCCGACCGACACGCTCTCGCGCCTCTACTGCGCCCGGATGTCGGAGCTCACCGGTCAGCAATTCGTCGTCGAGAACCGCAGCGGCTCCGGCGGCAATGTCGGCGCCGATGCGATCGCCAAGTCGGCGCCGGACGGCTACACGATCGGCCTCGGCGGCGTCGCCTCGCACGCCATCGCGCCGACGCTCTACCGCAGCCTGCCCTTCGACCCTGAGCGGGACTTCACCCTGGTCGCCGGCCTTTGGCAGCTGCCGAACCTGCTGGCGGTGCATCTCGGCGTCGCGGCGCGGAGCGTGCCGGAGCTGATCGCCCTGTTGAAGGCGGCGCCTGGCGAGTACAGCTTCGGCTCGGCGGGCTCGGGGACCACGCTCCACCTGGCGGGCGAGATGTTCAAGCAGCTTGCCGGCGTCGAGATGGTGCACGTTCCCTACCGCGGCAGCGCGCCGGCGCAGCTCGACCTCGTCGCCGGCCGCATCTCGATGATGTTCGACAACATCCCGGGCACGCTCTCCCTCTCCCGCCAGGGCCAGGTGCGGCCGCTTGCCGTCACCTCGCTGAACCGCAGCGCGGTGGCGCCGGAGATCCCTGCGATCAGCGAATACCTCCCTGGCTTCGACGTCGTCTCCTGGACCTGCGTCTGCGGCCCGGCCGGCCTGCCGCCCGCCGTGGTGCAGCGCATGTCGACGCTCACCAAGCAGGCGCTGGAGAGCCCGGCCGTGATCCGCGCCTATCAGGAGCTGGGCGCCAGCCCCTGGTGGACCGGCATCGAGGAGATCGCCACCTATCGCACGGCGCAGAAGGAGCGGCTGGCGCCCTTGGTCCGCGCCTCCGGGGCCAGGGTGGATTAGCCAGGGCGGGCGGTGCATGATCCGCCCCCGACAGCAAGGATCATCGCATGACCGACCAGAAGCTCGGCACCGGCGCCACCGCCACGGCCGGCCACACCGTCGAGGTGCACTACACCGGCTGGCTCTTCGACGCCTCCCAGCCGGAGAACAAGGGCCGGAAATTCGACAGCTCGCGCGACCGGGGCGAGCCCTTCCGCTTTGAGCTCGGCGCTGGCCACGTCATCGCCGGCTGGGACCAGGGCGTCGAGGGCATGAAGGTCGGCGGCCAGCGGACCCTCACCATCCCGCCGGAACTGGGCTACGGCGCCCGCGGTGCCGGCGGCGTCATCCCGCCGAACGCGACCCTGGTCTTCGACGTGGAACTGCTCGGGGTGGGCTGACCACCGCGCCGCCGTCTGGTAAACAGCGGCGGTGGCCGGGTTAGCACAGGGGTAGTGCAGCTGATTTGTAATCAGAAGGTCGGGGGTTCAAATCCCTCACCCGGCACCAGCAAACTTGAAAGGTCGATGCTGGCCTGCATGGCTGCGGATGCCGAGCATTGGCAGTCCGTTGGTGTCGCGGACAGGGCCGGCTGGGCAGGTTCCCACCGCGTCGTGACCAAAAGGCACTACCCACGCTGAGATGCGCGGGAGCCGCTGCCGGGCCTACTCCGGTTGCGCGCCGCTGACCTTCACCATCTCCGCCCAGATCGGCTTCTCGCGTGCCAGCCGCTCCGCCAGCCCCTCGGGCGTGGAGCCGGTCAGCCGCGCGCCCATCGTCAGTGCGCGCTGTTGCAGTGCCGGGTCAGTCCAGGCGGCACGCACTTCGACCGAAATGCGGTCGACGACCGCCCGCGGAGTACCGCGCGGCGCTGCCCACAAATGCCAGGGCGACACCTCGAAACCAGGGATGCCGGCCTCCGTCATGGTCGGCACTTGCGGCAGTGTTGGCCAGCGCTGCGGCAGCGCCACGGCGAGGGCCCGCATCCGGCCTTCCTGGATCACGCCCACATAGGAGGCAAGGTTGTCCACCGCGTACTGGATGTCACCCGAGAGGAGCGCGGGGATGGTCTGGGCGCCGCCGCGGAAGCTTACATGTTGAGCCTCGAATCCGGCCCGGCCAGCCAGGTAGGCGCCGGACAGATGGATGGTGGTGCCGACGCCGGAGGAGCCGAAGCTGATCTTGCCGGGCCGTGCCTTCGCCCAGGCGGCGAATTCCTGCAGCGTCTGTGCCGGGACGTGCTGCGCCGCAACGACCGCGACATTGGGCAGGTCCCACATCGCGCTGATCCAGGCGAAGTCCCGCTCCGGATCATAGGGCAGGGTTCTGAAAAGATGCGGATTGATCAGCAGGTTGTGCATGCTGACGGTGCCGATGGTGTAACCGTCCGGCGCAGCGCGGGCGAGCGCTTCCGCGCCGATGTTGCCGGAGGCGCCTGTGCGCGTTTCCACCACGAAGGGCTGGCCAAGGCGCTGCGTCATCTGCTCGGCGGCCAGCCGCGTCATGACGTCGAGCGAGCCGCCTGGCGGGAAGCCAACGATGACGCGCACCGGCCGGTTCGGCCAACTTTCCTGGGCCTGGCCCATGACGGGCAAGGCGGCGAGCATGGGCGCCCCAAGCAGCGCGCGGCGATGCAGCAATGGATGTTCCTCCCGTTATTCCTTGGCGTCAGGCTAGCACCGGCCTGGAAGGCTGCGGTAGCGCGACGATCGGCCTGCAGGCAGCCACGCCAACTGGCGGTATGGAACGAAAGCCGGCGTCGGGCGACGCCACGGCAGCATGGGGCCCGCGTATCCGAACGCGCGGGACCTTGACGGGCAGCCGCGCCAGGTGCCGACCGGTCAGCTATGCGGCGCCGGCGGACGGGCCCGATACCTCCGGATGGCCTCCTGTCGCCAGCTTCCCGCCGCCCTGACGATCCGCGTTGACAGCGCCGCGCGCGGCGCAGCAGCCTCTCCCCGTCCAGGAAGCGAGCCGTCCGGCAAGGACAGGCCAGGCAAGATAACGATCGGGGAGGACCACATGCATCTGCCACGCCGGGCCTTGTTGCGTGCCGCGGGCGCCGCGACACTCATCCTTTCGCCAGACGCGAAGGCAGCCTTGCCGCAAGGCTTGGTCCGCATCCTTGTGGGGTTCCCGCCCGGCGGCGGGACCGATGTGATGGGCCGCATCATTGCAGAGACGCTGCGCAAGCGCGGCAACCTGAAGAATGTCGTCATCGAGAACCGAGCGGGCGCAAGCGGGACGCTGGCCTGCGAGGCGTTGAAGCACGCGACGCCGGACGGCACCACGTTGCTCTTCGCGCCCAGCGCCTCCACCGTCCAGCCCGTCCTGACCTTCCGAAAGCTGCCCTGGGATCCCCGCACGGATTTCGCGCCGGTGACCATGACCGGCACGGTTCAGACCTGCTTCGTCCTGGCGCCGGGACTTCCGGTGAAGAATTTTCCCGACTACGTCGCCTGGCTGAAGGCCGATAGGCGCCGCGGCAGCTTCGGCAGCACCGCGCTCGGCTCCTCCACCCACTTCTTCGGCCTGCAACTCGGCGGTGCCTTCGGCATCGAGCTGGAACCCGTGGGATACCGGGGCGCGGCACCGCTGATCTCGGATCTCGCGGCCGGGCATATCGCAGCGGGTTGCGGCGGCGTGTCCGACTTCCTGACGCATCACAAGGACGGAAAGCTTCGGATCGTCATCACCTCGGGGCCCCGGCGCGGCATCACCACGCCAGAGGTCCCGACCATCGCCGATCTCGGGCACCCGGATCAGGCGAGCTTCGGCTTCTATGCCTTCTACGCGCCAGCCGGCACGCCGGCGCCCCTCATCGCAGCGCTGAATGCCGAGTTGTCGGGAGCGACGATGGAGCCGGAGGTGAAGTCCCAGCTGCTGGCGATCGGGCTGGAGCCTGAGGTCTCCACGCCCAACGAACTGGGAAAGGTGCTGGCGGAGGATATCGAGCGCTGGCGCCCGGTGGTGGAGAAAAGCGGCTTCAGGGTGGATTAGCCCCCCTCAAACGCTCGGTGCAAAAGCACGAGTTGCGGCGGCTGGTTGCAGACGATGGCGGAGCGCGCGGTCGTGCGCGGTGCCGTATTCGAGGGCCGCCGCTCAAGAGGGCGCCGTCCGGTGGACCTGGCAGCCGGGGCTGCTAGCCTCCTCGCCATGCATGCTGTGCCGATCTGCCTGTGCATCCTCTTCCTGGCCTCTCCGGCCTTCGCCCAGCCGGGCTCGCCGGGCGCACCTCCCAGACTGCCGCAGCGCGTCGGGGCATGCGTCGAGACGAGGGTGGAAGCGGTCGACACCCGGCTGGTCGGTGGAGACAACCGGCCGGTTCCCGGCAGCGGTTCGGCTGTGCGCTTTGCCAATGGCGGCTACCAGGTCGGCTACGATACCGTGCCCGGCATCGAGGACAGCCGGCGCGGCGATCGCGTCCTGATGTGCCTCGTCGCCCTGCCATCGAACTGCCCTCCTGGCGACAGCCGCGGCCGGGTCTACACCGTGACAAACCTCCGCACCCTCCAGTCCTGGACACGGCCGGATGCATCGCATCGCTGCAGCGGCGCCTGACAGCCGGGCGCGACAGCGGCGCCCGGCACGCGTGCCTGTCCCGTTGGTCCATCCATGCGCCCAAGCCTAGTGGAGGCCGAGAAGGCCGTAGATGCGCCGGACATACTGGCCGAAGGCCTCGCTCGTCTTGATGTCGAGGCCGCGCTCCGGCGGCAGGTCGATGGCAAAATAGTCCGACATCCGCGCCGGCCCGGCCGTGAGCACGGCGCAGCGCTCGCCGAGGAACACCGCCTCCTGGATGGAATGGGTGACGAAGAGGATGGTCTTGCCGCTCTCCTGCCAGATGCGGCGCATCTCGAGATTCATCTTCTCCCGCGTCAGCGCGTCCAGCGCCCCGAAGGGCTCGTCCATCAGGATCAGCTTCGGATCATGGACCAGGGCGCGGGCGATGGCGGCCCGCTGCTGCATGCCGCCCGAAAGCTCGTAGGGGTAGCGGTCCTCGAAACCCCGGAGGCCGACCAGGGCGAGCAGCTCGCGCGCCCGCACCTCCGCCGCCCGGCGTGGCAGGCCAAGGATCTCGGCCGGCAGCATGACGTTGCGCAGGACGGTGCGCCATTTCAGCAGCAGCGCCTGCTGGAACACCATGCCGACATCGCGGCCGGGGGTGAAGGCTCCGGCCGCGCCGCCGATCCGCACCTCGCCGCCATCCGCGTCGTGCAGCCCGGCCAGGATCTTCAGCACGGTGGTCTTGCCGCAGCCGGAGGGCCCGACCAGCGCCACCATGTCGCCCTCGGCCACCTCCATGGTGACGTTGGAGACGGCGGTGAAGGCCCGGCCGCCGCGGCGATAGGTCTTGCTGACATCGCGCAGACGGATCAGCGGCTCGGCGCTCATGCGAGCCAGCGTTCCCGGTTGGCGGCGACGAAGGCGTCGTCAGCGAGGTCGGCATGCTCGCGGCAGACGCGGTCGATCAGCGCCGCCTGGCCGGGGCTCAGCCCCTCCGCAGGGTTGAGGCACCAGATGCCTTCCAGCAGGCCCTGGCGGCGCAGCACCTCGTGGCAGCCGGCGATGCAGCCGTGGAAGTCGTGCGCCACGTCGAAGAAGGCGGCATTGCAGTCGGTGACGCGGGCATCGAGGGCGAGCAACTCGGCCGGAACCGCCGCGCCCCCCGCCGCCTGCAGCCGCGCCAACAGCTGCACCGCTTTCTGCGTCCAGACCGACCAGTGGCCGAGCAGCCCGCCGCGGAAGCGCACCGTCACCGGCTGGCCCTCCCGCATCGCCACGAAGGGCGTCAGCAGGTCGAGCACGATATGGTCGTCATTGCCCGTGTAGAGGGTGATGCGCTCCTCGGCCCCGGCGGCGACCAGGCCGCGCACCACGTCCAGCGTGCGGTAGCGGTTGAAGGGCGCGGCCTTGATGGCGACGACATTGTCGATGCCGCAGAAGCCGGTCCAGAATTCCGCGTCCAGCGGCAGGCCGCCGACCGCGGGCTGGAGGTAGAAGCCGACCAGCGGGATCTCCTCGGCGACGCGGCGGCAATGGGCGAGCACCGCCTCCGGCGTCGCACCGCGCAGGGCGGCGAGGCTGAGCAGCCCTGCATGGTAGCCGAGCGAGACGGCCAGCCGCGCCTCCCGCACCGCCTGGTCCGTGCCGCCGCAGAGCCCGGCGATCATCACCAGCGGCCGGTCGGTCCAGCCGCGCGCATCCTCCATCGCCGCCGCCAGCACCGGCTCGTAGAGCCCGGCCTCGCGGATCTCGAACTGCGTGGTGTGGACGCCGACCGCGAGGCCGCCCGAGCCGGCATCGACGTAGTAGCGGGTCAGCGCCCGTTGCCGGCGGCGGTCGAAGCGCCGGTCGGCATCGAGCGCCAGCGGATGGGCGGGGATGACCGTGCCCTGGGCGAGCAGGTCGCGGACGGCCCCTGGAATGGCGGAACGGTGCATCGAGCCCAACTCCCTGTCGTTATCCCAATTCCGGCCCGGCAATGAGGAAGAGCCGGGCGTCGTCGCCGAAGCCGGTCTCCCGCCCCAGCGCCATCCGCAGATAGGGCCGCTCCTCGCGGAAGCCCGCCTTCGCCAGCAGCGTGGCGAGGCAGAACCAGCGCCGCGGCAGGTCGAGCAGCACCGGACCCCGCGCCCGGCCGAGCGCGGCCCCCAGCAGCCCGGCCGCCGCGGCCTCGTTCGCCGCCACCATCGGGCCAAGCTGCAGCGCCTGGCGGCCGGGCCGGGCGAGGATGAAGCCGGAGCCATCCGCCAGCATCAGTGCCGCCTCCGGCGTCCGGCGCCAGAGGTCGGCGAGGATGTCGGGCCGCGCCACGCCGAAGGCCGCCGCATCCAGGGCCACGAGGGCCGGCAGGTCGGCCGGCTCCACCAGGCGCAGCCCACCGGGCAGGTCCGTGCCGCCCTGCCCCTCGCCGCGCCAGCGCATCAGCGGAAAGACCGGGCGGAAGCCAAGCGGGCGGTAGATGCGCTCGCCCGCCGGCGTCGCATCGAGGAAGGCCACCTGCCCCGCCGCCTCCAACGCCGCCATCGCCTCCCGCAGCACGGCGGTGCCGAGGCCGCGGCCGCGCGCCGCCTCCGTCACCAGCACCATGCTGATCCAGCCGAAGGACCCGTAGGGCAGCACCGCCCCCGTCGCCTGCCAGCCGCCATCCGCGCCGCGCAGCCCATGCACCGCGCCATGGCGGAGGAAGAGGCGCCAATCCTCCGCCACCTGGTTCCAGCCCGCTTCCGCCGAGAGCGCGAGCGCGCCCGGCAGGTCCGCCTCCTCCAGCCGGTGAAAGGCGGCGCTAGTAGGCACCGTCCCGCACCTCGAAATGCGTCGGCTTGCCGAAGCTCGGCTGGTCCCGCGCCACCCAATCCGCCACCCAGTCCATCATCCGCCCGAGCGGCACCACCGGGTAGCCGAACAGCGCCGCGGCCTGGCCGGCGTTGTTCAGCCAGGCGGTTGGCGCCTCCTCGCCCTGCAGCACGGGCGGCTTGCCGAGGCGTTCCCCGAAGGCCTTGGCCAGCCAGCGCACGGAGATGGTCTCCGGCCCCGTCACGTTCAGCGGGGAGACGGGGACGGTGGCATGGCGGAGGCAGCGCAGCGCCTGGCTGTTGGCATCGCCCTGCCAGATGACGTTCACATGTCCCATGGTGACGTCGATCGTCGCGCCGTCCCGCACCGCGCGGGCGATGTCGAAGAGCACGCCGTAGCGCAGGTCGATCGCGTAGTTCAGCCGGAAGATCCGGCCCGGCGTGCGGTGGCGGGCGGAGAAGTGGCTCACCAGCCGCTCCCGCCCGATGCAGGAATTGGCGTATTCGCCCGGCGGGGTCAGCGGGCTGTCCTCGGTGGAGCCGCCGCTCGCCACCGGGACGAAGGGATAGACGCAGCCGGTCGAGAAGGTGACGATCCGGGACTCGCGGAAGGCTTCCGCCACCAGGCTCGGCGCATGGACGTTCATCGCCCAGGTCAGCGGCTGGTCGCCCTCGGCGCCGAATTTCCGCCCGGCCATGAAGACGATGTTGGCCACGCGCGGCAGCCGCCCCACCGCCTCGCGGTCCATCAGGTCGCAGGCGATGGTCTCGACGCCGTGGCGGCCGAGCGCCTCGCGCAGGCCGGGCTCGCTGAAGCGGGCGACGCCGATGACTCGCTTGCCGGGCGCGGCGTTGCGGGCGAGGCGCGCGAGGCTCGGCCCCATCTTGCCGCCGACGCCGAGCACCATGATGTCGCCCTCGACCGCGGCGAGGTCGGCGGCGAGGGCGCGGCTGGGCCGGGCGAGGAAGTCATCGAGCGCCTCGGCATCGGCGAAGCCGGTGGGCAGGGTGGCGGCGTCGAGCCAGTCGGTCATCCGCTTGTCCTCGCATCGCGGGGGAGGGCGATCCGCTCCAGCAGCAGCACCGCGCCGTAGAGAACGATGCCGAGCAGGGTGATCAGCAGCACGGCCATGAACATGGCCGGGGTGTCGAGCGAGGCCTGCACCTGGATCATCAGGTAGGCGAGGCCCCGGTCGGAGGCGATGAACTCGCCCACCACCGCGCCGGCGACGGCGAGGATGGCGGCAACCTTCATGCCGGAGAAGATGTAGGGCAGCGAGCCCGGCAGCTGGATGGTGCGGAACATCGCCCAGCGCGAGCCGCGCAGCGAGCGGACAAGGTCGAGCAGGTCCGGCTCCACCTCGCGCAGCCCGCGCAGCGTGGTCAGCAGCACGGGGAAGACGCAGAGCGAGAAGACGATCAGCATGTTGGTGCCGAGGCCGTAGCTGAACCAGGTGATGACCAGCGGCCCGAGCGCCACCTTCGGGATCATGTTCAGCGTGACCAGCAGCGGGAAGACGGCGAGCGTCAGCAGCCGCGACCAGGAGAAGGCGAGCGCCAGCGCGACGCCGACGACGACCGAGAGCGCATAGCCGCCGAGAATCTCGAGCGCCGTGACCCAGGTATTCGCGATCCACGCATAGTTCGCGCCGCCGAGCGTGGCGAGGATGTCGCTCGGCGCTGGCAGGATCACCGGCGGGAGCCCCGAGGCGCGGACGCCGAACTGCCAGGCGAGGACCAGCGCCGCATGCACGGCGACGGTCGCCAGCGCGTGCAGCAGCGTGGCGCGCAGGGCGGGGTCGCTCGGCGCCGGGTCCTGCTGCTGCGCTGCGGCCTCCATGCCCGACCTCATCCCCTGGCGAGGCGGGAAGGCTAGGCGGCCCGGCCATGTTTTGTCAACCAACCAGTTGACTGAATTGAGTTCACGGGCGAAGGGCGCGCAGGGTGAAGTCGATGACGTGCCGCCGGCGTGCCGACACCGCCCGCGCCGCGCCCAGCTCCCGCCCGAAGATGGCGGAGAGGCTGCTGTTGTTCGAGAAGTAGAAGTAGGAGAGGGCGGCGATGGAGATATAGACCTGCACCGGGTCGAGATCGGCACGGAAGATGCCGGCCTCCCCGCCCCGCCGCAGCGTCTCCCGCAGCAGGTCGACCAGGGGCGAGTGCATGGCCTGCAGCCCGTCGGCTTCGCGGAGATGCGGCGCGCCCAGGCGGTTCTCGTCGTTCAGCAGGGCGACGAATTCGGGGTGCTCCAGCAGGTAGTCGAAGGAGAAGCCGACCAGCCGCTCCAGCGCCGCCTCGGGCGGCAGGTTGGCCAGGTGCAGCGCACGCTCGGCTGCCCGGATGCCGGCATAGACCTGCTCCAGCGAGGCCCGGTACAGCGCCTCCTTGTTGCCGAAATGGTGGTAGACGAGCTGCTTGTTCACCCCGGCGCGGCGGGCGATCTCGTCGACGCGGGCGCCGGCCAGGCCCTTCTCGGCGAACTCCGCCGTGGCGGCGGCGAGCAGGGCGCGCTGTGTCGCTTCCGGGTCGCGCTGGCCGCGGGGGCGCTCGGGGGCAGCGGGCAGGCTCGCTCGGGACATGATTCACTCTATCAACCAACCGATTGGTTGGATAGCATCGCCGCCCGGAGCTGACGCAAGAAAGGGGTTTGAGCCAATGGCAAAAGCCGAAGCCGCGGCAAGCCGCCGCGCCGTCCTGGGTGGCCTCGCCGCCGCCGCGATCCTCGGCCGCGCCCGGGCCGCCGAGCCGGTGAACCTCGTGCTGAACTGGACGCCGACCGCCGACCACGCGCCCTATTACTACGCCAAGGCCCAGGGCTGGTACGAGCAGGCCGGCATCGACCTGACGATCGAGACCGGCCGTGGCTCCGGCGCCGCCGCGCAGCGGGTGGCCGCCGGCGGCGCGCAACTCGGCATCGCCGACATGGCGACCGCGATGCTGGCGCGCAGCCGGGGCTCGAAGCTCGTCGCCGTCATGGTGGTCTATGCCAACTCGCCGCAGGGCTTCTACTGGCTGAAGAGCAGCGGCATCGGCGGGCCGCGCGACTTCGCCGGCCGCTCCATCGGCAACCCTCCGGGCGATGCCTCCCGCGTCATGTGGCCGGCCTTCGCCAAGACCGTCGGCATCGACCCGGCCAGCGTCCGCTTCGTCAATGTCAGCCCGCAGGCCAAGATGCAGGCGCTGCGCAGCCGCAGCATCGACATCACCAGCGACTTTTACAACGAGCACGACCTCAAGCTGCGCCTGTTCGGCGATGACCTCGGCTTCCTCGCCTGGCGCGAGATCGGCCTGAACACCTACGGCAATTCCATCCTTGCGAACGAGGAGGTGCTGCGGGCGAAGCCGAAGCTGGTGGAGGATTTCGTCCGCGTCTCGCAGCGCGCCTTCGCCGCCGCCGTGCAGGATGTCGGCCCAGCGCTGCGCGCCCTGCTGGCCGCCGTCTCGGGGCTCGACGAGGCCAACCAGCGCGACCAATGGCGCCGTATCCTCGAGCTGATGCGCGACCCGACGACGGAAACCGTCGCCCTCGGCGCGTTCAAGCCGGAGCGGGTGGCCGCAGATTACGAGCTGCTGCGGACCTACTTCGAGAATGTCCCGGCGATGCAGCCGGAGGCGGCCTTCACCAACCGCTTCCTCGATACGGCCATCCGGATGCCCGCTGCCTAGCCCTTGGCCCCTTGCTGTCGCGGGAGCGAAAGCCGCCGGTCAGTCGCGCGCCATCCCGAGGTCCCGCAGGACCTGGCGGTTGCTGTCGCTTTCCGCGGCGAAGCGCGCCCGGAACTCGGCCCCCTCGGCATAGCTGGGCACGGCGTTGAGGCGGCCTGCGGCGGTGCGGAAGCCCTCGCTCGCCACCGCCTCGGCGCAGCCGCGTTGGAGGACGGCGGCGATGGCGTCCGGCAGGCCGGCCGGGGCGACGAGCCCGCCGGCGGAGCTGCCGATGATCGGGTAGCCGGTCTCGGTCACGGTGGGGACCTCCGGCAGGGCGGGGAGGCGCTCCCGGCTGAAGGTCCCGCCGACCGGCAGGCCGGTGGAAACGGGGATCGACGGGCTTTCGACGAAGGCCATGATCTGGCCGCCGAGCGCCGCCTGGGCCATAGGCCCGGCGCCGGTGAAGGGCGCGTGCAGGGCGTCCACCCCGGCAAGGCGCAGGAGGCGCGCGATGAGGATGTGCTGGGTGCTGCCCTGGCCGGGCGAGCCGTAGACCAGGGCCTCGGGCCTGGTGCGGCCGAAGGCGACCATGCCGGCGATGTCGTGGAACGGCGCGTCGCGGCCCAGGACGAGGACCTGCGGGTTGTCGTAGACGAGGCAGAGGAAGCGGAAGCTGTCGAGCGAGTAGCTGAGCGGGACGAGATGCGTCTGCGCCGTCAGCGGGGTGTTGGGCGAGAGGCCGATCGTGTAGCCGTCCGGCCGGGCCCGGGCAATCTCGGCATCGCCGATCGTGCCGGAGGCGCCGCCGCGGTTGACCACCACGATGCTCTGGCCGAGCGCGCGCGACAGCGATTGCTGCAGGGCGCGGGCCATCAGGTCCGTGTTGCCGCCCGGCGGGTAGGGCACGATGAGCTGGATGGGGCGTGCGGGATAAGCTTCCTCGGCCATGGCGCCGGCGCCGAGCGCCAGCAGCGGGGCCAGCAAGCCGAGGCAGCGGCGGCCCACCCGGTTCCACCATCCATGGCGCATCACATCCTCCCCCGTCCACCCGATGGGGGCATGGAAGCCGCACGGAGCCGTCCGAACAAGCCCCGGTCACGGCGCGGCCTCCGCCGTTGCGCGGCATGCCGGCGGTCCATAAGCTCCGCGGCCAGGAGGAACTCCGCCATCATGCCACGCCCGCGTGTCGGGGCCTGACGCGCCGTGCCCGGCACCCTGCCCATCCTGATCGCCGGCGGCGGAATCGGCGGCCTCGCCACCGCGCTCGGCCTCGCCCGCCGCGGCATCGCCAGCCTGGTGCTGGAGAAGGCGCCGGAGCTCGGCGAGATCGGCGCCGGCATCCAGCTCGGCCCCAACGCCTTCCATGCCTTCGACGAGCTCGGCATCGGCGACACCGCGCGCGCCATGGCCGTCCATATCGACCGGCTCAGGCTGATGGATGCGGTGGATGGCCGGGAGATCACCCATATCGATCTCGGCGAGGGCTTCCGCCGCCGCTTCGGCAACCCCTATGCGGTGATCCATCGCGGCGACCTGCATGGCGTCTTTCTCGAGGCCTGCCGCGGGAGCCCGCATGTCGCGCTGCGCACCGCGAGCGCCGTGCGGGGCTACGAGCAGGAGGGCGGCAGCGTCACCGCGCTGCTGGCCGATGGCAGCCGCGTCGCCGGCGCGGCGTTGATCGGCGCGGACGGGCTGTGGTCCAGCATCCGGCGCCAGCTGGTCGGCGACGGCCCGCCCCGCGTCTCCGGCCACACCACCTACCGCTCCGTCATCCCGACCGAACGGATGCCGGAAGAGCTGCGCTGGAACGCGGCGACGCTCTGGGCCGGGCCGAGATGCCACATCGTCCACTACCCCTTGCAGGGCTGGAAGCTCTTCAACCTCGTCGTCACCTACCACAACGACGCGCCGGAGCCCGTCGCCGGCAAGCCCGCCGCCTTCGAGGAGGTGATGCACGGCTTCGAGCACATCCACCCGCTGGCGCAGAGCATCATCCGCCACGGCACCGACTGGAAACTCTGGGTGCTCTGCGACCGCGAGCCGGTGGAGCGCTGGGTCGATGGCCGCGTTGCCCTGCTCGGCGACGCCGCGCATCCGATGATGCAGTACATGGCCCAGGGCGCCTGCATGGCGATGGAGGATGCCGTCTGCCTGGCGCGGATGGTGGAGGCGCATCCCGGCCGCATCGAGGCGGCGCTCGAGGCCTATCGCCAGCGCCGCCTGCTGCGCACCGCCCGCGTCCAGTTGCAGTCGCGCGCGATCGGCGAGCATGTCTACCATCCCGCCGGGCCGCATGCGCTGCTGCGCAACGCCATCATGTCGGCCAGGAGCTCGGAGGAGTGGTACGAGGTGATGGCCTGGCTCTATGGCGGCCCCGGGCCGGACGCCGCCTGAGGAGGACGCATGGACCAGCCCCCGACGCCCAGCCGCCTGCACGGCTACTACCGCTCCACCGCCGCCTGGCGCGTGCGCATCGCGCTGAACCTGAAGGGCCTCGCCGTCGGGCATGCCTTCCACCACCTGCGGCGCGGCGAGCAACGCGCGCCGGCCTTTCTGCGGCTGAACCCGCAGAGCCTGCTGCCCGCGCTGGAGCTGGGCGATGGCGCGACGGTGCTCACCCAGTCGCTCGCCATCTGCGAATGGCTGGAGGAAACCCGCCCCGCCGCTGCTACCGGGCGACGCGGCGCAGCGCGCCCGCATCCGCGCCTTCGCCCAGGCCATCGCCTGCGACATCCATCCAGTGCAGAACCTGAAGGTGCTCGACCGCCTGCGCGGCCTCGGCCTACCGGAGGAGGCGGTGACCGGCTGGGCGCGCGAGGTCATCGCCGAGGGCCTCGCCGCCTGCCAGGCGCTGGCGCCGGCGGGGGAGGGGCCCTTCCTCTTCGGCCCGGCGCCCGGCCTCGCCGAGCTTTGCCTGGTGCCGCAGCTCTTCAACGCCCGCCGCTTCGGCGTCAACCTCGCCTCGCTCGGCCGGCTGCTCGCGGTCGAGGCGGCCTGCCAGGCGCTTCCGGCCTTCGCCGAGGCCGCGCCGGACCGGCAGGCGGATGCCGAATAGGCGTTACCCGCAATTCCCTACCCGCATTGGCCCGGGCGGCCTTCGATGAAGTCGAGCAGGCAGGGCGCGTAGCGCTGGGTGAAGGCCGGTTCCGACCCGCCGCCATGCCCGGCCAGGCCCGCCGGCCGGTCGAGGAAGAGCAGCGCCTTCACCCGCCGCGTCAGCGCGTGGAACAGCCGGGCCCGCGCCGCCGGATCCGGGTCGAATTCGTCGCCCTCGAAGGTGGCGACGGCGACGCGGGCGTCGCGGTTGCGGGCGCGCTCCAGCACCTCGCGCAGCTCCGCCACCGCCCAGCCCCATGCCGGGCTGCCGCGCGGCCCATGCGCTGCCGGGGCGATGGCCACCACGCCATCGACCAGCCCCGGCTCGTCCAGCGCCTGCAAGGCATTCCAGGCCCCGCGCGACTGCCCGCCGACGATGATCCGCTGGTAGCCCTGTGCCCGCAGCGCCCGCAGCGCGCCGCGCAGCCAGCCAGCGGCGCTCTCGGTCTCGTCCAGCAGCGGGTCGCGGTCGAAGCGCAGCACGTCCCAGCCGGCATTGTTGAACAGCCGGACATGCGGCTGCGGCTGGCTGCCGCGGCTGTCCTGCCCGCCGGCGGCCCTTCCATGCGCCCAGACATAGGCCCCGCGCGCCACCCGCGGCCCCTGCCAGAGGAAGCGCCCGTCCGGCACCATCGCCCAGCCCGGTCCGCCCTGCATCGGCCGGGCCGGGGCCGGCGGCGGTGCCCCTTCGCGCCCCGGCCAGACCACGGCGAGGTCGCGCGCATAGATGCGGCAGCCCTCGTCCCGCCCGCCCTCGCCGACCCACTGGGCGCAGAGGGCGAGGGCCCTCGCCTCGGTGGTGGCGAGGTCGGGCTGCGCCGCCGCCCAGCCCCAGGCCCCGCTTGGGCTGAGGGCAAAGGCGCGCGGCGTCGATTGCCGGAGGAAGCGCGCGTAGTCGGCATGGCCCTCGGCGCCAAGATGCGGCACCGCCTCCACGTCCAACACGGAGATCGGCTCGGCGGCGGCGGGGGCAGCAAGGGCCAGCATCAGGGCTAGCCACAAAACTATGTGATATCCCATGTTCGTGATGGAACCATGGGACCTGCCGCCAAATCAACACAAATGGCTCGTTGTCAGCCGCGGCGCGGCACAACCAGCTTTGGCACGATCACCTGTACCACCTCGTCCCGCTGGTTGAGCGTGGTGCAGCGCGCGCGAAGCACGCCCTGGCGCGGCTTCGACTGGCTCAGCCGCACCTCCAGCACCTCGATCTCCAGACGCAGCTCATCCCCCGGCCGTACCGGCCGCGGCCAGGCCAGCTCCTCCATCCCGCCGCCGATGATGCCGCCCACGGGGCGGAATTCGCTGCCGACCAGCAGCTTCATGGTGAGCGAGGCAGTATGCCAGCCGCTCGCCGCCAGCCCGCCGAACAGCGTGCCGCGGGCCGCCGCGTCGTCGAGGTGGAAGGGCTGCGGGTCATACTCGCGCGCATAGGCGATGATCGCCTCCGGCGTCACCGTCAGGCGGTCGGAGCGGAAGATCTGCCCCGGCGCAAAATCCTCGAGATACCGTTCCTCCATCGCCCTGGCCCCCTTCACCTGCGGACGGAGTTTGCCCTCGCGGCGAAGGCCAGCGCCAGCGCCCCGCCGCCGGCCACGGCGAAGGCGCCGCGGTAGCCGATCACCGCCATCCCCAGCCCGAAGGCCAGCGAGCCGGCGCTCTGCCCGAGGAAGAGCGCCAGGGCGAAGGCGCCGACCGCCGTGCCGCGCGCCTCCGGCAGCGCCTCCGTCGCCCGCGTCTGCAGCACGCCATGGAACATGTAGAAGGCGAGGCCGAGCACCACCTGCAGCCCCGCCACCGCCTCCCAGCGATCGGTGAGCGCCAGCAGGCCGAGCGCGATGGCTACCGCCACCCCGCCCAGCGTCAGCAGCCCCCGCTCGCCGAAGCGCGCCAGCAGGGGCCGTGCCATACGCGTATAGGCGAAGGCGCCGAGGCCGAAGCCGGCGACGATCAGCCCCGCCTCCGCCGCATTGCGTCCGAATTGCTCGATCAGGAAGGAGCCGATGAAGGGAAAGGCCCCGCCGAACAGCAGGAACCCATCGAAGAAGGCGAGGCCGGCCAGCCACCGACCGGAGGGCTTGCCGAGCAGCTCCAGATAGGCCCGCATGCCGCGCCCGCCGCCGTTCTCCTCCGGCCGCCGCCAGAGCGCGGGCCCGAGCCGCCAGGCGAGCAGCCCGCCCACCGCCAGCGCCATCCCGCCCAGCAGCAGGAAAGGCAGCCGCCAGCCCGCCGCCTCCGCCACCATGCCGCAGGCCGGGCCGGCGATGAGCTGCGCCATCACCATGCCGGTGAGGAAGCGGCTGATCGCCACCTGCCGCTCCGCATAGGGCACCGCGTCGGCGATATGCGCCATCAGCAACGGGATGACGGCGCCGGCGAAGAACCCGCTCCAGGCGCGGAGCGCGATCAGACCGGGCAGGGCTGTGGCGAAGCCGCTCGCCACCAGGCCGAGGCCGAAGAGCAGCACCGCCAGGCAGGCGATCCGCACCTTGCCCAGCCGGTCGCCGAGCGGCCCGGCCACGAGCTGCACCAGCCCGTAGGGCAGGACGAAGCCCGCCACCACCGCACTTGCCTGCGAGACATTGACCTCGAAGGCGCGGGCGATGGCGGGCAGCAGCGGGTCCAGCATCCGCATGCCGGAGCCGGTGGTGAAGCCGGCAAGCGCCAGCAGGGCGATGGGGATGGCGGGCGGCATGCGCGGCGATAGGGAGCCGCTTGCCGCGCCGCGTCAAGCGGCGGCGCCTCCGTTGACAGCGGCGCAACGGGCGCCGAGCCTTGCGGCAGGGGAGGGACCATGACGGATCGCACGGCACCGCTCGGCATGGGCTTCACCTGGCAGCAATTGCGGCTGGGGCAGCGCTTCCGCACCTTCGGCCGCACCGTCACCGAGCACGACCTGATGGGCTTCGTGGCGCTCACCGGCATGCAGGAGCCGCTCTTCGTCGATGCGACCCATGCCGGGGCGCTGGGGGCCCGCCCGGTGCCGGGCGCGCTGACCCATGCGCTGATCGAGGGGCTGGTGCTGACCGGCATGGCCCATGGCACCGGCCTCGCCCTGCTTGAGACCCATATCCGGCCGCTGGCGCCGGTGCGCGTCGGTGACACGATCCATGCCGAGATTGAGGTCACCGAGATCCGCCCCACCAGCCAGGGCGGCCGCGCCGTGGTCCGCAGCGCCATCCGCGTGCTGAACCAGCGCGACGAGCCGGTGATGGACTACGATGCGACGCGACTGATCCGGGGAGACGAGACCGCATGATCCACCGCCGCCACCTGCTGGCACTCGGCGCCGCCGGCCTCGCCACCCCAGCCCTGGCCCAGCCTGGCTTCCCCGACCGGCCGGTGCGGCTCGTCGTCGCCTTCCCGCCCGGCGGCCCGACCGATGTCGTCGCCCGAATCCTCGCCGAGCGCATGGCGCGCGAGCTGGGCCAGGCGATCATCGTCGAGAACCGCGGCGGCGCCAACGGCAACATCGCCGCGGAGGTCGTGGCGAAGGCGGAGCCGGATGGCTACACGCTGCTCTACAACACCTCCTCCATCGTCATCAGCCGGGCGCTCTACCGGCGCCTCAGCTACGACCTGCTAAAGGATCTCGCGCCGGTTTCGCTGACCGCCGCCTCGCCGCTGGCACTGGTGGTGAATCCGGCCGCGCCGCCGCGCACGCCTGCCGAGTTCGTCTCCTGGCTGCGCGCCAATCCGGGGAAACTCAGCTATTCCTCGGGCGGCGTCGGCAACATCTCGCACCTCGTCACCTTCCTGGTGCTGAACCATATCGGCGGCGAGGCGGTCCACGTCCCCTATCGCGGCACCGCCGCAGCGCTGACCGACACGGCGGCGGGCAACGTGCAATTCACCTCCGACACGGTGGTGACGGCGCTGCCGATGATCCAGGAGGGGCGGGTGCGCGCCATCGCCGTCTCCTCCGCCGAGCGCTCGCCCCTGCTGCCCGAGGTGCCGACGATGACCGAGGCGGGGCTGACGCCGCCCGGCTTCGACCTCGGCGCCTGGCAGGGCATCCTCGCCCCGGCGCGGACGCCACCGGCCGCCGTCGCCCGGCTGAACGCGGCGATGGCCGTGACGCTCGCCGATGCGGATGTCCGCGCCCGGCTCGCCGCCCAGGGCGCCAAGCCGACCGGCGGCAGCGCGGCCGACTATGCCGCCTACATCCAGTCGGAGATCGGCCTCTGGACCAAGGTGGTGGCGGATAGCGGCGCGACGGCGGAGTGAGCGGCGGCATCGCCATCCGGCCGGTGGAGGAGGCCGACCTGCCGGCGCTCCCCGGCCTGCTGGCCCAGCTCGGCTACCCGATGGCGGCGGAGGAGACAGCCCGCCGCCTCACCGCCGTCCTCGCTGCGCCCGGCCATGCGGTGCTGGTCGCGGTGCGGGAGGGGGCGGTGCTCGGCCTGATGCACCTCTTCCTGCGCCCGGCGCTCGAGAAGCCGCCCGAGGTGGTGGTGCAGGCGCTGGTGGTGGAGGCGGGTCTGCGCGGCTCCGGCCTCGGCGGACGACTCCTGCGCGCCGCCGAGGCCTGGGCGCGGGCGCAGGGCCAGAACTCCGTCTCGCTGCATTCCGGCGCGCAGCGCGAGGCGGCGCACGCCTTCTACGCGGCGCGGGGCTATGCGCGCGTCGGCGGCGCGGTGCTGTTCCGCAAACAGGTCTAGGCGACGGCGCGCCGTACCCGCTCGCTCTCCGTCTTCAACTGTCCGCAGGCCGCCAGGATGTCCCGCCCGCGCGGCCGGCGGATCGGGCTGGAATAGCCGGCATCGTTGAGGATGGCGGCGAAACTCGCCGTCTGCTCGTAGGTGCTGGTCTGGTAGGGGCTGCCCGGCCAGGGATTGAACGGGATCAGGTTGATCTTGGCCGGGATGCCCTGGAGCAGCCGCACCAGTTCCCGCGCCTCGGCCTCGCTGTCGTTCACCCCGCGCAGCATGACGTATTCGAAGGTGATGCGTCGTGCATTGCTCGCGCCCGGGTAGCGCCGGCAGGCATCGAGCAATTCCTTGATCGGATACTTCCGGTTCAGCGGCACGATCTCGTCGCGCAGCTCATCCGTCACCGCATGCAGCGAAACGGCGAGGTTGACGCCGAGCTCCTGCCCGCAGCGGTCCATCATCGGCACGACGCCGCTGGTGCTCAGCGTGATGCGCCGGCGCGACAGGCCGATGCCCTCGCCATCCATGATGATGCGCAACGCCTTCGCCGTGTTCTCGTAATTGTAGAGCGGCTCCCCCATGCCCATGACGACGATGGTGGACAGCAAGCGTGGCTGATCGTCCTTCGGACTCGGCCATTCGCCGTAGCTGTCCCGCGCCGCCATGAACTGGCCGACGATCTCGGCGGCGCCGAGATTGCGGACCAGCTTCTGCGTCCCCGTATGGCAGAAGCGGCAGGAGAGGGTGCATCCCACCTGCGTGCTGATGCAGACGGCGCCGCGGTCGGCATGGCGGTCGGGAATGTAGACCGTCTCCACCTCCTGCCCGTCGCGCCAGCGGAACAGCCACTTGCGCGTCTCGTCTGAACTGGTCTGCACCGTCGCCGCCTCGGGCCGGCCGACGGTGAAGCGCTCGGCGAGCTTCGCCCGCATCGGCCCGGCGATGCTGGTCATCGCGGCGAAATCGGTGACGCCCTGGTGGTAGATCCAGTGCCAAAGCTGCTTCGCCCGGAACGGCTTCTCGCCGAGCGCCGCCAGCTCCGCCACCAGCTCCTCGCGCGAGAGGCCGACCAGTTCCCGCCGTCCGTCCGGCAGCGTCGCTTCCGGCGGGTTGAAGAGCGCGGACTTGGCGAGGATGCGCTCGCGCTCGGTGCTGGTGAGATCGCTCATCCACGGCCTCCCGACGGACATTCCTTGGAGATCGCCTCATAGGCGGCGGTGAAGCCGGCGAGGGGGAAGGTGTCGGAGGTGGTGCCCCGCCCATTCGCCCCCGGGCCGCGCAGCAGCAGCTCCCGCCCGTTGCGCATCGCCCGGACCACGGCGCTGCCGTCCCGCGCCGCGGCGGTGGAGCCGGCGGTGTAGAAGGGCAGGTCCGTGCCGCCGATCACCGCCGTCGCTTCGGCATTGCGCGGATAGGCGTAGCCGGCCGAGACCGTCACCGTATCCCGCCGCCCCGGCCGATGGGTCACTGTCAGCAGCACCCCCTGCCGGGTGGTGCGGGTGAAGGCGTAGCAAACCTTCTGCCCGCCCTCCGAATAGGCCGCAGCGATCCAGGACTGGTAGTCGCCGAGCTTCTGCGGCCGGGCCTGCTGCGCATGGGCCGCCAGTGGGACCGCCGGGGCGATGGCGAGGGCGAGGAGAAGGCGGAGAAGCGCACGCATGCCGCTGGGAGCACCTGTCAGGGCCGGACCGGCACGGCCGCGGGGGAGGCGGCGCCGGGTCGGCGGAGGTCGGATGAAGGTGGGGCCGCGGGGGAGGCGGTCTTAGCCGGTAGATAAGGCCCCTGCGGCGCCGCAGCAACCGGGCTGGTGCCCCGGCGCGCTCAGCCTTATGCAACCCGGCCATGACCGACGCTCCCGACAGGCATCTGGCCGCCCAGTACGAGGCCTTTCCCTACCCCGCCCGCGACCCGCGGGAGGAGGCGCGTCGCCTGATCGTCGGCAGCCCGAGCCACCTCCGCGAGATCGACCACTGGGTCTTCGGCAGCCGGCGCCCCGCCTCCACCCCCCTCCGCGCCCTCGTCGCGGGCGGCGGCACCGGCGACGGAACGATCATGCTGGCGCAGCAGATGGCCTGGGCCGGCCGCCCCGGCGAAGTCACCTGGCTCGACCGCAGCGCCGCCGCCCGCCGCATCGCCGAGGGCCGCGCCGCCGCCCGCAAGCTCGGCAACATCCGCTTCGAGAACGGCTCGCTGCTCGACCTGCCGGGGAACGGCCTCGGCCCCTTCGACTACATCGATTGCTGCGGCGTGCTGCACCACCTGCCGGACCCGCTCGCCGGGCTCCGCTCCCTGACGTCCGTGCTGGCGCCGGGCGGCGGCATCGGGCTGATGGTCTATGCCCCGCATGGTCGCACCGGCGTCTACATGCTCCAGGACGCCCTCCGCCTGCTCGCGCCCGAGAGCGAGGCCCCACCCGCCCGGATCGACACCGCCCGCCGCCTCTGGCGCCAGGTGCCGGAGACCGCCTGGCTGAAGCGCAATCCCTGGCTGACCGACCACATCTCCGGTGGCGATGCCGGGCTCTACGACCTGCTGCTGAACCCGCGCGACCGCGCCTACACCGTCTCCGACCTTGCAGCGCTGGTCGCCGAGGCCGGCCTCCGCATCGCTTGCTGGGTCGAGCCGGTGCGCTACGACCCGGATGCCTATCTCCCCGATCCCCGTCTCCGCGCCCGGACCGCCACGATGACGCCTGTCGAGCGCGCGGCGCTGGCCGAGGCCGTCACGGGCAACATGGGCATCCACATCCTCTACTGCCGCCGCGCGGAGGAGCCGGAGCCTGAGCGCCCCTGGGAGGACCCGGATTCCGTCCCCACCCTCCGCGAGATGGACGGCGCCGCGCTGGCGAAGGGCCTGCCCCGCGACGGCACGCTGCCCGTCACCTTCGACGGGCTGCGGGTGAACCTGCCGCTGCCGCGTCTCGCCGGCGCCATCCTCCAGCGCGTGGACGGCCGCCGTCCCTTCGGCGCAATCGCCGACGAGCTGGCGGCGAACGGCGTCTCCCGCGAGGCCTTCTGGCGCGACCTCGCCGCTCTCCGCCGCAGTATGGAAGCGATGAACCGCTTGCTGATCGCCGCCCCGGCGTGAGGGCGGCCATCATCATCTTCGGCGCCGCCGTCCGCCCCGACGGCAGCGCCAGCCCGACGCTTCGCCGTCGCGTCGAGGCCGCCGCCCGCTTCGGTGCCCGGCTCGCGGACCCGTTCTACATCCCGACCGGTGCGCAGGGCCGCTTCGGCCCCGCCGAGAGCCATGTCATGTCGGAGCTGCTGCAATCCTTCGGCGTGCCCGCCGGGCGCATCGCCGAGGAGCCGACAGGGACCGACTCGCTCTCCTCCGCCCGCGCCTGTGCCGCCCTGCTGCGGCGCCTCGGCCACGACGGCCCGGTCTATGCCGCGACCAGCCGCTTCCACCTGACGCGCTGCGTCCTGCTGCTGCGTATCCTGGGCCTGCCGGCCCGCCCGGTGCCGATCGGCGGCTCCGCCGGCGCGGAGGGCTTCACCCGCCGCTGGTACTGGCGCCTGCGCGAGGTGCCGGCCATCCCCTACGACGCCGCGCTGGCGCTCTGGCACCGGCTGCGAGGCGGATAGCTCGACAGTCTCCTTCCGCCTTGCCATCCTCCGCCCAACGGAGGAACCAAGGATGATCCAGCCCATCGGCGGCGCTGCCGCCTGGCGTCCGACGCAGCTCGAAGCCTCGGGCGGCTGGCTGCGCCGGCTGACCACGGCCGAGATCGCCGACCTCGACGCCGGCTTCGCCCGGCTGAAGGCGGGCGGCAAGGGCATGCTGGAGATGACGCGGGAGGATTTCCCGCTCGGCCCCTTCGCCGCCGTGCTCGCCGAGGCGGCGCGGGAGATGGAGAGCGGCATCGGCTTCCGCACCCTCCGCGGTATCCCGGTGGAGCGCTACTCGGTCGAGGATGCGCGGCTGCTGTTCTGGGCGATCGGCACGCATCTTGGCGTGGCGCGGCCGCAGGGCAAGGCGAGCCAACTCATCTCCGACGTGCGCGATGCCGGCGGCACCTATCGCGGCCATGGCGGCCGTGGCTACAACACCAATGCCGAGCTCGACTTCCACACCGATGGCAGCGACGTCGTCGCGCTACTCTGTCTCAAGACGGCGAGGAGCGGCGGCCTCAGCCGCCTCGCCAGCTCGGTCGCCATCCATGACGCACTGCTGGCGGAACGCCCGGAGCTGGCCGAAACCCTCTACGGCCTCCTGCCCCACAGCCGGCAGAAGGAGGAGGCCGCCGACGAGACGCCGACCTACCTGGCGCCCGTCTACAGCCTGAAGGACGGCCACTTCGCCGCCCGCTACATCCGCAACCATATCCGCGCGACGCAGCAGATCGAAGGCGAGCCACGCCTCTCCGAGCGGCAGCACGAGGCGCTCGACGCCATCCAGGAGATGGCGAGCAGCGACGCCTTCTGCTTCTCGATGTGGCTGGAGCCGGGCGACCTGCAACTCGTCAACAACCACGTCCTGATCCACAGCCGCACCCATTACGAGGATTTCGAGGAGCCGGAGCGCAAGCGCCATCTGCTCCGTCTCTGGCTTGCGGTACCGGATGGACGCCCGCTCTGCGACGCCATGCGCGAGGTCTACAAGAGCACCGCCCCCGGCAGCGTCCGCGGCGGCTTCAAGGGGCAGAACCTGCCGCCCGGCCTCGCCGCCTGGCAAGCCCGCGCCGCCGCTGCGCTCGGCATGCGCGACACCCCGTACTGAGGCCCGGCCGATGCCCGTCACCCGCCGTGCTGCCCTCGCCGCCGCCCTGTTCGCTGGCCGCGCCCATGCGCAACCCGCCTGGCCGAGCCGTCCCGTCACCATCATCGTCCCTTACTCGCCAGGGGGCGGCACCGACATCTTCGCTCGCGCCGTGGCGGAAGGCATGCGTGAGGCGCTCGGCCAGCCCGTCGTCGTGGAGAACCGCGCCGGCGCCAACGGCGTGGTCGGCGCCGAGTTCGTGCAGCGCGCACCGCCCGACGGGCACATGCTGATGGTGGCGACCGGCGCGCATGTCATCAACCGCTATGCCATGCCGGCCATCCCCTTCGACCCCGTGAAGGATTTCGCCCCGGTCTCGATGCTGTCCGGCTATCCGCTGGTGCTCGCCGCGCATGGTGGCCAGCCCTACGGCGACATCGCCGGCCTCATCGCTGCAGCCAGGGCGCGGCCCGGCAGCATCGCCTTCGGCTCCACCGAGGCGGCGACCAGCTATGCCGGCAACTCCTTCGCCCGCCAGGCCGGCATCCGGCTGATCGAGGTGCCCTACCGCGGCAGCGGCCCGCAGCTGAACGACCTCGTCGCCGGCCACGTGCCACTCGCCGTCACCAGCACCGTCGCCGTGCTTCAGCATGTGGCGAGCGGCGCGGTGAAGGTGCTCGCCGTCACCTCGGCCCGCCGCTCCGCCCTGCTGCCGCAGGTGCCGACGATGCAGGAGGCCGGGCTCGCGGGCTACGAATTCAACGGCTGGTACGGCCTGTACGGCCCGTCCGGCCTGCCGCCGGCGCTCGCCGCGCGTGTCTTCGCGGCGGTGCAGGCGGCGCTGGCGAAGCCCGCCATCGGCCAGCGCCTGGCCGAACTCGGCGCCGACCTGGCGACGCTGGGCCCTACCGACTTCGCGGCCTTCCTGGAACGCGACAACCGCCGCTGGGCCGAGGCCGCCGCCGCCGGGCTGATCACCGCCGCGAACTGACCCCCGTTGGCGGCGGATGAAACTCCTTCCATCCGCGACGTCCATCCCGGGGCCTGCGCTACGGCCAGGTCCCCAGGATGGGAGGTGCTGGCCATGGATGCATTTTCCAGCCGCGGCGCGATCGGCGGGGCGATTTTCCGTGGGCAGGGCCATTGAAATGCCCGCCGATCCGGCGCCTTCTGCGGCCGTTCCGCGGTGCGTCGCACCGCCCGGCTGAGAGGTAGGCCCGCCATGTCCCGCATCCTTCGCCTTGCTGCTGCGCAGATGGGTCCCAACCAGCGCACCGACAGCCGCGAGGACATCCTCGCCCGCATGATTGCGCTGCTGGAGCAGGCAGCGGGGCAGGGGGCGAAGCTGGTGGTCTTCCCCGAGCTTGCCTTCACCACCTTCTTCCCGCGCTGGCTGCTGGAGGGCGCGGAGCTCGACCAGCATTACGAGAGTGCGATGCCGAACCCGCAGGTGCAGCCGCTCTTCGACCGGGCACGCGCGCTCGGCATCGGCTTCTATGTCGGCTATGCGGAGCGGACGCCGGACGGGCAACGCTTCAACGCCGCCATCACCACCGGGCCGGACGGCGCGATCCTCGCCAAGTACCGCAAGGTCCACCTGCCCGGCTCGGTCGAGCCGCGGCCGGGCGACCGCTTCCAGCAGTTGGAGAAGCGCTACTTCGAGTATGGCGACATGGGCTTCCCCGCCTTCCGCGGCCCGGCCGCCTGGGGCGCGCCGGTCATGGGCATGCTGATCTGCAACGACCGCCGCTGGCCGGAGGCCTGGCGCGTCTATGCCCTGCAGGGGATGGAGCTGATGGTGCTCGGCTACAACTCAGCAGCCTACGACCCGAATGGCGGCAAGACCGAAAACGAGGAACTGCGCACCTTCCACTCGATCCTGGCCGCGCAGGCCAATGCCTACATGAATGCCACCTGGGCGGTCGCCGTGGCGAAGGCGGGGAACGAGGACGGCTCGGGCCTCATCGGCGGCTCCGTCATCGTCGATCCGAACGGGGTGGTCGTGGCGCAGGCGAAGACGCTCGGCGACGAGGTGCTGGTGGCCGATTGCGACCTCGATCTCTGCCGCCAGGGCAAGGAGAAGATGTTCAACTTCGCCGCCCATCGCCGGCCGGAACATTACCGCCGTATCGTCGACCAAGTGGGCGCCGAGCCGCCGCAGTAATCGCGGCCCCTACCGGCCGGAGCCCCGCGTCGGGTCGAGCCCGGGACGCAGCGGCAGCTCGACGGCCGCCATCCGCTCCATCTGCGTCTCGCAGAAGTTCGCCTCGATCCAGAGCCCCTCGAGCGGGACGATGGAGGGCATCCGCGTCCTCACCGCGACATGCTCGCCGACGCGCATGCAGCGGTTGGCGACGACGCCGGCGATCGGCGCCCAGACCTCGGTATCCTCAAGCGCGATGCGGGCCGAGGCGAGCGAGGCCCCGCCGCGGCCAGCGTCGCCTGCCACCAGGGCGTCCGCATCCACCTGCTGCAATGTCTGGCGTTGCAGGTCGAGATTGGCCTTGGCCTCCAGCACCGTGGCACGCGTCGGCTGGTCGGCCGCGGTCAGATCGTCGAGCCGCGCCTGGGTGCCGGCACCGGTCGTCCGCAGCTCCCGCAGGCGGGAAAGGTCGATGCTGTTGCGTCGCCACAGGGCGAGGAGCGCCAGGGACCTGGCCCGGGCGAGGGCGAAGAGCACCAGCGGCAGCGGCCGTTGCGGCGGCGGGAAGCTGCGCATGGCCCCGACCATCATGGTTACCTGTAGCAGGCCGATGGCGAAGCCGCCGAGCAGCCGCGCCAGCAGCGCCGCCTCGGGCGGCAGGCCTAGCCAGCCGAGCAGTCCCGCGAACCCGCCGGCGGCACCCACCGCGCGCCGAAGAGAGGCGCGGCGACCAGGACCGCGGCACTCTCGGCGGCCGCGCCCCCGTCGTCACCGAGGAAGCCTCGTCGGCGGAAGGCCCGAGCACGCCGCCAAGATCGCGGCCGCCAGCCCATGCACCTGGCCCGATAGCCCGCCGAGCAGCGCGGCGATCCCGGTGCAGGCAAGGCCGCGCCGGGCGGCGGCCAGCGGGCTCATGGGGCCGGCAGCGCCGCCGGGCCTGGGCAGACCATGGGCATCAAGGCAGGGAGCAGGTCCCTCGGCGCCCCTCAGACGCGCATGGGCATCAGCACATAGAGCGCTTCCGGCTTCGCCGCATCCGTCACCACCGTCGGCGCGCTGCCATCGGCGAAGCGGAACTCGACGAGGTCGCCGATCTGGTCGGTGATGTCGTTGAGGTAGCGCGCCTGGAAGCCGATCTCGAGCGGCGAGCTGTCATACTTCACCACCTCGTCGTCCAGCTCCTCCTGCGCCTGACCCTGCTCGGCGGATGTAGCCGAGAGCAGCAGGCGGTTGCGGTCGAGCGAAAGCTTCACCGGCCGCGAGCGCTCCGAGCTGATGGCGGCGACGCGCCCCACGGCCTCGGCGAACTCCTTCTTCTGCACCCGCAGGATCTTGTCGTTCCCGCGCGGGATCACGCGGTCGTACTCCGGGAAGGTGCCGTCGATCAGCTTGCTGGTGAGCTGCACCGCGCCGATGTCGAAGCGGATCTTGGTATCCGACAGGCGGATGGTGATCTCGTCCTGCACTTCCTCGGCGAGCTTGCGCAGCTCGTTCACCGTCTTCCGCGGGATGATGACGCCCGGGATGCCCGCCGCGCCATCGGGCAGCGGCTCCTCGACGCGGGCCAGCCGGTGCCCGTCGGTCGCCACCGCCCGCAGCACCGGTGAGCCCTCGCTCTCCGTCGCATGCAGGTAGATGCCGTTGAGGTAGTAGCGCGTCTCCTCCGTGCTGATGGCAAAGCGGGTGCGGTCCACCAGCTCCCGCAGCTGCCCGGCGGAGAGCGAGAACTGGTGCGGCAGCTTGCCCTCGGTCATGGAGGGGAAGTCCTCCACCGGCAGCACCGCCAGGTCGGTGTTGAAGCGCCCGGCGCGGAGCTTCAGTGCCGCATCGCCCCCGGCATGGTCGAGCTCCACCTTGGCGCCCTCGGGCAGCTTACGGACGATCTCGTAGAGGGTCGCCGCCGGCGCCGTGGTCCGCCCAGGCCGGGCGACCTGCACCCCCGGCACCTCCTCGACCACGGCGATCTCCATATCGGTCGCCGTCAGCTTCAGCAGGCCGTCCTGGGCGGACAGCAGGACATTGGCAAGGATGGGGATGGTGTTGCGGCGTTCGACCACGCTCTGCACATGGGCGAGCGCCTTGATCAGGATCGCCCGTTCGACCGTGAACTTCATTTGACCCAGGCTCCCCCGACACCCGAAACGAACTCAGGCTATCATTCTAACAGCCTTGATTCGCAAGGGTAAGCAGGGGTTTCGCTCAGGTCTCGAGCATCTTCCTCAGCAGCGCCACGTCCTCGGCAAAGCCGGCATCGGCCTCCATCAGCTCGGCGATGCGGGAGACGGCGTGCATCACCGTGGTGTGGTCCCGGTTGCCGAAGCGGCGGCCAATCTCCGGCAGGCTTCGCTGGGTGAGCTGCTTCGCCAGGTACATCGCCACCTGCCGCGGCCGGGCGACGTTCCGGGCCCGCCGCGCGCTGCTCATGTCGGTCAGGCGGATGTTGTAGTGCTCGGCGACCTTCTTCTGGATCTCCTCGATGGAGACCCGCTTCTCATGCGCGCGGAGGACGTCGTGCAGCACCTCATGGGCGCTGTCGATGGTGATCGGCCGGCCGAAGAGATTAGCATGCGCCACCAACCGGTTCAGCGCGCCTTCCAGCTCGCGGACATTGGTGGTGATCTTGTTCGCCAGCAATTCCAGCACCTTGGGCGGCACCACTACCTGCGCCGTGGCCGCCTTGGCCTGCAGGATGGAGAGGCGCAGCTCATAGGTCGTGGCATGGATGTCGGCGACCATGCCGCAGCCGAGCCGCGTCCGCAGCCGGTCCTCGATCCCCGCAAGGTCGGAGGGCGACTTGTCGGAGGAGACGATGATCTGCTTGCCCTGATCGACCAGGGCGTTGAAGGTATGGAAGAATTCCTCCTGCGTATTGTCCTTGCCGATCAGGAATTGCAGGTCGTCGATCATCAGCACGTCGACGGCGCGGAGCGTCTCCTTGAACTCCATGGTATTCTGGGAGCGCAGCGCCGCGATGAAGCGGTACATGAATTTTTCCGCGGACATGTAGGCGACGGTCCGCTGCGGATCATGGGCACGGATCGCCCAGGCCGTCGCATGCATCAGATGCGTCTTGCCCAGGCCCACGCCGCCATAGAGGAAGAGCGGGTTGAAGCCCGGGCTCGCTGGCTTCTCCGAGACCCGCCGCGCGCAGGCATGGGCGAACTCGTTCGGCTTGCCGACCACGAAGGTGTCGAAGGTGAAGCGCGCCTCAAGCGGCACGACCCAGTCGGAGCGCGGCTCCGGCGCCATGCGCGGCTCCGCCGCCCGCGGCGCCAGCGGCTCGGCGAGGCCCCGCCCATCGACGCCTGCGCGCTCCTCCGCACCGGCCAGCACCGCCTCGGGCGGCGGAGTGGCGGAGACGCGAATCTCGACGCGCCGCACCTCCGGGTATTCGGCCTGCCAGAGCACGCGCAGCCGGTCGCCGTAATGGCTGTTCACCCAGTCGCGCAGGAAGCGGGTGGGGAGGAGGATGACGGCATCCTCGCCTTCCACGCCAGCGAGCGTCATCTGCCGCAGCCAGGTGCGGTATTCGACCTCGCCGACTTCTTCGCGCAGGCGGCCGCGGATGCGGGCCCAGCCGGCAGCCAACTCTCCGGAGGATTGGGGTGGCAAGCGGGCCGGCCTCCTGTTCGATCCATACGAAAGCCAGCAGTCGCCAGCCGATGGGTCGCGCAAGGGTGCGTGACCTGCGCGGCGTTTCGGGTCTGTGCTGCCAAGGGAATGGACGTCTGGGCCGCACGTCGATCCGACGGGCAGGATGATACCGCGGGCTCAAACGCCGCGACAATAGCAACTTTCGCTCAGGCGTCGGCGGCAGAATATCGATTGATGCAAACGCAAACAAATGGGTTCCGGCAAAGCATCGTTATTTGCCGGAATCAGTCATCGATATCACGTGAGGTCGTCACCCGGATGGTGACGACGCCTGCCGTCTTCGGGCCGGCGTCAGGCGCCGATCGACTTGATCCGCGCCGAAAGGCGGGAAAGCTTCCGCGCCACCGTGTTGCTGTGCAGCACGCCTTTGGTCGCCGCGCGCTGCAGCTCGGGCTGGGCCGACTTGAAGGCTTCCTGCGCCTGGGCCTTGTCGCCCGTTGCGATGGCCGTCTCCACCTTGCGCAGGAAGGTCCGCACCCGCGAACGCCGCGCACGGTTGCGGATCGTCCGCTTCTCGGTCTGACGGATGCGTTTGCGGGCGGAAGCCGTGTTCGCCATGGCGTTGTATCTTCAACTCGGGCAGGGGTGAAAGCAGGTCCGCATGCCCCGGCCAATGGCCCGGGCTGCGCGAGGAAGGGGCTTCTACCCCCGCCCCGCGCGCCACGTCAAGCGAGAGGCGCCGCCTCAGCGATTGCGGAAGGCCGGCTTCCGCTTCTCGGCGAAGGCGGCCATGCCTTCCTTCTGGTCCTCGGTGGCGAAGAGCGCCTGGAAGGCCCGGCGCTCGAATTTCACGCCCTCGGCCAAGGTCGTTTCGAAGGCGCGGTTCACCGCCTCCTTCGCCACCGCGACGGCAGGGGCGGAGAGGGTGGCGATCTTCTCGCCAACCTTCATCGCTTCAGCCACCACCTCGGCCGTCGGGACGATTCGGGCGATGAGGCCGGAGCGCTCCGCCTCGGCCGCATCCATCATCCGCGCGGTCAGCACCAGGTCCATCGCCTTCGCCTTGCCGATCGCCCGCGTCAGCCGCTGCGTGCCGCCCGCACCGGGAATGACGCCGAGGTTGATCTCCGGCTGGCCGAATTTGGCGTTCTCGGCCGCAATGATCATGTCGCACATCATCGCCAGCTCGCAGCCGCCGCCGAGCGCATAGCCCGCGACCGCGGCGATCACCGGCTTCTGCACGTAGGTCACCGCCTCCCAGCGCTTGCCGATGAAGTCGTCGAGATAGACCGCTGGATAGGTGCGGGATTGCATCTCCTTGATGTCGGCGCCGGCCGCGAAGGCCTTCTCGCTGCCGGTGATGACGATGGCGGCCACCTCCGGATCCGCATCGAAGCTGCGCAGCGCCTGGCCGAGCTCATCCATCAGCTGGTCGCAGAGGGCATTGAGCGCCTGCGGACGGTTGAGGCGGATCAGCGCCACCCGGCCCTGCATCTCGGTCAGGATCATCTCGTACTCGGCCATCGGCGTACCCTCCGTCTTGATGGCGGAGGATATCAGCGCTGCAGCCGCGGGCAATAAAAGCTGGCCCGGCCCGCCTGGACGATCCGCTTGATGCCCTCGCATCCGGGCAACCCCGGGCATGCCTCGCAGGGCAGCCCCTCCCGATCATAGACCTTGAACCGTTCCTGGAAGAAGCCGATTCCCCCATCCGCCTGGACATAATCTCGGAGCGAGGAGCCGCCGGCCGCGATGCTCTCCTCCAGCACCGCCTTGATCGCCGGCACCAGCCTGACGGTCCGCGCGCCCGCGACGCTCGCCGCCACCCGCCGCGGCGAAATGCGTGCCCGGTACAGCGCCTCCGACACGTAGATGTTGCCGAGCCCGGCCACGACCTTCTGGTCGAGCAACGCCGCCTTGATCGGCGTCTGCTTCCCCGCCAGCGCCACGCTCAGCAGGGCGGGGGAAAAGCCATCCTCCAGCGGCTCCGGCCCCAGCCCCGCCAGCAGCCGATGGCTGTCCTCGGCGGCGGTCGGCACCAGGTCGACGCTGCCGAAGCGCCGCGGATCGACGAAGCCGACCCGGATGCCCTCCTCCGTCTCCATGGCGAAATGCTCGTGCAGGATGGGCTCGTTGGGCAGGTCTTCGACGCGCCGCGCCACCATCCGCCCCGACATGCCGAGATGGATCAGCAGGGAATCCCCGCCCGAGAGCCGCATCAGCATGTATTTGGCCCGCCGCCGGAACCCCTCCACCGAGGCGCCGGCGAGCCGGGCGGCCAGCCCCTCGGGGAAGGGCCAGCGCAAGTCCGGCCGGCTGATCGAGGCCGCCCGGATCACCCGCCCCTCCAGCACCGCGGCCAGGCCGCGCATCACCGTCTCGACTTCGGGCAGTTCAGGCATAGGTTCCGCATCGGCTCCGCTGCCCCTAAGGTGCGCCCCGCATGACCGAACGCAACACCCCCCCCGACGAGACCATCGACTTCGGCTTCCGCGAGGTCCGCCGCGAGGAGAAGGCGGGCATGGTCCGCCAGGTCTTCGACAGCGTGGCGCCGCGCTATGACCTGATGAACGACCTGATGTCGCTCGGCCTGCACCGCGCCTGGAAGTCGGCCTTCGTCGCCGCCATCGGCGCCTCGCCGCGGGAGGCGCTGCTCGACCTCGCGGGCGGCACCGGCGACATCTCCTTCCGCGCCCTCGATGCCGGCGCCGGCCGCGTCGTCCTTTCCGACATCAACCCTTCCATGCTGCAGGTGGCGCAGGGCAGGGCGCTCGACCGCGGCCATGCCGCCCGCCTCGCCTTCCTCTGCGCCGATGCCGAGCACCTGCCGCTGCCGGACCGCAGCGTGGAGAAGGTCTCGATCGCCTTCGGGCTCCGCAACTGCACGGACAAGCCGGCCGTCCTCCGCGAGGCCCGCCGCGTGCTCCGCCCCGGCGGGCGCTTCCACTGCCTGGAATTCAGCCGGGTGGAGGTCGCGGCCCTCGCCCCGCTCTATGACGCCTGGTCCTTTCAGGTCCTGCCCCGCCTCGGCGCCCGCATCGCCCGCGATGCCGAGAGCTACCAGTACCTTGCCGAGAGCATCCGCATGTTCCCCGACCAGGAGAGCCTTGCCGCCATGATGCGGGGGGCGGGGCTGGAGCGCGTGGCGCACCGCAACCTCTCCGGCGGCATCGTCGCCATCCATACCGGCTGGCGGTTGTAGCCATGGCGGCGCGAGCCGCTATCCATGCTGTGAATGAGCAGATGACCGCGCCAGGGTGTTTTTCACTCATCCGGGAAGCGCGTCAAGCCAGCCTCTTATCTGTCATGCTGCACTGCAAAAAGGGGTAGCGTATACTATTATAAGACTGAGGGGACCCGCCGCCTCTGGGCATGCGGGCCGGAGCCTTTAGGGGGGCCACTGCACCCATGAACCACCAGCCGGAGGCCACTTTGCGCCTCGACCCATCCACCGGGCCCAGCCCCGTTCCGACAACCGACAGCCCCACCTTGCCCGAAGGCTGGATCAGCCTCTCCGACTGCCTGCTCGAGCCCCGCCCGGTGGAGGGCATGCCCGCCAATACCATCTTGGTACCGATGGCGCTGCTGCATCCGGAATTCGGCGTCGCACTGCTCGGCGTGCCGGGCGCCGTGGCGGAGGCCGCCGCGGCCGCCTTCCGCAAGCGGCTGGAGGATGCGCGCTTCCCCGCCATCTTCCCGGGCCATCTCCCGGTGGTGACGCTCGCCATGCTGCCGGGCGAGCAGTTGAACCTCCGCCGCCGCCTCGCCGCCGCCTTCGCCGCCGTGCCGCCGCTGGACCTGGCCGGGGGCGATGGCTGGATCACCCTGGTGGGCCGCCTGCTACAAACCCGCCCCCTGGTTCGCCCGCCGAGCCCTGGCCCGCGCCGCCAGCGCTCCGCTCCCCCGCGCCAGGCCGCTGTCGCCGCTCACCTGGCGGAGCCGGCCAGGTTCGCCTCGCCGAACCTGCCCTGGAGGAATTTCGCCCCGATGCTCGGCCTCGCCGGCGGCGGGCTGCTGATCGGCCTGGTGCTCGGCCTCAACCACACGCCCTCTGAACCGCAGCAGACCGGCACCGAGGCACCGGCGCGCCCCGTCAGCAGCGCCTCGCCACCGCCATCCCCCCGGGCCGAGGCACCGGCGCTACAGCCGCCACCGCCCCAGCGCCAGGCTTCGCTCCCGCCGCCGCCCGTGGCGCCTGCCCCGGCGCCCACGCCAGCGCCGGCCCCCCCCGCCATTATCCAGCCGCCCGCCGACCCGGCCGCCGGCTCCGCCGGCCTGCCGCGGGTGCTGGTCCGCTCCGCCGCCAATCTCCGCGCCGGGCCGGACAGCAGCGCGCCCATCCTCCGCACCGCTGCCCGCGGCGAGGCCTTCCGCGTCCATGGCGAGGCGCGCGGCGGGTGGATCCAGGTCGGCGGCAGCGCGCCCGAGGGTTGGATCCATTCCAGCCTGCTGACCGAGCCTTGATCAGGCGACCTCCAGCGGCAGCACCCCCTGCCGCCGGCGCCGCGTATCCAGCCAGCGCATCGCCGGCGTCACCGTCACCCCGTGCAGCCCGACCGAGATCAGCACGGTCAGGCTGACCACCGCCCAGAGCTGGTCCATCTCCGGAAAAGTCGCTGCATTGGCGGCGAAGGCCAGGTAGTAGAAACTGCCGAGACCGCGGATGCCGAAGAAGGAGATCGCCGCCCGTTCCTCCATCGGCTGCGACGTGCCGATCAGCGAGAGCATCCCCGCCGCCGGCCGCACCAGGAAGATGAAGCCGAGCGCCGCCGCCACCCCGGCCCAATTCAGCGGCGCCAGCACGCCCCCCGCCACCGCGCCGCCGAACAGCACCAGCAGCACCATCATCAGTAGCCGCTCGGTCTGCTCGGCGAAGTCGTGCAGCCGGTCGTGGTAGCGGTGGTGGCGTTCTGCCGAGCGCATGGCAAGTGCCGCAACGAAGACCGCGACGAAGCCATAGCCGTGCACGATCTCGGTCAGCCCATAGGCGAGGAAGGTCGCTCCCAGCGCGACGAAGCCATCCCCCGTGCGGGACAGGTTCGTCCGGTTCGGCATGCGGAAAGTGAGCCAGCCGAGCAACCGCCCGATGCCCCAGCCCGCGCCGAGCCCGGCGCCGAGCTTCCACAGCACGTCGATCCCGACCCAGTGCGCCAGCCAATCCTCGGGCGCCATCCCGACCGCGGCCAGGGTGACGGCCAGGTTGACGAAAGGGAAGGCCAGCCCGTCATTCAGCCCTGCCTCGGCGGTGAGGGTGAAGCGTACCTCGTCCTCCTCCCCCGAGCGCGGCGGCCCCACCTGCACGTCCGAGGCGAGCACCGGGTCGGTCGGCGCCAGCGCCGCCCCCAGCAGCAGCGCCGCCGGCAGCCCGAGCCCGAGCCCCCAATATCCGATCGCCCCGATGCCCAGGATGGAGAGCGGCATCGCCAGCCCCAGCAGCCGCCACGTCAGGTTCCAACTGCGCCAGTCGAGCGGCCGGTCGAGCTTCAGCCCCGCCCCGGTGAGGGCGACGATCACGACGAGCTCCGTCAGCCGCTCGGCGGCATGGGGGTAGTCAGCCGGCACCGGCTGGTCCCCGGTCGAGTAGGCGAAGGCCACGAAGCCGCAGACGATGCAGAACATAGGCAGCGAGAGCGGCAGTTCCCGCAGCACCATCGGCAGCCAGGCGACGAGGAGGATGAGCGCGCCTGCGCTGACCAGCAGCAAGATGTATGGATCCATCGCTCTCCAACGCCGGAGCCACGGCCGGTTGCCCTCGCCTGCGATGCGCCATAAGCCTCGGAGGGTGCGGGGAGGGCGATGCCATGCAGGTCACGGTCCTGGGTGCCGGCGCGGTCGGTGGCTGGCTGGCGGCGGGGCTGGCGCGCGCCGGCTGGCCCGTCGCAGTCCTTGCCCGCGGCGCCAGCCTCGAGGCCCTTCGTTCGCAAGGCCTCGTCTTTCTCGAGGGCGACCGGCGCGAGGCCTTTCCCGTCATGGCGGCCGCCGACCCGGCGGAGCTGCCGCCGGCCGACCTCCTCCTGCTTGGCCTCAAGAGTCACGACCTGCCGGGTGCCCTGCCGCTGATCGAGCGCCTGATCGGGCCGGGAACCCTGGTCGCCACCACGCAGAACGGCATGCCCTGGTGGTTCCTACAGGGCTTCGGCGGCCCCGCCGCAGGCCTCACCCTGCAAAGCGTCGATCCCGGCGGCGCCCTGGCGCGCGCCATCCCCGTCGAGCGCGTGCTCGGCGGCGTCGCCCATGTCGGCAGCCGCGTGGACGCGCCGGGCACCATCCGCCTGATGAAGCAGGACCGGATGCTCTACGGCGACCCGTCCGGCCGCAACCCCGGCCCGCTCGCCGCCCTGGTCGAGGCGCTCCGCCGCGGCGGCATCCCGGCCGAGTCCGCGGCCGACCTCCGCCGCGAGGTCTGGCTGAAGCTCTGGGGCAATTCCAACATGAACCCGCTGAGCGCGCTCTGCCGCGCCGACATGCAGGCGATGCTGGACGATGACGGCATCCGCGGCCTGGTCGAGGCGATGATGGGCGAGATGGCCGCTCTCGGCGACCGCATCGGCCTGCCGACCGGCCAGAGCATCGCGGAGCGCATGGCCATCACCCGCCGCCTCGGCCCCTTCCGCACCTCCATGCTGCAGGACCTGGAGGCCGGCCGGCCGCTGGAACTCGGCCCCGTGCTCGGCGCCCTGGTGGAACTGGCCGGCCATCTCGGCCAGCCGGTCCCGATGCTGGCTGCCATCCATGGCCTGACCCGCCTGCTCACCCGGACGTCCGGGCAGGGTTGAGACGGATCGGCCAGGTGGCGCTACTGCTTGGGCGTCTCGTCCGGCGCGTCCGTCGAGCGCCAATCCTCGAGCCCGGTCCGGTTTCGCCGGGTGGGGAAGACATCGATCGGCCCGCCCAGTTGGGAGGCCCGCTCGTTGAGGTCGCCGGCCTGCGCATCGCCGGGCCCGATCGGCCGGTCGATAGTGCCGCTGGCCCGCTCGGTGGCGTCGTCGTCTGGTGTCTTGCGTTCGTCGGTCATCCCCGGTCAACGCGGCCGCGCCGGGGCCGGTTCGCCTGGCCTGCGTCCCCTTCCGGTGGGACAATGGCCGCCACGGGGGGGGAGGGCAGGGATGCAGGGCAGGTTGGTGATCCTCGGTGCCGGCGGGCACGGCCGGGCGCTGATCGAACTGGCCCGCGACCTGCCCGCCATCGAACTCGCCGGTCTGGTCGATGCCGCCCCCTGCGCCAGGGAGATGCTCGGCCTTCCCGTCCTGGGGGACGAATCGGCGCTGCCCGGCCTGCTGGCGGGCGGCACACGCCTCGCCTGCGTGGCGATCGGCGATGCCGTCGCCCGCCTCGCCGCCGCCGCCCGGCTGGAGGCGATGGGCTTCACCCTGCCGCCGCTGCTCCATCCCTCGGCCATCGTCGCCCGCAGCGCCCGCATCGGCCCCGGCGCGGTGGTGCTGCCGCGCGCCGTGCTGGGCGCGCTGGCCGAGGTCGGGCGCCTCGCCATCGTCAACACCGGCGCCATCCTCGAGCACGACACGGCGGTGGGCGAGGCGGCGCATATCGGCCCCGGCGCGGTGCTGGCCGGCGGCGTCCGGGTGGGGCCGCGCAGCCAGGTCGGCGCCGGTGCCGCCTGCCGCCCCTATGTCTCCATCGGCGCCGATGCGGTGATCGGCACCGGCGCCGCCGTCATCGCCGACATCCCCGACGGCGTCCGGGTGGGCGGCGTGCCCGCGAAGCCGCTCGCGTGACGCCCGCCACCTTCACCCGCGCCGGCTTCCGCCGCGGCGCCCTGACTGCGCTCGGCCTGACCCTCGGCCTCGCCCCCTTCGGCCTGGTTGTCGGCATGGCGGCCGATGCCAAGGGCCTCTCCCTGCTGGAGACGCTGCTGATGAGCGCCCTCGTCTTCGCTGGCACCTCGCAGCTCGTCGCCCTGCAGCTCTGGTCCGACCCGGCGCCGATCCTCGCCGCGACCCTTGCCTGCCTCGTCATCAACCTCCGCCTGGCGCCGATGGGCGCCGCCCTCGCCCCGGCGCTCGACCGGCTGAGCGGCCTCCGCCTCTGGGGCACGCTGGCCGTGCTGGTCGACAATTCCTTCGCCCTGATGGTGGCGGAGATCAGGGCCGGCCGGCGCGACGCCGCCTTCCTGCTCGGCGCCAGCCTCGCCATGTGGGCGGTCTGGATGGTGACGACCCTCCTCGGCCATGCCTTCGGCGCCGCGGTGCGGCTGCCGCCGGATCATCCGGTTTTCTTCGCCTCGGTCGCCGCGCTGATGTCGATCCTGGTGCCGCTCTGGCGCGGTTGGTCGGATGTCTTCCCCTGGTGCGTCGCCGGACTTTTGGCGCTCTGCGCCCAGGGGCTCGGCCTCGGCGCGCCCTGGCCGGTGCTGGCCGGCGCGCTCGGCGGCGCCGCGACGGGCGCGGCGTTGGACCGGCATCGTAACCGAGGCCGCGCATGACCCTCCGCTGGGACGTGCTGGCCGCCATCCTCGGCATGGTGGCGGCAACCTTCCTTTGCCGCGCCGGGGGCTATGCCATCCTCCGGGTGACCCGGCCGCCGCCCTTTGTCCAGGCGATGCTGCAGCATTTGCCGGGCGCCATCTTCGTCGCCTTCCTCGCTCCGGCGCTGGCCCAGGGCGGCTGGCCCGCCTGGGTCGCCGGCGGATCGGCACTGCTGGTCCAGGCGCGGTTCGGGCGAATGGCGCTGTCGATCCTCACCGGCGTCGGCGTGCTCTGGGCGATCCAGGCCCTTCAATGATGGTGGTGGTGCGCCATGCCCTCCATCCCGTGGACCATGCCGGGCTCCACCGCCACCGTCGCCGCATCGCCCTGGTAGGCGGCCGTCACCGCCCGCATCAGCGCGATCTCCTGGCTCTGGTCGGTGACGATGTCGACATTCATCAGCGCCAGGAAGCCGTTCCGCGCCGCGGGATTGGTCTGGTAGGCCCGCGCCATGTCGAGCGCCGCCTGGTGATGCACCGTCATCGCCTTGGCGAACTGCACGTCGCGCACCGAAACCGGGCCCGCGGCATCGAGCACGCCCGGGATCGGCGAGCGCATGAAGCCCTGCCGCTGCGCCATCCCCTCGGTCGCCATCGGCTGCAGGGCGAGGCTGAACGGCCCCACCCCCAGCCGCAGCGGCGGCCGGTCGAGGTTGCGCGCCACGTCGTCGAGCAGCCCGATCTCGAAGCTCTGGTTGCGCATGATCGCCTCCGCCAGCCGCCGCAGCGCCGGGCTCCGCGCCTCGGGGTCGGCGAGGTAGTCCCGCGCCATGGTCAGCGCCCCGGCATGATGGGGCTGCATGCCGCGGATGTAGTCCCGGTCAGCCTGGATCGTCGCGGCATCGGCGGAGCCGTACCAAGTGGTCGGCACCGGCGCGCCGCCCGGCACGTAGCCTTCCTCGATCGCCGCCCGGGCCGGCGGGGCGGCGAGCAGGGCGAGGCCAATCCCGGCCAGCACCGCGTACAGGGAACGCATGACGGTCCTCCTCTTCTCGAAGGACCACGGAGATAGGTCTTCCCATGGTGGGAAGGTCAAGGGGTGCGCCGCTCCGCCAGGTAGCGCGCCACCGCGGACCGGTCGGTTGCCTCGCGCAGCCCGTTGGCGCCCATCCAGAGGCCGGGGAACATCGCCTCCGGATCGGCGAGGAAGCGCTCCAGCATCGCCGCGTCCCAGCGCTGCCCGGCCTCGCCCGCCGCCTGCAGCACCGGCGAGTAGTCGAAGCCCGGATCGCCGCCAACCCGCCGTCCGTCCACCCCGGCGAGGTTGGGCCCCGGCCCGGCCGGTGCCCCTGCCGTCACGGCATGGCAATTGGCGCAATGACCCCGGAACACCGCCTCGCCCTCCGCCGCCGCAGCCGGCAGGGCGAGCGACAGGAGGGCCGGGAGCAGCCGCCTCACAACCCGTACTGGATGCGAAGGATTCGGTCCGTGCCGCTCTCGCCGCCCCAGGCCTCGCCCGGCACGCCGTCCATCTGGCGGATATTCGCGCCCGCCCGGTCCGAGGGAAAGGACAGGAAGCTCTCATCCGCCGGGTCGAATCGCACCACCGCATTGGCGGCGAAGTCCGTCAGCCAGACCTTGTCCGACGGGTCCACCCAGACCGAATAGGCCCGCGGCCGCTGCCCCGGCAGGCGCCAGACCTTCCAGGACCCGTCGCGTGGGTCGTGCATGGAGACGTTGCCGCTGTTCCACTCGCTGATCCAGAGCCGCCCGGCGCTGTCGGACCAGACGCGGCGCGCCCCCTGGCCCGGCGTCGGCGGCTCGACGATCCGCACCCGCCCGGTCTCCGGGTCCTCGATCTGCGCCAGATGGTTGCCGGCGAGCGAGACATACCAGAGCCCGCCCTGAGGCGTCCGGGTGATGCCATAGGCGCCAGGGCCGCGCGGCGCCTCCCAGACCTGCATCGCCTCCCGCTTCGGGTCGAGGCGGCCATAGACGCCGTTCTGCCCGGTGAACCAATAGAGCCCCTGCCGGTCGAAGACGCCGGTATTGAGGTTGGCGTTGGCGAAGCGCTCCGGCAGCCGCCAGAGCTGCACCCTGTGGTCGGCGGGATCGACCCGGGCGATGGCGTTCTGCCCGCCCTCCGTCACCCAGGCTGCCCCGTCCGGCCCACGGATGACGCCATGCGGTGCCGCCCCCTCGCCGAGCCTCACCACGCGGATCGAGCCGTCGCGCGGGTTGAGCCGATTCAGCGTGCCGTTGCGCTGGCCGCAGAACCACATCGTCCCGTCCCCCGCCGCCGTCACGTCGCGGGAGCCGACGCGGCTGCTGCCCGGTGTCGTCGCATCGAACCAGGTGAGGCGAAAGCCGGGCGGTACCGCGGCCGCGGCACGGCCCGCAGCCAGGGCGAGGCCGGTGCCCAGGGCAAGGAGTTCACGACGCTGCATCGTTCCAACCTCCGGATTGCGCGAAGGTAATGCTAACACCCGGCAGCGACCGTGCCGAACTTCTATTCCGCCGCCTTCGCCTCGCCCTTCTTCGCCGGCGCCTTGGGCGGCGCCTCGTCCTCCGCCTCCTCCGGCGGCTTGGCCGAACGTTCCAGCGGCCCCAGCGGCTGGTGCGGTATGTTGATGCCCATCTCGTAGAAACGCCGCTTCACCCGCCGCATCATCTCGCGCTGCACCGGCCAGCGCTGCGTCGGCTCGGTGCGGACGCGCCCACGGATCTGCACGCCTACCTGGCCCAGGCTGTCGACGCCCCAGAAGTCGAACTCGTCTCGGATCGCCGTCTTGAACCGTGCCTCACTCCGCATCTCGGCGACGATCTCCTTGATCGCCGCCCCGGCCCGGTCGGTGTCCGTCTCGTAGGCGACCAGGATGTCGACCATGGCGAAGGCGAAGTCGCGGGTGCTGTTGGTCACGGTCGTGACCGTCGAGAAGGGCACGATGTGGATCGACCCGTCGCCATCCCGCAGCTTGATCGAGCGGATCGAGAGATGCTCAACCACGCCCCCCTTGCCGCCGACATTGACCACGTCGCCCACCGCGACGGCGTCCTCAAGCAGCAGGAAGACGCCGGTGATGACGTCCTTCACCAGCGTCTGCGAGCCGAAGCCGATGGCGAGGCCGACGACGCCGGCGCCGGCCAGCAGCGGCGCCACGTTGAGCCCGAGCTGCGACAGCGCGTTCAGCACGACGAAGACGAGGATGAAGACCCCGAGCACCGTCCGCAGCATCGGCAGCAGCGTCCGCACCCGGGCGCTGCGGGCGGCATGGCTGTCGCGTGCGAGGCGCGTCAACCGCCGCTGGATGGAGGAGTTGGCCACTTCCCACACCACCAGCGCCAGCAGCAGCGTGCAGGCGATGTTGAACAGCGTCTGCACCAGCCGGTTGCCGAGCGTCCCGTCACGGAACCAGGCCAGCGCGCCGAGCCCCCAGGTCTCCAGCAGCAGCACCGTCGCCGCCGCGCCGATCACCACGGAGACGGCGGCGCGGACCGGCGGCACATAGGTCGCCGCCCGCGCCGGCAGGCCGGGCCAGCGCTTCGCCAGGTCATGCGTCGGATCGAGCAGCCGGTCGGTGAGGCGGATGAAGCCCTCGTCCAGCGCCTTGGCGACGCCGACGACCAGCAGCGTCAGCGCCGTGCCCCAGGCCAGCCGCTGGAAGCCGTTCTCCAGCGCCAGCGCCCAGACCATCCAGCCGGCCACCAGCCAGAGGATGACCATGACGTGCCAGATCTCGGCCAGCCGGTTGCGCAGGCCGCGCAGCACCAGGCGCGTGCGGTCCGGCGTCTCGCCCGGCTCCAGCGGCGAGGCGCGCAGCACGGAGGCCACCGCCTCGCGCTGCTGCAGCACCAGCCGCACCAGCAGCATCGAGTTGACCAGCAGGGTGACGTTGATGATGGCGTCGTAGGCCGCCCAGGGCAGGCCCAGGAACAGCCCCGCCTCGGCCACCACATAGCCGCCGACGCCGACCAGCATCAGCCGCCGCAGCCAGCCGATGCTGGCCGCCGCCGCCTGCTGCGAGCAGGGGATCAGCCGCAGGTGGTTGGAGGCCGGCGAGAGCAGCGCCCGCGCCAGGGCATAGGCCGTGCGCGAGCCCATATAGACATGGGCAATCATCAGCCCGACCAGCCGCGTGGTCGGTAGCGGCTTCACCAGCCCGAACAGCCCGTAGACCGTGAGCCCGAACGCGGCGATCGGTAGCAGGTCGAGCAGCAGGCGCAGCAGCACCAGCGGCATGCGCTTCAGCCAGGTCCATTTCTCGTGCTCGCGCGGCGCCGCGGCATCCAGCCAGCGCCGCAGCCGCCCGAAGGCACGGGTGACCATCGCTTCCGCCACCAGGCCGAGCCCGATCAGCAGCAGCAGCTTCCAGGCCGCGTCCAGCATGCGGGTCTGCGCCACCGGGTCGGCCGCGAGCTGCACCGTCGCTTCCCACAGCGCCGGCAGGTCCGCCATGGAGCGGACCGCATCGAGCAGGCTGTCGGCCATGGCGCCGATCCGGCCGGAAAGGCCCGTCAGCAGCTGCGCGCCGACCGTATTGGGCGCGATCAGCGGCTCGGCCGGCGCGGCATCGGCCGCCGGGGCGGGGGAAGGCGCCGGCGCGGCGGGTGGGGCGGCGGGCTTCGCCGCCTGACCCGCCCCTTGGGGCGGGCTCGCTTCCGCCCCGTCCGCCTCGGCCCGTGCGGCCTCGCCGGCCGGGGTGGAAGCGGGGTTCGGCGCCGGATCGGCCGCCGCCGGTGCCGCGGCGCGCCCGGCCTGCGGCAGGGACCCCTCGCCGGCGGTCCCCCCATTGGCCCGGCTGGCCGCCGCCAGCGCCTCCAGCGTGCGCAGGAATTCCGCCCGGCGGCCCGGGTCCTGCAGCAGCGAGGTCAACCGGTCGATATCCTCGGCATTGAGGCTGGCCGGGGCTGCGGCCGGCCGTGCCTGGGGCGCGGGTGCCTGGGCCAGGGCAGGGCCTGCGAGCAGGAGCAGCAGCACAGGGATGATGCGGAACAAGCTCATGGGGCCGGCAGCAACCCCATCCCCCGGCCCGGGTCAAGCGTTGAGCGCGGCATTGTAACCCGCAGTAAAGCGTTTACCTGGGAGGGATGAAGACCATCCTGACCATCCTGGTCGCCCTTGGCATGCTGGCGACCCTCGGCACGCTCTTTGCCGGCATGCTCGGCCTGGCGCGGGGCGACGGCAGTGGGGAACGCTCCAACCTCCTGATGCGCTGGCGCGTGGTGATCCAGGGCATCACGCTGCTGCTATTTGCCCTGCTGCTTGCGGTTTCCCGCGGCTAGCAGCGGGCCGGGCCGCTTTGACAGGGTGCGCCGGGCCGACCTATTTTGCCGCGGAATTTTCGGGGGTGCTCCCCCGCTGACGTATCGGTCCGGGGGATAGGGTCGTGCCATGCCCCCGTGATCGGCTCCGCCGCCCGTACGGGGCGCCGGGGGAATCATCAACAGCACGCAGGAAACGGCAGAGGCGATGAAGCTCCTCGTCCCCGTCAAGCGGGTCGTCGATTACAACGTGAAGGTCCGCGTCAAGGCGGATCATACCGGCGTCGAGACCGCAAACGTCAAGATGTCGATGAACCCCTTCGACGAGATTGCCGTCGAGGAAGCGGTGCGCCTGAAGGAGAAGGGTGCGGCGACCGAGATCATCGCCGTCTCCGCCGGCCCGACCGCCTGCCAGGAGCAGATCCGCACCGCGCTGGCCATGGGTGCCGATCGCGGCATCCTGATTGAGCATGACGGCATCCTGGAGCCGCTGGCGGTGGCCAAGCTGCTCAAGGCCGTTATCGCCAAGGAGAGCCCGGACCTCGTCATCCTCGGCAAGCAGGCGATCGACGACGACATGAACGCCACCGGCCAGATGCTGGCGGCGCTGCTCGGCTGGCCGCAGGGCACTTACGCCTCGAAGGTCGAGCCCGCCGATGGCGGCATTAAGGTGACACGCGAGGTCGATGGCGGCCTTGAGCGCCTGCAGCTCAAGCTGCCGGCGATCGTCACCACCGATCTCCGTTTGAACGAGCCGCGCTACGCCTCGCTGCCCAACATCATGAAGGCGCGCAAGAAGCCGATCGAGACGCTGAAGCCGGCCGATCTCGGCGTCGATGTCTCGCCGCGCCTCACGGTGCTCAAGGTGGAGGAGCCGCCGAAGCGCCAAGCCGGCAAGAAGGTCGGTTCGGTGCAGGAACTCGTCGAGAAGCTGCGCAACGAAGCGAAGGTGATCTGACCATGGCAGTCCTGGTTCTGGCCGACCATGACGGGTCGGCGGTGACGCAGCCGACCCGCAGTGCCGTCGCGGCGGCAAGCAAGCTCGGCGACGTGACGGTGCTGGTCCTCGGCCCACGCACCGCGGCCGACAGCGCCGCCAAGGTCGCCGGCGTGGCGAAGGTCCTCCATACCGAGGACGTGCTCTACGCCAATGGCCTCGCCGAGCCGCTGGCCGCCCTGCTGGTCGCGATGGCGCCCGAGTATTCCCACCTGCTGGCCCCGGCCTCGGCCGCCGGCAAGAACGTGATGCCGCGCCTCGCCGCCCTGCTCGACGTGCAGGTGATCTCGGACATCGCCGACGTCGTCGATGCCGACACCTTCGTCCGTCCGATCTATGCCGGCAACGCGCTGGCGACGGTGAAGTCGGCCGACCCGAAGAAGGTCATCACCGTCCGTGCCGCGAGCTTCGACCCGGCCGCCGCCGAGGGCGGCAGCGCCGCCGTCGAGGCCGCGCCGAAGGGCGAGGACCCCGGCCTGTCCAACTTCCTCGGCGCCGAGATCGCCAAGTCCGAGCGGCCGGAGCTGACGGCAGCGAAGGTCGTCGTCTCCGGCGGTCGCGCCATGGGCTCGGCGGAGAATTTCCACATCATCGAGAGCGTGGCCGACAAGCTCGGCGCCGCGGTCGGCGCCTCCCGCGCCGCGGTCGATGCCGGCTATGCGCCGAACGACCATCAGGTCGGCCAGACCGGCAAGATCGTGGCTCCCGACCTCTACATCGCCGTCGGCATCTCGGGCGCCATCCAGCATCTGGCGGGGATGAAGGACAGCAAGGTCATCGTCGCCATCAACAAGGACGAGGAGGCGCCGATCTTCTCGGTGGCCGATTACGGCCTGGTCGGCGACCTGTTCAAGGTCATGCCGGAATTCGAGTCCGAGCTGGCGAAGAAGTAGGCCATGGCGGAGGTCAAGAAGCTCGGCGTCATCGGCGCCGGGCTGATGGGCAACGGCATCGCGCATGTCGCGGCCCTCTCCGGCGTGCCGGTCGCGCTGGTCGACGTGAACCCGGCGGCGCTCGAGAAGGCTTTGGCGACCATCGGCAAGAACCTCGACCGCCAGGCCTCGAAGGGTGGCATCGCGGCCGGAGCCAAGGAGGAGGCGCTGGGGCGCATCTCCTCCGGCACCGACTACGCCGCCTTCGCCGACTGCGATCTCGTCATCGAGGCGGCGACCGAGAACGAGGAGATCAAGAAGAAGATTTTTGCGAGTGTCTGCCCGATCCTCAGGGCGGATGCGATCCTCGCCAGCAATACGTCTTCGATCCCCATTACCCGCCTCGGCGCGGCGACGGACCGGCCGGGCCGCTTCGTCGGCATGCACTTCTTCAACCCGGTGCCGATGATGAAGTTGGTTGAGGTCATCAGCGGCCTCGCCACGGAGGATGCGACCGTCGCTGCCGTCACGGCGCTCGCCGAGCGGATGGGCAAGACGGTGGTGGCGGCGGCCGACTACCCGGCCTTCGTCGTCAACCGCATCCTTTGCCCGATGCTGAACGAGGCGATCTTCGCGCTGATGGAGGGTGTCGGCGACGTGGCGGCGATCGATGCCGGCATGAAGCTCGGCGCCAACCACCCGATGGGGCCGCTGGAGCTCAGCGACTTCGTCGGCCTCGACACGCTCTACAGCGTGCTCAAGGTACTGCATGAGGGGCTGGGTGACCCGAAGTACCGGCCCTGTCCGCTGCTTGCCAAATACGTCGAGGCGGGCTGGCTCGGCCGCAAGTCTGGCCGCGGCTTCTACGACTACTCGACCAACCCGCCGACGCCGACGCGGTAGGGCGAAGGCCGGGCGGTTTGCCGCCCGGCCATGGCGCCTCATCCGGCCTTCTTGGTGAAGTCGACCTTGTCGTTTTCGCCGGGATGCGGCGGCTCGCCGGTCGTGACGGCCTTGATGTAGCCATAGGCATGGACAAGCGTGCTACTCGGGCTGTCCCAGTACTCGGCGCCCTGACATTCAACGCGGATCAGCTCGATCTTAGGGTCCTCGGCACCGGCCGGGAACCACACGCGCAGCGGCTCGCTCCAGAGCGCCTTCTGCTTCGCCACGTCCTTCACCACCTCGGCCATGCCGTAGATGGAGACGTAGTTCTGGCTGCTGGGGTCGGAGAAGGCGAGGAGGACGCGGCCGTCATCCTTGGCCTCGCCGGTCACCGGGCTGCCGGCGCTGGCGAAGAACCAAAGCACGCCGTCGAACTCCTTGTTGACCGCGCGCATCGGCCGGCCGCGGAAGCGGCCTTCGCCGTCCTGCGTGACCATCATGGTCACGTCGATGTCCTTGATCATTTCCCAGACCTTGCGCTTGGCCTCGGCATCGCTGCGGGTTTCCGGCATGGTAGCCTCCGTTTCGGGATATCGGGGGACCAACGAGTTGGGCGGCGGCCGGTTGCAGGCGGCTTGCCCACGGCATAGCCTCCGCGGGCATGACCGAGGAAACCCGCGTGAGCGACGCCGCCGAGCCTACCATCATTGCCCGCCGCGAGGGCGCCGCCGCGACCCTGCTGATGAACCGGCCGAAGACGCTGAATGCGCTCGACCTCGCCATGATCCGCGGCTTCCAGTCGGCGCTCGACATCTGGGGCGCAGACCCGGAGGTCAAGCTCTTCATCGTCGAGGGCGCGGGCGGCAAGGCCTTCTGTGCCGGCGGCGATGTGCGTCGGGTGCGCGAGCAGGCGATCGCGGGCGATGCGGCCGCCATCGAGTCCTTCTTCGCCGAGGAATATGCGGTGAACCGCGGCATCGCCACGCTGGCGAAGCCCTGGGTCTCGCTGATCGACGGCGTCTGCATGGGGGGCGGCATCGGCATCTCGTTGCATGGCCGGCCGGTGGTCGTCACCGAGGCGGCGCTGCTGGCGATGCCGGAGACGGCGATCGCCCTCTTCCCCGATGTCGGCACCAGCCACGTCCTGCCGAAGCTGCCGGGGGCGGTCGGCACCTGGCTGGCGCTGACCGGCGCGCGGCTGCGCGGCGGCGATGCGGTGGCGGCGGGGCTCGCCAGCCATTTCGTGCCGAAGGCCAATCTGCCGGCGCTGCGTGAGGCGCTGCTCGGCGGCGATGCATCGGTAGTCGAGCGCTTCGCCGAGGCGCCGCCGGAGGCCGGTTTCGCGCCGCATCGCGCGGCGATCGAGCGCTGCTTCGGGCGCGACACCATGCCCGCGATCCTGGCGGCGCTGGAGGCCGAGGGGACCGACTGGGCGGCGGAGCAGATCAAGATTCTCCGGCGAATGTCGCCGACCAGCCTCTCGGTCTCGCTCGAGCTGCTGCGGCGCGGAGCCGGCGCCACGCTCGACGAGTGCCTGGAGATGGAGCTGGCGCTCACCCGCAGCGTCGTGAACCGGCACCCGGATTTCCGCGAGGGGGTGCGCAGCGTGCTCGTCGACAAGGGCAGCACGCCCCACTGGACCCCGGCGACGATCGAGGAGGTCGACCCAGCCGCGATCGCCGCGATGTTCGAGGGCTAGCCTGCGACTGCCCCGGGTGGAAGCACGCGGGGCGCAAATCGTTGGCCCGGCGGGCGCTAGCGGCCGACCAGCACCAGCACCACGCCGGCGACGACGGTCAGCGCGCCGAGCACCTCGGCACGGGTCGGCTGCTCGCGCAGGTAGAAGCGGCTGAAGAGCAGGGTCATCAGGATTTCCACTTGGCCGACGGCGCGCACCAGTGCCACCGGGGCCAGGGCGAAGGCGGTGAACCAGCAGGCCGAGCCGCAGGCGGAGAGGGCGCCGACCTGGGCGCTGGTCCGCCAGGTGGCGAAGACCGCGCGGAACTGCGCCGGCTCCCTCGCCAGCAGCCAGCTGCCCTGCATGACGGTCTGCATGATGTTGGCCGCCACCAGCGTTGCCAGGGCACGCAGCACCGGGTCCTCGCCGGGCAGCGCCAGGTTGGCGCTCTTGATGAGGACGCTGGTGAGGGCGAAGAAGAAGCCCGAGGCGAGGCCGCAGACGGCGGCCGGCTGCACGGTGGCGCGGGCCAGCTCCCGCCATGAGGCGGTGCGGCCGGCGAGCGAGAGCCAGAGCACGCCGGCCACCCCGATGCCGATGCCGCACCAGGCGAGGGCCGAGATGCGCTCGCCGAGCAGGATGAGGGCGAGGACGGCGCCCTGCACCGCCTCGGTCTTCGCATAGGCCGTGCCGACGGCGAAGCCGCGATGGCCGAAGGACATGATCAGCAGGTTGGTGCCGAGGATCTGGCCGAGCCCGCCGGCGGCGGCGAAGGCAAGGAAGGCGAGGGTCGGCGGCGGCAGCGTGCCGTCGAAGAGCAGCAGGTAGAGGCCCAGCAGCAGGGCCCCGACCGGCACGCCGTAGAGGTAGCGCACCACCGCCGCGGCATTGACGGAGAGCTGGCCGCGCAGCCGCTGCTGCATGGCCGTGCGCCAGGTCTGGAACAGCGCGGCGGCCAGGGTCACCGGCAGCCAGAGCGGCGAGAGAATCATTGCGGACGAGGCTGCGGCGAGCCTCAGCCCGCGTCAAGCTGCAGCCCCTCCTTGCGGATGACCTGTCCCCACTTCTCGATCTCGCCGTTGACGAAGGCGGCGTACTGCTCGAGCGAGCCGTAGAGCGAGACGCCGCCCATCTCGCGCCAGCGGGCCTTTACCTCCTCCGTCTCGTGCCAGGATTTCATGGCGCGGTTGAGGGCCTCGGCGATGGGGCGGGGCGTGGCGGCGGGGACGAAGATGCCGAACCAGGTGTTGACGTCGAACTGCGCCAGCTCCGGCATCGTCTCGCGTGCGGCGGGGATGTCCGGGAGGGTGAAGTTGCGGTCGGCGCTGCTGACGGCCAGCGCCCGGACGCGGCCGGCCCTGATCTGCTGGATGCCGCTCGTCAGGTTGTCCCACATGTACTGGATGTTGCCGGCGACCAGCTCCACCGCCGCCGGGCCGGCGCCGCGGAAGGGGATGTGGATGGCCTCCGTCCCCGTTGCCTGGTTGAACCAGACGCCGGTGAGATGCGGCGACTGGCCGACGCCGGGGGAGCCGAAGGAGAGCTTGCCGGGGTTCGCCTTCAGATGGGCGACGAACTCGGGCAGCGTGTTCGCCGGGACGGAGGGGTGGACGACCAGCACGTTGGGGCCGCGCACGGTGCCGGCGACGGGGAGCAGGCTGGTGCGGTCGTAGGGCAGGCTGCGGTAGAGCGAGAGGCCGATGGCCTGCGGGCCGATGTTGCCGAGCAGCAGGTTCAGCCCGTCGGGGGCGGCGCGCACGATCTCCGAGGTGCCGATGACGCCGCCGGCGCCGGAGCGGTTCTCGACCACGCAGTTCTGGCCGTAATGGCTCTGCAGATAGGGGGCGAGCAGGCGGGCACTGATATCGGCGGTGCCACCGGGGGCGGCCGGGACGACGATGCGGATGGGCTGGCTCGGGCGCCACTCGGCCTGGGCCAGGGCGGGGGTGGCGAGCAGGCTGGCGAGCGCCGAGCGGCGGGTGATGCGCGTCATGGAGTTTCTCCCGGGATTTGCCGGGAGCATGGCGCGAAATGATTAATCAGACGAGTCATGCCGGCTCCATCCACCTTGGGATGCGGGCGCGGCCTGCGACGAAGCGGTGCATGGAGTGCAGCGTGCGCCAGA
>NZ_JAETWB010000050.1 GCF_016773205.1 Belnapia arida
GGCGACCCACGTCAGTTTGGCTCCGGGCGGCAGTTTGCCGCCTGGCTGGGGCTGGTACCGCAGCAGAGGTCGAGCGGCGGCAAGGAGCGGCTCGGGGGCATCAGCAAGAGAGGCGATGGCTACATCCGCCGTCTGCTGCTCCACGGCGCGCGAGCGGTCGTCGGCTGGCGCAAGCGGGCAGCTGATAGCTCGACCGGCTGGGTTGACCGCCTGCTGGAGCGACGGCCGGTGAACGTGGCGACCGTGGCCTACGCTAACAAGCTCGCGCGGATCGCCTGGGCCATTATGATGCGCGGAGAGCGCTACGAACCGGCCAGGGCCTTCGCGTCCGCCTCCTAAGGGGGCGCGGCGCGCAGGCTCTGACCCACGGTCTGCGAGGGTAGTCGAGGTTGATGGCAAGCTCGGTTGCAGGACCGAGAAGCGGCGAAGTCCGACGGACACATCGCTCCTCGAGAGCGTCAAATGATTGGACGCCGCTTCGCGGAAACCATCAGGGTCCAGACGAGACCGGATAGCTGACTGCAGGCGACCGTGTTGCTAAAAAGCCGAGATGACCCACGTGGGGCGGGGCCGTCCATAGCTGTGTCCGGCCTCTGCTGCGGCCGGCTTGGCCGCGGGCCCTGATGAGCTGCGCGGAACGAGGGGCAATCATGCGAGCGCGCTCGGGTGGCGCATTGCGATAAACGGCCTGTCTCGTCACCGGCTCACCGGTCTCTCGCTGTCATCGTCGCTTCAGCACCTTGGCCCTCGCCGGGCGCGGCGCCCGGCGAGCTCGGACGCGACCGTTTGGGCGGTCGCGGTGGCTGTGTAGATCCCTCCCCGGGCCAGCAAGGCCCAGGCGATGCGGGCCATCTTGTTGGCCAGAGCCACGGCCACGACCTTGAAAGGTCGCCGCGCCAGCAGGCGCGTAGCCCACTCCGCCGCCTCTGGGTGATGTCGGGCATTGCGTAGACGGCTGGTGCCGCCGAGCACCAGCAGCCGACGTAGCATTGAGTTGCCCTGCCGGGAGATCCGGCCCAGGCGCTCCTTGCCACCGCTCGAGTGTGGCTTCGGGGTCAGGCCTAGCGAGGCCGCGAAGTGCCGCCCCGAGGCGAAACCGTGCGGATTGGGCACCATCGCGGCCAGGGCTGTCGCGCTAATCGCCCCTACGCCTGGAATGCTCGCCAGCCGACGCACCGCTTCATCCTCACGCGCATGGCGAACCATGCGGCTGTCGAGCCGCTCGATGCGTCCTTCCAAGGCCTCGATCTGCGCTACTAAATCGCCCAGAGCCTCGCGGGCCATTTCAGGCAATCGGGTGTCATCACCGTTGCGGACTACCGCGATCAGCTCGGCAAACTTGCGCCCCTGCGCCGCCACGATGCCGTACTCGGCAAGGTGGGAGCGCAGCGCGTTGATGGTCTGAGTGCGCTGGCGCACCAGCATGTCGCGGACCTTCAGCTGCATCAGGCTGGCCTGCTGCGCCTCGGTCTTGACCGGCACAAAGCGCATGGTCGGGCGCGTCACCGCCTCGCAGATCGCCTCGGCATCCGCCGCGTCGGTCTTGCCGCGCTTGACATAGGGCTTCACGTAGGCCGACGGCATAAGCCGCACCGTGTGGCCAAGACGGGTGAGCTCACGGGCCCAATGGTGCGCTCCGCCGCAGGCCTCCATGCCAACCAGCGTGGGTGGCAGGGCTGCGAAGAAGTCCAACAGCGCTGACCGGCGCAGCTTGCGCCGCACTACTACCCCACCGGCCGCATTGACCCCATGCACCTGGAAGACGCTCTTGGCCAGGTCGAGGCCGATCGTCGTAATCTTCTCCATGGATGCCTCCTCTCCCTCGTGGTCAGGCTCAGCACCAGCCACGCTATGGCACCTCGATGCCGCGGAGCAGGGGGCATCCACCCCATCATGTGTGTCCCTCCGCCATCGTTGCGTGGGCAGGCTCGATCCGCCGGGCGCGTCGAGCCTGCGCGGTGGCGCTCTCGGGGCCAAGCTTTCCCCGAATCTTTTAGCCTAATAGCCAGCGATGTGGCCCATGTTCAGGGTACAATCTGCGACGATTTTCCAGCCGCGTATGGGCTCAAGTTTGGCGCTCCTAAGGTCTGACCCGCTCTACCTCACTGATCCACGAACGCCTCACTTCTCATGCTAGGCTACTTGCCGGCCGGCTGAGTGCGGCGGTCAGCCGTGGATGAGCGCAGGAGGCCGTACCCGGCTCGGCATCCTCATACCCTGTGCATGGAGGTAGAGGGCGAGGTCGAGCGACTGGTCAGCGACCGTGAAGCTGGTCACCTTACCATCGGTCAATTTAAGCAGGAACGACTCGATCGACGTTCCGCTGTGTCCGATCGGTTCGATACCAAAGAAGGGCGCACAGTCGTGCTTCCAGTTCAGGTTGACCGTCACCATGCCACGATCGCCTTCGACGAATTCGTCGATTAGATCGATGCGCAGATCGAACGCCTCGTGGAACGCCTTGATCCAGTTCTGAAGGGCGGGCAGTCCAGCGATGTCGCGGCAGGCCGGGCTGTTGCCGATCACGTCGGGATCGACGACTACTTCCCAGCGCTCGGTCTGATTGAAGGCAAAGCCCTCGAAGATCTCCTTTGCGACACCCGTAATTTTGTATGAGGTAGACATTTAACTTCTCCTTGTTGAGTCAGATAGAGCGGTTGCCGGACGGTGCCGGGATGGGTTTGCCTGCCGCGATCAGCGCCGCACCGAGCAGCGTCGTGACGCCCGCCAGCGCAAAGGTGTTGACCGGACCGAAGCGGTCGACCAGCACCCCGCCGAGGATCGCGCCGAACGAAACAGCGGTCATGAAGACGCACAGGTGGACCGCTCCGGCGCTCTCGGCGTCGTTGGGCGCCGCCTGTGTCAGAAAGGTCTGAATGCTGACTGGGTAGGCACCGAAGGCCAGCCCCCAGAGGACCGTAGCCGCGGCTGCGACGACGTGCGAGGTGCCCCCAAGCACCGCTGCCACCATAGCGATGGCGATACCAGTTGCCGCCGTGGCGATCGCAATGCGGGAGTTGCGCTGGGAGATCGCGCCTCCGAGCATGTTACCGAAGAAGCCCGCAATGCCGAACGCCAGAAGGAGAAGCGACAGCGACGCAGCGTCGAAGCGCGAGATCGTCTCCAGGAACGGCCGGACGTAGGTGAATGCGGCATAGTGGCCGCCGGCGATGCAGAACGTCGAATAGAGCGAGCGCCTGATCGCTGGCCGCCGAAGCGCGGCGCCCAGCGTGGATAGGCTCGTACTTCCCTGTGCCGGCAGCGACGGCACGGTTGCGAGCTGCGCGACGAGCGCCATGATGCCGACCGCGCCGGTTAGATAGAAGGCGAGCCGCCAGCTTAGCGTCGAACTGATCCAGGCGCCGAGCGGTGCGGCTGATACAGTCGCCATTGAGACGCCGGTCATGATGACCGCCATGGCGCGCGCCTCCGATCCCGGCGGCGACAGCCGGATGACGAGGGCGATCGACATCGCCCAGAACCCGCCGAGCCCCACGCCGAGAAGGATGCGGGAGGCGATGAGCCCCGAGATGTCCGAAGCGCTCCCGGCCAGGATGCTCGACACGATAAGGGAGACGGTCAGCGCCAGGAGGATCGTCCGCCGGTTGAAGCGGGTCGTGCCGATGACGACGCCGGGACCCGCCAGGGCAGCAATAAAGGCCGTCGCGGTGACCGACTGGCCGGCCATGCCGACGCTTGTCTCCAGATCCCGCGCCATCGGTGTGAGTAGGCTCGCCGGAAGGAACTCCGAGGTCACGAAACCGAACACGCCGAGGGACAGCGACAGGATGGCGGGCCACGCGATCGCAGTGAGCGTGGGTGCAGTGCTGCCGGCGCCGGGGCTCGAAGAACTCATGGCCATCGCTCCCAGATGATTAGGACTTTCCCCGCGCTTGCCCGCCGAGGCGCGCCCTGGTGTCGGCACGGCTATTCGCCGACCTCGATCAACACACGGTCCGGGTAGAAGGCGAGATGACCGGCATTCTCGCCGACGGCCTCGAACGGCGCCTCGTAGGTCCACACGGCGTTCAGCCCAGCCTCGCCGAGGAACCGGATGCTGTAGTAGTTCGCCTCGCCCTTGTAACGGCAGTAGGTCGTGTGCGCCGACCGCTCGAGCAGAGACATGTCGAAGTCGCCTTGCGGGATGTATTGGGCCGGCGGGTAGGACGCTTCGGACAGCGTCAGCGCGCTGCGCGTCCTGGCGATCACTGTGGCGTCCTTGTGCACGACTACGCTCGCCCCATCGCGCTCGATCGCAATGGGATGGCTCGCGTCCGGTATCCGGAGCTTTCGACCGGTCATTAAAATTTTTCTTTCCTGGATGGATTACCCGAGTCGGCGGAGATCGTGGCGATCCGGAGGGATGGCCATGCCGCTGGAAGGCCAAGCGTCGCGCGTGCTTCGAGATCCGACATGCCCGTGTCGTAGACGGGCGCCCCGAAAATCGAACTCGCGCGAGCGGTCGAGTGGCCCGACGATGACCGGATCGAAACCGGCATCGGTCACGAGTTTGGACGCGACCTGCAGCGCCTCCTCGTGATCCGACGCGAGCGGAATCTTGACGCGCGCGCTTGCGCGATGTGCCTTGCTTGTAAGCGTCTGGTTGAGCACCGAGTTGAATGCACGAACGATTCGCACGCCTGGAAACCACTCGCGCAGACACGGGCCCGTCCCACGGCCCGAACGCCGCACCGCCTCCGCCATCTCGCCATCCCGGTTTGGGAAGGGGTTCGGAGTTCCGAGAACGATCTTCTTGTGGAGCGTGGCGGCCTTGTTACGGTCGAAGTCGGGCAGGCTGAAGAAGGGGATCGAGAGGAGGACCGCGTCGCCGAACGCGATCGCCTTATCGGGCTTCCCAGCCCTGGCGCCGCCGCCTGCCCGCGCGACCAGCCCGGCTAGGTTCTGCGGGTGACGTGAAGAGAACAGGACTTCGTGTCCAGCCTGCGACCACAGTGTTCCGATAAGGCCACTGATCTTGCCGCTACCTACGATCCCGATCTTCATGTCTCATCCTGCCCGCTGGCTGCTGTTGGTGAAGGTTTTGATGCTTACGCGACGAGCACCGAGATGCCTGAGACGGCCCGGCGCTCGACCTGGTCGTGCAGCAACGGGGCTTCGCTCAGGGGGTAGACTGTCGGCGAGATCTCGCCGAAGGCGCCCGCTCGATAGAGTGCGAGCACCTTCGCCATGCAGCCGCGCAAATCGCTCGCGGTCTGGACGTAGTTCGGGACCTGCGGCGCCAGGACCGCCGCTCCGCGACGGGCGATCGCGTCCGGGTCGGCCCTCGGAAAACCAGCGCCTGCACCGAAGGAGACGATCGTGCCGTCCTTCCGCACCGTCCCGCTTTCGAGCAGGCGATTAGCAGTATCCGCCCCTATCCCGTCAAAGACGATGTCGACTCCATTGCCATTGGTGAGCCAAGCGACTTGGTCGATCGCGTCGTTGAGCCCGACGGTCACGTCTGCCGCGCCATTCTCCCGCGCTACCTTGCGCTTCGCGTCGCTGCCGACCGAGCCAATCACACGCGCCCCGCGATGCGCAGCGAGCCGTGCGATCAGCGACCCGACGCCACCGGCGGCGGTGGTGACAAGGACGGTCTGGCCGGGTTCGAGCTCGACCAAGCGAACGGCGCACAGCCAGGCCGTGGAGCCTTTCACCGTCAGCGCGGCGGCAACCTCGAAGCTGACGTCATCGGGCAGCGGGAACAGCAGGTCCGATTCGATCAGGCGCGCCCCGGCATAGGCGCCTTGCGACTTGAGGTACCCGACCCGGTCACCGACGGCGAAGTCGGTGACTCGCGGGCCGACCGCCGTGACCCTGCCGGCGCCCTCGATCCCCATTACGCGGCCCGGCTCGTTCTCCGAGATGAGGCCTCTGCGTTGCAGGACGTCGAAAAAGTTAAAACCGATCGCCGCTTGCGCGATTTCGACCTGCTCGCCGGATGGGACCGGCACCTCGCGGTGCTCGGCCTGCATGACCGCCGGACCACCTCGGCCATATTGCGCAATCACCAACGTCATCTGATTACCTTGGGGTCTGGGAGCCGCAGGTATGCGGCCGGGTTCAGGCGACGAAGCGGACGACGCCGCCGTCGACACGCAAGGCGGCGCCGCTGGTCGCGGATGCCTGATCCGAGCAGGCGTAGACGATCATGTTGGCGACCTCGTCGGTGGTGGAGAAGCGCTTGATCAGGGTCGTCGGGCGTAGCGCTTGCAGGAAACCCTGCTCGGCTTCATCCTGCGTGATGCCGTTCGTCTCGGCCTGCTCCGCTATGAAGTTGCCGAGGATCTCCGATCGGGTCGGCCCGGGCAGAACGGCGTTGACGGTGACGCCCGTGCCGGCGACCGCCTCGGCGAGACCGCGCGAGACGGCGAGCTGCGCCGTCTTGGTCATGCCATAGTCAAGCATCTCCTTGGGAGTGTTGAGGGCGGATTCGCTGCTGACGAAGACGACGCGGCCCCAGCCCTTGTCCACCATTCGCGGCAAGTAATAGCGCGAGAGGCGGACGCCGCTCATGACGTTGAGATGGAACAAGCCGATCCAGTCTTCGTCCGGGATCGCGGCGATATCGGCGATGCCGCTATAGTCCCTGATCAACGCTGTCCCGACATTGTTGGCCAGGATGTCGGCGTCGGGTACCTGCGCGATGAACGCGCTCGCCCCCTCCGCAGTCGAAAGATCGGCCGCGATCCCGGATATGTCGCTGCCTGGGAGCGCCGCGCGGATCTCTCGCACAGCTTGGTCGACCCGCTCCTGGGTGCGGCCGTTGACGACCACCGAGGCGCCGGCTCTTGCCAGCCCTTCCGCTGTCGCCCGGCCGATACCGGCCGTCGAACCCGTCACAATGGCCGTACGGCCCTTCAAGTCGACAATCATTCACTTGCCTTTCAGCAAGGCGCCGGTCGCCCTGCGAGCGAAGCCGGCACCACCTCGTCAGAGCTTGATGCCAGCTGCCCCGAGCGCGCTGTCGATCCGATGGTCGACCTCGCGCTTCGTCTCGGCCCAGGCCGGCACGGTTTCGAGGATGCGTTGCTGCCAGGCGACGAGGTTGGGGAACTCGTCGACCGGCGCCTTCGTGCGGTGGGTCTGCGAGAAGGGGGCGGCGATGTCGATGTCGGCGAGCGTCAGATGATCGCCCACGGTGAACTGGCGATCGGCGAGATGCGCATCCAGCACCGAGGCGGCCACACGGATCTTGGCGGACGCGAAGTCGACGATGGTCTTATCCTCGGGTTGCCCCAGGAAGCGCTTGCCGATCCGCTCATCGAACAGGAACACGAAGAAGACGCGCCACTGCTCGCCCGACCAGAACATCCACTGCAGCACTTCGCGCCGCTCCTCCGGCGTCTTGCCGAGCAGATCGCTGCCGACCTTTTCCGCGAGATAGAGGTTGATCGCAGAGGACTCGTAGAGTTTGACATCACTATCCACCATCACCGGCGTCAGCCCGTGCGGGTTCAGCTTCTCCAGGAACTCCGGCGTATGGCTCTCGCCCTTGAAGAGATCGACGTGCATGCGCTCGACAGGGATGCCCATGATCTTCGCGGCGGAGGTGACGCGGCGCAGGCTTCCCGAGCCGGGATCGCCATAGATCTTGATCGACATAAGACTATTCCTTCTTGTTGCTTGGGGGATGAATGGGGTCAGGCCGGAGCGCCGGCGCGAAGGCGATCGAGCACCGGCAGCAACTCGGATGGGTCGGGTCGCCGCGTGTAGTCGGGGTTGACCTCGGCATAAGCGATCACCCCATCCGTCCCGATCACGTAGCGCGCCGGCATTGGCAGCACCCCAGACGAGTCATCGTTGGTCTTGGCTAGATCGTTGCCGAACTGCCGGTAGACCTCGATCAGGTCCTCGGGCAGCTTGAAGCGCAGCCCGAACCGGTCAGCGACTGCGGCACCCGGATCGCTCAGGATGGGGAAGCCCAGCTTGTTGTCGCGTTGCGACTTGCGGCTGTTGGCCTGCGTCTGCGGGGAAATCGCCACGAGGCTTGCGCCGTGCGCTTCGATCGCCGGCCGGACTTCTTCAAGAGCCTGCAAATCGTAGTTGCAATATGGGCACCAGATCCCGCGATAGAATGTCGCGACAAGCGGTCCTCGCGCCAGCAAAGCCCCCGAACTCACGATGCTGCCGTCCGGGTCTCGAAGCATGAATTTGGGCGCGATGTCTCCGGCCTCCAAGGCGTTCTCGGCCTGACGGCTGTCGATCAGCGACTGGGTCGCTCGCCGCATCGTATCCAATTGCGCCTGCGTCGGCACAAGCGGAAAGCGGCCGTTCTCGAAGTCGTCGCGCAACGCGTCGAGCCTGTCTTGGAGCTTCACCTTAAGATCTCCGCATGTAGGGGCGTGATTGCCTTGGGCGGAAACTAGGTTCCCAGGAAAAGCTGGTGTATCCGTCGAACCCAAAGAACATTTATTTGGATTTCGGATGAGTGATCGCTGGCAGGAAATGACGGTGTTCGTCCGCGTTGCGGAAACCGGCAGCCTCTCGCGTGCCGCGCGCGAGCTGAATGTGTCGCAGCCCTCCGTGTCGCGCATCGTTGGCGCACTGGAGGCGCGACTAGGCACTACGCTCCTTTTGCGCACTACCCGCAGCGTCTCGCTGACGGATGCGGGCGCGATTTACCTGGAGCGGTCCAGGCGCCTGCTGGCCGAAATGGAGGAGGCTGAGCAGGCGACACGTGGCGTGGACTCTCTCCACGGCGTGATCCGGATCGCCATGCCCGTGATGTACGGGACGCGTGCAATCATTCCAGCCCTGACGCCGTTCCTGGCCAGACATCCCGACCTGAAAGTCGACTTCGTCATGAGCGATCTGCGACAGAACCTCGTCACGGACGGGGTCGACTTAGCCATCCGCGTGAACTTCGGGTCGCTGGAGGATTCCACCTTCGGCGCGCGCAAGTTGGCTCTGGTCGAGCGTATCGTGATGGCGGCGCCGGCGTACCTCTCCGTGCGTGGCACTCCGGCCACGCCGGCCGATCTCGCCCAGCACGATTGCATCCTCCAGCATGGCTCCTTCGGGCGCGAGAGTTGGCGCTTCACACACGACAAGACGGTCACATCCGTCGAGGTGCAGGCCAGGATCTGGGTGAACTCGGTGCCAGGCGTCCTCGCAGCCACGGTGGAAGGCCTTGGCGTCTCGCTGGGCACTCTTGCTATGGCGGGCAAGGAGTTGCGCACCGGCAAGCTACTTAGGTTGCTTGAGTCCTACCAGCTGGAGCCCGCCGAGGTGTATGCGGTCTTCCCGGCGGGCCCGAGGCCTTCCGCGAAGGTGCAGGCGATCGTGGATCATCTTGCAGCGCGTCTCTAAAGCGGTTTCCTGTCTGACTGAATCGCTTGTGGTCCCGCGGGCTGCGCGGTGGTGATTCAGTTGCGCCCTGGCACGAGGGGCGATGCGGATGTCCAAGGCGCTGTCGGTCGACTTGCGGGAGCGCGTTGTTGAGGCAATCGCGGCGGGGTCGTCCTGCCGGGCGGCAGCGCTCCGCTTCGGGGTGAGTGCGGCAAGCGCGGTTCCGCTGGGCGGCACCGGTGCGGGAGGCGGGCTCGGTCGCGCCAGGGCCGCTCGGCGGGGACCGGCGCTCGGCGCAGATCGAGGCGCATGCGGCGCTGATCCTTCGCCTTGTCGACCAGAAGTCGGATATCACGCTGCGGGAGATCCAGGCTGGGTTGGCCAAGGCCGGCGTGTCGGCCGGCATCGGCACGCCGTGGCGCTTCTTCGACCGGCGCCGGGTGACGCACAAAAAAGACCGCCCATGCCGCGGAGCAGGACCGCCCGGACGTCCTGAGGCGGCGCTGGGCCTGGTTCGAGGCGCAGCCTGACCTCGGTCCGGACCGCCTGGTGTTCATCGATGAGACCTGGGCCTCGACCAACATGGCCCGCACCCACGGCCGGGCGCCCAGGGGTGAGCGGCTGCGAGCACCGATCCACATCGTCATTGGCTGACCACCACCTTCATTGCCGACCTGCGCAACACCGGCATGGTCGCGCCGATGGTGCTCGACGGGCCGATCAACGGCCCGCTCTTCCAGGACTACGTCGAGCAGGTGCTGGTACCCGAGCTCTGCCCTGGCGACATCGTCGTCATGGACAACCTCGGCAGCCACAAAGGCGCAGGCGTCAGGGCCGCTATCGAGGCCACAGGCGCCAACCTGCTCTACCTTCCGCCCTACAGTCCCGATTTCAATCCAATCAAGCAGGCCTTCGCCAAGCTGAAGGCCGCGCTCCGCACAGCGGCCGAGCGCAGCCTCGGCAGGCTCTGGGCCGCCATCGGCCGCATCATCGACACCTTCACCCCAGCCGAATGCGCCAACTACTTCGCCAACGCCGGCTATAACTCAGACTGATAGGAAAACGCTCTAACGCACGCCGGTTGTAGCCTGATCGCCGCTGCCAGCCCATGCGGCCATGCGCTGCGATGCCCGCGATGTGCTCGTCGCGTTGCGTCGGCGGCATGTCATCTGCCGTACTGATCACGGCACTCGAGCGCGGCGGGATGATGGCGACGGCTCGCCGACTTCGTGCTGCGACGGCGGCATAGACGTCGCCGCGGTCATAGGCGCCGTCAGCGGTCAACGAGGCAATCGAACCGCCGCAGCTGTCGAGCAAGGCCTCGACTTGCCCACCATCATCATACCCAGGCTGAATAAAATGGCAAATGCCGCCTATCGAGCCGCTGCTGGGAAAAACTCTCCCACAATTAAAATAGGAATTTTTGTATAACAGGTTCTTTGATAGCTCTGCGAAAATGGCCTCCTACTATGGTCGATCTGAGTTATGCAAACCACAGGTGCGATAGCCGGGGTAATGATCGGCCGATGTGGTTTCATATATCTCCATGCTGCCAAACGCTACGAAAGTTGTTTTGCCCAGTCGCTTTAGCAGGGTCATCGAGCGAGGATCGTCCATGAACGCCAGGTTTCGTGTAATCTCAGTTTGCAAAATTATACAAAACTAGGGGCAATGCCGTCGGTGCTTGCGTCCGCGACCGTCACCCGAAGGGCCGAGACGCGCGTGCGCGGCTCGGTGAGCGTCAGCGAATAGGGCGCGCCGCGAAGCGGGACGCCAAAAATTCTTAACCTTCGCAGGCCAATGGTGTTCAGCGAAAACTGGTGCAACTCACAAGCCGGACCAGCAGCAGCGCCTTGGGATCGGCCGTGGCACCACACTGCCAATTGTTGATGACGACGCCTGGGTAGGTTGCTTCACAGGCAATGGCTTCAAGCGCGGTGTCCAGCGACTTGGGAAATGGTCTTCGACATTGCATGTGTGGGCGCCAGGTAATGGAACAAACTGCGTTCGATCAGCAAGCTATTAACGCTCGGCGAAACGCCAAAAAAGTTTGCCCAGTAGAGGATGCGCTCGATGAATGAGTTCGGTAATAGGAGCGACATCACAAGCGGTGGCGAGCTTCGGACCGCTTTAATTACCGGAACGGCAACAGGTTGGGCGTAGGATCTGCAAGGCCCCATCCGGAGACGTTCGTCATGGTCGATCAGACCGCCACGCCCTCAGTCCAGGACCTGTTTCTGAGGCAGCTTCTGAAGGCCAAAGCCCCGGTGACCGTGTTCCTGGCCAACGGGGTCAAGCTGCAGGGCACCATCGTGGCCTTCGATCGGTTTGCCCTTGCGCTCACCCGCAGCGGCTTCACCCAGCTGGTCTACAAGCACGCCGTCAGCACGGTGATGCCGGGGAGCAGCCAGGACTCCACGGCGCCTGATGCCTCGCCGCGGCGGGACACCAGGCGGGAGGTGCCGGCCTCGGCGACGCGGCTCTCACTCGCGCACCGGGCCGGCTAGATCGGGAGCGTCTGCCGTTCGCTAGGCCGCATCCTCGAGCTGACGGGTGCCGGCGAAGCCTCTGCTGAAATGCATGACGACGAAGCCGTAGAGGCGTTCCGGTTCGCGAGGGCGCCGGTCCGGTGGCAGGGCGGCCCAGGCGGCATTGGCGCCGAGATCGTCGAGGAACCGCTGCAGCTCCGCCCGAAGGCTGGCGGTATCGGCTGGCAGTGTGGTGGGGTCGGAGGCGAGGTCGAGGGCGCACTGGAGCCGGAAGACCGACTGCAGCTGCTCGCGCGTCAGCGGACGCCCCGCCGCGGCGGCGATGGCCCATTGGATGGGGACGACCAACTCGGCCAGCTTGCGGGCCATCTCTCCGAAGGGGGACTTGCAGAGGTCTTGGTCGAGGTCGCACGCCGCGAGAACCAAGGCGGTCGCGCCCTTGGCGTCGAGGCCGGCCAGCGCCGCGTCCGTGACCATAAGCTGCGGCCTGACGTTGGCGGCAGGCGAGATTGAGGCGGCCGCGCGTGTTGTGGTGTGCATGGGCACGATCCCTTGGTGGCAGGGGTGGGGGATGATGGCCGGGCGGCCCGAACCGCCGCGGCCTCGGGCGGTGTCGGTCAGCTCAGTTTCGCGGAACGGGGAAGACCCTCGGCATGACGGCGCAGCGCCTCGGCGAAACTGCGCGCGACGGCCTCCCGGTCGAGCGGAGCGACTGGTCCGTCGGCGATGATCCCAGCGGGGATCTGCAAGTGGGTGTGCACATGCGGCGCGGCATCGTCGGCGGCGCGGCGGGGCAGGTGGCGAATATCCATCTGGGGGTCTCCGGGCCGCGGCCCCGCGCCGGGATGGCGGCGGGGTACTCGCGGCCCTCAGAGACTGGATGCGATCCGCGCGAATGGCGAACGGCCATTCGATGGCCGCGATCGGCTGGCTAGGCGGCGAGGGCGGCGTCAGGCGTTGGGGCTGTGGAAGCCTCCTCCGTCTTCGGGCGGACGTCCCCCGCAGTGATGACGAAGCCGGCCTTGGCGAGCTCGGTGCAGAGGGCGAGCTTGCGCTCGTCGCGGGTGCCCTGGTCGGCGATGAAGCTGGCCCGGCCCAGATGGAATGTGAAGCCGGCGCGCTTGAGGCAGCCGCGGAAGCGCTGTTGGGTGCGGTCGCTCCAGTCCGAAGTCAGGGCGTAGTTGCGGAAGGCGGCGACGGCGGCGACCGAGCCGTAGTTCTCGTCGCGCCAGGCGATCTTGACCTTCGGGCCCGTGGCAGCGGTCGTCGGGGTGGCGGTCATGGTGGTCATGGTGAATTCCTGTGCGTGGAATGGTGGGTGAGGGTGAGCCAGACGATGTCTGAGGCTCCGGCCGGGTCGGCCAGCGCCGGGAGCGTGCGGCGGTCGCGGTCGGTCGTGTCCGCGACGGCGGGGAGGCTGCCGCCCATCGGCAGCGAGACCGTCTGGTCGATGGCGGCGGTGATCGACGCGGCATGAAGGGCGTCGAGGATGAGGCGCCGCATGTGGCGGGCCAGCACCGTGGTCGAGGTCCTGGGTGCATGGTCGCCGGCGGTTGGTCCGGCCGGCAGGATGTGGTGGGTATGGCGTTGGCGATCGGCGGGCATGGGGCGTTTCCCGTTCTGCGATGCGAATCCCAAAGGCCCGTTCAGTGCCTGGATGTCGAGAAAGTGGCGCTGCAGCGCGTCGTGGTCGAGCTTGGGCAGGGCGCGAAAGATAAGCATGGAAAAGCCTCCGGTTGGGCGGTCCTCGCCGGGATGGCGGGGGATCGTCCCGGTTCGGAGGCTAAGGCCAGACCGCGCGAACGGGCTCTGGCGCCGCAGCAGGGTAGCGGCTAACGCGCGGCGACGCCGCGATTTCGGGTCTTGCCGACGATCCGGGTCAGTGCGTCGCCTGCCCATCGGGTGACGTTGGAGAGCAGCAAGCCCAGGCCGTAGGCACCAAGGAGGATCGTTATCACGGGCACGACGAAACTGCGTGCTGGGGGGAGGGCCGGGACGAAAGCGTCGAGATTGACGACCGTGACGGTGGCGAGAACATGCAGCAGTCTTGGGTCTACGATGACGTCGCCGATCACCAGGGCGAGCGTAGCGCAGGCAAGATGACAGGATAGGCGGATGCCGTTGTCGCGGGGGGAGGACGGCGCCGGGCTGGCGGTGTTGGAACTCCACCGCCAGCAACTGATGGCTCGCTCGATCGAAAAGGCGGCGGCACCGAACACCGCGGCGGCGCTCGCGGTGCTGGCGATGGCGATGTTGATCGTGGCGGGAAAGGACATGCATGGCTCCTGGGGGAGTTGGCCGAGATTGGTGGGCATAGCGGGCTGGGTCGAGACCGGAGTAGCTTGCCGCTCGCCTGCGCGAACGGCGAGGGATCCAGCGGGCCTAGCGGCGGCAGCCCATCTGCCGAGGCGGTGGCAGGCGCGGCAGCAGCCGCACCCCGAGATCGCCGAGCACCCCGCTGAGGAGGAAGCCCGCGGCGGCGAGGCAGGCGGCGGCGCCGACGATGGCCACCAGCCTGTCGTTGAGCTGGTCCCACGGCGCGGCGCCCGCGACCGGATCCGCGGGAGCGGGCGGGCTGGCCGGATCGATCAAGGCTTGCAGCAGGGCGCTGCCCGCCACGAGCGCCTCGATCAGCGTGGCGGCGATGGGCGAGACGGCAAGGACGATGCCGAGCGCGGCGATGTCCCGGAACGCCGGGCGGATCAGCAGCTCGATCCTGTCCCGGGCGGTGTCCCGCGTGTCCGGCGCGGCACCGGCGGTTCGGCGGGAATGGGCGATGGCGTCCCACACTCCGGCCAATGCGCGAAGACCGAGGATACCGAAGAGCGTCCCGCCGGCCATGCTGGTCTGAAAGGCGGCGGTGATGTCGTGGGGGTCGGGTGGCGGCGGCATCGGGGGTTTCCAGGTGCCGGACCGTCGGAACGCGGGGGTGCGGATCGTCGTCGGGCACCGCGCAAGCCTGGCAGCCGGATGCGCGAACGGAGACGGGCCGGTGTGGGTCAGTGCGTCTCGAGCCAGATGCGTACCTTGAGAACGGCGTCATCGGCGACCGGATCGCCTTCGGTGACCCGCCACACCTGGCTGTTCGACAGGCCGATCGCAGCGGCAAGGGCCCGATAGGTCATCCCCTGGTCCTGCATCTTAGCCCTGACCTGCCCGGCCAGCGCCGCGGCGTCGTAGTCGATCGTCCGGTCGGCAGCGCGCCAGCTGCCGCGGGGTCGGCGAATCTTGGGCGGCAGTCCGATGGCGTGGCGGCCGAGATCCTCAACCTGGTCGGCCACGGTGTCCGGCAGCCAGAACTCGACGCGGCGCCAGCCGGGCGGGGTGCGGGCCTCGGTCGTCACCAGGTCGAGGATGACCCGCAGCGCCGGGCGCTTGATTGCATAGCGGGCCATCGCCGTCTCGAAGTCGAGGCCGCCGATCAGCACCTCGCGGGCAATCGCGGTGTTGCGCTTGGCGAGCTTCACCCGGCCGAGCGCCGCCTCGATGGTCTCGGGCGTCGGCTCGCCAGCGGCGACGGGCGGCTCTACGCCGGCGATCAGCTGGGCGGCGTCGCGGAGTGGCGCTGCAGATCGCGGCGGCAGGGGGCGGGAGGGCGGCGAGCGGGATGGCATGGCGGGGGGATCACTCCGGGATGGGGGCTGGTGGTGCTCAGGTTTCGCCAAGCCAGGCAAAAACCCGTTCCACCGCATCGTCGCCGATCGGCTTGGCCTCGACCGTCCGTTGCACCTGGGCGCGGGAGATGCCGATGGCCGCGGCGGTGCTGGTGTAGGTCAGCTGCTTGTTCCACATCGCGGTGGTGAGGCGCCCGGCCAGCGCGGTGGCGTCGTAGGTTCGGGTTCGCTCCGGCTTGCGCCATTGCCTTGGAGCCAATCGGCCCTTCGGCGGTAGCCCGATCGCCTGGCGGACCAGCTGCTCGACATCGGCGGCGATGCCGGCGGGCAGGTAGAGCTCGACTCGCTCCCAGCCGGGCGGGAGCCGCGCCGCGGGCTCGACGCTGTCGAGGATGCGCTTGAGGTCGGGGCGGCTGATCTCATGGCGGAGCATGGCGAGGTCGAAGTCCAGACCCTCGATCAGCACCTCGCGGGCGATGGCGGCGAAGCGGGCGGTGAGCTTGGACCCGGCGATGGCGGCCTCGATCGCCTCGGGCGTTGGTTTGGTCCTCGGGGGCGCGTCGACGTTGCTGATCATCCGGCCGGCCTGGCGCAGCAGCTCGTCGGGATCGAACCCATCGGTGTCGTCTGGCTGGGGTGAGGGGCACATGGGTGGGCGGATCTCCCAATGGTGGTGGTCGTCGGTGACGGTTTAGGGGCGGGATGTGCGAATGACGACGCGGTCGCATCGGCGCGGCGCGTTGGTGTGAGGACGGTCCAAGCCGGGTCACCGGCTGGATGGACGGGGCGGGACCAAGGCGGAAGCTGGGGGCTCAGTCCCGCCGGCGCGGCCGGCCGTAGGTTGCCTGGGCGGCGTCGCGGGCCTCGGCCTCCCAAAAATGCTGGCGGTGGAGCGCCCAACGGGCGGCCCGCAGCAGGAGCCGGGCGAACCTCGGCTGGGGCAGGGGAAGTGCCAGGCTGGCCGCGGGCCGGGTCACCCGGGCGGATGGACGGTGCTGGTCGGAGCAGGCGGCTAGCGCCGCTCGACGTTGAGGATGCGAAGGGCGGCGAGAGGGTGCTAGGCTGCCGCCGCGAATGCCGGAGGCGGCGCACCGGGGGTGTCGGGGTCTGACCTCGAGATCCGGCTGGCGCCGGCAGGCGGGGCACCGCAGCGGGGAGCGGACTGGGCGAGCGCCGGTCCAGCCGCCGGCCGACAGGCCCCCTTGCATTTCCCCGCATGAATCTGGCAGCATCATCCCATCAGGGGGGCGCCACGGGCGCCGCAGGGTGCCGGCACCCCGGCTACCGCCCGGCTGCAGCCGCCCCACCACCCGACCTCACCGAAACCGCAAGGGGAACCAAAACAAGGTAGGGCTACACCAATGCATCGAGATGCGTAAAGAATGTTGACATTTGCATTAATTTAAGTCGTGATTTTTATTATACTTTAAACTGCGATGCATATTAGTCGCGCCACCGTTAGCTGGAATCCTGACATTGTCTGGAAGAAGTCGGCGTTGATCAAGTAGATGATAAATCTGTTCTACTGCATCGCCTGGGTCTGCAGCGACCAATATGGTCACGCTCCATCCGAGTGCGGTCAGCGCAGTCCGCCATTCCCGTTGCTGGGCGGACTCCCTTCCGCTCAGCGCTTTCAACTCAACGAAAAGAATTTGAGATTTTGCAACGATGATGATGTCTGGCACGCCGGACTTCATCCCCTGTGCACGGAATATCCCACCAATCCTCGCAGCATGGCGTCGCTCTACAGGCGACGAGGCGCCGAGCGGTATGCCGTTCGGTACTGCAAACCAAACGAATCGCCGCCCGAGTTGGGCCATCCAATCGAGATGGTGAGCAATTGCGATCTGCATCTCCTGTTCGGTGCGGTTCACAACACCGGCCCTCCTGTAGCAGGGCTTTCAAACACTGGGGGGACCAGGGAAAACTTGCTAAGCAGTCCGAGGCGCCATGTGAGCCATGCCTCAGGATCCGCGACTATTTTGGGATCGAAAACGACATTGACCGCACGCCGTCCAGGGCCAGCGAGTTGGTAGCTGCCCGTGTTTAGAGCTCTGCGACATCCCCATAATTTAAGATCTTCTATTGGGTGTGTCCTGCACCGTCGAAAGGCCTGCCTCGCCGCTGCGGCCGACGGCCAGAGCGAATATGCCTGCGCCGCATCGACCGCATTTCCAATCGCAATCCCTGATGTGGCAAGCATCATGTCGGCTGCCGACGGAGCGATCTCCGACCATGTAGTCACAGCGTCGACCGGCTCGCCGATTGGCCGGTTGGTGAGGAGCAGTACGCTCAGCGGGTTCGCAGCCGTCCGGTTGACGCCCCGGCCGCGACCAATGAGCTGAATCAGCTGATGCTCGCATAACTGGCGACGAATGCGCTCTGCGATCGGATCTGGGTGCCGATCTGCGGTTGTCGCCGACGTCGAGCCGTCACGCAGAGTAATTACTGCTGACTCACGTTCATACCGGCGAACACGCACAGAGACAGCGGCACCCATCAGAATTTCAGCCATACGCTCGGCTGCGAATGGCGCGGGAAGTGTCCGGCCGACGATAATTAGTAGGCGGATCCCGTCGCCGCCCTGGCTGGGGCCCCAGTCGTCGCGGCCCGTGACACTGTTATGATGCGCGAGTTCTAAATTAGCTGGAACCGGCCACGACCGCCAATGCGCTTCAACAACTTTCGGCACTATCGCGAGGACACGCCCGTCCACTCCATATGATTCGCGTAACACGAGCGCTCGCACCACCAAGGAATTACGCAACCGGCGGGCTGTCTCCGCTTCGCTGCACCAACCATCGGGAACGAGTGCGGTTTTCGCCCAGTCACGGTCAGCTAACTGCACGACCCGCATATGCGGCGCCGGCGGGCCTGAGGTCTGGTCGCCGTCCGCGAGCGAAGGCCAGTAGGCCCGGTTCAAAACAGGATCCGCGACGGCGTCGAGGAGCAGGGTTGGAACGCGCCAACCGGGTGCGATCTCACGTCTCAAGCTTAAGCAGAGTTGCCGCGTCGGCCCCGTCCCAGCCAAGGCCGCCCAGCCGCTGGCAACTGGCCCCCGTCCGCCAACCAGGGCTGCAATCGCGGAAAATGCCTGGGCGATCAACGCGACTGCTCGGATGTCTCCTGCCGTGCGCAGCGCCGCGCGTCGGGTCTGGGCCGCCATACCCGGCCGGAGCGGGTTAGCATCACTCAGTCGCAGCACCGCGAGCCGGTGTCCTTCCGCCATAGCTGCGTGATTAACACCAGCGGCGAGACAGGCGTCGCGGCGAAGTGGACCCTCCGGCATAGTCTCGATTGCCCGGGCCAAGTTCGTCTGCAATTCCACGAGGCGGGCAGCAGAGGACGCCTTGAGAGCTGACGATGGCGGTACTGGCACTTCGAGCGCCTTAAGCGGCAAAAGCGGCCCGGTGCCTGACCCCTTCAGGCCAGCCGGCCAGAACATCTCATCAACCACGAGGAGCGCCGGTTTCCCGATCGCCCTGGGGACGGGCGTTGTGATAAGCGGATGCGTCACCACCCAAAGGTCAGCGTCTAACCGGCGCTGGCGCTGATAGCCGCATAACTGCGCATGAATGCATTCGCCTCCGCCACGACCTGCCCTTCGACAAACACTGGTGCCGATTGGAAGGCCAGCCGTAAATGCGTCACTTGCTGCCTCTGGATCCAAACACATGTGCTCGCCGCGCCTCTCGGGATCGGCGGCATCGCGCCCGCGCCAGATGGCCGTATTCAAGCCGCGCGCCTCTTGCAAAGCATTGAAGCGCGCCGCGATCTGCTCCGCGAGCGCCACAGTGGGGACCGCGACGGCAACGGTGCGGCCATCACCGCGAGCGCGGAGTTCGTGGAGTACGGATGCTGACGCCCTTAGGGCTAACCCAGTTTTCCCTAGGCCAGGCGGCGCGGCAGCAATACGCGCTGGAGCTGGCAGACCCTCTGACGGCACGCAAAAAACGGCGTCGTGGACGACTCTTCTTATGTAGTCGTTCAATTGTCGCCTAGCCGCGGCGATGTTGTCATCCTGGACGTTGCTGGACTCCTCGGTTAACCCATTCATGGCTCGTGCTCCCGCTTGTCGGTTGCACGAGCACACGGCAGTTGCATCGACGGGTCACCGGCTAAACTACCGTTGCGTTTCGCATAATTCCTTGCATCTCATAGTTTGCCTGCTTCGCCGAGCGGAACTGGGCTTTCTCAAGTCGAGGCCATTCGGCGCCCAGCCTGGATGCGACGCTCGGCCGTACGACGGTCCACGCCGAAATCCTCAGCCACACTCTCGCACGCAAGTTCCCAACTAAGCCCGCCAGCCTGGTGGCGGCCGGCCATGTCTGCGTAAACCTGATTTCGCTTACAGTTCCACAAATTCCGCGCAACGCCCGTCCCCCGCCGCTTCAACTCGAGAACTTGCGCCCAGTCAACGTCGACGCTTCGTGGCGTCCAAAATCTGCGGGCAGAACCGCTAACCTCCTTCCATCTCCTGCGTGCTGCTGGCGTCAGACACGCGAAGCACTCATCGGACAGTGGCGACTCCACCATCCCGGTGACGCGTTCAGCAACTCGAACCAAATAACGCGCACATTCTTCGGGAAGTGGCAGCCGCGATTTCGCGTTGGATTGTAAAGCTGCCCTTACCGCTGACCAGGCAAAATAGGGGTTCATCGTGGCGATGAACTCGGCATGGTGCTGGGCAACGGCATCCCCTCGACGGGACTCATCCTCAGGCAAACCCGAACTGTCGCCATTGCTAACCACGGCCGCAATCGCCTCGAGTTTCGCGCAAGACACTCGCGACCAGACCCGACGCAATGCATCAGATGTGAGCCGACGCCTCACGCCGTCAACCACGCCAAGGTCGCTGACCTCGACGGCGATTGCGGCCCATGGAACACCTCCGCGCCTCGCGTCAGCGATCAGGTCAAAGTTCGCCTCCAGATAACAGCGCAACTGCGAGCGCCGGGCTGAACCAGAGGCAATCTTAGACGCAACGCCGGAGCATCCTCCTTGCAACACCGCCCGAGAGAGAAATGCCTCAACGGCATCATACTCGATATGCACTCGACTCCGAACGAGCACGCGTCGCATCTTTAGTAGCCACGACCACTCGAGGCTATTGGGTGGCGAAGCTCGTTCAAACCAATGATCCAACATGTTCTGTATGCGATAGGCGATGCATGCGAAATACGCGGCGCAGGCATCCGGCAATGAGATGTGTTGCTCATCACCGGTATCCAGCGCACTGATAACAGCCATGAACGCGTACACTGGATTTAACGTCTTCGCGTAGGCCGCTTCGTATTTCGCCAAGGCGGTTGCACGCGAGCCGGGCAGTGGATGTTTGGCGATTTTGCATTGGACGCGAGACCAGTTGCTACGAACTCTGGCAGACGAATGCGGCCGACCATCGCTGCCGAAGACGCCATGAAATGCGAGGGTCGCGGCGATATCGTTCCATGAAGCTCCCGACCGTCGCCTCTGGTTCAACGCATCAGCATTCGCGATCATGTACGAGCTAAGCGCCGAGAGCACACCTCGTCCAGCTTGGACGGGCGCTTCACAACGATCCGGTGCCGACGCCCCCTGGGGTCCGCTGTTCGCCACTCGCATTTCAACATCCCGCCTTTGCGGTGGACGGAGACCTATGTAGCTCGCGCTCAAGCTGGACAGGCTGCGTGAGGCGAGCTCCACATCCGTACAAATCGGACGGTAACGAAAGGCGCCAGATTGGAAAGGAAAAAATGGGACAAGCGCGACATTCCGATATTTAATCGAAACTAATGCATGCGCCCGTGGTCAAGGCTTCAGTGAGAGCATCTTGCTCTGTCGCGAGCCTATCCGGGCAGGATAAGGCCTGAAGCCCCAGTTGGGGATCATGGACAATGAACTGCTCCGTTTTGCTCGGCTCTCTGCGGCAGTGGCGCGCCGA
>NZ_JAETWB010000051.1 GCF_016773205.1 Belnapia arida
GTCTGTTGCTCTCCGTCATCGACACCTCCCAGGCTCCTCAGCCTATCAAAGGTGTCCGTGAAATCGGGACAGGCCCAAGCTGCCGATCCTGGTGTTGTTCAAAATCAGAACCCCAGGAGCCTCAATGCCCCCTACTACACCGGCTCCGACCCGGACTTTCAGCGTGGCGGTAGGGCCGGCAGAAGCGGCGGCGGCGGGCCTTAGCTGGAGTTTGGTTATTTAGGCAGCGTGACAGAGAGCGTCGGCGATGCCTTCGCGGAGGGCGGGCGGGAGTTTTATAGCGTCAAGGGCGTGGCGAGACAGCACAAAACCCTACTTGCTCCAGCAAGCGCCGCCACGGCTCACTATCTTCCTTCATCTCTGTGACCACGCGGGGACAGGCTGAGTTCTTGTCCACCGTGATGGTGCGTGGATTCACGTGTTCGGCTGTCTCCGCGCCTTGCGGAAGAAGTGCTTTGCAACCTCGGCATCCCGCTTGGCCGAAAGCAAGAAGTCGATGATTTACCCACAACCGTCCACCGCATAATACAGGTACATTCAGGGCCTTTCGTAAGCGCGGCGTAGAGGCCCGTCTTTCGCGGTCGAGGTGTCATGTGCTGGGTCGTGTGGAAGCAGAGGGCTTCCAGACGACGTTATGGATAGCGTTAGCGACGACGCGAAGGGCATCGGGTATCGCCGGGTTGAGGTTCTGACGGGCCCTGGCCGACGTCGGCAGTGGTCTGACGACGACAAGGCGCGGGTGATAGCCGAGACGATGCAGCTTGGCGTGACGGTGACCGAAGTTGCACGGCGCTGGCAGATATCGCCGCAGCAGGTGTTCGATTGGCGTCGTCTGGCGCGTCGGGCGACCTTGGCGTCGAAGGTGCCCGTCTTCGTGCCGATCGTGTCCGAGGCGTCGGCCTGTTCGTCGGAACCACCGACAGTGGCGGCTCGCGACACGCCCACGATCTAGGTGAAGCTTGCCGGTGCTGTGCTGCAGATAGTGCCAGGCACCGATGAGGTCTTGCTGACGATGGCTGCGGGCGATCCGGTCCTCGGCGGCATGATCGCGCTGCCGGCCGGCGCGCGGATCCTGCTGGCGACCAAGCCAGTGGATTTCCGCAAGGGCGCGCACAGCTTGGCGGCGCTGGCAGCCGAGGTGCTGGGTGCTGATCCATTCTCGGGCGCGGTGCTGGTGCTCCGCTCACGTCGCGCCGACCGGATCAAGATCTTGGTCTGGGACGGCAGCGGCCTGATGCTGATCTGGAAGCAGTTGGAGGGCGGCGTGTTCCGCTGGCCTGCGGTGGTGAACGGCGAGCTTCACCTGACGCCAGTCGAGTTCGCCGCGCTCTTCGATGGGATCGATTGGCGACGCGTCCAGACATCACGGGAGGTCCCCAAGCTAGGCGCGCCTGCATAGAATCGGCGTGCGATGCGCGCTGCGGATGACGACACGCCGAGCCTGCCGGACGACCCTGAAGCGTTGCGCGCACTGCTGCTGTCGGTCACCGCCGAGCGCGACGCGCTGGCGGCGCGCAACGAGCAGCTCCACCACCTGCTGCTGAAGCTCAAGCGCCGGCAGTTCGGGTCGAAGTCGGAGCGACTCCCCGAGGACCAGCTGCTGTTCGTCTTTGAGGAGATCGAGGCGGCGCTGGCCGTCTGCCTGCGCACCTGCCGCGGATCGAGCGGGTGCTGGTCCCGGACGCAGCGGCCAGCCCGTGCTGCCAGGGCCCGCTGGTGGAGATCGGCTGCGATGCCGCGGAGCGGCTGGACGTGATCCCAGCGCAGTTCCGCGTGCTCGTGGCGAAACGTCTGAAGCTGGCCTGCCGGGTCTGCCCCGGAGTGGTGCTGCAGGCGTCCGCGCCGGCGCGGCTGATCGTCAAGCGCCCGCGGCAAGGGCCCCTACGCCGCGCTTACACTAGAGCAGCGGCGGGAACCGGAACATGAGAATCTCGTGGACGGTACGGGTGCTTAATACCGAGTGCCGTTGAACGCAGTGCGTACAACCCTTCAGCGTCTGCCGGTCCATCCCAGCCATGCGCGCCGCCGCCTCGCGGCTCAGACCGTCCAGCGCCGCCGCAATCGTCAACAGGCAGAGCGCGACTCGCAAGTCGCGCTCTGCCTTCGCCAACCGCCGCAACTCGTCGGGCGTCAGGTCTTCCCGGATCATCAGCGTCGGCATGGTTCATCTCCAGATGCCATGCCTGCCGATGAATCACGTTCGGCCGCATCGGTTCAAGCCCCGAGAGTCAGACCTTCAGACGCTTGGTGTTAGACCATTGGCATATGAAACGCTTGGTCGGACCGGATCGGCACTTTGGTGGCCTTTGGATTGCCTGACAACAGTGGCGGGAAACAAGGTAACAGCGACTGTGATGGTGAAGAAAGGGGAGGCGCAGACGGTTGGCCGACGTGATATGCGAATACAAGATATATTTGTTGCTGATTCGTTTTGGATTGCCGCATAAATAGCAACCCGTCGCGGCCGTTCGTCATCAGCTACAAATCTTGCGAAATCCGTTAATACCTACGTCCCGCTGCGATGCCATTTTCGGTCAATGCTAATTCGTGGCGGAAATGCCAAGTTCCATTCTGAGCGATAGGTCAAGCTAAAATTTGGATTGTGGAACGGATCCGCGGCACATCGTTCAGCCCAAGTCTTCTGCATCCGCTGCACTTCCTCGGCTTCGTAGAGCTGTCGTTCGCCTGCGTAATGCGACCCATAGGTCTGAAGCTCATGGTGGTGCAGTTCAGCCTGTGGAGCGTAAACAACAGAATAGCCCGCTTTGCCGACTCGCAAAGCGAAGTCAACGTCATTGAAAGCACTAGGATACCGCTCGTCGAGGCCACCCAATTCCATATAAACTTGACGCCGCACAAGCATGCAGGCCGCAGTTACGGCCGACAGTTCCTGTGCAATGATAGCCCGAAACATATAGCCAGGCTCGGCGGCGGGCAGATAGCGATGAGCGTGGTCGCAGAGGCCGGACAATCCCATGATGACGCCACCATGCTGCACCCGGTTATCCGGGTAGAGAAGCCTGGCACCGACAATTCCGGTTTGAGGATCTTGCAGAAAGCAAGCCAGCCAGCGCAGCCAGTCGCGTCGGATGGGCACAACATCATCGTTCAGTAGCAGGATATATTCGCCGAAGGTGCACGCTGCAACTCGGTTATTGGCTGCTGAGAAGTTGAAATGTGGCGCCTCGAGCAGCGCCACAGTCACATTTGGGTAGCGCTCGAGCGCCTTGGAGTTGGCGCGCTGCTGAGCATCCAAAGGCCTTGGCTGCATGACCGCCACGTGAATGTCGAAGAGGGGATAATCCGTGCCATCCAGGACAGCGCGGATACAAGATAGGGAATGCGGTTGCCGAAGGGTGGATGGGATGATGACTGTAATCCGCTCCTCCGACCTAGGTTCGCGCATCTGGAAGGTAAGGGGCCAGGTCGCTACAGGGGCGATTCTCGGGCCGCCGCCCTGCAGATGCTGCTCTATAAGCTCTGCGAGCAAAGTGGACGGTGCTGCCTCCGTGTCTGACCTGCGATGCGTGAGAATAAATGGAATCCGCCTACCGAAAAACCGTACGCCAGTCCGCTGGCGGGCGAGCCAGACCGTCAGCCGCACGACTTCTGCCCATTTCGTACTCACTGGCGCTTCACGCAATAACATCGAGCGCTGCACTAGCCACAGACCGCGCGAAAGCATGCCCGACAGCATCATCGTGTGGTTCGGCTCAGGCTTGAACATGGGCGTATGCCGTACGCCGTCAGCCGAAATTTTGTCCTCGTCGACAATGGCAAGCTCGGGGTAGTCGAGATAGTCGAGTTGTTCAGCCGCAAGCCGTGTCGCATGCGGAGGTAGCACCTCACCGGCCTGGAGAATGCCGATGTAATCTGCGGTCATTTCCTCAACGAAGTGACGCAATGTGCAATCCGTCGTCGGTGCGACAACCGCATAGGCGGGGCCGGACCATTGGGCTTCCAGGCTTTGAAGCGTGGCTTCCAGTGCCTCCGAGGCCTGCTCATCCGAAAACACCAGGTACGCAATCGTAGGCGCTGTGGATTGCGATGAAAAATCTTCAGCGGACCAGTGGTCGAACAAGGTCAGCCAAGTAGCGTAGTTGTACCGAGGAATTTGCGCCTCAAAGGCCAGCACGCCCAAGAACTGCCGGATGCGGCCGCGGGCCGTGCTGGACCGGAACCAATCTCCCTGCCTCCACCTCCGCAGTGCTTGCCTGGGCGAGGTCAGGATCAGATGCGCCGAGGCCTGCGCGCGGGAAAGCGAATGAAAGGTAAGGCGTCCTAGCCGCATGGCGTCCGCCTGAGGTCCCAACGCGAAAAGGCGTACTTCCACAGCCTCATCGGGAATGAAGAGGACGACCTGATACGTTTCGTACCTCAGTCGGGCGATGGCGGAGCCGCGCAGATAAAAGTGGCCGGAGAGCGGCTCCGTCCGCTCATCATGCATGGTTGCGTAGAGGATTGTCGCATCGCATGCGGTGGAGGCGCGAAGCGCGATCCGCGCCCAGCGTCCCCGCTTTGGTTCGTCTACCTTCAAAGCGTTAATCAGCAGAGGACTACGGCTCACGTAAGCGGTCCCGCGCTGCGCAGGGTCAGCAGCGCCGGATGGCAGGTACTTGCGATCCACTCCGCCGTACCGCGCAGACCCAGCATCCACTCGGTTCGTGGTACCCAACCAAGCTCGCGCTGAGTCAGCGCCACATCCAACACATTGGCAGGCACGTCCACCGCCCGACCCGGCCGATACAGAATTTCGGCACCCTTGGTATCGAGCACCTTGTCGACGGAAGCGACCACATCAAGGACCGATCGCCCTATACCCGAGCCGACGTTCAGCACGCCGTGCGAGCCCTCGTAGATTGCAGCGCGCAGCATGGCGTCCACTAAATCATCGATATGGAGGAAGTCCCGCACGATGCGACCATCGCCCCAGATTTCTACCGGCCTACGCGACAAACGCCGCTGGATCAGCGTGGCTATCAAGCCCTGGCCACGATCGGGAATTTGGAAAGGCCCGTACGGATTCGAGGCACGCAGTACCATCACCCGCATACCGTACCGATAGGCCTGAAGACCGAGGTGTTTCTCCATAAGAAGCTTGTGAATGCCATAGGCGGAGATCGGATCCGTCGGATGAGTTTCGCTGATCGGCAAGCTCCGCGGCACACCGTAGACCGTGCCCCCGGACGAGATGTAAACAATGCGCCGCACGCCAGCTGTTCGACACAACCGGAGTAGTTCGACCGACGCAGCCACGTTTGTACGCAGATCGTCAGCAGGATCACGCTCCGCATGGGCCGGGATACTGGCACCGAGAAGGTGGAAGACGGTGTCGACGCCCTCGAGTGCGTCGGTAAGCATAGAGCGGTCGGAAAATTCGGCGGAGATCCAGCGAAGCGGCGGTAGCGCTCCCGGAAAAGCCGAGGCACGGCCATAGCCGCGTACTGACGCGCCGGCGACGCTCAATGCACGACAGAGATTGAGCCCTATGAAGCCACCTGCCCCAAGCACGAGGCACTCCGTGCCGGCCAAGCCGGGGCCGGTGAGGTTCGGATGATCGTTCAAGGCAACGCTCGGAGGAACTGCTCCATATGCCCCACCATCCGCTCGAAGGTAAATCGACTTCCCGCCAACTGGCCCCCTTCTGAAAGCCGCGTGCGAAGGGATGCATCCACCGCTAGCCGGGTGATGGCGCGCGCGAGGTCTGCTGCGTTCCCCTTCTCAAACAGGAGGCCTGATTCACCATCTCGTACGATCTCTACATTCCCACCAACCCGCGATGCGATGGTGGGTACACCACAGGCGAGAGCGTGGATGAGGGTGAGCGAGAAAGGCTCGTAGAGGGACGGGAACAGGTAGATGTCATGCGCGTCGAACAGCGCGGGCAGTTCGTCCTCCCGCACTGTCGGGTGCATTTCGATTTGCTCGCGTCTGCCGCTCCGCTCCACGATCTCGGCGAAGCGCGTCATGTAGGCCGCGTCCTGGCTGTCGCCGACGATCGTCAGCGTGACCCGCTCCACGCCGATCGCCCGCTGATCAAGCAGTGCCAGAGCCTCCACCGCCGTATCCGCCCCCTTCAAGTCCACCAGCCGCCCGGCGAAGAGCAGGCGCAGCGTGCCGGCCCGCACCAGTCGCGTCCGGTCAGGCACGGTGCCTGGGTCAGGCACCACTTGGCGCACGCCATTGTGGATGACGCGATAGGTACGGAAGGGCGAGCCGCCCGCCGCGTAGAAGTCGCGCATGAAGACGGAGCCGAAGATGGCCGCGAGCCTCCGTGGCGGCCTTGACCCGACTAGGCGCAGCAGCGCCCGCTTCACCCGCCCAGCCAAGGCGCGCCAGGCGGGTGAAGCCGGGGGCGGGACGAAGGGCAGGCTGCCATGGACGACATCGCGGAAGAAATCGCTGACGAAGACAGGATTGCGCATCACCAACAGCCAGTTGTCGGTCAACATGACAACAGTGCGGTAGGGACTAGCCTCGAGCGCTTCCAGGATGGAGGCATCGAGGAAGAAGAGGTTCCAGGCAAAGACGACGTCCGGGCGCGATTCGTCCAGAACGCGGCCCAGCGTCGCGCGATTGCGTGCGCTGATCAAAGCGCGATCTTCGGCCGTACCGGGAAAGGGCGTGTAGATATCCGCGCCGGTGAGCAGCTCCAACTCCCGGAGTACACGTTGGCCCGGATAGTCCGCGACCGCGGTGCCGAAGCTGCTCGTGAGCACCGTCACCTCGTGCCCACGCGCCACCAGCTCAGACGACACCTCGTGGCAGAGCCGCTCATAGCCGCCCACGACATTGGGTGGATAAAGATTGCTGAGAACCAGAATCCGCATCAAACCCAACCTGCCAGCCGCGCACGGAACGCCTTGTCCGCCAGCAACGGCCCGGTATCCAGCCGCCCGCCGCCATGGCGCCGCAAGTAGGCCATGCAGGGATGCACGGCGCGGGCGAGATCATGGCGCCTGAGCACCTCCTCCATGTCCCTGGCGGCGTCCCAGTCCGGCTCGGGCGCTCCGGGGCGGTCCCAGAGCAAGGTGAGGTAGGCGGCAGCGGAGGCGGCCCATTCCGAACGCACGCGGCTGTGATCCTCCGAGATCGTGTTGCTGTCATGCATGCGGTAACGCAGCAACTCTTCCTTCAGTAGCGAGACCTGGTGCTTAAGCGCGAGGGCGCGCAGGACGAAATCCAGGTCGTGGGTGTAGCGCAACGCCGCAAATTCCCCAATTCGCTCTGTAAGATCACGGCGGAAAAAGAAATTCGAGGTGGACATCAGGAAATTGCCGTTGACCAGCGAGGTAGCCATATCGCGGCTTGCGTGAAAGGCCAGCGCCTTGGCATACCAGTCATTGGCGATTGTGTTGCCCCGTCCGTCCATGAAAGCGATGCCGGAAGCCGCAATGTCCGCTCCAGGCTCTGCATCCAGGCGCAGCGCGAGCGCGTTGAGGCGCCCCGGCTCATAGACGTCGTCCGAGTTGAGGATTGCAACGAACTCGCCGGTGCAGTCCCGCAGTCCCGCATTGATGGCGGCGTGAGCGCCCTGGTTCGCCTGGGCGCGAAAGCGGATGCGCGGGTCGCGTGCGGCAAGTCCCCGCATCACTCGGGCGGAGTCATCCGTAGAGCCGTCATCGATGACGATCAGCTCGCGGAGGACTGCGCCTTGCGCCAATGCGCTCTCGATCGCCGGTCCAATGTATGCGGCGTGGTTGTAGAGCGGCACGACGACGGAGACGCGAGCCGCGCCTGCCTGCTTGGCCACGACGGGCGCGGAGCGCCGGAACAGGCCGAACAAGTTAGAACCCCCGCTGCGCGAGCCGCTGGGCCAGGCCGGGCGGCACCCGCGTTACTAGTGGCGCTGGCGCTGTCCGGACCGGCAACAGGACGGGGCCGGTCAGCGCCACGCCAAATTCGCCGAGAAACCGCTCCAATTCGGCCGGGCTACGCACGGGCAGGATGGTGTCCGTGCCAGCATAAAGGGCGGGCTGAGCGACCTTCAGCCAGGCATGGCCGCTGCGTTCGCAGGTCAGGAAGTAGAGTCGCTCGATGGCATGGGCGAGCGTGTGATCCACCTGCGCGCCCTCGACCGGGAAGTCGTCGAACGAGAGATTGAGCTCTAGCAATGGCCTCAGCGCGGCAGGACGGGCCCAGAACATGGAGCCAGACGGGAAATCGAGCGCCCGAACGGACGAGAGTGTGATGCCCATTCGGCGTGCCAGCCCCAGCGCCAAGTCGTAATTTCCGTTCCAGCCAAGCCAGCGGCGCACGGATTCATAATGTTGCGGCGCTACCATGCCGAGCTGCGGCAGGCGCGCAAAGGCGTCAAGAATGCTGGAAACGGCCGCCTTCGAGCCCAGCAGGCTCTCGAACAGGAAGCCACGCCACGGTGCCAAAAAATGCGCATGGTCCGACTTCTTGGAATGCAGATGCAGCACCAGGTCATGATCCGCATGCGCATCGGCAAACCCTACCAGCTTCGGTGCGATGTCACGGCCGCGGTTCGGTAGGACGCGCACCTCCAGACGCCCGCCCTCCCAGTCCGAGAAGGTCGCGCGGATGGCGTCCGCCTTCTCTGCCGTATCAGTTGAGAGGAAGAGGTTCGCGGGAAGGGGCAGGTTCCGCAGGTAACCACGTACCTCCTGCCCGACCTCGGGATGGTAGAGATGGCAGATCACCGCAACGCGCGGCGGCGGCACCTGCAGAGGCGGGAAGTCGAAGGGGATGGCCAAGCTGAAGTCGGCCTCGGCAGGGCGGCTGGTATTCGGCTCCTCATCCGTGTTGGGCAGAGGCGGCAGCCGCTGCTCGGCCCGCATCAGCTCCTCCGGCCGGCGGCGCGTGATCGGCAGCGCCTCCACCAGCCTCGCCACCGTGGCGGCAAAGGCCTCCGGCGCACATTCCTGACGTGCCCGCTCCAGCGCGTTCCGGCGCACGCTCTCCCATAAGGCGCGGTCTCGATGGAGGCGGCTGCAGGCTGCGGCGAAAGCGGAGGATTCGTCGGCGACGAGCACCTCCCTACCGTCCTTCCAGCCGAGCTGGTTCGCGATGAGCGAGGTGACCACCATGGGGATGCCGAGCATGGCCGCCTGATGGGCTTTGTGGGGGATGCCTGCGCCGAGGCGGCTCGGCACGACCATCACCCTGGCCCTGGCCAGCGCGGCATGCAGGTCATCCACCATGCCCACGAGTTCCAGTGCAGTGCCGTCCAGCGCCGCGATGCTCGGCGCCTGGGCCAGACCGATGACGGTCAGCCTCATCTCCTCGCCGAGAGAGCGGCGCAACTCCGGCAGGACGGCATTGGCAAACCAGCGCACGGCATCGGCATTCGGCGCGTCTTCGGCGTCGATCGCACCAAGGAAGACGATGCGATCCCGCTCGTCGAAGCCCGTCGAGAGCGGTGCATCGTCCAACGCATGACCGAGGATGCGGACGTCCCGCGCCCCATAGGTCTCCAGCGTGTCCTGCTCGCTCGGAGAGACGGAGACGACGGAATCCGCCAGCCTCGTCAATGCCACCTCGGAGGCGACCATGAGATGCCGCTCCGGCTCGGCGGGGGCTTCGCCCAAGGCTTCGCGGCGTTGCAGGTCCCTGGTCACAAACAGCGCCTCGGCGTCGTAGATCACACGCGCCTCGCCAATCAGGTCGCGATCGGACCCGATGGCCTCCTCGAAGGCCGCCATATTCGGCGGGCGACACACGATGATTGCGTCGAAATGGCCGCGGCGCGCCTCGAGATAGGCGCGGATCTGCGTGCGGTCGGCGGCGATCAGCACCTCGATGCGCTTGTCCAGCGCGCGGCGCACGCCGTGCCAGGTTTCGGCATGGCGGTTCATGGGGAACAGCGCGACATCGGCTCCGGCCTCCAGCAGCTCGTGCAGGAAACGGTTCGCCCGGGGATAGCCCCGGCCAAGCTCCGGCTTGGGCACGCGGTCATCGAGCACCAGAATGCGCCGCCGGCTGGAGCGTGCGGTGCGGGCAGCGATGACGTTCATCGGGTCTAGCGGAAACTGCCCGTCCAGCCATTCCCTGTGTTGCTCCACGAAAATCCGGTGGTTCGTAGCCTGTAATGCAAGGGCATCGGCAGCGGAGGAGGAGCTGCCGAACTCATAGTGCATGATGACGACATCGGGATCGAAAACCACGCGGCGCCCACTTTCCCACAAGCGCAGGCAATAGTCCGTCTCCTCGTAATAGGCGGGGGCGTAACGTTCGTCGAAGCCGCCCATCTCTCGCCACACTGCCATGGGCGTGAGGAGGAAGGCACCGGAGCAATAATCCACGTCCCGCTGGAACATGAAGTCGGGCGTATTCGGGTCCTGGCCGCGGCCATAGCCGGCGGCGGCGCCGTTGCGCCAGAGGATGGAGCCGGCCTCCTGCAGCGTGCCGTCGGGCAGGATGATGCGTCCGCCCACTGCGCCGATATCGGGCTGGGAGTCGAGGGTGCGGAGCGCAGCGGTGACGGCACCGGGCAGGAGCTGCGCGTCGTTGTTCAGCAGCAGCAGCGCGCGCCCCGTCGCCGAGCGCGCCGCCAAGTTCACGCCTTTCAGAAAGTGCAGGTTCGTCTTGCTGCGGATGATCTCCGGTCCCTCGATCCGGTCCAACAACATGGCGGTGCGGTCCGTCGACGCGTTGTCCAGGATCACCACCTCCACGCCAAGCCCGCCATCGGACAGCGTCTCAGCGATGGAGCCCAAGCATCCGAATGTGAGCTCGGCTTGGTTGTGGAGAACGAGGACGATGCTGACGTCGGGACGCTCCACCCGCGGCAGGCGTAGTTCCGTCACACCCGACAGGAAGGCGTCGAGGCGTGCGGAGAGCATCGCGCGCATCGCCGCCTTCGCGGAACTGGCGGGGGCGATTTCTTCCGTGGGCAACGCGGCAACCGCCGGCGGCGGAGCAGCCGAGGGTGCATCAGCGAAGGACACCTGAAGGGGCGCTGACGGCTCCGGCCGAAGCCGTCTCTCCCGTAGCAGCCGCATGCCGACACGGAGCGGGCGCGTCACTCGCCAGGACGTAGAATTGACATATTGCTGGGCAACGGCCTGGACGGCTTGCTGTGCTTCTGCCCTGGTCCGATTCAGCGCATCGGCCATGGCGTCGCGGTCCTGCTGGGCCTGAGCCAGACGCATCTCGCGGTCGCGCAGCGAAAGCTCGAGATCCTGGCCCTGCTCGCCCTGCTGCTCCCGCAGGCTGGTCGAGAGCCGCATCACGAGCTCGTCCCGGGCGTCGATGATACGATCCCGCGCGGTCAGTGCGGCACCGCGCGCGGATGCCGTATTGCTGAGCATCTGGATCAAGGCGTCCTTGGACGCCAGCTGCTCGCGCAAGGCCGCAAGCAGGCTTCCACGCCAATCGGCGTCACGCCGCGCCTCCGCGTCCGTTGCGGAGACCTGTCCGGTCAGCACGCCAATCTGTGCCGTCAGATCGGCGATATGCCGGTCCTTCGCCGCGATTTGTTCCTGCAGCGCCAAAGCATCCGCCTGACGTTGAAACGCCTCGCCCCTTGCTGCGATCCGACGGCGAAAATCCGCGGCGTCCTTCGGCGGCAGCGCGAAAAGGGAGCTTAGTGCCGGCGCCTGGTCCGTTCCCACGCCGAGTAAGCCCAGGCCGTTGGAATGGTCGAAGGAATAGGAGGGGTATTGCCTCCGCAGCTCCTCCCAAAGGCGCCAAACCCCGAAGCCTCGCTCCCTGACATTGATATCGTGGAACAGCACGACGCCGCGCGGAGATAGCGTGGAGCGCCAAGTTTCGAAGTCGTGCTTCACCGCCTCGTAGCTGTGCAGGCCGTCGATATGCAGGAGATCGATGCCGCCATCCGGCCCACCATCGGGAAAGTAACTGCGCGCGTCATCGAAGGTGGTGCGGAGAAGCGTGGAGAACTGCACGAAATGCTCAGCGTTGAACGCAGCGACGTCCGCGTAGACATCCTCGCCATAAAGCCCAGCGTGCTCATCTCCTCGCCATGTGTCCACGGCATATGCCCGCGCGCCTGGGCAGAAGACGTTGAGGGCTTGGCAGAAGGCGAAATACGAGTTCCCGGAATGGGTGCCCAATTCCACGAGGCAGTCCGGCCGCAACGCTTTCACGAGCCAGAAGGCGAAGGGAATATGCCCCGCCCAGGGACTGGGTTGAGCAATGCGCACCGCCCCCCAGGTCATTTCGTCGCCCAGAGCCGCGATCTCGGGTTTATCCAACATACGCTGAAGCCAGTCCTTACGCCAAGGCTCTTGCAGACTGGACGGTCGTCCAGATCAAGCCTATTTTTATATTCGCGAGGCAGTTCGAGCAACGCACCGGTGCCGCGTGGAGCCCGGTCATTACGCAGGGCGCGGAGCGAAACCCTCGTCGGGGCAGGAACTGCGCGCTGAAGGATGGGCATGAAGCTGGCCGACGACATGTCCGATGCCGCGGATCTCGCCCGTCGGGACAAGGTCAATGAGGTCTGGTCTGCGGCTTCCGTCCGGGATGCGCAGGTGCTGGGCCAGTACTGGCTGGCGCACCCGATGGTCCGGGACCGTGTGAATCGCCTGGCCTCGGGCCGGCCGGATCAGGACGCCTACGGCCATCTCATGGAACTGCTTGCCGCCCGCGGCTGGCGCTTGCCGATAGGCCATGCGCTCTCCCTCGGCTGTGGCTTCGGCGGCCTTGAGCGCGATCTCGTCGGGCGCGGACTGGTGGCGCGGATGGACGCGCTCGATTTGGCAGAGGGTGCGATCGCGGAAGCGCGCCGCCTCGCTGCGGATGCCGGGCTGGGCGACCGCATCCAGTACCAAGTAGCGGATCTTGAGGCGGCATATTTCGCGCCCGGCAGCGCAGACATCGTCTTCGCTCACTCATCCGTTCACCACGTGGAACGGCTCGAGGAACTCTTCGCAGCTGTGAAGCAGACCCTGCGACCCGGCGGGGTCTTCCACCTGTACGAGTTCGTCGGCGCTACGCGTTTCCAGTGGACGGACGCGCAGCTCCGTCTCGGCAATGCCCTGTTGGACTCCCTTCCGGAGCGGCTGCGCCGCCTCCCCAGCGGCAAGCCGAAAGGCAGGCTGACACGGCCGACCATCGAGCACATGGTGGGGGTGGACCCGACCGAAGCGATCCGCTCGGCCGAGATCCTGTCGCTCATGCGCGAGCACTTCACCATTCTCGAAGAGCGGCCGCTCGGCGGCGGGTTGCTTCACAACGTGCTGGGAGATATCGCGCAGAACTTTCGCCCGGACGATCCTGAGGATCGCGCTGTGCTGGAGCGCTTCTTCGCGGCCGAGGACGCCGCCATGGCCGATGGCACAATCGGCACCGACTTTGCCACGATCACCGCCACGGTACCAGAAACACCGAACCGCCCGAGTTCCCGGCTGACCAGCCTGCTCCTTCTCGTGCCGCCCGTGCGACGCCTCTATATCGCATTGCGACAGACCCAGGCCGAGGTGGCCCGCCTCAAAGCCGGGCAAGCCCACCTCTCCTCCGAGGTGGCGCGGCTCTCCTGCATCGTGGATAGCCTCAAAGCCTCATCGACTAAATCGGAATAGCAGGCACCCTTGCCCGCAGCTGACAAACCGTAGCGGGCGTGCTTCCGATCAGAGCCCGATCTGCCGCAGTAGCGCGTCCAATCGATTTTGCCAGCGCGAGAGCGACAGGGTTTCTGCCGCATAGGCCAGCCCGCCGGTCGAAAGGCGGTTCCAAAGCACCTCGTCAATATAGGCATCGCGTAAGCGGAGGGCGAAGGCGCCCGGATCATTCTCGACGAGAACTCCTGCCGCCTCCGACAGCAACATGCCCTCCGCCGCCACGGAAGTGGCGATGCAGGGCACGCCCGCCGCGAGGCTGGAGGCCACCTTGCCTTTCGCCCCGGCCCCGAAGCGTAGCGGTGCAATGGTCAGGCGCAGCCCTTCGAACCATGGAACGACATTAGGCATATGGCCGAGCCAGCGCACGCGGCCGGGTATGCCCGCGAGCAGTCCCTCCGGAAAGTCTGCGCCGACAATCGTCAACTCCAGGTCAGGCAGGTCGTGCAAAACGAGAGGCCATATCTTTGCCAGGAAGTATCGTATCCCATCGACATTCGGCGCATGGGCGAAACCACCGATAAAGCCTATGCCGGCACGCTGCGCGAAGCTGGTGGAAGGTGGTGTCAGGGCCCGGGCGAGCGGCATCTCCGCGACGAGGGCCTCCGGAACCTCTTTTGCCAGAAGATCAAACTCGGCGCGCGAGACGACCAGCGTAGCCTCGCTGCCCCGGATGATTTCCTCCTCCCGTGCTCGCACGTCGCGCACTGCCGCTCGGAGTGCGGCATCATCCGTCGTCTCCGCTCTGCGCTCTTCACGCAGGAACGCCAGGTCGATCGTATTGAAGATCACCCGCGCCGCCAGAGCATGGTGCCGCACCGCTTCCAAAAAGCGACCGCCACAATAGACGCGGCAAAGCACGCAGAGATCGAGTGAATGGCCCTGCTGCACCAGGAACTCGTCGACCGAGGCAGCATCGGATGGCAAGAGGCAGCGCAGGCCGCCGTGCATCAGCGCATCGCGTTCCGGCGAGGGGGTATCATGTTGCCGCGCAGCGGCAAGGATCACGTCGAAGCCAAGCAAGTCGAGCGCGTGCACGAGATTGACGATATCGATCGAGCCGGAATCGCGGTCCGGCTGAGGCCAGTGATCATCTATGACTAGGGCGCGACCCCGCGGGTGGCGTGAAACTGGCGTGGTGGCTGGGCCAAAAGGCTCCGCCTTCGGTCGCCGGACCCAGGCACGCCGAACCCATGTGCGCATGCCGACGGGCAGGTGCTGGTAGGCACGCCTGGCGCGCGTATAAATGCGGTAAGGCGGTAGGCTCTGTAGATATTGCAGGGGTCTGCGAAGTTCTACGATCTGAGCTTGGGCCTGTGCCAAAGCCTCGCGGTCTCGCCGCATCTGCGCAGTGGCGACCGCAGCCGGGATCATTGAGTCGGCTTCGGGACTGATCGAAGGGTCGGGCAATCGGGTAGCCTACCATTATCTAAAGGCAAAGATTGGGCATACTAGCAGAAGTCAACCGAATTGCGAGGTCATGCTGCTACTAGTCCCAAGCATATCAGCGTCCATTGCTCTACCGCATCAGACCCAAGGGGGCTTGTGACGATCTGTCAGACTTCACGCAAAGCAATGGGCAAGAGGGCACGGTCTATGCTTGGTCTCTGGCCCTAAGTCGTGTTCCTGGGCGTGGTGTAGGAGCGATGCTCCTTGGCAGGCTGTGCCGCGGCGTCAGGCAGTTGCAACGGGTAGGCTGACGGCTGGAGTATCACTCACCACGGTCATGGTCTGCAGTTCATTTAGCGCGAACGCTGGGTGGCCCATTCGTCGGATTGCTTGAGCAAGAGCGCGCCGACGAATCGGACGACGACGGCTTTGTTGGAAAGATGCCGACCACGTTCGGTGCGGCGCTTGATCTCGCTGTTGAGTCGTTCGATGAGGTTGGTGCTGTGGAGCTTGGCGCTGTGCTCGTCGGGAAGTCCATGAAGGCCCGAGCGATGATGGAAGGCGCGCCTGCGTATCGCGTCCGGCCGTCGCTGTGAAAGCCAAGACCGACGGGTTGCCGAGGCGCTCGCGGATCTCGCCAAGCCGCCCGTATTCCGGCTGGAAATCGCGCCCCCAGCGGTTGATGCAGTGGGCCTCGTCCATTACGAGGTAGGCGGATCGCAGGGCACGCAGCAGCGCCAGCTCGCGCTCGTTCGCTCCGAAGAAGCGCTCGGGGCGAGGTAGAGGAACTTGAAGCACCCCTGCTCCAGCAGCTCCAGGCGCTGCCGTTTCTCCTCGGCGGAGAGGTCCGAGTTCATGGAGGTTGCCGGTATGCGGCGGCGGAGCAGCCCGAGACTTGATCGGACATCAGGGCCTTCAGCGGCGAGACAACGACGCAGAGGCCGGGGCAGCACGGCCGGAACCTGGAAGGCGAGGCTCTTGCCGGAGCCGGTCGAGCTGACCAGCAGCAGTGAGCGGCGTGCAGGGCCGCCTCGACCACGTCGATCTGCGCCGGCCGGGAGGCGCCGAGCCCGAACAGCTTCAAGGCCGGGCCGAGGTGCCGAGTTTCGCGTGCGAGCCGGCCCTCCCGGTCCAGCCACTCGGCCAAGCGCACGGCCGCCGTCTGCAGGAGCCGCCGGGCCAGGCTGACCCCGAGGTGCGGGTGCACGGCGGCACGGCACATCGGGCAGAGGCAGATGAAGTTAGACGCCGCGTCCGAGCCGCCAGCGGCACGTGAGAGCATGTGGTGCACGTGGGCGCCATCGGCCTTAAGGTCGGCGTTGCAGCCGACTCAGCAGAAGCCGTCGCGTCGCAGCACGCGGCTGCGGATGTCGCCCCACTCCGTGCTCAACTAGCCCTTGATGCCATGATGACCTGCCCGGGCATGTACATGATCGTCAACGAGAATGAAACAACGCAGTTCAAATGCGGGGCAGCGGGTGACGAAGCTGTGCTAGTCGTCCAGTCCGGCGTCCTTGAAAAAGCGATAAGCGCCGCTTTTCGCGCTTTAACTCAGCCGGATACCGAGCGAACGGTGGTCCACGTGCCGCGGTGAACGCCGGTGCGCTGCCCTGCTCGATTCTCGGCGGGGCTTCGGGTCGTAGCACCCGCCTGACCGAGTGCCGAACCCAAGAGCCCTGACATGGCCCTCACCGACACCGCCCACCGCATCCTGATCAAGGCCACCCAGCACCCGCTGCGGCTAGCCGCGCCGCCTGACAAGCTGCCGACTGCTGCTGCCCGGGCGGTGCTGAGCAGCCTGGTCAAGCAGGGCTACGTCGAGGAATGCGTGGCGCCCGAAGAGTACGTGGGCCTGCGCTGGCATCAGCAGAACGGCAACCGGCCCGCAGTGCGCATCACTGCGGTGGGAACGGTGGCCATCGACGCCGTCACGGTGGATACCAGCGCGATGGCCGCGACCGAACAGGTAGCGGACGCAGTCCCTGCCGCCGGCGCCCAGGAGCCCGGTAGCGCGCCGCTGGTGCCGTCCGCGGTTCCAGAGGCCGAAGTGCCACCCACCGCGCTGAGGCCACCCAGCCGCCCTCCATGCGCCTCAGCCTGCGCGACGCCGCCCGCCACGTCCTCGCTGCCTGGGACGACGAGGCCGGTGACCGCGACGGTCTGCCCGACGCCATCGCCGCTCGCCACGCACTTCTGGTCAAGAACGGATTGATCCCGCGCACCGCCGGCCCGCGCAAGCCGCGCCAGGGCACCAAGCAGCAGCGGGTGCTTGCCATGTTGCGCCGGCCGGAGGGCGCCACCGTCGCTCAGATCGCCGAGGCCACCGGCTGGCAGGCCCACACGGTCCAAGGCTTCTTCGCCGGGCTGAAGAAGCGCCAACGCATCGCGGTCGAAGCTGCCGAGCGGGTCCGCCAAGCCGGTCCGGGCAAGGAGGGCGCCAAGGGCAGCTACACCGTCTACCGCATCGTGGAGGCGGGCTGATGCGGCCGACGCTGCACGGCGCTGCCAGGCTGGCGGTTGGGCCGTACTGGGTCTCCGCCGCCGAGCAGGGTCAAAGCGGCTTTGGGGTGGAAGCGCAGCAGGCCAGTGTCAGGGGCTATGTCAAGGCCCATGGGTGGACCTTGGTTGCCGAGTACCAAGACGTAACCAGCGGCAACTACGACCGCTGGCCGGGCTTCCAGGCGGCACCGGCGCAGTGCCGGCAACTCGGGGCGGTGCTGGTCGCGGCGCGGCTGAACCAGATCACCCGCCGAGCCCCACGTAATCGCAGCTGCTAGACTGCCTTGGCATGCCTAGGAATGGAGATCGGGACCACACATCCGTGATCGGAGCCGGAGGCCACGAAGTGCAACAGTCAAATCGGGAGGACCTTGCGATGTATCCAGCCTTCGGTCGCCGCCGCTTGGTCAACGTATTCGCTCTCGCCGGCCCTGCGCTGCTGCGTAGCGAATGAGGCCTTTCGCTTTTCCTTACCACGCAAATGGGCGGCGAGACCCGTCGCTACCTACTCGACTTCGGTTGGACGCCGGAAGTGCGCTGGGGCAATTGACTGCGCCGGGTGGAGGCGCGGACCAGCCGCGCCCCCGCTGTTTAGGCAAAGATCGCGTCCCGGCTGAGCGAGAACTGCGACAACGTGATCCCATCCAAGAACACATGGTCGCCGTTGGTGCCATAGGCGACATCGATGCCGGACACGCCGAAGGCGATCGCCGACTTTGCAACCACTGTGCTGCTGGCGATGCTGCGGAACACCAGATCATCGGTCCCGGGAACGAAATCCTTGATCCGGTCATAGCCGTCGAGCCGCGAGAACACGAAGTCATCCGCACCAGCGCCACCCGTCATAGTGTCGTTGCCGCGGCCTCCGGTGACCGTATCGTCGCCACCCGCGCCAGAGAGCGTGTTGTTGGAGGTAGTGCCGGCGACGGTCCGCCCAACCACGTCGTTGTTGAGGATGGTGCCGCGGCCTTCGGCATCCACCAGCGTCGCCCCGCTGGGCTCGGACAGGCGCAGGAACACCGTCTCGTTGGCCTCATAGGCGGTGTCGTGAGTGGTCTGCACCGAGACCATCTTGCTGGTCTGGCCGGCTGAGAAGGTCAGCGTGTTGGCAACCGCCGTGTAATCGGATCTGCTGAGTGCGGTGCTGTCTGCCGTCGCGTATTTCACCGTGGCCGACGTGGTCGCTGCCTTGCTAAGTGACACCGTGAAGTTGAGGATACCGCCCTCATTCACGCTGACATCTGACACCCGAAGACCCGGCAGAGAAACCGGAGCGACATTGGTGATGGTGCCCGTCCCCGAGCCATCAACCAAGGTAGCGCCGATCGGATTTGACAGGTTGAGGGTCATCGTCTCATTGGACTCGGCCAAGCTGTCCGTCGCGGTGAGCACCTCCACCATCTTGCTGGTCTCGCCCGGCGCAAAGGTCAGGCTGTTGCTGACACCCGTAAAATCCGAGGCGGAGGCCGTTCCCGTCACCGTGCTGTAGTTCACGGTCACCGTGGCCGTGGTGGGTTTGTCCATAGACACCGTGAAAAGCAGCTTCGAGCCTTCGGCCGCGGTGAAGTCCGAGACGCTCATACCCGGCACAACAACCGGTGCGGCATCGTCATTGACAATGGTGCCGGTGGCCGTGGCCTTGACCAGCGTGGCGTACTGGTTAGGGCTCGATAGGGTAAGGGTCAGCGTCTCATCCGGCTCAAAGGTCGTATCATCCGTGGTGTGGACGATGATAGTCTTGGTGGTTTCGTTAGGCCCAAAGGTGAGGGTGTTGCCTTCAACCGTGTAGTCCGACCCGTCGGCCGTGCCATTTGTCAGGCTGTAGCTTACCGTCACCGCACTGGCCGGAATTTTGTCCAACTCGACCACGAAAGCTAGATCGCCGCTTTCGGTGATTCTGGCATCGCTGACAGTCATCTCGGATGGCGGCGGCGCCGCATAGCTCATGTCATAGACATAGAGGACGTTGGTGAAGCCGTTCTGCTGTTGCCACGCCCATGCCGGCTGCATGCCGACACCGAAGGCGGCATTTTCGCCGCCGTGGATGTAATCCTTCGGGACGTTCTTGGTTGTGGTAAAAACCCACTCGTTATCGATATAGAGAGTTATGTGCTCTTGTGCCCATTCTAAAGAATAAGTATGTTCTTGACTTGCATTAAATTTGCCAGTTGGGTAGCGATACACATCGTATCCATCGCCATTAGTTGAAGTTTTGTAGTGGATAGTGGAGTAACCATCGTAATCGTCTTGCGAAGCTTTCTCGAAAATATCAAGTTCCGGGCCAGGCCACTTGTTGGATGCCGGCCACAGGGTGGCAAATGGCCCCGGTCCCTCGCGGGGATCGGTCTTAAGGGTGATGCTGTACAATCCGTAGCCATCACCCATGCTCGCCCCAGTAGCCGGAACCATCACGCCGGCGGGCTTCCAATCGTCTGGGCCTTTAACATTGGTGACAGTTGGCGTAACATCGGTGCCGCTGAGCACGGCCATCCCGCCGGTGATCTTCACGTCACCATAGACCGTTTGAAGGCGGCCAACTCCCCAGTCGAAGCTTTCGCTCCAAACCTGCTTGAACTTCGATGGGTCGAGCGGCGATTGCCCGTCCAGCGATTCCACAGACAGGGCCGTCAGCTTCACATCGGCATCGGTGGCCTTTTTGATCAGCCCCTTGCCCGGATTGCCGGGCTTGAGCGCGGGAACATGGGCTTCCAAGGGCATATTCGCTGGCGGCATGCACGGGTCCTGTTTTCAGCGGTTTGGGAACGGTTCCTGGCCTATGCGTGTCGTGGCATGCCGCTATTGTCAATAAATCTCTAATTTTGAACGCGCCAAATTGCCATATGGTTTCAAAATCCGCCCGTAATACGCCTCCTGAGTTAAGGTTCTTGGGACAACATTGCTTATAAATCGAGTCCGCGGCCGGCCACGCCCTATCCCGGCCGGACGGGCTTTTCTTCCGCGCTCGTCGATGACCCACAAGGCAAAGCCGCGGCTTGCATCACCAGCGGCGGGCGAGATCCAGCCTGTGTTGGCGGTCTGTCTGGTACGGTCAAAACCGTTCAAGCTCGATCACGTCAGCCGCCTGCGATTGAATGGTGCGGGGGCTAAGACGGATGTCACCGTCTCTATCGAGAGTGGCGGGCCAGGGGATTGGCTGGCGACAGGTCTCTACTTCGCCGAACAGGAGCGGTGGGCGATAGCGGTGGCATCTTTGTCGATGTGATTCGCGCTAACCCCTGGGGTGCCGCCATGCTCATGCAGTATAAGCGGCTGGCCCGGGTAGCATATGATCCGAGGAAACCGCCGTCCGAGCAACGGATCATGTTGGCCGCCCGCGTCATGCCGACGATACCCGATATCGAGGCCGACCAGTTCACCAATGAGATGTACGACTCAAGCGGCCGGCGACGCGGGGAGCCACCTGAAGCCGCGGCCCGTCGGGTTGTCATCGAGAAGTATGGTTTGCCGGCGACCTGGCAGCTTACGCAGAACCTTGGTACCTGCGGCGTCGAGGTGCCGCGAAGTGAGATCCGGGTGATTGTGCCATCTGGCACTGACATGTCCCGGATGAGGAACTGCCTTTCTAGGAGGATCAAAGACTTTAATCGCTGCGAGGGGGCCTGATGTTTGATCCTGACCCCATAAGGCTGGATAGGATTGTCCGGCTACTCTGCTAGAGCGGTTTCCTGCCTGACTGAATCGCATGTGATCCCATGGGCTGCGCAGTCGTGATTCGATTGCCCCTGAGGATGGGAGCGATGGGCATGTCCAAGGCGCTGTCGGTCGATCTGCGGGAACGTGTGGTGGCGGCGATTGCGGCGGGATCGTCCTGCCGGGCGGC
>NZ_JAETWB010000052.1 GCF_016773205.1 Belnapia arida
AAATCGGTTCAACGTCTTCTTCGTCATGGCTCCAACCTCTCAAGGTTTGAAGCCTCCGGCAAACCCAGAGCGGTTCAAGCCAGCGCGATTCGTTGCCTTGGTTGCCGATCAGGAATGCGCAGGCAAGGGCCGGGATAGTGCAAAAGCTGGTGGTGCCACGATAATGCCGCGATGCGAACGGAAGGCCGACATGCCAAGCTTCTACAAGTCTACATTGAGGAGCATCCAGGGGAGGTTCTTGTGTCCAAGACCGCTAGCATGGTGATTGCCATAATTGCATTGGGCTTATCCGCCTCGGTTCCGGTCAGCGCCTCCGCGGCTCCGGCCTCGGCCGCACAGGCTACCCCAGTCAGGATGGCCCAATTGGTCCAGTACTGGGGCTCCGGTCCGTACCAGTCCGACGACGGCTGGGAGCGCCGCCGCCAGTGGCGGGAGTGGCGCGCACAGCGAGACGAAGCTCGCATTGCCGAAGCGGCTCAGCGCGAGGCATGGCAGATTGAGCAGGAACGTGAGGCGCGACGGGCGTGGCGGCATGCGCAGCGCGAGCAGCAGTATGGCAGATCTGGTGTTGGCTACGGCTATCAACGCGGTTGGTGAAGGTCGGCCGCATAGTTGGTTGAAGGTCAGAGCCACAAATCGCAACTTTCCTTCACTCTTCTGTTTCGGGCATCCTTCCCGAAGATTGAGGGAGGGCATGACATGGCAACGGGCAGCGTGAAGTGGTTCAACGCCACCAAGGGCTTTGGCTTCATTCAGCCGGATGGTAGCGGCAAGGACGTCTTCGTCCACATCACCACCGTGCAGGCAGCGGGTCTGAACGGCCTCGATGAAGGCCAGAAGGTCAGCTACGAAGTTGTACGTGAGCGCGGCAAGGAGGCGGCAGCGAACCTCAAGCTCGCGTGAGATGACATCTCTGCGCCTGTTCGCTTGTGCGGATAGCGGTAAGGCGAAATGCAAGGAAGCATTTTGCCCTGGCCAGTGATGAACCGTGCAATTAGGATGTCCGGAGAAGCGTCACCGCCGTTCAAGACCTGATTGCGGATACGTTGCCCCAGAGCACTTGGTGCATCGTCCCGAGGGGCGACGGCTGCGGAACATGGCAGCCATCGCTACTGGAGATGCAATCGTCAGGTTACCGAGGTGGCTGGGCACCGCCCCGGATCGCCTCGCCGATCAGGGCTACGGCTTCGGTCTCGTAAGAGGGCCTACCGGTCCGCATGGAGCGTCCGTACCCGTCCGAGGGCCGGAATGCCTCTTCGGCCGTCGTGCAGGCAAGCGTGTTGTCGATGGACACGCCGCGTAGCTCGCGCAGACCCACGAAGCCCATCCGGCGGCCCGGCAGGGGTCGAACAAGGGCGTGGAGGCACCTCACCCAGCCCGCCTCTGGCTGTCGGCCAGGCCTTTGCCCATGAGCAAACCCATCTCGCCCGGTCGATCCGCGTACTCCCGCATGGTGCGATACGGCACGGCAGTGACCTCCGCGATGAAGTTGAGCTTCGCGGCGGCATCGAGAGCGCCAAAGCGGCCCGCCCCCGGCTTGCGCTCGTATAACGCGGCGACCGCCTGCACCGTCCGGACGGGGACGAGGCCCAGCACCCTGACGTGCTCCGGCGTCACGTCCGCCGCGGTCAATGTTCGGTTGGCCATCGTGTAAACCTCGGGGGCCGCACCCGGCGGCTTGGCACCCACAGGAGGCGTGGTCGATAGCTGGACGAACGGGAAGTCGAGCTCGGCACCGTTGGCTTGCTCGATGAAGACGGTGTCCCCATCGCACTCGAGGACCGTGCCGCTGCGCTTGCCGTCTCGGTGGTAGACCGTCTGCCCAACCTTGAACATGTCCTGTCCTCCCGCCGCCGGTCGCCCGGGCCGGTTGTGCCATGGCATGCGGCGCATGGCGAGCGAAAGGCCCTCCGTGTCTGCACGGCGGCTTCGGTCCATAGCTTACTAGCTTCGGCCTTAGACGCCGCTGAAGCTGCTAATCTGCTTTTGCATGGCCGCATCCACTCGCTTCCGCCTCTCCGCAGCTTGAGCGGGCGTCAATGGCGATTCATTCCGAGTCGGTGGCGGTGGATCGACGCCGATCATGAGGAGGCGAAGGAGCCATCGTCCTATGCGCTTCATCAGCTTTGTACCAACTTCATCACTTTTACACTCCTCCACTTCTGAGGTCCTTCGCCATACCCACGCGGTTCAAAATCACATGGGACACTCTGGCGGCCGCGAGGCGCACCTCGCCGCCATGCTGGCCCAACGCTCGGGGCAGGTGCGACCTTTGGAACGCCTGGCGCGAGGTCAAGGTGGATCTCAAAGGCGCGGTGCCTTTAGACGCCGCTATCCCGATGCCCGACCCGGAGCGGCCGACTCTTTGTGAGTGGATGGCAGCCGAGAAGGTGTAGAGGCTAGGCTCGACGGGTGCCCAAAGGGTGCAGCACACATAATCGGCGGCCGTGACCGCTCTGAAGTTGAACCGGCGGTAAGGGTGGCATGCTGCCGTGGCTTCTCGTCGAGCGGCAGGGTGCCTACCCGGCTCCCTGCCCTCTCCGCACCGCGTCCAGTACCGCCTCATGCGTCGCTTCAGGCGCTACCGAAGCTCGCAGGCGAGTGGTTCTCACCGGAGCAACCGGCATACGGTAGATGGACGATCCTACGCGGGCGGACCCGAGGGGTCTCATTGGGGAGAGACGTCCCCGGGCGCAGCCAGCGCTACAGGATGAAGTCACCCTCCGTGAGCTGGAAGACCCCGCCCAGGACGATCTCGGCGTCGGCGACGCCGTCCGTCGGCACCTCGACGAAGCCGAGGCTGTCCTCGGTTGGCCGCGACACGAAGGTCGGCGTCACGCCATCCAGTTGGATGACGGTGCGGCCGCCGACGATGTCGTAACGGACCTCGGGACCCTCGCCCGAAAACGCCTGCTGGCCCACGAACCTGTAGGCGAGGTCGCCGGAGGCGACGAAGCGGAACACGAAGCTGTTCAGGACGGAGAGATCGATCCGGTCCAGCCCCTGCTGGAAGTCGAGCACGACGTCCGCCTCGGGACCGAGGCCCGTGTCGACGACGGCCACCGTGTTCCGGTAGGGGTCGCTTCCGCTGGTGCCGAAGGCGAAAAGATCGCTTCCAGCCCCGCCGGAGAGCGTGTCCGCGTCGTAGCCCCCCGCGACCGTGTCGTCGCCGGTGCCGCCCCGGAGCACGTCGTCGCCGCGTCCCCCTCCCATGTCGTCGTCGCCAGCCCCGCCGAGGACCAGATCCGCTCCGTCCTGGGGCTCGGCCGATTCGAAGCCTTGGAGCTGCGGACGACCGCCGTAGAGCACGTCGTTCCCGGCCCCGCCCTCGACGGTGTCCGAGTCCGAGCCCCCGAGGACGAAGTCCGCCCCCTCGCCCCCCCTCAGGTGGTCGTTGCCGCGCCCGCCTTGAACCAGATCGTCGCCCTCGTTGCCGAACAGGTTGTCGTCGCCGGTGCCCGGCTCGAGCCCGGGGGCGGTGGTGGTGCTGTTCCTGTCGCCGATGATCGAATCGTTCCCGGCCCCGCCGAGGATCCAGTCGCCGCCGTCGCCGCCGAAGATCAGATCCTTCCCGGCGCCCCCGAGGACGACATCGCGTCCGGCGCCGCTGTCGAGGCTGTCGTCCCCGCCCAGGCCGAGAACGACATCTTCGCCGTCGCCTCCAAAAAGCGAGTCCGCCGCCCCGGTGCCGAGCACCAATCGTGGCAATGTCTTGGCCATTCCTTACTTTCTCCCGACGGGCGGCACGGTCAGTTGTTCTTGCAACGACGCGTTCAGCGCCGTCTGGCGGGAAGTATATTCAGGTTCATATACCCATCGCTTCACCTTGGCGTGGGCTCGCCGTTCGGCGGAAACCTCTCGGATTGCAACGTGCTACGCGCTCCCGCACGCGGCGCGTCGTCCGCGTCGTCCGCGTCGTCCGCGTCACCACTTGCTCCCTCACGATGGGGGGGCGTCGCCGGTCTCTCGGATCAGACATGCCTACCTGTTCTTGTTGATGTTGCTACCCGCTCCCCAGCCGGGAGACGCGCGGGATGCCGTCGCCGGTTCCCGCGCGGACCTTCAACGCCCGTGCCGCAGAGCGGCACGAGCATTGCGCCTCCGTTGCCACCAGCCCGCGGCGCGCGGCTGCGGGGCGTCCCAATCGGTCGTCCGGCACCGCGCGCCGACGGCACTAGGCGACCAACCCGAGCTCGTCGTCGTAGGCCGCGGGGTCCACCTGCAGGTAGGGGCGGAGTTCCGTCGCCTCCACCATGCCCGCTTCCACGAAACCCCGCGTCTCGAGCGGATCGCTTCGGTCCGTGCAGCGCGCCAGTGATCTGAAAGGGAGCTTATTTCTACTGCAATTCTCGTGGTTCCACCGCCACCGAGGGGCTGCTCGATACGGTAGCGACGAACATTCACGCAAGAGTCCGATCAGCTCGGCTGGCAGAGAGGGCATCCCGGGTCCCGAGCCCCGAGCGCGACGCGGGGCTGAGACGCAGCGCGGGGTAGTCCTCGGCTTCGGTAGTCAGACCCAACTCACTGAAATGCAGTCCGAAGGTCCGATTATGTACCCCTCTAACGCCGCCCCTTCCGCACCCGCACCCGCAAAAGATGATACGAACGTTAGGGCTGAGGTGCGTCCATCCCTGCCCCGGGAGGCTATAGCCTTCCTCCCATGGCCGCTATCCGCCGAGCGCATGTCCGGCTGGTTGTCGTCCTGACCATGCCCGCCGCCCTCAGGCCGACGCCTGCTGCTCGTCGACGAGTCGACGGACGCTCTCAATGCGTTCCTGGCAGTACGCGGCCAAACGCTTGGCGCGTATGACCAGCGGCTCGATTTGGTCGATGTCGGGAATGCGGCCCTGTGCAGGCTTCAGCTTCGCGGAGATCGCAAGCAGCTCGCGATAGGCGTCCTCGAAGCGCTCCGGAACTTTGTCGTCGGGCTTCCCAATCGTGACCTGGGTCTCGCTCATCCTTCATTCCTCTCAAGTGCTACGCCGTTATAGGACGCTGTCTCGGCTTTGCTGGGCGCAGGGCCAAACGGCTGCAGCATGATGGCGCCGTCGCGCATCTCAGCACGGATGGCTGCTGCGGTCGCCACAAGTGCGGCCGATGGCAGTGGCGCGCCATCGGCACCGCGCAGGACCGCGTACCCGGCTGCGAGGACCGCGCCAGGGTCGAGGGCCTCGGCCAGGGTCAACACCCGGCCGACCTCACGATCCACCACCTCGACGGTCGCTGTGGCGTGGCGCAACACCTCTGCCACCTGATCGGCAACATCGCGCGCGGTTCCGTCGAGTAGCCGGGGCGGCTCAGCTGCAACGGCCGCGAAGGCCCGAGTCACTTGGCGCTCATGTGCGAGCAGGTGCTCTCCAGCAAGGCGAGCGACGTCCGCCCGTGCCACCTCGAGCCCCTCGCGCGCGGTGTCCCGGCGGGCTCGCGCCGCCCTGAGGGCCGCCGCCTCTGCCTGGGCGACGAGGTTGCTGGCAGCGCCCAACGAGCCGCGGGCGTCGGGCTTCAGGCCATCGAGCGCCCCGCGCACGGTCCGCTCGGCGGAAACCAGCGCCCCACGCGCCTCGCGCTCGATCTCGGTCCCGACAGCGGCGAGGCCCCGTTCGACATGCGCGACAGCGAGCCGCACCTGCGAATGCATGTCGGTGATCGCGCCGTCCGCCGCTTGGGCGGCACTCACGACGGTGCCCCTGATGTGCTCCGCCACCTTGGAGGGCGTGTCCAGTGGGAGGCAGGCAACCTCGTCAATGAGGTTTCGGTCACGTTCGTGACCGATGCCGGTCATCACGGGCATCGGCATCTTGCACACCGCTTCGGCCAGCTTGTTGTCGACGAGGTAGGCAAGGTCCGCTGCGGCACCTCCGCCGCGAATGATGGCAAGGGCGCAGAATGGCGACGCTTGGTGCGAACGGTAGATGTTCCGCATCTCGGTGACGATTCGGGCGGCGGCATCGGGGGTCTGGAACGGTGCCTCGACAAAGGTGAACTCGACCAAGCCAACCGACGTCAGGCGGTCTACGGTGGACCGGAAATCGCCCAGGCCCGCAGCACCGGGTGGGGAGATAACTGCTACACGGAGAAAATCATTCGGTCGGCGGAGGCGGCGGTTCCATTCCCAAATCCCTTCCTCTTTGAGCCGTCGGCGAATGGCCTCAGCCCTCGCCTTCAGGTCGCCAAGCGAGTAGCTCGGATCAATGTCCTCAATCTCGACCGAATACCCGTAGTTGGCGTCGAGGCGGGAGGTGACTTTTACAAGTACCTTCGAGCCTGCCTCCAGGCGCAGGCCAAGGGCAGTGAACGCCTCGGTCACCCGGCGATAGACGCCTGGCCAGCAGCCGCCGTTGACCTGCGCGACTTTCTTGCCGGTCACATCATGCTCGACGAACTCCATGCGCACAAACCGGTCGCCCGGCTTCAGGGTAAGCAGTTCGCAGCGGACCCAGGCCGATGGCACAGCCTTTACCCGCGCGGCAACATCATCGAGATAAGCCTTCAGTCCAACAGCCCGGTTGGCGCGGTCATTGGGCAGATCAGCCCCAGTGCCCTCCTCTTGGGGGGTACTGCCAGCCTTGGATGGTCCAGCCGCGTAGGTGCTCATCTCTTCTCAGTCCAGCACAGCGGCAATGAGGGCGAAACACCAGATAGCAGCCCTCCCCCCCCACGCCAGCCCTGCCCGACGTCCAGAATGTATTAGAATTCGACGGGCGCCTATCTTCGCCTTCCCTTGGGCAACACCGCATCAAGCAGGCGCAGGCACTCGTCCCGGCGTCTTTCGTCTACGGAGTGCGTCCAAGGCGACTGCCCTAGGGCAGGCTGCGTTGTGCTTAGCCATAGCCGGGCCATGTCGGCATTACCTGGGAAGCGCCTCAACGCTTGAATCTCCAGTTCCTGGCGGCAGCGCACCGTTTCTGCGGTCATGACCGCTTCGTCACGACGGAAAGCTGTCGTGGCATGCCGGATCGACTCAATGCGCCGCCGCTCGTCGTCGAGAGCGCCTTTGATGCGCTCCTGCGTCATCCGGTCGAGACCAAGCCGACCCTCGTCGAAGGTCGTGCCCGCAGCACCGCGCACGGCGTGCTCGACCCAGGCAAGCCCGTCCACCTCGCCCATGGACAAGGCCGCCTCGGCAAGCAATGCATCCACGAAGTCCAACGACTCTCTGCGGCGTCTCTCCCGGACCTGCGCCTCGAACTCCCCACGGATGCGACGTCGCGTCTCTTGCCGGGCGTGCGCCTCCGCTTGCCGTGTCCGCCGCAATCCCTCGAGGGGCAGGCCAAGTAGGTCCCCTGAAACTGGATCGCCGCCCGCCCACGCCATCCTCTCCAAGTCACGGAGGCGCCGTAGGACGTTTTCGAAGCAGTTACCGCCCGCCCGGGCCAGGGCGCGCGGTGACCCGCCGAACCCCGGAAGAACCCGGTCCATCCACGGCTCGGCAGGCCTCGTCGGAAGTTGTGCCACTTTGAGCACCAGGATCACCTTGGCCCGGACGTCGGTTTCCCGCTTCCTGGCAGCCTCGGCGGCGTCGATTCTCGCCCTTGCCTCCCATCCACGCTCGTAGTCGGCGCGCCAGCCCTTCTGGATTCGCTCCACCAGGCCGCGCTCGGCGAGCCAGGTGGCGTAGGCGGCCATGACCTCGATGGGTGAGCGAAAGCCCCCAATTCGTTCGCGGAGATGCACCACTAACTCCGGCTCCCAGTTCCGCCTGAGCTTGAACGGCCCCTTCAACATCCCCTCCCGCTGAAGGTAGTTGAGCGCATTCTCGGCCGTGAACGTCCGGCCTGCGACGGCGACTGCGGCGTAGAATAGGAAGGCTGCTTGCCATGTTGCGGCGTCGAACGCGAAGCACCGGTCGCCGGGCATTGGCACGCCCGCGAATTCGCCGAAGCCAGCTTCGGCCGCCCGCGTCAGCCAGCCCCGGTGTCCACGTCTGGCTGGCTCCTGCCACGCCGCCGCCACCTCCTCGGTGATCCGGCCATGGAGCCGGTATCTACGCCGCCGCTCGGCCTCCGCCATCCTCTCGGCGATGAGCCGCAGCCGGGCCTCTTCGGCGGCGACCTTGGCGTTGTGGAGCCAGTGCCTGGGTGCCGTATGCAGAATGTGTTCGGCGTGCTCGGCGCGAGAACGGAGCTTAGGGACGCGCGAGAGGTCGAGTTCGACCGCTGCCAGGTTCCGGCTTCGGAGCTTGGCAATCTTCTCCGGCCCGCAAGGGTGTCTAACGTGGAACTCGATAAGGAGCTGGCGCCCGCGACCGGTCACGACCGCGTCCGGGCGCAGGTCGCCCATGTCAACCTCAGCCTCGGCTCCGTCGTAAGGAAACATTATCGCGGCGGCCACGTCGCCGCTTAGGTTGCCGACCTGTGCGATTGCCTTCGGCAGTAGGATCTCACGTGCCTCGAGGACGATCTCCTTGGCCAGGATGTGCAATGTCGTCTCCCAGGCACCGACACACGCGCGGTCCGTGTGGTGGGCGAAGTGGTGAACCTTACGGACACCCTTGCGCGCGACCAGCCGCTCGCCGCAGCCGGGGCACCGGCAGCCGCAAGCCAGACCCGACGCTACTTCGGACACGTGGGCCAGGCGGCCGTCTTCCAGAATGCCGTACGGAAGCCGTACGTCCTCGCTGTCCGAGTGCAGAGGTGCGTGTGGCTTGCAGGAGCTGGCGAGACCGTCCATTTACTCAAATCGCTTCGAAAGCGGAGACCACACGATAAGATTGGCCACGCTGGTCTCGTCCCCGATGGTGATGAACATGCCACCCTTAGCCGAGCCCGGCTTCTGCCGCACCAGCACGATGCCGAACGCCGTTACCCGGCGCCCTTCTCGGGCTGTGGCAAGGTCGGCGCAAGCCACCATGCCGCGGAAGCGCAGTTCCCTCCGTGGGAAGGCGGTGGGATGGCAGGCCACGCGCGCATGCTTCGTGGCGCGACTGCTGGCCGTGTCCCGGGTGCATCGGATCCTGGTGGACGGGAACTGGTCCGGCGCCCCGTTGCGCGGGTTGGCTGAGGCCCAGTTGGGCCACTTCCTTCAAGGCAAGGAGAGACGTGCCCAGTTGCAGGGTCCCGAGGTATGACTCCGACCTGGCGCTGCCGTGACGTTGGGCTTGGCATTGCATGAGTTGGCCGCGAACGCTGCCGCCTATGGTGCCTTGTCATTGCCGGTCGGCCGTGTGTCGCTTGGATGGGCCATCGTGACGGTGGCGGGCGAGAGGCGCCTGCGCTTGCATTGGGCCGGGTTGGACGGTCCACCAGTGCAGGCGCTGTCACCGCATCGCGGTTTTGCAGCCGCCTGCTGACACGGGGAATGGCGGGTGAGTTGCGGGCCGAAACCAGCCTGCGGTTCGAACCAGCAGGCGTGCAGTGCGACATTGATATGCCCTTGGCCGCGGCTGTGGGCGGGGGCCCTAACCCGGTTTGGCTGATTTCATTTCCTTGCCGGTCCCTGGCCGTGGCCGACCACGATGGATCCTCACCGTGCTACCCATGTGTTCGATCCGGCGCTCCATCACGCGGCGACCCGGCTTCGACCTCAACCCGACCATCCGTTATTACACCAAAGGCACTGAACCTCTCGCTACTTTGAGCGCTGATGTGGAAGGACGAAACGTCTGGCGTCGGGGTGTACTATGAGCAAGTTGCAAGGGGATCCGCCTCTCAATGGCGGAGCAGTGCCGCGACTCATAGTCAAAGCCCAACGTGTGGCTAGACCACCAACACCCTGGATATGGGCAATCCACGAAGAGGGTCGAGCGGAGCCGTTTCGGTGCTCGACACGTCACTACCGATCTGCGGAGGATGCCTGGGCCGTCGGTCGCGCCATGCTCAACCGCTACCCGAGACGCGTGATAGACGGCTTAGCCAAACCTCAGTGGAGTGAGATCCCGTATAACGGGCCTGACGAGGTTTAACTCGCCATCTCCGGGTGCCAGTCAACCAAGTCGCGATTCTACAGCCCTTACATAAACCACGTCGAGCAGGTTCCCGCAAAGCAGAAGGCGCCACTCCGAGACACTTCGGCTTGCGCTCTGCCCGGGAAAAGCACTCCGGAGCGGCAGCCGTAGCATAGAGCGCCACTCTTCGGACTTAAAGCGGAGGTCCGCTCCATTCCCGACTGCATTGTCAGCCCACTCTATCAAGAGTCGCAAGCCAAAGCCCCGCAGTGCTGGCGGGCCTGAGAACGGCGGTCCTTCGTGCTCCACCCACACGCCTTGGCCGGAGGCGCTGTTGCAAGTGATGGAAACCTACCCTGCCGGGAAGCGATATGCCGCCGCCCTTGGCGGCGATGACGGTGGGGTCGTACACGGCCATGGCCAGAGTGAGCGCCGCCCACGGTGGCAGGACCATGCCTTAGACCAACCGCCCCGGTGATTGTCCGGTGCCGACTCAAACCGACGCTGCATAAGGATGTGTGGCAGGGCTCCCGTTAGGATGGGCGCTTCTCCCGGAGGCTCTCCATGTTGGTCCATTGCGCCGAGGAGGACGATGCAGGCCCGGCGACAGAGGTTGCCCGCCGGTCAGTCGCCGAACTGTGCCAGGCGGACTACCGAGGCGACCGGCAGGTGCTCGCCCGTTGGTTGGCGAGCATGGCCCTGGGGGACTTCCGCCGCTGGATTGGTAGTACCGACCGGTCGGTCTGCCTCGCGGTTCGGGAGGACGGGCGGCTCGCTGCGGTAGGCATGGTTGCCTGGCGCGGTGAGATCGTCCTGAACTACGTGGTGCCGGAGGCGCGCTTTCTCGGGGCAAGTAAGGCGCTGGTCGTGCACATGGAGGGGCACCTGCGGGCGCGGGGTGTGGGCAGAGTCACGCTGCTCAGCACGCATGGCGCGCGGCGGTTCTACCAGTCGCTCGGCTACGAGGAGGTCGGTCGCTTCGAAAGCCGGTTCGGCACCCTGGACGCGATCGAGATGGCGAAGCCGCTCGGGTAGTGGCCGCGGGGCGCGATGTCCGCGGCTCCGCTACGCATGCGAGACCCTCGAACCTGAATGCCCGCACTCTATCCTATGCAGTCATTCATCAGGTCGGTTGGTGTTAAATCTTGCAAAAAGAGAAGTTCACTTGCGCGCCGTCCACTGTCAGCGGCGTGATACCCGGGCGCACTACTGGCCAGGACCCTCATCGGAACGCTCAAAGGATGCAAATGTGCGCAAGGGGGCCTGTGTTTAGTCGCCATGGAGCAAGCAAAGGTCCGCTGTGGCCCGCCTGAGCATCCGTGAGGTCTCCCGTGTTGGCCCTGAATTGAGCGGATCCGGACCGACTCGTGGCATGGCCGTGTCGACCTCAAGCAGTACCCGCGCAGCAAACTCGGCAGGCGCTTCTTCAAAGGTTGCGGCATAGCGCCGCAGAGCAGCCTGTAAGACCAGCAGCCCGTCCCGACGGTCGCCCTTGTGCCGAAGCCGGGCCGACGCAGCGATGCCGCGAAGGGAGTCGATCGTTTGTGCGTTCGCCATTGTCTCCGATGTCCCCCGATATCAACGGCCGTGGTGCCGCAGCTTAAACAAGTTGACTGGACCGGACGACTAAGACGAAGACATGGCGCGCTGGAGGCAGTTCGACGGCAGGACGTGGTACGCCTACCCCGCCTTGACGGCCGATCTGCGTAACATGGGCACAGGCGGAAATCGTGCGATAGTTGGCGGTGCCATGATGATGCCGTGGTGTGGACAGAACGCCGACACGTCGAGTTTTTACAAACCCGCACTGAGGAGCACCCAAAGGAGGTTCCCGTGTCCAAGACTGCCAGCACAGTGTTTGCCGTAGTTGCGTTGGGCCTATCCGCCTCAGTTCCGGTCAGCGCTTCTGCGTCTCCTGCCTCGACCGCACAGGCTGCCCCGCTTGGAATGGCTCAATCGGTCCAGTACTGGGGCTCCGGTCCGCACCAGTCCGATGACGGCTGGGAACGCCGCCGCCAGTGGCGGCAGTGGCGTGCGCAGCGAGACGAAGCTCGTATTGCCGAAGCAGCGCAGCGTGAGGCATGGCGGATCGAGCAAGAGCGCGAAGCGCGGCGGGCATGGCGGCATGCGCAGCGCGAGCAGCAGTATGGCGGATACGGCGTTGGCTACGGCTATCAACGCGGTTGGTGAAGGTGTACCGCGCTCGGTTGTTGAGACACCTGAGTGAAGCCTATGCGGCGAGAGCCGCGGGTGAAAGCTGACCCTGGCGGACGGCGTCCGGTGTTCTGAAGCCGTGGCGCTCGATCAGCCATGTCGAGTTGTAGGTGCGCCTGAACTCGAGCAGGGCTTGGCGGAGCTGCTCGACGGTGTCGAAGGTCCGGACCCACAGAAGGTTCTCCTTCAGGGTACGGATGAAGCGTTCGGCGCATCCGTTCCCCTCAGGTGCCCGCACGAAGGCGGGCGAGCTCTCGACGCCGAGGAACGTCAGCTCGCCCTGGAAGGCGTCGGACATGTACTGGCTGCCGTGGTCGTGGCGCAGCGAGAGTGCCGCCGCGATGCCCTCGGCGAAGCCGCCGAAATGCTGGCGCACGCCCTGCCTCAGGGGCTCGAGGGCCTCGAAGCGGGTGCCGCGCCGGGCGGCATGGATGCCGACGCACCCGGCGCTGTGGTGATCGACGGCGACGAACACCGCCGCCTGGCCCTGGCCGGTCCAAGTGGTGGTCATGTCCGTGCCCCACATGATGTCCACCGTGTCAGGGAGGATGGTGCCGTCGTGGTTGCGTGGCCCACGCGGCCTGCCGACCCGGGACGGGGCGAGCAGGTCGTGCTCTCGCATCAGTCGCAGCACCCGGCGGCGGGAGGTCCGAACACCCTGCAGGCGCAGCCTTGCCCAAACCTTGCGGTGCCCCTCGCCATGGAAGGGGCTTGCCGCGAGGACGGCCCGGAACGCCTCCAGCAGCGCCGCATCAGGCATCGGCCCGACCGGCCCAGATCGCCTGGGCGGTTCCGTCCGGGGTGGCAGACGATGGCGGTAGACCGTGGCCCGGGCTGCCTGCCAGACCCGACACACCCGGGCCAGGCCATAGGGTCTGCCGCTGCTCGGCGAGACGGTCAGGCTCATGGCCGTGACCTCCGCCGAACCAAAGGGCGACCGCCCTCCAGGGCTGCGACTTTAGCCTCCAGCAGCTCCCGTTCGAGCAGCATCTCACCCAGCCGCGCCTTGAGCCGCTCGCTCTCCAGTGCCTCGCCGTCAGCAGGTCGCGTGGCCAAGCTCGCCTCACCACCCGCCAGGAAGGCGTCGCGCCAGCCGCTCAGTGTTGCGGCCGTGACCCCCAGTGCCCGCGAGACCGTCTCCTGGTCCTCGCCGCGGAGCAGCCGCAACACCGCATCTCGCTTGCGCTGCCGCGACATCCGACCACCCCGGCCAGGACCGGCCGCGTCCACTGTCTCTGTCGTCATCGTGCACCCCATCGGCGGATACCGTCCGCTTGCGGGATGTCTCAATCAACTGTGGGGCGGAGGAAAGGTCGGCCGTATAGCTGGGTGAAGGTCCGAGCCACAGATCGTAGCCCTGCCTCGCCCTATAGTTTGGGCCATCCTTCCCGGAGATTGAGGGAGTGGGATACAACCAAACCAAGCGGCTGACCTATGTTGCGTTTCCTCGACCGGACACTTACAGGTAACAGGGCGCCGTTTCACCTACAGGAACACCCTCCGGGATTGCACATGGCGGTTTGGGAATCGTGTTCGACGTCCCACTCTCACTGCAGCTGCCGGAAGAGGTCCAGCGCCTGCGCCGTAGCTTCGCCAAGGGCGGTGTTGTCGAAAATACACCAGCGGTTCTCAGCCTCCGAAGGAGCGGTACGTAAGCGTTCGGCTGTGGCTGCGACTGTCTCAGGAGCGTAGGCGGAGTAGTAGACCTTCGGGGAGCCGTGCAGGCGGATACAGACGAGTCCCAGCCAACCGCCTGGCTGTGCGGCTTGAGGCACCACTGCCGGATCAGCAGCAACCCGTGCGACATGGTGGTTCCTTAGCACTGCATCTGCGACATCGCTGAACCATGTTTCGTGACGCGGCTCGCAGGCGAGTTGCCCATCGAACTTCTCGCGGAAATCGCCAAGGAACCGATCGGCTATGGCCCGCTCAAAGCGCAGGCTGGGCGGAAGCTGCACTAACAAGGGACCTAACGCGGGACCAAGCGCTCGTACCTCCCCGAGGAAGCGGGCCAATGGCTCCACTAAGTCGACAAGCCGACGAGTGTGCGTGATTTCCTGGGGCAGTTTGACCGAGAACTGGAAGCCGGTCGGCACGCTTGCAGCCCAGCGCTCGTAGGTCGACGGGCGATGGGGACGGTAAAAAGACGAGTTGATCTCCACGGCTCCGAGAGTCCGCGCATAGCGCTCTAGGTGGCTGCCTTCTCCAGGGAAGGCTCCAGCATACTGTTTTGGGATGCCCCAGCCAGCCGTGCCAACAAAGAAGGGTTCCAGCGAGTGCCTCCGCCTGACAGGTGACAAAGCAACGCCTCATACGCTGAAGGGTCGCGTAATCGGCATTACGTTCTTTCAGTAAGAGAGTTCGGCTTCCGGTTCATGCCCATGCCCATGCTCACCGGCGGCATCGCACTCTCTGCTTACGTGCTGGGGCGACCCTTAGCATCTGCTTGGATTCGATATATCGGCTTCGTGCTCGGCCCAGGCCCAACCCTGGGATTTAAGGTGAGCTTGGGATATGGGGGGCGGGCTAGTGCAGGAGAAAGCAGGCCACCGATGCAGCGAGGTCGACCGAAGCATACATTCTCACTAGGCTTCGCTTCGTTGTCCACGGTCTGGCAATGGAGATGGTGTTGGTGCCTTCTGCGTTGGCATGGCAGTGGCATCCGGATGCTACCCAACTATCGCTCCGAGGCGGCATCCCAATTCATCGTCAGGATGGAACCCGTCTCGGACTCCGTGATGTAAACTGTTTTCTCATCCGGCCCGAAAGCAAGGTTGGTGGTAGTCGCCCCTTTGCAGGATCGGATCCGCGCCATGGACTCGCCCTGTGGGGACACGGCGAAGACCGACCCGAGCGAGGCGTGGGCTACCAGAAGATTGCTCGAGAGGTCCATGGCCAACCCGTCCGGGCTGCTGGTACCGTGGAAGAAGGCAAAGCGTCCTACCTTGGCGGTGCTGCCGTCCGGCAGCAATGGCAGGCGCTAGACGGCATTGTCGCGCGTCATGGCCACGAAAAGCACGTCCTCATCCCGGGATAGCGCCAAGCCGTTCGGGCTGGGGCCGTTGGAGAGCAGCAGGTCGAGCTGACCGGTGGGGCGCAGCCGGTCCACGCGACCCGTAGGGTCGTGCAGGCCGCTTTGTCCCTGAGCGGCGAAGTAAAGGTCCCCGTTCGATGCGAAGACGAGGTCGTTCGGTCCCTTGAAGCGCTCACTGTCGCGGCGGGTGAGCAGCGGACTGACTGCGCCTGTCGCCAAGTCGAGGGTGAGGAGACCCTGCTTGTAATCGGCAATGCAGAGGTGCTTTCCGTCTGGATGTAGGGCCAACCCATTCGTCTCACCGTCATACTCGGCGACTTGAACTCATTCCCTTTCCGACGGAATTCGGAGTATACGACCATGCGGGATGTCAGCGACATAAAGATGGCCCACACGGTCGAAGCACGGCCCTTCCAGAAAGCAATCCACGGGATGACTGCGCTTGTTGGTCCTTGACCACTCAGTCACCACGGGGCGGCGCAGCAGCTGCGGCATCTCCGTGTGCACCTGTGTCGTGAGCTGTCGAGGCAGAGGTTGAAAGCTCGGCATGGATCGTCTCCCATGACAACCACCCTGTGGTGCTGGACTTTCGCTCGATGATACCGTGCGGACCACTAGGTTCCCATCCCCGGCGCGGCATCCCGCAGAATGGTCGCTCGCTGGCCAATGCCATCGCTGACCCGCTCGCAGGAGCCGGTTCATCACGGGCACCAAAAGGTTTTGCAGAGAATGCGTACGATGCTCCACTGGTCTCGACCCGTATCGCGTCGCGTGGGGCTTGCGACCGCCTTGGGCGCAGGAACCTCGCCCGCAGGGCGCTGGAGTCGTGGCTTACCCCGCAGGGGGACTGCACTGCTCGCTGCCGCGCTACCACCTCCCCTGCCATGAACAGCAGCATCGCTGTCAGCCCATGTTAGACAGCGGGCCACCATCATCGAGCATCGCATGGACCAGACTTGGCCGCCGCGCGGCAGCCATGCAGTCGGTATCGTCCCTGAGCTGCCACAGCAGGCCCGCCTCAATTGCCGACGGGTGCCGTCCAGGGCGGGAAGGCAAGCGAGACCAGTTCCACCTCATCGAATACCGACATGCTTGCAGAAGCATGGATGAGCCGCCATTTGGTAAAATGGTGACTGCGTTCCCCTGTTTTCTGTTTCGGTGTGTAGCGGGACCGCACCCAATCACCCCAGTGCAGTACGAGTTACACCACGCATGACACAGATTTCTAAGCCGCGCTCTCTGGCGGCCAACGTCGCAGCCGTACCTTCTGATGAGCATGTGTTGTGGCACCATGCTGCACTCTGTCAGCTGGCGTTGCCGCCTAGCCCTCTCAAAGGTAACTGGCACCGCCAGGTCGAGACGGCGGCAGTTACTATTATCCCTGGCTCCGACGACACCGTAGCACCAAGCGGCAGTTTTCTTCGGCTGCTTGCTATGTGCATCTGCGATGCTGCCGTAAAAAGCTGTACCCCCGCGATAAACCTTGGACCAAGTGCTGCTGTGCTGGCATCCAGGATTGGGATTATTGTCGACCAGACAACTTTGGATACGATTGGCAATCAGCTCGCGCGCCTCGTATCAGCGAAGGTCACGGTGGCCCTCAACGGCGGACCAGAGCTGACTCTGCTCGACGCACGGAGCAAGCCGCGCATAAGCGCGAACGGCTGGCATCCGAACCTTCGGCTGAATGCCCGTTTTCATTCGAGCCTAATCGAGAACGCTATTCCGCTGGACTGCCGCATCCTGACGGAGTTGGCGAACTCCCCAGCGGCGATGGACGCTTATGCGTGGATCCGGCATGCCCTGGCCCATGTGGCAGCAGGTCAAATCGTCTCAGCCACTTGGCAAGACCTACAGAGCAGGTTCGGTACTGATAGGCAAAACAGCGATGCTTTTAGGTCTGTTTTCGAAGATGCTCTGCACCAGGTTTTCTCGGTCGACCTCTCAATCGCCATCGCTGTCGATGACGATGGGGTCAGCCTTCGTTCGGTCGACTCAGAGGAGACTGAAGCGAACCCCCACCCAACTCCGCAGAACGACCAGACGACCGCTCCCGTCCAATCGCCCGGCGCCGAACTCTCAAATGAACCTGTTCGGCCGCAGCCGACAGCGCCGCATGCTGGAAACCCAGTGGAACGGGATGTTGACCCAGAGCCACAGGCGCGCCCGCACGTCAGCCATGCCACGACTGGTACTCCCGCTCGATCTGCACTAGGGCCGGTCAGCCTCCAGCCGCGCCTTACCGGATTGAACCAAGTTGTCTGGCTTCGACAGGCCAATGGTGACCGTGACATCGTGGTGGGTGTTACCCCTGATGCTCAGTTCCGCCCCGAACGGCTGACCGTTTTAGCGCTGGAACCCATCGTCATGCAGGTAATTGGTGGCATTTCTGAGCGAGATTTCGAGCGTGTCTCGGCCTGGGTCATGACAAACCGAGACCTCATCGATGATGTATGGGAAGAGAAATTGGCCTCTCTGGAAGACATTTACGGGCGTGTACGCAAGGTACCGGCCGTTGGCTGGCGCTGAGCATCGCCTGCTCTGCTAATGCCGAGCTACCTCAAGTCGCATCGGGGAAGCGTGCCTGAGCTGAGGGCTTGATGCCGTGAACGGATGAGGTCGGTGGATACGAACGATATCGCTGCCCACCAGCAATGCCTCCGTTCTGATAACGCGAGAATGGCGCAGTTCGGCCTTCGGCAGCCCGCGAGGCTTTGCTACTCCTCGTCCAACCTGAGAAAGGCCCGCGCCGCGTGCTTGACTGCGGCCACCTGCCCGGTACGCAACGCCTCAATCGGTGCCGTCGCCAGATTGGGGTCGGGTTCAAGCAGGAACTGGAGGGCAGACCACGATCCAGCCTTGGCGGTGTGAAATGACTCAACGACTCGGTCGATGCCATGCAAGGCAATGAGCCTGCCGGTGCCGTCAGCTTCGGTGAACTGAAGCTTCGGAAGGAGCGTCTCGCAGGTCAAAATTACCCCCAAAACCATGCCAGCCAAGAGCCGCTGTTGCATGGCTCGTTCGGAAATCTGCAAAGCTTCGGCCGCTTCCACCAGTGTGAAGGCGCCACCCGCCTTGCAGACTAACGTATTGGCTAGCTTGGCAAACCTTTCTTGGTCCTCTGTTGTCGATTCAGCACCATCGAGTTCCTGGGTAGCTTTGGCCTCCATGGTCTGACCAAGCGTCTCCAGTTCGAGAGTCAGCTCACGGATGGCCCGCTCCTGGTCCTGCTCCAGCATGAGCAGCAGAGACTCTTGGTTCGGCAACAACCTTGCCACTATGGCAAATGCACGCCTCCGCATTTGAGCGTCCCTGGCTCCCGCTCCCGCTGGTGCTCGTAACACTGCAATCACCTCAGCCAGCCGGATTTCCGAAGCATCCATCACTTTGACATGCTGCTCGTATCGCCCGCCCCTGCTGGCTTGGGTTTGCTGACGTCGGCGTGCCGCTGGCTTTGCCGCATTGCCGCCGCTCAGTATTGTCGCCGCCGCCTCGATGGTATCGATGAACAGCGCCTCGCTCGGCAGCACCGAGGGCTCTGCATGCTCATAGCTTGTCGCTAACCCTCGGGCCTTTTCCACGTCCCGCACCCAAGTTGCTTCGTCCTGGAAGCCGGGTTCGAGGCGAAGCACAATCATTCCGAATTAGTAAAACGTCTCGACGATGGCGAGGTCCACAGTGAACGCCCTATCCCATAGGTGGTGTTCAGCTCGGGGTCAGCCAGAGCGCGTCTCTGTCACCAACGAAACCACCCAGATCCAGAACCGTTGACACCATGTTGCAGTGCAGCATTTTGTTGGCTATGCGCAGCCATGATGTGAGCTCCAGCGGGCTCCACTGATTTTGGGAAAGGACAGCTGTGAGAAGCTCTTCAGCAACCAGGACGTTCGTGACAGGCCGCACATTACTCGTCGGCGCCGCAGCCCTCGCTGGACTTGCAGTGGCAAACTCCGTTGTCACACGGCGGGCTGAGCGGAAGCACCCGCCGCAGGGCAGGTTTATCAGGGTAGATGGCGTACGCCTGCACTACACCGACCAGGGTTCCGGGCCGCCGGTGGTGCTGGTGCACGGCAATGCAGTGACCAGTGGTGACTGGGGCACTAGCGGAGTCGCCGACCTGCTACTGGAGCGCGGCCATCGGGTCGTGGTTTTCGACCGCCCCGGCTTCGGTCATAGCGAGCGTCCGCGAGGACGCGCCTGGACGGCCAAGCAGCAAGCGGATCTGCTACACAAAGCCCTGAAGCAGTTGGGCGTTGAACGGCCAGTCGTAGCTGGCCACTCCTGGGGCGCGATTGTTGCTCTATCGCTGGCAGCATGCCATCCGACGGACACTGCGGGCTTGGTTCTTCTATCCGGCTACTACTTCTGGACCGTGCGCCCTGATGTGCTGCTCGTCGTGCCTGGAGCACTCCCGGTTGTCGGCGACATCCTGCGCTACACGGTCTCGCCGCCCCTCGGCCGCGTGCTGATGCCCTTACTCAAGCGGGCCATGTTCTCGCCCTCGCCGGTCCCAAGTCGCTTTCGTGCGGAATACTCTGATGCCATGGCCCTGCGACCTTCCCAGATCCGGGCAACCTCTGTCGATGGCGCGCTCATGATTCCGGGTGCGCTAGGGCTACGCCGCCACTACGAGGACCTATCGATGCCGGTGTTCATAATGGCGGGAGACGGCGACAAGGTAGTCTACCCGAAGGGCGCCAGACGCCTGCACAGCCACGTTCCAGGTAGCACGCTGCGTATCATCGAGGGCGCCGGGCACATGGTCCACCACTTCGCGCCGCAGGAGGTTGTGGAAGCAATCCGGCACGTCGGCGAGGCATCCCACGAGAGCCGTTGGTTGCCCCATAGTGTTGCGGCGGCTTTGGCGGAGACGGTGTAGGCGCCCAGTAGAACACATCTGTAAGGTATGCGGCGGGCGCGCATAGAGCGCCCGCCCCGATTGGCACGTACAGCAGCATGTCATCAGAACTGCTTCTAGCAAAGATACGGTTATAACCAGGCGCGAGTGATCGGCCCCCATCGGGTGGTCCGCCGTGAATGTTAGTTCAACATTGGCCTGGGCGTCACGACCTGTGTGGTCGGCGGCGCCGGTCGGCGTAGCGCCACGGGCCAGGCGGCGAAGGTGGACATGAACACCTCCGGTGCTGGCGGCCTGAAGCCGAGCGAAGCGTGCGGGCGGACGGTGTTGTAGTGCCGGCGCCAGCTCTCGATCACCACCTCGGCCTCACGCAGGCTGTAGAAGATCTCGCCGTCCAGTAGCTCGTCGCGCAGGCGCGCGTTGAACGACTCCACGTATCCATTCTCCCACG
>NZ_JAETWB010000053.1 GCF_016773205.1 Belnapia arida
CGGAGCAGTTCATTGTCCATGATCCCCAACTGGGGCTTCAGGCCTTATCCTGCCCGGATAGGCTCGCGACAGAGCAACGCGGCCTCACTCCCTACGAAGCCATCTGCAAAGCCTGGACAGAAGAGCCATCCAGGTTCATCCATGACCCGCACCACCAAATCCCGGGACCAAACATCTAGATAGGGTTGGGATGGCAACGATGCGCTTTGCGACCGGCGGTGGCGAGGGATGCAGCACGACCCCCTCATCTGCTAGGCGCACGTTGGCCTCAGGATAAGCGGCAATGGCCGGTGCAAGGGCCTTAACGAAGTCGCGCTTGAAGGCGCCAATTTTGGCGTAGCCGCTCCCGAACTGCTCACGCAGGGCAGCCCACCGGATGGGGGTAGGCTTCGAGAGGGACTGCAGCCGATAGGCCAGCCAGATGTAGAGATCGAGGCTTGTCGAGCGATCCGAAAGCTGCCTCAAAGCCGCTTCTCTAAGCGGGACCGGATGCTTCTGGAGAGCTTCGTAGAAGACCTCGTCCAAGACGACACGGTCCTGCCAAAGATCATCCTGCACTCCATCTCCATTCAGATGAAACCGGAGACCAGAGCGAACAAACCCGCCCTTATCAAACCCGCTGCTGTCTTCACCTTCCCAAAAAAAGCGAAGGGAGCATGCAGCGATACGGGTGGCCTGCTCTCGCAAGATCTTTCCGGTCGTGCCCCCGTGCGTCATGCCCATTCGACCGAGCCAATCGCGCATAGACCGACCAAGCTCGATTTCTCGTCCGCCTGTTCGAACGGCTTCTGTCTGCAGATAGAGGAGGATCATGCGGGCGCGGGCACCGTAGGGGACGCCAAACAAGCGAGGCTGCGCGCGACCGATTTTCATGTGCCCTGGCTGCACCAGTAGGGTCACCCGATGGCCAACCTTTTTCCAAACCTCATCGTCGGGCAGACGCTTGTGCGGGAGGGCGGTAAGGCAAAAGCCAGTGTAAGTGATGCCTATCTTGCCGGCGTCATCGCCCATGACTTCGGCAGCGATGTCCACAAGCTTCTTTCGCTCCGGTTCCACCATCTGCCTGGCTTGATCCCGGCCGTGCACGAGTACAAGGCGCCGGACGCCGTAGTCAGGCTCCTCGTCATCGCTCATGGACTCGGTCTTTCGCATCGCCATTGTTGACCAGGAAGACGACGCGACCGGGCCAGGTCAACGGGGCAATCACTCACCTGACTAGTTGAAAGTAGTAGAACTTGAATCTAGTTGAAGAGGTGAGCGGATGCCCTGTGGATAACGACGATTCGGTGAGCCATTGCCCCGATTGGGTGAGTATTTGCCCCGGGGCCCATCCGCGACCTGTGGATCTGGCGGCGGTGAGTGATTGCCCCACCTGCCGAGAATCGAGCCCGGACGATCTTCCCGCCCGCAGTGCTGCTGTTGCCTTGCACCTGCGACTGTCAGTACCCCGCAGCGTGGCGCCCGCGAGAGCGACAGGCAGCGCTGGCGTGGAACGGATCGGACTACGTGGACCGGCGAAACCGGGGGCGTCGTCCGTGATCCAGCGGCCTGAACGCTTGGTCAATCCTCATCCTTCAAAGCCAACAACTCGCGAATCTCACGGATCCGCTTGCGGACGCTATCCAATGCTCGTGTAAGCTTCACCTCTGACCGCTCAAGACGTCCTAGCTCCGCTCGCATTTTGGCTGGGTCTGGTCCCCGGGCCGTCCGTGGTACCACACCATCATGCAGCTTGCGGAACTCGATCAACGCGTTGCGGCTGACGGTAGGCCGAATCAAACCTTCCTTTGCCGCAAGCCGACGTTGCTCACTGTTTAGCAGCGCCATCTGATAGGCGGTCCCGTAACTACCAGGCAGCACCTCCTTGGTGATATGGCCTGCATCGACGGCGCGAGCGATCACCCGAAACTGGCTCGCTACCGTTTCAGAAAACGGAAAAAGCTTGCGAAAGCCCCGTTTGAGGCTCTCTTGCTCCGCTTCGTCCAATACTGCGTCTACTTCGTTTAGCGCCCTACCGATTTCGAGGAAGGCGTCACGGGTTTGCTGCCACGCGACGTCGACTTGACCGCGAAGGGTGATCACCGCACGGACTTTGCGCTGGTCACTCATCAGGCCGGTGCCGGCAAAGATGTCCTGCAATGTTGCGAGGAGCGCTTCATCAACATGGACGAGCGGGGCCATCTCAGTCTGCCGCTTGTCGGACAGGCTCACCGCTGACAGGTCGGCATCCGTATCAACCTGAAGCATAGCCCGGCGGGAAAGGCCTCGAGCGCGAGCAGTTTTCATGCGGCGGGTGCCTCGACGGAGACTTTCATACCGGCGGCGCGCGAAACATACGCCCACAGCGCTTCAAAGGTCTCATTGGTCTTTTTGTTGGAAAGATCGAGGACGGCAAGCCCCTTCCCGGCGCTGACGTGGATGTCCTCGAGCATCGGGATCTCCACCGGACAAAGCGCGCCGGCTTTGAGGAGCTTGGTGCGTACAGCCTCGTAGCTTTTGACCCGACGGTTTGCCTTGTTGAGCACGAAGCTTGCTGAGACCCCAGCCTCGGTCAGTGTGCGCATCCAAGGTGTTACGCTATCGACATCGTCTTGCGTCGCGCCAGTCGGGACCAAGACGTGATGCGCGGCCTGACATAGCGCAACCGCAGCCCCATACTGCACTTCAATGCTGGGTGGTGTGTCGATGACGGTCAGGTCGAACCGGGGTGCTTCGCGCAGAGCTGCTCGCCAATCCGAAAGCGCAAGACCAACGACCGGTACTTCCGGCGTCTCGGGATAGGTCTTCCGCACAAGTTCCCGGCGCTGGTGCCATTTAACTAGAGTCTGTTGCGCGTCTAGATCGACCCCTTGCACCCGCGCACCTGCAATCGCGGCGGCCACAAGAATGTTGCGGCACATACTACTCTTTCCTACCCCGCCTTTAGGACTGGCGATGAGCAGCACCCGGCCGCCTGTAGCTGCCTTCATGCGCATGAGTACCCCCTTTGAAAGACCCCCGTCCGAAAATGCAGTGACCAGCTCGACCTCACAAGCGCAGTTTTACAAGGGAAAACGGATTGCGCCGCCGTCATGCATGCAGCTAGGCAAAATGCCGGGTCCAATTGCGCAACCAGTTTTACAAGGGAAAACGCAGTCTGCCTTCGAGTGTAGAGAACCGGAGACAAGCGATTGCTCGGAAGAATCTGCTGGTTGTCAGGCGACGTTCACCGCGTCTTGCCGCGACGCGTTGCCCTTGCGCGCTCGAGGGACGCAGCCCTATGGCGCTCCTCCCGCAGCACCTCGATCGGCGGCGGCCACCAGCGCGCGCCAGGTCGGCCGGGTTGGGCGGCGTCCATGCGGGGGCCAAGCCTGGATCAGCTCGGCATGGCTTGGCGTGCGCCAGATGGCCCAGATCAGGCTGCCGGATCCGGTTGCGATATTGGGATAGAAGCGCTCGGCAACCGCCGGTTCGGCGATCTCGCCGGTTGTGGTCTCGAACATCAAGCACCCGGCATGGGTCATTAGCACCTGGGCGAGCGGCGGCGGGGCATCCGCCGGTACGGGGTACCGTCTACGACGCCGCTCTGCGGCCGCGGCTCGTCGGTCGGCATGCTCAGGCGAGGCCCTGCGGCTTTCCTCCCGCTTCCGTCGCCCCTCGGGCTCGGCCAGGCGGGCCGCATCCTCGATGGTGGACCAGCGCCGACGCAATTCCTCGGCGGAGTGGAACGGCACGCGCCAAGCCTTCGGCGCAGCGTCCCACCGGGCCCAGGGCACCGCCCGCAACGCGGCGATGACTTTCCGGGAGTAGGGCGTCTTGATCACAAAGACATCGGCGACCTCCAGATCGGGTCTAAGAGTCTGAACGCAAAATAATCCTGGTCCTTCAGGTCGGTTTCGACACGTTGGGCTGTGCGCCGGCCAAGCCTCACCATGTTGGGCCGATGTCTCGTACCAGCCTACGCAGCAATGCCGACCTGCCTCCACCTTCCGACCGCCGTGTCCCCCGACCCATCCGTGGTGGCGGCTGGAACGCCCTGGCCGACATCGAGGTCTTCGTCTTCGCAGTCGAGGCTGAGTTGGAGGCTATGGATCACGAGCGGATCGGCGTGCACCGCCGCGGCCGAAAGCCGGATCTCACGCTGCGGCGGCTGATTGGGCTCATTTGGACCCTGACGTTCGGCGGCCTGCAGTGGCGCGTCGCCGGCTGGCTCTCGGGTGTTCCCTTCACCACCCTGCACAGCAGCTTCGCGCGCTGGACCCGCCTGGGCCTTTGGCGACGGCTGGGCCAACGCCTCGCGTTCGATTGGCGGCTGGCCTGTGGCGACGCGGTGCTGCCCTCGGCGGTGGTGGCCGACAGCCGTTCGCTCCGTTCAGCCCCGACCGCCTGGGTACGCGGCATTGATGGCGGCAAGCTGGTCAAGGGCGTGAAGCTGTTCGCGGTCTGCGACAAGCATGGCTCGCTGCTCGATCTCGAACTGCAGCCGGCCAACACCGACGACCGCGCCGGCGTTCTGCCGGATGCTGCCGCGGCTGGCCGCGCTCGGCTTCGAAGGTGACCTTCTTGGCGACAGCGGCTTCAAGGGCGCGCCTTTCGCCATGGCAGCGCTCGAGTACGACATCCATGTCTCCATCTCGCCTGACGGAACACGGGACGGGCGCTTCCTGCCGAACGGCATCAGGTGGGTTGTGGAGCGGCTGTTCGCCTGGCTCAGCCGCTACCGGCGCCTCAACATCGTCTACGACCGCGCCGCCGACCTCTTTGCCGGGCACGTCTGGATTGCGATGATCTCCATCATCTCGCGGCGGATCGTCGCCAAAACCCAGGTGCAATAAGGGGTTTATTCGCCGACAGCGTCTTAGCTGTTTGGTGGCGAAGCATTGTTGGGACCCGGTGGAGCGGGCGATCGTTGACTATGCTTACCGCTTCGAGCGCCTCGCCGCTCGTGTCTCTGGCCGGAGGTAGCCGATGGTGCCACCCTGTTGCATGAGTCGTGTGGTGTGGCGGGTTGGGGTAAGCTGACGGGTTCTGTCAAAGCTCGCGCCAAAGCTGCCGTTTCGAGTTGGACGACGACCTTTGTCTACGCTGCCTCGAGGATGGCAAGCACGGCCGTGGCACGACGGAGGTGAAGCGGGCGGCGGCGGTTGGCGGGAACGTGCTGGTTGTGGCAGATGCGGAGGCGGAGGAAGTTGCGGAGCTCATCGTGGCTTCGACAGAACCGCTCGGCTGAACCGAAGCTCTTGAACCCACGCATACATCGAATGCGGCCTTTCACGCCGCGGTGGCCCTGCTCCAATTGGTTATTCTTGTAGGCGCTTGTCCGGTGCACAACCCGCCGACCCATCACCGTACGAAACGCCTGCGGGTAGGAGCCATGCCCGTCGGTGGTGACCTGATCGGGTGTCACGCCCGTAGCGGCCGTCGCCGAGCGAAAGAAAGCTTGGGTCGCGGCCATGTCGCGGTGCTCGCTGAGCATGGTGGCGACCAGATGGCCGTCGCGGTCGATTGCCCGGTACAGATAAGCCCAGCGGCCGCGCACCTTCAGGTACGCCTCATCCACGTGCCATCGGCGACCGCGGGCGCCGCCCCTGCCATGCCGCCGCCGGAGTTCGCCGCTCAGCACCGGTGCGAGCTTCGCTTCCCAGTCGCGGACCGCCTCGTGGCTTGGGCAATGCCGCGGAGGCGGAACATCTCGGCCAGATCGCGCAGGGTCAGGCGGTAGCGCAGGCGCCAGAGCGCCACCAGCGCAATCACTTCCGAGGGGTATTGGGTGTGGTTCAGCAACCCGCCGCTGCGCTCATTGTACCCCCCGCCGCACTCCCGACAGCGAAACCGGCGGTAGTCCCGGGCGGTGCGCTCCGGCCGCTCCGTCACTGCGGCGGAGCCGCAAGCCACACAGTCCATCCCCAGTTCCCACCCCGCTGGTCCCGGAATCTACCCGCCGTACTCCAGTCAGCCAAACAGGTCGCCTGGCGCGAGACCTGACAAAACCCGCTCGACCGCAAGTTTGGTCACGCTGTAGAAGCCGAACCTGGCTGCGCCCCGACACCGCTGATCGAGGAGATGTTGAGGATACGCTCGGAGCGTGCCGAGCGCGTATGTGGCAGCATGGCGCGGGTGACGGTAAGCAGCTCCTTAACAGCGGTTGGCGCCGCGCACATTTTTGATGGCGAATTTCATGGCGAAAAGACGGCGTCAACATCCGGGCCTGGCCTCTCTAAATCGTGTCTGAAATGTCACATAACCATGCCGGACGGCTTGTTCTGCTCGTCCTAGCTGCATCCAAGCTGGTACAACTTGGGGGCTGGGATGATGAAGTCGGTCGCGCAGATCAGTGGAACCTCTGTGTGGTCCTTTCGGCACCTCGGAACGGCGGACGATCCGTCAACTGACCCGCGATCGGTTTCCTCCGGGTCGGAGGTCGTGGTCCATGATCCGCTGCGCGACCGGACGCTCATCCTCGGCAATGACGGCGTCGATATCCTCGACAGCGATGACGGAACTTGGCTGGGCGGCCTGACCGCGACCTCCCTGGCCGCCATTCCGGGCGATGCGCTCGATCCGGGCGACCTTGGCGGCGGCAACAGCGTGGCGGTGAAGGGCAACCTCGTCGCCGTCGCCTTCAGCGGCGCGGAGCCCGGCAGCAATGGGTGGGTCGGTCTCTATACGCTGAACGCGGCGGGGAGCGTGACCTCCGCCCGCGCCATCGAGAGCGGCGCCACGCCGGATATGGTAACCTTCACGCCCGATGGCCGCCACCTGCTGGTCGCGGTGGAGGGCGAGCCGACCGACGACTACGCCAGCGATCCGGCCGGCGGCGCCCAGATCATCGACACGGCCACGGGCAAGAGCAGCTTCGCCAGCTTCGACGCCTTCGACACCGACACGCTGCGCGAGGCCGGCGTGCGCATCACCGGGCCGACCGGAACGCTCGCCGCGACCGACCTGGAGCCGGAGTACATCGCGCTCTCGGCCGATGGCCGGAAGGCCTATGCCACCTTGCAGGAGAACAATGCAGTCGGCGTGCTGGACCTTGCGGCGAAAGGCGGACCGGTCTTCACCGATGTCTTCGCGCTCGGCGCGAAGGATTTCTCGCGCAAGACCGCCGGGCTCGACGCTTCGGACCGCGACGACAGCCTCGGCAACATCAAGCCGTGGCCGGTCCAGGGCCTCTACATGCCCGACGGCATCGCCACCTTCGACCGCAACGGCAAGACCTACCTCGTCACGGCGAACGAGGGCGATGCACGGGAATACGGCGACTACATGGACGTTGCGCGAATCAACACGCTCACGCTCGACCCGAAGGCCTTCCCTGACGCGGCAACCCTGCAGGAGAACGCCAATCTCGGTCGGCTGGACGTGCTAACGACCGAGGGCGATGTCGACGGCGACGGCGACTACGACGCACTCTATACGCTGGGCGGGCGGAGCTTCAGCATCTGGGAGGTCCAGAAGAACGGCCTCAAGCTCACCTTCGATTCGGGTGACCTGATCGAGCGCACCTTGCTGCAGACCGCCCCATCGCTGCTCGACGATACGCGGTCCGACAACAAGGGCCCGGAGCCTGAGCATGTGGCGGTCGCCACGCTGGACGGCGAGGTGTACGCCTTTGTCGGCCTGGAGCGCTCAAATTCGATCATGGCTTTCCACGTCGATGGTCCGCGCAAGGCGAGCTTCGCCGGCCTGATCGCCACACCGGGCGATGTTGGTCCGGAGGTCTTCACCGTGGTGGACGAGCCCGGGCGGGGAAAGGCGACGCTGTATGTCGCCAACGAGGTTTCCGGCACATCGCGCGCCTATTCCTTGAGCTTCGGCGACGATGAGACGCTGCACTGCGCGAGCTTGCGGGCTTCAGAGCTCGACCTGTTCTGACGGGCTGAGACGCGGAAGCCGGCCTCCCGCCAGCCGGGCGCAGCGGACCTCGGCCGTGAGGCGCCGCAGCATCGCACCTGGCAGCGTCATCCGCCGGCAAGGCCGGCGGATGTTGAGCAGCGAGGACGAGCGAGCAGATCATTCTCGCCACTCCGCCTCGTATAATGCGAGATCCACCAGAGTGGTGTTCAAGCGTCTGGTGGCCTTCTCGACGCCATGCGCGAGTTAGCCGCCGCAGCATTCATCCCCGGCGGTCTTTCATTAATGCATTCTAACGTCACGGAAATGTGCCGGACCGACATGGCCGCTTCGCCTAAGCGCTGTCTTGCGCGATTCAGCGCCGCAGAATTTTCGGTATCGGGACAACACGCCAATGGCCGCCACCTATACGTTGCAGATCCTGCACGCATCGGATTTCGAGGCAGGGCTTGCCGCCCCTGATCGGGCTCCGCAATTCGCGGCAATCGTCGACAAGCTCGAGGATACGGCGCCGAACAGCATCACCCTGTCTTCCGGCGATAATTTCATTCCCTCGCCCTTTCTCAACGCGGAGGGCGATGCGAGCCTGGCCGAACCTCTGCGCGAAGCCTATGCAGCCTTGCTGGACGTCCCCGTCGAGCAACTCTCTAGCCTCACCCAGGATCTCGGCCGCGTCGACATGGCAGTGCTGAGCGCGATCGGCGTGCAGGCCAGCGTCTTCGGCAACCATGAATTCGATCTTGGCACGACGGTGCTGGCGAATGCGATCGACTTCGCCGCAGACGAGGACGGCATCACCGCGCCTGGCCCGCTCTTCCCCTACCTGTCCGCCAACCTCGACTTCTCCGGCGATGCCGCACTCGGCCGCCTTTATACGACCGAGTTGCGCGACGCAGCCAGCTACGCGGCCACCGCTGCCGACATCGCGGCACCCGAGGCCGCAGCCGAGGCGCCGCGCGTCGCCCCCTGGACGACGATCGAGGAGAATGGCGAGACGATCGGTATCCTTGGCGTCACGACCCAGCTCCTCGCCTCAATCTCCTCCGTCGGCGGCGTCGAGGTGCTGGATCCGAATGGCGACGGCGCCCTGGACAACACGGACGAGTTGGCGACGATACTCCAGCCCTATGTCGACCAAATGACGGCGCAGGGGATGGACAAGGTGGTGCTGCTCAGCCACCTGCAGCAGTATCAACTCGAACTCGACCTCGCCACCAACCTGTCCGGCGTGGACGTCATCGTCGCCGGCGGCAGCCACGCGGTCTTCGCCGATGACGGCACACCGCTCCGCTCCGGCGATGCGCCTGCCGAGGGCTACCCGGTGATCCAGACCGGCGCCGACGGCAACCCGGTCGCCGTCGTCAACACCTCCAGCGAGTACAGCTATGTCGGCCGCCTGGTCGTGGGCTTCGACGAGAACGGGGTCGTCATCCCCGCCGAGACGGATACCGCCGAGAGCCGCCTCTATGCGACGACCGACGAGACCGTTGCCGAGCTCTGGGGCAATGAGGATCCTTATGCCGATGGCAGCCGTGGTGCCATCGTGCGCGGCCTCACGGATGCGGTCGATCAGGTCATCGATGCCAAGGATGGCGAGGTCTTCGGCTTCACCGATGTCTATCTAGAAGGCCGCCGCACCGCCGTGCGCGCGCAGGAAACCAATCTTGGTGACCTGACGGGTGACGCCAGCCTCGCCGCGGCGCGCGAAGTGGACCCGACCACCGTCATCAGCATCAAGAACGGCGGCGGCATCCGCGCCGAGATCGGGACCTACGGAACGGGCGCCACGCCCGAGCCGCTGCCGCCGCAGGCCAATCCCGATGCGGACAAGCCGGAAGGCGGCATCAGCCAACTCGATATCGAGAATGCTCTGCGCTTCAACAACGGGCTCTCGCTGGTCACGGTGACCGCGGAGGGGCTGAAGGCGGTGATTGAAAGCGCCGTCGCCAGCGTTGCGCCCGGCACCACCCCGGGGTCCTTCCCGCAGGTAGCCGGCATCGAGTTCTCCTTCGACCCGACATTGCCGGCGGGAGAGCGCGTGCAGAGCCTCGCCCTGGTGGATGAGGCGGGGGTGCCGACCGAGGTGCTGGTGCGCGACGGCGAGGTCGCGGTCGACGCCGCACGCGAGTTCCGGGTCGTGACGCTCAACTTCCTGGCCGAGGGCGGCGATGGCTATGCCTTCGACGAGTTCGCCACGGATCGGGTGGACCTTTATCAAGGCGATGACAGCTCCTTCGCCGCCGAGGGACGGGAGCAGCAGGCGCTGGCGGACTACCTCGCCGCCGAACATGGGACGCCGGAGACGGCGTTCGACATGGCGGAGGTGCCGGCCGAGCAGGATGAGCGGGTGCAGAACCTGTCTGTCCGTGGCGATACCGTGCTCGAAGGCGCGGCCGGCGGCGAGGAGCCGGTCGACTGGAACGCGCTCGCCGCGCAGGTCCTGGCGAATTTCGAGGCGACCGGCTTCTGGTACCTCGACGGCGTGGGCCTCGGCGCCATCGACCCGTCCGAGCCGCAGGACTGGAATGCCCTCGCGGCCCAAGTGACTGCGAACTACGAGGCGACGGGCTTCTGGTACCTCTGAGCCGGAGACCAGCGGCCGCGCTCGGATCCTGAGATCCAGGCGCGGCCGGCGATCCCTGCTGCCGGAGCCGCATCCTGAGCGCCAAGGCCCAGGCTGTGGTACGGGCCTCACGGCACGGCGGGCTTTCTACCCGCCGTGCATCGACCTATCTGGTCTCAGGCGAAGAGGTAGTCGCTGGCAGCCTCGCTCAGGGGTGCCCCAGTCTGCGAGACCAGGAAGAAGCGCCCGACGGTCCCAGTATCGTCGACGATGTTGTAGAGATACCGGCTGCCATCGGGCGAGGCCGATGCCACCGTGAGCCTCGCACTGTCATCGAAGCCTTCGAGGCGCAGGATATCGGTGCCGGTGGACGCGTAAGGCCGACCGGCGCCCTCGAAATCCAGGATGGTGTCGGTCGTGCCGTCTGCGAGGTCGGCCGCAAAGATCGTGAATGTGTCGTTGCCCACGCCGCCGGCGGCGTTATCCTGCCCGGCGCCGCCGCGCAGGATGTCACGCCCCTCGCCACCGTTGATCGAGTCGTTGCCGCCCAGGCCGTTGATGGCGTCGTTGCCGGCGCCCCCGACCAGGCGGTTCGCAGCCCCATCACCACGGATCGTGTCGTTGCCCGGGCCGCCGACCACGTTCTCGATGCTGAGCAGCCGGTCCTGGCCGCCTTGCCCGTCCTGGTTGGCCCGCGCCGCGGCGAGATCGATCACCACCGGCTGGGTGGCTAGCCCATAGTCGGCGGTGTCATTGCCGTCGCCACCGTCCAGCGTATCGTTGCCCGCAGCGCCCCGGAGCGTGTCGTTGCCGGGGCCACCGAGCAGAACATCGTTGCCGCCGAGGCCGTTGAGCGCATCATCCCCGCCGGCGCCGTCCAGCCGGTCGTCGCGGTCAGTTCCACGCAGGGTGTCGTTCCCTGCCGTGCCACCCGGCGTGCCGGCATTGCCGCCGAACGTCAGCCGCAGCACCGAGGGATCATGGTCGCTGGTCTGGGTGGCAAATTCAGAGTTGATGTGGACGGTGTCGTACTCCGCCACCGGCCGCAGCGCGGCACTGACCAAGATATGGTCCAGGGCCTGGGAGTTGCCCTCGAACAAGTAGCCGTAGCGCTCGTCAGCCGGCAGCGTCTCGACTTGGTCGAACAGCACGCGCTGGCCAACCGGAACGAGGGTCGCCGTGGCGGCGATCGGGTCGTCGCCGGGAACGTCGTAATTCTCGATCCGGGCGAGGCCTTCGAGGATGTCGAGCGGCTCCTCGAACTCGAACTCGTTGAGGTCGCCGGCGACGACCACCTTGGCATCGCCATGCGCGGCGAGCAGGCCGTCGACGAAGCTGTTCACGGCCTGGGCCTGCGCCGCCCGCTGCACCTCGCCACCATTGAAGGGTGGCTGCTGCTCATTCAGCAGCGCGGCGCTGCCGCCCTTCGAGGTGAAGTGGTTGCTAAGGACGGTGAGCGTCTCGCCCTGGAAGGTGAAATCCGCCGCGAGCGGCACCCGCGACTCGTAGAACGGATTGTTCGGATTGGCCGCCTGGTCGAGATAGCCGCCGGGCTCGGTGATCGCGGTGCCGTCGGCTGCCACGGTCCGAAGCGAGGCGTCGACCAAGCCGACGCGATCCGTGCGGTACAGGAAAGCGTTGCGGATGTTGCCGCCTGGCTCGCCGCCCACCGCGTCGTCGTTGACGAAGGGGTTGTCGGCGAAGGCATACTCGACCCCGACCGGCGCGGCGGCGTTCAGCGCTTGCACGAGCTGACCCAGCGTCTGCGACGCGGACGTGACATCCGAATTGGTCGGCCCGTCATTATCCTGGATTTCCTGCAGCGCGACGATGTACGGCGTGCCGAGATTGGTCAGGATCTCGGCCGCAATCGTGCCGAAGCGGGCGGCGCCATCACCGGGATCGAGGTTCTCGGCATTGTAGGTCGCCACGGTCAGGCGTCCGGCGCTACCGGTGAGCGCGGTGGTCTCGCGCTGCAGGGTGCTCGGTGCCGTTACCGTGAAAGCTTGGGTCGGCACCACTTGGTACTGACCGAAGTCGTAGTTGACGATGCCGGTCACGTCCGAGATCCGGGCCCCAACATCGACGGCTGGGGCGTTGAAGCCGGGCAGGACGCCGGTATCCGGGTCAAGCTGAAGCCGTTCGGGGTTGAAATCGCCACCGACCGTGTTCGTGGCGCCGAAGCTCGGCGTGCCGCCATCGACGTTGAGCGTGCCGCGGGCGGAGAAGCCGGTCCCGTAAGGCTGGCCGTCCGAACCGGCGACGGCGGTATAAATCTCGCCGAAGCCGTTCGTCGGTGCGACCGCGGTCGGGGCCGCGAGGGTGACGAGCATGCCCTCCAGGCTTTCGAAGAAGTTTGCGCCGGCGGTCAGGTCCTCGGTTGGCGGCAGCCGACTGTTGGCGCCGCCGATCGCGGTCGGCGTGACGCCCGCTTCGGGCGCGGCATCCACCACAGTATAGGCGCCGGTTCCCGTTGCCATAATTTCGGTGGTCGGCAGGCTTCCGGCCGCAGCGCCGGAAGGGAGGAACTCGTCGACCGTCCCGGTGACCTCGACCAGCTGACCCACTTGCACAGCTGGCGCCGCGTTGGTGAACACGAAGATGGCGTCGGAGGTGGCGGGATCGCCGTCGCCAGTCGGCGATTGGAGGTAGAAGCCGCGGCTGCCATTGGTGTCGATGGCTGTGACGATGCCACGGGTGGTGACCACCTGGCTGTCGAAGGCCGAACGCTGCCCGGTGCCTTGAATAGCGGGGATCTCGGTCAAGGCGGGCGGTGCGGGATTCTCCGGGCCTTCGCCACCGGAGGCGCTGAAGCTCTGCCCGGTGTTGGGCGCGGCCGGCGTGTCGTCGCTCGGTGCGGCCCAGCTGAAATCGGGATAGGCGCGACCGGTCCCCGTGAGTTGGAGGGACTGGTCAACCAGGGTGGAGTTGGTTTCGGCAACGTCGATGTCGGTGCTGGTCAGGCCATTGGCCGGCCCATTGGTCGCGGTCAACCTGCCTTCGTAGCTAAGGAACTGGACAGTGCAACCGGCCGCATCCACCAAGGCAACCGCGTCGGGGGCACCATTCTGGATGCCATCGATCCGATAGGTCAGGGCGATGGTGCCGAAGCTGTCCTGCTGGTCAGGAATAACCCCCGACAAGGTGCGGGTGTCGTAAACCTGGCCGTTGGATCCATTGTAAAGAACGAGGCTCCAGCCAGTGAGGTCGGTGCCGGCAGCGCCTGCAATCTCAACGAATTCGCCGGCATCCGTGCCAGCATTGTCGTAATGGATCTCGTTAATCCAGGCCATGTGTCCCACCCTGAAGAGTTACGGTTCTTCATACTGTCCAGGGTGGCGGTGGCACGTGATCGTGCCATGACGTTGCCTAAGCTCGACTTTGTCCAATCAGGCGGCATGGCAGAGGGCGTGTGCGATACCTTCGCGGAGGGCTGGCGGGAGTTTCGCGGCGTCGCCGGAGTGCTGGGATATGGCCAAACCCTGTTCGCTCCAGATTGCCCGCCGTACGGCGGCAAGGCTGTCGGCGAAGGTCGGTCGCTGCTTGTGGTACCAGGCGTTGGCCGATACCCGGAGCTGGGCACGGCTGTTGAGGCGCGACGCCAGCAGGATGACGATCGAGAACAGGCCGAGCAGGCATGGTGTGGTGCGGGCGATGGCCTTGTCTGACCACTGCCGTTTGGTCTCGACGCCAAGGTGGTCCCCGCACCTCGCGGAAGGTGACTTCCAGCTGCCAGCGCTGGACGAACCAGCGGATGATCTGCAGCGGCTCCTGCGCCGTGTCGGTACAGAGCGGGGCCTGCGGATCGAAGCGCCGGTAGGGATCGCGCAGCAGCACCCAGCGGATCGGCACGACCGGCAGGCCGGCATGGCGCCAGATGGCGGTATCCGAGCAGATCTCCACAAGGCGCTCGCCCTCATCATACCAGCCAGGCACGGTCAGGCGCTGCCACCGGGTGGCTTTGCTGACCAGCACCTCGGCCAGGGTCGGCAGGCGCTCGCCCTTGGTCCTGGGACGCCCGATCGTGCCGGGTTGGCGCGGCGGAGCCAGTCGGTAGAGAGCAGCGTCCAACCGCAGCCGGGTCACGCAGGTGATCCCCTGCCGGAGCAGGGCGGCCAGGAACTCGATGGCTGAGAAGCCGCTCACCCGCTCCGCCACCTCAGCCCTTGGAATTGGCCAAAGTCGAGTTGAGGCGCCGTGCTGATGACGTCCTTGATGCCCGAACCACGATGCGCTCGGCGTCCTTGAGACTGGGTTCGACCCAGCTGCATTTTACCGTTCGGCAATAAACAACCGCGCCATATCGAAGCGCCACCCGTGGCGCTTTCGCTCACACGGTGCCTTGAGATAAGCCCCTCTCACTAGCAAGTATCAACTTGTTGGTATATTAAGCCCGTACAATGCTAACTGTGGTAGAAAAACTCAATTACGCAATGTCCTAGAATAGGGTCTTCCGCTGTGGTATCCGCCAGCTCGTCAGTCCTCCCGAGTAGCGAACCGACGAGCTTGCTGGAAGCAGCCTTCGACCAGCTGCCCCAAGGTGCCGTGATTTTCGGTGACGATGGTGCCATCCTCTGGCGCAACTCGGCCTTCGACCGATTCCTGGGTTCTCCGGAGTCGGCCGAGCTTGGCTCCACCCAGCGTTTGGTTGACCTGCTCGCTGCCGCCCCTGCCCTGCAACCTGAAGCTCGGCGAACTTTGTTGCAGCTCATCACAAGCGCGATCGGGGAACCGTACAGGAGGGACATCCAGTCGCCGCCCCCGCGACGCACAGGGCCTGCACTTTCGGCGCGAGTGCGGCTGCTGGCGCCCGGCGTCTGGATGCTGTTGCTTGATGATGAGTCTGCAAATGCCGCAGCTGCGGCAGTTCAGCTGGATCCGCTCACAAATCTGCCCAATCGCAGCGCTTTACAGACCCGGCTGACACATGACTTGCAAGGTTTGGGCGCCACGGTCCGGAGCACGACCGTGTTGCTGGTCGACCTCGATCGCTTTAAGCCGGTGAACGACACGCTTGGCCACCCCATTGGGGACGCCCTGCTGCGCACCGTAGCTGAGCGACTTCTGTCTGCAGTCCGCGCGGGCGACCTTGTCGCCAGGATCGGCGGAGACGAATTCGCTATCGTTCAGACTGATCAAACGGATGAGGGCACGGTGGCAGCAGTCGCAGGTCGAATCGTCGATCTGCTCAAGCGGCCTTTCATCATCAAAGGACATCTGGTGAATATTGGCGCCAGTGTCGGCATCGCCTCGGTGCCGGCTGATGCCGCCGATCTGGACATGCTCATGATCCGGGCCGATCTCGCACTATACCAGGCGAAGGCTAACGGCCGCAGCGGTTACTGCTTTTTCCGGCCAGAGTTGCAGGAGCGGGCACAAGCGCGGCGTGAGCTGGAAGCGGATCTGCGAAAGGCCCTCATGCTCCGGCAGTTCGAGCTGTTCTACCAGCCGCAGGTGGATCTCGACGCCGGCATGCTGATCGGGTTCGAGGCACTGCTGCGCTGGCGGCATCCCAGCCGCGGCATCATTAATCCCGCTGCCTTCGTTCCCATGCTGGAGGAACTCGGCCTGCTTCAAGCCGTGACGGATTGGATCCTACAGGCCGCCTGTCAGGAGGCGATGACTTGGCCTGGTAATCTTACGGTCGGGGTCAACGTCACTGCGCCCCAGTTCGAAAGCGACCGCTTGGTACCGACCGTGGCGGCAGCGCTGATGGCTTCGGGTCTGCCCCCCCGGCGACTGGAAATTGAAGTAACCGAGACAGCCGTTCTGCAAGCTGGGGGTGCTGCAGAGAAATCCCTGCTCGCCTTGCGACGGATGGGCGTGCATATTGCTATGGATGATTTTGGGACTGGCTACTCCTCCTTGACTCAGTTGCGCAGCTTTCCCTTCGATCGCGTTAAAATTGACCGCAGCTTCATTGCCGGAGCTGCCAGCAGCACCCATGATGCTGCCATTGTGCGCGCCATTGCGGCGCTGAGCGCCAGCCTTGGCATACTCACGACCGCCGAAGGTGTGGAAACGACGGAGCAGCTTGACTGCATACGTGCCGAAGGGGTCACCCACGTTCAGGGCTTTCTGCTTGGGCACCCAATGCCCAGCAGCCAAGTACCGGCAGCCATCGCCAAACTCAGCCAGACCAATCTGTTTCCCATGACATCTCCGGAGGTCCGGCAGTAACAAGGACCGCATCATGAGCGAGCCTTTTTATCGACTTGCCTATTTCAGCCGAAACATGGTTGTGGGGCCGTTCGAGATGCAGGATGCAGAGGTCCAACGCATCCTCGCTGCATCACGACGGAACAACACAGTCGCCGAGGTGACTGGCGCCTTGTTGTTTAACGGCCGCTGCTTCGCCCAAATTTTGGAAGGGCCGCTGGACGCGGTCGAGACCACCTTCGAGCGGATCCAGCGTGATCAGCGTCACAGCGACATCACGGTGCTGGAGCTGACCCCGGTTACGCTGCGTAGCTTCGCAACCTGGTCCATGGCTTTCGCCGGGAAGCCCGAAGAGACACGAATGAGTTTCAATGCTCTCAATGAAGCCAGCGTCGAGCGGACCGGTGCGGCGGCACAGCTCTTTGAGCTTCTCCATGGTTTGGTGCTGCGAGAGGAAGGTGCCGCCTAGCGTCAGCTTTGGAGTGATTAAACAAGTTATTATGCGTTGGCTGCGGCTGCCCAGCACTGAAGTGCAGGAGCGGGGCAGCGTATCCCGACTGATACGCAACTGACGGCCCTTGCATGTCGTGGCCTCAGTCCCCAAAAGGTCCTTGCTGCTGCCTTAAAAAGTAATACCGAGCTGACTATGGATTGACCTGTCGAGCCCACTCGAAGTCGGTCAATGATTGGATGCGTCCGGTTTCGGTGATGAGCTTGTTCCAGGCCTCGCAGCAGGCATCGACAATGGCGCGGGTGCCGCTGAACAGTCGACCTGACAGGTAGCGGTCCCGCAGGTACTGCCAGACCTTCTCGATGGCGTTCAGCTCAGGCGAGTAGGGTGGCAGGTGGACCAAGCTGATGTTCGGCGGCACGCGGAGATCGCTGGCGATGTGCCATCCGGCGTTGTCGATCAGCATCACCGCATGGGTACCGGCTGGCAACTGCATGGCGACCTCCTCGAGCAGCAGGGTCATCGCCGCGACCGAGACATGGGTCAGCACGATCGCCGCGCCGGTGTCGCGCGCCGGGCAAACCGCGCCGAGGATATAGGCCGAGCGGTAGCGCTGGTCCTTCACCATCCTCAGCCGCATGCCACGCTGGAACCAGCGGCGGACCATGCGACCCTTCTGGCCTACTCTGGCCTCATCTTGGAACCAGACCTCGATCCGCTCGGCCTCCGGGTGGTCGGCCGCGACCTGCGCAAGGGCTTGCGCGAAGCCCCCTTTTTGAACCGCTCCTGGGCGGCGCGGTCAGTCTCAGCATGCTGCGGTCGCGGCGTCTGCCAGGACAGATCGAGGCTGCGCATCAGCTTGCCCATCCCGCCCTCGCTGTAGGTTACGCCGAAGCGCTCCCGCACAATCCGGCAGAGATCGATTAGCCGCCAAGCCGATACGCCGTCCACCTCGGGATCCGGTCCTTGCAGCACGATCGCCTTCAGCGTCGCCTGCTGGTCCTCTGTCAGCCGGCAGGGACGACCATCGCCCCAGTGGTCCGACAGCCCGGCCGGCCCGCCCCGGTTGTAGCGGATAACCCAGTCCCGCAGCGCCTGCCGGTCCATGCCGGCAATGCGGCCCGCCGCCTCGCGGCTCAGGCCCTCAAGGGCCGCCGCAATCGCCAGCAGGCGTCGCGCCACCCGCAGATCTCGTTCCGCCTTCGTCAATCGCCGCAACTCACCAGGCGGCACGTCTTCGCAGATCATCAGCGCCGGCATGGCCCATCTCCAGATGCCATGCCAGCCGATGAATCACGCCCGCCCGCGTCGGATCAAGCCCCAAGAGTCAGATCTTCAGACGCCGGGTATGAGGTCTCTCCCGCGATACACCGACCCGGCAAGGGCTACGCGCTGCTGCGGAGGCCGTGCTAGCCGCTTGGGACAGAGTGGAGGCCCAAGAGATGCGCCTGCCCGATGCAGTTGCCGCACTGCGCATGGCCCTCACCGGCAAGCTCCCTCGGCCGCCGCACGATCGCACCGCCAGCTCTCGCAGCGCACTGACGGAGACAACTTGCATGTGGCACTGTTGCATGTGGAGCACTGCGGGCTTGGGAGAAATGAGGGATGACCACTCTGTTACAGGCATTCCGCAGGACATTCCTGGAAGGTCAGGTCAACCGCGACCTCGTGTTCCGCATGGCGCCCGGGTATCTTGCAGCTTTCTTCCTATTCTACGGGCCGGAATTCGTTGAGCTTCGGCCAAACCATTCACTCCACATCAACCCATTTGCTCCCCTCGAACCCGATTATCAGTACCTGCACAACTCCATTCTGGGGCCCTTCCTCGGGCATGCGTTGTCGCTCCATCGGGTATTTGAGATAATCGCGCTCTACCTCGCGGCTACGGTGCTGGCAGCCGGTGCCATGCTGCTGTACGTCCGGCAACGTTGGGACAATCCGGACGCACGCAGTGCGGCGTTCCTGATCATCAGCCTCTCTCCGGTCTGGTATGTCTTAACTGGCTATGTCGGCAACTCATCGAGTCTTCTGGTTCTTTTATACGTCCTTCTTTTGCTGGCGCCTCAAGCCGTCGTGGCTTGGATCTGGGCATTGCTGCTGGTTCTTGCCCACCGCGAGATCGGTGTTTCCGTCTTGGGTCTCCATATTCTCCTGCGGAAGCCCGATGGGATGCGCATGGCGGCCCTGGTGGTCGGTGCAGTTGCTGGCCTCGGGCTTCACCAATTATACATGAGCCACTTGGAGGGCGAGGTTTCCGCACGGGGGAGCTTCGTGCTCGTTCACTGGAAGATGTGGATCAAGCTGAATCTGCTCAAGCCGGTGACGCTTGTCCTGATGGCATTCAACTGGTTCTGGGCGGCAGTGCTGTTCGCTGCTTGGCGGGAGCTTCTGAGGTGGAGAGACGCGGCTGCGATCATGGTGGCAATCGGGCTTTCGGCTGTCACAATTGATACGACCCGCGTGGCGATGCTGGTCGGACTTCCCCTCATCTTTTCCCTCTCCGAGCGGATCGTCGCGGATTACGAATGGCGGCGGGTACAATGCTGGCCGCTTTGGGCCGCGATCGCTTTTCTGCAGTTCGAGCGCTACGCATGGCAGACGCTTCAAATCGATGAAGTGAACTGGGATGGAACTCTGTCCTTCTTGTGGAAGTCCATCTGGAGCCACCCATGAGTGGGAAGGCGGCGTCGCTGGTCTATGCCGCCCCCGGCGGAGGAAGTTTGGCGATACCTGCGCGGTCCTTACGCGAGCTGTGCGCGGCTCGGCCCCGGGATAGTCGGCCGCGACCTGCGCGAGGGCCTGCACTGAACCCATTTTCGAACCGCTCCTGGGCGCCGCGGTCTTGGCAGACATGGCTCGTTAGATAGCCCGAAGACGCCGAATAACGATCCTGGCAAGTAGCCTGACCGGTTTCCATAGCGTCATGGGCGGCCGAGTTTGGCCGCAGCAGGACCAAACCGGGAAGATCGCCGCGGATTCCGCCTCGCTGGCAATCACATCTTGTGGAGAAGCGATCACCTCCCCTCAATAATCCGTTGTGCTTACAAACCAAACTGCTCGGTCAGCCTATCTCTGAGCGTCGTATGGCGCTGTTCAAGACACCTAGAGCGGTTTCCTGGCTGACTGAATTGCTTGTGGTCCCGCGGGCTGCGCGGCGGTGATTCAGTTACGCCCTGGCACGAGGGGCGATGCGGATGTCCAAGGCGC
>NZ_JAETWB010000054.1 GCF_016773205.1 Belnapia arida
TCTGCCTCTGCTTGGGGATGTGGTGCCGGCGATCAGCATTGGCTTTGAACGGCACAGCGGTGTCCCTAGGGGTCCGAAGGCTCGCCCCTACACCAGCCTACTCAACCGCACCAAGCTGGGCCACCCATGCAACAAGATCGCATGGCTTTGCAAAAGGATGCAGATCACAGTCGCCGCAGTCTCGTCGAGACTACGGCTGCCGGATACAAGACGATCGTTGGCTCGAGGCTGCGTGCCTGCCTCTCGCCGACTCAGAAAGGCGAAGCCGCGCTCACCATCTAGATATTGAACTGGTCCTCGTCGCACGATCACGCTTCTTGTAGAAGAAGCTTCAAAATGAAGGACGCCAGCAAGCGCACCGCCCCGCCTCACACGGGCATCTGGTCCAGCATCTCGGCGCGAGGCCGCATGCGGCCCGGCTATGAGTTCATGCTCAAGCCATCGCCAGCCGCATGAAGACTCGTGGGAAGCTTGCTGACGTGCGCATTGACCACGGGAGTGTGCTGCTGTTCGGACGCAAACCACGCGATGGTAGATTTCAGTCCGGTGCTGAGTGGAATGCGTGGCGACCAGCCCAGAAGCTCGTTGGCGCGGGCGATACTGGGTCGGCGCCGGCGTGGATCATCCAGTGGCAAGGGACAGAACACCGTCGACGAGCGCGAACCTGTCAGGGCGATGACCTGCCCCACCAGTGTTGCAATCGTCAGCTCCGCAGGGTTGCCAAGATTGATCGGGCCGTCCAGGGGTGTCTCACACGCGCCAAGCCGCACCAACCCATCCACCAGATCCTCGGCGTAGCAGAAGGACCGGGTTTGCGTGCCGTCGCCATAGACAGTGATCGGATTATGGGCTAGCGCCTGGGTGATGGCATTGGAGACGATGCGGCCATCATCGGCTCGCATCCGCGGGCCGTAGGTGTTGAAGATCCGGGCGACGCGGACATCAACACGACCCATCCTGGCGTAGTCGAAGGTCAATGTCTCGGCGGCGCGCTTGCCCTCATCGTAGCATGCCCGTGGTCCGGTCGGGTTAACATTGCCCCAGTAGGTCTCGACCTGTGGATGGATCTCGGGATCACCGTAGATCTCGCTCGTCGATGCCAGGACGAACCGGGCTCGCGACGCCTCGGCTAGGCGGAGTAGGTTCCGCGTGCCGAGCACGCAGGTCAGCAGAGTGTGCTCCGGATCCGTCTGGTAGTGCGGCGGAGAGGCAGCGCATGCGAGGTTGAACACGGCGTCGATTTGAAGTCGGCCGAGGCACGCGGGCAGCGCATCGATAACATCCGCCTCAATCAGTTCAAAACGTGGCTCGCGCTGAAGATGCGCTAGGTTGCGCGCCCGTCCGGTGCGGAAATTGTCGACGCTTATGACGTCGACATTCTCCGACAGAAGAGCATCGCAAAGATGCGACCCGAGGAATCCCGCGCCGCCGGCGACGACGGCGATCTTGCGCCGCATCTTGCTCATAATGTCGCCCTCTCACCTGGGCCGCTGCCGGCCTGCTCCGGACTGGGCGAGTAGCCGCGCAGATAGGCTTCCAGTTCCGCAGCGCGATGGGCAGCAGTGTGATAGGAGCACACACGTTGCTGTACGGCGACGGCCAGTGCCAATCGGCGGGACTCTGGGACTTCCAGCAGCGTCTGCAGCACGTCCTCGGGTTGCCTCACGAGAATAATGTCCTTGTCCGGAACGAAAATCTCATCGATGCCGGCCCATATGTCGGAAAGGATGGGGGTTCCGCAGGCGCCGGCCTCGAACAACCGGACACTCGGGCTGTAGCCCGCTCGCACCATGTCATCGCGGGTGACGTTCAGCGTGAAGCGGCTCATGGCGTAGAATTCGGAATGCGCGCCCGGAGGCACATGCTCGAGCCGTTCCACATTGTCGGGCCAGCAGATGTCCCCCGGGTATTGCGGACCGGCGACGACGAACCGCAGCTGCGGCGCCCGTCGCGCCGCCTCGAGCAGCAAGTGCTCCAGCTTCGGTTGGCGGTCGGCACTGTAGGTGCCGAGATAGCTGAGATCCCAGCGATGCTGCAGCCCGAGCGGGCGGTAGGCTTCGGCATCCACAGAACAGTACAGCACCCGCGCGGCCGGCGAGCCGTACTGGCCCATCAAGCGTTCGAGCGTCGGTCCGCCGGTGAAGGAGAGGTACAGATCGTAGCCGGGGATCTGCCGGGCAGCTAGGTATTCCTCGTCGCCCCGCTCCAGCTTCGCCAGCGTCACCGGCGTGTCGATGTCGTAGAAGGCAGTGAGCCCCCGAGCGATACGCTGCACCAGCGCGCCGACGGCAACACCCTCCGGTACATAGGAGCCGACAATGACCGCATCGGCATCGGCGATGACCTCGCGCCAGCGGCCCAGCTCGGCGAGGTCGCGGTAGAATTCCAGGCGGCAGAAGCCTGGATCGCCGAGGTCGCGATGCGCGGCATACCACGGTACGTCGCGTTCGAGGAACAGTACGTCATGGCCGCGCGCAGCGAAGGCGTTCAGCAGGGCGCGGTAGGTGGTCGCATGGCCATTGCCCCAGGAGGAGGAGAGGCTGAGGCCGAGCACCACGACCCGCAAGGGCGGAGGAGCCAAAGGCGTCATGCGACCACCGGGGCACGCTTGCGGGAGGCTTCCTCGCGCAGCAGGGCATCTACCTGCGTGCCGCGTCGGGCATAGGTGTGCTCAGACAGGATGCGCGCGCGTGCCGCCTCTCCGATTGCGCGGGCCCTTGCAGGAGTCAGTTGCCGGACATGCTCGGTGACTTCTGCGCCATCGCGGGCGACCAGCACCTCCTCGCCTTCCCGGAGGAAGAGCTCGAGGCCGACCCAGGCATCAGTGATCAGGCAGGCGCCGGCGCCCGCCGCCTCGAAGACGCGGGTCGCCGGGGAGAAACCAACCGCTGCCATGCTGTCGCGGGCGATGTTCAGTACCGCGAGGCCGGAGGTGTTGAAGGCGTTGTGCTCGCGCGTGTAGACATGCCCGATATGCCGGACTTGCGGCGGCATATCCTTGGTCTCCCAACCATTGCCACCGATCAGGAAGCGCCGCTCCGGCAACATCGCGGCGGGGCGCAGGAAGAACTCCTCAACCCGCGCCTCACGGTCTGGCAGGCGGTTGCCAAGGAAGGACAGGTCGGCAGCGAAGCGCGGCTCGGCCGCCACCGGGTGATGGGTCTCCGGGTCGAGAGCATTGTAGACTGGCACGCAGCGGCGCGCGCCGAAACCCTCATAGGCCTCGACCACCGGCGGCCCACCGCCATAGGTCAGCACCAGGTCGAGCGCAGGCAATGTGCGGCGCAGGCAATGGTCCGGGTTGCCGCGCAGCTCGGCCAGGGTCGCCGGTGCGTCGACATCCCAGAAGATGCGGATGGCATGCGGCGCCGCCGCTGCCATCACGCCCTTGAGCAGCGCATCGTCAAACACCCCGACACCACTGGCCTTCACTACCACATCGGCCTGGCGCGCCTCGCCGATCACCTTGCGCAACGCCGCCTCGGTGGCCGGGTAGACGCGCACCATCGCCCACTCGGGCGGGTCGATGTCGCGGTGCTGTTGCCGGTCGAAGGCGTCGGGCTCGTAGAAGGTGATCTGGTGGCCGCGCCGGTACAGATCGCTGATCAGGCCACGATAATAGGTCGCAGCACCATTCCAGTAGGAGGACAGCAGGCTCGAGCCGTAGAACGCAATCTTCAAGAACTGGCCTCCATAGCCATAGGGACGTCCCGCAGCCTGCCGAGGATCGACAGCAGCTCCGCTGCCCGATGGGCGCAGGTGTGGCGGGCGCAGATGGCGCCCAGCCCGCTCGCGACCAGGCTGGCGCGCAGATCGGCATCATGGCGAATGGCAGTCAGGTGGCGCGCCATCGTCGCTCCGTCCTGCGCCACAAGGTAGTCCTTGCCCGGGTGGAAGAGCCCCTCCGTATCCTGCCAAGGCGAGCAGACAAGAGGGATCCCACAGGCCAGCGCCTCGAAGACCCGGATGGTCGGGATGCCGGGGAGGCGGTCGACATAGAAGCGCCGCGGAACATGAACCGTGGCAAGATGACGTGCGAACACCTCCGGCGCGCGTGCATTGGGCAACCAGCCCCGATACTGCGCATCATAGGCGGCAAGCGTCCTTAGCGCGTCGTCCGGGTAGCGCACGCCATGGATGTCGAGTGCCAGGGCGGCGACCTGCGCGGGTGCCAGCAGGAAATGCTCGAGCTCCTCGCTGCGCTCGTCGTCGCCCCAGTTGCCGATCCAGACCAGGCCCTCCCGTCTGGCTTCCTCGGCAGGCGGATGGAACAGCTGTGTGTCGGCGGCCTCATGCCAGACATGGACCCGATCACCCCAACCCCATTGCCGATAGACCGCGGCCAGCGTCTCGCCGAATGCAAGCACACCATCATAGCCGTCGAGGTCGAAATGCCGGAGCGCGTCGGGGTCGCTGACCGCTCGATGATGGGTATCGTGGAACAGCAGGACGAAGCGGCCGCCATTGCGCCGCATCCGGCCGAGCGCCGCGACCAGCCACGGCTCGTTCCATTCATGGACGACGATCAGGTCGGCACCATCGGCCGCTTCGGCCAGATCGGCCTCACTGTCAAAGGTGTAGGCCTGTAATTCAGGATAAGCCGCGCGGAAGGCGTCGAGGCCGGCCGGCCCATGGTCCCGCAGCAGGTTTTCCAGGCTCCAGGCTTGGGCCGGCTGCCAGGTCGCCACCTCATGGCCTCGCAACAGGAACTCCCGCAGCACGCCGCGGAGGAAATGCGCGTTGCCGTGGTTCCAGCAGGAATCCAGGGAATGGGTGAAGTAGACTAGCTTCACGCCGCGACGTCCTTTTGCATCAAGCCACATTGGCCGGCGAGAAGCCGGCGGTAAGCGTCCAGCATGGTGGTAGCCTGAGTCTCGACCGTGAATCGTTCTGCCCGTTCCCTTGCCGCAACGCCCGATGCAACCCTGCGTTCCCGATCCGCCGCGATATGCTGCACCGTGGCGGCGAGTGCGACGTCATCGCCGGGCTGCACAAACTCTGCAACCCCGTCCCACAGCTCGCGGAAGCCAGGAATGTCCGACAGGACCAGCGCGCACCCAGCCTGCGCCGCCTCCAGCACCGCCAGGCCGAAAGGCTCATATCGGGCCGGCGCGACGAAGATGGGACGTGTGTCCAGGAGGTGGGCGAGCGTGGTGTCCGAGAGCCGTCCGAGCAGCCGCAGATGCCGCAGCTCGACCTGGGCGCCATTCGGGCCACGCGTGTCGCCGGCGGCAAGAACCGGAATCGGCAGCCTGGCTGCCGCCCGGTCGAGCGTCGCCATGTCCTTGCCCTCGTCCCAGAGCCGGCCGGCCGTGAAGGCAGCATCCGCCGGTATGGGCTGCGCAGCGGCAGGGCGGGCCATCGCCCGCCGTCCATTGTAAATCACCAGCGGCGGTTGCTGCAGCCTGTAGGTCCGTGCTGTCGCGGTGGCGAAAGCCGCTGTCGGCGCGACTAGGAGCCTCGCCGCCGCATAAGCCTGGCCCGTCAGCTCGGCGCGCCAGCGGAAGTCGTCCGGCAATGGCCCGTCCCGGACCGCCTCCCACCAAGTCGCGACACAGGAATGGCAGGCAATGACGAGCGATGCCGGGAAGGCGGCGCAGGCGGCGGGCGCCGGCGTGTTGAGATGCACCAGATCCGCACCAATCTCCCTCGCCAATTCTGCCAAGGCTTGACCCGAGGCCGCGATCTCTGCCCTCGAGTTGGCGAGCCATTCGAGCGGCAGGCCCGTCTCCAGCAGCCGCAGCCCTGGCACTGCGGCCGCGGCCGCACGCTGGTCCGCCGTCGGTGCGGGACCGAGCACCGCGAGTGTGCTCTCCACACCATGCGGTGCCAAGCCTCGCAGCAGATCGACCGCATAAGACCACACGCCACCCACCGCATCCGCCGTCATCAGCAGCCGGATGCGGGGCGAGGAACTCATCGGCAACATGCAGCTTCGAGTTCGGGCAGCAGGGCCACCCGGTCGTCCTGGATATCGCTCAAGACGGAGAACTGGGCGAGGTAGTAGGTATGGGCTCGCTCCCATGCCTCGTCATCCGGAGCGCCCCAGAGGCGGTGATAGTCTGGCGAACTCGGGTAGGGGTAGAGCGGCACGGGATCGTTGGCCCAAACGCCGCCACGCCGCAGCGCCTCACGCCAGGCTGCGATCATGTCGGGATCGTCGCCCGGCGTCTTGATCAGGTTCGCCTGTACGAAAGGCACCCTGCGCTTCGCATGCAGCAGCCGCTCGGTGAGCTCCTCCGTCGACATCCGGCAGTTCTTGTCGAGCGCGGCCCGGCCCTCCGGCGTCAGACTTTCCACCCCGGCCTCGATCGAGACGCAGCCCGCCGCACCAAGGAGATCGAGCATCTCCGGCTTCCAGAGGTCGAGGCGGGTCTGGATACCGAATTGCAGGTTGCGGCCGACTAGGGCTTCCAGCAGGGCGCGCTGCGGCAGGAAGATCTCGTCGATGAAGTAGACATAGCCGACGCCCTGAGCGATCAGCCCGTCCAACTCGTCGAGCAATGGCGCCAGGGGGCGCCGCCTGTAGGCGTCGCGGAAGTCGATCTTGGCGCAGAAGGAGCAGGAATAGGGGCATCCGCGGGAGGCCTCGACCTCCGCGCCAGGCATCGCAGGCTGCGCGTCGAAGCGATGATGATGGTGGTGATGTCGTGCGATCCACGAATCCGGCCAACGCAGCGCAGGCAGCGTTACGAACGCACCGGCATGCGGCGCACCTGCGACCCGGATCTCGTCGCCTTCCCGGAAGGCGATGGCCGGCACCCGTGCGAGGTCGCCTTCGCCGGCAAGCCGGAGGATGATCTCCTCGCACTCGCCGCGGACTACCACGTCGACGCCGAGCTTACGCAGGGCGGCCGCTGGTGTTGCCGAGCCGTGGGGGCCGACCGCGACCGTGCGACCGCCCCGGCCGTCGAGGGCCAGAAGGAACTCCCGCGGGACGCGAAGCTCCGGCGGTGCGCACCGCCAGAACAGGTAGCTTGGCGCGGTGGTCACGACGGTCATGTCAGGTTGGAAGGCGACGACCTCGGCCACCGCTTCAGCCAAGGGCAAGGCGAAGAGATGCGCGTCCACCATCAAAACGACATGGCCGGCGGCTTCCAGCAGCGCCTTGCTATAGCCTAGCTCGAGTGGCAGATGCGGCTCGCGGCAGCCAAAATAGATGCTGCCATCGAAGCGCCAAGGCGGGTTGACCAGCGCGACCCTCATGGCAGGGCCTCCGCAGGATGCGACGGAGTGGCCGCAGCGGTTGGGCTGTGATTCTGCCCGCGCAGCCAGTCCGCCAGGGCGGCGAGGCCGTCCTGCCAGGGGGTCGGTGGACGCAGGCCGAGCGCCCGAGTCGCCAAGCGCGTGTCGGAGACGTAGTAGCGCTGGTCGCCCGCACGCCAGTCGCCGTGCTGCACCTGGACCGGCGAACCGAGCAGCGTGCCGATGTGCTGCAACACCTGCCGCAGGCTGACCGCATTGCTCGGGCCGCCGCCCAGGTTGAAGGCGCTGCCGCGCACCCGACCGATACTCCGCCAAGCCGCGACATAGGCACCGACGGCATCGTCGACGAACAGAATGTCACGCACTTGGCAGCCATCGCCGAAGACACTGACCGGCTTGCCTTGCAGGGCGCGGATCAGGAAATGCGCGACCCAGCCCTGGTCCTCGGTGCCCATCTGCCTAGGGCCGTAGATGCAGCTCATGCGGAAGACGGCGGTCGGGATGCCGAAGCTCCGTGCATAGTCCAGCACATACTGGTCCGCCGCACCCTTGGAGCAGCCATAGGGAGTGTGGAACTCGAGCGGCCGGTCCTCGCCGATGCCGTTCAGACGGATCTCCTGCGCTTCCGGCTGGTAGGCGTCGTCCTCAAGCCGCAACGCGAGATTGGCCAGGTTCCCGTAGACCTTGTTGGTGCTTGCAAAGACAAGCGGCAGATCCTCCCGGGCGCGCCGCACGGCTTCGAGCAGTAGGGTGGTTCCCTGCAGGTTGGTGCGGAAGTCCTCAGCGGGATCCTCAAGGCTGGTGGTGACCGCGACCTGCGCCGCGAGGTGGAACACCGCACCGGCCTCCCCGACCGCGCGGCCGAGCTCGCCGGCCTCGCAGATATCCGCAATGATCGGGATGATGCGGCCAGCGTGCCGGTCCCGCAGCCATTCGAGATTCGCCTGGACACCAGGGCGCCGCAACGCGTCATAGACCAGGACGCTGTGGCCTTCCCTCGCCAGACGGTCAGCCAGGTTGGCGCCGATGAACCCCGCGCCGCCGGTGATCAGGACCGGCCGACCTTTCGCCGTCACGCCACCAGCCCCCGCGCGGCGAGCTCATTCCTCGCATGGCTGACGCGATCTTCCGCCTGCTGCAGGGCGACCCATTCCGCCAGTTCGCTAAGCCCATTAACAAAGTCGCAGCGGGGCTCGAAGCCGAGCACGGTGCGTGCCAAGCCGAGATCCGGGATGCAGTGGCGGATGTCGCCGGCACGCGCCTTGCCGGTGATCTCGGGGGCCATGCCGTGCTTCCGCATCGCTCCGGCAAGAAGCTGCGCGACCTCCGCGACCGTGCGGTCGACGCCGCTGGCAATGTTGAACACGCCGCCCGCGGCGGCGGGATGCTCCAGCGCCAGGACGAAGGCCTGGGCCACGTCCTCGACATGCACGAAGTCGCGGCGCTGCGCGCCATCCTCGAAGATCATTGGCGGCTGGCCGTTGTGAAGGCGGGAGGCGAAGATCGCCAGTACGCCGGTATAGGGGTTCGATAACGCCTGTCCCGGACCATAGGCGTTCCAGAGCCTGAGTGCGACGCCTTGCATGCCGTAGGCAGGGGCGAGGGTGAGCGTCAGGCGTTCCTGCATGTATTTGGTGATCGCATAGACCGAGGCCAGCGCTGGCCGCTTGGTCTCCGGCGTCGGGCTCGGGATGAGCGGCCGCCCGGCTGAATCCAGCGGGTCCCAGGATGCCGTAGAACCCGTGCGCGGGACTCGGATGACATCCTCGTAGCAGCGGCCTTCCACATCCCGGTAGAGGCCCTCGCCATAGATGCTCATGGACGAGGCGACGACGACTCGGCGCACGGGCTTTTCAATCAGGCCCTGGAAGAGGACGGCAGTACCGTGGTCGTTCACCGACACGTAGCGATCGATAGCGTACATGCTCTGGCCAACGCCAACCTCGGCGGCGAGGTGGACCACGCTGTCCACACCCTGCAGCGCACGGGTAACCGCAGCAGCGTCGCGCACATCGCCGATCTGCAACTCGACGTCGGGGCCAAGAAGTTCTGGATCAGGCTGCTGACCGTGAACCTGCTCGATGAAGCTGTCCAGAATTCGAACATGGTGCCCACGCGCGAGAAGCGCCCGGGTGAGATGCCTACCAATGAAGCCGGCGCCGCCGGTAATGAGAACACGTTCCGACAACTGGGCGCCTCCGCATGATGAGTGTCGCCGGCTATGGCGGCAACGCCGCGATAGCTTGGCTGGTATGGCTTGCCGGGCGCAACCCGGTATTGTCACCCGCTCCGGTCATCGCCAGCGTTCTAAAGAGAGACAAACGCATCCTGATTCGATTCGTATCCGCGGCAGACTCGGTGTTCACCCGGATTTGTTGTGAGGCAAGTTTATAACGGTGGCGCCGATCGTGCTGTTGCGCGTTCGGTCCGTGCTCATTGCCGCGGCTATATGGTTGCGTGCCACCCGATCGCGGCTTTACGCCTAGGCATAAGCAGCGACGTGTCATAAGGAGATCGACCTTGGGCTCCAGATCAGTGCGGATTGGCTTGGTCGGTGTCGGCAATTGTGCGTCATCCTTCGTTCAAGGATTAGCTTATTATAACGATTCCGGAGCGGATGGTGCTGTCCCCGGGCTGATGACGCAGGAAATCGGCGGCTACCGTGTCGCTGACATCGTCATTGCCTCAGCCTTCGACATCGCCGCTGCCAAGGTTGGGCGCGACGTGGCAGAGGCCATTTTCGCCTCGCCCAACAACACGGTCCGATTCGCAGCGCCTCCACTCACGGGCGTAATGGTAGAGCGCGGCAGGACCGCTGATGGTCTCGGGCGGTATCTACGCGATGAACTGCAAGAATCCGATGAGCCGGAGGCGGATGTGGCGGAGACGCTGCGCCGCACCGGGACTGAGGTGCTGGTGTCGTACTTGCCGGTGGGTTCGCAGCAGGCGACCGAGTGGTATGCTGAGCAGGCCCTCAAGGCTGGTTGTGCCTTCGTGAACTGCATCCCGGTCTTCATAGCATCCAATCGCGACTGGCGCGAGCGGTTCGAGGCGCGGCGGTTGCCGCTGATCGGCGACGATATTAAGAGCCAGGTCGGCGCCACGATTGTGCACCGGGTATTGACCAACCTGTTCCGTGAGCGTGGCATTCAGCTAGACCGCACCTATCAATTGAATTTCGGTGGCAACTCCGACTTCCTGAATATGCTAGAGCGGGAGCGTCTCGTTTCCAAAAAAATATCGAAGACTCAATCAGTCATCAGCCAAATGGATGTGGCGCTACCCGACGGTGACGTTCATGTCGGACCGAGTGACTTCGTGCCGTGGTTGGGTGATCGTAAATTCGCCCATATTCGCATGGAGGGTACCGGCTTCGGTGGCGTGCCCCTGAACCTGGAGCTCAAGCTGGAGGTCTGGGACTCGCCCAATTCGGCAGGCATCGTCATCGACGCAGTCCGCTGCGCCAAGCTTGCCCTGGATCGCGGCGTCGGCGGCGCGCTGGTCGGCCCTGCGAGCTACTTCATGAAGTCGCCACCACAGCAGTTCGCCGATGGCGAAGCCCGGGAAAGGACGCTCCGCTTCATCGCCGGCGAGGGCTGAGGCGGGTGGCGACCACGATCTTCCTGGTCCGCCACGCAGAACACGAGCTGCTCGGCCGCGTGCTGTGCGGCAGAATGCCGGGCGTCTCGCTCGGCGATGCCGGCCAGCAGCAGGCATTGCGCCTCGGCCGCCGGCTGCAGCAGAAGGGTTTGGCGGCGCTCTACACGAGCCCGCTCGCCCGGGCACGGGAAACGGCGGCGGTAGTTGGCCAGCAATGTGGGCTAGCGGCGGACATCGCCACGGAGTTCAACGAGATCGATTTCGGGCGTTGGACCGGCGCATCCTTCGACCGGCTAGACCCAGATCCGATTTGGCAGAGGTGGAATGCCGAGCGCAGCAGCGTACGGCCGCCGGACGGCGAATCGATGGCTGAGGCCCAGGCCCGGGCTGTGGCGGGCGTACGGCGAATCGAAGCCCGGCATCCCAAGGCGTCCGTTGCAATCGTCAGCCATGCCGATGTCATCAAGTCGGTCCTGGCTTGGTGCCTCAGCCTGTCGATGGACTTCCATGCGCGATTCGAGATTGGCCCCGCCTCTGTCAGCGCGATGGCGATGTGGGGCACGGGAGCGAAGGTGCTTTGGATGAATGAGGCCGTAACATCATGACTGCCATTCTCGATACCGACGAGATCCGACGCCGGGCGACGGCGCTTGGCCAATGGTTCCACAACATCAATCTCCGTGGCGTGCCGACGGCGCCAGATCATTTCCTGGGGGACTACCCCGCGATCAAATGGCGCGGCTTCGCCGAGGCCATCCCGCAGGATCTCACCGGCCGAAGCGTGCTCGATATCGGTTGCAACGGCGGGTTCTACTCGCTCGAGATGAAGCGGCGCGGCGCGTCGCGGGTGCTTGGTATCGATTCCGACGAGGGCTACCTTGCCCAGGCACGCTTCGCCGCGGAGGTATCGGGGCTCGACATCGAGTTCCGCAAGCTCTCGGTCTATGATGTTGGGACGCTAGGCGAGAAATTCGACCTGGTGCTGTTCATGGGTGTGCTCTACCACCTGCGGCATCCGCTGCTGGCGCTCGACCTGATCCACGAGCATGTCGCCCGCGACTGCCTGGTGTTCCAGTCGATGCAGCGCGGGGCCGGCACGGCCGCGCCGGTGCAGGAGGACTACGACTTCTGGGACACGGCAGAATTCGACCGGCCCGACTGGCCCAAGCTTCATTTCATCGAGCACCGCTACGCGCATGACGAGACCAACTGGTGGGTACCGAACCGTGCCTGCGTCGAGGCCATGTTGCGCAGTGCCGGCTTCGCCGTTACCGCCCATCCGGAGCTGGAGGTTTATATCTGCCGGCGTGTCGCCGCGCCGGCCGGTGCCGAAGCTGCCTACCCTGCCAGGGAGCGCCGGGAATGATCGAAGCGGCGATGATCTGGAACGAGCCCAACAACAAGTCCCATTGGGATCCGGAACTCGATCCTGATTGGAGGCTGTTCGCCGGGATGACGAAATCCGCTTGCCAGGCGATCCGATTGGTGCATCCGACCTTGCCGCGCGTGCTCGGCGGCATCTCGCCCATCGATCCGAGCTTCATCGAGAATCTGAGTGGCAAGGGCGTGCTCGAGCACCTCGACGTGGTCGCGGTGCATGGCTTCCCGCTGGACTGGAACCTCTGGCAGATTGGGGAATGGCCGGCTAAGATCGAGGAGATCCGGGCCGTCACCAGCCTGCCGATCTGGGTTTCCGAGGTCGGCGTGTCCTCCTTCGGGGCGGAGGAGGTCCAGGCCTGGGGGCTGAAGCGCACGGCCGAGCTGCTGGTCGGCCAAACCCCGCGTATCCACTGGTACAGCCTGTATGACCTGCCGCGGGCCTGGGGCGCCACAACCCGGCACCGCGAGGCGGAGGGGTCTTCCTACTACCGGCATTTCTACATGGGGCTGCTGCGGGAAGACGGTACGCCGAAGCCGGCGCTCGAGGAGTTCGGCTATCACACGCCGGCCGTTGGCCTCTGCCAGTGGTTCCATTTCGAGGATCCTCGGCTGGACGACGCGGTTGCCTGGATGCGGCGGCTGGGCGTCAGGTACCTGCGGACCGGCCTGTCCTGGGCCGACAGCTTCCGGCCGAACGCGCTGGCCTGGTTCGACCGGCAGATGGAGGCGCTTGCGGAGTTCGACGTGACGGTCACCTTCTGCTTCACGCCGGAGCATCGCGGGATCGCGCCGCACCATACTAGTCCGCCTTTGGTCGAGGCGGAATTCGCGGAATTCTGCGCCAGCATGATCCAGCGCTATGCACGCTAAGGCGACCGCGGAACCGTGCGGCGCGGGAAGGGTTGTTATCCTGTCGGCCGTCCGGCCCGAGGCGTTCATCATGGCCAAGGATAGTGCCTCTTTAGCGGAGGAGGAGAATCGTATCGCAGCGCGGGAAGCAGCGCTGCGTTATGTCTCGGACGAGGCGCCGGGCATCGGTCGACGGCGCATCGGCAAAGGGTTCAGCTACCGCGCCCCGAAGGGCGGCGCAGTGCGCGATCTCAAAACTCTCCAGCGCATCCGGTCCCTGGCGATCCCGCCAGCCTGGACCCAGGTCTGGATATGTCCGCATGCTGACGGCCATATCCAGGCAATGGGGCGTGACGAGAAGGGGCGGAAGCAGTACCGCTACCATCCCCGCTGGCGCGAGGCACGGGACGCCGCGAAGTTCACCCATATGGTGGAGTTCGCCCATGCCCTGCCGCGCATCCGTGCCCGGGTGGAGGCTGACCTGCGCCTCACCGGGCTGCCACGCGAGAAGGTGCTGGCGACCGTGGTCCGGCTGCTGGAGACAACCCTGATCCGCGTCGGCAATGACGACTACGCGAAGCAGAACCAGAGTTATGGCCTGACCACCCTGCATGAGGACCATGTCGAGGTTGAGCGTGGCCGGCTGCGCTTTTCCTTCAAGGGCAAGAGCGGCAAGACCTGGAACCTGCAGGTCTCGGACCGCCGCATCGCTCGCATTGTTCGCGAATGCCAGGACCTGCCCGGGCAGGAATTGTTCCACTATGTCGATGCCGACGGCTCCGTCCGCAGTATCGATTCCGGAGACGTCAACGACTACCTGCGGGAAGCTGCGGGGTGCGAAGTCACCGCGAAGGATTTCCGCACCTGGGCGGGCACTGTCCTCGCCGCCCTCGCGCTACAGGAATTCGAGAAGTTTGACACCCATGCCGCGGCGAAGCGCAATGTGAAGCGCGCCATTGAGAATGTGGCGAGCCGGCTCGGCAACACGCCGACGATCTGCCGCAAATGCTACGTACATCCCGGCGTACTCGATCACTATCTCAGCGGCAGCTTGGTGCTGCAGATCAAGGCTGAGGTCCAGACAGAGCTGCGCGACGAGGTATCCTGCCTCAAGCCCGAAGAGACGGCGGTGCTTGGTCTTTTGATCGGTCGTCTAGAGCATGAGGAGCGACGCGCCGCATGAGGCGCAATGGCTGCCATCACGGTCGGATACCGGCCTGATGCGGTTTGTCGTCTTCGGCCTGACCATCACATCTTCCTGGGGCAATGGCCATGCGACCCTGTGGCGAGCCCTGTGCCGCGCCTTGGTGCGGCGTGGCCATAGCGTTGTCTTCTTCGAGCGCGACCTGCCCTATTACGCCGAGCACCGCGACCTACGCGGCATGCCGGGCGTCGAGCCGGTACTCTATGCCGATTGGGGTGAGGTCCGGCAGCGGGCGGCGCAGGCGGTGGCGGCGGGCGATGTGGCCATCGTCACCTCCTTTTGTCCCGACGGAGTCGTGGCATCCGACCTTGTACTCGGCTCCGACGCGCCGGCGCGGGTGTTCTACGACCTCGATACGCCGGTGACGCTCGACCGGATGGCGGCCGGCGACTGGCCGGACTACCTGCCGCGGCAGGGGCTCGATGGGTTCGACCTGGTGCTGAGCTATACCGGTGGCGAGGCGCTGGTGCGGCTGCAGACGCAACTCGGTGCGCGCCGTGTCGCCCCGCTCTATGGCAGCGTGGATCCGGACGCTCATCGGCCGGTTGCGGCGGTGGGGGGCTACCAGGCCGATCTCTCCTATCTCGGCACCTATGCGGCGGACCGGCAGGAGGCGTTGGAACGCCTTTTCGTGGAGCCGGCGCGGCGGCTGTCCGATCGCCGCTTCATCATCGGCGGCGCGCTCTACCCGCCGGATTTCCCTTGGGCGCAGAACATCTTCTTCGTCCGCCACATGCCCCCGCCGGAGCATCCGGCCTTCTTCTCCTCCTCGCGCCTGACGCTGAACATAACCCGCCGGGCGATGGCGGCGATGGGCTGGTGCCCTTCCGGCCGGCTGTTCGAGGCCGCGGCCTGCGGCGCGCCGATCCTGACGGATTGGTGGGAAGGTTTTGACGCCTTCTATGCGCCGGGTGCGGAGGTGTTCGTCGCAGGGTCGACCGTGGACTGCCTGGCGACGCTTGGCCTGAGCGATGCGGAGCTTCGCCACGCTGCCAAGCGGGCGCGGGAACGCACCCTTGAGGAACACACCTCCGACCGGCGGGCCCTCGATCTCGAGGCCGCGCTGGAGAGCATCAACTCGCCAATGGCGACAGGAGGCTGAGCATGTGGGGCATTATCCCGGCCGCAGGCATCGGGAGCCGCATCCAGCCGTTGGCCTTCTCGAAGGAGTTGCTGCCCATTGGCAGCCGGATCGAGGACGGGGTCGAACGGCCGCGGGCCGTCAGCGAGCATCTGATCGAGCGCATGATTGCCGCCGGCGTCGACAAGATCTGCTTCGTCATCGCCCCAGGCAAAAGTGACATCATCAACTACTACGGGGCGCGGATAGGCAACGCCAGCATCGCCTATGTGGTCCAGCAGGAGCCAAGCGGGCTCTGCGACGCCATCTTCTGCGCCCTGCCGCTGATCGGGCCGGAGGAGCCCGTGGTGGTCGGGCTGCCCGATACGATCTGGTTCCCGGAAGCGGCGCTGGCGCCCCTGCCGGCTGACCGCTTCTCCTTCCTGCTCTTCCCGGTGGAGCAGCCGGAGCTGTTCGACGCCGTGGTGACGGACGAGGTGGGCCGCGTCCTGGAGATCGAGGTGAAGCGGGCTGGCGCGCGGAGCCGCTGGGTCTGGGGCGCCTTCAAAATGCCGGGCCGCGTGCTGCACGAGTTGCACGCGCTGTGGCGTCGGCCGGAGCGCAACGACGAGTATATCGGAACACTGGTCAATGCCTGGCTGGCGGTCGGTGGCACCGCCCATGGCGTCCGCACGGGCGAGGTCTATGTGGATGTCGGCACGCTGCACGGCTACCGCGAAGCGGTCGCGCTGCTGGCCGGGCGGCCGGCGCAGGCGAATTCGCCGGTGGTGCCCTTCCGGGTGCTGCAGCAGCGCGGCGTGCTCAATGCAGCAGCGAAGCGGCCGGACCAGTCAATGATCACCGGGGCGCTGGCGGGGGATTAGCCGCTGTGCCGGACTTCCTGGCTTGGCAGTCCTCCGGCGGCAACCTCACCGACTGGCGCCTGCTGGGCGTCGCGGCGGGCGCGCGGGTCTCCAGCGAGCCCCTGCAGGACTTGCAGGCGCATCGGGGGTGGGCTGTGGCGCTCGGCGATCTGCACTGGGAGATCGCGGACCGCGAGATCCTCAGATCGAGCTTCGCGGCGCTGCTGCGGCTGCACGCCGCCCGCTGTCGCCTGCGCGATGAAGGCGGCGTCCTGCGGGCGCGCGAAACCGACAGGCATTTCTGGAGCGTCAAAGACTGCCCGCCCTTCCGCCGGCGCCTCACCTTACGGAGCGGCGACTGATGCGGTGCCTGCTGATCGTGCTCGACAGCGTCGGCGTGGGTCATACGCCCGATGCCGCGGATTACGGCGATGCCGGCGCCAACACGCTCGGCCATCTCTTTGCCACGACCGGCCTGCGGCTGCCGGCGCTCTGGTCGCTCGGCCTCGGGCGCATCATAGGCACCGATCGCGCGCCGGCCGCGGCGAGCTGGGGCCGGATGCGGCCACGCTCCGCTGGGAAAGACAGCACCACCGGGCATTGGGAGATCGCCGGCGTGGAGCTGGCGCAGCCCTTCGCGGTGTTCGAGCATTTCCCGCCCGAGCTTGTGCAGGCGATCGAGGCCGAGGCAAATGTCCATTTCCTCGGCAACCTGCCGGCGAGCGGGACGCAGATCATTGCGGAACTCGGCGGGGAGCATTGCCGCACGAGGCGGCCCATCCTCTACACCTCCGCCGATTCGGTGCTGCAGATCGCGGCGCATGAAATCGTGGTGCCGGTGGAGCGGCTGATGGAGATCTGCACCATCGCCCGTCGCCACGCCGACCGCTGGCGCATTGGCCGGGTGATCGCACGACCCTTTATCGGACAGGAGGGCGACTTCCACCGCACCCCGCGGCGGCACGACTTCGCCATGCGGCCGCCGCCGACGATCCTCGATGCCCTGGCCGGGGCCGGCCTGCCGGTGAGAGCGGTCGGCAAAATCGCCGATCTCTTCGCCGGCCAGGGGATCACCGAATCCTGGCCGACCGCCTCCAATGCCGATGGCATGCGGCGGATCGAGGCCGTGTGGAAAGCAACGCGGGAGGGGCTGGTTTTCGCCAACCTGGTGGATTTCGACACGGAGTACGGCCATCGGCGCGACGCGCCGGGCTATGCGCGGGCGCTGGAGGAGTTCGACCGCTGGCTGGCCGGCTTCCTCCCGGCCTGCATCGTGCAGGACCTGCTGATCATCACGGCCGACCATGGCAACGACCCGACCTTCCGCGGCACCGACCACACGCGGGAGGAGGTGCCGCTGATCCTCCGCCAGGCCGGGCGCTCGTCGCCGCTCGGCACAAGCGACGGCTTCGCCGACGTGGCCGCAACGATCGCGGCGTATTTCGGCATCGGCCCCTGGCCGATCGGACGTTCGCTTCTGCCATGATGGCGGATGGCCCGGTGCTGGAGGCCTATCTGTCGGGCGCGATCTCGGCGCCGGTCGCGCTGATGCGCCTGCTGCTCCCTGGAACCCCGCCGGCGGCGCTGGAGCGGCAGGCGGCCGCGGCGCCGGATGCCGCGGCGGGCGAGCGGCTGCGGCGGCTCCTGGATCTGGCGCGGCAGCACCGGGACGGGCTTGGGTTGCTCGAACGCATGGTGCAGGCTGGCGCGGCGCATGGCGACGAGGCGAATCCGGCTGCGGCCATCGCCGCCAGCCGGGCGATGTTCGACCGTCTCGTTGCCATCAGCCCGGAGGCGAGCGTCGCCGCCTATACTCTCGGCGATGCCGGGCTGCTGCGGGCGGCGACCGATGAGTTGGTGGGCTGGCTGGAGCGCCAGGACCTGCTCTCGGGGCTACTCGACCTCGGCTGCGGCATCGGCCGGCTTGCCGCGGCGCTGGCACCGCAAGCCGCCAAGGTGACGGGGCTGGATGTCTCGCCCGGGATGATCGCGGCAGCGCGGCAGCGTTGCGGGGGCTACGGCAACCTGCGCTTCGCGGTCAGCTCTGGCTCATGACTTGGCTGGGGTGGCCGATGTCTCCTGCGACCTCGTGCTGGCGGTGGACGTGTTCCCGTTTCTGGTGGCCGGTGGCATGGCGCTGGCCGCCCGGCATGTCGCGGAAGCGGGGCGGGTGCTGCGCAGCGGTGGCAGCCTGGTGATCCTCAATTTTAGAGCAGGTTCGGGTTAGTCAGACCCATATCCGGCGACCAGCGGCCGCAAGATAGTTGGCCAAACAACCTTTCCCGACACAAGCGAGGCTTGGCTGAACCCGTCAAACCTGGAAATGCTCTAGCTACCGCGAGGATGCAGCGGACCGGCGGGATGTCGCGGTGCTGGCGGCGCAGGCCGGCTTCGCCGTGATGCGGAACGGGACCCGTGAGCTGGCGCTGTGGGACGGCGCCGCCTACTGGCTGCGCCAGGCTTCAAGTTGCACCGGATAACCCGCGCGCCCCCGCAAGGGTGCGGAGTTCAGCCACCACGCGGGCGATCACCTCACCCCAGGCGCCGGGACGCCTCTGCCGGAAGAGCCGCATGCTCGGGTACCACGGGCTGTCCTCGCGCTCCTCCATCCAGCGCCAGTCGGCATCGCTGGCGAGCAGCGTCCAGACGGGAAGGCCGAGCGCACCGGCCAGGTGGGCCGGCATGGAGTCGATGCTGATGACCAGATCGAGGCCGCGCATCACCGACGCCGCCTCGAGTATGTCATCGGATCCGGAGAGGATACCGAAGCCGGGCGGCCGCTCCTCCAGCGCAGAGCCACGCTGGAGGATGTGCAGCGCGACACCGGGGACGGCCCGGAGCGGCTCGAGTAAGCCGAAGGGCACGGAGCGGCGCTCGTAATCCCAGTCGCCGGACCGCCAGACCAGCCCCACCGCAAAATCAAGGCGTGTCTGGCCGGTGCCTGCGCGCATGTCCCGGCGGGGTGGGTGCAGGTACGGGACCTGGGCGGGGAGAGTGCTGATTGTGGTGCGGAGGACATGGGGCAGTTCCATCACCTCCACATCGACGTCGTAGGTGACCTCCGGAGTGCCGTCATGCAGCGGGAGAAGGCGTCCGACCGCTGGCATCGTGCGGAGCAGCGGGATGAGCGCCGGCTGCGCCCAGACCGTCAGCTCGGATGCACGGGCCTGGACGAGGGGCGCGAGGCGGATGAACTGAATGGTGTCGCCAAGGCCGTGATAGCAGCGGAGGAGGACTTGCCGCCCGTCCAGCGGCGTGCCGTCCCAAACAGCCTGCAGGTGGCGTGGGAGGCTCCAGTCCCGCACCCCGAAGCGGGCGCGGAGCACCTCGTCACTGATGCTCCAGGCCTCCCTCCAGTCGCCGCGGCGCATATGGCGCATCCACAGGACTCCCGGATCACTGCTTACCGCTGACACGATCCACCCTGTTGCTCCCGCCGCGCGGCTGCGAGCATTTCGCACCGAACTGGCGGCGCAACGCACCCTCTGGCCAGCGGTTCCGCGCAACCTGGTGCGGCATGGCGCCGCGCAGGCTGTGCTGAGGCCTGCTGTGGCAGGATCAGAAATCCTCCTGGATTTTTGGGTTCAGTGAGAGCGGGATCGGTGGTTCCTGAGCCATCGGGATGCATCCCGCCGCAACCGGGCCGCCGGTGGCCAAGCGATCGATAGCCTCGATGGGCGGGAATGGTGCGAGGTTGCCGCGAGCGAATCCGGCCGGGTGGAGCAGATTGGAAAGGAATGACATGGCGGCCTCTGGGACCAAGCACACCACACCCCCCCGCCTCGATGCTGCGGGCCTTTCTCGACAGCTCGGCTGCGGGCGGCCTGGCGCTGATGGCGTCGGCCGCGCTGGCCCTCGCCATCGTCAACTCGCCGCTGGCACCAACCTACTTCGCCGCCCTGCAGCGATCTTGTTGCATGGGTGGCCCAGCTTGGTGCGGTTGAGTAGGCTGGTGTAGGGGCGAGCCCTCGGACCCCTA
>NZ_JAETWB010000055.1 GCF_016773205.1 Belnapia arida
TCTGTTGCTCTCCGTCATCGACACCTCCCAGGCTCCTCAGCCTATCAAAGGTGTCCGTGAAATCGGGACAGGCCCAACCAGCTGACGGGTTGCTGCTGCTGGACAGTACCACCTGCGAAGCCCACCGCGCCGCGAATGGCGCTGTCGGCAGTTCGGCGACCGCCGAAGCGCTGATGGCGCAGGCCGCATCCTGCGGCTGATAGCTAGCCCTGGGCAGCATTCCGACCTGCGCTATGCGACAGCGTTGGCCTCGGGCATCCCGGCTTGCGAGGCGGCGCTTGACCGCGGTTATGTCTCAGCGCGGCTTCGCGCGGCCATCGCCGCGGCGGGCTGCACCGTCCACACTCCACCCAAGCGGGGCATGGTTGATCCACCCGCATGGGACCCGTGCTGTACGCCCGGCGGCACCACGTCGAGAACCTGTTCTCTCGGCTCAAGGACTTTGCCCGCATCGCCCTGCGACGCGACAAAACCCGCCGCAGCTGGATGGGCTTCGCCCGTCTCGCAGCCACCATGATCAATCTGCGCATCGCTGAGTCCGGTCACAGCCTCCTAGGGCACTGGTCTATCCCTCATTGCGACGGGCGGCGGCGATCTCCGTCCCCGCCCAGCCCTCAGTGATCTTCACCAGCTCGGTGACGTCGCCCTTGGCCCCGCCGTCCGCCATGGCGAGGCCATAGAGCATCTGCGCGGCGCGGCTGGTCGGCATCACCAGCCCCAGCGCCTCGGCCTCCTGTAGGGCGAGCCGCATGTCCTTGGCCATGAGCTCCATGCGGAAACCGAAGTCGAAGCGCCGGCTCAGCACCGGGCCGGCGGCGAAGCGTTCGGTCGGGAAGCTGCGACCGGAAGATTTGTTGATCGTGTCGATCATCAGCTCGGGGTCGATCCCGGCCTTGGCGCCCATGGCCAGCGCCTCGCAGGCCGCGGCCCAGGTGGTCGCCGCCAGCAGGTTGTTCACCAGCTTCAGGGTCTGGCCCTGGCCGACCTGGCCGCCGACCAGCACGGTATTGGCGCCGATCACCTCGAGCACTGGGCGCACCCGGTCGAAGGCCGCCCGGTCGCCGGCCACCATCACCGCCAGTGTGCCGGCCTCGGCCCCGGCGACGCCGCCGCTGACCGGGGCATCCAGCGCCACCACGCCGCGCGGCGCGAGGCCGGCCGCCACCGCCTGCGCTGCCTGCGCCCCGGTGGTGGAGAGGTCGACATAGATCCGCAGCGCATCGCCTTCGGCCAGCCCGGCCACGCCGAGCGCCACCTGCCGCACCACTTCAGGCGTCGGCAGGCTGACCAGCACGATGGCCGCCTCCCCGGCGACGGCGGCGGGGCTGTCGCGCCCCTCCGCCCCGCGCGAGACGGCGGCGGCCAGCGCCACCGGGTTCAGGTCATGCGCCAGCACCCGGTGCCCGACCTCAAGCAGGCGCCGGACCATCGGCGCGCCCATGGCGCCGAGACCGATGAAGCCTAATGCTTCTCTCATGGTGGGTTCGGTCATGGCTGCACCAGCGGGCATCCGCCCTCGGCAAGCGGGCGGAAGGCCTGCCCGCCCGGGACGGTCGAGAGAATGCGGTAGAGGTCCCACGGGCCGGTCGACTCCCCGGGCTTTTTTACCTCCACCAGATGCACGTCGTGCACGTGCCGGCCATCCGCCCGCACCCGCCCGCCCCGGGCGAAGACGTCGTCGACCGGCAGCTCCCGCATCTTCGCCGCCACCGCCATCGCCTCATCTGTACCGGCGGCCTCGATCGCCTTCAGCCAGTGGCGAACGCCGGAATAGACACCGGCCTGGTACTGCGTCGGCATGACGCCGCGATGACGCTCGGCGAAGCGGCGGGCGAAGGCGCGGGATTCCTCGTTCTGATCCCAATACCAGGCATCCACTGAGACGACGCCTTGCGCGGTCTCCAGGCCGAGCGATTTGATGTCGGTGATGTTGACAAAGAAACCAACCAGCCGCTGGCCCTGCCGTGTCAGGCCGAACTCGCCCGCCTGCTTGATCGCGGTAACCGTATCCGTGCCGGCATTGGCCAGCGCCACGACCTGGGCGCGGGAGGATTGCGCCTGCAGCAGGAAGGAGGAGAAGTCCCCCGTGTTTAGCGGATGCCGCGCCCGGCCGAGCACCCGGCCGCCCTCGGCGTTCACCACGGCTTCCGAGCCGCGTTCCTGGGCATAGCCGCCCTCGTAGTCCACTGTCAGATAGTACCAGCTCCGGCCGCTCTGGGCCATAACGGCGCGGGTAATGCCGCTGGTCAGGGCGTAGCTGTCCAACACCCAGTGAAAGCCGACCGGCGAGCATTGCCGACCGGTCAGTTCGGTGGAGGCAGCCGAGGTATTGATGATAATGCGGTTGCGCTCCCGCCCCACCTGCTGCACCGCCAGGGCCACGGCGCTGTTCGGCATGTCGATGACCATGTCAACTCGGTCAGTGTCGATCCAACGGCGCGCCAGCGCGGCGCCGACATCTGGCTTGTTCTGGTGGTCGCCGCCAACCACCTCGATCGGCTTACCCAAGACGCGGCCGCCGTGGTCCTCGGCCGCCATTCGGGCGGCGACCATGGAGCCGGGGCCGGAGAAATCGGCGTAGGGGCCAGAGACGTCGGTCAGCACGCCGAGCCGCACGACGTTGTCGGAAACGGCTGGGGCCGCCGTTTGGGCAGGTGCCAGCGACGGCGCGAGCAGCATGGTAAGGGCCGCGACGGCCCCGCGGATCCTGGACAATGGTCTTCCTCCTGTGTGGCGTTTTGGGCACCTTGCCGCCCAGGCTACACCACCGGATGGAAACGGCCAGCCGCGCCCCGCCAACATCCCGCCCCCACTGGCGTCCCTCCCGGGCAAGGCAGCACCAGGGGCACGGACATGGAAACCGGATCGGAGCCAGTCAGGTTAGCTAGACAGTCCGGTCACAAACCCTAGCAGCCTGTCGGATTCCCAACGGGCCTGAGATCGGCGAATCTGTTCGGCATGACGCAGCTCATTCCGTTCAGCCGCGACCAGGCTTTTCTGCTGCCGCCGGATGCCAAGGATTGGTTGCCGTCGGACGACGTGGCGCATTTCGTAGTGGCGGCGGTGGACCGGGTGCCGCTTGGCGCCTTTGCGGTGCGGCCGATCCCGGGCGGCAAGGCGCAGTACCACCCGCGCCTGCTGCTGGCGCTGCTGATCTACGCCTACGCCAACGGCATCTTCTCCTCGCGCCGCATTGAGCGGGCTACGCACCGCGACCTCGGGGTGCGCTATGTGGCGGCGAACCTGCATCCCGACCACGACACCATCGCCGCCTTCCGCCGCGGCAATCGCGCTGCCTTCGAGGCGGCCTTCCTGCAGGTGCTGCTGCTGGCGCGCGAGAGCGGCCTGCTGCGGCTCGGGACAGTGGCGATCGACGGCACCAAGCTCGACGCCCACGCCTCCAAGATCCGCTCCGTGCGCTACGATCGGGCGCGGGCGCTGCGCGTCAGGCTCGCCGCCGACATCGCCGCACTGACCGACCGCGCCGAGGTGGCCGACGCCGAGGCCCAGCCCGACCCGCAGGCGCTGCCCGCCGAGATCGCCAGGCGCGAGGCGCTCAAGGCTAAGCTCGATGCTGCCTGCGCCCGGCTTGAGCAGCAGGCCCGCGCCGAGGCGGAGGCGGCCCGGCCGGACTACGAGGCCAAGCGCGCCGCTTACGAGGCCAAGACGGGCCGCCGCGGCCGCCCGCCCAAGCCGCCCGAGGACGATCCGCCGCCCGAGCGCGAGTCCAACCTTACCGACCCCGACAGCGCGCTGATGCGTCGCTCCGACGCCCATGAGTACCGCCAAGCTTACAATGCCCTACAGCGCCTTCTTCAAAACCGACCTCAACTTCCTTCTCCGCACCTGGGACGGGCAGCACCTCATGATGACGGGCTGCACCGCAAAACCGATTGGGGCGGGCCTGCCACGCGGCAACCACGAGGCATCGCTCCTCGCCATTCGGCTGCTTTTTGGTTGGGTATCAGGCGCCGGGCGGTTCACCAAGGCGCTGGACTTCTAACGCCGAACCCGGCCAACCTATTCGCCGCCACTACTGAGCATTCTCCGGGGGAGGCAGATGGCACAGAAGCTGAGTGTGAAGTTGTTGAAGGATATCCTCGCCGCCTTTAACAGTCGTGACATAGACAAGGTAATGATTTTCTTCGCCGAGGATTGCATCCTTGAAACCCCGCGCGGTGCCGATCGGTGGGGACGACGCTTTGAAGGTGCCGCTGCGGTCCGTGAGGGCTTGCAAATGCGCTTCACTGGTATGCCGGATGTCACCTACACGGATGACAGCCACAATGTGGATGGCGACAGCGGCATGTCAAAATGGACAATCCGCGGAACCGATGCGCGAACTGGACAGAAGGTGGAAGCCAATGGCTGTGATTTTTTCACCTTCCGTAATGGTCTGGTGGTCAAGAAGGACAGCTACTGGAAGATAATCGACTGTAATCATTGATCCAGTTCGGTTGCCAATAATGCTGCTCAGAAAATTTCCTAGTCTGATTTTACTATTGATTCACCGCTCGGCTGGGCATTGTCACATTGTTCGATGACCAGGCGGGTTTGACCGCAGGACGGAGCTTGCGCGATCTCACGCTGCCACCTGGGCACACGTCTCTTGCCGCCAGGTCTGGAAGGCCTTGCGGCGCGAACGGCGATACTGTTCGGCGGCCGTCAGGTGCCGCCGCGGACGGAAGTGACCATAGATCATCGCGTGCGCCGAGAGGAACCGCTGTGCCTGTTCAGGTGACTTGAAGCGCTGCATCTGTCGTTCTCGACGTCGCGTCGGGCGGTGGGAGTTCTCGGCACGGTTGTTCAGGTATCGGCTGGTCCGATGCCGCACGCCGGACAAGACCTCACGCTGCGCCACGCAGTAGCTGCGCAGCCCATCCGTGAGGAGCTTGCGGGGCTTGTACTTCAAGCCCATCAGCAGGCGTTCGAAGAAGCGTTTGGCAGCCGTGGCATTGCGCCGCTCCTGCACGAGAATGTCGAGCACGACGCCGTACTGGTCCACTGCGCGCCAGAGATAGAAGAGCTCGCCGTTGATCTTCAGGTACACTTCATCAAGATGCCAGGTGTCGCCCGGCCTCGGCCGCCGCTTGCGCAGCTTGGCCGCGAACTCCGCGCCGAAGCGGAGGCACCAGCGCCTGATGCTTTCGTAGCTGACCACCACGCCCCGTTCGGCCAGGATCAGCTCGATATCACGCAGGCTCAGGCTGAACAGATGATAAAGCCAGACTGCATGCTGGATGACCTCGGCCGGGAAGCGGTAGCCGGGGTAGGTGGCAGGCTCGGTTGACATCCGGCCAACTTGGCCCAGCCAGTTTATTCCGACCAGAGCCCAACGACGTGACAATGCCCAGACCAGATATAATGCTGCGCTGCAGCAAAACTAATCACGATTGTTTTTCATGAGGATGCGGCCCCGCGTGCAACCAATCGCCATTGCCACGATCCGCACCGCAGCGGAGGGGATCGGCGGCGAATGCGTATCCCGAGCGGTCCCTGAAGGTTGCCGCAGGTGCCCAAGCCGGGAACATCTCTTTTAAACCAATCGCATATCCTCAAACGAGGTGCATTAGTTAATAGAAATGAAATATAACTCAGGTAGATACCTATGTGTCGATGCGGCTAACACACAAGAATTTGCAACAAGTTCTTCATAGATTTTTTATCTTTTATCTCTTGCACCGTAGTGCGTGCTAGCGCACACCTCTATTGTGCAGTGCAGCAATGCTCAATGCATTATAAATACATTTGCGGGAGACCCACATGGTCGACATTAACAAGCCACAGGACGTTCGTGCAGCCGCCACCGCCGATGCAGCCGTCCGTCGCGGTGCCGAGGCCGTCCAGCAAGGCGGCCACGCCACCAATGAGGCACTGCGCCAGAATGCCGAGGTTGGTGCCGACATGGCACGTAAGGGAACCGAAGCCGGAGCCGATGCGGCTCGTCGCGGTGCAGAGCTTGCGAACGACACGGCGCGCCGGGGCGCGCAGGCGGTCACCGACGCTCAGCGCCAGATCACTCAGGAGGCAGCCCAGCGTTTTGAGGAGGTCAGCCGCAAGGTGGCCGAGGCGGCCCGGGGCACAAGCGAGAACGTGCGCCAGTTGATGGCGCTGCCGAACGCCGCCGAAGGCGGGTTGCGCGACCTGCAGCAGGGGATGGCCGGCCTGTTAGAGGGCGTGATGCAGACCAACCTGCGCGCGGCGCAGGAGTTGTTCCGCCTTGCCAACCCGGCGCCGATCGTGGAACTGCAGCAGCGCTTCGTGCGCGAGTACACCGACACCGTGCTGCGCAACACCGCCACGCTGGTTCGTGCAACGCGTCGCACCGCTGACGAGACGCTTCGCCCGCTCGAGGAGCAGATCCGCCAGGCCGACCAGGGTCAGCAGCGCTCTCAGGCCGCGGCGGAGTAACGCCGGCTCAGGATCCGCGAAGATCCTGAGCACACAAGGAAGCGGCCGGGGCGCTACGGGTGCCTCGGCCGTTCTCCTATCAGCCCGACGACTAGACGCGCCGGCATCGCCAGCCGCCTCCGCGGAGCGCAGCCAGCTTTCCTGCCATAACGGCAGCGTCTGGCGCCACGGAAAGCATGGAGCGGAACATGGAGAAGACCAAGCACAACCTCGCCGGTTTGGTAGAGGAAGCTGCTGCCAACATGCGCCATTTGATGACCGCCGCGCCGGGTACTAACACAGCTGGACAGCAAGTGCAGGACACACAGCGGGCCGCATCGCTCCTGTTCGATAGCGTGATGGCGACCAACAAGCGCTTCGCCGAAGCGCTGCTGGATAACGCCAAGCCGAGCCCGGCGGTGGAGCTGCAGCGACGCTTCGTGGGCGAGTACTTCGATGCACTGGCACAAGGCGGGACTTTGGTACTGCGTGCAGCGGGCGAAGCGGCTCAGCAGTCCTCGCAGCGGCAGACGCACGACCGCGACCAGCAGCAGGGCGGTGGCGAAGCGGCCCCCGCAGCGAGGTCTGAGCCGGCTCCGACCAAGCGAATCCGACGCTCCCGCTCGCAGGCGTCGCGCAAAAACGGGAATCTCACTCGTAGGAAAGTCGCAGAGTAGACGCCAGACCACGTAAACGGGCTCGATGGCCAACTCGCATAAACCGAGGCGGACCTGTTTACAGCGGAGAAATATTGGGACGCCCCACCAAACAGAAGCTACGCGGCGGAGCCAAGCATGCTCCGGACGCCGTGCAGGGTGCCCCAGCGGTACAGCAGGGTGCGGTTTATCGCCCCCGCCTCCTGTGGCATCATCGCCATCAAAGGCTTGTTCACTGGCATGATGACCAACATCGTGAACGGCCAGTTTGCGAGCAGGAACAAGCTCCCCACCATTCACTGCCACTCGCGGGAGCCATACCAAGCCAGGAGCCCTACAGCCCCTCCCAACACTGCCAAGCCAGCCTGGATAGACAGCGCACGTTTGTAGCGGGGCTGCCACTGCGTTAGCAGAGGCCCATCGTCCAACCCCATCCTGGCAGTATATTCAACGAGGGTGATGTAAAGCGCGGCTCCAGCGAAAAGGGTCGCAAAGACAAGAGCAACGAGGCCAGGGATCAACTGAATTCTCCTTTGGTGCGCTATACGGGAAACGCGACCAAGCCTGATGCGCCTTTTCGGATACCGATCGGGTCGAGACGCCGAGGCTGAGAAGAACCCGTCCGAGGGCGGGCGCAAGAGCCACCAACCTGCAATTCTATTTCCAGTTTAGCCACGATGCCGAATGGCAATAGAAATGGCAACACACCGTAAGTCAGCTAGGGGTCGAGCACAGCGGTAGCCCAAGCGTGTGAGAGCGAGCATCGGATGGCAGGGCTAGCCTGTGCGTGGTACCGAGGATGCATGCACACCAACCACGATATACGGCCGCTGCTGTGCCCAGGATCGCCGTGCCGGGCTTGCCGATCATGCCCTTCGTAGAGTGGCCTCCGTGCGGGCCTGCAAGTCGTCGAAGGACAGACCTTCGACCATGTCGACGACGGCAAGCCCGTCGGGTATGACATCGAGGACCGCCAGGTTGGTATAGATCCGGCTCACGCAGCGCGCCGCCGTCAGCGGATAGGTGCAGCGTTCAAGGATCCGCGGTCGACCGTCCTTGGTCACGTGCTCCATGACGACCCAGACCCGCTTGGCACCGACCGCCAAGTCCATCGCGCCGCCGATCTGCCGCCCGACATCCGAGGCCGACTGTGACCAGTTGGCCAAGTCGCCGTTCCGCGCCACCTGGAAGCCGCCGAGCACACAGAGGTCGAGATGCCCGCCACGCACGATGGCGAAGCTGCTCGCATGGTCGACATAGCTGCCGCCTGGCCGGATGGTGACGCGCTGCGTGCTGGCATTGACCAGCCAGGGATTCTCCCGGTGCGGCTCTGGCGCCGGGCCCATCCCGAGGATGCCGTTCTCGGAATGCAGCACCACCTCCCGCTCCGGCGGCACATGGTCCGCGACCAGGGTCGGAATTCCAATGCCGAGATTGACGTACCAGCCGGCCGGTATGTCCTGCGCCACGCGGGCCGCCATGCCGGTTCGTCCGAGGGGCGTGAAGTCTTTTGCGTTGTCGCTCATTCCCGCCCTCCTTCAGCGCGGCAGCTTCGGATCGCCGGCCGCGACATGCAGCACGCGGTCGACGAAAATGCCCGGCGTGACGATTTCGTTGGCAGCAAGCTGCCCGAGGTCGCAGACATGGTGCGTCTGCACGATGGTAAGCCGCCCAGCCATGGCCATGATCGGGTTAAAGTTTCGTCCGCTGTCCCTGTAGGTCAGATTGCCCCAGCGATCCGCGGCCCATGCCTCGATCAGCGCGACGTCGCCCGGTAGGGCGAGTTCGAGCACGCAGGGCCGACCGCCATAGTCCCGCACCTCCTTCCCCTCCGCCACGAGGGTGCCGGCGCCGGTCGGGGTGAAAAATGCCGGCACGCCAGCACCGGCGGCACGTATGCGCTCCGCCAGGGTGCCCTGCGGCACGATCTCGGCCTCCATGCGGCCCGCCTTCACCGCGTCGGCTGCCACGCTCCCGCTGCGCAGGAAGGTGGTGACGACCTTCCTCACGCGACCTAGCTCCACCAGGCGTGCGATGCCCTGGATGGGCTCATCCGGCTTCTGCACGCGGCCCGCGGCGTTGAGGACGATGGTGAGGCCTGTGGCGCCCTGCTCGATCAGGCCATCCAACAGGGCATGGGGCGCGCCGACCTCGCCGAAGCCTGCCATCAGGATGGTCGATCCGTCCCGGATGCCGTTCATCGCTTCCGCCATGGAGCGTACGAACTTGTCGATCATGCAGCCTAGGTCCCCCCTGCCCGCGACGCATCATGGTCCGGCGAACCGCGGGGTCGGAATGGTAGGCGCAGTGCCGCCTGCCCGGCCAGCCGCGGCCGGCACATCTGGCGCTTCATCGTCCTGGATGATTGAGTGCGCGTAGGCACGCGCAGACGCGCCGGTAGGAGGAACGAGGAATGGCCCGCATGCCGTCGTCCATCGGGGTTCAGCGCCGCGGGGTCATCCTGTCCGGGGCCGGCCTGGCACTGCCGGGCGTGCTTCGCGCCCAATCCGCTCACTTCCCGGACCGGCCAATCCGGCTGGTGGTGCCCTTCGGCGCCGGCGGCAATCTCGATACCCTGGCGCGGCTGCTGACGCCCGGCATCGCGGAACGGCTGGGCCAGCCGGTAGTGATCGAGAATCGCGCCGGCGCCGGCGGCAACCTGGGGACGGAGCTGGTCGCGCGGGCCCAGCCGGACGGTTACAGCCTACTGCTTGGCTCCAACGGGGCGCTGACCATCAATCCGCTGATCATGGAGCGGGTCCCCTATGACACGATGCGCGACCTGCTGCCGGTTGCGCTGTGCTTCCGCACGCCGAACGTGCTGGTGGTCAGCCGCAAGCTGCCGGTCACAACGCTGGCCGAGTTCATCGCCTATGCGAAGGCACGGCCGGGCCAGGTGCAGTGCGGCTCCGCCGGCGCCGGCACCTCCAACCACCTGATGATCGAACTGCTGAGCGCCGCGACCGGGGTCGGCCTGATCCATGTTCCTTATCGGGCGAGCGGTGCCGCGACACCGGACCTGTTGAGCGGCACCCTGCCCGCCTCGATGGAGCAGATCACCATCGCTCTGCCGCTGCACCGCGACGGGCAGGTGCGCATCGTCGGCATCGGACTGCCCGGGCGTTCGCCGCTCCTGCCGGACGTGCCGAGCTTTGCCGAGTTGGGCGTCCCCGATGGCGGCCTCGTCTCCTTCATCGGCATCCTCGTGCCCAGCGGCACGCCGGCGCCGGTTGTTGGCCTGTTGCGCGAGGCCATAGCCGCAGCCCTGGCAGATCCCGCGCTGCGGGCACGGGTGGAGGAGACGGACAGCCTGGTCGCGGATGCTGCGGCGGCGACCCCTGCTGGCTTCGGTGCCTTGTTGCAGCGTGAGGCGGAGCTGTCCCGCCGCGCCGCGGCCGCGGCCGGCATGCTGGTGCGATGACATCGGCTAGGCGGCCTCGATCTTGCGACATCGTCGGTCAGATGCCGAGATCGACGTCCTCCACCGAGCATGGTCGCTGCGCCGGATCCCGCGCATCGTTCATCGGGCCGAAGGGCTCCGGCCAATCGGCTCCTCGCCTCACGGCCAAGGAGGCGGACTTTCAGGCCTGCGGCATCACCCCACGCCAAAAGGCTCCGGACCCGGCAAGATCGATGATAGCCGTGCCAAGGTTGGAGCCAACCACACCCTGCACGCCGGAGAGGAAACAGCTTATGAGACGTCGAGGCCTCCTCAGCGCAACCCTGGCGCTGCCTTTCATACCAGCGTCGGGGCTGGCACAGCCGTCAACGGCTTGGCCTTCGCGGTCGCTTCGCATGGTGATTCCCTGGCCCCCGGGCCAATCGACCGACGTGCAGGGCCGCCTCATCGCCCAGCTGCTGAGCGAGCGCCTTAGCCAGACGGTCGTGCCGGAAAACCGGCCTGGGGCGGGCGGCCAGATCGGCACTAATGCGGCGGCGAAGGCGGCACCGGATGGCTACACGCTGCTCGCGGCTTCCATCGGGCCGATCAGCTTCCAGCCCTTGGTCAGCCGCACCTCCTACGATGTCGAGCGTGAGTTCGCGCCGGTGGCGAGCTACGGCATCGCGCCCTATGTGCTCCTCGCCAGGCGTGACCTGCCCGTCACCGATCTCCGCTCCTTCATCACGTTGCTGCGTGCCAACCCTGGCAAATACACCTACAATTCCTCGGGCGTCGGTGGCTCCCAGCATCTGCTGGGTGCGGTCTTCAACGCCATGGCCGGGATCGAGGCGCTGCACATCCCCTTTCTCGGCAGCGCCCCGGCCTTGTCGGCCCTGCTGGGTGGCCAGGTGGACTACGGGGTCGATACCCTCGCCGCCGCCTTGAAACTCGTGCAGGAGGGACAGCTGCGTGCCCTTGGCCTGACTACTGCCCAGCCATCGCGCTTCGTGCCCTCGATCCCACCAATCGCCGCGGCCGGCGGCCCGCCGGACTACGACATCGGCGGCTGGAACGGGCTGATGGTGCCGGCCGGCACGGCACAGCCGATCATCGACCGGCTCGTGACCGAGGTGCAGCAGGGCCTCGCCACGCCGGCGCTACGCAAGCAGTTCGAAGCCCTCGGTATCGAGGTCGAAGCGCGCGGACCGGACGACTTCCGGGACTTGCTGCAGCAGCTACGAGAGAAGTTTGGCAGCGTAATTCGCCAGCTTGGGATACGCGTCGATTAGACCAGGATGGACACCGAGCCATATTCTCAAAGGTCAAGTTCTAGTCAGCAATACTGACTTGGGTCACGCGGGACTTACCGCAAGTGACTTCTTTAGAGCGGATAGCTTCCGCAGTCTGCTCGAACGGCCAAACTTGTCTGAAACGGGTAGGTCCGCTGTCGGGCGAGGCATCTGAGACAGCAGCCCACGGCAGGCCCGCCGCCGCCCCCTTTCAGGACGCCTCGGATGCAGCGACCGAGAGCACCCAGATCGTGCCGAAGCGGTCCCGCAGCTTGCCGTAGAGCGGCGCCCACCCGGTCGGCGCCAGCGCCTCCAGCATCGGTCCGCCAGCGCGCAGCCGCTCCCAACGGTCGGTGTGGCGACCTTCGTGACCATGGCCGCACTGAATGCCGCCCTCTACGGGTTGCTGGCCTCCTCGGCGCGGGGCGCTCTGCGCAAGCCCGCTGTACAGCGGGCGGTCAATAGGACCGGCGGCGGGCTGCTCATCGGCTCCGGTCTGCTGGCAGCCGCCTGGCGCAAGGCCTCAGCCCGACCGTCTGTCTCCTGACCGGCGGCAGCCCAGAATGGGGTGCCGCCGTACCGGATGGGGTGCGGACCTTCAGGATCGGCAAAGCTTCTCCTGCCGGTCCAGCTCAGCGGCAGCCAGGGCCGCGATCTGCAAATCGATCTTGGCGAGGGGATCATCGTCGCCCAGGAACCACGAGGCCGAGAGGCCGGCCCAGGCCAGCACCCAGGATACCAGGCGCCGCCGCTCCAGCCCACTCGCAGCGGCGACGATATCCAGCCGACGCGCAAAGCGGCCGGGCTGTGTGGCGACCGGCTGTGTTGGGTCCGCCAGGTCGGGATTGGTGAAGATGTTGGCGAAGTCGAATCCCCGCTCGCCGATCAGGTGCTTGGGGTCGATGGCCAACCAGCCCCGGGTGCCGAAGTCGAGCACGTTGCCGTGGTGCAGATCGCCGTGCAGCGCGCCCACCTCACGCGGATGGGCGAGGAGGGCGCGGGCTGTCTCGGCACTGCGGGCGAGGATACCGCCGTGGCGGTCCGCTGCAGGCCACAGTTCGCCGAACCACGCCGCGAGAGGCGTCAGTTCTGGCGGAGGCTTCGGGCGGGGTGCATGCAGTCGGGCGGCAGCCGCGCAAAGGATATGGCACGCCTCGTCGTCCTGCCCGGACCGCGCCATGTCGCCGAGGGACGCTGGACCAGTCGCGCGCTCCATCAACAAGGCATCGCCGCCCCTGGCGAACACCTGTGCGGCCCCGTCACCGCCCCACCACTCCATCAGCACGCCGCCAAGCCGCTCATCGGCCTCATGGGACAGCTTGAGCATCGCTGGCTTACCATCCATCAAGATGGGGAGGAGGTGGGCGGCGTGCGTGGTGATCGGCGCGCCGTCAGGAACCAAGCCCCAGCGGGTCAGATAGGCCTCGAACATGTCGTCCGTTGTAGCACGGCGTATGACCGCTTTGGGCCGCCTGCCGCAGCTGGCTTTCCTAGCTAAGCCTTCCGCCGGAACGGGTGGGGAGCAGTTGCTTAAGCAGACTGGCCGCCTGCATAGCGATGCATAAGGATTGCCGGCCCCCACCTTGTGACGATCGGTCCGGAGGCCGTCAGGAAGCCGGACCGAGCGAAGGCGCGTCGCGCGCGATGATTTTCAGGGTGAGGGTCAATGCCGATGGCGGGCACACCGAGTCTGAAAAGGTAATCAGCATGGTGCCGGACGATCCTGGCACCGTGACCTTGTCCAACCTCCCCAGGCTCGCCGATGTAGACGTCCATTCCGCGCGAACCTACTGGCAGGTAGCTGAAGTGGTGAGGCATCCAGTCGGCGACAGCATAATCCTGGATGAAGGCCAACGGACGCCCGGCGACCGCAGCGATCCACATAGCTACCCGCGTCTCACGCAATTTCTCCGCTTCAGGCTCGACCTCGGGAGGTCCCCACCAGCGGCGGACGTGGGCCTGGCGGCGCCATGATGCGAGGAGCGGCAAGTCAGCCTCACTGACCGGCTGTATCAACATGTCCTGTGTCATTGAGGCATGATGGCGAGGGTGACGGCACGCAGAAAGGTCAGCTTAGGGTTGGCATTGGCTGTGGCATCAGCAAGATAGGGGAAGAGAGAACAGCGGTTGGGGCGGCTGACTTGGCCCATCGGGGCTTATCGCAAGGAACCCAAAGCTTCGGGATCGCCGTCGAGTGACCGGTGAGAGTAGACTGCGACTGTCGCTGCGTCCCGCCAGAAGGTCGGCTTCGCCCTTGTGGCCGGACATGCAGGCAGCTGCCTGCCATGGCGTGGTCTGCCCGGAAACGGAATCAGCACTTCTGATGGCAGTCCTAAACAATTAGTTATGCGACGTCCTGCCACGCCGACATACAGCGTGACAGGACGCGCTGGCTTTATCCCGTCAGTAGCTCAGCTATCTGCGAGAAACGAGGCACGCCGCAATGCCCGTCACGACAACAATGGGCAAATTGGCCGGTGAACCAAATTATCGATCCTGTGGTGGGACCTTGCGTCGCTTCGGCAATGTCAAGCCACCGCAGCGCCGCGCCGAGCCATAGCAGTCCTGAGAGAAAACCCAGAAGCGAGATGCCCGACACGCCACGGCGGCAGTGGCGCAGCGATGCAACATTTTCAAGCGAGGGATAGATGCCGACGCCTTTGAACATGGTGTACATTGCGTGACCCGGCTTTTGGTGCCAGGTCCTCCGCCCTCCACCACGATGGCCGCGCGAGGATCGTGCGGCGCAGGGTAGGTCTGGGAAGCATCCTGATTTGATTCATCGCCCATCAAAATGCCATGTGAGTTCGTAGGCATACTCGTCACAAAACTATAAAGACCTAGGCATATCGACCGTTGAGAATGAGTCCTGTCACGAGCCGGCAGTATGGACACTGCGTTGGTGGGCAGATAACCGACGATTTTATGGATTTTTTACGCGGCTGGGCCGTCGTTCATATAGCTCCGTTACGCACTAAACTCCTACGCCTCTCCGCTGACCATACCGTCTATCGGAGGCGCTTGTGCTTGACGTCATTCTTCTGGCCCTCGGCCTTGGCATCTTTGCCGTGCTGGCCGCCTACGCCGCGGTCTGTGAGCAAGTGTAGGCCGCCATGTTCGAGCTCGTGCTCGGTGGCGCCGTCACCGCCGGTCTGCTGATCTACCTCCTCTGGGCGTTGCTGCGCCCCGAAAGCCTTTAGGCGAGGCCTTTGCACCATGACACTCTTAGGATGGGCGCAGATCGCGCTCGTGCTCGCCTGCGTCCTGCTCGCCGCGGTTCCAATTGGACGCTTCATCGCGCGCGTCGCCGCCGGCGAGCGGACATTCCTGCATCCGATCCTGGCGCCGGTCGAGCGGGGCATCTATGCCCTGGCTGGCATCGACCCGATGCGCGGACAGGACTGGAGGCAGTATGCGCTGGCCATGCTCGCCTTCAGCGCGGCGGGCTTCGCCTCGCTCTACGGGCTGTTGCGGCTGCAGGGGATGCTGCCCCTGAACCCCCAGGGCTTCGCCGGCATGCCTCCCTACCTCGCCTTCAACACGGCGGTCAGCTTCGTCACCAACACCAACTGGCAAGCCTATAGCGGCGAAGTTGCAGCATCCTACCTGAGCCAAATGGCGGGGCTGACCGTCCACAACTTCGTCTCCGCCGCGACCGGCATCGCCCTTGCCCTGGCCCTGTCGCGGGCATTCGCCGCAGGGAAAGTATCGCAGCTCGGCAATTTCTGGGCTGACCTCACCCGCGTCACCCTCTACGTCCTGCTGCCGCTCTCGGTGGTGGTCGGGTTCGCCTTCGTCGCGCTCGGCATGCCCCAGACCCTCGGCGCCTATGTCGAGGCCTCGACGCTGGAGGGCGCCCAGCAGGTCATCGCGCTCGGGCCCGTCGCCTTCCAAGTCGCCATCAAGCATCTCGGCACCAACGGGGGCGGCTTCTTCGGCGTCAACGCTCTGCACCCCTTCGAAGGTGCGAATGCGCTGACGACCTCGCTGCAGATCTGGTGCCATCAGGTCATCTCCTTCGCGCTTTGCGTGACCTTCGGCGCCATGGTCGGTAACCGGCGGCAGGGCTGGGTGCTGCTCTCTGTCATGCTTGGCTTCGTCATCGCGGCGACCGCCGCCATCTATGCCGCCGAAGCCGCGGGCAACCCCCTGCATCTCGCCGCCGGTGTCGACGCCGCGCTCGGTAACATGGAGGGCAAGGACGTCCGCTTCGGGCAGGCCCTGGTGGCGCTGTTCACGGCAACGACCACCGGAGCTTCCTGCGGCGCGGTCAATGCCATGTTCGACAGCTTCACGCCGCTGGGTGGCATGGTGCCGCTGTTCCTGATCCAAATGGGCGAGGTGCTGCCCGGCGGCGTTGGGTCCGGCCTGTACGGCATGCTGATCTTCGTGCTGCTCGCGGTCTTTGTCGCCGGCCTCATGGTCGGCCGCACCCCCGAGTTTCTCGGCAAGAAGGTACAAGCGCGCGAAGTCAAGCTCGCCATGCTGGCGGTGCTAGTGCTGCCGGCGACCATCCTCGGCTTCGCCGCCATCTCGATGGTGCTGCCGGCGGCCCTGTCATCGCTGGCGAACCAGGGCCCGCATGGCCTGACCGAGATGCTCTACGCCTACACCTCGGCGGCCGGGAACAACGGCTCCGCCTTCGGTGGCCTGACCGCCGACACGCCCTGGCTCGACACCACGCTCGGCATCGCCATGCTGCTCGGCCGCTTCGCCTTCGTGGTGCCGGTCATGGCGATCGCCGGTTCGCTGGCGGCGAAGGTGAAGGTGCCGGAGGGCACGGGCACCTTTCCGACCCATACGCCGCTATTCGCGGGGCTGCTCGCCGGGGTAATCCTGATCCTCGGCGGCCTGCAGTTCCTCCCCTCCCTTGCCCTGGGTCCGCTCGCCGAGCACTTCGTGATGCTCGCGGCGAAGACCTTCTGAGGTCCGTGCCATGCCTGATATCTCTCCACCCATCGACCAGGGTGCCTCCGCGCGCACCTCCCGTGCCAGTAACTCTGCCTTCTTCGACCGGGCGATCCTCGGCCGGGCAACGGGCGACGCGCTGCGCAAGCTCAACCCGCTCTTCCTGGTGCGGAACCCGGTCATCTTCACCACCGAGGTGGTCTCGGCTCTCGTCACCGTCCTTGCCATCCGCTCGGCCATCACCGGCGGGGCCTGGGGCTTCGCGGCGGGGATCGCAGCCTGGCTCTGGCTCACCGTCCTCTTCGCAACCTTTGCCGAGGCCGTCGCCGAGGGCCGCGGCCGCGCCCGGGCGGAGAGCCTGCGCCGGGCGCGGACGGAATCCCGCGCCAAGGTGCTGGTCCGCCCCGACGACCGGACGCTGTGGCAGCCGCGGGTCGCGACCGATCTGAAGCTTGGCGACGTGGTCGTGGTGGAGGCGGGCGACCTCATCCCCTCCGACGGCGAGGTGATCCAGGGCATCGCCTCCGTCAACGAGGCGGCCGTCACGGGCGAGAGCGCGCCAGTGATCCGTGAGTCGGGCGGCGACCGCAGTGCCGTCACCGGCGGCACGATGGTGGTCTCCGACTGGCTGGTCGTGCGGATCACCGCAGCACCCGGCTCGACCTTCCTCGACCGCATGATCTCCCTCGTCGAGGGCGCGTCGCGCCAGAAGACGCCGAACGAGATCGCGCTCGACATCTTGCTGGCCGGCATGACGATCATCTTCCTGATCGCCGTGGCCACGCTGGTGGGCCTCGCCTCCTGGAACGGACAGCCGCCCTCCGTCACGGTGCTGGCCGCGCTGCTGATCACCCTCATCCCGACCACCATCGGCGGCCTGCTCTCGGCGATCGGCATCGCCGGCATGGACCGGCTGGTGCGCTTCAACGTCATGGCGACTTCCGGCCGGGCCGTCGAGGCGGCTGGCGACGTCGACGTGCTGCTGCTCGACAAGACCGGCACCATCACCCTCGGCAACCGTCAGGCGGCCGCCTTCGTGCCGGTGCCAGGCGTCTCCGAGCGTGAGCTGGCCGAGGCCGCGGTCCTGGCATCCCTCGGCGACGAGACCCCCGAAGGCCGCTCCATCCTCACCCTGGCGCGCGACCGCCATGGTGTGACATCGCAGGCGCTTCCGGCCGACGCCAAGGTCGTGCCCTTCACTGCCCAGACCCGCATCTCGGGCCTTGATGCAGATGGCATTCGTTATCGAAAGGGAGCGGTCGAGAGCCTGATCAAGGCAGTCGGCGCCGAGCCCCTGCCGGCGCTGTCCCAGGCCGTGGAGCGCATCGCGTGGTCGGGCGGCACCCCGCTGGCGGTTGCCAAGGAGGGTCGCCTGCTGGGGGCGATCGAGCTGAAGGACATCGTCAAGCCTGGCATCCGCGACCGCTTCACCGCGCTCCGCACCATGGGCATCCGCACGGTGATGGTCACCGGCGACAACCGCCTCACTGCGGCGGCGATCGCCGCCGAGGCCGGGGTAGACGACTTCATCGCCGAGGTCACGCCAGAGGACAAGCTCCGCTACATCCGCGATGCCCAGGCCGAGGGCCGCCTGGTGGCCATGGCGGGCGATGGCACCAACGACGCGCCGGCGCTGGCCCAGGCCGATGTCGGACTGGCGATGCAGACCGGCACCCAGGCGGCGCGCGAGGCGGGCAACATGGTCGACCTTGACAGCGATCCAACGAAGCTGATCGAGGTCGTCGAGATCGGTAAGCAGCTGCTCATCACCCGCGGCGCGCTGACCACCTTCTCCATCGCCAACGACGTGGCGAAATACTTCGCCATCCTCCCGGCGATCTTCGTCGCCAGATACCCGGAGCTGCAGGCGCTGAACGTCATGCGGCTGACGAGCCCCGAGAGTGCGATCCTCTCGGCGGTGATCTTCAACGCGCTGATCATCGTGGCACTGGTGCCGCTGGCGCTGCGCGGCGTGGCCTACACCCCGGTGGGTGCGGCGGCGCTGCTGCGGCGGAACCTGCTGATCTATGGGCTGGGCGGCATCGTCGCGCCCTTCCTCGGCATCAAGCTGATCGACCTGTTGCTCAACCTCTTCGGAATCTACTGAGCCATGAACACGCTGCTGCGCCCCGCGATCACGATGGTGGTCGCCCTCACCGCGGTCACAGGCCTCACCATGCCGCTTGCCATGACTGGCGTCGCCCAGCTCGTCTTTCCCAAACAAGCCGATGGCAGCCTGATCGAGCGCGACGGAAAGATTGTCGGCTCCTCGCTGATCGGCCAAGCCTTCACCAGCGAGCGCTACTTCCACAGCCGCCCCTCAGCGACCACCGAGGCCGATCCGGACAACGAGGGCAAGACCCGCGCCGCTCCCTACAACGCAGCGGCATCCGCTGCCTCGCAGCAAGGCCCGACCAGCGAAAGCCTGCTGGCCTCGGTCCGTGAGCGCGTCGAGGCCAACGGCCCCGCGCCGATGCCGGCCGACGCGGCAACTGCCTCGGGCTCCGGCCTAGACCCGCATATCAGCCCGGCTAATGCGGTGCGCCAAATCGCCCGTGTGGCCGCAGCGCGTGGCCTGCCAGCGGAGCGCGTCCAGGCCGCCGTCGCCGCGAACACTGAGGGCCGCGAGCTCGGCCTTCTCGGCGAGCCGCGGGTGAATGTCCTGCGGCTCAATCTCGCACTCGACGCGCTGCGCTAAGGGATGACGACATCATGCGTAAGCTTTTCAGCACCTTGCTTTTGGGTAGCACGGTTGCGTTGCCGGCGCTGCCGACCAAGGCGCAGACCGCCATCGACTCCCTCGGTCTCACGGTGACGCTGACGCCGACCGTCTCAAACGATTATCTGTTCCGCGGCATCAGCCAGACGCGCAACAACTGGGCCTTCCAGGGCACGGCCGATGTCCAGCACGACAGCGGCTT
>NZ_JAETWB010000056.1 GCF_016773205.1 Belnapia arida
TGGCGAGGAATGCGTCACGGTCTGGAACCGCTACATGGCAGCAGCCAGAGGCATCACCGCGGCTGCGCAGTAGCCTGAACTGGCGGTTAACCCCCGGCACCTCGGCACCGCCCACATAAAGCTCAGCAGTTGCTTTCCCTCCACCAACAGGTCGACGAGCGCCCCTTCAGGCGAAGTCTGCTCAGCTCCAGTCATGAACGCCGAACACAAATGTCCCGGCTGTTCCTGCGCTTGGTGTCTTCGACACCAAGGAGGTGACCCTGGGTCCAATACAGCTCGTGCTCGTGGTCCACAGCGGAATACGGGTTGTCCGACTGTGGCAGACCCTCTCGTCCTGCGTGATAGCCTTGATCAGCGATCTTCTGAGCATACGCCGGGAGGTTAGGCATCTATCCTGCATCCCCAATCCATGGCGGGGAGGTTAACGCAGATTAAGGCAAATCGTTGGCAGAATGGTCGCTCAGCCTAGCCACCGCCGCCAGAACGGCTGTCGCGCCTCGGCCAACGCCTCCCGCAGCCCTTTTTCTACTGTCGTCCCTTCCCCTCTCGTCCGAAGAGGAAGTTCAGGAAGTTCCAGCTTCGAGCTTTAGCCAAGCCGCCTCCGCCCCCTCGCGTAGGCGGGTGGCTTCTATGATCTGCTGCTCAGCTGTGACTGCGCGATTGTGGGCCTCGGCCACCTCTCGACGCATCTGGGCAAGCTCGGCGTGCTGGTGCTGTGTGGCCAGCTTCACGCCCTCCAACTCGCCCAGCGCTAGTCCGGCGCGCTTTTTCTGAGCCGCTGCCTCTATCTGAGCGGCGCCTAGGACAGTCTGCAGAGCGGCATTCGCAGCCATCGCCTCCAGTCTGCCATCCTCCGCCCGACGAGCGGCCTCCTCCGATATTGCCAAGGCCCGGCCGAGCCCCACGACCTCGCCGGATGCTTTGGCCAAATCCACCCGCAGTTCCGCAACCTGCTTGGCAGCTTCTTCCGCTAAGGCCTTGGCGGCCGCGGCTTCCTGCTGGGCAACCCGTGCCGCAGCCTCGGCAGCTTCTGCCCGATCCCGTAGGGCCTGCAGCTCAGCTTCCCGCTGAGCTGCAACCGCCTGCCGAACATCCGTGGGGGACGGTGCAGGATCGTGCCCCACGCTCTCCAGTGCCGTGAGGGGCACGCGGACTAGGACCTCACGTCCGTTGCCAGGCTGCTTAGGCCACTTATGGCGCCGTACTCGCTCCTGTGCCGCCTCCGTGCTGCAACCCCAGACACCCGCCAGGGTGCGATAAGGTAGAAGCCGATATGGTTCGCGGTCATCCATGGGCCACAATGTGCCCCACGATCCCTTTAGTTGAATAGGCCACGCCTGGGACACGCCTCCCCCCACGTCTGCACCATGGCTGTCCCAACTGTACTCCAGGCATCCCCCATGACTGAGGGGCACGCGTGGGGGCACGGAGAGCATTTAGCGAGGGGTTTAGAGCCCGACCTTCGCATCGGCGTCGTCGACGAAGAGGCTGGCGCGGCGGATGTAGCCCCGCAGGACTGGTAGGCTGCGATGCCCAGACTGGTTCTGAATATGCCGCTCCGCCACGCGGGCGCGAGCGGCGCTGGTGATGAAGCCGGACCGGAGGCTATGCCCGGCAAAGTCGATTGGGTTGCCGCCAGCGGCCTCCACTGCTGCTTTGACTACCCGCGCCACGTCGAATGGCGAGAACCGAGCCAACTGACCTCCGCATATCGCGAGAAATTCGTGATTTGAAATAAACTGCCGGTTTTGTAACTTTAGGTAGATCAGGAAGCCAGCACCCAACTGGTCTGAGGAGTGAAACGTCGATGGATCTCCCGATCACTTCCAACGCCACCGTTCCCGACGATGCTTGGCTGGCTCCGTCTCTCGACACCGCGCGTGGCCTTGGAGCCTCAGCTGTCGTCCACTTGGCGATTAGCCTGGTGCGCGCCTCAGCCATAACCGGTTTGCTGTCACCGCTGCTGCTAGTCGCTTGGCTAGTCCTGTAAGCGGCTTGGCGGATACCCCTATCTGCCCGAAGGCCCACTGAAGCCTTCAAGCTTAATCGCGCCGCCGCTCGTAGAAATTCGCTACGGCACCACGGCTGGCGGTCAAAGTCCGACCTTTGCCGCCGCATTGTCGACGAAGAGGCTGCCCCGACGGCATTGTCACGTTGTTTGATAGCCAAGTGAGTTTTGCCGCAGGACGGAGCTTGCGGGACATCACGCCGCGATCTGGGCGCATGTCTCCTGCCGCCAGATCCTGAAGGCCTTGCCGCGCGAACGGCGGTACTGACTGGCGGTCATCAGGTGCCGCCGTGGACGGAAGTGGCCATAGATCATCGCGTGCGCCGAGAGGAACCGCTGGGCCTGCCTGGGTGACTTGAAGTGCTGCATCTGACGTTCTCGACGTCGCGTCGGGCGGTGGGAATTCTCAGCACGATTGTTCAGGTACCGGCTGGTCCGATGCCGCACACTGGACAGGACCTCTCGCTGCGCGACGCCATAGCTGCGGAGCCCATCGGTCACGATCCGCCGTGGCTTGTACTTGAGGCCGACCAGGAGGCGTCTGAAAAAGCGTTTGGCAGCCGTGGCATTCCGCCGCTCCTGCACGAGGATGTCGAGCACCGCACCGTGCTGGTCGACCGCACGCCAGAGATAGAAGAGCTCGCCGTTGATCTTCAGGTACACCTCATCGATGTGCCAAGTGTCGCCGGGCCTGGGTCGGCGCTTGCGCAGCCTGGCCGCGACGTCCGCGCCGAAGCGGAGGCACCAGCGCCGGATGCTCTCGTAGCTGACCACCACGCCCCGCTCGGCCAGGATGAGCTCGATGTCGCGCAGGCTCAGGCTGAACAAATGGTAGAGCCAGACGGCATGGTGGATGACCGCAGCCGGGAAGCGGTAGCCGGGGTAGGTGGAGGGTTCGGTCGACATCCAACCAGCTTGGCCCGACCTCTTCGTTCCGGCCAGCGCTCAACGACGTGACGATGCCGGCTGGAAGACACCAGCCGAAGCTCTTGATACGGTGTTGCGATCGGCGCAAACTGGTGTTGCGATGACCAGTTGAGCCCAGGACCATCAGGCGGTCGGTGTGATGGTGATCCACTCGAAGCCGTTCAACCGCAGGGCCTGCGTGGCCCCTTCGTCCGTTGTGTAGTACCGGCTCAACCAAGACAAGCGCTTGGTAGACTGCAACATCAGCAGCGGCGCTGCCAGCCTCGAGCTTGCCTAGCGGCTTGCGAACCGGATCAGCCGCTTGAAATGGACGGAGCTTCAGCGGCTCAGCAAAGCGACTGTAGCTGGCAATCGGCGCTCATGGAGCAGATTTCGATCAGAGAGGTCATGGTACTGATGGCGCCGAAGCCGCGGTCATGCAGCGGATAGTCCGGCATCACCAGACGGCACACATGGTCACCAGACTGGCATTCAACCATGACGCCCCGGTAGACGTAGCTGAGACCGCAGAGGGGGCCGACTACGGCTGCCTGCTCAGGCCGGGACAGGCTGCCGCCGATGGATCTGGTACAATGGTCATGCCGCAGTGTGGCAGTCCCGGTGGTCAGAAGGGTAATCCTTCGTCCGATCTCCGTGAGCGTCACGCGTGACGGCTGGAGGATCCGATGAAGAAAACCTATCGCGGTAGCTGCCATTGTCGTGCTGTCACCTTCGAGGCGGATATCGATCTCAGCCAGGGAACAGGTAAGTGCAACTGCACTGTCTGTTGGAAGCAGCGGATGTGGAATGCCGGCGGGCTGGCGCCAAGCGACTTTCGCCTGCTGACCGGCGAGGATATGCTCGGCGACTATAGAAAGTATGGTGATTGGGGTGAAGGGCATCACCGCTTCTGCCGCCGGTGCGGCATCGCCACGCACTCGCATGGCCAGATCAAGCAGATGGGCAACGTCCCGTTCGTGTCGGTTCACCTCGCTGCCCTCGATGACCTGCCGATCGAGGAACTGATCGCGGCGCCGGTGCGGTGCATGGATGGGCTGCATGACAACTGGGGCAACCCACCAGCGGAGATAAGGCACTTGTAGACCGCGTTGAACATTCCTCAGCTAATTCGGTGGCTGAGTTGGATCTTCCCTGCCTTGTTGGTCGCCTACTGCCGTTCCAGCGCCAAGTCGACTAGCACGCCCGACATGCCCAGCCGGGTCCCTTGCCGGGCGACGTCCTGAAGCCCAAGTGTACAGCGATAGGCACCTCACCGGTCGGACCGAAGCGGCAGCCCTTCAAGCACCGGGTTTCAATTCGGCAGCGAGGTGGCCTTGAAGCCATGCCAAGCGTGGCGCAGATGGCGATGGGCTTCTGTCCGGCGCCGCTCGGCCCAACTTCCCAATGTGCCGGCTGTACGCGCCAACTCCGCCTCGCGTCCCGCTCCTAGACGCTTGACCAGAGTTTCCGCAACAGCCGCATCGTTCATGGTTCCGAGATGCTGTTGCAGCGCTTTGCAGCCGTGGAGAAACGCTCTTACTTGCTTACGGCGATGGAGAGGCGCGAGGAACTCCACACCATAGCGCAGCTTCTTCAGCGACTTGCGGAGATCGTGCAACTCCTCCGCACTCCGCCGCCGGATGTGTCGTCCACGCCGGCGCGCCTTGCGTTCCAGCCGCTCCTCGAGCTTGGGGACGAGGTCAGCCAGCGGCGTGTGCAGATCGCCACCATCAGGTGAGCCGGCAAGAGCGGCTGGGTCCTCGACCCAGGCAGCAAGCTCCAGCACCAAGGCCGTCAGCGGCGGACCAGCCAGCGCGGCGCCAAGGCTGGCATGCGCCCTTGTGCGCTCAATCGCAGCCGGGCCACGCAGGTCATTAAGCAACTCCTCGGCCACGCCGGCTTCCGCGGCGGCAGCCAAGGTTTCCGTGCAGAATACGTCCCAGTCGCGCGCTTCTCCCAGCACGCGGCCAAGCTGCCGCAGCCCCTCGGTAAAGCGCGCCGTCGTCGCTTTGTCGAGATAGGGCTGAAATAGGGCAAGAGCAGTGCGCAGCCGGCGAATGGCGATGCGCATATTGTGCACACCTTCGATCCGGCCAGCCGCCGCGGCCGGCAGATTAGCCAGTAGGTTGGCGAGAGTCATGCCGACGATGCGGCGGATCGCCTCAGCCGTGGTGACCTTGGACGGCAGCAGGATGTCGCCCGCTTTCTCCGGCGTCCGCGTGTGCCCCGTGCTAAGCCGCCAGCCGCGATCGGCTTTGCTTTCGACCCCAAGAGTGAGCTGCAGCTCCGCTCCCAGTTGTGTGGCAAGTTTGTAGAGTGCGGCGACCTTACCGCCTTTCAGTTCCAGCTCTAGCTCGCGGATCTCCTCTACAGCTTCGCCGGCGCGGATCGCACCAATGTCGATAGCTGTCTCGATCTCGGCGTCGTCGAGCCGCAAGGTGCGCACCGTGCGATCCACCTCGGTGGTGAAGACCGGCCCCAGCACCTCGAGCTTGTCCAGCAGTGACGCCAACGGGGTCGCGGCCAGCTTCGCCGGATCCGGGGTGTTGCTCTCCAGCGGCCACTCCCACTCACCGCGACCGAAAAGAGAGTCGCCGTCGTCGCGCAGCTTGAGGGTTTGTACCCGACCCTTGCTGCCCACCCGCACACGGAGCGTGGCGCCGCGCCGAGCGAGGTCACGGTTCGCCGTATCGAAGTAGGTGGTGACTTCATGCCGGGCCTTGACCCCCTTCCCTGTCTCGCTGCGCAGGGCCGGGTGAGCGGCGAGCTTAGTCTCGGCGCCGGCGGGCAGTTTGAATTTAATTTCTAGTTCGGCGGGAGCCGGGGCGACGTCTTCAATCATGGTGCGGATCCAGACTGGTGATGGGCGGACGACGGTGCTGCCGGTGAACGCTGCTCCGGAGATCTGGTGCCCGAGCGGCAGCGCCAATTTTGCACGTTTGCACGCTTGCACGCCAGGGTCGCCGCCGCATATGGTTCAAGGTCTCGTGGGGCGGGATCGATCCGCACACCGTTGGTTTCGGAGGGCTTGTGCTCGTCATTGGCTGCGCGTCGCAAAAGGGGGGCGTCGCAAAATCCTCGTTGGCGCGGTTGCTGGCGCGGGAGTACGCCGATCGTGGCCACCGCGTCCTGCTCGCCGATCTCGACGTGTTACAGGCAACCTCTTTGGAATGGGCCCGACGACGATCCGCGTCCGGACAGCACCCGGAGGTGCCGGTCGAGCGTTTCGATAGCGTTAAGCAAGCGTTGAAGCGCGCACGCCAAGCGGACATTGATTGCCTCGTTCTCGATGCCCGCGGCTTCGCCGATGCGCAGACCCTCGACGTGGCGCAGGCCGCCGACGCTCTGCTGATCCCTTCGGGGTTGGCGGTCGACGACCTGCTGCCGACCGTGCGTCTGGCCCACGAACTGATCCAGGCCGGCGTGCCGCGCGCCCGCATCGGCATCACACTGTGTTGTGCCGGTGACTTGGAGAACGAGATTGCCGAGGCCGTGCGCTATGTCGGCGACGCTGGCTACCATTGCCTCGGACTCGCCTGGCCGGAGCGTGCCGGATACCGGCGCGCCCATGACGAAGGCCGGGCTGCCACTGAGGCGCGTCACCCCTCACTGCGCGCCAAGGCCCGTGCCTTTGCAGACCATGCCGTGACATTTATCGAGCAACGGGGCAGGCAGAAAAAGGAAGAGAAGCGTGCAGGGTCCCAAGGATAGCCAACTGAGCAAGCCGGCTCCCATTAGACGCACTCGGCAGCAGGCTGCCGGTAAGGGCGCGCCGCCGTCGCCGACCGACACCCTCGGCGCCATTCCCGCCGAAAGCGGACCGCGCGATCAGAAGGCTAGTAACAAAGCCAAAGAGAAAGAGAGGTCAGCAACCCCGAAGGCACCGACGAAGCAGCGCACCGAACCATTGAACTTCCGCGTCACGCCCGAATTCCGTCGTGCCTTCAAGCGCGCCGCGGCGGCCGAGGATTGCAAGAAGGTCGAACTGCTCGAGCGCATCTTTGCCGACTGGAGAGCACGCAACCCCAGCTGACGGCCGACAAGCTAGACGTTGCGCCTCCACGTCAGGGCACGGCCGGGCTCCGGAAGCGCGCGCCCAAACTGCGTCACCGACTACTACGTGGTTGTCGGCGCTTCCGTGCCGATAATGACGCGCCATCCGCCCCCGCTGGCGGACGCCTATGCCATCCATCCGGTCCGCGTTCCATTCGGAAAGTCCGAGTTCTGACCGAAATGCTGATCGAGTCTCCCAGCAGGGTCACGTTTTCGCACAAGGTGACGGACTAGGAATGCTTCGGACCAGCTGGTACGACGCCGCATAGTTTTATTCGTTCGGCGAAGCTAACTTAATCCATTCTGGGTCGCCACCGTTGTCCAGTGCTGCGTCTCCTCCTCTCGCACCCGCCCCCCGTCCGGGAGACGCCAAGCATGTCAGCCTCCATTGATCCGGCAACGCCAGAGCTGCGCGTCGCCACCTTCAACGCCTCGCTCAACCGCGCCAACGCGGGCGAACTGCTGGCCAATCTCGCTACTGACACAGACCGCCAGGCGCAGACCGTGGCGGAAATCATCCAGAGGACGACGCCCGACCTGCTGCTGGTCAACGAGTTCGACTATGCGCCGGGCAACGAGGCGGCCGACCTCTTCCGCAGCAACTACCTCGAGAAGCCGCAGGACACGCTCGGCACCGGCGGCGCGGCCGGCATCGACTTCCCCTATGCCTTCACCGCACCGTCCAATACCGGCATCGCCTCGGGCTTCGACCTGAACAGTAACGGCCACGTTGTCACTACCCCTGGCGAGGCGGGCTATGGCGATGATGCGCTCGGCTTCGGCGCCTTCCCCGGCCAGTACGGCATGGCCGTCTTCTCTCGCTACCCAATCCTCACCGACCAGGTGCGCACCTTCCAGACCTTCCTCTGGAAGGATATGCCCAGCGCCCGCCTGCCCGACGACCCCAATACGCCCGCCCCCGCCGACTGGTACTCGTCGGCAGAGCTGGATGCCATCCGCCTGCCGTCGAAGAGCATGTGGGACGTGCCGGTGCTGGTGAATGGCGAGGTCATCCACCTCATCGTCCTACACCCGACGCCGCCCACCTTCGACGGGCCGGAGGACCGCAACGGGCTGCGCAACGCCGACGAGATCCGGCTGACCGCGGATTGCGTCACACCCGGCAAGGGCGACTACATCTATGACGACCAGGGGCATCAGGGCGGCCTCGGCCCCGGCGCCCGCTTCGTCGTCATGGGTGACATAAATGCCGATTCCGTCGACGGCGACAGCGTGGACCAGGCCGCGACGCAGCTGCTCGAGGCGCCGCGGGTCGATGCCTCGCTGGTGCCGACCAGCCCGGGTGGGCCGGAGCAGGCGGCGCAGCAGGGCGGCGCCAATGCGGCGCAGCAGGGCAACCCGCTTTTTGACACCGCTGACTTCGCGGATACCGCACCGGGCAACCTGCGCGTCGACTACGTGCTGCCCTCGAAGGATGGGCTCGCGCCGCGCGACGCCGGCGTGTTCTGGCCGCAGACGGACGATCCGCTCTTTCCGTTGGTCGGCACCTATAACCCGACGCTGCTGGGCGGCTACCCCTCCTCCGACCACAAGCTGACTTATATGGACTTGGCGGTGACGCCGAGCCCGGAGGTGACCTCAGTTGGCCGCCCGGAATTCCTCGGCTCGGTTTCGCTGCCCTATGGCGGCAGCCTCGACGGGCTGCAGATTGGCGGGCTTTCCGCCATCACCTATGACGCGGCGCGCGGGCAGTATTACCTGCTGTCCGACGACCGCTCCGAGGATGCCCGCTTTTTCACCGCCACCATCGACCTCGGCGACGGCCAGCTCAATCCCGGCGACCTAAGCTTCACCGGCGCTCAGACCTTGTCGGGCGAAAGCGGAGCACCCTTCGCTGCGAATTCGCTCGACCCGGAGGGGCTGACCCTGACTGGCGATCGGCTCTATCTCTCCTCCGAGGGCGATGCGAGCGCGCTGATCAGCCCCTTCGTCGACCGCTTTGGCCTCGATGGCCGCTTGCAGGCAGCGCTGCCCGTCGACGACAAGTACCTGCCGACCGCCGATGGCAGCTCGGGCATCCGCAACAACCTCGCCTTCGAGGCGCTGACCGCGACGCCAAGCGGGCGACACCTCTATGTCGGGACCGAGGATGCGCTTTATCAGGACGGGCCGAATGCCGACCTGACCACCGGCTCCCCCTCACGCATCATCCGCTACGATCTGGCGAGCGGCGGGGCCGATGCCGAGTATGTCTACAAGACCGACCCGATCCAAGACCGGCCTGACCCGGTCGATACCTTCGCCACCAACGGTCTCGTCGAGCTGCTGGCGCTCGATAATGGCGGACACCTGCTGGCGCTGGAACGCTCTTTCTCCACCGGTGTCGCTGGCAACGACATCCGGCTCTACTATGTCGATGCGACGCAGGCGACGGATGTTTCGGATCGGGATGCGCTGGACTGCGGCTATACGCCGGTGCGGAAGTCGCTCGTGCTCGATCTCGACGATCTCGGGATCCCGCTCGACAACATCGAGGGGATGACCTTCGGGTCGGACCTGCCGGATGGGCGCAAGACGCTGCTGCTCGTGGCCGACGACAACTTCTCGGCGACCCAAATGACGCAGGTGATTGCCCTGGCGCTGGAGTTGAACCCGGCGACGCAGACGGTCGACTGGAATGCGCTGGCGGCGCAAGCCACCGCCAATTTCGAGATGACCGGTCACTGGTTCATCTGACATTGTGGAAAGTGTGGAAGGCTCCAACCAAGAGGAAGCTCGTTGGCGCTTAAATTATGCCCTCGAGCACGCATGATCACTTCGAACGACGTCATCGGCTGTAGCAGCTAGGACGAAATTACCTGACCTAGCTTATGCAGACGATGGCGCAGGCGAGCGTGGTGAAGGCAAGGTGGACGTCGTCGCGTCACTCTTTGCGGGTGGCGAGGCGGTAGGATTGGGCGATCCAAGCTAGGTATCCTCCCAGATCAGCACCCCAAGCGTCAATCGCCTCTTCCGAACGATGCCAAGCCTTATTCGACCGCTTATTTAGAAGGTATATTCACGTGCGCACCATGGACCTCAGCATCAGCTTGTTACCGCCTCACCCTCCATCACCGCGGTGAAGCGGTTGGCCGGCTGGTTCTGCATTTCGTCGAAAACCAGTTGCTCCGGTAGACGCGTCAAACGAATTTGAGTGCCGCCCTCTGCCTGCTCTACAAATGTGTCCCAATGGGTAAAGTTTTGTTCCACCAAATCCAACACCGGCTCTGGTGCTTGGGATAGCCGTGGTTTGAAGCCCACGGCGCTACCGGTGCTGACCATATAGTCCGAGAGTCGTCGGAACAGCTTGGGCAACAGGCAGACTTGGTTAGTGATGACTGCAAGGCTGGTGGCATCAAAGCCGCTGCTTGTCGCGTCCAATGGCCAGAGCCCAATACCGGCAGCACGCGCATCGGTGCTCGCTTCGGCCATAACGTCGCGCAGATCTCGGAACAGGCCGGTATAGAAGGTGGGATAAGCCAGCCCAGTCCGCAGCGCGAGTTGGTTGTAACTTTGTTGAAGCCGGTCCGGGTCCAGGAAAACTTCCACGCCATCCGCTTCCGGCGACGTGCCGGCATAGACGAAAGCGACGGGGCGGCCATTTTTTTCGATGGTACGGGAGAGGATATAGCCGGGCGTTCCATCCTGAGCGGCCAGCACAGTGTTCCCTGCGACATCCCATTCCACATCGGTGATGCCGGCAAAGTCCAGCAGCTTCATCCGCGCCGCATCAGCCCAGGTGCGTGGTTGGTGGCGGACGCCTCCAGGGCCGGCGTAGTGCGTCTCAAGGGTGTCGATACCCTCCATCCGCAACTGCACGTGGCCACGCGCATTTACCCGGATGCGGAAGCCGCCAAGGCGCTGCAACAAGTCCGGCTGCTCTGGCGCGAAGCGTAGCGAGTCGCCGTCCGGCGAGTAGCCCTGGGCATGAAAGTGGCCACGGATTACGACAAAGGGCATTGCCCTCTCCTGTTTAGGAAAGCCATCCATGATGGCAGCGTTTCTGGTGCGCGACGTGATGGTTGAATGACGCCACACGGCATCTCCGCTGCCCAGCCGTTTCCGGCGGGCGCGGGCACCTGCGGGACAGCGGAGGGTGTTTCCGGAGGAAGTTCCGCGGCGAATCGCAGACCGGCTCTCGCAAATCGTCGGTGAAGCGCTTATACTAAATCCCGCTGATCAGAACCGATGCGCCCAATCGTGCATTCCTATGGACATATAGTCCAGGGCTGCTCGACGAGGCGGTTCCAGGCCCGACAGCAATGGTCGACGATGTCGTCGTAGCAGCGGAAGACGCGGTTCGACAGCCAGTTGTCCCGCATGAACTGCCAGGTGTTCTCGACCGGGTTGAGCTCAGAGCATTTTGGCGGCAGCGGGATGAGGGTGATGTTCGGCGGTACCTCGAGCCTGTCCGACAAGTGCCATCCGGCTTGGTCGAGCAGCAGCACGGCATGCGCGTTCGGCGCCACAGCGGCAGCGATCTCGGCGAGATGCAGGCTCATGGCTGCGGTGTTGCAGTGGGGCAGGACGAGGCCTGCCGCCTTGCCCTCCTTGGGGCAGATGGCGCCGAAGATGTAGGTCGACGCCGTGCGCTGGTCATTTGGCGCCACGGGCCTGGTGCCGCGCCGGGCCCAGCGCCGGGTGATCTTGTTCTTCTGCCCCACTCTGGCCTCGTCGGCGAACCAGATCTCTATGGCGCTGGCGGCGACGCACTTCTCACGCGCAACTTCCTCCAGGCGGGCGGGGAAGGTTTTCTAAAATTCTCGATGGCGTCTTCCGCCTGCGCATGATGGCGAGGACGTGCCGAGAGCTTGCGGTAGCCAAGGGCCCGCACCTCGCGGCTCATGGTCTGCTTGGCGGCCGTGACCCGATGCTCCTCCCACAGCCACTGGCAGACATCGACCAGCCGCCACCGCACCACGCCATGAATGGCCGGTATCGGGCCGCTCTCGAGCACCGCCGCCAGAGCCGCACGATGCGTGCTGCTCAACCGCGATGCCTGGCCCGGCGCCTTACGGTCAATCAGCCCAGCCGGACCCTCGGCATTGAACCGAACAACCTGGTCCCGCACGATCTGCACCGTCACCCCATCGATCCGAGCGGCCTCCGTGCGCGACGCGCCAGGGCCGCATCTTGATCCAGCGAGCCACAGTATGAAGCCTAGCCACGTGGAAGTCAGCTCGGAGTGCGCTGGGCATTGCGAAGCTCCTCTGTTCGCCATGTTGATTCAGAGCGCCGCCAGCCTGGGAGTGCCCAACGAGTTACGCTCTCGGAGACTTGGTATTAGGCGTAGATGAGCGCCTCCTAGTCTCACCCTTCCTGACCGCTCGTCATGAAAGGATCATTTGAGCAGGCGCGGCGTCAGCGATAGCCGGAGATGATGCTGAAACGCAGTTGCATCGCATGCGCGCCTCGCACGAATTGGACGTCAAATGCATAGGAAGCTATTTATTCTTTTGGTTGCATTGACTGCCCTCCTTATTGGCTTTCCCAAGTCTGCTGACGCACAGGGCATGGTTGGTGCAGGCTCGACCTTCGCGCATCCCGTTCTTGCACGTTGGGGACAGGTCTTTGCCACCCTGCAAGGCGAAGGCGGAGCGTATGTCTCCGCCGAAACCAACCTCGATTATGAGCCGGTGGGCTCGTTCGGCGGGCTCATGCGCGTCCTGCAAGGTGCGGCAAACTTCGCGGTGAGCGACGTTCCTTTGCTGCCGGAGGAAGTAGACCGGCATAGCTTAATGCAATTTCCCCTGGTCACCGGCAGCGTGGTGGTAGTCACCAACCTGCCGGGCATCAAGACAGGTTCGCTGCAGCTTACCGGATCCGTCCTCGCCGACATCTATCTGGGCCGGATCACCCGATGGTCCGATCCGGCGATCCGAATGCTCAACCCTGAGCTTGGTCTCGCGGACATCGCCATCTCCGTGCTCCGAAGACTGGATGGCTCCGGCACCACCTACCATTTTGCAGCTTTCCTCGCGGCCGCCAGCCCGGATTGGCGCTCGCGCATTGGGGTCAATACCGACCTTCAGTGGCCGGTCGGCGTCGGCGCCAAAGGCAACCGCGAACTCGCGGACTTGGTGCAGGCCACACCCGGTTCGATAGGTTACGTCGAGGCAAGCCAGGCAGCACGGCTGGGCTTATCCGTCACGGCGGTCTCCAATCCGGCAGGTCGTTTCTTGCTGCCTGATTCGGCTAGCATCCAGGCGGCGACAGCAACGGCATCCTGGGACCCTGCCCGGCATTTTTATCGGGAGATCGCCGACCCGAACGGTGGCGACGCTTACCCGATCGTGGCCACCGCTTACGTCTTGATGCCGCGTCGCGCAGAAGCTCGCAGCCGTACAACGATCGAATTCTTTCGTATGTGCCTGACCGAGCGGAGCGCTGATGCCGTCGCACTCGGCTACGTGCCCCTGCCTGAGCCCGCGGTCCGGTTGGTGACGGAGTATTGGCGCACCGCCCTCGGCAGCAGCCGCTGACTTCCATTCGAAACAACCTACCCCACCCACTGCGCCTGCTGCGTGCACTGCTTCACCTTGGAGATCTGGCGGTATGCAAGTCGACCTTTTCACCCAGGTGATCGTGCCGGTCATCGGTGGCCTAGGCATTTTCATGCTAGGCCTCGAGTTCATGTCGAACGGAATCCAGTCGCTCGCCGTGAACCGGATGCGCGATCTCTTGGCACGATTTGCAGGCACGCCAATCAAAGGCGTGTTTGCAGGCACTTTAATCACCGGAATCATCCAGTCCTCGACCGCAATGACGGTGATGACGGTCGGCCTGGTGAATGCCGGCGTGGTCGGACTGCGGCCGGCCATCAGCGTCATCATGGGTGCCAATATCGGTACCACGCTTGGCAACGGCCTCATCGCCCTGCCGCTCGGGCCGCTCGGCCTGTTGCTGGCTGGGCTGTTCGCGCTAGTGCACATCTTCGCCAAGACCGACAAGGTGAAGAACATCGCTTTGGCTTGTATGGGCTTCGCGCTGATCTTCTACGGCCTGAACCTGATGACCGGCGGTCTGCGGCCGTTGCGCAACATGCCGGAGGTGATGTCGGCCATCTCGTCCCTCCGCGCTGACAGCTTCGCCGGCCTGATCGGCTGTGTGACGACTGCGGCGCTGATCACCGCGCTGATCCACTCATCCTCCGCCACCATTGGCATCGTCATGGGGCTCGGCTCCGCGGGCGTGCTCGACTGGCAAACGGCTGTCGCCTTCTCACTCGGTGCCGATCTGGGTACGACCATCACCTCCTGGATGGCGTCGCTGAACCTGTCCCGCAATGCCAAGCGCGCGGCTTATGCCCACATATCCTTCAACATCATCGGAGTAATGGTTACCATTCCGCTCTTCTTCATCTCCATGGAAGTGCTGCGCTGGGTAATGCAGTGGTTCGGCGGGGATCCCGGCGTACCCGTGATGATGAACGGGCGCGAGAGCTTCCCACTGGTGCCCGTGGCGGTCGGGATCTATTCGACCTTCTTCAACATCTTCAACACGCTGCTTTTGTTTCCCTTCATCGGCGTCTTTGAGCGGGTGCTCTCGCGCGTGGGCCGGGATGCGTCCGAGGACATCGAGGATTACTCGACACCCAAGCACCTGACATCCGAGGCGAGAAGCGATCTCGGCAAAGCGGTGGGAGCAGTGGAGCGCGAGATCGAGCGGCATGTTCAGGCTGGGGCGTTGTTTCTGGCCAGCGCGCGCGGCGTGCCGACCGCACCGAAAGATCTCGACGAGCACCGCATGGCGATAGACATCCTGAGCCGCGACATCCGAGCCTATGCCGCATCGCTGCTCACACCCGACCTGCCCCCTGCACGAGCGGACCTCGTTGCCAGCCTGGTGGAGGAAGCGGACTTCGCCGCTAGCTTGGGCGAGACACTGCACCAGGTTGCGCGACGGATCGCCCGTGAGGAGTTCTCGCCAGAGGCGCGGCAGGTGGTGGACGCGGTGCTCGATCAGATCGGCGACGCCATGCGCGTTGTGCTCCCGGCCGCCGCTGGCCAAGCCGCAGTGCCGCAGGGTGACACCGCATGGCGCAACGGCCTGACCGACCTCCGTACGCGCTGCCTTGGCCTCGCCGGCGCAGTGCGACCCGGCGAACGTGGGGCTATCCTGGCCCTGCTGGGCAGTGCGGAGCGTGCTGGCATGATGATCGCACGTCTCGACGACGAGCGCCGGTCCGTACCGCGGCTGGCGCGGAGGACCGTTGCGGATGAACGGAGCCGCGACCTGCCATTGCCGGATGCCACGCCCGCCCCGGCAGAGTAGCGGGATGCCGGAACCGACGCTCAGAAGGCAGCGCGTAAACGAAATGCAATCGCGGAGATGGGTCCGCGATCGGCATTGTAGCCTGGATTGAGCACGAGCTGGAGGCTTACCGCAGCATGCAGTCCGGAAGCCACCTCGGCATCGTAGTAAGTCTCCAGCACGGCTTCCGGGGCATATCGTAACCCACCCTCGCGTGCCACGACGAAGCTACCACCGCCCTCTTCCCGGTAGCGCCTGTGCGGGCCCGACAATCCGCCAACGTTGAAGCCGATCCCAAGCGTGTCCTCCCAGCGCTCCCAGGTCCAGCCGTTCACGGCCAAGCCCGCTGACACCGACCAATCCATGTCGGTGAACATCCAGTTTTGCGCCTGCCCATCGTTCCAGCCCAGCCGCAGGAATACGCCTAGGCTGTCGTTTACCGCCTGCTCCATATTCGCGGTCAACATCGTTTTGGTTCGCCACCCTCGACCCTGCTCGGTGCGCTCAGCTGGCCCGCGGAGTGCGGCCGTCAAGTCGTTCCAGCGCGTCGAACTGGTTCGGGAGGCACCGACTAGCAGGCGGGCAACCCCGCGGTAGCGTCCCCACCACCACGATCTGTCGAACTGCAGCAAGCCTTGCCAAGCGCGGGTAACACGTGGGTCGAGGCTTTCGCCTCCGACTTCGCGCGCCACTTGGAACAGGCCTGAGCGTATGGCCCAGACACCATTCTCCCATTCCAGCGCCACGCCATTGGTGAAGCCGGCTGCATCACCCGCGTAATCGAAGGCGCCGGTGCCGACCAAGGCCCATGACAGGAACTGCGTTCTGGCATCATGGGCATAGCGGTTGTTGTCGAAGATATCCCAAACCGCGAACTTGCCCAGGGTGAGTGTCACCCGCTGCAGAGCGAGCGGACCGGCGAAGCGCATTGGGTCGTCATCCTGCCCAAACGCGTCATAGGATAAATTGAAAGTCTGCCGCAGAAAGAGCCGCGTCAGTGCCACGCTCGCCGTCGCGCTGCCGCCATGGAAGGCCTCGCCGTTCAAGCCTGCACCGATGCCCCGGCTGTCCGAAAGCCCGAAGCCGCGAGCGAGGGATGGCACGGCGATGAGTTCCGCATTGTTCCAGAGCCGCCGGCCAAGCACGAGATCGGCCGATTGCGTGCTGGTGATTTCTCCCTGCGATGGGAATTCCTCCTCACGTGCGGTTCCGCGCGCACGAAAGGCAGGTCGCGCTTGGACCGTCAGCGTAGTTTGTCCTCGCAGCAACCAGCCCATGTCCTCTAGCTTTGAGAGCAGATCCTCTGCGCCGGGAACGACGGCTTCGATGTTGCGCCCGTAGACCGGGCCTGCGAGCCCGCGCTGGGCGTGTGTTAATTCGCTCCAGAGTGGCAATGCGGCGAGCGCCAGAACTATAGAAATGTAACAGTGCTGTCGCTCGAGATTCGCGTCTGCGCGGCTGGACAAGTTGCTCATAGGTGTCCGCTGTAATGCGATCACGTGACGTGCAATATCGTAGGGCACGCCGCGCTAAAAACTTCAACGATATGTCATGCAAAATAGTCCATCAGAACTCGTTTGACCGTATCGAAGCCGTCGACATTCTGTCCTCGACATATCGCTTTACGTTCACGCGCTGCCGCACTGCTGCTTCAAAAGTACTAAGACCCCGTTTGAGAATGGTTAGGGGTGGGCGATGCGGCGGAGCAGGAGGGCGCCGAGGCTGACGCGGATCATGG
>NZ_JAETWB010000057.1 GCF_016773205.1 Belnapia arida
GCCGCAGAGAGCCGAGCAAAACGGAGCAGTTCATTGTCCATGATCCCCAACTGGGGCTTCAGGCCTTATCCTGCCCGAATAGGCTCGCGACAGAGCAAGATGCTCTTAGTCCGAAGCACCTTTCGGCGGACTGCCACTGTGGGCAGTGAACTCCTCAATGCGCTGTCGCAATGCCTTCTTGCTGGGGCTTTCTGAGGGGGATGCTGGCAGCCGCAAAGGCCGGTTATTGATTTTGCGGTAGCTGGACGTTTCAAGCAAAGGGGCGATAATCACCTTTAACGTCCCTGGGTCAATTGCGAATAGCCCGCAATCATACAAGGTATGCAAATCAGCTCGAAGCAAAATGCCATTGGTGACGTGATTAGTTTCCGGACCTAGATATGGAGTAATATGAGATGCCTCCAACACGTCCAGCACTGAACAGCCGGTGATAGCACAGCGCCCGCTGTAGGCTTTGAGTAGAGCGTCCCGAAAACCTTTCTGCCCTCGGCGGGTTTTGATTGCTCTAAGAACCTTCTCACGAGCGTCTTTAGCATTCTTTGGATCAAAGGCGCTGTCGTCTGCTTCCGAGGCCTTAATGCGGCCCTCGCTATCGGACAAAAGCGGTCGAACCAATTCATCATTAAAGGGCCAGTAAGTCCGCCCGTTAGGGCTCACTAGGCTGGCGGTCGGAATATCACGAGGTGCTATGATTGGCCTCTCATAGACGACGACATCACGCAGTATGATGTTGCCAATGCTACGATCAAGGGCACCCTGCTCTCCATACCCGGTCGTACCGATACCTTCCGCAAGTTCAGAGACGCTGTCATACCCAGTAGCTGACCCATGGCTAGCGAACAAAGCACGAGGGGTAGTCTGCTCGTACCGAACTACGATCCCGTGCCCAAGGATTTGGGGTGGCCGCCCAAGGCCTTTATCCCAAGTCTGCTCCCGAAAGTACCAACGGTCACCAGCAATCAGATCTCGCCTTTGCCAAGGTGAAGGTAGCCAGAAATGCACCGCTTCGTGCCTCGCATCGCGGGTGCGTCGCAACCAATCTTGTTGAGTTATTGCTAGCCAGTTGGGCATCTAAACACCAATCCAGAACGAGACTGCAATATGACTGCGATCTCCAGCGCTGTTCAAGCCAGCTTCATGCAGAAAAACGGCAACTCTGCTGGTGGCGAAACTGGACCGCCTCAGTCTCAATCTCCCGTTCCTACGCAGTCTGATTGATGGAGGCGCCGATGTAGCTTTCTGCGACATGCCACAGATTCCTACTGGGGCTATGGGACGATTTGTCCTGATGCAGATGGATGCTGTGGCGGGATGGGAGGCGGTCTCATCAGTGAGCAAACCAAGGCGGCTCTTAAAATGGCGGAGGCCCGTGGCGTGAAGCTCGGAGGTGATCGCGGCTATCGGCCGGATACGCCACCTGATCCATGAAAGGCAGCACGGGCATCGGCCGAGGCGAGACATGTTCATGCCGCACGGTTCAGGATCAAGGTGCTGCCTGTGGCTCAGGAGATGCGGGACCACAGAGCGTCGCTGAGGGCCATTGCGGCCGCCCTAGAGGCCAAGGGTATAGGGCCACCAAGGAAGGGTAAGTGGACGGCCATCGCGGTACAGCGGTTGCTTGCTCGGGCTGACTCCGTATGAACCTCGCATGGTCTCCAAGAGGCGAACTCAACAACCCATTCACAGAAAACCCTCATCGGCGTACCCTACGGCGCAATTGGCATCGCGTGGAAAGATTAGATTATGGTGACCTTGTAGAGCAAAAACGGGGGTTGAGATGACGTCCACGACGGCTGTAAATGCGCATTTGTTTCAAGACCCCACATTGAAGCTTACCTACTTGAAGGTGCGCGGGTTTGATTCGAAAAGTGGCGCAAGATCCGGTGGGATTAAGGACCCAGTAGTTGTTGATCTTGCTCCTGGCCTTGTCTTACTGCGGACCTACCATGACCCAAGACGCTTTTTTGGAGAATGGTGGTTCACGCCGCACGAGATGAAGCAGGTCATCGACTATTTCGCCCGTGGGGAACCTGCATTTGCAGAGGGGCGACCCCAAGGCAAAGGCATTCTTCAAGCGACCTTCGCCGTTAGGCATGAATGGGGCGGAAATAGCCCGAATCATCTCGGCTTGGTTGGCGCCGTCCGTCTCACCGCGCCGTTCAAGGCGTTCTTTGGTGAGGGTGACTCAGCACCGGACGCTTCTCAGAAAACCAACTTGAAGCCCGTTCAAATCACTGATGCCGTTAATCGTCGGCGCGGGGTACGCCAAGTGTTTCTTCCTGAGGCTTGGAATTTTCAGGCCAACTACATAGTGTTGGAACAAGGCAATTCTACGGATAGCGACTTAATTAGAATGACCAAAACTTATGATGTTGGGCCTTACCCTTTTGAGTCCTGAGCAGTGGTTGTGGATTCGGTTTTTCTTAGGGACTTTCTCTGTCACTGCATGAGGATGTCCCACGTCTACCAGCCTGTCATGATCAAGGTCCTCATCCAGGGCAACGGGTGGGCATCTCGGCGGGACATCGCAGCAGCCTTCCTCGCCCTCGATGAGGCTCAACTGGAGTACTACGAAGAGATCACCAAGCGGACGCCGGGGCCGGTCCTCAGTCGGCATGGCTTAATCGAGCGGGACGGCGACGAGTACCGTCTTAAGACGGACCTTAAGACGCTGACCGAAGCAGAGCGCGCTGAACTGATCGCCATCTGCGATGCAAAGGTGGCCGACTATCTCCAGCGTCGCGGAGCCAAAGCTTACGACCATCGCAGAACTGCCTTGGGGGACCTCTCCGGGACCGTCCGGTATGAAGTCTTCAAGCGCGCGAGGTTTAGGTGCGAGCTGTGTGGGCGCCAGGTGACGAGAAGGCCCTTGAGGTAGACTACATTATCCCCCGCAAGCATGGCGGCAAGGATACCTTGGAGAACCTCCAGGCCCTCTGCTGGCAATGCAATGCGAACAAGGGGGGCCGGGATGCGACGGACTTTAGGGCGGTTAGGGACGGCTTAGAGGCTCGCCAGGAGGGCTGCATCTTCTGCGACCCTCCGGCTACCAGGGTCATCGCTGGCAACACTCTCGCGGTCGCCTTCAGGGATGCCTATCCGGTCACGGCGCTGCATACCTTAATCGTCCCAAGGCGCCATGCGGCAACCTGGTTCGATCTCAGCGACCCGGAGCGTCGCGCCATCGGCATCCTCATGGATGAGGTCCGGAGGGCGGTTATAGAGGCCGACAGGACGGTTCTGGGATTCAACGTGGGCATGAACTGTGGTGAGGTCGCAGGGCAGACCGTCGACCATGCCCATGTTCACCTTATCCCAAGACGGAAGGGTGGTGTGGAGGAGCCTAGGGGTGGGGTGCGTGGCGTGATCCCTAAACGCCAGCAGTATTGATTTTTCCAATCAGGCGAACAGCTCGAGACTCACTACATGGAGAAAAAGCTCTGAGATCCACTCGGAAGCCATTCGAATGAAACCCTACCTGGTCGATATTCCCACACGCTTACCCGGTGCTTATCAGTCATGTAAATATCAGACCATCCCGCCGAAAATAGGTGTCCAAGGTTTTTGGCTCTGTTTTCAACTTTAAACCAAATATCCTCTGTTTCCTGCACCCAAATAAGATGGTGTTCCCCCCATCCGTTCAACGGATTGAGAACCCAACCCTGCACAACAATTTTTTCAGTATAGCCTTCCCAGCTCTGATTTTCCCACGACCAGTAAGCTGGCTCCGCAGACCATATCATCCAACCTTGATGAGGCCCTTTGTTTTTACCGCGCCTTCGGGCTACGGCCCACATCGTTAAATACGAAAGAAAATGCTCGGCGCAAAAAGCCCTTAAGTTAATGATTAGCCGACCCCGGCCTGAGGGATCCTCGACCCAGAAGAAAGCTTTTGGGCGCTCACAATATTGACGCTTCCCGTTGGGGTCGAGAAAGCTGATCGCCCTTCTGTGATTTATAAGGCGGAGTCCATCTTGCGCTCGAAATGTGCGTATCCAGTACTGCTCTCTGAGGCGTAGAGACTTTGGGTCAACGACCTCCTCTAAAATCCTAAATTCAAAGTGTCCAATCCCATAATCTCTATAAGCGGCGCGAAGGCCCGCGTTCTCATGCCGCCCGTTGGCCAGCCTCGTTTTGTGCTGCGCCCATCTCTTGGCCGGATCTTTAGCTTGACCAACGTAGCGAACCTTCGCTGGGAAGCAGACGATCTCATAAATGACGGGTGATGCCATGACCGTCGGATTGTAATGAATTCGGACTAAACTTACCGATGCACATTAATGGGAGAGGTTGTGCCGTTCTTCAGCTGATACACGGGGAGGCGCACGGTCTTCCTAGTACTCACATCAAGCGAATTACGGTGGACACATGGACGCTGCGCTACTGCAACCGCCAGAGCTGATTTCCCAAAAGCAGATCGCGGAGAAACCGTGCCCTATTCCCAAGCTGCCCGGCGTCTACGCATTGTATTTCGATGAGATTCCACCGGGCGTGCCGACGGATGGCTGCGTCAGGCTCAGTGGCTTCACCCTGCTGTATGTCGGCATAGCCCCCAAGGCTCCTCCTACAAACGGCAGGAAGGCCAGCGCCGCGCACCTCCAGCAGCGCGTCACCTACCACTTCAGGGGAAATGCTGCGGGATCGACGCTGAGGCTGACCTTGGGATGTCTCCTAGCTGACCGCCTGGGCATCCAGCTACGGCGCGTAGGGAATGGCAGGACGAGAACCTTCACCAACCCTGGCGAGCAGCGGCTAGACGCTTGGATGGCTGACCATGCACGAGTGGTCTGGGTGGCAACGGACCGGCCATGGCAGCTCGAGACGGAACTTATTGGTGACCTGAGCTTGCCACTGAACGTCGCGGGGAATGCAAGGCATCCTTACTGCGCGACGCTGAAGGTGATCCGAAGTGAAGCCAAAGCGGCGGCGACCATGATGCCCATTGCGGAGCGAGGAGGACCAAGGCGCTTAAAGCCCTAGAAGGCTGGCATCTTGTTCTGATGTAGTTATGATAAGGAGATGAACCTTCGCTCTCTCCTGCCCCGCGCCAACCCCGTCAGACAGCTATTGCGGGACATCGAACGTGAGGAGAGGCGGCGGGCAGTTGCTTGGCGACGGCATGATAGATGGATGCGCATCCGCCGGTCCTGGCGTAGGGCCAAGGGATACGGACTGCTCGCAATCGTGGCTGCTGGCGCGCTGGGCTACCTAGTGCAGCTCTTCATCTTCAGCCCGTGGCCGCTGGATCTGACCTTCAAGCACTACCAAGCCCGGCACAACTGTGATGCTGCCCGTGCGGTGGGTTTGGCCCCTGCAAGGAGAGGGAAGCCAGGGTACTGGTCCAAGCTCGATGCAGACCAGGATGGCATCTCCTGTGAACCTTGGCGTCCATACTACCGGTAACGGCCTTCGATCATGACCCGGCACAGAGCCAACCTGAGCTGTCAACACGCGATACAGAGAAGGTGATGGTGCTTCCGGTGACCCAAGCCTTCGACGCCACCGTCGACCTTATGGCATCGCACCTTGCTGCCGCTGGTGTTCCCGAGGCGCGCGTTGGGGGAGCCTTGGAAGCAGTCCGGAAGGCGCTGAGGATTCACCTGGGGCAGGACACATCGACTGCGCCTATGGGAACCGGTTGATCAATGGGCTGCAGGATGTCCGTGAACGATGGATCACTGAGATGGTCCCCATTCGTCGGACAGCTTCGCGGCCTGGATAAGCTCGGTTCTGGTTTCCGTCAGGCCGCCAACTTTGTTACGGCATTGGCCCCATAGGCCTCGTCCGGGGTTCTGCCGTCCACGCCAGAATGTGGGCGCTTGGTATTGTAGTAGCCGATCCACTTCGACAGGCCGGCCCGCACCTCCGAGCCGGTTTCGAAGGCATGCAGGTAGATGCACTCGTACTTCAGGCTGCGCCACAGCCGCTCGATGAACACGTTATCGATCCAGCGGCCGCGGCCATCCATCGAGACGCGCACTCCGACCTGCTGCAGCAGTCCGGTGAACCGCGGCGAGGTGAATTGGCTGCCCTGGTCGGTATTGAAGATCTCCGGCCGACCGAACCGCGCCATGGCCTCCTCCAGCACCTTGAGGCAGAACTCCACCTCCATGGTGTTCGACACCCGCCAGGCCAGCACCTTCCGCGTCGCCCAGTCCATCACCGCGACCAGGTAGAGGAAGCCGCGCCGCATCGGCAGGTAGGTGATGTCGGCGCACCAGACCTGGTTGTGGCGGTCGATCACCAGATCCCGCAGTAGGTAGGGGAAGATCCGGTGCTCGGGATTCGGCACCGTCGTCCGCGGCCGCTGGTAGATCGGCGCCAAGCCCATCTTCGCCATCAGCCGCCGGATGCGCTTGCGGCCGACCACGTAGCCTTCCCGCCGCCCGATCTTGGCGTGCAGCTTCTCCACCTGCGCCTCGGCCGTCTTGGCGCTCTCCTGCGCCGCCGCCTTGCCAGAGAACACTGCCGTCAAACCCTCCATGGCCTGCCGCTTCCAGTCGCCCACCATCGTCTGGTGAATGCCATGCTTGGCCGCCAGCTGCGCCGCTGTCAGCTCACCCCGCAGCGCCTCCAGCGCCACCTTCGCCTTGAAATCCGCCGAGTACCGCGTCCGCTTGCCCGTCATCCGGGTCCGTCCTTCTCGCAGGCGAACCGAGCTTACCCGCCTGTCCGAAATCCGGGGGCCACCTCAAATCAGCCTTGGCTTGGGCAGCGCCCGGTGTTGGGAAAACCATGCTTAGCTTGACGCTGGCGCTCATGGTGGCTGGTGGGGGAGAGGTCGCTGGGTGGACCGCCCCGAAGCCTCGGAAGGTGCTCATCGTTGATGGTGAGATGCGCGGCGAGGGCATCGCTGAGCGGCTGACACTGCTCGTCGACAGCGTATCCGGGATCGACCGAGAGACCGCCCTGAACAACATTGAGATTCGGGCACGCCAGCTTCAAAAGCCGGGAACCTGGTTCTATGACATTGGCGATCCGCAGACCCAGCGTGAGCTATCGGCTTATATTTGTGTTGCCGGTATCGAATTCATCATCCTCGACAACGTCACCACGCTCACCGATACCTTGGGTGACGAAAACAGCGCTGATGCAATAAAGCCCGTGCTTACCTTCCTGATGGATCTGAAGACGACTAACGTTGGAGTGCTTCTTATTCATCACTCTAATAAGGGAGGTAATAGTTATCGAGGCAGCACCGCACTGATGACAACCTTTGAGGTCGCTATGGGGCTGAATAAGCCCCAAGAGGCACCGATGGGCCAGGCCAGCTTCAGCTTGGAGTTCACCAAGTTCAGAGCGAAAAGCAATCAGCTATTGGCCCCAAGGGTGTTCACCTTGGACGGCTCGAAGTGGCATGTCAGCGAGGACGAAGGGAATGAAGCTTTACGTCCCGTGCGAGCTATCCAAAGTGGTCGGTTTGCGACCCAGCAGGACGCAGGGTTGTCCATCGGTATCCAGGACAAGACTAAGGTAAGCCGCTTGCTGGCTCAGGCTTATGCCAAAGGGCTAGCCAAGCAGCACGAGATTAAGCGTGTCTCAAGGAGACTGCGCAGGGTGCTGAGGAAGCGTTCGATGACGATGAGACGCTTTAAGCCTGTCTGAAGTTGACGGTTGCGGGCAGCCTTTGGGAAGACCCCTGAGGGCTGCTTGCGCCCCCCTCGCCGTGTCCGCCTGCGGCTCCCCTGCGGTGTCCCAACGCCGAGCATTGGTTCACCTGGGGTACAGGACAAGGAGGAGCGGTTGTAAGTTGCTTCTTTATATAGGGGTGCAACTCGGCAACTGTGTGACACAGCGCGTCCAATCTGGCGCGAGGTCCTTGGCAGACTCAATATACCAACCTCACATGGAGGGCCGTGTAAAGCATTGGTGGGAGCCGGATTAGCCTCAGGAAATTGAATTAACTAGAACTGGACCATAACAGATGGCGGAGCAATTAAAAATAGGCGGACGTGGCGGACTACTTGGCATACTTGAACGTGCATCCAGCGACCCTTGTTCTTTACGATTTTGGTATGACCCAGTTTATTCCGCTTGGAAGCATGCTATGCCGCTTTCGATAACAATGCCCGTTCCATTTGATATAGAAGGCTCTCGTCGAGTATTGAGAATCTACGAAGGGCCGCAAGTCTATTCTTGGTTTTTGAATCTTCTTCCAGAGGACGAGCAACTTCCAAAATTTGCCAACGCGCTTAATCAAGCCACAACAGACGTGTTTGGGATTTTGGCAAAAGCTGGAGGCGACCTCGGCGGTGCCGTCCGAGTGGCGCATGCGTCGCCTAGTACAGACGATCAGCCGCATTATGAGTTGCTTAGTCCAGCAGAGTTGGCGGCTGCACTACGACGGGTGCCATCTCGTCCACTGCTTGCTGGTGAGAATGGCGTACAGATGTCTGCTGCTGGCCATCAACCGAAAACCGGAGTTCGGCTTTACCCTGACGGTCGGATTGCTCAGCCGAAGTTTGGCGCAGCCAGTACACACATCCTCAAACCTGAAGGAGAAAACACCATCCCAGGCTGCGTTGAAAATGAATTGTTTTGTCTGCGCTTAGCTAAAGCTGTGGGCCTAAATGCAGTTGATGCGATGGCAGGCGTGGCCGAAGAGATCCAGTATCTTTGCGTTAAGCGGTATGACCGTGAGAATGCAACCGAGGAGATAGTCGCCCGCTTACACCAAGAAGATTTGTGTCAAGCAACCGGACTTCCGCCATCTAAGAAGTACCAATCTGGTGTCTCCCACGATAATGGAACAGCTTCACTCGCTAAATGCTTTCAGGCGCTCCAGTCAGGCGTGCCTCATCCGGAAGTACGGTCTAGGGATCTGCTAAACGCGGTCATATTTAACGTCCTTATTGATAATACAGACGCGCACGCAAAAAATTACTCCCTGGTTTTCCACGATCCACCAAGGATTGAGCTTGCTCCATTATACGATCTTATGCACACCACGGTTTACGGTGGCATAGAGGAAAAAATGGCCATGTTTGTGGGGGAACAAAAAATAGGGCGACACATTCGGCATCGACACTGGGAACGTTTTGCGCGGACTGTTGGGTGTGATCCCGAAACTACGGTACTGCGAGTTGAAGAGTTAGCTAGAAAGACCCTGGCTAAACTGCCCATAGTGACTGAAACCGTATGTGCCGAAGTGCGAAATAGCGACTTTGTTCGAGAGGTGTCAACGAGAGTTTTAAGCAGATGTAAACTCACCATATCAAATCTAAGCGTCCAAATCTAAGCTGATTAAGGTTATGAAAAGGGACGCGCAGCTCGTGCTAATAAGAACAAGAAAGGGTTCTCCCGCACTTCCCGTGCTGCGGGTCGTCGTTCCGCGGCAGGATGAGCACATAGGAGGAACCCTCTCCTCCTTTGAAGTGTCGTTCTTGTCCAAGCGCCTCCTGCCGTTTATTCCGGCAGGGCTGCTGGTCCAGCAGATCCTGCCCTCCCCCGACTACCTCACCATTCTCGTCACGCCGCGCCAGGCCTGGGCGGCCTGCCCGACCTGCGCCGCACCCACCCGGCGGGTCCACAGCCAGTACGACCGCATCCTGCACGACCTGCCCTGGCAAGGACGTCCGGTGCGGCTGCACGTACGGGCCCGGCGTTTCCGATGCCTGCAGCCAGCCTGTCCACGGGTGACCTTCGCCGAACGGCTCACCAACATCGCGCCGCCTGCGGCGCGCCGGACCGGGCGGCTAGGTGACCTGCAGCACCATCTTGGCCTCGCCGCTGGCGGCGAGGCCGGCACCCGCCTCGCGGCGCGGCTGGCCATGCCCGCCAGCGCCGACACGCTGCTGCGGATGGTGCGGCGTGCGGGCGCCACGCTGGAACCCAGATCAGCAGTACGGTACTGGCGGTGGACGAGTGGGCCTGGCGTCGCGGTCACCGCTACGGGACGGTCCTCGTCGATCTCGAGCGCAACCGGGTTGTCGACCTGCTGCCGGACCGGCGGGCCGAGAGCCTGTCCACGTGGCTGCGGGCCAACCCCGGCGTCGAGATCGTCGCCCGAGACCGGGCCGGCGTCTACGCCGACGGCGCGCGCCAAGGTGCGCCCGATGCCGTCCAGGTCACCGACCGCTGGCACCTGCTGCGGAATCTGGGTGATGCCATCCATGTCGTCACCGACCGTCACCATGCCGCCGTCCAGCGCATCGGCCGCGAGGTCATGGCGCAGTTGGCAGCCGAGGATGCCCACAGCACTTCGGCCGTAGCTCCGCCGAACCCGGAGGCCCGCGGGGCCGAGGCGAGGCGGGCACGCCGGCAGGCCCGCTTCGACGAGGCGGTGCGGCTGCATGCGGCCGGCGCTTCGATCAGCGCCATCTCCCGGCAGGTCGGTGCCGATCGCAAGACACTCCGGCAATGGCTCCAGGTGGGCGCCATGCCGACTTGGCGCAGGCCACCGCGCGGCAGCCTACTTGATCCCTACCGCGAGCACCTGGAGCGGCGCTGGGCGGCGGGCTGCTGCAACGCGGCCCAGCTGTGGCGCGAACTCGCCGCGCTGGGCTTCCCCGGCCGGCCCGCCATCGTGCGGGCCTGGGCGACGCAGCGGCGCCGGGCTAGGCACAGCCCCGGCAGGGCGCCAGTCATAGCGGATAGCCAACCCTGGCGGCCGCCCTCCGGCCGTCGCGTCGCCCGGCTGCTGATGGCCGCCGCCAGCACGCTGTCCGCGCCCGATCGGCTGTTTGCCGCGCGGCTGCTGGAGGAGGTGCCAGTTCTTTCCACCGCGATTGTCGTCGCCAGGCGGCTCGTCCAGGTGCTGCGGCGGCACAGCGATGAGGCGCTCGATGACGTGCTAGCCGACGTGGCGTCTACGCCGCTCGCCGCCTTCGTCACCGAGCTGCGCCGTGACATCGCTGCCGTGCGGGCCGCGCTCGATCTGCCGTGGACCACCAGTCCGGCCGAAGGCCAGATCTGCCGGATCAAGATGATCAAACGGACAATGTACGGCCGTGCAAGCTTCGAGCTCCTCCGCGCACGAGTCCTACACGCCGCATGATCCAGCAACGGCAGCACGGACTACAAGATGACATGGCTGCCGGGCGATCTCACGGTTGAGGTCAACGGCAAGGTGGTGGCGCACTGGACCGGCGCGGATGCGGTGCCGGACGACCCCATGGGCTTCGGCGCGATGGGGTATGTCGGGACCTCGGCCGATGCGTGGATGGGCGGTGGGCCGAATGGCTCGACCCCCAGCACCGTCACCTATGAGATCGACAACGTGGTGATGTCGCAGTGGGCCGGGATCGCCTGATCAGAGATCAGGGGAACAGCGGTGCCAGAAGCTCATCCGCGCTTGGCGACTCTCCGGTGCCGAGCCGGTCTGCGTACATTTCGGCCGCGATCGCGTACACCCCAGACAGCGGCGTGCCGCTGCGTCGCCGCTCCACCGACTCTTGCCACAGCCGGCCCATGAGCCGCCGCGCACGCAGAGCGGCCACATCCTCGGCCACTTCGGTCGTGAGCAGGCTCAGCGCAATGCCATGCGACGTGTCCTCGCCCGGCTGGGGCGATCCTGCCGGCAGCGCCAGCAGGTCGGCCTTGTACTGGTTGCGGCGCTCTGATTCCGCTGGAGGCCAATTGTGGCAAGCCCGGCTATGCTGCGGTAAGCGTATCCAGGCTCTTCGGGCTATGCTACGGGCTCGTCCTAGCCGGACCTCATAGGCCATTCGCCGCCGCGTCTTCGCCGAGGCGCTGCTCAGGTCACCGACGATTTGGGCAAAGAGGGGCACACGAATTCCAGGCCGAAAGGATTTTCCGCTTGGCCGTGGTGACTTGATACACAGATCGCAATCGCCGTCAGGCGACGTTCCTGAACCGGGCGAGCTGCTCTATGAGGTGTTTGCGGGCAGCGTCGATGACGGCGGGCTGGGTCTTTGCTGATAAGGCGCCGCGCGCCTTCCTTCCGAGGAAGTAGGCGATCCGCTCACCATTAGCGCCGCTGGGATGCGGCAGGCCCTCTAGAATGCGACTGCGGTCGATAAGGTTAGCAGCCGCAAGATGGCGGAGGGCTGCGGCCGGCTTGCTCCCAAGAGGGAGCCAGAGCGCGTTCGGGAGAGCGCGTATTTCCTCGGAAAGATGGGTTTCCACCATGCGGCGCAGGACTGGCGTCCGGAGCATGTCAGGTGCGCCGTTGTAGTTTGCGCCTGCGGTGAAGACTGGATACCGGAGTGCCGAGGTGAGATGGGCGAGTTCACGCGAAGGATCGAACAGCTCTGCGCAGGTAGCCACACCAAGAGCCCGCTGCGCGCCGACATGGTCAAGCATGGCGACCAGCTTCTCGCGCATCGGCCCAGAGAAGGCGCCAGTCAGCTTTGCGCGCTGGAGAGCCACCGCAAGCGGCTCGCCCGATGTGAGCGCCCTGTTGAACGCCGCGAGAGCATTCTCGGCCTGCTGGCGGCCAGGCGTGATGCCGAGCACGACGATACGGGGATCAGCTGCGACGTGCTCGAAAGGCGCCCAGCAGACCGAAATGCTGCCTTCAGCATGGAGCTGAAGGGCTTCCGCCATCGTGCCTGAGAGGAAAGCGTTACCGGTGTGAGCGGCGACCAGTGGGGCGAAGCGGGATGCTAGGTCAGTATTGATGATGGTTCTCCTGACGTGGCTAGCCGGGCACGAATGTTGACACCAGCCAGCGGTTCAAGCCCGACGCTACCCTGTGCAGCAGGACTACAGTGCAACTGAGGCGCTGCTTTCCCGCTCCCAACCTACGATCAGAGCCCTTGCGCGCGTAACCCTTTCCCAGCGCGCCGCGTCAGCATTCAATGGCCAGCTGTGCACGAGCGTACTTGGGTGCGGCAGACCGAAGACCGTGCATTTGAATGGCGCTTTTTCGCCGATGTCGAGTTCCACGCCTTCGTGCAGCTTACCTGATTGCGCTGTCTCGTCCTCAACCAGCGGCCAATTATAGCGGTATGGCTTCGTTCGATTGGTCAATCTTAGCAACTCGAAGGTGCTGGGTTCTGGCGGGCCACCATTTCCGAAGCAAATGATCACTCGGGGCCGAACAATGCGGAGGAACAACTGGTGGATTGGCCAACAGTGATCCCACCATAGGTTCCAAGGGCTTCCTACCCGCTGGGTTAACGCCTGCACACCTGGAGCGCGTGCGAACACGGCGTTCGTGGTGAAGGTTTGCCGAGGGTCAGCTCCAAGTGCTTCGAACACGGACCTAATCCGCCTCTGCAGCTCATTCGGCCCGCCGGATGGTGCGTATCCCTCATCCGCGTAGCTGTTCCAGTTGGTCTGCACCTTGTCCAAAGACTGGCCGATCGTTCCCTCTATCGCGTTTAGCCCTTTTTCCTCTCCGCCTGGATTCAGCCCCATTATATACAAGTTACCGCGCTTAAGCGTATCCCGGCCGCTGAAGAGGACGGTTCCGGGAAGGTCTGCTATGCCCAGCCGTTCCGTCGTGCCCCCGAGCATGTCGCGGACGACACGCAAGACTTCGGCGGGAAACTCATCGTTCGAGTCCATGACAACCCATTCTTTCTAAAGGCTCGGTCGGACGCCATAACGCTGGTGACTGCGACCAGAGAACAGAGCAAAGCAGCAGTGAGGGCGGATGGCGGCACTTCAGGATATCATAGACGAGGTGAACCGGCGTGCGGTTGGGCGGCCGATCGGCGCACTCCAAGACTGGCGCAAGGAAAATCGAGGGCTTGGGCGGAAGGCTTCGCACCGCGTGTTCGGTTCGATTCGAACCGGCGATTACGCGTTCCATTTTGGCGGGCGCGAGGAACTGCAGTTCAACATTGGAATCGAAACGCTGATCGAGGAAGGCGACCTCCGTTATGGCGTGGCGTTCTCGTTCGAGCCAAGCCAGTCGCTGCCTGACATCGCTCCACTGGTCCCAAAAGTGGCGCTTTTCAATGAGTATCTCCGCACGAACCCTGCCGAGTTCGACGGCCTGGGCATGTGGCACCACCCGCTCGGCACTGACCGCATCATGCCAGGCCATCCGGCGCCGATTAAAGGAGCGCTAGTCCGCCGCGGCGTGTTCGTGTTCCTGGGTGCGCTCGGTCGCAGTGCTGAGCCGGACTACAACACGATGCTCGACACGCTCGACCGCCTGCTGCCGCTCTACCGCTTTGTTGAATCCGGCGACGGCAAGCGCAGCAGCGCAACCGAAGCCTGGACCGAACCGCTGCTGCAACTGCGGCATCACCCGCCGAAGCGTTGGACCACGGCGAACATGGTTGAGCGAACACTTGATGTCGATCTACGGCATAACGCTCTGCAGCGCAGGCTTTGCGAGGAATTGGTCAGGCAGTATGGGGAGGGCCGCATCGGCGAGGAGCACCCGATGCCGGACGGCGGCAGGATTGACGTGGTCGTCGATGCAGACGAGGGCCGCATTCTGTTTGAGATCAAAACCGCCTGCACGGCACGCGGCTGCATTCGGGAAGCTATGGGTCAGGTGCTCGACTATGCCTGCTGGCCAAATGGCCCGCGAGTCTCGCGTGTCGTGGTCGTCGGCTCGCCGGCTCCAACGCCTAGCGAAACCGCCTATATCGGTCACTTGAACCAGAGCTTTCCCCTGCCGCTCGCCTACCGCCGGGTCGTCTTGGAAGACGAGTGATTGCTCATGGCCAACGTTTTATGCCGCCTCGATTAAATTCCTGGGCGCCAGCCCTCTTACCACACGGTCACGGGGCGACGACAGCCGCCGCCGAGGCCACATAGCGGCTATCAGCATGTTCCCTAAACAGTCGCTGCCGCCAGCGAAGCTCAAGCGCTCGTCCGAGGAGCGGCAGCGCAGGGTCGCTGACTGACTGAAGACCATCCGGTTGCGGGTGGCGATCGACCGCGAGCTAGACGAACGAGGCATGATCAGGCTTGCTGAGATTGGCGTCGCGCTCGGGCTGCCGGCAGCCGCGGCGACCAAATTGCTGACTGGGCATCAGGCTATTGGATTCGTCGGGCTCATAAGCCAATCCAGCGTCGCCAGAATCCTCGCAAGCGACCCTCTTGTGACCTGAGCTCACGGCCCCGGCGCCTGGGCCGCTTAAGTTTGGGCGGCAAACTGCTGGGAGCGGGGAGCCAGGCACTGTCTCACCCTAGTCGCGGACCGCCATCGGTTCGCTCCCGCGCTGCCCTTCTCTGCTTCATTGAACCCGCAGCGCCCTTAACGCCGGCAGACGATCCTCCCGCTGCTGAGTTTCCAGCAACTGCGGATCTGGCAAAGCCATCAGCTGCCTCGGCCGCTAGGGGACAGAGAGCCGGGCTGGTGAGGGCAGCTGCGGAAGCCAGCGCGGCACAAGCCTTTGATTCTACAAACTAAGGCAAGCCCTGCATCACTTGCGGTAAGGGATACTTATCGCAGGTCAGCCCATCCCTTCGGCCGTGCGCAACCGGACGGCAGGGTGGTGAAGGCAGGACGTAAGATGTCGCTATGCCGCGGTTCTTCCTGCATATCCGCCAAGGCCAGGACCTGATCCTCGATCAGGAGGGGTCTGAGCTACCTGGTCTCGCCACTGCGCAAGATGAGGCCCTCGCCAGTATGCGTCTGCTCGTGGCCGAGCGCCTTCTCAGCAGCCACAGCAGCAGGATACCGGACGCGCAACAGATTGAGGTTGCCGACGAAACGGGGCAGGTCCTGGCGACGGTCCACGTCCATAATGCGCTAAGGCCGTTCAAGTAAGCGGGGTTTATCGCAGGTCAGCAGACGCTACCGCAATCAGGCTGCGAGCAAGGAAAAGGCCGCCCAAAGGGAGTAGGACGGCCTTAGTGTCCATCCGGGAACAGACCGAGTGATCTGAATCGGTTGTGATTGGCTCCCGGCGGCAGGTGCGGGAAGAAGGGCGTTCATGTGGACGCCCGAGAACCGGCCAAAATACGACCGCAGCAAGCTGCGTTACCCGAGCGACCTGAGCGACGAAGAATGGTCGATCATCGGTCCGGTTGATCGCCTTTGGCGTTCAACCCCAGGGGCGAAGGGCGGCGGCAACAAGCGGACAGTGGACATACGAGCGGTGCTGAACGGGGTGATGTACATTCTGAGCACCGGCTGCCAGTGGGCCGCGTTGCCGAAGGACCTGCCGCCACGGAGCACGGTGAACGACTACCTACGGCGTTGGGACGAGGACCGGACGCTCGATCGCCTCCACCACGCGCTCTACGTTATGTGCCGGGAGCAGGCTGGGCGCGAGGGCAGCCCGACGGCCGCTCTCATCGACAGCCAGAGCGTCATGAGCGCGGAAAAAGGGGGCGCTGGATCGACCCTTCGGGGTACGACGCGGGCAAGAAGATCAAAGGCAAGAAGCGGCACGTCCTGGTCGACACCCAAGGCCTGCTGATGCAGGCCATCATCCATGCCGCCGATATCCAGGACCGCGATGGTGGCGTGCCGCTGATGGGTTCGCTGTTTGGCCTCTACCCCTTCCTGCTGAAGCTCTGCGCCGACGGCGGGTACCAGGGCGCCCACTTTCAGGCTGGACTGCGCACGACTTGCCGCCACATCAACCTCGAGATCGTCAAGCGATCCGAGGTGCGCAAGTTCGTCGTGCTCCCGAAGCGCTGGATCGTCGAGCGCACCATCGCCTGACTCAACCGCTGCCGACGATTGGCCAAGGATTGGGAGTGCCTGAACCGCCGCGCGCTTGCCTTTCTGCGCTGGGCCTCCGTCCGTCGCATGCTCCGAAGGCTGTGTCAGAAAACCAAATGATCCCGGATGGGCTCTAAGCAGCCAGCCCGACAGCGGCCAATCGCAACATTGCGCTTCAATCGCGACGAACTCAGCCGCTTCACCCAA
>NZ_JAETWB010000058.1 GCF_016773205.1 Belnapia arida
CTTCTTGCTCGCCATCTCGGTCCTCCTCCGGTTCAAACCCATACCTCAGGACGGACCACTTCAAAGGGGGTGGATCAGCTGGTGCGGGGCAAACCGACCGATCCCGGCGGCAGGGCAAAGACAACCGGCCGTCTCTCGAAGCGATGTTATGGCGGGTGCGGACGGGAGCGCCCTGGCGCGATCTGCCGAGCGCCTTCAGCAAGTGGAATAGCGGCTTCCAGCGCTTCCGCTGCCGGGTGAAGGGCAATGTATTCGAGCGAGTCTTAACCTGCTTGTCCGGCGATCGAACTTTGAATATGTCCTGATCGATGGCACTATCGTCAACGCCCACCAGAAGGCGAGCGGAGCAAGGGGGGTTCAATTCCAGGCCAGCGAGCGTTCGCGCGGCAGCCTGCCCAACCTTGGCGCCTTGCTCGGCGACAAAACGCGCCTCGCACTGTACACATGCCTCGGATCATCTCCCTGGACATCACGGCCGCGTCCGCTGCGTCGCTCGAAGCGTAGAAAGTTCGACGAGATCGCGGCAGCCGTCGCGTCACCCAATTCAATCAAACAGCGGCACTGTCCCCAGCATCCCGCTTCCGCACGGCTTGGAGCACCTCGCGTGCGATCCTCTACCAACACCTCGCTGCCATCATCGCCTTGCCCCACAACCAGCAGCGTCGAATCAGAACCTGCGAGTCCGTGCAACCTCAAAATGCTCTAGGTCTGCGGAGACTCACTCGGCTAAGCGATCCAGAAGTCTGGCAAGAGCTGCGACGTAATGTTCGTTCGTCGCGCCGCCCGCCTCGATCCAAGTGCCGTGACATACGCGAGTTGGCTCTAGACGGAGTGAACGCCTGGTGCCGACCAACCACCGTGCCTCGAGCCGGCACGTTCCGTCGCTGAGGGTGCACTCGAATGTGTGGAGGTCGACGAGGAGCTCGCGAGGTGCGGCCGCCGCGTCGGCCACCGCGTCGTCCAGCCGCAGGACTTGTCCGGTCCCCACCCGCCGTTCAAGGGCAGTTGCCAGTGCGCGGGTGACGCCGTCGGAAAGACGTTCCGCCCAACGGCCACCGGCACTCGCTGCCGTCTCCCCGGGGCTGAGCCGCACGACGAGGTCCGTCGTGTCGAGATAGCGGGGCACTGTGACACGCCGGAGGAGCAGCGCCGGGGTCACCGCCCCGACCCACGCTTCCGTCGCAACCCTATCCGATCTTTCGGCGCCGAGGACGTAGGTGCGTAGCGGCGACGAGCTGCAGGCCCCGAGTGCCAAAGCCGCGGCAAGGAGGGACCCACCGATGCGAAAGCTCATCGGCTGAGTCTTCCTGTCAAGAGCGCACTCGGGTTGCGCTCCACCTCCCGCGCAAAACTTCGAAGCGAGCCTGCTGCGGCCGAGAGATCGCGCCCGGTTGCCTCGAGATTCGATCGGAACGAAGTGCGCGGCCCGAGCAGATCGTTCGCGGATTGCAGAAGGCGGTCTGTCCGCCCGACGGCCCGCTCGGCCAAGACGAGCAGGCGTGACAACTCGCTGCCACGTCCCGCAAGCTGCACCCGCGCGTCCGATGCGAGGTGCCTAACTGAGCCAAGGGTCTCCTCAATTTCACGGCGGGACAGGCGGAGCGACTCCGCCGCCTCGACCATCGCGGCGTCGGCCGACGATGCCGCCGTTCGGACGGAGCCGGAGAGTGCCCCGATCTCCCTGTGCGCGCTGGTCGCCAACCGCTCGACCGCGCCGAGGGCACGCTCCGCCGCCGCGACGAGTTGCCCTATCCGGACCTCACCCAACTCTGCTTGGATCGCGTCGAGGTTTGATCGTACTGTCGGGACCTCCGGCGGTCCGCCCGCCGTGGCATCGCCTCGCAAAACAGCCGGCGCCTCCGGGCGGAAGTCGAAGTCCACCTCGAGTTGGCCGGTCACGAAGCTCCTGCTTCGAAGCTGGGCGCGCAGGCCACGTTCGACCGCGGCCCTGACGAGGTCGGGCGCGTTCGCAGGTGCCTCGCCGCCGATCCATCGGACATCCGGGGACACCTCGATCGTCACCGGAATAAGCGTGCGAAGTGTTTCGGCGTCCACGACCAGCCCGACGGCCTTCACCTCTCCGATGCGGACGCCGCGGAAGGTGACGCTCGACCCCTGTCTCAGTCCGGCGACCGACCCTTCGAAATACGCGACGACCAGGTTTCGCTCCGCGAGGAACCTGCTCCCACCGAGCAGCAACGCGAACCCGGCAAGGAGGGCGATGCTCCCCATGGCGAAGGCACCAATCCAAACAGCCCGCCTGTCGGCCTTGTCGTCGCTCACGGTGCAGATCTCCGTTCATTCGGATCCTCACGCCTAAGAAAGGCGCGAACGAGGGGGGTCGGCCCATGGTCCCGCAGCTCCGTCGGTCTATCCTGAGGCAGGGCCGTCTGCGTTCCCGCATCGAGGAACACGCAGGTGTCCGCGATGGCGAAGACGCTGGCGAGTTCGTGAGTGACGATGACGATGCTTGCGCCGAGGTGTTCCCGCAGTGAGAGCAAGAGATCGTCGAGCCTGCGCGAGGCGATCGGATCGAGCCCTGCCGACGGCTCGTCGAGGAACAGGACCGAAGGGTCGAGCGCGAGCGCCCGCGCGATGCCAGCGCGCTTGCGCATCCCGCCGCTGATCTCGGCTGGGAGCCGCGCTGCAGCGTCGGCGAGCCCGACCATCTCGAGTCGTTCGCGCGCCTTCGTCGTCCAGTCCCGCCGCGTGCCTCTGCCGAGCATCTGCATCGGCAGGATGACATTCTCTTCGAGCGTAAGGGAGGACCATAGGGCCCCGCCCTGGAAGAGCACGCCGAAGCGACGGGCCAGCGCTGTGCGGTCGGCGGGGGGTGAGCTCCAGTAATCCGCTCCGTCGTAGGCCACGCTGCCTGAGGCGGGTCTGAGCAGGCCGACCATCGCACGGAGGATCGTGCTCTTGCCGCTGCCGCTACCCCCAATAAGGGCAAGGATGCTCCCGGGCTTCACGGTGAAGTCGACGTCGCGCATGATCACTCGCGCCGCGAATGCCATGGTGAGCCCGCGGACCTCGATGGAAGGCGCGCGCGTCGGGCTTCGATCGTCAAACATGAAGAGCATTGAGAAAGAGCGCGAAGGCGGCGTCGATCGCAATGATGCCGACGATGCCAATAACGACGGCCGAGGTCGTGGCCCGTCCGACCTCGGCAGCACTCCGCCCGGCGCGCAAGCCGACATGGCAGGAGGTGACACCGAGGAAGGCTCCGAAGGCGAGGCACTTCACGAAGCCGATGACGAACTGGTCGGCGTTCAGGGCTTCGCGGAGCTGGCCAACGAAGGCCGCGGTGCCGACGTCGAGGAGGAGTGCGGAGACGGCGAGGCCGCCGAGCAGGCCCACGGCGCAGCCATAGAGGTACAGCAGCGGCAGAGTGATGGTGAGCGCCGCGGCACGCGGCAGCACGAGGTGCTCAACCGGACTGATGCCGAGGACGACGAGCGCATCGACCTCCTCATTGCCTTGCATCGTCGCCAGGCGAGCGGCGAAAGACGCCCCGGTCCGGCCGGCCATGACGATGGCCGTCATCACCGCGGCCATCTCCCGCACGACCGCGATGCCGACCAGGTTCGCCACATAGATGCCCGCGCCGAAGCGGACGAGCTGCACCGCGCCGACGAAGGCGAGGATGCCGCCAACAAGGAAATTGACGACGGTGACAATCGGCAGCGCCCGGTAACCCGCCTCGGCGAGGGCGTCGACGAAGTCGCTCCGCCTCGCCCGCACGGAGCCGCGGAGCGCCGCGGGCAGGGCCAGGAGGAGTCCGCCGAAGAGCGCCGTGGCGCCGGCTACGCCGTAGGCAACGCCTTCGACCCCGCGGCCGATGCCGGCGGCCGCCCGGATCAAAGGACCTGGACTGCTCACGTCTCTGGCCCCACGCCGCCAAGAGCCTTGTGCAATGCCACGACTGAGACGAACGCGTCCTCCCGAGCGCTGACGAGTTCCAGCTGTGCGCTCAGCAGCGCCGTGTCGGCATCGAGCCGCTCTAGCAGAGTGGCTAATCCCGAGCGATAAAGGGTGTCGGACAGGCGGACGGTTCCCACCGCTCGCGCAACGGCACGCTCGAGGAGGTCCGTGCGCCGCGCCGCCGCGGCCGCGCTCGCGAGGGCGACCTCAACCTCCTCGACACTCCCCAGGATCGTCAGCCGGTACGCCGCGGTCGCGGCCCGGAAGCCGGCGTCCCGGGCGTCTACGACGGCCCGGCGCTGCCCCCAGTCGAAGATCGGGATCGACAGGTTCGGCCCAAGCCCGGCGACGACGAGAGGACCGAGAGGTGAGAAGGCGGAGGCCCCAACCGGCGTGCCGCTCGCTGTGAGGTTGCCTCCTAGGGTGAGGCGCGGCCACAGATCCGCGCGGGCGAGCCCTGCATCGGCGCCCGCCCGCAGCACCGCCGCCTCCGCGCGCCAGATTTCCGGCCGCCGCCGCAGGAGGTCCGCGGGCACTGTGTCGCCGAGCAGCGCCCCGGCCAGGTGCCGGGGAACCCGTGGCTGGTTACGGGCGGCGCCCGGGCCACTGAGGAGCATGAAATCTGGGCTCCCCTCCCCGGCGAGCACGGCGAGGCGTTGCAGCGCCCGCCGGATCGCTGCCGTCGCCTCGGCCGCTGTAGCGCGGCTCCGGTCGGGCGACACGGCCGCGCGCTCAACGTCCACATCGGAGGCGAGCCCTGCGGTCCGTCGCGTCCGGACCAGGGCCAGAAGGCGGTCCTGCGAGGCTGCGACACCGAGGAGCAGTTCCTCGCGGGCTTCGGCGGCGCGGAGCGCAGCGTAGGTCCGGCCGACCTCCGAGGCGAGGCTGGTCCGCGCCGCGGCGACCTCGGCCACAGCAAAGGCCGTATCGGCCTCGGCGCCGGCGCGGACGGCCTCACGGCGGCCAAAAAGGCCGAGTTCCCAGGCCGTGTCGAACCCCGCCTCGTACACCCCCGTCGTCCGGGGCGGGGTGAGGGAACTCGCGTCGATGCCAAGCCCCTGGAAAGCACTCGCGTCAATACCCTGCCGCCCACGCAGGGTGCGGCGGATCCGAGTGTTGCCGCCCACCGAGAAACCCGGGAGGAAGCCGGCCGCAGCCGCATCCTCCGACGCACGGGCAGCAGCGACCCGTTCTACGGCTTGCATCACGCTCGGGCTGCCCGAGAGAGAGCGGCTGACGAGCGTGGCCAGCCGGCCATCATCAAGCCGCCTCCAGAACTCCGCCTCCCTCTCATACGCGATTGCGTCACCTCCGCCTGGCCGGTTGGTCCAGCCCAATGGGAGGGAAGGAGCCTGTTCTGCACGGGGTGGGGCTGAGCAGCCGGCCAGGAAGACCGCCACGACGAGTGCGCCGCAGCCGGCGATGCCTGTCCTGCCGAAGGATCCGCTGACCATCGCTTGACCCTGTATTGAAGGCTCACTACAGTTTTGGTCATGCAGCGCGCTGGGTCAAGTCAGTTCGGTTCAATCGAACCGGTCGGGCCCCGCGGCGTGACGGAGGCTCGACATGGCGGGACAATGCAACGGTCGGTGGATGCCCAGTGGCTGGGCGCTCCTCTTGGCCCTCACTTTCCTCGTGCAGTTAGGCCTCCTCGTCGTCGTGGTCTCGAACCAATGAGCCGCTTGGCCGAAAGCCGAAGGAGAGCGAGCTTAGTCGCGGTCCAGCCGTCCCCGGCACATCCATTGCCGTGGATCGGGACATGCGGCCTCGCGGCAGTGGTCGCGCTCGGGTCATTGACAGTTCCCGGTTCCGTCCTCGCTGCCGAGAGGGGAACAACCGCACCTGCCTCGCCCGTGCCGGAGATGTCCGTGACCGTCACTCTAGCGGCCCGGCATGACATCGTCGTCACCGTTCCCGTCGCCGGCCAGCTCGTCCCCCGGCGGGAGGTGTTGGTATCGAGCTGGACGGCGGGGCTCGCCGTCGTCGAGATCCTGGTTGAGGAGGGCGAGCTCGTCTCGGTTGGGCAGCCCTTGGCGCGCCTCGACACGGCAGTGCTCTCCGCCCAGGCGGCAAGGGGGCGCGCGGCGGTCGCCGAGGCCGAAGTGAATGCACGCGAGGCATCGGCCGCTCTCCGGCGCGTCGAGGCCGTGCGCGGCACGGGTGCGGTGAGCGGCGAGCAGCTGGACCAGCGGCGCGCCGCCGCTGGGACCGCGGCGGCGCGCGTCACCGCGGTCCGCGCGGAGCTCGGCGAGGTCGAGGCCCGGCTCGGGCAGGCGACCGTCCGCTCACCCGTCGCGGGGCGCCTACTCCAGCGTGGCGTGCAGCTTGGCGCCGTCGTTCAGCCCGGCGGCGATCCCCTGTTCCGCATTGTCGAAGATGACCTCGTCGAGTTCGAGGCCCGCCTGCCGGACTACCTCCTCCCCTCCATCCGTCCGGGCGGGCGGGTGGAGGTAGAGCTTGGCGCGGCAGGTTCCGTCGCCGGTGCGGTCCGGGTCGTTGCGCCACGTGTCGATGCAGCGACGCGGCTCGGCACCGTCAGCGTCACACTCCCAGGCGGCACCTATCGCCCCGGCACCTTCGCCACCGGTACCCTTCGCCTCGAAGAACGTGTCTCCACGTTGACGGTCCCCGCGACTGCGGTGACCGTGGTGGGGAAGCGCGCCCGCCTCTTTGCCGTCGAGGACGGCGTCGCACGCGAGCGCACCGTCGAGACCGGGCTTCGGGCGGGCGGGCGGGTCGAAATCCTCCGCGGTGTCCGCGAAGGCGAGCCGGTGGTTGTCTCGGCGGCGGCGCTGCTGCGCGACGGACAGCGCGTTGCGGTCGTGACGGACGCGCCAAGCCCCATGCCACGCTCTGGCCAATCGCCGAGCCAGGTGACGAGCCGGTGAACGGCATCTCCGCCTGGGCGATCCGCCGCCCCGTCCTCCCGCTTGTCCTCTTTCTCGCAGCGATGGTGATGGGCGTCGTCGCCTTCCTGCGCCTGCCGATCAACGCGAACCCAGCGGTGGACATCCCGACGATCACGGTCACCGTGCCGCTGCCCGGCGGGTCGCCTTCCGACATTGAGGTGCAGGTCGCCCGCCGCGTCGAGAGCGCCGTTCTTGCCATCAACGGAGTGCGCCATGTCACGACCGCCGTCACGCCGGGCCTCTCCACCACGACGGTCGACTTCCGCATCGGCACGCCCTCTGACCGTGCGCTGACTGACGCACGCGACGCGGTCTCGCGGCTTCGCCCGCTCCTTCCCGGGACGATCGGCGAACCCGTAGTTACGCGCGTCGACGCCGAGGGCGCTGCCATCGCCACCTACGCCGTCGCCCTTCCCGGCGCCTCGCCGCAGGATCTATCGTGGTTCGTGGACGACACTCTGTCGCGGAGCCTCCGGACGATCCCCGGCGTCGCGGCTGTCAGCCGCATCGGCGGCCTGGACCGTGAGATCCGGGTGGAGCTCGACCCCCATCGCCTCGCCGCGAACCGGATCTCCGCGCTCGACCTGAACGACGCCCTCCGCGGGCTCCAAGGCGACTTCCCGGCCGGCCGCGCTGAGGTCGGGGACGGCGGCGTACAGAGTCTCCGTGCCCTCGGCGCGGCCCGCTCAGTCGAGGCTTTGGCAGCCACCCTCGTCCCGCTGCCCAACGGGCGGGTCACCCGGCTCTCGGAACTCGGCGAGGTGCGCGACGGGGCCGGCGAGCCTGCGAACGTCGCGCTGCGGGACGGCGAGCCGGTGGTTGCCTTCCAAGTTCAACGTGCCAAAGGCTCATCCGAGGTAACGGTCGCCGCAGCGGTCGCGGAACGCCTGCGCGTCCTTGCGGTGGAGCGGGCGGGGCTGGAGTTCTCGCTGGTCCAGACCTCTGTGACGGAGACGCTCGAGAGCTACCACGGGGCGCTGGAGGAGGTGCTTGTCGGCGCCGCCCTCGCCGTCGTCGTGGTGTTTGCCTTTCTCCGCGACTGGCGCGCGACGCTCGTCGCCGGCGTCGCCCTCCCCCTGTCGGTGGTCCCAACCTTCGCGGCGATGCAGCTGATGGGCTTCACCTTGAATGGCGTCAGCCTCCTTGCCCTCACCCTCTCCATTGGCATCCTGGTGGACGATGCGATCGTCGAGGTGGAGAACATCGTCCGGCACGCCGCGGTCACAGGCGAGCCACCGCGAGAGGCTGCCATCGCCGCCGCGGACCGCATCGGCCTTGCCGTCGTGGCCACCACGCTGGCGATCGTCGCGGTCTTCGTGCCCGTCAGCGCGATGAGCGGTATCGCCGGGCAGTACTTCCGGGAGTTCGGCCTCACCGTGTGCGCGGCCGTCCTCATCTCGCTGGCCGTCGCCCGCCTGGTCACGCCGATCCTAGCGGCCGTCTTCCTGAAGCCGCCGACCGCAGCGCACAAGGGGGGCGGCCGCCTCATCGCGGCTTACGAACGCGTCCTCGGCTTCATCGTCCGCAGGCCCTGGACGGCGGTCATCGCCGCCGCCGCGGTGATGGCGGGCACCGTCGTCGGCGCTGCATTCCTCGAGACGAGCTTCCTGCCAGACGAGGAGGGCGACCGCGCCGGCTTCTCGCTCGAACTTCCGCCCGGCGCTTCCGCCGCCGATGCGTCCGCGGCCGCCCGGTTGGTGACCACGCGCCTCCTGCATCACCCCGCCGTGCGCGAGGTCTTCGTCGAGTTCGGCGGCGCGACAGAGGGCGGCGTCGGCGGCTCCGGCGCTGCGGGCGGCGCCCTCTCCCGGGGCAGCGTCACCGCCGTCCTCGTCCCGCGCAGGGAGCGCTCGGTGACCTTGCGGGAGTTCCGCCGCCAGGCGGCACCCCTCATCTCCGACGTCCCAGACCTGCGCTGGGGCACAACGTTGCGCGGCAACCGAATGGTCTCTGTCACCCTCGTCGGCGAGGATGGCGAGGTGCTGGCGGGGGCAGCGGCAGCGGTGGAGCTCGCTATGGTGGGCCTTCCGGGGTTCCGGAACGTCCGCTCGACCACCCCGTCCCCAGCGCCGGAACTCCGCATCGAGCCGCTGCGCGAGCGGGCGGCCGCCCTTGGGGTCCCTGTTGACCGGCTCGCCCGCACGCTCCTCGTCTCCACCCTCGGCGACAGCGACGCGAACCGGCCGCGTCTCGACATCGACGGGCGCCGCGTACCCATCCGCGTCACCCTTTCGGAGGCGGCAAAGCGGGATCCCGCGACGCTGGAGCTGACCGACGTCGCAGCCGCCGTCCCGTCTGGTTCGGTGCCCCTCGTCGCGGTGGCGGACCTCCGCGCGGGGACCGGCGAGGCCCGGATCGACCGCTACGATGGTGCCCGGCGCATCGCCGTCGAGGCGGATGTGGACGGCCTGAGCTTTGGTGCCGCCCTCGCGCGCGTGTCGGAGTTGCCCGCGATGCAGTCGTTGCCCGAAGGCGTGCGACGCCAGGACCAGGGCGATGCTGAGCTTATGGGTGAGCTCTTCGGCTCATTCGGCCTGGCGATGGGCACTGGGATCCTCCTCGTCTACGTTGTCCTCGTCGTCCTGTTCCGCGACTTCCTCCAGCCCATGACGATCCTCGTCGCGCTGCCGCTGTCCGTCGGCGGCGCGATCGGCGCAATGCTTCTCACGGGGCGCGCCCTCGACCTCTCTGCCGCCATCGGCTTTCTCATGCTCATGGGCATCGTCGCGAAGAACTCCATCTTACTGGTAGAATTCGCGATTGAGGCAATGCGCGAGGGCCGGTCGCGCGACGAGGCGATCATCGCGGCAGGCCTGGAGCGGGCACAGCCGATCATTATGACCACCGCTGCAATGGTCGCAGGAATGCTGCTGCCCGCCTTTGGCATCGGCGCTGGGGCAGCCTTCCGGAGCACGATGGCCGTCGTCGTCATCGGCGGCCTGATCGCCTCGACCGTTCTGTCCCTCCTCATTGTCCCCGGTGTGTTCGTCCTCGTGGACCGCCTTGAAGGCTGGCTCGGGCCCCGCCTGCGTCGCCTCACGACCCTGCCAGCCAATACGGCATCCGTCTCAATCAACGAGAAGGTTAGGACATGCTCAATCGTGCAGCGCAACTGAGGTTTTACAGGCGTTGGGGACGGCATGTCGCCGGAGCCACGCTTATTCTAGCGCTCGGCGCCTGCAACACGCAGCGTCTTCCCGACACGCTCGCCCTCGCGTCGCGCGAGCAATTGCAGCCACAGGCGGAGAATGAGCGCCGGCTAGCGATGTTGCCACGCGCGGGCACCGATATGTCGGCCTGGCCAAGTGTCTGGATCGACACGATCGAGGTGAGCGTGCCGGAACTGACAGCGGAAGAGAGCGAACTGGTCAGATCGACCCTGCGTGAAGCTCTGGCGACCGAACTCGGCAAGTCACGCAGCGTCGCAGGCGGGCCAGGGCCTGGCGTGCTCCGCGTCCGCGCCATTATCACCTCGGTGACAACCTCGAACGTGGCGATGAACGCTGTGCTGACCGCCGTCGTCATCGCGCCGCTGCTGAATGGCGGCGCGGCAGCCGAAATTGTCGCCGAGGACTCCGTCAGCGGCAAAACTCTTGCCGCACTTGTGGCAGCCGACGAGCGGCGCTTCTCGCGGCAGCTCGATTACTTTCGCCGCACGGGTCATGCGCGGGCCGTGTTGTCGGCTTTCGCCGGGGAATTCGCCGACATCATCGACCCGCGCTGGCGGCGCGACAGCGAGACGGCTCCGCCGCCGCGCGGGGTGGTGCAGCCTGTGAGGCCGAGCGCGTGATCAGCGCGCTCCCCCTTGCCGCCTCCATCCTGACCAGCGGCCTGAGCGTCGCAACCTCCGGATTGGTGGCTATGGCCGTGTCCTGGTCCATCATTTCATCCGGGGCCGACGTGACCTGGGCAGGCGTCGCCTCCTTCGCAATTCAGCTGCCCGTCGCGGCGGGCCTCGCGCTCGGCGGCCTGCTTTCGGACCGCCTCGGCCCCCGCCGCGTCCTCTTGGGCTCCGACGCGCTGATGTTCCTCGCCGTTGCCGCGGCCGCCCTGGCCGCAAGCGGAGCTCTCGGTGCGGCTTGGGTCGTCGCGCTCCTCTCCCTTGGCAACTTCCTCGGCGCGTCGGGCAACGTCGCCCAGGACTCCCGGGTGCCGGAGATGGCGCGCCTCGCCGGTCTGCCGCTCGAGCGGGCCAACGGCCTTCGCGACGTCGCATTCAACGTTGGCACGGCGGCGGGTCCCGCGCTCGGTGTCGCCCTTGTTGCGGCAGGCGGGCTCCCGCTCGCCCTCTGGGGTGTCTCGGCCGCGCTCGGGGTCGTCCTGCTCCTCGACGCCGCTTTCTTCCCACGTTTCGCGGCGAGGAGACGCGCCGGCGAGGAGGCGAAGGTTATAGCAGGGTTTGCGGGTTTCACGGCGGACCGGGTGCTCCTATCCGTCGTTGTGCTCGGCATAGGCCTCATTGCAGTTTTCGCCTCTCTGGACGAGATCGTCGCGCCGAGCCTCGCGGTCGCGGGCGGCCTCCGGGACAGTCAGCTGACACTCTTCCTCGCCCTCAACGGCGCGGCGGCCCTCGTGTCGGGACTTGCCTACACGGCTATGGGGCACCGCCTGCGCCCGCACCCCGTCCTTGTGGGAGGCGTCTCCTCTGCCGCCGCCGGGTTCCTCGCACTCGCCGCTCTGCCTCCGGCGGCGGCCTTCGTCGCAGCCCCGTTGCTGATCGGCCTTGGGGTCGGACCTCTATCGCCGCTCGTCATGACCACCCTCCAACGACGGGTCCCGGCGGCGCATCGCGGTGCTGTTCTCGGCGCGTTCATGGCCTCCATTCTTTTCGTGCAGCCCTTCGCGGCACTGGGCGCCGCGCCGCTCGTCTCAGCCGTCGGCGTGGGTTGGGTAACCTGGGGGCTTGCGCTCCTCGCCGCCGGTGCGGTCATCGCCGCGGTGACGCTCCCGGCGCTTCGGGAGCTGGATCAGACCGTACCCAAAGCCGCCCCGCGCTGAGCGGTAGGCTGTTCTACGCGCCGCACGTCCAAAAGCGCATGAACAGGAAGGCTGGCGGCCGCTGACCATCGCCGTCTTTTCGGATAGAACGGACGCCATGCGAACAGTTAACAAGGCACAGCAGGCGGAGCGGCGGCGCGTGATCCTGGAGGCGGCAGCGCGCTGCTTCCGGGCGAACGGCTTCCGGGGCGCGAGCATCTCCGACATCTGCCGGGAGTCCGGCGTCGGGGTTGGCAACCTCTACCACTACTTCGACGGCAAGGAAGCGATGGTTGAAGCCATCGCCGCTCAAGATGGGGCCGTTACCGCCCGCATTCTCGACGAACTCGACCGTGCTGATGATATCGTCGAGCGGATCCGCCAACTCGCCTCCGCGGCCGAGATGGACGAGGGCTACGTCGTCGACGACGCGCTGGCAGTGGAAATCATCGCCGAAGCGGCGAGGAATCCTCGCGTCGCCGCCATCCGCCGCGAAACGGACCTCGCCGTCCGCAAGCGCCTCGCCGAAGTGTTGGCTGGGGCGCAGCGCAGGGGAACGGTGGATCCGACGCTCAACCCCGACGCAACGGCCTGGCTCGTGGTCTCGCTCTTCGAAGGTCTCTCCCTTCGTCGGATCACCGACACGCCTGAGGAGTACCACCGCGGACTGCTTCGCGTGCGAGACCACATCGTCGAACTTCTCAACCTCAAGGAGAGCGGAGGCCCGTGAGCGTGCGCTGACCTCTACTGTCCCAGGCCAACAGCGCCGGCCGTTACGCTAGTGGGCTTCGAAGCCCTGCATCGCGGGTGTGCGGTGGTGCAGGGCGACGCTGCGCGGTCTAGACTGTCCGAGCGCTCGGACGACGGTAAGTGCCTTGCCGGCATGACACGGACATCTGCACGTTCTATCCGGGAATGGCAGTCACGGCCCCCGGCGTGGCATCGCGGATCAGGCACCAAGTCGTCTCCTCCGCCGCGCAGCCCGGCCAGAATGTCCTCCGACAAAAGCGGTTGCGTTGGGTTAGCCAGCTGGGTGCAGCCAAGCACCGCGTCCAGTTAGCAAGGCTCGCAGCGGGCCCCTCCAGATACAGCGCCTCCAGCCAAAGCTTTCCCGCACCTTCCAGCACCGGCAGCACATCAGTGGTCCAGGGCCATTTGGCTGGCAGGGCGGGCCGGGCCAGAGCGATGGCTCCACGGGAGACAGCGCGGCGATAACCGTTGAGGAAGTGGGACTCCAGCCGCACACCCAGGGCGCCCCCCTGAGCGCCTATGAGGGCCTCGACCACCAGCAAGTCGCAACCGTCCGGCAGGATCAACGCAGTGGGGAAGGCCAGGGTGGTACCCGGAAAGGTGCCCGCGCGCGCGAAGAGGTCGATCTCGAAGAAGTAGCCGACCACCCGCATCCGCGCGGTCGTGTCCCGGACGGCTGCTGCTTCGCCACCGCCCGGGATGGCCCTCCACCGGGTCACCAGCGTCGCCCAGACCGCCGCAGCCTCCGCATAGCCGGGTTGGGAGGCGGCCCAGTGGCGCTCGAGATCGCGTCCATTGCCGCGCCCGCCTTCCTTGCGCGCTTGGCCAATCATGCGCAGGATCACCTCCTGCGCACCCACAGCCCCCCACGACACAACATGCGCCAAGCGGTGGGGCCGCGGCTCCGCATTCAAGACGGTTTGCAGCATGTAGCCTACGCCTTGTGCCACCAGCCCGCCCTGGCTCTGCCCAGTCAACACCACTTCCCCACCCCGGGGGTGCCGAGCATAGGCGGCGGCATCGCCAATCAGCTCCAGCGCGGCAGTGGAGGTGAACTGGGCTCGCCCGAAGGTTAGCCCCGAAGCCCAACTGCGGAAGTCCCGGTGCTCGAACACATGCGTGCCCGCGATAGCGTAGATGCGGTGCGGCGGCAGACCCCGCTCCGGCCGTGCCTCGAAGGCGGCAGCCGCGAAGCCGCTGTACTCGTCGGCGTAGAGCCGTATCAACTGGTAATCCGCCAGCTGCGCGCCGCTCGCGGCCGCGAGCGTCGGCGGGCCGTCTCCCTCGGGCAGGCGGACGTCATAGGCGATGTCGGCAGCCAGCACCGTCGTCTCGTCCAGCCTCCAAAGCGCTGGAATGCGCGACCGCCGGTCGATCAGCACCTCTGCCGCGTGTCGGTCTGGCAGGTAGAACGTGCTCGGGTTACCCTCCGGCAGGGGCAAGTCCTGGACCGGCCCCACTTGCAGCTCCACTCGCAACTGTCGGCCAGCACCCTGCACGCTGCTGCGGATGGCATGATGCGACAGCATGTCACGGGCGAAGGACATGAGGTCCGAGGACGACAGCATCAGCGGACGCGTGGTGGCGGCCGGGCGCGGTGCGGCCTCATCGCACCTCGCTGCCTCCAGTGCCCTCAAGGCGTGCGCGCCCTCCATCCCGCCGGCACGTGCCACGGCCGGGGATAGGGCAAGAAGAAGCCATAGAAAGGCACAGCAGAGCCAGACGAGCCAAGCAGGCTGCGCATAAGCTCCTGAAACCAGGAAGCCGGTGGCGCCGAAGCCGGGCACGCCTGCGTGGGAGAGGGCACGGTCAGCGGAGGATCGTGTCCTGCGCCCCACGACGAAACTTGCTCCAGGAAGCACGACAGCGCCGTCTTGGTCTAGTGCCGGTTCCATCGAGCCCAGTCCGCCTCGTGCGCGAAGCTGCGCAAGCTGGGTGTTACGTCCGACAGCAACCCCTCCGCTCTACGCGTGGTCTCAAGCGGCTCCACACCGGCCGCGTGCGATGCCCTCGCTTGCAGCAAGGCGTTGCTGAACGAACTCGCCGCTAGTGCCGTTTGCTCGCCGGGCAGGACTAGTTTCTGCGCCTCGGTCAGGGACGCTGCCGGTCGTGCGGCTTCCGACAGAGTGACATCCTGTTCGCTGAGGGCGGCCAGCGCCAAATCGAGTGTAGTAGTGATGGAGCCAATCGTCGCTTTGGCTTCCGGGCCCATTTCCGCGGGCGCGTCGAACGCCTCCTTGAGGGTATCCGCGCCACAGGCGAGAGGTGTAAACACCTCCGTGGTCCGCCGGAGGGGCTTCGCCACAACAACCTTACCCTCTTCGGATACTTGTCCCGCTCCCGACAGCACGACTTCCAGGAGGTCTCGAAGCCCCGCAATCCCCCCCATTCTTCGGAGACGCCCGCGTAGGTTAAGGCTACTGAGGCGGCACCTTGGGGCCATGAACGACGTCGAGGCCCAAGGATCATGAACCCGGCCAGTCAAGCCGATCCAAGCCCTGCCAAGTGCTGCCGTGCCATGAGGCCCACCGATGGCGGACTGAACCGCTCTGGGTTTGCCGGAGGCTTCAAACCTTGAGAGGTTGGAGCCATGACGAAGAAGACGTTGAACCGATTT
>NZ_JAETWB010000059.1 GCF_016773205.1 Belnapia arida
TAGCGCAGCTTGCTGCGGTCGTATTTCGACCGGTTCTCGGACGTCCACATGCACACTCTTCTTCCGGCAATCGCCGCTGGGAGCCAATCACAACCGATTCAAATCACTCAAACTGTTCCCGGACAGACACTGAGAAGGCAGGATGAGAAAAGCGGACCCAAGTACCAGCTTCGGTGGCGTCCGTTCAGAGGTCTTATGAGAGCTGTGTGCGGATGTGTGTGGACGCGCTACGCTCTGGCTGATTCGCTTGTCCTGCAGGCGACGGAGGTCAGCATGGCGCGGCGTCGGATCGGTCAGGAAGACTTCATCACGCGGCCGGAGCCGCACTCTGGCGCATCGCTGATGGAGTTAGCGGGACTCATCGACTGGCCTGAGATCGATCGTACCTTGGCTGGCATCTCAGCGGCGACGAAGGGCGAGGCGGGTTGGCCGCCATTGGCCCTGTTCCGAGCCCTGCTGCTGGCCACCTGGCACGACCTGTCGGACGTGAGGCTCGCCGAGGCACTGGACGACCGCGCCAGTTTCCGCCGCTTCTGCGGCTTCGCCGCCCACGAGCCGACGCCCGAGCGCACCTCCTTTGTCCGCTTCCAGCGCGAGTTGGCTCAGCGTGGGCTGGATCGAGTGCTATTCCAAGCCGTCACCGGCCAGCTCGAGGCCAAGGGTGTGATGGTGCGCACCGGCACTCTGGTGGACGCGACGCTCATTCCGTCCGCCAGCATCAGGCAGGACGGCGAAGCCAAGTGGGCCGGGCACCGCCGGCGCAAGCCGGTGCACGGCTACAAGGCGCACGTGGCGACCGACGATTGTGCCGGCTTGGTGCGTGGTGTCGAGGTCACGACGGCCAACGTGCACGACGCAGCCGAGTTGGCGGCGGTGCTGCCACCGGAGCCGGGCAACGTCTATGGCGACAGCGCCTTCACCGGCGGGCCGGCGGAGCGGCTGATCATCAGCCACGGCGGCCGGCCGCGCACGGTGTGGACCGGCACCTGGGGCCGCGGCCCGGACGCGCTCGCACGGCTCGAAGCGAACAACGCGGCGGTCCGGCGGGTCCGCTGCCGCATCGAGAAGGTGTTCGGTACCTGGAAGCGCAGCTATGGCCTACGGCGGATGCGCTGGCTTGGCCTTGCCAAGGCAGGTCTGCAGGTGCGGCTTGCTGCCATAGCCTACAATCTCCGGTGCACCGTTACCCTGCTGCACGCTGCGGCAGCTTGACATGGGACGAGTTTGTCCGCGTCGCCCCCAGCCTACCGAGGTAGGCCATAACCGACGCGCATCAGGGTGCCCGAGACGCCCCGAGGCCCACACCGCATAGATCTGCGCCCTTTCCGCGCACCCGCGCACAGGTCTCATTACCCTCGGCAATCTTGTGTCAGCCGCCCAGATAGAATGGGACACATTCGATCACCAATCGGGTCGCTTCCGGTCAAGAATTGGCATGGAGGCACGCGCAGCTTGGGTCCGCTTTGGTATTCCGCGCGACCCAAAGCGGCCAGTCTGCTATCGTCCACACTCGGTTATCTGGGTCGCTATCACGAAAGTCCGGTATGGGTCGTTGCGGCTTGAAGGGCAGTGTCCGCTTCGACGCCATGACGCGCGCGAAGCGGACAGGCCGCTTTCGGCCAAGCTTGGCCGTTCAGTCGGACGTTGAGAGATTCCGCTCTGGGTCGACAGCAGTCGCCCCACCGGCTGTTATCCCGCAAAAATTGTCACTCGGTACCGTTCACCACCCTCATCCCGGACCACTACCGTTACGCTCTGTCCGAGCCCCTGGGGATGAAGGCAGACTCGTAGCAGGTTGGTAGCCGTCAACAGTGCCTGTAAGCGAGCCGCAGCGATATCCGGTAATCGCTCACCCTGATTGTCGCAGGACGACAAGCCACAACCGTAGATGTCGAGGTAGAAGGTCTCACCGACCGGCACCGGCACCAATGACAGCCGGCGCCCATCCCGACCATGATCCGTGACAGAGGACAGGATGCGGCGATTGGTCCGGGCCATATCACCGCCCCTCCGTAGGCGACGAGATGATCTCCTCCACCGCCTCCCGTAGCATCGTCAGGTGCAGTGCCGGATACAGACCTAAAAGCAGTGCAAGCGCCTCCGTGGCGCCGCCTAGGCCGCTCTGGGCTGCTGTTGCCGCTGCCTGCCTAGCGGCACCAGCAGCAGCGGCCGTATCGAGCCGTAGGGGCACGACGAGCGGTGAGGGAATCGGGCTGGCGTCCTGCATGGCCGGGAGGTTGGCACGCAGTGACAGAACAATTCAAGAACATGCTCTCTCGCCTACCCCAGTCCCCATAAACCACAGCGCCGCTTCATGCGTCGAGGGTCGCCTCCGGCGGTCGAGAGCCTGAGGCCATATGTGCGCTTCCACCCGACCAAACCCTGAAACCAGCCTGTCGGATGTCGGCCATACAAGGCCGCAAATGCCCCATCACAACTGTTGCCGCGGTGAAAATAGTCACTCCCGCGCTTTGGCCCTACGCGTGGCCTGCGCACGCTCCAGAGATCCCACCTTGCGACGTTCCTCCCGCAGCACCTCGATCGTCGGCTGCCACCAGCCACGCGCCAAGTCGGCCGGATCAGGTGCTCTCCGTGCGGGCCAGGTCTGAACCAGCTCGGCATAGCTCGGCCGGCGCAAGCCGGCCCAGACTAGCGCTGCGGGTCCGGTGGTGACACCGGGGTAGAAGCGAGCGGCGACTGCTGGCTCGACGAGTTCGCCGGTGACGGCCTCGAACACCACGCTTCCCGCATGGGTCATCAGCACGCGACCGAGTGGCGGCAGCGCGTCCCACGGCACGGGATGTCTGTGCCGGCGGCGTTCCGCAGCCTCGGCCCGCCTGTCCTCGTGCTCGGGGGAGGTCTTGTGGCTTTCCGCGCGCTTCCGCCGCTCTTCGGGCTCGGCCCGGCAGGCGGCATCCTCAATGGCGGGCCAGCGCCGGCGTAGTTCCTCGAACGACCGGAACGGCACGCGCCATGCCTTCAAAGCCGGGTCCCAACGGGCCCAGGGTACCGCCCGCAGCTCGGTGATGACGGCCCGGGAATACGGCGTCCGCACCACGAGCTCGTCGGCGACTTCCAGGTAGGGGCTCGTGATCGGCTCGAAAGTGGAAGCGTCCCGGCCACGCTGGTCGGCATGGGTCAGCAGAGCCGGCCATTCACGGCTCATCCAAACATTCAGGCGCCGTTCCGCCCTCGTGCCTGGTACGAACCAGGCACGCAGGTCGTCGCGCCATCGTGCCCGCGGGAATGCCTCCCGGAAGCGCTCCACGGTCATACGGTCATAGGGGAAGGCAGCCGTCGCTCCGAGCGCGCCATCACCGGCATCCTGCGGCGTCGCACTGACCTCCACCATCTTGTCAGTCACTGGTCGCACCCTCCGTGGCAGCCCAGCGTGCCGTCCGCCCGCTTCCGGTCATCCTTGCCTCGCTCCGGCGCCATTTGCCCCGAGCCGCACCCCCGCAGCTTAAGAGATGAGCTGTGCAACATGAGAAGTCAGCCGTCCCGCTGCCACACAGGCGGCCTGGCGTGCCTTGGAACAAGAGACGCCTCATTGGGTCCAAGCCGCCCCTTAAGCCCACGCAGGTCTGGGCCATCCGTCTCCATCTCCAGCGCGAGGAGCGGATCCGTGACTTGGCGATGTTCGACCTAGCCATCGACAGCAAGCTCCGCGGCTGCGATTTGGTCAGGCTGAAGATCGGTCAGCTGGTGGTGAATGGCACCGCACGACCACCAGCCAGCAGAAAACGGAAAAGCCGGTCCAATTCGAGTTGACTGAGCAGACCCGCGACAGCTTGCTTGCCTGGCTCATCCATCGAGGTGGCACCCTCGATGACTACGTCTTTCCGAGCCGGGTAAGGACAGGCAAGCACCTCAGCACCCTCCAGTATGCCCGCCTCGTCGGTGAATGGGTTGAGGCGGTCGGGCTCAGCAGGTCAGCCTACGGCACCCACAATCTGCGCCGGACCAAGGTCGCGCTCATCTATAAGCGAACCGGCAATCTAAGGGCCGTGCAGATCCTGCTTGGTCATACCAAGCTAGAAAGCACGGTGCGCTATTTAGGCGTCGATGCCGAGGACGCCCTAACCCTATCCGAAATAACCGAAATTTAATGATCTCAGCGACCCCGACCCCAGCGGCTCGGGACGGCCTCCCTGTCCCGAGCCGCTGGACCCTTGGACAGGAAGGCGCCCATCTTGCCTATCCGTATGGCATTGTCGCCTTCCCAAAAGCGGACATCGCCGCCCAAGCAGCATACGGCCGAGAAGGGCGGGAAGCGGTCCTTTACTGTTGCTATAGAGGTGCCGAGAGGGTTGCCCAATTGACCCGCAAGGCGGTCTTGCCCTTCGTCGCAGGGATGCACGACGTATCCTGCTCCATCACTTGGCCGCCAAGCCGCTAGTAGAACCACAGCCCAGCCTCACTGATCTCGAGAACTCAAGGAGGCAGGCCGCATCGGCGTCTTGCACCAGAACTCGCATGCTCGATCGTGCTATGCCGCGCCAACGCCTGTCAGTAGAGGATGCGCGTGCGGAGGCCGACGACGAGGGCATTGCGCCCGCTCGGCTTCTCGCTCGGCTGCCAGATATGCGTGACGACCGGCTGCAGGTCGAAGCCGGGGCGTATCTCGGCGAGGTAGGTCAGCTCCAGATTCGCCTCGAAGCTGCGGCGCGACTGCGCGCTGCGTGACAGCCTTGCGAGGTCGCGGTCGTAATCGCGCACCGCCTGCGAATATTCGGCGAAAATGAAGCTCGCGCCGAAGCGATCGTTGGGCCTTCCCGGCACGAGGTTGGCGAAGACGATCCCGCCATCGGCATAGAAGCCGATGGTGCTGCGGTCTTGAGGCGCGACCGAGACGCGCCCGAAGACCGAGACGCCCGACAGCGCATTGCCGCCCGCGGGCCTCCAAAGCTGCTGGTCGAGGATGCCATAGAACCCCCAGGTGCCCCTGCGGCGGAGCGGCGTGCCGACACTCCCCGGGTCAGCCAGCAACGAGCCGTCCGCAGCGAAGCGCAGATCCTCGAACCGGCCCAAATGGCCCCACCCGCCGAGCTTGAGGGTGCGGGCAAGGCCGTTCGCATCCGCCTCCTGGTTCCAACGCCACCGCGCCTCGGCGAAGAGGAGCGCCGGGTCACGCACGCGGAAATTGGTGTTGTAGCGGTTGCGCACCTGGTCATCGACGCCGTCGCGGCCGGGCGGGCCCGTGTCGCCATTGAAGATCGCGGCGCTCATGTCGAAGCCGGGAGTCGGCCGGAACCCCAGCATCGCGCCGGGCGTGGCGAGCGGAAAGGCCGGCCCGCCGCCCGGCAGGTTGAGCGCGCTGATCGTCGGGAAGTCGCTTTGGAGGAACATCACCGATAGGTCGGAGAACAGGAACTCCACATCGGCCGCAAGCTGGCCCGCGCGCAGCCGGACGGCGCCCTTAAACAGGCTCTGCTCGAGCCAGGCCTCCGAGAGGCGGATGCGCGGCATCGCCTCGATGGCGGCGATGGTGTTCACGCCGCCCACATAGTCGCGTCGGATGCGGCCCGTGTTGTGGATGAAGAAGCCGTTCGCGTAGCCGTGCAACCCGGTGATGCCAGCGAGCCGCTCGAAATCGACCTGGAGGGAGGGTTCGAAGAGGCCCTGGTTCACCCAGCCGCGCCGCTGCCCGCCCTGCACATTGCCGAGCACATCGTTGATGTAGGAAAGACGGAATTCAATTCCCCGGTTGGAGAGATTCCGGACAATGCCAAGGGGGTCACCGCCATCCGGCAGCGTGTTGCGCAGGGAGGATTCGATAGGACCGTCCGAGCGCGGGCCGCGCTCCTCGATTTGCGCTAGCGGACCCTTCCCGAAGGGCAGCAGGACTAGAAGCGAGGCGGTCAGAAGGACGCGCGACAGGGCGAATACGGTGCTGCAACTGGCTGGCATGATCCTCTTTCCAAAGCCATGTCCGCCGGTAGATCATGGTCGCCCGCACCGGCTCAAGCCGCGGATGGTGACACTTGGCGCCGGTAAGAACTTAATCGGTCGCTACGCATCTCGCATCCCTCTGGCTGGAGGGCACGGTAGCGCCGATGGTTACTCCATCTGACCGGAGTTGCTCTAGTCCTGCATTTTGGGGTGCATGATCGACGCCTGTGAAATTTGCGAACTGGGAGTTTCTCGCGTCAGAGTCGAGCCCGCACGCTGCCGTGATGTCAGGATGCCTGTCGACCGGCCCATCTTGTCCCGCTGCCGCGCGCGATGGAGGGACCAGTGCTGCGCCGGATCCTTTTCGGGACAACACTTGCTGCTGCCTTGGCTTCCGGAACCCGCCCGCGGGCTCAGGCCGAGGCCGTCGACGTGCTCCTGGTGCTCGCGGTGGACGTATCGCGCTCCATCGACGACGACGAGGCACGTCTCCAGCGCCAGGGCTGCCGTGCCGCCATCACCGCCCCCAAGGTGGGCGAAGCCATCCGAGGTGGCCTCGTGGGCGCGATTGGGCTGGCCTACGTCGAATGGGCGGGGATTGAGTACCAGCGGCTCGTCATCCCGTGGACCCGCATCGGCAGCCAAGCCGACGCCGACGCCTGGGCAGAAGCGCTCGAGCGGGCACCCCGCGTGTCGCTCTCATGGACCTCCATCTCGGGCGGCATCGAATTTTCACGGCGTGTCATGGCTGAGGCACCCTGGGAAGCGACCCGGCGGATCATCGACGTCTCCGGCGACGGGGTGAACAACAGCGGCCGCCTGCTGAGGAGGCACGCGACCGCGCCGTGGGCGCGGGCATCACCATCAACGGCCTGCCGATCGTGAACGACCGGCCGACCTTTGGCCGCACACCCGCCGTCCCGCTCGACCGATACTACGAAGAGAGCGTCATCGGCGGCCCCGGCGCCTTCCTCATCGTCGTGGAGGAGTTCGAGAGCTTCGGCGCCGCGGTACGGCGCAAGCTGATCCGCGAGATCTCGGACTATCCCCCTCCGCCGCGGCGGAGGGTGGCCCGGGCCGGTCCGCCGTTCGAGGATGCCGCCCGGCATTTCGAGGCCCGTCCGGAGAAAGACGGCCAATAAGTTGCCACCGGTCAGAGCCAGCCACGTTGCTTGAACCAGTAGTAGGGTGAGACAGCGGAGGCAACCATGAGCACCAGCGCGAAGGGATAGCCGAAGAGCCAGTGCAGTTCTGGCATGTGCTCGAAGTTCATGCCGTAAACCGTGCCCACCAGGGTCGGTGGCAGGAACAGCACTGCGGCAATTGAGAACACCTTGATAATGTTGTTCTGTTCAATTCCGATCAGCCCAAAGGTCGCTTCAAGCAGGAAGCCGATCTCGGAGGAGAGTTGGGTGTCGTACTCGGTGAGGGAGGCCACGTCGCGGTCGAGGGTGCGCAACCGCGCCCTGGCGCCATCCTTCAGACGGTCGCCCATACCCTGACGAAAGTAGGCCAGCATGCGCCCGATGCTGAGCAGGCTCTCGCGCAGCTTGCCGACCAGCGAGTTGGTCCGGCCGAGGCTTTTGACCACAGCCTGCAAATCGGCGCGGGCCGGGCGGCCGCTCGTGTGGCCGATTGACCTCGTCTTGGACGCACCTGCCTTCTCATCCACGGCTCCATCACTTTCGAACACCCGCTCCGAGAGAGCGTCCAACTGAGCGTCGGTCTCCTCCAGAATGTCGGCGAGCCGGTTCACAATGTTCTCGACCAAGGAGAGGAAGACCAACTCGCTCCTGTCGTGCGCGCCGGGATCGCGGCGGCACTTTGCGGCAAAGGTGCGGAACGGTAGGGGATCGGTGTAGCGCACCGTCACCAGGGTTTTGGGAGTGAGGACGAAGGTGACCTCGGCGGTGCTGGGACGGCGGTGTTCGGCGATGCCGGTCACGACCACGGCCGTCATCACCATCGCGCCCCGGTCCTCGTAGAGGCGAGAGCTTTCCTCGATCTCGGCCATCTCCTCCCGGGTGGGGACGCCGACGCCGAGCAGGCGTTCAACAGCAATCTCTTCGTCACGGGTCGGATTGTGCAGATCGACCCAAAGGACATCGTTGGGCAACGCTTCAGGGCTGAGGCTGGCAAGGGGGCCCAGCACGCCCTCCTGCACCGCAAAGGCAGTGATCAAGAGCAACTCCTTGGTGGGTTGGTCACCGACGGTGCTCGAAGGGTGCCGTCGGCCTTTCGGGTGAGCGACCGCATCAGAACGCGATGCGGGTGCGAAGCCCGAAGATGTTCACCGGCCCGCGGTCAGCGTTGTAGGCGGGTTAACGGTCAATGGGTAGTTGAGCACGACGTTCAGCTCCGGCGCCACTTGCGCATCGTAGTAGAGCTCCGTGACCCACTTCGGGGCATAGTTCAAGCGCCCGTCGCCAGCCCGACGTCCGCTTTCTCACAGCTGGGGCCGAAAAGCGGCCAGGCGGCTTCCGGCCACCTTCGGCCACGTCAGGTCAAAGGACGGCCACTCGGACTGCTTCATCGAGCCAGCCTCTGCTATGCTCCCTAAGTGCAGCCCTCCGTCGTCTCCTGGTACGATTCGAATGCTTCCCGGCTGGCGGGCGCTTATGAGGCGGTGCCGCCAATCATCAGCCGGGATTGGCTAGCCGATCTCCTTCCTCGCCCGCCTGCCGTAGTCATTGACATCGGCGCCGGTACCGGCCGCGACGCGGGCGCCTTCGCTGCTGCAGGCTTTGAGGTCATCGCCATCGAGCCTTCGGCTTGCATGCGAGTTCAGGCCGAGCGGCTGCACCAGGTACCAAGGATTCGCTGGCTTCCCGATAGTCTACCTACCCTGACGACGGCGTCCCGCTCCGGCATCGCGGCTGACGTGGTGTCCTTGAATGCGGTCTGGCAGCACGTCGGCCCCGCCGACCGGCCGCGTGCCTTCCGAAAACTGGTAGGTCTCTTGAGGTCGGGCGGCCTGCTAGTGATGACGCTGCGCCACGGACGTGACGACGGACGCGGCACCCACCCAGTCAGCCTTGCTGAAGTCGAATCCTTGGCTCGCTCGCATGGCATGCAGGGCGTCCGGGCGGTGCCGTCGCCGGACCTTCAGGGGCGCCCGGAGATCTCCTGGACGGCTGTGGTCTTGCGCCTGCCGGATGACGGAACCGGCGCTGCCGCTCTTGCGGCACCTCATCCTCATGGAAGCCAAGAGCGCGACCTACAAGCTGGGCCTGCTTCGGGCGCTGTGCCGCGCAGCCGACAGTTCTGCCGGGCTGGCGGAGGAGGACGGCGACGAGCATGTCCGGCTGCCGTTGGGCTTGGTCGCCCTGAACTGGCTCCGACTCTACCTGCCCCTTGCGAAGACCGATCTGCCGCAGGCGCCCGGCAACCGGCGCGGTGCCGAAGGGCTCGGCTTCGCCGGTCCTGGCTGGCAGGCCCTTGAAGCCGGTGCCCTGTCGTCCCTCGACCTCCGCGTTGGTGCCACGCTCGGAAAGACGGCCGCTCGTGCTCTTCACGATGCGCTACGGGAGGCACTTGACCACATCTGCTGCATGCCTGCGAACTACCTAACCTTCCCGAGCGGCGGCCGAATCATCGAGGTCGTTCGCATGCGGGCGACGCGCCCTTCAGGTGCCGTGGTGTTGGAGGGCGCCTCCCTGTCCGCCTTCGGCTCCATAAGGGTGCCGCGTCACCTGTGGACGGCGATGCAGCGCTTGCGGTCTGGGTGGAACCGGCGCTGGTCTCCGAATGGATGTGCCTGATACAGAGGTACGCTGCCACGCAAGGCAGGGCAGTTGACCCCGGCGCTTTGGCTGCGGCGATGACTTGGTCCGACCCTATGCGCGACGTTGCCCTGCCACGCACCCGAGCGCTGACGCTCATGGAGAGCGGGATAGGAGTTTGCTGCGTGTGGAGCGGCAAGCGCCTAGTGCCGGACACCCTGGACATCGACCATTGCCTACCTTGGTCAGCCTGGCCCTGCGGCGACCTCTGGAACCTGATGCCTGCCCACCGGCAGGTGAACCAGCACAGCAAACGCGAGCGACTACCGTCCGCCGAAGCTCTCCAGCAGGCTGGACCAGCGATCGCCAACTGGTGGGCGGCCGCCTATCTGCGGCCTGAGAATGAAGTGCTGCCGGTGAGGTTCGCATCTGAGGCGCGGGCCAGTCTGCCCGGACTCCTGGTAGCCGAGGCAATCAACGGTCACGAGGTGCAGGTGGCGATGGCGTTGCAGCGAATGCGGCTGCGGCAAAACCAGGGGGTGCCGGAGTGGGTATGGCCGACGAGATCCTCATGACCGACCGCTGAGGTCCGGCGCCACGCCCTCCCGCGGCGACCAATCCCGCCGAACTGTGATGCTCGGCCGCGGCGTGGGGCGTCGTCTTAGTGGCCAGGATGCGCTAGCGCGGTGCCGGAACCGCAGCGTGCCCTCGCCCTTAGGCTTGGGCCGGGTTTTGTGGCACTACGCCGCCCCCTGTGAAAGCGGACCGGTGGTCATGGCCTTTGAGATCGAACGTAAGTTCTTGGTGGCGAGCGACGAGTGGCGGGCAGCGGCCATCGGCAGCAGCCGCCTGCGCGACGGCCTGATCGCCCGCTTCGGCAGCGGCAAGGTCCGCGTGCGGCTCGACGGGGAGCGCGGCCTGCTCACCGTGAAGGGTCCGCGGGCGGGCCTCCGGCGCGCCGAGTACGAGTATGAGATCCCTGCCCTGGAGGCCGAGGAAATGTTAGGCATCCTCGCCGACGGACCGATCGTCGAGAAAACCCGCTTCCAAGTGCCGCATGCCGGAATGATCTGGGAGGTGGACGTCCACGAGGGCATCCTAGCGGGGCTAGTGCTCGCCGAGGTCGAACTCGAAGACGAGGACCAGGAGCTCCTCCTGCCCAAATGGCTTGGCCGCGAGGTGACGGGTGATCCGGCCTACCGCAAGGCGGACCTGGTGAAGGAGGCACTAGCGAGCGCATCGGCTGGCCGTTCCTGAGATTCCATACCCCTCCTGCCTGCAGCGCTGCTTGTGGAGGCGGTAGAAAATCCCCCACTGACAACGCCAGTGTAAGCTTCTCAGAGGTCCTTTTCGCCGGAGTTGGACGATTGACCTGAACTCCGTTTCAGACACTGGGAGCTTCAGCAGAGCTTTTTGGTGTTCCGGCAGTTCGGAGATCCGGAGCAGGACGTCGCCACGGTCGCCACCACCGGCGGCCAGGACGCTACCCCGACTGGCGAGGTTGTTGCTTAATGCAGCCATCTTCGGCGGATCGCTTGCTGGCTTCATCGAGACCGAGAAGTGCCTAGCTGCCCCCACAAAGTCAGCCGTACATCAAGCGCAACGCTGTCTGCCGCGAACGCGGTAACCGCCAATGGATACCGAGGTAGGAAAGCTTGGCAGACCCGTCTACTCTGCCGGGCGGGGCACCGGCCTGGTCTGCCCGACGCTGTCAGGTTCATCCCGATCCGGGATGACCCGTGCGAGCAGCGCCGCAATCCTGGCGCTGAACGGCAGGAAAACCGCTGCGCCAGCGACGTTGAAAGCAACGTGAGCGTTGGCGATCTGATTTGGCACCTCGCCGCTCGTGAACCGCGCAAAGGCAGCGAGCCAGTCAATCAGCAGCACGCCGATCGCCACGGATACAATGTTGAACAACAGGTGGAACACTCCAGCTCGCACCGCGTGACGCGAGCGACCTACGGTGGCGACCAGCGTGTCCGAGCACGTGCCGATCTCGGCGCCGAGCATGATGGCAAGGCCGGTCGGTAACTCGATCAATCCTTGCCCGGCCATGACAATCACCACGCCCAAGGTCGCTGAAGAAGATTGGATTAGCAGCGTGAAGGCCGCTCCAGCCAACACTCCGAGCAGCGGCGTGCTCATACCCTTTATCCAGTCCAAGACAACCGGGTGGTCGCGCAGCGGCTCCACAGCGTCGCTCAAGACGTGTAGGCCGAATAAGACCAGCCCGATGCCGAGCAGCGCTGTGCCCCAGGCTTTGAAGTCGTCCCTACTGGAAAGGGCACGAAGCAGCAGGCCCGCCAGCATCATCACCGGTGCGTACTCGTCCACCCCGAGGGCGAAGATCTGCGAGGACACGGTGGTGCCGATGTTGCTGCCCAAGATCACAGGCAGCGCCTGCGCAAAGCCCATCAGACCAGCATCCACCAAGCCGATAAGCAGGATGATGGTTACGGAGGAGGAGTCGAGCAGCGTAGTGGCAGCGACCCCGGTCAGGAGGCCGCGCACCGGCCCACTGGTGGCGCGTCCAAGAAGCGATTTAACCCGCTCGCCAGCTGCCTCTCGCAGGCCTTCTGCAAGCTGAGAGACGCCGAACAGGAACAGCACCAGCCCGCCCAAGAAGCCCATGGCGAGTTCGACCCAGTCCACCTCCGGTCGACTGCCCCCGTTCTGCGCCCAGGCGGCCCCGCCGAGGAGGCAAAGCGCCAGGCCAAGGGCGCTCCGCGGGAGCAGCATATGGCGCATAGGTGTGATTCCCGGATCAGTGGCGGCAACTTGTGCCCTATCACGAGGGTGCCGTTAGGATTCGCTAGGCCGACAAGGTTCATTGAAACGTCTTCGAAGCCACGCCGCCTGGTCGCAACCCAGCCGCGCGGCGTTGATGAAGCTGCGGTCCCCTATAATTCCGTTTCGGAATGTCGCAACGACGGTGAAGCGCGGCGCCGCTCCGAGCAACGGCGACGGCTTGAGGTAACCGGCTTCTAACGGCGCCGAAGCGATGGACAGCGCGAACGGGGTTGTGCATGTTCCTGCTTTGTTCGCGGGAGTCGCGCATGGAGGAAACCTTGAGCCCTGGGCGCGTGCGCCCAGAACCCGATCCCGAGGCGGCTGCCTACTTGGCCGACACCGGCGCTACGCAGGCGTATCTGGAGGGCTACGTTCGCCAGCGATTCCTTCGGGAGCTCGACGATGAGGAGACGGTCATCCGGAGCCTGCCTTTCTACGCGACGGGCACCGGCGCGACCTTCGCCGCCATCGCCGTCGCGGCTCCGCAACTCCGGCAGGCGGCGCCTAGCTTCGCGGTGCCTATCGCTGCCGCCTTCGCCCTCGACGTGGTGCTGGTTGTGGTTTCCATAGCCTGCCTACTCGCGGCGCTCGTCCGGCGAGGCGTGTTGGACGTGGCGCCCGAGGCGGAACTGCTTCGGTCGGCGGGGCAGGTGGCACAGGACACGAGGGAGCAGTTTGCGGACGCGACGCCACAGGAATTGGAGAGCATCATCCTTGCCAGGGTGCGCGGCAGCCTGGTTGCGCAGATGATTGTCGCGACTGCCCATAACCGGGAGGCAAACCGGCAGAGGAAGACCTGGAGGAACCGGGCCTTCGTAGCCCTCGTTGGCGCGTTGCTGCTGACAATCGGCGGGCTCGTTGCTACGTTTGTGGCCGGAGGGCTCAGGTAGATGCTCAAGGCGGTGCGCGAGATCGCTCCCGAGGAAGCGCAAAACTCAGACGCTGCGGGCGGGGGGACGCGCCCGCGATGGGGCGAGTTCCCCAAGATGGTCGAGGAGGACCGGGGCAGCCCGACCTCTGTCCCGCCAAGGCGCCTACCTGATACGAAAGAGCTTCGCGATCTCACTGACATCGCGATCTCGCTCGGAAACCCGCGCGCGCGCTGATCCTGCCCTCAAACCCCCATGACGGCGGACCAAACCGGAACTGCTTCTGTTACCCCGACGGCATAGAGCTACGGCTGCGCTGCCAGCCGAACGAATGTGCTGCAGCCGACTGGTAGCAGATCGACTATTAGCCAACCAGCTTGTTAGCTTCACCATACGGGCGTTCTTAGGCCGACGTTCCGATTCGACCAGATCCGGCTTTGCTACAGAGCGCCCACTTCGGCGGGTTGTGTCAGGCTTCGCGCTAAAGGTGCTCGGCTTGGCCGCCCGGGCAGCGGCGGGTAGGTTCCTGGCCTGTTGACGGCTGGCCTGGGCCTGAGAATGGAATGCATCTGCTGCGGCTCGGCCGCTGTCACCGAGCGGCCGGACCGCACCGCCCAGGGCTATCGCAGGTTCCGCTGCCGCGATTGCGGCAAACAGTTCAACGAGCGGAGTGCCGGCCTGCTGAACCGGGCGCAGTACCCGAGCGACGTCATCGCCCTGGTGGTGCTATGGCGACTGCGCTACCGCCTGACCCTGCGGGATCTGGGCGAGATGTTCCTCCAGCGCGGGATCGTCTTCAGCTACGAGGCCATCCGGGACTGGGAAGCAAAGCTGGCGCCCATCCTGGCCCACGAACTCCGGCAGCGGCGGCACAGCAAAGGCGGTGCCCGCCGCTGCCAATGGCACGTTGATGAAACTTACCTCAAGGTTCGAGGCCGGTGGTGCTACGTGTATCGTGCCATAGACCGTAATGGTGACCTCGTGGAGACATGCTGAGCGAGCACCGGGACATGGCGGCGGCCCAAGCCTTCTTCCGCTCGGCGAAGTCGGCCACCGGCCAAGTCCCCGACCAGGTGACCACGGACGGGCATGGCTCCTACCCACGAGCCATCCGATCAACGCTCGGCCGGCGGGTTGTCCATCGCACCAGCGCTTACAAGAATAACAAGCTGGAACAAGATCATCGCGGCGTTAAAGGCCGCATTCGATGTATGCGTGGCTTCAAGAGCTTCGCTTCCGCCGAGCGATTCTGTCGAAGCCATGCCGAGCTTCGCAGCCACCTCCGCCCTCGCACCCGCCACAACCAACCTATCTCCGCCAGCCGGCGCCACCTGCTTCACCTCCGTCGCGCCACTTCTGTACTCGCAGTCCTGGAAGCCGCGTAGCTTGAACTCATCCAGCAGTTCGGGTCTCAGGTTTGGCATGAGAGCTGACAGAACCCATTACAGCCTTCGACTAACAGGTTGCTGAAAAGCCTGCGAGCTGTGCCGGATCGTGGCCCTTTCCGGCGCTGACGGAGCGCCGCGCCTGGCGGCGGCGAACTCGGGCAGGGGTGCTTTCCGGGCGCCCGGGATCGTGCGGGGGTCGACGGGCGTCACTCCGCCGCGCCGAGCAGCTTTGGCAGGCGGACCAAGTTGTAGGCGGCCATGGCCAGGGTGAACTGCCAGTCGATCTTGGACAGGCCGCG
>NZ_JAETWB010000005.1 GCF_016773205.1 Belnapia arida
TCGAGCGCAACCCGCTTTTCGGCACGCCCGACTACCTCTGGTACTCGATCGGCGTGTCGCGCGAGATCTATGCCGGCTTGACCGCCTCGGTCGCCTGGTACGGCACGGATATCAGCAAGCGCGACTGCATCCCCGTCGCCGACCGCGCCTCCGGCGGCCAGCGTGCCTGCGACGGCCGGGTGCTCTTCACCCTCAGCCGGGTCTTCTGATCCCGGGCTGAACGGGGACAGACAGGGGCGCCGGCCGCAGGGTCGGCGCCCTTTGTCGTGGATTCCGTGGCCGGGCAAGCATTTGCACGCTATCCTTGGGTCTCGTTCTGAAAACCGGACCCCGCGACCTATGCCCGCGCCCCGCATCTCCGCTGCCGACCGCCCCGCCCCTTCCGCCCGCCTCCGCCGCTTCGCCTCGCCGGCGGTGAAGGCGGCGATGCGTCGTCGCCTCTTCGAACTGCTGGCCCTGGTTGCCGCCCTGGCCGGGCTCGGCCTGCTGGTGGCGCTGGCGAGCTACGACCCGGCCGACCCCTCCCTCTCAACCGCCACCACGCGGGTGCCGACCAACCTGGCCGGTCCGGCCGGCGCCACGGTGTCGGACCTGCTGATGCAGGGCTTCGGCTGGGCCGGGGCGCTGCCGGGCCTCGCCCTGCTCGGCTGGGCCTGGCGGCTCGGCAGCCATCGCGGCCTCGGCCTCTTCCCGGCGCGGCTGGCGGCGCTGCTGGCCGCCATGCCGCTGCTCGCGGCCCTGCTGACGCTGGCGCCCTTCCCCGCCGGCATTCCGGTCGAATCCGGGGCCGGCGGGGCGGCAGGCGCCATGGTCCACGGCGCCGTCACCCACCACGCCGCCGCCCTGTTCGGGCCGTTCGGCGGGGTGATCGGCGATGTCGCGCTCGTCGCCCTGGCGCTCGCCCTCTCCGCCGCCGCCCTTGGTCTCTCGCCGGGCGAATGGGTGGGCCTCGGGCGCGCAGCGCGGACCGGCGCGGGCGGCGTCGCCCGATTCGGCGCGGCCGGCCTCTCCCGCGCGGGCGGGGCCGGGGCGCGGCAGGCGCGTAGCCTGCTCGGCCGGATCGGCGGCGGCATCGTCAGCCTCTTTCGCTTCCGCCGGCGCCGTCCAGCCGTCTCGCCGCCGGACGACCTGGCCCGCGTCCTCCGCGCCGCCGATGCCGCGGCCGAGGCGCCGCGCGCCCCCCGCCGCGAGCCGCGCCTGGCCGAAGACCGGGCCGAGCCCATGGCCGGCCCGCCGCCCGTCGTCAGCAAGCCGCCCAAGGTCGCTGCCCCGCCCGCGCCGCCGAAGCGCAACGAGGCGGTGCGCCAGCCCCAGCTCGACCTGCAGGACAGCCCCTGGCGCCTGCCGCCGCTCTCCCTGTTGCAGGAGCCGCCCGCCAAGCGCACCGGCCGCCCCTCGGAGGAAGCACTGCAGGCCAATGCCCGCCTGCTGGAGCAGGTGCTGGAGGATTACGGCGTGCGCGGGCGCATCGCCGCCATCAATCCCGGCCCGGTCGTCACGCTCTACGAGCTGGAGCCGGCGCCGGGCACCAAGTCCGCCCGCGTCATCGGCCTCGCCGACGATATCGCCCGCAACATGCATGTCACGGCCGTCCGCATCGCCACCGTCCCCGGCCGCAACGTCATCGGCATCGAGCTGCCGAACGCCAAGCGCGAGACGGTCTATTTCAGCGAGTCGATGGCCGCCGAGGAATGGGTGCGCCACCCCGGCCGCCTGCCGCTGGCCCTCGGCAAGGATATCGGCGGCAACCCGGTCATCGCCGACCTCGCCCGCATGCCGCACCTGCTGATCGCCGGCACCACCGGCTCGGGCAAGTCGGTTGCCATCAACACCATGATCCTGTCGCTGCTCTGGCGCTTCAGCCCGGAGGAGTGCCGCTTCATCATGATCGACCCGAAGATGCTGGAGCTGTCGGTCTATGACCGCATCCCGCATCTCCTGGCGCCGGTGGTGACGGAGCCACCCAAGGCGATCGGTGCGCTGAAGTGGACGGTGCGCGAGATGGAGAAGCGCTACCGCGCCATGTCCCAGCTCGGCGTCCGCAATATCGGCGGCTACAATGAGAAGGTGGTCGAGGCCCGCCGCCGCGGCGAGGTGCTGACGCGCAAGGTGCAGACCGGCTTCGACCCGGAGACCGGCAAGCCCGTCTTCGACGAGCAGCCCCTGGCGCTCGCCCCCCTGCCGATGATCGTGGTCGTCATCGACGAGATGGCCGACCTGATGATCGTCGCCGGCAAGGAGATCGAGGCCGCGGTGCAGCGGCTCGCGCAGATGGCCCGCGCCGCCGGCATCCACGTCATCATGGCGACGCAGCGCCCCTCGGTCGATGTCATCACCGGCACCATCAAGGCCAACTTCCCGACGCGCATCTCCTTCCAGGTGACCAGCAAGATCGACAGCCGCACCATCCTCGGCGAGCAGGGCGCAGAGCAGCTGCTCGGCCAGGGCGACATGCTGCACATGGCGGGCGGCGGCCGCGTCGCCCGCGTCCACGGCCCCTTCGTCTCCGACACCGAGGTCGAGAAGGTGGTGGAGTTCCTGCGCGAGCAGGGCGAGCCGGCCTATATCGAGGAAGTGACCGAGAGCGAGGAGGAGCTGGAGGGCGGCGAGGGCCTGTCGCTGTCCGGCATCGCCGCAGGCAGCGACAGCGAAAAGGGGCTGTTCGACCAGGCTGTCGCGCTCGTCAGCCGCGAGGGGAAGGCCAGCACTTCGTTCATTCAGCGGCACCTCAACATCGGCTACAACCGCGCCGCCAAGCTCATCGAACAGATGGAAAAAGAGGGCGTCGTCGGTCCCGCCAATCACGTTGGCAAGCGGGAGGTGCTGACACGCCGTACCGAGGAGGATTGATGCGCAGCTTCCTGATTGCGGCCCTGGTCGCCACCCTCGCCGCGGCCCCGGCCATGGCGCAGGAGCGCCCGCCACTGATGCCGACCCGCGATGTCAGCGTCACCTACCGCGTCGCCGGCGGCCCGGCCGGGCAGGAGATGCGCATGGCCTGGCGCGTCGCCGACCAGAAGCTCCGCGTCGACATGCCGGGCGGCATGGGCTGGTCGGTAATGGACCAGCGCGCGAAGACCATGTTCGTCGTCATGGAGCAGCAGCGCATGATCATGCAGATGCCGCTCAACAACGGCCCGGGCGGCGTCAGCATCCCGACCCAGCCGCCGGAGACGGCGAAGTTCACCCGGGGCGGCACGGCGACCGTCGCCGGGCAGAGCTGCACCCTCTGGCGCTACGAGAACCAGGGCGCGACGGGCGAGTCCTGCATGACCGCCGACGGCGTCATGCTGCGCAGCACCGGCACGGTGAACGGCCAGACGGCCTCCATGGAAGCCACCGAAGTGAATTACGGCCCGCAGGACGCCGCCCGCTTCACTGCGCCCACCGGCTATCAGCAGATGCAGATGCCGGCCGGCGCCCCCGGCGGCCCGCCCGCCCGCTGACCCCACGGGCCCGCGTCAGGGAAAAGACGTGGGCCCCTCCCCCAGCCCGGGCGCGGCGAGGCGCAGCACCCGGCAGAGCGGCCCCGCTGCCACGCCGGCGAAGCCCTTCGCCGCCTCCAGGCTGGCGAAGCGCAAGCCGGCGACGCCACCCCCGCCCGCCGCCTCGGCACCGAGGAAGAGCAGTTCCGCCCGCCCCTGCAGCAGCAGGGGCCGTACCCGGTCCAGCCAGGCGGCTTGGCCGCCCGGCGCCCACTCGCAGAGCACCAAGGCCGCCATGGCGCCTCAGCCGTTGCGGTAGGTGTAGCTGTAGCCGTTGAGCGCCGGGGCGCCGCCGAGATGCGCGTAGAGCACCCGCGACCCGGCGGGGAAGAAGCCCCGCTTCACCAGGTCGATCATCCCCTGCATCGACTTCCCCTCGTAGACCGGGTCGGTGATCATCGCCTCGGTGCGCGCCGCGAAGCGGATCGCCTCGTTGGTCTCGGCGCTGGGGACGCCGTAGGCCGGATAGGCATAGTCCTCGAGGATGACGATCTCCTCCTCGCGCACCGGGCGGCCGAGCTCGACCAGCTCCGCCGTGTGGTCGGCGATCTGGCGCACCTGCGCCCGCGTCGCCGCCGGCGTGCCCGAGGCATCGATGCCGATGACCCGCTCCCCACGCCCATCCGCCGCGAAGCCGACGATCATGCCCGCCTGTGTGGAGCCGGTGACGACGCAGACGATGATGTAGTCGAAGCGGAAGCCGAGCTCCGCCTCCTGCGCACGGACCTCCTCGGCGAAGCCGACATAGCCGAGCCCGCCATACTTGTGGACCGAGGCGCCGGCCGGGATGCCGTAGGGCTTGCCGCCGGCATCCTTCACCGACTGGATCGCATCCTCCCAGCTGCGGCGGATGCCGATGTCAAAGCCGTCCGGCACGATGCGGCTGTCGGCGCCCATCAGCCGGGTCAGCAGGATGTTGCCGACGCGGTCATAGACGGCATCCTCGTGCGGCACCCAGCTCTCCTGCACGACGACGCATTTCATGCCGAGCTTGGCCGCGGTCGCTGCCACCATGCGCGTGTGGTTGGACTGCACGCCGCCGATCGAGACCAGCGTGTCGGCATTCGAGGCGATGGCGTCGGGGACGATGTACTCCAGCTTGCGGAGCTTGTTGCCGCCCATGGCGAGACCGGAATTGCAGTCGTCGCGCTTGGCCCAGATCTCGATCCCGCCGCCCAGCGCCTGCGTCATGCGCGGCAGGAATTCGATCGGCGTCGGGCCGAAGGTCAGCTTGTACTTCTCAAACTTGTCCAGGCGCAGCATCGCACTTTCCTCGTCCTTGCCGGAGCGGGATGCTTAGCAGGGGCGGCATGAACGGGGTGTTCTAACTCAGCCCGCGAGTGGCATGCTCATGCCGCGCGCAGCACCCTTGTTGAACGGACCGGACAGGAATGGCCGACAGGATGAAAGCATCTTCCACCAGCCCCGAGCTCGACCGGATCGACCGCCGCATCCTCCAGCACCTCCAGCGCGACGGCCGCATGACCAATGCCGACCTCGCCCAGTCCGTCCATGTCAGTGCCGCGACCTGCTACCGCCGCACTCAGCGCCTGTTCGAGGAGGGATATATCCGCAGCGTCCGTGCCGAGATCGCGCCGGCCCGGATCGGCCGCGGCGCGCTGGTGATGGTCGGCGTGGTGCTCGACCGCTCCACGCCCGACAGCTTCGCCGCCTTCGAAGCCGCGATCCGCAAGCTGCCCGTGGTGCTGGACTGCCACCTGGTCGCCGGCGACTTCGACTACTTCTTGAAGATCCGGGTGCGCGACATGGCCGATTTCAACAAGCTGCACGGCGAGCAGCTGATCGCCCTGCCCGGCGTCCGGCAGACGCGGACCTTCTTCGTCATGAAGGAAGTGGTGGACAACGGCCCGCTGCCGTTCTGACCAGCTGCAGCCAGGCGAGCAGCAGCCTGGCACGGCGCCGCTCCTCAGCCAGTTCCCCGGACCGCAGCGGAGCGAAGGCGAGGCGCGGGCTGGCCCCTTCCACCGCCGCCCAGGCCGCGCCGAAGTGCCGCGGCCGCAAGCAGGCCGCCAAGGCGCCGGCGGGCAGGCCGAGCCGCCCGGCCAGGCGGCGCAGCGCCGCATCCTCCGGCAGCACCGTGCCGATCCCATCCTCCCAGAGCTGCCGCAGCGCCGCCCGCACCCGCACCCGCCGGCGGAAGGCTTCCAGCCGCTCCAACCGCGGCGGCGCCGCCAGGCCGGCAACCATCGCGCCGGGCATCAGCCGGACCCTTGCATCCCGCCGTCGCAGCCCGGCCAGCAAGGCGAGCGGCCCATCCGCCTCCACCCCGTCCAGCAGCCTCGCCCGCAGCGAGAGATTGCCGATGACCTCGGCATCGAGTCCCAGCCAGCCCGGCCCCTCCCCGAGGTCGAGCCGTGCCGCGATCTCGGCCAGCAGCATGGCATGGTCCCGCTCCGCCGACCGTGGCCCGATGGGCCGAAGCGGTCCGGCCACCACCTCCGCCCCGGCCGAGAGACCGGCGGCATGGGCCGCGAGCCAACCCGGCTGCGGCAGCGCCGCCGCATCGGCCAGCAGGACCGCGCCCTCAGGCCCGACCCACTCCGCCGCATGGTCCACCCCTTCGCGCCAGAGGCCGCCCCCGGCCTGCCGCAGCGCGAAGGCGGGCGTGCCGGGCACCTCCCCCCGCGCCAGCGGTCGGTCACGCGGCAGCAGCATGACGCCGACGCCGCCCTCCGCCGGCCGCATCGCGTCCGCCAGCCGCTGCGTGCCGAGCAGCTGCAGCCAGGCCGGCATGGCGGCGGCCGTGCCGGTCAGCAGGATGGCGAGCCGCGGCCGGGCGAGGCGCGGACGGGCCGGGGCATGCAGGGTGTCGAACATTGCGGGGACCGAAGCGCCAGAACCCCGGCATTGTGGCCTGCCGGCACCCTGCGCGGACATCACGCTATCGATACGGACTGTCACGGTCCGGTGGGGCTTTCCCCGCCGGCGTATCCGGTCCACATGCCGGGGATGGATCGCCGCACCCTGCTCGCCCTGCCCCTGGCCTTGTCGCCCGCTTGGGCCACCGCCCCGGTCTGGGCCCAGTCCCCCGTCCTCACCGACCGCGACCGCGCGGATGTCGCCCGCGTCGAGGCCTGGCTCGGCGCGCTGCGGACGATGAAGGCGCGCTTCCTGCAGATCGCGCAGAACGGCGCCGCCGCCGAGGGCACCGCCTGGATCCAGCGGCCCGGCCGCATGCGCTTCGAATACGACCCGCCCGAGCCCCTGCTGCTGGTCGCCAGCTATGGCCAGTTCTTCTACTTCGACCGCCAGCTCAAGCAGGCGACGACGCTGCCGCTCTCCTCGACGCCGCTCGGCATCCTGCTGCGCGACGAGGTGCGCCTCTCGGGCGATGTCACCGTCGGCCGCGTCGAGCGCGGTGGCGGGCTGCTGCGCGTCACCGTCTTCCGCACCGGCCGCGCCGCCGAAGGCCGCATCACGCTCGTCTTCAACGACAACCCGGTGGAGCTGCGGCAATGGGCCGTGGTCGATGCCCAGGCGCAGGAGACGCGGGTGACGCTCTCCCAGGCGGAGTACGGCGGCCGCTTCCCGGCCATCCTCTTCGACTTCAACGATCCGCGTTTCCGCGAGGAACTCGGCATCCCGCAATGACGAAATTGAGTCCATTCGCGCAATCGTCGTCTTGATCCGGACGCATTCGCGCGCGACCTTGCAGGAGTGATGAAGCCCCTCATCGGAATCTCCTGCTGCGTAAAGGCGTTCGGCATCTTCGCCACGCCCAACCACGCCGCCTCCGACAGCTATGTCCGCGTGACGCTCGGCCCCGTCGGCGGCATCCCTGTCCTGCTTCCCGCCGCCGGCGAGGCCCTGGTGCCGGAGATCCTGCCGAGGCTCGACGGGCTGATCCTCACCGGCAGCCGCTCCAATGTGTGTCCCGACTTCTACGAGGGCCCGCCCCATGCGGAGGGCACGCCGGAAGACATCGCCCGCGACTCGACCACGCTGCCGCTGATCCGTGCCGCCATTGCCGCCGGCCTACCGGTGCTCGCCATCTGCCGCGGCTTCCAGGAGTTGAACGTCGCGCTCGGCGGCAGCCTCGACCAGCGCATCCAGGACCTGCCTGGCCGCATCGACCATTCGACGCCGTCGGACCAGAAATACGGCCGCATCCGCACGGCGAAGGCGCATAACGTCCGCCTCGCCCCGGGCAGCCTGCTTGCGGAGGTGGGCGGCGGCACCGAGATCCCGGTGAACTCTCTGCACAACCAGGGCATTGCCCGCCTTGCCCCGCGCCTGGTCGCCGAGGGCTGGGCACCGGACGGCACCGTCGAGGCCGTCCGCGTCCGCGATGCCATCGGCTTCGCCTATGGCGTGCAGTGGCATCCTGAATACGATTGGGAGACGGATGCGGTCAGCTACGGTCTTCTCGAAAATTTTGGCAGGGCAGCAGAAGCCTGGGCGGCCCGGCGGCGTTGGCCTCAGGCTGCGGAGTAGAGCGCCATCACGCCTGCGTGATACCAGCCGCACGGGACAGTCGCATGGCTGGCTCGCGTAAACGCCTTTTGCGTATGGCTCCGTCTTTCGCTAATCTCTCCAGGCTGGCTGCCTAAAAAAGGCCAGCGGTGAAGTCCGGTTTCCCCTTCCGGCTCGCCCGACCATTCCGATCGGAACTAGCGTACCGGCGCCCGGACACCCCCCTGTCCGGGCGCCATTTTTATTGGTTCCATCAACTTACAGGCGATTCCTTTCCGGGTCCATGAGGATCATCACGCAAGTGGCGGCTTCCTGGGCCCGGCCTGCGCTGCTATGCCCCCGGGGAAGGATTGTCGATCCGAGGAGGCTTCCAGGGCATGTCCGACTACGTCATCACGCCGCCGGTGGTGGCCGCCGTCCCGATCAAGGGCAGCAGCCAAATGTTCCCGGTCCGCCGCATCTTCTGCGTCGGCCGCAATTACGCCGAGCACGCCATCGAGATGGGCAGCGACCCGACCCGCGAGCCGCCCTTCTACTTCGCCAAGCCGGCCGACGCCTTGGTGGTGAACGAGGCGGACATGCCCTACCCGCCGATGACGAAGCAGCTGCACCACGAGATGGAGCTGGTCGTCGCCATCGGCTCGGCCGGCGCCGATATCGGCGTCGAGGACGCGCTGAAGCATGTTTGGGGCTATTGCGCCGGCCTCGACATGACCCGCCGCGACCTTCAGAACGAGGCGAAGAAGACCGGCCGCCCCTGGGACATGGGCAAGGGCTTCGACAATTCCGCCCCGATGGGCGCGCTGGTGCCGGCCCGCGGCATCGACGTCTCCAAGGGGAAGATCGAGCTGCGGGTGAACGGCAAGGTCACCCAGACCTCCGACCTGTCGAAGCTGATCTGGTCGGTGCCGGAGGTGATCTCCAACCTCTCCCACCTCATCCGCCTCGCCCCCGGCGACCTCATCATGACCGGGACGCCGGAAGGCGTTGCCGCCGTCCAGAAGGGTGACCTGCTGGAGGGCTTCGTCGAGGGCGTCGGCGAGGTGCGGACGCGCATCGTCTAGTATTCGGCACGCCTTCCCCGGCAGCGCGCGGAAGGTCACGGGGCAGGGCCCGGCGCTATTGTGGGCCCCGTCCCGCCCGTCTATCCCTCGGCCATGCCGAACGCAGCCCCTGGCCGGACCCTCCGCATCGCCACCTGGAACATCAATTCAGTTCGCCTGCGGCGTCCGTTGCTGGCCGGGCTGATCGCGGCGCTCGACCCGGACGTTCTCTGCCTCCAGGAGACCAAGTGCCCGGACGAGTTCTTCCCGCTGGAGGAGCTGCGGGCGGTCGGCTTCCCGCACATCGCCCATCGCGGGATGAAGGGCTACAACGGCGTCGCGGTGCTGTCCCGCATCCCTTTCGAGGTCCGTGCCGACGACCCGAATTGGTGCGCGAAGGGCGATTGCCGGCATCTCGGCGTCGCCCTCGATGTCCCGGGCGGTCCGGTCGAGCTGCATGATTTCTATGTCCCCGCCGGCGGCGACACGCCCGACCGCGAGGCCAACGCAAAGTTCGCCCATAAGCTCGACTTCGTCGCCGAGGCCACGGCCTGGACCCGGGCACGCGGTCCCGCCCGCCGCAGTGTTCTTGTCGGCGACCTCAACATCGCCCCGCTCGAGCATGACGTCTGGAGCCACAAGCAGATGTTGGGCGTCGTCTCCCACACGCCCGTCGAGGTCGAGGCGCTGACCGGCTGGCAAGCGGCCGGCGACTGGCACGATGCCCTCCGCCACTTCGTTCCGCCGGAGCAGAAGCTCTATACGTGGTGGTCCTACCGGGCCAAGGACTGGGAGGCCTCCGACCGTGGCCGCCGGCTCGACCATGTCTGGGTCAGCCAGGACCTGGCCGGCGCGCTGACCCGCCATCAAGTGCTGAAGCCCGCCCGCGGATGGACCCAGGCGAGCGACCATGTGCCGGTGATGGTCGAGCTCGCCCTCTGACATGGCGCTGATCCTCGCCCTCGACGCCGCGCTGGCCGGCTGCTCCGCCGCCCTGGTCGATGGCGACCGGGTGCTGGCCGCTCGCGCCGCGCAGGGCGACCGCGGCCATGCGGCCCTCCTTCCGCCGATGGCCGAGGCGGTGCTGCGCGAAGCCGGCCTTGCCGCCACCGCCCTCGATGCCGTCGCCGCCGTGGTCGGGCCGGGGGGCTTCACCGGCCTCCGCGCCGCCCTCGCGCTCGCCGAGGGCCTCGCCCTCGGCATCGGCCGTCCAGCCATCGGCGTCACCACCGGCGAGGCGCTGGCTGCCGCCCTCCCCTTCGGCCCCCGCGCCGTCTGGTCGGCGATCGACAACCGCCGCGGCAGGGTGATGCTGGAGCGCTTCCCCCCCGGCAGCCTCCAGGCCGAAGGCCCGCCGGAGGTGGTCGCCGAGACGGACCTTCCCCGCCCTGCCTTCCCCGTGGCGCTGGCCGGCGATGCCGCGCCCGCCATCGCCGCCCGGCTCGCGGCGCAAGGCCTCGACGCGCTGCTGAGCGCCTCGCGCCTCCCCTCCGCCATCGCCGCCGCCCGGGTCGCTGCGCTCCGCCTGGCCGGCGCCCTGCCGCCGCTTGCCGCCCGCCCGCTCTATGTCGAGCCCCCGGCGGTGCGCCGCCCGGGATGAGGGCCGCCCGGCCGGAGGATGCGCCGGCGCTGGCCGCCCTGCACGCCCTGGCCTTCCCCCCCGCCGAAGCCTGGGGGCCGGATGCAATGCGGCTGATGCTGGAGATGCCCGGCGCCTTCGGCGTCTGGTGCCAAGCGGAGGGGCTGGTCCTCGCCCGCGCCGCCGCCGGCGAAGCCGAGATCCTGACCCTCGCCGTCGCTCCCGCCGCCCGCCGCCGCGGCCTCGGTGCCGCCCTGCTCGGTGCTGCCATGCAGGGGGCGGTCCTCCGTGGCGCCGCCGAGATGTTCCTCGAAGTCGCCGCCGCCAATGAAGCGGCACTTGCCCTTTATGCTGCCGCCGGCTTCGACGGCGTCGGCCGCCGTCGCCGTTACTATGCGAATGGCGAGGATGCGCTGGTGCTGCGCCGCAGCCTCAGCCCTTCCTGAGCAGCAGCAGCACCGTCCCGTCCCCGGCCTCTGCCTCGGCCAGCACCGCATGGCCCTGTTCGGAGGCGGTTTTCGGGATGCTGCGCCGCGGTTCCTCGCCGCGCAAGCGCACCAGAAGGGTTTCGCCAGAAGCCATCTTGTCCAGCGCCAACCGAGTGCGAACGAAGGTCATCGGGCAAGTCTCCGCTGTGATGTCGATCTGACGGTCACCGGTCAGTTCTTTGGCGCTTACAAAACTCAAGGTTTCTTGCCCTTCAATCATCCGAAACGGATTGCGAAACGGCCTCGACAGGTACTATAGGGCGGAGACTTCAAACAGGAAGACGTGCCAGATGGCTGAAGAATCCCCCTCGACCGAACTGCTTGGACTGACCGCCGAAATCGTTGCGGCGCATGTGTCCAACAATCCGGTCGCCTTGGCTGATCTGCCGAACCTGATCCAGGAAGTATACAAGACGCTGGCCTCAGTCGGTCAGCCGATGGTGAAGCCGCAACCCGATCGTCCGCAGCCCGCCGTTCCGGTCAAGAAGTCGATCACCCCCGAATACCTGATCTGCCTCGAAGACGGTAAGAAGCTGAAGATGCTGAAGCGGCATCTGCAGACCTCTTACAATCTCACGCCGGAGCAATACCGGGAGCGTTGGGGGCTCGGGTCGGATTATCCGATGGTTGCGCCGAATTATGCCAAGCATCGCTCCTCTCTCGCCAAGAAGATCGGCCTCGGCACCAAGCCGCGCGGCCGTCCGCCGCGGGCCGGCCGGCGCGAGGCCGCTGCCCCCGCCGCGGCCGCCAAGACGGCCTGAGGCTCCAGGGGAAAGCAGCCTGGAAGTAGCCTCCGAGGCTCGCGGGCCAGGGGCGGCACCAAGGGCTGCGTCCGCCATGGTCGCGGACGCGGCATCGGTCTATGGTCGCCCTTCCGATCCCAGCGACCCCAGAGGAAGGGCAACTCGCCAGCCGCATGGATACGCCCGCTTCCGCCGACCGTGAGGGCATCTCCCGCATCGAGAGGATGTGCATCGAGCGCGGCCTCAAGATGACCGGGCAGCGCCGGCTCATTGCCCGCGTGCTCTCGGAGAGCGAGGACCACCCCGATGTGGAGGAGCTGTACCGCCGCGCCGTGGCGCAGGACAGCCGCATCTCCATCGCCACCGTCTACCGCACCGTCCGCCTGCTGGAGGAGAAGGGCATCCTCGAGCGGCGCGACTTCGGCGGCGGCCGCGCCCGCTACGACCAAGCCGATCGCGGCCAGCACTACCACCTGATCGACGTCGATACCGGCAAGGTGATTGAATTCGCCGATCCCAGGCACCGGGAGATCGCCCAGGAGATCGCCGCCCGCCTCGGCTTCGAGCTGGTGGACCACCGGCTGGAGCTGTTCGGCCGCCGCTTCCCCGAGGGCCAGGCGCCTGCCACGCCGCGCCGCCCCGGCAAGCCGCAGGACGACGAGGCATGAGCAGCCCCCCGCTCGCCGTCGCCCCGCCCCCGGCCGATACCGGCTTCGGCGAGCTGCGCGCCGGCAATCTCGGCGTCCGCATCGCCGAGACGGCGGAGGAGGTGGATGCTGCCCAAGCCCTGCGCTTCCGCGTCTTCTACGAGGAGATGGGTGCCCATCCCGATGCCGAGACGCTGGCCGCCGCCCGCGACCGCGACGCCTTCGACGCCGTTGCCGACCATCTGCTGGTCATCGACCACGACCTCGGCGAGGGCCCGGCCTCGGTCGTCGGCACCTACCGGCTGATCCGGCGCGAGGCGGCGCGGGCCGTGGGTGGCTTCTATTCGGCGGCGGAATACGACATCGCCCCGCTGGTCGCCTTGCCCGGCCCGATCCTCGAGCTCGGGCGCTCCTGCGTCGGCGCCAACCATCGCACGCGGGGCACCTTGCAGCTGCTCTGGCGCGGCATCGCAGCCTATGTCTTCCGCCATCGGATCGACGTGATGTTCGGCTGCGCCAGCCTGCCGGGGACCGACCTCGATGCGCTGGCCCCGGCGTTGACCTATCTCCACGCCCATCACCTGGCGCCGCCGGCGCTCCGGCCCCGGGCGCTTCCCGAGCGCTACGTGCCGATGGGCCGGCTGCCCCCGTCCGGGCTCGACACCCGCGCAGTGCAGAACGACCTGCCGCCGCTCATCAAAGGATATCTCCGCCTCGGCGGCTTCGTCGGAGACGGCGCGGTGCTCGACCCGCAGTTCAACACCACCGATGTCTGCATCGTCGTGAAGACCGAGCTCATCACCGACAAGTACTCGAAGCATTACGAGCGGAAGCTCGGCCCCGGCATCTTCGACTGACCAAGGCGGGGGGCTTGCCCCCCGCCCGCCGCGGCCATCCTCAGCGATAATGCCGCCTTGCCCGGCGCTCCGCCTCTCGCGCCGCGGCCTCCGGCGTCGCCTGGCCGGAGGCGACGGAGGCGCACATCTGGATCAGCACGTAATCCGCGGCCACCGCGCCGGAGGCCAGGCTGATTGGCCCGCGATACCCGCTCCAGAAGGGCGTGTTCATCGTATCGGCAAAGACGGCGAGCTTCGGGTCGGAGGACCAGACGCCGCTCTGCCGGTAGGCATTCAGCGGATGCGCCCAGTAGCCGAGGCAGCCCAACAGCCAGGGGTCGTACTGCTCCGCCTCCATCATGAAGGCGAGGAAGGCCTTGGCCGCATTCGGGTAGCGCGTGTGCCGGAAGACCATGGCGTTCATCACCGTCGTCGAATGCGGCGGCGCGGCGGCCAAGCCTTTCGGCATCGGCGCATGGTTCATGTCATCGGCGATGGCCCGCGTGTTCGGGTCGTTCTTCACGCTGAAGTAGAGCGAGATGCCATTGGCCGTCAGCCAGATGTCCTGCGAGGAGAAGGCCCGGTTGTTGGAGATGTCCGACCAGGACAGCGTGCCGGTGATGAAGGTCGGGAACAGCTCCTTGAGGTAGGTCAGCGCCGCCACCGTTTCCCGGCTGTTGATGGCGACCTTCCCCTCCTCGTCGACCAGCATCCCGCCATGCGACCAGATCAGCCATTGCGCGAAGCCGTTGCCGTCGCCCACCGCATTGCCGAGGGCGAAGCCCGGTGGCTTGCCCGCTTGACGCAGCGCCTGGCAAAGCTTGAGGAAGCCGGCATGATCCTCCGGCATGCCGTCGAAACCGGCTTCCCTGATGGCCGAGATGCGGTAGTTGGCAGGCCCGATATTCCCGCCGATCGGCAGGCCGAGCCAGGTCTGCGACCGGTCCTTCTTGCCGTATTTCTCGGCGAGGAAGGTCCATCCGCCGTAGCGCTGCCCGAGATACTCGGCGATGTCGGAGACCTCGACCACCTTGTCCGCATAGATGTGCGGGTCGTCGCCCCAGCCGATGACGACGTCCGGCCCGGTGCCGGTATTGGCGACGACCGCGGTCTGCGGCCGGATGTCCTCCCAGCCGACGAAATCGATCCGGACGGGGATGTTGTACCGGTCTTGGAAGGCCTGGGCGTTGCGCCGGAAGATCACCTCGTCGGGCTCGACGAAGCGCGAGGGGCGGATGATGCGGAGGTTGGCCCCCGGCTCCGGCGGCAGCCGCGGCGGTGTCACGTCGCGTCGCGGGATGGCGGACTGGGCGAAGGCCGGGCCGGCGAGCGCCGCGGCGCCGAGGGCGAGCGTCGCCCTGCGGGTCAGATCGTGCATGTTTTGTTCCTCCCAAGCGAAGCCTTGGCCGTGGCGACGCCTGGGGCGGCGCCCAGCTTGGCGAGGATGCGCCAGGCTGGGCGCGGAAAGCGAGGAAAAGCGGCAGCGGCGCTCAGGCTGGCGTGTCGACGAAGCCGCGATAGACGGTGAGCACGGTGTCGTCGACCACCATGCCGCGGTCGAGGAAGCGGTGCAGGATCTTGGCGTCGACCTTGCGGCCGCTCGACTTCATCCGCGCGGCGAGGTCGTGGATGCTGAGGCCGTGCCGGGCGACATAGGCTTGCAGGTCGGCCTTCACCTGCTCGCGCTCGGTGGGTGTCATCATGGGCGTCCTCCCGTGTTGGGAGGAGTGAACGCCCGAGAGCGAGCCGGTGTCCAGCGGAGCTAGCGGCGCAGCTCCATCTGGATCGGCCCTTCCCGCAGGCCGTTGGCGAACTGGTCGACCATCGCATTGCCGCTATGGCCGAGATTGCCGGCCGGCCCTGTCCAGACGATCCGGCCCTTGTGGATCATCGCCGCCGTCTCGCCGATGCGCCGCGCGCTCGCCATGTCATGGGTGATGGAGACCGCCGTCGCGCCGAGGCGCTTCACGCAATCGACGATCAGCCCGTCGATGACGGCGCCCATGATCGGGTCGAGCCCCGTGGTCGGCTCGTCGAAGAAGATGATGTCGGGCTGGGCGGCGATGGCGCGGGCCAGTGCCACGCGCTTCTGCATGCCCCCCGAGAGCTCCGCCGGCGAGAGGTCGCCGACCGTCTCGGCCAGCCCCACCTGCGCCAGCACCTCGGCCGCCCGGTCGCGCGCCTTGGCACGGGTGATGCGGTTCTGCGCCAGCAGCTTGAAGCAGACATTCTCCCAGACGGGGAGGCTGTCGAAGAGCGCGCCGTTCTGGAACAGCATGCCGATGCGGTCGCCGAGCGCCTCGCGCTCCCGCCGCGGCAGCTTCAGCACGTCGACGCCGTCGATTTCGATGATGCCCTCGTCCGGCGTGATCAGCCCGAGGATGCATTTGATGGTCACCGACTTGCCGGAGCCGGAGCCGCCGAGGATGACGACGCCCTGCCCCGCCGCCACGTCAAGGTCGACGCCGTCCAGCACGCGCTTCGGCCCGAAGGCCTTCCTCACGCCGCGCATGCGGATCTTCGGAGTGTTGACCATGGTGGACCGGTTCAGGCCTTCGGTGCCCGGCTCCGCCTGCATCCTGCGGTCATCGGATCCGTAGCTCATTGCGCGAAGAAGATCTCGGTCAGCACGTAGTCGAGCGCCAGGATGAGGATGGAGGAGGCAACCACCGCCGCCGTCGTCGCCCCGCCCACGCCCTGCGCGCCGCCCTTGCTGCGGTAGCCGCACCAGGTCCCCATCAGCGCGATGATGAAGCCGAAGGCCGCCGCCTTGACCAGCCCCGAGATCACATCCCCCGTCTGGAGGAAGTCGAAGGTCGATTTCAAGTAGGCGGCCGAGACGAAGCCGAGCTTCAGCGTGCCGATCAGCCAGCCGCCCATCACGCCGAGCACGTCGGCGACGAGCACCAGCAGCGGCAGTGCCAGCGTCGCCGCCAGCAGCCGCGGCGCCACAAGGTACTTCATCGGGTTGGTCGAGAGCGTGGTCAGCGCATCGATCTGGTCGGTGACGCGCATGGTGCCGATCTCGGCGGCGAAGCTGGCGCCGATGCGGCCAGCGACCATCAGCGCCGCCAGCACCGGCCCGAGTTCGCGCACCAGCGAGATGACGACGACGCTGGCGATGGCGCTCTGCGCGTTGAAGCGGGCGAAGCCGGTATAGCTTTGCAGGGCGAGGACCATGCCGGTGAAGACCGCGGTCAGCGCCACGACCGGCAGCGAGAACCAGGCAACCTCGACGAAGGCGTGCCAGAACAGCCGCCCGTAGAAGGGCGGCCGCACCAGATGGCTCACCCCTTCGAGCGCGAAGAGGGCGACATCGCCGACCGCCCGGCAAGCGCCGAGCGTCGCGCGGCCGATGGCCGCCAGCGGATCGAGCAGGATAGCCGCCATCAGGCGCCGATGTACTCGCGGCGATAGCGGACGCCGAGCGAGGTCAGGATCTCGTAGCCGATGGTGCCGGCCGCCGCCGCCAGGTCATCCGGCGTCTGGCCAGGGCCGATCAGCCCGATCCGGTCGCCCGGCGCAGGCAGCGGCACATCCGTCACATCGAAGGTAATCAGATCCATGGACACCCGGCCAACCAGGGGCACGGACCGGCCGGCAAGGATGCCGGTGGCCTGCCCTGAGAGGGCGCGAAGGTAGCCATCCGCATAGCCGGCGGCAACCGTGGCAATCCGGGAGGGGCGCGGCGCCACCCAACTCGCCCCATAACCCACCGCCGCCCCGGCCGGAATCTCCCGCACCTGCAGGATTGGCGCCTCCAGCCTGGCGGCCTGCTGCATCGGGTTGGGCCGCCCCGGGGTGGGGTTGATGCCGTAGAGGGCGCAGCCCGGCCGCCCAAGCTCGCTGGCGAAATCCGGCCCGAGGAAGAGCCCGGAGGAATTGGCGAAGCTCCGCGGCACCGCCGGCAACCGCGCGCAGGCCGCCCCGAAGCGCCGGGCCTGCTCCGAATTCAGCGGATGCTCCGGCACATCGGCGCAGGCCAGGTGCGTCATCACATAGCGGAGGTCGAGCCCGGCCAGCAGCCCGTGGTCTCCCGCCACCCGCTCAAGCTCCACGACATCGAGGCCGAGCCGCGCCATCCCCGTATCGACATGCAGGAGGGCAGGCAGCGCCCGCCCTGCCTGCCGCGCCGCCGCCGTCCAGGCCGCCACATCCGGCAGCCCGTTCAGCACCGGCACCAGACCCTCGGCCCCGGCGATGCCGGGCGGGAAGCCGTTCAGCACGGCGATCATCGGCCCGGGCCCCACCGCCTCGCGCACCGCCACGCCCTCGGACAGGTGGGCGACGAAGAAATGCCGGCACCCGGCGGCGAGCAACGCACGAGCCACCGGCACCGCGCCGAGCCCATAGCCATCCGCCTTCACCGCCGCGCCGACAGCCCCCGGCGCCATGGCGGCGAGCTGCCGCCAATTCGCCGACACTGCGCCGAGGTCGACGGTGAGGACGCCCTCAGTACCCGTCATGGCCGATATGCGCCTGGTCCAGGTCGCCGAAGCGAGTGAACTCTGCCTCGAAGAAGAGCGGGATCGTCCCGGTCGGACCATGGCGCTGCTTGGCGATGATGAGGTCGGCGCGGTTGTGGACGCGCTCCATCTCCTGCTGCCACTTCGCGGTGGCCTCACCGAAGTCATCCGCCTTCTCGAAGCCGACATCCTTCGGCTGCCGCTGCTGCAGGTAGTACTCGTCCCGGTAGACGAACATGACCATGTCGGCGTCCTGCTCGATCGAGCCGGATTCGCGGAGGTCGGAGAGCTGCGGCCGTTTGTCCTCCCGCTGCTCGACGGCGCGGGAGAGCTGGGACAGCGCCATCACCGGCACCGACAGCTCTTTCGCAATAGCTTTGAGCCCCTGGGTGATCATCGAGATCTCCAGCACCCGGCTCTCCGGCCGCGTCCCCGCCGCCGGGCGCATGAGCTGGAGGTAGTCGACGACGATGAACTCCAGCCCGCGCGTCCGCTTCAGCCGGCGGCAACGTGTGCGGAGCGCGGAGATGGTGATGGCCGGCGTGTCGTCGATGACCAGCGGCAGGGTCGCCAGCTCGCGGCTCACCTCGACGAAGCGGTCGAAGTCGCGCTGGGAGATGTCGCCGCGGCGGATCTTGTCGCCCGAAATGCGGGAGGCCTCGGAGAGCAGACGAGTCGCCAGCTGGTCGGCGCTCATCTCGAGCGAGAAGATGGCGACCGTGCCGCGCGGCTGCACATCCGGCCCCTTCTCGCGCGCCTCGCGGACCAGGGCCTGGGCGGCGCCGAAGGCGACCTTGGTGGCGAGCGCCGTCTTGCCCATGCCGGGCCGCCCGGCGAGGATCAGCAGGTCCGAGCCGTGCAGGCCGCCGGTCTTGGCGTCGAGGTCGCGCAGGCCGGAGGAGAGACCGGAGACGCCGCCCGGCGTCGAGAAAGCCCTTTCGGCGGCCAGCACCGCGTCCGTCAGCGCCCGCTCGAAGGTGACGAAGCCACCCTCGGAGCCGCCATCCTTGGCAAGGTCGAAGAGGCGCTGCTCGGCCGCCTCAAGCTGGGCCTTGGCGTCCAGCTCGGCCTCGGCGCCATAGGCGCGGTTCACCACCTCCTCGCCCACATCGACGAGCTGTCGGCGCAGCCAGGCGTCGTGGATCATCCGGCCATATTCGCCGGCATTGATGATGCCGATCATGGCGGAGAGGAGCTGGGCGAGGTAGGCCGGGCCGCCCACCTCGTCGAGCAGGCCGGAATGTTCGAATTCGGGCCTGAGGGTTACGACATCGGCAAGCTGCCCCGCCTCGATCCGCCGCTGGATGGCGCGGAAGATCCGCCCGTTCACCGCATCGGCGAAGTGCTCGGGCGCGAGGAATTCGGAAACCCGTTCATAGGCCTTGTTGTTGGCCAGAAGCGCGCCGAGCAGCGCCTGTTCCGCCTGGAGGTTGGAAGGCGGCAGCCTCTGCGAGAGGCCCAGCAGGCCGCCATCGAGGCCGGCGAATGGGGCGGACGGGTCCATGGTGTTCATGACGCCAGTCTAGCCCAGTCGGCCGCCTGTGGATCATGGGGATGGCTGTGGATAACGGGGGCAACCTTGCCGATTGCCCCCAGCGTGGCTTCCGTGCCGTTCGCTCAACCGATCCAAGTGTCGGTGTAGCTGACCTCGTAGACCGTGAGCGAGGTGTTGGAATTGTTGTTCAGCATGCCGAAGACGGCATCCACGCCACCGTGCTCGAAGTCCTTGCCGACATTCTTGGTGATGGTGCCATAGGTATGGCCATCGACCTTGAAGACGAGCTTCCCCGGCGTCCAGTCGAGCGAGTACTTGTGCGGCTTGCTCTCGTCGAGGCCGTCATAGGTCACGGTGCGGTAACCGTCGCCGCCGGTGCCGGTCTTGTGGTGCGCGGTGCCGTAGGCCCGGCCATTGTAGATCTCGGCGAGATCCATCTCGGTGCCCGGCCACTTGTCGTTGCCCGGCCAGAGCATGACCGCGGAACCCGCCTGGTTGCCCTTCAGCGCCGCGACGACCTCGTAATGCCCGTAGCCGTTGCCGGCGCTCGCGCCGGAGGGCCACTGCATCATGCCCGCATAGCCGGTGAGCGTGACCTGTCCGGCAACGCTCGCATCGATCTTGCCCCAGGCGTGATTGAGCTTGCCGACGCCATGAGAAAAGGTTTCGTAAAAGTTAGCCAAGACTCCGACCCTCCGTCACTTCAATGAGACAACTCAAACGAGTTCGTGAACACGAAAAGGTGTTACGGCGTATTTCATCGGAAGGTCAACCAAAACAATGCTGCTGACAAAACAAGTCGTTGTTGATCGGGATCGTTGTGCAACCCGTGCTCGTCCGCAACGGCAGGGGCCGTTCTCCTCTTGGTCTTGCCTGGATCAGGCGGAAACCCGCCCTCCGGCCGCTGCGCGCTCACTGTCGGCGATGTAGTCCCGCGTCAGCGGCACCGCCCCGACGCTCGGCGAGAGCTGGAGCTGCCAGTTCATGTGGTCCGAGCGCCGGAAGGCCAGCTCCGCGCCCGCCAGGTAGAACTCGAACATCCGGCAGAAGCGCTCGTCATGGAGCGAGAGGATCGCGTCCCGGTTCGCCGCGAAACGCCGCCGCCAATGCCGGATCGTCTCGGCATAGTGCAGCCGCAGGATTTCGATATCCGTCACCCAGAGGCCGGAGCGCTCGACCGTCGGCAACACCTCCGACAGCGCGGGGGAATAGCCGCCGGGGAAGATGTACTTTGCCAACCATGGATTGGTGGCCCCCGGACCGCTCGACCGCCCAATGGCATGGACCAGCGCCACGCCGTCCGGCTTCAGCACCTGCTTCACGCTGCGGAAGAATCCGCGGAAATGATCGATCCCCACATGCTCGAACATGCCGACGGAAACCACCCGGTCGACCGGTCGGCCGAGGAATTCCGGCAGCCTCCGGTAGTCCAGAAGCTCGAACCGCACCCGGTCCGCCAACCCTGCCTCTTGGGCCCGCTGCCGCGCGACGCCGAGTTGTTCCTCGCTCAGCGTGATGCCGGTGACGCGCGCCCCCCAGTCCCGCGCCAGCGTCAGCGCCATGCCGCCCCAGCCGCAGCCGATATCGACCACCTCGAGCCCCGGCTCGGTCAGCCGCAGCTTGGCCGCGACATGCCGCTTCTTGGCCGCCTGCGCCTCCTCCAGCGTCTCCTGGCCCGTGGCGAAATAGGCGCAGGAGTATTGCCGGTCGCGGTCGAGGAAGAGCGCATAGAGCCGCCCGTTGAGGTCGTAGTGATGCGCCACGTTGCGCCGCGACCGCCCCGCCGGGTTGAGCTGGTCGAGATGCCGCCGCAGCCGCCGCAGCTGGTAGTTCAGCGTCTCCATCGGGTGCCGGTCACCGGCCCAGAGATTGTCTGCCATCAGGTCGAGCATCTCGAGGAGGGAGCAATCCAGCGGCTCCGCCTCGCCGTCCATATAAAGCTCGCCCAGCGCGAGGCCTGGATTCGCCACCATGCGCCATTCGGCGCGAGCGCTGCGAAGCCACAGTCCGGCCTTGGGCTCCCTGCCATCGCCGTACTCCTGGGTACGGCCGGAGGGATAGCGAACGGTCAATGTCCCGCTCTGGATCATGCGGGTCAGGATGGTGTGCAACAGCATGGAATGCCGCACTCCGTCATCAGCCGGTAGCATTGGCAGTCTGTCGCCGATGGCGGCCCTCGTCCAGCGGCAGCGGCGCGTCAGGACGACCGTCGCCGCAGCACCAGACGCAACTTCACGGCAAGGGGCAGTGCGATGGCGCACAGCCCGGCCATCGCCCAGAAGCCGCCCCCCCCGTAGGCGGCATAGAGCGGCCCGCACAGATAGGTGAGTATCCCCGAGGCCAGCCCGACGCCGAGCGAGGCATGCAGCGTCTGCGCCGTCGCCGCCTGGCCCGGCGGCAGCCCACCCAGCACCCGCATGGCGCCGAGATGCATGGCTCCGAAGGTCAGCGCATGCAGCAGCTGCACCGCAGCCAGCGCCGGCAGCCAGCTTGTGTACGCCGTCACGCTCCAGCGCAGCACGCCCGCCGAGGCCGCCAGCAAGGCCATCCCGCCGGGGCCCAGCCGCTCCACCAGCCGCCGGCCCCAGAGGAAGAGCAGCACCTCCACCACCACCCCCTCGCCCCAGAGCAGGCCGATGACGCCGGAGGAGAGCCCCGCCGCCTGCCAATGCAGCGTGGCGAAGCCATAGTAGAGCGCATGGCTCCCCTGGATCAGCGCCGAGAGCGGCAGCAGCCAGCGGAAGGCCGGGTCGCGGAAGGGCGCCTCGAAGCCGCTGCGCCCGCCGCCCGTCGCCTCCAGCCGCGGCAGCCCCCGCGCCGCCAGCGTCGTCAGCAGGTAGCAGAGCGAGGCGATCCAGATCACCGCCTCTGCCCCCACCGCCTGCACGGCGAAGCCTGCCAGCACCGCCGCCGCGATGTAGCTGGCCGACCCTGCCGACCTGGCCCGCCCATAGTCGAAGCCCATCCGCCGCGCCGCTCCGAGACAGAGCGCATCCGAGAGCGGCACCACCGGCGCGCTCACCAGCGCATGCAGCATGGCGACGGCGACGAGGGCCCCGAAGCCTGATGCCCAGGCGAAGCCGGTCACCATGCAGGCGGCGAGCCCCGCCGCCAGGACGAGGATGCTCCGCGCATCGCCCAGGCCATCCGCCCCCCGCCCCACCGCCGGCGCCGCCAGCAGCCGAACCGCGGAGGAGACCGCCAGCACGGCGGCGATCTGCCCGGGCGTCAGCCCATGCCCGGCCAGCACGGCGGGCAGGAAGGGCTGCAACGCGCCCACGGTCGCGAATTGCGTGGCATAGAGCAGCGCGAACCGCAGCGGTGCGCTCATGAGGCGGGGTGAATCGGCAGGGATGACAGCACGGTGCCGAGTAGCCCGGCCTTGCATGAGGTTGCAATCCGCCGCCATCCGGCCCATGCATGGCGCCGCATGTCGGATACCCATCCCCCAATGTTCGAAGCCAGGGTCCGTGCGGTGCTTGGCCCGACCAACACCGGCAAGACGCATCTGGCGATCACCCGCCTGCTGGCGCACAGCAGCGGCATCATCGGCTTCCCGCTGCGCCTGCTGGCGCGCGAGAATTATGACCGCATGGTCGCCGCCAAGGGGGAGCGATACGTCGCGCTCATCACCGGCGAGGAGAAGATCGTCCCGCCCGAGGCGAAATGGTTCGCCTGCACGGTGGAGGCGATGCCGCTCGACCGCCGTGTGGAGTTCCTCGCCGTCGACGAGATTCAGCTCTGCGCCGACCCGGACCGCGGCCATGTCTTCACCGACCGGCTGCTGAATGCGCGCGGCATGGTCGAGACCATGTTCCTCGGCGCCGAGACCATCCGGCCGCTGCTCCAGCGCCTGATCCCCCAGGCCGAGATCGAGACGCGCCCGCGCCTCTCCCAGCTCACCCATGCCGGCCCGCAGAAGCTGACCCGCCTGCCCCCGCGCAGCGCCGTCGTCGCCTTCTCCGCCGGCGAGGTCTATGCGATCGCGGAGGCCATCCGCCGCCGCCGCGGTGGCTGCGCCGTGGTCATGGGCCGGCTCTCACCGCGCACCCGCAATGCCCAGGTCGCCCTGTACCAGAACCGCGAGGTTGATTTCCTGGTGGCGACGGACGCCATCGGCATGGGCCTCAACATGGATGTGGACCATGTGGCCTTCGCTTCCCTGCAGAAATTCGACGGCCACAAGCCGCGCCAGCTCACAGCACAAGAGGCTGCGCAGATCGCCGGCCGCGCCGGCCGCGGCATGCGCGACGGGACCTTCGGCGTGACCGGCGACTGCCCGCCGCTGCCGGACGAGATCGTCCACAAGATCGAGACCCATAATTTCGAGCCGCTGCAGACGCTGGCCTGGCGCAACAGCGAACTCGACTTCACCAGCGTCGACGCCCTGCTCGACAGCCTTGCCGCGCCGGCGCCGCAGCCGGGCCTCGCCAAGGGCAACGACGCGACGGACCACATCACCCTCTCCATGCTGGCGCGGGAGGATGAGGTAAGGGCGCTCGCCACCAGCCGCGCCCGGGTGCGGCTGCTCTGGGAAGCCTGCCAGATCCCGGACTTCCGCAAGCTCTCCGACGACAGCCACGCCGCCCTGTGCAGCCGGGTCTTCCGCCACCTCGCCGAGGACGGCGTGCTGCCCGACGAATGGGCGCTCGGCCAGATCGCCCAGTGCAGCAGCATCGAGGGCGACCTCGACACGCTGATGGCCCGCCTCGCCAGCATCCGCGTCTGGGCCTATGTCGCCGCCCGCGCCGACTGGCTGAAGGATGCGGCGACGATCCAGGCGGAGGCCCGCAAGGCCGAGGATGCGGTGAGCGACGCGCTGCACGAGCGCCTCACCGCCCGCTTCGTCGACCGCCGCGCCGCCCATCTCATCCGCCGCCTCGACGACACCGAGGAGGAGCTGCTCTCCGCCGTCACCCGCAGCGGCGAGGTGGTGGTCGAGGGCCATCCGGTCGGCAAGGTCGAGGGCTTCCTCTTCCACCCCGAGGCCGAGGCGGAGACGGAGGAGCAGCGCAAGCTCATCCTCCGTGCCGCCCGCCGCGCCCTGAAGGAGGAGATGCCGCGCCGGGTCGCCGCCCTCGAGGTGGCCAAGGACGACGCCTTCGCCCTCACGGCCGGCCACCGCATCACCTGGAACAACGGCGCCGGCATCGCCGAGGTCGCCCGCCTCCGCCCCGGCTCCGAGCCCTCGAAGCCGCTGGTCGAGCCGCTGCCGAGCGAGTTCCTCGACGGTGCCCAGCGCGAGCGCGTCCGCGCTCGCCTCGCCAAGTTCGTGGAAGGCCTGATCGCCAAGGAGCTCGGCATCCTGGCGACGATCGAAGCCAAGGCCGAGGCAGAGGGCGCGCTGCGCGGCCCGGCCTTCCTGCTGCGCGAGCAGCTCGGCCTCGCCCTCGGCGGGACGGAAGGCAATATCAGCCCGGACCTGCGGCAGAAGCTGAAGGCAATCGGCGTGCGCGCCGGCCGCTTCGCCCTTTTCGTGCCGGAGGCGCTGAAGCCGCGCGCCATGGCGCTGCGCGCCCAGCTCTGGGCCATGTCGCGCAACATCGACACCCCGGGCCTGCCCGCGCCCGGCCTCGTCGCCCTGCAGAAGCCTGAGCCGGGGATGGCGACGCCGCCGATCTGGGCCGATTGGCCGCCGGGCTTCGCCGCGACCATCGGCTGGATTGAGGCCGGGCCGGTACTGCTCCGCCTCGACGTGGCGGAGCGCATCGCCGCCGAGCTCGGCTACCTGACCCGCCGCGCCCCTGCCCCGCCGCCGCCCGACCTCGCCAGCCGCCTCGGGGTGAAGGCGGATACGCTCGGCGTGACGCTGACCGCGCTCGGCTTCCGCCTCATGGAGCCGCAGGCCCTGGAGGAGGGGCAGTACGGCCCGCCGACGCCGCTCCGCATCGCCCAGCCGCGGCCGCAGCACCATGCCCGGGGCGGCGAACGCCGGCCTCAGGGGCCGCAGCCTCAAGGCCAGCCCCATCAAGGCCAGCGCGACCGCCGCCCGCCGCAGCAGGCTCGGCCGCAGCCGCCCGCCCTGCCGGAGGGGATGTTCGGCCCGCCGGTGCCGGCCGAGCTGCTGCGCGGCCCGCGGCCGCAGCATCACGGCAAGCCGCAGCATCACCAGGGCCGGCCGCCGTACCAGGGCAAGGGCCCACCTCAGCATCGCGGCCCGCGGCCCGAGGGCCGGCCGGAGCATCGCCAGGAGGGCCGGCCCGAGGGACGGCCTGAAGGCCGCCTTGACCAGCAGCGCCCGCGCCATGACGGCCCGCCACGCGGCCCGCGCCCGTCGCAGCCGCCGCGCAAGCCGGAGCCGCGGATCAACCCCGACTCGCCCTTCGCCATCCTGGCGCAGCTCAAGCTGCGTTAGGCCGTGGCGGAGGCTGAGGACCAGGACTGGCAGCGGCTCGACAAATGGCTCTGGTGCGCGCGGGTGGCGAAGTCCCGCGCCGCCTGCGCCCGCATCGTCGAGACCGGGGGCGTCCGGGTGAACCGCCAGCCGACCGACAAGCCGCATTACAAGCTCCGCCCGGGCGACGTGCTGACCTTCGCCCTCGGCAGCGCCGAGCGCGGCGTGGTGCGGATCTGGCGCGTGCTGGCGCTGGGCGACCGGCGCGGGCCGGCGAGCGAGGCGCGGCTGCTCTTTGAAGACATGTCAGGCGACTCTTCGGCCTGACCGCTTGCCAGCCGGGCCGTGCCGGTCCATGTCTCCGCCTCGCCGCATGGACTGCGCCAGGGCGTGCTTCGCGATCACTGGATTGCCGAGCAGACCCCGGCTTAATGTTGTGTCGCATGATTCACGCCTCCGGCCGTTCCAGCCTCTGGCGATCATGCTCTTGGGGACCGATCCGCCGTGACTTATGTCGTCATCGAAAATTGCATCAAGTGCAAGTTCATGGACTGCGTGGAGGTTTGCCCGGTCGACTGCTTCTATGTCGGCGAGAACATGCTGGTCATCCATCCTGATGAGTGCATCGACTGTGGCGTCTGCGAGCCGGAGTGCCCGGCCGAGGCCATCGTTCCCGACAGCGACGACCGCGCCGCCCCGTATGCCGAGCTGAACCGCAGCTATGCCGCGGAGTGGCCGAACATCACCCGCAAGGGCGAGCCGCCGGCCGATGCCGACGAGTGGAAGGACAAGCCCGGCAAGCGGGAGCTGTTCAGCGCCAATCCCGGCAAGCCCTGAGGTCCGGCGCGTCTCACGATTGCGACGGCGCTCTCTGGCTGGACACCTGGGTGACATCCCAGGGAAATAATGCTATGCTTTCGGGATGACGGCGAAACCGCCCCGGTTCGTCCGAGCCTCGCAGGCGCCCAGGATGGCCCTGTCCGCAGGGCTTCGGTCCGGCCGATGAATCGGGCCGGTCCTGAGCCGATGACAAGTCCTGGCGATAGCCCCATCTGTGCGCCCTTCTCTGGCGCCGCGTGGCGTCGCCGGTGACGCAGGAGAGTTACCCGGAATGAAGCAACCCGCCCGCGCCAAGCCATCGGCCCCGAAGGCCGAGACGGGCCGCCCATCGGGCTCCGCGGCGCGCCCGGACGAGACGAAGCCCGCACGCGCGGTCGCCGCCTCGGTCGCCAAGTCGCCCGCCAAGCACGCCTCCGACAAGCCCGCCCCCGGCAAGCCCGAAGCCGAGGCCCCGCAGGGCATGGCCGAGGCCCAGGCCGCCGCCCCGTTGCCCCCGCCCCTGCCGACCTATTCGAGCGGGGCGCCGCCCAGCGGCCCGGTGCCGATGCGCCGCGACACCCACCCCTCCATCCCGCCCCGGCAGCCCTCGAAGCCCGTCGACTTCAAGGCCGGCGACCATGTCGTCTACCCGACCCACGGGGTCGGCACCGTCCAGGGCATCGAGGCAATGTCCGCCGCCGGGCTGACGCTCCAGGTCATCGTCGTCACCTTCGACGAGAACCGGATGACGCTGCGCGTGCCGGTCAACAAGGCCGCCTCCTCCGGCCTCCGCAAGCTGGCCGCGCCCGACTCGATGCAGGAGGCGCTGGACACGCTAAAGGGCCGCGCCCGCATCAAGCGCACCATGTGGTCCCGCCGCGCTCAGGAATACGAGGCGAAGATCAACAGCGGCGACCCGGTCGCCATCGCCGAGGTGGTGCGCGACCTGCACCGCAATGCCGGGCAGCCCGACCAGTCTTTCTCGGAGCGGCAAATTTACGAGCAGGCGATGGACCGTCTGGCCGCCGAGCTGGCCGCCATCGACCGCACCGACAAGGCCGCGGCGACTACCAAGCTGCTGGACCATCTGAAGGCCGGCTGATGCGCATCCTCTGCCTCGGCGCCGGCGCCCTCGGCGGCTATTTCGGTGGCCGCCTGGCCCAGGCCGGGGCAGATGTCAGCTTCCTCGTCCGCCCCGCCCGCCAGGGGCGGCTGGCGGCGGAGGGCCTCGTCATCGAGAGCCCCTTCGGCAATGCCCGCCTTCCCGTCCGCACGCTGACGGCGGCGGAGCCCGGCTTCGACCTCGTTCTGCTCACCTGCAAGGCCTATGACCTCGATGCCGCCATCGAGGCGATCCGCCCCGCCATGGGTCCGGCGACGGCCGTCCTTCCCGTGCTCAACGGCCTTTCCCACATTGCCCGCCTGCAACGGGAGTTCGGCGAGGGCCAGGTCCTTGGCGGCCTCGCCAAGATCCAGGCGACGCTGACCCCGGCCGGGGTCGTGAAGCAGTTGAGCGACTGGCGCTGGCTCACCTTCGGCGAGCTGGACGGCAGCGCCTCCGCCCGCACCCAGGCCCTGGCCGCCCTCGCCGCGCCGGCCGAGGGCATGGTTGCCGAGGCCGTTCCCGACATCATGGCGCGCATGTGGGAGAAGCTGGTGCATCTCGGCACCACCGCCCTCGGCACCGTGCTGATGCGCGCCAATACCGGCGAGATCGCCCGCGCGCCCGGCGGCGCCGCGCTGATGCACCGCATCCTGGAGCGCAACGCCGCCATCGCCGCCGCCAACGGCTACCCCGTGCGCCCCGGCTTCATGGAGGAGTTCCGCCGCCTCTTCGCCGACCCCGCCGGCGGCTACGCGGCTTCGATGCTGCGCGACCTCGAAGCCGGCGGGCGGATCGAGGCCGATCACATCCTCGGCTTCCTGCTCCAGGCGGCGCAGGCGGCCGGCCTTCCGCACGAGCTGCACGAGGCGGCCTACATCCACGCCAAGGCCTTCGAGCAGCGCCGCGACGCCGGCCGCCTACCGGCGCGCCAGGCGTAGCCCCAGCACCAGGATCGCCACAGCCGCCACCGCCAGGGCCGGTGCCACGCCGGCCCCTGCCATCGCCAACCCCATCACCACCGGCCCCAGCGACTGGCCGGCGAAGAAATGGAAGGCGTGCAGCGCGACCGCCGAGCCCCGCGCCTCCGGCGCCAGCTCCGTCACCCGCGTCTGGATGCTGTTGTGGATCATGTAGAAGCCCGTCCCCAGCGCCAGCCCCGCGGCGATGAAGGCCGCCACCGCCGGCGCCAGGGCGAAACCGACCAGCGCCAGCGCCGCCAGCCCTGCCCCCAGCATCACCATCCGCCCCTGGCCGAGCCGCGCCAGCAGCGGCCGCGCCACCATCGCATAGACGACGCCGCCCAGGCCGAAGGCGGCGACGGTCATCCCCGCTTCGGCCGTCGCCCCGAGCGAGCCGCCGAGCCCACGCCCCTCCAGCATCGGCGCGAAATAGGGAAAGGTGCCGAAGACCAGCACCCCCTCGATCGCCACCGCGGCATAGAGCAGCCGCGCCTGGGGCAGCGCCAGGATTCCCCTGTACCGCCGGATCGCCCGCGCCGCGTCGAAACGCGCCCGCGGCTCCGGCACCCGGCTGAGCGGAATGGCCAGCATCACCAGCGCCGCCGCCGCCGCCAGCCCGGCGCAGAGCAGCATCACCCCGCGCCAGCCGATCACCCCGCCCAGCGCCCCGGCCACCGCCCCGCCGGCGATCTGCCCGACGATGGAGAAGACCAGCAGCCGGCTCAGCGCCACCTGCCGCCCCTCGATCGGCACCGCGTCGCCGACGGCGGCGAGCGTCAGCGGCATGATCCCGCCCGCCGCCATCCCGGCCAACGCCCGGAGCGCCAGCAGCACGCCGAGGCTCGGCGCCAGGGGCGCCAGCAGGCAGAACAGGGTCAGGCAGCAAAGTCCTACTTGGATGATCCGCCGCTTCCCCACCGCGTCGCCGACCGGGCCGAGGATCGGCTGGATCAGCGCGAAAGGCAGCGCATAGGCCGAGGCGAGCAGCGCAGCCTCCCGCACCGGCGCCCCGAACTCGCCGGCGAGCGTCGTGACGAAGGGGTCAAGCACGCGCCCGCCGAAGGCCCCAGCGAAGCAGGAAATGCCGAGCAGCAGGATCAGCCGCCGCACATCGGTCCTGGGCTCGGCGGCGGGCGGGATCTGATCGAAGGCCATTCGCCCGAGTGTGCGCTGCACCGCAGCATCGGGCAACAGGCCGTCAGGCGGTGAGCCGCGCCGCCACCCGCTGCACCAGCGCCTCGCGCTCCGCCCGCATCCCTGCCCCGCGGGCCCGCGCCGCCTCCAGCACCGAGGAGGGCGCCGTCTCCGGCCGCCCGGCGTTGAAGGGCGGTGCCGGCGCATATTCGATCTGCAGCTGGATCGCCTGCGCCACATCCGGCCCGGCGATCTCGGCGGCGATGGTCAGCGCGAAATCCACCCCCGCCGTCACGCCGCCGCCGGTGACGAGGTTGCCGTCCTGCACCACCCGCGCCTCCACCGGCACGGCGCCGAAGGCGGCGAGGAAGTCATGGCTCGCCCAATGCGTCGTCGCCCGCCGCCCCTTCAACAGCCCCGCCGCCCCCAGCACCAGCGCCCCGGTGCAGACCGAAGTGAGGTAGCGGAGCCCTGGCGCCTGCGCCCGCAGGAAGCCGAGCACTGCCTCATCCTCCATCAGCGCCGCCACGCCGGGCCCGCCGGGGATGCAGAGGATATCGAGCTGCGGGCAGTCCGCCATCGCCGTATCCGCCAGCATGGTGAGGCCGGTATCGGCGCGGACCGGCCCCGCCTCCTTCCAGATGAGGCGAACCTCGGCGCCCGGCAGCCGGCTCATCACCTCATAGGGCCCGGTGAAGTCGAGCTGCGTGAGCTTCGGGAATAACAGGAAGCCGATGGAAAGCGCTGCGGTCATGGCTGATCCTCCCGCCGCATCCTGCCACGCTCCCGCTCCGGCGATAGCCCCTGCCGGGCCGCGCCAGGGAGCGCCTCGGCAAGGCCGGCGGCATCCGCCAGGGGTGCCTCGGGGTCACCGCCCCAGCCCCCGCAGATCGGCCGCATGATCCACGTCGCGCAGCCGGCGCAGCAGGGCCACCCGATGGCGGGGGAAATTGGCCAGCGTATCCGCCAGCGCATGCTCGGTGGACCAGCGCACCCGGGCGAAGGGATGCTCCGGCCGCCGCGGCCCGAAGCCGACCAGCCAGTAGCCGCCATCCTCCGAGGGGCCGAAGACCGCGTCCGCCCGCCCCAGCGTCCGGAACGCGGCGGCGATATCGGCCGGGCCGATCGCCGGGATGTCGCTGCCGATCAGCACCGCCCGCCGGTGCCGCCCGAGCGCGCGGGCCATCCTCTCCCCAAGATCGCCCCCACCTTGCGGATGCAGCGCCACCCCCGCCCGCCAGCGCGCCCGGTCCGGCGTCGCGGCCAGCAGGAAGCGCCAGCGCCGGTCATGCCCGAGCCGCCGGACCAGCCGCGCCACCTGGCCGCGGTGGAAGCGGAGCGCCGTCAGGTCGCCCACCTCCCGCGCCAGCCGCCGCTTCACGGTGCCGAGCCGCGGCGCGCGGGCGAACAGGATCAGCGTATCTCCCTTCATCCATAGAGCCTTCGGATCGCCCCCGGCGGCACACCGAGGAACCAGAGCGAGAGGCAGAGCAGATTGCGGGCCGAGCGGCGCCGCCATCCTTCCCGCCGCCAGCGCGCCGCCGAGGTCAGCGCCTCGGCCGCCATCGGCGCCAGCCGCCGCCGCCCGAGCCGCCGCACCAGGTCCACATCCTCCATCAGCGGGATCGATCGGAAGCCGCCGACCTGCTCGTAAAGCATCCGGTGGATCAGCAGCCCCTGGTCGCCATAGGGCAGGGCGAGCACCCGACAGCGCCAGGCAACCTGCCGCTCCAGCCGCCGCGCCTCGGGCGAGGGATCGTCGAGGGCGAAGCGGAAGTAGTGCGCCCGCGCCGGGTCGCGCATCGCCGCCCCCACCGCCTCGCGCCAGCCAGGGCCGGGCCTGGTATCGGCATGGAGGAAGAGCAGCCACTCTCCGGTGGCCGCCACCGCCCCGGCCGCAAGCTGCCCTCCCCGCCCGCGCGGCGCGGCGATCACCCGAGCTCCGGCCGCCCGCGCCACCCCGGCCGTCGCATCGGTGCTGCCGCCATCCACCACCACCACCGGCAGTCCGGCGCAGGCCGACAGCACCGCGCCGAGGCCGGCCGCCGCATTTAGCGCCGGGATGATGACGGTCAGGCTTTGTTCCAAGGGCACTTTAACCAAGCGTTCCCACGATGTTCTTGACAGCTCCATCCAGCCTTGGCAGGGTTCCGCAGAACAGAGAAGGAACGGTCGCCATGCCGGACGGATCGTCTGTTTCCGCCCTCCTGCCGGGCGCGCGCAAGGGCCGCGGCGCCCTCTCCAACCCGCCCGTCCGCTTCGAGAGCACGGCGCGGGAAGCCTTCGATGATGGCTGGGACAGCCTGGCCGACCTCGCGGAGCTGCCGCCTCTGCCCACCACGCTGCTGCGCGAGCGGTCGCGGAGCGCGCTGACCTACAACGACAGCCCCGACATCGGCTTCGACCGTTCCATCAACAGCTACCGCGGCTGCGAGCATGGCTGCGTCTACTGTTATGCCCGGCCGAGCCATGCCCATATCGGCTACTCCCCCGGCCTCGACTTCGAGACGAAGCTGCTCTTCAAGCCCGATCTGCCGGCGCTGCTTGAGAAGGAGCTGCGCCGCCCCGGCTATGTGGCGAGGCCCGTCGCGCTCGGCGCCAATACCGACCCCTACCAGCCGGTGGAACGGACCCTGCTGCTGACCCGCCAAGTGCTGGAAGTGCTGGAGCGCTTCTCCCATCCCGTCACCATCGTCACCAAGTCGGCCGGCGTGCTGCGTGACCTCGACATCCTCGGGCGCATGGCGCAGCGCAACCTCGTCCATGTCTGCCTCTCGGTGACGACGCTCGACCCGGCCCTCGCCCGGCGGATGGAGCCGCGCGCCGCCACGCCGTTGCGGCGCCTCCAGGCCATCCACGCGCTGGCCCAGGCAGGCATCCCGGCCGGCGTGCTGGCCGCGCCGATGATCCCCGGCCTCAACGATGCGGAGCTGGAGCGCATTTTGTCCGAAAGCTGCAAGGCCGGCGCCACCCGTGCGGGCTATGTGCTGCTGCGCCTGCCGCTTGAGATCCGGGCGATGTTCGAGGAATGGGTGCGCAGCCACTTCCCCGACCGTGCCGCCCGCATCCTCGCCCTGATCCGCGAGACGCGGGCGGGGGCGATGTACGACAGCCGCTTCGGCACCCGTCAGACCGGCACCGGCCCCTATGCCGACATGCTGGCAAACCGCTTTCACCTGGCAGCGCGCAAGCTCGGCTTCGGCAATAGCCGCGTCGTCTCCCAGGCCCTGGACTGCAGCCAGTTCGCCCCGCCGCCGGAGACCCCCGCTCCGGCGCGGCAGTTGGAGCTGCTGTAGAGGGTGGCCGGGCCAGATTCCCCCGGCCCGGCCACCCGCCCCCTACTCGTCGGCCGTGAAGAATTTCTGCCCGGCGGCGAAGACATTCGGCCTGAGGAAGATGCCTAGGATCAGTGCCCCCTCCGGCCCCGCCCAGGCGACATGGGTGTTGCCCTGCGGCCGCCAGACGAACTGGCCGGGGAGGCACTCGCCCTCCTCGTCGACGAAGCGGCCTTCGAGCACATAGGTCTGCTCGATCGCCGTGTGCTCGTGCAGCGGCACCTCGGCGCCCGGCTCGAGCTTCAGCAGCAGCGTGCACATGCCCGACGGGTCGCTGTAGAGCGTCTTGGAGCGGATGCCGGGGAAGGCGCTCTCCTCCCAGGGCATGCTGGCAGGGTCGAGGAAGACCGAGGGCGGCGAGGGCTCAGGCGCGAGCAGGCGTTGGCGCATGGGAACGCTCCCTTGTTGGTTGTGGAAAGCCTATGCCCCCGGGCGGCCCTTCGCTAGCATCCGTGCGTCTGGGGAAGGAACGGACGGATGCGCTCTCGTCGGGGATTCATGGGCTGCGCCCTGTGCGCGGCGGTCGGCCTGGTGGCGACCAGGGCCGAGGCCCAGACCGGCGGCGTCAGCCGCACCATGCTCGGCACCATCGACTATCCTGGCGACGGCAAGGTCTCCATCCTGATGACGGTGGAACTCGCGCCCAATGCCGTCATCGCCCGCCACACCCATCCGGGCGTCGAATCCTCGGTGGTGATGGAGGGCGAGGTGATGCTGGAGGTCGAGGGCCAGCCTGCCCGCACCTACAAGGCAGGCGAGGGCTTCCAGGTGCCGCCCGGCGTGCCGCATGCCGGCAGGAACGGGCCGGCGACCTCGAAGCTCGCTGCCACCTACATCGTCGAGAAGGACAAGCCCCTCGCCTCCCCGGCCTGACTTCGCGCTGGAGGCCGCGGCGGGCGGCCGCGTCGCCGGCATCGACGAGGCCGGACGCGGCCCGCTGGCCGGGCCGGTGCTGGCCGCCGCCGTGGTCTTCCCGCGCGGCGTGCCGCCGGCGCTGGCTGCGCTGCTCGACGACAGCAAGCGCCTCACCGCCGCCGCCCGTGCGGCGGCGTTCGCGGCGCTGCGGGAGGCCGCGGCACGTGGCGAGGCGGAGTGCGCCATCGGCGCCGCCTCCGCCGCCGAGATCGGCAGGCTGAACATCCTGCGCGCCACCCACCTCGCCATGGCCCGCGCGGTCATGCGCCTCGGCGTGCCGCCTGCGCTCGCCCTGGTCGACGGCAACCGCGCGCCGCCGCTGCCCTGCCCGGTGCGCTGCGTCATCGGTGGCGACGGGCTGAGCTTCTCCATCGCCGCCGCCTCCATCCTCGCCAAGGTGGTGCGCGACCGCGCCATGGCCCGGCTCGACCCCCGCTGGCCGGCCTATGGCTTCGCCCGCCATGCCGGCTACCCGACGGAGCGCCATCGTGCCGCACTCGCCGAGCATGGTCCCTCGCCGCATCACCGCCGGGGATTTGCGCCCGTCGACCAGGCGGCGCTTCGCTTCGGTTGACCCGGGGAGTCCACCCGGCGATTGTGGTCGCTCGCCGATTCGGTGCGGGAAGGGTTGTGGGCCCAGTCTTGGGGGAGGCTATCTTGGGGACCGGGCTCGATCTTGCCCTCGACCACATCCTGGTCGGGGATTGCATCGAACAGATGCAAATGCTGCCGCCAGCCTCCGTGCACGCGATTTTCGCCGACCCGCCATATAACCTCCAGTTGAAGGGCCACCTGCGCCGGCCCGATGACAGCTTGGTCGACGGCGTCGATGACGAGTGGGACCGCTTCGCCGACCTCGCCACCTACGATGCCTTCACCCGCGCCTGGCTCAAGGAGGCGCGGCGTGTGCTGCGGAAGGACGGCACGATCTGGGTGATCGGCAGCTACCACAACATTTTCCGCCTCGGCGTCGCGCTGCAGGATCTCGGCTTCTGGGTGCTGAACGACGTCATCTGGCGCAAGGCGAACCCGATGCCGAATTTCCGCGGCCGGCGCTTCACCAATGCGCATGAGACGCTGATCTGGGCGGCGCGCGGCGAGGAGAGCCGCTACCGCTTCAACTACGCCGCCATGAAGTCGCTCAACGAGGAGGTGCAGATGCGGAGCGACTGGTTCATCCCGCTCTGCACCGGGCAGGAGCGGCTGCGGGATGAGAAGGGGTCGAAGCTCCATCCGACGCAGAAGCCAGAGGCGCTGCTGCACCGGGTCATCCTCTCCTGCACCAATCCGGGGGAGGTGATCCTCGACCCATTCCTCGGCACCGGGACGACAGCGGCCGTCGCCCGGCGCCTTGGCCGGCGTTATGTCGGCATCGAGCGCGACCCCACCTATGCCGCGGCCGCCCGCGCCCGGATCGAGGCCGTCGAGCCCCTGTCGGAGACCGCCGCCCTGACCATGGCCGGCAAGCGTGAGCAGCCGCGCATCCCCTTCGGCACGCTGGTGGAGCGCGGTTTGGTGCCGGCCGGTTCGCTGCTGGTGGACCGGGCGCGGCGCTGGCAGGCGACGGTGACGGCGGATGGCGCGATCCGCTGCGGCCGGGCGCATGGCTCCATCCATCAGGTGGGGGCAGCGGTGCAAGAGGCGCCGAGCTGCAATGGCTGGGCCTTCTGGCATGTCGAGCTGCCGGGCGGGCGGCTCCGGCTGCTGGACGAGATCAGGACGGAGTTGCTCGGCCGCCAGGGCTGACCCCCGGCGGCGCTCAGGCCGCCCGCACCGAGGCCAGGGAGCCGTCCACCGTCTGCCGCAACTCCGCCGCCTGGCGGGTCAGGCCGCCTGAGGTCTGCCGCAGCTCCGCCGTCGCGCTGACGGCGCGGTCCACCCCGTCCAGCACGCCGTGCATCTGGCGGCTGACCTCCTCGCTCCCGGCCGCCGCCTCGGCCACCGCGCGGCCGATCTCCTGCGCCGCCGCCTGCTACTCGGCCGCTGCCGCCACCTGGCCGGCGATGCCGTTCAGCGCATCGATGGTGCCGGCGATGCCGCAGATCGCCTCGACCACCCGTGCGGTCTCCGCCTGCATGGCGACAATCTGCGGGCCGATCGCTTCGGTTGCCTTCGCGGTCTGGGCCGCCAGCGCCTTCACCTCCCCGACGATGACGGCGAAGCCCTTCCCGGCCTCCCCGGCCCGCGCCGCCTCTCCCCGTTCCCATTCGCCGTAGACGATGTTGCCGCCGACCGCGATGCCGACCAGGGCGACGACCGCCATGGCGCCGCCGATCGTGCAGAAAGCGTAAAGCCGCCGCGCCGCTTGACCGGCCCGGCCGGCGGCGGGATGAGGTAGGCATGAGCCAGACCGCCGCATCCGCCGCCATCGCCGCCATCCTCGCCGACCCGCGCTTCCAGGCCGCTGTCGCGGTGATGGAGCGGGAGCATGGCCGCACCGTCGAGGACATCATCCGCCTGACCGAGATCCCCTCGCCGCCCTTCAAGGAGGAGCAGCGGGCCGCCGCCTATCTCGGGATGCTGCGCGAGCATGGGCTCGAGGAGGTGGAGCAGGATGCGGTCGGCAACGTCATGGGCCGCAGGCGAGGCACGGGCAACGGCACCACCGTGGTTGTCGCCGCGCATCTCGACACCGTCTTCCCTGAGGGGACGGATGTGCGGGTCAGGCGCGAAGGGACCAGGCTCTTCGCCCCCGGCGTCGGCGACGACACGCGGAGTCTTGCCGTCAACCTCGCTTTCCTCCGCGCCATGGATGCGGCCGGCATCCGCACGCGGTCGGATATCCTGTTCCTCGGGGATGTAGGGGAGGAAGGGCTCGGCGACCTGCGTGGGGTGCGGCATTTCTTCACCGAAGGGCGGCACCGCGACCGGGTCGGCGCCTTCTTCACCGTGGACAGCCCGGAAGTCGACCGCATCGTGACGGGGGGCATCGGCAGCAAGCGCTACCGCATCGCCTTCCGCGGCCCCGGCGGGCACAGCTTCGCCGCCTTCGGGCTGGTGAACCCGGCCTATGCGATGGCGCGGGCCTCGCTGACGCTGGCTGGACTCACCGCGCCGAGCGACCCGCAGACGACGCATTGCGTCAGCGTGCTCGGCGGCGGGACCTCGGTGAACGCCATCCCGAACGAGGTGTGGATGGAGGTCGACCTCCGCTCGCAATCGGCTGGCGAGTTGGCGCGGCTGGAGCGGGAGTTCCTCGCCGGCGTCGAGGCGGCCGTCGCGGCGGAGAATGCGGCACGCTCGACGCGGGAGGGGCCGGTGACGGCGGAGGTGACGCCGATCGGCGACCGGCCGGCCGGGCACACGGCGCCGGGAGCAGCGATCGTGCAGCTTGCCGTCGCCGCCGTCGCCGCCCATGGCTATGCGCCGCAGCAGGAATATTCCTCGACGGATGCGAACATCCCGATGAGCCTCGGCATCCCGGCGGTGAAGATCGGCTCCGGCGGCCGTGGCGGGCGGGCGCACTCGCTGGAGGAGTGGATCGACGTGGAGCCGGGCGAGAGTCTGCGCGGCATGTCGGCAAGCCTGGCCGCGATCTTGGCGGTGGCGGGGATGGAGCCGGGCTGAGCGGCCCTCAGCCGGCGAGGGCCAGCAGGCGCCGCATCACCGTCGGCAGGACGGCGGCGGCCTCCATCCGGTCGCGGGCCTCCATGCCTTCGGGCGGGTCGAGGTGGGGAACGGTCGCGGCGTAGAGCCGCATCTCCAGCTCGAAATGGGTGAAGCCGTGGCGCGCGATGCCGGGCAGGCGGCGCCAGGCCAGGCCGGGGATGGGCGCATGGGGCAGCGCTTCCGCCTCGGTCCAGGCTTCGTCGCGCCAGGGGGTGCCGGGGAGTTCCAGCATGCCGCCGAGCAGGCCGCGGGGCGGGCGGCGGCGGAGGAGGAGGTGGCCCGCGGTGTCGGTCAGCAGGAAATGCGCGCCGTGGCGGAGCGGGCGGGCGCGTTTCGGCACCTTGCGGGGGAGGTCGGCCTGGATGCCGCGTTGCTGCGCCAGGCACTCGCCGCGCCATGGGCACAATGCACAGGCCGGCGCCTTCGGCGTGCAGATGGTGGCGCCGAGGTCGAAGAGGGCCTGGGCGAAGTCACCGGGACGGGCGCGGGCAGCCTCGTCGGCCATGAAGCCCTGCGCCGCGGCCGAGAGCCGGGGCTTGGCGGCGGGGAGCGGCGTCTCCTCGGCCAGGAGGCGGGCGACCACACGCTCCACATTGCCGTCGGCCGGCACCACGGGTTCGTCGAAGGCGATGGCGGCGACGGCGGCGGCGGTATAGGCGCCGATGCCCGGCAGGGCGCGCAGGGCCTCGGCCGTGCGGGGGAAGCTGCCCATCGCCGCGACGGCCCGGGCGCAGGCATGCAGGTTGCGGGCGCGGGCGTAGTAGCCGAGGCCGGCCCATTCTTCCATCACCGCTGCCTCCGGCGCGGCGGCTAGGGCCTCGATGGTGGGGAAGCGGGCGAGGAATCGCTCGAATCGTGGGCCGACGGCGGCCACCGTCGTCTGTTGCAGCATGACCTCGGAGAGCCAGACGCGGTAGGGATCGGGCCGGCCGCCATCGCTGCGGCGGAAGGGAAGCGTCCGGCGGTGGCGGTCGTACCAGGCAAGCAGCGCGGTGCCGGGAGGCAGAGGAACGGGTAATGGCATATGGCCAAGGATAGCGAAGATCGGCGATTCGTCTGGGGGCCGCGGCCGCTCGGGACACTCATTCCGCATCTGACGCGCCCGGTCTTCCGCAAGAAGAGCCCGGCCGGCGCGCTGCTGATGGCGGACTGGGCGGAGATCGTCGGGCCGAGCCTCGCCGCCGTCACCAGCCCGAAGCGGGTGACGGCGGGGACGCTGACCATCGGCTGCGTCGGGCCTGTGGCGATGGAGCTGAGCCATCTGGCGCCGCAGCTCATCGAACGGATCAATGCCCAGCTTGGAAAGCCAGTCGTGGAGCGGCTGCGCTTCGTCCAGCAGGCCGCCAGCGCCGCGCCGGCGCGGCCCCGGCCGATGCCGGAGGCGCCGCTGCCGGAGCGGGTGGAGGCGGGGCTCGGTAACCTTCCGGCAGGGGATTTGCGCGAGGCGCTGGCAAAGCTTGCCCGGGGCGTCTATCGAAACCGCGGATGACACGAAGCCTGGAGGCCGCATGCCCCTCTCCCGCCGCCTGATCCTGGCGATGCCGGCCCTTGCCGCCGCGCCTGCCCTCGCCCAGCCCGCCGATCCGCGGCTGGCCGATCGCGGCACCGGCCGGCCGGATGCGCCGGTGACGGTGACCGAGTTCTACTCGCTCACCTGCTCTCATTGCGCCGCCTTCCACCAGAACACCTTCCCCATGGTGAAGCGCGACCTGATCGAGACCGGCGCGCTGCGGCTGGTCTGGGTGGATTTCCCGCTCGACCAGCTGGCGCTGGCCGGCGCCTGCGTCGCCCGCAGCCTGCCGCCGGAGCGGTATGAGGGCTTCATCAGCGCGCTGCTCGCCAACCAGGACCGATGGGCCTTCACCCGCGGTGACCCGCGCGAGGAGCTGGCGAAGATGGCCGCGCTCGCCGGGATGAGCCGCGGCAAGTACGACGAGGTGCTGGCGGATGACGGGCTGAAGCGCGCCATCCTGACGCAGCGGCAGGCGGCCGAGCAGCAGTTCAACATCTCGGCCACGCCGAGCTTTTCCTTCCGCGGCCGCAAGACGGTCAACCAGTCGGGCGACATGCCCTTCGACAGGTTCAAGCAGCTGGTCGAGGAAGCGAGGCGCGGTTGAGCGAGGAGGGCCAGGCGGAGCAGACCGGGGCGGCTGAGGAAGCAGCGGAGCCGCGGCGCGATGCGCCGCGGGCGACGCTCGCCCGGTTGCGCATCGCCGGCTTCAAGAGCTTCGCCGAAGCGACGCTGGTCGAGGTGCTGCCGGGGCTGACGGGCATCGTCGGGCCGAATGGCTGTGGCAAGTCCAACGTCGTCGAGGCGCTGCGCTGGGCGATGGGCGAGACCTCCGCCCGTTCCATGCGCGGCGGCGAGATGGAGGACGTGATCTTCGCCGGCACGGCGACCCGGCCGGGGCGGAACCTGGCCGAGGTCTCGCTCTACCTGGAGGAGGCTGCCGGCCTCGCCCCGCCGCCCCATGCGGATGCGCCGGACCTCGAGATCATCCGCCGCATCGCGCGCGGCGACGGCTCCTCCTTCCGGATCAACGGCCGGGAGGTGCGGGCCCGCGACGTGCAGACCATGTTCGCCGATATCGGCTCGGGCGCCCGCGCCTCGGCCATGGTGAGCCAGGGGCGCGTCTCGGCGATGATCGGCGCCAAGCCGGAGGAGCGGCGGCAGGTGCTGGAGGAGGCGGCCGGCATCAGCGGCCTCCGCGCCCGGCGTCACGAGGCGGAGCTGAAGCTGCGCCAGGCGGAGACGAACCTCGGCCGGGCTGAGGACCTGATGGGCCAGCTGGAGACGCAGCGGCAGTCGCTCCAGAGACAGGCGAGGCAGGCCAACCGCTACCGCAACCTCTCCGGTCTGGTGCGCGGGGCGGAAGCGGAGTGGCTCGCCCTGCTGCGGGCGCGGGCGCAGGCGGCGCTGGCCCTGGCCTCGGCGGAATTTGCCCGGGCCTCGGCGGCGACCAAGTCCGCGGAGGCAGAGGCCGAAGCAGCGGCGCTCCGCAGTTTCGCGGCCGAGAAGGGCGTGCCGGCGCCGCGCGAGGCGGAGGCGGCGGCGCGCACCGCGCTGGAGCGCCGGCGCGTCGAGGCCGAGGGGCTGGATGCCGAGGAACGCCGGGCGCGCGAGGCGCTGGCGGCGGCCGAGGCGCGGCTCGGGCAGATCACCCGCGACCTCGCCCATGCCGAGGCGGTGGAGGGCGATGCGCTGGCGGCCGAGGCGCGGCTGGCGCGGGAGGATGCGTCGCTGGCCGAGGCCGAGGCGAGCCTGCCCGCCCGGCTGGAGGGCGCTGCCGCAGCGCTGGCCGAGGCGACGGAGGCGGCGCGGGCCGCCGAGCGCGCGGCCAATGCGGCGACGGAGGATGCCGCCGCCATCGCCGCCCGCGTCAACTCGGCCGGGATGGAACTGGCGGCCAGCACGGAGCGGGCACGGCGGCTCGGCGCGCAGCGGGATGCGCTGGCGGCGGAGCATCACGCCGCCCTGGCGGCCTGCATCCCGCCGGAGCGGCTGGCAGCGGCGGAGGCGGAGGCCGGCGAGGCGGCTGGCCGGCTGAATGCGGCACGCACCGCCCTCGCCGAGGCGGAGACGGCCCGCGCGGCGGCGCAGGATGCCCATGCGGCGGCCCGGCGCGAGACGGTGGCGGCCGAGGCGGAAGCTGCCCGCGCCCGCACGGCGCTCGCCGAGGCGGAGCAGCGGGCGGCGCGCATCGCTGCCCAGCATGCTCGGCTCTCGGCCGATCATGGCGCGGCGCTCGCCCAACGCATCGCCCCCGGGCGGCTGGCCGAGGGCGAGGCCGCCATCGCCGCCGCCGAGGCCATGCTGGCCGAGGCCCGGACGCGGCTGGAAACGGCCGAAGCGGCTCGCGTCGCCGCGCAGGAGGCCCATGCCACGGCCCGGCGCCGCATGGCGGAGGCCCGCAGCGGGCGCGACCGGGCGCAGGCCGAACAGACCTCGGCGGCACAGCGCGCGGCCCAGGCGCTGGCCCAGCATGGCCGGCTGCTGGCCGAGCGGGATGCCGCCCACGCCGCCACCGTCCCGCCCGAGGCACTGGCCGCGGCACAATCGGCGGCGGCCGGGGCCGAGGCGGCGCTGGCTGCCGCCCTGGCCACGGTCGGTGAGGCCGAGGCCGGGCGCACCACCGCGTCTGGCCGGCAGGCCGAGGCCCGCAGCGTTGCCGCGGCGGCCGAGGCGGATCGTGCCCGCGCCGGGGCCGAGGTCGAGGCGCTGAGCGAAACGCTGGCCGCCGGTGAGGCCGGGGGCAGCGGGGCGCCGCCGGTGCTCGATGCCATCACCGTCCCGCCAGGGCTGGAAGCGGCGCTCGGCGCCGCGCTCGGCGAGGCACTGGACAGCCCGGCCGATCCGCAGGCAGCGCGGCACTGGCGGGCCCTGCCGCCGCTCGGCGCCGCGCCTGCCTTGCCGGCGGGGCTCATCCGGCTCTCGGCCCTGGTCGAGGCGCCACCGGTCCTGGCGCGGGCCCTGTCGCAGATCGGCCTGTTGCCCGACGGAGCGGATGGCGCCGCGGTGCAGGCCGGCCTCGCCCCCGGCCAGGCCGTGGTGGCGCGGGATGGCGCGGCCTGGCGCTGGGACGGGCATACGGCGCGAGCCGATGCGCCGAACCCCGGCGCTGTGCGCCTGCAACAGCGGAACCGCCTTGCCGCCGCCAAGGCACGGCTGGCGGAGGCGACGGAAGCAGCAGCGGCGGCGGCCGGGGCGAGAGCAGAAGCGGAAGCAGCGGAGGCAGCTTCCGCCCGGGCCGAGGCCGAGGCGCGCGAGGCCCGGCGGTTGGCCGAGGCGCATCTAGCCGCGGCCAGGGCGGAGGCCAGCCGGCTCGCGGCCGCAGCGGCCGAGGCGGACAGCCGGCTCGGCGCGCTGGAACCGCAGCTCGCCCGCCTCGCCGAGGCGTTGGCGGAGGCGGAAGCAGCCGCGGCGGCCGCGGCCGCCGCGCTCGCCGCCCTGCCCGCCCCGGAACAGGCGGCAGCGGAGGTCCAGGCCGCCGCACGGGCCGAGAGCGAGGCCAGCGCCGCCGAGGCGGCGGCACGGCGCCAGCGGGCCGAGGCGGAGACGGGATTGCAGCGCGCGCGCAGCGCTTCGGCGCAGCTCGCCGCTGCGGCGACGCAGGCGGAAAGCCGGATCGGCGCGGTGGCGCCGCAGCTCGAACGCCTCGGGGCGGAGCGGGCGGAGGCCGAGGCGGCGCTGGCCGCGCTGCGCGAGATGCAGGCCGGGCTGCCCGATCTCGACGGGCTGCGGCGCGCGGCCGAGGCGGCGAGGCAGGGCGAAGCGGCGGCGGTGGCGGCCGAGGCGGCGGCGCGTCAGGCCCGCAGCGGGGCGGAAGCCGCGCTCCAGGCTGCGCGGGAGGAGGCGGCCCGTCTGGCCGCCGCCGCCGCCCAGGCCGAGAGCCAAGCCACCGCCCTCGCCCCGCAGTTGGAGCGCATCGCCGCCGATGCCGCCGAGGCGGAGGCGGCGCTGGAGCGGGCGCGGGCGGCACAGGCTGCGCTGCCGGACCTCGCCGGCATCCGCCAAGGCGTGGATACGGCGCGCGGTGCGCTGTCGGCGGCACGCGGCCAGGAAGGCGCGGCGCTCGAGGCCCAGGCCGGGTTGCGGGTGGAGCGGGAGCGACTGGCGACACGCCGGGCCGCCATCGCCGCCGAGGGCGCCGACTGGGCCGGACGGCGGGCCGATGCCGCCGGCCGATTGAAAGAGTTGCGGCAGCGCGCCGCCGAGGCGCGGACAACGCGGGACGACCTTGCCGAGCTGCCGGAGGCCGCGGCGGCAGGGCGGCGCCAGGCCGGCGCCGTGCTGGCCGAGGCCGAGGCGGCGCATGCCATGGCCGCCGCCGCCCTCGTAGCGGCCGAGGCGGAGCGGCAGGCGGCCGGCGAGGCTCGGCGCGGCGCGGATGCCGCCTTCGCCGCCGCCCGCGAAGCCCAGCTTCGCGCCGAAGGCACCGCCAGCCAGGCCGAGGCCGCGGCGGCGGCCGTCGAGGAGCGCGTCGCCGAGCGCCTGGGCGAGGGCGCCGAACTGCCGGTGCCGGAGGAGCTCTCCGATGCCGCCGAGGACCGGGCGCGGCGCAAGCTCGAGCGCCTGGCGCGGGAGCGCGAGGACATGGGGCCGGTCAACCTCCGCGCCGATGTGGAGATGGAGGAGATCGAGGCCCGCATCGCCACCATCACCCGCGAGCGGGAGGAGATCGGCACCGCCATCGCCAAGCTGCGCGGCTCGATCGGCGCGCTGAACCGCGAGGGGCGGGAGCGGCTGCGGACGATCTTCGACCGGGTGAACACCGAGTTCCAGAGCCTGTTCGGCCGCCTCTTCGGCGGCGGGCGGGCGCATCTGGCGCTGGTCGGCTCGGAGGATGCGCTGGAGGCGGGGCTCGAGATCTATGCAGAGCCGCCGGGGAAGAAGCTCTCGGCCCTCTCGCTGCTCTCCGGCGGCGAGCAGGCGCTGACGGCGCTCTCGCTCATCTTTGCGGTGTTCCGCTGCCAGCCCGCGCCGGTCTGCGTGCTCGACGAGGTGGACGCGCCGCTCGACGACGCCAATGTCGAGCGGCTCTGCGACCTCCTGGAGGCGATGGCGGCCGAGAGCGGCACGCGCTTCCTCATCGTCACCCACCATCCGCTGACCATGGCGCGGATGCACCGGCTCTATGGCGTGACGATGCAGGAACGCGGGGTGAGCCGGCTGCTCAGCGTCGATCTCGGCCGGGCGGTGGAAATGGTCGAGGGGCAGCAGGCGGCGGAATAGGCCGTCAGCCCCGGCCCCCGGCCGCCGCGGCCGGGAAGCGCAGCTCGACATGGGTGCCGGCGCCGCCAGGTCCCGGGCCGCGGTTGAAGCTGCCGCGAAGCTGCGCCGCCATGCCGCGCAGCAGACGCGTCCCGAGGCCCGTGCCGAGCGGCCGGGCGCGGTTGCCGTTCGTCTGTTCCTCCGGCGAGGTGCCGGTGCCGTCATCCTCGATGGTGAGATGGAATTCGCCGTCGATCCGGCTGAAGCGCACCTGCACGCGGCCGGGGCGGTCGTCGGGGAAGGCGTATTTCAGGGCGTTGGTGACGCATTCGTTCAGCACCAGCCCGACCAGGATCGCGCGCTCCGAATCGAGCGGGTGGGGCTCCGCCTCGGCGGTGAGGACGATGGGGCGCAGGCCTTCGGTCGCATGGGTGCGGGCCAGTTCCATCGCCAGCCCCTCGACGAAGGCGCGGCTGTCGACCACGGTCGGGTCGTCCTCGTGAATCGCCTCCTGCGCCAGCAGGGTATGGACGCGGGCGAGCGCCCGGGCATGCTCGGCCGCCTCGCGCAGCCCATCCTGGGCGGCGGAGGAAGGGGCGGCACGGGCGCGCAGCAGCAGCAGGGCGACCAGGGATTGCAGGTCGTTCCGGCTTCGGTGGCGGAATTCCTGCAGCAGCAGCCGGCGCTGGGAGTCGGTGCGGGCCAGCGCTGCGTGGGCGTCCCGCAACCGCAGCAGCGTTGTCTGGAAGCCGCCGATCACCAAGCTGATGAAGCCGCTGATGATGACGAAGAGACTGAGCCCCCAGAACTGGCGAGGGTCGCCCACCTGGAAGCTCTCCAGTGGCGGCAGGTAGGCCCAGCAGAGCCAGAGCGACGAGAGCAGCGTGGCCAGGAGCCCGGCCGCGGCGCCGAACAGCGTGGCGCTGACCACCACGCCGAGGATCGGCATCAGGAAGACATTCGTGGTGGGCAGCAGCGCATCCATTGCCTGCCGGGCGGCGAAGCCCAAGGCGACGGTAACGGCGGTCAGCAGGAAGCGCAGCCAGGCCGGCAGGGATTGCGCCCGGCCGCTGGTACCCATGAAAGCCGAAAAGGAGATCATTGCGTCAGCAACGGTCTCAGGCACTGGGAGACGCCTCACCACGCGGTTTCGTGAAGCCCAAGCGGCGCTGGCCGCTCCGCGGCTTGACCTCGAGCGCCTGCGGGCGCGTTGTGGCCGTATGCCCTTCCGCTTCTTCGAGCGCCTGGTCGACCCGGTCGCGCCCCCCGGCTCACCCGCCGCGCGGATCCTCGGCACCACGGTGCCCGAGGGGCCGCCGCCCCGCAGCCTCACCGGCTTCTACTGGCATTTCATCGGCCAGGCGCGGGCCCTCTTCGCTGCCCTGTTCCTGGCCGGGCTGCTGGTGGCGCTGATGGATGCGGCGATCCCGGCAATTATCGGCCGGCTGGTGGCGCTGCTGACCAGCCATGCGCCGGACCGGCTCTGGGCGGAGGCCTGGCCCACGCTGCTTGGCATGGCGGCGCTGGTGCTCGTCGGGCGGCCCTGTGCGGTGCTGTTGCAGAACCTCATCACCCAGCAAGGCATCAACGGCAATTTCACCTCGCTGGTGCGCTGGCAGAGCCATTGGGGGGTGGTGCGCCAGGGGTTGCCCTTCTTCCAGGAGGATTTCTCGGGCCGCATCTCCAACCGGGTGATGCAGGCGGGGCCGGCGCTGCGCGAGAGCGTGGTGCAGGTGGTGAATGCCGTCTGGTACATCCTGGTCTATGGCACGGCGGCGCTCGGCCTGCTCGGCGATGCGGACTGGCGGCTGGCCCTGCCGATCGCGGTCTGGTTCTGCGCCTATGCCGCGCTGCTGCGCTTTCTGGTGCCCAGGATGCGAGACCGGTCGCGCGAGGCGAGCGCGCAGCGCAGCCAGCTCACCGGCCGGATCGTTGACAGCTATACGAATATCCAGACGGTGAAGCTCTTCGCCCGGGCGGAGCAGGAGGATGCCTTCGTCCGCGAGGGGCTGCTCGGGCTGAACGCGGCCTTCCAGCGGCAGATGCGGCTCGTGACCCTGAACGGCTTCCTGCTCGGGACGCTGAACGCCTGCATGCTGACGGCGACGGCGGCGACGGGCATCTGGCTCTGGAGCCACGGGCAGATCGGCCTCGCCGCGGTGGCGACGGCGCTGCCGATGGCCTGGCAGATCGCCAATATCTCCGGCTGGGTGGCCTTCAACGTTACCGCCATCTTCGAGAACCTGGGCGTGGTGCAGGAGGCGATGAACTCCATCGCCGTGCCGCCGACGGCGGCAGACCCGCCCGGTGCCGTGCCGCTGCGGGTGCCGCGGGGGGAGATCCGCTTCGAGGGGGTGCGCTTCGCCTATGGGCGGGAGGTGGGGGTGATCCAGGGGCTCGACCTCGCCATCAAGCCGGGGGAGCGCGTCGGGCTGGTCGGGCATTCGGGGGCGGGGAAGTCGACGCTCGTGAACCTGATGCTCGGCTTCTTCCGCCCGGAGGGCGGGCGCATCCTGATCGATGGCCAGGACATTGCGGGGGTGACACAGGAGAGCCTCCGGGCCGCCATCGGCGTCGTGACCCAGGACACCGCGCTGCTGCACCGCTCGATCCGCGAGAATATCCGCTACGGGCGGCCGGAGGCGGGGATGGCGGAGGTGGAGGCGGCCGCCGGCCGGGCGGCGGCGGCGGAGTTCATCGCCGGGCTCGAGGATTGGCGGGGGCGGGCCGGCTATGACGCCCATGTGGGCGAGCGGGGGGTGAAGCTCTCGGGCGGGCAGCGTCAGCGCATCGCCATCGCCCGCGTGCTGCTGAAGGATGCGCCGATCCTGGTGCTGGACGAGGCGACGAGCGCCCTCGACTCGGAGGTGGAGGCGGCGATCCAGGACCAGCTGGCCGAGCTGATGGCGGGGAAGACGGTGATCGCCATCGCCCATCGTCTGTCCACCATCGCCCGGATGGACCGGCTGGTGGTGCTGGAGCACGGCCGGATCGCCGAGGAGGGGACGCATGAAGGGCTGCTGCGGCAGGGTGGCGTCTATGCCCGGCTGTGGCGGCAGCAGAGCGGGGCCTTCGAGGCGGTATGATCTGCATGGACGACACATGAATCGGCTGAAAAACGCCCGCCGCTGCCGATAGCGGCGCGCGGTGGATTGACACTCCGCGGGGGGGGCCTTACGAGCCCGGTGCCTTCCGCCGGGGTCCGACGGAGGAGCGAGGGTTGAACGAGCGCGACGACTTCGAGCGGCGACTTCGGGAGGCACGGACCCGCCAGGGTCTCGACAAGCCGGCCGAGGACGCCAAGGGGGGTCTTCCGCCCGGTCCGATGGGGATCGGGTTCCGCGTCGGCGTCGAATTGGTCTCGGCCCTTGTGGTCGGGGTCGGTATCGGGCTGCTGCTGGACCGATGGCTCGGGACGAAGCCCTGGCTTTTCCTACTGTTCTTCGTGGCGGGCGCCGCTGCCGGAATCATGAACATCTACAGGCTGTTCAACCCGCGCAGTGGCCGGAAGATCTGACGCGACGGGAGAGGCAGCAGTGGCCGCTGAAGGCAAAGCTATCGACGCGCTGAGCCAGTTCGAGCTGGTGCCCTTCATGGGCGCCCTCGGCGAGTCCGTGCGCTTCAGCCAGTCCAACGCGCATATGCTGCTGGCCTTCGGCCTCATCACCGCGCTGATGATGTGGGGCACGGCGAAGCGCTCCATCGTCCCCGGCCGGCTCCAGGCGCTGGCCGAGAGCGGCTACGAGTTCGTCCATGGCATCGTGACCGGCCAGGTGGGCGACCAGGGCAAGCGCTACTTCCCCTTCGTCTTCTCGATCTTCATGTTCGTCCTGTTCGGCAACATGATCGGCCTGCTGCCCTACGCCTTCACCTTCACCAGCCACATCGCGGTGACCTTCGCGCTGGCCGCGCTGGTCTTCGTCGTGGTGACGGTGGTGGCGCTGGCCATCCACGGCACGCATTTCTTCAGCTACTTCTTCCCGGAGGGGGCGCCCAAGGCGCTCGCCCCGCTGATCATCCCGATCGAGATCATCTCCTATCTCTCGCGACCGATCAGCCTCTCCGTCCGTCTCTTCGCCAACATGGTCGCCGGCCACGTCATGCTGAAGGTGTTCGCCACCTTCGTCGTGATGATCGGCTCGGCGGCCGGCGTGCTGGGCCTCATCGGCGCGGTGCTGCCCATGGCGATGAACGTCGCCCTGGTCGGGTTCGAGATCCTGGTCGCATTCCTGCAGGCCTATGTCTTCGCCATCCTGACCAGCATCTACCTGCACGACGCGGTGCACCTGCACTAAGCCCCGCCGTCGTTCGGACCCTCCAACCACACCACCCCTGAAGGGACACTCACATGGAAGTCGCTGCCGCCAAGGCCCTCGGGGCCGGTATCGCCGTTATCGCGCTGTTCGGCGTCGGTCTCGGGATCGGCAACATCTTCTCCTCGCTGATCACCAGCGTGGCCCGCAACCCGGCCGCCCGCGACGCCGTCTTCCCGATCGGCATCCTGGGCTTCGCCCTAACGGAAGCGGTGGCGCTCTTCGCCCTGCTGATCGCCTTCCTCATCCTCTTCACCTGAGCATCGCTGAGAGGGGTGGCCGCCGGCCGCCCTTCTTCCGGCATGCAAGGGAGACGAGCATGAAGAAGACCATCCGGATCGCGACCCTGCTCTCGCTCGCCACCCTGCCCGCCATGGCGCAGGTGGCGTCCGAGCATCCGGGCGCGACCAGCAGCGCCGGCATGCCGCAGCTCGACTTCGGCAATCCCTGGACGATCGCCCAGGTCGTCTGGATGCTGATCATCTTTGGCGCCCTCTACTACGTGATGGCGCGCTATGCGCTGCCGCAGGTGGAGAGCGTGCTGGAGGCGCGGCGGGCGCGGATCGAGGGCGACCTCGAGAGCGCGCAGGCGGCGAAGCAGCGGGCCGATGCGGCAATGGCCGAGCATCAGGCCGCGACCGCCAAGGCACGGACCGAGGCTCAGGCTGCAGTCGGCGCCGCCACGCAGAAGGCGCAGGCCGAGGCCGCGGCACGGGCCGAGGCGCTCAACGCCAAGCTTGCCTCGCAGATCGAGGCGGCCGAGCGGCAGATCGCTTCGGCGCGGGACAATGCCATGGGCGCGCTGCGCCAGGTGGCGACGGATACCGCGGATGCGCTGGTCACCCGGCTCATCGGCCGGAGCGACAGCGCCGCGGTCGCCGCGGCGGTCGAGCGTGAACTCGCGGCGCGGGGGCGGGCCTGATGGATCACCACTACGAACACTTCTGGCTCGACCCGAAATTCTGGGTCGCGGTTTCCTTCGTCATCTTCTTCCTGCTCGTCGGGCGGATGGCCTGGGCGCGCATCACCGGGATGCTGGATGCGAAGGCGGACCGCGTGCGGGCCGAGCTCGCCGAAGCTTCCCGCCTGCGGGTCGAGGCGGAGGCGCTGCTGAAGCAGGCTGAGGCCGACCGCGCTTCGGCGCTGAAGGAGGCGCAGGATCTGCTGGCCCGCGCCCAGGCCGAGGCGCAACGCGTCGGCGAGGCATCGGCGGCGGAGGCCGAGGCCTCCGCCAAGCGGCGCGAGCGGATGGCGCTCGACCGCATCGCCGCGGCGGAAGCCGGGGCGGTGGCCGAGGTGCGCGGCGCGGCGACGGATATTGCCGTGGCGGCGGCGCGCAACGTCATCGCCGAGCGGATCGACGCCAAGGCGGATGCGGCGCTAATCGACGACGCGGTCGCGGGGCTGCCGGCGCGGCTGCGCGCCTGACGCTGCTTCACCTCCTGCGATTGTTGCGGATGGAGGCCGAAAGGCCTCCGTTCTGCTTTTCGGGCACCGCGCTCCGGGCTAGGCTCCCGCCGTCGATCTCGCTGGGAGACCAAGCAACAATGCGTCGTTTCGCCCTGGCTGCCGCCCTGCTCTGCGGCACCGCCCTCTGCGCCCAGGCCCAGACCTTCCGCTGGGCCAATGACGGCGACGTCAACTCGATGGACCCCTACACCAGGCAGGAAACCTTCCTGCTGTCCTTCGGCTCCAATTTCTACGAGCCGCTGGTGCGGCGGAACCAGCAGATGCAGCCCGAGCCGGCGCTGGCCGAGCGCTGGGAGCAGCCTTCGCCGACCGTCTGGCGCTTCCACCTCCGCCAGGGCGTGAAGTTCAGCGACGGCACGCCCTTCACCGCCGACGACGTGGTCTTCAGCGCCCAGCGCGCCCGTGCCCCCGGCTCCAACGTCCAGTCCGTGCTGGCCTCGGTGAAGGAGATCCGCAAGGTCGACGACCACACGGTGGAGTTCGAGACGCACCAGCCGAACCCCATTCTGATCCAGGAGATCACCAACTGGGGCATGTTCTCCCGCGCCTGGTCCGAGAAGAACAACGCAACGCGCCCGGCCGACCTCACCTCGCGCGAGGAGAATTTCGCCACCCGCAACGCCATGGGCACCGGCCCCTTCCTGCTGGTGAGCCGCGAGCCCGACCGCCGCACCGTGCTGCAGCCGAACCCCAACTGGTGGGACAAGCCGGTCCACAACCTTCAGCGCGTCGAGCTCAACATCATCGCCAATGACGCGACACGCGTTGCGGCGCTGCTGTCGAACGAGGTGGACTTCCTCTACACCGTGCCGCCCCAGGACGTGACGCGCATCTCCAGCACCCAGGGCGTGCGCATCATCCAGGGGCCGGAGCTGCGCACTGTCTTTCTGGGCCTGGACCAGATGCGGCCGCAGCTGCTGAAGTCCGATGTGCAGGGCAAGAACCCCTTCCAGGATGTGCGGGTGCGCCGCGCCATGCTGCTGGCGATCGACATGAACGCCATACAGCGCACCGTCATGCGTGGCCAGTCGCGGCCCTCGAACCTGCTCTACGGGCCGGGCGTGAACGGCTTCGTCGAGGCGGACGACGTGCGCCCGGCGGTCAATGTCAACGAGGCGAAGCGGCTGTTGACCGAGGCCGGCTACCCGAACGGCTTCGGCGTGACGCTGGACTGCCCGAACGACCGCTACGTCAACGACGAGGCGATCTGCACGGCTGCCGTCTCCATGCTCGCCCGCATCGGCATCCGGGTAACGCTGAACGCCCAGACCCGCGCCCGCTTCTTCGCCGAGGTGAACGCGCCGCGCTACAACACCAGCTTCTACATGCTGGGCTGGACGCCTACGACCTCGGATGCGCACAACTCGCTCTACAGCCTGGCGGGCTCGCGCAACGGCACGCGCGGCGTGTTCAACAACGGCGGCTACTCCAATGCCCAGTTCGACACCCTGGTCGACCAGATCGCGGTGGAAACGGACCCGGCCAAGCGCCAGGCGATGATCAGCCAGGCGAGCAAGATCCTGCAGGACGATGTCGCCTACATCCCGCTGCACCAGCAGCAGATCGTCTGGGCGGCGCGGCAGGGCGTCGAGGTGCCGCAGACGGCGGACAACTACATCCAGCTCCGCTTCGTGCGGATGCCGGCGCGATAGGCCAGGACGGGCCCGGGGAGGCTTCTCCCCGGGCCTTCTTTTTAGCTCCGCTCCACGATGGCGAGGAAATTGGCGCTGCTGTCCTCCGCCACCCGGAACCAGCTTTGCACGTCACGGCGGAAGCGGTCCCAATGCGTGTGCACCCGCTTGAAGCGCGGGTTGCGGTCGCCGATCTCGGCATAGGTGTCCTGCGTGGCCTTGTGGCAGGCCGCCAGCACCTCCCGCGGATAGGCGCGGAGCTGGGTGCCGCCGGCGACGAGCCGTCTCAAGGCCTGCATGTTCAGCATGTCGTAGCGCGAGAGGCTCCAGACGGTGGTCTCGCCCGTCACCACCTCCAGCACCTGCTGGTACTGCTTCGGCAGGGCCTCCCAAGCGCGGGTGTTGACCATCAGCTCGCTCTGCGAACAGGCCTCCCACCAGCCGGGGTAGTAGTAGTAGGGCGCGACGCGGGAGAGGCCGAGCTTCTCGTCGTCATGCGGCCCGACCCATTCGGCGCCGTCGACCACGCCACGCTCAAGCGCCGGATAGATGTCCGCCGCGCCGAGTTGCTGCGCGACGACGCCGAGCTTGGTCAGCACTGTCCCGGCGATGCCGGCGATGCGGAATTTCAGCCCGTTCAGGTCCTGAACGGTGCGGATCTCCTTCCGCAGCCAGCCGCCCATCTGCGCGCCGGTATTGCTGCAGGGCAGCGCCACCACCCCCTGGTCGCGATAGACCTCCTGCATGATCTCGGCGCCGCCGCCATGGTGGATCCAGGCCAGGTGCTGGCGGGCATTCAGGCCGAAGGGCATCACCGTGCCGAAGCCGAGCGTCGGGTCCTTGCCGATGTAGTAGTAGGCGGCGGTGTAGCCGCACTCCACCGTGCCGCCGCCGACGGCATCCATGACCTGCAAGGCCGGCACCAGCTCGCCGGCGGCGAAGGGGCGGATCTGGAAGGCGCCGCCGGTCAGCTCGGCGACGCGGCGGGAGATCATCTCCTGCACGCCCCAGAGCACGTCGGTCGATTTCGGGAAGCTGCCGGCCGAGCGCCACAGGATTTGCGGCTGAGCGGACGCAAGGTTCGGGGCTGCGAGCACCGGCGCGGCGGCGCCCGCGGCCAGGAGGCCACGGCGGTTCATGTTGGAATTCTCCCTAGCGGTTCTTGCTGGCCGTGCTCGGATGGGCGGCCTGCGGCAAGTCTAGCCAGGGGAAGCGGGACCGGCGAAGACGAAATCGGCGGACGTGGCCTCCGGCCGGGCAGGCCGCCCGGCCGGAGCCTGCTTCAGCGCTGCGCGGTCGTGGCGGCGAGGAAGTTGCCGAGCGAATCCTCGGCGACTCGCAGCCACTGGGTCTGCTCCAGCCGGAAGGCATCCCACTTCTCGTGGATGCGCTTGAAGCGCGGATTCGTCGCGCCGATCTCGGCATAGAGATCCTGGCTCGCCCTGTAGCAGGCGGTCAGCACGTCGCGCGGGAAGCCGCGAAGCTGCGTGCCGGAGGCGATGAGGCGCCGCAGCGCGGCCGGGTTCAGCACGTCGTAGCGCGCCGCCATCCAGTGCCAGCCCTCGGTGCAGGCGGCGTTGAGCACGGCCTTGTACTGCGCCGGCAGGTCATCATAGGCGCGGGCATTGACCATCATGTCGATGGAAGGCGAGTACTCCCACCAGCCGGGGTAATAGTAGTACTGGGCGACGCGGTTGAAGCCGAGCTTCTCGTCGTCATAAGGCCCGACCCATTCGGCGCCGTCGATGACGCCCCGCTCCAGCGCCGGGTAGATGTCCGGCCCGCCGATCTGCTGCGTCACCACGCCGAGCTTGCCAAGCACGTTGCCGCCATAGCCGGCGATGCGGAATTTCAGCCCCTTCAGGTCCTCGACCGACTTGATCTCCTTCCTGAACCAGCCGCCCATCTGCGCCGCGGTATTGCCGGCCGGGATGCCGACGACGCCCTGGTCACGGTAGACCTCGGCATAGAGGTCCCGCCCGCCGCCATGGGTCAGCCAGGCCCAGTGCTGGCGCGTCGAGAGGCCGAACGGGATGCAGGTGACGATCGCCAGCGAGGGATCCTTGCCGAGATAGTAGTAGCCGCTGGTGTAGCCGCATTCGACATTGCCGTTGCCGACCGCGTCGAGCACCTGCAGCGCGGGCACCAGCTCGCCGGGGCCGAAGACCTGGATCTGGAAGGCGCCGTCGGTCATCTCCGAGACGCGCTTCGCGATGAACTCCTGCGTGCCATAGAGCGTGTCGAGCGATTTCGGGAAGCTGCCCGGGCAGCGCCAGCGGATGCGTGGTTGGGCGGAGGCGAGGTTCGGCGTGGCCAGCACAGCGGCGCCGGCCGTGCCGGCGGCACCCGTCGCGATGAAGCGGCGGCGATTCATGCAGGATGACTCCCTTGGTCCGGTTTCCTGGCGCCAGATTGCGCGGAATGCGCTCCTGGCGCAACGACCGGGTGGCTTTTCCGCCGCGCGGCGCGGTGGCACTTTGCGCGCCTTTGAGGAGGGACGCATGAGCGACAGGATCGGGTTCATCGGGCTGGGGCGGATGGGGCGGGGCATGGCCTCCAGCATCCGCCGCAAGCAGCATCCGCTGACGGTGCACGACATCGCGCCGGGGCCGGTGGCGGCGCTAGAGGAGCTGGGCGCGGCCTCGGCCGGCAGCGCGGCGGCGGTGGCGCAGGCGAGCGACGTGGTGCTGACCATGCTACCGGGGCCGCGCGAGGTGCAGGCCTCGATCCTCGGCACCGACGGCATCCTCGCCAACATCAAGCCGGGCGGGCTGGTGATGGACATGTCGACCGTCGATCCTGAGACGACGGATGCGCTGGCGGCCGCCTGTGCGGCGCGCGGCATCGGCTTCGTCGACGCGCCGGTCGGGCGACTGGCCTGGCATGCGGACCGGGGCGAATCGCTCTTCATGGTCGGCGCGAGCGATGCCGACTTCGCGCGCGTGAAGCCGCTGCTGGAGGCGATGGGCAGCACCATCCACCATTGCGGCGGCCCCGGCGCGGGGACGCGGACCAAGCTGGTCAACAATTACCTCGCCATCATCCTCTGCCAGCTGAATGCCGAGGCGCTGTCGCTCTCGGCCGCCTTCGGCCTCGACCTCGAGAAGACGCTCGAGGTGCTGCATGGGACGACGGCGACCAACGGGCAACTCAAGGTGAACTGGCCGAACAAGGTGCTGGCGGGCGACACCGAGCCGGGCTTCGCCATCGATCTGGCGCACAAGGATCTGTCGCTGATCGTGCAGGCGGCGAACGCGGCGAAGGTGACGCTGCCGGTGGCGGCGATCGCGCGCGAGGCTTTCAGCAGCGCGCGTGGCCGCGGCTGGGGGCAGAAGGACTTCTCGGCAATGCTCGACGCACAGTGCGAGCTGGCGGGGATCAAGCCGCCGCGGCTGAAGGGCTAGTCGTCGCGCCCGCCCGGCGTGCTGTCGGTGACCCCGGGCGGGTCGGGATAGAGGTCGGAAGGCACCTTCGCCTTAGGGTTCGTGGTGGTGCCGCCCTGCTGGACCTTGGCCGCCGTCGTCTTCGACTTGGGGTCGGCGGAGTTCATCGTCTCCGAGGCACCGGTCGGGCTCTTGTCCGTCATCAGCCGAAATCCTTGCAGGTAAGGCGGTCGCCCGGCACGAGCAGGCCGGACATGCCGGCGAACAGCGCCGCGCGCGCCGCGGCATCTCCGAGCAGCGTGGCGCGGAGGAAGGCCACGGCAAGCCCCGCCGTGCGGGCGTGGAAGGCCGGGTCGGCCCAGCGCGGGCCGGCGGCGCGCTCATCGGCGAAGGCGGCATGGGTGGCGCCGGCCAGCACGGCCAGCGCCTGGGGCGGGCCGCTGATGGAGTGGAAGGGCAGCTCTCGGTCCTCCGCCGTGGCGCCGTCGATATAGCCGGAATCGAGCGTGCCAGTGACATGCAGCATCGGCCGGGCGATGCGGCCGAAGGCGAAGCGGGGCGACAGGCCGCGCGGCGGGATGGGCGAGAGGGCGATGCCCGCCTTCAGCCGCGCATCCGGCAGGGCGAGGCCGTGGTCGCCGCCGGGCAGGCGCTGGCCGAGCATGTGCTGCACCAGCCAGGCGCCGTAGGAGTGACCGGCGATGGCGAGGCGCGATGCATCCACCCGCTCCCGCAGGCCGGGGCGGCGGGTCAGCTCGCCCAGGGCGAAGATGCCGTCCTGGAGCCGGGCGAAGGCTTGGCCGGTATCGAGCGCGGCAGCGGCCATGGTGGCGGAGATGTCGGTCCGGCCCTGCCAGATGCCGGCATCGGTGCCGGGATGCTGGATGTGGAGGACGAGGAAGCCCGCCTCGGCCAGCGCCTGGCCGAGATAGGCGAGGCCCTCGCGCGAGCCGCCGAGCCCGTGCGAGACCAGCACCGCAGGCGCGGGCGCCTCGGCATCGGGCAGGCGGATCAGCGCCGGCAGGCGGCGGTTACGGGCCGGGTCAGTCCAGTCCTCGCAGATCATGGGCACAGGCGCGGCGGCCAGGGGGGCGGGGATCGTGGCGAGGCCCGCGAGGGCGAGGAGGCGGCGGCGCTGCATCGGGTCCGGGACGGGTTCACCCGGGCGGAACGCCGCGTGCCGCTGGCGGTTCAGGCGGCCTCGCCGCCCTTCGGTCCGTAGAGGATCATCCAGGCGCCGAAATCGGCCGAGAAATCCTCGAAATGGTGCTCGCTGCCGGCGGGGGCGAAGATCAGGTCTCCGGCACGGCAGGGGGTGAGGTCGCCGTCGCAGCGGAAATGTCCCTCGCCGGAGGCGACGACATAGACCTCGTCGCGATCATGCGGCGTCTGGTTGTCTATGCCGAAGGGAGCATACCAGCGCAGGTCGAGCGAGCCGTGGCGGAAGACGTCGACGGAAACGCGGCCGGGCAGATTGGGCAGCCGTGCGGCGTGGGCGGCGGCGAAGACATGCGGCATGAAGGCGTCCCTCCCCTTCAGGCGCCTATCCGACCGCGTTCCCTCAGGGCGAGCAAGAGGCTACCCACATGGTTGGCATTGCCGATCAATCCCTCGGCCAAGCCGGCGAGGACGCTGGCGAGGGGCAGGACCTCCACCGCGATTTCCTCGCCATGGTCGAGACGCTGGCCGGAGGTCGGGACGGCGCCCTCGGCGAGGACGACATGGACGCGGTTGCCGGCATGAGCGGGGTCGTTCCGCAGGCTGGTGACCAAGTGGAAGGAGGGGGCGTCGTAACCCGTCTCCTCGGTGAATTCGCGGCGCGCGGCCTCGGCCGGGTCGGCCTCGCCCGGTTCCACCATGCCGCCGGGGAGTTCGAGCGCGATGGCGCCAAGGCCGGGGCGGAACTGGCGGACCAGCACCAGCCGGCTATCCGGCGTCAGCGCCACGACATTCACCACGTCGGGCCAGTCGAGCATGTACCAGGGGTCGAGGACCGCGCCGTCCCCGGTTTCCCAGGATTCGGCGCGGAGATGGACCCAGCGGTCGCGGTGGACGGTGCGGTTGCCCGTCCGCCGCCAGGGCTTCGGCGTCACTCCGCGGCCTGGAGGTGCATCCGCTCCGCATAGGCCTCGAGCGGTGCGCAGGTGCAGACCAGGTTGCGGTCGCCATGCACGTTGTCCACGCGCTTCACCGGCGGCCAGTACTTGTGGGCGCGGACGAAGTGCAGCGGGAAGGCCGCCTCCTCCCGGCTGTAGGGGTGCGTCCACTCGCTCGCCATGACCTCGGCGGCGGTGTGGGGCGCATTCTTCAGCGGGTTGTCGGCGCGGTCGCTGCGGCCCTGCTCCACCGCGCGGATCTCGGCGCGGATGGCGATCATGGCGTCGCAGAAGCGGTCTAGCTCCTCCTTCGGCTCGCTCTCGGTGGGCTCCACCATCAGCGTGCCGGAGACGGGCCAGGACATGGTCGGCGCGTGGTAGCCGTAGTCCTGCAGCCGCTTGGCGATGTCCTCGACCATGACGCCGCCGCCCTGCTGGAAGCCGCGGCAGTCGAGGATGCACTCATGCGCCACCATGCCGCGCAGGCCCCGGTAGAGCACGGGGAAGTGCCCCTCAAGCCGGCGGGCGATGTAGTTGGCGGAGAGGATGGCGACCTGGGTCGCCCGCGTCAGCCCATCGGCGCCCATCATGCGGATATAGGCGTAGGAGATGGGCAGGATGGCGGCGCTGCCGAAGGGCGCCGAGGAGACGGGGCCATAGCCCGTCGCCGGGCCGGCGCCACGATGGAAGGGGTGGTTCGGCAGGTGCGGCGCCAGGTGGGCCGCGACGCCGATCGGGCCGACGCCCGGCCCGCCGCCGCCATGCGGGATGCAGAAGGTCTTGTGCAGGTTCAGGTGGCAGACATCGGCGCCGATGGCGGCGGGCGAGGTCAGGCCGACCTGGGCGTTCATGTTGGCGCCGTCCATGTAGACCTGGCCGCCATGCTGGTGGACCAGGGCGCAGATCGCCTTGATCTCCTCCTCGAACACGCCGTGCGTGCTGGGGTAGGTGACCATCAGCGCGGCGAGCCGGTCGGCATGCTGCTCCGCCTTTGCGCGGAGGTCGGCGAGGTCGACATTGCCGTCGCGGTCGCAGCCGACGACGACGACCTTCATCCCCGCCATCACCGCCGAGGCCGGGTTGGTGCCATGGGCGCTGGAGGGGATGAGGCAGACGTTGCGCTGTTCATTGCCTTGGGCGCGGTGCCAGGCGCGGATGGCGAGCAGCCCGGCATATTCGCCCTGGCTGCCGGCATTCGGCTGCAGCGAGACGGCGGCGAAGCCGGTGACGGCGCAGAGCCAGCCCTCCAGCCGCTTGATCATCTCGAAATACCCCTCCGCCTGGTCCTCCGGCGCGAAGGGGTGGATGTCGGCGAAGCCGGGGAAGGTGACCGGGATCATCTCCGCGGTCGCGTTCAGCTTCATCGTGCAGGAACCGAGTGGGATCATGCTGCGGTTCAGCGCGACATCCTTGTCCTCGAGCCGCTTGAGGTAGCGCAGCATCGCATGTTCGGAGTGATGGCTGCGGAAGACCTCGGCGGTGAGGTAGGGGGTGCGGCGGGCGAGCGCCTCGGGCAGGCTGGCCTCCGGGCGCAGCGCATCAAGGGCGCCGCCGCCGAGCAGGTCGGCCAAAGCGGCGAGTTCGTCGCGCGTCACCGTCTCGTCGAGGGCGATGGAGACGCAGCCGGCCTCTGTGCGCCAAAGGTTGAAGCCGCGCGCGACGGCGCCCTGCATCAGCGCATCGGCGCGGTCGCCCGCCTCGACGGCAATGGTGTCGAAGAAGGCGTCGTGCCGCAGGGTGAAGCCGCCGCGGCGGGCGGCATCGGCCAGCAGCCGGGCCTGGAGGTTCACGCGGCGGGCTATGCGCGCCAGCCCCTCCGGCCCGTGCCAGACGGCGTACATGCCGGCCATGACGGCGAGCAGCACCTGGGCGGTGCAGATGTTGGAAGTCGCCTTCTCACGGCGGATGTGCTGCTCGCGGGTCTGGAGGGCGAGGCGCATGGCGGGGTTGCCGGCGGCATCGACGGAGACGCCGACAAGGCGGCCGGGCAGCAGGCGCTTGAGTGCGTCCTTCACCGCCATGTAGGCGGCATGCGGCCCGCCATAGCCGAGGGGGACGCCGAAGCGCTGGGTGCTGCCGATGACGACATCGGCGCCCATCTCGCCGGGCGGCGTCAGCAGGCAGAGGGAGAGCGGGTCGGCCGCGACGATGGCGAGGCCGCCCACGGCCTGGACCGCGGCGATCTCGGGGGCGAGGTCGCGCACCTCGCCGGTGGTGCCGGGGTAGTTCAGCAGCAGGGCGAAGGGCTTCTCGGCCGCGGCGGCCTCGGCGATGCCGGCGGGCGGGGCGACGACGACGCGGAGGCCGACGGGCTCGGCGCGGGTGCGGACCACGGCCAGGGTTTGCGGATGCAGGTCGGCGGCGACCAGCAGCGTGGTCGATTTGCCCTTATGCGCGGCATGGGCGAGCGCCACCGCCTCGGCCGCCGCCGTGCCCTCGTCGAGCAGGGAGGCATTGGCGACCGGCAGGCCGGTGAGGTCGGCGACCATGGTCTGGAAATTGACCAGCGCCTCCAGCCGCCCCTGGGCGATCTCCGCCTGGTAGGGCGTGTAGGCGGTGTACCAGCCAGGATTCTCCAGCACGTTGCGGAGGATCACCGGCGGGGTATGGGTGCCATGGTAGCCGAGGCCGATCAGCGACTTCGCCCGGCTGTTGCGCTCCGAGAGGGCGCGCAGCTCGGCGATGACCTCGGCCTCCGTCGCCGGCGGCGGCAGGGCCGAGAGGTCGGCTCCGGCGATGGCGGCCGGCACGGTGCGGGCGGCCATCTCCTCGAGGCTGGCGGCGCCGACGAGGCGCAGCATCTCGGTGATGTCGTCCGGCCCCGGGCCGATATGGCGGCGGGCGAACTCCGTGCCTTCCTCCAGCGCGGCCAGTTCGGCGAGGGCGCTCATGCCTGGCTGTCCACGAAGGCGGCGTAGGCGCTCTCGTCCATCAGCGCGGCGACGGCGCCGGCATCGGCGGGCTCGATCTTGAAGAACCAGCCCTCGCCGGTCGGCTCGCGGTTGATGAGGCCCGGATCGTCGGTCAGGGCGGCGTTCACCTCGACGATGCGGCCGGCGATCGGGGCATAGACGTCGGAGGCGGCCTTCACGCTTTCCACCACGGCGATGGCCTCGCCGGCCGCCACCTCGCGCCCGACCTCGGGCAGGTCGACGAAGACCACGTCGCCGAGGGCGTTCTGCGCATGGTCGGTGATGCCGATGGTGGCGGCGTCGCCGTCCGCCCGCACCCACTCATGGTCCTGGGTGTATTTCAGCTCTGGCATGGGTCGGTGTCCTCAGCGGGCGTAGCGGTGGGGAACGAAGGGCATGGGCGCGATGCGGGCCGCGAGGGGCTTGCCGCGCACGATCAACTCGATGGCGGTGCCGTCGGTGGCATGGGAGCGGGCGACATAGGCCATGGCCATCGGCCCACTGAGCGAGGGGCCGAAGCCGCCGGAGGTGATGCTGCCGATGGTCTCGCCGCCAGGGGCATGGATCATCGTCTCGCCGCGGGCCGGCTGGCGCCCCTCGGGGCGGAGGCCGACGCGGACACGCGCGGTGCCGTTGGCCAGCTCCCCGCGCACCCGCTCGGCGCCGGGGAAGTCCCAGGCCATGCGGCGGCGCTTGCCGATGGACCAGGTGAGAGCAGCCTCCACTGGGCTTGTCGCCTCGTCGATATCGGTGCCGTAGAGGCAGAGCCCGGCCTCGAGCCGCAGCGAATCGCGGGCGCCGAGGCCGGCGGGCTGGACGCCGGGCAGGGCGAGAAGGACCTTCGCCAAGCGCTCGGCCTCGCCGGCGGGGGCGCTGATCTCCCAGCCATCCTCGCCGGTATAGCCGCTGCGGCTGGCGATGACAGGAATGCCCTCGATCTCCGCCTCGGCCACGCCCATGAAGGAGAGCGCGGTGAGCGCCGGGGCGAGCGGCCCGATCGCCGCCGCGGCGCCAGGGCCCTGGAGGGCGAGCAGGGCGCGGTCCGGCAGGCGGCGGAGGGTGACGCCCGTAGGCAGCACCGATTCGATCAGGGCGAAGTCGTCATGCTTGCGGCTGGCATTGACGACGAGAAGGAGTCGGTCGCCGCGGTTGGCCACCATGAAGTCGTCGAAGATGCCGCCCTCCGGCGTCATCAGCAGGCCGTAGCGCTGGCGGCCGGGCTTCAGCGCCTGGATATCGGCGGGCGTCACCTGCTCCAGCGCCGCCGCCGCGCCTTCGCCGACGAGTTCGGCCTGGCCCATATGGGAGACGTCGAACAGCCCGGCATGGCTGCGGACATGCAGATGCTCGGCCATGATCCCGGCCGGGTACTGCACCGGCATGGCATAGCCGGCAAAGGCGACCATCCGCCCCCCAAGGGCACGGTGCAGGCCGGCGAGCGGCGTCTCAAGCAGCGATTCGGTCTCGGCCACGGGTCCCCCGGCCGCATCTGCGGCGTGAGTTGAAGTCCGTGGCCCCCCTCTGTCCGGTGAACCTGAGAGATTCGGCGGCGGCCTTGGGCCGGGCCTTACTCCTTCGGTGCCGGTGCCTTGCGGCACCAGGCTTTCCAGAGGTCCCTTCTCCGCGCGGCCCTTCTGCCTGAGCGTTTCCGGGGGCCGGTTGCGCCTTCGGCGGGGGCGCCCGGTTGGCCGGACCTCCCCTCTCTCCCGCGCGGTATCTGCGGGTGCGCTTGTCTAGCCCGGCCGGGGCCGGCGGCGCAATGGCGTGCTGCCGATCAGCGCGGCCCGCGACGGCGGTTCAGCGCCAGGTCCTGCTCGGTAAGCTGGAAGGAGACGAGGATGCGGTAATCCCCCGCCTGCCGATTCGCCCCGACCGGCAGGCTGATGGAGACCGGCGCGCTGTCCACCGTGCTGCGCGTCTCGTTGCGGCCGAAGACCACCCGGTCGGTGAAATTCTGGCGGCTGAGGATGGTTTCGGTCTGCCGGTCGAGCACCGCAACGAACCAGGGCAGGTCGACGCTCCGGCCCTCGGAGGCCGGTCCGCGCTCCACGCTGAAGCCGGCGGTCATCTGCATCTGGATGCTCCGCTCGCCCCGCCCGGCCTTGCAGCTGCCGTTGATGCTGACCAGCTTCGCATCGAAATCGAGGCCGGTGAGGTCCTGTGCCCCGCCCGGGCGGTAGCGGGTGAGATCCGCCCCCTCACCCAGCAGGCCAGGGCTGGGGCAGGCGATCGGCAATTGGGTGCCGGTTCCGGCGCCGCACCCGGCCAGAAGCAGCGCCAACAGGACAACTCTCCACCGCATCACCATATCCCCCTTGAGCCCGGACGGCGGGCCGCTAGTGTGCGCCCCGCCCACTGTGCCCGCCGGCCCTTCGGCACGGCAAATAGCGCCAGCGAGCGAGAGGCACCATGGACCTGCACCCCCACGCGCCCGAGCGCAACCTGCCCCGGCTGAATGTCCTTCTCGCCGGTCCCCGCGGCTTCTGTGCCGGCGTGGACCGCGCGATCAAGATCGTGGAGGAGGCGATCCGCCGCTACGGCGCCCCCGTCTATGTCCGCCACGAGATCGTCCACAACCGCTTCGTGGTCGAGAGCCTGGAGCGGCAGGGCGCCATCTTCGTCGAGGAGCTGGACGAGGTGCCGGACGATGCGCCGGTCGTCTTCTCCGCCCATGGCGTGCCGAAATCGGTCCCGGCCGAGGCCAGCCGCCGCAAGCTATTCTACCTGGACGCGACCTGCCCACTGGTCAGCAAGGTCCACCGCGAGGCGGAGCAGCATTTCAGCCGCGGCCGGCACATCCTGCTGATCGGCCATGCCGGGCATCCGGAGGTGGTCGGCACCATGGGCCAGCTGCCCGAGGGCACCGTCACCCTGATCGAGGATGCCGAACGCGCCCGCACCACCCCGGTGCCGGTGGACCGGCCGCTCGCCTTCATCACCCAGACCACGCTCTCGGTCGACGACACCACCGACATCGTGGCGGCGCTGCGCGAGCGCTTCCCCGACATCCACGCGCCGGCGAAGGAGGATATCTGCTACGCCACCACCAACCGCCAGGCGGCGGTGAAGGCGATCGCCGACCGGGCGGAGCTGATGGTGGTGGTGGGGGCGCCCAACTCCTCCAACTCGTTGCGCCTCGTCGAGGTCGCGGAGCGTGCCGGCTGCCCGAAGGCGGTAATGGTGCAGCGCGGGCGGGACCTCGACCTGTCGCTGGCCGGGGGACTGCGTACCATCGGCGTCACCGCCGGCGCCAGCGCGCCCGAGGTGCTGGTGGAGGAGGTGCTGGCCCGGCTGCGCGAGCGCTTCGAACTTGCCATCGAGGAGGTGGTGGTGGCGGAGGAGACCATCACCTTCAAGCTGCCCAGCGCGCTGCAGACCGAGGGCGCGCGCTGACCCGACCATGGCCGTCTATACCGAGGTCACCGACGAGGCGCTGCGGGCCTTCCTCGCCGCCTACCCGCTCGGCGGGCTGCTTGCCTTCCGCGGCATTGCCGAAGGGGTTGAGAATTCCAATTACGCGCTGAAGACCGAGGCGGGCGACTTCATCCTCACTCTCTACGAGAAGCGTGTCGACCCGGCGGAGCTACCCTGGTTCCTCGGGCTGATGGAGCACCTCGCGGCGCACGGGCTGCGCTGCCCGCAGCCGGTGCAGGCGCGCGACGGGGTGGCGCTGCGCCAACTCGCCGGGCGGCCGGCGGCGATCTGCACCTTCCTTCCCGGCGTCTGGCCGCGGCGCGTCCGCCCCGAACATGGGGCGCCGCTCGGCGAGGCCCTGGCGCGCCTGCACGCAGCGGGTGCCGAATTCACAGCGGAGCGGCCGAACGGGCTTGGCCCGGCAAGCTGGGGACCGCTGCTCGATCGCTGCCGGTCGGGGGGCGATGCGGTGCAGCCGGGCCTGATCGCCGAGCTGGACAGGCGGCTGGCGGCGATCCTCGCTGCCTGGCCGGCGCCGGGGCTGCTGCCGGTCGGGCAGATCCATGCCGACCTGTTCCCGGACAATGTCTTCTTCCTGCCAGGCGCGGACGGGAAGCCCGAGGTGTCCGGGCTGATCGACTTCTACTTCGCCTGCACCGACCTGCTCGCCTACGACATCGCCGTCTGCCTCAATGCCTGGTGCTTCGATGCCGACGGCGCCTACAACGTGACGCGGGCGCATGCGGTGCTCGCTGCCTACCAGCGCATCCGCCCGCTCGCTGCCGAGGAGCGCGCGGCGCTGCCGGTGCTGTGCCGCGGGGCGGCCATCCGCTTCCTGCTCACCCGCCTCTACGACTGGACGGCGACGCCGGCCGGCGCGCTGGTGACTCGGAAGGATCCAATGGAATACTTGGCGAAGCTCCGCTTCTTCGCCGCTGCGGAAGGACCGGGCGCCCTTGGCCTCTGACGAGACGCAAGCACCGGTGGAGATCTGGACCGATGGCGGCTGCAAGCCCAATCCCGGCCCGGGCGGCTGGGCGGCCATCCTCCGCTATGGCGAAACGGAGCGGGAATTCTCCGGCGGCGATCCGGCGACGACCAACAACCGCATGGAACTGATGGCGGCGATCAGCGCGCTTGAGGCGCTGAAGCGCCCCTGCCGCGTGGTGGTGCACACCGACAGCGAGTATGTCCGCAACGGCATCAGCCGTTGGATCAATGGCTGGGTGCGGAACAACTGGCGCAATTCGGCGAAGGAGCCGGTCGCCAACATGGCGCTGTGGCAGCGGCTGCTGGCGGCGGCCAAGCCGCATCAGGTGGAATGGCGCTGGGTGCGCGGCCATGCCGGCGACCCGATGAACGAGCGGGCGGACCGGCTGGCAACGGAGGCGCGGCTGCGGCTGGGCTGAGGTGCTGCCGGCCTATCCATGTCCCGTCCCCGGACAATGCAGGCCACCGCGCGCAGGTCGGCCCATCTCCGGCCTGCGCCGGGAAGCAGGATCCGGCCGGGCCGCCCCTGCCGCCTCCGGCTCCATCAGGCCGCCTGGGGAATGCGCGCGATGACCTTGATCTCGAAGTCGTAGCCTGCGAGCCAGGTCACGCCGACCGCGGTCCAGTTCGGATAGGGCGGTGCGCCGATGGCCTTGTCGCGGATGGCCATCACCGTCTCGAACTGTGCCTGCGGGTCGGTGTGGAAGGTGGTGACGTCCACCACATCGTCGAAGCTGCAGCCCGCCGCCTTGAGCACGGTATTGAGCCGGTGAAAGGCCAGCTCGACCTGCTTGGCAAAGTCCGGCTCAGGCGAGCCATCCTCGCGGCTGCCGACCTGGCCGGAGACGAACAGCAGGTCGCCTGATCGGATCGCCGCGGAATAGCGATGCTGCTCGTACAGTGCCTGCCGTCCGGGCGGGAAGATCGCGTCGCGCTTGGCCATGGCTGGACTCCTCACTGTCAGGGCCGGGAACCCTTTCCCGGCGGCGAGGCCGTATTCATATACGTCCCGTATGCAGGAACATTGTCGCATACGTCCCGTATGTCAACTGGCATACGCAGCGGATGTCAAAATCGGGGGGTGTCGATGGCTGCGGGACAGCGCGCACGGATGATGGAGGAGACCCGGGCCAAGCTCATCCGGGCCGCGCGGACGGCCTTCGCGGAACAGGGCTACGCCGCGGCATCGATGGACGAGCTGACCGCCGCGGCCGGGCTGACGCGTGGCGCGCTCTACCACAATTTCGGCGACAAGAAGGGCCTGCTGCGCGCCGTGATCGAACAGCTCGACGCGGAGATGGTGGCGAAGGCGCGCGCCGCGCGCGACCGGGCGGAGACCCCCTGGCTTGGCTTCCTGGAGGAGGGAGCGGCCTATATCGAACTGGCCTTGGAGCCGGAGATCCAGCGGATCATGCTGCTGGACGGGCCGGCCGTGCTCGGCGACCCCTCGCAGTGGCCGGGCCAGAACGCCTGCCTCCGGACGACGACGGAGACGATCGAGGCGCTGATCGCCGCGGGGACGGTATGGCCCGTGGATGCCGAGGCCGCGGCCCGGCTGGTCAACGGCGCCGCGCTCAATGCCGCGCTCTGGGTTGCCGCCTCGGAGGATCCGCCCGCCGTCCTCGCCAAGGCCGTCGAAGCGTTCCGGTGCCTCGCCTCGGGCTTGCTGAAACCCAGGGAATGAGCGCGTTCGGCCTTCCGCTTTCAGGAAGGGCGGCCCGAGCGGCCGGACGGAGCAGTCGGCCGCCTCCGTCGGGTCAGAGGGATAGCGCCTTTTTCCAGGATGGTCCGCCAGGACAAGGAAACGGCGCGCCTCACGCGGATCGTGCCCACCCGGCACGCTGCCGATGCGGCACCGTGAAGGTCAAGCGCCAGCTTATCCCCAATGTCGTGGAGAAGGCTGGGGATAAGCCTTGGGACAGCTCGCATGGCTGGCGGTGCCGACACGCCAGCGAACGGCGTTCTCGGACCGTTCGACTCGGCTGCCACGCCGGCCGCGAAGCGGGCGCCGTGGCATCTCGGCCACATCGTCGCCGCCGGAGGAATGCGCCTTCCCGGCAAAAGACTGGTAAACCGCACCAACTAGAAGGAGAGGCTGGCTCTCTATGGAGTCCGCCGACGAGGAGTGACCGCCGTTGCAGCTCATGGTCCCGCAAGGCCGGCCCACCACCCTGCCCCCGGTGCCGCTGGAGGTGTTGCGGCAGCAGGTCGGGTTCGTGGCGGAGCGGCCGGGCTTCGGCCATATGCTGCGGCTCACCGCGCTGGGGCTCGGGCTGACGCTGATCCCCTTCCTCGGCTGGGCGACCATGACGAGGATGGAGCAGGCGGTGCCGGCGGCGGGCCAGCTCGTCCCGGAGGGCCGGCGGAAGACGGTGAACCTGATGGAACCCGGCATCCTGCGCCGGATCATGGTGCAGGAAGGGAGCGTGGTGCAGGCCGGGCAGCCGCTGCTCCAGCTCGACGTCACCCAAGCCGAGGCCGATGCCATCGGCGCCCGCGCCGCCTATTGGAGCGGGCGGGCCCGCGCCGCCCGGCTCGCTGCCGAGCAGGCGGGGGAGCGGCAGCTGGCCTTCCCGGCCGAGGTGGCGACGGAGGGCCGGGCGGGTCCTGCCATCGCCGTTTTCCTCCAGGCCGAGCAGGCACTCTTCGCCGCCCGCTGGGCCGCCTTCGACGGCCAGGCGGCGGTGCAGGAACGTGCGCTTTCCCAGTTGCGCGAACGGGTGGCCGGCGCCCGGGCGCAGCGCGAGGGCGCGCAGCGCCAGATGCTCGCCGTGCGGGAGCAGATCGCCGGCTACAACCGGCTGGTGACCGAGGGTTTCGCCTCGCGCTTCCTCATCCTGAACCTGCAGCAGCAGGAGGCGAGCTTCGTCGCCGCCTTCGGCCAGGCGGAGGCACGGGAGGCACAGCTGCGCGAGGGCATCCTCCAGGCGCAGCGGCAGCTGGAGGGCATCCGCCTGCAGCGTCTCGCGGAGATCGCCACCGATATCCAGACCACCGAGGCAGCCATCGCCGCCGCGCGGCAGCAGCTCCGCGCCGCGGAGGACGTGCTCGCCCGGCGCGAAGTCCTCGCCCCTGAGGCCGGCCGGGTGACCAACATCCAGGCCTTCACCCCCGGCGCCACAATCCTGCCTGGGCAGCCGGTCCTCGACCTCGTCCCCCTCCGCGACCGGCTGGTGATCGAGGGCCGGGTCCAGCAGGAGGGGACCGAGCGGGTCGCCATCGGCCAGGCGGTGAACATCCGGCTCACGCCCTACAAGATGCGCAGCGTGCCGATGGTGCATGGCCATGTCAGCAGCGTCGGCGCCGATGCGATCGCCCCGGCCGGCGGCGTGCCCTATTTTCCGGTGCGCGTCGAATTCGATCCCCGCACCATGGAGCTGGCGCCGGAGGTGCATCTGGTCCCCGGCATGCCGGCGGAGCTCTACATCATCGGCACGCCGCGAACGCCGATCAGCATGGTGCTGGCACCGCTCCGCAGCTTCCTCCGCCGGTCCTTCCGCGACTGACCCTACCCTGCCGGCGGCACGCGGAAATCGGCCATGCGGGTGAAGTCGTCCGCATCCGCGATACGGCCGCGCGCCTCGGCCCAGATCCGGGCGGCGGCGGCGCTGAGCGGCAGGGGGCAGCCAACCTCCTCGGCGAGGGCGATGGCGAGACCGACATCCTTCCGCATCAGGCCGGCCGAGAAGCCGCTATCGAAGCTGCCCGGCAGGACCCAGCGCGGGACCATCGCCTCGCTCACCGCGCTGCGGCCGGTCGCGGCATTGACGACGGGCAGCACCGCCTCGGCCGGCAGCCCGGCAGCCTCGGCGAGGCGAAGCGCCTCCCCCGTCGTCACCAGATGCGCGGCGACCAGCATGTTGTTGACGAGCTTGGCGATGTTCCCGGCGCCGGAGGGGCCGACATGCACCACCGTGCCGGACATGGCGGCGAGGACGGGGCGGGCGAGTTCCAGATCCGCTTCGCTGCCGCCGATCATCATGGTGAGCGTGCCCGCCGCCGCGCCGGAGGGGCCGCCGCTCACCGGCGCGTCGAGCAGGCCATGCCCGGCCTCGGCAAGGCGGGCCGCCAGGCGGCGGGAGGTGCCGGGGTCCGAGGTGGAGGTGTCGATCACCACCACCTTGCGATCGCGCCGCTCAAGCAGCCCGCCGGCGGCAGTGACGACCGCCTCCACATCGCGCGCATAGGGCAGGGAGAAGACCAGCGCCTCGGCCGCGCCGAGCAGCTCGGCGAGGCTGCTCTGGAAGCGGATGCCAGCCGCCTCGGCCGCGCCCTGCCGGGCCGGGTTGATGTCGTGGCCCTCCACGGCGAAGCCGGCGCGGGCGAGGCTGGACGCCATGCCGAGGCCCATATTGCCGAGGCCGACCACGCCGACGGTGCGGATTTCCATGTCGATCATCCTAAGGGCTGAAGGCCGGTCGACGGGCAGGCCAACCCCTCCAGCGCGCCAGCGGCCGGGGCCCGCGGCGCCGTGAGGCATTTGTGCAGGCGGATGGCGCCGGCCGGGGCAGTCAGCAGCACGAAGTCGGTGGAGGTGTGGCCAGTATCGGAGCCGTGCCGGTAGCGCGCGGTCGGGGTTTCGGCAGCCATGGGTGCATCCTTCCGGCGGTATCGCGCCCCGGAGTCTTTGCAACCCTCATGCCGATTGGCAACCGGGCTTCAGGGGCAGTTCTGCTCCCGCACCCGCTCCGCTGGCAGGGTCACCCGCGCCGTGGTCCCCTCCCCCGGCGCACTCTCAAGGGAGAGATTGCCGCCATGCGCCTCCGCCAGCCCCTTGGCGATCGGCAGGCCGAGGCCGACGCCGCCCAACTTCCGCCCCTGGCTGCCATCGAGCTGCTGGAAGGGCTCCAGCGCGCGCGGAATATCCTCGGGCCGCATGCCGATGCCCTGGTCGCGCACGGTGAAGACGGCGCCGCCCGCAAGCCCCTGGGTGACGGAAAGCTCCACCGCGCTGCCGGCCGGGGTGAACTTCACCGCATTGCCGAGCAGGTTCTGCAGCACCTGGCGAAAGCGCAGTGGATCGATGAAGACCGCGACGGGCTGCTCGGCGGGCAGGATCTCCACCGCCACGTCCCGCGTCCGCGCCAGGCCGGCGACCAAGCTCGCCGTCTCCGTCAGCACCGCCTGGGCTGGCACCCATTGCGGCGAGAGCCGCGGCAGCGCCTGCTCCAGGCTGGAATAGTCGAGGATGCCGTCGATCAGCGCGAGCAGGTGCTTGCCGCCATCCTGGATATGGCCCGCATAGCGCTCGACATTCGACTGCGTCAGGCTGTAGCGCGAGCCGGGGAGCATCATCTCGGAGAAGCCGATGATGGCGGTCAGCGGCGTCCGCAGCTCATGGGTGAGGGTGGCGAGGAAGCGGGCGCGCGCCTCGCTCGCCCGTTCGGCCGCGGCCTTGGCGGCCCGCAACTCCGTCTCCGCGCGCTTGCGCAGCAGCACGTCGATATAGACTGAGAGCGCGCCCTCGATCAGCTCCTGGTCGCCCGGCTCGTAGGGCCGGCTGACATTGCTCTCGGAGCGGTTGCCGAGGATCAGCGCATGGCCGGTCGAGCGGTCATAGGCCCAGAGGATGTAGGGCAGGCCAAGGATGCTGGTCAGCGCATAGGCCTGCGGCTCCAGCACGCTGCGGGCGGTGGTGAAGAAGAATCCGGGCGGCATCGCCAGGCGGATGGTTGGCGTGGCGACCGGGCCGATGGCATGGACGACGCGGAAGCTTCCCTCGTCCAGCTGATCCTGCAACAGCAGGGCGGCGCCGTCGCAGAGCGCGTTCTCGACGATCACCTCGAGCAGCGAGGCACCGATCTCCTCCGCCGTCATGTGCATATCGGCCAGGCGATAGGCCTCGCGGATCAGCTTCGCCACGGTGCGGCTGCGCCGCGCCTCGCGGAAGGCCTGGCTCTGCTCCTCCTGGAGGCGCAGCAGCCGGGCGCCGAGGTCGTTGCATTCGCGGCGGTAGTAGGCCAGCTCGCGTTCAATCTGGCCGAGCGAGGCGAGCGGTGCGCTGGTGGCCATCAGGAACGCCTCCGCAGGACCGCCAGGACGCCGGTCCAGTCGAGCGGGCGGCTCGGGTGGTTGGCGAAGGGGGCGATCTCCACGCCCGAATAGAAGCCGAGGAACGGCACCCTGGGATCGAGCCCGTGTCGGATGACCTCCGCCTCCTCGATCGACGCGCCGCTGCGGGCGCTGGCCCGGCCGGCGCAGTCGATATAAAGGGCGAGCAGGCTGTCCGGCCCGACCAGGCGCCGGTTGGCATCGGCCACGCCGTGCTCCACCGAATCGAGCATCAGCCGGTTGTCGCGGCTCATGATCTGCACCCGGTCGCCCTCGGCGAAATCCGGCTCGAACAGCGTCACCGAGCCCGTAGCCGGGTTGGCACGCAGGATGAGGCGGTTGACATAGGCATTCTCGTCATGCGGGGCGAATGGGTCGCCCTGCTTCTGGCCGAGCGTCGCCACCAGGGAGAGCTCCTGCCCGCGCGAGCCGCCGAGCGGCAGGCCGAGCATCGCCTCGATCACCTGCAGGGCCGGCCTGCCGTCCAGCTCGTACACTTCGGCGCCCTGGATGCGGGTGATCTCCATGAAGGCGCTGACCGGGCGGCAGCCATGCATGATGACCGTCTCGGCGGCGACGGTGGGCGGGAAGACCAGGGCGATCGCCGCATGCTTGGCGATGCCGGCGCCGTCGAAGACCCAGCCGTCAGACAGGTTCATGTCGGTCAGTAGGCCGCCGCCGAACAGGCAAACGGGTTTGTTCCGCGCGCCGATATGGAACCCTTCCACGATGCGGCTGGCATGGTGCAGCCGCGGCGGGGAGCCGCTGGCGACGCTGTCGAACAGCAGCAGCACCGCGGCCCCGTCCGCCGCCAGGGCAGCGACGGCCTGGCCCAGTTCCTCGCCGGCGGCGCGCGCATCGGCGAGGAGGCTGCGCGTCACCACCGCCTGCGGCGCCAGCGCCGGGTCCTCCATGGCGATGAGGCCGATCTCGAAGCCGCCATAGCCGAAGCCGTCGCGCCCGATCACCCCGGCGGCCGAGCCGCCATAGACCGGCACCGGGCCGAATTCGTCGTGCAGCGCCGCCTGCACCGCCTGCGGCTCGTGGCGCCCGCCGCAGAAAGCCAGCATCATGGCCGGCCGCGTGGCCCCCATGGCGGCGATGCATTGGCGGATGGCGATACGCGGGTCGGCGTGCCGGCCGTAGCCCAGGCGGATCGTGCCGGAGGCTTGCGCAGGCGTGGCCGCATGGGCATCAAACATACGGCGACGCCTCACTCGGTCCGTGATGGATTGGCATCGCGGGACACTCCGAACCACGATCGGGAGAGCGGTTGTAGCGAAGGACGCTGCCGCCCCGTCAGATTGCATTGCCCCTTAAGGCATACATCATCAGTAGAGATTATTCACAACTTCGTCGCTGCCACTCTCGCCCACCTCACGACCTCGTCAACGTTGCGGCCGGGCGGTCGTCCTGCTGCCGCTGATCCAGAGCATAGAGGACGGCTGCGACCAAATCATCTGGATTGAAGGGTTTAAGGAAGACCCGTTCCGTAGGCGGCGGCGGCCGGACGCGAAGACGCTCGGGGCTTCCAGTGACGTAGAAGATGGCGAGGCCTGGCACCCGCTGCCGCGCCTCGGCGGCGAGGGTCAGGCCGTCCTCCCCCGGGCCGAGGTTGATGTCGGTCACCAGCACCACGATGCCCTCCGCCGGATTCATCAGGATGGTACGGGCCGATGGCGTGCTCTCGGCTTCGCGCAATTCGCATCCGGCAGCTTCCAGGAAATCCGCGAGGGTGGAGCGGACAATCGCATCGTCCTCGACAAGCAGCACGGTCATGGGACGTTTCCCGATTGGTGCGAGCGGAGCCATGAGGTGAGCAAAGCGGAGGAAAGGCCCGAAGGTCGAGAGCCAAGGCCCCCTCCCACGGACAGTTTACCCGCATAGGTTGTACCGCCACCTAAAGCACAACCTCACTCATCCTCGCGTGGCGACCCTATGCGCCAGATTGGATCGTCAGCCGCCTTCGCTCCGTGGCAGCAACGCTTGGCGCAGGGCCAGGTCCAGCGCGTCGAGCTCGAACGGCTTCCGCAGTGTTGGCCAAATGGTGCTGTAATGCGTCGCGTAGCCAGTGACGAAGATCACCTTGAGCGACGGCCGCAGCACCAGCGCCCGCTCGACCAGTGCGGGGCCATCCAGCCCCGGCATCCGCACATCGGTCACCAGCACCTCGATCTCCGGGTGCCGTTCGATCTCGCGTAGTGCCGGCTCGCCGTCTGGCGCCTCGTAGACGGTGAGGCCGAGCGAGGCGCAATGCTCGACCAGGATCTCGAGGATCATCGGCTCGTCATCGACGACGAGGACGCGGCGGCCGGCGAGGGAGGGCCCGCCGGGCGGCTGGGCGGGCTGGGTGTCTGGCCCCTCGCCCGCGCCGGGACGCGCCAGGCCGTCCCCGCCCGTTACCGGGCCGGCGTTGGAGGTGAAGCGGCGAAGCGCTCTGCGGGTAGCCATGCTCATACCCTAGGGAGAGACGGGGCCGAGGACCGAGGCGGCACGGCACTCATGCGACGCGCTCACCGGACGGCAAGGCCTCGGCACTGGCGAAGGTCGCGCGCGGCAGCCAGAGCGTCACCTGCGTCCCCTCGCCGGGACGGCTGGCGAGCTGTGCCGTGCCCCCCGATTGCCGGGCGAAGCCATAGACCTGGGACAGGCCGAGGCCGGAGCCCTGGCCAACCGGCTTGGTGGTGAAGAAGGGCTCGAAGGCCCGTGCGAGCACCTCCTCGCCCATCCCCGCGCCGCTGTCGGTCAGGGCGAGGGCGACGTAGTCCCCCGGCAGCAGCCCGCTGCGAAGCCGCTCCGGCAGCTCGGCCATCGGCACATTGGCGGCGGCGATGGCAAGCCGCCCTCCCTCCGGCATGGCGTCGCGCGCGTTGATGGCGATGTTCAGCAGCGCCACCCCCAGCTCCGACTGGTCCGCAAGCACGGGCCAGAGCCCCTCCTGCAGCCGCGTCTCGACATGCACCTGCCCACCGAGCGTCCGGGCCAGCATGTTCTCGGCGATATCCGGCAGCATCTCGGCCAGCGCCACCGGCTCCGGCTTCAGCGCCTGCTCGCGGGCGAAGGCCAGCAGGCGGCCGGTGATGTCGGCGCCGCGCCGCACCGCCCCGGCGGCGCCGCGCGCCAGGCGCAGCAGCGTCTCATCCGTCGTGCGCCGCATGAGCAGCTGGAGATTGCCGGAGACGACCATCAGCAGGTTGTTGAAGTCATGCGCGACGCCGCCGGTGAGCTGGCCCATGGCCTCCAGCCGCTGCGCCCGGCGCAGGACCTGCTCCGCCTGCACCCGGGCGGTCACGTCCTGCAGGGTGGCGATGGCAAGCCTCTCCTGCCCGGCGCCATCCGGCATCGGGGCGAGGCTCAGTTCGAGATGCAAGGTCGTGCCGTCCGGGCAGCGATGGACAATGGGCATGCGTTCCACGGCCTCGCCACGCCGGAGGGTGGTGGCGAGCGTGTCGCCGGTCCGGTCCAGCGCCTCGAGCATCGCCGCATCCAGCCGGAGGCCGAGAATGCGCTCCGCTTCCGGATTGGCGAGGACGATCCGCCCCGAGCCGATCCCGGTGACCAGGACGCCCACGGGCATTCGGTCGAGCACGCCCCGCAGGCGCTCCTCGCTGTGGCGCAGCGCCTCGGCCTCGCGCAGCGCCAGCGCCTCGATGCGGCGGTCGACCATGGCGGCGACCAGCGCCAGGGTCAGAAGCAGCAGGGTGCAGGTGGCGATGCCGATGGCGAGGGCCTCGGCCGGAATCTCGGCCGGCCGGGCGGGCGGGCCGGGCTCCGGCAGGAAGCTGACGGCCGCCATGCCGGTATAGTGCATCCCGGCGATCGCCAGGCCGAGGGCGAGGGCGCCGAGCGCCCGGGCGGGCGTGGAACGCTCGTCGAGGGTCAGCACCAGGGCCAGCGCCGAGGCGCCGATGGCCACCGCGGCGGAGGCCGTCACCAGCAGCGGATCGTAGGTCGGCATCGCCGCCAGCCGCATCGCGGCCATCCCGACATAATGCATGAGGCAGATGCCGAGCCCCATGGCCAGGGCGGCCGCGGCGATGCGCCCGCGCCCCGGCACCTTGCTCCGCCCGGCCGCCAGCGCGAAGCCCAGCCCGGTCGCGCCGATCGCCAGCAGCAGCGAGAGGACGGTCAGCCGCACCTCGTAGCGGACCGGAGTGCCGAGGTCGTAGGCCAACATGGCGACGAAATGCATCGACCAGATGGAGCCGCCGGTCGCCGCCGCCGCCCCGGCCAGCCACCAGAGCCGGAAGGCGCCGGCATTCGCCCGCACGCGGTGGAACAGGTCGAGCGCGGTCCAGGACCCGAGCACTGCGATGAGGACCGAGAGTGCGACGAGGACGGGCTCATGCGCGCTGTGCAGGTGATGCATCGGCAGGGGCCGGGCCTTTCGGTTGAAGCGCCTCCTTGCTCTTTCATCACAGGCCGAGGCATGGATGCAACCCACCACGCTTCATTCCTGCAGCGGCGGGTTGGCGCGCAGCCGCATCACGGTGAGGTCGACGAAGCTTCGCACCCAGGCCGCGGCGTGGCCCACCCTGGGGGAAAGGGATCGGCAGCGGCGCTTTCTCGAATTCGGCCTGCACCCGTTGCGGCGGGGTGATGTCCCAGCCGGCCAGTGCCGCTGCAGACTACCCGCCGCACCGTACCGACCTGCGGCGCCGCCAGGCCGGAATCCAGCAGGGAGTCAGTGCAGATCGCATGTTGATCCCCTCTCGGCGAGATTCACACTCGGACGAGAAAGAGGTTGTGCATGCGGGCCGTCGGGTGGCATGGGCGCCGGCGCGGGTGACGGCAGGCGAGCTGAGGCCGGGCGGCCGGCCCACCGTGGCGACGCTGCCGGTCTCGGCGGCCTTGGCGAGGACCTGCATCACCTGCCAGCGGTCCTTCATGCCCCTCCTGCCGGCAGCAGCCTGGCAGGAGGGGGCCGTTTCACGCCCAGCGCAGCGGCAGCGCGGCCTCGCGGCGGACGATCCGCCGCGGCGTGACGCGCCACAGGCGCTCGGCGCCTTTGAAGGCGTCGAGCTCGGGCCCCTCCGGCAGCAGCTCCGCGGCGCCGGTGAGTTGCAGCAGGGTGCCGGTCGCGCCATCGACGAAGAGCAGCCCGGCCCGCCGCGTCACCAGAATGTTGCCGAGAGTGTTGAAGAACATGTTGCCGGCATAGTCGGGGATGGTGAGCGCGCCATCGGCCTCGACGCGGATGAAGCCCGCAGGGCCGCCGCGATGCGAGACATCGACCTGCCGCTCCGGTCCGGCTTCCCCCACATAGCTGGCGACGAAGGCGGTATCCGCGCGCCGGATCATCGCCAGGGCGGCGGTGTCGAGGCGCGGCAGGACCGTGGCACCCTCCGGGGCCGGCTCGGCCGGGTCGCGGGCGAAGCCGACGCCGTGCGGGGTGATGTAGCGCGGGCAATTGCCGAAGCTCTGCTCGACCGCCACGGCGAAGCCTTCGGTGCCGGGCATGTGGCGGATATGGCCGTTCAGCCGGTTGCGGCGGCGCGTCGGCAACTCGATGCCGAGCAGGCCGACGGCATCATCCGCCTCCATGCCCCGCCCGGCCGGGTCCGCGGCATCGCGCCGGGCGGCGACGTGCAGCGTCCCGGCATCCGGCACGGACAGGAAGCCGGGATGGCCGGCGAGGATGGTGGCCCAGGGGTCGCCCTCGGGGTCGACCGCGCCCAGGATCAGGAAGGGAAGCTGCGGGTAGAACAGGCGGTGCTGCTCGATCAGGTGGTCACGCAGGACATGCTGGCCGACCACGGCCATGCGCTCCGCCATCCCGAGCGAGGATTGCAGGGCGACTTCTCCGGCATGCCAGGGTGAAAGCCGGTCGCGGCCTGGCTGGAAGGTCATGGTGGGAGTCTCCGGTGCGGCGGCACGGGCATTGCGCCCTGCCTCGTCCCGGACGTTATTGGCACCCGCCGATGCACTGAAGCCGTTCGCTGAGGAAGGCACTGTTCCACTGCGGGGAACAATGCCTGGCCCTGATGGACCAGCTTGCCCAGCGCCGCCTCGAGGGCGAGGACGGAGACGCTGAAATGGGCGGTGGCATAGCCACCGGCCTCGCCAAGGCGGCCGGAGGCGCTGGATGCCCATTTGAGAATGCAGGATTTGTGGTGCCTTGGGCTAAGGGACTGCCCAGATGGGCGGGATGTGGACGAGGGAGCACCGTGCGCTGCAGGCCGCGTTTGCGCGGCGCCGCCGCTGAGGGCGAAGCTTTTCAGCTTGGCTCCGCCTTCTGAAAAATCCCCAGCATAGATTTCACATGAAACATTAAATACGAATTTCGAAGCCGATATGCATCGCACATCTTTCAGACAGAGTTAGCCTGACGCAGCGTCAGGCAATACGAGAAAGGAAAACTCGAATGAATACGTCAGCGACTATGCTGCCAAAAATCCCTGACGCTGGCGGTGAATGGTTGCAAGTCACGCCTGGTGAGCGATTCAAGATCCGTACCGCCGCCACAGAGACAGAAGGCATCTACACAATGCTTGAGGTAATTGCCGATCCTCGCAACGGCGTGCCCATGCATGTTCATGCCAACGAGGAGGAACATTTCGTGGTTCTCGAAGGCAGCGTTCATCTCACCACGGGTGACCAGGGGTCAGACCTAGCAGCAGGCGATGCGGCGACAGTCAGAAGGGGAACGCCGCACGCGTGGTGCAATCTGTCGGATGGCATCGTCCGGATGCTGATTATTTTCTCGCCCGGACATCTTGAGAAGGTATTCAGACTTATCGGCTCATTGAAAGGCGACGAAATGGCAGCCATTGCGGAGGCAAATGAAGATGCTGGCTCCATGATTGTTGGGCCCCCACCTTTCGATGACATTTACTCCGTGTTGTCGCCCAGGCCGAAATATTAGTGACTGTTTGAAACGGCTTTGGCCACGAACTTAGTTCGGTCGCAGCCCGCGGCGGCGAACAGGTGTTTCGAACACGGCCGCACCCCAGGCGGGTCCACCGAGGGCTTGCGGCCTCGACGGCTCGACCTGTGCCCGCTCCGTCGGCGGCGCGCTGGACGCTTGCCCTGGCCGGAAACATCGGCCCACCCGCCGCAAGAGGCCGAGCGAAAGGTCGGATGGGCTCCTTCCCGCGATGGATCGGCGGAGGCGCCGCCGGCCGCGCTTGATCCGGCGCGGGGATGTCGGCAGATGGGTGCCATGCTGTCGCGTCGCCCCCTCATCGCCGCCCTGCTCGCCTCCGGCGGCACCCTCGCACCAGGGCGGGGACGGGCCACGGTCGCCTGGCGCATCGCCACGGAATATCCGGCGAGCGCCATGCCGGGCGAGGGCATCGCGCATTTCGCCGAGGCCGCCGGCCGGCTCGCCAATGGGGCGCTGACGGTGGAGCCGCGCTTCAACGCGCCGGACGGGTTGCGTTCCGCCGCCATGCCGCGCGCCGTGGCCGAGGGCAGGCTGGAAGCGGCGGATGCCTTCACCGGGGCCCTGGCCGGCGAGGCACCCGTCTTCGAGCTGTCCGCCCTGCCCTTCCTCACCGCCTCGGCGGCGGAGACCGGGCGCCTGCTGCGCGCCGCCCGGCCGGCCTATGAGCGCGCGCTCGGCGCCAGCGGCTTGGTGCTGCTCTACGCCACGCCCTGGCCGCCGAGTGGCCTCTGGTCGCGCCAGCCGCTGTCGGGACCCGAGGCGCTGCGGGGCCTGCGCATCCGCACCTATGACGCCGCCAGCACCGCCGTCCTGCGCGGCGCCGGGGCCGATGCGGTGCAGATCTCCTTCGCCGATGCGCTGCCACGGCTGCGGGCGGGCGCGCTGGATGCGGTGCTCTCCTCCGGCGATGGCGGCGCCGGAGCCAGGCTGTGGGAGGTCCTGCCGCATTTCACCGTGCTCGACTACGCCTCGCCGCTCAGCCTCGCCTTCTGCCAGGCCGCAGCCCTGGCCGCCCTGCCGCCCCCGGTGCGGGAGGCGGTCGTCGAGGCAGGCCGGCTGACCGAGGCGCGGCAGTTCGAGGCCATGGCGACGCGCGGGGCCGAGAACGCAGCACGGATGCAGGCGAATGGCGTCGCCATCACCCGGACGCCAGGCCTCCGCGTAGCCCTCGCCGAGGTCGCCGCGCCCGTCATCGCCGGGTGGTCGGCGCGCATGGGGCCGGAGGGCGAGGCCATCCTCGTCGCCTATGGCCGCGGCGAGGCGAGCCGGTAACCACTCCGGCAGGTCGGCGCATTGCTGTTTCATTTTTCGTCCCGCTTTGCCATCCTGTGTCCCTGGTCGAATGCCACGGGACGTCGGCTGATGCTTTCGGCGACAGACCGCCATGATGCGGGGAGATCCGGATGAGAACCCAATGGGACGGGATTCCCTCGCAACCCGAGCGCAGCAGCTGGCACTGGGTCGAGGACGCCTCCGGCCTGCGGCCGCTGCTCTGGCGCGGCGATGACTGGCCCGAGGCCATGGATCGGCGGGAATGGGAGGATGGCGTCGTGGTCTGCGCGCCGGAGGACATGCGGGAGGCGACCTATTTCGGGCCGGTGGCGATGCCTCCCGCCGTGGCCCGCCGCTTCGCCTCCACCAGGCTGGCGCTCGCCGCGGTGCAGCCACCCCATTTCTGGGAAGCCTGGCCCGGCCTGTCCTGACCGGCTCCGGCCCGCGCCAGCAACGGCGGCGGTGCGGGATGTTGCGGCGCGTCACGTCAAGTGAAGCGTAACAGTTGCTGAAGCATGTGGCTTGAAGCGCGCTATAGCTCTCCGGTGGTTTCGGAGTGCTTGAGATGACCTTTGTCAGGCCTAGTGTTTCTGCGGATCAGCTTCTCGCCTCGAAGACGGATGACAACAATCCAAGGGCTGCCATGGCCGCCCGAATTCACCCCCTGGCGCAACCCTTCCTGACTTGGCTGACGGCGCGGCCAGCCCCGGGCGAAGCCGCGGTGGAGCGGCCCGGCGAAGCCTTCGTCGCCATCGCCCTGCTCTGGACCTTCGGCGGCGTCGCCCTCTCCGCCGCGCCCTTCCTGCTTGCAGAGGCGCCGCTCGCCCTCTGGCTGCTGCTGCCGGCCGGGCTACTGGCGACGAGCTGCGGCCTCGGCCTGTTCCAGGTGGTGATCTTCCACCATTGCTCGCACGGCACCGTCTTCCGCAGCCGGGCCCGCAACCGCCAGGCCGGCCGCCTCGTCTCGGCGCTCCTGCTGTTCAAGCGCTTCGACGACTACCAGCATGAGCACATGCTGCATCACAGCCCGAAGAAGCTGCTGACCGAGGAGGATGAGTTCGCCGATTTCGTCCTCGGCCTCTGCGGGCTGGAGCCGGGGCTGCCGAAGCGGGAGCTGTGGCGGCGGGTCTGCGTCAGCCTGGTCTCGCCGGCCTTCCATGCGCGCTTCCTGCGGCGGCGGATCGGGGCCAGCCTCTTCACCGGCGATGCGGCGCATGACCGGGTGGGGCGCATCGCCTGGACGGGCGCGTTCCTCGGCGCCGCGGCGGGCGGCGTGCTGCCGGCCTTCCTCGTCGCCTGGGTGCTGCCGGTGACGGTGCTGCTGCAGGCGGCAACCGTGCTTCGCATCCTCTGCGAGCACCGCTTCCCCGAGCCGGAGCTCATCGCCATGCGCAACCGAGAATTCGTCTGCCATGCGACGGCGGGCGTCTTCCCCGGGCGGGAACCGCCGACTGCGAATGCGACTACCCTGCAAGGCTTGGTGCTGTGGGCCGGGTGGTGGCTGGAGATGCTGACCGTGCATCTCTTCGTCCGGCTCTTCGTGCTGGTCGGCGATGCGCCGTGCCATGACTTCCACCACCGCCGCCCGGCGACGCGGCGCTGGACCGACTACATCCATGCGCGCCAGCAGGATCTCGATGCCGGCTCGCCCGGCTTCCCGTCCGGCTATATCGAGAATTGGGGCCTCTTCAGCGCCATCGATGCCAACCTGGCGAGCCTGGCGGCGACCCGGCCGGAGACGATCGGCCGGGCGCCCTGACCGCCGGCAGGCAAGGCGCGGGGGCGCCCGCCCCCGCTTCGCTTGCCGTCAGGCCCGGGCCGAGCCCCGTCCCTGCACCAGCAGGGCGATCAGCGCCAGCGCGGCGCCGAAGGCCGAGACCGCGCCCCAGCCGCCGAGCCGCCAGGCGGCCATCGCCCCGCCCGAGCCGGCGGCGCCGCCGAGGAACATCCCCGTCATGAAGACGGTGTTGACGCGGCTGCGCGCCTCGGCCGCCAACGCATAGATGACGTGCTGATTGGAGACGAGCGCGCTCTGCACCCCGAAGTCGAGCAGGACGACGCCGATCACCAGCCCGGCGAGGCTTGCCCAGAGGCCGAACACCGTCCAGGCCAGCAGGGCAAGCGCGGCCCCGAGGCCGATCACCAGGTCCGGCCCGCGCCGGTCGGCCAGGCGGCCGGCCAGCGGCGCCGCCGCGATCCCCGCCGCGCCAACGATGCCGAAGAGGCCCGCCACCTCGGCTCCGAGACCGAAGGGCGGCCCCTCCAGCCGCAGGGCGAGGATGGTCCAGAAGGCGGAGAAGGCACCGAACAGCGCCGCCTGCATCCGCGTCGCCCGCCGCAGCGCCGGCTGTCCGCGCCAGAGATGCATCAGGGAGCGGATGGCCTCGCCATAACCCATTGCAGCCGCCACCGGCCGGCGCGGCAGCCGTGCCGCCATCACTGCCGCGGCGCCGAGCGCCATGGGCACCGCCAGCCAGAACATCGCCCGCCAGCCGGCATGGGCGGCGACGAAGCCGCCAAGGGTCCGGCTCAGCAGGATGCCGGCCAGAACCCCGCCGGTGACGACGCCGACCGTCGCTCCACGGCGCTCGGGCGGTGCGAGATGGGCGGCGAAGGGCACGATCTGCTGCGCCACCGTCGCCGCCATGCCGACGAGGAAGGAGGCGGCCACCAGCACAACGGCGCCCGGCGACAGTGCCGCCAGCGCCAGCGCGGCCGCCAGCGTCACGAACTGCACGATGATCAGGCGCCGCTGGTCCAGCAGATCGCCGAGCGGCAACAGTAGGAAGAGGCTCGCCGCATAGCCGAGCTGGGTGGCGGTCGGGATCAGCGCGGTCGCATGGGTGCCGGCGAAATCCTGCTCGATGATCCCGAGCATGGGCTGGTTGTAGTAGATGGTGGCGACCGCGATGCCGGCGGCGGCGGCCATGGCAAAGGTCGGGGCGGCGTCCGGCGGGTCCGGATGGCCGGGCGCATCCGCCCGGCCGGGGGCGGCCTGCATGGGGGCATCGAGCATTGGGAGCGGTCCTTGGGCGGGCCGGTTCGAGAAAGGAAGGCTGGGCCCGTCGCCTTCCGGCCATATACGGCACGCGCCCCCGGTTGCGGCAGCCCGATCCCGCACCCGGAACGGCCCGCCGCTCGCTCCACGAAACGGATACGTCCCAATGTCGTCCACATGCCTGGCCGAATGGGCCATCGGTGACGACCCATCCTTGCGCCGAAGCCTGGGACACAGCGTCGTGCGCAGCGCTGTTCTGCCTCATTCCATACTCGATGCCGGCCTAATATCCTTGGCCGAACGAGAGAGATCCCCCGCCCATGCCCCTCGCACGCGATCCCTTTGCCGGCCCGGGGGAGATGGCGGAGCGCATGCGGCACACCGACTGGGCCGCCACCCCGGTCGGCCCGGTCGAGCGCTGGCCGCAGGGCCTCCGCGCCACCGTCCGCACGCTGCTCGGGTCGCGCTACCCCATGGTGCTGCTCTGGGGCGAGGACGACCTGATCCAGATCTACAACGACGCCTATACCGGCCTCATCGGCGCCAAGCACCCCTACGCCCTGGGCCGCTCCATCAAGGAAACCCAGGCGGAATCCTGGGACATCATCGGCCCGATGATCCGCGAGGTGATGGCGACGGGCACGCCCAATTGGGTCCCGGCCCAGTGCCTCGCCGTCAACCGCGCGGGCTATGACGAGGAGGCCTATTTCTCCCTGTCCTACAGCGCGGTCGAGGATGACGAGGGCAGCATCCGCGGCATGCTCTGCGTCTGCAGCGAGGTCACCGCGCAGATCCTCGTCGAGCGGCGGCTGAAGCTCCAGCGCGACATCGCCGCCCGGGTGGGCGAGGCGCGTGACGCCGGGGCGATCTGCCGCGGGATCGGCGAGGCCATCGCCGGCTGCCCCTCCGACATCCCCTTCGCCCTGCTCTACTTGCGCGAGGGGGAGGGCTTCCGCCTCGCCGCCGCAGTGGGGCTGCCGGCGGGCCATCCCGGCGCGGAGGGGGCGGCCTGGCCGCTTGGCCGCACCGCAGCGGGCGAGGCCGTCCTCATCGAGGATGCCGCCGCCCGCATCGGCCCCTTGCCTGGCGGGCCCTTCGGCCAGCCGGTGCAGGCCGCCCTCACCCTGCCGCTGGCCGGCAGCGGCGGCGCGGAGGCGCTCGGCGTGCTGGTCTGCGGCATCAACCCGGCCCGGGCGTTGGATGAGGGCTATCGCGGCTTCTACGACCTGCTGGCAGGGCAGGTCGCCGCCATCATCCGCAACGCGCAGGCCTATGAGGACGAGCGCCGCCGCGCCCAGGCGCTGGCCGAGCTGGACCGGGCGAAGACGCGCTTCTTCGCCAATGTCTCGCATGAATTCCGCACGCCGCTGACCCTGCTGCTCGGGCCGGTGGAGGACCTGCTCGCCCGGCCGGGCCTCGGGCCGGAGCTGCGGGAGGAGCTGGCGATGGTCCGCCGCAACGCGCTGCGGCTGCTGCGGCTGGTCAATTCCCTGCTCGACTTCGCCCGCGTCGAGGCCGGCCGCGCCGAGGCCTGCTTCGTGCCGGTGGAGCTCGGCCAGGCCACCGCCGAACTTGCCGGCGCCTTCCGCTCCGCCATCGAGCGGGCCGGGCTGCGGCTCGATGTCGATTGCCCGCCACTTGCGGAGCCGGCCCATGTCGACCCCGATCTCTGGGAGAAGGTCGTCTTCAACCTGCTCTCCAACGCCTTCAAGCACACCTTCGAGGGGCGGATCGCGGTCAGGCTGCGCCAGGATGGCGCGGCGATCCGCCTCACGGTGGAGGATAGCGGCATCGGCATCCCCGCCGACCAGCGCGACCGCGTCTTCGAGCGCTTCCACCGCATCGAGGGCGCCCGCAGCCGGACGCATGAGGGCTCCGGCATCGGCCTCTCCCTGGTGCGGGAGCTGGTCGGGCTGCATGGCGGCCGCGTTTCCGTGGAAAGCGAGCCGGGGCGCGGTGCCGCCTTCACCGTCGAGATTCCGGCCGGCCACGCGCATCTGCCGCCGGAGCGCATCGGCGCCGCGCCGCGCCTGCCCTCCACCGCCCTCGGCGCCGAGCCCTTCGTCGCCGAGGCCATGCGCTGGGTGGAGGATACGCCGCCCTCCGACCCCAAGGTGGTGCCGATGCCGCCGCGGCGGGAGGCGCCAGCCCATCGCTCCCGCGTGGTGCTGGCTGACGACAATGCGGATATGCGCGCCTATGTCGCCCGGCTGCTCGCGCCGGAGCATGAGGTGGTCGCCGTACCGGATGGCGCGGCGGCCCTCGCCGCGCTGCGCGCCACCCCGGCCGAACTGCTGCTGACCGATGTGATGATGCCGGTGATGGACGGCCTCGCCCTGCTGCGGGCGGTGCGGGCGGACCCGGCGCTGCGCACCCTGCCGGTGGTCGTGCTCTCCGCCCGCGCCGGCGAGGAGGCGAGCAGCGAGGGGCTGGAGGCCGGCGCCGACGACTACCTCGCCAAGCCCTTCTCCGCCCGCGAGCTGCGCGCCCGCATCCGCACCAATCTGGAACTCGCCCGGCTGCGGCGCGAGGCCGAGGAACAGGCGCACCAGGCGCGCAAGATGGAGGCGGTCGGCCAGCTCACCGGCGGCGTGGCGCATGACTTCAACAACCTGCTCGCCGCCATCCTAGGCTCGCTCGACCTGGCGGAGCGGCGCGTCGCCGATGAGCGGGTGCTGCGGCTGCTGCGCAACGCGATGCAGGCCGCCCGCCGCGGCGCCGGGCTCACGGCGCAACTCCTCGCCTTCGCCCGGCGGCAGCGGCTGGAAGCGCGGCCGACCGACCTGAACCGGGTGCTCTCCGGCATGGGCGACCTGCTGCACCGCACGCTCGGCGGCCGCATCGGCGTCTCGCTCCACCTCGCCAAGGAGCTATGGCCCGCCATGGCGGATGCCGGCCAGCTGGAACTCGCCGTGCTCAACCTCGCCATCAACGCCCGCGACGCCATGCCGGAGGGCGGCGAGCTTTCGATCGAGACGTGCAACCTGCCGGCCGCCTCGGGCCGTGGCGACCGGGTCGCGGTGGCGGTGCGGGATACCGGCACGGGCATGCCGCCCGAGGTTCTGGAACGGGTCTTCGAGCCCTTCTTCACCACCAAGGGCATCGGCAAGGGCACCGGGCTCGGCCTCGCCCAGGTGCATGGAACGATCAGCCAGCTCGGCGGCGAGGTCGCGGTCGAGAGTCGGGTCGGCGAGGGCTCGCTGGTGCGGCTGATGCTGCCGCGGGCGCTCGACTGTCCCGCGCTGGAGCCGGCGCCCGATCCGGGCATTGGGGAGGAGGGGGCCGGGGCCGACGCCCGGACGGTGCTGCTGGTGGATGACGACCCGCAGGTGCGCACCTCCATCGCCGCCATGCTGCGCGAGCTTGGCCACCGCGTCGTCGATGCGGAGAGCGGGCGGGAGGCGCTGCACCTGCTGCGGGGCGATGCGCGCTTCGACCTGCTGCTGAGCGACCATGCCATGCCGGCGATGGCCGGCGGCGATCTGGCGGTGCGGGCGCGCGCCCTGCATCCCGGCCTCAGCGTGCTGATCATGACCGGCTATGCGGGGACGGATGCACTGCCGGTCGGCAACGCGCTGCTGCGCAAGCCCTTCGACCTGGCGGAATTGCGCGCCGCCCTGCGCTTCGCGCTGGAGGGCCAGGCGCCGCATGGCGACGCCCAGCCGCGGCAGGCGGGCTAGCTTTCCTTGTAGCGGTAGCCGATGCCGTAGAGCGTCTCGATCTGGGCGAAGTCGTCGTCGGCCTGGCGGAATTTCTTCCGCACCCGCTTCACGTGGCTGTCGATGGTGCGGTCGTCGACATAGATGTTCTCGCCATAGGCGGCATCGATCAGCTGGTCGCGGTTCTTCACCATGCCGGGGCGCAGCGCGAGGGCCTTCACCAGCAGGAACTCCGTGACGGTGAGCTGGATGTCGGTGCCCTTCCAGTGGCAGGTGTGCTTGGTCTCGTCGAGCACCAAGTCGCCGCGGACGATGACGCCGCCGGCCGGCGTGCCGCTGCCCTCCGCCCGGCTCGCCTCGTTGCGGCGGAGCAGGGCGCGGATGCGCTCCAGCAGCAGGCGCTGGCTGAAGGGCTTGGTGATGTAGTCGTCCGCGCCGAGTCGCAGCCCCATCAGCTCGTCCACCTCCTCGTCCTTGGAGGTGAGGAAGACCACCGGCATGGCGCTGCGCTGGCGGAGGCGCTGGAGCAGCTCCATCCCGTCCATGCGCGGCATCTTGATGTCGAGCACCGCGAGGTCCGCCGGGCGGGCGAGCAGGCCCTGCAGGGCGCTCTCGCCATCCGTATAGGTGCGCACGGTGAAGCCCTCCTGCTCCAGGGTCATGGAGACGGAGGTGAGGATGTTGCGGTCGTCGTCCACCAGGGCGATCGTGGCTGGCATGGTCGGGTCTCCGCCGGCTCGTCCGTAGGATCAGACGCTCCATATAGTGCGGCATTATGGCACAACCCGGACGGGATCGCGTGATGGGGACGGAAAACCTGGGCTTCGAAGCCCGTTGCCTGCTTCGGGCCGCGGCAGCGGCCACCCTGGCGACGGCGGCCGAGGGCCAGCCCTTCGCCAGCCTGGTGACGCCAGGGACGGCGCCGGACGGGGCGCCGCTGCTGCTGCTCTCCTCCCTCTCCGAGCATACCCGCCAGCTCCGGGCGGAGCCGCGCTGCGCCCTACTGGTCACCGGCACGCCCGAGAGCATGAACCCGCAGACCGCACCGAGGGTGACGCTGACCGGCCTCGCCGAGCCGGTGCCGGAGGCGGAGGTTCCGGCGCTGAAGGCCCGCTGGCTGGCCCGGCACCCCTATGCGGCGATGTATGCCGATTTCGGCGACTTCGCCCTCTGGCGCATCCGGCCAGGTGGGGCGCTGCTGGTCGGCGGCTTCGCCCGCGCCCATCGCATCCGCCTCGCCGACCTCGTGCCGCCGCCCGGGGCGGTGGCGGCGATCGAGGCGGCGGCGGCGGACATCATCGGCCATGTGAACGCGGACCACGCCGATGCCATCGCAGCGATCGCCACCGGCCTGCTCGGCGGCAGGCCCGGCGAGTGGCGCATGGCCTCGGTGGATGTGGACGGCGCCGACCTCGCCGCGGGCGAGGAGGTACGCCGCCTCGCCTTCCACGCCCCGGTCGCCGATCCGGGCGGCGTGCGGACAGAACTGGTGCGTGCGGCACGCGAGGGCCGCTCGCGCATAGGTTAGGAAAACTGGCGCCAATGTGCGGCGGTCTGCGTTGACCGGAACGTCCATCACGCCTTAATTTAAGCAAAGACACGGCGGATAGAGGCCCCATGGCGGTGCCTCGTCCCGAAGGGGCCTGGCTGCCTCTCGCCAGTAACAAACCGGAGAAGACACTGCATGTCAGCGCCCGAGACCGCCCTTGCCGGGACCGGTGTGGCCAGCGCCGCCACCATCCATGCCAACCTGACTGCCGCCGGCCTCTATGCGCATGCGCTGCGGCGGGGCGAGGGGCGGCTCTCCGCCAAGGGCGCCTTCATGGCAGTGACCGGCGTGCATACCGGCCGCTCCGTGCAGGACAAGTTCGTGGTCGACGACCCCGAGGTGCATGACCAGATCTGGTGGGGCAAGATCAACCAGCCGATGGCCCCCGAGAAGTTCCGTGGCCTCGCCGCCAAGGTCCGCACTTGGCTCGGCGCCCGCCCGGAGCTCTTTACCGAGGACCTCTATGCCGGGGCCGACCCGGCCCACCGCATCAAGGTCCGGCTGGTGACGACCAATGCCTGGCACGCGCTCTTCGCCCGCAACATGTTCATCCGCCCGGAGCGGGCGGAGCTGGAGGGCTTCACGCCCGACTTCACCATCCTGCACGCGCCGGAATACGAGGCGAACCCGGCCGAGGACGGCTGCCGCACCAGCACCTGCATCGCGCTGTCCTTCGCGGCGAAGACCATCCTGATCGCCGGCACCTCCTATGCCGGCGAGATCAAGAAATCGATCTTCACCGTGATGAACTGGCTGCTGCCCGAGAAGGGCGTGCTGCCGATGCATTGCAGCGCCAATCTCGGCAAGGGCGGCGACACGGCGCTGTTCTTCGGCCTCTCGGGCACCGGCAAGACGACGCTCTCCTCCGACCCGGAGCGCAGCCTGATCGGCGATGATGAGCATGGCTGGTCGGATACCGGCGTCTTCAACTTCGAGGGCGGCTGCTACGCCAAGGTCATCCGCCTCTCGCGCGAGGCGGAGCCGCAGATCTGGGACGCCTCGCACCGCTTCGGCGCCGTGCTCGAGAATGTCGTCGGCGACGAGCTCGGCCGGCTCGACCTCGATGACGGCTCGCTGACCGAGAACACCCGCTCCTGCTACCCGCTCGACTTCATCCCGAACACGGTGAAGGCGGGCCGCGCGGGCTTGCCGAAGAACGTGGTGATGCTGACGGCGGATGCCTTCGGCGTGCTGCCGCCGATCTCGAAGCTTTCGGCGGCGCAGGCGATGTACCACTTCCTCTCCGGCTACACGGCGCGCGTCGCCGGCACGGAGAAGGGCCTCGGCAAGGAGCCGCAGGCGACCTTCTCCACCTGCTTCGGCGCGCCCTTCCTGCCGCGCCACCCGGAGGTCTACGGCAAGCTGCTCGAGGATCTCATCAAGCGGCACGGCGCGGATTGCTGGCTGGTGAACACGGGCTGGTCCGGCGGCGCCTATGGCACCGGCAAGCGCATGTCGATCCAGCACACGCGGGCGCTGCTGCGCGCGGCGCTCGACGGCTCGCTGGCGCAGGTCGAATACGTCACCGACCCCTTCTTCGGCCTGCAAATCCCGAAATCCGTCCCCGGCATCCCCGCCGAGGTGCTGAACCCGCGCGAATCCTGGGCCGACAAGGCGGCCTATGACCGCACGGCGAAGGAGCTCGTCTCCCGCTTCGAGGCGAATTTCGAGACCTTCTCGGGCGGCGTCAGCGAGGCGGTGCTCGCCGCCGCCATCCGCGCGGCGGCCTGACCCAACGGGCGCCGCGGCGAGGGCTGCGGCGCCCACTTTTTTCTGACCGGACCGCGTCTTGCCGCACCGCCATCACCGACGGTTAAACCGTCCGGCAGATGAGGAGCGCGAGGCCATTGCCCCAGTCAGGACAGGCGACCGAAGCGAGGCCTTCCTTCGTCCTGGCTGATGGCGTGCGACAAACTCTGGCGGTCCGCGCCGACTGGTCGCCGGCCTGGCTGCAGGTGATCCTGGCGGGGTTGTTCGGCCTGGCCCATGCGGCGGTGCTGCTGCGCCTCGGCCTGGCGACGGCTCGTGACGCCTTCTGGCAGCGGCCGCCCGGCGACTTGGCGATGGCCACGATGGGTGCCGAGGCGCTGCTGCGCGACGGCTGGCGCTTTCCCCTCTCGGCGACTGCTCTGCTCTCGGCCGGCGATCCCTTGCCCATCGTCTATACCGACAGCATGCCCTGGCTGGTGCTGCTGTTGAAGGCGCTCGGCCTCTCGGCGGAGCTGGTGGCGCCGATGGGCCTCTGCATCCTGCTCGGCTTCGTGCTGCAGCCGGTCGCGGCGCTGGCCCTGCTGCGGGCCGCGGGCATCCGGCGCTGGGAGGTGTTGCTGGCGGGCATCGCCTTCGCTTCCTTCCTGCCGGCCTGGATCCTGCGCCTGCACATGCATCACCTGGCGCTGGCCTCGCATTGGGCGCTGCTGCTGGCCCTGGCGCTGGCCGTGCAGGCGGTGCGGCGCGGCGTCTCGGTGGCGATCATCGCCGGCTTCGCGGCGCTCGGCGCCCTGGTGATCGGGCTGCACGCGTATCTCTGGGCCATGGTGACGGGCATCGCGCTGGGCGGGCTCCTCGCCGATGCCGGAAGGCGGCCCACCTTGGGCTCCGTCCTGCGCGGCGGCCTCGGCTTCGGCGCCTTCCTGGTGAGTTCCGTGCTGGCGGCCTGGCTGCTTGGCTACCGGACGGAGAACGGGGCGCCGACCGGCTTCGGCTACTTCTCGATGAACCTGCTGAGCCCGGCCGTGCCGCAGCTCTCCGGCCTGTTCGGCACGCTGCCGGCGGGGCCGGTGGCCGATGGCATCCTCGACGCCACGGGCGGCCAGTATGAGGGCTTCAACTATCTCGGCCTCGGCATCCTGCTGCTGCTGGCCGCTGCGGCGCTGCATCTGGCCCGGCGTGGAGTACGGGCATCGTCGGGCCTCTGGCGTGCCGCCTTGCCACTCGGGCTGGTGCTGTTCGGCTGCCTGCTCTTCGCGCTGAGCAACCGCGTCCTCATCGGCGGCTTCGCGCTGCCGGCTATCCCCCTGCCCCGCAGCCTTGATGGGCTGGTGAACCAGCTGCGGGCCTCCGGGCGCTTCTTCTGGCCGCTGGCCTATCTGCTGCCCGTCCTGGCGCTGGCGGTGTTGGCGCGGGCACGGCATCGGCAGGCCGTCGGTGCCATGCTGGCAGGGCTCGTCATCCTGCAGGCGGGCGACATGGCGCAGCTGGACGGGATGCTGCGGAAGACCTTCCGCGCGCCGATGCCGGCGAATGTCGACCCGGCGCTGCTGCGGCATCCCCGGCTTGAGGGCCGCACCGTGACGCTGCACCCGCCGCTGACCTGCACGCGCCCAGGCGGCTGGCCCCTCGACTTTTCCCAGTTCGCCATGGCGGCGATGCGGGCCGGGATGCGCGTCGAGGGCGGGCCGGTGACGCGGCTGACCGGCGGGCGGAGCTGCGAGGCTGCCCGCCGGGACGCGCTGGCGGGGCTGCAGGACCGCGACGGGTTGCATGTCTTCCTCGCCGGCCAATGGCCGGAGGCCCTGCTGCTGCGCGCGGCCGCCCAAGGCTCGTGCCGTGGCTTCGAGATGGGGCTGGTCTGCGGGGATCCGGCCCTCATCGCCGGCTTCGTCCAGCCTCCGCCGGCCCCGCCGCCGCCGTTGCGGCCGGGGGCCGAACTGTCCTTCGCCGCGGGCGAGGGCGGCATCAGGCTGCTGGGCGCCGGCTGGTCCATGCCGGGGCGCTGGGGTGTCCGCTTCACCGCACCCGAAGCCGAACTGGTCCTGCCCATGCCGGCCGATTGGGAGGGGACGGCAAGGCTGACGCTGCGGATGCGCGGACCGGCGGCGCCAGGTCGGACCGTGACCGTCGAAGCGGGAAGGCGCGAGCTCGCTCGCCAGTCCGTCGCTGCGAGCGACGGCATCACCCTCACCGTGCCGGCGGAAGCCTGGGAGGACGGCCTCCTCACCCTCCGCTTCGTAGTGCTGGAGACGGACAGCAGCGCAATGGATGACCACCAGCGCGACCTGGGCCTTGAAGCCATCATCCTGGAGGCACGCTGAGAGCCTCGCAGTCCCCCAAAGCTTGTGGACGGCGCCCGGCGATCCGGCGCAGACTCGCCTCTCCCGGTGCTTTGGCCGGGCCTTGTCCACCTGCATTGCACGGAGGCCTGCCGATGCCGGATGGCGGAATGGGACCGGGACGTTGGCCGCCCAAGGGCCAACCTTCCGCGACCAATGTCCTGGGAGGCCCGCTGCTGCCCTGCTCCGTCGCGCCGCTCACCGGCTTCTACCGCGATGGCTGCTGCAATACCGGCGTGGAGGATCGCGGCCTTCACACCGTCTGCGTCGAGGCCACGGCGGAGTTCCTTGCCTTCTCCCGCACCTGCGGCAACGACCTCTCGACGCCGGTGCCGCAATACGGCTTCCCCGGGCTGAAGCCGGGCGACCGCTGGTGCCTCTGCGCCGCGCGCTGGGAGCAGGCGCGGCAGGCCGGCGTTGCGCCGCGCGTGCTGCTGGAGGCGACGCATGTGGCGACGCTCGAGATCTGCGCGCTGGAGGATCTGAAGGCGCACGCCGTCTCGGACTGACCTACAGCCCGAGGTAGACCTGCCGCACCAGGTCGTTGTCGCGCAGCGCCGCGGCGCTCTCGCCCTCGAACTCGATATGGCCGTGGACGATGACATAGCCGCGATCGGCGATGCGCACCGCCTGATGGAAATTCTGCTCCGCCATCAGCACGGTGAGGCCGAGCCGCGCCTTCATCTCGGCGATCATCTCCATTGTCCGCGCCACCAAAATCGGCGCAAGGCCGACCGAAGGTTCGTCCACCAGCAGGATGCGCGGCGCCGACATCAGCGCCCGGCCGAGCGCCACCATCTGCTGCTCGCCCCCGCTCATGCTGCCGACGAGCTGCGCCCGCCGCTCCGCCAGCCTTGGGAAAAGCTCATAGCAGAGGGCGAGGTTCTCACCGAGCGCCGCCCGCGCGGTCGCGCGATAGGCGCCGAGCCGCAGGTTCTGCTCGACGCTGAGCCGTGGGAAGAGCCGCCGCCCCTCCGGTACCAGCACGATGCCGAGTTCCACCACCTGCTCCGGCGACAGGCCGACCAGCTCCCTCTCCTGGCCCTCGATGCTCGCGCGGATGCGGCCCGCCGTCGCGCGGATCTGGCCCATGATGCTGCGCATCAGCGTCGTCTTGCCGTTGCCGTTGGTGCCGAGCAGCACCACCGTCTGCCCCGCCGGCACGCTGAGCGAGACGCCCTGCAACACCCGCACCGCGCCGTAGCCGGCATCGAGGCCCGCGATCTCGAGGCTATTGCCGGCCAAGATAGGCATCTTCCACCTCCCGGAGCGCCAGCACCTCGCGCGGCACGCCGTCGGCGATCTTGCGGCCGGCGACGAAGACCACCAGCCGCTCGGCGAAGGCCGTCACCGCCCGCATGATGTGCTCGATCATGATGATGGCCGTGCCCGCCGCGTTCAGCCGGAACAGCAGGGCGAGGATCTGGTCGACCTCGGTATTGGAGAGGCCCGCCATCGCCTCGTCGGCGATGAGCAGCTGGGGGTCGAGCGCGATGGCCCGCGCTAGCTCCAGCCGGCGCAGCTCCACCTGGGTCAGCTCGCGCGGCAGGCACTCCGCCTTGCCTGCCATCTCCACCTGCTCCAGGCATTGCATCGCCCGCGCGGTCGCCGAGCCCGCCTGCCCGGCGAAGAGCACCGGCACCCGCACATTCTCGAGCACCGAGAGGCTGCCGAAGGGCTGCGGCAACTGGAAGGTCCGCGCCAGGCCAAGCCGCGCCCGCCGATGCGGCTTCAGCCCGTCGAGCGCCTGGCCGTCGAGGCTCACCCGTCCGTCATGCGCCGCGAAATCGCCGGAGATGCAGTTGACGAAGGTGGACTTGCCGGAGCCGTTCGGCCCGATCAGCCCCAGCCTCTCCCCGGCACGCAATTCGAGATCGACCGCATGCAGGGCGGTGAAGCCGCCGAAGCGCTTGCCGACGCCCTCGGCCCTGAGCAGGGCCCCGCTTATCGCCGCCGCCTGAACCAGCCGAGGATGCCGCGCGGCGCCACCGCGACGAAGATCACCAGCATCCAGCCGACGATGAAGAGGTTGAGCGCGGAGGAGATCGTCACCGTCGCCGCCTGCTGCAGGCTGCCGAGCAGCACCGCGCCGATCACCGGCCCGGCCCAGGTGCCGGCGCCACCAATCAGCGGCATGGCGATGGCATTCACTGCATAGGCCAGGCTGAAGGCGCCCTCCGGGTTGAGGTAGCCGCTGTAATAGGGCAGCGGCGCGCCAGCGACGGCCATCAGCGCGCCGCAGAGCGCGGTCGCCACCAGCTTGAGCCGCAAGGTCGGCACGCCCACCGCCTCGGCCGCGCGCTCATTGTCGCGGATGGCCTGGAGGCCGCGCCCAAGCCGCGTCACCTCCACCGTGCGGGCGATGCCGACAGCGAGCACCGCCAGCAGCAGCATGACGAGGAACAGGTATTCGCCGTAGCTGGTGAAGGGCGCCACCTCGCGCGGACGCACGATATAGGCGCCGCGCGAGCCGCCGACATAGTCCCAGTTCACCACCAGGGTCTGCAACACGACGGCGAGGCAGAGCGTGGCGATGGAGAAGTAGACCCCGCGCAGCCGCAGCGTCAGGTAGCCCGTCCCCAGCCCGAGCAGCGCGCCAACCACGGCGGCCGCAGCGATGCCCGGCAGCAGGTCGAGCCCCGTCGCCTTACGCAGCGCGATCGCGGTGTAGGCTCCGGCCGCCATGAAGCCGGCTGCGCCGAAATTCACATAGCCCGCGTAGCCGCCGAGGATGTTCCAGGCCGTCGCCAGCACGACATATTGCAGGATGAAGTAGCCGGCGAAGTAGCCGTAGTCGTTGCCGATCGCCCGGAGTGCGACGAAGACCAGCACGGCGACGCCGACCGCGCCGAGCCAGAAGGGCAGGTGCCGCCGTCCGCCCGCGGCCATCGCCGGCGCCGGGGCGAGGGGCAGTGAGGCGTCGCTCATGCCAGCTTCCCGAACAGGCCCTGCGGCCGCACCGCCAGCACCAGCAGCAGCCAGCCGAAGGCGACCGCCGGCGACCAGGACGGGCCGTAGAAGCTCGCCGTCACGTTCTCGACCACGCCGAAGAGGAAGGCAGCGAGGATACAGCCCGGCAAACTCCCCATCCCGCCCATGATGCAGACTGCGAAGACGCGGCCGATGAAGACCTGGCCGGAGGATGGCTCCACCGGCTGCACCACCACCAGCGCCCCGCCCGCGATGGCGGCCAGCGCCACCGAGAGGCCGAAGGCCAGCCGCTTGATCCGCACCGGGTCCACCGCCATCAGCCGCAGCGCCTCGGCATCCTGCGCCACGGCGGAGATGGCAAGCCCGGTGAAGCTGCGGCGAAGGAAGACCCACAGCGCCCCGATCGCCGCCATCGCCAGCAGCGCCGGCGCCAGCATCCGCAGCGGGATGTCGATCTCGCCGATGCGCCAGGTGACGAAGGCATAGGGCGGGTCGAGGAAGCGCTGCTCCGGCCCGAAGGCCATCACCAGCCCGACCTCGATGATGAACATCACCCCGAAGAAGAAGGCGAGGCCCTGCAACGCCTCGTCGCCGCGCCGCTCGAAGAAGTGGTGGTAGAAGGTGTAGATGGCGACGCCCAGGACGTAGAAAGGCACCGCCAGCAGCACGGCGGCCAGCAGCGGGTCGATCCCGAGCGCGGTGCCGACCAGCACGACGAGGAAGCCGCCCGCCACCATCAGCGCCGGATGCGCGATGTTGACGATGTCGAGCATGCCGAAGGACACCGCGAGCCCCGCCGCCGCTGCGGCATAGAGCCCGCCCAGCAGCAGGCCGGAGACGATGCCGTTCAGCAGGAGGGCAAGATCGCCGTCCATTGGCCGTTCAGGCCGGGGCGCCGTAGGGGATGCGCAGCTCGCCGGACTTCAGGCTCTCCGGGAAGAGGATGACCTTGGCGCCGGGCTTCTTGTACTTCTCGAGGTCGCCGTCGCGGATGCCCTGGAACTGCACCAGCAGGTTGCGCGGCTCCGCCCATTCGCCGTGCGCGCCGAAGCGGATGTCGCCGACGACGGTGTTGAAGATGCTGGCGTGCATGTCCCCGGCCAGCGCCGCCTGGTCCAGCTTCCCGACGCGGTTCAGCGCCTGCTCCACCACCTGCATCTGCGCATAGGCATAGGGCTGCAGGTAGTTGCCGAGCACGTCCACCTGCTCCTGCACGGCGCGCGCCCGGTACTTCTCCTGGAAGGCGCGGATGCCGGGGAAGTCCATCGTCGGCTCCGGCGAGTAGATGTCCCAGGTCACCAGGTTGTTCAGGATGGGGCCGAGCTGCGCCTGCACCGCCGCGATCTGCGGCCCGATCATGCCGCCGCCGAACATCTGCGCGGTGATCCGCAACTCGCTGGCCGCGCGCAGGATGCCGTTGGAATCCGGCGGGTAGGAGCCGATGAAGATCAGGTCCGGTCGCGCCGCCTGGATGGAGCGCAGGGTCGGCGTGAAGTCGACCGTCGTCGGCGGGTAGGAGCGGTCATAGACGATGCGCAACCCGCGCTGCTTCGAGAGGTAGCGCGCGCTCTCGGCCGCCTTCTGGGCGAATTCGTTGTCCACGGCGAGGATGGCGATGGTCCGCGGCGGCGTCGGCAGCCTGGCGGCGACGTCGAGGAAGCCCTTGGCATAATTGGCGCGGATGTCGTCGCCAGTGACGTTCATGTTGAAGTAGCGGTCGTACTTGAACGCCTCGTTCACCCCGGCCCCGAGCAGCGTGACGTAGCACATGTTGCGCTGCATCACGACGGGCATGGAGGGCGCGATCATCACCGTCGCATAGGAAGAGGTGACCATGTCGACCCGGTCGACATCGAGCAGCTTCGTGTAGAGGCCGGGCACGTTCGCCGGGCTGCTCTGGTCGTCGTAGTAGACCAGCTCGACGGGGCGGCCGAGGATGCCACCGCGGGCGTTCACGTCCTCCTGCCAGATCCTGTGCGCGAGGAGGGAGGAGCGGCCGTTTGGCGCCAGCCCGCCCGAAAGCGACATGGAATAGCCGATGCGGAGCGGGTTGGAACCCTGGGCGAAGGAGAGGCCCGGCGCCGCCGCCAGCACGGTCGCCCCGGCCGCAAGCCGGCCGAGCGCCCGCCTCGTCATCCTGGTCATTGTTGTTGTCCTCCCCGAAACCCCTGCCGCGGCTATTCCGCCGCTGGCATCAGCTTTGATGGATCAGAGCCTACCCTCCCGCCGCCATCCCCGGCGCCGAGGCGCGAGAGGCGGAAATCGTATTGCACGGCCGGCAGGTCCGCCCGCGGCGCGCCGGGCAGGCCCATCGCCTCCCGCACCACCAGCGAGTGGGAGACGCCGAAGACGGTGTCGCTGTCGATATTGGGGTCGTCGCCGAAATAGAGCGCCGTCACCAGCTCGCGGTGCCCCGGCACGGCGACGAGGATGTGGATATGCGCTGGCCGCATCCCATGCCGGTTTTGCTGCTTGACGAACTTGCCGACCGGCCCGTCCAGCGGGATGCTGTAGCCGATCGGCTTCACCGTGCGCATGTGGAAGCGCCCCTCGGCATCGGCGCGGAAGCGGCCGCGCATGTCCATCACCGTCGCGTCGCCCGCCTGCAGGTCGTAGAGTCCCGCGGCATTGGTCTGCCAGATGTCGATCTCGGCGCCCGGCAGCGGCCGGCCCTCGCTATCCGTCACCCGGCCGAAGATGACGATCTCCGTCCCACCCGTGTCGTGCACGGCGATGCTTTCGCCGAGCGCGAATTCCGGCGCCTGCTCGCGGAAGAAGGGGCCGAGCAGGCTGGTCTCCGTCCCCGCCGCCTCGCGCCCCTCGGCATCGTGCATGAGATTGACGAGGCGCGAGAGGCCGAGCACGTCGGAAAGCAGAATGTACTCCTGCCGAAAGGGCGTGCAGGCTTGGCCGACCGCGGTGAGGAAGGCGATGCCCGCCAGCCATTCATCCGGCTTGAGGTTCACCTCCTGGGCAAAGGCGTGGAGGTGGCGGGTCGCCGCAGCCATGATCTCCCGCAACCGGGGGTCGGGCGTCGCCGCCATCTGTGCCAGTGCCTCGCGGGTGACGCTCTCGCGGTCGAGATCGGCCATGGCGCCCTCCTCCCTTGTCCCTGGCAGCGAGGATGCTCGTTCCGCCCTGCGGCGGTCAATCCTCCGGGTCAGTCCCTTTGCGGCGGGTCGCAGGCCCGGGTCGCCATGTCGCCGGGGATGGAGAGCTCGAGGATCTCCACGTCGTCGGAGGTGGCGATCTCGTTGTGCTTCATCCCGCCGGGAATGAGGATGGCATCGCCCAGCTCGGCGCGGGTGCGGGTGCCGTCCTCGAATTCCAGTTCCACCCAGCCCTTCAGGACGTAGATGAACTGCGCCTCGCACTCATGGGTGTGCCAGCCGGTCGGCTCGGTCATGCCGGTGATGGCTTCCATCACCTGGGCACGGAGCTTGCCGCCGGTGGCCGCCTGGACGCCGAGGTCGCGGTAGCGGAAGAATTTGCGCCGGCCCTTTACGAAGGGCTGCTCCTCCTTCTTCGCAACGGTGAGCCTGATCTCCGGGCGCGAGGCGCCCGCGACGGTGCCGTCCATGGACTTATTCTCCTCCGGTATTGCGAGAAGGCTACACCCGGCCGGGCTGCGGACAAGCATGATATTCCGCCGCAAGCGTGTACGGCGCCGTACCATGTGAAGACCTTACCCCACCGACAGGAACTTCGTCTTCCCGCGCCGCGATTGGGAAGGATCGACCGGGAGCATGACGGCATGGCGGAATTACGGACGCAACGGCAACGGAACGGTCGCGCATGACGGTGGCGCTTTGGGGGGGCCTCGAATGCAGCGTCCTCCGCTCCGCCTGCGGCTGGCGCGACCAGATCCGGGAAACCGGGCATCACGACCGCATCGCCGATCTCGAGGCCATAGCCGGCCTCGGCATCCGTCAACTCCGCTACACCGTCTCCTGGGAACGGGTGGCGCCGGACAGCCCGCTGGATTGCGACTGGGCCTGGCATGACGAGCGGCTGGCCGAGCTGCGCCGGCTCGGCATCGCGCCCATCATCGGCATCGTCCATCACGGCAGCGGGCCGGCCCGCACCGGGCTCGACGATCCGCGCTTCCCTGTCCTGCTGGCGGAATTCGCCGGCCGCGTCGCGCGCCGCTACCCCTGGATCACCGACTGGACGCCGGTGAACGAGCCGCTGACCACCGCACGCTTCTCCGGCCTCTACGGCCACTGGTCCCCCTTCGGCACCGGCGAGGCCAGCTTCCTCCGCATCCTGGCGAATGAATGCCATGGCGTGCTGCTGTCGATGCAGGCGATCCGCGCCGCCATCCCCAATGCGCGGCTCGTGCAGACCGAGGATATCGGCCACACCTTTTCCACGCCGCTGCTGGCCTACCAGGCGCGCTACGAGAATGCCCGGCGCTGGCTGAGCCTCGACCTGCTGTGCGGCCGCGTCGGGCGCGACCATCCCTGGCACGGCAAGCTGCTGGCCGCCGGCGTGCCGGAGGCGCTGCTGGAGAATCTCGCAGCCGGCATCCCGGAGCCGATGCTGCTCGGCCTCAACTACTACATTACCAGCGAGCGGTTCCTCGACCAGCGGCTCGGCCTCTATCCGCCCGGGACGCATGGCGGCAACGGCCGCCACCGCTATGCCGACACCGAGGCCGTGCGGGTGCCGATGCCGCCCGGCAGCACCGGCTGGCTGCCGCGCCTGCGCGAGGCCTGGCAGCGCTATCCCGGCCTGCCGCTCGCCGTCACCGAGGTGCATATCGGCTGCACGGAGGACGAGCAGCTCCGCTGGCTCGCCGGATGTTGGGCCGCGGTGGCAGCGCTCCGCGTCGAGGGCGCCCCCTTCGAGGCCGTGACGCCCTGGGCGCTGTTCGGCGCCGTCGACTGGTGCAGCCTGCTGGCCCGCCGCGAGGGGCGCTACGAGGCGGGCGCCTTCGACATCCGCGCGCCCGGCGGCCCGCGCCCGACCCTGCTGGCCGAAGGCATTGCCACCCTCGGCCACCGTGGTCGCATCGACCATCCCTTGCTGGACTCGCCCGGCTGGTGGGCACTGGAGGAACGCGTGCATCCCGAGCTGCGGCAAGCCGGGTGAACCCCACCCGGGCGCTCGACCTCCTCAACATCCTGCTTTCCGATGTCCGCTACGGGCTCGGCGCCTATCTCGGCGTCTACCTGCTGACCGAACATCACTGGGATGCGGCGGAGATCGGCCTCGCCCTCTCGATCGGCGGCTTGGCCGGGCTGCTGGCGCAGACGCCGATCGGCCTCCTGGTCGATGCCATCCGGGCCAAGCGCGCCCTGCTCGCCGGCGCCGTGCTGGTGGTGATGACGAGTTGCCTCGTCATCCCGCTGGCGCCGCATTTCTGGCCGGTCGTCCTGGCGGGCGTCATCGGCGGGCTGGCCGGCACCTCCATCGCGCCGACGCTCGCCGCCATCTCGTTAGGCATGGTCGGGCCCGGCGCCTTCGCCCGCCGTGCCTGCCGGAACGAGGCGCTGTTCCATGCCGGCAACGGTGCGGTCAACCTGCTGATCCTGGCGATGGCGCCCCTCTTCGGCACGCCCGTGCTGTTCTGGGTGATGGCCGGGACGGGCCTTGCCAGCGCCGGGGCGGCGCTCGCCATCCCCGCCCGTTCCATCGACCACGCCGTTGCCCGCGGCCTGCTGCCAGGGAGCGTGGGCGCCGCGCCGCGCCAGGGCTGGCGGGTGCTGCTAGGCAGCCGGCCGCTGCTCGCCTTCGCCCTCACCGGCGCGCTCTTCCACATGGCGAATGGCTCCATGCTGGCGCTGGTGGCGCAGAAGCTCGCCCTGCAGAATATCGGCTGGGGCGTGGCGCTGACCGCCATCTGCGCCATCGCCGCGCAATCGGTGATGGTGCCGGCCGCGGCGCTGGCCGGTGCGCGGGCCGAGGCCTGGGGCAGGCGGCCGCTGCTTCTCGTCGCCTTCCTGGCGCTCGCGCTGCGCGGCGTGCTCTACACCGCCTCGGACCATCCGGCCTGGCTGATCGGCGTGCAGCTCCTGGACGGCGTGGGTGCCGGGCTGATCGGCGCGCTCTTCCCCGTCGTCATCGCCGACCTGACGCGCGGCACCGGGCATTTCGCCGCGGCGCAGGGTGCGGTCGGCACCGTGCATGGCCTCGGCGGGGTGGTGAGCGGGGCGCTCTCCGGCCTGGTCGTGGTGCATTACGGCTATGATGCCGCCTTCCTGGCGCTGGCGGCGATCGCGGGGTTGGGCGCGGCGTTGTTCTGGCTCACCATGCCGGAAACCCGAAATCTCGCCCCCGAGAAGGAGCTTGCCCATGACCATCCCGCTGCTTGAGACGGCGCTGACCCGCATGCCGGCGCTTGGCTTCGGCACCTGGCCGATGCGCGGCGCGGAATGCCGGGCGGCGGTGGAATCCGCCCTCGGCATGGGCTACCGACATGTCGACACCGCCGAGATGTACGGCAACGAGGACGCGGTGGGCGCGGCGCTGGCCGCCTCCGGCCTGCCGCGCGAGCAGCTCTACCTCACCACCAAGGTCTGGAACGACAAGCCAAAGGGCGCCGAGATCCGCCGTGCCGCGGAGGCCAGCCTGGAGCGCCTGCGCCAGCCCTATGTCGACCTGCTGCTGATCCATTGGCCGAGCCCGCAGCTCGACCTGCCCGATGCGCTCGCCTCCCTCGCCCGGATGCGGGAGGAAGGCTTGGCGCGCGCGGTGGGGGTGGCGAATTTCCCCCTCGGCCTGCTGCGCCGCGCGATGGAGTTGGGCATCGCCCCGCTCGCCTGCCTCCAGGTCGAGCATCATGTCTACCTCGACCAGTCCCGGCTGCTGGCCTATTGCCGCGAGAAGGAGTTGCTGCTGACCAGCTACACGCCGGTTGCCAAGGGCGAGGTGCTGCAGGACCCGGTGATCGGGCGCATCGCCCGCAAGCATGGCAAGACGGCCGGGCAGGTGGCGCTGGCTTGGCTGCTCGGCATGGAGGGCGTCGCGGCCATTCCCAAGGCGGCCTCGCCGGAGCGGCAACGGGAGAACATGGAGGCCGCGACGCTCCGCCTCGATACCGAGGATCAGGCGGCGCTGGCCGCCCTGCCTAAGGACCGGCGCATGGTGAACCCCGGCATCGCCCCGGACTGGGAGTCCTGAGCAGGGATCCCGGCGCAGAATGACGCAGGTTTGATCGTCAAAACAGCAATCATTCCTGAATCTATCGGATGCGTACAGCCGTCGCGCCGGAAAAGGGAGCAACGTGAAGGGGTGACGGCCTAATCCTGCCGCTGGGCGGGCTCACTTTGGCAACAATCAGGTTAGACTGGCTTCGCCCTTGCCTGGGCCAGGCTTTTCCCGCCGCCCGGCAAGGATTTTCCCATTGTCCATCGCCACCGCGCCGGAATCGGCTCCCCGCAACCGGCTGCTCGCAGCCTTGCCTGCCGAGGACCTCGCGTGGCTTCGCCCGAAGCTGAAGCTGGTCGAACTCGAGCTCCGCCAGACCCTGGCGTCGCCCGAGCAGCGCATCGAGCATGTCTACTTCCTGGAGACCGGCTGGGTCTCCGTGCTGGCTCCGCTCGATGACGGCGACAGCGCCGAGGTCGGCCTTGCCGGAGTTGAGGGCATGACCGGCTGGCCGGTAGCGCTCGGCGACGACACCGCCGAATTCGAGGTGATGGTGCAATGCGCCGGCACCGCCTGGCGCCTGACCAACGCCGATTTCCGCGATGCGCTGGAGGCCAGCGCGGCGCTGCGCGACCTGATGATGCGCTTCGTGCTGGCGCAGCACAGCCAGATCGCCTGGACCGCGGCCTGCAACGGCCGGCACAATATCGAGCAGCGTCTCGCCCGCTGGCTGCTGATGGCGCACGACCGCAGCGAGGGCGACACCTTCCCGATCACCCACGAATTCCTGTCTGTAATGCTCGGCGTCCGCCGCGCCGGCGTCACCGTCGCGGCCGGCATGCTGCAGCGGGCGGGGATGATCCGCTATGGCGGCGGGCGGATGACCATCACCGACCGCCCCGGCCTCGAGGCGTCCTGCTGCGAATGCTACGGCTCGGCCCGTCGCGTGCAGGAACGGCATTTTCCATCCGGCGACAACCGCTACTGGCGCTGACCGGTGGAGCACCGTCGGGGTCCGGCGTGAAACGCCTGACAGCCCTGACGATGCGAACGAACATCAAGCCGGACCATGATCCGCGATTCGGCAGTCATGGGTCATGGTCTAGCGGGCGGAGCGCGCCTCCACCTCATGCAGCAGCAGGCCAGGGGCGAGCACCGCCGCGGCCGCCGGCTCGCGCAGGCGTCCGAGCACCTCGTGCATGCCGCGCTCCCCCGCCGCCCAGCGGTCCGCGAGGGTGGCGCGGGAGAAGTCGAAGACCTTGCCCGCCCCCGCCTCGTCCTCCGCCGCATGGTAATTGAGCAGGACCACCGTTGCCTCGGCATGGGCCAGCAGCGCGGCCAGCTCGGCCTCGCGCTCCCGCTCCGGCGGCAGCTCGGCGGCGAGGCGGCCGATCAGCGCGCGCATGCGGTACTCGCGGACGCGACTCTCCAGCGCCTGCCGCGTCTGGTTGCCGAAGGCGAGGTCGCCAGCCCGCGCCACTGCCGCGCTGAGCGAGGCAGGCCGCCGCCCTGACCGGGCGAAGAGCTCCACGACCAGGCATTGCAGCGGTCCCGTCCCCGGCGCATCCAGCACGATGTCGATCGGCGCATTGGTCGAGATGCCGCCATCCGCCAGCAGCCGCCCCTCGACCTCGACAGGGGTGAAGAGCGGCAGCAGGGCGGAGGAGGCGGCCAGATGCTCCGGCCCAATCCGCGCGCCCGCAGCGGTGTCGAAGGCCACGCGCTCGCCCGTCTCCACATCCGTCGCGGTGATGGTGAGGCGCACCTCGCCGCCGTTCAGCCGGTCGAAGTCGATGAATTCCGGCAGGAGCCGCATCAGCGGTCCGAGTTCGTAGAGCGAGGCGGCCGGGCCGAATTCCGGCATCAGGCGCGGCCGGAACAGCACCGGGTTGCCGAGGAGCAGCGTCTGCATCGCGCTCAGCTGGTTGTAGCCGCGGCGCCAGAGCCCGGCGTCCGGCGGCGGACCGAAGATCGCGGCGGCGAGCGGCATCGGCTCGGTCGCCGCCCGCTCCCAGAAGCGGCGCAGCGCAGCGACGCGCTGCCCCGGCGCATTCCCGGCGATGATCGCCGCGTTCAGCGCCCCGGCCGAGGCGCCCAGCACCCAGGGCGGCGCCCCGCCCTCCGCCGCCTCGTAGGCGGCGTAGGCCCCAGCCTCGAAGGCGCCGAGGGCGATGCCCCCCGAAAGGACGAGGGCGCGGCGCGGGTCGGCAGGCACGGGGGCGGTCTCGGCCGCCAGGTTCGGATGATGCATGTCCATGGCGGCTTACCGCGAAACCGGGCCGGGCCGGGCCGAAGGCGCCATCGCCTCCGGCGCGGTGGCGCAGCGGGCGAAAGCAAGGGCGGTCGCGCGGCCGATGCCGCTAGAGGCGCCGGTGACGAGGATCGTGCGAGTTTCGGGCATCGGGAATCCTGGGCCAGTCATGTTGCAATGCAATATGACTGGGGGAACGAGCCGCTCCAGGCGGGGTTCCTTCCGCTCTCAACCCATGCCGGGCCGCAACCGCATGCTGTGGACCATGTAGGGAAGCAGCAGCGGCGGCGGGTCGCCACAGGCATCCAGCAGGCGCAGATAGGTCTCGTCCGGCAGGTGTTCGAGCGTGACCACCAGCGCCTCCGCCTCGATGTCGCCCGGCTCGCCAGCGGATTGGATCAGCGGGTTCCGCTCCAGCGCCTGCATGCAACGGCCGAGCAACGCCTGCTCCGCCGCGCTGTCATGGCCGCGCACAGCCAGCAGGTAGCGCAGCCGCATCCCGGCGCCCTCGGGCGGGTCGGCCTTGGAGGCGGTGCGCAGCGGCGAGGTGTCGCCGGGATTCTCCTCCGGCTGGACGCGCCAGAGGATGAGGGCGATGCCATGGCCCGGATTGGTCCGCGCCTGGGTGAGAGTCATCGCCTCCACCGCCATCCCGTGCAGCGCGCCGTCGCGTTCCAGGCTGGTGCGGAGATGGTTGGTGAGGGCGGCGCTGGCGGCTGCGATGGGCATGGCGGACTCCGACGCTGTGCCGGCGCCAACGACCAGCCCCGATTCGCGGTTTCCGCCGCCGCCGCCATTTCGCCGGTGCCGGCCCCGCGGCTGCCGGTCTGGCCACGGCCGAGCGTGGTGTGGCACCTTGGGCGTCGGTTCGACCCGTTTAAGGTGCTGGTCCATAGCAAAGGCCAGCCGGCGGGTCATACCGATTTCACACAGAGCGGAGCCCCAGATGGGTGGACAGGATACACAGGGCGCCATCCCGGCGACGCTGATCCCCGGTGACGGCATCGGGCCGGAGATCACCAGGGCCGTGGTCGCCATCCTGGAGGCGCTCGGGGCGCCCTTCACCTGGGATGTGCAGCAGGGCGGCCTCGCCGGCATCGAGGCGCATGGCGACCCGCTGCCCGGCGTCACCCTCGATTCCATCCGCCGCACCCGGCTTGCCCTGAAGGGCCCGCTGACCACGCCGGTCGGCGGCGGCTTCCGCTCGGTCAATGTCCGCCTGCGCGAGGAATTCGGCCTCTACGCCAATCTGCGCCCGGCCAAGAGCATGGTGCCCGGCGGCCGCTACGAGGATATCGACCTCGTCATCGTCCGCGAGAACATCGAGGGGCTCTACGTCGCCTTCGAGCACTACATCCCGATCGAGGGCGATCCGCACGCGGTCGCTATCTCCTCCGGCGTCAATACCCGCGCCGGCTCGCGCCGCATCCTGGAATACGCCTTCGACTACGCGGTGAAGCACGGGCGGAAGAAGGTGACGGTCGTCCACAAGGCGAATGTGCTGAAGGCGCTGACCGGCATCTTCCTCGAGACGGCGAAGGAGGTGGCGCCGCGCTATGCCGGCCGCGTGGAGTGGGACGACCGCATCGTCGATGCCTGCGCCATGCAGCTGGTGCTCGACCCCTGGCGCTTCGACGTCATCGTCACCACCAACCTCTTCGGCGACATCCTCTCCGACCAGGCGGCGGGGCTGATCGGCGGGCTCGGCATGGCGCCGGGGGCCAATATCGGCGCCGACGCGGCGATCTTCGAGGCGGTGCACGGCTCGGCCCCCGACATCGCCGGCAAGGGCATCGCCAACCCGCTGGCGATGCTGCTCGCCGCCGGGCTCATGCTGGAGCATGTCGGCCGCCAGCCCCTCGCCGCCCGGCTGCGCGTGGCGGTGGACCGCGCCCTCAACGGCGACGGCATCCGCACCCGCGACCTCGGCGGCAGCGCCTCCACCATGGACTTCGCCGAGGCGGTCATCCGCCGCCTGCCGGAGGCCTGACCGGCACCGGCGCGCCGTACTCGGCATTCGCCTCGCCGAGCGCCGGCGCGCCGCGCTCCACCGGCGGCCTGACGCGGTCGAAGGAGACCGGCAGGCCAATGCCGCGCGGGGCCTCCGGCGCCGCCACCACCATGCCCAGCGCCTCGGTCTGCGGGTGCGCCGCGACCGCCGCCAGGTCATGGATCGGCGAGCAGGGCACCCCCGCCGCCTCCAGCGCCGCCGCCCAGTCCTCGCTGCCGCGCGCCAGCATCGCCGCCTCCAGCAGCGGCAGCAGGATCTCGCGGTGCGCGATGCGGTCCTTGTTGGTGCGGAAGCGCGGGTCGGCGCCCCATTCGGGATGGCCGAGCACGGTGGCGAATTTGGCGAAGAGCCGGTCGTTGGCCGCGGCGACGACGATCTCGCCATCCGCCGTGTCGAAGGCCTGGAAGACGATCAGCTTCGGGTTGCCGCTGCGGTGCCGCGGCGGCTGCCGCCCGGTCTCGAAGAAGCCCGCGAAATGCTGACCCATCCAGCCGAGGCCGGTCTCGAAGAGCGAGGTATCGACCGTCGCTCCCTCCCCCGTCAGGTGCCGCCGCTGCAGGGCGGCGAGGCAGCCGAGCGCCGCCCAAACCCCGGTGCCGAGGTCGAGCACCTGCATCCCGACCCGCGCCGGCTGTGCCTCCGCGCTGCCGTTCACGCTGAACATCCCGGCGAAGGCCTGCACGATCGGCTCGTAGCCTGGCTTCAGCGCCAGCGGCCCGGCGGCGCCGAAGGCATGGAGCGAGCAGTAGATCAGGCGGGGATTCAGCGCCCGCACCGCCTCCGCCCCGAGGCCCATCGCCTCCAGCGAGCCGGGCCGCATATTCTGGATGAAAATGTCGGCACCCTTCAGGAAGCCGCGCAGCCACTCGGCCGCCGCCTTGTCCTTCAGGTCGAGCGCGATGCTGCGCTTGTTGCGGTTGACCGCATGGAAGGTGGTCGCCGTCCCGGCATGGAAGGGCGGCCCCCAGCCGCGAGCATCATCGCCCTCCGGCCGCTCGATCTTCACCACCCGGGCGCCGAGCAGGCCGAGGATCTCGCTGGCATAGGGGCCGGCCAGGTTCTGCCCGAGCTCGACCACCGTCACCCCTTGCAAGGGCAGCATGGCAGCGCATTCCTTCTGCGGACGTTTCGCGCGAAAGTCTGGGCGCCGCCGCCGCCCAGGGTCAAGCGGGGAGGGTCAAGCCGGGTGGAAGTCGAACTCGCCGTCGCGCGACTGCCATTGCTGCACGGTCAGCACCTGCGCGCCACTCTCGCTCTCATGCGGCCCGTGGACCTGCCCGGCCGGATGGGTGAGGAAGCCCCCCGGCCCCAGCCGCTGCCCGCCATCGATCAGCTCGCCGCTGAGCACGTAGTGCATCTCCGAGCCCTTGGTATGCGAATGCGCCGGGATGAAACCGCCTGGTGGGATGTGGACGATGCTCGTCACCACGCCCCGCTCCGCATCCTCGTTCAGCACCTGGATGCGGAACTCGCCCCGTGCCCCTGGAATGACGAAGGGCGCTGCCGCCACCTCCTCCGCCGCCTGCCTGATCCCGTCCGCCATGCCTGTCGCTCCCCGCTTGTCGCCGGGCCAACGCCCGCCCGCCACGCCGGGTTGCCGCCCCGCTCCCGATCTGTTGACCCGCCGATCGTCGCCTGACAGGTCCCGTGACTGACGCGATGCAGCATTGTGCATGCGGTTTCCTTCAACCTTGGCGCGTCAAACGGCATTGGTGACACGCGGATCAATCGGCCTGCGCGCGTTGCCGCCCCTGTTGCTGGCCCTGGCGGCGCTTGCCCTGTGGCTGGCGGATGGGAGGGACCGCCCCCGGATCGCCCTGCCCATCCTGCTGCTGCTCGCCCTGGGCTTGGCCCTCGCCGCTATCCTGGCCCGCTGCCTGGCCGAGCGCGACCGCGCCCGCGCTGGCGAGGCGGCGAGCGAACGCCGCTTCCGCGCCCTGTCCCAGGCCGGCGCGCTGGTGCTCTGGCATGGCGATGCCGAGGGCGCGATCCTCGAGGCCGAGGGTTGGACCGAGCTCACCGGCCAGGATTCCGGGGCCCTGCGCGGCGCTGGCTGGCTGGAGATGGTGCACCCCGCCGACCGCGAGCCGACCATTGCCGCCTGGGCCGCGGCCCGCGCCGCCCGCGTGCCGGTCGACATCGAGTACCGCGTCCGGACCAGTGCGGGCGCCTGGCACTGGGTCCGCGCCCGCGCCGTGCCGACCGGGCAGGAATGGGTCGGCCTGCTCGAGGATGTGCATGAGCACCGGCAGGCCAGCCTCGACCTCGCCGAGCGGCAGGAGAAGCTCCGCCTCGCCCTCGAGGCCGCCCGGCTGGTGAGCTGGGAATACGATGTCCGCGCCGACCGCGGGCGTCGCATCAGCCGCCCCGACGACTCGCTGGACGCCCCTGCGCAGTCGGGCTTCACCCTCGCCGACTGGGTCGCCGCGGCGCATCCCGAGGACCGCCCCGTGGTCCTCGCCCGGTTGCAGTCGACCATTGCCGGCGAGGCGGCGGATTTCGCCGCCGAATTCCGCGTCCGCCGCCGCCCGCCGGCCGAGGGTTATGCCTGGGTCGCCTCCCAGGGCGCGGTGACCGAGCGGGATCCGGCGACCGGCCGGGCGTTGCGCCTCTCCGGCATCTCCCGCGACGTGAGCGAGCGGCGCGAGGCGGAGCAGCGCCGCCTGCTGCTGATGCGGGAGGTGGACCACCGCGCCAAGAACGTCCTTGCCGTGGTCCAGTCCGTCCTGCGCCTGACCCGGCGCGACCGGCCGGAGTCCTACATGGCGACGGTGGAGGCCCGCGTCGCCGCCCTCGCCCGCGCCCATACGCTGCTGGCCGAGAAGGGCTGGGTCGGCGCCGATCTCCGCCTCATCGCCGAGCGCGAGCTCAGCGGCTGCCCACCGGGGGCGGTGCGGATGGAGGGGCCGCCCCTCGCCATCGGTGCCGGCGCGGTGCAGCCGCTCGCCATGGTGCTGCACGAGCTGGCGACCAATGCGGTGAAGCATGGGGCCGCTTCGGCACCGGCGGGGCGGATCATCCTCGCCTGGCGGCTGGAGGAGGACGAGCTTCGCCTCGACTGGACCGAGCGTGGCGGCCCGCCGGTAAAGGCCCCCTCCGGCCGCGGCTTCGGCACGCGCATGCTGGATGCGGTGCTGCGCGGCCAGCTCGGCGGCAGGCTGGCGATGGACTGGGCGCCGGGGGGGCTCGAATGCCACATCGCCCTGCCCGCCGCCCGCGTGGTGGCAGCGGCCGACCCGAACCAGCCCCAGCCGGCCGCCTAGCCGCCCCTCCACCGGACCCGAAGCCGACCGGGGCTGCCAGACCCGACCTGCGACCGCCGGCTTCCGCCTATGCCGTGAGCTGGTCGAGCGGCCAGCGTGGCCGTGGCGCATGGCCGAGCGGGTCGGCCAGGCCGCGCCGCAGCCGCTCGACCCCAGCCCAGGCGACCATCACCGCATTGTCGGTGCAGAGCCGGATGGGCGGCGCCACCAGCGCCAGCCCCCGCTCCCCCGCCACGCGGCCGAGCGCCGTGCGGATCGCCGCATTGGCCGCGACGCCGCCGGCGACCACCAGCGCCGTCGCCGCGGGCAGCATGTCGAGCGCATGCCGCGCCCGGTCGGCCAGGACCGCCGCCACCGCCGCCTGGAAGCCGGCGGCGAGGTCGGCCCGATCCCCTGCCGGCAGCGCGCCCGGCGGGTGCCTGGCGACGGCATGGGCAACCGCCGTCTTCAGCCCGCTGAAGGAGAAGTCGCACCCGGCCCGCCCCAGCAGCGGCCGCGGCAGGGCGAAGCGGCGCGGATCGCCGCTCGCCGCCAGCCGCTCCAGCGCCGGCCCGCCCGGCCAGGGCAGGCCGAGCAGCTTGGCCGATTTGTCGAAGGCCTCGCCCACCGCATCGTCGAGCGTGGTACCGAGCCGGCGGTATCGCCCCACCCCCTCCACGGCGACGCATTGGCAATGCCCGCCCGAGAGCAGCAGCAGCAGGTAGGGGAAGCGCGCCCCGCCCTCGACCAGGCCCGGCAGGGTGGCGGTCAGCGCATGCGCCTCCAGGTGGTTCACCGCGACGAAGGGCAGGCCATGGGCGATCGCCAGCCCCTTGCCGAGGCTCGCCCCCACGATCAGCCCACCGATCAGCCCGGGTCCGGAGGTGGCGGCGATGCCGGCGAGGTCGCTGAAGCCGAGCCCCGCCTCCGCCATCACCCGGGCGGCGAGGCCCGGCAGGTGCTCCAGATGGGCCCTCGCCGCGATCTCCGGTACCACGCCGCCGAAGGCCGCATGCTCCTCCAGCTGGCTCAGCACCGCCTCGGCGAGAATCGTCCCATCCGCCCGCAGCACTGCCGCCGCCGTCTCGTCGCAGCTCGATTCCAGGCCCAGCACCGTGGCCGAGGCATCCATCCGTACTTTCCCCTTCCCCGCGGCCGCTCTATGACGCCGCGATGCCGCTCGACGATACCCTCGCCAAGGTTCCGCACCATGGCCGTGCCCTGCCGCTCCGCGTCGGCACGCGCGGCTCGCCGCTGGCGCTGTGGCAGACCCGGCACTTCCTGTCGATCATCACCCACGTCTGCCCTGTGCTGCGCGCGGCCGAGGCCTTCGAGGAGCGGATCATCGCCACCTCCGGCGACCGCATCCAGGACCGGCCGCTGGCGGATATCGGCGGCAAGGGCCTCTTCGCCAAGGAGATCCACGAGGCACTGCTCGACCGGCGGGTCGACTTCGCCGTCCACAGCCTGAAGGACCTGGAGACGCAGCTGCCCGCCGGCATCAGCCTGGCCTGCACCCTGGCGCGTGAGGATGCGCGGGATGCCATCGTGCTCGGCCCCGGCTGCACCCCGCCGGACCCGGCCGACCCCTATGGCTGCCTGCCGGCAGGCGCCCTGATCGGCACCGCCTCCGTCCGGCGACAGTCGCAGATCCTGCATGCCCGGCCCGACCTGCGCTGCGGCGTCATCCGCGGCAATATCCAGACCCGGCTGGGCCGGGTGCGGGCGGGCGACTTCACCGCCTCCTTCCTGGCACTCGCCGGGCTGAAGCGGATGGGGATCGAGCGCGAGGCAGGGGTCGTCCTCGATGCCGAGGCGATGGTCCCGGCCGCTGGCCAGGGCATCGTCGGCATCACCTGCCGCAGCGCGGATGCCGAGCTGCTGGAGCTGCTCTCCGCCATCGAGGATCGCGCCGCGGCGGCGGTCAGCCGGGCCGAGCGGGCACTGCTCGGGGCGCTGGACGGATCGTGCAGGACGCCGATCGGCGGCCATGCCCGGCTGCTGCCGACCGGGGCGCTGCACCTCACCGGCCTCGTCGCCCGGCCGGATGGCAGCTTCCTGCTGAAGCGCTCCGTCACCGGCGCGGCGGCGGATGCGGCCCGGCTCGGCGCCGCCCTCGGCGCGGAGCTGAGGGCCGACAGCCCGGCCGATCTCTTTGCGTGAGGCCGTGCTCGTCACCCGGCCGGAGCCGGGGGCGGAGGAGACGGGGCGCCGCCTCGCCGGCCTCGGCTGGGAGCCGGTGCTGGCCCCTGCCCTGCGTCTTGCCCCTCGCCCCATGGCCGCCCCCGTCGGGGTGCAGGCGCTGTTGCTGACCAGCCGCGCCGCGGCGCGGGCGGTGCGGCCCGGCGCGCTGCCGGCGGGCCTGCCAGCAGACCTGCCGGTGCTCGCCGTCGGCGAGGCGACTGCGGCCGAGGCGCGGCATAGCGGTTTCGTGAAGGCCGAGGCCGCGGCGGGGGATGCCGTCTCGCTGGCGCAACTGGCAGCTGCACGGCTCGACCCGGCGGCCGGTCCGCTGCTGCTGGCGGTTGGCCAGGGATATGGGCTGGAGGTGGCGTCGGCGCTCAGGCAGCGCGGCTTCAGGGTGCAACGCCGGGTTGCCTATGCCGCCGCCCCGGCGCCCGGCCTGCCCGACCGGGCCAGGAAAGCCCTGGCCGATGGACGGGTCGTTGCTGCGCTGTTCTTCTCGCCGCGTTCGGCCCATTGTGCCATCTCCCTGTTCCACGAGGCCGGGCTGGCCGAAACCGCTGCGTCGGTCATGGCGTTGGCGTTGAGCCCCAGGGTCGCGGCGGCGCTGCGAGCAGCACCCGCCCCTCTGGCGTGGCGCGCCGTGCAGGTCGCCGACCGGCCCGACCAGGACTCGCTTCTGCAACTGCTCGGACCCAGGTTAGCGAAACGATGAGCAAAGCTCCCGACCCGAAGCCGAAGGCCTCGCGCGCCGCCGCGCCCAACCGGCCGCCGAGCGAATCCCCCGTCACCACGCCCGCCATCCCGCCGGGCGCCGCCCCGGCGGTGAGGGCGGAACCCATCCCGGTTGCTGCCGGCATCACGCCGCCCGCGGCGCCTCCCGCACCGGCTGCCGCCGCGGCACCCGCTGCCGCGCCCGCATCAGCCTCCATCACGGCCCCGGCTCCAAAACCGGCGATGGCCTCGCCGCCGCCGCCACCCCCTCCCCCACCACGGAATTCACCATTGAACCAGCCTGAACCGCAGCCTTTCATCGGCAAGCGAATCGACCCGGCGGCGATCGTGATCGGCATCGGCGGCGCGGTGCTGGTGCTGGCCCTCTGGTGGCTGCTGACGACGCCCCGCTCCTCGCAGGAAGCCAGCGTCGATCCCGCGCGCGTGGCGCAGATCGAGCAGCGGGTGACCGCGCTCGACGGGTTGCGCGGCGAGGTCGGCGCGCTGAACGGACGCATCCAGCAGGTCCAGCCGCTGGAGGCGCGCATCAAAAGCCTCGAGGAGCGGCCGGTGGCGACCGACACCCGCCCGATCGAGACCCGCCTCGCCGCGCTGGGCGAACAGGTGGCGGCAAATGAGCGCAACTCCGGCCAGGCCAATGAGCGCGACACCGCGGTGGAGCGCCGGGTGCAGGCGCTGGAGGCGCGGCCCACCGTCGATCCCGCCGGCTTCGCCCCGCGCGACGCGGTCGAGCAGATGTCCGGCCGTGTCGAGCGGCTGACCGAGCGCGTCGAGCAGCAGGCCGGCAGCCTCGATGGCCGCTTGCAGGACCAGGCCCGCGCTGCCGAAGGGCGCCTCGCCGCGCAGGACAAGGCCGTGCAGGACCGGCTCGGGGCGCTGGAGGGCACGCTCAACCAGCGCATCGCGGCGCTGGAGGGCACGCTCAACCAGCGCATCGCGGCGCTGGAGGGGACGCTTGGCCAGCGCATGGCCGCGCTGGAGCAGGCGCAGCAGCGGCTGGCGGCGATTGAGGGGCGCACCGCCCGCCTCGCCGCCATCGACGGGCTGCGCAGCGCGCTGACGGCCGGGCAGCCGCTCGGCGCGGCGCTCGGGCGCATCGACCAGCCGCCGCAGGCGCTCTCCCGCTTCGCCCAGGCGGCGCCGCCGACCGAGGCTTCGCTCCGCCTTTCCTTCGAGGATGCGGCCAAGGCCGCGCGCGCCGCCTCCGATGCCGCGCAGGGGCCGGACGGCAGCCGCGGCGGCGTGGTGGACAGCGCCCTCTCCCGCCTCGGCGGGCTGGTGACGGTCCGCCGCGGCGACCAGGTGGTCTGGGGTGATGCGGCGGAGGCCGAAATCGAGCGCGCCCGGCGCGCGCTGGAGGCCGGGGATATTGAGATGAGCCTACAGCATATCGACAAGCTGCCGCCGCAGGCGCGGCAGGCCATGCAGGGCTGGGCCGACCAGGCCCGGGCGCTGATCGCGGCGCGCGCGGCGCTCCGCCAGCTGGCGGCGGGCTGAGCCGATGGCCCGCGCGATCTGGGTGCTGCTGCTCCTCGGCATCGGCACCGCCGCCGCCATGTGGCTCGCGGAGCTTGGCGGCACCGTCGAGATCAAGGTGGGGGATGCCTGGATCGGCACCAGCTTCCCCATCGCCCTGCTGGTCCTCTGCCTCGCTTTCCTGGTGCTGCACGGCATCCTCAGCCTGATCGGCGCGATCCGCCGCTGGCCGGGGCGGGCGCGCAACAAGCGCGCCTGGCGCCGCCGGCATGACGGCGACGCGGCGCTGACGCGGGCGCTGGTCGCGCTCTCGGCCGGCACCGCCGAGGCGGCGCGGCTCGAGGTGCGGAAGGCCCGCAAGCTGCTCGGCGACACGCCGCAGACCCTGCTGCTGGCCGCCGAGGCGGAGCGCCTCTCCGGCCATGACGAGGCGGCCGCCGCCGTCTTTCGCCAGCTCGCCGAGCGCGACGATGCGCGCTTCATCGGCCTGCGCGGCCTGCTGCGGCAGGCGATGGCGCGGGGCGACTGGAATGCCGCGCTGGCCCTGGCCAAGGAAGCCGAGGCGGTGCAGCCCGGCGCCTCCTGGTTGCGGGAGGAGCGGGCGCAGCTCGCTCTCCAGACGCGCAATTGGCGGGAGGCGCTGAGCCTGGCGCCGAAGGAGGCGCCTCGCGCGCCGCTCGCCCTGGCCGCGGCCGGGCAGGAGCCGGATGGAGCCAAGGCGGCGGAGCTGGAGCGGCAGGCCTTCCAGGCCGACGCCACCTTTGCCCCGGCGGCCATAGCCCATTCCAGGCGGCTGCGCGGCGAGGGCAGCCCGCGCCGCGCCAAGGGCGTGCTGGAGGAGGCTTGGGCGGCCACGCCGCACCCGGACCTCGCTGAACCCTATCTCGCCGACGAACCGGACCCGCTGGCGCGGGTGAAGGCGGTGGAGATGCTGATCCGCCGCAACCCGACCGCGGCCGAGAGCCGGCTGCTGCTGGCGCGCGTCTCGCTGGCCGCCGGCCTGACAGGCCGGGCACGGGGCGCGCTGGAGGCGGTGGTGAAGTCGGGCGAGGCGGACCGGCGGGCCTATCTGCTGCTGGCGGAGCTGGAGGAGGCGGAGCATGGCGAAACCGCCGAATCCCGCGCCGCGCAGGCCCGCTGGCTGCGCGAGGCTGCCGGCGCCCGGCCGGAGCCGCGCTGGCGCTGCGGGCATTGCGGGACCGAGCATCGCCGCTGGGCGCCGGTCTGCGAGGCCTGCGACACTGCCGGCCGCATAGCCTGGACGGCGGAGCCGGCGGCGGAGCGGGATGCGGCGCCGGTTGGCGCGCGGGCGATCAGCGGGCCGTTGCAAGCCGTGACTGGCTGACCTGCGCGAAGGGTGTTGCCGTGGCGGGCGGGCGCGGGTATTGAGCGCCCGTCTGCGTTGCCGACATAGCTCAGCGGTAGAGCAACTGATTCGTAATCAGTAGGTCCCCAGTTCAATCCTGGGTGTCGGCACCAGACTTCCCCTTGATTGGTTATGCGGCGATGGACGTGGCGGATTCGCCGGCTTCCAGCGTGCGCAGGGCGGCTTGCCCGGCCTTCCAGGCATCTTCCGCATGGGCGAAGCCGGTGGTGGCGCGCAGCACGAGGGTTTCCGAATCCGAGCGGTGGATGGTCCAGCCCCAACGGCGTGGTGCGCGGCCCTGGACCTCAACCTTCACATAGCCATGAAAACGTTTATGGCGCTCGGCGTGCATAGCAATCTCCTGGGGGGTCCGGATGAGGTGCTGTCGGCGTTCGTCGCAGCAGCAACCTCAGGATGATTACGCTGCAGCGCGGCATACCGCTATGCGTTGATCAGTCACTTCGGTGTCAGGTCGATGCGTATTCGTCACGCGTAACGGCGTCCTCTGTTAAGAACCGAGTGATGCAGCTGGTGGATATCATCAACCTGAGATTGTCACCCTCCGGAATGAGCACGCCATGCCGTTGTTCGGCCTGATCCCCCTCCCAACCGCGGCAGAGGCCACGGAATGGTCGGCGAGCACTTATCGCGGTCCCTGCTACGTCATGGCGTCGGATGAACGCCGGGCGCGGCTCTATGCCGCGAGCTTCTTCGCCCGACCGGATGCGGCGCGGCTGGATTCCGGGCTTCAGGTGGAGTCGCCCTGGGTGCGGCCGCGAATGGTCGCGTTGCAGCTCACCTTCCGGCATGTCGACCGCTCGGCGCCGGAGGGCACGGTCGTCGTGCCGGAGGCACGCGAGGCAATCGTCCTGCCGCAAACACGCAGGGCTGCGGTCTTGCCGCAGGCGCGCGGGGCGACGGTCCTGCCGCAGGCAGGCGGGGCGACGGGGCTGCCTGCGGCAGGCGGGGCGGCTGTCCTGCCGCAGCACTGCGGGGCCAAGGTGGTGTCGCTGTCGGAGTGGCGGGCGCTGCGGGGCTAGGTCTCGGCTGCCAGGGCGGCCTCGGCGCGCAACAGGGCACCGCACATCGCCAACGGCAAGGTGCAGGCCCATTGGCGGTGCAGCAGGCCGCCATCGGTCCGGCGACAGGCCATGTGGACGCGGTCGCCGGAGCGGATGGGAGCAAGCCAGGCATAGCGCTGCGGCAACAGGCCCCAGGCGAGGTTGGCCTGCCGCGTGTAGGGCAGCACATCGCCTTCGAGGGCAAGGGCGAGGTGAAGGCTGAGATCGGCGCCACCACCGCCGCGCTCGACCTGGCCGAGGCGGTCCGCGAGGTAAAGCAATTCCTCGGCGCGGGTCACATCACGCCCGGCACGGGGTCAGCCTTGCGTCTTGTGGCCAGGGCGATTGTGCGTCGACTTGTCGCTGCCACTGCCGGAGATGTCGCGCTGCTTGTCGCCCTTGCCGCCGCTGGCGGAGGAGCTGCCGGAACCGGTGGCGGTGCCGCCGGCATTGCTCGTGCCGCCTTCGCCGGAATGGTGCTCGGCGGCGCGGCGGTTGTCCTGCTTGGCGGTACTCATCGCGTCCTCCCCATATGGGATGAGGGACGAACCGGGATGGGTGGGGGAGGTTCCTGCCGAAGGCTCAACGGCCCCGCGGCGAGGTTCCTGGTGGAGCCAGGCGGAATCGAACCGCCGACCTCTTGAATGCCATTCAAGCGCTCTCCCAACTGAGCTATGGCCCCCCAGGAAGGAGGCGCCGTATAGCGGTGCCCGGCAGGGTGCGCAAGCCCCTCCGCGCCTCTTTCCCGCGATCATCGACACGACTAGGTTGCGGCCACGATATCCGCCGCAGGCAGGGAGCTGGCGCCCATGGGGAAGGTCTATAGCGACGCGAAGGAGGCCCTGGCCGGGACGCTGCGCGACGGCATGATGATCATGTCCGGCGGGTTCGGGCTGTGTGGCATTCCCTCGCTGCTGATCGAGGCGATTCGCGACAGCGGCGTGAAGGATCTGACCATCGTCTCGAACAATGCGGGCATCGACGATGCGGGGCTCGGCCTGCTGCTGCAGACGCGGCAGGTGCGGAAGATGATCAGCAGCTATGTCGGCGAGAACAAGACCTTCGCCGAGCAGTACCTGGCCGGGCAGCTCGAGATCGAGTTCAACCCGCAGGGCACGCTGGCCGAGCGCATCCGGGCCGGCGGCGCGGGCATCCCCGCCTTCTACACCAAGACGGGCGTGGGGACGAAGGTCGCCGAGGGCAAGCCGACGGCGGAGTTCGACGGCGAGACCTATGTGATGGAGCGCGGCCTCGTCGCCGACCTCGCCATCATCCATGCCTGGAAGGGCGACACCGAGGGCAACCTCGTCTATCGGAAGACGGCGCGGAACTTCAATCCGATGATGGCGACGGCGGCGCGGATGACGGTCGCGCAGGTGGAGCGCATCGTGGAGGCGGGCGACATCGACCCGGACCACATCGTCACGCCGGGCATCTTCGTGAAGCGGATGATCGAGTGCCCGGCCGGTTTCGAGAAGCGGATCGAGCAGCGCACCACGCGCAAGCGCGTTTTGGCCTGAGGGAGAGCGACGATGCCCTGGACGCGTGACAAGATGGCCGCCCGCGCGGCGGCGGAGCTCGAGGACGGCTTCTACGTCAATCTCGGCATCGGCATCCCGACGCTGGTGGCGAACCACGTGCCGTCCGGCATGAGCGTGCAGCTGCAGAGCGAGAACGGGATGCTGGGCCTCGGGCCGTTCCCCTACGAGGGGGACGAGGATCCGGACCTCATCAATGCCGGCAAGCAGACCATCACCGAGCTGCGGACGAGCAGCTATTTCTCGAGCGCCGACAGCTTCGCCATGATCCGCGGCGGACATATCGACCTGTCGATCCTCGGCGCCCTGCAAGTGGCGGCGAATGGCGACCTCGCCAACTGGATGATCCCCGGCAAGATGGTGAAGGGGATGGGCGGGGCGATGGACCTCGTCGCCGGGGTGAAGAAGGTGGTGGTGCTGATGGAGCACACTGCGGGCGGCAAGCCGAAGCTGCTGCGCGAATGCTCGCTGCCGCTGACGGGGGCGCGGGTGGTGGACATGGTCATCACCGAGCTTGGGGTGTTCGAGATCGCTCGGAAGGGCGAGACAGAGGTGAAGCTGGTCGAACTGGCGCCGGAGGTGACGCTGGAGGAGATCACGGCGAAGACCGAGGCGGGGTTCACCGTGGCGCTGCGGAATGGTTGAAGCCGGATAAGAACGGCTCAAGCGGCCTCAATTCCGGGGCCTGGGAACCGGGCCAAGTCTTTGACTGGGCTCCGTTTTCCTGGCGTCGCTTGAAGTTTTTAGGGATTTAGGGCGTCGCGCCGGTGCGGCGCGACGCGGCTCGCCGGGCGGGCGAGATGAAGTTCCTGCTTGCAACCCAAAGTAACGATTCCTTGTTCAGGAAATCCGTGACTGGGAATGGATCAAGATGTCCAATCCTCGACCGGAGGGTGAAACCCTCCGGCGAGAGGAAACACCAGAATGTCGTATCTTCCCGGCACGCAGGCCGATGACACCTTGCGTGGTACGATCGGCAGCGACCTCATCCTCGGTCACCAGGGCGACGATGTCCTCTTCGGGCGGGCGGGCAGCGATGTCCTGCTCGGCGGGGCCGGCAACGACTTCATCGCCGGCGACAACTACTTCCTGCTGACGGAGCCTTACGCCTCCGCGAATTATGGCCCGATCCTGGGCTCGACGCCGGGGCCGGGCAACAACCTCATCCTCGGCGGTGCCGGGGATGACACCGTGCTGGCGGGCTATGGGGCGAACACGGTGTTCGGCGGGGCCGGCGACGACTCGATCATGGGCTATGGCACCATCCCGAGCCACGACATGGAGCTGTACGAAGCCTTGCCGCAGCACCTGCATGGCGGCGCGGGCAACGACTTCATCCGGGGCAGCTCGAGCGACGACCTGCTGGCGGGCGGGGCCGGGCGTGACACGCTGCAGGGCAGCACCGGAGTGGATGCGCTGGTCGGCGGCGGGGGGCGGGACGTGTTCATGTTCGGCTACCTGGCAACCTATGGGGGGGCGCGGGATACCGCGGTCGGGCCGGCGGAGCGGGACATCATCCGCGACTTCCATCACGGGCAGGACGTGATCGACATCTCGGGCTACTACAACCACCACGCGCCGCCCAGGGGGCAGCCGGCGGGGATCTTCCTTGGCACGGGCGACTTCGTGGTGAGCTATGCCATGCAGGCGCGCTACGACATCGAGGACGGGAACACGATCATCAAGATCTCGGCGCCGAACGGCTTCCGCAACGTGGACGACCCGCCGGAGAAGCCGACGACCTATTGGCAGGAGATCGAGCTGACCGGCATCCACCACCTGACGGCCAGCGACTTCATCCTGCCCGACAGCCTCGGGCCCTTCTGAGGCAAGGATATATTCCTATACCCTTGGCCCGGACGTTTTGCAAGCGCAAAGTCAGGCCGGGGTCCGGGGGGACGCCTGTCCCCCCGGTGGGGTTGGACGCACTGCGTCCGACGGGGGGCCTGGCCCCCAGCCTTACGCCGCCTTCCGCGTCAGCGCCGGGTAGTCGGTGTAGCCGTGCTCGTCGCCGCCGTAGAAGGTCTCCTTCTGCGGCACGGCCAGCGGGGCGCCGGTGTGGAGGCGCTCGACGAGGTCCGGGTTGGCGATGAAGGGGCGGCCGAAGGCGATGGCATCCGCCCTCCCCTTGGCCAGCGCGGCCTGGGCCAGCGGCAGGTCGTAGCCGTTATTCGCCATGTAGGCGCCGCGGAAGGCGCGGCGGAGGGCGCCGAAGTCGAAGCCGCCCGCGTCGCGGGAGCCACCGGTCGCGCCCTCGACCACATGGAGGTAGGCGAGGTTGAAGGGGGCGAGGGCCGCGACGGCGTGGCCGAAGAGCGCCTGCGGGTTGCTGTCGCGGATGTCGTTGGCGGGCGAGATCGGGGAGAGGCGCAAGCCGACGCGCTCGCCGCCCCAGACGGAGGTGACGGCCTCGGTCACTTCGAGCAGGAGGCGGGTGCGATTCTCGATGCTGCCGCCGTAGCGGTCCGTCCGCTGGTTGGTGCCGTCGCGGAGGAACTGGTCGATCAGGTAGCCATTGGCGCCATGGATCTCGACGCCGTCGAAGCCGGCCTCCTGCGCGTTGCGGGCAGCGCGGCGGTAGTCCTCGACGATGCCGGGGATCTCGTCCGTCTCGAGCGCGCGAGGGGTGACGAAGGGGGCGAAGCCGCTTTCGGTGAAGGCCTGGCCTTCCGGCTTGATCGCCGAGGGGGCGACGGGGAGCGCGCCGCCGGGCTGCAGGCTGGGATGCGAGATGCGGCCGACATGCCAGAGCTGGAGGACGATGCGGCCACCGGCCTGGTGGACGGCCTCGGTCACCTGGTGCCAGCCGGCGACCTGCTGCTCCGTGACGATGCCGGGCGTGTAGGCGTAGCCCTGGCCCTGCTGGCTGATCTGCGTGGCCTCGGCGATGATGAGGCCTGCGGTCGCACGCTGGGCGTAGTAGGTGGCGTTCATCGGGCCGGGGATGCCGGCGCTGCCGGTGCGGCTGCGGGTCAGCGGCGCCATGACCACGCGGTTCCCCAGGTCGATCGCGCCGAGGCGCACGGGCTGGAAGAGGTCGGACATCGGGCAGGCACTCTCATGTTGCGTTGCAGCGAGAGGTGGGCAGGCCCGGTGGATGGTCCAATGCGTCGTGTCGATACCGGCTATTCACGGGTTGGATAGAACGACTTCGGCTGGTGGCGGGGCTTCGCGTGGCGGCAGGCGGCGCAGCAGCCAGAGCATGATCGCCATGGCCGGCAGCGCGGCGACCGTCGTCATCAGGAAGAAGACGGGCCAGTCGAGCCAGGCGGCGAGGAAGCCTGAGCCGCCGCCGAGGGTGCGCGTGGCGAAGGCCGCCAGCGAGGAGAGCAGCGCGTATTGCGTGGCGCTGAAGGCCCGGTTGGTCAAGCTCGAGAGATAGGCGAGGAAGGCGGCGTCGGCCATGCCGTCGGTGAAGTTCTCGATGCCAACCTGGGCCCAGAGCAGCGGCAGGTCGTGGCCCGCAAGCGCCAGCGCGACATACATCAGGTTGGAGAGCATCTGGCCGAAGCCGGTCAGCACCAGGGCGCGGGCGATGCCGAGCCGGCGGATCAGCCAGCCGCCGGCCAGCGCGCCGGCGAGGATGGCCAGCAGGCCGAAGACGTTGTTGATCGCCGCCAGCTCCAGCCGGGTGAAGCCGAGCTGGGCGTAGAAGGGCTGGGTCATCACGCCGGCCAGCGCCTCGCCGAGCTTGAAGAGCACGACGAAGAGCAGGATCGCCAGCCAGTGCCGGCGCTGCATGAAGTCGAGGAAGGGGTCGATGATGGCGGCGCGGAGGCGGCCGCCGGGAGCCGTCGTCGCCAGCCGAGGCGGGGCGGCGGGCTCGGGGGCGAGGAGGACGGCGAGCAGGCCGATGCCGAGGAGCGCGGCGCAGAGGCCGTAGCCGAGGGCCCAGCCGCCCAATTCCGTCACGGCGAGGGCGCCGGCGCCGCTGGCCAGCAGCGCGCCGCGATAGCCCCAGACATAAAGGGCGAGGCCGTAGCCCTGCTCGTTCTCTTCCAGCAGGTCGATGCGGTAGGCATCGACCACGACATCCTGGCTGGCGGAAAGAAAGGCGACGAGGGCGGCGAGGGCGAAGGTGGCGGCGTAGCCGGTGGGGCCCGGCGTCGTCAGGCCGAGGGCGGCGATGGCGAGGATCAGCGCCGGCTGGATGCAGGCGAGCCAGCCGCGGCGGCGGCCGAGGGCGCGGAAGAAGGGCGGGGCGAGCTGGTCCAGCGCCGGGGCCCAGAGGAATTTCAGCGTATACGCCAAGCCAAGGGAGGCGGTGAGGCCGATCAGCTCCACCGAGAGCCCCTGCTCCGACAGCCAGCGGCGCAGCGTGGCGGCGGTCAGCGGCAGGGGAATGCCGGAGGCGAAGCCGAGGGCGAGCAGCACGAGGTATCGGCGGTCGCGCCACCAGGCGGAGGGAGCGGGATGCGGCATGCATCCCGGCTAGCAGAAGCACGGGCGGCTCGCCATGGCGGTGCGGGGCCGTGGCAAGGGACCGGAAAGGAAGCGCGCCGGTCGCCAAGCGGGGCGGTGGCCGGCGGGCTTCGGAACACTTCGCAAGGCCGGCCCGCGCCCCGCCTTCCGCGGCAGAGCCGCGAAGCGGTTCAGCGGGCCATCAGGGGCGGCCGCCGCCGCCACCGCCGCCACCGCCGCCCTGGCCACGGGGCGAGCCGAGGCGGTCCTGGCGGTCCAGCTCCTGCGCGGCGAAGGCGGTGGCGGCGGCGACGCGCGGCAGGTTGGGGAGGTTCGACAGGCGCTGGAGGGTGGCGGCGCCGCCGGCGGGGAAGGCGGGGTTGGAGAGGACGCGCTCGGCCGCGGCCTGGTCGCCGGCATTGATGGCGCGGGAGGCGGCGTAGAGCGACTGCACCACCGGCTGGGCCTGGGCATTGGGGGCGATGCCGATGGCCGGGCGAAGCTCATTCAGCCCATCCGTGAAGAGCGGGCCGATGGGGCCGTTGAAGCCGCGCCAGCGCGGGCCATAGGGCAGCTCGGTCGCCAGGTATTCGTAATTGGCGACGGCGCGGGCGGCGGCGGCGGGGTTGCCGGCGAGGCTCGACGGATTGCCGAAGGCATAGGAAGTGCCGATGACCGCCGAGCGGGTCGGGTCGCCGGCACCCTGGACGGAATCGGGGGGCAGGGTGGCGTAGCCCTGGGGCGGCTGGTCGGGGGTCACGCAGCCGGCGAGGAGGGCGAGCGTCGCCAGGAGGGGGAGGGTCGGGCGGGGCATTGGCGGTTCCTCTTTTGGACCTTCAGCGCGGGGCGGGGCGGCAGGTTGCCTTCCGCGGCTTTGGCGTGAAGATGTGGTGCAAGCAACGAGATGGGAGGGGCGGCATGAGCAGCACAGTGGCGGAGACGCCGGCCGCGCGGCTGCGCCGGCGCTTCCCAAGCTTCGATGATCTGCAGCGGCGGGCGCGCCGGCGGGTGGCGCGCTTCGCCTATGACTTCGTCGCGGGTGGCGTGGGTGACGGGGCGCCGAATGTCGCGCATAACCGGGCGGCGATGGATGCGGTGCGGATCGTGCCGCGCTATGCGCTCGACGTCTCGGCCGTCTCGGTGCGGACGGAGCTGTTCGGGCGGGTCTACAACGCGCCGGTGGGCGTGGCGCCGATGGGCAATATCGGCATGGTCTGGCCGGGGGCGGATGCGATCCTGGCCGCGGCGGCGCAGCGGGCGGGCATCCCCTATGTCTCCTCGACGGTCGCCAATGTCGGGATGAAGGAGCTGGCGCGGATCGCGCCGGATGTCTTCTGGTTCCAGCTCTATGGGTTGCCGGGGGAGAACCATGCGCTCTCTTTCGATCTGATCCGGCGGGCGGAGGCGGTGGGGGCGCATGCGCTGGTCGTCACCCTCGACGTGCCGGCACGGCAGAAGCGGGTGCATGACGTGCGCAACGGGCTGGTGATGCCCTTCCGCTACCGGCCGCGCACCGTGTTCGACATCGCGCGGGCGCCGCTCTGGGCGATGGCCTCTCTCAGGGCGGGGCTGCCGAGCTTCCCCAACATGCGGGCCTATGCCGGCGAGGGGGCGGGGCTCGCCGAGATGGCGGGCTTCGTGCAGCGGAACATGGTGACGGGTGTGACCTGGGAGGACATCGCCCGCTTCCGTGAGGCCTGGCCAAGGGCGCTGGTGGTGAAGGGGTTGCAGCACCCGGAGGATGCGGAGCGGGCGGTGCGGCTCGGCGTCGACGGCATCTGGGTGTCGAACCATGGGGGGCGGCAATTCGACGCGGCGCCGGCCTCGATCGACACAGTGCCGGCGATCGCAGCGCAGGTGGCGGGCCGGGCGAAGGTGCTGTTCGACGGGTCAATCCGCTCGGGGCTGGATGTGCTGCGGGCGGTGGCGGTGGGGGCGGATATGGGATTTGCGGGGCGGGCCTTCCTCTATGCGGTGGCGGCGCTTGGCGAGGCAGGAGGCGACCATGCGGCGGCGGCCTTCGCCGAGGAGGTGCGGGGGACCTTCGCCCAGGCAGGCGTGCTGAGCGTGGCCGATGCACCGCGGGCGACGGTGCTGCATCCCGGCGCGGTCAGGTTCGAGCCGCCAAGGAATGCGCCGGGGCAGGCTGCGATCAATCCTGGCTGAAGATGCGCCGGAGGACGCGGCGTGCGGCATGATCGGCGGCGGGGAGGCTGCCGCCATGGATGCCGATCGGAATTTCCGGGGCTCTGTCCCGGCGCTGTACGACCGCTATCTCGGCCCGATGATCTTCGCGCCCTATGCGGAAGACATGGCGGCGCGGCTGGCGGGGTTGGCCGAGGGACATCTGCTGGAGACGGCGGCGGGGACGGGCATCGTCACGCGGGCGCTTGATGCGGTGCTGCCGCCGGGTGTCGGCATCGTGGCGACGGACCTCAACCAGCCGATGCTCGACCATGCGGCGGGGCAGGCTGCCTCCGCGCGGGTGAGCTGGCGGCAGGCGGATGCGCAGGCGCTGCCCTTCCCCGATGGGATGTTCGATGCCGTGGTCTGCCAGTTCGGGGTGATGTTCTTCCCCGACAAGGCGCGGGCCTTCGCCGAGGCGCATCGGGTGCTGAAGCCGGGCGGGCGCCTGCTGTTCAGCGTCTGGGACCGGATCGAGGCGAATGACTTCGCCGATGCGGTGGTGAAGGCCGTGGCGGGGCTGTTCCCGGATGATCCGCCGATGTTCCTGGTGCGGACGCCGCATGGGCATCACGAACTGGCGCCGCTCTGCGCGCTGCTGCGGGAGGTTGGGTTTGGGGCGGTCGAAGAGGAGGCCGTCGAGCGGGAGAGCCGGGCGGCGGAGGCGCGGGCTGTTGCCATCGGCTTCTGCCAGGGGACGCCGATGCGGGGCGAGATCGAGGCGCAGGGCGACGGGGCGCTGACGGCGGCGACGGAGGCTGCGGCCAAGGCCGTCGCGGCAAGGTTCGGCGAGGGGCCGGTCGTCGGGCGGATCAAGGCGAAGGTGGTGACGGCGGTGCGGTAGGGTGGCTTCCCTGCCTCAGGTCCTGGGCGCGGGTGCCGGCCAGCCATGCGAGTTCTCGGAGCCCGGGCGGTTCTTCAGCCACCAGGACCAGTCCTGCGGCAGGAGCGAGAACGGGTCGTCATGCGTCAGCTCGCGCGCGGCCCAGACCGGCCAGTGGGGGTTGGCGAGCGCCGGGCGGCCGAGGAAGACGAGGTCGATCAGCTCCTCGCGGATCACCCGGTCGGCGATGGCGGGCGTGCCGAGGTTCCAGCTGACCGCGACCGGGATGCCGCATTCGCGGCGGACGCGGTTGCCCCGCTCCACCATGAAGGCGGCCTGCGCAAAGGGCGGCTCGCGCAGGTCGTCGGTGTTCATCCCGAGGCTCAGGTCGGCGAGGTCGAGGCCGTGCCGCTTCAGCTCGCCGACCGCCCAGACCGCGTCGTCGAACTGCACGCCGTCAGGATGGAAGTCGTCGGAGCCGAGGCGCATGGTCAGCGGCAGGCGCTCCGGCCAGACGGCGCGCACGGCATCGAGCGCCTCGCGGTGGAAGCGCAGCCGGTTCTCCAGGCTGCCGCCATAGGCGTCGGTCCGCTGGTTGGCGAGCGGTGAGAAAAAGCTGGCGCCGAGATAGCCATGGGCGAAATGCATCTCCAGCCACTCGAAGCCGGCCGCGAGCGCCCGCCTCGCCGCATCGGCATAGGCGCGGTGCAGGTCGTGGATCTCGGCGGCGCTCAACGCCTGCACCGGGTAGGTGTAGCGGCCGCCATAGGTGATGGCGGAGGGTCCGCGCACCTGCCAGCCATCCGGGTGGTCCGGGGCGATCTGCCGCTTGCCCTCCCAGGGCTTCTGCTCGCTGCCCTTGCGTCCGGTATGGCCGAGCTGGATGGCGGGGACGGCGCCCATCTCCTTCACCAGGGCGCAGACGCGGGCCAGGCCCTCGATCTGGGCATCGTCCCAGAGGCCGGCGCAGCAGGTGCCGGTGCGGCCGTCCGGGGTGATGGCAATCTGCTCGGGGAAGACCAGGCCGAAGCCGCCGGCGGCGCGCGAGCCGAGCAGCATGAGGTGGTAGTCGCCTACCTTGCCGTCCACCGACCGGTACATGGTCATGGGCGACATGGCGATGCGGTTGCGGAGGGTGATGCCCTTGAGGGTGTAGGGGCTGAACAGGTCGGGCATGGGACCTTGCTGACAATGGCCGGGAATACCACGACATTGGCGGATCGGGCCGCCGCTGGCGAGCGGCCCGTTGCGCTGGCCGCCGCGGCGATGCGCCTCAGGCGGCGGTGCCGATGCCGTCCAGCTCGGCCATCGCATCCGCCGGCAGGGCGAGTTCGGCGGCGGCGAGGTTCTCCCGCAGGTGGGCGACGGAGGAGGTGCCGGGGATCAGCAGGATGTTGGGCGAGCGGCGCAGCAGCCAGGCCAGCGCCACCTGCATCGGCGTGGCGCCCAGCCGCTCCGCCACCGCGGAGAGCGTCGAGGATTGCAGCGGGCTGAAGCCGCCGAGCGGGAAGAAGGGCACATAGGGGATGCCGTCGCGGGCGAGCGCGTCGATCAGCATATCGTCGCCGCGATGGGCGAGGTTGTACTGGTTCTGCACGCAGGCGATCTCGCAGAGGCGGCGGCCTTCGGCCACTTGCTCGGGCGTGACGTTGCTGAGGCCGATATGGCGGACCAGGCCCTGGCGCTGCAGCCCGGCCAGGGTGGCGAGCGGGGCTTCGATCGAGCCTTCGGCGGGGCCGTGGACGTCGAACATGATGCGGAGGTTGACGGCCTCCAGCACGTCGAGGCCGAGGTTGCGGAGGTTGTCGTGGACGGCCTGCGTCAGCGCCTCGGCCGAATAGGCGGGGAGCCAGGCGCCCTTGTCGTCGCGCCGGGCGCCGATCTTGGTGACGAGGGTGAGGTTGGCGGGATAGGGCGAGAGCGCCTCGCGGATCAGCTGGTTGGTGATGTGGGGGCCGTAGAAGTCGCTGGTGTCGATGTGGTCGACGCCGGCGGCGGCGGCGGCGCGGAGCACGGCGAGCGCAGCGTCCCGGTCGCGGGGCGGGCCGAAGACGCCGGGGCCGGCGAGTTGCATGGCGCCGTAGCCGAGGCGCTTCACCTGGCGGCTGCCGAGCTGGAAGGTGCCGGCCTTGTCGATGTTGGTCATGGGGGTTCTCCTGGGTGCCGGCCAGAGTTAGGGCCTGCCGCACTGCGCGAGAATCAGGCATGATCCGCACGACCTGTGCGGAATAACGGACAATGGCGACGGATCTGGGCGAGTTGCAGGCCTTCCTCGCCGTGGCGCGGGCGGGGGGCTTCCGCGAGGCGGGGCGGGCGGCGGGGGCCAGCGCCTCCGGCCTCAGCGAGGCAGTGCGGCGGCTGGAGACGCGGCTCGGCGTGCGGTTGCTGCACCGGACGACGCGGAGCGTGCGGCCGACCGAGGCCGGCGAGCGGCTGCTGGAGCGGCTGGGGCCGGCGCTCGGCGAGGTGGAGGCCGCGATGGATGTGGTCAACGGCTTCCGCGACCGGCCGGCGGGGACGCTCCGGCTCAACGTGCCGGTCAGCGCGGCGCGGCTGGTGCTACCCGCGATCGTGCCGGGATTCCTCGCGGCCTATCCCGAGATCCGGCTGGAGATCACCGCCGAGGAGGGCTTCGTCGATGTGCTTGCCGCCGGCTGCGATGCGGGCATCCGCTACGACGAGCGGCTGGAGGCGGACATGATCGCGGTGCCGATCGGGCCGCGCGTGCAGCGCTTCGCCACGGCCGCCTCGCCGGACTATCTCCGCCGCCGTGGACGGCCGGAGCATCCGCGCGATCTGCTCGGCCATGCCTGCCTGCGCGGCCGCTTCCCGAGTGGCAGCATGCCCCCCTGGGAGTTCGAGCGGGAGGGCGAGACGGTGCGGGTCGATCCCACCGGGCCGCTGGTCGTCAGCATCGGCGGGGCGGTCGATCTGTCGGTGGATGCGGCGGTCGGCGGCGCGGGGATCGTCGCGCTGTTCGAGGACTGGCTGCGGCCGCATCTCGACAGCGGGGCGCTGGAGGCGGTGCTGGAGCCGTGGTGGCCGGCCTTCTCGGGGCCGTTTCTCTACTATTCCGGGCGGCGGCTGGTCCCGGCGCCGCTCAGGGCCTTCATCGACTTCATCAAGCACCGTCCCGCAGCAGGCCGGCGATGATGCGGTCGAGCGCGTCGAGCGTGTTGCAGACGGCGGCGACGCGGCAGTGCGGGGCGTAGCGGGGCATGTCGGAATCGCCGGTGCCCCAGATCGGGCGGGGCTCCGGGTTGAGCCAGACGATCTGCTTGGCGCGGTTGGCCATGGCGGCGAGGATCTCCGCACGTGGGTCCGTGCGGTTGCCGCGGCCGTCGCCGAGGATGATGACGGTGGTGCGGCTGTCGAGCAGGGCCATGTGCCCTTCGGCGAAGTCGGCGAGGGCCTGGCCGTAATTGGAGGAGCCGAAGCCGGCGCGGTCGAGCACGGCGGGGATGGCGCGCTCGATCGGCTGGCGCTCCAGCAGGTCGGAGACGGGGACCAGCGTGCCCGAGAAGGCGAAGGCGTGCAGGCCGGACAGCGCCTCGTTCAGCGAATAGAGGAAGAGCAGCAGGAATTGCGCCATGGCGGCGACGGAGCCGCTGACGTCGCAGAGCACGACGAGGCGCGGCTTGTCGATCACCTCCTCCTTCCAGACGGGGAGGAAGGGCAGCCCGTCCCAGCCCATGTTGCGGCGGATGGTGCGGCGCGCGTCGAGCAGGCCGCGGCGCTGGCGCTTGCGGCGGCGGCCGTACTGGGTGGCGAGGCGCCGGGCCATGGCGCGGACCAGCTTGCGCATGCGGTCGTGGTCGCGGCGGTCGATGGCGGCGAGGCGGGTGCGGGCGAGGCTGCGGTTGCGGTACTCCTCCGCCTGGCCGCGGGCGTAGAGGGCGAGGTTCTGCTGCACCAGCTCCTTCACCTGCTCGCGCAGGCGGTCCCGCCCCTCGCGGAGGCGGTCGGCGGTTGGGGGCGGGGCGGCGGCAATCTCGCGATCGAGGGCGGCGAGGCCCATCCGCTCCAGGATGCGGCGGGTGTAGAGGTTCACCTGGGTGAAGATGGTGATGTTGGCGACCTCCAGCTCCGCCGCGGCGCCCTCGGCGGCGGCGGCGAGGGCGGACTGGTCGCCGGCGAGGAGCATCCGCGCCAGCGGACTCTCGGCCGTGCCGGGGGTGGCTTCCTCCGGCTGCTCCGGGGTGAAGGCCGGGCGGGAGAAGAAGAGGTCGAAGCAGTCGGCGAAGAGGCGCTTCTCCTCCGCGGACTTCGCCAGGACGAGGGAGAGCGTGTCGCGCAGGGTGGTGCGGTCGGCATAGCCGACCTGCTCCACGGCGCGGGCGGCGTCGATGCTCTCGGCCGGCGAGATGCGGAGGCCGGCGCTGCGGGCGGCGCGCAGGAAGTCGAGCAGCGGGCCCTGCATCAGCGGATCGGGACGGCGTCGCGCCGGGCGGCGGCCAGCAGCTCGGCGAGGCGCGGCTCGGCGGCCTCGATATCGGCCTCGAATTTCAGCAGGACGTTGAGCGTGTCGCGCACCAGCGCCACGTCCAGCTCGCGGACATGCAGCAGGAGCAGGGTGCGGGCCCAGTCGATGGTCTCGCTGACCGAGGGGAGTTTGCGCAGGTCCAGCGTGCGGAGCTGCTGGACGAAGGCGACGAGCTGGCGGCGCAGCTCGTCCTCGAGGCCGGGGAGGCGGGCGGCGAGGATGCGCGCCTCCAGCCGGGCATCGGGCAGGCCGATATGGAGGTGGAGGCAGCGGCGCTTCAGCGCGTCGCCGAGGTCGCGCTGGCTGTTGGAGGTGAGCAGGACCAGCGGCGGGACATCGGCGCGGATGGTGCCGATCTCGGGGATGGAGACCTGGTAGTCGGAGAGCAGCTCGAGCAGGAAGGCCTCGAATTCCTGGTCGGCCTTGTCGACCTCGTCGATGAGGAGGACGGCGCCGCCGGGCTCCCTCAGGGCGCGCAGCAGGGGGCGGGGTTCGAGGAATTGCTCGGAGAAGAAGAGGTCGCCGAAGCCGTGCAGGCGGGCGAGGGCGGCATCGAGGCCGGGCTCCTCGCCAAGGGCGGCGCCGAGGCGGTCCTTCAGGATCTGGGTGTAGAGCAGCTGCTTGCCATACTTCCACTCATAGAGGGCCTTCGATTCGTCGAGTCCCTCGTAGCACTGCATGCGGATCAGCCCGATGCCGAGCCACCTGGCCAGCGCCTTCGCCAGCTCCGTCTTGCCGACGCCGGCGGGGCCTTCGACGAGGATGGGCTTCCGCAGGTGATGCGCCAGCCAGGCCGCGGTGGCGATGGGGCGGCTGGCAATGTAGCCGGCGGTGGCGAGGCCGGCCTCGGTCGCCTCGATGGAATGGAGCCGGTCGTGCCAGGGGGGTGTCATGGGGTGGGGCGTTTCTCCGTTTGCCCGGGATGATGCCCTGTCGGCGCGCGGGCGCCAAATCGGCGGAGGCGGTCTGGACCTCGGGCATGGGCCGGGTAGAGTGGTTGCGGAGAACGAGCGTCCAGGGGGAAAGAGTCCGTGCAATTATCCGACCGGGTGACCGGGGGGGTCCTGGTGGTCCTCGGGGGCCTCGCGGCCTGGAGCGGCTCGCGCCTGCCGGCGGTGCCGGGGCAGGATGTCGGACCGGCCGCCTTCCCGATGCTGATCGGCTCCGGCCTCGTGATCTGCGGGGCGTTGATCGCCCTCGGCATCGGCCGCAGCTTCGAGGTGCCCGAGGGGGAGATGCCGGAGGACGCGCCGGCGACGGCCTCGCGCTTCCATGGCCTGCGCGTGCTGATCCCGCCCGCCCTGCTGCTGTTCTACATGCTGGCCTCGGAGCCGCTGGGCTTCCTGCTGACGGCGGGCATCATGGTCTTCGTCGTGGCCTGGGCACTCGGCGCGTCGATGCGGCTCGCCGTGCCGCTGGCGCTGGTGGCGCCGGTCTTCGTGCATCTCGCCTTCTACAAGCTGCTGCGGGTGCCCTTGCCCGACGGCGTGCTGCCGGCGCCGTGGTAGGCGCATCATGAACGAAGTCATCGAAGCCTTCCGCCTGGTCGCGGCGCCCGATGTGGTGATCGCGATCGTCGCCTCGGCGATCTATGGGCTGGTCGTCGGGTCTCTGCCTGGCCTCTCGGCCACCATGGCGACGGCGCTGCTGGTGCCCGTTACCTTCTGGCTGAGCCCGATCGCGGCCATCGCCACCATCATCACCGCCTCGGCCATGGCGATCTTCTCGGGCGACATTCCGGGCTGCCTGCTGCGCATCCCGGGCACGCCGGCCTCGGCCGCCTATACGGACGAGGCCTATGCGATGACGCGGAAGGGCCAGGCGGAGATGGCGCTCGGCGCCGGGCTCTGGTTCTCGGCCATCGGCGGCATCGTCGGCACCCTCTCGCTGGTGCTGATGGCGCCGCTGCTCGCCGAGATGGCGCTGTCCTTCTCGACCTTCGAGTATTTCTGGCTCGCCTTCCTCGGGCTGATGTGCGCGACGCTCGTCGCGCGGTCGTCGCCGATCAAGGCGATCGCCTCCATGCTGCTGGGGCTGCTGGTGTCCTGCATCGGGATGGAGAATCCGGCCGGCACGCCGCGCTTCACCTTCGGCCTGACGGATCTGCTGGGCGGCATCGAGCCCATTCCGGCGCTGGTCGGCGTGTTCGCCGTCAGCGAGGTGATGCGGGCGATGGCGACGGCGGAGCCGCCGAAGCTGCCGGACCGGAAATTCGGCTCCATCCTGGCCGGGCAGTGGATGCTGACCAAGAAGTACCAGTGGCCGATGTGGCGGGGGAACCTCATCGGCATCATCATCGGCGTGCTGCCGGGGGCCGGGGCCGACATGGCCGCCTGGGTCAGCTATGCCATGTCGAAGAAGTTCTCGAAGGAACCCGAGAAGTTCGGGACGGGGCATCCGGAGGGGCTGGTCGAGGCGGGGGCGTCGAACAACGCCTCGCTCGCCTCGGGCTGGGTACCCTCGCTGCTCTTCGGCATTCCGGGCGACACCATCACGGCGATCGCCATCGGCGTGCTCTACATGAAGGGGCTGAACCCGGGGCCGACGCTCTTCACCGAGAATGCGCGCAGCATGTATGCGCTCTATCTCATCTTCATCATCGCCAACATCATCATGATTCCCTTGGGCATCGTCATGATCCGCATCGCGTCCAAGGTGCTGCGGGCGCCGCGGGCCTCGATCATGCCGGTGATCCTGCTGCTCTGCGCGGTCGGCGCCTATGCGACGGGGAACAACCTGTTCTCGGTGCTGCTGGTGGGCGCCTTCGGCATCCTCGGCTTCGTCATGGAGCGGAACGGCTATCCGGTGGCGGCGCTGGTGCTCGGCATCGTCATGGGGACGATGGTGGAGCAGAATTTCATCACCTCGCTCATCAAGTCGGACGGCGACGTGATGCCCTTCTTCGAGCGGCCGGTCTCCGCCGTGCTGGCGGCGATGACCATCGGGGCGCTGCTCTGGCCGCTCGGCGTCTGGATCTGGAACCGCACGGGCGGGCGGCGCTTGCCGGCATAGGGTGCGGTATAGTAACGATAATCACAAAGTCAGCCGGAGGACATGTCATGGTTTCGATCGATCGCCGTGGGTTGCTGGGGGCGGGCGCTGCCCTGCTCGCCTCCCCTGCCCTCGCCCAGCCGCGCTGGCCGGCGCGGCCGGTGCAGCTGCTCTGCCCCTGGGCCGCGGGCGGCGGCACCGATGCGGTGGTGCGCATCGCTGCCACCCTGCTGGAGCGGGAGCTGGGCCAGCCCTTCAACGTGGTGAACCGCACCGGCGGCTCCGGCGTGGTGGGCCATACCGCCATCGCCCAGTCGAATCCGGACGGCTACACGCTCGGCATCATCACCTCCGAGATCTGCATGCTGCACTGGCAGGGGCTGACGGAGGTCACCTACAAGAACTTCACCCCGCTCGGGCAGCTGAACAACGACCCGCCGGGCATCCAGGTGAATGCCAGCTCGGCCTACCAGAACGTCCAGCAGCTGGCGGATGCGATCAAGGCGAGCCCGGCGGGCAAGTTCAAGGCGAGCGGCACGGGCCAGGGCGGCATCTGGCACCTGGCGCTGGCGAGCTGGCTGGGCGCGATGGGGCTGAAGGCGGACCATGTGCGCTGGGTGCCCTCCAACGGCGCGGCGCCGGCGATGCAGGACCTGGCGGCGGGCGGGCTCGACTTCACCACCTGCTCCGTCCCCGAGGCGCGGGCGATGCTGGATGCCGGGCGCGCGCGCAGCCTCGCCGTGATGGCGCCGGCGCGGCTCTCGGCCTTCGCCAGCATCCCGACGCTGAAGGAGACGATGAACATCGACATCACCGCGGGCGCGATGCGGATCATCGCCGGGCCGGCCAACCTGCCGGCCGAGGTGAAGGCAGCGATCGAGCCGGCGCTGAAGAAGGTGTTCGACAGCAAGGAGTACCAGGACTTCATGAACGCGCGCGGCTTCGGCCTGGTCTATGCCGATGGCGCCGGCGCGGGACAGGCGCTGGCGGCGGCGGACAAGGCGCTCGGCGATGCGATGAAGGCGGCGGGACTGGCGAAGGCGTAGAACGAACTCCGCTCGGGTGGCATCACCCGAGCGGAGGCAGAACCGTGCAACGAGGTAGCGCGGCTTCCATGAGCTAAGGCGAACGGACGTCGCCCTATCTCACCTTCCGCCCGGCGCGGATGGCTTCCAGCCGCGTCGCCATGCGGCGGCCGGCGGCTTCCATCGAGAGGTCGCGTTGCAGTTCGGCCTGGGCGCGGGCGCCGAGGGCGCGGGCGAAGTCGCGGTTCTCGAAGACGCGGCGCATGAGCCGCGCGGCATGCGCCTCGGAGGGCTCGGCCCAGCGGGTGCCGGCGTCGTAGGGTGGGATCGGCTTTGCGATCTCGACGAGGCGATAGTCGACAAGGAGGCTGTTCTCCTCGCTCATGAAGTCGAGGTTGCCCGAATAGCGCGTGCCGATGACCGGCTTCGCCAACAGCATCGCCTCCGCCATGGTGAGGCCGAGCCCTTCGCTGCGATGGAGCGAGATGTAGCAGTCGCAGGCGTCCATCAGCGAGATGGTCTCGTCGAAGGTGAAGACGCGGTCGATGACGATGATGCGGCCGCCCGCCTCGGCCGCGGCGGCGTGCAGCTCGGCGATGAGGGCCGGGTGCTTCTCGCCGAAGGAGGTCTTCAGCACCAGCGTCGCCGCATCCGCCGCGGTGAAGGCCTGGCGGAAGGCGCGGATGAGGCCGAGCGGGTTCTTCCGCTCCATGATGCTCATCATGTGGAATGCGAAGAGGAAGGTGAAGCGGCCGGGCGGGATGCCGAACTGCTCCGGCGTGCGGCGGGTGAAGGGCGGCAGGGCGACGCCGGGCATGAATTCGAAGACGGGGATGTCGAAGCGGGAGCGGAGCGCGTCGCCGACGAAGCGCGTGGCGGTCCAGATTTCGTCGGCTTCGGCGACGGCGCCGGTCCAGGCGGCGGGCACGGAATCCAGCTCCCAGTACCAGTAGCCGATGCGGTGGGTGCGCGGGCGGCGCGGCCGCAGCCCGACGCGGTCATAGGCCTTGTGGAAGAAGGGCTCCGGCTGGATGTGCAGCAGTGTCGCGTCGTACAGCTCGAAGCCGCCGAAGGCGGCGTGCTGCGGCAGGTCGTGCTCGGCATCGACCGGCACGTCGCGCATCGGCATGTCATAGCCGAAGCCGCGGAGGCCCTCGGCGATGGAGAGGGTGGAAGTGCGCAGGCCCGAGGGGTAGCAGAGGTGGCCGATGATGGTGAGGCCGGGGCGCGCCAACGCTTCGGCCAGCGCCTCTTGCGGCTGAGCGGCGAGCCAGGCGCGGGCGGCTTCGTCGAGCGCCGCCTCGGGGCCGGCGAGCCAGTCGAGCAGGGCGCGGGCGGTGGCGGAGGTGGAGAAGGCGTCGGGGTGGCGGTGCTGCCAGTGCGGGCGGCTGTACCAGCCGAGGCGGATCTGCTCGGCCGGGGTCTGGGTTTCCGGCCAATGGGCCGGGTCGGTCCAGTCGCCCTCGCAGCGATAGGTGGCGCGGAGCCAGGCGGCCATGCGGCCGCTGCCGAAGGCGGTCGGCCCGTCGGGGAAAAGGGCCTGCCAGCCGGGATTGAAACGGTGGCTCAGCAGCAGCTCGCGCGCAGGGTCCTCGGCGCAGAGGAGCGCCAGCCACCAGATCTCCTCGCGGCGCAGCGGGGCGCCGTCGCGGCGGAACAGCAGGCTCAGCAGGCCCGCGCGGCCGGGGGGCAGGAAGGCGAGCGGCACTTCCTCGGGTAGGCCGCCCTGGCCGAGCACGGCCTGGCGGGCGCGGGCCGCGGGGTCGGCGGCGAGGGCGGCGGCGATATGCGGCAGGGCGTGGGCGGGCAGGCCGAGGGTGGTGGCGCCCTCGGTGGCGAGCCAGCGGGCGAAGCTGCCCTCCGCGCCGGCGGAGAGGGCGTCGCGGAAGCGCGCGCGGAGGTCGGGGCGGCGGCGCAGCAGGTCGACGATCCAGCGGGCGGCGGACCAGGTGTCGCCGATCGCCTCGGCGCGGAAGGGAGGCCAGAACAGCGCTTCGGCAGGCAGGCCAACCGCCTCGGCGACCTCGGCATCGTTGCAGAGGTCGAGCGGCACCGGCGCGGCAAGGCCGGCGTCGTGGCGGCGCGACCACTGCACCAGGTTGGCGGCATTGCCCGGCTCCGCCCCGATGCGGAGGCGCGGGATGTTGCTTTCGGCATCGAGCGCGGGGTGGAAGAAGGGATCCTCATGATAGCCGAAGCGGCGGAGGTCGAGCGCGGTGCGCGTCAGGTCCGCCACCGGGTTGCTGTGGCCGCGGCTGGCGCCCTCGTGGTGGATCAGGCGGGCGAAGGGCGTGTAGGCGGTGCGCCAGCCGAGGGCGCGGGCGGCGAGGCAGAGGGCGACGTCGCTGTTCGCCATGACGAAGCTCTCGTCGAAGCCGCCGGCCTGGGCAAATGCCTCGCGCCGGACCATCTGGCAGGCGCCCATGATGGCCGAGACCGTGCGCGGCACGGAGGGCGAGCCGATCGGCCCCCACTCCGCCTCCGGCGCCAGGCGGAAGAGCAGGCCGCAGAGATGCATGCCGATGGTGACGCCGGCATGCTGCAGCCGGCCGTCCGGATAGACCAGCATGGTGCCGACCACGCCAACGCCGGGGCGCTGGGCATAGCGGACCAGCTCGGTGAGCCAGTCGGGCCGGGTCACCGCGATGTCGTTGTTGAGGAAGAGCAGCAGCGCGCCCGTCGCCGCGCGGGCACCGGCATTGCAGGCAGCCGAGTAGTTGAAGGGATCGCGGAAGGCGACGAGGCGGATGCGGCCCGCCGCCTCGAGCCTCGCGTAGAGGGCCAGCGTCTCCGGGTCGGAGGAGCCGCTGTCGACGATGACGATCTCGATGCGCGGGTAGTCGGTTTCCTCCAGCAGGCCACGCAGGCACTGGCCAAGCAGCGCGGGCTGGTCGCGGTTCGGGATGATGACGGAGACGAGTGGCGGCTCGGCGATGGGCCAGGTGGCGCGCTGGGTGCCGTCGTGCTGGGTCGCCACCTCGGCCGCGATGCCCTGGCGCTGCCAGTGGGCGGCGAGCACGGCGCGCAGCTCGGCCGCTTCCGGGCTGCCGGCCTGCGGGCGGTCGCCCATGGACTCGGCCGGGCGGTGGCAGAGGATGCGGGGGATGCGGGCTACCCGTGCGCCGGCGGCGGTGAGGCGGAGGTGCAGGTCCCATTCCGCGCCGGCGCCGGTGCCAGGGGTGAAGCCGCCGGCGGCTTCCACCGCGGCGCGATCGAGCGCCACCGGACGGCCGGGGTAGTTGAAGGCCTCCAGCAGGTCGGGCGACCATTCCGGCTTCAGGAACGGCTCCATGCGGCGGCCGTCAGGACCGATCCGGTCCTCGTCGCCATGGACGAGCGTGGCCTCGGAGGCGGCAAGGGCGGCCAGGGCGTCGGGCACCAGGGTGTCGCCGGGGTCGAGCACCAGCAGCCGCTCGCCGCTCGCGCCGGCGGCGAGGACGGCCAGCATGGCGCCGCGCTCGGCGCTCTCCAGCGGGAGGGTCGTGAGGCGGGCGGCGATCAAGGGGTCCAGCCCGGCAGGCGGCGAGGCGCCGGGGGCGAGGCCGATCCGGCAATCCCAATCGGTACCCGCCTGGGATCGCAGGCTGCCGAGGGTGGCAGCCAGCGCAGTCGTCCCATCCACGAGAACCGGCAGCAGCAGGGAGATGCGGCGGGGCCGGAATGCGATGGGCGGCGGGACCAGGCCCTCCTGCTCCGCGATCCACTGCTCGTAGCGATTCCTGGTGGAGACGACCGGCGGCGCGGTCACCGTGCCGTCGCCGAGCAGGGTCTGGCCGAGGATCTGGCGCAGGCCGGCCCGGCCCTTGCTGCGCCAGGCAGCCTCCAGGCTACGGGCGGATTGCGTGAAGTGCCGCGGCTCCTGCATCCAGCGTTGGCCGAGCGAAAGGGCGAGGCGGGCGCCGACCAGTGGACGCGTCGTCGGATGCGCTTCGATGAGGTGGAGGCGGAAGGGGCCTTGCGACACTGGCGACGTCATCGCCAGGGCGATGGCCCCGGGCGGCAGGTAGATTATCAGGCTCCAGCGCCCGCGGGCTGAGGACCGCGGCATCACGACGCGAAGCGGCTGGTACCCGCTGCCGGTATCGACCTTGAAGCCCGGCACCGCCAGGGCATTGCGCGGTGCCTGGACCATCATGGTGAGGCGCAGCCAGCCCTTCGGCAGGCCGGCGGGACCGGGCTCCAGGCGGAAGGCCGCAGCCGGGCTGGTTGCCTCCCACCAGCCATCCGCGCCGTCGATCTCCGCCAGGTCGCGCAGGACCCGCGGCTTGAGAGGATAGGACTTCGGCATCAGGAGCATTCCGTTCAGGACATAGGCCAGCGGGCAGGCCTATTCACCGGCTGCAACGCGGCTGCGCCAGTCGGCGAGCACGGAGCGCAGAGTCTCTTCCCAAGGGATGGTCGGAGCCCAGCCCAGGATCTCACGGGCCCGCCTTGGGTCGCCCTGGACACGTTCCACATCGGTCGGGCGGAGGCGGACGGCCTCCTGCTCGATGCGGGCCTCGACGCCGGCCAGGGCGAGCAACGCGTCAAGGATGTCGCCGATGCGGCGCGGGGTGCCGCCGCAGAGGTTGAGGGCAAGGCCTGGCGGCAGGCGCTCCGCCAATTCCAGGGCGCGGACATAGCCGGCGCAGATGTCTCGCACGTCGAGCAGATCGCGCCAGCGGTCGAGGGCGCCGGTGCGCAGGACGGGTTCCTGCTGCCCGGCCTCGATCCGGCAAACCTGGCGGGCGAAGTTGGCGACGGCGAATTGCGGCGCCTGGCCGGGTCCCACATGGGTGAAGGGGCGGAGCCGGATGGCGCGGAGGCCGCGCAGCGCCATCTCGCCGATCGCCAGGTCGGCGGCGGCCTTGCTGGCGGCATAGGGATTGGCGGGCTGGAAGGCGGCGTCCTCGTCGAGCGGCTGCCCGGCCTGGAAGCCGAGGCCGTAGATCTCGCCGGAGGAGACGTAGAGGAAGGCAGCCTCGGGCGCCTCCCGCAGCACCGCTTCGGCCAGCGCCAGGGTGCCGAGCAGGTTGGGCCGCCAGGTTTCGTCCGGGGCGCGGAAGGAAGCGGCGACATCGGCCTGGGCGGCGAGATGCAGCACCGCATCCGGCCGGACGGCGGCGATGGCGCCGGTCATGCTGCCGTGGTCGAGCAGGTCGAGGTGCAGGCTCTCATCCGTGCCGGGGATGGCGGGCCTGCGTCCGGCGCCGATCAGCACCGCCGCAGGAAAGGCGGCCCGGAGCGCAGGCAGCAGGCTGCGGCCGACGAAGCCACCGGCGCCGGTCACCAGGATACGGGCCGGAGCGGCCATGCGGGCGGCTCAGCGCATGCGGGCGCGGTGGCGGAACAGATCGGCCTCGACCATCTCGGTGATCATCTCCTCGAGCGTCGTCCGCGCCGACCAGCCGAGCTTCGCCTTCGCCTTGGAAGGATCGCCGAGCAGAACGTCCACTTCGGCGGGACGGAGGAAGGCCGGGTCGGCCTTCACGAATTCCTCGTAGTCCAGGCCGACATGCCCGAAGGCGATGCGCGCCATGTCGCGCACCGTGACGGTACGGCCGGTGGCGACGACGTAGTCGTCCGGCTTCTCCTGCTGGAGCATCATCCACATCGCCTCGACGTAGTCGCGCGCATGGCCCCAGTCGCGCTTGGCGTCCATGTTGCCCATGAGCAATTCGGTCGCCAGGCCGAGCTTGATGCGGGCGGCGCCGTCGGTGACCTTGCGGGTGACGAATTCGATGCCGCGCAGCGGGCTCTCATGGTTGAAAAGGATGCCGCCGGAGGCGTGCAGGCCGAAGCTCTCGCGGTAGTTCACCGTCATCCAATGCGCGTAGAGCTTGGCGACGGCATAGGGCGAGCGCGGGTAGAAGGGCGTTTTCTCGCTCTGCACCGGCTCCTGGATCAGGCCGTACATCTCGGAGGAGGAGGCCTGGTAGAAGCGGGCGCCGGGCGCCACGAGCCGCACTGCCTCCAGCAGGTTGTTGGCGCCGAGCGCCGTCACCTGACCGGTCAGCAGCGGCTGGTTCCAGGAGGTCTTGACGAAGGACTGGGCGCCGAGGTTGTAGACCTCGTCCGGCTTTACCTCGTTCAGGATTCGGATGAGCGATGACAGGTCGATCAGGTTGCCGTCCATCATGCGCACCCGCCCGGCGATGCCGAGCCAGCGCAGGCGCTCGTCGATCACGTCACCCGAGGAGGAGCGGCGCAGCAGGCCGAAAACCTCGTAGCCCTTGTCGAGCAGGAGCTTCGAGAGATATGCCCCATCCTGGCCGGTGACTCCGGTAATAAGTGCGCGCGGCATGCGAAATCGATCCTGTAGGGGCTCTTGGTCGCGTCCTTAGCGACATCGGATGGAAATTCCAAGGCTGTGAGCCATAGCTACCGTCCGGCCCGAGGACTTCACGGGCCGGGGCTCCCTCCCCTTCCCTCCTGCAACAGCCGCGTCAGGAGGTCGATCTGTTCCTGCTGGCGCGCGAGCAGCGCCTCGATCTCGCGGGTGCAGAGTTGGTCCAGCTTCTCGTGCAGGGCCATGATCTCGATCTCGGCCTTGAGCTTCACCTCGTAGTCATGCGCGGCGTCCAGCCGGTCGCGCACGGCCTGGCGGTTCTGGCTCATCATGATGATCGGCGCCTGAAGGGCGGCGATCATCGAGAGCAGCAGGTTCAGGAAGATATAGGGATAGGCGTCGAAAGGGCGCGGCAGGACCGCGTTCAGTAGCGTCCAGGCCAGCAGGAACAGGCCGAAGCTGAGGATGAAGGCCCAGGAGCCGCCGAATTCGGCCACGCGGTCTGCCAGGCGTTGGCCGAAGGTCAGCTCGCCATCGAAATCGCGCTCGATGTCGCGGCTGATCACCCGCCGCTCCTTGGTCGAGGTGAGGACAAGCCGCTCGGCTGGGCTGAGGTCGCGGGGCTTGCGGCCGAACCAGCGATGGGCGGCGGTGTCGGTAGGCTCGGGCATGCTGGGACTCCAGGGGATGGGCCGAAGATAGCTTGCCCGATGCCGGGGGAGAGGCCACCTTTCCGGGCAGAGCGACAGCAAGGGGGCGGGCGTGGCCGGGTTCAGGAGCACCGAGAATTACATCGCCTCGCGCGACCTGGAGGTCGCGGTCAATGCCGCCGTCACGCTGCAACGGCCCTTGCTGGTGAAGGGCGAGCCCGGCACCGGCAAGACGGTGCTGGCGCATGAGGTGGCGAAGGCGCTCGGCCTGCCGCTGATCGAGTGGCACATCAAGTCCACCACCAAGGCGCAGCAGGGGCTCTACGAGTACGATGCCGTCTCGCGGCTGCGCGACGGGCAGCTCGGCGACGAGCGCGTCCACGACATCTCGAACTACATCGTGCGCGGCAAGCTGTGGGAGGCCTTCGCGGCCGACCGGCAGCATGTCCTGCTGATCGACGAGATCGACAAGGCCGACATCGAATTCCCGAACGACCTGCTGCTCGAGCTCGATCGGATGCAGTTCTTCGTCTACGAGACGAAGGAGACGGTGGTGGCGCGGCACCGGCCGGTGGTCATCATCACCTCGAACAACGAGAAGGAGCTGCCGGATGCCTTCCTGCGGCGCTGCTTCTTCCACTACATCCGCTTCCCCGACCGGGAGACGATGGAGCGCATCGTCCAGGCGCATTTCCCCGACATCAAGCAGGAGCTGGCGCGGGAGGCGCTGAACGTCTTCTTCCAGGTCCGCGGCGTCGGCGAGCTGAAGAAGAAGCCGGCGACCTCCGAGCTGCTGGACTGGCTGAAGCTGCTGATGATCGAGGATCTGCCGCCGGAGGTGCTGCGCAGCCAGGACCCGAAGGTGGCGATCCCGCCGCTGCACGGGGCGCTGCTGAAGAACGAGCAGGACGTGCACCTGTTCGAGCGGCTGGCCTTCCTCTCGCGGCAGCGGCAGAGGTAGCGGGCGGTGCTCGCGCATTTCATCCTCGCGCTGCGCAACGCCGGTATCCCGGCCAGCATCACCGAATACCTTGCCCTGCTGCGCGGGATGAAGGCGGGGGTCGCCGACTACAATGTCGACGACTTCTACCACCTCAGCCGGGCGGCGCTGGTGAAGGACGAGCGGCACCTGGACCGTTTCGACCGGGTCTTCGGTGAGGTGTTCAAGGGGCTGGAGGCGCCGGAGGGCGAGGGCTTCGATACGCTGGTACGGCAGCTGCCGGAGGAATGGCTCCGCAAGATGGCGGAGAAGCTGCTGACCGAGGAAGAGAAGGCGGCGATCCAGGCCGCGGGCGGGTTCGACAAGCTCATGGAGATGCTGCGGCAGCGGCTGGCCGAGCAGAAGGGGCGGCACCAGGGCGGCAGCAAGTGGATCGGCACGGGCGGGACCTCGCCCTTCGGGGCGCACGGGTACAACCCGGAAGGAGTGCGGATCGGGCAGGAGGAGAGCCGGCACCGGCGGGCGGTGAAGGTGTGGGACAAGCGCGAGTTCCGCGACCTCGACGATTCGGTCGAGATCGGGACACGGAACATCAAGCTGGCGCTCCGGCGGCTGCGGCGCTTTGCCCGGCAGGGGGCGGCGACGGAGCTCGACCTGCCGGACACCATCCGCTCGACCGCGAACAATGCCGGGTCGCTCGACCTGAAGATGGTGCCGGAGCGGCACAACACGGTGAAGGTGCTGCTCTTCCTCGATATCGGCGGATCGATGGACGACTGGGTGAAGCTCTCGGAGGAGCTGTTCTCGGCGGCTCGGGCGGAGTTCAAGCACCTCGAGCATTTCTACTTCCACAACTGCCCCTATGAGCGTCTGTGGACCAACAACCGGCGGCGGCGGGAGAGCGAGGTCTCGACCCTCGAGGTGCTGCGGAAATACGGGCCGGACTACAAGGCCGTCTTCGTCGGGGATGCGAGCATGAGCCCCTATGAGATCGTCCAGCCCGGGGGCAGCGTCGAGCATTGGAACGAGGAGCCGGGGAGTGCCTGGATGGCGCGGCTGACCGGGCATTTCCGGCGTAGCGCCTGGCTGAACCCGATGCCGCAGGCGGGCTGGGGGCGGACGCACTCCATCGGTCTGATGCGACAGGTGATGGAGGACCGGATGTTCCCGCTGACCCTCGGCGGGATCGAGGCGATGACGCGGGAACTCAGCCGCTAGGCTGAGCCCCCGGCCCGGTTACGGCAGCGGCTGCGGGCTGGCCGACAGGCTGCGGAGATAGGCGATGATGTCCGCCCGGTCTTCCGGCTTGGAGACGCCGGCGAAGGCCATGCGGGTGCCGGGGGCATAGGTCATCGGCTTGAAGAGCCAGCGATTCAGCTCCTCATAAGTCCACGGGCCCTGCTTGCCCTTCAGCGCAGCCGAGTAGTTGAAGCTCTCGAGATGGCCGTGCGGCTTGCCGACGACGTCATAGAGGTTGGGGCCGACGCCGTTGCGGCCACCCTCGGTGAAGGTGTGGCAGACGGCGCAGAGGCGGCGGCTGATGGCCGCGCCGTTGTCCGGGTTGGCATTGGCCAGCAGCGGGGCGATCGCCGGCAGCTCGGCCGAGGCGGCGGCCGGGGCCGCGGCGGGGGCACCGCCCGGGGCCGGGGCGGCGGCCGGCGGAGCAGCTGCAGCGGCGGGTGCGACGGCCGGGGCCGCGGCCTCGCCGGCGGGCGGCAGCGGCTTCGGGCTCGGCGAGAGGCTGCGCAGATAGGCGACCACATTGGCGCGCTGCTGGGTGTTGCTCAGGCCGGCGAAGGCCATGCGGGTGCCCGGCGCATAGGAGGCCGGCTTGTAGAGCCAATGGTTCAGCTCCTCGTAGTCCCAGGGGCCCTGCTTGCCCTTGAGCGCCGCCGAGTAGTTGAAGCCTTCGACATGCCCATGCGGCGCGCCGACGACGTTGTAGAGGTTCGGGCCGATGCCGCTCCGGCCGCCCTGGTCGAAGCTGTGGCAGGCGCCGCAATTGCGCTGGGCGATCTGCTGGCCGGCGGCGACGTCGGCGCTGGCGAGGAGGCCGGAGATCGGCTCGGCCTGCGGGGCGGCGGCCGGAGCGGCGCTCGGGGCGCCGCCGGTCGGGTCGCCGATGCGGATGGCGCTTTCATGCGGCTTCTCGCCATGCACCAGCAGCTTGCCCACCTGGCCGGCCACCATGAAGGTGATCCCGGCCGTCAGCACGGCGGCAAAGGCCTTGTTCAGCTCGAGCGAATTCATAGGCGGTGACGTCCTCGGAGCGGCGGCGGCCAGTGGGCCGCGCGTAACGGGCGCGGGGCGCAAGGGCCAGGATGCATATAGCCGAAGCGGTGGTGCCCGCAACCCGTCCCGGCCGCCAAACATGCCAAGGGCCGGCCTTCCCCGCGCAGGGAAGGGCCGGCCCCTGGCTGGCGGGCGCGCTACTGCCGGATCGGCGGCGGCGCCTCGATATTGGTGATGCGGGCGAGCTCCGGGTAGTCCCGCAGCATCGAGACGCCGTTCAGGGGCTTGTTCACGCCCTGGTGGCAGGTGGTGCAGTTGACCTTCAGCGGATCCTCATGCGGGCCGAGGCGGGCGCGCTGCGGGCCGCCCGGCGGGCCGTTGGGGTTGGCCGCCCAGAGGGGCTGCAAGGGGTCGATGAAGTTGTGGTTGATGTCCCGCACCATGCGGATGCCGTGCCAGGCATTGGTCCGCTGGGGGGCGCTCTGGTCCCAGGCGGAGAAGGCGCGGCTGTTGTGGCAGGTGGTGCAGTTCACCCCGAGCGCCTGGGAGAAGTGCATCATCAGCCCATAGGTGAACTCGGCCTCCTTGATGCCCTGGCTGTTGCCGGCGGGCAGCGCGTCCGGCGTCTGGACGCGGATGTTGGCGGCCTGGTCCAGGTAGCGGCTGAAGGGGTCGTAGGGAAGCGAGCTGTCGCCCACCACCGGCGAGGCGAGGTTCTGCCCGTTGGAGGAGGCGGAGAAGCCCTCGCCGCGCATCGGGCCGGTATTCTCCGACCAGACATTCAGCGGGACCGGGTTGCCGCGGTGGCAGGTATAGCAGGTGACGCCGGTCTCCAGCACATGCGGCTTCCATTCCGCATTGATGCGGGCGACCATCTGCAACATGCGGCGGGCCACGACCTTGGTGTAGACCTCGTCGGAGGCCATGTTCGCCGGGTTGTGGCAGTAATTGCAGCCCTGCTGCGGGGAGACCCAGGCCGTCATCGCCGCCATGGTGCGGGCGAATTCGGCGACGCCGAGTTCGCCCAGCACCTGCACATTCCGATAGGCCTGGCCGGCGCGGGGGCCGACCGAGGGCACGCGCGGGATCATCGGCGGCAGCTGGTTGGCCGCGGCCAGCGCCGGCTGCAGCCGCGGGTTGGCGATGTTGCCGAGCGCGACGCCGCGGAAGCCGGTCTGCACCGTTTCCACAGGCGGGCGCTCGAAGGTGAGGAGGATGACCGCGAGGCCGAGCAGCCCCGCGAGCACCGCGCCGAGTTTGAGGGAGAAGCTCATTGTGCGGCTCCCGGAGCGAGGAGTGGGTCGGGCATGGCGCGGAAGACCTCGGGATAGGCCGGTGCGATGCCGTGCTTGACGCCCCAGAGGTACCAGTTGTCGACCACCGTGCCGGTCAGCAGGATGCCGATGCCGCCCGTCAGCGGGCAGAGCACGGCGAACCACCAGAGCCAGCGGTGGACGCTCTCGAAGGTGGCGTTGAAGCCCATGGTCCAGCGCCAGAAGATGGCGCAGCGCTCATGCGCCGTGCCGCGGTCGATCACCTGCTCCACCTCGCGCTCCGCGCCGAAGCGGCCGGCCGCCAGGATGGTCGCCCCATGCATCGCGAAGAGCAGGGTCGAGCCGTAGAGGAAGACGATCGAGAGCATGTGGAAGGGGTTGTAGAAGAGGTTGCCGTAGCGGAGCGAGAAGGCCGCCGTCCAGTCGAGATGCGGGAAGATGCCGAAGGGCACCGCCTCGGACCAGGAGCCCATCAGCAAGGGCCGGAAGAAGCCGAGCACCAGGTAGAGCCAGATGGCGGCGGCGAAGGCCCAGGGGACGTGGGTGCCGAGGCCGAGCTGCCGGGCACGGCGGTAGGTGCGGGCCCACCAGAGCAGGATGGAGACGGTGAGGAACAGGCCGGCGAGCAGCCACCAGCCGCCTTCCGCCAGCGGCGGGATGCTGAGGCCGTAGGCGGGCGAGGGCGGCTCCAGCGCCAGCCAGGGGAGCTGGCGGATGAACTGGACGGGATCCCAGTTCACCGAGGCCAGCATGTTCAGGCCGATGATCTCGAAGGCGGCGAAGCCGAAAATGAGCGAGATGATGCCGAGCCAGCCGAGATAGACCGGGCCGACCTGGGCATCGCCGAGCCAGCCGAGGATGTAGGCGAAGTTCGGCTTGCCGTCGCGCGGGCTGCTGCCGCGGACGAGCGGCACGCCGACATAGGCCGGGCCCCTGACCTGCACGCGGGTGAAGATGTTCTGGTATTCCGCCATGGGGATGTTCCTCCTCCTTGCTTGGGCTCAGTTCCAGATCGGCAGGTTGAGCCACCAGCCCCACCATTGCGGCCAGCCATGGGTCCAGAAGGGACCGGAGATGACGATGCAGACCGCGCTCCAGAACCCGGCGGACAGCGCGAGGAAGAGCCCGACGCGGTGGATGCCGAGCGTGCCGATGGAATAGCCGATGGTGTCGCGGAAGAAGGTGTTCTCATGCTCGGCGGTCTTCACGTCCTCGCCCGGGGCGGGGTTGATGGCCGAGAGCACCAGCGCGCCGTGCAGCGACAGGGCGAGCGTCGTGGTGAAGAAGAAGGTCACCGCGAGCATGTGCGCCGGGTTGTAGTGGAAGTGCAGGTACTGGTAGCCGGTGTTCGACACCCAATCGAGGTGGCTAAGGATGCCGTAGGGGAAGCCATGGCCCCAGGCGCCCATCAGCACAGGGCGGATCACCACCAGGGTGAAGTAGGCGAAGACCGCCATGCCGTAGGCGACGGGAATGTGGTAGCCCATGCCGAGCTTCCGCGCGATCTCCGCCTGGCGCAATGCCCAGGAGACGAAGGCGCCGAGGGCGCAGACCGTCACGATCTGCCAGATCCCGCCATCCTTCAGCGGCGCGAGGCCGAGGCCGTATTTCAGGTCGGGCGGGGCGATGTTGATGGTCCAGGGGTTCCAGGTGCCACCGATGGCGGCGCCGTAGAAGAGCATCAGCGTGCCGACCAGGGTGCAGAAGACCGTCGTGACGCCGAAGAAGCCGACATAGAAGGGCCCGACCCAGAAGTCGAACAGGTCGCCCCCGACCAGGGTGCCTCCGCGGACGCGGTACTTCCTCTCAAAGCTGAGCATCGCCATGGTGGATACCCCGAACGGGGAGGTGCTCTGTGCGGGCAGCCTCGTTGAAGCCGGATCGGCGGCGGACGGAGGGATGCCCCGTCCGCCACCCGGGCGGTCGCGCCAGAACGGATTGCGAAGGAGCGCAGGCGCCCCGAAGCGTGAATCCGCCCTGCCAACAACCGGCCAGGGCAGCGGGCGCGTAACGCGCCCGTTGCCCTAGACGACCGAACTGATGGTGTCGGTGATCATCGCCTGCGGGCGCGGACCCTCGATCCAGTTGAAGCGGTTCGTGCTGAGCAGGATGAAGTGGATCACCAGCGCGAGCACGAGAAGGAAGGTGAAGAGCCCGACCAGCGCGCGACGCGGGTCGAACAGCAGCCAGATGCGCCACATGAGTTCTGCCCTCCCTTCAGGTGAGGTAGGTTGCGAACGAGGCCGCGCCGTCGATCATCGACTGCACGTAGCCGCGCGGCCCGGGGAGCCACGGGCGCCATTGCCAAACCAGGAAATGCGCGACGATGGCGATGACGGTGAAGATGATGAAGGACGTGACGAAGATTCCGTGGAATTCCTTCGCCTCGTTCTCCGTCAGCCCCGTCAGCGAGCCATCTCGCATATCGGTACCGGCCATCTCGATTGCCTCCGTGATGGCGGCCTTGCGGCCGTTACCGCGCAACTCCCGCGCGGCAGGGATCGACGCGGCCGGAATAGCCACGCACGAGGGAAGGCCGCGCTGTCTGGGCGCGCGGCGATGGGCCGGAGGCGGTCATGCGACGCGGCCCTCCGCTAATTCCTGGATGAGGCGGGCGATGCGGGTGGCGGTCACCACCGGCTCGGCGGCCTCGCGGGCGTCGCGCTCGGCGCGGTCGCGGAGGCGCTTGGCCGCCGAGATGCGGAGCAGGAAGGGCTCGGTCTCGAGATGCGCCTCGAGCAGCGACTGCGCCTCCGGCTCCCAGCGCTCGGCGGGGCGGGCGGGGGTGGCGGCGACGCGGTCGAGGTCCGTCCCGAGGGGGAGGATGTGGAAGAGCGCGTCGAACAGCGCGTTGCAGTATTCCTGGATGAGGTAGGTCGCACCGGCATAGCCCATGAAGGGCGTGCCGGTGGCGCGGCGGATGATCGCGCCCGGAAAGCTCGCCGGGATGTAGGTGCTGCGGGCCTTGGCCTCGGCGGCGTACATCCGCTCGTTGTAGGAGCCGAAGAGGACGAGGTGCGGCGTCTTGTGGACCGCCATGCGGACGGCGGCGTTGTCGGTTTTCATCCCCGGCTGGCGGGCGAAGGAGAAGGCGCAGGGGATGCCCATCTCCTCCTCGAGGAAGCGGCGGAGGCCGCGAACATAGGTCTCGGTGGCGACGATGGCGAAGCTGGCCGTCGCGTAGAAATCCTGCGTCACGCTGCGCCAGAGGTCCCAGATCGGCTTGATCGTGGTGTGCTTCTCGCGCTCGATGAAGGGCTCCGGGTCGAGGCCGGTCAGCTCGCCGAGCTTGCGCAGGAAATTGGTCGTGGCGAAGAGGCCGATGGGGGCCATCAGGTAGGGCCGCTCCAGCGTCTCGCAGAGCTTGCGGCCGAACTCGCGGTAGAGGCAGATGTTGACGTCCGCATCCGGCAGGCGGGCGATGTCGTCGACATGGCTGCCGAGCGGGAAGACGAGGTTGATCTCGCATCCGATCCCCTCGACCAGGCGCCGGATCTCGGCGAGGTCGGAGGGCATGTTGAAGGTGCCGTAGATCGGGCCGATGAGGTTGACGCGGGGCGGGCTGCCCTCGGCGCGCTTGCGGGCGCGGACCTTCTTTGCGCCGAACTCGGTCCAGAGCCAGTTGATGGCGCGGTCGGCGGCCTGCCACTGGTCCTCGTCGATGGTGCGGGGGATGAAGCGGCGGAGGTTGCTGCCCTCGGGCGTCACGCCGCCGCCGATCATCTCGGCGATGCTGCCGGTGACGACGACGGCGGGGAGGTCGGCATCGCCGGTGGCGGCGGCGCGCTTCATCGGGCCTTCGGTGCCGGTCTGGGACAACGCCTCCTCGTCGAGGCCGGTGACGACCACGGGCAACTCGTGCGGCGGCAGGGCGTCGGTGTAGTGGAGGACGGCGGTGACGGGCAGGTTCTCGCAGCCGACCGGGCCGTCGATCACGGTGCGCAGCCCGCGCACGGCGCTGAAGGCATAGACGGCGCCCCAGTAGCCGCCGGCGCGGTCGTGGTCGAGGACGAGCATTGTGCTAGCTCCCCACCGCTTCGTCGGCCTTGAGCTTGGCGGCGCGCAGCTTGCGCTGGCGGTCGCGGAAGCCGGCGGGCTCCTCCGGCTTGCCGCGGAAGCCGTAGCCGGCGCGGTCGGGCGTGCCGACGCCCTCGAAGAAGGAGACCATGCGGGAGAAGCGCTCCCTCCCCCGCGTCTGCGCGGCGACGATCGCGGCCATGGAGCCGGCGCCGGCGGGACCGAACAAGGGCCGGGCGGAGACCATGTTGGTGAAGTAGAGGGCGGGGATGCCCATCTCCTTCGCCTTCTGCACCAGCGGCGTGGTGCCGAGGGCGAGGTCGGGCCTGACTTCCGTCATCGCCGCCATGTCCTGCTCGAGGCTGGCGCGGTACTGGACATGGGTGCCGTGGGCGGCGAGCCAGGCGCGGTCGGCCTCGGACCATTCGGTGCGCGGGCAGGCGGTGCCTACATAGGGCACCTCGGCGCCGGCTTCGGTCAGCAGGCGGGCGACCAGCAACTCGGAGCCTTCGTAGCCGGAGACGGTGATGCGGGCGCAGATCGGCGCGGCGGCGAGCGCGGCCTGGATGGCTGGCAGGGCCTTGGCCTTGGCGATGTCGATGCGGGATTGCGGCAGGCCGGCGGCGCGGCCGATGCCCTGCAGCCAGGCCTCGGTGCCGTCGAGGCCGACGGGGCCGGAGCCGACGATGGGGCGGCCGGCGGCGACGAATTCGCGGATGCTCGCGGTGTAGAAGGGGTGGGTGGCGGCGGCGACCTCGCAGTCGAGGGCGGCGTAGAGGTCGCGCCATTCGCGGGCGGGCGTCTGCGGGGCGACGGCGAGGCCCATCGGCGCCAGCAGCGCGGCGATGCCCATGGGGTCGGCGGGGAAGAGCTCGCCGATCAGCGCGACGGTCGGCTTGCCATCGACCAGCGAAGCGGGGCGGGCGACGGGGCCGGCCTCGGCCTCGTGGCGGGCGTAGCGGAGCATGGCGCCGGCGAGGACGTCCTTCGCCTCGGCATGGGTCGGGACGCCGAAGCCGGGCACGTCGATGCCGATGACGCGGACACCGTCGATCTGCTTCGGCAGCAGGTCGAGCGGCACGCCGGAGGCGGTGGGGACGCAGAGGTTGATGACGATGATGGCGTCCAGCTCGTCGGGCTTCGCGGTGGCGTGGACGGCCTCGCGGATGTCCTCGAAGAGCTTGCCGGTGACCAGCGTCTCGGAATTGAAGGGCACGTAGCCGACACTGCGGCGGGCGCCGTAGAAATGGCTGGTGAAGGTGAGGCCGTAGACGCAGCAGGCGCTGCCCGAAAGGATCGTCGCCACGCGGCGCATGCGAAGCCCGACGCGGAGCGAGCCGAAGGCGGGGCACATGCTCTGCGGCTGGTCGTGCGGGCCGCGCGGGTAGTCGGCCATCAGCCGGTCGAGCGCATCCGACTTGCCGGCGGCGCGGGCGGCCGCCTGCATCGTCTCGCGGCCGCCGTGGCAGGATGCGCCCTCGGCCATGCTCAGCTGCCCTCGTAGACGACTTCGAGGGAGGGCTTCTCGACCAGGGCCGAGCCGCACATGTCCTCCATCGTCGCCGGGTTCAGCACCACGCCGCGGCCGACCGCATCGCCCTTGAAGAGGCCGAGCAGGTTCTCGTGCGTGAGCGGGCTGGGGCGGACGGGTGGGGCCGTCGCCACCTGCTCGGCCAGCGTCTCGAAGACCGAGGCCCAGGGGCTGCCGGGCATGCCGACGATCTCGTAATTGGCGGACTTGCGGCGGATGTCATCATCGGCGGGGATGGCCGAGAGGACGGGGATGCCGACGGCGTCCGCGAAGGCCTGGGCCTCGCCGGTGCCGTCATCCTTGTTGATGACAAGGCCGGCGACGCCGACATTGCCGCCGAGGCGGCGGAAGTAGTCCACCGCCGAGCAGACGTTGTTGGCGACGTAGAGGCTCTGCAGGTCGTTGGAGCCGACGACGATGACCTTCTGGCACATGTCGCGGGCGATCGGCAGGCCGAAGCCGCCGCAGACCACGTCGCCGAGGAAGTCGAGCAGGACGTAGTCGAAATCCCACTGGTGGAAGCCGAGCTTCTCCAGCAGCTCGAAGCCGTGGATGATCCCCCGTCCGCCGCAGCCGCGGCCGACCTCCGGCCCGCCGAGCTCCATGGCGTAGACGCCGTCGCGCTTGAAGCAGACATCGCCGATCTGCACGGCCTCGCCGGCCAGCTTCTTCTTCGACGAGGTCTCGATGATGGTGGGGCAGGCGCGGCCGCCGAAGAGCAGGCTGGTGGTGTCGCTCTTCGGGTCGCAGCCGATGAGCAGCACGCGCTTGCCCTGCTGCGCCATCATGTATGAGAGATTCGCCAGGGTGAAGGACTTGCCGATGCCGCCCTTGCCGTAGATGGCGATGATCTGCGTCTCGCGCTTCACCGGGCCCGTGTGCGGGGCGTCCGGCTCCTGCGCGGCCTCGGCGCGGAGCGCGTCCTGCATGCTTGCCTGCGGGGTGGCCGAGTTGGGCTTGCCGACGGATGCGTTCATGAACACTCGCTCCAATCCAGGACCATCTTGAGGCAGGACGCATCGGTGAAGGCGGTGCGGTAGGCGGAGGCGGCCTGCGGCGCGGCCTCCCGATGGGTGATGAGGCCGTCGAGGGAGAGGCGACCGGACCCGATCAGCGCGGTCACCGCGGCGAGGTCCGGGGCGCGCCACTCGGCGGCGATTCGGATTCGCGCCTCGCGCATGAAGGCGGGCGGGAAGGCGAAGGAGAGCGGTGCGGCGTAGAAGCCGGCCAGCACGATCTCGCCGCCCGGGGCGAGGCGGGCGATCAGCGTGTCGAGCAGGGCACTGTCGCCGCTGACATCGACGATGCTGCGGTAGTCGCGCCGCGGGTCCGCTGACGGGTCGAGGACGGGGTAGCCCTCAGCGCCGGAGCGGCGGGCGGGGCTGCTCTCCCAAACGGTGGGCGGGGCGGCGCCGGCGGCAAGCGCGAGGCGGGCGAGCAGGCGGCCGAGGACGCCGTGGCCGACGATCAGCTCGGGCTGCGCTGCGCCGGCGGTTGCATGATGGGCAGTGGCGGCGAGGGCCAGCAGCACCGCATTCTCGCGGAGGGAGGAGGCGGCGAGGACAGTTTTCTCGCCGGCGACGACCAGGCGGCGGGCGGCGCCGCCGAACAAGCCGCGCACCGGGCCGAAGCAGCGGGCGCCGGGGACGAAGACGCGCTGGCCGGGCGTGCGGCCCGAGAGCGGGCCGGCCTGCGCGATGCGGCCGACCGACTCATAGCCGGGGACCAGCGGATAGCCCATGCCGGGGAAGCTTGGCATCTGTCCGCTCCAGAGCAGGCGCTCCGTGCCGGTGCTGATGCCACTCCATTCGACGTCGACGACGACATCCTCCGCGCCGGGCGGGGTGAGGTCGAGGCGGCGGAGCATCAGTTGCTCCGGTTCCTGCAGCAGGACTGCCATGGTGTCCATCGTCAGCCCTCCCTCTTCTGATTGGTGTCAGCTTAGACTGACACTAGTAGGTGTCAAGGATTAACGACAACTTCGGCTGTCATCACCCGAACGAGCAGCGGCGTGCGGGTCGGGCGCAGGCGAGGCGCGGTGAAGCCGGCTTGGCGGAGCAGGACGGACAGCTCGGCGGGCGTGCGGGCGCGGCCGGTGCCCATGGCGAGGAGGTAGAAGCCGAAATAGGCCTCGCCGATCGGCTCGGCGCCGCGGGTGGCGGCCATCGGCTCGGCGAGCAGCAGCGTGCCGCCGGGGGGCAGGGCGGCACGGGCGGCACGGAGGATGGCGAGCGCCCGGTCGTCGTCATGGTCGTGGATGACGCGGACCAGGCTGAGGATGTCGGCGCCTTGCGGAAGCGCGTCGGTGGTGACGTCGCCGCCGTGCAGGCTCGCGCGGTCAGCCATGCCGGCGGCGGCGAAGCGGGGGCGGGCGCGCTCGGCGACGGCGGGGAGGTCGAAAAGCATCAGGCGCAGATGCGGGTGGCGCGTGCCGGCCGCGCGGAGGAAGGAGCCGTCGCCGCCGCCGACATCGAGCAGGCAGCGGTGGCGGCGGAGCGGGAGGGCAGCCAGGACCTCTTCCGCGATGATGGGCTGGGAGGCGGCCATCAGGTCGGTGTAGGCGGCGACCTGCTCAGGGCGGAGGCTGGCGGGCGCCGCCGTCCCGGCGTAGGGCCAGTAGCCGGAGAGGTGGTTGCCGCCGCGCGGGCGGCGCAGCAGCGCGACCGGGTCGGCGAGGTCGCCGTAGACGAGGGCGTGGTGCTCCACCATCGCCGTGACGCCCGGGTTGTCCACCATGGCGGCGCCGAGGGGGCCGAGGCCCCAGCGGCCGCCGCCGCGCCGCGCCAGCAGGCCGAGCGAGGCGGCGGCGGCGAAGAGCCGGGCGGCGGCCTCGGGCGGCAAGGCGAGGCGGGCGGCGAGGCACGCCTCCTCCTCCGGCCCGTCGCGCAGGATCTCGAACAGGCGGAGGCGGACGCAGGCGAGCAGCACCTGCGAATAGACGAAGCCGGCGCAGAGATCGAAGAGCGCGCGGACGCGGCGGCGCGCGACCGGGCGCGTCAGCGGGAAGCGCGCCGCCAGGCTGCGGAAGCGCGGGCTGGCGAGGATGCGATCGTAGGTGTCGCGCGCACGGTCCAGCAAGCCGGCGGGGCGGACCATGGCGCCGGACATGCGGGCTATGCGGCCCGCACCGCGAGGCTGCGCGGCAGCAGGCGCTGCGTCTCCAGCAGGATGACGGCGCGGAGGCCCTCGGCGCCCGGGCAGGGCGGGATGGCGGCGGCGGCATCGGCGGCGAGGGATTCGAGGCGGGCGATGGCGCCGGGGAGGCCCAGCTGGAGGACGGCGCTCGGGCGGTGGTGGGCAGCGTCCTGGCCGATGGGCTTACCGAGTTCCTCCTCGTCGGAAACGGCATCGCGGATGTCGTCGGCGACCTGGTAGGCTTCGCCGAGGCGGTCGCCGAGGAGGCGCCACGCGTCCGGGTCGGCGCCCGCGGCGGCGGCGCCCGCGGCGGTGGCGGCGGCGAAGAGGGAGCCGGTCTTCTGCCGCTGGTATTCGGTGAGGTCGCAGCGGGGCTCGCTTTCCCAGCCCTGGCCGGCGACGATGCCCGTCGGCATGCCGACCGAATCGCCGATGGTCAGCATCAGGGGGCCGAGGCGCTGCGGCGCGGCGGCGGCGGCGCGGGCCATCAGCTGGAAGGCGAGGACGATAAGGGCATCGCCGGCCAGCACTGCCAGAGGTTCGTCGAAGGCGCGGTGCAGGCTCGGCTTGCCGCGGCGGGTGGCGGCGTCGTCGAAGCAGGGCAGGTCGTCATGCACGAGGGAGGCGCAGTGCAGGAGTTCGATGGCGGCGCCGGCGGACTCCGCGAGGCCGGGCTGGTCGTCGCCGACCGCGCCGGCGACGGCGAGGACGAGGCGCGGGCGGAGGCGGGCGCCGCGGGGGAAGACGGCGTAGCGCATGGCTTCGGCAAGGCGCGGCGGGCTGCCGGGGCCTTCGGCGAGGGCGATGGCAGCGTTGAGGGCTCGTTCGATCCGCGTCACGGCGTCCATGGCGACCTCCCCTGCCTTGATTGTAAGGCTTGATTGTCAGTAGGAAGTGTCATCTTTAATGGACAATGGCGTCAACGACTAATCCAGCTGATGCGCGAGTGGTGGTGATCGGGGCCGGGATCGCCGGGCTGGCGGCCGCCGTCGTGCTGGCGGCGCGGGGGCTCGACGTCACCGTGCTCGAGCGGGGGGCGGCACCGGGCGGGAAGATGCGGGAGGTCGCCGTGGGCGATGCGCGCATCGATGGCGGGCCAACGGTCTTCACCATGCGCTGGGTCTTCGAGGAGCTCTTCGCCGAGGCGGGGGCCTCGCTCGATGAGCATGTCGGGCTGCGGCCGGTCTCGGTGCTGGCGCGGCATGCCTGGGGCGAGCGGGAGAGGCTCGACCTGTTCGCCGATATCGGGGCATCGGCCGATGCGATCGGGCGGTTCGCGGGGGCGGCGGAGGCGCGCGGGTATCGCGACTTCTGCGAGCGGGCGCAGAAGATCTACCGGACGCTGGAGGGGCCGTTCATCCGGGCGGCGCGTCCGACGCCCCTGTCGCTGGCGGCGGGGGCGGGGCTGCGCGGGCTCTCCGACATGTGGGGCGTCTCGCCCTTCGCCACGCTCTGGAAGGAGCTGGGGAAGCATTTCCGCGATGCGCGGCTGCGCCAGCTCTTCGGGCGGTATGCGACCTATTGCGGCTCATCGCCTTTCCAGGCGCCGGCCACATTGATGCTCGTCGCGCATGTGGAGCAGGCTGGGGTTTGGCTGGTCGATGGCGGGATGCATCGCCTGGCGCTGGCGCTGGCGGGGCTGGCGGAGGCCAGGGGGGCGCGGTTCCGCTACGGCGCCGAGGTGCGGGAGATCGAGGCGCAGGGCGGGCGGGTGTCGGGCGTCGTGCTGCGGAGCGGCGAGCGGATCGGGGCGGAGGCGGTCATCGCCAATGCCGATCTGGGTGCGTTGGCGGGCGGATTGCTCGGAGCGGCGGCGCAGGGCGCGGTCGAGAGGCCGGCGGCGGAGCGGAGCCTGTCGGCGATGACCTGGTGCCTGGAGGCCAGGGCTTCGGGTTTTCCGCTGGCGCGGCACACGGTGTTCTTCTCGCGCGACTACGCGGCGGAGTTCCGCGACATCTTCGGGCGCGGGCAGCTGCCCTCGGCGCCCACCGTCTATGTCTGCGCGCAGGACCGCGACGATGCGGGGGCCGGGCCCGATGGGCCGGAGCGGCTGCTCGTGCTGACCAATGCGCCGGCGCTCGGCGACCGGCGCGCCTTCACCGCCGAGGAGACCGCATCATGCGAGAGGAACAGCTTCGACCTGCTGCGGCGCTGCGGGTTGCAGGTGGAACGGCGGCCGGAGGCGACGGTGCTGACCACGCCGCTCGGCTTCGAGCGGCTGTTCCCGGCGACGGGGGGTGCGCTCTACGGCCGGGCGTTGCATGGCTGGGCGAGCAGCTTCGGGCGACCGGGGGCGGTGACGCGGCTGCCGGGCCTCTACCTGGCGGGGGGGAGCGTGCATCCGGGGCCGGGCGTGCCGATGGCGGCGATGTCGGGGCGGCTGGCGGCGGCGCAGCTGCTTGGGCACCTGGATTCGACCGTGCGGTCGCGCCGGACGGCTATGCCTGGTGGTATGTCGACGCGCTAAGCGACGATGGCCGGCACGGGCTGACGATCATCGCCTTCCTCGGCAGCGTCTTCTCTCCGTACTACGCGATGGCGCGGCGGCGGGGGGCGGCGGATCCGCTGCATCATTCGGGGCTGAATGTCGCGCTCTACGGCGCGCCGCGGCGCTGGGCGATGACAGAGCGCGGGCGCGATTCCGTGCGGCGGAGTGCGACGACGCTGCAGCTCGGGCCGAGCGCGCTGGACTGGGATGGCGAGGTGCTGACCATCCGCATCGAGGAGGTGACGGCGCCGATCCCCTCGCGGCTGCGGGGCGTGGTGCGCGTCAGGCCGGCGGGGATCAATCCGCGGCGTTTCCTGCTGGATGCGGCGGGGCGGCATCGCTGGCAGCCGATCGCGGCGGTGGGGCGGGCGGAGGTCGCGTTCGAGAAGCCGGGGCTCGCCTGGTCGGGCGCGGCGTATTTCGACACCAATGACGGCGATGCGCCGCTGGAGCGCGACTTCGTCGAATGGGACTGGTGCCGGGCGCCGCTCAGTGAGGGGGCGGCGATCCTCTACAACGCGGAGCGGCGGGACGGGACGCGGCAGTCGCTCGCGCTCCGCGTCGATGCGGCGGCGCAGGTGCGCGAGATGGCGGTGCCCTCCCCTGCCCTGCTGCCGCGGACGCGCTGGGGCATCCGCAGGCCGACGGGGGTGGATGCGGGGCATGCGCCGCGCGTCGTGCAGGTGCTGGAGGATGCGCCCTTCTATGCGCGCTCCGTCGTCGAGACGCAGCTCTGCGGCGAGCGGGCGACGGCGGTGCATGAGAGCCTGATGCTCGACCGGTTCGCGGCGCTGCCGATCCAGATGATGCTGCCGTTCAGGATCCCAAGGCGGTGGTGGTAAGCAGTCCGCTGCGCAGTCCTGAGACGGGGCCGGCCGCAGCCACCACCTTGCGCTACCCCCTGATACCTCGCTACCACGGTCTGGTCGTGCCGGCCCCAAGGCATGCGATCTTCATCCTGCAGCGGGAGTGCCCGGCTTGTCGGTCGACATCTTCGTATCTCATGCCCAGAATGGTGAGGACGTGGTGCTTCGCCGCGCATTCCGGGACCTGACAGGCCCGGGATTCTATGTCGATATCGGCGCCTGCCACCCGACCGAGGACAGCGTCACGCTGCATTTCTACGAGCAAGGCTGGCGAGGTATCAACGTGGAGCCGGACGAGGTGCTGCACGCCGCGCTGGCCGAGGCCCGCCCGCGCGATGCGAATATTTGCGCAGCCATTGGGCGGACGCGCGGCCGCGCAACCTTCCAGCCGACCGGAATCCGCGGCCACGGTACGCTGGACCCCGGCCTCGCCCGTATCCGGGCCGGCCAGGCGGAAGGAGCGCAGGTCCCGGTCTTCACGCTGCCGGACATCATCGACTGCTATGGCCCCGAAGACGGCGAAGTCGCGTTTCTCAAAGTCGACGTCGAAGGCTGGGAGACGGAGGTCCTTGCCTCGGCCGACTGGGACCGGCACCGACCAAGGGTCGTCTTGGTCGAGGCGGTCGACGACACCGGGCGTCCGACGCATGAGGCCTGGGAGCCAGCCCTCCTCGCACACCGCTACCGCTTCGCGCTTTTCGACGGGCTGAACCGCTTCTACGTGCGGGAGGAGGATGCCGCGCTGCTCCTGCCACGACTCGCGGCGCCGGCCAATGTGCTGGACGGCTGGCGCCATGCACGCGAGCAGGATGCCATCGGCCGCGCGGAGGCGCTTGCGGCGAAGCTGTCTGCCGCCGAAGCCCGGGCCGACGCTCTCGGAGCGGATGCCGAGGAGGCTCGCAGCGAAGCCTTTGCCGCCGTCCGACGGCGAGAAGCGGATGCCGAGGAGGCTCGCCGCGAAGCCTTGGCCGCCGTCCGACAGCGAGAAGCGGATGCCGAGGAGGCTCGCCGCGAAGCCTTGGCCGCCGTCCGACGGCAAGAGGACGCCGTCCAGGCCAGTGTAGCGGAAGCACGGAACGTGCTTGAGGCAGAGTTGCAACGAGCCCGCGAGGCGGAGGCGTCCGCGCTGCGCCGGGAGGAGGCGGCCGAGGCGCGCTTGGCCGAGCTTGAAGCTGCAACCGCCCTGGCACCGGCACCGGCACCGGTAGCGGTAGCGGCACCGGATCGCAGCGCTGAAGTCTCGAACCTGGAGGTGCAGATAGCCAACCTGGAGGCGCAGGTCGCCGCGATGCGGCGGTCGACATCCTGGAGGGCAAGCTACCCGATCCGCCTCGCCGGCAAGACGGTATATCGGCTGGCCGGCCGGAATGGCTGACCACACGATGCCGGAAGCGGTTCCGCCGGCAACGGCCGCGACGCCGGCCGATGCCGAAGCTGCCCAGGTCCTGGAACAGTACCGCCTCCTGTCTGGCCGCGCGGCACCGCCCGCGCCTGCCCCGCTAGATGCCGCCCTCGCGCAGCGGATGGCAGCCGCGCCTTGGCCCTTCGCCTCTGGCGATGGGCGACATGCGGGCCCTGTCCTCGCAGGCTTGGGCTTCGCGCTGGAGCGAAGCAGGGTCCGCCGGGGACATCGCGTCCTGGAAGCGGGAGCGAGCGGAGGTCCGCTGTCCTTCCTGATGGCGAAGCTCGGCTGCGCGGTCACGCTCCAGACGGACGACCCGACCGAGGCCGAGGCGCTGCGCCGGCAGGCGAACGAGGGCGGGTTGCCGGTCCAGGTCGCCGGCGGCCCGCTCGGCGCAGTTAGCGGCCGGTTCGACATGGTTCTCAGCCATGGAAGCCTGCGCCGGCGCCTGGACCACCGCGGATTCCTCGCGCATGTGCGGGATGTCCTCCTGGCACCGGGCGGCCGGTTGCTCCTCGTCGGCGAACCCCTGGCCGAGGATCGGCCCTCGGCCTGGGGCCTCGATACGGCTCCGGAGGCGGCGGACGCCATGCGACGGGATGGCGCCCTCGCGCTGTCCTTCCGGCCGAGCTACCTCCTCCACACGCTGGCAGAGCTCGGCTTCGACGCCGACCTGTCCTCTTGTCCTTACTCTCCCTATGGGAACACGTTCGTCGCCGGGCGCCGCCGTGACGCGCGCCCTGCCACACCCATGCATCCACCAGCGCCCTAGGATCAGGGCGATGCCGCGAGCAGGCTCGTTTCCCGGAGCTACGGAAGCAGCGCCGGGTTCCGCCACCCCTGCACGCCGTCGACCGCGACGGATCCAACGAGATCCTGCGGGTTCGGGAAGGCCGGCCGCTCGATCTCCAGTTGCCAGCCCGACGCACGCAGGGCCTGGAAGAGGCGGCCCTCGATCGGCCTGGAATGGGTGCCGATCAGGAGATACGCGACCTTCTCGCGCAGCAGCGGCATCGCGGCCTCGACGAGGTCGGCCTCGCCGCCCTGGATGTCGACGTGCAACAGGTCGATCCGGGCGTGCGGCGCCGCCAGCTCGGCCAGCGAGACCATGGGCAGGACCTCGTAATCGCCGGAGCGCAGCGCCGCCTCGCGCTGCGCCTCGGTCGCACCGAAGACCGGCTCGAGGCCCCAGGACATCCCCGCGTGTTGCTGCCGCGGAAACAGCGCCGTGCCGGAGGCCGCGGCGGCGATCCCGTGGTGCAGGCTGCGCTGCTCCGGGGCGAAGCCGTTGGCCGTGGTCGCCTCCTCGGCAAAGCCGATATGCCCACGGTCTCCCTCGACGCCGATCAGGTGGACGCTGAGGCCCGCCCGCCGCGCGGCAACGCCCGTGTTGTTGAGCCAGCACCCCCAGCCGCAGCCGAGCTCGATGACCGTGAAGCTGCCCCGTGCCAGGTCGACGGCGCGGAGCGCGGCGCCCCATTCGGCGATGTCGGCATGCCAGTTCGCCGGGATCGGGATGCCTTCCACCGTGCCGGCCCGGTCGTCGAGGATGGTCGGGAAGAATTTCGGATCGATGACCACGCCGAGGAAATTGGTGAGGTAGCCGGGCCGCGGCGCGAGGCCGGTCGCCGCATGGCGCCGCATCACCTCTTCCGGGTCGAAGACGGCGGTGTAGTGGAAGAAACGGCTGACCGCCCGGTTCCGCCAGAGCGCCAGCTCGGCCGCCGCCTCCGGCCCGAAGCCGCCCGCGGCATCGCGCTCGCGCAGCAGCGCGTCGCGCTCCTGCAGCAGGGCGTCTCGCGCCTCCCGCAGGCGCCGGAGGCGCGGGAGGCGCATGGCGAGGTCAAGGAGCATGCTCAAGGACGGACTCCGTAGCGGTCGAACAGCGCCTCCGGCGGGCCGTCCTCGGCGGTGGCCCGCCCGGCCTCCCGGGCGGCAGCATAGGCCGCATAGAGCTTGGCGAGCTCGCTGCGAAAGGCCGGCAGGTGCTTGCAGCGTTCGATCAGCCGCGCCACCGAGGTGCCATCGCGGATCGCGGGCTCCGCCTCCATCAGGGCCATGCGCGTCCACTCGCCGGCATTCCAGGCATGCTTCGTCCGGTGGCGGTCGACGCGCACCGGATCCACTCCGGCGAGCTCGGCGGCATCGAAGAGGTCGGGCATGCGCTCCAGGTGCCAGATCAGTGCCCAGCGCAGCCAGGAGACGTTCATGTTGACGACGATGGCCGGCTGGCCCACCCACCAGGCGGGCCGGTCCGCCAGCGCCGCCAGGGCATAGACCGAGGATGGCACGCAGGTCAGCAACGAGGAGAAGGGTGTCCCAGAGGTGTCCTGCCCGTAGGCCCGCAGCGCATGGTCGCGGCGGAAGGCGCAGGCATAGATCGCCGTGAAGAGGTTCTCGTTGTAGGCCGCGACCTCCCGCAACTCGCGGACGTATCGGTTGGGGCCGCCATGGCCGATGGGCCTGGCGTTGCGGATGACCGAGCTGGCGTCGGCGATCTCTTCGGGGGAGTCGAAATTCGTGTAGGCGTAGTTCAGGTACGCCATTTCGACATCGGGATGCGCCCTGAGGCCCTCCAGCACCGCACCGATGGCGCCGTCGACCACCAGGTCGTCGTCGCCGATCAGCCAGATGTAGCGGCCGCCGGAGGCCCGGGCGGTCTCGCCGAGGTTGCCCAGCATGCCGACATTGGCCGGGTTGCGCCGCAGGGTCAGGCCCGGCAGGCCCGCATAGGGCGCCAGCACTTCCGGCGTCGCATCGGTCGAGGCGTTGTCGCAGACGACGACCTCGACCTCCGCGCCATAAGGCCGCGCAGCCTCTATCAGCCGCGGCAAGCTGTGGCGCAGCCAATGAGCACGGTTATAGGTGGTGATGGCGCAGCTCAGCAGCGGACGCGGGCGCGCCGGCCCCGCGAGCACGGCCGGGAGCGGCCAGCCCGGAGCGGTCCCCGTCCGGGCCAGCGCCAGCACGACATCCTCTGCATATTCGTCCCAGTTGCGGATGGGGCGGGATACCGCCTCCCGCCCGAGCCGCGCCAGCAGCCCCTCCTCCGAGGCCAGCCGGGCGATGCCGCCGGCGATCTCGGCCTCGTCGAGCATGTCCACGACCAGGGCGCCGCCGCCGGGCGCCACCTCGGCGAGCGACGAGCCCTCGTGGCAGAGGCAGGGCAGGCCGCGCCAGAAGCTCTCCAGCACCGGCAGGCCGAAGCCCTCCTCCCAGGAGGCGAAGATGGTGGCGTGGCTGCGCTGGTAGAGGGCCAGCACCTCCTCGTCCGACAAGTGGCTGTGCAGCGTCACCCCGCCCGCCTCGGCGGCCAGGCGCTCGATTTCGGCGTCGAGCGCCTCGTAGCCGGCGCGGCGCCCGACCATCGCGAGCTCGATCTCCCGGTCTGGGCAGGAGCGGCGCGCCTCCATCAGCGCCCGCAGGACGCGCGGGTAGTTTTTCCGCGGCTCCCAGGTCCCGATGGCGAGCAGGCGCAGGGGCTCGCCCGGCGCCGGCGTGGCCTGCGGCGCCCGCTGCCGCGCCGTGCCGGGCAGGTCGCCCGCCAGCGGGCAGGGGACCAGGGCCGGCACCGGGAGGCCGCGCTCCGCCAGGTAGCGCCGCAGGTCGCCGGCGACGCTCCAGGAGATCGGCAGGGCAACATCGATTTCGCCGAAGAGCGCGGCGTAGTGGTTGAACGCCTCAAGCGCCACGGCCGGGAAGCCTTTCTGCAGCTTCACCGGGATCGCGTCGTAGAAGATCGATGCGACCCGCATGCCGAGCTGCCGGCCGAGCCTGGCCGGGTTCGACCCCGGAGGAACGGTCGGCACGACGATCTCGGGCAGCAGCAGCCATTCGCCGCGCAGGTCGGCGGGAAGCGCCTCCATCCGGGACGGCGCGGGCCCGCCCCAGGCGCCGAGCGACGTCGCCTCCTCCGCGGTCAGCAGGCCGAGACCGCCTGTTGCGGGCTCCCATTTCACCGGGACCAGATCCACCCCGGCACGCTGCAGGGCGGCGCCCAGGGCGCGGGTCACCCGTTGTACGCCGGTGTTGAAAGGCTGGGTCGCCGTGAGCCCGGCCCAGTAGTAGAGGCGCCGGGGCCGCTGCATCGCCGGGGCCACCGAGAGCCGCGCGCGCTCCCGGTGAAGCTCTGCCAGCATGGCGCCGCCATCCGCCGCCACGCGGAAGCGCCGGCGCAGGGTGGCGGTCCGCGGCAGCGTCCGCAGCGCGAGGGCCAGCGCCGAATCGCGGCTTGCCGGGGTCGAAAACAGCAGCAGGTCCATCGTCGCCAGGGCACGCAGCTCCAGCGCCGTCACCTGCAGCTCTGGCGGGATGACGGCTGCGACCTTGAGGCCGAGCGCCCTCGCCTCCACCTCGCCGCGCATCGCCTCACCCAGGTCGGCGACCGTCGAGATGGGCAAGATGGCCCAGAGGTTGCCGAGCTGGCCGTCGCCTGGAGCGACCACTGCCTCGCTGCCATCAGCGCCGCCGGGTAGCCAGGCCGCGGAGTCCCGGCGCCAGCGCAGGCGCCTGACCGCGGCACCTGCGGCCCGCAAGGCCTCGGCAAGCGGCCCGGCCCCCTGCGCCGTGCCCTCGAGCACGACGACGCGGCCGAGCCCGGGCAGTTGTCGGAGTTCCGCGAGGATAGCATCCCCGTAGTCCGCCCAATCGAGCAGGTGGCGGCGGCAGGCCTCCTCAGCGAGGCGATGACGAAGCGCTGCGTCGCAGGCCAGTTGCTCCAGGGCATCCTCGATCGCGGCGGGGTCGCCCGGATCGATGGCAAGGCAACCGCCGCCCTCGGCGATCTCGCGCATGGAGCCACGGTCCGAGCAGAGGCAGGGGCGGCCGCGCCAAAGGCTCTCGGCGACCGGCAGGCCATAGCCCTCGGCGAGGGAGAGGAATACCGTGGCGTCGCAGGCCCGCATGAGCGCGCCGACCTCCTCGTCGGGGCGGTAGCCGAGCAGGCGTATCACCCCGCCCGATTCCGCAGCGAGCTGCTCCGCCCGCTGCGCCACGGCGGGATGCAGGCTGCCGACTACATCGAGTTCGAAATCGAGGTCTGGCCGCCGCAGGCGCAGCCGGCTCAGCGCCTCCATCACGGCGACCTGGTTCTTCCGCGGCTCGACCGTGCCGAGGGCCAGGAGGCGAAGGCGACCCTCCGCCGCCGGCGCCGCGGCGTCGCCTGCCTCCCGCGGCGTGCCGCAGATCTCGGCCGCGAGTGGTACCGGGCGCACTGGCGGAAGGCGGGCCCGGTCGAAGCCCTGCTCCCGCCACCAAGCGAGAAGGTCGTCGCCCGCCGTCCATGAGATCGGCAGGATCACCTCGCAGGCGGCCAGCGCCGTGGCGTAGTCCGCATGGGCGGGGGCCATTGCCTCGTAGCCCGGCGCCCTGAGCGGGATCAGGTCGTAGAAAAGGGCGGCGAGCCGCAGGCCATGGTACCGCGCATAGTCGAGGACCACGGCGAGGGCGGGCACGGCCGTGCTGTCCGGGTCGACATGCGGCACCTCGGGCAGCAGCAGCCAGGACCCATCCCGCGATCCGGCCTTCGCCAGGTGTAGCGGGCGGCCAGCATGGGCCGGGACGGCAAGGCGCGGCCCGCCGAATTGCGCAAGCCCCTCGACCAGCCCGGCCTCCGCCTCGACGATGGCCTCCTGGAGGGGGCACCAGCGAACGGGGATCAGCTCGACATCGGCGCGGCCGGCAAGCGCGGCCCCGAGCGCGCGGACGACCCGCTGCACGCCGCTGTTGCCGGGGTACACCGCCGTATGATGGATCCAGTAGTGGATCCGGATGGTCCCCATTGCCGCCCCGGGCCTCGGCTCGACCAACTCAGACGATCTCGATTTCGGGGAAGGGAAAGATCATGCGCCCGCCATTGGCCAGGAATTCGGCCTCGCGGCGGATGATGCCCTCCTTGAAGTGCCAGGGCAGGACGAGGAAATAATCCGGCCGCATGGCGCGCGCCTCGGCCTCGGACACGATCGGGATGTTGGTGCCGGGAGTATAGGCCCCGAATTTGTCCGGGTTGACCTCGGCGATGACCTGAACTTCAGCGGTGGTGATGCCGCAGAACTGCAGCACGACGTTGCCCTTGGTCGAGGCGCCGTAGCCGAAGACCTTCTTGCCGTCGGCCGCAAGGGTCTTCAGCAGGCGGGTGAGGTCATCGCGGTGGCGGTAAACCCGCTCCTCGAAGTCGCGGTAGGGGCGCGGCGTCGAGAGGCCCATGCGATCCTCCTGTTCGAGCAGCCAGCCGATGACCGCCTCGGAGCCCCGCCTCGGCTCGCTCGCGCGGACGGCGCTGACCGCGAAGCTGCCGCCGTTCACGGCGTTCATCTTCACGTCGATCGCGCGCAACCCGGCAGCGGCGAGGATCCGCTGCACCGCGCCGAGGGAGTAGTATTCCAGGTGCTCGTGGCAGACCGTGTCATAGCTCGTCAGCCGCAGCATCGAGGGCATGTAGCTCTGCTCGAAATGCCAGACGCCGCCCGGGGCCAGCACCTCCTCGACCTGGCGCGCGAAGGCGATCGGATCTTCCAGATCGTAGAACATGGCAATGGAGGTGACGACCTTCGCCGGCTTTCCGCCCGCCGCGAAATAGGCGCGGGCCGAGAAGAAATCGGGGATCAGCTTGATGTCGTCCGGATAGTACTGACGGAACTTCACCCCGGTCGGGTCCATGCCGGTCCGCGACAGGCCGGACACCGAATAGGCCTTGAGTGAGGTCGCGTCGTTGCTGCCGATGTCCAGCACGGCATCGCCCGGCGCGACCTCGGCGAGGCGCTCGAGCTCCCGGATCTTCTGGGTCAGGTGCTGGACCATGCTCTGGTTCAGGCCCGAGCGATAGCCGTAGTTCTCGCCGTACATCTCGCCGAGGTCATAGGAGCAGTCGAGCTGCAGCAGCCCGGAATTGGGACACCACACGAGGCGCAGCGGGCCGGTCGTGACCGGTTCCGCGACGTCCTTCGGGAAGACGCCGGTCAATGCCTGCTGCCCGAGGTCGAGGACCGGAATAAGGGTCGTTCCCCCACCGATGCGGCATTGCTCGATCGGCGTGTAGCGCTTGTCGGTCACACATCACTCCTCTGATGGCAGCCTACGGTCAGTCACGGTGCGGCGGGATCACCGAGGGGCCCATGGCGCCGCCGTTATTCACACCTCGGGAGCCCGTCCGCAAGCCTCGGCGTCGGAGTGCCTGGACACGGGCTCCCCGCCTGTCCTCAGGAGCCGCCAGCGGCCCGCGCATCATCCGCGCCGCCTTGCGTCGTGCCCCGGGTCCTTCCGCTTGTCGCGCCGGAGCCGGATCAGCTCCCAGACCGCGAGGCCGAGGACGAGGAAGAGGATCAGCGCCCATTCGAACTGGGCCAGGACTTCCATCATCGGCCGGTTGCCTCACAGCGGTGTGAAGCGTCGATCACTGCCATGGTAGTCATATATCACCTGTCGCGTGCGGTCCGGTCCCGGTCCGGGGCCGGACTTATCAGAGACAGGGAGGATACCCCATGGCCAATGGCTGGACGACCGACGCCTCTGCGATCCGTGCCGAGCCAACCATACGGCGCATCGGCATCGCCGATCTGCGCGAGGCCCTGCGAGAGGGGCTCGACGATTTTCTGGCGACGCCGACGCAGCTCGCCTTTCTCTGCGTGCTCTATCCCGTGGTCGGGCTGGTGGCTGCGCGGGCGATGGCGGGAGGCGAGATGCTGCCGCTGCTCTTCCCGTTGGTCGCGGGGCTCTCGCTGGTGGGGCCGGTGGCGGCCGTCGGGCTCTACGAGATCAGCCGGCGGCGGGAGGCAGGGCAGCCGGCGAGCTGGCTCAACGCCTTCGACGTGCTGCGCAGCCCCTCCTTCTTCTCCATCGCGGCGATGGGGGTGCTGGTGATGGCGATCTTCGTCGCCTGGCTCTTCGCGGCGCGGATGATCTTCGAGGCGACGGTGGGGCCGGTGCCGGGCTCCATCGGCGAGCTGGCGCGGATCGCCTTCAACACGCCGGAGGGGCATCGGCTGATCCTCATCGGCAATGCGGTGGGCTTCGTGCTGGCGGTCGCGGTGCTGATGCTGACGGTGGTGTCGGTGCCGATGCTGCTCGACCGGAATGTCAGCGTGGGGACGGCGATCCAGACCTCGGTGCGCGCCTGCCTCGCCAATCCGGTGACGATGGCGGTCTGGGGCCTGCTCGTCGTCGCGCTGCTGCTGCTGGGGAGCCTGCCGGCCTTCATCGGGCTCGCCGTGGTGATGCCGCTGCTCGGGCATGCCACCTGGCATCTCTACAGGCGCGTCGTGGCCTGATCCGCGCTAGCCTTCCCCCGGACCCGGGGGAAGGCATGGGCTGGCTGTTCGAGGATGGGTTGGTGGCGCCGCTGCTGCTCGGCTTCGTGCTGGGCGAGGCGGCGCTGCTGCTTCTGCTGCATCGGCGGAGCGGGCGGGGATTGCCGCCGGGCGATGTCGCAGCGCTGCTGGCGCCGGGGGCCTGCCTGATGCTGGCGCTCTGGGCGGCGATGGCGGGCGCCTGGTGGGGGTGGATCGGGCTCGCGCTCAGTGCCGCGTTGGTGGCGCATCTGGTCGATCTCGGGCGGCGGTGGTCAGGCCGGTAGGCGGTGGCGGGCCTTGGTGCCGAGCCAGTGGCCGTAGGCGGCGAGCAGGGCGAGGAAGCCGATGAGGTCGAGCGGGCCGAAGATCCCGGCGCCGCTCGTCAGCCAGAAGGCGAAGGCGACCTGGCCGCCGGCGATGACGAGGCCGAGATTGACCAGCGGGGGCATGACGCCGCCCATCATCTGCAGGGATGGATGCAGGGCGGGCGGGGCCTCGCCGCGGGCGGCGGCCTGTTCCGCGCCGCGGCGGCGGCCGAAGGCGGACCAGACGAGCCAGGCGGCGCCGGCGAGCATGAGGATGCCGGGCAGGTTGCGCATGGGAGCCTCCTATCCGTTGCGGCGCAGCTCCTGCTGCTGCAGCCGGGTGAAGAGATCGACGAGCCAGGCGATGCGCTCGTCGAAGGAGCGGGCGGGGGCGCGGGGGCGCGGGCGCGGCGGCATGGTGGCGGCGACGGCCTCGACGAGATACCGCGTCGCCTCCAGCGGCGGGGCGCCGACGGCCGGGCGCGGCATCAGCAGGGCGCCGAGGCTGCGGGCGAGCAGCACCGCCTTGCGCCGGCCGGGGACGGTGGCGCGGCGCGTCACGCTGTCAAGGCCGGCGCGCTCCACCGCGCGGCCGATCTCGGCATAGATGAAGCGGGCGGCGCCGATGCCGGGGCGGCAGGTGAGCGGCAGGCTGGCGATGCCGCCCTCGGAGCGTCGGTAGAGCGCGTCGGCGACGGCGAGCAGGCGTTGGACGACGCTGGCGAGGCGCGCGTCGAAGGCGGGGGCGGCGAGCCAGGCATCCGGATCGAGGCCGGCCTCGCGCATCCAGGCGCGCGGCAAATAGAGGCGGCCGTTGCGGGCATCCTCGCCGACATCGCGGGCGATGTTGGTGAGCTGCATGGCAACGCCGAGGTCGCAGGCGCGGGCTACGACCTCGGGCCGGCGCTCCTCCATCAGCAGGGCCATCATGGCGCCGACCGAGCCGGCGACCCGGGCGGCATAGGCTTCGAGCTCGGCCAGCGTCTCGTAGTGCCTGCCGGACTGGTCCCAGGCGAAGCCGTCGAGCAGGGCGGCGGGCAGGGCGCGGGGGATGGCGTAGCGGGCGGCGACGGCGGCGAACGCGCGGTCGGCCGGGTGCGGGTGCGGACGGCCGGCATAGGCGGCGTCGAGCCGCATGTGCAGGGATGCGAGGGCGGCGGGGCCGCCGCCGTCGTCGATCACGTCGTCGGCGATACGGCAGAAGGCGTAGAGCGCGGCGGCGGGTTCGTGGATACGGGCGGGGAGGAGCTTGCCGGCGGCGTGGAAGCTCTTCGACCCGCCGCGCAGCAGGGCACGGCAGGCGGCGAGGTCAGCGGCGGCGAGGACGGGGTTGGTGCGCATCAGGGGGTGGCCTCCGTGCGGTGTCCTGCCGTGGCGGCCTCCCGGGGATGAGGGGCGGCGCGGCGGTGTCGGGGGGGATGCCTAGGCGAGGACGGAGGCATGCGGCACCACGCTGTCGAGGACCTTGGCGGAGGAGATGACGCCTGGGATGCCGGCGCCGGGATGCGTGCCGGCACCGACGAGGTAGAGGCGCTCCACCTCCTCCGAACGGTTGTGCGGGCGGAACCAGGCGCTCTGCGTCAGCACCGGCTCCAGGCCGAAGGCGGCGCCGTGGACGGCGAGCAGGTCGTCCCGGAAATGCTGCGGCGTAGTGAGGCGGGAGGTGACGATCTCCTGCTCGAAGCCGGGCAGAAGCGTCTCGTGCAGGCGGCGGGCTATCATTTGCCGGTAGGGTTCGGCCTGCCCGGCCCAGTCCATGCCGCTGCCGAGATGCGGGACCGGCGACAGGACGTAGAAAGTGTCGCAGCCGGGTGGCGCCATCGATGGGTCGGTCGCGGTCGGGCGGTGGAGGTAGAGGCTGCAATCCTCCGCGAGGTGCTTGCGGGTGAAGATGTCGCGCAGCAGGCCGCGGTAGCGCGGGCCGAGCAGGATCGTGTGGTGGCCGACCGAATCGTAGCGGCGGCGAGTGCCGAAATACCAGACGAAGAGGCTCATCGAGTAGCGGGCGCGGGCCAGCTTGGCATCGGTCCAGCGTCGGCGCGCGACGCCCGGCAGCAGCTTGCCGTAGGTCCAGGCAGCGTCGGCGTTGGAGACGACGACATCGGCGGCGATGGTCTCGCCATCGGCGAGCGTCACGCCCGTCGCGCGGCGGCCGGTGGTCTCGATGCGGGCGACCTCGGCCCCGCAGCGGAGGCGCCCCCCCTGCCCTTCGATCAGGCGGACAAGGCCCTGGATCAGGCTGCCGGTGCCGCCCATGGCCCAGTGGACGCCCCAGCGCTGCTCGAGATGCGAGATCAGCGCGTAGATGCCGCTGGCGGCGAAGGGATTCCCGCCGATCAGCAGCGGATGGAAGCTGAAGACGGTGCGCAGCCGCTCGTCGCGGAAATGCGCCGCCGCCGTGCGGTAGACGCTGCGCCAGGCCTGCAAGCGCGCGAGGCCGGGGGCGACCTTCGCCATGTCGGTCCAGTGGCCGAAGGGCGTGTGGCCGAGCTGCTCGAAGCCGATGCGGCAGGTCTCGGCGCTGAGCGCCATAAAGCGCTCGTAGCCCGCGAGGTCGCCGGGATCGAAGGCGGCGATCTGGGCGCGCATCGCAGCCTGGTCGCCCGAATAGGTGAAGGTGGCGCCGTCGTCGAAGCGGATGCGGTAGAAGGGATCGAGCGCGCGGAGGTCGATGTCGTCCGCCATGCGGCGGCCGCAGAGCGTCCACAGCTCCTCCAGCAGGAAGGGCGCGGTGACGATGGTCGGGCCGGCATCGAAGGTGAAGCCGTCCTGCCGGTGGACGCGCGCGCGGCCGCCCGGCTCGGCCAGGCGTTCGAGCACCGTGACGCGGTAGCCGCGGGCGCCGAGGCGGATGGCGGCGGCGAGGCCGCCGAAGCCGGAGCCGATCACCACCGCATGCGGACGCGTGGCCTGCGGGAGCAGGGCTGGCAGGCCGGGTGGCGCGGCGGGTGTAAAGTCGGGCATTAAAGCCAAGTGTAAACCTGGCTTGACGGAAACCACCAGCGCGGAGAGTGCGGCTTGCGACGAATTGCGAAGGTGGTGGTGGCACTGCTGGCCCTGGCGGCCATCGGGCTCGGCGGCTGGCGTCTGCATGCGGCGCGCGAGGGGGTGGTGGAGACGTCGCTGGCCGTCGGCGAGATTCCGGCGCGGGTGTTCCGGCCGGCCTCCGGTGCGGCGGGGCCGGTGTTGGTCGTGGCGCATGGCTTCGCCGGATCTCAGCAGATGATGCAGGCCTTCGCCGTGACGCTGGCGCGGAACGGGTATGTGGCGGTGACCTTCGACTTCCCCGGGCATGGGCGGAATCCGGTGCCGCTGGCGGGTGGGCTGAGCGACGACCGGGCGGCGGCGGGGGCGCTGATGGCGGCGCTCGGGCGGGTGGTGGAGGCGGCGGGGCGGCTCGGCGACGGACGGCTGGCGCTGCTCGGGCACTCCATGGCGGCGGATATCGTGATGCGCTGGGCGGTGCCGCGGCCGGAGGTGGCGGCGATGGTCGCGCTCTCGGGCTTCGGGCCGGAGGTAACGGCGGACCGGCCACGCAACCTGCTGCTGCTGGTCGGGGCCTGGGAGCCCGGCTTCCTCCAGGAGGCGGCGCGGAAGGTGGTCGGCCCGGCGACGGAGGAGCGCGTCACCTACGGGCGGTTCGACGATGGGACGGGGCGGCGATACGCCCTCGCCGCGGGGGTGGAGCATATCGGCATCCTCTACAGCCGGGATGCGCTGGCGGAATCGCTTGCCTGGCTCGATGGCGTCTTCGGGCGGTTGGGCGACGGGTTCCTCGATATCCGCGGCGGGGCGCTGGCACTGCTCTTCGGGGGGTTGCTGGCGCTGGGCTGGCCGCTCTCGGCGCTGCTGCCGCGGGCGGTGGCGCGCGAGGAAGGCGGGGGGATGGGATGGCGGCGGTTCTGGGTCGTCGCGCTGGTGCCGGCGGTGGCGACGCCGCTGCTGCTGCGGCTGGTGCCGGGGCGGTTCCTGCCGCTGCTGCTCGGCGATTACCTCGCGCTGCATTGCGCGCTCTATGGCGTGCTGACGGGGCTGCTGATGTGGTGGCGGGGCGCGGGGTGGAGCAGGGCGCGGCCGGGACGGGTCGCGCTCGGGGCCATCGGCGTTGCGGCCTATGCGATGCTCGGCTTCGGTGTGGCGATCGACCTGTTGCTGACGAGCTTCTTGCCGGTGGGGATGCGGGCCTGGCTGGTGCCGGCGATGCTCTGCGGGACGCTGCCCTGGTTCCTCGCCGATGAGTGGGCGGTGCGGGGGCCGCATGCGGCGCGCCTCGCGGCGCCGGCGACCAAGCTCGCCTTCCTCGTCTCGCTGCTCCTCGCCGTGGCGCTGGATCCGCGGCGGCTGTTCTTCCTCGTCATCATCGTGCCGGTGATGCTGTTCTTCCTTACTGTCTATGGGCTGGTGGGGCGGTGGAGCTGGCGGGCGACGGGGACGCCGCTGCCGGCGGCGATCGGGCATGCCCTGGCCCTGGCCTGGGCGCTGGCGGCTACCTTCCCGCTGGTGGAGTGAGGAACGTCGTGCGCCTCGTCACCACGTGGCGGAATTGGCGGATGCCGAGGGCGACGGCCACCGCGACAACCGGGATGGCGATGCCGGTGACGACGTCGACATCGAGATGCAGGCCGGCGGCCTTCAGCCCCTTCGCCACATAGGCCACCAGGCCGACGATGTAGTAGGTGATGGCGGCGACGGAGAGGCCCTCGACCGTCTCCTGCAGGCGGAGCTGAAGCTGGGCGCGGCGGTCCATGTTGGCGAGCACCACCTGGTTCTGCTGCTCGCGCGTCAGGTCGACACGGGTCGAGAGCAGCTGGGTGGCGCGGGCAACGCGGCGGGAGAGCGCATCCTGCCGGGCGGCCATGGCGCGGCAGGTGTTCATGGCGGGGGCGAGGCGGCGCTCCATGAATTCCTCGAGGGTCTGCATCCCTTCCATCCGGCCCTCGCGGAGCTCGGTGATGCGGCGATGGACGAGGGCGTGATAGGCCTCGGCGGCGCTGAAGCGGTAGAGGGTGCGGGCCTCGCGGCTTTCGGTCTCGGCGGCGAGGCGGGTGAGGCTGTCGAGCAGCTCCGGCTCGTCGGCGGCGCGGGCGGTGACGAGGGCTTCGGTTATCTCGGCCAGCTTGCGCTCGCTGGCGGTGATGGGCGGGCCGAGATCGCGCGCAAGCGGCAGGGCGAGCAGCGCCAGCATGCGGTAGGTGTCGATCTCCAGCAGGCGCTGGATGAGGCGGCCCGCCTGCCGCGGGGTGGTGCGGATATCCTCGACGAGGATTCGGCTGAAGCCGCCATGGATGCGGAAATCGGTGACGACGCGGGCGGCACCGCCGCTCATCGTGCCGCCGATGAGGCTGTTGCCGGCGAAGAGGCGGTCGGCGAGCGCATCCGGCTCGGCCTCATCGGCGGGGAGCAGGGCGAGGTGGGTTGCGACGAGCAGCTCGCCCGGCAGCGCCTGCACCCAGCCGGGCGGCAGGGCGGCGATGGCGGGGCTGGCGAAGGGATCGGCCGCATCGGCGCCGGGGGTGATCACCATGATGCGGCTGAACTCGGTGTGGCGCTCCCATTTCAGCCGGAAGGGGCCGAAATCGGCGCTGAAATGACTGGCGCCGGGCAGCGGCGGCGGGATGGCGGAGCGGCGGGCGAGGTCGCAGACCGCCTCCCAGGAGGCGTCGCGGCGGGCCGGGTCGGTCAGCAGGGCGAGGTAGGAGAGGCGGAGCGGCGGGGCCAGGGCCTCGGGCGGGCGGGCATGGACCTCGTCGTTCAGTTCGAGGCGCTGGGGGTGCGAGGGCGGGAGGATCATGCCTCGGCGAGGGAGGCGAGGCCCAGTTCCTCGGCCAGGCTGGTGATGAGGGCTGCGATGCGCTCCGGCTGCTCCTCATGCGCGAGGTGGCCGAGGGTGGGGAGCGGGATGACGCGGAGGCCGGGGAGCATCGCCTTGAGGCGGCGGGCATCGGCAGGGGGGATGGTGCGGTCGGCGCCACCGACCAGCAGGATCAGCGGCGGCTTCAGGCGGCGGAGGTCGCGCAGCAGGGGGTGGAGGTCCCAATTCGCCATCATGCCCAGGGCGGCGGCGACATGGGCGGGGCGGCGGACCAGGCGGGCATAGAGCTCGACGCCGCGCGGATCGAGGGCGGAGCCGGTGTCGCGCAGCAGGCGCTCGACGACGCTGCGCTCGGCGGCGCGGCGGGCGAAGAACCAGGGGACGGCGGGCACCCCGGCGAGCATTCGGGCGATGGGGGAGAAGACCTGGCCGGCGAAGCCTTCGAAGGGCAGCAGCGCGGCGTTGAGGCCGATGACGGCGCGTGGGGCAATGCCGGCGTCGAGCGTCATGCGGGCGAGGATGGCGGCGCCGGCGGAATGGCCGGCGGCGAGGTCCGGCGGGAGGCCGAGCGTGCGGGTCAGCTCGGTCAGGGCGCGGGCCATCACCGGCAGGGACAGGCGGGCGCCGGTGGGCGTGTCGGTAAAGCCGTGGCCGGGGAGGTCGGGGGCGACCACGGTGAAGCGGCTGGCGAGCAGCGGGAGCAGGCCGCGCCAGGAATGGGTCGCAGCGCCGGTGCCATGGGCGAGGAGCAGCACGGGCCCCTCCCCCGCCACCTGGACATGCCAGCGGAAGCCGGCGGCCCTGACGAAGCGGCTGGCGGAGCGGTTCGGCCAGTCGCGACCGTCGGTCGCCCAGTCCGGGCGGTTGGAGGTCATCCTTGCCGGACCGCCCGGGAGATGGCGGCGGCGTCGGCATAGGGGAGCGGGATGTAGCGGCCGCCCAGGGCCGCGGCGAGGCTGCGGCCGGCCTCTTGCGGGCGGGGCGAGGTGTCGACCAGCAGCGCGGCGATGCGGGCGGCGCGGAGGGCGCGGGCGGCCTCCAGCGCCTCGGCCATGGCCCGCTCGCGGCCGGGCCTGCCGTCGCGGGCTATGTTGGCACGGCCATCGGTCAGCAGGACCAGCAGCGGGGTCTGGCCGCGGCGCTGGATGGCATCCGCCAGCGCCAGGGCCCCGTCGAGGGCCGAGGCGATGGGGGTGCCGCCGCCGCCGGGCAGGGCGGCCAGGCTGCGGCGGGCGCGGACCAGGGAATGGGTCGGCGGCAGGAGGAGTTCGGCGCCGGTGCCGCGGAAGGCGAGGAGCGCGACGCGGTCGCGGCGGACATAGCATTCGGCGAGCAGCAGCTCGACCGCGCCCTTCGCCTCGGCCAGGCGGTGCAGGGCGGCGGAGCCGGAGGCATCGACGAGGAAGAGCGTCGCCGTCTCCGAGCGCTGCTGGAAGCGGCGGATGCGGATGTCCTCGCGGGCGATGCGGAGGCGTGGGCTACCGCCGCCGCGCAGGCGCTGCCAGGGGGCGGCGGCGCGGAGGGTATCGACCAGGGCGAGGCGGGCGCCGCCGCGCAGTTCGCCGGGGCGGCTGCCGATGGGGCGGCCGCGCAGGGGCGAGGCGCGGCGGGTGCCGGAGGTGCCGGGCGTGCGGGTGCGGGCGGGGGCGAGGCGAAGCTGGTCCAGGAGCCCGGCGGGGATGGCGGCCTCGACGGCGGCGAGGAGGATCTCGCCCATCTGCTCGGGGCTGGGCTGGGGGGGCTGGTCCTCGGCCGTCTCGGGCGGCGGGGGTGGCGCCTCCGGCTCGGGGGCGGCGGGGGCCTGGGTGGCGCGGGGGCCGAGGACGAGGCGGGCGGCCAGCGCCGCATCCTCTTCGGCCACCGCCTCGCGCCCAGCCAGGGCGGCGGCGGCGCGGGCAAGGCGCAGCGCCAGCAAGGGCGGGCGGAGGCTGTCGATGCCGAGGGCGGCGGCGGTGGCACAGAGCGCCTCCAGCACGTCCGGGCCGGCAAGGATGCGGGGGAGCAGGGCGCGGGCGGCGATGATCTGACCGGCGGTGGGGGTGAGCGCCGTGGTGGCGGAGGGCGGGATCGGGGTGAGGTCGAGGCGGAGGGCCAGGCGGTCCAGCAGCGCCGCGGGCGGGGATTCGTCGGGCCCGATCCCTTCGTCGAGGGCGATGAGCGTGATGCGGGCGGGGGCGCGGAGGGTGAGGCCGTCGCGCTCGGCGGCGACCTCACCGGTGTCCAGCGCGGCGGCGAGGCGGGCAGCGGTGCCAAGGGCCAGGCGCTCGGCCATCGCCAGGAGAAGGAGGCCGCCATCGGCCTCGGCGAGGAGGCCGCGCTCGGCGACGGGGCGGCCGGATTGCAGCGTGGCGGCGAGGTCGAGGCCGCCGAGCAGGCGGGAATCGGCGATGCCGGGGGGCAGGCGGCGCCAGGGCGTCGCCGGCGGCAGAAGGCCGCGCAGCAGGGCGAGCCAGGCGTCGCGCACCGGGCCTGGCGGGGCGCGAAGGGTGGCGCCGCCGAGCCCGGCCGGGTCGATGGCCAGGAGGGCGGCGGCCCGCGCGGCATCGACCCAGGGCTCGGCGGTTGAGGTCACGGGACGAAGACCTCGGCGATGGCGCGTTCGACCCTCGTCGTGGAGACGGCCTCGTCCAGCGGGTTGCGGCGGAGGCGGTGGCGGAGCGCGGGCGGGGCGACGCGGCGGAGGGCGGTGTCGTCCACCTCGGCCTCGCCCTCGAAGGCGGCCAGGGCGCGGGCGGCGCGGATGAGGGTCAATTCGCCACGGAGGCCGTCGGTGCCGAGGGCGAGGCAGAGGCGGGCGGCGCGTTCCAGCGCAGCATCGGGGAGCGTGATGTCGGGCAGGCGGGTGCGGGCGGTGAGGATGCGGTGCCGCAGCGTCGCTTCCGCGCCGGACCAGTGGGCGGTGAAGGCGGCCGCGTCGCGCTCGAAGGCGTCGCGGCGGCGGATGACCTCGATGCGGCTGGGCAGGTCGCGCGGCGTCGTCACCTCGACCGAGAGGCCGAAGCGGTCGAGGAGCTGGGGACGAAGTTCCCCTTCCTCGGGGTTGCCGCTGCCGACCAGGACGAAGCGGGCGGGGTGGCGGATGGAGAGGCCCTCGCGCTCCACGACGTTCTCGCCGGACGCGGCGACGTCGAGCAGCAGGTCGACCAGGTGGTCCTCCAGCAGGTTCACCTCGTCGATGTAGAGGAAGCCGCGATGGGCGCGGGCGAGCAGGCCGGGCTCGAAGACCTTCACCCCTTCGGCCAGGGCGCGCTGGATGTCGAGGGCGCCCAGCACGCGGTCCTCCGTCGCGCCGAGCGGCAGGTCCACGACGGGAACGGGCGCCATGGCGGTGCGGAGCGGACGGCGGCCGCGGCATTCGGCGCAGAGCGATGGCTCGTCACCAGGGTCGCAGCGATAGGGGCAGCCCTCGATGACGGGGATCTCGGGTAGCAGGGCGGCGAGCGCGCGGATGGCGGTGGACTTGCCGGTGCCGCGGTCGCCGAAGACGAGAACGCCGCCGATGCCGGGGTCGATGGCGGCGATGAGGATCGCCAACTTCATCTCCTCCTGCCCGACGATGGCGGAGAAGGGGAAGGCGCGCCGCCCGGTCACGGCCGCCTCCCTCCGGCCGGCGCGGCGAGCGGGCCGCGCCGGGTCTGCTTCAGCCCTTCGCGGCCCAGACTGCGCACCAGCCCTCGGGCTTGATCTCGCCGTTGACGATGGCGCAGGCGTTCGGCGGCTGAAAATGCAGGCAGCCGTCGCACCGTTGGCCGTCCTTTGGCTGGACCTGGTACATCACCATCTCGGGGGCAAGCTTGTCCTGCGCCCGCGCGGTGGCAATGGCGACCGGCGCCAGGGCCGCGAGGCCGGCGATCTGAAGGCCAGTCCTCTGCAGGAATTCGCGGCGCGCCTGCGGCTTTCTCGTCCTGTCCATGTCTCGCTTGTCCTCCTCCTGTGGCCCGGCCCACGAAGCTTGGGCCCGGATTCAGATTTGCCAAGCGCAGCAAGGAGGGAATTCGTTCCATGAGAATGATTCTCAAGCCGCGCGCTGGAGGCTGAACTGCGACCAGATCTCGGACAGTGCCGAGACGAGATGGTCGATATCCGCCGCGCTGTGCAACGGGCCGGGGGTGAAGCGCAGCCGCTCCGTGCCGCGCGGCACCGTCGGGTAGTTGATCGGCTGGACGTAGATTCCGTAGTGGTCCAGCAACAGGTCGCTAATCTGCTTGCAGACCACCGGGTCGCGCACCATCACCGGGACGATGTGGCTCGGGTTCTCCAGATGCGGCACGCCGGCGGCGTCGAGCTTGGCGCGGAGTTGCGAGGCGTTCGCATGCAGCAGGTCGCGCTCGACGCTGCTCTCCTTGAGATGGCGGATGCTGGCGATGACACCGGCTGCCGCCGCGGGCGGCATGGAGGTGGTGAAGATGAAGCCCGAGGCGTAGGAGCGGACGAAGTCGCACATCGCGGCGGAGCCGGCGATGTAGCCGCCGACGACGCCGAAGGCCTTGGCCAGCGTGCCCTCGATGACGGTGAGGCGATGGGCGACGCCGTCGCGCTCGGTGACGCCCCCTCCCCGCTTGCCGTAGAGGCCGACGGCATGGACCTCGTCGATATAGGTCATCGCGCCGTATTCCTCGGCGATGTCGCAGAGCTCGGCGATGGGGGCGATGTCGCCGTCCATCGAGTAGACGCTCTCGAAGGCGACGAGCTTCGGCGTCTCCGGGTCGAGTTCGGTGAGGATGCGGCGGAGGTCGGCCGGGTCGTTATGGGCGAAGACGCGGCGCTCGGCGCGGCTGTGGCGGATGCCCTCGATCATCGAGGCGTGGTTCAGCTCGTCGGAGACGATGACGCAGCCGGGCATGCGCGAGGCGAGCGTCGAGAGCGTCGCCCAGTTCGACATGTAGCCGCTGTTGAAGAGCAGCGCGGCCTCCGTGCCGTGGAGGTCGGCGAGCTCCTGCTCGAGCATGACGTGGTAGTGGTTGGTGCCGGCGATGTTGCGCGTGCCGCCGGCGCCGGCGCCGCACTTGTCGAGCGCCTCATGCATCGCGGCGAGCACCTTCGGGTGCTGGCCCATGCCGAGATAGTCGTTGGAACACCAGACCGTCACCTGCTGCTGGCCGCGCGGGCGGTGGTGCGTCGCGTAGGGGAAGGCGCCGGCCTGGCGTTCGAGGTCGGCGAAGACGCGGTAGCGGCCTTCGCGGTGGAGGGCGCCGATCTGCTTCCGGAAGAACGCCTCGTAGTTCATCGTCCCCTCTCCCTTTCAGGGCTTATGGCTTCAGGCGGCGGGGCGCAGCACGCGCAGGTGCTGAGGCTCCGCCTCCACCACGGCCGGTGCGGCCGGGCGGCGTGACTTCATGCTCCAGTTCCAGAGGGCTTCCGCCGGGATGGGGAGTACCAGGAACCAGTGTTCGAGAATGGCGAGCGCGGTCAGCACGCCGAGGAAGGTGAAGCCGGCAGCCTCGAAGTCGCTGGCCCCGCCGGCCAGGGCACGGTGGAAGAACCAGGCGCAGAGCAGCGTGCCGCCGGTGACGGAGAGCGGGAAGAGCAGGTTCATCGGCTTGCGGGCGAAGAAGCTGCCGAGATAGGCAAGGTGCGGCGGCAAGAACTGCTCGTTGAGGTTCCGCACGCCGAGAAAGACGTTCAGCTTGGCACTCTGCCGCATGCCCCAGAGCAGCAGGAAGGTCCAGGCGCCGATCTGGTTCGGCTGGCCCCAAGTCAGCGCCAGGACCGCGACGGCGCCGGCGACGATCGCCAGCTCATGGTGGAGGATGGTGAGCACGGCGAGGCGGAAGCGCGGCCAGCCGGTGCAGCCCGGTGGGCAGGGCGCACGGCGGGGCCCGGTGGCGAAGCCCATGAGGAAGGCCATCTCCTGCCAAGCCCAGGCGAGCAGGCCGCAGGAGAAGGCGCAGTAGGCGCCGAGGGGCGAGGCGTCCGCGCTACTGGCGGCCAGGCCCCAGAGGGCGGCGCCGAGCATCGCGGTCGCGCCCAGCATGCTGCGCCGATAGGTCCGCGCCGGCAGCCCGTCCAGCCAGATGATCGCCCCGGTGCTGAACCACCAGACGAACAGCGCATAGAGGGCGGGCAGACCATAATCGGCCATGGGGCGCTACCAGGCAGGCGCCATGCGGATCTGCGCCGGCAGCGCCGCATGCTTGCCCGGGAGGAGGTAGAGGCGGGCGAAGGTGGCGGCCGCCGCGACGCCGAGGCCGGCGCGGTGCAGCCTGCCGACGAGGCCGCCGCGGGCCTTGGCCGCCGTCATCTTCTGCGTGATGCGGAAGAGACGGTCGAAGCCGCGGCGCATGGCCGGGTGGTCGGTATCGAGCGTCACCGGGAAGACCTGCTTGCAGATCTCGGTGCAGGTGTCGAAGACCTGGTAGTCGTAGTCGGACGGCGTCATGCCGAGGGCCTTGTGGAACTCCGGCCGAGCGTGGTCGCGCACATACATCGTCGCATAGACGGCAAGCTGGAAGAACTTAACCCAGAGCTTATTGCGGCCTTCGAGAAGCTTCGGGTTGGCGCGCATCAGCAGGGCGAAGGCCTCGCCGTGGCGGAACTCGTCGTTGCACCACTTCTCGAACCACAGAAAGATCGGGTGGAAGCGCAGCTCCGGATGCCGCTCGAACTGGCGGAAGATGGTGATGTAGCGGGCATAGCCGATCTTCTCGCTGAGGTAGGTGGCATAGAAGATGAACTTCGGCTGGAAGTAGTGGTACTTCTTCGCCTTGGTGAGGAAGCCGAGGTCGACGCCGATGCCGATGTCCTTCAGCGCGTCGTTGATGAAGCCAGCATGGCGCGCCTCGTCGCGGCTCATCACGCCGAAGAGGTCGCGCATGTCGGGGTTCTTCACCCGCTTGCGGATCTCGGCATAAAGCACGCAACCCGAGAATTCGGCGGTGACGGAGCTGACGAGGAACTCGACCAGCTCCTTCTGCAGGAGCTCGGGCAGCGCATCGAGCCTGAACTCGTCGAAGGCCTCGGTGCGGACGAAATGGCCCTTGTTGGGGTCGGCGTGGAATTCGGCCATCAGCGCGTCCCATTCGGCGCGCAGGCTGCCGACATCGATGCGGTCCATGGCGTCGAAGTCGGTGGTGTAGAAGCGCGGGCTGAGGACGGTGTCGGTCGTCGCCTCGCGGGTGACGGCGTTGACCGGCCGGCGCGGTGCGGGAGTTACGGCGTTCATGGCGCTTCCTTGGGCTCGAAGCCGCAATGGTAGAGTTCGGTCAGCTCCAGGATGGCGGAGGCCTCGGTCCAGGCGCGCTCCAGCCAGCCCGCGCGGATGACGGTGGCGCGGGCCTCGAAGCGCATCGTAGCACCTGGGGCGACATGGTTGGGCAGGCCATGGACGAGGACGCGGTCGCCGGGGCGGAGCTGCACGCCTTCAGGAATGGCATGGGCGTGCAGACTGTCGAAGGTCTGCTCGATATCGATGGTGCAGGGCACCTCGAAGCGGCGACCGCCGGTGAGGCGGGATAGCAGGCCGAGGCTCATGGCAGGGCCCTCCCCGCGGTCAGCAGCCGGGCGAAGGCTTCCATGTTCGTTGGGCCGAAGGCCTCGAGGCCGATGCTGGCGCCGGTTGCCGGGTCTTCCAGCGTCAGCCTGCCATCGGGCCAGGCTGCGAGGCGGAAGGGCGCGCGGCCGGCGATCTCCTCGCGGCGGCGGTCGCGCACCAGGGCGCGCAGCGCGCCGCGGACGAAGCCGTTGGTGCCGGGCTCCAGCACGGCGATGTCGCGGCCGGCTTCCGCGTCGCGGACGAGGATGGCGCCGTCGGCGCGGTCCTCGAAGCCGAGGCTGCGGGTGAGCGTCGGCGTCTCGTTTCGTGGCGCGGTGGTGCCGGCGCCAGCCATGCGTCCGAGGCCGGTGGCGACGAGGACCGTGAGGATGAGCAGGCCGGCGCCGATCAGCGGCCCGCGCGGCACCGGCATGTCGTGGGAATGGCTGCGCATCTTCCCTCTCCTCAGGCCGCGGCCGTCTGCGGGCCGGTTGTGGCCCCGGCGGAAGTGGCGGAGGCGACCGGACGGACCGGCATCGCCGCCGCCGCGGCCAGGGCCCGCGACAGGATCTGCGCCACCGCTTCCACATCCGGGATCGCGCGCAGCGCAGGCTCGGGACGAGCGTAGCGCCACGGACGGACATGCGGCCAGAAGAAGATGTAGGAAATGCGTTGGCGCGGCGCGATCGTCAGCGTCAGGTCGCCGCTGCCATCGGCATGGCGACGAAGCGCCGCGGCCTCGATGGCGGCGAAGGGGATGTTCACCGTCATCGACAGCGCGATGCCGATACGGAAGACGATGCGCCTGCTGGTGATGGTGTAGGCGCTGGTGCGCGCCACCAGCACGGCGAGCAGCAGGATCAGTGCCAGCGCCACCAGGGCGAAGGGCAGGAACCAGGCGGCATCGCGCAGCGCGACCGGCAGGCTCGCACCATCCATCAGCGAGGCGGTGCAGCGGGCGCCGAGCAGCAGCGCGAAATAGAGGGCGAGGCCGCGGAGATGCAGGCCGCGCCGGGCATAAAGGCGCCAGTCGGGCGCACCCTGCCAAAGGATCGCTTCATTGGCCGGGGGGCGCTCAGGCAGGCCCCAGACCGGCTCCAGCTCATGTTCCTGCATGGCGGCCTCCTTCAGATGAGCGGGCCGAGGCGTTGCGGCGTGGCGTACATGTGGCCGCCGGCGAAGTAGCCGCTGATGCGGTCTTCCTCGCGCAGCGTAATGGTGTCGGCATCCTTCAGCATCGGCGCCTCGACGAACTGGTTCGCCAGGACCGAGACGACCTTGACGATGCGGCGCTTCGCATCCACGCGGGCGAGCGCCATGGGGAAGACCACGCGGCGGGCACCGGAGGAGCCTTCGGCATCGGCCTCAAGGTAGCGCACCACGGTCTCGGAGCGGTCCACCCAGCAATCCATCACCGTGCCGGCGATGCGGCCATCGGCGGTGACGACCTGATAGCCGCGCGGGTCCGGGTCCTGCGCGGCGAGGTAGTAGCCGGTGGCGGCGCGCAGCGGGACGATCTTCGGCAACTGCTCGTCGAAGGTCACGTCCGGCACTTCGGCGCGGAGGGCATAGGAAGCGGGGCCGACGCCGTCCTGCATCGGGTCACCGAGGGGCTGCATCGGCGCGCCGGGCCAGGGAGCAGTCGGGATCAGGATTCCATCGAGGTTCCGCTCCTGCGGGCGCGGGATCCGGTGGCCCTCATGCGCGAGCTTCAGGGCCTTCGGAGCCGGGATCGGCGGGAAGCCCTGCACCTGGACATGGGGCGAACGCTCGTTCTCCAGCGGGTAGCCTTCGCGCTTGTCCTCCTGGCGGAGGTAGAGGATGAGGCCGGCGAAGAAGAGCCAGAAGGCGTAGAGCGCGACCTGCGCGACATCGATATAGCTGGTGATGGCACCGGTTTGCATGACGGCGTTCCTCCGCTAGCTCGGGGACCCGGCGAGGCCGAGCGTGGGTGTGGGCCGCGGCCGGACGACGCTGACGAGCGGGCCGATCACGGCAATGGTGGCGAAGAGCAAGACGATCTCGAGCAGGTAGACCGCGCCGTAGCCGGTGGCGGCGACGGTGAGCGTCGTGCCGAGGCCGCCATGCATGGCGAATTCCGAGACGAGATCGCGCAGCACGCCGCCGATGGCGACGGCGCCGCCGGCGCAACTCGCCTGCACCGCACCCCAGGCGCCGAGCGCGAGGCCGGCCTGGCCGCTGCGCGCGAGGTCCATACAGGCCGTCAGCGTGCCGACGGTGAAGAGGCCGCTGCCGAGGCCGATCGCCACCGTGCCGAGGCCGAAGGCGACGGCGCTATCGAGGGGCGCCGCGAAGATGACGGCGGCGAAGCCCGTGGCGCCGACGAGCGCGCCGAAGCCGGCGATACGGTGCGGGTCCGCGCCACGGCCGAGGCCGCGCGCGGCCATGGCGAAGCCGGCGATGCCGCCGCCGGCGAAGAGCGCGGTCAGCGTCGTCGTCGCGGCGACGGACAGGCCGAGGATCTGGCCGCCATAGGGCTCGAGCAGGATGTCCTGCATGCTGAAGGCGGCGGAGCCGAGGCCGATGGCGGCCAGCCGCCGGGTCCAGCGCCCCTCCCCGCGCAGGCGCCGCCAGCTCTCGACGAAGCCGGGCTGGGGGCGGCTCACGCGGGTGCGGTTCGGGTCGCGCGGCTCCTGCTTCCAAAGTGCTACGCAGTTCAGCACCATGGTGAGCAGCGCCGCGCCCTGGATCACTTGGATCAGCCGGATCTGGCTGAAATGCTGCAGCAGCGCACCGAAGCCGAGGGCGCTCACCATCATGCCGAGCAGCAGCATGAGCGAGAGCAGGGCGACGACGCGCGGCTGGGACTCGGGCGGGGCGAGGTCGGTGGCGAGCGCCAGGCCCACCGTCTGCGTCGTGTGCAGGCCGGCGCCGACGAGGAGGAAGGCCATCGCCGCGCCGATATGGGCGACGATCGGCGGCGCGTTGCTGTCGCCCGAGAGCAGGATCAGGGCGAAGGGCATGATCGCCAAGCCGCCGAATTGCAGCAGCGTGCCCATCCAGATGTAGGGAACGCGGCGCCAGCCGAGCGCCGAGCGGTGGTTGTCGGAGCGGTGGCCGACCAGCGCGCGGAAGGGGGCGAAGAGCAGCGGCAGGGAGACCATCGTCGCCACCAGCCAGGCGGAGACGCCGAGCTCGACGATCATCACCCGGTTCAGCGTGCCGATCAGCAGCACGGAGCCCATGCCGACCGAGACCTGGAAGAGCGAGAGGCGCAGCAGGCGGCCGAGGGGCAGTTCGGCTGAGGCGGCATCGGCGAAGGGGAGGAATTCGGGGCCGATTCTCGTCCAAGCCCGTGCGATGCGGCTCATCTGCGGCGCACCTCCAGGGCCTGGGAGATGTAGAAGCCGGCGGCGATGCGGCGGCTGCGGGCGGGCTGCCAGCCGGGGAGGCCGGCGGCTACGAGGCGCGCGAGGCGGCGCTCTGCGACCGGCTCGATGGCGGGCGAGCGGTCGCCGCGCGGGAAGAACTGGCCCGCGGCGTGCATCGCCGCCAGCAGCGGGGTGCGCGGGGCGAAGGTCAGCAGCATCGAGTGGCGGGTGCGGGCGGCGAGGCCGGCGAGCACCGCCACGACATCGGGTGCCCGGTAGTGGATCAGGCTGTCCATGGCGACCACGTGGTCGAACTCGCCGAGCGCTGGGTCCTGCATGTCGCCGGTGAGGAACTCGACATGGCCGGCGCCGGTGTTGCCGGCGGCGCGCTCGGCGGCGAGCGCCACCAGGGTTGGCGAGAGGTCGATGGCGGTGACATGGGCGCCGCGGCGGGCGGCCTCGACGGCGAGCGCGCCGGTGCCGCAGCCGGCGTCCAGCAGGCGGCGGCCGGTGAGGTCGGCCGGGAGGTAGGACAGCAGCGTGGCACGCATGGAGTCGCGGCCGACGCGGACGGTGGCGCGGACGCGGCCGACCGGGGCGGTGGAGGTGAGGCGCGTCCAGGCCTCGACGGCGGTGCGGTCGAAATAGGTCTCAAGCTCGCCGCGGCGGGCGGCGTAGGTGCTGCTCGGCATCAGTCGAATCCCAGCAGGTCGAAGATGTCGCGGTCCTTCATGGGCGAGGCGCTGAGCGCAGCCGTCCCGGCCCAGAGGTTGGCGGCGAGGCGGAGGTACTCCTCCTGCACCGCCTCCAGCTCCGGCGTCGGGTCCATCTCGAAGAGGGTGGACTTCTTCAGGCGGGAGCGGCGGATGACGTCGAGGTCGGGGAAATGGGCCAGCGTCTGCATCCCCGTCACGGCGTTGAACTTGTCGATCTGGTCGGTTGCCGCGCTGCGGTTGACGATGACGCCGCCGAGCCGGACGTCGTAGTTCTTCGACTTCGCCTTGATGGCGGCGACGATGCGGTTCATGGCGAAGATGCTGTCGAAGTCGTTGGCGGCGACGATGATGCCGCGGTCGGCATGCTGGAGGGGCGCCGCGAAGCCGCCGCAGACCACGTCGCCGAGCACGTCGAAGATCACCACGTCGGTGTCTTCCAGCAGGCGGTGCTCCTTCAGCAGCTTCACCGTCTGGCCGACGACATAGCCGCCGCAGCCGGTGCCGGCGGGCGGGCCGCCGGCCTCGACGCACATGACGCCGTTGTAGCCCTCGAAGACGAAATCCTCGGGGCGCAGCTCCTCCGAGTGGAAGTCGACCGTCTCGAGCACGTCGATCACCGTGGGGATCAGGCTTTTGGTCAGGGTGAAGGTGCTGTCGTGCTTCGGGTCACAGCCGATCTGGAGGACGCGCTTGCCGAGCTTCGAGAAGGCGACCGAGAGGTTGGAGCTGGTGGTGCTCTTGCCGATGCCGCCCTTGCCGTAGACGGAGAAGACCTTGGCGCTGCCGATGGTCATGTTCGGGTCCAGATGGACCTGCACGCTGCCGTCCCCGTCCATCCGGGCGGGCACCACCGGGCGCCGGTGGAGGGCGGCATGCGGCGTCTCGATTCTCATGCGGCCATCTCCACGGTGATGCCTTCGAGCCGGTCCTCCAGCTCCTCCCCCGCCTGGCGCAGGGCGTCGAGCACGCCCTGGTCGGGCGACCAGTAGCGGCGCTCATGCGCTTCCAGCAGGCGGTTCGCGATCTTCGCCGAGGCGGTCGGGTTCAGCGCGGCCAGGCGTTCGCGCATGGCGGCGTCGAGCACGAAGGTCTCGGTGAGCTGCTGGTAGACCCAGGGGTCGACCTCGCCGGTCGTCGCCGACCAGCCGAGGGTGTTCGTCACCTGCGCCTCGATCTGGCGGACGCCCTCATAGCCATGGGAGAGCAGCGCCTCGTACCATTTCGGGTTGAGAGCGCGGGTGCGGGTCTCGAGCGCGACCTGCTCGGAGAGGGTGCGGACGGCGCCGTCGCCGCGGGTCTGGTCGCCGATATAGATCGAGGCGCTGCTGCCGCGGGCGCGCTTCACCGCGCGGCTGATGCCGCCGAGCGTGTCGAAGTAGTGGTCGACGGTGGTGACGCCGAGCTCGACGGAATCGAGGTTCTGGTAGGTGACCTCGACGCTGGCGAGGACATGGGCGAGGACGGCGGCATGGCGCACCGGCTTGCCGTTGACGCCATAGGCGAAGCCCTTGCGGCGCTCATAGGCGTCGGCCAGCTCGTCTTCGTCGGTCCAGGCGCCGTTGCCGACGAGCTGGTTGACGTTGGCGCCATAGGCCCCGTCGGCGTTGCCGAAGACGCGGAGCGCGGCTTCCGCCATCGACCCGCCATGCGCGGCCTGGAAGGCGAGTGCGTGCTTGCGGATGAAGTTGCGCGAGGGGGCCTCCTCGGCCTCGGCGGCGAGGAGCGCGGCTTCGGCGAGCAGGCGGGTCTGCAGGGGCAGCAGGTCGCGGAAGATGCCGGAGAGGGTGACGACGACATCGATGCGCGGGCGGCCGAGCGTCTCCAACGGCAGGAGCTGGGCGCCGCAGAGGCGGCCGTAGCTGTCGAAGCGCGGGGCGGCGCCCATCAGCCATAGGGCCTGGGCGATGGGGCCGCCCTCGGTCTTTAGGTTGTCGGTGCCCCAGAGGACGAGGGCGACGGTCTCCGGCAGCGCGTTGCCATCCGCCGCGTGGCGGGCGAGCAGGCGGTCGGCCTGGCGGGCGCCGTCCTGCACGGCGAAGGCGCTCGGGATGCGGAAGGGGTCGAAGCCGTGCAGGTTGCGGCCGGTGGGCAACACCTCCGTCGTGCGCAGCAGGTCGCCGCCGGGGGCGGGGTGGAGGTAGCCGGCATCGAGCGCGTGCAGGAGGGCGGGAATTTCGTGGTCCTCGGCGAGCAGGGCGTCGAGATGGGCGCGGCGCTCGGGCTCCGTCACGCCGGCGGCGTCGAGCATGGCGGCGCGGTCGGTGGCGTTGGGCGGCTCGCCGATGACGTGCAGGCCGTAGGGGATCAGCGTCTCCTCCAGCGCCAGCAGCTCGCGGCCGAGGGCGAGGATGGTTCCGTCCGCGTCGTCCCAGGCGGGCTCGGCGGCGGCGAGGTCGACGGCGGCGGCCTGGGCCTGGATCAGCGTGGCCAGCGCCGCCTGCTGCTCCGGGTCGCTGCCGGGCTCGAGCGCGCGCCAGCGGTCGATGGAGGCCTTCAGGTCCAGCAGGCCGCGATAGAGGCCGGCATGGGCGACGGGCGGGCTCAGGTAGCTGATCAGCGCGGCGCCGGCGCGGCGCTTGGCGATGGTGCCCTCGGAGGGGTTGTTGCTGGCGTAGAAGTAGAAGTTGGGCAGGTCGCCGATCAGCCGGTCGGGCCAGCATTCGCCGGACATGCCGGCCTGCTTGCCGGGCATGAATTCCAGCGCGCCATGGGTGCCGAAATGCAGCACCGCGTGGGCGGCGAAATCCTCGCGGATCCACCGGTAGAAGGTGCTGAAGGCGTGGGTCGGGGCGAAGCCGTGCTCGAAGAGCAGGCGCATCGGGTCGCCCTCGTAGCCGAAGGCGGGCTGGATGCCGATGAAGACGTTGCCGAGCTGGAGGCCGAGCACGAGGATGCCGGCGCCGTCGGTCTGCAGCTTGCCCGGCGCCGGGCCCCATTGCGCCTCGATCTCGGGCAGGTAGGCCTCGCGGCGAAGGATGTCGTCGGTCGGGACGCGCAGCGCGACATTGGCATCCGTGCCGTAGCGGGCGCGGTTGCCGTCGAGGATCATGCCGCGGAGCTCGTCCACCGTGGCCGGGACGTCGAGCGTGTAGCCGGCGTCGCGCAGGCCGACCAGCGTGTGGTGGAGCGAGGCGAAGACGCCGAGATAGGCGGCGGTGCCGGTGGCGCCGCTGTTCGGCGGGAAGTTGAAGAGGATGATGGCGAGTTTGCGGGCCGCGCGCTCGGCCCGGCGAAGCTCGACGAGCCTAGCGATGCGGGCGGCGAGCATAGCGGCGCGCTCGGGATGGGCGGCCATCTCATGCGCGCTCTCGCCGTCGGAGGTGCCGGTGCGGCCGCCGAAGGTCATCGGCCAGATGCCGCCGTCGAGCTCGGGGAGGGCGACCATCATCGTCGCCTCGACCGGCAGCAGGCCGCGGGCATCGGCCTGCCATTGCTCCATCGTCTGGAATTCGAGCGGGTGGGCGGCGATGTAGGGGATGTCGAGCTGGGCGAGGATCGCCTCGGCGGCGCGGGCGTCGTTGTAGGCGGGACCGCCGACAAGCGAGAAGCCGGTGAGCGAGACCAGCGCGTCGATGCAGGCAACGCCGTCCTTCAGGAAGTAGCGCTCGATGGCCGGGCGCGAGTCGAGGCCGCTGGCGAAGGCGGGGATGACGCGGAGGCCGCGCGCCTCGAGCGCTGCAATGACGCCGGCATAATGGGCGGCGTTGTTGGCGAGGACGTAGGAGCGGAGGATCAGTAGGCCGGCAGTGCCGGCGCTGCCCGCGGCGGGCAGGTCCTCGACCCGCTCGGTGATGCGGGCAGCGACGCGGGGGTGGAAGAGGCCGACCTCCGGGTATTCGATCGGCGGGGCGGCGGGCTGCAGGCGTCCCTGCGGCTGCTGGCGGGGCCCCGTCGCGTAGCGGCCGACCAGCAGGCGGATCATGTTCGCCAGGTTCTCTTCCGAGCCGGCCAGCCAGTATTGCAGGGCGAGGAAGTAGGCGCGCACGTCCTGCGCGGTGCCGGGGACGAAGCGCAGCAGCCGCGGCAGCTGCCGCAGCATCTTCATCTGATCGCGGCCGCTGCTCTGGCCGCCGGGCTTGCGGTTGCCGCGCAGGCGCTTGAGCATGCCCATCACGCCCGTCGCCTCCGCATCCATGCGGAAGCGGCCGATGCGGGTGAGGCGCATCACCTCGCCGGCGGAGAGCAGACCGAGCATCGCGTCGCAGCTCTCGCGCCGCGCGGCGAGAGCGGGGAGGACGGCCCGGATATGGTCCTCGAGGAAGAGCATGGAGGCGACGACGATGTCACCGCGGGCGATGTCGGCATGGCAGGCGGCGAGCGCCACCTCGTCCGAGCCCCATTGATCGGCGGCGTGGACGACCAGCGACAGGCCGGGGAGCTCGCGCCGCAGCGCCGTCACCGCATGCATCACCGCGCCGGACAAATGGCTGTCCATGGTGACGACCACCACGCGGATCGGCACGGCGCTAACGGCTGAAATGGGCTTTGGCATCGTAGAGCGCCTCGATGGTGATTGTGCCGATGCCGTGTTCGGTGGCGTAGCGCTCCGTGTTCCTGCGGGCCTTGCCGCGGACGAAGAAGGGGATCTTGCCGAGTTCGCGCTCTGCCTCGGCGGCCCAGGTGAGGGTCGCCGGGGGCGTCGGCGCGGCGGTGGCCGTGGCGGCGGCCGCGCCGAGATGGGAGGGGGCGGCCTCGCCGTGGAACTCGAAGTCCTCGCGGAACATGCCGAGGAGGTGCTCCTCGAGGCCCATCATCAGCGGATGGACCCATGTGTCGAAGAGGACGTTGGCGCCCTCGAAGCCCATCTGCGGCGAATAGCGCGCGGGGTAGTCCTGCACATGGACGGGGGCGGAGATGACGGCGCAGGGGATGCCGAGGCGTTTGGCCGTGTGGCGCTCCATCTGGGTGCCGAGGATCAGCTCGGGCTGGGCGGCCTGGATGGCGGCCTCGACTGCGAGGTAGTCGTCGGAGATGGTCGCCTCGATGCCATGGGCCTTGGCCGCGTCGCGCAGCTCGCGGGCCTGCTCGCGGGCGTAGCTGCCGAGGCCGACCAGGGTGAAGCCGAGTTCCTCGGTCGCCATGCGGGCGGCGGCCAGCGCATGGGTGGCGTCGCCGAAGACGAAGACGCGCTTGCCGGTCAGGTAGTTCGAGTCGACGGAGCGCGAGTACCAGGCGGAGCGTGCGGTCTCGGCGGCGAGGATGGGGGCGGCATCGAGTCCCGCGAGGCCTGCGACCTCGGCGATGAACTCGCGCGTGGCGCCGAGGCCGATGGGGATGGTCTTCGTCGCCGGCTGCGCATGGGCGCGGGTGAGCCAGGCGGCGGCGGGGCCGGCGATCTCGGGGTAGAGGACGATGTTGAAGTCGGCTTCGCCGAGGCGGGCGAGGTCGGCCGGCGTCGCGCCGAGCGGGGCGGTGACGTTGATGGCGACGCCCATGCGGGTGAGGAGATCGGTGATCTCGCGCAGGTCGTCGCGGTGGCGGAATCCGAGGGCGGTCGGGCCGAGGATGTTGCAGCTCGGCGTGCGGCCCTCGGCGCGCGGCGCGGGCGGGGCGCAGAGGCCGCGGACCAGGCGGTAGAAGGTCTCGGCGGCGCCCCAATTCTCCTTCTTCTGGTAGCTCGGCAGCTCCAGCGCGACGACGGGGATGGGCAGGCCGAGGGCGCGGGCGAGGCCGCCCGGGTCGTCCTGAATCAGCTCCGCCGTGCAGGAGGCGCCGACGATCATCGCCTGGGGCTGGAAGCGCTCGAAGGCCTCGCGGGCGGCGGTCTTGAACAGCTCGGCCGTGTCGCCGCCGAGGTCGCGCGCCTGGAAGGTGGTGTAGGTGACGGGCGGGCGGTCGCCGCGCCGCTCGATCATGGTGAAGAGCAGGTCGGCATAGGTGTCGCCCTGCGGCGCGTGCAGCACGTAGTGCAGGCCCAGCATGGCGGTGGCGACGCGCATCGCGCCGATATGCGGGGGACCTTCGTAGGTCCAGACGGCGAGCTGCATGGCGCTACACCATCAACCGCGTGCGGCGGTCGAGCGGCCGGGCGAAGAGCGCAGCGAGGTCGCCGGCTTGGTCGTAGCCCTGGATCGGGGTGAAGACCAGCTCGATGGACCACTTGGTGGTGAAGCCCTCCGCCTCCAGCGGATTGGCGAGGCCGAGGCCGCAGACGACGATGTCGGGCCGCGCGGCGCGGCAGCGGTCGAGCTGGCGGTCGACATCGCCGCCCTCGCTCAGCATCGCATCGGCGGCCAGCAGGGCCAGCTCCTCGGCGAGGTGCTGGCGGTGCAGGTACGGCGTGCCGATCTCGACCGGCTGCATGTCCAGCTCGCGTGACAGGAAGCGGGCGAGCGGGATCTCGAGCTGGCTGTCGGGGAAGAAGGTGATGCGGCGGCCCGCGAGCAGCGGGCGGTGGCGGGCGATGGCGGTGCGGGCGCGCTGCTCGCCGGCCGTTGTCACCTCGCGGAAGCGGGCGGCGGGGATGCCCCAGGCCTCGGCGGCGGCACGGAGCCAGGCGGTGGTGCCCTCGGCGCCGAGCGGAAAGGGCGCGGCGAGGCGGCGGGCCCCGCGGTCCTCGAGCAGCCGCGCCGTCTCGGCGAGGAAGGGCTGGGCGAGGAGGAAGCGGGTGCCGGGACCCACGCCGGGCAGGTCGGCGGCGCGGCGGGGCGGCAGGAAGGCGACGGGGCCGATGCCGAGGGCCGCGAAGAGGCGGCGCATCTGGTCCTCGACCACCTCGGCCAGCGCGCCGACGACGAGGAGGCCGGGCGCGGGATCGGCGCGCATCTCCGGGACGAGGGCGGCGAGGCAGGCATCCTCGCCCTGGGTGAAGGTCGTCTCGATGCCGCTGCCGGAGTAGTTCAGCACGCGCACGCCGGGGGCATGCGTCGCGTTCAGCCGCTGCGCGGCGCGCGAGAGGTCGAGCTTGATGACCTCCGACGGGCAGGAGCCGACGAGGAAGAGCAGGCGGATGTCGGGGCGGCGGGCGAGGAGCTGGGCGACGACGCGGTCGAGCTCCTCGTTCGCATCCGTCATGCCGGCAAGGTCGCGCTCCTCCATGATGGCGGTGGCGAAGCGCGGCTCGGCGAAGATCATGACGCCGGCGGCGGACTGCATGAGATGGGCGCAGGTGCGCGAGCCGACGACGAGGAAGAAGGCATCCTGGATCTTGCGGTGCAGCCAGATGATGCCGGTGAGGCCGCAGAAGACCTCGCGCTGGCCACGCTCCCGCAGGACCGGCGCCTCGGTGCAGCCGGCATCCGGGGCGCGGGCGAGCGCGGCGGCGCTCACTTGGAATAGCCCAGTGCGGTCGGCCAGGCGGCTTCGTCGCGGCGGGCGGCGCGGAGCTTAAGGAGGAATTGCGCGGCGTTGATGACATAGGAGGCGTAGGCCGCGAGCGCCAGCAGCATCAGGTCGTGCGTGTCGCCGATGCCGGCGGCGAGCGCCACGAGATAGGCGGTGTGCAGCGCGAGGACGAGCATGCTGAACACGTCCTCCCAGAAGAAGGCGCGGGCGAAGAGGTAGCGGCCGAAGACGACCTTCTCCCAGATCGAGCCGGTGACCATGATGGCGTAGAGCACCGCGGTCTTCGCCAGGATGGAGAGGGTGGTGGCCTGATAGCCCTCGCCGGTCGCCAGGTAGTTCAGCACCAGGCCGAGGCTGACGAGGAAGACGCCGAACTGCACAGGGGCGAGGACGCCCTGCACCATGGTCCAGCCGGTGGCGTCGCGGCGGCGGCGCTCATCCTCCGTGTAGAGGGGCAGGCGACGCGTGCGGGCCACCTGCCGACCGGATGCCGTGCCCCAGGGGCAGGCATCGATGGAATCGATGAGTCGAGTCACAACGCCGATTGTAAACATTGCTTGACAACCCTCTGCTCAGAAGGTCCGCTGAGGAACCGGTGCGAAGGCGATGCCATCGGAGGCGTTGCTTGGTACGGAAATACCTGCATCACCTGCTCGCATCGTTCTTGTACCGGCTGCCCTCCCGTTGCGTGACGCTCAGTGATGGAAGGCTAGGGCTGCCGGCTTCAGAGTGTCAAGCTCGATTGACGTAAAGACAGATTGACATTCATCCGGGCCGGAGCCGATAGTTTTCGGCGGGAGACAACCAATGGCCGCCATGGGACAAACCGCCGGCTCTACCTTGCGCCGGAACCTGTCTAAGGCCCTGGCGGAAGCCGGTGCAGACCCGGCCCCGCGCCCCCCCCTCGTCGAATCGCAACGTCCGGGTCATTCTCCCCGCTTCGGCGACGCGCTGGCGGCCGAGGTGATTCCCCGCCTCCGCCTTGCCCATGCCGTCCAGTCGAGGAGTCTCGCCTTGGCCGACACGGCACCCATCGATGCGCTTGGCGCCATGCTGCTGCAGCATGACTTCGCCTCCGCGGTGGCCTATGTCGAGGCGACGCACCGGTCGGGCATGGCGGTCGAGGACGTCTACCTGGACCTGCTGGCGCCGACCGCCCGGCTGCTCGGGCAGTTCTGGGCCGATGACGTGTGCGACTTCGCCACGGTGACCCTAGGGCTCGGGCAGCTCCGCCGCATCCGGGAAAGCCTCGTTTCGCATCTCGTCGAGGGGGCGCAGCCGCTGCGCGCGGCCGGGCACAGCGTGCTGCTCGTGCCGGTGCCGGGCGAGCAGCATGTCTTCGGCCTCGAAATGGTGGCGGACTTCTTCCGCCGCGCCGGGTGGCAGGCGCAATCCGTGCCGATCCGATCGATCAGCGACCTGACCGGCATGCTGCGGCGTGTGCACGTGGACATCCTTGGCCTGACACTGGGAGGGACGCAGCGGATGGACCTGTTGGCAGCGACTATCCGCAAGGCAAGGCAGGCCTCGCGCAACCGTGGCATGGCGGTGATGGTGGGGGGGCCGGCCTTCGTCGGCCATCCCGAATATGCAGCCCTCGTCGGGGCCGACGCCACAGCAGCGGATGCGAGGGAAGCGCCGATCCAGGCGGCGCGGCTGCTGCGCTTGTTGGTGGAGCGGGCCTGAGGCAAGGTCTGGCCAAAACTTCCAGGGAGGAAGCGTCCCCTTATCGAATGAAGGAATCTCTCGCCCGTGAAGGCGTTTAAGGCCCCGAAGACATCGCTGGGCAATCTCGATGCGGAAGCCGCCGCAATCCTGATCACCGCCGCGGCGGATATCGCCCTCATCATCGATGAGCATGGCGTCATCCGAGACGTCGCCTTCAACAGCGAGGACCTCGCCGCGGAGATGGAGGGCGAGGAGAGCTGGCTCGGCCGGCCCTGGCTCGACACCGTGGCGGAGGACAGCCGGCCGAAGGTGGAGGCCATGCTGAAGGATGTGGCCGACCGCGCCCTGCCGCGCTGGCGGCACATCAACCAGGGTGCCGGCAGGGACGGCTCGGTGCCGATCCTTTTCTCGACCGTGCGGGTCGGCGAAGGCGGACGGGTTGTTGCCTTCGGGCGGGACCTCAGGCCCCTCTCCTTGCTGCAGCAGCGGCTGGTCGAGGCGCAGCAGTCGATCGACCGCGACTATGCGCGGCTGCGCCATGCCGAGACGCGCTACCGCATGCTGTTCCAGCTCTGGACCGAGCCGGTGCTGATTCTCGACGCGGCGACGCTCGCGGTGCTCGAGGCCAACCGCGCGGCGGACCAGCTGCTCGGCCGCGGCGGCAAGCGGGGCACGGTACGTATCTTCCTCGACGTCTTCGCAGAGCGCGCGCGGGAGCGCATCCAGCTGATGCTGGCCGGGATGCGGGCGACGGGCCGCGCGGAGGATGTGCAAGCCGTGCTGCAGGAGGATGGGCGGGACGTGCTGGTCTCCGCCACGCCTTTCCGGCAGGAGAATGCGAGCCTGGTGCTGGTGCGGCTGACCTATCCGCAGGGCGAGGCCGGGGCGGTGGTGCTGCCGCGCGCCAAGTCGAAGATGCTGCGGCTGGTCGAAAGCGTGCCGGATGCCTTCGTCGTCACCGAGCAGGACGGCCGCATCGTCACCGCCAATGCGGCCTTCATCGAGATGGCGCAGCTCGGCGCCGAGGAGCAGGCGGTGGGGCAGCCGCTGGAGCGCTGGCTCGGCCAGCCGGGCGTCGAGATGGAGGTGCTGACCGCCAATCTCCGCCAGCGCGGGCCGGTGCGGCTCTTCGCCACGACGCTGCGGGGCGAGTATGGCGCGACGGTCGATGTGGAGATCTCCGCCGTCACGGTGATGAACGGCACGGGGCCCTGCTTCGGCTTCGCCATCCGTGACATCGGCACCCGAGTGACGGCGCCGGGGCGGGCGGCGGGGCGGGCGCCGAGATCCGTCGAGCAGCTGACCGAGCTGATCGGGCAGGTGCCGCTGAAGGACCTGGTGCGCGAGGCGACCGACGTGATCGAGCGGCTCTGCATCGAGGCGGCGCTCGAGCTGACGGGCGACAACCGTGCCTCGGCTGCCGAGATGCTCGGGCTCAGCCGGCAGAGCCTCTATGTGAAGCTCCGGCGCTACGGGCTCGGCGACCTGCCGGCCGAGAACGACGGAATGGGATGACCGCATGAGCGACCGTGCCCTCCGCTTCGACCCCGCCGCCTGCCTCGAGTTGCTGAAGCCGATCACCTGGTTCGCGCCGATGTGGGCCTTCTCCTGCGGCGTGGTGTCGTCGGGCGTGGGAGGCGCGGGGCGCTGGCATGTGATCGCGGCGGGGCTGCTGCTGACCGGGCCGCTGGTCTGCGGCACGAGCCAGGCGATCAACGACTGGTTCGACCGGCATGTCGATGCGATCAACGAGCCGGGGCGGCCAATCCCTTCGGGGCGCATCCCCGGGCGATGGGGACTCTATATCGCCATCCTCTGGACGCTGGTCTCGCTCGCCGTGGCCACGGTGCTCGGGGTGTGGGGGTTCGCGGCGACGGTGCTGGGGCTGGCGCTGGCCTGGGCCTACAGCGCGCCGCCACTGCGGCTGAAGGCGAATGGCTGGTGGGGCAATGCGGCCTGCGGCGCCTGCTACGAGGGGCTGCCCTGGATCACCGGCGCGGCGGTGCTCGGGGCGGCGGCACCGGATGGGCGGGTGCTCGCCATCGCCGCGCTCTACAGCATCGGCGCACATGGGATCATGACGCTGAACGACTTCAAGTCGGTCGAGGGCGATGCCCGCATGGGCGTCGGCTCCCTCCCCGTGAAGCTCGGTGTGGAGCCGGCGGCGCAGCTGGCCTGCGTGGTGATGGCGGTGCCGCAGGTGGTCGTGGTCGCGCTGCTGTTGAGCTGGGGGAGCGCCTGGCAGGCGGGGGCCATCGGCCTGCTGCTCGCGGTGCAGCTCTGGCTGATGCAGAAGCTGCTGGCCGATCCGCGCGGCAAGGCGCCCTGGTACAACGGCACGGGCACGACGCTCTATGTGCTCGGGATGCTCTTCGCGGCCTTCGCAATCCGTTCCCCCTTGGGGCCGGTGCTGCCGTGATCGGCTGGCTCGGCATCCTGCGCCTCGGGCTGGTGCAGACCTCGCTCGGGGCGGTCGTCGTGCTGACGACCTCGGCGATCAACCGGGTGATGGTGGTGGAGCTGGGGCTGCCGGCGACCATCCCCGGCCTGCTCGTCGCTCTGCATTACGCGGTGCAGCTGATGCGGCCGGCGATGGGGTATGGGTCGGATGCCGGTGGCAGGCGGACGCCATGGATCATCGGCGGCGTCGGGGTGCTGGCGCTGGGCGGCATCGGCGCGGCGCTGGCGACGGGGCTGATGGCGGAGTGGCGCGTGGCCGGGCTGGCGTTGGCAGCCGCGTCCTTCGTGATGATCGGGCTCGGCGTGGGCGCGGCGGGGACGTCGCTGCTGGCGCTGCTGGCCACGAGGGTGGCGCCGGCACGGCGGGCGCCGGCGGCGACCATCGTCTGGCTGATGATGATCTTCGGCTTCATCGTGACGACGGCAGTGGCGGGGCGGTTCCTCGATCCCTTCTCGCCGGCACGGCTGCTGGCGGTGGCGGCGGTGGTCTCGGGCCTCGCCCTGTTGGTGACGGTGCTGGCGGTCTGGGGAATGGAGCCCAAGGCACTCCGCACAGAACCCGACACCGCGCCGCGGGCCGGGTTTCGGGCGGCACTTGCGGAAATCTGGGATGAGCGGCAGGCGCGGCAGTTCACCGTCTTCGTCTTCGTCTCGATGCTCGCCTACAGCGCGCAGGACCTGATCCTCGAACCCTTCGGGGGCGTCGTCTTCGGCCTCTCGCTCGGGGAGACGACGAAGCTGGCCTCGCTGCAGCATGGCGGGGTCTTCGGCGGGATGATCCTGGTGGCGGTGCTCGGCGGGCGGTTCGGTTCGCTGAAGGGCTGGACGGTGGCAGGATGCGCTGCCTCGGCGGTGGCGCTGTTCGGGCTGGCTGGAGCCGGTGCGGTGGGGCCGGGCTGGCCGCTCGGTGCGTCCTATGTGGCGCTCGGGGTGGCCAACGGCGCCTTCGCGGCGGCGGCGATCGCCACGATGATGCAGCTCGCCGGCCAGGGGCGCGGCGGGCGCGAGGGGATGCGCATGGGTCTCTGGGGCGCGGCGCAGGCCATCGCCTTCGGGCTCGGCGGGCTGGCGGGGGCGGGGGCGAGCGACCTGGCGCGCAGCCTCATCGCCTCGGCGCCCATCGCCTACGGCACGGTGTTCTGCGGCGAGGCGGCGCTCTTCCTCGTCTCGGGCGTGCTGGCGGCGAGGATCGGCCGTGCGGCGGCGCCGGGGCTTCGCCTCGGCGGGCTCGCCGCGTCGCGCAACGGATAAGAATCGGGAGGAACGACCATGGCCAACGAGCCGGGAAGCTTCGATGTCGTCGTGGTCGGCGGCGGGCCCTCCGGGGCGACGGCGGCAGATGACCTGGCGCAAGCCGGGCGGCGGGTGCTGCTGCTCGACAAGGCAGGACGGATCAAGCCCTGCGGCGGCGCCATCCCGCCCCGTCTGGTGCGCGACTTCGACATCCCCGACCGCATCATCGTGGCGCGGGTGAATGCGGCGCGGATGATCGCGCCCTCCGCGCGCGAGGTCGACATGCCGATCGAAGGCGGCTTCGTCGGCATGGTGGACCGGGAGCATTTCGACGAATTCCTGCGAGTACGCGCGGCGGAGAACGGGGCGGAGCGCGCCACGGGCAGCTTCGAGCGGATCGAGCATGAGGCGGATGGGACGGCGGTCGTCGTCTATGCCGCAAAGGATGGCGCCGAGGTGCGCGTCAGGACGCGGCTGGTGATCGGCGCCGACGGGGCGAAGAGCAAGGTGGCGAAGCAGGAGGTGCCGGCGGCAGCCAAGGTGCCCTGCGTCTTCGCCTATCATGAGATCGTCGCCTCGCCGGCCGATGGCACGGGCAGCTTCGACGCGAAGCGTTGCGATGTTTTCTACCAGGGGCGGCACTCGCCGGATTTCTACTCCTGGATCTTCCCGCATGGGGAGACGACGAGCATCGGCACCGGCTCCGCCCATAAAGGCTTCTCGCTACGCAGCTCGGTCGGCGCGCTGCGCGAGGCGACGGGGCTGGCGGGGCAGGCGACGATCCGCCGCGAGGGGGCGCCGATCCCGATGAAGCCGGCCAAGCGCTGGGACAACGGGCGCGACGTGGTGCTGGCGGGGGATGCGGCGGGCGTAGTCGCGCCGGCCTCGGGCGAGGGCATCTACTATGCCATGCTCGGCGGCAGGCTGGCGGCGGAGGCGGCGGAGGCCTGCCTCGCCACGGGCGACGCGCGGGCGCTCGGCCTCGCGCGCAAGCGCTTCATGAAAGCGCATGGCCGCGTCTTCTGGATCCTCGGGATCATGCAGTATTTCTGGTATTCCTCCGACAAGCGGCGGGAGAAGTTCGTCGCCATCTGCGAGGACAAGGATGTCCAGCGGCTGACCTGGGAATCCTACATGAACAAGGAATTGGTCCGCCGCGATCCGCTCGCGCATGTTCGGATTTTCTTCAAGGATCTGGCCCATCTTTTCGGCTTCGCCCGCGCCTGAGCAGGAGTGCCCTCGATGACCCGTTTGCGCTCCCTCGACATCCCGACCGCGCCGCGCCATGGCGCAGGGCAGAGCCTGCCGCTGAAGGTCGGTACGCGCGGCTCGCCGCTCGCCCTGTGGCAGACGCGGCATTTCCTCTCGATCGTCAGCGGCTTCTGCCCGGTGCTGCGCAATGCCAAGGCCTTCGAGGAGCATGTCATCAGCACCGAGGGCGACCGGGTGCAGGACCGCCGGCTCGCCGATATCGGCGGCAAGGGGCTCTTCGCCAAGGAGATCCACGAGGCGCTGCTGGATGGGCAGGTGGATTTCGCCGTCCACAGCCTGAAGGACCTGGAGACGGAGCTGCCGCCGGGGATTGTGCTGGCCTGCCTGCTGCAGCGTGAGGACCCGCGGGATGCGATCATCCTCGGGCCCGTGTGCGGGGCGCCGGACCGGCGCGATCCGCTGGCCTGCATCCCGCATGGGGCGCTGATCGGCACGGCGTCCGTCCGGCGGCAGTCGCAGATCCTGGCGATGCGGCCGGACCTTCGCTGCGAGATCATCCGCGGCAATGTGCAGACGCGGCTGGGGCGGGTGCGGAACGGGGATTTCGCCGCCTCCTTCCTGGCGCTGGCCGGGCTGAAGCGGATGGGCCTCGAGCGCGAGGCGGGCGTCGTGCTCGAGGCCGATGCGGTGGTGCCGGCCGCCGGGCAGGGCATCGTCGGCGTCACGGTCAGGGCCCGCGACGTGGAACTGCACGAGCTGCTCGCCGCCATCGAGGACCGGGAGGCGCGGATCGTCGCCACCGCCGAGCGGGCGCTGCTCGGGGCGCTGGACGGCTCCTGCCGGACGCCGATCGGGGCCTATGCGCGGCTCGGGGCGGATGGGGTGGTGCGGCTGACGGGGCTCATTGCCCGGCCGGATGGCAGCTACCTGCTGCGCGACAGAATCGAGGGGCCGGCGATGGAGGCGGAGCGGCTCGGGCGGACGCTCGGCGAGCGGCTACGGCGGGAGGCGCCAGCGGATATTCTTGCCTGACAACGGGTTGACGGACCGGCTCCGCATCGGGAGGCTGCGCGCTCACCGGATGAAGGAGCCTTCGCGTGCTGAGACGCTTCCTGCTCGCCGCCCCGTTGCTGGTCCTCGCCCTCGCCGCGCCGGCGCAGGAGGCGGACCACCCGCAGAACAGGCCGCTGGTCGTCGGCTCCGACTTCGGCGTGGCGCCCTGGATGGTGCGCGGGGCGGGCGGGCCGGAGGGCTTCGGCGTCGACCTGATGACGGAGATCGCCAAGCGGCTGGGACGGCCGGGGGTGGAGATCGTCGACGTGAACTTCTCCGGGCTGTTCGCGGCGCTCTTCGCCAGGCGCTTCGAATTCACGGCCAATCCGCTGAACATCACCGAGGAGCGGGCGCAGCGGATGCTCTATACGGAGCCCTTCTTCGCCACGGGCAACGGCTTCATCACCCGACGCAACGAGACGTTGGCGGGGCTGGAGGCGCTGAAGGGCCGGGCCATCGCGGTCAACCGGGGGACGATCAGCGACACCTGGGCGACGGCGAATGCCGAGAAATACGGCTTCGAGGTGCAGCGCTACGACACCTTCCCCGACAGCGTGCAGGCAGTGCTGACGCGCCGCGCCTTCGCCGCGATCAACGAGATTCCGACGACGGTCTATGCCGCCAGCCAGAACCGGCAGATCACTGTCGCCTTCAAGGACTATACGGGGCGCAATTTCGGCATCGCCTTCCGTCCGGAGAGCCGGGAGTACCGCAACCGGGTGGAGGAGGTGCTGGAATGCATGAAGGGGGACGGCTTCCTCGCCCGGCTGCATGAGAAGTGGTACGGGGCGCCGCCGGATGCCGGCTCCTCGATGACGCAGGTTTTCCCGGGCTATGGGCCGCCGGGGCTGCCGGGCTTCGAGGATACGGCGCACACGCCGCGCTGCCAGTAGCCGCCGCATGGAGCGGCTGGCCGAGTACTACCTCAACCTCGACATCCTGCGGAGCTACGGGCCGGAGATCGCTGCCGGCCTTTGGGTGACGCTGGCGGCGGCCATCGCCACGGTCGTGCTCGGCATCGGGCTCGGCTTGGCAATGGCCGTGGCGATGGCGGCCAGGGTGCCGGTGCTGCGACAGGCCATCGTGGTGTGGATCGAGCTGTTCCGCACGCTGCCGCAGCTCGCCGTCATCATCGTGCTGTATTTCGGGCTGCCCTATGCGGGGGTCACGCTCTCGCCCTTCTGGGCGACGGTGGGGGCGCTGGGGGCGGTGCTGTCGGCCTTCGCCGCCGAGATCTTCCGCAGTGCGATCCAGGCGCTGCCGCGGGGGCAGTGGGACGCGGCCTATGCGATGGGGTTCCGGTTTCGTGGGACCTTCTTTCTCGTGATCCTGCCGCAGGCGGTGCGGCTGGCGATTCCGCTGCTGACCAACAGGGCCATCGCCATCACCAAGGGGACGGCGCTGGGGACGGCGGTCTCGCTCTCCGAGGTGCTGGGGCGGGCGCAGAGCGCGATGGCGATCGCGGCCAACCCCTCACCGCTGACCCTCGCCGCGGCGCTCTATCTGGTGCTGTTCCTGCCGTTGGTCATCGCCAGCCGGTGGCTCGAGGCGCGGCGGGTGGTGCCGCGCTGATGCTGCAGGACCTGATCGACAACTTCGCCGACTGGGACAGCCTTGTGCGGGTCTGGCCGCTGCTGGCGCAGGGGGTGTGGCTGACGGCGAAGCTGGCGCTCGTCGCCCTGCCGCTCGGCATGCTGGCGGGGCTGCTGGTGGGGCTGGGCTGCGCGCTGGGGGGACGCGCCGTGCGGGTCGGGCTGCTGTGCTGGATCGACCTGTTCCGCGCCTTCCCGGTGCTGGTGCTGCTGGTGCTGATCTATTACGGCCTGCCCTTCCTCGGGCTGACGCTGCCCGCCTTCGCCGCGGTGGTGCTGGCGCTGGTGCTCAACAACTCGGGCTATTACGGCGAGATCTTCCGGGCAGGGTTGGCCAGCATCCCGCATGGGCAGCGGGAAGCAGCGGCGGCGCTCGGCCTCTCGCCGTTGCGCGCGATGCTGCTCGTCGTGCTGCCGCAGGCGCTGCGGGCGGTGATCGCGCCGCTCGCCTCGAACAGCCTGGAGCTGGTGAAGGCGACCTCCATCGCCGCGATGGTCGCGCTGCCGGAGCTGTTGCGGAGCGCGCGGGTGGCGCAGGAGCAGACCTACAACCCGACGCCGCTGATGGCGGCGGCGGTGCTGTATTTCGTGCTGCTCTGGCCCTTCGCGCATGCGGTGGCGCGGCTGGAGCGGCGGATGCTGAAGGCGAGCGGGGCAGGGCGATGAGGCTGAAGGATCGCGTGGCGCTCGTCACCGGCGGGGCATCGGGGATCGGCCGCGCGATCGCGGCGCGCTTCGTCGCGGAGGGTGCGACGGTGGTGATCGCCGATGTCACGACCGCCGTGCGCGAGGGCGGGCAGCCGACACATGAATGGCTCGGCATCGAGCATATCGCCACCGATGTGTCGGTGGAGGCGGAGTGCGAGGCGGCGGTCGCGCGGGTGACCGAGCGGCACGGGCGGCTCGACGTGCTGGTGAACGATGCGGCGGTCACCCTCGGCAAGCCGCTGCTGGACTGCACGAGGGAGGAGTGGGACCGGGTTCTGGCGGTGAACCTCACCGGCTGCTTCCTGATGAGTCGCGTGGCGGTGCGGCAGATGGTCCAGCAGGCGCCGCGGGGCGAGGTGCGGGGACGGATCGTCAACATCTCCTCGCAGCATGGGATGGTCGCCTCCCCGGGCGACATCGCCTATGGGACCTCGAAGGCAGGCGTCGCCTATCTGACGCGGCAGGTGGCGGTGGACTACGCGGCGCAGGGTATCGTCTGCAATGCGGTGGCGCCGGGGAAGATCCTCACCGGCAAAACGGGGCGGGCCATCGACCCGGCAATGATCGCCTATTCCCATGCGCGTACGCCCTGGCCACGGCTCGGGCGGCCCGAGGATGTGGCGGGGGCGGCGCTGTTCCTCGCCTCGGACGACGCCATGTACGTCACTGGGGAGAACCTGATGGTCGATGGCGGGTGGATGGCCTACTGAGGCCCAGACCCCGGCGACCGCCGCGGCATGATCCGTATACGCATTAAATGCGCTTAATCGCAAACTTGTAGGTTGTGCCGGACGTCCGTTGTTTCAAAAATGGATCTCGGAACGGAGATCAAGATGGCAGCCCTGCTTCACCTTTTTACTTACGGTATCGCGACCTATTTCGCTCTCATTCTTGTCTATCTGGGCTACTGCCTCGTCAGGGACAGGAACCGGCAGCATGGGCGGGATGCCTATGCAGCCAGGGCCGGCGCCAGCAGGGCGAAGGCCGCCCGGCGCCGGCCGGCCAGCAGCGGGGAATGGGCTGCCGGCTTCTGAGGAAGCGGCCGGCAGCGGCCTCAGGCCGGGGCCTGAGACCTGTACCAGTCCAGCAGCTGCACGCCGTTCCAGTGCAGCACGCCGCTGTGCTTCGCCACGTGGTCGTAGAAGCGCTCCAGATACCTGATGCGGTGCGGCTGGCCGGAGATGTAGGGGTGGATGGCGATGGACATGATCTTCGCCCGCTCCGCCCCCTCCTCGTAGAGCCGGTCGAACTGGTCGATGGCGCGCTTCAGCAGGTAGTCGCTCTCATGGTGCTGGACGAGCATCATCGGAATGTCGTTCAGCTCCACCGTGTAGGGCAGGGTGACGAGCGGGCCGCGCTCCGTGCGGATGGTGGTGGGCTCGTCGTCATAGACCCAGTCGCCGATGTACTGCACGCCGGCCTCGGCCAGCAGCTCCGGCGTCTCCAGCGTCTGGGTGAGGCCCGGGCCGAGCCAGCCGACGGGGCGGGTGCCGGTGAAGCGCTCCAGCGCATCCATCGAGCGATGGATCATGGCGCGCTGGTCCGGCTCCTTGTGGATCGGCCCCTGCTCCCAGGAATGGCCCATGAACTCCCAGCCGGCCTTCAGCGCCTGGCGGGCGACGCGCTCGTAGTCCTCGCAGACACGGGCATTGATCGAAAGCGTGGGCGCGATGCCGAGGCGCTCGTAGAGCTTGAAGAAGCGCCATACGCCGACGCGCATGCCGTATTCGTGCCAGGACCAGTTCGGCACGTCGGGCAGCAGCACCTGGCCGGTCGGCGGCGGGAGGACCTGGCGGGCCATCGGCTTGCCGATGTCCCAGGCCTCGAGGTTGACGATCGTCCAGACGGCGATGCGCGCCTCGCCGGGCAGGCGGAGCGGGGGCCGGTCGACGATGGCGGAATAGGCGGCTCGGTCGCGTGGCTGCATGGGCATCCTAGATCCTCCGCACGCCCCAGAAGACGCAGTGGCCGGTGGGGATATCGGTGATGTTGCGGCGATAGGCGGTCACCCGGGAATACTCGCCGAGCGGCACATAGGGCAGGTCCTGCATCGCCTGACGCTGGATGTCGCGGGCGATGCGCTGCCGGGCGGCGAGATCGGCGGCAGCCATCCAGTCGCGGCGGAGCTGCTCGATGCGCGGGCTGTCGGGCCAGCCGAACCAGGCCGCGGCGCCGTTGGCGCGGAGCGCGAGATGGGAGACGGGGTCGAGCTCCCCGGCGCCTGCGATGCCGCTGACGAAGATGCTCCAGCCCCCCTGCGAGACAGGGACCTTGCTGGCGCGGCGCTGGACGATGCTGCCCCAGTCGGCGGCCACCACCTCCACCGCCATGCCGGCCTGACGGAGCGCGTCGGCGACGACCTCGGCCAGGGCCTTGAGCTGGGCGACATCGTTGGGTTGGAGGATGGCGACCGGCTCGCCGCGATAGCCGGCGGCTTCCAGCGCGCGGCGGGCGGCCGCCGGGTCGCGCGGGCCGCGGAGCGGGGCGAGGCCGTCCTCGCAGGCCATCGGCGTGCCGGAGAGGAAGGTGCCGGCATCGTCGCTCCAGGTGGCGCGGTCCTCGCCGAAGGCGGCGAGCATGCAGTCGGCCTGCGAGATCGCCGGCAGCACGGCGCGGCGGATGGCGGGGTTGCCGAAGGGCGCTTGCAGGTGGTTGAAGCGCAGCACGCAGGCATTGCGGTCGTCGACGGCGGTGACCACGAGGTCGCGGTTGCGGCGGAGCAGGCGGGTAAGGTCGGCGCCGGCATATTCGAGCCAGTCCACCTCCCTGTGTTGCAGGGCGGCGGCGGCCGTCGCCGGATCGGGAAGGATGTGCCATTCCATCCGGTCGAAATGCACCCGCTTCGGGCCGGCGGTGCGGCTGGGCGTGCCGGGGCGCGGGAGGTAGCCCTCGAAGCGGGCATAGGCGAGGCGGGCGCCGGCCAGGCGTTCCTCCGGCAGGAAACGCCAGGGGCCGCTGCCGACCATTTCGACAAGGGGACGGCCGGGGTCAGTGGCGGCCAGGCGTTCCGGCATCATCGCCGGCATGGCGGCGGTGACCTTGCCCAATGCCTGCGGCAGCAGCGGGAAGGGCTGCTTCAGGCGGAACAGGATCCTGCGGTCGTCGGGGGCGGAGAGCTCGTCGGTCGCGGCCAGCAGCTCGGCGCCGACGCCGTCGCCCGCAGCCCAGCGGCGGATGGAGGCGGCGCAGTCCCGCCCCCGCACCGGCTCGCCGTCATGGAAGCGGAGACCCTCGCGCAGGGTGAGGGTCCAGCGGCGGCCATCCTCCTCGACGACATGGCCCTCGACCATCTGCGGCTGGATGCGATAGCCGGCATCGGTGCCGTAGAGAGTGTCGAAGACGGCATAGCCGTGCAGCATCGTCACCGTCGCCGTGGTGGCGATGGGGTCGAGGATGGCGAGGTCGGCCTGGGGGACGAAGCGCAGCACCCGCGGCGCCTGGGCGAGGGCCGGGCTGGCGAGGGCGGCGGCCAGGGGGGAGGCCAACAGGCTGCGGCGAGGGAGGCGCGGCATCGCGGCAGCTTGGCAGCCCCGGAGCAGCGCGCCAAGCTCACCGCCTCGGGAGTGACAACCATGGCCCTGCGCTGCGACCTCATCATCCGCGACGCCATGCTGATCGACGGCACCGGCGGGCCGGCGCGGCGGGGCGATCTCGGCGTCAGCGGGGACCGGATCGCGGCCGTAGGCGACCTCTCCGGGGCCGTTGCCGACCGCGAGGTGATGGCTGGCGGCCGGGCGGTGGCGCCGGGCTTCATCGACGCGCATACGCATGACGACCAGGCGGTGCTGTGCGGGCCGCAATGCATGGCCTGCAAGACCTCGCAGGGGGTGACCACGGTGGTGGTCGGCAATTGCGGCATCAGCCTCTCGCCGGTGCCGATGGCCGAACGCCCGCCGGCGCCGCTCGATCAGGTCTGCGCGCCGGAGTGGTGGATCTTCGACAGTTTCGGCGCCTATGCGGAGCGGCTGCGGCGGGAGCCGGCCGCGGTCAACACGCTCGCGCTGATCGGGCACATGTCGCTCCGCCTCGGGGCCATGGGGCGGGACCTCGACCGGCCGGCCACCGACCGCGAGGCGGAGGCGATGCGCCGCAAGCTCGCCGAGGCGCTGGCGGAGGGGGCGGCGGGGCTCTCGACCGGGCTGTTCTATGCGCCGAGCAGGCACGCCCCGACCGAGGAGGTGATCGCCGTCGCCGAGGCGCTCCGGGCGCATCGCGGACTCTATGTCACCCATATGCGGAACGAGGCGGAAGGGGTGCTGGATAGCATCGAGGAGACGCTCTCGATCGGCGCCGCGGCCGGGGTGCCGGTGGCCATCAGCCACCACAAATGCGCCATGCCGGAGAATCACGGCCGGTCGCGGGAGACGCTGGCCGCGATCGAAGCGGGAGCGCGGCGGCAGGCGGTGGCCTTCGATGTCTACCCTTACGCCGCCGCCTCCACCTCGCTCGCTGCGCGCAAGCCGCGGGCGGACGTGCCGGTCAGGATCGCCGCCTCCCTGCCCCATCCCGAGATGGCGGGGCGGATGCTGGACGAGGTGGCGGCCGGATGGGGCGTCTCGCTGGAGGCGGCGGTGGAGCGCCTGCTGCCGGCCAGCGGCATCTTCCACAACATGGCGGAGGAGGATGTGCAGCGGATCATGGCCCACCCCATGGCGATGATCGGCAGCGATGGCGGGCCGCTGGCGGAGCACCCGCATCCCCGGCTCTGGGGCACCTTCCCCCGGGTGCTCGGGCATTACGGGCGCGATCTCGGCCTCTTCCAGGTGGAAGCGGCCATCCACAAGATGACCGGCCGGCCGGCCGCGGTCTTCGGCCTCGAGGGGCGCGGGGTGCTGGCGCCGGGGGCCTTCGCCGACCTGGTGCTGTTCGACCCGGCGACCATCGCCGACCGCGCGACCTTCGCCGAACCGCGGCAGCCGGCGGCGGGGATCGCCGAGGTCTGGGTCAACGGACGGACGGCGTATGCGGAGGCGGGCGGCGCGACGGAGGCCCGGTCCGGACGCCTCCTGCAGCGAGTCGCGGCGTGATCCCTGCGGGGTGCGACAGACGCGACAATTCTTCCGCGACGATGGGACCGCTATGAGACGCATAAGGCGTTCAATGACGTCCATGCCCGACCATGCCCCGACGCAGGATCTGATGGACCCCGCCGAGGCCTCGCTGCTGCTGCCTGCCCTGCTGCGCCGGATGAAAGCCGGCATCGGCGTGTTCGAGCCCGACCTGACGCTGCGCATCGCCAACCCGGCGCTCGCCACGGTGCTGGGGCTGACCCTGCGGCCCTTCCGTGGCCAGGCGCTGCCCTCATTGCTCGGCGCCTCGATCGGGCCGGCGCGGGGCCCCTTCGAGGCCCCGGCCGGCGGTTCCGCCCGTTGGGTCACGCCGGATGAGCGCCACCTCGAGGTCGAGGTGGAGGTACTGGCCGATGGCAGCCGGCTCGGCCTGTTCCGCGACGTGACCCGGCAGCAGGAGGCGGAGGAGAGCCTGGCCACGGCGCGCAGCCGCAGCGAGCTGCTGCTGCGCTACGTCACCGACTGCGTCGTGCTGCTGGACCCCGACGGGGTGATCCTCGAGAACACCGACCGCTCCGGCCGGCTGCTCGACCTGCCGCCGGAGCTGGTGCAGCCGGGCTGCACCCATCAGGACGTGCTGCGCTACATGTACCAGCGCGGCGACTACGGCTTCGAGGAGGCGGAGGACGCCTTCGTCGCGCGGCGGCGGGCGGAGATCCTGGCCGCCGGCGACCTCACCTTCACCGCGCTGATGCCGAACGGGGTCTGGGCGGAGTATAATTTCTGGCCGCGGCGGGACGGCCATCTGCTCATCATCATCCGCGACGTGACCGCGCTGAAGGAGGCGCAGGCGACGCTGGAGGCGGAGCGGGCGCAGGCACGGCGGCTTCTGGCCAGCCTCGGCGATGCGGTGATGCTGTTCGATGCGGACGGCACCCTGCTCGAGACCAACGGGCATGAGGAGTCGGTGCTCGGCCTGCCGCCGGAATTCGGCCGGCCCGGCGCGCGCTTCCAGGATGCGCTGCGCCACATGGTACGGCGCGGCGATTTCGGCCGCGACCGGCCGGAGGATGCCGAGGTCGCCATGCATTGGCTGGCGCTCACCTCGCCCGGCCGCAAGCGGCTGGCGCAGCGCTTCGCCAATGGCCGCTGGATCGAGCTGCACTACCACCCGCAGCCGGACGGCAAGCTCTGCATCGTCGCGCGCGACATCACCGAGATGCGCGAGAGCGCCCTGGCGCTGGAGGCGGAGCGGGCGACGCTGCGCACCGTCATCGACAACCTCGCCGATGGCGTGATGCTGTATGACAAGGACTACCGCTGGCGCATTGCCAACCGGCAGCTCATGGACTTCCTCCGCCTGCCGCCCGAGATCGCGCATCCGGGCGCGAGCGGGCGGGACATCCTCCGCTTCCAGGCCCTGCGTGGCGATTTCGGGCCGCCGCCCGAGGACCAGGCGGCGCTCGAGGCGCTGGTGGAGGAACGCGCCCGGGCCATGCTGCAGCCGGGCGGCAACCGCTATGTGCGCAAGACCGCCGGCGGGTATTGGATCGAGTTCAACATGCTGCCCTTACCGGATGGCGGGCTGCTCACCTGCTTCCGTGACATCACCCGCCTCAAGGACCAGGAGGAGGCGCTGGAGGTGGAGCGCGCCCTGCTCCGCCGCGTGCTGGACGGGCTGCAGGACGCGGTGATCCTGCTCGACCCCGATGGCGCCATCGTCGAGACCAACGGCAAGGCCCCTGCCCTCTTCGGCCTGCCGGAGGAGCTGATGCAGCGCGGCTCCTCGCACCAGGCGGTACAGCGCTGGCGCTACCGCCACGGCGAATTCGGCTTCGACCGGCCGGAGGACGAGGTGGTGGAGGAGCGCTGGGCGACCGTGAAGGCGAGCGAAGGGCCGATGCCGCTGCGCCTGATGCCGAACGGAAAGTGGGTGGAGAACCAGTTCCGCACCCTCCCCAACGGCCAGATCCTCGCCACCTGCCGGGACATGACGGCCTTGAAGCTCAACGAGCAGGCGGCGCTGGCCGCCAAGGGCGAAGCCGAGGCGGCGCGCGACGCAGCCGAGGCGGCGGCGCGCGCCAAGGCGACCTTCCTCGCCGCCATGAGCCACGAGATCCGAACGCCGATGAACGGCGTGCTCGGGATGATGGAGATCCTGGAACGCTCCGGCCTCTCGGCCGATCAGGGCCGGGCGCTGGCCGTGATGCGGGAGAGCGCGCAGTCGCTGCTGCGCATCATCGACGACATCCTCGATTTCTCGAAGATCGATGCCGGGCGGCTGGAGGTGGAGGCGCTGCCCTTCAGCCTGCGCAGCCTGGTGGACGGCATGGTGGAGACGCTGGCGCCGCAGGCCCGCGCCAAGGGCCTCGCCCTCTTCACCGACCCGGCGGGGCCGGGGCCGGACTGGGTGACGGGCGACCCGACGCGGGTGCGGCAGATCCTCTTCAACCTGCTCGGCAATGCGCTGAAATTCACCGAGCGCGGCTTCGTCCGGGTGATGGCGGATACGCGGCCGGAGCCGGACGGGCGGGTGCAGGTGGTGCTGGCGGTGGAGGACAGCGGCATCGGCATGGATGCGGCGGCGCAGCTGCGGCTCTTCCAGCCCTTCGCCCAGGCCGACAGCTCCACCACGCGGCGCTTCGGCGGGACGGGTCTCGGCCTCTCCATCGTTCGGCGGCTGGCGCAGCTGATGGGCGGCGACGTGACGGTGGAGAGCACGCCGGGCCGCGGCAGCCGCTTCACGGTGACGCTGCTGCTTGCCCCGGCGGCGGCGGGGGAGGTGGCGGAGGAGGCGGTGGCGGCCAGCCCAGTGGCGGCACCGCAGACGCTCGAGGGGCTGCCGCGGCTGCTGCTGGCGGATGACCATCCAGTGAACCGGGAGGTGCTGCTGCGCCAGCTCGAGGTGCTCGGCCTCAGCGCCGACGTGGCGGAGGACGGGGCGGCGGCGCTGAAGCTCTGGCAGGCGCGGCGGCACGGCATCCTGCTGCTCGACCTGCACATGCCGGAACTCGACGGCTTCGGCCTCGCCCGGCTGATCCGCGAGGAGGAGGCGGCGGAAGGGCTGCCGCGCACCGGCCTCGTCGCGGTGACGGCGGATGCGCTGAAGGGCGAGGATGCGCGCTGCTATGCGGCGGGAATGGATGGCTTCCTCTCCAAGCCCGTCTCGCTCGATGCGCTGGCCCGCACCCTCGGCCGCTGGCTGCCGGAGCTGGCCCCCGAGGCGGCGACGGCGACGGATACGGTAAGCGGCGCGCTGTTCGACCCGGAGGCGTTGCGCGGGTTGTTCGGGGCAGATGCGGCGCGGCTGTCGGGCATCCTCGACAGTTTCGCCGCCAATGCCTCGCAGGAGGTGGCGACGCTGGCTGCGGCGGCGGAGCCGAACCGGCTGGCGGGCACCGCGCACCGGCTGAAGGGTGCCTCGCACATGGTCGGCGCGCGGCTGCTGGCGGAGCAGGCGGCGCGCGTCGAGAACCTGGCGCGCGAGGGTGAGCTGGCGGCGGCGCGGCAGGCGGCAGCGGGGATGGAGGCGCTGCTGGCGCAGACGCTGAAGGCGGCGCGGGCAGGATTGTAGCGCCGGCGGCGCGGCATGGTATGCAGGGCGATGCTCCCTGCCCTTCCCTTGGCCGCCGACTGACATGCCCGATTTCGGCAATGGGGTGCAGAGCTTCGTCCTCGCCTTCTCGGCGCTCTTCTCCATCGTGAACCCGATCGGCGCGGCGCTGGTCTTCAGCGAGGTGACGGCCGACCGCAGCCATGCGGAGCGGGTGCTGCTGGCCAAGCGCATCGGCCTCTACGCGGCGATGATGATGCTGGGGGCGCTCTGGCTCGGCGCCTATGTGCTGGAGTTCTTCGGCGTCTCGCTGGCGGCGCTGCGCATCGCCGGCGGGCTGGTGGTGGCCGTGCGGGCCTGGAGCCTGCTGATGGCACCCGAGGCGATCGAGGCACGCAAGCAGGAGCAGGCGGGCGAGGCGACCGGCGCGGCGGACGATGCCTTCTTCCCGCTGACCATGCCCTTCACCACGGGGCCGGGCACCATCTCGGTCGCGGTCGCGCTCGGCGCCAACCGGCCGCCGGGCGGAGTGGGGGCGATCCTGCCCTTCTTCGCCGGGGTCTCGGCGGCGGCCGTCGCCGTCGCGGTGACGGTTTGGCTCGCCTATTCCTCGGCGGACCGGCTGACCGGCCTGCTCGGCGAGGCACGGGCGCGGGTGGTCTCGCGGCTTGCGGCCTTCCTGATGCTCTGCGTCGGCACGCAGATCACCCTTGGCGGCGTCGTCGACGTGCTGCGGCCGCTGCTGGCGGGACGCTGAAGCTTAATCCCGCGGCGGGACGAACATGTAGCCGACGCCGCGGACGCTGCGGATCGCCTCCGGCTTGGCCGGGTCCGCCTCCAGCTTGCGGCGGAGGCGGAGGATGCGGTTGTCGATCGCCCGGTCGAAGGCATCCGCCTCGCGGTGGGAACTGGATTCGAGCAGCCAGTCCCGCGTCAGCGGCCGGTTGGGGTGGCTGACGAAGAGCTTCAGCAGGTCGAATTCGCTGGCGGTCAGCGCATCCTCGCTGCCATCGGAGCGGACCAGCAGGCGGCGCTCCAGGTCGAGCATGCAGGTGCCGACGCGAACCTCGGAGACCTTGACCGGCGGCGGGGCAGCGGCGCCGGCGGTGCGGCGCAGCAGGGCGCGGACGCGGGCGAGCAACTCGCGCGGCTCGAAGGGCTTGGTGACATAGTCGTCGGCGCCGGATTCGAGGCCGACGACGCGGTCGACCATGTCGCCCGCCGAGGTCAGCATCAGGATGCCGATGCGCGCCGAGCGGCCGCGCAGCCAGCGGGCCAGGGCGAAGCCGTCCTCCGCCTCGCCAAGCTGGACGTCGAGGATGGCGAGGTCGGGCATGGATTGCTCGGCCATGCGCTTCAGCTCGGCGCCGGAGGAGACGGGCACCGGGCGCAGGGCGTGCTGGGCCAGGTAGTCGGTGACCAGCTGGCGCTGGAAACCGTCATCCTCCACCAACACGATGCGGGGTGCCGCCATGCGTTTCCCTCTTGGAAATCGGCGGCGGAGTGTAACCGAGGCAGGCTGCTCGGCAAGGGCCATGGGAATGACGCAAAATCTTCATCCAGGCGTCATTCCGCTTTCCTGGGGCGCGACTAGCTGATCAGCCATGACCGGAAGGGACAGGGACACCATGCTGCCGCTCGACGAGCCCGACTTCATCGAGATCGAGGATATCGGCAGCAACCCGGCGCCGCGTGAGACCCTGGCCGAGATCGCCGGGCGGCGGCTCTCGCGCCGCGGGGTGCTGGCCGGGGCGACGGCCGCCGCGGCGCTGGCTGCCGCCGGGCCGGCCCTGGCCGAGGCGGCGGGGCCGTCGAGCCTTGGCTTCGGCGAGTTGTCCCACCGGATGAGCCAGCGCGACGCGGTGGCCGCAGGCTATGAGATCCAGACCGTGATCCGCTGGGGCGACCCGGTGCTGGCCGATGCGCCGGCCTTCGATCCGGCGGCGCAGACCGCGGCGGCCCAGGCGCAGCAATTCGGCTACAACAACGACTATCTCGACTTCTTCCCGCTGCCACGCGGGTCGGGGGCGAGTGACCACGGGCTGTTGGTGGTCAACCACGAATACACCAACACCAACCTGATGTTCGCCGGGCTCGGCGCCGGGCGGGCCGCGGCGCAGAAGGCGAACGCCGGGCAGGCGGCGGTGGAGCAGGCGGCACATGGCCTCTCCGTCGTCGAGATCCGCCGGCAGGACAGGCGCTGGGTGCCGGTGCGCGACGGGGGGCTGAACCGGCGCATCACGGCGGAGACGCCGATGCGGATCAGCGGCCCGGCGGCAGGGCATGAGCGGCTGAAGACGAATGCCGACCCGACGGGCACGCGGGTGCTGGGCACGCTCAACAACTGCTCCGGCGGCAACACGCCCTGGGGGACGGTCCTGACGGCGGAGGAGAATTTCAACGTCTATTTCGGCGGTGCCGCGGCGGAGACGGGGGCGCAAAGGAACCACTACAAGCGCTACGGCATCATCCCCGAGGCCAACTATGCCTGGCCGCGCTACGAGCCGCGCTTCGACCTCGACCGCGAGCCGAACGAGCCGAACCGCTTCGGCTGGGTGGTCGAGTTCGATCCCTACGACCCACACTCGGTGCCGGTGAAGCGGACAGCGCTCGGGCATTTCAAGCACGAAGCGTGCAACCATGTGGTCAGCGCGGACGGGCGCGTCGTCATCTACATGGGCGATGACGAGCGCTACGAGTACATCTACAAATTCGTCACGGCGCGGCCCTTCGTCGCGGGCGATGCGGCGGCCAACCGCGACCTGCTGGACGAGGGCACGCTTTATGTCGCCCGCTTCCAGGATGACGGCACGCTGGCCTGGCTGCCGCTGGTGCATGGCGAAGGACCGCTGACGGCGGCGAACGGCTTCGCCTCCCAGGCGGATGTGCTGATCGAGACGCGGCGGGCGGCGGACCTGCTGGGCGCGACGCCAATGGACCGGCCTGAGGATGTGGAGCCGAACCCGGCGACGGGCCGCGTCTATGCCATGCTGACCAACAATGGCTCCCGCACGGCGCAGCGGCTGAACGCCGCCAATCCGCGGCCGGGTAACGACCATGGGCATGTGGTGGAGATCATCCCGCCCGGCGCCGGGACGGGGCGGGTCGATCATGCGGCGGCGACGGGGAGGTGGGAGATCTTCCTGCTCGCCGGCAAGCCGGGCGTCGATGCCGGGGCGCGCTACCACCGGGCGACGAGCGACCAGGGCTGGCTCTCCTGCCCCGACAACTGCGCCTTCGACAAGCATGGGCGGATGTGGATCGCGACCGACGGCGCGCCGGCGGCGGCGGGCGTGGCGGATGGGCTCTATGCCGCGGATACCAGCGGCTATGGGCGGGCACTCCCGCGGCTCTTCTACCAGGCGCCGACCGGGGCGGAGGTCTGCGGGCCGTGCTTCACGCTGGATGGGGAGACGATCTTCCTCGCCATCCAACATCCCGGCGAGGACCCGGGCAGCAGCTTCGAGCGGCCGAGCACGCGCTGGCCGGACTTCCAGGAGGGCATGCCGCCGCGGCCTTCGGTGATCGCCATTACCCGGAAGGGTGGGGGCGAGATCGGGAGCTAGGGCTCCCGCTGCCACTCCGGGCCGTCGAGGCGGCGGTCGACCTGGTGCTTCGCCTCCTCGATGAGGATGGCGAGGCCGGCGGGCACCGTGTTGCGCAACACCGCCCGCGGCTGGCCGCCGGGCGGATGGATGGAGACGGTCCAGCCTTGCGGTGCAGCGCCACGGGCCACCAGGCGATGGGCGCGATAGAGGCTGGAGCGGGGCGGGGCTCGGCGGTCCATGCGGCATCCGTGATCCGACCTCGCCCAGACTCATCCGTTCCGCGTGGACGGTCAAGCGGGCTGACACATATTTTTCATCGAAACGGAACACCACTGTCACCGGGTGCGACTAGAGCCGGCCCCGCAATCAGGACGAAGGGGCTGGCGTGGCAGGCATCACCATCAGCGGCGTGGTCAGGCAATTCGGCGCCACGCCGGTGCTGCAAGGCGTGTCGCTCACGGTGGAACCCGGGGAGTTCATGGCGCTGGTTGGGCCGTCGGGCTGCGGCAAGACGACGCTGATGCGCATCATCGCCGGGATCGAGACGGCAGATGCTGGCGAGATCGTGATCGGCAACCGAACGGTGACGCGGCTCCGGCCGGCCGAGCGGGACATTGCCATGGTGTTCCAGTCCTATGCGCTTTACCCGCATCTGACGGTGCGGGAGAACATCGCCGTGCCGCTGGCGATGCGGCGGCTCTCGACGCCGGAGCGGATGCCGCTGCTCGGGCGGCTGCTGCCAGGCACGCGGGCGAAACGGGCGGCAATCGGCGAGGAGGTGGTGCGGGCGGCGGCGCCGCTCGGGCTCGCAGCTCTGCTGGACCGGCGGCCGGGGCAGCTCTCCGGCGGGCAGCGGCAGCGGGTGGCGCTGGCACGGGCGATCATCCGCCGGCCGGCAGCCTTCCTGATGGACGAGCCGCTCTCCAACCTCGACGCGGCCCTGCGCGTGCAGACGCGGCGGGAGATCGTCGACATCCATCGCGCGGCGGGCGTTGCCACGCTCTACGTCACGCATGACCAGGCCGAGGCGCTGACCATGGCCGACAAGGTCGCCGTGATGATGGGGGGCGAGCTGCTGCAGGTGGCCTCGCCCGAGGCGATCTATGCCGACCCGGCCGATCTGCGCGTCGCAGGCTTCATCGGCTCGCCCCGCATCAACACGCTGGCGGCAGAGGCGGATGCGGCGGGGCGCGTCACCGTCGCCGGCCTGCCAGCCGGCCTCAGGACCGAGGCGCGCGGGACGCTGACGCTGGCGCTGCGGCCCGAGGCACTGCGGCCGGCACCGGCGGGCCTGCCGGCGGTGCTCGAGCATCTGGAATTCCTCGGCGACGGGCTTCTCCTGCATGCGCGCCACGCACCGGACGGGGCTCCGCTGATCGCGCGGCTGGAGCCGGAGGCGCGGGAGGGCTTGCAGCCGGGGGCGGCGCTCAGGCTTGGCTTCGCGCCGGGACGGGCCCTGCTGTTCGGGGCCGATGGCAGGCGGGTGGCGACGCGTGCGGATGCCGCGCTGGTGGCGGCGTGAGGCGCCTCGCCGGGGAGGCGGTGGCCGGGGCGCTGATGACGCTGCCGGCGGGCATCGCCTACCTGCTGCTGCTCCTGCTGCCGACGCTGGCGACGGTGCTGCTGGCCTTCACCGATTACGAGCTGGGGGCGCCGGCGCTCGGCTGGATCGGGCTCGACAATTTCCGCGAGATGCTGGCCGACCGGGGCTTCGGCGTCTCGGTGAGGAACACGGTGGTCTATGTCGGGCTGGTGACACCGGTCTCCATCCTCGGCGGGCTCGGCCTTGCCTTGCTGGTGGAAGCGGGGGTGAAGGGGCGCGCCTTCTTCCGCGCGGTGTTCTTCCTGCCGGTGGTCTCGCTCACGGTCGCCATGGCGGCGGCCTGGCAGTACCTGCTGCATCCGACCATCGGGCCGGTGAACGCGGCGCTGCGGGCGATGGGGGTGGGGACGCCCTTCTGGCTTTCCTCTTCCGACACGGTGCTGCTGAGCCTCGCCGCCATCGGCGTCTGGGAGAGCATCGGCTTCAACATGGTGCTGTTCATGGCGGGTCTCACCGCCATTCCGCGCGAGCTCTATGCCGCCGCCGAGGTGGATGGGGCGCGGGGCGGCTTCGACCGCTTCCGGCTGGTGACATGGCCGCTGCTCGGGCCGACGACGCTCTTCGTGCTGACCATCAGCATGATCCGCTCCCTCCGCGTCTTCGACACGGTGGCGGTGCTGACGCAGGGGGGGCCGAACAAGGCCTCCGAAGTACTGCTGTTCACCATGTACCAGCAGGGCTTCACCTATCTGCGGCTCGGCTATTCGGCGGCGATCACCCTCGTCTTCCTCGCCGTGGTGCTGGCACTGATGTGGGTGCAGACACGGGTGCTGGACAAGCGGGTGCATTACGCATGAGGGCGCGGATCGCGGTGCTGGCGCTGCTCGGCGCGCTGGTGCTGATGCCTTATCTCTGGATGGTGGCGGCGAGCGTGAAGCCCGTCAGCGAGATCTTCCGCGCCTCGCTCTCGATCTGGCCGGAGCAATTCGCGGCCGCCGAGAATTACGGCAAGGTGCTGACCCGCGTGCCGGTGCTGCATTACATCTGGAACGGCATCGTCGTCTGCGGCGGCATCCTCCTCTTCCAGCTGCTCTTCGCGGTGCCGGCGGGCTATGCGCTGGCCAAGCTGCGCTTCCCCGGGCGGGGAATCGCCTTCGGCGCGGTAATGCTCGGGCTGCTGGTGCCGCCGCATGTGCCGGCGCTGCCGCTCTATGTGGCTGCGAGCGGGCTCGGACTGCTCGACAGCTACACCGCGCTGATCGCACCCTTCACCATCTCGGCCTTCGCCATCTTCCTGTTCCGGCAGTTCTTCAGCGCGCTGCCGGACGACCTGCTGCATGCGGCGCGGCTGGACGGGATGGGGGAGTGGTCGATCGTCTGGCGCGTGGTGCTGCCGAATGCCTGGCCGGCGGCGACGGCCTTCGCCATCTTCTCCGTCGTCAGCCATTGGAACGACCTGTTCTGGCCGCTGATCGTCGTGCAGGGGCATGAGCATGCGACGCCGGCGCTCGGCGTCCTCTACTTCCGCTCCGAGGAGGCGGGAGACGATTTCGGCGCGATGATGGCGGCGGCGGTGCTGATGACGCTGCCCCTCGTGCTCGCCTTCCTGCTGGCGCAACGCCGCTTCGTGGAAGGCATCGCCACCACCGGACTCAAAGGCTGACAGAAGGAGACGATCATGGCCCTGATTACCCGCCGCGCGACGCTCGCGCTCGGCACCATGGCGCTTGCCGCGCCGCGCATCGGCCGGGCGCAGGCGCCGGTCTCCATCACCGTGCATTACGCGCAGCCCTTCATCTACAAGGAGAGCTACGACGCGATTGCGGCGGCTTTCGCCAAGCGCGAGCCGAACATCCAGGTCGAGTTCGTCACCACGCCCAACTACGAGGAGGGCATGCAGCTCATCCTGCGGCAGCAGGCGGCGGGGCGGATGCCAGACCTCACCTACCAGGGCTTCAACCGGCTGCGGCTCTTCGCCGAGCGCGGCATCGCCCAGGACCTGATGCCGATGCTGACGGCCGAGGGTGACCCGGCGGCGCTGGGCTATGCGCCGAACCTGCTGGCGCTCAGCCATTTCGGCGGGTTCCAGGCGGGGCTGGCCTTCGCCGCCTCCAACCCTGTGTGTTTTTACAATGCGGACCTGGTGCGGCGCGCGGGCGGCGACCCGGACCGGATGCCGACGGACTGGGACGGGCATATCGCGCTTTCCCGCCGCATCGAGGCGCTCGGCGACGGGACGGAGGGCATGTTTTATCGCTGGATGGGCGATGACTGGATGTTCTCCGCCCTGCTCTTCGGCCATGGCGGGCGGATGCTGACGGAGGACGAGCGCGACATCGGCTTCGCCGGGCGCGAGGGGCTGGAGAGCCTCCGGCTGATCGACCGCATGGTGAAGGAGGGCGGCATGCCCAACCTCACCACCGATGCGGCGCAGCAGGCCTTCGCCGCAGGCAAGCTCGGCATGATGTACTGGACGACGGCGGTGCTGCGCGGCGCCATCCAGCAGGTCGGCCGGAATTTCGAGCTGCGCACGGGGCCGATGCCCATCATCGATGCCGAGAAGGGGCGGCTGCCGACCGGCGGCGCGGCGGGCATGCTGACGGCGAAGGACCCGGCGAAGCGTGAGGCGGCGTGGAGATTCCTCCGCTTCTCGACCAGCCCCGAGGGCACGGCGCTGATGGCGCGGAACACCGGCTACATCCCGATGAACCAGATCGCCATCGACGATCCGCGCTGGCTCGGCGAGTTCTACCGCGACAATCCGCTCTACACGACGGCGGTGAAGCAGGTGCCGATCTCGATCCCGTGGTATGCCTTCCCCGGTGCCAACAGCGTGCGGGTGACGCAGGTGATCGTCGATAACACGGCGCGCATCGTCGAGCAGCGGGCGACGCCGGAGCAGGTGCTGCCCGAGATGGCGGCCGAGGTGCGCCGGCTGCTGCCACGGCGGGGAACCTGATGTTCACCATCCTGCAGATCTCGGACGCGCATCTCTCGCCGCGGAACGGGCTGTTCCGCACGAACCTGGCGCGGCTGCGGGACTGGGCGGAGGCAGAGAGGCCCGACCTGCTGATCGCCAGCGGCGACCTGTCGCTGGATGGGGCGGACCGGGAGGAGGACCTGGCGCTCGCGGTGGAAACGCTGCGAGGCTTCGGGGTACCGCTGCTCGCCATCCCGGGCAACCATGATGTCGGCAGCCATGCCCGCACCATGCCGGCGCAGCCGGTGGATGCGGCGCGGCTCGACCGGTTCCGGCACGTGGTGGGGCCGGACTGGTGGATGCGGGATGTGCCCAGCTGGCGGATCATCGGCCTCGATACCGAGATCATGGGCACCGGCCTCGAGGCGGAGGCGGCGCAGGCCGGCTTCATCGCCGAGGCGGCGGCGACGGAGCGGCGGTTAGCACTCTTTCTGCACAAGCCGGTCTTCATCACCAAACCCAGCGATCCGACCTTCGACTACTGGTCGGTGCCGCCGCAGGCGCGGGCGGCGCTGGCGCCGGTGCTGGGACATCCCGGGCTGCGGCTGGTGGCCTCGGGGCACCTGCACCTGCATCACGGCTTCCAGCGAGGCGCGGTGCGCTATGCCTGGGCGCCGCCGGCCTCCTTCGTCGTCGATCTGCCGCAGGACGGGCTGCCGGGCGAGCGCCGCACCGGGGCGCTGCTACACCGGCTGCTGGAGGACGAGGTGGAAACCAGCCTCGTCTCGCCCGAGGGGATGGAGCTGCCCTGGCTCTCGGCGATCCGGGCGGAGACCTATCCGGGCTGACGGATGCAGGCGGCGACATAGGGCATGAAGTGGGTGACGGGGGGCGTCTCCAGCCCCTTCACCTTGGCCTGCTCGTCGAAGCGGCGAAGCTGGACCGCCGCCTCGGCCTCCGGGATGGCGCGGAAGGCGGCGACTTCCCCGGCCGACATCGGGCCACCTTGCAGCTCCAGGCTGCGGATGGAATCCGGGGCGAGCTTGCCGAAATAGTCGCTCTCCGTCGCGCAGAGATAACGCTTGGCGGCGACGTGGAGACGGACGGGCTCCGTCACCTCCGGCCCGAACCAGCGGGTGAGGAAGGCGTAGCCCACCGCCTCATGCTGGTCGTCGATGCCCGTCTCGGCGGGGTTCTCGCCGAGGTCGTGGACCAGGTGGCCGATGTCGTGCATCAGCGCGGCGGCGATGAGGGCGGGCGGGCAGCCCTGCCGCTTCGCCAGCCAGGCGGATTGCAGCGCGTGCTGGCGCTGGTTGATCTCGGCGAGGCCGTACTGTCCGTCGGCCTTGAGCGTGAGCAGGCCCTCGATCCGGGCGAGGCGTGGGTCGATCATGCGGGTACCCTGCGGTCTGCGATCGGGCCGGAGATTATGGCGGGCCCGCCCAGGCCGTACACGGGCGGGGCGGCGCCCAGGCTGATGTTTCATCGCATCGTCGCAATCGCCCGGCCGCAACCGGCGTGGTTGACACCATCGGCGCGGGGATTACCGTCCGTCAGTCCATCACACGCAAGGAGGCCAGGCCATGGCCCTGACGCTCGAGCAATTCGCCGCCGACTGCCATGACGCCCTCAAGTCCCACCCCGGCACCGAGGGGCGGGTCGCGGTCTGCGAGCTGGTGCAGAAGGCCTTGCAGGACCGCGAATTCGTCGCCTCGATCCTGCCCGAGGGCACGCCGGAGCGGAAGGTCATCTATGAGGACGCGGAGCTCGGCTTCGCCATCCTCGCCCATGCCTATGTCGGGGCGAAGAGCAGCACGCCGCATGACCACGGCCCCTCCTGGGCGATCTACGGCCAGGCCGAGGGCGAGACGATCATGACCGACTACGAATGCCTCGCCCGCCCGACCGAGAGCACCCCTGGCAAGGCGAAGCCGGTGCGCGACTACTCGCTGCAGCCAGGCGATGCCTATCTCTACGAGCCGGGCGAGCTTCACGCCCCCCGCCGCGACGGCCCGACCCGGCTGCTGCGGATCGAGGGCATGAACATGGACCGCGTGAAGCGCCTGCCCTATGTGGCGGTGACCGAAGCGGCGGCCTGACCGTCCCGTTGCAACATCCTGGCCCCGCGCCACCTCCCCCGCTAGGCTGATCGGCGAAAGCTGGGGGAGGGCGGGATGGCCAGGCTCAACATCAACGGGCGTGTCGTCGATATCGCGGTCGAGGACGATACGCCTCTCCTCTGGGCGATCCGCGAGCAGGTGGGGCTGACCGGCACCAAATACGGCTGCGGTGTCGCCCAATGCGGCGCCTGCACCGTGCATGTGGACGGCGTCGCCACCCGCTCCTGCTCGACGCCCGTCTCGGCCCTCGACGAGAACCAGAAGATCGTCACCATCGAGGGGCTCTCGCCCGATGGCAGCCACCCCCTGCAGCGGGCCTGGGTGGCACTCGACGTGCCGCAATGCGGCTACTGCCAGTCGGGGATGATCATGGCGGCCGCAGCCCTGCTCGCCGCCAACCCGAAGCCGAGCGATGCCGATATCCGCGGCGAGATCACCAATATCTGCCGCTGCGGCACCTATAACCGCGTCCAGGCCGCCATCAAGCAGGCGGCCGGCGGCAACCAGGCCAATGGCTGAGGGGGCGGGGATGAACCAGATCGCAAGCCTGAATCGGCGCGGCTTCCTCCAGGTCTCGGCGGCGCTCGGGGCCTTCACCCTCGGCATTCGCGTGCCGGAGGCGGTCGCCCAGGGGGCAGCGCAAGGCGCCGCCTCGCCCGAGGTCAATGCCTGGGTGGTGGTGAAGCCGGATGACAGCATCATCATCCGCATCGCCCGCTCGGAGATGGGCCAGGGCACGCTCACCGGCCTCGCCCAGCTCGTGGCCGAGGAGCTGAATGCCGACTGGTCCAAGGTTTCCACGGAATACCCGACTCCGGGGCAGAACCTGGCGCGCAACCGCGCCTGGGGGAACATGTCCACGGGTGGCAGCCGCGGCATTCGCGAGAGCCACGACGTTGTGCGGAAGGGCGGTGCGGCGGCACGGATGATGCTGGTGGAGGCCGCGGCCCGCGGCTGGGGCGTGCCTGTCTCCGAGTGCCGGGCGGCGAACAGCACCATCACCCACCAGCCCTCCGGCCGGACCACCACCTATGGCAAGGTCGCCGAGGCGGCGGCGCGGCTGACGCCGCCGACCGACATGCCGCTGCGCGACCCGAAGGACTGGACCATCGCCGGCAAGCCGCTGCCGCGGCTGGACACGGTGGACAAGACCAACGGCAAGCAGATCTACGGCGCCGACCTGACGCTGCCGGGGATGCTGAATGCGGCCATCCGCGACTGCCCGGTCTTCGGTGGCAAGGTGGCGAGCTTCGATGCGGCCAAGGTCGCCGGCATGCCGGGGGTGAAGAAGGTGGTGCAGGTGGGCGAGACCGCCGTCGCCGTCATCGCCGATACCTGGTGGCGGGCGAAGACGGCGCTCGATGCCCTGCCCATCACCTGGGACAACGGGCCGAATGCGCAGGTGTCTTCCGCCAGCATCGCCGAGGTGCTGAAGGCTGGGCTGGAGGCGCCGGAGGCCGCCATCGGCAACCGCGCGGGCGATGCCAGGGCGGCCATCGCATCGGCCGCGAAGCGGGTGGAGGCGGTCTACGGCTACCCCTTCCAGAACCATGCGACGATGGAGCCGATGAACGCCACGGCGCTCTGGACGCCGGAGCGGTGCGAGGTCTGGACGCCCACGCAGAATGGCGAGGCGGCGCTGGCCGCGGCCTCGGAGGCGGCAGGCCTGCCGCCGGCGAAGTGCGAGGTGTACAAGATCCATCTCGGCGGCGGCTTCGGCCGGCGCGGCGCGGTGCATGACTGGGTGCGCCAGGCAGTCGAGATCGCGAAGCAGATGCCGGGCACGCCAGTGAAGCTGCTCTGGTCGCGCGAGGAGGACATGCTCCACGGGCGCTACCACCCGATCACCCAGTGCAAGCTGACGGGCGCGCTGGATGCGGCGGGCAACCTGACGGGGCTTGCCATGCGCATCTCCGGCCAGTCGATCGTCGCCGGCATCTTCCCGCAGAACATCCGCGACGGGCGGGACCCGGTGGTGTTCCAGGGGCTCAGCCCAGGCGGCGAGGAAGGGGCCTTCGGCTACGCCATCCCCAACATCCTGATCGACCATGCGATGCGCAACCCGCATGTGCCGCCGGGCTTCTGGCGCGGGGTGAACCTCAACCAGAACGCCGTCTATGTGGAATGCTTCATGGACGAGCTGGCGCATGCGGCGGGCCGCGACCCGCTGGAGTTCCGACGGGCTCTTCTGAAGAACAGTCCGAAGCACCTCGCCGTTCTGAACGCGGTCGCCGAGCGCGGCGGCTGGGGCCAGCCGGCGCCGGAGGGGCGCGCGCGCGGCCTCGCCCAGATCATGGGCTTCGGCAGCTATGTCGCGGCCTGCGCCGAGGTCTCGGTCAGCCCGGCCGGCGAGCTGACGATCCACAAGATCACCGCCGCCACCGATCCGGGTCATGCGGTCAATCCGCAGCAGATCGCGGCGCAGGTGGAAGGGTCCTTCGTCTATGGGCTGAGCGCGGCGCTCCATGGCGAGTGCACGGTCGCCGAGGGGCGGATCGAGCAGGAGAATTTCGACACCTATCCGGTCATGCGCATGGCGGAGATGCCGGCGGTGGAGGCGATCCTGATGCCCTCGGGCGGCTTCTGGGGCGGGGTCGGCGAGCCGACCATCGCCGTCGCGGCGCCGGCGGTGCTGAATGCGATCTTCGCCGCGACCGGCAAGCGGGTGCGGCAGCTGCCGCTGAAGCATGCGGATCTGCGTCGCGCTTAGCGTGATGGTGGCGCTGCCGGCCGTGGCGGCGCCGCCGCCTGGCGCCTCCTCCTGTGCCGGCTGCCATGGCGGGGGCGGGATGCCAGTGCTCGCCGGGCAGCCGGCGGAGGCGATCGTCGCGGCGATGCTTGGCTACAAGGCGGGCCAGGGATCGCCCACGGTGATGGACCGCATCGCCCGCGGCTTCACCGAGGCGGAGATCCGGGCCATCGCCGCCTGGGTCTCGGCGCCGCGGTGAGGCGGCGGGCATTGCTCGGCGCGGCGCTGCTGGCCGCGCCCGCCCTGGCGCAGGCGGCGCCGAAGGTGGTCGTCATCGGCGGCGGCTTCGGCGGCGCGGCGGCGGCGCGGGCGCTGCACCGCCTCGGTGTCTCGGTGACGCTGGTGGAGCGGGACGCCACCTACCTCTCCTGCCCCTTCAGCAACGCGGTCATCGCCGGGCTGCGGGAGATGGAGGCGCAGCGCTTCGGCTATGACGGGCTGCGGCGGGAGGGCATCGCCGTGGTGCATCAAGCGGCGCGGACGGTCGAGGACCGCCGGGTGGTGCTGGCGGATGGCGACGCCCTCCCCTTCGACCGGCTGGTGATGGCGCCGGGGATCGCGTTGCACCCGGATGCCATCCCCGGCCTCGACACCGAGGCGATGCCGCATGCCTGGCGCGCCGGGCCGCAGACCCTGCTGCTGCGGCGGCAGCTTGAGGCAATGGAGGATGGCGGGCTAGTGGTGCTCTCGGCGCCTGCCAACCCCTATCGCTGCCCGCCCGGCCCCTATGAGCGGGCGAGCCTCATCGCGCACTACCTCAAGACCCATAAGCCGCGCTCCAAGCTGATCCTGCTCGACGCCAAGGATGCCTTCTCCAAGCAGAAGCTCTTCGAGGAGGCCTGGGCGGCGCTCTATCCCGGCCTGCTGGAATGGGTGCCGCTCTCCTCGGGCGGCAAGGTGGTGGAGGTGGATGCGGCGGCGCGGGTGGTGCGGACCGAGTTCGGCGAGCATCAGGCGGCGGTGGCCAATATCATCCCGCCGCAATCGGCCGGGCGGATCGCCCAGGCGGCGGGGCTCACCGACCGCAGCGGGTGGTGCGCGGTCGATCCGGTCAGCTTCGAGTCCCGGCAGCGGCCGGGCATCCACCTGATCGGCGATGCAATCATCGCCGGCGCCATGCCGAAATCCGCCTTCGCTGCCCATGCCCAGGCGCTGGTCTGCGCCGAGGCGGTGGCGGCGCTGCTGCGGGGCGAGGCCCCTGCCCCACCGAAGCTCATCAACACCTGCTACAGCCTGGTGGAGCCGGGCTACGGCATCTCCATCGCGGGCGTCTACCAGCCGAAGGACGGGTTGCTGGCGGATGTGCCGGGGGCGGGCGGGACCAGTGCGCTCGGCGCTCCGCCAGCGGTGCGGGCGGCGGAGGCGGGGTATGCGGAGGACTGGTTCCACACCGTCACGGCCGATGCCTTCGGCTAGGACCGCGCTCCTGGTCCTGCTGCTGGCGGGCGGGGCGCGGGCGGAGGAGGGCATGCCCTCCCTCACCGGCGAGCCGGGCGATGCGGCGCGGGGGCGGGCCATCGTCACCTCGCGGCAGCGGGGGCTGTGCCTGCTCTGCCATGCCGGGCCCTTCCCCGAGGAGCGGTTCCAGGGCGACCTGGCGCCGAGCCTGGCCGGGGCAGGAGCGAGGCTGACGGAGGGGCAATTGCGGCTGCGGCTCGTCGATGGGCGACGGTTGAACCCGGACACCATCATGCCCTCCTACTACCGCACCGAGGGGCTGGTCCGGGTCGGACCGGCCTGGCAGGGGCGGCCGATCCTGGCCGCCGGGGAGATCGAGGATGTCGTCGCCTTCCTTGTCACGCTCAGGGATTGAACGCCGCGCGCTGGGCGCCGGGCTGCTCGCCGTCGTGCTGGCCCGGCCGGCGCGGGCGGAGCGGCCGGGGCTGCGCGAGGCGGTGCTCGGCTTCACCGGCGGGGCGGAGCCGGCGGAGGGCGGCGTCACGCTCGACATCCCGCCGCTGGTGGAGAACGGCAATACCGTGCCGGTCACCATCGCCGTCGAGAGCCCGATGACGGAGGAGGAGCATGTCCGCCGCATCGCCCTCTTCAACGAGCGCAACCCGCAGCCGCATGTCGTCACCGCCCGGCTCGGGCCGCGGGCCGGGCGGGCGCGGCTCTCGACGCGGATGCGGCTCGCCACCTCGCAGCGGCTGGTGGCGGTGGCGGAGATGAGCGACGGCAGCTTCCGCGCGGCGAGCGCGGACGTGATCGTGACGCTCGCCGCCTGCGTGGAGGGCTGAGGCGATGGCCCGCGTCCTCATCAACCTGCCCCGCACCGCCCGGCGCGGCGAGGTGATCGAGATCCGCACGCTGATCCAGCACGTGATGGAGACCGGCTACCGGCCCCGTGCGGATGGCAGCGTCGCGTCGCGCGACATCATCACCCGCTTCGCCTGCCTCTATGACAACGAGGAGGTCTTCGCGGCGGAGCTGGCGCCCGCCATCGCGGCCAATCCCTTCCTCAGCTTCAGCCTGGTGGCGGCGGAGAGCGGCATCCTCGCCTTCACCTGGACGGGCGACAACGGCTTCGAGCAGACCGAGACGCGCAGCCTGACGGTGACATGAGGCGGCTCGCGCTCGCCCTGCTGCTGCTCGGCGCCACGGCGGAGGCGCGCGAGTCCAGCTTCGCGCTGATGTCGCCGGAGACGCAGGCGATGCAGCGGGAGGACAGCGCCAACCCTGGCATGCTCTGGGTGGAGGAGGGCCGGGCGCTCTGGGACAGCGCGGGCTGCGCCGGCTGCCATGGCGATGTGGTGGGGATGCGGGGCGTTGCCGCCCGCTACCCGGCCTTGGATGCGGCACCGATCGACCTCGCGGGGCGGATCGCGCAATGCCAGGAGGCACGGCAGCATCGCACGCCCTTCCCGCGCGAATCCGAGGAGGCGCTGGCGCTCGCGGCGGTCATCGGCCTGCAATCGCGCGGGATGCCGGTCAACCCGCCGGACGATCCGCGCCTGGCACCGGCGCTGGCCCGCGGCGAGGCGCTGTACCGCGAGCGGCGCGGGCAGCTCGATCTCTCCTGCGCGCAATGCCATGACGCCAATGCCGGGCGGCATTTGGCCGGCAGCCCGATCCCGGAGGCGCATCCGACCGGCTATCCGCTCTACCGGCTGGAATGGCAGGGCATGGGCTCGCTGCAACGGCGGCTGCGGAATTGCATGATGGGGGTGCGGTCGGAGCCCTATGCCTATGGCGCGCCCGAATACGTCGCCATCGAGTTGTTCCTGATGCGCCGCGCGGCCGGCATGGCTGTGGAGACGCCGGCCGTACGGCCTTGAGCCGGGGCGCCCCCCCTGCCAGCCGCCATGCGCCGCGAGGCTCAGCGCTTCTCGACGTTCCAGAACACCATGACGGGCGAGGGCAGCATGCCCTCGATATTGGCCCGGCGGGCATAGGGCATGTCGGCCTGGCCGAGCGGGCGGTAGGGCTGAACCTCGGCGAGGCGCGCCTGGAGCGCCTCGGCCAGGCGCTTGCGCTCTGCCTCGTCGGCCGCTTCGATGAAGGCCAGACGCAGCCGCTCCGCCTCCTCGTCGCAGGGCCAGCCGGCCCAGTTGCGGCCGTCGCAGGCCATGCCGGTGCCGATATTCGTCAGCGGATGGAACATCGTCGCGCCCGAGGCGCCGGTGGCGAAGATGTTCCAGCCGCCCTGGGCGGGCGGGTCCTTCCGCGGCTGGCGGGTGATGACCGTGCCCCAGTCGTTGTATTGCAGGTCGATGTTCATCCCCGCCTGGCGCATGCCGGCGGCGGCGACCTCCGCCATGCGGCCGATCCAGGGAATGTCGTTGGTGGTGATGAAGACCAGCCGCTCGCCGCGGTAGCCGGCCTCGGCGAGGAGCGAGCGGGCGCGCTCCAGGTTCGGCCGGGCGTAGGGCGCCGACCCGGCCTCCGACCCATAGGCGGTGCCGCAGACGAAGAAGGCCTCGCAACGCCGCCACCAGCGCTGGTCGCCGAAGCCGGCGGCCATGGCTTCCGCCTGGTCGACGATATAGGCCAGGGCCAGCCGTGCGCGTGGGTCGTTGAAGGGCGGGAAGAGGCTGTTCGGCCGCAGCATGCCCTGGGTGCCGAGGGCGTTCAGCCGGTCCACCACCGTGCCGCGCTGGCGGGAGACGACAGGCACGAGATCGGTCGCCACCTGCTCCCAGATGTCGATCTCGCCCGATTGCAGCGCGGCGGCGACGGTCGAGGCATCGGGGATGTTGCGCCACTCCACCCGGTCCACCTTCACCACGCGGCCGCCGGCGAGGCCATCGGCCGGCTCGCTGCGCGGGCGGTAGTCGGGGTTGCGCGCATAGACGACGCGCTGCCCGGCCATCCAGTCCTCGCGGACGAAGCGGAAGGGGCCGGAGCCTATGGTGGTCGCGATCGGGCGGCCGGGATCGGTCGCCGCATCCTCCTCGCGCATGATGGCCGGGATGGCGCCGACGGCGGAGCCGAGCGCATAGGTCATCAGCCCGAAGGGACGCTTGAGGACGAGGGCGAAGCTGCGCTCGTCGGTGATGTCGAGGCTGGCCAGCGCATCGCCGAGGCGGGAGCCGACGATGTCGCGCGCCATCCAGCGGCGGAGCGAGGCGGCGACGTCGCGCGTCGTCACCGCCCTGCCGTCATGGAAGCGGAGGCCTTCGCGCAGGGTGAAGCGCCAGGTGAGCCCATCCTCGCTGACCGACCAGCGCTCCACCATCTGCGGCCGGGGCTGCAGGCCGGAGTCCCAGGCGAAGAGGGTCTCGTAGATCATCAGCCCGTGCAGCCGGGTGATGCTGACGGAGACGGCGACGGGGTCGAGCGTCTTCAGGTCGGCATGCGGCACGACGCGCAGCACGGATTGCGCGGCGGCGGGCAGCGCCAGCCCGGCGCCGAGCAGGGCGGCCAGGATGGTGGAGCGGAGCGTCATCGGTGGCCTTCCTTCATGCCCGCCGGTAATCGAGCACCCGGCAGCGGTTGGTGACGAGGCGGGCGCGGTCGCCCTGGACATGCAGGCAGGGGCGCTGCGCCCAGGGCCCGTCGGCCCGGCGGAACAATGCGCGCCCGCCGCCGAGCGGCAGCAGCGGCATGGCGGCGCGCAGCGGGCCGGTGCCCATGGTAAGCGTCCCACCGCCGGGGCCGATGGCGAAAGCGCTGCCGAACTCCTCGTTGCGCCATTCGCCCTGCCAGGCGGGGTCGTGGGCGGCGTCCTGCACGGGGAGGAAGCGGCGGGCGACGTGGTTCACCTCGCCGGCGATCGCCGCGCCCTCCTGACGGAGGCGCATCCACATATAGGGGCTGCACGAAACGGCCCAGCCATCCTCGCCCGCGACGAGGCCTTCGCGCGCGCCAAGGAAGGTGACGGCGCTGCCCTCCACCTCGATCCAGAAGGGCCCGCCATCCGCGGCGGCATAGAGGCCCGGGCGGAGCGTGCCGGGCAGGACCGGTGGCGCCGGGTCGAGGCCAAGGCCGGCCGCCATCACCGCCAGCGCCAGGGCGAGGCTGTCCACGTCCTCCCGGTTGGTCAGGACGATGACGCCAGCCTCCAGCTCGCGGCTGAACAGGACCTGGTTCTTGAAGCCGGGCAGCGACCCGCCATGGCCGAGCAGGACATGCGGGCCGAGCGGCGTGCGGCCGAGGCCGAGGCCATAGGCGGTCTCCCGCCCGTCGACGAGGCGGCGCGGCGCCGCGAGGGCGTCGAGCACACCGGCGAGCGGGCCGTGCCCTGCCATGAGCGCAACAAGCCAGGCGGCGAGGTCGAGGGCCGGGCCGGCGAGGCCGCCCGAGGCGGAGAGATGCGGGCCGTAGCGCCCCTCATGCCAGCGCCCGGCGTCGTCGCGCCAGTAGCCGCGGGCGAGGCCGGGCACCGGGTCGGTCCAGTCCTCGGGGAACTGCGTCGCCGCCATGCCGAGCGGCTTGAAGAAGGTCTCGCGCCAAGCCGCGCCGACATCGCCGGCCCGGCCTTCGAGCAGGTGCTGCATGAGGCGGTAGCCGGTATTGGTGTAGCTGATTTCCGTCCCTTGCGGGTAATTCAGCGCCGGCAGCCTCGCCACCAAGTCGAGGAGCATGTCCCGCGACATGGCGGCCGAGGGCGGCACATGGCACTGCCAGGCGGCCTCCATGGCATCCGGCAGGCCGGAGGTCATGCCGAGCGCATGGCCGACCGTCACCGCGCCCACGGCCGGGGAGAGGCCGGGCAGGTGACCGCCGAGCCTGGCCTCCAGCCCCGGCCCGGCGCGCAGGGCCAGGGCGGCGAGCACCTGCTTGGTGAGGGAGGCCCAGCGGAAGGCGGTGTCCGGGGTGATCCCGAGGCCATGGGCCAGGTCGGCGAGGCCGCCGCAGGCGGCATGGGTCGGGCCGTCGCGACCGAACAGGAGGATTGCCCCGCCTGGCCCCGCCTCGGCCGTCCAGGCGGCGGCCTGGGCTTCGGCATGGGCGGCGGCGGCGCTGCGATCGAAGCGGGGCATGAGGCACGGTGGCGCAACGGCGGCGAAAAGGAAAGCCGCCGGCCAAGCCCTTGTCCTCGCGCGGCAAACGGGGCATCTGGCCCGCTCCGGCCACCTCCAGCCCCGTCAGGACCAGGACCATGCGCGTGAAGGATGTCAAGAAGGTCGTTCTGGCCTATTCCGGCGGCCTCGATACCAGCGTCATCCTGAAGTGGCTCCAGACCACCTATCGATGCGAGGTGGTGACCTTCACCGCCGATCTCGGCCAGGGCGAGGAACTGGGCCCGGCGCGGGACAAGGCGCTGCTGCTCGGCATCAAGCCGGAGAACATCTTCATCCGCGACCTGCGTGAGGAATTCGTGCGGGACTTCGTCTTCCCGATGTTCCGGATGAATGCCCTGTATGAGGGCCAGTACCTGCTCGGCACCTCGATCGCCCGGCCGCTGATCGCGCAGGAGCAGATCCGCATCGCCGAGGAGGTCGGCGCCGATGCCGTCGCCCATGGCGCGACCGGCAAAGGCAACGACCAGGTGCGCTTCGAGATCGGCTACTACGCGCTGAAGCCCGATGTGAAGGTCATCGCCCCCTGGCGCGAGTGGGAGCTGACGAGCCGCACCAAGCTGCTGGAGTTCGCCGAGGCCAACCAGATCCCCATCGCCAAGGACAAGCGCGGCGAGGCGCCCTTCTCGGTCGACGCCAACCTGCTGCACAGCTCCTCCGAGGGGAAGATCCTCGAGGAGCCCTGGGACGCGCCGGACGAGATGGTCTGGCAGCGCACCATCAGCCCGATGGAGGCGCCCGACAGCCCGACCGAGATCGTGGTCGAGTTCGAGCGCGGCGACGCGGTCGGCATCAACGGGCGCCGCATGTCCCCGGCGACGCTGCTGACCGAGCTGAACGCGCTCGGCAAAGCCAACGGCATCGGCCGGCTCGACCTGGTCGAGAACCGCTTCGTCGGGATGAAGTCGCGCGGCTGCTACGAGACGCCGGGCGGCACCATCCTCTGGCAGGCGCACCGGGCCATGGAAAGCATCACCCTCGACCGCGAGGCGGCGCATCTCAAGGATAGCCTGATGCCGCGCTATGCCGAGATCGTCTATAACGGCTTCTGGTTCAGCCCGGAGCGGCGGATGATCCAGGCCATGGCGGACGAGAGCCAGCACAGCGTCAGCGGCGAGGTACGGATGAAGCTCTACAAGGGCAATGTCATCGTCACCGGCCGCCGCTCGCCCAACAGCCTCTACTCGATGAAGCACGTCACCTTCGAGGAGGACCAGGGCGCCTACGACCAGTTCGACGCGCAGGGCTTCATCAAGCTGAACGCGCTGCGGCTCCGCCTCGGCGCCATGGCCGGGCGCCGCGGCGGCGCGCTGTAGCCATGCGGTGGCCGCGGCGCGATCGGGTCCGGGTCGTGCTGCGGAGGCTCTACCGGGCGGAGGTGCCGGAGGCCCGGCGCTTCCGCTATGCCCTGCTCGGCCTCGACCTGGTCAGCATCGGCTGGATCGTCACGGCTTCCTTCCTGCCGCTCAGCACGCCGGTGCTGGCGGTGGATGTCGGGCTCGGCCTCGTCCTGCTGGCCGAGTTCGCCGCACGGGTCGGTGCCAGCGCGCGACCCTGGCGGAGCCTGACGCAGCCGCTGGAGCTGGCCGACCTGCTCGGCATCCTCTCCCTGCTGCTCGCGCCGCTGCTGCATGGCGGGCTCGGCTTCCTCCGGGTGCTGCGGACGCTGCGGCTGCTGCATTCGGTCCGGCTGATCACCTCGCTCCGCAGCGACCTTCCCTTCTTCCGCCAGAACGAGGAGGCGGCGCTGGCGGCGGCGCAGCTCGGCGTCTTCATCTTCGTCATGACCGGCGTGGTCTTCGAGACGCAGCACCGCGGCAACCCGCACATCACCAACTACTCGGACGCGCTTTACTTCACCGTCACCACCCTGACGACGACGGGCTTCGGCGACATCACCCTGCAGGGGCCGCTCGGGCGCTTGCTCTCTGTGGTAATCATGCTGGCGGGCGTCACCCTGTTCCTCCGGCTGGCGCAGACGCTGTTCCGGCCGAACAAGGTGCGCTTCTCCTGCCCGGATTGCGGCCTGCAGCGGCACGAGCCGGATGCGGTCCACTGCAAGGCCTGCGGCATCCTGCTCAACATCCCGGACGAGGGCGAGGGCTGACTGGAGCGGCCTCCGCTCGACCGCGCTCGCGGAAGCCGCTCCAGCCTGTTGTCCAATCGATCAAATTACCCCTCCCGGGTAATTCCACCCGTCCGGGGTTTGCTCTACTCCGCCCGGAGACCGGTCTGGGCGACGATCTGCTTCACCACCGCCCGCTCGCGCTGGATGCGGGCGGCGAAGGCGGCGGAGCCTTCGGTGACCACGTCGTTGCCGGCCATCGTCAGCCGCTCCTGCGTCGCCGGGTCGCCGGTGGCGGCCAGCAGCGCCGCTTCCAGCCTGGCCATGACGGGGGCGGGCGTGCCGGCGGGCGCGAAGAGGCCGTTCCAGCTCGTCAGGTCGTAGCCCGGGAAGCCGCTTTCGGCGATGGTCGGCAGGCTGCGCAGGCTGCCGCGGCGCTCGCCGCTGGTCAGCGCCAGGCCACGCACCTTGCCGTCCTGGATCAGCGGGCCGAAGGTATTGGCCGTGCCGATCGCCGCGTCGATGACGCCGCCCGCCAGGTCGCGCGCCGATTCCGCGCCGCCGCGGTAGGGGATGTGCTCCAGCCTGATGCCGGCGCGCCTCTCCAGCAGGGCGCCGGCCAGGTGACCGACCGTGCCGATGCCGGGCGTGCCGTAGCTGACGCCGGGATGGGCCTTCGCATAGGCGCGGAAGCCGGCGACATCCTGCGCCGGGAAGTCGTGCCGGACGACCAGGACGTAGGGCAGCGCGACCGCCTGGCCGACCGGGGCAAAGGCCGTCTCGTAGTCAAAGGTGAGGCCCTTGACGATGAAGGGCACGACGAGGAAGGCGAAGCTCTCGAAGAGCAGCGTATGGCCGTCGGCCGGTGATTGCGCGACGGCCCCGGCGCCGATCGAGCCGCCGGCGCCCGTGCGGTTCTCGATGACGATGCCCTGGCCGAGATGCTCCGCCATCTTCGGCGCCAGCAGGCGCACCACCGTGTCGGACTGGCCGCCGGGGGCATAGGGGGCGATGATGCGGATCGGGCGGTCCGGCCAGGCCTGCGACGCGGCAGGGCGGATGGCGGCAGCCGCGAGCGCGCCCCCGATCAGCATGCGGCGTCCTGGCATGGCCTCCTCCCCCGGCTTTCGGCGCAGGCTGCGGGCGCGGGCGGCGACGGTCAAGCGGCCCGCAGCTCGGAGACGGCGAGGCGCGCCTGGGGCAGCGAGCGCGGGTACTTCTCGGCGAGGAAGGCGATGAGCTGCTCCCGCATCAGGCAGCGCAGGTCGAACATCGCGCCGGAATTGGCGGCGCTCATCAGCACGCGGATCTCGACGCTGCGCTCCTTCAGGTCGGTCACCTGCACGGCGAAGACGCGCCGGTCCCAGAGCGGGGTCGCTTCGACGATGCGCTGCGCCTCGGCGCGCAGCTCGGCGACGGGCACGGTGTAGTCCATGTGAACGAAGACGGTGTCGAGCAACTGCGCGCTGGTCTTGGTCCAATTGCGGATCGGCCGCTCGGTGAAGTAGCCGATGGGGACGACGAGGGAGCGCTGGTCCCAGGTGGCGATGGTCACGTAGGTCGCGGTGATCTCCGCCACATGGCCCCATTCGCCCTCGACCAGCACGGCATCGCCGAGGCGGATCGGCTGGGTCAGCGCGATCTGGATGCCGGCGATGAGGTTGGAGACGGCCGGCCGCGCCGCGAGGCCGGCGACGATGCCGGCGACGCCGGCCGAGGCGAAGAGGCTGAGGCCGACGGCGCGGACGGCAGGGATCGCGGTCAGCACCAGGCCGGCGGTCAGGGTGATGCCGGCCGAGACGGCGAGGCGGCGGAAGACGATCAGCTGGGTGCGGCGGCGGCGTTGCAGCCAGTCGGCATTCTCGCCCAGTTCGCCTTCGAGATAGGCGTCGAAGGCGGCGGCGACCTTGCGGGTCAGCGCCCAGCCGATCGCCACCACCAGGCCGAGGGCGGCGGCGCGGCTGGCGGCCTGCTCGGCGGCGGTCGGCAGGTCCACGGCGGGAAGCGCCACCTCGACCGCCAGCAGGGCGATGGTGACCCGCACCGCGCCGCGGCCATCAGCCAGGATGCGGCGTAGCAGCCGGGCCTGGCTGCCGGCCAGCACGCGGTCCAGCAGCGCATGGACGAGGCGGAGCGCCACCAGCGCCAGCGCCGGGGCGAGGACAAAGGGGATCAGGAGGGAGAGCCAGAGCGGCAGTTCCCGCCCTCCGACCAGGAGATTGCTCAGCATGGGCACGTCTTCCATCGGGCAGCCGGCGCCCCAACGCGGCAGCGGCGGAACCGTGGCGCCCGGGCCGCGCTGGATACTCGATACGGAGGAGATGCGAGATGCCGGAAGAGAAGAAGGGAACGGGCGAGAAGCCGTGGAGCGAGGAGGAGATGTCCCGCGGGGCGGCGAAGCCGGAGGAGATCGAGGAGGCGGGCGGCTCGCCCGGGGGTCGGCCGAACGACGATCGGGCCAAGACCGAGAGCGCCGCCGCCGAGACGGCGGACGACAAGCAGCGCTGATCCGCGCCCCCTGCATTGGACGCGGCGGGGCAAGTGCGGGCATGTTCGGCCCATGTACAACCCTGCCGCCTTCCGGGAGGACCGCCCGGAGATTCTGCATGGCCTGATCCGCGAGGCGCGGCTGGCGCTGCTCGTCTCGAACGGGGCGGAGGGCGTGCCGGACGTTACGCACCTGCCGCTGACGCTGGATGCCGAGCGAGGCGAGCTGATCGGGCATCTGGCGCGCGCCAACCCGCATGCGGCGGCACTGCGCGCGGCGGGCCGGGCCATCGCCATCTTCCGCGGGGCGGAGGCCTATGTCTCGCCCAACTGGTATCCGTCCAAGGCCGAGCATCACCGGGTGGTGCCGACCTGGAATTACGAGGCGGTGCATGCCGAGGGGCCGGTCGAGATCATCGAGGATGCGGCGCGGCTGCACGGCATCGTCAGCCGGCTGACCGAGGAGAAGGAGGCGGCACAGCCGCGCCCCTGGTCGGTCGGCGAGGCGCCGGAAGCCTTCGTCGCCGGCCAGCTGAAGGGGATCGTCGGCTTCGTGCTGCGGATCGAGCGGCTGACCGGCAAGCGGAAGCTCAGCCAGAACCGCGCCGCCCCCGACCGGGACGGCGCGGTAGCGGGGCTGGCCGCGAGCCATGACCCGCGCGACCGCGCCACGGCTGCGGCGATGCGGCGCCTGGCCGAAGGGGGCTGACCCCCGCCGCCTCCGGCTCTAGCCTTCCAGCGGACGCATCGGGGAAGGCAGGCCATGCTGCGTGGCATCGGGGCCATGATCGGGGTGGGGATAATGATGGCTGGCCTGGCGCCACCGCTGGCCGCGCAGCCGGCGCCGCGGCGGGACGAGTTCTTCTGGCTCGGCGAGATCAACAAGGCCAGCACCGTCATCAACTCCGAGGAAGGGCTGCTGGACCCGGCGCTCGCGCCGCGGATCGCCGCCGGGCTCGACGCCGTGCTCCAGGCGGGCAACCGGCCGGGCGGGCAGCGCCCCAGTCTGGTCATCACCTTCGAGCCGCTGCTCATCGAGGCCGCGGGCGTCGAGGCCACGCTGCTGCATGCCGGAAGGTCGAGCCAGGACATGCTGGCAACGGTCCGCGCCGCCATGCTGCGCGACGGGCTGCTGCGCCTGGCCGGGCAGCTCCGCCGCACCACGGACTCGATGCTCCGCGTCGCGGAGCGGCATGCTGCCACCCCGGTGCCGAACTATACCAACGGCGTCGCCGCCCAGCCCAACAGCTACGGCCATTACCTGCTCGGCCACATCGCCGGGCTCGACCGCGACGCGCAGCGGCTGCGCGAGGCCTATGCCCGGCTCGACCTCTCGCCCATGGGCACGACGGTGCTGAACGGCACGAGCTGGCCGCTGAACCGCGACCGAATGGCGCGCTATCTCGGCTTCCCGGACAAGGTGGACAATGCCTATGACGCGGCGCAGGTCGCCGCCACCGACCTGCCCGTCGAGATCGGCGCCATCGCCACCGGCGTCGCGCTCCATGCCGGCGCCCACATCGCCGATGTGATGACGCAATATGCGCAGCCGCGCCCCTGGATCCTGCTCGAGGAAGGCGGCGGCAACACCTATGTCTCGAGCGCGATGCCGCAGAAGCGCAATCCGGGCCTGCTGAACGATGCGCGGCGGCAGGCCTCGACGGTGGTGACGCTCGGCATGGGTCGGGCCTTGCAGGCGCACAACATCCCGCCCGGCATGAACGACCCGAAGGTCACCGCCGACAACATGGCGGTGATCGCCGCCACGGTGGCCCTGCTGGAGCGCTGGGACCGCATCCTGCACGCCCTGGTCCTCAACCCGGAGCGGGCGCTGGAGGAGCTGAACAGCGACTGGACCGCCTCGCAGGAGGTGGCGGATGTTCTGATGCGACGCTACCGCCTGCCCTTCCGCGTCGGCCACCACTTCGCCTCCGAGGTGGTGGATCACGCCAAGGCGCATGACATCCGCCCGGCCGACTTCCCCTATGCGGAGGCGCGGCGCATCTATGCGGAGACGCTGCACGAGATGCGCCTGCCGGAGGCCGAGTTGCCGATGAACGAGGCGGAATTCCGTGCCGCACTCGACCCGGCGGCCATCATCCGCAACCGGGCGACCAGCGGCGGACCGCAGCCGGCGGAGATGGCGCGGATGCTGCGCGCCGCCGGCGACAGGCTGGCGGCGCAGGAGGGCTGGATCGCCGAGCGCCAGGCCCGGATCGATGCCGCCCTCGCCGCGCTCGACGGCGACTTCGGCAGGATTCTCGCCCGGGCTCGGTGACGCCGGTCAGGCCAGGGTCGCGCCCTGCTTCTTCCAGAAAGCCTCGGCCGCCGGGTGCCAGGGCACGCCGGCCGCCGAGGTCTTCTGCCGATCGAGCGTGAAGCCGCGGCCCTCGGCATGCACCTGGGCGAGTTCCGCCCGGCCGTTCCATGTGCTCTCCAGGATCTTCGTCACCTGCTCGTCCGGCATGGTGTCGAGCACGGCGAGGATGTTGGCCACCGACATCTGCTGGTTGTCCGTGGTCTGGCCGGGATAGGTGCCGGAGGGGATCACCTCGGGGAAATAGACCGGGCCGTACTTGGCGGTGATCTTCGGCACCAGGTCGGCATGATCGACCAGCCGCATGGTGATGCCGGGCGAGGCGGCGAGGTCGGTCACCGCGCTGGTCGGCACGCCGGAGACGAAGAAATAGGCGTCGAGCTTGCCGTCCTTGACGGCATTGGTGCTCTCGGCCGGCGACAGGCGCTCGCGCGCACGGAAATCCTTGTCGCGGTCGAGCCCGGCGGCCTCGATGAGGCGGAAGGCCATCACCTCGGTGGCCGAGCCGGGCGCGCCGCTCGAGATGCGCTTGCCTTTCATGTCGGCGATGCTCTGGATGCCGCTTGAGGCCGTCGTCACCGCCTGCATGCGGTTGGTATAGAGCACGGCGATGGCGCGGACCTTCACCGGGCGGCCGCGGAAGCGGTCCTGCCCGTTCACCGCATCCACGCTGGCATCGACCTGAGAGAAGATGAGGCCGACGCGGCCGGCGCCGAGCAGCTGATTGTTGGCGACGGAGCCGCCGGTGACCTCGACGGTCGCGCTCATCCCCGGGATGGTGCGGGAGAGGATGTTCGCGAGGCCGCCACCGAGCGGGTAGTAGACGCCGCCCGTGGTGCCGGTGGCGATCGCAAGCTGGGTGTCGGCGGCGCTGGCCAGGCGCGGGGCGGCGAGCAGGGCGGCGGCGCCGAAGGCGGTGCGGCGGGTGAGCATGGTCATGGCGTTGCTCCCGGAATGGACGTTTGATTGCAGGATCAATAAGGCCGGGCGCTGTCCCGGGGAAGCCCTCACCGGTGGCGGGTAGCTGCCCTGGCACCGACGTGACGCTGCGGGTTACCGCCGCAGCCGCCGGACCATCGCCTCCGGCAGCACCCGCTTGATGCGCCGCTTGATGCCGTCGCGGGTCCTGTGCAGCAGGCGGACCGCCCGGTCGCCGAAGCCCACCGGGTTGACGGGAAAGCGCAGCAGTCCCGGCTCCAGCAGGCGGATGACGTCGCGCTGCAACCGGCCGTCCGACCGGTCCGGCTCGGGCGGCGTGATCAGGGCCGACAGGATGCGGCTGCAATTCGCCGCGGGGAGCGAGCGGCCAGGCAGCATGTCCAGCCCATGCTCGACCGCGGAGAGCCAGCCGCCGGCGCGCTGGTCGAGGTAGAAGGAGTCGACCAGGTCGAGGCCATCGTCATGGCGGCGGCGCCAGTCGAGCCATGCATCGAGCGCCGCCACCGTCGGCGGATGCGGCGCCGTGGCCTCGAACCGGGACCAGAGCGACGCGCCGGTTGCATTACCGAAATTCAGGCCAACGAAGCGCGAGGCGTAGAATCGGCGGCCGAATTCGAAGCATCCGCCGCGGACCAGCGTGTCGTCGGCGCCGAGGAAGCGGTACTGGTTCTGCGGAATCAGATGCGCATCGTCGGCGTCGCTGTAGCTCTCGAGCCCATGCTCGCGCCAGAGGCGCAACGCCGCCTCGTCGAAGGCCTCGGGGCCGATGACGTGGTGCCGGACGCCGAGATGGCGGCTGATGCGGCCTGCGATCTCGATATCGGCCGGCTTCACGCCGTCGAAGCTCTGCGTCACGCATTCGAAGCGCGTGCCGGCGGCGAGCAGGCTGGCGAGCAGGGTGCGGGAATCGAGCCCGGCGGTCAGGGCCAGGTAGGTGGTGCCGGCGCGGTCCTTGAGCGTGCCGGCGAGCGTCGTCAGATCCGCGGCCATGCCGTCCCGGGCGGCCGTGACCGAGGCGGCGGGACGGATCGGGCAATCCACGCGCTCCGCCGTCGCGGTGGGGATGGCGAGGCGCTGGTCCCGCATCAACCGGGCGATGCCGGCGACCCCGGCGGCAGGGGGCGGGGTCCAGTTCAGCCCCGACCAGGCGATCTCACGGTGAATGACGGCGCCGCCACCGAGCTGTGCGGCGAGGCTCGGGCTCGAGGTGACGAGCGGCCCGTCGGGCGTATCGCCGTAGTGGATGGGCAGCAGCGCGCTCGGATCCGGATAGAGGTAGGGCCATTCGATCCGGGCGAAGCGTCCTGCCAGGTCGTCCGGCCCCGCCCCGGGCGCCAAGGCGATCGCAGAGCCAAGCAGCATCATGCTCCGGCCACCCTGCTCCAGGACCTGCACCGGCAGGTCTCGCTGGTAGGACAGGTGGAATTCGTTGGAAATGGTCGTCGAGGTCCAGTCCTCGTCCGGCAGGAAGGGCTGCCTGGAGATGACGAATTGGCGGCGATGGGCGCGCGGCCCCGCATCCGAGATCAGCACCCGGCCTGTTCCCCCTGCTTTTCGGCCGGGGAGCCTTGGACCCGCGGCTGCCACCACTCCGATCGGCGGGCTGCGCAGGCTTTAGATGAAAAATACCTTAACTAAATTACACGAATTGCGGCGCCATCGCCGCTCCCGCAGGCCGGCCGGGATCGCCAGACGGGGCGCGGAAGGCGGCGGAAGCCAGGCTTGTTGCGCGGGATCAATGCGGCACGGTCCGCGGCAGCGCAGGCTTGGGCATCGGCGAAGGAGAACCCCGATGACCACCCTGACCGCCCACGACCTGATGAGCGTCGATGTCATCACCGTGCCGCCGGAGACGCCGGTGGCCGCCATCGCCCGGCTGCTGGGCGAGCGCGGCATCTCGGCCGTGCCGGTGCTGGATGGCGCCGGCACCCTGCGCGGCATCGTGACCGAGGCCGACCTGATCCGCCGCCTGGCCGGCGTCGAGGATCGCCCGGCCGGCTGGCTGCGGCAGCTCTTCACCAATCCAGTCCAGGAGGCGGAGCGCTATGCCCGCACCCACGGGCTGACCGCGGCGGATGTGATGACGGAGCGCCTGGTGACCGTCACGCCCGGCACGACCGCCGCGCATGTGGCGCATCTGCTGGAGGAGTTCGGCATCCGCCGTGTGCTGGTGGTGGAGGGCGGGCGGCTGCGCGGCATCGTCAGCCGGGCGGATCTGCTGCGGGCGCTGGTGGCGCCGCCGGAGCCGGCGCACGGGCTCTCGGATGGGCGCATCCGCACGGCGGTGCTGGCGGCGATGCGCAAGCAGCCCTGGGCGGACAGCTTCGGCACCATGGTCGAGGTACAGGGCGGCGCCGTCACCTTCCACGGCTTCGTTCGCAACGAGGCGGTGCGGCGGGCGCTGCGGGTGCTGGCGGAGAACGTGCCCGGCGTCACCCGCGTGGTGGACGACATGCAGGCGATGCCGGCCTACCTCTCCGTCGCCGCATAGGGCCTGACGCCGGCGAGGATGGCGGCGCCGAGGGCGAGGAACACCACCACCGTCGCCATTCCCGCCCGCTGACTGCCCGTCGCCGTGGTGACGGCGGCGAGCGCCGCGGGACCGAGGAAGCCGGTGACGCGCCCGCTGAGGGCGAAGAGGCCGAAATGCGCCGCCACCTCCTCCGGCGGCGCGAGGCGGGCCATCAGCGTCCGGCTGGCTGCCTGGGCCGGGCCGATGAAGAGGCCGAGGGTGAGGGCGAGGGCCCAGAAGGCGGGCTTGCCCTCCACCACCAGCAGCCCGGCCGAGAGCAGCACCAGCGCGCCGAGCGAGACCATCACCGTGCGCTTCGAGCCCATGCGGTCCTCGATGAGGCCGAAGCCGGCGGCGCCGAGCCCGGCCGTCAGGTTCAGCGCGATGCCGAAGACCAGGATCTCCTCGAACTCCATGCCGAAGACGCCGGCGGCATAGATGGCGCCGAAGGCGAAGAGGGTGTTCAGCCCGTCGGTGTAGAACAGCCGGGCGACGAGGAAGCGCGCCATCACCGGGTTGCGCGGCAGGCCGCGCAGCAGGCGGATGATCTCCGCCATGCCGCCTTGCGCCGCCGTCCGCCAGCCGGGCTTCGGCCCATGGTGACCGGGAAGCAAGGCGAGGACAGGCCAGGCGAAGGCGGCAACCCAGGCGGCGGTCAGCAACGCCGTCGCCCGCACCGGCTCGGCGCTTGCGGCGTCGAGGCCAAAGAGGGGCGGCTTCGGCTGCACCAGCACGAAGAGCGCGACGACGAGGCAGGCGAGGCCGCCGGCATAGCCGAGGCCCCAGGCGAGGCCGGAAACGCGGCCGATCTGCGCCGGCGGCGCCACCTCCGGCAGGAGGGAGTTGTAGAAGACGTTGCCGAGTTCGAAGGCGATGGTGGCGAGGCCGACGCAGGCGAGCGCCCAAAGCGCATCCTCCGGCCGCGGCTCGGCGAACCAGATCCCGGCCGTCGCCATCACCATCACCCCCGTGCAGAGGCCGAGCATCGGCCGCCGCCGCCCACCCGCGTCGGCGACAGCGCCGAGGACGGGCGAGAGCAGGGCGACGGCGAGCCCCACGATTGTTTGCATCCAGCCCCATTGCGCCTGGCCGGTCGCGGCGTCGGGGGCGATGCCCTTGGTGAAATAGGCGGCGATGACGAAGGTGGAGACGACGGTGGGGAAGGCGCTGTTCGCCCAGTCGTAGAGGGCCCAGGCCCAGGCCTGCCGCGTCATGCCACGCGCCGGGCGAGGTCGAGCCAGGGCGCCTCCTGCCAGCTTCGGCAGGCGAGGCCGGAGGTGGAGGGAAGCACCATCACCGGCGGCGTCCCTTCCCACCAGCCGAAGCGCGGGGCGCGCAAGCCAAGCCAGCAGGCGGCGGCGGCCTTGCCGTTGAAGGCGAGCAGGCGCGGGGCGACGGCGGCCAGCCGGGCACGGAGGCCGGGCAGGTCGTAGCCGTCGCGCGGCAGCGTGGCATCCGGGCCGAAGGCGGTCTTGCAGAGATCGGTGAGGCCGATGCCGAGGTCGAGCAGCAGGGGGTACTCCTCCGGCCGGAAGCGCCGCGGCGTCAGGCCGATGCGGTGCGAAATTTCCCAGAATTTGTTGCCCGGCCCGGCATAATAGGCGCCGCGCGCGGCGGAAACCGTGCCCGCCGCGCTGCCGCAAATCACCAGCCGCAGGCCGGGGCGGAGCAGGTCCGGCAGGATGTGGCTCACGCCACCGCCGCCAGCGCCCGGACCGCGACGCCGATCGCCGCCAGGTCGCCGGCCATCGCCGCCTCGCGCGCCAGGGCGAGGGGCGGCTCGATCCGGGGCGCGGTGCCGGCGAGGCGGGCGGCGGCCAGCCGGGCCTGGGCCGTGCCGAGATCGGCGAGCAGCGCCGCCCGAGCGCGCGGGCCGAAGGCGCCGGGCGCGGGCGCGGCCTGGGCCGCTTGGCGCAGTGCCTCGACCCCGTATTCCGCGCCGATGGCGGACCAGGCGGCGGCGGCCTCCTCGGGCGCGGCACCGGTGGCGCCGGCCAGTTGCAGGATGACCGGCGCGGCGGCCAGCCGCCCGGCGGCGGAGGCCAGCGCCACGGCGGCCTCAGGCAGCCCGGCCTCGCGCCAGGCGGCGGCCTCGGGGCCGGGCTCGGTGCCGGCGACCAGGGCCTCGACGCCAGGGCGAAGGGCGGCCAGCGCCAGCTCCAGCGGCCGGGGTGCGTCGAGCAGGGCGAGCGCGGCCTCCTCCTGCAGGCGGCGCAGCGCCAGCAGCAGGTCGAGCCGGGCGGGGGCCGGAGCGGCGCATGCATCCGCCGCATCGGCCACGCCGGGCAGGGCGAAGACCTCGCCGGCCAGCCAGGCGGCGCGGGCGATGGTCACCGGGTCGGCCGCCGCCGCCAGCCGGCCGAGGGCGGCGCAGCCGAGGCGGTTCGCCACCTCATTGGCAATGGCGGTCGCCACCAGCTCCCGCCGCAGCCGGTGCCGGGCGATCATCTCCGGGAAGCGCGCCTGCAAGGGATGCGGGAAATAGGCGAGCAGCAACGGGGCGAAGACCGGGTCGTCCGGCAGGTCGCTCTCCTCGATCGCCTCGGTGAGCCACAGCTTGGCGAGCGGCAGCAGCGCGGCGATGGCGGGGCGGGTGAGCGCCTCGCCGGCAGCGATGCGGCTCGTCATGGTGGCGGCATCGGGCAGGCCGGCGACGCTGCGGTCAAGCACGCCCGCCGCCTCCAGCCGCTGCATCAGCGCGGCCTGGGCCGGCAGCGCCTCGGCCCCGGTGCGTTCCTCGAGCGAGACGGCGAGGGCTTGCTGCGCATTGTCGCGCAGCACCAGCTCCGCCACCTCGTCCGTCATCCCGGCGAGCAACGCGTCGCGCTGGGTGCGCGTCAGCGCGCCGGAGGATTCCGCATCGGCGAGCAGGATCTTGATGTTCACCTCGTGGTCGCTGGTGGAGACGCCGGCGGAGTTGTCGAGCGCGTCGGTATTGATGCGTCCGCCCGCGCGGGCGATCTCGACGCGCCCGGCCTGGGTGACGGCGAGGTTGGCGCCCTCCCCCACCACGCGGGCGCGGATCTCGTGGCCGTTGACGCGGAGCGCGTCGTTGGCGCGGTCGCCGGCCTCGGCCTGGCTCTCGCTGCCTGCTTTCACATAGGTGCCGATGCCGCCGAAATAGAGCAGGTCGACCTGGGCGCGGAGGATGGCCTGCATCAGCGCCGCCGGCTCGATCCGCTCCGCCTCGATACCGAGCAGGGCGCGCACCTGCGGCGAGAGCGGGATAGTCTTCAGGCTGCGCGGGAAGACGCCGCCGCCGGCCGAGATCCTCGCCGTGTCGTAGTCGGCCCAGGAGGAGCGCGGCAGGGCGAAGAGGCGGTGGCGCTCGGCGAAGGAGGCGGCCGGGTCGGGCGTGGGATCGAGGAAGATGTGGCGGTGGTCGAAGGCGGCGACCAGCTTCGTGCGCGGCGAGATCAGCAGCCCGTTGCCGAAGACGTCGCCCGACATGTCGCCGACGCCGGCGCAGGTGAAGTCCTCGGCGAAGATGTCGTGGCCGAGCTCGGCGAAGTGCCGCGCCACCATCACCCAGGCGCCGCGTGCGGTGATGCCCATGCCCTTGTGGTCGTAGCCGGCCGAGCCGCCGCTGGCGAAGGCGTCGCCCAGCCAGAAGCCGTACTCGGCGGAGAGGCCGTTGGCGATGTCGGAGAAGGTCGCGGTGCCCTTGTCGGCGGCGACGACCATGTAGGGGTCGTCGCCGTCGCGCCGCACCACGCGCGCGGGCGGCACCACGCCCTGCGGCGAGAGGTTGTCGGTGATGTCGAGCAGCCCGCGGATCAGCAGCCGGTAGCAGGCGACGCCTTCGGCCTGGAAGGCCTCGCGCTCGGCGGGGATATTCTTGAGCACGAAGCCGCCCTTCGCGCCGGTCGGCACGATGACAACGTTCTTCACCCGCTGCGCCTTCATCAGCCCGAGGACCTCGGTGCGGAAATCCTCCCGCCGGTCGGACCAGCGGATGCCGCCACGCGCCACCGGCCCGGCGCGCAGATGCACGCCCTCCATCCGCGGCGAATGGACGAAGACCTCGCGCCAGGGCCGCGGCGCCGGCATCTCGCCCGCCGCGGCGCTGTCAATCTTCAGCGAGAGGTAGCCATGGCCCTGGAAGTAGTTGGTCCGCAGCACCGCGCCCAGCACTTGGTGCAGGCGGGAGAGGATGCGGTCCTCGTCCGGGTTCTCGACGGTGTCGAGCAGGGCGCGCCAAGCGTCATCCAGCGCCGCCTCCTCGCCGCGCGGGCGGTCCGGGTCGAAGCGGGCGTGGAAGAGGTCGAGCAGCAGCCGAGCCGCCGCTGGATGGGCGGCGAGCGCCGCCTCCACGCTGGCCTGGGCGAAGGCAAAGCCGACCTGCTTCAGCCAGCGATAGAGCGCGCGCAGCAGCCAGCATTCCCGCCAGCCGAGGCCGGCACGGAGCACGAGGCGGTTGAAACCATCCGCCTCCGCGCGGCCGTCGAGCAGGGCGGCCAGCGCCTCGAGCAGGGCGGGGAAGCGGGCGGGCTCGGCGGCGGCGCCGGGCTCCAGGGTGAAGACGTGCAGCACGACGGCCCCGGCCCCGGCGGGGACAAGGCGGTGCGGCACTTCTTCGATGGCGCGGAGGTCGAGGCTCTCGAAGAGCGGCAGCGCATCGGCCAGCGGCAACGGGCCGCCGGGATTGGCCAGCCGCAGCACGAGGCCGGCGGCGCCCGGCGGCCGGGCCAGCGCGGCGGCGGGGCGGCCCTCGGCAAGCGCCCGTTCGGCGAGCGCGAGGTCGGCCGCCCCCTCGGCGCCGGTCGCCGTCTCGCGGTAGCCGGGCGGGAAGGCCTCTTGCCAGCGGGCCAGCAGCGCCGCGGCGGCGGCCTCCCCCCGCTCGGCGGCCAGCGCCTCGGAGAGCCGGTCGGCGAAGCCGCGCGCCGCCTGGGCGACGGCCGTCTCCAGCGCCGCCTCGTCCAGTTCGGGCGGATGCGCCGGGTCGGTGCCGATGATGTAGTGGATGCGCGCCAGCGGCGAATCGCCGAGCGCGATGTACCAGGCGCTCAGCCGGCCGCCGCAGGCCCGCGCCAGCATGGCGCCCACGCGCTCGCGCAGCCGGGTGTCGAAGGTGTCGCGCGGCAGCCAGGCGATGGCCGAGACGAAGCGGCCGAAGGGGTCGCGCCGCAGCACCAGCGCCGGGCGCGGCCTGATCTGCAGGTCGAGCGCGCGGCGGGCGGCCGCCAGGATCTCCGGCTCCGGGGCCTGGAACAGCTCGTCGCGCGGCCAGGTGTCGAGGATGTTGCGCAGCGCGCGGCCGTCATGCGCCTCCGGGTCGTAGCCGGCGGCGGAGAGGATGCGGTCCACCTTCTCCGCCAGCAACGGGATGCTGCGCGGGTTGCGGTTGTAGGCCGAGGCGGCGAAGAGGCCGAGGAAAAGCCGCAGCCCCGCCACCTGCCCCTCGGCGCCGAGCAGGTCGGTGACGATCACGTCGGCATGCTGCGGGCGATGCACCGTGCTCCGCATATTGGCCTTGGCGATGGTGACGGCGGCGCTGTCGGTCAGCGCGGCGCGGAGCGCGGGCGGCAGGGCGCCCTCGCCGCGCAGCACGTCGAAGACGGGCAGGGCAGCGTCGCGCAGCAGGCCGAGATTCTCGGCCTCCACCGGGTGCAGCGCCCCTTCGGGCGTGAGGTCGAGGCGGCGATGGCCGAGCAGGACGTAATTGTCCTCGCCCAGCCAGCGTAGGAAGCCGATGGCGCCCGGCTCGGCGCGGGGCGCCACCTCCGCCGCCGCCTGGCGCAGCAGGGCGGCCATGGCGGGAAAGTCCTCCACGGCGCGGCGGGTATCGGCCATCGCCCGGGTCAGCGCCGCTTCGAGCCCGGCCCAGTCATCGGGCGCCACGGCGGGCTGGCCCGGCAGCAGCGCGGTGGGCGCGGCGCCGAGGGTGATGCGCATCATGCTCTCGGGGGCGCCCTCGCCGCCGAGGGAGAGCAGGCGTCCGGCCGCGTCGCGCCGCACCGGTACCACGGGGTGGAGGAGCTGGCGTACCACCCGCCCCTGCCGGGCGAGCGCACCGAGCGCGCTGTCCACCAGGAAGGGCATGTCGTCGGTGACGATCTCCGCCACCGCATGCGGCCCCTGCCCGGCGGCGGGCGGGATGAGGCGGATGCGGGCGCCCCCCGGCGGCCGGTCCTGCGCCAGGGCGAAGAGGCTGGCGGCGGCGGCGGCCACCGCCTCCGGCGCGGCAAGCTCGGCGGCCGGCACATCGGCATGCAGGACGCGGAGCAGATGGGCGGCATCCGCCGGAAGGGCGGGGGCCTGGCGCCTCAGCGCCTCCTCCGCCAGGCGGAGCAGTTCAAGCCGGGCCGGCTCGGTCATCCGTCGTATCCCCCCGTGGTTCGGCCGCCCCTCTCTTCGCGGCTTCCGCCGCCTGCGGCAAGCCTAACGGAACGGTCCCGCTTCGGCGCGCGATCTGCTACACCGCGGGCATCATGACCATGACCCTTGCCGAGCTGCTCGCCCCGGTGACGCCCGAGCGGTTCTTCACCGAGTATCATGACCGCAAGCCGCTGCATGTGCAGGGCGGGGCGGCGAAATTCGCCCATGTCCTATCCTGGCGGCAGATCAACCGGCTGCTGGACATGACCCATATCTGGTCCGGCCACTCGCTGCAGCTGGTGATGGACGGCACGCCGGTGCCGCCCGAGCAGTATTGCGGCCGCGCCACCAGCCGGGACAATGCCCAGGTGCTGCAGCCCGAGGCACCCAAGGTGCGGGACTGGGTGAAGCGCGGCGCCAGCATCGTCATGAACGACGTGGACAGCCTCACCCCCGGCCTCGCCGCCGTCTCCGCAGCGCTGGAGGGGGCCGGGCTCGGCAAGGCGCAGGCCAACGTCTACATCTCCTGGCAGAGCCACAAGGCCTTCCCCGCGCATTTCGACACGCATGAGGTCTGGGCGGTGCAGGTCGAGGGCGAGAAGACCTGGAACCTCTGGGACGGTCGCGCCGAGTGGCCGATCGCCCACCCCGTCTTCCGCGCGATGCCCCAGGCGCAGCACGAGCAGCAGAAGGGCCGGCTGCGCGAGAAGGTGCTGATGCGGCCGGGCGATCTGCTCTACCTGCCGCGCGGCTGGTACCACGATGCGCTGGCCGAGGCGCCGGCCTCGGTCCACATCGCCTATGGCGTGCATGCGCCACTCGGGATGGACCTGCTCAACATCCTGGTCGAGCGGGCGCTCTACGACCCCGAGTTCCGCAAGCCCCTGCCCCGGCAGGACGGCTCTGCGGCGGCCAAATTCGCCCTCACCAGCCGCGCTGGCGCACTCGGCCAGCGCCTGGCCGAACTCTGCCGCGAGCCGAAGGTGATGGAGGTGCTGGAGCGCTTCGTCGCCGACTACCGCTTCCATCGCGGCGGCAACGACCTGCTGGCCGCCCGCGACATCGCCCCGGCCAGCGAAAAGCCGGGCGTGGAGACCGACGCGCCCGCCTTCCGTGTGCTGGCGCCGGGGGCGAAGCCCGTGCGGCGCGGGGCGGAGTGGGTGCTGAAGACCGCCGGCGGCGTGTTGCCGCTCGCCGGCGCCGAGGTGGAGGCGGCCGGCTGGTTGCTCGCCCGGCCGGATGTGGCGGAGCCGGAGCTGCGCGCGGCTCATCCAGGGGTGGATGCGGCGGCGCTGCTGGCGCGGCTGCGGGATGCGGGGCTGCTGGTCGCCGCATGATGATCCCGCTGATTGCTGCCGCCCTGCTGCTGCCCGGCCTCGTCTTGTCCAAGACGGTCTGGGCGCAGCCCCGCCCCTTCTCCTGCATCGGTGCCGAGCAGCTGGAGGATGACGCCTTCGCCATTCCCTTTGCCCGTGGCGCCGCCCAGCCGCGGGAGGAGGCACGGACCAACCTGGCCGCCGCCGCCGAACGGGCGAAGCGCGAGCCGGAGCGGATGCTCTGCGTGCTCGGCCATGCCGACCAGCAGGAAGGCGGGGCGCAGGCCGGCTTGCAGCTGGCCGCGAAGCGCGCCGGGGCGGTGGCCGAGGCGCTGGCGAAGCTGGGGGTGGAGCGCGACCGCATCCGCGCCGAGGCGCGCCGGGCCGCCTTCGCCCGTGGCGCCGTACCGGCGGAGCGGAGCGTGACTGTGGTGCTGCTGCCGCCGGCACCCTGAGGCGCGTCAGGGGGCGTGAACAGCCGCCATCAGATCGACGGCGACCAGCCGGGTATCGAGCCACGGCGAATGCCAGGCGGCCAGCAACGGGTCCGGATGCACCGCGACCGTGTATTGGCCGGCCGCGACCCGCCTGGCCTCTTCGGCGGATCGGGCGTGGATCTGGCAGGGGTTCCGGTGCCAGCTCAGGCCCCAGGCGGGATCCGTCAGCCCATCAAGGGCCGGACGCAGCATGAACAGGGATGTCGACATTTTCCGAACCGCTGGGGTGAAACGAAAAAGACAGCGATGCTGTCCTTCTCATCCGCTACGGTGAATGGGTCGAACTGGATGCGTGGTTTGGATCGGAATTGCGCACGCCTGGATCACGCTTCCCTGAATGCCGTGTCCAGCCTGCCTCTTGCCAAAGAGGCCAAGGCTCCGCCGCCTCCCACTCCCGCGCCAGGGCGCAGAGCAGCCCGTCCGCGCCGGGCTGCCCGACGAGCTGGAAGCCGATGGGCAGGCCAGCGGAGGAAGGCCGGCTTGGCAGCGCGAGGCCCGGCAACCCGGCCAGGTTGGCGAAATTGGTGAAGACGGCATGGCCACGCGGCCCGACTGCCTGGCCGTCGATGACGGGCGGCGCGACCTCCTCGGCCGGCCAGGGCAGGGCGGCGGCGGCCGGGGTCAGGATCAGGTCATAGGCGGTGAAGAAGCTGGCCATCCGCCGACGGAGAGCGGCGATGCCGTCGAGTGCGGCGAAGAGTGCGGTGGCGGGGAGCGCCCGGCCAGCCTCGGCCATCTCCCGCAGCATGGGCGCGCTGGCCTCGCCGCCGCGCGCCGCCAGCAGCCAGGCGAGGCCGGCCTGGCCGATGGGGTTGAACAGCGCGGCCAGCATCTCCGTCTCGAAGGGCGGCGCGCCTTCCTCCACATGATGACCGAGTTCGGCGAGCCGCGCCGCCGCCGCCGCGGTGCTGGCGGCGATCTCCGGATCGACCGGGTTGGCGCCGAAGCGGGGGACGAAGAGGATGCGCTGCCGCCCCGGCACCGCTGGCACGGCGAAGGGAGGCAGGGCATGGCTCAGCGGGTCCCGCGCGTCGGGCGGGGCGAGCAGGGCGAGGAAGGCGATCAGGTCGGCGCTGGTGCGGGCGATGGGGCCGATCTGCTCGAGGTCGAGCAGGATGGCGGGCAGCCCGTCGCAGCGCGGCACCCGGCCGGGCGTCGGCTTCAGCCCGACCAGTCCGGCATGGGAAGCAGGGCGACGAATGGATCCTCCACCATCCGTGCCGAGCGCCAGCGGCCCGAGCCCGGCCGCGACCGCCGCGACAGCCCCGCCGGAGGAGCCACCCGGCGTCAGCGCCATGTTCCACGGGTTGCGGGTCGGGCCGAAGACCGGGTTGCTTGTATAGCCCTGGAGGGTGAATTCCGGGACGTTCGTCTTGCCGAGCGGCACCAGCCCGGCGGCGCGCAGCCGGGCGACCAGCAGCTCGTCCCGCTCCGGTACGCCGCCCGCGAAGAGTGGGCTGCCCCAGGCGCAGGGCAGGCCGGCCATGGCGATGTTGTCCTTCACCGTGAAGGGCACGCCATCGAGCGGCGAAAGCGGAAGGCCGGCACGCCAGCGGGCGGTGCTCGCCGCGGCGGCAGCGCGGGCGCCGTGCTCGTCGAGGGCGATGATGGCGTTGAGGCGCGGGTTCAGCCGCTCGACCCGCGCCAGCACCGCCTCCAGCGCCTCGGTCGGGGATAGCCGACCCTGCGCGAAGCGGCCGGCCAGCGCGGTGGCGGAAAGAAAGGCGAGATCCTCGCTCATCCCATCATCCCGCGCAGGCGGGCAAGGCCGGCCGACGCCTCCTCGGCCATGCGGGCGATGATGGCGCCGGCCGGCTCCACCCCCTCAATCAGGCCGACGCATTGGCCGGCCCAGACATAGCTCTCCGCAAGGTCGCCGCCATCGGTGCCGCGGGCATTGGCGGTGCCGGCGATCATGGCGATCAGCTCCTCCTTCGGCGCCCCGGCGGCCTCGGCGGCGACGATGCGCTCCGCATGCGGGCTGCGCAGCACACGGCCGGGCATGCCGAGCGTCCGCTTGATGAGCATGGTGTCGCCCGGCGCCGCAGCCGCCAGGGCGTTCTTGTAGTTGTCATGCGCGATGGCCTCGGCGCTGGCGACGAAGCGGGTGCCCATCTCCACCCCCTCGGCGCCAAGGGCGAGGGCGGCCAGCAGCCCGGCGCCGGTGGCGATGCCGCCCGAGGCGAGCACCGGGATCTTCACCGCCGCCACGGTGCGCGGGACCATCACCATGGTCGTCTCATCGGAACGGCCGATATGGCCGCCGCCCTCGTAGCCGACGGTCGCCACCATGTCGGCGCCGGCGGCCTCGGCCTTCCGCGCCAGCTCGGGCCCGGCGGTCAGCACCAGGGTCTTCGCCCCCACCTGCTCGCAGCGGCGGATGAAGGGGGCCGGGTTTCCGGCGGTCAGCGCGATGATCCGCACCCCCTCCTCCAGCGCCGCCTCAAGGCCCGGGGTGATGTCGTTGCGGCCGATCGGAAAGTTCACCGCGAAGGGCTTGTCCGTCAGGCTGCGGCAGCGGCGGATCTCGGCCCGCAGCGCCTCCGGCCCGTCGAGGCCGGCGGTGCTGATCTGCCCGAGCCCGCCCGCGTTGGAGACGGCGGCGGCGAGGTCAGCGAAGGCCACGCGCGCCAGCCCGCCCTGCACGATCGGGTAGCGGATGCCGAGCAGGCGGGTGACGCGGGTTTCGATGGCGTGCGACATGGAATCCTTGGGGCTGAGGAAATTGGGATCATGCTGACGCATCTGGGCGGGATCGACCATGCCGTGGTGCTGGTGCGGAACCTGGACGCCGCGGCGGCCGGCTTCGCCCGGCTCGGCTTCACCCTGTCGCCGCGCGGGGTGCATTCGCCGGAGATGGGCACCGGCAACCACTGCATCGTGCTGCGCACCGACTATGTGGAGCTGCTCGGCGTGCTGGCGCCGACCGAGCGCAACACCCGCTGGCGCGAGGTGCTGGCGGAGCGCGAGGGCATCTCCGCCATCGCGCTGCGCGCCCAGGATGCCGAAGCGGGCGCCACCGAGCTGGCAGCGCGCGGCACTACCACCCTGCCGGTGCAGCGCTTCGGCCGGCCTGTCACCATGCCGGATGGCGGGGCGGCGGAGGCGCGCTTCCGCACCTTCCATCTGGCGGAGGCCCCTGCCCCGGGCCTCAGCCTCTTCGCCTGCGAGCACCTGACGCCGGAGGCCACCTGGATCCCCGGGCTGATGGAACACCCGAACACCGCCGAGGCCCTGGCCGGCATCGAAGTGCTGGCGGCCAACCCCGTCGCCGCGGCCGAGGCGATGGGCCGGGTGCTGGACCGCACGCCGGAGGCCGAGGCGGATGGGGCGATGCGGCTGGAGACCGGGGCGGCGCCGCTGGTCTTCCTCACGGGGATGCATCTCGCCGGGCGCTACCCTGGCCTCGACCTCACCGGCCTGCCGGCGGAAGGGCCGGTGACGCTGGCGGTGCGGGTCGCCAACCCCTCTGCCGCTGTGCGCTGCGCCGCCGGAACGGGGGCGATGGAGGGGCGGTTCGGCCTCGCCGTGCCGCCCAGCGCAGCGCATGGGCTGATCCTCGCCTTCCGGTAAGGGGCAGGGCGATCCTGCTTGCCCAACCGGTAGGCGGCTATCATTATCGGTATATCAGGCGCCCGCCAGACGGCGCCCCAGCCAAGGATCACAGGGACGATGTCCGAAGCCGCGACCCTCGAAAGGCCCACTCCGCAGCAGGCGGACCATGTCGATGTGCTGATCGTCGGCGCCGGCATCTCCGGGGTGGGCGGCGCCTACCACCTGAAGACGCAATGCCCCGGCACCAGCTTCGCCGTGCTGGAGGCCGCCGAGACCTTCGGCGGCACCTGGTGGACGCACAAGTATCCCGGCATCCGCTCCGACAGCGACCTCCACACCTTCGGCTACCGCTTCAAGCCCTGGACCGGCACGCCCATCGCCACTGCGGACGAGATCCGCAAGTACATGGGCGAGGTGATCGAGGAGAACGGCCTCGACCGCCACATCCGCTACAACCACCGCATCCACTCCGCCTGCTGGTCGAGCGCCGACAACCTCTGGACCATCGAGGCGACGCGGGGCGACACCGGCGAGGCGGTCCGGATCACCGCCGACTTCCTCTGGATGTGTCAGGGCTACTACCGCCACAACGACGGCTACATGCCGGACTGGGCAGGCAAGGAGCGCTTCCGCGGCCGGCTCGTCCATTCCGAGAACTGGCCGGAAGACCTCGATTATGCCGGCAAGCGCGTCGTCGTCATTGGCTCCGGCGCCTCGGCGGCGACCATCGTGCCGGCCATGGCGGGCAAGGCCGCGCATGTGACGATGCTGCAGCGCACGCCGACCTATTTCCGCACCGGGCGCAACGCCATCGAGCTGGCGGAGGAGCTGCGCAAGCTCCAGGTGGACGAGACCTGGATCCACGAGATCGTCCGCCGCAAGATCCTGCTGGAGCAGACTGTCTTCACCGAGCGCTGCTTCAACGAGCCGGACAAGGTGAAGGCGGAGATGCTGGCCAATCTCCGCTCCATCCTCGGGCCGGATTACGACCTGGACAGGCATTTCACTCCGAACTACCGGCCCTGGCGGCAGCGCATCGCCTTCGTGCCCGATGCCGACCTGTTCCAGGCGGTGGCGCGCGGCGAAGCCTCGGTCGTCACCGACGAGATCGAGCATTTCGACGAGGCGGGCATTCAGCTCAAGTCGGGGCAGCATCTGGAGGCGGACATCATCGTCGCCGCCACCGGCTTCCACCTGAACGTGCTGGGCGACATCGCCTTCGAGATCGACGGCAAGCCGCTCGCCTTCCACGAGACCGTCACCTATCGCGGAATGATGTTCACCGGCATCCCCAACATGGCCTGGGTCTTTGGCTATTTCCGCGCGAGCTGGACGCTGCGGGCGGACCTCGTCGGCGATTTCGTCTGCCGACTGCTGAAATACATGGAGGCTAAGGGGGCGAAGCGCGTCGAGGTGGCGCTGCGGCCCGAGGACCGCGACATGCCGATCCTCCCCTGGATCGATCCGGAAAATTTCAATCCGGGCTACCTGATGCGGGGGATGCACCTGCTGCCGAAGCGCGGCGACAAGCCGGAATGGCAGCATACCCAGGACTACTGGTCGGAGAAGGATGCCTTTGCCGCCATCGACCTGAACGACGCCGCCTTCGTCTATCGCTGAGCGGAGGTCCCATGGCGCTTCTCGACCGGGCGAAGGCCCTGCTCCAGCGGCCCGAGCAGGAATGGCGGGTGATTGCGGCCGAGCCTGCGGATACGCAGAGCCTCTTCACCGGCTATGCCGTGCCGCTCTCCGCCCTGCCGGCGGTGGCGGGCTTCATCGGCTCGGCGATCTTCGCCGGCTATCTGGGTAGCGTGCTCGGGGCGCCGGTCGGCGTGTTCCGGCTGCTGATCAATGCCGTGCTAGGCTATCTGCTGGGGCTGTTCGGCCTGTGGCTCTGGGGCAAGGTGGTGCAGGCGCTCTCGCCCCGCTTCGGCGGGGTGGGGGACGAGGTCTCGGCGATGAAGCTCGCCGTCCATAGCCCGACGGCGGCCTGGATCGCCGGCATCTTCGCCATCATCCCGCCGCTGGCGATCCTCGGGGTGCTCGGCCTCTACAGCCTCTACACCTTCTATAAGGGCGCGCCGATCGTGCTGCGCATGCCGCAGGACCGGGTGATGGGCTTCACCCTGTCCGCGGTGGTGGTCGGGATCGCGGTGAATATCCTGGTCGTGATGGTAGCCGGGCTGGCGATCAGCCTGTAACCGCGCCACCAACCGACCAAAGCGAGCCGCTGGTCAGCCAAGCGTAGAAATCGGCGGGCGGGGTCGCGCGCGGCTGGGGCAGCGGGGCCGGCTCGGCGGCCCGGCCCCGCTCCTCGGTGCGGATGGCCTCGAGCCGGGCGCGGATAGCAACGAAATCCTCGGCGATGGGCGTGGTCACGGGGCAGGCGTCCTCGGTCCGAATCAGGAAGGTTCCGGCATCATGATGCCGAAGCCTTCCCGAATCATGGACGAAGTACGCCCAGGCCTTACGCCGCCTCGCTATCCGAACGACGAGCGTGCTTCTTGCGCTCATGCGGGTCGAGGTAGCGCTTGCGGAGGCGGATCGCGCCCGGCGTCACCTCCACCAGCTCGTCGTCCTCGATATAGGCGATGGCCTGCTCGAGGCTCATCCGCCGCGGCGGGATCAGCAGCAGCGCCTCATCCTTGCCGGCGGCGCGGATGTTGGTGAGCTTCTTCTCCTTGATCGGGTTCACGTCCAGGTCGTTGTCCCGGCTGTGCTCGCCGAGGATCATGCCGACATAGACCTTGACGCCCGGATCGACGAAGAGCGTGCCGCGCTCCTGCAGGTAGAACAGCGCGTACTGGATCGCCTCGCCATCGGAGTTGGAGATCAGCGAGCCGTTGCGCCGCCCCTCGATCGGCCCCGCCCAGGGGAAGTAGCCGAGGAAGAGGCGGTTCATCATGCCCGTGCCGCGCGTGTCGGTCATGAATTCGCCGTGGTAGCCGATGAGGCCGCGCGAGGGGATGTGGAAGGTCAGCCGGACCTTGCCGCCGCCCGAGGGCCGCATGTCCTGCATCTGGCCCTTGCGTTGCGACATCTTCTCGACGACGACGCCCGAATAGGCCTCGTCCACGTCGATCAGCGCCTCTTCGAAAGGCTCCTCGCGCTCGCCCGTCTCCGGGTTGTCGCGGGTCAGGACGCGGGGGCGGCCGATGGTCAGCTCGAAGCCCTCGCGGCGCATCTGCTCGATCAGCACGCCGAGCTGGAGCTCGCCGCGGCCGGCCACCTCGAAGGCGTCCACCTCCTCGCTGACCTTCACGCGGATGGCGACGTTGCCCTCGGTCTCCTTGAAGAGCCGGTCGCGGATCTGTCGCGACGTCACCTTCTTGCCCTCGCGGCCGCCGAGCGGGCCGTCATTGATGCGGAAGGTCATGGCCAGCGTCGGCGGATCGACCGGGATGGCGGGCAGCGGCGCCGTCACCTCGGGCGAGGCGATGGTGTCGGGGATCGTCGCATCGGACAGGCCGGCGATGGCGATGATGTCGCCCGCCTGGACCTCCTCGACCGGCACGCGGTCGAGGCCGGAGAAGGTCATCAGCTTGGTCAGCCGGCCGCTCTCGACCACCGTGCCGTCCTGGCGCAGCACGCGGACCGGCATGTTGACGCGGGCGGTGCCCTGCTCGACGCGTCCAGTCAGGATGCGGCCGAGGAAGTTGTCGCTCTCGAGGATGGACGCGTTCATTGCGAAGGGCTTCTCGAGATCGACCTTCGGCGGCGGGACATGACTCAGGATCAGGTCGAACATCGGCGAGAGGTCCTTCCGGGCCCCTTCCAGCTCGAGATCGGCCCAGCCCTGGCGGCCGGAGGCGAAGAGGGTGTGGAAGTCGAGTTGCTCATCCGTCGCACCCAGCGCGGCGAACAGGTCGAAGACCTCGTTATGCACCTCGTCTGGGCGGGCGTCCTGCCGGTCCACCTTGTTGATGACGACGATGGGCCGCAGGCCGCGGGCCAGCGCCTTGGTGAGGACGAACTTGGTCTGCGGCAGCGGTCCCTCGGCGGCGTCGCAGAGGACGATCGCGCCATCGACCATGGAAAGGATGCGCTCCACCTCGCCGCCAAAATCGGCGTGGCCGGGGGTATCGACGATGTTGATCTTCACGCCCTTCCACTCGACCGCAGTGGATTTGGCAAGGATGGTGATGCCGCGCTCGCGCTCCAGGTCGTTGCGGTCGAGCGCGCGCTCGGCGACGGCCTGGTTGGCGCGGAAGGCGCCGGCCTGCTTCAGCAGGTTGTCCACCAAGGTCGTCTTGCCGTGGTCGACATGCGCGATGATCGCGACGTTACGGATTTCCATTGCGGGGCCTTAATTCCGGTGCCGCCGCAAAGCAAAGCGAAGCCCGGCCTCGGCAGCCGGGTGCGGCTGGGGGTCGGGCAGAGCAGGCTGGCGGCTTGTTGCAGCGCACACATAGGGCTTTGCCGCGCAAAAAGCGAGGGCTGAGTGTGGAAAAGGCAGACGGGAGGGGATTGAGGCCCCTCCCCCCTGGTTCTGCTCCTTAGCGGCCGCTGCCTTGAGTGGGGGCGGACTGATTGGTCGCGCCGCTCGCATTGCCGCTGCTCGGGGTGCCGGTCGTCACGGCGCCGCCGCTGCTGCTGCGGCCGCTGCCCGTCACTGGCGGCGTCGGCGTGGTGCCTGGTGTCGGCGCGGCGCCGACACCGCCGGCGCCATGGTTGGTGGTGCCATGGCTCGTCGCCGGATTGCCGTCACGCCGGGTCTGCGGGTCCCGCGGGGCGTTCATCCCGGTGCCTTGCACGCGAAGGATGCCGTCGGCCCGGCTCATCGAGCGTCCGGCTGTGCCACCATCCTGCATCATGCTGCGGCCATAGGTGCCCTGGCCGGACATGCCGCGGGCCGTCATGTTCTCGTCCTGCATGGACTGGCCAGGCATGCCTTGACCGGACATGCCCTGCCTCGACATGCCTTGGCCGCTCATCGGCATCGTGGAGGCGTCGGCGCCGCTGCCCATGTCGCTGCCCTCGCGGCGGAGGATGGCGATGGCCTGCTGCATCTGGGTTTGGGCGCCGGCGCGGTCGCGGCTCTGAATCGCGCTGCGGGCGGAGGCCAGGCTGTCGAGCGCCGGGCTGCGCATCGGTTGGCCGGCGCGGTCGGACGGAATGCTGCGGGTCAGCAACCGGGTCTCGCTCCGCTCCAGCAGGTCGGTGGCCTGGGCAGTGCGACCGCGGCGCAGCGCCTCGCTCGCCTCCTCGACCAAGCCAGCGGCATCCTGCCGGTTCTCCTCGCGCATCGCCCGGCGCTCGGCGCGGCGCTCCGAGTGCATACCATGGTGGCGATGGTGCGGCATGCCGGTCTCGGCTAAGGACTGGGCGCCATGCGGCGCCATCGGGGGCGACATGGTCGCCGGGCCGGTCTGCGCCAAGGCCGGCAGTGCGAGCAGCGCCAGGCCGAAGGTCGTCGTGAGCAGCTTGGTTTTCAGATGCATGGGGGCGTCTCCGTTGGCCACCGGCCGGATCGGGGACGCGGCCGGGGCGAGAGGGCCCGCGGCGCTGGCCCCGCCAAGGCGGGGCCGCCACCGGGCCGTGTTCAGCCCAACACAGTGGAGACGGGGTGGTTCCCCGGAACGGTCGCAACCAGGGCTTTCAGATCGGCCTGCGGCCTTGCACCGAAATGCGAAATCACCTCTGCTGCGGCGACGGCACCCCAGCGGCCGCATTCCGGCAGCGGCAGCCCGCCCGTAAGGGCGGCCAGGAAGCCAGCGGCATAGGCATCGCCGGCGCCGGTGGTATCGACGACGCTGGCCGGCGTGGCGGCGACCTCATGCCGCTCACCCCCCGCAAGGATCAGGCTGCCGCGCTCGCTCCGGGTCAACGCGGCCAGCGCCACCTCCCCTGCCGCCTGCGCCGCAGCAGCCTCGAAATCGGTCTGGTAGAGAGCAGTGACCTCGGCCTCGTTGGCGAAGAGGATATCGACCTCCTCGCGCACGAGCTGGCGGAAGGCTTCGCGGTGCCGCTCGACGCAGAAGGCGTCGGAGAGGCTGAGCGCCACCTGCCGGCCCGCGGCATGGGCGGCGCGGGCGGCGGCGCGGAAGGCTTCCTGCGCCGCCGGCGGGTCGAAGAGATAGCCCTCGAGATAGGTGACCTTGGCCCGCGCGACCTCGGCCGGGTCGACATCGGCCGGGGAGAAGGCGGTGCAGGCGCCGAGGAAGGTGTTCATCGTCCGCTGCGCATCCGGAGTGACGAGGATGAGGCAGCGCGCCGTCGGCGCCCCGCCCCGCAGCGGCGGGGTCGGGAAATGCACGCCGGCCGCGCGGATGTCATGGGCGAAGACCTGGCCCAGCGCATCGTCCGCCACCTTGCCGAGATAGCCGACCCGCGCCCCGAGCGCAGCGGCGACGGCGCAGGTATTGCCGGCCGAGCCGCCGGAGCTTTCCACCCCCGGCCCCATCCGGCCGTAAAGCCCCTCCGCCTCTTCGGCCCCGATCAGCCGCATCGCGCCCTTGTCGAGATCCTCGGTGGCAAGGAAGGCGTCATCCGCGCGGGCGAGCACATCGACGATCGCGTTGCCGATGCCGAGAATGTCGAGGGTGGGCTCGCTCATGGGACCTCATCGGGGGCGTTGGGGCCGGGGCATTGTGCCAGGGGCCGGGCCGGGATAGCCCCCGCCCATAGCCCCCGCCCCTGGCTGCCGCAACCATGGAGAGGATTCCACCCGCATGATCGCCGCCTGCCTGCTTGCCATTCGCCAGCTCGGCGACCCGGCCTTTCTCGGCCCGCTCGCCAAGAGCTTCGGCGCGGCGCTGCTCGCCTTCCTAGGCCTCGCCGCGCTCTCCGCCTGGGCGGTCGCCGGGGTCGCGGGCGGCAGCGGCTGGCTGGCCGGCATCGCCGGGGCGCTGGGCGGGCTGCTGGTGCTGGTGCTGGCCGTCTGGCTCTTCGTGCCGGTGATGCTGGCGCTCTCCGGCCTCTTCCTCGATCCGGTGGCGGCGGCGGTGGAGCGGCGCTTCTACCCGCAGTTGCCGCCCGCGCAGGGCGCCGGATTGATGGCGCAGATGCGGTTCAATCTCGTCTTCGCGCTGAAGACGGGTGTGGTGACGCTCGCCGCCCTGCCGCTGCTCGCCTTCGCGCCGCCCTTCGGCGCGGTGGCGCTCTGGCTGGTCTCGACCGTTGCGCTCGGCCACGGACTGTACGAGGGCGTGGCGCAGCGGCGCATGCCGGTAGAGGCGGCGCGGGCGGAGCGGCGGCGGCGCGAGATGCCGGTGCTGCTGATCGGCGCACTGCTGGCGGGACTCTCGCTGATCCCCGGCCTCAACCTGTTGGTTCCGGTTCTCGGTACGGCGGCGATGACGCATCTGCTGCACCGCGAACGAAATCGAACCGAATAAGTAACGTACCACAAATTCCGCCGACGCCATGCAACACGCCGTTGTGTTGGTACAATGCCCCATGTTAGCCGGTGACTGTCGGGTCGGCTTATGGGGAATACGCGCGGCCCGTCGATGCGCCGCCGTGGCGCAGCGCCGTGGATCTTTGGGGGACAGCATGGCCATCTTCGGCCGCAAACGCGAAGACGGGCCGGCAATGCCGGCCATCGACCCTGGAACGGGCCAAGGGTCGGTCGAGGCTCCGAACCCGGCATCTGGGACCGAAGGGACCGGTACGACCTCCGCCGCACGCGACGCCGACTTCGCTGTGCCGCCCTTCCGCTCAACACTTAAGGACACGCCCATGATGTCGATGGCCCCGAAGCCGAATGCCGCCCCCGCCACGCCGTCCCTGGCGCCCCGCCCGGCGGCGCCGGGCGCGGCCGCGCCCCTCGGCGTGCCCGCCCGCCCGCCGGCCCGGCCCGAGGCGGCGGAGCGCCGCACCCTGGTGGTCGGCCGCGGGATCAGCCTGCAGGGTACGGTCAGCGATGCCGAGCGGCTGGTTGTCGAGGGTACCGTCGAGTCCGAGATGATCCAGGCCGCCGAGCTCTTCGTCGCGCCGACCGGCGTGTTCCGCGGCGAAGTGCAGGTCGAGGATGCCGAGATCGCCGGCCTGTTCGACGGCACCATCTCCGCCCGCGGCTCGCTCACCATCCGCGGCACCGGCAAGGTCACCGGCACCGCCCGCTACCGCAAGCTCTCGGTGGAGGAAGGCGGCCAGGTCTCCGGCCGCATGGAGATGATCACGGAGGGCAGCGCCGCCCCGGCGCCCCGCGTGATGGCAGCTCCCGTCGAGGCCTGATGCCGAACGCGCCGCCGGGGCCCTCCCCGGCGGCGTGCCGCCCGCTCCGGAGCCCGCGCCGCCATGGCGCCCCGCCCCCCTCTCCTGTTGCCGGTCCTCGGCCTGCTCGGCGCCTGTGCCGCGCCGGAGGAGCGGGCCGATGCGCTCCGTCAGGCCTTCGAGACCAGCCGGGCCAGCTTCGCCCCAACATCCCCACCCTTGGCCACCTCCTTGACCACGACTCCGATTGCCGTGGCGGCCATGCCGGTGGCGGCGGAGCCCGCCGCGGCCCGGCCGGTCGTCGCCACGCAATTCCTCGGCCTCGGGCCGGAGGTGCTGCGGCGCTGGCTCGGCGAGCCCAGCTTCCGCCGCCATGAGGGGACGGCCGAGATCTGGCTCTATGCCGGCCCGGCCTGCGCGCTCGATCTCATCCTCTATCCCGAGAGCGGGAGGCTGCGCGTCTCCCATGCCGCGGCGCGGGCCAGCGGGGCGGAGCCGCGCACCGAGGCCCATTGCCTGCGCGAGCTGGCAGGCAGTCCCCGCCCCACCGATCGCGGCGCCTGACGCTTGCTGCTCTATCTCGATGTCTTCGTGCCGCCCTTCGGGCTGCTGCTGCTCGGCGCGGTGCTGAAGCGCTGGCTGCTGCCGCAGGACGCCATCTGGGCAGGCATCGAGCGGCTGGTCTTCTGGGCGCTGATGCCGGCGTTGCTGGTCTCGGCCATCGCCTCGGTCGACATCCTCGCCCTGCCGCTCGGGCGCATGGGGCTCGCCATCTGGCTCAGCCTGCTGACGGGCGGGGCGCTCAGCCTGGCGCTGGCCGCCGCCTTCCGGGCCGATCACCCGGCCACCACCTCGGTCTTCCAGGGCGGCATCCGCTTCAACAACCTGATGGGCTTCGCCGTCATCGGCGGTATCTTCGGCGCGGGCGGCACGGCGCTCGGAGCGGTGGCGACGGGGCTGATCGTGCCCTTCGTGCAGACGCTGACCACCATCGTCTTCGCCATCGGGCCGGGCGCGGGTGGCAGGCTCTCGCCGCTGCGCGTGCTGCGGCAGCTCGTGCTCAACCCGCTGTTGCTCGCCTGCCTTGCCGGCTTCGCCGTCGCGCTGCTCGGTGGGCTGCCGCATGGGGTGAAGCCGCTGCTGCAATCCCTCGGCCAGGCCTCGGTCGCGCTCGGCCTGCTCTGCGTCGGCGCCGCACTTTCCCCCGGCGCGCTCGGTGGGCGGCTGCCGCTGCAATTGGCGACCAGCGCGATCAAGCTGCTGCTGATGCCGGCGCTGACCTTCGCCCTCGGCCGGGCGCTCGGGCTGGAGCCGCTGCCGCTCGCCGCCGCCGTCACATTCATGGCGCTGCCGACGGCGACGACCAGCTATGTCATGGCCCGCGCCATGGGCGGCGACGCCCCGCTGATGGCGGCCATCACCAGCCTGGAGCACATGCTCGCCGTGGCGACGCTGCCGTGCTGGATCTTGCTGCTGCAATCCTTGCTGGCCGCTGCGGCACCGTGACGAAGCCGGCCGAATTCCGCTACATGCAGCGGGGCAACTGAGGGTTCGGGTAATGCTGGGACGACGCACTCTACTGGCCGGGCTGAGCGCCGCGGGCCTCGCCGCCACGGCGCGGGCTCAGGGCTTTCCGGAGCGTCCGCTGCGCTGGATCGTCGGCTATCCGCCGGGCGGGGCGAGCGACGTCTTCGCGCGGCTGATCGGCGCGCATATCGGCACCCGGCTCGGGCAGAACCTCGTGATCGAGAACCGTCCGGGCGGCGGCGCCGTGGTCGCCAGCGAGGCCGCGTCGCGCAGCGCGCCGGACGGCTACACGCTGCTGCATGTCGACAACGGCATCCTCGTCTACAACCCGGCGCTCTATTCGCGCCTGCCCTACGATCCGGACCGGGACCTTCAGGGCGTCGGCTTCATCGGCCGCTTCCCGCTCTTCCTCGTCGTGCGGCCGGACAACCCGGCAAAGGACTTCGCCGATTTCGTCGCGCAGTCGAAGGTGCGGGCGCCGAATTACGGCACGCCCGCCGTTGCCTCGCCGCATCACCTGGCGATGGAGATGGTGAAACGCCGCACCGGGCTCGAGGCGACGCACGTCCCGTATCGCGGCGGGCCGGCGGCGATGCAGGACCTGCTCGCCGGCAATGTCGAGAGCGTCGTGATCGATTGCGCGAGCGGCATCCCCTTCATCACCACGGGCAAGGTAAAGACCCTCTGCGCCTTCTCCGAGGCCCGCTCCGCCCGCGCACCGGACGTGCCGACGCTGCGCGAGCTCGGCCATGCGAATGCCATCGCCTATGGCTGGCAGGGGATGAGCGTGCCGGCGGCGACGCCGGCGCCCATCGTCGCCAAGCTTGCGGATGCGCTGAAGGCCGGTGTCGGCGCGGAGGACGTGCAGGCGCGCTACCGTGACCTCGGCATCGAGAGCGCGCCTTGGTCGCCGGCTGAGTTCGCCGATTTCGTGCGGCGCGAGAATGCCGAGTGGCGGCCGCTCATCCGCGAGCTCGGCATCCGGCTCGACGGCTGAGGCGGCGCCTCGCTTGAACCCCCTGCGCGCCCTGGCCCGCTGGCGGCGGCGGCACCGCATCCTGCCGCTGCTCGGCGACACCAGGCTGCGTGGGGAGCGGGAAGCGGGGCTGCTGCGCTGGAGCGTGAAAGTGCTCGGCGCCGAGATGGCGCAACGGCACTACGCCGCCGGCCTCGCCGGGCCAGGGGCGCCGGTCCCCGCCGGACCGACGCATCTCGGCCTCGCCAGCCGCACCTGCCGGCAGGCCGATATCGAGCATGACTGGCTGCGGCACTGGGCGCGCGTCCTCGGCACGCCACCGGTCTATCACCGCAAGCTCTGGGAGGATGCCTTCGTCCTCCAGGCCGCATGGGAGGCAGGGATGCTGTCGCCTGGCCGCCGCGCCCTCGGCTTCGCGGTGGGGCGGGAGGCGCTGCCGGCGATCCTCGCCGCACATGGGGTGGAGGTGGTGGCGACCGACCTCGACGCAGGTGACGCCCGGGCTCGCGACTGGATCGAGACCGGGCAGCATGGCCAGGCTGCGGAGGCGCTCTACCGGCCGGAGGTGCTGTCGCGGGCGGCGTTCGACCGGCTGGTCAGCTTCCGCCCGGCCGACATGGCGCGGCTGCCGGAGAGTCTGCGGCAGCGCGGCTTCGACCTGGTGTGGTCGGTCTGCGCCATGGAGCATCTCGGCAGCCTGGAGCGCGGGCTCGACTTCATCCTTGCGGCGATGCGCTGCCTGAAGCCGGGCGGCCTCGCCCTGCACACCACGGAGTTCAACCTCGACGGCGCCGGCGGCACGGTGCGTCGGGGCAGCACCGTGCTTTACCAGCGGCGGCACCTGGAGGGGCTGGCGGCCCGGCTGGCGGCTGAGGGGCATCGCATGCTGCCGCTCGACGACAACCAGGGCGCGGGCATGCTCGACCGCTTCATCGACCTGGCGCCACTCCTGGAGGCGGAGGGGCCGCCGCTCGGCCCGCTCTTCCCGCCGCATCTGCGGCTGTCGGTGCAGGGCTATCCGGTGACCTCGGCGGGCATCCTCATCGTATCAGGTGCTGGCTAGCACGGCTCCCGCACGGCTGATGCGCTTGTGCCCCTCAGGGCGCCTGTGGAGGAGGTTACTCGGTGCCCCAGGCCGCTCATGGCTCGCCGCTGGGCTTTCAGCCGCGCCCAGCGCTGCTGCTCTCCGGGATGAACTTCGCGTCTGCGGCTCCGAAGGCTGCACGAATGGTCTTGAGAGTACTGCTTCGAGGCACCGTGGTGACCAGATCGAAGTCAGCAACCGGCCATGCGGGAGCAGCATCAGCGGTTGTTGGAGTAGGACCTGCTGATTGCAGAGAGGCAGCCCCGGCGGGTTTCAACCTATCGAGCGGCCGCTTGGTGATGGAAGGTGAGGCGTCGATATTCGTGCGGACATATGCGCTGCAGGCGGATACGAGACCATGATGCAAAGGCATCTCGACGATCGTCCACGGTCCTTGAGTGATCCGCTCGTCCGTGAGCGGCGACGGGCGATGTTGGATCAGCCGCATATGCACCCGCTTCGAGCTACCGCTGACGGTCTTCGGCAGCGGCCGGGCGTCGTGGTTCCAGACGCTGACCCGCTCGACGGCGGGGCCGAGGCGCACATGCTGTTCCTCCTCGAGAAGCCAGGGCCCATGACGGATTCAAGCCGCTCTGGCGTGCGGAAGGGTTCGGGCTTCATCAGCCGCAATAACGACGATCCCACGGCGGAAGCGACATGGCATTTCATGTCCGAAGCCGGCATTCCGCGACGAAAGACGCTGATTTGGAACGTCATTCCCTGGTGGAACGGCACCATCGACATCAAGCGGGACGAACACGAACAAGGATTGCAAGCAACGGCGAGGCTCATTGAGCTGCTGCCGAAACTGCGCGGCGTCGTCCTGGTCGGGAAAAAGGCAGGACGGGCACAGCCCTTCCTGGCCGGGAAGGGCTTGTACATTGCCACCTCGCCGCATCCTTCTCCGCAAGTCCGTGCGGCCTTCCCCACGATGTGGCGTGGGATTGGAACGACATGGCACGAGGCGGCTCGCCACCTCGGTTGCCTGTCAGACTGACGAATTGAGAATCGACTTCAGCATGTGCCGAGCTTGCCAGAGCGGTTTCCTGCCTGACTGAATCGCTTGTGACCCACAGGGGTTTGGGGAGGTACTTCACTTGTGCCCTGGCGCGAGGGGCGATGCGGATGTCCAAGGTGCCGTCGGTCGACTTGCGGGAACGCGCGGTGGCGGCGTGGGCGGCAAAGGGGATGCAATAGCCAGGAGCGAGATGTACGCGATGCGCTTGGCTGGCCCGAGGCACTGCCTCGAACTGCGGCAGCTACGGGACCAAGGCGTGCGTGATTGCTGATGGCCGCGGCCGAGCCATTGCCTTCGCGCTCGCGCCCGGTCAGGCTTACGAACTACCCGTGGCATCAAGACTGCGCGGCTGCCTGCCGGACGTTCCCGGCTGGGTCGCCGGCGACCTCGGTTTCGCCTCCGACGCTTCCGCGAGCGCATTTGGGCCATGGGGGCGCGGCCGGCGATCCTACCTTGGCGTACCAATGCAGAGGTCGCCTGCCCGGACTGGATCTACGTCAACCGTCGCCCGGCTGAGAACCTTTGGGCAGGTCTTTAAGAGTCGCGCGCGATTCGACACCAGCTCTGAGAAAACCGCGCGATCCCTCCTTGGCGTCCTCTGCCTCGCCGCAACAGCCGTCTGGATCAAAGCCATCAGGCTTTAACAAGCATCAGGACAGCTCACGTCAAACCCATGCAACGTTGGGGTACGAACTCTACTCGTCGGTCAAGTGCGTCACGCATGTCATCTGTGCCCAGTCCAACTATCGGCTCGCGTGAGCCGCGCCCAATCGCTTGGCTACGCCCTCGCAGCGATGGTTTATCAGCTGCCAGTTGGACCCGCACCGTTTGTGCACGAGCTAACGATAGCCGGTTGTTGAGCAGATCTGAACCTGTGACGCTGGTGTGACCGATAATCTGTAGGCACATATCGCGCTGAACCACGCGATCGGCGATCTGTCGCAGCCACATAGGATACGGGGCGCTAATATCGGGATTGCGCACGAACTCAGAAGTACCTGGACGGAACAGTAGCTTCACCGCCAGCCGATTGCGCGCCAAGCCATAGTTCACCATTTCGTTGAAAGCCGTCTCGGCTTCCTGTCGACGGCCTAGTGCCCAGTTCGCCAGGTAGAGGCCGTTCAACACGCGCGCCTGTTGACCCCCTGGCTCGTTCTCTGCCTGCCGGTAGAGGGCAAGGGCCTGATCAAACCGATTCCGCTCATAAGCATCAATCGCGCCAGCAACGGCGGCCTGCGCCCGCAGTCCACGTAAATAGGTGGGGTCCATGGGCGTGCCTGGCTGGCCAGCACAAGTGCGCAGATAGGCTGCCATTGCCTCGTCGTCGAGCCAAACCGGGCTTTCGCTTGAGAAGCGAACAGGTGTCGGATCAACCGTTTCGGCCCGCACCCAAGCGGTGGGATGCGATAAAATTGTGCCTGTTTGGAGATCGCCCAGTACCGCCCAGATACGATAGGTGCTGCTTGGCCCAGACGTATTCGTGAGACTACCTGATGCGGTCACCGTCGTGATTGAACCAAGGAGGATGAGAGGTTTCTCGTCGAGCACTGTAACGTTGAAGGGCTTCAATTCGAAGGCCGGGTAGCGTTCGCGTACGAGGTTTTCAATACTGGCGACCATTGATCGGGTTGCATTGGTTTCCATACCGCTGGCGCGATCGATCAATGGATCGATGACGAGCGGCCGTCGGCCGCCAGGTGGCGGTGGCAGATCCTTGGCACCCGCAAGGGTCGCCTCGGCTAAGCGCACCACGGCCTCCTCCAACGGAAGCGCGTCCCGCGGCGGCGTGATGGCGGCGGCATTGAACGTCTGTCTGTCAGAAGTTACTGACGCAGCGCAGGCGTTCAACAGCGCAAGCGTTACGCAGCCGAGAATTAGCAGTAAATGTCTGGACCGCGCGGGCCGGTCAGGACCGCGGTGTGCAAGCGGATCGCAAGAGCAAGAGGTCATCGTGAGTGGGCCTTTCTCCGAGCTGCAGCCTAGACAGCAAGGGTGTGCACTGCGAGTTGGCAGGCTGCCGCCGCACGGTGGTACCCTCGCTACCGGTTCGCTTTATCGCCACTGGCGCTCTTGCCGCCGACTGTGGGGGTAATTGAGGCGGGGCCAAGAGGGAAAAGGTGAGCGCCGGATTGGTGCTACTATGAGGTCTTTTCTCACCGCCGTTGGTATTATTGTCGGCATCTGAACCAGGCCTCGACGGCAGCATGTCGAGTTGCGCCAGATCGGCAACGGCTGTGCCAAGTGGCGCGGGCGTTAGCGCGACCTCAGGCGTCGGTGGCCAAGCTTGCGGTGAGGTTTCAACCGTAGCCAACCCATTTGGCGCCTCGGCTGATCGCACGGAAGGTAGGCGTGGCGCGTCGGTGTGTTCATGAAGTGGCGCAGCTGCAACGAGAGGCGGCATTGCACTGGCGGTCGACGAAGGGGCATCGTTTGAAAGCGCGGTGGCTGCAGCGTCACGAACTGGAACTTCAGGCAAAGCTGTGCTGGAGGATGTGATGACCTGATAAGCGGTTTCCGGCACAATGAGTCCGGACGCAACCTTGTCCGCCGCGCCCTCGCTTTGAAAAGACATTGGCAGGTGAGCGGAGGGAGGCGGCAAACTTCCGGCGGATGTTGACTTCGATGAGGAGCCGAAGTCGGTAACGGCCAGGGCAACGCCGCCAATTATCGCGACGATGCCTAACGCCAGCAAGGCTTCGGGTTTTGCCAGGCTGCGTTTGGGGCGGCTCTTGCCACCGAGCATGGTCCATATCTCAGCAACTCTGGTCGCGCCGAAATGGTCAAGGGGAGGCTGGTTAGAGAAGGCCTCATTGAGCACACGCAAGATGCTTGGGACTTCGTCCGGCGCCAAACAGCAATACACAATCGGCACAGCGTCAAAGTGGGCCGGCATGTGACTAGTGGATCTTAAGGTATTCTGCAGAATGGATACTGCGCGCGGTGTTGTCTTGGGCGCGATATCGATCAAAGCAATACCGCGGTCTGGATGCATCAGCACCGCATCGACGCACGGACGATAATCCTGTGCACCGCCGACGGCCGGGCCGGAAAGCATTTCCCAACGACGCATTCGGAGGGCAACCGGTCTAGCAGCGCCGGAGGTTGCGGAACTGTTGGTTAACCATCGTGGACCCGTTCCGATGGCTTCGTTGGTACCTGCCTTGTATGCCATCTAAGTAAGATAGCACGACTGTCCGCCCTTCCACTCCTTTGCAGTAACAGCCAAGCGGAAAACTATTTGATGCTTACATGAAGTCTTTTTATAACGCACGAGTAGATAATGCTGGCTGTTTGGAGCCAGATTAAAATTTAGATTTTCGAAGCGACCGTACTAACGAGACCTGAGCACGGGTGCACAGAGCAGGCGCGGATCTTCGCGGTGTGGGCTTCGGGGCGCCTCGGGCACCGTGATGCGCGTCGGTTTTGACCTGCCTTGGAAGGCTAAAGGGCGATGCGGACAGACGCGTCTCATGTCAGGCCGCCGCAGCATGCAGCAGGAAAACGGTACGCTGGGGAGTGTAAGCTATGGCAGCAAGCCGCACCTGCAGTCCTGCCTTGGCAAGGCCGAGTCAGCGCATCCGCCGTAGGCCATAGCTGCTCTTCCGAGCGGTCCCTCGTAGGCCTCCAGCCGCAGCGCCGGCGTGCCGCTGTTGCCGACCGCGGCCGGGGTGTGGCGTCGAGGAAGACCTTGGCGCTGTCCGCCTCAAGCGTCATCGTAGTGTGGCTGCATCACCTGCCGCAGGCTGGGCCATCGCTCGCGCAGCTGCCGGAGCGCCATCCAGGGCGTCCAATTGGTCGACCAGAAGCCCAGCCAGACTACGGGCGGCCGCTGGGCTCAACCTCGAGGTGCGGCAGATCCAGCGGTTGCTACACGCCTAGCGGGCGGAGCCGGTGGCAACCACACTCCTGTTCGCCTGCCTGGGAGTCGCCCGCGACACGCGCCGTCTGCCGGCGGCGGTGGATGGCCTCATCGAGCAGGTGATCGACAGCGTCCATCTGAAGCGCGAGCGGCCGCGCCTGCCGGCGCTGCTGCGGCAGGTGCGCCACGACTGCCGCGCTGGCGGCCTATCGCCGCCCTCCATGAAGGCGCTGCGGGCCAGGGTATCGGCACGGCGGTTGCGCGAACGGGTCCGCGCCCGGGAGGGCGGCGCCGTAGCGCGGGATCGCCTGGCGACGGCGATCGGTCATCTGCAGGCTGAAGGGCCGCTCGGGCTCGTGCAGGTGGACCACGCGCTGATCGACGCGCACACGCGCAGTGTCCTGGGTCTGCTGCTGGCGCTTGATCCACCGTCCTCCAACTCGGTGGCGCTCGCCCTCACCCATGCCGTCCTGCCGAAGGAGGCGTGGCTCGAGGCATGGGCCCTCACCCTGGCCTGGCCGATGCGCGGCCTGCCGGGCCGGTCCACCTCGACAACGTGCCGGACTTCCACGCCCGCGCGCTGAACCCCGGTTGCGAGCAGCACGGCATCGCACTCGACTACCGCCCGCCTGCAATGCCGCGCTATGGCGGCCACATCGAGCGGCCGACGGGCACGCTGATGGATCGGCTTCACGCCCTGCCGGGCACCACCTTTTCCTCGACTGCCGAGCGCGGTGATTACCCTGCGGAGGTGAGGGCCGTGCCGACGCTGGGCAAGCTGGAGCGGTGGAATCGACTACTTCGACGGCGCGCTGGCGGTGCTCATCGGTACGCGGCCTCGGCTGCGGGTGCGCTACGACCCGCGCGACCTCAGCGCCATCTTTGCCGAGATGCCGCAGGGCGGCCCGCTCCGGGTGCCCTACGCCGATCTGGTACAGCTTCCGAACAGCCTCTGAGAGCACCGCGCTGCCACCGGCGGTTGCGCGCCGAGGGCTGGCGCATGGTGGATGAGGAAGCGATCTTTGCCGCGGTCGCAGAGCAGCGCCGCACCGTCGCCGAGGCCTGCGCGGCCAGCAAGGCGGCCCGACGGTCGGCGGCGCGCATCGCCAAGGCCCGCCGGATGCCGGTCACACCAACCGCGCTGGACCGGCAAGTCCCGCCCGATCACATGTGGCACCCACTGAGCCGGAGGAGGCCCGCGTGCCGCTACTGACGGAGGCAGACATCGCCGTCTCGGAGTTCCTGACATGAACGGCGAGGCCTCTGCCCACCTGCACCGGAGGTTCAGGCCGCTGCAGACCTGCCGGACGAGCAGCGGATCGCTTGCAACCGTGCCGAGCGCTGCATTACCCAGCCCATGGCAACGACGGCGCTCGCGTTGCTGCAGGAGGTGATCGACCAGCCACCTCGGGAGCGGTTGGAGAACGTCCTCCTGATGGCGGAGTCCGGCATGGGCAAGACCAGCCTCATCCGCAAGTTCGAGCGCGCCAACGCCGCCGCTGGGCGTGACGGCGAAGGCGTGCGGCGAATGCCGGTCGTGGCCGGGCTGATGCCGCCCGAGCCCACCGAGCACGACTTCGGGCAGGTGCTGGCGGCACTCGGGGCACCATCGATCACGGCGCGTCCGGTGGGCCGGGCCGTCACCTCGCGCCGCGACGTCGCCTGCCGCTGCTGCGGGATCGGCTCGTTCAGGGCATGCCGCTGCGCCAGCCCTCGGCGATCGACTCGCCGCGCCTGTGTCGGCTGCTGGCCGAACGGGCCGGCGGCATCACGCTGCACATCCATCGTGCCTCCGAGCGCGCCACGATCGCGGCCGCCCGCTCGGGCGAGGAGCGGATCACCGCCGCCACGCTCAAGGCGGCGGCAGTTTGGGGTAGCACCCCGATCGCCGCAACCTGTCAGAAGCGGAGGCTTCCTCACGCTCCTGGCCCTATCTGACCGGGGCGCCCGGTGCGCCGCCCCTTCCAGTCGCGCCGCTGCCGATGCCCGGCGAGGCCTTCACCTCATGGCTCGCCCAACTCAAGCCCGGCGACATCCTCGTGGTGGTCGCCCTCGACCGGCTGGCCCGCTCGTTGTCGCACTTGTTTGAGGTGGTCGAAGGCCCGCAGGCCCGTGACGTGCACTTCCGCTCGCTCCGCGACCCGATCGATACGGCGAGCCCGCAGGGCCTGTTCACCCTCCAGGTCCTCGGCGCCGCGGCGCAGCTCGAACGTACGCTGATCCGCGAACGCACCCGCAGTGGCATGCGCGCCGCCGCCGCCCGCGGCAGCCGGCCCGGCAACCTGGGCCTGCGGGCGGGGGACCCGGCAGCGCGGCGGGTGACCTCGAAGGCACGCCGGGCGTCCTACCTGGCGCGCTTGGTGGTCGGCGCCGATGCCTGGCTGCCGGCCGTGCAGCGGCTGCGGGCGGATGGCCGCGCCTGGAACGATGTCGTCCGCTACCTCAATACCCGCCGCGCCACGGGCGCGCCGCCCTGGACCTCGGAGCGCCTCGTCCGGGCGGTGCATGGTAGCGGAGGCCTGGCTGAGCCCGCGCTTCTCGCCCCGGCCCGGCCGGCACCGCTCCCCGACCAGCTGCTGGCCGTCGTGGCCAGCGTCCTGCGGTCCGACCCGCGAGCCACGCTGCAGGAGATTGGCGCGCAGCTGGAAGCCATCTGCGAGCCGACGCCGCGCGGCGGTATGACCTGGCAGCCGGGATCAGTGGCCCACGTCGTCGCCCGCGCTAGGAAGGTCAGCCCGCTGCCGGAGGCACGATAGCACCTAACCCTCGTCCTTGGGTCGTCCCGGCGCGCTGCCTCACCAGCCAGGCCGCCCCGGCACGCTGGAAAACCAAGTGAGGCGCACGATCAAGGACCGGCCCCGCGACGCCGGTCCGGGCAAGCCCAAGGGCGCCATGGCTGGCGGGCAGGCGGCAAGCGGCTACGCTGACCACGCCATCCGACGCAGGGTACGGATCACAATCCAATGCCCTTATTCAGGACGCCACGACACAGATCAGGAAACGCGACAATGGAGGCGCACTACAACGAGGAGCGGCCGCGCTCAGCCCCTTGGCAACTTGATCCCGAGAGCCTTCGTCAACCAGCCCAGGAACTTGCATAGCCCCCGGACCAGAGTTGGGGGCAGGACCACGGCTCGCCGGCGTCACATTATCGGCGGATGCTTCTACGGGGTCAGATCACCGACAATACGCGCCATGGTTTTCGACCACGACAACCATGCATCTTCTAAGTAGAAACAGCAAAGCCAAAAATTTCAAGATGCAGACGAGATCACGCCACCATTGCGGTGTATTGCCAGCAAGGATTAGATTCAATCCTTGTAGCATTGCAACGGGTCAGCCGGGAGATTTGCGACTTAACGGCTCCGGCTAAACGAGCGGCTGCATCACTGAACGGGAATGCATCACAACGCGGGAGCGAGACATGACCTACCATTTGGAAGGGCGTCTGCTCGAAGTCTGCGACTGCCGTGTCCTCTGCCCATGCTGGATCGGCGAGGATCCCGACAACGGCACCTGTGACTCGGTCCTCGCCTACCATTTCGACAAGGGCACGATTCAAGGTGTCGATGTGACGGGGCGAACGCTGGCGATTGTCTCGCACATCCCAGGCAATGTTCTGGCGGGGAACTTTCGCGTCGCTCTCTATCTCGACCAGGGCGCATCGGATGCGCAGGAGAAAGCACTTCTGGATGTCTACACCGGCAAGCTAGGCGGTCCGGTTGCGGACTTTGCCAAATTGGTCGGCGAAGTCATCTCGGTGGAGCGAGTACCGATCACCTTCGACGTGAATGAGGGCAAGGGAACGCTCAAGGTGGGCGAGACCAGCCATGCCGAGATGGACCACTATAAGGGCCCGGACGGCTCCGTCACGACCTTGACCAATACAATCTTTTCCACCGTACCAGGTGCGCCGGTCTTCGTCGGCAAGGCGACGCGCTACCGCTCGAAGCATGCCGAGCTGGGCCATGATCTCGACCTCCAAGGGCACAACGCGTTGCAGAGCACCTTCGTTCTGGACGGCTAATCATGCCGGCGACGCCATCGCGGTCGGGGATAACCCCGGTCATGGGGGGATTGGTAGCGACCGCATGGGTGACGCTCTACCTCTGGGAGCAGAGCCCCTACGGCCGCTATCTCGACCACGGCAACTGGACTCACATAGGCTTGGCCGCGGGGATCTGCCGCGTGCTGCCGGCAGGCGAGGTCCTGCTGCCAGGGCTGCTTTACACCGGCGGCTGGCTGCTGATGACGGCAGCGATGATGCTACCAACAATCTTGCCACTGCTGCGACGTTTTGACCGGCTAGTTGCTGCACGCGGCGACCGCGTCGGCCTGCTAGCGCTGCTAGTCACCGGCTACCTGCTGGTGTGGCTCGGCTTCGGGATGGCAGCACATCTGCTGGATCTGGCGCTGCACGCGATCGCGCGGCAATCTAGTTGGTTGGCCTTCCATGCTTGGGTCCTCGGCGCCGGTGTGCTGGCGATGGCTGGGCTGTTTCAATTCAGCCGCCTCAAATACCATTGCCTCGACCGATGCCGCACGCCGCTCGGCTTCATCATCCGGCATTGGCATGGGCGGACGCCACGGCGTGACGCGCTGCGACTCGGGGCGCATCATGGGTTGTTTTGTGTCGGTTGCTGTTGGGCGCTCATGCTGCTGATGTTTGTAGTAGGCACCGGCAATGTCGGCTGGATGCTGCTGCTTGGGGCGGTGATGGCGGCTGAAAAGAACCTTATTTGGGGACGGAAGCTGGGTCGGCCACTGGGCCTCGCCTTACTTGGCTGGTCGGGGTTGATCACGCTGGCTAACAGCTAACCCTCCTATTCGCCGAGCAGCAATGGCCGGGGTCCGCGGGCTGATCTGGGCGATGGGCATGTCGTTGGAAGTGGCGGCGTGGTAGTTGGCGTGGCGTGGCGTGGCGCGTTGGTCGCGCCACTGAGCATACATGCCAGGCAAAGGATCAATATCCTCTGCCGGCCTTAGTAGAACAACTTGGTGAGCGCGGCCTGAACGGCGCCGAAGAAGCCAAGGAAATAAACGGAGGCGGCCACAGCCACCAGGATTTCGCGGACATTCTCGCGGGCGACAAGGAACAGATGGGACATAGTCGCCTCCGTTGGGTAATGTTCGTGGGATCGCCGGCTGGCGTCCTGGCACGAACCGCTCAGCGCGGCTGCGCGTAGACCAGGGCGGCGTTGTCGCCGCCGCCGACCAGCCATGCCTCGCGGCTGGGGTTAGCGGGCGCCATGGTCAGGTATTCCAGTGCCGGCCCGTCGCCGAGGCTGCCTACGAAGCGCGCGAACAGGGAGGGCTGCGACGGCATGCCGCCACCGCTGCCGGCACCGTAGGTGCTGTAGGTGATGGTCATATTGTCGCCGCCACCCTCGATGGTGGCGCCGCCGCCGCCGACGAGGGATCCGCCTGTTGCCGCGCGGGCGGTGCCGTCCAGCGGGGCCTGCGCCTGGGCCGCACCGGCGGCCAGGGTGATGGCAATGGCGGATGCGAATGCGATGCACTTCATGATCGGGGCTCCTCTCCTCGCCTCATCGGGCGACGGCAGGACAATGCCGGGGCGACGTGTGACGGGCCGTGAGTGCGACCGTGGGAAAACCGTGCGGCACCGTGGTATCGGCCAGACATGAATCCTGCGGTGTGACGAACATGCCATCGCGCAGGCGCATCCAAAGGTGGAATTTACGCCACGACATGAAGCTTTCGGCGTCTACGCTGCGATGCAGATCGACGAGCCGCGTCTACTGTTGCTAGTCTCACGTTGCTTTCCAAAGCGGCTGATAGGACATCGCATGATGCGGCGGGAGTTCATCGCCCTGCTTGGCACGGCGGCGGCACGGCCAGGTGTCGGACACACGCAGCCGCTCGCATTGCCCGTTATCGGCTATCTCGGTCCGGAAGCGCCCGAGCCCTTCGCCAGCCGCGTGCTCGCCTTCCGCGACGGCCTCGCCAGCACGGGATATGTGTCGGGCCGCAATGTAGTGATCGATTTCCGCTGGGCGGAGGGCCGCTACGACAAGCTGCCGGCGCTTGCGGCGGAACTTGCTGACCAGCAGGTCGCCGTCATCGCCGCACCCGGGGGCGCACCCGTCGCACTTGCCGCCAAGTCGGCGACCACCACGATCCCGATCGTGTTCGAGATGGGTGGCGATCCCATCGCACTCGGCGTGGTTGGTAGCCTGAGCAGGCCCGAGGGCAACGTCACCGGCGTGTCGAGCCTCAGCGTCGAGGCGAGCCCAAAGCGGATGGAGCTCCTGCACGAGGTGGTTCGCGCTGGGCGCGACGACGGCGCCAGCCCGCTGCTGCTTGGCGTCGTAGCGAACCCGACCAGCCCGACCGCCATGTCGCAGGTCGGCAGCCTGCAGACCGCCGCCGAGGCGCTTGGAGTGCGGACCCACGTCCTGCAGGCCGGTGTCGAAGCGCAGTTCGGCACAGTGTTCGAAACATTGTCCGGAATCAGCGCGCGCGGCGTCGTCTTCACCTCCGATCCCTTCTTCGCCTTCCGCGGTCAGCAGCTTGCGGCGCTTGCGACCCGCTATGCCATGCCGGCGATCACCCAAACCCGGGATTTCACCATCGCCGGCGGCTTGATGAGCTACGGGGGCGACTTTGTGCAATCCCACCGGCAGGCGGGGATCTACGCCGGGCTTATCCTCAAGGGCGCGAAGCCGGCTGAACTGCCGGTGCAGCGGGTTACGAAGCTCGAGTTGTTCATCAACCTGGATACCGCCAGACGCTTCGGCCTAACCCTGCCGCTGCCGCTGCTTGCGCGGGCGGACGAGGTGATCGAATGACCGAGCAAGTCGCGGCACCGTCATGGCCGTGAACCTCTCCGGCGCGCCAGACGGCCAGGTGAGGCCGCTGGCTATGGCCGCCGCGGCGGATCGGGCGCCTCCTCGCAGGCACCCGGTCCTCGCGTGGCTGTCGCGCGCCGCCGCCGCCGCGTTCCTGCCATCCGGCCTGGCGCGCCGCTTCGCCCGCACCCTGATCGGCCTCGTCGTCTTCACGTTCCTCGCCAACGGCGCGGTCAACATGGTGCTGTCCTACGACGAGGCCTCGGCCTCGGCCGTGCACGTGCAGCGGGAGAAGGCACTCGCGGCGGCCGAGCGCGTGGCGCAGTTCATCGGCGAAATCGAGAACCAAATCGGCTGGACGACGCGGGCCGAATGGGCCCGGTTGGACCTCAACCAACGCCGCTACGACCTGATCCGCCTGCTGCGCCAGACGCCGGCCATCATGGACGTACTCTACATCGACGCCGACGGGCGCGAGCAGCTGCGGCTCTCGCGGCTCGAGCCAGACGTGGCCGGCGGTGGCGCCGACCTTTCAGCCGACCCGCGCTTCACGCAGGCCATCGCAGACCGCGTCTGGTACGGCCCGGTCTACTACGAGCGCGGGTCCGAGCCATACATGACACTGGCCATCATCCATGCCGGGCGCCGGCCGGGCGTTACCGCGGTCAGCGTGAACCTGAAGCTGATCTGGGACGTGGTTACCGCGATCCGCGTCGGCGAGACGGGCTATGCCTACGTTACCGATGCCACTGGCCGACTCGTCGCACATCCCGACATGAGCCTTGTCCTGCGCGGGACGGACCTGTCGCACTTGCCCCAGGTTGCCCGCGCAGTGCGCGACGCCCAGGGCGACGACATCGCGCCCGGGAACTCGGTCCGCCCGGATTGGAGCACGGTGCTCTCGGCCTATGCCACCATCCCGCGGCTCGGCTGGCTCGTCTTCGTCGAGCTGCCACGGCGCGAAGTGCTAGCGCCTGTACTCGTGACGCTCTACCAGACGCTGATCCTGCTGGGCGTTAGCGTTCTCCTCGCCCTGCTGCTGGGCAGTTGGCTCGTGCGGCGGATGGTCGTTCCCATCCGCCAGCTGCAGGCCGGTGCGCAGCGCCTCGGTGAAGGCGACCTACGCCAGCGCATCGCAATCACCTCGGCGGACGAGATCGGCGCGCTGGCGCACCGCTTCAACGTCATGGCGGCGCGGGTGCAGGAGGCACAGGAGACGCTGGAGGCCAAGGTCGCGCACCGGACCGAGGAGCTGGCGCAGTCGTTGAACGAGCTGCGCACGGCGCAAGACCGGCTGGTCCAGACCGAGAAGCTCGCCTCGCTCGGCCAGCTCACAGCCGGCATCGCGCACGAGATACGGAATCCGCTGAATTTCGTGAACAACTTCGCCGAACTCTCGGTTGATCTGCTGCGGGAGCTCGAGGAGGCGCTCGCCGTGGCCGGACCCTTGCTCGACGCGGCGCTGCGCGAGGAGATTGCGGAACTCGCTGCCATGCTGCGGGACAATCTAGGCCGGGTGGTTCAGCACGGAAGGCGTGCCGATAGCATCATCCGGAACATGCTGGCCCATTCCCGCGAGGGCGGTGGGGAGCGGCGCGCGGTGGACCTCAACGCCTTCGTCGAGGAGGCGCTGAACCTGGCTTACCATGGCGCACGGGCGGAGAAGCCGGGCTTCAACATCGCGCTCGAGAAGCACCTAGATCCCGCGGTCGGACAGGTCGAGCTCTACCCGCAGGAGTTCACCCGCGTACTGCTGAACCTGTTCGGCAACGGATTCCATGCGGCGCATGCCAAGCGGACCAGGGACGCGGCGGCCGAGTTCCAGCCGACGCTTTCCGTCACGACGCGGGCACTGCCGAGCCAAGTCCAGATCCGCGTACGCGACAACGGGGCCGGCATTCCGGACGCGATCAAAGCACGGATCTTCGAACCCTTCTTCACCACCAAGCCCACCGGCGAAGGCACGGGCCTTGGCCTTTCGCTCTCGCATGACATCGTTGTGAAGCAGCATTGTGGAATGATCGACGTCGTGACGGAGGCAGGCAACTTTACCGAATTCGTCGTCACCCTGCCCTGCACCGGGACGCCTCCGGACGGGAGGGAGGCATGAACGCGCTTATCCTCGTCGCCGACGACGAGGCGGACATGGAGCCGCTGTTCCGGCAGCAGTTCCGGCGCGACATCAAGGCCGGCCGCTTTCAATTGGTGTTCACGACCTCGGCCCAGCAGGCACTGCGGGTCATCGACGACGCGGGACCGCACGACATCGTCCTGTTGCTGTCGGACATCAACATGCCAGAAATGAGCGGGCTCGACCTGCTGGCACGCGTGAAGGTGGAACGCCCCAACCTTTCGGTCATCATGGTCACGGCTTATGGCGACGCGGATACGCGGCGCCGCGCGCTGGCGGGCGGCGCCGATGGCCTGCTGCCGAAGCCGATCGATTTCTCTGCTCTGCGGGCCGAGGTCGACCGCTGCCTCGCCCAGTGGAGGGCAGGGCCGTGACGACGATCCTCGTGGTCGATGACGAGCCGGATCTCAAGGCGCTTATTCTGCAGCGGTTCCGGCGACGGATTCTTGCGGGCGAGATGGCGTTCCTCTTCGCCCGCGACGGTTTGGAAGCGCTCGACCTCGTCTCGCGCCATGGGGGCATCGGCCTCGTTCTCGCCGACATCAACATGCCCCGGATGGATGGGCTGACGCTGCTCGGCGAGTTGCAGAAGACGGCAGAGCCGCTCGCCACCGTAGTTGTTTCCGCCTATGGCGACATGGGCAACATCCGCGCCGCCATGAACCGCGGCGCCTTCGACTTCCTGACCAAGCCGATCGACTTCGCCGATCTTGAGGCGACAGTCGTTAAGACGCAGCGCTACGTTGCCACCCTGCGGGAAGCGCGCGCAGCTGAGACCGAACTCCAACGCCAGCGCGAGCTGCTGCTGCAAGCAGAAAAGATGGCGACTTTCGGCTCTCTACTCGCTGGCGTCGCACACGAGTTGAACAACCCGCTCTCCATCGTGCTCGCTGGCGCCCTGATGCTGGAGGAGGAAGCGGCGGAACTCCGCCTGCCAAGCCTTGCTAGGAGCGCGGAGCGGATCCGCGTGGCGGCCGAGCGCTGCGCGCGGATCGTCCGCAGCTTCCTCGCCATGGCGCGGCACCAGGAGGTCCAGCGACGCCCGATCGTCGTGGCCGCCCTGATCGACGGCGCGCTGGAGTTGCTGGCCTACGGCCTGCGAAGCGACGGCATTGAGGTGACGCTGAATGTCGCAGCCGGGCTGCCGCCGCTGTTCGGCGACGCGGACCAGCTGCACCAGGTGCTGGCGAATCTCATCACCAATGCCAAGCAGGCCTTAGAGCATCAGTCCGGGCCGCGGCGCCTTTGCATTGCGGCGAGGGCGACCTACGACGCGGTCCAAATCTCGGTCGCCGACAACGGACCCGGCATCTCCGCCGAGTTGCGTGACCGGATCTTCGACCCTTACTTCACCACAAAGCCGGTCGGGACGGGAATCGGCCTTGCAGTATCGCGCCGGATCGCGGACGCGCACGGGGGTTCGCTGACGCTGGCGGAAGGGGACTGCGGCGCATGCTTCGTCTTGCGGCTGCCGCGCGCTGAGCAGGATGCGGTCGCGCCGGCCATGGCTGACGCGCATCCAGAAACCACGCCGCCAGCGGTCCCGCGGACGGCACTCGTCATCGACGACGAGCTCGAACTCGCTGGTGTGCTCGCGCGCCTGCTCGCTGTGCATGGCTTCCGCTGCGACTTCGCCGTGACGGGGCGGGACGCTCAGGACCTGCTGTCCCGCGGTGAGTACGACGCCATCCTTTGCGATCTGCGCATGCCCGACATGGACGGGCAGGAGCTTTACTGTTGGCTGAAGCGGCAGCGGCCGCACCTATGCCAGCGTACCGCCTTCGTAACTGGTGATGCGTTGAGCCAGGCCACGGCCAGGTTCCTCGCCCGCTCGAACCGACCCGTTTTGGAGAAGCCCTTCCTGCCCGAGGAGGTGCATCGGCTGGTCGCCGCCCTGGATGCCGGCGGGGCCTAGTGCCCGGGCGCATCCGCGGTGAAGGACATCTGGAAGCGCCGCGGCTCGTCACCGACAAGGTGCAAGGCCTGACCATCGAACAGCACCGCGTTGCAGCCGTCATCCGATGTGCAGAGCGTGTCGCTGTCGATCCACCATTGCTGTGTCACCAAGCGCCGGTCCAGGTGCGCCGAGTGGAACTGGTACTGCTTGCCATCGGTGCTCCAGAAGGTGGACAGGGTGGCCCGCATGCCCCAGCGGTTCCAGTCCACCCCGCTCAGCTGACGCCCAGTGAAGGCGGCCCGGATCGCAGCGCCGTCTAGCCTCTGTCCCGCCGGCCGCAAGATGCGTTCGCCGCCGAGGAGCGCCTGCCGCAGCCGTTCGGGTGGCCAGCCTGTGGCGCAGCCATAGGCCGCCTCCAAACTGCGGCCGCTGGTGATGTGGTAGGTTCGCACAGGCCCGAGTTCAGCCCGGTCAAGGCCATTGGTCTGGGCGTCGTGCACCCGCAGGCCCTTGCGCCGAGCCGCGGCCGACCACCCGATCCAGGCGGCGTGCGGCACGCTCCGGTCGCGCCGGTCGCCGATGACGAAGATTTCAGCATTCGACCTGATGGTCGCAACGGAGCGCATTGGGTCGGCCAGATCGGGCATCCGCAGGGCGAAGTCGTCCGCGACGATCCCGTCGGGCCTACTGTGGAACTGCGCCAAGTCGAGCGGTGCCGACGCGATGACGGCGCAGCGGATATCGCTACGCCTAGCCAGGAGGTTGGCCACCAGCAACCCGCCCGACGAGAAGCCCGAGAGCACGGCGTCGCGGAAGCCGTAGCGGCGCTTCAGCATACCGACGGCCCCATCGACGAGTTCCACCTCGTCGAGCGTATGGCGGTCCTGCGCGTGGTTGCCGGACGAGCCATGCATGCCTGGCCGCGCGATCAGGAACACCGGCATGTTCTGCATCGTGCCGGCCAGGATTCTGGCGGCGAGCCGCCGTGACCCGGCATCTTGCTCGTAGAACTCACTGACGCGGTCGACCTGCACCCGGCCGCCCGCGACGCGGTAGCCGATGCCCGGCGGGTCGCCCGGAAGGTGCAGCAACGCGACCGGAGAGGGTCCAGCCGCGCCGCCGGCGGCGTAGCGCAGGCATTCGCGGCGGCCGCTGGTCTCGACCCAGAGTGCGTCGGGGAGGGCGCGGCACCCTACCTCGGTCGCCGTCGCGCCGCTGACCAGCCCCTCGCGGGTGAAGGTGTCGGCTGAGAAGCCCGCCGGCGCCGGGGGTGCCTGCGACCCGGGACTTATAGCGCATCCTGCGGCGAGCAACGCCGATGCGAGTGCGATGCGGACCGGGAACGGCCTGGGGCAGAGCGTGATCACGCCACACCTTTGGTGCGGAACCGCTGACAGGTAGGCCCTTCCCGACTGTCGCATAGTGATCAGCGCAGAGAACAGCCAGCCCCGCCGCGGCACGGGCTTGGCGCCGATTACCACGCTTCGCATCGGCCATTCCTCACCTTCGTCAACGATGCCTCCCACGCCGCCCCGCCAGGCTGTGCCCGTCTTTGACAGACGAAGGAAAACACGCAGTGCATACCATCATCACCAAAAGGCGACCCTTTCATCTCGAATTGTTGTGGTTGCCTCTCCAGGCCATCCGCCTCTGGTGCCGCGAGCAACGCGCGGCGGCGATCCTGGGCCGCCTGGACGACCGGATGCTGAAGGATATCGGCATCGACCGGTCCGCCATCCCCTACGAGGCGCGCCGGCATTCCATCGGGCCGGGCAGCTAATGCCATGGCGTCGCATGCAGGCCGAGGCGATGCGCGTCGAGACCGACGCACATCGTCGGACGGAATCTGCCCCACCCCTCCGCATCCGGCGACTGGACGAGGAGGAACTGCCGGCCATCGAACAGCACCTGCTGGAGTTCGGCTGGCTCGACCGCCATGCCCGCTTCGGCGCGGGCACGAGCGACCTGGCGGTCGCCGCCTATGTCCTGCGGATGAACCCATCCTGCGCGATCCTGGTGGGCGCCGTGGAGGAGGCGAGCGGCAAGATCGTTGGTCTGGCCGGGGCGCAGCTGGCGCTCGCGCCGGGCCACGTGAAAATGGCGGTCACGGTCCACCCGGACCACAGCTCCTGCGGCCTCGGACGGCGCCTGCTCCGGCAGGCACTCTCCGGCGCCGCTGCGCAGGGGCAAGAAGTCGCGCATTTCTTCTTCTCTGCCGATAACCGGCCGATCCTCGCACTGGTGTGCAGCCTGGGCGCGGACATGGCCGCCACCTTTGACCGCGCGGAACTCCGGCTGGACGCCTTCGGACCGCCAACGCCGCCACCCTTCGTATTGCTATTGCGCCAGGGCGGTCACGGCAGCGTGAGACGTGTGGTCGCGCATCCGGGGATATGCGAAACATTAGCCGCGAAATCGGGACGATGCAGCGGTGACGACGGTCCACCAACCTGCACCCAGTCTGGGGTTTGGCGAGGCGTGGCGCCGCGCCGTTCCTGACGCGACGCCGGCGCAGAGGGCCGGCGTCGCCAGGGCCGTATTGCCCCTCGGCCGAGCCGACCTCATGCACGCCATAGCGGCTTCCGCAGCAACGCCTGCACCTCGGGCGGACCGAGGCCGGCATCGCGCTGCATACGTCCATCGAGCGCGTCGAGTTCGCGCCGTTCCACCGCGCGCCGGTACGCCAGGCGCATGGCGCGTTGCGCCGCTCCCGCGCCTTCCCGCAATGCGATCCAGGCCAAGTACGCGAGTTGGCGTAGGTCCTGGCCGCAGATCAAGGTCTGGACGGACGATAACAACATCATCTTGTTCCCCGATGCCTAGGCGGGCCGAAGCGCCACGCCGCGTCAAGCCTCGTCGGACGGCGTGGCATTCGGCATGGGCATGGGCGTGGAATCGGCTGCAACGTGCGCGAGGGCGGCCATGCTGACCATCCGCATGCTCGGCGAACTGGCGGTGCTGCGCGATGGCGTGGCGCAGCCGCTGCCGCCCTCGAAGAAGACCCGTGCGCTGCTCGGTTATCTCGTCGGGACGGGGCGGCCGCAGCGGCGGGAACGGCTATGCACCCTGCTCTGGGATGTTCCCGACGATCCGCGAGGTGCCCTGCGCTGGAGCCTGAGCAAGCTGCGCGGTCTCGTCGACGAACCGGATGGCCCGGTGCGGATCCTAGCCGACCGCGATACCGTCGGCTACGCGCCCAAGGGCGCGCATAGTGACCTGCTCGCGCTGCGCCAGCTCTGTGAGCAACCGCTTGCGCGGGCCGCGACCGGGACGCTGACCGACGTCGCGGCGAGCGTCGGCGGCGAGTTCCTGGCGGGCCTCGACCTGCCGGCACAGCCAGACTTCCAAGCCTGGTGCCTGGCCGAGCGCGAGGATACCCGCCGACAGCATGCGGCGGTGCTGGAGGAGCTGGTCAACCGCCTCTCGGCTGCGGCGCCGGAGGAGGCGGTCGGGCATGCCCGCCGCTGGGTGGAGCTGGATGGCTTCGAGGCAAAGTCGCGCGCCGCGCTGGTCGGATTGCTTGTGCGGCTCGGCCGGCGCGCGGAGGCCCAGCAGCATTGCGAGACGGGCCTGCGGCTGCTGCAGGAAGCGGGCCTGCCGCCCGGGCCCCTGATGGCCGCGGCGCGGGAAATTCGTAGCCGGCCTTCGCCGATGGCACCGCTCCAGGCATCAGCCGAACCGATGCCAGCGCCGGTAGTTGCCGCAGCGCCGCCCGGCGTTGCCAGACGCCTGATCATCGTCGACGACGAACCCGAGATCGGCCGGATGGTGGCGGAGTATCTCGGCCGGCACGGCTTCGCGGTGCGCACCGCGACCAGTGGGCGAGCACTGCGCCAAATGCTGGCCGAGGAGCCGGCCGACCTGGTGGTCCTCGACGTAAACATGCCAGAGGAGGACGGCTTCGCCGTCGCGCGCAGCCTCAGCGTTGGCGCGGATGGCCCGCGCGTCCTTTTCCTCACCGCGGCCATCGACGTCGTCGACCGCGTGGTTGGGCTGGAACTTGGAGCCGAGGATTACATCACGAAGCCGTTCGACCTGCGCGAATTGCGCGTGCGGGTTCGCAACGTACTGCGTCGGGTGGACGAGGCGGCCGGCGAGTCCAAGTCGAGCCCAGCGCCGCACGAACCCGAGGTGGAGCCGGCGCCGATGCTCCGGCAGGAAATCCGCTTCTGCCTCGCCGCGGATCGCGTGCGGATCGCCTATGCGACCAGCGGCGAGGGACCGCCGCTCCTTAAGCCGTCGAACTGGCTGACGCATCTCGAATTCGATTGGGAAAGCCCGGTTTGGCGTCACTGGATGCGCGAGTTGTCGCGCGGCCGCCGGCTGGTCCGCTACGACGCGCGCGGCAACGGCCTCTCCGACTGGCAGGCCGAGGACCTCTCGCTGACTGCCTCCGGGCGTGACATGGAGGCGGTGGTCGAGGCTGCAGGCCTCGAGCGCTTCGCGGTGCTCGGCATCTCGCAGGGATGCGCCACCGCCATCGCCTACGCCGCGGAACATCCCGAGCGCGTCAGCCACTTGGTGCTCTATGGCGGCTACGCCCGGGGCTGGGCACAGCGGGACAACCCCACCGAACTGGCGACTCGGCAAGCGTTGGTCACCTTGATGCGGCATGGTTGGGGTGCCGACAATCCGGCCTTCCGCCAGTCTTTCACCAGTCTCTTCATCCCTGACGGCACCCAGGAGCAGGCGCGCTGGTTTAACGAGTTGCAGCGGATCACGACGTCGCCGGAGAACGCGGTCCGGCTCCAGGAAATGTTTGGATCCGTGCAGGTCGAGGTGCTGCTGCCGCAGATCCGCGTTCCCACCCTCGTGGTCCATTGCACGGGCGATGAGGTGGTGCCCTTCGAGGAAGGACGCCGCCTTGCCACGGGAATCAGAAGCGCGCGCTTCGTGCCGCTTGAGGGACGCAACCACATCCTGCTCGAGAACGAGCCGGCTTGGACCCGCTTCCTGGCCGAGATGCGCGCTTTCCTCGACGGAACCGACGGCGCCTAGGACAGATGCGCCACCCGCGACGGTGGCGTCTGCGAAAAGCCTGGCAGGCGGTCGCCACGCATGTAGTGCCGTTCTGGCCGATAGCCACTGCCGCGCAGCCAAGCCCAAAAGCTGCGGAACGCTCGGCACGTGATCGTCATGGCTGCGCCCCCGCCCAGCCCGGTGCGAGACGGATGGCGGCCAGGCGCCCGTCAGGCCACGCATCGGCCGTGGTGCTGTCGAGGAAGGCGGGGTAGCCGGCCGTGAAGGCCTGGCAACCGCGAGGTTGGGCAGCGGCTCAAGGGGGAGCCTGTGGTCGAGGCGCTGAACCGCCTCGTCGGGCAGCAAGGTGCACCGAAGTATCTGTCTGCCGACAGCGGTAGCGAGTTCACCGGCCCGCTGGTGGACCTCTGGGCCTACCACCACGGGGTGCAGATCGACCTCTCGCGGCCCAGCAAGCCGACCGACAACGCCTTCATCGAGACCTTCAACGGTTCGCTGCGGGACGAGCGCCTGAACCTGCATTGGTTCGAGACGCTGGCCGGGGCCCGTGCCATTGTCGAGGCTTGGTGAAGGGACCCCAATGATAGCCTTCCTTGCTCTGTTGCGAGCCTATCCGGGCAGGATGAGGCCTGAAGTCCCACTTTGGAGATCATGGACAATGAACTGCTCCGCTTTGCCCGGCTCGCGGTGACGGTGGCGCGCCGCGTAGCCCCCACCCCGAGCCGCTTCGCCACCCCGACCTACACGCCAGCTTCCCTGTTCGCCCTGCTCCTGCTGCGGGAGAGGTTGCGGCTGACCTACCGTGGCCTGGAAGACCTTCTCTGCCTTGCA
>NZ_JAETWB010000060.1 GCF_016773205.1 Belnapia arida
AAATCGGTTCAACGTCTTCTTCGTCATGGCTCCAACCTCTCAAGGTTTGAAGCCTCCGGCAAACCCAGAGCGGTTCATAGGCGCCGAAGCGCTGAAAGGAGTGCGTATCGATCTCGCCATCTAGCCCGGCTTGACCAAGCGCATCAGCAGCTGGCGCGCGGATCCGGATGAGGCAGCCCTGCGGCGTCTCGATACGGGTCATGACAGCGAACAGCCGGCGCTGGCCGCGTTGCAGCCCCGCGCCAACCCGTCCGGTGATCCAGGTACCGGCATCAAGCAGTGGCACTGCACCAGACGTCGAGTAGATGGCTTCAGGCACCTTGCACCGGAAGGCGCCCGCGACATCAGACGTGATCGGCACATCCGGGACGCAAGCGATTGGCGTGCCCTCTGTCAGAAACAGGTTCCGGTCCAGCAGCCGGGTGGCAACAGCCGTCGGTTGATCCTCTGCGCGCAGACGCGCTGACAGGGCATCGGTCTCGCCAGCTGCGCCAAGAGGCTCCCCAGAGCCTGCCACCGCCTCTGCCGTCCCGACCTGCGCACTGGGACCGCCGAAGGCCATCAGCGGGGCTGGACGGTACGCCTGGGGGGCAGGCCAAAGCATATTCCCAACAGACGACTGTGCGACCGTCGCCGACATAGGTAGCGCCGTGAGGGCTGCTGCATTAGGTCTAAGAGGCCAACGGCGGCCATCTGCTTAGCCTCGGGCCAATCTGATTTAAACGAAGAAAAAGGCGGATTGGAGAGGAGGGTCATGCTCCGATGCACACCCTATCCAACAATACGCCGTGCAATTTCCGCTGAAGCAGCCTCGCTGCGGTTGCGCACAACATCAGCCCACTTTTCTTGAAATTCCTTTAGTGCAATCGTCTTGCACGCTTCGTAGGCAGCTACGGCTGCCTTCAGCTGCACTGTCCCACCCTTCCGCTCGCCGAGCGACTGGAGGGCCGCACCAAGGTTCATCTGTGTCCCCGCCCACTGGAGCGGCGTCCGCTCGCGCGTCCACTCCTTTAGTGCCGCTTGGTAGGCCGCCACCGCCGCTTCCAGCCGTACCGTCCCGCTCTCCCGCTCGCCGAGCGCCCGGAGCGCGTTGCCCAGGTTCCCCTGTATAATCGCCCAGTCGAGCGGCGCCCGCTCGCGCGTCCATTCCTCCAGCGCCGCCTGGTAAGCCGCCACCGCCGCTTCCAGCCACGCCGTTCCGCTCTCCCGCTCGCCAAGCAGTCGGAACACATTGCCGAGGCTCATCTGCGTCGCTGCCCAGTCGAGTGGCGCCCGCTCGCGCGTCCTCTCCTTCAGGGCTGCTTCGTGGGCCACCACCGCCTCCTCCAGCCGTGCTGTCCCGCTCTCTCGTGCGCCGAGCGCCCGGAGCGCAGTGCCAAGGTTCATCTGCGTCATGGCCCACTGGAGTGGCCACCGTTCACGCGTCAACTCCTCCAGCGCCGCCTGGAAGGCCGCTACCGCCGCCTCCAGCCGTGCCGTCCCGCTCTCCTGCTCGCCAAGCGACTGGAGCGCAGTGCCGAGGTTCATCTGCGTCGCCGCCCACTGGAATGGCCACCGCTCGCGCGTCCTTTCCTCCAGCGCCGCCTGGAAGGCCGTCACCGCCTCCTCCAGCCGCGCCGTCCTGCCCTCCCGCTCGCCAAGCGACCGGAGCGCGGTGCCGAGGTTCATCTGCGTCAACGCCCACCGGAGCGGCGCCCGCTCGCGCGGCCATCCCTGCAGCGCCGCCCGGAAGGCCGTCACTGCCTCCTCCAGCCGCGCCGTCCCACTCTCCCGCTCGCCAAGCGTCCCGAGCGCGGTGCCAAGGTTCATCTGCGCCAATGCCCAGTCGAGCGGCATTCGCTCGCGAGTCCTCTCCTCCAACGCCGCTTGGTAGGCCGCCACCGCCGCCTCCAGCCGCGCCGTCCCGCTCTCCCGCTCGCCAAGCGACCGGAGCGTGGTGCCGAGGTTCATCTGCGTCAACGCCCAGTCGAGCGGCGCCCGCTCACGCGTCCATTCCTCCAGCGCCGCCTCGTAGGCCGCCACCGCCGCCTCCAGCCGCGCCGTCCCGCTCTCCCGCTCGCCAAGCGACCGGAGCGTGTTACCGAGACTCATCTGCGTCGCCGCCCACTGGAGTGGCCACCGCTCGCGCGCCCTCTCCTTCAGAGCTGCTTCGTGAGCCGCCACTGCCGCCTCCAGCCGCGCCGTCCCGCGCTCCCGTGCGCCGAGCGTCCCGAGCGCGGTGCCGAGCACGGTGAGGGCATCGCCACGCTCATCGGCATTATGGGCTGTCGCTACCATTCGCTGAGCCAACTCGATGGCGACGGACAGTGAAAAATTGATGCCCTGTCTCTCGCCGTCCGCATAAGCCTCGGCGTATCGCACTCGAAAGCCCGGCGACCATGCCGGGCGGGCAGTTGCCTCGTTGACAGCAACGATGCTCTCAATGCGCTTGGCAACGGAGGCAGCATCGCGCCGCAGCGTGTCAACCTTGATCCCCTCCTCAAACAAGATGACCCGGGATCTCCGGTGCCTATCGTCGAGATCAGCAAGCGCCCTGTCGATTTCCTCCGCGCCGCCGTCGAGGTCGTGTCCTATCCGATCCGCGACCCGCGTCAGCACCGCCTGGACAAAAGCGTCATCGTTCGTCTCCCGCTCGCCGCGTGCGATGACCTCAAGGGCCACATCGACAGCGCGCCTCAGTTCCGTAAGCGCCTGCTCGAAGTCTAGCCGCTCATCCGGTTTGAGCCGCTGCGCCAGCATGACAACCGTGCACCGCTGCAGACCAGCTACATCCGACGCCTGGAGTAAACCTCGGGCCTCCAAGACATCCACTAAGGCCTCCGCTGATGCTCGTTCATCCAGGCCCCTGTTGCCGCCGATGACGTCGCCCGCGATGGAACCAACCGTGCCTGAGATATTGACCCCACCGGCTTGGCTAGATGGTTCCGGCAAAATCTTCATGACTGATACCCACTAGAGGGTGAGAACTGCTCACCAGTTGGGCGCACCTGTGACCAGAGCGCGTGCAGACACCCTGGCCTAACTGATTTATCGGATATGATCGCTGCTTCTACTCGCCACGCAGCTTGTCCAAAACGAATCCTGTTACCGGACCGGTAATGCCGCTGAGGATTGGCGTGCCGAAGGCACTGACCACCGCGCTTGCAGCTCCCGGTACTAGTCCGACCAACCCGTCCACAAGCTTGGCGATGACCCTGTCATCGGCGCCCTTGCCCTTGGCTGCTTCCTGCTTCAACGCGGCCGCTTTGGCTTCCGCCTCGGGCTGCGCCGCAGATGAAGCGGCACGGATCACCTCAATGACTGGACGGAGCGCCTCCTCGAGCGCTGCCGTGGACGGAGTACCTACAACCTTGTTGCCGCCTACCATGTCACCACCAACGGAACCAATGGAGCCGCTGATGTTGATCCCGCCACTTTGTCCTTCGCCTGCTCGCTCGTTCATAGTGAACCCCCTACTTCCCGCGTTAACCATGCAGGTTAATCTATCGGTTGTGGGCGTGTGTTGGACAGCGTTGTCTCGGTAGTGGCTCTCGAAGCCCCAGCATCACATCGCTGGTGAACCATCCTACGCCAGTGCCGCATTCGCGATTTATGCAACCAAAAATAGATGGACCACCAAGCGGTGCATTACTTGGCTGCCATCTTCGACCTTGTCCGAGGAATCGGTGACGTGGATGAGGCGGTTATAGCCGGTCAGTACTTCATCCGCTCGACGAGGCGTATGTAATCCCAACTCGGGAAAAGGCTGACCCATTGGCGGGAGCTTACCGAATTGTCCAGCACGGTTGTGTTAAGTCAATCTCAAATAGGGTTGGTATAACTGGGCAGCCGGCGCTCATCGAGCCAGAAATCAACCAGCGGCGTTATGGTCCCGACCACGCCGAAGCTGCGGTCATGGAGCGGTGGTCCGGCATCTGCAGACTGCAGACATGGTCGCCCACGCCGCATTCACTGCAAGCGCTAGGATAGCTATTGGTCGGGCCGCTCTAGGAGCCAACGGCGACTGTTTGCTCGGGCTCCGGCCGCTCTGATGCAGACGAAAACGAAGGCAAGTCGGAGAAGAGAGCCATGCCCCAATGCACACTCTATCTAGTAATGCGCCGTGCGATTTCTGCCAAAACAGCCTCACTGCAGTTGCGCACAACATCAGCCCATCTTTCTTGGAATTCTTTTGACGCAATCGTTTTGCACGCTTCGTAGGCTGCTACGGCCGCCTTCAGCCGCGCCGTCCCGCTCTCCCGCTCACCAAGCATCTGAAGTGCAATACCGAGGTTCATCTGCGTCATCGCCCACTGGAACGGCACCTGCTCGCGCGTCCTCTCCTCCAGCGCCGCCTGGTAGGCTGCCACCGCTGCCTCCAGCCGCACCGTCCCGCTCTCCCGCGTGCCGAGCGCCCGGAGCGCATTACCGAAATTCATCTGCGCCATCGCCCACTGGAGCGGCACCCGCTCGCGCGTCCATTCCTCCAAAGCCGCCTGGAAGGCTGACACCGACGCCTCCAGCCGCGTCGTCCCGCTCTCCCGCTCGCTGAGCGACTGGAGGGACACACCGATGTTCATCTGTGTTGCCGCCCACTGGAGCGGCGCCCGCTCGCGCGTCAACTCCTCCAACGCCGCTTGGTAAGCCGCCACCGCCGCCTCCAGCCGCGCCGTGTCGCTCTCCCGCTCGCCGAGGGATTGGAGCGCGGTGCCGAGGTTCATTTGCGTCGTCGCCCAGTCGAGTGGCACCCGCTCGCGCGTGAACTCCTCCAACGCCGCCTGGTAGGCTGCCACCGCCGCCTCCAGCCGCGCCGTGTCGCTCTCCCGCTCGCCGAGCGACTGGAGCGCGGTGCCAAGGTTCATTTGCGCCGCCGCCCAGTCGAGTGGCACCCGCTCGCGCGTCCTCTCCTCCAACGCCGCTTGGTAGGCTGCCACTGCCGCCTCCAGCCGCGCCGTCCCGCTCTCCCGCTCGCCAAGCCTCTGGAGCGCGTTGCCGAGGTTCATCTGCGTCGCTGCCCACTGGAGCGGCACCTGCTCGCGCGTCCTCTCCTCCAGCGCTGCCTGAAAGGCCGCCACCGATGCCTCCAGCCGCGCCGTCCTGCCCTCCCGCTCGCCGAGCGTTCCGAGTGCGGTGCCGAGGTTCATCTGCGCCAACGCCCAGTCGAATGGCACCCGCTCGCGCGTCCACTCCTGCAGCGCCGCCTGGTAGGCCGCCACCGACGCCTCCAGCCGCGCCGTCCCACTCTCCCGCTCACCGAGCGTCCGAAGGGCATTGCCGAGGTTCATCTGCGTCAGCGCCCATTGGAGCGGTGCCCGCTCGCGCGTCCACTCCTGCAGCGCCGCCTGGTAGGCCGCCACCGACGCCTCCAGTCGCGCCGTCCCGCTCTCCCGCACGCCGAGCGACTGTAGGGCCGCACCAAAATTCATCTGCGTCGCTGCCCAGTCGAGTGGCGCCCGCTCGCGCGTCCCCTCCTCCAACGCCGCCTGGTAGGCCGCCACCGACGCCTCCAGTCGCGCCGTCCCGCTCTCCCGCACGCCGAGCGCCCGGAGCGCAGTGCCGAGGTTCATCTGCGTCCCCGCCCACTGGAGCGGCACACGCTCGCGCGTGAACTCCTTCAGCGCTGCCTGGAAGGCCGCCACCGACGCCTCCAGCCGGGCTGTCCCGCTCTCCCGCTCGCCGAGGGTCCCGAGCGCATTGCCAAGCTTGGTAAGAGCATCGCCACGCTCATCAGCATTGTGAGCTGTCGCTATCATCCGCTGCGCCAACTCGATGGCGACGGACAGGGAAAAATTGATGCCCTGCTTCTCGCCATCCGCATAGGCTTCGGCGTATCGCACTCGAAAAGTCGGCGACCACGCCGGCCGGTCGGTTGCCTCATCGATCGCCACGATACTCTCGATGCGCCTGGCAACGGCGGCAGCGTCGCGCCGCAGCGTGTCGACCTTGATCCCCTCCTCTAACAGGATGATCCGGGATCTCCGATGCCTGTCCTCAAGATCGGCGAGCGCCCTGTCGATTTCCTCCGTACCGCCGTCGAGGTCGTGCTTTATCCGATCCGCAACCCGTGCCAGCACCGCTTGGACAAAAGCGTCGTCGTTCGTCCCCTGCTCACCGCGTGCGATGACCTCAAGGGCGACATCGACGGCGCGCTCCAACTCTGTAAGCGCCTGCTCGAAATCGAGCCGCTCATTCGGCTTGAGCCGCTGCGCCAGCATGACCACCGTGCGCCGCTGCAGACCAGCCGCCTCCGCCGTCTGGAGAAAACCTCGGGCCTCTAAAGCATCTACTAACGCTTGTTCATCGAGACCCTTGTTGCCACCGATGACGTCGCCGGCGATGGAGCCAACCACACCTGAGATGCTGACCCCGCTGGTCTGGCTAAGGAACGGGAACTGTTCACCAGCGCGGTGCCCTTGTGCCAAGAGAACGTGTAGCCATCCTGGCTTGTCTGGCACAATCGCCACCTCTACCGGCCACGCAGCTTGTCTAGGACAAACCCGGTGACTGGGCCGGCAATGCCGCCAAGGATTGGCGTGCCGAAGGCACTGACCACCGCGCTTGCCGCTCCCGGTACTAGTCCGACCAGCCCGTCCACTAGCTTGGCAATTACCTTGTCATCGGCACCTTTACCCTTGGCTGCTTCCTGCTTCAACGCGGCCGCTTTGGCTTCCGCCTCGGGCTGCGCCGCAGATGAAGCGGCACGGATCACCTCAATGACTGGACGGAGCGCCTCCTCGAGCGCTGCCGTGGACGGAGTACCTACAACCTTGTTGCCGCCTACCATGTCACCACCAACGGAACCAACGGAGCCGCTGATGTTGATCCCGCCACTTTGTCCTTCGCCTGCTCGCTCGTTCATAGTGAACTCCTATTTCCCACCTTGCCCGTGCAGGTTAATCTAACGGCTGCGAGCATGTGCTGGACAGCGCTGTCTCAGTAGTGGCTCTTGAAACCCTCAGCACCGCATCGCTGGCGAACTATCCTAGGCCAATGAGTAAATTTTGACTTACTCAACCCAAGAACGATGGTTCACCAAGCAGTGCAGTTGCTTGGTTGCTGCCCTCGACCTTGCCAAGGTGGAAGAGGCGGCCGTAGCAGGCGAGCGCTTCACCCGCTCGATGTGACGCACGTGGCTGGGCAGCTACCGCTCATCAAGCCAGAGACCGACCAGTGGCGTTATGGTCCCGACCACGCCGAAGCTACGGTCACGGAGCGGTGGTCCGGCATCCGTAGAATGCAGACATAACCGCCCACGCTGCATTCAATGCGGAGATTTGATAGCTGTAAGTCGAGCCGCCCCAAGGGCCAACGGCGACAGTCTGCTCGGGCTTGAGCCGCTCTGATGCATGCAAAGACGAAAGCGGATCGGAGAAGAGGGCTATGCTCCGATACTCACTCTATCTGGCAATGCGCCGTGCGATTTCCGCTGAAGCAGTCTCACTGCGGTTGCGCACAACATCAGCCCATCTTTCTTGGAATTCTTTTAGCGTAATCGTTTGGCACGCTTCGTAGGCTGCTACGGCTGCCTTCAGCCGCGCTGTTCCGTCCTCCCGCTTGCCGAGCGCCTGGAGCGCATTGCCCAAGTTCATTTGCGTCCCTGCCCACTGAAGTGGCGCCCGCTCGCGCGTGAACTCCTCGAGCGCCGCCTGGTAGGCTGTCACCGCCGCCTCCAGACGCGCCGTCCCGCTCTCCCGCTCGCCAAGGGCTCGGAGCGCGGTGCCGAGTTCCATCTGCGTCGCCGCCCAATCAAGTGGCACGCGCTCGCGCGTGAACTCCTCCAGCGCCGCTTGGTAGGCTGTCACCGCCGCCTCCAGCCGCGCCGTCCCGCTCTCCCGCTCGCCGAGGGCTCGGAGCGCGTTGCCAAGGTTTATCTGCGCCAGCGCCCACTGGAGCGGCACCCGCTCGCGTGTCCACTCCTCCAACGCCGCCTGATAGGCCGCCACCGCCGCCTCCAGCCGTGCTGTCCCGCTCTCCCGTGCGCCGAGCGTCCCGAGCGCGGTGCCGAGGTTCATTTGCGTCCCCGCCCACTGAAGTGGCGCCCGATCGCGCGTGAACTCCTCGAGCGCCGCTTGGTAGGCTGTCACCGCCGCCTCCAGCCGCGCCGTCCCGCGCTCCTGCGCGCCAAGCGATTGGAGCGCGGTGCCGAGGTTCATCTGCGCCAGCGCCCACTGGAGCGGCACCCGCTCATGCGTCCACTCCTCGAGCGCCGCTTGGTAGGCTGTCACCGCCGCCTCCAGCCGTGCCGTCTCACCCTCTCGCTTGCCGAGCACCTTGAGCGCGTTACCAAGATTCATCTGCGCCAGCGCCCACTGGAGCGGCACCCGCTCACGCGTCCACTCCTCCAACGCCGCCTGGAAGGCCGCCACCGCCGCCTGCAGCCGTGCTGTCCCGCTCTCCCGCGCACCGAGCGTCCCGAGCGTGGTGCCGAGGTTCATCTGTGTCCCCGCCCAGTCGAGTGGCACCCGCTCGCGCGTCCTCTCCTCCAGCGCCGCTTGGTAAGCCGCCACCGCCGCCTCCAGACGCGCCGTCCCGCTCTCCCGCTCGCCAAGCGACTGGAGCGCGTTGCCGAGATTCATCTGCGCCAGCGCCCAGTCGAGTGGTACCCGCTCGCGCGTGAACTCCTCCAGCGCCGCTTGGTAGGCCGCCACCGCTGCCTCCAGCCGTGCCACCCCACTCTCCCGCGCGCCGAGCACCCGGAGCGCGCTGCCGAGATTCATCTGCGCCAGCGCCCACTGGAGCGGCACCTGCTCGCGTGTCCACTCCTCCAGCGCTGCCTGATGAGCTGCCACCGCCGCCTCCAGACGCGCCGTCCCGCTCTCCCGCTCGCCAAGCGACCGGAGCGTGTTGCCGAGGTTCATCTGCGTCCCCGCCCACTGGAGTGGCGCCCGCTCACGCGTCCACTCCTCCAGCGCCGCCCGGAAGACCGTCACCGCCGCCTCCAGCCGCGCCGTCCCGCGCTCCCGTGCGCCGAGCGTCCCGAGCGCGGTGCCGAGCTTAGTAAGAGCTTCGCCACGCTCATGGGCACTGTAAGCCGTCGCTACCATTCGCTGCGCCAACTCGATGGCGACGGACAGGGAAAAATTGATGCCCTGTCTCTCGCCGTCCGCATAAGCCTTGGCGTATCGCGCTCGAAAGCCCGGCGACCATGCCGGGCGGGCAGTTGCCTCGTTGACAGCCACGATGCTCTCAATGCGCTTGGCGACGGCAGCAGCGTCGCGCCGCAGCGTGTCGACCCTAATCCCCTCCTCAAACAGGATGACCCGGGATCTCCGGTGCCTATCGTCGACATCAGCAAGCGCCCTGTCGATTTCCTCCGCGCCGCCGTCGAGGTCGTGTCCTATCCGATCCGCGACCCGTGTCAGCACCGCCTGGACAAAAGCGTCATCGTTCGTCTCCCGCTCGCCGCGTGCGATGACCTCAAGGGCCACATCGACAGCGCGCCCCAGTTCCGTAAGCGCCTGCTCGAAGTCTAGCCGCTCATCCGGTTTGAGCCGCTGCGCCAGCATGACCACCGTGCGCCGCTGCAGACCGGCTGCCTCCGCCGCCTGGAGGAAGCCTCGAGCCGCCAGGACATTCACTAGCGCCTGTTCATCCAGGCCCTTGTTGCCGCCGATGACGTCGCCTGCGATGGAACCAACCGCGCCTGAGATATTGACCCCGCCGGTTTGGCCAGATGTTTCGGCAACATCTTTACGGCTGGCGCCTGCAAGAGGGCGGGAACTACTCACCGGCACGACGCCCCTGCGCCAAAGAGGCACGCAGCCATCCTGGCCTAACTGACTCATCGGACATGGTCGCCACTTCTACTCGCCCTGCAGGTGCAGCACTAGGCCATCACCGACGCCACCGCTAAGCCGATTTTCCGCAGCATACCCGGACGCAAACCCAGCCGCTGGTGAAGAGTAGAAGGCGGTCCAGCGCCTCAGTTCACGGCCCGAAACGGCGAGTGACTGAGGCGCGGGCCCGCTGGTGCGAGCGGGCGGGCATCTCGGCCGAATGGTTAGCTCTGCGAGCCGTCCTGTCCTCTGACTGGCGAGCGATCAGTCATCGAAACCCTTTGACATTGGCTGGTAGCACAGCCTCGCTTTTGCGTCCGTCATGCAATACGATATCGTATAGAGGGCGTATATACATCGTTTGTATATCGCCTGTTAATCGTACGTTTAGCGGGGCGAGTGATGATCCTTGTGATCGGAAATACCAAAGGTGGGGTCGGGAAGACCACAATTGCCGTCAACTTGGCTGTGCTACGGGCAGCGGCTGGGGGCGATGTCCTACTGGTGGATGGGGACGATCAGGGGTCGGCTACCCTCTTCACCCAACTCCGGTCAGAGAATATGGGCGCGCCTGGCTATACGGCCGTCGTGCTGCAAGGCGCGGCCGTGCGGACCCAGGTCCGCCAGCTCGCGCCGAAGTACGGGGACATCATCATCGATGTGGGAGGACGGGACACGGGCAGCTTGAGGGCAGCCCTGACAGTCGCCCATTGTCTGCTGGTGCCCCTGCAGCCCCGGAGCTTCGACGTGTGGGCACTGGATCAGATCTCAGCCCTAGTGAAGGAGGCGCGCGAGCTTAATCCGGACCTGCGGGCACTGGCGTTCCTGAACGGCGCCGACCCCCAAGGGCGGGACAACGCCGAGGCGTTGGAGGCGATTGGAGAGGTTGAGGGGCTGGAGGTCCTGAAGGCCGTCGTCGTGAGGCGGAAGGCTTTCCCCAATGCTGCGGCACAAGGGAAGGCCGTGACTGAGATGCAGCCTCGAGACTCCAAAGCCGTTGAAGAATTGACAGTTTTGGCAGATATTGCGTTTAGCTAGTAAACCGCTATCGGAGTGCATTACATTGGCAATAGCGCGTAAGCCAAAGGTACAGCGTACCGCTGCGCCCGAAGATGCGGCGGCGGAGCGATTTATCCAAGGGGCCGATAAGGTCTCAGTCCTCTCCTCGCCTGATGAAAGCGGCATGAAGCCGACCATGATCCGGATGGAGATCAACCTGCGCGATCGCATCGATGCTGCTGCGAAGGCGTCAGGGATGGGGCGGTCGGCCTGGATCCGCTACCAGTGCATCAAGGCGCTGGATGAGGGGAGGTGAAGGCAGAGGGTGTGGGGTTAAGCGCGGATCAGCGCTGGGCGCGACACCGCTGGCCGAGAGGGGTGCAGGACCAGGCCAGCCTCATCGGCTGTCACCCTCGCCTCAGGATAGGCAGCCAGCGCGGCGTCCAGCGCCTTTAGGAAGGCTGGCCGGAAGTGCCTCAGCTCCTTGAAGCCGGCACCAAACTGCGCCTGGACTGCCGGCCAGCGGATTGGTGCGGAGCGCTCGAGCTGGTGCAGCCGGTAGGCAAGCCAGACGTAGAGGTCCAGCGACATGCTGCGGTCGCAAAGCTTGCGTAGGGCAGCCTCGGGTTCCGTTGCATCCTTTGCGGCTTGGCGCGATCGAGGCCAAGCTGGGGCATGGTACGGCGGCGACTGGCGAAACTCCGGGCGGATCTCACCTTCAGAGGGCGGCAATTCACGGCTGAGGTGATCCTCTGGGCAATGCGCTGGTATCTGATGTTCCCAATCAGCTACCGCGACCTCGAACTCATGCTGCAGGAGCGCGGTGTCGACATCGCACACACCACCATCTTTCGATGGATCCAGGCCTATGCACCTAAGCTAGAGCAGCGGCTCCGACCCCATCTGCGCATGTCCAATGGATCGTGGAGGGTCGATGAGACCTATGTGCGGGTGAAAGGCCGATGGATGTACTTGTATCGCGCTGTCGACAGCCGCGGCCAGACGATCGACTTCCTGCTTTCGGCCAAGCGGGATGCGGCGGCTGCAAAGCGCTTCTTCCGCAAAGCTCTTGGGCAGCCGCATACGGTGAACCCGCGCACCGTCACGGTAGACAAGAACCCGGCCTATCCCTGCGCTGTCGAACAGATGAAGGCGGGCGCCGAGCTGTGGCGACGCTCGCGGCTACGACAATGTAAGTACCTCAATAACATTGTGGAACAAGATCACCGGCGCTTGAAACGCCTGGTCAGACCAGGGCTTGGCTTCGGCAGCTTCCACACGGCACGACGAACCCTGGCAGGCTATGAGGCGATGGCGATGATCAGGAAGGAGCAGGTACACAAGGTAGGCCGACGAGACGTGCGGGCCCAAGCCGCATTTGTCGCCGAGCTGTTCCAGGTCGCCGTCTGATCCGAAGCCTACCCCGGCCAGCTGCGACTTGCTGCAAACTTTGCAACAGAACCCGCGAGCGCGACACCATGGCGGCGAAGCTCCGCTCGGACCGCGACGGGCGTTGGCGCGCTGTAGCCGAGGCCCTGCAAGCCAAGCTGGATAGCGCAGAGCGCGAGCTCGCTCGCCTTGGCGGCGTGAGGCTGGAAGGCAGGCTGGCTACAGCCGAGGCACGGCATGCCGCCGTGACGACCCTCGCCGAAGAGTTGCACGTCGCCAACGACGAGCTGCGGGCGCAGAGGGAGGAGCTAACACGGGCGAACGATGGCCTTGCGCGTGCCAACCAGCAGCTCGAGCGGCGTGTGGCCGAGCGCACCGCCGAGCTGGCGGACGCCAACGCCATGCTGCGCGCCGCCACCGATACCATGCCCCACCTCGTCTGGAGCTCCCATCCGGGTGGCGCCTGGCTTGACGCCAACCGGCGTTGGACTGAGCACACGGGCCAGACCGCGGAGAAGGCGGCCGGGTTCGGCTGGCTTGATCCCGTGCATCCGGACGACCGCGACCGCGTGCTGGAGGCGTGGCGCGTCGCCGCAGCCAACGGCGAGTTGTGGGTCGAGCACCGGCTGCGCGGCCGCGACGGCACGTATGAACGGTTCGAGACCCGCGGCCTGCCACTGCAGGGCCGCGAGGGTGCCTCCAAGCTCTGGTTCGGCACTAGCACCAATGTCGAGCAGGCCCGGCGTGCAGAGGTCGCGCTGCGCGAGAGCGAGGCCCGCTTCCGCGATTTCGCCGAGGCCACGGCCGACGTGCTCTGGGTGGTCGATGCCGAGACCCAGCGCCTCGAATACCTCAGCCCCGCCTTCGAGGCGGTCTGGGGCACCCCGCGCACCGAAGTCATGGACGATTTGGGGCGCTGGGCGGGGATGCTGCACCCGGAGGATCGCGCTCGGGTGCTGGAGGCGCTCCCCACCGCGCTCGCGGGCGGGCGGGTGGACACTGAGTACCGCATCGTCCGGCCCGCGGATGGACAGGTGCGCTGGGTGCGTGACGTTGGCTTCCCCGTGCGCGACGCGGAGGGACGGGTGCGCCGGGTGGCAGGTCTGGCGCGCGACGTGACCGCGAGGAAGGAGGCCGAGGCAGGCCAGCGGCTGCTGCTGCGGGAGCTGAACCACCGCGTGAAGAACACGCTGGCCTCGGTTCAGTCGATCGCCGCCCAGACCGCGCGGGTAGGCGGGACGGCGGCGGACTTTCGGGCGGCGTTCCAGGCCCGGTTGGCCGCTCTAGCTGCCGCGCACGACCTGCTCACCCAGGAGGCGTGGCAAGGTATCCCGCTGGCCGAGGTAGCCCGCCGTACCCTAGCCCCGCATGGGGCCCGTGAGGCGAGGGCCGACCGGGTGTCAACCGACGGTCCCGAGGTGTGGCTGCGGCCCGAGGCCGCCATCGCGCTGCACTTGGCGCTGCACGAACTCGCCACCAACGCGGCGAAGTATGGGGCGCTCTCGGCGCCGAGCGGACGTGTCGAGGTCTCGTGGCAGATCACGGGGCAGGGCGATCTGCTGGAGGTGCATTGGCGCGAGCGCGGCGGCCCACCGGTGCGGCCCCCGGCGCGGCGCGGGTTTGGCTCGCGGCTGCTGGAGCGTGGCCTGGTGCATCAATTCCGCGCCGAGGCAGAACTGATCTTCGCGCCTGCAGGTGTCGAGTACCGACTGCGCGCGCCGCTATCCGCAGGTCTGAAGCGGTCCGGTTGAGTTCATATCTAGGGAGCTAAATCTAGTGCTGTAGCAGCCGCCTTTCCATATCTTCCCTTATGTGACAGTTGACGCCAACTCGGCCAACCGTGAATAGAATATTAAAGCGCTTTGAAATTCCAAATATTCCGTGGCGGCGCTCCCAGACAGATAATCAGACATGGTAGCTGTCCGGACCTTCTCCTTTGCTGATCTCGCATTCAGCGACATGTATGCAGGGGTCCCATATCGAGGTGTAGATGATCGGCATGCGCGGCGTTGTAGTCAGGGCCGAGCACGGTATTGAACCAAAGGCAGGCTCCATCGCGCACTTCACGCAAGAATGCCTTTTTCGGTTCTATGCCATTCCACTCGCGTGGGATGGCGATTTCTTGGCCATCGGAAAGTATGAAAGAGGCGAGGTCGATTGCGTTTGCGGTCGCGTGTTGGCTCCGCCTGCCAGCCGCGGCGTGGTACACATTTCGGCAGTTGTAGGTGCCAAGGTGGCGTAGCCCAGTGACATCGACCCCGAAGTGCTTCCGAGACGCGGGCTGCAGGGCGTGCCGTTCGAATAGTACCCAGGCAGCGGCCATGCGGCAGGTGACCACCGGGTCGAGCGGCATGATTCGAATGCCGGCAGGAAGCAGCACTGCGTTCTCGACTTCACATGAGGTGTCAGAGGGTCGGTCCGGCACTCGCCTGAGGGTCAGACCCGAAGCCTCAAACGCCGCGAAGCAGGCTTCGGGCCGCCGAGCGAGCAGGGACAGTTTCAAGCTCGTCACGGGCCCAGGCTTTGCCCGGAGGTCGAGCGGCTCCCTGGGGTCCCAATCAGGCGGGAGATAGCGCAACGCGATTACCGCGGCCCCGACCAGGATGGCGATGGCAAGCAGAAGGCGCTTAACAGGCTGCTGAAAAGCCTGCCTGCTGCGTGGGAGTAGGCCATTTATTGGCCTGGTTGGGCGTCTGACGCGGCGCTGG
>NZ_JAETWB010000061.1 GCF_016773205.1 Belnapia arida
CACTCTTCTTCCGGCAATCGCCGCCGGGAGCCAATCACAACCGATTCAAATCACTCAAACTGTTCCCGGACAGACACTAACCTAGATCAAGGACGGCCATTCGAGATTTCCGCAACCATGCGGAGTGGTCGGCATCCCCTCGTCAGCCAACCGCATCTTCCGCCGTCTCACTGAGATTGGCAGTTCATCGCCTGTCTTCACTTGGTGAAGCGGTCTCAAATCTGAACCCGCTATGCAGCGGACAACACGCACAAATTTTGGTCTGCCCACCACAAGCCTGACTCAAACTGAAGGTGTCCTTGACCTTTGGGCCGACGCCACGAGCGTGACCTGGGAGGCCCGATGCCGTGATGACCGACCTGATTTCGCAGAACCGCCACGCACTGCGAGGTGCGAAGGTCCTCGTCGTCGAGGACGAGCCGCTGACTGCCATGCTGATGGAAGATTGGCTTGACGATGTTGGGGCGCAGGTGCTGGGCCCAGCCGGGTCGGTCGAGGAGGCGATGCAGATCGTCGACCAGGCGCTGCTTAATGGTGGCATGAGCGCCGCCATTCTCGACATAAACCTTGGCGGCGAAGCCGTTTTGCCAGTTGCCGACCGCCTTGCCGCAATGGGCGTGCCATTCATCTTTGCTACAGGTTACGGCGCTGACTGCCCACGTGGTGAACATTGCACCAAGCATGTGCTGATCAAACCCTTCACTGCTCAGGCGTTGATGGTTGCAGTCATGCGCTTAAGTGCACGGGCATCGTGAACTGTCGCCAGGCTCACCTCGCCGGCCGCCAGAAAGGCTCGCGCCAGCCACTCAGCGTCGCCGCGGTGAATACCCGGAGCCGGCGAGACCGGCCCCAGATCCTCACCGCGGAGCAGCCGTAATACTGCACCCCCCTTGTGTAGCCGCGACGTCTGACCCTCCCGGTCACGACCAACGGCATCCGTCAGCTCTGTCATCGTTGTGCACCCCATCCGCGGATACCGTCCACTTATGGGGTGTCTCAATCAACCGTGGGGCGGAGAACATACCGCGTGACGGTGGGCTCGATTAGCCCATAACCTCTTTGTAACCAGAACGGGAGCGGAGATGCGGCGAGACGGCTTGATGGTGACGGCCAGCCAGGCTGGCGTTCGCCCGCACACGATTTCCGACACTGGCACCTCGATCCGCCGCTTCAAGGACTGAAGACGATGAGCGGTCTTGAGGATAGTCCGATTTGGCCGCCTGGTGGCGGCGAACTGGCCCGGCGCGTCAACGCTCATGACTGGGCAGCGACCTCGCTGGGGCCAGTTGAGGGCTGGTCAGACCGCCTCAAAGTTATGGTCGAGATCGTGCTGGCCAGTCCGGACGTCTCCTGCCTCGTCTGCGGGTCCGACAGGATCTTAATCTACAACGACGCCGCTGCCCGGCTGTACGGCGGCCGGCATCCGGCGGCGCTCGGCCGTCCTTTGCCGGAAACCTTCCCAGAAGGCTGGGCTACCGTCGCTCCGCTCTACGCACGCGCTTTTGCGGGCGAAGCTGTCCAAGTTGCTGCTCAGCCGCTGGACACACGCAGCGTAGGCGAGGCGACCGACACCTTCGACGCTACGCTCCTGCCGGTGCATGATGATGCCGGCGCGGTGATCGCTGTTCATATGACCGGGCGGGAGGTCGGCGCTCGTACTCGTGCTGAGACGGCGCTGCGCGAGAGTGAGGAGCGGCTCCGAGCGTTGGTCACCGCCACGTCCTACGCCATCTACAGCATGAGCCCGGACTGGACCGAGATGCGCCGGCTCGAGTGGCACGGCTTTCTGGCCGATACGCCGGTGCCCAGCAAGTCATGGCTCGGCGAGTACATCCATCTCGACGATCAGCCAGCAGTGCGAGAAGAGATTGAGCGCGCAATCCGGACGAAGAGCGTATTCGATCTGGAGCATCGCGTGCGACGCACAGACGGCACGCTGGGCTGGACGCGCTCGCGGGCGGTGCCGCTGCTCGACACTGCCGGTGGGGTCCGCGAGTGGTTCGGGGCCGCGAGCGATATCACGGTACGTAAGCAGGCCGAAGCAGTAGTGCGGGAAAGCGAGGGGCGATTACGTGGGTTCGGTGATGCCTCGTCGGACGTGCTCTGGATCCGTGATGTCGACAGTTTGCAATGGGAGTACCTGACCCCAGCCTTCGAGGCGATCTACGGGCTCAGCCGTGAGGAAGCCTTGCGCGGCAATAACCTGAATGGATGGGCGGCACTGATCCTGCCGGAGGACCGCGAACACGCCTTGGCTTGCATCAGGCAGGTCGGCCGCGGCCACCGCACAACCTTCGAGTACCGGATCAGACGCCCTACGGATGGACAGGTTCGCTGGCTCCGCGACACCGACTTTCCCATGCACGACGCGACTGGGCAGGTGCGCTGGATCGGTGGCGTCGGCCACGACGTGACCGCGCTGAAGGAGATCGAGGCGGCGCTGGCGAAGAGTGAGGGCCGCTTGCGGGCTTTGGTGGAAGGTATGCCGCAGTTGGTTTGGCGGTCTGCGGCGCGCGGCGAGTGGACCTGGGCCAGTCCACAATGGATAGCTTTTACCGGCCTGTCGGACGAGGCTAGCCGTGGCCGCGGCTGGCTTCGGGCGCTGCATCCGGACGACCGGGCGGATGCCATGGCGGCGTGGGACCGCGCCGGCGAGGGCGGTGCTTTCGAGGCGGACTTCCGCCTACGTCACGCAGCCGATGGGACGTGGCGGTGGTTCCATACGCGCGGGTCGCCGGTGCTGCGCGCTCCAGATGGCACACATGTATGGGAATGGCTCGGCACGTCGACCGATGTGGATGACCAGGTCCGTGCCCGGGACGCTTTGGAGCGTGCAGCGGAAGTGCTTGAAGCACGTGTGGCCGAGCGCACAGCCGAACTGAGGGCAGCGGAGGCAAGCCTGCACCAGGCACAGAAAATGGAAGCGGTAGGCCAGCTTACCGGCGGCATCGCCCACGACTTCAACAACATGCTTCAGGGCGTCACCAGCAGCGTCGACATGGCGCGGCGTCGGGTTGACGCGGGCTACACCAGCGAGGCAGGGCGCTACTTGGAAGCAGCGCACGCGGCAGTTGATCGGGCGGCTGGGCTGACACGTCGACTGCTGGCCTTCGCGCGGCGACAGAACCTGGAGCCGAAGCCCCTAGACGCGGATGCGTTGGTAGCGGACATGGCCGACCTGATCCGCCGCTCGATCGGGCCGGGGATCACGCTGGACCTGCAGTTGCGCAACGGTGGCGGCAGCGTGTTGTGCGATCCTAATGAGTTGGAAAACGTGTTGCTGAACCTGTGCATCAACTCACGTGATGCCATGCCGAGTGGCGGGCGGCTCGTGATCAACACGGAGGATGTGGAACTCTCGGCGGCGGACGTGGTCGGGCAAGGGGGCGCGGTGCCAGGCGGCTATGTGGCGATGTGCGTGTCCGACACCGGCTCCGGCATGCCGCCGGACGTGTTGGAGCATGTTTTTGAGCCGTTCTTCACCACCAAGCCGGTTGGCCAAGGCACCGGACTTGGCCTGAGCCAGGTTTGGGGGTTTGTGCGACAATTGGCGGGGTTCCTGCAGATCGAGAGTACACTTGGGCAGGGTACGACAGTGCGCTTGTTCCTGCCGCGCAGCGACTGGGCGGCGACGACGGAGAAGCTGGCACCAACTCCCATGCCCGAGCAGGTTGGTCCCGGCGATGCGACGGTGCTGCTGGTCGATGACGAGGCCGGGGTGCGGAGCTCGGCAGCCGAGAGGCTGCAGGAACTGGGCTTTCGAGTCCTCGAGGCGGCGGACGGGATGGAGGCCTTGCTCCTCTTGGCCAAGGGCGCACGGCCCGACCTGCTCATTACCGATGTGGGGCTGCCAAGCGGAATGAATGGCCGGCAGCTGGCGGAGGCCATGCAAGGACAAATCCCTGGGCTGCCGGTGCTGTTCATCACCGGCTATGCCGCCGCAGATCTGCCACCAGAGATCGAAGTCATCCATAAACCGTTCACGCTCAACGAGCTGGCGCAACGGGTTCAGGTCCTCCTGACGGCAGGACGGCAGGGCCCAGGCAGGAACCTCGGCGCATGACCTGCCCGTTCGTGAGATGAGATCGCTGCTTAAGCGCGTTCCGCAGACCGGCGCTTGAGTGCCCTGGGGGTTGGATTTGGTCGACGTACTATCACCGGTGTCCATATCGACGAAGATGTCGGTATCAGCAGGCCAGCGGCAAAGCTTGAGCAGGCATCACTAACTTGCTCCGTGGAGGACTTCGCACAGGACTGTATAGGCATGCCCTAATGTTTTGGATCAGAGACTTACAAGGCATTCTCACCTTCTCCCACCTTTACCACCCGATCTTTATCGGTAGTCACAGGCCACCAAGCCGGCCCGTTTCTGCAGTAACCTCGGGTTCAGAACGGCGTTCAACTGGAGCGGTGGGGAACGGGCTTTCAGCCAAATGTCATTACCTTCTGACGACCAGTTACCGGCAACGCCACTGCTCTCCGCAGAGCAGGGCGAAGCCCAAGCCGCCGAGTGGCTAAAGATAATCCGTCTTCGAGTGCTCATTAGCCGGGCGTTGGATCATCATGGCGCCAAGAGCGCTGCCCAGATCGGCGAAGTGCTCGGGCTAAGCGCTATGGAGGCCCAGAGCCTGCTAAGTGCCAAGCGCTGGCATGAGGGCGATCTAGCGCGGCTCCGTGCGGCCGCTGAGCGCATCGGGATATCTGCACCAGAGGAGGGGCCGCAATGGTGATTAGCGTGCCCCTACGGCGAAGCCTGTAATTACCAAGTGAGCGGAACGTCTGCTAATCGTCAGGCTCGGCAGATGAGCACAGTGAAGTCTTAGACAGACTAAGCTGCCACTGCCATCCGTGGTGGCGTGAAGCAAGCGAGAGCATTTTGGCTGTCTCGCCAAGCATCGTCAGCCGACGAAAATATTTTTGGTGAATTTTCGCAAATACCGTCTGTCGCAGCATTACGAATAGTCCAGAACCACTGCTTCGGAAAATGAGAACGAAGCTCAACCTTAGTGTAAAAGTTGAGAGACACTTGGCTCGACATGGACATGTTCGCTCTCCGGCGTTGCCAGATTGATAGCGAAACTACGTCTCTAAATCTAGAGTTGTGTGATAAACTCAACGTTAGAGATTGACGTAGCTAATTTCGATCTTCATGAAAAGGGATGGTTTCATCCCAGGGCAGCCATCCACCTATGAAGCCACTCACAGCGGAAGAGCGCAGAACCCAGACCGTTGGCTGGCTAAAGATCATCCGCCTTCGGGTGGCGATCGGTCGCGAGTTGGATGACCGCGGCGTCAAAACCCCTCTGGAAGTCGGCGAAGCGCTCGGGCTGGAGGCCGCAGAAGCTCAGGTTCTTCTAACAAGCAAACAGTGGCGCGACAGCGACCTAGAGCGGCTCAGAATACTGGCTAAGCGCTTGGGCGTTGCTGTATCTGAAGAGGAGTCGTGGTGGTGACCATGCGCCGCGCACCCATCTCCGGCGAGCCCAGCGTCACACGACTATCTGGCTTCTTGATGCCAGCAGCGCCGGCGGCGGCGGCGACGCTCGGAGGCCACTACTTCAACAAGAACCCGGGGCATTTGGTGAGCTATTTGTGCCGGACGCTTCCGCCAGCCTTGATCGATCCGCGCACCTCATCACAGCGAATGGACCCGCCGGCATTGACGCTCCCGCCGACACTATTGCAGTTCACCGAACCACCAGCGTGGACGTCGCCACGGACTTCGCCGCAGTTTACAGCTGCATCGGTCCGCAACTCACCCAGGACGCCTTCCAGCACCCGAATTTCCACCACGCCAGATACTGTGCCGTCCTGGCGCTTGCCGTCGATGATGACGGTATCATTGATGACGCTAACCGAGCTGACGCCCTCATAGGTCACGCCATTGATGATGATGCGGGTCAAAGCGGGTCTCCTTCAGGAGTGGGTGCCACAAAAGGGCTTGTAGCGAAGCCCACGTCTAATCCTACTGGATGGCTACGACTAAAGCCCGAGCGTAGTCGGCTCCTTTGTTGGACACGCAGCGTGCGAGTTGTCCTACTGCGAGGCTTCAGCCGCGCTCTTGACGTAGGGCTTCACGTAGGCCGGTGGCATGAGCCGGACCGTGTGGCCGAGGCGAGTAAGCTCGCGCGCCCAATGGTGCGCCCCTCTACAAGCCTCCATGCCAACCAGCGTCGGCGGCAAAGCTGCGAAGAAGTCCAACAGCGCTGACCGGCGCAGCTTGCGCCGCACCACCACCACCCCACCGGCCGCATTGATCCCATGTACCTGGAAGACGCTCTTCGCCAAGTCGAGGCCGATCGTCGTAATCTTCTCCACAGATGCCTCCTCTCCTTCGTGGTCACGCTCAACACCAACCACGCTATGGCGCCTCGATGCCGCAGAGCAGGGGGCATCCACCCCATCATGTGAAAGCGCGGCGTGGCTCGACGCGAGATGGCGACACTTAACGTCCGACTGCGCGAGCTCGACGAGCTGATGCAGGTGAGCGCCAACCTGTGACCACTTGGATGCCCCGCGCCGTCTCCGTCCTGGTGCCGGCCCGGTCGGTCTGGACCGCGAACAGGCGAGCCCGCTACTCGGCGGACAGCAGGGTCCGGCGTGGCATCTGTTTCAGCTCCAGGATTGACGCCTCGCGAGGTCACACAACTGTGCTGCGGACACTTGCGGCACGTAGAGGGCGTGACGGGTTGTGTGGCAAATCGGCAGCATCGAGAAGAGACTTCTTGCGTTGTCACCCATCCGGGCGTTTGCAGAGCGGAGGACTGTCGTGCTGATCGGCTACATGCGCGTGAGCAAGGCGGACGGCAGCCAGGCGCTCGACCTGCAGCGCGACGCGCTGCTCGCCGCCGGGGTTGACCTGTCCCGGCTGTACGAGGACACCGCGTCGGGCAAGCGCGACGACCGACCCGGGTTGGAGGCGTGCCTCAAGGGCCTGCGCCCCGGCGACACCCTGGTCGCCTGGAAGCTCGATCGGCTCGGGCGCGACCTGCGGCACCTCGTCAACCTGGCACACGAGCTGACGGGGCGCGGCGTGGGGCTGCGTGTCCTCGCCGGCGAGGGGGCGGCCATCGACACCACCACCTCGAACGGCCAGCTGATATTCGGCGTCTTCGCAGCATTGGCCGAGTTCGAGCGCGAGCTGATTGTCGAGCGCACCAAGGCGGGCCTCGCCTCCGCACGTGCCCGCGGCCGCCGCGGGGGACGGCCATATAAGATGACGCCGGCCAAGCTGCGCCTCGCCCAAGCCGCCATGGGCCGGCGGGAGACGGGAGTGGCCGAGTTGTGCGCGAAACTGGGCATAACCCGCCAGACACTCTACCGCCACGTCGATCCCGAGGGCCGATTGCGGCCGGACGGTGAGAAGTTGCTGCACTGCCGCCATGCAGAACGGGAACAGAGGGCGCCAGTGGCCTCTGGCGGGATAAGAGCCGGTGATCGGCATGCTTGATCTCGAACAGATGGTCAGGCGCCAGCAGATGCTCGCTGACTTCGGCGAGTTCACCCTGCGCAGCAACAACCTCGACGAGGTCCTTACCGAAGCCTGCCGCCTCGTGGGCGAGGCGATGGGGAAAAATTGGGCCAAAGTCCTCGAGATCCAGGACAATGGACGCTCCCTCTTAGTGCGGGCTGGTGTCGGCTGGTCCCCGGAGGTCGTCGGCCGGGTGCGCCTGGAGATGACCGTGCGTTCTTCTGAGACCTTTTCGATCAAGGCCGGCAAGCCTGTCATCACCCAGGACATAAGTCAGGAAGACCGGTTCGAGCTGCCTGACTTCCTGAGGGAAGCCGGGGTGATCGCGCTGGCAAACGTGCCGATCTTCCTGCCTGGTGGGCAGGCCTACGGCTTGTTGCAGGTGGACGCCACCGAGCCGCGCAAGTTCGGCGAGGGCGACACGGAGTTCCTGCGCACCTACGCCACCATCCTCGGGCCGGTTATCGATCGCCTGCACAAAGTCCGCCGGCTGCGGACGACCGAAGAGCGGTTCCGCCTCGTCGTCGAGAACGCACGCGACTACGCCATTCTCGTCTGTGACGCGGAGGACGTCATCGCCGACTGGTTCCCTGGCGCGGAGGTCGTCTTCGGCTGGACGGCGGCCGAGGCCATCGGGCAGCCCGCCAGCATCCTGTTCACCCCGGAAGACCGGGAAAGCCATGTGGACGACGATGAGGTGGAGACGGCCCGCGTCCATGGCGTCGCGCCGAACGTGCGTTGGCATCTCCGTAAAGACGGCACGCGGGTGTTCATCGACGGCACGGTCACGGCGCTGCGCGGCGAAGGGGGCGAAGTCCGCGGGTTTCTCAAGATCGGCCAGGACGTCACTGAGCGCCGCAGGACCGAGGAGGCGCTGCGCGAAAGCGAGGCGCGGTTTCGCCACATGGCCGACAGCGCCCCGGCGCTGATTTGGATGACCGACGCGGAAGGTCAGGTCACCTTCGCCAACATGCACTACGATCACATGTTTGGCCGGCCGGCGTCGGAGATGCGAGGACGGGGGTGGGAGGAGATCGTCCTGCCCGAGGATCTCGATCGGCATCACACTGACTTCCTAGAAGCGTTCCATGCACGTGCGCCTTTTAAGACGGAGACGCGCGTGCGCGACAGGGCCGGCCAGGTGCGCTGGCTGCGCTGCGAGGGTGTGCCGCGCATGGACGATGCGGGAAGGTTCCTCGGCTACACCGGCTGCAATGTGGATATCACCGAGGCCCGACTGGCGGCCGAGGAGCTGGAGCGTCGCGTCACCGAGCGCACCACGGAGCTGATGGCGGCCGAGGAGACGCTCCGGCAGGCGCAGAAAATGGAGGCGGTGGGCCAGCTGACGGGCGGCATCGCGCACGACTTCAACAACATGCTTCAGGGCGTCACAGGCGGGCTCAGCATGGCGCGACGCAGGGTCGCGGCTGGCCAGGCCGGCGAGGCGCTACGATACCTCGACGCCGTGCAGGAGGCGGCAGAGCGCGCGGCAGGCCTGACGCGGCGCTTGCTCGCCTTCGCGCGGCGGCGGCCATTGGAGCCGAAGCCGGTCGATACGGACGGGCTGGTCGCCGGACTGGCGGACCTGATCCGTCGCACGGTGGGGCCAGGGATCGCGCTGGACCTGCAGCTTCGCAACGGCGCCGGGAGCGTGCTGTGTGACCCGAACGAGCTGGAGAGCGCGCTGCTGAACCTCTGCATCAACGCGCGCGATGCGATGTCCGAGGGCGGCCGGCTGACGATCGGCACGGAGGACCTGCGTCTCTCGGCGGCGGACATCCCGGATGATGGGGCGGCGCCAGGCCTCTACGTGGCGCTCTCGGTCGCGGACACTGGAACGGGCATACCGCCGGAGGTGCTCGAGCGGGTGTTCGAGCCGTTCTTCACCACCAAGCCGCAAGGCCAGGGCACGGGGCTGGGTCTGAGCCAGGTCTGGAGCTTCGTGCGGCAATCTGGCGGCCTAGTGCGGATCGAGAGCGCGCCGGGGCAGGGCACGACGTTGCGCCTCCTCCTGCCGCTGCACGAGCATGCGGATGCGATGGGGCGACCGGAGGCAGTGCCGCTGGTGCTGGAGGCGGCCAGCGAACCCGGGACGGTGCTTCTGGTGGACGACGAGGACGCGGCGCGGCAGCCGGCAGCCGACCTGCTGCGCGAGCTGGGCCACACGGTGCTGGAGGCGCGAGACGGGCCTGAAGCGCTGCGCATCCTGGCCACCACCCGCCCAGACCTGCTGGTCACCGACGTGGGGCTGCCGAATGGCATGAACGGGCGGCAGCTGGCCGAAGCGGCACGCAAGGGGGCCCCAGGGCTGCCCGTACTGTTCATCAGCGGCTACGCGGGGACGTCGCTACCGCCGGGGATCGACATGATGGATAAGCCGTTTGAACTCGACGCCCTCGTACGGCGGGTTCGGACGGCCCTGGAAGTAGGTCAGCGAACTACCGCCGACAGACATCGGGGAGCTTAGCGTGTCGTTTTGCATTGATCGCGCAGTGACCCCTTCTGGTCATTCGCAACCGCACGGCAGAGCGGTGAAGGCAGACCATAATATGCGACTATGCCGCGCTTCTTCCTGCATGTTCGTCAAGGCCAAGAACTGATCCTCGACCCGGAAGGATCCGAGCTACCCGATCTCGTCGCCGCCCAACATGAGGCACGCCTCAGTCTTCGGGAACTGGTTGCCGGCTGCCTTCGCAGCAGCGGCAGCAGCAGCAGGATAACGGACGTGCAACAGATAGAGATCGCTGATCAGGCAGGGCAGGTCTTGGCGACCGTCCACTTCCTCGGTGCTAGGACCGATCGAGTAAGCGGGGCTTATCGCATGTGTGGAGGCCCTCTGCGGGTCAAGGCGCATCTGCAATTCTGGCACTGAGAGCACGGGTGCGGTTATGTGTGCGGCCGGGATTTGGCATAACCACTCGCCGCGCGGCTATTCCTCCGCCCGACTGCCACGCCGCCTTGCGATCTCGTGCTGGAAGATGGCGTCCAGGATCTCGCTTGGGACGGACCTAGCCGGGCGGGAGGTAATCGCTCGGATGGTGGCGATATCCAGCTTGGGCTTGCGGGCGGCTGTCAGCAGGCCATTGGTCTCCTGCTCGGTATCGGTGAGCTGGGTGTAGCAGAAGCCCGCAATCCCCGTGCTGTCCAGCAAGGCTCCGACCAGCGCCCCATAGAGCACCAGCAGCTCCTGCGCATCGTTCGTCGTGGCATAGCCATACCAGTTCTCCCCCTCGCCAGGCTTGATGCTGAGGCCGCCGAACTCGCTGACCACGACTGGCTGCTGCTCGAAAGTCTGGCCGTCTACCAGCAGGCGGTTATGCGCCGGACGGATCGCCTCGAAGGTGCGCCGGAGCGCCTCGCCGGAGCCGTAGCGCTCGGTTAGCCTGGCGGGGTCCATGGCGTAGTCGTGCACACCGAAGATGTCACCGACAGCGTTCTGCCAGCCATCGTTGCCGATCACCGGGCGTGTAGAGTCCAGCGTCTTCGTCAGATGGTACAGCGCCTTCACGTACGCACGCTGAGCCGGATCGTGCTCCAGGTCCGGCACGCCCCAGCTCTCGTTCAACGGGACCCAGGTAATGATGCAGGGGTGGTTGTAGTCGCGCCGGACCGCGTCCGCCCACTCACGGCACAACCGTTGGGCGGCCCGCTCGTCGAACTGAAAGGCATTGGCTGCCTCGCCCCAGACAAGCACGCCCAGGCGGTCACACCAGTAGAGGAACCGCGGGTCCTCAATCTTCTGGTGAATGCGCACGCCATTGAAGCCGAGTTCCTTAACGAGTTCGACCTCCCGCCGGATGGCCTCGTCGCTTGGCGGCGCCAGATGCGACTGCGGCCAATAGTTCTGGGACAGGACCAGGCGCAGGAACAGTGGCACTCCGTTCAGCAGCAGCCGGCCGTCCACGGCTTCAATCCGGCGTAGGCCGAAGTAGCTTTCGACCAGGTCGAGCACCGAGCCGTCGGCCGCCAACAGCTCGATCGAGGCGTCGATCAAGTGGGGATGATGGGGTGCCCAGCAAACCGCTTGGACCCGGTGCATGCGCCGGGGCAAGACGATTTCGCGGTCCAGCACCGCTCCGTCCAGGGCATAGATGTCGTCCACCAGCGGTCGCCCGCGGAGCGACAGGCGCAGGCGGAGTTGGGTCGCCTTGGCTGCGCGCCCACCCACCCGCAATCGCATTTGGGCAGCGAAGCGGTCCGGATCAGCGGTCCACCGCACCTCTTCGACGAAGGCTTCGCCCAAAGGCTCCAGCCAGACCGGCTGCCAGATACCCGTGGTTCGGTGATACCAGATCTCGGCCGGCTCAGGATCCCAGTACTGCTTCCCGCGCGGCTGGGTCAGATCCAGCGGGTCGTCGTAGACGCGCACGACGATGACCTGTTCGGTCTCCGGAGAGAGGCAGGCGGTGATGTCGAGGGTGAACGGTGTGTGCCCTCCTTCGTGACGTCCGGCGAACTGGCCATTGACCCAGACCTGAGCTTCGTAATCCACCGCGCCAAATGTCAGGTGGAGTCGAGGCGCTCGCCCGGCTGGTGAGAGCTCGAATACCCGGCGATACCAAACGACCGGATGGTAGCCTCGCTCCTGGATGCCGCTCGCTGCGGACTCGGGTGGGAAGGGGACGAGGATCTCCCGATCGAAGGCCTCGGCGCGTCTCGGCCAACCCTCCTGAACCCCACGGTCCTCGTTGTCGAAGGCGAAGCCCCAAGGGCCCCGCAGATCGACCCACCCAGACCGGCGAAGCTGGGCTTGAGGGTGCTTGGCCACTGCCCAATCAACGGTTGCGTCCAACGTTCGAATCCTTGGGCGAGTAGGTCATGAAGGAGTCTTGGGCGCGCGATCAACGTCGGGATGGCTGGCCTGGGTGCATAGCTGCCGATCTCGTCTGTTGGCCGGTGATATCCGCTGGCCTCCCACCCCGGGCACCTTCGTAGCAGGCATGTAGCCTGCCTTCAGACCGCGCAAGCTTGTAGCTGCGCGCGACCAAAGCACATCGCTCCTAATAAACCCTTACTTGCTGCGGGGGGGAGACTTATCAGAGATGAGGCTGCGCTTCGGGATGACAGCCGAACTGCAGAGCCTCAAGGCTGAGCGGGACGTTGTCCAGAAGCTAGGCTTCCTCGGGCGGCTGGCCTCGTCGATCCAGAGCGGCAATCACTGATATTCATCTGCCATGTCTACAGGCAGCAATTCTGTTGCAGCAGAAAGTTCCCCCTGGTACGAACCAGCCAGCCTTGCTGGTTGCTTAATCAGTGACGGCCCAAAAAAAGGGCGGCACCCGAAGGCGCCGCCGAGTTTAGGGAGGAAACGTCCAAGAAAGGCAGGGCACGAGCGTGCCGCTGCCCGCTGGACAATTTGCGCGTCTGAAAAGATGACGCAACTCAAATTGTGCAACGCAATATATCATTCCGCAAATGATCGCTCGCGAGATAGCAGGTAAAGGCCCTGCACACGATATTCTTCGGCCAAGATGCACCAACTCCGGCTGACCAGCGTGTGGCGTTCTGGTCCCCTACAACACGGTCTAGATTGGACGCTGCTCGGTAAAACGAGCAGTTAGACGGTGGTTGCGGCCGAGGAAGCAAAGATGTGGGAAGCGCTGGTCGTTCCGCTCTCACCCTGCCAACACGCCCAAGCTACATGCGGGCGGTGCCGAGGCGTGGGGGGTAACCCCCTTGCATGACCACCAGCCCAGGCTATTGCGCAGCCGCGGTGATGCCTCTCGCTGCTGCCATGTAGCGGTTCCAGACCGTGACGCATTCCTCGCCACAACGCTCAATCCATTTCGGTAACACGACATTTCGCAGCGGATGTGCGCGACGTCGTTGGTCCTGCGGCGTATCGTCGAGCACCACCATGCCGCCTGGCTTGCCCTGCTTGCAGCGGGGGGAGCCGGCGTTGCAGAGGAAGCCCTCTTCGGTTTCGCGCTCTGCCGCCTGCCAGATCGCAGTTTCCAGGGTTCCCAGCCCCTGCTGGATCTGGGTCCGCACTTCCGGCGGCAGCCCGTTCCAGGCGCTCAGGTTGGCGCCGAACAGGGAGACGCCCCAGCCGACCGCCTGCCGCGACATCGTCGAGGTGACGGCCTGCAGCCCGAGCGCGTTGCCCGAGAGGCTGCCGGTGATGGCGCACTCCACGGTGTGGCGCTTAAGGGCGTCGGGGATCTGGGCGAAGGGGATGACGACTGCTGCGGCACCGAGCGCCTCCACCATCTCGCCCTGCCCTACGGAGGAGACCCTGATCCGTCGGCCAGCGAGGTCGGCGAGGCTGGTGAAGGGGTCGCGGCAGAACAGCACTTGCGCCGGGTAGGTATAGACCGCCAGCAGCTGCACATTGTACCGATACCGCAAGGTTGCTTCCAGCCGTGGCCGTAGCAGGTCCCGAGACTGGCTAAGCGTCGCGATGTCCGGATTGAGTGCCGGCAGGTCCATCGCCGCCAATTCTGGCTCGTCGCTAGCAGCAACCGCAAGGCTGACGGTGCCGAATGACACGACACCCAACCGCATGAGCCCAAGCATGTCGGAGCCATGGATGCCGCTGCGGTCGAACGGCGCAATCTCCGCCTGGACCCGGCCGCCGGTCAGGCGAGGCACCTCGCTTATCCAGAACGGGGCCTCGTAGCGCTCGTACTGGGTGACACCGCCAAACCCGCCGGCGATCCGAAGATGGATGGTCGTGGGGTCCTCGGCCCAGGCCGGCAAAGCCGCCAGCGTCACGCCCAGTGCCGCCACCATCATCGCTCGCATGCCAGCCCCCACCTTCAGCCGATCAGCGTACCCTAGAAGGCCTTAACCCGATCCTTCTCGGCTGGCGCGCCGCTCGGCGGCCAGGCCGTGATCCGGATCGGCGCTCCGCGTCGCCCGCAGTGCCCGCACCGCCGTGGCTTCGCAGACCGCCAAGTGTCCGTATCGGCGAGCCAGGGACTGCGCCGGTATCCACCGGCGGTGGTCGCAGCTACGGCACCAGATTTCGAGCACGCAGCAGCCGCGAGCCAGATGGTCGATCGTCGTCACCGCCAACGCGGGATCACTGCCCGCGCCCATACTCGGCGGCGGGCTCATGCACCCGTCTCGCGCAGCACGACCCTATGCTCCGACCACTCAAACCGTCGAACCATGCGCGACATTTTTGAGACAAACCTCTCATTTGAGTGATTTGTGCGGCGTGTTATCAACCTATAGATGATGTGGCGGGGCCGAAGTAAGCCCTTACCTCTTCCCCTGGAGACCACGATGTCCGCCCTTCGCCAGATCCTCATCGTCGAGGACGATGCCGCGCTGCGTGCCACCCTTGCCGAGCAGATCCTGTCCGGTGGCGAGTTCAGCGCCGATGAGGCGGAGAGCGC
>NZ_JAETWB010000062.1 GCF_016773205.1 Belnapia arida
TGGCTTCGGGTGACCGAAGCCGGCACCGGGTGGGCGCTGTCATCGCCATCCCGTGCCACCGCTGGCAGGGGAGGGTTTGCAGAAGCGGCCGGCTCAGTGCCGGATGCGCGGTGCCGGGCCCCCACCGCGCCAGGGATGCCGCTGAGGGACCCGCCGAATGGGGATGACAGGGGGAAGGAGAGGCCAGCGGCCCAGCCGCTGCACAGGGGCAGGGGCGGCAGGATGGACGCCGGGCACCATTGCTGATGCGGCGGCATCATCCCACGGCCGGCTTGTGCTCGCCCTTGAGGGAATGAACGGCAGCGCTGGGGGCAGGGGAGCGAGCAGGCTGGGCCAAGCCTCGCCTCCACCTGACATAGGGATGCCGCCCTGTAATTTCAAGTACGCAACAAAACCTTGGGCGGTTCCATTTCTGGTCTAACCGCCTTCCGCAGCTTGCGACGGGGCCCGCTCGGGCTGGAGCTGCAAGTCGGCATTGTCGGAGCCCCTGCATTAATGTCGCTCTTCGGGATCGGGCGGCACTAGCGACAGGGGGTTTCTAAATCGCCGAGAGACGGGACGAGCGAGATGCGGAGCGTCCCAACGGGGTGTCGCCCATCCCCCATATCGTCCGCCACCTTAGCGACTGCCCAGACCTAGCGGGCGACCTGACCGATCCACGGCGCCCAGCAGGGTACCAGCAAGCGGGTCAGGGCGCGGGCGGGATGCACGTCAGGCCCAGAGCCGGCCAAGGCCGAGCCCCGAGCCACCCGGACGCCGGCGAAGACCAAGTAGTGCGCGCAGAAGGCCTGAGCGCCTCCGTCCTTGGCCCAAACCTGTGGATCGAAGGGGCAGTACGCGGAGCGCTTGCGGCGTCGGCTTAGAAGCCCCGCCATCCAGACCGCCCAGACCGCACCACGTCCCTCAGCCCTCCGCGCCGACAAGAGAGCCCCGCCCTAGGCACCAATTTGCAAACGACTCGCATTTGCACTATCGGCGAGGCCAGCTTTCGCCGTTACCGCCGGAGGAATGAACCGGGTTCACCTCCGAAGGGCGATGTCGGAACGCCCAAACCGTCCGTGCCGGGATCGACCGACCATGACCATGCCGTCCTGCCGCCATGCTTTGGGCTCAAAGTTCCTGTCCGCCTGCCTAATGGCAATGGCCGTCATCGCATCGGCCAGGGCCCAAGCGCCCAACCTGCCGGCATCGGCAAGCGGCACCCCTCTGGCACTGCCGGAAGTCTCCGTGGAGGGGTCGGCGCCCCGCAACGCCGTGCCGCCCCCCTATACCGGCGGCCAGGTCGCCACCGGCAGCCGGCTCGGCCTGCTCGGCAATACCGGGGTCATGGACTCGCCCTTCAGCACCAGCAGCTACACCGACCGCTGGATCAGCGACCGCCAAGCCGCCACGGTGACGGAGGCCCTCGCCCTCGACCCCTCGGTCCGCACCGCCACCAACCCGGGCGGCCAGGTCGACTCCCTTTTCATCCGCGGCTTTCCCGTGGGCGAGGGCAATAGCGGCGAGATCGCTTTCGACGGACAGTACGGCATCGCGCCCAACTACCGCGTCTTCACCGAATTCGTAGAGCGCATCGAAGTGCTGCGCGGCCCTGGCGCCCTGCTCTACGGCATGTCGCCGAACAGCGGCATCGGCGGCGTCATCAACATTGTGCCGAAGCGTGCCGAGGAGGACCTGACGCGCCTCACCCTGAACTACGCCTCCGCCTCGCAGTTCGGCGGCCATCTGGACCTAGCCCGCCGCTTCGGTGACCAGCGGCAATGGGGCCTGCGCTTCAACGGCAGCTACCGCCAGGGCGACACCGACCTCGACAAGCAACGCCGCGAGGCCTTCGTCGGGGCACTGGCCCTCGACTACCGGGGCGAGCGCTTCCGCGCCTCCCTCGACTTCTTCCGCCAGCAGGATACGCTTGATGCCCCGCTGCGCCCTGTCCTCCTCGCCCCCGGCGTGCGGCTGCCCTCCGCCCCGAACGGCCGGCGCAACCTGAGCCAGCCCTGGGAGTGGTCTCGCGTCACCGATGATGGCGCCCTGCTCCGCGCCGAATACGACCTGACCGACAGCATCACCGTCTTCGGCAATCTCGGCGGCTCACAGACCGAGGTGCGGCGCCTGTTCAGCCTGCCGACCATTGTCAACGCCCTGGGCGACACGACGAGCACGCCCGGCAACGCCACCTTCCGGATCGAGCGCTACAGCGCCAGCGGCGGGGCCCGCGCCCGCATCGCCACCGGCCCCATCGGCCATATGGTGACCTTGCAGGCGGATGCCTATCACGAGCAGCAGGACCGGCTGATCGTCAACGGCACGGCCTATCGCTCCAACATCTACCAGCCGGTCCTTCGGTCGGAGCAGGCAGTTCCCGCGCCGGGGCGCGTGCCGCGGGTCTCGACCACCGCGCTCACCGGCCTGTCCCTCGCCGACACGATCGCCATGTTCGACGAACGGCTGCGGCTGATGCTTGGCCTGCGCCTCCAACGCGTCGAATCCAACAACTACAACGCCACGACCGGCGGCCGCAGCTCGGCCTATGACGAGAGTGCGGTTACACCCTTCGTTGGCTTGGTGGTCCGCCCCTGGGCCGGCATCTCGCTCTATGCCAACTACATTGAGGGGCTGAGCCGCGGCGATATCGCGCCGACGACGGCCGCCAATGCCGGCGAGGCCTTCGCCCCCTACCGTGCCCAGCAGTACGAGGCCGGCGTCAAATTCGACCTCCGCCGCGCCATCGTGACGCTGAGCGCCTTCCAGATCACCCGGCCGACCGCGGAGCTGTCAAACAATATCTATTCGGTGGGCGGCGAGCAGCGCGTCCGCGGCCTGGAGCTGACATCCTCCGGCGAAATCACGCCGTCCCTGCGCCTGCTCGGCGGGCTGACCCTGTTCGACGCTGAGATCACCCGCTCCGGCACCGCCGCCGTGGTCGGCAACCGGCCGATCGGCGTGCCGACCTATCAGACCAATCTCGGCCTCGACTGGGACCTGCCCTGGACGCCGGGCCTCAGCCTGAACGGTGCCGTGGTCCTGACCGGGCGGCAGCAGGTCGACACCACCAATACTGTCAGCCTGCCGGCCTGGGCACGCCTCGATATCGGTGCCCGGTACCGGGCCGAGATCGCCGGACGGCCCACGACCTTCCGCGCCAGCATCCTCAACGTGACGGATAACGACCACTGGGCGGGCGTCGCCTCCTTCGGGACCATCTCCCAGGGCGCCCCGCGCACCTTCCTCTTCTCCGTGACGGCCGATCTGTAACGCAACGGGCTCGCTGCCGGGCTTATCCCTTGCCAAGCTTCGCCGCCGCCCGGCGCAGCAGCAGCTATGGAAGCCCGGCACCTTGCCGATCGCATCCCTGAGCGATTTCAGTTCCCCCTCGGCCCGCGCCTCAAAGCCGGCGAAGGCTAACGCTGAACCTGGACCACCAAACCCAAGCGCCTCACAGCGATGATCCACTAAACTTCCAACCGGACCAGTCGTTGGGTGCTGGTCACGCGGCGCAGGGTCTGCACGAGGTCATCGTAGTTCATTGGCTTGTGCAGCAAAGCAAATGGCTCTTGCCCACCGCCGTAGCGCCGCAACTCCTCCAGCCCACCAAGCGGAGCGGAACCACTCACTACAATGATCGGAAGTTCGGGCTGGACCTTCTGCAGAGCGCTGATCAAGTCCTCACCACTCATGCGAGGCATGTTGAGATCGGTCACGAGTGCGCTCACCTGAAGCCCCAGCCGCTGCACTTCGGCCAAAGCTTCGATCCCATCACTCGCAATCGAGACCGCGTAACCTTCTTCCTCAAGAAGGTCCGACATCGACATTGCGATCAAAGCCTCATCCTCGGCGATGAGGATGCGGACTGCATCTGGTGTGGGCTCGCATCCGGGACGCCTGTAGTAAGCCATCGGCCTGCGCCTTTCAGTATGCTGTCGATTACAACTTTAACGGGTATCAAGGCCACAAGTTCGCCACATTAGCGAAGGTTCTGTACAGCGCTATTTCAAACCCAGACAAAAAAGCTGCCTCTACAAAGAGGGGCAAATAGGACTGATGTAATCAACTTATGGTTGATAATAAGGACAGCGTGAGCGGCCGAGACAGCTTGCATATTCGCTCACACGTGTGAGACCATCCCGTCAGGGTGGAAGTAGCAGGAGCGAAAGCTCGTGACGCACAGCAATCCGCTAGCCCCACAACGCGTGACCAGCTGGAGACGTGCCCCGCTGACCGCAGTGCCGGATGTAGCCCATGTGGCCTTGCGCGAAAGCGAGGATCATCACCGTGCCAACTTCGTTCGCGCGCCAGTGCCTATGCTGGTACTCGACGTCGACGCTACCGTAACCGACGTGTCTGACCGGTGGCTCGATCTGCTGGACTATACTCGCCTTGAGGTGGTCGGACGCCCTGTGTCGGACTTCCAAGCACTGTCGTCCGCCCAGCAGACCACGGCCGGATGGGCAGATTTCTTAGCCAAAGGTGAAGTCCGCGACGTGGAGCGCTGCTTCCGTCGGCGCGACGCTACCGAGCTTGACGTACTTCTCTCAGCGACTGTGGAACGCACCCCGGGAAGTGGTGAGGTTCGGGTCATTGCGGCCCTGACCGATGTCACAAGCCGCAAGCGCGCCGAGGCGGCACTTCAGGCTAGCGAGGAGGGGTTACGTCACGCCCAAAAGATGGAGGCCATTGGCCAGCTTACCGGCAGCATCGCACACGACTTCAACAACGTCCTGCAAGCCATAACGAGCAATCTCGAACTGATTTTGGGCCGGGTCGGAGATGACAGAGCCGAGGTGATGCGGCTGGCTGACAATGCTCTGGATGCCGCAAAGAGGGCTACAGCGGTTACCGCCCAACTTCTCAATTTTGCCCGTAGCCAGCAGCTTGATCTGAGGCCGCTTGATCCGGTTGAGATCATTAGCCGGCTCCGTGGCCTCCTCGCGCGGGCCGCAGGCGAGCGGATTGCACTGGAAATCGATGTTCCGGAGCAGGGTGTCGGGGCATGCCTCGCCGACCTGAACCAACTGGAATGTGCCCTCCTTAACCTCGTCATCAATGCTAGGGACGCGATTGGTGGCGCGGCTGGGACGATCACCATCTCGCTTCGCAGTGAAGAAGCAGGAGCGGACGTCGATGATCGGCTGCCCAAAGGCGGTTACATCGGGCTGACTGTCCGTGACAACGGGCCGGGTATGTCCGAGGAGGTTCGCCGTCGGGCTTTCGAGCCGTTCTTCACAACCAAGGTCCCTGGCAAGGGCACCGGTCTCGGTCTTGCCCAAATTTACAACTTGGCTCAGCAGTGCGGCGGCGTGGCACGGATTGAGAGCGCGCCAGGCAAGGGTACCGAGGTGGCCATCCTTCTGCCCTCTATTCAGAAGCCGGTGCTCGACATCGCTGCGTCGGTTACGCCGTCCGTCAAAGCTGGGGTAGAGGCGGGTATGGGCGAGACTGTGCTGGTCGTCGAAGACGACGCAATGGTACGCTCAACGCTAGCGGAAACCCTGTCCGAACTGGGCTACCGGATCATCGAAGCGGATGACGCTGACGCTGCACTCGGTGTGCTGGAAGGTGGAGCTGTGGCGGACCTGATCCTCACTGATATCTCCATGCCGGGTAGCATGGATGGTTTGGAGTTCGCCCGCGTTGCCGGTAGCCGCTTCCCGGAAGTCCCTGTGATCCTGACAACGGGCCATATTGATGTCCTGGGTGCGACGACTCTACCGACTAATGCAGGCATTCTGAGCAAGCCATACACTCGCGGAGACGTCTCCGCCGCTGCACGGCATGCTTTGGCCAAGCACCGACATTGATCGCCTGTTAAGACCGTCATCCGACTGACCTGCTCGGCACCGAACAGGTGGCCTTTGGAGCCGTTGCTTCCGCCGCCTGCCTGTACCGGGTTGCCACTAAAGTGGCCACCGCGCCTGATGGCCGACGCCATCTTCTACCTTGCTCGTTCCGGTCGCGCCTGGAGCATGCTCTCTACTTCCCTTCCGCCATGGCAGACGGTGTTCGCTCACTCAGGTGATGGCGGCTCGACGACACGCTCGGGCGTGCACACGACCGGCCATGCGTGCTGGCCCACGAGGCGGAGGGACGCAAGTCGAAGCTTTCAGCTGCCATCATCGATAACCAGACCGTGCGTGCTACCAGCGTCGATGGCGTGTCCACCGGATATGACACCGCGAAGTGGACCTTCGATCGGAAGCGGCACATTCTTGTCGACGCGGCTGGCTTCATCCTCCTTGCCGATGCCGACGTCAGCGCCTTCGCCGCCAGCCGCCTCGGCTCCAAGAAGGCTCGTAAGTAGAAGCCGCGCCGCAGCTTCGGAATGCCGAGTTCCACTGTTCCAGCCCGGGTTTACCAGTCCCGCTTCCAATAGCCGTTCCGCTGGTTCTCCCGTTCGGCGCTGCGCTCGCCGTAGCCAGCGCTGCAGACCTCCTCAGCATCCAGCTCCATCAACCGATGCGCAGCAAAACCAATCGTTTCCCGCAGGAAAGTAGCGTCGGAGCCCCTCTCCAACAGCTTCCGAAGGGCAATCCTGTCGTTGGTCATCGTGGGTATCCAAGGTTTGGCATGTAGGTCTCGACAACTCCCACCCTATCGAGGACCACCACGATGACCGTCACCGTTACGGTGGTGGCCTCCTACACCACGCTTGGGGGCACGACCGCCGCCGTCATCAGGCTCGTCGGAGCCCTGCTGCTCGAGCAGTCTGACGAATGGGCCACCCAACGGTCGCGCTACATGAGCCTGGAAGCGATCAGCGCCGTCAGCGATACTGGCCAAGTCAGGCTCTCGGCTGGGCCCGCCTGACCAGCGGCCAAGCCCGCCAGGAGCAACCGCTCCTACACCATCACCAAGGGACACGACCCCGCATCATGCCCCGCTCCATTTGGCTCGGTGCCGCAGCTGGGATGTGGGCTTCGTCGTCTGACATCCTTGGTCAGGAGCCATGGAGACTGCGGGGGGCGTCTAGAGATCCTTGGGCCCAGCGAGCCGCAAACTCATCTATGGCAACCCGAACAGCGAGGCTCACCACCAGAATTGCTGCTGTACCGACCAGGAAGACGACCATGGCAAAGCTCCTCCGCCTGTCCCTCCCCTCACTTACCCTTATGCTGCGCCGCAACATAAACTCAGAGCAAGCCAAAAAGGCCTGTATGCCTGTCCTTTACGCAGCCAGATTGCAGTCGGCCGCGTGGGAGCACCTGCTGTAACCGGATCTGCACTGCATGGATAACTCGGTGCTGAAGATGCTGCGCGAGGCGAGAGTGATTCCCCGTCGGCCTCGGTCAAGGTAGTGCCGTTCCCGCCTGGCGCTGCCCCGGCACGACGCCAAGGCGGAGCTTCCCAGCCATTATGTACGATAGCATACACGCGCATGTGGGCGAGGCCGCGCTAGCGCCGCTGTGGAGCCCGCCAGCGCCACTGGGCCAGAACGGGGGCCCAGCCAATACCCCCGCAACCACTCAGGGCGCCCCAGCATGGCCCAGGCCGCCTGCTGCAGGTGATGGCGGCTTCAACTAGTCCGGATGAATCCACGAGTGTTTGGTAAACGAAGGGTGCAATACTGAATGAGCATTGAAAAGCGGAGTAGTTCGTCAGCGACGAACTCAGGTGGTGCAGCGCAGCAAGAGGGGCTCACCCATGACGGAGGACGACGACCTGGAGCAGCGGCGGGACAACGCCGAAGCAGCAAGAGGGCTCGCAGAGATCCAGCGGAATCTGCGGGAACAAGATCGGGTCTTTGGTGAGGAAGCCCGGCGCACGGCTGAGGAACTGCGAGAGGTGGCCGAGGCGGTTCGCGTTGCTCAGGCAGAAGTACGTCAGGTGCGCGAGGAGACGCGCCGGCTGGCAGATGAGACCCGCCAGTTTGTTGAGCAGGGTCGAGCGCAGACCGAGCGGCTGCGGGCCGAAGCCGAAGCCGAGCGCGAAGCAGTACGCCAGCAGCGGGAGATATTGGAGGAGATGCGCCGGCTGCTGACGGGGGTTGGCCAAGACTAGCTCCGCAGCAATGGTGGGTGACGGCGACAAGGGGGCCTTGGAGTTGGCGGCCATCGCCGAGCACCAGCGCCAGACGGGTTAGCCTGGTCCCTTCATCGTGGCGCCGATCTAAGCAACTGCGGAGGAATGGGCAGCAGGCAATCGGGAGATGTGGCCAAGTGCCACCGGAGCGGCGGTCTCTCCCATTAGCAGCGCTTATCGGCAATCGAGGAGGTCTTTTAGGGCCGCGAACAGGACCGCCGGCATGGTTGGCTTGCCGACATTCCGCGCGCCGGCCAGCACCGCGTCCGAGGCGAGTTCGGCCCCGCCGTAGGCGCTCGCCAGGACGAAAGGCACCCCCATCGCCCTTAGGGTCTCTGCTACCGGCGTCACCCATTCTCCGCGGAGGCTTACGTCGAGTACCGCAGCATCAGGCCGCTGGTCTGCGAGGAGCGCCAGCGCCGCCGCGACCGTCGGAACCGGGCCGATTACACTGAACCCAGCGTCCGTTAGGCCGATCTCGAGATCTAGGGCGATGAGGGTTTCGTCTTCGACGACTAAGATTTGGCGGCGGGCGGGGCGGCCGGCGCCCTCGCCGGGGATGGACTCCACGGCGGCTCCTTTTTTCAGGGCGCCTACGTCAGCGGCACCGAGATCTGCACGTGTAAACCCCCAAGCTCGAAGCGCAGTTCCGCTTTGCCCTCCAGATCGGTGCGGGCGCTGTATTCGATCAGGCGAGTGCCGAAGCCGCGCGTGGTCGGCGGCGCCACCGGCGGGCCTCCTTCCTCGCGCCAGTCGAGCAGCAGCAGCGTGGCCCCGTCCGCCTGCGCCGGGATGTCCCAAGCCACCCGCACGATGCCTTCAGGCACAGAGAGCGCACCATGCTTAAGGGCATTGGTGGCAAGCTCGTGCAGGATCAGGCCGAGTGGCAGGACCTGCGCGGCAGCAAGCCGCACGGCGGGGCCTGGCTCGACGCGGGCGCGCCCGGCCCCGACCGGCTCCAGCGTCCGGCCGACAAGATCCGCGAGGTCGGCCGCAGATCCGCCGGAAAGCGAGGCGTCCTGGGCCCGTATCAGCGCCTCCAAGCGGCCGAGGAATGCGTCCCGGTACTCCTCCCCGGTGCGGCCTGCGGTCCGCGTCTGGCCGGCGAGCGCGCGCACCACCGACAGTAGGTTGCGCATGCGATGACGGGTCTCGGCGAGCAGGACGTCCTTCTCTGCCTCCGCGCGGCCGCGGTCGGTGACATCTTCGAACGTCACCAGGACGTCCTTGCCGTGGCCACCCGGATGCACCATCCGCCGCGCGCCAACGAGCATGGTCCGGCGGCCGATGCCCTGGAAGTCGTGGGTCACCTTGTAGTCGATCACAGCGGCCGCCTTGGGTATCACATCGGCCATCAGGGCCCGCAGCTCAGGGATGTTCCACTGGCCGTTGCCAAGCGCAAACAGACGCTCGCCGATGGTCTCGTCACGCTCAACCCTGAAGGCATCGAGGAAGGCCGGGTTGGCAGCAGTGACGCGAAGGTCCTCATCCAACACGACCAGAGGCAGGTCGAGGCTGTCCACGACCCCCTGCGCCTGGACGTGGCCGCTGCGGAGCATGCGGTAGAGATCTTCCAAGGTCATCCGTCGCTGCTCCTCGCGCGCCCATTAGGCCGAGCTAGGCTAGCACCGGCCAGCCCCCGACGCAGGTTCGGCAAGCACACGGTCCCTCCGTCAATTTAGAACTCCAGGCAATCCTCTGACCGCCCCAGCGCGGCCTCGCTGGCGACCCTGCGGTACATCCTGCATCTGTTGGCCAAGGCGTGCCGCTGTGGGTCATCTATCGAGCTGAGGGCATACTGAGCCGCCTGAGCTCAGCGAAGCGGCGACATCTACGGGCCCCCTTCATAACCGTTGCCGAGCAGCCACGGTACTAAGCCGCAAAGAGGCAATTGATAGCCTCAAGCGATTTTTCTATGGAAGAAATTCTACCTCAAAGCGCAAATCTGGGCCTATCTGCGTACTCATTGCGATAGAGTGAGAACAGGTTGTGCAGAAAAACCGTCGCACCATGCCCCCTGCTGCTGCAGCGGCTGCTGCCGCTAAGTACCAATCCATTAAAGCAATGATCGCTCACAAGCACCGTTGCAGTTTGGTCGCCCCGCCTGACAGTGAGGCTCTCGATCGGATGATCTCAGAGTTCTATGCCAGCGGTGGCGCGGTAACCAACTGCCCAACCGTCTATGTGTTGCCGGTGCAGAATGGCACTGGCCGCACAAGCTGAGCCATCCAACGGGCACTGACCGCTTGCGGGCTCCGCTATGAGCCTGCCAGCGAGCGGGCCATGCTGCTGATGGCCTCCCGCTGCTTCTCGTCTTTGATCAGAGCGAAGTTGCGCACCAGCTCCAAGCACATGCGCTGGCGCGGGGCCAACTCTTGGGCCTCACCTTGCTCCGAAATGCCCTCGAAAAACCATGCGGGGTCAACGGCAAGCGCTTGCGCAACACCGAACAGGCGGCCGGCGGAAATGCGGTTCAGCGCTCGCTCGTATTTGTGCTCTTGCTGGTAGGTCACGCCGATGATGCGCGCCAACTGCTGCTGGGACAGCCCCATGGCAAGCCGCCGCTCCCGGATCCGACGGCCAACATGCTTGTCCACCATGGTGGCGCGTTGGCTTTGCGGTTCGTCCTGCTGATCGGTTAGGCCCATCTGCCGCGTCCTGGTTGATGACGCTTGTCTAATGAGTTGTGCAGCGGTGCTCTGCACATTATCCCGCGAGAACAATCTCATTACGTGGATGTGACGGCAGGACGGTGTCTATGGCGACGCTCGGGCGGTTGCGGGAGAAGCACGGCTCCGGCCTGGCCCGTATGAACCGGCTCTCGACCCCAATTGGATCTTCAGCTTCTATGAGCAGCGGCGCCGGCGAGCGGCGCAGGTCGGAGCGCTGCGGCGTGTCGTGACCCGGACGTATGTCCCGCCACACCGCGACCGCAAAGCAGAAAGCCGAGGACAGCACCAGAAGGGAGGCGTTGAACAAAATAGCCCATTCTGGCAGCACGCTGCCAAGCGAGGTTTTGGCTCCTACCCCCGCCACCAGTGACACAAGCCCGGTGCGAACCCAGGCCGCGTAGGTCCGCTCTGCCGCCAATACCGTACGGTCAGCAGCATAGAGTACCCGCGGGTCGTCCTTTGCATCAGGCATGTAGGGCGAACGCACCGCAGACATCCCCGCTCCCGCACTAGCACCGAGCGGACCGAAGCGCAGGCGCGGGGTGAAATTGAGCGGCGCGGTGGTGATCGAGTGAGCAAAGTCCGACGCCCGGACATTGCTCCGGCATCCCTCCCCGACATCGGCATTCCCCGCCAGCGGACGGCCGAGATGAAGCAGCTGGCCATCGCAAGAACCAGCGCCGGACGGGCTGGTCCGGTGATCGTGGCGCCGGCCGAGGTGATGACAAAGCGCTAGAGCGACCGCTGTCGACCCATTGCGGACGTAGGGGACCATAGACTAGCTCGCGTCCATGCAGGCACTTTCGATCAAGTCCAGGCGCATCCTTCTACGCGACTTCACCGAAGCGGATCGGGCAGCTTTCATCGGATACCAGACTGATCCACGTTACCTGCAGCTGTATGACTTCGACCAGAAGACGGAGCGGCCAACCAAGCTGTTTGACCTGTTTCTGCAGTGGCAGCGGGATCGACCGCGAATGAATATGCAGCTCGCGATCTGTGAGGTCAGAACCGGCCGCCTTCTTGGATGCGGCGGGCTTCGCAAGGTCGACGATAACGTCGCGGTACTCGGGATTGAGCTGGCACCAAGTGAGTGGGGGCGCTTCCGAGTGGCGCTGGACGCTTCCGGCGCGTTGGTTCGGTACGGGTTCGAGACACTGAACCTGGGGGCCATCATCGGGGATACTGCCAGCGGTAACCGCCGGGTCGAGAAGTTGGCACGGTGGTTTGGAGCCAAGATCGTGGCGCGGCGAACGGGACCGGACTGGATGCAGGCTCGCGGATGGCAGGAAGTAGACTGGGCGATAACAAGAGAAAGTTGGCAGCGAGCTGGGCCGCCACCCCTTGGGACCCGATAAGACGAACGTCCGCTTTCCACCCATTGCAGTCGCTCGTGCGCCAGTCCAGCCGCTGCTGTAAAGGCTTAACGACGTGGCGTGCTTCTGACCGTCCAACTGGTCGGTCACGGCTGTTTGGAACTTTTGGTCACGGTACCGACGCGCGACTTCCCGAACGATGTCGTGGGCAAGTTCCTCCATCACCAGCTTGGCTGGTTTGTGGACGGGCAATACAGGGTTCCTCTCGTGGACGGCGTAGACGCTGGCTGAGCGCGGGGTGAGGCTAAGCACGAACCGGACCATTTGCTGGGACCTGCTCTGGCTTACCGGCCGCGGCAGACATCGTTGCTCCCAGCCGCTCCACCATCGCGGCGCCGCCGGCGGTCCGCTGTACCAGCACGCTGCGAAGGTCTCGGGCGTCGGTCGTCCGGCACGCCAACTCGAGCTCTTCCAACCGGTCGAGTGCGCGGGTGACAACGGACTTGCTGATGTTCAGATGCTTCGCCAACCCGCGGATGGTCTGCAGCTCGTCCGTTTGGTAGACGATCAGCGCTATGCCGATCTGGCGGAGGGTCAGATCTGGTTGGTCGGACCGAACCTCGAACAAGCACGTCTCGCGCAGGATCTGTAGCAGATGGTCGGGGTCATCGCTCATTGACCAGGGCCTTCTCCACCCGCATGCGGTTCCCTTCTGAGAGCCGACACCCGACGGAGAGGTGCGCCTGCAAATCGATTGTGGAGACGGCGGATCCGGGCCCAGCGCGTCATCCGAGCTGCCAGCGGCCGAGCGCCAAGCATCATTGCGACGATGACGGCTAGGCCGACGTAAGCCATCTCGACGGTGGTCAACAGATACTCTCCCGGCTTACATCCCGCGAGCATCGCCTGCGTTACAGAATTTCGAAAACGAACGAAGCGTGAAGGAAGTGATCTGCTACTTTGGCCGGGCCGGCTTTCTGACTGGCTGGTCCGGCGGCAGATTGATCTCCTAAGCCGCCAACGGCCTCAAGCAGCCGCTGTGTCGCCGCTGCTCGCAAAGCTCACCGGCAGAGAGTTTCGCAAGGCACCCCGTCCCGATCCCCATCGAGCCGCGAGAGCCCACACTGCTGCAGATAGAAGCGAGCCTCGGCGCAGGTGGTCATCTCCCGACAATACTGCTTGCCGCCGCAGGTGAAGCCGCTACTCACCGTTGGTGCGGAACGCATAGGCGCTGCCGGCGCCTCCGTGCTATGGTCGGGTCCGCCTCCACGCTTTGCTGCACGCCATTCCCAAGGGGGCGTGCGTTCGACCTCGGGGAGCGCCCAAAGGCCGCGGCGGCTTGCCTTCGCTTCGGCCTCGAGCCGCAGCAGCTCGGGATCCCGACTGTATTGACGATAGACCCAAGCGGCACCCTGCCGGACCATTTCGGCATTCACATCCAGCGGGCCAGCGTAGACCCGCCCAACAGTCCGCCCATACCGGTCCGTGTCTTGCACCATGATCCGTACATCCTTGCCGAACACCAGCTCGGAGAGGATCTGCTGCGCACGCGTGCCGTAAGGCTGGCGGCTTTCAGGGGTGTCGATTTCACCTAACCGGACCCGGACTTGGCGGCGCTCGGCAGTGAGCAGGGTTAGGGTGTCCCCGTCTGCCAAGCCGACCACCCGTCCGAGCAGTTCGGCAGCCCAAGCGGGAGAGCAGGACAGAAGCGCAAGCAGGACGAAGATGGCGACCGAAAGCCGCCAGATGACGAGAGGCATGTTGCTACCTGCCACACCTTTGACCACGGTTGTAGCGGCTGAACAAAGCGTGTCTGTGCCTAGCATCAGCACCAGCGGCTGGATTGGCAACGCCCTCGGGATGCTGCCCGACGAAGCATCCGCCCTGCTGAACCGGGACCTCTGGAAAGAGGGTGAGGTGGCGCTGCTCGAGGCAGTAGCGGCCCGGTTGGAGGTGCGGGTGCCGGAGCCGGCACGCATTCAGACGGGCTCAACGGCAGCGCGGCTGGCGCTGGAAGCGGTCGGGGGCGGCATAATCCCGTTCCTCCACGTTATCGGGGCGCATGCCTGTGTGAGGCACGGGGCGCGTGGCGAGTGACGCGCGCCCGAAGAAGGACGCTCCTCATCTGGTGACTGCGAAGGCGCTTGGAATGATTGGCAAGCCAACCGAGCCAAAGGCCGAAGCTGACAAGAGCCAGGGAGATCAAGACCGCTCAGAACTCCACCATGCTCTCCCTTCTCCTGAATCAGCCGAAATGGCGCTCCAAGCAGCCAGCCCGACAGCGGCCAATCGCAACATTGCGCTTCAATCACGACGAACTTAGCCGCTTCACTCGAGTTGGAACGATGCTGTACGAATTCTGTACAGATCATGACGGCGAGGACACGCAGATGTCTTGGGGGAAGCTTGCAATCGTTGCGATATTTCCGGTTCCGATATGGGCAGCTGTGATTGCGGGATGTTATTGGTTTGGAGTTGGTGTGCTCTAATCAGTGTCGTGCTGCATTGCTGGTAGTGGGCTAGCACCGGCCGCTGCGGCATCCGACATCCACGACATGAGCCTACCCTACGATCCTCAGATACCGACCGCGAAGCCGAAGATCTCGCCCGAGGAGCGCCGGCGCCGAACCGCCGACCGGCTGACCATGATCCGGTTGAAGATGGCGATCGG
>NZ_JAETWB010000063.1 GCF_016773205.1 Belnapia arida
ACATGGTGAGGCCCAGTCGGCGCACTGCCCTACGTATCGAAACCGACCTGAAGGAGAAGGCTTATTTCGCGTTCAGATTCTAACCGTATGCTCCCCCAAGCGGTGCATGCGGTGCTCAGTCCGCACTGGGCTCTCTAGGGCTGAGAGTGGTCCCCATGTTGGGGTCATGGCTTAGAGATGCATAGGCGGCGACTAGATGGGCCGAAGCGTTTTGAAAAATCTCTGAGATGCGTTCGAAGAATGCGACACGCTCTAAGCTGCTGAGCTCTTCGACTGTCTTGCTCCCTCCAACGGCTGCTTCGACTTCGGATGATGAAAAGGCTGAATGCATTTCTAATGCACGCCCGAGCCGTGCCCATCGCTCGATTTGAGCTTCCACGGAACAATGATTTACTCGTGCAGCTTGGGTAGCCGCAGCCAAAATCTCGAGCTTGAGAGATATGGTGCCGCGGGCATCAGTCATTTAGACCTCCACATGACGATCGCCATTTAGCACGAAAGAGATGGCAAACCGCCGGCCGTAAAGAAGAACCAAACTTCGTTCGATTTTCCCATTCAAAGATGTTAATTTCAGCGACGCACTCACGCAGCAGTCCCATGGCCGATATGGTCGAGCAAGCTTTCTACTTGTTGCGACCCAAAGTCTGTATCAAGCAAGTCCAGCGGAGCAATCTCTGCCAATGCAGAGGTAGGCCGCCGTAGCCAGTGGTACGCCTTCTCGCGGTTAGCGAAAGTGTCCTCCGCCTTTAGGAGGACTTTAATAACGCGGAAGAGGCGGGCAAATTGTGCAGACGTGAGCCCGCCCGAGACCATGGAATTCGCCGAACTTAAATCGGCTCGCACCAACTTGTTCAATTCGGTCGCCGTTAGCCGACCGGTTTGCAAAATTTCTAGTGCAACCTGCACCGGCAGTCCTTCGAGGGGAGCTTCGGTTAATTTAATGTCACCGTTATTGAGTGTCACAAGGAAGCTCAGATCTTTTGGGATCAAAGTGGGCATGAATGTTGCCGCCACCGCTAGCCCGAGCTTCAGCTCGAACGTGAGGATTGGGATGGTATAGTAAGCCGCCTCGGCTGCAATCAGGAAAACGGAGTGAACTGCCCCGGATTTGCCGGAGGCTTCAAACCTTGAGAGGTTGGAGCCATGACGAAGAAGACGTCGAACCGGTTTTCGCCTGAAGTGCGGCAGCGAGCAGTACGGATGGTGCTGGACCACGGGGGCGACCATGCGTTGCAGTGGGCTGCGATCGGCTCGGTTGCAGGCAAGATCGGCTGCACGGCCGAGACGCTGCGGAAGTGGGTGCGGCGGGCCGAGCTGGACTAGGGGCAACGGCCTGGAGCGACGACCGAAGAGCGTGAACGCATCAAGGCGCTGGAACGTGAAGTCCGAGAGCTGCGGCAGGCCAATGAGATCCTGAAGAAGGCGTCGGCCTATTTTGCGATGGCGGAGCTCGACCGCCGGTCGAAGCCATGATCGCCTTCATCGACGATCACCGGGCAGCCTATAGGATCGAGCCGATCCGCAAGGTGCTGCGGATTGCCCCGTCGACCTACCACGCCCATGCTGCCGTCCGGGTGGACCCGGCCAAGGGCTCGGCCCGCAGTCGGCGTGATGCCGACCTTTGCGCCGAGATCAGACGGGTCCATGAGGCGAACTTCGGCGTCTATGGCGTACGCAAGGTTTGGCGCCAGCTCCGCCGCGAGGGCATCCCGGCGGCCCGCTGCACGGTGGCCAGGCTGATGCGCCAGATGGGCCTGCAGGGCGTAGTCCGCGGCAGGTCGACTTGTACGACAGCGCCGGACAAGGCGACGCCGTGCCCGGCCGACAAGGTAAACCTGCAGTTCCAGGCGCCACGACCGAACCAACTCTGGGTGCCCGATTTCACCTATGTCGCCATCTAACAGGGCAACGCCCACGTGGCCTTCGTCATCGACACCTTCGCCCGATGTACCGTCGCCTGGCGGGTATCGCGTACCGCCCATGCGAGCTTCGTCCTTGATGCCCTGGAACAGGCGCTGCACGACCGCCGTCCGCTGAAGGGCGGTGGCCTCGTGCATCACAACGACCGCGGAAGGCAACCCAGGTTCAAGCGGTCGTCGCAACACCGGAGGGCGTTGCTATTGCGGTTCGCAGGTAACATCGCCTACCGGGCTTCGACACCGCATCGCCCACCCCCTAGCTTATGGTATGATGCTCACGCCTAACCCAGCTTGCAACCGAACAGTTTACCATGATTATGGCGACGCCGGCTAACTTGCGGTAAGGGGTCCTTATCGCAGGTGAGGGCGCGCTGAAGCACGTTGGCCGTGCGCTTCAGCGTTACGCTGGGGATGCGGCGGGCTTGCCCTTCTCGACCGTGAGGGTGCTGATCAGCTTCGTGACGGCCGGCCCATTCTTTGCGCTGTGAGGGACACCCTGCGGGATCTGAAGGCCCATGCCGGGCTTCAACTCGATTGAGTCGCGCCCTTCAACGTAGAGCATACCGGTGCCCTCCAAAACATAGCCGGTCTCAATTCCTGGATGGACGTGCTGCTCGACATCGGAGTTCGGCGGCACTTCGACGAGGACTTGGATGACCACATGGGTGCCGCCCGGTAGCTCAGTTTGGTTGAGGACCGTGCGTTTCAGCCCGGCGCTTTGGAGCTGCGGCGCCTGCTGGACTTCGGCCGCCGTTGCGACCAGACCGGCGGTGGAGCAAATCCAGCACGCCGAAAACACTCTCCGTGTGAGCATCCTTAGACCTCCCTCTTCGCTGGTTTTCCGGCAACTTATTGAGATGTCGAGGCTGCAGACATACAAGCAGAACTTGGCCGGCGGACCTGGATGCGCCCCCGACATTCGCAGCGTGAACCTGCCTTCTCCCAACGGGAGGCCGAGCTTGGCCGCCTGATGGGCCGCGGTCTCAATCTCGATGCCCTGCTTCTGCGCCGCGGCCTTGAGCTTGAGGTAGACGCCGGTCAGCCGGTCGAGCTCGGCATCGAAGGTTGCCTTGTCGGGGCAGGTCCTGCCGGGCTCGCTCATATCCCGATCCACCGCCGCCAGAACGGCCGCCTAGCCTCGGCCAGCGCCCCTCACCTTCGCCAGCCTGGCTCCCCGCACGGCTCGGAAGCAGATCGCCCTCCTGGCCAGGCAGCCGGCGATGTCGCTGCAGGATCGCGTGCGGCTCGAGCGGCTCCGGCAATGGCTCCAGGGGCAGCCGGTCGCGGTGCGGCTGCCGGCGGATCAGGTGCAGTGGCTGGACGGGATGTGGCGGTCGGCCTTCGGCGACGGGTAGCCGCGCGGGAGCATCTGTTCGGGTCACTCCCTGACGGACGGCTGTGCAAACATCGCAGCGGCCCTGAATAGAGAGAGGAGGTCCCCATGGCATCGCAGACACCGGCCCTCGACCTGATCCGACTGGTAAACGGCTATCAGATTTCGCAGGCGATCCACGTTGCGGCCTCGCTCGGCATCGCCGACCACCTCGCCGCCGGGGAGCGGACCAGCGACGATCTCGCCGCCGCGACGGGTAGCCATGCACCCACCCTTTATCGGCTGCTGCGAGCCCTTGCGGCCGCTGGAGTGTTCCACGAGGGGCCGGATAAGCGGTTTGCGCTAACGTCGATGGGCGAATGCCTGCGCTCCGACGCGCCTGTCCCGGTGGCGCCTTGGGCGACCCTCATCGGGCGGCCCTTCGAATGGAACGCCTGGGCGCACCTGCTACACAGCGTTCGCACGGGCGAGAACGCCTTCCGCTACATGCACGGCAGCGGCAATTTCGAATACCTGTCTAGGCACCCGGAGGAGCAGGTGATCTTCGATGGCGCAATGTCAGCGATCTCACGCAGGCTCTCTCCCGCAGTGCTCGCGGCTTACGACTTTTCGTTGTTCCACCGGGTCGTCGATGTGGGTGGAGGTACGGGCACACTGCTGGCCGATATCCTCGCGGCCCACCCGCACCTTCGCGGCGTCCTGTTCGACCAGCCGCACGTTGTCGAGCGGGCAAGGCCGGTACTGGAAGCAGCAGGCGTTGCCGACCGGTGCGAGATCGTCGGGGGCAGCTTCTTCGAGGCCGTGCCAGAGGGTGGCGACGCCTACCTGCTGAAATTCATCGTACACGACTGGGACGACGCGGCCTCCACGGCGATTTTGAGGGCCTGCCGCCGTGCCATGGAACCAGAGGCGAAGCTACTGGTGCTGGAACGGCTGATTGGGCCTCCGAACGAGGGGGCGGACACCAAATTTACCGACCTCATCATGTTGGTCGAGCCCGGGGGCCTGGAACGGACACCCGAGGAATTCGAGTCCTTATTCACGGCCACCGGCTTCCGCCTCGCCAGGGTCGTGCCGACAGCGACGGCCCTGAACGTAATTGAGGGATTGCCCATAGAAGGGGGCGCGGCCAAGGGCTGACTAAAGTCACCTGCTAGGCTGGAGTAAGCGGGTGTTACCGCAGGTGATAGAGCGCACAAGCCATCAGTTCAGTACCCGTTCGAACAGTTTGTGATTTGAAATGATGCGGATGCAGAGGAACTATCCGCGCGTTTAGTCGCCCGACCTAAAACGTCGGATGGTGGAGACGAGATTCCGTGGCTTATCCCCTTGCCATTTCCGTTGCCGTTTCCGGCCAAGCCGTGCAGCTCGCTCATCTTGTTGTACGAACTGCAGCGTTTGCAGCGTTGATATCACCACTCCTGATCGTTTGGCTGATCTGGTAGGCGGGGGTTTATCGAATGTGATCCTCCCGGATCGGTGCCCCCCGCTGGGGCGCTTGGGCGATGGCCAGCACCGCTGCTTCTGGAATGCGCCACGAGGGGGCCGCTTGAGCAGCCCCCTTCATCACAGACGAGCTAAAAACTCTGTCGTTCTCTTCAGCGGTTGGTATCTGATTTATTTGACTTCCCAGGAACACCATCACCGCCGCCGTTTCCATAGCCATTATTCGGATGCTTTTTGGAGTGTTCAGGCGGAGGCGGTGGCGAGCAACAGGGGTCGCACGGGTTACACGTATAAGTGCCACCGCCAACATATTCAGCTTCATCGAGGGTCAGTTCGCGCAAAGACGAAGACATGTTCCATCCCTTTCTGCTGCCGCATCTATTAGATGCGGCGTTGGCCGGCAGTATTCATTTCGTATACATGCCAGCACCTAATATGTGCGCATTTTGGCAAGGGGGCCGTCAATAAAATCGCGAATTTCTTACAATCTATTATTACGTAGAAGCGTTCTACTAGCTGCCTTGTTGGTATAGACTTTGTGTCTATTCATCCGAACACTTTTCGCCACCACGGCCGCGGCGGGGCCTCGAGCTGCTTCGTTAAAAGCTGGTTCAGCCAAGCCTCAGCCCTGCGTCAGCATCGCCCAAGCCGCAGCACCGCCCCGCACATGGACAGTGGCTAACCTGTGGAACGGGGGTGTTATCGCAAGCGAACCTGTCCCTTCTAGTCGTTCGCAACCGGACGGCTGAGCGTTGAAGACGGGACATAGAGTGCAGCTATGCCGCGCTTCTTCCTGCATGTCCGCCAAGGCCAAGAGTTGATCCTCGACCCGGAGGGGGCCGAGCTACCCGATCTCGGCGCTGCCCAAGATGAGGCACGCGTCAGTTTTCGGCTGCTGGTCGCCGACCGCCTGCGCAGCAGCCGCAGCAGCAAGATAACGGACGTGCAGCAGATAGAAGTTGCTGACGATGCGGGGCAGGGCTTGGCGACGGTCCACTTCCACGACGCGCTAGGATCGCTGGAGTGGAGGCTTATCACAAGTGAAGAAGCGCCGACCTCAGCCCTTCCTCATCGCTCACGGCACCCAAGTGACCGCATGTGCGTTCATCCCTCGCGTCACCGCTGGAGGGCAGGCCTATGCAATGCCGCGTGTGCGACACCCCATACATGATCGCTCCCGGCATTGGGCCTTACTGCCCGGAGCTGGAATGCGACAGCCACGAAGGGAAAAGCCTGGGCGATCTTGAAGTTATCGACCGGTTCGAGGTGCAGCGTCGGCAGCGGGACGGCAGGGTTTTCGCCGGTATTCCCGACGCAGCACTGGTCAGGTTGAGGGCGCTGTGTCGGGCGGACTGCAAACGAACCGAGGCCATCTGGCGCGCGACTAAGACCAGAACTCGTTGCTCGGGCTGGTGTTGATAGCCGCGGCATCCGACATTCGCGGCATGAGCCTGCCGCCCCCTGACCAAACGCCGCCGGCGAAGCCGAAGATCACGCTCGAGGAGCACCGACGCCGCGACGCTGATCGGCTAGGGACTATCCGGTTGCGGATGGCCATCGGCCGGAAGATGGACGAGCGCGGCATCATCACGCCTTCGGAGATTGACGCTGCTCTCGGGATGCAGGCGGCTGAGGCGACCAGCATGCTGAACCGGAAGCAGTGGCGCGAAGGCGACATGGCGTTGCTTGAGGGTTTACCCGGTCAGCTTGCTCGGACGGGAGGGGGCAGCACCTTGCGTGTCCAGTCGGTCGCGCTCTCGTATGCTCGGGCGAGCTGGAGCACACCGAGGTCGTCGCACCAGCGGCCAATGATCTGGAGGCCCATCGGCAGGCCTCGCGGGTCGAGGCCGGCCGGCATGGCCATCGTCGGTAGGCCGCACAGTGTCGGCAGGGCTACCACCTCCATCCAACGATGGTAGGAGTCCATCGGAACGCCATTGATCTCCTCGGGCCAGTGTATCTTGGCGTCGAAGGGGAACACCTGTGCAGTCGGCAACACGAGGCAGTCGAAGCGCTCGAGCAGGTTGCGAACCGCCTGGTACAGTTCGGAGCGGGCCAGCGATGCGGCGAACACCTCCTCGCCGGATAGCTTGATCCCGGTCTCCACCTCCCAGACCGCCTCTGGCTTCAGGCGAGCGCGCTTCACCGGGTCGGCATAGAGCGGCCGCAACGCACCCGCGTTCAGCCAGCTGCGCAGCGCAACGAAGCTGTTCCAGATCCTCTCGCGCGGGAAGTCCAGCTTGGCCTCTTCAACAGCACAGCCGATCACCCCGAAGGCGCTAAGTGCATTGCGGCACAGGTCCAGCACGCCGGGCTCGAAGGGAAGCTGCTCGGCCAGGCCACCAAGCCAGCCGACGCGCCGACCGCGTACGTCCACCTCCAGGGGGCGGGCGAAGACGCCTGGGTCCTCCCCAAGCGAGAGCGGGATGCGGTCGTCCGGGCCGGCCATGATGGCGAACAGCATGGCGGTGTCCGCGACGCTGCGGCCCATCGGTCCCTCGGTGCCAAACTGCTGCACGAAGACCTCGGGCGTCGGCCCGTTCGGCACGCGTCCGCGCGACGGGCGGAGGCCGACCACGTTGTTCCACCCGGGTGGGTTGCGCAGGCTGCCGGCGAAGTCGCTGCCGTCCGCCACTGGCACCATCCGCAGCGCCAGCGCCGCCGCAGCGCCGCCGCTGCTGCCACCCGCCGTCCGCGATGGGTCGTAGGCGTTGGTCGTTGTCCCAAAGACCGGGTTGTAGGTCTGCGAACCCATGCCCCACTCCGGGGTGTTCGTCTTGCCGATGACGATCGCGCCCGCGGCGCGCATTCGCTCAACAACGATCGCGTCAGCCTGGGGGACATGCTCCTCGAACAGCGGCGATCCGAAGGTGGTGCGCAGGCCCGCCGTGGCGGCGAGGTCTTTCACCGCGTGCGGGAAGCCATGCATCCAGCCCGCCGCCTCTCCGCGCGCCAAGCGGTCGTCACGCTCCCGCGCCTCTGCCATCAGGACCTCTCGCGGGCGGAGCGACACGATGGCGTTGGCGCTTAGGTTTACTCGCCCGATGTGATCGAGATGGGCCTCCATCACCTCACGACAGGAGACCCGCTTCGCATGGATCGCCCGCGACAGCTCTGTCGCATCCAACATCACCAGTTCAGGGGGACTGCTCGCCGGCGGCACGTCGGCAGCGGTGCCGTTGGTCTGTCCGGGCCTGCCCTGGCCACCCGCCGTGGCCGAGGGTGGGGTCGGCTCTGGCCTGTCCGCTGCCATGTTCCTAGCCCTCCGACTGGGCCATCGTCGGCCCAAAGCCAAACGCTAGTCCCTTCTGAGGCTGGCAGTGGGGCTTTCCGCCCCCGCAACCTCGTTTGTCCCCCGCTCGGCTGCCGGAAGTGTGGTGCCCAGCCCAGTCAGGCGTGGGTCACCTGGCAGGTTGGAATGAACTGAGGCCGCCGCAGTTCTCAGATGGCTGGAACAAAGGCATCATCAGTTGCGATACCCTCGGCCAGTAGCCTGGAAGTTTCGGGGAGGTGCCCCGCGCCGCCCAGCGCCGCCCTAACGGCCCAGCATCGACCCGTGCACCCAGCCGAAGGGTTGGTCCTCACCCACCTGTAGCCAGCCGCCGGGTGCCTCGCCGAAGACCCGCAGCGTGGAAGCGCGCGGAACGATACGTACTACAGCCCCACCGCCACCCGGTTGGTTGCGGATATTCACTGGATGGGCTGCAGTCGTAGTCACCATTGGCCCGGCAGCTATAGGAGGTGATGCAGGCCCCGGTGACACTGGCACCGGTGAGCCGGCTACGACTGGAGCCGGCGTGTTAATCGGTGACGCCGCACGCTGTTGGGCAAGTGCCGCGTCAAGTGGCAACGGCGGCAAGGCGCGCGCCTGCAGGCGCCCTGTCGGTGGGCCGCCACCCTCGAAACAGCGGTCAAGCATCTCGACGAAGACGCGGCCTGCTTCCGAATTGGACATGCCAATCACCAGGTCCGTCCGCTCAATCCTTCCCTCATTTAGGGTCACGACCGCGACGAACGGGATAAAGGGATCGTTGGCCTCGCCGGTCGGGTTGACCTGACCGCAAACAGCGATGGTGTTCGGCACCTGCTGTTGCCAAGCCTGCATCGCGCGCATCTGCATCTCACCCATCATGCGCAACCGGGCTCGTACCTGCGCCTCTGCAGCTTGGCGTGCGGCTGCAAGGACGGGCCCAGGGCCAGGTGTGTTCTTCGGCGGGTCATCGCAGGCCGTGAGCGCCACCGCGATCAGTGCGAGGAAAGGCGCGATCAGCTTGCCCATTTTGGGTCCCTATCAGTGGACGGGCCTTCTTCTAAGCCAGACGCAGGTATTGCCAAGTTGTTGGATTGATGGACGCGTTTGACCGCGCGGCACGACACCTGTCGTGCTTACGCGGCCATCTGGACGCACGTCTTCTGTCGCCCGATCCGGAAGGCCTTGGCACGGGCATCGCGGTACTCAGCAGCCGTCATCAAGTGCCGCCGCGGACGAAAATGGCCATAGATCATCGCTTGGGATGATAAGAAGCGCTGCGCCTGCTTCGGTGACTTGAACCGCTGCGTCTGCCGCTCTCGGCGCCGCGTCGGCCGGTGCGAGTTTTCGGCCCGGTTGTTCAGGTAGCGACTGGTCCGGTGCTTCACCTGGTGCAAGATGTCACGGTGCGCAACGCCGTAGCTGTGCAGGCCCTCGGTGACGAGGCGCTTTGGCTTGTACTTCAGCCCGGCGAGCAGGCGCTTAAGGAAACGCTTGGCCGCCGTGGCGTTTCTGCGGTCCTGAACCAGGATATCGAGGACGACGCCGTGCTGGTCGACGGCGCGCCAGAGATAGTGCAGCTCGCCGTTGACTTTCAGAAACACCTCATCGAGGTGCCAAGTGTCACCCGGCTTGGGCCGGCGGCGGCGAAGCTTGCGGGCGAAATCGGCTCCGAACTTTAGGCACCACTGCCTTATGGTCTCGTGGGTGACCGTAATGCCCCGTTCGGCCAGAAGCAGTTCGACGTCCCGGAAGCTCAGGCCGAAGACATGGTAGAGCCAGACCGCGTGACTGATGATCTCGGCCGGAAAGCGGTATCCGGGGTAGGTGGCAGGCTCGGACGTCATCAACCCAGATTGGCCCAGCCGCTTCGTTCCCGGTAGAGGCCGATAACTTGGCAATGCCAGCCTAATCGCCCCGACAGAGTCCCCGAGGCGCCCAGCCGTGCTCATGCGTGCGGATGGCCCATGGGCGGTTGAAATCGTGCAGCACCAGGGCGAGCGCTTGGCGCTCCTCGGTGCCGGTGATGGTCAGTCGGTGCGCCACCCCCGGCGGCACCATCACTGGCGCGCCGCCGGGGCGCCCGACCATCCGGCCGGCGGGCGTCTCCATGCATTCCTCGCCTGCGAGGGTGAGGATCACTTCCGGGCCGGGATGGTGGTGCACGCCGGTCTCGGCGCCGGGCAGCATGATCCCCTGCATGTAGACCGCCGTGTAGGGAGTGCCGGCCTCGATCCGCAGCGGCCCGATCTCGGCGAGGTGCTCGCCCCTGGCCGGTCGATAGCCCGCCTCCGCGATGCTCATCAGCCAGAGCCGCCCGAGCGCCTCCACGACCGCGCCGCGCTGGCCACGCGCCGCCTCCGCCGCGGCCCGGCTGGGATAGGCGGCGATGTTCCAGTGCAGCGGCACATCGGTGGGCAGGGAGCCGAGCCGGTGCTCGACCATGATGTAGCAGCCACGCTCCATCTGGCGCTCCGCCACGGGCACGCAGCCGGGCGGCCCGCGGCGAGGATCGAGCTGCGCTACGGCGGGCGTGGCAAAGGTCGCGGCCAGCGCCGCGGCCAGGGCCGGAATAGCGAGCCGTCCGGCGCCGGGTGTGGGGAGCGAGGGCAAGCGCATTGCTGTTGCCTCCTTCGGCCGGGGCACAGGGGCCAGACCGCATCCGAACAGTCCCACAGGCGGGATGGGGCAGGCAACTGGGTCGAGTGCAGCTGTATGCCGTGCTGAACACAAAGCGTGGATAGCAGTTGGCCCATCTGACTTGTCCCATCGGGACCTATCGCAGGTGATTGATTTCGGGTGGTCGGCCTCGCCGCAGGGTCCGAGTTCTGCCAGAGTTCTGACGTCGCCCGGCAAACGGCTGAGGTTGGCCAAATGCAGTCTGTCCACTTTGTGGGACGCATGCCGTCAAAGCGTACGTTACTTTTGAAGCCGAACCCAACTCGAAGCGGACCTTCTGTCTGGCCCTGAGTGCTGAAGATCCAAATGCCTGTCCGAGTGACTCTTGCGGTCGAAGGTGACGCCTGATGCTGCGCGAGGGCGGCGCGTATGTCCGGCTCAGCCTTCGTCTTTTAGGTAGGATGCCAGACCGCGGCCGAAGCTCCAATCCTCCCCGCTCCGCCCATTCGGCGACAGCACGATGATCACGTCCTCGGGGCGCAGGCCGGGCGCTTCCACCAGATTGTCCACAATCGCCCGATAAAGCGCCTTTTTCTGTGTGGCATCGCGCCAATCGCTGTGGACGATATGAATTATGACTAAGTCATCGGTGCGGCGGATGTTCAGGTAGTTGGGATCGTAGATGAAGTCCTCGCGCGCGAGCTGATGCACGAGCTGGAACCTGTCCAGGGCTGGCGTTGCGAACGCCTCGACAAGCCCGCGCTGGATGCCGTCCGAGATGGCGGCGATGTGGGCGCGCGACTTGCCCTTGATGAGTGCGATGTTGACGAGCGGCATGACTGTTTCCTGACGTTCGAGACGCGCCGCGACCGTTCTCCACGGCCGACATGCGCTGGCTTGCGGCCTTCGCGCGGCACTGAAGCGCTCTGGCAATTGAACCTAGTCGGTCGACCACGTTGGCAAATACCCGCTTCCTGACACCAGGGCGTGCGAGGCCCCCGTCAGCCGCCGATAAGCCATCCGACAACGGGCGAGCCAGGAGCACGGGCGGCAGCAAGCATAGCCAGCGCACCGGCCGGCAGCACGCCGAGCGCAGCGACGCCGAGGGCCGCGAGGAGCCTACGCATGGGCCGTCTCCTGCAGGCGCCCCGCGATGAAGCGGTGCTCTTGCGTAACCCCGTCGAACCCGTAGGCGGCGCCCGGAGCCTTATGCATGAGGATGTAGCTTTCATCGTGCAGCGGCGCGCTGAGCAAGGCGCTCATCTCGCCGGACAGCGCGCGCACGTAGTCGGCCATGTGCGCATTCGTGTTGGTGCTATCCGCCACCTTGATGTGCAGCCAGAAGCTCGCCTCGTCCGATTCGGAAAGAGAGCGATCTCCAGCAAACCAATGCTCTGGCGCGACGTCGTGCACCGCGATCTTGGCGACTAACGGATCTTTGCGGGCGTGCTCAGCCGTCAGCGCTGACAGACGTGTGGCGATGTGCGTCGAGCGACCGGGGTCCGTATGGGTGGAGACGACAAGATTGAGAATCGGCATGGCGTTGGCTCCGGTAGGAGGCGGCCCGATGCCGCCCTGGGAGCCTTGATGTGCTCTTTTTTAACGTTGCAGAATATCGAATAATATTGCCTATAAGCTTCGAAAGTCTTGAACTGTGAGACTCCTCGATCCTGATCTGCTTCGCACCTTCCTGGCCTTTGCCGACGCCGGCACCTTGGCCCGTGCCGCCGCGGCGGTCGGCCGCACGCCGTCGGCCGTGACGGCGCAGGTCCAGCGCCTCGAAGCGGACCTTGGCACGCCGCTGCTGGCTGCCGCCGGGCGCGGCCGCGTGCTGACCGAGGCGGGCGAGGCATTGCTGCCTCACGCGAGACGGATCCTCGATGCCCACCGCGACGCGCGCCTTGCAGTCTCCGGTGTCGGCGCCGCGGAACCGGTAGCGCTGGGCGTCACCCAAGATTTCGCTGACACCGCTTTGCCCGATCTGCTGCGCGCCTTTGCCGTTGCGCACCCGAAGGCCCGGCTCGATTTGCGCGTCGGCCGTTCCGCTGCGCTGCTGGCGGATCTCGCCGTAGGGCGGATCGATCTCGCTCTCGTCATGCGCGGAGGCGACGCGATTGGCGAAGAGGTTGCCGTGCTGCACGAGCCAATGCGCTGGCTCTGCGCCCGCGACGGCCTCGCTGTCCCAGTGCGGGAGGAAGTCCCGCTCGCCGTGCTAGATCCGCCCTGCGGATTTCGAGATGCTGCACTCGACACTTTGGCGAGGGCGGGGCGGGCGCATCGGATTGCCGCCACGAGCCCGAGCCTCGCGGGGCTGCGGGCGGCCGTGCGCGCCGGCTTGGCGGTGACGGCTCGCACCGGCCGGCTCGCCGGCGCAGGCGTCGGCGTCGCCCCGCGCGCGCTTGCCCTGCCCCCGTTGCCGGAAGCGGAGTTCAGCCTGCGCCTCCGCCGCAGCCCCGGAGCGGAAGCGGCGCGTTTGGCCGAGCTACTGGCCGACGGTCTGCGCAACAAGGGTACCATTCTAGACCAGATGACCGCCTGAGGCGGGGGGTGGTCCGCCTCGCACTGTGCAGGAGTGACGAAGGTTGCGCCGGATGGCCGGCGCCTTGCCTTGGCACAGGGGAGACTTATCGCATGTGATGAAGCTTCGACCCGCCTGCGGCGGTGCCCTCAGCTAAAATCGATCGCCCCTGTAGCTGCATCGGTCAAAGTTGGCCGAAGCATCCCAACCCAAGCTACCGCCGAGATGGGTGGAAAGCGGACGTTCGCCTTATCAGGACCCAGGGGGTGGTGGTCCAGCTCGCTGCCAACTTTCTCTTGTTATCGCCCAGTCCACTTCCTGCCATCCGCGAGCCTGCATCCAGTCCGGTCCCATTCGCCGGGCCACGATCTCGGCTCCAAACCACCGTGCCAACTTCTCGACCCGGCGGTTGCCGCTGGCAGTATCCCCGATGATGGCTCCCAGGTTCAATGTCTCGAACCCGTACCGGACCAATGCGCCGGAAGCATCCAGCGCCACTCGGAAGCGCCCCCACTCACTTGGTGCCAGCTCAATTCCGAGTACCGCGACGGTATCGTCGACCTTGCGAAGCCCGCCGCATCCAAGAAGGCGTCCGGTTCTGACTTCACAGATCGCGAGCTGCATATTCATTCGCGGTCGATCCCGCTGCCACTGCAGAAATAGGTCAAACAGCTTGGTTGGGCGCTCCGTCTGCTGGTCGAAGTCATAAAGCCGCAGGTAACGTGGATCAGTCTGGTACTCGATGAAAGCTGCCCGATCCGCTTCGGTGAAGTCGCGTAGAAGGATGCGTCCTGACTTGATCGAAAGAGCCTGCATGGATGCGAGCTTGTCTATGGTCCCCAACGTCCGCAATGGGTCGACTGCGGCGGTAGCGCGTGCCTGACAGGAGCGAACGCCAGTCGGTAGGGCTAACCTGTCCCATCCGGGGCTTATCGCATGTGATCGAGTTTAAGCGGTTGGCTCTGCCGCCGAATCCGAGTTCTAACAAGCCCTGCGGTAGTCCAAGCGGTTGAGGTTGGCCGAAAGAGGAATGGCAGTTCCAAGGTGCTCCGAGAGCAAAGCGGACGTGTTGGTGGTTAGATAGTTTACCGACACTCAACCCGAAGCGGTCCTGGTCAGTGCGGTGTCACGCTGCGGGAATGTGGGTCATCGTTCCGATACAAGTCTCGTCAGCGCCGGCCTGCATGGCGCTCGTCGGCTCCTCCCAAGTGGTCTCGATGACAGCGCGGGACCGAGCCTGCTGCACCTCGATTGCCCATACCACGTCACCGGTTTCACCCGCGCGCGGCCTGGGGCCATCCAATTCGCCTTGCGGGTCTCGCACCACTCTTGCAGCGTTCGAGGCACCACGGTTGGGCAGGACGCTCGCTGCGGCGGCCCGATGTGCATTCAAACACGCTTCGGCACTGCGCAGATTCAGCCGGAACAGCATCACGGTTACTCGGCTAAGCCGTCCACCGTCGAAGGTAACGTCCACGGAGGTGTTGGAAAATCCGGCCTTGGCCGGAGTGTAGGGTTGGGGTGGCCATCGGACCTGGCG
>NZ_JAETWB010000064.1 GCF_016773205.1 Belnapia arida
GCGACGCCGAAGCCGCGACAACCTGACGGTCGGTCGCCGCCTCACTGGACGCTTACGCCGCATCACCGGACGCTTACTCTCTTGCCGGCGCGAGTGCAGGTGCGGCCGCTGGAGACCAGGCCTGAATCCGGCCCGCCGGCGCCGAAAAGCGAGTGGCATCCAGACCGCGATGTTGGTGGCCGGGCGCAGTCGGGCGGTCGGAACTAATTCCAATCGATCAACCCGAAGGCGACCTTCGTGCCGTTTCGCATTGGATCCGGTGTTGAAGGGCGCCCTAAGGTTGCCGACCGACAGCGAGTATTGGCGGCTATGCGCCTATCTCGACCGTTGGTTACATACGCCGCCCTCCTGCAAGCCGACATGGCGTACTCGGCTCTGGCGAAGCGAGGTGGCGGCCGCCCCAGAATTCAGCCTCCCAGGCCTTGGACAGTCAAGCCCGCATCACCTCCAGGAAGGCACGGAATGCTGCGCTTGGCTGGCGGCGGCTCGGATAATACAGGTGGTTGGCGGCCAGCACCGGCGCCCATCCCGGCAGCACCTCGACCAGCGATCCGTCGGCCAGATACGGAGCAGCCTGGAGGCGCAGCAGGCACACGACGCCTAGCCCGGACAATGCCGCGTCGCGCATCAGGTCGGCGTCGTTGGTGATGAATGTCTCGGGCACTGCACGTCCGAACATCTCGCCATCGCGCATGAACTCCCAGCGGTGGAGCGCGCCTGACGAGGTATGGCGGTAGCTGATGCATCGATGCGCGCCGAGGTCGTCGGGCGTTGCTGGCGTGCCATGCTCCTCAAGATAGGAGGGTGCCGCCGCGAAGACGAGCTCCATCGGCTCGCTGATCCGCACCGAGATCATGTCCCCCTGCAAACCGCCCGCGTGCCGCACGCCGCAGTCGAAGCGCTCGGCCACGATATCGACCAACCCGTCGTTGACGGCCAATTCCACCGCAACGTCCGGGTAGCGTCGCGACAGCGTCGCGAGGCGGGGCAGGACGACATGGACGGCCGCTGGCCGATGTGCGTTGACGCGGACCCGCCCCGCCGGGCGGTCGCGCGCCTGATCGAGCTCGGCCAGCATGTCCTCCACAGAGGACATCGCGGGACGTAGCCGCAGCAGGAGCTGCTCGCCCGCGCCCGTCGGTGAGAGGGAGCGGGTGGTGCGGTCCAGCAGGCGGATGCCCAGCCTGCCCTCCAGGGTCCGCATGGCATGGCTCAGCGCCGATGCCGACAGGCCAAGCCGGGTTGCCGCCCCCGCGAAGCTGCCTGCCTCCACGATCTCCGCAAACACGGCAAGGCCCGACCAGAGCTCGCGGTCCATTCCTGAAAATCCTTCAGCAACCCATACGTCCCAAGGGCACTAATCGCCCCCCGGGCTGCGGTCCATCTTCGGCAGGCTGCACGGAGAGAGGAGCACACGTTGAACCTTCAAACCTACCGCCCGCTTGGCCGCTCGGGGCTGCTGGTCAGCCCGCTGGCCCTGGGCACGATGACCTTCGGCACGACGCGGTGGGGTGCCGACGAGGCTGGCAGCCGCGCCATCTTCGAGCGATACGTCGAGCTGGGCGGCAACTTCATCGACACCGCCGACGTGTACTCCGGCGGCCGCTCGGAGGAGATGGTCGGCCACTTCGTCGCCGAAAGCGGCCTGCGCGACCGGATGGTGATCGCAACCAAGTCGGGCTTCGCCACGGGCCAGGGGTTTCACCAGGGCGGCAACGGCGCGCGGCACATCCATGCGGCGGTCGAGCGCTCGTTGCGGCGGCTGCGCACGGACTTCATCGACCTCTACTGGATCCACATCTGGGACGGCATCACCCCCGCGGAGGAGCTGCTCCAGACCATGGCGGCGCTGATCCAGGCGGGGAAGATCCGCTACTGGGGTATCTCGAACATGCCCGCCTGGTACGCCGCACAGCTCGCCACGCTGGCGCAGGTGCGTGGCCTGCCGTCGCCCGTCGGGCTGCAGTACTTCTACTCGCTGGTCGAGCGCGGCGTGGAGAGCGAGCACGTCCCCCTGGGCCAGGCCTTCGGCATGGGTTTGGTGCCGTGGAGCCCGCTGGCCTATGGCCTGCTGACCGGCAAGTACGACCGTGCCGCCGTCGAGGCCGCAGCGCCCCGCCAGGGCGGCGTGCCGAACCAGGCACAAGCGGACGGTCAACGGCGCCCGGACGGTGACAAGCGGCTGGATGGCGACAACCCGTTCGGCGATACGCTGTTCACCGACCGCAACTGGACCATTGTCGAGACGCTGAAGGGCGTTGCGAATGAGATGGGCGAGAGCCCGGCCCGCGTCGCGTTGGCCTGGGTGGTGGGACGGTTGGGCGTCGCCTCCACATTGATGGGGGTAAGCCGCGCCGCACAGGTGGCCGACAACGTGACTGCGCTCGGCCTGAGCTTGGCACCCGACCAGCTGGAAGCGCTCGACACGGCGAGCGGGGGCGACCAGAAGTTCCTCTACGGTCTCTTCCAGCAAGGGGTTCGCAACCAGGTCATATTCGGTGGCGCCGACGTGCGTGGGTGAGCAGCCTCAGCGCAGCGGACGGAGTTCGCTATCCAAGCCTGTCGCCCGGAAGCGGCCAGGCCGCTTTCGGCCAACACCGATCATGCCGCTCTGCACTCACAACGGTCACTTGGGCCCGCGCCTGGCTTCTCTAAAAAGCGGAGAATGCGCCGCCGAGCTCGACTGACCGTGCTGGGCGAAGCGGACGATTGTTCCGCAGCCGGGACCGGCGCACAGGCGATCACCGGTTTCGCCATACGGGGGCGCCGACTGGCCTCGTCCTTGGCCCGGGCCGCATCGTGTTCTAGCGTTCCTGTGGGATGGCCCGCAGGCGAATGTGGGCGCCTGCAGGTTACCTAAGGACCAACCGTGGAGGAAACGATGAACACGGTCCAAGCCTCACGGCGCACCGCGCTTGCGGCTGGCGTCTCTGGAATCTTTGCTGCCGCTGGTTCCGCATCGGCTCAAGCGCCCGCGACGACTACGTCGGGCGCTCAACCTCGCCCGATCACAGGAAGCGGCGACCTGGTGCAGGGCTTCTCGCGTGAGCGCCTGGCACGCATCCGATCCGCATTGGAGCGGGAAGCCGAGCGCGGTTCTTTCCCCGGTTGCGTTGTCGCGGTCGCCCGCAACGGGCAGGTCGTGCACATGGAGGCGGTCGGCCACCAGGACGCCGCCCGTACGCGTCCGATGCCGATGGACGCGATCTTCCTGCAGGCCTCGATGACAAAGCCCATCACCTCCGTCGCGGCGATGATGCTGGTCGAGGAAGGGCGGATGAAGCTCAACGACCCCATCACGAACTGGATGCCTGAACTCGCCAACCTGAAGGTGGAACAGCGCCGTGAGGGGCAGCCGACGGAAGACGTGGCACCCATCCGGCCCATCCTCGTGCATGATCTGCTTCGGCATACCGCCGGCTTCATCTATTCTAACAGCGCGCCGACGCCGCGGCTGAAGGAGCTCTACGAGGGACACAACATCGAGGCCTCGGCCGGCCCGATCACCAGCGACGAGATGCTGCGGCGCCTCGGCACCATCCCGCTCGCGCATCAGCCGGGGACGATGTTCCACTACTCCATATCGACCGACGTGCTCGGCCTGCTGGTGGAACGCGTGTCGGGCCAGCCGCTCGACCGCCATTTCAGAGAACGTCTGCTCGATCCGCTGGGCATGCGCGACACGGCCTGGTTTGTGGAGCCCGGGAAGCGGGGCCGCTTGGCGGAGGCTCCGACGACGGACCCGCAGACCGCGCCGATGTGGCGGGCCTACCGCATCCTGGAAAACGAGGCCGGGCTGTCCTACTTCCGCGGCGGCGCGGGCATGGTCTCCACGGCGGCTGACTACCTGCGCTTCTCCCAGATGCTCGCCAATGGCGGCGTGTTGGACGGGCAGCGCTACCTCGCGGCGCCGGTCGTGAACTTCATGATGTCCAACCACATCGTGGGCATGGGCGGAAACCCCTCCGCCTCCACCGGACCGGGGTATGGCTTTGGCCTTGGCTTCGGCGTGCGACTGGCGGATGGCATGGGCTTCTCCCCAGGCAGCCCTGGCGATGCGATGTGGGCGGGCGCGTGGGGAACCTCCTTCACAATCGACCGGGCCGAGGGGCTTGTCGGCATCCTGATGGCCCAGGGCCCGAGCAACCGAGTGCAGACCCGGATGCTGTTCAAGAACCTCGTCTACGGCGCGATGGCAGAGAGCCGACGCGTCCCAACCTGACCAGTGCGGCGCTCCGGCCCTGACGGGCTGGAGCGTTTGGGATTAGGCGCCGAGGGCTCGTGGTTTCAAAGTTGTGAACGTGGCGAGATAGCCGAGCACGCATTGGGTTTGTCATGAGGAGCGCTTCCGCGTTGTTTGACCCGCATGAGACCGCTTCGGGGCGAACCCTGCCGGTTGGTCCGTGAGTGGTGGAAGTCTGGTTTCACCGGATCATCGATCGAAAGCTGCCGGTCCGCTTCCGGCCAGGATCGGTCACGCAGTTCATCCTACGACAACTGCTCTATGCACTCCGGTAGCGAGTGATCACAGACCGCTGCTCCACCCAACTCAGCGGAAGCGGCCCCAGCAACTGTGGCAGCTCGAAGAGAGACGAGGCCTTGCCGTCGAGGATCGCCTCCACGATCTCCGGCGCCAGCAGCGTCAGGCGGACCAGCGTACCGAGGTACCCTCGCTCGATCCTTTCCGCCGCCGCCATCTCACTGATAGACGCGTACCTCTCCTCGTCCAACAGCCTCTGATACCGGAACGCCCGGGCCAACGCTTTAACCAGAGCCGGATCGGCACGCGTGGTCACAGCCGGCACGTCGTCTTGAGCCGGCGTCACAACCGTCTTCCGCCCCGGCCGCCGACGGATGGCCAACGGCACCCGGACCGTGATGCTGGCGGTGGCGCTCATGCCGCTACACGCTCCGCACCAGGCGCGAACGCGCCGAGATCCCGAACGAGGCCGGACAACCCTTCGACCCGCAGCCGAATGTCTGCGCCACTGGGCCCAACGACGACCCGCTCCACCAGCGCCCGCACGATCCGCGCCTGCTCGGCCGGGAACAGCTCACTCCAGAGCGGATTGAGCCGCTCCAGCGCATCCCGGACTTCCCCTTCAGTCACATCCGGCGCCTCGACCCTCGCCGCCTGCCAAGTTCCAACGACAATCTCAGGCTGCCGCAGCAGCGCCCGGACCTGATCCACCACCGCCGCCTCGATCTCCGCGGCCGACACCCGACGCACGATGCCGTCGTCCCCGGCGACGTCGCCCTTTAGGACCCGCTGCGCCACGTAGTAGCGGTACAGCCGGCCGTTCTTCCGGCTATGCGTCGGCGACATTGCCCGGCCATCGATGCCAAAGATCAGGCCCTTCAGCAGCGCCGGTGCATGCTGCCGGTTCTGGGCGGCTCGGGCCCGCGGGCTGACGTGTAGAATGGCGTGGACCCTGTCCCACAGTTCCTGCGGCACGATCGCCGCGTGCTCGCCAGGGTAGACCTGCCCCTTGTGGCTGACCTCGCCGATGTAGGTCCGCAGGTGCAGCAGCTTGTAGACGTCGCGCTTGTCGAGCGGCCGACCTGATCTGCTGGTCACACCCTCCGCCTGGAGCCGCTTGGCAGTCTCTGTGCCGGAACCCGTCTCGACGAAGAGCTCGAACACTCGCCGGACCCGCGCCGCGCCATCCTCACTCACCACCAGCTTGCGCGCCACCACGTCATAGCCGAGCGGCACCTTGCCCCCCATCCACATGCCGCGGGCCCGAGAGGCGGCGAACTTGTCCCGGATCCGCTCGCCGATCACCTCGCGCTCAAACTGGGCGAAGGAGAGCAGGATGTTGAGCGTTAGGCGCCCCATGCTGGTCGTGGTGTTGAAGCTTTGGGTGACGGAGACGAAGGTGACACCGTGCGCCTCCATGGTCTCGACCAGTTTGGCGAAGTCCATGAGGGAGCGGCTGAGCCGGTCGATCTTGTAGACGACGATGACGTCCACCCGGCCCTGCTCGATATCGGTCAGCAGCCGCCGCAGCGCCGGCCGCTCCAGCGTGCCGCCGGAGAAGCCGCCGTCGTCGTAGCGGTCGCGGACCAGCACCCAGCCCTCGGCGCGCTGGGAGGCCACGTACGCCTCGCAGGCATCGCGCTGGGCGTCGAGGGTGTTGAACTCGCGGTCGAGGCCCTCGTCGGTGCTCTTGCGGGTGTAGACGGCGCAGCGGAGCTTCTTCACCGAAGCCGGCATGATGCCGTCAGCCGGCAGCTTGCGGCGGCTCATACTCCGGGCCTCCCTTTCAGTCCGAAGAAGGTCCAGCCGTTCCAGCGGGTGCCGGTGATGTGCCGGGCGATGGCGGAGAGGGACCGATAGGGCCGACCCTCGTACTCAAAGTCGTCGCCGCGGACCGTGACCACGTGCTGGACGCCGTCGTACTCGCGGATCAGCTGTGTCCCGGGTAGCGGGCGGCTGTCGGCTCGGATGCGGCGGAGGACGACATTGCCGCCATCCAGCTGCTCGCCGAGCGCCTCCAGCCGCGCCCGGGTCTCGGGCTTGAGGCCGCCATAGGCTAGTTCCTGGATGCGGTAGGCGAGGCGACTCTGGATGTAGGTGCGGCTGAAGGGCGGTGGCTCCTTGCCGTAGAGCTCGCGCCATTGCTGCTTGAGGTGGGCGATAGGCGCAGCTTGCAGGGCTGCCAGGCGGCCGAGGACGTCCGCTGGTGGGATGGCGGCGATGATGAGAGCCGGCGCCTGGGCGGCGTTCTGGGCGGCTACACGGGGCATGCGGGTCTCCGGTTGGTCCGGTTCGCATGCATGCTCTGGTCGGCGCGGAAGTGTAGCGAACTCTCTCCCTGGTCACCCGGCTGTGCGGCGTCACGGACGATATCTTCGGCAGTGCGGCGCTGGAGCCGCAACAAGCCGACTCCGAGGATGCAGCAGACCTCGCGGAGGTGGGGCGGAAGCGGAGGAGCTTGGGGCGAAGGGGTCATCGTTCGCCCGTCAGGCTGGTACTGCCTGAGCAAAAGGTACAGCGAAAACAGCGTTTTAAAGAATTAGCGGCGGTACTTGAGAAAGCGTGCGAAGCTCGTCGTAGTAAAGGTTAGGACGCAGCAGATACCCTAATGAGTGTCCGTACAGCCAAGCGAGGTGGCTCTGATCCCCTTTCACCCCAAGCCACATAGTCCAAGGACACCATCTGATGAGCAGGGCGATGCTCTCTGAGAAATGCCGAAACTCCATATCACCGCTCACGCCGCCGCTGAGCGGGTGGACCCTATTGGAAACGGCGGATGCGCTGTTGGCTGCTTATGCCAAGCAGTACCGGGAGGGCGGTCCGGAGTTTGAGGCGCTCTGGAGAAACGAGTATAACCCAATCATAGATATCGAGCCGACAGCTGAATGGTGGTTGTCGAAACGACTGCTTCAGCTCATGGCTAGTAGGCCTGATCTCAAGGTCACAGGCCGTGATCCGTTGGGTGGCTTACAATCTCAAAGGGTCGCCGTGCCTTTTGAGGTGATAGCTGAGGCGGCTTCCGAACTGGATAAGCCGCGTATTCAAAGGAGGTCAGATGTCTTTTTTTGCTCTTCGCTTGATGAGGTGCGCGTGCGCTTCAGGGTGAGGGAAAAACGCAGCAGTCGAGTCGATATTCTGCGGAGCGTTCGGGTGGAGACAATCGAGCAGCCTTCGCTTGAGCGTAATGAGCGATTGGTGCCGAAAGCAGGCGACGTCGAGAAGGCTCAGATAGCGCCTCGAGAGTACAGCGACGACCTACTACGTGAGTGGCTCATACACCGTGTCAAGATATGGCCAAAAAGCGAGGCGCCGCCTAGTGCGTCTGCGTGCCGAAAGGCAGCCGAAGTGCATTTCGGTCGCAAGATCCCCAGGGATCCCTTTGTACTGATCCGTGAGCCGTTAGTTCCGGCATCTTGGCAGAAGCCGGGCCGGAGATCTCCGGAGAGATAGCTGAGCAGGGCGGCCATAACGCATTGATTTTCAAAAAGAATTTGATCCCCGGAATCTCCGGGCCGGAGATTAACGGAGTTTTGGAAATGCTCGCTAGACCGACATAAAGGGTACGTCGCCCGGCGCATCCCGCGCCGCTCCGCAGTAAGGGCGACACCATGAAGCAGCAGGTACGACAGCATCCACGCGACCCAAGCAGGGTCGCGTTTGACACAACGCGCCATCTCACACAGGTCGAGCTTGCTCGCCGCTGGCGCGCCAGTCACCGCACACTGGAGCGCTACCGCTACGAGAAGAAGGGGCCGCCATACCTCAAAATCGGTGGACGTGTGCTCTATCGCCTCGAAGACATTGAGGTATTCGAAGCCGAGCAGCTTCACGGGCCAGCTGCTTTCGATCCATGGCCGGGTTATGGTGACTGCTGATGGACGCCGCTTCGGCCGCCGCGATGAGCGACTCGCGACGCAACCCGTCTTTCCGGCGCCGCTGGCAAGAACCAGCGGATTGCCCGGCATCCTCAGAGGCGCCAACTCCAACGCCTGAGGTGGCGCTGGAAATCACTGGCCGCGCCCTGCTCGAACAGTGGCGCCGTGAACGGCGGCGGCGTGAGGGGGGCGCAAATGACTGACTCTGCGCGTCTCGAAGCTGACCGAATGCAGATCGGTCGAATGATCCGATCGCTATTCAAATATGCAGATCCAGGCGGCTTTGTGTCGCTTCGTGGCTTCTACGAGGACAAGCAGCGGGTTTTTGAAATCGTCGCTCGGGAAGTGAGCGATGATCTCGAGGGGCTGATCGACGAAGCGACGGCCATGGCGACACGGGCGGCTCGCGCAGAGCAGCCGGTCGTGTTCGCCCCACCAATTGCTGTATTCAACAGCAGTCGCTCTGCCGGCGAGAACGACCTTCTCCTGGGTCTGGTCCTCAGTGTCGAGTGTGACGAGAGCCCTGCTGCCGCACGAGCTCAGCTCGAGTACCTGCTAGGACCCGCTACCATCGTCGTCGCCAGCGGCGGTGAGTGGATTAACCCTGCAACCGGGGAAGCTGAACCCAAGCTGCACCTACACTGGCGGCTTGATGAGCCAACCAGCGACCCTGCGGAGCATAAGAAGCTGAAGCGTGCCCGCGGGCTGGCGACAGCTCTTGTGGGTGGTGATCCAACCAGCGTGCCGGCCTCACATCCCATGCGGTGGCCAGGCACATGGCACCGCAAGGGCGCTCCTCGCTTGTCGCAGATCATCCTTGAGACGAGCGCCGACCTCAACCTCAACGAAGCCATCGAGCGGCTGGAGGAGGCGGTCGCGGCGAGGAGTAACCGGCCGAGAGCTGCCCACCGAGCAGGAGGCTTCAATTTAGATACCGGCGAAAGCTCTGGGGAGGCGCGGACGACAGCCGAGCTGATCACCGCCATTCTGACCTCGGCGGAGTACCACCGCCCTATAGCCGTGCTTGCCATGCGATCATTGGCGCATGGGGTGCCTGATGCCGATGCTGAAGAGTGGCTGCGCGGAATGATGCTGGCTGTTCCGCAAGAGATCCGCGACGGCACGGATGGCGCCGCGAAGCCTGGCCGCTGGCAAGCTCGGTTTGATGACATCCCTCGTGCGGTTCGGACAGCGCGCGACAAGCTGGGCGAGCGGCCAGCCGCAGGCGCTCAGGCGCCTGTGGGTAACAACGAGGCCTGGCCGGAGCCTATCGACTTTCTCAGCAGTAGTGAAATGACCGGCACGCCGGAGTTAAAGGCTGAGCACGTTCCCCTTGCCATCTGGCCCTTCGTGAAAGACACCGCGGAGCGCATGGGCGTCGACCCTGCCAGCGTCGCATTAGCCGCGCTGGTGTCGCTCGCCAGCGTCACCCATGACGATTTCGTCCTGCAGCCCAAGCGGTTCGATACCACCTGGACAGAGAGCCCCCGCATCTGGGGCGCGATCGTCGGCGATCCATCCGTACTCAAGACCCCGATCATTCGTGCAGCTACCAAGCCGATCGACGCATTGGAGCATGAGGCTCGCTTGCGACATGCCGAGGAGGTTCGCGAACACAAGGCAAAGACGAAGGCTTGGAAGGATAATGGTGGCGACCCGGCCACTGAACCAGAAGTGCCGCAGCAGGAGCGGTACATCGTAGAAGGGACGACGACTGAGGCCTTGTCGGAGGTGCTCCGTGACGACCCTCAAGCTAAGCAATCTGCGCCGGCAAGCAAGGTGCTCGTCAGGCAGGATGAGATGTCCGAGTTTCTTGCTAATCTTGACCGCTACAAGAGCGGCGGTACAGGCGGTGGTGACCGCGGTGCCTATCTCCGACTCTACAACGGTGGGCGCTATACGATCGATCGGATCCAGCGAGGCACCTTTTCCATCCCAAACTGGTCCGCTACCTTCCTGGGTGGTATCCAGCCGGAGCCGATCCAGCGTATTGCCCAGAACGCTGCTGATGACGGTCTCCTCCAGCGGTTCATCTACGTCGTCCCGGGTCCGCCAAATGAAGGGGCGGACCGCGCGCCAGACCGGCAAGCCTCTGCTCGCTATGAGGCGCTGTTCCCGGTGCTCGCGGAAATGCGACCAGATGAGACTCGCTTCGGGGCTCTTGCCGGTCCGGTCACGTTGCATCGTGACGCCCACGCTCACCGCGAAGCCATCGATCACCTGGTGCGTGAGATGTCCGGCCTGCCGGATACCTCGAGCCGGCTGCGAGCGGCTTTCGGAAAGTGGCGTGGGCTCTTCGCACGCTTGACCCTACTGTTCCATTTGGTCGACGTCGCAGACTGCCAAGCCCGAGGTGTCGAGGGGCCTGTGCTGCGGGTGGTGGCGGAAGCTACTGCAGCACGGGCCGCCGCCTACATCCGCGATATCGTACTGCCTCATGCGCTGCGGGCGGATGCGCTGATGTTCTTGACGGCGCAAACCGGGCACGCTCGGTGGGTAGCAGGGTTCATCCTCGTCAAGCGGCTTGAGCGAGTGACCGCACGCGACGTGATGCGGTCCTATCGTGCACTGGAGGCCCCTGAGCAGCGGCGGGAGTTGCTTGAGGTGATGGAAAGCCTGGTGACCATGGGTTGGCTGAGCCCGGTGGCGACTACGAATGCGTCCAAACCTCCGGCGGCATGGGACGTCAACCCCCGCGTCCATTCCACCTTTGCGGCGAGGGCACAGCAGGAGCGGGAGCGCCGCGCGCAGGCGCAGCAGGAAACCGCCGAAGCTATCCGCCGGCGGCGGTCGCAGGCGGCATGATGTCGACATTGTCGCCTCGCGCGCGCGGAGCAATCGGAAGAGCGAATAAGAGAAAGGAGGAGGAAATTGCTTCCAGTGCTTCACACACGCGAGGCGACAATGTCGACAAAATCTCTGTCTCAGCCGCTGCCCGCGAACGGTGATCGAAGGATTTCGTAGTAGAGCGAAAAGGAAGGTTATTGTTCCTCACAGCCGTCGCCCGCATAGTCGCCGTGCGCTGCATTGTTTGCGGCGCTTCGGCCGAAGGACGCCGTCATGCCGCTCCGCTCACCGCTGCACCGCTCAGAAGCTTGGAGGCCATCGGCTTCCGGCTTTCGACGCGAGAGCAACGCCAGCAGCGCGGCACGTGGGTACGGCGGAGACTGGCGGCGTCTGCGTCTGCAGGTGCTGGCTGACGAGCCGCTGTGCCGCATGTGCCAGACAGCCGGCCGCGTCACCGCTGCTACCGAGGTGCACCACATGCGCGGGTTCCACGGCATCCACGACCCGCTGCGCCTCGACCGGCGCTGGCTGGCGCCGATTTGCGTACCCTGTCACCGACGTGAGTCGCAGCGCGATGGGGTCGATGCCCGACGATGAGGGCGCTGAGCGCGATGGGGGAGGGGGGTGTCAAAGTCGACGGACTTTGGCCGCCGGACCGAGCCCCCGCTGAATTTCTTCGCTTGCGAAATTACTGAACGGGGCCGTTATGAGCCACATCGCCCAGACCTGGCCCGCTGACGCCGTCGAGCGCCGCTCCGTCGCCAGCCTCATCCCGTATGCTCGGAATGCCCGCACCCACAGCGACGTGCAGGTAGCGCAGATCGCCGCCAGCATCCAAGAGTGGGGCTGGACAACGCCCGTGCTAGTCGACGAGGTGGGCGGCATCATCGCCGGCCATGGCCGCGTCCTGGCAGCTCGGGCGCTCCGCCTGACCGAGGTACCAGTCATGGTCGCTCGGGGCTGGAGCGACGCTCAGAAACGCGCCTACGTGCTGGCGGACAACAAGCTGGCCTTGAACGCTGGCTGGGACGAGGAGCAGCTGCGGGTCGAGCTGGCTGACCTCCGCGGCATGGGCGCCGACCTAGGCCTGATCGGCTTCAGCGACGGCGAGCTCACCGCGCTGTTGGTCGAGAACACCGCTGGCCTCACTGACCCAGATGCCGTGCCAGAGGCGCCGGCCGAGCCGGTGACCCGCCCTGGCGACGTATGGCTGCTCGGGCGCCATCGTCTGGCCTGCGGCGACAGCACCACCCCGGAGGCTGTTGAGGCAGCCCTGGGCGGCGTCCGGCCGCATCTGATGGTCACTGACCCGCCCTATGGCGTCGAGTACGACCCCGCCTGGCGCAACCGCGCCGGCCTCAGCACCACCCGCCGCACCGGCGCTGTGGCCAATGACGACCGAGCCGATTGGCGCGAGGCCTGGGCGCTGTTCCCCGGCGAGGTCGCCTATGTCTGGCACGGCGCCCTCCATGCTGCGGCCGTGGCCGAGAGCCTCACCGCCTGCGGCTTCGAGATCCGCGCCCAGATCGTCTGGGCCAAGGACAGGCTGGTACTTGGCCGTGGGCACTACCATTGGCAGCACGAGCCCTGCTGGTATGCCGTCCGCAAGGCCGCTAACGGCCACTGGGCTGGCGACCGGAAGCAGTCGACGCTCTGGCAGATTGCCAGCCGTGGCCAGGACGCCGAGACGGTGCACGGCACCCAGAAGCCGGTCGAGTGCATGCGCCGGCCGATCGAGAACAACTCCAGCCCCGGCCAGGCGGTCTATGAGCCCTTCTGCGGCTCGGGCACCACCCTGATCGCGGCCGAGATGACGGGGCGGGCCTGTCACGCGATCGAGCTGTCACCGGCCTATGTCGACGTCGCCGTGACCCGCTGGCAGGCATTCACCGGGCAGCAGGCCGTGCGAGAGGGCAACGACCTGCCGTTCCCCACCGCTGAGGCGGCCTGAGATGCGCGGCCGCAAGCCTGTCCCGACCGAGCTGCACAAGCTCCGCGGCACGCTGAACGCCACCCGCCACGGCAAGGGGAGGGCGGGCGAGCCTGAGGCCACCGGCGACCTCCTCCCAGAGCCGCCGGCTTGGATGACCGAGGCACAGCAGGCCGGCTGGCGCTACGCCCTCGAGCACGCGCCGCGTGGCCTCCTGAAGCAGATCGACCGCGGGCTGTTGGCCATCTGGGTCGAGGCTGAGGCGCGCTACCGCACCGCGGCCACCATGCAGGCGCAGCTGGACCAGAACACCAGCTTGCCGCTGCTGACCAAGACGCGTGACGGCACGCCGGTGCAGTCGCCCTACATCGGCATCATGAACCGCGCTGCGGCGCTGATGATCAAGGCCGCCTCGGAGCTGGGCTTCTCACCAGCGGCTCGGCCCAGATTAGCCGCCGGTGCTCAGGAGCCCGCTGAAGAGCAGTCACCCTGGAGCCAGCTGAAGGTGATCCATGGCGGCAAGAGCGCTGGCTAACAGGGCCTCAGCAGCCCCGCAGGGCGTCGCTGAGGCCGTCGCCTATGCCGAGGCGGTGGTGAGTGGCGTCATCCCAGCCGGGCGGCTGGCGGTGCTCGCCTGTGCGCGCTTCCTGCGCGACAAGGCCGCCGCTGAGGCAGGGGAGGGGGCTTGGGCGTTCCAGCCCGAGCTGGTCGAGGCAGCCCTGCTGTTTGCCGGGCAGATGCCCAACATCAAGGGCCCCGAGGCCGGCCAGCCGCTGCGGCTCATGCCGTGGCAGAAGCTGGTGTTTGCCAACCTCTTCGGCTTCGTCGAGCGCGGCACGACCACACGCCGGTTCCGCCAGGCGGTGGTCTTCGTCCCCCGCGGCAACGGCAAGACCACGCTCGCCGCTCCGATCGCGCTCTACCTGACCTTTGTCGAGGGCGAGGGCGGCGCCGAAGGCTATGCCGCGGCGGTGACGCGCGATCAGGCCCGGATCCTGTTCGATGCCGCGCAGCAGATGGTCCGCAAGACCGGCGCCTTCCGGCAGGCGTTCGGGGTCGGTGTGGGCGCCAACGCCCTGTACCAGGAGAAGACTGGCCTTGCCCCGCCTTTACGGACAGTGTTGCACGGCTGAAGCAGCCGCCTGGAACGCCGCCACCTTCTGCTCTGG
>NZ_JAETWB010000065.1 GCF_016773205.1 Belnapia arida
CCAGCTCCACGTAGCTGAAGAGCGAGCCCCGCACCTCGTCCTTGCCCCGCATCCCGACCTCGTCCCGTTGACGAGGACCAGCGAATCACGATCCGCAGCCAGTCGCGAGCGGGAATTTCAGCAGCCTGCTAAACGTCTTCGAACCACTTTACGTCGCCATCGTCGAGATCATAGCGCGCCGCGACAATTTTCAGCCTTTGCTGACTGATTGCTGCCTGCAACACCGGACTTTGTGTATGCAAACGGCGTGCGACCCTGCGGGCGTTGGCGACCACCGCATCATCCAAAGATATCTTCCCATCCTCACGGCGGGCTGCCAACACAGCAGGGACAATGGGTTGGACCAGTTCACCGATCACACCTGGAAAGGTGCCGTCGCGTTCGACAACTTGCATTGCGGCAGCGACGGCGCCGCAACCCTCATGACCCAGCACGACCACCAGCGGGCAGCCCAGCACGCCAACGCCATACTCGATGCTGCCCAGTGCTGTGGTATCAACCGTGTTTCCGGCATTGCGCACGATAAATAGCTCTCCGAGACCACGACCGAACAGTAGCTCGGGCGAAACACGGCTGTCGGAGCAACCAACCAGCACAGCAAACGGCGCTTGGCCTTTGGCCAGCTCGGCTCGACGTTGGCGACCGTGTGCGAGAATGTAGTGCGTGCCGTGCTGGTACTCGGCGTTGCCGGTCTTCAACAAAGCCAAGGCCTGATCGGGCGTCAATGAGGTTTGTGTCGTAGACTGGGCCGCTTGCGCGCTTGAGCAATTCAAGCCGATGGCAGCAAACGTAGCTGCTATCCCGCTCGCTAGGATTCCGCGCCGACTTTGAGACTTGGCAGGGTGAGATGCGTTGCCACAGCAGAGGCAGGGGCGTTCAAACATCGCGCGGCTCCTTCGTATGATGATTTGGCGCGTATATGCCTCTGATGTGTCTCAGGACGATGCCACGTTGGTTGCTTGATGATCGCAACGCCTGAGATATTTGAGACGAATTCTGGCCCCAGATTCGCTGCACTGCGCTCAGGCACTTTCTTGGCCGTCGCCTGGCCAATCCAGTGGGTGACGGCACCGGACGGCTTCACACAGGTTGGGGCCATCACCTTGGCTATCATCGCCCCAGCCAGCGGCGCTCGGCTCGGCGTGGCGCTGTTGCCAGCAGCCTTGTTGCGTAAACCTTGCAGGTAGCCCTCCATGAGCAAGGCACCGATGCAGAGCGAGCGCCCCAGGATGCGCTATCAGACGCGGAACTGGCGTGAGTACGACCGAGGGCTGATCGCTCGTGGTGACCTGACCGTCTGGATCTCGCCTGACCTGCCCTGGCATGCCCCAGAAGGCACGGGCAGGCGAGGGCGTCCTCGGGTCTTCACGGATGCGGCGATCCAGGCGGTGCTGACGCTGAAGGTACTCGACCAACTGCCACTGCGGGCAGTTCAAGGCATGGCGGGTAGCCTGATCCGGCTGGCTGGCTTGGACTGGCAGGTGCCGCACTACAGCACCCTCTCGCGACGGCAAAAGGATTTGACCGTAACGATCCCTTATCGCAGTAAGCATCCGGCCAGGGCCGCGGTGAGCGGTAGCTCAGGCAGCTGCGGCCTGCTGAACCTGTGAGGCCTTCCAGTTCCAGGGTAGCAGTTCGTGTAGCCGCGATGCCGGGTGGTCGGCGATCCTGGCGAGGACGTTGGCAAGCCAGGCGCGCGGGTCGACGTCGTTGAGCTTGGCGGTGACGATCAGCGAATACATCGCTGCAGCACGCTCGCCGCGCAGGGCCCGCTCGGCGGCGTTGTTGGTCAGGCAGATCCGGCCGTCATCTAGGAATTGGGTGAACGCCTCCCAGCGCTTCAGCATGTAGTCCATCGCCTTCGCCAGGTCGGCATGGCGGGAGAGCTTGCCGCGCTGCCCGCGCATCCAGGTTTCCAGCTCGGCCACGAGCGGGGCGATGTGCGTCTGCCGCAGCGCCTGGCGCTGCTCGGTCGGTAGGCCGTTGAGGGCCCGCTCGGCGTCAAAGACGGCGTCGATCAGCCGCACCGCCTCAGCGGCCAGCGGCGCGCGGTCCACCGTGGCGAGCTTGAACAGCTTGCGCCGACCATGCGCCCGACACGCTGCCTCGGTAATCGGCCCTGGCTTGCGCCCTGGCGCGTAGAGGTCGTTGAACCCGGCATAGGCGTCGGCCTGCAAAATCCCGGCATAGCCGGCCAGGTGCCGCTGCGGATGTTCGCCGGTTGGGTCGCGGGAGTAGCGGAACATCGCCGCCGGTGGCGCCGGCCGGCGGATGGCCGGTCGTCGCACACATAGGTCCAGAGCCGGGCGGTGACGGTCTGGCCCTTGGCCAGCAGCGGCACCGTGGTGTCGTCGCCGTGCAGCCGCTCGGCCGCCAGAACATGGGCGTCGAGCAGCCTCCCCAGGGGCGCCAGCATCGCCGTGCAGGTGCCGACCCAGTCGGCGAGGGTGGAGACACTGAGCGTGATCCCCTCGAGGGCAAAGCTGTCGCTCTGGCGGTTCAGCGGCAGGTGCTGGCCGAACTTGGCCTCCAGCACCATGGCCAGCAGGTTCGCGCCGGCCCGGCCGCGGGCAATGGGGTGGAATGGCGCCGGCGGCTGGGTAATGGCCTCGCAGGAGCGGCAGCTGAACCGCTCCCGCACTGTCTGGATCACCTTCCACTGCCGGGGCACGACCTCCAGGGTCTCGGTGATGTCCTCGCCCAGCTTGGAGAGACGGCCGCCGCAGCAGGGGCAGGCGGAGGGCGCTGGGATCAACACCCGCTCGCGCGGCAGATGCGCCGGCAGCGGGGCGCGTACCGGTTGGCGGCGCGGTGGCTGGCCCGGCCGGTCGCCGGCTTGGTCGTCGTCGGCCCTGGGCGCCGCCTTGGCCGCATCCTCGCTGGCGGCGGTGACCAACTCGTCGAGCTCGAGCTCCAGCTGATCGAGCAGCTTGCGGCTGCGCTCGGAGGAGGCGCCGAACCGATCGTGCTTGAGCCGGGCGATCAGCAGCTTGAGCTGCGCCACCATCGCCTCGGCGCCGGAGGCGCGGGCCTCGGCCTCGCGCCGGGCCGACTGCTCCGCCGCCAGCGCAGCGCACAGCGTGTCGATATCGGCGGGAATGGTGTCTGGCGTGGGCGTCACGGCAGAAATTGAATCATACCCGGCACCCGCCCGCCAGCTCTATCCGGCAGCCTCCGGCCGCCAGGTACGCTGCGGGTTTCGCCAGTCGATGCCGTCCAGCATGTAGGCCAGTTGCGCGCCTGAGATCGCCACGGCGCCATCTGCCGGCGATGGCCAGATGAACCGGCCACGCTCCAGCCGCTTGGCTTAGAGCGACATACCAAGCCCATCGTGCCAGACGATTTTTACCAGGTCACCGCGGCGGCCGCGGAACACGTAGAGATCGCCGGCATGGGGGTCGCGCCCGAGCGCCTGCTGCACCTGCTGCACCTGCAGCGCCAGGCCGTTCATGCCGCGCCGCATGTCGGTATGGCCCACCGCCAGCCAGACCCGGACACCAGAGGGAACCGGGATCATCCGCGCAGCGCTGTCAGCACCCGCCGCAACGCGGCGGCGCCGATCGCCTCGTCGACACGGATCACCGTGCCGTCGGGTAGGGCTATCTCGATCCGGCAAGTGGTGGCCGACCACGGCGCAGGAGGAACGGCCGGCGTACCATCAGCCTGAGCAACCGGCGCCGGTGGATCCGTCGCCACCTGCAGCGGCATGAACATCGGCGCCGGCTCGGCCACCAGCACACCCTGCCGCGCCTGCTTGCGCCAAGCCCACAGCACGCTCCGGCTCACCTCGTGCCGCCGCGCCACCTCGACGAAGCACGCGCCGGGACGCTCAGCCTCCGCCACGATCCGCAGCTTGTCCGCCGCCCGCCATTGCCGCCGACGCTCAACGCCGCTGATGATCTCCATGCCCCAAGCCGCCCCCTGTCCTAACAACGCTCCTACGAGCGTCGATAAGATCAGAAGACACCTCCAGCCCCAGGCCGGAAGGCGGCCGTCACCGGATGGGTACGACAAATCTGCCGCGTCGTAATGATCAGCGCGCCATATACGGCCGAGCTGGCTCCGCCCTGCTCTTTGCCCGCGCGATGCGCCCTGCGTGGGGCAACACGGGAAATTTGGGAGAGCCAGAATTCACCCGGCCCCTACAGCTTCCTGTGTTTCTCGCTTTGCCTGCTTTCGCTTGCTTCGATCCCTGACCAGCAGCGGTTCGGGGAAAGCTAACAAGCCACCTTTGGCGAATGCATGGTGCTCAAGGCAGGTAATTCAGATCGGAATCAGAAAGTGATTTTGACGTGTCGTAATGTCGCTACTATGGTGGCGCCATGACTGACACGGAACCTACTCTGGCCGAACTGGCGGCGGCCTCAGGGTTTGAGCCCCGGACTATCCGCTCCTGGGTGGCCCAAGGCCTGCTGCCAGGGCCACGCTCCCGTGGCCCTGGCGCCCGCTACCCCGCCGATGCCCTTGAGCGCCTGCTGGCCATCCGTGGCATGCGCGACCGCCTTGGCATGCCACTCGCCGCCATCCGCCAGGAGCTGCTGGTGGCCACGCCCGAGCAGCTGCGGGGCCATGCCAGCCGGGCTGCCGACCTGGCGCCCGAGCCGCGTCAGTCGGCCTCGGCTCCGTCCTCGGCGCTCGACTACCTCCGCGGCCTTCGGGAGCGGCAGGGATCAGGACCCATCGTCGATGCGGTCGCGCCGCAGCCGCCGTACCAAGCGGGGGAGGGGCCACCGCCAGGGTCACCACAGCGCCAGGGATCCCAGGCAATGCCGCCGGCCGGCTTTGAGGCGCTGGAGCTCCGCCTTGCCCAGGCCCGCCGCGAGCCGCCCCGCAAGGCGCGTGCGGAAGAGTGGCTGCGCATTCCCATCACCCCCGACGTCGAGCTTGCGGTCCGCAGCCGCCTCGATGCCGAGCACCGCACCCGGCTCGAGCGCTGCGCCGACCTTATCCGTGACATCCTGCTCGGGAGCAGCTCATGACCGACCGTCCAGCCACTCGCCTGATCCTCACCGCTGGCCTCGACCGCGCCCTGGCCTGGGAAGGCGGCGCCTCCATCCGCTACCTCGTCGCTGACCTCACCGCCGAGGGTGGCGGGAGGGCAGTGCGGCAGGTACCGCCGCTCAACCTGGCTCTGGCCATCGACGTCTCCGGCTCCATGGCCGGTGAGAAATTGGACGCCGCGCGCCGCACGGCCCTCGCGGTGGCCCAGGCGCTCGGCGAGGCGGACCGACTGACCGTAGTTGCCTTCGATAGCGACGCGGAGCTGCTGCTCGATGCCCGGCCGATGGACGCGGCCGGCCGCCGCGCCGCGGCCCGGGCGATCGGCCGCTTGGCCCCGCGTGGCGGCACCAACCTCTTCAGCGGCTGGCTGCTCGCCGCCGAGCACGTCGCGGTCACCATGGCGGCCGGGGCAGGGGCCTCGCACCGGCTGATGCTGCTCTCGGACGGTCAGGCCAATGAGGGGGTGACCGACCGTGCCGAACTCGCCCACCACACAGGCGAGCTGCTGAAGCGCGGCATCATGACCTCGGCTGTCGGCATTGGCGACGGCTACGACGAGGAGCTGCTGGGCGCCATGGCCGAGGCCGGGGGTGGCCGGCTGCATGATGCCGTACAGGCCCACGAGGTCGGCGAGGTGGTGCTGGGCGAGCTGCGCGAGGGCCGCGACGCACTGCTGGAGCGCACCACCCTCCGCCTTACCGTCCCGGCGACCCTCCGGGCCGAGGTGGTCGGGGCCTGGACGCAGACGGCGCTGCCCGGCGCGCTCGAGGTGCTGGTCGGCACGCTGCTGCCGGGGCGCCCGAAGCGGCTGGCGTTCCGGCTGCACGCGCCAGCGGGGGCACCGGGGACGGCGCTGCTGCTTGGCGTCTCGGCCAGCGGTGCGCTGCCGGATGGCGGCGGTCTGATCGAGGCATGCCCGGCGGAGGCCGAGTTGCAGCTGGCGGCTGGCCACGAGAACAGCGCCCAGCCGCGCGATGCCGACCGCGGTGTCGCCGCCGTGCGGGCCTGGCAGGCGGAGGTCCTGCGGCGGGCGGTGCGGATGAACCGCGACGGCGACCGCCGGGCAGCGCGGCACTATCTCGAGCGGGAGCTGCGCTGGATGCAGCGCTATGCCCGTGGCCTGAAGGCGGCGGAGCCGCTGCTGGCCGAGTTGGTGCTGCTGCTGCGCCGGGTTGGCGAGGACTGGGACGAGCGGGTCCGCAAGGAGGTCTACGCCGCCTCCAACCAACGCGCCCGCGGTGAGATGGACCTGCGCGCCGCGGCGCCGCCCTCCATCGCCGAGCGCTTCAGCGGGGCCCCAAGGCGATGAACGCCCCCCTGGCAGGAACACTGGCGGACCGAGCATTGGGCACCCTAGTCGGCCTGGCCGTGGGCGATGCCGTCGGCACGACGCTCGAGTTCTGTCTGCGCGACAGCTATCCACTGTTGACCGACATGGTCGGCGGCGGTCCCTTCCGCATGCCCCCAGGCGGCTGGACCGACGACACCGCGATGGCGCTCGGCCTGGCCGATAGCTTGGTTGAACTCGGGCGTTTCGACGGCGCCGATGCCATGCGGCGCTGGCTGCGCTGGATGGGGCAGGGGGCCTACAGCCACACCGGGAGCTGCTTCGACATCGGCAACCAGACCGCGGTGGCCTTGCGGCGCTTCCAGCGGGATGGCAGCTTGCCGCCGCCGACCGACGCAGCCGGCAACGGTGCGATCATGCGGCTCGCGCCGGTCGTGCTCTTTGCCCTGCGCGAGCCGCCGGAGCGGCGTCGGGTGGTAGCAGTTGATCTGGCGGCCCGGCAGGCGCGGCTGACCCACAACAGCGACGAAGCCGCGGCGACGGCGGAGGCCATGGCCGGCCTCCTGCACGACCTGCTCCACGGCGCCGGGCCGGAAGCCCTAGGCGAGGTGGCGGCAGCTCGGAACCTAGTGCGCTCCGGCGGCTACGTACTCGAGACCTGGAACGCCGCACGTTGGGCGGTCGCCACCACAGGCAGCTTCCGCGAGGCGGTACTGGCCGCGGCCAATCTCGGCGAGGATGCCGATACCACTGCGGCCGTCGCAGGGCAGATGGCGGGAGCAATGTACGGCTATGCCGGCATCCCCAGCATGGGGCGCGAACGGCTGCTCTGGCACAAAGAGATCGAGGCGGCGGGTTGGAATCTTATCAGCCAGCCACGCCACTAGGCGACTACAGTCTGACACGAGGGCGCACGGGCTTCGAAGGGCGGAACTCGACATTGCTGCCGCTTTAGGGGCCCGCAGCGAGAAGAGGGCTGTAGCTATGATTTCAGCTGGCGTGCCGCTTAATCGTGCGAAGGTCGTGCCGCCTCCGCGACGCGCCTTCGTGCATATTCCGGGCAGCAATGGCTTGCCGCTTATCGGCAGCACGCTGCAAGTCCTCGCCGATCCCAAGGGCTACTACGAGGCGCTCGCCGCGCGGCACGGGCTTGTGATGCGGGTCAATATCCTTGGTGAGACGGGTGTACAGCTGCTGGGTATTGTCACGTGGTTGAGCGCTGGGCGGAATGAGCCGGTGAGGCCAAGCTGGTCGGATGCCGACCGAGCCCACCACCTACCCCGGCTATCGCTTCCCGGCCGAGGTCATCCACCATGCCATCTGGCTCTACCACACGTTCAGTCTGAGCCTACGCGATATCGAGCTGATCCTGGCCGAGTGAGGTCTGTTGGTCAGCTACGAGAGCATCAGACGCTGGTGCCTGTGCTTCGGCACCGAGCTCGCGGCAAGGCTGCGCAAGCGACGGCCAAAGCCCGGCGACACTTGGCACCTGGATGAGGTTTATCTGAAGATCAACGGCGAACTCTTCTATCTCTGGCACGCAGTGGACCAGCACGGTGTCGTGCTCGACATCCTGGTGCAGGAACGCCGCAACGCCACGGCCGCCAAACGCTTCTTCAAGCGTCTGCTGATGGGCCTCAAGTACAAACCTCGCAAGATCATCACGGATGGGCTCCGCAGCTATGGGTTCGCGCAGCGTGAGGTCCTGCCCGGTGTGCGGCATCGGACCAGCCGCTATCTGAACAATCGTGCCGAGAACTCCCACAGACCGACGCGACGTCGAGAACGACAGATGCAGCGGTTCAAGTCACGCGGGCAAGCCCAGCGCTTCCTGTCGGCGCACACGATGATCTATGGTCACTTCCGTCCGCGGCGGCACCTAATGCCCGCGGAACAGTACCGCGGCTCACGCGACAAAGCTTTCCAAATCTGGCGGCAGGAGACGTGTGCTCAGTTGGCGGCGTGAGATCGCGCAAGCTCTGTCTTGCGGTCAAACGCACCTGGTCACCAAACAATGTGACAATGCCAGCTGCTGGGGCCGGAGGCGAACGAGCTGGTGCTGTTCGACCAGCAGCGCGCCCGATCGGACCTGCTTGCGCCACATCCACAGCACGCTCCGACTCACCTCGTGCCGACGTGCCACATCCGCAAACCGTGCCCCAGGGCGTTCAGCCTCGGCCACGATCCGCAGCTTGTCCTCAACCCGCCACTGCCGGCGGCGCTCGATTCCGCTGATAATCTCCATGCCGCCAACCCGCTCCGTCCTTAGCGACACCCTTACGAGCGTCCATAAGATCAGAAGACAGGTTCACCCGCGTGCCGAAAGGCGGCCCTCGGCGGATGCGTACTATCTGTCATGCGCGGGGGACTCCGGGCCTGGCGGCCAGGACTGAGCGGTTCGAGCAAGCGGTATTGCTCGTCGCTCAGGGCCTGACCGGACCTGTAGTCGCCAGCCAACGTGCGGGTTTCGGGTATCCACATGGCGGTGTCCATCTGGGAAAACCGCCTAGAACGTTTCTCCTGCGCTGCTTTTTGAGCCACAGCTGCGCTTCTTAAGACAGCCGGTCAACGCGCCGCTGCCGCTTGAGCGCGATCTATGAGGTGTACAACGATCCGGCGCTGGTTCTTCGGGTCGATTGACACGGTACCTGGCCGCGAGAGTGCCGCCACAAGTCGCATGCCCAAACCCTTGCCGTCACCCGCCTTGGGAGCAAACCCGGGTGGAAAACCCGGCCCATCATCTGACACGGCCAGCACAACACCGCAGTTATTGGCGGGGGGTGGTCGCAGCAGCTCCACACGAACCGACCCAGCACCATGCTTTAGCGCGTTTGCGACCAGTTCTGCTGCAATCAGACCAAGGCGCGGTAAGAGTCCGGCAGGGACCGCCGCTGCCGTGCCGGGTTCTACATCCAGTACCACGGGGTGGCCTGATTCCGCTGCCGTGAAGCCATCTAGCCCTGTCCGTTGGCCAACGCGTTGCAGCAGCTCCATAAGGTAGACCGCAGCATCCGATCCTCCTTCATCCACGCAGCGCCCAGATGTCGTGTGCAGATGACGGTGTGCTCCCGCCACTGCTTCGACGCGGCGCGCAGCAGCTTGAATTGCGTCGTGGGAAAATGCGTTGGGGTCACGCTTTGCTTGTAGCAGCAGAGCGCTATGAAGCAGCTGTAGCCCGTTGGCGACCCGGTGGTCAGCCTCACGCGTCATTATATCTTTTTCAGCCATCGCCTCGGTGGTGCGGCGGATGCAAAGTCTCGCCTCCAGCAGGTCGCCTGCTACACCGGCCAGCGCTTCCACCCGGCCTTGATCTAAGGAGATTTCTGCTACGTGCCAAGAACTGAGGGCGGCGATATGCATTGTGCCAATTTGGTGTCCGGCAAGTGCGTAGAGCGGCGCCGTCACACGGAACTTAGTTTCGCGCGGGACGCGTATAACCTTCTCCGACACAGTTGCAGAAAGCGACGCCTGCGCGTGTGGTATTGGTTCGTCGATGCCAAGGCCGCCGGTTATTTCCTCTGCATTGATCCAGACCATCATATCCTGTCGATCGAAGAGGACACGGGCCAATGTGGTAAGGCGATCAAACTCATGCTGGCAATGTTCAGAATGATCGAGCAACAGCGGCTCAATCCTTATTGTTTCATTGCTGGGTTTCCCTAAACAAAAGGACTGCTTGGCGTTCATTCCAGCCAACGACTGCTCTGACGACTGAAGTCGGCCCATCTGCAATATCCAAATAGCTGCCGCATTTTGCACACGATAATTTGAGTATGTCGAGAGGAATTCGTTATGTTCGACAGGGCCGCGGGGGGTGACGCCGGGTCTAACTGACTGTCTTGAAAGGTTAATCGCTACTCAACGTTTGAGCTGTCTCATTTTCCCGAGCTAAAGCAGCCATGCAAAAGCCTGTGCCCGCCGCCCTCCGACCAATCTATCCGATACTGAATGGACGGCCCTTGAGCCGCTGCTCCCGCACCGGTGAGGACGGGACGGCCCCTCAGGTGGCCACGACGCCTGATGGCCAAGGTGATCTTCTACATAGCCATTTCGGCTGCGCCTGGCGGATGCTGCCGACCTCCTTCCCGCCTTGGCAGACAGTGTTCGCGCACTTCCGCCGCTGACGGCTCCACGGCACGCTGCAGCGCACGCATGACCGCCTGCGCGCTCTCGCGCGCGAAGCCGAGGGGCAACAGCCCGAGCCATCGGCCGCCATCATCGACAGCCAGACTGTGCGGGCCATTGGTGGCGGCGGGCCAGCGCGCGGCTACGAAGCCGCGAAGCGGATCTTCGGCCGGAAGCGGCACATTCTCGTCGATGCGGTCGGCCTGATCCTCCTCGCTCACGTCCATGCCGCCGATCTGCAAGATCGGCTCGGGGCGCAGCTACTTATCGGACGTGCCGGCGAGGAGGAACAACCGCGGCTGGAGTTGGTGTGGGCCAACGGTGCCTATGCCGGCAACTTCGCGCGCTGGCTTTAGGCCGAGCGTGGATGGCGCGTCGAAGTACCGAAGCATCGAGATCGCCATCTCTGGCGCTACGGCCTCGAAGACAAGCCGAAGGGCTTTCAAGTCATCTCCGTCGTGGGGTGGTGGAGCGGACTTTCGCTTGGCTGTCACGCTCACGCCGGCACTCGCGCGACTACGAGCGTCTGCCGGAAACCGGCGAGATCATGATCCATGCGGCAATGTCGTGCGTCATGCTTCGCCGCATCGCCGCATCGCCGCATCGCCGCATAATTAGCCTTTCCGGACAGTCAGTAAGTTGGTGCACTGTAGTACCGTTCGTTGGGCAGAGGAGGGCCTGGCCAGCAACTGAGGCCGAAGCGTTAGCTCACCTTGGTCGCTTTAGAAATGTACAATACTGGATCAAGTGGCGCTAACCCGATGGCTAGGAGGCGAACAGCGGCTCCCTTGCAGCATCCACGACGATATGTAGCTTATCGCCAGGCAGCGGCTCACCCGGCTCATCGAGATGCCCAAATGCTGCAAGCCAATCGTAAATTGCCGCTTCGCTGGTTGGCATTGCAACAACTTCCCGCCAATCCGGGGGAAGTCTGGCGTCCTTGGCGAAGGCCACATGCAAGCCAAGCCAACGAAGCTGCACTTGGTCCTGAGTTTCAGAGACGACCAAACGGCTCATGAGTTCAGCCCTTCTGCATCCTGCTCACATGGAAGGCTGCGGACTTACGGTTTCGAAAAAGTTACTGCCATGTCTTAATGCCAACGGACTGAAAAGATGGGGCCGATGGGATCGCACCACTTCCTTGCCGGCTAACTCGCGCGGGCCGTTGCGAGAGTGGCTACGTAATGCCGATCTTGTTCACCACCGATCAACCGTCTTCAATCGGAGTGAAGAAAAGAATTATACTTGCGCACTGATCGCTAAATCCATTCCTTATACGGTTCGGAAAAACATGCACTCGATTGAACTATTCGAATTGATTGTCAGCATGTTCCTGGCGGTGCTCGTCTTACAGTACGTGGCTCTCCGCCTGAGGCTGCCGCCAGCGGTTGCTCTTCTCCTGGGCGGTGGCGCGCTGGCCTTCGTTCCAGGTCTGCCAACCGTCGAACTCGATCCGGAACTGGTGCTGGTCATCTTTCTTCCGCCGCTCCTAATGGATGGCGCTTGGTTTACGTCACTGGCCCACTTCCGTCGCCATCTCGGTGGCATAACATCGCTTGCGGTTGGCGCAGTACTGTTCACGGCTGCGGTCGTCGCATTGGTTACGAAGCTGATCCTGCCAGATCTCCCTTGGGCAGCATGCGTCGCCTTGGGCGCTATCGTCTCGCCGCCTGACGCCGTTTCAGCCAGAGCAGTCCTGCAACGCGTGAAGCTGCCGCGTCGGCTTGGCACCCTTTTGGAAGGCGAGAGCCTCCTCAATGATGCGACAGGGATCGTCCTGTTTCGATTTGCGGTGGCGGCCGCTGTTACCGGAGCCTTCAGTCTCGGCGGGGCGGTAGGCAGTTTTGCTGTCCTTGTAGGCGGCGGAATCGTGGTTGGTGGCGTCATCGGAGCGGCCTGGGTTCTGCTACTCCGCCGCCTCGGTGACGACCAACTGATGATTGCTGCCTCTGTGCTGGTGTGCTGGGCAAGTTATCTCGCTGGCGAGAAGCTGCATGCTTCGGGCGTCATTGCGGCCGTGACGGCGGGTCTGGTTTGTGGCTGGTACCAGCACGTCATTCTGACAGCGAGTGTCCGTATCCGTGCCCTCTCGTTCTGGCAGGTGATGATTTCCCTGCTCGAGGCGGCCGTGTTCGTCCTGATTGGCCTATCGCTGCGTGGCGTGATCGACCGTGTCGGCGGGATCAGTGTCGTCATAGAGGACATGGCGTGGTCGGTCGTGGCAATCATTGCGGCCGTCACGCTCGCCCGCTTCGCTTGGATTTTTGGCTCGGACGCTATCCTAGGACTTCTAAATCGAGCAGGTTGGCATGGGGCGGAGCCCCTGGGTTCGCGGGCCGCATGCGTGATGAGTTGGGCGGGGATGCGTGGCGTGGTGACGCTTGCAGTGGCATTGTCCCTGCCCGAAACCATGCCGGGGCGCGACCTGATGCTGGTGGCGGCGTTTGCCGTCATCCTAGTGACAGTGATCCTTCAAGGCATGACGCTTGGTCTTGTTATACGCATAGCTGGGCTTCAGGAAGACGAGCGCAGTAAGCCGCCGCTCGACCTCTTTGCTGCAGAGGTTGCCATGCTCAAGGCGCAGTTCGTCGAGGTCGAGCGTATGGCCTACGCGTCAGACGGTTCGCTTCTCCACCCGCGCCTGCTCGACAGCTATCGGCGGCGGGCGACTCTCTCAGCGGAGTTTCTTGGAAGCCCAGAGGAACGTGACCAAAGTATCGCTGCCCACTACGATGTCATCCTTGCCGCCGTTGCGGCCGGGCGTGCCGAGCTCGTCCGCCTTCACCGGGCGCGGCAGATCGACGACGAAACGCTTCACGACCTTGAGCGTGATCTCGACCTTGAAGAGCTCATTGCAATCGCAGCAAAGGGTTGATCTACGTTACTTAGATTTGGCAGCGCATCGGTGTTGGAGGAGGTTAAGAGGATCGCTGCCGTTGCCCCAGCCCTGGTCAACGATGATGGTAGCGCGCTCTACTGCGGACACGACGAGGAGAGACTGCCATGGCGCTGCTGATTTATGGGTTGGACATCGATGAGGTTGGCAGCGCGCAAAGCTGGCGCGAAACGCTCGCTGAGCTGCTACCTGACATGGAGGTCCGCATCTTCCCTAATGTCGGCGACACGTCAGAGATCACTTACTTGACCTTTATGCACCCAGACTTTGACGCGATCCCTCCGCTGCCAAACCTTAAGGCGATGTTCAGCCGCTCTGCCGGTGTCGAAACTTTTGTGGACCATCCGAGAATGCCCAATTTGCCGCTGGGAAAGATCGAGCCGGGTAACGTCCACGGAGGTGTTGGAAAATCCGGCCTTGGCCGGAGTGTAGGGTTGGGGTGGCCATCGGACCTGGC
>NZ_JAETWB010000066.1 GCF_016773205.1 Belnapia arida
TCGCCGCTGCGGCCGGCCACAACCCGTCGCTTCCTCAACCATCGCACCTCTCCGTCACCGGATTATGCAACAACGCCACCTGCGGCGGACAGCGCGGACCGGGATGACCTATCTCGGCGTCGCCGAGACCGATGCCGAGGCGGCGCTGAACCACCTCACCGCCAGGAGCAAGCTGGTGGCAACCTACGACCACGCCGGGCCGTCCGCCTCGGCCATCACGGCCATTAGGGCGTGGCAGAGCTACGTGGCCGACGTGGTGGAGGGTCATCGTCCACCCGGCCATGCCGAGGCCCGCTACCGGGAGGGGTTGCCGGAGGAACTGCGCTACCAGACCAAACCGGGGGTCACGCTCCGCCAGAAGGTCAGACCCGGATCGGGATCGCGCGCCGTGGTCCAGCAGCCGGACCAGCTTGCTCCTCCCGACGACCACGAATGGACCACCAGACAACCCGGACAGGCCACCCGAACGGTCGAGACATCTTGAAGTAAGGATTTCTGCGGTTTGGCGGGCCGGGGGACGAAGCGCCCTGCAGCTTGGGAAGCTGACGTTCTACCTCTGAACTACGCCCGCAGCAGGCGCTACATTAGCCGCAGCGGGCGCCGGGCTCAAGCCCGCCTATCGCACCGGGCAGCAGGGAGGAGGGTTGACCGCGCCCGGCAGGGGCCGCTAACTGCGCCCGGGCCGCGAGGCCCCCTCGCGATTTGTCCGGCCTGCTTGCGGCGAGGTCCTCACGGGTTCCCATCGACGACGCATAGCGACGGTGACGGGTTCAAAATATGCGCGCTAAATCGGCCGTCGAGGGTGCCCAAGGGCCCCTCGCGCACCGCATGGGTGCCGGACGCCATTGGCCTGCCAGGGTGTTCCAATCCGATGTCCAAGTCCCTGCCCGATCGTTCCCTCCGTCCCGCGACACTGCTGGTCCGTGGCGGCACCACCCGCACCAACCATGACGAGACGGCGGAGGCGCTCTTCCTCACCTCGGGCTTCGTCTACGACAGCGCCGAGCAGGCGGAGGCGACCTTCGCCGGCACCGCCACGCACTATCAGTATTCCCGCTTCGGCAACCCGACCGTCTCGATGCTCGAGGGGCGCCTGGCGGCGCTGGAAGGGGCCGAGGCCTGCCGCTGCACCGCGACCGGCATGGCGGCGGTGCATGCGGCGATGCTGTCGCACCTGAAGGCGGGCGACCGTGTCGTCGCCTCGCGGGCGTTGTTCGGCTCCTGCCACTGGATCGTCTCCACCCTGCTGCCGCGCTACGGCATCACCGGCGAGTTCGTCGACGGCGCCGATCTCGCGCAGTGGGAGGCGGCGCTGTCGCGGCCGGCGGCGCTGGTGCTGCTGGAGACGCCCTCCAACCCGATGCTGGAGCTGGTCGACCTGCCGGCCGTCGCCGCGCTCGCACACAAGGCCGGTGCCATCGTCGTCGTCGACAATGTCTTCGCCACGCCCCTGTTGCAGAAGCCGCTGGCGCTCGGCGCCGATGTCGTCGTCTATTCCTGCACCAAGCACATGGACGGCCAGGGCCGCGTGCTCGGCGGCGCCGTGCTGGGCTCGAAGAAGTGGGTGGACGAGGTGTTGCAGCCCTTCATCCGCAACACCGGCCCCTCGATCAGCCCCTTCAATGCCTGGGTGATCCTGAAGGGGCTGGAGACGCTGCATCTCCGTGTCCATGCCATGTGCCGCAGCGCTGCGGCGATCGCCGATTTCCTCGCCGAGCGCGTCGAGGTGCGGCGGGCGCTCTACCCCTTCTCCGCCAGCCATCCGCAATACGCCCTGGCGCAGCGGCTGATGACGGGGGGCGGCACCATCATCACCTTCGACCTGGCGGGCGGGAAGGAGGCGGCCTTCCGCTTCTGCAACGCGCTGAAGCTGATTGACGTTTCCAACAACCTCGGCGATTCGAAGAGCCTGGTGACACATCCGGCAACGACCACACATATGCGGATCGGCGCGGAGGAGCGGGCGCGGCTCGGCATCGCCGACGGCACGATCCGGCTCTCGGTCGGGCTCGAGGATGTGGCGGACCTGATCGAGGACCTGGCCGAGGCGCTGGATGCCGCGGGGGCCGCGGAACAGTAGCGCGAGGGGCCGCGGCCGTGGCAGGCTGCGGCCAAAACAGGGGGAATTCACCGCATGCAGCGCTCGCCTGCCGATACCGATCCGGCCCGCCAGCCCGGCTACACGGAAGTGACGCGGGGCGTGCGGGTTTCTGTCCGCACCTTCTTCCTCGCCGACCAGTCGGCACCGGAGCGAAGCCATTACGTCTGGGCCTACCGCGTCACCATCACCAATGAGGGCCGGCAGACGGTGCAGCTGCTGAAGCGCACATGGCTCATCACCGATGCCCAGGGGCGCACCCAGCAGGTGCATGGCGACGGGGTGGTGGGGGAGCGGCCGGTGCTCGATCCTGGCGAGAGCTTCGAATACACCTCGGGCACGCCGCTGGCGACGCCCTCCGGCTTCATGCGCGGCGCCTACCACATGGTGCTGACCGATACCGGCGAGGGGTTCGACGTGGCGATCCCGACCTTCAGCCTCGACAGCCCGCACCAGCCGGGGCGGCTGCACTAGCCGACCGCTGGGTCCAGCCAGTCGCCGAGCACCGAGACGGGGAAGGTCGCCAGCACGATCACAGCCGCCGGCGAGAGCAGGATTCACGGCGCCCGCGCCAGGTATTCGCGCCCGTAGCCGACCATGGAGCCAAGCGAGGTCTCCGGCGGCTGCACGCCAAGGCCGAGGAAGGAAGGGCCGCTTTTCAACGGGATGATCTCGGGGAAGGCGAGCGTCATCGAGACGATCAGCGTCGAGACGAAGTTCGGCAGGACGTGCCGCCCGCAGACGCGCCAGGGCGAGGCGCCGAGCTGCCGCACCGCTGCTGCTTGGCCCTGCGCACCGGCGCTGATGACGAGACCCCGCGGGATCCGCGCGCAGCGCTCCCAGGCATGCAGGTCGAGCAGGCAGACGAAGAGCGCCAGCAGGTTGCCGAAGAATGCGAGGACCGCCCGCTCGACGGTGCCAGTGACGATGGGGAGGATGGCATGCCGCCAGCCCTCCTGCCCGCCCGAGGGCAGCAGATATCCTTGCGCCGCTCGGGTAGCGTGCAACCTTTATGCGCAAGCCAGCCGCAGTAGTCGTCCATCAACGGGCGGCCGGTGGTTCGGCGTCCCTTCGATGACAGCTTGCGGGTTGCAGGCGATGAGCAGTTCAATGCGCACAGCAATCGGAGGAACCGTCGATGCGCGCAGCCATCTTCCGCCAGGGCGATCTGGTGGTGGACACCATCCCCGACCCCGATCTTGGCGAGGGCCAGGTGCTGGTCCGCACCCGCGCCTGCGGCATCTGCGGCTCCGACCTTCATGCGGCCAAGCATGCGAAGGAGTTCGCCGAGCTGTCGGCGCGCAGCGGCGGACGCTTCGGCATGCCGGCCGATCGCGACGTGGTGTTCGGCCATGAGTTCGTCGGCGAGGTGGTGGCGAACGGGCCGGGCACCGAGGGGCGCTTCGCGCCCGGCACGCTCGTCACCTCCATGCCGCTGACCATCCGCGGCAGCACCGTGCAGGGCATCGGCTACAACCCGGAGGTGCCGGGTGCCTTCGCCGAGTACATGCCTCTTGCCGAGCGCATGCTGTTGCCCCTGCCGGCGGGGATGGAGCCGGACCACGCGGCGATGGTGGAGCCGATGGCGGTCGGGCTGCATGCGGTCAATTTCGCGCATATGGCGGAAGCGGACATGCCGCTCGTCATCGGGTGCGGGCCGGTCGGGTTGGCGGTGATCGCGGCGCTGAAGCTACGTGGGGCGGGGCCGATCATCGCCTCGGATTACTCGCCGGCGCGGCGGGCGCTGGCCGAGCGGATGGGGGCGACCACGGTGATCGACCCGGCGCATGACTCGCCCTATGCGGCGCTGGAGGCGGCGGTGACGCCGGCGGGCTTCGATGCCGGGCGCTATGCGCAGCTCTTCGGCAGCGGGCCGCGGCGGCGGCCGGCCGTCGTCTTCGAATGCGTCGGCGTGCCCGGCGTCGTGCAGCAGATCATGGAGGGCGTGCCGGCCAGCACCCGCATCGTCGTCGTCGGCGTCTGCATGCAGCCGGATCGGATCGAGCCTTTCTTCGGCATCGTCAAGCAGCTCAGCCTGCAATTCGTCCTCGGCTACACGCCCGAGGAGTTCCGCGAGACGCTCGGCCACATCGCGGCAGGGCGGATGGACGTGGCGCCACTGGTCACCGGGCGGACCGGGCTCGATGGCGTGCGCCAGGCCTTCCAGGACCTGGCCAGCCCGGAGCGGCATGCGAAGATCCTGGTGGAGCCCTGGCGCTAGAGCGCTTCCGTTCGCACTGGCTCACGGACCCCGCTCCGGTTTGTTGCCTTAGCCAGCACATTACTTCGCTCAGGTGCGTCCACCTGGCCGGAGTTTGTTCTAGCCGCGCCGTAGCAGCCGCCTCGCTGCGGCAAGGCGCAGGCGGAAGCCGTGGCGTGCCCCGCCACGCAGGGCACGCCAACCAGCGGTCACCAGCGCCCGGCCGGTCGCGCCGAAGCGGTGGATGAATTCGCGCGTCGCCACCCAGGCCGGGATGCCTTCCAGCACGGCGTGACCATAGGCCAGCAGCCGCATCGCCTTGCCATAGACCCAGGCGAAGGCCGGGACCTGGAGCATCTTCGGCCGGGCAATGGCGAAGAGCCTGGCGGAGAAGGCGACGCCGACCACCTTCGCCGCCAGCAGCAGCACCACGCCGAGCACGAAATGCCCGTGCAGGAACAGCCAGAGCTCGCCGAGCTTCAGCAGCGGAATGATGGCGAGGAAGGGCAGCACGAAGACCACCACCACCGCCCTGGGGCTGAGCCGCGCCACGAGCCGCTCCACCACCGCGAAGACCGGCAGGCGTGACAGCGCATGGCCGAGCGCCGTCAGCCAGCGCCAGAGCGTCGCTTCCAGCATCACCGCGACGAGCGCGAGCAGGACGATCGCAGTATGGACGATGCGGCGGAGGAGGGGCCGGGTCATGCGCCCGAACCTAGCACGGCGGGGCTCAGTAGATGCCCATGGCAAGGCCGGCGCCGAGCGCCGCGCCCAGTTCTTCGCAGCGTTGAAGCCCTTCCGGCGGAATAACCTTGGGGGCAAGGATCGCTTCGGGCGTCTGCGCCCGGGTGCAGAGGATCAGCGGCTCCGCCACCGGGCGCAGCCGCCAGCCGGTGGCGATGCGGGCAAGCTGCCGGGCGGCGTTGCTGCCGTCGCTGCCGGCGCAGATCATCGCGGCATAGGGGCGGCCATTCACCCGCTCCAGCACCGGATAGTAGCAACGGTCGAAGAAGTCCTTCATCAGCCCCGACATGGCGGCGAGGTTCTCCGGCGTGGCGAAGAGGTAGCCATCGGCCGCGAGCACGTCGTCCGGCCCGGCCTCCGGCGCCGCGAGCAGGCGCACCTGCACCTCCCCAGCGGCGGCGCGGGCGGCGGCCTCGGCCATCTGCCGGGTGCCGCCCGTGCTGCTGTGCCAGACGAGGAGGAGCGTCCTCACCGCCTCACGCCGCGGGCCAGGACACCACGACATCGCCGGTGACGAAGGCCTGGCACGCCATGCGCCAACCCTCGGCGATCTCCGCCTCGCTGAGGTGCCGGCGCTCGCGCGACGTCACCGCCGCGAGGTTGCCTCCCCCCTGCTCGACCCGGCAACGGCAGGTGCCGCAGACGCCGCCGGCGCATTTGAAGGGGATGCCGGCCTTCTCGTGGATGGAGAGGCGCAGCAGGCTGATCCCCGCCTCCGCCCGGGCCTGCCGGCCGCTGGTCAGGAAGCGCACGGTGATCATGGCTAGCGGGGTGGAGCGCCGGCGCCCTCGGTCGGGGCGTCGGGCAGGGGGGACTGGCCGCTGGCCGGCGACATCCGCTCGCCCAGGGCCTGCATTTCGCGGCGCTGGCGTGCAAGGCGGGTTTCGCCCTCGGCGATCTCGCTCGTCAGCTCCTGGCGCCGCTGCTCCATTTGCGCCACCTGCGCCCGCAGCGCCGCCGCCTGGTCGAGCAGCTGCGCCGCGTCGCGTCGTGCAGCCTCGACGGCGCGGGCCTGGGTTTCCGCCTCGGCCAGCGCGGCGCGGCGGGCTGCGAGTTCCGTGCCGGCCGCCTCGGCCTCGGCACGGACCGAGGCGAGGCGCCGCTCCTCCGCCGCGGTGCCGTCGCGCAATTCGGCGAGGCGGCGCTCGGCGGTGCCGACCTCCTGGCGCAGCGCGGCGCTGCGCTGCTCGAGGCTGCGCAGCGTGGCCTGGGCCTCGTCGCGGGCGGTGGTGATGCGGGCCAGCTCGGCCTGGGCCTGCTCGACCGCGCCGCGCCGCTGGGTGAGGGTGGCCTCGGCCTGGCCCAGCTCCTCGCGCAGCCCGGCCAGGCGCCGCTCCGCCTCGCCGGTCTGCTGCTGCGAGGCGCGGGCACGGCCGGCGGCCTCCTCGGCGCTGCGGTTGGTGCTGGTCAGGCGGGTCTCGGCCTCGGCCAGGGCGGTGCGGCGGGCGGCCAGCTCCCGCTCGGCCGTCGCCGTGTCGGCGCGAAGGGTGGCGATGCGCCGCTCCGCCTCGCTGCCCGCCTGCTGCCGTTGGGCCAGGGATTGCTGCGCCTCTGCGATGGTGGCGCGGAGGCCTTGCAACCGCGCCTCCTCCTGCGTCGCCCGCTCGCGCTGGCCGACGAGGCGGCGGTCCTCGTTCGCCGCCTCGTCGCGGAGGCTGGCAAGGCGGCGCTCGGTGGTCGCCGCCATCTCGCGCAGGCCGGCGAGGCGGCGCTCCTCCGCCACCGCGCGTTCACCAAGGGATGAAACCCGGCCATCCTGCGCCGCGGCCTGGTCGCGCAGCTCGGCGAGGCGGCGCTCGGCCGCGCTGGCCTGGTCGCGCAGGGTGGCGATTCGCGCCTCGGTCTCGCCGAGGCTGCCGCGGCGGGTGGTGCTGGCCTGCTCCAGCTCGGCGAGCTGGCGCTCCTCCTCGGCGAGGCGCTCGCGCAGCTGACGCGCCTCGGCCTCGGCACCGCCGCGGAAGCGCTGGGCGTTGGCCAGTGCCGCACGGGCGGCGCCAAGCTTCTGCTCGAGGGCGGCGAGGTCGCCGGCGGCCCGGCGTTCGGCGGCCAGCGCGGCTTCCAGCTCGCTGACGCGGCCGCGCAGGACGGTGCCCTGCGCCTCGGAATCCTGCAGGTTCCGCTGCATCGATGCGATGCGCTCGCTGCGTTCCACGGTCAGGCCACAGCCGGCCAGCGGCACGAGCAGGGCGGCAAGGGCCGGCCCTTGCCAAGACAGCAGCTTCGACATCCAATCCCCCAAGCGCGATGCTGCCTATGGCGCCCGTTCCGGCCCTCCGGGTCAACCACCGGTCCGTTGCATCATCGCACCCGATATTCACGAAGCGGTTGATGAGGCCCCCCGTCATGCGACGCTCGCCATTCGGGCCATGGCAGCGGAGCCGAAGCATGCACAGATATGCAGGATGAGCGATGTCCCGTCCCCTGCCCTGCCCCTTGGCCTCACAGCCTTCTCCGACCGGCTCGCCAGCCTCGGCGCGCTGGGGGCCGCCCGCACCGTCGCCGTGCATGGCCGGGACGGGCGTGCGCGATCCGGCCTGCTCTGGGCCGAGGGACTGGTCGTCACCGCGGAGGAGGCGCTGGAGCGAGATGACGAACTCACCCTGACCCTGCCGGACGGGCGGGAGGTGGTGGCGAGCCTGGCCGGACGCGATCCGGGCACGGATGTCGCCCTGCTACGGGCCGAGACCGGACCGCTGCCGCCGCTCGACCCGGCGCCGGCCGGGGCGCTGGCGGCCGGGCATCTGGTGCTTGCCGTCGGGCGGGACGAGCACGGGCCGCTGGTCGACTTCGGGGCGGCGGCGCAGGTGGCGGGGCCCTGGCGCTCGATGCGCGGCGGGCGGCTGGAGCGGCGAATCCAGCTCGGCCTGCGGCTCGATCCCGCCTGCGAGGGCGGGGCGGTGCTCGACCATGCCGGACGGCTGGTCGGCATGGCCGTGCCCGGGCCGCGGCGGCGGGCGCTCGCCATCCCGGCCGAGACCATCGCCCGCTCGGTAGAGCATATCCAGCGCCATGGCCGGGTGGCGCGGGGCTATATCGGCCTTGCCCTGCAGCCGGTGCGGGCGGAGGGGATGCGCGGCCTCATCGTCGTCGGCATCGACCCGAAGAGCCCGGCGGGCGAGGCGGGGCTGCTTCTCGGCGACGTACTGGCGGGCTGGGACGGGGCGCCGCTCGGCTCGGTGCGGGAGATGCTAGCGCGGCTCGACCCGGAGAGCATAGGCACCGAGGTGGCGCTCGACCTGATTCGCGGCGGGGAGAAGCGGCGGGTGACGCTGCGGATCGGCGAGAGGGCGGCTGCGTGATGGCCGCCGCCCTTCTCGACCGGCCACCCCCGCGGCGCCCGGCGAGCCTGCCCGCCGTCGCGGTGCATGCCGCCGAGGCCGAGATCGCCGCGCGCCTCGCCGACCTCCCCGGCATCCGGCTGGTGGAGGAGCCGGCCATGGCCGAGGTGGTCGTCACCGACCTGCCGGCGGTGGAGCCGTCCGGCCCGCCGACCCTGGTGCTGACCGAAGGCGCGTCGGCGCTGGATGCGCTCCGCGCCGGCGCGCGGGCGGTGCTGCCGCCGGATGCCGCACCCGCCCTGCTGGCGGCGGCGCTGCCGGCCATCGCCCGCGGGTTGGCGGTGCTGCCGCCGGCGCAAGTCGCCAGCCTGGCCGGACGGGCACCGGCCCCGGCCGCGCTCGAGGCGGGGCTGACCCGGCGCGAGCGGGAGGTGCTGGACCTGCTCGCTGCCGGCGCCTCCAACAAGGTGATCGCGCGGCGGCTCGGCCTGTCCTTCCACACGGCGAAGGCGCATGTCGCCGCGGTGCTGCAGAAGCTCGGCGCCGCGAGCCGGGCGGATGCGGTGGCGCGCGGCGCGCGGGCGGGGCTGGTGCTGCTGTAGGGCTCAGCCGGGCAGGCGGTAGAAGACCAGCCCGCCGATCTCCGCCGTCGGCACCTGGCCGATTGCCCAGCCGGGGAGCGAGGCGCCGTCATGCCAGTGCGTCGCGCCCTCGGTCGGGTCCGGCAGGGCGCCGCCGAGGGCGCGGGCGGCGATTCGGCGGCACATCTCCATGGCCGCATCGGCCGGCGCCTCGGCCCGCAGCCGGCCGGCCTGCCAGCAGCGGAAAAGGAAGGGCGCGCGGCAGGCCTCGGCCAGCAGCGCCGTCCAGCCCGCCCCGGTGTGGGCGCCGGGGGTGAAGCGGATGCGCGGAGCCGGGGCCTCGGCCGCCAGCTGGGCGCGGTTCACCACCAGGGCGGCGAGAGCCTCAATGGCGCGGACGGGGCGGCTGCCCGCCTCGGCGCGGAGGGTGAGGGCGAGAATCTCGGCGCTCATGGCTCGTCTCCTCCGAGCCGGTCGCGCAGGCGGAGCGTGCCGGCTGCCTCCAGCTTCTCCTCGATCCGCAGCAGGTGCTGGGACAGGCGGCGGTCCACGTCCCGGATGAGCGAGAGGGGGACGTAGCTACGCGCCACCTCCAGCTTGAAATCGGCGAGCTCGTCGCGGGTGCGGCGGACCTCGCCGCTCTCCCGCTCCGTGGTGCGGTCGATGCGGTCGTGCAGGTCCTTCCGCAGGCCGTGAAGCATCCAGAACAGGGCGGCGGCGATCGGCGCCTCCACGGCGCTGATCCACCAGGTGGGTTCGATTGACATCGCGGCTCACATGCCTCCTTGAAGCGGCGTGCCGGCACGACCACCCTCGGGCAGCACCGGGACGCGATGGAACTGTGACGATCTGGAACGAGCCTTATCTCGAGACCTGCTGCCGTGCGGCGCTCCACCGGCTGGTGCTGGTGGGCAAGGGCGGCCGGCCCGATGGGCTGAAGGACGGGCCATGCCTGGAGCGGCTCCAGGGCATGGGCCTCGCCCGGCTCAGGACGGATGGGCGGTACGAGCTGACCGCGGCGGGCCAGGAGCGGCATGCCGGGGAGATCCTGAAAGTCAGGAAGGCCGGCTAGCCGCGCCAGGCGAGCGGGCGCGGGGCAGGCACGGCGGCGGGCAAGCGGACCGGCTCGGCGAGAAGGCAGCCGGCCAGGGCGTCGAGGGCGTCGTCCCGCTGGCCGGGCGCATCCGGTCGCCAGGCGGCCATCTCGCCCGGGAACGGCGTGCGGAACACCGCCTCATGCGCATGCAGGCGGCGGGCAGCGAGCGCAGGCTCCAGGGCGGCGAGGATGCGCTCCGCCTTGGCGCGGCGGCTGGCATGCTCAATCACCGTGCAGGGTGCTCCCGCCTCCGCCAGCGCCCGGCGAAGCAGGGCGGGGAGGAAGCGGCCGAGGCCGTTCGTCTCCACCCGGATCACCGGCAGCAGCAGCTCCCTTGCCAGCCGCGCCACGGCCCGGCATTGCTGGGTCGCCGGGTCGACCTGGCTGTCCGGGTCATGCGTGAGGTAGGCGAGGCGGTGGAGGTAGTGGTTGCCCTCGCCATCCGCATAGGTCGCCGCCAGCACCGAGGCATCGCCGGCGCCGGGGCGGCCATAGGCCGGGTCCCAGAAGCCGCCGCCCGAGGCCAGCCGCCGGCCCAGCAGGGAGAGCTGGGCGCGGCCGCCGGCCTCGCGGTAGTCCGGCTCCTCCGCGTAGCGGATGAGGAGGGCCGGATCGAGCCGCAGCGCCGCCTCCGCCACTGGCTGGAGCAGCATCTGCCGAGCGAAGTGCAGCGGGCCGACGCGATCGCGGAGGGCCGCCACTGCCTGCGGGCCGAAGCGCTCCGGCCAGGCGCTGCGGCCGGCCTCGTCCAGCAGGGGCAGCACCAGGCGCCGGTAGCCGCGGAGGAAGGCGGCGGGCTCCTCCGGCGGCAGGTAGAGCGTCTCGGCGCAATGCGGCGTGCCGACGTAGAGGATGCCTCCCCCCGGGACGAGGACGAACTCGCATTCGCCGAGCCGCTCGCGCAGCTCCTCGCGCTTGGCCGGCGTGTCGCAGTTGCCGGCGACCTCGACATCGTCGCAGATGATGAGGTCGGCCCGGGCGCCTGTGATGTTGCCGCCGATGCCTTGCGCGAGCATAGACGGGTCCCGCAGCACGGCCTGGCGGGCGACGGTGAAGCGGTCCGCCGCCCAGGCCTCCGCACGCTCCGGCAGCAACGCGCGGCAGAGCGGATGGCGCTCCAGGATGCGGCGCACCTGGGCGACCATCTTCACCGCCAGCACTTGGTCGGCGGCGAGGACCAGGATGCGCGTGTCCGGCGCCCGTAGCAGCCGCCAGGCGCAGAACAGCCCGACCAGCGTGGACTTGCCGCAGCCACGGAAAGCCATCAGCAGCAGGCGCCGGTCCTCGTCGTCCTCCCAGCGCGACTGTAGCCAGCGGACGATGCGCCGGTGCGGCGCCGGCATGCCCTGGTTCTGGACGGCATTCCAGATCCAGACGAATTCGAGGAAGTCAGCCTCCGGCGCCTCCGTCATTCTCCTCCTCCGGCAGTTGCGGCATGATGCGGCGCCATTCGGCGAGCACCTCGGTGATGGCCTGCTGCTGCGCCTCGCAGCCGGCATCGGCGGCGAGCTTCAGCAGCTGGTCGGCATGGGCGAGGGCCGTGCGGCCCGCGGTGTGGCGGGAGGCGAAGGCCTTCACCACGGCCTCGTCCGGCTCCTCGACGCAGAGACCGACGAAGCGGCGGTAGTCGGCGAGGACCAGCGCCACGGCACCGGCGAAGTCGGCCTCGATGCGGAGCTTGCGTTTCGTCGCCATGGTGCGCTCAGAGCCGCGGCTTGACGGCGCGGACATGGAGCGTGCCGGCGCCGAGGGTGATTGATCCGCTGCTGACATTCTGCGCCGTGACGCGCACTTGGTTGCTGCCGGCCGTGCCGCCGACCGCGGCGTGGAAGATGACGCCGCCGTTCTGGAAGCCGGTCGCCTGGCGAAGCCGGCGCGGACGAAGTCGCCCTGGCGCACGCCGGGGAGCGTCACGTCGTAGGTCGCCGTGGCACCCGCAGCCAACGCCGGGATCGTCCAGCCGCCGTCGCTCACCGTGTATTCCCGCTTACCCCAGGCGCGCGAGCCGCCGAACAGCACCCGCGGCGCATGCAGCGCCGAGGTGTAGAGGCGGAGCGAGCGCAGCACCGCTCCGGCCGAGCTGCCGCGGATGCCGATGGCGGCGTACTGCGCCTCCGCGCTCAGCGTCACCCGCTGCAGCCTGTTGAGAGCGAGGCCACCTGTGAGGCTGTCGAGGTCGGCATTGCCTTCCCACCAGTAGGAGGGCGCTCCCTGCATCACTGCGTTCATGTTGGAGAAGAGGACGGGGCTGCCGGTGCCGAGCACGTTCTCCGCGCCGTCGAACTGCATCACTACCGGTCGCATGCCGCTGCCCTCGGCTGCGATGAAGAACTCCTTGCACTGGCTGCAATCGACGACATAGGCCAGCCCGCGGGAGGTCGGGATGGTTACGTCGTCGGCGTTCAGGGTGAAGGCATTGAGGCCGGGAAAGCAGAAGCCGTTGAGCGTGGAGGGCGGGCCGGCGGGGTTGCCGGAGAGCACCGCCAGCTGGTCGAAGCCCACGCCATCGGCGACGGAGATGCTCTGGCGGAAGGCGAGCGTCCGCAGATTCTCCGCGCCTGCCACCAGCCGCGGCGCGGCGATGGCGGCCGTCGCCTGATGCATCGGCACCACCGTGCCGCCGGCCCGCGAGGCGCCCTGGTACTGCACGGAGCAGCCGAGGAAGCCATAGGTGCCGACATAGGAGACCTCGTAGCGCGCATCGCTGAAGCCGCCCGTGTGGCGCGCCACATGGGGCGAGCAGGCCTCCATCCGTACGCCCGTTGCAATCAGGCAGCGACCATCCACCTCGACGAGGAAGGGGATGGCATCCACCGCGCCCGGCGTGCCCTGGCGCTGCAGCTCGAAGGCCGGGCCGTTGAACAGGTGCGTGTTGTGCAGGCGATAGGCGCCGGCGGCGGCGGAAAGCCGCACGCCGAAGCGCGGCTGCGTCGGGTTGGTCGCGCTGGAGCAGGCGAAATGCCCGCCCTGGTGGCGCAGTGAGTTCATCCACCCGCTCGCCGTCAGCGTGCGCAGGTCGAGGCCGATGCGGTTGTCGATGAGGCGGCCGTAGCGCAGGTCGCTGTCCTCGCAGCCGCGCGCATCGCCCTGCAGCTGAACGCCGATGGTGAAGCGCTCCGCCCGGCGGATATCGACGATGCTCGCATCGATATTGCGAATTAGGATGCCGACATCGCCCTCATCCGACCAGTCGCTCTGCATGGCCCGGATGACGGAGAGGCCGTTATAGACCTTGCCCTGGTTGTTGGCCGCACCACTGGGCCTGTCCCGATTTCACGGACACCTTTGATAGGCTGAGGAGCCTGGGAGGTGTCGATGACGGAGAGCAACAGA
>NZ_JAETWB010000067.1 GCF_016773205.1 Belnapia arida
CTGTTGCTCTCCGTCATCGACACCTCCCAGGCTCCTCAGCCTATCAAAGGTGTCCGTGAAATCGGGACAGGCCCAACATCAAGCTGTCGCTGCGCAAGGCCCTCGCACTGGTCGGGCTGCAGCAGCCGCGGATCTGCGGCGAAGCCGGTCTGTCTCCGGCCTGGATCAAGGTGCTTGATGCCGCCCTCGTTGTGCCACAGCGTCCCGGCCTGCGGCGGATGGCCCGGTTCTGCGCCACTAGGCTTATCGAGCCCGATCAACTCACCAACCCGGTCTTCGTAGCTTTTCTGGAGGAGGAGGCGATAACGCGCCTGGACGCCAAGGCAACGCGGCGTGGCGCAGCCACCGCTCGCGCCTGGAACCGGATCATCGCCAGCACCCCTGACCTACAGGGCTGCCAGCGCTTGCAGGCGCCGCGGCAGCGCGAGCCCTACACTTTACCTATCACGCACTTCCCGGAAAGCCTGCAGGCGGAGTATGCGGCGTTCGAGGAGCGGATGTGCCCAAGCCAGGGCAAGAGCCACTTCAAGGACCGTCGCGGCAAGCGCCGGGCCAGCCTGGCCACCCTCAAGATACGCAAATTCTCTGTGCTGCAAATGCTGGGTGCCCTTTTAGAGATGGGGCACGACCCGGCCGCCATCACCAGCTTCAGCTATATCGTGGCGCATGCTAGCGACATTCTCGACTTCTTCGAGGCACGGGCCATTGCCCGGCTCCCGCCGAAACAAAATCCCAACGACAAAGACCCCGAGATCGTCGGCGGCCAGCTGGCGGTGATCGCCCACACCCTGTTCATCATCGGGGTGCACTTCCTAGGGGTGACTGGCGAGCAGGCCGAGGAGCTTCGCAGTATGCGCAAGCTGGCGCAGCCGCGTCGCAAGGTCGGTTTGACCGGCAAGGTGCGGGAACGCCTGATGCGGCTGATCCAACCCTACAATCGCAGTCGCTTATTGCTGCTACCAGAGGACATTGAGCAGGAAACGCGCTCTGCCGATCAGGCCGACGCGAAGATGGCGCATCGGTTCATGATCGCGGTCGCCATCGAGGTGCTGCTGGTGTGCCCGCTGCGCATGAAGAACCTGACCGAATTGCGGCTGGACCGCCACCTGAAGCGGCTCGGTCCGGGGGGCCGCCAGATCACCCATATCGTCATCGAGGGGACCGAGACCAAGAATCATGACGTGCTGGAATGGCCGGTGCCACCAGCCACCGCGAAGCTTCTGGAGACTTGGTGCCGCACCTGGCGTCCTGTGATGGGAGGCGATGGCATGGCCAATTCTTATCTGTTTCCCGCGCTCGACCGGCAGGGCCCCAAGAGCCAAAACGCCCTCGCGGATGGCATCAAGAACCTCATCCGCCGTGAGCTGGATCTTGCGGTGCATCCGCATCTAATGCGGCACTTCGCCGCGTGGCGGCATCTGAACCGCCACCCTGGCGAGTACGAGATCGTCCGGCGCGCCCTGGGTCACAACTCGATCGAGACCACCATCGGCACCTACTGCGGCCTGGAGGCCGAGGCGGCCGCGCGGCATTTCAACGGTGGCTTGGAGTTGGACAAGACCGACGCGCGGCTGCTGGTCAGAGCCAGGGCAGTTGGCAAGACCCCCAAGAACCAGCACTGAGGGAAGCTCACGTCATGGCACGCATCATCGACCCGCGCCGCCGGTGCCTCGATCTGATTGACTGGCCCGAGCCTGACCGGCGGCTCTGGCAGGCAGCGATGGGCTCGCGCCGGGGGCGGTTCTCTGCCCGCGGCCTTGCCGCACGTCTGGCGCCTGCAAGTCTCGAGAAGGCGCTGGAGGGCTATGGCCGCTGGCTTGGGTTCCTTGACTACCTTGGCTGGCTCGACCGCGAGGTCGGGCCCTTGGAGCGTCTGAATGAGGATCGGGCGGCAGCCTACTTCGACGAGCTGGTCGCTCTTGGCAACGGTGACTACACCATCGTTGGCCGGTTCCAGGAGCTGCAGATGGCGCTCCGCATCATGGAACCAAAAGCCCAGGTCGCCTGGCTGAGCCGGCCAGGTGGCGTCCCGCTGCGGCAACGGCTGGCGATGGAGAAGCGCAGTTTCGGGGTCCATCACAGCGCCACCTTCTACGCCTGGGGCTTTGATCTGCTGGAGAGGGCCGTCACCTTGCCGGGGCCACGCCGGCGGCAGGTCATGCTGCGGGACGGCCTGATGATCGCCCTGCTGGCCGCGGCCGGACCACGCCTGAGCTCGGTGCAAGTGATGCGGCTTGGTCAACAGATCCGCTTCGATGGCGTGGAGTGGTGGATGACGCTCGACGTCCCCGACATCAAGACCGACAAGCCCCATCGCGTCCCCCTACCCACCAGCCTGACACCCTGGTTTCAACGCTACCTCGAAGTGGAGCGACGAGAGCTGCTGGACGGTCAGGTCAGCGACGCGGTGTGGATCAACTGGGGCGGTGAGACGCTTGGCGAAGCTGGGATCGAGAAGCGCATCCGCTGGTGGTCGACCAAGCGTTTTGGCGCGGAGAATGCTTTTGGGGTGCATCGCTTTCGGCACTGCATCGGCACTACGGCGCCGCTCATGGCACCGAATGCGCCCGGCATCGGTGCCGCACTGCTCGGCATCAGCGGCCGGGTGCACGAGAAGCACTACGACCGTGGAAAGCGCGCCGCGGCTGGCGAAACCTATCTCGTCGGCCTCGATGAGGATCGCGCGGAAGCCCGGGCTTACCTGCGGCGCTTGGCGGATGAGCACCCCACGCCAGAAGATGCCCCCAAGGATGGCCACGGTGTGAAGCGTAAGCCTGAAGCAGAACAATGAAGGCAGTGGATGCCGCACAATCTATATCGGGTTGTGCGGCATTTCATGTTGCAGCATGAAAGGAAGAGCTGCCGTCGCATTCGCAGGAACAGAACTCTGCGCCTCCAGTGCCCACGACAAACATTCAGCATTACATATGATAATGTCCTTTATCATACGTAGGCGCTGGACCCGGCGCCCCCCGCCCGGCTAGGCTTCGGCCAGGAGCCATCCCCATGCCCGATACCGTCCCCGTAACCCTTGAGGTCGAACCCGACGTGGCGGCCGCGCTCGCAGACCCCGCCACCCGCGAGCGGGTCGCGCGCCTGGTCAGCCGCGCCGTGCGCCCGGCGAGCGCCGAACGCCTGTTCGCGGCGATGGATGCGCTCTCGGCCGAAGCGCGCCGCCGCGGCCTGACCGACGAGATCCTCCAGGAGGAGCTCGCCGCCCACAACGTCGAGCGCCGGGACCGGCCGCCCGCCGCGTGATCGTCCTCGATGCCTCGACGCTCGTCAGCGCGAGCATCGGCCGCGGCAGCGTGCCCGACCGCGCGGTGCGCCATGCCTTTGCGGTGGACCGCGTCGCCGTGTCGGAGGCAACGATGGCCGAGCTGCTCGATGTGCTCGCGCGGCCGCGTCTCGCGCGGTTCATCGACCCCGAGCTGCGCGACGAGGTGTTCGCGCTCCTCGATACCCTCGGCACCTTCTTCGTGCCGACCGAGCGCGTGACGGACTGCCGCGACGCGAAGGACGACAAGTACCTGGAGCTGGCCCTCGCCGCCGGCGCCGAGGTGATCGTCAGCGGCGACGACGACCTGCTCGTGCTGCACCCGTGGCGGGGCGTGCGGATCCTGCGGCCGGCGGACTATCTGGCCGAGGCGGAGGGTCGCCGTTCATGAGCTCCGTCGCCGTCACGCTGGAACTGCCCGATTGGTCTTTCGAGCGGCTCGGCAACCCGGACGAGGCCACGCTCCAGCGCCTGGTGGTGGAGGCGCTGGTGGCGGGTCTCCTGCGCACTGGCCGCGCCGAGGTGGACGAGGCCCGACGCTGGCTCGGCCTCGATGACACACCCGGCGCGATGGACGCCTTCCTCCAGGCGCACGGCATCACCGTTGGCGGCACGGGGGGCGACGATGGCGCATGACCTGATCCCCCTGCATGCGGGATCCTCGACCCTGCCCGCTCTCGTCGCCGCCAGCGGCGAGCGCGCGGGCCTGTGCTTCCTGGAGTTCTTTGCCGCCGCCATCCGCAACCCACATACCCGGCGTGCCTACGGCCAGGCGGCGGGCGCCTTCCTCGACTGGTGTGCGGCCGCCGGCCTGCCGTCACTCGCCGCGGTGCAGCCGATGCACGTCGCCGCCTGGATCGAGCTGCAGACCCGCGAGCATTCCGCCCCGACCGCGAAGCAGCGCCTGGCGGCGCTGCGCCACCTGTTCGACTGGCTGGTGACCGGCCAGGTGCTGCCGGCGAACCCAGCGGCTGTGGTGCGCGGGCCGCGGCACAGCGCCCTCAAAGGCAAGACGCCGGTGCTCGACGCGGCCGAGGCCCGCCAGCTGCTCGACAGCATCGACGTCGCCACGCCCGCTGGCCTGCGCGACCGGGCGCTGATCGCGCTCATGGTCTACAGCTTTGCGCTGGTCGGCGCGGCGACCGCGATGCGGGTGGAGGACGTTTTCACCCAGAACCGCCGGCTCTGGGTGCGGCTGCGCGAGAAGGGTGGCAAGCGGCACGAGATGCCCTGCCACCACACGCTCGAGGAGTACCTGCACGCCTATCTCGACGGCACCGGCATCGTCACCGACCCGAAGGGGCCACTGTTCCGCACGATTGGCCGCGGCACGGGGCGGCTGACGCGCACGGCGCTGCCGCAGTCCAACGTCTACGCCATGGTCCAGCGTCGCGCTGCGGCGGCCGGCATCGGCACCCGGATCGGCAACCACACCTTTCGGGCGACAGGCATCACCGCCTACCTGAAGAACGGCGGCACGCTCGAGAACGCCGCCGCCATGGCCAACCACGCCAGCACCCGCACCACCCAGCTCTACGACCGTAGGCGCGACGACATCAGCCTCGAGGAGGTCGAGCGGATCAAATTTTGATCCTGCCTTATTAGCTTGGCTTTGCACGTGCCGTGACGCGCTCGTCATGAAGCATGGATCCAGAAGAAGCCCTCGGTAGCGATGAACTCGAGGGCTTCGTCGAGCGGCATGACCTGGCGACCGAAGGGTCCTGGATTGCCCCAGGCCTCGCGTCGCCACCACAGCACCTGAACCTGATCGGGCTGAATGGTTAGGCGGAGCCGGGCAACCGGTCCACCGGTGCGCAGGCTGTAGAGGGTGTAGCCCTTGTTGGCGCGCACCACCTCGACGCCGCCGCGCTGCGGCGGCCAGGGGTAGGCTGCGATGCGGGCGCGCATGTCATCGGGGCTGCTGGCCATGGACGGCTCTCTCCCGCCTCCGGCCGCGTTTGGCGCCTCGGGGGTTTCGGGCGGAGGCGGTGTGCCATGACGCCGTGCGTGGGTCCCGCGGTGCTGGACGGCTGGATGCGGCCCTTCCGATGCCACTTCACCGCCGCGGTCTGGCGTCACGTGGTCGTGCTGGTCGGCGGCGCCCTACTGGCGCCGGGGCGGCGGACCGTTGCCGCTGCCCTGCGCGTCATGGGTCTCGGCGAGGCGGCCGGCTTTGCCGTCTACCATCGGGTGCTGAGCCATGGGCATTGGTGCTCGCGGGCCTTGGCACATCGGCTCCTGCTGCTGCTGGTCGTGGCCTTCGTGCCGGACGGTCCGGTGGTAGTTGGTCTCGACGACACCATCGAACGGCGCTGGGGGGCACGGATCGCGGCACGGGGGATCTACCGGGATCCGGTTCGCTCCAGCCATGGCCACTTCGTCAAGGCCAGTGGCCTGCGCTGGCTCTCGGTCATGCTGCTGGCCCCTGTCCCCTGGGCTGGCTGCATCTGGGGCCTGCCCTTCCTGACCGTGCTGGCGCCCTCCGAGCGGTATGCCGCCGAGCAGGGCAAGCGGCACAAGAAACTCACGGACTGGGCCCGGCAGGCGCTGCTGCAGGTCGCGCGCTGGCTGCCAGGGCGGCGCGTCGTGGCCGTGGCCGACAGCAGCTTTTCGGCCATCGCCCTGCTGCGCGATCTCGCGTCGCATCTGACCGTGGTCAGCCGCCGCGCCTCGATGCCTGCCTGTGCCAGCCACCCCCGGTGCGCCAGCCGCGGCGGCGAGGGCGGCCGCCGGTCACAGGGGTGCGGCTGCCCAGTCTGGTCGAGCGCCTGCGCAGCCGGCGCACACCCTGGCGTCGGGTCCACATCGATGGCTGGTATGGCTACCGCACCCGCCGGCTCGACATCGCCACCGGCACCGCACTCTGGCACCATCCCGGCATGCGGGTGGCAATCCGCTGGGTGCTGGTGCGCGACCCGAGTGGCGAGAAGGAGCCACAGACCTTTCTCTGCACCGATCTGAACGCCGAGCCGGCCGACATCCTGCGCTGGTTCGTCCGCCGCTGGCGGACCGAGACGACCTCCGAAGAAGCTCGGCGGCACCTCGGCATGGAGACCCTGGACTTCCCCCTGGGGCTGGAGGGTTTGCTAACGAACTCAGGCACCCCAGGAGGGAAGGATGGCAGAGAGGCGAACCCGACGGAGCTTCACGAGGGAGTTCAAGGCGCAGGCGGTGAAGCGGCTGCTGGATGGCGGCAAGGGGCTGTCGGAAGTGGCGACGGAGCTCGGTATCGGCACCGGGCAGCTCAGCCAGTGGCGCACCGAGCACCTGGCGGCCGGCTCGGCTGAGGCACTGGCCGCCCGCAAGGCGGACCAGGCGGAAACGCAGCGACTGAAGCGCGAGGTGAAGCGGCTCGAAGAGGAGGTGGAAATCCTCCGCAAGGCGGCGGCTTTTTTCGCCAAGGGGGTCGCGTGACGAAGTTTGCCTTCGTATCGGCCGAGCGGGCGAACCACGCCGTGGCCACGTTGTGCCGGGTGGCCGGCGCGAGCGTGAGCGGCTTCTACGCCTGGCTGCGCGCGATCCCCGCCGTTCAAACTAGGGCCGAGGCAGAAGTTGAACTCCGTGGGCAGATCGGTCGCATCTTCACCGCCCGGCGGCGGGTCTACGGTTCGCCACGCGTCCACGCCGAGCTGTGCCGGGGAGGGCTGCGGCATTCGCGCCGACGCGTCGAGCGGCTAATGCGCGAGATGGGGCTCTCGGCCCTCCGGGGCCGTCGCCGCACACCCCGCACCACGGACAGCCGCCACGAGCTGCCGATCGCCTCCAACCTGCTGGCGCGGACCTTTACCGCAGAGAGGCCGGACCAGGTCTGGCTGGCCGACATCTCGTACATTCCGACCGGCGAGGGCTTTCTGTATCTCGCTGCGATCAAGGACATGGCTACGCGCGAGATCGTCGGCTGGTCTATGGCCGACCATCTCAAATCCGAGCTGTGCATCGGCGCTCTGGTCATGGCCATCCAGCGGCATCGCCCGCCACCTGGGCTGGTCCACCACGGCGACCGCGGCGTGCAATACGCCTCCGAGCCGTATCGCGCGGTGCTGGAGCGGCACTGCATCACGCAGTCCATGAGCCGCCGCGGCAACTGCCTCGATAACGCGCCGATGGAGAGCTTCTTTGCCTCGCTCAAGACCGAGCACGTCCACCAGGTCAGCTACCGCACCCGCGAGGAAGCGAGGACGGCCGTGTTCGAGTACATCGAAGTCTTCCACAATCGGCAGCGTTTGCATTCGGGCGTCGGCTACCGCACCCCGGCCGAAGCGCGGGCCAGCATGGAAGGGATCACCATGCGCTCAGCCGCATGACGCTCTGATCTCACCCCTCCACTCCGCGGGGGGAAGTCCACCCAGCGGCAGTGGTCCGACCTGGCCATCCTACGCACCACGCCCGCGCTGCTCGCCTTGTTCTCCCTCGTGACACTGTGGGCCAGTGAACTGGGTGCCGAACGTGGGCCGATGATCGAATGCGCGCGCTGGTACCGCAAACCGCTGCCCACTTTCAGCGACGCTCTCGCCCTGGTTCGGCATCGCCTCTGGACCGCGCAGCTTTTCGCTACATCGCCGCCAACCGGGACAACAGAGAATACCCCGGCCGATCTCATTGGCCGCCTTCTACTCGTCGCTTGCCGGCCGCCATGACACACATGATGATCCGCACGTGTCACGGCACGTGCAAAGCCAAGATTAGGACCAAATGAAGTATTTATCTACTAATGATAGATATCGCCAGTTTGAAGCTGTGTGGTGCTGACGCGAAGATTTACTGGAGCACCTCCGAGTCGCATCTCTCGGGGTGGGGGATCTATCGAGCGCGTCCACCTGTTGTCCACACGGGGGTGGGGGATCTATCGAGGAAAGTGGGGGATCTATCGAGCAGCCCAGACGGCAATTCAAGGCGTTAGCACAGTTATCCCGGGGGGTCTTTCGAGCAAACTAATAGTAGAATCACTAATAGCCTTCCTAGTAGCTCCCTCGATAAATCCCCCAGGGACAACTGGGGAAATCTCATCCAGATTGCTGACAGTGGATGGTGATGCGGTGAACGGTCGCTATGGGTGAGGTGCACCAGCTTCTAACGACACGAGGAAAGCAAGCGGTGCTCAAGGAGAGCGCCCTGCCCCGCGACATTGTGGAAGCGGCTGCCGCGTATATGGCAGCAGAAGACAGCCCGCTCGCGGTCGCCTACTCCGGCTGGGCCCAATGCGCTCTTCCCCACCGCAAAACACCAAACGAAGCCCTCTGGGTAGTCGAGAGCGACCGCGTCCGCCTTGTTGTTGAACCTGGCCACAAGGCCGCCGGTCGCAAAGGGGACGGTCCTATAGAGGCAGTGGGAGTGCCTTACGGCTCCTATGCCCGCCTCATCATGCTTTACCTTCAGACTGAGGCTCTACGGACGAACAGCCGCGAGGTCGAGCTCGGAGGTTCCTGGCGTGCCTGGATGAGCCGCATCGGCGTACCGTGGGGCGGCTCTTCGGGCAAGGCGGTCAGAGAGCAGGCTGACAGGATCGCGCGCTGCCGATTAACCTTCCACGTCCAGGGGCAGGGCCGCGCCGCACTGGTGAACCAGAACATTGTGGACCGTGCCGACTGGGCAGAGTCCGTATTCGATGACATCAATGATTCCCAAGGACGCCTAAGCCTCGAGACGGCCAAGCTGTCGGAAGGTTTCTTTGAGCAATTGAAGCGGCATCCTGTTCCACTCGAAGAGAATGCCATCAAGGCGTTGGCGAACAACTCAGCAGCACTTGATGTCTACATCTGGTTGGCCTACCGCCTGCACAGCCTAACAGGTCCGAGGACCGTCACCTGGAAAGCGCTGAAGGCCCAGTTTGGGACTAGCTACAAGGAACTCTATCACTTCAAAGCTAGGTTCCCCGACCTGCTGTTCCTGGCAACTGCCGTTTATCCAGACGCAAAGCTCGAAGTCGCGGAGGAGGGAGTCATCTTGGCGCCGTCCCGACCTCCGGTCAGTCCCCGGCTCATCCAAGTCGGCAGCTGACCCTCGGAATCCTCGATAAATCCCCCACCTAAATCTTGGGGGATGCCTCGATAAACCCCCCACACGATCTGGCCATATCCCTGAATCCTCAGTCAACAGCCGAAGGCGCCCGACCCTTTACCAGCGCCACCCGACGGGACTGCGTAGCCTCAGATGCCGTATGGGGCCGGGCTACCATGGGAACCGCAGGTTTCCGGTTGGGATGGCCATCCCAAAGCTGATGGAGTGAGCAGGGCCGAGTGGCGGTCTTGGCCATCCAGGGAGGTCGGTCATGGAGTACTTTGCTGCGGTCGATGTCTCGCTCAAGCTGAGCAGCGTGTGCGTGGTGGACGGCACGGGACGGATCCTGCACGAGGCCAAGGTGGCCAGCGAACCGGAGGCACTGGTTGCCTTCCTCAGAGGGAGCGGTCTGGCCTTCACTCGGGTCGGGCTGGAGGCTGGCCCCTTGTCGCAGTGGATCCATGCCGGGCTGACGGGAGCGGGTTTCGAGGCCGTGCTCCTGGAGACGCGCCACGTAAAGGCGGTGCTCCGGTCGGCGGCGGTCAAGACGGACCGCAACGACGCCCGCGGCATGGCGCAGATGGTCCGCATGGGCTGGTTCCGTCCCGTCCACGCCAAGACGATACCTGCTCAGGAAGTCCGCGCCCTGCTGGTTGCGCGCAAGCAGCTGCAGGCCTGGCTGAACAACCTGGAGCGCTGCCTGCGCGGCATTCTGCGTGGCTTCGGCCTGAAGCTCGGCGAGGTAGCCAAGGGGCGGTTCGAGGCGCGGGTCCGCGAGCTGGTTGCCGGCCAGAGGACGTTGGAGGGCTTGGCTGGGCCCATACTCCGCGCCCGGGCTGCTTTGCTTGCCGAGTACTCGGCCCTGCACCGGGAGGTACTCCGGACGGTGCGGACCGACACGGATTGTCGGCGCATGATGACCGTCCCCGGTGTCGGCGCGATCGTGGCCATGACCTTCAAGGCGGCGGTCGATGACCCGAACCGGTTCAAGCACTCCAGAGATGTTGGCGCGCACTTCGGGCTGACGCCAAGACGCCACCAATCCGGCGAGGTCGACCGCTCCGGCTACATCAGCAAGTCTGGAGACGGGGACGTCCGGACGGCGCTGTTCGAGGCGGCCCACGTCATGCTCCTCCGCGTCCAGCGGTTCTCCGCTCTGAGGGCCTGGGCGCTCCGGGTGGCCAAGGCACGGGGTCTCAAGCGGGCGAAGGTTGCACTCGCCAGGAAGCTCGCCGTCGTGTTCCACCGCCTCTGGGTGGACGGGACCGAGTTCCGCTGGAGCCGCGAGGCTGCCGCAAGCGCCTGAGGGGAAAAAGGCTCGACGCACGGCCGCTCAGGAGCGCCGTTCGTCCTCGAGGTCCCGTCACGGGGACGCGGGATCGGGTGAAGCCGCAGCACCGGGCGTCGGCCATGCCTACCGGCATGAACCACGTGCTTCAGATTGGCTCACCCGCTCCTTCCGACAGCATCTTGTGCGCGGCCCCGGGTCGACGACGGACAGAAGCCAGAGCTCCGTGACGAGACACCAAGGACGGACTTGACCTCCGAAGCCCTATTACAGAAGCCCCGTGCTGTCCACCAGCAGGTGTACCAGCTTGCTGTCCTCCCTCGGACGCAGCATCTCCAGCGTCCCGGCTCAACTTCTTAGGGTAGAGCGGTCCAGCGCAGCGAGACCGAGCACTGATGGGGTGGAGCGGGCGTGGCTGCCGTGGGATGTGGTGCCGGCGATCGGCCTCGAATGATAAGGCGGACCCATCCTTAACATCCGAGGGCTCAGCCTCCTCGCCAGCCTAAACGCAAGCGCCGCACTGTTACAGTTGAAGGAAGGCAGGGGGTGTGCCAATAGCTGACGTCAACAGTCAACCAAGTAGGTTGACGTTGACGGTAGGTTTGGCTCTAGCCAATCTACAACTAGGTTCTGACGTCAGAACCTAGTCCTCGGAGGGTTTGAGGATGCAGGGAGAGACCTTTCGCCTCGTACGCCTGAGGCTTCGCTTAAGCCAAGGCGAACTCAAGGACACGTTGAACAGCACGCTTGGGCGTAGTTATGACAAGCCAAGGATCTCGCGCTGGGAAAACGGACGTGAGGCGATACCAGGCGAGGTTGCCGCGACATTGGAAGCTCTGAGTTCCAAGACGTCCCGCCACGCACGAATACTCGCAGTGGCTAACCAGAAGGGCGGCGTCGGCAAAACAACTACCGCGCTCAACCTTGCGTATGCATTGTCCCGTGATGGACGCCGCGTGCTGCTGATCGACTTGGACCCACAAGCGACCGCATCGGTAGCGTTACTAGCTGCTGGAAGCGTAGAAAAATACCGGGAGGGTCGGACCATGGCGCATGTCATTTTGCGCGACCGACCCCTTGCTGAAGCGATCATCCGTACTGGTGAAGGGGCTGGCAGTCGTCCTGTCCCATTCGACTTGGTGGCAAGCCATATAGATCTCGCCGAGAGCGATGGCCGGAGGGAGCCAGGTTTTGAAGTGGCACTCCGTGAGTCGCTTGATTCCGTCCGCAGCCATTACGACCATATAGTCCTCGACGCACCACCAAATCTCGGCACCCTCACCGTGATGGCTTTAGCAGCTGCCGATGAGGTTCTGATCCCCGTCAGGACGGAGCCATACGACACCATGGGGGTAGGCCTCATTCTCAACACCATCACTAAGGTGCAGAGACGTCTAAACCCGGGTCTCAGGTTGGTTGGTGTGCTTCCAACCCAGTTTGGGCCTAGGAGGGCTGTTGACCGCGAAGTGCTGGAGCAACTCGCCATAGCTATGAGCGGTAGGGCTCCCATTCTTGAGCCCGTCCCGGCCAGCGCGGCATTTGGCCATGCCGCGCGAAATGGCCGGATCGCACTTGAGGCTTCACCTACAGCTGTTGCGCCAGCCGTTTATGGGCGGCTCGCCGCAGCACTTGTGTCAGGACAATCCCTGCCACTTGCCGTCGTGAACACGTCCGCTCTGCAGGAGATCTGAAATGGCAGGGAAGCAGAAGATCCCGTCACCAATCCTCGGTGCCGCCATGTCACTGATTGACGAAGCTGGCGGGGGTCTGGTGACGCATGACAGCAGGTTCCGGCACTCGTTTGAAACTCCGGTAGACAGGGTGAGGCCAGACCCAGGTCAGCCTCGGAAGGTCATGGCTGAAGCGGAAGTTGCGGCTCTTGCGGCAACAATGGCCGAGCAGGGCCAATTGCAGCCAGTACTCGTCCGCCGTGACCCGGAGCACCGGGGCCATTTCATCCTAGTCGCCGGCGAACGGCGTTGGCGGGCAGCCAAGCGCAATGGTTGGGAGTCCATACTCGCCATCGAGCACACAGGGGACCATGAAGTGGCTGCCCTGATTGAGAACCTGCAACGGGTTGATCTTACGCCAGTCGAGGAGGCGAGGGGCCTTCAGCGGTTGATAAAGGGGAAAGGCCTGACTCAGACCCGGACAGCCGAGATTCTCGGAAAATCCACAGCTGAGGTCAGCGCGACGCTCCGCATTCTGACACTACCGGATGAGGTCTTGGACGGAGTTCTGACGTCAGAACTTCAAGTGCCTCGCAACGCCCTCGTTGAATTAGCAAGGATTGACGACCAGGAACTCCGCGGACAGCTCATTGAACTCGCACGCCAAGGAGGTCTAACTGTTCGAGCGGTCCGTGTTGCAAAGGAGATGCAAGCGAACCCTGTTCAGCCGGATAAGAACAAGCACAAGCCCGTTGGAGCCAACCCACCAAGGCGGCTAGACACTCCACTCCGGCTTGCCGCCCTTGACCGAATTGTGGCTGACCTCCAAGCCTGCAGGGAGATGGGAAGGTTGATTGGTCCGGATGAGCGGCCCCGTCTTGAGGCACTCCGCAGGGAGATCGATGCACTACTCGGTGGGATAGTTAGACAAAGACCTTAGTGGCACCCCCAGGTGTTAGTGCAGCCCTGAAAATCTGGATGGGCTTCGTGGCCTTGCCCCGCCTTTACGGACAGTGTTGCACGGCTGAAGCAGCCGCCTGGAACGCCGCCACCTTCTGCTCTGG
>NZ_JAETWB010000068.1 GCF_016773205.1 Belnapia arida
GGTGAAGAAGGAACCGGCACCCCCGGCGCAAGGTCCAGCCAACTAGACTACAGCGAAGCCGTACCAGAGGTCATCCCCGCACACGCAGGGAACACCACTCAGTCATGGTCATGTTGCCGTAGTTGATCGGCTCATCCCCGCGCCCGCGAGGATCACCGCTATCTCGCCCGACATTAGCATTGGACCCCCGACTCGTCCCCGCACCTGCGGGGAACACCAGCATGTCGATAACCACGTCACACTGTACGACGGCTCATCCCCGCGCCCGCGGGGAGCACACCGTACCCCAACTGTGGTTGAGGCGGCCGAACGGCACATCCCACGCTCGCGGGAACACGGACACACCTTCCCTGTCCACGCAACTTCGGACGGCTCATCGCCGCGCACGCAAGGAACACCACGAGCGGGAGGCGTACAAGGCGGTGTTCAGTGGCTCATCCCCGCGCCCGCAGGGAACACTGCTCAATCCACTCGTCGGCCGTCGCTGTCGGCGGGTTATCTCCTGCACCTGCGGGGAACAGAAGCACGGAGCAGCATCGCCGTTGTTGACGGTCGGATCATCCCCGCAGCAGCGGGGAACAGATTTCACCTGTGTTGGTCCCGTCGTTCACCACTGGTTCATCCCTGCGCATGCGGGGAACACGGCGCCGTCGGCTACAGCGCTGGCCAAGGCTACGGCTCATCCCCGCGTCCGCGGGGACCACGACACCGTATAGGAAATAGACGGCGATATCCTGGGCTCATCCCCACGCCCGCGGGGAACTCACGGCGCCGGTGGAACAGGCATCTTCACCATCGGCTCATCCCCGCGGACGCAGGGAACTTACGTTCACGGTCGGTGGCCGGCTGCGGACCTACGGCTCATCCTCGCATCCGCAGGGAACAGGCCACCATTTCCATGAGGTTCCAGTATTGGCCCGGCTCATCCCCACGTCCGCGAGGAACGACGCAAGACCGGCGTTATCGGCTACCGCACCCACGGCTCATCCCCGCGCCTGCGGGGAACACGCGTTCGAATTCGCCCAAAAGGAGGGCGCCGCCGGTTCATCCCCGCACCAGCAGGGAACATTTCTGCGCGGACTACCTCGCCGAACGCGCCGTCGGCTCATCCCCACGCCCGCGGAGAACACGAGGCGTCGATCATCGTTAGCGCGTTTGCCATCGGCTCATCCCTGCGCCCGCAGGGACCACATGGCATTCGGGCTCCCCGATACCGGCGGCGACGGCTCATCCCCGCACCCGCGGGGAAGGGCACTTCTATGCGCTAGCCGGCAACCAGATCGACGGCTCGTCCCCGCGCCCAAGGGGAACACGAGCGCGGCCACATCACCAAGAGCATCGGCCTCGGCTCATCCCCGCCCCCGCAGGGAACATGATTTCGACAACAGCGACAAGGCGGCAACCATCGGCTCATCCCCGCGCCCGCGAGGAACACTGCTCAATTCACTCGTCGACCGTGGCAGTCGGCGGGTCATCCCCGCACCTGCGAGGAACACTGGCGGGCCGATCTTGATGCAGAGATGATGGCAGGTTCATCCCCGCAGACGCGAGGAACACTCGGGATGGGAAATCGAGGACGTTCTGCACGATGGCTCATCCCCGCCCCCGCAAGGAACACGAGGTCATCGGGTCGGATGTCGGGAGCGCCGCCGGCTCATCCCCGCACCGCGGGGAACACCTTACGCAGCAGGGCTCCCAGATTACCCAAGTCGGCTCATCCCCGCCCCCGCGGGGACCACCTGAACAGCGCTCTTGCAAACGGCTTCGCCGGCGGCTCATCCCCGCTAACGCAGGGAACATAATCTGTTTGACAACATGGACGTGGAAATGATCGGTCCATCCCCGCGTCAGCGGGGAGCACATTCAGAAAATGCGCGGCATCGGCAATCTGCGCGGCTCATCCCCACGCCTGCGGGGAACATATGACCAGCATTTTCGTGTCCGCATCACCGATCGGCTCATCCCCGCTCCCGCGGAGAACACGAGAACACGCAGATCACCACGCAGGACGTCGCCGGCTCATCCCCGTGCCCACGGGGAACACAGATAGGCGGTTTCAGCGCCGGCCGTGTAGGTCGGCTCATCCCCGCGCCCGCGGGAAAGACTGATCGTTGACGCCGCCCGCACCTGTGGCGCCCGGCTCATCCCCGCGCCCGTGGTGAACACCGCCGGGCGTTTTGGTGCAGGGACACCCCACCGGCTCATCCCCGCCCGCGCGGGGAACACATCCGCGGCTTCATCCCGCACAAGCCCGCCGGCGGCTCATCCCCGCCCGCGCGGGGAACACGGTGCCCCGTTGACCTCCGAGCGGGCAATCACCGGCTCATCCCCGCCCGCGCGGGGAACACATCTGGACCGACCGCGAGACGCTGCTGGAGACCGGCTCATTCCCGCCCGCGCGGGGAACACTTCTGGCAGGCGGTGGCTGACCGCTTCGCTGACGGCTCATCCCCGCCCGCGCGGGGAACACTCCCGCGTCACCTACAACCGCTCGGCCGCCAGCGGCTCATCCCCGCCCGCGCGGGGAACACGCCGGCGCGGTGATCGGTGGCGCCATGGGCTACGGCTCATCCCCGCCCGCGCGGGGAACACTGCGCACGAGGCTGCACCCGCACGAGACTGCGCGGCTCATCCCCGCCCGCGCGGGGAACACACGGGCGAAAGCGCTGCCGCCTCGTCCGAGAACGGCTCATCCCCGCCCGCGCGGGGAACACGCGGCGACCACCAGCAGCGCGCCGATGATGATCGGCTCATCCCCGCCCGCGCGGGGAACACCGACGGCCGAGGTCCGGGGCGTGCCCCGCGACCGGCTCATCCCCGCCCGCGCGGGGAACACGGAACCCCGGCCATGCCGAAGTTCACCGTCACCGGCTCATCCCCGCCCGCGCGGGGAACACCCCGTATAGCGCACAATGCTATCGGTTGCCGTCGGCTCATCCCCGCCCGCGCGGGGAACACGGCGCCGGATTGGCCGTCGCCACGGTCTCCGGCGGCTCATCCCCGCCCGCGCGGGGAACACGGCGCCGCGCCCTTGCGGAAAAGAAGCCACCCCGGCTCATCCCCGCCCGCGCGGGGAACACTTCACGGCCATCAGCGCGGTGCTGTCGCCCGCCGGCTCATCCCCGCCCGCGCGGGGAACACCCCTCGGGCGTGGTGGGCACGTCGTCCCAGGTCGGCTCATCCCCGCCCGCGCGGGGAACACGCCTTGTCGCCAGCCCATACCATCTTGTTCTGCGGCTCATCCCCGCCCGCGCGGGGAACACTCTTCTCGGAAACACCTGAAAATGCTTGCGGATTCAGTTGTCAATGAACTCACCGGCGTGTGAGCCGATGACGGTCGGCGATTACTCCGCCGGCCGCACCATCATCAAACCGTAGCCGAATGCCTTGCTACGGCCAAACCCAGCACCCAACGCCTGCATGAAGACCTCGGGATCGGTCAACTCCAGCACACCAGCCAAATCCATCACCCCGATCTCAATAGGGCGCTGGCGCCGTCTGCGGATGCTAACCCAATCCCGGCCTTCCACCACGAAGTCCTTGGTCAGCGAGAAGCCTGCGTCGCGGCCCCGCCGCTCCATCCAGTCGCGGGCCGCCGCGAGGGCCACGGCGTCATAATCGATGGTGCCCGGTTCGGCGCCACGCTGCGGGAGGAGCGTCTTTGTCACGATATCATGCCGACGGCCGCGCCGCGGGCCGCCGCTCCCCTTCGGTGGGGCCGGCTCGGCCGATACTGGGTTCGCCCGCAGCGTGAAGCGCAGCCGGCTTCCGCGCTGCACGGGGAGGTTCATCTCGCGGCTCTGGACTGTAAACAGCCGCTGTCCCGCTTCCGGCGGCCGGCGCGACAGAGTGAAATAGGTGCCGCTCCCGGCGTCCCGCCACAGGAAGTCGCGCTCCCGATCCGGCCCGTCGGTGTGCAGGGCCCAGATCAGCTTATGACCACTTCCTCCAGCGACATCGCCGGTCGCCAGAACGGCTGCTAAGATGTCCCGCTCGGCCTCGGGGCGGAGCGTCGCGCGGTTCAGGTACAGTGTCATAACGACTGGCTCGCAAGGGTAGGTACATAGAGGATCGCCTCGCGGCGCATGCCGAACAGCCATTTGCCGCGGTTCAGGAGGTTGTCGCGGCGCTCCTCGACCCGGCTAGGCTGGAGGCCGGCCGCTAGGGCGTCCTCCTCGTCCATGGCGACATAGGGAGACGGCACTCGACTATTCGGCGCGAAGGAGAACTGGACCTCCGGTCCATGCAAGCGACGGTCAATGAGAACCGCGACCGGCGTGTCAGTCGCCTTGACCTGAGGACCGAACGGCAGGGAAAAGGGGCAGGACCTGCGCCCCCAATAAGGCGCAAAAACCGGCTCCAGCATCTGCGCAGCAAGGTCTTGTATTGACCAGCGCGCCGCGCCGCGTGCCCAGACAGCCACCAGCATAAGCGGATCGGTACGGTACTCGCGGTGGGTGATCATGGTCCCGACTTTCGGGGCTCGAAGCTCCGCCGCGCGGGTCGGGTAATCGCCCGGCTTGGCACCTTCGGGGGTGGCCACCGTATGGAAGTCGGAGAGCAACGAGCCCTCCCGCACAACCAGCACAGCGACACCATAGTCTCGCTGAAGAGCTTGATGGGCATCCTCGTCCGACCGGTCGGCGCCCAAACAGGCGCCAAGGAGCCCGAGTATCGCTGAACGGGCCGGCCGCGACCATGTCGGCCGGCGCGAGCCGACCGTCACGGCACCCATGGCGCCCATGGAGGCACTCATGGCGAATGTCAGGTACTCGGGCATGGCGTCAGGCCGCCTTGGCGAAGGCGATCACCTCGGCCAGCAGCGCCCGCGCCTTGGTGTCGGGGTGCGCCTCATTTGCGGCAGCCTTGGCCTTGGCTTTCGTTTTGCCCGGAGACGCAGCTTCGGTAGTCTCCGCCGGCTTGGTGACCTCCACCTCGTCGACGAACACATCGCGGAACTCGGTCGTCAGGCCGTATACCGCGTCGATCTTCGCAGCGTAGGTGCGCAGACGCTCGACAGCGTCGGCCATGATGTTGTTGCCCCTGATGGCGTTCTCAAAGGCGCCAGCCAGCGTGCGCGGCTGGCCATTGCCCTTCTCGATGCGCACATAGCTCGCATAGGAGTAGGCGGCGAAGTTCGAGCGCTTGCCACCCGGCGTTACCGTGGCAAAGCTGCGGATCAGTGCGGCAATGGCCTTGTCGGCCAGAGTCGCGTCACCACCGAGATTGCTGATCAGAAGAGCCCGGTTTACACAGAGATAGGCGTAGAACACACCGGAGCCGAAAGCATTCTCGCCGACATGGACCGCACCACTCTCGTCTGCCGTCCGATGGTCGCCGAGGGCGGTGAAGTAATCGTCTTCGACCGTTGCGGCATGCACCGTGATCGCGTGCATAACCTGCACGGCCGCCTCGCGGTTGTAGCTCGGATTCCCGGCGAAGGTGCGGCCGAACATAGCGATGTCGACGGCAGTATCGGCGTGGAGCAGGACGTCTTCGGCCTTCACCTCGGTGCCGGGATTGCGTGCCAGCTTCTCCGCAGCCGCGTAGGCTCGGCTGATCTCGGTCTGAGACAGGAACTGAAGCGCAGCACTTTCGAGATTCAGGCTTCCCTGCGCCGCATCACCCGGCTTTCTGCGGTTATTTTTCTTGCTCTCGGGCTTTTCGGCCGGAGGCTCCTCGGCCTTCTTTTCCCGTTCTTTGCCGTTGATGGCACTCAGCACGGCCTTGGCCGCGGCGCCGGCAGCGGCGGCGTCGACGCCGTTATCGACCAGAGCATCCCTGATCTGCACGGCAAAGCGATCGCCACGCACCCCAAGAGGCAGAGCGGCATCGCCCTTCAGAAGCTTGAAATCCTCTCGAACCCAGTACTTGCGATTCTGAGACGAAGTGCGAAGGCGTTCCTCGCCGCCGAATATCGCGGTCTTGTTCCGCCCCGTGTCATCACGGTTGAGGTTGGAGGGGGCGTAGCTGGTCAGAAAATGGGCTTGTACAAAGTTCATCGCTCTTCTCTCTATGGCTGATCAGGCAGATGTATCGGTGTCAGCGGAGGCGCCCTCAGACTCTGCACCGTAGTAATCGTAGCTCCAGCGGAGCAGCCGTTCGTCGGAGCGCTGCTTTGCGTTGGGAAAGGGAGCGTCGCGCTCCAGCCAAATCAGCATCGACGATGCGAGGTCCTCAATATTGACTTCGCCATCGAGCAGGTGGACCGCGCGGCGGAGGGCCGTCATAGCGCGCTTTGGGTCATGCACCTCAGTGAGAAGGTGCCGGAACCGCAACTCGCTCATGGGCCGCCGGCCGTCGGTGACCCGACCCAGTTGGGTCGCCACCGAAGCCCGATGCGCGTCCGCTCGGACATGCGATAGCACGGCTGCCACGGCCCCTGTGCGGAGCATACCGTCCGGATAGTTCGAGCCGCCGAGAATCCGGTGTAGCGTGATGGTGGCCGGACAGATCGCCGCATCCAGTGGACGACTGGCACGCCTCAGAGCGGCCAGTGTTGCGCGATCGCCACCCTTCCTATTGGCATCGGGAAGCATCTCGCATAGCCAATCCCGGCACCGCGCGGCGCGGGTCGGCGGCTTCACGGGCGCCTTCGGTGGATCGACAACAATGTTCATGTGCCTACATCCTCGGTGACGGCCTGTGCGGCCTCGTCCGTTGCCTCCGGCCGCCGCGGTAGCGGCAGTTCGAGGTACTTGAAGAGTTCATGCCCAAGCTTCGTGTGACCCTTGAGAGCCAGCTTCAGCCATTTCCGCGCGGAGATGGCGGCATGGACCTGCACGCCTCCCTCCTCGCGCTGGCGCCCGGTCAGCGGCCGGATGGGAACGACCTCGTCAAAGACGCTGAGCGCAGCGTCGTACAGCATCCCGTGCCAGCGCAGCACCAGATCGGTCAGGTCGGCCTCCGCATCGTCACCGAGACGGTGCGTCAGGCCCTCCATAACCTCGAAAAAACCAGCCTGCGTCCGGTCGTAGAACTGCGTCGCCGCATTGACCATCAGGGTACCGTCGCGCTTGGCATCTTTGGGACGTCGGTGCAGGGCAGAAGCAATGTTGCTCGACATCAGTCGGCGGACCGCTTGTGCCGCATGGATGTAGCTGGCTGCCTTCGCCTCCAGCTTGTCGTTTGCCTCTGCATCCGCGAGCATGAACATGGGCATGGTGCTCTCGACGCAGCCGAGCGCATCGCCGGTCGCTAGATTCAGACCCACCGCTGTCAGGAGAGGCGGGGTCAGGTCGCCACGAATGCGACCGCGTTCCTGCCGGTATTCGCGAACTACCCGGGCAGCAGCAAGTTTGCCGTTTGGTTCGTTAAGGACGAGGCCGAGCCAATTCTGGTAGCCAATCCGGTCGCTGTTGGCATGGTAATGCGCAGTCGCTTTGTCGTCAGGCTTAGGTAGGTAGTGCGGCGTCAAAGGGTGCGGCTCGACCCGGAGCGCATACTCATAGTCCCGAGGTCGCTGCCGCCACCCGACCACGCGGTGGCTGTCCATCCGCCCGGTGAGGTCACAAGGAGCACCCCCGTCGCCGGGCGGCTCCACCGTCAGGCGGATCAGGCGCGGCTGGCCGAACCACGCTTGCCGGGGGTCCAAGCGGTTACCCGTGCCCTCGCCATCGGCCACCGGCCCCATCCATGGGAACACTGCCGGGTCTCCGGGCTGAGCAGGCTCACCACATGGCACGTTCGCCCAGAGGACCTCGAACAAGGTGGCCGGCGAGCCGTCAGCAGCCCGGGGCACGACGTAGGTGCGCACAGGCCCACCGCCGCACCAGCCGACCCGATTTCCGGCGCCTTGTGAGCCGGCATAGCTTTGGAGCGTGTAGAGCGCGATTGCTGCGGTCGGGCGCCCAAGCATCCCAACCGCTCGCCGTTTCACAAACAAATCGCGGTTACGTGTCTCGGTGTTTTCGCCCGGGCCTCCGAAGAGCAGCATTTCAGGCCGTTTGATCTCAGTCTTCGCAGCTTTTTCGGCGACGCCGCGCGCCTCCGCCTTTGCCTTTGCCTTTGCCATCTTTCTGACGCCGCGGCCGGTCACCTCCGCCTCGGTGACCTGCATGAAGAGTGGCCCGTCACCGTCGAGGTAAAATGCGGGCACATGGGGAGCCAACCACTCGCGGATGGTGTCCGGGGAGGGAGGTCGCTCCAACTGGTCCAGCCACTCGTCCTGATCCCGCGGCGGGCAGATCACCGCCAGCACACCGATCAGGAAATCTTGTTGCGCCGCATCAAAATCCGCGCGCCCCCAGTTCATGCGCATCGGTGGATTGGCAGTGTCGAACAGGTCCGCCACCGCTATCACGCGGTCACCACCGTCACGTAAACGCACCGGTATCCACGCGTCGCTGAGAAGATTGAACCGCTTAGCGACCATCTGCCTGTCACCTTTTGTTCTAGGCAGCAGACAGCGCAATCATTTAGGCGTCAATCGATAACGCGAAGGCGCAAACCCATTTTCGTTTTATGGTAGAAAAATTGGACGGATTTTCGACCTATCCGTCTCAAAGTGGCCGTATTGCCGCGAAGAGCGACGATTGGAATAGCCCGATCAAACTTCGCCATGCGCTTCCGGGCGTCGGCCACGGCGTCTTCTGGTTCAGAGACGAGGTCCCGAATACGGTCGGCTGGGACAGTGACCTCGGACAGGGCCCATGACATTCGGGGACCGCGAGGGCTGTCGTTCCAAGGTCGCAGGGCTCCACGATCATCGATCCACGCAATGCGGATCGGCGCCTGCGGCCGGCGGATCATGCGCGTCGAGATCACCTCGTCGCTGACCCAATGCCCATCGCCCATCCTATACCCCAAGGTTGGGTCGAGAGAGATGTAACTAGCCGCGTTGCTGTCGCCATCAGCCTCGCTTCTGGCCTCCTCGCTGCTCAACTTCATAGCGTCCGGCACCAGCGCGTCTTCGGCGTAGACTTCAGCCACGAGGCACCTGACCCCCTCCGGCGTATTCAGGTCGCCGCCATTCAGCAAGCAGCGCGCACTCCGCCACAGCACCGCGGGATCACGGTAAACGCCCGCTGTACCGGGTAGGAAGGAGGCAATCCAATCCTCCGGCGGGTTGTCCATCGGATCAGGGGACAGAACGAGGAACCGCGCTCGATCGACGGGGCGGCCGTCGCGGCGGTGGCGCCAGAGGCGACCAGCCCGCTGGATCAACGCGTCGATCGGCGCGAGGTCGGACACGATCAGGTCGAAATCGATATCAAGACTCTGCTCGATGACCTGCGTGGCCACGACGATCTGTCCTGCCCGCCCGCGTCCGTCGGGGCCGAAGGTGGCGAGCACCCGCTCCTCAATCTCCTGACGGTCTCCAACGGTGAAGCGTGAGTGGAAGAGGATGGGGTCATATCCCGCCTGCCGCAGTAGCTCGGCAGCCTCAACGGCATCATCGACCGTGTTGCGGACCCAAGCGACCGCAGCACCCCGGTTGGCAGCCTCCGTGATCTCACGGAAGGCATGCGCCCGGCCAACAACCCGCTCCACCGTCACAGACCGGGCCTGCATGGCGTCCAGTTCCCGTGGAGTCCGGTTTGGCGCCTCCTCAACGGCTCTTTCGGCACTGACCAGCGTCGTGAGCGGGTAGCCAGCCTTCGACAGGGGTGCGGATGGCAGTGAGAGGCCCTTCCGGAAGGCGTCGGCAAGGCGCTGCCTGATATGCAACGGCAGGGTGGCTGAGAGCACGATGGTACTACCACCGAGGGAGGCTTGGAACTGGAGAAGGGCGTCGAGTTCAGTCCCGGTGAAGCTGTCGTAGGCGTGGGCCTCATCGACGGTCAGGATGCGACGGGACAAACCCAGCATCCGCATCGGGGCAAACTGTGTCGGCAGGGCGGCCATCAACGCTTGGTCGATGCTCCCCACCCCCACATCAGCAAAGAACGCCGTGCGTTTGCTGTCCGCGACCCATTCGGGAGCGCTGGCGCGGTCTCGCCGGCCCTCACGGTCCGCAGTGTCGCTGTCAGTGCGGAGAATGCTCGCCCGAAAGCCCTCGTGCTGGTCCCGCTTGCCGTGGGTGAGCACCAGAGACGGATCGGCGCCCTCGGCAAATAGCCGCCTGTAGGCGCCTCCCTCGCCGAACCGCTGGTACATGGCATTGGCCGTCGCCATGGTCGGCAGGGCGAAATAGATGCCTTGCGCGCGGCTTGCCGCCATCATGCGGTGGGCCAGCGTTACACCAGCCTCGCTCTTGCCGCTACCAGTCATATCTTCGATAAAGGCGATGAATGGACCCGACGGCAGTTCGACTGTGTCGGCCCAGCGCTGGACTGCGGTGGGATCGGAGATTTTTGGAAAGAGCCCCGTTATGCTGGTGCGAGGCGCAGCCTTGGCGGGGATGATCCCGGCCTTCTGTACTGCGACTCTGGCCCTTTGGCGTGCCAGCAACCAGTACTCAGACAGGGGCATGGCGTCAGGCGCTTGGTAGGGGAACCACTCCCGCGAGGACCCGATCCAGTCGGCGAGGGTGATTAGGCCGGCCACATGCCATGACATGATTTTAGCTTCGGCACCGGTCGGCGGTTTCACGAGCCGCGCTGGTCGCAAAATCTCGGTGAGATGGGTGATGAAGGCCCGAATGGCGGCGACGCAGGTGTCGCAGACGACCGCTTTTGACGGAGCAGACAGGTCGCCGCGATTGTCCACCGGTGCGCCATGATGGCCGATGGCTGCGTCGATCAGCGGGATGCTCGCGGTCCGCGGCCAATGCTCGAACACGCCCCCGGGCCCGAAGAGGACAGGGTTAACCCGTCGGTCCCGCCAAATAAGCCGATAGCCTAGTCTGGTATGGTGATCATCTCGTGGCGGCGCCACGAATGCGCCAAGAATGGCGGGCCAATGCTTCGGCTCAACGGCTTGGAAGCTACGGCTGAGCTTACCGATGTCATGCATGGCCGCGAGAAAGACAACCACGGATTTGAGATCTGGGCTGAACATCTTGGTGGGCAAATAGATGTCGCTCATGACTTCCGCGACGGCGGCCACATCGCACATGTGCAGGGCGGCAGGGTGCCATAGAACCGCGGTACCCTTCGGTTCCGCCTTTCCCCAGAACTGCAAATAGTCACTTAGCCGCGTATCTGGCATCAATGGCACCTCGGTCCAGCACCTTTGCGTGCCACGAGGTCTTGCAGACACGCAACAGCCCGTATTTAACTCATTTTCCAAACCGCGACCGCTGGCGGGTTCACCTTCATCCCCGCCCGCGCAGGGAACACAATCAGCACACCTTGAACCGACAGCGAAATCAAGGGCCATCCCTGCTCAACAGGGAGCAGTAATCAACGGCTGGATAGAAGGGTGGACAACCTTTCAGCCCCTATGAAGAGCCCTGCATAAGCAACTGTAGCGAGAGATAGCTGCGTCGGGAAGGGCCGCATGAGTAGGAGCCAGTCCCAAACCCGTCACCTATCCACAGGTTCGTCGCTGTGTTGTAGGCGACAATTGACGTGGCCCACTTGGATGGACCTTGCGTCGAAGGTCCCGGTGCATGCTCCATTGATCGGTTGGAAGCGGGGTAACCGACTTATCGGCATGCTTATGTTGGCTGATCCTGAGGTCTTCATGCAGGTGTTGGGGAAGGGTCAGTCGCATCAAGGCGTTCGCCTACGTTCTGATGATGGTACAGCCGGCCAACTGATCGAAGACAGTCACCGGCTCACGCGTCAGTGCGCTCTTTGAAAATCAAATCCGCACAGCTTTTCAAGTGCTTCTGGGAAGAGTGTTCCCTGCGGACGCGGGGATGAGCCGGTGCCGGGCGGGCCGGTGGCGGCGGTGACGTTGTGTTCCCCGCGGACGCGGGGATGAGCCGCTGACCGGACCGACCCTGGCCAATGCCACCGTGTGTTCCCCGCGGACGCAAGGATGAGCCGCGGCAGCCGGCAGCGCCGACCTGCTATATTCGTGTTCCCGCGGACGCGGGGATGAGCCAGGGCCGCACGACTATCAGGCCGATGTGCGGGGGTGCTCCCCGCGGACGCGGGGATGAGCCGATCGGCGTGACGCCGGCCGCGCAACCCAAGACGTGTTCTCCGCGGGTGCGGGGATGAGCGGCAGGGGATTTGCCCCTAATTGCCGCCCGGTGCGTGTTCCCCGCGGGCGCGGGAACGAGTCGCTAATGCAGTTCGAGGGACATGGCGGAAGGGAGTGTTCCCCGCTGGCGCGGGAATGAGCCGTATGACCCGGCGACCGGCATTTTTGGCATGCCTGTTCCCCGCGTGTGCGGGGATGATCCGCCGGGTGCGACCGTTGACGAGTGGACGGAGCAGTGTTCCCCGCGGCGTGGGGATGAGCCGTCGCCTGCGTTGTAGAGAATGCAGGTGTTCGTGTGTTCTTCGCGGCTGCGGGGATGAACCATACCTGATGGCTCGGCGCGAGGTATGCGTCGTGTGTTCCCTGCGTAAGCGGGGATGGTCTCTAACCTAGAGTTACTCCCGGCCCCTGGTGAGCGGGTCTGGCACGGTCGGCTGCGTCATGGAGGTGCCGTAGTCCATTTGGCTGAACTTGCATCGAGGGCTCAAGCCTTCTCCACCAAGCGGTTCATTGTCGGAGGAGCATTGACCGCTTCGAAAACAGCCAAAAAGTTTGCTTTTAGCTGTCTCAAATCTCTGCCGCGGAACTCTCCTTCTGATTGATGACGCGATGATGGTTCTGGTAGGAGCCGGGTGCTGTTGGCTCCGGCGGTCGGTCTGCCCCCTATGCCGAGACTTTTGTCGCCGACCCTAAGCAAAATGGCTTGGAAGCAGCTTTGCCGGCATCGTTTGCTGGAGGTGCTAGGAACTATGCTTGGGTCCATGCTTGGGACAATACCGGCAGCCATTTGACTTGTTCGCCTGGACCCAACAATTATTGCCGCGATCCAATGGGTGCATTTCCGGCCGAGGTCTGGGTTGGACAACGGGTAAATACCTGTCTCGACGATCAAGTCGAGACTGAGCCCGAGAATACCCCATGCGCTACAGCGAGATCGTCCGGCGCCCTGCCGCGCCCGACACCCACCCCTTCGTCACAGACATCACCATCGCCCCGGCTGCCTTCGACAACTTTGAGCGGGTGATGGAGGACCGAGGGGATGTTCGGCTCCTGGCGCGGATTGACGGGCCGAACTCCTGGCTGGTTCACCTTGGCTGCTCGTCGGTAATGGTAAGGTGGGCCATTCTGAACCATTGTGGCTGATCATCGGCGGTCGTCCAGACCAAGCCGGCAATCTTGTGATCTTAA
>NZ_JAETWB010000069.1 GCF_016773205.1 Belnapia arida
CCGACACCGTCGTCCACGCCTGATCAGGACATCAAAGACCGAACCAAGTCCTCACACTGATTTCTGCAACAGCGCCATCAGCATCTGCAGCACCGCCTCGGCCACGCTGCGAAGGAAGTCGGCATCCCCGGCTTTCGCCAGCAGCTCAGCCAGTGGCAGTCTATCCTCGGTCATCGGGTCCTCGGCCGGTCAGCGGTGGGAGCTTCGCAACTCCACCCTAGCCGCCAGGTCCGACGACCACCCCAGCCCTACACCCCGGCCGAAACCGGAATTTCCACCACCTCCGCGGACGCTACCTTTTTCCCTTTTTCGATCTTCTCCCGACCTCCGCCACCAGCTTTACAACCTCCGGGAAAGATGGAGTGAACGGGTTGGCCTCTCCAGAAGTCCCGGCCTACGAGGGCCGTGTTGTAAGCCGTTTGCGTAATCCAGGACGCGCGCGGCATGAATGGTTGATTCCGGCTTCACCTGCCGCGCAATGCGCCTAGTCTCTGTGGCAACGAAAACGGGACCTGCGTTCCAAGCGAGCGTCAGGATACTCAAGGGTGGAAGTCCGGATGACAGCTTTTTTGCTTTGCGCGACACCCATGCCATGTCCGGAGGTGGGTTCGTGGTGAGCCGCCTCCATGGCTCTCGCCGGATGCTTCTTGGTATGGCGGCCGTCCTTGCCACGCCCTCCTTGGCCAAGGCTCAGGGCAAGGGCCCGGAGGGCTGGCCGAACGGTCGCAGCGTCAGCTTGGTGATCCCCTTCACCCCGGGCGGCGGCACCGATGTGATCGGCCGCATCCTGCAGGATGGCTTAGGTGAGAGCTTTGGCGGCAGCTTCGTGCTGGATCATAAGCCAGGCGCCTCGACAACGGTTGGCGTTCGCTATGTTGCCCGAGCGCGGCCGGATGGAGCAACGCTGCTGGTCGGCAGCAACTCTGGCTTTACCCAGGCACCCTTTGCCTACCGAAACCTGGGCTACGACCCGCTGGCGGACTTTACTCATATCAGCCTGCTATACGCTTCCGCCTACCTGCTTGTGGCTCATCCGCGCTGGAGTAGCTTTGAGCAAGTGATCGAAGCAGCGAGGCGCGAGCCGGGGAAGCTCTCCTATGGCACCTGGGGGCTCGGCTCGACCGCGCATCTGCTGATGCTTGAGATGAACGAGCGGACCGGGACGGAGATGCTGCATGTGCCGTACGGTGGCCCGGCGCCGGCGCTGACCGAGATCCTGGCTGGCCGGGTGGACATGATGTTCACGACCTTCGCCCCGGCACGGGCGCATGTGTTGGAGGGGCGCCTGCGCGCTCTCGCTGCGCCGCACGATGAACGGTTGGCGGCAGTGCCGCAGGTGCCGACAACAGGCGAACTCGGTTTACCAGGGTTCCTCGTTAATGCCTGGTGGGGCTTGGCCGGTCCGGCCAATCTGCCGCCCCCTCTTTCGGCAGCGTTGGAGCGGGTGGTGCCCGATGCTGTCAGCCGCCCAGCGGCACAGCGCCTTGCTGACGAGTTCGGACTCCTACCGCTGCCCTTGGGCAGGGAGGAGATGCGTGCCCGGATCCGCCGCGACCTGGCACAGAACGAAGGACTAATGCGTAAGGCTGGAATTACACCGGAATAATTTCTTCACTACTTTTATTGTTGTGGCTACAAATTCCATATCCGCTCTTATCCAACAACGTGCGTTATTATTTTCGATGACTTCACCCCGCGCGCCTTCGTGGTACAGGTGCTGCGGGTGGAATTTCGGATGGGCGATGGGCAGGCGCAGCGGATCATGATGACGGCGGACCAGCGCGGCGTCTGCGTGGTTGCGGCCTTCACCCGCGAGATCGCCGAGGAGAAGGCGACGGCGGCGACGGAGATGGGCCGCAAACAAGGTTATCCATTGCTGTTTACCACCGAGCCCGAGGACTAGCGCGGCCGGTTCCGCATTCCCCCTCGACGGCGGGCCAAACCTGCCGATACCCTGTCCGCAACGGGGGCAACACCCGCGGGCGGAGACGTGCATGCGACCGATCATCGGGCGTCGTCAGACCATGGGCCTGGCTGCTGGAATGCTGGCCGGGGCGGCGCTGCCGGCGCGGGCCATCCCCACCGCCGATGTGCCGGCGTCGCGCCTCGTGCCGGAACCGGGCGCCAGGCTGCGGGTGCTTCGGCCGGCGAAGTACATCGACCCCGACGAGGCGATCTTCAACCAGAATACCCGCCGCTTCACCGAGCAGACCGGCATTGAGGTACGGATCGACTACGTGAACTGGCCCGACATGCCGGTACAGGTGGCCGTCGCCTTCAACACCGGCAAGGGTGCCGACGTGCTGATCGGCTTCGGCGCCGATGCGCATATCTACGCCGACAAGCTGCTGGAGGTGACCGATCTGGCCGAGTATCTCGGCGCCCGGTACGGCGGCTGGTACGACCTGGCCAAGGTCTATGGCCAGCGCTGGAAAAGCAGCGCCTGGCTGGGCCTACCAATGGGCGGCACCACCGGCCCCGCCGTCTACCGCCGCTCTTGGGTGAAGGAGGCCGGGTTCGACGGCATCCCCAACGACCTCGGCGAGTTCCTCCGCCTCTGCCGGCAACTGAAACGCATCGGCCATCCCTGCGGCTTCCCGCTGAGCCATGCCCCGGGCGATGCGCCGGGCTATGCTAACTGGCTGCTGTGGTCGCATGGAGGCAGGCTGGTGGACGAGGCCGGGAAGATCGCCCTCGACACACCAGAGACGCTGCGAGCGCTCGACTATGCCCGCGCCATGCAGGAGACGATGATTCCAGGAACCATGGGCTGGAGCGGCGTCAGCAACAACCGAGCCTTCATCGGCGGCGAGATTGGCCTCACCCAGAACGGCGTCTCCGTTTACTACTCGCTGAAGACCTCGGCGGATGCGGCGCAGAACGCCCTCGCCGCCGACACGGAACATGCCGAGATGCCTCATGGCGCGGCGGGCAAGGCGCCGGAGACGGCCCTGACCCTGGTCGGCATGGTGCCGCGTCACACCCCAGTGCCGAACGCGGCCAAGGCCTATCTGCGCTTCATGATGGAGGCCGAGCAGTACGATCCTTGGCTGACCGGCTGCCTCGGCTACTGGTCGCAGCCGCTGAAGGCCTATGGCGAGAGCGCGGTCTGGTCGTCGGATCCGAAGCTCGCGGTCTACCGAAACGCCATGGATACGCCTTTTTACGAAGGCTATGCCGGCCCGATCACCCCGGCCGCCGGGGCCGTCGCCGAGAATTGGGTGCTGGTTGACATGTTCGCCCGCGTCGCCACCGGCGAGGCCCGCCCGGCCGACAGTCTGCGCGAAGCGGTGCGCGCCGCGCGCCGCTGGTACCGTTGAGGGAGAAGCCGATGCTTACGGATGCTCAAAAGCGCGAATACGACGAGGTCGGCGCCATCGTCGTCCCCGACATCCTGTCCCCGGAAGAGGTCGCCGAGCTGCGCCGTGTGACCGACGGCTTCGTCGAGCGCGCCCGCGGCATCGCCACCCATGATGCCATCTACGACCTCGAGGACAGCCACTCGCCCGCCATGCCGCGGGTGCGGCGGATCAAGTCGCCCCACCTGCACCATCCGGCCTATGCGGCCCTCGTCCGGCACCCGCGCATCCTCGCGGTGCTGCAATCGCTCTGGGGGCCGGACATCCGGTTCGACACGGCGAAATTGAACATGAAGTCGGCCGGCTTCGGCGCCGCGGTGGAGTGGCACCAGGACTGGGCCTTCTACCCGCACACCAATGACGACCTCGCCGCCGTCGGCGTGATGATGGATGACATGGAGCCGGAGAACGGCCCCCTCCTCGCCATCCCCGGCAGCCACAAGGGCCCGGTCTTCGACCATCATGCGGAGGGGCGCTTCTGCGGCGCCATGGACCCGGCCAACCGGGACGTGGATTATGCGAAGGCCGTTGCCCTGACCGGCAAGGCCGGGTCGATCACCGTGCACCACGTGCGCGCGGTGCATGGCTCGGCGCCGAACACCTCGAACAAGGAGCGCCGGCTGCTGCTCTTCCAGTTCCGCGCCGCCGATGCTTGGCCCCTGCTCGGCTTCCCTGAGGGGGTCGAGGCCTATGACGCGCTGATGGCTTCGGGCCAATCGAGCCTCGCGCCGCGCCTCGCCGATGTTCCGGTCCGCCTGCCCCTGCCGCCCGCCGACAAGCAAGGCTCCATCTACGAGAACCAGAAAGGGTTGAAGCGGAAATTCTTCGAGGCGGCCGCGGCGCAGTAGATGCAGGCGGATTACGTCATCGTCGGCGCCGGCTCGGCCGGCTGCGTGCTGGCCAACCGGCTGACGGAGGACCCGGCGACCCGCGTCATCCTGATCGAGGCGGGAGGACGCGACTGGCACCCGCTGATCCATATCCCCGCCGGCTACATGAAGCTGCTGCAGCACCCGACGCTCACCTGGGGCTTCAAGGCCGACAAGGAGGCCGGGCTGAACGGGCGGGAGATCCCCTATCCGCGAGGCAAGGTGCTCGGCGGTTCCAGCTCGATCAACGGCATGATCTACATCCGGTCGCAGCCGGAAGACTACGACCACTGGTCGCAGCTCGGCAACCGCAGCTGGTCCTCGGAAGACGTCATGCCGCTGTTCCGCAAGTCGGAACGCTGGGAGGGCCCGGCCGATGCGGTCCATTCTCAGGACGGGCCGCTTTTCACCTCCCGCACCCGGGACCAGCCGGAGCTGTGCCAGGCCGCGATCCGGGCAGGCACCGAGCTGGGCTGGGAGCAGCGCGACGACCTGAACAACCTGCCGCACGGCCTCGGCGAGCATATCGGCTGGGTGCAGCAGACCCGCGGCGGGCGGCGGCGCGCCTCGGCGGCACGGAGCTACCTGCGGCCGGCGCTCCGGCGGCCCAACCTCCGGGTGGTCACCCATGCGCTGGTGCACCGCGTCCTCCTCGAGGGCACCCGGGCAGTGGGCGTCGAGTTTTCCCGCGGCGGCACGGTCGAGCGGGCAATGGCCGGGGCGGAGGTGATCCTCTCCGCCGGCGCCATCGGCTCGCCGCACATCCTCCAGCTTTCCGGCATCGGCGATCCCGAGCATCTCGGGCGCATTGGCATCTCGGTCGGGCACGCCCTGCCTGGCGTCGGCCGGGCCTTCCAGGACCATTTCCTCGTCCGAGTGCAGGCCGAGGTGAGGGACATCGCCACGCTCAACGAGCGCTCCCGCGGGCTGCGCTTCGCTGGAGAGGTCCTGAAATACGTCGCCGCCGGCCGGGGGATGCTGACCTATGCCGCCTCTCTCATCGCTGCCTCGATGAAAGTGCAGCCGGAATCCGCGACTCCCGATGTCCAGGCGCTCTTCGCCTCGGCGAGCTACGCGCCGGGGGTGTCGCGGCAGCTCGACACCAAGCCCGGCATGACCTCGGGCCTTTGGCAGATGCGCCCCGAGAGCCGCGGCCAAGTGCTGGCGCGCACCGCTGACCCGCACGACCAGCCCTCAATCAACCCGAACTACCTGGCGGAGGACCGCGACCGCCGCACCATCGTCGCCGGCATGCGGCGGGTGCGCGACTGGTTCAACGCCCCTGCCCTGCGGCGCTACTTGGTGGCCGAGACCCTGCCCGGGCCGGAGGTGCGGACAGATGACGAGCTTCTCGCCTATGCGCGGCAGACTGGCACTACTGTGTTCCATGCCTCCTGCTCCTGCCGGATGGGGCCGGATGCCATGGCAGTCGTGGACGACCAGCTACGGGTCTGCGGGCTGCAAGGACTGCGGGTGATCGACGCCTCGGTGATGCCTGCGGTCACCTCAACCAACACCAACGCCCCGACGATCATGATCGCGGAGAAGGGGGCGATGCTGGTCCGGGCGGCGGCGCGCCACCGCCAAGCTGTGCCGGCCTAAGGCTTGCGCCGCTGCCTGCCTTTGCCGAGCCACCGGAACTAAAAGCCAAGGACAAAACCTCCTGATCTGGCGCAGGCAGATCACGGCGCAGGCGAGGGTTGTGAGGGCGAGATGGAGGTCGGCGCAGCGCTCGTAGCGGACAGTCAGGCGTCGGAAGCGGGCCAGCCAAGCGAAGGTACGCTCCACGACCCACCTATCGCGGCCCAGCCGGGCGCTGCTTTCGATACCACGCCGTGCGATGCGTGGCGTGATGCCGCGGGTGCGGCACTCACGGCGGCAGCGGCGGTGGTCGTAAGCCTTATCGGCGTGGAGCTTGGTGGGCCTACGGCGCGGACGTCCCCTGTGCTTGGCCCGCACGCCCGGTACCGCATCCAGGGTGGGCGCCAGCATACGGCTGTCGTGGCGATTGGCGCCGCTCAGCGTCAGGCCAAGCGGCGTGCCCTGGGCATCCGTGACAAGGTGGCGCTTCGTGCCAGGCTTGCCGTGGTCCGTCGGGTTTGGTCCCGTCTGCGCGCCCCCCTTGTATGGGGCTCATGGTGTCAAGCGCGATCTCCTCCTGGCAGCCGTGGCAAGCCGGACGAACTCGGGATCGGCCTCGCTGCGTCTGTGCGGCATCTCGCCGCACCACCTTGTATCCGGTCGGCCCATGGTGGGTGCCTGACCAACATCCCACGTGCGTGGGCGAATGCGAGGCCGGGAGAGCGGGACCCATCTTTTTGACGGCACTCTGGCCCTGGGGGGCAGCGGTCCACACCCATCCCGCTTCGTCATGAGCAGCCCTGTGGCCGCCGCGACGAACCCGTTCAGCCCTTCAGCACGGCGCCGTCCGGCACGGTGCCGGTGGTCACGTAGCGCCACAACGCCACGATCAGCTTCCTGGCCATTGCCACCAGCATAATCCGGCGCATGCGTCCCTTGGCGCCAGCCACGCGCTCATGGAACCACCGCGCGAGCGCACTGCCGGGCTGGTGACGCAGCCACAGCCAGGCCAGTTCGATGGCGCTTCTCCTCGCCCGCAGGTTGCCCGATTTGGCGATACCTTGGTCCCGTTCGACCTGGCCGCTTCGCCAGGGGCTCGGGGCGAGACCGAGGTAGCCGCCCACCTCGCGCCGGTTACGGAAGTCACGGAAGAACACCTCGTTGCCAAGCACGGCGGCAAAGGTGGTGCCGATACCGCGCAGTCGGGCGAGCCGGGCGGCGTTGCCCTCCTCCGCCTGTGCTACCGCTTTCTGCTCGGCCTCAACCTCGGCGACCATCTCTATCACCTGCCGTAGCCGCCGGCATTCTCGGAGCAACTCGGCTCGCAGGCAAGGCGCGAGCGGCTGGTCGTCCGGCGTGCGCAGCGCCTCAAGGCGCGCCTGCCAGTCGCCGCGCGTCGGCTCGAAGTCGCGGATGCCCTGCGTCATCAGCAGGCCCTTAATGCGGCTCGTGTACTGGCCGCGCTCGACCACGAGGCGGGCCCGCTCGCGCGATCGCCGCCGGGCGTCCTCCTGCGCCGGGTTGGGCACGTGCACGACCCGACAGACCTGCGTCTCGCCACGCTCCAGCGCCATCAGCGTGCGCAGCAACCCGGCCGCATCGAGGCGGTCCGTCTTGGCCCGCCGCGCCCGACGGTCGACCAAGATGCTGGCAGCGTCCAAAACGCGGTTCTCGATGCCGCGGGCGCATAGCCAACGGTGCAGCCAAAAACCGTCGTACCCGGCCTCGAAGCAGCATGCGACGCGCACGGGCCGACCCATCTTTCCCTCCGCCTGCATCCGCTTACGCGCAATCAGCTCAAGCAGACCTTCGGTGTCGCCGCCCTCCAGCCGGTGCTGGCTGACCTTGTCGACGACCGGCGAGTGCACGGCCACGAGCCAAGTCGAGCGGCTCAGTTCCAGCGCCACGAACAGGGTCGCCGGAGCCGTGTCCGTCAGGGATGGCGTGGAGGGTATCGCGTCCATGGGGAGCCTCCTGGTCCTGATGTCCGGACCCAAGCCTACCAGCGCTCAGCAGTCCGTCGCCCCATAGGATCTTTTAGAGCCCCATCCTGAGGCGGCCGGTGCGCCGCCCCCGAAGAGAAGCGTGAAACCCACGCGGGACAGCACCACTGCTTGACGCACGTGCCCACGATTAGAGAAGAATGGCTACAACGAGAGCTTCAATGGCAAGCTCCGGGACGAGCTGTTGGATTGCGAGGTTTTCAATACGCTCAAAGAAGCCCGGGTTCTGATCGAGCAATGGCGCCAGCACTTCAACACCGTCCGGCCGCACAGCGCCTCGGGTATCGGCCGCCTGCGCCGGAGGTAGTTATGCGAGTTCGGTTGCGTGGCCGAAGTCTTCGGCTTGCCGCGGCCCGAGATGGGGGAGGACTGGTACCGCTTCGCCGTCGCAAGCGTGGAACCCGGCCCCCTGCGCGCCACGGGCGGCGTGCGGCTGATGGTGGATGGCACGCTCGATCTGCTGGCCGAGGCGGGCACCGTTGTCGTGCCAGGCTGGCGCTCGGTGGACGCGCTGGTGCCGGAGGCGCTCATCGCCACGCCGCGTGATGCTCACGCCCAGGGAGCACGCATCCTCTCGCTTTGTTCTGGCGCCTTCGTCCTCGCCGCCGCCGGGCTGCTGGAGGAGCGGGACGCCACGACGCACTGGCGATACGCCGATCGGCTTGTGGCGCAATACCCCGGGCTGCGCTTCGTGCCGGACGTGCTCTACGTCGACGGAGGCAGCGTACTCACCGCCGCGGGCAGTGCCGCCGGGCTAGATCTGTGCCTGTACCTCGTCCGACGGGACTGGGGCCCGGAGGTGGCGAACCGGATTGCGCGCCGTCTCGTCGTCCCGGCGCACCGGCAGGGTGGGCAGGCGCAGTACGTGGAGCGGCCGGTACCGCGTGAGCGAGCGGGCGGGTCGCGCCTTGGTCCGCTACTGGACCGGGTGCGGGGTGCGCTGGACCAGGACTGGACGGTGGAGCGACTGGCCAGCGAGGCCGCGCTCAGCCCCCGTGGGCTTCACCGGCACTTCCACAACGCCACGGGCCTGAGCCCCGGCGCCTGGCTGGTGGCGGAGCGTGTCGCGCGGGCACGGGAACTGCTGGAGGGCACGCTGATCCCGATCGAGAAACTGGCGACATCCTGCGGCTTCGGATCGGCTGCAACGCTCCGGTACCATTTTCGGAACGTACTGGGCAGCAGCCTGGCAGAGTACCGGGCACGCTTCTCGACCACCCTTGCCTAGGGTTGGGGTCAGCCGAAGCATTTGCGTATCGAAAACCAGCCTCAGCGCCAGCGACTTGTGGGGTTCACTTCCGGTCTTTGCAACATGGTGGTGCCAGATTGGACACATGCGGTTTGCGGACTGGAGGTGGGAGGCCACTACCGAGCGGCGGCAGCCTGTGATGGTGGAGGGCATGGCATCTCTTTTGCTCTGCAATCCAGCCTGCCAGGGCAGTCGGAGGCAATGGGCATGCAGATCAGGATTGGCTACGAGCTGACGTATGATCTGCCAGGGCCGGTCGAGGGCGTCTTCTTACTAAACGTGCATCCGAGCCGGACGCCCGATCTTATGACCCCCGATGCTGTTGTGGTCACACCCTACCTGCCGGTGCGGTTTTATAACGACAGCTTCGGCAACATCTGCCAGCGCCTCTCCCTTCCCGCGGGTCGGGTGACGCTCGGCGCCAATGCCATCATCAACGACAGTGGGCTGCCGGACATCGCCTGCCCAGATGCGAGGCAGGTGCCGCTCATCGAGGTGCCCAATGACGCGCTGATCTTCCTGCTGGCGAGCCGTTACTGCGACACCGAGCTGCTGTCGGACATCGCTTGGCGAACCTTCGGGCACGGTTTGTCGGGCTGGTCGCTGGTGCAGGCCATTTGCGACTTTGTCCATCACCGCATCCGCTTCAACTATCAGAATGCACGCAATACCCGGACCGCCCTTGAAGCCTACAACGAACAGACCGGAGTGTGTCGCGACTTCACCCACCTTGCTGTAGCGCTATGCCGCTGCATGAACATCCCCGCACGCTACTGCACCGGTTATCTTGGTGACATTGGCGTGCCTCCGGTGCCGGATCCGATGGACTGGTCCGCCTGGTTCGAGGTTTATCTGGAGGGGGGCTGGTACACCTTCGATGCCCGGCACAACCGCCCGCGCATCGGCCGCGTCCTGATGGCGCGCGGGCGGGATGCGGCGGATGTAGCCATCAGCACTACCTTCGGCCCGAGCACGCTGGTCGGCTTCCGCGTTGATACTGAAGAGCGTTCAGGCTAGCCTTGCGAGCCTGCTGCCAAAGCGGTCACAGCCGATCTGCGATGAATGAATCGCCAAGGAACCCGGCGGCCGGTGGCTTGACGGCGAGCAGCACCTGCACAATGGCGCATATGCGACGACTTGGCCGCGCCACGTCTCCACTGCACCTTAATGATGATCTCCATCACCAACCCCCGCTATCTGTCCTTACCAGCGCTCCAAAGAACACCGATAGGCTCGAAGACAGATCCGGCGCAGACGGACAGCCGGATATTGGCATTTCAGTAAGCGTGGAACCAGACAAGCTCGTCGAAGATACCTGCCGCTAGGCGACCTCCGAAGTAGCGACCGTCCTTCCGCCCAGGCCTGCGACCGCGCGTTCCAATGGAATGATAACCTCAACCACGAGGCCGGTCAGCCTCCAGTGCCGCTCCACCGTGCCGCCGAGCTGGTGCCGCACTGTAGCCTCGATCACGCGCGAGCCAAAGCCGCGTCGCGCAGGGCTGCTTTGAACCGGTGGGCCGCCACGCTCGGACCAGCGCAGGTACAGTATCTTGTCGCCCGTCGGCGCGTCGTCCAGACGCCAGCATACTTCTACAAGCCCGCCAGGCACGGACATTGCTCCGTATTTGGCGGCATTGGTGGCTAGCTCATGCAGCAGCATGGCCATTGGCTGAACCGCTGCAGCGACAAGGGTGACGAAAGGCCCGTTAAGCGATGTTGTTCCTTGACCTGGGCCTCGTGTTCCTACGTGCGGCTGGGTGTAGGCAGCCAACTCGCGTTCAGCAACTGAGCGCAAATCGGCACCGGCCCAAGCATTCTCCGCGAGCAGTGAGTGCACTCGCGCCAACGCGCTTACGCGTGCTTCTACAGCCGCCACAAAAGCCTTGGGGCTATCGCATGGACTTAGGCGTAGCACCGACTGCACCACCGCCAGCACGTTTTTGGCCCGATGATCGACCTCGCGTGCAAGAATTACGCGCTGCTCTTCTGCAGCTTTACGTGCTGAAATATCGCGCATGATCCAGGTGAGGAACTGATCATCGATCTCATCTAGCCATTCACTAACCGAAAGCTCAATCGGCACGACCGACCCATCCTTCCGGCGGCCTTCCTTCTCATGCTGCCCTTGAGGTTGGACACGAGCAATGGCGATGAGGTTATCTAGCTTGGCTTTGCTCGCCGCATGCATTAGGATCAGCACGCTTTCGCCAACTGCCTCGGCTTGAGTGTACCCAAAGATCACCTCCGCAGCAGCGTTGAGGGATTTGATGATGCCCGTCCCGTCCGTGACGACAATTGCGTCCACCGCTGTTTCGACAACGGCACGCAGGCGTGCCTCGCCGGCGGCCACAGCTGCAGCCTGCTCTTGAAGCACCAAATGGGCTTGCACGACCGCGGCCCGCAGCCGCTCGAACTCTTGCACCCGCACTGGGGGGCCTACCGGCACAACCTCGACCCGGCCTCCGCTTGAAGCGACGCGCTCCGCCTTACGGGTCAGCCAATCCACGGGCACCAGTATGCGATGGCCCAGACGGGTAGCCACGATCAGCGACAGTGTCAAAGATCCAAGACTACCAAGCGCTAAGGTGACGAGCGGCGTCCACAGGCTTGCGTAGAACGCAGCGTCCGGAGCTGCGACTGTGACGATCCAATCGGAGAACTGGGTTACGCGGTGAAAGCCGGTGCTGATGCGGGCACCAGCCAAATTAGTGCCGTTCAGGACCCCTTCGTTATGGCCCTTGACGCCCTCGGTGATCCAATCACGAACCTGCTGGCCGATGTATTGCTCTTGGTCCATGGAGCGGGCAACGATCGATCCCCGGGTGTCAATAAGGCTCGCGTATATCCCGCCTTCGAAGCCTTGAGCGGCAAGCAGGCGAGAGAGCCGCTGCGACTCTATGACACTACCAAGTGCGTAAATCGCCTGGCCGGAGCGCATCACCGGTACATACACAGGCGTAAGAAGCCGCCCGGACATCTGACCGGAGATGGCGTCCCCGACCGCAAAGCGCTTAGCTTCGAAAACCCGGCGGGCCACATCAGAGGTCTGCCCCACAGACCAATTGGACTGCACATCAGTGCCAAATGGGAAGTCAGTATGTAGCGGCATCGTACCGTCGGGGTTGATCAGAAAAATACGGCTATCGAGGTCGGCGGCTACCCAGCCGGCACGTTGTTGGAATGAGACGAGGTCCGGGGTATCACTGTCCAAACTGGTCGACGTGGCAAGTGCCGACAGGGCTGCCGTGTAGGTTTCAATCTCGCTGCCGATCGCACTGGCGAGAGCCGCCGCCGTGCTCTGCAGTCGGTCCTCAAAGGCGCGACGATAGCTGCCCACCGCGGCGTTCACAGCGATTGCGCCAACTGCAAAGGCTGGTAGCAGCGCCGAGGCAACCAAAGCAACTATATGGGTTCGTAGACCGGTCCTCTTGATCGAAGCCTGAGCCGGTGTCTGCAAGCCGTCGTCCTCAATGATGCTGCGCCGGGGGTAGCCGGGGTATCCAACCAAATAGGCCATGTAGAATGTACACGAAAACAACTCTAGGTTAAAGATGTCCCTACTGAGTGCGATGTTGCCACCGACGCTTGGATGCTCGAATGCACCCTTACCTGACCGACAGCTCGTCTGCTCACCTGATGGGGTGGATGCCCCCTGCTCCGCGGCATCGAGGTGCCATAGCGTGGTTGGTGCTGAGCCTGACCACGAGGGAGAGGAGGCATCCATGGAGAAGGTTACGACAGTCGGTCTCGACTTGGCCAAGAGCGTTTTCCAGGTGCATGGGGTTAATGCAGCAGGCGGGGTGGTAGTGCGGCGCAAGCTCCGCCGGTCAGCCCTGCTGGAGTTCTTCGCGGCCTTGCCGCC
>NZ_JAETWB010000006.1 GCF_016773205.1 Belnapia arida
AAACCCAAGGGAATAACCGTAAGCACACATCATCTAATACGCGCTTCCAAAACCAGATGCAGATGTAAAAGAACAAAGCCGCCAGAACGACCCGACAGCGAACCGCCTCACAACCGCAAAACCTTCCCGTTTGGGAAGCCGGAGCGGCTGGTTGGCGATGTGTACCACTTCTTCAGCGGGGCAGCGATATTGGCGTCTCCGCCCGTTCTCGTCAAGCCCCGACATCGTCGCGGTGAGAGGCTTCTACGCCTGGCCCGCAGGCCGGTCAACAGCCGATTCCACCTTTCCGCGGGCGGAAACCGAAACTTTTCCGCCCGCTTCGCTCGTCAGCTATCCGCACTGATCTTGTTGTCGCGGATCACCTGCCCCCAACGCTCGATTTCTCGGCCAAGGAACCGGCTGCATTCCTCCGGCCCGGTGGCGCGGACATCGCAGCCTTGCTCCTCGATCCGGGTGCGGACATCGGCATCAGCCAGGGCCTGCACCAGCGCATCCTGCATGCGCCGCCGGATCGGCTCCGGCGTCCCTGCGCGGCCGAGGAAGGCCCACCAAGTCGGCGCATCGAAATCGGGGAAACCTTGTTCCGCGAAGGGCGCGGTCCCCGGTACATGGCGGCTTGCCTTGAGCGTCGTCACCCCGAGCGGGCGCAATGTCCCGGCCCGGATATGCTGGCTGATGATGACCACGTTCGACATGAAGAGCGGCACCTGCCCCGCTACTGCGTCCTGCACAGCCGGCCCACCGCCCCGGTAGGGCACATGCACAAGGTTGAACCCACCCTGCTGCTGCAGCAGCGTCGTCGAGACATGGGCGAGGCCGCCGACGCCCGAGCTGGCGAAGCTGATCGTATCCGGCGCCTTCCTCGCGGCGGCGACCACATCTTGGAAGGTGCGATAGGGCGTACTGCTATGGGCTACAAGCGCCAGCGGCCCGGTCGCCACCAGGCTGACCGGCACGAAGGCCTCCAGCGTTCTGTAAGGCAGCCGCAGCAACGTCTGGTTGGTCGCCTCATTGTCGTAAGCGAACATCCAGGTGTAGCCATCGGGTGCTGCCCGTGACGCCTCAATGGCGCCGATGGAGCCCGAGGCGCCGCCCCGGTTGTCGATGATGACGGGCTTGCCAAGGATCTCCGCGAGCTTTGGCTGGAACAACCGGGCGATGGTGTCGGTCGAGCCGCCAGGCGGCCAGGGCACGATCAGCCGGATCGGCCGGTCCGGCCAGGCCTCCTGCGCACGCAGGAGGCGCGGCGCGGCAAGGCCCGTGGCCGCCAGGGCCAGCATTGAACGACGGTTCATGGGAGGTTCCCCGGATTTATTTCACCCCTGCCGTTCTGGCCCGCTTCCCGGCCCGGCTCAAGCCCGTAGCCGCGCCTCGAACCCCGCTTCCAGCGCGAAGCCTTCCTCGATATGCCGCGATAGCGCCTCGGAGACCGGCGTCCCCGGCCCCCGCAGCAGGCCGATGCCGAATTCCGGCAGGACCGGCAGCCCCTCCGCTGCCCCAAGAACCCGCAGCCCCTCGGGCAGGGGCGCCGGCATGGCGACGGTCACCGCAAGCCCCGCCAGCGCCACCGCCAGCGAGCCGGAAAGTGACGCTGCCGTATAGGCCATCCGCCAGGGCAGATCGGCCGCATCGAGCGCCGCGACTGCCGCCTTCCGCCAGGAGCATCCGCCATTGGCCAGCGCGATCGGCAGCGGCCGGCGACGCGCCACCTCCTCCGTCCCAACCCAGAAAAGCGGCCCGCGCCAAAGCCAGCGCGGCCGCGCCCCGAGCGGCTCGTTGCCTTCCGAGATCAGGGTAAGGTCGAGTTCGCCATCCTCCAACCGCTCCACCAACTCGTTCGAAGGAGCACAGGTCACCTCCACCTGCACCGCCGGATGGCTGGCGGCGAAGCGGGCCAGGATCGCGGGAAGCCAGCGGATGGCATAGTCGTCCGGCGAGCCAAGCCGTACCGAACCGGCCACCGCCGGCTGGCGGAAGGTGGCGTGGATTTCGTCATGCAGGGCGAGCAACCGGCGCGCCCGCTCCAGGAGCCAGTGCCCATGCTGCGTCGGCTCCACCCCTCGCGTGCCGCGCAGCAGCAGCGGCTGGCCAAGGATGTCTTCCAACCGCCGGATCTGCATGGAAACGGCCGACTGCGTTCGCCCCACCGCCTGGGCGGCGCGGGTGAAGCTGCCGCCCTCGGCGATCAGGACGAAGCTGCGTAGCAGATCGGGGTCGAGGCCGGGCGGGATCGTCAGCATGACCTAAGCATCAGCAATCCTGATGGAGATCGTCAATGCAATTCGTTTTTCTTATCTGCCTGGGAAGATCAGCTTAACCGGGTGAGGAGAACCCGTCATGGCCATCCTGAATGCCCGTACCCGCCCCCTGCCCTGGTTCCGGCCGAGCCTGCCGGTGCTGCCGAGCCTCCGCGCCATAATGCGCGCTGCCATCACTCGCCGCTACCTGATGGAGATGGACGACCGCATGCTGAAGGATATCGGTATCAGCAGGGTTGACGCCCTACGCGAGGCCGAGCGCCTGCCCTGGGATCTCGGCCGCCGCGGCTGACGCTCAGCCCGCGGCGACCTTGATGCAGCGCGCGCTCCGCCCCGGCACGGGCGAGCGCGGCGCCGGCACGCCGGCGAGGCAGGCCAGCTCCGCCTCGGCGCAGCGCGGCGCGAAGGAGCAGGCGGTCGGCAGCATCTCGAGGCTCGGCGGCGCGCCGGGAATGGTGGTCAACCGCTGCCCGCGCATGCCGCCATGCACCGTCGCGCCGAGCAGCCCCCGCGGATAGGGGTGCAGCGGCCCACGCATCATCGCGGCGACCGGTCCCTCCTCGACCACCCGCCCGGCATACATCACCGCCACCCGGTCGGCGATCTCGCCGGCCACGCCGAGGTCGTGAGTGACGAAGATCACCCCCATGCCAAGCTGCTCCTGCAGCTTCCGCAACAGGAGAAGAACCTGGATCTGCACCGTGGCGTCGAGCGCCGTGGTCGGCTCGTCGGCCAGCAGCAGCTTCGGCTTGCAGGCGAGGGCCACGGCGATCATCGCCCGCTGCCGGAGCCCGCCCGAGAGTTCGTGCGGAAAGGCCGCCAGCCGCCGCTTCGCGGAGGGGATCTGCACCAGCTCCAGCAGCTCCAGAGCCCGCGCCATGCCGGCGGCACGGCTGACGCCCTCGTGCCGCACCACCGTCTCGGCGATCTGCTGGCCGATGGTGAAGACGGGGTCGAGCGCCGTCATCGGCTCCTGGAAGATCATGGCGACGTCGCTGCCGCGGAAATCCTGCAGCTGGCGCTCGCTCATCGCCTGCACGTCGCGCCCGGCCACTTCGATCCGGCCAGTGACGCGAGCGGTCTTCGGCAGCAGCTTCATCAGCGCCCTGAGCGTGACCGACTTGCCCGAGCCCGACTCGCCGAGGATGCAGAGCACCTCCCCCGCCGCGAGGTCGAGATCGACGCCGTTCACCGCATGCATGGTGGCATCGCGCGAGACAAAGCGGACCGAGAGGTCGCGCAGTGTCACCAGGGGGGTCGCGTTTGCGGTGGCCGTCATCGGCCGCTCCATCACTTCGCTCATGCTGCCAGCCTCCCAGCCTGCGAATGGCCGCTGCCCGGCTCCGCCATGTGGCAGGCCGCCTCATGCCCGCCGCCAAGCGCCGAATGCACCGGCTCCCGCTCCGCGCAAATGCCCTCGGCGAAGGGACAACGGGTGCGGAAGCGGCATCCGGAGGGTGGGTTGATTGGGTTGGGCGGGTCACCGGTCAGCGGCGGCTCGGTGCGCCGCATGCCCGGGTCCATCGAGGGCCGACTTGCCAGCAGTGCCCGAGTGTAGGGATGCGCCGGGCGGTCGTAGATCGCCTCTACCGGCCCCTGTTCGACCACCTGACCGAGATACATCACCAGCACCCGGTCGGAGATGTACTGCACCACGTTCAGGTCGTGGCTGATAAAGACATAGGTGAGGCCGAACTTGGCCTTGAGGTCCACCAGCAGGTTGAGCACCTGCGCCTCGACCGACTTGTCGAGCGCCGAGACCGGTTCGTCGAGCAGGATGAGCCGCGGCTGCAGCGCCAGCGCGCGGGCGATGTTCACCCGCTGCCGCTGCCCGCCCGAGAGCTCATGCGGATAGCGCCGCGCGAAGCTGGCCGGTGCGAGCCCGACCGCCGCCAGGATCTCATGCGCCCGCCCCCGCGCCTCGCTGGCGCTGACGCCATGCACCTTGGGCGCGAAGGCGATGCTCTCCTCGATGGGCAATCGCGGGTTCAGCGAGGCATAGCTGTCCTGGAACACCATCTGCACTTGGCGGCGGTATTCCTTCAGCGTGATGCCGCCGGTCTGGGCGTTCTGCCCGACCCCCTCGCCGTCGAAGACCATGCTGCCGGCATCCGGCTCCATCAGCCGCATCAACAGCCGCGCCGTGGTGGATTTGCCGCAGCCGCTCTCGCCGACGATGCCGAGCGTCTCTCCCTTGCGCACGGCAAAGGAGACGCCGTCCACCGCCCGCACCGTCGCCACGGTTGCGCCGAACAGTCCGCTGCGGATGGGGAAGTGCTTCTTCAGCCCGGAGAGCAGCAGCAGCGGCTGGGCGGGGCCGCCGCGATCCAGGGCAGGTGAGGTACCGGGGGATGCGCTCATACCCCAGGCTGGAGCAAGGGCCGTGCCAGCCATGTCCCTGTCCCTGGCGACCGTCCTGCCCGTTCCTTGAGCAGAGCGGCACCGGTCAGCCGTGCTTACGGGCGTCCGATGCCGGAGTAGTCGAGGCCTGCCTCGCGCATGGCCTCGGGGTCCCAGGCGTTGCGCAGGTCGAGCACGACCTTGCCGCGCATCGCCCCGCGCAGCCGCTCCGGCGCCATCGAGCGGTACTCGTTCCACTCCGTCAGCAGCGCCACCGCATCCGCCCCCGTCACCGCCTCCAGCGGCGTCGCCACGAAGGTCACCGCGCCGGGCAGCGACTGACGCGCCTGGTGCGGCTGCGGGTCGTGCACCACCACCTTGGCCCCGGCCGCCACCAGCTTCGGCAGGATGACGAGGCTCGGCGCATCGCGCATGTCGTCCGTCTCGGGCTTGAAGGTCACGCCGAGGATGCCGATCGACTTGCCCGCCACCTCGCCGCCCAGCGCCGCGATGATCCGGTCCGCCATTGCCTCCTTGCGTGCGTCGTTCACCGCGATTGTCGTCTCGACCAGCCGCACCGGCGAGCCGGCATCGCGCGCCGTCATCGCCAGCGCCAGCGTGTCCTTCGGGAAGCAGCTGCCGCCGTAGCCCGGCCCGGCATGCAGGAACTTCCGCCCGATCCGCCCGTCGAGGCCCATGCCGCGCGCCACGTCATGCACGTCGGCGCCCACCTTCTCGCAGAGATCCGCCATCTCGTTGATGAAGGTGATCTTGGTGGCGAGGAAGGCGTTCGCCGCGTACTTGATCAGCTCCGCCGTCTCGAGGCTGGTGGCGACGATCGGCGTCTCGATCAGGTAGAGCGGCCGGTAGAGCCGGCGCAGCGTGGCGAAGGCCGCCTCGCTCTCGGCGCCGAGCACCACCCGGTCGGGCCGCATGAAGTCGCCGATCGCGTTGCCCTCGCGCAGGAACTCGGGGTTGCTGGCGACATGGATCGTCAGGTCGGGGCGCACCCGCTGCACGATCTCCTTGATCTTCTTGCCCGTGCCGACCGGGACGGTCGACTTGGTGACGAGGACGAGGTCCTTCTTCGCCGCCCGCGCCACGCCCTCGGCGGCGGCGAAGACATATTGCAGGTCGGCATGGCCGTCGCCGCGGCGCGACGGCGTGCCGACGGCCAGGAAGACGCAGTCCGCCCCCTCCATCGCCTCCTCGAGCCTGGTCGTGAAGCTGAGCCGGCCATCCGCCTGGTTCTCGACCACCAGCTTGTCGAGCCCAGGCTCGTAGATCGGGATCACCCCGCGCTGCAGCGCCTCCACCTTCGCCGGGTCGGTGTCGACGATGCAGACCTGAATGCCGAACTCGGCAAAGCATGCGCCAGAGACCAGACCGACATAGCCGGCTCCAAGGACCGCAATGCGCATCATTCCTACTCCGTCTGGGGGCGTCCGTGAGCGGGGTGCCTAGCTCGCCGCCGCATGGCATGCAACGAAACCAGCCCAGCGCGCCGGTCACGACAGGCGGCGCCAGGCTGTGGTGACCGGGCTTGCACCGATGGCGCGTGTGACTCGGCTTCCCCCGGCATGCGTGGGCCCGCCAAAGGGCCGGGTTACAGTCCCCGCCCTGGCGAGGCAGCGGAGGACTCGGGATACCGCCTGAAGCGCGCTACAAGACCGCCGAACCCGGAGAAGGAGAGGCCGATGCGCGCCATTTTTGTCCAGATCAAATGCGAGATGGGTCAAGCCTACCGCGTCGCCCGCACCATGGCGGATACAATCCCGGAACTCTCCGAGATGCATTCGATCTCAGGTCAGTATGACCTCATGGGGAAATTCTACCTGGAGCCGGACCAGGATATCGGCCTCTTCGTGGTCGAGACGCTGCAGACCGTGCAGGGGGTAAAGGACACCTACACCTTGCAGACATTCAACGCCTTCTCAGCCACGCGAGATTGAACAGCCCTGCCACGCTCTCGCCGTGAAGCTGCGCTCCCATGGCGGTAAGGAGAAGGCCATGATCAATCGTTTCGCCGCTGCCGCCCTGCTTTCGTCCAGCCTGCTGCTGGCCGGGTGCCAGAACCCTGACGGCTCCACCAACTGGGGCAACACCGCGCTGCTCGGTGCCGGCGTCGGCGTCGCAGCAGCCCTGGCGGCCGGCGCCGCGACCGACAATCCCCGGCCCTATTACGGCAACCGGGGTTATCACCGGGCGCCACGCTACGGCTATGGCGGCGGCTACGGCGGCAGCCATGGCTATGGCCGCCCCTACCGGGGCTGGTAGCCCTCAGTCGAAGGTCCGGAACTCCGCCATCCCGCTGATCGGCGGAGCTTGGCGGAGGGCCGCCAGGTCCGGCACCGGCCGGGCCAGCATCGCATCGCCGCAGGAGGCCGCCTCGATCGCCGCGGCAACGCCGAGCACGAAGGCATCGCCGCCACGCGGCCCGACGATCTGCAGGCCGAAGGGCATGCCGCGCGCATCGAGCCCCATCGGCAGGCTGACCGCCGGATGGCCGGTGAGCGTCACATAATAGGCCAGCGCCAGCCAGTGGAAGTAGGTCCGGGTCGGCTGGCCGTCGATCTCCTTCGGATAAAGCTCCCGCCAGTTGCGCGGGCTGATGGTGATGGCCGGCGTCACCAGGACGTCATGCTCGGCAAAGAAACGCTGGAAGTCGCGGTAGATGCGCGTCTGCAGCTGCGCCGCCCGCGCCCCGTCGGCCAGGCTGTAGCGCAGCCCCTCCTCGACATTGGCGATGACGTTCGGCCCGCAATCCTGCGGCCGGGTACGGACCTTCTCGGCATGGGCGGTCAGCACGCCCTGCGCCCGCAGCACCTCGAAGGCCTCGTCGCCGCCGGAGCAATCCGGATGTGCCGCCTCGGCCCGGGCGAAGAGCGGGGCGATGGCGCCGACGCGCGCGCGGAACGCCTCGCGCACCACCCCCTCGGTCGGGGCCTGGCCGAGATCCTCGGAGAAGGCGAGCTTCAGCGTCGAGAGGTCGAGGCTGCGCGGCGGGCTGAACAGCGCCGCCTCGCCGCGGACGGTACGGGCGTGTAGCGTATAGGCCAGCGGGTCCCGCGCATCGTCGGAGGCGATGGCGGAGAGCAGCAGGCAGGCATCTCCCACATCCCGCGCCATCGGCCCCAGCACCGAGAGCGGCGTCCAGCCATGGGCGCGCTTCTCCGAGCAGACGAGGCCCGGGCTCGGCCGATAGCCGAGGATGCCATTGAAGGACGCAGGGTTGCGCAGCGAGCCGCCGGTGTCGGAGCCGGAGCAGAGCGGCGCCATGCCCGTCGCCAGCGCCACGGCCGAGCCGCCGGAGGAGCCGGCTGCCGAGCGGGTGTTGTCGAAGGCATTCCCCGTCGCGCCATGCACCCGGTTGCGGGTATTGGCGCCGAGGCCGAATTCCGGCGTGTTGGTCTTGCCGATGACGATGCCGCCGGCGGCGCGGATGCGCGCCACCATCCCGCAATCCTCCTTCGGGACGAAATCGGCGAAGATCGGGCTGCCATAAGTGGTCAGCAGCCCCCGGGTCTCCTCGAGGTCCTTGATCCCGACCGGCAGGCCGTGCAGCGCGCCCAGATGCTCGCCTTTCATGACCGCCGCCTCCGCCGCGCGGGCCTCGCCGCGTGCCGCCTCGTCGTCGCGGGCGACGATGGCATTCACCGCCGGGTTCACCTCTTCGATCCGCTTGAGGCAGCTCTCCAGGAGCTCGACCGGCGAGAGCGCCTTGCGGCCGATCAGCCGCCGCGCCCCGACGGCGCTCAGGTCGCAGGGTTCGGTCATCCGGCAAGTTCCTTCTCGTAGAGGGCGAGGGTATGGTCGTCGAAGCAGGCGAAGACCACCTCGATCGGCCCATGCGCGACCAGATCCTCCCGCAGCGTCACCACGGCGATGCGGACGGCCTGCTCGGACGGATATCCATAGATGCCGGTGGAAATGGCCGGGAAGGCGATGGAGGCCCCGCCCGCCGCCCGCAGCAGTGCGAGGCTAGACCGGTAGGCCGAGGCCAGCAGCCCCGGCTCGCCCGCCGTCCCGCCGCGCCAGACCGGCCCGACCGCATGGATGACGAAGCGCGCCCGAAGGCGAAAGCCGGGGGTGATACGCGCCTCCCCCGTCGGGCAGCCGCCGAGCTTGCGGCAGGCTGCCAGCAATTCGGGCCCGGCTGCGCGATGGACGGCGCCATCGACGCCCCCGCCGCCAAGTAGCCCCTCATTCGCCGCCGTCACCACTGCATCGACGTCGAGCGTGGTGATGTCGGCCCGCAGCGCCCGCATCACGGCTAGAAGCCCAGAGCGCAGCCATCCTTCCGCGGGTCGCTGCCGCCGACCAGCAGCCCCGCCTTGCGGTCGATGAAAATCGCTTGGCCGCCGCCATGCGGCTTGTCGATCAGCGCCACCTCATGGCCGAGCCGGCTCAGCCGGTCGAGCACGGTCGAGGGAATGTTGCGCTCTACCTCGACCACGCCCTTGGCCGGCGAGGGGAAAAGGCGCGGGCAGTCGATCGCCTCCTGCACGTCGAGGCCGAACTCGAAATGGTTGGTGAGGAAGAGCGTCTGCCCCATGGGCTGGAAATGCCCGCCCATTACGCCATAGGGCATGATCGCCTCCCCGTCCTTCATCACCATCCCCGGGATGATGGTGTGCATCGGCCGCTTGTCCGGGGCGATGCAGTTCGGGTGTCCTTCCTGCAGCCGAAAGCCGTACCCGCGGTTGTGCAGCATCACGCCGGACTTCTCGGCCAGGATCCCGCTGCCGAAGCTCTCGAAGAGGCTGTTGATGAAGGAGCATGCATTGCCCTCCTCATCGACGACGCAGAGATAGACCGTGTCCTTGTGCTTCGCGAGGTCGCTGCCCCCGGCCGGGGGCAGGAGCTTCATCGCCCGCTCGTCACTGATGAGGCCGCGCAGTGCGGCGAGATAGGCCGGGTCGGTCAGCGCCTCGACCGGCACGTCCACCTGCGCTGGGTCGGCGAGGAAGGCGTCGCGGTCGCGATAGGCCAGCCGCGCTGCCTCGATATGGCGATGGTAGCGCTCGGCACTGATCGGCCCCGCCTCCGGCGTCTCGAAGCCCTCGAGGATGCCGAGCAACTGGAGCACATGCAGGCCCGATCCATTGGGCGGGCACTGGTAGACCTCCATGCCACGCCAGGCGGTCTTGATCGGCTCGACGAATTCCGCCCCGCGCAGGCTGCGGGCGAAATCCTCCTCGGTATGCAGGCCACCGAGCGCCCGGAGCGTCGCCACCATGTCGGCCGCAACCTCGCCCTCGTAGAAGCCCCGCGCACCCTTCGTGCCGATGGCACGCAAGGTCCGGCCCAGCTCCGGCTGGACGAAGCGGTGGCCGATGCGCGGCGCCTCGCCATCGACCAGGAAGCGGCGCGCCGAGGCTTCGTTGCCGCGGAGCTTGCCGGCGGCTGTCGCCCAGTCGGCGGCGACCCGGGCATGGACGGGCCATCCCTCCTCGGCGCAGCGAATGGCCGGGCGCAGCAACTCGTCCAGCTCCTTCCGGCCATAGGTCTTGTTCAGCAACTCCCAGCCCGAGACGGCGGTCGGGATGGTGACGACATGCGCCGAGGTCGGCTCGAGCGTACCGACCTGGCGGGAGCGCAGCGCCTCCGGCGTCGAGGCCGCCGGCGCCCGGCCGGAGCCGTTCATGGCGATCACGCGCCCGGTGCCGGCCGGAGCATAGAGGCAGAAGCAGTCGCCGCCGATGCCGGTGCTCTGCGGCTCCACCACGCCCAGCACGGCGACGGCGGCGATCGCCGCATCGAGCGCATTGCCACCGCGCTGGAGCATTTCGAGGGCGGTGAAGGTGGCGATCGGCATCGAGGTCGCCGCCATGCCACGGGTGCCGTAGACGGCGCTGCGGCCGGGGGCGTGGAAATCGCGCTTCATGGTGCTCGTCCGTCCTCTGGCCGTCTCGGGGCGTTTCCGTCGACTGTCGTTTTGGCGGCAGCCGCGGGCTTCGGCAAGCCGCCTTGCTCCCGCACTCCCGCCCAGGCTATTCCAAACGCATGAGCGAGCCCATCAGCTACGCGGATTTCGAGCGTGTCGACATCCGCGTCGGCACCATCACCGATGCCCAGCCCTTCCCCGAGGCGCGCAAGCCGGCGATCAAGCTCTGGATCGACTTCGGCGGCGAAATCGGGGTGAAGCGTTCCTCAGCCCAGCTCACCGTTCACTATTCTCCGGACCGGCTGATTGGCAGGCAGGTGGTGGCGGTGGTGAACTTCCCGCCCCGCCAGATTGGCCCCATCATGAGCGAAGTGCTGGTCCTCGGCGTGCCGGACGAGAACGGCGCCGTCGTGCTACTGAAGCCCGACCTGGGCGTCCCCAAGGGCGGGCGGATGTTCTGAGATGGCCCAGAAATACTTCACCGTCGGCTGGGAGCAACTGCACCGCGACAGCAAAGCGCTGGCTTGGCGGCTGATGGAGCACGGACCTTTCAAGGGAGTTGTCGCCATCACCCGCGGCGGCATGATCCCCGCGACCATCGTCGCGCGCGAGCTGGAATGCCGCCTGTTGGAGACCATCTCCGTCGTCACCTATCATGAGGAAGCGATGGGAGAGCCGCAGGTGGTGAAGCCGCCGCTGGCGGCAGGCGACGGCGAGGGCTGGCTCGTCATCGACGACCTGGTGGATACCGGCACGACGGCCCGGGTGGTGCGCGGCCTGCTGCCGCGGGCGCATCTGGCGACAGTCTATGCCAAGCCGGCCGGCAAGCCGCTGGTCGACACCTTCATCACCGAGGTGAGCCAGGATACCTGGATTCTCTTCCCCTGGGACACCGAGGCGCAGTTCATCCCGCCGATCGCGCGGACGGCGGGGCGGTAGCCGGCGCCACGGCCCCCGCCACCTCCTCCCGCATCGCCAGCACCTTGTCCACCCGCCGCCCGTCCATATCGACGATCTCGAAGCGCCAGCCGGCCCAGACGATCCGGTCGCCCTCCTTCGGTACCCTCCGCAGCAGCGCCAGCATCAGCCCGGCCACCGTGTGGTAGCTGCCCTGGTAGGGCAGCTCCGGCAGGTCGAGCCGCGCCCGCAGCTCGTCGCTCGGCATGCTTCCTTCGAGCAGCAGGCTGCCATCGCTGCGCGTCACCGGGTCGCCCGATGCCTGCGGGGTCTCCCCCGAACCGAGTTCGCCGATGATCGCTTCCAGTAGGTCGAAGGCCGTCACCACCCCCTCGAAGCTGCCATACTCGTCGAGCACCACCGCGATGCCGATGGTGTCGTGCCGCATCCGGTCCAGCGCATCGAGGGCATTGAGGTTGTCCGGCAGCACCAGCGGCTGGCGCAGCACGCGGGCGAGCGAGAGCGGCGCCCCCTCCAGCGCCTGGTCCAGCAGATCCTTAGCGACGACCACGCCGACCACGTTGTCGATCCGCCTGTCGGCGACGATGAACCGCGTCACGTCCTGCGCCCTGAGCGCCGCAGCAATGTCCCCCGGCGAGGCGTTGCGATCGAGCCAGGAGACGTCGTTGCGCGGCGTCATCAGCGCCCGGACCGGCTTGTCGGCAAGGCGCAGTACCCGTTCGATCATGTGCCGCTCCTCGTGCTCGAGTACGCCGGCCTCCGCCCCCTCGGCGACGACCGCCTTCACCTCCTCCTCGGTCACCGCCTGGTCCGACACCGGGGCGGGGCCGAAGAGGCGGAGGACGAGGTTGGAGGACAGGCTCAGCATCCAGACGATCGGCCCTGTCACCCGTGCCAGCACCGTCATCGGCCGGGCAACGGCGACGGCCACCCGCTCCGGGTCGCGTAGCGCGAGCTGCTTCGGCACCAGCTCGCCAATGATGAGGTTGGCATAGGCGATCAGCAGCACGACGAGGGTGAAGGCCACCTCGGTGGCGAAGGGTGCGAAGCCCGGGATCGCGGACAGCGCCTCGCCCAAAGGGCCGGCCAGCCGCGCGCCGCCGAAGACGCCCGCCAGGATGCCGACAAGGCTGATGCCGATCTGCACCGTCGGCAAGAAGCGCTGCGGATCCTCGGCAAGCGCCAGCGCCGCCTCCGCCCCCACGCTGCCGCGCCGCTGCATGGCGAGCAGCCTGCCGCGGCGGGCCGAGACGATGGCCAGCTCGCTCATGGCGAAGACCCCGTTCAGCACCACCAGCAGGAAAAGGATCGCCACTTCGATGAATGTCGCCATACGCGTCTTCTAGGTCGCGCGGCGCCCGGGCGGTAGGCCCCGGCCTTGCCCTCGCCGGCCGGGGACCGATCTGCGCAGAATGAGCCCCATGCCTATTCCCGCCATCTGGCTCGGCGCCGCCGGCCTTCTGCCCTTCATCGCCACCACCCTGCTCTCCTGGCTGCTGCCGCCGGAAACGCGGGGCTTCGCCCTCTTCGCCCTCGCCGCCTACGGCATGGTGATCCTGAGCTTCCTCGGCGCGGTGCATTGGGGCTTAGCCCTCGGTGCCCCGGCCAGCGAAGCGCGCTACGCCGCCCCGCGGCTCGGCCTCGGGGTGCTGCCGGCGCTCGTCGCCTGGGCGGCGCTGCTGCTGCCGCCGGTGCCGGGGCTTGCCCTGCTCGCCACGGCCATCCTGGCGACGGCGGCGGTGGAAAGCCTCGCCGCCCGCCATGGCCTCATGCCACTTGGCTATCTCCGCCTGCGCTGGGTGCTAAGCCTCGGCGCGGCGCTTTGCCTGCTGGCGGGGGCGGCGGCAGCCTTTAACAGCGTTTAAAGACCTTTACCTTTCTGGCGAGACAATTTACATTTTATTAGACATTCAAGAGGTGCTCGTCATGACCTTGATCGCCGACATCCTCCCCTTCCCGGAGAAGCCGGAGGACCGCCTGCGCCGGGCGTTGAGAACCCTAAACGCGGCACTTGACGAGCAGCGCGCCGCCGTCGCCGGGCTGCGGCGGGAACTCGGCGCCCTGTCCGGCGCGGTCGCAGGCCTCGGTACCTCCTTGCAGGCCTATTCCCACAGTCTCGCCGACACGCAGGAGGCCGTGCTCGGCGCCCATGCCGAGGCCCGGCGCCTCGATGCAACGGCGGATGCCATGCTGGTCGCCTGCCAGGGCTGACCCCCTTGCGGCCGACGCCGAAACGCGCTCCCCATAGAGCGTGATCGCCGCAGGTGTGAAACACGCGATAAGGTATGGGCCGGACCGGGCCGCGCGATCCCTCGATCGCACAGCGCGGTCGAGCAGCGGGCGCTGGAGCTGACGGCGCCAAGGGAGCGGAGCGCCGGAATCATGAGCCATCCCCTTTTGCCGGTGCTGCGCCGGGCCCGCGTTGTGCCTGTGATCCGCACCTCGACGGCCGCCCATGCGGTCACCGCCTGCTCCTGGCTGCGCGAGGCGGGGATGCCGGTGCTGGAGATTACCCTCACCACGCCGGATGCCATCGCCCTCATCAAGGAGCTTGCCGGAGAGCCGGGCCTGCTCATCGGTGCCGGCACCGTGCCAGATGAGCGCGCGGCCGAGGCCTGCCTCGTCGCCGGGGCGCGCTTCCTGGTGACGCCTTGGGTCGATCCGGCCGTCATCGCCCTTGCCCGTGCCGCCGGTGCCGCCGCCATGCCGGGCGCCATGACCCCGACCGAGATTCGCGCCGCATTGGCCGCCGGCGCCGATGTGGTGAAGCTCTTCCCCGCCAATTCCGCCGGCGGGCCGGCGCATGTGAAGGCGGTGCGCGCCGTCTTCCCCGGCATCGCCTTCTGCCCGACCGGCGGCATCGATGCCGGCAATGCGCCCGCCTATCTGGCCGCCGGCGCCGCCTTCGTCGGCATCGGCGGCAAGCTGGTGGACGAGGCGCGCATTGCCGCCGGCGACAAGCCCGCCATCCTCCGCGCGGCGCATGAGGTGATGGGGATCGAGCAAGCCTGATGCCCGACATCCTCTGCATGGGCGAGCCGATGCTGGAGCTGAACCAGCAGCCGCCCGGCCCCGATGGCCGCGTGCTCTACCTGGAGGGCCAGGGCGGCGACACCAGCAACGCGGCCATCGCCGCCGCCCGCAACGGGGCGAGCGTGGGCTACATCACCGCCATCGGCCGCGACCGGCCAGGCGACGGCTTCATGGCGCTCTGGCAGCGCGAGGGCGTCTCGGCCGAGACGGTGCTGCGCCACCCCGAGGCGCAAACCGGGATGTACATCGTCACCCATGACGAGCGCGGCCATGACTTCACCTTCTACCGCAGCGGCAGCGCCGCCAGCCGCTACCGACCGGAGGATGTGCCGGATGCGGCGATCCGTGGCGCGAAGCTCCTCCACCTCTCCGGCATCAGCCAGGCCATCTCCATCAGCGCCTGCGATGCCGCCTTCCACGCCATCGCCGTGGCGAAGGCGGCCGGGGTGCGCGTCTCCTACGACACCAATCTCCGTCTCCGCCTCTGGCCCGCGGCGCGAGCCGCCGCCGTCATCCATGCGGCGATTGCCCAGGCCGACATCGCCCTGCCCTCCCTCGAGGATGCGCGGGCGTTGACCGGGCTCGATGCCCCCGACGCCATCGCCGATGTCTACCTCCGCCTCGGCTGCCCGCTCGTCCTGCTGAAGCTCGGCGCCGAGGGCGTGATGGTGGTGTGGCCGGAGGGTCGCGTGTTGGTGCCCGGCCGCAAGGTTGCCGCATTGGACGCCACGGGCGCCGGGGACACCTTCGCCGGCGCCTTCCTCGCCAGGACCGTGGCGGGCGACGACCCGCTGGTGGCCGCCCGCTACGCCAATGCGGCTGCCGCCCTCTCCACCACCGGCTACGGCGCCGTGGCGCCGATCCCGCATCGGGCGGAGGTAGAGGCCTTCCTGGCCGCGGAAGGATGACGCCGGTTTACTTCAGCGCCCGCGGCACGATACCGCGGCGCATGCGCGTCGGCCTGCTTCCGCTCCTGCTCCTCCTCGGCTGCGCCGCCCCGCCGGAAGCCGCCCCACCAAGCCTCGATTCGCCCGATGTTGCCGCACGCTCTCAGGCCATTGGCCGCCTTGTCCGCGCCGGGCAGGCCTGCAACCTGATGCTTTCCGTCACCACGCTCGACCGGGCCGCCCGGATCGAGGCCGTGGCGCTTGAGCAGGGCGGCGGCACCGCGGCACGCGACGACATCCTCCGCAGCATGGCCCCGCCCGATTTCGGCGTCCGCCAGCCGGAGCGCGACCGCTGGTGCACTGGCCAGCGCCCCGAGGTGGAACGGATGAACGCCCTGCTCAGCAGCCCGGCCGGTGCCGCGCTGCTGCAACAGGCGGAAGTCGCCCGCGCCGTCCGTCGCTGATCAGCGATTGGCCCCCGGCCGCAGCCGCAGCGTCGGGCGGAGATTGGTGAAGGGCAGCGTCGCCGGATCGGCCACCACCGGCCCGGGTGCGGCGACGACCAGCACCTGCTCGGCGATCGGCTGGAAATCGGCGCGGAAATGCACGCTCGACTTCAACGCGAGGATCTTCTGCTCGCGCGGATCCACGCCGATATGGGTGAAGAGCGCCTGGTCCAGCGCCTGCATCTTCCGCGTCACCACGATCACCCGGACACCCGGGGAGACGCGAATCAGCGCCGTCGGCCCGAGATCGGCCGGATTACCCTTGCCCATCGGCCCGGTGCAGATGAAGCGTCCATCGGTCAGCGACTCAACGGTCGCGGTGACAGCGAGGGGCGCCCCGTCGCTCTTGCCGCCGAGCGAGAGCGGCAGCGTGGCGCCGACCCCCGCCGCATGGCAGGCCGCCGCGCTTTCGGCATCGTTGATAAGGCCAAGCACCGCCTCTTGCGCATCCTGCCGGATCAACTCGGCGAGCAGCCCGGTGGTGTCGCCATGCCCGCCGCCGCCCGGATTGTCCTGCGTATCAGCCATGATGACGGGCTTCGCCGCGCTGCCTGCGATGGCGATGGCCTGCGCCACGCCCTCCGGCGCCGAGGCGACGCCGCCGGCGAATTCCGGCTCATGCGCATCCATATAGGCCTTCAGACCGGCGACCGCCGCCTCCGCCGCCGCCTGGCTCTCGGCATAGCCGGCAATGGCGACGCCGCAGCCCGGAAAGTCCGCATAGGGGAAGCCGAAGCAGAAGGCCAGCTCGGCCGCGCCATGCTCGGCCGCCAGCCGCTCCCGTTCCTCCAGCACCGCCGACATCGGCGGCACCAGCGTGCACTGCATGGTAAGCGGGATGAGGAAGTCGACCTCGGCGAAGGATTTCGCCCAAGGCCGCCCGCGGCTGATGCGCTCCAGCAGCAGCCGCATCGCTCGCGCGCCGGCCGGCTTCATGTCCACATGCGGATAGGTGCGGTAGGGCACCAGCGCATCCGCCATCTCCGTCATGGCGCGCGTCATGTTGGCATGCGGGTCGAGGCTGACCGTCAGCGGCATCTCCGGCCCGACCACGGCGCGGACGCGACGCAGCAACTCCCCTTCAGCATCGTCGAAGCCGACTGCGACCATGGCGCCGTGCAGCTCCAGATAGACGCCGTCGAGCGGGCCCGCCTCCAGCGCATCGGAGAGCGCCCCGACCATCAGCGCCGAAATACGCTCGAAGGCTTCGGCGGTGACCGGCCCCGCCGGATTGGCGAAGCACCAGGTCAGCGGCGCCAGCGTCACCCCCTCGGCCTCCGCCACCTCGATGGCGCCGGCGCAGGGAACGGAGGTATGCCGCAGCGTCTCGATCAACGTTGACGGGCCTTGCAGGCCGGGGAAGCCGCCGGGACGGATGAATTCCTGCCACCCGGTTGGCAACGGGGCGAAGGAATGGCTTTCATGCTGGAAGCCGCCGATGGCGATGCGCATGCCCCTCACTCCTTCGCATTGGCCGCGGCGATGGCGGCATCCGCCAGCACCTGCAACCCGGCCGTCGCCCATTCGGGGGTGATGCTTTCCGCCTCATTGTGCGAGAGCCCGCCATGGCAGGGCGTGAAGACCATCACCGTCGGCACGCGGCGTGCCATGTAGACCGCATCATGGCCGATGGCTGTCGGCAACTCCCGATACTTCAACCCGCGCGCCTCTGCCCCAGACCGGGCATGGGCAACGAGCCTCGCGTCGAAGGGCGTCAGCGGCGAATGCCAAAAGGGCGCGACCGTCACCTTGATCCCGCGCGCCGCCGCGATCTCCGCCCCGCGCGCCGCCAGCGCCTCGCCCATGCGGGCGAGCGCATCTGGGTCGCTGTGGCGGAAATCGACGCTGAAGAAGACGCGGCTCGGCGCCACGTTGCGCGAGGCCGGGTAGACCTCGACCACGCCGACCGTCCCGCGCCCCGGCTCGCCATCGGGGGCCAGCGTCCCGAGCGCGATCTCCTCGACTGCCGAGATCAGCGGCGCCGCCGCCATCATCGCATCCCGCCGCCCGGCCATGGGCGAGCCGCCATGCGCATCCTCGCCCTCCACCGTCACCTCGAACCAGCTCTGCGCCAGCGCATGGGTGACGATGCCGACATCGAGCCCGGCATCCTCCAGCAGCTTGCCCTGCTCGATATGCAGCTCGAGATAGGCGGCGACCTTCTGCAGCTCGGCCGGGTCCGCCTCGCCCTGCCAACCGATGCGCTTCAGCTCCTCGCCGAAGACGGCGCCATCCGCCGCACGCTTGGCCAGCACCTCCTCTTCGGTGAAGATGCCCATGGCCGCGCCGCTGCCCATCATGGGCGGGGAGAAGCGAGCGCCCTCCTCATTGGTCCAGTTGATCAGCAGCAACGGCGCCTCGGTCTCGGCCCCAGCCTCGTGCAGCGCCCGCATGATCTCAAGCCCCGCCAGCACGCCGAGCACGCCGTCGAACTTGCCCCCCGTCGGCTGGGTATCGAGATGGCTACCGATGGCGACCGGCGCGCGCCTGGGGTCCCTTCCCTCTCGCCGGAACACCATGTTGCCCAGCCGGTCGACGCTGAGCGTCAGCCCGCAGGCCTGGCCCCAGCGCTGGAACAGCGCCCGCCCCTCAGCATCTAGGTCGGTCAGCGTCTGCCGGTTGCAGCCGCCCTTCGTCGTGCCGCCGATCTTCGCCATCTCCATCAGGCTTTCCCAGAGCCGGGTGCCGGAGAGCGGAAGGTTGGATGCCGACATGGTCTTAGGCCTTCTCGATGCCGCACCACTCGGCCATGGCCAGCGCGATGGTGCGAGTGATGCCGTGCATGCTCTCCAGCCCGACATTCTCGTCGATGCCGTGGATGTCGACCGCATCGGGGCCGAAGCAGGCAACCGGCGTATCCTGGTACAGCGTGAAGAAGCGCCCGTCGGTCAGCCCCGTCGCCGGGTAGTCGCGCAGGCTTCCGCCCGTGACCTCGGCATAGGAGCGGCGGGCGAGACGCACGATCTCCGCATCGGTGTCGAAGACGCAGGGATCGGCCATGAAGCCTTTGAACTCCAACTTCACAACGGCGCCGCGTAGCCGCTCATGCTGCTTCGCCTGCTCCACCAGCCGCTCGATATCCGCCCGCGTCTGCGCCGCCGTGTAGCCCATCATCACCCCGACGCGCAGCCCGATGCGGCAGCGCGTGGCGACCGATGAATTCCACTCGCCCCCCTCGATGGTGCCAAGGTTGACGTTGACTGGATGGTTCACGCCGCGGAAGGCCGGATGGATGCGCGACCCATCGTTCATCTCCCGTTCGTACTCCTTGAAGGCACCGGCGATGATGGTCGCCGCCTCGATGGCGTTCACCCCCGCCTGCATGTCCCGCACATGCGCCGGCCGGCCGGAGACCGTCACCCAGGCCCAGACCACGCCGACCTCGGCGGTGTAGAGCGCATCGAGCCCCGGCCCTGGCTCCGGGATGATGACCGCATCGGTCTTCTGCATCGCCAGCATGGCGGCGAGCGCGCCGTTGCCGCTGCACTCCTCCTCGATCACCGACTGCATCTGCACCTCGGCCGCCGGCTGCAGGCCCGCCAGCCGCATCGCCTTGAAGGCGGTCACGTAGGAGACGATGCCCGCCTTCATGTCCCCCGCGCCGCGCCCGTACATCCGCCCGTCGCGGATATCCGGCTCATAGGGCGGCGTCGCCCACATATCGGCCGCCCCCTCCGGCACCACATCGACATGCCCCTGCAGGGTGAGGCTCCGCCCCCGCCGCTCCCGCGGGTGATGCACCGCCACCACATTGTCCCGCCCCTCATAGGAAATGAGCGGCGGCGAGAAGCCCGGATGCGAGGCCAACTCCGCCGGCACGGTCGGCACCCGCCGCGGCGCGAGGCCGAGCCCCTCATAGATCCGCGCCATCTCGTTCAGCGCCGACTGCTCGTTGCCGAGGGTCGAGGGGCAGCGCACCAGCCGCTTCAGCGTCTCGATGCTATCCTCCCGCAGCGCATCCACGGCATCGAGGATCGCCCGGCGCGCACCAGGATCGAGGCTTCCGTTCATGGCATTTCCCTACAAAGCGGGCGGAGTCCAGCCCCTTCCCGGGATGCTGTCCAGTAGCTGCCGCGTATAGGGATGTTGCGGCGCCGCAAAGACCTCCGATGTCGGCCCCTGCTCGACGATCGCCCCGCGCTGCATCACCGCCACCCGGTCGCAGATCTGCGCCGCCACACGCAGGTCATGGGTGATGAAGAGCATGGTCAGCCCCAGCCGCGCCCGGATTTCCGCCAGCAGCGCCAGCACCTGCGCCTGCACGGAAACATCGAGCGCCGAAACCGGCTCATCGGCGATCAGCAGCTCCGGCTCCATGGCAAGCGCCCGCGCGATGCCGATCCGCTGCCGCTGCCCGCCGCTGAACTCGTGCGGATAGCGGTCCATCGCCCCGGGGTCGAGTTGAACCAGCCGCAGCAGCTCCCGCGCCCGCTCCAGCGCCTTGCCGCGCGGCTCCCCATGGGTGACTGGCCCTTCGGCGATGGTGTCGCCCACGGTCCGGCGCGGGTTGAGCGAGGCGTAGGGGTCCTGAAAGACCATCTGGATGCGCTGGCGATAGGGCTTCCAGGCCGCGCGGGAGAGCGGCCGTAGATCGGTCCCGTGATAGGCGATCGTCCCCTGCTCCGGCTCCACCAGCTTCACCACGCAACGTGCCAGCGTGGACTTGCCGCTGCCGCTCTCGCCGACCAGCCCCAGCGTCTCCCCCCGCCGCAGGGTGAAGTCGGCGTCGTGGACCGCCCGTACCACCGCCCGCGCGCCGAAGAACCCGCCGCGGCGATAGGTCTTCTCCACCCCGCGCAACTCCAGCACCGGCGCCGTGGCGATCACCGCCCGCGCCTCTGCCGCCCCGTGCGGCACGGCCGCGATCAGCGCCCGCGTATAGGGATGCTGCGGCCGGTTCAGCAGCTCCTCGGCCGGCCCTTGCTCGACGATCCGCCCGCGCTGCATCACCGCGACCCGGTCCGCGATTTCGGCGACGACGCCGAAATCATGGGTGATGAACAGCACGCCCATGCCGCGCCGCGACTGAATCTCGCGGATCAGCCGCAGGATCTGCATCTGCGTCGTGACGTCGAGTGCCGTGGTCGGCTCGTCGGCGATGAGCAGCGCCGGCTCCAGCGCCAGCGCCATGGCGATCATCACCCGCTGCCGCTGCCCGCCCGATAGCCGGAACGGATGGCTGCGGGCGATGGCCGCAGGATCAGGCAGGTTGACGGCCGCCAGCAGTTCCGGCACCCGCCGCGCCGCATCCGCACCGCTGCCATGCACGCGGAGCACTTCCGCGATCTGGTCGCCGACGCGCATCAGCGGATTGAGCGCCGTCATCGGCTCCTGGAAGATCATGGCGAGCCGCTCGCCCCGCAGCTTGCGCATCGCCTCGGGCGCAAGCGATAGCAGGTTGCGTCCCTCGAAGGTGATGCTCCCCCGCCGCACCGGCAGCCCCTTCGGCAGCAGGCCCATCACCGCATTGGCGCTGATCGATTTGCCCGACCCGCTCTCGCCGACGACGCAGAGGATCTCCCCCGCATCGACATGGAAAGAGACGTCCTCCACCGCATGCGGCCGGTCGCCGCCCGGCGGCAGGGCGACGGTCAGCCCCTCGACCCGAAGGAGGCTCATGCCGCCCCTCCCCGCTGTCGGGCGAGGCGGGGGTTGAGCGCGTCTGACAGCCCCTCCCCCACCAGGTTCAGCGCCAGCACGGTGAGGAAGATGGCGATGCCCGGAAACACGCTCATCCACCAGGCCAGGCGGATGACGCTGCGCCCCGAGCCGATGAGGAAGCCCCAGGTCATCAGGTTCGGGTCGCCGAGGCCGAGGAAGCTCAGCGCGCTCTCCAGCAGGATCGCAGACGCCACCATCAGCGAGGAGAGCACGACGATGGGCGAGAGCGCATTGGGCAGGATATCCGTCAGCACGATAGACAGCCGCGACTTGCCCAGCACCTCCGCCGCCTGCACGAATTCCCGCCCGCGCAGCGACAGGAACTCGGCCCGCACCACCCGCGCCACCGGCGGCCAGGAGACGATGGCGATGGCGAAGACCACCGACCCGATGGAAGGCGTAAAGATCGCCACAAGCAGGATGGCGAGGACGAAGCTCGGGATGGTCTGGAAGAACTCGGTGAAGCGCATCACCGCATCATCCGCGAAGCCGCCGAGATAGCCGGCCACGGCCCCGAGCGTCACGCCGACCAGCAGCGCCGCCACGGTCGAGACCGCGCCGACCAGCAACGAGATGCGCGCCCCATGCGCGATGCCCGCCGCCACGTCGCGCCCGAGGCTGTCCGTCCCTAGCAGCATCCCCATCTCGCCCGGCGGCGAGAAGGGCGCCCCCGCCATGTCCCAGGGGCTGCCGGGGTAGAGCCAGGGCGCCGTCGCCGCGACCAGCACGACGAGCAGCAGGATGACGAGCCCGACCACCGCGCCCTTGTTGCGCCGGAAGCGGCGCCAGAAATCCCTCAACCCGCAACCTCCACCCGAGGATCGATGATGGCGTACAGCATGTCGGTCAGCAGATTGAACAGCACGACCATGACGCTGGTGCAGAAGAAGACGCCGAGCAGCACCGGGTAGTCCCGCGCCAGCAGCGCCTCGAAGGCCAGCCGCCCGATGCCCGGCCAGGCGAAGACCGTCTCCACCAGGATCGAGCCGCCGAGCAGCTGCCCCGCCTGGATGCCGGCGAAGGTGATCACCGGCAGCAGCGCATTGCGCAGCACATGCGCCCGCAGGATGCGCCCCTCCGGCACGCCCTTGGCCCGCGCCGTCTTGACGAAATCCTGGTCGGCGACTTCCAGCATCGTCGCCCGTGTCAGCCGTGCATAGACCGCGAGGTAGAACAGCCCGAGGGTCAGCGCCGGCAACAGCAGGTGCTGCGCCACGTCCCAGACCACCTCCAACCCATGCATCTCGACGCCCACGCTCGACATACCGAAGCTCGGCAGCCATTCCAGCCAGACCGAGAAGACCAAAACCAGCATCAGCCCCACCCAGAAGAGCGGCGTCGCATAGAAGGTGAGTGCGATGACGGTGATGATGCTGTCCGCCCATCGCCCGACCCGCTGCGCCGCCAACGCGCCTAGCGTGACGCCTCCGGCCAGGGCGAAGGCGAAGGCCGCCCCGGTCAGCAGCAGCGTCGCCGGCAGCCGCTCCAGCACCAGCTGCGCCACCGACGCCTGCTGCCGATGCGAGAAGCCGAGATCGAGCGACAGCACGCTCTTCAGGTAGATCCAGAGCTGCACATAAAGCGGCTGATCCAGCCCGAACTGCTTGCGCAACTGCTCGAGGAAGACGGCATCCGCCGCGCCCGACTGCCCGGCGATGACGCTCGCCGGGTCGCCCGGTGCCGCATGCACCAGCAGAAAATTGCAGACGACGATCGCCAGCACGACGAGCGCCGCCTTCACCGCCCGCCGCAGCAGGAAGCCCGGCAGCTTCGAGGCCTCCATCAGGCGGTCAGGAAGACGTCGTCGAAGCTGGCATGAACGCCGAGGCCGGTGGAGATGGCGTTACGCAGCTTCTTGTCGTGGATGGTCGGGAAGGCCATCTCCATCAGCCAGATCTGCGGCACCTCCTCGCAGAGAATCTTCTGCACCGCGCTGAAGGCCGCCTGCCGGTCCTTCGGGTCGGCCGCGTTACGCGCCGTGGCAAACAACTCGTCCACCTTCGGGTTGGAATAGCCACCGGTATTGGTGAAGGTCACCTTCTGGATGTTGGTGGAGACATAGGTCCGCTCCACCCCGAGCGTCGGGTCGCCGAACTGGTAGACGAAGTTGATCGTCGTATCGTACTCCCAGGCGCCGACGCGCCGCGCCCAGCTGCCCGCATCCGTGCTCTCCAGTTCCAGCGCGATGCCGACCTGGCGCAGTGACTGCTTCAGGTACTCGGCCAGCCGCGACCAGACTTCACCATAAGGAAGGGTCAGGTGTTTCAGGGTGAAGCGCACCCCCTGCGCATTTGGCTTCAGCCCCGCCGCATCCAGCAGCGCCACCGCCGCCTTCACGTCGTGGCCTGCGATCTTCGCGCTCGCATCGTGGAAGCGCGTGGTCGAGGCGATCGGGTTGGTCGCCGGTTTGCCGACGCCGAACCACAGCCGCTGGGTGATGAAGTTGCGGTCGATCGCCATGCTGATCGCCTGCCGCACCCGCACGTCGTCGAGCGGCTTCACCCGGTGATTGAGCTCGATCCAGGCGAGCGGCGAGAAATACTCCCAGCCCTTGGTCGAGACCTCGAGATTCGGCCGCGACCGCAGCGCCGGCACGTCGAAGGGCTCGATGTCGCTGCCCTGGGTCAGCAGCACCTGTCCAGTCTCGATCGCAAGCCGCCGGCTCTGGCTGTCGGGGACGATGCGGTAGATGATCGCATCCAGATAGGGCTGCCCCGGCTTCCAGTAATCGGCGAAGCGCTCGAGGCGGATGAAGTTGCCCCGCTGCCATTCGGCGAAGCGGAAGGGCCCGGTACCCACCGGCTTCTGCACGGCGGGCGCCGTGCGATAGTCCTGCCCGTCAAACAGGTGCTTCGGCACGATAGCGCAGGCGCTGTTGTCGAACATTAGCAGGAAGGGCTGAAAGGGCTGCTTGAGGGTGAGCCGCACCGTCAGCGGGTCCGGCGCCTCCGCCTTGTCAATCAGCGCGAAGATGGCCCGCGCCCGCGGCGCCACCTCCATGTGGAACTTCATGATGGAGAAAATGACGTCCTCGGCCGTCATCGGATGGCCGTCGTGGAATTTCACGCCCTCCTGCAGCTTGAAGACGTATTCCTTCCCGTCCGGGCTGATCGTCCAGCTCTTCGCCAGCACGGGGATCGGCTCCAGCGTCGGGCTGAAGGTTAGCAATCCCTGGAAGATCTTGCCCGCTGCGACCAGCGTCGGCCCCTGGTTGTTGACGCCGATCTGCAACACCGGCGGCTCCGGCGAGAGGATCGTGGTCAGCGTCCCGCCACGGCGCGGCGCGATGCCCTGGGCCAGGGCGTCCTGCACCCGCATGAGCGCAGGCGCAGCGGCGGTCGCGGCCAGCAGGCCACGGCGCGATACGGTCATTATGGTCTCCCAGGTGAATTGTGCACATGCTAACGGCCCGTTCGGCGCATGGACAAGGGCGTATCCGCTGCTAGCCTCCCGGCATGCGCGCTTTCTCCCATCCCGATCAGCTGCGGCACAGGCCGCGCTTCTTCCTCCAACGCGGCCAGCTTCGCTCGAATTTCGAGGTGCCGGCCCGGGCCGAGGCGCTGCTCGCCGCGCTTGGCCGGCTCGGCCTGACGCCGGAGACGGCCGCCCTGCCCGCCCGCGGGGCGCTCGAAGCCGTCCACGCGCCCGACTATCTCGACTTCCTGGAAGGCGCCTACGTCGCCTGGCAGAAGCTGCCGAGTCCAGGCGACGAGGTGGTCGGCAACACCCATGCAACGGGCGATGCGCTCGCCAATGGTGGCCGCCGCCCGGGTGGCATCATCGGCCAAGCCGGCTGGTATACCGCCGACACCTCCTGTCCGATCGGCGCCGGCTCCTGGGAGGCAATCCACGCCGCCGCCGGTGTCGCCCTCGCCGCCGCCGCGGAGGCTGCCGCCGGCCGCCAAGCCTATGGCCTCTGCCGCCCGCCCGGCCACCATGCCTACCGCGCCCGCGCCGGCGGCCATTGCTACCTGAACAACGCTGCCATCGCTGTCGCCGCGCTCCGGCAGGCAGGCGCCGCGCGCGTTGCCGTGCTCGACATCGACAGCCACCACGGCAATGGCACCCAGGGCATCTTCTGGGAGGATGCCAGCGTGCTCACCGTCTCCGTCCATGGCGACCCGTCGAACTACTATCCCTTCTTCACCGGCTATGCGGAGGAGACCGGCCCCGCCAACACCAACCGCAACCTCCCCCTTCCCGCCGGCACCGGCGACGCCGCCTGGCTCGAGGCCATCGCAACCGGCATTGAGGCGGCGCGCGGTTTCGGCGCCGAGGCGCTGGTCGTATCCCTCGGCTTCGACCCGAGCGAGCACGAGCCGCTCGGCCTGCTGAAGGTCACGGCCGACGGCTTCGCCCGGGCCGGCGCCGACATCGCCGGCCTCCGCCTGCCCACCGCCATCATCCAGGAGGGCGGCTACAACGTGGAGGTCATGGGCAGCCTGCTCGAACGCTTCCTCACCGGCTGGGGCGCCGCCTGATGCTCACCCTCGACACCCATGTCGACATCCGCTGGCCCGACCCGCCGGATCCGCTGGCGGAAGGCCCGATGCGCGTCGACTTCCCGAAGATGCAGCGCGGGGAGCTGAATGCCGTCATCTTCATCGCCTATGTCGGCCAGGGAAAGCGTGACGAATCCGCCCACGCCGCCGCCGCCGAGCGCGCCGAGGCGATGCTCCGCCACATCCGCGACCGCGCCGATGGCGAGGCCCACCGCTTCTGCACAACGCCGGACGAACTGGAAGCCTGCCACGCTGCGGGTGCCCTCGGCGTGCTCTCGGCGGTCGAGAACGGCTATGCGATGGGCCGCGACCTCGGGGCCCCCGCCCGCTGGCGCGCCCTCGGCGCCTGCTACCTGACGCTCACCCATGATGGTCACAACGACCTCGCCGACAGCGCCCGCCCGCAGAAGCGCCTGGGCGACGCGCCCGCCGAGCATGGCGGCCTTTCCCCGCTCGGCCGCCAGGCCATCGCCGCGTTGAACGAGGCCGGCCTCATGGTCGACGTCTCGCATGTGGCGAAGACCGGCATGCTCCAGGCCGCCGAGCTCTCCCACTCCCCCATCGTCGCGACCCACACCGCCTGCCGCGCCCTGCACGACCATCCCCGCGGCATCGACGACGAGCAGCTCGACGCGCTGAAGGCGGTCGGCGGCCTCGCCCAGATCACCGCCGTCCCCGCCTTCCTCCGCCCGACGCCCGAGGGCGGGCGGAACCCCGGCAGCGTCGAGGACATGGCGGACCATGTCGACCACGCCGTCCGCCGCATCGGCATCGAGCATGTCGGCGTCTCCTCCGACTTCGACGGCGGCGGTGGGGTGGATGGCTGGCAGAATGCTGCCGAGACGCCCGGCCTCACCGCGGCGCTGGCGAAGCGCGGCTATGGCGAGCGGGAGCTCGGCCTGCTCTGGTCCGGCAATTTCCTGCGCCTCTGGCGGCAGGCCCTGGCCGTTGCCGATTGATTTGATGACGAAATAGTATAGGCTGGCGGGCGCATGACCATCGCCCGCATTGCCACCTTCGCCTTCTCCGGGATCGAAGCCGTCCCGGTCGAGGTCGAGGTGCAGCTCGCCCCCGGCATCCCCGCCTTCCTGGTCGTCGGCCTGCCCGACAAGGCCGTGGCCGAGAGCCGGGAGCGGGTCCGCGCCACCCTGATCGGCCTCGGCCTTGCCCTGCCGCCGAAGCGGGTGCTGGTGAACTTGGCGCCGGCCGATATCGTGAAGGAGGGCTCGCATTTCGACCTGCCGATCGCGCTCGGCGTGCTGGCGGCGATGAATGTGCTGCCGCGTGACCGCATGGCCCGCTACGCTGCCCTCGGAGAACTTTCGCTGGATGGCGCCATCCGCCCGGTCAACGGCGTCCTGCCGGCGGCCCTCGGCGCCTCCGCCCGAGACCTCGGCCTGATTTGCCCGGAGAGCCAGGGCGGCGAGGCCGCCTGGGCCGGCCGCATCGAGGTCCTGGCCGCGCCGGATCTTCTGTCCCTGATGAACCACTTCCGTGGCACGGAGCACCTGCCGCCGCCGCAGCCGCCGCCCGTCCAGCCCGCGGCGGAGCGCGGCCCCTGCCTTTCCGACGTGAAGGGCCAGGAGAGCGCCAAGCGCGCCCTCGAGATCGCCGCCGCCGGCGGCCACAACCTCTGGATGATCGGCCCTCCCGGCGCCGGCAAGTCGATGCTCGCTGCCCGCCTCCCGGGTTTGCTGCCCGACCTGTCGCCCGCCGAGGCGCTGGAGGTCAGCCTCGTCCACTCCATCGCCGGCCTGCTGCGCGGCGGCCAGCTCGTCATCCGCCCGCCCTTCCGCGAACCGCACCACTCCGCCAGCCCCGCCGCCCTGATCGGCGGCGGCGGCAAGGCCAAGCCGGGCGAGATCAGCCTCGCCCATCACGGCGTCCTTTTCCTCGACGAGTGGCCCGAATTCCCCCGCGCTGCGCTGGAAGCCCTCCGCCAGCCGATGGAGACCGGCCGCACCACCATCAGCCGCGCCAACGCCCATGTGACTTATCCCGCCCGCTTCCAATGCATCGCGGCGATGAATCCCTGCCGCTGCGGCTATCTCGGCGATGCGCCGCGCGAATGCGGACGCGCCCCCCGCTGCGGCGACGACTACCGCATGCGCCTCTCTGGCCCGCTGCTCGACCGCATGGACCTCGCCATCGAAGTGCTGCCCGTCCCCGCCAGCGAGCTCGTCCATGCCCCGCCCGGCGAGGCCAGCACCGTGGTCGCCGCCCGCATCGCCGTCGCCCGCCAGCGGCAGCGCGACCGCTACGGTGAGGCCGGCCCCCGCTGCAACGCCGCCGCCGAGGGCGCGGTACTGGAACGCAGCCTTCAGGCCGAACCCGCCGCCCGCCAGCTCGCCGAACAGGCAGCCGACCGCCTCCGCCTCTCCGCCCGCGGCTATACCCGCATGCTCCGCGTTGCCCGCACCATCGCCGACCTCGCAGCGAGCGAGCCGGTCCTGCGCGCCCATCTCGCCGAGGCCCTGGCCTTCCGCCACCGCGTCCCGGTTCCCGCCGCTGCCGTTGGAGGTTAGAACACCGCGGCAACCCTCCGCAGGAGCGTCATGGCCCGCCTCGTCCTCCTGCTTCTTTGCCTCGCCCTTCCCGCCCAGGCCCAACGCCAGATGGTCGTCGCCGCCCACCCGATGGCGGCCGTGGCCGGCCTTGCCATGCTCCGCGCCGGCGGCACTGCGGTGGATGCCGCGGTGGCCGCCCAAGCCATGCTCGCCCTGGTCGAACCCCAGGCCTCCGGCCTTGGCGGCGGGGCGCTCATGCTGCACTGGGACGCCGCCGCCCGCCGCCTCGCTGCCTGGGACGGCCGCGAGACCGCCCCCGCCGCCGCGCCGCCCACGCTCTTCCTACGCGACGGCCAGCCGATGGGCTTCCATGAAGCCGCGGTCGGCGGCCGCGCCGTGGGCGTCCCTGGCGCCCTCCGCATGCTGGAGGCCGTCCACAGGCGCCAGGGCAAGCTGCCCTGGGCCCAACTCTTCGCCCCCGCCATCGCCGCCGCCGAGGCCGGCTTCATCGTCACCCCCCGCCTCGCCGCCCAAATCGCCGCCGATGCAGAGCGCCTGCGCCGTGACCCACAGGCCCGCGCCTATTTCCTGCCCGGCGACAAGCCGCTTGCCGAGGGCACCCGCCTGCGCAACCCGGCACTCGCCGCCACCCTCCGCGCCATCGCGGAACAAGGCGCCGATGCCCTGCACCGCGGCCCCATCGCCGGCGAGATCGCCGCCGCCGTCCGCGGCCATGCCAATCCGGGCCTGCTCACCACCGACGACCTCGCCGGCTACGCGCCCGTGGAGCGCCAGCCCCTCTGTGGCCCCTATCGCGGCCACACGGTCTGCTCCATGCCGCCGCCGAGCTCGGGCGGTGTCGCCGTGCTGCAGATCCTCGCCCTGCTGTCGCACCAGGAGATGCAGCTCGACCCGCGCAGCCTCGACGCCGCACATCTCCTCGGCGAGGCCGGCCGCATCGCCTTCGCCGACCGCAACCGCTACCTCGCCGATGCCGACCACGTCCCCGTCCCGCTGCGCGGTCTGCTCGACCCGACCTACCTCGCCATCCGCGCCCAACTCATCGACCGCGACCATGCTCTCGCAGCGCCACGCCCCGGCAACCCGCCCTGGCAGGGCGGCGCGCCGCTCGCCTCGCAGCCGCCGCAGCCCGAGCACGGCACCAGCCACCTCTCCGTCGTCGATGCGGCCGGCAATGCCGTCTCGCTCACCACCACCATCGAGGACGTCTTCGGCGCCCGGATGATGGTCCGCGGCTTCCTGCTCAACAACGAGCTGACCGACTTCTCCTTCCTGCCCGAGATCGACGGCCGCCCCGTGGCCAACCGCGTCGGGCCGGCCAAGCGTCCCCGCTCCTCCATGTCGCCGAGCATCGTCTTCAACGCCGAAGGCCAGCCCGTCGCGGTGCTCGGCTCGGCCGGCGGCTCGCGCATCATCGGCCATGTCGCGCAGACATTGGTGGCGATGCTGGATTGGGGGATGGAGCCCCAGGCCGCCGTCGCCCTGCCCCGCATCGGCGCGCTGAACGCGACGCTCGAGCTGGAGGCCGGCACCAGTGCCGCCGCCCTCGCCCCGGCGCTCGAAGCACGCGGCTTCCCTGTCGACGTACGCGTGATGAATTCCGGCCTCACCGCCATCCGCATCCTGCGCGACGCGGATGGCCTGCGGCTCCTCGGCGGCGCCGACCCGCGGAGGGACGGCCTCGCCGCAGCGGAGTAGCTACTTCCGCGCCTCGATCCACTTGTCGACATGCGCCAGCGACTGATTGATGACCTGGTGCATGTCGAGATACTGGTAGGTGCCGCAGCGCCCGATGAAGCTGCACTCGCCGACCTTTTCCGCCAGCGCCTTGTACTGCTCGTAGACCGCCTGGTAGCGCCCGTCGCTGGTCTTCACGGGGTAGTAGCGCTCCATGGCGTTGTCGCGGTAGTCGCAAGGTTCCTCCGCGGTCAGCGTCTTCCGCCCCGTCTCCCGCACCACATGGTCGGGGATGCGCGACCAGTCCGTTTCTCGCGTCAGCGGCCCGGCATCGGTGAAGTTGATAGTCGTCGCATAGCCGACCCCGTGATTCGCTGGCACCTCCCGGTGATGGAAACGGATGGAGCGATAGGGCAGCGGCCCGTATTCGTAGCCGAAATACTCGTCGATCGGCATGCTGTTGAAGCAGTGGTCGAACTCGCGCAGCATCGCCTTGTCGAATTCCCGACCCGTCTCCACCCTAATCGAGGGATGGTCGAGGATACGCTCGAAGGCCTTCGTGTAGCCGCCACGGAACATGAACTGATACTGGTCGTTCGGGAAATACCGGTCCTCGTCGTCGAAGCGGAGGGGGATGCGCTTCACCACCGAGGCATCCAGCTCCTCAAGGTCCAGTTCCCACATCTTCTTCGTGTAGGGCCGGAAGAAAAGGTCGGTCAGATCCGGCCCGATCTGCGAGAGCAGGTGCTCTGCCGCATTGGCCGGCGCCTCCATCGGCACCGCCAGCGTACGAAGGAAAGCCTGCGCGGCTTCGGCATCCGGCAACTCGACCTTGAACAGCCCTTCCAGCGTCCGCCGGTTGATCGGCATCGGCACGCAGCGCCTGTCCGACAGCAGCGCCTCCACCTTGTGCTCATAGGGCACGAATTCGGTGAAGCGGCTCAGCCAGTCCACCACCGCTTTGTTGTTGGTATGGAACAGATGCGGCCCGTAGCGGTGGATGCGGATGCCGTCGGCCCCGACCTCGTCGAAGGCATTCCCCGCGACATGCGGCCTGCGGTCGATGACCTGGCAGCGATAGCCGGCCTCGGCGAGTTGCCGCGCATGCACGGCGCCGGCGAACCCCGCACCGACGATAAGGATGGACTGCAACTCAGGGCTCCTTTCGCAGGCTTCCGGCCCCGATCGGGGCCGACGCCAGCGCAAACAGCCTGCGCCCGCATATGTTGCACCCGCTCACAGCCACGTTTGCGCGGGCACGGGAACCCGGCGCGCCCGCGCAACCTTCGCCGCCGGCCTTCGTTCACCGGCAGATACGAACCCGAGAGGCCCCCGATGCGCGTTCCCGCTCTGCTCCTCGCCCTGCTCGTCTCGCTGCCGGCGGCAGCGGCGGAGGAGACCAAGGAGATCGGCCATGTGAATACGGCCATCACCAATCTCGGCCTGACCCGGAGCCACCGCGTGGTGGTGGAGCGCTTCGACGACCCCGATGTGCAAGGCGTCTCCTGCTACATCAGCCAGGCCCGCACCGGCGGCGTCTCCGGCATGGTCGGCCTCGCCGAGGACCCGGCGCGCTTCGCCCTTTCCTGCGTGACCACCGGCACCGTGCGCGTGACGGAAGGCGCCCGCCGAGGCCAGCGCGGCGAGAATGTCTACGAGAGCAACACCAGCCTCTTCTTCAAGGAAACGCGCGTCCACCGCTTTGTCGACGAGGAGCGCGGCGTCGTGGTCTACATGGCCTGGTCGACCAAGCTGGTGGACGGCTCGCCCTACAACGCTGTCGCGGTCGTGCCGATCCGCTGAGCCGCGGGCAAGCCCCCGTCCCTTCCCTCCTCCACCGCATGGCAGGCGGTGAGGCTCTGCTCCGTCGCCCGCGCTGCGACCAGCCCCGGCCGCTCCGCCTTGCAGCGGTCATTGGCCAGCGGGCAGCGCGGGTGGAAGGGGCAGCCGGAGGGCGGGCTGATCGGGCTCGGCACCTCACCGCCAACCGGGATGCGCTGCCGCCCGGTCATCTCGAGGTCGGGGATCGCCTCCATCAGCGCCCGCGTATAGGGATGACGCGGAGTGGTGAAGAGTGTCTCCGCCGGTGCCAACTCCACCAGCCGGCCCAGATACATCACTCCAATCCTGTCGCTGACCTGCCGCACCACGGCTAGGTTGTGGCTGATGAAGAGATAGGTGAGGCCGAGCCGCGCCTGCAGATCCTTCATCAGGTTGAGGATCTGCGCCTGCACGGAGACATCGAGCGCGGAGGTCGGCTCGTCGCAGACCAGGAAATCCGGGTTCGACGACAGCGCCCGCGCGATCGAGATGCGCTGCCGCTGCCCGCCGCTGAACTCATGCGGGAATTTCTCCCCGTCCAGCGGCGAAAGCCCAACCTGGGTGAGAAGCTCCGCCACCTTCTCCTGCTGCGCCGCCGCACTCGGCGTCATGCCGAAGGCGCGGATCGGCTCGGCGACGATGTCCTTTACCCGCCAGCGCGGGTTGAGCGAGGCGTAAGGGTCCTGGAAGATCATCTGCATGCGCCGCCGCTGCTCGGCGATCGCGCGCGCTCGCTCCAAATCCATCCCCTCGAAGACCACGCGGCCCTTGCTCGGCGGGTAGAGGCCGACCACCAGCCGCGCCACCGTCGACTTGCCGCAGCCGCTCTCACCGACGAGCGACAGCGTCGTCCCGCGCGGAATGGCGAAGGAGATGCCGTCGACCGCCCGCAGCGTCCGCTTGCCCTCGCCGGCCAGCACGCGCTGCAGCCAGGGCCGCGACACATCGAAGTAGCGGGCGAGGTCCTCGACCTCGAGGATCGGCGTCTCAGCCATGGGGCATCGCCTCCGGCGCATGTTTCTCCGAAGCCGGGTCGTAGAGCCAGCAAGCCGCCTCCGTCGCGCCCGTCGCCAACAGCGCCGGCCGCTCCACCAGGCAGCGGGCGAAGACCTCCGGGCACCGCGGGTTGAAGGCGCAGCCGCGCGGGATGGCCGAGAGCCGCGGCATCGCCCCGTCGATCTGCGCCAGATGCTCCACGCGGCGGTCGAGCGGCGGGATGGAGGCCATCAGACCCGCCGAATAGGGGTGCTTCGGATGCTTCACCACCTCCCGCACCGGCCCGATCTCGGCGATGCGGCCGGCATACATCACTGCGACGCGGTCCGCCGCCTCGGCGATCACGCCCATGTCGTGGGTGACGAGCATCATCGAGGTGCCCTTGTCCCGCGCCAGCCCCTTCAGCAGCGCGATCACCTGCGCCTGAATCGAGACATCGAGCGCCGTCGTCGGCTCATCCGCGACGATGAGCTTCGGTTCGGCGCAGAGCGCGAGCGCGATCACCACACGCTGCCGCATCCCGCCGGAGAATTCGTGCGGGTAGCTGTCGATGCGCTGCGCCGCGGCCGGGATGCCGACCATCTCCAACCAGCCGACCGCCCGCCGCCGCGCCTCCGCCCCGTCGAGGCCGAGATGCGTCTGGATCGTCTCCACCAGTTGGTCGCCCACCGTGTAGAGCGGGTTGAGCGTGGTCAGCGGGTCCTGGAAGATGGCGCCGATTTCCCGCCCGCGGATGCGCCGCATCTGGTCGTAGCGGAGGTTGTCGATGCGCTCGCCGTTCAACAGGATCTGCCCGCCGGCAATCCGCCCCGGCGGCTCCAGCAAACCGATGATGGCGGCCCCCGTCATCGACTTGCCGGCGCCCGACTCGCCGACCACGCCCAGCACCTCGCCCGGCATGATGGAGAAGGAAACACCGTCGAGGGCGGTGAGCACGCCCCGCCGCGTCGGGAATTCGACGCGCAGGTCACGGACTTCGAGCAAGGGGGCCATCAGCGGAGCCTCGGGTTCAGCGCATCGCGCAGCCAGTCGCCGAGTAGGTTGACCGACAGCACCATGGCAATCAGCGCCAAGCCGGGGAAGATGGCGATCCACCATTCCCCGGAGAACAGGAAGTCGTTGCCGATACGGATGAGCGTCCCGAGCGAGGGTTGGGTCTGCGGCACGCCCGCACCGAGATAGGAGAGCGTCGCCTCGGAGATGATGGCGTTGGAGAGCCCGAGGGTCGCGATCACTAGCACCGGCCCGAGCACATTCGGCAGCACATGGGTCAGCATGATCCGCAGCTGCGAAATGCCGATCACCCGCGCCGCCAGCACATATTCCTTGTTCCGCTCAACCAGCGTCGAGCCGCGCACGGTGCGGGCGAACTGCGGCCAGGCGCTGATGCCGATGGCGAAGATGACGACGAAGAGCGCCACCCGGTCATGCACGTCCGATGGCAGGGCGGCGCGGGCGATGCCGTCCACCAGCAGCGCGATCAGGATATTGGGGAAGGTGAGCTGGATATCGGCGATGCGCATCAGCACCCCGTCCACCGCCCCGCCCGCATAGCCGGCCAGCAGCCCGACCGAGACCCCGACCACCATCGAGAACAGCACCGCGCAGAAGCCGACCAGCAGCGAGACCCGCGCGCCGTACATGATGGCCGAGAGCACGTCCCGCCCCTGGTCGTCCGACCCGAGCGGATAGGCGCGGTCGCCTTCCGCCGCCCAGGCCGGCGGCTTGAAGGCGTCGATCAGGTTGAGCGTCGCCACGTCGAAGGGATCATGCGGCGCCAACAGCGGCGCCAGCACCGCGCCAAGGACGCAGATGAGCGCCACCACGGCCGAGATGACGGTGACGGGCGAGCGCCGGAAAGACCAGAACAGGTCGCTGTCCAGCATGCGTGCAATCGCGGCCATCGCTCAGTGCCCCCGCTTCGCGCCGCCGACCCGGAGCCTCGGGTCCACGGCGTAGTAGAGCAGGTCGACGACGAGGTTGATGGTGACGAAGACCAGGGCGATCAGCATCAGGTAGGCCGCCATCACCGGAATATCGGCGGAATTCACCGACTGGATGAAGAGCAGCCCCATGCCCGGCCACTGGAACACCGTCTCCGTCACGATGGCGAAGGCGATGATGCCGCCGAGCTGCAACCCGGCGACGGTGATCACCGGCACCAGCGTGTTCTTCAGCGCATGGCCGAAATTGATGGCACGGTTGGCGAGGCCCCGGGCGCGGGCGAATTTGATGTAGTCCGTCCGCAGCACCTCCAGCATCTCCGCCCGCACCAGCCGCATGATGAGCGTCAGCTGGAACATTCCGAGCGTGACCGAGGGCAGCACCAGTGCCTTGAGGCCCGAGACGGTGAGCAGCCCCGTGCTCCACCAGCCGATCTGCACCGTGTCGCCGCGTCCGAAGCTCGGCAGCCACCCAAGCCAGACGGAGAAGACGAGGATCAGCAGGATGCCGATAAGGAAGGTCGGCAGCGAGACGCCGATCAGGCTGAAGGTGAGGAAGAAGCGGCTCAGCCAGGAATTCCGGTAGAGTCCGGTATAGACGCCCATCGGGACGCCGATGGAGAGCGAGACCAGCGCGGCGCAGAAGGCCAGCTCCAGCGTCGCCGGCGCCCGCTCCTGGATCAGCTCCGCCACCGGTCGGGACAGGCGATAGGATAGCCCGAACTCGCCTTGCAGCGCATTCCAGATGAATTTGGCGAATTGAACGAAGAAGGGCTGGTCGAGCCCGAGGCTCGCCACCAGCGCCTGGCGCTGCTGTTCGGTGAAGTCCTGGCCGAGCATGATCGCCACCGGATCGCCGACATAGGCGAACATGGCGAAGCTGATCAGCGCCACCACCGCCATGACCGGCAAGGCCTGGAGGATGCGCGAGATGATGAAGGCAAGCATTCGGGGGCCGTCCCTGCGGGCTTTTCAGCCCCTATAGGCCGCGGCCTTGTGTGACGAAAGGGTGTCAGCCGGTCCTTCCGCTCCCTTCTGCCCCTTCGGTCGCCCAATCCTTCAACAAGGTGAAACCGACGGCGAGCAGCACCGGCCCGAGGAACAGGCCGAGGAAGCCGAAGGCGAACACCCCACCCAGCGCGCCCAGCAAGGTCAGCAACAACGGCAGATCGGCCCCCCTCGAGATCAGCCAGGGCCGGATCACATTGTCCGCGCTGCTGATGCCGAAGGCCCCGTAGAGCCCGAGGAAGATCGCCCACCCCGTCGAGCCCTGGCTGAACAGCCAGAGCGTCGCCGGAATCCAGATAAGCGGCGCCCCGACCGGCATAATGGAGATGACGCCCGCCACCACGCCCAGCAGCACCGGCCGCGGCACGCCGGCTATCCAAAGACCGAAGGCCGTCATCAACCCCTGCACCAGGGCGGTGCCGAGCAGGCCATAGACCACCCCCCGGGTCACGTCCCCGGTCAGCGCCACCAGGCGCCGCGTTCGGTCCCCGGCCAACCGCTCCAGCGCCGCCTCGCTCCGCCGGGCGATGGAAGGCCCGTCCCGGTAGAGGAAGAAGGCGAGGAAGATCGCCACCAGGAGCTCGGCGATGCCGGAAAGCACCGCCAGCAGCACCGCCAGCGCATTCTGCGCCAGCGTCCCGGCATAGGGGCCAAGCAATTCGGCAAGTCCCGACAGGCCGAAATCTACCCCTTCCAGGTGCTCGGCGAGGAAGCCGCCGATCATCGGCATGTTGCCGAGCCAGGTGCCGAGCCCGGGCATGCCCTGGGTCAGGAAGGTCTCGACCGCATGCCGCAGCCCCTCCACATCCTCGCGCTTCGTCGGGGTGGCGAAGACCAGCGGCAGGCCGATCAGCAGGAACTCCACCAGCACCATGACGCCAGCGGCCCAGCCGGGCGACATCCCCGTCCGTTCCCGCAGCATCCGGAAAGCCGGCCAGGTGGAGAAAACGAGGATCGCCGCCCAGAGCAGCGAGGAAAGGAAGGGCCGTAGCACCAGCAGGCAGCCCACTGCCAGCGCCAGCGCCGCCAGGAGGCCGAGCAGGGCGGCCGGGGTGAAGCGCTCGGTCTGAACTCGCGGCTGGGTCATCGTCGCTCCGTATCATCCCGCGGCGCCGGGCGCATCTTCCTGCCGGCCCTGTAGCCATACCCGCCCGCCCTGGGTAGCTTGCGCCGCGGCTGCTATAGCAGTCTCAAACCTGGACCATGATCCGCGATCCTGGTCCAGCCGGTTGTCTGATTGCATGAATCACGCCTGCGGCCGTTTCAGCCTTCGGCGATCATGCTCAAGGGAGGGACCATGCCGCGCTTCGCCGCCAACCTGTCGATGATGTTCAACGAGGTGCCCTTCCTCGACCGCTTCGCCCGCGCCCGGGCGGCCGGCTTCGAGGCGGTGGAATTCCTCTTCCCCTACGACTTCCCCGCTGCCGAGATCGCCACGCGGCTGAGGGACAGCGGCCTCTCCCAGGTGCTGTTCAACGCCCCGCCGGGCGACTGGGCCGCGGGCGAGCGCGGCCAAGCCGCCCTGCCCGGCCGCCAGGCCGAGTTCCGCGAGGGGGTGAAGCGTGCCCTCGACTACGCCGCGGCGCTGGCCTGCCCCCGCCTCCACCTGATGGCCGGCCTGACGCCCGCCGGCGTCCCGCGCGACACGCTGCTCTCCGTCTATGCCGCCAACCTCGCCTGGGCCGCCGAGGAATGCAGCAAGGCCGGCGTGCTGCCGGTGATCGAGCCGATCAACCACCGCGACATCCCCGGCTTCTTCCTCAACACCACCGACGAGGCGGCCGCCATCATCCAGGCGGTGGGCGGGCCGGCGCGGCTCGGCCTGCAGTTCGACCTCTACCATTGCCAGATCACCGAGGGCGACCTGGTGAAGACCGCCGAGCGCCAAATGCCGCTGATCGCGCACATGCAGGTCGCCGACAACCCGGGGCGCCATGAGCCTGGCACCGGCGAGGTCAACTGGCCCTTCGTCTTCCAGGCGATCGATGCGCTCGGCTTCGGCGGCTGGATCGGCTGCGAGTACCGCCCCGCGGGCGAGACCGAGGCCGGCCTCGGCTGGTTTGCCCCCTACAAGTCCTGAACAGCAAGAAGGATCAGCCGCACATGAAGATCGGCTTCATCGGCCTCGGCATCATGGGCAAGCCCATGGCCGGCCACCTCAAGACCGCCGGCCACGAGGTCATCGTGCCGGATCGCCGGAGCCTAGACGCCGAGTCGCGCTCTTCCTTCACCGTTGTCGCCGATGCGACGGCGGTGGCGAAGGCCGCCGAGATCATCATCCTGATGGTGCCCGACACCCCCGACGTGGAAGCCGCCCTCTTCGGCCCCGGCGGCGTCGCTGCCGGCCTGTCGCAGGGCAAGCTGGTGATCGACATGTCCTCGATCAGCCCGACCGCCACCAAGACCTTCGCCGAGAAGGTGAACGCCCTTGGTGCCGACTACCTTGACGCCCCCGTCTCGGGCGGCGAGGTAGGCGCCAAGCAGGCCAGCCTCACCATCATGGTCGGCGGCGAGGAGGGAGCCTTTGCCCGCGCGAAGCCCTTGTTCGAAGCAATGGGCAAGAACATCACCCTGGTCGGTCCGAACGGCGCCGGGCAGACGACGAAGGTCGCCAACCAGATCATCGTCGCGCTCACCATCGAGGCGGTGGGCGAGGCCCTGGTCTTTGCCAGCAAGGCCGGCGCCGATCCTGCCAAGGTGCGCCAGGCATTGATGGGCGGCCTCGCCACCTCCCGCATCCTGGAACTCCACGGTGAGCGGATGATCAAGCGGACCTTCAACCCCGGCTTCCGCATCGTCCTGCACCAGAAGGATCTGAACCTGGCGCTGACCTCGGCGAAGGAACTCGGCGTGGCGCTGCCCAACACCGCCGCCACCCAGCAGCTCTTCTCCGCCTGCATCGCTGCCGGCGGCGGACAGCTCGACCATTCCGGGCTGGTGAAGGCTCTGGAAGTCATGGCCGCCCACCCAGTCGCTCCCGAAGCCGGCTGAGTCGCCGCTGGCCGCACGCGCCATGCGTGTGCGGCCACCCTACTTCACATCCTGCGGGGTTGCCGACATGTATGAACATGTCGCAGAAGTTCCCATGTCTTGATTTCGCAAGGCGAGCGAGGCAAGGTTTTTTGCGAGTCCCATGCGGGCGCGAGATATCTTCTCAAAAACCTAACCATTCCATGGTCGAGTCACATCGCCAGGATGGCAAGGCCTGGGGAGCCGGAGGCTAGGATGCGGTTTGCGGATATCGGGCAGCAATTGCGGGCCTATCGCCTCGAGTCGGGCCTCAGGGCGGAGGAAATTGCGGCCCGCCTCGGCGTCTCACGCGCCGCGCTCTATCGTTATGAGAAGGGCGAGGTCATCAAGCTGGACACGATCCGACGCCTTGCCGAGCTGCTGAAGATTTCGCCCCTCTCCCTGCTCGGGATCGGAGTCGAATATTTCTCCCGCCCCGTCGCCTTCCAGGAGCGGCTGCGCCAGGTCGAGGAGCAGGCCGACCAGATCCTCATGGTCGGCGGCGCGCTCTGCTACCAGGTCTCAACCGATGCCTTCGAGGGCGCGCTCGCCGAGGCATGGACCGAGGCGGCCGATGCGGCGCCGGACCGCGTTCCCGCCCGCTCCATGGCCGACCAGGCGCTTGGCCTGCTCGCCGCCCGCAAGAAGCTGCATCAACAGCGCCGCCCCAACATCATCGGCATCCTGTCCGAGGCGGCGCTGCGCCGCTTCCTGCAGGACGGCGTCGCTGCCGGCATCCCGCTGTCGGAGCGCAGCCGCGCGCGCTGCCGCGCCGCCGCAGTCGCCGAGGCGGAGAGCATCGCCACCATGATGGAGAGCGTTCCCATCGGCCTCCAGCTCGGCCTAACCGCCGGGCCGGACCCCTCGGGCGCCTTCATCGTGCTGCGCGGCCGCGACCGCGCCCATGTCGTCGGCAGCCCCTTTCCGCCCGACGCGCCGCCCACCGCCGGGCTCGGCGTCGCCATGATCACCGCGGCGGATGAGGCGATCTCCGTCCACCAGCGCGTCGCCGAGGCCGCCTGGCGCGATGCGCTGAAGGGTGCCACGGCCGCCGCCCGGGTGCGCGAGCTCATCGCCGCCACCCGGGCGGATTGATCAGAGCGGCAGCCGCGCCTCCATCACATCCTCCTCCTCCGGCGACCGCTGGAGGCTGAAGCCGAGGCTGCGGACGAAGGCCAGCATCGGCCGATTGTCGGCCAGGACCTGACCGGCCACCTCCGTCACGCCTGTGGCGCGGCCCCATGCGAACAGCCGCTCCATCAGGTGCAGCCCGAGCCCCTGACCCTTCATCGCCGGCTCGACGATCACGGCGAATTCCGCCGCCGGCCCCACCGGGTCGCGGATCAGCCTCGCCACGCCGCGGATCGCCCCCGTCTCGTCGCAGCCAATGAAGGCCATCTCCCGGTCGTAGTCGATCTGCGTCAGCCGCGCCGTCAGCGCCGGCGACAGCTCCCGCAGCGGGGAGAAGAAGCGCCGCCGGACATCCTCCGGGTCCAGCCGGCGAAAGGCCTCGCCGAGCGCCGCCGCATCCTCCGGCCGGATCGGACGGATCGTCAGTGCGTCCCCCGACCGGGTGCGGAAGGGCCGCTCGAGCTCCGCCGGATAGGGGGGGATCGCCAGTTCCCCCGCCTCGCCGATCGGCCGCAGCGCCAGCTTGGCATCGACAGCCAGCACCCCCTGGGCATCGGCAAAGAGCGGATTGACGGTCAGCCCCGCCACCTCCGGGAAATCCACCGCGATCTGGGAGAGCCGCACCAGCGCCTCCGCCACCGCCGCTCGGTCGGCCGGGCGGTGGTCGCGGAAGCCACTCAGCAGCCGCGCTGTTCGCGACCGGCCGATGAGCTGGTCGGCCAGCGCCAGGTTCAGCGGCGGCAGGTCATGCGCCTCGTCGGCCGCGATATCCGCTGCCGTCCCCCCCTGGCCGAAGCCGATCCAGGGCCCGAACATCGCATCTTCACCGAGCCGTAGCCGCAATTCGAGTGCCCGCGCGGCTTGCCGCTGCACCAGCAGCCCTTCGATCTGCGTCCCGGGCCGCGCCACGCGGATGCGCGCCAGCATCGCCTCCGCCGCCGTACGCACCGCGCCCGGGCTGACGAGGTTGGTCACCACGCCCCCGACATCGCTCTTGTGCGGGATGTCCGGGCTGAGGACCTTCAGCACAACCGGGAAGCCGAGCATCGCCGCCGCATCCGCCGCCTCCGCCGGCCCCGCCGCATGCCGGCCCGGCACGGTCGGGATGCCATAGGCGGCGAGCACGCCGAGCGCCTCCGCCGCCGTCAGCGTCAGCCGCCGCGCCGCCCGCGCCTCGGCAAGGATGCGCCGCACCGCCGCCCGGTCCGGCGCCAGCTCCAGAACCTCGCGCGAGGGCAGCTCAGCGGCTGCGGCGCGGTTCCGGCGATCCGCGGCGAGGTGCAGCGCGCCCCGTGCCGCCGCCTCCGGCGTGGCGAAGACGGCGAGGCCCGCCTCAGCCATCCGCCGCCGCTGCCGCCCGGCCGTCGCCTGCCCGGCCCAGCCGACGAGGATCGGCGCGGCCCGTCCAGGGCCGGTCCGGGCCGCCGCGATCATTGCCTCCGCCGCCGCATCGGCCGCCTCGGGCGGGGCCTCGCCCGGCGCCGGGGCATGCAGGGCAAGGACCGCATCCACCTCCGGCAGCCCGGCCAGCATCGCCGCCGCCTCGGCCAGCCGCGGCCCCGCCGCCGGGCCGAGCGAGAGCGGGTTGCCTGCCACCCACCCCGGCGGCAGCAGCAGCCTGAAGGCCGCAAGCGATTCCGGCCGCAGCTCGGCCAGGCACCCACCCCCGGCGACCAGCGCATCCGCCGCCAGGTGCCCGAGCCCGATCCCATTGGTGACAATGGCGACCCGCGCTTCCCGCACCCCCGGCCGCAACCGCACCCGCGCCAGCGTCTCCGCCGCCGAGAGCAGATCCTCAAGCCCCGAGACGCGCAGCACGCCGGCGCGGCGCAGTGCCGCCTCCATCACTGCATCGGCGAGGCCTGAGGCGTCACCGCTCCGCCCCCCGGCGCGGATCGCCATCACCGGCCGGGTCCTGGCCGTCGCCCTTGCAGCCGAGACGAAGGCCCGCCGGTTCCTGACCCGCCGCAGGTCGAGCAGTACCGCGCCCGTCCCCGCATCCCGTGCCAGCCAGTCGAGCGAGGCGGCGAAGCCGAGCGTCGCATTGCCGCCGATGCCGACCACATGGCTGAAGCCGAGTTTCTCCGCCGCCGCCCAGTCGATCACCGCCCGCGCCAGCGCCGCCGATTGCGTCACCAGCGCCAGCCGCCCCGCCGCGGGCTGGATATGCGATAGCGAGGCATTCAGCCCGATCGCCGGGATGCAGAGGCCGAAACTCCCCTGCCCCAACGCCCGCACCCCCGTCCGGGCCGAGATGCCGGCGAGGTCCGGCCCCGGCCCCGGCACGATGGCGGCGAAACAGCCCCGTCCCGCCAGCGCGGCCATGGCTGGCTCCAGCACAGCCGGCGGCAGGCAGAGCACGGCGAGGTCTGGTGCCTCCGGCAGTGCCTCGACCGATTCGGACGGCAGCAGCCCGGGCACCGGCATCCCCACCGCATAGGCCCGGCCCTCGAAGCCGCCTGCGGCGATGTTGGCAGCCAGCACCGCCGCCTCCGGCTGCCCGGGATCGGCCACCAGCACCAGGCTGCGTGGCCTGAACAGGCAGTGCGCGTGGTAGCCGGGGGCAGTGCTGCGGGGGGTCATCATCGACATGATGCACCGCAACATGGACCTGACCGCGCGGAGCGGCAACCATGAGTCGGCACCGCAGGAGACGCCCGATGGACCCCCGCCTCGACCCGGAAATGCTGGCCTTCAATCGGATGATGGAGGAACGTGCCACCGCCCTGCCGCCGATCCGCCTCGAACTCCCCTTCGACCGACCGCGCGCCCTGACGGAGGCGCTGAACGCCCCGCTTTCCGCCGGCGGCCCCGCCCTCGCCGTGGGCGAGGACCGATGGCTTCCCGTCCGCGGGCGGCGCATCCAGTGCCGCGTCCACCTGCCGGCCGGACCCGGCCCGCATCCCGTGCTGCTCTACTTGCATGGCGGCGGCTGGGTCTGGAACAGCATCGACACGCATGACCGGCTGATGCGCGAATACGCCGCCGCCGCCTGCTGCGCCGTCATCGGCCCGGACTATGCGCTGAGCCCCGAAGCCGTCTTCCCCCAGGCGCTCGAGGAATGCGAGGGCGTGCTGCGCTGGGTCGCCGCCGAGGGCGCCGCCTGGGGGCTCGATGCCGCCCGCATCGTTGTGGGCGGCGATTCCGCCGGCGCCAACCTGGCCATGGGCGTTGCCCTGTCGCTCCGCGACGGCGGCGTCCCGGTTCCGCTTCGCGGGCTGCTGCTGAACTACGGCGTCTTCGACAGCCGCCTCGACCGCCCGAGCTACCACGCATTCGCCACCGGCTACGGCCTGACGGAGGAGCGCATGGGCTTCTACTGGAACGCCTATGCCCCCCGCCCCGCCGACCGGCTGAACCCCTTGGCCGCCCCGCTCCGCGCCAAGCTTGCGGGCCTCCCTCCCTGCCTGCTCCACATCGCCGAGCTCGACATCCTCGCCGATGAGAACCATGCCATGGCCGAAGCCCTGCGGGCCGCCGGCGTTGCGCTCGAGGCGCAACTCTTCCCCGGCACGGTGCATGGTTTCCTCCGCGCCCTCGGCCATGTCGGCGCGGCCGACCGCTCCGTCGTGGCCGCCGGCGCCTGGCTCCGCGCCCGGTTCGGCGAAGGCTGACGCAGACGGCGCTCACCGGATGGCATATCTCCCCCCGGCCCACGAGCACCGAGGGGAGAGGAGGCTGCGCATGCGGGACTTCCTCATCGAGCATGTCACCCCACCGCCGCAATACCGGCCGGAGCATGCCGAGCCGCGCACCCGGCCTTTTCCTCACGCAGGGGCTCGCCCTGCCCGCCGGCTGCGTCATGGCCCGGCTCCAGGTCCTGCTGCCGCCCGGCATGCCGGCCGAGGCCTGGGTCGAGGCGAAGTTCCTCGCCGACCGCCGGCGCGAGTGCCTCCATCACCTGCTGCGCGGCCGCGAATGGCAACGCCTCGAGGCCAGCCGCACCTGCCTCTTTGACGACCCGAAGGCGGCCCAGGCAGCAGCCGACTCCCGCCGCCTCAGCGCAACGGACGCGCCATGAGCGAGGCACCCGCCCCGTAGCCAGCCACCTCCGCCAGCGGCGTGAAGCCGAGCCGCTGCCAGTACCCGGCCTTCCCCGCCACCGCGACCAGCGTCATCCGCCCGAGCCCGCTGGCCGCTCCCGACGCCGCCAGTCGCGCCACCATCGCCGCGGCCTCTCCCGCGCCGCGGGCTTCCGGCGCCAGCACGATGTCATGCAGATGCAGCACCTCCGCCGCGGCGGGCAGCGCGCCGAGCAGCGAGTCGAGCGGCGGCACCGGCCCCGCCCAGGGGTGCGCCAGCGCATAGCCCCGACCCTCGCCCAGAACCCAGCAGAAGCCGGGCGCCAGCGCCAGCCGCTCGGCAAAGACCGCCGGTTTCTCGGGATGCTGCGGATGCGCCGCCGCAGCCAGCGCCACCACCCTCGGCAAGTCCGCTTCGGTCATCCTTCGCCATTCCATGCCCCCGGATAGCGTGGCGTCGCCCGCCATGCGAGGCTTCATCACATGATCCGCCCCGGCCCGCGCAACCTCATCACCGATGTCGATGGCATCCTCGTCGGCCAGGCCGAGGACCACGGTATCCGCACCGGCACCACCGTGATCTACCCGGTGGAGCGCTGCCCCGCCGCCGCCGAGATTCGGGGCGGCGCGCCGGGCACGCTCAACATCCAGTCCCTCGATCCTGCGAGCATCGGCAACACGGTCGATGCCGTCACCCTCTCCGGCGGCTCCATGTACGGGCTGGACGCGGCCGGCGCCGTGGTCGCCACGCTCGGCGCCCGCGGCCGCGGCGCCGCCTTCGGCGGAACGACGGTGCCCGTGGTGCCCGGCGCCATCCTATTCGACCTGATGAATGGCGGCGACAAGGCATGGGGTGAGGCGCCGCCCTATGCCACGCTCGGCCGCACCGCGCTGGCCGCAATCGGCCAGGACTTCGCCCTCGGCAATGCCGGGGCCGGACTCGGCGCCCGCTCCGGCCGGGTGAAGGGCGGCCTCGGCAGCGCCAGCACCGTCACCGCCGACGGGGTGCAGATCGGCGCACTCGCCGCCGTCAACAGCTTCGGCAGCGCGGTCATGCCCGGCAGCCGGCATTTCTGGGCCTGGCCGCATGAGATGGACGACGAGTTCGGCGGCCTCGGCCCGCCCCCTGCCGGCTGGCGGCCGGAGCCGGAAATGCCCCTGCCCCTCGGCTCCGCGGTCAACCCGATGGCCAACACCACCATCGCCGTCGTCGCCGTCAACGCCCGGCTCGACAAGGGCGACCTGCAGCGCTTGGCCATCATGGCCGCCGACGGCCTCGCCCAGGCCATCCGCCCAATCCACACGCCCTTCGACGGCGACAGCGTCTTCGTCCTGGCGACGGGCCACCTGCCGCTGACCGGCCCCGGCATGCTCGCCCGCCTCGGCCATCTGGCGGCCTCGACCCTGGCGCGGGCGGTGGCACGCGGCGTCTTCCACGCGACCGCACTTGGCGACCGCCCCGCCTGGCGCGACCTCAACGCTGACGGAGCGCCGCCCTGATCCGCTCCAGGCTGCCGCCCTGGCCCGCCTCGTCCACCCGCTGCGAGGCCTCGGCATCCAGCACTGCCCGCCCCGCCTCCCAGCGCAGGATCACCGGCACCCGCGCCGCCGCATTGGGCGAACTTGCCGCATAGATTAGGGCAAAGCGCGGCACGCCTGCCGCTGCCGGCACCTCCCCCGCCTCGCGCAGCCCGTCGCAGCTCACCGCCTCGGTCCAGTCGGTGCCGACCGTGACGAGACTCTCCGTTGCCCCCGCCCCGCCGATCGCCAGCCCGCACCAGCGCTGCTGGTTGGGGAAGCCCGGCACCCGTGGCGCGAAGCGCACCGGCAACAGGGTCAGGGTGACGCCGCGCGCCGGCGACCAGCGCCGCGGCGCCGCCGCCTCGAACCCGCCCGCGACCGGCAGCCCGGCCCGCGCCTCGGCTGCGAGATCGGGCCCGCCCGCCCTCGCCGGCGCCGCTGCGACCAGTGCAGCCAGCAGCAACAGGCTAGGACTTGCTGAGACGCTCATAAGCCGCCTTCATCTGGGTGTCGTAGTCGTTCTTCTTGTAGTCCGGCCCGTTGTAGCGCGAGGCGAAGCCGGCCCAGTTCCTGTCCTGCAGCGCCTTCCGCATCCCCTTGTTGGCGTTGACGAAGGCGACGAAGGCCTCGAGATGCCGGGCATCATTCTCCATCATCGCATCGACGAAAGCCTCGACCGTCTTGTAGCCGGCCGCGTCATGGTTCTCGCCGAGGATCTGGAAGGTGCCCCAGGAAGCAGACTTCAGCGCCGCCGCCTCGTCCAGCAGGGCGGCACGTCGGAGCTTCGGATACTGTGCGCTGAACTTGCCGTAGGCGCCCTGCGGCCCGGACAGGTCGGGATGCGAGCGGTTATAGCCGCCGCCGGTATGCGTCCGGAATTTGTGCCGCTCGAAGAGGATGGTCGGCCGCCCCTCCTCGTCCCAGGGCGAGCGCTTGGTTTCTACCTGCGCCACCGCCCTGACCGCCGCCACCTCGCAGCCGAGCGTCTTCGCCGCCGCTTCGACCAGGGCGGGGGTGATGGAGGAGGTCTCCGGCCGCACCCAGCAGATCTCGCGGAAGACCTTGTGCCGCGGCCCGGGAATGATCGGCCGGTCGAGAAAGCGGATGGTCAGCCCGCCGGGATCGACCGTCCCGTCCGGCTTCAGCAGCCCCATGGCGTTGCGCTGGAAGGCTTCGATGGCGGCGAAGGTCGCCGCATCCGCGGTGCCGTTCGCCACCGGGAGGCCCTGAGGAAAGGTCCAGCGCCCGTGCCGGACGAGCAACTGCTCCACCACCAGCACATCGGTTGGATCATTCATCCGCCCGCGGCCGACACCTTTCGAGATCACCCCCACCATGGTCTGGTACCCTCCACCGGGGATTATGCCCCGGCGAGAGCCCGCTTCGCCACTTCGGCAAGGTAGCCGCTCGCCACCGGCAGGATGGCGTCGTTAAAGTCGTAGGCCGGGTTATGCAGTTCCCGTCCGCCCTCGCCCGGTCCGTTGCCGATCCAGACGAAGGCGCCCGGCACCTCCTTCAGGAAAAAGGAGAAATCCTCCCCCGTCATCGCCGGCGGCAGGTCCCGCCGCACCTTGGTCACCGCGCCGGCGGCGACGGCCGCCAGCTCCCGCTCGGCCGGGTGGTTCACCGTGGGCTCGACGCCGACCTTGAACTCCACCTCCGCCTCCAGCCCGAAGGTCGCGGCGATGCCGGCCGCGATTCGCCGCATGGCGGCCTCGATCGCCTCGCCCGTCTCCGGCGTCAGCCAGCGCGCCGTGCCCTTCAGCACGGCCTGGCGCGCCACCTGGTTCTGTGCCTCGCCCGCCTCGGCGACGGTCACGCTGACCACCGCCGCCTGCATCGGGTCGATGTTGCGGGCGACAATGGATTGCAGGGCGATGATGCAATGCCCGGCGCCGACCATCGGATCGCGCGTCAGGTGCGGCAGGGCGGCATGGCCCGCATGGCCGGTCAGCACGATCTCGAAGCGCGCACCGGCGGCCATCACCGGCCCCTCATGCACGGCGACGGTCCCCGCCTCCAGCCCCGGCCAGTTGTGCCAGCCGAAGATGCGCTCCATCGGGAAGCGCTGGAACAGCCCGTCGGCGATCATCGCCCGCGCCCCGCCGCCCCCCTCCTCGGCCGGCTGGAAGACAAGCTGCACGGTCCCCGTCCAACCCTGGTCCTGCTGGAGCAGCGCGGCGGTGCCGAGCAGCGCGGCCGTATGCCCGTCATGGCCGCAGGCATGCATCACGCCTGGGAGGGTGGAGCGGTAGGGCAGTGCCTCGTTCAGCTCCTGGATCGGCAGCGCATCCATGTCGGCCCGCAGCCCGACCGAGCGGTTCGATCCCCCGCCTTGCGCCCCCGGGCCCCGCCGCAAGGTGGCGACCAGCCCATGCCCGCCGACCCCCTCGGTGACCTCGATCCCCATCTCCCGCAGCCTCGCCGCGACGAAGGCGGCCGTTTCCCCCTCATGCAGGGTAAGGCCCGGATGGGCATGCAGGTGGCGGCGCCACCCGGCGAGCGTTTCAGCAAGCGTCTGGTCCATGCGAGAAGCCTAATCCCCCCTATCTCCAGAGGGAACCCTGAGCCCGGAAGTTGCTTTCGCCCCCGTGCTGTATCGATTGCGCCGCATCCCGATCATTCTTGCCCTGCTGCTTGCGCCCATGCTCGTCCCTTGGTCGCAGGCGCAGGAGCCGGACCCGGCCGTCCTCCCCTACACGGTGGAGATTGCGCCGAGCGGCGATTCCAGCCTGGACGCCTCTCTTGCCGCGGTCTCCCAGCTCGTGGCACTTCGGGGGTCGGCGCCGACCAGCGCCGGCGGGGTGATCGGCCGCGCCCAGGGCGACCGCGAGCGGCTCCAGCAGGCGCTGCAATCCGAGGGCTATTGGGGCGGCAGCACGCAGGTCAGCATCGCCGGCCTGCCCCTCGCCGACCCCAACCTGCCCGCCCGGCTCGAAGCCCCGGCGGAGAAGCCCGTCCCCATCCGCATCACGGTCGAGAAGGGCGAGCCCTACCGCATCCGCACCATCGCCATCCGCGCGACGGAACCGCGGGATCAGCCCGCCCTCGACGCCGCGGCAGCCCGGCCCTTCGGTCTTGCCCCGGGCGATGTCGCCCGCGCCGAGCCGGTGCTGGCCGCCGAGCGCACCCTGCTCGACCGCCTGCTCACCGCCGGCCATCCTCTCGCCACCATGGCCGGGCGGGAGACGGTGGTGGATCATGGCGCGAAGACGATGGAGATCGCCTGGCGCTTCGCCCCCGGCCCCGTCGCCCGCTTCGCCCCGCCCCAGGTCGAGGGCGCAGTCCGCGTCGATGCCGATTTCCTCCGCCGCCAGGCCGGTCGCATCACCGGCGAGGCCTACAGCCCCGACCGGCTGGAGCGGGCCCGACGCGAGCTGATGGCGCTCGGCCCCTTCGGCTCCGTCCGCGTCCGCGCCGCCGAGCGGCTGGATGCCGAGGGCCGTCTGCCCACCACCTTCACCGTCGCCGAGCGCGCCCGCCACGCGCTCGGCATCACCGCTGCTTACGAGACCAATTACGGTCCCTCCGTCCGCGTCTACTGGGAGCACCGCAACCTCTTCGGGGGGGCGGAGCGGCTCCGCGTCGAGGGCGAGGTGGCCCGCATCGGCACCGGCGGGGCGCTCAGTGAGATGACCTACCGGACCGGCGTCACCTATACGAGCCCCGGCGTCTTCGGCCGCGACCTCAACCTCATCGCCAGCATCGGCGCGTTGCGCGAGCGGTTGGAGGCGTATGACCGCGATGCCATCACGGCATCGCTGCTCTTCGAGCGACGCCTTTCCGAACGGTACACGGTCCGCGCCGGCCCAACCGTCGATCTCGGCTCCTCCGGCCCGCCCGACGGCAAGCTGAGCCCCTATCAGATCGTCGGCGTCCTCTTCGGCGGCCGCTACGACGGTACCGACAGCCTGCTCGATCCATCGAAGGGCTACCGGCTGGAGGGCAGCATCAGCCCCTCCTACAGCATCCGCGACGCCCAGCCCTTTGCGCCGACCCGGGTGACGGCCAGCACCTACTGGGATGTCTTCGCCGACCGCCGCAGCATCCTTGCGGTGCGCGGCACCATCGGCTCGCTGCTCGGCGCCGACCGGGACAGCGTGCCACGCCACATCCGCTACTATGCCGGCGGCGGCGGCTCGGTCCGCGGCTTCGACTACCAGTCGATCGGCCCGCGCGACGAGCAGGGCCGCCTGACCGGCGGCGCCAGCCTGCTCGAGACCAGCGTGGAGTGGCGGCAGAAGGTCTGGGGCGACATTGGCGCCGTCGCCTTCGTCGATACCGGCACGGTCGGCACCGGCTCGCTGCCCGATACCTCGAACCTGCGGGTCGGCGCCGGCCTCGGCCTTCGCTACTACACCCCCATCGGGCCGATCCGCGCCGATGTCGCACTGCCGGTGGTGCGGGAGCCGCGCTCCTCCGGCTATGGGCTTTATGTCGGCATCGGCCAGGCCTTCTGACCATGCGCTGGCTGAAATGGCTCCTCGGCGCCCTGGCGCTGCTGATCCTCCTGCCGGTGCTCGCCGTCATCGGTGCCCTCGCCTGGATCAACACCGAGAGCGGCAGCGCCTTCCTCGCCCGCCAGGCGGAAGGCTTCGTCCCGGGCCTTCACATTGAGGGCCTGCACGGCCCGTTGCCCGGCCATCTCGGCTTCACCCGCCTCGCCTATGCCGATGCCGCGGGCGAATGGGTCGTCTTGGAAGACGGGCGCATCAATCTCGACCTGAAGGCGCTGCTCTCCCGCACCCTCCGCGTCGAGCGCGTCGAGGCGGCGCGCGTCGCTCTCGCCCGCCTCCCCGCCGGCGGAGAGACGGCGCCCGCCGAACCGCAGCCTCCGTCCGACACCGTGCTTCCCCACCTCCCGCAACTCCCGGTCGCGGTGGAACTGAACCGCCTCGCCATCCAGCGCATTGAGCTGGCGCAGCCCGTCCTCGGCCAGGCCGCCGCCTTCGCGCTCGACGGCGAGGCCCGCCTCGCCGCCGGTGACCTCACCGCGAAACTCGATCTCAAGCGCCTCGACGCCCCGCTGACGGCGGCGCTGACCCTCGCCCTCACCCCCGGCGCCGACCGCCTCGCGGCCCGCCTGACGCTCGATGAAGCCCCGGGCGGCCTCATCGCCGACTTCATCCCGCCCTCCGAAGGCGGCTGGGACAACGCCCCCCTTCAGGTCACCCTGAACTTGGACGGACCCGCCTCCGGCGCCGCCCTCGACCTCAAGGCCAGCCTCGGCCAGCAGGTGGCGCTGAGCAGCAGCGGCACCGTCCGCGCAACGCCCGATGGTCGCTACGGCGCCACCCTCCAGGGCGAGGCCCGCGCCGGCCCCCTCCTGCCGGAGACGATCCGCCCGCTTGCCATCCCCCTCGCCTTCGCCCTCGATGCCGACCTGCCGCCCGATCAGCGCTTGGCACTGCGAAAGCTGGAGCTGACCCTTCCCGCCGGCCGCGTCGCTGCCAGCGGCACCGCCGATCTCGGCACCGAGGCCCTCGACCTCCGCCTCGACCTCGCCCTGGCGGCGAGCACCCGCTTCGGCCCCCTGCTCCCCGCCGGCCTCGCCTGGCAGGGCCTCACTGCGGAGGCGCATGTCACCGGCACTATGGTGAAGCCCGCCTTCGCCCTGACTGCGACGTCCGAGGCCCTGGCGACCGGCGTGCCCCAGGCCGATGCCGTGCTCGGCCCGGCACCGCGCCTCGCCCTTAATGCCGCTCTGCCCGGCCCGGCCTTCGACGCGACGCTCGACGCCGCCAATGGTCGCCTCGCAGCCAAGGGCACGGTCGCCGAGCCGATCGCCCTCGACGCCACCCTTTCCCTCCCCCGGCTGGAGGTGCTCGGTGCCGGCTCCGAGGGCGCGCTGGAGGCGACCGTCCGCGCCACCGGTAAGCTTGGCGACCCCGACCTCACCATCTCGGCCCATTCCGGCCGGATCGCCGCCGCCGGGCGAGTGCTGGAGGGCCTTGCCCTCGACGCCCAGGTCGCTACCCCCGCCTCCGCTCCGCGCGGCACCGCCCAGCTCCGCGCGACGCTGGACGGGCTGCCCGTTGCCCTCGACTTCCGCGGCCGCCCGGACGGTCAGGCGGTGGAAATTGAGGCTGCCGAGGCACGCCTCGGCCCCGCCCGGTTCACCGCCACCGGGCGCCTCGACACCACAGCGAAGCTCTTCGCCGGCACCGCCCGGCTGGAAGCGGCCGACCTCGCCCCCTTCGGCCGCCTCGCCGGGCTCGCGGGCCTTGCCGGCCGCCTCGCCCTTGATGCAACGCTGGATCCACGCGACGGCGTGCAGGGCTTCGACCTCAAGCTCGACGTCCCCCGCCTCGCCTATGCCGGGCAGCAGGGCAACCTCGCCGCCACCGTCGCCGGCACTCCTGCCGCCCTCGATTGGACGGTTCGCGGCAAGACGACCCAGGGCGAACTCTCGGGCCGCGGCCGCCTTGCCGCCGCGGCGGGCGCCTACCGCCTCGACCTCGCCGCCCTCCAGGCCGAGGCCCAGGGCGAGACCCTCCGCCTCAGCACCCCCGCCCGCATCACCTATGGCGCCGATGGCGGCATCGACATCTCCAACCTGGCACTCGCCATCGGAAATGGCGGCCGTGTCCAGGCCGCCGGCCGATGGGGGCCGGAGCGGACCGACCTCGGCGTTACCATTGCCGCGCTCCCCCTGGCGCTGGCCCAGCGCTTCGCCCCCGACCTCAAGCCGCAGGGCATGATCACCGGGGAGGTCCGCGCCACCGGCCCGGTCGCAAGGCCCGAGATTCGCGCCCGGCTGAACGGCACCGGCATCGGCCTTGGCGCCGACTGGGCCCGGGGCCTGCCGACCGTCACGCTCCGCGCCGAGGGCAGCATGGTGGGCACCGCCACCGAGGCCCGCGCCGAGATCGCCGCCGGCCCTGCCGGAACCGTTATCGCCACCGCCCGCCTGCCGCGCGGCTTCGACCTGGACTCCCCCCTTGTCGCCAGCCTCGACGGGTCGCTCAATCTCGCCCCGCTCGCCGGCCCCTTCCTGGCCGCCGGCGCCGACCGCGTTGCCGGCCGTCTCGCCCTCGCGCTCAGGGTCGAGGGCAGCCTCGGCACCCCACGCCTCGGTGGCCGCGCCACCCTCACCGGCGGCGACTACCGCAACCCGACCACCGGCGTCCGCCTCTCCGAGATCGGCGGCATCATCACCGGCGAGGGCACCCGCCTCGTCATCGAGCGGCTGGAGGGCAAGACCCTGGGCGGCGGCACCATCGGCCTCCGCGGCAACATCGATGCCGGCGCCCCCGGCCTGCCCGCCGACCTCGTGCTAACCGCCCGCAACGCCCGCCCCGTCGCTTCCGACCTCGGCACGGCGACCATCGGCGCCGACATCACGGTGAAGGGCCCCATCACCGGCGGCGGCACCGTCGCCGGCGAGGTGCGGATCGAGCAGGCCGAACTCCGCGTGCCCGAGAAGCTGCCCGCCAACGTCCCGACCCTCGCCAATGTCCGCCAGCGCGGCCGCCTGCCGCCCGGCGTCATCCCCCCGGCGCCGCAGCCCACGACCAAGTCCGGCCCGCCCGCCGCCGCCGCGCCGCCACTGAACCTCGCGGTGAAGGTCAGCGCTCGCCGCGTCTTCATCCGCGGCCGCGGCCTCGAGGTGGAGATGGGCGGCGCCATCAACGTCGGCGGCACCGTCGCCGCCCCGGTCCCGTCCGGCAGCCTCAACCTGGTCCGCGGCACGCTCAACATCCTGACCCGCACGCTGACCTTCAGGCGCGGCACCATCGGCTTCAACGCCGGCACCGTCGTCCCGCAGCTCGACATGGCGGCGGAAGCGACGGCCAGCGCCACGACCATCACCGTCAACGTGACCGGCCCGGCCAATGCCCCTCAGATCGGCTTCACCTCCACCCCCGAGCTGCCACAGGACGAGGTGCTCGCGCGCCTGCTCTTCGGCCGCGCCACCAGCAACCTCTCGCCCTTCGAGATCGCCCAGATCGCTGCCGCCGTCGCCCAGCTCACCGGCATCGGCGGCTCCGGCGGCGGCCCGCTCGACCGCGTCCGCAGCGCCCTCGGCCTCGACCGCCTCGGCGTCAGCGGCGCCCAGGGCAATACCGCCGGCGCCACGGTCGAGGCCGGCCGCTACGTCGCGCCCGGCGTCTTCCTTGGCGTCCGCCAGGGGACGAATGGCGGCCAGACCGGCGTCGGGGTCCAAGTAGAGATCACCCCCCGCATCAAGGTCGAGGGGCAGACCGCGACAGGCCCCGCCGGCGACCGCATCGGCCTCTCCTACGAGCTGGAATATTGACGCTCTGAGTCGCAGCGACGTGATTAACCGTCCTGATGCAGCCGATAGTAACGCGGCTTATATTCACCGGCGTGACTACCGCCCCGAATGATGACCTCCTCCTCCTGTTGACCGATGTGGCGCGGCTCATCCGCACCATGGCGGACCGTGTCGCCCGCGCGCATGGCATGACCCGCGCCCAATGGGTGATCCTGGTCCGGCTGCGGCGGCATGACGGCCTGACCCAGCGCGAGCTGGCCGAGCTGCTGGAGGTTGAGCCCATCACCGTCGGCCGCCTGGTCGACCGCTTGGCCGCACGCAACCTGATCGAGCGCCGCGCCGACCTGAGCGACCGCCGCGTGTGGCGCCTGCACCTGCGGCCCGAGGCGGCGCCGGTGCTGGCCGAGATCGACGAGGCCAAGGCCGCCTTCGACGCGACCACCACCCGCAACCTGCCCGAGGCCCAGCGCGCCGCGGTGCGTGATGCCCTGCTGCTGATGAAGTCCAACCTGCTGGCCGGCGAGACAGACGCCGACTTCGCTGCCTGAGAGTAGCCCCATGCCCGAAGGTTCGCTCCGCATCGAGAAGCCCGAGACGGAAGCCGGCCCCGCCCCGCCGAAGCGCCGCCGCTGGCTGCGCCTGGCACTGATGCTCGGCGGCGTCCTCGCCGTCGTCGCCGGCTCCGGCCTGTTTTGGCTGAACGGCGGCCGTTATGCCGGTACCGACGACGCCTATGTCCAGGCCGACCGGCTGATGCTGGCAACCGACGTCTCTGGCATCGTCCAGCGCATCGCCGTGCATGAGGGCGACCGGGTGACGGAAGGCCAGGTCCTGGTTCAGCTCGACTCCGCCCCCTTCCACCACGCCCTCGACCAAGCCCGGGCGCAGCTCCAGCAAACCTCGCTCAGCCTCGCCGCCATGCAGGCCGACTACCAGCGCATGCTGCGCGACGCCGCGGCGCAGGAAGCTGCCGTCACCCTAGCCCAGGCCACCTTCGACCGCGCCGCTCAGATCGTGAACAGCGGTGCCGTCACCCGCTCCGCCTATGACCAGGCACGCTACGGCCTGCAGCAGTCGCAGCAGCAGCTCGAATCGCTCCGCGCCCAGGCCAGGGTCCAGCTGGCCAGGCTCGGCGGCAAACCGGACCAACCGGTCGAGCAACACCCGGACTACCTCGAAGCCGCCGCCCGTCTCGCCGAGGCGCAGCGCCAGCTCGACCACACCACGCTTCGCGCGCCCTTCGCCGGCACCGTGACGCAGGTCTCGACGCTACAGCCTGGCCAGTACCTCGCGGCCGCCTCACCCGCCTTCGCCCTTGTCTCCTCCGATCGCATCTGGGTGGACGCGCTGCCGAAGGAGACCGACCTCACCCATGTGAAGCCGGGCGACACCGCGACCGTCACCATTGATACCTATCCCGGCATCACGTGGAAGGCCGTGGTCGAGAGCATAAGCCCTGCCTCGGGCTCCACCTTCAGCGTGCTGCCGGCACAGAACGCCTCGGGCAACTGGGTGAAGGTGGTACAGCGCATCCCCGTCCGCATCCGCGTCGAGCCGCAAGACGGCGCGCCGCCGCTACGCGCCGGGATGAGTGCCGTCGTCTCCATCGACACCGGCCACGAGCGGCATCTGTCCGACATCTTCTAGTTCTCCCCACGACACCGCTGCGCGACGTCCCGGGAGCCCCACCAGGTCAGACATTCCAATGAGCGAGCAAGCGGTGCCGCATCGCGGCATCATCACCGTCTGCGCCATGGTGGCGACGCTGATGCAGGCGCTGGACGGCACCATCGCCAATGTCGCCCTGCCCTACATGCAGGGCGGCCTGGCCGCGACCTCTGACCAGATCACCTGGGTGCTGACCAGCTATATCACCGCGGCCGCCATCCTGACCGCGCCGGTCGGCTTCCTCGTCACTCGCTTCGGCAGGCGCGCGGTCTTCCTCGCCTCCGTCGGCGGCTTCACCCTCGCCTCCGTCGCCTGCGGCGCGGCGCAGTCGCTCGAGCAGATGGTGGTCTTCCGCCTGTTGCAGGGTGCCTTCGGCGCCGCGCTGGTGCCGCTCAGCCAATCGACCATGCTGGACATCTACCCGGCAGAGCAGCGCGGCTCTGCCATGGCGATCTGGGGCATGGGCGTGATGGTCGGCCCGATCCTGGGCCCGACCCTCGGCGGCTACCTGACAGAGAATCTGAACTGGCGCTGGGTCTTCTACGTGAACCTGCCCTTCGGCATCCTGGCGCTGCTCGGGCTGATGTTCTTCCTGCCAAAAGGTGAGTCGCGATCCGGCCGCCGCTTCGACTGGTTCGGCTTCGGCGTCCTGGCGCTCGGCGTCGGCGCCCTGCAGATCATGCTCGACCGCGGCGAGCTGCTGAACTGGTTCGGCTCCACCGAGATCATTGTGGAAGCCGTGCTCGCCGGGCTCGGCCTCTACCTCTTCCTTGTCCACATGACGACGGCGGAGCGTCCCTTCATCCCGCCGCGCATCTTCCGCGACCGAAACTTCGCCGCTGGGCTCGGCATCATGTTCGCGGTCGGCGCCATCCTCTTCGCCACCTCGGCCCTGCTCGCGCCCTACCTGCAGACGCTCGGCAACTACCCGGTCTTCACCGCCGGCCTGGCGATGGCGCCCCGGGGCTTGGGCACCATGGCCGCGATGTTCGTCGCCGGCCGGCTCGCCAGCCGCTTCGACCCGCGCAAGGTCATGGCGATTGGTGTGCTGATCCTTGCCTGGACGCTCTGGGAGATGACCGGCTGGACGCCCGATGTCTCGATGCGGACGCTGGTCACCGCGACCATCCTCCAGGGCGTGGGCCTCGGCTTCGTTTTCATCCCGCTGAACCTCGTCGCCTTCGCGACCCTCGACCCGGTGATGCGCACCGACGGCACCTCGCTCATCAGCCTGCTGCGCAACCTCGGCAGCGCCATCGGCATCTCGGCGATGTCGGCCATGCTGACGCGCAACACGCAGATCGTGCACTCCGACCTGGCGATGCATGTCTCGCCGCTGAACCGGGTCTTCGACATGCCGGCGATTCACCGGTGGTGGGACCCCTCCACCATCCCCGGCGCCGCGCTGCTGAACCAGGAGATCACGCGCCAGGCCAGCATCATCGCCTATGCCGACGACTACTGGCTGCTGATGATCCTGGCGCTGGCGATGCTCGTCCTGCTGCCGCTGATGAAGCGCCCGCCCAAGGCCGCCGCGCCCGACCCGGCGCATGCGGCGATGGACTGACGCAGCATGGGCGGCGGCCCTACTCGGCCGCCGCCGCCTCCATCACCTTCTCCCAGGCCGGGTTTACCAGCGGGCACCCGGCCCCGAGCCGCGCCCGCGCCGCGTGGTACTCCCGCCGCCACCGCGCTACCACATCGCCCGCCGGCTCCACCGCCTTCACCGCGCCGATCCCCTGCCCGGCGCCCCAAATGTCCTTCCAGCGCTTCTTCCGGTCGGAGCTGAAGTCCATCTTGCTCGGGTCGCTTTGCGGCAGGTTGTCGGGGTCGAGGCCGGCCCGCCTCAGGCTCGGCTTCATGTAGTTGCCGTGCACGCCGGTGATGAGGTTGGTGTAGATGATGTCCTCCGCCCCGCACTCCAGCATCATCTGCTGATAGTCCGTCTGCGCCCGCGCCTCCTGCGTGGCGATGAATGCGCTGCCCGCATAGGCGAAGTCGGCGCCGAGCGCCTCCGCCGCCAGCACGCTCCGCCCGTTGGCGATGGCACCCGACAGCGCGATTGGCCCGTCGAACCAGGCCCGCGTCTCCTGCACGAAGCCGAAGGGCGAGAGCGCCCCCGCATGCCCGCCCGCGCCGGCGCAGACCAGCACCAGCCCGTCGGCGCCCTTGTCGACCGCGCTATGGGCGAAGCGCTGGTTGATCACGTCGTGCAGCACGTAGCCGCCATAGGAATGCACCGCCTGGTTCACCTCCGGCCGCGCGCCGAGCGAGGTGATGATCAGCGGCACCTTGTGCTTCACGCAAATGGCAAGGTCATGTTCCAGCCTGTCGTTCGACTTGTGCACGATGAGATTGATGGCGAATGGCGCCGCCGGCCGGTCCGGATGCCGCGCATCATGCGTCGCAAGCCTTTCCTTGATCTCGATCACCCATTCTTCGAACTGCTCTGCCGGCCGTGCATTGAGCGACGGCATGGCGCCGATGATCCCCGCCATGCATTGTGCGACGACGAGGTCGGGGACGGAGATGATGAAGAGCGGCGAGCCGATGAGCGGCAGCGAGAGCCGGCCCTTCAGGAATTCGACGAGCGACATGCGGGGCTCCTCCTTCAGCGCTTCTTCAGCACATTGGCCATGATGGCCTGGGTCTCGGCGGTCTGGAGCTGCGCGGCGAGGATAGTCCTCTCCTCCTCCATCCGCTCGAGCAGGATGGCATGGTGCTGCCGCAGCAGCCGCCGGGTCAGCCGCATCGCCTCGGGCGGCTTCGCCGCCAGAACAGCGGCCGTCGCCCGCGCATTCGGCAGCAGCTCTGCGCGGTCCATGATGCGGTTGACGAAGCCCATCTCCCGCGCCGCCTCGGCGCCGAAGAACTCGCCGAGCAGCATCAGCTCCGCCGCCTTCTGCCGCCCCACCATCCAGGGTACGATCATCGAGGAGCCAAGCTCCGGCACCAGCCCGAGATCGACGAAGGGCATGCGGAACCGCGCCTCCGGCGCCGCATAGACGATGTCGCAATGCATCAGCATGGTGCAGCCGATGCCGATGGCGAGGCCAGGTACCGCGGCGACGATCGGCTTCTCGTAATTCGCCAGGCCGTAATAGAAGCGCTTGCTCGGCGGCGGGGCGTTGGGGTCCTCAGGCGTGCGGTTCTGGAACTCGCCGATGTCGTTCCCGGCGCAGAAGACCTCGCCCGCGCCGGTCAGCAACAAGCAGCGCACGGCGGGGTTAGCAGCACTCTCCTCGATCGCCGATGCAAGACCGGCATACATGGTCCGCGTCAGCGAATTCTTCTTCTCCGGCCGCGCGATCACCACGGTGCAGACCCCATCGGCAACCGAGACTTCGATGTTCTCAACTGCGGCGCCTGAATGCTGCGTTTTTAAAGGTTTGGCGTCGGCGTTCGGCATGGCTTCGTACCTCCCATTGGTACCCAAGCACATCCCTCGTCGTTGCACAAAAGGCCCCAACCGCCCGGACCCTCAGCGGGGGTGCCTAAGATGCTTTTGGGAGAAGGCTACGGGTTTCGATAGTTGCTAAATCTACTCTTCACGAATGGCGCGGATCGTGATCCGCTCGCCCCTGTTGGGAAGCAGGCCGGGACGACGTCCGCGGTCGGAAGCGCAGCTCCGACACGCACGCCACCGCCCAGCGGCACGTTCACATAAGCTGGTGCAGTCGTTACCCTCGAAGGTTGGACAGCCTGAGGCGGGGGAAAGAGGTCATGGACCGTTGGCAGGCCATGCGGATCTTTGCGAAGGTCGCCGAAACGGCGAGTTTCGCGGAGACCGCCCGTCTGTTGCACATGAGCGCCCCGGCCGTGACCCGCGCGGTGGCTGCCCTCGAAGGAGCCATCGGCGCCCGGCTGCTGGTCCGCACCACCCGGTCCGTAAAGCTCACGGAGGCGGGCAGCCGCTACCATGAAGACTGCCGACGCATCCTTGCCGATATCGTCGAGGCGGAGGCCGCGGCTGCCGGCTCCTACGCGACGCCGTCCGGCACCCTCACCGTGACGGCATCCGTCCTTTTCGGCCAGATGCATGTGCTGCCCATCCTGACCGACTACCTCGACAGCTATCCGACCATGTCGGCGCGGACGCTTTTCGTCGACCGTCCTGTCAGCATCGTCGAGGAAGGCATCGATGTCGCGGTCCGCATCGGGCATCTCTCGGATTCCGGGTTCACGGCCGCCAGGGTCGGCACGGTCCGACGCGTCATCTGCGGCTCGCCCGCCTACTTTGGGAGGCATGGCATCCCGGCGACTCCGCAGGACCTGAAGCACCACCGCATCGCCATGTCGACGGGCGCCTGGGCGTCGCCGGAATGGAGGTTCTCGCAGGATCAGCGCGTGACGGTCCATCCCGTGCTGCAAAGCAATACGAACGAGGCCGGCATCGCCGCTGCCCTGGCTGGCTGGGGGCTGACGCGGGTCCTTCAATACCAGATCGGCCCTGCCCTGCTCGAAGGCCGCTTGCAGGTCGTACTCGCCGACTACGAGGAGCCGCCGCTGCCCATCCACGTCTTGTATCCCGAGGGACGTCAGGCGCCGGCGAAGGTGAGGACGTTTGTCGACCTGGCGGTGACGCGGTTGCGCGCGAACAGGCTGCTCAACTGAAGACCGCCTGACCGAGATCCCGGCGGCCTTGGCGGAGTGCGGCGTGGCGCTGGTCTTCGCTCGGCAGGCGGTTGGCAACGTCGCGCAATCTGGGAGAGGTGAAAAAGAAAGGGGAAAGGCTTTGCCTTCCCCCTTACAACACCTTCAAAGCATGGAAGCTTCCGCTGCTTCCAGCGCATCCTTACCGCGAGTAGAACTCGACGACCAGGTTGGGCTCCATCTGCACCGGATAGGGCACGTCGGAGAGCTTCGGAGCCCGGACGAAGCGGCCACGCATGGCGCGGTGGTCGATCTCGATGTACTCTGGCACGTCGCGCTCGCCGTTCTGCACGGCGTCGAGCACGACGGTCATCTGCTTCGACTTCTCCTTCACCTCGATCAGGTCGTTGTCCTTGACCTGGTAGGAAGAGATGTTGAGGCGCTTGCCGTTCACCAGCACATGGCCATGGTTCACGAACTGCCGCGCCGCGAAGGGCGTGACGGCCAGCTTCATGCGGTAGACCACGCAGTCGAGCCGGCGCTCGAGCAGGGCGATGAGGTTCTCGGAGGTGTCGCCCTTGCGGCGCACCGCCTCCTCGTAATACTTGCGGAATTGCTTCTCGCCGATATTACCGTAATAACCCTTCAGCTTCTGCTTCGCCATAAGCTGGACGCCGAAGTCCGTCGGCTTCTGCTTGCGGCGGGCGCCATGCTGGCCAGGGATGGTCTCGCGCTTGTTGATCGGGCTCTTGGCCCGGCCCCAGAGATTGACCCCAAGGCGGCGGTTGATCTTGTACTTGGATTCGAGGCGCTTGGTCATAGGCTCATGCGTTCCGCCCCGGTTTCCGGATGCGGCCTTCCGCTAGCGATGTTGTCCCGGTAGGCCCAGGCCCGGTACGGGCAAGGGCGGGCGCGCAGCGATCCAAGTTCCCTTGGGCTGCGTCCACGTTCCCAGGAAGAGGCGGGCCTATAGAAGCGGAGGGGGTAGCTTGTCAAACCCTCGCTTCGGGGCCTAATGCCCATCCCATGGTGACACGTGCGGAAGTCCTCATCCTCGGCCTGACCGCCGGCGTGGTCGGCAGCCTCGTCGGCGGGCTTATGCTCGGCATCGGCCTCGGCCTCGTTGTGCAGAACGTGCATATGGGCTGGCTGCTGGTGCTGCCCGCGGCACCGGTGGCAGGCCTCCTCGGCTATGCCCTGGCCCGGAAGCTGGCGAATCGGCTGCCGAAGCCGCAATGACCGCAATCGGGAGGCCAGACGATGCCCGGCCATGACCTCGTCGCGCTTTGGGAAGCGCATTGCCGCTACGAGTTCGAGACCCGCGACGTGGAGGCAACCATGGCGTCCATGGTGCCCGAGCCCTACGTGAATCACGTCCCGACCATGACCGGGGGCGTTGGGCATGACCAGCTCAAGCGCTTCTATAAATATCATTTCATCGGCGCCAATCCGCCGGATACCGAGCTGGTGCCGATCAGCCGCACCGTCGGCGAGAGCAGCATCGTCGACGAGATGATCTTCCGCTCCACCCATACCTCCGGCATCGACTGGATGCTGCCAGGCGTGCCGCCGACTGGGCGGCGGGTGGAGGTGGCGCTCGTCGCCATCGTGCAATTCGCAGGCGACAAGCTGGTGCACGAGCACATCTACTGGGACCAGGCTTCGGTGCTGGTGCAGGTCGGGCTGCTCGACCCGAAGGGCCTGCCAATCGCCGGCGCCGAGGCCGCGCGCAAGGTCGTCGACAAGACCCAGCCGAGCAATGCGCTGATGGGCCAGGACTGGGCACGGAGCGAGAGCAGGCCGATCTAGTCTAGGTCCGGCCGCCCCCGCCGCATCCGCCCTTGGGACAACTCCGTCACCACGCCATGAAGGGTGCGGAGTTCCTGCTCCGTCACCTCACCGCGCTCGAACCAGTGGCGGAGGTTGCGGACCATGTTCGCCCGCTTCTTCTCCGGCTCGAGAAAGCCTGAGGCGTCCAGCTCGCCGATCAGCCGGTCGAGGAAGGCCTCGAGCAATCCCTTGCTGGCGACCGTCGTGCCGTTGGTGACGAGGCGGCGGGAGGGCGTCGTCTCGCGGGCCGTCCACCACTCATAGGCGAAGATCATCACCGCCTGGGCGAGGTTCAGCGACATATGCGCCGGGTTCAGCGGGTAGCGGACCAGCGTGTCGGCATGGGCCATGTCGTCGGCCTCGAGGCCGGCGCGCTCCGGGCCGAAGAGCACGGCGCAGCGCAGGCCACGCTCGTTGACCTCCCGCACATCCTCGGCCGCGGCGCGGGCGGTGCGCAGCGGCTTGATCATGTGGCGCGGGCGCGGGCAGGTGGCGAACACGCGGTGGCAATCGGCGATGGCGCTCGGCACGTCCGGGAAGACCTGCACGGCATCGAGGATGGCATCGGCGCCGGAGGCGGTGCGCCAGGCGCGGTCCTGCGGCCAGCCATCGCGCGGCGCGACCAGGCGGAGGTGGAAGAGCCCGCCATTCGCCATGGCACGGGCGGTGGTGCCGATATTCTCGGCGAGTTGCGGGCGGACGAGGACGACGACGGGGCTCTCGCCCGGCGCCGGTTGCAGCTTCGCCGCCGGCTTGCCGCCGCGGGTCCAGGCATCGGGCACCACGCGGTGGATGCCGAGGGCGAAGGCGAGCGGCGCATGCAGCCGCCACCCCTCCCCTGCCCGCTCGGCGACCAGGGCGAGCGGCTCCTCCGGCATGTCGGCCTCGAGCGCCGCGGCCAGTTCGGCGGCGAGCGCCCGGTACTCGGCGATGGGCTGCCCCGCCGCCGCTGCGAGGGCCGCCTCGGTCGCGGTGCAGCCCGGCGCGTCGAGATGGGCGCGGAACCAGGCGCGCTTCGGGTCGGTCAGGGCGATGCGCTTCAGCGCATCCATCCAGTCCTCGGCGGAGTGGCTCACGCCCGCCGCCAGGTGGTGCCCTGCGGGCCATCCTCCAGCAGGACACCCTTGGCCTTCAGCGCGTCGCGGATGCGGTCCGCCTCGGCGAAGTCCCGCGCCTTGCGGGCGGCAAGGCGGTCGGCGATGGCCTGCTCCACCCACCCCGTATCTTCGCCGCCGCGCAGCCAGGCCTCGGGGTCGGAGGGGTGCAGGCCGATCAGCGCGGCGGCCTCGCGGAAGGCCTCCGCGGCAAGGCCGGCGACGACAGGCCAGGGCTTGCCGATGCGGTGCAGCACCGAAGTCGCGCTCCCGCCGACGCTGGCGACGTTTTCCAGGGTACGCAGGTCGCGCAGCCGGGCGAGTGCCAGCGGCGTGTTGAGGTCATCGAGCAGCGGCTCCAACGCCCAGTCCACCATGGCATCGCGCGTCATCTTGTGCCCATCGGCTGGCGCCACGGCGCGGGCGAGCATGGCATAGCCGTCGTCCAGCTCCGCCTTCGCCTCATCCAGCCCGGCGAAGGTGAAGTCGAGGTCGGCGCGGTAATGGGTGCGCAGCAGCAGCAGACGGAAAGCCTCTCCAGCCCAGGCTCCGCGGGCCAGGATGTCGCGCACGGTGAGGAAGTTGCCGAGCGACTTCGACATCTTCTCGCCGTCGACGCGCAGCATGCCGTTGTGCAGCCAGACATTCGCCATCCGCGGCGTGCCGAAGGCGCAGCGGCTCTGCGCCAGCTCGTTCTCATGGTGCGGGAAGATCAGGTCATGGCCGCCGCCATGAATGTCGAAGACCTCGCCCAGCGCCTGCCAGGACATGGCCGAGCACTCAATATGCCAGCCGGGCCGGCCGCGGCCCCAGGGGCTGTCCCATCCGGGCGTTGCCTCGTCCGAGGGTTTCCACAGCACGAAGTCGCCCGGGTCCCGCTTGTAGGGCGCGACATCGACCCGTGCGCCCGCCACCAGCTCATCCGGGCTGCGGCCGGAGAGCGTGCCGTATTCCGGGAAAGAGGGCACGCTGAACAGCACATGGCCCTCGGCGGCATAGGCATGGCCACGGGCGATCAGGCGCTCGATAAGCGCAATCATCGGCGCGATGGATTGCGTCGCGCGCGGCTCCTCATCCGGCGGCAGGGCACCAAGCGCCGCCATGTCGGTGTGGAAGTCGGTCGTGGTGCGGGCGGTGATGGCGCCGATCGGCTCGCCGCTCTCGGCCGCGCGCGCGTTGATCTTGTCGTCCACGTCGGTGACGTTGCGGACATAGGTGAGGCGCGGATAGAGCCGCCGCAGCAGCCGGGCGAGCGTGTCGAAGACCACCACCGGCCGCGCATTCCCGAGATGCGCCAGGTCGTAGACGGTTGGGCCGCAGACGTAGAGCCGCACATGGCCGGGATCGATCGGCACGAATTCCTCTTTCGTGCGTGTCAGGCTGTTGTGCAAGTGGAACTGGGTCATCGAGGGGTCCGTCGTCGCAAGGGGGCACGCAGCCGAGGCCGCGGGTCGGGCCCGCGGGCGGGGAGATTCAGCAGCGGCAGCGACAGGCCTTGGACATCGCTGACATTCTAGGCCGGCCGCAGCCGGAAGCTCAACCCTCCGCGCCGAGCTTCAACCGCAAAGCCGCCCGCTCCCGCCCGATCAGCGGCAGCAGGACCTTGAGGTCGGGCCCATGATCCTCGCCGGTCAGCGCCAGGCGGAGCGGCAGGAACAGCGCCTTGCCCTTGCGACCGGTGGACTGCTTCAGCGCCTCGGTCCAGACGCCCCAGGTCGCGGCGTCCCAGGGCTCCGGCGGCAGGGCAGCGAGGGCGGCTCGGAGGAACTCCCCCTCCCCCGGCTGGACCGGCGGGACGATGCTGCCGCGCACCACCTCGAACCAGGGCTTGGCCTCGCCGAGCAGGTCGAGGTTGCCGCGCACCGCAAGCCAGAAGTCCTCGTCGGCGCCCGCAGGAAGCTGCGCCCTTACCGCCTCGAAGGGCAGCTCATGCAGGTGCTTCCGGTTCAGGGCGAGCAGCTGCTGCACGTCGAACCGCGCGGCGGAGCGGGAGATGGCGGTCAGCGCGAAGCCCGGCACCAGCTCCGCCGGCATCCCGGGCGCCGGGTCGGTCGAGGTGCCGAGGGCGGCGAGGTAGCCGGCCAGCGCCGCAGGCTCCACCCCGTCGCGGCGGAGCTGGCGGAGGGACAGGCTGCCGAGGCGCTTGGAAAGCGGCCCGCCATCCGCATCGGTCAGCAGCGGCAGATGGGCGAAGGAAAGCGCCTGCGGCCGGCCGCCGAGTGCCTCCCAGATATCGAGCTGCACGCCCGTATTGGTCACATGGTCCTCGCCGCGGATGATATGCGTCACCCGGCTGTCGAGGTCGTCCACCACCGAGGTGAAGGTATAGAGCGGCGAGCCATCGGCGCGGATCAGCACGGGGTCGGAGAGGCTGGAGAGCTTCACCGCGCGCCGCCCGAGCACGCCATCCTCCCACTCGCGCTGGAGGCCGCTCAGCTTGAAGCGCCAATAGGGCCGCTTGCCATTGGCCAGCGCCCGCTCGTACTGCTCCTGCGTCATTTTGAGGGCGCCGCGGTCATAGAGCGGCGGCCGGCCCTGCTTAAGGCGAAGCTCCCGCTTGTAGCGCAGCTCTTCCTCGCTCTCGAAGCAGGGGTAGAGATGGCCGGATGCCTTCAGCCGCTCGGCCGCCGCGGCATAGAGCGGCAGGCGGTCGGACTGGCGGAAGCTCTCGTCCCAGTCGAGGCCGAGCCAGCGGAGGTCCTCCTGCAAGGCCTCGGCATACTCCGCCTTGGAGCGCTCCAGGTCCGTATCGTCGAGCCGCAGCAGCACCGTGCCGCCGCGCTGCCGGGCGAAGAGCCAGTTCACCAGCGCGGCGCGGGCATTGCCGACATGCAGCAGTCCGGTCGGCGAGGGGGCGAAGCGGAGCTTCATGCCCGGTGGCCCCGCGGCTCGAGTATCAGGTAGTCGGTCTCCGCCTTGCGGCAGGCGGGGGTGGCGATGCCATGCGCCGCCCAGGCCTCATGGTTGAAGCCGGGGGTGCGGGCATATTCGCCGAAGCTGCGATACATCTCTCTCAATTCCTCGGCGGAGCCGGTCTCGGCCCGCAAATCCTCGATCTGGGCGCGGATGAAGCGGCGGGCATACTCCGCGGCGGCCTCCGCTCCGGCGACGCCCTCGACCGTCCACCCCCCCATTCGGCCGTTCCTTGTCCGGTTCGCCATAATCCCCGCAGCGAATGGCGTGAAGGCTCACCCTTCCTCCTCGTCCGTCTCATCCTCGTCCCGGCGGGGGTCGAGGGCACGCCAATTCCGGTCCTCGGCATCGCGCACCGGCTGGGCGGCGAAGTCGGCAAGTTCCGTGGCGCTGGTCCAGGCCTGCTCGCCGGCACCCTGCACCTCGGCATCCTCGCCGAAGGCGAACCAACTGGCGATCACCTCGTCCGGCGTCATCCCGGCGGCGCGGGAGCGCTCCAGGCTGTCTCGCACGTAGCGGCGGGCGAAGGCATTGGCATGCTCCAGGGTGCGGAAGCCGGTGACGGTCTCGACCGGTTCGGAGCCGTTGGCACCCGAGAGGTCCATGATCCGCACCGAAAGCCCGGTCTGGAGGAATGGGTTCGGGCGGAAGATGGGGTCGTCGCTCATGGCCGGAAGCTAGGGACGGGGCCGGCCAGGGTCAACGCGGCCGCCATGCTGGACCGGCCGCCGTGCCGCATGATAGCTCGCCGTGGCCGATCACGCCGAGCGGAGCACGCATGAGCCTCCAGTTGAACTATGTCCAAAGCTACGCGGCCATGGTCCGTGCCTACCTCGCGGCTTTCCCGGAGGATGAGGCGGTCGCCCGCTCGGTCGGCGGCAATCTCGAGCTGTTCGGCGTGCTGGAGCACAGCCTGCTCCGGCAATACGGCCTGAGGGAGGACAGCCGCGTCGTCGATGTCGGCTGCGGCGCCGGCCGGCTGGCGGCGCAGCTCCGGCGCTATCCGCCGCTGCGCTATCTCGGCCTCGATGTGGTGCCGGAACTGCTCGACTATTGCCGGCGGAAGATGGCCCGGCCCGACTTCCGGCTGGAGCTGAGCCAGGGCAACCGCATCCCGCTGGCCGATGGCGAGGCGGATCTCGTCACCTTCTTCTCTGTCTTCACCCATCTCCTGCATGAGGAATCCTACGTCTACCTGCAGGAATGCGCCCGGGTGCTGGCGCCGGGCGGGCGGGTGATCTTCTCCTTCTTCGAATTCGCCGTCGAAGCTCAGTGGAGCGTCTTCGAGGGCAATGTCGATTGGGTGCGCAAGCGCTCCTATCTCGGCCATATCAACGTCTTCATGCATGCGGACGACTTGCGGCTCTGGGCCAGGCGCCTCGGCTTCACCGTCATCGCCATGGAGCGGGGCGACAAGGCAAGCATCGCCATCACCGCGGAGACGGCGACCGAGGCGGTGCCGGCCGGGCAGCGGGCCCTGGGCCAGTCCTATTGCGTGCTGGAGAAGCCAAGGGCGTAAAAATTTTCACCGATTGGTTACGGGCATGGACCGGGCCGTCAGTACACGATATTGAAATGAAAACAACAGGGAGGACGGGGATGCGCGTCCTGGTGATCGGCGCCGGTATCGGCGGGCTGGCAACCGCGCTCGCCCTGCATGCCGCCGGCATCGAGGTTGAGGTGCATGAGGCAGCGGCGGAAATCCGCCCGCTCGGCGTCGGCATCAACCTGCAACCTCATGCGGTGCGGGAGCTGACAGAACTCGGCCTCGGCGAGGCCCTGGCGCAGACCGGCGTTGCCACTCAGGAATTCCGCTATGCCAACCGCTTTGGCCAGACCATCTGGACAGAGCTGCGCGGCCTCGCCGCCGGCTATCGCTGGCCGCAATATTCGATCCATCGTGGGCGATTGCAGATGTTGCTCTGGGATGCGGCGCTGGCCCGGCTCGGGCCCGGGCGGCTGCATCTCGGCCGGCGCCTCGCCGGCTTCAGCCAGGACGAGGCGGGCGTCACTGCGCAGTTCGAGGATGGCAGCGCGGCCCGCGGCGATGCGCTGGTCGGCGCCGATGGCATCCATTCCGCCGTGCGCGCCCTGCTCGTCCCCGGCGAGGGCGCGCCGCGCTGGAACGGCGCCATCCTCTGGCGCGCGGTGAGCCCGGCCCGGCCCTTCCTCAGCGGCGCCACCATGGTACAGGCGGGACACCGGGACACGAAATTCGTCTGCTACCCGATCGGCGAGGCCCCCGGCGGGCGGATGCTGGTCAACTGGATCGCTGAGCAGCGCTTCCCGGCCACGACGCCTTGGGCACGGGAGGACTGGAACCGTCTGGCACGCATCGAGGACTTCCTGCCGATCTTTGCCGAGTGGCGCTTCGCCTGGCTCGACGTACCGGGGCTGATCCGTGCGGCCGAGGCGGTCTACGAATTCCCCATGGTGGATCGGGACCCGCTGCCGCGCTGGCGCCAGGGCCGGGTGACCCTGCTCGGCGATGCCGCCCATCCGATGTACCCCATCGGCTCCAACGGTGCCTCCCAAGCCATACTGGATGCCCGCTTCCTTGCCTTGCAGCTGGCGAAGCATGGCGCGGTGGAGGCCGGGCTCGAAGCCTATGAGGCGGTGCGCCGGCCGGCAACGGCCGCGGTCGTCGAAGCCAATCGCGGCGACGGGCCTGACCGGGTGCTGGACCTGGTCCATACCCGCGCGCCAGACGGATTCGAGCGGCTGGAGGATGTCGTGCCCCATGCCGAGCTGGAGGCGACGATCAACGGCTACAAGCGCATCGCGGGCTTCGACCCGGCGACGCTGAACGCCCGCGAGAGCTGGAGCGTCACACCGGAACCTCGCCCGGCGGCTTAAGCGCGGTAAGGACGAAGCTGCTGCGCGTCTCCTTCACCCCCGGCATGCGCAGCAGGGCCTTCAGCGCGAATTCGGCATAGGCCTCGAAATCCGCGGCGAGGACGTGGAGCAGGTAGTCCATCTCGCCGCTCATCGCATAAGCGGCGAGCACCTCCGGCCGCTCGGCCAGGGCCTTGTGGAAGCGGTCCACCACCTCCTCCGCATGGCTCTCCAGCGCGACCATGACGAAGGCCTGAAGAGGCAGGCCGAGCCGCGCCGGATCGAGCACCGCGCCATAGCGTGTGATGATGCCTGCGTCTTCCAGCCGCCTGAGGCGACGCTGGCAGGGGGTCGGCGAGAGGCCGACCTGCTCGGCCAGCGCCACCACGGGCAGACGGCCATCGCGTTGCAGGGCACGCAGGATGCGACGGTCGAGCGCATCGATGTCAATGGTGGCTTTCGCCATGGCGGGGCCTTTCGATAGCGAATTTCGCTCACCCTATTCAGTATCTGTGTAAAGTTTGCCGGAAATCCCTCCGTGTCCCGCGCTAATCTACTGGCAATCATGGGAGGTCCGTCATGGATGGGCTGATCGAAGGACTGCCGGCCGGGTTGCGGGGCGATTATGCCGCCGCCGAAGCCGATTTCACCTTGTTGCAGGATATGGCGCGCTATGCGCCGACCGATCACGCCACTTGGCGGACGCTCTACCAGCGCCAGGCAGCGCTGCTGCCGCGCCATGCCGCCGCCGCCTCCCGCACCGGCCTCGCCGCGCTCCCCTTCGCCGAGGGGGTGCCGGACTTCGCCGCCTGCTCCGCCCGGCTGCGCGCGGCCACCGGCTGGAGCCTGGTCGCTGTGCCTGGGCTCATTCCGGACGGCGCCTTCTTCGGCCATCTCGCGGCACGGCGCTTCCCCGTTACCTGCTGGATCCGCCGGCCGGAGGAGCTGGACTACATCGTCGAGCCCGACATCTTCCATGACGCTTTCGGCCATGTGCCGCTGCTGACCCAACCGGACTTCGCTGAGTTCCTCGCCGCCTATGGCCGCCTCGGCGAGCAGGCGGCACGGATCGGCGCGCTGAAGCCGCTTGCCCGGCTGTACTGGCACATGGTCGAATTCGGCCTGATCCGGGAGAATGGCGGGCTCCGAGCCTACGGGGCCGGCATCCTCTCCTCCTCCGCCGAGACGGTGCATGCGACCGAGAGCGACCGCCCGCGGCGCCTCCGCTTCGACCCGCGCCGCGTGCTGCGAAGTGAGTATTTCATCGACGACCTGCAGCCGACCTATTTCGTCATCGAGGGCTATGCCGAGCTTTTCGCGGCGATGCAGGACCTGCCGCGTTTGCTGGCAGAAGCCCGCGATGCCGCGCCGATCGCGCCAGGCGCCGCGGCCCCCGGTGACCAACCCGTTTGAGGAGACCGAGCATGGACATCCCCCCCGATCGCACTGGCTTTGCCGGCACCATCTCCGATCAGAACCCGATGGGCACGGACGGCTTCGAATTCGTCGAGTTCACCGGCCCCGACATGCCGGGGCTGGAGGCGCTGTTCGAACGGCTCGGCTTCACCCGCGTCGCCGTGCATCGCAGCAAGCAGGTCTCGCTCTGGCGGCAGGGCGACATCAACTTCATCCTGAATGCGGAGCCAGAGAGCTTCGCGCAGGCCTTCCAGAAGGTGCATGGGCCGTCGGCCTGCGCCATGGCTTTCCGCGTCGCGGACGCGGCCCGCGCCTATGAGCGGGCGATCGCCCTTGGCGCCAAGCCCGTCACCGGCAAGGTCGGGCCGATGGAGCTGAACATTCCGGCCATCGAGGGCATCGGCGGGAGCCTGCTCTATTTCGTGGACCGCTATGGCGCGAAGGGCAGCATCTACGACGTCGACTTCCGCTGGATCGAGGGCGCCAATCCGCGGCCGGCCGGCCAGGGACTTACCGTCATCGACCACCTGACGCACAATGTGCATCGCGGGCGGATGGATGTGTGGTGGAGCTTCTACGAGAAACTCTTCAATTTCCGTGAGATTCGCTATTTCGACATCGAGGGCAAGCTGACCGGACTGAAGTCTCGCGCGCTCACCTCGCCTTGCGGCCAGATCCGCATCCCAATCAACGAGAGCAGTGACGACAAGTCGCAGATCGAAGAATACCTCCGCGCCTACAATGGCGAGGGCATCCAGCACATCGCCCTCGGCACCAACGACATCTTCGCCAGCGTCGAGGGTATGCGGACCGGCGGCATCGAGTTCATGGATAGCCCGGACACCTATTACGAGCTGTTGCCGAAGCGGATGCCGGACCTGACGGTTGAGGAAATCGGGCGACTGGCGCGCAACCGCATCCTCACCGATGGTGCGCCGACGCCGGAAGGCGGTCGGCTGCTGCAGATCTTTACCGGCACGGTCATCGGCCCGATCTTCTTCGAGCTGATCCAGCGCAAGGGCGACCAGGGCTTCGGCGAAGGGAATTTCCGCGCTCTCTTCGAGAGCATAGAGCTGGACCAGATTCGGCGTGGGGTGCTGGCGGCGGAGTGAGCCTCAGCGGCGGCCTCTCGCGCGGCTATCGTCGCGGCGGGCCGCATCGGGGTCCTGGCCGGTGAGGCGCGGTGGAGCAGGTCGGTCTGCCGTAGAGGCCGGCCCTGCTTGCGCTTCCGGCCGCGTGCCTTGGTACGGGCGTCAATCTCCGCCGGGTTGGGCTGGTGCTTCTTCCAATCCCATTCCGGGCCGATGGGCTGCGGCCTCTCGGCGGATTGGGCGAGGGCATGGCCAGACAGGTCACGGCCAGCAAAGCCTGCCATTGCCGAAGGTCATGCAGCGCCCCGGAGCCTTTCCCTGCAGCGACGCAGTCTGCACCGATCAGTTTTTCCCGGTCATCGCCGGCACCTGTCATCCGCGCAGGGCAAGGCGCGCCGCGGCGTCGTCGAGCAGCGATTGTGACCGGCGCGCGGCCTGACGCCGTGCTGCCTCCGCCCGGGCCCCGCGCAAATGCTCGAGCGCCCGCTCCGCGGCACGGCACTCAACCAAGCCTTGACGGGCAATGGTGGCGCTTTCGTCGGCAAATCCGGCGGCGCGGATGGCGCGATCCCGCTCGGCCAGTCCGCGGGCGAGCCATCTCCCGTACTCCTCCTCCCTGCCCGGTTGACCCTCCAGGCGGAGCGCCGCCCCGGCCGCCACCGCACGGGCCTCGGCCGCCATCAGCCGGGCATTGGCCTCGCCGAGCACGCGCCGCGCCTCGTCGCTCTCCAGCCGCCGCAACCGGGCCAGCGCGGCAAGCGGATCACGCCGCATCGGCATCGCCCAGCGCCTCGGCCAGCGCAGCGAAAGCCCCCGCGACGCTGTCCCGCTCGCCCTTGCCTTGGGCCAGCATGGCTTCGATCCGCGGCGCGAGGCGCACCGCCTCATCCACCGCCGGGTCGGCCCCGGCGCGATAGGCACCGAGCCGGACCAGATCCGCCATCTCCGCATGCAGGGCGAGGATGGCACGCGCCCGCCGCATCAGCGCCGCTTCCTCAGGCTGCAGGCAGCCGGGCACGGTGCGCGAGAGGCTGCGCAGGATATCGATCGCCGGATAGCGCCCGCGCTCGCCGATGGCGCGGTCGAGCACCACATGCCCGTCGAGGATGCCGCGCACCGCATCGGCTACCGGCTCGTCATGGTCATCGCCCTCGACCAGCACGGTGAAGAGGCCGGTGATGGCGCCGGCGCATCCCTCCGCCCGCGGCCCGGCGCGCTCCAGCAGGCGCGGCAACTCGGCAAAGACGCCTGGCGTGTAGCCACGTGTCGTTGGCGGCTCGCCCGCCGCGAGGCCGATCTCCCGCAGGGCGAGGGCGAAGCGGGTGACGCTGTCCATCATCAGCAGCACCTGGCGGCCGGCATCGGCGAAATGCTCAGCGATGGCCATGGCGGCGAGCGCGGCCTCGCGCCGCATCAGCGGCGGGCTGTCCGACGTGGCGCAGACGACGACGCTGCGGGCGAGGCCGGCCGGGCCGAGGTCATCCTCGAGGAATTCCCGCAACTCCCTCCCGCGTTCCCCGACCAGGGCCAGCACGGCGACATCGCAATCCGCCCCGGCCGCCAGCATGGAGAGCAGGGTGGACTTGCCGACGCCCGAGGCCGCGAAGAGGCCGAGCCGCTGGCCACGCCGGCAGGTGGCGAAGGCATCAAGCGCCCGCACCCCGAGATCGAGACGTGGTCCCAGCCGCGCCCGAGTCCCCGCCTCCGGCGGCGCGGCGCGGACCGGCAGCGGCAGCGGGCCAGGGCGAAGCGGCCCCTTGCCGTCGATCGCCCGCCCGAGCGGATCGACCACCCGGCCAAGCCAGCTCTCGTCGACGGACAGACAAGCCTGCGGCGCCAGCACGGCTGGCGTCCCTGGTGCGATGCCCTCCAGCGGTGCGAAGGCGAGGGCACGGGCCTGGCCGCCCTGGAACCCCACGACCTCGGCCGGGACAAGCGCCCGGTCAGGCGGCTGCAGATGAAGTCGGGCCCCGACTTTCAACCAAGAGGCGAGTCCCTCCACATTGAGCTGGAGGCCCTCTGCCCCCACAACCCTGCCGTGCAAACGCAGCCTCTCGGCGCGCCGCAAGGCGGATTGAAGGCCTTTCAGAGACGGATTCAGCTGCATTCGCATGAGAATTGGCCTCATTTTGAGTTTTTGAAACTCCGTCTCTGATCTTTATACGTCTCAAAGATGAATAGGTTCTTCCAAATGCGCGTGAAAGTGATATCTCTACACACGTAAAACGTGTGGAGGACCGTAGTATGCGTGTGCTTTTGGTTGAGGATGATCTGACGGCAGCCCGTGGCATCACGGCCATGCTGAAGGCTTCCGCCATGGTGGTGGATGCGGTGGATAGCGGCGAGGAAGCACTGGAGCTGGTGCGCCTCTACGACTATGACATCGTCATCTTCGACCTCGTCCTTCCTGATATGGAAGGCTACGAAGTCGTCGTCGGCTGCGCGCGAGCCGGGTGGAAACGCCGGTTCTGATCCTCTCCGGCCTTGCCCGGCCGCAGGCCAAGGTGAAGGGCTTTGGCGTCGGCGCCGACGATTTCATCACCAAGCCCTTCGACGGGCAGGAGCTGCTGGCCCGCATCCAGGCCGTGGTTCGCCGTGCGAAGGGCTTCGCGCAGCCGAGCCTTTCGGTGGGCGGCCTGACGCTGAATCTCGGCTCGCGCGAGGTGACGGTGGGCGGCCAGCAGGTTCACCTCACCGGCAAGGAATATGCGATCCTCGAGCTGCTGACGCTGCGCAAGGGCATGGTCCTCACCAAGGAGGCTTTCCTCAACCACCTGTACGGCGGCATGGACGAGCCTGAAGTGAAGATCATTGATGTCTTCATCTGCAAGCTGCGCAAGAAGCTGGCCCAGGCCGGGGCCGACAACCTGATCGGCACCGTCTGGGGCCGCGGCTATGTCCTGCGCGAACCTGACACCCGCCTTGCCTCCGGCTTCGCGGCGCCCCGCCCAGCCGCCATCCCCGCCGACCGTCAGGTCGCGTGACCTGCGAAAGGCCCGGTGACGTCGAATCACCGGGCCTTCCGAACCCCAAGCACTACTGAAGCATTCAGCCCGCCAGGGCTGCTTCCCTTGGCCGTTCATAGGCGCCACGCTCGCCGGGCACCGGCACCAACCGGTCCGTCAGCCCGAGCACCGTCTCCGCCCCACCCAGATATAGCACGCCATCGGGCTGCAGCTGCGCCGCAAGGGCGTTCAGCACACGCGCCTTGGTCGGGGCATCGAAATAGATCAGCACATTGCGGCAGAAGATCACGTCGAACCGCCCGAAGCCGCGCAGCTCTCCGAGGAGGTTGCCGCGCTCGAACCGCACCATGTTGCGCAGCTCGGGCGAGACCCGCCAACGCCCTTCCTCCTGCCGGAAGTGCTTCACCAGCAGCCGGGCCGGCAGGCCGCGCTGTACCTCGAATTGGGTGAAGTACCCCTCCCGCGCCCGGGCGACGACCCCATCGGCGATATCCGTGCCGATGATCTCCACCCGCCGGCCTTCCAGCGGAACCTCTCCTAGAAGCATGGCGATCGAATAGGCTTCCTGGCCGGTCGAGCAGGCCGCCGACCAGATGCGAAGCGTCGCACCCGCTGGCCGCGCGCGGATCAGCACAGGCAGGACCTTCCGCAAATGGTCGAAAGGCTTGCCGTCACGGAAGAAGCTGCTCTCGTTGGTGGTGAGCGCCTCCGTCACCGCCTCGGCCAGCGCCCCGGCCCGCGGATCGCGCAGCTTGAGGGCCAGCGCATCCAGGCTGGCGAGGCCGTCGCGCTTCAGCAGCGGGCCAAGCCGGGTCTCCAGCATGTAGCCCTTGTCCGACGTTAGCACGAGGCCGGAGCGGGACTTCACCAGCCCGGCGATAAAGGCGAAGCTGTCGGGACTCATGCCATCACTCCTTGCCGGACCGACCGGAACCGGGCTTCGGCCGCCGCCACTATCTGATCCGCCAACCCCTCGGGCGGCAAAAGGGCTTGGGCCAGGCCGGCCCGTGCCACGGCGCCCGGCATGCCCCAGACCACCGAACTCGCCTCATCCTGAGCCAGCACCGTGCCGCCCGCGGCGGCGACGGCACGGCAGCCGAGCAACCCATCCTGCCCCATTCCGGTGAGGATCACGGCCAGCACCGCGCCGCCACAGGCTGCGCCGAGGCTGCGCAACATCGGATCGACGGCAGGGCGACAGAAATTCTCGGGCGGCGCATCGGACAGCCGGACGAGGAGACCGCCATCAGCCTTGCCCTCGACCAGCAGATGCCGGTCGCCGGGCGCGAGGTAGAACCGCCCGGGCTGCAACAGCTCGCCGTCGCGCGCTTCGGCACAGCCGGGGCCACCGAGCCGGTCCAAGTGGTCGGCCAGCATCGCGGTGAAGCCGGCCGGCATGTGCTGCACGGCGACAATGGGCACCGGCAGAGGCCGGTTGAGGCCGCGCAGCAAGGCGGTCAGTGCTTGCGGGCCTCCCGTGGAGCAGCCGATGGCGATCGCCCGCAAGGCACGCCCCGTGGCAAGCGCCGGGGCCCGCACGGGAGCCACGGCCTTGGCCGCCGGCCGCGACGGGCCGACCCGCGCCCAGCCCTTTACCTTGGCGAGCAGTTCCGCGCGAAAGCCGGGATCGGCAAGGCCCCCGCCGGCGGCACCGGGCTTCGGGATGTAATCCGCGGCCCCGGCGCGCAAGGCGGCCATGGTGACGGTTGCACCCTTCTGGGTCAGCGCGCTGGCGACGATGACCGCCGGCCGCGGCTCCTGCTGGAGCAGAAGCGGCAAGGCGGTCATGCCATCCATCACCGGCATTTCCAGATCGAGCAGCACCACCTGCGGTCGGCCGGTGAGCGGAAGGGCAGCGAAGGCGTCGACGGCCTGCTTCCCATCGCCCACGCGGGAGACGACCTTGATGCCGGGGTCGGCTTCCAGCACCCGCGCCAGGGCGGCGCGTACGGTTGCGCTGTCGTCGCAGAGCATGACCCGGACGGGAGCGGCGGTCACGCCGCCTGGTCCTGCAGCAACCCGGCCTGCTGGAACTTGTCCCGCAGCAACTCCTCGTCGAAAGGCTTCATGATGTATTCCTGCGCGCCGGCGCCGAGTGCCTCGACGATGCGGTCCATCGCAGCCTCGGTGGTACAGAGCACGATCGCCGGTCGGTCCGGCCCGAATTCAGCGCGGGCATGACGAAGGAAGGTAATCCCGTCCATCACCGGCATGTTCCAGTCGAGCAGGATTACCTGCGGCATGGCGGCGCGGCAGGCAGCCAACGCCTCCACCCCGTCGCCTGCCTCGGCGATTGTGAAGCCAAGCTTCTCCAGGATGCGCCGCGCGGCCTTGCGGACGGTGCGACTGTCATCCACCACCAGGCAGGTGGCAGGGCTTCCGGTCATTCTGTGGTTCTCCTTGCCCGGAGGCGAAGCTCAGCCGATCGCCAGGATGCGTTCGACATTGATCACGATCAGCAGCCGCTCGCCGATCCGATGGACGCCGTTCGAGACGTCGCGCCAGACGGCATCGAGCGTAACCGGATTGGGTGCGCGCTCGGCACGCGGCAGCGGCAGCACTTCTCCCACTTGGTCCGCCAGCAGGCTGTAGAGCTCTCCGTCACGCTCGACGACGACGCTCATCGCGCCCCGATGCCCCTCCGCCCTTGGCGGCAGGCCAAGCCGGCAGCGCAGGTCGATCGCCGTGACGATGCGGCCGCGCAGGTTGAGGCTGCCGGCCACCTCGGCCGGCGCCAGCGGGATGCGAGTGATAGCCTGCACGCCGAGCACGTCGCGGATGGCGAGGACGGGGACGCCGCAGAGCTGGTCGGCGACGGTCAGCGTCAGGTAGATGTCCTCCGCAGCGTCCGCCTGCAGGCCGCCGCGCATCGGCAGGCCGGGCGCCGGGCCCGTAGTGGTCTGGGTCTGCATGGGGGATCCTCCTCAGCCGACGACCGGTGCGCTCAGGCACTGCCGGAGGCTTTCCAGCAGGGCGGCACGGTCGAATTTCGCCACATAATCGGTGAAGCCGGCGGCGCGGCCACGCTCGATATCGGCCGGCTCGGCGCGGCCGGTCAGCGCGATCAGCGGCAGGTCTCGCCAGGCGCCGCCCTCACGCAGCGCCCGGGCGAGGGCGATGCCATCCATCCCCGGCATGGCGATGTCGGAGATGATCGCATCGAAGCCCAGGCCCGCCTCGCGTAGCCGGAGCGCCTCTTCAGCATTGGCGACGGCCGTCACGTCATAACCCGCGGCGCCGATGGCCGGGATAACTAGGTTACGGAAAAAGGCACTGTCCTCGACCAGCAGGATGCGTCGGCCACCGCCCGCCTGATGCTCGGCATCGTGGCCGAACCAGTCCTCCCCCGCCTGCCGCAGCCACCAGGCTGTATCCAGCATCTCCGTCACCTTGCCGCCGATCACGGTGGTGCCGAGGAAGCCCGGACGCTCGCCCGCGCCGTCGATCGCCATATGCTCCTCGACCACGTCGAGGATTTCGTCGACCATCAGTCCCATGGTGCGGTCGCCATCGGAGAAGACGAGGACCGGCTGGCGTTCCGGCGCCGTCGACTGGTCCCAGTGGCCACTGAGCGGCACCAGCGGCATGAGCTTGCCACGGTACTGGACGAGCGGCCTGCCGCCGGCATTCTCGATCCGCTCGCGCTCGACATCCTCGAGCCGGGCGATGAGGCCGAGGGGCACCGCCTTCGGCGTCGCGTCGCCGGCGCGGAAGAGCAGCAGCGCGGTGCGCTGGTCCGAGCGCTGGGCGGCGGCCTGGCGCTTGCCGTCCCGCTCCGCCTCCCCCTCTCCGCTCTCGGCGCCGACGCCCGTGGCGCGGGCAATGCCGTTGGGGTCGAGGATCATGATGACGCTGCCGTCGCCCAGGATGGTGTTGCCGGAGAACATCGTCACATGGCGCAAGATGGGCGCCACCGGCTTCACCACGATTTCCTCCGTGTCGAAGACCCGGTCCACGATGATGCCGAAGACATGCGGGCCGACCTGGGTAACGACGACGAAGGCGCTCTCCTCCGTGGCCGGGCTCTCCAAGTGCAGCAGGCCGGACAGGTTGACGAGCGGCAGCAGCCGGTCGCGCAGGCGCAACACGGCGCTGTCCTTGATGCGCTCCAGCTGCGGCGCGCCCTCGCCCCCCACACGGACCAGTTCCACCACGCCGATCTGCGGGATGGCGAAGCGCTCGCCGCCCGCCTCGACAATCAGGGCGGAGACGATGGCGAGCGTCAGCGGAATCTTCACGACGAAGGCGGTGCCGCGGCCTTCCTTCGAGCGGACCTCGATAGTGCCGCCGATCCGCTCCATATTGGTCTTGACGACATCCATGCCGACACCGCGGCCGGAGACGGCGGTGACCGCGGCCGCGGTAGAGAAGCCGGCACGGAAGATGAAGCGCTGGATCTCGCGCTCCGGCATCGTCGCCAACTCGGCTTCCGTGGCGAGGCCCTGAGCCAGCACTTTCTGCCGGATGCGCTCCGCATTGAGGCCACGCCCGTCATCGGCGATCTCAATGATGATGTGGCCACCTTCATGCGAGGCATTGAGCATGATCCGCCCGGCCTCGGGCTTGCCGGCGGCGATGCGCTGCTCCGGCGTCTCGAGGCCATGATCCGCCGAATTGCGGACCATGTGGGTCAGCGGGTCCTTGATGAGCTCCAGCACCTGCCGGTCGAGCTCGGTCTCGGCGCCGCGCATCTCGAGTTCGATCTTTTTGCCTAGTTCGACTCCGAGGTCGCGCACCAGCCGCGGCAGCTTGGCCCAGGCATTGCCGATCGGTTGCATGCGCGTCTTCATAACGCCTTCCTGCAAGTCGGAGGTGATGTGGGAGAGGCGCTGCAGCGGCACGGCGAAGGCGCTGTCGGTGCCGTTGCGGGAAAGCTGCAGGAGCTGGTTGCGGGTCAGGACGAGCTCGGAGACGAGCATCATCAGCCCTTCCAGCACATCGACGGTGACGCGGATGGTCTGCGGCGGAGCGTTGACACCGCCGGGCTCGGGCTCGGCCGAGGCCGCCGGCGTGGCAGGCGGCGGGGCGACAGCCACCGGGGGCGCCATGGGGGCGGGCGGCGCCACGGGGGCAGGCGTGACGGCGACGGGCGCGGCCGGCGCCGGCGCCGGCGCAGCCTCGCCGGAGGCAATGGCGTCCAGGGAGGCGATCAGGGCGGAATCGTTGCCGGCGGGCTCCGCTCCCGTGCCTTCCAGCGCCGCGACGATCCCACGAATACAGTCGATCGCGCCCAGGATGGCTGAGATGCCGGATTGGGTGACGCGCAGCGCTCCGTCCCGGTAGCGGCCAAGGACGTTCTCCGCTGCATGGGCCACTCCCTCCATGCGGGTGAGGCCGAGGAAGCCGCAGGTTCCCTTGATGGTATGGACGATGCGGAAGACTTCGGAGAGGGTCGCCATGTCCTCGGGCGCCCGTTCGAGCCGCACCAGAGCGGCATCGAGTGCCCCAAGGCCTTCGTTTGTTTCGGTCAAGAAGTCGGCGAGCAGGTCATCCATGGCGATCCTCGAGGCGGTCTGCGAAGGGCAGACTGCGCCGCGATGGGCGAAGATTCGGTAAAGGCGCTCACCGCGGCGTCAGCAGCAGCGCCGCCGCCTGGGTACCGCCCAGGGCGAGGCTCGCGCTCCAGCCGGCCTCCGCCACAAGGGCGTGGAGCAGCGGCCCGAGCACCTCCCGCGGCCCGGGCAGCGGTTGTGCCTGGCCGGCCATCAGTGCGAGGAAGCCGGCTGGCCATGCCGCTGGCGGGGCGCCGAGATCGGCACCGGGCAGCACCATCAGCCCATCCAGCGCGGAGCCGGAGAGCCGCACCGTGCCGCCACGCGGCAGCGCCTCAGCCGCCAGCAGGGCCGCGTTGAGCGCGATGGAGACGAGCGGCGCCGGCAGCGCCACCGCCCGCTCCATGCCGGACAGGTCGAACCGCACCCGCGGCGCGGCCGGCGCACCACCCAGCAGCACCTCCATCGCCGCTGGCTCCATCGCCTCGGTCGGCCCACCCCAGGCGGCGCCATAGAGACGGAGGCGCCGGCGAAGCGCGATCGCGCTCTCCTGCGCCACTTCCAGCAACTCGTCTCCCGCCTTGGGAAGCAGGTCGAGCGCCCCGGCGAGGCTGCCGATAGCGCCGCCTAGGTCGTGGCAGAGCCGGGCACAGAGCGTCCGCGCGAGGCTGGTATCGAGTGGAAGGGTCATGGGCGGTTTCCTGTAGGCCGCCCCATGGGCTACCCTGTCGGCGTTAGCGAAGCGTTGCACGGCCTGTCCTGCAAGGGGAGCGAGGTGCCGAGCCTACTCGAACCAGGCATGCGAGTGCGCCATCCCGGCCAGCCCGATTGGGGGATCGGCCAAATTCAGTCGGTTATCGGCGACCGGGTGACGGTCAATTTCGAGCATGCCGGCAAGGTCCTAATCAACGCCTCCGTAGTGACGTTGGAGCCGGTCGCCGAGCCATGGCCTTGACGCGGGGCTGTGCCGCAGGGGCCGGGGGGTTGCGGGTGACGGGGGTTGCGGCCCAAATGGACTTGCATAGTTCATTCGTCCTGAGGGAAGCCTGTCCATGATCGATCCGTTCGGCCGACGGATCTCCTATCTCCGCGTCTCCGTCACGGACCGTTGCGACCTCCGCTGCGTCTACTGCATGGCGGAGGACATGACCTTCCTGCCGAAGCGGGAGGTGCTGACGCTCGAGGAGTTGGACCGGCTTTGCGGCGCCTTCATCGGCCTTGGCGTCGAGAAGATCCGGCTCACCGGGGGCGAGCCGCTGGTGCGACGCGGGGTGATCGGCCTCATCCGCAATCTGGGCCAAAGGATCGGGGCCGGCGGGCTGAAGGAGCTCACCATCACCACCAACGGCACCCAACTGCCGAAGATGGCGGATGACCTCTACGCGGCCGGTGTCCGCCGCATCAACGTCTCGCTCGATACGCTCGACCCGGCGATGTTCAAGGCAGTGACGCGCTGGGGCGAAATCGGCCAGACGCTGGATGGCATCTTTGCCGCCAAGACGGCCGGGCTTGCGGTCAAGATCAATGCCGTTGCACTGAAAGGCGTGAATGAGGGCGAGTACGACCGCATGCTCGCCTGGTGCGGCGAGCACGGCTTCGACCTCACCCTGATCGAGACCATGCCGCTCGGCGAGATCACCGGCGACCGCATGGACCAGTACCTACCCCTCTCCGTCGTGCGCGACCGCCTGCGCGAGCATTGGACTCTGGAGCCGACCGATTATCGCACCGGCGGCCCGGCCCGCTACTTCACGGTTAAGGAAACCGGAAGGCGGATCGGCTTCATAACCCCGATGACGCATAATTTCTGCGAAAGCTGCAACCGCGTCCGCCTGACCTGCACCGGCACCCTGTACATGTGCCTCGGCCAGGAGGATGCGGCCGATCTGCGGCAGGTGCTGCGAGACCCGGGGGCCGGCGATGAGGGGCTCCGCGCGGCGATCGAGGCGGCGATGCTGCGGAAGCCGAAGGGCCATGACTTCGTCATCGAGCGGCGCGAGGCCAGGCCGGCCGTCGCCCGGCATATGAGCGTGACCGGAGGCTGACCCCCCATGGCCCTGTTGCAGGATCTGGCATCCCGCCTCGCCATCCCTGGCCTGCCGGACTGGACCGGGCTGCTCGCGCTGCTGATCCTACTGCTGGTCGGCCTCGCCTATCTGCTGATGCCCTTCAGCGTCTTCGGCCTGAAGGGACGGCTCGACACGGTCGAGGCCCAACTCGACGAGATCCAGGGCGAGCTGCGTCTGATCGCCATGCGGCTGGCCGATGCGCCGCGCCGCAGCACTGTCTCCGAGGATTGGATGGACCTGCCGCCGGCCCAGCCGGAGCCGAGGCGCCAGCCTTCCTGGTCCGAGGCCTCGCGCCGCGGCCGGGCAGAGCCACGGATCGACTGACCCGAGGCTTGCCCTCCGCCCCCTGCCGGGGCTTGATGCGCCCATCCGGCGGAGTGGGGCGATGCGCGTCAGCGTCATCCAGATGAACCAGGGCAGCGAGAAGCAGGCCAATTTCGACCAGGCGCGGCGGCTGATCGAGGCCGCGGTTGCGGCAGACCGGCCGGGCCTCGTCTCCCTGCCCGAGACCTGGACCAACCTCGGCGGCGGCCGGGAGAGCCGGCAGGCGGCGGCCGAGGTCCTACCGGCCCCGGGCGACTCCGGTGGCCCGGCCTATGAGCTGATGCGCGGCCTTGCCCGGGAGCACGGCATCCACCTCCATGGCGGCTCCATGATCGAGGCGCCGGGGCCGGGGGACGACCCGGAGAAGCTCTACAACACCACCGTCGTCTTCGACACGGAGGGGCACGAGATTGCCCGCTACCGCAAGATCCACATGTTCGACATCGTGGCCCCCGACGGCACCGGCTACCGTGAGAGCGCCCTCTACGGCGCCGGCGACCGACTGGTGACCTTCGAGGCCGGAGGCATCACCTTCGGCTGCACCATCTGCTACGATCTGCGCTTCGGCGAGCATTACGTCGCGCTGCGGCGGATGGGGGCGGAGGTGATCCTGGTGCCCTCCAATTTCACCCTCCAGACCGGCAAGGACCATTGGGAGCCGCTGTTGAAGGCGCGCGCCATCGAAACCCAGTGCTGGATCATCGCTGCCGCCTCGACCGGCCAGTATCTGGAGCGTGGGCAGCCGCGCTCCGTCTACGGGCATTCGCTGGTGGCTGACCCCTGGGGGCATGTCGTCGCCCGCGCCTCCGACGGCACCGGCTGGGCGACGGCCAGGATCGACCCCGCCCTCACCGCCCGCGTCCGCCGCGACATGCCGGTGATGGAGCACCGAACCGCGCGGCGCATCGACCTCGACGCCGCGGCCCGCGGCGCGTGAGCGAGCTTCCGCCGGCGCCCTTTCCCCAACCCGTCCGCCTGGACGCCGCGGATTTCGTTGGGCGCATCGCCTTCTTCGCCGCCGCCACCGAAGTCGCCGCGGCCGCCAAGGCCCGGCTGGTCGCCCGCTATGGCGACGCGCCGCTGGAGCGCGCCCGCGCCATCGTCTCGCTCGGCGGCGATGGCTGCATGCTTGAGACGCAGCACCGCCTGCTCGGCCGCAACCTCCCTGTCTACGGGATGAACTGCGGCAGCGTCGGCTTCCTGATGAACGACTACCGCGAGGATGCGCTGCCGGAGCGCCTGGCCGAATCCCAGGCGGCGATGCTGCACCCGCTGCGCATGCGCGCCACCTCGGCCGATGGCACGGTGCGCGAGGCCCCGGCGATCAACGAGGTCTCACTGCTGCGCGAGACCCGTCAGGCCGCCAAGATCCGCATCCTGGTCGACGGCAAGGAGCGGCTGCCGGAGCTGATCTGCGATGGTGTCCTGGTGGCGACGCCGGCCGGCAGCACCGCCTACAACCTTTCGGCGCATGGGCCAATCGTGCCGCTCGGCGCCAACCTCATGCCGCTGACGCCGATCTCCGCCTTCCGTCCGCGGCGCTGGCGCGGTGCGCTGCTGCCGGGCGATGCGGAGGTCGTCTTCGAGATCCTGGAAGGCCCGAAGCGCCCAGTGGCCGCCGTCGCCGACTATACCGAGGTGCGCGACGTCCGCCGGGTCGAGGTGCGGGAGGATCGCGGCCTTGCCCTCACCCTGCTCTTCGACCCGGACCACGGGCTGAGCGAGCGGATCATCGCCGAACAGTTCACGGTCTGAGGGCATCGGCTCGTCCCGGCGCATGGAAGGCAGCCCGCCCGCTTCGGATCGTCGCCTCATCCTCTGCATCGCCATGGGCCAGCTGATCGGCTGGGGCACGCTCTTTGCCGCCTTCCCGCTCTTCGGCGCGCCGATCGAGGCGGAGCTTGGCTGGACGCGCACCGAGTTCAATGCCGGGCTGACCCTCGCGTTGCTCATCTCGGGCCTCGCCGCCGTGCCAGCCGGCCGATGGGTGGACCGGCGGGGCGGACGATGGCTGCTGGCACTCGGCGCCTGGGGTGGGGCGGCGCTGCTGGTGGCCTGGTCGCAGGTCTCCACCCTTCCCGCCTACTGGGCGATCTGGGGGGCGATGGGCCTCGCCCAGGCGACGGCGCTCTGGAGCCCGGCCATGGCGGTGGTGGTGGCGCAGGCGCGGGACCCGGTGCGCGCCATCACCGGCATCACCTTCATCACCGGCTTCACCGCGACGGTCTTCATCCCGCTGACCGCGCTGCTGATCGAGCGCCTCGGCTGGCGCGATGCGCTGCTGGTATTGGCGGGGCTGCAGGCGATTCCCGGACTGCTGGCGCTCTGGCTGCTGCCGCCGGACCGGCCGCGGACGGAGGTGCGCAGCGGCAGCGGCTTCGATCTCGGCCGGGCGATGCGAAGGCCGGCCTTCCTCGGTCTGGCCGGCGCCCTGGCGGCACATGCCTTCATCGGCGTCGGGCTCGGCGCCCATGCCATCCCGCTGCTACGCGAGCGAGGGTTGCCGGAGGCCTCAATCATCGTCCTCGTCTCGCTGCATGGACCTTTTCAGGTGGCGGCTCGGCTGGCGCTCTTCACCCTCGGGCGGCGGGTAACGATGCGGGGCGTCGGCAGGCTGGCCTCCTCGCTCGTACCCGTCGCCATGCTGGCGCTCGGGCTGGCGCCGCCTGAATTCGCCTGGCTGCTGCTTTACGTCCTCTGCTGGGCAATGGCGGATGGACTGATGACCATCGTCCGCGCCGCAGGCGTCGCCGAGATCCTCGGCCGGGAGGGCTATGGCGCCATCACCGGCGCGCTGACCGCGGTGACGGTGCTGCCGCGAACGCTCGCGCCGGTGCTGATCGCGCTGATGTCCGAAGGTGCCGGCGGCTACGGGCCGGTGCCCTGGCTTCTGGCCGGGCTCGGAGCGCTCGGCGCCGGCTGCTTCGCCATGGCGGCGGCTCAGCGCAGCCGCTGATCCCCGCGCAGATTGGTGCCGACCGAGCCGCCGACATAGGGCCCGCTCGCACCGCCCTGCTGTTGCTGACAGGCGGCCAGCAGCAGCAGCAGGGTGAGCAGCATCAGGCCCCTCATGCCGCGTCGTTCAGGTGGCAGGCGCTGCGATGCGCCGGGCCGACCGGCCGCAGCGCCGGCCGTTCGACCCGGCAGCGGTCGAAAGCGAATGGGCATCGCGGATGGAAGTGGCAGCCGGAAGGCGGGTCCAATGGCGAGGGAATCTCGCCCTTCACCCCGGCGAAGGCACGCTTCCGCGCTTCGATCCGCGGCACCTCGGCGAGCAGCGCCTTCGTGTACGGGTGGTTCGGGCGCCGGAAGACCTCCTCCGCAGGCGCCTCCTCGACGACGCGGCCGAGATACATGATGACGACCCGGTCGGAGAGATGCTCCACCACGCCGAGATCGTGGCTGATGAAGAGGTAGGTGAGGTCGAGTTCCCGCCGCAGCTTCATGAAGAGGTTCAGGATCTGCGCCTGGATGGAGACGTCGAGCGCCGCCACCGCCTCGTCGCAGACCAGGAATTCCGGTTGCACCGCGAGCGCGCGCGCGATGCCGATGCGCTGGCGCTGGCCGCCCGAGAACTGGTGCGGGTAGCGCGCCTTCAGCGCGGGGTCGAGGCCGGCGCGGCGAAGCTGCTCGTCGACATAGGATCCGATCTCGCCGCGCTTCGCCATGCCGTGGAATTGCGGTGCCTCGCCGACAATCTCCTGCACCTTGAGCCGGGGATTGAGCGATGCGTAGGGGTCCTGGAAGATCATCTGCGTCCGCAGCTTCGCCTCGCGCGTCTCGGCCGCGTTGAGGCTCTTCATGTCGCGGCCGCGCCAGAGGATGCTGCCCTCGCTCGCCGGCATGATGCCGGCGACCATGCGGCCGAGGGTCGACTTGCCGCACCCGGACTCGCCGACAAGGCCCACCACCTCGCCCTTGCGGATGGTGAGGTCGAGGCCGTCCACCGCATGCACCACCTCCTCGCGCAGGTTGGCGCCGAGGCGCTTGGCAATGCGTCCGGCGAAGTCGAGGGTCTTCGAGAAGCGCTTGGAGACGCCGCGCAACTCGATGATCGGGTCGGCGAGTGTCTCCGTCGCGGGGAGCGCGGTCAGGGTCTCGCTCATGCCGCCACGGCCTCCTGATGCGGGTGGATGCAGCGGGCATGCTGGCCCGGACGGTACTCGGCCATGGGCGGCGGCTCGGCGCAGCCCGGCTCGGCGCGCGGGCAGCGGGATCGGAAGGCGCAGCCTGCCGGCAGGTTGAGCAGGGAGGGCGTCATGCCGGGAATCTGCCGCAGCGGCTCGCCACGGCGGTTGCGGCTCGGCACGCTGCCGATCAGGCCGAGCGTATAGGGGTGCAGCGGCGCATCGAGCACCTGCGTGACCGGCCCGCTCTCCACCACCTTGCCGGCATACATCACGGCGATGTCGTCGGCGAGGCCGGCGACGACCGAGAGGTCATGCGTGATCCAGACGAGCGCGGTCCCGAACTGCGCGCAGAGCTTCTGCGCCTCGGCGAGGATCTGGCCCTGGATGGTGACGTCGAGCGCCGTGGTCGGCTCGTCCGCCACGATCACGTCCGGCTTGTGCAGCAGGGCGATGGCGATGGCGACGCGCTGGCGCATGCCACCCGAGAATTGGTGCGGGTAGGCCTTGAGCCGCTCGTCGGGGCTAGGGATGCCGACCTGCCCCAGGGCGTCCCGGGACCGTTGGCGGGCCTCCTCGCGGCTGACCTTGGCATGGGCGAGGACCGTTTCGATCATCTGCGTGTCGATGCGCAGGACCGGATTGAGGGTCATCATCGGGTCCTGGAAGATCATCGCGATGCGGTTGCCGCGCAGGCCCCGCATCTCGGCTTCCGGCAGCGTCGCCAGGTCGCGTCCCTTGAACAAGATCTGCCCACCGGCGATGCGGCCGGGGGCATCGACCAGGCCGAGGATGGAGAAGCCGGTGACGGTCTTGCCCGAGCCGCTCTCGCCGACGAGGCCCATCACCTTGCCGGCCTCGACGGTGAAGGAGACGTCGTCCACCGCCTTCACCACGCCGCCGCGCGTGAAGAAGTGCGTCCGGAGGTTGCGGACCTCGAGGGTCGGCGCGCTCATCGCTTCAGCCTCGGGTTCAGCACGTCGCGCAACTGGTCGCCGACCAGGTTGATCGAGACGATGGTCACCAGCAGGGCGATGCCGGGATAGAAGCTGATCCAGTACTTCCCGCTCAACATGTACTCATAGCCGTTGGAGATGAGGAGGCCGAGCGAGGGCTCGGTGATCGGCACGCCGAGGCCGAGGAAGGAGAGCGTCGCCTCCAGCGCGATGGCGCGTGCTACCTGCATGGTGCCGACGACGATGAGCGGCGGCAGGCAGTTCGGCAGCAGATGGCGGAAGATGATGCGCCGCGTCGGCAGGGCGAGGCACTGCGCCGCCTCGATATACTCCCGCCGCCGCTCGACCAGCGCCGAGCCGCGGACCGTCCGGGCGTAATAGGCCCACTCCACGATCACCAGCGCGAAGACGACGTTGAGGATGCCCTTGCCGAGGAAGGCGAGGATCATCAGCGCCGCGAGTATCGCCGGGAAGGAAAGCTGGAGGTCGACCAGCCGCATGATGAGGCTGTCCGTCCGCCCGCCGGCATAGGCGGCCAGCATCCCCAGCGAGGCTCCGACCAAGCAGGCAATGATGGCGGAGCCCGCGCCGACGATCAGCGAGATGCGTAGCCCGTACATGATGCCCGAGAGCATGTCGCGCCCCTGGTCATCGGTGCCGAGCCAATAGGTGAAGCCGGCGCCGCCAACCGTGCCGGGCTCCATCCGCCCGTCCATGATGTCGAGCTGGGCGAGGTCGTAGGGATTCTGCGGTGCGATCCAGGGCGCCAACACCGCAATTGCGACGATGGCGAGGAAGAGGATCAGCCCGAGGAGCGCGATGCGTGAGGCGGCGAATTCCGAGACGAAGCGCTGGAACGGCGTCTCGACCCGCGGCGCCGCGGGAACCCTCGTTGCCGTGGTGCTGCTCATTGTTTGCCTTCCAGCCGGACGCGGGGATCGAGCAGGGAATAGGTGATGTCGACGACGAGGTTGATGGTGATGAAGAGCAGCACGATCATCATCAGATAGGCGACCATCACCGGCCGGTCGAGCACGTTGATGCTGTCGATGATGAGCTTGCCCATGCCCGGCCAGGCGAAGACGCTCTCCGTCACCACCGAGAAGGCGATGGTCCCGCCGAACTCCAGCCCGACCACGGTGACGACGGGGATCAGGATGTTCTTGAAGACGTGCACGAAGGTCACCCGGGCGGGGCTGAGCCCCTTGGCGCGGGCGAATTTCACGTAATCCATCAGCATCGTCTCCCGAACCCCCGCGCGGGTCAGGCGGATGACGAGGCTGATCTTGAACAACGCCAGGTTCAACGCCGGCATGATGAGGTGGGCGATGCCGTCGCTCGTCAGGAAGGACCAGCGCATGCCGAGGATGGTCACCGTCTCGCCCCGCCCCGTGCTCGGCAACCAGCCGAGCTGCACGGCGAAGACCATGATGAGCATCAGCCCGACCCAGAAGGTCGGCAACGAGAAGCCGAGGATGCTCGTCGCCATGATGCCCTTGCTGACCGGGCTGTTCGGCTTCAGCCCGGCATAGAGGCCGAGCGGCAGGCCGATGATGAGCGCCGCGACGGTGGCGCCGATGGCGAGCTCCAGCGTCGCAGGCATGCGCTCGAGGATCAGCTTCAGCGCCGGCTCGTTGAAGACGAAGGAGCGGCCGAGGTCGCCCCGCAGCGCGTTGCCGAGGAAGACGAGGTATTGCTGCCAGAGCGGCAAATCGAGGCCGAGCGCCTTGACGGCACGCTCCCGCTCGAACTGATCGGCCTCGGGGCTGATGAGGATCTCGATCGGGTCGCCGACGGCGAAGACGCCGAGGAAGACCAGCAGGGACATGACGAGGACGACGGCGGCCGCCTGGATCAGGCGGCGGAGCAGGAAGGCGGTCATCGCGCGGCCGCCGGGCGGACGTCCTGCGCCCGCGTCAGCTCATCCGCCCGTGCCTCCATGGCGAAGCCGCGGCGCATGGCCCAGGCATTCTTCTGGATGTGCAGTGGCACGATGCCGACATCCTCCATGGCGAGGCGCGTCGCCTGCTGCAACAGCGCCTCGCGCTTCGCATCGTCCAATTCGCGCATGGCCTGCTCCAGGATACGGTCCGCCTCGGGGTTGGAGTAGCGGCCGCGGTTGGACGCGCCATAGCCCTTCTCGCGGTCGAAGGTGGCGGTCAGGTTGCGCAGCGGGTTGGATGCCTCGCCGGAGGAAGTACCCCAGCCGATCAGGAAGGCCGAGAGCTCCTGCCGCGCTGCGCGACCGACGAAAGTGGTCCAGGGCTGCGCCTCGACCGCCGTGCGCACGCCGGCCCGCGTCCACATCTGGCCGATGGCCTGAATAATGCGCGCATCGTTCGGATAGCGGTCGTTCGGCCCGTGCAGGGTGATGCGGAAGCCCCCCGGGAAGCCCGCCTCGGCCAGCAGCCGCTTGGCCGCCTCCGTGTCGAAGCGCGGCGGGTTGAGGCCGGGGACATAGCCGAAGCTCCCCTCCGGCAGGAATTGCCCGGCCGGGATGGCGGCACTCTCCATCACCCGCTCGGTGATGGCGTTGCGGTCGATCGCCGTGGAGAGCGCCCGCCGCACCCGCGGGTCTCGCAGCGGGTTGCGCAGGATGGGCTTGCCGTCATTGTCGGTGACGAAGGGCGAGGCATCGTCCCGCATGTGGTCGAAGCTGAGGAAGATGACCCGCAGGCCTGTGGTCTCGGCCAGCGTCAGCCGCTGGTCGCCACGGAGCTTGGCGAGGTCGCTGGTCGGCACCTGGTCGATTACGTCCACATCGCCGGCGAGCAGCGCCGCGGTGCGCGCCGCATCGTTGGTGATCATGCGATAGGTGACGCGGCTCCAGGCCGGGCGCGGGCCGAAGTAGTTGTCGTTGCGCTCGAACTCGATCCGGTCGCCGTTGCGATGGCTGACCATGCGGAAAGGCCCGGTGCCTACGGCCATCGGCCCGGCGTTGAACCCCTCGGTCGTCGCATTCGCATGCGTCTCGCGGTCGAGGATCATCACGCTGGCGAGATCGGTCGGCATCAGCGGATAGGGCGAGGCGGTGTGCAGCCGGAGCGTGTAGCTGTCCACGATCTCCACCCGGGTGATCGGCCGGGTGTAGATGGCATAGGAGGAGGGTGAGTTCGGCACCTTCGGCACCCGCTCGAAGGTGAAGGCCACATCCTCCGCGGTGAAGGGTGAGCCGTTGTGGAAGGTGACGCCCTGACGGAGCTTGAACTCCCAGACCGTGTCGGACACCGGGCGCCAGCTCTCCGCCAGGTCTGGCGTGATGCGGGCACGCGAATCCGTTTCGGTCAGCGCGCTGAAGATCATCTCCGCCACCGCCGTATTCGGCGAAAGCTGGTGGTAGTGCGGGTCGATCGAGGTGACGGGCGCGCCGACGCCCATAGTGAGGGTCTGCGCCGTCGCCGGTCCCAGGGCCGGGCCGGCAATTGCCAGGCCGGCGGCCAAACCGGCCGCGTGACGAAATCCTGTCATTGTGTCCCTCGGAAGCCCCAGCGGCGCGAAAGTTAGCATTCCGGTCATCCTCTCGCCAGCTTCCCTCGGGGCGCCACATCCGGGCGTCATCACTGCATGGTGCGGAGGCGGCCTGCCCAGGAGCGTGGCAGGGCTCCGCCGTCTTGACGCGAGAACGGGCACCCGGGCGCCAGGCCAGGACCGTATCGCGGCTCGTCCCTGCCTGTTCGCAAGGCTGGTGCCAAGCGGTTGGCGCAGGGCGGAACGGCCGGTAGTCTCTCCGCCATCCCGGAGACATTCATGACACGACCCAACGCCACCGGCTTCGGCCTTGCCGCCCTGCTCCTCGCTGCCCCCGCCGTCGCACAGACTGGCGAGGCCACGCTGAATATCGGCATCGGCGGGTCCGTCACCTCGGTCGACCCGCATTTCTACAACGCCTCGCCCAACAACAGCCTGGCGATGCACGTCTTCGACCGGCTGGTGGAGCGGGATGCGCGGGCCCAGCCCTATCCGGGCCTCGCCGAAAGCTGGCGGGTGATCGGTGAGACGGTCTGGGAGTTCAAGCTCCGCCCCGGCGTGAAGTGGCATGACGGGCGCGACTTCACCGCCGAGGATGTCGCCTTCACCATCCAGCGCGCGCCGAACGTCCCCGGCAGCCCGGGCGGCTTCGGGGGCTTCGTCCGTGCCATCGAGCGCGTGGAGGTGATCGACCCGCTGACCGTCCGCTTCCATACCGCGCAGCCGCATCCGCTGCTGCCGACCGAACTCGCCTCCGTCGCCGTCATCGCCCGCCATGCGGCCGAGGGCGCGAGCACTGAGGACTTCAACAGCGGCCGCGCGGCGATCGGCACCGGCCCCTACCGCATGGTCGCCTACCGCTCCGGCGACCGCACCGAGCTGGCCCGCAATGAGGCCTATTTCCGCGGACCGGAGCCCTGGGCCCGGGTGAATTACCGCTTCATCAGCAATGACGGCGCGCGCACTGCGGCACTGCTGGCGGGCGACGTGGACTTGATCGACCAGGTGCCGTCGACCGATCTGGTGCGGATGCGGCGGGACCAGAAGGTAACGATCTCCGAAATCCAGGGCCTTCGCCTCATCTACCTGGTGATGGACCATTCGCGGCAGCGGGACGTGCCCTTCACCAGCGACAATGACGGCAAGCCGCTCGCCGCCAACCCCTTCAACGATGTGCGGGTGCGCCGCGCCCTCTCGCTCTCGATTAACCGCCAGGCGCTGGCGGAGCGGGTGATGGAGGGCACCGCCCAGCCGACCGGGCAATGGCTGCCCGAAGGCACCTTCGGCTACAACCCGGATGTCCGCCCACTAGCCTTCGATGCGGACGGGGCGAAGCGGCTGCTGGCCGAGGCCGGCTACCCGCAGGGCTTTCGCATGACCCTCCACAGCCCGAACGACCGCTACCCGAACGACGCCAAGACGGCGCAGGGCGTGGCACAGATGTTCACCCGCATCGGCATCCGCACGGAGGTGGAGGCGGTGCCCTGGGCCAGCTTCTCGCAGCGCTCCAACCGGCAGGAATACGCCATCCGCCTCTCGGGCTGGGGAAGCGTGACCGGCGAGGCGAGCTACGCGCTGGTCAACATCCTCGGCACCTATGACCGCGAGCGGCGGACCGGCGCCAGCAACAGCGGCCGCTATTCCAACCCGGAGCTCGACGCCGCCACGGCCCGCGCCGCCGCGACCATCGACGACCGGCAACGCGAGCAGCTGCTGCGCGAGGCGGTGAAGATGGCAACGGACGACGTCGCCATCATCCCGCTCTTCCAGCTCGTCAACAGCTGGGCGCTGCGCAAGGGCCTCACCTACGATGCGCGGATGGACGAGCGGACCACGGCGATGGCCGTGCGAGCGGCGCGGTAAGGGCGATGCGGTTCCGCACACTCGGAGTCGGCCTCGCCCTGGCGCTGGCCTCGGGCTGCGTGCCGCGCCAGCCGCCGCCCGGGCTGGCGGCGGCCGATCCGGCCGATTCCTGCGGCCCGCAAGTGGTTGTCTTCGTCTCGGCGGGCGACCTCCTCGGCGAGCCGCCGCGGCGCCAGGGACCGCCGGACGCCGAGGAACTGGCCGGCGAGCTGGCGCGGGAAAATGCCGCGATCGATCGCCTCCAGATCGCCTTCGATGCCCTGCTCTACTGCCGCTGGACCGAAGTGCGGGTGATCCGCGCCGATGCCGCCAGCAATGTCGTCCCCAGGGCCGAAGCCTCGGTCCGGCTCGCCGCAGCGTCGGGGCGGTTGCGCGCCGATCTCCGGCGCGCGCAGCAGCTTCGCCAACGCCTGAGCGAGCGCAGCGCCCGCCTCGAAGCCGCGGTTGAGCGCGCCGCGCCCGGCACCGCCGCCGCCCTGCTGGCCGAACGGGCCGCGCGCGACGCACCGGTCAGGGCCGTCGCCTCCGCCCCGGTCGCCCTGCGGCTGCGGCCGGATCTCAGGGCACCTGAGGTCGGGCGGGTGTCGGCAGGGACCGAGGTGTCGCTGCGTCCGGCGACCGGCGGCTTCGGCCTTGTCGATGGCGGGCTGCGGGCCTGGGGCTATGGCCAGCTCGGCGCATTCACCGTGCTGCAGCAACGCCGCGCGCCCGTCACCGAGGCAGTCGGGCCTCAGGCGGAGTTGCGGCGGCTGGCCGCCACGAACCTTGTCCGGCGCGACAATTTCGCAGAAAGCCTCGATCTCGCCGAGCGTTCGGCCGAGGCCGGCTTCGAGCCGGCCATGTGAGGCCGCCTATTCCTCCGTCGCCGGCGCCACCGGCAGGATGGAGGTCTCCTTCACCGTGGCGATGGCGAGCAGCGTCTCCACCCGCTGCACGCCCGACTGGGCGCGCAACTCGTCATTGAGGAAGGCGTCGAGCGCCGGCAGGTCGGCCAGCCGCACCTTCAGCAGGTAGGTCCAGTCACCGGTAATGGCATGGCATTCCAGAACCGCCTCCTGCCGCCGCATGGCCTTGCGGAAGGCGGCCTCGTCCCGCCCAGGCGCCACGGTGACGAGGATATGCACCAGCAGCGGGCAGCCGGCGGCGACCGGGTCGAGATCGGCCCGCCAGCCGCGGATGACGCCGCGCTCCTCCAGCCGCTTGACCCGTTCCGCGGTGGCCGAGACGGAAAGCCCCGCCACCTTCGCCAGCTCCGCCAGCCCCGCGCTGCCATCGAGCTGCAGCGCGACGGTGATGTTCCGGTCGATTTCATCCATGACGCAAGACTATGCGCCCGATGCCGCCTTGGAAACGGAAAGAATCAGACGTAATGCTCGGCCAGCGGCCGGAAGCCGTTGAAGGCCTGGCTGGCATAGGTGGTCACGTAGGCGCCCGTGGCCAGCAGCTCCACCCGGTCGCCGCAGTCGAGCGAGAGCGGCAGGCGGTAGTTGGCCTTCTCGTAGAGCGTGTCCGTGCTGTCGCAGGTGGGGCCGGCGATGGTGACGGGGCCGTCAACTTCACCGTCATGCGGCGTGCGGAAGGCGTACTTGATCGCCTCGCCCTCGGTCTCGGCAAGCCCGCCAAAACGGCCGATATCGAGATAGACCCAGCGCACGGGATCGTCCTTCGCCTTGCGCGACACCAGCACCACCTCGGCGCTGACCACGCCGGCATCGCCGACCATGAAGCGGCCGGGCTCGATGACGATCTCCGGCAGCGCATTGCCGAAATGCTCGGTCATCGCGCCCATGATGGCCGCGCCGAAATCGTCGATCTCCGGCACCTCGGAGCGATAGCGCACCGGGTAGCCGCCGCCGAGGTTGACCATCCGCACCTTCACGCCCGCGTCGCGGAGGTCGGTGAAGAGCATGGCGACCTTGGCGATCGCCGCCTCGTAGGCGTCGGTCCGGGTTTGCTGGCTGCCGACATGGAAGGACAGGCCGAAGGGGTCGAGGCCGAGCTCGCCGGCCAGGATCATCAGCTCCCGCGCCATCTCCAGCTCGCAGCCGAACTTCTTCGACAGCGGCCACTCGGCACCCACGTTGCCGACCAGGATGCGGCAGTAGACGCGGGCGCCGGGGGCAGAGCGGGCGAGCTTGCGAAGCTCCGCTTCGCTGTCGAAGGCGAACATGCGGACGCCGGCGGCATAGGCGGCGCGGATCGCGCTCTCCTTCTTCACCGTGTTGCCGAAGCTGATGCCTTCGGGGCGCGAGCCGGCGGCGAGGCAGGCTTCGATCTCCTCCCAGCTTGCGGCGTCGAAGGAGGAGCCGAGGCCGACCAGGCGCTCCAGCACCGGCGCGGCCGGATTGGCCTTCACGGCGTAGTAGATGCGGGCGAGCGGGAGGGCGGCCATCAGGCGCCGGTAGTTCTCTTCGACCCGGTCGACATCGAGGACCAGGCAAGGCGTGGCCGGCGCGTGGTCGCGCAGGAAGCGGGAGACCTTGGGGGTCATCGCACTATTCCCTACTAACAGTAGGACCGCCCCGGATCGGGCGGCGGCCCCAGATTGACGAAACGGTCGAACGAACCAGCGACCAAACGGACCGCACGGCCTGCGCCGCACGGGGTTGCCAGAACGCTTGACGTCGTTGCGTAAACCTTGCGCCGCGGTGACCGTCCCTAGTCTGCGCCGTTGTGGAGGGGCGCCGGGTTCCGTGGGCCTGGGGCCAGAGGCACGTGCGTACTGCGTCTAGGCCGGCATATAGGCCCCACCCCAAGGGGTGGAAAGCGGAAAATGCAGGCCGGCCCAGATTTTTTTCCAGCCACCTTCGTGGGTGGCCGGAAACTCCGTCGGAAGCTTTGCGCACCGGCCGCTGATCGCCCTGCCGGGAAGCGAAAGGGCAGGGAAAATTGCCGCCGACGAATCGGCAATGGTTCGCCAGGGCGCCTCCGTAGCCCTAATTCCGCCCGATAATTCCCTTGGCCAGCGGGCTCGACGGGTCGGCAGCGTGCTGCCGCGGCATCCGCCCGGCGAGGAAGGCCTGCCGTCCTGCCTCCACCGCCGCCTTCATCGCGCGGGCCATCCGCACCGGATCCTGCGCATGGGCGATGGCGCTGTTCATCAGCACCGCGTCGCAGCCAAGTTCCATGGCGAAGGCCGCGTCGGAGGCGGTGCCGACTCCCGCGTCGACAAGCACCGGCACCTTCGCCTGCTCGATGATCGCCCGGATCATCACCGGGTTCTGGATGCCGAGGCCGGAGCCGATCGGCGCCCCGAGCGGCATGATGGCGACCGCGCCCATCTCCTCCAGCCGCCGCGCCGCGACCGGGTCGTCCGAGCAGTAGACCATGACTTGGAAGCCGTCCTTCAGCAGCGCCTCCAGCGCCTCGAAGGTCGCTCGCATGTCCGGGTAGAGGAAGGGCGGCGGCCCCAGCACCTCGAGCTTCACCAGGTTCCACCCCCCCGCCTCGCGGGCGAGGCGCAGGGTGCGGACGGCATCCTCGGCTGTGAAGCAGCCGGCGGTGTTCGGCAGGTAGGTGTAGCGCCGGGGGTCGACGTAGTCCTGCAGCATCGGCGCCTTCGGGTCGCCGAGATTGACCCGGCGCACGGCGACGGTGACGATCTCGGCGCCGGAGGCATCGATCGCCCGCCCGGTCTCCTCAAGGTCCTTGTAGCGCCCGGTACCGACGATCAGGCGCGAGCGGAAGCGCAGCCCGGCAACCTCCCAGCTCTCCTCGAGAGCCGGCTGTGGCAATCCGTCCATGGTTCAGCCTCCGCCGATGAAATGCACGATCTCCAGCCGATCGCCGGCGGCGAGCCGCGTCGCGGCATAGGTGGAGCGGGGGACGATCTCGAGGTTGCGCTCGACCGCGACCTTGCGCGTGTCGAGCCCGATCCGCTCCAGCAGCTCGGCCAGGGTGACGGGCGCCGACTCCTGCCGGGGCTCGCCGTTCACGGTAATCTGGATCCGGTCCTCCATGAGACGAATGTGGCGAAGCCGGGGGCGGAGGACAAGGCGGGCCCCAGCCCTCATCTGCTTGCCCCCCGAAACCCCTCCGTGCTAGCGCAACCGCCCCGAACCGCCCGCTGGAACCCATCCATGTCGCCCCCGCTGGTCGTCGTCCTGAATGGCCCGAACCTCAACCTGCTGGGCATGCGGGAGCCGGAGAAATACGGCACCGCCACCCTCGACGATGTCGAGGCGCTCTGCGCCGAGGTGGCGGAGGGGCTCGGCCTCGCTATCGACTTCCGCCAGACCAATGGTGAGGGCGAGCTGATCACCTGGGTACAGGAATGCCGCGGCCGGGCGGCGGGCATCGTCATCAATCCCGCCGGCTACACCACCACCTCCATCGCGCTGATGGACGCACTGCTGGCGGTCGACCTGCCGGTCATCGAGGTCCACATCACCAACATCCACCGCCGGGAGGAATTCCGGCACCACAGCTTCGTCTCCAAGGCCGCCACCGGGGTGATCGCAGGGCTCGGCGTGCAGGGCTATGCCCTGGCGCTCGAGGCGATGGCCGGGCTGGTCGGCGCCGACGATCCAGACGGCGAGGCTTAGGAACAGGCATGAGCAACGGCATCCAATTCGACCCGGAGGCGATTCGCGCCCTCGCCCAGATCCTGCGAGACACCGACCTGACCGAGATCGAGCTGGTCGAGAAGGACAGCCGCATCCGGGTGGCCCGGAAGCCCCCTGCCCCGCAGCAGGCTGCGGCGCCCATGGCCTGGCCTGCCGGCCTGCTGCCGCAAGCAGCCCCGCCAGCCGCCGCACCGGTCCTGTCCCCCGTCACCGTCGAGGCCGAGGTGCCGGATGCCAAGCACCCGGGCCTCGTCGCCTCGCCAATGGTCGGCGTCGCCTATCTTTCGCCGGAGCCGGGCCAGCCGAATTTCGTCACCGTCGGCGCCAAGGTGGCGCAGGGTCAGACCCTGCTGCTGATCGAAGCCATGAAGACCTTCAACCAGATCCGCGCGCCCCGCGCCGGCACCGTCACCCGCATCCTCGTCGAAACCGGCACGCCGGTCGAATATGGCGAGCCGCTGCTGATCGTCGAATAGCCATGTTCGGCAAGGTCCTGATCGCCAATCGCGGCGAGATCGCGCTGCGGGTCCACCGCGCCTGTCAGGAGATGGGCATCCGCACCGTCGCCGTGCATTCGACGGCCGATGCCTCCGCCATGCATGTGCGCCTCGCCGATGAGAGCGTCTGCATCGGCCCGCCCGCGGCGCGCGACAGCTACCTGAACGTCCCCGCCATCCTCTCGGCCGCCGCCATCACCGGCGCGGATGCGGTGCACCCCGGCTACGGCTTCCTCTCGGAGAACGCCTCCTTCGCCGAGATGGTGGAGGCCCATGGCCTCGCCTTCATCGGCCCCTCGCCCGCCCATATCCGCATGATGGGCGACAAGATCCAGGCGAAGGACGCGATGCGCCGGCTCGGCGTGCCGCTCGTCCCCGGCAGCCTCGGGGCGCTGGCCTCCATCGAGGAGGCGCGGCAGGTGGCGGCGGAGGTGAAGTACCCCGTCCTCATCAAGGCGGCCGCCGGCGGCGGCGGGCGCGGCATGAAGGTCGCCCGCTCGGAGGACGAGCTGGAGGAAGCCTGGCGCGTCGCCCGCACCGAGGCCAAGGCCGCCTTTGGCAATGACGAGGTCTATCTCGAGAAATACCTCGACCGGCCGCGCCATATCGAGCTGCAGGTCCTGGCGGACACCTACGGCAATGTCGTGCATTTCGGCGAGCGCGACTGCTCGCTCCAGCGCCGCCACCAGAAGCTGGTGGAGGAGGCCGGCTCCCCCGTGCTGAACGCCGCCGAGCGCGACGCGCTGGGCGCGCAGGTGACGCGGGCGCTGCGCGAGCTCGGATACCGCAACGCCGGCACGCTCGAGTTCCTCTGGCAGGACGGGCAGTTCGCCTTCATCGAGATGAACACCCGCCTGCAGGTCGAGCATCCGGTGACGGAGATGGTCTGCGGCATCGACCTGGTGAAGGAGCAGCTCCGTGTCGCCGCCGGCGAGGCGCTGGGTTACGAACAGTCGGAAATCCGCTTCCACGGCCATGCCATCGAATGCCGGATCACCGCCGAGGACCCCGACACCTTCGCCCCCTCCCCCGGCCGGGTGCACACCTATCACGCGCCGGGCGGGCTCGGGGTGCGCGTCGACAGCGCCCTCTACTCCGGCTACGCGGTGCCGCCGCATTACGACAGCCTGATCGCCAAGCTGGTCGTCCATGGCGCGACGCGGGCAGAAGCCATTGCCCGTCTGCGGCGATCCCTCGCCGAGATGGTGGTGGACGGCATCAAGACCACCCTGCCGCTGCACCTCGCCATCATGGAGGATCCGGAATTCCGGGCCGGCGACTACACCATCCATTGGCTCGAGCGCTTCGTCGCCCGCCGCCTCGCGCAGGGCTGACAGGGAAACGGTGGCGACGGGTGAGGCGGCTGGCTATGCTGCCCCCATGCCGCGCCACAGCATCGCCGAGGCGAAGGAGCGCTTCCCCCATCGAACCGGCCAGGGTGGCCTCACGCGCGATGGCGCCTCGCCCCGGTCGGCCGCCCCCGCATGAGCCGCCGCCATATCGACATCACGCCGGAGCTGATGCTCCGCGCCTATCGCGCGGGGCTCTTCCCCATGGCGGAGAGCCGCGGCGGCGACCGGCTTTACTGGCTGGACCCGGAGCGGCGCGGGGTCATCCCGCTCGATGAGGGCTTCCACCTGCCGCGGCGGCTGCTGCGCACCGTCCTCTCCGGTCCCTACGAGGTCACCGCCGACCGTGACTTCGCCGCCGCCATTGCCGGCTGCGCCGCCGCGGCGCCGGGGCGGGAGGACACCTGGATCAACCCGGAGATCGAGCATCTCTTCCTCGCGCTCCACAAGCAGGGACACGCGCATTCCATCGAGGTCTGGCAGGAGGGGCGGCTGGTCGGCGGGCTGTACGGTGTCGTCCTCGGCGCCGCCTTCTTCGGCGAGAGCATGTTCAGCCGGGCGCGGGATGCCTCGAAGGTGGCGCTGGTGCATCTGGTCGCGCGCCTCCGCCTGGGCGGCTTCATCCTTCTCGACAGCCAGTTCCTGACCGAGCACCTGGCCCAGTTCGGCGCCCATGAGATTCCCCGCCCCGACTACAAGCGCCGCCTCGCCCAAGCGGTGACAATGCGCGCCGAATGGTACATCGCCCCCGATTCCGGCCTACTGGACGCCGAGATCCGCGCCCTCCGCCCCGCCCCACATGGATGAGGCGACGGAGGCCCCGCCGCGCGCTAGGCGGGTCCAGGGCGGCAGCGCGACGGCGGATGTGGTGCTCTCTGCCCATGCCGGAGGGAATGCCGCGCTCTTCCCGCGCATCCTGGCGCTGCACGTCCCGCCCGGCGCGCTCATTGCCGATGTCACCTATGGCCAGGGCGTCTTCTGGCAGCAGGTGCCGGAGGGGCTCTACCGGGTCCTGCCCTCCGACCTCGCCACCGGGACGGATTGCCGCGCCCTCCCCTATGCCGATGGCAGCCTCGACGCCCTGGTGCTCGACCCGCCCTATATGGAAGGGCTGCTCCGACCGAAATCCGCTACGCGCGGCGGGCTCGGCAGCCATGCCGGACTTCGCACCTATTACGCCGCCGGCGGCGAGGGTGCGGCGCCGGGCGGCGGACGTTGGCATCAGGCGGTGCTCGACCTCTACCTCGCCGCCGCCGCCGAGGCGCGGCGGGTGCTCCGCGACCACGGCATCCTCATCGTCAAATGCCAGGACGAGGTCAGCGCCAACCGGCAGGAGCTGACCCATGTGCAGATCGTCACCGGCCTTGCCGAGCTCGGCTTCTATGCTCGCGACCTCTTCGTGCTGGTCCGGCCCAACCGGCCGGGGGTGGCGCGCCTGCTCCGCCAGGTGCATGCGCGGAAGAACCACAGCTATTTCCTGGTCTTCCAGAAGGTCCCGCCCGGCCAGTCCGTCGCCCGCTACCGGACCCGGGCCCTGATCCTCCGCGCGCCGGGCTTGGCGACGGGCGCGTAAGGGCGCAAGAAGCGCCCCCGTTTCCCCCTGGGAGCCCTCGATGTCCGACCGCCTCTCCCTCCCCAAGGACCGCATCCGCGTCCTCCTGCTGGAAGGCATTTCCGACAGCGCGGTGGAGCTGCTGGCAGCCGCCGGCTACGAGAACGTCACCCGCATGCCGAAGGCGCTGGACGGGCCCGACCTCATCAAGGCGCTGCACGGCATCCACCTCCTCGGCATTCGCTCGCGCACGCAGCTGACGGCGGCGGCGCTGGAGGCGGCGGACCGGCTGATCGCGGTCGGATGCTTCTGCATCGGCACCAACCAGGTCGATCTCGCAACGGCGGCGCTCCGTGCCATCCCCGTCTTCAACGCCCCATTCTCCAACACCCGCTCGGTCGCCGAACTGGTCATGGGCGAGGTGGTGATGCTGCTCCGCGGCATCCCGGACCGCTCCCGCTCCGCGCATCAAGGCGGCTGGGACAAGTCGGCCGAGGGCAGCTACGAGGTGCGCGGCCGCACCCTCGGCATCGTCGGCTACGGCAATATCGGCAGCCAGCTCTCGGTCCTCGCCGAGGCCTTCGGCATGCGGGTGATCTATTTCGACCACACCACCAAGCTGCCGCATGGCAATGCCCGGCCCTGCGCCAGCCTCGGCGACCTGCTGGCCGAGGCCGACATCGTCACCCTGCATGTGCCGGAGACGCCGGAGACGGTCGGCATGATCGGCCCGGCCCAGGTCGCCCGGATGAAGACCGGCTCCATCCTCATCAACAATGCCCGCGGCTCCCTGGTCGATCTCGAAGCCGTTGCCCAGGCCCTGCGCGACCGCCACCTGCTCGGCTTCGCCGCCGATGTCTTCCCGGTGGAGCCGGCCCGCAACGGCGAGCCGTTCAAGAGCCCGGTGCAGGGCCTGCCCAACGTCATCCTGACCCCGCATATCGGCGGCAGCACGCAGGAAGCGCAGTCCCGCATCGGCCAGGAGGTGGCGCGGACGCTGATCGACTTCAGCGACACCGGCGCCACCATGGGGGCGGTGAATTTCCCGCAGGTCCAGCTGCCGGCCAGGGCGACCGGCGCGCGCTGGATCCATGTCCACCGTGACGCACCGGGCGTGCTCTCCCGCATCAACGAGGCCTTCGGCCGGCGCGGCCTCAACATCGCCGCGCAGTACTACCAGACCCAGGCCGAGCTGGGTTACGTCGTGGTCGAGAGCGTCGAGGCGCGGGATCAGGCGGAGGCGATCCTCGCCGAGCTGCGTGCCCTGCCCGGCACGGTGCGGGCAAGGCTGATCTACGAGCGGGAGTAGGCCTCCTACCGCATCGGCGGCGCCACCATCAGCCCGCCGCGGGTCCAGAGGTCGTTGAGGCCCCGCGGCAGGCCGACAGGGCTGTCCTTGCCGAGATGCCGGTCGTAGATCTCGCCGTAATTCCCCACGGCCCTGATCGCGTTCAGCAGCCAGGCCCGGTCGAGCCCGAGCGTCGGCCCCAGCTCGCCGGTCTTCCCCAGCAGCCGCTGCACAGCCGGGCTCGGGCTTTCCGCCAGCATCCGCTCCGCATTGCCGCGGGTGACGCCGAGCTCCTCCGCTTCCACCAGCCCGAAGACGACATACCGGACGATGTCGAACCACTGGTCGTCGCCCTGCCGGACGGAGGGAGAATAAGGCTCCTTGCTGATCCGCTCCGGCAGCAGCACATGCCGCGCCGGTTCGGGGAAGGCGCTGCGCACGGAGGCGAGCTGGCTGGCATCGCCGGTGTAGCTGTCGCAGCGATTGCTCTCATAGGCCCGGCGCGCCTCGTCCTTGTCGGCGAAGATCACCGGGGTGAAGCGGATTCCCTGGGTGCGCGACCAGTCCTGCAGGTTCAGCTCATGCGTGCTGGCGGAGACGAAGCAGATGGCGGCGCCGTCGAGCTGGCGGGCGCTGGTAATGCCGCTCTCGGCATGCACAAGGAAGCCCTGGCCGTCATAGAAATTGGGCGCGGTGAAATTAAGCCCCAGCATCGAATCCCGCGCAAAGGTCCAGGTCGTCGTCCGCGTCAGCACGTCGACCTGGCCCGAGCCGAGGGCCGGGAAGCGGTTCTGCCCGGTGAGGTGCTGCCAGACCAGGCGGTCCGGGCTGCCGAGGACGGCGGCGGCGATGGCACGGCAGAGATCGGTATCCATCCCCTGCCAGACGCCGCGGCTGTCCGGCTGGCTCCAGGCCGGGTCGCCGGTCGAGATGCCGCAGGAGAGCGCGCCACGGGCCCGCACGGCGGTCAGCGTCGGCCCCGGGCTCGATGCCTGCTGCGCGGCGGCGATCCCCGGCGCCAGCAGCGCCAGGGTGAAAAAGGCATGTCTCAACATCGATACTCTCCGCAGGGTCAGGGCTGCACCGGCCGTGGCAGGCGCACAAGTTGCACCGCACCGATCAGCCCCGGAACGCCGAGCGCCACCGCCAGCCGCACGAGGTCCGGCACGCCATGGTAGAAGGCAGCGAAGAGCCCCGCCCCGCCCAGCAGCAACCGCGAGGCCCAACCCATCGGCCGCAGCAGGAAGCCGGCATAGGCCGCGCAGATCGCCGTCAGCGCTCCCACCTGGATCGCCGTCGCAGTGACGATGTCGGCAAGCGAGCCGCGCAGCATGATCCCCGGGTCGTAGAGGAAGGCGAAGCCCACGGTGAAGCCGGCGATGCCGAGCCGCGTCGCATGGTTGCTGGAGATCAGCGGCGACGCCTTGGCGATGGCCGCGGCGGCGAAGGCCGCTGCCGCCACGGGCGGCGAGGCATCGGCCAGCACCGCGAAATAGAAGACGAAGAGATGCGCCGGCAGCAGCAGGTCCCCCGGCGGGACGCCGAGCGCCTTGCTCCCGAGTTCGAGGATCTGCGGCACGCCGATGGCAGCGGCGATGATGTAGCTCGGCGTGGTCGGGATGCCCATGCCGAGGATGAGGACGGTGACCGCCAGCAGGATGAGCAGCAGCGCGAAATTCCCCGCCGCCAGGTCCTTGATGATGCCGCCCAGCGCCACGACCAGCCCCGTCGCCGTCAGCGCAGAGACGACGATCCCGGCGCCGGCGATGGAGACGGCGAGCGGCGCCATGGTGAGGCCGGCATTGGTCAGGCTCTCCAGCACCTGCCGCCAGCCCATGCGGCTGCGGCGGCGGAGCGCGGCGATGCCCACCATGGCGAGGGTGGCGACGAAGGCGGCGTAATTGCCGCTCCAGCGGTCCGTCATCATCCAGACCAGCACGGCGATCGGGATGACGAGATGCGCATCCTGCGCCACCTCGCGCCAAGCGGGGATGTCGCGCAGGGCCATCGGCGCCATGCCGGCCTTCTTCGCCTCGAAATGCACCGCGGCGAGGATGGCGAAGTAGTAGAGGATGGCGCCTATGGTGGCGGCGACGACGATCTCGCCATAGGCGATGCCGGTGATCTCGGCGAGGACGAAGGCCGCCGCCCCCATCACCGGCGGCATCAGCGCCCCGCCGACCGAGGCCGCGCTCTCGATCCCGGCGGCGACCGTCGGCTTGTAGCCGATGCGGATCATCAGCGGGATGGTCATGGCGCCGGTGGTGATGACGTTGGAGACGCTGCTGCCGCTCATCGTGCCGAACAGGCCGGAGGTGACTACGGCGACCTTGGCCGGTCCGCCGGAGAAGCGCCCCGCCGCCGCCGCACCGAGATTGCTGAACAGCCGCCCCGTCCCGCTGCCCTGCATGAAGGCGCCGAAGACGATGAAGACGGCGATGGTCGTCGCCACGATCCCGGTGAGCGGCCCATAGACGCCGCCCGCCGTCGGCACCAGCCAAGAGGCCTCCAGGATCTCCGCCACCGAGAAGGGCCGGCTGTTCAGGATGCCCGGGATATGATGGCCGAAGGCCATGTAGGCGATCGAGATGAGGATCATCCAGGCGAGCCCCACCTCCACCGCGCGGCGCGTCGCCTCCAGCAGCGTGACGATGGCGAGGATGGCGAGCACCGCCATCTCGGTGCCGAAGGGATCGACATATTCCATCCGGTCCGAGACCGCGGCCCAATGCCACATCACCCAGCCATGCGGCGCCGCCGCGGCGAGCACCCAGAGCCAATCGATGAGGCTCGGCCGCCGCGCCGGCGACCGGCCGGGCCGCGCCGGAAAAAGCAGGAAGAGTGGCGGAACGAAGACCAGCAGGTGGAAGGCGCGGAGCGTAATCGGCTCAGGGAAGCCGAACCCGCCCCAATAGAGATGGATGGCGGAGGCCGCAGCCAGCCAGAGGGTGACGATCAGCTTCAGGGGGCCGGCAAGGTCGCGCATCATGGCCTCAAACTATGCAAGGACCTTGCCGGTCCGGCGTGTCAGGAGAGGATGCCAGCCTCCTTGAAGGCCTTGATCCCGCCCGGATGCAGCGGCAGGCCCTGATACTTCACCGCGGCCGCCGGGTCCCAGGCGCCCATGCTGGCATGGATGGAGACAAGGCGCTGGCCCTTGCTGCGTATCAGCGTGCGGACGACCTTGTAGGCGACCTCCTCGGGCACGCTCTCATGCAGCATGAGCACGCTGTCCATCATCGTCACCGGCACGTCGCCCGATTGCAGCGAGGGATAGGTCGCGGCCGGCAGCACCCCTTCGGCATAGTTGTACTGGTCGATCAGGTGGCGGCGGATATCCGCGGGAAACTCCACCAGCTTGCCGGCCCGCCGCCCCTGCGCGATCTCGGTGAAGATCGCCGCCGGCTTGGCCAGCGCGACGAAGAGGTAATCCACCTGCCCGTCCGAATAGGCCGAGCCGATATCGGCATAGCTGCCGTTCAGGTAGCGCCCGCCGTCCGACCTGATCTTGTCGGGGCTGGTGCCGAGGAATTTCAGGATGCGCTGCAGCGTCATCTCGTCGGTCGAGGAGCGTTGCGGGCAGGCGATGCGCAACCCCTTCTGCGTCAGGATGGAGCGCATGTCCTCCGGTCCGCCATCGGTGCGGCGGAGGAAGTGGAATTCGGTCGGTGAGTAGCCGGAGCCGAGGCAACGCAGCGCCTCATGCTTCTCCGAATAGGGCTCCGTCCCTGCCCGGGCGGCGGCGGCGAAGGTATCGATGCCCCAGCCCATCGGCGACTGGCCGCGGTTCACCCGTGTCGAATTGGCCAGGCCCCCGCCCGGGACGACGCGGATCTGCACGTCCGGGTTCTCGTCCTTGATGAGGGCGGAGAGGCCGGCGGCCATGGTGTACCAGCCGCCGCCGAGCGAGCCCGCCACCCATTCCAACGTCTGCTGCGCCCGCGCCGTGCGGATGAAAGGCAAGGCCAGGGCGCCGCCGACCAGGCTGCGCCGCGTCCAGATCAGGCTCATCGTCATTCTCCCAGCCGGAACCGGGGCGGGATCATGCGGCCGTGAGCACGCGGCCGCAACTGGCCTTGGGCCGTGACCAGCGATCGCCGGTCGCGGCCCGCCATGGCCCTAGTCGCACGCTTCACGCCTCCGGGCGGTGGCACCCTTCGGCGATCGCGCTCAGGTGCTGGTCACGCGATTCACGCCTCCGGGCGGTGGCGCCCTTCGGCGATCGCGCTCAGCGGCACATCAGCACCGGCATGTCGCTGTTCTCGAGGATATGCCGGGTGACGCCGCCGAGGATGAGCTGGCGCAGCCGAGAATGGCTGTAGGCGCCCATGCAGAGCAGGTCGGCCTGGAAGTCCCGTGCCGCGCCCAGCAGCCCGGCGCCCACATCCTTGGTCATCGGCTTGAACATCACCGGCTCCGCCTCGATCTCGTGCCAGCGGAGATAGCTGCGGATGCCCTCCACCTTCGGCCCGCGGCGCTGGTACTCGTCGGCATAAAGCAGGCGGACGGCCTCGGCCCGGTGCAGCCAGGGCAGCGCCGCGGCAATGGCGGCGGCGCTCTCGGCCGAGCCGTTCCAGGCGCAGCAGACCCGGGTGCCGATAGCCCGGGGCACCTGGCGCGGCGCGATCAGCACCGGCCGGCCCGAATCGAAGAGCACGGCATGCAGCGCGTCGGAGGAAGAGACATCCTCATCCGCCTCCGGATGCGGCACCACCGCCATGTCGTAGAGGCGCGACTGCTGCGCGACCACATCCTCCTCGCGCCCGGCGATGCTCTCGAAGGACAGGGTCGGCCCATCGGTCTTGAGTGCGGTCTCGGCGCTGTCGGCGATGGAGACGCCGCCCGAGGTACCGGCGAAGCGGTCGAACAGGGCGCGGACGCGGCCGGCGCGGTCGCCGCTCTCGCGCTCCGTCGCCGCCATCATCTCCTCGATCATCGCGCCGGACAGGCCCTCGCCCGCCAGCGGCGCGACATCCCGGGCATCGACCCGGACATGCAGGCAATGGACATGCGCATTCCAGATGCGCGCCACCATCAGGGCGGTGGCGAGCGCGGCCTCCCCGGCGGCGGTGCCGGTGAGGGGCAGGAGCAGACGACGATAGGCCATGGCGCGTCTCCCAAACGGCGCGGAAGCCCCGGTTCTAGCACGGATCGGCACCGTTGCAGCCCAGGGCTTCGCAGGCGGCCGGCAGCGGATCCCCGGCCGCGTCGAGCACCCCCCAGGCCATCGGCCCGGCATCCCGCGCCGCCGCCGCCGCCAGCACCGCCGCATCGGCATCCGAGGCGTCGCCGGTACGGGCGGCGATCCGTGCCTCCAGCACCGCATGCGGAGCGGTGAGCCAAATGCCGTCGAAGCGCACCGCTGCCGCCCGCGCTGCCGCCTCGATCGCCGCCCGCTCCTCCGGCCTGAGGAAGACGGCATCGGCGACCACGGCATGCCCGGCGCGCAACGCCGCCTTCGCAAGAGCCGCGAGTTCGGCGAAGACCGCGGCGCCCGCCTCCGGGGTATAGACCGATGGCGGCAGGCGCCGCTCCGGCGGCACCCCTGCCAGGCGCTTGCGGATCTCATCCGAGCGCAGCACCAGAGCCCCTGGCGCCGGGCCAAGCATCGGCGCCAGCGCCCGCGCCAACCGCGTCTTCCCCGTCCCCTGCAATCCGCCGATTGCCACCAGCCGCGGCGGCGCCGGATGCAGCAGCGCCTCCGCCCGGTCGAGATAGGCCAGGCCGTCGCCGCCGCGCTTCGCCTCGGCATGCGCTCGGATCACCGCCCTGAGCGAGAGCCAGAGCGGCAGCGCCCCGACCAGCCCGGCATCGCCTGAGCGCGCGACATAACGGTTCAGCACCCGGTTGGCGGCGGAACGGCCGAGGCGGTGCTCGCAATCCATCAACAGGAAGGCGAGGTCGTAGCCGGTGTCGATGGTCGCCAGCGCCTCGTCGAATTCGAGCGCGTCGAAGGGCGTCACCCGTCCCTGCCAGAGGCACAAATTGCCGAGATGCAGATCGCCATGGCAGCGCCGCACCCGCCCCTCCCCCGCCCGCGCGGCGAGCAGGGGCCCGAGCCGGCCCAGCCAACCGAGCGCTGCCTCCACCCAGGCCCTGACCCGCCCCTCCGGCAGTCCGGCCCCGAGCGCCGCCCGCCCGTTGCCTTCGATCACGGCGCGGAAGCCGGGCGCCGGCCGAGGCGGCAAGGCGGCATGCATGGCGAAGACCGCATCGGCCATCGCGTCCAGCCGCGCGGCCTCGAAGCCCGCCGGCGCCCGCACATCGAGGAAATCTCCGGGCGGCAGCGGCGCCATGCGGAGCACCCACTCCACCGCCTCACCCGCTCCGCCAAGCCTGAGAGCGCCATCCGCTTCACGGGTGACCGGCATGACCTCCCGGTACAGCCCCGGCGCGAAGGGCGCGTTCAACGCCAGCTCCCGCCGCAGCAGCCGCTCGCGATCGGCCACACGGGTAAAGTCGAGGAAGCCGAGCGCCACCGCCTTCTTCAGCTTCCAGGCATCCTCGGGCCCGACATAGACCGCCGAGATATGGGTTTCCACAGCCGCCGCGCCGGTGAGGCGCGCGAGCAGCGCACCCGCCTCGGCCTGGGCAGCGGGCAGGCTCACGGGTAGAGCGACTCCACCCTCCAACCCTCGCCCTCGCGGTGGAAAACCTGACGGTCATGGAGGCGGAAGGGCATGTCGCGCCAGAACTCGATCCGCCGCGGCAGCACTCGGAAGCCGGACCAGAATTCCGGGCGCGGAATCTCGCCGATGCCGAATTTCAGCGTGTACTCGGCCACCGCCTTCTCCAGCGCAAAGCGGCCTTCCAGCGGCCGCGACTGCCGGCTCGCCCAGGCGCCGATCCGGCTGCCCCGGGCACGCGAGGCGTAGTAGGCATCCGCCTCCTCCGCCGAGACAGCCTCCACCCGCCCCTCGACGCGTACGCTCCGCTGCAGCGTCTTCCAGTGGAAGCAGAGCGCCGCCTCCGGGTTGGCCGCCAGCTCCCCGCCCTTCCGGCTTTCGAGATTGGTGTAGAAAACGAAGCCCCGTGGGTCGATGCCCTTCAGCAGCACCATCCGCGCCGAGGGCCGGCCGTCCGGCGTGCTCGTCGCCAGGCAGACCGCGTTCGGGTCGTTCGGCTCGGATTTGGCCGCCTCCGCCATCCACTCCTCGAAATGGGCAAAGGGATCGATGGCGCTGCTGTCCATGCGGAAATCCTGGGTAACGAGGGGTGCGGGCCGGAAGGCTTGCCCGCTGGCCGGGGGTGTGCCACCACGCCAGGGCCACCACAACACTGCCAGAGCCGGTCCCCACGCACCATGTCCGACGCGCCCCTCGCAGACGCCCCCACCGGCACGCTCATGGCGGGCAAGCGCGGCCTTGTCATGGGGGTCGCCAATGACCGCTCGATCGCCTGGGGCATTGCCCGTGCCGTCGCCGCCCAGGGCGCCGAGGTCGCCTTCACCTACCAGGGCGAGGCGCTGGAACGCCGCGTCCGCCCGCTGGCGGAGAGCATCGGCAGCAAGCTCGTCCTGCCCTGCGATGTGACCGACGATGCGAGCGTCGACGCCACCTTCGCCACCCTTAAGGAGGCCTGGGGCGGGCTCGACTTCCTGGTCCATGCCATCGGCTTCGCCAACAAGGACTACCTCCGCGGCCGCTACCTCGACACGCCGCGCGACGTCTTCCTCCAGGCGCTCGACATCTCCGCCTACTCCTTCGTCTCGGTCAGCCAGCGCGCCGTGCCGCTGATGAAGCCGGGCGGCTCGCTGCTGACGATGAGCTATCTCGGCGCCGAGCGCGTCACACCGCACTACAACGTCATGGGCGTGGCCAAGGCGGCGCTGGAGGCGAGCGTCCGCTACCTCGCGGTCGATCTCGGCGGCATCGGCATCCGGGTCAACGCCATCTCGGCCGGGCCGATCAGGACGCTGGCGGCCAGCGGCATCGGCGACTTCCGCTACATCCTGAAGTGGAACCAATACAACGCGCCGCTGAAGCGCAACGTCACCATCGAGGAGGTCGGCGGCGCAGGCCTCTACCTGCTGAGCGACCTCTCGGCCGGGGTGACCGGCGAAGTGCACCATGTGGACAGCGGTTTCCACGTCGTCGGGATGAAGGCGGTGGACGCGCCCGATATCAGCACGGTCTGACCGCCGCGCGCGATGTCCCACAACAGCTTCGGCCACCTCTTCCGCGTCACCACCTGGGGCGAGAGCCATGGCGCCGCCATCGGCTGCGTCGTCGATGGCTGCCCGCCCCGCCTGGCGCTGACCGAAGCCGACATCCAGCCCTTCCTCGACCGCCGCCGCCCCGGCGCCTCCCGCTTCGTCACCCAGCGGCAGGAGCCGGACCAGGTCCGCATCCTCTCCGGCACCTTCGAGGGGCTGACCACCGGCACGCCCATCTCGCTGCTGATCGAGAACCAGGACCAGCGCAGCAAGGATTACGGCGAGATCAAGGACCGCTTCCGCCCCGGCCATGCCGATATCGCCTACGAGCTGAAATACGGCATCCGCGACTACCGCGGCGGCGGCCGCTCCTCCGCACGCGAGACGGCGATGCGCGTGGCCGCCGGCGCCGTTGCCCGCCGCGTGCTGGAAGGCGTTACCATCCGCGGCGCCCTGGTGCAGATGGGCGATGACCGCATCGACCGCGCCGCCTGGGACTGGGCCGCGACGGAGGAGAACGAGTTCTGGTGCCCCGACCGCGGCGCCGCCCTCCGCTGGGAGCAGCGGCTGCTGGAGGCCCGCAAGTCCGGCTCCTCGCTCGGCGCCGTCATCGAGCTGGTGGCGGAGGGCATGCCCCCCGGCCTCGGCGCGCCGATCTACGGCAAGCTCGATGCCGACATCGCCGCGGCGCTGATGGGCATCAATGCGGTGAAAGGTGTCGAGATCGGCGAGGGCTTCGCCGCCGCGGCGCTGACCGGCGAGGCCAATGCCGATGAGATGCGCATGGGCCCCGATGGCCGCGTGCTCTTCGGCGACAACCATGCCGGCGGCATCCTCGGCGGCATCTCCACCGGCCAGCCGATCGTCGCCCGCTTCGTGGTGAAGCCAACCTCCTCCATCCTCACACCCCGGCTGTCCGTGGACCGCTTCGGCCAGGAGGTCGAGGTGACGACCCGGGGCCGGCACGACCCCTGCGTTGGCATCCGCGCCGTGCCAGTGGGCGAGGCGATGCTGGCCCTGGTGCTGGCCGACCACCTCCTCCGCCAACGCGCCCAGAACCCGGACGCGCCAAGCGAGGCCCGCCTGCCGCGCAACTAGGCGCTGGCCGCCCGTGCCCTCATCGCTGCGGCCGTCGCCTCATCCGCGGGGAAGAACGCCTCGATGGTGACTTCGGCCAGCGTCACGTCCACCGCCGTGCCGAACACCGTCGTCGTGCTCAGGAAGCTGAGCGGCCCGCCCGCGCCTGCGAGTTGCAGCGGCACCGCGATCCCCCTGTGATCCGGCGCCGGCGTGCAGGCGCCCCGGATACGCGAGGGTACGGGAAGCGCCCGCAACTCCGCCAGGAGATCCACGAGCACGGCATCGGCGCTCGCCTCCGCGTCATGCGCCAGCCGCGCCAGGAGGTGAGCGCGCCATTCGGGAAAGTTCAGGATGCGTGGCGCCAGCCCGTCGGGGTGCAGGCTGAGGCGGAGCACGTTCACCGGCGGCTGCATCAGAGGGCCCGACAACCCGTCCAGCAACGCGAAGACGGCATCGTTCGCCAGGAGGAGCGTCCAATGCCGGTCCACGGCCAGGGCGGGATGCGGGGCGTGCCCGTGCAGGATGCGCTCCATGGCCTGCCGAGCGGCCGACATCTCGGGCGCCCTCAGCGGGCGTTCGGGGAAGGAGGCGCTGAAACCAGCGGCGGCGAGGATGGCATTGCGCTCGCGCAGGGGCACGCGCAGTTGTTCCGCGAGGTGCAGCACCATGGCCCGGCTCGGCATGGCGCGGCCGGCCTCGATGCAGCTCAGGTGGCGCTGCGACACCTCGGCCTCCAGGGACAGGGCCAGCTGGCTCAGCCGCCGCTGCTGCCGCCAGCGACGCAGCAGGGCGCCGGCGGTGGGTTGTTCCATGGTCATCATGCGCCGAGCCTAGGCGGCGCCGTCGCCGCCGGGCAATGACCTCCGAGGTCATCGACGCGCCCACCCGGCTTGGCTCAGCCTGCTGTCACCGGCCTTGCCTTCCGCGGCGCCGGAGACTGCGAAAGGAGCCTATCGTGAAACACTTCCTGTCCCTGCGGACCCTGCTTCTCGTCGATGCGCTGAGCTGCGCCGCAATGGGCGCCATGCTGCTTGCGGCGCCCTCGGCGCTCGGCGGCTGGATGGCCTTGCCGCCAGCCCTGTTGACCGTTGCGGGGCTCATGCTGCTGCCCATTGCCGCCTTCATGGCGGTGCTGGCACGCGGGTCGGCCGTGCCGCGCTGGGCCGTGACGGTGGTCGTCATCGGCAATGTCCTCTGGGCCGCCGTCAGCCTGCTGCTGCCGGTCATGGGGATGGTTTCGCCCAACGCGCTGGGCTGGGTATTCCTGCTGGGTCAGGCGGGCTTCGTGGCGCTGCTGGCCAAGCTGGAGGCGGATGCCGCCTCGCCTGCCGTCCCGGCGTGAGACCGCGCTGCGCGGCCGTTCCGGTCAGGTGGTTCCACCTGACCGGAGCCCGCGTCAGGCGAAGACGAAGTCGCTCGCCGAAAGCGCCGATTTCGCAATGCCGGTCAGGACGATGCTGTCACCGGCATCGAGGGCGACGACCGCGCCGCCGTCCTGGTCGGTGACCCGGTCGAGGATGTTGCCGGCACGCAGCCCGCCGAACCCCACCAACCGGACATGGTCGGCGCCATGCACGAAGTCGCTGATCCGGTCTGCGCCCGTGCCATTGGCGATGACGAAGCTATCCGCGCCCGTCCCGCCGACCAGCACGTCGTTGCCGCGGCCACCGTCGAGCGTATCCGCCCCCGCCCCACCCGTCAGCCAGTTTGCCCCGGCATTGCCGGTGATGAGGTTGTCGAGCGCGTTGCCCTGGCCGGTGCGGGTCGAGCCCTCAAGCACCAGGTTCTCGACCTGGGCCGGCATTGCATAGGTCCCGCCCGCAATGCGGGCGCGCACCATGTCGGTCCCCTGCCCCGCCGCCTCGGTCACCACATCCTGCGCGGTGTCGACCACATAGGCGTCGTTGCCGGCGCCGCCCGTCAGCCAATCCGCCTCGCCGCGGCCGAAGGCTCCGTTCAGTGTGTCGTTGCCGTCGCCGCCCAGCAACCGATCCAGCGCGGCGTCGCCGCCGCCGGCCAGCGAATCGTCGCCTGCCCGCCCTTGCAGCGTATCGCCCCCATCCCCGCCATCGAGCCTGTCCTTCCCCGCGCCGCCATCGAGGGTGTTCGCCGCCGCATTGCCGGTGATGCTGTCATCCCCCGCCCCGCCCTTGGCATTCTCGATGACCGCGCCGTAGGCGATCGCCAAGTTGTGGTGCCCGTCATAGGTCGGGGTCGGCGCCTCGGTGGCGAAGGCCGGGATTTCCAGGCGCTTCTCCGCCACGGTGCCGCGCATGGCAATGCTCGAGAAATAGCCCGCCCGCAGGTCGATGACCGAGTCCAGCACCTGGTCGGAGGTATCGATGGTATCGGCCCCGCCGGCATCCCAGATGGTCTGGAAGAAGCGCGCGTTCGCAGCCCAGGCATAGGTGTCATTGCCTGCCGCATGCGCCATGTTGGCGCCGTAGAGCGCCTGCACGGCCGCGATGTCGTCGAGCATCGGCCCGCTCGGATAGAGCGGCATCGACACATAGCTGTAGTCCTCCGCCGTGCCCGTGACGCTCACCACGGTAGCATTCCCAGGAAGAGAATAATTCATGATCGAATGGCTGAGATCCTGCTCCGCGGCCGGCAGCGTCAGGTTGCCGTCGAAGGGATGCTTCAGCCCGATCGCATGGCCGATCTCGTGGGTCAGGGTCTCGAGCCCGTACTGCCCCGGCGCGGTCTGCACATTCTCGGCGTAGCGCCCAAGATAGACATCGCCGCCGAGATCGACCGGCTTCCCGTCGACGAAGGTCGGATAATAGGAGTAGCCGCCCGCCCCATGCAGCGGCGAATCCGCGCCAAGCCGCATGGTGTCGAAGCTGCCGATGCGGATCTCGCCGCCCCGGCCAGCATCCGGGACTTCGGTGAAGGTCAGGTTGGCGACCGCCGCCCAGGCCCCGAGCGCCGCCCGCGCCGCCGCTTGCATCGATCCATCGAGCGGGGCGAAGCCGGGATGCTCCGCCTGTTCATCATAGGCGGGTACGGCCTGCATGAAGCTGTAGGTCACCGCGGCGGGCGTGCCGATCGCGTCGGGGTGGTTCCATCGTGCCGTCGGCAGGTTGTCCAGATAAGCGAGAAGCGGATCAAAATCGGCCATGAAATCCCTGCTGTAAACGGAAACGCGAGCAGAGCGGGAAGCGCGGCAGACCCGGACGGGGTTTCAGCCGCTGGCGCAGCCCCCTTGACGATCTACTTATGAAGGCGCTTACCACAGGTAACGAGAAGGGTGAGACGAAGCCATGACCTTCGCCGATCCGCAGCCAGCGCAGCTGACGAGGGGGAGCAGCTTTCCCGCCTCTCCCAGCCTCACCGCCGCCAATCCCGGCCTCGACGCCTTCGTCGCACTCTGCGGCGAGGCTACCTGGGCCGCACGCCTCGCCGATATCGGCAACCGCGCCCAGGTGAACTCCCTCACCGGCCGTGCGGCCCAGCAGCGCCATGCGTTGGAGTTGGCTCTCGCCCGCCTCTCCGGCCGCCGCGCCCTGACCCGCGCCAGCAGCGCCGAGCGCCTGGTCTCCACCTTCGCCGAGGAAGCCGTCCGCCTCGCCGACAGCCTACCTGATGGACCACGCGCCCGGATGCGCGACCAGATCATCGCCGGCCTCACCGGCGAGGCGACGCTCATCCCACTGTTTCACCTGCTGCGCACCGCGGCCCTGCTGCGCGAGAGCGGCTTCTCCGTCCGCTTCACCGGCCTGGCGGAGGGCACGCCGCATGACCTGGTAGCGGACCGGGACGGTGCCAGCGCAGAAGTGATCTGCGAGACAGTCTCCGCCGAGGAAGGCCGCCCCGTCCATCGTGGCGACTGGTATGCCCTGGTCGACCGTCTCAATCCTGAGCTGCAGTCCTGGCTCGCCGACCATCCCGGCCGCTACCTGCTGAAGATGACCCTGCCGAAGGGCATCTCCGGTTCCGAGCAGCTGGACGAGCTGCGCACCCGCATCTCCGCCATGCTGTCCGCCGGCAAGCGGCAGGATGCCAGCAGCGAGGCAGTGCTGAAGCTCGATCCATTGGTGCTCACCGGCCCGCAACAAGGCGTCAACGGCCTCTCCGCCCGGCTTCGCGCCCAGTTCGGACCGGAGGCCCATCTCGCCATCACCTCCGACGCCACGAGCGGCAGCGTCTTCGTCCTCGCCGCCCGCGCGGGACGGGAGAACGAGATCGCCGGCGCCGTCGCCCGCCGCCTTGGATTGATGGCGGAGGCGCGGCTGTCCGGCCGCAGGCCCGGCATCGCCGCTGTCTTCCTCGAAGATGTGGACCGGACCGAATGGCGCGGCCTGCGTGAACAGCTGGAGCTGGAGGGCGCCGTCCGACGCTTCCTGACGACGCCGCCGGCGCGGCACGTGGTCGCGGTCACCTGCGCCTCGCGCTTCGAGATGTTCGGTGCCGCCCCGCCCGATGCGGCGCTTGAACCGGCTCTCCGTTTCCGCAACCCCTCCCATCCCGCGGCGCGGATCCAGGCGCTGGCGCCAGCCATCCTTTCCTCCATGTAGCGGCTTCTTGATCGGCGACCGCAAGGAAACCGTCTTCAATCTGCCACGTTTCCCTGCGGCACTGACCGACGCTGCCTCTGCCGGCAAGGCTGGCAGGGTAGAAGGGAATCGAGCCGCATGAATGACCGCGAATTCCAGGCCAAGCTCGACGAGCTGGACCAGTTGCTGAACGACCCCGATGTGCGGATGGACCCGCATCGGGTCTGGACCCTGCTGGCGGAGATCAGTGCCGCTGAGGCTCAGATCGCGGCGGAATGAGCCCCGCGTCAGGCGCCATGGCCCGCCGCTCATGGGCGCGCGGGCCTTAGAGGGAGGCAATATCAGGCGCCGAGGATCTTCCAGATCCCGTCTGCGTGCACCACCGTGCGGCTGCCGACCATCACCAGCCCCCGGACGAACACCACAGAGCGCGTGGCGCGCAGGATTTCCGCACGCCCCTCGACGAAATCCCCGACCCGCGCCGGCGAGATGAACTGGGTGCTCAGTTGCACCGTGGTGCAGGGCTTTCGCCCTGCCGCTTCCCAAACCGTCATGCCGAGCACATCGTCGGCAAAGCTCATCAGCATGCCGCCATGGACGACGCCGCCATTGTTGAGATGGCGCGGCTCGGCTGGGAAGCCGTAGCGGAAGCCGCCCTCCTCTCGCCTGAACCAGAACGGCCCGATCAGGGCGGGGTAGCCTTCCGGCCGCAGGGGCTTCCAGCCGGCGGCGGCAGGATCGAAAAGGGTCGGTGCATCGCTCATGCCGGGAGCTTATCCCGCACCGCAGCAATCAGGAACTCCCGGTTGCCCTCGGGGCCGAGCAACGGGCTCGGCTCCACGCCGAGGACGCGCCAGCCGGGCAACGCGCTCCACCAGTCCTCGATCCTGCGGCAGACGCTGCGATGCACGGCGGCATCCCGCACCACGCCGCCTTTGGCAATGGCTGGCCCGACCTCGAATTGCGGCTTGATCAGCGCGACCGCCCAGGCCCCCTTCGCACAGAGCGAGAGTGGCTGCGGCAGCACCACTTGCAATCCGATGAAGCTCGCATCGCAGACCAGCACCTCAGGCGCCGCGTCGAGCTGCGCGGCCTCAAGGTAACGCGCATTCACTCGCTCCATGACGATGATGCGCGGGTCGTTCCTGAGATTCCATGCGAGCTGTCCATGCCCCACATCGACCGCGAAGACCCGCGCCGCCCCGTGATGCAGCAGAACATGGGTGAAGCCGCCCGTGGAGGCACCCACATCGATGGCGACCTTCCCCTCCGGCGACAGCCCGAAATGCCGGATGGCGTGGTCAAGCTTGACGCCGCCGCGCGAGACCCAGGGATGGTCCTGCCCCCGCACCTCGAGCGGCGTACCCGGGGCCAACATCTGCCCTGCCTTCTCGATCCGCCGCTCCGCGGAGAAGACCTTGCCGGCGAGGATCAGGGCCTGGGCCCGGGTGCGGCTCTCGGCCAGCCCCCGGTCCACCAGCGCCTGGTCGGCGCGCTCCTTGGCGATGGTCGCCTCAGGCCCGCGCCGGCTGCGCCGCAGCCCCAGCACCGAGTGCCGCGACCGCCATGGCGACGATCTGCGCGGCATTCAGCCCCGCTTCGTCATACTGCTTCTTCGGCGCCTCATGGTCGATGAAGCGGTCCGGCAGGCACATCGGCCGCACCTTCAGCCCATGATCCAGCATCCCGCGCAGCGCCAGGTGCTGGAGCACGAAGCTGCCGAAGCCGCCCACCGAGCCCTCCTCAATGGTGATCAGCACCTCATGCTCGCGTGCCAGACGCTCGACCAGGTCGGTATCGAGCGGCTTGGCGAAGCGCGCATCGGCGACGGTGGTGGAAAGTCCACGCGCCCCGAGTTCGTCCGCCGCCTTCAGGCATTCCTGCAGCCGGGCGCCGTAGGAAAGGATGGCGACGCTCGTCCCTTCGCGCAGCACGCGTCCCTTGCCGATTTCGAGCGGCGTGCCCCGCTTCGGCAACTCAAGCCCCAGACCCTCGCCACGCGGGTAGCGGAAGGCGCTCGGCCGGTCGTCGATGGCGGCCGCCGTCGCGACCATGTGCATCAGCTCCATCTCGTCCGCCGCCGCCATCAGCACGATGCCTGGCAAGCAGCCCAGATAGGCGATGTCGAAACTGCCCGCATGGGTTGCCCCATCGGCACCGACCAGACCTGCCCGGTCCATGGCGAAGCGGACGGGCAGCGATTGCAGCACCACGTCGTGCACGACCTGGTCATAGCCGCGCTGCAGGAAGGTCGAATAGATGGCACAGAAAGGCTTCATCCCCTCCGTCGCCATGCCGGCGGCGAAGGTGACGGCATGCTGCTCGGCAATGCCGACGTCGAAGCTGCGCTTGGGGAATTTCCTCGCAAAGGCATCGAGCCCCGTTCCCGCCGGCATCGCCGCGTTGACGGCGACGATGCGCTCATCCGCCTCCGCTTCCGCGATCAGCGCATTGGAGAAGACCTTGGTGTAGCTCGGCGGCCCCGGCGGCGGCTTCTGCTGCTCACCTGTGACGACGTTGAACTTGACGACGCCGTGATACTTGTCGGCGCTCGCCTCGGCGGGCGCATAGCCCTTGCCCTTCTGCGTCACCACATGCAGCAGCACCGGCTCGCCGAGCTCGGTGTCGCGCAGATTCCGCAGGATCGGCAGCAGGTGGTCGAGGTCGTGCCCGTCGATCGGCCCGACATAGTAGAAGCCGAGTTCCTCGAAGAGCGTGCCGCCGGTGAGCAGCCCACGCGCATACTCGTCCGCCCGCTTGGCGGCGCGCTCGATCGGCGCCGGGAAGCGCCGCGCCAGCTTCGCCATCATGTCGCGAATGGACAGGAAGGGCCGCGAGGAGACGACCTTCGAGAGATAGGCGCTCATAGCGCCGACCGGCGGCGCGATCGACATGTCGTTGTCGTTGAGGATGACGATCAGGCGCGAGCGCTCGGCGCCCGCATTGTTCATCGCCTCATAGGCCATGCCGGCGCTCATCGCGCCGTCGCCGATCACGGCGACGACATTGCGCGGGTCGCCCCGCAGCTCGCTCGCCACCGCCATGCCGAGGCCGGCGGAGATGGAGGTCGAGGAATGCGCTGCCCCGAAGGGGTCGTACTCGCTCTCGCTGCGGCGGGTGAAGCCGGAGAGGCCGCCGCCCTGGCGCAGCGTGCGGATGCGGTCGCGCCGCCCGGTCAGGATCTTGTGGGGATAGGCCTGGTGGCCAACATCCCAGATCAGCCGATCCCGCGGCGTCTCGAAGACGGCGTGGATGGCGACCGTCAGCTCGACGACGCCGAGCGAAGCGCCGAGATGGCCGCCGGTCTGGCTGACCGCATGAATGGTCTCGGCCCTGAGCTCCGAGGCGAGCTGCTTGAGCTGCTCGCCCGAGAGGTTGCGCATATCGGCCGGGATCTTGACACGGTCGAGGAGCGGGGTGGCGGAAGGAACGGACATCAGCTCCTCCGCTCGATCACGAAATCTGCGAGCATGCGCAAGAGGTCTGCCCTCTCTTCGAAGACGTCAAGATGGGATTTGGCCTGGTCCACCAGCCGCTCGGCCTGCAGCCGGGCCCGATCGAGCCCGAGCAGGGAGACGAGCGTCGCCTTGCCGGCCTCGGCATCCTTGCCGGTGCGCTTGCCCGCCTCCTCGGCGGTGACGGTGGCGTCCAGCAGGTCGTCTGCGATCTGGAAGGCGGCGCCGAGGTCGCGGCCGTAGCCGAGCAGCGCATGCCGCTGGGAGGCCGCGGCCTTGCCGAGCACCGCCCCCGCCTCGGCCGAGAATTCGATCAGCTTGCCGGTCTTCAGCGTCTGCAAGCGGCCGATAGCGGCCTCGTCGAGCGCCGCCCCGCTCTCCTCGGCCAGCATGTCGAGCATCTGCCCGCCGCACATGCCGCGCGCGCCGGCGGCCTGGGCAAGGCATCGCACCAGCTCCACCCGGACGGAAGGATCGGGATGCGTGTCCTCATGCGCCAGCGCGGCGAAGGCCTGGGTCTGCAAGGCGTCGCCGGCGAGGATGGCGGTCGCCTCGTCGAAGGCCTTGTGCACGGTCGGCTTGCCCCGGCGCAGGTCGTCATCGTCCATCGCCGGCAGGTCGTCATGGACGAGGCTGTAGGCATGCAGCATCTCGAGCGCGCCCGCGACGCGCAGCGCCGCATGGCGGGAGACGCCGAACTGCCGGGCTCCTTCCAGCACCAGGAAGCCGCGCAGACGCTTGCCGCCGCCGACTGCCGCATAGCGCATGGCCGCATAGAGCCGCGCCTCGGGCCCTTCCTCCGGCGGCAGCAGGATGTCGAGGGCCTGATCGATCTCCTCCGCCGCCAGCGCCATGGCACGGCGGAGGTCCAAGGTCTGGGTGGTCATGCTCATCTCATTCCACGTCGCGGAGGGTGGGGCCACCAGGGGCGTCGACGATCGCCTGGACCTTCGCTTCCGCTTCCGCCAGCTTCTGCTCGCAATGCCGGCGGAGCGCGGCGCCGCGCTCGTAATCGGCGATGGCCTGGGCGAGCGTGCCCCGGCCGCCTTCCAGCGACTTCACGATGTCTTCCAGCTCCGCCAGCGCGTCCTCGAAGGACAGCGCGGCGATATCCTCCGGCGGGGATGGCCGCCGCGCAGGGGCCGTCTGGCCTTGCGCCTCTCCCATTCGGTGCTCCTGGTTCGAACCCCCAGCATACAGCCCTTACCCGTTTGGTAACACCGGCTGCTTTGCATCGCCCGCCGTCCGTTCCAATTTTGGCACACCGACGTCTGCCAACCCTTGGAAATCACAGGATTTCAATGGCTTTCCCCGCATTCCCCGCGGCCCTCACTGCCGGGGCCCGCGCCAGTCCCGGGCCGGTGCCCCCGTCACCCGTCGCGCCCGATGCCGGCCATCCGCTCAAGCACGGCGCAGACCGCCGCCGTATCCTCCCCGGCGAGGCCCTGCGCCATGGCCGCCGCATAATAGGGCTGGGTCGCGTTGAAGAGCGGCACCGGGCAACCGAGCGAGGCCGCGAAGTCGCCGATCACTGCCATGTCCTTCTGCCACATCGCGAGGCGCATGCTGGGCGGAGCGTAGCTGCCCGCCGCCATCATCGGCGCACGCAGCTCGAAGACGCGGGAATTGCCGGCGCCGCCCCGCACCACCTCGGCCACCTGGGCCGGATCGAGCCCCGCCTTCCGCGCCAGCACCATGGCCTCGGCCGAGGCGAGGTTGTGGATGGCGACCAGCAGGTTGGCCACGAATTTCATCCGCGTGCCGTTGCCGAATTCGCCGAGGTCATGCGCCGCCCTGGCGAAGCCGGCGAAGAAGGGCGCCAGCCCGGCGATCGCCCCACCGTCCCCGCTGGCATAGACCACCAGGTCGCGATGCACCGCCTGCGCCCCGGTGCCGGAGAGCGGGCAGTCGAGCATGCGGTGCCCCGCCCCGGCGAGAATCCCGGCGGCGGCCTGCTTGTCCGCCAGCGCGAAGGTGCTGGTCTCGACCACCAGCCGCGGCGGCAGCCCGGCCGCGGCCAGTGCGGCTACCGTGTCGTGCAGCGACCCGGGTCGCGGCAGGCTGGTGAGCAGCAGCGGCACCTCCCGCGCCAGCGCCGCCGCATCCTCGGCGATGGCGATGCCCGCCGCGGCCAGTTCCGCCCGGCGGGACGGGTTGGTGTCGAAGCCCGAGACCTGCCAGCCCGCCTCCCGCAGGTTGCGCGCCATGGCGCCCCCCATGATGCCGAGGCCGATCACGCCGACGACCTGTTCCATGATTGTCCCTCCCCTTCCGGGCACTCTCGCCCGCTCTTGGCCGGCGGCGCAACGCAGGCCACTCTCCGCCGCCTTGGGGGACCAACATGCCGATAGAACAGGCGCTCGAGTGGATCAGCCAGCACCGGATGGGCATGGTCATTCTCGTCGTGGTGATGATGGTGACCGTCTGGGCGCGGAACCGGAAGTAGGCGCTGCTTGCATCGCCCTGGCCGCCTGCCGATGATCGTCCTGCGTCCGACAAGAAAGGCAGAACGATGCGCCGTCCCCTCCTCCATGCCGGCTTCGCGGGTGCCTTCGTGGCTGGCCTGCTCGCCGCCCGCCTCATGCCCTCGGCCGAGGCGCAATCCTCTCCGCCGCCGCTGGAGCCGCGGATCGTCAACGTCATGACCATGACGGATGAGGAAATCGGGCCACTCATCCGCGATACCGACCTGCGCAGCCGCACCCTCGTCGCCACGCCCGACGGCACGGTGGCGGTCCAGAGCGGCAACGTGTTCCGCCACTTCCATGCCGATGCGAACGAGATCCAGCTGATCCTGGATGGCGCCGGCTCCTTCTGGCTCGGCGACCGCGAGGTGCAGATCAAGGCGGGCGACCTCATCGTCATCCCCAAGGGCACCATCCATGCCGGCTCCCGCGCCACCACCGGCCGGTTCCGGGCGATCGCCATCAAGCTGCCGCCACAGCGGCCGGACGATACCCACGCGGCGCCTTGACGCGGCGCGGCGCCGCTTCGCAAGCTTTCCTTGAGGCCGGCGCCGACCGGCCCCAAGGGAAGGAAACGCCGCCATGCGGGCCACGCGCCGCCTGGCCCTCGGGCTCGCCGCCGCGCCTTTCGCGGCCCGCGCCCAACCGGGCCGCTACCCCGACCGCCCCGTCCGCATCGTCGTCCCCTTCGCGCCCGGTGGCCCGACCGATGTGATGGCCCGGGTGCTCTCGGCCGGGCTCACGGCCGCCCTCGGCCAGCCGGTCGTCGTCGAGAACCGGGGCGGAGGCGGCGGCAATATCGGCGCCGCCCATGTGGCCCGCAGCGCGCCGGACGGCACCACGCTGCTGGTCGTCTCCACCGGCTTCGTAGTCAATCCGAGCCTCTTCCGCAGCCCGGGATATGACCCGGTTCGGGATTTCGCCCCGGTAACGGAGCTCGGCGCCTCGCCCAATCTCATCATTGCCGGCGCGCAATCGGGCATCCGCTCGCTCGCCGACCTCATCGCCGCCGCCAAGGCGCGGCCGGGCGGGCTCGACATGGCCAATCCCGGCACCGGCTCCACGCCTCACCTCACGGCGGAACTGCTGCGCCTGCGCGCGGGGATCGAGTTCGTGCAGATCACTCATGCCAGCGCGGCGCTCGCGGTGCAGTCGGTGCTCGGCGGCGTCACCCCGGCCGGCGTCGCGGCGCTGCCGCCGGCCCAGCCGCACATCCTCTCCGGCGCGGTCCGCGCGCTCGCCATCACCAGCGCCGAGCGATGGCCGGACCTGCCGGACGTGCCGACCATGCAGGAGCTTGGCTATCCGGGCTTCGTCTCGGAGACCTTCCAGGCCCTCCTCGCCCCCGCCGGCACGCCGCCCGCCATCATCGACCGCCTGGCGGGCGACAGCTTCGCCACCCTCGCCGAGCCGGCGACCCGCGCCAGGCTTCGCGCCGCGGGCTTCGGCGTCGAGCCGCGCGGCCCGGCCGCGCTCGCCGAGCGCATCGCCCGCGAGGTGCCGCTCTGGCGCGACATCATCCGTCAGGCCGGCATTCCGTCCGAATAGCGCTTCCGCTTGACGGCATGCCGCAAGACGGCTTGGCTGATATGGCACGCGCCCCGGAAGAGGGCAGCGGCACCAGGGAGAGACGCCAGATGACGGCATTCGGGACCACCCGGCGCGGCCTTTTGGGGGCTGGCGCCGCCCTTACCATCCCCGCCAGCGTCGCACGCGCCCAAGGGCCGGCCCGCGGCGGCGACCCGCTCCGCGTCGGGGTGATGACCGATCTCTCCGGCCCCTTCGCCGGCGCCGGCAGCCAGCCGCTGTTCTGGGGCGCCGAGGTGGCGATCGAGCTGTTCAACGAGCGCGGCGGCGTCGATGGCCGCCCCGTCCAGGCCGTCACCGCCGACAGCCAGAGCAAGGCCGACGTCGCCATCAACGAGATGGAGCGCCTGCTCGGCCAGGAGCGGCTGGAGGTGGTGACGGGCATCTACTCCTCCGCCCATGCCGTGCCGCTCTCGGGCCGCTTCGAGCAGTCGAGGAAGATGATGTGGATCACTTCAGCCATCGCGACGGCGGTGCTGAAGGACAAGAACTTCCGCTACGTCTTCCGCCCCACCGTGCATTCCGACCAGTATGGCGAGGGCTCGATCTCCGCCATCGCCGACAATGCCCAGGCGAAGCTCGGCCTGGCGCCCGACAAGGTGAAGCTCGGCGTCATCTACGAGGACGGGCCCTATGGCACCGGCGTCGCCTCGGCGATCGAGGCGAATGCCAAGAGCCGCAACATGCCGATCGTCCTCAAGGAAGCCTACTCCTCGACCGCGCCCGACCTCTCGACGCTGGTGACGAAGCTGCGGCGCGAGCGGCCCGACATCGTCCTCCAGGTCGGCTACAACCCGGACATCACGCTCTTCCTGCGCCAGGCGAAGTCGGGCGGCCTCCGCTTCAAGATGCTGATCGGCCACGGTGCCGGCTGGTCGCAGATCGACCGGCTGACGGAGACCTTCGGCCAGGACGTGAACTTCATGTGCAACGTGGACCCGGCGGCGACGCAGATGCTCGATTGGAGCAAGCTGCAGCCGGGCGTCGGCGACCTGGCGAAGACCTTCATGGACCGCTTCCAGGCGAAGCATAAGCTGAGCGACCCGCCGACCCATGCCTCCATGGGCTTCAACAACACCTGGATCTTCCTCGAGCACGTCCTCAGGCCCGCCGTCCGCAAGACCGGGGGAATGACCGCCGATGCCCTGCGCGAGGCGGCGCTCCAGGTGGACGTGCCGACCGGCGGCACCATCCAGGGCTATGGCGTGAAATTCGTGCCTCCCGGCAACCCCATGGCCGGGCAGAACGAGCGCAGCATCGCGGTCGTCATGCAGTTCGAGAACGGCAAGTCGAAGGTGGTCTGGCCGACCTCGCTCGGCCAGCCGATCGTCATGCCGCTGCCCGCCGGCAACGCCTACGCCGCCCGATGAGTACGGCCCCGCTGCTGGAGGTCGCCGGGCTCACCAAGCGCTTCGGCGGCTTCACCGCGGTCGACAACGTCTCCTTTGCGGTCGGCAAGGGCGAGATCCTCGGCCTGCTCGGCCCGAACGGCTCCGGCAAGAGCACGACCTTCAACTGCGTCGCGGGAATGCTCCGCCCGACCTCCGGCTCGGTGCGGCTCGCCGGCGAGGAGATCGGCGGGCTGACGGCGGACGAGACCTGCCGGCGGGGGATCGGCCGCACATTCCAGATTCCCCGCCCCTTCCGTGGCCTCTCGCTGCTGGAGAATGCAACCCTCGCCGCGCATTACGGCGCCGGCGGCCACATCGCCCGCGAGGAGGCGGAGACCCGCGCCCGCGACGCCCTCCGCCTAGCCCAGCTCCCCGACGACCCGCACGCGACGGCGCACGGCCTCGGCGCGGCGGGGCTGAAGAAGCTGGAACTGGCCCGGGCGCTCGCCACCCAGCCCCGCCTACTGCTGGCGGATGAGAGCCTCGGCGGCCTCGACACCGCCGAGATGCATCAGGCCGCTGCCATGCTGAAGCGCATCCGTGACGAGCGCGGCATCACCATCGTCTGGGTCGAGCATATCATGGGCGTGCTGCTCTCGGTCGTCGATCGCGTCGTGGTGCTCGACCACGGCGCCGTCATCTTCCAGGGCACGCCCGAGGCGGCGCAAGCGGATGAGCGCGTCGCCGAGGTCTATCTCGGCCCGCCCGAAAGCCGCGCCGCATGAGCGCGACCTTGGAACTGTCTGGCATCCATGCCGGCTACGGCGATTTCCAGGCGCTCTTCGGCATCGGCCTCCGCGTGGAGCCGGGCGAGGCGGTCGGCGTCGTCGGGCCGAACGGCGCCGGCAAGACCACCCTGCTCCGCGTCATCTCCGGCCTGATCCGCCCGACCGCGGGAAGCCTCCGCTTCGGCGAGCAGGATCTGGCGACGACGCCCGCGCATCTGCTGCCCTCGCTCGGCATCGCCCATGTGCCGGAGAATCGCCGCCTCTTCCCGCATCTCACCGTCGAGGAGAACCTGAAGGTCGGCGCCTTCTCGCCCGCTGCCCGCGCGCATTTCGCCGAGCGGCGCGACCGCGTCTATGACCTCTTCCCCCGCATGAAGCAGCGCCGGCACCAGCTCGCCGGCACCATGTCGGGCGGCGAGCAGCAGATGTGCGCCATCGGCCGCGCCCTGATGTGCGCGCCCCGCATCCTGCTGCTCGACGAGCCCTCGGCCGGTCTCGCCCCGATCGTCGTGAAGCAGGTGTTCGACCTCGTCCGCCGCATCCGCGAGGAAGGGCTGACGGTGCTGATCGTCGAGCAGAACGTGGCGCAGGTGCTGCGCGTCGTCGACCGCGCCTATGTGCTGGAGACCGGTCGCGTCGCCGCCGAGGGCCGCTCGGCCGATCTCGTCGCGGACCCGGCCATCCGCCGCAGCTATCTCGGAGGGCACTAAGCCATGGACTCCTTCCTGCTGGAAGCGCTCGTCAACGGCATCCTCCTCGGCGGTGTGTTCGCCCTGCCGGCGCTCGGCCTCAACCTCGTCTTCGGCGTCGTGGACGTGGTCTGGCTCTGTTATGCGGAGCTGGTGATGGTCGGCATGTATGCCGTCTGGTTCCTCTATACCCAGGCGGGATGGCCGCTCTGGGTGGCCTTCGCCGCCTGCCTGCCGGTGGTCTCGGTGCTCGGCCTGTTGCTGCACCTGCTGGTGGTGCGGCCGCTGCTTGCGGCGCCGCCGATCAACCAGGTCCTGGCGACGGGCGGCGTGCTCTTCCTGCTGCAGGGCGCGATGACGCTGATCTTCCGCACCGACTTCCGCAGCCTCGGTGTCGACATGCCGCCGATGGAGGTGGGCGAGATCTTCGTCAGCGGCACCAAGCTCGCGGCCTTCTGCGCCGCGCTGGTGGGTGCGGCGCTGCTCTGGGCCTTCCTGAAATTCACCTATGTCGGCACCGCCATCCGCGCCATCGCCCGCGACCGGGAGGTGATGCCGCTGATGGGCGTCGATCCGCAGCGCATCTACCTCATCGCCTCGGCGGTCGGCGGGGCGCTGGCCGGGCTCGCTGCCTGCCTGCTGGTGGTGCAGCTCGACGTCCACCCCTTCGTCGGCCTCTCCTTCGGGCCGATCACCTTCATGATCTGCGTCATGGGCGGGCTCGGGAACATGCTGGGCGGCTTCCTCGCCGCCTTCATCATGGGGATCATCGTCTCGGTCGGCGGCTTCTGGGGCACGACCGAATTCTCCTATGTCGTCGCCTTCGGCTTTTTCATCGTCACCATCTTCGCCCGGCCGCGGGGGCTCTTCGCACGATGAGATACGTCATCCCCCTGCTGCTGGCGCTGGCCTGCATCCCGCTGCTCTCGCCGCCCGACTACTTCCTCCATCTCGGCGTCACCGTGCTGCTGACGGCCGTCGCCGGCACGGGCTGGGCGATGATGGGGCGCTACGGCCTCGTCTCCTTCGGCCATGGCGCCTTTCTCGGCATCGGTGCCTATACCATGGCGCTGCTCTGGAACATGGCCGGGCTCACGCCCTGGGTCGGCATCCCCATCGCCGTGATCCTGGCGGCCCTGGCCGGCGTCCTGCTCGGCTACCCCTGCTTCCGGCTGAAGGTCGTCGGCCACTACTTCGCGCTGGTGACGCTCGCCGCCGGCGAGATCGTCCGCATCCTCATTGTCGCGCTCCGTGACCATACCGGCGGTTCGCTCGGCATGACGCCGGACCGCGTTCCGCCCGACCAGGGTTTGCTGGCGATGCAGTTCGACAAATCCGGCTTCTGGTGGCTGGCTCTGCTCGCCTGGGCCATCGGGCTGCTCGCCTGGTGGCTGCTCGACCGCTCCATGGCCTCGAAGGCGCTGGCCGCCATCTCCGAGGACGAGGAGGCCGCCGCCTCCATCGGCATCCGGGTCACGCGGGAGAAACTGCGCGTCACCCTGATTTCGACCGCCCTCGCCGCGCTGGCCGGCACGCTGATGGCGCAGTACCGGATGTACCTGAACCCCGAATCGCTCGCCGGCCTCGGCATCTCGCTGCAGATCGTCTTCGGTGCGATCGCGGGGGGCATGTATGCCCCGCTCGGCCCGACCGTCGGCGCCATCATCACCATCGGCCTCGAGGAGGTGCTGCGCATCGCCTTCGGCACGGAGTTCACCGGCGGCGCGCCGCTGATCTACGGCATCCTGCTGGTGCTCTTCATGATCTACCTGCCGCGCGGCATCGTCGGCATCGTGGAGCGCAAGCGGCGCAGCGCGGCCGCGCCGCTCGGCCTGCCGGTCGGCGCGAAATAGGCCTCAGCCGGGCGCGGCCTCCGCCAGCAAGCGGATGCTGCGCGGGGCGAGGTCGCCCTCCGCCCCGGCGCTGTCGGCGAGGCAGCGCCAGGCAAAGCCTTCCCGCGGCGCCGGCGGCACCAGCGGCACCGGCGCCTCGCCGCCATTCAGCGCCACCAGAACCCGGTCCCCCTCGGCATACAGCGCGACCGCCAGCGCACGGCCGTCGCTCCAATCCGCCGCCCCGCCCTCCGGCCGCAGCCACTCCACATCGGGGATGCCGCTCGCATCGGTGGCGGCGCCGGTCAGCCTGCGCCCGTCATGCAGCGCCGGATGGGTGAGCCGCGCCCGCACGAGCGCCGCGGTGAATTCGACCAGCCACTCGTCCATCTCCTCCCAATCGAACCAGGAGATGGGGTTGTCCTGCGCGTAGGCGTTGTTGTTGCCGCCCTGGCTGCGCCCCGCCTCGTCGCCCATCGAGAGCATCGGCGTCCCCCGCGCGGTCAGCAGCAGGGCGAGCAGCGCGCGCACGTCACCGCCCCGGCTGGCGAGCACGCCAGGGTCATCCGTCGGCCCCTCGACGCCGTGGTTCCAGGAGAAATTCTCCCCCGTGCCGTCGCGGTTCTCCTCGCCGTTCGCCCAGTTGCGCCGCGCCGTGTAGGCGGTGAGATCGGCCATGGTGAAGCCGTCATGCGCAGTGATGAAGTTGACGCTGTCCTCAGCCGGGCGGGCGGCGCCGAAAACATCTGCCGAACCGGCGAAGCACGTCGCCAATTCCCCGAGCAACCCGCCATCCCCGCGCCAGAAGCGGCGGGTGGTATCGCGGAAGCGGTCGTTCCATTCGCCCCAGCCGGCGGGGAAGCGGCCAAGCTCATAGGTGCCGATATCCCAAGGCTCGGCGATGATGAGCAACTCGCGCAGCACGGGGTCCTGCCGCATGGCCGAAAGCAGCGGCGCCTGCGCGTCGAACCCGCCTTCCCGCCGCCCGAGCGTCGCCGCCAGGTCGAGCCGGAAGCCGGCGACGCCCGCCTGCACGGCCCAGTGCCGCAGTGCATCCATCACCAGCCGCAGCGGCCATGGCCGGTCGAGGGCGAGCGTGTTCCCCGTCCCCGCATCGTTCGCGTAGCCGGCTCCGCGCGTCCGGTAGAAGGCGCGGTTGCCGAGCCCGCGCAGCGAGAGCGTCGGCCCCTCCGCATCCCCCTCGCCGCTATGGTTGAAGACGACATCGAGGATGGTGCCGATGCCCGCCGCCCGCAGCGACGCGACCGCGGCCCGTACCTCCGCCATTCCGCCCGGCGCCAGGCGCGGACAGGGTACGAGGAAGGCGACCGGGTTGTAGTTCCAGTAATTGGTCAGCCCGAGCGGCGGCAGGTGCCGCTCGTCGATCCCCGCCGCCACCGGCAGCACTTCGACATGCGTCACCCCGAGCCTGTGCAGATGGGCGATCGCCGCCGGATGGGCGAGCGCGGCGAAGGTGCCGCGGATCGCCTCCGGGATGGCCGGGTGGCGCATGGTGAAGCCGCGGACATGCGCCTCGTAGACCACCCGCGGCCCTGCCGGCAACAGCGCCATCTGCGCCGGCACTGCCGCTGTCCCGGCGACGATCCCCTTCGGCAGGTAGGGTGCGCTGTCCGTCCCGTCCGGCCACTCGCCCGTGTCGAGGAGCGCCGGATGCAGCCGGAAGCCCCGGTCCAGCGCCACCGCCCAGGGGTCGACCAGGAGCTTCGCCGGGTTGAACCGGTGCCCCTCCTCGGGCGCCCATGGTCCCTCCGCACGGAATCCGTAGCGCGCCCCGACGCCGATGCCCGGCACGTATCCATGCCACAAGGCCCCCGTGCGCGCCGTCAGGCGGTGTCGCGCCACCTCCCGCTCGCCTTTGAAAAGGCAGAACTCCACGCCCGTCGCATCCGGCGCGACGATGCCGACACGCACCCCATCGCCATCGGCGACGACGCCCGGCTGCGGCTCAGCCATTCACCAAATCCTTGAACAAGTCCGCATAGCGCCCGGCCGACCGCGCCCAGGAAACATCGGCCGCCAGCGCGTTCCGCCGCATCGCCGCCCAGGCCGGCGAATCGCGCCAGAGCGCTGCGGTCCGCCGCAGCGCCCCCGCCAGCGCCTCGGCGGAAGGCGGGGCGAACTGAACCCCCGTCGCCGCCCCGGCCGCCAGCGCCGCCTCGTTGGCGTCGATCACCGTATCGGCGAGCCCGCCGACCCGCGTCACCACCGGCGGCGCCCCGTAGCGGAGCGCGCAGAGCTGCGCGAGGCCGCATGGCTCGAAGCGCGAGGGCACCAGCACCGCGTCCGCCCCGCCATAGCCGAGCCGTGCCAGCCCCTCGTCGAAGCCGATCACCGCCCCGACCCGCCCGGGATTCACCGCTGCCGCCTCCCGGCACCGCGCCTCCAGCGCACGGTCACCGGTACCGAGGATGGCGAGCAGCCCGCCCTCCGCCAGCAGCGCCGGCAGCGCGTCCAGCACCAGGTCGATACCCTTCTGCCAGGCCAGCCGCCCGACGAAGAGGAAGAGCGGCCCACCCTCCCCGAGCCCGAACCGCGCCTGCAGCACCGCCCGGTTCGCCGCCCGCGCCTCGGGCTCCGCCAGCGAGAAGCGCGCTGCCAGATGCTGGTCCGTCGCCGGGTTCCACTCCGCCGTATCCAGCCCGTTGAGGATGCCGCTCACCGCCGCCGCGCGATGCCGCAGCAGCCCGTCGAGTCCCATCCCACCCTCCGGCGTGCGGATTTCCGCCGCATAGGTGGGCGAGACGGTCGTGATCCGGTCGGCATAGTGGAGTCCTGCCTTGAGGAAGCCGACGCCCCCGAAATACTCCAACCCCTCGACGGCGAAGGCCTCCGCCGGCAGGCCGAGTCGCGGGAAGAGCTCCGCCGGATACCGCCCCTGGAAGGCCAGGTTGTGGATGGTGAAGACCAGCGGCCGCGCCCCGCGCAGATAGGCACCCGCGAGCCCCGCCTGCCAGTCATGCGCATGGACGATACCGAAGCCTTCCGCCGCCTCCGCCGCCGCCCGGCCGAGCGCGGCGAAGCGGATCGGATTGTCCGCCCAATCCTGCCCGTCCGGTCCGAGATAGGGGTTGCCCGGCCGGCCATAGAGATGCGCCGCCTCCAGCACGATCAGGTCGAGCCCCGCCGTCGCACCGCGTAGCAGCCGCGCCGGCCCGCCGAACAACTCCGGCCATTCGCGAACCGCCTCGCCGCCCTCGAGCGCCGACAGCACCGCCGGGTAGCCGGGGAGCAGCGTCGTGACGCCGATGCCCTCCGCCGCCAACGCCCCGGGCAGGGCACCTACCACATCCGCGAGCCCCCCTGTCTTCACCAGCGGGAAGCATTCCGAGGCAACCGCCAATACACGCAGGCTCATCCCGCCAGCTTGTCCAGCATCGCCTGGGTGACAAGGCAGATGCCCTTCTCCGTCCGCCGGAAGCGCCGCGCATCCTCCACCGGGTCCTCGCCGACGACGAGGCCGGGCGGAATCCTCACGCCCCGGTCCACCACCACATTGGTCAGCCGCGCATGCTGCCCGACATCCACCTGCGGCAGAAGCACCGCCCCCTCGACCTTCGACCAGCTATGCAGACGCGTCCCGGTGAAGAGCAGCGAGCGGCGCGCCGAGGCACCCGAGATGATGCACCCGCCCGAGACGAGCGAAGAGATCGCTTCCCCTCGCCGCCCCGCGACGTCATGGACGAATTTCGCCGGCGGCGTGATCTCGGCATAGGTCCAGATCGGCCAGTCGCGGTCGAAGAGGTCGAGCGGCGGGACGATGTCCGTCAGGTCGATATTGGCTTCCCAATAGGCATCGACCGTCCCTACGTCGCGCCAATAAGGCTGGAATTCGGAGGAGGAGCGCACGCAGGACCGTTCGAAGCGATGCGCGACGGCCGTCCCGTTCCGCATCAGCCAGGGGATGATGTCCTTGCCGAAGTCGTGCTCCGAATTCGGGTCCTCCGCATCCCGCCTGAGCAGGTCGAGCAGGAAGCGCGTCTCGAAGACGTAGACGCCCATGCTGGCGAGCGCGAGGTCCGGCCGGTCCGGAATGCCCGGCGGGTCGGCCGGCTTCTCGAGGAACTCGACAATGCGCGCCGTCTGGTCGACTTTCATCACCCCGAAGCCGCGCGCCTCCAGCCGCGGCACCGCCATGCAGGAGACGGTGACGTCGGCGCCGCTCTCGACGTGCTGCGCCAGCATCTTCTCGTAGTCCATCTTGTAGATGTGGTCGCCGGCCAGCAGCACGATGTGCCGCGGCGCCATGTCGGCGATGATGTCGCTGTTCTGGAACACCGCATCCGCCGTGCCGAGATACCAGTTCTGCTCCGAGACACGCTGGCTGGCGGGGAGGATGTCGAAGCTCTCGTTCCGCTCCGGCCTGAGGAAGGTCCAGCCCCGCTGCAGGTGGCGGATCAGGCTGTGCGCCTTGTATTGCGTGGCGACCGCGACGCGCCGGATGCCGGAATTGATGGCGTTGGAAAGGGCGAAGTCGATGATGCGCGACTTGCCGCCGAAATAGACCGCCGGCTTGGCCCGGCGGTCCGTCAACTCCATCAGCCGGCTGCCGCGCCCGCCGGCCAGGACGAAGGCCATGGCCGTGCGGGCCAGCGGCCCATGAGCGCGTTCCGGCCCATACTCACGGCTGTTCGGCATGCCTGTCTCCCCCGGTGGCGGCGGGCAGAGATTGCCGGGAAATCGATCCGCGCGACAGTTGCGAATCGACTTCGCGGCGATCACGCCCGCGTCGCCGGCGCGGAATGTGCCGCGCCTATTTCCGGACCGGCAGCTGCCAGATCTCCTCGGCATACTCCCGGATCGTCCGGTCGGAGGAGAACCAGCCCATATTGGCGGTGTTCAGGATGGCCGAGCGATGCCAGGCCGCCCCCTCCGCCCAGCGCCCCGCCACGTCGCGCTGCGCCTCGAAATAGGCGTCGAAATCGGCCGAGACCATGAAGTAGTCGCTGCCGCAAAGCGCATCCACCAGGTCCGTGTAACGGTTGCGGTCATCCGGCGAGAAGACGCCCGAGCGCACCGCCTCCAGCACCTCCGCAAGCCGCGGCGAGGCCTCGACCGCCGCCAAACCTTGGATGCCGTCGCGCCGCCGCTGCTCCACCTCTTCTGTCGTCATGCCGAAGATGAAAATGTTCTCCGCCCCGACATGCTCCAGCATCTCCACATTGGCGCCGTCCAGCGTGCCGATGGTGAGCGCCCCGTTCAGCCCGAGCTTCATGTTGCCGGTGCCCGAGGCCTCCATCCCCGCCGTCGAGATCTGCTCGGAGAGGTCGGCCGCCGGCACGATCATCTCGGCGAGCGAGACGTTGTAGTTGGGCAGGAAGGCGACCTTCAGCAGGTTCCGCACCGTGGGGTCGCTGTTGATGACCCGCGCCACGTCATGCGCCAGCTTGATGATCTGCTTCGCACGGTGGTAGCTCGCCGCCGCCTTGCCGGCAAAGATCTTGACGCGCGGCACCCAGTCCCGCGTCGGCTGCGAACGGATCGCGTCATAGAGCGCGATCGTCTCCAGCACGTTCAGCAGCTGGCGCTTGTATTCGTGGATGCGCTTGATCTGTACGTCGAACATCGCATGCGGATCGACGCGGATGTCGAGCTGGCTGCGGATCAGCGCCGCCAGCGCCTCCTTGTTCTGCCGCTTCACGTCGAGGAACTTCGCCTGGAAGCCGGCATCGCCTGCCAGCGGCACCAGCGCCTTCAGCGCCTCCGGCTCGTCGAGGAAGCGCGGCCCGATCGCCTCGGTCAGCAGCCCGGTCAGGCCCGGATTGCACTGCTGCAGCCAGCGCCGGAAGGTGATGCCATTGGTCTTGTTGACCACCTTCCCCGGCTCGAGCGCGTGGAAATCCTTGAACACGGTCTTCTTCAGCAGGTCGCTGTGCAGCGCGGAGACGCCGTTCACCTTGTGCGAGCCGACGAAGGCGAGATGCCCCATCCGAACCCGGCGCCCATGGTCTTCCTCGATCAGCGAGACGGAGGAGAGCAGGCGCGTGTCGCCCGGATGCTTCGCCCGGATACGGTCGAGGTGGAAGGCGTTGATCAGGTAGATGATCTGCATGTGGCGCGGCAGGAGCCGCTCCATCAGCGGCACCGCCCAGCTCTCCAGCGCCTCCGGCAGCAGTGTGTGATTGGTGTAGCTGACCGTGCCCTGGGTGATCTCCCAGGCCTCATCCCAGGCAATGCCGTGCAGGTCGACGCAGATGCGCATCAGCTCGGCGATGGCGATGGCCGGATGCGTGTCGTTAAGCTGGATCGAGACCTTGTCCGGCAGCGACTTCAGGTCGCCATAGACCCGCAGGTGGCGCCGCACGAGGTCCTGCAGCGCGGCCGAGGCGAAGAAATACTCCTGCTTCAGCCGCAGCTCCTGCCCCGCCGGGCTCTCGTCGGAGGGGTAGAGCACCTTGCAGATGCTCTCCTGCCGCACCCGGTCGGCCAACGCGCCGACATGGTCGCCGAAATTGAAGGCGTCGAGCTTCAGCGGATCGGCTGCACGCGCCGACCACAGCCGCAGCGTGTTCACATGCTCGCCGCGCCAGCCGACCACAGGCGTGTCATAGGCGACGGCCTGCACCGTCTCGGCCGGATGCCAGACATGGCGCATCCGCGCTTCGGAGACGATCACCGCCTCGACGCTGCCGCCGAAGCCGATGTCGTAGGCGATCTCCGGCCGGGCATACTCCCAGGGGTTGCCGAAATTCAGCCAGTCCTCCGGGTATTCCTGTTGCCACCCGTCACGGATTATCTGCCGGAACAGCCCGTGCTCATAGCGGATGCCGTAGCCGAAGGCGGGGATGGAGAGGCTCGCCATGCTCTCCATGAAGCAGGCCGCGAGCCGCCCGAGCCCGCCATTGCCGAGCGCTGCATCCGGTTCCGCCTGGCGCACCTTCTCGAAATCGACGCCGAGCGGCGCCAGCGCCTCAGCCACCAGATGATCGAGGCCGAGATTCGTCACCCCGTCCCGCAATAGCCGGCCGATGAGGAATTCGAGGGAGAGGTAGTAGACCTGCTTCTGCCCGCCCTCATAGGCAGCCCGCGTCACGCTCAGCCAGCGGTCGATGATGCGGTCCCGCACCGCCAGCGCGGTCGCCATGAACCAGTCGCGGTCCCGTGCCCCGGCCTGGCTCTTGCCGAGGTCGTAGGTGAGCTTCCGCACGATCGCCGCCCGCAGGGACTCGGCATCGAGCGCCTCGGCCGGCAGGGGAACGTATGAATTGGCCAGCGTGTCCACGGGGCGACCTACCTTTACAGAGACCATGGCGGCACCGCCGCAGTCCTCACGGAATAGTGCCAGACCCTTGCACGAAACTGAACCGACTTCGCGTTCAGTTCGGTGGGGCGGCATTGGGAAAGAACAACTGCTCTCCGTTGATCCGGTAGCCGGCGATCGCCGCCTGCCCCGCCGCACCGGTGATCCAGTCGATGAAGGCCTGCGCTTCCTTCACCTTCACGCCCGGATGGCGCTGTGGGCTGACGGCCAGCACGCCATACTGGTTCAGCAGCCGCTCATCCCCCTCCACCAAGACCTTGAGCGCCTGCCGGTTGCGGAAGGCGAGCCAGGTTCCTCGATCCGACAGCAGATAGGCCTCCTGCGCGGCCGCCGTGTTGAGCGCCGGCCCCATCCCCTGCCCGATCTCGCGATACCACTGCCCGCGCCCCTGCACCGGGTCGATGCCTGCCTCCTGCCAGAGCCGCAATTCCGCTGCATGGGTGCCGCTGCGGTCGCCGCGCGAGACGAAGGGCGCCTGCCTGGCCGCAACGCGCCGCAGCGCCTCCGCCACGTCGCGCGTGCCGGCGATCCGGGCCGGGTCGGAGGCCGGGCCGATCAGCACGAAGTCGTTGTACATGACCCGCCGCCGCGGCCCGCCATACCCCTCGGCGACGAAGCGCTCCTCCGCCGCCCGGTCATGCACGAGCAGCGCATCCGCATCGCCGCGCCGGCCGACATCCAGCGCCTGCCCCGTCCCGAGCGCCACCACCCGCACGCCGATGCCACTGGCACGGATGAAGACCGGCAGGATATGGCCGAACAGCCCCGACTGCTCCGTGCTGGTCGTCGAGGCGAGGGTAATGAACCGCTCCTGTGCCGCTGCCGGCAAGGCGAGGCCGGTCAGCAGCAGGCCAAGAACCAGATGGCGTCTCACCACAGCAACTCACCCTGAAGGAAGGCCGCCCCCTCAGCACTGGCGGGGCCGGCGAAGAAGCGTTCGGCGAGCGCGCTTTCCACCACCCGACCGCGATGCAGGAACACCACCTCCCCCGCCAGCCGCCGCGCCTGGCCGAGGTCATGGGTGGTCATCACGATCTTGGTTCCCCGCGTGGCGATGCGGGCGATGATCTCCTCCACCGCCCGCGTCGCCGCCGGGTCGAGGCTGGCGCAGGGCTCGTCGAGGAACAGCACCTCCGGCTCCAGCGCCGCCGCCCGGGCGAGCGCCAGCCGCTGCTGCTCGCCGCCCGAGAGCCGCCGCGCCGGCCGCCCGGCCAGCGCCGAAAGCCCGACCTCCGCCAGTGCCACCTCCGCTCGCCGCAGGCGCTCCGCCCTCGACACCCCCGCGAGCGCCATCGGGTAGCGGAGATTGGCCAGCACCGAGCGCCGCAGCAGCACCGGCCGCTGGAACACCATCGCCCCGCGAATCGCGGCCGCCGGCGTGATCCGCCCCGCCTCCGGCCGCAGCAGCCCGTGCAGCAGCCGCAGCAGCACCGACTTCCCCGCGCCATTCGGCCCGAGGATCAGCATCGGCGCACCCGGCGCGATGGTGAGCGACACCTCGTCAAGGATCGCCGCGCCGCCCGCGGCATAGGAGACCGCCTCCGCCCGGATTGGCAGCATCAGCCGGCCCGGCGCAGCGCGACATCGCGCAGCCCCTGCGCCAGCGCATTCACCCCGAGCACGATCACCATCAGTACCAGACCGAGGGCGAGGGCCAGCGGCAGGTCGCCCTTGCTGGTCTCGAGCGCGATCGCCGTCGTCATCGTCCGCGTGAAGCCCTCGATATTCCCGCCGACCAAAATCACCGCCCCCACCTCCGCGCTCGCCCGCCCGAAGCCGGCCAGCAGCACGGTGAGCAAGGCGAAGCGCCCATCCCAGAGCAAGGTCGGCACCGCCCGCCAGGGCCCTGCGCCGAAGGAGCGCAGCGCCTCGGCATATTCCTCCCACAGCGCCTCCAGCACCCCGCACGACAGGGCGGCGAGGATCGGCGTGATCAGCACCGCCTGGGCAATCACCATCGCCCCCGGCGTGAACAGCAGCCCCCAATGCCCGAGCGGCCCGGAGCGCGAGAGCAGCAGGTAGATCAGCAGCCCGGCGACCACTGGCGGCAGCCCCATCAGCGCATTCAGCGCCACGACCACCGCCCGCCGCCCGGGGAAGCGCGCGACGGCCAGCAGCGCCCCGAGCGGCAGCCCGACCACCGCCGCGATGCCGAGCGCCGCCAGGCTCACCCGCAGCGACAGGCCGAGGATGGCGAGCATCCCTGCATCCCCGTCGCGGACCAGCGCGATGGCGGCCATGAAGGCGGAGCCCAGATCCTGCACGAAAGCCCCCCGGAAGCGGCGGGAAGGTGATGGCGCCGGGCCCAGTGGTCAATCTTCACTTGCCGCCCACCGCCCCGGCGGTTCTCCTGCCGGGGAGGAGGACCGCCATGGAAAGCCTGCTGCCCATCGCCACCCGCGCCGGCGCCCTGCTGAAGGCCCGCGGCGAGACCATCGCCATCGCCGAATCCTCGGCCGGCGGACTGGTTTCGGCCGCGCTGCTCGCGGTGCCCGGCGCCTCGGCCTATTTCCTCGGCGGCACCGTGGTCTACACCCGTGCGGCGCGCGAGGCGCTGCTGGCCATCCCGCCCGAGCGGCTGGACGGCGTGCCCCCCTCCACCGAGGCCTATGCGGCGATGATGGCCGAAGGGATGCGCCAACGCCTCGGCACGGTCTGGGCCCTCGGCGAAACCGGAGCGACGGGCCCGAGCGGCAACCGCTACGGCTACCCGGCCGGCCATGCCTGCCTCGCCGTCGCCGGCCCCGTGCCGCGGACGCTCACGGTCGAGACCGGCCATGGCGACCGCGTCGTCAACATGCGCGAATTCGGCGCCCGCCTGCTCGGTCTGTTGGTCGAGGCGCTGGAGGCCGCGCCGTGACCGGATACTTCGCCTGGCACGAGCTGATGGTGCCCGACCCCGAGGCCGCCGCCCGCTTCTACGGCGCCGTCACCGGCTGGGGCTCGCGCGACGCCTCGACGCCGGACCAGCCCTACACCCTGCTGACCGCCGGCGACCGTCCCGCCGCCGGCCTGCTGCCGCTGCAGCCGACGGATATGGCCAAGGGCGCCCTCCCCGGCTGGATCGGCCATATCCTGGTCGATGACGTGGACGCGGCCGTCGCCCGCGCCACGGCGCTGGGCGGCGTGGTCCACGTCCCGCCCCGCGGCATCGAGATCGGCCGCTTCGCCGTCCTCGGCGACCCGCAGGGCGCCGTCTTCGCCATCTTCGCCGGTGCCGTGCCCGAGCCGCAGCCCATCGGCACGGCAGGCCATGTCGGCTGGAACGAGCTGGCGGCGGCCGACTGGCTCGCCGCCTTCGACTTCTACGCCGCGCTCTTCGGCTGGCAGCGGGCAGAGGCGGTGGATATCGGCCCGCTCGGCACCTACCAGACCTTCGGCCTCGGCGGCCCGGCGATGGGCGGCATGTTCAACAAGTCGGATGCCATCCCCCGCCCCTTCTGGTGCTTCTACATCGCCGTCGGCGACATCGACGCCGCCGCCGGCCGGGTGCGCGAGGCCGGCGGCCAGATCGTCAACGGGCCGATGGAGGTTCCCGGCGAGGCCTTCGTCCTCCAGGGCATCGACCCGCAGGGCGCCCTCTTCGCCCTGCTCGGGACGCGGGCTACCCCCTGAACTGCGCCCCGCCATCCACGTCAATGGTGGTGCCGGAGAGGTAGCCGCCGCGCGGGCTGGCGCAGAACACCGCGAGGTCGGCAATCTCCTCCGGCTTTCCGGCCCGGCCGAGCGGCAGCCCGGCCAGCATCTCCTCCCAGCGGTTCTCGTCGCCGAATTTCGTTTTCGCCCGCGACCTGGAGAGGGTGATGATCCGGTCCGTCATCGTCGCCCCCGGCGCGATGCCGACCACCCGGACATTCCTGTCCGTCGACTTGCCGCCGAGCGCCGCGGTGAAGGCGATCAGCGCCGCATTGCCCGAGGCGCCACAGATGTAGTCCGCCCGCGGCGCCCGCCCGGCCATGCCGATGATGTTGACGATGGCGCCATCGCCCCGCGCCTCCATCTGGGGCAGATAAAGCCGCGAGAGATGGATGTAGCCGAAGACCTTCAGCGCCCAGGCCTCCTGCCAGCGGGCGAGGTCGATATCGGCCAGCGTCCCGCCCGGGATGGCGCCCGCATTGTTCACCAGCACGTCGATCTTGGGATGGGTCGCGGCCAGCTCCTCCCGCGCCCCGGCATCGCCGAGATCGCCGGCATGTGTCGCGATGCTGACATTGTGCCGCGCCCGGATGCCCTCCGCCGCCCGCTCCAGCGCCGCCCCGTCGCGCGAGGCGAGCACCAGGTCGCACCCCTCGGCGGCGAAGGCCCCGGCGCAGGCGAGGCCGATCCCCTTCGATCCGCCGGTGATCAACACCCGCTTGCCGGCGATTCCCATCTCCATGGCGTCGTCCTCCCGTTCAGGGGGAAGCCTACAGCCGTGGCGCGACGCCCGACACCCCGCTCGCCTGCTCCAGCTGGGAGAGCGCCAGCAGATAGGCATAGCGCGCCTGGTTGGCCTGGACGCGCGTCACGTTCAACACGCGGAGCGCATCCAGAACGTCGAGCAGCGTCCGTCCGCCGGCGACATAGGCCTGCTCGGTGCTGCGATAGGCCTCCTCCGCGCGGCCGAGCGCGCCGCCGGCATAGAGGTTCAGCAGGGCACGCGACTGCTCCACCCCGGCCCAGGACGCGGCGAACTCCGCCCGCGCCTGCAGCATCGTCGCCCGCGCCACGGCATCCGCCTGGCCCTGCTGCGCGGTCGCCGCCGCGACATTCCCCTCGACGATGCGCGAGGTGAAGATCGGCACCGAAAGCTGAACGCCGAAGCTGTTGAGCGCGCTCAGCCGGTCGCGCGAATCCGGCAGGTCCTGCGAGAGCGCCGAGCGGCTCCAGCCCGCATCCACCGTCACGTCACGCGAGCGGCCCGCCTCGACGAGCTGCCGGTTGGCCGCCGCCGCCGCCGCCTGGCGCTCCGCCGCCACCACATCCGGCCGGCTGGCGACGCCCCGGGCCAGCTCCTCCCGGCCGATGCCGAGATCGGGGATGGCATCGAACCGCCCGCGCACATCGAAGGCCACGGGCGAGAGGATGGTCCGCACCGCGGTCGGCGCGCTGGCCGGCCCCGCCGGCGTCCCCGTCCGCCCCTGCTGCCCCGGAGGCGGCGCCAGCGCACCCCTCACCGCCGGGTTGATCCCGAGCGAGGAGAGCGTCCCCGCCCCCGGCTGGAAGGCCGCCGGATCGGCCGAGAGCAGCGCCGCCACCGCCGCGACGCCCGCCGCATAGGCCTGGGCGTTGCTCGTCACGTCGCCCTCGAACTGCAGCCGGCTCGCCTGGAAGCGCAACAGGTCGCCCTCGGGGATGGCGCCGTCGCGCAGCTGCCGGCGCAGCAGCTGCTCCGTCCGGTCGAGGCTGGCGCGGTTGCCGAGCGCGACCTCGAGGTTGGCCCGTGCCAGCAACGCGCCGAGGAAAGCCTGGCGCAGTTGGAAGATCTGGGTGCGCAGCGCATCCAGCACCTGCGCCTCCGCGCCCTCGACCTGCCGCTCCGCGAAGCGGGTGCGGAGCGTCCGTTTGCCGCCGCGCTCCACCAGCACCGTCAGCCCGACGCTGATGTTCTTGGCCGGGCTCAGGTAACGCGCCCCGCGCACTGCGCCGTTCCGCGTCTCGCCGAACTGGGCAAAGGTATTGCCGACCGAAACGGCGGGCGCGGGCCGCGAGGAGGCCACCAGCCGCTGCGCCCGCGCCGCATCCACCCCCCGCCGCGCGGCGATGACGGCGAGGTTGCGCTCGACCAGCGCCGCCTCCGCATCCTCGAGGGAGAGCGGCCGGGCGCCCGGCCCGATCGGCAGCGGCGCCATCCCCGGCGGTGGGGAGGCTGGCGGGGTGGGCTGCGTCTGGGCCCAAGCCGGCAGGTCGGCAAGCAGGGCGCAGCCGAGCAGGGCCGCGCGGAAGGACAGCCTCATGCCCGTACCGCCGCGCCATGCGTCGCCGCCTCGGCCCGGCGGATATGCCGCGGCTTGCCGAAGAGATCGATCATGGCCGGGAAGACCACCAGGATGAAAAGCGGCACCAGCCCAATCCCCCCGACGACGACGAGCGCCAGCGGCTTCTGCACATCGGCACCGATGCCCGTCGCCAATGCCATCGGCAGCAGGCCCGTGAAGCTGGCGAAGCAGGTCATGAAGACCGGCCGCATCCGGTCCCGCCCGGCCTGGTCGAGGGCCGGGCGCCAGGGCATCCCCTCCAGCCGCAGATGGTTGAAATGGGAGAGCATGATGATGCCTTCCATCACGGTGATGCCGAACAGCGCGAGGAAACCGATGGCCGCCGGCACGCTGAAGTTGAGCCCCGCCACGGCCAGTGCCGCGATACCGCCGGTGATCGACATCGGAACGATGCCAAAAACGAGCAGCGTCTCGCGCAGCGTATTGAACTGCACGTACAACAGAACGAGGATCAAGGCGAGCGCCGCCGGCACCACCACCAGCAGCCGCCCGATAGCCTCCTGCAGGTTGCGGAACTCACCCACCCAGTCGAGCCTGTAGCCTGGCGGCAGCTCCACCCGGGCGGCCACCAGCGCCTGCGCCTCGGCGACGGTGCTCGCCGGGTCCCGGCCGCGCACGCTGAAGCGGATCGGCACGTAGCGCGAGGCATCCTCGCGATAGATGTAGGAGACGCCGGAGATCAGCCTGATCTCCGCCACGTCGGAGAGCGTCGCCCCGCGCGGCCCGCCGACCGGGATGCGCCCGATCGCCTCCAGGCTATCCCGGTAGGGCGCGTCCAGCCGCACGACGATCGGGAAATTGCGGTCACCGCCCGGCTCGTAGAGCCGCCCCGCCTCGCGCCCGCCGATCGCCGCCTGCACCACCTCGTTCACGTCGTCGACCGCCAGCCCGTAGCGCGCCGCCCGCCCCCGGTCGATCTGCACTGCGACGGTCGGCTGGCCGAGCGAACGGAACACGGCGAGGTCGGCCACGCCCTCGACGCCGGCCATCACCTGGCGAATCTCCTCCGCCTTGCGGGCGATGATGTCGAGCTCCGGCCCGTAGACCTTCACCGCATTGGCGCCTTTCACGCCGGAGGCCGCCTCCTGGACATTGTCGCTGATCGCCTGGGAATAGCTGAACTCCACGCCGACGAACCGGCCCGCCAGCCGCTCCTGCATGGCCCGCACCAGCCCGTCGCGGTGCGGCGCCGTGGTCCATTGCTGCGGCGGCTTCAGGGGGAGGAAGAACTCGGCATTGAAGAAGCCGGCGCTGTCCGTCCCGTCATCCGGCCTTCCCTGCTGCGAAGTGGCGGTGATGACCTCGGGGAATTCCATCAGCGTCCGCCGGATGCGGTTCACCGTGTCGTTGCCCTCCTCGAGGCTGATCGTCCCCGGCATGGAGGCGCGGACCCAGAGGTTGCCCTCCTCCAGCGTCGGCAGGAATTCGGCGCCGAGCTGCGACATCAGCAGGAGCGAGCCGGCGAAGAGCGCGGCCGCCAGCAGCAGGCAAACGGCGCGCGCCCGCATCGCCGCGGCATAGAGCCGGCTATGGACCCAGCGGAGCGCACGCACCAGCAGCGTGTCGCGCTCCTTGCTGTCCTCGCGCAGGAGAGCGGCGGCCAGCGCCGGGGTGATGGTGAAGGTCGCCAGCAGCGCGCCGATGATCGCATAGGCATAGGTCTTCGACATCGGGCCGAAGATGCGCCCCTCGATGCCGCCGAGCGTGAAAAGCGGGATGAAGGCGGCGATGATGATGAGCGCCGAGAAGAAGATCGCCTTGTCCACCTCGCCCGCCGCCCGGAGGACGGTGAGCGAGAGGCCGGACAGCTCCTTCGAGCCGGTGGGCGCGATGTAGCGGTGCGCCGGGTTCCGGCTGAGCCCCAGATGCCGGTAGATGTTCTCGACCATGATGACCGTGGCATCGACCAGCAGGCCGAAATCGAGCGCGCCGAGGCTGAGCAGGTTGGCGCTCTCGCCGCGCGCCATCATCAGCAGGATGGCGAAGAGGAAGGCGAAGGGGACGGTCGCCGCCACCACCAGGGCGCCGCGGAAGTCGCCGAGGAAGAGCCACTGGATGATGAGGATGAGGGCGACGCCCTCGATGATGTTGTGGACCACCGTGCGGGTGGTGATCTTCACCAGGTCCTCGCGGTCGTAGAGCGGGACGATCTTCACCCCCGGCGGGAGCACGCCACCGGCGTTGATCCGCGCCACCTCCTGCTGCACGCCGCGGATGGTCGGCAGGGTCTGTTCGCCGCGCCGCATCAGCACGGTGGCCAGCACCACGTCGTCGTCGTTTTCCTGGCCGGCGATGCCGAGGCGCGGCAGGTTGCCGATCTCGACCGTCGCCACGTCGCCGAGCAGCACCGGCACGCCGCCCTCGGCCGAGACCACCACGTTGCGGATGTCGTCCAGCCCGCGGATCAGCCCGATCCCCTGCACCACCGCCGCCTGCGGCCCGATGCGGATGGTGCCCGCCCCGACCGTCGCATTGCCGGCCCGCACCGCTTGGATCACCTGCGGCAGGGCAAGGCCGAGCGCCGCGATCCGCCGGAGGTCGACCACCACGTTGTAGCTCTTGGAAAGGCCGCCGAAGGAGGTGACGTCGACCACGCCGGGGACGCGCTTGAAGCGCCGGTCGAGCACCCATTCCTGCAGGGTCTTGAGGTCGGCCAGCGAATAGCCGGGCGGGCCGATCAGCCGATAGCGCATGATCTCGCCGATCGGCGAGAGCGGGCTGATCTGCGGCTGCACGCCCTCCGGCAGCCCGTTGAGCTGGCCGAGACGGTTCAGCACCTGCTGCAAGGCCTGATCATAGGTGTAGTTGAAGTTGAACTGCACCCGCACGTCGGAGAGGCCGAACAGGCTGGTCGAGCGGACCGAGGTGAGGTTCGGCAGCCCCGCCATCGCCACCTCGACGGGGATCGAGACGTAGCGCTCGATCTCTTCCGCGCTCTGTCCCTGATTCTGGGTGATGATCACCACCTGCGGCGGCACCGGGTCCGGATAGGCCTCGATGTTCAGCCGGGTGAAGGCAGCCAGGCCGACGACGATGAAGGTGAAGAACAGGAGGATGACCAGCGGCCTGCGCTGGAGAGAAAAGGCGACGATCTGGCGCATGCTGGCCTTCCCGACTGGCCGGGATCGCCGGCACGCTATTTTGCCCCGGAACCCGTGCCCGTCGCCAGAAGCTTGCCGCTCAGTCGATCCGGGCGGCGCGGTCGATGAAGAGGGCGCCGCCGGTGACCACCCGGTCGCCCGGATTCAGCCCGTCGGTCACCTCCACCATGTCGCCGGCGCGGATGCCGGGCCTGATGCGGCGGAGGATGAAGCGGTTGTCGTCGAGGGCCAACCAGACGCTGGCCTCGGCGCCGCGGTAGATGATGGCGTTCACCGGGACGCCGACATTCTGTTCGCCCTCGCCGACCGAGATGCGGAAGGTGGCGAACATCTCGGGTTTCAGCAGGTGCTCCGGGTCCTTGACCTCGGCGCGGACGGTAAGGCGCCGCGTGGTCGGGTCGAGCCCGGCGCCGACGGTGGCGATGCGCGCCTCGAAGCGGTGGCCCGGCAGGGCGCCGACGCTGACATCGACCGGCTGGCCGGTCCTGATCATCGGCGCATCCAGCTCCCGCACCGCGGCGACGAGCCACATGGTGGAGAGGTCGGCGATGGTGAAGACCGGGTCGGAGGCGCCGGTCGAAAGCCATTGGCCGGGGCCGACGCGGCGCTGCACCACGGTGCCGCCGATCGGCGCCGTCACCGGCACCACGGCGTTGACCATGCGGGTCTGCTCGATCCGGGCGATCTCGTCCATGCTGCGGCCGAGGACGCGCAGCTTGTCGCGGGCGGCTGAAAGCGCCGCCTCGGCGCTGCGGAGGTCGGCCATGGCCGTCATAGCGCCGGTGCGGGCCTGTTCGACATCCCGCTGCGAGGCGGCACGGGCGCCGAACAGGCTGTTCTGACGCGCCTCCTCGCGCCGCGCCTGGTCGAGCGTGGCGCGCGCCTTGTTGGCGGCATCGGAGGCCGAGAGAAGGTCGTTGGCGGCGCCGGCGAGGTCGGTGGTCTCGATTTCGAGCAGGGTATCGCCCGCCTTCACCTCGTCGCCCATCCGGACCAGCACGCGGACCACACGGCCATTATAGGGCGAGAAGACGGGGGTGGAGCGGTCCTCGTCATAGGCGATGCGCCCCTCGGCCACGCGCTCGGCGCGGAAGGCGCGGGAGTGCATCTCCTCGATCCGCAGCGCCCGCATCTCGGTATCGGAGAGGCGGAACTCGCCCTGGGTGAGCGGCTCGGTCTGGGTGGCGGCAGGCGAGGTCGGGACCGCCTCGGCGGCCTTGCGGGACTGGTCGTACCAGTAATAGCCGCCGGCCAGGCCAGCGAAGACGAGGCCAAGCGCCAGCCAAAGCCTCCCGCGGCCGCGCGGCGCCTCGCCGGGATCCTGGGCCGGCTGGGGGGGCGGGGCGGCGGCGGCGCTGGCCCCGGGCAACGGCTTCTGGGTCGCGGCCGCCTGCAGGCTCAGGACGTCCACCGTCGATGCGAAACCATCGATCCCTTTCGGCGGCGGCAGGTGAGTGGCGTTCATGGTTTTCCCGGACCCTGCGGAAGCGTCGTCGACCGTCTTGACCCCTGGCACACCCCTTGGGCATCGCCTGGCGGCCGGCCTGGTCCGGCTCCGTCACGATGCATCATGCGCTGTCTGGAATTACACCCACCTAGGGGGAAACCTGAAACCTAAGCCATCTCTTAGCCGTTATGGTAGCGAAAAATCTCTTAAAAAACACGGCTTGCGGCAAGACGCCGTGCATCGAATACCATGGCTGCGTCCCTTGCCATGAAGGAACGCGCCCTTGTCTCTCGATACTGCTCAATTCCTCGCAGACCTGGACCGGCTGCGACAGACCGGCGCCTACCGCACCGGCGTGCATCGACCGACCTTCGGCGCCGAGGACATGGAGAGCCGACACTGGCTCGCCGCGGCCATGGAAGCGGCGGGGCTGGAGGCACGTATCGACGGCATCGGCAACGTCCTCGGCCGCCACCGCGGGCCGGGGCCGCATCTGCTGGCAGGCAGCCATATCGAGACGCAGAACCAGGCCGGCTGGCTGGACGGCGTGCTCGGCGTCGTCGCCGCCCTCGCCCTTGCCCGCGCCGGACTGCCGGTCGATGTCTGCGCCTATGCGGATGAGGAGGGGCATTGGGGCGACTTCCTCGGCAGCCGCAGCCTCATCGGCGCGGTGGACGAGGCGGAGCTGGACGCGGCACGCAACCGTCATGACGGCCGCCCGCTGCGCGAGGCGCTGAGGGAGGCGGGGCTCGCCGGGCGCGAGCGGCTGCGGCTGGAGCCCGGCCGGTACAAGGGGGCCTTCGAACTGCACATCGAACAGGGAACGCAGCTGGAGCGGGCCGGGATGCGTATCGGCGTCGTCACCGGCATCGTCGGCATCCGGCAGTGGAGGATCACCGTCACCGGTCAGCAGGACCATACCGGCGGCACCACCATGGCGGAGCGGCGCGATGCCGGGCTGACGGCGGTTCGGCTGCTGGCGGCGCTCGACCAGGCGATGCCGATGGCGGCCGGCCCGCGCAGCGTCTGGACCACCGGGCGCATCGTGCTGGAGCCCAACGCGCCGCAGATCATCCCCGGCCGGGCGGAGATCACCTTCTCCTTCCGCGACCTCTCGCTCGAGGTCATGGACCGGATGGAGGACTGCCTCCGCCGCACCGTGCAGGAGAGCAACCGGCGCGAGCGCTGCCCGGCGGTGCTGGAGCCGATCGGCCATACCGCCCCCTCCCCCTGCGACCCGACGATGCGGGCGGCGCTGCGCGAGGCCGCCGAGCAGCTCTGCCCCCGCGCCTGGACGGAGATGCCGAGCGGGGCGATCCATGACAGCCAGATCCTCGCCCGCGTCATGCCGGTGGCGATGCTCTTCGTACCCTCCATCGGCGGCATCAGCCACCATTGGACGGAGGACACGAAGCGGGAGGACCTGGCCCTCGGCCTCAAGGTGCTGGCCGAAGGCGCGAGGCGGTTCCTTGCGAGCTAGATCATCAGCTCGATCAGGAAGGGGCCGGGGCGGGAGAAGCTCTGCGACATCAGGTCGCCGAGCGCCTCGAGCGTCGTCGCCTGCGCCGCCTCGACGCCCATCGAATTGGCGAGCTGGACCCAGCCGATATCGGGGTTGCCGAGGTCGAGCATGTCCATCGCCGTCCGCCCCGGATTGGCGCCGACATTGCGGTATTCGCCGAGCAGGATCTGGTACTTGCGGTTGGAGAGCAGCACCGTCGTCACCGGCAACCGCTCGCGCGCCTGGGTCCAAAGGCCCTGCACCGTGTACATGGCGCTGCCATCCGCCTGCAGGCCGATGACGCGGCGGCCGCCGCCGGCGATTGCCGCACCGACCGCGACGGGGATGCCGTAGCCGATGGCGCCGCCGCAATTCTGCAGCCAGTCATGCGCCGGCGCCGCCACCGTCTCGGGGAAGAAGCCGCGGCCATAGGTGACGGATTCATCGACGACGATGGAGCCCTCCGGCATCAGCGCGGCGACGGCGCGGGCGAGGCCCTCGGGCGAGAGGGCGCCGCGCGGCGCCTCGGGCCGCGGGCCGGCGGAGGGGATGGCGGCAGCGGGCACGCCCAGCTCGTCGGCGAGGGCCGCGAGGGCGGCTTCGGCGTCCTGCTCGTAGCGGGTCAGCAGGTGGACGGCGGCATCGGCCGGGTAGAGGCGGCTCGGCTTGCCGGGATAGCCGAAGAAGCCGATCGGCTCCTTGGCATTGACCAGCACGAGGTGCTGGACGTCGGCGAGCGCGGCGAGAGCCTGGTCCACCACATAAGGCACGCGGTCGAGCGGCAGGCGGCCCTGGCCGCGCTGGGTGCGGGCGTTCGAGCCCTCGGCCAGCAGCCTGCAGCCGGTGGCGGCGGCGATGCGATGGGCCTGCTTCTGCGCCCCCTCCATCAAGGCGAGGCCGCCGAGCAGGAGCATCACGCCGCGTTGCTCGCGAAGGATGCGGGCCACCTGCTTCACCGCATGCGGGTCGGCGACGGGGGCGGCGGGGACGGGCAGCGGCTGGGCGACGACGCCGCCCTCGTTCCAGGACGAATCGGAGGGGAGGATCAGCGTGGCGATCTGGCCGGGCGAGGTGCGGGCGGCCTGGATGGCCGTCGCGGCATCGGCGCCGACATCCTCCGAGCGGGTCGTGGTGCGGGTCCAGGCCGAGACGCCCCTTGCCCAGCCCTCGGTATCGGCGGTCAGCGGTGCGTCGAAGGGCCGGTGGTAGACCGCCTGGTCGCCCACGATGTTGACGATGCCGGAGCGGGCGCGGCGCGCGTCGTGCAGGCCGGCGAGGCCGTTGGCGAGGCCCGGGCCGCAATGCAGCAGGGTCGAGGCCGGCTTGCCGGCGATGCGCCAGTAACCGTCCGCCGCGCCGGTGACGATGTTCTCCTGCAGGCCGAGGACGCAGCGCATGCCGGGGATGCGGTCGAGCGCGGCCACGAAATGCATCTCGCTGGTGCCAGGGTTGGAGAAGCAGACATCGACCCCTCCCCCGAGGAGGGTGTTCACCAGGCTTTCGGCTCCGTTCACGGCGCGGTCCTCTCGGTTGATGGGCGCAGGGTGCAGGGGCTTGCGGCAGTGGGCAAGATGGGGCGGCCCATGGCAGGCTGTTGCGCGACCGAAGGGGAGGAGGCCATGGCCGCAGAACGCTTCATCGTCCCGCGCCGGGTGGCGCTGGGGCTCGCCACGGGGCCGCTGCTGGTGGCGGCCGGGCCGGTGCGGGCGCAGCCGCGGCTCGACCGGGTGAGCTTCGTCACCAACTGGCGGGCCCAGGCGGAGCATGGCGGCTTCTACCAGGCGCAGGCGGCGGGGCTCTACCGCGCGGCGGGGCTGGAGGTGGAGTTGCGCTCGGGCGGGCCGCAGATCAACCCGGCGCAGCTGCTGATCGGCGGGCGCGTCGACATGGCGATGGGCAACGGGCTCGGGGCGCTGGGCTTCGTGCGGGAGGGGATTCCGTTCCTCTGCGTCGCCGCCATCTTCCAGAAGGACCCGGTGGTGCTGATCGGGCATCCGGGCCAGGGCATCACGGATTTCTCCTCGCTGAAGGGACGGCCGGTGCTGATCAGCGCCGAGCCGCGCGTCACCTGGTGGCCCTATGTGCGGCAGAGATACGGGCTGAGCGACGAGCAGGTGCGGCCCTATACATTCAGCCTGGCGCCCTTCCTGGCCGACAAGCGGGTGGTGCAGCAGGGCTACCTGGGGAGCGAGCCCTTCTCGATCCGGCAGCAGGGCGTGGAGCCGGTGGTGCTGCTGGTGCATGACAGCGGCTTCCAGGACTACGGCACCACGATCAATGTCGGGGCGAAGACGCTGGCCGAGCGGCGCGAGGTGATCGGGCGCTTCGTCGAGGCCAGCCTGGCCGGCTGGGACCAGTACCTGAAGGGCAAGGCCGGCGGCTTCGACACCGAGGCCGCGAACCGCCTGATCCGGCAGCAGAATCCGGAGATGGGCGAGGAGCTCATCGCCTACGGCACCCGGATGATGAACGAGGAGGGCATCGTGCGGTCGGGCGATGCGCTTGCGCTCGGCATCGGGGCGATGACGGAGGCGCGCTGGGCGGCACTCCACGAGGCGGCGACGCAGGTGGGCGTGGTGCCGCGGGGGATGGAATGGCGGCGGGCCTTCGACCTCGGGCTGGTAAACAAGGGCATCGGAAAGGCTTGAAGGTTTGAGGGCCGGGCCCGGGCAAGCCCTTGCAGCACTTCGTTTTGACTTGACAATTTTAGGATTTTAGTCCTTTATCCCAGTCTCGGCATGGGGCCGGGATGGAGGGTCGCATGCTCGTCAGGGTCTCGCCGCAATGGCAAATCACCATCCCCACGGCGCTCCGCGCCCGCTTCGGCCAGACCAGGCAGGCAGAGGTGAGGATGGAGAACGGCGTGCTGATGGTGAGGCCGGTCATCGCGTCCTCCCCCGACTGGGTGGAAAACCAATTCGCGCCCCAAGGGATCACCAAGGAGGTGCTGTGGGAGGCGATGCGGGTGATCGAGGGGCGGCGGCGCAAGGCGGGAAATTGACTATATTCCTATAGCGCAGGTGGGGAGCCGGAGGCAAGGGGTATCCGGCCCTTGCCGCCTGCATAGTCATCCCTTCATCCTTGCCCGATGATGCCCCTGCCCTCCCCCCTCGCGTGACGCTCGTCGCCCTCGATGGCGTCGGCAAGCGCTTCGCCAGCGGGACGGAGGCGCTGCGGGGGGTCGATCTGCGGATCGAGCGGGGAGAATTCCTCTCCCTGCTTGGCCCTTCGGGCTGCGGGAAATCGACCCTGCTGCGGCTGATCGCAGGGCTGGCGGAGCCGAGCAGCGGGCGGATCACCCGGGCGGCCTCACGCCAGGTCGGCTTCGTCTTTCAGGAGGCGACGCTGCTGCCCTGGTCGGATGCCCTCACCAATGTGCGGCTGCCGCTGCGGCTGGCGGGCGTGGCGCGCGCCGAGCAGGAGGCGCGGGCGGCGGAGGCGCTGGCGCAGGTCGGGCTCGGCGGCTTCGAGCGGGCCTATCCGCGGGAGCTGTCGGGGGGGATGCGGATGCGCGTCTCCATCGCCCGGGCGCTGGTGACGCGGCCGAGCCTGCTGCTGATGGACGAGCCCTTCGCCGCCCTCGACGAGCTGACGCGGCACCGGCTGAATGACGACCTGCTTGCCTTGTGGGCGGGGAGCGGCGTGACGGTGGTCTTCGTCACCCATTCGGTCTTCGAGAGCGTCTACCTCTCCTCGCGCATCCTCGTCATGGCGGCGCGGCCGGGGCGCATCGCGGCGGAACTGCTTGTGGAGGAGCCGGCGCCGAGGCCAGCAGGGTTCCGCACCTCGGCGGGCTATGCAGCGCTGTGCCGGCGGACGACGGAGACGCTGGAGGGGGCGATGCGGGCATGAGGCGATGGGCGGACTGGCTGGCGCCGGCCCTGGTCGGGCTGCTCGTGGTCGGAGGGTGGGAGGCGGCGGTCAGGCTGCTGGAGGTGCCGGCCTACCAGGTGCCGGGGCCGGTCGCCATCGCCCGCGCCCTGGTGGAGGACTGGCCGCTCTTCCGCTCCTCCATGCTGGTGACGCTCAGGATCGCGCTGCTGGCGCTGCTGCTGGCGGTGACGCTCGGCGGGCTGCTGGCCGTGCTCTTCGCGCAGTCGCGCTGGGTGGAGCGGGCCTTCTTCCCCTATGCGGTGGTGCTGCAGGTGACGCCGGTGGTCGCCATCGCGCCGCTGATCCTGATCTGGGTGGACGACGTCACCCTCAGCCTGCTGATCTGCGCCTGGATCGTCGCCTTCTTCCCGATCCTGTCGAATACCGTGCTCGGGCTGAACAGCGCCGACCGCAACCATGTGGAGCTGTTCCGCCTCTACGGCGCGACGCGGTGGCAGACGCTCCGGCTGCTGCGGCTGCCGGGGGCGCTGCCCTTCTTCCTTGCGGGGTTGCGCGTGGCGGGGGGGCTGGCGCTGATCGGGGCGGTGGTCGCGGAGTTCGTGGCGGGCGCGGGCGGGACGGGCTCCGGCCTCGCCTTCCGTATCCTGGAGGCGGGGTACCAGCTGAAGATCCCCCGCATGTTCGCGGCCCTTGCGCTGATCTCGGCGCTCGGCATCGCCATCTTCGCGGTGCTCGGGCTCGTCCAGCACCTGCTGCTCGGGCGCTGGCACGAGAGCGCGATGCGGCCGGAGGGCTAGGCCGCACGGAGGCGGCGCAGGACGGTGTCGATGACCCCGCCGAGCGCCGTCGCGTCCCGGGAGAGCTGATCGGCGATCTCCCGCAGTTCGCCGGCGCTGCGGCCGACGCCGAGGACAGCCCCGTTGACCTCACCGATATTCGCGGTGACGGAGCGGGTGTCGCCGGCGGCGTTCTGGACGCTGCGGGCGATTTCCTGCGTTGTCGCGCCCTGCTGCTCGATGGCGGCGGCGATGGCGGTCGCCACCTGGTCCATCTGCCCGATCACCTCGGCCACGCGGCGGATCATCGTCGCCGTGTCCTGGGCGGCGCGCTGCATGTCCGTCACCTGGGCGGCGATCTCCTCGGTCGCCTTCGCGGTCTGGGCGGCAAGGTTCTTGACCTCGGAGGCGACGACGGCGAAGCCCTTGCCGGCCTCACCGGCGCGCGCCGCCTCGATGGTCGCGTTCAGCGCCAGCAGGTTGGTCTGCCCGGCGATGTCCTGGATGAGCTGGACCACGCCGCCGATGCGCTCCGAGCTGGCGGTGGTGCCGATCACCTGGCGGTCCGCCTCCTGGGCAAGGCGCACGGCCTCGGCCGCGATCTCGGTCGATCGGTCCATCTGCCGGCCGACCTCGGCGACGGAGCAGGCCAGCTCCTCGGCGGCGGCGGCCACGGTCTGGACGTTGCCGTTGGCGCGGTCGGCGGCCTGGCCGGCAGCCGCGGACTGGCCAGCGGTGCGGCCCGTCGCCTCCGACATCGCCAGGGCGCTCTCGCCCATGCGGTGGGCGATCTGCAGCACCCCCTGCGCGGTGCGCTGCACCGAGGCCTCGATCTCCTCGGCGGCGGAAAGCATGGCGGCGCGGCGCGCGGCCTCGGTGGCTTCCTGGTCGCGCTCGCGCTGGATGCGGGCCTCGACCAGGTCGGTCTGCATGCGGGTGAGCGCGGCGGCCAAGCTGGCGATCTCGTCCCGGCCGGCGACGGCAAGGCGCTGGTCGAGGTGGCCGCTCGCGATGCCCTCGGCGAAGGCGACGCAGTCGCGGACCGGGCGGACGATGCCGCCGGCGGCGAGCACCATGGCGCCGATGCCGAATGCCGCGACCGCGATGCCGGCTGCCAGCTGCAGCAGCGCATCCGTCCGGTTGCGGGCCGCGAGCTCGGTGCCGAGCTGGGTGGCGGCGGCGAGCGCCACGGTGCGCGGCACCTCGACCAGCACGCTCCACGGCTTGCCGGTATTGCCGAGGATGATGGGCGAGAAGGCGCGCAGCGAGTCGGTCGAGCGATCGAGGGCGGCGACGGCGCGGCCTTCCTGCACGGTGCGGAGATCCGCCTGCCAGTCGGGGCTCAGCGGCGCGAAGGTCTGGCCGATCTGCGCCGGGTGGTTCGAGCTGGCGACGACGAGGCCCATATTGCTGACGATGGTGACGGCGGCGCGGCCGCCATAGAGCTGGGCGGCCACATCGGTCGCCAGCTTCTGCACGAAGGCGAGGTTAAAATCGGCGCCGGCGACGCCGAGGAAGCGACCCTCCCGCTTGATCGGCACCGAGAGGGTCGCCAGCAGCAGGTTGCGCCCCTGCACCACATAGGGCAGCGGGTCGAGCACGCTTTCGCGGCCATGCTCGCGCGGGCCGAGATACCAGCCGCCCTTCATCACGCCGTTCGGGTGGAGGTCGCGGCTTTCATACTCGACGAGCGGCTGCAGGCCGATGCGGCCCGTGGCGTCGCGGTTCCAGTAGGGGACGAATCGGCCGGTGCCGTCCGTCCCCGTCGTGCGCTGGCCGCGGTAGAAGGCGTCGGCGCCGTCGAGCGCATCCGGCTCCCACGCGGTGTAGGTGCCGTTGAGGTTGGGCTCGTGGCTGAGGACGGCGGCGAGGATGCGGTTGATCTGGGTGCGCCGCAGCTCCGGCTCCAGACCGGAATCGGTCCCACCGAGGACCCCCAAGGTGGAGGCCAGGGCGCGGGCGGCATCGAGGGCGGTGCGGAATTCGAGGCGGATGCGGTTGGCCTGCACCGCGGCGACGCTGCCGAGATAGTCGATGGCACCCTGGTCGAGCAGGGCCTCCGTCCGGGACTCGACCACCTCCGCGGTGCGGAAGGCGGTGAAGAGGTTCCAGCCGGTCAGGATCATCCCGGTGGCGAGGAGGCAGGCGCCGGAGAGGGCGGCGATCCTGGTGCGGACGGAACGGAACTGGAGTGTCGGCACTGCTTGCATCCACGCTGGGCAGCCGGCGCCGGATTGCGCCAAGCCTCTGCGGTGGAGTCTGCGGGCCAAACATTACGATTCGGCTTATCTCCCGGGGCCGCCGGGACGGAGCCGCCGGCTCATCGCGCCAGGAAGGCGCGAAGCCGGTCGCCGGCCGGCGCCATCCCGACCACGCCATTGAGGTGCCCGAGCGGCCCGGCCAGCTCGGCCGTCTCCACCTGCTTGCCGGCGCCGCGCAGCGCCTCGACGAAGTCGCGCACGCCATCGGCGAGGAAGACGCGGTCGGTCGGGGCGGACACCACCAGCCAGCGCGCCGGGCCGCCCGAGAGGGCCGCGCCGAAGCTTGGGTATTCGTTGAGGAAGAGCTGGTTGGCCCGCACCATGTAGATGAAGGCGTTGGCGTCCGAGGTACGGGCCCGCGCCATCGCCGCATCGTCGAGCCAGCGCTCGATGGCGAAGCGGTCGCCGATGCGGCGGGCGGGGTCCTGCCCCTCCGGCAGCTGGCGGTCATACTGCTTCGCCCAGAGCCGATCGCGGGCATGGAGCGTCACGATCTTCCAGGCCTCGGCCAGGCCGCGCAGCGGCGGCTCGCGGCCCTGGGCGTAGTAGTTGCCCTCGGCCCAATTCGGGTCGAGCCGGATCGGCGCCTCCCAGATGTCGAGCCAGCCCTGCATCCAGGCATCGATATCGGCGGAGATCACCGGCATCACCCGCTCGACGAAGCCGGGATAGGCGGCGGCCCATTCGATGCTCTGCAAGCCCCCGTTGGAGGGGCCGGCGACGAGGGCGAGGCGCTTCACCCCGAGGCTGTCGAGCAGCCGCTTCTGCGTCTCGACGAAGTCGCGCATGGAAACGACGGGGAAGGTCATGGCGTAGGGCCGCCCGGTATCCGGGTTGATGCTGGCCGGGCCGGTCGTCACCGTGTTCGCGTCGGGCACGTTGACGTTGACCAGCGTATCCGCCGAGACGACGAAGTAGCGGTCGGTGTCGATCGGCTTGCCGGGGCCGATGATCGCGTCCCAGTAGCCGGCCGGGCCGCCGGCCGCGAGCCGGCCGAAGGCATGGCTGTTGCCGCTGAAGAAGTGGCAGATGAGGATGGCGTTGGTGCCCTCCGCGTTCAGCCGGCCCATGGTCTGGTAACCGATGCGAAGATTGGCGATGGTCGCGCCGCCGCGGGTCTGGTAGGCGCCGCCCTCGAAGACCCGCTTCTCGACCACGTCCTGCGCCATCGCCGGCCCCATCATCAGGCCGAGCGCCAAAGCCAGCGCCGGCAGAGCACGCCGCATCATCCGTGTTTCCCCCAAGGGTTCGCCCGGGCCGCATGGTGGCGGGGCCGGCGGCGGCCGGCAAGCCTCGCAACCGCTGATATGCCAGTGGAATGCAACAGGGATACCGTTGCGCCGCTACCGCTGCCCGCCTAGCCTCGCGTCACCAGCGCCCCTCGAAGGGCGCGGCGAACCACAGGGGGGCTTCCGTCTTGATGACAGTGTCGCTGCTGCTCGTGATCCTGCTGGGGGCGTTGTCCCTCGCCTATGGGGTGGTGACCGCCCGGCAGGTGATGGCGCTCGATCCGGGCACCGCCCGCATGCAGGAGATCGCCCAGGCGATCCAGGAGGGCGCGCAGGCCTATCTGAAGCGCCAGTACATGACCATCGGCCTCGTCGGCATCGTGCTGTTCGTGCTGATCGTGCTCTGGCTCGGCATCGGCGTCGCGATCGGCTTCGTGATCGGCGCAGTGCTCTCGGGCCTCGCGGGCTTCATCGGCATGAACGTCTCGGTGCGCGCCAATGTCCGCACCGCGCAGGCCTCCACCAGCTCGCTCGCCGCGGGGCTCGATGTCGCCTTCAAGTCGGGGGCCATCACCGGGATGCTGGTGGCCGGCCTCGCCCTGCTCGGCGTCGCCATCTACTTCTTCATCCTGGTCGTGCTCGTCGGGCATGCGCCGAACAGCCGCCCCGTGATCGACGCCCTCGTGGCGCTCGGCTTCGGCGCCTCGCTGATCTCGATCTTCGCCCGCCTGGGCGGCGGCATCTTCACCAAGGGCGCCGATGTCGGTGGCGACATGGTCGGCAAGGTCGAGGCCGGCATCCCCGAGGACGATCCCCGCAACCCGGCCACCATCGCCGACAACGTGGGCGACAACGTGGGCGACTGCGCCGGCATGGCGGCCGACCTGTTCGAGACCTATGCCGTGACCATGGTGGCGACGATGGTGCTGGCCGCCATCGCCTTCCCGGCCGACATGCTGGCGCAGGGCATGCTCTTCCCGCTGGCGATCGGCGCGGTCTGCGTCGTCACCTCCATTGCAGGAACCTATTTCGTCAAGCTGCCGGCCAACAACTCCATCATGGGGGCTATGTACCGGGGCTTCATCGTCACCGGCATCCTCTCGCTCGTCATGCTGCTGCCGCTGAGCTACCTTGTATTCGGCAGCGGCACGCTGAGCGCGGCGGGCGCCGACTTCACCGCCTTCTCGCTCTTCCTCTGCGGCCTCGTGGGCCTCATCGTCACCGGCCTCATCATCGTGGTGACGGAGTACTACACCGGCACCGACTACCGCCCGGTGAAGGCCATCGCCGAGAGTTCCGTGACGGGCCATGGCACCAACGTCATCCGCGGCATCGCCGTCAGCATGGAGAGCACGGCGATCCCGGCGCTCATCATCATCGCGGGCGTGCTGTTCAGCTTCAACCTGGCGGGGCTCTACGGCATCGCCATCGCGGTGACGACGATGCTGGCGCTGGCCGGCATGGTGGTGGCGCTCGACGCCTTCGGGCCGGTGACGGACAATGCCGGCGGCATCGCCGAGATGGCCGGGCTGCCGAAGGAGATCCGCGTGACGACCGATGCGCTGGACGCGGTCGGCAACACGACGAAGGCCGTCACCAAGGGCTATGCGATCGGTTCGGCGGGACTCGGCGCGCTGGTGCTCTTCGCCGCCTATACGCAGGACCTTGCCTATTTCTCGGCGAATGCGGCGACCTTCCCCTACTTCGCCGGGATCGGCGCGCTCACCTTCAGCCTGACCAGCCCCTATGTGGTGATGGGGCTGCTGTTCGGCGGGGCGCTGCCCTTCCTCTTCGGTGGCATGGCGATGACGGCGGTCGGCCGCGCCGCCATGGCGGTGGTGGAGGAGGTGCGGAAGCAGTTCCGCGAGAAGCCCGGCATCATGCAGGGCACGGACCGGCCGGATTACGGCCGCGCCGTCGACATCCTCACCAAGGCGGCGATCAAGGAGATGATCATCCCCTCGCTGCTGCCGGTGCTCTCGCCGCTGGTCTGCTACTTCGGCGTGCAGGCAATCGCCGGGAAGGCGGCGGGCTTCGAGGCGCTGGGGGCGATGCTGCTCGGCGTCATCGTCACCGGCTTCTTCGTCGCCGTCTCCATGACCACGGGCGGCGGCGCCTGGGACAATGCGAAGAAGTACATCGAGGAGGGCCACCACGGGGGCAAGGGCTCCGAGGCCCACAAGGCCGCGGTGACGGGCGACACCGTCGGCGACCCCTACAAGGACACCGCGGGCCCCGCCGTGAACCCGATGATCAAGATCACCAACATCGTGGCATTGCTGCTGCTGGCGATCCTCGCCCACAGCTGAAACGGAAAGGGCCGGCGGATCGCTCCGCCGGCCCCTCTCCTACCTACCGGCCCGTCCGGGCCAGCGTCAGTATCGCCCGCTGGGGCTTGCCGGAGGCTTCGGCGATTCGCCGGTCCTGCGCCTCGATTTCGCCCCGTGCCGGCTCGTCGCCATCAAGTCCACCCAGCAGCTCGGTCGGCACCTTGCGGTTGGAGGCACGGCTGCCATCCGCATAGGCGACATCGAAAAGCACGTATTTTCCGTCATCGCGGCGCTTGGCCATGATACTATCCTCATGCCGCCGCAGCGGTGGTTATCGTTCCTGCTCCGCGGGCTCTTCCTCGGGCGGCAGGCCCTGGGCCTCGCGCTCGGCCTTGCGGCGGGCGACGGCCTCCTCGCGCTCGCGCTGCTTCGCTTCCTGCTTCGCCTGCTTGCCGCGATTCACCTCGGCCCGCTGCTGGCCGTAATTCGGTCTGCGCGCCATCGGCTGCTCCCGGACGTGATTCTAGGCTGACGGCATCATGCCGCAGCGGCTTCGATGAGCGTCTGTGGTCGGCTCAGCTGAAGACGGCAGGCGGTCCGCCACGGAGTTGGTTCTCCGGCACCACGCGCTCATGCCCGTCCTGTTGGTGCTTCACCCGGTACTCACGGACATTCGCCGGACCAGGGAGCTGCCGTACCACGGTATAAAGGCCGCGCGGCACATTGCCGTCGAAGCGGCCGGCGATGAATTCGACATTCTGGCCGACGGTGTAGAGATGCGTTGCCATGCTGGCCTCCTCTTGCCACCGCAAAAAAGAGGCGGGCCGAAGCCCGCCCCAGTCGCTCAGTCGAGCTTCAGGTTGCAAGCGGAGAGCTTGCCCTGCTGGCCGCGCTGCACATCGAAGCTGAGGCGCTGGCCGTCCTGCAGGCCCTGGAGGCCGGAGCGCTGGACATCGGAGATGTGGACGAAAACGTCAGCGGTGCCGTCCTCGGGCTGGATGAAGCCGTAGCCCTTGGTCGCGTTGAACCACTTAACAGTGCCGGTAGACATGCGGGGAATCCCATCATGCAAGGGTGCCGTCCCACGCCATCGCGGGGCGGGCCAATCTGCCTTTGAGGGACGGAAACCAGGCTCGGGCTCCCAGGGGAGCAAACGAAACGGGCCGAACCAGACGGGTTGACGCCTAAGATATGGGCCTATCCCGCCGGCATTGCAATGGGGTGCGTCAGCCGATCCGCAGGCGCGACGGGATGGGCAGGCCGAGATGCAGCGGCACGTTCCACACCTCGCGCACCGTCCGCAGCCGGCCGAACCCCGCGGCGAGGTAGTTGGGCAGGGCGCGTGGATGGTCCGCCGTGCAAGTATTGACGGTGAGGGCCCGCGTGCCCTGCGCCCACCCCTCCTCTACCGCATGGAGCAGGAAGGCCCGCCCCAGCCCGGTGCCGACCGCATGCGGCATCAGCCCGAAATAGGAGAGGTTGACCAGCGGGCGGTTGCGCCGGTCCAGCTCGTAGAAGCCCGCCGGCTCGCCATCCTTATAGAGCACATGGATGCTGACGCCCGGATCGGCCAGGACCCGGCCAAGCTCCGCCTGCGTCAGCGTCCGCCGCAGCCACCAGACATAGTCGTGCCCGACGGTGTCGTAGAGGTAGCGGTAGAAGCTGATGGAGCATCGCGTCGCCTCGGTGACGCGGGCGCCGGGCGGCAGCGGCGGCGGCGGATCGGCGGGGCGCCGATCCATCCGCAGGAAGGTGACATCGACGGCGACCGCTGCCGTCCGCTCCGCCGCGACGCTCATCCCACGCGCTCCGCCGCGATGTTCATCCCACGCGCTCCGCCGCGATGTTCATCCTAGTTGTCGAGGAAGCTGCGGAGCTTCCGCGAGCGGCTCGGATGCTTCAGCTTGCGCAGTGCCTTGGCCTCGATCTGCCGGATGCGCTCGCGCGTCACGTTGAACTGCTGGCCGACCTCCTCCAGGGTGTGGTCGGTGTTCATGCCGATGCCGAACCGCATGCGCAGCACGCGCTCCTCGCGGGGCGTCAGGCTGCTCAGGACCCGCGTCGTCGCCTCGCGCAGGTTGGACTGGATGGCGGCATCCAGCGGGATGATCGCCGCCTTGTCCTCGATGAAGTCGCCGAGATGGCTGTCCTCCTCGTCGCCGATCGGCGTCTCGAGGCTGATCGGCTCCTTGGCGATCTTCAGGACCTTGCGGACCTTCTCGAGCGGCATGCCGAGCTTCTCCGCCAGTTCCTCCGGCGTCGGCTCGCGGCCGATCTCGTGCAGCATCTGCCGCGAGGTGCGGACCAGCTTGTTGATCGTCTCGATCATGTGGACCGGGATGCGGATGGTCCGCGCCTGGTCGGCGATCGAGCGGGTGATCGCCTGCCGGATCCACCAGGTGGCGTAGGTGCTGAACTTGTAGCCGCGGCGGTACTCGAACTTATCGACGGCCTTCATCAGGCCGATATTCCCCTCCTGGATCAGGTCGAGGAATTGCAGGCCGCGATTGGTGTATTTCTTGGCGATCGAGATGACGAGGCGGAGGTTGGCCTCGATCATTTCCTTCTTCGCCTGGGTCATGTCCCGCTCGCCGCGCGAGACGGTGGCGTAGACCCGGCGGAACTCCGCGATCGGCAGGTTGGTGTCGTTGGCGATGGCGCCCATCTGGGCGCGCACCGCCTCCACATCGTCGCGCGAGCGGGCGATGAAGGCCTTCCAGGGCTTGCCGGTCAGCTTGGTCAGCCGGTCGAACCAGGCGGGGTCCAGCTCGCTGCCGCGCCAGTGCTGGAGGAATTCCTCCCGCTTCACCTTGGCCCCCTCGGCCAACCGCAGCACCTGGCCTTCGAGGCTGGTGAGCTTGCGGTTGAGGGCCTTCAACTGCTCGACCAGTTCCTCGATGCGGTTGTTGTGCAGGTGGACCTTCTGCACCAGCGCGACCAGCTCCTGGCGCGTCTTCTCGTAGGTCTTCTCGGAGCGGCCCTGCAGGTCCTCGCCGGCGGAATAGGCCTCCATGCGCTTCGACTGCAGCTTGTGCAGGCGGGCGTAGCCCTGCTCGATGGCCTCGAAGGCGGCCAGCGCCTCGGGCTTCAGCTTCTCCTCAAGGGCGGAGAGCGAGAGGCCCAGCCCCTCGCCTTCCTCGCCTTCCTCAAACTCCTCGTCCGGGTCGGGCGGAGCGGCGCCCTCGGGGCTGTCGGCGGCGGCGGTCGCCTCGAGGTCGATGACGTCGCGCAGCAGCATCTTGCCCGCGCGGACGGCCTCATGCCAGGCGATGATGGCCTTGAAGGTCTGCGGGCTCTCGCAGAGCCCGCCGATCATCATGTCGCGGCCGGCCTCGATGCGCTTGGCGATCGCGATCTCGCCCTCGCGGGAGAGCAGCTCGACGCTGCCCATCTCGCGGAGATACATGCGGACGGGGTCATCGGTGCGGCCGAGGCTCTCCTCGTCGACGTTGCCGCCGCCTTCCTCCTCGTCCTTCTCTTCCTTGTCCTCGGTAGCGGGCTTGGCGACGGCGGTGCCCTCGCCGTCCTCGCTCTCCTCGGACTCGACCACGTTGATGCCGATCTCGCTCAGCATCGCCATGGTGTCCTCGATCATCTCGGAGGAGACCTGGTCGGAGGGCAGCGCCGCGTTCAGCTCATCATAGGTGACATAGCCCCGCTCCTTGCCGCGGGCGATCAGCTTCTTGACGGCCGCCGTCATCGTGTCGAGGAGGACACCCTCCACAACCTCGTCACGCGTCTCGACCGTATCCGTACCACCTGCGGCCTTGCTCGCCATGCCTGCGCTCCATGCCTGCGACGGGCGGCCCGAAGGGGGTGGGCGCCCGTGCGACGATCTCTCTATAATATAGTATCCGGCTGGGCCTGATCCCCGGCCTCGCCGCTCAGCAGGGCGCGCTGCGCTTCGAGCAGCAGCACGTAACGATGCTGGGCTTGCGGATCGTTGGTTTCTTCCAGCATTCTCCGAGCCTCGGCCAGATCGTGGTCCAACTCCGCCTTGCCCCGCAGCAGGCTGAAAAAATGCCACCAGGCCTCCAGCGCCTCCTTCGGCTGCGCCTCGGGATCGGCGGCCTGGCAAAGCCCCTGCTTCCTGCTCGCCCAGGACGCGACAGACTCGCATCCCGCTTGTCGGAGGTGGTCCATCAGCCTCGTCGAGTCAAGGTGATCGGCGTCGGGAAGCCATGTGAGAAGCGCCTCCCTGAGCTGTGAGCAATCTCCCTGTGGCAGGTCGAGCGAGGCCAGGGCCTCATCCACCTCGGGCAGCAGGGGGGGATGGTGGAGAAGGATCGCCAAAAGGTTGCGCGCACGCTCCAGACGTATCGCGTCGTGGTCGATAGCAGGGCGCAGCAGGCCGCGGATGGAAGCCAGCTCGCCCGGCTTTCCGCGCGGCGTCCAGGCCGGGCGCGGGGCCGAAGCCGGGCGGGCGCCGCGACCCTCGGCAAAGAAGCGGTCGAGCCAGGCCCGGCGGTACTCGCTGGAGAGGGTCTTGTCGGGGATACTCTTCGCCGCCGCGTCCAGTCGGTGGCGGAAGGCGGCACGCTGCTCCGGCGTCGCCGGCGGGCTCGTCCCGGCCAGCAGGTCGTAGAGCGCGATGGAGAGCGGCTTCGCCCCGGCAAGTACCGCCTCGAAGGCAGGCGGGCCGCCTTTCGCCACCAGCGTGTCGGGGTCTTCGCCGCCGGTGAGCACCGCCAGGCGCAGGCTGCGGTCCGGCGCGAGCAGCGGCAGGGCCAGCTCGGCGGAGCGGAAGGCGGCCTTGGCGCCGGCGGCGTCGCCGTCGAAGCAGAGCACGGGCTCCGGCGAGACCTGCCAAAGTGCGTCCATCTGCTCGGCCGTCAGCGCGGTCCCGAGCGGGGCGACCGCGCCGCCGAAGCCGGCCTGGTGCAGGGCGATGACATCCATATAGCCCTCGACGACGACGACCGTGGCGCCGCGGAAGGCGCCTTCCCGCGCCAGGTCGAGGCCGTAGAGGCTGCGGCGCTTGGAGAAGAGTTCCGTCTCCGGGCCGTTGACGTATTTCGGCTGGCCGTCGCCGAGGATGCGGCCGCCGAAGCTGATCGTCCGCCCGCGCCGGTCGCGGATCGGGAAGATCACGCGGTTGAAGAACATGTCGACCAGCCCTGCCTCCGGCCGGTCCGGGTCGCGCGGCTTCATCAGCCCGGCGGCGACGAGCTGCTCGGGCGTGATGCCCTCGCCCTTGAGGTCGGCGGCCAAGGCCCCCCTGCCCTCGCCCGACCAGCCGAGACCGAAGCGGGCGATGGTCGCCTCCGTCAGGCCGCGGCGGCGGAGGTAGTCGAGCGCGGCGCGGCCCTCGGGCAGCATCAGACGGCGGCGGAAGGCGGCCTCGGCCGCGGCGCAGACGCCGTAGAGGTCCTTCGCACGGCGCTCGCGCTCGGCGGCCTGGGGCGTCGCCTTCGGCACCTGCATCCCCGCCTCGCCGGCGAGGCGTTCGACGGCCTCGGGGAAGCTGGCGCCCTCGGCGCGCATGAGGAAGGTGATCGCATCCCCATGCGCGCCGCAGCCGAAGCAGTGGAAGTGGTCGTCATAGACGTAGAAGGACGGCGTCTTCTCGTTGTGGAAGGGGCAGCACCCCTTCCACTGCCGCCCGTTCCGCGCGAGGCGGGTCTTGCGGCCGATCAGGCCCGGCAGCGGCGTCCGGGCCCGCAGCTCCTCGAGGAAGGCGGGCGGGAGGGCCATCGGCCGGGCGCGGCTGTCAGTCCGCCTCGTGCTGGTCCGGGGCGGCGGCGCTGTTGAGCAGGATGTAGCGCTCGATGCCGATCAGCTTGATGAGGTCGAACTGGCGGTCGAGGAAGTCGACATGCTCCTCCTCGTTCGCGAGGATCTTCAGCAGCAGGTCGCGCGAGACGAAGTCGCGGACGCTCTCGGCATAGGCGATGCCCTCGCGCAGGTCGCCGGTCGCCTTCTCCTCGATGGCGAGGTCGGCGCGGAGGATCTCCTCCACGGTCTGGCCAACCAGCACCTGGTTCAGCCGCTGCAGGTTGGGCAGGCCGCCGAGGAAGAGGATGCGCTCGATGAGCCAGTCGGCGTGGCGCATCTCCTCGATCGATTCCTTGTACTCGTGCGCGCCGAGCTTGGTCACGCCCCAGTGCCGCAGGATGCGGGCGTGCAGGAAGTACTGGTTGATCGCCGTCAGCTCGTTGGTGAGCTGGGTGTTCAGATGCTCGATGACCTTGGGGTCGGCCTTCATGGCGGCTCCGGCACGAAAGGGCGCCAGGAGCCATGGGCCCCTGGCGCGCGCTGAGGATGAGCCGACTTGTATAGCAGAACGCGGCGTCAGGAAGCCGGAGTTTGCACCACGGGCGCGGCTAAGTCACGGATCATATTGAGTATCATTCGCGTACACGTCCCGCATTGCGCCTTGCAGGCGCAATGGGCATAGACGTCGCGCGGCTTGCTCGCGCCCTTCTCGACCGCCTCGGTGACCTGCTTGTCGGAGAGCGCGTTGCAGAGGCAGAGGATCATCGCCGCCTCTCCCTCAGCGCCAGCCGGCGCGCTGCATGATCTGCAGCGCCTGCGTGGCATTCACATTGGTGCGCTCGGCATCGACCGGCTCGGGCCGGAAGCTGCCCATGGCGCGCAACGCGGGGTGCAGCGGCGCGTCGGCGACGGCCGGGTATTCCATGTTGCCGAGGGCAAAGCGCTCCTGCGCCGGGCCGCTCGTCAGGTATTCGAGGAAGCGCACGGCGGCGGCGCGGTTCGGCGCGGTCTTCACCAGACCGGCGCCGGAGATGTTCACATGCGCGCCGCGGTCTCCCGCCGCCTGGTTCGGGAAGATGACGCCGATGCGGGCGAACAGCGCCTTGTCCTCGGCGCGCTCGGAAGCACCGATCGCCGCGAGGTAGTAGGTATTGGCGATGGCGAGCCCGCACTGCCCGGCCGGGATGGCGCGGAACTGGTCGCGGTCGCCGCCCTGGGGCGGGCGCGCGAGGTTGGCGGCGAAGCCCTTGGCCCATTCCTCCGTCCGCTCCGGCCCGTTGGCGGCGAGGACCGAGGCGCCGAGGCTGGTGTTGTAGGGATGGCTGGAGGCGCGGGCGCAGATCTGCCCGCGGAAGCGCGGGTCGGCCAGGTCCTCGTAGCGCACGAGCCCCTCAGCGACGCCGCGCTCCTTGTCGTACATGATGACGCGCGCCCGGGTGGAGACGGCGAACCACTGGCCGTCGCGGTCGCGCAGCCCGGCCGGGACGCGCTGCTCGATCACCGGCGAGCGCAGCGGCGCCAGGATGCCGGCCGAGGCGGCGCGTGCCAGCCGCGCCGCATCGACGGTGATGAAGACATCGGCCGGGCTGTTCGCGCCCTCGTTGCGGATGCGCTCGATCAGCTGGTCGGCATCGCCCTCGATGAGGCGGATGCGGATGCCGGTCTCGCGGGTGAACTCCTCATAGAGCGCCCGGTCGCTGTCGTAATGCCGCGAGGAATAGAGGTTGACCTCCTCGGCGGCGGCCTGGCCGGACCAGGCGGCGAGGCAGGCGGCGGCGGCGAGGGCAAGCAGGCGTCGCGTCGGGCGGGCAGGCATGCTGACGTCTTCTCCGGACTGGCGCTGCGGGCTTGATAATGGCAGTGAGAACCATTCGCAAGTAACTTCCGCAGCGCGCAGGCGGAACATGCCCGACTGCCCGCCACCCCGCATTGATCCGGCTCAACCCGCCGCGCGCAGCCCGCGTAGGAAGCGGCTCCGCCCGCCGGCCGCCGCCATCAGCAGGGTGTGGTCGGAGCCGGCGAGGATGAAGCGGGCGCCGAGCTTGATGTAGGCCGCGGCCCAGGTCTCGTCGTAGACGCCGCCCATGCCGAGCACCTTGCCCGCCGCCGCGCAGGCCGCCGCCACCTTGGCATAGGCCGCCTGCACCCGCTCATGGCCGATCTGGCCGGGGATGCCCATGGAGGCGGTGAGGTCCGAGGTGCCGATCATCAGCACGTCGATGCCGGGGACGGCGGCGATCACGTCCGCATTCTCGACCGCCTCCGGCGTCTCGATCATGCAGGAGACGAGAATCTCGCGGTTCAGCTCGGCCTGCGCCTCGGCAACCGGGGGCGGCTGGAAGTTGTAGGCGAAGGGCGGCCCGCCCCAGGAACGGGTGCCGAGGGGCGGGAAGCGGAAGGCGGCGGCAACCGCCCTCGCCTCCTCCGGCGTGTCCACATGCGGCACGACGACGCCCATGGCGCCGTTGTCGAGCGCGCGCGTGCCCTCGAAAAGCGCATCCTTGCAGCAGCGGACGATGGGGGTGATGCCCTGGCCGAGTGCGGCGATGGCGATCTGCGTCGCCTCATGGACCGAGGCGGCGCCGTGCTCCATGTCGATGAAGAGCCAGTCATAGCCGGTCGCCGCCGCGATCATGCCGACCGCGCTGCCGCGCAGGTGGTGAACCCCGAAGCCGAGCGAGACCTCGCCCCCCTGCATCCGCTGCCGGGCATGGTTCGGCACGATGGCCATGGCGCGTTCCTCCGTCCGTCCTGCGGAGAAGCGCACCATGCCCCGTGCCGGCGGTCAATCAGGCGGCGCGCCGCCGCCGCTTGCCCAGGCGTGCCACGTCGGCGAGCCGCCGGTCGAGGAAGTCGAGGGCGTCCCCTACCTCCGGGTCGTCGTCCCGCATCCAATAGGCGAGCGTCGCACCATAGACGCCGGCCAGCGTCGCCCGCCGCGTGTACCAGGAGAAATCGGCCGAGGCGTCGCCCGCCGCATGCCACATGGCATCCACCGTCTGCGCCGTGGTGCGGAGCGCTGTGGGCGTGTTCCAGGGCAGCGCAAGCAGGCTGAGCGCCCGCCGGAGCGCCCGCTTGTGCGGCGCCGTGGCGCGCAGCCGCAGCTCCACCACCCGGCGGATGCGTGCCGGGACTCGGAGGGCGGCGATGTCCTCCGCGGCGGCGGCCGCTTCCATCTCGCGGTTGGCGAGGTCGATCCAGTGGGCAACGGCGCTTACGGGCCCCGAGGGGAAATGGCTCTCCGCCAGCGCCGGGTCCTCACCGATGGCGGCGAGGCCGGCCCGCAGCGTGCCCCAATTCCAGCCCTCATCGGCGGCGAGGGGCAGCATGGCCCGCACCGCCGCATCGCGGATGTCGCTGCGCTCGGTCATCGTGAGGGACTCCCCGCGGCGCGGGCCAGCTCCTCGGTGAAACCGAAGAGCGAATGGTCGGTCATCCGCATCGGATAGAGGATGCCGTCCAAGTGGTCCGTCTCGTGCTGCATGACCCGCGCCGTCATCGCCTCCGCCTCGCCTTCCACCGGATTTCCCTCGGCATCGAGGCCGCGATAGCGGATTCGGCGCGGCCGCTCCACCGCGCCGCGGAGGCCGGGGATGGAGAGGCAGCCCTCCCAGGCCAGGTCCGCCTCCTCGCCGAGCGGCTCCAGCTCCGGATTGACCAGGACGGCGACACCGGTCGGCCCGCGCCAGACGAACAGCCGGAGCGGCACATGGACCTGCGGCGCGGCGAGGCCGATGCCCGAAGCATCCAGCATCGTCTCGGCCATGTCGGCGATCAGCCGGCGGATCTCGGGATGGGTCGGGTCGTCCACCGGCTCCGCCTCGCGCAGCAACACCGGGTGGCCCATGCGAGCGATCTTCAATATGGCCACGGCTGCCCTCCTCCGGCTGTCCCGCCCGATTTGGGGATATGCGGGCCGGAGTGGGAGGGGGCTTCCCGCACCGGCCCTTCCCATGCTAGGGAATTACCCCTCCGCATCAGGGTGGGGATGGCGAGGGTGGCCGGCTTCGACCGAGCCGCCTGCAACCGCGCCCCCTGAGCGGCGATTCCTGTTTCTTCGTCAAGCCCATGGAGGCAAGGCCGCGTGCAAGTCGTCGTTCGTGACAACAACATCGACCAGGCGCTGAAGGCGCTCAAGAAGAAGCTTCAGCGCGAGGGTGTGTTCCGCGAGATGAAGCTGCGCCGCCATTACGAAAAGCCGTCCGAGCGCCGCGCCCGCGAGGCCGCCGAGGCCGTCCGCCGCGCCCGCAAGGTCGAGCGCAAGCGCCTGGAGCGCGAGGGCTTCTAAGCCTCCGCAAGCCGCTTCCCCGGCTTGCATCCGCGGCGCGTCAGGGCACACTCCCCTCAACGAACGGGGGGAGAGTTCCATGGCGCCACCGCCGCCCAGCTTGCAGCTTTACTGGTCCAGCCGGTCGCCTTTCGTCAGGAAGGTGATGGTCTGCGCGCATGAGCGCGGGCTCGCGGACCGGATCGAGCGCATCCCGGCCGTCGTCGCCCTGACGCGGACGGAGCGGAGCCTCCTGCCTCGCAACCCGCTCGGCCGCATTCCGACCCTGGTGATGCCTGATGGCGGGGTGCTCTTCGATTCCATCGTCATCTGCGAGTACCTCGACGGCCTCGGCGAGGCGCCACGGCTCTTTCCCGCGCCTGGCCCGGCGCGGATCGATGCCATGCAGCGCCATGCCCTCGGCACCGGCTTCATGGAGATGCTGCTGCTCTGGCGGGGCGAGTCGCTGCGGGAGCAACCCTCCGCCGTCATCATCGAGAATTTCGAGGTCAAGCGCGCCGCGGTGATCCCGGCGCTCGAGGCGCTGGTGCCGCAGCTGGAAGCGACGCCCTACGACATCGGCCATGTCGCGATCGGCTGCAGCCTCTCCTATCTCGACTTCCGCTGGCCGGAATTCGACTGGCGCAGCCCGAGCCCGCGGCTGGCCTCCTGGCACGCGGCCTTCAGCGCCCGGCCAGCCGTCCAGGCCACCGCCCATATCGACGCCTGAGGGGGAGCGCGGCCATGCAGAGCCTCACGATCGGCGACGTCACCATCACCAGCATCATCGAGCGCGACGGGCCCTGGCGCCGGCCGGAGGACATGTTCCCGGCCTACGATCCGGTGCGCGGCCGGCAGTTCCTCGCGGAGATGGACCCGGTCGTCTTCGACCCGGTGAGCGGCCGCATGGTCATCACCTACCAGACATTCGTGGTCCGCACCCCGAAGCACACCATCCTCGTCGACACCTGCACCGGCGAGGACAAGGGCTTTCCTCCGCCGATGGACTTCCCGAAGGCGCCGTGGCTAGAGGGCTTCCGCGCCGAGGGGCTGCGCTTCGAGGATATCGACTACGTCTTCTGCACCCATCTCCACATCGACCATTGCGGCTGGAACACCCGCCTGGTGAACGGCCGCTGGGTGCCGACCTTCCCGCGTGCGAAATACGTGTTCCACAAGGGCGAGTACGCCGCCTGGGAGGAAGCCACGCAGCGCGGCGCCACCCCGCCCGGCCAGGTCTGGCGGATGAATTGCGAGCCGGTGGTCGCGGCCGGGCAGGCGCTGCTGGTCGATGACGACTTCGCCCTCGACGACTGCATCCATCTTTCGCCCTCGCCGGGCCACTCGCCCTGCCATTGCTGCGTGAACATCACCTCCGGCGGCCAGCGGGCCGTCGTCACCGGGGACCTGATGCATCACGCCCTGCAAATCCGGGAGCCTGCCTGGTCCACCATCTTCGACTGGAACGCGGAGCAGGGCATCGCCTCCCGCCGGCGCTTCCTTGCCGAGGTGGCGGATACGCCGACCGTGGTGCTGCCCATCCACTTCCCCGGGCGGACCGCCGGGCGCGTGGCGGCCGCAGCGGATGGCTTCCACTACAATTTCCTCGAGGAGTGAGCACATGGCCCGCCTGCCCTATCTGGAGAAGGCCGACCTCGCGCCCGGGGACCAGACACTGCTCGCCCGCGACATCAACCTGCACAAGATCCTGGCCCACAACCCGGCGGCGGCGCGGGCCTTCGGCACGCTCGGGCAGTATCTGCGGCATGGCACGACGCTCGACGCCCGGCTGCGCGAGCTGGTCATCCTGCAGATCGGCTGGCAGGCACGCTCACCCTATGAGTGGTCGCATCATATCAAGATCGGTTACGATTTCGGCGTCACCGACGACGACATCGCCGGGCTGATCGCCGAGAGCCGCGGCGGGGACTCGACGCTCGAGCCGCTGGCCCGGCTCTGCCTGCGGGCGGCGCGGGAGCTGTACGAGGGCGCCATCGGTCCCGCCACCTTCACCGAACTCGCGGCGCAGCTCGACCCCGCGAGCCTCACCGACCTGGTGGTGACCGCGAGCTTCTACTGCGCCGTGGTGCGGCTGCTGGCCAGCTTCGAGATCGATGTGGAGGAGAGCTACCGGCGCCACCTGGAGGCCTTCCCGCTTCCGGCGGGCTGAGGGAGGGCGCGCCCCAATCTTCCCACTGGGCAACCGTCCCCCGCCATGGGATGACCAGGGGATAATATCATCTTGGGGGATCAGGACGCCATGAGCGCCACGCAGCCTGCCCGGAAGCCCCGCGGCCGCCAGTTCTTCGCCAATCCGGGACCGACCAATATCCCGGACTCCGTGCTGCTGGCCGGCGCTCGCCAGACCGTCGACTTCAACGACCCGAATTTCGTCGAGGTCTATACCGCCTGCATCGACGGGCTGAAGCGCGTCCTCAAGACCACGCAGAACATCTTCCTCTATACCGGCTCCGGCCATGCCGCCTGGGAAGCCTGCCTCGTCAACCTGCTCTCACCAGGTGATGCGGTGCTGATCGTCGAGAGCGGCTACTTCTCCGAATCCTGGGCGAAGATGGCGAAGGACCTCGGCCTCGAGGTGCAGACGGTCGCCGCCGACTGGCGCCGCGGCGCCGACCCGGCCGCGGTGCAGGCGGCGCTGGCGGCCGACCGCACCCATGCCATCAAGGCCGTCTGCGTCGTCCACAACGAGACGGCGACGGGCATGACGCTGCCGGTGCAGGAGATCCGCGCCGCCATCGACGCCGCCGGCCACCCGGCGCTGCTGCTGGCCGACACCATCTCCTCCCTCGGCTCGCTCGACTTCCGCATGGACGAGTGGGGCGTCGATGCCTCGGTCGGCGGCAGCCAGAAGGGGCTGATGCTGCATACGGGGATGAGCTTCAACGGCGTCTCCGCCAAGGCGATGGAGGCGCACAAGACCTCGCGCCTGCCGAAGCACTACTTCAACTGGACCAACATGCTGGCGCGGCCGCACAAAAGCTTCGTCGGCACGGTGCCCGTCAGCTTCTTCTACGCCCTGCAGGAGAGCCTCCGCCTGATCGAGCAGGAGGAGGGGCTGGAGAACGTCTTCGCCCGGCATCACCGGCTGGCGCAGGCGGTGCGGGCGGCGGTGCAGCACTGGTCCGGCAACAACGGCCCGCAGCTCTTCTGCCTGAACCCCGCCCGCTACTCCGACAGCGTGACGGCGATCCTGATGCCGGAGGGCTTCAATGCCGACGACCTGCGCGCGGTGGCGTTGAAGCGCTTCAACGTCTCGCTCGGCGGCGGGCTCGGGCCGCTCGGCGGCAAGGTCTTCCGCATCGGCCATCTCGGCGACCTGAACGAGCCGATGATCCTCGGCACGCTCTCGACCGTGGAGCTGGCGATGCGGGTGGCCGGCGTGCCGCATGCGCCGGGTGGCGTGGACGCGGCGATCGCGGCGCTGGCCGACTGAAGCCATGAGGATGGCCGGGCTGCCCGGACCATCCTCCCCTACTTCAGCACGAAGTCCCGCATCACCTCCGGCCGGAAGGCAAGGCCGTGCCCCGGCGTCTCCTGCGCATGGATCATCCCCGCTTCGATCCGCGGATGCTCGACCCAGAGATCGTCGAGCAGCCCCATCTGCTCCGCCCAGGCGGCGTTCGGGATGCTGGCCAGCAGGTGGACGTTCAGCTCCGGGAAGAGGTGCGGCGCGATCGTCATCCCCCAGGTGTCGGCGACGGTTGCGATCTTGCGCAGCTCGGTCAGCCCGCCGCGCATCGGATCGGGTTGCAGGATCGGCAGCCTTGGGTTCTCCAGCACGGGCTTGAGGTCGGCCCGGCCGAAATGCGTCTCGCCGCCGACCACCCGCGTCGTCAGCGCCTCGGCGCAGCGGAGATAGCCCGAGAAATCGTCCGGCAGCACCGGCTCCTCGATCCAGTAGGGGTCGTACTCCTCGAAGGCGCGGCCGGCGATGATGGCCTGGTCCGCCGTCCAGCCCATGTTGATGTCGATCATGATCTCGACATCCGGCCCGACCGCATCGCGCACCATGCGGAGATTGCGGACATCCTGCCGCCAGTCGCCGATATGCGCCGCCTGCATCTTGATGGCCTTGTAGCCGCCCTCGACGAAATGCCGCGCCTTGGCCGCCATCCCCTCGCCGAGCGAGCCGCGGAAGCAGCCGCTGCCATAGACGGGAATGGTGCTCCGCACGTGACCCCAGAGCCGATGCAGCGGCAGGCCCGCCGACTTGCCGAGGATGTCCCAGAGCGCGATGTCGATGGCCGATTGCGCCATCATCGTCACGCCGCCACGGCCGCCGGTGACGCTCATCCGCCAGAGATCCTGCCAGATGCCCTCCACCTCCGTCGCGCTGCGGCCGATCACGCGGGGTGCCATCGCCTCCTCGATGCAGAGGCCGATGGTGCGTTGCAGGGGCAGCGTCAGCAGGTGCAGGTAGCCCATCCCGGTGATGCCGGATGCGGTCTCGACCTCGACCACCACGAGATCCCGCATCGGCCCGAGCGGATGCCCGGCCAGCCAGGGATCCTCCGGCCAGGGCAGGCGCAGCAGGGTCGTCCGCAGGGCGCGGATGGTCAGGTCGTTCACGGTCGTTCCTCCCCGTTCGGGATGTGCCGCCAGAGCCTGCGCGTCAGCAGCAGCGCCAGCAACCCCTCCGCCCCGCTGATCGCCGCCGCCATGGGCGCGCCCAGCCAGTCGGCCAGCAGGCCGATATGGACGAAGCCGACCGGCCCGATCCCGATGCAGACCGAGAGCAGGCCGAGCACGCGGCTGCGCAGCGCGATCGGCGCCAGCCGGTAGACCAGCGTCGCCTGCATGATGCTGAACCCCGCCTGGCCGAAGCCGGTCAGCAGCAGCGCCGCCCCCGCCGCCCAGGGGTGCGGCGCCAGCGCGAAGAGCATCTGCATCAGGAAGAACATCGTGATGCCGCCGAGATAGCAGCGCCCGTAGACCGGCGGCCGCACCCAGGCGGCGACGGCGAGCGCGCCGAGGAAGGCGCCGACGCCGTCCATGCTGGCGAGCACGCCGACCGCCTCCGGCCCGAGTTGCAGGCGATCGGCCGCCACCACCGGGATCAGGCTGGTGAAGGGCCAGCCGAAGATGTTGAAGATGATGGTGACGAGCAGCGTGCCGGACAGCCGCGGGTCGGCCCGCACCGCCGCCAGCCCCTCGCGGATGCGGGCGCCGACGCCGGTGCCGTCCGCGGCCCGGACGCCGCTGCGGTAGCGGAGCCGCAGCATCGCCACCACCGCCAGCCCATACAGCCCGACCGAGACGATGAAGGTCCCGCTGATGCCGACCGCGGCGAAGATCAGCCCGGAGAGCGTAGGCCCCAGCATGCGGCTGGCGTTGTTGCTGCCGACATCGGCCGACATGGCGGCACCCATCCGCGCGGCGCCCGCCACCTCGCCGACCATCACGCGCCGTACCGGGTTGTCGGCGGCCCAGGAGAGGCCGTTGATGAAGCTGGCCACGGCGAGGTGCCAGACCTCCAGCATCCCGGCCAGGGCCAGCAGGGCGAGGACCAGCGAGGTCACCAGGCTGACGAGGACGATGCCGAGCAGCGCCGTCCAGGCCTCCACCCGTTCCGCCACCGCGCCGAGCACGGCGCCGAAGAGCCCCATCGGCAGGACGCGCAACATCCCGAGCATCGAGACGAGGAAGGCGGAGCCGGTGGCCTGCCAGGCGAAGAGCGCGACGGCCAGCGTCTCCAGCCAGCGAACCAGGAAGATGACGAGCCCGACGAACCAGAGTCGCCGGAAGTCCGGCATGGCGAAGAGCTGCGGCTCTCCTGCCGCGGATGCGGTCACGCGGATCGATTCCTCCCGGCGCTTTCCCGCATGGTGGCGCGGCCGCGGCGTGCTGGCCAGACGCCATGGCTGCAACGACGTAATCCGGCCGTCAGGGAACAGGGAGGAGCCCAGGCCGTTGATGCGGCGCAGGCCCGGCGAGCGCGGGGCCGGGCACCCTGATTTGGGAGAGAGCTTTGCACGTCGACAAGCCCAGCCGCATTCATGGCTGGCTGGCGCATTCCTTGCGCCCCGCCCTTCATTTTGCCGCCGACCGGATTCCCTGGCTCGATCGCCTGCGCGTCGAGCGACGCCTGCGCAACACGCTGCGGGCCTCGCTCGGCTACGAACCCGATTTCCGCCATCCACGGACCTTCAACGAGCGCATCGCCCACAAGATCCTGAACGACCGCAATCCGCTGATCCCGCTGACCCTCGACAAGGTGAGGGTGCGCGACTGGGTGGCGGAGCGGATCAACGCCGACTACCTCGTGCCGCTGCTCGGCATCTGGGAGCGGGCGCGGGACATTCCCTGGGACGACCTGCCCGGCAGCTTCGTTGCCAAGACCAACCACGGCAGCGCCTACAACCTGATCGTGCCCGACAAGGCGAAGCAGGACCGCGCCGAGGCGATCCGCACCCTCGATGGCTGGATGGCCGAGAATTACTATGAGCGCGCCCGGGAATGGGGCTACCGCGACATTCCGCGCCGCATCCTGGTCGAGGAATTCCTGCGCGGCCGCGACGGCGGCGTGCCGGAGGATTACAAGCTCTTCTGCTTCGGCGGCCAGCCGCGGCTGCTGAAGGTGATCCACGGCCGGTTCACCCCCGCCGACCGGCATTTCTACTACGACCCGCAGACGCTGGAGCCGCTCGACCTCGGCTCCTTCCATCCGGCCAATTTCCCCGACGACCCGCCTCCGCCGCCCGAAGCGCGCGGGCTCTGCGACCTTGCCGCGCGGCTCGCCGCGCCCTTCGATGCCGTCCGCGTCGATTTCTACCTGATCGACGGGCGCCCCTATTTCGGGGAGCTGACGCACTATACGGGCGCCGCCTCGCTCTCGCTGGGCTCCTACGAGAAGGACCTCAGGGTAGGCGAGATGTGGGAAGAGGGACTGCGCCAGCGCGACAGGACCAGGGCCGTCTCTGGTGGCCGATTACGCGCGCCCACCGAGTATCCCGCGCCGGGCTGACGCTCGGCCGGATCATACCGGGCGCGGCCTGGAGGGCCTCCGCCACCGGCAGCCGGGCCGTTCAGCCCGGCGCCCATCCGGGCGGCGCCATCTCGAACCCCTCGAAGCGGAAGGCCGGGCTGACGGTGCAGCCGACCAGCGTCCAGGCGCCGAGGCTTCGCGCCGCTTGCCACCAGCCTGCCGGCACCAGGGCGAAGGGCCGCTCCCCGGCGCCGAGATCCGGCCCCAGGCCGATCTCCTCAATGGTCCTGCCGTCCGTCGAGAGGCCGAGCGCCAGGGCCGCGCCGGCATGCCAGTGCCAGCCCTCGGCGGCATCGACCCGGTGCCAGTGGCTTCGCTCCCCGGCCGCGAGAAGGTAGAGGATCGAGGTTCCCGCACCGCGCGCGCCATCCCCGGGCGCATCGCGCCAGGTCTCGCGGTAATGCCCGCCCTCGGGATGCGGGCGGAGGCCAAGCGCGGCGATCACCGCCGCAGCCTCCAGCCCCGGGTCGCGGAGGTTCAGCGGAAATTATCCTTGCCGGTGCGGATGGCGGCGAGGCGAGCCACGTCGCCGGCGCGGAGGAAGGGGTTGGCGGCCTTCTCCTCGCCGATGGTCGTCGGCACGGTGGCGCGGCCGGCGGCACGCTCGGCCTTCACCTCGGCGGCGCGGGCCTGGAGGGCGGCGTTGTCGGGCTCGACGGTGAGGGCGAAGCGGGCGTTGCTCTCGGTGTATTCATGGCCGCAGCAGACGAGCGTCGCCTCCGGCAGGGCGGCGAGGGCTTCGAGGGAGTAGAACATCTGCGCCGCCGTCCCCTCCAGAAGCCGGCCGCAGCCGAGGGAGAAGAGCGTGTCGCCGCAGAGCAGCACGTCGCCCTCGGCGAAATGGAAGGCGATATGGCCGACGGTGTGGCCGGGCGTGTCGATCACCACGCCCTTCGTCGCGCCGACCGCCACCGTCTCCCCGGGCTTGAGGGCGAGGTCGAGGGGCGGCAGGCGGTGGGCATCGGCGGCGGCGCCCACGACCTTGGCGCCGAAGCGGGCGCGGACCTCCTCGACGCCGTCGATGTGATCGCCATGATGGTGGGTCAGAAGGATGAGGTCGCAGCGCCCCCCTGCCGCCTCCAGCGCGGCGATCGCCGGCCCTGCCTCGCCCGGGTCGCAGACGGCGACGGTCCCGGTCGCCGCGTCGCGGAGAAGCCAGGCGTAATTGTCGGAGAGGCAGGGAATCGCAGTGGCCGAGACCGGCATGGCGGGGACCTCCTTCACGCTGCCCCGTGAACTCCGGGGCCGATTCGTCCTATATCCTCCCCATGCGCCACGAGGTCCACGGCCTGCGGGATTTCTATGCCACCCCGGCGGGGCTTGTCGCCGCGCGCCTGCTGCGCGAGCGGCTGCGCCTGGCCTGGCCGGAGCTGCCGCGTGGGGCGGCGCTGCTCGGCCTCGGCTATGCCAGCCCCTTCCTGCGGATCTGGCACCGGGGCGGGGCGCGCTGCGTCAGCCTGCTGCCGCCGCATCTGCCGGAATGGCGCTGGCCGCGCAGCGCCCGCAGCCGCACCGCCATCGGCGAGGGCGAGGCCCTGCCCTTCCCCGACCTGTGCTTCGACCGCATCCTGCTGGTGCATGGGCTGGAACATGCCGAGAATGCCCGCCGTCTGCTGCGCGAGGCCTGGCGTGTGCTGAGGGATGACGGCCGGCTGCTGATCGTGGCACCGAACCGCCTTGGCCTCTGGGCGCATCTCGAGCGCACGCCCTTCGGCCATGGCGAGCCCTATTCGACGGGGCAGCTGGAGCGCCTGCTGCGCCGCCAGCTCTTCGCGGTGACGCGGCGCGATTCGGCGCTTTTCGTCCCGCCCTTCCGCACCCGCCTGCTGCTGCGCGGCGCGGGTGCCTGGGACCGGCTCGGCAGCAGGCTCTGCCCTGGCTTCGGCGGGGTCACGCTGATGGAAGCGACCAAGGATTTCTCGGAGCTGATCCCGGCCGGGGCGGTGCCGGCGGCGGCGCGGCGGCGGCGCGTGGTGGTGGCGGAGACGGCGTAGCAGCCAGCCACGGGCCGGTCGGCACGCGATTTGCAGTGACCGGGCGATACGCAAGCCCGGGGTTCCCGCATGTCCCTCACCCGCCGCGCCCTTCTCGGCGCTTCCGGCCTCGCCCTCGCGCCCAATGATTGGGCAGCCGCACCGGCCGCCGCCCAGGCCGAGCGCGTGATCCGTTACGGCATCTCCATGGCCGACATCCCGCAAACGACTGGCCAGCCGGATCGCGGCGCCGGCGCCTACCAGTTCACCGGGCACACCATCTACGACCCGCTGGTCGCCTGGGAGATGGACGTTGCCGATCGGCCGGGGAAGCTGGTGCCCGGCCTCGCCACGAAATGGGAGGCCGACCCGGCCGACCGCAGGAAATGGGTCTTCCGGCTGCGCGAGGGCGTGCGGTTCCACGACGGCTCGGCCTTCGACGCCGATGCCGTCGTCTGGAATTTCGAGAAGGTCCTGAACCCCCAGGCGCCGCATTTCGACAACCGGCAGGCGGCGCAGGTCAGGCCGCGGCTCCCCTCCGTCGCCTCCTGGCGCAAGCTGGACGCGATGACGGTCGAGGTCACCACCAAGGCGGTCGACAGCATCTTCCCCTACCAGATGCTCTGGTTCCTCATCTCCTCGCCGGCGCAGTACGAGAAGCTTGGCCGGAGCTGGGAGCGGTTCGCCTCCGAGCCCTCCGGCACCGGCCCCTTCCGCCTGGCGAAGCTGACGCCGCGGGCGAGCGCGGAGCTGGTGCGCAACACGGGTTACTGGGACCCGAAGCGCATCCCGAAGGCGGACCGCATCATCCTCGTCTGCGCGCCCGATGCGGTGACGCGCAGCAACGCCCTCCTCACCGGGCAGGTGGACTTCATCGAGACGCCGGCGCCCGACCTCGTCCCGCGCCTCCGGCAGTCCGGCGCGCGGATCATCGAGAACGTCACGCCGCATGTCTGGAACTACCATCTGAGCCTGTTGGAGAACTCGCCCTGGCGCGACATCCGCCTCCGCAAGGCGGCCAACCTCGCCATCGACCGCGACGGGGTGGTGGCGTTGATGAACGGGCTGGCCAAGCCCGCGGTCGGGGTGGTGGACCCAAGCTCGCCCTGGTTCGGCAACCCGGGCTTCAGGATCAGGCACGATCCCGCCGAGGCGCGGCGGCTGCTGGCGGAGGCCGGCTTCTCGCCGCGCAACCCGCTGAGGACGCGCTTCATCGTGGCGACCGGCGGCAGCGGCCAGATGCTGTCGATGCCGATGAACGAATACGTCCAGCAGAGCTGGCGCGAGGTCGGCATCGAGGTGGAGTTCGAGCCCGTCGAGCTCGAGGTGCTCTACACCTGCTGGCGCCAGGGCGCTGCCGGCGAGCTGGCGCGGAACGTCACCGCCAACAACGTCGCCTATGTGACGAGCGACCCGCTCTATGCGCTGATCCGCTTCTTCCACTCGAAGCAGATCGCCCCCACGGGGGTGAACTGGAGCCATTACCGCGATGCCGAGATGGACCTCCTGATCGACACCGCGATGCAGACCTTCGACCCCGCCGAGGTCGACCGGCTGATGGCGAAGGTCCATGAGAAGGCTGTCGATGAGGCGCTGCTCGTCTTCGTCGTGCACGACACCAACCCGCATGCCGCCTCGAACAAGGTGCGTGGCTACACCCAGGCGCAGCACTGGTTCCAGGACCTCACCACGCTGGCGTAACCACGCCATCGCGAAGCCCGGAGCGGCAGCGGCCATGCCAGCCTGATCCCTCGCCGCACCCGAAGCGGCGAGGGAGAGAAATGCATGGCAGATCCCATCATCGGGCGTCGCTCGCTCGGCGCGCTCGCCGGCGCGCTCGCGGCCGGCGCCGCCATCCCGGCCCAGGCCCAGCGCGGCTATGACCGCGGCGCCGCCCCCGCCCGCTACCCTGATGCCGATATCGTCGCCATCGACCCGAAGCGCTTCACGGCGAAGCTCGGCAACACCACCATCCGCCGCCTGGGCACCGGCTATTCCTGGGCCGAAGGCCCCGCCTGGCACGCCACCGGCCGCTTCCTCATCTGGTCCGACATCCCGAACGACGAATGCCTCCGCCTCGTCGAGGAGGACCACTCCGTCCATCGCCGCTTCCGCAGCCCGTCGGGCTTCTCCAACGGCAACACCTTCGACCGCGAGGGGCGGCAGATCGCCTTCCGCCACTTCCACCGCGACGTGCTGCGCTACGAGGCGGACGGCTCGACGACGGTGCTCGCGGCGCGCGGCCCGGATGGCGCCTTCAACGCGCCGAACGATGGCGTGGTCCACCCGGAGGATGGCGCGATCTGGTTCACCGACCCGGGCTATGGCGCGCTGATGAACTACGAGGGACAGCGCGTCCCCGAATCCGCCAACAGCCCCCGTCCCTTCATCAAGGAGGCCATCTACCGCATCGATGCACAGACCGGCCAGGTGGCGAAGGTGGCCGACCAGCCCTTCAAGCCGAACGGCCTCTGCTTTTCGCCGGACTACCGCCGCCTCTACGTCGCCGACAGCGGCCAGTCGCATTACGAGGCGGCGAAGAACATCATCTGGATGTTCGACGTGGACGGGCCGCGCCTGACCAACCCGCGCACCTTCTGCGACATGGAATTGAACGGCAAGTCGGGCTTCGGCGACGGCCTACGCTGCGACGAGCAGGGCAATGTCTGGGTCGGCGCCGGCTGGGTCGGCGACGGCTATGACGGGGTGCATGTCTTCGCCCCCGACGGCCAGCGGATCGGGCAGATCAGGCTGCCGGAGATCTGCGCCAACCTCTGCTTCGGCGGCGCGCGCCGGAACCACCTGTATATGACGGCGAGCCAGTCGCTCTACATGGTGCCGGTCGAGACGCGCGGGGCGCATTTCTGCTGAAAAGCTTGCAGGGGCCCTGCCCCTGCACCCCGCCGGGGGGGAAGCTTTCCCCCCAGACCCCGCCATTGGTTCAGACGCGCTCCAGGCACATCGCAACGCCCATGCCGCCGCCGATGCAGAGCGTCGCCAGGCCGCGCTTCGCCTCGCGCCGCTGCATCTCGAAGAGCAGCGTGTTCAGCACGCGCGCGCCCGATGCGCCGATCGGATGGCCGAGGGCGATGGCGCCGCCGTTGACGTTCACCTTCGAGGTGTCCCAGCCGAGATCCTTGTTCACCGCGCAGGCCTGCGCCGCGAAGGCCTCGTTCGCCTCGATCAGGTCGAGCGTCGAGATGTCCCAGCCCGCCTTCTGCAGCGCCTTGCGGCTCGACGGGATCGGGCCGGTGCCCATGATCGAGGGATCGACGCCCGCCGTCGCCCAGGAGGCGATGCGCGCCAGCGGCGTGATCCCGCGCTTGCGGGCCTCCTCGGCCGACATCACCACCAGCGCCGCGGCGCCGTCGTTGATGCCGCTGGCGTTGCCCGCCGTCACCGTGCCGTCCTTGCTGAAGGCCGGGCGCAGCTTCTGCAGCACCTCAAGCGTGGTCTCCGGCTTCGGGTACTCGTCGTCGGAGATCGTCACCTCGCCCTTGCGGGTCTTCACCGTCACCGGGGCGATCTCGTCGCGGAAGCGCCCGGCCTTCATCGCCTCGCCCGCCTTGCGCTGCGAGGCGGCGGCGAACTCGTCCTGCTGCTCGCGGGTGATCTGGTACTTCTGCGCGACGTTCTCGGCCGTCGTGCCCATGTGGTAACCGTGGAAGGCATCCCACAGCCCGTCCTTGATCATGGTGTCGACGAGCTGCAGGTCGCCCATCTTCTGCCCGGCGCGGAGCTGCTGGGCATGCGGCGCCTGGGTCATGCTCTCCTGCCCGCCGGCGACGACGATGCTGGCATCGCCCGTCGCGATCTGCTGGGCGGCGAGCGCCACGGCACGGAGGCCGGAGCCGCAGAGCTGGTTGATGCCGAAGGCCGTCCGCTCGACCGGGATGCCGGCGGCGACGGCGGCCTGCCGCGCCGGGTTCTGGCCCGCGCCCGCGGTCAGGATCTGGCCGAGGATGACCTCGTCCACCTCCTCCGGCCGCACGCCGGCCCGCTCCATCGCCGCCTTCAGGGCGATGGTGCCAAGCGCATGCGCCGGCAGGCTGGCGAAGGCCCCGGAGAAACTGCCGACCGGCGTGCGCGCCGCGGCGGCAATGACGATATCGGTCATATCTGGCTTCCCTAACCCGTTTTGTGCAATCCGGCGCAGTCTGAACCCACACCGGCCCTGGCTACAAGCCGAGCCCCGAGAGCCAGCGCCGCAGCGGCTGCCACAGCGCCTCCTCGGCCCCCTGCCCGGCCACCATGCCGATATGGCCGGCCGCCGCCCCATGCACCAGGGCCCCCGGCAGCGCCCCGGCCAGCGCCATGGCCGAGGCCGGCGGCACGATCCGGTCGCGCGACGGAATGGCGAGGAAGCTGGGCATGGCGAGCCGTCGCGGCTCCACCGCCTCGCCGGCGATGCGCCATTCGCCCCGCGCCGGCGCATTCGCGCCGTACCATTGGCCAAGCACCTCCCGCGCCACCGGCGCGGCCAGCGCGATGCCGTCGTTCAGCCAGTCTTCCAGCGCGACGAAACGCCGGGCTCGCGGGCTCTCCGGGTCGAGCGCCGCGAAGCCGCGGTACTTCCCGGCAACGGCGAAGGGGTCCAGCGCGGCGAAGAGCGCCTGGAGCGCATCGACCGGCAGGGCGCCCGTCGCCGCCAGCAATGGCTCCAGCCCTGGCAGCAGCGCGCCGAGCGAGCGTGCCCGGCCCGCATCCTCCGCCCAGAAATCCCACGGCGTCGCCAGCAGGCCGAGCGCCCGCACCCGCTCCGGCTGGCGCTGGGCTGCGGCCATCGCCAGCAGCCCGCCCATGCAGTAGCCGATCAGCACCACCGGCCCCCCGGCCGAGGCCAGCGCCCGCTCCAGCCGCCCGGCGACGTAGTCGGTGAGGCCGAAGGGCCGCTCGATGGGGCCGGGCTCGCCCCAGTCAAGCAGCAGCACCCTGAGCCCCTGTCCCGCCAGGAAGCGGAGCATGGAGGCCTCCGGCATGAGGTCGAGGATATCCGCCCGGTTCACCAGCGAGGGCACGACGAGGACCGTCGGCCCCTCGCCGCCATAGTCGAGCAGCCGGCTGCCACCCTCGGCCCAGGGCACCGGCAGCGCCGACGCCTCCCGCCGCCATGGATGCCGGCGATAGGCGCGGATGCCGGCGAGCAACGCCGCATCCTCGCGGTCGAGGGCCTGCCAGACGGCGCGGGCGAAGGCCTCAGGCGGGTGGCCGCCGGCGGCGAGCCGGCCGGCGAGGCTCTCCAGCCCCGGCCTCGAGCGCGGCCACCCTGGCTTCAAGCTCGGCGATCCGGGCAAGGAGGCCAGCGGCAGCGCCGTCATCGCCAGCCACCGCCGCATCCCGAGCAGGCCGAGATGCAGCGGCAGCGGTCGCGGCCCCCGTCTCACGCGCTGCCCCCCCAGGCCATCCGCCCAGCATCAGTCGCCACGCCGCCACCATGTCGGCATCCGCGGCGAGCGCCGTGACCTCCTCCTGCCAAAGTCCAATCCACTCCTCCGCCAGCCGGTCGAGCCCGCCCTCTTTCGCCATGCCGCACCCCCACGCGCGATTGTGTGCGACGCAAAAACCCGCTTCCGCGCGGGCCGTTGCGCCGTGCTACGGTGGCCGGCCTTTCACGCAAGAGCCGCATCGGAAACGTCATGGCCGACAGCACCGCCCGCGCCGAACCAGCGCCCGAGCTTCCCGCCGCCCCTCCGGTAGTGGTGAAGAAATATGCCAACCGCCGCCTCTACAACACGGAGTCCTCAAGCTACGTCACCCTGGAAGACCTCGCCGGAATGGTCCGTCAGGGCCGCGACTTCGTGGTCTACGACGCCAAATCGGGCGAGGAGATCACCCGCTCCGTCCTTACCCAGATCATCGTCGAGGAGGAGTCCAAGGGCCGGAACCTGCTGCCCGAGGGCTTCCTCCGTCACCTGATCGGCTTTTACGGCGACAGCCTGCAGACCGTGCTGCCCCGCTACCTCGACGTGGCGATGAACGGCTTCGCCCGCCAGCAGTCGCAGATGCGCCGCTCCATGGAGCAGGCGATGGGCGGCTTCATGCCCTTCCCCAGCATTGAGGAAGTCAGCAAGCAGAACATGGCGATGATGGAGCGGGCGATGAGCCTTTTCGCGCCCTTCCGCCCGACCGATGCGCCGCACGGCACCGGCCAGCCCTCGGGGCACGCTCCCGCCGGTCAAACCATTGAATCCTTGACGGCCGAGATCGAATCCCTGCGCCATCAACTGGCTGAACTGCAACGCGGCAAGACGGACTCCTCGCGCTCCGGGTGAATCGGGACCGTTCTGCCTCCATCACGCGTTCGTCACGCGCTGCGGTGGAACGGGGACCATCCCACGGCATTGCCCAAGGTGAGACAACCACGGGCTCCGAGGGATACAATATGCCAGCCAGCACCGAGACCGATACGCCGCGCCCCGCCGCCGCCAAGATGGGTCAGCGGGCCAATGCGGCGGATCGCCATGTCGGCGCCCGGATCCGGGAGAGGCGGGTGATGATGGGCCTCTCCCAGCAGCAACTCGCCCGGATGATCGGGGTTACCTACCAGCAAGCTCACAAGTATGAGCGCGGCCTGAACCGCATCTCCGCCGGCCGCCTGTTTGAGATCGCCCAGGTGCTGAACGTTGCCGTCTCCTGGTTCTTCGAGGGGCTGGCCGATGAGAGCGAGCCGAGCGAGATCTCCCCGCGTCAGCGCATGTGCCTGGAATTGGCCCGTAATTTCGCGTTGATCGACAATGAGAAGCACCAGGAGGCGCTGAGCCAGATGGCCCGGGCCCTGGCTGCCCAGAGTTTGGCCGAGAACCCGGAGCGCGAGTTGGCCGTTGAGCCGGAGGAGCGCCACTGAGGCGCCTTCTCTCCGGCTTGAGGTAGCTTGCTGATCGTGTCGAGGCGTCCGCCTGCCCCCCCGCTCCTGCGTCCGCAGAAGCGCAATACCTGGATGGCCCCGGCTGGCTTGGTGCTGGCCCTGGCCGGGCTGGCGGGCGGCGTCACGCTTGGCCTCGGCCTGCGGGCGCCGCCGCACCCCGCCGCACCCGTGGCGAGCCTCGCGCCGGCTCCCCAGCCAGTCCCTGCCCCGGCGGCTCCAGCCCCAGCCCCTGCCTCGGCAGCCGATGCCGCCGCCCTCCGGGCCGGGGTCGCCGCCGAGCAGGCCAGGCTCGACAGCCTGCGCCAGGCCCGCGCCTCGGCCGAAGCGGAGCTGGCAACGCTGCGTCAGAGTCGCGCATCGGCCGAGGCCGAGCTGGCGACCCTGCGTCAGGCCCGCACCGCCGCCGAGGCGGAACTTGCCACGCTCCGCCGCGACCTCGCCGCTGGCAGGCGCGAGCTGGCGGCCAACCAGCCGCCCACGCCCCAGCCGCTCGCCCCACCACCCCGGCCACTCCGCCTGCCGGAGACGGCGGCCGCCGCGCCCGGCCAGCCGCGCGTCTATATCCATCTCCGCGCCGGCTCGGTGGCCGCCGCCAGTGCCGCGTCCGAGCTGGCACCGCAGCTCCGCGAGGCCGGTTTCGACCTCGGGGAGCCGCGCGTCGTCACCGCCACCCCCTCGCAGCGCGTCGTCCGCTACTTCCATGGCGAGGATGCCCCGGCCGCCGCCCGCCTCGCCGGCCGCCTCGGGCGCGGCTGGGCGATCCAGGATTTCCGCAATTTCGAGCCGGCGCCGAGCACCGGGACGCTGGAGATCTGGCTACCCGACCGGTAGCGGCCCATCCTGCCGGACGCCGAGCCGCCCCGACCATCGCGCCAGGACAGCCATGAACCCCGACACCCGCCGCAAGCTCACCGAGGTCAGCACCGCGACCCTCACCACCGTGCTGTTCAAGCACGGCTTCCGGAACCTGTTCCTGCAAGGGCCGCGGCTGGTGAATCCGGCGGCGCCGCGCCTCGTCGGCCCCGCCTACACGCTGCGCTACATCCCGGCACGGGAGGATCTCGACACGCTCGACGCCTTCCTCGACCCCGGCCACCCGCAGCGCAAGGGTGTCGAGGAATGCCCGCCCGGCAGCGTCTTCGTCATCGACAGCCGCGGCGATCCGAGGGCGGCCAGTGCCGGCGGCATCCTGCTCACCCGGCTGATGACGCGCGGCGTCGCCGGTGCCGTCACCGATGGCGGCTTCCGCGACACGCCGGAGATCGCGGAGATGCCCTGGCCGGTCTACCACGCCGCGCCAAGCGCCCCGACCAACCTGATCCGCCACCACGCCGTCGACCTCAACCTGCCGATCGCCTGCGGCGAGGTGCCGGTCTATCCCGGCGACATCATGGTGGGCGATGGCGAGGGCGTGGTCTGCATCCCCGCGCATCTGGCCGACCAGGTGGCCGACGAGGCCCATGAGCAGACGGTCGGCGAGGACTTCGTGCAGGAGCGCGTCGCCGCAGGCCACACCATCCGCGGCCTCTACCCGATGACCGACCCGAAGAACCGGGAGCTCTTCGCTGCCTGGCGGAAGAAGCGGGGGCGTTAGAACCGTCCTGGCCTGACCGGACACCCAATCTCCAGTGGACGGGAAAGCCTCGCTCCTCCCTCCGCTGAAGATGCCGCGCGATGGGCCGGTCCTGTCGCGCAGTGCTCCGCAAGGCCTTGGCCCCGAACCTGGCGGATGCCTCCGGCCAAGCACCGTGCCGGCCCGGAGTTGGCCGGGCCGGTACGTCATGCAGGGTGGGCAAGTGGATGGTGCGGAGGTGCTACAGGTACCATTGGCCGGTCGCTTCGAAATTCGCCGTCACCCGCGCGGCGAGGGCATTCCAGTCGGTGACCGAAGGCCCTTCCAGCCCGTTGTCCAGGAGCGTGAGTACCACTGAACCACGGCCGCGGGCGGATGCGGTATCGAAGCTGGAACTCAGGGCGTTGCTGCTGACGAAGGAGCCGCCGGCACCGCCGCTGCCGCCGACATCATCGACCGCCGAGCCACCGCCGCCGTCGTAGCCACCACCACCCCCACCGCCGCCAAGGTAGCCGCCGCCGCCTGCGACCACCGGCAGGTCATCCGGCCCAGCCACGAAGGAGGCGCCGCAGCCTGCTGGCCCAATGGTGGCGCGGGAGTTCGAACCCTGGGCAGCCACGGCGATGACGAGTATCTCTTTTCGATCTGACATTGACGATGAACCGGCGGGCCTGCAGGTGACGCCTCGTGGCGCCCACGGCCCGAACTTTCCCGAGCCTTCCGTGTTCGCCCTTGCCTGCGCTGACTGCCGGAGGCACCAATGGCCTGTAGGTTCCACACTCCAACCCGGCGGGGCCCTGACCGAGCCGGCACGCCTTGAGCGGCGCGAGCTTCCCGGCCTCCCTCGCCCGCCTGCTCCCCCGCGCCATGGACTGGCGCATCCCCCTCGCCCTCGCCGCCACCTATGCGAGCTTCGGCTCCGGCCCGGCCGGGGCGCGGGCTGCGCTCGACACGCTGCCGCCGCTGCTCCTGGTCGGCATTCGCGGGTTTGTGGCGGGTGCGGTGCTGTTCCTCTGGTCGCGTGCCTCCGGCGCCCCCCGCGCCACCCGCCGCCACTGGCTGGCCGCGCTCGGGATTGGCCTGCTGATCCTTGCCTTCGGCGCCGGGGGCGGCACCTTCGGCCAGAAGACCGTGCCCTCCGGCATTGCCGGGGTGATGTCCGCCCTGCTGCCGATCGTCGCCGCCTGCCTCGGCTACCTGCTCTTCCGCGAGCGCCCGGCCCGCCGTGCCCTGATCGGCCTGGTGATCGGCGTCGCGGGCCTCGGGCTGCTGCTCCGGCCCGGGGCCGATCTCGATCTCTTCGGCGTCTCGCTGCTGGTCGCCAGCCAGTGCGCCTGGGCGCTCGGCGCGGTGCTGGCGCCGCGCGCCGGCCTACCGGACGACCCGCGCCTGGCGGCCGGGATGGAGCTGCTCTGTGGCGGCGCCGTCCTTCTGGCGGCCGCCGGCCTGATGGGGGATGTCACCGGGCTCGACTGGCACGCCGTCTCGACGCAATCCTGGCTCGGCCTCGGCTGGCTGATCCTCACCGCCGTGGTCGGCTTCACGGCCTTCGGCTTTCTCGCCGCCAATGTGACGCCCTCGGTGGCGACGACCTTCTCCTATGTGAACCCGGTGGTGGCCCTGGGGCTCGGCTGGCTGCTCTTCGCCGAACCCCTTACCTGGCAGGCGATGCTGGCCACGGCCATCGTCGTCGTCGGCGTCTGCCTGATCGTCTCCTCGAAATCGGAGACGCAGACGACGACGCGGCACCCGATGACTTCGGGCCATGGCCATCGTCGCTTCATCGTCAGCACGCCTCCGTCCGCGGAAGGCCAGGCGCCGGCCCCGACCGGCCGAGGCGGATGACCGAAGCCGGGCCGTGGCCGCTGCGCTCAGCCCCGGCGCAGCCCGTCCGCCACCAGCGTCGCGCCGGCCACCGCGAGCAGGATGCAGAGGCCGGGCCAGACCGCCTGCATCGGCGCCGAGAAGACCATCTCCTGCGCGTTGGACAGCATGTTGCCCCAGGAGGGCGCCGGCGGCTGGATGCCGAGGCCCAGGAAGCTCAGCGTGCTCTCGGCGAGGATCGCCCCGGCGACGGCCAGGGCGGCCGCGACGCCGATGGGGCCGGCGATGTTGGGCAGCACGTGGCGGACCAGCACCCGCGCCTCGCTGGCGCCCGAGACGCGGGCGGCCGCCACATAGTCGAGCGAGAGCTGGGTCAAGGCCGCCGCCCGCGCCAGCCGCGCCGTGCCGACCCAGCCGAAGGCGACCAGGATCAGCACGATGCGGAGGATGTCGGAGGTGGCCTCGCCTCGCGGCAGGCCGAAGCGCCCGGTATCGACGGCGGCCAGCACGACGAGCAGCGGCAGCGCCGGCAGGGCCAGCAGCCCGTCCGCCAGCCGCATCAGCACGGCATCGGCCCAGCCGCCGCACCAAGCGGCGAGCAGCCCGACGGCGGTGCCGAGCCCCGTCGCGCCGATCGCCACCGCGAGGCCGACGCTGAGCGAGACGCGGGCGCCGTGCAGCAGGCGAAGCAGCAGGTCGCGGCCCAGCTCGTCGGTGCCGAGGGGATGCGCGGCGGAGGCCTCGCCGTAGCGGGCGAGCAGGTCGGGCGCGAAGGGATCGGCGCCGAGCCAGGACTGCATCCAGCCCGCTCCCGCCGCCCCGAGCCCGAGCAGGACGAGCAGCGCCAGCCCCAACGCCAGCCGCATCAGCCGGCCAGCCGCGGGTCGATGAGGCGCTGGACGATGTCGGCCGCGAGCGTCGCGAGCATCGTCACCAGCGCCGCCAGCAGCAGGGCGAGCAGCGCCAGGTTGTAGTCGTTGCCCATGATGCTGTCATAGATCAGCTTGCCCATGCCGGGGCGGGCGAAGATCGTCTCCGTCACCAGCGCGCCGGAGACGAGGCTGCCGGCATCGAGGGCGGCGACCGTCACCACCGGGATCGCGGCATTGGGGAAGGCATGGCCCCAGACCACCTGCCGCTCGGGCAGCCCCTTCATCCGTGCCGTGCGGATATAGGGCTGCGCCATCTCCTGCCGCATGGCCGCGAAGCTGTGGCGCGCATAGGCGGCGATGTTGACGAAGGCGAGGGTCGCCACCGGCAGCAGGAGGAAGCGCGCCGCCTCGGCGAGGCTGCCGCCCTCCCCCATGCCCCCCGCCGGCAGCCAGCCGAGTTCGACCGCAAAGAGGATGACGAGCAGGATGCCGAGCCAGAAGCCGGGGATGGATTGCGCCAGCAGCGCCAGCCCGTCGGCCAGCCAGCCAAGGCCAGGCCGTGCCGCACCCAGCGCGCCGAGCCCGATGCCGAGCCCGGCCGAGAGCAGCAGCGCCCAGCCGAGCAGCACCAGGGTGGAGCGCAGCGCCGGCCAGAGGACCGCCGTCGCCGGCAGCGCATAGAGGCGGGAGAAGCCGAACTCGCCCCGCAACACCGCGCCCGCCCAGGCGAGGTAGCGTTCGGCGAGCGGGCGGTCGAGCCCGTGCAGCGCGCGCAGCCGCGCCGCGTCAGCGGCCGTGAGGCGCGGGTCGGCCGCCATGGCAAGGTCGAGCGGGTCGCCCGGCATCAGCCCCATCGCCAGCCAGACCAGCGCCGAGAGGATGGCAAGCACAACCCCGATCTGCACCAGCCTGCCGGCGATGAGGCGCAGCATGCCAACCCCTTGTCAGCCTGGTGCAATGGCCCTGCCGCGTGCCCTCCTGCGGCCTTGCCGCGGAAGGCGGGGCGGCTCCCGGGAATTACCCGCCGCGGGTTTCCTTGATCGCGGCCTTCGCCGCATTGACCATCAGGCCGACCTCGTTGCCGCCGACGGTGACGAGCTTGAAGCCCATGTCGATCATCTTCTTCGCGTATTTCGGCGAGGAATTGTGCAGCCCCGCCGCGATGCCGCGCTTCGAGGTCTCCTTGATGAGGCGCTCGTAGATCTTCAGGATCTCCGGCTCCTCGCGGTCGAGGATCGCCGGCATGCCGAGCGACAGGCCGAGATCGGAGGGGCCGACATAGATCGCGTCGATCCCCGGCACGTCGAGGATGGCCTCGAGGTTGTCGAGCGCCGTCTGCGTCTCGATCATCGGGATGACGAGGATCTCGTCATTGGCGGTCTTCTGGTAGCCGCCCGCCTCGCCGTAGACGCCGGCGCGGATCGGGCCGTTGCTGCGCGTCCCCTTCGGCGGGTACTTGGAGTACTGGACGAGCTGGCGCGCCTCGGCCTCGGTGTTCACCATCGGGCAGATGACGCCGTAGGCGCCGGCATCCAGCACCTTGCCGATGATGCCCGGCTCGTTCCACGGCACCCGCACCATCGGCGTGACGCCCGAGGGCTGCATTCCCTGGAAGCAGGCGACGCAGGAGAGGTAGTCCTGCACGCCGTGCTGCATGTCGACGGTCACGCTGTCCCAGCCGGCCTGGCTGTACATCTCGGCGCTGAAGGCGTTGGGAATGGCGAGCCAGCCATTCACCACGGCCTTGCCGGCCTGCCATGCTGCCTTGACCTTGTTGGGCATTCGCTTTCCCCCTTGGGAGTCCATAATCGGGAGGGCGACGCTAGGCGCAGGGCCGGGGGCCGTCAACGCGAGGCCGTCGCCGGATGCACCCCGAGGAGGCACGGCCTGCCGCTGGCACCCCGGCCCTGGACGCCGTCCGCCCGCGGCTGCACCCTGGGCCGCATGCAGGAATGGATCGTCGCTTCCGAAACCGGCCGCCTGACCGATGTGCTTGTCTGCGCGCCGGACTACTATCGCTGGCTGCCGACCAACAGCATCGCCCGCCGGACGCTGGCCGGCGGCGGCGAGGCCGACCTCCAGGGCCTGCAATCCCAGCACCGCGAACTGGTCGCGGCGCTGGAGCAGGGCGGCGCCACCGTCCATCACCTGCCGCCCGAGCCGCACCTGCCCTACATGGCCTACACCCGCGACAGCGTGGTGGTGACGCATCGCGGCCCCGTCCTCTGCCAGCTGGAGCGGCCGCAGCGCCGCGGCGAGTATGCCGGGCTGATCGACTGGCATGGCGGGCGCTTCTGGCGGAAATCCTCGGCCGGGACGCTGGAGGGGGGCGATGTCCACATCCTCCGCCCCGGCCTCGCCCTGATCGGCGCCAGCGGCGGCCGCACCGACCTCGACGGGGCGGAACAGCTTGCCGGCTGGCTTCGCGCCGAGGGCTGTGAGGTCCGCATCCAGCCCTTCGACGAGCATTTCCTGCATCTCGACGTGCTGTTCTGCCTGGCCGCACCCGGCCTCGCCGTCGCCTGCCTCGACGTGCTGCCGGAGGATTTCGTTGCATGGCTGGTGGAGTACGGCATCGCCTGCCTGCCCGTCCCCTATCGCGCCGCGATGCGGCTCGGCTGCAACATCCTTTCCCTCGGCGAGGGCCGCGTGATATCCGCGGCCGAAAGCCAGGACCTCAATGCCGCGCTCCGGGCGGAGGGGCTGACCGTTCTCGATCCCGCCCTCTCGCTCTTCACTGCCGGGGGCGGCGGCCCGCATTGCTTGACCTGCCCGCTCGCGCGGGAGGAGGAAACCCAGTGAACACCATCGCTTCCCGCCCCGTGGATGCCGTCATCGCCGGCATCCGCGCCCTGATCGGGGACCGCCTCTCCACCGCCCAGGCGATCCGCGAGCAGCACAGCCGCGGCGAAGACCAGACGCCGCCGACCCTGCCGGATGCCGTCGCCTATGTGGAGACGACGGAGGAGGTCAGCCGCATCCTGGCGCTCTGCAACCAGCATGGCGTGCCGCTCGTCGCCTTCGGCGCCGGCACCAGCCTCGAGGGGCATGTCAACCCGGTGCGGCGCGGCATCTCGCTCGACCTGTCACGCATGACCAACATCCTCGAGGTGAATGCCGAGGACATGGATTGCCTGATCGAGCCCGGCGTCACCCGCCATCAGCTCAACGACTTCCTGCGCGACCAGGGCATGTTCTTCCCGGTCGATCCGGGCAGCCACTGCACCATCGGCGGCATGTGCGCGACGCGGGCCAGCGGCACCGCCGCCGTGCGCTACGGCACCATCCGCGAGAACGTGCTCGGCCTCGAAGTGGTGCTGGCCGATGGCCGGGTCATCCAGACCGGCGGCCGCGCCCGCAAGGCGGCGAACGGCTACGACCTGACCCGGCTATTCATCGGCTCGGAAGGGACGCTCGGCGTCATCACGAGGATCAGGCTTCGCCTGCACGGCATCCCGGAGGCGATGTCGGCCGCGGTCTGCCAGTTCCCCGACCTGAAATCGGCGGTCGAGACGACCATCGCCACCATGCAGGCCGGCATCCCTGTCGCCCGGATCGAGCTGCTCGACGCCGACCAGATGCAGGCCTGCATCGCCTATTCGAAGCTCGAGGGCTACCGCGCCACGCCGACCCTCTTCCTCGAATTCCACGGCAGCCCGGCGGCGGTGCAGGAGCAGGCGGAGACGGTGGAGGCCATCGCCACCGAGATGGGCGGCGAAGGCTTCGCCTGGGCGACCGATGCCGAAGCGCGCAACCGGCTGTGGAAGGCGCGGCACGACGCCTATTGGGCGGCCGTCGCGCTGATCCCCGGCTACCGCGCCATCACCACCGATGTCTGCGTGCCCATCTCGCGCCTCGCCGAGGCGATCCTCGGCGCCAAGGCGGATGCGGTGGCGGCGGGGGCCACCACCTGCATCGTCGGCCATGTCGGCGACGGCAATTTCCACCAGGTCATCCTCTACGACCCGAACGACCCGCAGGGCCATGAGAAGGCCTGGGAGATCGACCGCAGGATCGTGGCGCGCGGCCTGGCGCTCGGCGGCACCTGCTCCGGCGAGCATGGCGTGGGCCTCGGCAAGCGCGAATTCCTCGAGCAGGAGCATGGGCCGGAGGCGCTGGCGCTGATGCGCGGCATCAAGACGGGCTTCGACCCCAAGGGCATCCTCAACCCGGGCAAGATGTTCCGGAACTAGGCTTCGAATCCAAGGGGAAGGAAACGTGCCGCCAATCCGCGGCCCCGCAGTGCCGATCCTGGCGCTGACGCTCGGCCATGTCTTCTCCAACGCCGTGCGCACGCTGCCGGCGCTGGCCGCCGACGTGCTGCAACGCGACCTCGGCCTCTCGCCCGACGGCCTCGCCGCCGTCACCGGAGCCTTCGCGCTGACCTTTGCCCTGTGCATGGTGCCGGTCGGGGTGGGGCTCGACCGCTTCGGCGTCCGCCGCACCGCGCTCACCGTGCTGGCGATCGCCGGCGCCGGGGCGCTGCTCGCCGCCATGGCGACGACGGCGGGTGGGATGCTCTTCGCTCAGATCGTCCTCGGCATCGGCTGCTCGGGGATGCTGATGGGGCCGATGACCTTCGCCGCCCGCGGCGTGCCGCCGGCGCGCTTCGCCCTCTGGTCCGGCATCATCCTCACCGTCGGCAATACGGGGATGCTGCTCTCCGGCAGTCCGCTCGCCTGGCTGGTGGATGCGCATGGCTGGCGGGCCGGCTTCCTCGCCACGGCCGGGCTTGCGGCGCTGGCGATGCTCGCCGTGGCACTGACCGTGCACCACCCGCCCCCGGAGCGCGGCGGGCGCCGCTCGCTGCTGCAGGATGCCGGCGAGGTCGTCGCCATCGCCGCCTCGCCCGTGCTCCGGCCGTTGATGGTCTTCGCTTTCGCCAGCCTGGCCGTGGTGCTCGGGCTGCGCGGCCTCTGGGGCGGGCCCTGGCTGATGGAGGTGAAGGGCCTCACCCGCGTGGAGGCCGGGCACGTTCTCTCGCTCTTCGCCCTGGCCCTCACCATCGCCCCGGCCATTTGCGGTTGGGCGGAGCGGCGGATCGGCCGGCCGGTGCTGATGCTGGCGGCCAGCCACTACGCCGTGGCCGGGCTCATCCTCGCGCTGCTGGCCGGGCGCGGCCTGCCGACGGCCTGGGACGCGGCGATCTTCGCGCTGATCGGCGCGGTGATCTCGGTGCAGTCGGTGGTCTTCGGGCAGGTCCGCGCCGCGGTGCCGCCGGAGCGGGCGGGGCGGGCGCTCTCGGCGGTGAACATCGCCTTCTTCGGCGGGGCGGCGGTGATGCAGGCGGTCTCCGGCCTCGCCGCCGCCTGGGCCGGGGTGGGCGCGGCGCTGGCCAGCTTCGCCGTCGCGCTGATCCTCTGCACGAGCGGCTTCCTCCTGCTGCGCCGGAAAACCTAGTTTCAGGGCCCCATCCCCATGGGCCTTCCCTCGCCCTCGACGACACGCCGGGGGCGCTTGCCGCCGAAGGTGCCGGCTTGCACCGCCGCCATGGCCTTGCCAGCCATCATCCAGCCGAGCCGCTCCTGGCCGAGGCAGCGCGGCTGCAGCCCCGGATGCTGGCCATCGACGCCCCGGGGACGGCCAGCCCGCGCACCCGGCTGCACCATTCCGCCACCCGGTGGCGGCTGGCGCGGGGCGCCCTGCCCCGTGCTCGCGCAGCATGGAGGCCACCCCTCCCGCATCCGTGATGATTCCGCATCAGGTTGCAGATCATCACATTCCGTCACAAGCGGCTCGCCTCGCCACCGATGATGCCGGCCAGGGCGAAAGGCGCGGCGGCCTTGCCGGATCGGGGGACGGATTGCCGTTACAGTTCGGACAGCTTGCTCCCGCGCGGATGACCGCTATTTGAGGAATCCATCTGGTCCCGGGGGGGATGCCCTGGTATCGCCAGCCGCTCCGATCCGGATGACCTGCATGATGCGTCGCCTCCCCGCCGCTCTCCTGCTCACCATGCTCGCCCTGCCCGCTGCGGCCCAGTTCGGGCCACAGGGCCCGCCGGCCGTCGGCGTGATGCCGGCGAACCGCCAGCCGGTGACTGAGAGCACCGAGTTCACCGGCCGCATCGAGGCGGTGAACCGCGTCGAGATCCGCGCCCGCGTCACCGGCTTCCTCCAAGAGCGTGCCTTCACCGAGGGCCAGGAGGTGAAGGCCGGCGAAGTGCTGTTCCGCATCGAGAAGCCGCCCTTCGAGGCGCAGCTGGAGCAGGCGCGGGCCAATGTCGCCTCGGCCCAGGCGACGCTCGAGAATGCCCGCGTGGCGCTGGCCCGTGCGCGGGAGCTGCAGCAGACCGGCGCCGGCACCCGCGTCGCGCTCGACAATGCCCAGGCGCAGGAGCGGACGGCGAATGCCCAGTTGCTTGGCGCCCAGGCGGCGGTGCGCGTCGCCGACATCAGCCTCGGCTATACCGACATCCTCTCGCCGATCGACGGCAAGATCGGCCGTGCCAGCCTGACGCCCGGCAACGTCGTCACGCCGACCCTGACCGACCCGCTGGCCGTCGTCGTCAGCCAGGACCCGATGCGCGTGGTCTTTACCGTGAGCTCCCGCACGGCGGGCGAGCTCCAGGCGCGCTACGAGAGCCGCGGCGGGGTCAATGCCGTCGTGGTCCGCGTCCGGCTGAGCGACGGGCGGCCCTATCCGCAGGCTGGGCGCATCGAGTTCATCGATACCCAGGTCGACCGCAACACGGACAGCCTGCTGATCCGCGCACTGATCCCGAACCCCCGCCGTGCCGGCGTCCAGGCCGGCAGCCCCGGCGACCGGGAGCTGATCGACGGGCAGTTCGTCACCGTCGCGGTCGAGGGTGTCGAGCCGGTGCAGGCCATCGTCCTGCCGCGCGCCGCCGTGCTGCAGGACCAGGGCGGCAACTATGTCCTCGTCGTCGACAACGAGAAGAAGGCGCAGCGCCGCCCGGTCCGCCTCGGACGCACCATCCGCGACCAGGTGGTGATCGAGGACGGGCTCCAGGGCGGCGAGCAGGTCATCAGCGACGGGCTGCAGCGGGTGCGGCCGGGCCAGGAGGTGAATGCGGGCCCGGCGGGCGCGCCACCACCCGGGGCCCGGCCGCCCGGTGCGCCTGCCGCTGGCGGCCGGCCGGGCTGACGCGTCATGATCTCCAGCGTCTTCGTCGACCGCCCCCGGCTGGCGATCGTCATCGCCATCGTCATCACCCTCGCCGGCCTGCTGGCCCTGCTGCGGATTCCCGTGGCGCAGTTCCCGGACATCGTCCCGCCCCAGGTCTCGGTGAACGCGACCTATCCGGGCGCCTCGGCCGCCGTCATCGAGTCGACCGTCGCGCAGATCGTCGAAAGCGCCGTCAACGGCGTCGAGAACATGATCTACATGCGCTCGAACAGCGCCAATGACGGCACCTACCAGCTTTCGGTCAGCTTCGCGCTCGGGTCCAACCCGGACATCAACACCGTCAACGTCAACAACCGCATCCAGGCGAACATCGCCCGATTGCCGCAGGAGGTGCAGCGGGCCGGGCTCATCGTGCGCAAGCAGTCCTCCTCGGTGCTGCAGTTCGTCGCGCTGACCTCGGCCAACCCGGAGCACACGCCGCTCTTCCTCTCGAACTACCTCACCATCAACATGGTCGACCGCATGTCCCGCGTGCCGGGCGTCGGCCAGGTGAACATCTTCGGTGCGCAGAACTATTCCATGCGCGTCTGGTTCGAGATCGACCGGCTGACCAGCCTTAACCTGACGCCGCAGGACCTGATCGCGGCGATCCAGAGCCAGAACATCCAGGCCGCGGTCGGCCGTATCGGCGCCCAGCCGATCCCCGACACGCAGCAATTCCAGATGAACATCCAGACGCTCGGGCGGCTGATCACGCCGGAGCAGTTCAGCGACATCATCATCCGTGCCAATCCGGACGGCTCGGTGCTGCGGGTCCGCGACGTGGCGCGTGTCGAACTCGGCGCGCAGAGCATGGACACGGTGAGCCGGCTGAACGCCCAGCCCGCCGTCACCGTCGGCGTCTACCTCTCGCCCGGCGCCAATGCCGTGACCGTCTCCAACGCCATGAAGCGCACGCTGGAGGAGATGTCGACCCGCTTCCCCGAGGGGATGCGGCAGCAGGTGCTCTACGACAGCTCCACCTTCGTCGTGGACACGATCGAGGAGGTGATCCACACACTGATCGAGGCCTTCGTCCTCGTCGTCATCGTGGTCTACCTCTTCCTCGGCTCGTTCCGGGCAACGATCATCCCGACCATCGCGGTGCCGGTGAGCCTGATCGGCGCCTTCGCCATCCTGCTCGCCATCGGCTACAGCGCCAATACCGTCTCCCTGCTTGCCATGGTGCTGGCCATCGGCATCGTCGTCGACGACGCGATCGTCGTCGTCGAGAACGTCGAGCGGGTGATGGAGGAGCACCCGGACTGGACGCCCAACCGGGCGGTGAAGCAGGCCATGGCCGAGATCACCGCGCCGATCATCGCCATCACCCTGGTGCTGCTTTCGGTCTTCGTGCCCATCGCCTTCATCCCCGGCCTCTCGGGCGTGCTGTTCCGGCAGTTCGCGGTGACGATCTCGGCGGCGATGGTGATCTCGGCGATCAATGCCCTCACCCTCTCGCCGGCGCTCTGCGTGCTCTTCCTGCGCCATACCGGGCCGAAGCGAGGGCCGATCAAGTATGTGCTGCGGGGGATCGACAAGGTCCGCGACGGCTACGCCGCCATCGTCAGGCGGATCGTCCGGCTCTCGGTCGTCTCGCTGGTGCTGACGGCGGCCATCGCCTTCGGCATCTTCACCATCGGCTCGAAGACGCCGCAGGGCTTCCTGCCGCAGGAGGACCAGGGGACCTTCTTCGTGCAGGTCTCGCTGCCGCAGGCGGCATCCCTCTCCCGCACCCGGGCCACCGTGGAGCAGGTCGAGGGCATCCTGAAGGGCATCCCGGCGGTCGAGAACGTGCTGGCGATCGTCGGCTTCTCGCTGATCGACCAGGGCGCACAGTCCAACTCCGCCTTCATCGTGGCGCGGCTGAAGCCCTTCGACCAGCGGACCGATCCGGCGGACTCCGTCTTCGCCTCCATCGGGCGCGTCTTCGGCGCCGGGGCCAATGTGCGGACGGCGACGGTCGTCGCCTTCAACCTGCCGCCGATCATCGGCCTCGGCACCGGCGGCGGCTTCGAGTACCAGCTGCAGGACCTCCAGGGGCGCGACCCGGCGGAGCTCGGCAGCGCCATGCTCGGCCTCGTCATCGCGGCGAACCAGGACCCGCGGCTGCAACAGGTCTTCTCGACCTTCTCGGCGGCCACGCCCTCGCTCTTCCTCGACGTGGACCGGGACAAGGCGCAGGCGCTCGGCATCCCGATCTCCAACATCTTCTCGGCACTGCAGGCCTCGCTCGGCGGGTTCTACGTCAACGACTTCAACCTGTTCGGCCGCACCTGGCAGGTGAACATCCAGGCCGAGGCGCAGGACCGCGACGACATCGACGATATCTGGCGCATCCGGGTGCGCAACACGCGCGGCGACATGGTGCCGCTGCGCGCCTTCGCCGATGTGCGGATCGTGGTCGGGCCGCAGACCATCAGCCGCTACAACAACTACCGCGCGGTGCTGGTGAACGGCGCGCCGAAGCCCGGCATCTCCTCGGGCGATGCGCTGAACGCGATGGAGGAGCTGTCGCGGCGGGTGCTGCCGGCGGGCTACGGCTATGAATGGACCGGCACGGCCTATCAGGAGCGGCTGGCGGCGGGGCAGACCATCTACGTGGTCGCGCTGGCCATCCTCTTCGCCTATCTGTTCCTCGTCGCGCTCTACGAGAGTTGGACCATCCCCGTGCCGGTGCTGCTGTCGGTCGCGGTGGGCGGCCTCGGCTCCTTCCTCGCCATCCAGATTGCCGGGCTCAGCCTCGACGTCTATGCGCAGATCGGCCTCGTCGTGCTGATCGCGCTGGCGGCGAAGAACGGCATCCTCATCATCGAATTCGCCAAGGATGCGCGGGAGCGCGGCATGTCGATCCGCGATGCGGCGATCGAGGGCTCCCGCCTCCGGTTCCGCGCGGTGATGATGACCTCGATCGCCTTCGTCCTCGGCCTCGTGCCGCTGGTGACGGCCTCGGGCGCGGCCATGCTCTCCCGCCGCGCGGTCGGCACGCCGGTCTTCGGCGGAATGCTGGCGGCCTCCATCGTCGGGATCTTCATGATCCCGATGCTCTATGTCGTCTTCCAGGCGACGCGGGAGCGGGTGAAGGGCTGGATGGGCGTCCGCCCGGTGGAGCCGGCCTCGGTCGGGCCGGGCCAGTCGCCGCAGCCGGCGCCGGACAAGACGGACAGCACCCGCCGTTGAGCCGCATCCTCCTCGCCACCACCGGCTCGCTCGGGGACCTCTTTCCCTATCTGGCGGTGGCGGCGGGGCTGGAGCGGCGGGGCCATCAGGTCACCCTCGCCACGGCCGAGGGGTATCGCGGGCGGGTCGAGGCGGCTGGCCTCGGCTTCGCTCCGATGCGCCCGAGCATGCCGGAGGGCGCGCCGGACCTCGAGGCCTTCGCCCGGGCGATGGACCCGCGGACCGGGCCGGAATTCGTCTGGCGGAGCCTCGTCGTCGAGCCGATCCGCGAGGCTTATGCCGACCTGATGACGGCTTCGGAGGGGGCGGACCTCATCCTCGCCAGCCCGGTCGCCGCTGCGGCGCCGATGGTGGCGGAGCGGCGGGGCATTCCTTGGGCGCCGGCCTATCTGCAGCCTTTCACCCTGTTCTCCACAAGCGACCCCGGCATCCCGGGCGGCTACGACTGGCTCTGGCGTGCGGAGTGGCTGCGGCGTCTGGCAGGGCCGGCGATCCGCGCCGTTGCCCGATGGACGGTCCGGCGCTGGTCGCGCGAGGTCGCGGCCTTCCGAGCGGAGCTCGGACTGGCACGGGCGGCAGACCCGATCCTCAACGCGGCGCAGGCGCCGGCCCTCGCCCTCGCCCTTTTCTCGCCGCTGCTGATGCGGGCCGAGCCGGAGCCGACCGGCTTTCCCTTCTGGGACGAGCCGGCGGCGATGCCGCGGGAGCTGGCCCGCTTCCTGGCCGCCGGGCCGCCGCCGCTGGTCTTCACCCTCGGCTCGGCGGCGATCTACACGCCCGGCCGCTTCTTCGCCGAAAGCCTGGAGGCGGCGCGGCGCCTGGGCCAGCGGGCAGTGCTGCTGACCGGGACGGAGGCGAATCGCGCGGCGCTCGGCCCCCTCCCCCCTGGGGTGCTGGCAATGGACTACCTGCCGCATGCGGCGCTCTTCCCGGCGGCCTCGGCCATCATCCACCAGGGCGGCATCGGCACCGCGGCGCAGGCGATGCGGGCCGGGCGGCCGATGCTGGTGGTGCCCTTCAGCCATGACCAGCCGGACAATGCGGCGCGGCTGGCGCGGCTTGGCATTGCCGCCAGCCTGCCGGCCGGGCGCTACACGGCGGACGGCGCGGCCCGTGCGCTCTCCCCGCTGCTGGAGGACCCGGAGGTGGAGGCCCGCGCCGGGTCCATCGGCCGGACGGTCCGGGCGGAGGACGGGGTCGGTGCCGCCTGCGACCGGGTGGAGGCCGCGCTCCGCGCGCGGTGATTTCACGCCGACCCCCCTTCCCGTTCCCCCCTTCCTCCGCAGATGATGGGGGAGAAATCGAACGGGAGGGGTATCCCCATGGCCAAATTCGGTCTGAGCCAGCCGGTGCGACGCATCGAGGATCCGCGCCTGCTGGTCGGCGGCGGCCGCTATACCGACGACATCGCCATGCCGGGCGTCGCTCATGGCATGGTGCTGCGCAGCCCGCATGCGGCGGCGAAGATCCTGTCGATCGACACCTCCGCAGCGCTCGCCGTGCCGGGCGTGCTGGCCGTCATCACCGGCAAGGACTGGGAGGAGGAGGGCCTCGGCGAGATTCCCTGCGTCATCCCGCTGAAGAACCGCGACGGGAGCGAGCGCCTCAACACCCCGCGCGGGGCGCTGGCGACGGACCGGGTGCGGCATGTCGGCGATGCGGTCGCCTTCGTCGTCGCCGAGACGCATGAGGCGGCGCGGGACGGGGCCGAGGCGATCATGGTCGACTACGACCTACTGCCGGCCGCGACCGAACTCGCCTCCGCCTACAAGCCCGGCGCCCCCCTGGTTTGGGACGAGGTGCCGAACAACACCGTCTTCGACTGGGAGACGGGCGACAAGGCGAAGGCCGAGGCGCTCGTCGCGCAGGCGGCGCATGTGACGAAGCTGACGGTCGTCAACAACCGCGTCATCGTCAACAGCCTTGAGGTCCGCGCCGCGACCGCCGAATACGACGCGGCCAATGAGAAGTTCACCCTGTTCTGCGGCACCCAGGGCAGCTGGCTGGTGAAGAACCTGCTGGCCGAAAGCGTCTTCCACCTGCCGCCGGAGAAGTTCCGCGTGGTGACGCCCGATGTCGGCGGCGGCTTCGGCATGAAGCTCTACCTGTACGGCGAGTATGCGCTGGTCTGCATGGCGGCGCGCCGCCTCGGCCGGCCGGTGAAGTGGACCAGCGAGCGGACGGAGGCCTTCCAGTCCGACACGCAGGGCCGCGACAACATCACCGAGGCGGAGCTGGCGCTCGACAAGGACGGCAAGTTCCTCGCGCTGCGCACCACCAACTACGCGGGGATGGGCGCCTACCTCTCGACCTTCGCGCCGATGATCCCGACCGGCGCGGGCACCAAGGTGCTGGCCAGCGTCTATAATTTCCAGGCGATCCACGCCCATGTCATCGGCGTGCTGACGAACACCGTCCCGGTCGATGCCTATCGCGGCGCCGGGCGGCCAGAGAGCAATTACGTCGTCGAGCGGCTGATCGATGCCGCGGCGCGCGAGATGGGCATCGACCGCATCGAGTTGCGGAAGCGCAACATGGTGCCGGCGAGCGCCATGCCCTATGTCACGGCCGTCGGCCAGCGCTACGACAGCGGCGAATTCGGTGCGGTGCTGGATGCGGCGCTGAGGAATGCCGACTGGGCCGGCTTCGCCGCGCGCCGCAAGGCTTCCGAGGCGAAGGGCCGGCGGCGCGGCATCGGCGTCGCCTACTATCTTGAGGCGACGGGCGGCGGGCCGACGGAGCGGGCCGAGGTGCGCTTTGCCGCCGACGGCATGGTGGATGTGCTGGTCGGCACGCAGAGCACCGGCCAGGGGCACGAGACGGCCTATGCCATGCTGACGAGCCATGAACTCGGCATCCCGATGGAGAAGATCCGCATCGTCCAGGGCGATTCGGATGAGATCCCGACGGGTGGCGGCACCGGCGGCGCGCGCAGCCTCTATTCCGAGGGCCAGGCCATCCTGCTCACCGCCGCGACGGTGATCGAGAAGGGCAAGCAGGCGGCTTCCGAGCATCTGGAAGCCTCGGTGGCGGATATCGAGTTCACCACGACCGGCGGCCGCTTCTCGGTGGTCGGCACGGATCGCGGCGTCGATATCCTCTCGCTTGCCAACATCCAGCGGGAGCGGGCGGCGCGGGGCGAGTCCGCGACGCTGCTCGACGCGGCGGAGGTAGCCGAGATCAAGTCTCACACCTTCCCCAATGGCTGCCACATCGCCGAGGTGGAGGTCGATCCGGATACGGGGCTGATCGAGGTGCCGCGCTATGTGGTGGTCGACGATGTCGGGCATGCCATCAACCCGATGATCGTGCGCGGCCAGGTGCATGGCGGCGTGGCGCAGGGCATCGGCCAGGCGGTGCATGAGCGCACGGCCTACGACCCGGAGAGCGGCCAGCTGCTCTCGGCCTCCTTCATGGACTACGCCCTGCCGCGGGCGGAGGACCTGCCGGATATCGAGGTGGAGTTCCTCTCGGTGCCTTGCGAGACCAACCCGCTCGGCGTCAAGGGCGCCGGCGAGGCGGGGGCGGTCGGCTCGCCGCCGGCGTTGATGAATGCGCTGGTCGACGCGCTCTCGACCATGGGCGTCACCCATGTCGACATGCCGGCGACGCCGGAGAGCGTGTGGAAGGCGATCCACCTGGCGAAAGCCGCCTAGGCTTCCCCTTCCCGGCGGGCACGGTTCCGCCGGGGAGTCGCCCATCATGGGGCGTCAATGCTAAGGAAAGGGGCCTGGCCTAGTATGGGGCCCCTTTCTGGAGAATCACGGTCCATGCGTCTCGACGCCATCGCCATCGGCAAGAACCCACCCGAGGACATCAACGTGGTGGTGGAGGTCGCCATCGGCGGCGAGCCGATCAAATACGAGATGGACAAGGAGGCCGGCACGCTGGTCGTGGACCGCTTCCTCTACACGCCGATGCGGTATCCGGGGAATTATGGCTTCGTCCCGCATACGCTGAGCGACGACGGCGACCCGATCGACGTGCTGATCGCCAATACCCGCCCGATCGTGCCGGGCGCCGTCATCAACGTGCGTCCGGTCGGCGTCCTCAAGATGGAGGATGATGGCGGCGTCGACGAGAAGATCATCGCCGTTCCCTCCACCAAGCTGACGCGGCGCTACGAGAAGGTCGTCAGCTATGCCGACCTGCCGCAGATCACGCTCGACCAGATCAAGCATTTCTTTGAGCACTACAAGGATCTCGAGCCCGGCAAGTGGGTCAAGATCACCGGCTGGGGTGACGCCACCGAGGCGAAGCAGTTGATCCAGGAGGCCATCGAGCGCGCCAAGGCGGCGAAGTGAGCGCCGGCACCGCTCTCGTCGTCAGCGCCCATTCGGCGGATTTCGTCTGGCGCGCGGGCGGTGCCATCGCCCTCCATGCGGAACGGGGCTGGCAGGTGACGGTCGTCTGCCTCTCCTTCGGCGAACGGGGCGAGAGCGCCAAGCTCTGGCGCCAGCCCGACATGACGATGGAGCGCGTCAAGGCGGAGCGCCGGGGCGAGGCGGAGCGCGCCGCCGCGGCACTCGGCGTGCACGACCTGCAAATCTGGGATCTCGGCGACTATCCGCTGACGCTCACGCAGGAGAGCCTCTTTCGCCTCGCCGGTCTCTACCGGGCCCTCCGCCCCCGTTTCGTGCTGACGCACAGCAAGGCAGACCCCTACAACCACGACCATCCGGCGACGACCGACTTCGCCCAGCATGCCCGCATCATCGCCCAGGCACATGGGCATGAGCCGGGCGTGCCGGTGATCGGCGCGCCGCCGGTCTACCTGTTCGAGCCGCATCAGCCGGAGCAGTGCGCCTGGGCGCCCGACATGCTGCTCGACATCACGCCGGTCTGGGAGCGGAAGCTCGCCGCCATCCGCTGCATGGCGGGGCAGGAGCATCTCTGGGACTACTACACTCGCGTCGCGCTCCAGCGCGGCGCCCAGGCGGCGCGGAATTCCGAGCGTGCCGTGACCTATGGGGAGGGCTACCAGTCCGTCTTCCCGCATGTGGTGGAGAGCCTGGCCTGACCCTGCCGCCTGCTTCCCCGCCGACTGGCGCCGACCCCGAGGCGCCGCTCCGCCGCGCGCTCGCCCGCCATCGCGCCATCGCCACCGGCCTGCTGGTCGGCATGGCCGGGCTGCTGGTGTTCGCCTACTGGCTGCCGCCCGGCTACTGGACGGACATGCTCCAGGCCTCGGCCAAGGCCGGCGTCGTCGGCGGCATCGCCGACTGGTTCGCCGTCACCGCGCTGTTCCGCCGGCCGCTCGGCCTGCCGATTCCGCATACGGCGATCATCCCCCGTCAGAAGGAAAGGCTGGGCCAGGGGCTCGGGCGCTTCGTCGCCAACCATGTCTTCACCGAGGCCGAGGTGCGCCGCGTGATCGGCCGGCTCGACCTAGCCGGCATCCTGCGCGGGGTGATGGCAGACCCGGCCGCTGCCCGCCCCACTGCCGAGGCGATCGCCGCCAGCCTGCCGAAGCTGCTGGCCAGCATCGAGGATGGCCGCGCCCGCCGGCTGCTCGGGCGGCTGCTGCCGCGCATGGCAGGCGGGCCGGGCGGGGCGCGCATCCTCGCCCGGGCGCTGCGGACGCTGATGGCCGGGGGGCGGCACAACGAGGTCTTCGACCTCGCCATCGGCCAGCTCCGCATCATCCTCGCCAGCAAGGAGGACCAGCTGCGCGGCGCGATCGAGCAGCGGGTGCGGGCCGAGGGGGGCGCGCTGGTCGGCTGGCTGGCCGGGGCGGCCGTCGCGCGGCGCATCCTCACCACCGTCAATGCCGAGCTGGCGCGGGTCGAGCCCTCCGACAGCGACTTGCGCGGCGCCTTCGAGGTCTGGCTGCGCGGCGAGATCGACAAGCTGGAGAGCGACCCGGAGCGGGCGGCCGCCGTCGGCCGGGCGCTGCGCCAGGCCGTCGCCCACCCGACCGTCGCCGCCTGGATCGGCGATATCTGGGACCGGCTGAAGGCGGCGCTGATCGCCGATGCGGGCAATCCGCAGGGGCGGACGGTCGCGCTGCTGGAGGGGGCCTTCGTCAATGCCGGCAGCCTGCTGGAGCAGGACCCGGCGGCGCGCGACCGGCTGAACCGCGCGGCGGAAGGGCTGATCGCCACCATCCTGCCTTCCGCTCGGACGCAGCTCGCGGGCTTCATCGCCCAGGTCGTCGCTGGCTGGGACACGGCGCAGGTGACGGAGAAGATCGAGCTGCGGGTCGGGCGCGACCTGCAATATGTGCGGATGAACGGGACGCTGGTGGGCTTCCTGGTCGGTGGCGCGCTCTTCGCCCTGCTGACGGCGGCATTCGGTCGGATAACCTTCTGATTCGCCCATGCCGGCCGGCGCATCGCCATGCGGTGCCGCTGCTGCACCGCGACCGGGATGTCGCCGCACTCGCCGAGCCTTGCGGCCTGCCGGTCTGAACCCCTTCCGCCGGCGGGCAATGGGGGCCAGATTTCCCGCATGACCCTTCGCCTCGGCATCCTCGACCAATCGACAATCGCCTCCGGCCGCGGTGCCGATGCGGCGATCCGCGAGACGCTGGCCCTCGCCCGGCTTGCCGATGACTGGGGCTATGGCCGCTACTGGCTGGCCGAGCACCACAACAGCCCATCCCATGCCGGCTCAGCACCGGAGATGCTGGTCGCCGCCATCGCCGGCACCACGCAGCGCATCCGGGTCGGCACGGCGGGGGTGATGCTGCCGCACTACTCGGCGCTGAAGGTCGCCGAGCAGTTCAAGGTGGCGGAGGCGATCGCGCCAGGGCGGATCGATCTCGGCCTCGGCCGGGCACCGGGCAGCGACGGGCGCACCGCCTTCGCCCTGAATCCGAATGCCAACGAGGCCGCCGACCGCTTCCCGAACCAGGTGGTGGACCTGCTCGGCTGGCTCGGCGATGGCCTGCCGGAGGGTCACCCCTTCCGCGCCGTCGCGGCCAACCCGCAGGTGCCGACGCGGCCCGAGGTGTGGATCCTTGGCTCCAGCGACTATGGGGCGCAGCTCGCGGCCTATCTGGGGCTGCCCTACTGCTTCGCGCATTTCATTTCGGATCGCGGGTCGGAACAGGTGACGGCGCTCTACCGCGAGGGCTTCCGGCCGCAGCCGGAGCGGCTCGGTGCACCGCATTGCGCGCTCGGCGTCTTCGCGCTGACCGCCGACACCGAGGCGGAGGCCTGGCGGCTTTATAAGTCGCGCGAGCTCTGGCGGCTGTTCCGCGATACCGGGCGCTTCCCGCCGCTGCCCAGCGTCGAGGAGGCGGAGGCCTATCCGTACAGCGAGGCGGAGCGAGCGCATCTCGACCGCATCCGCGCCAAGGCGATCGTCGGGGCGCCGGAGCAGGTGAAGGCGAAGCTGGAGGCGCTGGCTGCGGCGCATGGCGCGCAGGAGGTGGCGGTGCTCAGCCCGTGCCACGATCCAGCGGCGCGGCAGCGGAGCTACCGGCTGCTTGCCGAGGCCTTCGGGCTTAAGCCCGCCGCGGCCCCGCTCGCCGCCGAATAGGCCCGGCTCAACCGGGCGGGAAATCCGCGCTGCGGCTGCGGTGCCGGCGGCGATGCGGCCGGCGGTGGCGCCACCAGTCGAGCCCCGGCCCGATTGCCAGCAGCGGTGTCGTCGCCAGCATGGCCAGGGCGAAGCCGGCCGCCCAGAGCCTCGCCCCGAGCACGAAGCAAAGCGCCGAAAGCCCGGCCAGCCCGCCCACGGCGAAGCCGGTCAGCATCACCCAACCCAGGATCAGCCGGTGCCGCGGGCCAAGCCATTCCGGCGCCTCGCCCCTATCGGTGCGGGCGGTGCCGTCGCGCCCTACCTCATAGAGGCGTGCGGGGTCGATGCGGAAGGGAAGCCGCTCGTCCGCCATCGATGCGGAGACGGAAGTGGCTCAGCGCCGGATGACGACGAAGCGCACGGGCCCCGATCCGCCCCCCGGCCCGCCGGCCCGGCGCGCGCGTCGCACCCGCCACCAGAGCGAGACGAAGGCGACCAGCCCCGCGCCGATCACCACCGGCAGCAACAGCCCGACGAAGACCACGGCCAGCGCCACCAGCAGCAAACCGCCGGTGGCGAGCGTCACCAGCAGGGCGAGCCCGCCGACACGGCCCAGCGCCCGGTCCAGCCAAGTTCGGCGCGGCGGGAGCGGGTCCCGGAATTCTCCCTCGGGCGTCATGTCGAGCACGGGCGGGGATGGGTCCCGGCCAGGCGGGCCGGGGCGCCGAAAAGCGTCCATGGGGGAGATGTTGCCGCAACCCCGGCCCGGTTCAAGCCCGCCTCGCTATTCCGGCCGCACGATCAACGTGGTGCCCTCCACCGCCTCGACCCGGACGCGCAGCGGCCGCTCCGGCGCGCGGATCTCAAGCGGCAGCCGCGCCTGCCATTCCGAATCGCCGATGCGGACGCGAAGCCCCGGCCCTTCCGCCTCACCAAGCGGCAGGAGCATGCCGCTCCGCCCGACCAGGCCGGAGCCGGGCGTGTTCAAGGCCGCCGGCGGGGCGGCGCGGCGGAGCCGTAGCGAGAGCCAGATGCCGGCCCCGAGCAGCACCAGGAAGACCGTCACCACCATCCCGAAGGAGAGCACGGCCAGCAGCTGCAAGGCGCCGGTGCCGAGCGCGGCAAGGCCGATCCAGACCAGGAAGACGCCGGGGATCGCCAGTTCCGCCAGAAGCAGCAGCAGCCCTGCGAGGATCCAGATCAGCCCCGGTTCCACGGGCCGCTCCCCACCGGCGCCGGCCCGGCGGCCGGCGGGCCCTGCCGCAGCAACTCCATCGCCTGGGTGATGCCGCCGGCCATGGCGGAGGCCTCCATCGGCACCACGACGAGCTTGCTGGCAGGGTTGGCGGCCAGCGCCTCGAAGGCTTTCACGTACTTGTCGGCGATGAAGTAGCGCAGCGCATCGCCGCCTGCCCCGGCGGCGGCCGCGGCGACCATCTCGGTCGCGCGGGCCTCGGCTTCCGCCAGCCGCTCCCGCGCCTCGGCATCCCGCAGCGCCGCCTGCTGCCGCCCCTCGGCCTGGAGGACAAGGGCCTGCTTCTCGCCCTCGGCGCGCTGGATGGCCGCCGCCCGGTCGCCCTCGGCCTTCATGACCGTGGCGCGGCGCTCGCGCTCGGCGGTCATCTGCAGGTTCATGGCGCGGACGAGGTTCTCCGGCGGCTCGACCTTGCGCAGCTCGACGCGGCTGACCTTCACGCCCCAGGGGTCGGTCGCACCGTCAAGGATGGCGAGCAGGGAGGAGTTGATGCGCTCGCGCGAGGAGAGGGTGGCGTCGAGGTCCATCTCACCGATGACGGCGCGGATGTTGGTCATCGCCAGCGCGTTCAGCGCCTGCTGCAGGTTCTGCACCTGATAGGCCGCCTTGGCCGGGTCCATCACCCGGTAATAGACGATGCCGTCCACCACCACCGTCGCATTGTCCTTGGTGATGACCGACTGCTCAGGGATGTCGAGCACCACCTCCTGCACGTTCAGCTTGTGGCCAACGGCGTCGATGAAGGGGATGAGGAAGTTCAACCCCGGCTGCAGCAGGCGGGTGAAGGCGCCGAAGCGCTCGACCGTCCAGACCTGGCCCTGGGGGACGGTGCGGATGCCGCGAGCGGCGGTGACGATGGCGAGCAGCAGGAGGGCAATGAGGACGATCGTGGTGCCGGTCATCCGGGGGCTCCGAAGGGGGTCGCGGCCATCATAGCAGCGATGGCGCCGGCCGGGGCGGAGCCGGGGGCGGCAGCGGGCGGGCGCCGCAGGCCAGGAGGTAGTCGGCGATGGCGTCCATCTCGACGGCGGGACGGGTGCGGTCGTGGAAGGGGTCGCTGGCGCGAGAGCCGGGTGGGACCCAGATGACGGTCTCATAGCGGGCGCGGGTGAGGAGCACGCGGTAGGTGTTGCGGATGAACTCGGTCTCGCTCGCGCCTCGCACCTGCTGCCACGCGGTTCCGGCGAAGCGCCAAGCCTCCCAGCCCGCATGGCCTCGCCGGAAGTCCCCGCCCCAGGCCAGGCCGACCGTATCGAGTTCCAATCCCTGGCACGCGTATTCGGTTGCCGCGGTTTCCAGCGCATCGGAGGCCCGGACATCCGGCCAGCGCTCGAGGAACCAGGCAACCGGCTCATCCGTCCCGATCAGCTGGGCATCGAAACCCTCCGCCCGTAGCCGCTTCGCGCCGGAGGACCGGACGAAGCCGCACCGCCGCAATCCTGGCGTGCCCGCACGCAAGCCCTGACGCGCGGCATCGAGTGACCGGGTCACGAGAAACGGGAGCGAAGCCGAGGCGCGGGCGATGGCTGCCGCCTCGCCACGTTCTCCGCGCAGGACGGCATCGACCCAACGGGCCGCGGCGTCATCGCGGATGCTGCGCATCGAGATGTCGAGATGCAGGTCCGCATCGGTCAGCAGCCAGGGCTCCTCGGCGTCGGCCAGGCGCTGCGAGGCCTCGGTCGCGGTCAGGACGGTGCCGGCCGCGACAGCGCGCCAGCCCGGCGTGGAGCGGATCACGCGACCCCATTCCCGCAACCCCGCTTCGCCGGTGTTGATTTCCTGGCCGCCCCCGATCAAGGCTACGATCGCGGCAAATCCCTGGTGGCGGCCCATGATAGCGAGGGCATGGGCGGGCTCGCTCATGGTCAGGGTGCTTACCCTTCGCTGGGTGTCGCGGCCGGCCTGGTGCGCGTCCCAGGCGCGCTGCGCCTCGTCGAAGACGATGACGCGCTCGGCGGGCGGGTGATCCCGATGGGCGTTGTCCGCCAGGAAGCGATGCACGTTCTGCAGCGCGGCGGCGGCTTCGTGCCGCGCTTGCCGCAGCCGCCCTGACCGCTTCCGGCGTTCCGGATCGTTGCTCGGGCCGAGTGCCAGGTCGATGCCGGCGCGGTTGCAGGCGAGGGCTTCGCGCAGCACGGCGACCAGCGGAGCATTGCCGGTCAGAAAGGCGGAGCCCTCGCGCCGCACCTCCCCGAAGACGGTGTTGAGACCGCAAAGGGTCTTTCCGGCCCCAGGGATGCCCGTCACGAAGATCACCACGCGCTCCCCAGCGGCACGGGCGATGTCGAGCGCCTTCTGGATCGCCTGCGTCGTGCGGGCGAGATTGGGCGCATCGGCCCGCGCCGCGGCGATGTCGGCGACGCTGTTGCGGGCGAAGAGGGTCGCCGCCGCTTCGATGATCGTCGGCACCGGCCGATACGGCGCCGCGAGCCAGGCTGGGCCGCTGAGCGGCGCGGTCGGCTGGGGCAGGCTGTACGCCGATGCCGCAATCAGACCAGACAGGCTAGAGGCGCTCGCCTCGGTTGCGGGTGATAGGCCGGGGATCGGGAGGGGCGGTTGAAAGGGCGCCGGCTTGGCCATTCGGGTGGCGACGATGACAGGCAGAATGGGATGGCCGCGACTGGCCGCGTGAAAATCGAAGAGATCCTGGGCGTAGTCCTCGGCCTGGGCGCGGTCGGCGGCACTCACGGACGTCGCGCCTGTCTTGAACTCCAGGACCAGGATCGCCCGGTCGGTTAGCAGGACGGCATCGATCCGCTTTTCGAGGCGCAGGAGATCGTATTCAAAGGCGATCGTCCAATCCTGCCCGTCGCATCGATCGGCCGCATCGGCCAGGATCACCGCCTGCTCGCGCCACGCGGAGAGTTGCGTCGGCTCGCTCGACAGTCGCCGACGCATCTGGGCCGCCGCGAGTTCGGCGGCGACCCGGTCCGGCGTCATCGCCAGGAGTTCGGCGCCGGTGCAGGCGAACCAGGCCTTCATGACTGTCTCCGTCTCGGCCAGGTCGCCAGCAGCAGGCTCGCCGCCATCAGCACGAATCCGACCCCATGCACCGCGGTGAACGCCTCGCCCAGTACCGCGACCGCCACCAGCAATGAGGTGGCAGGCAGGAAGGCGGTGAAGGTACCCGCCACTCCGGCCGGCACGCGCCTCAACCCGGCATACCAGAGCAGCAGGCAAAGCACGCTCGCCGTCAGGCTGTGGAAGACGAGCAGCCCGGCGAGGCGCGGATCGGCCAGCGCCGCCAGGGCGCCGATCCCCGGCAGGGAGAGCGGCAGCAGCATCGCGGCGCTGAAGGCCTGCATCCAGAGGCTCGCCGTCACCACCGGAACGGAGCCGGCGATGCGCTTGGCGAGCAGCACATAGGCCGCCTCGCCCAGCACCCCGCCGAAGACCAGCAGGTTGCCGAGCCAGTGCCCCTCCGCCCCGTCGCCGAGCCGGGCCAGGGTGATCGCCGCCATGCCGCCCGCCGCCAGCCCCGCCGCGGCCCATTGCCGGGGCGACAGCCGCTCCCGCAGCCAGAGCGCGCTGCCGAGCGCCACCACCGCCGGCAGTGTCGCCAACACCAGTCCGCCCTCCAGCGCCGTCGTCAGCCGCAGGCCGGCCAGCAGCCCCGCATTGTAGAGCGCGGTGCCGAAGAGCGCCTGCAAGGCGAGGTTTCGCAGCGCCGACGCGCCGGGCCGGACGCGCCCTTCCATGATCCTCGCCAGCGGCCAGAGCACGGCGCAGGCGAGGAGACAGCGCAGGCAGGCGATCATCGGGATGGGCAGCGCCGCGGCCAGCAGCTTGGCGACGCCGACATTGGCGCCGACCAGCGCCATCGCGCCGGCCAGTTGGGCATAGGCAAGCAGCACCGGCGGCAATCCCCCTTCCCTTCCGGCTCATAGCATGGTGCTTGCGCACCGCATCGGGGGGTGCTTGCCTCCGCGCCGGAGACGCCGGTCCCCTCCATTGCCGCCGGGAGAGACCGCCTATGCTGAGACGCACCCTGCTCACAGGGGCCGCCGCCACCGCCGCCGCCGGGCTGGCCGGCCCCGCGCTGGCCGGCCCCGCGCTGGCGCAGCCCAGCGCCGCGCGCGTGCTGCGCTTCGTGCCGCAATCCGACCTGACCGTGCTCGATCCGGTTTTCACCACCGCCTACATCACGCGCTACCACGCGATGATGATCTACGACCAGCTCTACGGCCTCGACAGCAAGCTGCGGCCGCAGCCGCAGATGGTCGAGGGCCATGTGGTGGAGCAGGACGGGCTGTCCTGGCGCTTCACCCTGCGCGAGGGCCTGCGCTTCCATGACGGCGAGCCGGTGCGCGGGCGGGACTGCATCGCCTCCATCAGGCGCTGGGCGCAGCGGGATGCGCTCGGCCAGGCGCTGATGGCGCGCGTCGCCGAGATGGCGGCGCCGGAGGACCGGGTCTTCACCATCCGCCTCAACAAGCGCTTCGGTCCGATGCTGGAGACGCTGGCGAAGGTCGGACCCTCCGCCCTCTTCGTCATGCCGGAGCGCATCGCAAGCGTTGATGCCAACACGCAGATCCGCGAGACCATCGGCTCCGGGCCCTTCCGCTTCAAGGCGGATGAGCGGATCGTCGGCGCGCGCGTCGTCTATGAGCGCAACCCGGACTACAAGCCGCGTGAGGGCGGCACGACGGACTGGGGCGCCGGGCCGAAGCAGGTGTTCTTCGACCGCGTCGAATGGGCGGTGATGCCGGACCCGGCGACGGCGGCCGCCGCCCTGCAGAACGGCGAGGTGGATTGGTGGGAGAACCCGCCGAACGACCTGCTGCCGTTGCTTCGCCGCTCCCGCGACGTGATGATGAAGAGGAGCAACCCGCTCGGCACCTTCGGCACCGGCATCTTCAACACGCTGCACCCGCCCTTCGACAAGCCGGCGGTGCGCCGCGCCATCCTCCGCGCCATGTCGCAGGCCGACTACATGACCGCGACGGCGGGGGCCGACCCCTCGCTTTGGAAGGCCGGCATCGGGGTCTTCACCCCCGGCACGCCGCTGGCGAACGAGGCGGCGCTGGAGGCGATCACCGGGCCGCGCGACATCGAGCGGTCCCGCCGCGAGCTGCGCGAGGCCGGCTACAACGGCGAGACGGTGGTGGTGATGAGCCCGAGCGACCAGCCGACGCTGACCGCGCTCGGCGAGGTCGGGCAGGACCTGCTGAAGCGCCTCGGCATGAAGGTGGATTTCCGGGTCTCCGACTGGGGCACGCTGGTGCAGCGCCGTTCCAGCAAGGAGCCGCCCGAGAAGGGCGGGTGGAGCATGTTCCACACCACCTGGAACGGCATCGACGGCATCAACCCCGGCGTCATGACCTATCTTCGGGCGAACGGGCAGAGTGCCTGGTTCGGCTGGCCGGACGTGCCGAAGCTGGAGGCGCTGCGCCTCTCCTGGTTCGACGCGCCCGACCTCGCCGCGCAGCAGAAGATCGCCGCCGAAATCCAGCAGGTGGTGCTCGACGAGGCGCCCTACCTCCCGCTCGGCCAGTATTTCGCCTCGACCGCCTGGCGGAAGACGATCACCGAGCCGATCTCGGAGATCATCTCCTTCTGGGGCGTGAAGCGGGCCTGATCAGCCCTCCTCGTCATCCTTCCTGAAGGGGGAAAGGGTGGCGAGGGCCTCCATCTCCTGCAGCATGGCCGGGCGCTCGCGCTCAAGGAAGTCGCCGATGGCGCGGCGAAGCCCGGCATGGGCGATCCAGTGCGCGCTGTAGGTCGGCGTCGGCAGGTAGCCGCGCTGGATCTTGTGCTCGCCCTGGGCGCCGGCCTCGACGCGCGGCAGGCCGTGCTCGATGGCGAAGTCGATCGCCCGGTAGTAGCAGAGCTCGAAATGCAGGAAGGGCGCATCCACTAGGCTGCCCCAGTTGCGGCCATAGAGCGCCTCCCGCCCCAGCAGGTTCAGCGCGCCGGCGACCGGCTCGCCATCCTGCTCGGCCACCATCAGCACCACGGCATCGCCGAGCGCCTCCCCCATCAGCGGCCAGAAGCGCTGGGTGAGATAGGCGCTGCGGCCCCATTTCTTGTCGGTGGTGCTGCGGTAGAAACGGTGGAAGGCGCGCCAGTGCTTCGGCGTGATCTCATGACCGCGCAGCGTCTTCAGCACGAAGCCGGAGGCCGCCGCGTCGCGCCGCTCGCGCCGGATCGCCTTCCGCTTGCGCGAGGACAGGGCGCCGAGGAAGTCCTCGAAGCTGGCATAGCCCTTGTTGTGCCAATGGAATTGCGTCCCCAGCCGTTGCAGCCAGCCGGCCTCGCCGAGTGCCTCCCACTCCGCATCCTCGCAGAAGGTGACATGGGCGGAGGAGAGGCCGAGGTCCTCGCAGGCCTGGGCCAGGCCCTGCGCCATGGCGGCGGGGCCGAGCCTGGCCTCAGGATGCGCGAGCAGCCGCGGGCCGGGCACGGGGCTGAAGGGCGCGCAGACCTGGAGCTTCGGGTAGTACTGCCCCCCGGCCCGCTCGAAGGCATCCGCCCAGCCATAGTCGAAGACGTATTCGCCCTGGCTGTGGCTCTTCGCGTAGCAGGGCGCGCAAGCCAGCAGGCGCCCGCCCGGGTCGCGCAGCACCGCATGCTGCGGCAGCCAGCCCGTGCGGGCGGTGGCGCTGCCGCTCTCCTCCAGCGCGGCGAGGAAGGCATGGCTGACGAAGGGGTTGCCCCCGCCGGCGCAGGCATCCCAGTCCGCGGCCGGCACTTCGGCGATGGCGCGGTGGAGGCTGAGGGTCAGGTTGGTGGGGGCCATTGCCGGGAGCATGTGCTGCGCCGCAGCGCGAGGGCAAGGCCCCAGGCCACTACTTGCCCCAGCGCAGCGCCATCGCGTCGCAGCGCCGGGCGAGTTCGACGAGCCCGGCCCGCGTTGCCGGATGCAGCGGCGCCAGCGGCGCGCGGGGGGCGTCGCAGGCAATGATGCCGCCCTCCTTCATCAGCGCCTTGGCGGCCAGCAGGCCGCATTGCCGGTTCTCGTAATTGATGAGCGGCAGCCAGCGTTGGTAGGCGGCCGCCGCCTCCTCCCGTTTGCCGGCGAACCAGGCATCGGTGACCTGGCGGATGCCGTCCGGATAGCCGCCGCCGGTCATGGAGCCGGTCGCGCCCGCCTCCAGGTCGGCCATCAGGGTGATCGCCTCCTCGCCGTCCCACGGCCCCTCGATCGCCGCCCCGCCGAGGGCGATCAGCTCGCGCAGCTTGGCAGCGGCGAAGGGCACCTCGATCTTGAAATAGGCGACATGCTCGATCTCCCGCGCCATGCGGGCGAGGAAGGGCGCCGAGAGCGGCGTGCCGGCGACGGGCGCGTCTTGGATCATGATCGGAATGCCGATCGCATCCGAGACGGTCTGGTAGAAGGCGTGGATCGCCGCCTCGGGGAAGCGGATGCTGGCGCCGTGGTAGGGCGGCATCACCATCACCATCGCCGCCCCCGCCTCCTGCGAGCGGCGGGAGCGCTCGGCGCAGATGCGTGGCGAGGTATGCGTCGTCGTCACGATCACCGGTACGCGGCCGGCGATATGCTCGATCATGAGGGGCGTCAGCCGCTCCCGCTCCTCATCAGCGAGGAGGAATTGTTCGGAGAAATTGGCGAGGATGGCGAGGCCCTCGGATCCGGCCTCGATCATGAAGTCGATGCAGCGCTTCTGCCCCTCGATGTCGAGAGCGCCGCGCTCGTCGAAGATGGTCGGGACGACGGGGAAGACGCCACGGTAGCGGGGCGTCGGCGTGGTCTGGCTCATGCGCGTCTCCTGCCTTTGCCGGGAAGGAGGCGACGCACGGGTCCTCGCGTCAAGCCAGCTCGAAAATCCCCTCGACCTCGACGGCGGCATCGCCCGGCAGGGAGGGCACGCCGATGGTCGTGCGCGCATGCCGTCCGGCATCGCCGAAGACCTCGACGGCAAGGTCGGAGGCGCCGTTCATCACCACCGCATGCTGGGTGAAGTCCGGACCGGCGGCGATGAAGCCGCCGAGCCGGAGCACCCGCGCGACGCGGTCGAGGTCGCCCGCCGCCGCCTTCAGCTGCGCCAGCAGGTTGACGAAGCAGAGCTTGGCCGCGGCCACGCCATCCTCCATCGAGACGGCCGTGCCGACCTTGCCGGTGAAGGCGATCTTGCCCTCCCTCAGCGGGATCTGGCCGGAGACGACGACGAGCTTCCCGCTGACGCTGAAGGGCACGTAATTGGCGATGGGCGCCGCCGGGGTCGGCAGGGCGATGCCGAGTTCGGCGAGGCGGGCCTCGATGCGTCCGGCCATGATGGTCTCCTTATCCAACGAGCCTGAGCGTGCGCCGCCGCCCCCGCGGGCTTGCAGCGGCGGCCTCACGCCCCGGCGCCGGCTGCGGCGGCAGGTCGAGCGGCAGCAGCGGCGCCTGCTGCGCGGCGGTGCCGGGCGAGTCCGGCAGGCAATCCTCCTCGGAGGGCTGCGGCAGGTCGCGCCGGCCGAGATAGTCGAGTGCCAGCCGGCGGAAGGCCCAGTCGAGCACCGAGGTCGCGCGCGGAATGGCCGGGTCGCCCTCCACGAGCCCGGCCGGGCCGAAACGGGTATAGGCGAAGGCCTCCACATAGTCGGCCAGCGGCACGCCATTCTGCAGCCCGAGCGAGACGGACTGGGCGAAGCCGTCCATCAGGCTGCGATAGGCTGCGCCCTCCTTGGACAGGGTGAAGGCAATCTCCAGCAGCTTGCCGGCGGCATCCTCCGCCGTCCGCAGCGCCACCCTGTGGCCGCCGACGGTGACATGCAGCGTCGTCCCGGCATGGCGGCGGAGCATGGGCTGCGGCTTCGGCACCGCTTGGGCGGGGGCGGGCAGCGCGACGGGGGCCGGCGGGACGGCGTGAAGGAACGGCGCCACCGCCTCCCGCATCGCCGCGCGGGCCCGCTCGGGCACCGAGGCAAGCAGGGCGCCGGCGCGGGCGGCGTGGTCGCGGGCGATGAGGAGGGCGGCGCGGGTCGGCACCTCCGCCAACTCGCCGCCTTCGGTCAGCACGGCGCGGGTGGAGCCGGCGGCGGGAGCGATGCCGCCCGTCTCGGCTCCGAGCAGCGCCTCCACCGCATCGGGCAGGGCGAGCGCCAGCAGCCCCTGGTGCCGGAGCCCAGGCGAGGTGGCTGCAGCATCGAGCGCGGCGCGGGCCGCGGCGGCGAGGCCGGGCACCGGAGTCTCGGCAGGCGGCGCCGGCCAGAGCAGGGCGACCGGCTCCCGCGCCCCGAGCCGGGCGGCAATGCGGCCCGACTCGGCTTCCGCAGCGCCGCGGGTGAGGGCCGCGATGGCGCCGGCGGTAGCGCGGGCCTCCTTGCTGTCATAGGCGAGGCCGAGCGCCGCCAGCAGCCCGGCGAGGTCGGCGAAGCCGAGTCGCAGCCGGCTGGCCTTCGCTCCGCCGAGCGCGTCCAGCGCCCGGACACCGAGCGCGCAGGCCTCGGCATAGCCCTCGAGGTCGAAGCCGCCTCCAGGCTCAAGGAAAGCCGGCAGGTTGAGCACGAAGCGCGGATCCGCCTTGCTCCCCTCGCCGCGCCAGACCTCGGCGCCGGGCGCGCCGCGCCGTGCCAGCAGGAGGCCGCGCAGTTCCTCGGCGAGGCGGGCGGCGCCGGCGGCGTCGACGATGCCGGATTTCTGCCCGGTGCGGGTGACGCGGGCGATCCAGCCTTCGGCGAGGCGCGGCAGGGCGACCGGCCCCTGCCCTGGGGCAAGGGCGGCAAGCGCCGCGGCGGCTTCCGCATCCCAGCCGAGCGGCAGGGCGACGGCGCGCGGCGGCGCATCGGGGTCGGCCGCGGCGCGGGCCCGGCGCAGGGCGACCTCTTCCCACAGGGTTCCGGTGATCAGTGCCATGGCGTGATGCTAGGGCGCCTCGCGCCGGGCGGGAAGCCGTATCTGGTGCTGAAGGGGCCCCGGTGACGCAACATCCTGTGGATAGCTGCGCCTGCCCGCCTGCCTTTGCGCCGCAGCAGGGCTTGTGCGATTGTCCGCCCGCGATCCCGCCCCCATGTGCTGGGTGGCCATCCCCCAGGAGCTTTCCCGGCCCCATGCCTGTCCTGCTGCGCCTCCATTCCGCTCTCTTCGGCCGCAAGGTCGGGACCGATCGCTTCGGCAATGTGTATTTCGAGAGCAAGTCGAAGCAGCCCATCTACAATCGCACCCGGCGTTGGGCGATCTTCGCCAAGGGCGGCGACCCGACCGTGGTGCCGCCGGAATGGCATGCCTGGCTGCACCACACCACCGAGGCCCCGCTGCCCGAAGCGAAGCGCTACCCCTGGCAGAAGGAGCATCTGCCGAACCTCACCGGCACGGCGCATTCCTACCGTCCTGCCGGGCACGACTATGTCGGCGGTGCGCGCCCGGTCACAACCGGCGACTACGAAGCCTGGACGCCGGGTTCGTAAGGCATGAAGGGACGCAGCCTCGCCGAGGTCGCCACCGGCGGCATCGTGCTCCTGATCGCCGCCGTCTTCCTGGCCTATGCGGTGCTGCATAGCGGCCGGGGCAGCGCCAGTGCCGATGGCATGTCGCTGACTGCACGTTTCGACAAGATCGATGGCCTCTCGAACGGCGCCGATGTCCGCATCGCCGGCGTCAAGGTGGGGAGCGTGACCGACAGCCGGATCGACCCGCAGAGCTTCAGCGCGGTGCTGACCATGCGCGTGGACCGCAGCCTCCGCCTGCCGGATGATACCTCGGCCGAGATCACTTCGGAGGGGCTGCTCGGCGGCAAGTATGTCTCGCTGGTGCCGGGAGGCAGCGACAAGCTGCTCGCCGATGGGTCGCGCATCACCGAGACGCAGGGCTCGGTCAGCCTGGAATCCCTGCTTGGGCGCTTCATTTTCTCGGTGACGCAGATGAACAGCCAGAACCAGCAGAGCCAGGAAGGCGGCCAGCCCCAGGGCGGGACCACCGCTCCCACGCGGTGAGCCTCGCCCCGCCAGAGACCTGGCCGGGCGCCGATGGCAGCCCGATCTCCTGCCGGGAGAAGCTGAAGGTCCTCGCCGAGAACCATGAGGAACTCGCCCAGGTCATGCGCGACGCCTTCGAGGATGCCGTGCTGATGGGCGTCGACGAGGCGGCACTGCGGCGGATGCTGAGCGACATGGTCGCGGCACTCCCGAGTCCGAAGCGGAAGCCATGATGCGGCTCGCCGCCCTCGCCCTGTTGCTGCCCATGGCCGCCATGGCGCAGTCGCAGGACTGGCTGCCGAAGGGGCAGGCCGAACTCCAGCTCCTCGACAAGGTAACGGCCCGCGTCTCCGTCCTCCGCGCGCCGGTGGGGCAGGCGACGCAGTTCGGGACGCTCACCGTCAAGGTCGCCGCCTGCAATGCCCGCCCGCCCGACGAGGTGCCGGATGCCGCCGCCTTCCTCGAGGTGAGCGACAGCCGCCGGGCGGCCGGCTTCCAGGAGGTGTTCCGCGGCTGGATGTTCGCCAATGCGCCGGGCGTCAGCATGCTGGAGCACCCGGTCTATGACCTCCGGGTCCTCGATTGCAAATAGCCCCGTCCGACCATTGGGACGGTCAGCGCTTCCACAACGTCCATGACCGGACGTGAAGAGTTTCCGCGACGTCCTCCGCTGGCGGCGCGAGAGCACACCGGTGCCCTGGCCTCGTCGGATCGAGGATGCGCCGCAGCCCCCGCCGCCGCGGCTGCCGGAGGGGCGGATCGGCGCGACCTTCATCGGCCATGCCTCCTTCCTCGTCCAGCTCGGCGGGCGCTGCGTGCTGGTCGACCCGGTCTGGTCGGAGCGGTCGAGCCCCCTTGCCTTCGCCGGGCCGAAGCGCGTGCGGGCGCCGGGGCAGGCGCTGGAGGCACTGCCAGGCTGCGACCTGCTGCTGGTCAGCCATAACCACTACGACCATCTCGACCTGCCGACGCTGCGGCAGGTGCGCCGACATTGGGCGCCGCCGGCGGTCACCGGCCTCGCCAATGCGCGGCACCTGGCGAAGGCCGGCATCCGCGGGGCGACGGAGCTGGACTGGTGGCAGTCTACAGAGGTGGCGGGGCTGCGCGTCACCTATGTGCCGGCGCAGCATTTCTCCGCCCGCACGCTGTTCGACCGCAATATCAGCCTGTGGGGAGGCTTCATCCTCGAGGCCGAAGGGGCGACCGTCTACTTCGCCGGGGATAGCGGGTGGTGCCCGCATTTCGCGGAGATCGCGGCACGCTTCCCGCGCATCGACCTCGCCCTCATCCCGATCGGGGCCTATGAGCCGCGTTTTTTCATGCGCACCCAGCACATGGACCCGGGCGAGGCGGTGCGGGCGCATCGGGCGCTCAGGGCGCGGCGAAGCCTGGGGATGCATTTCGGCACCTTCGCCGGGCTGACCGACGAGGCGATCGAAGGGCCGGAGGCCTGGCTCGCCGAGGCCCGCGCGGCGGCGGGGGTGGCGGCGGAGGAGTTCGGCACCCTGCCCTTCGGCGGCAGCCTCGACCTGCCCGAAGTCCGCCCGTAGCCTTTCCGCCTGCCCTACGAGGAGGCGCTGGTGGGCCGGTTCGACTGCTGGACATCCCTGCCAGGTCCCAACTTCGGCGGGCGCACTCGCTTCGTTGGGCGGCCGGGCGCGGGACGGTAGCGGCGGCAAGGACGAAGACAGCGATGGCCTGATTGATCGTCGCCAAGGCCAAGCGGGCATCGGTGTTCATGGTGACCGCCGTCCGCTCGCCGCCTCTACCGTTGTAGCGGGGTTTGACGAACTGTGTCTCGCTTCGGCAGGTGCCAGCGATGAACCTCTGCGCAAGCTTGGGATGGTTGGGGACCGTATCTCGCGGGCGCCCGTGAGGGCGGGATTTCCGTCGGAAGAACCCGCCCAGGTTTATCAGCCAGATCGTAGTTCAGCGTGGGACGATGGCCGTTGAGGAGGCGCTGCGATGGCTGGATGGCAGGGTCCAGTAGTCGCCTATCACCCGGTCTAAGCCGGCGGGGCTGAAGGGCGAACACGCGTTGCCGTCATAATGGGTGATCTCGCCGAAAAACACCCGGCCACCCACGCAGTACAGATCGACGCGCGCAAAGTCGAACTCCTCGCCGATCCGCTCCGCCAGACGCAGGGCGTCTTGTGTTTCCGGGGGGAGTACATAGCTGGGATCGGGTTCGTGCGCCTGCCGGACCGACCACGGCTCGAGCCGTTCGTTATAGCTGTTGGCCCGATGATGGCCATGTCGCCCGATATGGACACGCAACAGCCTGACGCGCCCATGGAAGACGTAAAATTTCAGGTCGGCTGGGATGCCGCCATCCGCGTCCAGCAACATCTCCTCAGCGAGGAGGCGCGGCGTGAGATCACGGTAGGCCCATTCCCCGGCGGTCTCATAATGATTGCGACGCAGCCAGCCATTCGCTTGGGAGACGGCGGTGGGGATGTCGAGCACCGTGCGGTCATGGACGAGCAGGTTCATGTTCCAGCCGTGGCTGCCCTTGAGCACGAAACGGTTGGGCAATTTCTCCCACTCGATGTCCTCTGCGCGGCTCCAGATGCCGAGCAGTGGCACGAGCACGTCATTTCCGACGCGATCCGCGACGTAGCCGCGGGCATTGATCTTGTCCGTCGTCAGCGCCAGCAGCGGATTCCTATCGTGGAGTATCCGCCAACCAAGCTTTTCGTTGAAAGTCGCTGGTTGAGAAAGATTGGGGTCATATCCCAAAGCGGCACGCATGCGGTAGCGAAGATGTCGCTCCCGCAAAATCGCATCTAAGGCCGGTACATACTGGGCAGCATGCCGTACTACATTCCGCAGCGGAGATGACTTTGGTTCGGCGGGATGTGTGGTATCGGACATTGTCGGATCTCTCGTAGGCTCACTCGGCTTCCTAACGTGCAGTTCATCTATGCAACACCATCGCTCACTTTGTTGTGCGACGGCATCTTTAGTAATGTGTTGGGTAGTGCTGGCGGCGGGACAGAGGATGAGCCGATAACCGACGAGATACGCAGCGCAGAAGTCATACTCATGATAATGAAGCAGGGAACCAGCCAACCGGTCCTGACCCCCAGAAATTAATCCTCCGTATTTTTTCCTTGCATTGATTTGCCGCTATGTATGATGGTTGCGACAGGTATTAACCCGAAATATTCATTTGGGCTTGGCCGGTTTTACTATAATTTAGTAGAATTTTATTACACTGAACTGGGTTACCTGCCCCCCTACCCCTCCGCTACCTCGTGAAGCACCTGCGCCAGCACCCGGGCCCCCGCCGCCAGCTGGGCCGGCGAGGAATATTCGGCCGGGTTGTGGCTGATCCCCTTGCGGCTCGGGACGAAGATCATCCCGCTCGGGCAAAGCGGCACCATGAACTGCGCGTCGTGAAATGCGCCCGAGGGCATCTGCAGCGCGCGCAGCCCCTGCGCCGCGGCACCGCGCGACACAGCCTCCGTCACCATGGGAGCGAACTCCACCGGCAGGGCGTGGAAGCGCTCCGTCACCGTCACCTCGCAGCACTGGACGGCGGCGCGGATGGTGGGCTCGATGGCGTCGCCGCGGGCCGCCAGCACGGCGGCCGAGGGATGGCGGAAGTCGATGGTGAAGCGCACCCGCTCCGCCACGCTGTTGGAGCTGTTGGGGTGGACCTCGATCCGCGCCACGGTGAAGCGCAGCACATCGGTCGGGTCGTCCATCAGCGCGTTCAGGGCGGTGATGGCGCGCAGCATGTCCTGCACCGCATCCCGCCGCGTGGACAGCGGCGCGGTTCCGGCATGGGCGCTCTCGCCGCGCAGCTCCACCAGGAACCACCGGCTGCCTTGGATGCCGGTGACGACGCCGATGTCGAAGCCCTCCGTCTCCAGCCGCGGCCCCTGCTCGATATGCGCCTCGACATAGGCGTGCGGCGCCGGGCCCTCGACCACGCCGAGCGGGCGGCGCGGCAGGTCGGCCTCGAGCGTGAGCTGCTCGCGGAGCGCATCGCCGAAGCGGATGCCCTCGCCATCCTCCACCGCGTCCCAGGTGCCGGGCGCGCTGTGGCCGGCATAGGCCATGCTGCCCATGCAGCCGGGGGCGAAGCGGCCGCCCTCCTCATTGGTCCAGGCGACCAGCTCGACCGGGCGGCGGGGGGTGATGCCGCTCTCGCGCAGCGCCTGGATCGCCTCCAGCCCCGCGAGGACGCCCCAAATGCCGTCGAACCGGCCGCCCGCCGGCTGGCTGTCCATATGGCTGCCGGTCAACACGGGGGCGAGGCCGGGCTCCCGCCCTTCGAGGCGGAGGAAGAGGTTGCCGAGCGCGTCGATGGAGGGGGCAAGGCCGATTGCCCTGCCCCAGCCGATCAGCAGGCGGCGGGCCTCACGGTCGAGGGGCGAGAGGCAGGGGCGGTTGACGCCGGGGGAGCCGTCGGCGCCGGTGATGGCGCCGAGGCGGGCCATCTGCATCAACCGGTCCCATTGGCGCTGCTCGCTCACCGCGGCGACCAGATTCGGCGCGACCGTTCCGCTCATCGTCCCACCCCTTCTCCCTTGGCAGGGGACAAACCGCAGGCGGCGGGGTGGCGTCAAGCCGTGCTAGACCGCGCTCCGCAACGACGGGGGATGGGCGATGGCGGGGTATCTCAGCACGCATGTGCTGAACACGGCGGAAGGGGTGCCAGGGGCCGGCATCGCGGTGGAGCTGTGGCGGCTGGAGCCGGCGCCGGTGCTCGTCGCCCGCACGGTGACGACGGTGGATGGGCGGAATCGGGATGCCTTCTACCCGGAGGGGGCGGGGTTCGTCGCGGGGCTGCATGAGCTGCGCTTCGGCATCGGCGCCTATTTCGCCGGGCGAGGGCCAGGCGCCGCCTTCTATGATGTGGTGCCGGTGCGGGTGCGGCTCGAGGCGGGCCAGGGGCATTACCATGTGCCGCTGCTCTGCTCGCCCTTCGGCTACACAACCTACCGGGGGTCCTGAGCGTTCCGCCTGCTTCGGCGAGGGAGGCAGGCATGACGGAGCGGGAGGAATTGCTCGCGGCGGTCGGCCGGGGCGATGCGGTGGCGGTCGGCGGGCTGCTCGATGCGGCGCCTGGCTTGGCCGCGCCGCGTGGCGGGCATGCGGATGATCCAGTGGCGCTGGCGGCCCGGCTCGGCCATCTCACCGTGCTGCGGCTGCTGCTGGAGCGTGGCGGCCAGGGCGAGCCGGAGGGCGACCCGCGCGAGGCACCGACGGCGCTGATGCAGGCGGCCGCGGCGGGGCGGCAGGAAGCGATCGCGCTGCTGCTGGAATTCGGGGCCGACCCGGCGCTGCGCGACCGCGAGGGGCGGAGCGCCGCGGATTACGCGACGGAGGCCGGCCATGCCGACCTCGCCCGGCGCCTCTATACCGATGCGGAAACGGAACGCCTGATCTGGTAGCGGAACGCTCGCCCGGTTGCTGCGTAGCGCAGGTATCGCAACAACCGGAGTGGGACCGATGGCGCGCATCCTCGTGCTGTATTACTCGATGTATGGCCATGTGGAGACGATGGCAGGCGCCGTGGCCGAGGGCGCCCGCGGCGCCGGGGCCACGGTGACGGTCAAGCGGGTGCCGGAGCTGGCGCCGCGAGAGGTGCTGGAGAAAGCGGGCGCCAAGCTCGACCAGGCGGCGCCCGAGGCCTCGCCACAGGAGCTGGACCAGTACGATGCCATCATCCTCGGCTGCCCAACCCGGTATGGGCGGATGGCGGCGCAGATGGCGCAGTTCTGGGATCAGACGGGCGGGCTTTGGGCACGCGGGGCGCTCATCGGCAAGGTCGCCAGCGGCTTCACCTCCACCGCCAGCCAGCATGGCGGGCAGGAGACGACGCTGATGGCGATGCACACCATGGTCCTGCACCACGGCATGGTCGTCGTCGGCCTGCCCTATTCGGCGCCCGGGCTGACGCGGCTCGACGAGGTCAGCGGCGGCAGCCCCTATGGCGCGACGACCATCGCCGGCGGCAAGGGCGAGCGGCAGCCGAGCGCCAACGAGCTGGAGATGGCGAGCTTCCAGGGCCGGCACGTGGCGGAGATCACAGCCAAGCTGTTCGGCTGAAGCGGCACCCCCGGCCGGATGATCGCATCCAGCCGGGTTGCGACTTCGACATCAGGCGGCGCGAAGCTGCCCAAGCGTGTCGCCCAGGGCGCGTCTGAGGGCTTCCGCCTGTTCGGCCAGGGTGGCGGAGGTTGCCTGCACCTGGCTGGCGGCGCCGCCGGTCTCGCCGGCTGCGGCGGTGACGCCGTCGATGGCCCCGGCGATGGCCGCGGTGCCGGCCGCCGCCTGCTGCACGTTCTGGGCGATGTCCCGCGTTGCCGCGCCCTGCTCCTCCACCGCTGCGGCGATGGCCGCGGTGACCTCGTTGATGGCGCCGATGCTGTCGCGGATCACGCCGATATCGGTGGTCGCCTGGCGGGTGGCGGCCTGCATCGACTGGATCTGGGCGGCGATGTTCCCGGTGGCTTGGGCTGTCTGGTTGGCCAGCGCCTTGACCTCGCTCGCCACCACGGCAAAGCCCTTGCCGGCCTCGCCGGCTCGCGCCGCCTCGATCGTTGCGTTCAGCGCCAAGAGGTTGGTCTGGCCGGCGATGCTGTCGATAAGCCGGGTCACCTCGCTGATCCTTGCCGCGGCTTCGTTCAGGTTGGCGACCGTCGCATTGGTGCGGTTGGCCTGATCGGCGGCGCTGGCCGCCATGCGCGCGCTTTCGGCGACCTGCCGGCTGATCTCGGCGACCGAGGCCGCCAGTTCCTCGGTCGCCGCGGCGACCGTGTTGACGTTGCCGCTCGCCTCCTGCGTGGCGCCGCTGACCGTGCCGGCCCGCTCGCTGGTGCCGTCGGCGATGGCGACCATGGAGGTCGCGGCGGCGTTGAGCTCGGCCGCCGCAGAGGCGATGTGCTCGGTGACGCCGCCGATGCTGGCCTCGAGGCCGGAGGCGAGGCTGACGAGGCCGGCCTTGCGTTCCTCCTCGGCCCGCTGCTTGGCTGCCTCCTGTCCGGCGCGGAGTGTTTCGGCCTCCTGCAGGCTGGTGGCGAAGCCCTGGAGGGCGCGGGCCATGCTGCCGATCTCGTCGTGGCGGTCGGCATCGCCGATCGGGGCGGCGAGGTCGCCGCCGGCGAGCCGCTGCATGGCGCCCTGCAGGCGGCCGAAGGGCCGGATCACGGTGAGGCGGGCCATCCAGAGGCCGAGCCCGAGGCTGAGCAGGATGCCGGCACCGAGGACCGTGACGGCGGTCCAGACGATGGACTGGGCGTCCCTGGTCAGCGCCGCGGACTTCGCGGTGGCCGAGGCGAGCAGGGCCGTCGTCATCTCCCTGCTCGTTTCGCGCAGTTGAGTGATCTGAGTGAAGAACTCCGCCCGCAGCAGAGCCATCGCCTCGGCGCTGCGCCCTGCTTGCAGCATGGCGATGCCACGCAGCCCGGTTGCGCGCAGAGCCTCGAACTCGCGCTCGATGCCAGTGAGGGTCGCGGCATGCGGCGTTCCCTCCACGGCCGCCCGGAGCGCCGCGGCACGCTCCGCGAAGGTCGGCCCGATGGCCTCCAGGTCCTTCGCTGACTGGGCGATATTCGCCGCTTCAGGCACCGCGAAGGCCCGCCAGAGCGCACGGGGCATGTCGACGATCGTGACGTTGACCCGGGTGGCATGGGTTGCGCCCTGGCTGTCCCGTGCGAGCAGGCTGGCATAGGCAGCATCGAGCGTGACCAGGGAGCGGCTGACGAAGCCGCCGGCTCCGAGCGCCACCAGGGCCATCACGGCCAAGGGTAGCATGACCTTGAAGGATAAGCGGGCATGACGGAAGGCGTTCAGCATGACGGTATCCGATGCTGCGGCCCGGGAATTCGAACCGATCAGGTTTCATAACGCCTTTGTGATTGTCATCCGGTTAATGGCGCCTTGCGCGAAACCCGCTTGCAAAACCGGGCTGGAGGGGGCATCTCCCCCGCGATACCAGACCGATTGAGTGAGATCTCGGCGGGCGGTGCGGAAAGCGATCCGCGGCCGGGCCCGCTTTTGCCTATGGAGGCCCATCGTGGCACGCACCCCGCTCGACCGTATCCGCAACATCGGGATCACCGCGCATATCGACGCGGGCAAGACCACGACGACCGAGCGGATCCTCTACTACACCGGCAAGTCGCATCGGATCGGCGAGGTCCATGACGGCAACACCACGACCGACTACATGGAGCAGGAGCGCGAGCGGGGGATCACCATCACCTCGGCCGCCGTGACCGCCGTGTGGAAGGACCACCGGATCAACATCATCGACACGCCCGGCCACATCGATTTCAACATCGAGGTGAACCGCAGCCTGCGCGTGCTCGACGGCGCCGTGTTCATCATCGAGGGCGTGGCCGGCGTGCAGCCGCAGTCCGAGACCAACTGGCGCCTGGCTGACCGCTACAACGTCCCCCGGCTGATCTTCATCAACAAGCTCGACCGCACCGGCGCCGACTTCTACCGCGCCGCGGCGACGCTGACCGAGAAGCTCGGCATCACCTGGATCGCGCTGCAGCTGCCGATCGGCATCGAGGACACCTTCAAGGGCGTCGTCGACCTGGTCGAGATGAAGGCGATCATCTGGGAAGGCGACGAGCTCGGCGCCGCCTACCACTATGAGGAGATCCCGGAGGATCTGAAGGAGAAGGCGGCCGAGTACCGCCAGCTCCTGCTCGATACCGCGCTGAGCGTCGACGACGCCGGCATGGAGGAGTATTTCGACAAGGGCGACGTCTCGGTCGAGACGCTGAAGCGCGCCATCAAGCGCGGCACCATCGACGGTACCTTCCGCCCGGTGATGTGCGGCACCGCCTTCAAGAACAAGGGCGTGCAGCCGCTGCTGGACGGCGTGCTCGACTACCTGCCGAGCCCGATCGACATCCCCGGCATCAAGGTCGCCGCCGAGGAAGGCGAGGACGAGACCGCCGACCGCCGCATCATCCCGGCCGACGAGACGCTGCCCTTCGCCGGCCTCGCCTTCAAGATCATCAACGACAAGTACGGCAACCTGACCTTCGTGCGCGTCTATGCCGGCGTGCTGAAGCAGGGCGACATGGTCATGAACACGACCAAGGGCCACCGCGAGCGTATCGGCCGCATGTTCCAGATGCATGCCGACAAGCGCGAGGAAATCAAGGAGGTCACCGCCGGCGACATCGCCGCCTTCGTCGGGCTGAAGGACACCGGCACGGGTGACACGCTGGCCGACCAGGCGGACCCGGTGGTGCTGGAGCGCATGGCCTTCCCGATCCCGGTCATCGACATCTCGGTCGAGCCGAAGACGAAGGAAGGCGTCGAGAAGATGACGCTCGGCCTGCAGAAGCTGGCCGGCGAGGACCCCTCGCTGCGCCTCAAGACCGACCAGGAGACGGGCCAGACCATCCTCTCCGGCATGGGCGAGCTGCATCTCGAGATCATCATCGACCGGCTGCGCCGTGAGTACGGCGTCGACGCCCATATCGGCGCGCCGCAGGTGGCCTATCGCGAGACGATCACCAAGAGCCACACCGAGACCTACACCCACAAGAAGCAGTCGGGCGGCTCGGGCCAGTACGCCGAGGTGAAGATCACCTTCGAGCCGAAGGAGCGGAACACCGGCATCGAGTTCTCGAACTCGGTGGTCGGCGGCGCGGTGCCGAAGGAGTACATCCCGGCGGTCGACAAGGGCATCAAGGTGCAGGCCGATACCGGCGTGCTCGCGGGTTTCCCGACCGTCGACTTCAAGTACAGCCTGGTGGACGGCAAGTACCACGACGTCGACTCCTCGGCGCTCGCCTTCGAGATCGCCGCCAAGGCCTGCTTCCGCGAGGGCATGAAGAAGGCCGGCCCGGTCATCCTCGAGCCGATCATGGACGTGGAGGTCACCACCCCGCAGGATCATGTCGGCGACGTGGTGGGCGACCTCAACCGCCGCCGTGGCGTGATCCAGAGCCAGGACATGGCCGGCACCTCGGTCATCGTGCGCGCGCATGTGCCGCTGAAGGAGATGTTCGGCTACATCTCCAACCTGCGGGGCATGACCAAGGGGCGTGCGTCCTTCTCGATGCAGTTCCACCACTACGATCCCGTGCCGCGCAACGTGGCGGACGAGATCATGAAGAACAGCGCCTGATTCCACTCCACAGGGTCCGGCAGGCCGGCGGCGCGGGGGGCAACCCCCGCGCCGTTTGCTTTTCTTAAGCGCGGCAGGGGATTATGCCCCTGCCATGCTCGACTTCAGCGCCCTCCGCATCCTCGTCCTCGGCGATGCCATGCTCGACCGCTTCCTCTATGGCGAGGTGGAGCGCATCTCGCCCGAGGCGCCGGTGCCGGTGCTGCGCCAGCGCCGGCTGATGGCGATGCCGGGCGGTGCCGGCAACGTCGCGCGCAACATCACCGCGCTCGGCGGAAGGGCGGTGCTTGTCGGGCTGCTGGGCCGGGATGCGGCAGCGGCGGAGTTCCGCGCCCTGCTAGGCGCCGATCCGGGGATCGAGGACCGGATGGTGGAGAGCGCCGGGCGGCCGACCATCTGCAAGATGCGCATTATTGCCGGTACCCAGCAGGTGGTCCGCGTCGACGACGAGGCCACCAGCCCGGCCGAGCCGGCGGAGGCCGAGGCGATGCTGGCGGCGGTGCGGGCCGCCCTGCCCGGCTGCCAGGCGATGATCCTCTCCGACTATGCCAAGGGCGTGCTGTCGCCGCCGGTGATCGCCGAGGCGATCGCGGCGGCGCGGACCCAGGGCATCCCCGTGCTGGTCGATCCGAAGAGCGAGGATTTCCGCATCTATCGCGGCGCCGATTGCGTGAAGCCGAATGCGCGGGAGCTGGCGCGGGCGACGCGCATGCCGGTCGGCACCGGGGCGGAGGTGGCGGCGGCCGCCGAGTGGGTGATGGCGGAGGCGGGGCTCGCCGCGCTGCTCTGTACGCGGGCCGGGCATGGCATGGTGCTGGTCCGCGCCGGCGCCGGGGCGACGAGCGTGCCGGCCCTGGCGCGGGAGGTCTTCGACGTCTCGGGTGCCGGGGACACGGTGATCGCAACCCTCGCCCTGGTCCATGCTTCCGGCCAGCCGCTGGAGGAGGCGATGCGCATCGCCAATGCGGCGGCCGGCATCGTCGTCGGCAAGCTCGGCACGGCGACGGTTGGCGTCGACGAGCTCACGCATGCGCTGCGGGCCGAGAGCGGCTCCGCACCGGACGAGGGTGCGCTGCTCGACCGGGAGGCGGCGCGGCGGCTGGTCGCCGAATGGCGGGCGCATGGGCTGCGGGTCGGCTTCACCAACGGCGTCTTCGACATCCTGCATGCCGGGCACGTGGCCTCGCTGCGGGCGGCGCGGCGGCGCTGCGACCGGCTGGTGGTGGCGCTCAATGCGGATGCGAGCGTCCGGCGGCTCAAGGGGGCGACGCGGCCGGTCAATCCGCTGGCCGACCGCGCGGCGGTGGTGGCGGGCCTCGCCTCGGTCGATGCGGTGCTCGCCTTCGAGGAGGATACGCCGATCGAGCTGATCCGGCTGCTGCTGCCGGATGTGCTGATGAAGGGTGGCGACTACACGAAGGAGACGGTGGCCGGCGCGGCCGAGGTCGAGGCGGCAGGCGGCCAGGTGGTGTTGCTCGACCTGCTGCCGGGGCGCTCAACGACGGGGATCATCGCGCGGGCCAAATCCTAGAGTAGACCCCGATCAGATGGAATCACCTGATCGCAGTGATTTGTTCGCCAGAACAACAAGCTAGAGCGGCGTCCGTGAGCCTGTGCGAACGGGAACCGCTCTAGCGCTTCAGGAACACCGTCCCCAGCACGTCCAGCACCTTCGCCCCGTCCGCGACGCGCTGCGCGGTGAAGCGCAGCTTGGCGACGCCGCGGTCCGGCTTGCTGCGGCTCGGGGTCAGCTCCTCCACCACGCCGGTGACGTGCAGCACGTCGCCGGGCCGTACCGGGGCCGGCCATGCGATCTCCATCCCTGCCCCGCCCAGCGAGACCTTCGCCAGTACGCCGGTGCGGATCATGGTGGCGAAGGCGGCCGAGAGGGTGTGCAGGCCGGAGGCGATGAGGCCGCCGAAGGGTCCCTCCGCCGCTGCCGCCTCGTCTACATGGAAGGGCTGCGGGTCGAAGCGGCGGCCGAAATCGAGAATTTCGTCGCGCGTCATCTCCAGCGTCCCGAAGTCGAAGCGCTGGCCGACCGAAAGCTCGTCGAAGGAGGCAATGGGTGCGAGGCTCACGCCAGCACCTGCATGTCGCCGTCGACCGAGAGCGACTGGCCGCTGATCGTCGCGCCGAAGGGCGAGCAGAGGTAGAGCGCCATGTTGGCGATGTCCTGCGGCGTGACGTAGCAGCGGAGCGAGACGGCGCGCAGCGCCTCCGCCTCCTGCTCGGTGAAGCTGCGGCCGTTCGCCTGAGCCTTGGCCTCGATGACGCGGCGGATGCGGTCGCCGGCGACGAGGCCTGGGAGGATGGCGTTCACCCGGATTCGCTCCGGCCCAAGCTCGATGGCGAGGGACTTGGTGAAGCCGACGACGCCCCACTTCGCCGCGGCATAGGGGCTGCGGAGGGGGAATCCAAAGCGCCCGGCGGCCGAGGAGAGGTTGACGATGGAGCCCCCGCCCGAGGCGCGCAGCGCCGGCACCGCGCGGCGGGCGCAGTGGAACATGGCCTCGAGGTCGATCTTCAGCGTGCGGCTCAGCGCCTCGGGCGTCACGTCCTCGACGCGGGCGGTGGGGCCGGCGATGCCGGCATTGTTCACCAGCACGTCAAGCCCGCCGAGATGGGCGATGGCGGCATCGACGAAGCCCTCACAGCCCTCGACGCTCTCCATATCGGCGAGCATCGAGGGATGGGGTGAAGCAGCCAGCGCCTCCCGGTCCACATCGCAGAGGAAGACCTTCGCGCCGCAGCTGGCGAAGCCGTCGGCCATGGCGCGGCCGATGCCGCCCGCGCCGGCGCTGATCGCCACGCGCAATCCGTCGAGCCGCACCGTGAGCGGCGCCGTGTTGTCCTGCATCCTGTTTCCTTCCCTCATCGAATAGCCGCGGCCAACTCGCCGCCGAGCATCTGGAGCTGCTGTGCCTCCACCGCCGGCACGCCGGACGGGAGGCTCACCCGCAGCTTCACGAAGGCACGGCGCGAGAGGCCGAGGCAGAGATAGCTGTCCGACCGGCTGCCGCCGTCGAAGGCGAGGCTGAATTCCTCGCAGCGCATCGCCTCGGCGCCGGACGGCAGGGTGATGACCGGGCCGGGCTGGCGCGCCTCGATGCGGTAGCGGCGCATGGGGCCGAGCATCTCGACCTCGCGCACCGCCTGGGTGAACTCGGCGGCCAGGCTCTCGGCGGTCGCGCCGCCCGGGAGGCTGCGGTCGTAGAGGTAGAGGGTGGCGACGCCGGGGCCGCCGGGCGAGGGGCGGTACTCGGCGGCGGCGCCGAGCCCGGCCCCGTTCGGCCTCGCCTCGAAATCGGTGACACTGCCGCGGCGCCAGCCGGCGGCCTCGGCGGGCAGCGTTGCGATGCGCTGCAGCGGCGTCGCCGCATCCTTCGGGCCCTGGGCAGCGGCGGGGAGCGCGATCAACAGGACGAGGGCGACGAGCGGGCGGGCCATGCAGGAGGCTAGGCACCCCGGCGGCGGCCCGGCAAGCTCCCTCCATGCGCATCCTGATTCTTGCCCTGCTCCTCCTCGCCCCCGGCTTCGCCTTGGGGGCGGAGCTGAAGCTGGCGAGCTGGAACATCGCCTGGCTCACCAGCCGCACGGCGCTGCTGCCGCGGGACAGGGCGCCGCGGGAGAGTGGCGACGTCACCCGGCTGGCCGAGTATGCGCGGCGGCTGGATGCCGATATCGTCGCCCTGCAGGAGGTGGACGAGCCGGAGGCGGCGGCGCAGGTGCTCGACCCGCGGGCCTATGCCTTCTACTTCCCAGAGGAAGACGACCTGCAGCGCTCCGGCTTCGCCATCCGGCGCGGGTTGCGCGTCATCCGCAACCCCGATCTCGAGGCGCTCGACCTCAACCCGGAGGCCCAGCGCTCGCTCCGGCGTGGTGCGGATGTCACCGTGGAGGCGGGCGGGGCGCGGCTGCGGCTGCTCTCGCTGCACCTGAAGAGCGGGTGCAGCAGCGGGCGGCTGGAGCGGGAGGACCGGGATTGCGAGCAGCTCGCGCGCCAGGGCGAGGTTCTCGCCGGCTGGATCGCGGCGCGGCGGCGGGAGGGCGTAGCCTTCGCCCTGCTCGGCGACTTCAACCGCGCCTTCGAACGGCCGGACGAGCCGCTCTGGGGCCGGCTCAGCGCGGCCGCCCCGCTCACGCGGGTGACGGAGGGCGTCTCCAACCCCTGCTGGGCGGGGCCGCGTGGCGGGCGGGCCTTCATCGACCATATCCTGCTGGGTGGCCGGGCGCGCGACTGGCTGGTGCCGGACAGCCTGCGCGTCCTTGTCTATGCCGAGCAGGGGCGGGACTGGCGCGAGCGGCTCTCCGACCATTGTCCGCTCAGCATCCGCCTGCGCCTGCCCCGAGGAGAATGACGATGGACATCAAGCAGCGCCGCAAGCTGGTCGAACGCTACCGGGTGGAGCAGGGCAAGGGCTTCCGTCTGACGGACTGGGAAACCGGCGATACCGCAGGCCTCGACCTGAAGAAGGAGGAGGCCGCCCGGCTGTTGCAGGAGGGCGTGGAACGCCTCGCCGGGCTGCAGGACAAGCTCTATGCGCAGGATCGCTGGGCGGTGCTCTGCCTTTTCCAGGCAATGGACGCGGCGGGGAAGGACGGCGCCGTCAAGCACGTCTTCACCGGCGTCAATCCGCAGGGCTGCCATGCCACCAGCTTCAAGGCGCCGGGGCCGGTGGAGCTCGACCACGACTTCCTCTGGCGGCATGTGATTGCGCTGCCTGCGCGGGGGCAGATCGGCATCCACAACCGCTCCTGGTATGAGGAGGTGCTGATCGCCCGCGTCCATGCCCAGGTGCTGGACCGGCAGAAGCTGCCCGCCGCGCTGCGCACCAAGCGCATCTGGGAGGAGCGGCTGGCCGACATCGCCGCCTTCGAGGGCTATCTCGGCCGGCAGGGCGTGGTGGTGGTGAAGTTCTTCCTGCATCTCGGCAAGGAGGAGCAGCGCCGGCGCTTCCTCAAGCGGATCGACGAGCCGGAGAAGAACTGGAAATTCGAGATGGGCGACATCGCCGAGCGGCGGCATTGGGACGCCTATCAGGAGGCCTATGAGAAGGCGATCCGGGCGACCGCGACGCCGGCCGCGCCCTGGTACGTCGCCCCCGCCGACCACAAGTGGTTCACGCGGCTGGTGGTGGCGGAGGCGCTGGCGCAGACCCTCGAATCGCTCGACCTGCACTACCCGGTGGTGACGGCGGCGGAGCGGGCACAACTCGAGGAAGGGCGGCGCGAATTGGGCTGAACCCTTGACCGGCGCCACGCGGGTTGCGACGTATAAGGCGTGAGGGACCTTTTTCCCGTCGGCCGTGACGATGATCGTCTCTGGGCCGTCTACGCCACGGTCGGGCGCATCAACCGCGTGGCCGATGTCTATCGGAGCCGCGCCGCGGCACTCGCGGACCGCGACTGGCGGGCGCAGCAGGTGCGGGCCTATGAGGACTTCCTCCGCCGCAGCCGCCAGCCGGTGCCGCATTACAGCGTGGCGCCCATCACCCGGGCCGAGCTGCCACGGAAGTGGACCCCCCTCCCCGCGCTGGGCTTCCTCCGCGGCCAGTTCATCTGAGCGGTGGATGGCCGGCTCGGCGCCCGGCCGCCGCGCCCGCTATGCCTCCCTGAGCGCCCGCGGCCAGCGGCCGCCGAGCAGCAGCGCCAGCATCGCCACATAGGTCGTGGCGCCGCAGCCGCCGATCATGGAGATCGCCATCAGCGCTGGCTTGCCCTGCACATGCTGCGCGATCAGCAGCGCGACCGCCGCCATGGCGAGCGTCGCCACCACCGGGACCACCAGCTGGGCGCAGAGCCAGCGCAGCGGCCGCTCCAGGGCGCGGAGGCCGAGGGTCAGCTGCAAGGGCACGACGGCGAGCGTCCCGCCCACCCAGCAGACGGCTGCCCCGGCGGCATCGGCCGGGCGTATCGCCAGCAGCGCCAGCAGCGGCACGGCGAAGGCGATGAGCTGGGTGATGAGGTTCATCCGCGTCCGTCCGAGCGCCAGCCAGAGCGCCGGCGCAGGACCGATCAGGAAGGCCGGTATCGCCGCCAGCGCCACCAGCCGGGCGGGTTCGGCGGCCGCAACCCAGGGGCCGCCCATCAACAGGGTGACGAGCTGCGGCGCGGTGATGGCGAGGCCGACCGCGATGGGCAGGCCGATCAGCGCCTGGAGCTGCGCCAGGTCACCGTAGCATTGCGCCATGGCGTCCCGGTCATGCTGGAGGGCGGAGAGGCGCGGCATGGCGAGGCGGGCGGAAGCGCCGCTCACCACCGACATGGAGACATCGAGCAGGCGGAAGGCGATATGCGTCACCGCCACCACCGTCTCCGCCACCATGGTGCCGAGGACGAGGATGAAGATCCGGTAGCGCCCGTTCAGGACCAGCAGCGCCAGGATCTGCGGCCCGGCGATCGGCCAGAGGTCGTTGATCGCCGCCCGGTCCAGCATCAGCCGTGGCCGCCAGCCGGAAAGCAGGCTGAGCAGGAGGAAGACGCCGAACGTCGCCGCCGCCTGCTGCACCACCATCGCCCAGGGGCCCCAGCCGGCGGTGGCGGCGAGCATCCCGAGCCCGACCGAGAGGGGTTGGCAGATCAGCACCCGCTGCGCCAGCAGCCGGTAGTGCCGCGCCCGCAGCGCCAGCGCCGCCATCAGCCCGGAGGCGGCGGAGAAGGGCAACAGCAGGGCCAGCACATGGATCATGTCGGTGAGGATCGGGGCGCCGATGGCGCGCGCGATCAGCGGCGCCGCGAGGCCAAGGCCAAGCACGGCGATCAGCGCCACGCCGATCGTCACCCAGAGGGCAGAGGAGCGGTGCCGCTCCTCGAGGTTCCGCCGTTGCAACAGGGCGTCGCCGAAGAGGGCGGCGATGGGGAAGTCGATGGTGAGGAAGGCGCTCGCCGCGATGGCGCCGATGCCTGCCGCCTCCGGCCCGATCAGCCGCGCGATGAAGAGCAGCCCGACCAGCGAGAAGGCCGCCGAGGCGAGGGTTTCCGCCGCCACCCAGGCAGGGGAGCCGGACGCTGGTAGAATCCGCCGTGACGCGCCGATCATCGGCCAGCCATGCCCAACTTAGGCGAAGCAGTGTCCCTGCGATTCAACTGCACCATGCCTTGCGCCATCCACGTCCTCGGTATTTCATGTATGTTAATGGTATATTAGACGAGTTGCAGCCAACTGCAGGCGGCGCCGAAAGTCAGATGTTGAGCCTGTTGAAGATCGGCGTCGGCAGCAGGCGGATGATGGTCATCACCGGCCACCAGATAACTGGAAGATAGGCGCTGCCCCCGCCGCGCCCCGCCCGGCGCCAAGCCGCGGCGGCGAACTCGCGGGGCGAGGCCATGAAAGGCAGCCGCGGCAGAGCCCAGGTCATCCCCGTGTCGACCGGTCCGGCCTTGATGCAGAGCACCCGCACGCCGGCCCCCGAGAGCCGAGCCGCATAACCTTGCAGATAAACCAGCAGTGCCGCCTTGGTGGCGCCGTAGAGGAAGTTGCGCTTCCGCCCGCGGTCGCCGGCGACCGAGCCGAGCGCGACGACCGTGCCGCCCTGCTGCGCCTCCAGCACCGGTCCGAGCACGCCGAGCACCGAGGCCGCGCCGGTGAAGTTCGCCTCCACCATGCCGGCGGCCACCGCCGGATCGGCATCCGCCTCCGCCTGATCCGGCATGACGCCGAAGGCGAGGAACACGTTGAGCAGCCCGCTGCCCGCCCGCTGCCGACATTCGGCGACGAAGCCGGCATGGCTGGCGAGCTCCCGCGCCTCGAAGCGCATCGGCAGGGCGGAGACGCCGTGACGGATGGCGAGGTCGGCGGCCTGGTGCTCCAGATCCTCCATGTCGCGCCCGGCGAGCAACAGCGCGGCGCCATGCGCCGCGGCCTCCCGCGCGAAGGCCCGCGCCACGGCCGAGGAGGCGCCGAGGATCAGCCAGGTCTCGTTCACAGCCCGATCCTCCGCGCCATGTCGGAGGAGAGCCGCCGGTGGGGATCCACCCGCTGCCGCACCGCCCGGAACTCGTCGGCCCGCGGATACATGGCGGCGAAGCTCTCGGCCGAGAGCAGGCTGTCCTTCGCCAGGTAGATGCGCCCGCCGGCATCGCGGGTGATACGCTCCAGCCGGGCGAAGATCGCCTCGCTGCCGGGCCGGGCGGGGATGTCGAGGGCCAGCGAATAGCCGGGCATCCCGAAGGAAAGCATCCCCTGCCCCTGCGGCCCCATTACCTTCAGCACGGCGAGGAAAGAGGCATTGCCGCCCGCCGCCACCGTCTCCAGCAGCTGGCGCAGCGCCGCCTCGCCGGGGCCGGGCGGCACCACGCACTGGAACTGGCGGAAGCCCTGCTTGCCATACATCCGGTTCCAGCCCTCGATGGCATCGAGCGGGTAGAGGAACTGGCGATACGGCACCGTCACCTGTTGGCCGGAGGCCGGCACGCGGCGCCAGTAAAATTCGTTGAAGGCGCGCACGCTGGCGCCGTTCAGCAGCCAGCCCGGCGCGTCGATGGGGAAGCGCCTTGCCTTGGCCGGACGGGCTTCGATGCCCGACTCGGCCGGCTCCGCCGTCTCCAGCACGCCACGGCCGAGGGAGGCGCCGCCGGCCAGCGCATCGATCCAGCCGACCGACCAGGTGGCGCCGCCAGCAGCCGCGAAGCCGGCGAGGAAATCGTCGAGGTTGCGCACCCGCCGCCGGCGTACCGCCAGCGCGTTGGAGGGCACGCGCATCAGCCGGAAGCAGAGCGCGGCGACGAGGCCGGTGAGGCCGATGCCGCCGATGGTTGCCTGGAACAGGGCGGGGTCGCTCTCAGGCGAGACGCGCTGCATCCGCCCATCGGCCAGCAGCAGGTCGAACCAGAGCACATGCTCGCCGAAGCTGCCGGCATGGTGGTGGTTCTTGCCGTGGACGTCGTTCGCCAGCGCGCCACCGAGCGTGACATGCGCGGTGCCCGGCGAGACCGGGGCGACGAAGCCGCGCGGCAGGAAGACATCCAGCAGATCGGCGAAGGTGACGCCTGGCTCCGCCACCAGCTCGCCCGTCGCCGGGTCGAAGCCGAGGATGCGGTCGAGCCGGCCGGTGACGACCACGGCGCCATCTGTGTTGAGCGCCGCATCGCCATAGCTCCGCCCGCCGCCATGGGCGATGAGCGTGCGCCCCTCCGGCGCGTCGAGCGCGGCGCGCAGCTCGCGCAACCTCTCCGGCCGCGCGGCGAGGCAGGGGCTGAGGCTGGAGCGACCCCAGCCTTGCAGTGCCGTCTGCTTCCAGGCGGTGGGGCGCGTCGCCGCTTGCGCGGCCAGCGTATCGGGCATAGCGGCCTGTCCCTACAGCGCCAGGACAATGGCGACGGCGGCGACCAGGCCGATGCCCCAGGACCAGGGATCGCGCAGCGCGAAGACCACCGGGTCGTGCTGCAACTCACGGCGATGCGCCAGCAGCCAGATTCGCATCAGCCAGATGGCGACCGCGCCGGGCGCGACGTAGAGCCAAGCCGGATTGCTGTACATGCGCGAGGGCAGCGCATCGTCGGCGACATAAAGGATCATGATCTGCAGGGCGCCGATCGCCGCCGCGGCGCCGAAGCCGAGCGTCAGCGGCCAGTCCTCCACCTCCCAGCCGCGGCGCGCGAGGCCGCCGCCCTCGCGCGCCTCCATCAGCTCGCAATGCCGCTTGGCCAGCGCCAGGGAGAAGAAGAAGAAGCCGGCGAAGGCCACCAGCCAGGGCGAATAGGGAACATCGGCAAGTTCGATGCCGAGCGAGAGCCGCATGGTGAAAAGCGCGGCGATGGTCAGCGTGTCGATCAGCGCTATGCGCTTGAGGCCGCCGGAATAAAGCAGCGACAGCCCGCAATAGCCGATGATGGCGACGGAGAGCATCGGCCGGAACAGCAGCGGCGCCAGCAGGGCGAAGGTGATGAGGCCTAGCGCCACGGCCAGCGCGTGCAGCGGGCGGATGCGGCCCGAGGCGATGGCGCGGTGCCGCTTCTTGCGGTGCTGCCGGTCGGCGTTGAGGTCGGCCAGGTCGTTCAGCAGGTAGGTGCCGGAGGCGGCGAGGCTCAGCAGCAGCATCCCCAGCACGCAGTGCAGGATCGCCGTCGCGTCATGCAGTTTGTGGCCGAGCAGCAGCGGCACCAGCACCAGGACGTTCTTCGACCACTGGTGGACGCGGAGCGCGCCGATCCAGGTGCGGAGGCGCGAACCCTCGGGCGGGAATTCGGCGACGACGGCGGGGTTGATGCTGCGCGCCGCGGCGGCGGTCGCGGGGCTGGCATTCACCAGAACGATCTCGGTGGCGGCGGCGAAGACGGGCAGGTCGTGCCGGCTGTCGCCCGCATAGGCGAAGCCCTCGGGGAAGGAGCGGCGAAGGAATTGCGCCTTCTCCTCGCTGCGCAGGTTGCGCGTGCCGTCGCTGCCCGTCGCGCTGCGGAACAGCCCGACATGTGCCGCGACCGCATCGGCGATCGCCTGGTCGGCGGCAGTGACGAGATGCAGCTCGCGGCCGAGGCTGTGCTGCTCGCGCAACCAGTCGAGGAAGGGCTGGCGCAGCGGCAGCCCCGCGGCATCGGCGGGCGCCTGCTGACTGACGCGGCGCTTGAAGGCGGCGCGGCCCGCCGGCAGGCTGCGCAGCAGGCCGGGGACGGCGGCGGGGCTGTGCAGCAGCGCCTCCACCAATCCTTCATGAAGCGTATCGGTAGCCAGCAACGTCCCATCGAGATCGACGGCAAGCGGCAACAACCGCGCCGTCCCGGGAAGCGCCTCGCTCGTCTGCACCCCTTGCATCCAGTACCGATCCGATCCCATACCGCAGCGCAAAATCACATTTGCTCCCGCCTTCGGGTAATGCCATTGGCGTGAGACATGCAACTTCACGCAGAAACGTCTTGTTGTGCACACTGAGGTTTGACCACAAATGTCAAAGGCCGATGCAACCCTGGCGCGTCTCCAGGCCGGTATGCGCACGCAACGCAACGTGACCGCAACCGCAGCACCGTGAGGGTGCGACGATCTTTCCTTTACATGCGTACCGCTCCTATTTTCCGGCGGCTTCCGGGACATGGTGGCGGATGCAGGATACGGTCATTACCGAGGACAGGATGACAACGACACACCATGGCGAGGCGGCGACGCCACCCACCGCCCGCGTGCCGAGCGTCACCGCCTGCCTGGTCACGCATGACCGGCCGCACTACGTGCGCAGCTGCCTTGAGAGCTTGCGCCAGCAGACGGTCGGTCCGGACGGTTTCGACATCGTCGTCGTCGACAGCTGCTCCGCGCCCGCGGTGAGCGAGGAGCTGGCTGCGCTGGTCGCGCCGCTGCCGAATGCGCGCCTGCTTCGCGTGGACCGGCCCGGCGCGAGCGCCGCGCGCAACCTCGGCGCCGAGGTGAGCGAGGCGGACTTCATTGCCTATCTCGATGACGACGCGCTCGCCATGCCGGACTGGATCGAGCAGATCCAGCGCGTCGCGGCGACGCGCGACCCGTGGCCGGGCGTGCTCGCCGGCCGCGTGCTGCCAGTCTGGGAGGCGCCGCTGCCGGACTGGTGGCCGGACAGCCTGCGCGGCGTGCTCTCGATCATCGAATGGGAAGGCACCGGCGAGTTCCGCACGCCGCAGGTGCCGGACGGGCTCGAGCCCTACGGCGTGAACATGATCGTGCAGCGCCGGCCGCTGCTGGAGATGGGCGGCTTCGCCGACCGGCTCGGCCGCGTCGGCAAGCTGCTGCTCTCGGACGAGGATGTGCAGGTCGGCTGGCGGTTGCAGGACCGCGGCTATTCCGCTTGGTACGACAGCAGCATCGTCGTGCGTCACCAGATCCAGGCGCGCCGGCTGCGGCCGGAATGGCTGCTGGAGCGGCTCTACTGGCAGGGCGCCTCGACGGTCGCCACGCGCCGCATCCTCGGCGCGCCGGAGCAGGTCTGGCGCGAGCTGCCGCGCCGCCTCGTCGTCGAGGCCATCACCCTGCCGAGCTCGCTGCTGCCGCAGGACAGCACGGCCCTGCTGGCGCTGCGCTGGCGCCTCGCCTATGCGCGCGGCTTCACCCGCATGGCGCTGATGGGCGAGCACAAGAAGCGCAGCCTGCCCGGCCGCCTGCTGCGCGCCCTGCTGCGCCGCGACGGCGAGCCCGTCATCCCGACCCTCGACATCGGCGCTCGCGCCGACGAAGCCGGCAAGACCCATCGATGAGCGAGCCTGCCCTCACCGTCTTCTTCGCCACGCGCAACCGCGCGCATGCCATTCCGCGCGTGCTGGAAGCCTTCACCGGCCTGCGATCGCCGGAGGGCGGGTGGAAGCTGGTCGTCACCGACAACGGCAGCGGCGACGATACACTCGCTGTGCTGCAGGGCTTCGCCGGGCGGCTGCCGCTGACCATCCTTTCCTGCCCGAAGCCGGGCAAGAACCGTGCGCTTAACCTCGCCTTGCCCGAACTGCAGGGCCGCCTCGCCGTCTTCACCGATGACGACGTGCTGCCGGATGCCGATTGGCTGGTCCGCCTGCTGGCAGCGGCCGACGAGCATCCGGAGGCGGACATGTTCGGCGGCACGGTGGCGCCCGAATGGCCGCGGCCGAAGCCCGACTGGCTCTCGGAAGAGGTCGTCGAGTTCAGCATGCTCTACTCGCAGCAGCTGCGGCCGAGCGGGCCCTGCGGCTTCGCCGACATCTTCGGCCCCAACATGGCGATCCGCGCCGACCTCTTCCGCGCCGGCACGCGCTTCGCCGAGCATGTCGGGCCGGACGGCACCAACCCGCTCTACGCCATGGGCAGCGAGACGGAGCTGCTGCGGCGGCTGGAGGTGGCCGGGCATCGCGGCTGGTTCGAGGCCTCGGCCCGCCTGCGCCACATCATCCGCCCGGAGCAGATGGAGGAAGGTTGGATCCTCGAGCGCGCCTTCCGCTACGGCGCCGGCGAGGGCCGCAACTATGTCGCCGGCTCGCTGCCGAAGGACATCCTGCGCCGTGTCGTCTACCGCATCGCCGCGCAGGGGATGCGGCTGATGCCGCACTCGCCACGCCGCCTCCGCATCCGCTACCGCGACCGCTGGCTCGCCGGCGCCGCCGCCGGGCGGCAGGCGCCGCAGCAGGGTTCCGCTATTCCGCGGTGATCCCGCCCTGCGTCACCACGCGCTTCCAGCGGGCGATCTCAGCCTGCTGGAAGGCGGCGAATTCTTCAGGCGAATTGCCCACCACCTCGAAGCCGAGATCGGCCAGCCGCGACGCGGTCTGCGGCACGCGGAGCGCGGCGATGGCTGCGGCGTGCACCTTGGCGACCAGCGGCGCCGGCATGGCCGCCGGCCCGCCGAAGCCCTGCCAGGAATAGACGACGAAGTCACGCAGCCCCGCCTCGCCCGCCGTCGGCACCTCCGGCAGCAGCGGGCTGCGTGCCTCGCTGGTGATGATGATCGGCCGCACCCGCCCGTCCCTGATCTGCGGCGCGATGGAGCCGAGATTCTGGAAGGACATCTGCACGGTGCCCGCGATCAGGTCGGTCGTCGCCGGTCCGCCGCCGGCATAGGGGACGTGCGCCACCTCGGTGCCTGTCGCCTGCTTGAACATCTCCATCGTCAGATGGTCGGAGGAGCCGATGCCGCTGGTCGAGTAGGACGCGCGGCCGCCATTGCCCTTCAGCCAGGCGACCAGCTCCGGCAGCGTCTTCGCCGGCACCTGGCCGGGATGCACCACCAGCACGTTCGGCGTCCGCACCGTCTGGGTGATGCGCGTCAGCTGCGTGACCGGGTCATAGGCGAGGTTCGGCCGCAGCGCGACATTGATCGCCCAGGTGCTGATCGGCGCATGCATCAGCGTGTAGCCGTCCGGCGCGCTGCGGATGACGGCCCGGGCGCCGACCTCGCCGGTCGCACCCGGCCGGTTCTCGGCGACCACCGGCTTGCCGAGCGACTGCTGCATCCCCTGGGCCAGCGCCCGTCCGATGATGTCGGAGGAGGAGCCTGGAGCGAAGGGCACCAGGATCGTCACCGTGCGGGAGGGCCACTCCTCCTCCGCCCGGGCAATGCGGATGCCGGGCAGGAGGGCGGCCGCCCCGATCAGATGCCTACGACGCATGGCGTTCTCCCTCCCGGCTGTTGGCGCGCATTGGCAATGGGCGGCCGCGCCGCGTCAAGCCGGGCGTGGTGCATCGCCAAGCGTTCCGTCGCTTGACGCGCGCCGCCCCGCGCGCTCGCCTGGGCGAAGGAGGAAACCATGCTCCCCACTCCCCACCCCTTCCGGCTTGAGATTCCTGACCAAGCCATCGCCGACCTGAAGTCCCGCCTCGCCCTGACCCGCCTGCCCGACCAGCCGCCGGGTGAGGCCTGGGCGACGGGAACCGATGTGGACTATCTCGGCGGCCTGCTCGCCTACTGGCAGAGCGGCTTCAACTGGCGCCATGCGGAGGCGCGGCTGAACGCCTTTCCGCAATTCACCGTGCCCTTGCATGGCATCGACCTGCACTACCTGCACGTCCAGGGCCAGGGCCCCTCCCCGATGCCGTTGCTGCTGATGCATGGCTGGCCGGGCTCCGTCTTCGAATTCCTCGACATCATCCCGCGCCTGACCGACCCGGCGCATTTCGGCGGCGATCCGGCGGATGCCTTCACCGTCGTCGTCCCCTCGCTGCCGGGCTATGGCCTGTCCTTCCGCCCCGGCCAGCCGCGCTTTCCGGTCGAGGCGATCGCGGACTGCCTCGCCCATCTGATGACGGGCGTGCTCGGCTACGAGCGATTCGGCGCCCAGGGCGGCGACTGGGGCGGCTTCACCGCCTCCCGCCTCGGCGTCGCGCATGCGGAGAAGCTGATCGGCATCCACCTGAACCTGCTTTCGCTCCGCCCCGACCAGGCGGCGCCGGAGAACCCGACCGCGGAGGAGCGCCGCTACCTCGACGAGGTGGCGCAGTGGATGCGGGAGGAGACGGGCTACCAGTGGATCCAGGGCACCCGGCCGCAGACCCTGGCCTTTGCCCTGAACGACAGCCCAGCCGGCCTCGCCGCCTGGATCGTCGAGAAATTCCGCGCCTGGTCGGACTGCGACGGCGACGTGGAGAGCGTCCACCCGCGCGACCGGCTGCTGGCGAATATCGCGCTCTACTGGTTCACCGGCTGCATCGGCGCCTCCTTCTGGCCCTATTATGCCCGGATGCATGGCGACTGGCCGATCCCCGAGGGGCGCACGGTGGATGTGCCGATGGGCTACGCCGCCTTCCCGAAGGAGATCCGCCGCCCGCCGCGCAGCATCGCCGGGCGGACCTATACCGATATCCGCCGCTGGACGGAGATGCAGCGCGGCGGGCATTTCGCCGCCATGGAGCAGCCGGCGGCGCTGGCCGAGGAGATCGCCGCCTTTTTCCGCCCGCTGCGGGGAGGTGCCGCATGAAGGCCGTTGGCTATACCGAGCGGGGCCTGCCGATCGGCGACCCGCGCTCGCTCCAGGACCTCGACCTGCCGGCGCCGCCATCGCCCGAGGGCCGCGACCTGCTGGTCCGCGTGCAGGCCGTCTCGGTCAATCCGCGCGATGCGAAGAGCCGCGCCGTCTTCGAGGCCTCGCCCGAGGCGCCGCGCGTCCTCGGCTACGACGCCTCCGGCATCGTCGAGTCGGCCGGCCCGGGCTGCACGCTGTTCCGCCCCGGCGACGCGGTCTTCTACGCCGGCGTGCTCGACCGGCCGGGTTCCAATGCCGAGCTGCAGTTGGTCGACGAGCGGATCGTGGGCCGCAAGCCCGAAAGCCTGTCCCATGCCGCGGCGGCGGCCCTGCCTCTGACCACGCTGACCGCCTGGGAGATGCTGTTCGACCGGCTGGAGATCCCCCGCGGCGGCGGCGCGGGCTGCTCGCTGCTGATGCTCGGCGGCGCCGGCGGGGTGCCCTCCATCGCCATCGCCCTGGCTCGGGCGCTGACCGGGCTGCGGATCATCGGCACCGCCTCCCGCCCCGAGAGCGCTGCCTGGGTGCGCGAATGCGGGGCGCATGAGGTGGTGGATCACGGCCAGCCGCTGGCGGCGCAGGTGAAGGGGTTCGGCCCGGTGCGCTACGTCTTCTCGACCCATACCGATGCCGCCGCCTGGGCCGAGATCGCCAAGCTGATCGCGCCGCAGGGACGGTTCGGCCTGATCGACGACCCGGAGCCGCTCGACCTCCGCCTGGTGAAGTTCAAGAGCGTCTCGATCCATTGGGAGGCGATGTTCACCCGGCCGATGTTCCGCACCGCCGACATGGAGCGCCAGCACGCCATCCTCACCGAGGCGGCCTCGCTGATCGATGCCGGCAGGCTCCGCCCGGCGGCGCCCGAGCATTACGGCCGGATCAACGCGGAGAATCTGCGCCGCGCCCATGCTGCCATCGAGGCGGGGCGCGTGCGGGGCAAGATCGTGCTGGAAGGCTTCTGATTTCCTCGCAAACCGCTGCGCGGCTTTGCGGGGGCCCCGGATTGGCGATTTGCTCCCGAAGGCCTCGCACGGCCTTCCGCGTCAACGCCGCCGAAGGACACCACAGGGGGCCGGTTTCGGCGAACCGGTCCAGAAGATCAGGTCGGGAGGAACGAGGATGCTCGACGACGGAGCGGCCGAGGGAGCCGCCGCGCTGCTCTGGCGCCACTGGCAGGAAGGACGGCGCCTCGCTGCCCTCCCCGCCCCGCTGCGGCCGGCGAGCCGGGCGGAGGGCTATGCGATCCAGTCCCGCTTCGACGGGCGTGACGGGCGGCCGCTCTTCGGCTGGAAGATCGCCGCCACGAGCCAGGCCGGGCAGGCGCATATCGGCGTCGACGGGCCGCTCGCCGGGCGCATCCTCGCCAGCCGGGTCTTCGCCGACGGGGTCGAGGTGCCGCTCGGGGCCAATGCCATGCTGGTCGCCGAGCCGGAATTCGTCTTCCGCATCGCCCGCGACCTGCCGCCCCGTCCCCTGCCCTACACCCAGGCGGAGGTAATGGCGGCGGTCGGCGCGCTGCATCTCGGCATCGAGGTGCCGGACAGCCGCTTCGGTGATTTCGCCCGGGCCGGCGGGCCGCAGCTCATCGCCGACAATGCCTGCGCCCATCAATTCGTCCTCGGGCCGGAGGCGCCGGCCGACTGGCGCGGCCTCGACCTCGCCGCGCATCCCGTCGCCGCCCGGGTCGGCGAGCGCTACGCCCGAGAGGGGGTCGGCGCCAACGTGCTGGGCGACCCGCGCATCGCCCTCGCCTGGCTGGCGAACGAGCTGGCGGCCCATGGCCCCGGCCTCGCCGCCGGGCAGTACGTCACCACCGGCACCTGCATGGTGCCGCTCGAGATCCGGGCGGGCGACGCGGTCCGGGCCGATTTCGGGCGGCTTGGCAGCGTCGCCGTTCGGTTTATAGCCTGACGCCAGGGATCAGCAGGACGCCGCGCATGGACGCCGACAGCTTCGACTATGTCATCGTGGGATCGGGCGCCGCCGGTTCGGTGCTGGCCAACCGGCTGAGCGCCGACCCCCGCGTCACCGTCTGCGTGCTGGAGGCGGGTCCGCCGGACCGCAACCCCTTCATCCACATCCCGGCCGGCTTCATCAAGACGCTGGTCGACCCCGGCGTCACTTGGCAGTTCAAGACCGAGCCGCTGCCGATGACGGGCGGGCGGCGCATCAGCACGACCCAGGGGCGGACGCTCGGCGGCTCCTCCTCGGTCAACGGCATGGTCTACAACCGCGGGCAGCCGGCCGACCTCGACAATTGGGCGCAGCGCGGCAACCGCGGCTGGGGCTATGCCGACTGCCTGCCCTACTACCGGCGCAGCGAGAACCGCATCGGGGCGGGCGATGCGTCGCGCGGCCGCAGCGAGGACGGCATCCCGGTCACCGACATGGACTGGATCCACCCGGTCTCGGAGGCCTTCATCGAGGGCTGCGTGGGCCTCGGCATCCCCCGCGCCCGCGACTACAACAGCGGCGACCAGGCAGGCGTCGGCTACTTCCAGCGGGCCATCCGCAACGGGCGGCGCGTCTCGGCGGCGCGGGCCTTCCTCAAGCCGGCCATGAAGCGCCCGAACCTCGAGGTGCGGACCAATGCGCGGGCTAGCGCCATCCTCTTCGAGGGCAAGCGCGCCATAGGCATTCGCTACCTCGCCGCCCGCGGCGCCCCACCGCGCGAGGTGCGGGCGCGGCGCGAGGTCATCCTCTCCGCCGGCACGGTGAACACGGCGCGGCTGCTGCAGGTCTCGGGCGTCGGCCCGGTCGACCTTCTGGAGCGGCTCGGCGTGCCCGTCGTGCATGCGCTGCGCGGCGTCGGCTCCAACTTCCGCGACCACTACGCCTCGCGCTTCGTCATGCGGGCGAAGCCGGGCGTCGAGACGCTGAACCAGCTCGGCCGCGGGGTGAAGCTCGGGATGCAGATCGCCCGTTGGGGGCTGCGCAAGCCCAGCATCCTCGCCACCGCCCCCTCGCATGTGCATGTCTTCTGGAAGAGCTTCGAGGGGCTCGACGTGCCGGACCTGCAATGCGTCTTCACCCCCGGCTCCTATGTCGAGGGCAAGGTCTATGTGCTCGACGATTATCCAGGCGTCACCGCCGGCGCATGGCAGCACCGGCCGGAGAGCACCGGCTGGGTCACTGCGCGCAGCACCGACGTCTTCGAGGATCCGGTGATCAACCCCAACTACCTCTCCGACCCGATGGATGTGCGCGTCCATCTCGGCGGCATGCGGCTGGTGCGGCGGATGCTGAACACGCCGGAGCTGGCGCGATACCTGGAGGCCGAGACCCTGCCCGGCCCCCAGGCGCAGACCGATGACGAGCTGCTGGACTTCGCCAAGCGCAACGGCAGCACCACCTACCACCTGATCGGCACCGCCCGCATGGGGCCGGAGACCGACCCGAGCGCGGTGGTGAGCGACCGGCTTCTGGTGCACGGCATGCAGGGGCTGCGCGTCGTCGATGCCTCGATCATGCCGAGCATGCCCTCGGCCAACACCTACGCGACGACGCTGATGATCGCCGAGAAGGCGGCGGACTTCGTCCTCGGGCGTCAGGCGGCCGAGGAGGCCGCCTGACGGTCACGGTCAGCGCTGCGAGGTCGTCACCGCGACGAAATTCGAGGCGCTGTCCTCCGCCACGCGGAACCACTGGATCTGCTCCAGCCGGAACTTGTCCCAATGCTCGTGGATGCGCTTGAACCGCGCATTCTGCGCGCCGAGTTCGGCATAGAGCTCCTGCGCCGCCTTGTAGAGCGCCGTCATCACCTCCCGCGGATAGGGGCGGAGCTGGGTACCGCCCGCCAGCAGGCGCCGCAGCGCCGGCGGGTTCAGCACGTCGTACTTCGCCGCCGTCGCGGCCCAGGCCTCCGCCGAGGCCGTCTCCAGCATGGACTGGTAGGCTTTCGGCAGCCCGTCCCAGGCCCGCTGGTTGACCAGCAGGTCGGTGCTCGGCGCGATCTCCTGGAAGCCGGGGTAGTAATAGTATTTCGCCACCTGGCCGAAGCCGAGCTTCTCGTCGTCATAGGGGCCGATATATTCGGCGCCGTCGATCACGCCCCGTTCCAGCGCGGGATAGATGTCGGAGGGCGCGATCTGCTGGGGGATGACGCCGAGCTTCGCCATCACGCTGCCGCCGAGCCCGGCGATGCGGAATTTCAACCCCTTCAGATCCTCCGGCGCCTTGATCTCCCGCTTCAGCCAGCCGCCCATCTGGGCGCCGGTGCAGGCGGCGGGGATGGCGACCACGCCCTGGTCGCGGAAGACGTCGCGCAGCAGGTCGCGCCCGCCGCCGTAGTTGAGCCAGGCGAACATCGCCCGGCTCGACATGCCCCAGGGCAGCGTCGTGCTGATGGCGAGGCTCGGGTCCTTGCCGAAGTAGAAGAGGCTGGAGGTGAAGCCGCACTCGACCGACCCCTGCCCCACCGCATCGAGGATCTGCAGGCCGGGCACGATCTCGCCCGGGCCGGAGACGGTGATCTCGAAGGCGCCGTCCGACATCTCCCGCACCCGCCGCGCCACGATCTCGGCCGCGCCGTAGAGGGTGTCGAGCGTCTTCGGGAAGCTGTTGGGGCAGCGCCAGCGGATGCGCGGCTGGGCGCCCGCTAGATGAGGGGTGGCGAGCGTGGCGGCGCCGGTTATCCCGGCGATCCCGCCCGCGAGGGCACGGCGGCGTTGCATCCTGTCTTCCTTCCCTGGTCCCGCCCCTCATGCCGGGGGCATGGGCGGAGGATAGGGCGGCAACACCTTCCGTTGCTACGGCGGAAGCGCCTCTTTGATCCGGCGCCGCATGCTGGCAATCTTCTTCGCATGAGCAGCAACGCCCCGCGCCATATCCGCCTCACCTCCCACCCGGAGCCGCAGGCGCATCGCTGGCCGCTGCGCTGGGCCGCGCCGACGCCGGAGGAGCGCGGGCCGGTCATCGGCTCCGTGACGCGGCCATCGGACCGCAACGTGATCGGCACCCATGGCGGCTCCTACTCGCTCTACCGGGCACTCGCGGTCTCGGCCGGCGCGCTCTCGCCCCTGCAGCGCCCGGACCTTGCCAATACCCACCCGGTGACGGAGATCGGCCCCCATCCGCAATGGACCGGGCCGGGGCGCATCGTCTCGCTCGACCCCTGGGGGCATGTCGCGGGCCAGGTGTTCGGCCAGGCGATCGGCGAGGGCATCGACATCCGCCCGACCATCGCCATCACCCGCGCCCGGCTGAACATGGCGGAGCTGAACGCACTGATCGGCACGGGCGAGCTGGCGCCGGACGGCCAGGTGCTGCACGCCAATGGCGATGTCTCCGTCACCAAGGCGGCGATCGACCCGGTCTGGTGGCTGCCGGGCATCGCCGAGCGCTTCGGCGTCGCCGACCACGACCTCCGCCGCACCCTCTTCGAACAGACCGGGGGCATGTATCCGGAGCTGGTCACCCGGCCCGACCTCTCGGTCTTCCTCCCCCCCATCGGCGGCATCACCGCCTATATCTTCGGCGACCCGCGGGCGCTGGCCGACCGCCACACCCGCCTTGCCTGCCGGGTGCATGACGAGTGCAACGGCTCCGACGTCTTCGGCTCCGACATCTGCACCTGCCGGCCCTATCTCATCCAGGGCATCGAGGAAGGCGTGCGGGCGGCGCAGCGGGGCGGCGTCGGCCTCGTCGTCTACAACAGGAAGGAAGGCCGCGCGCTCGGCGAGGTGACGAAGTTCCTCGTCTACAATGCCCGCAAGCGCCAGGAGGGCGGCGACCAGGCGGCGACCTATTTCGAGCGGACGGAATGCGTCGCGGGCGTCCAGGATGCGCGCTTCCAGCAACTCATGCCCGACGTGCTGCACTGGCTCGGCGTGACGCGCATCCACCGCCTCGTCTCCATGTCCAACATGAAATACGAGGCGATGGTCGAGCAGGGCATCGAGGTGCTGGAGCGCATCCCCATCCCGCCCGACCGCATCCCGCCCGACGCCGCCGTCGAGATGGAAGCGAAGAAGGCCGCCGGCTACTTCGCCCCCGATGCGCCGAGCCCCGCCGACCTCGCCCGCACCGTCGGCCGGCCGCTGGAGAGCATGTGAGCGCGTCCAATCGGCCGAGCATCCCGTCCGACTTGCTGACGCCGGAGGCGGTGCGGGAACGCTGCGGGGCACTCTTCGCGCTCGCCGAGGCGGGGCAACTGGAAGGCTGGCAGCTTGATCTGGGTCGCCTGCCCGCCGCGGCCGACCTCGTCGCGCAGGTGGTGCGGCAGAACTATCCGAGCCTCGCCGTCCCCTTCCATGCCCGCTGGCGGCATTTCAGCGTGGGCGGCGTCGATCGCTGGGCCGCCCTCCCCGCCCGCGATCCGCGCATGGCCTTCGACCTCGCCATCACCTCCGTCCTGCTCGATGCCGGGGCGGGCATGGAATGGCGCTACCGAGAGGCGGAGACGGGCCGGGTCTTCGCCCGGTCCGAGGGGCTGGCCGTCGCCAGCTTCCGCATGTTCATCGGCGGCGCCTTCGCCACGGATGGGCGCAGCGCCCGGGCCGATGCCGCCCGGCTCGCCACCATCACCGCCGCCGACCTCGCCGCCGGCTTCCAGGTGGGTGCCGACAATCTCCTTGTCGGCCTCGAAGGACGCGCCGCTCTGCTCCGCCGCTTGGGCAAGGCCATCCCCGGCCGGCCCGGCGCGCTCTTCGACCATCTGGCCGGGCAGGCGGAGGGCGGCGCCCTGCCGGCGCGCACGATCCTCATCGCCCTCCTGCACCAGCTCGGCCCCATCTGGCCGAACGGCCCCGACATCTGGCCGCACCCGGCCCTGCCGGACGGGCCGGTCCCCTTCCACAAGCTCTCGCAATGGCTCGCCTATTCGCTGATCGAGCCGCTGGAGGAGGCCGGCCTCCGCGTCACCGGGATCGACGCGCTGACCGGCCTGCCGGAATACCGCAATGGCGGCCTCTTCCTCGACATGGGCGTCATCCGCCTCACTGACCCGGCCGATGCCGCAGGCGAGCACGCGCCGGGCTCGCCGCTGATCGTCGGCTGGCGGGCGCTGACCGTCGCCCTGCTCGACCGGATCGCGCCCCTGGTAAGAGAGCGCCTGGGCGTCACCGCGGAGGCCTTCCCCCTCGCCCGCGTGCTGGAAGGAGGCACCTGGTGGGCCGGCCGCCGCCTCGCCGCCGAGCGCCGCGCGGATGGCGGGCCGCCGCTCCGCATCGCCAGCGATGGCACTGTCTTCTAAGAGGTTTCCCATGCGCCAGGTCCATGTCGTCCGCCACCCGCTGGTGCAGCACAAGCTCTCGCTGATGCGCAGCGCCGAGCGCTCCACCCAGGGCTTCCGCCGCCTGCTGAACGAGATCGGCATGTTGCTGGCCTATGAGGTGACGCGCGACCTACCGCTCGAGGAGGTCGAGATCGAGACGCCGCTGTCGCGGATGAAGACACCCATCCTCTCGGGCAAGAAGCTGGTCTTCGCCCCGATCCTCCGCGCCGGCATGGGCTTCGTCGACGGGATGCTGGACCTCGTCCCCTCCGCCCGGATCGCCCATATCGGCCTCTACCGCGACCCGAAGACGCTCCAGGCCGTCGAATACTACTTCAAGGCGCCGCCCGACGTGGCGGAGCGGCTGGTCGTGGTGCTCGACCCGATGCTCGCCACCGCCAACAGCGCCGTCGCCGCCGTGGACCGGCTGAAGGAGCGCGGGTGCAAGGAGCTTCGCTTGGTCTGCCTGCTGGCGGCGCCGGAGGGAATCGAGCGCTTCCACGGCGCCCATCCGGAGGTGCCGATCTGGACGGCCGCCATCGACAGCCATCTCGACGGCCATGGCTACATCGTCCCCGGCCTCGGCGACGCCGGAGACCGCATGTTTGGAACACGTTAGCGGGACACGTGCGATTCCGGACCAGTCATCTGGACCACTTTGGTATAATCTGTCATTGAATTTGCGTCCATGAATGCACAATCTTTCTACGGTAGGTTGCATACCCAGAACCATGCCCAACAAGCGCAAGCGTCACCAGACCCGCCGCAGCCGCCAATGCGCCGCCCTGCCCTTCCGGCAGGCGGATGGCGAGACGCAGGTGATGCTTGTCACCAGCCGGGAGACGCGGCGCTGGGTACTGCCCAAGGGATGGACCGAGAAATGCGGCGGGGCGAAGCAGGCCGAGCGCGAAGCCTATGAGGAAGCCGGCATCCGCGGCCGCATCACCTCCGTGCCGATCGGCGCCTATGCCTACCCGAAGCGCCTGCCGGACGGCGCCACCGTGACCTGCGAGGTGGAGGTCTTCCCCCTCGCCGTCGACGAGTTGCTGGAGGACTGGCCGGAGAAGTCGGAGCGGGAGCGGCGCTGGTTCACCCTCCCCCAGGCCGCCATGGCCGTGGACGAGGGTGGCCTGGTGACGTTGATGCTGAACCTCGCCCGGCCCGAGGCCTGATCAGCCGCCGGTTTCTTCCACCGCGTCCAGCGCATGGAGCGCATAGGTGAAGGCGGCTCCGGCATTGAGGGCGATCGCCACGCCGAGCGCCTCGGCGATCTCCGCTTTCGTCGCCCCCGCCACCTTCGCCTTCCGCACATGCGCATCGATGCAGCCGTCGCAGCGCGTGGTGATGGCGACCGCGAGCGCGATCAGCTCCCGCGTCTTGGCATCCAGATGCTGGGTGGTGGCGGCGCCGCGGCTGAGCGCGCCGAAGCCCTTCACCAGCTCCGGATGCAGGGCGTTCATCTCCTTGCCGCGCACCCGCTCGGCGGCGTTGTAGGCGTCCCAGTCCTTGATGGCGCTCACGGCGCGTCTCCCCCGAATCGAAACGGGCGCGGAGGTTGCCCCCGCGCCCGCCCAGTCTCCGTCAGGATGGGGTGAAGCGCTACTCCACCGCCTCCGGCTCCTTCTCCGCCTCGCCATCACCGGGGCCTTCCTCCGGCTTCGGCAGGGCGGGCGGCGCGGCCTCCTGGTAGTCGAAGGCCAGCACGCCGTCGCGCAGGTTCACCTTCACCGAACCGCCCTTGGCCAGCTTGCCGAAGAGCAGCTCCTCGGCGAGCGGCTTCTTGATGTGCTCCTGGATGACGCGGGCCAACGGCCGTGCGCCATAGAGCGGGTCGTAGCCCTTCTCCGCCAGCCACTCCTTCGCCGCCGAGCTGAGCTCGATGGTGACGTTGCGGTCGGCGAGCTGCGCCTCCAGCTGCATCACGAACTTCTCGACGACGCGGCCGACGATCTCCTGCGTCAGGCCCGAGAAGGGCACCACCGCATCCAGCCGGTTGCGGAATTCGGGGGTGAACATCCGCTGGATGGCCTCCGTATCCTCGCCCACCCGGACGCTGCTGCCGAAGCCGATGGCGGGCTTCGCCATGTCGGCCGCGCCGGCATTGGTGGTCATGATGAGGATCACGTTGCGGAAATCGACCGTCTTGCCGTTGTGGTCGGTCAACTTGCCGTGGTCCATCACCTGCAACAGGATGTTGTAGAGATCCTGATGCGCCTTCTCGATCTCATCGAGCAGCAGGACCGCATGCGGATGCTGGTCGATGGCGTCCGTCAGCAGCCCGCCCTGGTCGAAGCCGACATAGCCCGGGGGCGCGCCGATCAGCCGGCTGACCGAGTGCCGCTCCATGTACTCGGACATGTCGAAGCGGATGAGCTCGATGCCGAGCGTCTTCGCCAGCTGCTTCGCCACCTCGGTCTTGCCGACGCCCGTCGGGCCACTGAACAGGTAGTTGCCGATCGGCTTCTCGGCATCGCGGAGCCCCGCACGGGACAGCTTGATGGCGGAGGAGAGCGCCTCGATCGCCGTCTCCTGGCCGAAGACCATCGACTTCAGGTCGCGCTCGAGGGTCTTGAGCGTCTCCTTGTCGTCGTTGCTGACGGTCTTCGGTGGGATGCGGGCGATCTTCGCCACGATCTCCTCGACGTCCTTCAGCGTGACGGTCTTCTTCCGCTTGCCCTCGGGCTGCAGCATGCGGGAGGCGCCGACCTCGTCGATGACATCGATCGCCTTGTCCGGCAGCTTCCGGTCATGGATGTACTTGGCCGAGAGCTCGACGGCGGCGCGGATGGCCTCCGGCGTGTAGCGGACCTTGTGGTGCTTCTCGTAGTTCGTCTTGAGCCCTTGGAGGATCTTCACCGCATCCTCGAGATTGGGCTCGTTGACGTCGATCTTCTGGAAGCGCCGGACGAGGGCCCGGTCCTTCTCGAAGTAGTTGCGGTATTCCTTGTAGGTGGTCGAGCCCACGCAGCGCAGCGTGCCCTGGGCGAGCGCCGGCTTCAGCAGGTTCGAGGCATCCATCGCCCCGCCTGAGGTCGCGCCCGCACCGATGACGGTGTGGATCTCGTCGATGAAGAGGATGGAGCCGGGCTGCTGCTCGAGCTCGTTGACGACGGCCTTCAGCCGCTCCTCGAAGTCGCCGCGGTAGCGGGTGCCGGCGAGCAGGCTGCCCATGTCGAGCGCGTAGATGGTGGACTTGGCCAGCACCTCGGGCACGTCGCCCTCGATGATGCGCTTCGCCAGCCCTTCGGCGATCGCGGTCTTGCCGACGCCCGGGTCGCCCACATAGAGCGGGTTGTTCTTGGTGCGGCGGCAGAGGATCTGGATCGTCCGCTCGATCTCGTGGTCGCGGCCGATCAGCGGGTCGATCTTGCCCTGCTGCGCCTTCTTGTTGAGGTTGACGCAGTAGTTGGAGAGCGCGTCCTGGCCGCGGCCACCACGCGGCTTCTCCTCCTTCTCCGGCTCCTCGGGCGCCTGGTTGGCAGCGGGTGTGCCCTGGACGGGGCGGTTGGCCGCGCGGCCGGGCGCCTTGGCGATGCCGTGGGAGATGAAGTTCACCGCATCCAGCCGCGTCATGTCCTGCAGCTGCAGGAAGTAGACGGCATGGCTCTCCCGCTCGGAGAACAGGGCGACGAGCACATTGGCCCCCGTCACCTCGTCCCGGCCGGAAGACTGGACATGGATGGCGGCGCGCTGGACCACGCGCTGGAAGCCGGCGGTCGGCTTCGGGTCGCCGGCGCGCTCCGTCACGAGGCCCGCGAGATCCTTGTCGAGGAACTCGGTGAGATCGCGCTTCAGCTTGTCATTGTCGACGCCGCAGGCACGCAGCACGGTGGCCGCGTCGGCGTCGTCGGTCAGGGCGAGTAGCAGGTGCTCCAAGGTCGCGTATTCGTGCCGGCGCTCATTGGCCAGGCCGAGGGCGCGGTGGAGCGTCTGCTCAAGATTGCGGGACAACATGCTTAGCGACGCTCCCCGATGAAACCCAACAGGCCTGGAACATCCGGGCCTGCGGGTGGGTTTCCGCTCAACTCTGCGCCGGTCCGAAAACCGGCGATAGGCGTGGTCATGATCTGGGTCGTCCGGTCGGTCTCGGCGAGCCCGCCATTCGGCGGGGTGGCAGGCTGGTGAGGGTAACGCAGCATGCCATCACCCGATGCCGCGTCGAAACGGCACCTTTGCGCGATCATTCCTTTTCGATCGTGCACTGCAAGGGATGCTGGTTCTGGCGGGCCAGGTCCATCACCTGGGTGACCTTGGTCTCGGCGACTTCATAAGTATAGACACCGCAGACGCCGACGCCACGCCTGTGGACGTGGAGCATGATCCGGGTCGCCTCCTCCCGGTTCTTCTGGAAGAAGCGTTCGAGGACGTGGACGACGAATTCCATCGGCGTGTAGTCGTCGTTCAGCATCAAGACCTTGTACATGGCCGGCTTCTTGGTGCGCGGTCGGGTCTTCACGACGACGCCGGTGTTCGGCGTGTTGTCCCCGGGTGGCGTGCCGGGCGGGGTGGCCCCTTCGATCAACGGCTTGTCCTGAGCGCTCATGGGCTTCCTGGTGGTCAGGCCTCGCCTGCCTTCGGGCATCCGGCCAGCCGGGCAACCGGCCCGGCCTGCTGGACAGGATATCGCCCCGGATGGCGCCAGGAGAAGGGCCAAGCGGGGCTGTGGGCCAGGATATGGTCAGCGAGGGCCCTGGAAAAAGCCCTGAAACGTGAAGGGCCCGGCCCTGGCACCCCCGCCAGGGGATGCCAGGGCCGGGCCCCTAGGTCGTCCGGCCCCGAAGGGCCGGAGGCGATCAGGCCGCGAGCGGCTTCGACATCGTCTCGACCGCGACCTGCATGCGGGCAGTCAGCGGCGCGAAGGTGGCCTCGGCCAGCTTCAGCGAGGCCTCCTGCAGCTTCGTGGTCTCGGTCACGGCCTTCTCCATCGCGGTGCGGGCGAAGGAGGTCTGGATCTCGGTCGCCTCCTTCAGGCTCTTCACCGTGGAAAGCGCGCGGGCGCTGGCAATGGCGTGCTCGCTGAAGCCCTGCATCATGGCGAGGGTCTGCTTGGAGAGGTCCTGCACGCCGGTCATATAGACCTGGGCGGCCTTCGCCATCGCCTCGGCATTGCCGCGGCTGAACTCGGTCGCCTGCTCAGCGGCCTTCATCATGCCTTCGGTGGCCTTCGTTGCCTGTTCCATCGTCTTCTCCATCGTGGCTCGCGCCGGGGCGGCGCTGTCCTGAACAATCTTCTGGACCTTCGCGGGGCCAGCTGCGGCCGCCTCGTTCACCAGCTTCTTCACGTCGGCCAGCTTGGCCTCGGAAACAACCGCCATCGCCTTGCTCCTCAACGGGTAAGGGCGCGGCCCGGGTCACGGACAGCGGGGGGACCACGCCTTTTGCTGCACTGCAGCATGAGGGTATGTAGAGCGGTGGCGATGGCTTTAGCAAGATTTTTTTGCGCCGCAACATCACGCTTTCATGAGCTTTTTGCGCCACCGCGAGGCGGGGCAAGCAGCCAAGTCACGGGATTTTTGTAACAAAATCAAAACAATAGTGTTAACCCTCTGCTATTTCGGGGTTCTTATTCCATTCCGGTGGACACCGAGCCTTACGAAGGCGTAGCTTATGCTCGATTCGTAGGTCAGCCGGGGGGCATGGGCCGCGCATCGGGGGATTGGTATGTTGGGGACCTGCGCATCGCGCTTCGGGGCCGTCATGGCCCTTGCCGTCACGTGTGGCATCGCCACAACCCTTCCAGCCCAGGCACAGATCGGCAGCGAGCGATACGCCGCCATCGTCACCGATGCCCGCTCCGGCAATGTGCTGATCGCCGCCAGCCCGGACGAGCAGCGCTACCCCGCCTCGCTCACCAAGGTGATGACCGTCTACCTCGCCTTTGAGGCGCTGCGCGACGGCCGCGTCACCCTCGATACGCCGATCCGCGTCTCGGCCAACTCCGCCTCCATGGCGCCGTCGCGGCTTGGCCTCACCGCGGGCATGACATTGTCGGTGGAGGAGGCGATCCTCGCCCTGGTCACCAAGTCGGCCAATGACGCGGCCTCGGCACTCGGCGAGTTCCTCGGCGGCGGCAGCGAGGACCGCTTCGCCCAGATGATGACGATGAAGGCCCGGGCGCTCGGGATGACGCGCACCACCTTCCGCAATGCATCCGGTCTTCCTGATCTCGACCAGGTGACGACGGCGCGCGACATGGCGCTGCTCGGCCGCCGGCTGATGATCGACTTTCCGGAGCGCTACAGCTTCTTCTCCACGCCGCATTTCGTCTTCCGCGGCCGGACGCATTGGAACCACAACCGCCTCCTGCAGGAATATGACGGCGCGGACGGCATCAAGACCGGCTACGTCAACGACAGCGGCTTCAACCTCGTCGCCAGCGCTCAGCGGGACGGGGTGCGGCTGATCGCGGCTGTTTTCGGCGGGCAGACGAGCCGGGAGCGGGACCGGCACATGATGGCCCTGCTCGACCAGGGATTCGGCCAGATGGGCGTCGCCGTGGCGGTGCGGCGGGCGCCGGCTTTCCTGGCCGCAGCCCAGGCGAGCCCGCTGCGCGGGCGGCATGTGCTGGCGACGGCCCATGCGGCGCCGCTGCGGGCGGCGCGGCGGACGGCCGTCGCGGCGGCGGCCAAGCCGGAGGTGCGGCCGGCCCGGGCGGCGATGTCCGCAGCCAGGCCGACGCTGCTGCGGACCGTCGGCACGCGGACGACGCTGCGGCCGGTGGCGCGCATCGAACAGGGTGACAGCGACGGCCGGCCGGCAGTGCGGCCGATGGCGCGGCCGGCCAAGGCGGCGGCGCCGGCGGCGCGGCCGAATCGCCGGACGCGTTGAGCAGGGCGCAGGCGTGAGCAGTGGCCGTTAGGCCGCTGATCACGCGCAGGCATCAGGCCATCGCCCCGCGCGAGGCGATCGGCCAGAGGCATTCCACCCGGCCGCCCCGCACGCCGACATACCAGTCGTAACGGTCGATCGTCGGATCGCAATGGCCGGGGATGAGGCGCAGCTTCTCCCCGAGCGCCGGTGGGGCACCGTCCTCCACCAGCAGTTTCCCATGCTCGTCCGAAGCGCCGGCGTAGCGGAGGCCGGGGCGGCCGGCGACCAGGGGCAGGCCGCTGTCGATCGCCACCGCCTTGTGGCCGGCGTCGAGCACGGCGACGCCAGGAATGGCGCGGCTCATCACCGTCGAGAGCACGAAGAGGGCGTGGCGGAAGGGCGGCGGCTCGGCGTTGCGGGCGTAGTCGGCATCCATGAAGGCGTAGGAGCCGGCCTGGATCTCGGTATAGACGCCGCTCGCCAGCTCATGGCCGAAGGTGCCGGTGCCGCCGCCGCCGACGATGGCGCAGTCGAGCCCCTGCTGGCGCAGCTGCTCGACGCTGCGGCGCGTCAGCTCCACCGCATGGGCGATGGCGGCGGCACGGGCCTCGGGCGCGCGGATGTGCTGGGCGCTGCCGTGGTAGCTCTGGAGCCCGCCGAAGATCAGGTGCGGGCTCTCCGCGATGCGCCGGGCGAGCGCCACGGTGGGCGGACCGGCCTCGACGCCGCAGCGGGAGCCGCCGCAATCGATCTCGACCAGGACGGCGATGCGGGTGCCGGCCGCCGCGGCGGCGGCTTCCAGGGAATCGACCTGCTCCGGCCCGTCGACGCAGATGGCGACCTGGCTGATGCGCTGGAGGGCGGCGAGGCGGGCCAGCTTGCGGTGGCCGACCACCTGGTTGCTCACCAGGATGTCGGGGATGCCGCCCCAGGCCAGCACCTCGGCCTCGGCGACCTTCTGGACGCATTGGCCGACGGCGCCGCGCTGCATCTGCAGGCGGGCGATGACAGGTGACTTGTGCGTCTTGGCGTGGGCGCGGAGCTTCACGCCGGTGCCCTCGAGCAGGCTCGCCATACGGTCGAGATTGGCCTCGAAGGAGTCGAGGTCGAGCACCAGGGCGGGAGTGTCGATCTCCTGCTCGTGCATGCCGGGTTCGGCGGGCGGGGGTTGCAGCATCAGCGGTGGCTCCGGTTGGTCGGGGCCATGGTCAGGCGGGGCCAGCGGCGCGTCCAGCCCTTGGCGGCGGCGCGGGCCGCCATCGCCGCGGCCTTGCCGGGCGAGGTCGGGCGGAGGACGAGGCCGAGCAGGTCGGCGGTGCCGTGCGGGGCGATGGTCTCGACCCCGTTCGCGGTCCAGCGGGCGGCGATGGCGGTCGCGGTCTCCGGCCAGTGGGCGATGGCATCCGGCGTCGAGGCGTAGGGGGCGTCGCCGTTGCGGGCGGCCATGCGGGCCTGGTTGTGGACCGACCAGGGCAGGCCAGGATGCAGCGCGTGGAGCCGGGCCTCGATGGCGGCATCGGCCTCCGGCGTGGCGCGGGCGGGGTCGAACCAGACGACGTCGATATCCTCCGGCGGGTTGGTGCCGGGGGCAAAGCCGGAGAGCGCGTCCCAGGACGGGTTGCGGAGCGCGCCAGCGCCGATCCAGGCATCGGGGAGGCCGAGGCTGGCGAGGCTGCGCAGCGCGGCCAGCAGGCCGGGGTCGATGGGGATCATGCCGGCTCCATCCACCTTGGGATGCGGGCGCGGCCTGCGACGAAGCGGTGCATGGAGTGCAGCGTGCGCCAGA
>NZ_JAETWB010000070.1 GCF_016773205.1 Belnapia arida
AACTGCCACCCCGGCCCGCCTGAGCCGTGGTCACCCGCAGCCCATCAGCAAATTCCACCACGTTGACGGACGTGACCACCAGATCGCCAACCTTTCGCATCTCTGCCGCGATAACGTCACCGCCAATGAATATCACGCCGTAGGGCGGCGTGTGCTCGAAGTATGGGCCGATGTCAGCAAGGTCGCTGCAGCGGCTTGCCTGTCACCGGTCACTGCCGCAACTGACCACCTCGCTTGCCCCTGGGCTGGCAACTTGACGGTGCCCTTGAAGGGCTGATCCAGCCTCCCTGAGGCCAACCGCCACCGTTTCGCTATGCTGAGGTTCTTACCTGTTCGGGGAAGCTTCGCAACTTCGCAACAGAACCGCTACCGTCTAAGTACACTTTGATCCAAAGGTCTACCAAGTGGCTCCGGAAGGGGCCGAATGTGTAGCCGGTCAATGCCCGACATAGCGTCGCCTTGCACCTGCTCGGCCAGCCGTTCATGATCCCGTCTGCGGATGTCCTCTCCTGCTTCTTCAATATCGACCTCGGCAAAGCCCAAAGCTCGCAGGCCCCCCGCACCCATTCGGTAGGCGGATTCGACCGTCTCGCGGATCTGATAGTCGACACCTGCGCGCATTAGTTCGACCGCATGTCCGCGGTCATAGCTTCGTACCAAAAGCTTAGCCTGCGGGAACTCGTGCTGAGCCAGTTCCACGATCTGCATCGCGGAGTTCGGATGATCAATGCAGATCATGATAGCATCGGCTTGTCGCGCGCCGGAGTGATGCAAGACATCAAGGCGAGTGCCGTCTCCAAAGAAGACCTTGAATTCGTATCGTCCAGCGTCACGGATCCTCTCGGGGTCCTTGTCGATCACAGTGAGGTCGACGCCTCGGGACAGAAGCGCCTGCGACGCGATCTGGCCGAAGCGGCCGAAGCGGATGATGAGTATCCGCCCCTTCAGGTCGCGGGCGACATCGACGCCGTCCATCGGTGCTTCCGTCCGAAGCATCTTGTTCGTCGCCATTATGAGCGGATGAGTCAGGGCCATGGACAAGATGATGACGGTGGAAAACAGCTCACTCTCTCGCGCATCGATCACGCCGCCCGATGTCGCTGCAACGTAGAGCACAAAGGCGAACTCGTCGCCCTGCAGGAACATGGAAGTCCGGTGTAATGCTTGGTGGTTGGAGCCGCCAAACAGCCGAGCCACCGCATAAACCACGACGCCCTTTGCGACCGTGAAAGCGACCAAATGATCAGCAGGAACCGCGATTCGGCCGCGATGACGGCAAGATCCAGCGACATGCCGACGGCTAGGAAGAACAGCCCCATGAGAAGGCCGCGGAACGGCTCGATGTCGCCTTCGATTTGGTGCCGGTAGCTTGAACTCGAGAGCATCACCCCAGCAAGGAACGCGCCCATCGCCATTGAAAGCCCGGCGACATCCATCAGCAGAGCCGCACCAAGGACCACCAGCAGCGCGCCGGCCGTCAGGACTTTCCGCGTCCGCGCTCGCGCCAGCAGTGCGAAGAACGGGTTCAGACCCCAGCGTGACACCGCCAGGAGCGCCAGTAGCGCCGCAACCGCCACCAGAATGCTGGTCCATCCCGCCTTCCCTTGCGACAGCGGCGACAGAAAGGCAACCACCGCCAAAAGCGGCACAATCATCAGATCCTCAACAAGAGGATCGCGACCGACTTCTGGCCTTCGGTGTTCGACATCTCTCCGCGGTCCTGCAGCACCGACATGATGACGGCAGTCGAGGACAGGACGAAGCCCGCCCCGGCGACGAAAGCAACTGGACCGGACAACCCGAGCACCACCACGCCCGTCAGCGCAAGGGACGCGATCGCAGCGGCGACCTGAGCAAGGCCCAATCCAAGGATTTAGCCACGCATCGCCCACAGCTTGTGCGGCCGAAGTTCCAGTCCGATCACGAACAGGAACATCACCACCCCAAGTTCCGAAAAATGCAGAATGGATTGGGCATCGGTGAACAGCCCGAGCACTGACGGACCTACCAACACGCCGGCGGCGAAGTAACCCAGGACCGAGCCCAGGCAGAGCCGCCGGAACAGCGGCACGGCAACGACGGCCGCGCTCATCAGCACTACCGCAGGAGCGATGATCTGCCCCAGGCTCGCTTCAGCCATTAGGTCGCCTTCCTCGTGTCGTGGGTAGCTGCCCGGACGACCGGGGCAACCTCGCTGCCCAGAAGTTCGATCGAACGCTTCATCGCCACTGTTTCGGGCGAGGCGGTACTCATCTGAAAGGTGATGCGCGAGACACCCCCAAGCACCTCGCCGACATGGAGCATCTTGGCTGCGACCGTCTTCGGATCTCCAACCAGGAATGCGCCTTCGGGGCTGGCCATGGCATCGAATTGCCGGCGCGACGGCGGCGACCAACCGCGTTCACGGCCGATCATTCCCGTCAGATGGGCCCAGCCCGGAAAGAATGCATCCCTGGCTGCCGTGTCGGTCTCGCCGACGAAGCCCATCGCATGGACACCTACCTTGAGTGTTTCTGGGCGATGCCCGGCGCTAAAGCCGGATTCCCGATAGAGATCGATAAGCGGGCGGAAGCGCTCGAAGGTGCCGCCGATGATCGCGACCATCAATGGCAAGCCGAGCGTGCCGGCGCGGGCGAAGGACCGGGGTGTGCCGCCGACGCCGATCCAGACCGGCAGCCGCGGCTGATGGGGACGCGGGTAGATCCCCTGACCTTCCAGCGGTGCACGGAAGCGACCTTTCCAGATCGGATAGGTCGTCTCGTTGAGCTTCAGGAGCAGATCGAGCTTCTCCGCGAAGAGCTCATCATAGTCCCGCGGATCCAGGCCAAACAGCGGATAGGCCTCGCCGAACGAGCCTCGGCCGACGACGATCTCGGCTCGACCCTTGGCGATCAGATCAAGAGTTGCAAATTCTTGAAAGATCCGGACTGGGTCGGCGGCGCTCAGCACCGTTACAGCGCTCGTCAACCGGATCCGACTGGTGCGGGCCGCGGCTGCCGCCAGGATGATCGCCGGCGCGGAATCGAGAAATTCGGCACGATGGTGCTCGCCGATACCGAAGACATCGAGTCCGACGCGGTCGGCGACCTCAACTTCATCGAGGAGCGAGGCCATTCGATCGGTTGCCGAAGGAAGCTTGTCCGTCACTGGGTCGGGGAGGATGGCAGCGAAGCTGTCGATACCGATTTCCATGAGAGATCCTTGCGAAGCATTCGGTGGCGCGGTGGAAGACACGGTTCGGGAGCCGCGAGCAATCGCATGTCAGAGCCGATAATTCGTCATGACGCTCTGCAGCTTTATGAGCTACGCCGCCCCCTTCCCGGAAAAGTGTCTCTTGGTGGAAAGCGCCGCCCGAAGCCGCAAGGTCCAGCTTCGGCATTGCCTGTCAGGCTATGGCGATCTCGGCCTGCGTTCCGACGAAGCACGCATCGCTATCCTGAACGCTGCGGACGAGCGCCCCGAGATTACATAGATGCCGTTGCCGGTGCTCGGTCGCCATTTGGCAGTATCCGACACCGATAACTCGGTATCCTTGTGCTGGGGACTATAAGGGAAGGCCGCACCTGGATCGGGTTGCACTGTCCGATTGGCGACTGGGAGGCGCCTGCCGACAGGCGCAGCGAGATTGCCTCCGCAAGATCCGACTCCACCTCGATGAAGGCCTGCGGCATGTCGGCGCGGTTGTATCGACAGGCCAGTTGGCGCGGCGAACGCCCGAGATTCCGATGACGATGGGGGACGGGCAAGCGGAGCTGCCAACATAGAAGCCGGCGTCGGGCATGAAGCGATGCCGGACATACCCATCGCCTAGCGTCGTACCCTAACGGAGATTGGCATGGCCCTCATAGCGCGAACGAATTTCGATCTTGCTGAAAGACAATGCGGTTCACCCGCACTCAAATGGATGGACTTCGGCCGTTCAGTCCAATGGCCCGCTCGTCTGCAGGAAACTGCGAGATAGGGCCAATCCTCGGGATAACGCTTGATAGTGAGTGTCGGCGTGCGCCCGATGTCAGTCGCAACCCGTGCTTGCGCAGCAGTAGACACCGCAGCGACCGGCGTTGCGAGGACAAGGCCCGCACAGCCGTCAGCGACCGCTGCAAGCCATCCCACACGAAGCGACGCGGTTGATGGCGGACGCGGGCTTTTTCAGCGGCCTATCGTGGCGGGATGACGAGGGCCGGCCAGCACTCAGCGCTTGCTGAATGCATCCTGCCGGATTCTTGCCACCCCGCCCGCATCAGCCTGCGTTGCCCGGAATCGGCGTGTTGAGTAGCTGCTGCTCCCACAGATACGCGATGCCGGTGCCACCGAGGTGATCGACCATGATCCGCGTCAGGTCTTCGACATGCTCGATGCGTGCCCAGTCGCGCTGCCACTCGCCGGCCAGCGCCATCCAGGTCATCGGGTTCGCGCCGGCCGCGATCATCCGCTGGATGGCAACCTCGTGCGCTTCGGTCGAAACGCCACCCGACGCGTCGGTGATCACGGTCACGTCCCAACCTTCGCCGGCGGCCTGGATGACCGGCATGGCAACACAGACTTCGGTCCACAAGCCCGCGATGATCAACTGCTTGCGGCCGGTTGCCTTGACGAGGTCGACTACCTTTTTGTCCTCCCAGGTGTTCACCCAGGTACGGTCGATCACCTCCTGGTCCGGGAAGACGTCCGTGATCTGCTTGAAAAGCAGGCCGCCGCGTGCCGCAAGCACGCTCGAGAGGATAGTCGGAACGTTGAAGGCTTTTGCGAGCTTCGCAAGCGCGGTCACGTTATTGACCACGGCCTGCGGATCATGGCTGTTCACGTTCGTAAGCTGAAAAGCCTGATGATCGATTAGAACGAGGACCGAATCCTCGGGACGAAGGAGCGATGCTAGGCCGTTACGAAAGTCCATTCCTGCGTCCTTTGCTGCCACCTTATGCGGCGCTGGTTCTGCGAAGACATGTGCCAGCGGGCCCGCTTGCCGGGCGCAATCTGCCGTTCCTTCCGGTAACGCGGTAGTGCCATAGTCCGGCCAGCTGTGTCGCAAAACAAGGAACGGCCAAGTGGACATCGAGGATCTGCGGACATTCATCGCAGTGGCTGATGCCGGGGGCGTTTCGGCTGCCGCGCGCCGGCTCGGCCTCTCCAAGTCGATCGTCAGCCGGCAACTCTCTCGGATTGAAGCGGAGCTTGGCGTCCAGCTTCTCGCGCGGACGACCCGCGGCGCCGCGCTTACGGAAGCAGGGATCACCTTCAGAGACCATGCGGCCCGAGCCAGCGCCGAGATTGATGCGGCGAAGGAGACGATCCTCCCGAACGGTGAATTGCGCGGCCGCCTGAGGGTTGCCATGCCGCTTACGTTCGGCCCGACCCATTTCGCGCCCGTGCTTGCGGAAATGGCGCAACTCCATCCGAATCTTCACGTCCACACCTCCTACAGCGATCGCTTCGTCGATCTCATCGCAGAAGGTTTCGATTGCGCGATCCGGAGCGCCTACCTTCAGCACTCCAATCTGATTGCGAAGCGCGTCGGACCAATTCATGGAAAGCTTGTTGCAAGCCCGGGCTACATCAAAGCGCAGGGTTCACCTGAGGCGGTGGAGCAGATCCTCGACCATCAGGCCCTCATGAAGGGGACGGAAACCTGGCAGTTCCTGGATGGCGACAAGATTGTCACGATCCAGCCGCAGGGCAGGTTCAAGGCCGATAGCGCCACGGCGCTTGCAGCGGCAGCAGTGGCAGGTCTCGGCATCGCTTGGCTCCCCGATTGTATCACAGCGGAACATGTGGCCTCCGGCGCGCTGGTGCCGATCATGCCACGCTATCCAGTCCCTCCGGGAGCCGCCTATGTCGTCCGCCCGCCGGGCCAGCATCCCACGCGGAAGGTGCGGGTGCTCACCGAGATGCTGATCGAGTATTTTGCACGGAACCCAGATAGCTGGGGTCTCGACCGCTGAAATGAATGGGACAAAGGCTTGTTGAGGACCGCGTGCAATGGTCGCTTCGACGCGTGGCCGCTGGGCTCAACGAGTGCCCGCACGTACCATTTGCCGCAACACCGCTCAACGCGCGCATGGCTAATCGGCCATAAGGTGGCGCGCCACTTTGGACATTCGCATCGGCAAGGGCAGCGGCTCGACATCGGACCTGACGAAGAGGACCCGCAGCAATCGCTGTTGGGCAGGCCGGAGTCTGGGCCTACGGGGGCGAGGACGGGCACTGTGGGATGGCCCATGGCATTCACGCGCTGGCGCATGTCGATTGCCCTGGTGTAGGTGGCCTCGCTGATAAGCAGGATGCTGCTCATGCCACTTTGATTATACCGGTCATAGCCTCGGAAGCGCCTGCCTATTGGATAGGCCCTTGACGCTTCATCGGCTTGCTCCAGCCATTCTCAGCACATGCGAGACGCGATAGGGCTGTAATTTCATCGCTTCGCCGAACCGCTCACGATGTGCTCGTCGTCGGCGGCGCGCGTCAACCGTCGGATTTAAGGCACACATCCGAGTAGGCAAGCTTTACCGAAGGCTGCCCTGTGACACGCCAACGGGCGCTGCCGTTCGCCCACCGTCAACGACGTATTGCGCGCCGGTGATGTTGCTGGCGAGATCGGAGCAGAGGAACAAAACCAGGTTCGCCACCTCTTCTGCGGTGCCATAGCGCCGGAGCGGGATCAAGGCCGCATACCGCTCTTCAACACCCTCCGGATTGTTTGGGGATACCTGCTTGGCAATGTCCTGCACCATGCGGGTCGTGATCGGGCCCGGGCAAATCGCATTCACGCGAATACCGAGCGGACCAACTTCGCCTGCCGCGACCTTAGTCATTCCAATAACGGCATGTTTGGAGGCCACGTAGGCTGGCATTCCCGCAGTTCCAACCAACCCCGCAATCGAGGCCGTGTTCACCACCGCCCCGCGTTGCTGCCGAATCATGACGGGAAGGACGTGCCGCAATCCGAGGAATGCACCCTTAACGTTCACAGCCATTACCGCGTCGAAGACCGCCTCGTCGTACTCCGCAGTCGGTGCGACCCGCCCCTCAATGCCGGCATTGTTGTGGAAACAGTCAATCGCGCCGAACGCGTTGAGCGCTGCCTCAACATAGCCGAGCACATCGCCGGACTGCGTTACGTCTGCCTGGTGGAAAATCGCTGCACTTCCGATCTCAGCCGCCACCGCGGCGCCCGCCTCGGCATCACGGTCAACGACTACCACCCTCGCTCCACGATGTGCGAAACCCAGCGAAACGGCTCGGCCGATCCCGTTGGCGCCACCGGTCACGACGGCAACCTTGCCGCTAAAATCCATGATCTTCTCCCCCCTCTCGTACACATTTATCTGTGCAGAAGCATGCTGACCGTCCGCGTATGAGGATTCAAGCGCGGGCTGCTTCGTGACGGTTGCGAGCGGAATTCGATGACCACTGCCCGTATGAGGCCGATCACGGCAACGGCTCCAGCACAGCCGAAAGGCTGTTTCACTTTCCTCCGCAAAAGAGCGGACGTCCACCTCGCTGGCGCTGTTGAGATCGTTCGGCGCACCGCCCCCATCGTACGCATCGAGGAGCTTGGGGTTGTAGAGCCTGCCAGATCGGGTCCGCATGAAATCCAAGAATGGGCCAGCATAGCAAGACCTGAACCAATGTCCTGGCGCACGCCGTACGACACCAAGGCGGCATTGCTGTCCCACCGGCGGCCTTTCCGCCCGCATCCCGAAATACGGCGGCCAAGGTGTTGCGCGACAACGTCTACGCCGCGCTGCTGATCCGCCATCCAAAGGAGGTCACCATTGTGCCGTCACGCGCGAATGCTGTGCGAAGTGGGGCCATGGACCGCGTCGACGCAGCGCGATCCGTATCTACGATGTGTCGCCGTGCGCGGCCGCGTGGCTGGCAGCGGGTCTCAGGCAATGGCTGGCGCGCTCTGGTACAAGCCGAAACCGCGCGATGCAAACGGGGCGTCGGTAAGGGCGCGTGCCCACGCTGAAGAACTTCAGGCAGCTGAGGAGGCGATCGCCGGCGAGGTGCTGAAACGAATGGTGGAGCTTGGACGCCCAAGCATGTCCGCACCGCATGGTCCGGACCACAAATGGGCTTCGATGCGCTCGCTCCGTCGATTTGTACAAGAGGATGGTTTCTCGTCGAAAGCAACAACGGTGGTGCTAGGCTTGCAGAGGTGCGGCCGGATGTCCGGCCCCGCCCAACAGCGGAGGGAAAACATCATGACAACCCGTCGCAGGGTGCTCGCAGGAGCGGCCGCTACCGTTACCGTCCCTTTTGGTGCGCCGCGCATCGCCGCCGCCCAGGCCTCGCCCGGTGTTACTGCAACCGAGATCCGCATCGGTAATACCATGTCGTACAGCGGTCCGGTCTCTGGCCTCGGCATTCAAGGCAAGACTATGGACGCCTACTTTCGAAAAATGAACGATGATGGCGGTGTCGCAGGGCGGAGGATACGCTTCCTGACCTATGACGACGGCTACAGCCCGCCGAAAACGGTGGAGCAGGTGCGGCGGTTGGTGGAGCAGGACCAAGTGGCCTGCTTATTCAGCAATCTCGGCACGCCGACCAATAGTGCTGTGCTGCGTTACTTAAATCAACGCAAAGTGCCAAACCTTTTTCCCTCCACCGGTGCCGACAAGTGGAGTAACTACCAGGATTTTCCTTGGACTATTGGCTTTCCGCCTAGCTATCGCATTGAGGCACAGCTCTACGCCAAGCACATCTTGGCAGCGCATCCAGGCGGACGAATCGCCATTCTGCATCAAAACGACGATTTCGGCCGCGACTATGTCCATGGCGTGCGCGACGTATTGGGGTCGAAGTTCGAAGAAGCGACCAAGGTGCTGAGTTACGAGAGCACCGATCCCACAATTGACCAGCAAATTATCAGCCTGCAGAGCAATGGCTGCCAGGGGTTGGTGCTGGCGGTGACCGCAAAATTCGCCTCCATGGCTATCCGCAAACTGCACGAGATTGGCTGGAAGCCGACCACCTGTGTGCATTATGGCGCGAACTCGGTAGGCGTCGTGATCCAACCAGCCGGGCTGGAGAAGGCGGTGGGGCTGACCACTGCGGCCTACCTCAAGGACCCGACCGACCCGGCCTGGGCGCAGGACCCCGGCATGCTCCAATGGCGAGCCTTCATGGCGCGTTACATGCCGGATGCCGACCTTACAGATGCGAACTCGGTCTATGGTTACAGCGCAGCCCAGGCAATGACGCAAGTTTTGCAGCAATGCGGCCAGGATGCCTCGCGCGAGAACATCATGCGCCAAGCGACCAACCTGAAAGACGTGGAGATCCCAACGCTGCTGCCCGGCATCCGGCTAAACTCCTCGCCTACCAACTATCGGCCGATCCGGCAGATGCAACTCCAGCGCTTCAATGGAACGACTTATGATCGCTTCGGAACACTTATGGAGGGCAGCATAAGCTGACAGGTAGCGCTGGACCAACAGGGCGGCAGACCCGAAGCGTCGCGCCGCCCTGAGTTTTACCCCGGGGCCGGCTCACCTTATCTGCGGGTCGATTCCTGGGATAGATCAGCGACTGTTCGGCAGCGAGAACCAATAAGGAATGATATCGGCGAAATGTGTTGCTCGGCGGTTGATATTGTGCCATTTCGCCCAGTAGCACTGTGGTTTCCGCACAACATTGTCTGTCTTGCGCCCATCGCCCGGGCCCTTTTCTTTTGGAAATATTTAGTCTTGTTGTTCTCTGTCCATCAGAGACTCGGGACTGGAACCAGAAGAATGGGAGGAGTTCATGTGGAGCAAGCGATTGCCGTCTGGCGGCGGAATGTCTGCATTGGCGTTCGGCGGGACTCAGAGGAGGAACTCCTACCCTGTCCTCGTCGCCGCAGCCTTCCTCTGGTGTTGTTTGGCCTTCCTGACCTTCTCGACATTTCTGGGCTCCGGCACAGCCAAACGGCCAAGTCTGGATGATTGGCCGACCGGCCTTGCACAGGCGGGGTTTCCGGCAACCATGACACACGATCCGGCCCCGAAGTCGGGGCAAGCATGGGCCAATGCGGTATCGCCACCACGCCTCACCGTTGCGCCTCAGCGCCACGAGCTTGCGCAGCCCGATCCGGTGGCGCTGCCTTCGCTGGTTGCAGGCCGAGATGCACCTCATGCGGGCCAGGAAAAAGTGGGGGAGGGAAGCCTTACGCCGAGCAAGCCGATGGTGCGCATCCATCACCGCCACGGCTCCTACGCTGGCCGAGAGGCGGCGATGCGGATTGCGCAGGAGCTGCGCAAGGCAGGCGCCGATCTGGTCAGCATCAACGCCGAGCCAAGGGTGCCTGCCATACGACGGTTGCAGTACTCCAGCCAGGCCGACCTCGCCGAAGCCAACGCCTTCGTGCACCGCTTCCGGCATCGCTGGGGGAATACTTGGCAAGTCGATCTGCTGGACGGCGGGGCAAGCAGGCGGCAGTTCGAGATCTGGCTACCCCACCGCTGACCAGGGGCCGTGGACGCTCAACAGTCCTTGCCGGACGCAGTGTATCCTTCCCCGGGATCGGCGATGGACGCCCGGTGAGGCTTCTGGTTAGCATTCGACAGGAGGCGGGCTTCGAGAACAACGCCTCATGGCGAGGTAGCGATGAACGATCTCGATCAATCCTGGCAGGAGTTTCAACACGCGCACCAGATCCGACGTTTGGCCGCCGATTGGCTCAAGGCATTCGAGACCGCGCTCGCCTCCCGGGACGCCATGTCGCTCGGCACCTTGTTTCACGACGACGCCCATTGGCGAGATGTCCTGGCCTTCACCTGGCACATCACACCGTTCGCCGGGCGGGAGAGCATCGCAACACGCCTTGCCGCAGAACAGGCACGCATCGGGGCGCACGGGTTCCACCTTCCGCATGATCGGAAGCCGCCACGCCGGGTGAAGCGCCTTGGCATCGACAGCATCGAGGCGATCTTTGAATTCAGCACGGCGGAGGGCCGTGGCGCTGGCCTGATCCGCCTGTCGCCGGCAGCCGAAGTCGGCGCACGGAAAGCCTGGCTTCTCTCGACCACGCTGGACGCGCTGACAGGGCACGAGGAGAAGATCGGCGCCAATCGTCCCACCGGCGCCGCTTATTCCCGCAATTTCGGCGGCGACAACTGGGCCGACATGCGCCAGAAGGCCAGCGCCTACGACGACCGTGAGCCCGCGGTTCTCGTGATCGGCGGCGCACAGGCCGGCCTCTCGATCGCCGCACGCCTCAACCAGCTCGGCGTGGACACGCTTGTCGTCGAGCGATGGCCGCGCATCGGAGACAGCTGGCGAAAGCGCTACCACTCGCTCGCCCTGCACAACTCGATTCACATCAACCATTTGCCTTACATGGAATTTCCACCGACCTGGCCGAAATACATCCCGAAGGACATGCTGGGGAACTGGTTCGAGTTTTATGCCGATGCGATGGAGATCAACTGCTGGACGGATACGGAATTCGTCGGCGGCGCGTGGGATGACGAGGCCACGTGCTGGACGGCCCGGCTGAGGCGCTCCGACGGCAGCGAGCGCGTCGTCCACCCCCGGCACCTCGTCTTTGCAAACGGCGTCAGCAGCTATCCGGTGATCCCTGATCTGCCGGGCCTCGACGAGTTCGAGGGCCAAGTCATACATTCCGAGAACTTCGACAGTGGTGCGGTCTGGACAGGGAAGAAGGCTCTCATCCTGGGAACCGGCAGCAGCGCCAATGATATCGCCCTCGATCTGCACAGCCATGGCGTGAGCACCACGCTCGTTCAGCGAGGTTCCACCACGGTTGTCTCGATCGACCCGAGCGCCAGGCTGAACGAGGCCATCTGGGACGAAGGCGGGCCACTCGAGGATTGTGACCTCATCGTCGCCTCCGCGACGCCGCCTCTGATCATCAAGGCCTATCAGGCCGTCGCCAGGCGCATGTACGAGCTTGACAGTGAGATGATCGAAGGCCTGAAGCGCATTGGTTTCCGCCATGACTTCGGCGAAGACGAGACCGGCCACCAGATGAAGTATTTCCGCCGCGGCGGCGGCTACAACCTCGACGCGGGCAGTTCGGACCTCATGATCAGAGGCCAGCTGGGTCTCTTGCAGTATGAGCGGATCGAACGCTTCATGGCTGACGGCGCGCTTCTGAACGATGGCTCAATGGTCCCCGCCGATCTCATCGTGCTTGCAACCGGCTATTACCCGCAGCAAGAACTCGTCCGCCGTGCCCTCGGTGAGGAGATGCTGGCGCGCATCGGGCCAGTTTGGGGCATCGGCGCCGACGGTGAGTTGAGCAACATGTTCAAGCGCACGCCGCAGCAGGGCTTGTGGTTCATCGCCGGCGGCCTGGCCCAATGCCGGATCAATTCGAAATACCTTGCCCTGCAGATCAAGGCGATGGAGCTTGGGAAGCTTGGTCCGCTTTAGAGTCCATCCGGGATCATGTGGTTTTCTGACATAGCCTTCGCAGCATGCGGCGGACGGATGCCCAGCGCAGGAAGG
>NZ_JAETWB010000071.1 GCF_016773205.1 Belnapia arida
TGGCGAGGAATGCGTCACGGTCTGGAACCGCTACATGGCAGCAGCCAGAGGCATCACCGCGGCTGCGCAGTAGCCTGCAGGTCGGCGCTCGCTTCTTGAAATGAGCTAAAATCAATGGCGCTTGTTGTTGCGCCGTGCAGCTTTCTGGGCCTTCTGCCCCTTACGCCGATTTTCAGCAGCCTTGTGACTATAACGCCCTGACGGCCATGTTCCACCATGCCGGCGCCGTTGGCGGGCTTCTGCAGCGCCATGGCTTTAATGCCGGCGATCCAAAAGAAGGACGTCAGCACGAAACGTGCGAGAACCAAGAAGACCTGGCTGGAGAGCAGGTCGTTGATCAGTTCCGGCATGGAGGCCTCGTTCTCAAAGTCGCCATTCGAACCTTCCCGCCGCCCATTGCGGGCGATCGCGCTGCGAGGAGGGCACATCGGGGATCCCATCTCGCGGCGGGACACGCCGGTCCCGCGACCTCGATCAGTCGTGTCAGTAGAAGGACCACAAGCCCGGCGTCAGGAGTTCGACCAAGTGTTCGTCGGGGTCACGAAAGTAGATGCTCTCGCCGCCGCGCGGCCACTTGGTGCGGCCCACGATCTCGATGTTCTTGCCGGCCAGCCGACCCTCCCACTTCGGCAGCTCGGACTTCGGGATCTTCAGGGCCACGTGGCCCCGCCCCTCCGCACCGGATGACGGGATGTTGCCCACGAACGGTACGTCGTCCGTGCCCAGCCGGTCGGGCAGATCCTTGACCCAGACCGGGAGCAGGATCAGCGCCGACTGCGACGCTACGTTTAAGACGCAGATCTGCTCGTCGCGGATCTCCGTCGCAAAGCCGAACAGGTCCTCGTAGAAGGCCACCGAACGATCGAGGTCCCTGACGTATAGGGCGGCCTCCACCATCCCTGTCACCGTGGCGTCCGTGCTCATGCGTCACTCCGATCTGTTTCATCGTCGAGCAGGGTCGGCGCCTCACCCTTTGCGCAGCCCCCAGTGGGATCGGCCGGGACTGTTGCGCACGCATCGAGCGTGCGCGCGACCAGCCCTGATCTCAGCCGGAACTTCGGACGTGTCGCGCGCCGGATCGTCGTGGCCTGGCCGCAGGCACCGCGTCGCGGCGCTAGACCAGCTGCAGCACCTGCGAGAGCGGACGCCGCGGCTTCTGCGGCCAGTTCTCCGGCAAGGCGTGGCCGACCGCGACCAGCATCACCGGGATCTCGTCGGCGGCCAGGCCGAACTCCCGGACGACCTTCTCGGCGTCGAAGCCGATCATCGGACCGGCGCCCAAGCCCATCGCGTGGGCGGCGTAGATGAGCGTGCCGGCACCGAACGTCGCCGTGCGAACCGCCTCATCGCGCTGGCGCTGCGGCTGCTCGAAGTACAGGCTCTTGGCTGCGGCCTCCCAGCCAGCAACCATGCCGGCGGGCATCGTTCCGGCCTCGACGGCAGGCCGCAAGCGGTCGGCCATCACCCCGTGGTCGGCCAGCTGGCCGCAGATGATGAACGTCACCGCCGCCTCGGTGATCTTCGCTTGATCCCAGGCGACCTTACGCAGCCGCGCCTTGGCCTCGGGCGTGCGGACGGCGATGAAGCGCCAGTTCTGCAAGTTGAAGGATGTCGGCGCCCGTGTCGCCAAGCGGATCAGCTCGCCGATCTGCTCGTCATTGACGTTGCTTGTTGCATCGAACAGAACGGTTGTGTGACGCTCCTCGATCGCGGTGATGATCTCGCTGCCCATCGGAGTTCCCTTCGGTGTTGACGCGTGCCTGGTGCGCCAGCGTGCGCGACGCCGGCAGGGGCCGGCTAGGCGAGGCTTTCCACCACACCGCCATCGACCCGCAGGGCCGCGCCGGTTGTGGCCGATGCCTGCTCGGAGCCGACGTAAAGGATCATGTTGGCCACCTCCTCGACGGTCGCAGGGCGACGGATAATCGAGGAGCTGCGGTTCACGGCGACGAAGTCAGCCGCGACCTTCTCGAGGCTGTCGCCGGTGCGCTCGACATCTGCCTTGAGCATGTCGGCCACTCCATCGGAGAGGGTAGGCCCCGGTAGCACGGCGTTGACGGTGACGCCTGTCCCCGCGAGACGCTTGGCCAGACCGCGGGAGATTGCGAGCTGCGCCGTCTTGGTGAAGCCGTAGTGGATCATGTCTGCGGGGATGTTGATCGCGGATTCCGAGGAGACGAAGACGATGCGTCCCCAGCCTCGCTTGCTCATCCCGGCCGCATAGGCCCTCGACAGTCGGACGCCGGACATAACGTTGGTTTGAAAGAACCGATCCCACTCACTGTCCGGCGTGTCGAAGAAATCGCGCGGCTCGTAGATACCGAGGTTGTTCACGACGATGTCGAAGTCGGGTTGCTCGGCCAGCAGGCGCGCACAGTCCGTCTCAGTGGCAAGATCGCCGGCGAAACCCGTGACGGAGGACTGCGTCTCCCGCAGCCACGCCACCGCCGCAGCGACGCCCACCTCGCTGCGGCCGTTCACGACGACGCTGGCTCCGGCCGCTAGGAAGCCTTTGGCGGTCGCGAAGCCGATGCCGCTCGTCGAACCGGTGACGAGAACCCTACGGCCGCTGAAGTCGATGATCATGATGCAACCTTCTACTGACGTGCCGAGATGTAAGCTGGTCCTGGTGTGTCGATAATCGGCCGGCATCCGAAAGAATATTTCGAATTCTTCGAAAGCTGGTCGAGACAAACAAACAGCAGGAGTCGTTGCAGCGCTGCTAAACATCAGCGGGAAAGGCGAGGGCAGTCAGCCGTCGCGGGCCGCCCACGACTTTTCCATCATGGCAGCGATCGCCACGGAACTGGCGTCACCGCGAGCACGTAGCCCCGCGATCGCACCTTGGTGCTCCACACTGCCCTTGTGCTGAATCAACTTACTCTGCGCATCGATACCGTCTGGAGGGACAATCAGATCAAGGGTGACGACCGCCCGCGTCATTGCTGCGCGCCGCGACACATTCATCTTGTCTGCGGTCCAGGGATGTTTTGGCAGAAGCCGGTTTTCGAACTTTGCCGAGAGTCGGTCCAAATGGGCCGGCCCATCCTGCTCTGGTAGGACGAAGAGTTTGCCGGTGAGATGAACAGCTACGTAGGTCCAGGTCGGGACTTGATTGGGTGTGCCGTACCAGTCTGGTGAAATGTAGGCGTCCGGTCCTTGGCAGGTGAGCAGTGCGGGCTGCCCCTCCGGCGAAATCAACTCATGCAAGCGGTTGGCCCTGGCCACATGCAGCTCCACCCGGAAGCCTTGCTCCGCAGTCCTATGGGCAAGAAACGGCAAGTGCACTGCTGCCGGCCTCGCGGCCGGGTCCGCAACCACCAGGGTTCCAAACGCACGATCCTGTAGCAGACGAAAGGCTTGATCATGGTCGATGTGGAAGGCGGGGTGAACGTACATGGCGAGGCTCAGGTTGGAAGAGCACTTGGGTAGCCGTGACTGGCCTAACGTTGTAGGTCCGGTTGCAAGTGTCAGATCAGTCCGGTTCCACCATGCCCCGTCGACCACCTCCACCTTTGTGGAACAACTTCACGCTTGACCTGACCGCGCCGGTGTCGCGGCAGAAGCAGATCATTACTTTTTTACGAGACGCGATCCTCGATGGCCGGGCAACTCCGGGCCTCCGCCTGCCATCGAGCCGGGTATTGGCTGCCGACCTCGGCGTGTCCCGGCAAACGGTCGTCCTGGCTTACGAGGCCCTCGTGGACGAAGGCTTCGCAACGAGCCGACACGGCTCCGGCCTCTTCGTCGCCGATGCTCTGCCCGGGTGGGCCGCGCGTCCGGCCGGGCATTCAAGGGCCTCCGCCTCCGGGCCTAGGCGTTCCACACTTGTCTTGTCTCAGCGAGGCCAAACGCTCGCTCAACTCACGCTCACACCGGCTCGGCGGGACGTCGGGCTTCTGGCGCCGGGCGTGCCGGCCCTGGACCTTTTCCCCCATGCGGTTTGGTCGAAGCTCTCGGCCCGTTTCTGGCGTGGCCGCCCTGGAGCGGACCGGCTCGGCTACACTGACCCGGCAGGCCTCCTCCCACTACGGCAGGCCATAGCGGGCCATCTCGGCGCAACCCGCGGGCTGACATGCGCCGCCGAGGATATCGTCGTCACGACCGGTTCGCAGCAGGCGATCGCGCTCGCCGCCTGCTTGCTGCTCGATCCGGGCGACGCCGTCTGGGTTGAAGAGCCAGCCTACGTGGCAGGCCGTAGCGCCTTGGCCGCCGCGGGGGCCCGGTTGATACCAGTACCCGTGGATGGGGACGGGCTGGCGGTGGAGGCTGGGATCCGGTCAGCGCCGGCAGCGCGGCTCGCCCTCGTTACTCCGTCGCATCAGTACCCACTGGGCGTCACCATGACTCTGCCGCGCCGCCTAGCTTTGTTGCGCTGGGCCGAGCTATCGAACAGCTGGATCGTCGAAGACGACTACGACGGCGACTACCGTTATGCTGGCCCGCCTTTGCGGCCTTTACGCGCCCTGGCGTCCCACGGCGCGAGCCGGTGCGTAGTATATGTCGGCACCTTCGCCAAAGTGCTCGCTCCGGCGTTGCGGCTCGGCTTCTTGGTTGCTCCGGAGGGGCTAGCGCCAGCCTTCGCAACCGCCCGCGCCCTGGCTGATCGACAGTCGCCGGAGCCGATGCAGGCCACCCTGGCCGACTTCATCGGCGAGGGTCATCTCAGTGCCCATTTGCGCCGCATGCGCTCGGCTTATGCCGAACGGCGCGACGCCTTGTTGCGAGCGTTGGAGGAAGAATGCACCGACGAGCTCGACTGGCGCCGAGACGGGGTGGAGGCCGGCCTGCATTTTCCTGTAACCTTTAACGACCGCCATAAGTCGGACGTCGCAGTCAGCGCCGCAGCGGCCAAGCTCGGCCTGCAGACTCCACCCCTGACAGGTTACCACACGGGACAGGGGCAGCCGGGCCTAGTGCTTGGCTTTGGAGCCACGTCGGCCAGCCGCATGGCGGACGCCGCGCGACGCCTTAGACGATCCTGCTCTGTCGAAAGCGTCCCGCGACGGCCTGCGAGCTGAACTGCTTCGGGCTCCTTGGAGTCTTCACCTCTTGAGAGTGACCTGCCTCTGTTCGAAGATCCAAGGGGGCATTGCCAACTTATTTGCTCAATGGTCGCGCTGAGCCGCATTGCGTGACCGCTGCGTCGTCGCGCGGCTATGCGGGCACAGGTTTCCTGCCGCCAAAACCCAAAAGCTCGAGCGCGGCCATGCTGATACTGGGCAGCGCTTATGAGGCGCCGCCGCGGGCGGAAGTGACCGTAGATCATGCTGTGCGCCGACAAGAACCGCTATGTTTGCCGAGGTTGTGTTGCATAGTTTGCGGCAAGTCGCAAATGGCCGCGACCGGCCCCAAATCAGGCGGCAACCTGGAACAACTCGGCGATAAAGGTGGCTTGGGTCCGCATGTCGCGTCCGCCCACCTTCTGTACCTGCCACTTCCTGATCATCGCCATTGCCTCGTAGCCTGCCAGTGTTCGTCGCGCCGTGTGGAAGCTGCCGAAGCCAAGCCCTGGTCGGACCAAGCGTTTCACGCGCCGGTGGTCTTATTCCACTTTGTTATTGAGGTGCTTGCATTGTCGTAGTCGAGAGAAGCGCCACAGCTCGCCGTTCTCCTTAATCTTTGTGACCGCGCAGAGGGGTAGGCCGGGTTCTTATCCAAGGTGATGGTGCGCGGGTTCACCGTATGCGGCTGCCCGAGAGCCTTGCGGAAGAAGCGCTTTGCAGCCTCCGCGTCGCGCTTGGCCGAGAGCAGGAAGTCGATCGTCTGGCCCCGGCGGTCGACCGCGCGATACAGCTACATCCAGCGGGCCTTCACCCGGATGTAGGTCTCGTCCACCCTCCATGAGCCGTTGCCCAGGCGCAGGTGCGGCCGGATCCGCTTCTCAATCTCCGGCGCGTAGGTCTGCACCCAGCGGAACACCGTAGTATGCGCCACCTCCACGCCGCGGTCGGCCAGCATCAGTTCGATATTGCAGTATCTCACAGGGAACATCAGGTACCAGTGGATCGCCCAGAGGATCACCTCTGCGGTGAACTGCCGGCCTTTGAAGGACTGATCCGGCCTCACCGAGGCCACTCCCCGCCGTCTCGCCATGCCACGGTTTGTACTTGCTCAGGATGGTACCGTAAGGACGCAACAGAACCCACGTGAGCCAGAATTCGTATCCGGCCTGGTTGGTTGTGAAAGCAACGCAGGCAACTGCGTGCCTCGTCGCCAGGTTGAAAGCGGACATGTACTACCCTATGTGGCCCGCCCTCGCGCAGCGGTCCTTTCATTGCCCGCGTGCGCGCATTCCACCTTCGATCAAAGACGCGAAGACTCCGGCAGCTTCTGCCTCGTCAAAGTTGCCACGCACCAGCGCGGCCGAAAGCGCCTCGCCCGCGCCGACCAGGCCGATGCAGCGGCGCTCCAATTCGGCAGCCGGCAGGGTGCTGTGAGGCTCCAGCACCGACACGAACATCCGGACGGAGTTATCAAGCAGTTCCTGGAAGACCTTGGCTTTCTCCTCGCTGCCCGCCAGCGCGGCGCCTACTGCGTGAAACTCGTCGGTCTTGTCGGCCGCACAATGGATGTAGGCGGCCGCCAGGGCTGTGACACACTCCTTGAAGCTCCGCTCACCAACGGCCATCGCGTCCCGAAACGCATTCACCCGCTCGACGTCGATCCATCTGTAGAGCTCGATCAGCAGGCCAGACCGGGTGCCGAAATGGTCGTAGGCCACTGGTTTGGAGATACCGGCGCGAGCGGCCAAGTGCCCCAGCGTCAGCCAGTCCGCACCCTCCTCCCTGACGATCAGCAGCGCCGTGTCGAGCAGCTGACGCCGCCGCTGATCCTTCGAGAGCCTGCGCGGCGTCCCGTGCCCGCTCCCCTCCTGCAGATCCTTTTTCACTTCACCGGCCGCCTTGCGGAACCTACCAACGGTAGCCAAGTTAGCTTCCCTACTAAAGGTAGGTTAATAGCCCGAAACAAGGAGGCTTGCAATGTCATCAGCTCCCATCCTGCTCATGGGGGGCTCCGGCGCCATCGGTCGCTGGACCACACGGTTCCTGCGCGACGTCCATCCCGACCTGCCGCTGCTGATCGGCGGCCGCGAGCTTGCCAAGGCCAGGGAAGCCGCGGCCCGGCTCGGCAATGCGGACGGTGCGGTGCTTGACCTGGCCGCCGTCGACCTTGGCCTTCGGGCCCAACCGGTCAGTGCCGTCGCCGTCCTCTTTCCCGACGATCGGGTCGCGGGGCTCCACTTCGCGCAGGCGCGCGGGGTCCCGCACCTCAGCATCTCGTCCGGCATCTACGAGATCGCTCCCGAAATTGCGGCCTTCATGCACAAGCCTGGCGCCGCACCGGTCGTCCTTGGCTACGAATGGCTTGTGGGCGCCACGACGATCCCGACGCTTGAGTTCGCCAAGGCGTTCGGCCGGGTCCGCGACATCACCATCGGTGCTCTGGTCGACGAGCAGGATACCGGCGGTCCGGCGGTTGCCGAAGACTTCGAGCGCCTGAACAGCACCTTGCCCGCCGCGCTCACGCGCCGCGACAGCCACTACATCTGGCGCGCTGGCGAGGATGCGAAGGCCGCGTTCCGCGCCGTGGACGGCACCTGGATGGACGCCTCCGGCTTCTCGTCGATCGACGTCGTCGGGCTGGCGACGGCGACCGGCGCGCCGAGCGTTCAGTTCAACATCTCGAGCGGGGTCAGTTCCTCTCGCCGCCGCGGCGAGCCAATGTCGACCGAAATCATCATCGAGCTCGCTGGAGACGATCATGCGGGCCGGGCACTCCGAAGCCGCCACGCGGTCGTCCATCGCAAGGGATCGGCGCCGCTGACCGGGCTTGGGGTCGCGATGCTCCTCGAACGGCTTGTCGGGCTCGACGGCAACCCGCCCACGCCAGCCGGGCTCTACTTCCCATATCAATTGCTCGATTCCGCCCCTTACTTCGCCCGCCTGAAGCAGATCGGTGGCGAGGTTCTGACCATGGAGGCACTGTGATGCGCAAGGACATGCTTCCGTCCGCCGGTGCCGAGGATTTCGTCCGCTCGTCTGCGCCCGATGCCGATGGCACGAGAGGCGCAACCGGCCCTTTCCGCAGGGCGCTGCTTTTCGGCTCCGTCGCAGCTGCCGCGGCCGCCGTGCTGCCTGCCGCCGCGCAACCGGAGGTCATGCCCGGCATGCGCATGGTCAGGACCAACGGAATCAATCTGGCAGTCTACGAAGCGGGGTCCGGCCCACCCGTCGTCCTGCTGCACGGCTTTCCGGGGCTGGCGTTCACGTGGCGCCCAGATTCCGGCTCTCGCCACCGCGGGCCACCGCGTCATCGTCCCCGATCTGCGCGGCTATGGACGGAGCAAGACGCCGACGGCAGTCGAGGATTACGACGTCGTTCACCTGACGGCGGACCTCGTCGGCCTGCTCGACGCGCTCGGCATCGAGGAAGCGGTCTTCATGGGACATGACTGGGGAGGACTGCTCGCGTGGCAGATGGCGCTCCTCCACGGGGAGCGCGTGGCTGGGGTGATCGGCGTCAACACACCGCACATCCCGCATTGGATGCTGTGGTTGCATCCCGACCTCGTCAAGGCTGCTCTGCAGAATGGCCAGACCTTCGCCGCCGATCCGATGGCTGATCCCATCTCCCAGATGCGGCGGGTCTACAGCCCCGACATGTACGTCCTGCTGTTTCAGGACAGCAGGATGGCTGACGAGGCGATGGATAAGAATCCGCGCGGCGCGCTGCGGAACGCGTACCGCAAGGGCCTCATGACATTCGCCGAATGGGACAGGTTGCCACCGAGGGTCGCGAACATGAAGTATTATGGACGACCCCCGCCGGAGAGTTTGCCTGGCAAGGATGTGCTGAACGTGCAGGAGTTGGACTTCTACGCAAGGCACTTCCAGCGCACCGGCTTCACTCCGGCCATCAACTGGTACCGCAACCTGTCGAGGAACTGGAGGGTGGCGCTTGGTGTCAACCAGACCGTCCGAGTGCCGTCCATGATGGTGTCAGCAGTTCATGATGTGGTTCTCCGGCCGAGCATGACGAACGGCATGGACGCTCACGTGCCGGACCTCGAGAAGCACATTGTCGCCGATTGTTGGCACTGGACGCCGGAGGAAAAGCCAGAAGAACTAAACCGATTGGTCATTTCCTGGCTCACGAGACGCTTCCCATCGAGGTAGCGGCTTTGGAGATTTGTCGGTCCACGAGGCGAGCACCTTGGGAATTAATCGCTCTGCAGGTCGTGCGGCGACCGACGCGCCCGGGGTTCCGCATCGCCATCAATGCGTCAGCCTTAGCTTTGCTGCACCGATCTCAGCGACTGGCAGGTAATCGTCCTGTCAGATTTTAGACTGCCGATTGGCAGGAGCGGTTTTCTGCCAGACTGAATCGCTTGTGCCTGTCAAAGTGACCTTGAGATGATGCAGCCGCTGTTCGGCAAGGAGGTGATGAGGATGTCGAAGGGGCATCGTCAACCTGCCAGGCTTTCGGTTGCAGCACTTCCTCCTCATTGGAGCCAACCACGTCGAAGCAATAGAAACTATGCTTAGTCCAAGGTAGCTTTCAGCATGTCGAACCTCGCACTCCTCGCCACCTTCTGGGCAGCTTTCTTCCTCGCTCTCATCAGTCCAGGCCCGAGCTTCGCCCTCGTCGCCGGCACAGCCCTGCGCGAAGGTCGCCGCCGCGCCCTTCGCACGGCGATAGGGCTTGCGGCTGGCGAAGCAGCCTGGGCCTGCGCGGCAGTCTTTGGCGTTTCGGCGCTTGCCGCCCAACATCCCTTCCTCGCCGCTGCATTTAGAATCGGCGGTGGAGCTTTCCTGCTCTTCCTCGGCCTCTCCGCTCTTTGGGCAGTTCTCCGCAACCCCGCCCGCGCCGAAGTGGCCCAGGCCACTTCCACAAATGGTACCAGCTTCTGGCGAGGTTTCAGCCTGATGCTACTCAATCCCAAAGCTGGCGTGTTCTGGGTGTCCCTCTCAAGTCTTTTCCTCGGTCCTGATATCACGGCCGGTCTGGCGACCGCGGCGGTGGCAGGTGCTGTCTTGCTTTCCATGCTTTGGCACTGCGCACTCGCCTGGGTGCTGTCAACTGGTTACGTCGCACGTCTCTTCCGCCGCATCCGCCGAGGCATCGACGCCGTATTCGGAGTGGTCATGGCCGCCCTAGGCGTGCGGCTGATCCTCTCAAACTAAAGCAGAAGCCGAACATTCGCGCTCGTAGCCTACGTGCCGCCTCAGGGTGTTGCGGCATCGGCGAGCGGACGGTCGAGCGCCTCGACCATTTGGGCGGCGAGGTGATGATCCGAGCTCGGGTTCTGACCGGTGATCAGCTCGCGATCGACAACCACATAGGGCGCGAAGTCGACCGGGTTGGTGGTCACTCTGGCCCCCGCCACCTCCAGCGCCTCGGGCATGTCGAAGTACAGCTTACCGTGCAGAAGCGAGCCCTCTGCGATCCTCTCCTCGCTGGCCGAGAAGACGGTCATCCGGTAGCCTGCATAGATCCAGCCCTGGGCGTATTCGGCCGCCCTGGCCTTGTCCCCGGCGATCAGCGCCGCACGGAATTCACGGGCACGCGGCATCGCCGCGGCAATGGCGACCGGCCCGTGGCAGAGCAGCGCCGTCGGCCTGCCAGCTTCGTGGAAGTGACGCAGGAGCGTGCATAACTCGGCGTTCTGCATGAGATCGACCACGGGCGCATGACCGCCGGGCACGAACAGGCCGGCATAGCCACCCAGCCCCTCCTCGACCACCGACCGCAGCGTGCGCACCTGGTTCATCGAGGGATCCTCGGCGTAGAACCGCTTGGCTCGCGCATAGGCGGCCTCGTCGCCTCCGAAGTGCTGCGGCGAGTCCGACGCCTCGTCGATCGTCGGCTTGGTTCCGTCCGGTGTGGCGAGCACGACCGCGTAGCCGGCCTCGATCAGGGCCATCGCCGGCACGACCGTCTCGTTGAGATACTGCCCGATCGCGGCCGAGCCGCCGCCCTGGAGCTCAATCCGGGTGGCGTTGGAGCCGGCCACGAGCACTGTTCCCTTTGTCATCACTGCCTCCGTTGCGCTGTCCGCATTCCCTGCGAACAAGCCAACTTTGGCCCCAACCCAGGTATTTCAAAAGTTTATTACCTTGATTTCTGATATGCGGTTTGCATTATAAGCCGTGCGGTACGATCTCAACCTTCTTCCGATCTTCATCGCCCTGATGGAGGAGCGCAGCGTCACGCGCGCCGCGGAGCGCCTCGGCATGACCCAGCCGGCGCTGTCGAATGCGCTCTCACGCCTGCGGGTCATGCTGCGGGACCAGCTCTTCATCCGCGAGCGCTACGGCATCCAGCCGACCCAAGTCGCCTTAGAGTTGGCGCCCGGCGTTGCCGAGGCGTTGGCGAGGCTGGACGGCGCAGTGCTCAGCCAGCAGGAGTTCGACCCCGCCAGCGCCGAGCGACTGCTGACGATTGCGCCGAACGGCTATGCCGAATTCGTGCTCGTGCCGGCGATCGTGGCGAGGCTGCGCCAAGTCGCGCCCGGCATCAGGCTGCGTCTCACGCCGTACAGCAATGATCTGGCAGGGACTGGCGTCACCTCCGGCACAACTGCTCTCGTCCTTGGCCGCATCGTCGAGCCGCCTGACAACCTCGTCGTGCAGCACCTAATGGAGGAGGGGCTCGCTTGCGTAGTGCGGGCCGGCCATCCAGAGATCGACGCCAGTATCAGCCGCGACCAGTTTGAGCGGCTCAGGCATGTCAACGTCGTGCCGCCCGGTCGCCTGCGAGCTGGGCTGTTCCAGGCGCTCGCGCACCAGCAGCTCAAGCGGGAGGTCGCCATCTCCGTCACCAACTTCTTCGCCGTTGCGGAGATGGTGGCCGTCACCGACTATTGCGCAACGCTGCCCAAGCTGATCTGCCGCCGGCTGACGCATGACCCCCGGCTGAAGATCCTGCCATCGCCGGTGGACCTCGGGACGTTCCCGGTCGAGATGGCCTGGCATGTCCGGTACCGCCACGATCCAGCACATCGTTGGCTGAGATCGGTCATTGGCGAAGTGGCGGCCGATCTGTCGAACCATCTACCCTGATCGAGTCGGCTCAGCCGCCAATCTCGCCGTGGAACCCAAATGGATGGCAGCACAAATGTCCGTTTTAGGAACTTGGTGACTCGGTCACTTGCGATAAGCCCCGCGTGACGCAAGTTGGCGCCCCTTTGCAGCAACTGCCTCCCGTACAGCTCCGGGCTATGCCCGTGTTTGACCTAGACGCCTCTCAGTGTCCATCCGGGAACAGATCGAGTGATTTGAATCGGTTGTGATTGGCTGCCGGCGGCGGGTGCGGGAAGAAGGGC
>NZ_JAETWB010000072.1 GCF_016773205.1 Belnapia arida
AACTGCCACCCCGGCCCGCCTGAGCCGTGGTCACCCGCAGCCCATCAGCAAATTCCACCACGTTGACGGACGTGACCGCACTACCGCTCGACCGGAACTGGACTTTCCCGCTTGCTATGGCCGCAAGGTCCATCGTTGAACCTTCATGGCGAGTGCCTGCTCGGAATGATGCCTAACGCGGTGCTGCTGCCAGCTCTCGCCGGTATACCGCTCATCTCAGCTTGGGAGGTTTGGCGCCATAAGTAGAGCCTGCTTCCCACGCAACACCGACATAGGTGGGCACCGAGCGTTAGGCCTGCCTGTTTGGCGCAGCACTTAGCGGCGAGTTGGAAGCTCGAGGCATCAGCATGCCCGAGGCGATTGGTAAGCCTCTCGGGATGCCGCCGGCCGAGGTGACTGCCCTGCCAAGCAGGGACCGTTGGCAAAAGGACGAAGTGACGCTGCTCGAGGTTGCGGCAGCCCGAATGGGCGCGCGGTGCCGAGGTCACCAAGGGACGGCGAGCCGGGTTAGTCAGTGCCGCTCCTAATGCGGAATGCTCGCAAACTTGCATGGCGAATGCGTCGTTGGAAAGCCACCACTTGTTGGTGACCTACGTGAAGGTCATCCGTCTCCACGACGGCCCTCTCCGTGCCCAGTTGATTGCGGCAGGGCCGGCTGACCTGCGGTAGGCGTGAGAGTGTTGCAGGTGATCTGGAGCTAAGGAGTTAGTCATGGCGACCGAAAAACTGTCCCGACAACAGCGCGAGCGCCTTGCAGATCCGGCGACCTGGACCGCCATGGAAGTCGCCTCGGGCGCGGGACGTGCCGGGTTCGACTACCAGCTGAAAGCCATATTTGCTGAAATGACCTCACTTCTTGCCGCACAGCAAGGCGATACCCTGCCTGCAACCGATGAGGTGCGCCTGATGGCGCTCAATGCGGAATTCTTCCGGCTATCGGCCGCGGAGGCGGATTTCGTGCAGGCTGCGCTGGCCAGTCGCCTTGACCCGCCGGATGGCAGTGAAATGGTGGACCCATAGCTGGACTGCCGCAGTCCTTCCTCACAATCGATCAGGCCCGTGGCAGCGCGTCGCGGATCGTCAGCAGCCTCATGAAGCCATCGGGCATGATAAGTGGCATCGGCAGCGGCGGTAACGGCTTGCAGGATCAACAGCCCTCTGCCGTCCTCAATCCTTCTGCGGCGGGTCAGAGGGCGCGATTGGCGGTAGCCCTGGAATATCAGGCCGCGGTGGCTGTCCAGGCATGTCTCCCGGCAGTTTGATAGGAGGGTCCAAAGGACGTTCAGGCATAGGATCGATCTGCGTCTCTGGTGCAGGTGGCATGAGGTCCTCCGTGTCCTGTTTGGCTCAAACGCTCAACGAAGCCTTGAGGTCACTCACATCGAGGCGCTGCGGCAGTGATAATCGGGGATCAGGCCGCTGGAGTTTTCAGTCGTCCTCATGGGAAGAATCAGGACGACTTGCCTATAACGGCAGTTATGCACAGCTTTCTTCCACAAACAGCATACAATCAATTGTGTATGAGAGAAATCGCGCTCAAGTTGTGCCGCGGCACATAGTCGGGGGGCTAAGTGCTGCATCAGAGACCGGCAGCGCGGATCAATCGGGGGATCGATCTGCGCTGCTGTTCTGACCCTACAGCGGGCTTGCGCTAGCAGCAGCCAACATTCCCGACCTAAGGCTTCTGCCCGACTTTCAAATGCCATCTGCGAAGTCGCAGATCTCGTCTCAGCAAGGTCGACGCACCTGCCGGTGTTCGCGTGTATGGCCGATCGAGTACGCCCGCCTGGTGTGAAACGAAAGCGGTCTACGCTTGCCTGAGGCAGTGTGACTGATCACCAAACCCGGCACCACCCGGATCTGGACCCGTGTAACCCAGGCTCAGTCATCAGACGGCTGCCTCAGCTAAAGCTTCTTCGGTACGGGCTTGCGTGGTCGCGCTTATGGCCTGCGATTTCGCGCTAAAATCTCCCAATCTTGCATCAAAGATTGACACTAAAGCGCGTCCTGGTTGTATGACCAGATGCCTCTTCGGACAGCCAGGAACGCTTCGCTCACGCCTATGATGGAGGCATTCACCAACAGCCGGGTGGCCTCGGGCTGTTTCCGCAGCGCCAGCGAAGCGGTCCGCGCCGCCCTCCGACTATTGGAGGAAGACGAGCGCAAGCGGAAGGATTCTAGACCGTCGACCCGGACTGAGGCGCGCCGCCTTGCGCGATGACGCGGAGATGCCTTCCGGAACCGATTTCCTGGCCGGGGGTGGCGTCATGGGCGTGCGCGTCCGCGCCCATGATTGGGCCGCCACCCCGCTTGGCCCGATTGAGTCCTGGCCCCAGTCGCTGCGAACCGCGGTCGGTATGATACTGGCCTCGCGCTTCCCGGCCTGCATCGTCTGGGGACCGGCGCTGGTCTCGATCTACAACGACGCGTTCCGGCCCATCCTCGGCACCAAGCCCGAGGCGCTCGGCCAGCCGTTCAACGAGGTCTGGAGCGAGGTCTGGGAGGAGATCGGACCCATCGCCGAGCGTGCCTTCGCCGGTGAGGCCACCTTCGTCGAGAACCTTCCCCTTACGGTGGAGCGCAACGGCTACCCAGAGGAAGCCGCCTTCACCTTCTGCTACAGCCCGGTCCGCGACGAGGCTGGGCGCGTCGCGGGCTTCCTCGACACCGTCATCGAGACCACCAGTACGGTACTCAACAAACGCCGGCAGGCCTTCCTTCTCCACCTGGAGAAGCGGCTGCGCGGGCTGGCCGATGCGCGCGAAACCACCCTTGCGGCGGCCGAGGCGCTCGGCCGCCACCTCGAAGCGGCGCGCGCTGGTTATGGCGAGATCGATGCGACAGGCGAGACCGTCGTGGTCGAGCGTGACTGGACCGACGGCACCATGGCCAGCCTGACCGGCGAAGTTCGCCTGATGGACGCCTTGGGGCCCGCAGTGGCTGCGGAACTTCACGCCGGCCGCACCCTGGTCGTGGAGGACTGCCTGGCCGATCCAAGAGCAACCGGCGGCGCATCTTTCACTACCTGGGCGAGGAGCGGCGCGCGCTCGCTCGTCGTAGTGCCACTCCTTGAAGCCGGGCGCCTGAGGGCAATCCTCTACCTCCACGTGCCGAAGCCGCGGCGCTGGGGCACAGCGGAGGTAGATCTCGCCAAGGATACCGCCCAGCGCACCTGGGCCGCCGTCGAGCGGGCGCGGGCGGAGGCGGCGCTGCGTGAGAGCGAGGAGCGGTTCCGGCTCATGGCCGACGCCGTGCCGCTGATTGTCTGGATTACCGACACCGAGGGGCGCAACGAGTTCTACAACGAGCAGTGGTTCACCTACACGGGCGCGCCGCCTGGGCCGACCACCGCGGCCGAGACGGCTGCTAGCTACATCCACCCCGATGACGCGGGGCCCACGATGCAGCGGTTCGAGGAAGCGCGGCGGACTGGCGACATGTTCCTTGTCGAGCACCGCATCCGCTCAAAGGCCGGCGAATGGCGCTGGTTTCTGGTCCGGGGCGAACCTCAGCGCGACGCGCGCACCGGCAAGATCCTGCGGTGGTTCGGCGCTTCTATGGACATCCATGATCGCAAAAGAGCTGAAGAAGCCAACGCTCGCCTCGCCGCGATTGTCACCTCGACCTCGGACGCGGTCATCGCCTTCGCCGCCGAAGACGGCCGCATCCTCGCCTGGAACAGAGGGGCAGAGGAATTGTTCGGCTACATCGAGGCCGAGGCGCTCGGCAGACCGGTCGGCCTGCTGGTCCCGCCGGACCTTCCCGAGGATGACCCGACCGGAGTGTTCCGCCGCGCCATGGCGGGGTTGCGTGTCCACGAGCATGAGACCACGCGCATGGCGAAGTCGGGCGAGCGGATCCCGGTCGCAGTTACCGCGTCGCGGATGCTCGCGCCTGACGGACGCGCTATCGGTGTCGCAGGGATCTTCCGCGATCTGCGCCAACGCAAGGTGGCCGAGGCGCGCCAGGCGCTGCTGTCGCGTGAGGTGGATCATCGGGCCAAGAACGTATTGGCCGTGGTGCAGGCGGCGCTACGCCTGACACGCGCGCCCGACCTGCCGAGCTACGTGCGGGCGATCACCGGCCGCGTGGCAGCGTTGGCTCGGGCGCAGATGTTGCTGGCCGACGAGCGATGGACCGGGGTCGATCTGCGAACGTTGCTCATGGCCGAGATGGATCCGTTCCTCTCCGATGACGGGATGAGCGAGCCGCGCGCAACCTTGGCCGGCCCCACTGTGGCGCTGCCCGCCGGCGCGGCGCAGCCTCTGGCGATGGCGGTGCATGAGCTGGCGACGAACGCAACCAAGCATGGTGCCCTTTCGGCACCAGGAGGCCGCATCGCGGTGGCCTGGTCGCTCGATGGCGGCTGCACCGGGACGCTGCGGCTGCACTGGGCCGAGGCAGGCGGGCCGCCGGTCATGGGTTCCCCAGCCCGGCGCGGCTTCGGCACCCGCGTGTTGGACACCGTCGTGCGAGGGCAGCTCGGCGGAGAGATCTTGCTTGTGTGGAACACGAGCGGGCTGGTCTGCAACATCGAGCTGCCGTTGGCACGCATGGCTGGAGTCTCAGCTGGCGACCTTGTCGCCGATTAGGCCGGATCCCGGCACTGGAACCGTTGCCTTGCTCTGTGCGGGTCTCGTCGCACGTGTGAATGCCCCCTGCGGGTCAAGGCGAAGCTGCAACAGATCCAGCCCAGGCGCTCCTTGCCGCCGCTCGAGTGCGGCTTCGGGGTCAGGCCCAGCGAGGCTGCGAAGTGCCGCACCGGGGCGAAGTCTTGCGGATTGGATACCACCGCAGCCAGGGCTGTCGCGCCGATGCCTCGATGCCGGGGATGCTGGCCAGCCATCGAGCCGTCTCGTCCTCGCGCGCATGGCGGACCATGTGGCTGTCGAGCCGCTCAATGCATCCATCCAAGACCCCAATCTGCGCCCCCAGCTCGCCTGGCGCCTCGCGTGCCCGATCAGGCAGCCGGACATCGTCAGTTCGGCGAGCTTGCGCTCCTACGCAACTACGATGCCGTACTCGGCAAGATGTGCGCGCAATGCGTTGACGGCCTGAGTGCGCTGGCACACCAGCATGTCACGGACCTTGAGTTCCATCAGGCTCGCCTGCTGCGCCCTGGTCTTGACCAGCACAAAGCGCATGGTCGGCGCGTCACCGCCTCGCAGATCGCCTCGGCGTCTGCCGCATCGGTTTTGCCGCGCTTGACGTAAGGCTCTACCTAAGCCGGCGGCACTGAGCCAGACCTAGTGATTGAGACGCGTGAGCTTGCGCACTCAATGATGCACTGCGCTGCAAGCCTCAATGCCGATCAGCGCAGGCTGCAGTGCCGCGAAGAACTCCAGCAGCGCTGACCGGCGCAGCTTGCGCCGCAGCCCCCTATCTGCTGCATCGATGCCATGCGCTTGGAAGGTCCTTTTGGCCAGGTCGAGGCCGACCGTCGTCACCTTCTCCATGGATGCCTTTGCGCTGAAGGGGGCCAGGCTTCTTGGAAGGAGGCCGCTGGAGAGTGGTAGCCTAGCAGGGAGAAAAGACCGGAGGTGATCTCCAGAAGTCGCCTCAGCATCAACGACATTTTTGAGACAAGCCTCGCATTTGAGTGACTTGTGCGGCGTGATATCAACCTGTAGACGATATTCCGGGCCCGAGGTGAGGCCCAGTTTCATCCCCAGGAGCCCCCGATGTCCGCCCTTCGTCAGATCCTCATCATCGAGGATGATGCCGCGCTGCGTGCCACCCTTGCCGAGCAGATCCTGTCCGGTGGCGAGTTCAGCGCCGATGAGGCGGAGAGCGCAGCCGAGGCAGAGGCCAAGCTGGCCAGTGCAGGCGCCCGCTACGATGCCATCCTGCTGGATGTCGGGCTGCCGGATGCGGATGGTCGGGAGTTCTGCGCCAAGCTGCGCCGCGACGGGCGTCGGATGCCGGTCATCATGGTCACCGGCGCCGATGCTGAGCAGGACGTGATCCGCGGCCTCGACTCTGGCGCCAACGACTACCTGGCGAAACCCTATCGGCTGCCGGAGCTGCTGGCACGGGTGCGGGCCCAGCTGCGGGTGTTCGACAACTCCGAGGATGCCACCTTCCTGATCGGCCCCTATGTCTTCCGTCCCAGCCTGCGACTGCTGCAGGAGACGGCCCGCAACCGCAAGATCCGGCTGACGGACAAGGAATGCGCGATCCTGAAGTTCCTCTACCGCGCCGGTGGCAAGGCGGTGGCGCGGCAGACCCTGCTGAACGAGGTTTGGAACTACAGCAGCGCCGTCTCGACCCACACGCTGGAGACGCATGTCTACCGGCTGCGCCAGAAGCTCGAGGCCGATCCTAGCCAGCCAAGCCTGCTGCTGACCGCGCAGGGCGGCTACAAGCTGGATGCCACCGTGTTCGAGGTTGCCGGCCGCTGATGGTTATGCCCTGGGCGGCATGGCGCTGTTCAGGGCCGAAACCGTGGCCGCCAGGGCCAGGGGATCGAAAGGTTTGTAGAAGACCTTCTCCCATGGGGAGAAGGCATGGTCAGCCAGCATCTCTCGGCTACCTGTTTCATAGATGACCCGCAGGTCTGGCCGCCTTTGACGAGCCTTGGTGGCCAAGGCCAAGCCACTGTCGCCGGCGCCCAGATCAAGGTCGGTAACCAGAACGTCGATGTGCTGCGGGGAGTTGTCGAGGATTGCCAAGGCGTCCTCCGCATTGCCGACCTCCAAGAAATCGATTCCGGCATCCTCAAAGAAATCGGCGAGGGTGAGACGTACCATGGCATCGTCTTCAACCAGCAGCACCGCCATCGTCGTGGTTCCTCGGCTCTTGGAGTTTGTCTACCTCGGAGTGAACTGTGCTCCCGCTTTAGAGATGCGTGAGATCACGTGACTGGGATCTAACAGTAGAGTTACTCGCATAAGTTGTAGGAATATTTTCTTTCTCTATAGGGTTGCAGAGATTGCCTTGAGCGCCGGCGCTGCGCTGGTTGAATGGGCAACTTTCCGCTGCCATTACATTTCTCAGAAAGCCGTCAGCGACACCGCGGTCGGCTATTTTTGGTCATGCCGGCTATGCGCCTTGTCCAGCGGACGCGCCAAGGCCGAGCCGCAGCGCAGGAGCTCCGTCCGGATGGCTCGAATATCACGGTCAAATGCGACCAGCTTTGAATCCAGCCACATCAATCTGATAGCCCTTGGGAGAGCGTCGGCCCTCTCTGTTTGATGACCCAGATAATCACTGTAAAGTCCTGGATTGGTAGGGTTGCACCCCATTGCTTTCAGGACCCACGCCCATGAAACAACTTGCAGCCAGCTATGTTACAGAGTTAGTTCGAAAGCGCCACGGCAACCGCCTGGCGGAACTTGGCGCAAGAATGTCCCAGTGGTTCCTGAACTCCTACTGGAATGAGCGGCATTACGATTTAAAAACCAACGGCGAGCTTCTCGCCCTCAACATCCTGGCCGAGACTTACGGGCGCGGCCAAGAGGTTGTGGCCTTCGATGTCGGCGCTAATCTCGGTCTTTACGCCGAAGCGATCCTGCAGGTGATGCCCAAGGCGAAGATCCACTGCTTCGAACTCGTGCCCTCCATTCAAGAGCAACTCAAAGACCGTTGGCGCGGCCATCCAGCGGTAACGGTGAATGGCTTCGGGTTGTCGGACAGAGAAGTCGAGCTGGATGTGACTTTCTATCCCGACTCGCAGACTGAGGGACGCATTCACGCCATGCGTCGGGCCATGCGTACGGAAATGGTGACCGGCCGTGTCTGCCGCGGCGATGACTACTTGGCCCGCCATGGCATCGACCGACTGGACTTTTTGAAGATCGACACCGAAGGGCATGAGCTCTTCGTCTTGAAGGGTTTTGAACGAACGCTGGCCGAGGGACGAGTGACCGCCATACAGTTCGAGTACGGCACCACTTGGTTGCCAGCGCGGACCCTATTGAGCGACGCTTACAACCTGCTGTCGCCGCTCGGCTATAAGATCGGCCGTCTGTTCCCAGACGGCGTACGCTTCAAGGCGTACGACTTTCCCCAAGACGAGCATTTCCGGATGGGAAACTACATCGCGGTGGCAAGCGAACGGGAGGATTTGATCCAGCGGCTCGCGCCGCCTCGAAATCTTCACCGACTTTCAAGCGAACGCTAACAAATTTGCGGATTAGGCGTGCCTTTCGCCATGTCACCTTCAAACCTGGATGGAAGACCCGTCCAAGTTCAGCCATGACCTGCAGCACTAAATTTTGAAACCAAACATCTCTGATGTCTGTCTTTTCCACGGTCATAACCGAGTTCGTTGATCAGGACTTATCAACGGCGTCGGGACGCCCTGACGCAGCCAACCCCAGCCTCAGCGGAGCCGCTCTACAATGGCGCCTTGGGACGTTCTCCCGGGTTTCCGGGGACACGACCATGCCAGGACGATTCCGGACGACGCTCAATGGGTGTCGCTGGTGCTGGTGCTGGTGCTGCAGCAGATCCCGCTGGCGTGGAAGCGTGATGAGGTGGCGCTTCGCCACTTTGTCGAGGCGGCGCTCGGGATCTGCCGGGCGGGCGCGCCGTGGCGTGACCTGCCTAAGGGGTTAGGCTGCTGGTCCAGCGTCTCTCATTGCTGGCGGCGCTGGTGCCTGCATCCTCAACCTGCACATCACAAAGTTCAGCCACAGAGCCTAGGTCATTACACTCTGGCCTTCGTCCATTCGCTCATCGACGATGCGGCCGTCGCGGTCGCTGCCTCCGACCACTCGCAACGCCTCAGTCCCTTCGACCCCTTGCTGTTCGGGATACTCGGCTCCCGCGCGATGGCGCTGCTCCGTCTGGGCTGGTCTGAAGACGTGGCCGAGGTGGCCGTGAAGGCGGCTGTTCGCCCGAACGTTCACGCCATATCCTGGCGATCGCTGCCGTCTCTCGCGCGTTCGTCAGGCGCGACGAGGAAGCGCGTGCCTACGTCGCCGCAATCCGGAAGGCACTGCCGGGCTACAGTGCGGACAATCTCGTCGCTGCCATGCAGCCGATCCCTGAGGGCGAGAAGCTGTTCCGCGACGGTGGCAAACGCATCGGCTTTGGGTGAGGCCGCCTAGCCGTGGCCCAACTATGCCTGCCCCGAGATGGGCAGGTGACCCGCTGCCAACGAAAGGGCGGATCCGGATGTCCGCTTCCGGGTGACCGGCTGAACCGCCACGACGGCCGCTAAGCCGTCAGACCAGTGAAGCGGCGGCGTAAGGCCGCTTCGCTCGACCAAAGCTCGTGATCATTCGGAACCGAACTGGAGCACTCCCGTTTCGGCTTCGCACATTTACAGATGGATCAGGATCGATGTTGAGCGCCCGTCGCAGCCGCCTGGAGCTGCTTGCTCGCCTCGGATATGCAGCCCGGGGGGTTGTGAACCTTCTGATCGGTCTTCTGGCCCTGCTCGCGACCTTCGGGCGGGGCGGTGGGGCAACGGGGTCGAAAGGCGCGCTGCAGACGCTTCTTCTTCAACCCATGGGCAGTCTCCTTCTCGCGGTTGTGGGACTTGGGTTGTTCGGCTTTGCCCTCTGGCGCGTCTTCCAGTCGCTCTTGGACGCCGATGGGCTCGGCCGTACTCCGCGTGCCATAATCGTCCGCCTCGGGCAGATGGTCTCCGCCTTCGCCTATACTGGACTTGGCGTGTCCGCGATCAGCCTCCTTTTCGGCCTGGCAGCCAGTGGCGGCGAGGAGCAGTCGGCACGCGACTGGACGCGATGGTTGCTCGCACAACCCTTCGGCCGTTGGCTCGTCGGCGCCGTTGGCCTGGCGATCGTGGGCGCAGGTCTTGGCATGGCATACAAGGCATGGTCCGCCTCCTTCGCACGGCACCTCGCCTGCAACGGAATCACGGCGACCTGGGTGATGCCCCTTGGCCGGCTGGGCTATGCAGCCCGCAGCATCGTGTTTCTTGTCATTGGCGGTTTCCTCATGCTCGCAGCATACCATACCAACCCTAGCGCGACGCATGGCCTTGGTGGCGCACTGCTAGCCTTGCAGGAGCAGCCATTCGGCCGGCTGCTCTTCGGACTGGTGGCTTTCGGCCTCGCGGCTTTTGGGACCTTCGAATTCGCCGAAGCGCGGTACCGACGCATCGACATGTCCGACGGGCGCAGCGTACTCGACGCGGCGAGGGCCCGCATGGCGTGACGCGTCGCCGAAGCGAGGAGGCAAGCAGCAGTTGCCTCGCCGGCGACCAGCCCTGGCACCGAGACTTCCCTTCGCCCCCAAGGCCTGGGGTGACCGGCGGCGCCTCATCTCATTTGCTTTCAACCTTACCGGCATCGACGTAATCCCGGACTGGATCCCTTCGAGGTCCCACCCGACACGCAGTGGCTGCACGGATGCGAGTGGAACAACGGGATGTCCCGCCCGCAAAAATCTGGCCGCGATTTGCCGACAAGGGCGTGAGGAAGTACCCACAGATGGGCGACATTTCCCGCGGCTCGGCGGCAACGATCCACCGCGGCCTGGCACATTCTTCGCCGATCGCCCGCCCGGTACTGGTACTCGGTGTCGACGATTGCCGCCCTGGGTGGCATCCTGGTCTGGTCGGCTATGCCCATACCCAGAGCGGCGCCAGCGATGGGCATGACCGGCAGGGCCAAATCGAAATCACTGGCCTCGACTCCTCGGTTCGTCGATGACAGAGCCCTACTTGGGGATGGTCAGGAAGGTGCTTGGTCCGCACCATGTCATAGCAGAGCCAACGTCCCCGGGAGAGGAAGAGTCCCCAATGCTCCGCCGTCATGCGCTCACACTCGGTGCCGCGGTCGCGGCCGGTCCCCTGGCTGCACAGGCGCAGCAGGACGGGGCCGAAGCCTGGCCCAGCCGCCCCGTCACCATCCTCGTTCCCTTTGTCGCAGGCGGCCCGTCGGACATCGTCGCCCGCGTCATCGGCCAGTTCAGTGGCCAGTCGCTTAGCCAGCCGGTCGTGGTCGAAAACCGGGCCGGTGCGAACGGCGAGGTCGCGTCACGTCTGCTGGCCCGGGCGCAGCCAGACGGGCACACCCTGCTCGTGGGCTCGATCGGCGTCTTCGCCATTAACGCCGTGCTGCGCCCGAACCTCGGCTACGACCCGCTGGCCTTCACCCCCATCACGCTGGCGGTCACCACGCCGAATGTGCTGGTGGTGAACCCGGACAAGGTGCCCGCGACTGACTTGCGCGGCGTCATCGACTGGCTGCGGCGCAATCGTGGCCGTACCAGCTACTCAACCAGCGGCGTCGGGTCCTCGGACCAAATGACCATGGAGCTTTTCAAGCAGCTCACAGAGACCGAACCGACTCACGTCCCTTATGCAGGCGGAGCGGCGGCAGCCACTGACCTGATTGCCGGCAACGTGGAGCTAAGCTTCCAGAACCTCGGCACGGTGGCGGGCCACATCCAGGGCGGACGGCTGCGCCCGATTGTGGTCACCAGCGCCGAACGCCACCCGGTGCTGCCCAATGTGCCAACCGCCAGCGAAGCGGGATTGAAGGACTTTGTGGTCACTTCCTGGCAGGCCCTCATGGCTCCTCCCGGCATGCCTGCGCCGCTGGTCAGGCGCTTGCACACCGTTGCAACCGAAGCACTGCGCCATCCCGAAGGACGGCAGCGGCTCGAACAGATCGGCTTCACGGTGGAGGCAGGCTCGCCCGAGGCGTACGCCGCCTTCCAACGCGAGGAGGTGGAGCGCTGGCGCGGCGTAGTGCGGACGGCGGGCATCAAGGCGGAATGATCGGCCGTGTGTATGCTGCAACTTCTTGAGCCGACATTGATGCAGGCGGCTTGGGCTCACACTCGACGGCACGGATTGGCCGGTATGACCCACTAGGGCCAACAAGCGACAAGGCTTGGGCAGAGACGCTAGCAGGCTGCTGAAAAGCCTGCCTGCTGCGTGGGAGTAGGCCATTTATTGGCCTGGTTGGGCGTCTGACGCGGCG
>NZ_JAETWB010000073.1 GCF_016773205.1 Belnapia arida
TCCCGAGTGCCGCGCGACGGCAAACGCCCTCGGGCGGAGAACACACCCCATGAGTATGCGTGCATTGCTTGAGCGCCGAGCGGCGATCAAGGCTGAGCTTGAAGGCATCAACAACCAGCACCCTGAGGCGCTCCCCGATGACGCGCAAGCGCGCTGGGATACCCTGAGCACCGAGGCCGGGCAGCTTGAGCAGCGCATCGGGCGGCAGGCACAGCTTGACGATCTCGACCGCCGCGTTGCCGGCCAGCCGCCGGCGCCTGGTGCAGCGCCGCGGCGCGAGGTGCGGGCATTCGCCGGCGCCGCATCCGAGGTGCCGGAGGGCTTCAAGGGAACGATCCTCCGCGGCCAGAATGGCGAAGCCGTGCCGGTGCTCGGCTATGAGGACCGCGTTGCCGACTTCCTGCCGCGCTCCGAGAGCCGCGCTGCGGAGCTTGGCCTCGGTGGCTATCTCCGCGCGCTCTACAACGGGCCGCAGACGGAGCTTGAGCGCCGCGTGATGGCGGAAGCCACGCAAGGCGCCGGCGGTGCGCTCGTGCCGGCACCGCTGGCGGCCGAGGTGATCGATCTCCTCCGCGCTCGCTCGGTGGCCTTTCAGGCCGGCGTGCGGACTATCCCGATGAGCTCGCAGAGCGTGAAGTTTGCGCGCATCACCGCGGATCCCGTGGGTAGCTGGCGCGCGGAGAATGCCGCGATTACCGAGGGTGATCCGGCATTCGATAGCGTCACCCTCACCGCCAAATCCTGGGCGCTGCTGACCCGCATTAGCCGGGAGCTCCTTGAGGATGGGCAGAACGTCGATCAAGTGCTCCGCGCCGTCTTTGCGCGAGCCGCAGCGGTGGCGCTCGATCAAGCCATCCTCTACGGCACCGGCGCCGCCAACCAGCCGCGCGGCATCGCCAATACAACCGGCATTCAGACTGTGGCCGCCGGTGGTGCGAACGGTGCAGCCGTCACCGGTTGGGCGAAGTTGCTGGACGCGACCGCGGCGCTTGAGGCGGTCAATGCCGGCGATATCTCGGCAATCGTCATGGCGCCGCGCACAAGCCGCGTGACCTATGCGTTTGCCGATAGCACCAACCAGCCGCTTGAGGTGCCGCCGCGCCTCAGGAACATCCCGATCCTGAGCAGCACGAGCATGCCGATCAATGAGACGGCAGGCACGAGCACGAATGCCTCAAGCATCCTCATGGGCGACTTCGGCGAGGTGTTTGCCGGCATCCGCACCGGGCTCACCATCTCGATCCTCAACGAGCGGTATGCCGACACCGGGCAGGTTGGCTTCGTGACCTGGCTCCGCGCCGATGTGGCGATTGCTCGCCCGGCGGCGATGGCCCGCATTACCGGCATCATCCCATGAGCGGCGGAGCGCATCTTCCCGGCGGGCTCGAGATCCGCAGCACGGCGGCGGAGGTGCGCTCCGCGCCGGATTCACGGCGGCTGGAAGGCCATGCCGCCTTGTGGAATGTGGAGGCGCGGATCGGCGGCTTCCGCGAGGTGCTCCGGCCGAATGCCTTTCAAGCCAGCCTCCGCAGCGGCCGGGATCTCGTGGCGCTCAAGGACCACGATCCGCGGTTCCTCTTGGGCCGAACGCGTGCCGGCACCCTGAGCTTGCAAGAGGACAGCCGCGGCCTTGCCTTCGCGCTGGACGTGGCGCCCACCTCCTATGGCGATGACCTCCTTGCGCTAGTCCGCAGCGGCAATGCGGGCGGCATGAGCTTCGGCTTTCTTGTCGATAAGGATGACAAGGCCGCCGAGCGGTGGATCGGCGATCTCCGCGAGCTCCGCGGCGTGGTGCTGCATGAGATCTCGGTTGTGTCCTGGGCGCCGGCCTACAGCGGGACAACCGTTAACGCGCGCTCGCGCCTGATTGCCGGGCCTCGCGCCACCGCGGCCTTTCGCCGGCGGCAGTTGGAGGCGCTGTAGCCATGGGCCTCCTCGCCCGTCTCCTCGGCCGGCCGGAGCAGCGCGCCATCACCGCCGCGACGATGGAAACGGCCGGCGTGCCGATCGGCCAGGCGCTTTCCGAGCACTACGGCGCCGATACCTTGAACGCCAACCTTGGCACGGTGGTCGCGTGCATCAACGCGGTAGCCGGTACCATGGCGGCGCAACCGGCCTATGTGTACCGCCGCAGCGAAGCCGGCCGGGTGGAGGCGCCGAGCCATCCCGTGGCGCGGCTGATCCGGCAACCTAACCCGCACCAAACTTGGGCCGATTGGCTTGAGTGGATCATCGGCGAGGTGCTGAGCCGCGGCAACGCGCTCTCGATCGTGGAGACGGACGGCGCCGGGCGGCCGATCGCCTTAACGCCCGTGCCTTGGTCGCATGTGTCGCCGCTGTGGTCGCGCTCCGGCCGGCTCGTGTTCGATGTGGCGCAGTATGCCACCCCATGGGGCGGCGTGACGGAGCGGCGCCGGCTGCTGGCGGAGGAGGTGTTCCACCTCAAGGACCGGAGCGATGATGGCATCATCGGCCGGAGCCGGATCTCCCGCGCGCCCGGCGTGATCCAGAATGCCGCCGCCCTACAGGCTTTCAGCGTGGCGCAATGGCAGAACCAAGCCACGCCGAGTGGTGCATTGCAGTTCGACGGGCCGCTCACGCCCGAGGCGCTGGATCGGGTGCGGGAGAACCTCAAGCAGCGCCATGCCGGCACCGGCAATGCGCGCTCGATCATGTTGCTTCCTGGCGGGAGCCGCTGGGTTTCTCTTTCCGTCTCCCCTGAGGATGCCGAGGTGCTGGCCTCGCGGCGGTTCAGCCGGGAGGAGCTCGCCTCGCTCTACGGCGTGCCGGCGCCGGTGGTGGGCATCCTCGATCATGCCACCTTCACCAATAGCGAGACGCTGTTGCGGTTCTTCGCGCAGCAAACCTTGGCCGGTTGGTGCCGCAAGGTGGAGCTTGAGTTTGCGCGCTCCGTGTTCGGCACGAGCAGCGGCGACTACAGCCTTGAGATCTCCCTCGATGGCCTCCTCCGCGGCGATCCGGCGCAGCGGTGGGCCGGGCACAAGATTGCGGTTGAGGCCGGCATCCTGACGCCCAACGAGTGCCGCGAGATCGAAGGCTTCAACCCGAGGCCGGAGGCTGCCAATGCAGCCTAGCCAAACCCTGCCTTGGTATGCCGGCCTGGTGCCGCGGCTGCACATCCTGAGCGGCGCCCCCTGCTCCTTTGCCGTCATGGTCGCTTTGAGCGAATCGGATGCGGTGCCGGAGGCGCTCATGCGGCCGGGCAGCGCAAACGCGCTCCTCACCCATGATCCGGGCATGAGCTGGACGGATCGCAGGGGCGAGGCGCTTGCACGAGCAACGATTGAGGCCGGCGGCGCGGTTGCCTTTGCCTTTGTCACACTTGGTGATGCGATGGCCTGTCACCGCCGGATTGCGGGTGGCCGGCCGCAATGAGCGCCATTGCCGCCCATGCGATTGACGCACTAGGGTCTGAAATTGCGAACGCCACCCCGAAGCTTTGGCCGGCGAGGGGTGGCGCTCAAAAACCGAAAAACACCGCCCCGAGGGGTGGGCGCTCTTGCTTTGCCGACTCTATGAGCCCGCAAAAACCATTGCAAGAGCTCCCTCACTCGCGAGCGGTCCAGTAAGGGACTGCCCGATGAAGATCGCAGAGGTGTCAACTCAGTTGACACCGAGCATTGAGACTCTGGCCCGCGAGCTCGTTGGTGCCGAGCCAACCAAGCGAACCGGGACTGAGTTGCGGTTCGGAAACCGGGGCAGCCTTTCCGTCGTGATTGGCGGGCCGGAGCCGGGCCGCTGGTACGACCACGAGGCAGGCAAGGGCGGCGATGCCGTCGCCTTAGTGGCGCATCTCCGCCGCTGCACCATGCGGGAGGCTTACCGTTGGTCCCTGGACTGGCTAGGCGTCTCGGCCAGGGAAAGACGGCGGCCGGCGCAGCGCCGCCCTCAGCGGCCCCCTGAGCGGCCGCGGCAGCCATCCGAGGAGGAGCGGAGGAGGGCCGCACTGGCCCGGCGCATCTGGACGGAGGCAGCGCCGGCGGCCGGCTCGCTGGTGGAGCGGTATCTCGCCAGCCGCGGCCTAAGCCTGCCGGCCGATGCGCCGCTCCGCTTTCACCCGACCTGTCGGCGCGGGGCCGAGCGGTTGCCGGCCATGGTGGCGCTCATGACCGATCCCGCCACGGGCGAGCCGCGCGGCGTGCATCGGACCTTCCTCCTGCCGGATGGCAGCGGAAAGGTGGAGAGCGACGCCAAAATGATGCTCGGCGCGGCCGGCGTGATCCGCTTGGTGCCGGATGAGGAGGTGGCGGCCTGCCTCGGCATCGCGGAGGGGATTGAGACAAGCCTCGCGCTGATGCAGCGTTTCGGCTGGACGCCGGTATGGGCGGCCGGCAGCGCGGGCGGCATCGCAAGCTTCCCTGTCCTCGCCGGCATCGAAGCCCTGACGATCTTCCCGGATGCCGATGACAGCGGGGCCAGCCTGAAAGCCGCGCGGCAATGCGCCGGGCGATGGCGAGCCGAGGGCCGGGAGGTGCGGCACATCGCGCCGCCGGCCGGTGCTGACTTCGCCGATCTAGCCGGGAGGGCCGCGTGATGGATGCGTACGCGCGCACCCCGGAAGAGGATCTGCGTTCCGCCGGCGCCGAGACTCACGACTACGGGGCGGCATCGAGCCGCTTCAAGGCAAAGACCCTGGCGGAATGCCTGGTAGATCATGCCGCTAGCTACATCATCAAAGGGGTGATCGCGCCGCGCGATCTGGCGCTGATCTTTGCCCAACCCGGCGCCGGCAAGACCTTGCTCGGGCCGCTGTTGGCTCATGCGGCGGCCACCGGACGGCCCGTTTTCGGCCGGCGCACACGAGCTTGCCGGGTGCTCTACATCGCGGCCGAGGCGCCGCGCGACACCGAGGCGCGGTTTGTCGCCATGCGGCAGCGATACGGCGAGGCGCCCAACCTGCACTTCCTGGGGGTTGAGATTGACCTCCAAGACCCGGATTCCGGCGATCTCGACGACCTCCGGGCCTACATCGCCGAGCTCAAGCCCGATCTGATCTTTCTGGATACCCTGGCCGCCGCCTTTCCGGGGCTGGAGGAGAACGAATCCCGCGACATGGGCCGCGCGGCCAAGACGCTGCGGCTGTTGGGCACACCGCAGGGGCCGCGGGCTCGGTGGGAGGGCGCGGCGGTGGCGGCGATCCATCATGCGCCAAAGGGCGGGGACACCCCGCGCGGCCATGGCAGCCTCAACGCCAATGCGGACGTGACCATGCGGATTGAGGGCCAGGACGCCCAAACCCGGAGCGTGGTTTTCGGCAAAAACCGTAATGGTCCGAGCGGACACGCTTTCGACTTTGAGGTTGAGGTGGTGCACCTCGGGACTGACCAGGACGGCGATCCGATCACCCGGCCGATTGCGGTGGAGGCCGATGAGGCTGCAAGCACGCAAGCAAGCAGCAAGCGCCGCTCGCTTTCCAAGCGGGACAGTACCGCCCTCGGCTTCCTTCACGACCTCCTCTGCACGGAGGGCAAGCCGTTGCCGCCCGCCTGGGGCATGGCATCCGATCTCCGATGCGTCCCGCTCACCCGCTTCAAGGAGGAATGTGAGCGACGGGGCCTCTCAGCGTCCAATGACGCGAGAAACCGCATGACGTCGATTAACCAGGCGGTTCAAGCCCTCAACTTCGCCAAGGCGCTTGCAATCCGGGATGGGGTGGTCTGGGCGGTATGATCGGAATCGTAATGCAAGCAGATGCAAGCGGCTCTAACCCCTTGCAAGCAAACGCAAGCAGGTTGCAAGCAGCATGCAAGCAAATCCAAGCCGTTTCGGTAGGGAATGCAAGCAAGCAAGCGCCCCCTTTAAAGGGCGCTTGCTTGCTTGCATCCCTGCGGCCGCGGAATGAAGGGGAGAGGGGGCATGACCTCGACCGACGCCGTGAAGGGGGAGGCGATGGCGCTTGATCGTAGGCACCTGATCTGGCGATGCCGGTGCGGGGCGATGGAGGGCAAGCTCCACCGGCCTTTCTGTGACAGCGAGCGGTGCGGCGAGTGTGGCGGGCAGTTCCTCTATTGCGATTGCCCGCCGCAGTTGCGCAGCAAGCGCCGCCGCGTGCCGTTCATTCACCTATCCGAACAGTGTTGCGCGCGGTGCGCCGACCCGCACGCCGAGATGTTCGATGTGCCCAATAAGGTGTGGGCGCATTACGTCTTGGCGCTCGGCGAGGGTGATCAATGGCTGTGCTTCAAGTGCTTTGAAACGATAGCCGATCTGATTGATGGGGGCGCCTACGCCCGCGAGCATGGTGGGGCAGTGATGCTCCGCAACATCAAGCCCAACGCGCCGGAGGGTAGCGAGGGCCGCAAGCGGTGGGATGAGCGGTGGAGCGAGCGAGCCCACCTCACCCTCTCTGACAACCTGACGGAGGGGACATGAGCGCCGACGATTCTGCCGACCTGATCGCCGGCGCACTGGCCGGGCTGCCACCGGAGGGGCAAACCGACCTCGTGGTGCTGGCGATGGCGACCTTCGTGCGCACCGCTCGGGAGGAAGGGTGGAGCGAGGCGGAGATTGTGCAGAACCTGCTCGCCCTGTGCCGGGCCGTGGGTGAGCGCGGCGCGGTGCCGGCCGGGCGGCTGCAATGAGCGATCGCTATTACCGGAGCCGGCATTGGCTGGCGCTGCGTGAGGCGACGCTCCGGCGGGATCCGCTGTGCGTCATCTGTGCGCGCGCCGGGCTCGTGGTGGCTGCCACGGTGGCCGACCACATCGTTGAGCGGAGCCGCGGCGGTGCCGATGACCTGTGCAATACGCGAGGGCTCTGTGCCTCGTGCCACGGCCAGCGGAGCCACGGCGGCGAGGCGGCGCCCAAGGGATGCGATGCGAGCGGGATGCCGGCCGACCCTATGCATTGGTGGCATGGCTCGACGGGGAGCCGCGCGAAAAATAGCTGGCAACTGAGCGGAAGTGACCGCGCCCACCATCCGAAAAGAATTAGCCCACCCTCAGAAAGCGATTTTGAGGCCATCTAATGGGCTTGCGAGGTCGCGGGGCAAAGCCGGTCCAACGCCCACCCAAAGGGCCGCCAGCGCCGCGGAAACCGGGCAATCCGGGCACGTCCCGCGCTGACCGGGTGATTGCCTTCTGTGAGGGGCTCACCGTCACCTCCGGCCTCGATGCTGGCAAGCCGCTGGTGCTCCGGCCATGGCAGCGCGCTTTCATCCGCGAGGTGTACGCGACGGATGCCGAGGGCCGGCGGCCGGTGCGAACGGCGCTTCTCTCGGTTGGCAGAAAAAATGGGAAAAGCACCCTCTGCGCTGCGCTGGCGGCAGCTCATTTGGTTGGGCCGGAGGCGGTGCCGCGCGGTTCCATCGTTTCTGCCGCGGGTGATCGGCAGCAAGCGGCGATCATCTACCGGGAGCTCCGCGCCTTCATCGAAGCCAATGAGGAGCTTTCGACGAGGGTTATCTTCCGCGACTTCCACAAGCAGGCGGAGAGCGTAACGACCGGCTCCACCTTTTCCGCCTTGGCCTCCGTAGCGGCTAAGGCGCACGGCCTATCGCCCACGGTGGCGATTTGCGACGAGCTCGCCCAATGGAAAAGCCGGGATCTTCTCGACGCGTTGAGAACCGGCCAAGGCGCCCATGCCGAGCCGCTTACCTTCATTATCTCGACCCGCTCGCCGGACCCCGATAGCCCGCTTGAGGAGCTCATCCGTTACGCCGCCGATTGCGGTGCCGGTATCATCAACGACCCGACCTTTACCGGGCATGTTTACTCGGCCGAACAATCGGCCGATCCCTGGGCGGAGGAGACCTGGCGGCAGGCAAATCCCGGCCTCGGCGACTTCCGCAGTCTTGAGGATGTGCGGGTGCAGGCGGAGCAGGCGCGCCGGCTCCCGAGCCAGGAGGCGGCATTCCGAGCCTATTGCCTCAATCAGCCGGTGGCGGTGGATGAGCGGTTCATCGGCCCGGCCGATTGGGATGCCTGCGGCGCCACGGCCGAGCCGGTGGGGCCTTGCTTCGGCGGCCTCGACCTCTCCGCCGGCCCGGCCGATCTCACCGCCTTTTCGCTCTACTGGCCGGAGACGGGCGCGCTTCGCGTCTGGGCCTTCCTGCCGTCGGAATCCATGGAGCCCAAAAGTCGGGAGGATAAGGCGCCCTATGCCCAATGGGAGGCCGCCGGGCATGTGGTGCGAATGCCTGGCCGGGCGATCGATCGGGCATGGCTCGGCGCCTGGCTGGCGCAGCGGGTTGAGGGGCTCGACCTCCAAGCCATCGCGCTCGATCGTTGGAACCTAAACGACTTCAACGCCACCCTGGACCGGGAGGGGATCCGGCTTCCGCTCCACCCGCGAGGCATGGGCTTTAAGGACATGGCGCCGGCTGTGACGAGCTTTGAAGCGGCGGTTCTGGCCGGCAAGCTCGCTCATGGCGGCAATCCGCTGCTCCGGTGGGCTGTCGCTAACTGCGCCGTGGACACTGATCCAGCGGCTAATCGGAAGCTCTCAAAGCAGCGCAGCCGCGGCCGGATTGACCCGGCGATTGCGGCGGTGCTGGCTGTGGCTGAGGCGGCCCGGCAGCCGGCACCGGCCGATTACAGCCTCGCCGGGCTATCGCTGGTGCTCTAGCCGTACAAACGGGTGTCCAACGCCCGTTCGACACCCGTTCAAACAGGCGGCATGATGGCGCCATGGCGGATCAATGGCTCACCTACCAGCAAGCCGGCGAGGCTCTCGGGTTATCGGCTGAGGCAGTTCGGCAACGGGCTATCCGACTGAAATGGCGGAGGCAGCGGGGCAACGATGGCCGCACGCTAGTTCTAATCCCTGACGATGCATCCGAGCATGTGCGCGTTCGAACACCCGTACAAACACCCGTTCGCATGCTCGTTCAAACGGGCGATATCAAAGCCTTAACCGATGCGATTGAGGCATTTCGTGAGGCTGAAACCAAGCTCCGTGCCGAGCGCGATGCCGCCCTAGATTCCGTTGCAACTGAGCGTAGCCGGGCGGATCGGGCTGAGGGTGAGGTGAAGGCGTTGCGGGAGGCTTTACGCGTGGCCGAGGCGGCAACGGAGAGGTTGAACCAGCATTTGACAAAGCAGTTAGAGGTTCCGCCCTCTCCGCCTTCTCCGCCGCGGCGACCCTGGCAGTTTTGGCGCAGGTGAGCGGTGGCAAGGGCTATCCCGACAAGGCGACCTTTGAGGCCGAGCTCGACCGGCTCACCGGCGTTTACCTCAAGCTGAAAGTGGCAGCGCAAAAGCAGGGCATCGAGATAGAGACCGCCGCCCGGCAGGCGGCCGAGGCCGGCACGCTCACTCCCGAGGATTACGAGATGATCCGGCTAATGCTTTCGGGTGATCTCGGCCAAACAAGCAAGTAGCGAGATATTATTATGGCAAAAAACACCATAAAAAACATAGGAATAGACGGGCTAAACATGCTCGGAATAGATGAAGATAATAATCTTTACTGGGACAAAAAGTTAGTAAAAATTGAGAAGTCGGTATATTTAACATATTGGCAGAAATTTGGAGCAGTTTTGTTAGTTATTGCTGGATGTGTTCAAGCCGTTTCTTCTGCTTACGAAGCTTTTTTCAAATAGGGCTAGTGTCGATAAGCTAAGGCGAAAAAGGAATGGGCCGCCCCGGCGTCCCGAAGCGGCCCCCATGCCTTACCAAGCCCTACCGGACCTTGCGGCCCCGTCGCCTCTCGCCTCTCGCTCTGTCCTCTGGCTCTGGCCCCGTAGGGCACTCGCGCGCGGCACTCGCACTCGGCACCCGACGACCGGGCCGGGCGATCTTCGGCGATCTGGACGGCGGCGCAAGTCACGAGGCCGGGAATCTGGCGGCTAGAGATTGGGCCGGGTGAGAACCGTCTGAACCATATGGTCAGACTCGTAAGGTACGTTCGGCACGCCCCCGACAAAAGTGAGCTCGCCGCGCCGCTCGATCTCGTTGAGCAGCACATCCGTTGAGTGCTGCGTCACGGTGATGAGGTAGAACAGGCGCTCCAAGGACAGGGCGGCCACATCGTCGCCGAGTATCTCGGCCGTGGCGGCAATGAGGTCATCCTTCGGCACATCCACGTCAATCATTGCTTGTTCCTACCCAAATAGGGGGGGGCTCACATGCGATAACCATCACTTACCGCAAGGGAGCCGGAGCTTGCCGCAATCCGACCCTGCCCGATTCGGCGCCCCTCTGGAACCGCTCCCCAAAAGTAATTTTCGGATCGTATTCGGCATGATATGTCACTAAATGTGACAGATTGCCGGTAAACCCGTGCTGGTTCCTAGCAAGTCTCTCAAGCATTACTAATATCGTTGCGATAAGTATATTTGTAATGTCACCAGCCCGCGTATCACATCGGTTGATGCTTTGGGAATTGCTCGCCTAGCTACACGTCATGAGCACGCCCCTGATCCTATCGAAGCTCCTCACCGCGCCATTGTTCCCGCGGGGGCAGGCGCTCGACATGATCCCCGGCCTGGGCGTCTGCAACTTCGGCTCGTGGGTCAAAGCCCGGATCGTCACCCCGATGGAAGCGAGCCGGGGCAAGGGGCGTGCTGCCAGCTACTCCCCGCACGATATCATCCAATTTGCAACGATCCACGAGCTCGCCCGCCAAGGCTTCCCGCTCCGCTGTGCGCGCCTGGTATGGCTAACGGTGGTTCTGCCGCGGCTCATGGAGCGGTGCCACCGGCCGGATGATCCGGCCGATATGGCGGCGCTGTTGGTGCCGCATGCCGCATCCGGCGAGGTGGTCCACCGCCCCTTACGCGAGAGCGGCGGCGATGCCGGCCTCGACCACCCGAAAGCGCCGAACGTCTTCACCGTCTTTCGCGTGGATGCCCACCTCGATTTCTACGCGGCCCGCATCTCGGCGGTGCTGCACGGCGAGGCCGATCCCATCACCGAGCCTCATGCGCGAGTGGCGGAAGCCGCCGCATGAGCTCGCCCGCATCCACCTTGCCGCCTTTCGCGGACGCGGGGCATCCGCAGTTTAAGGCTCCTCAGGGGGCAGGGTGGCGCAAAGACACCCTGAGGAGCTCGCCCGCTCACCCATCATTCCCGAGTGCCGCGCGACGGCAAACGCCCTCGGGCGGAGAACACACCCCATGAGTATGCGTGCATTGCTTGAGCGCC
>NZ_JAETWB010000074.1 GCF_016773205.1 Belnapia arida
ACTGCCACCCCGGCCCGCCTGAGCCGTGGTCACCCGCAGCCCATCAGCAAATTCCACCACGTTGACGGACGTGACCCCGTCGAACCATACCAGCGCGAGGTCACTGCGACTTTGCCTCCCGCTCCTGATGTTGCTTCGGCCATGGTAGGCAGCGGGTTGGCCAGATGTCGAAGCACCGGCGGCTAGTACGAGCAGGCCGCCCATCCGCAAAGCCGCGCGGTGCGCCTGGGCAGGAGCCATGCCGAAGCTGAAAAGACCCCATACTCGAGCTTGATCGTCCTGGCTCGAAGCGCGGAACGCCACTGGACGAGAGGCGATCTCGGCCGCCGTGGTGGGGCCAGGGCTTGCCAGGAAGGCGACTGCGAGACCAGCGACCATACGCAGCCACCTACGACGTAGGCCCGGCCCGGAGAGGTGTCGGCGCATGATGCTTGCTCCTGTGACCAAGAGGGGGCGATCAGCGGGCCTCGGCCAGTTGAACCGCTGCGGGTTGGCGGGGTGCGACTCTGTCCGCGGTGTCGACGGCCAGTGAACGGGCGAGGTCCCGGTAGACTTCAGACAAGCTCAGGGCGCGTCCATCGCGGACGAAGATGGACCGGTTCGCCCTGGCGGCCGTGCCCACTACGGCGCCAGCGGGCTGGCTTGGCGCACGTGCCAACTCGGCAAGAAAGCGCCGGGCCCCGGCCGGTCCCAGCAGGTGTACGAGGTAGAGGTCGGTCCCACTGGCCTTCCGTCCGAGCGTCTGCTCCAGCGCCCCGCGCCAGCCCTCCAGGCGCTCCGCGGCCAGCGCCGACGCAAGATGCGGGTTGTCGCGCAGGCGCAGCACCTCGGTGACAAGGCGGCGGTTGGCCGGCAAGCTGCCGCGAGGAACCGACGCGAGGACAGCCGCATGATGCGCCAGCCCATGCTGGGAGCCGTAGTCGCGCACCACCTCAATCCAGGTTGCACTGGTGAACTGCATCAGCCCGCGGGCCGAAGAACTGCGGCTGTACGCGCCGGCCTGGAAGCCGCTCTCACGCCGAGCAATGGCGAAGAGCAGCCCCGCATCGGCACCGGTTGCTGTCTCGGCCCGTTGCAGGGCTGCGAACACCACGGGAGCAGGTTCCGCACCGGAAACCTTAACGGCAGGCTCGGTCCGCCTTGCTGCTACGGTCGGTGCTCTGTGCCGAGGCGCCGGCGCTTTGATATGCCGATGCGTGGACTGATTCGACGCGGTGCGGGCCTGGGCCCGTTGACCAGCCTCAGCTTGTTGGGCCGTCCCGATCAGCCCAAGAGGGGCAAACAGCAGAGCCAGCATGAGGCTGAGGCGACGGCAACGTTCCAGCCTGGGCACAAGGCTGGGGCACGCACCGGCGGCGCCGGCACGGGGGCTGATGTCGATCATAGGTTCGTCCGGGGCTGGCGAGCCGTGGCGTCCCTGGGACGCTCCCGGCGGCGCTGGGCCGCTTGCTCGCTCGGAAGGCGGTTACCGTGTCTGTCGGAGGACCGACGGGCCCGGTGGGGAAGTGCGCTCCGACTTGCCTGGAACGCGGTGGTGGTCCGCTAGGTCTTTGTGACGCCGATTGCTTGGCTCATCTTGGCTTCCGCTCCCGTCTTGTGCCGGTGTTTTGCCAAGGCGCCCTGCGGCACTCCAATCGGAAGCACCCCTACCCCCGATCGGCAGCACCGCACGATGCGTGTCCGTTCACACTCCTGGCCGGAACGGAAGTCTCATAAATAAATGTTAAGTAAGAATGTTTTGCGCCTGGGCATACCCATCCAGCTGTAATGCGCCACTAAAAGGAGGAAGTAACCTCTCGACTACGTGATACTCGCTGCGCTTGCCATCTAAACCATTTGTAGAATTGCTGAACCTCACGTTATCCCGTCGGAGCTTTCTAGTTCTTGGGCAGAATGGGTGCCGATGGGTGCAGTACCTTCAAGAAAGCGCGCGAAACGGCGAAAGGCGGTGCTCCGTGGATCGGTCGCACGCCAAATCAGGCCAATGGTGCGGCCGACGGTTCCACCTTCGATCTCACGGTGACGGACGAGGCCGTCGAGGTCAGCTCGCTCTCGTGTGGCCAGCAGCGGCAACAGCGTGAAGCCCTCACCGGCAGCAACCATGTGGCGCAGCATCTCCAGGCTGCTGGCTAAACGCGAGCCTCGCCCGGCTCCGGTGGCACCGCACAGAGCCAAAGCCTGATCGCGTAGGCAATGCCCCTCCTCCAACAACAGGAGGCCTTCGCCCGCCAGGTCGGCGGCTATAAGCGTCGACTGCGCGGCCAGCGGGTGCTCGGCCGGAAAGGCGGCGAGGAACGGCTCGAAGAACAACGGGGCGGTAGTCACGCCATCAGTGCCAACGGGCAGAGCCAGCAGGACAGCATCCAAGTTGCCGGCCTGCAAAGCGTCGAGCAATGCGGCCGTGCGCCCTTCCTCCAGCCTTAACTCAAGCTGGGGGAAGGCACTCCTCACCTCCCGAAGCAGACCCGGCAAGTAGTACGGGCCGAGGGTGGCGATGGCGCCCAGCCGCAGTGGGCCGTCAAGCGGCCCGGAACGGCGTTGCGCTGCCTCTAGCAACGCCCGGGCGCCGTCGAGAAGGTCACGCGCTTGCCGGAGCAGCGGCTCGCCCTCGGGGGTGACCGCAATGCGGCGCGAAGTGCGCTCAAACAGCGCGACCCCGAGCAGACCCTCGAGCTTTCGCACCTGCTCGCTCAGGCCGGCCTGGCTGACGCCGCAGCGCTCGGCGGCACGCCCAAAATGGCGAAGCTCGTCGACGGCGACGGCGTATTCAAGGTCGCGCAGCGACAGACCGGCAAGGGACAGCGAGGGCATGGCATCTCTGGTATCAGCACGGATTGCCAGAACGTGGTCGATTTATAGTGAATGAAAGAGCATGCATCCGTCTTCAGCGCTCAATCTATACTGCTGACTTGCTCTGTGCGGGGCTTACCGCAAGTGATATAGTACGGGTGAATGGCTGAGCTGGTGATTTTTGACGTTGTGCTGACCCGGGGGGTCGCTTCGGCTTCACGGGAGTACACCTTGCTCGACATCACCGTCGTCCCGATTGGCGTCCTCGCCACCGACCTATGATTAACCCTGGGCAAGCGCGAGGCGGCTCGGCAACCGCCTGACCAAGTCATGGTGCAGACGGCGAGATCGACTGGTCGGATGCTACCGTGAGGCTAAGATTGCGGGGCGTCGCTAGCGCCCAGAACCGATTAGACCCACGGTAATTTGCAAATGAATCGCAGTTGCATAAATTTAGGGATAAGTTAACGAAACTCCATCTGCCTGCCATTGGTGACGGAGTAGTTCATGAAATCCATGCAGCACGGATCCGTACTGGTCTTCGGTGTGCTGATGGTGACCGCTCCAATGGCACCCCACCAAGCCACGGCCCAGGACGCGCCTGCTGGCAGCATCACCTTGCCAACGCTCGACGTGCAGTCCCGTGCCGAGAGCGGAACAGGTGCCGTGCCCGGCTATGTGGCACGGCAGAGCACCAGCGGCACCAAGACCGACACCCCAATCCTGGAAACCCCACAAGCGGTCTCCGTCGTGCCCCGCGATCAGCTCGATGCCCAGGCCGTTCAGGACACCCAACAAGCCCTCCGCTATGTTCCGGGTGGCTTGGCTGAACCCTATGGCAGCGACGTCCGCTACGGGTGGAGCACGGTGCGTGGCTATTCTCTGCAGAATGCTCAGTTTCTCGACGGGCTGCGGTTACCATACAATCTCTACGCAGTCCCGCAGGTCGAGCCTTGGGGCCTTGAGCGGCTTGAACTACTGCGTGGACCGGCTTCGGTTCTGTATGGGCAGATCCCGCCCGGTGGGATGCTGAACATGATCAGTCGACGCCCTACGGATGTTCGGACGCGCGAAGTGCAGCTGCAGACGGGGAGCTTCGATCGGCTGCAGGGCGCCTTCGATGTCGGCGGCCCGATCGATGCCGAGGGACGCTACCTGTACCGCTTCAACGGAATGGCCCGCGATTCGGGCACTCAGGTCGATGAGCTGCGGGACCGGCGTCTGTTCCTGGCGCCGAGCTTTACTTGGCGGATCAGCCCCGACACCAGCGTCACCCTGCTGTCCTATTGGCAGCGCGATGATTCTGGAGTCCAGCAGTTCCTGCCGCCCCGCGGAACGCTGCAGTCGAACCCGAACGGTACCATCCCCTTCAACCGCTTCGTCGGAGAGCGGGCAGCGAACAACTTCGACCGCGACCAGTGGGGCGTGGGCTACGCTTTCTCCCACCGCTTCAACGACACATTCGCCGTCCGACAAAACCTCCGCTACTCGCGCATCAACTTCGACATGAACGTCGTCCGTGGCCTTGGCCTGCAGGCAGACCTGCGGACCCTGAACCGCACCGCCGTCGCTATCCGCGACCATGCCGACGCCTTCACCGTCGACAACCAGGGTGAGGCCCGCTTCGCCACCGGGCCGCTGGCCCACACCGTCCTCGCCGGCATCGACTATCGCCGCGGCACCGCCGACCTCGGCTTCGGCCGCGCGGCCGCACCTACGATCGACATCTTCAATCCAGTCTATGGACGCCCCTTCGCCCTGCCCACCAGCTACAACACGACCAACACCTTCACGACGCAAAACCAGGTTGGAGCCTATGTGCAGGATCAGATCCGCCTTGGCGGCTGGGTGTTGACGCTTAGCGGCCGGCACGATTGGGTCGATACTGATACCGAGAACCGTCTGACGAACCGGAATATCGCTCAGAGCGACCGCGCCGCCTCGGGCCGCGTCGGGCTGAACTACCTGTTTGAGTCGGGCTTCGCGCCCTATGTGGCTTGGTCGCAGTCCTTCCAGCCGCAGGTCGGCATAAGCGCGGCCGGCTTGCCGTTCCGTCCGACGCGTGGCGAGCAATGGGAGGTCGGGTTGCGCTATCAGCCACCGGGGGTCAACGCCCTCGTGAGCGTTGCCGCCTTTGATTCGACGCTCAGCAACGTCCTGACGACAGACCCCTCCAACAGCTTGTTCCAAATCCAGACCGGCGAGGCCCGGGTCCGTGGTGTTGAGGTCGAGGGGCGCGCGACCCTCGCCCTCGGATTGAACGCCATTGCCAGCTACACCTACACGGACAGCGAGGTGACGCGGAGCACGATCGCCAACACCCTTGGCAAGCGTCTTACCCTGACACCGGAGCATAGCGCTGCCCTCTGGCTCGACTACACCCTCCCCGAGGGCCGTCTCGCCGGCCTTGGGCTCGCCGGAGGTGCCCGCTACTATACGGGTGTCTACGGCGATGCTCCGAACCTGTTCCAAACCCCGACCAACACCCTGTTCGATGCCGCCATCCGATATGACCTGGGCCGACTGGCCCGGGGCCTGGATGGGCTGCGCGTCGCCGTGAACGCGTCCAACCTTGGCGACAAGAGAGTGGTGACCTGCGCCAGCTCCACCGACTGCTTCTTTGGGGCGCGGCGCACGGTGCTGGCAACGCTCAGCTATCGGTGGTGAATCCAGCATGACGCGGCCCGCGGATTTGATCGGCCGCATCCTGGCGGCCGCACTTGGTGGGTACGCCTTGGCCTACGCCAGCACTGGTGCTCTCGCCCTGCTGCTGCCGGTGCCGCGTGCCGATGCCGTCTACATCTCAGCCACGCTCGCATTCTTGCCCTATCTCGCGGCCATACTCTGGGCCTTCGGTGCGCGCTCGGCGAGCCGTGCCTGGACCGGGTTGTTGGTGGCCACCGCACCCTGCGCGGCCATCCTCCTCCTGGGCTGGCCGACATCATGAAAGGCAGCTTCACCCGATCGATGGCATGGTTGCACACTTGGTGTGGCCTGCTGTTCGGCTGGCTGCTTTTCGCCATCTTCCTTACCGGCACACTCGCCATCTTCGAGCATGAAATCAGCGCCTGGATGCGTCCGGAACTGCGTCAGGCAGGAGTGGCATCGCGGGAGGTGGCTCTCGCCAGGGCCGAAGGCCTGCTCCTTCACATGGCGCCGCGCGCAGCGAGTTGGCGTATTACTCTGCCGGCAGCGGATGACACGGAGCCGGTCATGCTGCGATGGCGCGAGGCGGGAGCCTTTGCCACGCGCTACATGGATCCGGCAAGCGGCGAGGTCATCCCAGTCCGCGATACCGAAGGCGGCGAGTTTTTCGTCGACTTCCACGCCAATCTGATGGCCGGCAATACCGGCCTCTGGATCGTCGCCGGGCTGGGGATGGCCATGCTCGCGGCTTTGGTCAGCGGCATCGTCATCCACAAGCGCATCTTCCGCGACTTCTTCACCTTCCGGCCCGGCATGCGGGCGCAGCGGGTCTGGATGGACGGGCATACTCTGGCCTCCGTGCTCGCGTTGCCCTTCCATCTGATGATCACCTACACCGGACTGGCGATGTCCTTCACCGTCTACATGCCGGTCGGCATCACCATGTTCTTCGACGGCTCTGCGGGGGCCTTGCGTGCTCAGGTGGTGACCCAGTTCGAGCGCCCGGCGGCACGCCAACCGACGGAGATGCTGCCCCTAGCCCAGTTCCTGGCACCAGCGGAGGCAATCCTTGGCCGGGACAGCGCGGAGACCGTTGTCGTGCGGAATCCGGGCGACACCCAGGCGGTGGTGGAGATCTTCCGCCGGTTCGATGACCGGATCGCTGCGGTCGCGGATCACGTGGCCTTCGACGGCATGACCGGAGCGTCGCTTGGCAGCCAGACTACTTGGAACCGCTCGGTGCTGGCCTGGCGGGTGATGGTAGGGCTGCATATGGCGCAGTTTGGGGGTGATGTGCTGCGCTGGCTCTACTTTCTATCTGGCTTGGTCAGTACCGCGATGATCGGCACCGGGCTCATACTCTTCACCGTCAAGCGTCGGGTTGTGCATGCCACGGAGGTTTCGCGCTTCGACCACGCGGTAGAGCGGGTGAATGTCGCCGCCGTGGCAGGCGTCCTCATCGCGTGTATTGCCTATTTTTGGCTCAATCGCCTGCTGCCGGTTGGGCTGGAGGAGCGTGCCGCCTGGGAAATGGGCCTGCTGCTGCCAGTCTGGCTGGCGACGTTGCTGCACGCGATGCGCCGCCCACCGGCACGGGCCTGGGCTGAGCAGATCAGCGTAGCGGCCGTTCTCAGTTGCATGCTTCCCATTATCGATCTGTTGACCGGCGGCTCACCGCTGGTAAGCGCAGGACTTGGTGTCAGCGCCACGGCCTTCGCCTGCGGCCTTGCCTCCGGTCTCCTTGCTTGGCGCATGACGCTCCGCGGCCGGAGTGGTGGAGACATCGGTACGCCGGTGAGCAGGCCGCTTGGCCGGTATCGATGATCCTGGCAGGCTTGTCCGGGACGTTAGCCGGCTTGGCGGCGCTCTGCTTCGCCATGGATCGACATTATAGGCAGCTTCGCAACCGGATGCCTCAACGTACCGTGCAGGCGGTGTTGCGGATCGCTGGCATTGCTTCGCTCGTCCTCGCGTCGGTCGCTTGTGGAGCCGAATGGGGATGGGCCATGGGCCTTGTCGCCTGGTTCGGCATGGCGACCGTCAGCGGATTGGTCGTAGCGCTCCTGCTACCCTGGGCGCCTTGGGGAGTGGCGTTGCTCGGACTTCTCAGTACATGTGCGGCAATATGGCATGTTGTTGCCGCGGCGATCACCTAATCTCGTGGTCGCCGCATGCACTCGACGCGCACGGTGCACGCCGGTGCTGCTCGGGCATTCATCGTTGGAAGCCGGTTCACCCCAGTAGCACGCGTCAGGCGGATCGGATTACGAGACGACATTCACTCCAAGAGGCGTCATGCGCGGTCCTCAACGGTGGCTCTGGCTGTGGTGCGGCTATTTGAGCCTTGCGCTGGCGGCTGTCGGCGCCGTCCTGCCCTTGATGCCGACGACCGTCTTCCTGCTGTCGGCCGCCTGGTGCTTCGGCCGTGCCTCACCGGCCTTACGGGCGAGGCTGCTGGCCAATCCGCGCTACGGGCCGACGCTGCGAGACTGGCAGGACCATGGCTGCATCAGCCGCCGCGCGAAGAAGGCGGCCGTATTCGGCATGGCCCTGAGCTGGCTGGTGGTGGCGGTGGCCTTCCGCAACCTAGTCGCATCCGCCATCGCCGCGGCCTGCCTGGTCATGGTGGGATCGTTCATCGTCACCCGGCCCTCGCGGCCGGGCTGACGTCAGGACCGAGGCTGGGGGTCGTGTCCACCAGCGAGCTGGTGAAAAGCAGTCTCAGCCCCGCGCAATGGCCGGGTCGCCGCGGGTCAGCCGGCGGCCGGGGTGGCCACGCAGTCATTGCCGCGCGATGTGAAGCCGACAACCCGCCCGGCGCGCAGTTCGAAGGTCACGTCGCAAGCCCGGGTCTCGACCGTCGGCACGAAGGCGCTGCCGTAATAGCCGCCGAAAGCAGGACCGAAGCGCCGTCCAGCGAAGCCGCCATAGCCGAACCCGCCATAGGCCGGTCCGTAGAAGGGAGCGCTGGGATAGCTGACCAGGCGCCGGTCCTCGTATTGCAGGAAGCGCCTGCCCTCAGTGTCGTAGGTCTGCTTTGGCACACCGCGGGCTGCCACGAGATCGGCTTCGGAGCGCCCGACGAGGGAGGCCATGCGGGCATGAAAGGCTTCAGGTGTGGCGCGGGCGCAGCCAGTCAGGATGCTCAGCGCCAGTCCCAGAGCGACAAGCGGGCGACAGGGTGACCGGTAGGGCATGGGCTGCGTCATGTCCTCAACATGGGAGGTCGAAGCGGGGCCACCAGGCTGTCACTCCATTGGGATCAATGTAGACTTATGCCGCGCGGCAAGGCAGTTCGACCGCCACCCCCGGCTGCCGACACTGGCACGCGTAGACCGGCCGCCAGCATGTCAGCCGAGAAGTGCCGAACTGCCAGAAGGGCCGGCCTTACGACCGGTGACGGTAGCCAGTCTGAGAGCACACTCAACGCGCCGACCGCGTCGCCTGCCTGTTGGCTACCGACGAGTTCCAGCATTGCGATTTCGTCAGCACCAAGCGAAGGGCAGCGGCAGCACCGGACCTCAAGCACACGTTGGGCGGATCGGGCGAGGATGGCCATCAGCACATCGAACTCGGCCAAAGACGCGTTGTCTAACCCGGCTAGCCGGAGGACAGGCTGCCAGTCGGGATGCTGACTTTCGGGGTGCATGATGGGTGCGACCCAACATCGGAGAGCGGCAACAACAACGGTCTCGGCTGCTCCAAGGTCGGAGGTGGCACGATCGCCGGGCGCGGGATGATGGTTTGGCGAGCAGGGGTCCATGATCGGGGCTCAATCAGGCCTGCGATCGGAAGCCGGAACTTGCCTTGGCAGGCTGGCCCGCCGTTCCGGGCGAAGTTGGCGCTCGAGTGTCGGCTGCGACACGAGCCGTCGAGGCCGTATCACGCTGCAACGGGGGTGACCGCTGGGAGAAAGCGGTCTGCATGAAATCCACCTTGGCCAGGAACAGGAACGGGGACAGCGGTGCGGAGTGCATTGGAGGACCTCGCAACAATACCCAAAAACCCTGTTGCAATTGCGAGTGATTCGCAAATAGGATTTGTTGGCCTGGAACGCAGTCCATAAGGAGATTGGCATGCGATATCATTCATTGGGCACAGCATGCTTGACGGCCTGCCTCGCCCTGGAGCGATCGCTTCGACAGAGTGCTGGCCGCGCCGAAGGCACGTGCTCGCCCCGCGACATCGAGGGCATCGGCATCTCGCCTTCTCAAGATGAGACCGAGATCTTCTCCTACCATTTGTATCTCCCGAGCCTCGCGGCGCCTCGCAGCGAAGTAGTTGGATGCGAGGCACAATGATGGAGGAACGGGCAGCGATCGTTCCGACGATGGCTGAGGTTAGTTCGTCGGAGATCGCATCGCGCTATGAGGCGGGTGAGACGATCTTCGAGCTGAGACGAGCCACTGGTTACAGCCAGCGACGGGTCCGCACCGCGATTGCGACGTGTGGGGTGCCATTCCGCCGTAAGGGGCGGCGTCTCCACAGAAGCATGACCGCGGAGCGAAAGACGGTCAGATGAGCGGGCGTGGAAGCGCGCCGCAATCAGCGGCCTTTCGCGCCAATCGACCCAGGGCTACCGAATCCAAGCGCCACGCGACGGATCCGATCCCTTATAAGCGACCACTTGATACTATGAGGCTGCCGTCGTGTTGAGGCGCCTCGGTTTGGCGCATAGTTGGTTGGCGGCATCGACACTGATGGCAATGTTGTTGCCGGACCAACAATAATAGAATTCCTCGAGCCAAGGTGCTCACCTGCTCGACGGGATACTTATCGCATGTGTGGATGCCCCCTGCGGGTCATGTGTGAATGCCCCCTGCCCGTCAAGGCACAGGTGCAACGCTGACGCCGTGCGCCTCAACAAGCGCCAAGGCTCTCATGGCTTATGGGTTCCCGAATGGAGCCGGTCCAAGACCTATGGGTGCTGCGGTCAAAGGAGGCTTATGACCTCCCGTTTTCGGCCGCCGGCGGGCTGACTTACTCTGATCCCTGAACGTGGAAGAAATCCAACCATGACACTTCCAGATCGCCTGCGCGCCCTGCTGGCGCAGCCCGGCTTCATCGCTATGCCGGCGGTATGGGATGGCATCAGTGCGAAGCTTGCTGCCGCGGCGGGATTTCAAACCGCCTTCTTGTCCGGCAGCTGCGTTGCCGCCAGCAGGCTGGGTGGACCGGATCTCGACCTGATCTCGTTCGGCGAGATGTTCGACAGCTTCACAATCGTCGTGTTGCATGGGTCAGCCGCTTGGATGCACTGGTTCCTGCTCGTCGTCGGGATTACGCGATGCGGACGTACTCCGGC
>NZ_JAETWB010000075.1 GCF_016773205.1 Belnapia arida
TGCGCGGCGCTCCGTCAGCGTCGGAAAGGGCCACGATCCGGCACAGCTCGCAGGCTTTTCAGCAACCTGCTAGGGCGATCCGTGATCCGTTCATGTGAAAGAGAGTTATGGAGTATAGATACATAATCAAGCGGGCAACCCAGACCAGAAGCTCTAGGTCAGCTCTGCCAAGGTCTACGGGAGGGAACGAAAATGGCTAGTATCCGGGTTGGTGGTGACGTCAATGGTGACGTCTCTGGAACTAACAAAGATGACACCATTAGCGTTGTCCGGCCCTTCGGGACTAGCATCACCGATGGCAGCGGCGATGACTCTATTTTCATCGCCGGGTCTAGTCAGACTACGACCGACGCTGGGAACGGGGACGACACTGTCACTATACTATTTTCAAGGATGTCAAATAACAGCAACAACACAGTGAGCGGCGGGAACGGTGACGACGTGCTCACCATCAACTTCACCGATTCTGATTTTGTCAGAGAAACTACTTTGGCAAGCGGGAACGGCAACGACTCTATTGTAGGGGGAAGAGCTTCCGACACCCTCTGGGGGAGAACGGCAACGACACAATAAATGGCCTTTTTGGAGACGATGTGATCGATGGGGGACGCGGCGATGACATGATAAACGGTCATATTGGAAACGATATTATCACAGGGGGTCCCTGGAGTGACACCATCTACTACTTCGGTGGCACCGACCGCATCACCGACTTTGACGTCCAGTAGGACCACCTCGTGCTGCTCGGCGCGCCCGACACGAGCAGAATCAGCCTAACCACCGTAGACAACAACACGGTGATCATCTTCGACACGGTGGCCGCGATTATACCAGCCATCACCTTGGAGGGTGTGACAGGCTTTGCTGACCTACAAGCAGCCGTAGACGCTGGCTGGCTAGTCATTGCATGAAACACAAGGGCGAACCGGCTATCGCCTGACTGGCTGTCTGGAAATGCACCGACGGCGCCGGATTTTGGAATCAGCCGCGACCGAGAGCCCAAGGTTTTGTGGCTGCCGAGAGTTTGCAGACAGTCGGTGAAACGGGCTGACCAGACTTTGGCGTGTATGTTCTTCCCTATCCTGTCGAGCAGCCCTGCTGTGATAATGGAACCACGAGACGTACGATTGAGATAACCCCCCTTCCTGGACTCTTGGGGCACTGGCGCGCTGTACAGGCCGGAGCGATCCGCTCGAGGCTCGAGGTTTGAGCCCTGTCCGTGCTACCCCATCGCCATGGAAACCAAGCCCCCCGTTCCGCTCGCCGTTCTCGTTGGCATCCAAACGCCCGAGGTGGACGACGTCGCCCACGAGGCTAGCCTTGATGAATTGGGACGCTTGGTGAAGACGCTGGGCTATCAAGTGGCCGGAACGGTGTCTCAGAAGCGCGAGGGAACTGGTGCCGGGTCCCTACTCGGAAGCGGCAAGCTGGCGGAACTCGCGGCGCTAACCGGTGGCACCGGCGTGGTCAGCTCCATGGCGCCGCCCCCGAGGGCCAAGGCAAGGCAGCGGTTCGACGATGCCGGGGAGACGGTGCCTTCGACGGAGGGGGAGACGGACACGGCCCGCAAGCCCGAGTTCGTGATAGTCGACCACGAGCTTTCCCCCAGCCAGATCCGCAACCTGGAGAGGGCGACGGGCGCCCAGGTGCTCGACCGCACCGGCATCATCGTCGAGATCTTCCATCGCCACGCCAACACGCGTGAGGCGAAGCTCCAGGTGGAGATGGCGCGTCTGAAATACGTGGCGCCGCGGCTGCGGGAGTCGTCAGGCGGCGGCGAGCGGCGGCAGGGGCCGGGCGCGGGCGAGAGCAACCTCGACCTCGACCGCCGCAAGATCCGCGATCGGCTTGCGGAACTGAAGGAGCAGCTGGAAGCGGTGCAGCGGGACAGCGACCACCGCCGCTCCGCCCGGCGGGACCAGCTGCGGGTGGCGCTGGTCGGCTACACCAACGCGGGCAAATCCTCCTTGATGCGGGCCCTGACGGGGAGCCAAGTATTGGTGGAAGACAAGCTGTTCGCCACGCTCGACACCACCGTCCGCATCCTGCAGCCGGAGACCCGCCCGCGGGTGCTCGTCTCCGACACGGTCGGCTTTATCAAGCAGCTGCCGCATGACCTCGTCGCTTCCTTCCGTTCCACCCTCACGGAGGCGCTGGAGGCATCGCTGCTGCTCTATGTCGTGGACGCGTCGGATCCCACCTACGAAGCGCAGCTGGAGGTGAGCCGCAGCGTGCTGCGCGAGATCGGGGCGGATGTAGTGCCGTCCCGCCTGGTGCTGAACAAGATGGACCGGGTGGACACTGCCCGGCGCGCCGCCCTGGTCGAGAAGCACCCGGACGCGATCCCCCTCTCCGCTCACTCGGCCGGGGATGTCAGCGCGCTGCGGGACACCATCGTCGCCTTCTTCGAGGCGTCCATGGTGGAGGACGTGCTGGTGCTGCCCTACGCGAAGCAGGGGCTTATCGGCGAGGTGTACGAGAGCGCGCGGGTCCTGTCGGAGGAGTATGACGAGAATGGCCGGGTGATGAAGGTTCGTGGCCTGCCCGGCGCCATTGGGCGTCTGCGGCGAAGCCTCGCTGTCAGCTGAACCTCGATGCTCGTCCGGACAGAGCGATTTTACGTGCCCCGCCGGTTCTGTCCGCGGTTGAGTGGCTTTCGGCCATTGGAGACGCGGAGAAGCGGTTCTTTCCCTTCAGGCGAGCCAGGACACGTTCAAAGTGGCGTGGTTCGCTGCACGGCACTGCCCCTCTCACCGGCACCTCGGTAGGACGTCGGAGCCGCTGGCACGTCTCACACTCCACCAGCCGCGGCCGGTGCCTGACGCGCCCAGGTAGTCGAGTTCCAGCCTGGGTCCGATCCCGATGAACTGGGAGAAGTTGGTCTCGCCGTTCGTGATGGCGACCTCGCCGATGCGCTCTGGATCGCTGTATGTGCGTTGCGTCACCCTTGGCGATGGCCAGGGTCAACCGGTCCACCAGATCCTCGTCGAGCTCCATCCGCCGCCTCCAGCTGGTCAGGTCAGTCCCGTCCCGAGGCGACGCAGCCTCGCAGCGCGAAGCGCTGAGCCTCGGCGACCGGCAGACTGCGGCGCAGGATCTCGAGTTTGCTGTGCGCCAACTCGCTGAAGTTGCCGTCCGAGCCCTCTCACCCGACATCAACGACCCATTCACAGCCATGGCGGTGCTGGACCGCTTTGGCGATGTGCTCTGCGGCATGACAGACCGTCACCTGCCAGGCTCAGCCGTACTCCGGGACGGGCGGGCCGTTCTGTTCCGACGCGCTGGACTACCATGGGCTGCTCGACGCCATGTTCCACTCGATCCGGCAGAACGGCGCTGGTTCGGCGGCCGTCCTTCTCCATTTGTTCGAGATCCTCGGCGCTGTTCTGACGACGGAGCAGGCGCCGGAGCGCCGCGCCGGGCTGCGCCGCCATGTCGACCTCGCCCTTGCCGCGGGGCGGCAGAACCTAGGTGAGCGAGCCGCTGTAGACGACCTTGAGGCGCGCTTCGCTGACTTATCGCCAAGCTCCTGACCAACCTGGAGTTCCGAAGAAGGACTAATTTGCCCACTTAGGGCTTCGTAACTTTGTCCAAGAGCAGGGTATGCCGCACGACCAAGCCTAAGGTCCCGTCGTGGTGACCGGCGCTGGGTTAAACGGCTTGTTGTGTCGCCAGATCCTCAGCAAACCGCTGCCATCTGGAACCGGTAGCCGAGCAGCCGCAGGGCGTTCAAGGTCACCAACACCGTGGCACCGGTATCTGCCAGCACTGCGGGCCAGAGGCCGGTGATGCCAACCACCGTCGTCACCAGAAAGACCGCCTTCAGACCAAGGGCGATGGCGACGTTCTGGTGGATGTTGGCCAGCGTCGCGCGCGAGAGCCCGACCAGGGCGGCGACGTCCAAGACGCGGTTGTTCAGAAGGGCGGCATCCGCCGTCTCCAGAGCCACGTCGGTCCCGCTTCCCATCGCAACGCCGACTGAGGCCGCCGCCAGCGCGGGCGCGTCGTTGATGCCGTCGCCGACCATGGCAACCGGCGCCTGCGCTTTCAGGGCGCTGATCTCGCGCAGCTTGTCCTCAGGTAGCAGGCCCGCCTGCACGTCGAGACCGAGGGCAGTGGCGATTGCCTTGCCGGTCCGCGGGTTGTCGCCGGTCAGCATGACCGCGCGAACCCCAAGGTCATGCAGCGCACGGATGCCTGCGGCGGCGTCCGCTCGCGGCTCGTCGCGGACGGCAATGAGGCCGGTGGGTGCGCTGTCTACAGAGACGACGACCACCGCGTTTCCTTGGCCCTCCCACTCCGCAACCGCTCGCTCCGCATCGACCGGGAGAGGCGCCTGCTCGGTAGCGTATCGGGGCGAGCCGACACTGACCCTTTTGCCAGTGACGACCGCCTCGACGGCCTTGCCCGGAATGGCCCGAGAGTCCTTGGCTGGGCGCAGCGGGATGCCGTCGGCCGCCGCCCGCTCCAGGATGGCACGGCCGAGCGGGTGGTTGGACCCGTTCTCCACCGTCGCGGCGAGGCCGAGCACAGTGCGCTCGGAGCCGGTCAGCACCAGGACGTCGGTGACACGCGGGCGTCCCTCGGTCAGGGTGCCGGTCTTGTCGAAGGCGACCGTGCGGACACGCCCAATGGCCTCCAGGGCGCCGCCGCCCTTCACCAGTAGGCCCCGCCGGGTGCCGACCGCGAGGCCGGAGGCGATGGCCGCGGGTGTCGAGAGGACGAGTGCGCAGGGGCACGCCACCAGAAGCAGTGCCAGTCCACGGTAAACCCAAGTTTCCCAGGCACCGCCGAGGAGGAGCGGTGGCGCCACAGCGACCAGCGTCGCCATGGCGACGGCGATGGGCGTGTAGATGGCCGAAAACCGCTCGATGAAGCGCGCGGTGGGCGCCTTGGCCTCCTGGGCCTCCTCCACCAGCCGGATGATGCGGGCGATGGTGTTGTCGGAAGCGGGCTTTGTCACCCGGACCTGAAGCATGCCAGAGGCGTTGATACTGCCCGCGAAGACGGAGGCGCATTCGGCCTTGGGCACCGGCACGGACTCGCCAGTGACGGGGCTCTCGTCCACCTCGGACTCGCCCTCGACCACCTCGCCGTCAGCCGAGACGCGGTCACCCGGACGCACCAGGACCAGATCACCGACATTGAGGTGGGCGGCGGCGACCTCGCGCGCCGTCCCACCCTCGACGAGCAGCGCCGTCCTCGGCACCAGGGCACCGAGCGCCTCGATGCCCGCACGGGCCCGACCAGCCGCGACGCCTTCGAGGAGTTCGCCAATGGTGAACAGGAGCACCACGACCGCCCCCTCAGAGGTCGCGCCGATGGCGATGGCGCCGACGGTAGCGATCGACATCAGCATCTCGATGGAGAAGGGCGATCCCGCACGCGCCGCAGTGATGGCCTTGCGACCGAAGAAGGCAAGGCCGAGCAGGGCAGCGGGCAGATAGGCCCAGTGATCCAGGGCGGGCACGGAGACGGAGACGGCGAACCCGGCCGCGGTCAGAGCGGCGAGCAAGGCTGCCAGACGAGCCTTGGCGCCCTGCCACCAGGGATGACGACCAGGATTGCGGGCCTCGGACCCGGCTGCGGTGCCCGGTTCACCCGCGACCACCTGTGGCGCCTCGACCGGCGCGATGCCGTAGCCCAGCCTGCGGACCTGCTCCTCAACCGCCGTTCGTGGCGTGGCGGCTTCGTCCAATCGGAAGGCCAAGATCTGAGTGCCGTAGTTGACCCGAATGTCCCTGGCACCTCGAACGCGGCCGACGGCCGTTTCGATCTTCGAGGCGCAACTTGGGCAATCCATGCCCTCGACCCGATATCTCAGGGCTGCTCTGGAGCTCTCGCCCGCTTCAGCCAGTTCTCCGTTAGCCATGACCGCCCATCCTATCCTTGGACCGCCGCCAGCTTGCGCCGGGGGTGCATGGCACCTCAGTTGGACCCTGTGGCCGCTACAGGGTCAAGGACATGCCATTGGAAACCCCACTCAGCATCGGCGACCTGGCGAGCGCAACTGACACCAAGGTCGAGACCATCCGCTGGTACGAGCGGGTTGGGGTTCTCGCGGCCCCCGCCCGAACCTCCGGCAACTACCGGGCCTACGGGGCGGAGCATCTGGAACGGCTCAGCTTCGGTCGGCACGCCCGAGACCTTGAGTTCTCGCTCGACCAAGTGCGCGACCTGCTCCAACTCGCCGACGACCGCAACCAGTCGTGTGACGCCGTGGACCGCGTCGCCCGCGAGCACCTGGAGCAGGTTGAACGCAAGATCGCTGACCTCGAAGCACTCCGGCACGAACTGCGGGACCTCATCGGCCAGTGCCGCCATGGGACCGTGGCCGAGTGCCGCATAGTCCGGGCCCTGGCCCCTGATCGAGGGGCGGCATAGCCGGTAGATCGCCGTCCGCTGGCCGAACTGATTTTAGGGCCAAGGCAGGACGGGAGATGCCAACAGTGTCTCCCGTCCGATGCTTGGATCCGTGTAGGCCGCATAGCAGGCGAGGTGGCAACGTCTCGGCCGGAGGGACCGGCAATCTTCCCCACTATGCTACCTGCCCCTCCGGTGCTCAGGATGCCCCGTGACAGATGACTCATCCCGACCCGCTCGCAGCCTCACCCGGCGCCGCCTCGTTGCCCTGCTCGGCGCCGTTCCAGTGCTTGGGGCACTGCCCTGGATCGGTGGCTGTTCCGGCAACAGCATCGCAGCCTATGGGGGACCGGTAAGCGATCACTTCAACGGCAAGTGGTTCTTTAACCCGGGCGGCGCCAGTCCGCGCGGCTTCCTTGATCTGGCGCGCTGGAAGCTGGGCGGGAACAATGAGGGCTGGCCGAACGCCTTTCCGAGTCCGTTCCCGCCGGATCGGCCGCCCCGTCGCGTCGAGGGGAAGGCGTTGCGCGTGAGCTTTGTGGGGCACGCGACCTTCCTGATCCAGGGAGCGGGGCTGAACATCCTGACCGACCCAGTCTGGTCGGAGCGCGCCAGCCCGTATTCCTTCGTCGGCCCCAGGCGGGTGAATCCGCCGGGGATTGTCTTCGACGACCTGCCGCCGATTGATGTCGTGCTGGTGTCCCATGGCCATTACGACCACCTGGACCTCGAAACTCTCGCACGCCTCTGGCAGCGTGACCGGCCCCGAGTTATTGCGCCGCTCGGCAACGATGCCACCATCCGTGGGCGTGACTTGTCCATCGAAGTCACCACCGCTGACTGGAGCGGCGTGGTGCCGCTGGGCCGTGACGTCGAGGTTGTGCTGGAGCAGGTCCACCATTGGACGGCGCGGGGCCTGCTGGACCGCAACCGCGCACTGTGGTGCGGCTTCGTGCTGCGTGGCCTTAGCAACGGCGTCTTCTTCGCGGGCGACACCGGATTCGACGAGGGCCGCCCGTTCCGGCGCATTGCCGAGCGGCACGGGCTACTCGGGCTCGCACTGCTGCCGATCGGTGCCTACGAACCCCGGTGGTTCATGGCGGGCCAGCACATGAACCCGGCGGACGCGGTTCGAGGCTTCAAGCTGCTCGGGGCGCAGCAGGCCCTGGGTTACCACTGGGGCACCTTCAAGCTCACCGATGAAGGGGTCGGCCGCCCCTTGGCAGACCTTGCGGCGGCGCTCGCCACGCAAGGTGTCGACCCTACCCGCTTCGTCGGCGGCCGTCCGGGTCTGGTCTGGTCGAGAGCGGCGGGAAGCTGATTCGCGCCGAATAGTTTTATGGTGCCACCAAGCAGGATCTGACTTCCAGGCTCAGGCCGGATCCTTCCGATTACCCCTGGCCACAATGAGCATGTCGGCATCCGGCAAGGGTCGCTGAAGCTCCTTGGCAACCTCCCAGGGCGCCTCCAACCAGGTGTCCATCTCGTCGGGCGTCGTCAGCAGCACCGGCATGGCCTTCGGATGGATGGCGCCCACTGTTTCGTTCGGGGCGCAGGTAAGAAAACCGTAGAGCTCGTGCTCTCCCTCGACGGGGTGGGCCTTGGTGCCACGAACCCCAGTCCAAGTGGTCCAGATCCCGGCAAAGGCGAACAAGGGACGTTCTTCCGACAGCCCGAACCAGACTGGCGTCTTCTTGGGCTTGGTGTCCTCCCACTCGGAGAAGGAGGTGACCGGCACCAAGCAGCGGTGCGCCGGTCCGAGCCAGCGGCGCCAGTGCGGGCTGCAGGTGTTCCGGATGTTGGTCACAGGGTGCCCGCCATACTGCTCCGGGCCCGGCATGCCCCAGCGCATCATGGTGAGTTCACGCTCGCCGCCCTCAGCTTGCCGCACCACAGGGGCCATGCTGTCGGGATAGATGGCGGGCAGCGGCGGCAGGTTGCCGGTACTGTCGCGCGTGGCCCGGGTGAGCCCTAAGATCGCGCGCTGGTTGCTAGACATGCTGTAGAGGTTGCACATGGGTCAGCCTCAGGACTGCTTTTTCCTTGCCCGCTTCTCGGGGGTGGGGCTGGTCAATGCCGCCGCCCAGACGTCAGTGACCTGCGTGGTGCCCTCACGCATCGCGGCCGTCTGCTGGCGCTTGGCCTGGCCGGTCATTATGCCCCGGGCGGCTCCGGCCCAGGCATTCGCCCCGCTGAGCATCATGCTGCGCAACGGGTTCTTCTTGGTCCACGGGTTGAACATGTCCGTCTCCTGGGGCGCCGAGTGAGAGGCCTCCCGACCTCGTCAGAAGCCAACCCAACGATCGCAGTTGCCGCCCGAAAAATGTTCTCTTAACGCTTTCCCGCCTAAGCCGAAGAACTTAGTGGACCCGAGACAGCCTGAGCCTCTGCGCCTGCCCCTGCGAATACGGACCGGCCTTGCCGTGTCGCCATTCCGCAGATGGGGTTCCAGCATGTCCGCAAACCACGATGCCGTAGACGAGGATAGCTTAGTCGATAACGAATTCCGGGGCGGTGAGCCGGTTCTAGAAGAACCCAGGGCCGTGGACCCGGCCCGGGTTGCCGCCCGGCTCGCTGTCCAACGTGCCCTGGCCGAGCAGGGGTCGATGTTGATGCCCTGGTCGGCGCCGTTGTCACCGAGGTGCCGGACTCAGATTGGGTGTCGCCCGTCAGCATGGCTTGGCGGAACATTGCCAAAGTGCCCAGCAAGCGGACGTCCACCAGCTGGACAGGCGACATCGAGGTCCGGCCAGGCGCCTGGATGGTTTTTGATGCCGACGGCTCGGGATCGCGCCACCGGTCCAGATACGAGAACGAGCAGATCTCGGAGAGCCTTTGGCAAGGCCAGAGCGTCGTAGGGGTTTCCCAGGCGCCCGACCGGCTCCTGCCTCCGGACCTGATTCGAGCCACCGACCTGAGACTCGTCCTGCGGCCCCTGAACGCCGAAGACCTGAGGAGAATGGCGCAGGTGGTCACATCCGACACCACGGATCTGGTGCTCGCTCCCGAGGTCTGCGCCTCCGTGTCGCCGGTGGTCCCGAGGCTGGCGCGACGGTCGGGATAGTCAGCGAAGGACTTCCTTCGGCGTGCCGAAGCTATCGTGGCTCGCCAAGCATCACGGGCGCTGCGACCCGCGCCTTCGCTGGATGATCTGCCCGGCATGGATGCTGCGGTAGCTTGGGGACACGACCTGGCGCGCGACCTGGAGGCCTACAGCGCCGAGACGCTGTCCTGGGTGGACATTGACCGCGGTTGCCTGCTCGCCGGTCCACCAGGTACTGGCAAGACCACCTTCGCACGTGCGCTGGCGGCGACTTGCTGCGTCCCGCCCGTCGTTGGCTCCTACTCGATTTGGCAGTCGTCGAGGGAGGGGCACCTTGGCGACCTCCTCAAGGCAATGGGGGCGACTTTCGACGAGGCCCGCAAGGCGGCGCATTCCATCCTGTTCGTGGATGAACTCGACAGTTTTTACAGCCGTAGTGCCGATAGCCGTCATCCGGACTGGTGGACCGCAGTTGTCGGCGCGCTACTCGAGCACCTGGACGGCGTCGTCGGGCGTGAGGGCGTCGTCGTAGTCGGGGCCACCAACCATCCCGAGATGGTCGACCCGGCCATCACGCGATCGGGTCGCCTGGACCGCATCACCGCCGTCCTTCTTCCTGACCAGCGCGCGCTCGCGGCGACCTTCCGCGTCCACTTCGGAGAGGATTTGGCAGGCGTCGACCTGACTCGGGCGGCGCTGCTCGCCTTGGGCGGCACTGGTGCTGATTGCGAGCGCTGGGCACGCGGCGCCGGCGGCGGGCGCGCAAGGCCGCGCGCCCGATGATGCTTGATGACCTGCTGGCGGAGACCCGTGATTCTGATCAGGTGTCACCGGCAGGTGCCCGACAGATCGCGACGGTGCATGAGGCTGGACATGCCCTGGTTCAGGTGCTGGAGCAGCCGAGTTCCCTGCAATACGTCTCCATCCGCGAGGACAACCTGAGCGGCGGACACACAGCCGTCGATACACCGAGCGAAGATGTCACCGAAGCCTGGCTTGGCATGCACCTGCGCCGATTCCTTGCTGGCCGTGCCGCGGAGGAGGTTGTGCTCGGGCAGGTGACTGGCGGTGCGGGCGGCCCCAGCAACAGCGATCTGGGCATGATCAGCCCCCATTTGGTGGTCCGCGGTGAATGTTAGTTCAGCGTTGGCTTGAGGCGCTTGGGTTTGGTGATCCAGGTTCAGCGTTAGCCTTCGCCGGCCGTCGCACCCTTCGTCGACCCGCAAGGG
>NZ_JAETWB010000076.1 GCF_016773205.1 Belnapia arida
TCCTGCGCTGGGCATCCGTCCGCCGCATGCTGCGAAGGCTATGTCAGAAAACCACATGATCCCGGATGGACTCTTAGATTCCGGACGGGATATCTGTCGCACTTCGGAAGACGAATGGAGCGGGCGGATGCTCCGCACCCCCGACCGGTTTCAGGCCGTGACCTGTGCCGCCTCGACAATGCTGGGCGGGACAAGAGCGAGGCCTGCAGCGCGCTTGCCGGGACTGCCATCTTTCACCGCAGCGGCATGTTGCATGACCACTTCCTCAAGAGGCAGGCCGACCGCACCATCTAGAGGCTCTTAACGGGGCTTCGGTGTGGCCAAGCTGTCGGCGTGTCAAACCTACATGCACCAACACTTTCACTGAAAGTCGTTACCTTATAGTCAACCTCCGTCGCCGCCGTGACGTAGCCGAGCGCGGCGTGGAAATAACGGCAAAGGCGGAAGATTGATCCAAGTACCTTGGCGGTCGGAAATTTCAGGAGCAGGCTAAGGAAGATTGCCGCACGCCAAATGGTAGGCGGTGTTTCTCTCCCGTGATGGCTACTTTGGAGCCAGCTACGGTCGCTAAGCACCACACACATTGCCTGTAGAATTCAAAGCAAGAATGGAGGAAGCGATGTTGATCCAGCGGCGTACCTTGCTCGGAGCAGCTGCCACTACCACACTGATCCGCAACCCGGCAGCGGCGCAGAATCCGACAATACGGATTGGCGTGTTGAACGACCAGTCGGGCCTTTATCGCGACGATGGCGGTCCCACGAGCGCGATCTGCGCTCGACAGGCCATCGAGGAGTTTCGCTCCGCCAATCCGGCATTGAATGTCGAGTTGGTTGTTGCTGACCACCAGAACAAACCAGATATCGGTGCTGGAATTGCACGACAATGGTTCGATCAGGCTGACGTAGATGCGGTTGTCGACGTTCCAACCTCTTCTGTTGCGCTTGCAGTGAATACGGTCTGCCGCGAGAAAAACAAGGTGATGCTGAACTCCGGTGCAGCAACCACCGACCTCACCGGCACGCAGTGCAGCCCGAACACCGTCCAGTGGACGTATGATACCTACATGCTTGCGAAATCCACCGGCGGCGCCACGGTCAAGGCCGGTGGTGATACCTGGTTCTTCATTACCGCAAACTACGTCTTCGGACAGCAACTCCAGCGTGACACGGCGCGCTTCGTGACCGCCGCCGGTGGTCGTGTCCTCGGTGCTGCCACCTACCCTTTCCCCGAGACAACCGACTTCTCTGCGCTGTTGCTCCAGGCACAGGCGTCCCGTGCAAAGGTCTTGGCACTGTGCAACTCCGGTGGCGATACGATCAACTGCATCAAGCAGGCGCGCGAGTTTGGCCTGACGCGAACCATGCGCATCGCCGCCATGCTTATGTACAATAGCAATGTGCAAGCTTTGGGTCAGGATGCGGCGCAAGGCTTGCTCATGACTGAAACTTTTTATTGGGATCTGAATGACCGCACCCGCGCATTCATGGACCGAATCAGGCCGAAAACACCTAATCAGTGGCCCAACATGGTACAAGCGGGCTGCTACAGTGCAGTGCTGCACTACCTCAAGGCTGTGGCCGATATGGGACCCGCAGCGGCGAAAGCAGACGGTCGCGCAGTCGTGGCACGCATGAAAGCAATGCCAACCGACGACGATTGCTTCGGCCCAGGCCGCATCCGCGAGGATGGTCGAAAGCTGCACCCAGCTTACCTGTTCGAGGCTAAGAAGCCGTCGGAGAGCAAAGGGCGTTGGGACGGATTGAAGCTGGTTGCGACCACGCCTGCCGATGAGGCGTTCCGACCTCCGAGTGAAGGCAGCTGCGCATTGATAAAGCCCTAGACCAGATGTCCGTCAGAGGCGGGGGTGGGTTACCGTAGGCAGTGTAGCAGCGCCAGCGGTGAGCCATTGCAGGACCTCGGCGGTGTCGGGGTCTCCTCTTTCGTCTGGCCGCGCCCGCGTTTGCATGCTGTTCAGATGCAGTGGCGCACTGAGCGGGCGCCGCGGCTCTGATCGAGGACTACTCGGTTTGATCACCACTCAGCCTCGTCGGACCGCGGCAAGGTTTGCGGGTAGCTGTCTGCCGCCCATGAGCAGAGCGGATCAGCCTACGCGGATGCCGCGCGTGCGGATCACGCCACCCCACTTCTCCAGCTCGCGGCGGAGATAGGGCTCCCATGCGTCCGGGGCCGCTCCGACAGGCTCCATCGCCCCCTCATTGAGGTGCCCAATTACCTCCGGATGGCGCAGTGCGGTGAGGACAGCTCCATGCAGCCGGGAGATGATCTCAGTCGGTGTACCAGGCGGCGCGAGCATGCAGAACTCGGCGGCGCACTCAAAGCCGGCGAGCTTCGGCAATGTCTCGGCCACAGTCGGCACATCCGCTGCCTGGGCCGTTCTCGCGGGATTGCCGACACCGAGCGCTTTGATCTGCCCGCCACGCATCAGCGGCAGCGCCGTCGGCGCATCGGTCGGGCCCATTGCAACCTCCCCTGCCACTAGCGCCTGGGCCGCGGGCCCGCCGCCGCGGTAGGGCACATGCAGCAGCTCAACGCCCGCCATGATGGCCAATAGCTCCGCCGCGAGGTGCGCCGACGAGCCCGCGCCGGAGGAGGCATAGGCAACCTTGCCCGGCTCGGCCTTTGCACGCGCAATGAACTCCGTCATGCCGCCGGGCACCAGACGCGGGTTCGCGCCAAAAAAGATCGGCGTGCGTGCGAGCAGCCCGACTGGCGTAAAACCCGTCAGCGTGTCGTATCCGAGGTTGTCGTAGAGGTGTGGTGCCATGGCGTAGGTGCCGTTGGCGCCGATCAGCAGTGTGTGGCCGTCCGGCCTTGCGCGGGAGACGGCAGCATGGCCAACCGTGCCAGCTGCACCGGGCCGGTTTTCCACGACAAAGGGCTGGCCAAGGTCGGCGGAGAGTCGCTGGCAGAGCACGCGGGCGAGGAAGTCGGTTGAGCCTCCCGCCGCCCACGGCACTACGACCGTCACGCTCCGCGCTGGCCAAGAGCCCTGTGCGCGAACGGCGGTTGGGACGGCAAGGAGTGCGGCAAGTAGGGCGCGGCGGCTCAGCATGACGTCTCTCCCTGACGGGGTCAGCGTGTCGGTCCGGCCCGATCCCGTCAACCATGCGAGGGAGACCCGCTGGTCGCAGTACAGCTGCTCTCGACGCGAAGGTGGGAAAAATCGCTCAGATGTCGCCCTGCTCGCCATGTGCAGCCCCGACATCTAACCTGCGAATGGCACGCGGAGCGGAGCCTGTGGCGCGGATCAGAGCGGTCATGGCACCCTTTCGCCCGAACCATTTGGAATAAAAGACAGTGCCTTGCACGCGACGAACCCTGCTGTCCCTGGCTTTGGCTACGCCGATGCTGTTCGGGCCAACTGCCGTCCGGGCTCAAACCCCCTTCCCAACTCGCCCCGTTCGGATCGTCATGCCCTTCGCCGCGGGTGGTCCGACTGACGCAATTGCCCGATCCGTCGCTGCCAAGTTGGAGACGGAGTGGCGGCAGCCGGTCGTCGTGGAGAACCGTCCCGGCGCTGGTGGCAGCACCGGCAGCGCCGTCGTGGCTCGTGCCGCACCCGATGGATATACCCTTTTGGTGACAGCGAATTCGCATGTTATCAACCCTGCGGTGCTGCGAAGCCTGCCTTTCGACACGAACCGCGACTTTACGCCGATCGTCCGCCTAGCCGACGGTCCATTCGTGCTCGTAGTGCACCCCTCGCTCCGCGTCCGGACGCTGCCCGAGTTCGTGGCCCGGATGCGCGAGCGGCCAGGCGCTTTCAACTACTCCTCCGCTGGACACGGCACCAACAACCACCTCGCCATGGAGCGGCTGAAAGCCATAGGCGGAATCAACATCACGCATGTCGCTTACGGCGGTGCTGCCCCGGCCACTACAGCGTTGTTGAGCGGTGAGGTGCAGGCCATGGTCAACAACTTGGTCAATTCGCTCCCACACATCTCCGAAGGGCGAATGGTCCCTGTCGCGATCGGTGGGTTGGAACGATCGCCGGTGCTCCCGGACGTCCCCTCGATGAACGAAACCTATCCCGGGCTGACCGCCGTTAACTGGTATGCCGCCTTCGGACCTGCGGGAATGCCGCCTGACCTTGTCGCCATTATCAATGCCTCGATGACGCGTGCGGTCAGGAGCCCAGCTGTCGCTGACCGGCTGCAGTCGCAGGGCATCAGCCCGGCCGGTGGGCCGGCTACCGACTTTGCCCGACAAGTGGAGGAGGAGATCTTGACCTGGGGCCGCGTCGCCCGCGAAGCCGGCGTTAGGCCCGAATAGCCGAGCGATTTGCTGGAAGGCTATTCGCAAAATGTGCTCTTACCAACACGAGGCTTCACTGCTGTGTGTCAGCATTTGGGCGCCATAAAATTTTGGATGATAAGGGAAAATAGTAAAACGCGTTTATCGAAACAAGATCAATAGGGGTTAATCGCCTGCCGTTTCCATATCCCGCCTTATCCAACAACCGGCAGCACCCATCGGATCTGGCATCGGCTGAATCATCGTCGGCAGATGCCACCTCTACTTCCAGAAAGTTCGGGAGGATGGGCACCAAACGGCTCACCTCGCGCCAAAGGTTTCGGCCGACGGCTGTGGCCCAGATCGCATCGTATCCGTTCGGCCGGGCATACTCCGCACACAGCTCTGCAGATCGCGGAGATTCTCGGCGGCCGCTAGCTGGTCACAACAGCAGTAGCACGATCGCGGGCACCTAGCCTGACGCATCAGCCGCCCGGCGGCGGCAACCGCGGCGGGGCAGGGGGCTGAATCTCCAGCCGGGCTAGGCGTTCCATGATCGGACCCAACGCCTGGGCCACCGCAAGCGCGGCCGATGCCTGCGCCTTGGTGGTGACTACCTCGTCCAGACTCTCAAGCTTCGCTTCAATCCGAATTTGGCGCTCGCGCAGCTCCTGCATCTGGCCACGCAATTCCTTGATGGCGGCCTTATTCTCCGCCGCGAGCTCGGCCAGCCTCTTCTCTGCCTCGGTCAGGCGGTGCACCGCCAGCGCAACGGCCTTCAGGTCGTTCCAGATCGCCAACCGCCGTCAGTCCGCCAGCAGCGCCTCGGTCTCGTCAATGTTTCGGTGGATGCGGTCGAGCAGGCTGGTCAGCTCGGCGCGGGCGCTGGCCGAAACCCGCGGGCTCACCCCAGACTTCGCGGCGGCCTTCTTCGCCACTGGGCGTTTAGCCGCCGCCTGCGCGGCGACCTTTCGGCTGGACCGACTGGCAGGCTTGGAGGATCGGGTGATCTTCATGCCCGGCATATAAGCACACTGTTGCACAGCTGTGAGGCCTGACTATTGGAACAATTCTGCGTGTTTCCTCTATGTCCCATCCGGCATGAACAAGTACCTGGACGGATTGCCAAAGCCGGCCGACCCGACCTGGCTGTGGCACCGATGCTCCTATAGCGGTCAGGCGGCGTTTTAGGCTGGGAGTGGGTCGCTGGCCTCGGGTATGAGGCGGTCGGCAGTACGGCGGAGGAGTTCGCAGAGTTACAGGTGCGAGAGATCGCCCGCGCTGTGGAGTTAGCGAAAGTTTCTGGGGCAACCGTGGACTGAGCCCGGCCCGCCAACGCTATCTTTGGCAAGGCACCGCCTGCTCGGACTCATCTCGATCGTACCCTGTTATGAGACCTGTGCGCGGGTCCGATGAGCCACATTCTGTAGCGGCTGTCTCAGGCGGCCAGGCGCCAGATGCTGTGTCTCGGGCAATCCGCGCACAGGTCTCATTATACCAAGTCCCGTTGACCAAAACCTATCGGCGGCGGAGGACCGCCTTGCCGCGGCCTGCTACGGCCTCGACCTCGCCGCTCGTCTGTATGGGTTCTGACCAGCAGGATCAGTATAAGTGGATCAGATCATCCATGGCGCCCTCGCCAGCATCCAACGCAAAACCGACGGGACGCAAAACTCTTGCTGATCCCTCGGCCATATATGCTGAGATGGCTCCAGTCCAGGACAGGGATAAGCTGTCGGCATGATCTATCCGCTGCTGGAGGGCGTCGTCAGGCGCCTACGACACACCACCGCATACCTCGACTGCGGTCCGCAGGACGCGCCGTTGATCATCTTCGTTCATGGCTGGCCGGAACTGGCCATCAGCTGGCGTCACCAGCTGCGCTGCTTCGCCAATCTTGGCTTCCGCTGCGTCGCGCCTGACATGCGGGGCTATGGCCGTTCCTCCGTTCCTGGTCGGATCGAGGACTACGCCCTCGAGGCCATCGCGCAGGACATGCTGGATCTCTTGGATGGGCTCGGGCGCGAACGCGCCATCTGGGTCGGGCATGATTGGGGTTCCCCGGTGGTCTGGAGCCTGGCCGCCCACCACAACGACCGGGTCGTCGGCGTTGCCAACCTCTGCGTGCCCTACATCGCGCAAGGCTTCGCGCTGCCAAACCTGATTCCCTTGGTGGATCGGAACCTCTATCCCGAGGACCGCTTCCCCGCCGGCCAGTGGGACTATCAGGTCTTCTATGAAGAGCAGTTCGAGCGTGCCTCGGCGGTATTCGAGGCGGACACCTCGGCTACCATCCGCGCCCTGTTCCGCGCCGGCAATCCAGGGGCGCGCGGCAAGCCCTCACGTACCGCGACGATCCGAGCCGATGGTGGCTGGTTTAGCGGGGCCGACAGGGCCCCAGACGTGCCGATGGACCCTGCGGTGCTGGATGCTGAATCACTCTCTCACTATGCCGCCGCGCTCGCCCGGAATGGCTTCTCCGGACCGGATGCATGGTACCGCAATCACGCTCGCAATATCGACTACGCGGAGCGTGCGCCGGATGGTGGGCAACTGGCGATGCCCGTACTCTTCCTGCATGGGGCGCACGACTATACTTGCGACACCATGGACTCGCGCCTCGCCGAGCCGATGCGACGCGACTGCGTCGATTTAACAGAGGTGGTGGTGCAGTCCGGCCACTGGATGGCGCAGGAGAAGCCGGCGGCGGTGAACGCCGCACTATCCCGGTGGCTCGCAGCGCGACTGCCGGAAGCTTGGCCCGGCTGATGGCATGGCCCGGCACTGCTGCCGCAGCAGCTTGCGACGCATGCGCTTCATGGTTCGCTGTCGCGCCGGCCCATTCCAAGTCCTATTGAACCCAACCTATTGGCGGTACAGGGCCGCCCTGACGCAGTCCGCTCCAGCCTCGACGGAGCTGCTTTACTGAACAGGTTCCGGTCAGAGAGATTTAGTATTAGCCGCGCGCCTCAATGGAGGTGCCCGGGTTCAGATCTCGACCAGTGCCTGGTACCACAACCAGTGGCCGGCCTTCGCCGACAGCCTTGCTGCAGTACGGCGGGCACTTCGGAGCGAGCAGGGTTTCGCCGCGTCCCGAAAGTCGGTCGACGCTGGTAAATTTTCGCCAGCCCTCCGCGAAGGCAACGTATGCCCTTTGCCACGCCGCCCGAATGGCCAAACTCGAGCTTACAATGCTTGCAAGCTAAGAGAGGACCACGAGTGACAGCTTCGTCAGAAGCAAGCCCAAGCCCGATGATGCAGGCTTACGCCGCTCTGCGAACCGCGGCGCCGGACCATCTGATACTCTACCGCGTCGGGGAGTTCTACGAGATCCTGGGCCCTGACGCCCAGGCCGTCTCCCGCGCCTTGGGACTGCAGCTCACCCGGCGCCGGCAGCGAGATGCCGCCGATGTTCCGATGTGTGGCATCCCAGCTGGTTCAGCCGAGGGCATGATCGCCCGCCTTCTTAGCGCTGGCCACAAGGTGGCCGTCTCAGAGCAACCAGTTCTCGCGGGAGGTGAGCGGCCGCTTCAGCGTTTGACCCCCAGCACCTCGGTCGACGGCGCCGTACTGACGCCAAACCGTCCTAACGTACTCGCCGTTGCTTTCGCTGCCGGATCAGTAGTCGCCTTTGCCTATATCGACCTGTCCACGGGCGAAGCGGGCACCCTCACCTCCTCACTCGACGGCTGCAGCCCTGTCTTGGCCCGTATCGGGCCCGCCGAGATTCTAGTCGCACGATGGCCTGCAGGCTCCGAGGCTCTTGCCATAGCGATCCGCGGGCAGGATGCGCCTTTCTCTGATCTCTCCGACGCGGCACCGAGCGAGGAGACAACATCCACGATCCTCAAGGCCGCCTACGGCAATCATTGGAAAGAGATGGTGCAGGGCTTCTCCCCACCGGAGCTCACTTCCCTGGCTGCGCTGCTCCGGCACGTCCAAGCCACCACAGGACGGCTACCGGAGGCTCCCCTACCGCCACGCAGAGCCCCTATTGCCGACATATTGGAGATCGATGCCGCGACGCTCCGGGGCCTGGATGTGCTTTCGGCTCCCTCCGGACCAACCGCTACCTTGTTGGCGGTGATGGACCGTACCGTGACGGCTGCTGGCGCCCGCCTCCTGACGCGCCAACTTGCCGCACCGCTCACCAAACCTGAGACGATCCGTCGGCGCCTCGCCATGGTACGCTTCCTCAGCACAACTCCAGCAGTCCGCGTTGCCTGCCGAGAAGCTCTCTCTGGCATGCCGGACGCGCTACGGGCTTGCGGGCGATTGGCAATGGGCAAGGGCGGGCCGAGGGATCTCGCCACGATACGTGACGCTCTGCACCGAGCCTCCCAAGCCGCCTCCACCCTGGCCGAAGCTCCGGATGTACCGCAACCGCTAGCAGGCACCGGCCGGGAAGTTGGCCTCGCAGCCCAGGAAGGCTTGGCCAGCCTGGCCTCCACCCTCAGCCGTGCCCTAACGCCCAGTTTGCCGGCTGATGCTGAAGCGGGTGGCTTCATCGCGAATGGCTATAGCCACCCGTTGGACGAAACACGGTCCGAGGTAACCTTGCACGCCACAGCAATCGAAGCGCTGCAGGTCCGCTACAGCGCCGAAACCGGCGTCAAGGCACTGAAGATCCGAAGCAACGCCGTCATCGGCTGGCACGTCGAGATCCCGGCTACCCAGGCAAAGGCTCTCGGAAGCCGGTTCGTGCTGCGGCAGGGCCTGGCCTCGACGACCCGCTACAGCTCCCCCGATCTCGACAAGCTCGCGGGTGCCCTGGAAGAAGCCAAAGAACGGGCCATCCGCCTTGAACGCGCCGCCTTTGAATTCCTGCGCCGAGACGTGCTCGAGAAGCGAGGAAGCATCGCCCGGGTCTGTCACGCCGCAGCCGCCCTGGACCTGGTCTGTGGCCTCGCCCAGGCAGCCGCAGAGCATCTTTGGGTCGAGCCTGAGTTGGACGAAAGCAGCGACCTGGATATCGAGGATGGCCGCCACCCAATTGCTGAGCCACTTCTCGAGGTACAGGGGCGGGCATTCGAGCCGAATGGCTGCCAAATGGATCAAGCTGGCCGGCTATGGCTGCTAACCGGACCCAACATGGCCGGTAAGAGCACCTACCTACGCCAGGTGGCTCTGATCGTCCTCATGGCTCAGGTCGGTTCTTTCGTTCCTGCCAAACGCGCCCGCATCGGGGTCGTCGACAAACTATTCAGCCGGATCGGCGCGGCTGACGACCTCGCAGCAGGACGGAGCACCTTCATGGCCGAGATGTTGGAAACAGCGGCCATCCTAAACCAAGCCACGCCGCGATCCCTGGTGATCTTGGACGAGGTTGGCCGAGGCACCTCGACGCACGACGGCTTGGCGATTGCTCAAGCTGTCATGGAGCAGCTGCACACGATCGGCTGCCGAACCTTGTTCTCGACCCACTACCACGAGCTTGCAGATGCAGCCGATGCCATGCCCTATGCCATATGCATGGCCATGGATGCCTCTGCAGGACGGCACGGGGCAGTGTTCAGCTACCGGCTGATGGCTGGCCGCGCTGGCCGATCCTACGGGCTCAAGGTGGCCGCGCTGGCAGGCCTACCGAGGTCGGTTTTGCTGCGCGCAGCCGAACTTCTGGCTCAGCACACTGGAGAAGCTGCCGAACCCTTCCCGCTAAATTAGGGGCAAAGTATTTTGATACTGTATTGATCTAGCTAGGGTGATCTTGAAAGCAAGTAGGATTGCAGCGCGGCAATCAGCATGAGAACGGCGCGGCGATCAGGGGCTCTTCCTCGGTTCTGGTGCAGCGGAATGCAGGCCCAAGCGTGCGGTTCTTGCTCTGTCGCGAGCCTATTCGGGCAGGATAAGGCCTGAAGCCCCAGTTGGGGATCATGGACAATGAACTGCTC
>NZ_JAETWB010000077.1 GCF_016773205.1 Belnapia arida
CCATGCTCAGCTCGAGGCACCCGCCATGGCGGCGTGACCCAAGTAAACCACCCTCCGGCGAAGCCGGGGCGGTTCAGCTTCTGTCGGCGGCAAGCGTCTGGCGGATGCCCTCGAGCAGTCCCTCGGACTCGTTGTCGACCATTGCGTTCTCGTACGCCGAGGTGTCCGGCGTCAGGTCGGGCAGGGCCAGCCTGCTGCGTGCCCACGAAACACGGGACCGGCGAGGAGATGCCGGGGGTGGCCGAAACTCTGCTCCAACCCGGCTGGCGCGAGGCCATGCGTTGGATCGATGGGATAGACCTACATATCGTGGAGGCGGCTCTGGCGGCAGTTGAACAGGAAATCGGAAAAACGCTTCAGACCGCCCGAAAACCAGAGGTCACTTGAGGGGAAATGCAATGGCACGTGGCTGGTACCTGAAGTCTCGCCCGGAGGGCATGCCGACCCTCGACAACTTCGAACAGCGGCCGCTGCCGCTTCCCTTGCTGGAGCCAGGGATGGTCAGGGTCCGGAATTTCTGGCTCTCAGTCGATCCGTACATGCGCCCCCGGATGACCGAGGCGAAGAGCTACGTCGCGTCCTATGCGCTAGACGCGCCGCTGGATGGAGGTGCGGTCGGCGAGGTTGTCGAGTCCAGGGCCGATGGCTTCTCGCCCGGAGACCTCGTGTCGCATCGCTTCGGCTGGCGCGACGAGGCTGCGGCCCCTGCCGAGGCGTTCACGAAGCTGCCCGCAAGCGGACTGCCGCCGCAGGCCTACCTCAATACGCTAGGCATGATCGGGGCGACCGCATACTTCGGGCTGCTCAGAGTGGCGGAGGCGAAAGCGGGTGAGACCATGTTCGTTTCCGCCGCGGCCGGAGCGGTGGGCTCGACCGTCGTGCAGATCGCAAAGGTTAAGGGGATGCGTGTGGTCGGGTCGGCAGGTGGCCCGGAGAAATGCGCGCTGGTCCGCGAGTTGGGTGCCGATGCGGCAGTCGATTACAAATCGCCCGGATTGCTCGCCGACAAGCTGGCAGCAGCCGCTCCGGAGGGCATCGACGTCTACTTCGAGAATGTCGGCGGCGAGCACCTCGATGCCGCGCTTGCGCAGGCTAGGGAGGGCGCACGCTTCGCAATATGCGGCTTGATCGGTGCCTACAACAGCACCGAGCCGGTCGCGCTGCGAAACCTGTTCCGCATCATCGCGGCGCGCATTCGCATCCAGGGCTTCCTCGTCAGTGACTTCCGCGACCACTTCAGCGATTTTCAGAGGGATATGGGGCTGTGGATGGCGCAAGGGCGCATTTCCGGGCGTGAGACTGTGATGGACGGCCTCGAAGCGATGCCCATGGCGTTTCTGGCCCTGTTTTCCGGTCGCAACACAGGGAAGATGCTGGTCCGGCTGTGAGCGAGGCGGCAATCCCTAGTCCAGCAGAAGTTACCTCAGGAAGCCAGCTCGGCGCCCTGACCCTGGGCTCCGGCGGGGTCAACCCGACCGACGCGACCTGGGCGCCATCGGTACGAGCGGCACCAAAAGTGCGACGTATGCCGGTCGCGCCGCCACGCCGCCCCTGAGTGCGACGCGGGAACTCTGGTCAGCCCGTCGTTAGCAGGTGCCAGGAAAGCTCATGCCCAGGGCCGGAGACGAAGCCCAGGCACGCGAAGCGGTCATGAGCAGCCAGGGCACTAATTAGGAGTTCGTTCCAGGCTTCCAGCATCGTCGGATGCGGATGGGGGATGCCGCGCAGCAGGCTCAGCCCCTGCTGTCTAACTATCAATCCGCCACCGGGCACCGCAGTGATCTCGGCCCGATCGCCCTGGGCGGTGGCCAGGGCGACCATGAAGGCCGCGAAGTCCTGGATGCCGCCACGCTCGGTCAGGCCCAGCGTGGCGGCCGTGGCCGCGTAGTGCTGCATGGCGACGAGCCGTGCCGCTAGGCCCAGCAGGTGCCCGCCCTCCACCGGCCCGAACAGCGCCACCGTTAAGTGAGGCTTCGACTAGATCGCACCGGGCGGAGTCAGCACGAAGATGACTTGCGGCCACTCCCGATCAGGTAGGCGATCGGAATGGTTAAGCCTGTGCCGTGCGACAGGCCACGGCCCGCCGCTCGAAGGCCGAACGGATGCGGGTGCGTATTTCCTCCGGTTGGTGCGCGATGACCCCAGTTGTCATGGCGAGGCTGCTGAGCCCGCCCTGCCACAGGACCTCTGTATCTTGGACACGGTGCTCGGTGGCGTGCGCATGCACCTCTACACCGACGAGCCCCGCATCTTCCAGCAAGCGGCGGAGCTCTGCCGCGTCGCAGAAGCGCAGCGTCGAGTGCATTGGCACGCCCGGAGGGTGCGGTGCCCCGACTTCAGTGACGGCCTCGCGGAACAGCGCCTAGAGGCGCTGCCGCTCCGGAGCATCCCACCATGCGAAGGCGAGCGTCCCGTTTGGCACGACTACACGCATGCACTCGGCGACAGCGGCCTCCGGGCGCGGGAAATGTCCGAGCCCGAAACTGCAAATCAGGGCATCGAAGGCTCCATCGCCGAAGGGCAGGGACTCGACCTCCGCTTCATGGAACGGAACACCGGGATGAAGGCTTTGGGCCAGCGCAACCATACCCGGCGCGAGGTCCACCCCGGTGGCCACTGCCCCTCGCGCGATCGATGCAGCGGCGACCCGACCCGGCCCGGACGCCACGTCGAGGACTCGCGTGCCCGGCCCGACTGCTGCCGCATCGAGAAGCGCTGGGGTGGCGAGGGCGGTTACTGGTGAGAAGAAGGCATCGTAGCCAGGCGCCATTCTGGTATGCGCCGCACGCTCAAAGCTTTTCAGCCGCTCTGCGTGATCGGAGGTCATGTTGTGCTTCCCGTCCAGGGATCTTGGCGATCCACACCTCGTGCCATCGCTGCCACTATTAGCTTGCTCAGGGCAGTGGGAAAAATCAGCCAGAGGCAGTACGTCAAATAGTTCTGATATAAGAATGAAGAACAAGACGTACTATTGAGATGAGCCTCCTTCCTAGACTTGTCGAACACAGGTAAGCCGCACTGACTGGAGCGATCCGCACGAGGTTAAAGGTTTCGCCTCAGTGCGTGCTACCTCAACGCCATGGAAACCAAGCCCCCTGTTCCGCTCGCCGTCCTCGTTGGCATCCAGACGCCCGAGGTAGACGACGTCGCCCATGAGGCTAGCCTCGAGGAACTGGGACGCCTGGTGAAGACGCTGGGCTACCAGGTAGTCGGGACGGTGTCCCAGAAGCGCGAGGGCACAGGCGCCGGGTCGCTGCTCGGAAGTGGCAAGCTGGCGGAACTCGCGGCGCTAACCGGTGGCACTGGCGTAGTCAGCTCCATAGCGCCGCCCCCAAGGGCCAAGGCGAGGCAGCGCTTCGAAGGTGCCGATGAGACGGCGCCCTCGACGGAGGCGGAGACCGATGCGGCCCGAAAACCCGAGTTCGTCATCGTCGACCACGAACTCTCTCCCAGCCAGATCCGCAACCTGGAGCGGGCGACGGACGCCCAGGTGCTCGATCGCACCGGCATCATTGTCGAGATCTTCCATCGCCATGCCAACACGCGTGAGGCGAAGCTCCAGGTAGAGATGGCGCGTCTGAAATACGTGGCACCGCGGCTGCGGGAGTCCTCGGGCGGCGGTGGGCGCCAGCAGGGGCCGGGCGCAGGCGAGAGCAACCTCGACCTCGACCGCCGCAAGATCCGCGACCGGCTCGCAGAACTGAAGGAGCAGCTGGAAGCGGTGCAGCGGGACAGCGACCACCGCCGCTCCGCCCGACGGGACCAGCTGCGGGTGGCGCTGGTTGGCTACACCAATGCGGGGAAGTCCTCCCTGATGCGAGCCCTGACGGGCAGCCAAGTGCTAGTGGAGGACAAACTCTTCGCCACGCTCGACACCACCGTCCGGATCCTGCAACCGGAAACCCGGCCGCGGGTACTCGTCTCGGACACGGTTGGCTTCATAAAACAGTTGCCACATGACCTCGTCGCTTCCTTCCGCTCCACCTTGACGGAGGCGTTGGAGGCATCGCTGCTGCTCTATGTCGTGGACGCGTCGGACCCGACCTACGAGGCGCAGTTGGAGGTGAGCCGCAGCGTGCTGCGCGAGATTGGGGCGGATGTGGTGCCGTCCCGCCTGGTGCTGAACAAGATGGATCGGGTGGACGCTGCCCGGCGCGCCGCCCTAGTCGAGAAGCATCCGGATGCGATCCCCCTCTCCGCCCATTCGGTCGGGGATGTCAGCGCGCTGCGGGAGACCATCGTAGCCTTCTTTGAGGAGTCCATGGTGGAGGACGTGCTGGTGCTGCCCTACGCGAAGCAGGGGCTTATCGGAGAGGTGTACGAAAGCGCGCGAGTCCTGTCGGAGGAGTATGACGAGAATGGCCGGGTGATGAAGGTCTGCGGCCTTCCCGGTGCCCTTGCGCGTCTGCAGCGAAGCCTTGCTGCCCGCTGAGCTGTGATGCACATGGGGACAGCCTGAGTCTAAGTACCAACTGCTTCTGACCGCGGCTGGGTGGCTAGCCGCCACGGAGCCGCAGCGAAGCGGCTCCTACCTTCCACGCGAGCGGATCACGCACTAGGTCGAGTTGCTCGCGGCATGACATTGGCCCATTCGCCGGTACCCCATGAGACTTCGGTGCCGTTGGCGAATTTCCTGCTGTACAGCCACGAGGGTCGTCGTGGTTTTGGGGTGGCGGTGCGATTTGAGGCGGAACCAGAACCGCTCGTTGCGCGCTCCTGGTCGCCTTGCCACAGAATTGTCCTGCGAGGCACCTACATCGCCTCGGTTTAAGGTTCAGACATAGTGGCCGGGCAGCAGCACCGAGCGCGCGACCCCCATGCGGATGACGCCGAGCAGGTGCAACTTGGGAAGCCGTTGGGCGTCTGCGGGCACTGCCGCGATAAATTGCCAGAGACGCCCGCGAATGGCGCTAAACAGCTGAATGCATGAATCAGCGCCACCCCAGCGCTGGGGCAACGTGCTTCAGGATGCCCTCGATGACGTGGCAGCAGTATTCGACGCCAAGCTGGTTCGGAATGGTCAGCAAGAGGGTGTCCGCCTCGGCAATCGCTTCGTCCGTACTGAGCTGCTCGACCAAGCGGTCCGGCTCGGCGGCGTAGCCACGCCCGAAGATTGCTCGGGTCTTCTCATCGAGGAACCCGACTTGATCCTGCTCCTTGCCGCCACGGCCGAAGTAGGTGCGGTCGCGATCATCCAGCAGCGGGAAAATGCTGCGGCTCACCGAGACGCGCGGGGTGTGCGCGTGTCCGGCTTCCGTCCAGGCCGCATGGTAGGCGCGGATCTGCTTGGCCTGCTGAATATGGAAGGGCTCGCCGGTCTCGTCGTCCTTGAGAGTAGAGCTCTGCAGGTTCATGCCTTGCTGTGCGGCCCAGACCGCGGTGGCATTTGAGCCGGAGCCCCACCAGATGCGTTCGCGGAGGCCCTCTGAGTAGGGTTCAATGCGCAGTAGGCCAGGTGGATTAGGAAACATAGGATGCGGGTTTGGCTGGGCAAAGCCTTGGCCACGAATTACCTCTAGGAAGACCTGCGCGTGGCGACGCCCCATCTCCATATCGGTCTCGCCCTCGGCTGGGGCGTAGCCAAAATGGCGCCAGCCATCGATTACCTGCTCCGGCGAGCCACGGCTGAGACCAAGCTGCAGACGCCCGCCGCTGATGAGATCCGCGGCGCTGGCATCTTCAGCCATATAGAGAGGGTTCTCGTAGCGCATGTCGATGACCGCGGTTCCAAGCTCAATACGGCTGGTCTTCGCGCCCATGGCGGCAAGGAGGGGAAAGGGCGACGCGAGCTGGCGGGCGAAATGGTGGACGCGCACATAGGCGCCGTCCGCGCCCAGCTCCTCTGCCGCAACGGCGAGGTCGATAGATTGCCGTAAGGCATCGGAGGCGGAGCGGGTGCCAGAACTGGGTGACGGCGCCCAGTGGCCAAAGGAGAGGAAACCGATTTTCTTCATGGTGAGAGTGATCCGGAGAGGCGAGATGTCATCTGCCGTGAAAAGTGGAGCGGCCTCGAGATGCGCGATGCAGCCGCCATTGTACAAGGATATGGGGCTTGCGCCGCTTCGACCTTCATCATCAACGGAAATGATGATTATGCTTCGAAACCGCCCACGCAGGCTCGGAGAAGGCCGCCGAGGACATCGGATCTTACTACGCAGCGAAACGCCGCCGGGCGCCTCATGGGCATCCTGCTGTCCGGCGCGGTCACCTGGTGGGCCGGGCTGCAAGGGTGCCTATGGGGCTCGGTGGCGATGCTGGCGGCCAGCATGCCGAGGGGCGGGTTGGGCAATTGCCCCCTAAATCCATTATGTCGGACGCCCAGAGCAGACAGGTCATCGTCATCGGCGGAGGGCAGTCCGGCCTCGCCGTCGGCTACTTCCTGCGCCGGACGGGTTTGGACTTCGATTGCGGATACGCGCCGAACCAGGACCCTACCCAGATTTGGCCTGCCACCTCGAAAAGCACAGAAAACAGCGCGAGGGTGGGGTCCCGATCGGCGCCGACCGGGACCCACCTGATCGCAAGATTTGTCTATAACTTCAGGTCGTTGCCGCCATCGTTGGGAGGGGCCCGGTTCGACGCTGATTCACACGCTCGGCGGTAGATCTGGCAGGACATGCCGCCGTTCGAGGACCTGCCCTCCCTCAACACATGGCTGGAGGCTCGCTGGGTCGGGCGCTGGAGTGAACTCCAGCACGGAGGCCTGCCCAGCAGTGTCGCCAAAGTGCATGCCCTAGAGCAGACAAACCTGATTTCGGTAGGGCGGGCATTCGACGACGTTCGTGGGCTGCAGAACGGAGCTGATGATTGTTAAGCCCAACGCTGATCTTGGCGGCAACTTCGTCGGTCCACCAGCTTCAATCCCCGCACGTTGAGCAGGTAATGTCCGCGTACAGGAGAGAAGGGCGAACAATCGGTTCGACGCCGATGAGGGTCAAAATCGAAGTGTGTGCCCTCGCCCACAAAGGCCACGCCGCCATGTAGAGGCCATGGATCTGCGCCCACCAACCGACCCCGCACGCCTTTCTCCGCTCCGCGACGTCGTGCGCCAGTTTCGCACAGTACTCTGGCAGGGCCTTCCGGCCGCGCACCGGCGTCGGCTGCTACTCGTCGCCGCCCTGGTCGCATTAGGGGCGGGCGTGCAGGGCTTGGCGCCACTCGCGCTGACGACCGCGGTCGATCGGCTGGCGACGGGACACCTCAAGGCAGGCCTGTTCGCGGTCATCGCTTATGCCGCCATGGCCGGGCTGTCGCGGGCGCTTCGCCAGGGCGTGTCGCTCATGCACGGGGAGGTTGCGCGCAAGCTGGAGCGCGACCTCTACCGCCGCGCCTACGCCCACACTCTCGCCCTACCCCACGCCGTGCACCTTGGCCGCAAGGCGGGGGAATTGGCACGCACCGTTACCGACGGAGTGCGCGGGTGGCGGCGTATGATGGACGCTGCCGTCTTCACCGCCCTGCCGTTCGTGGTCGAGATCGGCACCGTCGCCGCCGTACTGCTAGCTGTCGCCGTCCCGACCCCGCTGGTCGTCGTGCTGCTCACCTTCGTCCTCGTCTACGGCCTCGTTTTCCACCGTGGCCTCCAGCGCCAGCGGGAGAGCTTCCGCACCGCCGCTCGCACCGACGCGGAGGCCCAGGGCGTGGCCGCCGACGCGTTGGCGAACCAAGAGACCGTGAAGCTCTTCGCCCGCGAGGCGCTGGTAGAGGGCCGCATCGGCAAAGCCTTCGCTCGCGGTGGGGCGGCCTGGGACGCCTATAACCGAGCGGCGACCCGTAATGGCCTGACCTTATCGGCGCTCTTCACTCTCGCACTGGGCGCGACTCTGTTGCTGGCGGCGCGCGAGGTGGCGGCGGGGCGCATGACGCCGGGCGGCTTCGTTCTAGTGAATGCCTACGTCCTTCAGGTGGTCGGCCCCGTCGAGCGGCTGGGCAACATGGCCCGTGAGATCGTGCAGGGCCTCGACCTCACCGCCAGGCTACGGGCCCTGATGGCCGAGGCGGACGAGGCAGCCCTCTCCCCAGGAGCGCGCGCCTTGTCTGGCGAAGGTCCCGTCACCGTGCAGGTGGAAGGCCTACGCTTCGGTTACGACCCGCGCCACCCCGTGCTGCACGGCATCAATCTTGCTATCCCGGCCGGTCGCAAGCTGGCCGTGGTCGGCCGCTCGGGTTCGGGCAAGTCCACCCTGGCGCGGCTACTCTGCGGCCTCTATCGGCCGGAGGGGGGCACGATCCGGCTGAACGGCGTGCCGGTGGCGGATCTCCCCCTCCTAACCCTGCGCGGAGCCGTGGCCGTCGTGCCGCAGGACACGGTGCTGTTCCACGACACCCTACGCGCCAACCTCCTCTTCGCCCGGCCGGAGGCGGACGATGCAGCTCTGCTGGAGGCTGCGCGCACCGCCGGGCTGGACACGGTGGTAGAGGCCCTGCCCGACGGTTGGGACACGGTGGTGGGCGAGCGCGGCCTTCGGCTCTCGGGGGGCGAGAAGCAGCGAGTGGCTATCGCCCGCGCCGTGCTCAAGCGCCCCCGCCTACTGCTGCTGGACGAAGCGACAGCCTCGCTCGATACGCGGACGGAGCGCGCTATCCAGTCGGGGCTGGAGGCGGCGGCGCGCGGCGTCACCACGCTGGTCATCGCCCACCGCCTCTCCACCATCCGTGACGCAGACGAGATCGCGGTGATGGAGGACGGGCGCATCATGGAGCGGGGCCGACATGCAGTGCTCCTCGCCCAAGGCGGACGCTACGCCGCGCTGTGGCATGCCCAGGAGGTGGAAACACCGTCCGATCTCAAGGAAGGTAAGCAGACTGACAACCCCCCGGTCACGCGGGGGCGAGAAAGACCAGGCGAAATGGTTGAAATAGGAACCTGATCCAGCAACGAGCAACGGTGTGTCGGCATTCCAGTTACCCCACTTGCCAAGGCTGCTGGTTTCGAAGTTGAGGAAGGCCCTGATGAGACCCTGGCTTGCTGGGCTGGCGTACAGTCCGCCAACGCTCAAGTATGGGGCGGCTCCCCTCGTATCATTTCCGTAATGAAATGAAGGCCACTGCGCGGACTCTTTTGAGTTCTGACTGGCAGCTCCAGTTTCTGCCTTCAATGGCGGCTCGGAGAAGAACTTGCCGCTCCGGAATTGCGTCATTTAACCTGCCCTGATGCGTATCGCCGTCATTGCCGATGTTCATGGAAACCTGATCGCGCTCGAGGCGGTGCTTGCTCACTTGCGCGATGATGCACCGGACTTGGTAGTCAACTTGGGTGACCTCGTCTCAGGACCTTTCGACCCCCGCGGCAGTGCGGAGGCACAGATGGCTCTCGCTTGCCCGACCGTGGCCGGGAACCACGAACGGGAAGTCTCGACGGTGGCACCGGTGCCTTCGACGCTTTCGCCAGACCCCTCTTGTCCACCGCGCACCTGGACTGGATGCGGGATCTGCCAAGTACGTTGTCCCTGGTCGGCGGTGAGGTGTTCGCCTGTCACGGAAGCCCGCGCGACGGCAATCTGGAATACCTCCTCGAGGATGTCAGCACCGGCCAGGCCCGGCTCGATGCGGCGGATGCCATTGAGCAGCGCCTAATGGTATCGGTGAGGCCAAGGTGGTCCTTTGCGGGCATACCCACATGCCGCGCATGGCCAGCATCGGCGGCATCCTTGTGGTCAATTCCGGCAGTGTCGGCCTGCCCAAATACCGAGACACCAATCCTGTGCCGCACGTCATGCAGGTAGGCATGCCGCATGCACGGTACGCCGTCATCACGCGTGGTAACGGCGGCTGGGCGGCGGAACTGCGGGCAGTGCCGTATGACTATGAGGCAGCCGCGCGGCAGGCCAAGCAACATGGCTGGCCCAGGACAGCTCATGTTGTCCGAACGGGCGTAAGCGTCCGGTGATGCGGCGTAAGCGTCCAGTGAGGCGGCGACCGACCGTCAGGTTGTCGCGGCTTCGGCGTC
>NZ_JAETWB010000078.1 GCF_016773205.1 Belnapia arida
GCGACTTGGCGGCTGGGAGGCTCATTCCGGCCACCTACCGGATCGGTCCCGACCAGCCAATCCCCGATCAACCTGACAGTGCCGACCAATGCGTCCAAGCCGCTGACCCGTGCAACACGAATGCCAGCCTTTACACCGGTGCTTGACCTGAAAGCCCTATTTAGAGAACGGGCCCTCGCATCAACCCGAGCGTGTATACGATTTATTCTGGACGTGCGACTCTCGAGCGAGGCATCGTTCCAGAGCCGCTGTTTGCGGCGACGCTCGGGAGGTCGCCAGAATAATGCAGAGCGCCGGTATTGGTCAGCGCCAGACCTGGAACTGGCAGCTGGTCGGAGTACACTTAATCTTGGCCGCGCTGGCCATCGGATTACCAGGCTGTGCCAATTCGCCTGGATCCGCGCTTGCCTCACTGACCGATCGTGGGCGCCTCCTTCAGCAGGGGCCGGCGAGCCGCATGACGGCCGCGGCAGCGGAGGCGCACCGCGAGAGTCTGGTCCCAATCGTCTATTATTTTGCCAGCCAGACGGGCCGAATGAGGTCGCCTCCGGCGACCGGCCTGACCTTACTGGAGAGGCAGGAGGGCGAGCTTGCCTCGCTGAGCGCATCGGACTGGGCTGCCGTCACCCTGGTCGGCGAGGGATACATCGACGAGCAGTGCTTCGCCCTGCTAAGCGCGCTCGAAGAGCTGGAGCGCACCCGCCGCGCCACGCTGGCCAACATGAACGCTATCCAGAGCGCGACAGTGGGTATCATGGGCCTTGCCGTCGCGGCGCAGAAGGCGATCGGCATCACCGGTATTGCCTTCGGCTTAGCTGCGAGCCTGTTCGACAACACCACATCCAGTGTTCTTTATCAACTGCCTGCCGCCTCAGTCCGCGCGGTCGTGCTGGCACAGCGCGACCAGCTCCGGCAGGAAGAGGCGAGCGACGGCGCCAACCTCCTGTCGCGGGTGACTAACCGTGGCCTCGCGGTCGCCCGGATGACCGAGTACCTGCAGTACTGCGCTCCGGTGACGATCAACGCAAACATCGAGCGCATCCTCAACAACACCCGCGTCAAGGACGGTGAGTTCGTCGTGCCGCCGGTCCGGCCCGCCGTTAGCTCGGCGCTGGTGCAGCCGATGTCCGCAATTCCGCCGGGGACCCGGGTGGTGCAGGTCGGTCAGACGACAAGGCCCGTGCGCCTCGACCCGGATGTGCAGCGGCAACTGGCCACTCTGGCCGCAGCGGTGAGAGCCACCAGGGAACGCCCGCGGTTGGAGCAAGCTGCCAGCACCCTCGGCCTGCCAGTCACGCCGGTGATGTTGGACACGGAACTGAGCGCGGCGATCCGGCAGAAGCTCAGCGCTTCGGTCAACGCAGCGGATGTCACGATCCAGCGGTCGCAGATGGAGCGGCTGAACCAGGTGCTGCTGCCGATCCTGCAGCCTGCCGCGCCCCCCGCCCAGCCATTCCCCGCCCCACGCTGAAGGAGGTGACAATGCAAGTTGCGGTGGTCCACGTCGCCGGCGCCTTTCCGCTCGATGAGACTGAGGTTATCGTCCAGCAGCAGGAGGAGATCCTCGGCCCACTAGTCGATCTTGGCAATGCAGGCACTAAGACGGCGCTGACGTTCGACATGGACAGCGAGCCACCAAAGACCTTCGCGGTGCTCCGCCTGACGCCTGGCGGCCAAGCGCCGGTGATCCCCGGCTTCCGGCTGGTGTGCCAGGGCAACTGCTTGGTCGCAGGGCAACTGGCGGGCGTAGCGGCCTTTCGGGCCGAGGAGCCGGCTACGCTCGGCCTGGCGGTGAAGCCCTCGAGCGCGCTGGAGCACGCGCTCATGGCGCAGCTCCCCACAACAAAGACCTTCCACGACCTCATCGCTGCCTCGGCCGCCGCCCATAAGCTGCCACCGGCCGTCATCGCTGCCATTGGTTCGGTCGAGTCGGCATGGGGCACCTCGTCGCTCATGATTCCTAACGGGCCGGCGGGAACTGGCGATCGCAAGCCGCGCCAGCCGAAACCGCCGCTCCGGCCCGGCTCGATGCCCACCGACGGGCTCGGTTTCGGCCGTGGTCTCATGCAAATCGACTGGGACGCGCATGACTTCGCCCGCAGCGGCAATTGGCAGGACGCCGGGGCGAATATCGACTTCGGCGCCGGTGTACTGGCCGGGGCGCTGGCCCGATTCTCCAAACAGAAGAAGTTTGCTGCCGATGCTCTGCGGGTGGCAATCTTGGCCTATAATCAAGGCGAGGGTGGCGCGACGCGCAGTATCACGGAGCAGGGCTTGGAGGCGGCGACCGGGCCTGGCACCTATGCTGGCAAAGTGCTGCAGCGCATTCCCTTCTTCGAGACGAACGGCTTCGCCTGACGGCGGCGGTCCGGCATGTCGCACCGGATCAGGAGACACACCGGCACCGTCAAGCAGATCGATATAACAATGAAATTTGGCAACTGTGTTTCTGATGCGCGTCGGTCAGGCGTAAGAAGCTGTACGCGATTAAACTCCTTGCTGCGCCTGGGTTTGGGCGACGAGACGGCGTGCGATGATGGAGATCATCGCAATCCAGATGTGCCCGGCAAAGAGATCCGCGGCGCGGTCGTACACGATATTGAGCCTGCGGTAGCGGCTGAGCCAGGCGAACAACCGCTCCACAACCCATCTAATCCCGTTCGGCAGGAAGCGCCCGTCGCGCGTGCCGCCGGGCGAGACCGAGACATGGATGTCATGCTCGAGCGCTGCCGCGGCGAAGGGCGCGCCTTTGAAGCCACTATCGCCGAGTAGGTCACCTTCGAAGCCGAGCGCGGCCAGCCGCGGCAGGACGCCCGCGCGGTCGTCTGTGTTGGCCGGCTGCAGTTCGAGATCGAGCAGCGATCCATGCTTGTCGCAGACCGCGAACAGCTTCACGCCTTTGACCAGCTTGCCACCATCGATGCCGCGTACCCAGGCGGTCGGGGCTGACCGCAGGGAGCGGCTGTCGGCCACCACCGCCGAGGGCAGCACCTCGTCGCCGCAGGCCAGTCGCCAATCAAGCGCGAGACGTTGGCCCAGCCGTCGCCACAGGCCCAGGCGGGTCCAGCGCGCGAAGCTGCTGTGCAGGGTGGTGAAGGGAACACCAGAGAGCCAGCCGGCGATGCGCCACTGCAGGCCGCCGAAGGTCAGGGTCCAGATCAGCCCGATCAAGCGCCGCCGCAGCGTCAGGTCCGGCTTACGGCCGCGGCGATGCACGCCGACCCGCTCGCGATCCATGGCCTCCAGTTCCGCCTCGACCGCGAAGACGAAGACTTCGATGTCGGCCAGGGCGTCCCAGCCGTCGCCACGGCTGGGTCGGGGAACACGGCGAGCCGAAGGCGGAGGCAGGTCGACATTGCTGCGTAGGCTGGTGCGAGACATCGGCCCAACATGGTGAGGCGATGCCGACGCACTGCCCTACGTATCGAAGCCGCCCCGAAGCGCCCGGCTTATTTCGCGTTCAGACTCTAAGTCTGATCCGGTACTCCGGCCTTTTAGGAAGCCGAAAATGCCGCAACCCTGGCCCTTGCAGCTCAACTTGACTGTGAGAATGTCGGTGTTGTGGACTTCCCCCGCGGAGTGGAGAGGTGAGATCAGAGCGTCATGCGGCTGAGCGCTTGGTGATCCCTTCCATGCTGGCCCGCGCTTCGGCCGGGGTGCGGTAGCCGACGCCGGAGTGCAAACGCTGCCGAATGTAGAAGACTTCGATGTACTCGAACACGGCCGTCGTCGCCTCCTCGCGGGCACTGACAAGGTGCGCCCAGCTGTTGTAACGTCCGACGCCACCGACAACAGTAGCGGCGCCGGGAGGGAGAAAACGGTCGATGATCATCGGGATGGCGGAGTCCGGGGACCGCTTTGTGCAGGGGCCTGTGACAATGGCCCTCCAGGCTGGCCTTACTCGTGCCGGACAGGCGCTCGATGTGGACGGTGTTTTCGGCAGGGAGACAGCCACGGCACTCGGGCGGTGGCAGAAGGCGAACAGCCTTCCGGTTAGGGCCGGGGTCGACGCGGATGGATGGCGGAGGCTGACGCAGACGGAACCCCCATCGGTCTTCGACCTCTGTCTCTCCATGACTGCCGATTTCGAAGGCACGTTGTTCAACCACGTTGTCGGCAACTTCGACGGTGCGGGCATTACCTTCGGGCTGATCGGCTTTACCCTACTGAACGGCGAACTCAAGCGGCTGATGACCGACATCGAGGCGCTCCGGCCGGGCGCGGTCGCCTCGGCATTCGGGCCGCTTTACGCAGAGTTCGCCGGGATCCTGGATGCCCCAAAAGCGCGGCAGACCGCATGGGCCAACGACATCTCGCGCGGCTCCGCCCGCGTGCTGGTTGATCCGCAGTGGCAGGACGCCTTCGAGCGGCTCGGCATGTTGCCGGAGGCGTGCATGGCCCAGATCGAGCGGGCGCATCGGGTTTACTGGAGCGCCGCGCGCGACCTGATGGCACCCGTGCTGGGCAGCGGCCCGGTCAGCCCACTGGATGCCGCCCTCTTCTTCGACATCGCGGTACAAAATAACGTTGATCCCACTGAGCGAAAGGCTCTGGTGGAAATCGGCCGCAGCGGATCAACCGGCGCACAGCGGCGGGAGCAGGTCGCGCGGGTCATCGCCGACGGCAGCGCGACCCGTTTCCGAGCTGACGTCCTTGCGCGCAAGCGGACCTTCGCCGGGGGCCGCGGCGAGGTACACGGGTCCCGCTACACCCTCAATGTATGGGGTTTGGACGACACGCCGCTGCCCACGGGCGCGCTAGACCTGCCGTCCCAGATCGCCGGAATCCTGGCGAGCGGAAAAGGAAGAACAGACACGATCGCGCTGGCCCCGGACGAAGAGGCCGGAGAAGCTGCAACCATATCCCTGCCGCCGACCCTCCCGGCTCCGGCCACCACGGCAACTAGCCCACACGCGGGATGGGGACTCTACACCGAGTTCCGCGCCTTCGCCGAGAGCCTCGGTCTCGCGCACTTCTCATCAGACGAGTTGCTCTTCCTCGGGCAGCAGCAGTTGGGCGGCAAGTGCGCCGGGCTGAACGACTACCCGCCCCGCGAGCTGTGGGTGAACATCGCGCCGGCCGCCGCCGTGCTGGACCGCCTGCGCTCCGAGATCGGTGCTTCGATTCGCATCCTCAGCGTCTACAGGAGCCCAGCCTACAACGCCTGCATCGACGGTTCCGCCAGCAACAGCATGCACATGCGCTTCAACGCGATCGATTTCACCTGCCAGAGCGGCACGCCGAAGGATTGGGCTGCTCGGCTCCAGGACTACCGCCGGCGGGGCATCTTCCGCGGTGGCATCGGCGTGTACCGAACCTTCGTCCATGTCGACACGCGCGGCGAGAATGCGAGCTGGACCGGATAAACGGGGCGCCCGCCTGGATATGCTCCGAGCGGGACCCGCCGGCAGCCCAGGATCTCGGACCTCTGCCGCAGCGAAGCGATCTGAGCGTTCACCCGCGCCCAGCCACTTTCGGATTCCAAGGCACCAGAAACTCGCGGAGGGTTAAATTGCAATAGAGGGAGCGCCGAGGGCCAGAGCACGCCACTATGGCTATGTCCCGAGGCGCGCGGGAAGGCCAAAAATCTCCCCGGAGAAGCGAGCAGCCAGGGCGTTTTGGATCTCCCAGTCAAACATCGCGTGCACTCGAGGCCGTAACGGCTCGGCTGCATCAGCGCCGCCGCAAACGACTACCTTGTCGCTCTGATGAACGCATGCGAGCTTTCGGCTCAATGGAACTGGGGAGCGGCGGCGATGCCCAACGGAGTCCAAGACAATGCGGCGGAGCGCGGCGCCGAGACGGAGAGCAACCAGGACGACGTGGGCAGGCGGATCTGGGGTGCACTCAAGGATGCGCTCCGTTCGGCAACCCATCTCCAGGTCGTCACTATCCTCGGGGAGGCGAGCATCGTGGCCGACGCCAGGGTCGGTTTCGATAAACTCACGGCCACCATCCCGCCGGAGAAGGACGGCGAGCGCAATACGCTGGTGACGAACATAGACCTCGCCTTCGGCGACATTTCGCAGTCGCTCAGCCCGAAGCTGATGGACGGCAGCCACGAGGCCCTCCTGACGGCCCACACCGAAATGCTGACAAAGGCCCAGCAGATTGTGCAGGAGAACCTGCGCGTTCTGAAGGAGCTAGCGAGGGATCTAGCAAAAGAATTAAGCAGTCGGGGCTGAGCGGCACCGTGCTGCTACGTCCTGGCAAAGCCACGGAGGCCCGGGACAGCGCACCGGACCCAGTGTTTGGCAAGCTGCAGGAGAGCGCGGGTGGGGTGCTGCGTGGCTTGCTCACCCTTCAGATCAACACGATCGAGAGGGTGGACATCACGGCGGAGCAGGTCCCCGCGCTGCCACACGCGTTGCTCGACATCGCCTACGAGTACCTCGACTTCCTGCAAGGCAAAGCCCGGCTGCGAATCGTCTCGGAAAACGGCCAAGCCGAGCGGTTGCTGACGGGCAATTACAACCCGGCGAAGCTAGTGGCGCAGGACTTCGCTGACGTGAACCTGACCTCGCTCTTCGGAGACGAGCGTCGCACGGACTTCTCGGGCGACCTCCGGCTGACGCCGGGGCTGTTTGAGGTGCTCCGCCTTGCCGCGAGCCAGGCCTTGAAGCACACGCCGCGTGAGGACGGGCCGGACCAGGCGGTGCTCCGCCGTATCTGCAATAATTGTGACTCAATTAAGGTCGTACTGAAGAAGAAAGAGGCCGTCGCGGCCTGGCTGGACGCGCCGGCGCGGCAGCCTTCCGCTGTAGATCTAACGCGCCCGCCACCCTCCTCCGCCGCCATTGACCGCGGGGTGCTTAAGCCGCCCGTGGGTGCTACGCGCGCGGAGCTTGTGAACCGCCGCGAGGCGCTGGTTGAGCCGTGGTTCGCAGTCCTCCCCAACGACGCACTGATCGTCCGGCACACCTGGGAGATCGGCACCGAGATCGTCCGCGCGCAGACTGTCGTGCAGCTCCGCGGCGACATCGTGACTCGCCTGCACCCCACTACGTCCGAGGCGCTGCGTACCATGCACCAGCTCGGCGTTGGAGCCGCGCTGGGCCACTGGCACCAACTTATGGCTCTCGTCGTGCAGATCGGACGCGACGCCCTAGGCTCCCTTACTGGTCGTGGCCGGTGAGCGACGCCAGCCGAGCAGCGGCGGCGGAGGGCGGCCCTGCGACCCTGCGCTGTTTGGTTGAGGACGGCTACCTGCGCACCGACACGCGCTTGGACGACGGCACCATCGTCCTCCGCACGGTGCTTGACCTGGCCGGCGACGCGACGCTGTTCGTCTGCGCGCGGTGGTCGGGGCGCACATCGCTAGATGAGGTCGCCCAGGCGATGGAGGCGCATGGGGAGCGGGTCCGCAGGCGCATGGCGCTGGCGCTGAAGCCCGTTGAGGATTGGTCCCAGTGGGGCGGTCTCGCGCTCGGGGTGGCGTTGGGCCTTGCCGGCGGGTACGGCGGCAGTGCCGTGGGCTGGGATCTCACGCTGCTTGCGTCGCTGCTGCCGGCGGACTACTCGGTGCCGGCTTGGCTTGGCGGCCCCGGGAACATGCTCTTCTTGTGGATCTTAGCCTGGCTTGTCCGGCGGCAATCGAGCGCCCTCGTGTTGCGAATTGCGGGGCCTTGGGTGTTGCGCAGGTTGCTTCGCGGCGCCGTGTTCGCTACCGCTGGCTGGTCGCCATCGGACCCGGAGCGGCGCGGCCGCTCGCGCCGCATTGACACCACAGTCCCGGCCGTGGCTCGCTGACCTGGCAGCGCGGCGGTGTCCCTCACTGTATGTAGTTTTATTGACCCGGCCCTCATTGTCTTGATCATGCGACATAGCGGAGCTGCGGATGCCGGAAGATGGCGCGGATCCGCGGCGTTGGGAGTGTCAGAAATTCTGTGTAGGGCCGCGATGGTTAGATGATGGCGAAGCGGTCCTCGAAGAGGATGGCGAACTGGGCCTTGGCTGCGGTCCACTCTCTCTGCGGCATCCTCCACTCCTTGGCAGTGAGCCGCAAGACCAGGAACAGCAGCTTCAACACGGCCTCGTCGGTTGGGAAGTGACCACGGGCGCGAACGGCGCGTCGTAGCTTGGCATGCAGGGCCTCGATGGAATTCGTGGTGTAGATGATCCGCCGCACATTGGCAGGAAAGGCGTAGAACGGGATCACCTCCGGCCAGTGCCGGCGCCAGGTCTGGCCGATGACGGGGTACTTGCGGCCCCATTGGCCCTCATCGAATGCCTCGAGGGTAGCCTGGCCGGCGTCGGCGTTGCGCGCCCGGTAGACCTCTCGCAGCGCCGCGGCGACAGCGCGGTGGTCCTTGTAGGAGACATAGTCCAGCGAGGTGCGCAGCAGGTGAACAATGCAGGCCTGCACCTGGGTTCGCGGGAAGACGGCGGCGATCGCCTCCGGAAAGCCCTTCAACCCGTCGACGACGGCGATAAGGATATCTTCGATGCCGCGGTCCCTGAGCTCGTTCATGACCCTGAGCCAGAACTTGGCGCCCTCGGTCTGCTCGATCCACAGCCCCAACACCTCCTTGGTCCCGTCAGGGCGGACGCCAAGGGCGACGTACACGGCCTTGTTGCGGACCGTGCCCTCGTCGCGGACCTTGACCCTGAGGGCGTCCAAGAAGACCAGCGGGTAGACCGCCTCGAGCGGACGGTCCTGCCATTCGGCGACCTCATCGAGGACCGCATCCGTCACCGCGCTGACCAGGTCGGGCGAGACCTCGATGCCGTAGAGCTCGCGTAGGTGCCCCTGGATCTCGCGGGTGCTCATGCCGCGCGCGTACATCGACACGATCTTGTCGTCGAAGCGACGCTGATACTTGGCAATCAGCTGCGGGTCGAAGGTCGACAGCCGGTCACGCGGCACCTGCAGATCCAGCCGGCCGGTGCCGGTCAGCACCGTCTTGGCGCCGTAGCCGTTGCGGCTGTTGGCCCGGCCATCCGGCTCGCCACCCTCGAGGTGGTGATCCAGCTCGGCGTTCAGCGCCCGTTCGGCCAGGGCCTTCTTGAGCCCGTCCAGCAGGCCGCCATCGGCCAGGGCGGCCCGGGGATCAGACCCACCCAGCAGCTGGTCCAGCAGCTCATCTGGGATGGAGGGTTGTTTGCGTCTCGGCATGCGATGGCTCCCTCAGCAGCATCGTACGACCCGAAACACGGAAATTCCGACACTCCCCCGGCGCTGAGCAGTTCGGCCTGGAGGCGGTCGTCGAACACGTGCCCTGGCGAGCGCGGCATCTCCGCCCAGGTCACCAGCAGTTCCGACTGTCGGTCCCCTTGCCGTCCCAGTGCCATGCCACACCTGCCGCTCGCGTCCAGAACCAACCGAATCAAGCCAAGGCGACTTCGTCAACGGGCTGGTCTGGCTGGAGCGGCACCCGCGCTGGGTGCTCCACTTCACACCGACCTCAGCCTCCTGGATCAATGCCGTCGAGGGCTACTTCTCAGCATTGACCCGAAGGCGCCTGCGACGAGGGATGTTCCAATCCGTCGCCGATCTCTAGCAGACTGTCGCCCGCTACATCCGCGAGCACAACGCCACATCGAGCTCCTTTGTCTGGACCAAGCCCGCCGACCGCATTCTCGCCAAACTCGGCGCGGTGGCCTAGCAGGGCCGTATGTCGTTTAGCAGGCTGCTGAAATTCCCTCTCGCGATTGGCGC
>NZ_JAETWB010000079.1 GCF_016773205.1 Belnapia arida
CTGCGCATGCTGCTTGATCAGGAGATGGAGGCGCGAGGGATCAGAGACCCGGTTGAGATTGGGGCCGTGGCCGGGCTTTCAGCTATGGATGCTGAGAAGCTGTTGACCCGACGGCAATGGCGAGCTGGCGACTTGGCACTGCTGGAGCAGATGGCAGCCCGGCTTGGGGTGGAGGTCTAGCTCCAGGGCGACGGCTTTGAGAGAAGCCCATTTGGCCCCGGCCTGCCCTGACTGCAAATGGCCGGGGCGGTATCGTTTGCAGCCAACAAGCCTCTTCCGGCTCTCGCAGAAATAGACAATCAGCGACCCATTGACCGTAAATGGATTGTTAGTCTCGCAGAGCTATACCTCATCGCATGGCCCTGTTCCCGGATGAACCTCCGCCGGCTGCGCGCCCTGAACTAGAGCAGACTGCGGCTGACGGCCCGTTGGGAGGGCCTTCTTATACCTACCGCGGCGCGGTGATCGATTGCCAGAAAGGCGGTCTCGTCTGCTGCTTGGTCATGCCGGACCACCCCCTACACGGCCGAGGCTTCGGCTCCGTCTGTACCATTACATCGCTGGTGGACCTGTGGCTCGATGAGGGGCGGATGCCAAGCTACATGCGAGTGGTGGCGTCTAAGCTGAAGAGGAGGTGAGGGAATGCGGCGGCCGAAGCGCGCGCCCAAGCTGGTGATCGTGTGCCCAAGATGCGGCGCACTTTATGTCGATCCAGGCGGGGATGCGTCGGCATGGCGCTGCAGGGTCTGCGAGGCAGTGTTGTCGCGGGAAGGCTACGGCCTAAGCCCAGGCGGGAGATCGGATGAGCGGCGGCAGGGTCTATCCCGACAAGGCGACCTTTGACGCCGAGCTGGACCGGCTAACCAGCGTCTACCCCAAGCTCAAGGTGGCGGCGCAGAAGCAGGGCATCGAGATCGAGACCGCGGCCCGATCCGGCTTGCCCCTCTAAGCCTAGACCCCAGGGCCTCCCTTGCGGGCTTTCACTTTGCGGAGGTGCCTGCGCCAACCTTTCGACTTCCGTGGCGCAGGCGGCGGGGTGGCAGCCTCTGCCTCTGGCCCAATGCGTTCGAGTACGCGGCGGGCAGCGCGGGCTGCTGTGGCGACGGGTTTGCCAAGTGCGGTGTTCAAGAGATCAGAAATGGCCACGATGCCCAAAGTCCTCGCCTTGCTAGGGATTTTGCCTCCCCGTCGGCAAACAACGCAGCACCGCCCTGCACGTCGCCAACGGCTCGGCGCGCCCATTGCCTGCTCTCGCTTACCGCTAGTGAGCTGACGCTGCCGCAATCGGCTGTGCGCAAAGGAAAGCCGCCCCGTGGTTTCAGAGGGCGGCTTTAAGGAGAGGGTTTGAGAACCCTTGAAGTTTCAGCTTCAAACGCTGATTTCGGCATCGTACCGCTACGGTATAGATACAATATTAACATCATCGAGATTTGGCCGAAAAAAGCCCGCCCCTCGATGGCAAGGGGCGGGCGCAGGCAATCGGAACAATCCACAGGATGAGATCATCAGATCTCGCTTTCCACAACTCCTGATAAATATTTTCGTTTCATGTACCCGTCTGAGTTGCGACAAAACGCAACGGCCACTTGCCGCAAGGAAGTGGGCGCTGCCGCAATCGGCTCATGCAAAGAAAAGGCCGCCCGGGGGAGCGGCCTTGAGCCGCCTGGGGGGCGGCTTTGAAGTGCATGGGTTGCCTTCACTACGGAAGTAGTCCCCAAACACCATCTCGCAAGGCTGCTTTGCAAGCGTTCCGCCGCAGACGGGGCACCTTCAGCCGGCCAGCCGTTGCAATTAAACCGTCGCGAGGATCTTGAACGACGCTCCTGTAATTCCTCAATCAGGGCCGCCGGACGCCCGGATGGGGTTCTGTGGGAGCTGCCGGAGATCCGGCGCCGCCCGTGTCCATGTTGCTTCGTAAGGAGGATGTGGAGATGAGGACCGAGTATGACTTCAGCCCGCTGTTCCGATCGACTGTTGGCTTCGACCGGATGTTCAACCTGCTGCAACACGCGACGCGCGGCGGCGTGGACGAGACCTATCCGCCCTATGACATCGAGCGGACTGGCGAGGACAGCTATCGCGTCACGCTCGCGGTGGCTGGCTTCAAGCCCGACGACCTGAACGTGGTAGCCCAGCAGAACATGCTGGTCGTCACTGGCGAGCGGCGGAGCCGTGCTGAGGCAGACGGCGGAGAGCCGCGCCAGGTGCTGCACCGTGGCATTGCTGGCCGCGCCTTCGAGCGTCGCTTCGAGCTGGCCGACCATGTGACGGTGGCGGGCGCCGATCTCGCCGACGGCTTGCTAACGATCGAACTCAAGCGCGAGGTACCCGAGGCGATGCGACCGCGTCGGATTGAGGTCGGCAGTGTCAGCAGCAACGTGCTGCGTGGCCCACAGCCGCAGCGCCAGGTCGAGGGGCAAGCCCAGGTCGCTTGAGGCAGACGAGGAACTGGCTTGAGCTGCAGCAGACATCGCCCCGCTGCATGCCGAGCGGCGGGGCTGCCCAACCTTACAGAGGTGACGACGGCCGCGGCGCCATCATCGACTGCCTGAAGGCCGGACATGTCTGCTTGCTGCGGATGCCCGGCCACCCGCTCGACAGTCACGGCTTCGGCGTGGTCGGCACCATCACGCCCCTGGTCGACCTATGGGTCGAGGAGCAGCGTCTGCCGAAGTACATGCGGGCGGTGCCGATGGCGAAGTCCTGACCAGATTCGACCGCCTGATCCGCATTGCCGACTGGCTGGCAAAGGTCGAGGTTGGCAGTGTCGCGGCGAATGCTGCAATCCATGAGGCGACCGGCCAGACCGGACCGGTGCAGCTCTACAACTGGCCACGCGAGACCCTTCGCGCGGCCAGTGCTAGACTGTGTTCAGACTTCGGTCGCTTCAGACGTAGTACCAGGACCCAGTGGCCTCGTAATTCGCTGTCACCTGCCTAGCGACCGCGGCCCAGTCGATCGGCAGGGGCTCACCGGCGGGCTGCACCACCGCTTCCAGCGTCTGACCAAGCGCGACCAGGTCCTGCGAGGCGGGCAGGTCCAGCACCGGCAGCAGGATGCCATTGGCGACCGGCAACTCGGCCTTGTAGCCAGCGGTGCCATCGACCTCGCCGCCGGTGCCTTCCCCTTCGATCGCAGGCAGGGTCAGCCCATGGAACTGCACCTCGCGCCCGGCCAGCCGGTCGGTCAGTTCCTGGAACAGCGCAAGCTGGGCCGGGTCGGCCTCGTTGAAGTCGTAGGTCTGGTGCAGCACCAGGTTCCCCTTGGCATCGGCGACCGGGAAGGGCGCGCCGACCGCCGCATCGGTGACCGAGCCATCGGTGGTTAGCGCGAGGATGACCGGGCCGACCACCGGCTCGCCTTCCGGGTCCTCGACGAAGCCGTCATGGTCGGCATCAAGCGAGAAATTCGGCAGCAGCGAGGGGCGGTCGTCGGCGAAGCCATGGATATGGCCGGCGTGTTCCTGGCCAGGTTCCAGCCCGGTCATCCAGAGGTCGACCGAGATGGTAGCCGCGGTACGGTCCAGGGTGACGGTCGCGGCACCGAAGGCACCGGAGCCGTTCGAGGGTGCGATCAGCGCAGCGAAGCGATCCGCCTCCGCCCCGGCGATGGCGGGATCCTCGGGCGCCATTGGCCCAGTGCCCTCCAGGTTCAGCATATAGGGGGTGAGCAGCGTGAGCGCCGCGGCGCCGCGGTCGAGGAAGGTGGCGGAGTTCTGGATCAGCCAGTTCGCCGTCTGCGGGGCGAATTCGAAGCCGGGGATCAATTGCAGCCCCTGGGCGACCGGGATCTGCGGGTCGTAGCCGCCCGTGCCATCCACCTCGCCTGGGGTGCCGGCGCCGGCGCCGGCGCCGGGCGGCAGGTCCAGGCCGTGGAATTCCAGCACGCGGCCTTCGAAGCGGGCAGTGAGCCGGTCCAGGATTTGGGCATCACCGGCATCGGCCGGGTCCAGCGCATAGGTCTGGCTGAGGCGGAGCGTGCCATCGGCGGCCGCGGTGGGAAAATCGGGCGAGGCCTCGAGCCCGAAGCGGGCATCGCCGGTGGCCGTCAGCCCGGCGATGACCTGGCCATAGGCGCTTGATTCGCCTTCCGCAGTTTCGACGAAGCCGTCGCCATCGGCGTCGTCGGCTGCGACGGCAAGGCGCTCGGGCTGGTCGCCGAGGAAGCCATGGAGATGGAAGGGATGCACCTCCCCCGGGGTGAGGCCGGCGGCAGCGACATCCACCTTCAGGGTGGTGCCGTCCAGCGTGGCACGCGCCAAGCCGAGGACGCCGGAGTTGTTCCCGGGCGTGAGGAGGGTGAAGGCGGTTTGTGACATTGGACCGTTTGCTCCCGCATGCGCCCGTCCTGCCAGGAGGTTCCCGGCGCGTGGCAGCGCAAGGCAGCGGTAACGCGACATACAGGCCAATGGTGGAAGTACAGCATTCGAATAAGAAAGAATCTACGTCGATTTTATAGCGCAATATTGTGCTATGCTATCGAGACGCAAGTAAAAAGCAGAATAATCCGTGGCCGTGCTGGCAGCACCCGCTGATTGATAATAAGCAAACGGCGACCGGCGGTGTTCGACCTCGGCAGGGGGCATCCACACATGCGATAACCCCCCCTTACCGTGGCAAATCCATTGCATCCCTAAGCGTAACTATCGCCAGCGTTTGCCCTGCCTGATCTGCAACCTCGATCTGCGGCACAATCAACAGCCCACCACCGCGCAGGCGATCCGCAATCATCTCTCGCAACGCAGCAATCGCTTCCTTCTTGGCCGCGTCGAGGTCATGGAATTCAGATCCTTCCGGGTCGATGGTAAGCGTTCCGTTGACGCGAGTATGGAAGAAGAACCATAGCATCTCAGGGTCCTACGCCCTGCCGTTCGCCCCTGCCTGCCCGCTCTCAGACATTGGTCATTTGCGGTAATCCCCCCTTACCGCAAGTGATAAGGAGCTTGCCGCAATCGCGGATAACCGCCGATTTGGCGCCGGCCTGGGGGCGGACGAGGAAATACCTACTGCCCCACTCGCGGCGCGGTCGGCCTGCAGGGGGTGCTGTCGAGCAACAACAGCCCGTCGGCTGTCAAGGCCGGATGCAGCGCCTCGAACATCAACTCCCACCAGCCACGCAGGCACCAGCGCCGCCAGCGGTGGTAAACGCTCGACCAGCAGCCCAGCGCCTCCAGCAGGTCGCGCTAGGGCGCACCGGCGCGGCACATCCAGAGGGCCGCCTCGACGAAGCGGCGAAGCGCCACCTCATCATATTTCCACGCAAGCGGGAGGCCCTCCTGCCACTCAGGCGCCATTGAGGGACATACGTCGCATGGGGGCTTTTGCAGGCGGTCGGCACGGCAATCCGTTGCCTTCAAGCACCCGTGGATGCTCGCGGGCCAGACACCTGGCGCAGGCGAACTCCGAGAAACGTGACGTCGGTCTCAGCCCCAGCCATCGTATGCTTTGGAAAGCATTTAGCACCGTTATTTGGCGTTCTGGTGCTTCAGTGCTGCCGAACGGACCTGTCCTCACAAGAACATCGTCAGAAGACTTCATTCTTGGTCCGCCACGCCCGCTTTGTCACGTACCTGCCGGGAGGAAAACATGGCGTTTATTATCGGCACGGCCGGAGACGATCTTCAGCTTCACGGAACGTCAGGGGCCGACATCATCCGGGCATTGGGCGGGAATGACCTCTCCAACGCTGGTGAAGGAGACGACGTCTTCCTGGGCGGCGACGGCAATGACAACGCCTTTGGTGCTTTGGGCAACGACACGCTCATTGGTGAGCAGGGAGCCGACGAACTCGACGGGCAGGCCGGGGACGACATCGTGCGGGGTGGAGACGGCACAGATCGGCTTTACGGAGCCGAGGGGAACGACACCCTGTTTGGCGGCTTTGGAGGAGATTGGCTCCAGGGAGACGATGCCGACGATCTGCTGTTCGGTGGGGCTGGCCGGGACCATATGGAGGGCGGCGAGGGCAACGATCGCCTCAACGCTGGTTCTGGCTCGGACACGCTTTTCGGTTACGCGGGCAACGATACACTTAATGGAGGATCTGGCGACGACGACCTGGAGGGGGGCGAGGGAGCCGATCTTTTCCTCTTCGGCCGGACCTTCGGGGACGACGTGGTCGCCGATTTTGACGGCGCCGGAGGGGACAGGATCCATCTCAGCGGCGGATGCTATAAGCTCACCGAGAACTTCAACGGGTACGTTCTTATCGAGACCGCGGGCGGCTCGATCCTGTTCGAAGGGGTTCCGGCTGCCGGTTTTAACTCAGATTGGCTGGTCTGACGGCGCGACAGGGCCGCGATTCCGCAACCGACTTGAGCAGCGATGTCTATTTTTGGCACTCGCCAAGGTACCGTTAGGCATTGTCAACTTATTAGGCAACAGGGCGTGCGTCCAGATGGCAGCATGACCCTACGCCTCATGCTGCCATTTGGACGCACGTCTCATGCCGCCACACGATGAAGGCCTTGGCGCGAGCACGCCGATACTGAGCCGCGGTCATCAGATGCCGTCGTGGACGGAAGTGGCCGTAGATCATCGCGTGGGATGACAGAAAGCGCTGGGCCTGCGTCAGCGACTTGAATCGCTGGCATTGCCAAGTTGGCGATCTCTGTCCGGAACGAGGCGGCTGCACCAAGCTGGGTTGATGATGCCCGAGCCCGTCACCTACTCCGGCTACCGCTTCCGGCCGAGATCATCAGCCATGCTGTATGGCTTTATCATGTCTTCAGCCTCAGCCTGCGAGATGTTGAGCTAATCCTTGCCGAGCGCGGGATCATGGTCACCCACGAGAGCATCCGGCAGTGGGGCCTGAGGTTCGGGGCCGACTTCGCCCGGAAGCTGCGCCGGCGCCGGCCGAAGCCGGGCGACACCTGGCACTTCGATGAGGTCTTCCTGCGGATCAACGGTGTGCTGCACTACCTCTGGCGCGCGGTGGATCAGCACGGGGTCGTACTCGACATCCTGGTGCAGGGCGGGCGGAACGCGACCGCGGCCAAACGCTTCTTCAAACGCCTGCTGGCCGGCCTGAAGTACAATCCGAAGCGCATCGTCACCGATGGCCTGCGCAGCTACGGCGCGGCGAAACGCGAGGTCCTGCCCGATGTACGACACCGGACCAGCCGATACCTCAACAATCGTGCCGAGAACTCACATCGGCCGACCCGACGCCGGGAGCGCCAGATGCAGCGCTTCAAGTCGCCCCGGCAGGCACAGCGGTTCCTGTCGGCGCACAGCGTGATCTACGGTCACTTCCGACCGCGGCGGCACCTCATGACCGCAGCCCGGTACCGGCATGCCCGCGCTGAGGCTTTCGGGGTGTGGCAGCAGGAAACCTGCGCCCGGACGGCGGTGTGACGACGCATGTCGTCACGCAATGCGTCCCAGCGCGGCTGTTGAGGAAACAAGTTGCAATGCCAGGCAGAGAGTGCAGCGGCCGGGATCTCGAGATGGCGCAGGGCTGATCGGGCGCGGCACATCCGGCCGCCTGCAGCGGTCAGGCCTTCGGCTGTCGCGTCAGGTCCCGGATCGTCTTGGCCGACAGCACGGCCATGCCGCCCAAGGCGGTGCCTGCACTGAAATGTAGGGCGGCAAGGATCGGCAGGTAGAGCAGCGCGATCATGAGCGCGCCTTCCCCCTCAAGGAGCCGGCCACAAGCGCCGCGCTGGCCAAGCCCGCGCCGAAGGCGACGCCGCCGACCACGGATAGCATCACCACAAGCCCAGTGACGATGCCAGGCGGCGAGAGCAAGCGGACCATGAGCGATCTCCATCCAAACCAGCTCATAGATGGAGGGACGCGGCCATCCTGTAAGTGGTCCGACCTCGCCTTGGCCAAAGACCGCCGGGGCGGCACAGCCAGGTCGGGCATGGCTTGGCGGGCCGGGGCCGGCCCGGCAAGAATCCGGAATGGATCATGCCCCTGGACGTGGTGGGCTGAGCCGCGGACCACCCGGGGCGGGCAGCCGCATTACTCGGCCCTGGCCATCACCACGGCGCTGACCTTGCGATCGGGTGTCCAGTCCTAGCCGTCCATGACTGGGAGGCGAAGCTCGCACCGATGCTGGCTGACGAACTCCGTCGACGCCGGCACGGCAAGGGCGGCACCCGCCGCCGACGCTGGCACGTGGATGAAACATACCTGAAGGTTGGTGGTCGGTGGACCTACCTGTACCGGGCTATTGACCGCAACGGCAACCTTGTCGACGCCATGTTGAGCGAGCACCGCGACATGGCAGCGGCCCAAGCCTTTTTCCGCTCGGCAAAATCGCTCACCGGTCAGGTCCCTGACTAGGTCACCACGGATGGGCACGGCTCCTACCCGCGTGCAATCAGATCAACGCTTGGCCGGCGGGTCGTCCATCGCAACAGCGCCTATAAGAATAGCAGATTGGAACAAGACCACAGGGGCTTGAAAGGCAGCATTCGATGTATGCACGGCTTCAGAAGCTTCGCGTCAGCGGAGCGCTTCTGCCGAAGCTATGACGAGCTCCGCCACTTCCTCCGCCTCCAGACCCGCCATAACCAGCACGTCACCGCCAGCCGTCGTCGCCTGCTTCATCTCCGCCGCGCCAGCATTGCGCCAGCTATTCTGGAAGTGGTGTAGCCGGAACCGGCATCACCCCGCGCCGGCAGGCTTGGCGCGAGCGTTGGCAGAATCGATCAGGGCTCCAAGAATGCACGTCTGATATGAGAACCGCATGCTCTGTCGCGAGCCTATCCGGGCAGGATAAGGCCTGAAGCCCCAGTTGGGGATCATGGACAATGAACTGCTCCGT
>NZ_JAETWB010000007.1 GCF_016773205.1 Belnapia arida
ACCAGAGCAGAAGGTGGCGGCGTTCCAGGCGGCTGCTTCAGCCGTGCAACACTGTCCGTAAAGGCGGGGCAAGGCCACCACCATCGCCGAGGGTCAGCGCCGGCACACCGGCCGGGCCGGCGTAAAGGATGCTGCCACGCATGACGAGGCCCGCCGCCGCGCCCGGCAGGGCGAGAGCCATGCTGGTGCGGAAGGTGCCCTCGCCGATCTCGAGCAGCTTGCCGCTCGCCGCCGCCGCGGTCATCGCCGCCTGGAGCGCCGGGCCGTCATCCGTCTCGCCGTCGCCGGTCGCGCCGAAGTCGCGCGCGGTGAGGCGCTCGGAGAGCTTGTCCTCCACCGTGCGCGGCACGCCGCCGGGGAAGCCGATGGTGAGCAGCCCCTCGTCACGGCCGAAGGTGGCGATGTTGCCGAGGCTGTCGAAGCCGAGCAGCCGGTTGGCGCGCGCTCCGCGCAGCGGCAGCGCCGTCTGGCCGCTCTCCGACGGGTCGAGATGCAGCGCGTTGCCGAGCCCGTCCTTCACCTCCTGCAGGACGGCGACCTGATAGTCCAGCTCGTCGTTCAGCGTGCGGGCGCGGAGGATGCCGTTCGACTGGAAGTCGGTGGTGCGCGCCACCACCATGTCGCGGCGGAGCGTGACCTGGGTTCCGGCCCGCGGCGGGGCGTAGAAGACGACGCTGCCGCCCTCGCTGGCGCCCGCATTGGTGACGACGAAGCCGCCGGCCTGCGGCACGCCGTCCAGCCGCACCTCGATATCCGTCGGCGTGAAGATCGGGAAGGGATAGGTGAATCCGGTCAGCACGCCATCCGCACGGTACTGCACCCGCGGCGCGACGTCGCCGATTCTGATATGGTCGTCCATGCTGCGCTCCTAGTCCAACAGGTTCCTGGCGATGCCGCCGAAGCCACGGCCGATGGCGGCGATGCCGCGGCCGGAGCTCAGCAGCGCCGTCACCGTGCCGTCTGGGTTCAAGAGGCTGCTGCGGCCATCGGCGAGGCGGGCACGCAGCGTGGCGTCGTCCGCCCCCTGCGCCGCTGCCGCCTCATTGGCGAGGCCGCCCGTGACGGCAGCGGCCGATCCGCCATCCGACGAGACGCCGGCTGCGGCGAGGCGCGCGCGGGCGGAGGCGACGGCATGCGCCAGCGTTGTCTGCCGCTGCAGCGCCGCCTCCTGCGCCTGGGCCAGCAGCACCTGCTGCTGCGCCACCTCCCGCGTCGCATTGATCTGAGCCTGGGCCTTGTTGGCGGCGTCCTGCGCCTGGGCCTGGTGGACCTGGCCGTAGATCGTGGCACCGGCGCCGAGCACGGTGGCAATCGAGGTGAGTGCGCCCATCAGTCGGTCATCCTCGTATCGGTGGTGACGGAAAGCAGCGTCATCGGCAGCGGCGTGTGGTCCTCGATGCGCCAGAGCGGCTGCATCGCATCGCTCCGCCAGCCGAGGGCGCGCAGCCGCACATCGCCGGTGAAGGGCGCGGGGGCTGCGTCGAGCATCGGCGTATCGAGCCGGCGGAAGGGCACCGGCTGCGGGCCGCGGCCGAGATCGACAGCGAGCGCCGTCGTCTCCAGCAGACGGAAGGTCGCGGCGACGAGACGGATCGGTGCCGCGCGGGCGCCGATCGCGGTGGAGAGCTCGGGCGGCAGCGGCTCGATCACATGGGTGAAGGCGAGACCGATCTGCACGCTCGTCGAAGGCGGGTCGATGGTGACGCTGCCGTTCAGCACCGTCTCATCTTCACGCGGTGCGCCTTCGGCGACGACGCCGACCGTTTGGCTTTCGAGATGGGCAAGGCCGGACCACTCATCCTGCGGCACCGGCGCTGCGCCGGTCAGCGCCGCGTCGAGGCCGAGGGCGTCATCGAAGCGCTCAAGCCGGATGCTGCCGGCCCGCTGCACCGCGGCCCAGACCGTGCCGCCGATCTCGGCGAGCGCGAGGAAGGCGCCGGCCGTTTCCTGCCGCGTCCAGGCGGTGACCTGCTCGGCGCGGTAGAGCGTCAGCGTCGAGAGGCTGCCATCGGCCATCGCCACATGCAGCAGCCGGCGGCGCTGGTCGTAGCACATCGAGACCGGGTCCCGGATCAGGTGCTGGGCGACGAGGCCGAGGTCATTCGCCTGGTAGAGCTGCTGCAAGTCGGTGTAGGCGAACTCGAAGATCCCGCGCCCGTTGCGGCTGGCGAAGATGGTGGAGCCATCGACATCCACCGGCGGCACCATGCGCGTCATGATCGAACCAACCCGCGTCTGCCGGTCGAGCTGGATGCTGCCCGGCGTCAGCGGCGCGCCGCTCACCATCCACTCCGTGCCGGAGGTGAAGACCTGCAGGTGCTGGCCGGAGAAGACGGCGCGGATGGCGTTCACCTGATCGGAGACGAGGCTGAACTCGATCGCCTGGTCGTCGAGCCCGGTGCCCTGGTCGAAGTTGAACAAGTCGCCCGTGCGGGACAGCCAGAGCCGGTTCGGCAGGTCGCGTGAGCCGCCCAGCACCAGCCGGTCCTGGTGGAAGCAGAGCGTCACCGGCCAGCCATGCACCGGGGAGAAGGCGGCCTCGTCCCAGTCCGCCGTCGCCGTGGTGCCGGCGAGCGTCTCCTCCACCACCGCATTCGCCTGGGTTGACGAGACAACGCCGGTCACCACCAGCCGCTTGCCACCGATTCGGAAGCGCACGCCGGCATGGCCCGCGGCGAAGATGGCGGCGGAGGCGGTGAGGCCGATGCTGCCCGTCGTCCCGCTCGGCGTCAGCGTGACCTCGGGCGCGGCGAAGTAGTGGAAAGGCTCGCGCAGGAAGGACCAGGGCGCGATCGTCCAGGCAACATGGCTGGTCCGCGTCACCCGCTGCGGCGGCAGGTCGGGGTGGCAGACCAGCAGCGTATCGGCGCTCTGGGTGAAGGCGAGCTGCGGCAGCATCGCGGCCGTCCAGGGTGCCGGGAACTGCGCCACCTGGCCGTCATCGATGAAGACCTGGAGCAGGCCTTCCGTCAGCACCAGTAGATAGGCCTGCTCCGTGTTGAACTCGAAGGCGATGAGCCGCGCGGGCCCGGGCAGCATCGCCACATGGCGGAGGCCGGGCCGGCGCGTGACGCCGCCGGTCGGCTGGATGAAAACGTTACGCAATCGCCGCGCGCCATTGGCATAGGCGCGGAGGTCCGGCCGGCCGAGCAGCGTGGGCGCCACTTCGCCGGCGGTGAAGCTGGTCTTCAGCGTACGGGCCTGGGCCATGCTCAGCCCCGCACCGTGACGAGCGGGAAGCCCTCGATCGCGCGCGGCGTCGCCTGCTGGCTGTCGGCGCGGCGGGCGTTGCGCAGCTCGGCATCCGCCTGGGCCAGCAGCAGCTGGGCGCGGCCGGTGTTCTCGGTCAGCGGGATGCAGAACTCGGCGGCGAGGCGCGCGGCCAGCGCTGCGGCGAAGAAGGCCGGGAAGGCGCCCTCATCCGGGCGGAAGACGTAGCTGAGGACGACCTGCGGCGCATTGCAATGCAGCCGGTCCTCGAACAGCCGGTAGGCGAGGCCGCGGCCGCTGTTCGGCACGCCGGCCGAAAGCACGCGCAGGAAGCCGGCGGGCAGCTGGAAGGCGTACTGGAAATCGGCGACCGGCGTCGCCGCCAGCCGTGGCAGGCAGGCCTGGCCGGTGGCGAAGCTCCAGGGATGCGAGGAGAGCAGCGCGTCGCGGGTGCCGGCATAGAGGTTGGCCGCCACCTCGGCCTCGGCGGTGCCTTCGTCGAGCGAGGCGATCGGCTGGGCGCCGATCTTCAGCAGCGCGCGCGTGCAGAGCGCGAGGGCGGAGAGGGCCATCGGGTGTGAAACTCCGGCGGTGAGGAAGGAAAGGGCCCCACCCCGTGGATGCAGGGTGGGGCGGTGGCTGCATTACTCTTTGCAGCGCATCCGGACGACGCCGGTGTTGTCGACCAGCACGGCGCCTTGGCTCATCATCGTATTGACGAAATGCGCGGCGCGGTCGCCATGCCAGGTGACGTCGGTGGAGATTTCCGCCGCCGCAGCGTGGCCGACCGCCGTCTTGTGGAAGAAGTAGCAGTAGCGCAGCGCGCCATTCTTGGTCAGACCGCTATGCGGCATCCAGGTGGCGCCGAGCCAGCACTTCGCCTGCGTGCCCTTCCAAGGCAGCTCGTCCGGGCCCATGTACTGGGTGTTGGCAAACTCCTGGATGGTCAGCAGTTCGCTCCACTGCTTCCAACCGACGACGGCGAAGCGGTTGCCGTCATCCGGCACATCCGCATTGCCAAGCGCCTGGAAGGCGAGCAGCACCTTGGCACGCGTCATGCCGTCGTTGTCGGTCTCGCCGGTGTTCGTGCCGATCGCCTCGTTGGTGGCGGAATCGAGGGCGGAGATGATCAGCTCATCGGTCTTGCGGCCGAGGGCATAGGCGCCGGCATTGGCTACCACCGCGCGCTCGTCGATATTGGTCTTCAGCTCGTCCATCCGGTCGACCCAGTCGCCGGCGTAGTAGTCCTGCAGGAAGCATTCGACATTGGTGTGGTCGATGTTCATCACCGGCACGACGCCGTTGCGTGCCTTGGCGGCGGCGGTGCCGCGGCCGACCTTCTGGAAGATGGTGGAGGCGCCGCGCACCTCGGACTTGCTGCGCACCAGCGGGCGCAGCTTGCTGCCCTGGCGCTGATAGGCTTCCTGAACCTCGGCTTCGTACTGCTTGATGAAGGCCTGGTCGATGGAGCTGGACATGGTCTGCCCTTCGCTTGGGGGTCGGTGGGAAGGCCGCGCCGATGCGGTTTGTCCCGCTTGCGAGACCGCCTGGGCACGGCACGCCGCGGCTCCGCCCGCGCGAAGCGGGCGGGGTTGTTCGCGGCGGAAAGGGGTTCGGGCTTACTGGCCGACGAGGCGGCGGAAGCCCTCGGTCACGCGGGTGACGAAGGCCGGCTCGCGCGTCCGCCAGTAGCGTGGGTCGCGCATCATGGCGCGCAGTTCCGCCTCGCTCTCGCCGGGCGGCGTCACGCCGCCGCGGGCAAGGCCGGGCTCGTCGCCCTGCATCATCCGCTCGAGCGCGAGCACGCCCTCGGCGGTGGAGGAGAGCGCGGCATAGACCGGCGCCGGCAGCTTGGCCTTGCCCCAGGCGGAAAGCTGCGCGGCCATGGCCTTGAAGCGTTCCTCGCCGCCGAAATGCGCGGCGAGCTTCTCGCGCTGGCGATTGGCCTCGAACTCGGCGGCGGCCTCTGCGATCAGCGGCAGCAACCGCTCGGCAGCGAGGTCGTAGACCAGCTGCGCTTGGCCAGGGGTGAAATGCGCGGCGTGCAGCCGGCTGTTCACCTCGGCATCGGCGCAGCAGAGGTCGTGCGGCGGGGTGATCTCGTAGCCATCGGGCGCATCGGGGATGCCCATTGCCTGGCGGAAGCGCAGCAGGTCCTCCGGCGCCGCATTGGCACCGGGCGGGCCGGCGCGCTGGGAGAGACGGCGCTCCAGCTCGCGGTAAGATTTCAGCAGCGCTTCGGTGCGCAGCGTGCCGGTCTCGGCATCCCAGAATTTCTCCGGCACATCGGCTAGGCGCGGCGCAGGGCCGTCAGCCTCGGCGGGCTGCAACAAATCCTCGGGCATCGGTCGGGTCACTCCCGGTTAGAGGGGGTTGGGACAGGCGCCAGCACCTCGGCCGGGGCGCCGAGGGTGCGGGCCAGCCAGCGGGTCGCGGCTGCGGCATCGACCTGCCGCGCGGCCTCGCCGCCGAGCTGGCCGACCGCCTGGAGGAAGAGCAGCGTGTTCGCCGCGTCGGCCCGGCCCTGGATGCGGGCGAGCGGGCTCTCGTAGCGCAACGCCACCTCGCGCCCGTCGAGCAGCAATGGCGGGATCTCGCCGCGCCGGCCGAGGATGCCGAGGCAGCGGCTGACGAGCGGCGTCAGCAGCTCGGTCTGCAGGCGGCCATAGGTGGCGCCGAGCAGGCGCGCGGTCTGCGCGCTGCGCTCCAGCACCTCGGTCGCCGTCATCGCGCCGGCCTGCATGGTGCCAAGCCGGTCGGCGAGCAGCGCGCCGCGGATGCGCGCCCGCAGATCCTGCAGCACCAGCTGCGACACGTCGAAATTCCCCGGCGCCGCGAGCGGCGTCAGCCCGGCGCTGCCTGGGGCGCGGGGGATGATGGCGCCGGGGACGAGCTTCACCGTCGCCGGATTTAGCACGCCGTCATCCTCGGCCTGCCAGATGCCGGTCGCCGCGATGGAGGCGTTTTTCAGCACCAGCTCCACCACCTTGTTGGCGGTGCGGATATCGGGCAGGGCCTTCATCACCGGCCCGCGCCCATAAAGTTCGCCCGGCACCTTCAGCCAGCGGAAGGCGATGCAGGGGCTCTCATGGAAGCGCCCCTCGGCCAGCAGTAGCGGCCGGGCGGGATCGGCGGTGAGGATGGCGGCATAGCGCGTGCCGCCGCGCTCGGCCCAGAGCGCCTCAAGCAGCGGCAGCGGCATGGCATCGCTGCCCGCCCGCTCCAGCTCCGGCGGCGCTTTGGGGAAGCGGGTGCGGAGCTGGCCCGGCGTCAGCCGCGCCTGGCGGTAGATGGTATCAAGCCGTCCGTCCGGCCCTTCCTCCAGCACTGCGCTGCGCAGTGGTGCCGCAGCGAAACGGAAGGCGGAGGGCCCGCCGAGCGGGGCCTCCTCCACCAGCAGCACGCCGGTGCCGGTGACGACCAGCTCGACGAAGGCCTGGTGCATCTCGACCGCGAAGTTGGAGCGGTCGAAATGCCCCTGGAGCGTCGCGGCAGCATCCTCCAGGGCCTCGGCCATGGCGCGGCCGGCCTCGCCCTCGGCGAAGGGCCGGGCGGGGGAGAGACCGAACCAGCGCGACCAGGGCGGGGTCAGTTCGGCAAGGAGCGAAGCGGCGAGCTGCTCGGCCGCATCCGCCGCCGTCGCGTCGAACAGGGCGCCGCCCTGGCCGATGGGGGGCAGCACATGGGCGTAGCAATCCTGCCAGACAGGCTCCAGCGGGCGGCGGCGGTCGAGCGCGGCTTGGTGGCGGGCGAGGATTTCCTCGGCGGTCATCGGCGCTACTCCCCGAGCAGGGATTTGCGAGCGACCGCCGGCAGCGGCGCCAGCACGCCGCGGTCGGAGGTGGCGATGGTGCCCTCCAGCCCGCGCCGCGAGCGGGCCTGCGACTCGACCTCCGCGGCCTGCTGGGCCTGGACTGGGGTTGGCGCCACGGCCACCGGCGCGGGCGCCGGGGGCGGCGCGACGATCACCGGCTTCGGGGCACGGAACAGGCCACCCATGCGCGTCACCTCGGGTTCTGGGAGTGCGGGAGCGATCCGGAGCCCAAAAAGGCCACGGGCCCGGTCTGGTAGGACCGGGCCCGTGGAAGTCGGGGGATCGGGAGGAGGCCAGCGGGCGCAGATCGCCCGTTGACGAGGGATGTTCTACCTCGCAGCCGGCGCGGCTGTCAAGATATTTTTCCTAGCAACAAGCATTTTATTTAAATAACGAAATAAACCTAACGGCGTCACCGCGAAGGGCGCGTCGCCGCCCAGCACGGCCCGGCACAGCGCCACGCATGAATAGGGCAGGAGGGGCGGCAGGCGCCGCGCCCGTGGCTCCCCGGGAAGGAAGGGGCCGAGCACCAGTAGCCCTGCCCGCCGGTAGAAGCCCGGCAGATCGAAGCCGAGCGGTAGGCTAAGGCGCGAGACCACCAGCCGCCCAGTCAGCGGGTCAAGCACCGTCCATCCCGCGTCATCCGCCAGCGCGGCGAAGCAGTGGCGAAAGCCTGGCCGCAAAAGGCGCAGCCAAGGCTGGTCCGCGCCATCGCCGAAGACGATGAAGACCTGCTGCGCCGGCACCCGCCGATGCGCCGCGCGGATCATGAGCCGGCGCCCGGGAAGTCGAGGATGTCGGCAGGTTTGTTGACAGGCAAAGGGCCGGTGATGATGCCCTTCACCCGCAGCGGCCAGTCGAGCCGGCGCATCGCCTCGGTCCAGAGCCGCCAGTCGCCCGCCTCGCGCGGCGAGCGCGGATTGGGCGCCTCGCCGCGCTCGCCCCAGATGCGCATGATGCGGGCGTGCGCCAACTCGATCCGGCGCTGGCGGTAGAGCCGGTCGAGGCAGCGGATCACGTCATCCGGCTCGCAGGGCCGGGAGACGAGGCCGGCGCCGGAGACGATGCGGGCGCCGTCGCGTCGGGCGGTGAGCGCGGCCATGGTCCAGAACCAAACCTCCTCGACGCTGCGGAAGGGCTGCTCGCGCGTCTCGGTGAGGTGGCTGGGGGCGCGGCTGGTCTGAAGGCTTGGCATGGGGGGATTTTTCCTCTCTGCTCTGACCGGAACATTTCGAGAACGTAAAACTTTGTCCGGCCAGATCGCAAGAGAAAATAAAGGAAAATTCGCCTATTGATCTTAGTCTCAATACCTAGGATGTTATGCCCATGAGGAACCCTATATCTGGCGCTCCATGTTTGGCGCCTGGGCCGAGGTCATGCCGTGACGCATGAGGAGATCTGGCGCGCGCTCGATGCGCTGGCTGCCGAGAACGGCCTCTCGGCCTCCGGCCTCGCCCGCAAGGCCGGGCTCGACGCCACCGCCTTCAATCCCTCCAAGCGCATCGGTGCCGATGGCCGTGCCCGCTGGCCCTCCACCGAAAGCCTTGCCAAGGTCCTCGCCGCGACGGGCACCGGCATGGCGGATTTCGCCGCCCTCGTCACCGGCATGGCCGCCCTGCCGCGCGCCCGCGGCGTGCTCGGCCGACGCATCCCGCTGATCGGCCTCGCCCAGGCCGGCGGCGACGGGTATTTCGACGATGGCGGCTTCCCGGTCGGTGGCGGCTGGGACGAGATCGGCCTGCCCGATGTCGGTGACCCGCATGCCTATGCGCTGGAGATCTCCGGCGAAAGCATGGAGCCGGTCTTCCGTGACGGGGACATGGTCATCGTCTCGCCCGGCGCACCCATCCGGCGCGGCGACCGCGTGGTGGTCCGCACCCAAAAGGGCGAGGTGATGGCGAAGGAGCTGAAGCGCCAATCGGCCCGGCGCGTCGACCTGCGCAGCCTGAACCCGGCGCATCCGGACTACACCTTCGACCTCGCTGAGCTGAACTGGATGCACCGGATCGTCTGGAGCAGCCAGTAGCGGCGAGGCATTATGCCTCGCGCGGCAGCAGCTCCCGCAGCGTAGCCAGGTCCCGCTCCGCCCGCAGCGCGAGGTAGCGCGGCCCCTCGCCCAGCGAGACGGCGACCAGGCCGATATCGCCATAGACCCGCAGGAAGTCGGGCCCCACGCGCCAGAAGGCCGGATCGACCCCCGCCCGCTCGCAGAGGTCGCGGAAGCGCCAGATGGCCGAGATGGCGTCCCGCCGATCCCCCGCCGGGTCGCCGAGCGCCAGCCACACCCCGTCCCGCTTGAGGAAGGCGAAGCCCGCCCGCTCCGCCTCGCCGAAGACAGCGCCATCCGCCTCGGCCGGAGCCAGGGCGCCGAGCGAGGCCAGCCGCGACCGCACCCCCGGCTCCCAGTCCAACGGGCGGAAGCGCGCCGGCCGCAGCAGCCGTACCATGGCGAACAGCAGCAGCACCCCGGTGAGCCCGACGGTGAAGCGCAAGCTGTCCGGCGCCAGCGGCGACATCGCCACCGTCCACCAGCTTTCATCCGCTACCCTTCCGCCATAGGCGATGAGGGCGAGGGTGATGCCGGAGGCCGTCACCGCCAGCAGCGGCACCAGTGCCTGGGGCGAGAGCGGCTCGCGGGCCAGCCGGCTGTCGCGGTAGAAGGCCTGGCGCAGCGCCGCCACCAGCACGGCAAGCAGCAGGAAGGCACACCAGAGCCACCAGGCCTCGCCCCGCAGCCAGGCGATGCCGGCACCGTTCACCAGCAGGAAGAGGGTGAAGCCCCAGGCGATGGTCAGCCGCCGCAGCAGCCCATAGGCCATCACCAGCAGCAGCGAGCCGACGACCGAGGCGGCGAAATGCGAGGCGAGCGCAGCGACATGCCCCGCCCACTCCTCGAGGATTGTTCCCTTGGTCGGCAGCGCCCCGAGGAAGACCAGCAGGGCGCCTGCCAGCGCGACCAGTGAGGCGATGGCCGGCACCTCCAGCGCATCCGTCCCCCGCCCGAAGGCGCTCATCCGCTGCAGCACCGTGCGCCGCTGGCCGAGTTCGAAGGAGACGAATAGCCCGCCGGCGATGAAGAGCGGGATGATGTAGTAGTAGAGCCGGAAGACGAGAAGCGCCCCCACCACCTCCGGCGCCGGCATATAGGGTTGCAGGCCGAGCAGTATGGCGCCGTCGAAGACGCCCAGCCCCCCCGGAACGCTGGCCGCGATGCCGACCGCGTAGGAGGCGAGGTAGATGCCGACGAAGCGGAGGAAGGTCAGCCCCTCCGCCTCCGGCAGCAGCGTGTAGAAGATCGCCGCCGTCATCGCCACGTCGACGGTGGCGAGCAGCGTCTGCATCAGCGCCATGCGCGGGCTTGGCAGGTCGATCTCGTATTTGAGGATGCGCACATGCCGCCGGAAGCGGCTCAGCACGACATAGGTGCCGACGATGCCCCAGAGCGGCAGCGCCAGCGCCTGCAGGGCCCAGCGCGGCATGGTGCTGCCGAAAAAGGGCACCACCTCCGGCTCGAACATCAGCACGAGGCCGCCGAGCGCCATGCCACCCAGGCCGAAGGTGAGGCTGGTAAACCCCACCACCTTGGCGATCTCCAGCGGCGTCAGCCCCCAGGCGGAATAGAGCCGGTAGCGCACCGCAGCCCCCGACACTGCGGCGAAGCCGAGGTTGTGCGCCAGCGAATAGCCGCAGAAGGAGGCGAGCAGGGATTTCGGCCAGGAGACCGGCCGCCCCGCATAGCGCGACCCCAATTTGTCATAGGCTGCAAGCACGAGATAGGCGACCACGGTGAGGCCGCCCGCCATCCAGAGGGCGCCGACCGTGAGCTTGCCCATTGCCTCACGGATTTCCGCGACCGATAGGCCGCGGAACTCCTTCTGCACCACATAGAGCGCACCGACGAGCAGCACGAGGCCGAACACCGTCGCCCCATGCCGCCGGAGCCAGGACAATACTGGGGACACTAGGCCGCAGCCTCCCGTTCCAGCGCTGATTCGATCAGCCCGATCGTGCCTGGAATGCCATAGAGGGCGACGAAACCGCCGAAGCGCGGCCCCTCCTGCTGGCCGAGCAGTACTTGGTAGAGGCAGGAGAACCAGTCCCGCAGGCTGGCGAATTCATGCCGCTTGCCGACCTCGTAGAGCAGCGCCTGGACCGCCTCGGCATCGCTTTCCGGCGGCAGGGCACGCAGCGCGGCCAGCAAATCCTCCAGCGCGCCGCGTTCCACTGCGCTCGGCGCCCGGTGGCGCTTCTGCGGCGCGACGAAATCGCGGTAATAGGCGACGGCATGCTCGGCAAGGCGGGCCAGCATCGGGTGGCTCTCGGCGGTGACGCCCGGCGCATATTTGCCGATGAAGCCCCAGAGGATCTCTGGCCCTTCGGCATTCACCACGCTGGCGAGGTTCAGCAGCATGGCGAAGGAGATCGGCGAGCCGGGATCGTTGCTGCTGCCGCCATGGATGTGCCAGGCCGGGTTGGTGCCGTCCGGAGCTGTCTTCAGCTTCTCCAGATTGGCCAGGTAGTCGTCCACCGCGCGCGGGATGACGTCGAAGAACAGCCGCTTCGCCCGCTGCGGCTGGCCATACATGAATTGCGCCAGGCTCTCCGGTGGGGCGTAGCGCAGCCATTCGTCGATGGTCAGGCCGTTGCCCTTCGACTTGCTGATCTTCCCCCCGGTCTCGTCGAGGAAGAGCTCATAGGTGAAGCCGACCGGCGGCTGCCCGCCGAGGACGCGGCAGATCTGGCCGGATAGGCGGACGCTGTCGATCAGGTCCTTGCCCGACATCTCGTAGTCGACGCCGAGCGCGTACCAGCGCAGAGCCCAGTCGGCCTTCCATTGCGCCTTGCAATGCCCGCCGGTGATGCGGGTGCCGTGGCGCTTGCCCGTCTCGGGGTCGGTCCAGACCAGCAGATCTTCGGCCGGGCGGACTTCCTCCATCGGCACCTGCATGACGAGGCCGGTTTCGGGATGGATCGGGAGGAAGGGCGAATAGGTGGCGCGGCGGTCCGGCCCGAGGGTCGGCAGGATGACCCCCCGCACCTCATCATGCCGCTCCGCCATTCGCAGCAGCGCCGCATCGAATCTTCCGCCCCGGTAATACTCGGTCGAGGAGGCGAATTCGTAGTCGAAGCCGAAGGTGTCGAGGAAGGCCTGCAGCCGGGCGTTGTTGTGCGCCCCGAAGCTGTCATGCGTGCCGAAGGGGTCCGGGATGGCGGTCAGCGGCCGACCCAGATGCCCGGTGAGCATCTCCTTGTTCGGAACGTTGTCCGGCACCTTCCGCAGCGCGTCCATGTCGTCCGAGAAGGCCAGCAGCCGGGCGGGCAGGCCGGTCAGCCGCTCGAAGGCGCGCCGCACCCAGGTGGTCCGCGCCACCTCGCCGAAGGTGCCGATATGCGGCAGGCCCGACGGTCCGTAGCCCGTCTCGAACAGGGCGCCCTCGGGTTTCGGCGCCGCGGCCAGCCGGTCGGCGACCTTGGCGGCTTCCTCGAAGGGCCAGGCCTTGACGGTGCGGAAGGATGGATCGGCGCTCATGCAGGGCAGATGGCAGGGGGCGGCGATGCGGTCAACGCAGGACACCGCGCCTCCTGCATGGCTGACCGGCAGCCAGCGAGGCCAAGTCCTTGTAGAATTGGCAACTCCCCTGCGCTAATCGGGCAAGGTTGCACAGGAGTGAAAGGTGTCATGCGGGTTGGCGTGATCGGAGCCACGGGCGCGGTCGGCAAGGAATTGGTGGAGGTGCTGGCCAAGCGGCGCTTCCCCGTCACGGAACTGCGCCTCTTCGCCTCGACCCGCAGCGCCGGCACCAAACAGAAAACGCCCTTCGGCGAGATCACCATCGAGGCCTACAGCCTGGAGGCTGCCCGCGGCCTGAACCTCGCCCTGCTCGCCGTCTCCGGCGACTTCGCCAAGGCCCATGCCCGGGCCTTGGCCGAGGCCGGCGTCGCGGTGGTGGACAATTCCTCCGCCTTCCGGCTGGAGGCGGACGTGCCGCTGGTGGTGCCGGAGGTGAACGCCTCGGCCATCGGCAACCACCGGCTGATCGCCAATCCCAATTGCACCACCGCCATCCTGGTGGTGGCGCTGGAGCCGCTGCGCCAGGCCTTCGGCCTCAAGCGCGTCATCGTTTCCACCTACCAGGCGGCCAGCGGCGCCGGCGCCGAGGGCATGGCGGAGCTGGAGCGGGAGACGCGCCGGGTGCTGTTGGAGGGCGGCCCGGCCGGGCACGAGGTCTTCGCCCACCCCCTCGCCTTCAACGTGATCCCTCAGATCGACAGCTTCCAGCCGAATGCCTACACGCGCGAGGAGATGAAGGTCGCCTGGGAGAGCCGGAAGATCATGGGCCTGCCGGACCTGCTGATCTCCTGCACCGCCGTCCGCATCCCGACCTTCCGCGTCCATGCCGAGGCCGTGACGATCGAGACCGAGCGGCCGGTGACGCCGGAGGCCGCCCGCGCCGTCCTCGCCAAGGCGCCGGGGGTGAAGGTGGTGGACGACCCCGCCGCCCAGCTCTACCCGATGCCGATCACCGCGACCGGCCAGGACGATGTCGAGGCCGGCCGCATCCGGGCCAACCCGGTCTTCGGGGATTACGGCCTCGACCTCTTCCTCTGCGGCGACCAGCTCCTGAAGGGCGCGGCGCTCAACGCGGTGCAGATCGCCGAGCGGTTACGGCCCTGAACCCCCTGCGGTTCACCCGTGTACGCCATGGGTGGACCGCTCTAGCCTTGGTGGAATACGGCCAGCCAAGGACACGTCCGCATGAACCTCGCCCGCTTCCCACGCATCCGCCTCGGCCACATGCCGACGCCGCTGGAGCCGATGGAGCAACTCTCCCGGCATCTCGGCGGCCCCAGGCTCTGGATCAAGCGGGACGACTGCACCGGCCTCTCCACCGGCGGCAACAAGACGCGGAAGCTGGAATTCCTCTGCGCCGACGCGCAGGCCCAGGGTGCCGACATGCTCATCACCCAGGGCGCCACCCAGTCGAACCATGCCCGGCAGACCGCCGCCGCCGCGGCCAAGCTCGGCCTCGACTGCCTGATTCTGCTTGAGGACCGCACCGGCTCCACCGACCCGGCCTATACCCAATCCGGCAATGTGCTGATGGACAAGCTGCACGGCGCGCAGGTCGCCCGGCGACCGGGCGGCGCCGACATGCAGGCGGAGATGGAGGCGGTCGCCGCCGATCTCCGGGCCAAGGGGCGGCGACCCTACGTCATCCCAGGCGGCGGCTCGAATCCGGTCGGCGCCCTCGGTTATGTCAACGCGGCGCTGGAGCTGGTGGCCCAGGCCGCCGAGATGGGGCTGCGCATCGACCATCTCGTCCATGCCACCGGCTCGGCCGGCACCCAGGCCGGGCTCGTCGCCGGGCTGGTCGCGCTGAACAGCGGCATCCCCGTCCTCGGCATCGGTGTCCGCGCGCCGAAGCCGAAGCAGGAGGCGAACGTCCTGGCGCTCGCCGAGCGCACCGCCGCGCATCTCGGCCTGCCCGGGCTCGTCAGGCCGGAGCACGTGGTCGCCAATTGCGACTATGTCGGCCAGGGCTACGGCATCCCGACCGAGGGCATGGTCGAGGCGGTGAAGCTGGTGGCGCAAAAGGAGGGCATCCTCCTCGACCCCGTCTATTCGGGAAAGGGCATGGCCGGGCTGATTGACCTGATCCAGCGGGGCCAGTTCACCAAGGACCAGAACGTGGTCTTCCTGCATACCGGCGGCCAAGCGGGCCTCTTCGGCTATCCCGAGGCTTTCGGCCTGCCACCCGACATCGCGGCGTAACCGCCGGTTTCCCCGGGGGCCGCATTCGGGGTAAAGCGCGAACATATGCCCCAGCCCCCGCGTCTTCTCCTGCCCGATGCCCCGGCTCTCATTGCCGGCCTCGGCCGCGCCACCCTCCTCACTCCGGATGGCGAATTGCTGGCGGTGCCTGCCGCCGGCCTCGCCGAGGCGCTGGGCGGCGCGCCGCCACTGCTGGTCCATGCCCCGGCTGCCGCCCGCCGCCTCGACCTGCCGCGTTTCGACCTCGCCTTCGACCTCCTGGAGCTCTTCGCCTTCTGCATGCCGACCCGCCCGGCGGCGCCGACGCCGCGCGGCCTCGCCATGGCGCTCGACCTCGCCCTGCCGGCGGATGACGCGGCCGCCGCCGCCCTCCTGCCCGAGATGGCCACCATCCTGCTGCGCCACCTCGCCGCCGGCCGCCACCTGCCGCTGAACCGCGACGCCGCCATCCTCGCCGCACAGATGAAGAAGATCGCCGGCTGGCCCTGGGCCGATTCGGTCCTCGCTGCCCTCGGCGCGGATGGGGAAAAACCCTCCCTCGATCCCTACAAGGTTTGGCGCCGCCTGCCGGATTGGGAAGACCCCGGTCCCGCCCAGCCCCCCGGCAGCTTCGAGGTCTCGCCCGGCGAGGCGCGCACCCGCCTCGCCCAGATCCTTGGCGAGAGTTCCGAGCAGCGGCCGCAACAGGCCGACTACGCCTCCGCCGCCAGCGGCGCATTTGCCCCGCGCGAGGATCGCGGCACGCCGCATGTCGTCCTCGCCGAAGCGGGTACCGGCACGGGCAAGACCCTCGGCTACATTGCCCCTGCCAGCCTCTGGGCCGAGCGCAACGGCGCCCCGGTCTGGATCTCCACCTTCACCCGCAACCTGCAGCGCCAGATCGACCAGGAGCTCGCCCGCCTCTACCCGGAGCCGGAGGAGCGCCGCCGCCGCGTCGTCGTCCGCAAGGGGCGGGAAAACTACCTCTGCCTGCTGAACCTCGACGAGATGCTGGGCCAGGCGACCCATGCCGACATGGCCGTGCCCCTCGCCCTCGTCGCCCGCTGGGCCCTGGCGACGCGCGACGGCGACCTGATGGCCGGCGACTTCCCCGGCTGGGTGGCGGAGCTGCACGGCCCTGCCAGCATCTGGCCCTTGGCCGACCGCCGGGGCGAGTGCATCCGCTCCGCCTGCCCCCGCTACAAGCAATGCTATGTCGAGCACTCCATCCGCCGCGCCCGCACGGCGACGCTGGTCGTCGCCAACCATGCGCTGGTGATGGTCCAGGCGGCGCAGGGCGGGGCGGAGGATGCCAGGCCGCTGCGCTACGTCTTCGACGAGGGCCACCACCTCTTCGATGCCGCCGACGCCGCCTTCTCGGCCGCGCTGTGCGGCGGCGAGACGGCGGAGCTGCGCCGCTGGCTGCTCGGCGCCGAGGGCGGCCGCAGCCGGGCGCGCGGCCTCCGCCGTCGCATCGAGGAGCTGGCCGGCGACCTGCCCGACCTGCTGCCGCCGATGGAGGCCGCCCTCCACGCCGCCCGCGCCCTGCCCGGCCTCGGCTGGGTGACCCGCCTGTCGGAGGAGCCGCGCGAGCCCGCCTCCGAGGCGGCGGCCGAGCGGCAATCCAACCCGACCGAGGTCTTCCTCCGCGCCGTCCGCCGCCAGGTGCTGGCCCGCGCGCGGGAGGAGGACGGGCTCTACGACGTCGAATGCGACCTCCACCCGCTCGGCGAGGACCTGCCCGAGGCCGGCGAAGCGCTGGAGCGCGCCCTCAAGCGCATCGAGGAGCCGCTGGCCCGGCTGCGCGAGAAGCTGATGGCCCGGCTCGAGGATGAGGTGGAGGAGCTGGAGACCGCCGACCGCATCCGCTACGAGACCGCCGCCAAGGGGATCGAGCGCCGCGCCCTGATGCCGCTCGCCGCCTGGCAGGGCATGCTGCGCGCGCTGCGGGAGCCGCCGCCCGCGCCCGGCGAGCGCCGCGCCTTCGTCGATTGGCTGGCGCTGACGCGCCGCGAAGGGCGCGATGTGGATGCCGGCCTGCACCGCCACTGGCTCGACCCGACGACGCCCTTCGCCCTGACCGTGGCGGCGCCGGCCCACGGACTGCTCGTCACCTCGGCGACGCTGCGCGATGCCGGCCTGGGCGGCGACCAGGAGGCCGACTGGGTGGCCGCCGAGGCCCGCACCGGCGCCAGTCACTTGGCGGCGCCGGCCATCCGCGCTGCCTTCCCCTCGCCTTTCGACTATGCTGCCCGCACCCGCGCCTTCGTGGTGACGGATGTGGACAAGACCCGCTCCGCCCAGGTCTCGGCGGCCATGGGGGCGCTCTTCCTGGCGGCCGGCGGCGGCGGCCTCGGCCTCTTTACGGCCATCCGCCGGCTGCGCGACGGCTTCCGCCACATGGCGCCCCGGCTGGAGGCAGCCGGCATCCCGCTCTACGCCCAGCACATGGATGCGATGGACAACGCCACGTTGGTCGATGTCTTCCGCGCCGAGGAGAATTCCTGCCTGCTTGGGACGGATGCGATGCGCGACGGCGTCGACGTGCCCGGCCGCAGCCTGCGCCTGCTGGTATTCGACCGGGTGCCCTGGCCACGCCCCTCCATCCTGCACCGGGAGCGGCGCGTTCACCTCTCCGGCGGCGACCCCAAGGGCTATGACGACGCGCTGGCCCGCCATCGGCTCCGCCAAGCCTTCGGCCGGCTGATCCGCCGGGCGGATGACCGCGGCGTCTTTGTCCTACTCGACCGCTCCTGCCCCTCCCGCCTGCTGGCGGGTCTGCCGGCGGGGGTGCCCGTTCGCCGGACCGGCCTCGCCGAAGTTGTGGCGGAGACGCGCACCTTCCTGGCAGAAGGGTGACAGGCCGGGTGGTTGACGCCGCCCGCCGGCCGGGCGACCAACCGCGGGAAAGCGAGGCCCTCATGCCCAACACCCGTTTCAATCCGCAGGAGGCGCTGGTCTGCGCCATGGTGCTGATGGCGGCCTCCGACCGCATGATGTCGGATGCCGAGCTCGCCATGATGTCCCGGCTGGTGCAGACCCTGCCGGCTTTCAGCGATTTCCACCCGAACGGCATCTCGAGTGTGACCGAGACCTGCCTCACCCTGCTCGACCGGGCGGACGGGCTGGACCGCGCCTGCACCCTGATCCGCGAGGCCCTGCCAGCCCGGCTGCGCGAGACGGCCTATCTGCTGGCCTGCGAAGTTGCCGCGGCCGACGGCGACCTGACGCAGGAAGAGCTGCAATTCCTGCAGGACTTCCGCATCGCCATGGATATCGACCGCCTCATCGCCGGCGCCATCGAGCGGGCGGCGCGGGCACGCTACCAGGTAATCTGACAGATGCCCGGCGTGCCGCGGCACGCCGGGGCGGCATGGCCTCAGTCGTTCTTGGAGCTGCTGTGCTTCGAGCTCTTGTAGGCAGTGTCGTGCGTATGCGCGACATCCCGCTCGCCCCCACCGCCCGAGACGCGGGAGCGGTCCGGGTTGGTCGGCGTGCCCGGCTCGCGCGTCGTGTCGCTGTTCGCCTTGTCGTCTGAGCGCGTCGCGTGCCCATGCGAGCCGCCCTGATGGCTGCTGCCCGGGCCGCCGCCGGAATGGTCGTTGTTCTTCTCGGTCGTCCGGGAATGCGGATTGCTCATGATAACTGATCCCTGTGTATGGCCCGGGAGGAGGCTCCCGCAGGCAGCCTCCCTACAACGGTCCCATCCGGGGCGGGTTTGATACGGCGGCCTTTCAGCCAGCCTTCGCGGTCCAGGGCCTGAGCGCCTCCGGCGTGCGGAAATCCGCCGGCACGACGAAGTCGCTCGCCGCGCCGCGCATCGCCCCGGGCGGCTTCGGCAAGCCGCTCCGCCGGCGGAAGCTCGCCATCGCCGCCGGCAACGGCCGTCGCAGCGCCAGCGCGCAGGCGACGTCCAGCGCCGCGATGCCGAGCGTCATCAGGAACGCGATGCCCGAGCGCTCCCGCTGCGGCCCCGCGACGCCCGCCGCCAGCGTGCCGAGGTCGAGCGCATCCCCGCCGACCCGGCCCCAGACCCAGGGCGTCGGATCCTTCGCCGTCAGCAACCCGATGCCGGTGACGATCTCCCGCACGCCATAGGAGGAGACGAGCCGCTCATGCCCGTGCAACCCGGTTGCCCGGGTAACGCGATGCGGCGCCAGCACCTCGGCAACGCCGAGGGCAATGCTGAACCAGCCGAGCCCCTGCGCCAGCGCCAGGGCCTGGTTCGATCCGCGCGTCCGGCTCATGGCTTCAGCACCACCTTGATGCAGCCGTCCAGCTTGTCGCGGAAGGTCTTGTACATGTTCGGTCCCTCCTCCAGCCCGACCTTGTGGGTGATGACGAAGGACGGGTCGATCTGCCCCATCTCGATCCGCCGCAGCAGGTCGTCGGTCCAGCGGTTCACGTGCGTCTGGCCCATGCGGAAGGTCAGGCCCTTGTTCATCGCCATCCCGAAGGGGACCTTGTCGAGCAGCCCGCCATAGACGCCGGGGATCGAAAGCACCCCGGCGGGGCGGCAGACATACATCATCTCCCGCAGCACATGCGGCCGGTCGGTTTCCAGCATCACCGCCTGCTTGGCGCGGTCATACATACTGTCGATCGTCGCCGTCGCATGGGCTTCCATGCCTACGGCGTCGATGCACTTCTCCGGGCCCTTGCCGCGCGTCAGCTCGTTCAGCCGCTCGACCACGCTCTCCTTCGAGAAGTCGATGGTGGTAGCGCCGCCCGCCTCGGCCATGGCCAGGCGCTCCGGCACCCGGTCGATGGCGATCACCTGCTTCGCGCCCAGCAGCAGGGCAGAGCGGATGGCGAATTGCCCGACCGGTCCGCAGCCCCAGATGGCGACGGTGTCGTCCGGCTGGATGTCGCACTGCACCGCGGCCTGCCAGCCGGTCGGGAAGATGTCGCTGAGGAAGAGCAGCGTCTCGTCGGGGATGCCGAGAGGCACCTTGATATGCGTCTTGTCGGCGAAGGGCACGCGCAGGTACTCGGCCTGCCCGCCCGGATAGCCGCCCGTCAGGTGCGTGTAACCAAACAGCCCGGCCGTGGTGTGGCCAAACACCTTGTCGGCCAGCGACTTGTTGCGGTTGCTCCGCTCGCAGACGGAGAAATTGCCGCGCCGGCACTGGTCACACTCGCCGCAGAAGATGGTGAAGGGGATAACGACGCGGTCGCCCTTCTTCAAATTCGTAACTTCGGACCCGACCTCCTCGACGATGCCCATGGTCTCGTGGCCCATGATGTCGCCATTCTCCATGCCGGGCATGAAGCCGTCATAGAGGTGCAGGTCGGAACCGCAGATCGCGCAGGACGTGACCTTAATGATCGCGTCACGCGGATGTTCGATCTTCGGATCCGGGACCGTGTCGCAGCGGATATCCTGCTTGCCGTGCCAGCGGAGTGCGCGCATCGCCTGTGCCTTTCCCAGTCACCGGAAGGAACGCGATGCCACCGCCCCGGGTTGTCGGGGCGGGCGCGGAACGGAACTACAGGGTTTCCGCCGGCGCCAGCGCGCATGGGTGCGCCGGGTCGCCCTGCTCGACCTGCAAGGTCGCGTGGCCGATGCCGAAGCGCTCGCGTAGCCCCTGCTGCACGGCATTGAGGAAGCCGTCATCCATCGCCGCGCCCGGCCGCACAATATGAGCGGTCAGCGCCGTCTCGGTCGTTGAAATGGCCCAGATGTGCAGGTCATGCACCTCGGCAACGCCCGGCCTCCCTGCCAGCCAAGCCTCCACCGCCGCCGGGTCGATGCCACGCGGCACCGCATCCATCGCAAGGTCGACCGACTCCCGCAGCAGCCCCCAGGTGCCCGCCAGGATGACGCCGGCGATGACCAGCCCGACCATCGGATCGACCCAGTCCCACCCCGTCAGCCGGATCAGCAGCCCGCTGGCCACCACGCCGGCCGAGACGGCAGCATCCGCGACCATGTGCAGGTAGGCGCCGCGACGGTTGATATCCGCCTCCCGCCCGCGGGCGAAGAGCAGCGCCGTGCCGCCATTGACCAGGATGCCGGCCGCGGCGACGGCCATCATGAGGCCGGTGGCGACCGGCGCCGGCTCCGCCAGCCGCTGCGCCGATTCGAGGGCAATGGCCCCGACGGCCACCAGCAGCAGCACGGCATTGCCGAGGGCCGCCAGGATGGTGCCGCGATGCCAGCCATAGGTCCGCCGCCCGCCCGGCCGCCGCCGCGCCAGCCGCACCGCCCCCCAGGCCAGCAACAGGCCAAGCACGTCGGAGAGGTTGTGCCCCGCATCGGCCAGCAGCGCCATGGAGGCGGCGACCAGCCCCGCCGCCGCTTCCAGCACGACGAAGCCGAGGTTGAGCGAGACGCCGAGGGCAAAGCCGCGCTCGCCCGGCGCCGGCCCATGGGAATGGCCCGGCCCATGGCCGTGTCCATGATCGTGCCCGGGGGCGTGGTGGTGATGGTCCCCGTGCGGCATCAGAAGCGCTTCAGCAACCTGTCGATGTAGTCGAGTTCCTCCGACGGCCGCTCCCGGTCGGCGCCGCGGCGGCGCAACTCATCCTGGAGCTTCCGGGTGCGAAGCACCTCCGCCTCCTCCGGCACGCGGGTATCGGCGCCGTTATCGGCATTGCCGTTCACGTCGCGCGAGCGCCGGCCGAGCGGATCGCGCCCCTCGCCCTGGCCCTGCGCCTGGTCCTGGCCTTGTCCGCCGGGCTGGTTCTCGCCGGCCATGTCGCCGGGCTCGCCTTCCTCCTCGCCCTCGCCCGGCTGGGGGTTGCCGAACTGCCGCTGCATAGACTGCGCCATCTGCCGGCCGCCCTCCTGCAAGGCACGGAGCGCCTGCTGCTGGGCATTGCGCGGATCGCCGCCCCGGCCGAGCGCCTCCTGCGCCTCGCGCATCGCCTGATCGGCGCGGCCGAGGCCCTCCGGGATCTCCCCGGTGAGATCGCCGAATTGCTGCATCAGCTCGCCGAGCGCCCGGCGCAGGGCGCGCTGGCGACGGCCGTCCTGCCCGGCCTCAGGCTGCTGCTGCGCCTCGGCGCCCTGCTGCTGCGGCGCCTGCTGGCGCTGCTGCTGGCGGCTGCGCTGGTTGCGCTCACGGTCACCCTGCTCAGCGCGCTGGTGGCTGCGGTCGAGCATGTCGCTCTGCCGCTTCACCATGTCCTGGACAACGCCCATCTGCTGCTGGCCGCGCTCGCGGCGCTGCTGGCGCTCGGGGCTTTCGGCGCGCTGGCTGCGGCCTTCCTCCAGCGCCTTCAGCATCTCCTCAAGCTCGGCGAGCTCCTTCTTCGCATCCTCGGTGCGGCTCTCGCGGGCGGCCTCCTCCATGCGGCGGGTGCGGCGATCCATCTCGCGCTGGTCCATAAGCCGGTTCTGGCTGCCTTCCGGCATCGCTTCGGCATTCTCGCGCTGCAACCGCTCAGCCAGCGCCTCCAGGTGCTGGCGGATGGCATCGCGCAGCTCCTGGATACGGCGCTGCAACTCGGCGCGCTGCTCAGCCTGCTCCGGCGCCCGCTCGGGATTCTCGCGCGCCTCCTGCTGCTGCCGCTCGGCCTGGTCAAGCGCCTCGCGCAGCGCCTCGCGCGCCTGCTGCAGGGCACGGAGGGTGCGGCCGTCGCGGCCTTCCTCCAGCGCCAGCGCGGCTTCCCAGAGGATGTCCTGCACCTCCCGCACCGCCTCCGGCCGGCGGTCGTTCAGCAGCCGGCCACGGGCGACGCGGAGAGCGAGATAGGTGGCTGTATCGTGCTCGAATGCCTCCGGCGCCTCGGCCACCTCCTCCAGCGCCCGGCGGGCGGGGGTACGGCGCTCCGGCTCCGCCGACAGCTCGCGGCGGATGGCGATCAGCCGCCGGGCGACCGGATGGTTGAAGCTCCGCTCCGGCAGGGTGAGCGTCGCCGGCTCGGAGATGCCTTCCTGCCCGGCGCCGTCGCGCGCCGCGAGCCGCACCTCCACCTCCAACCCGGCCCAAGGATGGGCGGAGAGGTCGGGCTGCGCCGTGCCGCGTGCCGTCTTCGGATTGCCGCCGGGCAGCGGCAGGTCGAGCACCAGCGGCGCCGCCTCGGGCCGCGCCTTCAGCCGGAGCTCGGCGCGCAGCCCGGCGAGGCCCCAGTCATCCTCCGCTCGCCAGGGCATCCGCGTGCCGAGGCCGCGTTGCGTCCGGCCCGGCGGCTCGGCGAAGGCGACGGAGGGCGGCGCATCGGTCTGCACGCTGAGCGTCCAGCGGGCCAGTTCCACGCCACCGCGACGGACGGCCAGCCGCAGCCCGCGCTCCAGCGGCATCTCCGCGCCGAAGCTGGCGGCATCCAGAGCCTGGAAGGGCGTCGCCACCCCATCGGCCAGCAATTCGGGCACGCTGCCTCCGCCGCCGGAAAGCGAGACCTGCAACCGGCTGCCCGCCGGCACCGTCGTGCTGCCGCCGGCCGGGTCGAGGAAGACCGGCGGCGCCCCGGTATAGGCCGGCGGCGTCACCCAGGCCTCGAGCCGCATCCCCGGCCCGGTGACCGGGCCCGCGAAGGCCGGGCTGACCGCCCGCCGCAGTCGCTCCCCGGTTTCGCCTCCCGCCACGACGAAGGCTGCGACCAGCCCGACGACCAGCGCCGCCCGCAGCGCCCGTGGATCGCGCACCGGCAGGCCGGGCCGCGGCATCCCGATCCGCAGCCCACCGATCTGCGCCGCCGCCCTTTGCTGGTGCACCCGCCAGAGCGCCAGCGCCGCCGGATCGTCGCCCGCGGGCCGGTCGGCCAGCGCCGCCAGCGGCCGGTGCCGCAATCCCGATTCCCGCTCCAACCGCCGCTCCGCTGCCGCCTCGCCAGGCGGGACGAAGCCGTGGAAAGCCCGCCAGCCAGCCAAGCCGAGCGCCGCGGCAAAGCCCAGCAGCAGCAGGATGTGCAGCGCCGCCGGCAGTTGCCGCGGCACATCGAAGAGGGCCAGGACGAGGAACAGGCCGAGCACCGCCAGCACCGGCCAGAGCCGGGGCCAGAGCCCCTCCCACAACATGGCCAGCTGCGCCAGGCGGCGCCGGCGGGCCAGTGCCGCGGCGAGGCGCTCCGGGCTCAGGGAGCGCCCCCGCCGGCCAACCAGTCGGGCGTTTGCTGCCCGGCCAGCATCGCCTCGAAACCCTGCCGCTCCCGCACCACAGCGAAGCGGGCGCCATCGACCAGGACTTCCGCCGCCAGGGGACGCGCATTGTAGGTGCTGCTCATCACCGCCCCATAGGCTCCCGCATCGAGGAAGGCGACCAGCGCCCCCGGTTGCAGAGATGGCAACGCGCGGCCGCGCGCAAAGGTGTCGCCCGTCTCGCAGACCGGCCCGACCACATCAGCCGGGCTGAGGGCGGCGGTGCAATCCGCCGGCGCGACGGGGAGGATGCCATGCCAGGCGTCGTACATGGTTGGCCGCACCAGGTCATTCATTCCGGCGTCGAGCACCAGGAAGCGCCGCCCTGCCCCCTGCTTCTGCAACACGACGGAACTCAGCAGCAGGCCCGGGGGACCTGCGATCCAGCGCCCCGGCTCCAGCATCACCGGCAGGCCGAGCGGGCCGAGCGTCGCGGCGATCGCCCCCGCCAGGGCCTCGGGCGAGGGTGCCGGCTCGTCCCGGTAGGGGATGCCGAGGCCGCCGCCGCAATCAAGGTGCTCCACCGGCAGGCCCCGCGCCATCAGCGCCTGCGCCATCTCCGCCATCCGCGCATAGGCGGCACGATAGGCCGCCATGCCGCTGGTGATCTGGCTGCCGATATGCATGGCGATGCCGACCGGCCGCAACCCCGGCAGTTCCGCCAGCCGAGCATAGAGCGCCGGCGCATCCTCGAAGGCGACGCCGAATTTGTTCTCCGACCGGCCGGTGGTGATCTTGGCGTGGGTCTGGGCATCGACATCCGGATTGACCCGCAGCCCGACCCGCGCCACCCGCCCGAGCGAGGCGGCCACCGCCGAGAGCATCGCCGCCTCCTCCGCGCTTTCGATGTTGATCTGCACGATGTCCTCGGCCAGGGCCAGACGCAGCTCCCGCTCCGTCTTGCCGACGCCGGAGAAGACGATAGCGGAGGCCGGGATGCCGGCGGCGCGGGCCAGCCGCAGTTCCCCCTCGCTGACGACATCGGCGCCAAACCCCTCGGCCGCCAGCACCCGCAGCACGGCGAGGTTGCCGTTGGCCTTCACCGCATAGTGCACCGAGGCCCGCAGCCCTGCCCCCGCCAGCGCTGCCTGCAACGCCCGCGCCCGCCGCCGCAACGCCCCGGCGGAATAGACCCAGGTTGGCGTGCCGGCTGCGGCGGCGATGCGCGCCAGCGGCACCTCCTCCACCGTCAGCCCGTCGAGGGCATGGAGGGAGAGATGCGGCCGCGCAGCCAGCATCTCGGCGAAGCTCGGGTCGGCATCGGCCTGGGCGAAGGGAAGAGGGGAAACCATCCCCCATTGTGCGGCGCCACGGGGCTGCGCCACAAGCGTCCGCTTGAGGGCCGTCGCGGCTCCGGACCGCGACGGCCGGGCCTCAGCGCGCCCGGTAGGTGCGGTGGCAGCCGCCGCAGAATTGCGGCCCGGTCGCCTGGAAGGCAGTGGCGAAGGCCGCCGCATCGCCCGAGGCGGCGGCCGTCTTCAGCACGTCGAGCTGGCCGAGCAGGCGGGTGTTCGCCGCATCGAAGCCGGCACGCTCGGACCAGACCGCGGGCAGCGACTTGGTATCGCCCCGGTCGGAGCCGGGCGGGAAGCGCGTCGGCATGGTGCGGAACCAGGCGATCATGTCGTCGATCCGCGGCTCCAGCGCCTTCACGTCGCCCCGCGCCTCCGCCACGGGCTTGATCGTATCCATATGCGCGCCCATACGCTTCAGCCCGGCCCGGCGCTCGGCAATGACATCACCCTGCGCCAAAGCCGTCCCTCCCAGCGCCAGCAATGCCAGCGCCGACACCATCATCCGCCATGCCATGCAAGAATCCCCCAACTCCAAACCCATGATTGCGATCATGGCATGGCCGCCCCTTCCATTGGCAAGCCTCGGACTGTAACGACGCCGCACCGGATACCGGAGGGCGCCGCCGCGTTGCAGCCGGACCGCACCCGGAGTTCACCCGATGCCAGAGCCCATCCGATCCGTCGCCGTCTTCTGCGGCAGCCGCCCCGGCGCCGACCCGGCCCATGCGGCGGCGGCCGAGGCGCTCGGGCGCGCTTTGGCCGAGACAGGGATCACCCTGGTCTATGGCGGCGGCGGTGTCGGATTGATGGGGATGGTGGCGGAAGCCGCCATCGCCGCCGGCGGGCGGGTGCATGGCGCCATCCCCGAATTCCTGACGCGGATCGAGCGCCCGCACCCGAAGGTCACTGAACTCGAGGTCACCGACGGCATGCACAGCCGCAAGACCCGCATGTACGAGATGGCCGATGCCTTCATTGCCCTCTCCGGCGGCCTCGGCACCATGGACGAACTGATGGAGGTGCTGACCTGGCGCCAGCTCGGCCTGCACGACAAGCCGATCATCCTGCTCGACATCGCCGGCTGGGCGCAGCCCTTCCTTGCGCTGGTCGAGCACTTGGTCGCGGCCGGCTTTGCCGGCGAGGATACGCGGCGACTCTTCACCCTGGCATCGGACGTGCCGGCCGCCATGGCGCTGCTGCGCGAGAGCCCGGCCGGCGAGGGCGCACCGGCCCGCCGCCTATGATCCCCCCTTGCCGCGCCCGGGCCCGGCCGCTATATGGCCGCCTCCCGCGGCGAAGAGCCGACCAGCGGAGCGTAGCTCAGCCTGGTAGAGCACTGTGTTCGGGACGCAGGGGCCGGAGGTTCGAATCCTCTCGCTCCGACCAAGTCGGCCTCGCCGGAAGCCCCGCCAGCCCCGCTGGCGGGGTTTTTCCTTACTTGCCCCCAGCCCAGAGAATCAGCCTGCTGGCCGGGAAGGCCCAGACCGTGCCAGCGACCAGGAAGAACAGCGCCTGCACCGCCCAATGCATCTGCAGCACGTGGTCGGCCAGCGTCACCACGGCGATGACGTAGGCGAGGAAGCCGGCAAGGCCGACCAGCGTGGCGATGGAGGCTCGGGACATGCCCCGCAGATGGCCCAGGCCCGCGCCGGCGCCAAGGCCTGAATCGCTGCCCGCCCGTTGCGCCTCCCCCCCGCCCGGTGCTTATTGGCGCCGCCGCCGGGACCCGGGGGCACGGCGACCGAAGGACAGGCCATGCCCGAGACCCACCCCGATCTCGATCTCCGCGCGCATATCCGCGGAATCCCGGATTTCCCGAAGCCTGGCATCCTGTTCTACGATATCTCGACCCTTCTCCGGCACGGTCCCGCCTGGCGCGCGGCGATGGAGCGGCTGGCGGCAAGGATCAGCCCCTACAAGCCCGATGTGCTGGCCGGCATCGAGAGCCGTGGATTCCTGGTCGCCGCTCCGCTGGCGCTGGAGCTCGGCCTCGGCTTCGTCATGCTCCGCAAGCCGCGCAAGCTGCCGGGCGAGACGATCGGCCTCGACTACGCGCTGGAATACGGTACCGACCGGATCGAGATGCAGGCCGATGCCGTGAAGCCCGGCCAGCGCGTGGTGTTGCTCGACGACCTGCTGGCGACCGGCGGAACCATGGCGGCCGGCATCGGCCTGCTGCGTCAGGCGGGGGCGGAGGTGCCGGCCGTCGCCGCGCTGATCGAACTCGCCTTCCTCAACGGCCGCGCCCGGCTTGACCTCCCCTGCGAGACCCTGCTGCGCTACGACGAGTAGAGGTCCCGCCAAGGCGAGGGAGGCACAGCATGGCGCAAGGCCCGCGACCCAATCGCCGGAGGCTGCTCGCTGCCGCACTCGCCGCCCTGCCCGCGCCGGCCTTCGCCCTGTTGCCGGCGACCGCCACACTGCTGGTCCCGGGCCCGGAGGACGGGCCGCTTGCCGATTGGGCGCATCGGCTGGCCGCCGCGCTGGCCCGTGGCAGCACCACTGCCGTGATGCTGGAGCGCAGCGTCCTCGGCGGGCCGGATGGCGTGACCGCCGCGAACCGCTTCGCCACCGCCGCCGCACCGGACGGCCGCAGCCTTCTCGTGCTGCCGGGCGCCGCGGCCCAGGCCCGGCTAGTCGGCGACCAACGCGCCCGCTTCGACGGTGCCGGCTGGGTGCCCGTCTGTGCCGCGCAAGGGCCGGCGCTGCTGGCCGGACGGGGCCGGCCACCAGCGGCCGCAGCCCCGCTCCGCCTCGGCCTTGCCGCCCCAGACAAGGCGGGCGCCGCGGCCCTGCTCGGCCTCGACCTGATCGGCCATGCCGCTACACCCGTCCTCGGTCTCGCCGGAGCACGCGCCGACACGGCACTCGCCCAGGGCGCGGTGGAGGCGGTGGTGATGCAGGGGGGCAATGGGCTGGCCCGCCTCGCAGCGCTCGGCGCCCAGCCCTGGTTCGTGCTGGACGAGCAGCGCGACCCGAGTCTGCCCGAGGTACCTGCCGTCACCGAGCTTGCCACCGGCGGCGATTCCGCCCTGCGCGCCGGCCTGCTCGCCGCCGCGGCCAATGCCCGGCTGCTTGGCGCGGTGCTGCTGCCGGCGCTCACGCCGGGCGACCTAGTGGCACTCTGGCGTGCGGCTGCGCAGCGCTGGCTGGAGGAGGAGCGCGCGACGCTCAACCCCGGAATCCGGCTCAGCGCCGGGGCCGACCTCGCGCCGGTCTTCAGTCCGCTCGCACCGCCACCCGAGGCAGTTCTCGCTTACCGGGACTGGCTGTTCCGCCGGCTGCGCTGGAAGCCGGACTGACCTTGGCGCTCACTCCAAGTTCAAGGCGGAATAGTGTCATCACTTATCCGATAAGAAGCCGAAAGCTTTTCTGTTTGTGAAGCTGCGTCTTTTTGGATGGGCATATATTGCGGCAGGCTATCGCCGCGGTGGAAACCTATTTAGAAAAGAACGGGCCGATGGTCTTCAGTTCAGTCACCTTCATCCTGGGCTTCCTGCCGATCGTACTGCTCGGCTTCCTTGTCCTTGCCAGCTTTGGGCAAAGACGGATGGCAGCCGGGTGGCTGACGCTGTCATCTCTGGTCTTTTACGGTTGGTGGAATCCCTGGTGCGTGCCGATGCTTGCCACCAGCATTGTCGCCAACTACATTCTAGGAAGCTATCTTGCGCGCAATCCCTCGAAAATTGTTCTTGTTTTGGGTATAATCGGCAACCTTTTGCCGCTGCTTTACTACAAATATACAACTTTCCTACTGACCAACATCGATACGGCCTTCGGCTTCGATTGGCACCTCAACGAGATCGTCCTGCCGCTCGCCATTTCCTTCTTCACCTTCCAACAGATCGCCTATCTCAGCGACGCGCATGACGGAGCCGTCGTTGAACACGACTTCCTTAACTATTGCCTGTTCATTACCTTCTTTCCGCACCTGATCGCCGGCCCGATCACCCATCACAGGGAGATGCTGAGCCAATTCGGCAATCCGGAGAACTTCCGCCCCCGCTTCGACAACATCTCGATCGGCCTGACCCTTTTCGGATTGGGCCTGGCGAAAAAGGTCATTCTGGCCGATCCCCTCGGCACCGTGGCAAGCCCGGCATTCGTCGCGGCTGCCGACGGCCAGGGTCTTCCGTTGCTCGATGCCTGGGGCGGTGCGCTTGCCTATGCGCTGCAGATCTACTTCGACTTCTCCGGCTACACCGACATGGCGATCGGCCTCGGCCTGCTCTTCGGCATCAGCTTTCCGCCGAATTTCGACAGCCCCTTCAAGGCGCGCAACGTCATCGAGTTCTGGTCGCGCTGGCACATGACGCTGACGCGCTTCCTGACGGCCTACATCTACAACCCCATCGTGCTGCGGGCGACGCGCGCCCGCGCCGCCGCCGGCAAGCCCCTGCCGCGCCGCGGGAAGATGACGCCCGGCACGTTCCTCGCCCTGGTCGCCTGGCCGACCATCCTGACCATGTTCATCTCGGGCGTCTGGCATGGAGCGGGCTGGCAGTTCGTCGTCTTCGGCGTGCTGCATGGCGCCTATCTCGTCATCGCTCATGGCTGGCGTGCGCTGAAGGCGAGCCGGGGCTGGAAGCTCGATGACGACCGCCTGCTGCCGCATGCGTCTTCCGTGCTGCTGACCTTCGTCTGCGTCGTCGTGGCCCTGGTCTTCTTCCGCGCCGAGAGCGTGCCGGCGGCGCTGAACCTGCTGGCCGGCATGGTCGGCCTGCACGGCGTCGTCGTACCGGCGAGCTTCGCCAACCTGCCGCTCGTCGCCCAGGTTGTCGCCAGCCAAGGGTTGGCGGTCGGTGCCGGGCAGTTCGTGCAGATCGAGGATTGGGCAACGATCCTCGCGCTGTTGGCCTTCGTCTGGTTCATGCCGAACACCCAGCAGTTCATGCTGCATTTCCGCACCGCGCTCGGCTGGCGCGGCCGCCCGGCATGGGTACAAGCGATCCTGCCGGCGATGACCTGGCGGCCGGCGCCGATCTACGGCGTCGCGCTCGGCGTGCTCAGCTTCTTCGTGCTGATGCAGACCTTCTCCTCGGCGCCAACCGAATTCCTCTACTTCCAGTTCTGAGGCCGCCATGGAACAGCTCGCCTGGCTCCCGGTGCATGACGATCTCGGCACGGCGCTTTCCGTCGCCCGGCGAATCCCCGATCCGGGCGAGCGGCTCGCTCGGGCCATGCATCTTGCCGGGTTCCGCCGCGACTTCACCGCGACTGGCCGGCTCGACCGGCTGGCCGAGGTTGGCTTGGCCGCGCCCCCGTCACAACTCGGCCTGGTTCCCCTGCGGCTCGCCATCCTTGCCTCGCACACGGTCGATCATCTGGTGCCCGGCATCCGCATTGCTGGCCTGCATCGCGGCCTTGCCCTGTCGGTGCATGTCGCGCCCTATGGCAGCTACCGCCAATCGCTGCTCGGCGACGATCCGGCACTGGCCGCCTTCGCGCCGCAGCTGATCCTGCTCGCCCTCGATGCGCAGGATTCTCCCATCGACCTGCCGCTCGACTCTGCAGAGAGCGCTGTGGAGGAGGCCGTTGCCGCCCGCATCGCCGAGCTGCGCCATCTCTGGCGCCGGGCAAAGGAGCGGTTCAACGCGCAGGTGGTGCAGCAGCTGCTGGTACCCGCCAGCCCACCGATCTTCGGCAGTTACGAGGCGATGGTGCCCGCTGCGCCGCGTAGCCTGCTCGATCGGTTGAATGCCGGCATCCGCGCCGCCGCGCGTGAGGATGGCGTGCTGCTGCTCGACCTCGTTGCGCAGATGGCCGGCCAGGGCCCGGCCGATGGCCTCGCCGACCCGGTGCGCTGGCATCAGGCGAAGCAGCTCGTCAGCCCGACGATGGCGCCGCTGCATGGCGACCTTGTCGCCCGCATCGCCGGGGCCGTGCTGGGCCGGACGCGCAAATGCCTGGTGCTCGACCTCGACAACACACTCTGGGGCGGCGTCATCGGCGATGACGGCATCGAGGGCATCAAGCTTGGCCAGGGCAACCCGACCGGCGAAGCCTTCCTCGCCGTGCAGCGCTATGCGGCGCAGCTCGGCCGGCGCGGCATCATCCTTGCCGTATGCAGCAAGAACGACGCCGCAGTCGCCGAGGCGGCCTTCGCCAACCACCCGGAGATGGCGCTGAAGCGCGGCGACATCGCCGCCTTCCTGGCCAATTGGAATGATAAGGCGGGCAACCTTCGCCAGATCGCCAGGCAGCTGAACATCGGCCTCGACGCCCTTGTCTTCGCCGACGACAACCCGGCCGAGCGCGATATCATCCGCCGCGAGCTGCCGGATGTCGCTGTGCCGGAACTGCCGGACGACGCGGCACTCTATCCGGCCTGGATCGCTGCGGCCGGCTATTTCGAGACGGCCGGCTTCACCGCCGACGATGCCGCGCGGGGCCGCAGCTACGCGGCGAACGCCGCGCGCCAGGCCGTGCTGGAACAGACGACCGACCTCGAGGGCTATCTCCGCAGCCTCGAGATGGTGCTGACGGCGCGTCCGATCGGCCCGGCCGAGCTGCCGCGCGCCACGCAGCTCGTCAACAAGACCAACCAATTCAATCTTACCACCCGCCGCTATACCGAGGCCGAGATGCAGGTCCTGGCGGCGGACCCGGATTCGCTGGCGCTTTCGCTCCGCCTTGCCGACCGCTTCGGCGACAATGGCCTCATCAGCGTGGTGCTCGCCCGCCCGGACGCCGCGCTGCGCCCCGGCGAATGGCTAATAGACACCTGGTTGATGAGCTGCCGCGTGCTCGGCCGCAAGGTCGAGGAGGCGACCTTGCAGGTGCTGGCGGACTACGCCAGGCGCCAGGGCATTACCGCGCTTATTGGTGAGTATCGCCCCACCGCGCGCAATGGCATGGTGGCGGAGCATTATCCCCGCCTCGGCTTCACGCCGATGGCGCCCTTGCCCGATCGCCCCGAGGGGACGCTGGTCTGGCGGTACGAGACTCGCGGCTCAAGGCCGTTCGCCCACCCCATCGCCTTGGACACCACATGAACGACAAGGAAATCTACGCGGCACTGACACAGGTCTTCCGCGACGTTTTTGACGACGACGACATCACCCTCACACCCGCGACCACCGCCGAGGACATCCCTGGATGGGATAGCCAGGCGCATGTCAACCTCGTGGTCGCGGCGGAGACGCGCTTCGGCATCCGCTTCCGCACGGCCGAGTTGGAGTCGCTGCACAATGTGGGTGATTTCGTCCAGCTGATCGCCACCAGACGGAAAGGCGCATGACGCCATGTCCGCAACGCCGATCGTCCAGGCTGCACCGAAACCGGTGCGGCCCGGCTACCTGCTGGCCTTTCTCGGCTCCCTGCTGGGGATGTTCGCCCTCTACTACGGCGTGCTGCTGACGCTTTCGGCGACGGGCAACCTGCCGCCGCCGGCCTTCAGCAATTCACTGTGCATCGACGAGAAGCTGCATGTCCTGCGGGAGAAGCAGGCTGGCACGCCGACCCTCCTGGTCGTCGGCTCCTCCGTCGCCTGGCGTCACTTCGACGGCGAGACCCTGCTGAAGGCCACGCCGCAGACAGAACCGTTGAACGGCGCCTTCTGCGGCCTGAGCGTCAACCAGACAGGTTTCGTCACCGAATGGTTGCTCGACCACCACCCCTCGGTGCGGGACGTGGTGATGATTGCCTCGCCGCAGGACTTTCAGGATTGCGACAGCAAGCCGACCGCCGTATTCGACCGCGGCGATGCCGATGACTACGTCTTCGGCCGGGCGACGCCCTGGTTCTACTACACGCGCTACTTCTCCCTTTCCTCGCTGGCGCGCAACGCCGCCACCATCGCCGACAAGCGCTCAGGCGCGAACCGCATCGACCCGCTGGTCTTCGACCGGTTCGGCAGCGGGCCCCTCGCGGTGGAGGAAGGGCGTGGCCAGTTGCTCTATGGCGCCGTCGACGGGCCGCACCCCGCCTGCCTTTCGGCACTGTCGCAGCTCGCTGGCCGGGTGCAGGGCGATGGCAAGCGGCTGATGGTTGCGATGACGCCGCTGCATCCGCAATGGCGGGCGATGCACGACGCGGACGGCGCCGTGCTGGACCAATTCTCGGCGGCAATCCGCGCCACGCTCGGCGAGAGCGGTGCGCAATATTGGGACAGCAACCAGTCCCACGAGGCCACCGGGGAGGAATTCTTCGATGCCATCCATCTCCGTTGGGCGGGCGTGCCGCGCTTCACCGCGGCGCTGCAGCGGGCGTTGGGCATGGCCACAGCCGCACCGCCGCCAGGCCCGCAATCCAGCCTCTCTCTCTCCTCACATAATGCGAGCGTGAAGGCGAGCGACTGACATCAGGGTGGCGGCATCATGCCGCCACCCACCGTCATGTGATACGATTGCCGGGACGGCGGGGCGTATCTCCATGAACGCTAATGGCGAGACGCCTTGCCGCCGATGCAATCCCTGCAAGTCGATAAAGCCATCTTGAGTTGATATTGCCTGCATTTTCTCAAATAACGGTTGTTGTTCGCTGGAGATCGCGCCGTGCTGCATGAAACCGTTCGAAATGTCCTGAAAGGCGTCGGCGACCTCGCTGGTCACGCCGATACGCTCAGCAACGATGCGGACCTCTTCGATGCTGGCCTCTCCTCCTACGGCACGGTGGAGGTGATGATCGGCCTCGAGAACGCGCTCGGCGTCGAGTTCCCCGAGACGGCGCTGACGCGCGACAGCTTCTCCTCCATCAACGCCATCGTGCGCGTGCTGGAAGGCCTGCAAAAGGATGCGGCCGCTGCCGGCGGCAAGGCGGTCGACGCCAATGGCTGGCCCGTCGCCGGGGAGACCGTGCAGTGAGCACCATCGAACTCGCCCCCCGCCTCAGCGCCGACGGCTTCCGCCAGGAGTTGTTCACCCGCGGCCTGCTCTTTGCAACCGGCGTCGATGGCCTCTACGGCCGCAGCGCCACCTTCGAGTCGCTCGTCGATGCCGTCGACCGGCTGATCGGCCGCCTTTCCGCCGACGACAAGGCGGAGATCATGCGTTTCCCGCCGATCATGACGCGCAGCGGATTCGAGGCCAGCGGCTACTTCAAGAACATGCCGCAGCTCGTCGGCACCGTGCATTGCTTCTGCGGCGATGACCGCGAGCACAAGCGCGTGCTGGCTTGCACGCCGGAGGAAGGCGGCTGGACCGCGGCACAGCAGCCTGCCGATGTGGTGCTTACGCCGGCATCCTGCTACCCGGTCTATCCGATCATAGCCGCGCGCGGCCGGTTGCCGGAAGAAGGCTGGCTGGTCGATTCGTCCTCCTACTGCTTCCGCCGGGAGCCCTCGATCGATCCCGCCCGGATGCAGATGTTCCGCCAGCGCGAGCAGGTCTGCTTCGGCACGCCCGAGCGCATCCGTGCGTTCCAGTCGCACTGGATGTCGCGTGCGCTGGAGATGTTCCGCCTGATGGGCCTGCCGGCCACGACCGACCTCGCCAACGACCCCTTCTTCGGCCGCCCCGGCCTCCTCATGGCGAATGGCCAGCGCAGCCAGCGGCTGAAATTCGAGATTCTCGTGCCGATCTCCGACCCCGACCGGTTGAGCGCATGCGGCAGCTTCAACTATCATGTCCATCACTTCGCCGATGCCTATGGCATCAGTGGCGCGGATGGCGAGGCGGCGCATACCGGCTGCGCCGGCTTCGGCCTAGAGCGCGTCGCCCTTGCCCTGCTGCGGCAGCACGGCTTCGATATCGAAGCCTGGCCCGAGGCCGTGCGCACGACGCTCTGGCCTCGGGCCTGAGCAGGGAACGGAGGTAGCCGCCGATGATCCCGGTCGCCTTCCACGGCTGCCGCGGCTGGCTGCATCCGTCACAGGGGGCAGCGCATGGCCTCGTGCTCTGCCCGCCCTTCGGCTATGAGCTGATCTGCACCCATGCCGGGCTGCGCGTCCTCGCCGAGCAGGTCGCCGCCGCCGGCACGCCGGTGCTGCGCTTCGACTATCCCGGCACCGGCGACTCGGTGGGCGAGGAGGCGCCGCACCGACTTGCGGACTGGCTCGCCGGCATCGATGCCGCCTGCGACTGGATGCGCGCCACGCTTGGCCTGAAGGCCGTCAGCCTCGGTGGCCTGAGGCTTGGCGCGCTGCTCGCGGCGGCCAGCGCGGCCCGCCGCCCGGGCACCATCGCTGACATGGTGCTCCTCGCGCCCGTCTGGTCCGGTCGCGCCCATGGCCGGGAGCTGCTGCTCGGCGCCCGTGCCGCCGGCGAGGCCACGCCCGCGCCGGGCTGGCTCGAATCGGCCGGCTTTCGCCTGCACGAAACCGACATCGCCAACCTGCGCAGCCTCGACCTTGGCATGCTGCTGCGCCAGTCACGGCCCGGCCGCATCCTGCTCGCCGAGCCGCCGAGGCCGGCGGCACTGCCCGATCTCGGCACGGCGGTGACGGCACTGCCATTCGACGGCCAAGCCGACTTCCTGCGTCATGCCCAGCTCAGCATCCCGCCCAGGCCGTTCTTCGGCGGTGTTGCCCGCTGGCTGACCAAGGATGGGACGCCATCGCCGGGCCCGGCCGCCGTGACCGACCGCCTTCCCGTTGCGCCCGGCATCGAGGAGCGCGTCCTGCGCTTTGCCGAGGACGAACAGCTTGCCGGCATTCTCTGCCGGCCGGCGGAGCCGCAGCCCATCGGCGTGCTGATCCTGAACACCGGCGCCAACCATCATATCGGCAACGGCCGCATCGCCGTGCGCATGGCGCGCCGCCTGGCTGGGCTCGGCTTCGCCTCGTTGCGCATGGACGCCAACGGCATCGGCGAAAGCGGCACGGTCAGCGACGAAGAGCGCGCCGAAGCCCTGTTTGGCGATACCCCGACACTCGATGCACTCGCCGGGCTCGATGCGCTGGAGCGCCAAGGCTTCCGGCGCAGTCTGGTCGTCGGTGTCTGCTCCGGCGGGCATCACGCGTTCCAGACCGCGCTGCGGGATGCCCGGGTTGCCGGCCTCGCCATCGCCAACCTGCCCGCCTTCGATCGCGCCGCGGGCGGCGCGCCGGACCTCGACGGCGGGCCGCCGCCCGGCGAGAGTCCCAGGTGGCGCAAGGTGCGCATGGCGATTCGCCGAAGCCTCGCCGAAGCCGACCGCCTCCTCGCCGAGCGGCTTGGCCTGGAGAGCGGCCTTGACCGCGCCGGCCGCTGGCTGCGGCAACTGCAGGCGCGCGGCACGACTCTTTGCCTTGTCTACAGCGACCGCGACCGCTCACTCCGCGAGTTGCGCGCGCATTTTGGCCGCGGCGGCCGGCACCTTCCGCGGCGTGCACCGGTACGCATCCTCACCCTCGGCGGCACGGACCACGCCATCAATCCGCAGAGCATGCAGGACGAGCTCATCGTCGCCGTCGAGCAGGAGCTGCTGCAGCACCACACGCAACCTCGTCCTGCCGCCACGCCACAACAACCCGCCCTCGCCACGCCCACCCATACGTCATAACAAGAACAGCCCGGGACCGACGCCATGGCCATCCTCCAGTCCGCCTTATTGTCCGGAAGACCTGTCGCGCAGGCTGAGGCCTCGCGCAGCCTTCCCGCCAGCCTGCCGACGACGATCGAGGTCGCCCGCGTGGTTCTCGTCATCGGCCTCGTCTTCCTGCACTACTTTTCCTTCCCGAACAGCCGCGTCTCGCCCTTCACCGGCTTCGATCCCGATCAACACTCCTTCGCCACCTTCGTGAACAGCTTCATTCTGCTGTTCTTCTTCAGCGCGGTGCCGCTGCTGAGCACCATTTCCGGCTGGCTGTTCTTCGGCCTGACCGATCACCCGCTGCAGACCATCGCACGGCGGATGCGGGGCCGCATCGTCTCGCTCCTGCTGCCGCTCATCACCTGGAGCCTCGCCACGATCGCAACCGGCTTCGTCCTGCACGCGATCGCTCCGACAACAGGCCTGCTCGGCGAATTCCGCTTTGACTTCGACGAACCCAGCCTCTTCGGTCTGCTCGATGGGATCTTCGGCCTGACCGGCCTGCCGACCGCCTTCCAATTCTGGTTCGTGCGCGACCTCTTCCTGTCGGTTTTGGTGAGCCCGCTGCTCTGGCTTATCCTACGCCATGCGCCGCTGGCGGGCGTAGCGGTGCTCGGCGCCTCCTGGGTATGCGACTTCACCTTCGGCATCTTCATCCGCACCGACGTGCTGTTCTTCTTCTTCCTCGGCGGCTTTGCCCGGATGCGGCAGGTGCCGCTGAACATCTCCTGGAGCACCACGAAGGTCCTGCTGGTCAGCTATGCGTTGTTGATGGCGGCACGGGCCCTGGCACCACTCTGGCTCGACCCGACCACGCCGCCGCATGAGGACATGCTCGACCTGGCGACACGGCTCGCCCGTCCGCTCGGCGTCGTTGCCTGCTGGGGCCTCTGCCTGCGTCTGGCCACGACGCAGCTCGGCGGATTCTTCGCGCGCTACGGCGGCTTCGCCTTCTTCCTGCATGCCTCGCATTTTCCCATCATCATCTTCGTGAAGTACCTGCTCTGGAGCTTGGTGCCTGCGGAGACGGATACCTGGATGCTCGCGCATTACGCCGCCAGCGTCGCCGTCACGGTGTCCGTCGCGGCGCTTGGCGCGGCGGTGATCTTCCGCCTTTCGCCCAGCCTCTACGCCTTCCTCGCCGGCGGCCGGCGGTTCGTCTGATGAGCACGACGGATCTGCTTGGCGAGCCGGTCGACCCCACGCCGCGGCCTCGGCCGGAACATGCGCCCGTCACCGGCACCAGCGTCACGCTGGTGCCACTGGCCACGGCGCATGCGGAGGAGCTCTGGCCCATCGCGCGCGATGCACCGGAGAGCTGGCGCTGGCTGCCCTTCGGTCCCTTCACTGACCGTGCCGCCTTCGCTGGCACGGTACGCTTCATGGCCGTCAGCAAGGGCGAGCTGGTCTGGGCGGTTTGCCCGCATGGCGCCGATGGCAGGCCGGGGCCCGCGGCCGGCTGGCTTGCTCTGCTCGACATCCGGCCGTCGGACGCGGCGATCGAGCTCGGCAATATCTGGTTCCCGCCCGGCCTCGCCCGCACCCGGGCGTCGACCGAAGCCATGTTCCTGCTGATCGACTTGGCCTTCAGCCTCGGCTATCGCCGCATCGCCTGGAAGTGCAACACGCTGAACACCGCCTCCTGCCGAGCGGCGGAGCGCCTTGGCTTCCGGCTCGAAGGCGTGCTGCGGGCCCATATGGTCGTGCGCGCCCATCGCCGCGACACCGCCTATTTCTCCCTGCTCGATGACGAATGGCCGGAGCGCCGCGCCGCCATCGCCCACTGGCTGCGCGACGCCAATTTCGATGCATCGGGCCGGGCGATCGAACGCCTGCACCGCTCCAAGGACCAGCATGACGTCGCCTGAGGAAGTCCTGCCCTTCGGCCTGCGACTCGTCGGTCCTGCCCCTGATCCCGCCCCGGGCGAGGTCATCGGGATCGTCGTCGCAAGGAACGAGGCGCTTCGGCTCGGGGCCGCGATCCGGCATGCGCGCCGCCTCGGCGTCGGCCCAATCCTGCTGATCGACAACCGCTCCACGGATGCCACGCGGGACATCGCGCTCCGCACCCCGCGCGTGCATGTCGTCGAGGCGCCTGGCAGTTTCGCCGATGCCGGTTTCGGCATCGACTGGGTGAACGCCTTGCTGGACCGCCATGCCCGCGGTCACTGGGTAATGCTCTTCGATGCCGATGAAATGCTGGTCTTTCCCGGCAGCGATGTGCCTGGTGCCCTGCCCCGCCTGTGCCGCCATCTCGAAGGGTGCGGGTCCGAAGGTCTGCTGACGGTCATGCTGGATTGCTTCCCGCGTGAGCCTCTGCACGCGGTCCATTATGAAGCTGAGCAGGAACTGCTGGAAGCGGCTCCTTGGTTCGAGCCGCCGCGGCTGAGGCAGGAGCCTGAGCCGAATTGCCCCTATATCGCCACCTATGGCGGCATCCGCGAACGCCTTTTCTTCCCCGAGACCATTCCCACCCGCCCGAGGCGCTTCTTGCATCAGAAGCTTTACAATCTCGGTTGGCGCCTGCCGCCGCTCCGCCGTGCTGCCTGGTTTGCCCGCCTGGCCCCGCTCCGCTCGCCCAACCTGACCAAGCTGCCCCTGCTGCGCTGGCGCGAGGGGATGGAGTTCCGGTCGGCTCATGCGGTCGCACCGCTCGTCCTCGCCGCGGAACAGCCGAGCGGCGTGCTGCTCCACTTCAAATTCCTTCAGGACTTCCATGCCCGTGTGCTGGATGCCGTCACGCGCAACGCGCATTACGACGGGTCAGTGGAGTATCGCCGCTACCTCGCGGCGCTGAAGCGCGACCCGGACTTCACCCTGCACGGGCCGCGTAGCTTGCGCTATAAGGGGCCGGAGCAGCTTCGGTCGCTCGGCCTGCTGCATGACACGCTGGCCTGGGCCGAGGATCGCGCAGAGGCAAAGCTCCCCGCCACGACATAGAAGCACTATCAAATCCAGTCCTCGCCGATGTTCTTTCACGGCTCCGCCGTGGAAGGTTGTGCGAGGCCTTGGCCCTGGGCAGCTATCCGGGGTCCACGCAAAGCCGCGAAGCGGCTTTGCGGAGGAAGCCCTAAGCCAAGGCGACGATCCGCGATTTGGTGATCCTGGATCGTCGCCCAGGGCGCCTCAGCCCATCGCTCCGCGTGCCGCCGCGCTCTCTTGCAGGGTATGGGCATTCACACGGATGCCGGCCTTTTTCGCGCGGATCCGCAATTCACCGAGGGCCATGCTGACAAAGCCCTGCGCATAGGCCAGCCGCCAGCGCAGACCGATCAAGGCGCTGCTCTCCACCGGCATCAGTGCCAGCGGCGCCAGCGCGGCCACCAGGGCCAGGCGCCGCGGCAGTTCGCTCCAGACAAGGCGGTTATCCCCGAGCATCAACCGTGTCAGCACCGAGGAGGCGCCCTGCCAGTAAAGCCTCTGCAGCAGCCAACTGGGCGTCAGGCGCACCGCTTGGATGCAATGGTGCACAGTGATGCGCGAGTCGTGCCGGGCGGAGCGGCCGCTGTCCTGCAGCTTCCAGGCAAGGTGCACATCCTCGTCGGACAGCAGCAGCCCGCCGCGGCGGCCGAGATCCTCGGCGAAGCCGGATACCGCCAGCAGCGCCGCGCGCTCGACCACCAAGTTGGCACCATAGGGGCCGAGCTCCGCCGGCACCTCGGAGGTGCGGTACTCGCCGCGCCCCTCCCATTCGGTGATGGTGAGGATGCCGCGCAGGCTGTCCGGCCACCAGCCCGGCAGGGGCGCTTCCCAGATCGGCAAGGCGCGGCCGCTGAGTACCGCCGGCCGCACCGGCAGCTCCTGCACCACGCACATGATCTGCTCGATCCAGTCGGGCGCCGCCAGCGCGTCGTCATCGAGATAGGCGACGTAATCGCCTCGCGCAGCCAGCGCACCGGCATTGCGGGCGAGGCTGAGGCCGGCTTCCTCCACGCGGATGAGCTGCGCATTCGGCGATTCGGCGACGAGATGCTGGATCTCCTCCGCCACAGCCCTTGAGGACTTGCTGTCCACGACGACGATGTCGAAGGCATCCGGTCCGACAGTCTGCTGCCGCAGGCTCTCGAGGCAGTGGCGCAGGTAATGCGTACGGTTGTGCGTGCAGATGCAGGCGGTGACGGAAACGCTCTGCCCCTGCGGCCTGGTATCCGTATAGCTTGGCTGGAGGGTCATGGACATGCCTGCCGCTCGTCTTCGACGTTGATCTGAAGTGGAATGTCTGCCTCCTGTTTCATCCTCGCAATCGACGAGGCCGTGAGATTCGTTCTCCGCAGGCAAACTTCTAGGATGCCCGCGTCACGTTGCGGGGAAGCCACGCAGCGTCCAACGCCAGGAATGTTTTTGGCATCGATATTAAACCATTTGGCGAATTCGGGGCGATCCGAGTAACAATTTGGCCAATATCGGTCCTGATGCCCAGCCGGCGCTTGCCCGGATTTGTTCCTCCTTGCAAGGTTATCCCTCTCCGTGTTTGGTGGCTGGCGATGCTGGGTGATGGCGCGCTGATGGTGAGGTCCGCCCCTCGGGCCCGCGGAAGCGTGGCCACGTCATGAATGTCCGGGTGGATATCGCCGGCCGTTACGAGCTGCGTGGCACGCTCGGCACCGGTGCAGGCACCATCGTGCACGAGGCCTTCGACAAGCTGATCGAACGCCGGGTTGCGGTGAAGGTCGTGAACCTGCCGCCAGTCGAGGATGCGGAAACCGCCGACGCCATGGCCCGGTTCCGGCGCGGCGCGCGGGCCGCGGGCGGGCTCAACCACCCAAACATCGTCTCCGTCTTCGACTACGGCGAGAATGCCGAGCAGGCCTGGATCATCATGGAGCTGGTCGAGGGCGGCTCGCTGAAGTCGCTGCTCGACAGGGGCGAGAAGCTGCCCCTGCCACGCGTCGTGCAGCTGATGACGCAGCTGCTCGATGGGCTCGGCTATTCCCACGCCAAGGGCGTGGTCCACCGCGATATCAAGCCGGCCAACCTGATGCTCACCCCTTCGGGCACGCTGAAGATCGCCGATTTCGGTATCGCCCGGCTTGAGAATTCCTCGATGACGCATGTCGGCACCATGATGGGCACCCCGGCCTACATGGCGCCGGAGCAGCTCCGCGGCGAAACCGTCGACCAGCGCGCCGATCTGTGGGCCGCGGGCGTGGTGCTCTACCAGCTGCTCTCGGGCGAGAAGCCCTTCTCCGGCGGCATCACCTCCATCATGCAGAAGGTGCTGAACACCGACCCGGTGCCTCCCTCGCGCATCGGCCTGTCGCCGACCGGCACGCCGGCGATCGATGCCATCGTCGCCCGCGCCATGGCGAAGGCGCCGGAAGACCGCTTCGCCTCGGCCGCGGAATTCGCCTCCGTGCTGCAACAGGCGGCGGCGGCGGTGACGGCAGCCGTACCGGCGCAGTCTGCCCTTGCCTCCCCCTTTCGCCGGTCCCCGGAGCCGCCGGAGGATGGCACCGTCGTCCGCCCGCCGCCGCGCCCGCTGCTGCAGGAGCCGCCGCGGACCCGCCGCCTGCTGCTGCCGGCCCTCGGCGGTGGCGCCGTAGTACTCGCCCTGCTAGTGGCCGGCAGCCTGATGCTCGGCGGCGACCGCACGCCGCAGCAGGCTGGCCCCAACATTCCGCCTCCCCCGCCGGCCCAACCGCCGGCGCAACCGACCCCCGTCCCCGCTCCCGCCCCGCCTCCCGTACCACCGGCGCCGAGCCCGGCGCCGCCCCCTGCCCCGAATGCTGCATCCCTTGCCGCCATGCTTCGCGCTATGCCGTGCAGCCTGGTCCAGGCCACTCCGACGGGCCGTGACGGCCTGTCCATCACCGGCCTCGCCGGCACCGCCGCTGCCGAGGCCATGCGCCGCGACCTGGGCTCCTCCGGCCTGCCGCCTGGTGCGACGCGGTTCGCCCTCGACAGTTTCGACGGGCCTTATTGCCGGACGCTCGACATCGCCCGCCCCTTCGCCACCCTCGGCGATGATACGCCCAGCCTCGCCTTCACCAGCACCAACCCGCTGCGCGAGGGCCAGGGCCTGCGCTTCAGCGTCACCACCCCGCCCTGGCAGGCGCGGCTGCACGTGGCTTATGTAAGCGAGGCTGGCGAGGTCGGGCATATCGTCCAGGGCGGCACCCCGCAGCCGGCAGGCACCAGCCTCGGCTTCGGTGATGGTAACCGCTGGACGGCGACGGCGCCCTTCGGAACCGACATGCTGGTCGTCATTGCCTCCGAAGCGCCGCTATTTCAGCAACGCCGGCGCCCGGAGCCGCTGGAGGATTTCAACATCGCCCTGTCCGGCGCCCTGCGCGATGCGCGGGATGCCGGGCGGGTCGCCGTGCGGATCGTGCTTTTGCGGACGGTGCCCGGTCGATGAAACCTGCCCTGATCGCACTACTGCTGCTGCTCGCCAAGCCCGCCTGGGCTGCGGTGACATTCGAAGATTCTCCCGCACCGCCTCCCAGCAGCACCCGCCCTGCCGCACCCGCCCCGCGTCCCGCCCCGCGCCCCCGCCCTCCGCGCGAGGAGGCCGTCACCCCCGTCCCGCCACCCCCCGCCGCCCCGGCGGAGCCGTCGCGCGGCTTGGTCACTGATACACGCAACCGCTGCGGCATTTGGGCGCCTGACCTCCAGCCCGGCGAGAGCCTTGAATGGTCCGGCGCCTGCCGCAACGGCGCCGCCAGCGGCACGGGCGAGCTGCTGCGGCGGAAAGGCGAGGCGGTGATCAGCCTCACTCAGGGCCAGTTCAAGGACGGCAAGTTGGAAGGCCCGGCTACCATCGCCATGAGCGGCGGCACCCATGTCGAGGCGGAATTTGCTGGCGGCGAGGCGAAGGCCGGCCTCATCCGCTTCGGCGATGCCAGCACCTATCGCGGCGAGATCCGCAACAACCTGCCGAATGGCAGGGGCGTCCGCACCTGGCCGCGCGGGCCGGATTACGACGGCCATTGGATGAACGGCGTCCGCAGCGGCGAGGGCCGCCAGCAGGACGGCTACGGCGTCTACTCCGGCCAATGGCGCGACGACCGCCGCAACGGCCGCGGCCTGCAGATCTACCCGAGCGGCGACCGCTACCAGGGCGAGTGGCGCAATGACAAGCGCGAGGGCCGCGGCACCATGACTTGGTCCGGCGGCGTCTACGAGGGCGAATGGCAGGGCGACCGTCGCAACGGCCAGGGCACCGAAACCTACAGCAACGGCACCCGCTTCATCGGCCAGTTCGCCGACGACCTGCCGAGCGGCCCTGGCGTCCTCATCGCAGCCGACGGCACCCGCTTCGAAGGCCGGATCACCGGCGGCTGCCTCGCCACGGAACGCGGCATCTACCGCGTCCTCGCCGGCCCCGGCTCCTGCTGAGACCCTACCACATGCTCTCCCGCGCCCGCGTCGGCCAAGCGGTGTCATAGGCCTCGCCGCCGACCCGCCCCGCGCTCATCTCGGCGAGGATCGCGCCCGGCGTCGGCAAACTGCGGGGATCGACCTGGCTCTCCGCCTGCCACAGCCCGGCGCGGATGATCGCCCGGGCGCACTGGAAATAGACCTCCCCCACCCGGATCACGAGCACCGAGCGTGGCGCCTTCCCTTCAACCGCGAAGCTGCCGCACAGCGCCGCATCCGTCTCCACCTCCGCCGTGCCGTTGATGCGCAGCGCATTGCCGCTGCCGGGGATGAGGAACATCAGCCCGACGCGCGGGTCCCGCACCACATTGCGCAGGCTGTCGATGCGGTTGTTGCCGCGCCGGTCGGGCAGCAGCAGCGTCTTCGGGTCGGCGATGCGGACGAAGCCCGGCCGATCCCCACGTGGCGAGCAGTCGAGCCCTTCCGGCCCCACCGTCGCCAGGACAAGAAAAGGCGCCGCCTCGATGATCCGGGCATAGGCCGGCGTCACATGGTCCGCCACCTTGGCCGTCGAGGCTTCTCCGATCGTATCCAGCGACCCATAGATCGCCTCCAACTTCTCGATGCTGCTGATGACCGCCATGCCCGCCTCCCTGCCTGGTGCTGCGCATGGCTAGACGAAGCGCCCGCCGCGCGACTATCGATTTCGGCTGCCGGATCGGTGAGCAAAACTCACGGAAAGAACCCCATGCCGCGTCGCCTGCCGCCGCTCGCCGCCCTTCGTGCCTTCGAAGCGACGGCACGGCTCGGCTCCGTCACCCGCGCGGCGGAGGAGCTGGGCCGCACCCATGGCGCGGTCAGCCGGCAGATCCAGGCCTTGCAGGCGGCGGCCGGCCTATCGCTCTTCGAGAAGGCCGGCACCGGTCTCCGCCTCAATGCCGAGGGCGAGGCGTTGCACCGCAGCGTCGCCGCCGCGCTGGACGGGCTGGAGGCCGGCTGGACAGCCCTTCGCGAGGCGGCCGGCGGCCCATCCCTGCATATCGCCTGCAGCGCCAGCTTCGCCATGCGCTGGCTGGTCCCCCGCCTGCCGGGCTTCTACCGTGCGCAGCCGGCGCTGCGCCTACGCCTCTCCATGACCACCGCCCGCGCCCTCCGCCATGAAGGCGCCGACCTAGTGATCGCCTGGGATCGCGGCCATTACCCACCCGGCGAGCAGGCCCGCGCCATCGCGCTCGGCCCGATCGCCTTCGGCCCGGTTTGTGCGCCGGACTATCCGGTCGAGGTCACTTCCGGTCGCCTCGCCGCCGCCACCCGAATCGCCCATGACCATATCGACCACGCCTGGCCGGTCTGGGCGCAGCGCGCCGGGCGCACGCTCGACGGCCGGGACGAGTTGCGCTTCCCGCACACCCATCTTTGCATCGAGGCGGCGCTGGCCGGGCTCGGCATCGCCCTGGTCGAGCAACGCCTGGTGCGAGAGGAACTGGCCTCCGGCCGCCTGCTCGCCCCCTGCGGCTTCGTCCCGTTCCCCGAAGGCCTGGCCGCCCTGCCGACCTCGCCCCGCGCCACGTCGCCCGCCGCCCGCTCCTTTGTCGACTGGCTACGCGGAACGCTCGGCTGAGCTCAGTCCGCTGCCCGCTTCGGCCCGCGCCAGGCCTGCAGCTTCCGATAGATGGTCGAGGCGTTAATTTCCAACAGCGAGGCGGCGCGCGGCACGTCCTGCCCGGTCTGCTCCAGCGCGGCGAGGATCAGCTGCCGCTCCATCTCGGCCAGCGGCGTGATCTCCATGGCCGGCGGCGACAAAGGCACCACTGGCTCAGCCATGGGGACGGACACCGCTTGGCCCCCATGTGACCCAGCGCGCAACAGGGGCGCCGGCAGCATCGCTGCCTCCACCTGCTGGCCCTCATGCAACACGACGACGTTGCGCACCACATTCTGCAACTGCCGCACGTTGCCCGGCCAGGGATAGCCGAGGGTCGCCGCCTCGGGCGAGAAGCGGCGGAAACGCTTGCGCTCCTCCCGGCTGAACTGGGCAAGGAAGGCGCGGGCGACCAGCTGCACATCCTTGCCGTGGTGTCGCAGCGGCGGCAGCTCGATCGGCACGACATAGAGCCGGTAGTAGAGATCCTCGCGGAACCGCCCGGCTTCCACCTCGGCCAGCGGGTCGCGGTTGGTGGCGCAGACGAAGCGCACATCCACCCTCTCCTGCCGCGAGCCGCCGACCGGTTGGATGCTGCCGGTCTGCACGAAGCGCAGCAGCGTCGCCTGCATGTCGATCGGCATCTCGCCGATCTCGTCGAGGAAGAGCGTGCCGCCATCCACCTGCATGGCGGCGCCGGCGCGGTTCTCCGTCGCCCCGGTGAAGGCACCCTTCACATGGCCGAAGATCTCGCTCTCCAGCAGGTCGCGTGGGATGCGCCGCAGTTCAGCGCGACGAAAGGTTGTGCAGCCCGAGACGAGGCCTTGTGCACCGCCTCCGCCGCCAGCTTCTTGCCCGTGCCGCTCTCGCCGGTGAGGAAGATGTTCGCCCGGCTGGAGCCGACGCTTTCGATGGTGCGATAGACCGCCTGCATCGCCGGCGAGGCCCCGATGAAGCCCATGAAGCCCTGCCTCGCCGTCAGCGCCCGGGCCGCTCGCAATCCCGTCTCCAGCGCCCGCTTCTCGATGAGGAGGGCGCGCTTTTCCATCGCGTTCTGCAAGGTGAAGACGAGCTTCGCCTTCGGGTAGGGCTTCGGCAGGAAATCCATGGCGCCGGCCCGCGTTACCTCGACAGCGGTATTCATCAAGGCATTGGCGATGATGACGATGACCGCGGTTCCGAGCCTTCGGCCCGCAGCGCCTTCAGCACATCGAGGCCGGGGAAGTCCGGCAATCGAGGTCGAGCAGGATGGCATCCGGGTCCCAGGCGCGAGCCTGGGCGAGGGCTTCGGCCACGGTCTCGACGGTGCGGATCTCGTGGCCGAGATCCCGCAGGTGCGACCGCGCGACCTCCACCTAGGTGGCGTGTCCCTCGACCAGCAGGACGCGCCCGGCGCTGCCTTTCATCGGCCATCGGAGCGTGCCACGAGGGCGGATAATTCCTGCAGGGCCGCCTGGGCCCGGTCCCGGATGACCGGCACCACCACCGCCGGCGGATGTGGCGAGCGCGGGTCCATGGCGACGCGCGCCGCCTGTTCCAGGGTGATGGCGCCGACCGCGGCCGCCGCCCCGGCCAGGCTATGGGCAGCGCGCTGATAGCCATCCCAATTCCCGGCGATGGCAGCCGCCTCCAGCTGCTGCGCCAACCGGCCGAGATCATCCTCGAAAGTCTCGATGATGCGCCGAAAATCGGCCGGCGGGAGATCCTGGGCCAATTGCTCAGCGATATGGGGATCGATGGCACTCACGGCAGCGTGTGTCGCATTTTGCAAATTTTGTGTCAATCCAGAGTTGATCGGTATCGCAACAAGCAGGGTCGGGGCTGGCGATGCCGCCGCATACCGCCCCGCCGTGCTCGCCTGGCGCTGCCTTGCCTGCGAGGGACGGGAGAGCCTCGCACCTGCCATCGCCCCCTAAGCGTTCCGCCCTCGCGGCCCTTGCTCTATCACCGGGCGATGCGACAGGGAGAGGCAGGCATGGGCAATCCGGTGATCGAATTGAAGCTGCTGGACGAGCGGCTGCGACAGTGGGGCCTGCCCCGCTACCAGACCGGTCTGGCTGCGGCCGTCGACCTGCATGCCTGCCTCGACACGCCGGTGGTGCTTGAACCGAGCACGGCCCCGGTGCTGATCTCGAGCGGCATCGCCCTGCACATGGCCGATAGCGGCATGGCGGCGCTGGTGATGCCGCGCTCCGGCCTCGGGCACCGGAAGGGGCTGGTGCTCGGCAACCTCGTCGGGCTGATCGATGCTGATTACACCGGCCCAATCCTGGTCAGCGCCTGGAACCGCAACCCGCCCGGCGGCGAGCCTATCACCATCGCGCCGGGCGAGCGCTTTGCGCAGATGGTCTTCGTCCCGATCCTCCGCCCGGAATTCGCTGTGGTGGAGGAATTTTCCACGGATTCCTCCCGCGGCGCCGGCGGCTTCGGCTCGACCGGCTGAGAGGCGGGCGGCCGCTTCACAGGGTCTTGGAATCGGCCCCCGCGCCGGCGATATCCGAGGTCCCGAGGGAGGAGCGCCGCCATGAAGCTGCCAGGGCCGGATCACCCCATCACCATCTCGCCAACGCCGCAACGTGTGCGAGTCATCCTCGACGGCCAGATCGTGGCGGAGACGAGCCGGGCGCTGACCTTGCAGGAAGCCAGCTACCCCGCCGTGCAGTACATCCCGCGCGCGGATGCGGCGATGGAGATGCTGGTCCGCACGCCCCGCAGCACCCACTGCCCCTACAAAGGCGATGCCAGCTACTACAGCATCGCCACCGGCGGCAGGCAGGCCGAGAATGCGGTCTGGAGCTACGAATCCCCCTACCCCGCAATGGCCGCGATCAAGGGCTATCTGGCTTTCTACCCCGACCGGGTGGACGCCATCGAGATCGGCTAGGCTATGCTCTGCCTGACTGCATCGTGGGGGAGGATTGCATGGCCGAATTGCGCGTACCCGTCGAACTCACAGCCGCCGTCTGGAAGATCGAGGCATCGCCAGGGCAGCAGGTCGCGGAGGGTGACGTGCTGATGATCCTCGAGTCGATGAAGATGGAGATTCCGGTCGAGGCGCCACGCGCCGGCACGGTGAAATCCATTCTCGTCGCCGAGGGCGACGAGGTGCAGGAGGGCCAGATCGTCCTGCTGCTCGACGCCTGACGCGCTGGGTCGGGGGTTTCAGTCCAGCCGGATTTTTGCATCCCGGACGACGTCGCCCCAGCGTCGGTACTCGGTCTCGACGAAGCGGCCGAATTCAGCCCCGCCGAGCGGCGCCGGCTCGATGCTGTAGCTCCGCAGCCGCTCGCGGATCTCGGGTGTGGCGAAGCCTTCCAGCACCGCCGTCGCCACCCGCTCAAGAATCGGCGCTGGCGTCCCGGCCGGAGCCTGCACGCCCCACCAGATCATGGCGGCGAAACCAGGCAACCCGGCCGCTTCGGCGACGGTCGGCACCTCGGGCGCGGAATACCAGCGCTCCACGCTCGTCACCGCCAGCAGCTTCAGCTTGCCCTCGCGCGCCTGCTGCACGTAGGCAGGCAGGTTGTCGCAGGCGAGGTCGAGCCGTCCGGCGAGCAGATCGGCCAGCAAGGGCCCGGTGCCGCGGTAGGGCACCTGCTGCATGCTGGTGCCAGCCGCATGGTTCAGCGACTCCGCGATCAGGTGGCCGGAGGTGCCGTTGCCCGGGCTGCCATAGGTCAGCGGCTGCCGCCGGGCGAGGTCCAGCGCCTCCCGCAAGGTGCCGACCGGCAGGTCCGGCCGGGCGACGATGCAGTTCGGCGTGTGGCAGGTGCGCGCCACCGGCACCAGATCCTTCATCGGATCGTAGCCGAGCCTGGCATACAGGTGCGGCCCCATCACCGCCGCGCTGATGGTAGCGATGAGCAACGTGTAGCCATCCGGATCGGACTTCGCCGCGGCTTCGGCGCCGATGTTGCCACCCGCCCCGGCCCTGTTCTCGGCGACTACCGGCTGGCCGATGCGCGTCCCAATCACCGCCGCCGTCGTCCGCCCCACTGCATCGGTTGAGGCCCCGGGCGGGAAAGGGATGATCAGCCGCACCGGCCGGTTCGGCCAGGGTCCGGATTGGGCTTGCGTGAGGAACGGCGCGGTCAGCAACGGCAAGGCGCCCAGAAGCGTACGGCGTGAAGCGGTCATACAGCCCTCGCTAAAACAGGCTTTGGTCAGGCAAGTCATTGCTTGGCCAAACAACAGTCTGGAGCGGCTTCTGCAAGCCGACCTGACCCCGGCTCGCTTTGCTTCTGCAAAGCTCATGCCGCAAACACGGCATCGAGCGAAGACGCCTACACGTCTCCGTGCCTTCGGCCCGCTACCGCACCTGTGGTTAGCGCCGCAGGTCATTTCCCCCTAGATCCTGGCCAGTGACAGGCGCTGGCTGAACCAGCAGAAGGATCGCATGGTGAGCGGGAACGACTGGATTTGGGTATGCGGCCTCGTGATCGCAGGGCTGCTTCTCGCGCCGGTCGTCATCCGTCGCCTGAGCCAATATGCCTTCCTGCACCAGAAGCGCCGCCGCCTGCAGGACCGCTTCGCCGCCAGACTCGCCCGGAAGAACTGAAAGCCGAAGGCGTGGGTTGTGCCACACGACGTCGGGATTGACCTGCTTCGCAAAACGCTCGGCGCAGACCAACTCAACGGCGTGGCGGGGGCGCCCTTTTAGCCAATCAGCCAGAAGGCGAGCAGGCCAACCTCCAGCCCGGCCAGCAGACCGACCGTGACCAGGAAGGTGCGCTCCACCCGGGCGGCTTCGGTGGCGGGCGTATGCCCTGTCTCGCGCCGGTCCGCGGCGGCGAGTGACGCGTCGGAGAAGACGGTCTGTGTGGTCATCCTGAATAGCCTTGCTGCGATGCAGCATGGTAACGCCAATCAGCGGCATCGATCCATAGCAATTCAATGTAATATATTGAAAGAAAAGACTTCCGCCCGCATCCCTACCGTCGTGCAGCTCGCCCCACCGCTTCGAGCCATGCCTCGGCTCTGCGGAACGTGGCGCTATCTTCAGCGGCTGGGCTTGGGATGCTCCGCTCAAGCCGCAAGGCCTCGTCGCGGTTGACCGGCCCCGGCACGAGGCTCGAGGACAGCGCCACCACGCCCACCGCAAGCAACGGGCCAAGCACGCCACGATGCCTCATCGGAAAACCTCCTCCGCCACGCCACCGCCAAACCGGTGATGCAGGGGAAGATGCGTGCAGGCCTGCCCCTGGTCCAAGACAGAGGACAGATAGCCATTATCGATGCGATGAATGGTTGCGAAGGGAGGGAATGGTGGGCGCCATAGGATTCGAACCTATGACCCGCTGATTAAGAGTCAGCTGCTCTACCAACTGAGCTAGGCGCCCCACCGGGAGGCGCTTTCTAACGAGCGCTGCGGCTTTGTCTAGCCCTTATCCGCGCTCAATCGCGTGCCGGACCGAATTCCGCATTCCGATGGACATAGACCGACAGCAACAACCCGAAGCCCAGCATGGTCGTCAGCATGGCCGAGCCGCCATGGGAGATCAGCGGCAGCGGCACCCCGCCGACGGGAATGGAGCCCGTTACCATCGCTACGTTCACAAAGACGTAGAGGAAGAAGTTGGTCCCGAGCCCCACCGCGATCAGTCGGCCGAACTGATGCCGGCAGCGCAGCGCGACCGTGAAGCAGAAGACCAGCACCAGCGAGAGCAGCCCGAGCACCGCCAGCGCCCCGACCAGGCCGAATTCTTCGGCGATCATCGTAAAGATGAAGTCGGTCTGCTTCTCGGGGAGGAAATTCAGATGCCCCTGCGTCCCCTGCAGGAAGCCCTTGCCCCAGAGCCCACCCGAGCCGAGCGCGATCTTCGACTGGATGATGTTATACCCCGCCCCCAGTGGGTCGCTCGCCGGGTCGAGGAAGGTGGTGATCCGCGCCCGCTGATAGTCATGCAGGTGATCATAGGCGATCGGTGCCGCCACCGCGACGCCGCCGGCGGCCAGTGCAAATTTCCACCAGCGCATCCCGGCGGCGAAGAACACCGCTGCCCCAACCATGCCGGTGATGAGCGCCGTTCCCAGATTGGGCTGCTTCAGGACCAGCCCGACCGGCAACAGCACCGCCACTCCCGGCGGAATCAGAAAAAGCAGGTTGCCCATCCGCTCCCAGCTCGCCCGCTGGAACCAGGCGGCGAGGCCGAGCACCAGCATGATCTTCATCAGCTCCGAGGGCTGGAGCTGCAAGGGCCCGATATCGATCCAGCGCTGCGCTCCCTTCCCCACATTGCCGTGCACCAGCACCAGCACCAGCAGTGCGATCCCCACCGCGTAGCCGAGCCAGGCCAGCCGCGCGACGAAGCGGATATCAACCATCGCGATGGAGAGCATCAGCACAAGGCCAAAGCCGAAGCGCAGCGCATGCTTCGCCGCATAGGGCTCCGCCGACCCACCGCCGGCCGAATAGAGTGCCACGTAGCCGACGGCCGCGATGGCGCAGAGCAGCAGCACGAAGCTCCAGGGGATGAACCAAAGCTTCTGCAACAGTCCGACGCCGCGGTCCCGCGTCAACAAGCGCCGCTCGTAGGTGACGCTCATCGCCCCACCTCGGCCACGCGCTGGCCGGGTGCCGGGCGCAGCCGGTTGAACACCTCCACCATGGCGTCGCGGGCCAGCGGCGCCGCGGCCCCGGCGCCGCTCATGCCATGCTCCACCACCACGCTGACGGCATAGAGCGGGTTCTCATAAGGAGCGAAGGCGACGAAGAGCGCATGCGGCCGCCATTCCCGCGGCTGGTTCTCCGCCTTGAAGCCGCGCTCCCGCTGCTCGCGGCTGACGCGCCGCACCTGGACGGAGCCGGTCTTCCCCGCCATCACCCCGAGCGCCGCCGGCAGCCTAGCGCCGAGCCCCGTGCCCCCCGGCTCGTTGACGACGGCCCACATCCCCTCGCGCATGAGCTTCAGATCCCGCTCCGGGATGCCGAGGCTCGGCCACTCCTCCGCCTTGCCGCCCCGCCCTGCCGCCGATCATCCGGGTGAGGTGCGGCTGCACCGCCCGCCCCGTCGCCAGCCGCGCCGTCATGGTGGCAAGCTGCAAAGGCGTCAGTTGGTAGAAGCCCTGGCCGATGCCATGCACGACGGTATCGCCGAGGTTCCACGGCTTGCCCTGCGCCTGACGCCAGGCCCGCGTCGGCACCAGCCCCCTCTTCGTCCCTGGTAGTTCGATGTCCAGCTCCGTCCCGAGCCCGAAGCGGTTAGCCATGGCGGCAATCCGGTCGATGCCGGTGCGTTTCGCCACCTCGTAGAAATAGACGTCGCAGGACAGCTTGATGGCGCCCCGCAGGTCGAGCGAGCCATGCCCGTGCCGCTGCCAGCAATGGAAGCGCGTATCACCGAGATCCATATGGCCGGGGCAGAAGACCCGGTCGCCCGGCGTCACCACCCGCGCCTCCAGCCCGGCGAGTCCGACGATCATCTTGAAGGTGGAGCCCGGCGCATAGAGCCCGTTGGTCGCCTTGTTGATCAGCGGCGTCGCCCGGTTCGACGTCCATTGCCGCCATTGCGCGGCCGAGACGCCGGCGTTGAACACATTCGGGTCGAAGGAGGGCTGCGAGGCCATGGCCAGCACCTCGCCGTTCCGCGCATCCATGACGACGATGCTGGTGCCTTCCTCGATCCTGCCGCGCAGCGCCTTCTGCAGCTCGGCATCGACCGAGATCTGCACATCCTGCCCCGGCACGCCCTCCCGCCGGTCCAGCTCGCGGATCACCCGCCCGACGGCGTTGACCTCGAGCTGCACCGCCCCCGCCCGCCCGCGCAGCAGCAGGTCGTGATACCGCTCGATCCCCGCCCGGCCGACGCGGATGCCCGGCAGCTCCAGCAGCGGGTCGCCATCCATGTCCCGCTCGGCCGGCGGCGCCACATAGCCGACGAGATGCGACAGATGCTCCCCCTCCGGGTAGAGCCGCGTGGTACCGACATCGATCAGAATGCCCGGCAGGTCCGGCGCATTCACCTCGATCCGCGCCATGTCCTCCCAGCTGAGGAATTCCCGCACCGCGACCGGCACGAAGCGCCGCCGCCGCCGCAGTTCACGCTCGATCCGCGCCCGCTCCTGCTCGGTCAGCGGCACGATCCGCGAGAAGGTGTCGAGGGTCGCCCCCACATCCTGGGTCTGCTCGGCGACCAGCAGGGCCCGCCAGTTCAGCTGGTTCCCCGCCACCACCTGCCCGTTGCGGTCGAGGATGCGCCCGCGCGGCGGCGGGATCAGCCGAGCGGAGACGCGGTTCTCTTCGGCGAGGGTCGCATAGCGGTCACCCTCCTCCGATTGCAGCCGGTAGAGCCGGCTGCCGAGGAAGCCGAACAGCCCGAGCTGCCCCACCCCGAGCAGCAGCGCCCGGCGGGTAAAGACGCCCCTGCGGCGCTCCTCTTCCTTGCGCACGCCCTTGAAGCCGGACCCGCCCGGCTTGCCGCTGCCGAGCCCCCGCTCCGCCCTGCGCCAAAGAGTCATGGCGCGCTCTCCGCGCGACTCATCGCCTCATGGATGCGGCTCATGATCCAGGCGAGGCCCGGGTAGAGCCCCGCGCTCAGCATCACCTGATACAACCCCGGAGCCACTGGCAACACGCGCCACCCCAGCACCACTTGCAGCAGCCATTCCAGCGCCGCCGCCCCCAGCGCCACCCCGCAATAGGCCAGCCAGACGGCGAGGAAGGACTGCTTCACCAGGAAGCGCCGCCACCGCGTCACCAGCCCCGTCACCACCAGCAGGGTCAGCACGCCGGAGCCGACCGGGGCGAAGCTCAGCAGGTCCCCCAGCAGCCCCAGCCCGAACACCGCCAGCGGCGGCAGGGCGGCCGGGCGAAACACCGACCAGAAGACGATGCAGGGCAGCGCCACCGCCGGCAGCAGGCCGGGCAGCCCGACCGGCACCGCCGCCAGCACCATCAGCAGGGCGGTCAGGCCCGTCGGAAAGGCGGCCCGGGCCACCGCGTCGATCTGGCGCAGCAACCCCATGGCAGGGACTGGGCGCCCTCTCATGGCGCGCTACCGCCTGGGCCGCGGCTCGGGCCGCGCCACGGCTTCCGGCGGCAGGATGCCACCCAGCCCGTAATCGAAGAGCCGCACCACATCCAACCGATCCAACCGAGCGAAGAGCTCGACCTCCGGCGCCCCGCCCTCGCTGCGGCGGACGATGCCGACCGGCAGACCGGCCGGGAAGGCCCCCGCCTCGGCGCTGGTGACGATGCGCTCGCCATCCTCTGGCGCCGAACCCTCCGGCCAGTGTTGCAGGCGCGGCCGGGCGCCGTTGGTGCCGACCATCATCGCCCGCGCCCGGCTGCCCTCCAGCACTACGGGGATGCGGCTGTTCATGTCGGTCGCCAGCAGGACGCGCGCGGAGCGCAGGCCTACCTCGGTCACCCGCCCGACCAGCCCGCGCTCGTCGAGGGCAATCTGCCCCTTCCTGACGCCATGATTGGGCCTGATGCCAAGCAGCACCGCCCGCGCATAGATTCCGCCACCATCGGCGACGACGCGCACGGTCTGGAACGCCGGCGCCGCCTCGGGCACGAAACGGAGCTGCCGCTGCAACACCACATTCTCGGCCTCAAGCGCCAGTGCTGTCGCCTGCCAGCGCCGCAGCCGCTCGTTCTCCTCGCGCAGCTGGGCATTCTCCGCTCGCAGGTTGAGCAGGAATTCGGCCTCCTGCACCGCCCCCCGCACCGAGGCCACCGGCTGCTGCAAGGTGGCCCAGATCGGTGCCAGGGCATCGGCCAGCACCATCCGCGCCCGTTCCGCCAGCAGTGCGTCAGCCTTGCCCAGCAACATGGTCCCGAAGGCCAGTGCGATCAGCACGGGCAGGGACAAGCGGGACAGGGCCTGCCGAAGCGGAATGCTGAGCCGGATCACGCCGCCTCCTGGAGCCCCTGGGTTGAGCCGGGCTACTCGCGGAAACTAATTGGTCATCAATACATCGAACTCAACACCTGGCGGAGTCTCTTCGTCTCCTCCAGCGCCCGGCCGGTGCCGAGGGCGACGCAGGACAACGGCTCCTCCGCCACAACCACGGGCAGGCCCGTCGAGGCCCGCAGCACCTCGTCCAGCCGGTGCAGCAGCGCCCCGCCCCCGGTGAGAACGATGCCCTTGTCCACGATATCGGCCGCCAGCTCGGGCGGGGTGTTCTCCAGCGCCACCTTCACCGCCTCGACGATCGCCGTCACCGGCTCCGCCAGGCTCTCGGCGATCTGCCGCTGCGAGACATAGACCTCGCGCGGCACGCCGTTCATCAGGTCGCGCCCCTTCACCTCGGTGACCGGCCCGTCCTCGCCATGGTCCGGCATCGCCGCGGCGCCGATCCCCATCTTGATCCGCTCGGAGCTGCTCTCGCCGATCAGCAGGTTGAACTGCCGGCGGATGTACGAAATGATCGCCTCGTCCATCTTGTCGCCGCCGACGCGCACGCTCCGCGCATAGACAATGCCGCCAAGCGAGATGACCGCGACTTCCGTCGTGCCGCCGCCGATATCGACCACCATGGAGCCGGAGGGCTCCGTCACCGGCAGCCCGGCGCCGATCGCCGCCGCCATCGGCTCCTCGATTAGCAGCACGCGTCGGGCGCCCGCGCTCTCGGCACTCTCCTGGATCGCCCGCCGCTCCACCGCCGTGCTGCCCGAAGGCACACAGACGATAATCAGTGGCGAGGCGAAACTCCGCCGGTTGTGCACCTTACGGATGAAATGCTTGATCATCTCCTCCGCCACCTCGAAGTCGGCAATAACGCCGTCGCGCAGCGGCCGGATGGCGGCGATGTTGCCGGGGGTGCGCCCCAGCATCATTTTCGCCTCCTCGCCCACCGCCAGCACCTGCTTGCGGCCACGGAAATCGGCGATGGCGACAACGCTCGGCTCGTTCAGCACGATGCCCCGACCCTTCACATAGACCAGCGTATTCGCGGTCCCGAGGTCGATGGCCATGTCGGCGGAAAGGAAGCCGAACAGGCGAGAGAACATGCGAAGGCAACCTTCCTGATCGCGCTACCGGCCATCCAGCCCGTCAACCAGAAGGTTATGTTCGGATCCGAAATCACCGGTCCGCGAGGTGTAGCGGATGCCGTGCCCTTACCGCCCCGGCGCGCGCCACTCAAGCATCCTCTCCGCGGCCCACGGGGCTGCGACCGGGGCAGACCGCAACCCAAGCGGAACGTCACGCGTTGTGGCCCTGGAAACACGGGAGATCCAAATCATGCGGAAAGCAGCCATCCTCCTCCTGGCTACCCTCGCTCTCGGCGCCTGCGGCTACCGCACCGGCGACCGGGCCGTCTCCGGCGGCCTGCTCGGCGCGGGCGCTGGCGCGGGCGTTGCCGCGCTGACCGGCGGCGGCGTCGGCACCGGCGCGTTGATCGGCGGTGCGGCGGGCGCCGCGGGTGGCGCGCTCACCAGCGGGCGGAATGTCAATCTCGGCCGGCCGGCCTGGCGCTGAAGGCTTAGCGGGGACTGCGCCACCCAGCGCATCCCCGCCTCGTCCCAGCCACCATCGGGTGGCCGCATCATCAAGGGGCCCACTCGGGCCCCTCTTCAATTGGGCTCGCCGGCCTTGGAAGACTTACGGCGGAAGAGGCGCCGTATCGGGTTGCGCTGACTCGTCTTGCGGCGCGGGCGGCGCCGCCCCAGCCGGGCCCCTTCCGTCCCCGGAGCCAGTTTCAGCGTGCGGTCGTGATAGGCGTCGAGCCCCGGCCGATGCCCGATCGACACCAGCGCGCTTCCGGCCAGTTCCTCGCCGAACATCCGCATCATGGCATCCTGGTTCGCCTCGTCGAGCGCCGCCGTCGCCTCATCCATGAAGACCCAGCCCGGCCGGTGCAGCAGCAGCCGGGCGAAGGCCAGGCGTTGCTGCTCGCCGAGGGAGAGGATGCGGTCCCAGCGTTCCTCTTCATCCAGCCGCGGCACCAGCCCTTCCAGCGCGCAGCGCTCAAGCGCCGCCTGCACCGCCTCGCGCGGGAATTCCTCGGCCGGCGCCGGATAGGTCAGCGCCGCATGCAGCGTGCCGAGCGGCAGATAGGGTCGCTGCGGCATGAACATCATCGACTTTCGGCGAGGAATCCGGATCGCACCCGATCCCCAGGGCCACAGGCCTGCGATCGCCCGGAACAGCGTCGACTTCCCGCTGCCGCTCTCGCCGAGGATCAGTACCCGCTCGCCAGGAGCGATCTCGGCATTCGCCTCCTCGATCACCAGCGTTCCATCGACCTGGGCGATCTGAAGGTCGCGGAAGGCCAGCACCTCCCGCCCATCCTCATCCGGCCCCTCCTCGATCTCGATCACGGCATCCGACTCGCTGACATCGGCCCCGTCCAGCGTCTCCTCCAGCTCCACCACGCGCGCCACGTGGCTGCGCCAATCGGCCAGGCGCGGGAAGTTGTCGACGAACCAGTTGAGGCTGCTCGTCACCTGCCCGAAGGCGGAAGAGATTTGCATCAGCACCCCCAGCGTGATGGCACCCGCGAAATAGCGCGGGCTCGCCACCAGCACGGGGAAGACCGTCAGCAGCATCCCATAGGCCGAGGTCAGCCACATCAGCCGCCGCTCGCTCCGCATCAGGTCGAGCATGGATCGCGCCACCTGGCCGAAGGCGCGGTGCAAGCCGCGCTCCTCATCCGCTTCGCCGCCGATCAGCGCGATGCCCTCGCTGCTCTCGCGCAGCCGCACCAGGGCGAAGCGATGGTCGCTCTCCGCCTCGTTCCGCCGGATATTGGCCTCGACCATCGGCCGTCCGATGAACCAGGTCAGCGCCGAGCCGATGCCCGCATAGAGCAGCGCCGCGAAGACCATGTAGCCGGGGATCTCGAACTCGCTGCTGCCGAGCGCGACATGCAGAGGCCCGGACAAGGTCCACAGGATGCCGACGAAGGAAACCAGCATCAGCACGGAGCTGACCAGCCCCACCGCCATGTCGACCGCGATCGCCGTCGCCCAGCGCGTGTTCTCGCTGATCCGCTGGTCCGGATTGTCCGCGGCATCCGGCAGGAAATTGATGCGGTAGTGCCGCCCGCCCTCCAGCCAGCGGTGCTGCAACCGCTTCACCAGCCACTCCCGCCAGTGGAGTTGCAGCATCTGCCGCATGTAAAGCTGGAAGACCGCCGTCACCATGCTGCCGATGGTGAGCGCCATGAACAGGCCGAGCTGGCCAAAGAAGGCATCGCGGTCGCGTGACTCGAGGGCGTTGAAAAAGTCCCGGTTCCAGATGTTGAACCGCACCTGCACGGCGATTTGCAGCAGCGTCAGCCCCAGCACGCCGGCGGTCAGCCACCAGGCCCGCCGCCGCTCCTCCCCCCTGTAGTATTGCGAGGTGAGCCGCCAGAAGCTGGCCATGAAACCGGGCTTGCCGCCATCCTCCCGGCGGTCGTCATCATCGGACATGGTCAGCGCTGCAAGCCGGGGAGGGGCTGCAGCGCATCGGGTGCCGGGCCGAGCTGCTGGGCGAGAAGCGCGCGTCCATCGGGCCCTTCCCGCCCCGGTCCGGAGGCAGCCAGCGCCTGCCCCGGTTTCAAGATGTCCTGCACGCTGTCCACGGCGGCGGCCGGCACCAGTACGACACTGCCATCCTCCAGGATCGCGCCCGCCACGTCACCCTGCGGAGTATAGTAGGGCTGCTTGACCGTGCCGGAGAGACGGAGCGACGCGCTGCCCTCCTGCGCCGCCCGCCCGCCGAGGCGCCAGTAGAAGCGGTCCACCACCACGGGCGTCGCATCCGAACTCGGGGCGAAGGCCAGCATGGTGATAACCGGGGCGCGCCGCGCCCGGATGCCCCAGATGATGACGGATTTCCCGGTAGGCGCGTCCCGCCGCACCGCTTCCGCCACATCGGGCGGGAAGACCACCTGCGGGCCCTCTTTGAAGATCAACCCATCCACCTCGCCGCGCGGATTGGGCAGATATCGCTCGACGGTGCCGGTAAAGGAGGGAAGCTGGGTCGGATCGAACCAGAGATCCGGCTCGCCCCGCCGGCCCGCTACGGTCTGCGCCCGCGCCGCGCCACCCGAGGGCGCGGCGGCCAGAACAGCGATCAGGCCGCGCCTCCCGAGCTTCATGCGCCGCGGATGACTCCAAAAATCAGGGAGACGAGGAACAGCACGATGAAGATGGTGAAAAGGATTTTGGCAATGCCAGCCGAGGCCGAGGCGATGCCGCCGAAACCGAACAACCCAGCGACAAGGGCGACAACAAGGAAGATCAAGGTCCAGTAGAGCATGGCATCCTCCGCAGGGTGTGCCGGCAAAACGCTGCCACCTCTGCTCGGTTGCCTAAGCCTAACGAGCGTCCCAGTTAACGAACCTGTGTCACATCAAACCCGCTCAAAACCGGCCATTTCCTGACGCTCTACCGCAGCCTTGCCGCGGAAGGCGGTGCGGAACCTTGGGTTCGAGGGACCACCCGCCCCAGTGAAGCGATCTTTAGTGACGCTTCAAACCGGCCGCACGCCGCGCGTCACCGCTTGGTAAGTGGCGACAGCCAGCGTCGTCGGGTCGAACGGCTTGGTGATGACGAAAGCCGGCTCCACCGCCTCGCCGGTCAGCAGCCGCTCCGGATAGGCGGTGACGAAGATCACCGGCGCCGTCAGGTCGCGCAAGATGCGGGCGACCGCGCTCGCCCCGTCGCCACCGGCGCCAAGGTTGATATCGGCCAGCACCAGCCCCGGCCGCTCCGCCCGCGCCAACTCCACCGCCTCGGTTTCTGTCGCGGCGATGCCGACGACGCTGTGGCCGCAGCGCTCCACCAACTCCTGGATGTCAAGGGCGATGATCGGCTCGTCCTCGATGATAAGCACCCGGGCGGTGACGCCGGTGCGCAGCCCGTCGCGGGCTACGAGCAACTCCGCCTCCGCCTCGGCGGGGGCGATGCGGCAAGCTGCGGCCGCGGCGGTCAAGGGCTGCTCCTCCAGCGCGGTCAGCAACAGCAGCATGCGCTGCTGCAAGGTCAGCCCGGCGGGATCGATCCTTGGTCCGGAGTCCACGGCGCGGACGGCGTCGCCGACCGCGCCGTACAATATGGTACGCGGCGTCATTTCCTCGGGGAATTGCTGCGTCATCACCTTGCGCAGCGCATCCGCCACCATTGCGTCACCCTGAGCCTGGGTTCCGGTCAGCGCGCGGGCATAGCGGCGCGCATAGGGCAACGCCTTGATCATTCCCGCCCGGTCGATGGCACTCATGCCTTTCTCATCCTGCACAGGCGATGGATATCCTTATCGCACCCCTAAGGGGGTGATATTGAGCATGTCGTGACCGAACAAGCCATGGATCGCGGGTTGCGGACAGCGCTCGCGCAATTGTTGCCCGAACTCCGGGCTTTCGCCCGGTACCTCTCGGGCTCGCGCACCGAGGCAGACGATCTGGTACAGGAGGCGGTGCTGCGCACCCTGCGATCGCTCGACGGCAGGTCGGAGGGCGTGGATCTTCGCGCCTGGTGCCTCGCCGTCATCCGCAACACTTTCCATGAGCAGCTTCGCTCGCGCCGCCGCGAACGCCGGCTTGCCGAAACCATGCCGGAAGAGCAGGAGGCTCCCGCCGAGCAGGAAGTCCCCGGCCGCATGCGCGACCTGACGCGGGCACTGCGCGATCTGCCGCCGCTGCTGCGCGAAGCGGTGATCCTGGTGGGTGCCCAGGGCCTGTCGCACCAGGAAGCCGCCGAGATCTGTGCCGTGCCGCTCGGCACCATGAAGGCTCGCGTCTCCCGTGCTCGCCGATTGCTCGCCGACGCGCTCGAAAAACAACCTCCCGATCCTGTGATGCTCTGACGCGCGCGTGATGCATCCATCCGCTCCTGCCGGTCACTCCTTATCAGACGAACCAAGAGGGACCGGACGACTATGGACGGACACACAGAAACCACTGCGAAGCCCGCCCACGCCGTCAGCACCGCTGCCGAGTTCCATGGCCAGCTGGTCGCCCTGCTGCCGAAGCTGCGGGTCCAGGCCCTGGCGCTGACGCGTAACCGGGCCGCCGCGGAGGATCTGGTGCAGGACGCCGTCGCCAATGCCCTGGCCGCCAAGGACAGCTTTACCCCCGGCACCAATTTCGCGGCCTGGATGCATCGCATTCTGCGCAACCGCTTCATCTCCACGCTCCGCAAGCAGCGCGAGACGACCGACATCGAGGATCTGCCGATGTCTGCCTTCGCCGTCAGCGGCGCGCATGAGGACCGCCTCGTCCTCAAGGAGCTGAGCCGCGCCCTCGGCCGCCTGCCCTCCGATCAACGCGAAGCGCTGTTCATGGTGGTCCTCCAGGGCCTCTCCTATGAGGAGGTTGCCCAGGCCACCGGCTGCGCCGTCGGCACCGCGAAGAGCCGCGTCTTCCGCGCCCGCCGCCAGCTCCAGGCTTGGCTGATGGGCGAGGACCAGTCGGCCGGCGAGCTGCGCTCCGGTGCGCAACGCGACCGGACCGATACGGCCGTTGGCGAAATCCGCTCTGTGGTATAGTGTAATGACACGGAGTGGGGTGGCGTTGCTGGAACGGCACGCCACCAGCCCGTCCTTGGCGGCCGGGATGATGGGCAAGACCGAAAAGAAACGTGCGAACACCCCGGCGAAGCCCGGTATCGAGCAGGAGGGCAAGGAGGTGGACCAGGCCTTCGATGTCTGGCTGCGGCGTGGGCTGCACCAGCTTTACGACACCGTGGCGCGCGAGCCGATTCCGGATGAATTGCTGCGCCTGATCGAGGAGGACCAGTCCTCCTCCGAGAAGAAGTAGCGCGCCTACCTGACGCGCCCTTTGGGCCCCGGCCAGCTTGGCCGGGGCCTTTTTCATGCGCTCAGGCCGAAAGCGCCGGAGCCATGTCTGCCGGCGCCGTCCGCTCGCGCTTCACCAGCAACTTGTTCAGCGCATGCACATAGGCCCGGGCCGAGGCCACGATGGTATCGGTATCGGCGCCCTGGCCATCGACCAACTTGCCGCCCTCCTCCATCCGCACGGTGACACGCGCCTGCGCATCCGTCCCGCCGGTCACGCTCTGCACCGCATAGAGCTTCAGCGCGACGTCATGCGGGAAGGCATTGCGGATGGCGTTGAAAGTCGCATCCACCGCTCCGTCGCCGCTCGCCATGCCGTCGCGGTGCTCGCCATCCACCTCAAGCGCCAGCGTCGCCATCGGCTTGGTGCCAAGGCCGGTCGCCACCGTCAGCGCCAGCAGCTTCACCCGGTCGTTGCCGCGCACCACCTCGTCATCGACGAGCGCCACGACGTCCTCGTCGTAGACGACCTTCTTGCGGTCGGCGAGGTCCTTGAAGCGGCGGAAGGCATCGTTCAGCTGGTTGTCGCCGACGATGTAGCCGAGCGCCGCCAGCTTGTCGCGAAAGGCGGCCCGGCCGGAATGCTTGCCGAGCACCAGGCTGTTCTTGGTCCAGCCGACGCTCTCCGGCGTCATGATCTCGTAGGTCGAGGCGTCCTTCAACACGCCGTCCTGATGAATTCCCGATTCATGCGCGAAAGCGTTGCGGCCGACGATCGCCTTGTTCGGCTGCACGTCGAAGCCGGTGATGGTCGCCAACAGCTTGCTGGTGCGCAGCAGCTTCTGGCTGACGATGTTGTTGCTGTAAGGCAGCGCATCGCGCCGCGTGCGCAACGCCATCGCCACCTCTTCCAGCGAGGCATTGCCAGCCCGCTCGCCGATGCCGTTGATCGTGCTCTCGATCTGCCGCACGCCGGCCTGGATAGCGGCGATGGTATTGGCCACCGCCATGCCGAGGTCGTTGTGGTTGTGCGCGGAGAGGATCACCTTCTCGATCCCCGGCACCCTGTTGCGCAGGTCGCGGAAGATCCGCGCCATGTCCTCGGGCATCGAGTAGCCGACGGTGTCGGGGATGTTGATCGTCGTCGCCCCGGCCTTGATCGCCGCCTCGACGCAGCGGCAGAGGAAGTCGGGGTCGGAGCGGCTGCCGTCCTCCGCAGACCACTCCACGTCGTCGCTGTGCTGCCGACCGAGGCTGACGCTGCTGGTGGTCAGCTCCAGCACCTCCTCCGGCGTCATGCGCAGCTTGACGCGCATATGCAGCTCGCTCGTCGCCAGCACGATATGGATGCGTTTGCGCGCCGCCGGCTTCAGCGCCTCGGCGCTCCGCAGGATGTCGGCCGGGTTGGCGCGGCCGAGGCTGGCGACCACCGGCCCGTCCTTGGCGAATTTCCGCGCGATCGACTGCACGCTCTCGAAGTCGCCCGGCGAGGCGATGGCGAAGCCCGCCTCGATGACATCGACGCCGAGCTCAGCCAGCGCCTCCGCCATGCGCAGCTTCTCCTCGAGGTTCATCGAGAAGCCAGGCGACTGTTCGCCATCGCGCAGGGTGGTATCGAAGAAGATGATGCGGTTGTCGTCCAGCGTGCCGAAGCTGGGATGGGTGATGGCCATGGATCTGTTTCCTTCGTGCTCGCGCAGCCTCTCGCTCAGTCTCCCCTGAGCGATGCCGGCCGTCAGCCGAGCGTCACGCCCAGGGGCGGGTAAGTCGAAGGAGAAGGAGGCCGATAAGCGGGCGCACGCGGCCAGCGGCGGAACCGCTCACCAGGCCGGACAGGGGCGCGCGCAGGATCATGCTGCCTTTACCCTAACTGCGCGCCGTCCTAGCGGCAAGGGCCTTGGCGCCGAGCGCCGATGGTTTCACCATTCCACCATAATCCGGGGAGGACCGATCCAATGCCATACCGCATCCTGCTTTGCCGCGCCCTGCATCCCGCCGGCCAGGCGGTGCTGGCGGAACGGAGCGACCTCGACATCGTCACCCTGCAGGACCCGCCGGTCGAGCAATTCCACCAGCACCTCTCGTCCGCCGATGCCGTGCTCTGCTGGCTGGAACGGGTGGACCGAGCGGCGCTCGCCGCCGCGCCGCGGCTGAAGGTCGTCTCCCGCTACGGCGTCGGCTTCGACACGGTCGACATACCCGCCTGCTCCGAGCGCGACATCCCGGTAATGGTAGTGAACGGCGCCAATGACCTCAGCGTCGCCGAGCATGCGATGATGCTGATGCTCGCCGTTGCCCGCCGCACGCTAGATAACGACCAGATCGTCAAGGCGGGCGGCTGGTGGGCCAAGGACGGGCCGGGCATGGTCGACCTCGCCGGCCGCTCCGTCCTCGTCGTCGGCTATGGCCGCATCGGCAGCCGCGTCGCCAATTACTGCCGCGCCTTCCAGATGAAGGTCATGGTGATGGACCCCGGCTTCCACCCCGCCCGCATCGCCGCCGACGGGTTCATTCCCATCCGCGACTTCCAAGCCGGCCTCGCCGAGGCGGATGTGGTCACGCTCCACTGCCCTCTCTCGCCCGCTACCCACCATCTGATGGACACGGCCGCCTTCGCCGCGCTGCAGCCAGGCGCCATCCTGGTCAACACCGCCCGCGGGCCAATCGTGGAGGAAGCCGCCCTGGTCGCCGCGCTGAAATCCGGCCGCCTGCACGGTGCAGGCCTCGACGTGCTGGAGGTGGAACCCTCCAACGCCACCAACCCGCTCTACGAACTGCCCAATGTCGTCGTCAGTCCGCATAATGCCGCGAGCACGGAGGAAGGCCTCGCCCGCATGGCCCGCCAGGCGGCGCGCAACATCCTCGACGTACTGGACGGCAAGCGCGACCCCGCCTTCATGGTGAACGGCGAAATCGCCCGGTAGGAGAGGCAGCATGGACGCCCGAGACTTCGCCGACCTCCTGCGCGGAGGGCTTCACGGAAGTCCTCGCCCGCAGCCTACCACCCCGCCAGGCCGTACCGGAGCACACCCACCCGTTCGACGCCAAGCTGCTGGTCACTGCCGGAGACTTCACCCTGACTCGTGACGGCCGGGCCACCACCCATGGTCCGGGCGATGTCTTCAGCGTTCCGGCCGGGCATCGCCATGCCGAGACGGCCGGGCTGGAGGGCGCCAGCTACATCGCCGGCCGCCGCCACCGGAGCTGAGGCTCAGGTCTCCTCCGGCCGGAAGCCGCTCTCGGCGATGATCGGGGCCCATTTCTCGTAATCGGCCCGGAAGCGCCGGGTGAAGTCGGCAATGGAGAGGGGATAGGGCCGCATCTCCAGCCGGGCGATCGCCTCGCGGTAATCCGCCGTGCCGATCGCCTCGACGGCTGCGCGGTGCAACGCCTCCTGCACCGCGCCCGGCGTCCTCGCCGGCAGGAAGAGGCCGAACCACTCGCTCCCCGTCAGCTGCGGGTAGCCCTGCTCGGCGAAGGTCGGCACATCCGGGAAGCGCGGCAGCCGCTGTTCGGAGGAGACGCCGGCCAGCCGCACCGGCCCGCCTGGGGCCGCCGCATGCGGGGCGAGATCCACCATCGGATGGTAGCTCGCCGCCAGCCTGCCGCCGAGCAGGTCCTGGATCGCCGGTGCGCTGCCCCGGTAGGGGATGTGCGTCATGGAAAGCCCGGTCGCCTTCGCCACCTGCACGCCGAGGAAGTGCAGCATGCTGCCTGCCGCCGCGCTGCTGAAGGGAATATCGCGCTTCCCCGCCCCCCATTCCTTGAAAGCTGCCAACGTCCCGAGGCTGTTCGCCATCGGCCCGACCCCCATGCCGAAGGTGAACTCCCCCGCCGGCGTCACCGGCATGAGGTCGGCGAAGGGGTCGTAGCGCAGCGTCGCCGGACGGTAGAGATGCGGGAAAATCACCAGCATGCTCGCCGCCGTCAGCAGGATGGTGTTGCCATCCGGCTCCGCCGCCTTCACCGCCTCCACCGCCAGCCGCCCCGCGGCGCCGACGCGGTTCTCCACGATGACATTCTGCGCATAGGTCCCGCGCAGCCGCTCCGCGATCAGCCGCGCGGTGGTGTCGGCGCTGCCGCCCGCCGGAAAGCCGACGACGACCCGCGCCGTGGCGCGCGCCGGCTGCGCGAGGGCGGGCGCGGCCAGGGGGGCGCCGAATGCGGCGAGCCCCAGCCCGAGGGCGGTACGGCGATGCAGCGTCATGGTCGTTTCCTCTTATGGCTTATTGGGGTGGATGCTGCGCAAGCCAATGCCGGGCGATCTCCGCCCGCTGGCAGACCCAAACATCCCGGTGCCGCGCGACATGGTCGAGGAAGCGCTCCAGCGCCGCGGCCCGCGCGGGGCGCCCTGCCAGCCGGCAATGCAGCCCGACCGACATCATCCGCCCGCCCTCGCGCCGCAACAAGTCGAAGCCGTCGGTCAGATGCTGCGTGAAGCCGTCGTTGGCCGAGAAGCCCGGCGGCACCGCGAATTTCATGTCATTGTTGTCGAGCGTATAGGGCACGACCAGCAGCGGCTTCCCTGCCGTCCGCACGTAATACGGCAAGTCGTCGGCATAGCTGTCGCTGTCGTAGAGGAAGCCGCCATGCTCGGCGACCAGCCGCCGCGTCCGCAGGCTGATCCGCCCGGTATACCAGCCGACCGGCTTGCTGCCCGTGGTCCGCTCGATCACCTCCACGCAGCGGGCGATATGGTCGCGCTCCACATGCTCCGGCACGCGGCGATAGTCGATCCAGCGCCAGCCATGGCTGGCCACCTCATGCCCCGCCTCAGCGAAGGCGCGCCCGGCCTCCGGATGCAACTCCAGCGCCCGGCCCACCGCATAAATCGTCAGCGGCAGCCCGCGCTCCTTGAACAGTCGCAGGATGCGCCACAGCCCCGCCCGCGCGCCGTAATCGAACTGGCTCTCGGTCGAGAGGTCCCGCTCCGCCCGCGGCGTGCCTCCCGGCACCTCATGTAGGTAGAGCTCGCTCCCGGTATCGCCGTTGAGCACGGTGTTCTCCGCGCCCTCCTCGTAATTCAGCACGAAGGAGAGGGCGAGCCGCGCCCCGCCCGGCCAGCGGGGATCGGGCGGGTTCGGCCCGTAGCCGTGGAAGTCGCGCGGATGCTCGGTGTCGCCTGCGAGAATCATACCGGGAGTGTGGCCCGCCGCACCCCGGCCCCGCAACTACCCGCGGCTGAGCCCCGCAAGGATGGCATTCACCATCGGCTTCATGTGGAAATTCTCCTCCGGCATCACCGCCACCTCGCCGCCCGCCGCCCGTACCGCTTCGGCCACCACCGGCCCGACGGCCGCGATCCGCGTTCGCTTCAGCGCCTCGTCCAGCATCGCCCGCTGCCCTGCCGCCTCCGCCAGGCTCACCAGCCGCCGCACCTGCGGCGTACTGGTGAAGACGACGAGATCGACCCGCCCCGCCGCCATCTCGCCCACCGCCTCCAGCACCCGCTCATCCTCCGCCCGCGTCGCATAGGCGTAGGGCAGCACCGGGTCCGCCTGCGCCCCGGCCGCCTTGAGGAAGTCGATCAGCGGCGCATTGGGATTGTCGGGATAGAGCTGCACCGCCACCCACCGCCCCTTGAGGTCGAGCCCCTGCATCCCGGCGATGATCCCCGCCGTCGTCGCCGGCTCCGGCGCCAGGTCCGGCCCGAGGCCGATGCTGCGCAGCTTCTGGCTCGGCTTCGGCCCGCGGCAGATGCGCCTGACGCCGGCCAGCGCCGCGCGGAACTCTCCCTCGATCCCCACCCGCTCCGCCACGCCGAGCAGCCGGCCGAGCCCCTCCCCGGTCAGCAGGATCAGGTCGTCCGGCGGCGTGGCGATGAAGCGCCGCAGCCAGGCCTCGATCGGCGCCGGGTCCGCCGCATCGATGATGGCGACCAGCGGGCAGCGGATTGCCTCTGCCCCCTGCCGCTCCAGCATCCGCGCCAGCACCTCCAGCTCCCGCGTCTCCGGCACCACCACCCGGAGCCCGGCCATACTGCCCGCCACTGCCTCGCTCATGCTGCATGCTCCAGTTCCGGGACGGCGACGCGCCGATGCATCCAGCGCTCGCCCTCGCGGAACACCACGAATTGTCCTGGCTCCATCACCGTCCAGGCCTCGTCCCGGGTCAAGGGCCGCGTCGCCACCACCGTCACCACGTCGCGCGGCGTGGTTTCCTTAGCGAAGTCGGCGCTGAGGTCCTCGTCGATCAGCGTCGCCGGGCCGAAGGGCGCCCGCCGCGTCAGCCAGGCCATCCGCTTGCCGCAGAAGCAGTAGAGCCAGCGCCCGTCGCTCATCAGCATGTTGAAGACGCCCGTCGCCGCCAGCCGCCGCGACAGCGCCTCGATCGCCGCCGCCAGCCGATGGCCCGGCGGCGAGGCCGGAAAGGCCTCCCGCAACCGGTCCAGCATCCAACAGAAGGCATGCTCGCTGTCGGTCGTCCCGACCGGGTGGTAGTGCCGGAGCGGCCAGCGCTTCACCCCGGCGAGCTGCCCGTTATGGGCGAAGGTCCAGAGCCGTCCCCAGAGCTCCCGCTGGAAGGGATGGGTATTCTCCAGCGCCACCCGCCCCCGATTGGCCCGGCGGATATGGCTGAGCACCGTGCAGCTCTTGATCGGATGGTCCCGCACGAAGCGTGCCACGTCCGAATCCGCCGAGGGCCGCGGGTCATGGAAGGCCCTGGCGCCCTTGCCTTCATAGAAGGCGATCCCCCACCCATCCGCATGCGGCCCGGTCCTGCCGCCCCGTTGCATCAATCCGGCGAAGCTGAAGCAGATATCCGTGGGGACATTGGCACTCATGCCGAGAAGTTCACACATCCCGCCAGCCTAGACCCGGGCGGGACCGGTTTGTGCAATCGTTGCGCCGCGATAGGCTGACAGGATGCGGAGACGCTTCCTCCTTGCCGCCTTGGCCGCGCCCGCCCTCGCCCGGGCGGCCCCGCTGCTGCGCGTCGGGTCGAAGAATTTCACCGAGCAGCTCGTGGTGGCGGAGCTTTTCGCCCAGAGGCTGGAACGCGCCGGGGCCACGGTGCAGCGGCGGGTCAATCTCGGCGGCACCGCCATCGCACATCAATCGCTGCTTTCGGGCGAGATTGACCTCTACCCGGAATACACCGGCACCGGCCTCGGCGTCGTCCTCAAACAGCCGCCCGAAGGCGATGCTGCCGCCATCCTCGCCAAGGTCCGCGCCGGCTATGCCCCGCTCGGCCTCGACTGGCTCGATCCCTCCGGCATCGACAACGGCAATGCCCTGCTCGTCCTGCCGGAGACGGCGCGGCGCCACGGCTTTGCCACCCTCTCCGACCTCGCCCGCGCCGCCCCGCGCCTGACACTCGCCGCCGGCAACGAATTCGCCGACCGGGCCGACGGCCTGCCTGGCCTCCGCCGCGTCTATGGCATGGAGTTCCGCCGCTTCCGCCAATTCGCCGCCCTCGGCCTGCGCTATGCTGCGCTGAACCATGGCCAGGCCGATGTGGTGAACGCCTATGCGACGGACTGGCAGATCGCCAGCTACGGCTTCACCACCCTCCGCGACGACAGGCATCTCTGGCCGCCCTACCAGCTTGCCGCCGTGGTCCGGCAGCAGGCGCTGCGCGACTTCCCCAGCCTCGCCCCGCCTCTGCTCGCCATCGGCGCCAGGCTCGACAACGGCGTGATGCGGGAGCTGAACCGCCAGGTCGACCAGGATGGCGAGGAGCCGCGCGAGGTCGCCGCCCGCTTCCTCAAGGAGCAGGGCCTCGCCTGATGCGCTGGACCAGCCGCAACCTCGACACCATCGGCGCGGCCCTGCTCACCCATGCCGGGCTGGTCGCCGCCTCCCTGGCGCTGGCCCTGCTGATCGCCCTTCCCCTCGGCCTGCTGGTCGCCCGCCGCCCCGGCCTCCGCGCCGGCTTGCTCGGCTCCGCTTCCTTGCTCTATTCGTTGCCGACCCTCGCCCTCTTCGCCCTGCTTGTCCCGGTGCTCGGCCTCGGCTTCGCCCCGGCGCTGCTCGCCCTCGTCACCTATGCCGTGCCCGTCCTGCTCCGCGCGCTCGTGGCCGGCCTCGCCTCGGCGCCGCCCGCGGTGCTCGATGCAGCGGAAGGAATGGGCCTCACCCCCCTGCAGCGCCTGTTCCGCGTTGAGCTGCCCCTTGCCCTGCCGGCGGTGATCGGTGGCCTCCGCGTCGCCTCCGTCACCCTGGTTTCGGCGGCGACGGTCGCCGCCTATATCAGCGCCGGCGGCCTCGGCACGCTGATCCTCACCGGCCTCGACCAGGGCCACACGGAGAAGATCCTGGTCGGCGCCGGCCTCGTCACCCTCATGGCCCTGCTGATCGATGCGGGCCTCGGCGCCGTGCAGCGCCGCCTGCCGGCGAGCCGCTGATGGACTGGCTGCGCGCCCATCCCGGCCTCTTCCTCGCGGCGGTCGGCGACCACCTGCTGCTCTCGCTCACCGGCCTCGCCATCGGCATCGCGCTGGCCCTGCCGCTCGGCATCGCTGTCGCCCACCGCCCGCGCCTGGCCGAAGCCTCGATCATGCTCGGAGGCGCCCTCCGCACCATCCCGAGCCTTGCCGTCCTCGCCGCGCTGCTGCCGCTGCTCGGCGTCGGCTTCACCCCGTCGGTGATCGCCCTCGCCCTGCTCGCCCTGCCGCCGGTACTGGTCAACACGGTGATCGGCATCCGCAGCGCCGATCCCGCCGCACTGGACGCCGCAAGCGGCCTCGGCATGACCGGCACGCAACGGGCGATGCAGGTCGAGATGCCGCTCGCCGCACCGCTGATCTTCTCGGGGCTTCGGGTCGCCGCCGTGCAGGTGGTCTCGGCCGCGGCGCTCGCCACCTTCATCGGCGGCGGCGGGCTCGGCGATCTCGTCACCCAGGGCCTCGCCCTGCTCGATACCGGGCGGATGCTGGTCGGCGCCATCGCCATCGCCATGCTCGCCCTTGGGACGGAGGCCGCGCTCGGCATGCTGGAACGCCATCTCGCCGCGCGGGTCCGCGGCGCATGATCGAGATCGAAGGCCTCACCAAGCGCTGGCCCGGCGCCGACCGCGCCTCGGTGGAGAACGTCTCGCTCATCGTCCCCGAAGGCACGAGCTGCGCCCTCATCGGCCCTTCCGGCTCCGGCAAGACCACGCTGCTGCGCATGGTCAACCGCCTGGTCGAGCCGAGCGCCGGCACCATCCGCATCGGCGGCGAGGATGCCCGCGCGATCGACGCCACGGCCCTCCGCCGCCGCATCGGCTATGTGATCCAGGAGGTCGGCCTCTTCCCGCACTGGGACGTCGCCGCCAACATCGCCACCGTCCCGACGCTGCTCGGCTGGGGCCGCGCCCGCATCCGCGCCCGCGTGGAGGAGGTGTTGGCCCTGGTCGGCCTCGACCCCGCCCGCTTCGCCACCCGCCGCCCGCACGAGCTGTCTGGCGGCGAGCGCCAGCGCGTCGGCGTTGCCCGCGCGCTCGCCGGCGACCCGCCCGTGCTGCTGATGGACGAGCCCTTCGGCGCCGTTGATCCCGTCCAGCGCGGCCTGTTGCAGGAGGAGGTGCTGCGCCTGCTGCGGCAGCTCCGCAAGACCGTGCTGCTGGTGACGCATGACGTGGCGGAAGCCGTCCGCCTCGGCGACGCCGTCGCCCTGTTGCGCGAGGGCAGACTGGTCCAGCACGCCCCTGCGGCGGAGATGCTGGCCCGCCCCGCCGACGGTTTTGCCGCCGAGTTCCTCGGCGCCGACCGCATGCTGCTGCGCCTTGCCCTCTTCCCGGCCACAACGTTGCCGGTACATGCGAAGCCGGCCCCCGGCGCCGCCCTGCCCGAGGGCGCCACGCTCCGTGACGCCCTCGCCCACATGCTGTCAGCCGGGGCCACCGCTGCGCCGCTGCCCGGCGGCGGCTCCATCACCCTCGCCGACCTCCTGGCTTTCGCCGGCGGGGAGGGGAGCCGCGCCTGACCCTCAGGCGTGCTTCAGCGCCTTCTGGACCAGGTCGAACCGGTCGAGGTTCATGACCTTCGTCCAGACCTTCACGAAGTCTCGCAGGAAGGCCGGCTTCGAGTCGTCGCAGGCATAGGCCTCCGACACGGCACGCAACTGGGTGTTCGACCCGAAGACGAGATCGACCCGCGTCGCCGTCCAGCGCGGCTGACCCGTCGCCCGGTCGCGCCCCTCATAAACGCCATGCTCCTCCGTCGGCTGCCAAGCCGTGCCCATGTCGAGCAGGTTGACGAAGAAGTCGTTGGTCAGCGTCTCCGACCGATCTGTGAAGACGCCATGCTTCGCCCGCTCATGGTTGATGTTGAGCGCCCGAAGCCCGCCCAGCAGCACCGCCATCTCCGGCGCCGTCAGCATCAGTTGCTGCGCCCGGTCGAGCAGCAGTTCCTCCGGCGAGGCCTTGTAGTCGCGCTTGAGGTAGTTGCGGAAACCGTCCGCCACCGGCTCCAGCACCTCGAAGGACTCCGCATCCGTCTGCTCGGCCGAGGCATCGGTCCGGCCGGGCGTGAAGGGGACCTCCACCGGCGTGCCTGCCTTCCGCGCCGCCTCCTCCACGGCGGCACAGCCGCCGAGGACGATCAGGTCGGCGAGCGAGACCTGCTTGCCGCCGGAAGGCTGCGAGGCATTGAACTCCGATCGGATGGATTCAAGCTTCGCCAGCACGCCCGCCAGACGCTGCGGCTCGTTGACCTCCCAATCCTTCTGCGGCGCGAGGCGGATGCGCGCCCCATTCGCCCCGCCGCGCTTGTCGGAGCCGCGGAAGGTCGAGGCCGAGGCCCAGGCCGTTCCGGCCAGGTCGGAGATCGAGAGGCCCGAGCCGAGCAGCTTGCCCTTCAGCGCCTTGATGTCCTCCGCCTCGATCAGCGGATGCGTCACCGGCGGAATCGGGTCCTGCCAGAGCAGCACCTCCTTCGGCACAAGCGGGCCGAGATAGCGGGAGACCGGCCCCATGTCGCGGTGGGTCAGCTTGAACCAGGCCCGCGCGAAGGCATCCGCCAGCTGGTCCGGATTCTCGTGGAAGCGCTTCGAGATCTCGGCGTATTTCGGGTCGACCTTCAGCGCGATGTCGGTCGTCGCCATCATCGGCGCATGGCGCCTCGAAGGGTCATGCGCATCCGGCACGGTCGTCTTCGCCGCCGGGTCGGTCGGCGTCCACTGCCAGGCGCCGGCCGGGCTCTTCGTCAGCTCCCACTCGTACTTGAAGAGGTTGTCGAAGTAGCCGTTGTCCCACTGGATCGGGTTGGTGGTCCAGGCGCCCTCCAGCCCGCTGGTGATCGCATGGACGCTGTGGCCCTGGCCCAGCTTGTTCTTCCAGCCGAGGCCCATCTCCTCGATCTCGCCGCCCTCCGGCTCGCGGCCGACATGTTCCTGCGGGCTGCCCGCACCATGGCACTTGCCGAAGGTATGGCCGCCAGCGATCAGCGCGACCGTCTCCTCGTCGTTCATCGCCATTCGCGCGAAGGTCTCGCGGATGTCGCGTGCCGAGGCGGCCGGGTCCGGCTTGCCGTTCGGCCCCTCCGGATTGACGTAGATCAGGCCCATCTGCACGGCGGCCAGCGGCGCCTCGAGGTCACGGTCGCCCGTGTAGCGCTTGTCGCCGAGCCAAGTGTCCTCGGCGCCCCAGTAGATGTCCTCCGGCGGCTCCCACAGGTCGATGCGCCCGCCGGCGAAGCCGAAGGGCTTCAGCCCCATCGACTCGATCGCGCAGGTGCCGGCGAAGATGATGAGGTCGGCCCAGGAGATCTTGTGCCCGTACTTCTTTTTGACCGGCCAGAGCAGCCGCACCGCCTTGTCGAGGTTGCCGTTGTCCGGCCAGCTGTTAAGCGGCGCGAAGCGCAGCGTGCCCGCACCGCCGCCGCCGCGCCCGTCGCCGGTGCGGTAGGTGCCCGCGCTGTGCCAGGCCATGCGGATGAAGAGCGGCCCGTAGTGGCCGTAATCCGCCGGCCACCAGTCCTGCGAGGTCCGCATCAGCGCGAAGAGGTCCTGCTTCAGCGCATCGAGGTCGAGCGTCTCGAACTCCTTCGCATAGTCGAAGGCCTCGCCTAGCGGATTGGCGAGATTGGAGTGCTGGTGGAGGATCCTGAGGTTCAGCGCGTTGGGCCACCAGTCGCGGTTCGAGCGGCCGCCGAAGGATGTGTGGCGTGGCGCGGTGCCATGCATCACCGGGCACTGCCCGGCGCCTGGGCTCTGATTGCCGTCCATGGTTCTCTCCTCTGCCATGCTGTTGATTGATTGAGAGCTGCGTCGCAGCAGCCGGGCACAGGCTTGGGTTCACGCCCTGGCCCCGCTGTTTCCTCCCTTTGGCCAAATGGTCCTCGGTGACGCTAGCCGGGTTATGGAGATAGAGGTAAGCCTAAAATTTCAACCAACCTGATAGGCAAGGCCTATCGGGATGGGTATGTCAGTCCCATGAACCTCAAGGACTTCCGCTACCTGCTGGCGGTCGCCGAATACGGGCATTTCGGGCGTGCGGCCCAGGCCTGCGGCGTCAGCCAGCCGACGCTCTCCGTGCAGCTTCGCAAGCTCGAGGAGCAGCTCGGCGTTGCCCTGTTCGAGCGCGACCGCAAGGCGGTAGTCCCAACCAGCGCCTGCGAGCGGCTCATCGGCCATGTCCGGGCCGCGGTGGCCGAGGTCGATGCGATCCTCGCCGCCGCCCGTGACCTCTGCGACCCGTTGGCGGGGAGGTTCCGCCTTGGCATCATCCCGACCCTGGCGCCTTACCTGCTCCCCCTGGTCTTCGCACCGCTGCACGAGGCGCTGCCCACCCTCCTGCTGGAGCCCTGGGAGGATCAAACCCTGACCCTGCTCGACCGGCTCCGCGCCCATGAGCTGGACGCGGCGCTGCTGGCCACGGAGGTTGACGGGTCGGAGTTCACCAGCCAGCCGCTCTTCGACGAGCCCTTTCTGGCGGCCCTGCCACCCGAGCACCCGCTCACCGCCCGCGAGGTGGTGGCGGAAGCCGACCTCGCCCAGGACGTCCTGGTGCTGGCGGACGGCCACTGCCTGCGCGAGCAGACTCTGGCCGCCTGCGGCCAGAGTGGCGCGCTCGGCGGCACGCTGCGCGCCGCCAGCCTCTCGACCCTGCTCAGCATGGTCGCCGCCGGCTACGGCACGACGCTGATCCCGGGCCTTGCTGCCGGCACCGCGCAGGACATGGGGATCGTCCTGCGGCCGCTGCATGAATGCACCGGCCGGACCGTGCGCCTCGTATGGCGCTCGAGCTTCCCCCGCCGTGCCGCCGCGGAGGCCGTTGGTCAAGTGATCGGCGACCGCCTGCGCGGCTTCGCCAAAGCGGCGGCGCATAGGGTTTGAAGCGCTTCCGACAAGGGGATGGGCACCCCCGCCGCACGGGTCTAGCCTTCGCCCAACCGATTTGTGGGAGAGAAACCCAATGGCCCTGGACACCGACGGCATCGCCATCCCGCCTCTCGCCGAGGAGCACCGCATGGTGCGCGACCTCGTCGCCCGCTTCGTCGAGCGCGACCTGATGCCGCTCGAACCCGCCGTCCTGAAGCGCGAATCCGAGGGCCAGCGCTACGGCTTGACGCCGGAGGAGGAGGCCCCGCTCCTCGCCAAGGCCAAGGAGCTCGGCCTCTACGGCCTCGACGTGCCGGAGGAATTCGGCGGTGCCGACCTGCCCATCTCCGCGCTGATGGCGATCGAGGAGGAGATGGGCCGCACCGTCACCCCCTTCATCTTCCCGCCCGACAGCCCGAACCTGCACATGCTGCTCGCCGTCGCCAACCCGGAGCAGCGGATGAAGTATCTCGACCCCTATGCCCGCGGCGAGATGCGCTCCTCCATCGCCATCTCCGAGCCCGGCGCCGGTGGTGATCCGGCGGGGATGACCACCCGCGCGGTGAAGGATGGCGACGACTGGATCATCAACGGCCGCAAGATCTGGGTGAGCGGCGTGCCGCGCGCCGATTTCATCATCCTCATGGCCCGCACCGGCGAGGGCAAGCGGCAGGAGGGCGTCACCGCCTTCATCGTCGAGCGCGGCACGCCCGGCTTCATCATCGAGCGCGAGATCCCGATGATCGGCGGCAGACGGACCTACGAGCTGGTCTTCGAGGATTGCCGCGTCCATGAGCGGCAGATCCTGGGCCAGCTCGGCGCCGGCTACGCGCCGATGCAGCTGCGGCTGAATGTCCGCCGCCTGCAGATGGGCGCCCGCTGCACCGGCATGGCCCGCCGCGCGCTCGACATGCTCTGCGAGCAGGCGCGGAACCGCAGCACCTTCGGCGTCCGCCTGGCCGACCGCCAGGCCATCCAGTGGTGGGTCGCCGAGGCCGCGACCAAGATCCACACCACCCGCCTCATGGTCCGCGACGCCGCCGCCAAGATGACGGCCGGTGAGGATGTCCGCACCGAGGCCTCGATGCTGAAGGTCCATGCGACGGAGATGGCGCAGGAGGTACTGGACAACGCGATGCAGACCTTCGGCGCCATGGGCATGACGAAGGAGCTGCCGCTCCAGCTCATGGCGAGCCAGGTCCGCGTCCAGCGCATCTACGAGGGCCCGAGCGAGGTCCACCGCATGGCCATCGCCCGGCGGATGCTGAAGGGCTGAAAAACAGCGCGACAGCCGGGTGGTTTCGAGCCATGCCGGAACCGACCGCCGACCTGGAGCGAAAGGTCGGCAGGAGGATCACCGCATGACCCCCACCCGCCGCCTGTTCCTCGGCTTGGCCCCGCTGCTCGCGGCGCCGGCCCTTGCCCAGGGCACCCCGCTCCGCTGCGCCGTCGGCCCCTTCCAACCCACCGCCGGGGACACCCGCCGGGCCTATGAGCCCTTCTTCACCCATCTCGCCAGGGCGGTGGGCAGGCCGCTCGACCTCACCGTCACTACGGATTGGGCCGGGATCGCCGTGGCCCTCGCCAATGAGCAGGTGGACGTCGCCTGGATGGGCCCATGGGGCTACATCCTGGCCAAGGACCGCGCGAAGGCGGAGGCGCTGGCCGTCGTCCAGTACCAGGGCAAGCCGACCTACCAGGCAATCATCATCGCCCGGCCGGACCTCGCCATCGCCCGCTTCCCCGAAGATGCGAAGGGCATGTCCATCTCCTTCGCCGATGCCGGCTCCACCAGCGGCTGGCTGATCCCGCATTACTGGTTCAGGACGCAGGGCATCGATCCACGAAGCTATTTCCGCTACCGCGACGGTGCCTCCCACCCCGCCAACGACCTCGCCGTGGCGACCGGCCAGGTCGACCTCGCCACCGACTACGACCGCAACCTCGCCGCCATGATCGCCGCCGGCCGCCTGCGCGAGGATCAGGTGAAAATCGTCTGGCGCTCCGAGCCCCTGCCGAACGACGCCCTCGCCGTCCGCGACCGGCTCGACCCTGGGCTGAAATCAGCCTTGCGCGAGGCCGCTCTCGGCATCGACGCAGCCAGCGCTTCGCGGATCATGCCCGCCAATTACACCGGCTGGGTCCCGGCCCAGCCCGACAGCTACGCGATGATCGAGGCCGCCGGCCGCGCCGTCGGGCGCATCGGCGGCGGATGAGGCGAGCCGCCTGGCTCCTGGTGCTGGCGGCCCTCTACGCCGCCTGCATCGCCGTGGTGCAGCCGGACCTGCCTCGCCTTTGGGCCGGACTGCCGCGCCTCGCCCATTGGCTGGCCGGCGCCTTCCCGCCCGATTTCTCCGGTTTGCCGGACCTGCTGCGCCGCGCGGCCGAGACGGTTGCCATCGCCACCCTCGGCACCAGCCTCGCCGCCCTCCTCGCGCTGCCGCTGGCGCTGATGGCCGCCCGCCCGGTCGCCCCCATCCCGGCCCTCTACCATCCGGCGCGTGCCCTGCTCGACGCGCTTCGCGGCATCGACGGCTTCGTCTTCGCCCTCATCTTCGTCGCCGCCGTCGGCCTCGGACCCTTCGCCGGGATGCTCGGCGTCGCGCTCCACTCCGCCGGCTCCATCGCCAAGCTCTGGTCCGAGGCGCTGGAAACCGCCGATCCCGCCCCGGTCGAGGCCGCCCTCTCCGCCGGCGGCAGCCGTGCCCAGGCCGCCGCGGTGATCCTGCTGCCTGAGACTCTGCCGCAGACCCTCTCCGCCCTGCTCTATGTGTGGGAGTTCAACATCCGAGCCTCCACTGTGCTCGGCCTGGTCGGCGCCGGCGGGCTGGGGCAGGAGTTGAAGAATGCCGTGGACCTGCTCGACTTCGCCCGGGTACTCGCCATCCTCATCATCGTCATTGCCCTGGTCCTCGCCGCCGACCGCCTCTCCGCGACCCTGCGCCGGAGGCTCGCCTGATGCTGGAGACCCGGCGCGGCCTGGTGCTGCGCGGCCTCGACCTCTCCCTCAGCGGCCAGAGGGTGCTGCACGCCGTCTCGCTGGAGGTGGCGCCGGGCGAGGTGGTGGCGCTGGAAGGCCCATCCGGCGCCGGCAAGACCAGCCTGCTCCGCGCCGCCGCCGGGCTGCTGCCATGCGGGGGCACCATCCTCGCCGATGGCGGCCACCCCGCCCTCGTCTTCCAGCAGCACGCCCTCGCCGGCCGGCTTAGCGCGCAGGAGAACGTGCTGGTCGGTGCCCTCGGCCGCCTCGGCTTCTGGCGGCCGGCGCTCGGCCTCTGGCCAGCGGCGGAGGTGGCGGCAGCGGAAGGCTGCCTCGCCCGCGTCGGCCTCGCCGGGCTCGGCGACCGCCGCGCCGCGCATCTCTCTGGCGGCCAGCGTCAGCGCGTCGCCATCGCCCGCGCCTTACTGCAGCGCGCCCGCGTCCTCCTGGCCGACGAGCCGGTGGCCAGCCTCGACCCGAAGAATGCCGAGGCGATCCTCACCCTGCTGCGCCACCTTGCGGGGCAGGAGGGCCTCGCCATCCTCGTCAGCCTGCACCAGCCCGACCTCGCCCGCCGCTTCGCCGACCGCCGCCTCCGCATCGAGGGCGGCCGGCTTTGGGAGACCTGATGGACCAGCCCTTGCTCTGCTTCGGCGGCCCCTATTCCAACCGCCAGGCCCTCGAAACCCTGCTGGCCGAGGCCGCTCGCCTCGGCATCCCGCCCGGCCGCATGCTCTGCACCGGCGATGTCGTCGCCTACTGCGCCGAGCCCGCGGCGACGCTCGACCTGATGATCGCCACCCGCATCCCGACCGTGATGGGCAACTGCGAGGAGAGCCTGGCCGAGGGCGCCGCGGATTGCGGCTGCGGCTTCGAGGCGGGCACCGCCTGCGACCTGCTCACCCGCGGCTGGTTCGCCCATGCCGACCGTCAGGTGACGCCCGCCCACCGCGCCTGGATGGCCGCCCTGCCGCGCCGGATCGACCTCACCCTCGCAGGCCGCCGCCTCGCCGCCATTCATGGCGGCGCCGCCAGCATCAACCGCTTCCTCTTCGCCTCCGCCCCCGATGCCATGCTGGCCGCGGAGATCGCCGGGACCGGCGCCGAGGGCGTGCTCGCCGGACATTGCGGCCTGCCCTTCACCCGGCTGGTCGAGGGCCGGCTCTGGCACAATGCCGGCGCCATCGGCATGCCGGCGCATGACGGCACCCCGCGCGCTTGGTTCTCCCTGCTGACGCCCTCGCTCGGCGGCATTCGCATCGAACACCACGCCCTTGCCTATGACCACGACGCCGCCGCCCGCGCCATGCGCGAAGCCGGCTTGGCGGAAGGCTATGCCGCGGCACTGGAGACCGGCCTCTGGCCCTCCGAGGACGTGCTGCCGTCCGCCGAGCGTGCCCGCCGCGGCCAGCCGCTTGCCCCGCCGCCCCTGCTCTGGCTCCGGCCAGAGGATGCCGCACACCAAGGAGGATGACGCCATGTCCGGGCAACAGACCAGCACCGAAGACGCGATCCGCCACTGGGCCCATGCCCTTTGGGAGGAAGCCGGCTGCCCCGAGGGCCGGGCCGAGGAATTCTGGCATCGCGCCCGCGAGCAACTGGCCCTGGCCGACCGCGCCCCGCAGGAATTCGCTGGCGAAACCGGGGCTGCGCCCCTGCCGGAGCGGGATGGGTGACAGCCCTGCCGTCCTGACCACGCGCCGAATACGACCTCACCGACAGCATCACCGTCTTCGGCAATCTCGGCGGTTCGCAGACCGGGATGCGGCGGCTGTTCAGCCTGCCGACCATCGTCAACGCCCTGGGCGACACGACGAGCACGCCCGGCAACGCCACCTTCCGGATCGAGCACTACGGCGCCAGCGGCGGAGCCCGTGCCCGCTTCGCCACCGGCCCTGTCGGCCATACGCTGACCCTGCAGGCGATGCCTATCACGAACGGCAGGACCGGCTGATCATCACGGCACGGCCTATCGCTCCGACATCTTCCAGCCGGTCCTGCGGCCGGAGCAGGCAGTCCCCGCGCCAGGGCGCGTGCCAAGGGTCTCGACCACGGCATTCAGCGGCCTGTCCCTCGCCGACACGATCGCCATGCTCGACGAACGGCTGCAGCTGATGCTCGGCCTGCGCCTCCAGCGTGTCGAATTCAACAAATACAACGCCGCGACCGGCGGTCGCAGCTTGGCCTATGACGAGAGCGCGGTCGCGCCCTTCGTTGGGCTGGTGGTCCACCCCTTGGGCCGGCGTCTCGCTCCATGTCAAATGCATCGAAGGGCTGAGCCGCGGCGGCATCGCGTCGACGACAGCCGTCAATGTTGGCGAAGCCTTCGCCCCCTACCGCGCGCAGCAATACGAGGCCGGTGTCAAATTCGACTTCGACCGCGCCATCGTGATCCTGAGCGCCTTCCAGATCACCTGGCCGACGGTAGAGACGGCGAACAACGTCTATTCGGTGGGCGGCGAGCAGCGCGTTCGCGGCCTTGGAGTCGACCGCATCCGGCGAAATCACGCCGTCCCTGCGCCTGCTCGGCGGCCCAACCCTGTTCGATGCCGAAATTACCCGTTCCGGCACCGCCGCCGTGGTCGGCAACCGGCCGAACTGCGTGCCGACCTATCAAACCAATCACGGCCTCGACTGGGACCTGCCCTGGACGCCGGGCCTCAGCCTGAACGGCGCCGTGGTCCTGACCGGGCGGCAGCAGGTCGACACCGCCATACCGTCAGCCTGCCGGCCTGGGCACGCCTCGGTATCGGTGCCCGGTACCGGGCAGAGATCGCAGGGCGGCCAGCACCTTCCGCGCCAGCATCCTCAACGTGACGGATAACGACCACTGGGCGGGCGTCGCCTCCTTCGGGACCATCTCCCAGGGCGCCCCGCGTATCTTCCTCTTCTCCGTGACGACCGATCTGCAGCGGAACAAGCTCGGCGCCGGGCTTATCCCTTGTCGAGCTTCGCTGCCGCCCGGCGCAGCAGCCAGCCATGGAAGCCCGGCACCTTGCCGATCGCATCCTTGAGCGATTTCAGCTCCCCCTCGGCCCGTGCCTTGGCAATAGCCGCCTCGACGGCCTGCCCGCGCGCCACCTGCTGGCCCTCTTCCAGGGCCGCGATCCGCCGCGCCGCATAGGCCTCGACGCCACCCTTCTCGAACTCGCTAAGGCTCGCCTCCGCTCTGGCGAGCTTCGCCCTGGCCTCGGCCAGCTCCGTCTCGAGCTGCGCCACCCGGCGCCCCTGGCCCTTGGCGCCCTTCGGCTTGGCGGGACGTGGCGGCCGGGTCATGCCGCCTCCCGCCTGATGAAGCCGCCGCCCAGCACCCGCTCCCCGTCATAGAGCACGCAGGCCTGGCCCGGTGCCGCGATGGCCGGCACGTCCGGAGTGACGCGCAGCACGCCGGCCGCCGCATCCCAGCGCGCGAGGGCCGGCTGCGGCACCTCCCGCGCGCGGAGCTTCACCTGGCAGGCGATGGGTCCCTCCGGCGGCGCGCTCAGCCAGTTCACCTCGGCGACGGCGACCTCGGCCTGCGGCAGCGCTGCCCGTGGCCCGACGACAACGCGGCGGCGCCCCGGCTCCACCGCCGCGACATAGAGCGGCTGCTCCCCATCGCGCGATGCCTGCCCCAGCCCGCGCCCCTGCCCGACCGTATAGCGTGCGATGCCCGCATGCCGCCCGAGCACCCGCCCGTCGAGATGGACGATCTCACCTTCTTCCGCCGCATCCGGCCGGAATTTGGCGACGACCTCGGAGTACCGACCCTCGGGCACGAAGCAGATATCCTGGCTGTCCGGCTTCTCCGCCACCGCGAGGCCGAGCCGCGCCGCCTCCGCCCGCACCGCCGCCTTGTCCGGCATCCCGCCGAGCGGGAAGCGGCAGAAGTCAAGCTGCGCCTGCGTCGTGGCGAAAAGGAAGTAGCTTTGGTCCCGCGCCGGATCGGCGGCGCGGTGCAGCTCCGCCCCCGCCGCGCCTTCGATGCGCCGCGCATAATGCCCCGTCGCCAGCGCCTCCGCCCCCAGGTCCCGCGCCAGCCCGACCAGATCTTCGAACTTCACGGTCTGGTTGCAGCGCACACAGGGGATGGGCGTCTCGCCCCGCGCATAGCTATCGGCGAAATCCCTTACGACGGCATCGCGGAACCGGTTCTCCCGGTCCAGCACGTAATGCGGGATGTCGAGCGTATCCGCCACGCGGCGTGCATCGTGGATGTCCTGCCCGGCGCAACAGGCGCCCTTCCGGCTCGTCGCCGCACCGTGGTCGTAGAGCTGCAGGGTGGCGCCGATGACCTCATGCCCTTCCGCCTTCAGCAGCCCCGCGACGACGCTGCTGTCGACTCCTCCCGACATGGCAACCAGAATACGCATCAGGCCGCGTCCAGCCCCTGCTGCCAGAACCGCGCCTCCAGCCGCGCCGCCTCGGCAAAGGTCGCCGAGAGGATGGGGAAGCGCGCCGAGCCGCCATGGCTCTCTCCCAGCGCATCGATCCTAAGGGCCGCCGCCCGCGCCATCGCCTGGTAGCCCGGCGCGGCGTAGGCGTCGATCCAGCTCTGGTATGGGTTGCGCTCGCGCCGCCGGTGCGGGTCGGCGAGGATGCGCAGCGCCACCTCGCCGTAGCCCACCGTACACGGGGCGAGCGCCACTTCGAGGTCGAGGATGTCCCCCGCCAGGCCGCGGTCGATGACGTAGCGGGTGTAGCTGACCGTCTCAGCGCTTTCCGGCGTGCCGCGTACTTCGGCTTCGTCCAGCCCCCATTCCGCGCAGTAGCCGAGATGCAGCTGCGTCTCGGCCAGGATAGCGGCTATGGAGGCGGTCTTGTCCCGCATCGCCTCAATGCTCTCAGCCTTGAACACCGCCAGCGCCTTGGCCCGCGCGAAATGGATGAGGAAGAGGTAGTCCTGGATCAGGTATCGGCGGAAGGCCGCCAGCGGCAGCGTCCCGTCCGAGATTCCCCGGACGAAGGGATGCCAGGTATAGGCCGCCCAATCGCTCGCGCAGGCCTTCCGCAACCGCCGGAACAGCCCGCCCTCAGCCCCAAAATCCGTCCAGGGAGTATCAGCCACCGGCGTTCCTGGTCCCGGAGGGCAGCTTCACCACCAGACCGTCTAGCGCTTCGGTCATGATGATCTGGCAGCCGAGCCGGCTCGTTTCCTGCAGGTCGAAGGCGAGGTCGAGCATGTCCTCCTCGTCCTCGGTCGGCTCCGCCAGCTTCGTGAACCAGCCGCCATCGACGATGACATGGCAGGTCGAGCAGGCCAGCGAGCCCTCGCAGGCGCCCTCAATATCGACGCCGTGCTTGTGCGCGATCTCCAGCACTGACAGGCCGAGCGGTGCATCGACCTCCCGTTTGGTGCCGTCCCGCTCGACGAAGGTCATCTTCGGCATTCTACCTGCTCGCTCCCGCAACGGCCGCCCGCCAGCCCGCGGCAAGGGATGCCGCGGCCCGGTCCACATCCGCGGGCGAGGTAAAGCGACCGATCCCGATCCGCAAGGTGGCGCGTGCCTCCGCCTCAGGAATCCCGAGCGCCCGCAGGACATAAGATGGCTCGACCGCCGCCGATGAACAGGCCGAGCCGGTCGAGACGCAGACCTCCGGCGCCGCCGCCATCAGTGCCTGGGCATCAATGCCGCCGGGGAAGGTGAGGTTGAGGTTGCCTGCCACCCGCCGCTCCAGGTGCCCGTTCACCCGGATATCAGGCACCTCCACCCGCAGCGCATTGAGGAAGCGGTCGCGCTGCCCGGCGATCCGCCCGGCATCCAGCATCGCCTCGATGCCCGCCACCCGCGCCGCCTCGCCGAGGCCGACTACCAGCGGCGCCGGCAGGGTTCCCGAGCGCAGCCCCCGCTCTTGCCCGCCGCCAGAGAAGAGCGGCGCGAGGCGGACGCGCGGCCGCCGGCGCACATAGAGCGCGCCGATGCCCTTCGGCCCATAGATCTTGTGCCCGGAGATCGAGAGCAGGTCGGCCTGGATATCCGCCACATCGAGCGGGATACGACCCACAGCCTGCGCCGCATCGGTATGGAACAGGGCGCCGGCCGCCTTCACGATGGCCCCGATCGCCTCGAGGTCCTGCACCACGCCGATCTCGTTGTTCACCGCCATGACGGAGACGAGCAGCGTCCGCCCATCCACCGCCCCGCGCAGCAGGTCGAGGTCGAGCAGCCCATCCGCCCCGACCGGCAGCAGCACCGGCTCGAACCCTTCCTCGGCCAGGTCCCGCACGCTCTCCAGCACGCATTTATGCTCGGTCGCCAGCGTCACGACCCGCCGCCGCTCGCTGCCCTGGCTGCGGGCGAAGCGCGCCGCCCCCTTGATGGCGAGGTTGTTCGCCTCCGTCGCGCCGGAGGTCAGCACGATCTCTCGCACCTCCGCCCCGACCAGCGCGGCGACCTCCGCCCGCGCCGCCTCCACCGCCTCCTCCGCTGCGCGCCCCATGGCGTGCTCGACGCTATGGGGGTTGGCGAAATTCTCCTCCCACCAGGGCCGCATGGCGGCCAGCACCCGCGGGTCGAGCGGCGTGGTGGCGTGATTGTCGAGATAGACGGGCCGGTTCGATCGCATGCCCCAGATGGTGGCCCCTCAGGCCGCGCTTTTGGAGAGGCGGACGCGCATGGCAGACCATGCTTCGAGGAAGCGCTCTGCCGCATCCTCCGGCGCATTCCAGGGCAGCGAGACGCGGATGCCGCATCCCGCCAGCGCGCCGAGCCCCATCGCCCCCAGCACCGGGCTCCGTGCCACCTTCCCCGAGGAGCATGCCGCCCCCGCCGAAACCCGGACGCCGGCGAGGTCGAGCGCGATCACCTGCGTTTCGGACGCCACGCCCGGCAGGATGATGCAGCTGGTATTCGGCAGCCGCGGCGCCCCTGCCCCGGCGATGACGGCCAAGCCCGCCGCCCCCGCCTCGATTCGGTCCCGCATCGCCGCCAGCCGCGCCGCTTCGCCTGGGCCCGCCGCTGCCGCCGCCATGCCGGCGATGGCCGGCAACGGCTCCGTCCCGCCGCGCCGCCCACGCTCCTGCCCGCCGCCCGCAATCAGCGCCGGCAGGTTGAGCCCCGCCCGCAGCAGCAGCGCTCCTGCCCCCGGCGGCCCGCCAAGCTTATGGCCGGAGATCGCCCAGCTGTCGGCTTCCTCGGGCAAGGCAATGCGCCCCGCCGCCTGCACCGCATCCATGTGCAGCAGCGCCCCGTATGCTCGGCAAAGCGAAGCCGCCTCGGCGATGGGGTGGATCACCCCCGTCTCGTTGTTGGCTGCCATCAGGCAGACCAGCGCCGGCGGCCCGCCGGCGAGCATCCGCTCAAGCGCAGCGAGATCGGCCCGCCCGTCGCCGAGCACGGGCACCACCTCCGCGCCCGTTCCCGCGGCCGCCAGCACCGCCGGATGCTCCGTCGCCCCGGCCAGCACCCGCCGCCCGCGCCCGAGGCCATGGACGGCAAGCGCATTCGCCTCCGTCCCGCCAGCGGTGAAGACGACATCCCCGGGCCGCGCCCCGAAGCGCGCCGCGACGGCCTCCCGCGCTTCCTCCAGCCGCCGCCGGGCTGCCCGGCCCGTGCTATGGATGGCGGAAGGATTTCCCCCCGCATCCAGCGCCGCGAGCACGGCCGTCCGCGCCGTCGGCCGCAGGGGCTCGGTGGCATTCGCATCCAGATACAAGGTCATTCCACTGCCGCCTGCATCCGCGGCACATTGGCCCGTCCGGCAATCCGCCCGGCAACGATGTCCGCCAGCGTCAGATGGGCCAGGAAGAGGCGGATCTGCTCGCCAAGTTCCTCCCATAGATCATGTGTCAGGCATTTCCGACCGGCCAGGCATCCCGGCGAGCCTTCCTCGCAGCGGGTTGCCCGCAGCGGCTCGTCCACCGCATCGACGATGGCGGCAATGGCGATTTCCGCCGCAGGCCGGGCCAACCGGTAGCCGCCCCCCGGTCCGCGCGCCGAGGCAACAAGCCCAGCCCGCCGCAGATGACCGAACAATTGTTCGAGATAAGCCACCGAGAGCATCTGTGCCCCGGCCAGGTCCGCCAGCGAGACCGGCCGTGACGCTGGATTCCCAGGTCTTCCAGCGGCTTCGCACCCTCCGTCTCGAACCGCGAGCTCGACCATTGCCATCACCGCATAGCGACCACGGGTAGAAAGTCGCATCGCCCAATCCCCTGATTCCAAGCGCCCGGCCGGCACGCCACCCGGCCCCATGCCGTGAACGAGGGGGCCGCGCCTTGAATTCGTTATGAAACGTGGAGGCGCATCCCTATATTCCCGCCACCCCCGGATCCGGGAGACTGTCTGGGGGGTTGCCGATCCATGAACTGGAGACATAGCTGCTGCGATGAAACACGTCCCCTCCGGGAGCGTCGCATCCATCAGGCTATTTTGTCCGACCAATCCGGTCAACCTTTGGGCCGGGTGGAACATGGACCGGGGCTGGCCCCGTCAGGCCGGCAAGGACTTCCCCAGCAAGCGCACTTGCGCGCTTGGCCTGTCGGCGGGCTGGTACACCTCCCCGTCGGCAGCCCAGACGCGCAGGGCACAACCGGAATTGGACCCACGGGACGATGCCTGAGGTCATGTTCGCCGGCCCCGACGGCCGGCTCGAAGGCCGCTACCACCACTCGAAGCAGCCGAACGCGCCGGTGGCGCTGCTGCTGCACCCGCACCCGCTGCATGGCGGGACCATGAACAACCGGGTGATCTACGCGCTCTATCAGCGCTTCCAGGCCATGGGCTTCTCGACCCTGCGATTCAACTTCCGCGGGGTCGGCCGCAGCCAGGGCCGGTATGACGGCGGCATCGGCGAGATCTCCGACGCCGCTTCCGCTCTCGACTTCCTGCAGGCGGTGAACCCGAACTCGCACAGCCTCTGGGTCGCCGGCTACTCCTTCGGCGCCTATGTCGGCATGCAGCTGCTGATGCGCCGGCCGGAAATGGGCGGCTTCGTCTCCATCAGCGCGCCCGCCAGCCACTACGACTTCGGCTTCCTCGCCCCCTGCCCGTGCAACGGCCTCATCCTGCACGGCGCGGCGGATGAGCTGGTGCCGGAGAGCTCGGTGAAGAAGCTGGTCGACAAGCTGAACACCCAGCGCGGCATCACCATCGACTACCGCGTGATGTCTGGCGCCGGCCATGTCTTCACCCCGGAGGAGACCGAACGGGTGGTGGACATGTCGGAGGATCATGTGAATAGCCGCATGAACCGCAGCCGGATGGCGCTCGCCGCCGACTGATCGGCGTATCGACGGTTGCAGGACCGAGGGCCGGGGGGGGACACTCCCCGGCCTTCGTCATTTCGGGAAACCCCGATGCCCAAGCGCCGCGCCCTCCTTGTAGCCCCCGCCCTGCTTCTCGCCCGCCCGGCTCCGGCCGCTGACTGGCCCGACCGGCCGCTCACCATGATCGTCGCCTTCGCCCCCGGCGGCGGCACCGACCTCGCGGCCCGCACCATCGCCCGCTTCCTGGAGCGCGACCTCGGCCAGCCCGTCGTCGTCAACAACCGCCCCGGCGCCGGCGGCGAGATCGGCTTCGGCGAACTGGCCCGGGCGCGGCCGGACGGCCTGACCATCGGCTTCATCAACACGCCGCACATCGTCACCCTGCCGATCGAGCGCCGCACCCGCTTCCGGCTGGAGGACTTCACCCCCATCGCCAACATCGTCGATGACCCGGGCGCCTTCTACGTCCTGACCGACAGCCCCTATCGCAGCCTCGCCGACCTCATCACCGCTGCCCGCGCCAGGCCCGAGAGCATCAGCTATGGCAGCACCGGCATCGGCTCCGACGACCACCTCGCCGTTCTTGCCTTCGAGCGCCAGGCCGGCATCCGCCTGCTCCACATTCCCTATGCCGGCAGCGCCCAGGTGAAGCAGGCGCTGATCGGCAAGACCATCGAGATCGCCTCGATGAACGTCGCGGAGGGCGTCCAGGAGAGCCGCCAGGGCCTGCTCCGCATGGTGGCGCAGATGGGCGAACGCCGCACCGAGGTGGCACTCGAGATCCCCACCTTCCGCGAAGCGGGCTTCGACGTGGTGGAGGGCTCGATGCGCGGCCTCGCCGCTCCCACTGGCCTGCCGCCTGCCGTGCTGCAACGGCTGTCGCTGGCGGTGGACCGGGTGGTGCAAGACCCGGAATTCCAGATGAGTGCCTCGCAGCAGGCTCTGCCGCTCCGCTTCCTTGGGCCGGAAGCCTATCTCGCCGAACTCACTGCGCTGCGCGACAAGTACCAGGCCCTGTGGTCAGCCCATCCCTGGAGGGAGTAGCGGGGGAGGGGCTGCACGCCCCTCCCCGCCGGCTCAGGCGAAGAGCTGGTCCGCCATCGCCACGTTGCCGGTATCGGTGAAGGCGAAATCCGCCGCCCCGTTCCGGTTCAGCAGCGCCGTGTCCCGCGCCAGGTCGGTGCCGTTGTAGCTGATGCCGTCGACATGCAGGTTGCGGTCGGCGCCCGCCATGCCGCCATAGGCATCGTTGAGGAAGGTGACGGTGACCTTGTGCGAGCCGGCGTTCCAGTCGCCCCGCACGGTGATGACATCATCCTGCCCCGATGCATGGGAGGCGCTCGCGGTCAGCGTGCCGCCGATCTGCTTGCCGTCGACCTTGATGGTGTATTGCGCGCTGCCGTTCCAGGCATCCTGGCTGATCTTCAGCACCAGTGCGTCGCTGCCGCTGCCGACGGTCTTCACTGCCCCGCCGCCGGGGACCGCGCCGCCGGCATCGGTAAAGGTAAAATCCGCCGCGCCATTCTTGTTGAGGAAGGCCGTCCCCTCGGCAAGCGCCTTGCCGTTGTAGCTGACGCCGTCGACATGCAGGTTGCGGTCGGCGCCGGCGCTGCCGCCCCAGGCATCGTTGAGGAAGGTGACGGTGACCTTGTGGTTGCCCGCGCTCCAGTTGCCCTTGATGGTGATGACGTCATCCTGTCCCGCCGCATGGGAGGCGCTCGCCGTCATCACGCCGCCGATCTGCTTGCCGTCGACCTTGACGGTGTATTGCGCGCTGCCGTTCCAGGCGTCTTGGCTGATCTTCAGCACCACCGCGTCGCTGCCGCTGCCTGCGGTCTTCACCACCCCGCCGCCGGGCGCCGGCCCGGGTGTCGGCACCGGTGCCGGCGAAGAGGATGTCAACCAGTCGAAGCGCTTGGCGAAGTCGCCCTGCCAGGCGGCCCGGTCCTCGTAGACCGTCCGCGCCCCGCCGCTCTCGGCGAAGTTGAAGCCCTGGTCGGTGCGGTCCACCCAGTACTGGTTGCCGGCCTTGCGGTACTCGCCGCCCCAGCTTTCGGCCGTCGGGTCGTCGTTGTTGCTGGCGGTGTCGATCAGGTAGAGGATGGTGGCCGAGTCGCCCATCTTCGTCAGGTTCAGGTCGCCCGACGTGCCGCGGATGTCGATCGTGTTCTGGTAGAACAGGTCGCCGAGCGCGCCATGCCCCTTCGCGTTGTTGGCGGCCCAACTATTGCCGGTCGGATAGCGGTTATCGGGGAGGGCATAGACCCCGAAATGCGTGCTGGCCTCGTCGATCCACCAGAGATCGCCTTTGCCGGCGAAATTCGTCTTGAGGTACTTGTGCGCGTTCGGCTCCTGCACCTGGCCGGCCACCGAGAGCAGGCGGATGTTGTCCGCGATGTCCGGCGCGTCATACAGCGCCCGCGCCACGTCGCCGACCCCGCCCCAGGTGGTGACATAGAGGTCGGTGCCCGCCGCGGCGGCCTCGCGCGCCTCGCGCACGATGGCGCGCGAGGCGTCGGTCTGCGCCACGATGCCGCTCGCGCCCGCGACCGTCTTGGTGCCCTGGTAGGTGATACCGTGCAGCTCGGCCGCCGTCTTGAAGCCGCTGCCATGCCGCGCAAGCTCGTCCTGGTTGGCGCCGTATTTGTCGATGACATGGTGGATGAAGGAAGCGTCGTTCTTGCCGGGCTGCCAGCGCGAGACGCTGGAGGCAATGCCGACGATGTCGAACTTGTCCTGGTACATCAGCGCATGGACGAGGGATTGGACGTCGTCCTTGTCACCATCGATGTTGTTGATGCCAGTGATCATCTGCATATCGGTCGAGATGAACAGCCTCGGGAGAGCCATCGGAAACTCCTGCCTTCTGCCTGCCGGCCCGGCGGACCCGCCCCTCATCCGGTCTGGATGCGAGGGCGGGCCGCCGGGGCGGCTCATGGAGGTCTGACTTCGCGATTGCGTGAGTCTGGTTTCCTGTCTGTCATCCGTCTTGCGGGAATCTTAACGGCATAAAATAAACTTCAGGTTGATATGATGTCACCGTCACGGCCATGGTCGGGTGCGTTCCGCAAAACGTCCTGACAACCGGTTCCGGCTCGCCCAGAGTGCCGCCGCACGCCCGGAGGCCAGCCGATGATCCAGGTCCATCACCTGAACAACTCCCGCTCCCAGCGCATCCTCTGGCTGCTGGAGGAGCTGGAGCTGCCCTATGAGGTCGTCCGCTACGAGCGGGATCCGCAGACCATGCTCGCCCCTCCGGAGCTCCGCGCCATTCACCCGCTCGGCAAGTCCCCCGTGGTGGTCGAGGATGGCGAGACCGTTGCCGAGACCGGCGCCATCGTTGAATACATCCTGGAGCATCACGGCGCCGGCCGCCTTACGCCCCCCTCGGGCACGCCGACCCATCGTCGCCTTCGCTATTGGATGCATTTCGCCGAGGGCTCGGCGATGACGCCCCTGCTGGTGAAGCTCTACCTGACCCGGGTCGGCGAAGCGGCTGCCCCCGTCCTTTCCCGCATCGAGGCCAATATCGCCGGCCTGCTCGACTACCTGGAGGCGGAGGTGGAGAAGGAGGGATATTTCGCCGGCCCGGACTTTACCGCCGCCGATGTGATGATGAGCTTCCCGCTCGAGGTCGCCACCGCCCGCGGTGGGCTGGATGCTTCCCGCCCCGCCCTGTTCGGCCTGCTTCGCAAGCTCCAGGCCCGCCCCGCCTATCGCCGGGCGCTGGAGCGCGGCGGCTCCTACGCCTACGCCCCTTGACCTTGCCTGCTCCTTTGAGCATTTAATATGCTCAAAGGAGCAGCCGTATGCATACCCGCGCCATTCCGGCCGGCCTGTCCCACTATCTCCGCCTTTACCAGGCCTCCGCAGTCGAGCGGATCGAGATGATCAAGGCCGGCCTCTCCGCCAGCGAGGCCAAGCGCATCTTCGCCGACCTCGCTATTGGCCAGGGCGTCGCCCTCAAGGCATTGCGCCTATCGCCCGCGACGGTGAACAAGAAGGCCAAGCAGGACGGGACCCTCTCCCCCGGCGAGAGCGAGCGCGTGCTCGGCATGGCGAAGCTGGTCGGCCAGTTGGAGGCGATGATCCAGGCCTCCGGCGACCCGGAAGGCTTCGACGCCACCGCCTGGATGTCCCGCTGGCTCCAGGCGCCGCTGCCCGCCCTCGGCGGCCGCTGCCCGATCGACCTGTTGGATACGATGGAAGGCCAAGCCCTCGTTTCCACCACCCTCGCCCAGATGCAGAGCGGGGCCCATGCGTGAGCCGCACCGCCTGGCGCATTGCGACCGACACGCCCGACTACGAGGCCGATGACCTCTCCGGCGCCGGCGCCAAGCAGAGCGGTGGCCGTTGGAACGAGCGCAGCCTGCCCATGCTCTATGCCTCGGAGAACCGCGCCCTCGCCTGCCTGGAGACGGTCGTCCACCTGAATGCCGGCGGCCTCCCCTTCAACCGCTACTTGGTAGAGATTGCCATTCCTGAGGCCCTGTGGACAGCCGCGCAGCAGGAGACACCCGCCAGCCTGCCGGTCGGCTGGGACGCCCAGCCCGCCGGGCGCGCCAGCATCGCCTTCGGCACGCGATGGCTGCGTGCCGGCCGCTCCGCCCTGCTGATCCTCCCCTCCGCCATCGTGCCGGAGGAGCAGAACATCCTGATCAACCCCCAGCATCCGGCGAGCGCTGGCATCGTCGCCCGCAAGATCCGGCGCTGGCTCTATGACGCGAGGCTTGCGTAAACCACACTCACCCCGTTGCCCTGGCTTCCCGCAGCGACTACCTGACGCGGGACAGTTCTCCTCATTTCGCAAAGACAGGCATGAGCGATCCAACCGACCTGCCGCCGGGCACCGCGCCGGCGGATACCCAAGCCGCGGCCCCGGCCACCGAAGCCGAGGCGAGCCCCGACCAGTCCCCGCCCAACAGCTTCGCCGAGCGCATCGCAGCGCTGGAGGCCGAGGTCGCGCAGTTCCGCGACCGCTGGATGCGCGCCGAGGCGGAGACGCAGAACCTCCGCGCACGCACCCAGCGCGAGGTGGCGGATGCCCGCAACTACGCCATCCAGAAATTCGCTGGCGACGTAGTGGAAGCCGCGCAGAACCTCCGCCGCGGCCTCGAGGCCCTGCCCGCCGCGGGCGAGGGCGAGGACCCGCTGCTGGCAAAGCTCCGCGAGGGCTTCGAGGGCGTCGAGCGCAGCTTCATCGGCATGCTGGAGCGCCATGGCATCGCGCGCCAGGAGGCCCAGGGCCAGCCCTTCGACCCGGCGCTGCACCAGGCGATGGCCGAGCAGCCGGCGCCCGAGGGCGTCGCCCCCGGCACCGTCATCCAGGCCTGGACCCCGGCCTGGACGCTGAACGGCCGGCTGCTGAAGCCCGCCATGGTCGTCGTCGCGGCAGGCGGCTCCGCCAGCGCCTCGGCCGCCTAAAATTTAGCCACAGCCAGGCCAGGGGGCTTGTCCTGCCCCTGGCCGGGCCATACATCGGGAGCGTCGCCGGAAGCCTTCCGGCAATATTCCCATCCGAAGATCGCCCGCGCCCGAAGGCCCGGGCAAGGTCAGATCAAGGGGACGGGTGCGGTGCCATGTCAGGGCCGCCCTCGACCGCCGCAGAGGAGAAGCACGGATGAGCAAGGTTATCGGCATCGATCTCGGGACCACCAATTCCTGCGTCGCCATCATGGAAGGCAAGGAAACGCGGGTCATCGAGAACGCCGAGGGGGCGCGCACGACGCCCTCCATGGTCGCCTTCGCCAAGAACGGCGAGCGGCTGGTCGGCCAGAGCGCCAAGCGCCAGGCGGTGACCAACCCGAACAACACGCTCTACGCGGTAAAGCGCCTGATCGGCCGCCGCTTTGACGACCCGATCGTCAACAAGGACATCCACCTCGTCCCCTACAAGATCAGCCGCGCCGACAACGGCGATGCCTGGGTCGAGGTCGACGGCCAGAAATACGCGCCGCAGCAGATCAGCGCCAACGTGCTCGGCAAGATGAAGGAGACGGCCGAGGCCTATCTCGGCGAGAAGGTGACGCAGGCCGTCATCACCGTCCCCGCCTACTTCAACGACGCCCAGCGCCAGGCCACCAAGGAGGCCGGCGCCATCGCGGGCCTCGAGGTGCTGCGCATCATCAACGAGCCGACGGCGGCAGCCCTCGCCTACGGCATGGACCAGAAGAAGGGCGGCACCATCGCGGTCTACGACCTCGGCGGCGGCACCTTCGACGTCTCCGTGCTCGAGATCGGCGACGGCGTCTTCGAGGTGAAGTCCACCAACGGCGACACCTTCCTCGGCGGCGAGGATTTCGATGCCCGCATCATCGACTACCTGGCCGACGAGTTCCGCAAGGAGCAGGGCATCGACCTGCGCGGCGACAAGCTCGCCCTGCAGCGCCTGAAGGAGGCCGCCGAGAAGGCGAAGATCGAGCTCTCCTCCGCCAAGCAGACCGAGGTGAACCTGCCCTTCATCACCGCCGACGCCTCTGGGCCGAAGCACCTGGTGATGACGCTGACGCGCTCGAAGCTCGAGGCGCTGGTCGATGACCTCATCGCCCGCACCATGGAGCCCTGCAAGCAGGCGCTGAAGGATGCCGGCCTCTCCGCCGGCGAGATCGACGAGGTGATCCTGGTCGGCGGCATGACCCGCATGCCCAAGGTCATCGAGGCGGTGAAGCAGTTCTTCGGCAAGGAGCCGGCCCGCAACGTAAACCCGGACGAGGTCGTCGCCATCGGTGCCGCCATCCAGGGCGGCGTGCTGAAGGGCGAGGTGAAGGACGTCCTGCTGCTCGACGTGACCCCGCTGAGCCTCGGCATCGAGACGCTGGGCGGCGTGTTCACCCGGCTCATCGACCGCAACACCACCATTCCGACCAAGAAGTCCCAGGTCTTCTCGACGGCCGACGACAACCAGACCGCCGTGACGATCAAGGTCTTCCAGGGCGAGCGGGAGATGGCGGCTGACAACAAGCTGCTGGGCAACTTCGATCTGCAGGGCATCCCGCCGGCGCCGCGCGGTGTGCCGCAGGTGGAGGTGACCTTCGACATCGACGCCAACGGCATCGTCTCCGTCAGTGCCAAGGACAAGGCGACCGGCAAGGAGCAGCAGATCAAGATTCAGGCTCGCTCCGGCCTGTCGGACAACGACATCGAGCGGATGGTGAAGGACGCCGAGGCCAATGCCGAGGCCGACAAGAAGCGCCGCGAGACCGTCGAGGTCCGGAACAACCTGGAAGCCTTGATCCACAGCGCCGACAAGACGCTGAAGGAGAACGGCGACAAGGTCGGCCCAGCCGAGAAGGGCGAGGTCGAGTCGGCGATCGCCGCGGCCCGCACCGCGCTCGAGGGCGGCGACGTGGAGGCCATCCGCACGGCCTCCGAGACGCTGTCTCAGGCGACGATGAAGGTCGGCGAGGCGCTCTACAAGGCGCAGCAGGCCTCCGAGCAGCAGGCCGGCGGCGCCCAGCCCGGCGCCGGGGCCCCTGGTGGCGGCTCCGACAAGGTGGTGGATGCCGACTTCGAGGAAGTCGACCCCACCAAGAAGAAGTCCGGCTAAGCCGGACTCGCACCCGGCCTTCAGGCCGGGTTCGTCGGAGTTCGGGCCCGGGGACTAGCTCCTCCGGGCCCTTTTCGCAGCACCTTCCTCAGGGGATGTCGCCCCGGTCATGGCGAAACGGGATTATTACGAGATCCTCGGTGTCTCACGCGAGGCGAGCGAGGACGAGCTGAAGAAGGCCTATCGCAAGCTGGCGATGGCCTATCACCCTGACCGCAACCAGGGTGACAAGGAAGCCGAGGCCAAGTTCAAGGATTTGAACGAGGCCTATGACGTTCTGAAGGATGCCGAGAAGCGCGCGGCTTATGACCGCTTCGGCCATGCCGCCTTCGAGGGCGGCGGCGGCCCGGGCAGTGGGGGCGGTGCCGGTGGCAACCCCTTCGGCGCGGGCTTTGAGGATATCTTCGAGGAGATGTTCGGCCGCTTCGGCGGCGGGGGCGGCCGTGGCCGGCAGCGCCAAGCCTCCGGCCGCGGCGCTGACCTCCGCACCACGGTCGAGATCAGCCTGGAGGAGGCCTTCGCCGGCACCAAATCGACGGTGCGCGTGCCCAGCAGCGTCTCCTGCGAGGCCTGCAACGGCAGCGGTGCCGAGGCCGGCTCCACCGCGGCGCAGACCTGCCCGACCTGTCAGGGTGCCGGCAAGGTCCGTGCCCAACAGGGCTTCTTCCTGATCGAGCGCACCTGCCCCACCTGCGGCGGCCAGGGCAAGACCATCAAGAACCCCTGCAAGGTCTGCCAGGGCGCCGGCCGCGTGCAGCGCGATCGCAACCTCAACGTCTCCATCCCGGCAGGCGTGGAGGACGGCACCCGCATCCGCCTCGCGGGCGAGGGCGAGGCTGGGCTCCGCGGCGCGCCGGCGGGCGACCTTTATGTCGATATCGGCATCCGCCAGCACCCGATCTTCCAGCGGGACGGCGCCAATATCTTCGTCCGCGTGCCCTTGCGGATGACGCAGGCGGCACTCGGCGGCACGGTGGAGGTGCCGGTAATCGATGGCGGCCGCGCCCGCGTCACCATCCCGGCCGGGACCCAGGCGGGGGACCAGTTCCGCCTGCGCACCAAGGGCTTCTCTGTCCTTCGCAGCGCGACGCGGGGCGACATGTATGTCCAGGTCTCGGTCGAGACTCCGCAGAACCTCAGCAAGCGCCAGCGCGAATTGTTGGAGGAATTCGAGGCCGAGGCTGCCAAGGGCGGCCGCACCAGCCCTGAAAGTGAGGGATTCTTCGCCAAGGTGAAGGATTTCTGGGACGGGTTGGCACGGTAACGCTCTCGTGACTGACGTCTTAAGGGCTGGCGTCTGAAGAATGATTCGGCTGCGGGAACCCGCTCCGATTCGCCACGTTGTATATCCCGACCGCCGCACTTCCCCCCAATCGGCGGTCCAGGCAGGCGGCGGCGCGCATTGGTCCCAGCGCACCGCCGCCCGCCCCCCCCTTTCCCCGCGATAGGAGATGCCGATGGCCACCAGCCCCGTGGCCCCTGGTGTGGCAATTGAGGAAACTGCCCAGCTTATCGCTGCCGGCAAGGTCGGCGGTACACCCGTCTTCAACCGGCGCGGCGAGCGGCTTGGCACCGTCGAGGATGTCATGCTCGACAAGCGCTCCGGTCGCGTCGCCTATGCCGTAATGGCCTTCGGCGGCTTCCTCGGCATCGGCGAGCGCTACCATCCCCTCCCCTGGTCCATGCTGCGCTACGATGTGGATCTCGGCGGCTATGTGGTGGATCTTGACCGCGAGCAGCTGGAGGGCGCTCCGAGCTATGCCGCGACCGACGAGGTCGACTGGGCAGACCGGCAATGGGGTCAGCGTGTCTCGGACTACTATGGAGTCCGCCCGTACTGGGCCGAAGTTCCCTGACCTGACCATCTGGACGGGCAGCCCTCGCCCGGCCACAGTCGCCCCATGTCCATCCGTATCGGCATCGCCGGCATCACCGGTCGCATGGGGCGGCTCCTCACCGAGGAAGTGGCCACCGCCGGTGCCGCCCTCTCCGGCGGCCTCCACCGCGGCGAGGCCGCTGGCCCGCTCTTCAGCGCCAGTGACGTCGTCATCGACTTCACCCATGCTGCTACGGCAGAGGCCCATGCCGCTGCGGCTGTCGCCGCCGGTATTCCCCTTGTCCTCGGCTCCTCCGGCCTGTCCACAGCGCAGGAAGCCGCCCTTGCCAAGGCCGCGCGCGCTGTCCCCATTGTTTATGCTGCCAATTTCGCGACCGGGGTGAACCTCGTCCTCGCCATGGCCGAGCGCATGGCTGCCGCCCTGCCCGCCGCGCAATACGATGCCGAAATTCTCGAGATGCATCACCGCCAGAAGGTGGACGCCCCTTCCGGCACCGCCATCGCCCTCGGCCGCGCCGTCGCCCGTGGCCGCGGCACTACGCTGGAGGAGGCCGGCACCGAAAGCGGCCGCGATGGCCATTGCGGCGCCCGGGGCACCGGCACCATCGGCTTCGCGGCATTGCGCGGCGGCCAAGTGATCGGCGAGCACAGCCTGATCTTCGCTGCAGGGGCCGAGCAGATCGTCCTGACCCATCGCAGCTTCGATCGTCGCGCCTATGCGGCGGGTGCCGTCCGCGCCGCCCTCTGGCTGCAGGGCCGCCCGCCCGGCCTTTACGATATGAAGCACGTCCTGGGCATGAACTGAACGATATCGCAACAAGCCGTGTTGTGAAATCTGCCCCTTCCGCTTGACCCCCTGCCCCCTGCCTGCGACACACGCGCGCCCCAATCGGGGACAGCCAGGCCGGGGTCTGCCGGACCGTTACCCGCGACAAGAGGCCGAACCAAGCCATGCGCGACAAGGGCGAATATCTCTTCACCTCCGAATCCGTGTCCGAAGGCCACCCCGACAAGGTCGCCGACCGGATCTCCGACACGGTGCTCGACGCCTTCCTCTCGGCTGACCCCTATGCCCGCGTGGCCTGCGAGACGCTGGTCACCACCAACCGCATCGTCCTCGCCGGCGAGACCCGCGGCCCCGACAGCGTCACCCCGGCCCTGCTGGAAGAGCTGGTCCGCGCCGCGGTGAAGGACATCGGCTACGACCAGGAAGGCTTCTCCTGGCGCAACGCCGCCTTCGAATGCCACCTGCACGCCCAGTCCGCCGATATCGCCGTCGGCGTCGACGCGGCCGGCAACAAGGACGAGGGTGCCGGCGACCAGGGCATCATGTTCGGCTATGCGACGAACGAGACGCCGGAGCTGATGCCTGCCCCGCTCACCTTCGCGCACAACATCCTGCGCAAGATGGCCGAGTACCGCCATGCCGGCGACAAGCGCGCCCGCGGCCTGCAGCCCGACGCCAAGTCCCAGGTCACGCTGCGCTACGTGGACAGCAAGCCCGTCGGCGTCACCTGCGTCGTCATCTCGACCCAGCATGACGAGGGCATGGAGCAGGCCGAGATCAAGGGGCTGCTGCGCCCGATCGTGCGCGACGTCCTCCCCGCCGGCTGGGAGGTGCCCGAGGCCGAGTTCTACGTGAACCCGACCGGCAAATTCGTGATCGGCGGCCCGGACGGCGATGCCGGCCTCACCGGCCGCAAGATCATCGTCGACACCTATGGCGGCGCGGCCCCGCATGGCGGCGGCGCGTTCAGCGGCAAGGACCCAACCAAGGTCGACCGCTCGGCCGCCTATGCCGCCCGCTACGTGGCGAAGAACGTGGTAGCCGCCGGCCTCGCCGACCGCTGCACCATCCAGGTCTCCTACGCCATCGGCGTCTCCAAGCCGCTCTCGGTCTATTTCGACCTGCACGGCACGGGGAAGGACATCGACGAGGCGAAGCTCGCCAGCGTGGTGCAGGAGATGGTGAACCTCTCCCCCCGCGGCATCCGCGAGATGCTGCGCCTGAACCGCCCGATCTACGTCCCCAGCAGCGCCTACGGCCATTTCGGCCGGACGCCCGACCAGGCGAAGGATACCTTCACCTGGGAGCGCACCGACCTGCTGGCGCCGGAGCTGAAGCGCGCCTTCGGCCGCTGAACCTTCGCCATTGACCGCGACTTGGGGGTGGTGCCACGGCACCACCCTTTTTTCATGGCAGGATCGCCGATGACAGCCGACCGCCCGCCGCTCGCCGAGGGCATCCCCGACCGGCTCTACGGCCGCCGCCGCGGCCATCCGCTCCGCCCCCGCCAACAGCGCCTGCTGGACGAGACCCTTCCCCGCCTCCGCCTGCTGCCCGAGCAGGCCGCCGACCCGCGCGCCGCCTTCGGCGCGCCCGTCACCGCCCTCTGGCTCGAAATCGGCTTCGGCGGCGGCGAGCACAGCCTGGCCCAGATCAAGGCCAACCCGCATGTCGGCTACATCGCCTCCGAGGTCTTCGAGAACGGCCTCTGCTCCCTGCTGACCACCCTGGTGCCGGAGGGCGAGGAAGCCACTGCACCCCTGCCTGGCCATCTCCGCCTCTGGCCCCAGGACGCCCGGCACCTGCTCGGCCTGCTGCCGGAGGGCACGCTCGACCGCCTTTTCCTCCTCTTCCCCGACCCTTGGCCGAAGGCGCGGCATGCCAAGCGGCGCTTCGTGAACCCTTCGTTGCTGCCCCTCGTCGCCCGCGCCCTTCGCCCTGGCGCCGAGTGGCGCATCGCCAGCGACGACCCGACCTACCAGGCCTGGGTCAGCGATGTGATGGCGGCGCAGGATATCTTCGACGTCCCGCCCCCCGCCACCGCCCGGCCTGAGGGCTGGCCCGGCACCCGCTACGAGGCGAAGGCGCTGCGCGAGGGCCGCAGCCCTCTCTACTGGAGCCTGACGCGGCGCGGGTGATGCTCCACCTCCTCGCTCTTGCCTGGCTCGCGACCATCACCGGCGCCGCGGCCCAGCCGGTGCCCAACCAGGTCTATCCCATCGGGGAGGCGCCACGCGCCCCTCCCGGCATCGCCTGGCAGGCGGAGGACGAGTCCGGCCGCGTCATCCCCGCGCCGGATGGCATCCTTCCGCCCGACGGCTGGTACCGCATGCTCCGCCGCGAGACGGACGGCACCACCACCCCGCTCGGCGGCCGCTTCGCCATCGGCGTCGTGGTGATCGTCACCGGCCAGTCCCAGGCGAGTTCCCTCTTCGACACTGCCCCGGCCGCGGCCGGGGCCTTCCCCGCCGGGCGGGACGATCCGCCCGCCCCGCCCTTCGCCGCCATGCTCGCCGACGAGGCGGCGGGCTGGACCACGGCAATCGCCCCGCTCGGCGCTCGCATCCTGCTCGCCGAGCTGGCGCGGCATCTCGGCCCTGGCATCCCGCTCGGCCTCGTCAATGCCGCCTGGGGCAACAGCAGCGCCGCCATGCTCGCCGACCCCGCCACCCCGGCCGGCGCCCGCCTCCGGCGGATGGCGGCGACGCCAGCCTCGGCCGCCCTCATTCTCGCCCATGGCACGACGGACGTCCTCGTTGGCACGCCGCCCTCGGTCTATGCCGAGCGCCTCTCCGCCATCGTCGCCACGCTTCGCACCGCCTCACCGGCAATGCCCGTCCTCCTGGCCCCGCTCCCGCCGCTGCTCGGCCGCACCACCCTGCTCGGCAGCGGCAGGTTGGCGATGCTCCTGCCCGGCCTCGCTCGCCGTCAGCCCCTCGACCCGCACCTTGCCCGCCATGCGGAGGCAATTCGCGCCGCCCAGGCCAGGCTTGGCCTCCCCAGCGGCGGCGACATGGCCGGCATCGTCCCTGGCCTCGACGGCATCCATTGGACGGAGGCAGGTGTACGCCAGGCCACCCGCGAGGCCGCTGCCGCCCTCGCCACGGCCCTGCGCAGCGCCGCTTGCACCCGGGCTGGCCGATGCCTATAATCCCGGCAGATAACCTCATCCGCTCTTAGGGGGGTGGCCTTCGCGGGCCGCCTTTTTTGTTTTTGTCGACCGAACGACCGCAGCACGAAGGCCTCGAGGCCCGCATCGCCGATGCGGTGGCGCCCACCATCGAACATATGGGTTATGAACTCGTTCGGGTGCAGGTCAGCGGCAAAGAGCGCCCGGTCGTGCAGATCATGGCCGATCGCGCCGACGGCACCCCCTTCCGCGTTGAGGATTGCGAGGCGATCAGCCACGCCATCGGCGCCGTGCTGGATGTCGAGGACCCGATCAAGGGTGAATGGGCGCTTGAAGTATCCTCCGCCGGCATCGACCGCCCGCTGACCCGCACCAAGGACTGGGTGAACTACGCCGGCCACCTTGCCACGATGGAGTTGCTGGTGCCGCAGGATGGCCGCCGCCGCTTCCGCGGCACCATCCTCGGCGCCGATTCCGAAACCGCCCGCATGCGCCTTGATGAGGGCCCCGACATCGCCGTGCCGCGGGCCAACATCCGCCGTGCCAAGCTGGTGCTGACCGACGCCCTGATCGAGGCCACCGCCGCCGCGGCCGCCCTGCCTGACCAGGATCTCCCCGAACAAGACGACACGGATGCCGGGGAACCGGTAGCCGAAGCCCCCACGCCGCCCAGGAGGAATTAGCGCCATGGCCGTCGATATCACCATCGCGCGCCCGGAGCTGCTGCAGGTCGCCGATGCGGTTGCCCGCGAGAAGATGATCGAGCGCGAAGAGGTGCTCGAGGCGATGGAGGAGGCCATCCAGAAGGCCGGCCGCGCCAAATACGGGCACGAGAAGGACATCCGCGCCGTCATCGACCGCAAGAACGGCGAGGTCCGCCTCTCCCGCTGGACCGAGGTGGTGGACCAGGAGCCGGTCGAGAACGAGGCGACGCAGATCCCGCTCCGCATCGCCCAGAAGATCAAGCCGGGCATCCAGGCCGGCGAGTTCATCATCGACCCGCTGCCGCCGATCGACTTCGGCCGGGTGAACGCGCAATCCGCCAAGCAGGTCATCGTCCAGCGCGTGCGCGAGGTCGAGCGGCGCAAGCAGTTCGACGAGTACAAGGACCGCGTCGGCGAGATCATCAACGGCACGGTGAAGCGCACCGAGTACGGCAACCTGATGGTCGATCTCGGCCGGGCCGAGGCCCTGCTCCGCCGCGACGAGACCATCCCCCGCGAGGCCTTCAAGAACGGCGACCGCGTGCGGGCCTATATCTACGACGTGCGCGAGGAGCCGCGCGGCCCGCAGATCTTCCTCAGCCGCACCCATCCGGGTTTCCTGGCGAAGCTCTTCGCCCAGGAAGTGCCCGAGATCTACGACGGCATCATTGAGATCCGCGCCGTGGCCCGCGACCCCGGCAGCCGTGCCAAGATGGCGGTGATCTCGCGCGACAGCAGCATCGATCCCGTCGGCGCCTGCGTCGGCATGCGCGGCAGCCGCGTCCAGGCGGTGGTGCAGGAGCTGCAGGGCGAGAAGATCGACATCATCCCCTGGTCCGGCGACAACGCCACCTTCGTCGTCAACGCCCTGGCGCCTGCCGAGGTCACCAAGGTCGTCCTCGACGACGACGCGCGGCGGGTTGAAGTCGTCGTCCCCGATGACCAATTGTCCCTTGCCATCGGGCGTCGCGGCCAGAATGTCCGCCTCGCCTCGCAGCTCACCCGCTGGGACATTGACATCCTGACCGAGGCCGAGGAATCGGAGCGGCGGCAGGAGGAATTCCGCAAGCGCTCCGGTCTGTTCGTCGAGGCGCTGGACGTGGACGATGTCATCGCCGGGCTGCTGGTGACCGAGGGGTTCACCTCGGTCGAGGACATCATCTCGGTCGAGGACGAGGAACTGGCTGGTATCGAAGGCTTCGACGAGAGCGTTGCGGCGGAGCTGAAGCGCCGCGCTGAATCCTGGCTCGAGCGCCGCGACGTGGAACTGGACGAGAAGCGGCGCGAGCTGGGCGTCGAGGATACGGTCGCCGAGATCGGCGGCTTCAACCCGGCGCAGCTGGTGGCGCTCGGTGAGAAGGGAGTGAAGACGCTGGACGACCTGGCCGACCTCGCTTCCGACGAACTGATTGAAATCGTCGGCGCCGACGCCATGGATGAGGAGACGGCCAATGCCGTCATCATGGCGGCGCGCGAACACTGGTTCGCCGAGGATGGCGCGAATGCAGACGGCCCCCCAGCATGAGCCGGCGGTAGCCGGCGAGGCGGATGAGGCCGAGAAGGGCCCACTCCGCCGCTGCATCGTCACGCGGGAGAGCCTGCCGAAGGAGCGGATGATCCGCTTCGTCCTCGGCCCTGAGCGCGAATTGGTCCCTGATTTGGCCGGCAAGCTGCCAGGGCGGGGAATGTGGTTGTCGGCCAAAGCCGATGTGTTAGAACGCGCCCTGACGCGCGGTGCCTTCTTGAGGGCAGCTCGCGGCACCGTGAACCCGCCCCCTGACCTTCGTGCGCGGATCGAAGACGGCCTTAGGAGCCGCCTCCGCGATCTCGTCGGTTTCGCCCGTCGCGGCGGCCAGGCCATCTGCGGCCGGGATTCGGTGCGGGAATGGATGCGGTCTGGCAAGGCCGGGCTGCTGGTGGAAGCCTCCGACGGCAGCCCAAGGGAACGGGCGAGGCATGTCGGCGGGTTCGGGCTGCCGGTCGTGGCGCCATTGCCGGCCGACATGCTCGGCGGCATCTTCGGCCGGGATCAGGCCGTCCATGTGGCCATAGCGCCCGGACGCCTGGCCGAGGCCATTGAGGTGGAAGCCGCACGGCTCGCCGGCATTGCCGGCACGGCGGCGAGTTAATGGATGTCCGGCGCGAACCCTCGCGTCGGCAGTGAACGGACGGCAATGACGTCAGACGGATCGGGTTCGGATCAGCGCATGAGTGACCAGAACGACCAGGATGCGGCGAAGAGCAGGCTGAGCCTCCGGCCGGCCGGTGGCCGCCTGGAACTGGGCAAGACGGTGGATGCGGGCAGCGTCCGCCAGAGCTTCAGCCATGGCCGCAGCAAGACCGTCCAGGTCGAGGTGGTGAAGAAGCGCGTGGTCACGCCGGGCACCCGCCCGGCCGCGCCGGCGCCGCAGGCCAGCCCTGCCGCGCCTGCCGCCGGCCCCCGCCCCGCGGGCGGCTCCGGCAACCGCCCGCCCAGTGGCCAGCGCCCTGCCCCCGCCTCTGCCGGCGGCCGCCCCCTCACTCAAGCCGAACTGGCCACCCGCCAGCGCGTGCTGGAGGAACAGCGCCGCCTCGAGGCACAGCGCCAGCGCGAGGAGCGCGAGCGCCAAGCCCTGATGGTCCGCTCCGCCGCAGAGGAGGCCCGCCGCCGCGAGGAGGAGGAGCGCCGCCAGGCCGAGGAAGAAGCCGTCCGCGCCGCCGAGGAGGCCCGCCTTCGCGAGGAGGAAGAGCGCCGCCAAGCCGAGGAGGCCCGCAAAGCCGCCATCGCCGCCGCCGTCGCTCCGAAGCAGCCCGCCGCCCCCGAGGATGAGCCTCCGGCCGCCCCGGCACCCGCCGCCGCCGCACCTGCCCCGGCTCAGCCCGCTGCGCCCGTGGCGAAGCCCTCGCTGACCCCGGCGCAGATCGCCGCCGCCCGCCGCCCGGCCGGCACCGCCCCGGCCGCGCCCGGCGGCGCCGCCTCGCCGGCCGCCAAGCTGTCGCTCCGCGCCCGTACCGCCGAGGAGGAGGACGAGGCGCGCCGCGCCGCCGCCCGCCGCCCGGGTGGGATCGTCGCCCCGGCCAAGAAGCCCGCGCTCGCCGCGGTCAAGAAGAGCCTCGGCGGTGCCGACCGCCGCGGCGGCCGCATCGACGTGCAGGCCGCGATCGAGGGCGAGGACGACCGCAGTCGCTCCATCGCCAGCATGCGCCGCGCCCGCGAGCGGGAGCGCCGCCAGCAGGAGCTCGCCCGCCTCCGTGCCGGCACCGAGCGCGTGGTGCGCGATGTGGTCCTGCCCGAGACCATTACTGTCCAAGAGCTCGCCAACCGCATGGCCGCCCGTGGCGGCGAGGTGGTGAAGGCGCTGTTCCGCATGGGCGTCATGGCGACGCTCACCCAGAGCATCGATGCCGACACCGCCGAGCTGGTGGTGCAGGAGTTCGGCCACCGGGTGAAGCGCGTCAGCGAGAGCGATGTCGAGCTCGGCATCGAGGGCGCGACCGATGTGGATGCGGACCTGCAGCCGCGCCCGCCCGTCGTCACCATCATGGGCCATGTCGACCACGGCAAGACCAGCCTGCTCGACGCGCTGCGCAAGGCCGATGTCGCCGCGCACGAGGCTGGTGGCATCACCCAGCATATCGGCGCCTACCAGGTGACGGTGCCGGACGGCTCGCGCGTCACCTTCATCGACACGCCGGGCCACGCCGCCTTCACCGCCATGCGCTCGCGTGGCGCGTCCGTCACGGACATGGTCGTGCTGGTCGTCGCGGCGGATGACGGCGTGATGCCGCAGACGATCGAGGCGATCAACCACGCCAAGGCGGCGAATGTCCCGATCATCGTTGCCATCAACAAGATCGACAAGCCGGGCGTCCGCCCCGAGCGCGTGCGGCAGGAGCTGCTGCAGCACGAGATCGTGGTGGAGTCCCTCGGCGGCGAGACCCAGGAGATCGAGGTCTCGGCCACGCAGAAGCTGAACCTCGACAAGCTGCTCGAGGCCATCACCCTGCAGGCCGAGCTGCTCGACCTCCGCGCTAATCCGAACCGCGCGGCCGAGGGCACCGTCATCGAGAGCCGCCTCGACCGCGGCCGTGGCCCCGTCGCCACGGTGCTGGTCCAGAAGGGCACGCTGCACACAGGTGACATCGTGGTCGCCGGCTCCGAATGGGGCCGCGTCCGCGCCATGCTCGACGACAAGGCCCGCCAGCTGAAGGAGGCCGGCCCCAGCCTGCCGATCGAGATTCTCGGCCTCGGCGGCGTGCCGACCGCGGGCGAGTCCTTCGTCGCGGTCGAGGACGAGACCCAGGCCCGCGAGATCTCCGAGTTCCGCCAGCGCAAGCTGCGCGAGAAGTCCTCGGCGGCGGCCACCGCCGGCCGCGGCACGCTGGCCGAGATGCTGGCCCGGGTGCAGCTCGGCGAGCAGAAGGAAGTCGCCGTCGTCGTCAAGGCCGATGTCCAGGGCTCGGCCGAGGCGATCGGCGTCACCCTCGGCAAGCTCGGCAACGACGAGGTCAAGGTCCGGGTGCTGCACTCGGCGGTCGGCCAGATCACCGAGAGCGACATCCAGCTCGCCAAGGCTTCCGGCGCCGTGGTCGTCGCCTTCAACGTCCGTGCCACCACTCAGGCGCGGGAGATGGCGCAGCGTGACGGCGTCGACATCCGCTACTACTCGATCATCTACGAGGTCTCGGATGACATCGAAAAGCTGTACAAGGGCAAGCTCGCCCCGGTGCAGCGCGAGAACTTCCTCGGCTACGCGCAGATCCTCCAGGTCTTCGAGGTCAAGCGCATCGGCAACGTGGCCGGCTGCCGCGTGACGGAGGGCGTGGTCCGCCGCGGCTGCGGCGTCCGCCTGCTGCGCGACGGCGTCGTCATCCACCAAGGCGAGCTGTCCACGCTCCGTCGCTTCAAGGACGATGTCCGAGAGGTGACCAACGGCTACGATTGCGGCATGAGCTTCGCCAACTACAACGACATTCGCGTTGGCGACCAGATCGAGTGCTACGAGACGGAGATGGTCGCCGCCACCTGAGGCGCCGCCTCCACCCTGATCCGGGGGCGCGGCGCCGCATGGTGCCGCGCCCCTCTGCTTTTCAACGGGTTCAAGCCCCTTCGAGGACGCCTATGCCCAAGCATTCCGCCGGCCCTGCTGCCGGCCCCTCCCAGCGCCAGTTGCGCGTCGCGGAAGAGGTGCGCCACGCCCTCTCCGCCGTCTTCGCCCGCGCCGAGTTCCGCGATCCGGACCTCGTCGGCCTGCATGTCACGGTGACGGAGGTCCGCGCCTCCCCCGATCTCAAGCACATGACCGCCTTCGTCAGCGGCCTCGGGCGCGAGTTGCCGGAGGCGCAGATGCGCGCCCTCCGCCGCGTCGCTCCCTGGCTCCGCACCCAGGTGGCGAAGTCGGTCCGCCTGCGCGCGGCGCCCGACCTGCATTTCCAGCAGGACACCGCGCTCGACTACGCCATGCAGATCGACCGCGCTCTGCGCCAGCCCGAGGTCGCCCGCGACCTCGCCCCCAAGCCGGACGACGAGGCGTGAGCGGCACCCCGCCCTCTGGCGAGCCCCGTATCCGCACCATCGCCATGCCGGCCGACACCAACCCGGCCGGCGACATCTTCGGCGGCTGGCTCATGTCGCAGATGGACCTCGCCGCCGGCAACGCCGCCAGCCGCCGCACCCATGGCCGCTGCGCCACCGTGGCGGTGGAGGCGATGAGCTTCCACGCCCCGGTCCAGGTCGGCGACGAGGTCAGCCTCTATGCCGATGTCGTCTCGACCGGCCGCACCTCCCTCCGCATCCAGGTCGAAGCCTGGTGCCGCAGCCGGACCGAGGAGCATTCCGTCCGCGTCACCTCCGCCGTCTTCACCTTCGTCGCGCTCGATGCCCATGGCCGGCCGCGTCCCGTCCCCCCCGAGGCCCGCTAGATGTCCAACGGCAAACCCCGCCACCACCGCCACCGCAAGCCGAAGGGCCGCGTGGTCGATGGCTGGTTGATCGTCGACAAGCCTTCCGGCATCGGCTCCACCGATGTCGTCGCCAAGGTCAAGCGCGCCTTCGATGCACAGAAATGCGGTCATGGCGGCACGCTTGACCCCCTGGCGACCGGCGTGCTGCCCATCGCCCTCGGCACCGCGACCAAGACCGTCCCCTATGTGATGGACGGAACGAAGTCCTACCGCTTCACCCTCCGCTTCGGCGACCTGCGCGATACGGACGATGCGGACGGCAAGACCATCGAGACCTCCGAAGCCCGCCCGACGGACGAGGCCATCCGTGCCGCCCTGCCCGCCTTCATCGGCGACATCATGCAGATTCCGCCGATCTACTCGGCGATCAAGCTCGGCGGCGAGCGCGCCTATGACCTCGCCCGCGAGGGTCAGATCGTGGAACTCCAGCCCCGCCCCGCCCGGGTTGACCGCTTCGAGCTGGAATCCCGCCCCGACGCCGATACCGCCATCTTCCTCGTCGAGAGCGGCAAGGGCGTCTACATGCGCTCCCTCGCACGCGACTTGGCGCGCGCCGTCGGCACGGTCGGCCATATCGCGGCGCTCCGGCGCATGCGGGTCGGCCCCTTCCTCGAATCCATCGCAATTCCCCTGGACAAGCTCGGCGGTTCCAGCGATACGCCGCCTCCTTCCCCGGACCTCCTCCTTCCCGTGGCGACCGCGCTGGCCGACATCCCGGCGCTGGCCCTCACCGAGGCGGAGGCCATGCGGCTCATGCAAGGCCAGGCCTTCAGCCTGGTCGATCTCATGGGCCGCATTCCGGACGCTGCCAACCCTGATGGAGGGCTGGTCCGCGCCATGGCGGGGGAGCGGTTCGTGGGGCTCTGCCGCCTGGACTCCGGCCTGATGAAGGCGGAGCGCCTGGTCTCGCAGGAAGGTCTGCAGCCGGTCGCTTGAACCGCCGAACCCCCTAACCGGGGCGGCCAATACGGAGAACAACCCGATGTCGGCTATTCCTGCGGAGCGCCGCCAGGCGCTCATCACCCAGTATGCGACCAAGCCCGGCGACACCGGCAGTCCGGAAGTGCAGGTCGCCCTGCTCTCGGAGCGGATCAGCGGCCTCACCGAGCATCTCAAGATTCACGCCAAGGACTTCCACAGCCGGCGCGGCCTGCTTGTGCTGGTCGGCCAGCGGCGCGGCCTGCTGGACTACCTGAAGAAGAAGGACCAGGGCCGTTACGAGCGCCTGATCGGCAGCCTCGGCCTCCGCCGCTAAAACCACTCGGTTTACCGCCCGGGCGCAGATTCCCATGGCAATCTGTGTCCGGCCAAGCCATATCACCCTCGTGAGGCCGAATCCTGCTCTTTGTGGCAGGCATGTCGGCCGACCGCCGCACGCGGCGGGCTGACAGGACAGCCGCCACCCCCCGAGACGATTGGGGCGGCCACGGCGTTTCCGGCCACATGGATCCCCGGCAACGGGGGCGGCCTTCCTCCCCCCTCCCCGGCGGAAGTCTCGCGTTCCATGCAGCCCGAAGCGCCGAGAACGAACGGCCAGACTGCCACCCACCGCGTCGCACCCCGGACCGCCCCGATGGCGCCTCCGGTCATCCACCATGCCGGCGCTCGCGCCCGGTCAAGGAACGACGCATGTTCGAAAACTACTACCGCAAGGATATCGCCTGGGGCGGCCAGCTCCTGACGCTCGAGACGGGCAAGGTCGCCCGCCAGGCCGATGGCGCCGTCATGGCCCGCCTCGGCGACACCATCGTGCTCTGCACCGTGGTCGGCTCCCGCTCGGTGAAGCCGGGTCAGGACTTCTTCCCGCTGACGGTGAACTATCAGGAGAAGGCCTTCGCTGCCGGCAAGATCCCAGGCGGCTTCTTCAAGCGCGAGGGCCGTCCCTCCGAGCACGAGACGCTGGTCTCCCGCCTGATCGACCGGCCGATCCGCCCGCTCTTCCCGGATGGGTTCCGCAACGAGGTTCAGGTGATCGCGACCGTCCTGTCGCATGACCTCGAAAACGACCCGGACATGGTGGCGATGGTCGGCTGCTCCGCCGCCCTCACCCTCTCCGGCATTCCCTTCTTCGGCCCGGTGGCCAGCGCCCGCGTCGGCTACATCGACGGCCAGTACGTGCTGAACCCGACCGCGGCGCAGCGCCAGCAGTCGAAGCTCGAGCTCGTCGTCGCCGGCACCGCCGAGGGCGTGCTGATGGTCGAGTCGGAGGCGCAGGAGCTCTCCGAGGAGGTCATGCTCGGCGCCGTCGAGTTCGGCCACAAGGGCTTCCAGCCCGTCATCCAGGGCATCATCGAGCTGGCCGAGCGCGCCGCGAAGGAGCCCTGGCCGCTGGTCGAGCCCTCCGAGGCCGAGACCACGCTGAAAACCCGCATCGCCGAGCTCGGCCGTGACGCCATCGCCCTCGCCTACAAGGAGACGCAGAAGCTGCTCCGGCAGGAGAAGGTTTCCGCCGCGAAGAAGGCCGTGGTCGAGCAGCTCGCCGCCGAGGGCCTTGAGGCCGACAAGGCGAAGGGCCTGCTGAAGGAGCTGGAGGCGGACGTCGTCCGCAACGCCATCCTGGAGACCGGCCTCCGCATCGATGGCCGCGACACCAGGACCGTGCGGCCGATCGTGGCCGAGGTCGGGGTGCTGCCGCGCAGTCATGGCTCCGCGCTCTTCACCCGTGGCGAGACCCAGGCGCTCTGCGTGGCGACCCTCGGCACCGGCCAGGACGAGCAGATCATCGACGCGCTGCCGGGCGAGTATAGGGAGCACTTCATGCTCCACTACAACTTCCCTCCCTACTCGGTGGGTGAGACCGGCCGCATGGGCAGCCCGGGGCGCCGCGAGATCGGCCATGGCAAGCTCGCCTGGCGCGCCCTCCGTCCGCTGCTGCCGGAGAAGGACAAGTTCCCCTACACCCTCCGCGTGGTCTCCGAGATCACTGAGAGCAACGGCTCCTCCTCCATGGCCACCGTCTGCGGCAGCTCGCTGGCGCTGATGGATGCAGGCACGCCGCTGAAGCGCCCCTGCGCCGGCATCGCCATGGGCCTTATCAAGGAGGACCGCGGCTTCGCCGTGCTCTCCGACATCCTGGGCGACGAGGACCATCTCGGCGACATGGACTTCAAGGTGGCCGGCTCGGAGCAGGGCATCACCGCGCTTCAGATGGACATCAAGATCACCTCGATCACCTTCGACATCATGCGCCAGGCGCTCGATCAGGCGCGTGACGGCCGGATCCACATCCTCGGCGAGATGGCCAAGGGCCTGACCGGCGCCCGCGGCGACGTGGCAGCCAATGCCCCCCGCATCACCGTCATCAACGTGCCGAAGGAGAAGATCCGCGAGGTCATCGGCTCCGGCGGCAAGACGATCCGCGAGATCACCGAGCAGACCGGCTGCAAGATCGACATTGAGGATGACGGCACCATCAAGGTGGCGGCGACCAGCACCGAGCAGGCGCAGCGCGCCATCGACTGGATCCGCGGCCTGACGGCCGAGGCCGAGATCGGCGCCATCTACAACGGGAAGGTTGTGAAGACCGCCGATTTCGGCGCCTTCGTGAACTTCCTCGGCGCCAAGGACGGCCTCGTCCACATCTCCGAGCTGCAGAACGAGCGCGTCAACCGCACCACCGATGTCGTCAATGTCGGTGACGCGGTGAAGGTGAAGGTCATCGGCTTCGACGATCGCGGCAAGGTGAAGCTCTCCATGCGCGTCGTTGATCAGGCCACCGGCGCTGACATCACCGAGCAGGTCGGTGCCCGCCGCCCCCGCGAGGAAGGCGAGGGCGGCAGCGACCGTCCCCGCCGCGACCGTCCGCGCCGCGAGCGCAGCGACGCGGCGGAATAACCACCCGGCCGTCCCCCGCGGGACTTCCTCGTGGGGGACGGCCGTCCCATATGTCAATCTGATTTGTTACGGTTCGGGGTAAGGACGTCTGGCGTGAAGGCTATCAACGCGATCCGCATGGGCGGCGTCGAGGTGTTGCCGCTCGTGGAAGGTGGCAAGGGCGTTGCCGTCTCCAACGGCGCTTCCTGCGGCGCCTGGGCCTCCGGCGGCGGCGTCGGGACCTTTTCGGCCGTCAATGCCGACAGCTACGACGAGAATGGCGAGGTCATCCGTCAGGTCTACCACGGTAAGACCCGGCGCGAGCGGCATGAGGAGCTAGTCGCCTACGGCATCCGCGGCGGCATCACCCAGGCCCGCGAGGCCTATGAGCGCAGCAACGGCCAGGGCCGCATCCACACCAACATCCTTTGGGAGATGGGCGGCGCCGAGCGCGTCGTCCGCGGCATCCTGGAAGGCGCCCGCGGCCTCATCAACGGCATCACCTGCGGCGCCGGCATGCCCTACCGCCTGTCCGAGATCGCCCGCGAGTTCAGCGTCCATTACTACCCGATCGTCTCCTCTGGCCGCGCCTTCGCCGCCCTCTGGAAGCGTAGTTACAACAAGACGCGCGAATGGCTGGGCGGCGTGGTCTACGAGGACCCCTGGCTCGCCGGCGGCCATAACGGCCTCTCCAACTCCGAGGACCCGGCCCGCCCCGAGGACCCTTATCCCCGCGTCCTCAAGCTCCGCCAGCAGATGCGCGAATTCGGCCTGGGCGAAGTACCCATCATCATGGCCGGTGGCGTCTGGTGGCTGGAGGAGTGGGAGGACTGGATCGACAACCCCGAGCTCGGTCCCATCGCCTTCCAGTTCGGCACCCGCCCCCTCCTCACTCAGGAGAGCCCGATTTCGGAGGCCTGGAAGCAGCGCTTGCTGACGCTGAAGGAGGGCGACGTCCTGCTCCAGCGCTTTTCCCCGACCGGCTTCTACAGCAGCGCCGTCCGCAACGAGTTCCTGTCCGAGCTCGAGGCCCGCAACGAGCGCCAGGTCGCTTACACCCAGGAGCCCGTCGGCGACCACGTCGCGGAATATGCCGTCGGCCCCCGCCGCCGCCGTGTCTGGCTGACGCCGCATGACCGCGCCCGCGTCGCCGGCTTCGAGCGGAGCGGCTTCACCGAGGCGATGCGCACCCCAGACAACACGCTGATCTTCGTGACTCCCGAGAAGCAGGCCGAGATCGTCAAGGACCAGATCGACTGCATGGGTTGCCTCTCCTCCTGCCGCTTCTCGAACTGGGACCAGCACAGTGCCACCTTCGACAACGGCAAGAAGGCAGACCCGCGCAGCTTCTGCATCCAGAAGACGCTGCAGGACGTGGCCCACGACGGCGCGCTCGAGCACAACCTGATGTTCGCCGGCCACAACGCCTACCGCTTCGGCTCGGACCCGTTCTACTCGAACGGCTTCATCCCGACCGCCAAGCAGCTCGTGGAGCGCATCCTGACGGGGCGCTGACCGCCTCCAGGCCAACGTGGCAAACCGAAAGGGCGGCGCAAGCTGCCCTTTTTGCTTGTGCAGACCAATCTTCATTTTCGATTAGATCCATCCGAAATCGCCGTTATTTTGATCGGTGTGTCGGCTCCAAATCCTCCGCATCGGAGAAGCCGCCATGCCCAGCCTCACCTTCATCCCCGCAGCAAGCCGGGTCGTCACCACCACTGGCCCGACCCGCCTCCTTCCCGGCCTCGCACTCTGCCTTGCCGTTACCCTCGCCGCGCTGGCGCTGGAACGGGTCGAGGCCGCCCTGTTCGGCCGCGCTTGGCTTGAGGTGCTTGTGCTCGCCATCATCTTCGGCGCCGTGCTGCGCACAGCCTGGGCTCCGGGCAAGCGCTGGCAGCCCGGTATCGCCTTTGGCGCCAGGACGTTGCTGGAGGTGGCGGTGGTGCTGCTCGGCGCATCGGTCAGCGCCGCCGCCCTGCTCGCGGTAGGCCCGGCCTTGCTCCTCGCCATCTTCTGCCTTGTCGCCCTCGCGGTTCTGGGCGGCTATGCCATCGGGCGCGGGCTCGGCCTGCCGCGGCGGATGGCCATCCTGGTCGCCTGCGGAAATGCCGTCTGCGGCAACTCCGCCATCGCCGCCGTCGCCCCCGTGATCGGCGCCGATGCCGAGGAGGTCGCCTCCTCCATCGCCTTTACCGCCGTACTCGGCGTGCTGGTCGTGCTCGGCCTGCCGCTGCTGGCGGTGGCCCTCGGCCTTTCCGCCTTGCAGACTGGCGCGCTGGCGGGGCTGACGGTCTATGCCGTGCCGCAGGTGCTGGCCGCCGCGGCCCCGGCCGGGACACTTGCCATCCAGCTCGGCACGTTGATCAAGCTGGTGCGGGTGCTGATGCTCGGCCCGGTGGTGCTGGTTCTTTCCCTGCTGGCTCCGCGCCTGCGGGAGGATGCGGACGCACCCTTCCGGCAATCCGCCGTGGGCGACCGCGCTGCCCCCGGCTGCCCGCCGAGGCACCGGCTGGTGCCCTGGTTCATCCTCGGCTTCCTCGGCCTTGCCACGCTTCGCTCCTTCGGCCTTGTACCGGCCATCATCCAGCCGGCACTTGCCAGCTTGGCGGGAGTGCTGACGGTGGTGTCCATGGCTGCGCTCGGGCTTGGGGTTGATGTCCGCATGGTGGCCCGTGCCGGCGGCCGCGTGACGGCCGCCGTCTCGCTCTCCCTGCTGGCCCTCGGCCTCGCCGCCCTGGGACTGATCCGCCTGCTCGGCATTGCCTGAGCTACCGCCGGCCGATGAGCGCCAGAAGTGCCTCGGCTGCCCGGCTCGGCGGCCGCTCCCGGTGGCGGAGCACATGGAAATCCCGCTCCGGCAGATTGACCGGCACCCGGTGCAGCAGCCCCGCCTCCAGGCCCGACACGGCGACGGAGGCGGAGATCACTGTCGCCCCGAGCCCCGCCTCCACTGCCGCCCGCACCGCCTCGTTGGAAGGCAGCTCAAGGGCGACCCGCAGCGTGCCAGGGGCGACCCCCGCCGCTGCCAGTGCCCCCTCGAAGGCGGAGCGGGTGCCGGAGCCGCGCTCCCGCAGCACCCATTCGCCCCCTTCCGCCATCTCGTGTAGCCCAAGGCCGGGGCTCATCGCCCAGGGGTGATCTGGCGCCACGACAAGGACGAGCCGGTCGGCCGCCACCACTTGGCTGAGAAGGTGCCCATCCTCGACCACCCCCTCGACGAAGCCGAGTTCCGCCAGCCCTTCGTGCACTGCGGCCGCCACCTGGGCGGTGTTGCCGATCCCCAGCCGGATCTCGATGCCGGGATAGGCCCGGCGGAAGGCGACGAGGTGGCGGGGCAGCCAGTAGCTGGCGATGGTCTGGCTTGCCTGCACCGAAAGCACGCCGCGTACCAGCCCGCCCAGTTCCGCAAGCGCCACTTCCGCTGCCGAGGCGCGCGCCAGCACCGCCCGCGCCTCGACCAGAAAGAGCCGCCCTGCCTCGGTCAGCACGATGCCGCGGCCGACGCGGTGGAACAGCCGGACGCCATGCCCCGCCTCGAGCGCCGCGACGGCCGCGCTGGCAGCGGACTGGACGATGTTCAGCGCCTCCGCCGCCCGCGTCATATGCTGCCGCTCCGCGACAGCCACGAAGACGCGGAGTTGGTCGAGGGTCATCGCCATGCCAGCCGCCGCCCGGCCAGCAACGGGAAGGTCCCGCCACCATCGCCGGGCCCCGCTCTCGTTGCTCCGGCCTCCCCGATCCGGCATCGTCGCTCACCGCAGGGGCGGCCAACGCCTCGCCTGGAGGAAAGCGAATGCAGCGCCGCCACCTTCTCCCGCTCCTGGCCGCCGTACCCTTCGCCCCGGTGCCTGGCCGCACGCAACCGACGCCGGCGGACGCATGGAGTCCCGACCGGCCCATCCGCTTCGTCGTCGGCTTTGCCCCCGGGGGCAGCACGGACACCACCGCGCGCGTGGTGGCGCAGGGGATCACGGCGGGGCTCGGCCAGCCCGTGATGGTGGAGAACCGCACCGGCGCAGCAGGCAACATCGCTACCGAGCATGTCGCTCGCAGCGCGCCCGATGGGTATACGCTGGTCGTCGCCTCGATGGGGTCCCAGGCGACGAATGCGGCGCTTTACCGCAACCTCCCTTTCGATGTGGTGCGCGACTTCACGCCGGTCTCGCTCATTGCCCTCAGCGCCTGCCTGCTGGTGGTGCATCCCTCGCTGCCGGTGCGCAACGTCGAGGAGCTGGTCGCCCGCGCGAAGGGCAATCCGGGCGGGCTCAATTGCGGGATCGCCGGCCCCGGCAGCTCGCAGCATTTCGCCGCCGCGTTGTTCGAGCACCGGGCGGGCGTCCGCTTCACCCAGCCATCCTATCGCGGCGGCGCGCCGGCCATGGCCGATCTCGTCTCCGGCCGCCTCGACCTGATGTTCACCCCGGTCGTCGAGACGATCCAGCAGGTGCGCTCGGGGCAGGTGCGCGCGCTCGGCACCACGCGGCGCGACCGCTCGGCACAACTGTCCGATATCCCGGCGATCGCCGAGGCGCTGCCCGGCTATGCCTTCAACAGCTGGCTCGGCCTCTTCGCCCCGGCCGGCACGCCCGCTCGGGCCGTCGAGCGCATCGCCCGAGAGGTCGCAACCGCTCTTCGCACTCCCCAGACGCGCGACCGGATGGAACAGCTGGGCTACGAGCCCGTCGGCAGCACGCCAGAGGAATTCGCCACCTTCTTCAGGGCCGAGTTGCCGAGGGTCGCGGAGCTGGTCCGCATCTCCGGCGCCAGCGTCGACTGAAGGCGCGGCGGGGCGGTTCAGCCGAGCCCCGGCAGGGGCACCCCCACCGCATCGTCCCGCTCCATCTTCCCCAGCACTCCCAGCCCCCGCTCATACTGAGGCGCCACGCGCAGCGCCTCCGTCCGCCCCAGCGCCGCCGCGGCATGGATCGGCCAATAGGGGTCCCGCAACAGCGCCCGCGCCAGCAGGATCAGGTCCGCCTTCCCCTCGCTGAGGATCGCCTGCGCCTGCGCCGGCTCGGTGATCATCCCGACCGCCGCGACGGCCACCCCGGCCCCCTCGCGCACCGCCGCCGCCCCCGGCACCTGGTAGCCCGGCCCGACGGGAATCGCCTGCCGCGCATCCAGACCGCCGGAGGTCACGTCGATCATGTCCACCCCCAGCGCCTTCAGCCGCGCTGACAGCGCCACCGTCTCCGCCGTCGTCCAGCCCCCCTCCACCCAATCGGTATGGGAGAGGCGCACACAGAGCGGCACCTCGTCGGGAATGGCCTCGCGCACCGCCTGTGCGCATTCCTCGGTCAGCCGCACCCGCCCGTCGAAATCCCCGCCCCAGCCATCGTTCCGCTGGTTGGCCAGGGGCGAGAGGAACTGATGCAGCAGGTAGCCATGCGCCGCATGCAGCTCGATGAAGCGATACCCCGCTGCGATGCTCCGCCGCGCCGCGGCAGCGGTATCGGCGACCACCTGCTCGATCTCCGCATCCTCCAGCGCCCGCGGCGTCGCATAGCCCTGGAAGGCGGCGGCGCTCGGCCCAACCGGCACCCAGCCCGGCTCCGCCGCCCCATGCAGCCAGGCCTGCTTCCGGCTCGCCTTCCGCCCCGCATGCGCGATCTGGATGCCGGGGATGGAGCCCATGGCCGCGATCCCCTCCGCCAGCCGGCGGTGGCCGGGGACCTGCCCATCCTCCCAGATGCCGAGATCGGCCGGCGAGATGCGCCCCTCGGGCGAAACCGCCGCCGCCTCGGTGATGGTCAGCCCCGCCCCGCCCACGGCGCGCGAGAGTAGGTGCTGCAGGTGCCAGTCGGTCGGCTTGCCATCCTCCGCGCAGGAGTACTGGCACATGGGCGAGACGCCGATGCGGTTCTTGAGCGTGACGCCACGGAGGGTGAGCGGCTCGAACAGGTCGGTCATGACAGGGGGCTCCACGGCGGCAACCGGCCCAGCCGGTTCTGGAACAGGGCGAACCAAGCGGGTTCCCCCGCTGGCCTCGGCAGAAGATAGCCCGCCGCGTCCGTAGGGAAACGGGTCATCGTCACACTGTCCCGCACATTCCCCCCGACCACCTCGACCACGCCCGGCCCGGCCCGTACGACGATGTCGCAATGCATGGGCCGGAACCGCCCCGCATCCACCGCCCGCTGCCGCCAATCCGTAATCGGCACCGGTCCCCTATCGGCGCAGAGCAGGTCACCCGGCCGCGGCGCTGCCTCGAAGGGGCCGCGCGGCAGGAAGGGTGCCGAGGCCGGGAAGGCCAGCGCATCCCGGATCAGCGCATCGACATAGTCGGAATGCGCGGCGGAGGGCAGGAACTCCCGCCGGTCCACGCCCGCCGCTCCCAGGACGAAGGAGATGAAGGCCGCCGACCAATAGGGCTCCTGCCACAACCCCTGGCCTCCCGCCCCGCCGATCGCCTGGGCATAGAGCGTCCGGTTCCGCTCGACCGCCCCCTCGTCCTTCGGAACTGCCCGCCAATAGGCCAGCACGCGGGGGAAATTCGCCGGGTCGCTCTCCGCCCCGGTGGAGTTGCCGGGCGTCCCTGCCTCCACCACCACGCCGCCCCATTCCGCCCATTCGCCGAGTGCAATCCGGACGATCCGCTCCCGCGCCGCGGGCGGATAGGGCAGCGGCGCGGCGAGCGGCGGCGCCACCGCACAGGCCCCGAGCAACAGCAGAAGCAGGATCGATCGCATGCCCCCCCTGTAGCGCAACGAGCCTACCTTCCCATAGGTTCGCCGGATGAGCGACACCCCGACCGGCCGCCTCTTCTTCCAGAGCGAGACCTTCCGCGTGGAGGCGTCGAGCGCCCGCATCCGCCACCCCCGCGTCACCGCCCGCCACCTGACCGAGCCGGCGCGCGAGGTGCCGATCCACGCCGAATGCGACGTGCTGGTCGTCGGCGGCGGCCCGGCCGGCACCGCCGCCGCCGTCGCCGCCGCCCGCCTCGGCGCCCGGACGATGCTGCTTGAGCGCCACAACCACCTCGGCGGCCTCTCCACCGGCGGCCTCGTCATCTGGATCGACCGCATGACCGACTGGTCCGGCCAGCTCGTGATCCGTGGCTTCGCCGAGGAATACCTCGCCCGCCTGCCGCGGGACGCCATCGCCGGCCCGCCGCGTGAGGCCTGGGGCAGCCGCGATGCCGCGACGGCCGCCTGGTGGGCCCTCCGCACCGCCGCCTTCCACGGCACCGTCACCCACTCCCCCACCGCCGATCCCGAATGGATGAAGGCGACGGCGCTGGAGATGGTGATCGAGGCCGGCGCCGAGCCCCTCTTCCACGCCTGGGGCGCACAGCCGGTGATGGAGGGCGGTGCATTCCGCGGCGCCATCTTCGAGAGCAAGCAGGGCCGCCGCGCCATCCTCGCCAAGGTCGTGGTGGACGCGACCGGCGACGGCGACCTCTTCCACCGCGCCGGCGCCGCGACCACCGCCGATATCGAGGAGGCCGACATCCACCACGCCATGAACACCAGCTGGATGTTCGGCGGCGTGGACATGGAGGCTTGGCTGCGCTGGCGCGCCGGGGAGCCGGAGCAGTTCGCCGAATTCCTTCAGCGGGGGCGGGAAGCGCATGGCCAGTTCGATAAGGCCTTCGTCTCGTGGCGGAATGATGTCGCTTTGTTCATGGGCCCGCGCATGACCGGCTTCTCGGCGGTCGCCGTAGACGACCTGACGGAGGTGGAGATCCGTAGCCACCGCCTGATGCGAGCCCATCTGGAATTCTATCGTGCCCATGCCCCCGGCTTCGCTGGCGCCTGGCCGCTGCTGAGCGCCCCACAGCTCGGCGTTCGTCATGCCCGTCGCCTGGTCGGCGCGGGCGCCGTGGCACGGGCAATGTGGGATGGCCGCGTCTCCCCGGACGAGATCGGCGTTTCCCCGCCGCTCTCGCCCCGCTTCCTTAATATCTCGATACCCTACGGCGCTCTCGTCCCTGCGCAGCTCGACGGCCTGCTCGCCCCTGGCCGCCACCTGTCCTGCGACGCCACCAGTCACTCCTTCCTGCGGGAAATTCCGCAGTGCTGGCTCACCGGCCAAGCTGCCGGCATCGCCGCGGCCTTGTCCGCTGACCGCAGCATCACGCCGCGATCGCTACCGACACGAGACGTGCAACGAGCACTGCTCGCCCATGGCGTGTACCTGTCGCCGGAGGTGACCGCACTGGCTGCATAAACTATGTATGAATTTTAGTTAATGAAATCTCCATATTCACGTTATTGTGATTGCGTATACTGTTCCTCGTTCAGGCAGTGGCCTTGGACGTCTCCTCCCAGTGATCTGTGCCGCAACCTGGGGTTGGGCACTTGGTCGCCACTTCGGGCCGGTTGATCGCGGGTGTCACGCCCGCCATCACCGGCTCGCTTTTTTTCCAGCCTTCCGAGAATGACCCGTGGCCCCTGCCAAGCTGTCGGCAGGCCGCCTACCGCGTGCGAGCTGCCAAGGATAGGCTGCGCGCGAGCGAAGGCCGTTCAAAAGGTGCCTCCTCGGTCACGGCGCCGGGCCCCTTTCAGACGGCCTTCGAACGCGCAGGAGAGGACGGGCAGGATGAAGAAGCTTCTCAACGACCCCCGCCGCGTGGTGCGCGAGATGCTCGAGGGCGAGGTGGACCTGAACCCCGGCCAGGCCCTGTTACGGGACGAGGATGTCGTGGTGCGCTCAGGCCTGCCCGAACCCGCTGCGCGCGGCGTGGCCGTGCTCTCGGGGGGCGGCAGCGGGCATGAGCCAGCCCATGCGGGCTATGTCGGAGCGGGAATGCTGCATGCGGCCGTCGCGGGCGACGTCTTCACCTCGCCCGGCGTCGACGCGGTGCTGGCCGCCATCCGTGCTGCGGCCGGGCCCGCCGGCGCGGTGCTGGTGGTGAAGAACTACACCGGCGACCGGCTGAACTTCGGCCTCGCCGCCGAGCTGGCACGCGCCCAGGGCATCCCGGCCGAGGTGGTGGTGGTCGCCGACGACGTGGCGCTGAGCGACACGGTGGAGCCCGCGCGCCGGCGCGGCATCGCGGGCACGGTGCTGGTGCACAAGGTGGCCGGCGCCGCCGCCGCGGCCGGCCTGCCACTGGAGGCAGTTGCAGCTGAGGCCCGTGCCGCTGCAGCGGCGACCGGAAGCATGGGCGTCGCGCTCGGCGCCTGCACCGTCCCAGCCGCGGGCCGCCCCGGCTTCTCCCTCGGCGAGGAGGAGGTGGAACTGGGCCTCGGCATCCATGGCGAGCAGGGCGTGCGCCGCGTCCCGCTGCGACCGGCCGATGCGCTGGTGCAGGAGATGCTCGACACCATCCTGGCCGATGCCGCCTTGCGCGGGGGCGAGCGGGTGGCGCTGCTGGTGAACGGCCTCGGCGGCACCCCGCCGATGGAGCTGGCGGTGGTGGCCCGCAGCGCCCTTGCCCTGTTGCGGGCGCGCGGGCTGGCCGTGGAGCGTGCCTGGTGCGGCAACCTGCTCACTGCGCTGGAGATGCCCGGCGCCTCGCTGACCGTGATGCGGGTGGACGACGGGATGCTGGCGCGGCTGGACGCGCCGACCGAGGCCCCCGCTTGGCCCGGCAGCGGGCGGATCGCGCCCGCCCGGCAGCTGGTCGGCACCACCGCCGCGCCGGTTGCCGAGGCGGCACGCCCGGCGACGCCCGCAGGCGAGACGGTGCGCCGTGCCGCCCTCGCCGCCGCCGCGGCGCTGGAGGGAGCCGAGGCGCGGCTGACCGCGCTCGACAGCGCCGCCGGCGACGGCGACCTCGGCATCAGCATGTCGCGCGGCGCTGCGGCTCTGCGCGCCCTGCCGGACGCCGCCTGGGCCGAGGCGCCGGCCGCCCTGGTGCGCATGGGAGAGGCGGTGCGGCGTGCCATTGCAGGCAGCTCCGGCCCCTTCTACGCCACGGCGCTGCTGCGCGCGGCCCGCGCCCTGCCGGCCGCGCCGTCGCCCGCCGATTGGTCCGCCGCCCTGGCTGCCGGTGTGGACGCGATTGCGGATCTGGGTGGCGCGAAGCCTGGCGACCGCACCATGCTGGACGCGCTGCATCCTGCCGCGGAGGCCTTTGCCCGTGCGCTGGCCGCAGGGCAGCCGCCCGCCTCGGCCTGGGAGGAAGCGGTGCAGACCGCGCGGGCTGGCGCGGAGGCCACCGCCTCCATGCGCCCTCGCCTGGGCCGCGCCAGTTACCTTGGCGACCGCGCCCTCGGCACGCCGGATGCCGGCGCGGCCGCGGCCGTGGTCTGGCTGGAAGTCCTGGCGCCGCATCGTGCGCGCTGACACAGAAAGGAGGAAGCGGACTACGGCATCCTGCGTCAACCAAGACCGGACAAGCTCCGGCAGCAGGCGATTCGTGACGAGATCCCTGCCCCTCCTCCCCGGCCCTCGCCGCGCTGGAGCCGGCACGCTGCGACGCTTCTTCTGGCGGTGGCGGATGACATGGAAAAAAAGTCCGCCCGTGCCGCGGACAGGACCGCCCGGACATCTGGGGACGGCGCTGGGCCCGGTTCGAGGCTTGGCCTGACCTCGACCGAGACCGCTTGGTGTTCATCGATGAAGGCCGGGCATCGACCAGTATGGCTCGCCCCGCCAGGTGAGCGGCTGCAGGCCGCCGTCCCACACGGCCATTGGCTGACCACCTCCTCTGTTGCCGGCTTGCGCAACGCCGGCATGGTCCTGGAAGGGTCGACCAATGGACCTTTTCCACAGAACAACGCGGAGCAGATGCTGGCGCCCGAGCTTCGTCCTGGCGATATCGTCGTAATGGACAACCCTGGCAGCCGCAGAAGCACGGGCGCCAGGACCGCAATCAAGCAGGGCACCACCAAGCTTAAGACCATGCTGCGCGAGGTGGCCGAACGCATGCCTAGCTTGGGCACCAGCTCTTGATGAACCACAGCACGCGCAACCTCTATAGCGTCGCAAAAGCAATCAGGCAGCAGTGCAATGGCGCATGACGCTGGATCTCACAGCGCAGACCGCAGGCCCACCGGTCTTGGGCAGCCCCGCACACCCGACGGACGCTACTTCGTGGTGCGTGGCCGGTTGTGGCGGCTGAGCAACCCGGCGCTTGACCCGGCCGAGCGCGAGCGGCTGGTGCAGCAACTGATGACGGCCCGCCGTGCTGTCCGGATGGCGAAAGGTGATCCCGACGCGCTTCGTGCCGCGCGGTCGAGCGTCGACGCAGCAAAGCGGGCGCTTGGAGAGCGCGGCCTACCATGGTGGACGGATGGCGCCCCGGACTACAACCGGCGTCTGGTTGGAAACACGCCCTACGCCGACTGGTACGAAACCGTCTCCGCCAAGGACGCCGGTTGACCAGCCGATCAGATTGGCAGCTTCGTGGTAAGATATGGGTCGACTGGAGGCTTGTCGGGCACCGTCAGGCGGAACGTCGGGCGGGATGCAGCAGCGGCAATCCATTCCGGGCCGTTTGGCCGCTCGCGGATCGAGCGATCGGTGCGGGTCGAGACCAACCCATAAATCGGCCGGTCACCATAGCCAGGGGCGGCATCGCCGAACGCCCAGGCGAGATTGCCATAAGTTGACGGGTCGCGGCCGTCGAGGCTCAAACGGTCGTTCAGGTAGCAGGCGGTGGCCCAGCCCGTGTCGGGATCCGGGGTCATCGCAATCAGCTTCTTCGCCCAATACATACGCAGGTTGTTGTGCATCCAGCCGTCAAGCAGGTACTGCTTCTGGCACGCGTTCCAGGTCTCGTCGGCTGTTTCGCCGTGAACCAGCGCATCGAGCGTTTCGAGATGCGGACGTGGTTCCGACGCATGGGCCTGAAGCGTAGCCCGGGCCCATTTCGGCACGCGGGCATAGTTCTCCGGAACAGGCAGGCTGCGGGCCTTGTAGTGGAACCACTCGCGCCAGCTGAGCAGCTCGTCGGCGAACTTGGCGCGGCTCTCATCCGGTACATCCGCCTCCGCAATCGCGCCCATGATCTCGCGCGGACCCACCATGCCGAAGTGAAGGTAGGGCGAGAGCGTCGACGCCCCTTCGGGGCGCCGCGCGTCGTTCCGTGCGCCGGCATAGGCCGGCAGCACCTCGTCGCGCAGCCGGGTGAGGCGGAGCAGAACCTCGGCGCGCGTCGGCGGAAACATCGCGCTGGGCGCGAGCGCATGGTCGACCGCGCAGGATGCGACCAGGGCGTTGCTGGCTGCGTCGTCCATCGAGCCAAGATGGTCAGGCTCGTAGGGCAGTGGCCCCGCGTAGGGCGCGACCGACGGCTCTTCGTCGGTCCAGTCTCGCCACGCATCGCGCAGCTTCTCGTGGCGACGACGAAAGGCGGATGTAGTGCCGACGCCCTGTTCCAGTGCAGCGGGTGGCACGAGGCAGGCGGCGTTCACCGCGAAGACGGCCGTGCCGGTCCTCGCGGCAACCCGTTCGGCCTGCCACTGCGCGACGAAGGCAGGCTGGTCCTCCAGCACGAGCGCGGCGGCCGGCGCGGCGAGCCGATAGACCAGGCCCTTCTCACGCTTGGCCGCCCGATCAACATACTGCACGCAGGCGAGGCCGCGCTCGGCGCAGCCGCGCGCCACATCACGGCTGGCACCCAAGGCAAAGCGGTGCAATCTGTCGGATGCGAAGGGATAATCCTCCCGGAGGCCGTGGTAAATGAGCACCGGAAGGCCACGCTCGTTGCCGAGCCGTACGGCCGCGTCGATGACCGGGTTGTCAAAGGCACGCAGCGCCTGTTGCAGCCAGCAAAGAATGTACGGACCATCCCGCAGCGGCGCCTCGTTGAGCGGGCGCACACGCGGGGCGTCCTTCCAGGTCGCCAAAGACATGGGCAAGGAACTCATCATGGCTCCTCCAGCGGGTCACGCTGAATCAGGTCAGGGAAACTGCCAACGGCAACGCTCGCGGGACGGAAGAGATCATCCTCGGTCATGGCCCGCAGGGATGCGCCATACGGAGCGTACCCATCAGCCGCGTCTGGGGCTTGACGGGCGCCAACCGTCAACCGCCGGCGACAGCCCCCGGAGGACCATCGAATGCGCAGGCTTTGCAGCGTCATCAAGAGCCAGCAGGCAACCCGCAAGCGGATCCGTGCAATGACCGGCCAATCCGGCCACATGCCGCTCTTCGCCCTCGGCGAGGACCGGTCGCCTGCGGCCCCCGCGGGCATCTGGACGCGCTGGAGCCCGATCCGCGAGGTCAAGGAGGATGGGGCGCCAGCCGCCTCCTGATGAAGGTGAACTTGCCTCACGCCAATACAGGCCAGGGACCAACCGACCAAGCCGAGGCACGCGCAAGCGCGGCAGCGGAGGCTGTGCATCCCCGCAGGATCATCCATATCGACATGGACGCCTTCTACGCATCGGTCGAGCAGCGGGACCATCCGGAGCTGCGTGGTCTCCCTGTTGCCGTCGGTGGCTCGCGTGAGCGCGGCGTGGTTGCCGCTGCGAGCTACGAAGCCCGCCGGTTCGGTGTGCGCTCAGCCATGCCGTCAGTGACCGCCCGGCGCAAATGCCCCGAGCTGGTCTTCGTGCCGCCGCGCTTCGAGGTTTACAAGGCGGTGTCGCTGCAGATCCGCGGCATCTTCGCGGAGTTCACGCCGCTGATCGAGCCGCTCTCGTTGGACGAGGCCTATCTCGATGTCACCGAGAACTTGCAGGGCGCCGCAAGCGCCACCGAGATCGCGCAGCGCATCCGGGCCCGGATCAAGGAGGAGACGAGGCTGACCGCATCGGCCGGTGTCTCCTACAACAAATTCCTGGCCAAGTTGGCTTCGGACCACCGGAAGCCTGACGGCCTGTTCGTCATCACTCCCCGCATGGGCCCAGCCTTCGTCGAGACCCTGCCGGTGGGCCGGTTCCACGGCGTCGGGCCGGCAACCTCGGCCAGGATGCAGCAGCTCGGGATCCACTGCGGGCTCGAATTGCGGGCACAGACCCTGGGGTTCCTGCAGCAGCATTTCGGCAAGGCCGGCGCCTACTACTACTGGATCGCGCGTGGTGTCGACGACCGGCCGGTCCGGCCGGACAGGATCCGCAAGTCAGTTGGTGCCGAGAACACCTTCGCCGCCGACTTATCCACCTTGAGCGCGGCCCGTGCGGCGTTGCAACCGGTCATCGACAAGGTCTGGCACTATTGCGAAGGCACCGGAGTGCGCGGCCGTACCGTAACACTCAAGGTCAAGTATGCCGACTTCAGCCAGGCGACACGAAGCCGGACGACAGCCGTACCCGTTGCGAGCCGGGATGACCTTGAGCGGGCGAGCATCCTGCTGCTGGAGTCGCTCTTTCCTGTGCCAAAGGGCGTCCGGCTGCTGGGCGTCACGGTGTCCACCTTGACCGATGAACGGACAGCAACCGAAGCGCAGCTGCGTCTCTCAATATAGCACCGGCGCCTGCGGCAGGCAGCGGTTTCGACACCGCCGATCAGCTTTGGCCGCTCCGCCTGCGTCACCGAGCCGCGGCACGGCGCTTCGCCGCCGGCGCCTTGGGCTTGGTGGTCGCCGGCGCCCCGGCTTTGGCCTTGCGCGTCGTGGCTCTGGCCGGCTTGCCGTCCGCCGCATCGCCCAGGCTGCGCTTCAGCGCCGTCATCAGGTCGATGACGTTGTCGCGCTGCGGCTCTTCCTCGACCTCCGGCTGCTCCTCGCCGCGGAGCTTCGCCTCGATGACCTCGCGGAGCCGCGCTTCGTAGCGGTCCTCCATGTCTGCCGGCACGAAGCGCTGGGTCTGCCGGTCCACCAGCTGCGTGGCCAGCCGGACCATGGCGGCGTCGGGCTTCCCGGCATGCAGGTTGACAAAGAGCTCCTCCGGATCGTGCAGCTCCTTGGGGTCGTTCAAGGTATGCAGCACCAGGCCTCGGCCGAGCGGCATGATGGCGACCGAACGCTCGCGCCGGGCGATGACCAGCCGCGCCAGACCTACCCGGCCCGTCTTGCCGATCGCCTCCCGCAGCACGGAATAGACATCCTGGCCTGCCTCCCCGTCGGGGACCATGAAGTAACTCGCATCGTAGTAGATCGGGTCGATGGCGTCGGCGGGGACGAATTTGTCGAGGGTCAGGACCGTGGAGCTATCGATCTTCGCCCGCTCGAAGTCGGCATCATCCAGCAGGACATAGGTGTCCTTCTTGAACTCGTAGCCCTTCACCAGGTCCGACCGCCGCACCTCCTCCTCCGTGCCGCCATCGAGCGTGACCATGCGCACCCGATTGCCGGTCTTGGGGTTGATGAAGTGGAAATGCAGCTCGGCCGAGGCCTGCCGTGCGCTGTAGAGGGCGATCGGGCAGGATACCAGCGCGAGCCGGAGGTGGCCGCGCCAGATGGGGTGCTGATGCTCAGCCATTATCGGAACTCCTTCGGCAGGCGCTGGTCGATGGTAGCCATGCCCGCCCATGGATCGCGCCGCTGCTGCCGGAGGCGCGCCGGAACGGTAGCGATGGTGAAGCGCTGCGGGTCGAGCCTGGGCGTTACCTCCCGCCAGGCCAGCGGCGTCGCCACGGTGGCACCGGGCCGGGCGCGGGGCGAGTAGGAGCAGACGGCGGTGGCGCCGATGCCGTTGCGCAGCCAATCCACCAGGATGCGGCCGCGGCGCTGGGCCTTCGAGACGGTGGCGATGAAGCGGTCCGGCGCCTCCGCCTCCAGCGCCCTGGCAAAGCCACGCGCGAAGTCCCGCACCAGCTCCCACCCGGCCTCCGGCCGCAGCGGCACCACGAGATGGAGGCCCTTACCGCCGGTGGTCCGGCAGAAGGATTCCAGCCCCCCATCCTGCAACTGCTTGCGGAGATCCAGTGCGGCCCGCACTACCTCCGCGAAGGCCACGCCCTCGCCCGGGTCGAGGTCGAAGACGATCCGATCGGGATTCAGCGGGTCGGCAGCGCTTGCTCCCCAGCCATGCAACTCGATGGCTGCCATCTGGGCGCAGGCCAGCAGGCCGGCTTCGTCCTCGATCGACAGGAAGGGCTGGTCGCCCGCGGTGCCTTCGTGGATGGCGGGCGGCATGCCGCGGTTGCCGTGCTTTTGGAAGAAGCGCTGGCCCTCGATCCCGTCAGGGCAGCGCAGCAGCGCCAGCGGGCGGCCAGCGATGTCCGGCAAGGCACGGGCTGCGACCTGCCGCCAATACTCGGCAAGATCCTGCTTGGTGATCCCAGGCCAGAGCTCGCGGTCAGCATGGGTGATCTGCGTGCCGCCGACGCGCTGCGCCCCGGTCACCGGCTTCGCGGCGTGGACGATGGTAGGGTTGCCGCGCCGCCTTGGCTGGAAGGCAATGCGGTCCACCTCCGAGTGCGGAATGTCCCGCACTACATCCTCCGGTCCCTTATCCTCCCGCAATCCGAGATAGACCGCATGGCGCAGGCGGCCGAAGCCGGTCCAGCCGATATACTGCACCTCCGCCACCAGCTCTGGCCGCACCCAGTTGATGGCAGGGTCGGGCGGCTCGCCGGCGAGCAGCAGCCCCTCCGGCGGCGTGCTGACCATCCGGGCAAGGCGGCGGCTGAGCGATGCAAGCTCCTTCTCGCTGAAGCCGGTGCCGACGCCGCCCACGTAGTGCAGCCGCCCACTATTGTCATGAAAGCCGAGATGCAGCGCGCCCAACCCCTGGCGACTACCCGCGGGCGGCGTCCAGCCGAGGATGATGAACTCGTCGCGGCCTTGGCACTTCACCTTGACCCAGTCGCGGGTGCGGGCGCCGCGGTAAGGCGCGTCGGCCCGCTTGCAGATGATGCCCTCGAGGCCGAGGGCGCAGGCCTGCTGGCGGACCCGCAGGGTCCCGCCGTCCAGATGATCGCTGAACCGCAGCACGCCGTGCCAGTCGCTCAGCGGTTGCAGGGCCGCCTTGCGGTCGGCCAGCCGGCAGCCGCGCAGGTCCCAGCCGTCGAGATGGAGTAGGTCGAACAGGTAGAGGAACAGGCCACCTCGGTCACCGCCATTGGCCAGGGCCGCCTGGAGATTGGCGAAGGAGGACAGGCCATCCTCCCGCAGCGCGACGAGCTCGCCATCCAGCAGCGCGCTGTCGACCTTGAGCCGGGCAATGGCGCGGACCATCTCAGGCAGCTTCGCGCTCCAGTCGAGACCGTTGCGAGTGATCAGGCGGACATCCCGGCCGTGCTTGCGGATGAGCAGGCGATAGCCATCGAATTTCACCTCGCTCAGCCAGCCGGTGCCCTCGGGCGGCTCCTCGACGAGCGTGGCAAGTTCGGGCTTCTGGTCGGCCGGCAAGGACGCCGGCACGGCGCCGGCAATCGGCGCATCGCCGGTTGGTTGGGGCGAGTGGGCTGGCGGCTTCATGGCGACGACGGTGCCGGGCCGCCCCTCTGGAGCGGCGGCGGGCGAGGCTTGCCCTTTGATCGCCGGCTTGACGCTGCGCGATACGCCACGGGACTTCGGTGCCGGCCGCGCTTCAAGCGCCGCAGCATCGGCACCGGGCTGCTCCGCGTCGTCATGCTCCTTGATCAGCAACCAATTCTCCGCACGCTCCCCGCCTCGGCGCTTCATGCGGACCAGAACGAAACCGCCCTTCAGGCGCTGTCCTGAAAGCCGGAACTTCAGCTCACCAGCGGCAAGATCAGCGGCGGGATCGCCGAGCGGTTCCCAGCTGCCCTCATCCCAAATTTCAACCTTGCCTGCCCCGTAGTTGCCCGTCGGAATGGTGCCCTCGAAGCTTGCGTAATCGAGCGGGTGATCCTCGACCCGGACGGCCAGGCGCTTGTCGGCAGGGTCGAGCGAGGGGCCCTTGGGCACGGCCCAGCTGACCAGCACGCCCTCATGCTCCAGCCGGAAATCCCAGTGCAAACGGCGGGCGTCATGTTTCTGGACGACAAAGCGACGCGTCGTGCCAGTGGCATCCCGCGCTGGGGCTGGCTCCGGTGTCACGGCGAAGTCGCGCTTTGCGCGGTAGGTTGCAATGGAAGTGTCGCGGGCAATGGGAGCACGAGCCATGATGCAAACTTAACGTTGCGTGCGTGCCTCAGTTTCCCGCTCGGTTTGCCCGCCCTAATGATCCCGATACCTCACCTCGGAGGTGGCGCCGAACCACATCCACGCCACCTAGGAGGTCCGCTCCGGTATCTGCCGGTTTCGGTGCGTCGCATCCGGTGAAGCCCACGGCGGCGATAACCCGTTCCGGGCCGCAGGCCCCATGGGCCGCTTGTTGGTCACCATGCCGACGCGCGGCTGCAACAGCGGCGCCGTGCATTGGGCGGCAGGGGCAATTTCAGGATGGCACGGATTGCCGGCAGCAGCGACTGCATCAGGTTGCTCAGGAAATGCAGCCGAGCGCGAGGATAGTCGCGAAGGTCTGCCCGCGGGCCGTGCGGGTGCCACCGGCATCGTCTGCGCGCTCCACGAGCCCGCCCCTGGTTCCGGGCTTCACCACAGAGGCCGCTGGACGAGGGGCCACCTTCTCCTCCTCGCCCGATACGCTAGGCTGTCATGCGCAAGGGAGGAACCAAGCCGATGGCCAGAAGCGAGATGTATTCCAAAGGTACCGAGACACGGCGCGAGCTGATGGGCGACGCCATGGCCGAACAGATGGCCAGCACCGTCTACAACGACCCGCTGATGGAGAAATTCGCGGACTGGACGCGGGAAGCGGTCTTTGGCTTGTTGTGGACGCGGCCGGGGCTCGACCTCAAGACCCGGGCGCTGATCACCGTCATCACCGATACCGCGACATCCGCCTGGCCGGAATTGCGCATCCACCTCCGCATGGCCCGCCGCCAGGGCTGGACGGAGGATGAGCTGGGCGAGGCGCTGCTGCACACCGCGGGCTACATCGGCGCCCCCGCCGTGCGGGAAGCGTTGCTGGTCGCCCGGGAAACCTTCGCCGAGATCAATGCCGAGGCGTAGCTGTCTGCCGGCAAGTGCGTTGCGTCCTGGCGGGCCGACTGTGAGGGGGCACGAGGCCGTTAGTGCGCATCGGGCACCCGCACGATGACGGTCGTGGAGGGCCCGGCACATTCGGGAGCTGCCGGGCCATGATCCCGCCCAACATCGTGTTGCTGCTCTTCCCGGTGCTGTACCCCCGCCTCTCGGCATCGCCGCCCTGCTCCACCGCCGCAGCGGTGCCGGTGCCGATGGGTGGGGATCGTTCTGATGCGTAAAGGCGCTTCCCCACACACGCGGAACGGCCATACCGCCTGGGCGATCCGGTCCGTATCAACGGCGCCCTGGATCCGCCGTACCGCCTCATGCACCGGCCTGACGTTGGCGCCGGGTAGGTAGCTGGGTTTGTCATTGAATGGGTTTGGGGGACCGAGCTCAACATTCCGGTGGCACGGCCGGGCCCGATACTCGGTGCCCTGCCGTGCAGCTGTCCGGACCAGGTCGCCTTGGGATACTCGTGGCCGATCCAGTGTGAGGCAGCGGGCCTTCGATGCGGCCCGCCGATGGGCTGCGAGCAGCAGCGGCGCGTCGCCGCGCCAGCCCGTCATAACCTCATGCCGGTTTGACATGGGATAGCAGGGCGGTGGCAGGATCAGACGAACGGGAGGACGCCATGCCCATCTTGAACCGGCCTGACGGTCGGATCGCCTATCAGGTTCAGGGATCCGGCTTTCCTGTCCTGTTGTTCGCGCCGGGCGGCCTGCGTTCCCGCATGGATATGTGGTCTTCGCCCTTCGGCAGCCCGCCCCGGCCCTGGGTCGACTGGACGCAGGCGCTGCCGGCGGCCGGCTTCACCGCGGTCGCCATGGACCAGCGGAATGCCGGCAGGTCCCAGACCGCGATCGAGGCCGATCACGGATGGCACACCTATGCCGCTGACCATCTGGCATTGATGGACCATTTGGGCTTCGAGCGGTTCCACGTGCTGGGCGGCTGCATCGGTGGCAGCTTCTGTCTGAAGGCGGCGGAGATGGCGCCGCAGCGCGTCACCGCGGCAGTGCTGCAGAACCCGATCGGCCTGCATCCGGAGCATCCGGAGTATTTCCCCGACAGCCATGCCGCCTGGAGCCGGGAGCAGCGCGAGGCGCGGTCCGAACTCGACGGTGCGGCGATCAAGGCCTTCGGGCGCACCATGTGGGGCGGCGACTTCGTCTTCTCGGTCGATCGCGCCTTTGCCAGGTCCTGCCCGGTGCCGACGATGCTGCTGCCCGGAAGCGACACGCCGCACCCCGCCGCGACCAGTGCGGAACTGGCCAGCCTGCTGCCGGGGGTGGAGGTGCTCGAAGACTGGCGCGGCCCGGAGCATTTGGCTGCGCAGGAGGCGCGCGTTGTCGCCTTCCTCCGACGCCATACGCCGGGCGCCTAGGACCGGCTGTAGGGGTAGCACCGGGCCCGGTCCAGCGTTATGCCGAAGCGGGTTCCAAGCACGGCGATCGCCTCGCCATGGGCAGGGTATGGGTCGCTGTTGCCCGGGCCGACGATGACGGGGCGCATCTCCGGCTGGGATCGTCCTGGCTGCGGCAACATGGCCGTCACCAGCGAGCCTCCCTCGTCGTCCCGCAAGGTGAGGAACACGGGCATCGTGCGCCGGATATGGGTGGCGCGGCGGATGTCCTGCTCGATATAGGGTATCCCGGTCGGATCGAAGGCTTCCGAGGCGGCTTCGGAAGCGCGGCGGAAATGCTTCTCAACCGCATGCCGCATGCGCTCCGACTCCTGCACCGCCTCGGCTTCCGTTTGGATGCGGAACCAGGTGCTTCCTCTTGTCCCGTCGCACACGTATTCCATGGGATCCTCCGTGAGGCGCGTGGCGACGCTAGCCCGACCTTGGATCGAAGGGGAACACGGATGCCGGGACCGAAGTGACATCAACGGGGAGCCCGCCGTCCGTCCTTCGTGACTGCGTGCATGCCGTGCCGGGATGGTAGCCTGTCAGGAAGCGGTGCGGCACCGGCTGGCGAGGACGAGATGATGCACAAGCGAACTTTCCTTCACGTGGCGGCCGCCATGCCGGTGGCGCTTGCCGCACAAGCCGCAGAGAGTGCTGTGACCACGCGCGTCCGGCGCTTTCTGGCGCCGCTGCGGTTTGGCATCAATATCGAGCGCAGCGATGTGCTCATGAAGGACTGGCTCACCGATGCCGTGCTGCGCGAGTACGCGTCGCAGGGCGTTACCCATATCCGCATCTATCCGCCCTCGGGCGGGCGGTTCCCGCTGGTGTCGCAGGAGCAGTTCGCGCTGTGGCTGCGGGCCAGCCGAGGCATCATCGAGGCCGGCATGACCGTGTTCATCGATTGCCTCGACGTCGTGGACGAGCGCTTCATGGCGCGGGATGAGGTTCCCGATTATATCCGCCGCTGTGCGCGTGCCATCGCGGCGCAGGGCTTCAACCCGGACCGGATCGCCGTCGGCACCGCGAACGAGTATGCCAATGGCACCAATCGAGGCTTCGAGGCCCGGCGGGAGGAATGCACCGACATCCTCCACCAGGCTTTGCCGAACCATGTGATCGTCACCAACGGCGCCGATTATGGTGCCCCGGCAACCATGATGGACGGGACGCTGCGCGTCGACCCGGACAAGCCGCGGCTGCACCAGTGGCACATGTACGAACTCGATGCCGGAAACCTGGATGCCATCCGGCATTGGCAGGAGCGTCTCCAGCACTGGGCTGATGCCAACCGCACCGTCACCTATTGTGGCGAATGGGGAATCGGCCCGCCCGACAACAGCAACGGGGCCGCGTCCGACTACCGGTTGTTTCCCGACCATATCCGGCAGGCGGCCCAGGGCATGGGGCAGCAGCGCCCGACGCAATGGACAGTTACCGAGGGGCGCTGGTGGCGGCTGAACGAGGCCGGCTCGGCCAGGCTGCGCCCGGAAATCGCGGCGGCCATCTCCGAGGCATCCAGCCACATCGCCGGCCAGCGATGGTACAAGGACCAGAACGGCTGAGCGGTGCCGCGTCAGCGGCCTCGCCGGCGCAGCCTCTCCCGGACCAGCAAAGCGAAGATCGGCGGCGACTGGACCAGGTAGCGCTTCGCCAGGCGCCGGGGCTCGCGGTACAGGCGGAACAGCCACTCCAGCCCGACTTTTTGCATCCTGACCGGCGCGCGCTGCTGAGCGCCGATCAGGAACTCCAGCGCGGAGCCGACGCACAGGGCCGTGCCGCGAAGCTTGCCCCGCGCCGATAGCCGGTCTCCCAGCAGCTCCTGCCGGGGCATGCCGCAGGCGAAGATGTAGTAACGCGCCGGGTTGGCTTCGACGAAGGCGATGGTCCTCTGGAAGGCCTCTTCATCCCGCTCGAAGCCGAGCGGCGGGAAATGATGGGCGATGGGGTTGGCAGGGAATCGCCGACGGAGAAGAGGAAGATCCTTGGGCCACAGGCCGATGACGGTGATCCTGTCGTCGGGCTGCAGATGCTTTGTCAACAGCTCGGCGGTCAGGTCGCTGCCCGGGACCAGGCCGGGTTTCGGCAGGCCGAGCAGGGTTGCCGCTCCGAGGACTACCCGTGAGTCCATCACCCGGAGCAGGGCCCGCCGGTACACCGCCGCCAGGGCCGGATCCTTGGCGAGCCGCACGAGATGTTCGGCATTCGGCGTCACGACGAAGCCGAAGGGTGCGTCCGGCGGCCTCGCGGCGATGTGGGCTGCGGTCTCTGCGATGGTGGTGTCGGCGAATTCGAGGCCGAGCAGCATCGTGCCAGGAATGGCATCCACGTCCTTGTCCGGCGTCGGGAGAACAGAAAGCATCTGACGCGGAATCCATGTGGCTGGTCGAGGGTGCATCAAGGAGGCCGGCAACGGAATGGCCAGGCTTGCCGCTACCGGAAGGTCTGCACGACCTATTGAGTCGGCAGCCTGCCATCCTGGCGTACAAGGAGACACTTTGTTCTGAGGTGGTGACATCGATGGCAGTTTCGGATGGCTTGCAGCAAACGCCTTGCGGGCTTGCCACGCGCTCGGGGTTGCGCCTCCTCGGCGTGATCGGTGGCATATTGATCTCGTTGCTGGCAAGCGCCGCGCCATCGCGTGCCGAAGCGCCGCCCGACCGGATGGCCATGCTGGCACGTGGCATCAATGTCGCGCACTGGTTCCGCTTTCCGCCGGATGGCAGTACCCGGGCCCTGCGGAATTACATGGACGATGCGGCGATCGCGTCGCTCAAGCGGCTTGGATTCACCTATGTCCGGCTGGCGGTCGGCCCTGAAGTGGTCATGCGCGGCGACGGTATCGCGAGCGACAAGCTCGATGCGATCATCTCCGCCATCGAGCGTTTCCAAAAAGCGGGCTTGGCGGTCATGGTCGAGCCGCATCCGCAGAATCTCGGCAACTGGAACCTGCAGACCTCCGCCGATGCGCGGCGGAGGCTGCTGGGGTTCTGGCGTGACCTGGCGCCGGCCCTGGCGCATCTGCCGCCGGCCCTCACCTTCCCGGAAGTGGTCAACGAGCCGATGTTCGCCGACCCGGCTCAATGGGACCGGATGCAGGGAGACCTGGTCGCCATCATCCGCGCCGCGCTGCCGCGGAACACCATCGTGCTGGCGGGCGCGGACTGGAGCAGCATCAACGGGTTGCTGCGGGTGAAGCCGGTGGCTGACAGGAACGTGGTCTACACCTTCCACACCTACGAGCCGCAGGTTCTGACCTTGCTGGCCTCATGGGAGCAGGGAGTCGACACCGCGTCGATGGGCAAGCTGCCGTTCCCTGTCACCGATCAGGCGCGTTGCCGGGCGGCCGTCGCCGGAATCCAGCACCAGCGGACCCGCGACATCGCCAATTACTGGTGCTCGGAGCGCCATGATGCGACGACCATTGCCGCGAACCTCAACCGGGCGGTCAAGTGGGGACGCGACAACGGGGTTTCCGTCGCCTTGACAGAGTTCGGTGCGGTGCGCGCGCTCAACGAGGACTCGCGGAACGCCTATCTCGAAGCGGTCCGGCAGGCCGCGGACCAGGCGAGGATCGGCTGGGGCTTGTGGGCGCTGGAGGACAGCATGGGCTTCGCCATCCAGCCCGGCCGCTACTCGGCATCGACCACCCTGTCGCCCGCGGTCCTGCGGGCGCTCGGGTTGCCCCCGGCCAGCCGCCGCTGAACGGCGCGACAACCGAAGGTCAGCGACATGCAAACTTCCCAGGATACGTCCGAAGCCGACGGCACCCAGCTCGCGGCGAGGATCGAGCAGTGGCTCGTCTCCGATGACGTGGTCCTGACGGAGCCTCCGCATGTGGCTGGAGGCGTCATCAACTATCGGGAAGCCGATGGGCTGTGGGACGGCGTCTATCCCGAGATCTGCGGCTACTACGTGCAGTTCCTGGCGCATGCCTCGGTGGGGGCGCCAGGCACCTTGTACCGGGAGATCGCGGCGCGGGTGATCCGCTGGCTGGATGCCGAGGGCGGTGAGGGCGCGCCTCTGACATTGTATCGCCGCGTCGGGGATCTCGGCGCGGTGGATTGGCGCAACCGCTGCCTCTTCTCCTTCGACCTGGCCATCATCCTCCGCGGCCTTGGCATGGCGGAGGCTCGCTGGCCGGGCATCCTGCCGGCGGAGATGATGGCACGCTATGTCAACTCCGTCGCACGGATCGTGGAGCGTGGCCGCCTGGCGTCGCATGAATTGCGAGATGGCCGGCGGGACGTGCCCATCCCGGTGAAGTGGTCGACGACACGGGATGTCCATCACGTGAAGTCCGCCGCAGCGCTGGCCGGCCTCGGCCAGCCGAACCTCGATGCGCTCGCCCAGGAGACAGCCCGGGACGAGGGCGTCCTGCTCGATCAGCAGCGGCAGCGGCGGATGCGCGAGCTGCACCCTTTCCTTTACTTGATCGAGGGATGGCTGACCTTTTGGGCCCAGACGGACGACGCACAGTACCTGCAACGCGCCGCAACTTCCTTTGCCTATCTCTGCGCGGAGTTCGACCGGGACACGGCAGACTTGCCGCCGAGCGCGGGCGCTCGGGAGGCGGCCGTGCGCGCCGACGTCCTGGCCCAGGCGCTGCGTGCCGGCGTGATCCTTGAGGCGGCGGGAGCGCTGGACGCCGCGACCCTTGAAACCTGGCGCGCGATGGCGCCGCGGCTTCACCGGAATCTTGCCGGCCGCCTGTCGCCACAAGGTGGCGTCGAATTCGACACGGTGCGACGCGACCGGAACAGCTGGGCCAGCATGTTCGCTTGGCAGGCCTTCACCGTCTGGGATCAGGCGCGGGCACGAAGCCTGGATGCCAAGGCCGCGGCAGGATCGCTGATCTGAGGATGGACCACGGGCGTCCGCCGGTCGCTCCACCGTTCCCTGATCGCGGAAGCGATGCGGTGAGCTGCCCGGCCGTCGCCATAGGCGTCGCATGGCACACGGCTGGCCCTTAGGGCGGGCAGGTCATCCAGCAATCCGCCGGCTGCCGACACGATATCCGCCTCGACGGTGCCGACCAGCCTGGCGATGCCTGCCGCAACGCCTTCCGATCGCTCCGTGGTGTCCCGGAGGATCAGGGTCGGAACGCCGAGCGCCGCCGCCTCCTCCTGGATGCCTCCTGAATCGGTCAGGACCAGGGCAGCTCGCTCCAAGAGGTTCATGAAGGAGGGATAGGCCAAGGGCGGCAGCCGATGCAGCCGTGGCTGGCCATCGAGCAGCACCCGGGCGATGTCCGACAGGGCCGGGTTGGGATGGGTGACGAACGCCACCTCGCAATCGCCCCGCCTCGCCAGCTGGCGCATGGCCTTGCAGACGGCTTCATAGCGGGCGCCCCAATTCTCCCGGCGATGGCAGGTGACGACGATGAGGGGCCGGGCCGGGTCCATCGACGCCGGGGTGAGGTCATTGGCCGGCACCAAGTCCCGGATGAGGTGCAAGGCGTCGATGACCGTGTTGCCGCTGAGCAGGACGTCCGATGCGGAAAGCTTCTCGTCGATCAAGGTCTGCCATGCGGCCTCGGTCGGTGCGCAATGCAAATCGGCGAATGCGGCGATGGCCCTGCGATGCACCTCTTCCGGGAACGGATCCTTGCGGCATCCGCTGCGCAGCCCGGCCTCGACATGCACCAGCGGCAACCCGGCATAGGCGGCCGCCACGGCGCCCGTGAAGGCGCTGAGCGTGTCGCCTTGCACGATCATGACCTGGGGGCGGTCATCCTGGATGCTGGTCTGCATCTGGGTCAGGATGTGGCTGGCCATCTGCGTCAGCCCCTGGCCGGAGGGCGGTGGCGGCATCAGACGGCTGGGCTCGAGATTGAAATGGGCAAGCATCTCTGGCGCCCAATGCGCATGTTGGCCGGTACACCAGATCATCGGCTCCACCTCAGGCATCGCCAGGAGCGCGATCGCCACGGGTGCCAGCTTGATGGCCTCAGGCCGGGTTCCGACGATGAGGCTGACCCGCAGGGGCAGCAGCGTTTGGCCGTCGCCGGCATCAAGCGGCGACACGGCCGGCCTCTCCTTGCAGCAGCGCGTCGACGATCATTGCGCCGATCGGGTTCTGCCAGAGCCACAGGCCGTTGGTCTGCCCAATGAAGCTCGGCTCACCGCCGGCGGCACCTTGCGGGACGAAGCCGGCCGCAAGCCCGATGCCGTAGAGGCCAGGGATGGCGTGTTGCGTGTTGTCCAGAACCTCACATGCTGAGTTGACCAGTGGTGCCGTGCCCGACCCGGCGGCCAGGCGCCATGGGGTGCCGTCGGCGTGTTCAACCGGAACCGTCGTGGGGCGGTAGCCGAGCGCGGCCACGATCAGGTCGGCTGACTGCAGGAGGGATCGGCCCTGCTCGTCCGCCTCGGGCGTGCCGATGCGATGCAGTGCCAGCCGAGGCTCGGCCGGCCGGCCACCAACACCCAGGGCGCGCATGACGAGATCGCGGGCATCGAGGCGGAAGCCGGCCAGACGGTACAGCCGACCGCTGACCGCACAGACGTCCTGCGGCCCAAAATCGGTGTAGCCTTCGGCCAGAGCGGCCTCGGGCGTCGGGTAGAAGATCCGCAGTGGCCTTCGGTGCAGGATGGTGACCGAGCCGGAGTTCAGGCTGAGTTCCGGCACGCCGTAGAGAATGCGGTTGGCTGATGCGACCGCGCTATGGGACCCGCCGACGATGGCGATCCTGGGTGCCGTTATGCCTCGCAGATGCCGGCGGATCGCGTCGACGCCGCCGTGACCTAGCACCGCCCCCGACAGCAGGAGCTTGCTTGAGAATTCGGGCATGAGCGGCAAGCCGGCGACGGGGATGGAGGCGAGATCGTCAAGGCGCTGGGTGGCGCCGGTTGCCAGGACCGCCTTCGTGGCCATGACAGTCACCGTTTCGCCAGTTGCCGCCTGCAAGGTCGCAACCCATTGCCCGGTCCGTTGCTGGCGCAAGCCGGAGGCTCGGTGCCTGAGCAGGACCTGCCCACCGGCCGCCTCGATGACGTCCTGAACTGTCCTGCCAAGCGTTTCGAGGAACGCAGCGACGACGGGGAGCGGAGCGGCGCCCTTGCTGTACTGCCGGACTGCTTCGGCACTCGGATGGGTACGCAGTGCTGACAGGCGCTCATCCTGGCTGCTCTCGAGACACTCCAAGAACGTGTCGGCCAAGGTGTCGGAACCGATCGCATGGCTGCCAATGGAGCCGGCACCCAGGCAGTTGCCGGCTTCGACGACGACAAGTCCTTTATTGGCTAACGGCTTGAGACGCCCAGTACGGGCGGCCCACACCAGAGGCGCAATTCCAGCCGGGCCGCCGCCGATAAACAGCGATCCATAATAATCTACCATATTCATTTTCTGCCTTCGCTCGGCCAGACTATGATCAAAGGCACGTACAGGATGGTTTATTCTGTTACGAGATGTGTCGTTCCTACAAGTAACATAGGTGTTTAAGTATTATAGATTTAGTTGCTTTTGGTTTTATCTATCTTTAGTAGAAAACACAGGCCGTTGATTGTAGAGCCATTTCGGCGCTGTCGTCCTGGCAGCTCGGCAAATGGGCTTCCGGTCGCACCGCTGGCGATGCTTTGGTGGTGACACAAGAATATCGTCCGGGAGATTGCTCATGCAGCGCCGCCATACCTTCAGCCTACTGACGGCAGCGCTCGCGTCGCCCGTCCTGCCGCGCGTCGCTGCCTCGCAAATCAGCCAGGGCCGCAGTTGGGCGCCCGACCGGCCCATCACCATGGCGACGGGTTATGGCCCAGGCGGCAGCACCGACATCGCGGCCCGCCTGCTTGCCGATCGGATGGCGGCGGCCTTGGCCCCTGGTGCCCGCATCCTGGTCGACAACCGGCCCGGCGCCGCGGGCACCGTCGCCACCGAATGGCTGAAACGCCAGGCGCCCGACGGCTACACGATCATGCTGACGGAGACCGGGGCCGCGGCGGCCGCGCCCGCAGCCACGGTCGGCGGCACGCGGTACGACCCCATCGCCGATTTCACCCAGCTTGGTGTCATCAGCACGCCGCCGGGCGTGTTGGTGGTGACACCGGGTTTCGGTGGCACCGATGCCCGGAGCATCCTGGCCGCGATGCGGGAGGCGCCGCGGGACAGCATCTCCTACGCCTCATCCGGCTTCGGCGGCGTACTGCATCTGCGGGCGGAGATGCTGGCGCAGAGCCTCGGGACACGGTTCGTCCATGTGCCCTACCGCAGCGGTGCGCAGATGGTGCAGTCGATCATGAATGGCGAGACGCAATTCGGCGTTGCCGCACTGGCCAGCGCCACCTCCCTGATGCGGGAGGGGAAGGTGCGGGGCGTCGCCATGGTGGGCAACCGGCGCTTCCCAACCTTCCCCGATATCCCGACACTCGAAGAACTGGGCGTGGCTGGCTTCGAGAATGGCGGCTTCTTCATCCTGATCGGACCGGCGGGCATGCCGGCACCAGTGGCCGAGGCCCTCAACCGCGGCCTGAACGAAGCGTTGCGCGACCCAATCATCCGCGAAAAGATGGTTTTCGCCGGGCACGACCCGATCCAGGAGAAGAATAACCTGAGTGATGCGAACCGGTTCATGCAGCAACAATTCGAGCAGATGCGGGATATGGTGGCGAGGACCGGCATCCAGATTCAGCCCTGAGTCGCCTGGGGCCGCCGCCTTGGGCTCCAGCGGGCGAATGGCCAAGCTCCCCGGCGATGAACCCCCTTTGCGGCAGTCATAAATCAGGTGGGCCGACGACGCCTGATCGCCGCTGCGGACGAATGGCTACTTCGTCAGCCGACATAAGGTATAGGCCGAAGCGGATTGCACGCCGTGGCACGGGCTGGCCAGCGACGGCAGGTTTCCTATCGGTCCGTGCTGCACCTGGGAAGACACGCAACCTGCTCTTCACGCTTGATCCTATGCAGAGGGGCCGTAGCCCTAGCGTGAAGCGCCGAAAAAGGCGCAGACAATCACTATCATGCGTAGGTCAAAGCCGACGCTAGCAGCCACCATGTCGGGCTCCACGATTCATCAAGGCGAATCGCGGCGTCGAACCCGGTAGCGACCAAGCCGACAAGCGGGCCGCATAGGTAAAGCTGGTAAGACAGACGGAGCCCAAGGAGTTCTCTCCCACCCGAGGCCAGCGCCGATAGGCGCCGCGCGACTTCGCCCAGGGCTAAGCCAAAGCCGCAAGCTGCAGCACGCCTTGCCTGTCACCGAGATAGGAGTTGCCCGGACACTGCGTGGCTCTGGCCCGCCTGCCACCAGGAGCATGGCCGGCATCACCGCCTTCGCTTACGCCAGTCTGGCAACCTCGCCTGCACGGCCCGGCATACTTCACACTCTCAACGAACTCCCGTTGCATCGCTGTTTCAGCCGTGCATGCTTCCATTCTGCGAATAACATACAACGAAGAACAACGAGGAAACATCATCATGGATCGTCGTCTTATCCTGGGCGCAGCGGCGGCGGTTGTGCCGGTGGCGCTGGCAGCGCCTGCCCTCGCGCAGACCCAGAATCCCGAAATCCGCTGGCGCTTGGCCAGCAGCTTTCCCAAGAACCTCGACATTCTTTTCGGCGGAGCGGAGTACCTCGCGCGTCGTGTTGCGCAGATGACGGAGAACCGCTTCCAGATCCGCTGCTTCGCGGCCGGCGAGATCGTACCCGCCCTGCAGGTGCTCGACGCGCTGCAGACTGGCACCATCGAGTGCGGCCAGACCTCCAGCCTCTACTACATCGGAAAGGATCCGACGCTGGCTGCTTTCGCCGCCATTCCCTGGGGCATGAACATGCGGCAGATGACCGCCTGGATGCGCTATGGGGGCGGCAACGAGATCGCCGCCGAGCTTTATCGTGACTACAACGTCGTCGGTATCCCCTTCGGCGAGACCGGCACCCAAATGGGTGGCTGGTTCCGCAAAGAGATCCGCGGCGTGGATGACCTGAAGGGGGTCAAATTCCGCATCTCGGGCATCGCCGGCCAGGTTTTTGCGAAGCTGGGCGCAGCACCGACGCAGATTGCTGCCTCGGACATTTATCCCTCGCTTGAGCGTGGCACCATCGACGCGGCGGAATGGATTGGGCCCTACGACGACGAGAAGCTCGGCTTCCAGCGCGTGGCCAAGTACTACTACACGCCGGGCTTCTGGGATGCCTCTTCCCGCGGGGTGTTCATGATGAACAATCGTGCCTGGGAAGGCCTGCCCGACCGCTACAAGCACATCCTGGAAGTCGCTTGCGGTGAGGCGACGTTGGAGATGATCGCCCGCTACGACGAAGCGAACCCGAAGGCGCTGCGTCGATTGCTGGCAGGCGGGGCACAGCTGAAAGCCTGGCCGCGAGAGGTCCTGCAAGCCGCCTGGCGCGCGACGCACGAGCTGTACGAGGATACGGCAACCCAGAACCCGCGCTTCCGCAAGATGTGGACGAACTACAAGGCCTTCCGCGATGAGCAGTTCCAATGGTTTCGAGTGGCAGAGAACGCCTATGAGAACTTCGCCTTCGCAGCTGCAGCGCAGCGCTGAGGGACGACGCAAGTCGGCCTCGATGCCATGGGTGGGCCGGGCCTGGAGCCTAGTCCTTGCAACCGGAGGCCGGTGTGGCCGCTCTGCCAGGACTGGCGCAGCCTTAGCCGAACGTGGCTGCCAGAAGTAAGTCCGGGACATGCAGACACCCTGCTCCACGCTCGGCATAATCCGGGATAACAAAACCTCCGCGGGAAGGAACGCCATGCTCCGACTTCTATACGCAATGGGCCTGCTGTACGCGGCCCTGTCGATTTCATCTGCTCGTGCGCAGAATGCGGTCACCATGATCGTAGGCTACCCGCCAGGTGGTGCCACGGACCTCATGGCCCGCATCATGCAGCCGGAGCTGGCAATCGCGCTCAACAGCCAGGTTGTGGTCAAGAATACCGCTGGGGCCAACGGCACGGTTGGGGCACTCGAGCTCGCACGCTCCCGGCCTGACGGGACGACCATCTTGCTTGCGCCAGGCGGCTCACTCGTGCTGACGCCTCATACGAGAGGAGCCCCATTTCAGCAGGCCGATTTTCTGCCAGTCTGTCAGGTCACGGCTGCTCTTGTCGTCATGATGACCCCACAGGACTCAGGCTTCCGCACCTTGCAGGACGTCATCGCACGTGCCCGCGAAACGCGGGGCACCCTGCCCTACGCGAGCACCGGTCCGGGCGGAACGCCACATATCAGCATGATCGCGTTGGAACGCCTTACCGGAATCGAGATGAACCATATCCCCTTTCGAGGCTCGGGCGAGGTGATGCAAGCCATGGCGTCGAAGCAGGTCCCGCTTTTTACCGATCAAGGAAACCTCGTCCGGCAATACAACCTCCATCCCATTGCAGTCTTCAGCGATGTACGGGCTCCGGAATTCCCGGATACGCCCACGATGCGCGAACTGGGCCATGATCTCGTTTTCACCATTTGGTCTGGCCTTTACGCTCCGGCCGGCACACCCACCGTGGTCCTTGATCGAATCGAGGCAGCTTGCCGACGTATGATGTCCGCACCCGCCGTCGTGGAAGGGTTGCGCCGGATGGACATGCCGATCCAGTACCGCTCCAGGACCGATTTCGCCGCCTACCACGCTGCGGAATACGCCCGCTTCGGCAAACTGGTGCAGGATTTCAATCTTCGGGTTAACTAAGCTGGAAGAGCGACAGCGCAGACCTTCGGCTACACCGGCGCTGTCGCTCCACTGAAAGATGGTGGCGAGCCTCTCCGGCCTGCCTGTCCAGCACGCAGCATCATGCTGACCCAAGCGAGGTCAGAAGCAGGCTTTGATGGACCGCACCTGCCGTAGTCGAGACCGGACAATTCAAACAGCCTTCGACGTGCGATCCTGATGCACTTCAACGACATTGCCGTCGGGGTCGTGGAAGAAGATCTGCTCCCAGCCGTTCATCGCCCACGCGCCATAGTCTGAGAAGGGTATGCCCTTCTCCGTCAGACGCCGCTTGAATGCCTCGAGATCGTCCGTCCGAAATGCGATATGGCCGCGCTCAAGAGGATTGATCGCATTACTGGTACGGAAGCCAACCCCAAGGTCCCGCTCCGCCAAATGCAGCTGGGTTGCCCCATCGGTTACGAAGGCCACCTTCCCGGCATAGCCGCCAGCTGTCACGCGGGCCGCCGGCAGCGAAGGCTCTGGCTCCAGATCGAGCACGGTGCAGTAGAACTCGTTCATTGCCGAAACATCGGTTGAACAGAAATTCACATGGTGCAGCTTGATTTTCATAACGTTGTCACTCCCACCCGGCACTTATCGCTGTGAGCTTAGCCACCGGCTATTGGCGGCGACCACACCTATCGAACGGCCTGCCGGTCGCGTCCGGATCACGTAGCGGGGCGGAACTGCATCCGGTCGCGCGGGCTTCGATGGCAACCGATTTCCGGTCGGGATCGTCGGGCCATGCGGTCTGGCTGCACTTCCGCCTCCCGCTCATTGAGGGAAAACGGTCCCCTAGGGCAACGCCCACGGTATCGTCCTCAGCCCTCCCTTCGTAGCAGATCCTGTTGGGGCGCAGGCAAGTCGTCGGCCAGGATCGACTTGCTGAGGGTGATCAGGCTCGACCTCGTGTCCATTGCAACCTTCCGCAACGAACTGAAGGCTTCCTGCTCCGAACAGTTGTTCTGATGCATGATCTGCACGATGGCTGCCTCGACCGGATCGCGGTGACGGGCACGAAGGCGCAGCCGCTCCACGTATCGCTCGGTGTCGTGCTGCTGCTCAAGGCGGTGGAATGCCATGGCGAGGGCCGTGTAGACGCCGCTCGACCGGATGGGCTTCATTAGCCAAGCTCCGGGCTTCTGTGACAGCATCCATTCCAGCCTGCCTGGCGTTTCCGCTCCGACGAGGGCGATCAGCCTGACGCTTGGCGCCAGCCCCTCGAACGGGCTATCGATGCCCGTATCGACATCGAAAAAGACGACGTCGGCATGTGAGGCAACCAACACCGGCGGCGTGTTCTCGTGGCAGTGGACAACCAGGCCGAGGCGCCGCAATCGGCTGTCGAGCAGCCGGCGGTCATTGTCGTCGGGATGTACGACGAGGGCATGCCGGTTCCGGAAAGACGGGATGCGGGGTCCTGTCACGACACGATCCTCAGATGCCGTCGTGGTGGGGTCGATGCCTCGGACTGCTCCGGAAGCGCCTGGTCCAACCATACGAGATAGGGGTCCGGCCGGACCAGCGTTGGCGATTCCCATAGCAGATCGAACTGCCCGACAAGATTGGAGCGCGCTATGCGCGGGATGGCATAGGTATGGTTGTTGTCCGGGTCGACACATATCGGCCCCTGCGGCGCACGGAAGCTGTCGCGGTACAGCGCCCGCCGTACCGCTGCCACATCAGCGCTGCCGGCAGCCTTGATGGCGCGACCCAGTAACAGCATACAGGTATAGCTCGCTTGCGCATCCACTGAGGGCGAACTGCCGGGACCGAAGCGCTCGCGGTAGCGGTTTAGAAAGCCCCGGTTCTCCGGCGTGTCGAGACTCTGGAACCAGGGTGAGCAGGCGATATGCCCGGCGCCCGCCTCGGCGCCGATGATCTGCAATTCGGGCTCGCACAAGCTGCAGCTGAGAATCGGGGGTAGCGAAGCATGCGGATCGCGCAACCGGGCCGCATGGTAAGCGCGGAAGAAAGCATAGCTTGACTGGCCGACGAGCGTGTTAAAGACCGCGCCCGGCTGGAGCCGCACGATTTCCTCCACAACATGCTCCACGCTGGTCTCTCCGAGCGGCAACGTGCGCTCCGCCGCCATGTGCCCTCCGGTCGCGCCCAGCATCTCGCGCAGGACGCGGGCTGTCTCCCAGGTCCAGATGTAGTGCGAGCCGATGCAGTACACGCTGCTGGCGATGTGCTCCAACATGTAGCAAACTAGCGGCACCACATGCTGGTTGGGAGCGGCGCCGACATAGATGACGCTCTCGCTGCTCTCGAAGCCTTCGTAACGCGCCGGGTGCCACAGGAGCGCGTCCGCAGCTTCCACCAGGGGCAGCACCTGGCGGCGGGCGGCCGAGGTGTAGCAACCAACGAGATGGATCACACGATGCTGGCGCAGCATCACCTCGCAGGCTTCGTAATAGCCGCGCAACCTACCGCCCGGGTCCGCAATGACCGGGTCCAGAACGAAGTCCGTATTCGCCCATGCATTGACCTCCTCCAGGCCGAGCATGGCCCCGCGCAGCATCTCCTGCCCCACCGCGCCGTATAACCCGGTGCCGGAATAGAGCAGGCCAACCGGGATTCGTTCACGCGACGCAGGCACGTTGCTGGTCTCCATGGGACACGACGGCTGCCCATCAGGCGGGCAACTGCTTCACGCTCTTATGCATAATCCCATCGCGGCGTTCCGGAAGCTGAAAAGCTGGGCACGGCACGCCTGCAACCATGTTGACAGGACCGAAGGGACTGCTCGAAGATCGCGGACGAGCGCTTCGCTCGAGCCCGCGAGACAAGGCTGTCTCACATGCGCGGCCCGGCACCTTGAGCGCTCATTATGCATGACTTTCGGTATCTAGCCTCCCGTCTCCGCGCTCGCTCGCGGATGGGAGCAGGACGACGCACGTATTGGAGGCGCCATGCCTGTCAGGACGCCCAGTCTCGAGCAGATCTTGCAGATGGCCGGTCGGCAGGGGCTGCATCTGTCCGCCGAGGATGCTGCCGAGTTCCGGGGCATCATGGCCGGCACGCTGGATGCCTACCGGCTCCTCGACGAGTTGCCCGAGCCCAAGCTGCCGGTGGTCGCGCCTCGCACGCCCGGCTGGCGCCCTTCCCCGGCTGAAAACCCGCATAACGGTTGGTACTGGCGTACGGAGATCGCCACTGGTGGTCCCGGCCCGTTGCACGGCAAGCGGGTCGCGGTGAAGGACAACATCTGTGTTGCCGGCGTACCGATGATGAACGGCTCGGCGCTGCTGGAGGGGTACGTGCCGGATGTCGACGCCACCGTCGTCACCCGCATCCTGCAAGCCGGCGGCACGATCGCAGGCAAGGCGGCCTGCGAGGATCTCTGCTTCTCCGGCGCCAGCCATACTTGCGTCACCGGCCCCATCCGCAACCCGCACAAGCCCACGCACAGCGCCGGCGGCTCCTCCGGCGGCAGCGCGGCGCTGGTCGCCGAGGGCGCAGTCGAGATGGCGCTCGGAGGCGACCAAGGCGGCTCCATTCGCACGCCGTCGAGCTGGTGCGGCGTCTATGGGCTGAAGCCGAGCTGGGGGCTGGTGCCGGTCACCGGCTCCATGCCGATCAGCTACTCCGTCGATCATTGCGGACCGATCTGCGCCAGCGTCGAGGATGTGGCGCTGCTGCTGTCGGTCATCGCCGGGCATGACGGCTGGGATCATCGGACCATTCCGGCCCAGGTCGGTGACTATATGGGCGCGCTGGGCGCCGGCGCTGCGGGGCTGCGCGTCGGCGTGCTGCAGGAGGGCTTCGGCCATCCGGAGAGCGACCCGCGGGTGGATGCCAGCGTGCGCGACGCGATCGGCGCGCTGGAAAGGCTCGGCGCGCAGGTCGAGGGCGTGTCCGTGCCCATGCACCGCGTGGCGCCGGCGATCTGGAGCGGCATCATCCTCGAAGGTGCCGCCGAGATGATGCTGAAGGGGCATGGCGTCGGCCACAACGTGCCGGGCTACTACCCCGTCGGCATGCAGGAGGCCTTCGCACGCGGCTTCGACACCCGGATCGACGACGTGTCGGACACGGTGAAGCTGGTACTGCTGCTCGGCGAGTACCTGAACACGCACTACCACAACCGCTACCATTCGAAGGCGCAGAACCTGCGCGTGCCGCTGACCCAGGCTTATGACGCGGCGCTGCAAGGGGTGGATGTGCTGGTCATGCCGACCAATCCTTTCACCGCGACCGAGATCCCGCCGCGCGACGCGCCGCGGGCGCTGGCGGTGGACCGCGCGCTGAACATGCAGGCCAATACCTGCCCCTTCGACGTCTCGGGCCACCCGGCCTTCACCATCCCCTGCGGCACCGTGGACGGGCTGCCGGTCGGGCTGATGCTGGTTGGGCGGCGCTACGAGGAGGCCACGCTGATCCGCCTGGCATCGGCCTTCACCACCAGCCGCGACTGGCGCAACAGTTGAGAGGAACCGCCATGACGCAGATCGAGCTTCCCTATCTAGAGCTGACCGAGCTGACGCGGCGCATCCAGGCGAAGCAGATCTCGCCGGTGGAGGCGACCGAGGCGATGCTGTCGCGCATCGCGGCCCTCGATGGCCAGCTGAAGAGCTATGCGCTGGTGATGGCCGAGGAGGCGCGCGCTGCGGCGCGGCAGGCCGAGGCCGAGATCGCGCGCGACGAGATCAAAGGGCCGCTGCACGGCGCGCCGATCGCGGTGAAGGACCTGTGCTGGATGACCGGCGTCCCGACCGCCGCCGGCATGACCATCCACCGCGACTTCCGCCCGCAGGATACGGCAACCGTGGTGAAGCGGCTGCAGGCGGCTGGCGCCATCATCCTCGGCAAGCTCCAGCTCACCGAGGGCGCCTATGTCGACCATCATCCGCAGATCCCGCCGCCGGTGAACCCGTGGAGCGCCGACCATTGGTCCGGCGCCTCCTCCTCAGGCTCCGGCGTCGCCACGGCGGCCGGTCTCTGCTATGGCTCGCTCGGCTCCGATACCGGTGGCTCGATCCGCTTTCCCTGCGCGGCGCAGGGGCTTACCGGGGTGAAGCCGACCTGGGGGCGCGTCAGCCGCTACGGCGTCTTCGAACTGGCGGCGACGCTCGACCATATCGGCCCGATGACCCGCAGCGCGGCCGATGCTGCGGCGATGCTGGCTGCCATCGCGGGCGCCGACCCGGACGATCCGACGGCGTTGCAGGCGCCGGTGCCGGACTACATGGCGGAGCTGGAAGGCGGCATCGCCGGGCTGCGCCTCGGCCTCGACGAGGCCTGGATGGGCGCGGCGACCGATGCCGCGACGCAGGGCGTGCTGCAGGCGGCGCTCGCCGCGCTGAAAAAGCTCGGCGTCGAGGTGGTGCCGGTACGCTTCCCCGACACCGCGGCGGTGATCGAGGACTGGTTCCCGCTTTGCGGCGCCGAAGTGGCGGTGGCGCATAAGGCGACCTATCCCGCCCGCAAGGGAGAGTATGGCCCCTCGCTTTCAGCGCTGATCGAGCTCGGGCACGGGCTCACGGGCATGGGTTACCAGGAGATCGTGCTACGCCGCATCGACTTCCGCGGTCGCGTCGCCGCGATGTTCGAGGGGATCGACCTGCTGCTGGCGCCCGCGCAGGGCTTCGCTTCGCCCACGCTGGCGAAGATGGCGACGGCCGGCGAGGACGCGGCGCTGATGCAGGCGCTGCTCAGCTACACCTGCCCCTTCGACATGACCGGCAGCCCGACCATCACCCTGCCGGGCGGCTTCACCGATGCGGGGACGCCGATCGCCTTCCAGCTCGTTGGCCCGCATCTGTCCGAGGCGCTGCTTTGTCGGGCGGGCCACGCCTTCCAGGGCGCGACGGAATCTCACCGCCAGCATCCCGCGCTCGGCTGAGCGCGGCCCACACAGCATTGCAAGGAGGGACAGCATGAACCGCAGGGATCTGCTTTTGGGCACGGCCGGGGCGTCGCTGGCGGCCGCGCTGCCCCGGACGGGCCAGGCGGCTGACCCGCCGATCAAGATCGGCCTGCTCGAGGATATCTCGGGCGACCTGGCATCGATCGGCCTGCCCAAGCTGCACGGCACGCAGATGGCCGTGGACGAGGTGAACGCCACGGGCGGCATCCTCGGCCGTAAGCTGGAGCTTATCCATCTCGACCCGCAGGGCGACAACGCGCGGTACCAGGAATTCACCCGCCGGCTGCTGCAGCGGGACAAGGTGGACGTGCTGATCGGCGGCATTACCTCAGCCTCGCGCGAGGCGGTGCGGCCCATAGTAGGCCGGCAGAACGCTTTCTACATCTACACCAACCAGTACGAGGGCGGCGTCTGCGACGCCAACATGCTGAGCGTCGGCGCCGTGCCGGAGCAGCAGCTCTCCACCCTGCTGCCTTGGATGGTCGAGCGCTTCGGCAAGCGCGTCTACACCGTCGCGGCGGACTACAATTTCGGGCACCTGTCCTCCGCCTGGGGCAAGTCGATCATGAAGCCACTGGGGGTGGAGTTCGTCGGCGAGGAGTTCATTCCGCTCGGCGTCTCGCAATTCGCCCAGACCATCCAGAACATCCAGCGCGCCAAGCCGGACTGGCTGTACATGCTGGATGTCGGCGCAGCCCAATCCTCATTCTACGAGCAGAAGAACGCCGCCGGCGTGCGCCTGCCCATGGCGAGCCCAGTGAAGATCATGCTCGGCTTCGAGCATAAGCGCTTTCCGGCCGGCGTGATGAAGGACATGTACGCCGCCGCCAACTGGTTCGAGGAGCTCGACACGCCGGAGGCGAAGGCCTTCGTCGCCCGCTGGCGGGCCAAGTACCCGGACGAGGTCTACATCAACGACATGGGCTACAACGCCTGGGTCGCCATCATGCTTTACAAGCAGCTGGCGGAGAAGGCGAAGTCCACCAAGCTCGCCGACCTACGCGGCGCCATGGCGGACGGCACCCTCGGCGTCGACGCGCCCGAGGGCCGCATCGTCATCGACCCGAAGAGCCAGCATTGCTCGCACCGCATGCGGCTGATCTCGGTGGATGGCGAGAACAAGATCAAGATCGAGAAGGACTTCGGCGACATCCAGCCTTTCTGGCTCAGCCAGGTCGGCTGCAACCTGCTGCAGTCCAACCCGCGCGAGCAGTACACGCCGGACAACCTGCCGCGCCGCTGATCTGGCGAGGGGAGTGCGACCATGCTGGGCAACCTCTTCGCGGGCTTCTACCAGTTCGCCGATGTCTTCGCGTTCCTGGTGCTGTCCGCGGCGGGCCTCGCCATCATCTTCGGCATGATGGGCGTCATCAACATGGCGCATGGCGAGTTCGTGATGTGCGGCGTCTACGTCACGGCGGCCAGCTATCATGCCGGCCTGCCGCTGCCGCTGGCCCAGGCCTGCGGCACGGCGGTGGCCTTCCTGATCGGCATGGTGCTCGAGGCGGTGGTGATCCGCCCCCTCTATACCCGACCGCTCGACTCGCTGCTGGTGACCTGGGGGCTCAGCCTCGTGGTCACTCAGGGCACGCTGGTGCTGGTGGGCTCGACCTTCCCCGGCATCGGCACGCCGCTGGGTGGCTTCCGCGTGGGCGACTACACCTTCTCCGCATATCGGATGGTGCTGTTCGCCGCCGCCATCGGCGTGCTCGGCTTCGTCTGGTTCCTGTTCCTCCGCACGCGCTTCGGCATCCAGGCACGCGCGGTGATGCAGAACCCGGGCATGGCGCAGGCGCTCGGCGTGCGGCGGAACCGCGTCTATGCCCTCAGCTTCGGCGTCGGCGCGGGGCTTGCGGGCTTCTGCGGCGCGCTCTACGCGCCGACCATGTCACTCATTCCCACCATGGGGTCGAGCTTTATCGTCGAGTCCTTCGTCACGGTGGTGGTCGGCGGCTCCAGCGTGCTGCTGGGCACGGCGCCGGCGGCGGTCGCGCTCGCGGTTATCCGCACCGGGCTGAACGCCTGGTACGGCCAGATCATCGGCCAGATCGGCCTGCTGGTGGCCGTGATCCTCATCATCCGCGTGCTGCCGGACGGGTTCACCGGCTGGCTGACGCGGCGCACGGCCTGACGGGGGACCCGCATGCTCAAGCTTCTCGAAGGGCCGCAGACCATGGGCCGGGGCCCCGCCTTCTGGGGTGCGGCGGGTGTCGTCCTGCTCGCGGCGCTGGCCTATCCGATGTTCGCCGACCCCTACGATGTCGGCAATTTCGGCTACTTCTTCGTCTGGATCTTCATGGCGCTCGGCCTCTGCATGATGTGGGGCCTCTGCGGGATGCTGTCCTTCGGCCAGACCTTCTTCTTCGGCCTCGCCGGCTATGGCTACGGCGTCATCGCCATCGACCTCGGCAACGGGCCGCTCGGCACCATGGCGGGGCTGGTGGGGGGGCTGGTGCTCGCCGCAGTCGCCGCGGCGGTGCTCGGCTACTTCATGATCTACGGCCGCATCAACGGCGTCTTCTTCGGCATCGTCACGCTCTCGGTCACGCTCGCGCTGGCCTATTTCCTCGGCCAGACCGCGGGGCCCGAATGGGCGATCGGCAAGGCGCGGCTGAACGGCTTCAACGGCATGCAGGGCATGGATCCGCTGACCTTCCCCGGGCCCGATGGCGGCATCGTGCTGGAGGAGACGCTGTTCTACTACGTCCTCATCCTCGGCCTCGCCGTGGCCTACCTGCTGCTGCGGATGCTGGCCAACTCGCGCTTCGGCAACGTGCTGGTGGCGATCCGCGAGGATGCGGAGCGGGCTGAGCTGCTGGGCTATGACGTGCGGCGCTACCAGCTCGCCGTCTTCGTGCTGGGCAGCACGCTCGCCGGGCTGAGTGGCGTGCTCTACACCTCCTGGGGGCAGTTCATCACGCCGTCCAGCATCGGCCTGCCGGCGGCCTCCATGCCGATCATCTGGGTCGCCTTCTCCGGGCGGACGGACCTGACTGCAACCTTGGTCGGCACCTTCCTGCTGCTGCTCGGCTTCCAGAGCCTGACGATCTACAGCCAGGAGACGGCGCTGGTGCTGATGGGCGCGCTGCTGATGGCGACCGTGCTGTTCGTCCCGCGCGGCTTCGTCCTCGGCATCGGCGACCTGCTGGCCCGCCTGGCGATGCGGCGGCGGCGGGAGCCTCGCCCCGCCGCCGCCGCGGAGGTGTAGGATGACGACCCTCCTAGAATTGCAGGGCGTGAGCCGGCGCTTCGGTGGGTTCCTCGCGGTGCGCGAGGTGGACCTCGCCGTCGAGGCCGGGGAGATCCACTGCCTGATCGGTCCGAACGGGGCGGGCAAGAGCACGCTGTTCAAGCTGGTGGTCGGCCGCTACGAGCCGAGCGCGGGCCGCATCCATTTCCGCGGCCATGACGTGACGCGCGACGCGCCGCATTCCCGCGTGCAGCGCGGGATGAGCATCAAGATGCAGGCGCCGAGCGTCTTCCGCGCGCTGCCCGTCCGGCAGAACCTGCACATCGCCATGCAGCACCACGTCCCGCCCGCCGAGCTGGCGCGGGAGGAGGAGCGGCTGCTGGAGCTGCTGGGCCTCGCCTCCGAGGGGGCGCGGCCGGCAGGGGAGCTTTCGCATGGCCAGCAGCAATGGCTGGAGATCGGCATGGCCGTCGCGCTGAAGCCCACCCTGCTGCTACTCGACGAGCCCACCGCGGGCCTCTCGCCGGAGGAGACCTTCCGCACCGGCGAGCTGGTGCAGCGGCTCGCGGCCGGCGGGATGACGGTGCTTGCCGTCGAGCACGACATGAGCTTCGTCAAGCAGATCGCCACGCGCGTCACCGTGCTGCATCTCGGCCAGGTCTTCGCCCGCGGCTCGGTGGAGGAGATCGTCTCCGACCCGCGCGTGGCCGAGATCTACCTGGGCGTTCCCCATGCCGCCTGACCCGATCCTCGAGGTCGCCGGGCTGCGCGCCGGCTACGGTGGCACCCAGGTGCTGCAGGGCGTGGACCTTTCGGTCGGGCGCGGCGAGATCGTGGCGCTGGTCGGCCGCAACGGCGTCGGCAAGACCACGACGATGCGCTGCCTGATCGGGCTGGTGCGCGCGACCGCCGGCAGCATCCGCTTCGCCGGCGAGGAGATGAGCCGGACGGCCGCCGATGCGCGGGCGCGGCGGGGCATCGGCTACATCCCGCAGGGCCGCGACGTCTTCCCGCGCATGACGGTGCAGGAGAACCTCGCGGTCGGCGAGCTGATCGGCGCCTCGCGCCGCCAGCGCCGTGCCGACCTCGTCTACCAGTACTTTCCGATTCTGGCGGAGCGGCGGCGGCAGATGGCCGGCACGCTGTCCGGCGGCCAGCAGCAGCAGCTCGCCATCGGCCGGGCACTTATCGGCGGGCCGGAGCTGATCCTGCTCGACGAGCCGTCGGAGGGCGTGCAGCCGAATGTGGTGCAGGCCATCGTGCGAGTGCTCAGGAGCATCCGCGACGATCTCGGCACCACCATCGTCTTCGTGGAGCAGAACCTGGAGACGATCCTGACGCTCGCCGACCGCTGCTGCGTCATGGAGAAGGGCAAGGTGGTCGATGCCATCCCGCCCGGCGCCGTGACCTCGGAGAATGTCCGCCGCCATCTGCTGCTGTAACGCCGTCCCAGCCACCGAGGAGCGATCCATGCCATCCGAGCACGCAATCCCCGCGACCCCCGACATGCTGGTCTGGGGCACGCTCGCCGCGGCGACGCCGCCGGCGCTGACGGTGGAGTCGGGCGATGTCGTCAGCATCGTCGCCATGCCGGCCGGCAGCGCGGCCTCCTTCCCGCCCGATGCGGCGCTGGTGCCGGCCGAGTACCGCGCCGCCGTCGAGGGCGTGCCGCAGGGGCCGGGGGCGCATTTCGTCAACCGCCCCGTCTTCGTGCGCGGCGCCGAGCGCGGCGACGTGCTGCAGGTCGACATCCTCTCGGCCGAGCCGTGGATGGATTGGGGCTTCGTCTCCGTCATGCCGTTGCTCGGCACGCTGCCGGACGAGTTCACCGAATACGAGACCATCCACCCGCGCATCGACCGCGAGCGCGGCACCTGCCGCCTGCCCTGGGGGATGGAGCTGCCGCTCGACCCCTTCTTCGGCGTCATCGGCGTGGCGCCGCCGCCGGAATGGGGCGCCTGCACCACCAATGTCCCGCGCGCCTTCGGCGGCAACATGGACAACAAGGAGCTGAAGCCGGGGACGACGCTGTACCTCCCCGTCTTCAACGAGGGCGCGTTGTTCTACGCCGGCGACGGGCATGGCGTGCAGGGCGACGGCGAGGTCTGCATCACCGCGCTGGAGACGGGGCTGAAGGGCAGCTTCCGGCTGACGGTGCGGAAGGACCTCAGCCTGAAGATGCCCTTCGCCGAGACGGCGACGCATCTGATGTCGATCGGGCTCGACGAGGACCTCGACGATGCGGCGAAGCAGGCGGTGCGCGAGATGGTGCGGGAGATCTGTGCCCGGACCAATCTCAGCCGCAACCAGGCTTACATGCTGTGCTCGCTGATCGGCGACCTGCGCATCACGCAGACGGTCGACGGCAACAAGGGCGTGCACATGATGCTCGCCAAGCAATACCTCTGACCACGGCAGGCGAGGCAGGGACGATGACCCAGGATATCGACGTCACCGAGCTGACCATCGCAGAGGTGCAGGACGGGTTCACGCGCGGCGCCTTCACGGCCGAGGCGCTGACATCGGCCTTCCTCGCCCGCATCGCGCGGGACAATTCGCGGCTGAATGCCATCGTCTTCCTCAACGAGAAGGCGCTCGATGAGGCGCGGACGATGGATGCGCGGCGCGCCGCCGGCGAGGCGCTGGGGCCGCTGGCCGGCATCCCCGTGGTGGTGAAGGACACCATGGACATGGTGGGCTTCCCGAGCACGGGGGGGTGGTCGCTGCTCCATTCCGGGCATGGTGGCACCGACCTGATGCCAGGTACCGACTCGCCCGTCGTCGCGCGGATGCGGGCGGCGGGGGCCATCATCCTCGGCAAGACCAACGTGCCCATCCTCAGCGCCAGCGGCACGCATGCGAACAACAGCTGGGCCGGGCCGACGCTGAACGCGGCGGCGCCCGACCTCGTGCCCGGCGGCAGCTCCGCCGGGACTGCCACCGCCGTCGCCGCTTCCATGGCCGTGCTTGGCCTGGCGGAGGAGACCGGCGGCTCCATCCAGAACCCGGCTGCGGCGCAGGGGCTGGTCGGCATCAAGCCGAGCTTCGGCCTGGTGCCGAATGCCGGCGTCATGCCGCTGGCCAGCCAGCGCGACGTGGTGGGGCCGATCGCGCGCTGCGTGCGCGATGCCGCGCTCACGCTCGACGTGCTGGCGGGTTTCACCATGGAGGACCCGAAGACGGTGGCCGGCGTCGGCAACATCCCCGAAGGGGGCTATGCCTCGCTGCTGTCGGAGACGGCGCTTGCCGGCCGGCGCATCGGACTTTACGGACCGGGCTGGCGGAACCAGCCGCTCTCGGCCGAGACCGAGGCGCTCTATGCCCGCGCGCAGGACGAGCTCCGCGCGCGGGGCGCGACGCTGGTCGCCGATCCCTTCGTGGGCAGCGGCTTCGCCGAGCTGCGCCGGCCGGTGTCGGAGGAGTATCCCTTCGACGCGCGCGGCCTGGAATCGGCGCCCTACGACATGCACCGCTATCTCGAGCGCATGGGACCCGCGGCCGCGATCCGCGGCTTCGCCGACTTCGCCCGGGCGACCGCGGCGGGGGATGCCTTCGCGGTGGGTGGCATGCTGCACTACCTGCACCGCCTCCCTGGCTTCGACGCGGCCCTGGCCGATCCACTCGTCCCGCCGCCCATGCCGGAATTCATCGCCGTGCGTGCCGCCTATCGCCGCATCTTCGACGGGGTGATGAAGCGGGAGGGGTTGGATGCGTTGATCTTCCCGCAGATGCGCGAGCCGCCGCCGCTGCTGCACAGCGATGAGTTGATCCAGGAGACAACGGTCAGCGAGATCAACATCGCCGGGCTGCCGGGCGTCACGGTACCGGCGGGCTTCCATGCCTCGGGCGCGCCCTTCTGCCTCATCTTCGTCGGCCGGATGTGGAGCGAGGCGCTGCTGCTGGCGCTGGCCCATGACTACGAGGCGGCGACGCGACACCGGCGCGCGCCCGGGCTGGCGGCGTGATGGAGTTCGCCGTCAAATTCGGCTTCGACATGCTCGCCTTCATCTCGGTGATGGTGCTGATCGTGCTCGGCCTCGGCGTCATCGCCAGCATGATGGGCATCTTCAACTTCGCCCATGGGGAGCTCGTGCTGCTCGGCGCCTACACGGTCTATCTCAGCGACAAGGCCGGGCTCGGCACCTGGCCCGGGCTGATCGCTGCCCCGGTGGTGGTGGGGCTGGTGGGCTTCGGGCTGGAACGCACCATCATCCGGCGCTTCTACCGGACGCCCATCATCGCCATGCTCGGCACCTATGCGATCGGCCTCATCATCCGCGAGATCGTGCGCGGCCTGCTGGGCGGCCACTACAAGTCGATCCCGGAGCCGGTTGGCGGCGCCTTCAGCCTCGGCGGTGTCGAGTTCTCGGTCTGGCGCAGCATCATCATCGCCACGACCCTCGTCGTCATCGGCGGCACCTACCTGCTGCTGGCCCGCAGCTCGATTGGCCTCAGGGTTCGCGGCGCGCTGGAGAACCCGATGCTGGCGCGGGCCTGCGGCATCTCCACCAGCCGCCTCTATGCGCTGACCTTCACCTTCGGCGCAGCGCTGGCGGGGCTGGCGGGCGCGCTCATCGTGCCGCTCTACCAGCTCTCGGCCGATATCGGCATCCGCTTCCTCGTGCAGGCCTTCCTCTCGGTGATGCTCGGGGGCGTGGGCAGCTTCGAGGGGCCGGTGCTGGGGGCGGCGGCCGTCGGCGGGCTCGCGGCCTGGCTGCCCTGGGTGGTGACGCCGGTGCTCGCGGACCCGCTCGTCTTCCTCATCGCGCTTGCCATCGTCCGGGTGCGGCCGCAGGGCTTCATCGCGGTCGGGCGCTTGTGAACCCAAAGGAGAAACGGCCATGACCATGACCAGGCGTCGCGTCCTCGGCGGGGCCAGCGCCCTCACCGCGGCCGGATGGCTCGGCTCGCTCACGGGCGGCTTCGTGCTGCGCCCGGGCTGGGCGCATGCGGCGGGCCCGATCAAGATGGGCATCGCCACCGACATCACCGGCCCCATCGCGCCCTCCGGCAACGCCAATTGGCAGGTGGCGCAGTTCGTCGTCGAGGAGATCAACAAGGCGGGCGGTATCCAGGGCCAGCCGATCGAGCTCCATCTGGAGGACACCGCCTCCGACCCAAAGATCGCAGTGGGCAACGTCCGCAAGCTGATCCAGGAGCGGCGGGTGAACGTCGTGCTCGGCGGCATCACCAGCGCCATGCGGCAGGCGATCAAGGACCCCATCGTGAACCGCGGGCGGACGCTCTACATCTACCCGCAGCTCTACGAGGGACAGGAATGCACGCGCTTCCTGTTCAACACCGGACCGACACCGGCGCAGCAATGCGACCGGCTGATCCCCTACCTGATCAAGACCATGGGCAAGAGGCGCTTCGCCATGCCCTCGGCCAACTATGTCTGGCCGCAGCTCCTCAACAAGTACGCCCGCAAGGTCATCGAGGCCAATGGCGGCGAGGTGGTCTTCGAGGAGTACTACCCGCTCGACCAGGCGGAGTACTCGGCGACCATCAGCAAGATCCGCGACGGGCGGGTGGACTGTGTTTTCAGCACCATCATCGCCCCGGGCCTGCAGCCCTTCATGAAGCAGCTCTACGAGAGCGGCTTCCAGAAGGGCGGCGGTGTGGTCAGCTGCGTCTACTACGACGAGAACCTGCTGAACTACCATCCGGCGCAGGAGATGGAGGGGTTGGTCTCCTGCCTCGACTACTTCCAGGCGGTGGAGGACCCGTTCAGCAAGTCGCTGCAGGAGGCCTATGCCAAGCGCTTCACGGGCACGAAATACCTGTTCACCGCCGGCTCGGCCTCCACGGGGATGTACCGCGGCATCAAGCTCTACGAGGCGGCGGTGAAGGCGACCGGCGGCAAGCTGGGGCGCGAGGAGGTCGCGGCGGCGATGGACAACGCGGTGCTGACGGAAGGGCCGGGCGGTGGCGCGCAAATGGTCCCGGGCAAGATGCATGCGCGGATGAACATGTACATCGCCATCTGCCGCAACGACGCCGGCCGGACGCGCTACGAGGTGGTCGACAAGGCCGACATGGTCGATCCCCGGGAGTGCTGAGGCGATGACCGCGACCACCGGGGCCGCCCCTCCCGTCGCCGCGCGGCGCGGTGCCTTCCGCATTCTGCCGGCGATCGAGCTGGCGGTTCTCGCCCTGCTGCTCGTGGTGCCCTTCCTCCTGGCCGACAGACCGGAGCTGATCACGCTGCTCACCAACGTGGTCATCCTGTCGCTGCTGGCCCTCAGCTTCGACCTCTGCTGGGGCTTCTCCGGCATCATGTCCTTTGGCCAGGCGCTGTTCTTCGGCGTCGCCGGCTACGGGGTGGCGCTGGTCGGGCGGGATCTGGAGTTCAGCCAGCTCTGGGCGACGCTGCCGCTGGCGATGCTGGCCGGCGGCGCCCTCGCGGCCCTCCTGGCGGCCTTCCTGCTGCTCGGCCGCAAGGCACCGACCTCCATCTTCGTCGCCTTCGGCACCCTCACCGGCGCCTATGCGGCGGAGCGGCTGGTGGCGGGTTGGCAGTATGTCGGCGCCGGCAACGGCCTGTCGGCCATCAAGCTGATGGCCTTCGGCGAGTACGAGTTCGTCGAGGGCCTCGACTTCTACGCGGTCGCCTTGACGGCGCTGGTGCTGGTCTACGCCGCCAGCCGCACCCTGGTGCGCTCACAGCTCGGCCTAGTGCTGGCCGGGATCCGGCAGAACGAGGAGCGGCTGGCCTTCTTCGGCTACCGCGTGCAGGTGTTCAAAGCGGTGGTCTTCAGCCTCGCCGGCATGGTGGCGGGGCTGTCCGGCGCCCTCTACGGCTATCACCAGGGCTTCACCGGGCCGAGCAACCTGGGGCCCGGCCTGTCCACCACCGCCGTGATCTACTGCCTCTTCGGCGGTAGCGGCACGCTCATCGGCCCGGTGCTCGGCACCGTGGCGATCGAGGTGCTGAGCTATGTGCTGGCCGACATCGACGCGATCCGCCAGTTCTGGCCGGTGCTGCTCGGCGTGGTGCTGCTGGTGGTGGTGACTTTCCAGCCGACCGGGCTGCTCGGCCTCGCCGTCTCGGCGCGGGAGCGCATCGGCACCTACGGCGCGCGGAAAGCGGCGCGCTGATGGCTCTGCTGCAGGTGTCGGGCGTCACCAAGACCTATGGTCCGCTGAAGGCGCTGGACGGCGTCGACCTGGAGGTCGAGGCCGGCAGCTTCCACGGCCTCATCGGCCCGAACGGGTCGGGCAAGAGCACCCTGCTGAAGGCGATCGCCGGCGCCCATTTCCCGACCACGGGACGCATCCTGTTCGACGGCGGCGATATTACCACCATGCCGCCCTATCAACGCGCGCGCCGCGGGCTCAGCCTGAAATTCCAGATCACCTCGGTGCTGACCGAGCTGTCGGTCTACGACAACGTCCTGCTCGCGCTGCAGGCGACGGAGGGCTACGGCGCGCTGTTCCGCAGCCGCTCGCGCGCCCGGCTGGACGGCGAAGTGATGGCGGCGCTGGAGCGGTTCCGCCTCGCCGGCCGCGCCGACGACCTCGCCGGTGAGCTGAGCCATGGCGAGCAGCAATGGCTCGAGATCGCCATGGCGCTCGCCCCTCGCCCGAAGCTGCTGCTGTTGGACGAGCCGACCGGCGGCATGAGCCCGGAGGAGCGCCGCGTCACCGGCGAGCTGCTGGCGCCGATCCGGCGCCATTGCGCGCTGGTGATCGTCGAGCACGACCTCGACTTCATCAAGAACATCTGCGACCGCCTCACCATGCTCGACCAGGGCCGCGTCCTCGGGACCGGCAGCGTGGCCGAGATCGAGGGGGATGCACGCGTGCAGGAGATCTATACCCGCCGTGTCTGACCCCATGACCTCGCCGCTGCTGGAGGTAGCGGACCTCGAGGCCGGCTATGGCCGAAGCCAGGTGCTGTTCGGCCTGTCCCTCCGCGTGCCGCCGACCGGCGCGGTGGCCATCCTCGGCCGCAACGGCGCGGGCAAGACCACGCTGCTGAAGACCCTGGCGGGGGAGATCCGGCCCAGCTCTGGGACCCTACGCCTTGCCGGCGAGGACGTGACGGCGGCACCGGCGGAGCGGCGCGCACGCCTCGGCATCGGCCATGTGCCGCAGGAGCATGCGATCTTCGCCCGGATGTCGGTGCGGGAGAACCTGATGCTCGGCGCCGGGCCGCGCGCCGACCGGCAGGCGATCGAGGAGGTTCTGGAGTTCTTCCCCAAGCTCGGCGCCCGCCTCGGTCAGACTGCCGCGACCCTGTCGGGCGGCGAGCGCAAGATGCTGGCAATCGGCCGCGCCCTGCTCGGCAAGCCGCGCGTGCTGATGCTGGACGAGCCGACCGAAGGCGTCTGGATTGGGGTCATCGACGAGATCGCCGAGCGCCTTGTCGATCTGTCACGGCGCATGAGCGTGATCCTGGTCGAGCAGCATGTCGAGCTCGCTCTGACGGTTGCGCAGGCCGCCTATGTCATCGACCGTGGCACGGTGGCGCTCAGCGGCCCGGCCGATCGTGTGAGGAACGACCCCGCCTTGCTGCGGCTTCTGGCACCGTAACAGTGCAAGAGCAAGTGCCGTTCCTGTAGCCTGTCGTCTCGAGGGCGGGCGCGAAGGCGCCAAGGTCTCCGAAATGGACGTAGCGGATGGCGATGGTGGTCTTTACGGCAGGCGACAGGCCTCCTCGCGCATCGACGCCGCGCCGCCCGTCGCAGGATCGGAGAGGACGGTTCCGCCCGCCTCGGCGGCGAGTAGCGCGATATCCGCGCCGAGCACGATGTCCTCGACATGGCCGAAGGCTTGACGGCGCAGGTGTCCCACGGCGTCGATGATCAGCAACGTCGGGGTTCCCTGCATGGCATAGGCCGCCATGGTCACCGGCATCGGCCCGCCGTGCGGGTCCGGCGCATCAATCCCGATGGGGAAGTCCAGACGGTACTCATGCGAGAATGCCGCAAGCGTCTCCGGCCTGTTCGCCGCATGGTGCTCGAACACCGTGTGCAGCCCGAGGACGGCGACCCGGCTCGGGTGAAAGGCACGGCGAATGCGGGAAAGCTGCGGCAATGCGTACTGCACGCAGCCTGGGCAGAGCATCTGGAAGGCAAGGGCGACGACGACCCGACCGCGCAGCGCCGCAAGCTCGAGGGGCTGCCCCTCGAATGTGTTCAGCCAAAGGCCGGTGGTGGTCCAGGGTGGCGCGGGCCGCAGCCGCGACCTGTTGTATTCGCTCATGGAGGCATCTCCATCATGGGGCAGGCGGCGGAGGCCGCCCGCCTGTCTCTTCAGCGTGGATCAGCGCGTTCCAGCGGGCATCGCCCGTCCGGGCAGGCTGAGATCGCCGGAGGCGACGTCGAACACCTCGGCCACGCACAGCAACGGCGCGTGCAGGTTGGCATTGACGCGGAGCCCGGCCGTCACGCCGTCGAAGCGGGTGGCGCGCAGCCCGGGCAGCTCGGCCACCGGCACCCTCACCTCGACCGTGCCGCCCAGCAGGCGCGGCGGCAGGTCGGGGCTGGAAAGGAGCAGCGGCACGCCCGGCCAGTCCCCGGGCAGGCGCGGCTGCGCGCCGGCCGGAATGTCGCGCACCTTCAACGCGCCGGGCCCGCACGCGTCGTCGGGACCGAGCACCACCCAATGGCTGTGCCAGACATGCCTGTTGCGCTCGCGGCCGGGAGCGTTGTCATCGAAGTCGGGGTGAAAGGTGACGGCGAGCGCGAGGATGCCCTGGCCTGGCTCAAAGCCGACAACGGCCGTGTCGAGGCTGGTGGGCCAGACATAGGCATGCACGGCCGACCCTTCGAAACGCCCCGTCTCCACCGGGCGCGTCTCGCCGGCCCGTCCGGCGACCTGGATCTGGAACACGGCGCTGTCGCCTTCGATGGCGATGGCGGCACGAACAATGTCGAAGTCCGCGATCCGGGTGTTGCCACGTGGCGCCTCGATGGCGCCCGAATGGCCTTCATGCGCAGCGGCGGGCAGGGCTGCCGCCAGACCGAGGACAAGCATCCCCGTTGCTGCGACGAGAAGGCCGCAGCGACTGTTCCGTCTCATGGTGGTGTCTCCAGCTAGAGTGTGGACATCGCGCCTGACGCTCCGGTGGCAAAGCGGGTCCAGACGGCCCCGGCCTCGGCGTCCGGAAGCGGGTCCTGCTCCGGGCAGTCGAGGCGGAGGTGGCGGTCGCCGAAAGGCGCATCGACATAGGCGCAGTGGTGCGGCGCCGACGCATCCTCGTGGGCGTAGGGGCGGAAGTACCGGCAGGTCACGCAAAGCCGTGCAGGTGCAATCGCGCCCCGAACCTGAAGCCCGCGGATCATCTTGACGACGAGCCGCAGCAAAGCCTCCTGCTCAGCGGGCGAAAGGTCAGCCGCGGTATCCAGCAGCATCGCGGGCCAGTCACCTGCGTCCTGTGCCGCCGTGCGGCCCTCCTCGGTCAGCGCCAAGCCAGCCGCGCGACCATCGCGTGGGTCTGGCTGGCGCATCACCAAGCCCTTGCGTTCGAGCGTACTGACTGCGTCGCTTGCGGTCGCACGGGTTATGGCGAGTTGCGCGGCAATCTCGGACAAACGTGGAGCCGGGCGACCAGGGCCGCTACGGGCGGCGATGACGGCAAGCGCCTGCGCCTGTGTGGGGCTCAGCCCGCGCGCCTCGGCGAGGCGCCACTGACCGGCACGCAGTGCCACGGACAGGCGAGAGAGACCAGCGGCGAGGCGGCGGGGGAGCGGGTCCGACAGGGTGTCGAATACGGCGGTCATGAAGGAGATAATATGTAGGAGTCCTAACTAGTCAACCACGAAAGCTCGTGACAGGTCCGAAGGCGTTGCCTGCGCGACGAAACCTGCGACGGCCCTCCGATGTGCCGACCCCGCAACGAGAGCGGTCGGCGACGCCCAAATCGTCGAAGGCGGTAAGCCTCGACCAAGCTTGCGCATGAGCGATAGCGCCGGCGAAGGCCGGCAGCGCAACAGACGAAAGCGTCCATCTTCCCATGGCCAGCATATGTCACTTGCCGTGAAGCCTGGCCTGACAGGTGGTAACAGCCAGACAGGTGCCCGACGCGCCAGGTGACGGCACAAGGAATTGAATCGGCAGCTAAACCCACCCCATGACGTTTCAGCACTGAATGCTGCATCAGGCGCGACCATGGGAAAGATGGGGGCCACCTTTGCGGCGCTGAATCTATCCTCCGACGCCTGTGACCGCGGCCAGACCAGCGGCGTTGCCTGACGACGCTTCAAAGTTCAGGAACAAATATGCAAAGCGAGCAGCCTGCCGCCGCGTATCGCAACGTCGCGCTGACCCCCGCATCGAGCGGGCTTGCCCGGTTCGAGATCGCCATCACAGCCGCCGAGCCAGGGAGCGCGTCGCGCTCAGTCCTCGTCACTGGGCCCAATCCGGCTTCCGACGAGCAGATGATGCGCAAGTACAATTTGCCCGATACCGGGCACCACTCCTACCTCGATCTCTTCGAGGCGCTTGCCGGTGATTATGGGATGCGCCTGCCAAGGAGCCGGCGACCGCTAGAGGCGCCGAACTCGACGACACCGCTCATGCCCCTGCTCACCGAAGCGTTGTCGCCGGACATTCTCTATGGCTACGGCGACCCAGCCGTGACCCGCGTCCTCGAAGACTCCTCTGGGGCAGGGACCGCGTCCTACTACCTCCTCGCAACCTCGAACGATGCGCCGCAGGTGTTTCCCATCCTCTACTCGCAAGACCTCACGGACTGGCAGCCGCTGGGCTTCGTGTTCCCGCAAGGCCATGCGCCCAGATGGGCAGCGGAGATTGGGCAAGGGGGAGAATACTGGGCGCCTGAAATGCACCGTGTCGGAAGCGAGTTCCTCGTGTGCTTCGCTGCACGGGAGACGGATAACAGCTTTTCGATCGGGCTCGCCAAATCCTCCCATCCTGGCGGACCCTTCATCGCCGTTGAGGCACCCATCCTGCGGGGCAACGTTATCGACCCGCATATCCTCCTCGGCCATGAAGGCAGCGCGTACCTGTTCTGGAAGGAGGACACCAACGATGTCTGGCCAAGTCGGCTGTGCCGGTTCCTGCATGAGCACGGTCTGCTGATAGAAGAGTTGTTTCCGCACGAGGAGGACCGCCGCACTGCTGCTTTCACCTCGGCACTATGGCCTTGGGTAAAGTCGCTCGGACCCATGGAACGCTTCTTTGTCTTGCAGACATTGGTTGAGGCCGTCGTCTCCGACTTCCAGGGGTTCTCGGCGCGCCTGTCAGGCATTCTCAAGCGGCAGACTGTTCAAGCGAGGCAGGAAGCGATTGCGGAGATACTGCGACTGACCAGGACGCCGGTCTATGCCCAGGAGCTGAACCTGGACACTCTCACCCTTCTCGGTGAGCGGAGGCAGGTATTGCAGAACGACCAAGAGTGGGAAGGCCACCTTGTCGAGGGCGTATGGGTGAGCGAGCACGGGGGAAGATACTACATGCTCTATGCAGGGAACGATTTCTCAACGGCCGAGTACGGCATTGGTGTTGCCGTCGCGGATAGTCCGCTGGGTCCGTACCGGAAAACCGAGGAGCCGCTCCTGCGCTCCACGGCGGACTGGTCCGGGCCGGGACATCCGTCGGTGGCTGTCGGCCCCGATGCGCAACCTTGGCTTTTCCTGCACGCCTTCTTTCCTGGCAGGAGTGGCTATAAGGAGTTTCGCGCAGTCCTTGGGCTGACGATCGCCTTTGGAACGGAAGGCATCCTGCTGCGGCCTCACCCTGCCGCATGACCGCGGCAAGCATCTGCGCCGGCAGGGCATTTGGCCCAGGCGCTGGCTGAGCAGGACGCCGGGATCGGGCCGGCTGACCGCGAAGAGTATGGATCACCTACTGGCGGCACGGGAGAACGATGAGAAAGGCGGGGCATGAAGCCCGGCCTTGCATCTGTCATGCCGCATTCAAAATGTGATTGCCGCCGTGTCGCACGAGGGCGGCTGCACCTTGGCGTCTGGCCAACCGCTGAAACGCCCACGCTTTCGGACGGGCAGCGTGGGGCTCTCGCAGAAGAGGTCGTCACTTGGCAAGTCTCGTTGATAACCTCTCATGCGCCGGCGTGGTGCACGACGCGCAGGCGGCACGGCAGCGCTCCGATATCGACCGACCCGCTCATTGGGTCCGCCGTGCCGCGGTAGCTCAGCGCGGCATTGACGTTGATGTCCAGCGCGGCGAATTCCGGCCCCGGCGCCTCAGGCAGCCACCAGCCCATGCCGGTTGTCAGAACGCCGGGCTGTGTCCGGTCGGTGATCGTCACCCGAAGTCGGCAGGCGCCCGGGCCGCCCGGCAGTTCCACCTCCACCCAGTCCCCCTCGGTGACGCCGCAGGCCGCCGCAGTATCCGGATGCAGCCGGACCTCGGGATCGGGCGAGACCTTCCGCGCCCAAGCCTGGTCACGGAAGCGGGAGTGATGGTAGGTCTTCTCGCGGAATCCGGTTTGCAGCAGCAGCGTATGGTCCGGCGCCGCGGCGAAGGGCGGCGGCAGGAAGCCCGGCAAGGGGTCCAGCCCATGCCGGGCGGCGGCTTCCGAGTAGAGCTCGATCTTTCCGCTCGGCGTAGCGAAGCCGCGTCGGGCGAAGTCGCCCAATTCGTAGGGGAAATGCGCGTAGCCATCGCGGCGAAGCCCGGCCAGCGAGATTCCAGAATCCCCCAACAGGAAAGCGTTGAACTCCGCTTGGCTGCGCCATGGCAGCAGTTCGGCGGAGAGGGCGCCGCGGGCGCGAAGCCGATCGAGCAGACCGATCGCGATCTCCAGGTCGTTGCGCGCCTCGCCGCGTGCGGGCACGGCGGCGGTATAGGCGATGTTCGGCCCTGACGGATCGAGGGTGACCTCCTCCTCCTCAAGCGTCGTCGTCTTCGGCAGGACGAGGTCAGCGATGGCCGCCGTCGGCGTCATGGTATGTGCTGCGACCGCCAGCACCTCCAGCGAGCGTAGCGCGGCCAGCGTCCGGCGCGCGTCCGGATAGGTCACAGCGATGTTGACCCCGCTGACATAGGCGGCGCGAACCGGGTAGGGCCGGCCCGTCAGCATGGCCTCGATGACGGACGGGTTGTGGCAGGCCGTCTGCCAGCCCTCCGGCCCGGCCCAGAGCGGATAGGCGTCCGCGCCGATGGTCTGGCGTTCAATACTCTCCGGCAGTCGGAAGCGCGGCTCGTGCAGCAGCTCAAGATAGGTGCGGAAGCCGGCTGGCTTCTTGACCCGCCGGTTGCCGCCCGGGCGGTCCAGGTTGCCGCTGATGGCCACCAGCGCATGAAAGGCGCGGTAGGTCTGCACTCCGTTGCTGGCTGCATCGATGCCGTGGCCGCCGACGAAACAGGATGGGCCCTCGGCGTAGAGTTTGGCGGCGCATTCGATGGCCTGGGCCGGAACGCCGGCGATCGCCGCGGCCCAGTCCGGCGTACAGGGCGCCACACGCTCCGCCAGCGCCTCGAAGCCATGACACCACCGTGCGACGAAGTCCGCGTCGTAGGCCCTGTCGCGGATCAGCGCGTGCAGCAACGCGAGGCCAATGGCGCCATCGGTACCCGGCCGCGGCTGCAGCCAGACATCGGCCATCTCCGCCGCCGGCGTCCGGAAGGGATCGAGCACCACCAGCCGTGCGCCACAGGCCTTGGCCCGCTTGAGCTCCGCCCACTGGATAGGGTCGGCGGCATGGGGGTTGCGCCCGACCAGCAGGGTGCAGCGGGTCGCCTCGATATCCTCGCCGCGACCGATATTCAGCCCGGTGAGGCGGTCGCTGACGGCGCGGCAACCACCACAAAGATCCTGGTTGATCATCCAGTTCGGCGAGCCGAGGCTCCGCAGCAGCAGCGCGACCACCACGCCGCGGCTGAAAAACGCCCCGCTGACTGCCCCGACCAGCGCCAGCGGGCCATGCCTGGAGCGCACGGCGGCTAGGCCATCGGCCAGCTCATCCAGCGCCGCGTCCCAGGATACCCGCTGCCACTGGCCGCTGCCGCGCTCGCCCACCCGGCGGAGCGGATGCAGGAGGCGGTCGGGATGGTCGGTCCAGTCCTGCAGGCCGCGGATGCCCTTGACGCAGAATGCCCCCTTCGATGTCGGATGCGCAGGGTTGGGTGCGATCCTGGCGACGCGGCCAGTTTCATCCAGCGTCAGCAAGGCGCCGCAGAGCGTGCCGCATTCCCAGCAGGTGCTCGGGATGGTGGAGGCTGTCATGCCACGAAGGGTGTCATCCCGGACGGCGGCGCGTCCAGTCCGTGATTGCCGGCCGCCAGCCGCGGCCTCCCCGGCGCCTGCATGCGGCAGGGCTTTCCGGTTGCCGACCGCTCGGCGCATGCCGCCATCCAGGCCGGCGTCATGTGCGATTCCGAGGCGGGCCCGGCAAAGCTAGGCCTTCCGGAGCTGGCCAGTATCGACATAGCCTGGGGTATGAGCGACCCCTTCGATCTCGAGCGCTTCGTGCAGGCCCAGAGGCCGGTGATGGCGGAGGTCCACCGCGAACTCAGGGCGGGACGCAAGCGAACGCATTGGATGTGGTTCGTCTTCCCGCAGCTTCGCGCCCTCGGCCGAAGCTCAACTGCCCAGCACTACGGGATCGTCTCGCTGGCCGAGGCACAGGCCTACCTCGCGCACCCCCTCCTCGGGCCGCAACTCATGGAATGTGCCGGGTTGGTCCGTGCGATCCAGCACCGGTCCGCGCATGAGATATTCGGCAGCCCAGACGACCTCAAGCTTCGGTCGTCCATGACGCTGTTCGCGGCGGCGCGGCCCGAGGCGACGGTATTCGCCGACGTGCTTCGTCAGTACTTCGAGGGCCAAGCGGACCAGCTCACGACCAAACTGCTCACGACGCAGTAATACGCCAACCCATATCTCATGACGTTGTGCGGCCTCAGCGGCTGGCCCGTCCCATCATGCCAACTCGGCAAGCTGACGTGGGCGGTAGATCGCTGAATGATGGACGTGGGCAACCGGCACAAGGTCATTCGCAATGACCAGGACGTCGAGTTCGACAATCCTGTGGCCCTTGCGATCGTAGTTGGCCAGCACCTTTGCCCGGGTGGTGAGGACGTCGCCGACCCGGGCCAGCCCCAGGTTGCGGACCGCGCTTGCGATGTGGATCCAGGCCCCCATCTGCACATTGTGGGAGAGCGACCAGTTGCACATCCGCAGAATGATGCCGGGATGGACGACCATCTCGGTGGAATAGATGGGATTTGTCTCGCGAACGTCGCGCAGATAGCTCGAAGCGTAATCCTCCGTCACCTCGAACGGATTGGCGCCCAGCCATTCCCCAACGGGGAACACCGCGTCGTTCACATTTGGCCTCTCGCGCCTAGCAGGAACGACCGGGAACGAGGCCAGATCCGGCATAGCTGGCGGTTCGGAAGGCAGGCTCGCCGACCCGGACGCGCAGGAGATCCTCTCGCTTTCCACGGTGACATCGAGCCCGCTTGCAGACCGGCTCGCCGTGACGGTGACGATCCGGCCGTCATAGACCGGTTTCAGGAGTTTGCAGTCCATCGTGCCCTGCTCGAGCCAAGGCCGGCCCCAGAGGGCCAAGGGAAAGTGAGTCGCGTATGCATACACCTCCACGCCAGGGACGAGGCCACCGGCGAAACCCAGCCGTGCCGCAACGGTGTCGTCGTGGATCTTGTTCTCCGACGCCTGCGAAGTATTGAAAGCGCTGAGGCTGTAGGGCGCAAAAGCAGATACGGTCATCGACAACCCCTGGTCATGAGCCGGCCTGAACTCGAATCCGTCTCGATGTTCGGCCCATGCGGGGGCCGGGGCCAAGCCAATAATTCACCAAGTATAATCATGCCGGGCCGCTCGGAACAACAGGGCGCTGGCGAGAGCCGCCCCGGGAAGCTGCGTTTCCTCTGCGGTCACATGATCAGATCGTCCATAGCAATCATCTTGCCTTGACCACGCCGCCGCCAGTGAACGGCGATCCGCAGCGATGCATGGATACGTTATGTGGGTGAACGCCAGCGGGGAATGCATCTGACAGTGTCCCCGCGCCACCGCTTACCGTGCTTCCTCCAGCATCATCGCTGCGCATTTCTCGCCAATCATGATGGTCGGTGCGTTCGTGTTGCCCGTGGTCAGTGTCGGCATCACGCTGGCATCGGCAATGCGAAGGCCCTGGATGCCCTGCACCCGAAGCTTGCTGTCCACCACCGCGCGCGGATCCTCCCCCATGCGGCAGGTGCCGACCGGGTGATAGATGGTGGTGCCGTATTGGCGCGCGAAGGCCAGCATCTCTTCCTCGCTTTGCACCTCGGGTCCTGGCAGCAGCTCGCGTACGCTGTGCTGGGCGATGGCGGGCTGCGCCATGATGTCGCGTGCGAGCTTCAGCCCTGACGCCAGCACCTGCTGGTCGCCGATGGCGCTCAGGTAGTTGGGGCGGATGAGTGGCCGCGCCAGCGGGTCGGCCGATGTCGCCATCACGCTGCCGCGGCTGTCCGGCCGCACCGGACAGATCGCCACGGTCATGCCAGGCTCCTGCTCCAGGCTGCTGATGACGCTGCCGAGTTCATAGGTCGCCGGCGTGAAGAGCAATTGCAGGTCCGGCGAGGCCAGGCCCTCGCGGGAACGGGCAAAGACCTGCGCCGTGGTAACGCCGAAGGTCAGCGCCCCGTTGCCGCGCAGGACAAAGCGCGCCACCTCGCCGGCCAATCGCAAACCACGCGACAGCTGGTTGGTAGAAATCGCTTGCTTCACCCGATGCTGCACGCGCGTGACGTAGTGGTCCTGCAAGTTGGCGCCGACGCCCGGCAAGTCTGCCAGCACCGTGATGCCGAGCGATTGCAGGTGGTCGGCCGGGCCGAGGCCGGACAGTTGCATCAGGTGCGGCGAGTTCACCGCGCCGCCCGAGAGCACCACCTCCCTGGTCACAAGGATGCGCCTTGTTTCGCCGCCCTGGATGTACTCGGCGCCGATGCAGCGGCGGCCTTCGAACAGCAGGCGCGTGGCCTGGGCAGCGGTTTCCACGCGCACCTTGCCCTTAGCACGGGCGAGGAAGGTGCGGGCGGTGGAGCCACGCCACTTGCCGATGCGCGTCATCTGGGAGTAGCCGACGCCTTCCTGCTCCTTGCCGTTCAGGTCCTTGCGAAAGGCGTGGCCGGCCTGCTGCGCGGCTTCGACAAAGCGGTGCGTCAACGGCAGGATGGTGCGGTAGTCCTCCACTTGCAACGGGCCATCGGTGCCGCGGTATTCAGGATCGCCACCACTGCGGTAGGTTTCCGAGTTGCGGAAGTAGGGCAGCACCTCATCATAGCTCCAACCGCGCGCCCCCATTTGCGCCCAGCCGTCGAAGTCGGCGGGGTTGCCGCGCACATAAAGCATGCCGTTGATTGATGAGGAGCCACCCAGTGTCTTGCCGCGCGGCCATTTGATGGCGCGGTTGTTGCTGCCGGGCTCGGGCTCGCTCAGGTAGCCCCAGTTCACCAATTTCTGGTTTCTTAACAGCTTGATCATGCCAGCGGGGATGTGGATCCAAGGGTGGCGGTCCTTCGGGCCGGCTTCCAGCAGCGCCACACGAGCGCCACTTTCACCAAGACGCGCGGCTACCACGCAGCCAGCAGAGCCGGCACCGATCACCAGATAGTCCGTTTCCATCGCCGTACCCTTGTCACTCTCGTCAACTCGCGTTGCAGCCGGTGCCCGCAGCGGTGCCGACGGTGAGCTTCGCCCTTCCTCGCTCGGAAGCAAATGCCCCATCGGCGGTGGGGCGCCATCTTCGTTTCGTGGACACCCAACTGCCGCATCTGGCCGATGCAATCGGCAGCAGCGTCAGCCGCCCAATGCCGTTCGCAGCGGCAGCGCCGTCAGTCCGAGCGCCTTAGCCACAGCGGGATGCACCACATGCCCCGCATGGATGTTCAGCCCCTGTGCCAGGTACGTATTCTCCGCCAAAGCGGCGGGGAAGCCCTGGTCAGCCAACTGCAGGATAAAGGGCAGGGTCGCGTTGTTCAGCGCGACGGCACTGGTCCTGGCTACCGCGCCCGGCATGTTGGTGACGCAGTAATGCACCACGCCATCGACCAGATAGGTCGGCTCCGCATGGGTCGTGGGGCGGGAGGTCTCGAAACAGCCACCCTGGTCGATCGCTACATCGACCAGCACGCTCCCAGGCCGCATCGCGGCAACCATGGCGCGGCTCACCAGCCGAGGTGCTGCGGCGCCAGGGATCAGCACGGCGCCAATAACCAAGTCGGCCTCGGTGACTGCCCGTTCCACGGCCTCTGCCGTAGCGAAGACGGTGGCGACACGGCCGGCGAATTCGCGGTCCAGTGCGTCGAGCACCCGCGGATTGCGGTCCAGCACCGTAACCTGGGCCCGCATCCCGGCGGCGATCCTTGCGGCGTTCGAGCCGACCACGCCGCCGCCGAGCACCACCACACGCCCGGGCGGCACGCCGGGCACGCCCGAAAGCAAAATACCGGCGCCACCCGCTTCCTTTTCCAGACAGCGGGCACCGACCTGGATGGCCATGCGGCCGGCGACTTCGCTCATCGGCGCCAGCAGCGGCAGGCCACCTGCTGGGTCAGTCACGGTCTCATAGGCAATGGCTGTGCAGCCGCTGGCCAGCAATCCCTCCGTCAGCGCACGGTCGGGTGCGAGATGGAGGTAGGTGAACAGCATCTGGCCGGGGCGGAGACGCGGCCATTCGGCCTGCTGCGGTTCCTTCACCTTGATCACGAGATCAGCCTCGGCGAAGACTGCGTCAGCGTCTGGAGCGATCCTGGCGCCGACGGCGGCATAGGCCGCGTCAGGGAAGCCGATGCCCGCGCCAGCGCCTGTCTCGACCAGCACATGATGCCCGCGTTGCACCAGCTCTCGCACTGAGGCCGGAACCAAGCCGACACGGTATTCGTGGACCTTGATTTCCTTCGGGACACCAACCTGCATGGCATGGCTTGGCCCATTCATGCTGTCGTCGTCCTGCATTGTAGGCCTCCCGCAGTTATTGTTGTCATTGCCGTGCGCTTCGGCATGATCGGCGAGCCCGCCCCGTGGCCTTGCTCGACATCGGCTTACTCTAACATGACGACTCAGCAATTCCGGTCACTTGGTCGCATGTATCGAGGCCGGCAGGGCCGGGCGCCTGGGCAACCTCCATGAGCCTCCCAGGAGATAAGGCGCCGTCGAGAGAGTTGAAATCGGGCCGCCACACAGTTTGGCGAAAGCGGCCATTTGTGTTGCCACGTCGCGTCTCCAGCAAACTGTCCAGGACCTGCCGCCGCACCCGTGATGGACCAGGAGATGCTGTGCGGCGGCTGGGGAGCGCTTAGGAATGACGCAGTGAGCCCGCTCGAGCTGAGCGACGGCCTGCTCAGCCCGCAGTTTGGCCGCCCTTTCTCATGCGGTGACATACTGAAGCCTGCCGCGTTCATGGAGGCGCAACCCATAAGCCGGTGCGGAGGCGGGCGCGGTATCCCCATGCGCTGACGTTGCTGGACGAACTCGAACCAATCAGGAACACGCTTGTCATGGGCATTCGGGCCGCAGAATGCATGCCTGATCCAGACGGCGCTGAGCGTTGAGAGGATGGCTTTCGGCCGCATCCATGGTTCGGATGCCGGGCGCCATGGGTCTGGGGCCGATTGTCGGAGGAGCGCCCAATGCTAGGCTACGCTTCACGGACCATTCGCCGTGGCCACCAAGAGGGAAGGCCTCACGCCATGAGCGACGAACTCAACACTCATCAACCTGAGCATCGGTTCGTGGCGGGACGTATTGCGGCCATCTGCGTTCGGCCGGAAAAAAATCGGGATTGCTCGAAACGAGTACAAATGCGCGATTCGACTGCCTCGATGCGATCGAAATGGCATGCCCGACCGTAGCGGTACGAATTCAGGTGCCATTTCAATCGCATAGAGTGCAGGTCCGACAGAATCGAATGGAAGCTGGCTTGCGTGGGGTACACGCTCGCTTACTCCATAACGTTCTTCCTGGTGCTACTCACCACAGGCTTTCGCTGGACCCAACCGTCTGCAGCTTCGTCAGCGCTGCCTGGCTAGCTTTCCTTGCCGTTGACGGCGCCTTTCAGCTTGCTGCCAGCGGAGAAACGCACCGCCTTCGAAGCGGCAATCGTGAGCGCTTCGCCGGTCCGGACATTGCGTCCCTGCCGCTCGCCACGCTCCTGTACCTCAAAGCTCCCGAAGCCAGGCAGCTTGACGTCGTCGCCCTGCTGCATGGCAGCAGTGACGGCGCTGCAAAAGGCGTCGACGGCGCGGCCGGCGTCAGCTTTTGCCATGGCACCCTTCTCGGCGACGAGTGCGACAAAGTCGTCTTTGGTCAAAGCAGATCTCCTATCATCCTGCATGTGCCATACAGGCTTGGGTGATTCAGCGTCAAAGGGAACCTCATCCTGCAAACCAGCCGATTGGTCGCAGGCATTGGACGGAGCGCTGCCGCGCACCTCGCCAATTTCGATCGAATCGCTTGGAAGGTGCGATCAGACGTCATCGCCAAGGGTATCGAGGTCCACCTGCTGGATCGAGAACCAGATCGGCTCCGGGCTGCGCGCAGCCGTCCTCAGGATAGGCTTCGCTGCGGATAGCAACTCATCGAGCGAGCGGAAGGGGTTCACCGCTTCCTCGCCATCGCTGGTCCGCATCAGTAAGGCATATCCAGCCTTGGCTACCCTTGGTGGTGGCGCTGGCCTGGCCGGCTTAGCCTCCGCGACCCGTGTCGCGCGGCCGGAAGCGGCAGGTCTTGGCTGTGGCTCGGGCTGCACAGGCTCGCCTGGCAAGGTCGGCAGCGGCCTCTCCGGCTCGATCGGCGGCAGATCGGGCGTAGTGGAAGCCAGCGGGAGCGAAGGCATGGGTTCCGGCGGTACCTCAGGCAGGCCACCGAAGAGGTCGGTTGCGGTGGCCTGCTCCATCATGGGCACGGCATCAGCCTCGGCCGTGACCGGCCCCGGCGGTGGCGCGGCAGGAGTAACCTCTTCGGCGGCCTGTCGGCGCAGTTTGGCCAGGATGGCGTAGATGTTGGCGGGCGTGCAGCCGTAGGTCGCGGCGACCTCGGCCACCTTGTGTCCCTCGACATCGACCCGACGGACGATCGTCGCATGCTCCTCGCGCGGTATCCTCGGCATCTCCTAACCCTCACCGGTCGACAGCTATGGAACAAAATCCGAACTGGTAAGACCTGGAGATACCACTGAAACCATCGAATTCAAATTTGAATGCCTGCGCTCATCAATCTTGGTGGCAGTTTGCCACCGACCTGCCGTCGGTAACGCTTCGGTCTGCCTTATGCCTCGTCGCCGCAGAGGGATGCTTCGCTAAAACAGCGATGTCTGCGGCCACTGCTTGTCCGGCATTGCCTTCCGTCGTGGCAATGCGGGGGGCAAGGGAGCAGTCCGGTCCGTAACTTGGCCAGGCCCTGCATAGCCATCGTCGGCGATCAGACGCAGTTGCACAGCGGCGCCGGGAGCGGCTTCGGCGGGCAGCTCCAGCGGCACCGGCCAGAAGCACTCAACCCGATCTTCGCCTCGCAGCGCCAGGAACACCACCCGGTCGACGCGACCAGCGCCGTCCGTCTCGACCGCCAGGCGAAAGGCGCGGTCCTCGGCCTCTGCCTCGCCCAGCGCCAGGGAGAGCTGCTGGACCTCGACCTCCTGCCGCTTGAGCGTGCGCTCGGTCGGCTCCTCGGCAGCGCCACGGTAGAAGCGCACCGGCACGCCGTTGCCGTTGCCGCCGATGACGAAGACGAAGTGGGCGCTGTCGTCCAGCACCTCGAGCCAGGGATAGTCGCCAGAGCTTGCCGCCCGCTCCAGCCGATGCCGGCCGAAGGCAAAGGCCCGGCAGCCGACCGACCAGGGGTCGTCGCCCAGCTCGTAGCTCGCCATGGCCAGGGCATCGCGCCGGGCATTGGCCAGCATGCGGGCGCAGATCCGCAGCCGCTCCTCGGTCAGCGCGGGATGGAAATCCCAGGGCAGGCGCGAAGGCGGCGTGGCAGGTGGTTCAGCGTGCTCCATCCCCAGACCATAGCACAGGCGCAACCGGTGCCACCGGGATTGCCCGGTCGATCATGTCAGGGAACACGAAAAGCCCCATGGCCTCGGAGTAAGGCCGTGGGGCTGCGGCCTTCCGCCAGGGAAGGCTTGGGAATGGAATAGGCCCGGTTACGCCGACGCGGCGTACCGGCGCTGGCTCGCAGGAAGATGCCGTCGCAGCATCGCTCGTCCGACCAGACCGGCCAGGGCCAAGATCACGATGGTGGCTTACCGGCGCGAAGGCGACGTCTTGTCCAGGAGATCTAAGGCCGCCCGCCCTGCCGCCTGCTTTCCTTGGCCAGCCAATGCAGACCATCCTCCAGGATCTTGCCGATACCCTGCAGATTGATCGGAGGAGGGCCATTAGGGCCTGGTTGACCTGCGGTGTGGTCCTGGCCCCTGACCGCAGACGCAAGCCGGGCAACCAGGGGAGAAAGGCTGGCTCTGGCGAAAGTGTCAAAGGCGGCAAACCCCTCTGCCGAACCGCCTTCTTGACCGACCTTCCCGGAAAGCAGACTTGCGGCGGCCCGCTCCAAAGAATGCGCACGCTCCGTTTTTGCGCGGGCATCAGCTTCAAGCCGTGCAATGGCTTGCTGCACCACCTCTGAAGGGCCTTGAATGGCCGAGCGGAGTGCATCCGCCTCCCCACGCGTGGCTTGCGCATCTGCCTGAAGCCGTTCGGCTTCTGCAGTCAGTGATTGAGCCGCAGTAATGGCGTCGTTCTGGTTCATTTTGATTACATGAGGGCGGGCGCCATAGCGAGCAAGAGGCTGCCTGAAAGGATCAGGTCTGACCAAAAGCGGCTGCTCGGCTTAGAGGCCCCCTGCCCCCCTGGCGATATACTCAGAGGGGCTTCCAGGTCAGGGCGTGCCCTTAGCCAAGTCCGGCCTCCCGGGCCAACCACTCGGGCTGGTCTGCACCGAGCTTCGGCGTCGGCAACGCCCATCGGCACGGCGTCTCCGACAGGCGCAGCACCGGGCCCAACGTCAACAAGTCCCCGTAGGAGGAGTCTTCGCGCACGCACAATGGTTCTAGTTCCGTTCCGGTCAGCTGCTCCGGCGCATCTTCGAAGCCGTCGACCAGTCCCTGGCGCTGGTAGAACATGGCGGATTGGCAGAGCGACGCCTGCACGTGATAGCTCCCACCCTCGCGGGCACGGCGGCCCAGGGCCAGCATCGTGCCGAAGGCCGCGAGGTAGCCCGTCAGGTAGTCGCAGATCGGGGCCGGGGCGAGCTTCGGCCGTCCGGCGCCGGTCATCTGCCCATGGGTGTGGGCGATGCCCGAGACCGACTGCGCGACCTGCTCCCACCCGGTCCGCGTTGCGAAGGGGCCACCCGATCCGAAGCAGCTGACCGAGACGGTGATGAGTCCGGGACGGAGACTGCTCAACTCCTCCACGCCGAAGCCGTGTTGGCCAAGCTGTCCGGGGCGATAGCCGTTGACGAAGACATCGGCCTCGCGCGTCAGCACGGCCAGGCGGCTTGCCTGGTCTGCCTGCCGCAGGTCGAGGAAGCAACTTCGCTTGCCATGACTCAAGTCGCGCACGTATTCGGGCACCTGCGGCAGATGAGGCGCGGTGACCATCAATACATCGGCGCCATGCTCGGCCAGCGTCCGCCCGGCGGTCGGCCCGGCGAGGATGCGGGTCAGATCGAGCACGCGCACCTCTGACAGCGGCCGGTTGCCAGGTGGCAGCGGCTCCGGCAGACCTTCGGCGACCTTGGTCACCTCCACCACAGGGCGGTTGGCGAGATAGGCACCCTGCGGGTGCGCCAGCCACTCCTCCCGCGTCCGGACCATGCCGCCGCAGGCGCGCGCCTCGGCGATCGCGGTCTCCAGCGCGTCGGCGTTCCAGCGGGCGACGGCGGCACTGACGGAGGCCGGCGTGCTTTCGCAACCCAGCACGTCCAACACGCGGCGCTCCAGATGCGGCAGGTTGAAATGCGGCAGGAACCAGCGCCCATCCGCGGTCGGCCAGGGCTGGGTCACCGTCGCCATGTGCTTCATGCTGTCGGACACTGGCGGGCGCCGGTACTGCCCATCCGCTTCGCGCTTCCTGGTGTAGTCGACAACGCGCAGCGTCGCCGCCGCCTCAGGCACCGCGACGCTGACAGTCTGACGGCGGTTGGTGCGTAACTCCCAAAGGTCGTTGGCGGCGACGCCGGTAGCGGCGAGGACGGCGGCCGCCGTTTCTCCGACGCGGAAGGGCGTCCGGTAGAATGGGTCGGACCCGGTGACGGTGACCTCGCCAGCCTTCGGTGCCGGCATGGCGCGAACAACCATCAACTCGGAGAAGGCGTCGGACCGATCTGCCTGTATCATTCAGGGTCTCTTCCTGCATCGGGGGACGTGCCAGGAACCATGCCATGCCTTGAGGGAGCCAGGTAGCAATGCCACACACCCAGGATCGGTGCAGGCCAGCCGGTAAATTGAGTTCTGGCGCTGCCCAGATGGGTGGGATGCGGACCAGGGATGACCGAGCGCGGCAGGCCGCGTTCGAGCGGCGTCGACGCTACCGCTGGCCCTGGCCGCAGCCTCGTAAGACAGGCCGTCTACCGCGATTTCGCCCTCAAGGTCGTGCGCTGGCGAAGCGGGCGACGCTGTTGCAGGAAGGCTCGGCTGCGGCCGTTACCGGCGTACACCGGCGGCGACCCTCAGCCAGCCGTCTTGGCGCACGCCGATGAAGGGCACGGTTCCGCGGCGGAATGTGCATATCTGGATGCCAGGCGGCCTTCTCCCGCGACGGCGCCGCATTGCGGGCCCTGCAGCGCCTGGGCGACGCCTCTCCGCCGGTCCGCATGGCGGGCGCCGCACTTTGCGCAAGCCATTACCGGCTTGGGTACGGGCTCCCGCTGGTACATCCCCCCACCTCGCCTTCGGCACCACCGGAGGCTAGCCTGGCAACCACGCCGTGTGGACCGTTGCGGCCCAAGCCAGTCCTGGCGAGCGTTACTGGCCGACGGGAGCGCTCATGACAGGAGGCGCCAGCATGTCGCTCAGCACCTGCACTTCTTCGGCACGAAGGTCGGAGAGCGGAAGTTCCTGCCCTGTCACCAACCATTGGTTCCATTCGGTCTGCCACTGGGCGACCTCGGGCTCCTGGCCCGCGATCCGGATCCAGTAAAACCCAGTTTCGCGATCATCGGGGTCGATCATACGCCACCTCCGATTATCGATACGCATAACTCATGGGTTGGTTGTCACTTCCGGTTACATGGTGAGCGACAGGGCCAAGGTGGCTGGCCAGGTCCATCTTCGCGCCGCCAGTCTCGACCCTCCCAGTCGATCAGCGAAGTGGCCGAAGCAAGTCAATTAATCCACAGACACGGCTTCCGTTCTACCTCGAGCACATTCTGCATATAGATTGGCAATCAACTTTTGCGCGAACCCGTCAAGAGCTTGCGCCTTTTGGTTAACGATCTGGTAGCACTGCAGTCGACGAGATCAATCCGCTCCTGAAGGTCCACTGGACGACCATGTTTGCTTTCGATATCGCCATGAAATCGCGCTCGATCATGGCCCGAACGCGATCGATGCTTCTACCGTTCATCGGCGCGGTTCTGCTCGGCGTCGTGCCAGCCGCGGGCGAGGAGACTGCGCCAATCCATCTCCGGATAGCGGGCGGACTTGGCGGTGTTACCCAATATATGCAGTACGAGGCCCCCTTTTGGACGACGGAGGTGCCTCGCCTGACCAATGGCCGGGTCCAGGCGGCGATTGCACCGTTTGACCGCAGCGGAATCCGAGGATCGGACATGCTGGGGCTGATGCGGTTGGGCGTGGTGCCATTCGGTACCGTCAGCCTCAGCGTTGCTGCTGGCGACGAACCGGAACTGGGTGCGATGGATTTGCCGGCACTCAACCCGGACATCGCAACCCTGCGTCAATCACGGGATCTGCTGCGGCCTCGGTTGGAAATCGTTCTCCGCGACCGTTACAGCATCAAGTTGCTGGCAATCTACACCTATCCGGCCCAAGTGCTGTTTTGCCGCGAGCCATTCAAAGGCTTGGCTGATCTTGCCGGCCGTCGGGTTCGGGTTTCATCTGTTGGGCAGAGTGAGATGATCGAGGCGCTCAATGCTGTCCCGGTTGTCATCCCTTTTGCCCAAATCCCCAATGCCCTTCGGGATCATACTGTCGAGTGTGCCATTACCGGAAGCCTGTCAGGCAATGCACTTGGCCTACAGAGCTTGACCTCCGCGATGTCCCGGCAGGCAATTAGCTGGGGAGTCTCGTTTTTCGGTGCCAACCTCGGTGCCTGGGCCGCTCTTCCATCGGAGGTACGATCTCAGCTTCAGCAAGGGCTGACGGCCTTGGAAGGCGAAATCTGGCAAGCGGCCGAGCGGGAGACCGAAGAGGGGTTCGCTTGCAATGCTGGCTTGCCCCAATGCATTCGAGGCGAAGCAGGACGCATGATCGTGCTCAATGACACACCGCTGGACCAGCGCCGCCGCAGGCAGCTGCTCCGGGATGTCGTCTTGCCGAGATGGATCGAGCGGTGCGGCGAGGACTGCATCACAGTCTGGAACCGCTATATGGCGGTGGCGAGAGGCATCATCGTAGCGGCGAATTAACCCGGAGCTGGCGATTTCGTCGCAACACCATCGTTTCTATCCCTCGATATAGGTTGCCAGCTCGTCGGGGCTTCCTTGCGGGAAGGCGCCCTTCAGGTGGTCGAGGAAGGCGGAGACACGCGCGCTGAGCAGCCGGCGCGACGGGTAGAGGGCCCATAGGCCGATCTCCGGGCCGGCCACGTCGCCCCAATGCACCAGCCTGCCGGCCGCGAGGTCATGGCTCACCAGCGAGAGCGGGAGCCGTCCGGCGCCGACGCCTGCCCGGACCGCGTCGCGGACCATGACGAGCGACGACAGGCCGAGGACCGCATGGACCCCGATGCGTGACGATCCGGCCGGCGTCGTTACCTCCCAGGCCGCGATCCGATCGCCCGGCCCGCGCACGACCGCCGGCACGGCCGAGCCATCCGGCCGAGGGAGGTCCGGACTGGCCACGACGACCAGCCGGTCGCGCAGGAACACCCGGCCGACCAGGGCCTCGTCCGGGTCCGGATTGACGCGGATCACCAGGTCATAGCCTTCCTCCACCATGTCGACGGCGCGGTCCTCCGTCGTGACCTCGAGGCGGACCTCCGGGAATTTCAATGCGAAGCCGGCGGCCAGCCTCCCCATCGCGGTCTGGGAGAAGAACAGCGGCGCGCTGATCCGCAACCGGCCCCGCGGCCTGTCCACGCCGGACGCGATCGCCGCCGCCGCCTCGTCGAGTTCGGTCAGCAGGGCTCCCGTTCGCTCGTGGAGCGCCCGCCCTTCCTGCGTCAGCCGGAGCCGGCGCGCGCCGCGTTCGAAAAGACGCAGGTCGAGGCTGCCCTCCAGTTCAGCGACGCGACGGGACAGGGTCGCCTTCGGGCGGCCGGAGGCGCGGGCGGCCCGACCGAACCCCTCATGCCGGGCGACCAGGTTGAAATCAGCGAGGGCGAGCAGATCCATGTGTTCCACCTGAGAGACACCGTGTCCTCAAATAGCGCCTATTAGCCAGCAAATGGACCGATCATCTCTGGAGCGCCTCGTTGGCACACCTTCAGGAGTGACCCCCATGACCATCCTCGTTACTGGCGCGACCGGCACGGTCGGCCGCCAGGTCGTCAAACAGCTCGTTAGCCGCGGAGCTGACCTGCGCGCCCTCGTCCGCGAGCCGTCGAAGGCGACGCTTCCGGCGGGCGTCGCCGCGGTGCAAGGCAATCTGCTCGATGTCGATTCCCTGCGCGGCGCGCTGTCGGGCGTCTCGACCCTGTTCCTGCTCAATGCCGTAGTGCCGGATGAATTCACCCAGGCCCTGGTCGCGCTGAACCTGGCGCGGGAGGCTGGCATCGAGCGGGTCGTCTACCTCTCCGTCATCCACAGCGACCGCTACGTGAACGTGCCGCATTTCGCCGGCAAGTTCGCCGTGGAGCGGATGATCGAAGGGATGGGCCTCAACGCCACCATCCTGCGCCCCGCCTACTTCATGCAGAACGACCTGGCGATCAGGGAGGTGGTGACCGGCCACGGCATCTACCCGATGCCGATCGGTGCCAAGGGCCTGGCCATGATCGATGCGCGCGATATCGGCGAGGTCGCGGCCATCGAACTGCTCCGCCGCGAGCGGGCCGCCGCGCCGCTGCCGGCCGACCGGATCAACCTCGTCGGTCCGGAGACGCTGACCGGCGCCGACGTCGCCGCCATCTGGGCGGAGGTGCTCGGCCGCCCGGTCGCATATCCCGGCGACGACACCGCCGGGTTCGAGCGGAACCTCCGGGCCTTCATGCCGGGTTGGATAGCCTACGACATGCGCCTGATGTGCGAGCGCTTCCTCACCGAGGGGATGATCCCCAAGGCCGGCGATGCCGAACGCCTCACTGCGCTGCTGGGCCGCCCGCTGCGCTCCTACCGCGACTTCGCCGCCGGGACCGCGGCCGCGGCCTGATGGCCGGGCGCAATGCAGCACTCAACCGGAAGAACCGCCACCATGATCTACTCGACCGCCACCGTCCCCGTGAACCCGAAGGGCGAGCCCGTCCTGACCCGCGTCCAGGCCTGGGAGGGCCTGGTGCTGAAGGCCCGCGACGCCCGCCTGTTCCTGCCGCCCGGCCTCTGCACCCGCTGCGAGGTCGTGGAGGAAAGCGCCACCCATTTCGTGCGGGAAGCCACGATCGGCGGCACCGAACTCCGCGAGATCATCACCCTCGAGCCGGGCAGCAAGGTCACCTTTTTCCAAGCGACCGGCCCGCGCGAGGGCGCGATCGTCAACGAGCTGTTCGAGGACGAGGCCGGTGCGCTCCAGCTCCGCTTCTACTGCTACCTCGGGCTGCGCGGGAAGGAGCCGGGCGGCCCCGAGGAGCGGGCCGAGCAGGCGCAGTTCGACAGCGACGAAGGCTACAGGGCCGCGCTGCTGTCGACGCTGAGGCGCACCCGGGAATTGCTGGCGCAGGGCCATGCCTGACCGGCGCGGGAGGGCGGGCTGCCGCCCTCCCCGCCGGATCAGAACCTGTTGTTCAGCCGCAGCAGGATGCGCGTCTCGTCGAAATTGGCGGCCTTGTCGTAGCGGAAGGCACCGCCGAGGCTGAGGCGCGGCGTGAGCGCGTAGTCGACATCCGCCCGCAGCCCGCCGATCAGCCCATTGGTGGATTGGCCCGGATAGCGTGCCGAGACCGTCTGGTCCGTCCGCGACAGCGCCACGGCGCGGGCCTGCATGTCCGGGTTGTTCGGGTAGAGGTCGCTGTCGTTCTCCCGCCAATTGACGTAGCCCATCGTGCCGCCGACGCGGTAGCTGAAGTCGCCGATCTTGCTGCGGTAGTCGACGGGGAAGTTGATGGCCGTGTAGCTCTGCGGGCTGTAGTAGCCACCCTGGCCATAGGTGAAATGGCGCAGGTTCTTGTCGAAGGCGAAGTAGACGAGGTCGACGCCCGCCGTCAGCTCCGTATCCCCCTCGCGGATGATCGGGTAGCCGAGGCCGAGCCCTGCCTCCGTCCGGGTGTTCCGCGCGACCTGGTCGCCCTCGTAGATGGCGTAGCCGCCGCCGGCATAGATGTAGCCGCGCCCGACCGGGATCTCGACCTGCCCGCGCCCGCCGGAGCGCGTCACCCCGCCCCAGTACCGTCCCTGGATCGGGTCCCGCACGCCGGCCCAGGACAGCAGGCTGTCGGTGATCGCCCGTCGCTCCGCGGTGAAGCGCAGGCGGAGGTTGTCGGCGACGGCCGGCGCCAGCTCGATGCCGCCGAGCAGGCTCGTCGTGTGGAAGCCGAGCGGCGTCGTCCCGACATCCGCCCGCAGCCAGTCCGACCGCGTATAGCCGACCGAGACGCCGACGCCGGACGCCGTGCTGGTGCCGGAGCCAGGGGGGTTCCCGCTGATCAGGTTGGTGCCGAAGCGCCGGCGGGTGTTCTCGTCGGCGCCGAGCTTGCCGCTGTCGATGGTGACGGGGCTGATCGTGGCGCTGAGCCGCCCGCCGAGCGAGCCCGGCGAGACGGAGGCCGTCACCGCTCCCGACACCTCGTTCAGCCGGTCGAGCCCGCGCGAGCCGGAGCGCGCCCGGCCGCCGACCGTCCCCGTCATGCGCGGAGCCGTCTCCTCCTCGAGCGCCGCGAGTTGGGTGGCGATGTCCTGCGCCACCGGGTCGTTCGGCAGCGCCACCAGCGGCGCCCGCCCCGGAGTGGCAACGAGGCCGCCTCGGGCGAAGGGATTTTCCGCACCTGGGAAGGAAACCGGCGTCGCGCCCCCGGCTTGCGCCATGGTCACCGGCCGCGCCACCTCCTGCTGGCGCTGCGTCGCGGCCAATTCCAGCGCCCGCCGCGCCCGGCTGTCCTGGCCGAAGGCGCGTGCCACGCGGGCCTCCATCAGCGTCGCCCGCGCATCCTGCGGCGCCAGGGCCCGGCCTTCGGCGACCAGCGCCTCGGCCCGCGCCCGGTCGCCCGCGGCGACAGCGGCATCCACCGCGCTCCGCCGCGCATCGAGGTCGCGCGGGTCGCGCGCCAGCACCTGCTCGGCCAGCCGCATCGCCTCCGCCGGCCGCCGCGCGCCCTGGTACAGCCGGGCAAGGGCAAGGCGCAGCTCCGGGCTCTCCGGATTGGCGGCGAGCGCGGGGCGCAGCCGCTCGAAGGCGCCCGCTTGGTCGCCGCTCTCGTTCAGCCGGTCGGCGGCGCGGATGGCGATGCCGGTGCGCAGCGTGGCGAGGTCGCGCCGCTGCTCCGCCGGCAGGTTTGCCCCGTCGGCGGCATCGGCCAGCGCCCCTGCCTCCGCCTCCAGCCCGGCGCCCAGCAATGCGCTGGCGATGGCAAGCTGCGCCCGCGCCCCACCCGCCCGGTTCGCCGTCTGGCCGATCCGCCCCGCCTCGGCGGCGCCGAAGCGGTCATTGGCCGAGGCAAAGGTGCGAATGACGGCCGCCGCCGTCACACCGGAGGGGTCGGGCCGCGCCGCCAGCATCAGCAGCCGCTGCCGCCCCTCGATATTGCCGGCGCGCAGCATCTGCGCCGCCCGGTCCACCTCGGCCGTCGCCCGCGCCCGCTGCGCCAGCCGCGCCATGTCGGCGCTGCGCCGGCCGGGCGGGATGCGGTTGACCAGCGCCTCCACATCGGCGGTGCGGCCCTCCTCATCGGCATAAAGGGCGGCAGCCATGACGGCCTCGTTGCCCGCGCCGCGCGCCGCCAGCTCCTCCACCAGCGCCCGGCCCTCGCCGGCCCGCCCCTCGCGCCGCAGCGCGCGGGCGAGGTCGAGCCGCACCCAGGGGTCGTTCGGCACCAGCGCCAGGGCGTTGCGCAACAGGGCGGAGGCCGCCGCCGTGTCGCCCGACCTTGCCGCTTCCTCGCGGTATTGCGCCGCCTGGACCTCGTTCGGCGACAGCGCCGGCCGCGGCGTCGCCACCGCCACCATCTCGGAGGTCCGCCCGAGCGCCCGCAGCGCCTGGTTCAGCCCGAGCTGCGCCGGCACGAAGCCCGGCCGGCGGGTCAGGGCGGTGCGGAAGCGCTGCTCCGCCGCTGCCGCGTCGTTGCGCCTGAGCGCAAGGTCGCCGAGGGCGACTTCGGCATCGGTCTTGTCCTCGGCCTCGCGGCGGACGGCGCGGCGCAGCACCGTATCCGCCTCGTCCAGCTTGCCGGCGCGCAACAGGGCGCGGCCCTCGGCTAGCTCTGCACCGTAGCTGGCGCCGTCCAGCGCCCGCTGCCATTGCGTCGCGCGGGCCGGGTCGGCGGCGACGGCGCGCTCCAGGAGGGTACGCGCCTCGGCCGTCCTGCCCTCGCGCAGCCGGACGATGCCGAGGCCGCCGAGCGCATCCGCGTCGTTCGGGTTGGTGGCGATGGCGGCCTCGAACTGCCGGGTTGCGTCGCGCAGCCCGCCGCCCTCGAGCCGGGCGAAGCCTTCCTGCCGGGCCGTCGCACCGGGGTCGGGCGGTGGCGCCGCGGCCCGTGCCTGCTCGATGCGGCGGCGCAAATCCTCGTCGTCGGGGAAGCGGCGGAGATAGGCCTCCTGCTGCGGCGCCGCGGCCGGGTCGCCGATGCCCCAGATCAGCGCCTGCCGCCAAGTGCGGCGCGCCTCCGTGCCGATGCCCGGCTGATCGACCAGCCCGGCCAGCCGCTCGATCCCCTGCGCCCGCGTCCCGGGCTGATAGGTCAGCGTCTGGGCATAGGCGAGGCGCGCGCGCGGCTCGGCATTCGCCCGCTCGGCGAGCGCTGCAAGGCCGCGCCGCCCGTCCTCCGCCCCGGCGGGAGCGCCGGCGAGCGTCTGGTAGTATTCGAGGGCGAACTGCTCCGGCGGCCCGGCCTGGCCGAACAATGCCCGGTAGCGCGCCACCGCCTCGGCCGCCTTGCCGTCGCGGGCCAATTGCCGCGCCGTTTCCAACGCGTTGCGGTCGATGGTGGCGCCGCGCACCACGTTGTCGACCTGCGCCCGCTGCTCCTCCGTCCCGCCCGCCGCGCGCAGCCGGGCCAGATAGGCCGCCGCCGCCGCACGGTTGTCCCGCGCCGCCTCGATCCGCGCCGCGACGGCGAGGGCGCTGGTGTTGTTCGGGTCGGCCTGGAGCGCCCGCTCGATGGAGGAGGCGGCGAGGTCTGCGCGGTCCTGGCTCAGCCAGCGCTCCGCCTGGCGGACCAGCAGATCGATGCCGGCGCGGCTGCTGCCAGGGGCGGGGGCGAGGCTTGCCTGCGCGGCGGCCGGGGCTTCCGCCGCCGGCTGGGCGAGGCCGGCGCAGGGCGCCAGCAGCGCCAGGGCCCCAAGAGGCACAAGCCGGGTCCGCATCTCAATGCGCCTTCTCGACGGGGGTGCGCGCGCGCAGGCGGATCGCTGCCCGGCGCCGCAGCATCCAGTAGAAGCAGCCGCCCATGGCGAGCGCCGCTGTCACCAGTAGCAGCAAAGCCCGCTCCGGGTGGTTGCCGAACCAGATCTGCGGCCAGAGCCACCAGCCCGGATCGCCGGTCTCGTAGCGCGGCATGGCGCGATAGGCGGCGACCGGGCCGCCCGCCATCACCACCACATCGCCCTGGATGCGGCGGGACTGCACTGGGTCGCGCAGCGCGCCGGCCATCGCGGCGACCGAAGCCTGCGTTGCGCCGGTGATGGCGACGATGGACTGGCCCGCCTGAAGGGGGCTCTCCGCGCCGATGATGGCGCCGAGCCCTTCCCCGGCATCGGCGAAGGCGGCGGCGGCGCGGTTGCGCTCGCCCCGGCCTGCCTCACCGAGGAAAACGGCGCGCACGTCCTGCAGGACATCCGGCAGGGCGAGCACAAGACGGTCGCCCTCCAGCCGCACCGGCGTCTCCTTCAGCAGGGAGGCGAAGGCGGGCATGCGCCCGAGCGGCCCGATCGCCAGCAGGTCGCGCCCGGCGACGGCGGCGAGGCCATTGGCATGCACCACCTGCACCCCCGTCGCCGGCAGGCCCACGATCACCGAGAGCTGGCCGATCAGCTCGAGAAAGACCTGCGTCTCCACCGCGGTCGGCCGCTCCGGCAGCACCACCGCGGTGCCGGAGAGGTCGGCCATCCGGGTGAAGGGAAAGCCGGCCGAGGCGAAGAAGCCGAGATTGGGCATCCGCGCGTAGCGATGGATGCGGCTGAGGTCGATGGTGCTCTCCGGCTCCACAGAGGCGCGCAGGTCGGAGGGCGTCGCCACGCATTCGCCGCGCGCCAGCGGCCGCATGTCGAAGCGGAGCTGCAATTCGTCCCGCCCGAGCAGCAGGTAGGGCGGCACGCTGGCCCGGCCCTCGCGGATCTCCGGGCTGCCGAAAATCCGGCGCCAGGCGGATTCGAGCGGCCACCAGAGCTCGCCCGGGTTGAGCGGCAGCGAGCGCAGATAGGTCTCCGAGACCGAGACATCGAGGCGCGAGGCGGAGATGTCGATCACCGGCCCGGGCGGCGCGCGGAAGCGCAGGTCGACCGGGAAGCCGCGGTTGCGCCAGGTCAGGATGTCGGGCGCAGTGCGCAGCGGCACGCGGATCGGCGCCGGCGCGTAGCCTGCACCCTGGAGATCGGCCTTCTCGACCAGGCTGCCGAGGGCGACCGGCCGGTCGGTCGCCACCCAGCGCGGCGAATCATAGGGCCGGCGCGGCGAGATGGAAGGCGGCGCGACGCGCGCCATCTCGCCCGAGAGCGCCGCCTTGCCAACAGCGAGCACCGAGGCCGCGGCGGCCACCTCCGCCTCCGTCCGACCGCCGATGACGAGCAGCGTGCCGAAGCTGTCGGAAGGGTTGGCGACAAGGGCGATGGTCGGGCCGTCGAAGCGCGGCAGGGCAAGGCCCGGGACGGCATCAGTGCCAAGGGCGAAGACCACCGCATCACCCTTGGGAGGTGGGGTGCGCCCCACCGGGAAGGTCGCGCCGCGGTAATCGGCCTGCACCGCGAACCAGGAGGTGGCGATAGCGGCGGCGCGCAGCGTGTTCGGCCCGGCATTCTCGGCGATCACCACCGGCAGGGTCAGCGCCCCACGCAGCACGCGCCGGTCGAAGAGCGGCTCCGGCAGGCGGGCCAGGTCGCGCGTCGGCGGCAGGCGCTCGATCCGCATGGAGACGGTCGAAAGGTCGGAGACGGTGGCCCAGAGCAGGCCGGAGAGCGGGTCGTTGCACTCCACCGCATAGCGGCCGGAGAAGCGAAAATTCAGCCGGTTGATGTCGCTGAAGAAGAGCGGGTCGAGCGGGAATTCCAGCGGGCCGAAATTCTGCCGCGCCGGATCGACCGGGATGGTGCCGACGAACTGCTCGTTCAGCGTGATGGCGATCTGCGACAGCGAGGGAATGAGCTGGGGCGAGACGCCGCCCGAGACGGAGAGCTTCGCTTCCGTCACCACCTCGTCGGCGCGCAGGCCGAACTGCACGCCCTGAAGGTCGGAGATGCCGCGGAGCTGCATCGGCCCGCCAAGGCCGAGCTCGCGCAGCGTCGGGTTGACCTGACGGACACCCTCCCCCGCCTCGGGGGTGGCGACGCGCGCCGCCGGGGCGGCGGGCGCCGGGGCGAGGGCCGGCAGCGGCTGCGCCGAAGCACCGGACGAGAGAGCCAGCAAGCCGAGCAGCGCGCCGGTGACGGCCGCCGCCACCTGCTGGCGCCGCCGCGGCTCCACCACGTCCGAGACGCGGACGGGCGCGGCCGGCGCCGCCGCTCCGGTCGGAGCCGGCTTCTGCACCACCTTCGGGAAGGCGATCCGGTACTTGCGGAACACCGCATCGGCCGTCGCCAGCACGACGTTGGAGAGCGAACGCAGCGGCTTGTCCACAGGCCAGTCATCCCAATGCAGCCAGGCATCCGGCCGGCCAAAGAAGACGCGGGCGACGGCCGCCTCGTCGGCGAGCGTCTCCACGATGAAGCGGAGGAAGACCTCGTCCTCCACCCAGCGCAGCACCTCAGCCTGGACCGAGATGGTCTCGCCGCAGGTCTCGAAGGCGATGCTGGCGCGGTCGCCATCCATGGTGCCGAGCGGGCGGGCGAGGGTGATGCGGGCGCCGGAGAGGGAGATGTTGGAAGTCTGGGCCCGGATGGTCTCGCCGTTTGGCAGGGTGAGCACGGCCGGCACTACGGCGTCGGTACGAGCCCGGACGCGCATCTGCTCGCGCTCGCGCCCGACCGCCACCGCCGCCGAGGCAGGGATGATGCAGAGCGCCGCCCAAATGGTGTTGAGCAGATAGGCGCGGAACTGCAGGGTCGAGCTGTCGGTGATGATGATGCCGACGATGCCGATGACGAGGCCGACCAGCAGCAGCCCGGTCAGGATCACCATAGCCATCACCGTCGGCAGGTCGAGATAGCCCTCCTCCACCATGCCGCCCTTGTCGGTCACGTTGAACTTGCCCTTGGTCGGGTCCCACAGTGTCTTGAAGGTCACGGGGATGAGCTGCCAGGCGAGCGAAGCCTCGTAGATCTCTGACCAGAAGGAGTGGCGGTGCTTGCCGTTCAGCCGCGCCGTGGTGGCAACCGCGTGGAACATGTGCGACCCGGCATAGGCGATGATGCCGAGGGGGCTCGCCGCGATCACGCTCTCGCCGAAGAAGAGGAAGGCGAGCGGCGAGGTGAGGAAGATCAGGCGCGGGATGGCGAAGAGGAAGCCGAAGCCGCCCATGAAGTAGCAGAGCCGCTGCCACCAGCCGAGCCCCTCGGCGATGATGGTCTTCTCGAGCCGCATGATCTGCATCATTCCGCGCGCCCAGCGCATCCGCTGCCCGACATGCAGCGACAGCCGCTCCGTCGCCAGGCCTGAGGCGAGCGGCAGGCGGATATAGGCGGTGTGCCAGCCGCGCTTCTGCATCAACAGGGAGCAGTGGCAGTCCTCGGTGACGGTGATATGCGGCACGCCGCCCACCTCCTCGAGCGCGGTGCGGCGGATGACGGCGCAGGAGCCGCAGAAGAAGGCGGCATTCCACAGGTCGTTGCCCGGCTGGATGGCGCCGTAGAAGAGCAGCCCCTCGTTCGGCACCGGCCGCTTGCGGGCGAGGTTCCGCTCGAAGGGATCGGGCGAGTAGAAGTAGTGCGGCGTCTGCACCATGGCGATCCGCGCATCCCGCACCAGCCAGCCCACGGTGAGCTGGAGGAAGGAGCGGGTCGGCGCGTGGTCGCAGTCGAAAATGGCGATGAACTCGCCTTTGGTGTGGCGCAGCGCGTGGTTGATGTTGCCGGCCTTGGCGCCCTTGTTGTCCGGGCGGATGACGTAGCCGCAGCCGCACTCCTCGGCGAATTTGCGGAACTCCGGCCGTCGCCCGTCATCCAGGATGTAGACGTTCAGCTTGTCCCGCGGCCAGTCCATGTTCATCGCCGCCAGCACGGTCGGCCGCACGAGGTCGAGCGACTCGTTGTAGGAGGGGACATAGACATCGATGCTCGGCCAGAGGGCCGGGTCGGCCGGCAGCGGCACCGGCTTGCGGTCGAGCGGCCAGGATGTCTGCAGGTAGGAGAGCGCCATCAGCAGCCCGGCATAGAGCTCCGCCAGGAAGAGCAGCACGCCGAGGACGATCTGTGGCCAGGTCTCGAATTCCAGCGTGTCCGTCGCCCGCCAGTAGAGGTAGCGGAAGGTGATGGTGATCGACATCACCACCAGCACCAGGCCGATGCGGCGCGAGGAGAAGCGGTTAAGGATAAGGAAGGCGATGATGCCGCCGGTGGTCAGCACCGCCTGCTGCTCCGCCTCCATCGGCAGGGTGATGTAGACGAAGCAGCCGAGCAAGCCGAGCGCGACGAGCGCCGCGCGCAGCACCCGGTGTTGCAGCTTCGGCGGGGCGGGGAAGGCGGCGGCGCTCATCGCAGGCCCCAGTCGCTGAGGGCGGAGAAGCTTCCGCGTCGCTTGGCCTGGCTTCCGGGCGGCGCCAGCCGCAACCGGGCGGCGATTGCATCGGCGACCGCGCGCAGATCCTCCGCCGCCGGCCCGTCGCGCGGGTCGAGCAGCATGCGCTTGTCGGCCAGCGCCTCGGCCACCGCTTCGTCGCGGCAGACGGCGCCGACCAGCCGGGTGCCGAGCGCCTCCGCCGCGCCGTCGAAGACCGCGCTGCCGAGCGGCGCGTCGAGATCGACCTGGTTCAGCACCACCACGGCCTTGTCTCCGGCCCGCGCCGCCAGCCGGCCGCGGCCGAGCCAGCGGTTGGAGGCGACCACCGGGATCTGCGCCGCGCTTGCCGCATCGGCCAGCAGCACGACGACCAGCAGGTCGACGAGCGGCAGGATGGCGCCCATGGCCGGGGTTGGGCCGGGCGGGCTATCCACGATGATGACTTGGTCCGGGTCGGCCAGCATCTCCCGCACCGGGCCGGCCAGCAGTTCCGGCTCGGCATGCAGCGCCTGGGTGGTCTCGAGCGCGGTCAGCGGGTCGACCATGCCATAGGGTAGGACGCGGACGCCGTAGCCGCTCTCGACCGCGGCCTGGCGCCAAAGCGGGCGATGCTCGATCTCGCCGAGGAAGCCCGCCTCGTCCCGCATCGGCAGGCCGAATTGCAGGCGCAACGCGTTCTGCGGATCGAGGTCGAGGGCCAGCACGCGATGCCCGCGCTGAGCGAGCAACGCCGCGACATGGGCGGCGAGGGTCGTCTTCCCGACTCCCCCCTTGGGCGAGGCGAATGCGATGAGCGGCATGGCGATAGGCAGCCTTCAGCCAGGCCAGGCGCGCCGCGGCGTGGTGCCGCGCGGCCTGGGTGAATGCGGGGGAGGCGAGGGTGGGCGCGCGGCCGCGCCGCCGGGCAGCGCCGGCATGGCGGGGCGCGGCGTCAGCCGGCCGGCGGGATGGAGCGTCGGCGGGACGGGCTCGGGCTCCGGTGCGGGGGCAAGTTCCTCCAGCATGCGGTAGCGCCGCCCTTCCGGGGCGGCAGGCGGCTCGGGCGCGCGCTCGGCCGGCGGCGGCCGCAGGGCGATGGCCACGGGCTCGGGCATCCGCACGACCGGCGGCGGAAGGGGTGGTGCGGTGGCGGCCAGGACCGGCTCGGGCACCGGCGCCGGGATGGCGGGCGGCACCGGCTCGGCCTGCACGACTACGGGCTCCGGCTCTGGCTCGGGTTCCACCTCCTGAAGGATCGGAATCGGATCGAACTCGACTGCCGGAAAAGGAATGTAGCGGAACGCCCTCAGATCGCAGGCAGCAGCTACCTTGGCGACTTCACGCTCCACGGTCGAATTGCCCTCTGCGAACCACCGACATGATGTATGGCCGAATCTGCTACCGCAACCTTACGTCGAACGGCCTTTACACCTTCTTAGCAAAGATGCGCTGAATTTCCGGTCGGAACGCTGAACTGAATGCGGGAAAATTTATGGCTCTTTGCAGCCATGAGTAATATAGGAGGCAGCGTTCACTAGCCAGGGTGGCCGCTGGCCGGTTCCGGCCCACCTCCGCATTCACCGAGGGTTCCGCCGATGATCATCGAGCCTGTCCACACCACCAGCCGCTACGGCGAGACCAGCAAGACCAGCGCGCTGCGCTATACCCTCGGCAGCCTGACGGTGATCGCGGTGCTGTTCGGCCTCTTCCTCCTCGCCGGGCTGGAACTCTAGGCCATCGGCTGGCTGCGCGACCGCAGGCTCTGGCTGGCGCTGGCGGCGGTCGCGCTCATTCTCGGGCTGCGCTTCTCCGGGCTTGGCGGGCTGCTCTCGCTCGAGACGCTGCGCAGCCACAGGGCGGAACTCACCGGCTGGGTCGCCGGGCATCAACTCGGCGCGGCGCTGGCCTATATCGGGCTGTATACCGTGGCGGTCGCCTTCTCCATCCCGGGCGCTGTCATCCTGACGCTGGCGGGCGGCTTCCTCTTCGGCGCCGTGGCGGGAACGCTCCTGGCGGTCGCAGGGGCGACAGCGGGGGCGGTGCTGGTCTTCCTCTTTGCCCGGGCGATCTTCGGCAAGGGGGCGCTCGACCGCTTCGGCGAGCGGGGGCGGCGGCTGGCCGAGGGCATCCGCCGCAATGCCTGGTCCTACCTGCTGGTGCTGCGGCTGGTGCCGCTTTTCCCCTTCTTCCTCGTCAACCTGGTGCCCGCCTTTGTCGGGGTGCGGCTGCCGGTCTACGCGGTGACAACCTGCCTCGGCATTCTGCCGGCGACGGCGGTCTTCGCGCTGTCGGGTGCGGGGCTCGGCTCGGTGCTGGATAGCGGCGGGCCGCTCGAGCTGCGCTCGATCCTGACGCCGCAGGTGCTCGGCGCCTTATGCGGGCTGGCGGCGCTGTCGCTGGCCGCCATCCCGCTGAAGAACCGGTTTCAGAGGGCGGAGTAGCCCCCGTCCACCGTCCAGTTGGAGCCGGTGACGAAGCTCGCCCGCTCCGAGCAGAGCCAGACCACCGCCTCGGCGATCTCCTCCGGCATGCCGAAGCGGCCGAGCGCGGTGCGTGCGATGATCGCATCGCCGCGTCGGCGCTTCGACTCCTCGGTCATCGGCGTCTCGATATAGCCGGGGCAGACGGCGTTGATGCGGATGTTCTCCGCCGCATGGTCGACGGCCGCCGCCTTGGTCAGCCCCACCACGCCATGCTTGCCGACGACATAGCCCGCCGCCCCCGGCAAGCCGCGCAGCCCGGCGACGGAGGCGGTGTTGACGATGGCGCCGCCGCCCTGCTTGCGCATCTGCGCCACCTCATGGCGGAGGCAGCGCCAGACGCCGGTGAGGTTTACATCCAGCAGCCGCTGCCAGGAGGCCTCGGCCAGATCGGCGGCAAGCACGCCGGTCGCATTCACCTGGTGCGGCGCGATGCCGGCATTGTTGAAGGCACAGTCGAGTCCACCGAAGGCGGCGACGGCCGCGGCGACCATCGCCTGCACCTGCTCCTCGTCGGTCACGTCGCAGGCGATGGCAACCGCCTGGCCGCCTTGCGCCTCGATGGCGGCGACGGTCTTCTGCGCCGCCTCCAGCGTCTGGTCGGCGGCGGCCACCCAGGCACCCTCACGGGCGAAGGCCAGCGCCGTCGCCCGGCCGATGCCGGAGCCGGCGCCCGTCACCAGCGCCGACTTGCCGTCGAGCATTCCCTTCGTCCCGCTCACAGCGCTGTCTCCTCGGCCCAGTGATGCGCCAGCGACAGCGCAGCCTGCCGCAGCACCAGCGCCGAGGCGGGGATGAACTTGCCCATGGTGAGGAAGGCATGAATCTGGTCGGCGACGTGCAGGTAGGTGACGCGCACGCCATCCTCCTCCAGCCGCCGCGCATAGGCCGCGCCCTCATCGACCAGCGGATCGTAGCCGGCCGTCATGACGAAGGCGGGCGGCGTGCCGGCCAGGCTGTTGGCGCGCAGCGGCGAGGCCTGCCACTCGAAACGCCGCTCCGGCTCCGGCACGTAATGGCCGATGAACCAGCGCATGGTCTCGCTGGTAAGGATCAACCCCTCGGTGAAGCGCTCATAAGCCGGACGATGCGCCGCCATGTCGGTCGCCGGGTAGAGCAGCAGCTGATAGCCGACCGCCGGCACCGTGCCGTCGCGTCCCATGATCGCCAGCACGGCGGCGAGGTTGCCGCCGGCGCTGTCGCCGCCGACCGCCATCCGGGCCGAGTCGATGCGGAGCGTCGCGGCATTCTCCACCACCCAGCGCAGCGCCGCCGCGCTGTCCTCCACCGCCGCCGGGTAGGGGTGCTCCGGCCCCATCCGGTAATCGACGGCGATAACGCAGCAGCGCGCCGCATTGGCCAGCAGGCGGCAGGGCTGGTCATGGCTGTCGAGGTCGCCGATCACCCAGCCGCCGCCGTGGAGGAAGAGCAGGCAGGGAAGAACCTCCTCGGCTGCGATCCCCGCCGCGCGGTAGCGGCGCAGCTTGATCGGGCCGGCTGGGCCGGGGCAGTTGAGGTCCTCGACCTCCGCCACCGCCTCCGGCTCCGGCTGCAGCACGCTGCGGGACTTGGCCGAGGCGACGCGGGCCTCCTCCGGGTTCAGCGTGTGGATGGGCGGTCGGCCCATCTCGCGGATCAGGTCGAGGACGCGCTGTGCGCCGGGGTCGATGGGCATGGGGTTCAGCCTGTCCAGGAAAGGATTGCGGAAGCGACCTCGTCCGGCTGGTCGAGTTCGGCGAGATGTCCCGCGCCGGGGATCATGCGGATCTCCTTGGGGTCTGCAAGCCGGGCCGCGATGCGCCCGGCATAGCGCGACGGCATGATGCGGTCCTGCTCGCCCCAAAGGATGAGCGTCGGCGCCGTGATCAGCGATAGGCGCCGCTCCAGCCGCGTATTGCCGAGCGGCCAAAAGATGCGTGCCGCGGCCTCCGTGGCGCGGGTCTGCTCGATCGGCCACTCGACCGAATTGGCGCCCTCCGGCATCGCCTTCAGCGCGGTCCATTTTTCCGGGTCGGCGCACATCAACCCGGCGACTCGGTCGGCGCGCTGCGCCCAGGCGTCGGTCGGCGGGTCGCTCTCGTCGAACAAGCCGAAGGGTGCGGAGAGCGCCAGCCGGCGGACGGAGCCCGGCCAGATCGCCGCCATCTCCGCCGCGAAGGAGGCGCCGACCGAGCTGCCGGCGAGGTCCGCCCCCTCCAGCCCGGCGGCGAGCAGCGTCTGCCGCACCGCCAGCACCCAGTCGAGATGGCTGTCGAGCACGCTATGCCCGCGATCGCCGCCCGGAAAACCGGGCAGCGAGGGGACGATGACGGTGCGGTGCTCGGCCAGCCGGTCGAGGAAGGGAACCCAGCGCGGCAGCCCGCCGAAGCCGGCGAGGAAGCCGAGCGGCGCGCCGCTTCCCTTCCGCCAGATGCGCGTCGGGAAGCCGTTGATGTCGACGGTGGAGAGCTCGGGCCCGCTCATCCCCACGCCCCTACTCGGCCGCCTGGCGGAAGGCAGGGATGGTCGCACGCTCGTCCTCGGCCATCGGCTTCGGCCACCAGCGGTCTTCCCATTCGGCGAAGCGCGGCCGCATCCGCGGCATGACCTTCTCGGCGAAGAGCTTCGTGTTGTACTGCGTCAGCTCCTTGCCCATGCTGCCGAACTGCATCAGCAGCATCAGGTGGCCGACATTGAGGTCATCGGCCAGCGCGTTGAGCTGCTCCACCACCTCGTCGGGCGAGCCGATGACGACATAGCCACGGTCGACGAAGTCGGCCATGGTCATGCCGCGGTTGGTCTTGTCGCCGGTAATCAGCGTCTGCGCATTCGCCGCCTTCTTCACCATGCTCTCGAGCCCGGCGCGCTGCGTTGCCTCCGTGCTGTAGCCGGCGGGCGAGGCGAAGCGCGGGTCGACATGGAGGCAGCGATTGAAGAAATACTCGGCCGGCTCGGTGTAGAGGTCGATCGCCTGCTGCCGGCTCTCGGCCACGGCGACAACCTGGGCGAAGCCGGCGCGATAGGGGTTCCGGTCCTTGCCGAGGCGGTCCATCTCCGCCCAGAACCCGTCCATCGTCGCCTTGCCGGCCTTGTAGCCGTAGTAGGACAGGTAGCAGTAGACGTAGTCCATCTCGGCGCACCACTGCCAAGTCTCGACCGAGCCGCCGCCCGGGATCCAGATCGGCGGATGCGGCTGCTGCACCGGGCGCGGCCAGATGTTCACGTAGCGCTGCTGGTTGAAGCGGCCGTTGAAGGCGAAGGTGTCGCGCTCCGTCCAGGCCTTAATGACCAGGTCATGCGCCTCAAGGTAGCGCTCCCGCAGCATGGACGGGTTCTGGCCATAGGCGAAGCAGGTGTCCATCGGCGTGCCGACGGGAAAGCCGGCGATCAGCCGCCCGCCCGAGATCACGTCCAGCATGGCGAATTCCTCGGCCACGCGGGTCGGCGGATTGTAGAGGGCGAGGCTGTTGCCCATCACGCAGATCGGCACCTGGCTGGTGCGCCGCGCCAGCGCCGAGGCGATGAGGTTGGGGCTCGGCATCAGCCCGTAGCCGTTCGAGTGGTGCTCGTTGACGCAGATCGCGTCGTAGCCGCAATCGGCGGCATACTCCAATTCGTCCATGAAGTCGTTGTACATGCGGTGGGCGCGCTTCGGATCGAAGAGCGAGGAGTGGATGTCGACCCAGACCGAGGGGTGCGCTTCCCGGAAATCCTCCGGCAGCTCGGTATAGGGCATCAGGTGGAACCACATGAGCTTCATGGCAGGCCTCCTCCAGGCGCCGGGCGGATCGAGCCGCCTTCTTCGCCGAAAAGCCTAGCCTGCTACCGGAGAGGGTGGGAAGTCCGGAAGCTGCAACACGGGCGAAACGGTCAGGCCCGCTCCTCGCCTCCGCTCACCACCACCGGCTCCAGCATCGCTTCCGCCTCGCGCTTCAGCCGGCGGTAGCTGCGGGCGGAAAAGGGCAGCATGCCGCCATAGATCAGTCCGCCGGTGGCCAGCGCCGCCCAGGGCTCTGTCAGCAGTACCGCCACATAGGCACCGATGCCGAGCAGTAGCGGCAGCACGTAGTCCGCCGGCACCTTGAAATTCTTGAAGCTCCAGGTCGGCAGGGTCGAAACCATCAGCCCGCCGACCACCACCAGCAGCAGGCCGGAGAGGGCCGGGTGCCGCACCGCCGCCGCCAGCCCAGCCCAGCCCCAATCCTGGAAGAGCAGCGCGGCGAAGAGCGGGAAGAGCGCCAGTCCCGCCCCGGCCGGCGCCGGCACGCCGGTGAAGAAATTCTGCGAATAGGCAGGCTTCGGCGGCGGCCCGGCCAGCGGCAGTGCCGGCGCCTCGACGATAGAGGCATTGAACCGCGCCAGCCTGAGCGCCGAGCAGACGGCGAAGAGCAGGCATGGGGTGAAGCCGATCCCCCGCGCATCATGCAGCGTCCAGAGGAAGAGGATCAGCGCCGGCGCCACCCCGAAGCAAAGGAAGTCGGAGAGGCTGTCGAACTCGGCGCCGAACCGGCTCGTCGCCTTCAGCAGCCGGGCGAGGCGCCCGTCCAGCGCGTCGATCGCGGCGCAGACGACGATCAGCGCCGCCGCCTTCTCCCACTGTGCGTCGAAGGCGAAGCGGATGGCGGTCAGCCCTGCGCAGAGGCCGAGCATCGTCATGATGTTCGGAATCAGCCGGTTGAAGGAGGGGCCCTTGTAGCGCGGCCTGGTGCGGGGCCGGAAGCGCCGCAGCCGCCCTCGCAGGCGCGTCCCGCTCACAGCGGCAGCCTCGTCGGGACGAGGTCGGCGATCACCGTCTCGCCGCCGATCATCGTCTGGCCGACCGAGACCAAGGGCCGCACGCCCTCCGGCAGGTAGAGATCCGTCCGGCTGCCGAAGCGGATGATGCCGAAGCGCTCGCCGGCGTCGAGGCTTTCGCCCTCGCGGACGTCGCAAAGGATGCGCCGCGCCACCAGCCCGGCGATCTGCACCACGGCGACGTCCCGCCCGTCCGGCAGGCGCAGCGCGATGGCATTGCGCTCATTGTCCTCGCTCGCCTTGTCGAGGTTGGCGCTGACGAATTTGCCAGGGCGGTAGGCGATGCGCGTCACGCGGCCCGCCACCGGCGAGCGGTTCACATGCACATCCATCACCGAGAGGAAGATCGCCACCCGCCAGCGCGGCGCCGGGCCGAGGCCGAGTTCCGCCGGCGGCACGGCCGGCATCACGCTCACCACATGCCCGTCCGCCGGGGCGATGGCCAGCCCCTCGCGGTCCGGCGGCACGCGGCGCGGGTCGCGGAAGAAATAGAGGCAGAAAAGGGTGAAGATCAGCCCCAGCCAGAACAGCCAGCTGCCGAGCAGCAGCCCACCGACGACAGCGACGGCAAGGCCAATCGCGATGAAGGGGGTGCCGGCCCTATGGGGCGGGGCCAGCACGAGCCGCAAACTTTGTCCGAGCGCCATGGTGCGGGTTTATGGTGCGTTCACCTTCGCCCGGCAAGCTGTGTGGATGCCAAACCTCACCCTCGGTCCTTTCGCTGTCGAACGGGACGGCACGCTGCAACCCCGGGCGCCCGGGTTGCGCCCTGCCATGCGCTTCGCCTGGCGCGGCCGGCGCTGCGAGGCGGCCCTGACACGGGAGGAGGTGCACCTCGCCGCCTTTGCCGCCCGGGTGCCCTCCACCGCCGAGGCGCGGGCGGGCCGGCCCGGTGCCTTCGAAGCCATCGCCTCCCTCCCCGGGAGCCTGCCGCCGGGCTGGAAGGCGCGGCTGTTGCCGGATCACCGGGTGATGCTGGAAGCTTCGGCGCCACTGTCGGAGCCGCCGACCGCAACGGAGCTGGTCGCCGCCATGGTCCGTTTCGCGCTTGAGCTCGACCCCTATCTGGACCGACTGGATTCCGCGCTCGTGCCGCTCTCCGGCACTGCGAACAACTGACCGGGGTAGATCCGGTGCGGGTCGCGGATCTGGTCGCGGTTGGCGGCGTAGATCACCGTGTAGCGCGGCCCGCGGCCATAGACCCGGCGGGCAATGCGCCAGAGGCTGTAGCCGGGCTGGACGATCAGCCTGCCGTCACGCAGCATGTCATCTGGGATAAGCTCGCGCTGGAAGGGCAGCTCGATCCGGGCAGCGACGGAGCCGGCGGCGGCCAGCTGGTCCACCCGCAGCATGTGCCGGCCGACCGCAGGCTGCTGGTCCGGCGTCAGGCTCCAGCGTCCGGCCCCATCCGCCACCGCATCCCCGGCGTGGTCGCGGCCGACATAGACCCGCAGCTTCGCCCCCGGCGGGGCGCTGCCGGCGAAGCGCATGCCGCCCTGCTCGTCGTAATCGACGATATCGAGGCCGAGGCGCTGGCGTTCCGGCGCCACCTCGGCCGGGGCCTGCAACAGGCGAGGCAAGGCGGCGCTGCCGCTGGTCGGCGGCAGCAGCACCGCCATGGCGGCCTGCGGCTGGGCCGGCTCGGGCACCAGCAGCAGGAGCGAGTCCTCCGAGGTGAGTGGCTCGCCTCCGGCCAGCCGGGCCGTCAGGGAGAGCTCCCGCATGCCCGGCGGCAGCGCCTCGACCGGCAGGATCACCCATTCGCCACGGCCATCGGCCCGGGCGCGGCCAAGCTCCCGCCCGGCATCGGACAGCACCACCTCCGCCCCCGGCATGGCGCGCCCGGCGGAAACCAGCATGCCGCGGGCGCCGATGCGGGCGACGTCGAAGCTCGGCCGGACCGGTGCCGGTGTGGCGGGCGGTGCCGGCGCGGTCGGGGCCAGTGCAGCAGGAGCCGGCAGGGCCTGGGCAACAGGCCGGGCGGCCGGCAGCGGCGCCTCGGGCAGCAACAGGATGCCACCCACCAGCGCAGCCAGCGCCAGCCCGATCAGACCCAGCCACTTCATGCCCTGCGCCATGGTCGCATCGGTCATTATCCGCCCATCGGATACTACCATAAACTCAATGGGCACACGGGGTCAGTGGCTGCGATGCAGTAGCCAAACGAACATTAGCGGGAGCAGGCCGGCCAGCGCCCACCCGATCGGCTCGCCCGCCCGGCCACCGATCCGCCCGCCGAGCGCCGGGCCAAGCCAGAGCGCGGCGAAGGGCGCCGCCGCCACCAGCCAGTCGGCCGTACCGCCGCGCGCCAGCACCGGCCCGGCCGCCAAGGCAGCAAGGCCGATCGCCACCGGCAGGGCGGCCGCCACGCCCCATCCGCCGACCGGCAGGGCGCCGAGTGCCGCCGCCAGGCCGGCCAGCGCCAGCAGCACCCAGGGCCCCGGCGGGCCGAAGAGCCAGAGCCCGGCCGCCAACAGCGCCATGGCCGCCGCCGCGCCCACCGGGCCGCGTAGCGCCAGCAGCCCCGCCGCGCCCAGCGCCGCCAGCGCCAGCAGCACGACCATCGTCCGGTGCAGATCGGGCATGGTCAGCGGCCCGCCAGCCAGCCACCAGGCGGCACCGGCAAGGCCGAGCACCGCCAGCAGCGCCGTCGCCACGCCACGCCGTCCGGCCAGCGCCAGCACCAACCCCACCAGCGCCCCGCCGATGACCAGGGCCGGCAACCGCTCCGGCAACTGCCGCGGCGTGCCGGTGACGAGGCCGAGCGCCACCGCCCAGCCCACCGCCAGCCCAATCCCTGCCCCGAGCCCGGCCAGGTCGCCCCGCCGCAGCAGCCGGAACAGCCCGGCCCAGGCCAGGGCCACCACCAGCGCCGCCGCGACGCCTCGCCAGGGGAGAAGAAGTTCGATGCTCATCCGGCCCATCCTGCCCGAGCGCCGCTTCCGCTGCTAGGATGCCGCGGTCAGGGCGGAGAGGCCGGATGAGCGGAGTGCCGATGCGGCAGGTCAAGGTCTGGGACGGCTGGATCAGGCTCGTCCATTGGTCGATCGTCCTGCTGATCGGCCTGTCCTACGCCAGCATCCAGAACGGCTGGATGAAGACCCATTACTGGTCCGGCTATGCCGTGCTGACGCTGGTACTGTTCCGCCTCGCCTGGGGGTTCGTCGGCTCGGACACGGCGCGGTTCTTCCGCTTCCTGAAGTCGCCCCTTGCCGCCTTCCACCACCTGCGCGAATTCCCGAAGCCGGAGCCGGACCGGGAGATCGGCCACAACGCCGCCGGCGGCTGGATGGTGCTGGTGCTGCTGGCGCTGCTGCTGGCGCAGCCGGTGACAGGCCTCTTCGCCGACAGCGGCTATGGCGATTACGGGCCGCTCGCCAAATCCGTTGCCTCGAAGACGAGCGACTGGCTGACCGGGCTGCACCACCGAATCTTCAACCTGATCCTCATCGCCGCCTCTCTGCATGTGCTGGCGGTCGGCGCCTATGCCCTGCTGAAGGGCCACGACCTGGTGCGGCCGATGGTCACCGGGCACAAGACCTTGCCGGCGGATGCGGTGCCGCCCCGCCTTGGCTCACCGCTGCTGGCCGCCGCCCTCCTCGGCGCGGCGGCCCTCCTCGTCTTCGGCATCAGCCGCTTCGGCTAGAGGATGTTGAAGAGGTAGAGCAGGATGAGGATGGGGATGGGAATTCCGAGAAGCCAAAGCAGGATGCCGCGCATGGTTGCACTCCGTAGCGTTTCAACGGTACCGGAACGCTTGCATCGCCGTGGCGCTTCGCAGGCTCCGCGCCTCGTGATGCTCACGCTGCTGCTGGCGCTTGCCGGCTGCGCCGAGGACCCGAGCGCCAATTATCTCGGCGGCTTCGGCGACCCGGTGCGCGGCGCGGCGCTTTATGCCCCGCGCAACCTCGGCGATACGGGCCGCTGGGCCGGCCGGCCGGCCGAGGCGGCGGTGGCGGCGGAGCAGCTGGAATTCCTCACCAACGAGCTCGCCACCAACCCGCGCTACGCGCCGGAGATCAACCCCGCCGTGCTGCAAAGCCTGCAGACGGCGCGAGGGGAGATGCGCGGCTATCTCGGCATCGCACCCAATGCCGATCCTGGCGTGGTCATCGCCGCCCTGCGCCGCGCCAGCGAGGCGCTGCGCGGGGGCAGCCGCGCCAGCGCCGAGGCCGCGCTGGCCACCGCCGCCTTCACCGCCAGGCCCGGCGGCACCTTGCAGCGTCTGTCCACCATGCCCCGCCTGCCCCGCACTGCCGAGGCGGCCGGCATGGTCGCCTCGGAATTCGACCGGCTCGAACGGCGACGCTGACACGCCTCAGGGGTGCAACGTCGCGCCCTTCGTCGCCTTGTCCACATCCCGCTTCGGCCCACGGAGCGCGAGGCCGACCAGGTCGGGGGCATCGGCCGGCTCGGCGCGGAAGGCCTCGCGGTTCGCCGCGTCATGCCCGGTCGAGAACATCGCCCGCACATAGGCTGCCCGCGTCAGTCCCCGCTCGATGCCCTGCCGCCAGGCCCTTTGCAGCATCTCGGGCGTGGCCGCGAAAACTAGCATCGGCTGGCCGAGCAGTCGGGCATGCCGGCGCCCCGCCGCATCCTCATAGGGCTCCCCCATCGCTTCGGGCGCCGCGCCGGCGATGCCGGTCGCCAGGAAGGCCGTGACGTTGAGCTTCTGCCAGACCGCCAGCCCGTCCAGCACCAGGATGGCCACCTTCGTATCGAACACCATGCCGCTCTCCTCAGCGGCGGCATCTCAGCCGGGGCGGCGGCACGCGTCTGGAACATCCGTGCAGAGGGTGCGGTAGGCGGCGGGCGTCAGCCCATAGGCCCGGCGGAAGCGGCGGCCGAGATGGCTCTGGTCGGCGAAGCCGCATTCCGCCGCCGCCAGCGCCGGCGGCATCCCCGCGGCCAGCAGCCGCCGCGCCCGCAACAGCCGGATCTGGATCAGATAGGCATGGGGCGAGGTGCCGAAGGCGGCGCGGAAGGCGCGGGCGAGCTGGAACCGGTCCGCCGCCCCCGCCTCCCGCGCCAGGGCATCGGCGCCGGGATCGACCGCCGGGTCGTCCCGCAGCCGGTCCCGCGCGCGCCGGGCCAGGCGGTCGTCCCGCCGTGCCGGTGCCGCCCGCTCCGGCCGGCCGAGATGCGGCCGCAGCCGCCGCACCACCGAGTCCAGCGCTGCGTCCCGCAGCAACCGCTCGCCCGGGCGGGAGAGGGCGATGCAGGCCGCCCGGATGGCGCCGCCCAGCAGCGGGTCGTCCTGCAAGGTCGCCGCCAAGCCCGGCTCGCTGCCCGCCGGTTCGCCGAGGGCCGCCCGCAGCCAGGGCCGGGGCAGGTAGAGCATGCGGTAGGCGAAGCCGCCCGCCGCCCCCGCCTGTCCGTCATGGGCCTCCTCCGGCTCGATCAGGATGACGCGGCCGAAGGTGCTCCGCTGCCGCCGCCCGCGGCAATGGAAGTCCTGCACCCCATGCTCGGTGACGCCGACCAGCCATTCGTCATGCCGGTGCAGGTCGTAGGCATGGGCGGCGAAGCGGGCCTCGATCGCCTCGATCCCGGTCGCCGCGTCGTGCCGCAGCGAGATGCGGTCGCTCAAGCCGCCATCTGCTGCTCGAGCGTCGGCGCGACATCCGTCAGCGTGACGCGGCGCATGTCGCGCGGATAGGTGTGGTCCTCGTAGGGCCGCGCGCGGTGCATGGTGCTGCGGTTGTCCCAGACCACCAGGTCCCATTGCCGCCAATGATGCGCGTAGACGAACTGCCGCTGCGTCGCATGCTCGAGGAGCTGGCGGATCAGTGCCATCGCCTCCGGCACAGGCCAGCCGACGATCCGGCCGATATGCGAGGAGAGGTAGATCGAGTGCCGCTGAGAGCCCGGATGCCAGCGCACCAGCCGCTGCGGCACCGGGGCGAAGTCGCGCCGCTCCTGCTCGGTATAGTCGGTGAAGCCGAGCTGCCCGCGCGAGAAGATCAGGCTGTGCTCCGTCACCATGTCGCGGATCTTCGCCTGCATCTTCGCGGGAAGTGCGTCCCAGGCGGCGCGCATGTCGGCGAATTCGGTGTCGCCGCCCTCGGGCGGGACGCTGCGGGCGTGCAGCATGGAATACTTGGCCGGCGTTGCCTTGAAGCTGCTGTCGCTGTGCCAGAGCTGGTTGCCGAGGTTGAACATCCGCCGCCGGTCATCGGCGGCGAGCAGCTTGCCGTCGAGATCGATATTCGAGATGTCGGCCATCTGCTGGTGCTTGAGCCGCTGCTTGTGGACATCGACCACGCCCCGCGTCTGCTCCAGCGGGCCGAGGGCCTCGCCGAAGGCCATCTGCTGGTCGTCATCGAGCTGCTGGTCGCGGAAGACGAGGACGGCGTAGCGGTCCATCGCCCGGTGGATTTCGTCGCAGAGCGCGGGCCCCGGAGTCTGCCGCAGGTCGATGCCCGAGACCTCGGCGGCGAAGAGCGGATGGAGCGGCGTGAGCTGCACGGTCATTGGCTGATCCTCCCTCCCGGCAGGTTAGGCCCATCCGGGCGAGGCTGTGAACACCGCCCGTCGCGCAGGGCTACAGCCGGTAGACCTCCGCCGCCGTGCCGCCGAGGATGCGCGCCCGGTCCGTCTCCGTCAGCCCTTCCAGCAGGGTGAGGCTCGCCTCGCGCCAAGCCGCATACCCGCCGGCGAGGTCCACCACCGGCCAGTCGCTGCCCCACATCAGCCGCCCGGCGCCGAAGGCACGCAGCAAATGCGCCACATAGGGGCGCAGGTCCACGGCCTGCCAGCCCGGCGCCGCCTCGGTCACCAAGCCGGATAGCTTGCAGGTGACGTTGGGGCAGCGCGCCAGGGCGGCGACCTCCCCGGCCCAGGGCTCCATCCGCCGCACCGCGATCTCCGGCTTGCCGCCATGGTCGAGCACGATGCGTAGGCGCGGGTGCCGCGCCGCCAGCGCCCGGATCGAGGACAGGTGCACCGGGCGAACCAGCGCGTCGAAGACGAGGCCGCGCGCCGCCATCTCCTCCAGCGCCGGGCCGAGTCCGGGGCGAAGGATCCAGTCCGGCTCCGGCAGGTCGTGCAGCATGGGGCGGAGGCCACGCAGCAACGGCTCCGCCGCCAGAGCGGCGACGCGCTCTGGCTCCTCAAGCGGCACCCAGCCGACCACGCCGCGCACCATCCCCGCCGACCCCCGTGCGGCGTCGAGCATGAAGCGCGTCTCCGCCTCGGTCGGCGCCGCCTGGACCAGAACGGTCGCATCGATGTCGCCGAGCAGCGGGCGGAGGTCGCCGAGGCTGTAGTCGCGGCAGATCGGGCTCTCCGGCCGCAGCCAGCCATAATCGCCGCGGGCAACGCGCCAGACATGGTGATGGGCGTCGACCCTCATCCGCCGGGTACCGGTGCCCCGGGCGGGATCAACCCGGCCTCGCGCAGCGCCCCCCAGAAGCCGGGCGGGATCGGGTGCGCCATCAGCCGCGCATTCTCCTCTACCTCCGCAGGCGTCCGGCCGCCGGGGATGACGGCCGCCACCACCTTGGGCGCAGCGCAGAATTGCAGCGCGGCGGCCTTCAGCGGCACGCCCTGCCTCGTGCAGAATTCGGCGAGCCTGTCCCGCCGCGCCAGCAGCTCCGCCGGGGCGGGGGCGTAGTTGAAGGTATTCCCGCCTGCGAGCAGCCCGGAGTTATAGGGACCGCCGATGACGAGGCTGGCCCCCCGCGCCGCACAGGCCGGGATCAGCCGCTCCAGCGCGCCATGGTCGAGCAGCGTATAGCGGCCGGCGATGAGGAAGAGGTCCGGGTCGGCATGTTCCAGCGCCAGCAGGCAGGGCTCGACATTGTTCACGCCGAGGCCCCAAGCGCGGATCACCCCCTGCTCGCGCAGCCGGGTCAGCGCCGGCGCGGCGCCGGCCATGGCCTCGGCGAAGCGCTCCGGCCAGGCCGGGCCGTGCGGATCCTCCGCCGCGTCGTGGATCAGCACCATGTCGAGGCGGGCGAGGCCGAGCCGCGCCAGGCTGTGCTCGATGGAGCGCAGCGTGGCCTCCGCCGAATAGTCGTAGCGCACGCGGAAGGGCAGGCCGCCGAAGAAGCCGTGCTGCTCGTAGGGCGCCGCCGGATCTGCCTCCAGCAATCGCCCGACCTTGGTGCAGAGGGTGAACTCGTCCCGCACCTTCCGCCGCAGCACCCGCCCCATGCGATGCTCGGACAGTCCCAGCCCATAGAGCGGCGCCGTATCGTAGAGACGGATGCCCCCGTCCCAGGCCGCCTCGATCGCCGCCTCCGCCACTTCCTCCGCGATCGGCGCGAAGAGGTTGCCGAGCGGCGCCCCGCCCAGGCCGAGCGGGCCCCGCGGCCGCCAGCGGCTCATCGCACCACCCCTTTGGTGAGGAGGATGTTGCCGTAGAGCCGCCGCTCCCCCGTCGCCACCACGGCAAAGGCCTCGCGGGCCAGGGCATAGAAATCGTGCCGCGGCACGGCCCTCGGCGGCACGGCTCCTGCGCCGCGCAGCAGGCGACTGAAGTCGGTGACGGCCTCCGGCGTGGCGGCGGGATCGCCGACCACCTCCATCACCAGGGCCGGGTCCGGCTCGAAATCATCGATCGGCAGGACGGAGAGGATGGCGCGAAGCCCGGCCGCAGCATCGGCACCAGGCAGGCGGATCAGCCGCCGGGCATTTGCGGCGGCCGGGAAATTGGCATCGACGATGGCGATGCGGTCGCCGTGCCCGGCGCTCGCCAGCGCATGCAGCAGGTCGGGGGTGAGCAAGGGATCGAGGCCCAGCAACATAGCGGCGCAGCCCTGGTCGTGGTGGGCGAGCCTGCCGCTGGGTCGGGGTCACGGCAAGGCCCGACGCCACGGCTCACGCGCGCGTGCGTGCCGCTTCCGCCAGCCGGATCGCTGCGCATGGAGGGGCTTGCTGATATTGCGAATCAATTGCAATTGCGAAGACAGGGCGCCCGCCGGGGGTTGCTCGGAGTGCCTTCGTCGGAACCGCCATGACCGCTACCCCCCTGCCTGACCGCACCAGGCTGGTCTCCCTCCTGGCGACCAGCCTCGCCCTCGCCGCTCCCGCGGCCCGGGCCCAGACTCCCCAGCCGGCGCCGGACGGCGTGGTGGCCATGCCCGAATTGCGCATCGAGGGCACGAGGGAGACCGCGACGGGGCCCGTCCAGGGCATCTCCGCCGAACGCAGTGCCAGCGCCACCAAAACCGACACGCCGCTGATTCTGACGCCGCAGAACGTCACCGTCGTCACCCGCGAGCAGATCGACCTGCAGAACTCGCGCAACCTGGGCGACGTGCTGGGCTACACCGCGAGCGGCCAGGGCATCCTCTCCGACTTCCGCGGTGAGTACGGCACGGTCCGTGGCTTCACGCCCGATATCTACCTCGACGGGCTCCGCGTGCCGGTGCCGGTCACGGCGCACAGCTTCCGCATCGAGCCCTGGGGGATGGAGCGCGTGGAGTTGCTGCGGGGCGCCAACTCGGGCCTCTACGGGCAGGGCAACCTCGGCGGCATCATCAACAGCGTCAGCAAGGCTCCCTATCTCGGCCAGGTCAACCAGATGGCCATCCAGGGCGGCAGCTTCGGCCGCATCCAGGGGATGTTCGATGTCGGCGGCGCCATCGGCGAGAGCAACTCCCTGCTCTGGCGCTTCAACGGCCTGGTCCGCGATGCCGACACCTATGTGGAGGGCGGCCGCGACAACCGCATCTACCTCGCCCCGTCCCTGACCTGGCGGCCGACGGGCGACACCACCGTCACCCTCCTCGCCAGCTATATGCGGGACGATGCCGGCATCACCGGCCAATGGCTGCCCGCCTTCGGCACCGCGCTGTACAACCGCAACGGCACCATCCCGCGCGACCGCGCCACCGGCGAGCCCGGCTGGGACCGCTACCACCGCTCGCAATACGGCCTCGGGGCGCGGATCGAGCACAGGCTGAACCAGGACTGGACGCTGCGCTCCAACCTTCGCGGCACCTATCACGAGCTGGATTACGCCTCCATCTACGGCAACGGCTTCAGCCCGGCGAACCAGCAGCGCAGCATCGCCCGCGTCGCCTCCTACCAGAACCCGACCTACCGAACCTTCGCCATCGACAACCAGGCCGAGGGCCGCGTGGTCACCGGCCCGCTGGAACACACGCTGCTCTTCGGCCTGGACTACCGCGTGCAGGGGCTGCATGCGCGCACCTACTCGGCGGCGGCCGGCGCGCTCGACGTCTTCGCCCCGCGCTACGGCTACCGGCCGGGGGTGCTGCCGCTCACTGCCTCCAACAACCAGACCATCCAGCAGACCGGCCTTTACCTCCAGGATCAGGTACGGCTGGACCGCTGGTACCTGACCCTGACCGGGCGGCAGGACTTCGCCGACACCGCCACGCGCAACAACCGCACCAGCACCAATACCAGCCAGCGGGATGCGCATTTCACCGGCCGCGCCGCGCTGCTCTACGCCTTCGACTTCGGCCTCTCGCCCTATTTCAGCTATGCCACCTCCTTCCTGCCCAATATCGGCACGCTCTCGCCGGCCCGTGGCAGCGGCACCTTCGCGCCCACCACCGGCGAGCAGTTCGAAGCCGGCATCAAATACCAGCCGCCCGGCCGGTCGAGCCTCTACTCCGCCACGCTGTTCCAGCTGACGCAGCAGAACGTGCTGACCGCCGATCCGGCGAACACGACTTTCTCGATCCAGACAGGCGAGGTGCGGGTGCGGGGGTTGGAGCTGGAGGCGCGCCTCGCCCTGACCCCGGCGCTCAACATCCTTGCCGCCTGGACCGCGCAGGACCCGGAAGTGACAAAGACCACCACCGGCAATCTCGGCATGCGCCCGGCCGCGATCCCGGCCCATACCGGCGCGCTCTGGGCGGATTACAGCTTCGGCATCACGGAGGAGCTGCGCATCACCCTCGGCGGCGGCATGCGCTACATCGGCAACACGCTCGGCAACGGCGCCCCTGCGGCCAGCTCGCCGCAATTCCACGTCCCGAGCTTCACCCTGTTCGATGCGGTGGCACGAGCGGATTGGCGGCAATGGCGGCTGGCGGTCAACGCCGTCAACCTCACCGACGAGAACCCCGTCAGTGCCTGCTATACTTACAACTCCTGCAGCTACGGTGCGGGCCGCGCGGTCTACGCCACGCTGAGCTACCGTTGGTAAGCGCGCCGCGGCACCTGTGGCGCTGTCGATGCCCTGCTCGCGGCGCCACTGCCTGGCCTGCCCCGCCTGGGGCGATGCGCTGCCCCCGTCTATGCTCCCTTCCCGCCCGGCAGCGTCGCCGCCCTGAACCGGTCGAGGACGTTGCGGGTGACCTGCTGCGTATAGGCGCAGCCCCGCTTGAGCCCCATGACCCACTCGCAGCTCGCAGCAGTCAGCACCTCGCCCCTGCCGCGCCGCATGGACACCATCATGCCGGAGCCGTGATAGGATTTCGCCAGCGTCTCCTCATTGGCGACGCCGTGGATCATCTCCGCCTTCTCGTACCAGTCATGCGCGCCGACATAGGCGCGGAGCGTGTAGCTCTCGAGCGGCGCCTCGCCCATCACCGCGGGTGTCATGGCGAGGATCTCAACGCTGTCCGGCGTGCCGTCCTTCCCCGTCGGATAGGGCAGGCCGTCGCGGAAGGTGTAGTCGACCCCATCCACCTCGTAGCCAAAGATACGCGCCTCGGCGCCGAAGATGTCGCCATAGCTGAGATCGGTCCCGGCGAAGGCCCAGTGCTCCGGCCGGTAGACGGTGAAGCCCCGGCTGCCGCGTGGGGTAAAGCGGCCCCAATTCGCATAGGTGCCGCCCAGACCATTCACCCCCACCGTGGTGGCGCCGGGCCAGCGGACGTGCCGGTCCTCCCAGGCGCTGGTGAGCCGCGCATCGTCGCCGGTGGCGCGAATGGGGTCCGCCTTGTGAGCATTGCTCTTGTAGCAGACCTGGCGCCGCCCCTCCTCCAGCCGGACCTGCCAGGTGAAATTCGCACCGAACCGGGCGAAATGGCCGCCCCTGTCCACATAGCTCTCGATCGCGAGGCGCATCTCTCGCGTCCAGTATTCGTCATGGCCGACGACGACGACGCAGGCATAGCCGTCCAGCAGCTCCGGGCGGAGGTGCAGGTCGGTCTGGGTGATGGTGTCGAGCGCATAGCCCTCGCGCTCGGCCCAGCCGGCGAAGTGGCGGTCGTATTGCGCCCAGCCGGTCGCCGCGTAGTAGTAGCTGAAGCCGTTGGCGTAGGACCATTCCTTGAAGTCGTAGCGCAGCGGCATCATCGGCTCGGGCGTGGTCGCGCAGATGCGCGGCGCGTTCTCCGGCAGCTTCACCATGCCGCGGGTCCAGGGCCGCTGCAGGCTCAGCAGCGGCGACATCGCGTTGCGCTCCGGGCCGTGGCTGCCGCCATAGTGGTTGGCACCGCCCCAGTCGTTGTAGGCGGTGTAGGTGCAGGTCGGCAGCAGATGCAGCACCCGCCCCGGATGCGCGCCGACCGCAGGCCGCACGACGAAGAAGTGGTGCTGCACGAAGCGGCCGCCCTGATGCCGGGCGACGCTGGACTCGACGAGGTAGAAGCCCGAAGGCAGGTCGGCGGGCAGCGTCCAGCTGTGCAGCACCGGCCAGTCGCAGCCCTTCTCATAGGCCCCCTCCGGCATCGGCGTCGCCCGGCCCGGCAGCCCGTCCTCGCGGTGCACGGTGGCGGGGTGCAGCCCGTCGCGCACCACCTCGATCCGCCACTCCACGGCATTGGTGCTGCCGTGGAACCGCACGGTCTCGCCCGGCGCGTAGGAGATGGCGTCGGTGTAGACGTAGACCTCGTGCCAGTCCGGGTCGTTGCGCGGCGCCTCATAGGGCCGCATCTCCTGCCAGTGGTGGTCGCCCGAGGTGGGATAGATTTTCTTCGGCCCGACATTGACGGTGCTGTCGGGCCGGGCGGTGGGGTCGTCGTAGAGAGGCATCGGGTCAGGACTTCTGCAAGTTGTAGAAGAGCGGGAAGCCTTCGATCAGGCCGGTGACGTTGCTGCGGAAGGCGGTGGGTGGCGTGTAGGCGCCGGTCGGCAGATAGGGGACGTCCTCGAAGGCCTGGAGCTGGATCTGCTCGGTGAGGCGCTTCTGGTCGGCCAGGCTGTCGGCTGCGAGGAACTGCTCGCGCAACGCCTCGATCTTCGGCAGGTCGGGCCAGCCGGAGGTGCCGGCACGCCCCGGCCCGCGGACATAGGACTGCGTCGCCGGGTTCAGCGCGATGATGCCGGGGATGTAGTTGCACCAGGCGCTCCAGCCGCCCTTGTCGAGCCCGTCGCGGTTGTTCATCACCCGCGAGGCGACCGAGCCCCAGTCCGAGGCCTGGTAGTCGAGGTTGAAGCCGACGCGGCGGAACATGTCGCCGGCGATCTCGCTCATCGAGTTCAGCGCGACGAGGTCGGTCGGCACCGCCAGCACCACCTTCTCACCCTTGTAGCCCGCGGCCTGGAGGTTGCGCTTGACCTTCTCGTAGTCGGGCGCGCCGGCCATCGCGTCCAGCCCCGCCTCCGTCGCCAGCTGCGTCCCCGGCAGGAAAAAGCCGCAGCGGTCGTTCCAGAGCGAGCGGTCGTCGCCCATCACCGCCGTCATGTAGTCGGTCTGGTTGATGGCAGGCAGGAAAGCGCGGCGGATCGCCGGGTTGTCGAAGGGCGGCTGCAGGTGGTTGAGGCGGATCATCCCCATCAGCCCGGCCTTGTCCTTCACTGCGACGGTCACGCCGCGGGCACGCCTCAGCAGCGACAGAAGGTCGGCCGTCGGCTGCTCCCACCAGTCGACCTCGCCCCGCTGCAGGGCGGCGCCGGCGGTTGCGGCGTCGGGGATGGTCTGCCACTCCACGCGATCGACCCGGGCGACCTTGCCGCCGGCGAGGAAGCTCACCGGCTCGTTGCGCGGCTTGTAGCCCTCGAACCGCTCGTAGACCGCGCGCGAGCCGGCCATGCGCTCATTCGCCACCCAGCGGAACGGGCCGCTGCCGACGATCTCCGTCACCTGCGTCGAGGTCGGGTTCTTGGCGAAGCGCTCCTGCATCACCGGGCAGTAGGAGGAGGGCTTGGCCAGCGCGGTCGCCAGCAGCGGGAATGGCTTCTTCAGCTTCACCAGGAAGACGCGGTCGGAGACGACCACCATCTCGTCGGTGATGGCGCGGATGTTCTGGCCGAGCACGTCCGCCTTCGTCCAGCGGTCGATGCTGGCGACGGCGTCGCGCGCCAGGATCGGCGTGCCGTCATGGAAGGTCGGCCCCTCGCGCAGGGTGATGCGCCAGGTGTGCCCGCCATCCTCGATGACATGGCCCTCGACCAGCTGCGGCTGTGCGACGTAGTTGGCGTCGAGGCCGTAGAGCTGGTCATAGACCATCATGCCGTGGTTGCGCGTTACCAGCGCCGTGTTGAACACCGGGTCGAGCAGCGTCAGGTCCGACTGCGGCACGAAGCGCACCACGGAGGTCGCCCCCGGCGTCCCCTGCGCGCGCAGCACGCCAGGCCGCGCCAATGCCAGGGACGACGCACCGGCCGCCAGGGCCATGAGATCGCGACGCTTCATGATGCACCTCCGCCTTGCGCGGCGAGTGTGGGGCATAAATCGCGGCTTGGCCAAGCTGGCCCAGTGATTGAATTGCACCAGCCCATTCGCCCGGCAATGTCCACGCGCATTGCCCATCGCCTGGGCAGACGCCCCGGGCTTTGCGCCGGCGCGGGTTGTGCTAGCCTTCGTCTGGCAGCGACGGAGCACGCGATGCGGCAGGGGGTTCGGCGCAGGGCCATCATCGCGGCAGGCCTTGCATGGCCCGCCCGGGCGGAGAGCTATCCCTCGCGGCCGATCCGCCTGATCGTCCCCTTCCCGCCCGGCGGCGGCGTCGACCTCACTGCGCGCCTGCTGGCGGAGCCGCTGCAGCGCGAGCTCGGCGAGACGATCGTCATCGAGAACCGCGGCGGCGCCGGCGGCGTCATCGGCGTGGATGCGATGTCGCGCGCGCCGGCCGATGGCTATACCCTCTCCCTCACCGGCGCGGGCACGACGACGGCGGGGCCGCACCTCCGCGCCCTGCCCTATGACGCGATGGGCCTCGCACACGTCACGCGGCTGGTGCGCATGCCCTTCATCCTCGCCGTGCGCAACAGCCTGCCGGCCAGGACGCTCGCCGAGTTCATGGCGCTCGGCCGCCGCGGCGAGATCCGCTGGGCCTCGGGCGGCATCGGCACCAGCCAGCATCTGGCCGGGGAGCTGTTCAAGCAGATGTCCGGCCTCGCCATGGTGCACATCCCCTATCGCGGCACCGGCCCGGCGCTGAACGACCTCGCCGCCGGGATCGTCGATGCCTATTTCGGCGATCCGGCCACGCTGACGCTTGTCAGGGGCGGCCAGGCACGGGCGATGGCCGTCACCTCGCCCGAGCGCTGGCCGCTGCTGCCGGAGACGCCGGCCGCGGCCGAGGCGGTGCCGGGCTACGAGGCGGAGAATTGGTACGGCCTGGCCGCGCCGCCCGGCACGCCGCAGGCGGTGCTCGACACGCTCTCGGCAGCGATCCGCAAGGTGCTGGCCGACCCGGCAACCGCCGCCAAATTCGACGCGGCAGGGCTGCATCCGGCGCCGCTTCCCATCGCCGAGTACCGCGCCTTCCTGGCGCGCGACACCGAAACCTGGGGCCGCGTCGTCAAGGCCGGCAATATCCGCGTGGATGGCGATTAGCCCATGCTCAGACTGGCGGTCGATATCGGCGGCACCTTCACCGACCTGGTGCTGGAGGAGGATGGGCGGAACTGGTCCGCCAAGCTGCTCACCACCCCCGCCGCGCCCGAGCAGGCGGTGCTGGAGGGCACGCGGCGCATCCTGGCGCTGGCCGGGCGGCAGCCGACGCAGCTCGGCCTCGTCGTGCACGGCACGACGCTCGCCACCAATGCGCTGATCGAGCGCAAGGGCGCCCGTACGGCTCTGGTGACGACCGAAGGCTTCCGCGATTCCATCGAAATCGCCTGGGAGCACCGCTTCGAGCAGTACGACATCCACATGGAACGGCCGGAGCCGCTGGTGCCGCGGCCCTGGCGGCGCGGCGTGCCGGAGCGCGTCGCGGCCGACGGCGCCGTGCTGAAGCCGCTCGACGAGGCGGCGCTGCGCGCCATCGCCGCCGATTTCCGCCGCGACGGCATCGAGGCCGTCGCCGTCTGCTTCCTGCACAGCTTCACGCATGAGGCGCATGAGCGCCGCGCCGGCGGGATCCTGGCGGAAGCGCTGCCGGGCGTCGCCCTTTCGCTTTCCTGCGAGGTGGCGCCCGAGATCCGGGAATACGAGCGCGCCTCCACCACCATCGCCAATGCCTATGTGCAGCCGCTGATGGCCGGCTATCTCGGCCGGCTGGAGAGCGGGTTGCGCGAGGCGGACGTCGCGGCGCCGCTGCTGCTGATGATGTCCTCGGGCGGAGTCACCACCGTCGAGACGGCGCGGCGCTACCCCGTGCGGCTGGTCGAGAGCGGGCCGGCCGGCGGCGCCATCCTGGCTCAGGCCGTCGCAGCAGAGTGCGGGCTCGACCGCGCAGTCGCCTTCGACATGGGAGGCACCACGGCGAAGCTGACGCTGCTCGATGGGCTGGAGCTGCAGCGCTCCCGCCAGTTCGAGGTGGCGCGGGCCTATCGCTTCGTGCAGGGCAGCGGCATCCCGGTGCGCATCCCGGTAATCGAGTTGGTGGAGATCGGCGCCGGCGGCGGCTCCATCGCGCGGCGCGATGCACTGGGCCGCATCCAGGTCGGGCCCGACAGCGCCGGCAGCGTCCCCGGCCCCGCCTGCTACGGCAATGGCGGCACGGAGCCGACGGTGACGGATGCCGATGCGGCGCTCGGCCGCCTCGATCCGGCGCGCTTCGCCGGCGGCAGCATCCCGCTGCATCTCGACCGCGCCGCGGCGACGCTCGCCGGGCTCGGCGAGAATGCCGCCGCCGGCGTCGCCGAGATCGTCGACGAGACCATGGCGAGCGCCGCCCGCGTCCATGCGGTGGAGAACGGCAAGGATACCGCCGAGCGCACGCTGATCGCCTTCGGCGGCGCGGCGCCGCTGCATGCGGCGCGGCTGGCGCGGAAGCTCGGCATGGCGCGGGTCGTGGTGCCGGTCGGCGCCGGCGTCGGCTCGGCCCATGGCTTCCTCCGCGCGCCGATCGCCTATGAAGTGGTGCGCACCCGGCACATGCGTCTCGACGCGCTGGATGCCGCGGCGCTGGAGGCGCTGTTCGCCGCCATGCGGGACGAGGCGGAGGCGGTGGTGCGCCTCGGCGCGCCGGCGGAGGCGCTGGTCGAGACGCGCACCGGCTTCATGCGCTACCGCGGCCAGGGGCACGAGATCGCGGTGCCCATCGACACGCTCGACGCCGCGGCGCTGCGGGCGGGGTTCGATGCCGCATACGCCGCGCTCTTCGGCCGCACCATCCCCCGGCTGGAGGTGGAGGCGCTGACCTGGACCCTGGCGCTGGCCACCCGCCGCCCCCTGCCCTCGCCCGCCGCCGACCCGGGGCCGCGCGCGGCCCCGGCGCCCGCCGCCTGGCGGATGGTGCTCGACCCGGCGACGGGGCTGCGGGAGGAGGCGGCGCTGCATGAGCGGGCGGCGCTCTCGCCCGGCATGGCGATCGACGGCCCGGCGCTGGTCGTCGAGGATGCCACCACCACCGTGGTGCCGCGCGGCGTCACCGCCCGCGTCAACGCCCTCGGGCAGCTCGTGCTGGAGATCGCGCCATGAAGGACATCCGCCTCCAGGTGATGTGGAACCGCCTGCTCTCGGTCGTCGAGGAGCAGGCCCGTGCCCTGGTGCGCACCGCCTTCTCGACCAGCGCGCGGGAGGCGGGCGACATCTCGGCCGGCGTCTTCGACCTGGAGGGGCGGATGCTCGCCCAGGCCGTCACCGGCACGCCCGGCCATGTGAACTCCATGGCCCGCAGCGTCGTCCACTTCCTCCGCGAATTCCCCGTCGAGACGATGAGGCCGGGCGACCATTTCATCACCAACGACCCGTGGAAGGGCACCGGCCACCTCTACGACATCGTCATCACCTCGCCCGCCTTCCATAACGGTAGGCTGGTCGCGCTCTTCTCCTGCACCACGCATGTGGTCGATATCGGCGGGCTCGGGCAGTCGCCGGACGGGCGGCAGGTCTATCACGAGGGGCTGTTCATCCCGCTGCTGCCGCTGGTGCGTCAGGGCGTGTGGGACGAGAGCCTCTTGCGCATGGTCCGCGCCAATGTCCGCGAGGCGGTGCAGGTGGAGGGCGACATCCATGCCCTCGTCGCCTGCAACCTGATCGGCGAGCGACGACTCTCCGCCATGATGGCCGAGCACGGCATCGCCGATCTCGACGAGCTGGGCGCGCATATCATCGAGCGGTCGCGGGCTGGGATGGAGGCGGCGATCCGCGCCCTGCCGCAGGGCAGCTGGGACGGGCACATGCGCATCGACGGCTATGACGCGCCGATCGACCTGCGCGCCCGCGTCACCATCGCGGGCGACCATGTGACGGTCGACTATGCCGGCACCTCCGGCGCCTCGGCCTACGGCATCAACTGCCCGATCTGCTACACCGAGGCCTACACCGCCTTCGGGGTGAAGTGCATCGTCGCGCCCACCATTCCCAACAATGCCGGGACGCTGGACGCGGTGCGGGTAACGGCGCCGGAGGGGACAATCGTCAACGCGCTGCATCCGGCAGCGGTGAATGCGCGCTCCACCATCGGCCACATGCTGCCCGACGTGGTTTATGGCGCGCTGCACCAGTGCATCCCCGGCCGGGTGCCGGCGGAGGGAACGAGCAACCTGTGGAACCTCAAGCTCGGCGCCGGGCATGGCATCACCGGCCCGACCGGGCAGCCCTTCATGGTGACGACCTTCCATTCCGGCGGCGCGGGCGCGCGGCCGCGGCAGGACGGGCTCTCGGCCACGCCCTTCCCCTCCGGCGTCCGCAACGTGCCGGTGGAGATCACCGAGACCATCGCGCCGGTGGTGGTCTGGACCAAGGAGCTGCGGCCGGACAGCGGCGGCGCCGGGCGGCAGCGCGGCGGGCTCGGCCAGGTGATGGAGGTGGAGCATCGGCATGGCGCGCCCTTCGGCATCTTCGCCACATTCGAGCGGGTGCACTTCCCGGCACGCGGGCGCGAGGGCGGGGAGCCGGGCGCGGCGGGGCGGCTGTCGCTGGCCGATGGCACCGTGCTGAAGGGCAAGGGCTTCCAGGTGATCCCGGCCGGCGGGCGGCTGGTGGTGGAGATGCCGGGCGGCGGCGGCTATGGGCCGCCGGAGGAGCGGAGTTCGGCAGCGGCGGAGCGGGACGTCGAAGCGGGGCTTGTCGCCAAGCCCCCGGCGGCCGGATAGCCGGGCGGAAGCCCCTTCGCCGCCTCCCTATACCTCGACCTTCCAGAACATCGGGAAGCTCGATTGCGGCAGGTTCCGCAGCCGGTTGCGGTAGCCGGCCGGGATGGTGAACTGGCCCCAGCTCACTGCCGGGGTCAGCGCATAGGCGACGGACTGGATCTCGTCGGCCAGCTTGCGGCGGGCGGCGAGGTCGGGGGCGCGGGCGAAGGCCTGCAGCAGGGGCGGGATGCGGGCGTCGCAGCTCCAGCCCGTATAGTCGGCGCAGGTGCTGGCGATGTAGAAATGCGTCAGCGGCGAGATCATGTCGATGCCGTTGGCATAGACGGAGAAGAGGTTCCATCCCTCCTTCCGCACCCGCCGGGCCAGCACCGTGCCCCAGTCCATCACCTGCTGCTCCACGGTGAAGCCCGCGGCGCGCAGGTTCTGCGCCAGCACCATGGAGGCGGTCTGGCTGATGCTCGACTGCACCTCCAGCATCACCACCGGCTGCCCGGCATAGCGGGTGCGGGCCAGGGCGGCCTTCGCCTTCTCGAGCGAGAAGTCGAGCGCTTCGGCCCCGGCGCGGCTCTCATAGGGGCTATCGCACATGAAGACGCTGCCGCAGCGCTGAACGGCGAAGCGCTGCGGCACTCCGATCGCCTGCAGTACCGCGGGCTGGTCCACCAGGTTCCAGAGCACGCGGCGGATCTCCGGGTCGTCGAAGGGCGGTGCCGCGTGATTCAGGCGGAAATTGCCCTGGAACATGTGCAGCCCACCGAGGCCCATCAGCGTGATGCCGCGGGCGCGCTCCAGCCGCGGCAGCAGGTCGAAGGGCAGGTATTGCTGGTAGTCGATCTCGCCGGCCATCAGCGCCGTCGCCGCCGTCGCCTGGTCTGGCATGACCAGCAGCGCCAACTGGTCGATCCTCACCGCCTTGCCGCCGGCGAGGAAATCGGCGGGCTCCGGGCGCGGCCGGTAGCCGTCGAAGCGCTCCAGCACCATGCTGCTGCCGGGCCGCCAGAGATCAGCCCGGAAGGTGAAGGGGCCGCTGCCGACGATCTCGGTGATGCGGGTATCGCCCGGGATGCGCGCCAGCCGCTCCGGCAGGATGAAGGGCACCGGCGCGTTCGGTTTGCCCAGCACCTCGAGCACCAGAGGGAAGGGCTCGCGCAGCGTCAGCACCAGCGTCGATGCGTCGGCGGCCTCGAATTGCGCCCCGGCGGCGAGCAGCAGCCGGCCCATGGCATCGCGCGGCGCCCAGCGCCCGAGCGAGAGGGCGCAGTCACGCGCGGTGACCGGTGCGCCGTCATGGAAGCGGAGACCGTCGCGCAGGGTGAAGCGCCAGGTCAGGCCATCGGCCGAGGCCTCGTGGCGGTCCACCATCTGCGGCCGGATCGCGCCGCTGTCGTCCATGGCGAAGAGCGTGTCGAAGACGTGGTAGCCAAAAGTGCGGCTGATGGCGGCGGTGGTGAAATGCGGATCGAGAATCACCGCCTCGGATTCCAGCACCACGTTGAGCGTGGTGGCGGCGCGCGCCGGGCGAGGGCGGACCAAGGTGGCGGCGCCGCCCGCTAGCAGGAGGTTGCGCCTGGTGGAAGGCTGCATGGACCGCTCCCTGTTTCCCTGCGGCCAGCTTAGGCATGGCATGCGGATGCCGTCACCCGCGCTTCATTCGTCAGGGCCGGCATAACCGCTATCCTGCCGCCTCGATCCAGGAGGCCAGGATGAGGCTGAGCGCGCGGAACCAGATCAAGGGCAAGGTGGTCGGCATCGAGAAGGGCCAGACCTCCGGCCATGTGCGGATCGATGGCGACGGAGGCATCGTCATCAGCGCCTCCATGACCCATGCAGCCATCGACGAGTTCGGCGGGGACGCGGTTGCCGTCATCGAGGCATCCGACGTCATGGTCGGGACCAACTAGGATGCGGCGGCGCGGGTTGTTCGCGGCCGCCCTGCTGCTGGCAGCCGCTGGGCCGGATGAGCCGGGCCTCGCGGTCGGGCGGGAGGGGGGCGCGGCGCGGGTGCTGCCGGAAGCCGTGCTGGCGGCGCTGCCGGCCCAGCGCGTCAGCGCCCCGGCCGAGCATGGCGGCGCCGAGCGAGCCTATGAGGGGCCATCGCTCTGGGCGGTGCTGGAGGCTGCCGGCGTCGCCGACCGGCCGCACGACCAGGTGCGGCAGGCCGTGCTGGCGACGGGGCGGGACGGCTATGTCGTGGTGCTGGCGATGGGCGAGGTTTCGCCGGAATTCGCCGGCCGCCCGGCGATCATCGCCCTTCGCCAGGACGGCATGGCCTTGGCGCCGACGCAATGGCGGCTGGTACTGCCGGGAGAGAAGCGCGGCGGCCGCACGGTGCGGGAATTGGAGGGGTTGAGCGTCGCCACCCTGCGCTGAGCCGGGTGTCCTTCGCGGCTTTGCCGCGGAAGGCCGTGCGAGGCCATAGGGGCTGACCCCCCGCAAAGCCGCGTAGCGGTTTGCGGGGAGTTCCTACAGCCGCGCGGCGGCGGCGAAGCCGGCCTCCGCCGCCTCCAGCGCCTCGTCGATCTCGGTCGGGCCATGGGCGCAGCTGAGGAACATGTTGTGCTTCGGGTGGAAATAGGCGCCCGCCCGCAGCGCCGCGGCGCAGAAAGCATTGCCGCGGGCGAAGTCGGCATCGCCCTCTAACAGCACCAGCGGCATCTGCGGCGGGCCGGACTGCCGGATGACGAGGCCGTGCCGGGCAGCGCCGGCTTCGAGGCCAGCGCGCAGCCGCCCGCCCATCGCTTGCATATGGGCAGGGCCATCGCATCGCTGCAACACCGCCAGCGTCGCCAGCGCCGCCGCCATGGGTACCGCGGCACACCAGAAGGAGCCCGTGGTGAAGATGGCGGAGGCGGCTTCGCGGAAGCGCTCCGCCCCCGTCACCGCCGCCAGAGCATGGCCATTGGCGATGGCCTTGCTCCAGGCGGAGAGGTCGGGCCGCACGCCCAGCGCCTCCCAGGAGCCGCCGAGGTCGAGGCGGAAGCCGGCGCGGACCTCGTCGAGGATGAGCGCGGCGCCGGCCGCATCGGCCAGTTCGCGCAGACGTCGGGCGAAGGCCGGGGTCGGCATTTCCTGGTCGCGGCCGAGGTCGTGGCGGAAGGCGGCGACCAGGATGCCGGCCAGGTCGCCCTCCGCCCGGTCCACCGCATTCTCCAGCGAGGCGATGTCATTGTACTCGTAGTGGAGGATGTGCGCCCGGTCCTCCGCGGTGACGCCGACCAGGGAGGGCGAGCACCAGGGTGCGGCGCCATGGTAGCTGCCGCGGGCGGCAAGGATCTTCCGGCGTCCCGTCCCGGCACGGGCGATGGTGACGCAGGCGGTGGTGGCATCGGTGCCGTTTTTCTGGAGGAGGCACCAGTCCGCCGCCGGGATCAGCCCGACCAGCGCCTCGGCCAGTTCCACCAGCACCTCGCCGGGACCGTTCATCGCATCGCCGAGCGCCGCCTGCCGCGCGACGGCCTCCTCCACCGCCGGGTGGCGATGGCCGAGCACGATGGGGCCCCAGCTGCACATGAAGTCGATGACCGTATGGCCGTCCACATCGGTCAGCCGGCAGCCCTCGCCGCTGCGGAAGAATTGCGGGTAGCCGGCCGGCAGGCGGGCGGCGTCGAGATGGCCCCAGAGGCCGCCGGGAATGACCTGGGCGGCGCGCCGGCGCAATGCGGTGTCGATCGAATTCGGCCGGTCGTCCATGGCGCACCTCCACAACTCCCCGCATGATAACCCCGGGAGGAAGAGCCATGCGACGCCAGATCCTTGCCCCGATGCTGCCCGCCAGCCCGGCCATGGCCGACGCAGTGAGGCGCGGATGACCGACCTTGCCGCCGCGCTGCCGAAGCTGGACGGGGCGCTGGAGCTGCCGGGGCTGGCGGCGCCGGTCACTATCCACCGCGACCCGCAGGGCGTGCCGCATCTCCGCGCCGCGACGGCGGGCGACGCCTGGTTCGCGCTAGGCGTCGTCCATGCGCAGGACCGGCTGTTCCAGATGGACCTCACCCGCCGCCGGGCGACGGGGCGGGCGGCCGAGTTCCTCGGCCCGGCGGCGGTGGAGGCGGATGCGCTCGCGCGCCGGCTCGGCGTGGAGCGGGCCTCGCGGCGCGACTATGCGGCGGCGGCGCCGGAGACGCGGGCGATGCTCGACCGCTATGCCGAGGGGGTGAATGCGCTGATCGCGTCGGACACCCCGCTGCCGGTCGAATACGCACTGCTCGGCGAGCGGCCGGAGCCCTGGGAGGGCTGGCACAGCATCGCGGTGATGCGCCGGCTCGGCCTGCTGATGGGCTCCGTCTGGTTCAAGCTCTGGCGCGCGGCGGCGCTGCCGGTGGTGGGGGCGGAGCAGGTCGGCAAGCTGCGCTACGACGACGGCGGGGTGGATGCGCTCATCATTCCGCCGGGCGTCGAGGCCAAACGGTGGGAGGCGACGCTCGCCGAGCTGGCGCCGGGCGTCTCGGCGCTGCTGGAGGCGGCGGCGCCGGATGCGGCGGGCGGCGGCAGCAACAACTGGGCGGTGGGGCCGGGGCGGAGCGCGACGGGCCGGCCGGTGCTGGCGGGCGACCCGCACCGGGTCTTCGAGATCCCGAACATGTATGCGCAGCATCATGTCGCCTGCGACGAGTTCGATGCCATCGGGCTGACGGTGCCGGGCGTGCCGGCCTTTCCGCATTTCGCCCATAACGGCCGCGTCGCCTGGTGCGTGACGCATGCCTTCATGGATCTCTTCGACCTCTTCGTGGAGCGGTTCGACACCACCGCGGCGCATACCCTGTTCCGCGGCGAATGGCGCCCTGCGGCGCGGCGCCACGAGACGGTGGCGGTGCGCGGGGCGCCGCCGCGCGAGATCGAAATCATCGAGACGCATCATGGCGCGGTGATCGCGGGCGACCCGGCGCGGGGGACGGCGCTCGCGCTGCGGACAGTACAGACGGCCGAAACCGACCTGTCCTTCGATTGCCTGCCGCGCATGCTGCGCGCCGGCTCGGTGGATGAGCTTTATGCGGCGACGGCGGGCTGGGGGCTGATCGACCACAACCTGGTCGCGGCCGATACCGCGGGGCATATCGGCCAGCTCGTCCGCGCCACCCTGCCCCGCCGGCCGCGCGCCAATGGCTGGCTGCCGGTGCCGGGCTGGACCGGTGAGCATGAGTGGGAGGGGTGGATCCCGCATGCCGAGATGCCGCGGGTGATCGACCCGCCCGGCGGCGTCATCGTCACCGCCAACAACCGGGTCGTGGCGGATGACCATCCCGATTATCTCTGCACCGACTGCCACCCGCCCTATCGCGCCCGGCGCATCGCCGAGCTGATCGCGGCCGGCGAGTCGCTCACCGCGGCCGGGGCGGCGGCGGTGCATGCCGATGTGCTCTCGCCCAATGCGCTGCTGCTGCGGAAGCGGCTGACGGCGCTGGCTCAACCGGCGGAAGCCGATGCGGCCCGGCTGCGCGCCCTGCTGCTCGGCTGGGATGGGCGGATGGCGGTGGGCAGCGAGGCGGCCACGGCCTATATCGCCCTGCGCCGCACTCTCACCGCCCTGCTGGTCGAGCGGAGCGGGCTCGCCGGGGTTGCCAGCCATCCCTATCTCGCCGTTCCGCCCGGCGTGGTGCCGATGAACCAGCTCTGGTGGTGCCTGCCGCGCCTGCTGCGGGACGACGACACGGCACTGCTCGGCGGCTGGTCCTGGGCTGAAGCCTTGGCCGAGGCGTTGCGCCGCGCCGCCGCAGAGCCGCTACGGCCCTGGGGCGAGGCCCATGCGCCTCGCTTCGCCCATCCGTTGACGCCGCTTTTCCCCAAAGCAGGGCTCGACCCGACGGCGCGGCCGCTGGGTGGCGATGGCGACACGGTGCTGGCGGTGGGGATGCTGCCCTCGGCCGGCCCCGCCGCTACCTACGGGGCGCTGGCGCGCTATGCCTTCGATGTCGGCGACTGGGACAACAGCCTCTGGGCGGTCTTCCACGGCGTCTCCGGCCGGCCGGGCAGCCCACATTACGCCGACCAGAACGCCGCCTGGTCCGACTGCCGGATGGTGCCGATGCGCTATACTTGGGCGGCGATCGAGCGGGAGGCCTGCGCGACCCAGGTGCTGCGGCCGTCGAGACAAGGAGGACGCCCATGACACTCCCCCGCCGCGCGGCGCTCGCGCTGCCCGCCCTCATGCTGGCCAGGCGGGCCCATGGCCAGCCGGCCTTCCCAAGCCGGCCGGTGCGGATCATCGTGCCCTATACGCCGGGCGGCGCGTCTGACATTGCCGCCCGGCTGCTGGCGGAGCACCTGCCATCGGCCTGGGGCCAGCCCGTCGTGGTCGAGAACCGCGCCGGGGCCAATGGCATCGTCGGCACCGAGGCGGTGGCCAAGTCGCCGGCGGACGGGCACTCGCTCGGCCTCGTCTCGGTGAACCACGCGGTCAACGTGCCGCTCTACCGCACGCCCTTCGACACCTTACGCGACATCGCGGCGCTGACGGTGGTCTATACCGTGCCGCTGGTGCTCGTGGCGGCAACCGACTTCCCGGCCAATACCCCGCAGGAGCTGGCCGCCCTGGCGCGGCAGGCGCCGGGCAAGGTCAGCTTCGCCGGTACGGGCGGGGCGGTGCATCTGGCCGCCGAGATGTTCGCCAGCCGCGCGGGCGTGGAGATGACCCATGTGCCGTATCGCGGCAGCACGGCGGCGCATCCCGACCTGATGGCGGGGCGCATCGGCGTGATGTTCGACACCCTGCCGGCGGTGCTCGGCCATGTGCAGGGGGGCAAGCTGAAGGCGCTCGCGGTTACGGCCGCCCGGCGGGTGGAGGTGCTGCCCGCGGTTCCGACCGTCGCCGAGAGCGGCTTTCCCGGCTACGAAGCGGCGACCTGGGGCACGCTGATCGGCCCTGCCGGCATCCCAGCCCCGGTGGTGCAGGCGATCGCCGACGCGACTGCCAGCGCACTGCGCATCCCCTCGGTGCGGGAACGCCTGATGGGACTCGGCGCCGAGGTGGTGGGCAGCACGCCTGACGAAGCCCAGGCTTTCATCGCCGCCGAGGTGGCGAAGTGGTCCGAGGTGGCGGCAAAGGCCGGGATCGAGCGCCAGTAGCGCCCCGGTCCCGGCCTATATCATAGCCTACGCCGCAGGCAGCGGTGGCGGGGCCATGCCGGCCAGCAGCGCTGAGCGCGCCGCGGTGAGGATGCCGGCGCCCCCCCGTTCCGGCCGCAGCACCAGCAGCAGCAGCGACCGGCCGGTGACGATATAGGGATGGCCAAACTCGAAGGGTTCCGGCTCATCTAGGTCCGGCCGGTTGGTGTCGATGAGCAGCAGCCAGCGCTGGCCGGCCGGCGGCTCGGGCAGCGAGAACTCCACCGCCTCGTGATGCGAGTTCAGGATCATCAGGAGCGTGGCGTCCGAGCCGGGGCGGCGGACGCCGGTCGGCTGGGCGCGGCCGTCCATCAACACCCCGAAGCAACGGGTGTTCGGGTCCTCCCAGTGCTGCCCGTCCATCTCAACCCCATCCGGCGTGATCCAGGTGGCGTCCTTGATCTCCAGTTCCTCGTTGTAGGCACCACTGAGGAAGCGGCTGCGGCGCAGCATGGGGAAGGCCTGGCGCAACGCGATCAGCTTGCGAGTGAAGGCGGCGAGGCCACGGCCCTCGGCATCGATGCCGGCCCAGTCCACCCAGTTCAACTCGTTGTCCTGGCAGTAGGTGTTGTTGTTGCCTTGTTGGGTGCGGCCGAATTCATCGCCCGCGAGCACCATCGGCGTGCCCTGCGAGAGCAGCAGCGTCGCCATCATGTTGCGCTTCTGCCGCTCGCGCAGCGCCTGGATTTCGGGGTCGTCGGTCGGACCCTCGACGCCATGGTTCCAGGAAAGGTTGTCCGAATGGCCGTCGCGGTTGTCCTCGCCATTCGCCATGTTGTGCTTGTCGTTGTAGGAGACGAGATCATTCAGCGTGAAACCGTCATGCGCCGCAATGAAATTGACGCTGGCCCAGGGCTTTCGGCCGCGGCGGTTGAACTTGTCGCCGGAAGCAGTAAGCCGGGTCGCGAGCTCCGGCGCCATGCCCTCGTCACCCTTCCAGAAAGCGCGGACAGTATCGCGGAAGCGGTCGTTCCACTCTGCCCAGCCGGGCGGGAAACCGCCGACCTGGTAGCCGCCCGGGCCGATATCCCATGGCTCGGCGATCAGCTTGACGCGCGACAGCACCGGGTCCTGCCGGCAGGAATCGAGGAAGCCGCCGCCCTCGTCGAAGCCATAGGGCTCGCGCCCGAGGATGGTGGCGAGGTCGAAGCGGAAACCGTCGACTCGCATCTCGGTTGCCCAGTAGCGCAAGCTGTCCGTCACCATCTGCAGTACGCGCGGGTGCGAAAGGTTCACCGTGTTCCCGGTGCCCGTGTCGTTGATGTAGTAGCGCGGCTCGTCGGGCATCAGCCGGTAGTAGCTGGCATTGTCGATGCCTTTGAAGGACAGCGTCGGTCCGCGCTCGTTGCCCTCGGCGGTGTGGTTGTAGACGACGTCAAGGATGACCTCGAGGTTCGCGTCATGCAGCCGCGCCACCATCTCCTTGAACTCGGAGAAAGCGAAGGCCGGGTTGCGGGCATAGCGCCGCGCCGGCGAAAAGAAGCTGATAGTGTTGTAGCCCCAGTAATTGGTGAGACCTTTGTCCACCAGCGGTCCGTCATTGACGAAGGTATGGACCGGCAGCAACTCGACCGAGGTTACGCCAAGGCCACGCAGATAGGCCACCACCTCGGGCGCGGCGAGCCCGGCATAGGTACCGCGCATCTCCGTCGGCAGGTCGGTGCGAAGCTGGGTGAAGCCCTTCACATGGGTTTCGTAGAAGATGGTGCGGTCCCAGGGGACTGCCGGGCTGCGCTCCCGCCCCCAGGTGAAAGCCGGATCGATGACGCGGCATTTCGGCATGAGCTTGGCGCTGTCGCGCTCATCGAAGGTGCGGTCATCCTCAGTCTCGAGCTTGTAGCCGAAAACTTCAGGACCCCAGGTCAAGTCGCCGACAATGGCACGCGCATAAGGGTCGAGCAGCAGCTTGTTGGGATTGAAGCGATGGCCTACCTCCGGCTCATAGGGGCCGTGGACGCGATAACCGTAGATCGTGCCGGGCCGCGCTTCGGGCAGGTAGCCGTGCCAGACTTCGTCGGTGTACTCCGGCAGCTCGATCCGCTCAATCTCAGTCTCGCCGGCATCGTCGAAGAGGCACAGCTCGACCTTCGTCGCATGAGCCGAGAAAATGGCGAAGTTGACGCCAAGCCCATCCCAGGTCGCGCCCAGGGGAAAGGGCATGCCTTCGCTGATGCGCGACCGCCGTCCGACCTGCGGTGCCGGCATCTCGACCCGGTTACTCATGCTTCAGCACCTCTCCTCATCGCCGCAGCACAACAGTGCGACGATCTTTTCGTTCCCGCGCTGGGCGCGCTTTCACGGCGGCTCAAGGCTAGACGGCGAAAAGGCCCGCCGCATGGGCGTGATGGGCAGGGTCCGTAGCGGAAGATGGACGGTAGGGGTGCAAGGGTGACAGGCATCCAATGTCTTTCCGCCCGTTTGCCCGCGCAAGAATGTCCCCTTCAACTCAAGCCTCAGAAGCAGATTCCGTCGTCCAAGACGGGACCTCTTCACAGCGAGGAAGATGGCGCTACCGGACAGGCCAAGATCGCTGATCGTCCATCGGACGCGAAAAACCCCCAGACACGGTGAGTGCTGGGGGTTTATGGGATGCGGGGACAGGATTTGAACCTGTGACCTTCAGGTTATGAGCCTGACGAGCTACCGGGCTGCTCCACCCCGCGGTGGTATGGTTAGTATCCTGGGATCCTGTTGGGTGGCCCGGCGGCGACCGACTCTCCCGCAGCTTGAGCTGCAGTACC
>NZ_JAETWB010000080.1 GCF_016773205.1 Belnapia arida
CCTTCTTCCCGCACCCGCCGCCGGCAGCCAATCACAACCGATTCAAATCACTCGATCTGTTCCCGGATGGACACTAAGGTTGCCGTCCGGCAGCGAGCATTAGCGGCTGTGCGCCCATGTCCAGTCTGTACTGCCTACGCTCGCCTTCCTAATAGCAGACAAAGCGCACCCAGCCTTTGCAGAGATAAGCCTGTCCCCCGAAGCACCAACCCCCGTCACTTCGGTGCGCGCCACCGCTACGCGCATACCACTCCTCATAGGGCTGTGCCAAGTCGACGCGGATGATGCTGTCAGCCGCGCTGGTGCCATCGAACGTCTTGGCCGCTGCTACCGCAATATGAGGGCCTACGCCGATTGCTCCACACTTGCTAAAAAGCTTGGGCCGCTGCTCTCCATCGTGCTGTCCAAACCTTGGATAGCGACTGGTATCGGCCTTGGCCGCCGAGAGGCACGATGCCGCCGGATGTAGCTGTAACCTTTTGGAGGAAGCGTTCGGCGGGGGCCTGCTACGGGACATCGCTCCCGCCCAACGATGTCGTTGGCGGCGGAGATCATAGCGCTGACGCCAGAGGCCAAGCTGTCGCAGTCAAATGGCTTTACAAGGATCGGCACCGTCCAGTGCCGCGGCTCCAGCGAGGTTTTGTCCTTACCTGTGACAAACATGAATGGAATACCAGCAGCCATGAGCTGATCGGCCACAGCGACTGCAAGTTCGCCCTTTAGGGTGAGATCGAGCAAAACAGCATCAAAAGAGGCATCCGGCTTGCGCTCGATGAACTGCAGCGCTTCACCAACGGTCGTTGCTGGACCAAGGACTATGGCGCCCGCTTCCGTCAGCAGATCCTCGATCAACATGGCGATCAGTGCCTCGTCCTCCACGACGAGGACCCGTACGCCCTTCAAACTCTGCACCATGTCCGCCCTGACCTCGTAGCATGCGTGGCGTTTCGTATACTAAATACGGACGCCACCTTTACGTCTTCAGCTCAGGGCATTACGGACAACTCAGTTTGATTACGCAAAGAGAATCGGTGAGGTCGAAGTCGGCTTCCACCGTCCTTCACAGACTGTTGCGAAAACAGCACGGATCGGCCTGCAGTAAAAAGTGCGGCTTGCTGGTCAACGACAGCGCTGGCCTTGGTCAGGCCACCAGCGCTGCGTGTGCAACAGGTTGGTCTGTAGCACGCTGAGCGTGCTGTATCGGAGGGGCTGAAGATCGGGGCACCTGCAGCCCATATATAGTGTTGACAAGCTCGGGGCCGGAGAACGGCTTTGCAACTAGACACTCCCGAGGCCCAAGCGGGTACTCGTCAAATGCTTCGGGGTTGCCCGTGATGAAGGTGATGACAAGTCCAGGCAGGCGTCGCAGCGCTTCCGCGGCGAGGACCTGACCATTTGGACCAGGGCCGAGGTTGAAGTCTGTGACCAGGATATCTGGCCCAAGGTTACCATCATCAATCAACGCAAGAGCCTCCGCGGCGTCAGCCGCCGCTGTGCAGGCGAAGCCTGCTTCCTCCAGCAAGTCGCAAACCAGCATCCGGATCAGCGCTTCGTCCTCGACGACCAGAACTTGCATCAGCGTCCCCCTACCGCAATCGGCGGCTTCACCCTGCCGCTCAACCAACACGTTAGTTTTGGCGACTAAGCGTTCGAATTTGCTCATTACGAAGCCGTGATAGCGCTGGCTGGCCAGCCAGTCGCCTGTCGTTGTGCCTAAATTGCAACGACCTGAGCGTTCGCAGCAGGCAGCGGTGACGGTCGATGTGGCTGGCGTCGGCGTGCCATCACAGCCGTGCCGCTTGGCGCCCGTTTCGGCCGCCCACTCGCCATTGTTGTCTTCCCGAAAGCGGACATAGTTGCTCGGTAGGTCGATAGCCGAGTTGGACGTTGAGCAGACCTTTAATCCTCGATCCGGCGCCAACCGGAGAGTAGAGCGCGCTTTTTCCGGTCGAAGGAAAAGACGCATCCCCCTCCAGAGCCTGGCTGGTCCTCGGCCCGACTGATCGGCACATCCTTGAGGTGGCAGAGTAGGAGAGCACCAACGCCACCATGGGAGACGATGGCAACCTCCGCATCACTGGCTGCCTCGGCAATGACCCGATCGACGGCGGCGATGATCCGCTGTTGGGCATCGATCGCTCGCTCCCAACCGCGCACGCTCTTCTCCGGCTGGGCGAAGAAGGTATTGGCAACTGCCTCAAACTCGATTTTGGGAAGGTAACCGGTAGCCGATCGGTCATTCTCGCCAAGTTCCTCAATGATGACCAGCGAGAGATGGAAGCAATCCGATATCAGCTGGGCGGCGTCGGTGGCTTTGCGCTCGGAACTGCTGAAAACTGAGCCTAACTGGCTCATCCAGGGCCGCTCGAGCGCCAGCTTCATCCGTCGTATGCCCTCAGGAGATAGCGGCCACTCCGTCACTGGCACTACAGGATCGATGACGACTTCTGGATGTGTGATGAAATGCAGGATGGGCATGCCAGTCCACCGCCTTGGTTCAGGGGTGAACATGCCCTTGCTGGAGAAGGTCGCACTAGAAGATTTCAGAAAGTCCGCAGAGGGTCGCCTCCCGCGATCGCCCTCCCCGTCAGGGCTAGCGCCGAAGAGGGTGGGAAGCGGACCTCATCCATGTCGTCAGCAGCGATCTGACATCCCTAAACCCGCCCCGTCGCCGTCCAGCGGGCTACGCCCAACTTGTCATTCATTCGCGCCTGCTGCGCTGCCTGATCTCAGTCGTAGGCGACGGCGCGCAGATCAGCCGAACACACCCCTTCCGACCCGCGCGTAATGACTGCATAGCGGGCGTGTGGCGCTCCGGTCTCGATCACATGCGGCACCGGGCCGTCGTCCGTGTAGGCGGGCATCCCAACGCTGCCAGGGTTTATCACCGTCACATCGCCGACCCGGACCACGCGGGGCATGTGCGTGTGGCCTCATAGGACGAGACGTGCGGAGCCGATGCCTACCAGTCGCGGCAAGATCGCGTCTCAGAGGCAAGAACAGATCGGCCGCTCTGCACGTCATCGAGCAAATAGTCGAGGTCGCCGCCGGCAGGGCTACCGTGACAGGCGAACACCTCCCCACCCACGAGCCGCGGCGTCGCAGGCAGGGTTTCGATCCAGGCCATGTGCGTTGCCGACAACAAGGGCGTGCGAAGGCGACGGAACCGCTAGCGTCGTCGCCCTCTATGAGGTTGCGTTCGTGCTTGCCAGCCAAGGTCGTGCATCCCAGCGCGATCTGCGCATCAGCGTTGCCCACCGGGTCGAAGGGGCCGATGGTCAAGTCGCCGAGGTTGACGATGAGGTCGGGCGCTTGCGCATGCATGTCAGCTAGCACGGCTTCCAAGGCAAGCAGGTTGCCGTGGGCGTCAGCGAGGACGGCAACGCGCATCAGAACGGCTTCCAGCAGGAAAGGGATACAGTCCTGCCTGAACCAGCGGCGCGTGAGGTTGGGTTGCAATCGAGATTGTCAGGCCAGATCGGAACACCGCGCGCCATGTCCACCTTCCTTGCATCGGGCAGGACGGGCGCGTTGGCAGTGACCCGTTTGGTTGCTGGCCTGGCCACGTCCCCCTCGCTGGCGCGCTACTTTGTCTGGGCGGGCAGGTTGGCGTTGGGCGTTTGTCAACTCTTGATGTGCAGCCGATACTAAAGAGCCCGATGCGGCGTCGCAATCCCGCTCACCACGGCGCAGAAGCGTCTGCTCAGGGCCAGGAGCGATCAGGTCGGCCCACCTTACAAGTGGCTGCTGTTTCGGAAACGGACAGGCCGCTTCCAAGCAAACCCGGTCGTGACGCCGTGATAGCGATTTCCGAAGTTCGCTGACGCTTGAAAGCCGACCTTGATCCACCGTTACCGGCATCACAAAGCGCTCAGCCGCGGAAATGGCGCCTGCCGCCGACAGACTGCATGTTGTTGGTTGTCGCTGAGCCCATCCCACCGGGCCAGGAGGCATAACCCGGCAGTGCCCACGTCAACTGAAAGCACCTTGGATCGGAGGCAGTTCCTCGGGCTGTTGGGCTTGGCAGCCGCAGCTCCGCACGATGCCAGAGCACTGAAACTCATCGATGCCAGCCAGCTAATCACGGACAACCGCGAGGATGGAGTGCGAGTTCTCAGCGCGGAGGGTGATTTCATTGGTGCGCGCGGAGCATATTACGGTCCATCGGTCTCTTTCGCCCGGATACCCAAACATCTGGTCGACGCATTGGTGGCCAGTGAGGACCGCCGTTTCTACGAGCACTGGGGACTGGAGCCAAGGGCAATGGCGCGCGCTGTGTGGTCCACGCTCACGGGGCGCACCCAAGGCGGCAGCACACTGACCCAGCAGACCGTCAAGGAGATCTACCTCAAGGAACACAGCCCAATCGTACGAAAGCTGCTGGAAGAACCAGTACTTGCGCCGATCCTGGAGCTCAACCTGAGCAAGGAGGACATCCTGTTTGTTTATTTTAAGAGAGTCTTCTTTGGCGGCGGTGCCTACGGAATTGAAGCTGCCGCCCGGGTTTATTTCAACAAATACGCGCGCAACCTCAGCATATTGGAGTCGGCCATGATGGTTGGGCTGCTCCCGCACCCAACCGGTTCAACCCCCATCGGAATTTCCAGCTGTCGCGCGACCGGGGCTTCCGAGTGATCGAGCAGATGGTCGATGCCGACTACCTCACCCGATCTGCCGCAGATCGTGCCAAAGCGCAAAACGTGACGATAGCGGCCGCTAAATCGGCCTGGGGGGATTCTATCCCCGAAGCACGCAGATCGGCTGGTTCGCCCGTTGGGCCGAGAACGAAGCCAATGCAAATTCCGTGTCATCCGCGCGACGTGGCACGAGAACCATCACAACAACAATGGACCTGAAAATCCAGGCGGCCGCCGAGAGGCACCTGGAGCAAGCCCTTCGTCAACACGCCCGAGCACGGCAGATTGAGGAAGGCGCCGTGGTCGTCATGCGGTATGACGGCGCGGTGGTGGCTCTGGTCGGCGGACGTGACTACAAACAGAAGGAATGGGATCATGCCACCCAGGCCAGACGGCAGCCAGGTTCCGTAGCCAAGCTTTTCGTCTATCTCGCTGCACTTCAGGAAGGCAGTACGCCCGACACAACGGTTAGCGATGCTGCCCTGACACTTGGTGGCCGCCCCGTCAGAAACTTCGATGACAGGTATCTTGGCGATATCTCGCTGTCTGCGGCATTGGAGAAGTCTCCCAACACGGCTTCCGTTCGGTTGGCCATGCAAAACACCACTGCCGTCAGAGCACTCATCAAGGCGCTGAACGTGGGAAGCAATCTCGAAAGCGAGGCCGGTGACCTGGCGCTAGGAACCTATGAGGCGAAGCTGGTTGATCTCACGGCGGCTTTCGCCTGCGTGGCCAATCGCGGCAGAATGGTCGTACCCTACTCAGTGCAGCGGGTCCAAGATCCAACAGGCGCCGAGATACTGGTGCGGGTGCTTCCAGCAGGGTCGGACATCAGGCAAACCATAAAGCCTCAGCATGCCGACCTCATGCGGCAAATGCTCTCGGGTGTGGTGCAGCGAGGTACCGGAAAGGCCGCCGATCCGGGCTTCTGGGCAGTTGGGAAGACCGGAACGACCACTGCCAGCCGCGATGCTTGGTTCGTTGGTTTCACCGAGCAGTATGTGGCGGGCGTGTGGCTGGGAAACAGTGATAGCACGCCCATGCTCGGCGTGTCGAGTGGTGGTTTGCCAGCGCAGATATGGCGCTCGATCATGATCGACGCTGTCAGGAGCGCCTGAACACAGGACGTGCTCCGGTTCCTCGACCGTTCGAATGGAACACCGACCGAGTGCGCCATGTCCCAGGGCCGGCAGCTTCACACGCATGCCGGTCGTTCGTTGGGAAGCACCTGACTTCTTTAAAGTGAACCGAGCGGACGCAGCCCTTGTTGATCAAGAAAGGCGGACAGTGGTCCTTCCACTGCAGCCCTGAACAGGCGGCAGCGCCGAGACGGCACCGTCATGCGCCGCTGTGGCCGCTCAGGCCAGCTGCTGAACACTGCGAAGTATGGCTCGCGCTTCGTCGGCAATCTGCTGCACGATGCTCCCGGCAGGCTGCGCGTGTTTGACCAGGCCGACGCCCTGGCCTGCCCAGAGCGACAGCGCTTCGATATCGCCCGAAGCGTCGGGTGCCGGTGTGTAGGAGCGATACCGCTCGATCGGCCCGCGCGAGGCAGAGGCGGCTACGAGGTCCCCCTCACCAGGCCGGCTACCCGGAGCGGGCCTGCCCGCCGTCTCCCATGTCTCGACCGTGCTGTTGCGCAGCACCCGATGGGGGGCGTCAGGCCAGCCGATATCAAAGAGCCCTGTATGAATGGTCGTCGTCTCCTGTGCTCCAAAGAGCAGTTCTTTGTAACGCGGATGCACCGCGGCCTCTTCGCTGGCAAGGAAGCGTGTGCCAATCCAGCCGCCGGTCGCGCCGAGGCACAGCGCCGCGGCGAGCCCACGCCCGTCAGCAATGCCACCGGCCGCCACCACGGGCGTCACTGGTCCAACGGCGTCCACGACGGCTGGAATGAGCGGCAAGGTTGCCACGGAGCCCCAGACATGCCCGCCCGCCTCCCAGCCCTGGGCCACAACGACGTCCACGCCGCAGTCCACGGCTCGGCGCGCCTCATCGGCTCCGGCGATGGTATGGAAGACCGTTGTCGCGCCACCGGCATGAGCCCGGGCGGCGAAGGCCTCCGGATTGCCCCAGAATGACGAGACAATGGTGACGCCCTCCTCCAGGCAAATGTCGAGGCGTTCCTCTTGGGGAAAGGCGATTACGAAATTGACCCCGAAAGGCCTGTCGGTGAGGGCACGGGTTTGACGAATCTGCTGCCGCAGGCCCGCCGAATCCAAACGCCAGGGCGCGAGCATGCCGAGGCCGCCGGCGTTGCTGACGGCCGCCGCAAGTGCTGGGCCGGCAGCTCCTCCCATCGGCGCCTGAATGATCGGCAATTCAATGCCAAGGCGGTCGCACAGCACGGTTCGCATTGCAATTTCTCCCTAACTCTTCCCCCCGGCGCAGCTCCATCGCCGTTTGACAGACCGATCTGCAAGCTCGTCTGAGATGGCCGCTGGATGCAGACAGCCAAACATCAACGCCAGCGGCACCCGGACCGTGAAGCTGGCGGCCGGGTTCGTGCCGGTAGGCGCTCCTCCCAAGCGCAAATGCACTTAGGTCACGAACTCCCAGCGTCTGCGGGTCAGCTGGCTGTCGCTCCTTCGAAGACTCCACCAAACCGATCCCAGGTGCTTCCCGTCCATCGCGCCAGCTGCATCTGGCGTATCGGGTGGAAGTTGGTTGGGCTAGTGTCGACGCTGATGCCAGGCAGCAGCACCGGCACCTCCACCTTTCGCAGATTGGCGGCCTCGCGCATGAGGCTTTCACGCGACAGATCCTTGCCGCACTGACGGAGGACTTGGAGCAGAGTGGCCGCGATGCCGTAGCCGAAGATGTTGCCGGCGTCGGTCAGGTCACCATCCGGGTAGTACCGCTGCATGAAAGTGCGCCATTCCGTCATCCCCGGGTCGTGTTTCCAGCTCGGGTCCGTAGGGTCCTTTAAGTAGGCAGAGGTTATGATGTCCTTGCCCTTCTCCGGGCCGGCTGGGTTCATCACCGCGCCTGCTGAAATCGAGACATTTGTCAGGAAGTGCAGCGCCGGACGCCAGCTGATATCATAGACCTTGCGGATTGCTTGCGCTGCAAACTTCGGTGTCGCAGCTGTGAGCAGTACGTTGGCTCCGCTCGACTGCAATGAAAGTACCTGGCTGTCGACGGTCGGATCTGAAACTTCGAAGGATGCAGTTCGCACCACGGAATCGAACCTGTCCTTCAGCACGTCGCGCACGCCCACGACGTAATCCTTGCCAAAATCGTCATTTTGGTAGAGCAGCGCGAGCTTCGCGTCCGGTCGCTCGCGCAGCATGTGGTGCGTGTAGATCTGAGCCTCAATGCGATAACTCGGCTGCCAGCCAATAGTCCAAGGAGCGTCTTGGTAATTGCCCCACTTGTCCGCGCCCGATCCCACAAATAGATGTGGCACTTTCCGTTGGTTGGCATAGCGCACGATGGCGCTGTTGCTAGCCGTCCCAATGTTCTGGAAGAGGCAGGTTACGCGATCCTGCTCGACGAGGCGGCGAACCTGCTCCACCGTCTTCGGCGGGCTGTAGCCGTCGTCATAGCTGATGAATGTGATCCTCCGTCCGGCGACCCCGCCCTGTTCGTTCACCATTCTGAAGAAGGCGGCCTCGCAGCGGGCAATAGTTCCATAAGCCGAGGCTGGGCCGCTGTAGGGTGCGGTGTTGCCGATGCGAACTTCGCTAGAAGAGATACCGGTGGTATCGGCGGCGCGTGCGAGATGCGGAACAGCCAACGCGGCGGCCGCAGCGATAGCGGAACGTCGATTCAGCATGATTGCCTCCTAGACGGATATTTTTTGGCCCTCATGCCGCACGGCATCGCGTCACACAGCGGGGCGGACGCATCCTGCGGCTGACTGACCAGCCACCGAGATCACTCAGTCGCGAAGGTTTTGGGCGGTACTCACCTCTGCAAAACCGCAGTCACTTTGGGTGGCTTCTCGCGCGCCGTATTCTCCTATGACGCACTTGCTCTGTTGCGAGCCTATCCGGGCAGGATGAGGCCTGAAGTCCCACTTTGGAGATCATGGACAATGAACTGCTC
>NZ_JAETWB010000081.1 GCF_016773205.1 Belnapia arida
CTTCCTGCGATGGGCTTCCGCCCGCCGCATGCTCCGAAGGCTATGTCAGGAAACAATATGATCCCGGATGGACTCTAAGAAGCCATCTGCAAAGCCTGGGCAGAAGAGCCATCCAGGTTCATCCATGACCCGCACCACCAAATCCCGGGACCAAACAGCTAGTGCTACAGCTGCACTCGACCCAATTCAGCCGTAGCTTTGATCGTCATGTACGTTCACGGAGGTGAGCCAGCCCTAGAAGCGGTAAGCTTTTTACAACCGCTTTCTTCCCTTTTTGGGAGTTAGAGGCAGCAGCATGATCACACGCTCCCTTGGCGAGTCTCTACGATGCATGACAACCCGGTTGAGAGCGGATAGCTGAAAGCACGAACGGCATGTGCCCGGTCCAGCAAACAGAACGGCGACAGAACTCAAAGTGATAGTGGAACGGTGTGTGTATGCCCCTGCAGCAGGACGGAATTGATGCCAAACCCGACCACGAGGACGTCGTCGCGCGGCTCGATGACCTAAGCCATGACGAACTCGACGCGCTCTCTTTCGGCGTGGTTCAGGTGGACGGGACGGGACGGGGCGGGTGGTCTTCTACAGCGCCGCCGAGAGCCGCATTTCGGGACGGTCCGCCGAGGCGGTGGTCGGGCGCGACTTCTTCCGGGACGTGGCGCCCTGCACCAACCTACCCGCCTTCCGCGGCCGCTTTCTCGAGGGCGTGCGGCGCGGAGCGCTCGATGGCTGCCTCCACTTTACCTTCGGCTTCGCGCCGCGCCCCATCCAAGTCGAAGTGCGGCTGCTCCAGGCGCGCGAGCCAGACCGTTATTGGATCGTGGTCCGCCCAGTTGGCACTGTGCCACCAAGCCGGCACCGCTTCGCTGCCGAGGCGGCTTTCGAGGCCGTCGCTCGACGCGCCCGGGCTGAGCCTGTTGACCCGAGCCTTTGCGAGCGGGAGCCGATCCACCTTACCGGCGCGGTGCAGCCGCACGCCGTCATGCTGGCCTGCGATCCAGGGCAGCCGGACCTGCCCGTCAGGGCCTGCAGCGACAACGCCGCCGATGCCCTCGGCGGTGCCGGGCCGGGTTCAGTTGTCGGACGCCCACTCGCTCACGTGTTGCCGGAGAACTTGGTGACCTCAATCCGGGAAGCACTCGCCGCTGGCGCCCTCACGGACCCCGCCCGTCCGCTGCGGCACTTGGTGAGACTCGGCTCGCGGGAGGCGCCGTTCCTGACGGCGGTGCATTTCTACGACGGCCGGCTCGTTGTCGAGCTAGAGCGGGTGCCTGAGCGACCGGAGGATTTCGACGCCGCCACTCCACTCCAGGCGCAGGACGCCGTCTCTCGCCTGCGCGCGGCGGGCTCCCTGGCTCAGGCGGCGACAGTGGTTGCGCGCGAGGTCCGCGCGATGACCGGCTTCGAGCGGGTGCTGGTCTATCGCTTCGACCCGGAGTGGAACGGCGAGGCGATCGCGGAGGACAGGGCGGCCGACTGGGGGCAGTCGCTGCTCGGGTTGCGGTTCCCTGCTTCCGATATCCCGGCGCAGGCACGAGCGCTTTACACCAAAAGCCCGGCCCGCTTCGTGGTCGACCGAGACGCCGTTCCTGCGGCCGTGCGAGGGCAGCCGACCATGGCTAATGAGTCGGTCGACCTCAGCTTCGCCCAGTCGCGTGCCCTCTCGCCCGTCCACCTCGAGTACCAGCGGAACCTTGGCGTGAACGGTTCAATGTCGCTTTCCATCCTGGTGGAGGGCGCACTTTGGGGGCTCGTCATCGGGCACCACCGCAGGCCGCACTACGTCACACCCGAGACCCGAGCACTCGCCGGCTTGGTCACGGACGGCTTCGCACTGCGGATCCACGAACTCGAGAGCCAACGGCTGTGGGCGGAGCAGCAGCACTCCCTCAGCGCGCGGAACGCACTGCTGGCCAGGGTGGCGGCCTCGGAGGACCTCGTTGTGGCGCTCACCTCCGGCGACGGTCGGGGTGGTAGGGTGACGCTTGCGGACCTCTTCGGCGCTGGCGGAGCGGCGATGGTAGCCGGTGGACGGGTTGCCTCCGTAGGCGCCACGCCGCCGCCGGACGCCATCCTTGGCCTGGTGGACTGGCTACGCCGGTCCCTACCCGCCGGGGAGCGGGTGTTCGCCACGGGTCAGCTGTCGGAGCACTACGCCTCAGCCGCCGCTTGGCCTGCGAAGGCCAGCGGGTTGCTCGCAGTGCTGGTCGACGGGGAGGCGGAGGAGTCCGACCACGCCCTGCTCTGGTTCCGCCCGGAGGTGGCCTCGACCGTGGTGTGGGGCGGCGATCCTCGCAAGCCAGTACTGGCCGATGCCGCGACCGGCACCGTGTTGCCGCGGCGCTCCTTCGAGCGCTGGGTCGAGGAACGCCGCGGCCGGGCCGAGCCATGGGCGCCATGGCAGGTCGGCACGGCCGGGGTGTTCGCCGCAACGATGGAAGGCGTCGTGCTGCGCCAGGTCCGGCGCATCGCCGAGCTCGGCGTGGAGCGCGAAGCGCTGACGCGAGCGCTGGAGCAGCAGAAGGTGCTGGCCCGCGAGATCGATCACCGGGTCAAAAACTCGCTGCAAATCGTCGCGGGGGTGATGCGGCTGCAGGGGCGCACCGTCGCTGATCCGGCGGCTCGAACCGCTTTCGAGGACACCTACGCGCGGGTGATGAGCGTGGCGCGTGTGCACGACAGCCTGCAGCAATCGGCGGACATGGAGAGCGTCGACCTTGGCGAGACGCTGCGCAGGCTCTGCGGCGACCTTGAAGCCGGCGTGGCCGGCGCAGCACAGCGACTGGAGGTCGAGGCTGACCCCGGGCTGACTGTCCCGAGCCAGACGGCGGTGGCGCTGTCGCTGGTGGCGACCGAGCTCGTCACCAACGCACTCAAGTACGCCTACGGGCCCGGCGAGCCGGGCCGGGTTGAGGTAAGCGCAAGGTCGCGCCCGAATGGGGGGGTGGCGGTACGGGTGTGCGACTTCGGGCGTGGGCTGCCGTCGGATTGGGCCACTCGGCCGCGGAGCGGCGGTGGCGGGCTCGGGATGCGAGTGATCCGGGCCATGCTCGAGCGGATCGGGGCCGAGCTGGAGGTGGGCTCCGCCAAGGGACCCGGAACGTGCTTCACCGTGCTTGCCTAGGAAGTTTTGCTTGTCCAGCAGCGTCACTCAGGCACGACGTTTCGCACCTTCCTATCTGCCTGCCTCGCTTCCAGCAGCACTGCCACCCGATCAGACAGCGCTCTCGCGTCGATTGGCTTGCGTAAAAGCGAGAAGGTGCCGCTGAGCGCACCGCCCATCGCGAGCTCCGCCGCATCCGTCGCGTAGCCGGTCAGCAGGATGGCGGGGAGCCCTGGCCGCCGACGCTGCGCCTCCTGGATCAGGGTTAAGCCGTCTACCTCTGGCATGGACAGATCGGAGACGAGAAGGTCGACCTCGTCGCCTGCTTCCAACGCCGCCAGCGCCTCGCCCGCCCCGTCGACGGCACGAACGGTAAAACCTGCCGCCCTCAAGCCTTCGGCGGTGATGTCGCGCACCACCGTTTCATCATCAACGAGCAAGAGGCGCCCGTGTCTGTGCGAGGCATCGGTGGCACCGTCCGCGGCTTGGTGTCCCGTCGCCTGCGGTTCCTCGTCCGCAACCGGCAACCAAAGGGATACGGAGGTACCACTGCCGACCTCGCTCTCCACCGCGAGAGCTCCGCCTGACTGCTCCGCAAAACCGCGAGCCATGGCGAGGCCAAGCCCCGTGCCCTTGCCCTTCGGCTTTGTGGTGAAGAACGGCTCCGTCGCCCGCGCTAGCACCTCGGGCGACATGCCAACCCCGGCATCGCGGACTGACAGGCACACATAGGCACCTGGCCGTAGTTGCGGCGGAACGCCGACGTTCTCCCCGGCGACCAACGCCGCGGTGGCAGATAGCGTGATCGTCCCCTGGCCCTCCAGGGCATCCCGCGCATTCGCGGCGAGGTTCACTAGAACCGTCTCGAGCTGTCCTCTGTCGGCGAGCGGCGGGGGAAGGCCGGCCTCAACCTCTACCTCCACCCGGATCCCGCCTCCGAGGGTGTGCGAGAGCACCTCCTGCATCCCCACGAGCAAGTCCTGGCCATCCAGCGGTTCGGCGCGGAGGTCCGCTCGGCGGGAGAACGCAAGTAGGCGGCGCGTCACGGCAGCTCCCCGCCCGGATGCTTCGCGGACCATCGCCGCAATGCGCCGCACCCGGGCCGGGTTGTCAGCCGAACCCTCGATCAGCTTTGCACCGCCGCCGACAGCCTGAATGACGTTGTTGAAGTCGTGCGCGATGCCGCCGGCAAGCTGACCGAGCGCTTCCATGCGCTGGGCATGCGCAAGCTGCCCCTGAGCCTCCTCGCGCGCTGCAACCTCCTGCCGCACCCGCGTCTCGAGCTCCTCGTTCAGGCAGCGGAGCGCGCCTGCGCTCGCCCCCACGGCAGCCTCGGCCTCCGCGAAGCCCAGCCGCAGCACCTCCAACTCCGCGACGCTAGCGGGCGGAATGTTGGCAGCCATGACCTTCGCCCCGGCCGTCGCAAGTGCCTGAGCGTGGTGGCTCAGGTGCTGGACGGGGCGAAGGATGCGGCGTGCGGCGAGTGTGGCCGCGAGTCCGCCAAGCAGGAGGGCAACGGCGCTGCTGCCCAGAAGCACCAGGAGCGGTCCGCGCCAAGCCGCATCGAAGTGGGCGGCGGGCTCGCCGACGAAGATGGTCCAACCCTCTGCGGCGGGTACGGCGGCAAAACCAAAGACGTGTTCCCTACCATCGAGCGACACACCGCGGTAGAAGCCGCCCTCCCGTCCTATGAACTGCCGGACATTCTCTGAGGGCGCCCGCTGGCCGATAAGGCGGTCGTGCTCAGCGTCGGAGCGTGCGACGAGGACGGCGCGGGAGTCGGTCGCGGCGGTGAACGCACCCTGTGGTAAGGTCTGGCGCACAAGGAGGTCTCGGATCCGGCGGGCGCTGATGGCGGCGACGGTGACGCCCGCGACCCGGCCCGCTTCATCCATCAGGGGAAGAGCGACCGACACCACCGGTCGGCCTGAGAGCGAGCCAATGACGAGGTCGCCGACCGCAGGCTGCCCCGAAGCGAGAGCCTTCTGGACCGCTGCCGAAGAGGTCGCACGCGCCATGGGGATGCCAAGCGGACGGAGAGAACTGAGCACCTGCTCTCCATCCGGAGCTAGAACCGCAACCGTTGCCGCATATTGCTGGCCGATCCGCATCGCTTGCGCGTGCAGGGCGACGGGGTCGCGCGGATGAAGCGGATCCTGGCCAAGGGCTGGCGAGGTTGCGAAGGCCGAAAGGGCGCCGACAATGCCGCCGAAGTCGCGGTCTACGGCAAGGGCCAGGGCACGCGCAGTTGTCCGAAGCCGGTCTTCGGCCGCCTCTTGTCGGCTGCTCGCAACAGCCCACACGGCCGCTCCTCCTGAGAGAAGAGCAGGAACCAGGGCAATCGCCACCAGGCCAGCGAGGAGTGTGGAGAGCTTCGGGGGGCGCCTCGTGCGATGGCGGTCCCCCATCGCAACCTTCAACCTTTCGGCACTCAACGCTGCGATGTTTCGTCGATTTAATGCTCCACTTCCGTCGGCCAGGTCCAATCTCCTCTACAGTGGAACACCCTTCCTGCTCATCTGGACCGGACAAGCCCACACCTGGAGGGCGGAAATCATCTTAGTAAATCTACCTTCAATTGAGAACAGATTCGATCTGTAATGTTCTATTTTGCGTTTCAGCTTGACGCTTCCGGTATTGGAGCGGAGCAGCCAATTGCGCAACGATTGCCGGTCCATCCCAGCTGCCGGCGCGGCTGCTTTTAAACTCATGCCTTTCAGAATGTTGGACCGCAATGACGCTGCGCGAGCGAGCCTCAAACTAGCGAACCTTCCGACCCCTACCAGCGGAGTTGTAGCCTCGAGTTCGGTTTCCAGAGCCATCGATGCATTCGGTCACATGCGGTAAGGACCGCGCTCCGCAGGTTAGCTGCTGGCCTTGTGTGAGCGGCGATGCGCGCTTGGGAAAGGTGGCGAGAGGCTGAAAGCCGGCGATGTGCTGGTGTCAGCCGATCAAACCGATCTTAGGCCACGCCTGCCAAAGCCAAGGTCAGCATGTTCGAACTGAATGGCTTGTGGATCACCGGAGCCGCCTCGGCTGGCGAAACGCCCAACTGGCGTGAGCTCTGACAAAACCAAGCTGGTATGATGCCCCCTTCGAGGCCCGGCTTGGCCAGGTGGAATGGGCGATCCGGGAATGGATCGGGTTGGCCGCTTACCGCCTGCTGGGCCGTACTGACGCCTTCTTCCCGGCGCCCTGACCACAGCGCGGGGAGGTCCGAGCTCGGACCGCGAGCCCCGCAGCAGTGCCTCGTTGCCTTCAGACAGTACTACTAGGGCGCAACGACAATCTGTGACCGGCTCCACAAGGTGTCCACCACAAGCGTTCAGACCAGGTGGCAACCCGGTTCAGCGTTCGTCGAACTGGGCTTCCAGCAGGCGTGTGACCGCGTGGAGTGTTGAGATGCCTGGGCGGCGACGTAGCAGATGCAGGCTGCCGACCGAATCGACCGTCTCGAAAAACTCGAAGATAGCCCCGTAGTAAGGCCGCTCGGGACCGATATCGTGGACCATCACTCGTGGTGCCTCGGTCTGGTCGGCGAAGGCCAATAGGATGGAAAGGCAACAGGCGACACGGAACCGCCCGTCCACATAGACGAGATCCGGCAAGACGCCGAGCGCCTCCCACTCTGCCCAAGGCCGGGCCAGGTAATTCGGCCACCAGACCTGCTTAGTATTTCCGGCTGGGCGCCCCCAGTCGGTAGTCGGGCCAATATCGGCGTGTACCAAGCGGACTTGGCCGGCAGCGACCCGTGACGCCAACTCTGGGTGAGTTCGTGCCACTTCCACCCATCGCCGGTCAGAATCCGCCGCAACGACGATCTCGGCTCCGCTCCGCAGGGCGAGCAGGGTTGACCCACCGATACCGAACTCGAGGTAGCGACAGCAGCCGTTTGCGAAAACCCGGCGCATCAGCTCAGGTTCTTCCCCGAACAGATGTGGAGCACCCAGTTGTGGTTCAGAGAGTTCGGCCTGCGGTGAACGCCAGCCTCGTAGCAAGGTGCTGATGGCCAACAGCGGAGTCTCCCACTTTGCATGAACAGGCATGAACCTTGAACAGCTCATGGGCAAGCGGTGTGTTGGGCTTTTGGATGCTAGGTCCAGAGCGCGAGGCCGGAGACGGCACGAAAAAGAGCACGAACCTATTGGAGCAGGCTCAGCGAGAGGGGCTGATAGAGCCAGCCCATAACGAGTTAGGCGTGCGGATCGGATGGACGTTAACGCGCCGAGGGCGCCGCCAGCAACAAAACTGCCGCAGCTGGGTTGCCGTTTTGGGCTAGGTATTCTGCGGGCTGGTGCTGCTGGTGGTGCTGCTGGTGGTGCTGCTGTTCGCCCTCGCCGAGTTTGGGGACGTCTCGGGGCTGTGGCGTGGGGCAACTCGGTGACCCAGCTCGGCTGGCTTGAGCGGAAAGTGCCGGGCGAGGGCTCAGTCCTGCTGCGAGACATGGCCAGTCGGTGATGTGGTCCTCCTGGCCTCCACCCGCTGCGACCGGGCCGGTCGTGTGCGCAGAGCCTGCCTGTCGTTGTGCGGCGAGCATTCCGCCCGGGCCCAAGCTCCCGGCACCGCCCACACCCCTGAGGCGCCGGCGCTGCGCTAGCTGAATACCTTGATCGGCAGGGCGGTTAAGAGACCGCACCCACCCACTACCCTGCCGCATAACCCTGTTCCCCGATCCACCTCCACCAGCGTCTCACCCTGAGCCCGAGCTCACCGCTGACGAGGCCCGCTGGGCGGTCTCTCCTCCCGCTACCGCGGCGCCATCATCGACTACCAGAAGGGCGGGCACGTCTGCCGCCTGGTGATGCCGGAGCATCCGCTCCATGATCACAGCTTCGGCGCAGCCGAGACCATCACGCCGCTGGTCGATCTCTGGCTCAATGAGGAGCGGTTGCCTCGCTACATGCGGGCGGTGCCGAAGAAGGAACGATGAGCCCCTTCGATCGCTTGGTCCGCATCGCCGACCGGCTGGCTGTGGTCAAAGCCGGCAGCGCCGTTGCGGACAGGACCATCCACCAGGCAATTGATCGCTCCGGTCCGGTGCCGCCTTACACGACCGACGAGGCGGCGGCGCGGACGCTACTGCCGTCGGGCTTTGAGTGGATCACCGCCACCTTTGCGGCTGGCCGGGTCTATGCGCCGTGCCGCCGCTCCGGCCGCGACGCTGACACGCTGCCCTTTCCGCACCATGGGCAATGGGGGCGGACCCTGCCGCTATCCATGTGCGGGGCGGCGATGCGGGCTTGGGCGTTGTTGGCAAAGGCCTAGAGTTCGGTTGCCCAAGACACGGCAGCGGTTCGCCAGGAGCTGGAGGCGCTCAAAGCCGAACGGGACATAATTG
>NZ_JAETWB010000082.1 GCF_016773205.1 Belnapia arida
GCCATCGACCGCACCTCGAAGTTTGCCTTTGTCGAACTGCACGAGAAGGCCACGCGCCGTATCGCGGCCAACTTCCTGCGAGCGCTCGCCGCGGCGGTTCCATACACGATCCACACCGTGCTCACCGGCAACGGCACGCACTTCACCGAGCCCACCGGCGATGGCTGGACGCCTCAGGACATCAAGCAGATGCTGGCCAGCAAGCAGCCATTCCTCTGCCATGCCTTCGAGTTCGCCTGCGCCGAGCTCGATATCGAGCACAGGCTGACCAAGCCTCGACACCCTTGGACCAATGGTCAGGTCGAGCGCATGAACCGCACCATCAAGGATGCCACCGTCAAGCGGTTCTACGACGAGAGCCACGACCAGCTGCGTCAGCACCTCACCGACTTCGTCGCCGCCTACAACTTTGCCCGTCGGCTGAAGACCCTACGCGGCCTCACCCCCTACGAAGCCATCTGCAAAGCCTGGACAGAAGAGCCGTCCAGGTTTATCCATGACCCGCACCACCAAATCACGGGACCAAACATCTAGCTGCGACATGTGTCTTGCAACTGCTGAGTTGTTTGCGGGCATGATCATTTACCGGCCAAGCGAACCACACTCTGCTTGCTGAGAATGAACCTCAACTTCCTGATGTGATCTGAACCGGATCTGGTTCGCGGCAGGCCACACCGACATGCAGCGCGGCATGAATGGCCTCGCAATGCAGATGCCGCAGGCGCTCAAGCGTGATTCCCGTGTCAGCGATCTCAAGGTCTTTTGTGGCCGCCGCGGCAACCTGCTGAACGTTGTTGGGTACAACTGAACGAGCTCGGTGCATTGGCTGCCGCCATCAGCCAGAGTGTTGCCAAGATTGAAGGCACAGCCAGGGAGAATACCCGCCCCTGCCATCCTGCGCCACGCCAAGGCGGCCCCCGAAGCCGCCCTTGGCACATTCTTACTCGACGCTGCCGGTGCCTTCAGACGAAGCACCATTCATCGAGTCGCTATCTGGCGCGGTTTGGCTGACCGCCGGAGAGGCTTCCGGGGCAAGCTTTTTCCGAGCGCTGAGCCGACGCGGGGCGGCCTTCTTTGGCGGCGGAGCTTCCACAGCAGCTTCAGGTGCGACACGAGGTGACGCCGGACGTTTCGTGGCCTTCGGTGCAGAGGCTTTATGTGCCTTGGCCGACCGTGCCGGTTTAGCATCCGCGGCCGGGGTCTTGCGGGCGTTTGCAGTACGCGACGACGAAGCTGCTCTGCGAGCCGTGGGCACTGCCTTGCCGCGGGCAGACTTGGCCTTTTCTTTTTCCCGGATGGCCTTTGCCTTGTCTTTCCGGGCTGTCAGCTTCTCCCGGATTGCGGCCAGCGCCGCCTTTGCGACCTGAGGCCTGCCGGCGTCAGGCGTCGAATCCAAAGTCTCAAAGAAGGCTTTGATGACTTTGTTAGTGCCGCGTGGAGCGGATGTTTCTGACTTCGCCATTGACGTTGTTCTCCTGTCTTGGCTGATATAACATTGTTTCGCCGCGCCTACACGAATCTTCGGTGCTCTCACAATTTCCTGGCTCGCATCGGCTACGACGTTCCATGCAAATGAGATCGGGTTTGCGTTGCTGGTGCTTCCCGGCCGCATACCTTGGCACACACGGACGCTGCCATATCAACGACACTTAACAAGTCAGCCAAGAGGCAGACAGCGGGATACCTTGGCCGGATGGCAGTCCATGAAGGAGTTGAACTGAATTAACGGCGAAGGCCGAATACGCCACCTATTGGCAGGACAGGCATAGGGCCAGATGCCGTCTGCCGAGTCGCGGTACGACCTGCTCTCCCTCCTACCCCAGCAGGTTGCCGCCTTCACTCGGCCACCGCTTTAACACTGATTGCCGCACCGGACACCGAACTGGCAGTGCTCGTCTGGAAGATTGGCGGCGAAGCTGGTCTGATCGCCGCTGGTGCCGTCCCAGTGGGAGCGACCTTGGTGCATGGGTCGCCCGGTTGGGCATCCTCGGGTACGCTGCCGTGAGGGCTAACCTCGACGGCTAATGAGGCGCCCGCCATGCCGTACAAGGCTAATGCCGACCGCCGGCACCGCATCCCGAAGCAGCGGCACCGGGTGACGAACTGGCCCTCCTACGGGGCTGGTCTGCGCGCCCGCGGCAGCTTCACCGTGTGGTTCACGGCGGAGGCAAACAAGGTGTGGCTTGCTGAGCGTCGTACTGGCCGTGGTGGTCAGCCCCGCTACTCCGCCCTGGCGATCACCACGGCGCTGACCCTGCGGGCGGTGTTCCGCCTGGCGCTGCGCCAGACGGAAGGCCTCATCGCCTCCATCATCGCCCTGCTTGGGCTCGACCTCGCCGTGCCCGACCACAGCACCATAAGCCGCCGGGCCGAGACGCTAGAGGTGCCGCGTCCTCGCCCTGGGCGCGAGCCCGTGCACCTGCTGGTGGACAGCACGGGATTGAAGCTCTGCGGCCCCGGCGAGTGGCTCGTGGACAAGCACGGCACGAGGGCGCGGCGCGGGTGGCGCAAGCTCCATCTCGCCACCGACGCCGACACCGGGCGGATCGTCGCGTTGGCGCTGACCGACAAGGATACCGATGACGGCTTGCGGGTCGGGCCTTTGCTCGACCAGGTTGGCGGACCAGTAGCGTCCTTTACCGGCGATGGAGCCTACGACCAGGACGACGTCTACGCCGCTGTTGCCGCGCGGCATCCGGCGGCCGGCGTCATCGTTCCACCCCGATCGAGTGCGGTACGGAGCGATACAGCTAGGACCGAGCCGACGCAGCGGGACCGACATCTGCAGACCATTGCCGAGCGCGGCCGCATGGGTTGGCAGCGGGCGTTAGGGTATAACTGGCGCGCCCTTGTGGAGGCCGACATCTCGCGGTGGAAGCGCGTCATCGGCGATGGTCTACGCTCGCAGACCGACAGGCGTCAGGAAGCCGGGGTTGCCGTCGCCGCCGACGTGCTGAACCGCATGCTCGAGCTCGGACGCCCGGAGTACGTCCGCCTCACATAAACCCAGATCAGGGTAGGACGCCATGCGCCCACACCCGCGAGCCATGTAACACGGTGCCAGCTGGCCTCAAGGCTGGTGAACCGCTTCGACTATATCGAACTTCTTCACAATCAGGAGCAGTACGGCAACCGGCTGGATGCCTCGCTGCGGCGCACCCTGTTCGGCATGGACAATACGCTGACCATCGGGACCGACGTCAACCGCGTCACCTTTGGCCGCACCAGCAACTCGCCCTATGGCGGCTCATCCGATGTCCCTTTGACGGGCTTCGATCCGGGCCGCTTCATCAACCTGGCCGGCACCTGTCCGCGCGAAAGCAGCACGACCAATCAGGTATCGGTCTTTGCCGAAGATCGGCTGGCACTGACGCCCAAGGTCGCCCTGGTCACCGGCATGCGGTTCGACAGCATCCACCTGACCCGCCGCGACCTGGTGCAGCGCACCAGCAACGAGAGGAGCTTCAACCAGCCATCCGGGCGTGCTGGCCTCGTCTACCAGCCGGTGGCGGATGTCTCGCTCTAGGCGCAGTTCTCCGCTGCCTCAGATCCCGTCGGCTCGCTGCTTACGCTCTCACCGGCCCAACGCGATTTCGATCTGGCTTTAGGCAGACAGGTCGAGGTCGGCGTCAAGCAGGTGCTGTGGAACGGCAGGGCAGAATGGACCCTGGCTGCTTATGAAATCGTCAAGTAGGGGCTGTTATCGAACAGCACCAGCAACCCCGATCTGGTGCAGCAGGTCGGGCAGCAATCGTCACGCGGCGTGAAGTTGGCGGGGGCGGGAGATTTGGGCCGCGGTGTTCGAATTAACATCAACGGCACGGCCGTCTCCTACGCTGGGAAGGTGCCGGTCCAAGTGCCGCAAGTCAGCGCCAAACTATGGATGAGCTGGAATTTTGCGCCGGGCTGGGAAGCGCAAGGTGGCGTGCGCTTCGCTGGGCAGGCCTATACCGATTATGCCAACACACAAACGCGGCCCGGTTACACCGTCGTCAGTCTTGGCTTTAACTGGCAGCCGCACCCGGCGCTTGGCTTCAGCGCGAGGTTGCAGAACGCCTTCGACGAAACCTATGCCACGATCTACTACGATGGCGGCTACCTCCTGGCGCCACCGCTGACGGCGCACTTCGCCATGCGGGTCGGGTTTTGAGGGCGCTGGTGCACGGATGCGAGTGAGTAGACGGTGCTGGCTCCGCCCGATCCGAGATAGGGATGCGAGCCGAAACCGGCCTCGCAGCCCGGATCATGCGGTTGAGCACCATGGTAGCCATGACGACTTCGCCTTTGTGCAGGCAAGAGGCGGGCGCGCAGCTTCGGTCCGGCGATCATTTTTAATCTGCTGACCGCGGTTTCCGTGAGACTGCGCCGGCCGTAGCTGTTCGCTCTCCACCAAAACCCTGCGCCCCTTCTCAGCAATGAGCCGGATGTGGAAATCCCGTTAACTTCACACCCTGGCATCGTCGGTGCTCGGCACTGACGAGGCACGCGGCGGAATGACGACGTTCAGCAGTCGATCGAGCTGGTGACTTAGGATCCGGTGGCGAACCTTCACGATATGATTGCGGCGAGCGGCTGTGTCTGAATGGCACACCTGACAACTTAACAACTCAGCCACGGCCGGGCTACTTGCGTCACCGCCGCGAGGCCGGCGAGACCCCATTCGCAAGCCAAGTGGGCATGTCGTCGGCGCACCGTCATCGTTGCAGGGGCCGCCGAATCTCCGCTCTGGATGAGACCCGAGGGCGCTGTGAACCATTCCTCCAGCGGACTTTGGCAAGGAGGGGCAGATCGATCACGACCTTCACCACGGCCGCCACTACCAGGGCGGAGAGCGCCGCCTTTGACACGAGCCCCATGGTTCCGTCGATCAGCATCGCGTGGACGACGCTGCCCACGACGATCACCAAGGCGAGGCTGACATGGCAGAGGCGCCAGACCGTCAGCCTCCATCTCAGCCGACCGCGCAGAGCGGCGAGCAGCGCGGAAGCGAGCACCGCCCAGGTTGCGGCCACGCCCCACGCGGAAAACGGCGTCGGCGACTGCAGAAGGAGGGCGTCCACGACGTCGGGCGGACTGGTCAGCCACAGGGCCCCGACATGGACCGCCACAGCCGCCACAAGCCCGGCGCCCACCCAGGCATGCACTCGCCGCCCAAGCCGCAGGCGCAACCCCGGCAGGTATCCTCCAGCGAGCAATGGCTGGAGAAGGAGCAGTCCTAGCGCGACCACCCCCGCGAGCCCGGCCGCGATGTAGACTGGATCGCGCCATGCCAGCAGCGGACTCCGCGCCGCGACGGCGACCGGCAAAGCCAGGGCGGCGGCCAAGGCCGCCCAGATCAGAACCGCCCGTAGGGACCTCACGCCGGTCACGCCCGTCGTAGAACGAAATCCGCACTCAGCCTTGTGTCGCTGGCGCTCCGCATCACGGGCCGGAGGAAGACCGTCTCGAAGCCGTTGTTATCGTGCATTGCGTCGTAGGCCAAGTGCCCGTGCGCCTGCCCGAAGGCGGGGATGATCTGCGGCATCTCCATCCGGAACACGCCATTCACGTCCGTCAGTGTGGCGCCGTGGCTGTGCGGGTCGCGCTCGTGCCCTTCCGTCGTGTGCGCCCAGATCTGGATGCGCACACCTGGCAGCGGGGCGCCGTCGCCCGCGCGCCGGACGGTGCCGGTCATCAGGAAGCCACCGCCGCCGATGCGCCCAACGAGAGGTGCGCCGGGCAGGTAGTTATTCGCACCACCTCGCATCGTGGAAGTCGGGGCGAGACCCTGCGCCCGTAGTGGGCCGACAAGGCCGGATGTGGCGGTCGCGCCTGCGGCGAGGAGGAGGATGCGGCGTGCTTTGAGTATTTGAGCCATCGTCGTCTGCCCTTCCGGCCATAGTGGACGTCCTCGCCAATCTGTTTCGCTCCCTTGATTGGAAGCGGCAAGTCGCGTCGGATCGGCGCCTAAGCCGATGATGTGGGGAAGATATTTCACTCCGTAAAGCGCTCCTCCGCTTCCGGGCATGCGGTTTGGCGGCGGGGGATATGCGCTCATAGACCGCTCGTGACTCAGGGCGCCATCGCGCCGTCGGAGCGCGGCACCGCATTGTTTGCTCTGCCGGTCTACGTCCACCCCGCAAACGGTTTAGCAATGTCCACCCGACTGGCAACACTCAGCCTCATGGTGATTGCACCCAAATCGCCTTTTAAAATGCTATATCGCTGAGGAACTTAGACACCTCTGGTTTAGGTGGAATTTCATCGTTTAAGCTTGGTCCGTAAACAGTTTTCTTTATTTCGTCTTATGCAACAACGGCCAGAGCGCCTCATTGGCAATCGAGCGCGGCTTGGCCGACCTCGCGCTGCTGTTCGATGCGGGCTGTTATCGGCTGTCATCAGCGGCGACGCTGTCATCCTGATCGCGTACGGACCGGGTAGCCGTTAACGAGACAAACGCGGCCGCTTCGCCGGCCACATAGGTGGGTGCAGCGCTATCGAACTACTTTGCCGGCGATGGCTCACTCTGACCCAAGCAGGTGAGACACGGAGATGGACTTCTCCGGAAACACACAAGGCCTCTGGATATGGTAAGCTGTCCTACTCGTCGCCGTGGTTATCCTCCTCGTCCTGGCGGGGTGGAACGGTCAGGCATTGGGCGGTTGGTGCCGCTCAGTAGAGTATCCGCGTCCGCAGCCCCACGACGAGCGCGTTGCGCCCAGGCCTCTCGCTCGGATTCCAGATATGCGTGACGATAGGTTGAAGGTCGAAGCCGGGCGCAATCTCGGCGAGGTAGGTTAGCTCCAGGTTGGTTTCGGAGGTGCGCCGGCCGGTCGAGGCGTCGGGATCGAGACGTAGGAGATCCTGGTCGAAGCGGCGCACACCGGCTGAGTAGCGCGCATGGATGACGCTGAAGCCGAAACGGTCATGGGGCCGCCCGGGTACGAGATTGGCAAAGACCATCCCGCCATCGAAGTAGAAACCGATCGTGCTGCGGTCCGATGGGGCGACGGAGATCCGTCCAAATAGCGAGATGCCTGACAGCGCGTCGCCGCCGGCGGGCCGCCAGAGCTGCTGGTCAAGTACGGCGTAGAGCCCGCCCGTGCCCCGACGCCGTAGCGGCACGCCAGAGCCCGAAGGGTCAGCGAGGAGCGAGCCATCGGCGGCGCGACGCTGGTTGTCGAAGCGGCCTAGATGTGCCCAGCCGCCGAGCCGGACGGTACGCGCAAGGCCATTCTCGCTTGCTGCCTGGTTTTGCCGAAAGCGCGCCTCTGCGAAGAACAGCCCCGGGTCCCGCACGCGGAAGTCGGTGTTGTACCGGTTGCGGACCTGGTCGTCATCCTCGCCGGTGCGGGAGACACGACCATTGAACAATGCCGCACGGAAGTTGAGCTGGTCGTTTGGAACGACTTGCACCATTACGCCAGGGGTCGCCAATGGAAAGGCTGGCCCACCGCCTGGCAGGTTGAGCGCGCTGATCGTCGGGAAATCGCTCTGCAGGAACATCGGCGACAGGTCGGAGAAGAAGAACTCCACATCGGCCGCAAGCTGGCCTGCGCGCAGTCGCACCAAGCCGTTGGCGATGCTTTGCTCGAGCCACAGCTCGGAAAGGCGGATGCGGGGCATGGCCTCGATGGCGGCGATGGTGTTCACGCCGCCGACGTAGTCGCGCCGGATCCGGCCGGTGTTGTGAATGAAGAAGCCGTTCGCATAGGCGCGCAAGCCATGAATACCAGCAAGACGGTCGAAGTCTACTCGGAGCGAAGGCTCGAACAGGCCTTGACCGATCCAACCCCGCCGCTGTCCGCCTCGTACATTGCCAAGCGCGTCAGCGATGTAGGAGAGCCGGAACTCGATGCCGCGCTCCGAGAGGCGCTTGACCATACCGGCGGGGTCGCCGCCATCAGGCAAAGCGTTCCGAAGGGTTGAGGTGGTCGGCCCGTCCGAGCGCGGGCCCTGTTCCTCGATCTGCGCCCAAGCTGGGCTCGCCGCGAGTGCGACGAGCACCGCGAAGCCACGGAGTAGGGCGTGTCGGAGGTAGGATGCGGCGCTGGCTGAACCGGAAATCCGCTTGCTCATTGGCCACTTGAGACTCACTGCCCTAGTAGGAGCTGTATCCTGATGCAGCATGTTGTCGGCGGTTCGAGCCATGTGCCACAACCGCTCGCCGAGGCGCTTCAAGCTGAAGGTTTGCCCGAGGTGGCGTGCGATGTTTGTCACTCTGAGAACCTTGCAGCGAACGGCGTTCCGGGCGGACCCCAGTGACCTTCGCGGTCAGCACATGCCGCCGCATGATGGTGTCGGAAGCTTTGGTCCCGTGGTTTCAGTGGCGTGGTCATCGTATCCTCGGATCAGCGCTGCACTAGCAGGCTGCTGAAAAGCCTGCCTGCTGCGTGGGAGTAGGCCATTTATTGGCCTGGTTGGGCGTCTGACGCGGCG
>NZ_JAETWB010000083.1 GCF_016773205.1 Belnapia arida
AACTGCCACCCCGGCCCGCCTGAGCCGTGGTCACCCGCAGCCCATCAGCAAATTCCACCACGTTGACGGACGTGACCTAGCGGCGCGGCGGTCCCATGACGGACGGTTCGTGCGTTGCTGCGTCTCGATTGTTTGCGTCATCCGCACGCAAGGCACGCTCGAGGTCGGAGCGCCTGATCCAGACACTGCCACCCAGGCGGACATCACGCAGAAGCCCGTCCTGGCGCCAACGGCGCAGCGTGCGCTCCGAGCGTCGCAGCAGTGCGGCAACCTCGCTGAGCGCCATCAGCGGATCGCCGAGCATGGATGCCACAAGCGCTGGCGCCGCTGGGTCTGTGACGAGCGTGTCAGCAGCCAACCGTTCGGCCGGCCGGTGATCTGACCCAGCGTTGCGGAGTGGGCGGGCACTGGCGGCAGTGCCGGTCACTGAGGATGTGAGCGGGGGAGGGGGGTGCGTTTGGGTCATGTCCGGCAATCTCCGGATATGACCCTTGCAACTCAAAGGGCGAAACTCGGCCTTTTCGCCTCTTGACGATTCAGTTCATGTCGGACAGCGACTGCATGTTTGGCTGTGGTTAGCGGTGTCGCCTTCGCAGAGCGTCCTTATGACCTTGCAGAAAAGCAGCAGCGCGATCCTCCAGGAGCGCGGGCTCAAACAAACGATTTGCGAGGTCGGTGTTCAAAGAACCGAAGCTTTTGGGATGGCAACCACGATGCTGAGGCGTGTCGGTTGTCAGCCCGAGCGCGTGTCTTGTGCGCTGTTGCCCACTGCGCCTAGCATCGTCGATAGCTTGAGCCTCGGACAAAAAGCGCGATCGCTCACGTTGATAGCGCTCACACAGGCGGCTGACCAAATGTACTTCGGTTACCGGGCGCCCTGTTTTGAGCTGCCGGTAAAGGTTGCCGTCTGGCCGGTCCTCCGCTGGGTATTGCGCCAAGACATGTCGAGCCAGACTGGTCGGTGTCTCGGACGAACCGTGCTGAAGCTCTTGCCTGGCCATCTCGATCAAAAGATAGCGCCAATCTTTTTTGGGACGACCAAGCTTGGGTTTGTCTGGCATCCATTCCGACCTTTGTGGATTTTCAATGCAGCGCGGCGTGTCCGCGCAGCGCGCCTTCAAGGCATAACCAAGGTGGCCTGGAGGCGTCCAGGAAAATGCTCCGACAGGTTGCCTACATCCAGGCGGTGCTCGACATTGCTGAATACGATTTAGTATTGAAACTTGAACATGGCATCCCCATGTAGGCTTGACGAGAGCCATGGTGTTGCCGGCGCCTGAGCTGCCTTGGCCAACATTCCAGCCCATCTTCGGCCAAGGTCGAAGCCAAGCCCAAGCCGGCCGGCCGCGCCAGTGTGTTGACTGGCTGACGACGCAACGCACCGCGTCATGCTGCCCCTGTCGGCCCAGGGATAACCATTGGTCTCTCGTCCCTCCCTTGTCCCGCATCCTGGCGGGTGTCCGTGGCGTCGTTCCCGACGTTCTGGCCATCCGGCACCGCGTATCCGGCACTGAGCCGGCCGCTTCTGCAAACCCTATCCCTGCCAGCGGTGGCACGGAGGATGCGAGCAACAAGGGCTTTCCGGTGCCGCTGCCAATCTTGGCAGCACGGTCCGGACCTGCCGCGTACGCGTGGCAGCAGCGCGGCTCTGGCCGCGCCAAACGATGTGGCTGGTCTGGTGCCAATATCAGGCCCGCCGCATGCGGTGCCGGCTTTACTGACGCCGGCGCCGCGGCATTCCGGCCGGTCGGCGTTCCTCTGCCATCGGCCGGCTGCGCGACCCTCTCCAACAATCCAAGGTCCGCTTCAGCCCGGCGGCTGCTTCGGCAGCCCGCCGGGCTGAATGCCCGTCCCCTCCAGCCCGTCTCGGCAGCTCCGAGCCGACCGTCGCGGTCCCTTGAGCAAGGCCGAACCCATGCTGGAGATCCCATGAGACCCATCAACACCCTCAGCTACCAGGGTATCCCCGTGCGCCTTCGCGGCAGCATGCTGAACCTGACCGATATGTGGCGGGCAGCAGGCCGGGCAGAGCACCGGCGCCCAGCCGACTGGCTGGCCCTCGAGGAAACCATGCGCTTTCGTGCCCATGCAGACACCCACCTGACCGCGCTCGATGAGCCGGTCCTGCCAAATGCCGGCGACGCCGGCATTTGGGCCATCGACACCGACGGCCTCGTCGCCGCGATCCGCGGCCATGGCGGCGGTACCTGGGCCCATTGGCAGCTCGCGCTGTCCTATGCCTGCTACCTCTCGCCAGCCTTCCATCTCTGGTGCAACACCGTCGTCCGCGCCGCCATGAAGCGGCCGGACGTACCGGCAGTCCAGGATTCCGATCCATTGCCGCTGTACCTCGCCGAGCACTTCCGCCACCTGCACCGCCGGCTCGACACCGTCGACCGGCATGCGGCGGACCTCATGTTCCTGGCCCTGTCGGGTCAGGAGCTGGTGCTGGGTGGAAGGCGAGAGTTCTCGGAGCTGAGCCGGACCATCCTCATCCGGGTGGCCATGGCCGAGCCTTACGATGGCCGGTGCCCCTGCTGCGGCAACGCGCGCATTCTCTCCACCGAGGGCCGGCCCTTGGCCGGCACCGAGTTTGACCACTTCTTCCATCGCCGGCTGAACAGGCCGGAGCATGGTTGGCTGGTTTGCACAGTATGCCATGGTGAGTTGACCCATGGCGGCTATCTCGTTCGCTTCGCGCGAACGCCCGAGTTCCGGGCCTTCCAGGCTCGCGTGCTCAAGCAACGCCGACTTGCCAGGGAACGATCTGGCGCCAGCCCGAGATAGGCCTGCCCTTCCAGCACAGCATGAAGCCCCGTGACCTCACACCGAGGTCACGGGGCTTTTTGCGTTTCAACCTCAGGCAATTCTTGCCGCATCAGGGTCGGGTCTTTGCCGCTATGCTCTCTCAGCTCGGTGCTCGCTCGCGGCCGTTCCATGCCATGGTTACGGCCTTTGCTCTGAGCGACCCATCCTTGGCACCGGCCATGCACCGGAGCGGCGCAGCGATGGAGGTACCGAAGGGCAGCAGGCCGCTCACTGGACGCACCGTCCAAATCTTGAATAATCGGGTTCCCCCGACCCCAACTACTTACTCTCTGCAACAAGTATGGATTCATGCTCGGCCCGGTAGCATGCGCCTGATAACTCCATCGCGCTTAATGAGCGCATGGTAGAGTGCACCCGATACATGTACCGCAATCAGTGCAAAGAGCAGCATTGCGAACACTTTGTGGATGCCACCAATCGTCTCACCCGCTGCCTGATCAGGATTGAGAAGCTTCGGCAGTGGGATGAGCCCTAGAAGCCTCGGCGTCGATCCGTAGGCATTTGCGGCTAGCCAACCCATTAAGGGCAACAGAATAAGCACGAGATAAAAGGCCCAGTGGGTTGCACGGGCGAGGATGCGTAAGCCAGTTGGAAGGTCAGTTGGGGCTGGTGGCATGGGATGAACCAGCCGCCAGGCGAACCGCAATAGCATTGTGAGGAGGATTGTGGAGCCATTGGCAAGATGCCAGACCGCAATGCTGTCTTCCGCCGACTTTGGCAGGATGGAGGGCAGGATCAAAGCAATGGTGATTTGCACCAACACCAGCGCAACGACGAGCCAGTGGAATGTGCGACTCACTGCATCATACGGCTGTCCAAGATCCATCGGCTGCGCCTTCGTGGGCTCCTTTGCCGCCATATCCCTGGCTCCCTTGGCTGTTCGGGTATCATACGGCTCTGGTGCTTGGGCGTTCCATGGTCTGCCCCATATCGTGGTTGCGGAGACGTCGGTATCGCACCTGATGCCCGCAGCTCGCGCTGTCGTTTCGGTGTTCCCGCAATCCTGGGACGTGGTGGTAAAAAGCTTGGTCGATCCGAATGTATGTATCAGTACCTGCCTGACACAAGGCAGCCATGCTTCAGGACCGGACAATGTCCAACGCTCGGCAGATATCGACCCTTGCGGGCGAGAGCCACTAAGTATGCGCCGCGCTTCGATCGCCGCTCTGGCTGGCAGCATCGCTGTCGGGCTCGGGGTGCTTGGTTGGCAGGTGCTTGCGGCGGGTGGCTGGACGTTCTGGGAAGCCTTGATGATGGTGAGCCTTGCCATCAACGCGCCTTGGCTTGGCCTTACCGCTGCGACGGGACTTGCTGGTTTTGCGATCCTGCTTTTCTCGAGGGATCCAACAGCGTTTGTCTTGCCAACGCTGCAACGAACAGACGCCGTGATTCACGCCAAGACACTGCTGGCTCTCTGCGTACGGCTGGAGGACATGGATGCCGTCTTGCCGCCCCTGGGCGGCTTGCTGCACGAGCTGCGGTCGCGCCACGGTGACCGCTTTGTCCTCGGCATCCTTTCTGACACGCCAGCGGGCGCGCCGGCGAGAGCCGAAGCAAAGGCGGTTGCCGCGCTAGCCTCACGCTTTCCAGCAGGCGCCGTACGCTACCGTCGCCGGCCCGAGAACCTTGGTTTCAAGGCGGGCAACCTGATGGATTTTCTCGACCATCGCGCCGCTGGCTTCGAGTACGCGCTGGTGTTGGATGCTGATTCCACCATGTCGGCGGGAACTGTCGCCCGATTGGTCCGCATAATGCAGGCTGACCCACGCTTGGCGATCCTGCAGACGGCGATCTCCGGTCGAGGCGCGATGACGTGGTTCGCACGGCTGTTCGGGTTTGGTCAGCAGCATGGCACACGGGCCTGGGTTATGGGCCAAGCTTGGTGGCTGGGACCCGCGCAACTCTACTGGGGACATAATGCGCTGATTCGAATCGGAGCATTCCGCCGAGACGCAAGACTACCGACACTTCCGGACGGGTCTTGCATTCTCAGCCATGACTACGCTGAAGCAGCTCAACTGCATGCACGCGGCTGGGCGGTGCGGGTGCTGCCGGAGGACACAGGCTCCTGGGAGCGGCATCCACCTGACCTAATTGCTTTGTTCTCCCGAGACTTGCGCTGGGCCGCCGGCAACCTTCAGTATCGACACCTGCTTTCCCGACCTGAATTCGGCAAGCTAGGCCGCTTTCAAATGTTGGAGGCAATCCTGCATTATGCATTGGCGCCGCTGCGATTTGGACTGCTTCCTGTAGCTGGGCTGAACGTGGCGACCGGTGGCGGTGAAGGTACCCCACGCGGAGCGCTTCTACTCTTGCTTCTCACAGGCTTTGTCGTGTCGAACCTGCCAAAGCTGGCTGGTTACAGCGAGGCGCTGCTTCGGCCCGGGCGCTTCAAGCGCGTGACCTTGCTGCGTAGCATGGTGCAGGAAATGGCGCTGAGCTTCATGCTGGACACGCTAGAAGCGTTCGAGCGATCGTTGACTTTGCTGCAGCTGGGGCGCGGACAGTTCAGCGGTTGGACGGTGCAGCCGAGAGCGGCTCGGGGAATGACCTGGACAACGGCAGCTCGCCGGTTTGGTCCGCACACCGTTGTTGGACTAGTGATCCTGGCATGCTTTGGCTTCGCCAGTCGCTTTGCGGCAGTGGTGGCTCTGCCTGCACTGGCAGGGCTACTCCTTGCCATTCCCATTGCGGTGCTAACCGCGCGCCTCTGCCGCAAAACTGGCTGTTAGGGCGATGAGCGACGAGTGCCAAGGGGTAAATGGAAGGCCAACTCAGCCTGAACGGCGTAGGACAAAAGCGCGACCATCCCACAAGGCAAAAGGCTGCTCGCCCATCACCTCCAAAGCGAGATCGTGAGCCGTTGCCCACCCGTGCGCTGTAGCGATGTCGGCTGCTGTATCGCCCTGGTAAGATAGGTTCAGCACGACCAGCGCTGCGCCTGGCCGCAACGCCCGCACAGCGCCCACGACGTGTCGCGTCACCACCTCGGGGCCTAGTCGAACGATGTAAGGAAAGCTGTCGACGGCAAGAATCAAGTCGAGGCTTCCGGCTGCAAGCCCGTCAAGGTCCTGACCAGCGGTACGAGCCAAACGCACATGAGGCCAAGGGGCGCAGCGCGATCGTGCCTGGGCTAGCATGCCTTCCGAGATATCCAGGCCCAGCACAGAACGAACCCGCGGTGCCAGGGCGACGGCGAGACGACCGATGCCGCAGCCGAGGTCAAGCACATCGGCGCTGTCGCGCAGCAGTCCGCGCGTTTCGAGCCAAGCAAGGATTTCCTCGGTTGCGGCAGTCAAGATCGCAGGGTCACCCAGCGAGTACAGTGCCACACTGGCCTCGGGCGACTCTGCTACGGCGCGATCGAAGAAGCTTGCGATCTCTGCTGCGCCGGTCAGGGGATTAGTTGCAAGGCGAGCATGATTGCTGCCAGCTCGTACGACTGCGGCTGAAAGTCGCGCCAGTTCCGACTGCTGTGTTTCTAGTAAGGCAACGAGCGCCTGCCAAGGCTGCGTCGGCGGCTCAGGACGCCGCTGGACTAGAAGTGCTGCGATGCCATCTGGGGTAACGTGCCCAAGCAACAGACGGCTCAGCGCCACCTCGGGTGAGATATAGCCAGCCATGCACAGTCCGACTGGGTCACCTTCGAGCGACAGTGGAGGAATGCGTTGCAAAGAATCTAGCTCCTTCTCCGGCCGGCGTGCCGGCGCCAGATAGTAAAGTTGGTTTGCGCTGGATGCGACCCGGCCGACCTTGCCCGCGAGTTCGAACCCTCGGCCCAAGCCATTCGGAACTAGGTCGCGGCGGCGGACCGGCAGGAGGGTCGGCGCGAGACAAAGCTCGCCCCAGCCGAGTCCGCGCTGGCCACGGCCGAGCGCGAGGAACTCGCCCGGCTACGGCGCGAGAACAAGCAGTTGCGCCAGGAGCGCGACATTGTCTCTCGAGCGGCAGCCTGGTTTGCCCGGGAGACCGGCACGATCCCGTCCGGGTCTTCCGGTTCCATGAAAGCAAACCAGGCCACCTTCCCGATCGCCAGAATGACACGCCTGCTCCGCGTCTCGCGCGCCAGCTACTACGCTTGGCTCGACCGCCCCCCGTTGGTCCGCGCCGAGGCGGATGCGGCGCTGCTGTGGCAGATCCGGAAGGTGCACATTGCCTCGCGCCAAACGGATCTGTCAGCGCTCGCGCCAAATCTGGCGACGAGAGGTGCCGGCAAGGTTTGACCTATGCTGCTTTGAGGATGGCGAGCGCAGCTGCGGCACGGCGGATGTGCACAAGACGACGGCGGCGGGCAGGGACGTGCTGGTTGTGGCGGGTACGAGAGCGGAGGAGGTTTCGGAGTTCGTCATAGCTTTGGCAGAAGCGCTCGGCAGAACCGATGTTCTTGAAGCCGCGCATACATCGTATGCGACCTTTCACGCCCCGGTGGTCTTGTTCCAGTCCATTGTTCCTGTATGCGCTGGTCCGATGCACAACCCGCCGGCCGAGTGTCGAGCGGATCGCCCGCGGGTAGGAGCCGTGCCCGTCCGTGGTGACGCGTTCGGGCGTGATGCCTGTGGCAGCCTTGGCTGAGCGAAAGAAGGCCTGAGCCGCAGCCATGTCGCGGTGCTCGCTCAGCATGGTGTCGACAAGGTTGCCGTCGCGGTCAATGGCCCGGTACAGATACGCCCAGCGGCCACGAACCCTCAAATAGGTCTCGTCAACGTGCCAGTGCCGGCCGCGGGCGCCGCCCTTGCCGTGCCGTCGTCGACGGAGGTCGTCCGCCAGCACCGGTGCGAGCTTCGCCTCCCAGTCGCGCACAGCCTCATGGCTGAATACGAGGCCGCGCTGTAGGAACATCTCGGCTAGGTCGCGCAGGGTCAGGCGGTAGCGCAGCCGCCACAGCACCACGAGGGCGATGACGTCGGATGGGTACTGGGTATGGTTCAGCAGCCCGGTGCTGCGCTCGTTGTACTGCTTGCCGCAGTCTCGGCAGAGGAACCGGCGGTAGCCCCGGGCGGTACGCTCTGGCCGCTCCGTCACGGCAGCGGAGCCAAAGGCCACACACTCCATTGCCACTTCCCGCTCCGCTGGCCCTGGAAGCCTACCCGCCCAGGCCCGGCCAGCCAAACGACCTTACTGGCGGGAGACCTGACAAAACCCCTAGCACCAGCCTACCTCAAGCAATGCGCAGGGGCTGAAGCTGGCGCATCCTCAGCTGCGATAAACCGCCCTTACCGCAAGTGATGCAGAGCTTGCCTTAATCAGCCGGATCAAGGGCTTGGGTCCGGTTTGACCAGCCCCCATCGAGTGGTCCGGGCAGATTTTTAGTGGATCACCGCGACCAGCCCTGCTGAGGCTCCACATAGCGCTGGCATAGCCACGGTCTCTGGGGCGGGTGGTCGGTATCCCAGTGATGAGTGCGGCCGAACCCGGTTGTAGTGCTGGCGCCATTCCTCGATGAGCACCTGGGCTTCACGGAGGGTGTTGAACACCTCGCCGTTCAGCAGTTCGTCTCGCAGCTTGCCGTTGAAGCTCTCCACGTAGCCATTCTTCTCTAATCGTGGGCACGTGCGTCAAGCAGTGGTGCTGTCCCGCG
>NZ_JAETWB010000084.1 GCF_016773205.1 Belnapia arida
CGGGCCTCCTGGTCGTGTCCTCGACCGGGAGATCAGTTAGGAAAGCGGGGCCGTCCATTCCATCATGACCGCACCCGTGCTCTCGGTGCTTACGTCGCTGATTCGCCTTGACCCGCAGGGGGCATCCACACATGCGATAAGTCTCTCCGCGACAAGCCAGTAAATCGAGTCCAAGATTTCGGTGCAGTCGGACTACCATCTGGCGGCAGAATTGATCACGCCCGCAGTGCCTCGATGACGGCGCGGAGCCCGGCGGAGAGGTGCCGGCGGGCGGGGTAGTAGAGATAGAGCCAGTCTTCCGGCGCGCACCAGGGAGCGAGGCATTCGACCAGCGCGCCGCTTTGCAGGTGCGGCCGAGCCCGGTCCTCCCATACGTAGGCCAGCGCCACGCCCGATTTGGCGGCTTCCACCATAAGCTCATGGTCGTCGAGCGAGAGCGGCCCGGTTGGTTCGAAGGCGACGACTTTGCCGGCGCGGCTGAACTCCCAGGAGTAGGCCGTGCCGCTCGGATAGATGTTCCTGATGCAGACATGATCCTTCAGGTCGGCCGGCACCTTGGGCGCAGGATGCCGCTCGAAGTAGTCTGGCGAGCCGACCACGGCGAAGCGCAGCTGCGGCTTGATCCGCACGGCCGTCATGCCCTCGCGCAGGCTCTCCCCCAGGCGGATGCCGGCGTCGAAACCCTCGGCCGCGATGTCCACGAGCCGGTCGGTGGCGACGATCTCCAGCTCGAGCTTCGGGTTTGCGGCGATCAGCCGACCCATGACCGGGCCGAACACGAAAGGGGCGATCGAGTTGGGCGCGTTGATGCGAACCTTGCCGAAGGGCGTGTCACGGTACTGGTTCAGCGCATCCAGCGCCGAGCCGATCTCGCCGAAGGCCGGCGAGACCTGCGCCAGCAGCATCGCCCCCGCATCCGTCGGCGAGACGCTCCGCGTCGTGCGGTTGAGTAGCCGTATCCCGACGCGCGCCTCAAGGCTGCTCACGGCGTGGCTGACGGCCGAGGCAGTCACCCCGCGCTCCTCGCCCGCCCGGCGGAAGCTGCGGTGCCGCGCCACCGCCTCGAAGGCCGCCAGCTCGGCCAGCTCCGTCGCCCGCATTGCTGAGCACCATTCAGGATTGAATGGAGGATTATCCCGCTAATCGCGGCAGCCGAAAAGCCGGAAACATCTCCCCACGGACGGCGCCGGTGCCGCCTCCGATGAGGAGACAGACCCATGGCCGACTTCATCCCCCCTGCTGCGAACACCGCCTCCCCCTTCGCCGACATGCGCGGCCACCATGTCGCGGTGCGCACGCCCGAGCTCGAAACCGCGAAGCGCTGGTATGTCGAGACGCTGGACTTCCGTGTCGTCGCCGAATGGGACTATGCCGACGAGCAGCTGGCCTACCTGGCGCCGGCGACCGATGATCATTTCTACATCGAGATTCTCGGCGGCGGCGAGCCGGCGCCCCGAGAGGTCCGACCTTACACCGATCTCGCCAGCAGCCTGGCCTATGCAGGCTACCACCATTTTTGCCTAAGCGTGGACAGCGTGGACCGGACCGTCGCGCGGCTGCGCGAGCGCGGCGTGACCATCGTGACCGAGCCCTTCGAGCTGCCGGCCATCAGCCGCCGCCTTGCCTTCTTCCGCGACCCCTTCGGCAACCTGATCGAGCTGGCCGAGGTGCTTGCCTGAGCCTTCTGCCGCACCTCCCACTTCTCTCCTCCCGCCAAAGGATCAACGTCATGACAGTTTGGTTCATCACCGGCGCGTCGCGCGGCTTCGGCGCCCTCGTCGCCGAGCGCGCCCTGGCCAGGGGCGATGCCGTGGTCGCCACGGCCCGCAACCCGGAGGCCCTAACCCAGCGATTTGGCGGCCACCCCAATCTGCTCGCCGCCGCGCTCGACGTGGCCGACGAAGGGCAGGCGACCGCCGCGGCCGCGGCCGCGATGGAACGCTTCGGGCGGATCGACGTGCTGCTCAACAATGCCGGCTTCGGCCTCATGGGCGCCGTCGAGGAGGCGACGGCGGCCGAGGTCGAGGCGGTCTTCCGCACCAACGTCTTCGGCCTGCTCACCGTCACCCGCGCCGTCCTGCCGCACATGCGCGCGGCGCGCTCCGGGCGGATCCTCAACATCTCTTCGATCGGCGGCTACCGGGGAGCGGCCGGCTTCGGCGTCTACAGTGCGACCAAGTTCGCGGTCGAGGGCCTGTCCGAGGCGCTGCATGCCGAGCTTGCGCCCCTCGGTATCCATGTCACCGTCGTCGAGCCGGGCTATTTCCGCACGGATTTTTTGGACGCCTCGTCATTGTCGACCAGCGCCTCCCAGATCGCCGATTACGATGCAACCGCCGGCAGGGTTCGCGGCGTGGCGGCAGGGCTGAGCCGCCGGCAGCCTGGCGATCCGGCGCGGCTGGCGGAGGTGCTGGTGGCCTTTGCCGATGCACCCGATCCGCCGGTGCGCCTGCCGCTGGGCAGCGACACGGTGGCGGCCATCGAGGCGAAGCACGCGGCGGATGCGGCGATCCTGGCGGCATGGCGCTCCGTGGCGCTGTCGACCGACTTCGACGCTGGCTGATGTCTCAAGGCGGCGGAGCAGACCTTTAGGTCGGGAGAAGCAGGCCCAAGCTCCTGCCTGCCTCAAGGTCTGCTGATGCGAAGACGAACCGGGCAGTGTCGGGTCGGCCGTCACTCGGAGTCCGTCAAGGACAGGTTCTGGCGCTAGAAGCAGGCCGCTCACATGCAATAAGACCTGCTTGTCGCAAGTGGTGCGGGGCTTGCCACAATCCCAGATGGCCTGCGCTTTAGACACCTCGACAGGACATGCCGGCAACGAGTGGATGCCTGTGCGCCTGTAACATGCGGAGAGGATCATGCTCCCGATGCAGCGCATTTCCATAGCGCGCCTTATTCAACAGCCAAAGCCGCGCGAATTGCGAATGGGAAGGGTATCAAGGCTGCCTCGATATTCGTGGCCTTCATCATGGTTCCGTCACGCTGACGGCGCTCTCACTGGGGCAGGCCAGCAGCATTCAAAGCTTTGGCGTAGGTCCTTGCCATTGTCTCGACAGGCAGCGGTATTCGGGTAAGAAAGCTCGAGATCGTGAGCTCCGGCTCGACCGCCAATAGCTCCTGCACGACCCGCCTCGCCCGCTCCGGCTGCTCAAGCTTCACGAGGGCGACGGCGAGCACGCGAAGTGCGACCGCAAAGCGCGGGTTCTGCGCGAGCGCCTTCTTCGCCCAACTCGCCGCATCGGCGAAATCCTGATCGGCCACGGCGGCGATCGCCATCGCGCCCGAAATCAGCCAGTTGCGTGGATCACGTGGGTTGAGCCGCTGCGCTCGCGCCAGCATCTCACGGCCCGTGCCCTGGTTGCCGCACATGATCTCGATCCAGCCGGCCAAGGTCAGCGCCATGGCCGAGTTTGGATTGAGCAGCAGGGAGCGGCTGAAGAGGTCTCGCGCTTTCTCCCGCCCCTCTCCCGCCATGTTCCACACCGCGAAGGCCGCCATCCATAAGATCTGCGCATCATTGGGAGCGAGTTCCACGGCGCGGTCGGCAAGCCGCAGCGCCTTGGCACGCACTGCCCCCTCCGGTGGCGTCCAGCCCTGGAAGTGGCGCTGCGTGTGGTAGTAGGCCGCGGCGGCCATTGCCGGCGCATAGTCGGGCTCGATCGCCAGCGCCTGCTCGAGGCAGCGTAGCGCCGTCATGCTGTCGGCGGTGAATTCGTGCTCCAACGCGAAGGCTTGCAGCAGGAGATCGTAGGCGTCAAGCCGCTTCGGCCGTTCCTGCCGGTGCCGCTCGATCTCGGCGCGCTGCAGCGTCGGCTCGATCGTGGCGACGACGCTTTCCGCAACCCGGTCCTGCAGCGCGAAGATGTCGTGAAGGTCACCCTCAAAACGGTCGGCCCAAAGATGCGTGCCAGACACCGCATCGACCAGCTGGCCGGTGATCCGGAGCCGGTCGCCATCGCGCCGAACGCTCCCTTCCAACAGATAGCCAACGCCGAGCTCCCGCCCGACCTGACGGATATCGACGGTCTGGCCCTTGAAGGCGAAAGAGGAATTGCGTGCGATGACCAAGAGGCCGCTGCTCCGCGTCAGCGCGGTGATAATCTCCACCGCCATACCGTCTGCGAAATAATCCTGCTCGGGATCACCGCCGATATTGGCGAAGGGCAGGACGGCGACCGAGGGCAGCCTGATCTCGCCAGCGCCCCTCGCGCGACCGGCAAGGCTCTCTGGGGTAGTTTCGGCCGCCTCCGCAACCGCTCCGACGAAGCGAACTCCCTTGCGGGGAAGGGTTCGGATCAGGCGTTGTTCGGCGCCATTGTCGCCTATCGCGACCCGGGCCGCGTTGACCCGGCTGCTGAGCGTCGCATCCGAGACGATGCGACCGCGCCACACCTCGGTCATAAGGTCGTCGCGGCTGACGACCCGGTCCCGCATGCGGATGAGGAATTCCAGCAGGTCGAAGACCTGCGGTTCCAGGCTCACGAGGTTGCCGGCCTGGCGCAGCTCGCGCCGGGCCGGATCGAGGGTCAAGGTCCCAAACTGGTAGAGCACGATGCGGCCCGCGATTGACGCCCCGACGCTAGCATGGGCCAGCTGAAGCAAAAATCATCGGTATCTGAAGGGCAGCTACAGGCGGCCTCCAAGCGGTGGGCGGGCCGGTGCGGCACAGTCCGCCTATTCGCCACGGTACCGAGGAACCCTCCGATGCAGCCCGAGATGATCAACCCGCGCCGCCGTCAGCTTCTGGGCGCCGCCGCAATGGGCCTGGCAGCCGGGCTTGCGCTCGCCGGTCAGGCGCAGGCCCAAGGCACGGCCGGCAGCGCCGCCTTCGCGCCCCTGAAGCGGATCGAGGCAGGCCTGTTGAGCATTGGCTACGCTGAAGCTGGCCGCCCAGGCGGCCCCGCCGTACTCCTGCTGCATGGCTGGCCCTATGACATCCACAGCTATGTCGATGTCGCGCCGCTGCTCGCCGCAGCCGGATACCGGGTGATCATCCCCTATCTCCGCGGCTACGGAACCACGCGCTTCCTTTCGCCAGAGACGGTGCGCAACGGCCAGCAATCAGCGCTCGCCGTCGACATGATAGCGCTGCTGGACGCGCTCGGCATCCAGCAAGCCGTGGTCGCAGGTTACGACTGGGGCGCGCGGACAGCCGATATCATGGCGGTCCTCTGGCCGGAGCGCTGCAAGGCGCTCGTCTCGGTCAGCGGCTATCTGATCGGCAGCCCGGAGGCGAACAAGACCCCGCTGCCGCCGCGGGCGGAGCTTTCCTGGTGGTACCAATTCTACTTCGCCACCAGCCGTGGCCGGGCCGGTTACGAGGCTTACCGCCGGGATTTCGCGAGGCTCATCTGGCAGATCGCCTCGCCCCAGTGGAATTTCGACGATGCGACCTTCGAGCGAAGCGCCCAGGCCTTCGACAACCCGGACCATGTCAGCATCGTCATCCACAATTACCGCTGGCGGCTCGGCCTCGCCCAGGGCGAGCGGCAATATGATGCGCTGGAGCGACGCCTGGCCGAGGCGCCGACCATCGGGGTGCCGGCCATCACCCTGGAGGGCGATGCCAATGGCGCTCCCCATCCTGATCCGGCTTCTTATGCCAAGCGATTCACCGGGCGATACGCCCATCGGCTCGTTCGAGGCGGGATTGGCCATAACCTGCCGCAGGAGGCGCCGCACCAATTCGCTCAAGCGGTCATCGACGCGGATGCCGCCTGAGCGGCGCCCGGACAAGCAAGGAGGATCCTATGGACCGTCGCTCGTTCCTGCCGGGGCTGCTATCCGCCGGCGCCATGCTGGCAGGCCTGCCGCTAACGACCCGCAGCGCCGCGCAATCGGCTGCTAGGGTGCCGGCGCCGGAATTCGCCGGCATCGACGCTTGGCTGAACTCGCCCACGCCGCTCACCATCGCCGGGCTGCGCGGCAAGGTGGTGCTGGTTGATTTCTGGACCTATTCTTGCATCAACTGTCGCCGTACGGTTCCCTACCTCAACCGCTGGCAGGCGGAGTACGGCCCGCATGGGCTGCAAGTCATCGGCATCCACACGCCGGAATTCGGCTTCGAGCGTGTCCGCCACAATGTGGAGGATGCGGTCCGCGAGTTCGGCATCCGCTACCCGGTGGGTCAGGACAACCAATTCCAGACTTGGCGAGCCTGGAGCAACCGAGCCTGGCCAGCCTTCTACCTGCTGGACCAGGACGGCCGGATCGTCCTGCTCCGGGAGGGCGAGGGCTACGCGCGCGAGATGGAGGGTGCAATCCGGGCCCTACTCGGCCTCTCCACCTCCGGGCCCGTCGGCAGGCCGGGCGACGACCCGGACCTGTCGCGGGTCCGCTCGCCCGAGATCTATTTCGGCGCGCAGCACCCGACGCCACAGGATCGCGCCCAGTCGCCCCGGCGAGGTGAGGCGGCCTATGCCTTCACGGGCGAAGGCCCGCGGCTGAACCAGTACCAGCTCGAGGGCAAGTGGAACCGGGAGGAGGAAGCGCTGGTGCTCCGCTCGGCGCGCGGCGGCCTGCGTCTGCGCTTCTCCGCGGCGAAGCTGCATTTGGTGGCCGCCGCGCCACAGGGCGGGAAGCTGCGGGTCTCGGTCGACGGTGGCGCGGCGCAGGAGATCGAGTTGAATCGGCCAACGCTTTACACGCTGCTCGACGGGACGGCCTATGGCGAGCATCAACTGCTCGTCGAGGCGGAGATGCCGGGGTTGTCGCTTTTCAGCGCGACCTTTGGTTAGGGTGGAAGGAGGGCGATCAAATGCGGTGGCCATCGTCTCAAGCGCACATCGCCATGGCTGCGACCTGCGTCCTGGCACTAGCCCCGGCCGTGGCGGGGAACCGACGACGATGGGTCGGCGGTCTTCGGCGTCAAGCTCCCTACCGGGTACCGCGATTGGCAACTGATCAGCGTGGACCGCGAGGCTGGCGGCCTCAACGACATTCGGGCCATTCTTGGAACGACGTCGCGGTAAGGGCTTTCCGGGACGGTACGCGTCCTTTCCTGGGCGGTGCGATCATCGTTAGGCTGGCGTGGCAATACGTGGCATCGGCTGAGAACAATGCGGTCTTCGGCCAAGCTCAATCCTTCGGGTTCCGTTGCATCCTTGCGGCGCCGCCCTGAGCTGGTCATGGACGAAGTCCGGCTCCAGGCCTCGTTGGGATGCTGCTGCGCAGGGCAAGGCCCTCCTCGCGGTATGGCCGCCAGACCAGGTTGCGCCCTCCATCCGGCCGTCACGCCTGAGCATGATGTGGACCCGCCGGTAGCCATAGCGGATCCGCGTCTGCGCGATCTCATGCATGCGTTGCCGGATCTCGAGGCGGGGATCCCTGGTGCTCGGCTTGCACTGGGTCGATCGGTGCTGGCATGTCAGAGAACAGGCCCGACGCTCGCTGGTGCCGTGGCTTCGCGCCACATAGGCCACGATCTCCTTCATGAGCGCTGGCCGGGAACTTTTGTGACAGGACGTCCTGCAGCACAGCCTTGTCGAGGCTGAGTTCAGCGACCGGCCGCTTCAGCCGGGCATTCGCCTCGGTCAGCTGCTTGAACTCACGGACCTGGTCCGTCTCCAGCCCGGCGTACTGCTTCTTCCAGCGGCAAGCCCAACTCGGCTTGCATCAGCACCGCCACGATCTGCTCCACCGAAAACCGCCGCTTCATGGCCAATCCCCACACCCGTCATGAGGAAATCCACCGAAGAACTAACACCAGAGCCGGACCACTTTTGCCGTGTCACCTCACCTCCGCCGCCCCACCCCGGAATGGCTAAACTCCAACTGATGACCTGTTCCCAATGCCGCTGACGAGCTTGTCCTAGGTGTGGGCCTGAGCGGCCTTTCGCAGCTGCCGTTCAAAGATGTCGGGCGCAGGTCTTGTATGCATTCAACTCGCCATGTTCAGGCAAACATCAGGTCATTGTCCTTAACCGCGAATGTTGCTGCTCCGTTGGCCCCGAGCGCGGCGGAACCGTTCGCAACCGCGGCGCCGTCATAGGTCATCCCGTCCACATAGAGGTTGCGGTCGGTGGTCGAGGTTCCGCCCCAGGCATCGTTCAGGAAGGTGACGGCAACGCTATGGTTGCCAGTCGCCCAGTTGCCCTTGATGGTCAGCGTGTCCGACTGGCCCGAGGAGTGCCAGGCTGCTGCGGTCTGCGTGCCGCCGATCTGCACGTTGTCCACCTTGACGGTGTACTGCGCACTGCCCTGGTAGGCATCTTGTGAAATGCGCAGCACCAGCGTGTCGGAGCCGGAGCCAAGCGTCGTCTGTACCGGCGCGGGTGCCGTGGGTGT
>NZ_JAETWB010000085.1 GCF_016773205.1 Belnapia arida
CCGCCAGGTCCGATGGCCACCCCAACCCTACACTCCGGCCAAGGCCGGATTTTCCAACACCTCCGTGGACGTTACCCCGAGCTACGACCGGGGTGCTTCGGGCTTCCTCGGCCACCAACTGCGCCATGACTTCGCGGCCGATGCGCTGGATCGCGGCATGGTGGCGGTCGGTGACGGCATGGATGGCGTCACCGAGGTTCCGCAGCAGGTGCCAGCGGTCGGTGACCTGGACGGCATCGGGCGCACCTTGGCGCGCGCCGTCGGCGTATACGCTGGCCCGGTTTCGGACGACGATCTCGACGCCGGGGTTGGCCCGTAGCCACACGGACAGGCTCTCGGCCCGCCGGTCCGGCAGCAGGTCGACGACCCGGTTGCGCTCGAGGTCGACGAGGACCGTCCCGTACCGCTGGCCTGGGTTCCGGCGTAGCGCCCGCACACCGCGCCATCCGCAGCAGCGTGTCGGCGCTGGTAGGCATGGCCAGCCGCGCCGCGAGGCGGGCGCCGGCCTCGCCGCCGGCGGCGAGGCCGAGATGGCGCTGCAGGTCGCTCAACCGCCCGATCCGGCGCGCCGTGGGCGGCGCGGTGTCGGCGAACCGTTCGGCGACGGTTACCCGTGGACAGGCCGGCTGCGGGCATCGGAAACGCCGGGACCGTACGTGCAGCCGCATCCTGCACGACCTGCCCTGTCAGGTCGTGCAGGATGCGGTCGTACCGGCTGTGGACCCGCCGGGAGGGTGCGGCGCAGGTCGGGCAAGCCGCCCAGGGCTGGCGCGGCGTGACGAGGATGGTGAGATAGTCGGGAGAGGGCAGGGTCTGCTGGACCAGCAGCCCTACCGGAATGAGCGCCAGGAGGCGCTTGGGCAAACACGACACTTCGAGGAGGAAAGGGTTCCTCCTATGTGCTCATGCCGCCGCAGAACAACGACCCGCAGCACGGAAAGTGCGGGAGAACCAAAACCTCCTCAGCATTGACACCGGTATCCGCGAAGCCATCCGGACCACCGGCGCCAGCCTTCTCTATCTCCTGCCCTACTCGCCGGACCCGAACCCGATCGAGTGGGCCTTCGCAAAGCTGAAGGTGCTGCTCCGCAAAGCGGCGGCCCACACCCGACAGGTACTCTGGACCACCATCGGCCATATGCGCGACACCTTCACACCAGCCGCGCAACAAAACCACTCCGACAACTCAGGCTATGGGTTCGAGTGAACTGGAAATGCTCTAGATTGACGCCATTTTTTAAGTCTTACCTTTTTTCACTTAACAAAAACGAATTTGACATTGTCAGAGCTAAAGTCGCTGCTATCGGACCAGTAGAATTCAACAAACACCGGGGTTAACGACATCACAAAAAGCAAAAGGTGGTTGCCATCATTACCGGAGTAAAAATTCTCCTTTGCATCAAAAATGAAATCGAAAGGCTTCTTTATGTCTGTGGGCTGAATATTTGTGTAAACAATACCGTCACACTCGAAAGCACCTTTGAATATAACGTTTCCATTTACAGAATGCGAGACCTCAAATTTCTTTTCAAGGCGGGAGTTATAGAGGCCGCTGACAGCTATCGAGGGAGCTTCTGTCTGGATAACTATTCGCAGCTTTTTGTGCAGCGCAGGTTCTAGCTCGATACGCTTTGGAGCAACCGATTTACTTTCAACATGCAATACATAGCTTCGCCGCTCAAACTTATCCCTAATCCCAGCTTCAGATTCCGCTCGAAGTCTAACTCCATGCCGAATGCTTGACAAAAGCGGTGCAGATAAAATCTCCACGGCTTGTTGAGACAGCTTCTCAAGCCTTTGCAATAGCGGATGCCGGTCGACTAAATCGCGGCCAATTCGTCCGATGAAAAACGGTAAATTAGTAAGAGTTTTTGCTGTGAGATCCAGCACCTGCTCTGACTTAGCTCCTTGTATCGCTAGCAACCCGTTCAATGCCATCTCCAATGTCTGAATTTTCACTCCATGAAAATGCAGTATAGTGCAGTTCGAATTGGCTCCCCAGTGCGGGCGCCAATTAAACTCAGCCGACAAAGCTTCGATTCGGCCCGCAAGGAATTTATTGAAAGAAGCTTGATCAAAGCCTGGGAAAAATACCGAAAGGTTGTCCCTACTGAAATTGTAATAGTCTTCGAGAACTCTTGAAAAATTATCCCTATTAAAAAGCAAAACGCCGGAATTGAAGCTGGAATAACTAAACGGAATATCAGCAGGTGCTGCTGCTACGAGGCGCGGGCTCACCAGAAAAGGTGTCGGGTCCTTCAAAAAAACCACGTCGCAATCTGCGTAAAGAAAAATCGAGTCACTTAAAAGGTTTACAGCTTCATACCGCAGGTAGTTCCCTTTAGCCTGAGCTGGATAACCAGTAGTCTGAGTCAATTCGTCAATTTTTTCTGCTAGAGGTGTTTTCGCTTGAAGGTAAGAGACTCGCTGGCCATCGAGCCATGCCGCGAAAGACTCGGTAATCTCATCGACAAGGACAACAGGTTCTAAAGAGGTATTGGTTTTGACGCTATCAATGGCAAGTTTGAGCCATCCCTCCAGCTCTCCCATTAGGCCATTGCGGTCAATTGCGAAGACCACCTTCATCTGCTGTTCCTTACTTAGGATATCTAACACTTTCAGCACACTGTCATCTCGTCAAAGACAGTTAGAAAAAACGTTCAAATCGCCTCAAATCCACGCTTACCTGACTCGCTTAACAGCTCCGGCATCTCTTGCCTGATCCAGTTGAAGTAACTATTGCCTTCTGTGTGGAATGGATCTGAAAATGCTTTCATCAAATCAGGACGATTTCTATAAAAAACTCGCGCTCCCTTTGAAATTTTCACTCCGTTGTTAAATTTGCCATAACTCCAGTACCCTGATGGTATTCCGTCCATATGAATGTGCTTAATGGCTTTTTTGTACCAATTCCAAACTTCAAGTATCTCAACGTTATCGCCAGCGTATTTCTCCGTCATTAAATCGCCCGCTGCGTTAATTTTTGTGTAGTGATAGAATTTCAACGGCGATCCATTTACGAGCGCAACACCTTTGTCGTTAAACGAAATGCGCCGAGTACTAAGATTCCAGCTTGCCACATTACAGCCGGGATCTCTTTCAACTTTAACTTTATCAAAAAGAGCTGGAACTAGGTCACACCATTTTTGGTCGGTAAATATTCCGTTCTCTACTTCATCATAACAAGCAATATAAAGCTGCTTCGCCCACCAATTGGCGAACTTCCGGCCGCTAGTGTCGTTTTTAACCGCAACGAAACCAAGGTTAAAGATGCCATATTTGAGTGACGTAATTTCATTATCTCGAATTACGCCTTCTGCAGAATTTGCATCAACTTGATGAGGAGTAAGCAAAATGGACGAAGCGTTCAATTTGCTTACAAGACTGTCTAAGGGATGGAAAATGGCGATATCCGGGTCAAAATAAAAAACTTTATCTGCGTCGGAATTTAGTAGATGCGACATCATTTGGCCTTTTACTGCCGTACACGCCTCAACGATATCGTGCTTAAATATCCAGCTACTAAAATTCGGGAATCCTAAATCTTTCGCATAAATGTACGAATCGAAGTCGGCCAAAGCTACATCCGGGTCTAAGTTAGGGGGTGGTTCGTCCACCAACATTGCCCAGATCTGCCAGTCGGGATGCACAGCCTTCAATGTCCTAGCAAGCATAATTGCGCGCGTCAGATAGCTAAACGAGAAGCTCGTAAAGCATTGTATTTTTGTCATTATAATACCTCCTCTGCAAAACTCTCGATTAGTGTGGCACTAGTGCCGCAATCTTCAATCACATAGTATTTTCTATTTTTTCTTATGTTTTTTGCAGAGATTACTGCCGCTTTTGTTTGAAAAAAAGAAACAATACTTTTTGTGTCTCCAAAAACCTTTCCACACGACAACCTTTCCGCGAGGGCTGCAACGTTGCCGCTCGTTTTAAGACAAAGGATGTGACATCCGGCTGCTACCCCCTCATGAGCTACATATGAGAACGTTTCAGGCCAAGGGGAAAGCATAGCGATAAAGTCGATTTCGTATTCTTTCAATAATCGTTGCGTAGCCATCCGATCGCGTGGTGTAACTTCGGTAGTAACGAATTCGCATTCCGGAAGCGTAGATACTCCCTTTGCGCCGAAGTGATAAAACTTGTAGCGTGGATCGTTACCAAATTCATCAACGATTGCAGCGAATGTTTCCCAACCCTTACTCGGCGATGGATAGCCAACGAACGCCACTTTTACCGGCAAAGTAAACTTTCGTTTCGGAGGTCCAGCCTCAAGAGTGAGAGTCCAATGCGGATGTACAAAAGCTTTGGCGTGTTTAAGGTAATTTTTATCTTGCCAAAGTTTCAGTGTGAACTCCGACGGTGCGACTACCTCCATATTTCCGTTTTCGAAAAATCGCTGAAGTCTATTTAGGTGTGCCCCCCTTCTAGAGCCATAAACGCAGACGCGACAAGCAATGCTATTTACAGGAGGCGAATTGCAGAAGCTTAGATCATTTCTTAATAAATTAAACCCTTCACAAAGACTTGTATAATCGTGCAGCCAAAAGAAAGATCGATCTGGTTTGAAGTTATCCCTCAAAGAGTTAATTCGATCGAGATCAAACCCTAATAGGCTGTGGATCACAAAAATTCGCTTGCAGTCCGCTTTCAGACACAGTGAACCTATTACTTTTGTCGCGTTGTCGAGTTCACAGAAGCCCAGTATTTTACCGTCCAATACCAGTTGGACTTCAAAAACGCTTACATCGTCTAAGGTTGCTAGTTGCGGTTTACGCGGCGACATTTGCAAATAGGCGAATTTTTTTGCACGAAATCTCCGCTCTTCATCGGCAATGAAAATCTGCGTACCGCCTATTACCTGAACATAACAATCGTGGCTAAGCGCGATAACTAACCCGCTCTTGCCGGATAGTATTGCAGACAAATGCTGCCTGAGCAGTTTCATGCTCAACGGTTTTCCAGAAGAAGGAGCATAATTTTGAGAGCGCGCGATTGGGTCTTTCGCGGCGTCGAGTATACGCCGTCGGTAGCCACCGGGCCGAACTGGAGCTCGCCCTTCAGCACGTCCAGCTATCAAATAGTGCCAGAAGGGGTTCAAACCTGCAGATCGAACATCCTCGTTAGCTTCTAAGTAGTAAGTCGAGTCGAAATTTTTGTTTGGATTACGGCGTTCTTTCCATCCAGTGTAAAAATAATGCTCAACAGCTGAAACTCCAGATTCAACTATGTCAGTATATTGTGACATGTAGTACTGCACCGAAAATTCCGAACTTACTAAAAGGATTTGCTCTGCGTCCTGGCTGCCTAAACTTTCGACGGTCTTTGCGCCTTGGGTCAGCCGACCTTCGGCACGCCCAATCTTGATATAATGCAAAAAGGGGTTGATCCCGGCCTCGCGAACTTCGGGATTTGAAAACAAGTAGAAGTTGGTGTCGAAATCTGCCCTCGGATTTCTGCCTTCACGCCATCCCGTATAAAAAAAATGCTCCAGAGGGTCGAGTTTCGCCAGGGCGACGTCAGATTGTGTACGCAGATAAAAGTCTGGATCAAACTCTTCAGCCAGCAAAGATATTTCATCGTTGGCGAAAGAGGTTTCGGCGACTTTGGCGCTTTGAAAATTGTTCAAATTAGCGCCTGAAGTTTCTAGCGAATCCTTTTCATTCTCTGGCTGGTAGGTGCCCTTTTCGACTTCGAGCAGGGCAAGAAAAGGGTTCACCAAAAGCGCGACTGCTTTCGGCACCGCGCTTTGAATTTCTGCTATCGATGAATGTTCATTTGGAAGTAAACCTTCACGCCAGCCTCGGAATGCGAAGTGAGCCACAAGGTCAATTTTATTGGATACGAGTTCTGGTAACGCCGTTTTATAATAATCGGCATCGACAACACCTCGTAGCGGTGTAACCCAGTCCACAACTGGAAAGCCAAAAAGCAGGTTGCTTCTTGCAGCAGGGCGAACACTTGGTACGATTTTGCGTCGCTCATATCGTCCGTGTTGCAGATAATGAAATAAAGGGTTCATTCCTGAAATGGCGACGTCGCGATGCGTTATCAGGTAGCTTGTGGTGTCAAAGTAGGGATTAGGATTTCGTCCCTCAATCCAGCCGACCTCACAAAAGTGGTCAAGCATTTGGGATTTCGGAATGCCGAGATCTGGATACTCCGCTTCGTAGAAGTCGGCATCGAAGGCAGTACCGACAAATTCACGCAGCCCCAGTACCTGTGTCATTTTACCACCTAGCCCCTGAACGGCGCGAAGGGGCCGTAAGACCCCTTCTAGGAAACCAGCTACACCGTTAGATAACTGGTTTTAAATTAAAACAATGAGAAGTCTTTATAAGGAAGACGGCCTTCACGAAAACCAGAATACTCAAAATGTTCTTGAGCATTTTGGATGCCTCCTCGGCGAATAGCTTCAGCAACATCGGGGTTGCTTTCAAGATAAAACTTCTCATCCACCAAAATTTTAGAAGGCATTCTTCCTTCGAAGTACCCGGTATTAAAGTAATGCTCGCCAGCACTTGAGATTTGTTTTTTTGCTACTGCGGTCCTGATATCATCATTGTTTGAAATATAATAATCCTCGTCGAACATTCCTTTTGTCTTGAGCGCCCCACTTACGAATTGTCGGAAAAGGTGCGTTGGAACAGATACAGCGTCGGACCTGTCACTCTTCGAAGCGGAAAGAATTGTTGTAAGGCGAGAGTACTGCATTGCGATCTCCTAGTTTTTGGACAGCATAGGCCATTAATGGCTCTTATGGTGAAGATTGCCGTTCTCAGCGATTAGAAATCATGCAATCTTGGATGAGAACCATATTGCAGGAAATCATTTGGGATAAGTTACTGCCATTAGAGAAAGAGAGCACAGCTAGTGCTTCCATCCCAACCCGTACGTACATCTATCTCGGTTGGAATTGATGTTTGAAATGGTCTCGCTACGCGGAGGTTTCGGGGCTTACGGCTCCCCGGAGGTATCGCCAGTAAGCCCATCTCAGATTTCCACCAAATATTATCTGGGTTAGTTCTGTAATTTTTTTTGTTGAAAGGGTGAGTTTCTAGCCAGTACACAGTATAATTTAAACGCTCAAAGAAATTTATTCTTTCTTGTAAATCGTTTAGATCTAGCTGTTCGAAAAATACTGCAGGCCTATAACGTTTTATTAAGCCTGCTGCGCCTTTTATTGCTTGGAGCTCCATTCCTTCGATGTCAATTTTTATGAAGTCAACTTTTGGCACGACGTCTAACATATCGTCCAAGCGAATTTTGACTACTTCATCAAAAACTTGCCTTCTTGAGAAAGGCCAAATAGACAATATTTTTTTTCTTTTAGGTATATCGTCGATACGAAAAGCGCCGAAATTTCCACTGCCGCTATAGCTTATTTTAATCGGAATTGATCCTGCTTTGTCGGCACACACTGCTCGTAATGAATGAACATTGCCAAGCGAATTCAGAAGAATGTTAAATTCAAGAATAGTAGACATGTCGGGCTGCGCTTCAAAAGAATAAACCGCGCCTTTTGCAGCCATGCGCGCAAGAGCCATTGTATGGGTTCCGACATTTGCTCCGACATCAAAAACAATGGAGTCTTCAGAAACCAACTCGGAAATACAATTTATTTCGTGTTCAGCCCATTCGCCATATAGTTTTAGTGCTCTCCCAATGACGTTGTCGTTTTTAAAAAAAGCCATGGTTCCATAGCGGCATTTAGCTAAATCTAAAAGATCGCTTTCAATCAACATCGCACAACTTTCTAATTGTTTTTGTGCCACAAGGCCGATTTAAGTTCAGATTGAAGCTTCTAACTGATGCTTTAAGTAGGTCCCATATCCGCTCTTGTTGAGCGGCTTGGCGATCTTCAGCAGCTGCGCATCGTCGATGAACCCCTTGCGCCAGGCAATCTCCTCCGGCGAGGCGACCTTCTGCCCGGTGCGCTTCTCGATCGCGCGGACGAACTCGCCAGCCTCAAGCATGCTGTCATGCGTGCCGGTGTCGAGCCAGGCGTAGCCCCGCCCGAGCCGGGCCACGCGCAGCGTGCCCTCCTC
>NZ_JAETWB010000086.1 GCF_016773205.1 Belnapia arida
ACCATGCTCAGCTCGAGGCACCCGCCATGGCGGCGTGACCCAAGTAAACCACCCTCCGGCGAAGCCGGGGCGGTTCACCGGCGCCTCGGCCAGCCGCTCTGTCGCCTCGAGCTGACGCTCGCACCAAGCATCGCAGCCCGCGTCGCCGAGGCCGTTGCTGAGGCTGGGATGCCGATACGGCTGATAGGCCTGCCAGGCCGTGGCGAAGGCCTCAGGGGCGGGCGCGGCCACCACGGCGCCGACGGCCGCGGCAGGCAGCGCAGCGGCGCTAGCGAGCAGCGCGCGGCGAGATGCGGTGCTCATGCCGCGCCTCCTGTCAGCCGCAGCACGTCGTGCAGCAAGTCCGATGCCCACACCCCGGCCGTTGTGCCGTCATAGCTCTCACTGCCGTCCGGCATGAGGGCTTCGGCCTTTGCCGCCAAGGCCTTGGCGCGCATGCCGGCGAGGGTCTGTGGCCGGGCGGCGCTGATGGCCTTGCCTGAGGCCTCGTAGGCCACCCAATGCGGGTTGCTGTCGTCGCAGTCGCGGTCGTCGCTGTTCAGGGCGTCGACCAGGGCCGGGTGCGCCTGGCAGAGCGCGATCAGCGCGGCGTCAGGGTGCACCGGGACGGGCGAGGCGAGTGCGGTGCCGCCGGCAGCGGCGGTCAGCAGGGCCGCGCCGAGCATGATGCGGCGGTTCATCCGAAAAGCGCCCGAGCGAAGCCGGTGCGCAGGTTGGCCGGAAGCCGGTCCCCGTTGCTGCGGTAGGCGGCGCGCACCTGGTCGGCGGTGGGGGTGATGCCCTGAAAGGTGGCGTCGAAGCGCACCGTCAGAGGAGAGGCCTCGGCGGGCTCGCAGTCCTGCAGCGGGGCGTCCATGCGGGCGAGGAGGTCGACCAGCGCGGCGACCGCGGCCTCGATGTTGGCCCGGCCGGTGCTGGCGGGGATGCGGAGGACAGGGCCGCCGGTGGCGTCGGAACCGAGGAGGATCTCGCCGGCGATGGGCGAAGTCAGGACGCGCGCAAGGCAAGGCGCCGTTCCTCTTCTCGGTTCGAGGGTGGTATGGGTGCACGCAGCCATGATCCGGGTCCTGCTCTCGGGTTGTGGTCAGGCCGGGCGGGGTGCGTCCAACACATCGTCCGGCCGTTCGTATCGCTTGCGCGACACCTTCGAAATCGCATAGAAGATGCGATATGGTCAAGGTGTTTCGCATGAAAGATGCGATTAGCGTCGAGCAGAGCCGTGCGGCCCGAGGCCTATTGAATTGGTCCAGGGATGATCTGGCTGCGGCTAGCGGTGTGCCCAAAAGGACGATCGCTGACTTCGAACTGGCCACCACGGCGCCTCGAAGCCGCACACTTCAGGCTATTCGTACGGCCTTCGAAGCCGCCGGCGTCGAGTTCATTCCCGAGAATGGTGGCGGGGCTGGGGTGCGGCTGAGGAGGACGAGCGCTTGAGCCCATCCATGGCGATTACCGCCGCGCAATCCCGAGGTGCCAGGGGCATGCTCGAATGGACCCAAAGCGAATTGGCTGAAGTAGCGGGCGTGACACAGCGGGCTGTCGTCGATTTTGAGCGCGATGTTGGACTAAGAGCAGCTGCTGACGTCACCGCAATCCGCACCGCCCTCGAGGCCGCTGGCGTCGAGTTCATCGCGGAGAATGGCGGCGGCGCTGGGGTGCGGCTGAGGAAGGCAACCGAAGAGCGTTAGCAGGGCCCTCGGCTGGATCTCATTTTCGCTAGTGTCCGCCACCACCCGATGGTCAGGGTTTGCTCACCGGCCCTGCTTCAGACGTCGTGGAGGATGGGTATGCCGACCTCTACCGAGACAATGTCCAACTCAGAAATGGCCGCCACCCTGCTACGTCTCTTCGACGATGCCGTTCTGCGAAATGAGGCTCGTCAGCAGCAGGCTGCGACAATGGTCGCATTGAGCGAGATGGGCCCCTCTGTGGCGCCAGCTCAGTGGGGAGTTGGTATTGCGCCATTGGAGGCGCTGGCCAGGTTTGCCGGCTATCCAGACCTGGCATCAGCCTGCGACCGGCTTGTGATGTTGGAGGCTGGCTTGGAGGCGGAGCGGGCAGCGGCGCAGCGAGCGGCGGAGAAGCTGTGACAGAGGCTGGAATAGGCGACGACCCCGACCGTCTGCTGCAGATCCCGCGTGAGACGTGCCTGTCTGAGATCCGATGCGACCGGCCGGACCTGACCCTTCGCCAACTCGCGGTGCTGCTGATTGTCTACCAGACCGAGGAGCTGCAAACCGTCCGCGGGTTGGCGAAGCATTTGAACATCAGCAAGCCCGTCGTCACCCATGTGCTTAACCGGCTGGAAGAGCTCGACTTGGCATACCGGAAGATTGATCCGAAGGACCGTCGCAGTGTGCTCGTGCAGCGGACGCCCGGTGGGGCTGCGATGATGGAGCGACTGAGAGCGACGATGGCAGCAGCGACCACCGAGGCGGCGCAGCAGGCGGCCGAGCAGCCGTGACGCCGCATGAAGCCACCGCTCTGGGTCTAGCCGTCCTGTTGATCGTGGGTGTTAGGCTCTTTGAGATAGCGGAAACCCGAACCGGCGTCCTGATGATGGCCGGCGCGCTGCTGGCAATCGCCCTCGTGGTCCTTCGCCAATGGAGCCGATAGGAGCCACAGCGGCGCCTGCTTGCTGCACCAAGCTCCTCGCTGATAGAACCAATGTCGAGAATAGTACAGTTTGTGATATACCTATACGCGATAGCTTCTAGGCTTCGCGTGAAGGGTTCGGGGATGCGGTTGTCGCTTCTGGGGTGTGTGCTGCTGGCGGGGTGCGTCGGCTCGGAGGTGTTCGTCCTCCGCAATCCGGCCACTGGTGAAATTAAGGAGTGCCGCGCTGAGGGCGCCCGCAACTCGTTCTTCCCGATCGCCCAGGCCATGATCGACAACTCGACGGCGGCGTCCTGCGCCCGCGGGTATCAGGCGGCGGGCTGGCAGAAGATGAACTAGCCGCCCCACCAGCCCTTGGTGTCTCCACCGATGGCCCGCTGACAACCACCTCATGAGATGCCCGCCGCAGCTGGACCCGGCATCAGAAGGTCGCCCGCCAGGCAAAGGTGCGGTCACTGGTCGCCGGGGTGCCGAGGTTGACCGTGAAGGCCGTCGAGGTGATCCCGGTCACGTAGTGCCCGGCGCCGGACTGCACCGGGCTGATCGGGACCAGCTGGACCTGCTGCGGCGCGATCGACAGGCCATGCGCAATAGCCACCGCCTGCTGCCCGTGAAGTCTTTACAGTGGCGGCTGGACTGGCGCGCGAGCGACTGCAAAGGGTGGGAAGCGGACCAACGCCGCTTGACCATCCAAGTCCCTGCGGATGGGATACGGCCCGCGCGAGGAGAAGTCAGGCTATGGAACTGCCGTTGAAGGGCGGCTGCATGTGCGGAGCGATCCGCTACGAGATCACCTGCGAGCCCACCCGCGTCTATGCGTGCCATTGCACCGACTGCCAGCGTGCGACGACCAGCGCCTTCTCGATCGGCGTCGCGGTTCCGGCAAATGCGTTTCGGCTGTCGGGCAAGGAGCTGCGAGGCGTTCCCGGGGGCGTCACCGACAGCGGGCGCGCCAAGACGCGCTGGGTTTGCCCCGATTGCGGGATTTGCATCTGCGGCGGCGTGAAGCCGGGAACCGAGCCGCCTGGCTCCGCGCGCGTCGTCCGTGGCGGCACGCTCGACGACACTTCGTGGCTACGGCCGACGACACACTTCTACGTGCGGAGCAAGCAGCCCTGGGTCGTCCTGCCAGAGGACGCCACGGTGTACGAGACGGCGCCGAACCGCGGCTGATGCCGCGTGGACATGTCCCGAAGTGGCGGGCGCGCCTCGGCTACAGCCGCTTCGGGTCGGCAACGGTCGCTCTAGCGCTCTGTCATCACCTCGGCCGGCGCCACGATCATCGGACCAGCCCATCCGGCGCTGGTTCTTGTCGAGGACGTTGGCGGGGATGCCGGTCTTGGAGAGGGTGCTTGCGAAACGTCGAGGCTCGGACATTTGCTTGCTCGCTTTGACCCGCAACCTCACCTCGCCTCTGCACCGCCTGTAGTTCAGCAAGCCCTAGGTCCGCATCCCCGATCGCCGAAGACGCGCGGGTTCATCGGGCCAGCTGCAGCTGGTGGCGTCGAAGATCAGCCGGGCCATGTCGGGGCCGACCTCGCCAGCGCCACCTGACCTTCACCACAAACACTATCCTGCCGTCACATCCACGTAATGAGATTGTTCTCGCGGGATAATGCGCTGAGCGCCGCCGCACAACTCATTAGACAAGCGTCATCAACCAGGACGCGGCAGATGGGCCTAACTGATCAGCAGGACGAACCGCAAAGCCAACGCGCCACCATGGTGGACTTGCATGTTGGGCGCCGGATCCGGGAGCGGCGGCGTGCCATGGGGCTGTCGCAGATGCAGTTGGCTCGCATCATCGGCGTGACCTACCAGCAGGCGCACAAGTATGAGCGAGGGCAAAACCGCATTTCCGCCGGCCGCCTGTTCAGTGTTGCGCAAGCGCTTGCTGTTGATCCCGCATGGTTCTTCGAAGGCATTTCGGAGCACGGTGAGACCCAGGAGGTAGCCCCACGCCAGCGCATGTGCTTGGAGCTGGTACGCAACTTCGCTCTGATCAAAGACGAAAAGCACCAGGAGGCCATCAGCAACATGGCTCGCTCAATGGCCAACTCCTAGCGCCTTCAGCACGACGTTGCCGAACCGCTTCTCATCCTCATCCATCGTCCGAATACCGACTGCACCACCCGCCATCGTCCATCGCGGGCATCCGCGATCGGACAGAATTTCGGCGTTGCACCGCTTCAGCCTTTAGCCCTGCGCTGGTGGCAGCAAGCCGTCGAGGTCTAACGCCATGGGCGCGCCCTTCTCTCGCTCTCGAGTGCTCAGGACCGCTAGCCGAGTGCGAAGGGCGTTGTCTACGCGTTTCCCAGCGATAGTTTGCAAGCGGCCTAACCGGGCAGACCCTCGGCTTAGCCAATGATCCGCAACGGCTCGCCCATGGTGGCGCTCGACTTGGTCGTGTCCGACATGACGATCTCCTGCCTAGTTGGGGTGGATGAGGTGCCAACGGCGGCCGACGCTGCCGGTTACAGCCGTCGACCCACACTTCCAACGCATCAACGCCACCTATGTCAGCGCAGCAGGACCAATCAACCAAATGAGTTTGCTGCAGTAACTATTCAGCAAGATGGTGATTACAGAAAATTTAATAGATCCGATCGATGGTTATCTAAGGTTAAAACGATGATCGGGCGATGGTGCCCTATTTCGAGCTAAGTGCCTGCGATGCACGCTAACGAACACAACTTTGACGTGTATCTTACATTTGTTTTAACAACTTTAAGTATACTTAGATAGCTACCATGACTTTCGTGGATAGGGTTGGCTTCTAACTACTCCCGCGTTCACCGGACAGAGACGTAACTTGGAATAATCTCAAGTAGATTTGTATATGCATTTAACAATCCATAGGATCTTACCGTGACCTTCTTTCGCGGCACCATCGGCGACGACCTTCTGATCGGCACTAGCAGCAACGACTACATCACCGGTGGAGGCGGCAACGATGTCATTACGGGCGGAGCAGGTAACGACAGGCTGCGCGGTGGCGCAGGGGCTGACACCTTCCTGTTCAATCGTGCTGACGGCCATGACCGGATTGTTGGTTTCCGGCAGGGAGTTGATCACCTGGAGTTCCACGGCATGTCCGGCCGCGAGATCACCTGGACCGTAGGAGAAGGGGGCGTGACCCTCAGTTATGGCGGTCTGGCCGGTCAGGCGGCTAATCACGGCGAAATCTTCATCGCCGGGATCACGTCGCTGGGCTTCAACGACTTCATCTTCAGCTGACCGCAGGACCGTCGGCGAGGCCACGCTGGGGCGACCAGGACGATTGCCGGGTCGGGACCCTCGTTGTGTCCCAAAGGCGTTGCCGGGCTCCATAGCGGCGCCAGCGTGGTTACGGCAGGGCCTCGCGCACGCGCCCGTACGCGATGGCGCGTGGTGGTGCAGAAATCGCGCTCCCGCAGTTATGCCGGTGCCGCGCCGGGCGGAGAGGCACCACATCGGCCGAGGCCGGCGGGGGGATCACTCCCGCCTCGCGCAGCGCTTTCAACGTGGCGCAGCACGGCGCTACCCGCCGCTGAACGCCTCGCCCCACAGCCCATCTAGCCAGAGCACCTGGTCCTCCGGCAGCCGCACCGATCCCGCCTGTCATGGAGCCATTGCCGGAGCCGCTCGAGCCGGACCCGGTCCTGCAGCGTCACCGTCGGCCGGCCGGCCAGCAGGGCGATCTGCTTCCGGGCCGAGCGTGGCGCCAAGCTGGCCAAGGTGAAGGCCGGCGCTGCCTGCCACTGCGTCAGTGGACCGGCCTACGCTTGGTACCCAAACCTTAGGTCGGCGTTGGGGGCGAGCGGACCTAGCGGGTAGCCAGGGAGCCCCAAGCAAACAGGAGCGACGCGGCGGAGCCAAGCACGCTCCGGACGCCGTGCAGGGTGCCCCAACGATGCAGCAGCCCACGGCTTTTTGCCCCCGCCTCCTGTGGCATCATCGCCATCAAAGGCTTGTTCACTGGCATGATGACCAACATCGTAAACGGCCAGTTTGCGAGCAGGAGCAGGCTCCCTGCCATCCATTGCCACTCGCGGGAGCCAACCAGGCCAGGAGCCCTGCAGCCCCTCCCAGCATGGCCAAGCCAGCCTGAATGGGCAGGGCGCGCTTGTAGCTGGGCTGCCACTGCGCGAGCAGGGGCGCGTCCTCCAAGCTCATCCTGGCGGGATGCTCGACGATGCTGATGTAGAGTGCGGCCCCGGCAAAGAGGGTCGCGATGACAAGGGCAACAAGGCCAGCAGGAACCACCTGAATTCTCCCCTGGTTCGCTGTCGGGAGACGCGACCACGCCTAATGCGCCTTCCCGGACTAACAGGGAGCCATGCAAGAGAGGTCAAAGCGGCGACGGCAACAAGATGAAGGCCCGCTCTGCCTACCGGGAGAACGGGCCTTCAACTGGCAACTGCCGCAGCGGGGACCAACCAACGGCGGCAAGTGTATGCAACGAAGCACGCCACAGGTTTGTCCGCTACTGTTCCATTAATAGTGGAACGATGCCACTCAAACTAGCTTTGTACGGGTGTAGCGGGAGGAGGCATATACGGCTGCCTTGAACATCACCGATCGCTGGTTAGTGCCTCGATCGGAGCTCAACGTCGGACCACTGTCCGACAAGCAAAGGCACATCGCCGGGTATAAGGGCGTAGGCCTCAATCATGTGGTTCGTACTCAAAGCGAAGGTCACTGCAAAAATTAGCTTTTGCTCCGCGCCTTCAGCCTGAAGTTTCACGCGTCGGCGCCAATGACCACCATCACGGCCAAGTTGCGTCCAGCTGCCCTCGGCGGCCACCTCATGACCGAAATCATAGCAGCGTAGTCGATGTTCAGCAGCGCGCAGGCGGCGCGCAGCAAGTCGTTCGTACGACTGCCTACAATTGGTCACGAGCACTTTTTCCCGATCTGGTTTCCTAGCCATAGGAGAAAGCGTAAAACAGATTTATTAATCTATGATTGTGGTGAGAAGACATCGCCGCGAGCAGTTGCAAAAGCGAAACCGCTATAGCGCTGCCTCAACGGCATCATTCAGGCGGCCGCTCGTAGCACAGGCCATCCACTCCTCCACCGTCACCTCGGCCGGCGCCACGATCACCGGGCCTGCCCAGCCCGTCCGGCGCTGGTTCTCGGCGATGGCTGCCCGCACCGCCACCGGGTCGGCCATCTCCTCGTCGGTGAGCTCGACCACATAGCTCGGCGTCGGCCGATGCCGCGCCTCGAGGGCGGCAAGGCGGCGATGCATGGTCCCGCTCATGGCCGAACCTCCGCCTTGGGCGCCGCGTCGACGATACGCTGCAGATCCGCATCACTGGTGCTCTCTGGAAGGCCGAGGAAGGCCCACAGCGCCGCGTCGGGCCACTCGGCTAGCGGTAGGTGTCGGAAGGCCT
>NZ_JAETWB010000087.1 GCF_016773205.1 Belnapia arida
CTACTGCGCGGGCTCACTTACAACCTCCAGCGCCTCGTCCGCCTCAGTGCCCCCGGATGAGCCTCGCGACAGAGCAACGTGCTGCTGACCGCCATGGGCAAGCGGCGCCACCCGCTGCTGCTGTCCATCAGCGCGGCGACCGGCAACACCACGGGCATTGGCAAGCAGCTTTGGGACTATGGCGTGCGGGTGCTGGAGGGCACTCAGGAGGACGAGCGGCTGTTCACGCTGATCTATGCCGCCGATCCGGAGGACGACCCCTGGGACGAGGCGATCTGGATCAAGGCCAATCCGAGCTGGGGGCAAGCGGTCCAGCCAGACGCGATCCGGGCCATCATGCGGCAGGCCCGGAACAACCTGGCACAGGAGACCGCCGCTCGGACACGGCACCTGAACATCTGGTCCGGTGCCGACGAGGCGCTGTTCTCGATGCGGGCGTGGCAGGCGTGCCGGAGCCCCGACCTGCGGCTGGAGGACTTCGAGGGGCAGAAGTGCCATCTCGGCCTCGATCTCGCCAGCCGCACTGATCTGGCGGCGTTGGCCCTGGTCTTCCCGGAAACCTGCCGCGACACCGGCAAGACGACCTATGCCGCCTTTGCCCGCTGCTACCTGAATGAGGAAGCCGTGCTGGAGGCGCGCAATGCCGCCTACCCGGGTTGGGCGGCGGAGGAGCACCTTGTGCTGACGCCGGGCAACGAAACCGACTTCCAGGCGATCGAGGACGACATCCTGGAGCTGAGCCGGCGCTTTCGGATTGTCAGCGTGGGCTACGACCCTTGGCAGTCGACGCAGCTGGCGCAGCGCTTACGGGCACAGGACGTCGAGATGGTCGAGTTCCGCTCCACGACCGCGAACTTCTCGCCGGCGATCATCGAGCTCGATGCTGCCACGCGCTCCGGCCGGCTCCAGCATGATGGCAACCCGGTGCTTGAGTGGTGCATCGGCAACGTCGTCGGCAAGCCGGATCGCCGGGGCAACCTTTATCCGACCAAGGCGCGGCCGGAGCAGAAGATTGACGCTGCTGTGGCGATCATCATGGCGATCGGGCGCTCGATGACCGAGCCGAAGCAGTTCACCAGCATCTTTGAGCGGGCGGAGTTGTGGATGGCGTGAGGCAGTGCAATGTGCTCAACCTTAGCGCCCATTGGCGCTGCCGGTATTAGCATTGGCATTGATCGCACTGTGACCAAGTGCCTGACCGCGAGCAACTCTAAGGCGAAAGCTGGGCGCCGCCGGCGGCGCTGCAGCGGTCCGTTGCGTGCCTGAATGACGATTATAGTGCGCTTGTGCACGGTCTCCAACTCGGCCAGCCCAGAGACGTTGAAGAGTAGCTTATGACATCGCGGTTGAGCCGTCGGTTGAAATAGAAACACTGCGGCGGAGTGGGCCTACAGAATTGAGCCGAAGGCGATAGTGGCGCGAACGGGAGCACCTTAGGAGGATAGCGTCATGGCAGTCCAAGATAGCGGCGAGAATGGCGGACACGGGCATTCGGACGAAGGGGGCGGGAGCTCTTCGCCGGGACCCGACGCCATGCTTGGGGTCTGGGCCTTGTGGATGGAGGCGATGTCGGGACCGGCAGGCCGCGACTGGGCCAGCCTCGCCAAACCCTTGTGGCAGATGACGACCGATCAGCTCAGCGGCCGCGCGCCTGGCGGCGGGGTGGCGCAGCTTGGCGACATGTTGGCCAAGGACCCGTTCCTTCGATCCGTGGATCAGATGTGGAACGCCAATCCGCTCCGCGACGTCGTGCCCGTGGATTGGGCGGAGGTCGTCAGAGCACTCCGCACGGTGTGGTTGCGCTCCCTCAACCGGCCCGACGCGGCCATGGCGGCAGCGGAGCTGAACGCCAAACTGTTGCGTTCGGCCATGGACGCTTGGAACGAGGCCGGCCTGCGGTGGTGGGGTGTGGAGCCGGCGGGAAGCAGCACTCTTGCCATCGGCGGCGACAAGCGGTTCACCGCCCCGGAGTGGCACGCCAACCCGGTCTATCGCACGCTCAAGGAGGCTTACTTGCTCGCCTCCGACTGGCTGCTGAAGCAAGGCGCAGAGGTGGCGGAGGGTGTGGACGAGGCAGAGCGCCGGCGGCTCGACTTCCATCTCCGACAGTTCGTGGACGCCATGAGCCCGGCGCTGCTGCTTGCCTCGAACCCGGCGGCACTGCGCCGTGCGATGGAGACCGGCGGCGCCAGCCTCGCCAACGGCGCCCGCAACCTGGCGGCCGACCTGCAAAATGGGCGGCTCAGCATGGTGGACGCCACCGCCTTTGCGCCTGGGCGCAACCTCGCCCTGTCACCGGGCAAGGTGGTCCACCGCAACCGCCTGCTCGAGTTGATCCAGTACGAGCCGACAACCGAGACGGCGTACCGGACGCCCCTGCTGATCATGCCGCCATGGATCAACAAGTTCTACATCTTGGACATGCAGCCAAAGAACAGCATGGTGCGGCACCTCGTCTCCCAAGGCTTCACCGTGTTCATGGTGTCATGGAAGAACCCCGACGCCTCCATGGAGGACATAAGCTTCGAGGACTACATGGACCTTGGCCCGTTGGAGGCGAGCGATGTCGTGCGCGAGATCACCGGCGCCAAGTCCATCAACGTGATGGGCTACTGCATTGGTGGCACGCTGCTCGCCCTAACTCTTGCGTGGCTGGCTCGGAAGAAAGACAACCGCTTCAATGCAGCGACCTTCATGGTCTCGCTGCAGGACTTCACGCGGGTAGGCGACACCGCCGTCTTCATGAACGAGCCGGCCATGGATCTGGTCGAGCAGCAGATGATGGAGCGCGGCTACCTCGACAGCCGAGAGATGTCCAACATGTTTAACCTGCTGCGCTCAAACGACCTGATCTGGGCGAACGTGGTGAACAACTACCTCATGGGTGAGAAACCTCCGGCCTTCGACTTGCTCTATTGGAACAGTGACGGAACCCGCATGTGCCGCGCCGCACACGCCTGGTACCTGCGGAACACCTACAAGGAGAACAACCTAGTCGTGCCAGGTAAGATCGAGCTCAAAGGTGAACCCATCGACCTGGGGCGCATCGAGCTGGATGCTTATGCGGTTGGTGCCGAGAAGGACCACATCGTTCCTTGGGACGCTGCTTGGCACATCACACGGCTTTTCGGCGGCAAGGTGCGCTACGTGCTTGCCTCCTCTGGCCACATCGCTGGCATCATCAACCCACCGGGTGGCAAGGGCGCCTACTGGACCAACGAGGCGCAAGCGGCAACGCCTGAGGAGTGGCGCAAGGCGGCCACGAAGCACGACGGCAGCTGGTGGACGGATTGGTCGGCTTGGCTCGCGGCGCGGTCGGGCGAAAGACAAAGGCCACCAGCGACGGGCAGCACCGCGCATCCGCCGATTGCGGACGCGCCGGGCACCTACGTGCTCGAGAAGTAAGAAGACGCGGGCGCGTTCTCCAGCACCAGCTGCTCCGGGGGGGCTGTCCGCCTTGCACCCCGGAGGGCGGCGTCGTTACGCTGCCCGGGCTGAAGCTTCAGAGACCATTCGGAGCGACACGGCTGATTCGCCGAGCATTCGTACGGGCAGCTTGGCGGATGCCATGGCTTACCAATCCAATAGCCTCGACAACGTGCTCTGGCTCGGAGTGGTGGACCATGTGCCCTGCTCCCTCGACGCTCCGCAGCGCGCTGCCTGGGATGGTGGCGTGCAGGCGCTCAGCATTGCGCTTCCAGACGACCTTGTCGCCGTCTCCTGCAAGGATGAGTACAGGCATCCGGAGGTCGGTGTAGCGCCGGCGCAAGCCCAGCGCACCTGGGATCATCAGCGCACCATCGAGCGAGGTAGCGCGGATCTGGGACGGCCGCAGCGCCATCGCGTCCGAGTATTCGTGCCGGAACCGCCTGGTGACCGAGGCCGGCGAGAACATTGCGCGCTTCTGCAAGGGCATGAGGAGCCGCCCCAGCCACGGCGAGACCGTGTACCGTAGGATATCCCCAACCACCGGAATCGCACCTACAGTGACTAACAACACATCGGGCCGTAGGGTCCAGAAATAGTAACCGGAAAGCAGTACGAGACCCGCCGTGTCAGCTTGGTGCCGCACCGCCAGCGAGAGCGCCACAATGGCACCCCAGGAGTGGCCCACCACAACCGGGCGCTCGATACCCAGCTGCTTGAGGGCCTTGTGGAGCAGTTCGGCCTGCTGCGTTGCCGTCCAGCTGCGGCCGCGTGGGCGCTCGCTGTGGCCAAAGCCGGGGCGGTCGAAAATGATGACCCGGTGAGTTTCCAGCAGGCGCTCGGCGACGCCGCTGGTATCGTAGTCGTCGCCAGACACCACGTTGCCGTGGATAAGGACGATCGGTTGCCCGGCACCCCGGTCGGTATAGTGCAGTCTGACGCCATCCAGGTCGAGGAACGTACCCCGAGGTGGATGTTGGCGCTCCGCCCGGCGCGCGACGGTGCGGTTCACCAGGGCAAATGCGCCGAGGGCAGTGGCGGCCATTCCGCAAGCAAGCACCGTCCGACTCCCGAGAAGGGTTTTGGCTGCAGCGAAGAGGTTCAATGCCGTGCTCCTACGGTGTTTGACCGCGCCGAACCCATCGAGGCCAATCCATTCAAGACAGTTGGGATAAGCCGTCGAAATCACTTGCATCGACGGCGATGCCACGGCGAGCAGGGCAACCAAACTGGTGAAAAGAATACTGTTCCGATTATGGGATAAATATTCTGTGTGTTCATCCCGAAACCCAAATCAGCAGAGCAGAGCAGCGCGGTCGCTAGATCCCGCTTTCACTAAAATGAAACCTCGTACTCTGTAATAGTTCCTTCGTCTTCTGCCACGAATTTTCTCTTGCGTCAGGACGCTTATTGACGCACAACAAAATTGTGCAGTGCAGCAATATTTGATGCGCTGAAGATTTATTGGTAGGAAACTCACATGGTCGACATTAATAAGCCGCAAGACACACGTGCAGCCACCGATGCCGCGGTCCGTCGCGGCGCCGAGGCCGTCCAGCAAGGCGGCCACGCCACCAATGAGGCGCTGCGCCAGAATGCCGAGGCTGGCGCCGATATGGCGCGTAAGGGTGCCGAAGCAGGTGCCGATGCAGCCCGCCGCGGTGCTGAACTTACGAGCGACACGGCGCGCCGGAGCGCCCAGGCGGTCACCGACGCTCAGCGTCAGATCACTCAGGATGCGGCGCAGCGTTTTGAGGAGGTCAGCCGCAAGGTGGCCGAGGCGGCCCGGGGAACAAGCGAGAACGTGCGTCAGCTGATGACGCTGCCGAACGCCGCCGAAGGTGGTCTGCGCGACCTACAACAGGGGATGGCGGGTTTGGTCGAGGGCGTGATGCAGACCAACCTGCGCGCGGCGCAGGAGTTGTTTCGCCTTGCCAACCCGGCGCCCATTGTGGAACTGCAGCAGCGCTTCATGCGCGAGTACACGGACACCGTGCTGCGCAACACTGCCACGCTGGTTCGTGCAACGCGTCGCGCCGCTGACGAGACGCTGCGCCCGCTCGAGGAGCAGATCCGCCAGACCGACCAGGCCCAGCAGCCTTCTCAGGCTGCGGCGGAGTAACACTGGTGCGGGACCTACAAGGGTCCGGAGCGTAAAAGAGAGCGGCTGGGGCGCCATGGGTGCCCCAGCCCTTTTCATGTTGCCCGCAACCGCTCGCTGCGCCGGCGTCGCCCGCCTAGCCCGGAAGAGCTCAGCCAGTCCTCCTGTCGTGACGACAGTGTCTGGCGCCACGGTAAATACGGAGAGTGGAACATGGAGAAGACCAAGTACGTCTTAGCGGGCCTGATGGAGGAAGCCGCAGCCAATATGCGCCAGCTGATGACCGCCGCGCCAGGTTCGGGCGCGACTGGGGAACAAGCGCAGGACGCACAGCGGGCTGTGTCACTCCTGTTTGAGGGCGTAATGGCGACTAACAAGCGCTTCGCAGAAGCGCTGCTGAACCGTGCCGAGCCAGGCCCGGCGGTGGAGATGCAGCGGCGCTTCGTGAGCGACTACTTTGACGCTCTGGCACGGGGTGGAACTCTGGTGTTGCGTACGGCGGAGGAGGCGGCACAGTCCTCGAAGCAGGAGGCGCGGGAACGCAGCCACCACCAAGACAGTGCCCGGGCGGCACCCGCCGAGAGGTTCGAGCCGGCTTCGAAGAAACGAGCGCGGCGTCCCCGCTCGCAAACGTCGCGCAAAAACACGGCTTCTGTCTAACGAGCAGCTGTGAAGTAGTCACTTGGCCTTGAAGATGGGCTGGGTATCTGGCTTGGCCAAATGGAAAAGGACACTATGCCACAAAAGTCGAGGCTTATCTCACAACGACCTGAGAACTCCTCGGCGATGCGGTAGACGGTATAGCTGCCCTTGGCGCCTTCCTTGCCCGAGCCGACCTGCCAGACCCGCTCGGCAGCTCCAACCACAATGCTTCAGCGCTTCTGCAGCCCAGTGAAGAAGCCGCGGACCGTATGAGCTTGCCAGCCGGTGACCTCGGCGATTTGGGCGACGGCTGCACCCTCCTGCCGGCGCAGCATGGCGAGTACCTGCTGCTGCCTGGTGCCGTCGCGCGGCCTGCGGGGGCGAGTAAACCCCATTCCTTTCAGCTACCCGCGTCGCCCTACGCCGGCATCCGACCCTCGGGTGTGTACTTATCAACCGCGCTGGGCAGTTCTCGGGTGAGTCGAGTGATGATCTCCTCACGGGACAGGCCGGTCTGCTTTGCCAGCGCATCCAGCGTGTCGGCGCCAATCGCGCTCTCAACGTGCTGCGGGGCGACCTCGCGGTTGGGCCCATGGGCTACCCACGAGTCCGCTGCTTCACCGTGTCCAATCGACCGAAAGCGGTCAACCAGGTTGCGGATGCCGTCAGTCAGGACGGCGCCAATGCTGCCATCGCTCGTCGCTTCACCAAACCCAGTGCCCTGGCCTTGTGGCGGGCTGGCCGTGCCTGGAGTGCGAGCGGCACCGCCGGTAACTCCTCCCAATAGCTCCGCAAGCTTGTCGCGGTTTTGGTAACCTGCAACTGCAAGTACACCCAGCAGCGCCGTCATAGATGGAAAGCCGCGGCTCATGTGATCTCTCCCGTTGGCACAGTCTCGGTAAAACACATATGCGGTCGACCAGTTTCGCTACCTTCGGTTTCACTTTACCCTTTCCCATGTATCCTTCGAGGTAACGGATCGCAATTCATAATAATCTGCGAGTACGCGCGCTTAATTCTCTCAACGCGCGAGTTCAAAGTTGTCCCTTTGCCCGGTCGGTGGTCGTCCTTGCCGCTGGCCACGCCCTGGTACTCGGCGATCAGCGTATAGCCAGAGCCTCGGCATAGGCTCTGACGCTCGCCTGCTGCGCCTCCACGAGGCCGCTGTGGCCCTGCTCGGAGGTGGAGACGCGGTAGAGCCCGACTGCCAGTCTGGCGGCGCTGTGCAACGGCGGCAGCTAGTCCGCTTCCAAAATGCGGTAGATGGTGTAGCTGCCTCCGCGCCCGTCTGTTCGAGCCGCCCCTGGTCGGATCAGGCGACAGCATGGGTTTTGCCTGAGTGTGCGCGAGAGAACGTAACGTCTTGGCCGCTGCCGGGCCGACCGCCCCGACGCTTGGCGTCTCGCTCCACCAACGTCTCTGTCAAAGGATGACGCGTGCACGGCCCCACGTTAGCCTTCCTTGCTCTGTCGCGAGGCTCATCCGGGGGCACTGAGGCGGACGAGGCGCTGGAGGTTGTAAGTGAGCCCGCGCAG
>NZ_JAETWB010000088.1 GCF_016773205.1 Belnapia arida
CCGAATGCCTCCACATCTGCTGCAGCGCAACGCGGCGATGTGTAGCACACGAAAATGCGATTGCAATCTTGGATTGCTCATCCTTCGGATTTATAATCTATTAAGTTATAAGCAATAAGAATAAGACTTACATACTGCATAAGAAAAAAATTACTTTTACTTTGATTACAAGAACATAAAAAGTTACCACGATAGTAATTTTGAAAAAATTGAATTTAGAGGAAATAAATGTTTATTCTTATTGTTTATTGAAGACTGTTTCTATTCAGGAAATAGATTGTTGTTATTAATATCTTTATTAGATGTAAAGTTTTATTGCAAATGAACTTAGATTCTGGTGTGATTATTAGTACAATCAGATATAGCTAGTGTGCGAATGGCCCCACTTCAGCTGACATTCGTTAAATGTCGCCCGCGACCTTGTTTAATGTTGATTGTCAAGTTCAGCAACGAGCTGACTGGCCGCGAAGCGAATCCTCCGAAAGCATACCCAATGATCAGGAGGCGCAGGGCCGCATGGCCCGGACGGTAGCTACATGCCGCTACCCTATCGGGCCTTGCAATACAGCTACCAAAATTTCACTCTTAAGGCTAATATCTCTTAAAGGTTGTAATTTACTGTCGTAAATCGCCTCATGGCTCTTGGATTTTACGAAAATGAACTATTCTACAAGGGCTAGTATTCAACGTGGGGCCGGCTTAACCAAAAATATTGAGCAAGTCCTGCGACTCGCCTCGGGTTGGCTGGCTCTCCTTACTCTGCTTGGGTTTGGCGTCACCATTCTTGATTTCGCTCTGCTGTTTTTGAAAATGTCCAGCCTACAATGGCTACTGAATTCGGTGGCTTGGGACGCCCTACGTTCCATAACCACGGTCTGGATCATGCTCTGCATAGCCATCGCCATCCTCGGGCTGCTGCAATCGATGGCAGCCCGGTATCTCGCCCGACATCTAGCCGACCAGTTGGCCATTCCGGCCTTGCTCGCGGTGATGCAGCATGCCGAGCGAGGGCATGCCAGCCTGCAGGCCGTCCTCGCAGATATAGAGACGGTGCGGGACACCCTATCAGGATTCGTCGGCAGAGCCCTCGTCAGCATTGTCATGACGCCTTTCCTGATCCCGCTGACCTTCGCTATTCACTGGGCCTTTGGCTTCGTCATAGCCCTGTTCTGCCTAGCGATGGCGCTGATCAGCCTGGGCTTGGTCTGTGCCCTGAACCAGCGGCAGGAAGTGGCGGCGGCCAGTACAAGCCGGATCTATAATCTCACTCTGGACGCGATGCGCTCGGGCGAGGCCGTGCTGGCCATGGGCATGCTGCCACGCCTGGGTCGGCTCTGGGTCAAGCAGGGTTCGAAGAGCGCGCGGGAGATCTGGCATGCGGATGAGAAGGCCGCCCGCCTGCGCTTCCTGAGCGATCTGACGGTCGGTTTCTTTCGCGGTGCCTTGCTTTTCACCATGTTCGGCCTGCCATTCTTCGGGGCCACCCTCCATGGCGCCTTCGCCGGCGCGGCGATCCTCGTCGGCCAGGTTGCCAGCCCTTTCGGCGCGCTCGGGCAGACCATCGACCGCTGGACGGAGGCCACCGCTGCCTGGCACCGGCTGCGCCGGCTAGCCGACAACACCGCCCAGGCCAGCGCCCCCGGCCTTGCCTTCCCCTGCCCGGAGAGCAGGCTAGTCGCCGAGCATCTCTCCTTCACCTTCGGCGGCAACCAGCCATTCCTTTTTCGTAATGTCGATCTGGCGGTCGAGCCGGGCCAGACCATCGCCATCCTCGGCGGCTCCGGCAGTGGCAAGTCCACCCTGCTGCGCCTGCTGCTCGGCCTGCACCGGCCCTCGGCCGGCGGGATCTATCTCGACGGCCATGCCACCAGCCAATGGGACCGACGGGACCTCGCCCGCCATGTTGGCTACCTGCCGCAGCAGCCGCTGCTCGCGCGCGGCACGTTGGCGGAGGTGATCGCGCGGCTCGAGCAGCCGGATATGGACCTCGTGCTGGACGCCGCCCGCCGGGCCGGCGCGCATGAGATTATCGCCGGCCTGCCGCTCGGCTATGCCACGCCGGTTGCCGGGAACTACCAGTTTTCCATGGGGCAGCGGCACCGCATCGCCATCGCCCGGGCACTCTATGGCCGGCCGCGGCTGCTGCTGCTCGACGAGCTTGCCGGCTCGCTCGATGCCGAGGGCGAGACCGAGATCGTGGCGCTGCTGGCACGGCTGCAGCAGGAGGGCAGTTCGGTGGTTTTCACGACCCATCGGCCGGCTCTGCTGCGGATGGCGAACCGGGTGCTGACGCTGCGCAACGGTACCCTCGTGCCGGCCGGCGGCGAACTCCATCGCCTGCCCGCGGCGGCGGATGCGGCGGGGCGCCGCCTCGCATGATGGCCCGGCCCCGTCCACATTGGCTGGACCTGCGCGCGATCGGCGTGACGCCTGCGGCGGTTGCTACTGTCCTGCTGCTGACCCTGGCCGGGCAGATCGGCTATTTCGGATTCCTCATGATCATGAAAGCCATGTCGGATGCCATGCACGGCACGCCGAACATCGGCACCTATGGCGCGATGCTGGGCTTGTTCATCGGCATAACCGTTCTATCTGAGATTTATTTGTTGCACCGGGGGCGAATGCTTCGGGCCGGTGCCGAGCGCTTCAGCCTCAAGCTGCGGGCGGAGGCCTTACAAAGCTCCATCCGCAACGCAGTCCGGGCCGATATCGCAGGCGGCGTTGCTGTGCTTCAAGACGTCACGACGGTCCAGAATTTTGCCACCGGGCCCACGTTGGTCGGCGCGCTCGACCTCGTTGGAGCGGCCCTCGCCCTAGCAGCGCTCTTCTACATCGATGATGGCTTTGGCTGGATCGCCACCCTGGGCATCCTGACGACGATCGCCCTGGCCTTCGTCAACAAAGCCGCGACCGAGCGGCAAAGCGTACAAGCGGCGCACAGGATCGCCGCGACCTCGGGCGAGCTCGGCAGCGAGTTCGCCCATCCTGATACCTTCCGCGGCCTTGGCCAACTGGCCGCATCGGTGTTCCGCTGGCACCGACGCTACAGCCAGGCGCTGGATCAAGCTGATGCGGCCCATGCGCGCCGGGATGCCATCGAACAGACTGAGCATCTGGTCTCCTCCCTCTTCGTCCTGGCGCTGCTGGTGCGAGGCGTTGCCTTGGTCTTTGAAGGCACCGGCAGCATGGGCCTCGTGCTCTGCGCCTTCTTCGGCGGCTACAAAGCGATGGCGCCTTTTTCTAACATCTTGCGCTATTGGAGCAGCTGGAGCAGCGGCCTCGGCGCCTGGCGTCGGCTGCGCCGGGTGCTGCGCGAGAATGCCGCGCCAGCGGTCGAACCGCCGGACCCTGCGGCGCCGCCCGGGCTAGTGGCCGAAGGTCTCGGCTTCTGGCCCGAGGGGCGTGATACCCCCATCATTCGCAACATCTCCTTTGCCCTACCTCCCGGCAGCGTCACCCTGGTCCAGGGCCGGAACGGCGCCGGCAAGAGCACGCTGTTGCGCTTGATCCTAGGCCTGCTGGAGCCGACATCCGGCCGCGTTTTGCTGCGAGGCCAGAACACCTACTTCTGCGACCGCGAGCTTCTGGGCGTGCGTATTGGCTATCTGCCGCAGGACATCCAGCTGCTGGATGCCGATGTGCAGGCCAACATCGGCCGCGGGCCGGATGCACCGCTGGAGGCGGTAGTGACGGCCGCCCGCGCCGCCGGCGTGCATGACATGATCGGCCGCCTGCCGCAGGGCTATGCTACGCTTTGCAGCATGCTCTCAGCTGGGCAACGCCGGCTGATTGCGCTCGCACGGGCGCTTCATGGCGGGCCTGAGCTCCTGGTGTTGGACGAGCCAGAGGAGGCGCTCGATGGCCCCGCCCGGCGCATGCTCCTGGCCGCCGTGGAGCGGGTGCGCTTGGCGGGCGGCGTCGTCCTGATCGTAACCCATGATCCTGCAGGCTGGACGGATCTGGCCCGTTATGCCCTGCGCCTCGGGCCGGGAGGTGAATGGGCCCTCACCGAGCAACAGCGGCCGGAGCTGACCGAGCCGACGGCCATGGCGCGATCGCCGATGGCCCCGGTCGAGCCCAGCGATCTTGCCCCTGCATTGCACGAGCTTGTCGCAGCATCAGCGCCGGGCCCGACGGTCTCGATGACGATGCGGACGGCGCTGCTGACGCTGGGTCTGACCCTGGTGCCTTTTATCGGCTGGGCAACCATGACCCGGATGGAACAGGCCGTCGTGGCCGCCGGCCAGCTGGTGCCCGACGGCCGGCGCAAGACGGTCAATCTGCTAGAACCCGGCATCCTGCATCAGCTGCTAGTGCAGGAAGGCTCGGTGGTGCAGGCGGGCCAACCCTTACTCCAGCTCGATATCACCCAGGCGGAAGCGGAGGCCGGGCGCTCCAGGGCTGCCTATTGGGGCGGCCGAGCCAAGCTTGCCCGCCTCCGCGCCGAGCAGGCCGAGCAGCGCCAGCTTGCCTTTCCATCCGAGCTTCAAGCAGAGGCCGCGGCGAACCCAGCCATTGCCATCTTCCTCCGCGCCGAACAGGCTCTTTTCGCCGCCCGTTGGGCTTCCTTCGATGGACAATCGGGCGTGCAGGAGCGCGCCATCACCCAGTTGCAGGAGCAGGTGGCGGATGCCCGTGCCCAGCGCGAGGGCGCCGGGCGGCAGCTCATGGCGGTGCGCGAGCAGATCGCCGGCTACAACCAGCTGCTGGCCCAGGGCTATGCCTCGCGCTTCACCGTGCTGAACCTGCAGCAGCAAGAGGCCGGCTTCGTCGCTACCATCGGCCAAGCCAATGCGCAGGAGGCGCAGTTACGCGAGGGCATCATCCAGGCGCAGCGGCAGCTTGAGGGGCTGCGCCTGGTGCGGCTTTCCGAGATCGCCAACGACTCACAGGCCACCGAGGCAGCGACGGTGACGGCGCTGCAGAAGCTCCGCTCCGCGCAGGACATCCTGACCCGGCGCGAAATGCTAGCGCCCGAGGCCGGCAAGGTCACCAACATCCAGGCCTTCACGCCAGGCGCCAGCATCCAGGCTGGCCAGCCCATCCTCGACCTCGTGCCTGCCGAAGACCGGTTGATTGTGGAGTTGCAGGTCCAGCCGACCGACATCGATCAGGTGGGTTTGGGTCAGCGGGCCAAGATCAGGCTTACTTCCTTCCGGCAAAATGCACCGCCGCTGCTGCCTGGCCATGTCATCGCCATCGCCCCGGATGCCCTGGCCATCAGGGCCGGCCAGCTGGTCTACCCCGTCCGTGTTGCACTCGAACCAGGAGCGCTGAACCTCATGCCGCAACGTTCGGTGGCTGCCGGCATGCCAGTGGAAGCTTTCCTCCTCGGTGAGAGCCGCACGCCGCTCGGGTATTTCTGGGAGCCGATTCGGGGATCCGCTCGGCGGTCAACCTTTCCACCCAAGCCACAAGCACCCACGGAATAATAAGCTGAGGTTTGTTCACGAAGAAATCGCATTAGAATTCAAAAGATGGTCGAACGACAATCTATGGGATTGTGCTGCCTCAAAGATTTTTTGCGCGGGGTTTTTCCGGCGCACCCTCAGGACCTCTTTCGTACGGGGACACCCAAATGAGACGACGTAGCGACAGGCCGGAACCATAGGGCTGCAGGCGGAAGTGTCCCGAGACTGTCTGGCGGCTCATCAACTGCCAGGGCGTTACGTGCGGGGCCGGAGTAGGCCGTCCTAACCGGTCAGCTGGGGGCAGAAGCCGTACCATGGCGAAAAGGCTTTCCGCCTTCCTTGGCCGCAGCTGCTCGCGGGGCGATCTAGCAGGTGGAGATTGTGCAATCGCCTCCCTTGCCTCAACTGGCCCATGGGCATGGTAGGCTAGAACCAAGCGAAGAAAATTTGTTGAGCGACTAAGGACTAGATTCCATAGATTTAGCACGTCCTCTGGTTCGCCCTTTGCGCCCGCCATCATCTCCAGAACATCATTCGACATAAACCCCACGACCGGCTTGTCTTCCGTTCCTAGAGCGAAGACGTTCTGATTTGGGTCTACTGCAGCAAAGGATATGCCGCGCGGTCTCTCGGAACCTGGCGCTGTTAGCACCAAGGCAATTATGGTGGTTCCAGCCCACACAAGATGCGCCGCATTAACGACTGACGGCTCCAACCATGGTATAGCGAGTGCCGCCCGAAGCTGCAGGTCCGTACCCACCCGCAGCGCCCCATGTGGAACATCGATGTAGATCCCGCCGCGGCCATCACCAGCAGGCGCCTTAGCAAAGGCCCGCTGTTGCCATTGGTCGGTGGCGGGCGGCTCCGCATCGGCAAACAGGGCTGCAGTTTCACGTGTCAGTACTAACCCAAGGGCTGGACCAACATCCGACATTTGTCGCCGGTCCTCAATTGGCGCAAAGCCACGCAAAAACGGTATAAGGCAGGACGCAAAGAAGGCAATCTCCGGGTCAACACCCGGCTTGCCCTTGGCATCTGCGGCCACCTGGATAGCTAGATCGGCAAGCGAATATTCATTGGAGTTTTTCCGATTTGACGAGAAGGAACCCGCAAGGGTCCTCTCTTCTGCCAAATGGGACTTTATCTTCTGTCGCACAAACCAATCGAGCCATGTCACGGGCTGTCGCTCTCCGAGGCTAGCCTAAGTTTACGTCGTTTGTCCTGGGGACGGCGGATATACCTTATGATCTTGTGGTGTTTTATGTATGCTAAATATCTTGGAGCGGAACAGGACTTTATTGTACATCTTTCCATCCAATTTACGGGATGCGATCTGGGCTTTCCGCTCTGGCCGCCTCTGCAGCGCACAAACTGCTCGCTTGCCATGTTTCTCAGGAAAATATAGGAAACCAAGAAGGGCTGTTTGAGGGTTCATTAGAATGGCGAAAAAGTTCGACTTCTACTTGTAAGCTATGAGTGTTCCGGAGTTGACGGCCCTACGCGACGCTGCAGAGGCGAAGCGCCTGGAAAAACTTGACGAGGCCAAGAACGCAGTGCTGACCGAAGCGAAGGAGAAGCTCGCCCAGTTGGGTTTGTCTTTCGAGAGCGTATGGCCTGGGCGCACCCCCTCTGCTCCTGAACAGCAAGCACCGTAAGGACGCCGGAGCTCAGCTAGCAGTGAGGTTTCGCGGCCCAAACGGCGAAGAATGGTCTGGACGAGGCTGTTTGCCAAAATGGCTTCATGCCATGCAGGCGGAAGGACGGAACCGTGAGGAATTCCGCGTTTAGCCATTTGCTTCCTAGACGTCGGGGCGAGCGTCCCTACTAGTTCGGTATCATGGGTGCCTCGCCGTTAAGGCCCGCTCACGCCCAGTCGGCTTAACACCATCCGGATCAAGTGCCAGTAGTGCTTGATCCGGGTTCTGCTAGAAGCCACAAGGTGAGTACCCAGCGAAAGAAGCCATAATCCGTAGAAGGCTCTTTTCGGCGCGCCGTAGAAAGGCGGTACGATGGGCCTGTCCCGATTTCACGGACACCTTTGATAGGCTGAGGAGCCTGGGAGGTGTCGATGACGGAGAGCAACAGAC
>NZ_JAETWB010000089.1 GCF_016773205.1 Belnapia arida
CGAAGAGAAGCGTGAAACCCACGCGGGACAGCACCACTGCTTGACGCACGTGCCCACGATTAGAGAAGAATGGCTACGTGGAGAGCTTCAACGGCAAGATGCGCGACGAACTGCTCAACATGGAGGTGTTCAACACGCTCGCCGAGGCCAAGGTCCTGATCGAGCAGTGGCGACGGCACTACAATACCGTCCGACCACACTCTTCACTGCGCTACCGACCGCCAGCGCCGGAAGTGCTCCTGACATCAAGTCCGCTCTCCCCAGTTGACCCACCATCCTCCAACTCAGGCCAAGCCGCAGCCATACTCCACTAAAAACCCACCTGGACCGCCTCGTGGGGGCTGGTCACCCGCACTGGCGACAGTCTGCCGAATTCAAGTTAGACTAATTCAGTAGAGGGCAGCTTCAGTAGTGCTTGCCCGGCCCGGATGGTGGCGCCATCGACGATGCCGTCACAAAAGCCAAATCCACGCGGTGCAAATACTATAATGGTCGACCCATGTTGAAACCAGCCCATTTCATCGCCCTTTCGCAACCTCACATTGCAAGCCACACGACGCGGACCGTCCGCCCGAAGGTCAAGAATCGCATCCAAAAATCCCAAACGGATGCTCGCCACCAAGATAGCGGCCACCGGAACTAAGGTGATGGCGAAACCCGTTTCAGACAACTTGGCCCGAATGATGGCCCGCTCGTTTTTACAAAACAACTGTTCGACCCGCTTGAGGGCTATTGGGTTGACGTTCCAAGTGTCGCCGGAAAGGTAGGTGATTGACTCAACCTGACAGTCATGCGGAGCATGGAAGCGGTGATACATGCTGGATGTAAGGCGAAGCGTAACAAATGTGCCGCCTTCGTACTGGCCAGCATGGGCACTGTCGTCGAGCAGGTCTTGAAGTGAATAGGGGAACCCCTTTACTTGGATTACTCGCCCTTCAGTTATCAGCCCGAAAGCACCGATGATGGCATCACAGGGGCTGACGAGGATTGCAGCATCCAGGTCCACCGGCCTCGCTCCGGCTTTGAGGCGCCGAGTGAAACAGTGATGCAGGCTGCGAAACTTAGTGTCTTCGGCATCTGTCAAATCTAAGTCTGCAAAAGCACGCCAGATTGCAATCGAGATGTCACGGACCCAGGGGTTTTCAATTTGGCTAAACCAGCCGAAGAAGCGCGTAGCCATGCGTCTCGGTATGCGGTTCGTCAAAAGGAAGTTGATATCTTCATGCTGCACAATTCGGGCAAAGGTAGTTCGCAGAATGGGCATTGGCAGTGCCTTTTGACGGACCGGTAGCATGCTGAACGCGTCTTTGCTTGACCTAGCGCCTTATGCAGCTGTTGCCGCAGGCGGCGTTGGATTATGGCTGGCCAAAGGGCGAGCAAGATTGGCCCTCTCGAGAGCGAAGCACAACTCGCTCGCGGGCCATGTTCGCATGGCTCGGCGCATTGCCTCTGCTATTCCTTTTTACGAGTATAATCAAAACCAATTTTTCTGTTCCGACAATGCGCCTGAAAGCGTTGTTGCCCGACGTGAAGACGGCTTCTTTCGGCTCGCAGGCATCTTTCAGGACCGCTTTCGGCAATCCGCAGCGCTGACTGTGGAGGCGCGGCAAGGGCTTTCCGATCTCCAGTTCACGTCCAACTACCGGGTTCCCTTTCAATATAGCCGGCTTGTCCGCGAGCATTTGACATCAGGCTCCTTCCTGTCGGCTTCGCAGGGAGTGACGGTGACCGACCTTGACGGCAATATCTTCTACGACCTGACTGGCTCCCATGGCGTCAATCTGCTCGGCTACGACAGCTATAAGGCGTGTATCGCTGAAGCAGTCGAGCGTGTCGGCAGCCTGGGCCCCGTGCTCGGCGCATACCACCCTGTGGTGGCTGACAACGTGGCCGACCTCCAGCGTATCTCTGGCCAGGATGAAATATCCTTCCACATGTCTGGCACCGAAGCGGTGATGCAGGCAGTGCGCCTGGCACGATACCATACCGGCCGTACGCATCTCGTGCGGTTTTGCGGTGCTTACCATGGCTGGTGGGACGACGTGCAGCCCGGCATTGGTAATCCCGCCCCTGTGCGTGACACCTATACACTTGCGGAGATGTCCGAACGCACCTTGCATGTGTTGCGGACTCGAAGAGACATTGCATGCGTCTTGGTTAATCCACTGCAGGCATTGCATCCGAATGCGGCGGCTCCCGCTGATTCATCGCTGGTCGATAGCAGTCGGGCAGGAGGGTTCGACCGCCAGGCATATTCGAAGTGGTTATGTCAGCTTCGAGAGGTCTGCACGGAGCGCGGCATCGTTTTGATATTCGACGAAGTTTTTGTCGGCTTCCGCTTGGCTCTTGGCGGTGCCCAAGAGTATTTTGGAATCCGCGCTGACCTCGTCACCTATGGCAAAACGTTGGGCGGTGGATTGCCCATCGGCGTCCTATGCGGGCGCAGCAGGTTTATGCGACGTTTCAGCGATAGCCGTCCTGGTGCTATCTGTTTTGCGCGAGGAACTTTCAACTCGCATCCCTACGTCATGGGGGCCATGCGTGCCTTTTTAGACCGGCTCCAGCAGCCAGACGTGGTGGCGATGTACGCGAGGTTGGATATGATTTGGAACGAGCGTGCGGTCGCTCTCAATGAGCGACTTAAAGAAGCGAACCTTCCAGTACGGATAGCAAATTTATCAACCATTTGGACCGTCTGTTACACGCATCCGTCGCGGTATAATTGGATGCTGCAATACTACCTTCGTGCACAAAACTTAGCATTGAGTTGGGTCGGGACCGGCCGCCTGATATTCAGCCTCAACTACAACGACTCAGAGTTCAAGGAAGTAGCTGATCGTTTCGTAGCAGCGACACGGAATATGGATGCGGATGGCTGGTGGACAGGGCCGGTCACATCCAACCAATCCATCCGACGCGGTATCCTGCGAGAGATGCTTCATCGCCGTTGGCGCCCTTGTTCTTCTTCACAAGGGCAACCCGGCATTTGATGCCTTTAGCTGAGCTGCGACGAATGGTTATGCCGAGTGGATTGGTCTATCAGCTCGCCTCGAAGCAAATGGAGTGGGGCGGTGCGATAAAGCATAATGTCATGGAACGGGTCGGTGATAATCTTGGTCGCCCACACCAAACCTGTTTGAATACCGGAGCTAAAAAATAGCTGCATAGTGCGAAACAGCAAACCGCCCATTGCTAGGCAGAGCCAAAGAATGCCGACATTTCGGATGAACTCGTCAAGGCTTTGAGGGGTATCCATCGTGCCGCCCAAGGTGTTATCAATAAGAAGGCAAAATGGCGACATTACCCAAATTGACATCAAAACTATCTTGCGCCGCAGGTTGTAACCGACTTTAATATTCTCTTTATGTTCGTGAGTGGCTTGGTTCTTAGCATCGTAACCTTTTGGCTCAAAAACCAGATGGCCGACTTGCCGCGTGGTCATAGCTCCAAGCCAGCCTATCAAGGCAGCCATTGCCGGGTTCCAGAAGGCCATGATGTAGGCGCACACAAAGCTGACGGCGCTGACTAGGTGCAAGCTCTGATTGATTCGACTGTGGTGATAGTACCTATGATCATCCCACCGCTGCTCACGTAGATGCTCAATAAAAGCGGTCATCGCAGTTCCTTCTCGAAAGGTCGAGGCGACGCGGTGTTCTTGGGCAGACGTGAGCAATGTCTCGGGTCAAGTGGGCACGCTTGGATGTGCGGACACGGGACCGGCTTCATTTTTAGCGAAACGGATTAGGGAGAAATGCCCCAAGGGTGGGATCGGCCGCCGTTCGACGAGTCGTAATGCCGGCGCATTCAACGCCCAGTCCTCGTATCTCCGCCAGGGAAACTGAGTGCGCCATCCCAGTCGGCTGGTTAATGGCATAAGCAGTCCTTCCAGGGTTCTTCGCAGGCCGTGCTCCGCGCTGATGCGGCTCGTAATAATAATCTCGCCGCCTGGCCGAAGGACGCGGAGGAACTCATCGAGAGCACGTTCAGGATTAGGAATGGCGGTTACGACGTACTGCGCGACGAGAACATCAAAGGACGCATCCGGGAAAGCCATCTGTTCAGCGTCCATGACTGCAAGACCGGTGACATGACGGAGGCTCATCTCGGAAATGCGTTTTCGCGCCTTCACAAGCATCGGGGCTGAGATGTCCATGCCGATGACGGAGTTGGCTTCACCGTATTCGCTGAGCGACAAGCCGGTACCAACACCAATTTCGAGAACACGTCCCCCCTTGCGGCGAGCAATTTCAGTGGCCGCGCGTCGTCCCTGGCGAAACACTGCCCCGAAGACAAGATCGTAGACTGGCGCCCAATAGTCATAGGTTAGCGCAACGCTATCAGATTGATGCGTAGGTGCCATCCTTCACCTAGTCTTAACGAGCGGGCACAAGGTACTGATTGGTTGCCAGCTAAATTTCATATGGCGTGAAACCTTACGAGAGACGGCAATATAAAGTATCGAGTAACTGTCATAAGTGCTCTAGACTGACTAGAGACAAAATTTGTGCAGTATGGTTACAATTTTACTCCACAGCTAAATGTGTCATTTTTCGGCACGTAGCGAGCCACAAACAAGAATGTAAATGAATCGTGCTATTTTGGTTTGGGGATAGTTATGCTACGTCAGCAATATAAAAATATCGCAATGCGAAGTGCTAAACCGGTTCAATCATCGGCAGCCACAGCGCGAAGGAGTGCATAAAAGGGAACTTCAGTCGACCCGCACAACTCGATGGCAACAAGAGAATCCAAGGCAAAAAAGCGCCATCTGCTGGGCGACACGCTCAGCCTTATGCTGCTGCGATGGTCTACGGCGCCGGCCTGCAGGGCCGCGATGGCGGCGTCCAACCGTGCAGGCGGGCAGGCTGTCACGGAACTGAGATAGACGGTCACTACCGCCCCCGCGCAACTGCCGACGATCGCCTGCAGGAGCCTTTTGAATGGAATATGCTCGCCGGTTCAAGCTGCTGGTCTGCGCCCCGGCATTTGATGAATCGGACCTTGAGGGGGCACGGCTGCGCCAAATCCTTACCGAGGTGGAGGGCATGGGCTATGCCGTCACCCGCGCCCGGCGAGACGACGATGCGGAGTTGGTGATCCGGACCGACAGCGCCATCGGCTGCGTGATCGTCGACTGGGGCAAGAAGGGATTGCAGGGCAAGTCGGCGCAGCTTATCCACTTGGTGCGCAAGCGCGGGCTCGACGTACCGATCATCGTACTGGTACGGCGGCACCGGCTGGAGGACATCCCGGTCGAGGTGCTGGACGATGTTGACGGCTTCATCTTCCTCGCCGAGGAGACGCCGGGCTTCGTCGCCAAGAACCTGGTCTCGCAGCTGCGGCAATATGCCGAGAGCCTGAAGACGCCTTTCTTCGGCGCGCTCGTCGACTATGCCGAGCAGGGCAACCAGCTCTGGACCTGCCCCGGCCACAACGGCGGCATCTTCTACAGCCGCAGCCCGATCGGGCGCATCTTCGTCGAGCATCTGGGCGAGGCGGTGTTCCGCGACGACCTCGACAATTCCGTGCTGCAGCTCGGCGACCTGTTGACGCATGAGGGGCCGGCGCTCAAGGCGCAGAAGGAGGCGGCGGCGATCTTCGGCGCCGAGCGCACCTATTTCGTGCTGAATGGCACCTCGACCTCGAACAAGGTGGTGCTCTCCGCCCTGCTGGCGCCGGGCGACCTCGTGCTGTTCGACCGCAACAACCACAAGGCGGCGCATCATGGCGCGCTCTTCCTCAGCGGCGCCGTGCCCGTCTTCGTCGAGACTGCGCGCAACCCGCACGGGCTGATCGGGCCGATGCGGCAGGAGGCGCTGGAGGAAGAGCGGCTGCGGGCCGCCATCCGCGACAACCCGCTGGTGCAGGACCCCGAGGCCTGGCGCCGGCCGCGGCCCTTCCGCGCGGCCGTCATCGAGCAATGCACCTATGACGGCACCATCTACTCGGCCGAGGCGGTGCTGGAGCGGATCGGGCACCTCTGCGACTACATCCTTTTCGATGAGGCCTGGGCAGGCTTCATGAAGTTCCACCCGCTCTTCCGCGGCCGCTACGGCATGGGGCTGCGCAATCTTGGGCCAGAGAGCCCCGGCATCTTCGTCACCCAGAGCACCCATAAGCAGCTGGCGAGCTTCTCGCAGGCGTCGCAGATCCACGTGCGAGACGCGCACCTCAAGGGGCAGCGGCGACAGGTGCATCACCGGCGGTTCAACGAGTTCTTTCTGCTGCACGCCTCGACCAGCCCCTTCTACCCGCTCTTCGCCTCGCTCGATGTAGGGGCGCAGATGATGAAGGGGCGGCAGGGTGAGATACTCTGGGATGATACAATTCGACTTGGTATCGAAATCCGCAAGAAGCTTCGCTACACCCAGCGCGAATATGCCGAGCGGGAGGCGGACCCGGCACGACGTTGGTTCTTCGAGCCCTTTGTTCCAAAGCAGGTGCCGCTGGCAGACGGCGGGCTCGTTCCGTGGGAGGATGTGCCGACCGATGCACTCGCCGCCGACCCGGCGTATTGGGAACTGCGGAAAGGCGAGGAATGGCACGGTTTCGGCGAGGTCGCGCCGGGCTGGGCGATGACCGATCCGAACAAGCTCACCTTGCTGACGCCGGGCTTCCGCGATGGTGCCTATGACGCGCACGGCGTACCGGCGCCGGTCGTGGCCGAATACCTGCGTGAGAACCAAATCGTGCCGGAGAAGAACGACCTCAACAGCTTGCTCTTCCTGCTAACGCCGGGAGTGGAGAGCAGCAAGGCAGGCACGCTGCTGTCCCATCTCGTCACCTTCAAGAAATTGCATGACGAGAACGTGCCTCTTGAACAGGCGATGCCGAGTTTCGTCTCCAAGCGGCCGCAGCGCTACCGCGGCGTGCGGCTGCGCGACCTTTGCGCCGAAATGCATGCGCTGTTTCGCGAGGAAAATGTGAGTGCGCTGCAGGCGGCGCAGTTTCGGGCCGAGCATTTCCCGGAGATGGCAATGGCGCCGCAGGAGGCGGCGCAGATGCTGGTTCGGAACCGGGTGGACTACGTGCCGCTCGACGCCGCAGAGGGAAGGATCGCGGCGACGCTTTGGCTGGTTTACCCTCCGGGCATAGCGACTGTCATCCCGGGTGAGCGGCTCGGCCAAAGATCGCGGCCGATGATCGCTTATTTGAAGGCCTTCGAGCGGGCGGCCAATCGCTTTCCGGGCTTCGAGACCGAAGTACAGGGACTATACCGCGAGCCGGACGAGCGAGGCGGCACCGCCTTCCATACGTATGTGTTGCAGGAGTGAGACGGACAACGTGTTCGGTGCCCGCATCTCTAGGCACGACTAGTGAACCTTGCAGTACGACTAGGTTTACTCTGGCGCCTGAGCGAAGCCTGAGCGTCATCCGCTTGCAACCGTCCTCCGTTATGGTCCCGCCAAAGGATGGAGAGAGGCTGATGCCGGACGACGAGGAGGCCATGCGGCCCTGGCTGCAGGCGGAGCTGGAGGACGATTTCGAC
>NZ_JAETWB010000008.1 GCF_016773205.1 Belnapia arida
CTGCGCATGCTGCTTGATCAGGAGATGGAGGCGCGAGGGATCAGAGACCCGGTTGAGATTGGGGCCGTGGCCGGGCTGTCAGCTATGGATGCTGAGAAGCTGTTGACCCGACGGCAATGGCGAGCTGGCGACCTGGCACTGCTGGAGCGGATCGCAGCCCGGCTTGGGGTGCATGTGCCGGAGGCGTAGCTCCTGGACGAAGGCTTTGAGAGGAGGCCATCCGGCCCCGGCCTGCCCTGACTGCAAATGGCCGGGGCGGTATCATTTGCAGCCAACACGCCCCTTCCGGCTCTCGAAGAGGTGGATAGCCAGCGACCCATTGACCGTAAATGGATCGTTAAGTTCGGAGAGCCACACCTCGCTACATGGCCCTCTTCCCGGATCCATCCCCGCCAGCCGCACGCCCTGAGCTCGAGCTGACCTCGGCCGAGAGCACGCTAAGCCTGCGCAGTCTCGTTCCCTGCGACAGCGCTTTGAAGGAAGCCAAGTGGCCGCTCTGGCGCCGGTAGATCGGGTGAGCAGCAGCATGGTCTATCTCGACAAGGCGACCTTCGATGCCGAGCTCGACCGGCTTACCGGCGTCTACCTCAAACTAAGAGTGGCGGCGCAGAAGCAGGGCATCGAGATCGAGATGGCCGTCCAGCAGGCTTTCGAAAGCGGCCAGCTAGCCGCCGAGGATCATGAAATGCTCCGGCTGCTGCTGCTAGGCGGCCTCCGCGACGGCGCCAGTCCGAACGACTGAAGTGCGATAAGCGGGAGCGTTTACCGCATGTGAGGCCCAGCATCAGTCGCATGACGTAACTTCGCTTGGTAACGCGGCAGCCCTTCGCCCATCTGACGCCAAAGCTGCGGAGGCGCGCATGACTGGGCCAAATCCTCGCTTTAGCCAGCAGAATAGCCGCGCGCAGGGGGCCGCCCAGGCGCTATGGCACCACAAGGCGATTGAGCGCTTTGCTGCCGCCGAACACGTCATACCGCCGCAACCCGAGGCGCCTCGGCTGCGCGTGCTGCGACCGGCGATGCCATGGGATCTGGTCGGACTGTGGCGAACACCGCAGGACGAAGCGCTTGAGATCCAAGCCGGGCACTAGCAGGGCCTATCGCATGCGAGGCAAGGGGTGTTGGCGAGTTGTTGGACTTCCTCCCTAACCTCAAGGTCGCCCAGTCGCCTGGGTGGCCTTCTCTTTGCCCAAACGCTGAATGCAGCCGCCGCTTAGCCCTTCGCCAGCACCGCCCCGCACATAGCCAGCGGCTAACCTGCGGAGCGCGGGAGCGCTTAACACAAGGGAGCTGGCGCTGCCGCAATCAGGCTGCGGGCAAGGAAAAGGCCGCCCCCACCCCCGTTGGGCGGCCTTAGTAGGGAAGAACAAAGGGATTTTCCTGCCAACGCCTTTCCAGCCGGGCGGGTTTGTGAGCGTTCCACCATCAGGCTGCGCAACGGGCAGAAAGAGGCCCGCTCTCCTCCCCCGAGGAAGAGCGGGCTAAGGACGCTACCGAAGGATGAGGTTGTAGGAACCTCGCTCTCTACAACTACAAATAGTCCTTTGCGTTTCATGTAATATTATTGGTTGCATACACCTGAGCAAATCACGCATCGCAGGCGAACAGTGCTGCCGCATTCCTCTTAGCGGCACAAAAAGAAGCCCGCCCTCTGACACGGATGAGGGCGGGCCAAGGTTGGACCCCTATGGGGAGGGAGGGCGGGATACGATGCCCGCTTCCATAACTTATGGTTTAAAGTCCGGTTCCAAAAAATTGCGCCTATGGCGTGCCTACACCTATCGCAGGTCAGCCATACGCCGCCGCTAGGAGCGGCGTCTCACACCCGGCGCCATGCCCGGAGAGCGTCCAGTGAGGGTCGCCAAGGCCGCCGGAGGAAGCCTCAAACGGTTCCTGCTACTCCCTGACGACCATGCCCATCGTCTGCGGCAGTCGGCCCTCGCGCTCGATCGTCTCCAGCGACCGATCGTCCACGGCTAGGCTTAGGGAAACCCTGCCTCCGCAGCGGCATTTCAGGCGCTGCTCGAGCTCGCCGGCCGTCGCCGTGCCCGAGCCCATCATCTGGATGGCCGGCTGAATGCCGATCATGACGCGGCGCTGGCACTGCCGGCAGCTGCCCGAGAAGTAGTGGATGTGGACGTGGGGCAGGTAGCACCGGAGGCGAACCGTGCCGTCTGGGCCGAGAGGGTCCGGGTCGGGGACAGGAGCAGGCATTGGGGAACGGTAGGGGAACGCGGGCGGGAGCGGCAACACCGCAGCCTATCGGTCCTGGTCGGACCAGTGTGGCCCCTTACACCACCGACGAGGCGGCGGCGCGGGCCCTGCCGCCAGGTTTCGAGAGGATGCCCATCACCCCCCCACGGGCTGGATCTACGCGCCGTGCCGCCGCTCTGGCGTCAGCGAGGACGGGCAGATCTATCCGCACCACGGGCAGTGGGGGCGGACCCTGCTGTTGTCCATGTGCGGCGGCGTGGTGCGGGCCTGGGCGATGCTGGCGAAGGGCTGAGGAGGCAAAGGAAGGTAGCGGCGCCGCCACCTTTCGCAACGTCACGGCGCTATGACGATCTGCCGTTCTGCGTTCCCAACCTCGCGCCGGCGCAAGGTTTCTATAGCGTCAGCCGCCCTTCTGGAGGGTGGCGTGCCTGCGCTGGTAGCGGAGGCGCTTTCGGGCGGTCTTTCGGCTGTGTTTTGGTCTGACGCGCACGGCGGTACATCTCCTGCATAAGTTGGAACGTCAGAAATCAGCAAGGCAGTCTTCGTTCCCAACCTCCCGGCGCCGGGAGGCTCTGTCATTCACGGCGCACCGCGTGGCTGACCGCGCCTTAGTCCCCTTCAACCTGCCAAGTGCCCCGGCCGGGCTGCTCGCCACACCGGTCGCGGAACCTGTAATCCGGTCGGTACGTTGCATTGCAGCATGCAGGGCGAGGCCGGCTACGCGAAACCATCTCAATCCAGATCGAACTCCGGCGCGCCCAAGGGCGAGTGAACGCCGGTGTCGCGCCATGGCGGTCCGCGACCTCGTGCTGCCGTTCATCCACGCGAACGGGAAAAAGCACCAGTATGGGTGCGCAGGGATGGTGGGGCCGTGCCACCTAACAACCTGGGAACATGAAGCGCTCCGCTTTGTGCACCGTGAGCCGTTCGACCCGTTCGGAATGCGTGCGGCACCTCAAAACGGCGCGGCACGGCCGCTCGTGACGCATACAAACTCGTTGCCTTTCGGCCTGGACGTCTGGAGATCTGGCCGAATGCTCAACCTGGCGTGGGATGAGACTTCCATCGTCGTGTTCAGCTTCCGGCTCGGTGTATGGGAGGCGGAGGCTCTGGCCTTAACTGGGCGCGACGCCGATTAGCTCGGCCAGTGGCTGGTTAGTCCGGCACCTTCACCCTCAGCCAAGCCGCCGCAGCCTCGAGCAGCGCCACATCGCCCTCGCGCCATTGGTGCCGGGTCAGCAGCTTGGTTGCCGCGGCCGTCGGCATCCCCAGCGCGGCGGCGATCGCGGCGGGCGTGGTGATGCCCCGCTCATCCAGCTCGCGGCCGATCGCCATCTTCAACCGGATCATGGTCAGTCGATCGGCAGTCCGACGCCGGCGCTCCTCAGGCGAGATCTTCGGCTTCGGGGTCGGCATCTGGTCGGGCGGCAGGCTCATGTCGTGGGTATCGACCGCCGTCACAACCAGCGCTAGCCCACCACGAGCAACGGACCAGCCTTAACCCTTACTGCCCGCAACAACCGTCATCGAGAGCGCTGCCATGCGCTCTGCCACCGTCAAAGGCTGTGGTGGCGGCGGCAGGAGCCAGCTCAGGCTCATCAAGCCGATCGACACCAAGGCTGTGTGGCACCATGCAGCCAGCTGCCATTGCTGCAGTTCCCGGAGCCAAGCGAGATGCGCGTGGGTGAGGCGGATACTGGCTGGACCGGGCAGTAGGTCGATGTATGGATTGGCCAAAGCGCCCTCCAAGCTTGCATCGGGCACCAAAGGAGAAGGTGCCCCTATTCGCCTATACGCACCAGCGACCGCGGCTTGGCTGGCGAAAAGCACAGGGCGTGGTGCGACGGGCAGTAGGCGCTGCCAGGCTTCACCGGCCTGCGGCACATTCCTTCCGCCGTCAGCTTGTCACCCTCGATGTATTGGCATTCTTTCACCCATGCAGGCGTGGGCGACGACGCAGGCGGGAAGGTTGGGGGCAATGCCATCGAACACCTTGTCGGTTAAGCCTCGGTCAGATCGTTGGCGCTGCAGGCTAAAAGGTCTAGTCACGACTGCTCATAGATCCAGCCAAACGATAGGTAGCTTGGTACTCCGGATGCAATCTGAAGGGGGGGCGATACTGTCGACACCCCCCGCCCTACGATTTGGCCGTCATGGCATAACCCATTGATTTCGCCGGATCTGTTCGTTCTGCCGGATCCGGGTCGTCAAAAGAAAGCCGCCCTCCTATGGAGAGGGCGGCTCAAGGCGACAGAACTGCTTGGAACACCCCTCCAACGTGGCCACCGCTGGCCAAGCTCAGGAGCGTTCCGCCAGCAGGCTATGAGGTCGGAATTGCCGACCCCATCCGCCGCGCCGCCCTCCAGGACAGGGCCAGCTTGGCGACGTGCAGCGCCAGCCACTCGGCCGAGACGCCGGCTAGGTCGCACCAGCGCGCCCGGAAGGGGCGGCGGCTCACGCCGCTCCTCTGACCGCTTTCGGCACCCGCACCCCCAGCCGAGCCGCTACTGCCTCGAGCAGCGCCACCTCACCCTCTTTCCAGAGGTCCCGGCTCAACAAGGCGGATGCTTCGTCGGGCAGCATCCCAAGGGCGTTGCCAGTCGCCTCGGGCGTGGTGATGCCCCGGGCTTCCAGCTCGCGGCGGATCGCCTCCCGAAGGTTGTCGGCCTCGGCCAGCTCCACCCGCCACGTGAAGGTCTCCACGCGATCCCGGATGTCCCTCAGCCGGTGCCAGAGCTCGCCGGCCAGGTAGTTGAGCGCGATCGCCTCCGGGCTGGTCTCGCCGGCGCTGGCCTTCACCACCAACTCCAGGGCGTGCACCGCGCCCCAGGCGTCGTCGACCACCTGGGACATGTCCTCCACGTCCGAGCGGGAGATGTGTGCACGTGCGTTCATGCCCTCCCCCTGTTCAGCGCCCGCAGGTCGCGCAGGCAGGACCGCAGCAGGTCCGCTTCCTCGCCACAGAGCGCGGTGGCGCCGTTGGCCTCGAACCACACCATCGCCGCGGCGAGCTTGGTCTCCAGCTCGGGCAGGGACCGCGCTGGCGCCTCGGCCAGCCGCTCTGTCGCCTCGAGCTGACGCTCGCACTAGGCCTCGCAGCCCGCGTCGCCGAGGCCGTTGCTGAGGCTGGGATGCCGATACGGCTGGTAGGCCTGCCAGGCCGTGGCGAAGGCCTCAGAGGCGGGTGCGGCCACCACGGCGCCGGCGGCCGCGGTAGGCAGCGCAGCGGCGCTGGCGAGCAGCGCGCGGCGGGATGCGGTGCTCATGCCGCGCCTCCTGTCAGCCGGGCTATGTCCAGCGCCACGTCCAGGGCGAGGCGATGATGCACTTCGGCGTTCTCGTCGAGGCGCTCGGGGTGCGTGGGGTCGCCGGTGATGACGCGGAGGACGGCCGCCATAGCCGCCGCCTTTGCAGCCAGCCCCTCGGCCGTGGTCGGGGCGATGCCGCAGAGGGCCCGGGCGGCCTCGTGCCAAGCCGCACCGGTGGCCTCGATCTCCGGCCAGGGCGTCGCGGCATTGGCCTCCTGGGCCAGCACGGTGGCGTGGATGGCCTGGAAGCGGTCGATGGCCTGCAGCAGCCCGCCGTCGGTCACGGCGGGCGCTGTGGTGCGTCTTCTGGCGAGGAAGGCCGCAGGCTCATAGCGGGGGCTTGCAGGCTGCTAGGCGCCTTCCCCTTGGATGCCTAGCCTAATGCACCTCAAGACCACCAGCGAGGCCATGCTGAGGCGGCCAGGGCAATTGCCGGGTCCCGGGGGCCCTCATTGTGTTCCAAAGGCGCTGGCGGGCTCCATAGCGGCCCCAGCGTGGTTACGGCAGGGCCTCGACACGCGCGTACGCGATCGCGCGTAGTGGTGCCGAAACTCCGCGGCGTAGTCATGCCAGAGCGGCGCCAGGGCGGAGAGGCACCACCTCGGCCGAGGCCGGCGGGGGGATCACTCCCGCCTCGCGCAGCGCCTTCAGCGTGGCGCGGTCCATCTTCCGGAGGTCAGGACCGAACAGGTGCTCGCGCGCTGCTTGGTCGAGCATGACGGCGCCGATGGTCGCCTGCTGGCTCGTGTCCCAGGTCGCCGCGTCCGCCTCAACCGCCGGCACGCCCCCCTCGCCCATCGGCAAGCGGACGGCCAGGCCGGCCTTCCGCAGGCGCGACACCGGCAACAGTAAGGTCAGCGGCCCGACCGCCAGCCGGACCATGGCGACGGGGTTGCGGCGCTCCCCGGGCGGCACGTGGACGGAGAGGACGCGCGGCGTCCAGCTGTACGTGGCGTTTAGCGAAAAACGTATCAGCCTGGGTGTCGGATGTGGCTCAATCCCTTGGCCCAACGTGCGGCGCAAACCAAGGGAGGACCGGAAGAATGCTTTCGAGAAGGTTTTTCGGTTCCTGCGCTGTCTGTAGCGCCATCGGTCTCGTCGCCTCCCGGGCGGAGGCGCAACCGCAGCCTCGCGGGCAAATTCCTGCCGAGACTGCCGGCTTGAAGGCGACGATCCTCCGGCGGGCGGACCTTCCTGGTGGTGCCCACGAGGTCGTCCAGATGCTCGTCGAGGTCGCCCCAAACGTGGCTTCCCCACGCCACACCCATCCGGGCGTTGAGAGCGTAGTGGTGCTGGAGGGGAGTGGCGAACAGATGATTGACGGCCAAGCCCCTATTCCGCTTTCAGCGGGCGCCACTTGGCAGGTCGCCGCCGGGGTGCCGCACGCCGGGCGCTACGGACCTCAAGGATGCAAGTTCATCGTCCATCTGTCGGTCGAGAAGGGCAAGCCTATGAGCGCCCCGGCGTAGAGGCGCAGCGGGACAAGGACGAACAGGCTCTAGGGCGAGCGTGGTTTGCGGCGTCCCCAGCAGGACCCTGGCCCTGGCTGCTGCCTCCGGGTGGTTGTTCCTGTCGATCTCTTCGATGCCGGCCGGCTTCAGAGCAGGTGCTGGACAAACCAGTCGCGCGCCGCCGCGCTCGACACCTCGAAGCCGGAACCCGTGTAGGGGTCGAAGTGCCCGCCTGGCATCAACACCAGCCGCTTCGGCTCCAGTGCCCGGTTGTAGGCATCAAGCGCCAGGTCGGTGGGAGTTAGCGTGTCCTCTGTCGCCACAATCATCAGCAACGGGGTCGGGCTGATCCGCGTCACCCAAGTGCCAGGCTCATATTCACGGAGCATCTCAGCACTGCGCAACGTCACCTCGTTGCGCCAAGCAGGGGCGATGTCCCGTGTAGCTGCGAAAAAGGCCCATGCATCCGGCCCCGGCAATGCACAAGGGGCGGTCGGATCTTCGGCTACGACGGGGAGCACGGTCGGCGCTAAACCGCGGAAACGGGCTTCCCGGTCAGCGTCAAAGCGATTGCGTAGAGCCGACACGAGATCCGATCGGATGCGGCGGCTCGATCCCACTGGGCCACTGATTGCCGGCACCTGCGACACGACACAGCGCACACGCCGGTCGATGGCGCCGAGCATAAGGACATGCCCCCCACTGTAGCTAGTGCCCCAGGCGCCCACGCGGCCCCGATCCAGCTCCGGCATGGTTCTGGCGTAGGTGATGGCGTGTCGGTAGTCGCGGACCTGCTGAACGGGGTCGATCTCTCCGCGCGGCTCGCCGTCGCTGGCGCCGAAGTTGCGGTTGTCGAAGACAAGCACGGCCAACCCCGCGGCAGCCAAGACCTCCGCGTAGCGGTCTAGGTACTGCTCCTTCACGCCCGTGAAACCGTGCGCCATGACAACGACAGCGTGCGGCCCGGTTGCGCTATCAGGAAGATGTAGCCAGCCGCGGAGGATCGTCCCCTCGGCGTCGAACGCGATGTCACGCCGCATCGGTCCCTCCCTACGTCTTCCCATGCAGCATCTCACGCCATCTCGCGTCGGCGGCGCAAGCATCTAAGGCACAGGGGGCCGGCGCCTACATGGCTCCGGCATCGTCACCCCTCGCCACCAGCGCCGTCCAGCCTCCAGCCTCGGCATCAGCCGGTCGGCCTGTGAACAACGGTGCAACAATGCCTCTTGCACCTCCGTTCTGACTTCCGATAAGAGAACGAACGCGCCTTCTTGATCTGCCTGTCGGCGCTGGTCGGGCCGCTTCTAAAGCGTGTTAGCGCCTCCTGTTTGGGAATTGGCCGAGGTGTTAGAATGCCGCTTCAGCCCTGGCGAACGGGCCTTCGATACCTTGTTCAGCTTCCGCAGCTCCGGCCCGAACAGGTGCTCCTGCGCCGCCGGATCCGTCATCACCGCGCCGACGCGCCGCCGCGCAGCTACCCGCCGGCGAAGGCCGCTCGCCACAGTCCATCCAGCCACTGCACCTGGTCCGCCGGCAGCCGCACCGATCCCGCCTGTCCATGGAGCCATTGCCGGAGCCGCTCGAGCCGCACCCGGTCTTGCAGCGTCACCGTCGGCCGCGCGGCCAGCAGCGCGATCTGCTTCCGAGCCGTGCGCGGCGCCAGGTTGGCGAAGGTGAAGACCGGCGCCGCCTGCCGCTTCGCCGCGCTGGTGACCAGCGCCGCCAAATCGTGCCAGTCGAGGCCGCCGCGCTTCAGGGTCAGGCCGATCGCCCGCGCCGTCGCCACTACCTCGCCCGGTTGGTCGCTGCTGAGGAGCGGCAACAGCTTGGCCAGCCGCGGGCCAATCGCTGAAAGGCTCGCCGTCATGGCGTGGCTCCCTCCTGAGCCAGTTCGTCGAGCTCGCGCAGCAGGGCGTTGAGGGCTGCCATCTCGCGCCGAGCGGCACCACGCTCTCGGGCGGCTTGGCGGGCCTCAGCGTTGCGGCGGCCGTGCACGAGCCGGGCCTTCTGGCTGCGATCCAGACCAGACGCCGTAACCGGCCCGCGGGAGGCACCGCCATGCTTGTGGCACCGTCCGTTCCACATTGCTGGGGCGCAGCAGGGTCGCCCGTCGCGCCTGCGTCTGGCGCCGCATCGGGGAGCAGCATTAGCCGCAGCCAGCCGCTGAATGTTCATTGCCGTACAGTGCATACAGGAGTGCGGTTCCTGAGGTTGATTGCTCATTTCCGTTCGCCCCCCTGGTTCACCGTGCCAGCCACCACCGCCTGCCCGCCCTCCGACACCGCGACGTGCTGCACCACCACCGTCTGCCTGCCACCGTTCCGTAGCCGCTCCAGGGTGAGGGCAGCGCGCCCGAAGGCATCCATCATCCGAACGGAGGCGGTCGCCATGCGGGCAGCTTCGATGCTCTGCACCTGCTGCCGCCCAGTTTTGTCCCAGGACTGGCAAAGGCTGGCAAAGTAATCCGCCTTGGCCGCGAGGCGCAGCGCCATGGCATGTGCCGTCGCCATCTGGTGAGCCAGCATCCGCTCCACCCCGTTCTAGGAGCCGATCGTCTCGGCCGTGTCCACCGCGAGCGCGAGTGTATTCACCTCGCTGACCAGTTCGAGGCGTTGCAGACTGGCCTCGGCCGACAGCATGTCGCCACGCTGGTAAACCGTGTCGCGCAGGCCAGGCCGGCTGGTCAGGGCACCCCCGCGGTTCACCAGGAACTCGCCGCCGTTGCCCGCCCGGAGGGCGTGGGTTACGTGCATGGTAGGTTCGAGCAGATCGGCCGCGCCTGCCTCCAAGGTAGCGACCTCCTGTTCCAGGCACGCGGCCTCCCGGCTGTCCTCTGCCCGCGCCAAGCCGAGATAGCCTGAGCCGATGATTTGGCGTCCACCGAGGATGCCACACCAAGGTGCTAGGTTGCTTATTCCGCTAGCGTGTGGTGGGTGCTTTCTTCTGCTCCTCCACACTTTGCTTACACTAGGGTGCATCAGCAAGGGTCGCCGGCAACACCGTAGAGCACGCCCAAACGGCAGTGAAAGCAGTATTATGCCGATTTCGATACATGAGGCCGTGGGGAGCCGCGGCCATGCGTATGTGACGGCTGATTTTGCCCGCGTACCCAGCCTAGTTGCGCCAGAGGCTGTCGAACTGGATCTTCCGATGCTAAGACGACATGCTCAACCACTGCTGCCATGCCTGGAACAAGCTCAACGCGCAGCCCTGGACCGTCATGGCCATCGGACGGTGCGCAGGGGTTTTGGTCAGCAGGACTTGGTATTAGAGTGGCTTCTGAGCCCTCTATTGGCACTTTCTCGGGAATGTATCGCCAGTAGGAACAGTTGTTGCAAGAGGACGAACTATGCCCATTGAGAGAACAGACGCTGGGATTTGGGTTGTAGTCGGGGATACACTTCGGACGCCTTGGGTTAAAGAAAAGGGTAAACTTGCAGTTGATCACTTAATACCGCACATTTGCGCTCTAATTCGTCCAGGCGATACAGTTATAGACGTAGGAGCTAATATAGGTGATCACACGATTTCGTATCTTGATGCAGTTAATAAAAATGGAACAGTAATTGCATTTGAGCCCGACCCAGAATGCTATGCATGTTGTGTTTTGAATTGCGGTAAGTTTGAGGATTTCTACTGTGCCGCGGCCACTGATCGACGTCGAAAGGTCGCTTTGAAAACTGTTTCCAATCGAGGTGAAAATCACATTGAGCTTGATGGCGCTGGGGTTGATGGCTTCCCTATAGACGATCTAAAACTCGCACGATGTGATCTCATTAAGATTGATGTGGAAGGTGCCGAACTACTGGTTCTCAAAGGATCAGTTGAAACTATCGTAAAAAACAAGCCGATCATTGTATGTGAGTTGGTTGAAGGTCAATTATCGCGGTTTAATACTTCAATTGCTGAAGTTAAACATATGCTTGATCTTCTTGGATATTCTGGATGTCCGCTCATCAGCGGAGAGGATAGGGACTGGGTGTTTCGTCACACTAACCCTATTTGACGTGGATTGTGTAATACCGCTGAGCCTTCGAAAGTGAATTTCGTAATCCAGGGAATGCGGTGAGTGAGCGGATGCGCTTTGGCGTCAGCGCATTCCAAGCCTCGCAGCAGACCTGGAGAATGGCGTCGTAGCTGTCGAGCAGGCGATGGAGCCCGGGCTGCGGCCCTGGACTACAGCCGGATGGGCGCGGCGGAGGCCGAGCTGGCCACCGAGGCCGAGGGCTGGCTGGTGCAGGCCGAGAGCGCCGAAGCCGCGGAGGACGCCGCCCTCGCGGCTGACCGGCGCGGCTACGACATGCCGGCTTGGATGCGCGACAAACAGCGACGCCTGGAGCGGATCCGGGCTGCCAAGGCGGCGCTCGAGGCCGAGGCGCAGGCTGCCGAAGCGGCAAACCTGGACCGCGGCACCAAGGCCGACGGGTCGCCGTGGCGGCGCCGCGGCCGCAAGCCGCAGCACCAACCTGGCGTGCCGAAGCCCAGCGTTCAGCGCAACTTCACCGATCCGGAGATCTGGATCATGAGGGACCGCGACGGCTTTGTGCAGGCCTACAACAACGCCCAGGCCGCGGTGGGGACGCCAAGGCGCAGGTCATCGTGGCGCATCACCTGACCAACAACGCGTCCGATCACGACGTGCTGGAACCCCTGCTCGATGCGGTCCCGCCAACACCGAAGCCATGCCGACCGAGGTCTCCACCGATAACGGCTACTGCTCCGAAGCCAACCTGGCCGACTTTGCCGAGCGTGGGATCCGCGGCTACGTCGCCACCGGCCGTGCCAAGCCCCCGACGACGGCGAGGACCGACGTCGAGGTCTATTGGTCTCGGCCATGCGGCTCAGACACGCCGGCCGGCGCAGCCGCTACTGATTATGCAAGCAGGTCGTCGAACCCGTTTTTGGACAGGCCAAGGGATCACGTGGGTCCCGGCAGTTCCTGCTCCGCGGCCTCCAGAAGGTAAAATACGAATGAGCGCTGGTCTGCACCGCCCATAACCTCACCAAGCTCGTCAGGGCAGCAGCAGCCTAACGCTGCAGCGGCCGCGCGCTTGCAATGAGTGCCTATCGGTCCCCAGCGGCGGCAGTCCGACATGGAGTTACCGGGACGGTCTTCTAACGCTTGCCCTCGCTTGAAACCATCGTGGCGAGGTCGTGAAATCCATGCCCTTATGCTGCAGGGTCTGGCAGATGGCCCGCGCTGTCGCCATCGCTTCACCGGGCTGGTCACTGCTCAGTAACAGCAAGATTTTGGCCAGCCGCGCGCCGATGGCTGAAAGGCCAGCATTCATGGGCTGGCACTTCCCTCCTCCAAATCCTCGAGTTCGCGTAACAGGGCACTCAGGGCTGCCATCTCGCGCCGGGCTGCACCACGCTCTCGGGCGGCTTGACGGGCCTCGGCCGCGCGAAGGCCGTGCACAAGCCGCGCCGCACGGCTGCGCTCACGGCCCGCCGGGGTCGTCTGCCCCTTGGCCTTCCCGCCATGCATCCGGCACCGGCCGTTGAGCATCGCTGGGCCAGCGCAGGGTGTGCAGCGTCGGGTCTTAGCCCCGCAGCTAGGCGCCAGACGAGCTTGCGTCAATCGGGACAGGCAGGTGCACGTCGCATGGGGTTGATTGCTCATTTCCGCTCGCCCCCCTGGTTCACCGTGCCAGCCACCACCGCCTGCCCGCCTTCCGACACCGCGACGTGCTGGACGACGACGGTCTGCTTGCCGCCGTTCCTGAGCCGCTCCAGCGTCAGCAGGCCGCGCTGGAAGGTCTCCATCATGCGGGCTGAGGCGGCGGCCATTCGGGCGGCCTCGATGCTCTGCAGCTGCTGCCGGGTCTGCGGATCCCAGGATCTGATCCCGCCGGCAAAGTCGCCCGCCCGGGCTGCGAGGGTCATGGCCAGTTGGTGCGCGGTCGCCATCTGGTGTGCGAGCATGCGCTCGAGGCTGTTCGCTGCCTGGATGCTCTCCGCCGCGTCCACCGACATCGTCAGGGTGTTGGCGCCGGCGGCGAGGTCGAGGCGCGCCACGCTGGCGTCGGCTGCCAGCATGCTAGGCCGCTCCTTCACGGTATCGACCAGCCAGGGCCGCTCCCGGCGGTTGGCCGCGCTCTCGACCACCATCTCGCCGCCGTTGCCCTGCGCCGGCGGGGTGCTGGCGTGGTTCCTCGGATCCAGGATCGCATCGGCCCGGGCCTCCATCCCGTCCGCCTCGAGCTCCTCAAACCGGGCGCCGGTGTGGTCGGCCCACTCCTCCCGCATGATCGGCGCCATGGCTCGCTTGCGGCGGGCCTGGGTCTTCAGCCGGACCGCATCGGCGGCCGTCGGCTGAGGCGGTGCTGGCGGCGGGCTGCCGCCATCCTCGGACATGATGAGGGACACGCTGGGGTCAGGGGCTTGGGTCATCGGAAGGTTCCCATCGTGACCTGCAAAAGGGCGGGCAGGGTGTCCGGCTGCAACAGGTCCGGCCCGGCCGGAGTGGCGTAGAAGTCGGCCATCACCGTGCGCTCGGCATCCAACTCGGGGTCCGGGGCCTGTAGCGCGTCGAATGCCTCCTCAGCCGCCCGTAGGAGGAAGGCGACGCAGGCTTGGATTTTCGGATGCGGACCCTGCCCCCTGCTAAAGTAGCTAATCCTGCTAATCCGGCAGGCGCCGAGGGGGTTGGATTAGCAAGTTTAGCAGGATTAGCAGGGGGGTACCCCTGCTGAACCAAATCCAGCGCCGCCCAGGCATCGAACACGACAGCGCTCACGGCAGCATCTCCCAGGCGTCACGCCGGGGCGCACCATCGAGTTCAGTACCGGCCGGAAGCCGCCGGACTAGGTTATGGTCCTCCAGGATACCGATGATCCGTCGCGCCGTGCCGTTGTCGCGCACCGCACTCGGGCCCCGCTGGTAGATTTCCGCCAGATGGCACCGAAAACCTGGCCGGGCCTGCCACCACTCGAGCAGCCGCGCCGCAAGCCGCAGGTCCGTCGACACGGTGCTCGCCCCCTGCAGTCTCAGCATCTCGGCCGCATAGTGCTGGGCCAGGGTGATGCCGCACGCCATCATGGCGGCTGGCACCTCCACGGCGTCCGGATCGTCATAGACGGTCAGGACCGCTGCGAGGCGCCCGGCATGCTCCCCGATTTTGGCGCCGAAAGCCTTGATGGGGGCGTATGCTCCGCCGGGCAGCAGCGCGACCTCGGCCACATCGTGGAATTGGATCCAGATCCGGGCGGCGTCCGGGTGCAGCCGCAGCACCGGCGGGTCCAGCACGCTGGCGTCGTCGGCCTTGGTCGCAGGTGGGCGCCGCAGCAGGTGATCCAGGCGTTGGCCGTAAGCCTCAAGCGCCGCCCGGCATTCCGCTGAGGCATCCCGGAACAGCCGATGGCCCGCCGTGCTTTCCGGGGCCACCAGGAGGGTGCGAGCCAACATGCCGATGCCGTCCAACATGGGATCACCGAACAGCTTGTCGGCCACCACCGGCTGCAGCATGACATGGGCGGTGCAACGCCGGCCGGGAAGGAACGACGAGCCGGTGCCCACCCGGGTGCGGCGGATCGGGTCGCCGTCCCAGAGCGTGTTGAACAGCGCGCCGGTCCGCATCCGGCTTTCGTCGTTGAAAGCTGCCCCGCCGAGCAGGATGCCGCCTTCAGCCGTGAACACGCCGGCCCAGGGGCGACTGTCGCGCAGATGTAGAACCAACGCCTCGGGCGTTGGATCGGCCACCAGCAGCATCGGGTGCGGCGGCGGCTTAGGCTCCGATCCGACCTGGTCGAGCCCGGCGCGGATCGCGGACCGGTCGCCCTTCGACTTCTTCTTCGCCGCCTCGCGCGCCTCCTTCCAAGCCTCCTTGTCGTTGACGAAGCTCTGCATCGCGGCGTCATGCTCGCCCCGCCATGCCTCCTCTATTCGATAGACCGGCGCGAGCGCCAGCTTATCGACGCTGGTCTTCCGCTCGCCGCTGTCCGCCACCGACACGAAGATGGCGGTGAGGGGCTTTCGGCCGCCACCCGGCAGCTCGACATCGCGCTGGGCCTGGGTTGCTAAGGCCGCAGCCGCCAGCACTGAATTGGCACACATGGCGAGCGGCGCCTGCGTCCGCATCTGAATGGCCTCGGCTACATCCCGAAGCGGTCCAAGGGCGGCAACAGGGAATTCAGGCGCCGGTGGTACCGGCCGGAACAGCGGCAGCTTGTCACGCGGCGCGAGGGCTGCACGGGCGGCGGCGACGTACTCGTCGTGGAAGCCGCGGGGTCCGGTGGTGCCGTCCATCATGCGCACTCCACAATGCCGCGGGCGATGCCAGCGGATGCCGTCTTGCGGGCGTTCGCCGCGTCTTTGCCGCCGCCGCTCATCGCCGCATGGGCCAGTGCATCGGCCGCGGCTGCGCGCCCCAAATCGCCCGATGCGACCATCTCGCCTGCGCGGCAGGCGGCCCAATAGAGCGTGCAATGACGGGTGCCCTCGGCTGCCTCGGCCACGGTCCGCAGCAGCGCGGCGAAGCGCGCCACGGTCCTTTGCTGCCCGCCGTTGCTCCATTGCCGCATTGCCGCACCGGGCGGTGGAGGCGGTGGTCGCTGGTACATTTCCAGGAGTGGTGGGATCGCCGCGGTGCCGGGTACCGTCAGCAGCCGGGACGGCATCGGGTCAACGGCGCCATCGGCGAAGATCGGGGGCGCGGTGTAAATCACTTGCGCCGGCCGGAAGCAGGTCGGGTCGAGGCCTGGCACCTCTGCCAACCATGCAGCGAGGTCGGCGCCCCAGCACGGCCGATCCAGCAGAAACCACAACCGGATGCGGATGCCCGGCTTGATGCCGTGCGATCCGGTGGCTTGCACCACGCATCCAGCGCAGCGCAGCTCGGGCGGCAGTGTCGGGACGACCGCCGCATAGCAGGCGGCGAGGTCGCGCGGGTCGCATCCGTCCGGCAGCGGCGTGCCGTCGATATCGAGTGCGACGAGGGCGCGCGGCACGTTGCGCAGCGTCGGCACCTCGCCCGTCTCCGGGTCAAGGTGTAGCAGCCGCCGGACCTTCAGCATGCGTGACAGATTGGCGGGCGCGGCGCGGACGATGCAGCAATCCCTCGCCTGGACGAGATGGGCCAGTAAGCTCCTCACCTCGCCCAGCGTCCGCACGGCTGCGGGGTGCATGTCATAGAGGAGCGGAAGCTGCGCCGGCACTGGATCAGCACCGGGGTGGATGATCTTGCAGAGACGCGCGCCGGGGGCGTGCAGCAGGTTCGCGCACCAGGGGTCCATCGGGTCGATGGCGGTTACCTCGGAGTTCATGGACGGCTCCCGAGGTTGCGGAGCGCAGCCAGCGCCTCCTCCATGGACGTGAAGGCGATCGGCACGGCACGGGGGCCTGGTGGGAGGATTGCGATGCGGGCCTCGCCATCCGTGCCGCACAGGGTCTCCAGCAGGATCAGGCGAGCCTGCGGGACGACAGCCTGCTGCGGGGCGCTCATGACCGCACCGCGCCGGGATGGGAGGCTTCGATGAGGTCGATGACCGCGGCGGAGAACCTGTCGGCGGTCGGACGGTCGGTCCATTCGAGGATTGGGTTGTACTTGGGCTTCCCCGTGGTCGGGTCGCGCATCACCTGGCCGTCGCGGCCAATCATCGGCTTGGACGGCAGGTTCGCCCACGCTTTGCCGTTCGCGGCATGGACGACGATCTCATGGACGATCAGGCCGCTCGACAGCTTCACGTCGGCGAAGCCTCGTAGCGAATTCTGCACCCTGGGCTTCCAGCCGATCAGGGCGAGGCCGGCGGGACGGGTTTTAGTGTCAGACATAGTCGCCTCCTACAGAGGCGGCGCTGGATTTTCGGACTGGATCGGCTAAAGTGCGGGCGGTCCACCGCATCTAGAGCCTTCCGTGGCCCGTTCAGCGCCGCCGCTTATGCGGTTGTTGAACGGGTTGCGGGGCTTTGGTGATGGCGTGGGTCACGGCTCGGCACCCACCAGCGCGCGGAGGCTGGCCGCATCCACCAGCGTCCTCCCCCCAACCCTCACCAGCCGCAGCCGGCCGGCATGAGCGTGGCGGTAGAGCGTGCTGCGGGACAGGCCGGTGATATGGGCCGCATTATTGAGCGTGTGGGTCAGCGGGGGCTGCAAAGAGCTTGGCTGGCGCTGGTGTGGTTCGGCAGGTCGAAGCTGCATGGTGTTGCCTCACTGGACGTGGCGCGGCATGTGCCGGCCTGGGCAGCGTTGCGTCAGACCGCACCAATGTCCCGGCGGATCTCAGCGGCGGAACCGGCGGAACTCAGTCGGGGATTGCGCCGCCGCTTGGCGCCAGTACGTCCACTTGCTTTTCAATGGTGCGGTCTTCGGGGTCGGTTTCCATGTTCTCACCGACCCATTCCTTCATGTGCCGGTTCAGCGCACTCCGCCGTGTTTGCCGACCGTGGAGAAACACGAACCGCACAATCTCTCGGTGGAAGGGCGGCCAGTGATGGGTTGGTTTGCGGCCGCCTGCACGTCGCATGCCGGCCGGTACGGCGATTTGCGGCATTGGCGCCTGATCGCCCGCCGCAGGTTCCGCCTGGGGGCGCAATCTCAGCAGCGCATCGGCGGAAATGACGACGCCGTGGAATAGCGGCGGCGCCGAGTGCCGCGCATCGGATCGCAGGCAGGGCAGCAGCGCAAGGTCGCGGTCGAAGGATACCGGCGCCGCGCACAGCTCGGGCGAGATGCGCTGCCGCGGAGCGATAATCGCCTGCGGTTCCGCCTCGGGGCGGCCGGGCCACCCAAACAGGAGAGCGCTGCCATCGGCACCCCGCCGCAGCAACTCGCGCTCCGCCGCAGCCAATGCCTCCATGTCGGCATCGACGTAGCCGTCCCAGCGCGGATCGGCACCAAACATCCGTACGTGACGCTTTTTCAGCAGCCTTGCGGCGCATCGGATGAAGCGGTCGAGGTCTGCCGCGCTACCGCGTTGGGCCGCTCGTGCTCCCAAACGCGCCGCTAGGGTCCTAACCTCATCCCTCACGCTTGGTGGCACCTCGTCAGGTCTGAGGCCATTCTCAGGCGCACCTGCAAGGAAGCTATCGAGGCTGCCAGGTTCGGCACCTAGCTGCTCCAGCCATTGCAGCACCTCAGCCCGGGTTAGGCGGTCGCTAGCCCCGATGAACAGGTATTGATCCCATTCCGAACGCGGCAGCGAAGTACCGAAGGCCAGCCATGCCAGCGCCGCGTCCACCGTCTCCCAGCCATACGGCAAGTAGATCGGGGTGTAGGGGGGCAGCAGGAAACGCGGAGTGGGTGTGCTATTGGCGTCAGCAACCATGGTCGTGCCCCTCCTTTGGGCGCGGGTGTGGCCAGGCCGTGGCGGGTGGGCTCAACACCCGCTTCGGCCGCTTCATCGCCGGGAACCGCCGGGCCCGGATCACCTCAGGCCGGGAGCAAGGCGCCCAGATTGGTCGCCTGCCTTGCGGGTCGCCGTGTCCGGGACAGCCCCGCCGCACCATTCGGCCCACGCGTTCATCAGCGGCACCCGCCGGTCGAACAGGTCGGAACGGCGGTAGGCCCCAGCCACCTTGTTCGCGTCCTCATGCGCCAGCGCTTTTTCCGCCGCCTCGGCATCCTCTGGCCGGGTGTCATCCACCCAGGTGCGGAAGGTGGCGCGGAAGCCATGCGGCACCGCTCCCCGCCCGTCCGCGTCGCGCCATGGCAGCGGGACACTCTTCGGCCGGTCGGCGTTCATGCGGCGGATCACGGCGGACAGCGCCATGTCGGATAGTGGCGTGTCGCGCTTGGCGCTGGGGAAGATCAACGCATCGCCCATGAGGCCGGCGATTTGCGGCACAGCCTCAGGTGTGGCCGTTGCGCCTGTCATCGTGGCATAGGCTCTTGCCAGCACAGCCACAGCGGCTGGCGATAGTGGCACCCGATGCGGCTGCACATCGGCTGCCCGCTTCGCCTTCATCCGCTCGCCCGGCACCGTCCACACCGGGCCGCCGTCGAATGAGAGTTCCGACCACCGGGCTCCACGCACCTCGCCAGAGCGCAGCGCCGTCAGCAGGCAGAAGCGCAGCGCCAGTGGGGCCAACCCCTCCATGCCGTCCAGGGCCTTGAGGAAGGCCGGCACCCTCTGCCAGTGCAGCGAAGGTTGCTTGCGACCACCGGGCAGAGCGGACAGGCCGGCATGGCGCAGCATTCGGGCATCAGCCGGGTTGTCGCTGGCTCGCCAGCCATGGGCAGCGGCGTACCGCAGCACCGTGCCGATCCGGCGCAGCACCTTGCGGCCGGTGGCAGGGCGGGAGGTCCACACGTCATCCACCGCCCGCAAGACGGCCGCCCGATCCACCGCGGCAACCGGCAGGTCGCCTATCGTCGGGAAGGCATGGCGCTCAAGGGAGGTTCGCCAGATGTCAGCGGTGCGGCCGTGCTTCCAGCCTGGCGCCTGTGCTTTGATGCAGGCTTCCGCCACCGCCTTGAAGGTCCGGGCGTTGGCGTTGGCGACTGCAGCCTGTGCCGTCTTCCGCTCGGCGGTCTCCACGTTCCGTTTGACGACAGGGTCGATGCCCTCTCGCGCCAGCCTCCGGGCAGCAAGAGCAGCGGCTCTGGCGGCGGCCAGCGTCACCACCGGATAGCCGCCCAGCCCCATGTCCCGGCGTCGGCCGTCCACCGTCAGGCGGCAGAGCCATATCTTCGCGCCGCTGGGCCGCACCTCCAGCAGCAGGCCATCGCCATCCGAGACGCGGTAGAGCGTGGCACGCGGCTTCAGCGCCTCCAGCGTCTTAACGTCCAGAGCTTTGCCGTTGCGCTTCATGGTCGGAGCCTTCATGGGGGCTAGTCCCCACATCCAACCACACTAGACCCCACACTCCGCGCGCACCAACCTGAAACAGCGTGAACCGGCACGACCCAATGGCTGGAGTGTGTGACTAGGTTCTAGAGCGGTCGGAGCTCCATGTTGAGACAGCCTGAACCTATGCTTTGGTGTCCCTATGGGACGCCAGCGAGCTTTCCATCTGAAACCAGATAGTCGGTCGGCGCGAGCTTCGAGGGTTGCAAGCGGTCTTGCAGCAAACTCGCCGCCCGGCGAGAGCCTTCGGGCTGGTTCAGCGCGCGCTCCTAAGCCAGCCGTAATACACCCAAGGCCACCGCAGCAGGGCGATGGTTGCAGGATGCAGCAGCTATCCCCGCCAGCATGAAGAATGCGCCGCGGCAGACGAATGCCGGCACTCGGCCCTCCCGCCGCATCCGCTTTTCAAAGGCTGCTCACGGAGCAGATAATTGGCAGGCAGAATACAGCTTGAGTAAACATCTACCACTCCAGACAATCGGCGTATTTTGTCGATTGACATACCAGTCGGCTCGAAGAATATCGTTGTTCATTCTGGGGTTGAAGACTGTGCGCCTGCCGCTTGCTCGATCAATGATAACAGCTTTTGTAGCCATCCTTGCTGTTCCGCCAGCGCTGGCGCAGGAACGTCCACCGGCCATGCCGGCCCGTGACGTGACCGTTACGTACAAGGTCGATGAGACGCCGCCTACAGTAGACACTGTTGCCTGGCTCGCGTCCGAAGGTCGTATCCGGACGGATGGCCGGAGTTTGATCAACCGTGTAGCCCACATCATCGACACCCGAAGCGGCAATGTCGTTGTTCTCGTCGATGCGGACCGTACCTACCATGACCTGGGCAGAATGGCGGCCGTGATGACCCAGGATATCGTCCTGATCCGCCTGGACAGGAAGATAACACGCGAGGGCGTCGATACCGTTGCCGGGCATGCCTGCACTGTTTGGCGGATCGAGACGGACGACGGAAACGACCCGGACGAAGCACGGCGTGCCTGCATCACGGCAGACGGGGTACCGTTACGGCTCATCGAGGGCAGCGGTGCAGATGCATCCACGCTGTATGTCGCAACCCGCGTCACTTACGGGCCGCAGGACCCTGCGCGATTCCAGCGACCGGCAGATTATCGACCGATCGGGGCGGTTCCGGCGGCGCCGAGGCGGTAGCCAGGCCTGCTGATAAGGCGCCGCCGCCGGCGGTCAGTCCGGGTTTGCCTGGAAGCGGCACCGCAGCCGGACCATGGCGCAGAGCCCTCCTTCGCTCAGTCGAAGCAAGCATCCCTTCGGCGGGCGACTGGACCCGGTTCCGGGACAGGTGGTGCCGTTTAGGGACGACGTAGCGCAAGGCGAAGCGCGGGTGCAATTCTCCTGCACCCGCGCCGCAGGGGCCTCTGCCGGCAGCTAACGACGCATACCTGTAATGTCCTGCTTCGCCTCGGTCGTCATCCGGGCGAGACGCCGCGGCACCGCATGGCCCAATGATGGCGAGGTACCAACTCCCCATTCCGGAACCCGGATATCCGATGCCACCGAACGCCCAACATTCCCTGCCCTCCTAGGTACCAGCGAGCTTTCCCCTTCCCCAGAGCCCCTGTGTGAACCGGCCCCGCGGGGCCCGGCTCATGGCCGGGCCGCCTGCGCCGCGCCCTCTACCGGCCGCTCCCGGCGGCGCGCCAGCGCCCGCGCCACCACGTAGAAGACCGGCGTGAAGACCAGGCCGAACAGCGTCACCCCCAGCATGCCGTAGAACACGGCGACGCCGAGGCTCTGGCGCATCTCCGCCCCCGCCCCCGTCGCCACCGTCAGCGGCAGCACGCCGAGGATGAAGGCGAGGCTGGTCATCAGGATCGGCCGCAGCCGGGTCCGCGCCGCGGCGACGGCCGCATCCCAGCGGCTCATCCCCTCATCTTCCGCCGCACGGGCGAATTCGACGATGAGGATGGCGTTCTTCGCCGCCAGCCCGACCAGCACCACCAGCCCGACCTGGACCAGCACGTTGTTGTCGAGCCCGACATGCTTCACGCCGATCAGCGCCGCCAGCACCGACATCGGCGCGATCAGCACAACGGCCACCGGCAGCAGCCAGCTCTCGTACATCGCCGCCAGAACGAGGAAGACGAAGACCACGGCGAAGCCGAAGGCGATGGGCGCGGTATTGCCGGCGATGCGCTCCTGCAGGGCCAGCTCCGTCCACTCGTAGCCGAAGCCCTCCGGCAGGCTCGTCTTCAGCACCTCCTCCATGGCGGCGATCGCCTGGCCGGTGGAGACGCCCGGCAGCGCCGCCCCCTGCAGCTCGGCCGCCGGATAGAGGTTGTAGCGCGGCACGCGGTAGGGGCCCGAGGTCTCGCGGAAGGTGGCGAGGCTGCCGAGCGGCACCATCGACCCGTCATCGGCACGGGTGCGGAGCCGTGCGATGTCCTCCACCGCCATGCGGTGCTGCATGTCCGCCTGGGCGGTGACGCGCCAGGTGCGGCCGAGCAGGTTGAAGTCGTTGACGAAGGCGGAGCCCATATAGACCGCCATCGCCTCATGCACGCGGGAGATCGGCACGCCGAGCATCTCCGCCCGCGTCCGGTCGATCTCCGCGTGGATCTGCGGCGTCGCCGTGTTGAAGAGGCTGAAGGCGAAGGCGATGCCCGGCGTCGCGTTCGCCGCCATCATCACCTGCTGCGTCGCCGCCTCCAGCGCCTGCGGGCCACGGCCGGCACGGTCCTGGATCATCAACTTGAAGCCGCCGCCCGTGCCGATGCCGGGCACCGGCGGCGGCGGGATGACGAGCACCTGCGCATCCGGGTCCGTCGTCAGCCGGCGCTGGAGGTCGGCGAGGATGCCGTTGCCGGTCAGCCCCTCATGCGTACGCGTCTCGAAGGGCTTCAGGCTGGCGAAGACCACGCCGGTATTCGGCGCGTTGGTGAAGGTCGCGCCGTCGAAGCCAACGAAGGCGACGGCGCTCTCGACGCCCGGCGTCGCCAGGATCGCATCCGACGCACGCCGCACCACCGCATCCGTCCGGCTGAGGCTGGCACCCGGCGGCAGCTGGAAGGCGGCGATGAAGTAGCCGCGGTCGAGCGGCGGGATCAGCCCGGTCGGCGTCGTCAGCACGGTCTGCCCGGTGAAGGCCAGCAGCCCGCCATAAACCAGCAACAGCAGCACCGGCAGCCGCACCAGCCGCCGCGTCAGCCCTCCATAGCCAAGCGAGAGCCGGTCGAAGACCCAGTTGAAGCCGCGGAAGAACAGCCCGACGGGCAGCAGCCAGCGCGAGCGCGGCCCATGCCCGTGCGGCTTCAACAGCAGCGCCGCCAACGCCGGTGACAAGGTGAGCGAGACCAGCGCCGAGAGCAGCGTGGCGACCGAGATCGTCGCCGCGAACTGCTTGTAGAAGGCCCCGGCAATGCCGGTGATGAAGGCCGTCGGCAGGAAGACCGCGACCAGCACCAGGGCGATGGCGATGAGGGCGAAGCCCACCTCGTCCATCGTCAGCCGCGCCGCCTCGAGCGGCGACATCCCCTCCGCCATGTGCCGCTCGGCATTCTCGACGACGACGATCGCGTCGTCGACGACGATGCCGATGGCGAGGATCAGGCCGAACATGGTCAGCGAGTTGAGCGTGAAGCCGAGCGCCAGCAGCACGCCGAAGGTGCCGATGATGGAGACCGGGATGGCCAGCAGCGGGATCACCGCCGCCCGCCAGTTCTGCAGGAACAGGATCACCACCAGCACCACCAGCGCCACGGCCTCGGCGAAGGTGTGCACCACCGCCTCCATGCTCTGGGCGATGAAGCGCGTCGGGTCGTAGACCACGCTGTAGCCGATGCCCGACGGGAAGCCCGGCGCCGCCTCCTCCATGGTCGCCCGCACCGCGGCCGCCGTCTGCAGGGCATTGCTGCCCGGCCTTTGGAAGATGACGATGGCCGTCGCCACCTGGTTGTTCAGCAGCGCGTTGATGGTGTAGTCGGCCGCGCCGATCTCGGTCCGCGCCAAGTCGCGCAGCCGCACCGGCGCGCCGCCCGCCCCCGTCGCCACCACCTGCTCGTCGAACTGCTCGGGCGAGGCAAGCCGCCCCTGCGCCTGCACGCTCACCTCGAAGGCGCCCGCCTCCGCCGCGCGCGGCGCCTGGCCGATGGCACCCGCCGCGACCTGCGCATTCGCCCGCTGCAGGGCCTGCACCACGTCGCCCGGCGAGAGGCCGCGCGCCGCCGTGCGGTCCGGGTCGAGCCAGACGCGCATCGCATAGTCCCGCGCGCCGAAGACCTGCGCGTCGCCCACGCCGTCCAGCCGGGTCAGCCGGTCCTTGATGGCGAGCGTCGCGTAGTTGGAAACGTAGTCGGGGCTGCGGCTGCCATCCGGCGAGATGAGGTGCACGACCATCAGCAGGTCGGGCGAGGCCTTCTTCACCGTGATGCCGAGGCGCCGAACCTCCTCCGGCAGCCGCGGCTCGGCGATGGCGACGCGGTTCTGCACCAGCACCTGCGCCTGATCGACATCGACGCCCTGGCGGAAGACGACGCTGATCGTCACACGCCCGTCGCCGGTCGATTGCGAGGAGAGGTAGAGCATCCCGTCCACCCCGTTCACCTCCTGCTCGATCGGCCCGGCGACGGTGCCGGCGATGGTCTCGGCGGAGGCGCCGGGATAGAGCGCCGTCACCTGCACGGTGGGCGGCGCGATCTCGGGATACTCGGCGATGGGCAGCCTCAGCGCGGCCAGCGCGCCGATGAGGGTGATGGCGATCGACAGCACCGCGGCGAAGACCGGGCGGTCGATGAAGAAGCGGGCGAGGCGCACGGCACGGGGCCTTTCAGGGTGCGGTTATTGCGCGGCGGCGAGCGGGCTCGGGCCGATGCGGCCCTGCTCGATGGCGACCTTGGCGCCTGGCCGGGCGCGGTGCAGGCCGCCGATCACCACGCGGTCCTCCGGCGCCAGCCCGCTGCGGACGACGCGCAGCCCATCGACGAGCGGGCCGAGCTGCACCGTGCGCGGCGCGACGGTGCCGTCCGCGCCCACGGTCAGCAGCATCCGGCCGGACTGGTCCGCCATCACGGCGGCATCCGGCACCATCAGCGCCGGCACCTCCCCGGCCTGCAGCCGCAGCCGGGCGAAGCTGCCCGGCGTCAGGAACAGGTCCGGGTTCGGCACCACGGCGCGACCGCGGATGGTGCCGCTGCGCGCGTCGAAGGCGGTGTCGACGAAGTCGAGCCGCCCCTCATGGCCGAACTCCGCCTCGTCCAGCAGGCGGAGCTGCACCGTGGCGCTGCCCTCGCGCAGCCCGCCCCGCGCCGCCCGGGCGAAGCGAAGATACTGCGCCTCACTCGCATCGAAGCTGGCATAGACCGGGTCGAGGGTGAGCAGCGTCGTCATCAGCGTGGTGCCCTGCTGCACCAGGTTGCCGGCATCGACGCGGCGGTCGCTGATGCGGCCCGGCCGCGGCGCGCGGATCTCGGTCCATTCCAGCTCCAGCTCCGCCTGGTGCAGGGCGGCGCGGGCGGCGGCGATGCCGGCCTGCGCCTCGCGCAGCGTGCTGCGGCGGGTATCCATTTCGGATTCCGGCGCGAAACGCTGCTGCACCAGCGGCGCGTAGCGCTGCACCTGCTGCTCGGCGAGGGTCAGGCGCGCCTCGTTGCGCGCCAGCTCGGCGCGGGCGGTCTCGACCGCGATCCGGAAGGGCCGCTGGTCGATGGTGAAGAGCAGGTCGCCAGTCCGCACCAACGCGCCGTCGCGGAAATTCACCTCCGCCACCTGCCCCGAAACCCGCGGGCGGATTTCGACCCGTGCGGAGGGCTCGATGCGGGCGGTGTGCTCGGCCCATTCGGTGATCTGCCGGGCGAACGGGGTGGCGACGACGACGCCCGGTGCCGGCGGGCTGCCCTGGGCGAGGGCCGGGGCGGACAGGCCGGTGCCGGCAATTAGGGCAAGGGTGGCAGGGGCAGGAAGAGTACGGGCCAGCCAGCCGAGCCAAGGGCTTGTGCCCTTTATCGCAGCAGGGGCCTTGCGGGGATCGGGGAGCATCACTTATCTCCGGGGCCGGGTATGTTACCGACCGGTTCGTCCCTTATAGTAAGTGACCGGTCGGTATCATCAAGAGGCGATTTTGCGGTGCCGCATGGTTCCGGCATTGCGAGAATGGGAGTGACCATGTCCACCGCGACCGCCGACAGGCCGAAAGCCGCCCAGCGCATCCACAGCGCGGCCAAGGACCTGTTCCACCGCCAGGGCATCCGCGCGACGGGGATCGAGGAGGTCTGCCGCGTCGCCGAGGCCACCAAGATGAGCCTCTACCGCAGCTATCCGAGCAAGGACGCGCTGGTCGCCGCCATCCTCGAGGAGGATGCCGCCGCCTACGACGCCTGGTTCGCCGAGGCCACCGCCCTCGCCACGACCCCGGCGGAGAAGCTGCGCGCGGTGATCGCCGCCATCGCCGACAAGCTGGAACGCCCGGATTATTGCGGCTGCCCGCTGCTGCTGGCCCAGGCCGAGTTCCGCGACCCCGGCCACCCGACCTTTCGCCTCGTCGCCGCCTACAAGTCGCGCATCCGCGACCAGCTCGCCGGGCTGGCGCGCGAGGCCGGCGCCGCCGACCCGGTGCTGCTCGGCGACACCCTCGCCATGCTGATCGACGGCGCCTGGTGCAGCCTGCCCTATATGGGCGGCCCGCAGGCCGCCATCGTGCTGCGCCAGAGCGCGGCGGCGATCCTGGGCGCCTTCTGCAGGCCTGCCTGAGGCGGGCCTGCCCGGGCGCCTACTCCGCCGCCGCCGCCAGCCCGCCCCGCGCGGCGATCGCCGCCCGCGTCGCCGGCAGCAGCTCGCGCCCATAGGCCTCCGCATCCTTGAGCGGATCGAAGCCGCGGATGAGGAAGGTCGTCACCCCGAGCGCATGGTAGTCGGCCAGCGTTTCGGCGATGCCTTCCGCCGTGCCGACCAGCCCGGTGGTGTTGGCGCCTGCGCCGACGGCGGCCGCCACCTCGGTCCAGAGCCGCGTATCGCGCACCCGGCCGCCCTTCGCCGCCTCCAGCAGCCGCTGCGAGCCGACGCTCTGCGGCTTCGGCCCGCCGCCGCCCACCGCATCGGCGCGCAGCTCGCGGATGCGGGCGATGATGCGGTCCGCCCGCGCCCAGGCCGCCTCGTCACTCGCCCCCAGCACCGGCCGGAAGGACATGCTGAAGCGGACCGAGGCCGGATCGCGCCCCGCCCTGGCGACGCTCGCGCGCACCCGCCCGATCGTCTCCCGCGCCTGGTCCAGCGTTTCGCCCCAGAAGGCATAGACATCGGCGATGCGCCCGGCGATGTCGATCGCCACATCCGAGGAGCCGCCGAAGAAGACCGGGATATGCGGCCGCTGCACCGGCTTCACCTCGGAGAAGCCGCCCTCGAAGCGGTAATAGGTCCCCTCATGGTCGAAGGGTTTGCTCTCCGTCCAGAGCCGCTTCAGCAGCGTCGTGTATTCCTCCGAGCGCGCATAGCGCTGGCCGTGGTCGAGCCAGTCGCCATCCTTCCGCTGCTCCGTCGGGCTGCCGCCGCTGATGACGTGGATCGCCGCCCGCCCGCCGGTCAGCTGGTCGAAGGTGGCGAACTGCCGGGCCGCCAGCGTCGGCGCTATGAAGCCCGGCCGGTGCGCCACCATGAAGCCGATGCGCTCCGTCCCCGCCGCCGCATGGCTGGCCACCAGCAGCGCATCCGGCGAGGTGCTGCCCCAGGCGACGAGGATGCGGTCGAACCCTGCCGCCTCATGCGCCTGGGCGAAGCGCCGGATGTAGCCGGGGTCGACCACCGGCCCCTGCGGCGGATGGATCTCGGACTGTGCCCGGTGCGCGATCATCCCGATGAATTCGAGCGGATGGGTCATCCTGGCGTCTCCCGTTCAGGCGATGTTGAGGCGGCGCAGCACGCGCCCGATGGCGGCATGGTCGGCAGCGACGCGGCGGCCGAGCTCCTCCGGCGCCACCGCCTCCGGCTTCAGGCCGAAGCGGCGGAGCGCCGCGGCAACCTCCGGCTCCGCCAGGCTATCATTGAAATCGCGGTTGATGCGGGCGATCACCGGCGCCGGCGTCCCACCCGGGGCGAAGAGGCCGAACCAGGTTCCTCCCGGCCAGTTCCGGCCGATGCCGAGCTCGGCGAGGTTCGGCAGGTCCGGGAAGGCATCCCAGCGATCCGGCCCGAGCGTCGCCAGCGGCCGCAGCCGCCCCTCCAGCGCATGCGGCGCCGCGATCGGGTCGATGATGACGTGGGAGTCGCCGGCGACCACGCTCATCGCCGCGGCGGCGCTGCCCGGGAACGGCACGTGCACCGCCTCGATCCTAGCCTCATCGGCCAGCAGCGCCCCGCGCAGGTGCCCGGCCGAGCCGATGCCGGCCGAGGCATAGTTGAGGAAGCCCGGACGCCGCCGCCCGAGCGCGATCAGCTCGGCGATGCTGTGGACGGGAAGGGCCGGATTCACCGCAACGAGGCCGTAGGCCTCGCCGGCCAGGGCAACCGGCGCCAGGTCGCGCAACGGGTCGTAGCCGACATGCGACAGGTGCGGCGCGATGGTGAGGTTGCCGGCCGAGGCGTTGAGCAGCACGTGCCCGTCCGGCTTCGCCTCGGCCACCATCCGGCTGCCGACCGCGCCGCCCGCCCCGGCCTTGTTCTCGACGATGACGTTCACCCCGAGCCGCGGCGCGAGCGCCCTGCTCATGGTGCGGGAGACGTTGTCGTTCGTCGCCCCCGGCGGGAAGGGGCAGACATAGCGGAGGGCGCGCTCCGGGAAGCCCGGGGAAGAGGCGCCCGCATGGGCGATGAAAGGCGCGGCGAGGCCGGCGCCGAGCAGCAGACGGCGGGAGATCATCGGAGAATGTCCTGAAGCAGCGCGGGTGGGCGGGCGAGATTCGCCGCCGCCAGCCCGCCGAGTACGATGGAAAGGGCGAGGAGGAAGCGCAGCGCGAGGCTCGTCATGCCCGCCCCTCCCCGAGCGCCGCGCGGCCGGCGGCGAGATGCGCCGCATCCTCGGCCGGCGCGTGCATTCGCGCGCATTGCACGTCGCGCCAGTGCCGCTCCAGCGGCAGGGCCCGGTCATGCGCGTGGTTGCCGGCGAGCAGCGTCGCCTCCTCGACGGCGCGCACCGCATTGCCGGCCAGCACCACCTTCAGCACACCCGCCTCCGTGGTGGCGGGCGGCAGCCCGGCATCCGCCGCGGCGGCCAGCGCCCCGGTGATGCGCGCATTGGCGGCGAGCAGCCCCTCGATGCGCCCCACCGCCTCCTGCACCCGCGCCAGCGTGGCGAGCGGCGCGCCGAGGCTGCCCGGCGCCCGCGCCCTGACGAAGCCGATGATCCAGTCCCGCGCCGCCCGCGCCACGCCGGTATAGACCGCCGGCACAAGCACCGCGTTCCAGAGCATCTGCACCGCATCCGGCGCCGCCCGGCCCTGCGGGGCGAGGCCGATCGCGTGGTCCTCCGGGATCTCCACCTCGTCGAGCACCACGTCATGGCTGCCCGAGGCGCGCAGGCCGAGATGGTCCCAGGTCTCGACGATGCCGACCCCCGGCGCCTCCGCCGGCACCAGGAATCCGCCGACCCTCGGCTCATCCTCATCGGTGCGGGCGAAGACCTCCATCCAGCGCAGCCCCGGCGCGCCCGTCGCATAGCGCTTGCGCCCGGAGATCACCCAGCCCTTCGCGGTCCGCCGCGCGACCGTCGCCGGCAGCCCGCCCCGCGTCGGGGAGCCGAGTTCCGGCTCCACCCGCAGCGCGTTGATGAGCGCGCCCTCGGTGACGGCCTCCCGCTGCACCCGCTCGCGCAGCGCCTCCGGCCAGGCCGGACTGCGCGCCAGGGCGGCGTGCTTCAGGTACTGCATGGCGAGCACCAGCGCCGTCGCCGGGCAAGCGGCGCCGGCCTGCTCCACCGCCTCAGCGGCCAGCCGCAGTCCGCCGCCCCCGCCGCCGAGCGCCGCCGGCACGGTCAGCCCGAGCAGCCCTGCCCCGCGCAACGCGGCGAGGCTGTCATGCGGGAAGCTCGCCCCCCGGTCATGCCGGACTGCGGCCTCGGCGATGCCCGGCAGCAGCCTCGGCAGCGCGGCGAGCGGATGCGGCGCCGCCGTCATCGCTGCATCGCCCCCGGGCGCCCCACGGGCCGCGCCCCGCTGTTGCGGCCGACGACGAGGCCGGCGACGCGCTCCGCCTCGGCCGGGCTCGGGAAGGTGGCGCCGTCGATGTCCTCGACGACCGGGTCGGTGGCGATGAACCGCCAGGCGGCGGCATGGGCGACGGCGACGCCGAGGAAGCGTCCCTGCACCTCGATGGGGCGTGACGTATGCATGGATATGACTCCCGGCGCGCAGGCACGCGCCGATCGGGATGGCTAATGGAAAGGCGAGAGGGGCTGGTGCTCAGCGCCGACAGCGCATCCCGGGACAGGATCCGGCGGGGTGGCGCTTTAGCCCTTGGTGACGCGGTGCAAGCTGCATCGTTCAAAGTCCGCGGGGCCGTCGCGGGATGCGCCGGCCACGGGCTTATTTAGCGATAATCAAAGGTTATTAGTCAATCACAAGAACCACTATTCATGACGCGTCTTTTCAACTCCGCGCGACCTGCACTGGCCCATCCGGCCGTCGCGGCATCGAAGCGGTCCTCGCTGCCCATCACCATGCGCAGACTTGTCCAGGGCCATATAATCTCTTGAATTGCAGGCACTTCGGAAGGACCGGACCAAGCAGGCCATGACTTTCGCACGCTAATCCAGGCTTACATCCGCCGCCCGCGCGACCGCGGTGAATTTCACCAGCTCGCTGCGGATATAAGCCTTGAACTCCTCCGGGCCGAGCGGCGCCGGCGTGCCGCCCTGCTCGGCGATCCGCGCCCCGAGCGCCTCGCTGCGGACCAGCGCCAGCACCTCCTCCGCCAGCCGGCCGATGACCGGCGCGGGCGTCCCGGCCGGCGCCACCAGCCCAGCCCAGCCCAGCATCTCGAAGCCCGGCAGCCCGGCCGCCTCCGCCACCGTCGGCACCTCCGGCATCTGCGGCATCCGTGCCGGCGAGGTCACGCCGAGCGCCCGCACCCGTCCCGCCTGCACATGCGGCAGGGCGGAGGCCAGGCTGTCGAACATCAGCCCCACATTCCCGGCGATGAGGTCCGCCATGGCCGGGGCCGAGCCACGATAGGGGATGTGGTTGAGCTGGATGCCCGCCCGCTGGCAGAACCCCTCCGCCGCCAGATGCAGCGAGCTGCCCGGCCCGCCGGAGGCGTAGTCCAGCGCCCGCGGCGCCGCCCTGGCCCGCGCGACCAGCGCCGCCAGCGAGTCGATCCCGGTGCCGGGGTTCACCACCGCCACCAGCGGCGTGGTGAAGACCAGAGCCACCGGCGCGAAATCCCGCTCCACGTCGTAGGGCAGCCGCGCTATGACCGCCGGGTTGATGCTGAGCGGGCCGGAGCTCGCCATCCCCAGCGTGTAGCCGTCGGGCGCCGACTTGGCGATCATCTCCATCCCGGGCAAGCCGGCGCCGCCGCTGCGGTTGTCGACCAGGCAAGGCTGGCCGAGGCGCGGGCCGAGCTGGTCGGCCAGCAGGCGCGCCATGAGGTCCGTCGCCTGGCCGGGCGGGAAGGGCACGATGATCCGCAGCGATCGAGCCGGCCAGGCCGGCTGGGCCTGGGCCGGGCAGGACAGCAGGGCGAGGGCGGCGAGGGCATGGCGGCGGTGCATCCGCTCATGCTCCCGCAGCGCCCAGACGGTTGCAACCGCGCCGGCCGTTCCGGCCGTGTGCTCGGCCTGGGGCCGCCGCCCGCCCCATGCCAGTCTCCTGCCATGCCGATTCGCCGCCGCGCCGCCCTCGCCCTCCCCTTCCTCGGGCTCCTTCCCGCAGGCTTCGCCCGCGCCCAGCCCCCGGCCGCGCCGCCGCCCGTGCTCTTCCTTCACGGCAATGGCGACCACGCCGCGCTGTGGCAAACGACCCTCTGGCGCTTCGAGTCCAATGGCTGGCCGCGCGAGTACCTCCGCGCGGTGAACCTCCCCGACCCGCTCGCCCGCGACGACGACGCCGTGCCGCAGCCCATGCGCAGCGGCAGCGTCGAGCAGACCGAGCGCCTGGCGGAGTTCGTCCGCATCTTCCGCGCCGAGACGGGCGCCGCCCGCATCGCGCTGGCCGGCAACAGCCGCGGCGGCAACCCGATCCGCGACTTCACCGTGCAGCAGGGCGGCGCCTCGCAGGTCTCCCATGCCATCCTCTGCGGCACGCCGAACCGCGGCGTGATGGACTGGCCGGAGCGCGCCGGCAACGAGTTCAACAGCCGCGGCCGCTTCCTCAGCCGCCTCAATGCCGGGCCGGAGGACGTGGTGGAGGGGACGGCCTTCCTCACCCTGCGCAGCGACAGCAACGACCTCTACGCCCAGCCCCGCGCCATCTGGTCGCCGACGCCGGACCGCCCGACCGGCACCGATGTCGACGGGCCCGAGCTGCGCGGCGCCACCAACTTGGTCCTCCCCGGCCTCGACCACCGCGAGGTCGCCTATCACGGCCGCGCCTTCGCCGAGATGGCCCGCTTCGTCGCCGGCCGCGCCCCCGCGCGCATCGCCGTGCTGCCCGAGGCGCGGCCGACCCTCGACGGCCTCGTCACCGGCACCCCCGGCGGCGTGCAGACCAACCGCCCGGTCGAGGGCGCCCTCGTCGAGGTCTTCCGCACCGACCCCGAGACCGGCGCGCGGATGGGCGAGGCCATCCACCGCCGCACCACCGCCGCCGACGGGCGCTGGGGGCCCGTCACGGTCGAGGCGGGCTGGACGCTGGAGGTGGTGGTGGCCGCCCCCGGCCACCCCATCACCCACATCTACCGCTCGCCCTTCCCGCGCTCCTCGGCGGTGATGCATCTCCGCCCCGCCCGGCCGCTGACCGAGGCCGACCGCGCCGCCGGCGGCGTGCTGCTCCTCACCCGCCCGCGCGGCTATTTGGCCCTGCCGCGCGACGCGATCCTGCTCGACGGCGCCGTGCCCGCCGACATCCCCCGCGGCATCGCCCGCGCCGCGACGGCAACCCTCCGCCTGCCTGCCGGCGAACTCGGCCGCCCCATCCCCGCCCTCTTCAACGACGAGCGCATCGTCGCCCGCGCCTGGCCCGCCGCCGAGGGCCGCATCGCCGTCGCCGAACTGACCTGGTAGCCGCACCGCTTGACATAGATAGCGATCGCCATCATTAATCGGGGCGGAGGTGGCGATGCGCGTCAGCAAGGCCCAGGCCGCGGAGAACCGGGCGAGGATTCTCGCCGAGGCCGCACGGATCATCCGCGAGACCGGCATCGCCGGCGCCGGCGTCGATGCCCTGACGCGGGCCGCCGGCCTTACCCATGGCAGCCTTTACAGCCAGTTCGGCTCGAAGGAGCGGCTGGTGGCCGAGGCGCTGGAGACGGCCTCCGCCGCCAGCGGCGCAAAGCAGGAGAAGGAGTTGCCCCCCGGCCGCGGCATCGGCCGCTTCGCCGCCCGCTACCTCTCGCCCGAGCACCGCGACCGGCCCGGCCAGGGCTGCGCCCTCGCCGCTATCGGCCCGGAGGCCGCCCGCCAGGGCGAGCCCGTCCGCGCCGCCTATACCGCCGGCCTCCGCCGCATGGCCGGCCGCCTCGCCGCCGCCCTGCCCGAGGGCACGCCCGACCGCGAGACGGAAGCCCTCGCCGCCGTCTCCACCCTGGTCGGGGCGCTCATCCTCGCCCGCGCCGTGGACGACCCCGACCTCTCCGACCGCATCCTCGCCGCCGGGGTGGAACACCTCGCCGCCCCCGACCAGGGATAGGCCCGGTGCTCGCCGCCCGCCTCGCCCCGGCGCTCGCCCGCCGCGGCATCCATTATGGCTGGGTCATGGTGGCGCTGACCTTCCTGGTCTCGCTCTCCTCGGCCGGCGCCATGGGCATCCTCGGCGCGCTGCTGCTGCCCTTGCAGCGGGAGACGGGCTGGGACACCGGCGCCATCTCCGGCGCGCTGGCGCTGCGCCTGCTGCTCTTCGGGATGATGGCGCCCTTCGCCGCCGCCCTCCTGCAACGCTACGGCCTCCGCCGCATCGTGCTGGCGGCCCTTTCCTTCGTGATCTTCGGCTGCCTGGTCTCGACGCGGATGACCGCCCTCTGGCAGCTCTGGCTCTGCTGGGGCGTGCTGACCGGGCTGGGCACGGGGATGACCGCCCTCGTCCTCGGCGCGACCGTCGCCAACCGCTGGTTCGTCCAGCGCCGCGGCCTGGTGCTGGGGATGCTGACCGCAGCCAACGCCACCGGCCAGCTCGCCTTCCTGCCACTCGCCGCCTGGCTCGCCCAGAGCGAGGGCTGGCGCGCGGCCATGATGCCCGGCCTCGCCGCCTGCGCCCTCTCCGGCCTGCTGATGTGGCTGCTCGGCCGCGACCACCCGTCCGAGCTCGGCCTCAACGCCTATGGCGAGACGGCCGCCGCCATCGCCCCGCGCCCCGCCGCGCCGGCCGGCAACGCCGTCCGCAACGCCTTCGCCGCCCTCGCCGACGCTGCGGGGACCCGCACCTTCTGGATCCTCTTCGCCACCTTCCTGATCTGCGGCCTCTCGACCAACGGGCTGATCCAGACCCATTTCATCCCGCTCTGCTCGGATTTCGGCATGGCGGAGGTGGAGGCCGCCTCGGTGCTCGCCATGATGGGCGCCTTCGACTTCGTCGGCACCATCCTCTCCGGCTGGCTGTCGGACCGCTACGACAACCGCAGGCTCCTCTTCTGGTACTACGGGCTGCGCGGCCTCTCGCTGCTCGTCCTGCCGATGAGCAGCTTCTCGCTCTACGGCCTCTCGCTCTTCGCCGTCTTCTACGGCCTCGACTGGATCGCGACCGTCCCGCCGACCGTGAAGCTCGCCGGCCAGGCCTTCGGGCGGGAGCGGGCGCCGCTGGTCTTCGGCTGGGTCTTCACCGCGCACCAGCTCGGCGCCGCCGTGGCCGCCCTCGGCGTCGGCCTCAGCCGCGACGCGCTGGCGAGCTACCTGCCCGCCTTCTACACCGCCGGTGCCGCCTGCCTGGTCGCGGCCCTGCTGGCGCTGACGATCCGGCGCCCCAGCCCCGCCGCGGCGCCGGCCGCCGCCTGACCGCCGATGCGGGGACAGGCGCCCAGGCTGCGGCCTCAGCGCGCCGTGGCCAGCCCCGCCATCGTATCCGCCAGCTGCCCGAGCGCCGCGCTCATCGCCGCGACGAGGTTCGGCATCCCCTCGCCCGCCAGCGGCACCTCCGCACGCTGCACCCGCGCCGCACGCGTCGCCCCGCCCGGCGGGCGCAGCGCGAACTGCGCCAGCAGCACCACCCGCGGCCCCGGCCCCGCCTCGAAGCGCTGGATCTCCGTCTCGATGATGAGCCCGGCCTCGCCGCGCAGCGACCCCGTCTCGGTCAGCACCGTGCTGCCGGCCAGGCGCTGCATCAGGTCCTCGGCCAGCACCCGCGTCACCATGTCGCCGAAGGGTTCCGCCCAGCGCGCGCCGAGCGCCTGGAGCTGCGACTCCGCCAGCGCCCGGATGATCTGCGAACGGTCCAGATAGGCCGGCACGCCGACCCGCCGCAGCTCGATCAGCCCCGGCGCCCTGGCACGCGGCACGCCCGGCACCGCGACCAGCCGGTACAGCTCCGGCTCGGGCGAGGCGCAGCCCGCCATCGCCAGCCCGGCGAACAGGGCCTGGCGACGCCTCATGGCGCGCGGCTCCCGCTGCGGCCACGGATCAGCGCCTCCGGGTGCCGGTCGAGCAGGTCGGCAAGCTGGCGGACGGAGCGCGCCGCGTCGCTCGCCTGGTCCAGCACCCGCGCGACCTGCCGGTTGATCTCGCTCTGCGCCCCGTAGCCGCGCTCGATCGAGGTCATGGCGCTGGCGGCCCGCCCCACCGCCTGGTCGAGATTGCCCGCGATCCCCGGAAGCCGCCGCAGCAGCGGCGCCAGCCCCTCATCCGCCCGGCGCAGCAGTCCCTGCGCCTGGTCCAGCACGCCGGCCAGCCCCTCCACGGCCCCGCGCAGTTGCGGGCTGCCCGTCACCGCGTTCACCGAGCCGAGGATGCCGTTCAGGTTCCGCCCGATCTCGTCGAAGGGGATCGACTGCAGCTTCGCCGCGATCCCGCCCGCGCTCGCCAGCACGCTGTCCGCCCCCATGGTCGGCATGACGATCTCCTCGCCCACCAGCCGCACCTCGTCCGGCGGCGCGTCGGCGAAGAAGTCGAAGGCGATCACCACCTGTCCCGTCACGTAGCTCACCGTCTGCAGCCGCCCGCGCAGCCCGTTGGCGACCATGCGCCGGGCGAAGGCGATCACCTCGTCCTGCGAGCGCCCCGTCCGGCCGGAGGGATAGGCGATGCGGTCCGGCTCGATGGCGATGTGGACCGGCACACGGAAGGTATCCGTCGCCTGGTCGTATTCGAGCGCCCGGTCGAGCACGCTGCCGATGCGCAAGCCCCGCATCTCCACCGGCGTCCCCGGCTGGACCCCGCGCACGGACTCGTTGAAGTAGAGCAGGAAGACCAGCCGGTCCTTGGTGGTGGCGGATACCGCGGCCTCGAGGCTGTCGTAGAGCTCGAAGCGCGTCGCATCCGGCGCCGGCGGCTCGTCGCGCACCTCGTGCGGCGTGTCGAAGGCGATGCCGCCGGCAAGCAGCGCGCGCAGGCTCTCCAGCTCCACCTTCACCCCCGACCCGCCGAAGCCGATGGTCACGCCGGAGATATTCCAGAAGCGCGAGCCCTCGCGCAGGTAGCCGTCGAAGGGCGCGCGGACGAAGGCCTGGACCGTGACGTTGCCGTCGAGCCCCGGCGGGTCGATGTCGAGGATCTCGCCCACCATCACGTCGCGGAAGAACACCGGCGAGCCGCGGTCGAGCGAGCCCACGCGCCGCGCCTGCAGGGTGAAGACCCGCCCCGGCTCGTCCGAGCGCACGCCCGGCGGGTTGTCGAGGCCGCTGAACTCGCGCCGCGCCTCGCCCTCCCCGCCCGGGTCGAATTCGATATAGGCGCCGGAGACGATGGTCTCGAGGCCGGAGACATTGCCCGCCGTCAGCCGTGGCCGCACCACCCAGAAGCGCGCCGCCTCGGTCAGCCGGCCCTCCACCGTCCGCGTCATGCGCAGCCGCACCTGCACCTGCTGCAGGTCGCCCGAGAGCTCGATGCCCTCCACCGTGCCGACCTGCACCGCCTTGTAGCGCACCTGGGTCTGCCCCGCCGTCAGCCCCGCCGCGTCGCGGAAGATGACGGTGACGAGCGGCCCGCGGTCGGAATAGGTCCGCCAGCCGAGATAGCCGGCGATCAGGATCGCCGCCAGCGGCACCAGCCAGATCGGCGATATCCTGCGCCGGCGGCGCCGCAGCTCCGCCTCGGCCGCGCCGTCCTGCGCCCCGCTCATGGCCTGCGCTCCTCCGCCGCATCCCACATCAGCCGCGGGTCGAAGGCCTCCGCCGCCAGGATGGTCAGCACCACGACGCCGGCGAAGCAGGCGGCGCCGAGCCCGGCACTGATCGAGGCGACGCTGCCGAAGCGCACCAGTGCGATCAGCACGGAGACGACGAAGATGTCGATCATCGACCAGCGCCCGATCGCCTCGACCACGCGGTAGAGCCGCGTCTTGCCGATGAGGCCGTGGTCGGAGCGCCGGTGGATGCCGAGCAGCATGATGGCGAGGCCGATCAGCTTCAGCAGCGGCACCGCGACGCTGGCCAGGAAGACGACGAGGGCCAGCGGCCAGAAGCCGGACTCGACGAACTCCCAGGCCCCGCCGAGGATGGTATGCGGCCCGCCGCGGCCGAAGGTGACGATCTCCATCACCGGGAAGGCATTGGCCGGGACATAGAGCACCACCGCGGCAACGATCAGCGCCCAGCTCCGCGCCACGCTGTTCGGCTTGCGCACATGCAGCGGTGCGTCGCAGCGGAGGCAGGCCTCGCCCGGCCGCGCCGGCACCACCACCCGACAGCAGTCGCAGCCGATCAGCCCGGCTTTCTCCTCCGGCCTGCGCTCCGGCGCGGAAACGGCCCCGCGCGCCTCCAGCGCCTCCCACACCCGGTCGGCATCGAGCCGCGCGTTCAGCGCCACCTGGGCGAGGGCCAGCGCCGCCAGCCCATAGGCGGCCGGCCCGATCTCCACCTGCGCCAGGTCCGCAAGCCGCGTGTAGGAGACCAGCACGCCGAACAGGAAGACCTCCAGCATCGCCCATTGCGCCAGCCGCTCATGCCAACGGAATGGCTTGTAGAGCCAGCGCGGCGCCTCCCGCAGCCGGAGGCCGCCGAGCACCGTCAGCAGCAGCAGCAGCCGCATCAGCGGCACCGCCACCAGCGTCAGCAGCACCAGCACGGAGAGCAGGCCGTAGCCGTCCTGGAGGAAGGCGAAGGCCCCCGTCTCGACATGGCTGGAGCGCAACTGCCCAAGCAGCTGCAGCCCGAGGAAGGGCATCGTCATCGTCACCGCATAGAGCACCAGCCCGGCAATGCAGAGGGCGAAGGGCACCTCCAGCGAGGCCGCCGCATGTCGCCGCAACACAGTCTCGCAGCGCGGGCAGCGCGCCTCCTCGCCACGGGCGAGCGGGCCGATCCGCACCATGCTGCCGCAACCATCGCATTCCCGGAGGGTCCGGGGCGGCTCGGTCGCCTGCGCCGCCGTCACCGCTCGGCCTGCGCCGGGGTGGGGTGGGGCTCGGGTCGGGATCGGAGGCGCATCGAGGTCAGCCTGAGGCAGGAGGGATCGGCAGGCGAACGGTTCGGCGCCGCAGGAGTTGCAACGGGGGCATCGCCTGAACCACTGGGTTACTATACGCAACCCGATGCCGCCATGGCCGCGCCCGCCAAGCCCGGCGGCACCCGGTCAGGACAGGTCGTGCAGCTCGCGGCCGAGCGGCGGGCCGAGCCGGAAGTCGAGGAAGCGCACCACCAGCCCCGCCCGCTCCGGCGTACAGCACATCGGGCCGACGACATAGGAGGCCGCCCGGGGGAAGGGCGCCAGCCGCACCAGGCCCCAGCGCCGCCCATCCGCCGAGGCCTGCAGCCGCAGCACCCCCGCCGCCACCGTCAGGCGCAGGCGGAGATCGGCCGGGTCGCCGGCATAGGGCCCCGTCGCCCAATCCGAGCGGCCGATCGTCAGCACGCTGCCCAGCATCGCCTGGCCGTCGGACAGCTCGATCCCGGCCTTCAGCCAGTGTTGCTCGTCAAGCCGCAGCATGATCCCGGCCTGGTCGTAGAGCGCCCGGTAGTCGGCCTGCACCCGGAGCTCGGCGGTGAAGTCGCCCGCCGTTGCGAGGCCGAGGAAATGGCCGCTGTCCCGGGTGAAGCCGTAATGCGTCTCGCGCCAGAAATCCGTGCCGTGGTCGGTGACGACGCGAAGCCCGCCCGCCTCGAACCCCCACTCCGCCGGCTCGTTCAGCCAGGTGCCGCGCTCCAGCATGAGACCTCCCTTGCCGCCCGTCCCGGCGCCGAGGGATAGTCGCCCCCTCGCTCAGGATCATCGTGATGGATACGCACCAGCCTCCCTCTTTCCTCACCCATGCCGAGCGCCTCGACCGGCTGGCCGCGCTCGCGGTGCGGGTCGGCCTCAACCTGGCGCCGGGGCAGGAGCTGGTGATGACCGCCCCGGTCGAGGCCCTGCCGCTCGCCCGCCGCATCACCGAGCAGGCCTACAAGGCCGGCGCCTCGCTCGTCACCTGCCTGCTCGGCGACGACCAGATGGCGCTGGCCCGTTACCGCCACGCCCCCGACGAAGCCTTCGACACCGCCCCCGGCTGGCTGTTCGACGGCATGGCGGAGGCCTTCCGCCGCGGCGCCGCGCGCCTCGCCATCGTCGGCGACGACCCTTCCCTCCTCGCCGCCGAGGACCCGGCGAAGGTGGCGCGGGCCAACCGCGCCCGCTCCGTCGCCTACCGCCCGGCGCTCGAGCTCATCACCGCGACGGCGATCAACTGGACCCTCGTCGCCAGCGCCACCCCCGCCTGGGCCACGACCGTCTTCCCGGACCTGCCGGAGGAGGCCGCCCTCGCCCGGCTCTGGGACGCGATCTTCGCCGCCTCCCGCGCCGACGCGCCGGACCCGGCCGCCGCCTGGGCCGCGCACAACGCACGGCTGATGACGAAGCGCCGCGTGCTGAACGAGCGCCGCTACGCCGCGCTCCGCTTCCGCGGCCCGGGGACCGACCTCAAGGTCGGCCTCGCCAAGGGCCATGCCTGGATGGGCGGCCTCTCCACCGCGAAGAACGGCATCACCGGCAACCCCAACATCCCGACCGAGGAGGTCTTCACCACCCCGCACCGCGCCGTGACCGAGGGCGTCGTCGCCGCCACCAAGCCGCTCTCCTACCAGGGCACGCTCATCCGGGACATCCGCGTCCGCTTCGAGGCCGGCCACATCACGGAAGCCCATGCCAGCACCGGCCAGTCCGTGCTGGAGCGGATGATCGGCACCGACGAGGGCGCCCGCATGCTCGGCGAGGTGGCCCTCGTCCCCGCCTCCAACCCCATCTCGCAAAGCGGCCTGCTCTTCTACAACACCCTCTTCGACGAGAACGCCGCCAGCCACATCGCCCTCGGCCAGGCCTACTCGAAGTGCTTCGTCGACCAGAACCTGGACAAGGCCGCGCTCGATGCGGCCGGGGCGAATACCAGCCTCATCCATGTCGACTGGATGATCGGCTCGGCCGAGACCGACGTGGACGGCATCGATGCCGGCGGGAATGCCGAGCCGCTGATGCGCGCGGGCGAGTGGGTCAATCCAGGCTGAGCCCCAGCCCCTTGATCAGCGGCCAGTAGATCGCCCGTTCCGCGGCGATCATCGCCCGGTGCTCCTCCGGCCCGCCGGTCAGCGGGTCGAGCCCGATCTCCCGCATCCGCGCCTGCACCGCCGGCTCCGCCACGCTCGCGGCAAGATCCGCCGAGAGCCGCCCGGCGATGTCATCCGGCGTCCGCCCCGGCGCCGTCAGCCCCTGCCAGGCATAGGCCTCGAAGCCGGCGAGCCCATAGGCCTCCCGCGCCGTTGGCAGGGTCGGCAGCCCCTCCAGCCGCGCCGCCGAGAGCAGCGCAAGGGGCTGGACCTTGCGGGTGCGGATCACCTCCGCCCCCGCCGCCATGTCGAGCACCGCCGCTTCCACGGTGCCATTCATCAGGTCCGTCATCGCTGGCGCCAGGCCGCGATAGGGGACGTGGTTCAGCCGGATGCCGAGGTCCCGCGCCAATCGCTCCATCGCCAGGTGATGCGGCGAGCCGATCCCCGGCGAGGCATAGTCGACCATCCGCGTCCTGGCCGCGGCGAGGAAGTCGGCCGGCGTCGCCGCCCCGCCCTGCGGCCGGGTGCAGAGCACCAGATGAAACCGCGCCATCAGCCCGAGCGGCCGGAGCCCGGTATCCGCGTCGAAGGGCAGCCGCTTGTAGAGCGCCGGGTTGAAGACCAGCGTCTCGTTCCCGGCCGTGAAGACCGTGGTTCCGTCCGGCGCCGCCTGGGCCGCTGCCTCCGCCGCGATATTGGTCGCCGCTCCCGGTCGGTTCTCGATGATCACCGGCACGCCGAGCCGCGCGCCCATGCTCTGCCCGACCAGCCGCGCCAGCACATCCGTCCCGCCCCCCGGCGGATAGCCGACCAGCCAGCGCACCGGCCGGTCGGGGAAGGCGGCCAGCGCCGGCGCGGCCGAAGCGGCAAGGCCGGCCGCCAGCGCGGCACGGCGGGTGATACGGGTCATGCGGCGAAGCTCCATCCCTTGCCCCTTCGTATCATGCCACCCGCACCGGCAGCGAGAGGAAGCCCCGGAACCGTGCCCGCCCGCCCCGCACCGCCTCTCCCACCGGCCCATACCCCGGGAAGCGTCGGAGGAAGGCGCCGATGGCGATCCGCCCCTCCAACCGCGCCAGGGTCATGCCTGCGCACATATGCGGCCCGCCGGCGAAGGCGAGGTGCCGGTTCGGCTGCCGCCCGACATCGAGCCCGTCGGGATTCTCGAACCGCGCCGGGTCCCGGTTCGCCGCGCCGATGCAGAGGGTGAGCAGCGTCCCAGGCGCCACCGCCACCCCGCCGACCTCCGTTCCCGCCACGGCCCGCCGGTTGCCGAGCTGGTTCGAGCTTTCGTAGCGCAGGAATTCCTCGATCGCGGTCCCGATCAGCCCCGGCTCCGCGAGCAGCCGCGCCCGTTGATCGGGGAAGCGCATCAGCAGCTCCAGCCCATTGCCGATGAGGTTCGTCGTCGTCTCGTGCCCGGCATTGAGCAGGAAGATGCAGTTGTGCAGCAACTCCGGCTCGGTCAGCCGCTCGCCATCCGCCTCGCCCTCGATCAGCCGCGTCAGCACATCGGTCGCGGCATCCCCCGGCCGCGCCCGCCGCCGCGCGACGAGCCCGCGCAGGTAGTCGAGGAAGTCGCTCACGGCGGCATTCCCCCGCGTGGCCGCCTCCGGCGTCACCACCGGCTCCAGCGCGCCGAGGATGGCGAGCGACCAGCCGCGCAGCGGCCCCCGCTCCTCCACCGGCACGCCGAGCAGATTGCCGATCACCTCGATCGGGATGGCCGCCGCGAAATCCTCGATCAGGTCGGCCTCGCCCCGCTCGGCCACCGCATCCAGCAGCCGCCCGACCAACGCATGCAGCCCCGGCTCCATCGCCGCAATCGCCCGCGGCATCAGCGCCCCCGCGATCAGCCGCCTGACCCGCGTGTGCAGCGGCGGATCGTTGAAGACGAGGCTTGTCGTGTGATGCTCGTAGAGCGGGCTCGCCCCGTATTTCGGCCGGAACTCCTTATGCTTATCGGAGGAGAAGATCCTGGTGTCCCGGTAGATGCGGTCGAGATCCGCCCAGCGCGTCAGGAACAGCGAGCCATCCGCCAGCCGCTTCACCGGCTGGTGCTCGCGCAACGCCCGGTAGACCGGGAAGGGGTCCGCATAGAAGGCAGCATCGAGGCGGCGAAGGTCGAAACCCTCGGCCAGGGCAGGATCGGCGGTCATGCCCAGAGCTTAGAGCCCGCTCCGGGAGGCAGGAAAACGGTTTGATGGCCGGGGACCGCGGAAAGCCGCATCCCCGGTTCACGCGAGGCGCATCTGGCGCGGCTGGCTGCCCCAGACGGACCAGCCAGGGGATTCCGGAGCCACGGGGCGGCTGGCGGTGCTGTTGGGGAACCGAACCGCATCGCAACACTTATGGTCTGCGGCCGGCGCAATCGGTCTCTATAGCGAACAATGGAGCATTAGCATGAACAATATCATCTACATCGTTGGCCTCGTTGTCGTTGTCGTGGCGGTACTATCCTTCTTCGGGCTGCGGTGAACGCCTGAAGTCCAAACGGGACCGCAGACACCGGATCGGCGCCTCGAATGCGACAGCAGGCGCGGGATCGGGTTTCTGCCTCGATTTATGACTTGGGACTAATTGAACGGTATTCGTGAAGCGGCAAAGCGGGACTGACAGGAGACGTTGACGGCCCGCCTTCGTCGCTCCAAATGTCCCGCGCGAGGCCACGTCCTCCCCCTTCGTGGGTTCAGGTCCGGGACGGCCCGGCAGCTTGTTCGCAGGAGGCTGCCGTGGCTTGGATCATTCTCTTCATCGCGGGTCTTTTCGAGGTCGTCTGGGCCTCCGCCATGAAGCAGTCGGAAGGCTTCACGCGCCTCTGGCCCTCCATCGTCACCCTGGTCGGAATGCTGGTGAGCTTCGGCCTCCTCGCCTGGTCCATGCGGGTGCTCCCGCTCGGCACTGCCTACACCGTGTGGACGGGCATCGGTGCGGTGGGGGCGTTCATCGTCGGCATCGCTTTTCTCGGTGAGGCTGTGAACCTGCCGCGTCTGCTCGCGGCCGGGCTGATCGTGAGCGGCATCCTGCTGATGAAGCTGTCCAGTCCCGCCTAGCGCATCGGGGCACGCGGCCACCGCCACGGGACGATGGGGACCGTCTGCCCCGCCGTCTGGATCGAGGCCGCAGCTGCCGGCGCACCGCCAGGCGAAAGGCGCTCGACAGGGAATCCATGCAACTTCAAGATTCTAGGCTCCTCCGAGTCGCGGTCCTGCATGCGATCCCTGCGCAGCCACCAGAGCGAGCTTCTCGCCATCGTCCAGGCCATCGCCGCGGGCGAGGCCGGGGGGCTGCGCGACATCCTCGCCGCGGTCACGCCGGGCGGCGGCAAGTCGCTGCTGCCGGTGCTGGCCGCCAATGCGCTGATCGGCGCCGGCCTCTGCGAGCGCGTCTGCTGGGTGGTGCCGCGCGACAGCCTCCGCCTCCAGGCGGAGGAAGCCTTCGCCGACCCGGCCTGGCGCACCGCCCTCGGCCATGACCTGTCCGTCCGCGCCGCCGACAACAGCCCGGGCGACCCCTGCCGCGGCCTCGCCGGCTATGTCACCACCTACCAGGGCATCGCCGCCGCGCCCGACCTCCACCTCGCCGCCTTCCGGCGCCACCGCTACCTCCTCGTCGTCGACGAGGTCCACCACCTCCCCGCACTGGCCGAGGCCGATGCCGCCGGCGGCCGCGACAACGCCGCCGACGCGGCCGCCGCCTGGTCCGCCCCGATCGAGCCGCTGCTCTCCCTCGCTGGCGTGCGCCTGCTGCTCTCCGGCACGCTGGAGCGCGCCGATGGCCGCCGCATCCTCTGGCTGCCCTACCGCCGCGCCGCCGGGGGGAAACAGGAGGTGGACCTCGCCGCGCCCGGCTGGGCCGTGGTCGGCTACAGTCGCGCGCGCGCCTTGGCCGAACGCGCCGTCCTGCCCGTCTCCTTCGGCGCCCTCGACGGCGAGGCCGCCTGGCTCGGCCCGGAGCCGGAAGGCGGCGGCGAGCGCCCGCGCCTCGGCCCGCACCGCCTCCGCGCTCCCGCCCCGCATGAGGCGACGCGCCCCGCCCTCTTCACCGCGCTCCGCACCGGCTTCGCCGAGGGGCTGCTGCGCCGCGCCTTCCTGGCGACGCGCAGCCTCCGCGCCGAGCGCCGCAGCGCCCTCGGCGCCGCGCCGGGCGAGACGCCGCGCGGCCTTGGCAAGCTGCTGGTCGTCGCCCCGGACCAGCGCGAGGCGCGCCGCTACCTCGACCTGCTGCGCCACTGGGTGCCGCCGGGCCAGGGCGGCAGCGTGGCGCTCGCCGTCTCCGACGAGCCAGGCGCGCAGGAGACGCTCGCCGCCTTCCGCCTGACGCCGGAGCCCTCCATCCTCGTCACCGTCGCCATGGCCTATGAGGGCCTGGATGCGCCGGAGGTCGCCGTGGTCGCGGCGCTCACCCATATCCGCTCCCGCCCCTGGCTGGAGCAGATGGTCGCCCGCGCCACCCGCGTCGATCCGCGCGCCGGCCCCTACGAGTCCCAGCGCGCCCTGGTCTTCCACCCGGACGACCCGCTCTTCGCCCGCTTCCGCTGGCGGATGGAGCGCGAGCAGGGCACCCGCGCCAAGCCCGACCGCCGCCCGCCCCGCCAGCCGGCGCTGGCCCTGCCCGACTGGCTGGAGGACGAGCTGGCCGAGGCCCGCGAGCGCCAGGGCATCATCCCGCTCGAGAGCAATGCGCTGACCCTTCGCCTCAGCACGCTCCGCCCCGGCCCCGACCTCGCCGCCGGCCTCGCCGCCGCGCGCACCCCGGAGGAGGAACAGGGCGACCTCCTAACCCCCTCCCGCGCCGAGCGCCAGTTGCGCCACCAGCTCGGCGACCTGGTCGCGGCCCAGGCGGTGGAGGATTCGGCCGAGGGCCTGTCGGGCGCCATCCCGCGCGGCGCCAGCCTCTACCACGCTTACAATGCCGCCTTGAAACGCGTGCTCGGCAAAGGCCGCGGCGAGATGTCGGTGGAGGAGCTGGAAGCCGCCCGCGCCTGGCTCGGCCGCAACCGTCTGCGCGAGCATCTGCACCTGCTGGAGGGCGACCACCGCTTCGGCTGGGCCGCGCGCCAGCGCCGCGACTGGCGCCCGCCGGTCGGCCGCAGGGCGGCGCAGTGACCACCTTCTTCACCGCCGACACGCATTTCGGCCATGCCGGCGCCCGCGCCCTCTACCGCCGCCCCTTCGCCTCGGTCCCGGAGATGGACATGGCGATGGCCGAACGCTGGAACGAGGCCGTCTCCCCGGATGACGAGGTCTGGCATCTCGGCGACTTCGCCATCGGCCCGAAGCCCGAGGCGCTCGCCGCCCTGCTTGGCCGCCTGCACGGCCGCAAGCACCTCGTCACCGGCAACAACGACGGCCCGTCGACCCTCGCCCTGACGGGATGGGCCAGCATCCAGCCCTATGCGGAGCTTTCGCTCGAGGGCCACAACCTCGTCCTCTGCCACTATGCCTTCCGCACCTGGCGGAACATGAGCCGTGGCTGGCTGAACCTGCACGGCCACAGCCACGGCCGCCTCAAGCCCCTGCCGCGGCAGGCGGATGTCGGCGTCGACGCCTGGGACTTCCGCCCCGTCACCCTCGCTGGGATCCTCGAGGCTGCCCAGCGGAAGCCGGCCCGGCCGAAGTCCTGAACAAGGCCCCCGGCGGGACATTTGCGACAATCAGCGCGGTATTTGTGACTTGCATCACATCGCCCCGCGATGACCCGGGCTTACCTTCCCCGCCATCGGAACAGGCGGCGGGCAACAGGCCGGTCGCACCAATAACGGAGAAGACCCATGTCCGCCTTTCGCCGGGTGCTGATCGTCGAGGACGATGCCATGCTGCGCGCCACCCTGGCGGAACAGCTAGGCTATGGCTGCGAGTTCGTGGCCGACCAGGCGGAATGCCTCGCCGAGGCCGAATGCCGCCTCGCCGCCGACACGCATTACGACCTCGTCCTGCTCGATGTCGGCCTGCCCGACGGCGACGGCCGCGACTTCTGCGCCACCCTCCGCCGCGAGGGCCGCCGCATGCCGATCATGATGCTGACCGGTGCCGATGCGGAGTCCGATGTCATCCGCGGCCTCGATGCCGGCGCCAACGACTACATCGCCAAGCCCTTCCGCATCTCCGAGCTGATGGCCCGGATGCGCGCCCAGCTGCGCGTCTTCGACAACAGCGAGGATGCGGTCTTCCCGATCGGGGCCTACATCTTCCGCCCGAGCGCCCGCCTGCTGCTGGAGCCGAAGCGCAAGCGCAAGGTCCGCCTGACCGACAAGGAGACGGCGATCCTGAAATTCCTCTACCGCGCCGGCGGCCGCCCGGTGCCGCGCCAGATCCTGCTGAGCGAGGTCTGGGGCTACAACGCCGCCGTCGCCACCCACACGCTGGAGACGCATATCTACCGCCTGCGGCAGAAGATCGAGACCGACCCGGCGGACAACCGCCTCCTCGTCACCGAGAGCGGCGGCTACCGGCTGAACCCGGTCGCCACCTCCCGCATGATGGCCCGCCGCGCGGCATAGCCGTCACCGCCCGAGGCGGAGCCCGGCCCGCTCGACGATGCCGGTGAATTTCTGCCGCTCCGCCACCAGGAAGGCCCGGGTCGCCGCCGGCGTCCCCGGCCCGGCCGGATCGACGCCGGCCGCCGCCAGCCGCCCCGCCGCCACCGGGTCGGCCAGCACCGCCCCCGCCGCCGCCGCCAGCCGCGCCACCACCGGCTCCGGCAGGCCGCGCGGCCCGACCAGCACGTTCCAGGTCGTCACCTCGAAGCCCGGCAACCCGCTCTCGTCGAGCGTCGGGATGTCGGGGAAGAGCGGATGCCGCCCGAGCGAGCTCACCGCGAGCCCCCGCGACAGCCCGTCGCGCAGATGCGGCGCCACCGAGGCCAGCACCTCAAGCGAGTAATCCACCTCGCCCTTCGCCAGTGCCTCCATGACCGCCGAGCCGCCGCGATAGGGCACGTGCTCCGCCCGGAGCCCTCCGGCGCGAAGCTTGAGATATTCGCCGGTGAGATGGCCGATGCCGCCCGCCCCCGAGGTGGCCCAGGTCATCTGCCCCGGCTTCGCCCTGACGGCCTCCAGCAGCCCCCGAACGTCGCGGAAGGGCGAGGCGGCCGGCACCACCAGCACCATCGGCCCGCCGCCGATCAGCGCGATGGCGGTGAAGTCCTCCACCGGATCATAAGGCGTCTGCTCCGGCAGCGCCGCCGGGTTGGTGCCGAGCGCCGAGGCGCTGGCCAGCAGCAGCGTATGGCCATCGGCCGGCCGGTGCCGCACCCAGTCGGACCCGACCGAGCCCCCCGCCCCCGCCCGGTTCTCGACCACGATCCGCGCCGAGGGCCCGAGCTGCGGCGCCATCCGCTCCGCCATGATCCGCGCCGCGATATCGGTCGAGCCGCCGGCGAGGAAGGGCACGACCAGGCTGACCGGCCGCTCCGGCCAGGCCGCCCGCGCCCCGGCCGGCGGCAAGGCGAGGACCGGGGCGGACAGCAGCCATCGGCGTCGCAGATGCATCGCGCACATCCTCCCGTGCATGGCTGCCAGAAGGCCCCTGAATCACCGCGAGCGCAATTCGCGATGGGCCGGGCACCCAAGCGCCATCGGCGCGTTCACCGGTACGACATCCGATCCTTGGAGAGCCGACATGCGGTCCGACTCCCAGCCCAACGCCATTCTCGCCACTGCCGTCGCCCTGGCCGCCGGCGCCACCCTGCTCTTCGGCGCCGGCCGCCCGCAGGGCCAGCCGCAGCGTACCCGCCGCCCTGGCGCCCCCGCGCCCGCTGCCGCCACCCGCGCCGATGACCGGGGCCGCCTCGCCGCCCACCCGGCACAGATCCCCGCCCGCGGTTGGTGGGACATCCTGAAGCGCACCGTCGCGCAGATCTCCGAGGACCGCGTGCTGACCGAGGCCGCCGGCATCACCTTCTACACCCTGCTCGCGCTCTTCCCGGCGATCGGCGCGCTGATCTCCATCTACGGCCTCTTCGCCGACCCGGCGACCATCGGCGAGCATCTCCGCGCCGTCGCCATCATCGTCCCCGAAGGCGGCATGCAGATCATCGACGAGCAGGTGAAGCGCATCGTCTCCAAGGGCGGCACGAGCCTCGGCATCGGCGCGGTGATCGGCATCGCCACCTCGCTCTGGTCCTCGAACCAGGCGATGAAGGCGCTCGTCGACGCGCTGAACGTCGTCTACTCGGAGAAGGAGCGCCGCGGCTTCTTCCTTCGCAACGCGGTGACGCTGGCCTTCACCCTCTGCGGCATCCTCTTCATCCTGCTGGCGATGGCCGGCGTCGTCGTCCTGCCGATCGCGCTGCATTTCCTCGGCATCGAGGGGCCCATCGCCACGCTGCTCGGCTTCGGCCGCTGGCCGGTGCTGCTGGCGGCACTCGGCCTCTTCCTCGCCTTCGTCTACCGCTTCGGGCCGAGCCGCGACCGCGCGCAGTGGCGCTGGGTGAGCTGGGGCAGCGCCGTCGCCGCCATCGGCTTCGTCGCCTTCTCGCTCGGCTTTTCCTACTACGTCTCGAATTTCGGCAACTACAACGAGACCTATGGCTCGCTCGGCGCGGTGGTCGGCTTCATGACCTGGACCTGGCTTTCCTCCACCGTGGTCCTGGCCGGGGCGGAACTGGATGCCGAGATGGAACACCAGACCGAGCGCGACACCACCAGCGGCCCGGAGCGCCCGATGGGCACGCGTGGGGCGAAGATGGCCGACACGGTCGCCTGATGCCCTACCCCGCCGCGGTCAGCCAGCCGACGATCCGCCGCGCGAGCGGGATCGCCAGCAGCGCGGCGGGAAAGGCGAAGCACCAGGCAAGCACCCAGTTCACCAGCCACAGCAGGAGGAAGTCCGGCTGCGGGCCAAGGTTGACGAGGGTCAGCAGCGCCGAGACCACGCCGGCCATGAAGAAGGTCATGACCAGCGGGAAGAGCAGCGCCCCGTAGCGGGCCGGGATCACGCCGCCCGCTGGGCCGCGGCCACCGCCGGCGGCGCCGGCCCGCCCGCCATCCAGTCCAGCAGCTCGACCGTATGCACCACCGGCATCCGGTCGCCCGCCAGCTGCGTCAGGCAGCCGATATTCCCCGCCGCGATCAGGTCCGCCCCCGTCCGCTCGATGTTGCCGAGCTTCCGCGCCCGCAGCTGCCCCGCGATCTCCGGCTGCAGCAGGTTGTAGGTGCCCGCGCTGCCGCAGCAGATATGCGGCTCGGCCGGCTCCTTCACGGCGAAGCCCGCCCGCGTCAGCAGCTGCTTCGGCGCCGCCGTCACCCGCTGCCCGTGCTGCAGGGAGCAGGCCGCGTGATAGGCGACGGTCAGCCCCGGCGCCTCCCGGCTCGGCGCGTAGCCGAACTTCACCAGCGCCTCGGAGACATCCATCGCCAGCCCGGCCACCCGCGCCGCCGCCTCGGCCTCCGGCTCTGTCCGGAACATGAAGCCGTAATCCTTCACCGTCGTCCCGCAGCCCGAGGTGTTGATGACGATGCCGTCCAGCCCCTCGCCCTCGATCTCCCGGCTCCAGGTGGCGATGTTGGCCCGCGCCAGCCGCATCGCCGGGTCGTGCTGGCCCATGTGGTGGTCGAGCGCCCCGCAGCAGCCCTGCTCGCGGGTGATGACCACCTCGATCCCCATCCGCGTCAGCAGCCGGATCGTCGCCTCGTTGATGGAGGGCGCCAGCACCTGCTGTGCGCAGCCCGTCAGCAGCGCCACGCGCCCCCGCCGCTCGCCCTCCGCGCGATGCACCTGCGGCGCCTGCATCGGGCTCGGCGGCGGCAGCGCGCCGGGCGCCAGCCGCAGCATCGCCCGCATCCGCTGCGCCAGCACATGCGCGCCGGGGATCAGCCCCGCCAGCGGCCGCCCGAGCCGCGCCCCGGCAAGCGCCGCCCGGAACCGCTTCGGATAAGGCAGCACCCCGCTGAGCACCCGCCGCAGCGCCCGCTCGTGCCACGGCCGGTCATAGGTCTCCTCGATGTAGCGCCGCGCATGGTCGACCAGGTGCATGTAGTTCACGCCCGAGGGGCAGGTCGTCATGCAGGACAGGCAGGAGAGGCAGCGGTCGACATGCCGCACCACCTCTTCGGTCGCGGGCTTGCCCCCCTCCAGCATGTCCTTGATGAGGTAGATGCGCCCCCGCGGGCTGTCGAGCTCGTCGCCCAGCAGCAGGAAGGTCGGGCAGGTGGCGGTGCAGAAGCCGCAATGGACGCAGGTGCGGAGGATGCCGTTGCTCTCCCGCGTGTCGGGGTCCTGCAACTGCTCCGGCGAGAAATGGGTTTGCATGACACAGATATAGGCCGCCCCGTGCGCCCCCGAACAGGGCGAACGAACTCTGCCTCCGCCCCCTTATCTCTGCCCTGGCCGCCCCCGCGCCTCCGCCACCCCGTCGCGGATCAGCGCCTGCATCGCCTGCGCCAGGCAATCGTTGAGCTTGTCCGTCGCCGCCACCTTCTCGTGCCGTCCGGCCCGCTCGATATCGACGATGTCCGCCTCCGCCCAGGCCTGCATCAGGTCCCACCGCCGCAGCACCGGCACGCCATGCGCCGCCGCCGTCAGCCGCAGCGCATCCCGGTAGGCATCGACATTGGCATTGGCCCGGATGAAGCGGGAGAATTGCTGGTCCATCAGCACCGCATCCGCCCCCGCGGCGACGATCCGGCCGAGGCCCTCGTTCAGCTCCTCCACCATCTCGTCGAGGTCGAGGCCGCGCACCGCCTCCGCCGTCCCCGCCTGCCAGAGCACCAGGTTGAAGGGCTCCCGCGCCAGTTCGGCGGCGATCATCGCCCCGGTCTCCGCGGTGGTCAGGCCCCGCGCGCCCCGCGTCACCACCTCGAGCCTGATCTGCGGCACCCGCGCCCGGATCAGCGCCTCCAGCCGCGCCGGCCAGGCCGCGCTGGGCCCGCTCGTCCCCGGCCCCAGCACCGAGGCGCTGCCGACGACGAGGATGCGGAGGCTCCCCCCGGTCGCTGCCCTGGCCGTCGCCGGGAGGGCGGCATTGGCGGCCAGCAGATCCGGCGGCGCGTCGCAGGCCATGCCGCCGGCCCGCGCGGGAGGCGAGGCCAGAAGCAAGCCAAGCAGCAACAGGACACGGCCGGCGCCGAGGGTCATGTCACTGTCGTAGTAGACTCAACCGGCACCCGCAAGCCGACAGGCACCGGATTCGTTGCGTGCTGTGGCGAATCGCCCCGTTCCCGCATCCGGTACCAGGCGCCGACGACGCCGATCGAAACGAGCGATGCCAGCCCCGCCAGGTTCACCGCCAGCTGCATCGGCCAGCGGTCATCCATCTCCAGCGCCAGCCGGCCGAGGAAGGCGAGGAAGATGCCGGCGCAGAACACCGGCAGCCCGTGCTGCCCCATCAGCACGAAGGGCGTCGCCGCCCGGCTCCGCAGCCAATGCGCCCCCCGCGGCACCGCATGCCCGACCAGATAGGCCAGGGCGAGGACCGAGAGCAGCCGGAACGGGTGCAGCCCGGTCTTGTCGATGGTGGTCAGCAGGTCGGCCAGCGGCTGCGGCAGCGCCGCCAGCCACTGCTCGCCGTAATCCCCGAGCAGCACGATGCCGAGGCCGAGCACCAGCACCGCCACCGCCGCCCCGATCAGCAGCGGATGAAAGGGCACCGCCGGCGCCGGCCTCCGCCGCCGCGGCACATAGCCGAGCAACGCCCCGGTGAAGAACAGCAGCTGCCAGGCCAGCGGGTTGAAGAACCAGCCGCCCCCGGTCCAATTCGGCAGGTTGATGTCGAGCACCCGCACCCCGGCATAGGCCAGGCCGGAAAGCCCCAGCAGCAGCAGCGGCCGCCGCAGCAGCGGCAGCGCCGGCACCAGCATCAGCAGCAGCGCGATGTAGAGCGGCAGGATGTCGAGGAAGGCCGGCTGGAAGCGAAGTAACAAAGCCTGAAGCAACGCAAGATAGGGTTGTTCGCCGAATGCATCGAGGTGCATCTCGTCCAGGTAGGCCGAACTCTCCAGCGCCGCGGCGGAATAGCCGACCTGGGCGGTGAAAACGACGAAGAGGAAGATATGCGCGACGTAGAGGGTGCCGAGGCGCCGCAGCAGCGCCGCCGCCGCGAAGGCCCAGCCCCTGCGGTCCAGCACCGCCCCGTAGGCCAGCCCCGCCGCATAGCCGGCCAGCAGCACGAAGGCCTCCGTGGCGTCGCAGAGCGCGACGTTCCTGAGGGTCAGCCCGCCCAGCCAGTTGCCCGGGATGTGGTCGATCAGGATGAACCAGAGGGCGATGCCCCGGAAGACATCGGCCCGGAGGTCGCGGACCGGCTTGCCCGCCACCGGTTGCATGCCCCGGATGAGCCCCCGCATCGCCACCTCCGGGCCGACACATGGCTGCCCTGCGGCCAGGACGCAAGCCATGGCGTTTCGGCACTGGCGCGCCGCCCCCGCTTGCGGCAGCGTGGGGGGATGCGTGCCCTCCCCCCCGCCTTGCTGCTCGGCCTTGCCCTGCTGCTCACCGGCCCGGTTCCGCTCCGTGCGGAGGAGCCCTGCCCCTCCGCCCCGGCCCAGCGCCTTTCCCTCCCCGCCACCCGTGCCGCGCTCGGCCAGGGCCGGCCGGTGACGGTCATTGCCTTCGGCTCCTCCTCCACCGAGGGCTCCGGTGCCACCGGCCAGGACCGGACCTACCCCGCCCGGCTCGAGGCCGGGCTTCACGCCGCCCTGCCCGAGGCCCGGCTCACCGTGCTGAACCGCGGCCGCGGCGGCGAGGACGTCACGGAGATGATGGCCCGACTGGAGGCGGACGTGATCCAGGCCCGCCCCACCCTCGTCATCTGGCAGGCCGGCGCCAACGCGGTGCTGCGCGGCATGGCGCCCGAGGCCTTCACCGCCCTGCTGGAGGACGGCATCGAGCGCCTCCGCGCCCTCGGCGTCGACGTGGTGCTGATGGACAGCCAGCGTGCCCCCCGCATTCTCGCCAGCCCGAATTTCGAGCGCTTCGACCGCGCGATCCGCGACACCGCCGCGCGCCTGCACGTCCCGCTCTTCTCCCGTGCCGCGCTGATGGAGGCCTGGGCCGCGGCCGGCACGCCGAGTGCCGAGATGATCGGCCCCGACGGTCTACACCACAACGACCATGGCTACGACTGCCTGGCCCAGGCCCTCACCCATGCCATGGTGGACGCCACAGGCCCCCGCCGCATCGCCGGCCGCTGAGGCCGGGTTTCCCTTGCCCCCGGCGCCTCGCCGAGGCTATAGGAATATTGTCAAATTCCGGCAGGTGCCTCGGCTTCTCCGAACCCGGGCCAGAAGCACCCTCAATGCTTTAAATCCTCAAACCCCACCCAGAAGCCGAGGCAACTCAACGCCCTGGTCCTGCCGGCCCTCAACCGGTTGAGGGTTTGAAGGCCGCCGGCCTCCCTCGCCCCAGAGGCACCATGGCCCCGTCGCGGCATGATGCGCCTCGACCTCTGCCGCCAGCGCGTTCAAGTCGGGCATGAGCGCGCCCACCTGCCGCCGGGCCTGGTTGTTGAACACAGGGTGGGTGCCGCTCATCCCGCCTTCCCCTGGCGGCATCGCCGAAGCCGTCGGGATTACCGCATCCCCGGCGAGGTGGCGTCGAAGGCCACGTCCTTGCCATGGACGGCATCGAGCGCCGTCGCCACCCCGCAACACGTTCCCTACCCGGCGTACATCCTCCCCGGGCTGAGGATGCCCCTCGGGTCCATCACCGCACGGATGCGCCCGCGGATCGCGGCCAGCACCGGCGCCTCCTCCGGCAGCACCGGCACGGCCGCGCGCAGCGGCTCCGGCGCGCGGAACAGGGTGAAGCTGCCACCCGCCGCCCCCGCCGCCGCCATGACCTGCCGATGCGCCTCCGCCGTCGCCGGCCCCGCCAGCCAGACGAGGCCGCCGCCCCAGTCGAGTAGCGCCCGCGGCAGCCCCGCCGCCGCGACCACGCCCGGCCCCGCGCTTGGCTGGACGGAGACGCGCCACACCGCATCCTCGGCCGTGGCGCCGAGCGGCTCCGCCTCGCGGATGCCGCGCCACAGCTCGCGGCTCTCCGCATCCTCGATCAGCGCGGCATCGCCGAACCGCCCCAGCGCCTCGCGCAGCCGCCCGAGCCGGTAGGCGACGGACTCGGCGAACTCCTCGATCCGCAGCAGGGCGCGCGGCGCCTCGCCCGCCAGCAGCGCCGCGCCGCTCACCCCATAGGAGCTGCCGAGCCCGGCCGAGAGCGCCCGCACCCCCGTCTCCAGGTCCGGCACGGCGATGGCGAGCGTCCCGCTCCGCTCGGCCGCCGGCAGCACCTTCAGTGTCACCTCGGTGATGACGCCAAGCGTGCCATGCGCCCCGGTCAGCAGCTTGCAGAGGTCGAGGCCGGTGACGTTCTTCAGCACCCGCCCGCCATTGCGGAACACCTCGCCGAGCCCGTTCACCGCGCGGATACCCATGACATGGTCGCGCATGGCGCCGGCGGTGATGCGGCGCGGCCCGGAGAGGTTGGTGGCGACGAGGCCGCCCAGCGTCGGCGGCTCGCCCGTGCCGAACAGGGCGCCGAGGCCCGGCGGCTCGGCGATCACCTGCTGCCCCCGCTCGGCCAGCGCCGCCTCGATCTCCGGCAGCGGCGTGCCCGCCCGGGCGGAGAGGATCAGCTCCTGCGGCCGGTAGAGGGTGATGCCGGAAAGGTTGCGCAGCGAGAGGGTCCGCGCCGCCTGCACCGGCCGCAGCATCGCCCGCTTGGTGCCGCGCCCCTCGACCGCCAGCGGCTCGTCCGCCGCCGCCGCCTCGGCAACCGCCGCCGCAACCCCCGCCTCATCGGCCGGCGCGATGAGCGAGGTCATGCCGCCTGCCGCAGCACCGGGTTGCCGGCGAGCGGAAAGACCTTGGCCGGGTTCAGCAGCCATTGCGGGTCGAAGGCCGATTTCAGCGCGCGCATCTGGTCCAGCTCGAAGGGGGTGAACTGCACCGGCATCAGGTCCCGCTTCTCGACGCCGACGCCATGCTCGCCGGTGAGGCAGCCGCCGACCTCGACGCAAAGCTTCAGGATGTCGGCGCCGAAGGCTTCGGCGCGGCGGAAGCTCTCGGCATCATTGGCGTCGAACATGATGAGCGGGTGCAGGTTGCCGTCGCCGGCATGGAAGACATTGGCGACCTGCAACCCGTACTCCGCGCTCATCTCGCCGATGCGGCGCAGCACATGCGGCAGCTCGCCGGTCGGGATGGTGCCGTCCATGCAGAGATAGTCGGGCGAGATGCGGCCGACCGCGCCGAAGGCGCCCTTCCGCCCCTTCCAGATCGCCAGGCTCTCCTCCACCGTCTGCGCGACCTTGAGGCTGATCGGATCGAAGCGGGAGCAGATCTCCTTCAGCTTGCCGAGCAGCATGTCCTGCTCCTCGACGCTGCCCTCGACCTCGATGATGAGCATGGCCTCGGCGTCCAGCGGGTAGCCGGCATGGGCGAAGGCCTCGCAGGCATGGATGCAGGGCCGATCCATGAACTCGAGCGCGACGGGGATGATGCCGCTGCCGATGATCGCATCGACCGCCGCCCCCGCGATCTCGGTGCCCTTGAAGGCGGCGAGCATCGCCCGCTGCCCCTCCGGCGCGTGGAGGATGCGCACCGTCACCTCCGTCACGACGGCGAGCTGCCCTTCGGAACCGGTGAGCAGCCCGAGCCAGTCATACCCCGCCGCGTCGAGGTGCCGCCCGCCGATATCGACGATCTCGCCCTCGACGGTGACGATCTTGAGGCCGAGCAGGTTGTTGGCGGTGACGCCGTATTTCAGGCAATGCGCCCCGCCCGAGTTCATCCCGACATTGCCGCCGATCATGCAGGCGAGCTGCGAGGAAGGGTCGGGCGCGTAGAAGAAGCCATCGGCCGCGATATGGTTGGTGATGCCGAGATTGGTGACGCCCGCCTCCACCACGGCCAGGCGGTTGGCGTAATCGACCTCGATGATCCGGTTCATCCGCATCAGCCCCAGCACGACGGAATCGGCCAGCGGCAGCGCCCCGCCCGAGAGGCTCGTACCCGCCCCGCGCGGCACCACGCGGACGCCGTTGCGGTGGCAGAAGGCGAGGATCGCCGCCACCTCCTCCGTCGTCCGCGGCAGGGCGACGGCCAGCGGCGGCTGCCGATAGGCCGAGAGCCCGTCCGTCTCGTAGGGCTTCACGCGGGCCGGCTCGGTGATGACGCCGTCGCCGGGCAGCAGGGCGCGCAGCCCGGCCAGCAGCTCCTCGCGGCGGGCCATGACATCGGGCTTCGGGGCGGGCAGGTCGATCATGGCGCGCGGTCCTCCGTTCCGTTGAAAATGGGCAGGTGGGGCGCGTGGGGCAAGCGCCGGGCTTGCTCCGGCAGGGTCGCGGCGTCACTCTCCGCCGCCTTTTCCTCCCGGAGCCTCCCTTGTCCCTGCGCCGCGTCCTCCTGCTGGCCCTCGGCCTGCTCGCCATCGCCCCTGCCGCCTTCGCCCAGCTCCGCGAAGGCCGCTACGCGATCGAGGGACAGAACCCCGACGGCACTCCCTACGAGGGTGACTTCGAACTGCGCGAGGGGCCGAATGGCGCCTGGCTCGCCCGCTGGCTCGTCGGCAACGCGCAGATCATCGGCCTCGGCCTGATCCAGAGCGGGATGCTGGCCATCTCCTTCGTGGTGGACAACCGGCCGGGTGTTGCGATCTACGGCGTGGAGCCGGATGGCAGCCTGCGCGGCACCTGGACCACCGGCGGCGGACTGGGGACCGAGACGCTCAAGCCCCAATGACGCAGAAAAACCCGCCGCGGCGATGCCGGCGGCGGGTCCGAACCCCGGATGGACGGCCTGGGGCCGCTGCTTAGCCCTGGCGGGCCTTCAGGCGCGGGTTCTTCTTGTTCAGCACGTAGAGGCGGCCGCGGCGGCGCACCACCACGCAGTTCTTGTCGCGCGTCTTGGCGGTCTTGAGGCTGTTGCGGATCTTCATGACGCGGACTCACTGGCAAGGCGAAGGGGTTGCGGCGGGGGCTCGCACCACCGCCGGAGAGGGCGCGGGATAAGCGAAGCCCCTGCCTGAGTCAATCGCGACCGGCCTCCGCCGCCGCCTGGCGCAGGAAGCCGTCGCGGGTCTGCGGCAGCTTGCGGCCGAGAACCTGCTCCGCCACCTGGGTCCGCAGCACCTGCGCGGTGCCGCCGGCGATGGCGAACATCCGCGCATCCCGCACCATCCGTTCCAGCGGGTTCTCCCGGCTGTAGCCGGCGGCGCCCCAGAGCTGGAGGGCATTGTTGGTGACCTCGATGGCGGTATCGGCCGCCAGCACCTTGGCCTGGGCCGCCGCCAGCCGGTCCGGGAAGCCGGCCGGGCCGGCGCTGCGCGCGGCGCGCCAGATCAGGGCGCGCGCTGCCTCCAGCTTGATCGACATGTCGGCCAGCATCCAGCCGACGCCTTGGAACTCGGCGATCGGCCGGCCGAACTGGTGCCGCCGCCCGGCATAGTCGAGCGCCTGCCGGTAAGCCCCGGCGGCGATGCCGAGCGCGACCGTCGCGGCGCCGACGCGCTGGCCGTTATAGGCATCCATCAGGCGGCCGAAGCCGCGGGCGAAACCGCCCGGCGGGTGCAGCACCATTGCATCCGGCACGACCAGCCCTTCAAAGCGGATTTCCGCCTCCGGCATGCCCTTCAGCCCCATCGAGGGGATGCGGCGGTGGATGACGAGGCCGGGCGGGTCCCGCTCGCCCTCCCGCACCACGAGGAAGCCGCCGATGCCGAGGTCCCGCCCCTCCTCGAAGGCGCGGGCGAAGATGAGGTGCAGGCGGGAGACGCCACCGCCGGTGATCCAGTGCTTCACCCCGTCGATGACCCAGCCATCGCCGCGGCGGACGGCCCGCGTCGTCATCTCCGTCGCGGCGGAGCCGGCCTCGGGCTCGGTGATGCAGATGGCGGGCTTGTCGCCCCCGAGCACCAGCCCGGCGGCGAGGCGCCGCTGCTCCGGACTGCCATAGGCCATGACGGCGCCAAGCGCGCCCATGTTGCTCTCGACCGCGATGCGGCCGCAGACGGCGCAGGCGGCGGAGAGCTCCTCGATCACCAGGGCGGCGTCGAAGTAGGAGAGGCCCGGCCCGCCCCATTCGCGCGGGATGGTTAGGCCCATCAGCCCAGCCTCCTGCATGCGGCGGACCATGGGCCAGGGATACTGCTCGGTGCGGTCGGTCGCGGCGGCCTGGGCTGCGGCCTCCTGCGCCACCTCCCGCGCCCGGTCGCGGAGGCGTGCCTGCTCCGTGGTCAACCCGTCCATAGCGTTTGCTCCCCGGCCGTTGCCGACAGGGTTAAGCCGCCTGCAGCGCCGCCGCAATGGCAGGCGCGAGGCCACGGAATTCCGCCGCGCGCGGGCTGCTCGGGCGCCAGGCCAGGGCCAGGCTGCGGCTCGGCGGGGCGCCGCCCTCCTGCTCCAGCGGCCTGATCTCGACCGCGGCGCCGGCAAGCACGCCGCCCGCAACCGCGATTTGCGGCAGCAGGGTCACGCCGAGGCCACCGGCGACCATCTGCACCAATGTATGCAGCGAGGTGGCGGCGATGCCGTCCTCGGCCGGCAGCACCCCGCGCGGCAGGCCGCAGGCGTCGAGCGCATGGTCGCGCAGGCAATGCCCGTCCTCCAGCAGCAACAGCCGCTCGGCGCCCAGCGCCGCGACCGGCACCCGCTCCTTCGCCGCCAGCCGATGGCCAGTGGGGAGCGCCGCGAGGAAAGGGTCGGCCGCAATCGGCAGCGTCTCGGCTTCGCCGCAGGCGCAGGGCAGGGCGACCAATAGCAGGTCGAGTCGCCCGGATTCGAGTTGGGCGACCAAGCGCTCCGTCTGGTCCTCCCGCAGCCAGAGGCGGAGGCGCGGGAAGGCCTGGCGCAGGGCCGGCATCAGCCGCGGCAGCAGGAAGGGGCCGATGGTCGGGATGACACCGAAGCGGAGCGGGCCGGAGAGCGGGTCCCGCGCCGCCGCCGCCGTCTCCGCGACCGCCTCCAGCGCCGAGAGTGCGGTGCGGGCACGGCCGACCACCTCGAGCCCGAGCGGGGTGAAGACCGGGCGCTTCGCCGGGCCGCGTTCCAGCAGATGGGCGTCGAGCTGGCGTTCGAGGGCGATGATGCCGGCCGAAAGGGTCGATTGCGTCACCGCGCAGGCGGTGGCCGCGCGACCGAAATGGCCATGATCGGCAAGCGCCAGCAGGTAGCGGAGCTGCTGCGGGCTGGGCAGGGAAAGCATGCAGAGGACTTGGCTTGTTTGATCGAGCTCGTCAATCGTAATGCCAAAAACTATTCATTGGACCGATTTGCTGCATTGCGTCATAAGCGGCAGCGAGCCAAGGGAGCCTGTCCCGTTGGTTCCGTTTATGACCCTGACCATAACCTGAGGGGATATCCCGCATGCTGACCGTCGGCGACAAGTTCCCGTCCTTCGCCCTCACCGCCGTCAAGGCCGGCCCCGAGGGCCTCGCCGGCCCCGGCAAGTCCTTCACCGAGATCACCTCCCAGTCCGATGCCGGCAAGTGGAAGGTCGTCTTCTTTTGGCCGAAGGACTTCACCTTCATCTGCCCGACCGAGATCGCGGCTTTCGGCAAGCTCGCCGGCGAATTCGCCGACCGTGACACCGTGGTCTACGGCGCCTCGACCGACAGCGAGTTCGTCCACCTGAACTGGCGCGTCTACAACGAGGACATCAAGAACCTCGAGATCCCGATGCTGGCCGACGTCAAGCGCGAGCTCTCCGAGGCCCTCGGCATCCTCCACAAGGAGGAGGGCGTGGCGCTTCGCGCGACCTTCATCGTCGATCCGGACGGCACCATCCAGTGGGCCTCGGTGAACGGCCTCAACGTGGGCCGCAACCCGCAGGAAGTGCTGCGCGTGCTCGACGCGTTGCAGACCGACGAGCTCTGCCCCTGCAACTGGAACAAGGGCCAGGAAGCCCTCGACGCCCAGAAGCTGTTCGAGAAGGCCGCCTGATCTGGCCGAGGGGGGCGTTCAGCCCCCCTCACCCCACCTCCCGCTTGGGAGAGGGTCGGCCGAACGGACCTGCTGCGGTCCGCTCCGCTCACCCTTCATACAAAAACCTCGGAAGGAGCCAAGCCATGTCGCTGGAAGCCCTGCGCAACCGCCTGCCCGACTACGCCAAGGACCAGAAGCTCAACCTCGGCAGCCTCTCGACCGAGCCGGTGCTCACCGAGCAGCAGCGCGCCGGCACCTTCGTCGTCTCGGCGCTGGCCTCCCGCAACCCGGACGTCATCCGCGACATCCTCGCCGAGTTCGGCCCGAAGCTGAGCCCGGATGCGTTGACCGCCGCCAAGGCCGCAGCCTCGATCATGGGGATGAACAACATCTACTACCGCTTCACCCACCTGGTCGTCGGCGACTACAACACCATGCCGGCCAAGCTGCGGATGAACGTCATGGCGAAGCCGGGCGTCGAGAAGGTGGATTTCGAGCTCTGGTCGCTCGCCGTCTCCGCCATCAACGGCTGCGGCATGTGCATGGAAGCACATGAGAAGACGCTGCTGACGCATGGCGTCTCGAAGGAGGCCATCCAGGCCGCCGTCCGCATCGCCGCCGTGGTACATGCGACGGCCGCGACCCTCGATGGCGAGGCCGCTCTCGCGGCCTGATTCACCGCGCTTTAACCAGACTGGCCCATCCTCGGAACTGGAACCGAGGATGGGGAGCGCCCTGAGTGAGTCCTGACGGCGTCGATACCATCGCTTTTGTCGCCCCCCTCAAGGCGGCGGATCGGGAGCTTTTTCTGACCTTCGCCCTGGCTGCGGCGGAGTTGCTGGTGGAGGTGACGCCGGAAGGCCGCATCGGCTTCGCCGCCGGCGCCTTCCAGAGCCGCCTCGGCCAGCCGCCTGAGGCCTGGATCGGGCAGCCGGTGCGGCAACTGGTGGCGCTGGCCGACCGTGCCACCTTCGACGCCCATTTCAGCCTGCTTCTCGCCAGGGACCGGATGGCGCCGACCGGCTTCCGGCTGAACGATGCCACGGGCACGCCGGTCTCGATCGGCGGGCTGCGGCGGTCGCGGCAGGACTGCCACAGCTTCTGCATCAGCATCGCCCCTACGCCGCAATGGGCGGCCCGGCCGGCGCTGGCCGATGCGGCGGAATTCCGCCACAGCCTGGAAACGGACGGGGCCGCGGGCCAGCTCGGCCTGATCGAGATCACCGCGGCGAGGCCCGAGGCCGCGGCGGTGATCGACGAGCACCTGACAGGCGCCTTGCCGCCCAGCAGCCGCGCCGGCGCGCTCGGCCCCGGCCGCTACGGCGTGATCGGCCAGGGGGTGGACCCCGGCGCGGTCGGGCGGCAACTGGAGGGCCTGTTGCAGGAGGCCGGGCATGCCGCATCGGTCAACGCCACCAGCCTGCCGCTGGAGGCGCCCGGGCTTACGCCGATGCAGGCGACGCGGGCGCTGCGCTACGCCCTCTCCGCCTTCAACCGCGGCGGCGTGGCGGCGGTGGTGGAGGCGGGATTCGACAAGGGGCTGAACGGCTTCGTGGCCCATGCCTATACCCGCGCGGCGGGGCTGCGCCAGGCCATTGCCGACAGCCGCTTCCGCCTTGCCTTCCAGCCGATCGCCTCGCTCTCGACCGGGCAGACGCATCACTACGAGGCGCTGATGCGGCCGGAGCCGGGCGGCGAGGCACCGCAGGACCCCCAGCAATTCGTGCTGCTGGCCGAGGCGCTCGGGCTGTCGGCGGAGCTCGACTGGGCGGTGCTGCGCAGCGTTTGCGCCGCCGCGCGTCTTGCCCGCAACACCCGGATCGCCGCCAACATCTCCGGCCTGTCGCTGCAGAGCCCGAGCTTCCGCGGCGCCCTGCTCGCCCTGCTCGATACCGAGCCCTTGCTGGTCGACCGGTTGATGCTGGAGATCACCGAGAGCGCGGAAATCGAGAACGAGACGGAGGCCGGCCGCAGCGTCGCCGCGCTCCGCACGCGCGGCCTGCCGCTCTGCATCGACGACTTCGGCGCGGGCGCCGCGACCTTCCGCTACCTGCGGCTGCTGCGGGTCGATTACGTGAAGATCGACGGTGCCTATGTCCGCCACGCCAGGCGCAGCGAGAAGGACCGCGCCATCATCGCCTCCATGGTCGACCTGGCGCATGGGCTCGGCACCCAGGTGGTCGCCGAGCATATCGAGACGGAGGAGGAGGCCGGGCTGATGCGGACGCTCGGCGTGGAACTCGGCCAGGGCTGGCTGTACGGCCGGCCCGGGCCGTTGCCGGGGCGGGGCTAGGCCCCCGCCCCATTCAGGCGACGCGGTGCGGCGGCTCGGTGCCCTTGAGCAAGACGGCGTCCAGGTTCTCGAGGGCGCGATTGCCCATGGCATCCCGCACCTCGATCGTGGCGCTGCCGAGATGCGGCAGCAGGGCGACGTTCTCGAGCGCCAGGTAGCCGGGGTTCACCTTCGGCTCGCCGTCATAGACGTCGAGGCCGGCGGCGCGGACATGGCCCGATTTCAGCGCGGCAATCAGCGACTCGTCGTGGACGGAGACGCCGCGGCCGCTGTTCACGACGAGGCTGCCCTTCTTCATCTTGGCGATGCGCTCGGCGTTCAGCCAATGGCGGTTGGCATCGCCGCCCGGCACATGCATCGAGATGATGTCGATGGCGCCGAGGAAGCTGTCCTCGTTGTCGTGATAGATGGCGCCCTGCTCCACCTCGGGCGGCAGCTTCTGGATATCGCGATAGTGGATCTCCATGCGGAAGCCACGGGCCATCGCCGCCAGTTCCCGCCCGATCCGGCCGAAGCCGAGGATGCCGAGCTTCTTGCCCTCCAGCGTCACGCCGAGGAGCTGGGTCGGGGCCCAGCCCTTCCATTGTCCGGCGCGGACCATGCGCTCGCCCTCGCCGGCGCGGCGGGCGGCCATCAGCATCAGGGTGAAGGCGGTCTCGGCGGTGGCGAAGCTCAGCACCTCGGGGGTGTTGACGACGACGATGCCGCGGGCCTTGGCGGCAGCGATGTCGATATGGTCGAAGCCGACGCTGAAGGTGGCGATGACCTTCACGCTCTCGGGCAGTGCCTCGATGCAGGCGGTGCCCAAAGCGTCGCCGGCGGCGCCGAAGATGCCGGCGGCGCCGACCTCCCGCGCCCGGCGGGCGATCTCGGCCCCGTCGGTCGCCCACATCTCGTCCTGCGGGTTCAGCCGGGCGTCGTAGTCGCGGGAGGCACGGGCCTCGATCGCCTCGGGCAGCTTGCGGGTCACCAGCAGGATGGGCTTCGGCATGGGGGACGTCTCCTCGGTTGGGCCTGTCTTACCACCCGGACGGCGTCTTGCCAGCCAGGGCGGCCAAAGGCAGGGTCGCGCCATTCGGATAAGGGAGCGGGACGGATGGATCTCGGATTGAAGGGCCGTCGCGCCCTGGTCATGGGCGGCACCAAGGGGCTCGGCCGGTCGATTGCCGATGCGCTGGCGGCCGAGGGCACGGCGCTGGTCATCAGCGGCCGCGACCAGGCGCGGCTCGACGAGGCAGCGGCGGCGCTGAAGGCGGCCGGTGCCCCCTCCGCCAGCGGCATCGTCGCCGATGTCGCCAGTTCGGCCGATATGGACCGGCTGGCGGATGGCGCGATCGCCGCCATGGGGGGCGTGGATATCCTGGTGCTGAACCATGGCGGCCCGCCGCCCTGCACCGCCTCGCAGATCACCGAGGAGGCGCTGTTCGAGTGGTTCCAGCACATCGTCGTCTCGCCGATCCGCATCGCCAACCGGCTGATCCCGGCGATGCGGGAGCGGGGCTGGGGCCGCGTCATCGTGGTCGGCAGCACCGGCATGCAGCATCCGATCCCGACGCTGGCGCTGTCCAACACGCTGCGCGCCTCGATCTGGGGCTGGTTGAAGACGCTCTCGGGCGAGGTGGCGCCGGATGGGGTGACGATGAATGTCCTCGCCCCGGGCACCATCCAGACCGACCGCGTGACCCAGACCAGCACGGCGCGCGCCAAGCAGAAGAACATCAGCCTGGAAGAGGCGCTGGCCGAGGCCGCCGCCGAGATCCCGGCCGGGCGGCTCGGCCTGCCGGCCGATTACGGGCCGATGGGCGCCTTCCTCGCCAGCGAGCGGGGGGCCTACATCACCGGCAGCATGATCCGGGTGGATGGCGGCCGCGTGCGGGGCATGGTCTGAGATGAGGCGAAGCGGCGCGGGACTTGCATTCCGCGTCGCATGAAGGAGTGGACGGATGCTGCCGAACCTGACCCCGGATGTGGAACTCGCCCACCGGCTTTTCGCCGAATTGCGGGCGCGGAGCTTCGACGGGGTCGGCGTCACCCGTGAGGCCTATGGGCCGGGCGAGCGGATGGCGCATGCGCTGGTCAAGGAAGCGGCAGGGGCGATCGGACTGGAGACCAAACCTGACCCGGTGGGCAATCTCTACCTCACCCTGCCGGGAGCCGACCGGGGGGCGAAGCAGGTCATTCTCGGCAGCCATCTGGACAGCGTGCCGCAGGGCGGCAACTACGACGGCGCGGCGGGGGTGCTGGCCGGGCTCGCCGCGGTCGCCGGCATGAAGCGGGCCGGCTTCACCCCCGCGCGGGACATCACCGTCATGGTGACCCGGGCCGAGGAGGCGGGCGCCTGGTTCCCGACCAGCTATCCCGGCAGCCGCGGCGCGCTCGGGATGCTGGCGGCGTCCGAGCTCGCCGTAAAGCGGATGGACAACGGCAGGGCGCTCGCCGACCACATGCGGGAGGAGGGCTTCGACCCCGGCTTCGTCGAGCGTGGCGAGCGCGTGCTGGGGCCGGACAACGTCGCCGCCTATCTCGAGGTGCATATCGAGCAGGGGCCGGTGCTGGATGCCGAGGAGGTCCCGGTCGGCATCGTCACAGGCATCCCCGGCAGCCGCCGGCTGCGGGCGGCCCGCGTGCTCGGCGAGTACAACCATTCGGGCGGCACGCCGCGGAAGTACAGGCGCGATGCCGCCATCGCGCTCGCCGAGCTGGCGGTCGCCCTCGACGAGGCCTGGTGCCGGCTGGATGCGGAGGGGCGCCCCATGGTTTGCACCTTCTGCACGCTGGCGACGACGGCCGAGGCAGGCTTCACCAAGATCGCCGGCGAGGCGAGCTTCATGCTCGACGTGCGCAGCGTCGACCTGCGCAACTGCGACCGGCTCTTCGAGGTGCTCTACGATAAGGTGGCCGAGATCGAGGCGCGGCGCGGCGTGCGCTTCGAACTCGGCGCCGAGGGCGGCAGCAAGCCGGCGCTGATGGATGCGGGCGTGCAGGAGGGGCTGCGGCGCGCGGCAGGCGCCCTCGGCATCCCGGCCAAGGTGATGGCCTCGGGCGGCGGGCATGATGCCGGCGCCTTCGCCAATGCCGGCATCCCGTCGGGGATGCTCTTCGTCCGCAACCAGAACGGCAGCCACAATCCGCATGAGGCCATGCGGATGGAGGATTTCGAGAAGGCGTGTGCGGTGACGCAGCGCTTCGCAGCGGAGTATGGCTCTTGAGTGCAAAGCTGGCCGTCGACATCGGCGGCACCTTCACCGACCTCGCCGTCGAGACCGAGGAGGGCCGCTGGACCGCCAAGGTGCTGACCACCCCGGCGGCGCCGGAGCGCGGCGTGCTGGAGGGCGTGCGGGTCGTGCTTGAGAAGGCGGCGCTCAACCCCGCCGACATCGCCCTCGTCATCCACGGCACGACGCTCGCCACCAATGCCGTCATCGAGCGCAAGGGCGCGAAGACGGCGCTGCTGACGACGGAGGGCTTCCGCGACGTCCTCGCGCTCGGCAACGAGAGCCGCTACGACCAGTACGACCTGAACATCGAGCTGCCGCAGCCGCTGGTGCCGCGGCGCTGGCGCCTGCCCGTGGCCGAGCGGCTGGACAATACCGGCAAGGTGCTGGTGCCGCTGGATGCCGCCGCCGTCGAACGGCATGTCGCCTTCATGCGGGAGGAGGGCATCGAGGCGGTCGCCATCGGCTTCCTCCACGGCTTCGTCAACCCGGTGCATGAGCAGCAGGCGGCCGGGATCGTCCGGCGGCTCTGGCCGGAGGTGCGGGTCTCGCTCTCCTCCGAGGTCTCGCCGGAGATGCGGGAGTGGGAGCGCTTCTCCACCACCGTCGCCAATGCCTATGTGCAGCCGCTGATGGCGAGCTACCTGCACCGGCTGGAGGTCGGGCTGCGCGAGGCGGGGCTCGCCTGCCCGCTCTTCATGATGCTCTCGGGCGGCGGGCTCACCTCGCTCGAGACGGCGGCGCGCTTCCCGATCCGGCTGGTGGAGAGCGGCCCGGCGGGCGGCGCCATTTTCTCCGCCCATGTGGCGCGGCAGCGCGGGCTGACCGAGGTGCTCTCCTTCGACATGGGCGGCACCACGGCCAAGGTCTGCCTGATCGATGCCTACCAGCCCCAGGCCAGCCGCACCTTCGAGGTGGCGCGCGTCGGACGGTTCAAGAAGGGATCCGGCCTGCCGCTGCGCATCCCGGTGATCGAGATGGTGGAGATCGGCGCCGGCGGCGGCTCCATCGCGGCCGTCGACAGCATGGGGCGCATCACCGTCGGGCCGGAGAGCGCGGGGGCCGATCCGGGCCCGGCCTGCTACGGCCGCGGCGGGTCGAAGCCGGCGGTGACGGATGCCAACCTCACCCTCGGGCGCTACGACCCGCTGCTGTTCGCCGGCGGCAACCTGCGCCTGCATCCGGAGCCGGCGCGGGATGCGCTGGCGGCGGCGGTCGGCGGGCGGCTCGGGCTGTCGGCCGAGATGGCGGCGCTCGGCGTGATCGAGATGGTCGACGAGAACATGTCGAACGCCGCGCGCGTGCATGCGATCGAGAGCGGCAAGGGCTTCGGCGGGCGGACCATCATCGCCTTCGGCGGCGGCGGGCCGGTGCATGGCTACCGCGTCGCCGAGAAGATCGGGGTGAAGCGGCTGCTGGTTCCGAGCGGTGCGGGTGTCGGCAGCGCCATCGGCTTCCTCCGCGCGCCTGTCGCCTATGAGGTGGTGAAGAGTCTCTACCAGCGCTTCGCCACATTCGATGTGGCGGCGGTGAACGCGCTGCTGGCCTCCATGTCCGCCGAGGCCGCGCGGGTGGTGGCGGAGGGCAGCTTCGGCGCGCCCACCACCGAAGGCCGCATTGCCTATATGCGCTATGTCGGCCAGGGGCATGAGATCGCGGTGACGTTGCCAGCGCGCGACCTGACGCCAGCCGATGTGCCGGAGATCCGCTCGCTCTACGATGCTGAGTACTCCCGCTTCTACGACCGGCCGGTGCCGGGCAGCGATGTGGAGATCATGAGCTTCGCCGTCACCGTGGCGACGCTGTCCGAACCGGTGGAACCGGCGGCGGAAGTGATGGATGCGCCCGCACCCGCGCCCATCCGACACCAGGCGGTGCGCGACACGGCGACCGGTGAGGTGGAGGATTGGGCGGTCTATGACCGCGAGGCCATGGCGCCGGGGGCCACGGTGCGAGGCCCTTGCATCGTGGCGGAGGCGGAGACGAGCACGCTGGTCGGGCGTGGGTGGACCTGCCGGATGGATGGGCTCGGCTATCTCGACCTGGTGCAGGAGGCGTGACCGTGAAAGAGACCGGGGCACTTGCGACGATCCAGCGCCAGATCCAGTGGAACCGCCTCATCGCGGTGGTCGAGGAACAGGCACAGACCATGATCCGCACCGCCTTCAGCACCACGGTGCGCGAGGCGGGCGACCTGTCGGCCGGCATCTTCGACCTCCAGGGCCGCATGCTGGCCCAGGCGGTGACGGGGACGCCGGGCCACGTCAACTCGATGATGGAGTCGGTCGGGCATTTCCTGGCGAAATTCCCCGCCCGTGCGATGCAGCCGGGCGACCACTACATCACCAACGACCCCTGGCTCGGCACCGGGCACCTGCATGACCTCACCGTGGTCACGCCGGCCTTCCGCAACGGCAGGATCGTCGGCCTCTTCGCCAACACGGCGCATATCATCGATATCGGCGGGCTCGGCATGGGGCCGGAGGGGCGGAGCGTCTTCGAGGAAGGGCTCTACATCCCTATCGTGAAGTGCTTCGACCGGGGGCGGCCGAACGAGACCTTCTTCGACTTCCTCCGCGCCGGCAGCCGCACGCCGGTGGAGCTGGAGGGCGATGTCTACTCCCTCTGCGCCTGCAACGACGCTGGCGCCAAGCGGCTCGTCGAGATGATGGACGAGTTCGGCATGGAGAGCATCGACCCGCTCGCCGAGTACATCTTCGAGAGCTCGCTGCATGCGACGCTGGAGGAGATCAGGAAGCTCCCCCGTGGCACCTATGGTGGGCAGATCAAGTCGGACGGCTATGAGTTCGAGGTCACGCTCCAGGCGGCGATGACGATCGGGGAGGACCGGATCACCGTCGACTATGCCGGCACCTCCGGCCTTTCGACGCGCGGGATCAACGTGCCGCCGGCCTATTGCCGGGCCTATTCCTGCTTCGGGATCAAATGCGTCGTGGCGCCGGAGATCCCGAACAACTGGGCCTCGCTCAGCCCCTTCCACATGGTCATCCCCGAGGGCTGCATCCTGAATGCGCCGCGGCCCTATCCGGTCTCGGTCCGGCATGTCGTCGGGCAGCTGCTGCCGGACCTGATGATGGGCTGCCTGCATCAGGCGGTGCCGGAGCGGGTGAATGCGGAGGGCTCCTCGGCGCTTTGGAATCCGCCGCTGCGGGGTGGATCGCAGGTCTCCGGCCAGAATGCCGAGACCGAGGATTTCGAGATCATCACCTTCAACTCCGGCGGCACGGGCGCGCGGCCGACCAAGGACGGGCTGGACGGCATCGCCTTCCCCTCCGGCGTCCGGACCATGCCGGTCGAGGCGACGGAGAATGTCGCGCCGGTGATCTTCTGGCGGAAGGAGCTGCGGCCGGATTCGGCCGGCGCCGGACGGACGCGGGGCGGCTTCGGCCAGATCATGGAGATCGGTGCCAAGGGCGATGCCGAATTCGCGGTTAACGCCATCTTCGACCGCGTCGCCAACCCGCCGAAGGGGCGCGAGGGCGGCGGCGAGGGCGCGGGCGGCTGGGTCGGGCTGAACGATGCCAATGGCACGCCACTGCGCACCAAGGGGTTCCAGGTGATCCCCAAGGGGCGGCGGCTGCTGCTGAAGCTGCCGGGCGGCGGCGGCATGGGCGACCCGAAGGCGCGCGACCCGGCACTGGTGCGGCGCGACGTGGCGGATGGGCTCATCACCCGCCAGGCGGCGCGGGAGATCTACGGCGTCGAGGTCTGACGCCGTCGTCTCGGGTCAGGTCCGCACGAGCGGGCAGTTGCCCTCGCTGAGGGGCCGGAAGGCCTCCTCGGCGCCGACGCTGCCGACCAGACGGTAGTAGTCCCAGGCGCCCTTGCTCTCGCCAGGCGCCTTCACCTCGAAGAGATGGGCCGGGTGGATCTTCCGCCCGTCTTCCCGCAGCTTGCCGGGGCCGAAGCAGTCATCATCGGTCGGCATCGCCTTCATGCGCTGCACGACCTCGAGGCCGCTCGCCTTGGCCCTCTCCAGGCCGAGATCGGCCACCGCCTTCAGATAGTGCAGCACGCCGGAATAGGTGCCGGCATGCTCCTGGTTCGGGGTGTTGGTCGGCGTCTTCGGCTTGACCCGCGCATTGAACGCGCGGGTGCGGTCGTTCAGGTCCCAGTAAAAGGTCTCGCAGACCGTCAGCCCTTGCGCCGTCTCGAGGCCCATGGCGTGGATGTCGGTGATGAACATCGGCGTCCCAACCAGCCGGGCGCGACGCGTCACGCCGAATTCACGCGCCTGCTTGATGCAGTTGATCATGTCGGCGCCGGCCATCAGCAGCCCCACCACCTTGGCCCGGCTGGACTGCGCCTGCACGAGGAAGGAGGAGAAATCCGAAGTGCCCGGGAAGGGGAAGCGCGCGGCGCCCATCACCCGGCCGCCGGCGGCGCCGACGAAGCGCGTCAGGTCCCGTTCCATCTGGTGGCCGAAGGCGTAGTCGGCGGTAATGAAGTACCAGCTGTCGCCGCCGCTCTTCACCGTCGCCTGGCCGACGGAGTTCGCCAGCATCCAGGTATCGGCCGTCCAGTGGACGGTGTTGGCCGAGCAGCGCTCCCCGGTGATGACGGCGCTCAGGGCACCGCTGTTCATCTGGACCTTGTTCTTCTCCTGCACTAGCCCGGCCAGGGCGAGCGCGATGGCGGAGTGGTTCACCTCGCAGATCATGTCCACGCCGCGCTGGTCGATCCATTGCCGGGCGGTGGCCATGGCGACGTCCGGCTTGTTCTGATGGTCGCCCTGCAGGATCTCGACCTGGATGCCGCGGGCGGCGAGGCCGGAATCCTCGACGGCCTGCTGCGTGCAGGCGACGGAGGTGGGGCCGGAGGTGTCGCGGTAGGAGCCCGAAAAATCGGCCAGCACGCCGATGCGGATGGGCTGGCCGGCGCCCTGGGCCTGCGCTCCGCCGGTGGTGGCCAGCGTGGCGCCGAGGCCGGCCAGCAGCCGCCGGCGGTCGAATTGGATCATGATCGTTTCCTCCTGATTGGCCGTCAGGCTGCCGCCGGTCCTGCCGATTGGCAACCGCCGCCCAGGATGGCCTTCCCCCCGGCCCAGCGGAGGCGTAACCCTGGGGCGACCGAACCGACCAGGAGCCCCGCACCGATGGCCCTCCGCTGCGACCTCATCATCCGCGACGCCACCCTCTTCGACGGCACCGGCGGGCCGCGCCGGGTGGGCGATGTCGGCGTCACCGGGGAGCGGATCGTGGCGGTCGGCGACCTCGGCGGCGCCAGCGCCGACCGCGAGGTGATCGCCACCGGCCGCGCTGTCGCGCCGGGCTTCATCGACGCGCATACGCATGACGACCGCGCCGTGCTCTGCGGGCCCTCCTGCCTGCACTGCAAGTCGAGCCAGGGCGTCACCACCGTCGTCGTCGGTAATTGCGGCGTCTCCCTCGCGCCGCTGCGGATCACGGGGGACCGGCCACCGCCGCCGCTCGACCTGGTGGGCGAGAGCGGCCTCGCCTTCGACAGCTTCGGCGAATATGCGCAGGCGCTGAAGAAGACCCCGGCGGCGGTGAACACCTATGCGCTCGTCGGCCACCAGACGCTGCGCTACCGCGTCATGGGCGAGGATCTCTACCGGCCGGCGCGGGACGCCGAGATCGCCAGGATGCGGCAGATGGTCGCCGAGGCGCTGGCGGAGGGCGCCTCCGGCTTCTCCACCGGCCTCTGGTACAAGCCCAACATGCATGCGACGACCGAGGAAGTGATCGCCGTCGCCGAGCCGCTGCGCGCCGCGGGAGGCATGTACTTCACCCATATGCGCGACGAGGCCGACCGCGTCTGCGCCTCGATCGAGGAGACGCTGAAGATCGGTAAGAAGGTCGGCGTGCCGGTCTGGATCAGCCACCACAAGTGTTCGATGCCGGAGAATTACGGCCGCAGCGTGCAGACGCTGGCGCTGCTCGAGGCCAGCGCCTCGCTGCAGGAAGTCGCCTACGACATGTACCCCTACCCGGCCGGGTCCACCGTGCTGATGCCCGACCGGCTGCGCGACGACGTGCGGGTGATCATCACCTGGTCGGTGCCGCATCCGGAATTCGCCGGCAAGGACCTCGCCGAGGTCGCCCGCAACTGGAACATGGACCAGCGCGCCGCAGCGGAGAAGCTGAGCCCGGCCGGCGCCATCACCTTCCAGATGGACGAGGAGGATGTCCGCCGGATCATGGCGCACCCGATGTCGGTCATCGGCTCGGACGGCATCCCGCATGATGACCATCCGCACCCCCGCCTTTGGGGCACCTTCCCCCGCGTGCTCGGCTTCTACTCGCGCCAGCTCGGCCTGCTCGACATGGAGACGGCCATCCACAAGATGACCGGGCGCACCGCCTCGCTCTTCGGCATGGTGGACCGCGGCGTGCTCAAGCCGGGGGCCTATGCGGACCTCGTGCTGTTCGACCCGCACAAGGTCATCGACCGCGCGACCTTCGAGAACCCGAAGCAGGAATCGGAGGGGATCGAGGAGGTTTGGACCAACGGCGTCCCGACCTTCCGCGCCGGCACCGGCCTCACCGGCGAGACGCCCGGCCGACTGGTGCGCCGCCACCGCGCATGAGCGAGACGGAGGCGACGGCTGGAGCGCTGCCGGTGCAGCGGAGCACACTGCTGCGGGCGGCGCTGCTCGGCGGCGCAATCCTCGCCATGGTCGCGGCGGCCGCCTGGCTTGGCGGGCAGGAGGAGGCGGCCTCGCCGATCGAGCGCTTCCAGCGGCTCGGCCCGGCTGGGGCGGCGGCGGCGCTGAAGGCGGAGCTGGTGCGGGACTTTCCGCCCGGCACGCCGGTGACGCCGCTGGTCCAACGGCTGCAAGGGCTCGGACTCAACTGCACGCAGCGGGTGGGGTGGGACTGCGCCCTTGCCTTCCGCGCGGAAGGCCAGCGGAGCGTGCTGCTGCGCGCCACGGTGGCGGTTGCCGGCGAGCGCATCCTCAACATCGAGACAGCGGCGGAAAGCCGCAGCTAGAGGGGCAGGACATGGCCACGGCCGCGGACCGGATCGTCGACTTTCTCGCCGTGCAGGGCATCGACCGCGCCTTCTGCGTGCCCGGTGAGAGCTACATCGCCCTGCTCGACGCGCTGCATGGCTCGGCGATCGACCTCGTCACCTGCCGGAGCGAGGGCGGGGCGGGCTTCATGGCGGTGGCCGATGCGAAGCTCACCGGGCGGCCGGGGGTGGTGCTGGTCTCGCGGGGCCCCGGGGCCTGCAACGCCTCCATCGCCGTGCATACGGCGGAGCAGGATGCGGTGCCGCTGATCCTGCTGATCGGCCAGGTGGAGCGGCGGGACCTGCGGCGGAACGCCTTCCAGGAGATCGATTACGCCAACATGTTCCGCGGCATCGCCAAATGGGTCGGCGAGGCGACGGAGGCGGAGCAGGTGCCGGAGCTGATCGCCCGCGCCTATGCGATGGCGATGGGCGGCGTGCCGGGGCCGGTGGTGCTCGCCCTGCCGGAGGATGTGTTGGCGACGGACTGCGCCGCGCCGCCGCTGCCGGCGACCCTGCCGGGGGCCGTGCCCCCCTCCCCGGCCGATGCGGCCCGGCTGGCGGCGCTGCTGCGCGGGGCGGAGCGGCCGATCCTGCTGGCCGGGCATGGCTTCGAGGGGGCGGGCGGGCGCGAGGCGCTGCTGGCCTTCGCCGAGGCCTGGCAGTTGCCCGTTGCCGTCTCCTTCCGGCGGCAGGACCTCTTCCCCAACCGGCATCCGCTCTATGCGGGCGATCTCGGCCTCCGCAACCCGGATGCGCAGCGGGCGGCCTTCGCCGAGGCCGATCTCGTGCTGGCACTCGGTACGCGGTTGACCGACATCACCACCCAGGGTTGGTCCTGGCCTGCGCCGGGCCAGCGGCTGGTGCATGTCTGCGCCGACCCCCGCTTCCTCGGCTGGCTCTTCCCGGCCGAGATGGCGATCGCGGCCGATGCGTGTGCGACCGTCGCGGCGCTCGCGGGCGAGGCGCCCGGCGCACCGGCCGGGCGTGGCGCCTGGACGGCGCAGCTGCACGACCTGCACCTCTCCGACTGCCAGGTGGCGTCGCGCGAGTGGCCGGATGGCGTCGCCTTCGCCGAGGTGGCCAAGCTGATCGAGCGGGCGGCGCCGGCCGATGCCATCGTCGCCCTCGATGCCGGCACCTTCGGCGCCCCTTTCTACCGCAAGGTCGGCTGGACGCCGCCGCAGCGGCTGCTGGCTCCCGTCTCCGGGGCCATGGGCTTCGGCGTGCCGGCGGCCGTTGCCGCCGCGCTGCGCCACCCGGAGCGGCGGGTGATCGGCCTCGTCGGGGATGGCGGGGCGCTGATGACGGGGGGCGAGTTCGCCGTCGCCGTGGCGCGCGGGGCGCCGATGACGCTGATCCTCTCCGACAATGGCAGCTATGCCAGCATCCGCATCCACCAGGAGCGGGCGCATCCCGGCCGGGTCTCCGGCACCGGCCTGGTCAACCCGGATTTCGCCGCCTGGTGCGCTGCCTTCCGGGTGCCGGTGACGGTGGTGGAGGGCCAGGGGAACCTGCCGGCGCTGGAGGCGGCGCTGCGGGAGCCAGGGCCATCGGCGGTGATGGTGCGGACCTCGCTGGAGGCGGTGCTGCCCCGTCGGTAGCCGCGTCCATCCGCTGCCAGTCGCCGGCGGCCTCGCGGGCGGCGACCTCCTCGGCCAGCAGGGTGAGCACCAGCGCCGTGGCGCGGGAAGGCGCGCGGTCGGTCGGCAGGGCGAGGACCACCTGCCGGCGCGGCACCGGCCGGACCAGCGGGGCGGAGCGGAGGCGGCCGGCCGCTTCTTCCTCGCGGATGGCCGAACGGGGCAGCACCGCCTCGCCGATGCCGCTCACCACAAGCTCCTTCAGCACGCCGAAGCTGTCCGCCTCGACGGCGACGTCGAGGGCGATGCGGGCGCGGCCGGCGGCGGCCTCGACGATGCGGCGGAGGCCGTGCTGGCGGCTCGGCATCACCAGCCGCCGGCCGGCGAGCGCGGCGAAGGGCACGGGCTCCGGCCCGATGCCGCTGCCGGCGGCACCGACCAGCACCATCTCCTCGATCAGCAGCGGCGTCACACGGAGGTGCAGCGCCGGTGCCGGGCCATAGAGGAGGGTCGCATCGGTGACGCCACGCTGCACCCATTCGACCAGATGGCCGGTATAACCCTCGACGATGCGGAGCGAGAGGCCGGGATGCTCGAGCGCCACCCGCCTCGCCAGCGGCCCGGCGAGGACGGTGGCGATGGTCGGCATCATCCCGAGCGCCACCTGCCCGGCGACGGCACCGCCGAGGCTGCGGACCTCGTCGATGGCGCGCTCCAGCTGGCGCACCGGGCCGTCGATGCGCTCCAGCAGCGCCATGCCCGCCTCGGTGAGCTGCATCCCCCGCCCGTGCCGGGCGAAGAGCGGCAAACCGACCTCCGCCTCCAGCAGTCGGATTTGGCGGGAAAGTGCCGGTTGGGCCAGGTGCAGCCGGTCCGCGGCGCGGCTGAGCGAGCCGGAATCGGCGACCTCGCGGAAGGTGCGGAGCTGCTTCAGGTCCATCCGGACAACTTATAGCGCCCGGTTATGGCTGCCATCGCTGAATTCGAATTACCTGAAGCCTCAGCGGACCCCATCTTCCCCTCGGCTTGCCAAGGGCCCGGACCACGCCCTAATCCCGAAGCCCGGAGGAACACGCCATGGATCAGTCGCTGCCGATCGCCGACCCGCATGCCGAGATCCGCGAGGAGGTGGCGAAGCTCTGCGCCCGCTTCCCTGGCGAGTACTGGCGCCAAGTGGACCGTGACCGCGCCTATCCGACCGAATTCGTGAAGGCGCTGACCGAGGCCGGCTATCTCGGCGCGCTGATCCCTGAGGAATATGGTGGGGCCGGCCTGCCGCTCTCCGCCGCCGCGGCGATCCTCGAGGAGATCCACCGCTCCGGCGGCAATGCCGGCGCCTGCCACGCGCAGATGTACATCATGGGCACCATCCTCAAGCATGGCAGCCCGGAGCAGAAGCAGCGCTACCTGCCGGGCATCGCCTCCGGCGAGCTGCGGCTGCAGGCCTTCGGCGTGACCGAGCCGACGAGCGGGACGGACACCACCGCGCTCCGCACCTTCGCCAAGCGGGAAGGCGACAAGTACATCGTTAACGGCCAGAAGATCTGGACCAGCCGCGCCGAGCATTCCGACCTGATGCTGCTGCTGGCCCGCACCACGCCGCGGGGCGAGGTGGCGAAGAAGACCGATGGGCTGTCCACCTTCATCGTCGACATGAAGGCCGCGCTCGGCAACGGCCTCACCATCCGCCCGATCCGCACCATGATGAACCACAACACCACCGAGGTTTTCTTCGACAACATGGTGGTGCCGGCGGAGAACCTGGTCGGCATCGAAGGCAAGGGCTTCCGCTACATCCTCGACGGGATGAATGCCGAGCGGCTGCTGATCTCCTCCGAGAGCATCGGCGATGCCAAGTGGTTCATCCACAAGGCCGTCGAGTACAGCAAGGAGCGGGTGCTGTTCGGCCGGCCGATCGGGCAGAACCAGGGCGTCCAGTTCCCGATCGCCAAGGCCTACGCCCAGATGCGCGCCGCCGAGGCGCTGCTGCGCCAGGGCCTCGCCAAATTCGAGCGCGGCGAGCCCTGCGGCGAGGAGGCCAACATGGGCAAGATGCTCGCCGCCGATGCCGCCTGGGCGGCGGGCGAGGCCTGCATCCAGACCCATGGCGGCTTCGGCTTCGCCGAGGAATACGACGTGGAGCGGAAGTACCGCGAGGCGCGGCTCTACCAGGTAGCGCCGATCAGCACGAACCTGGTGCTGAGCTATGTCGGCGAGCACGTCCTCGGGATGCCGCGCAGCTACTGACGCCGAACATCCGGTGCGCGGCGTCATTGCCTGGCTGACCGGGGCGACGGGGAGTGCGACGTCGCCGGCCTGGCGCGTCCCGGTCACCAGCCTCATCGCCGCGGCCGCCGCCCTGCTGATGGAATGAAGGAGGAACCGGATGCCAGGATCGAAGCCGCTCGAAGGCCTGCTCGTCGTCTCGATGGAACAGGCCGTCGCCGCGCCCTATTGCGCCTCCCGCCTGGCCGATGCGGGGGCGCGGGTGATCAAGATCGAGCGGCCGGAGGGCGATTTCGCCCGGGCCTATGACGCCGCGGCCCAGGGCCTCTCCACCTACTTCGTTTGGCTGAACCGGGGGAAGGAGAGCCTCTGCCTCGACATCAAGGCACCCGACGACAAGGCGCTGCTGGAACGGCTGGTGGCGCGGGCGGATGTCTTCATCCAGAACCTGGCGCCGGGGGCGATGGCCCGCGCCGGCTTCGGCTCGGCGGCGCTGCGCGAGCGGCATCCGCGGCTCATCACCGTCGACATCTCCGGCTACGGGGAAGAGGGCGAATACGCCAAGATGAAGGCCTATGACCTGCTGGTGCAGGCCGAATCGGGCCTCGCCAGCATCACCGGCCGGGCCGAGGGGCCTGGGCGCGTCGGCGTCTCGGCCTGCGACATCGCCTGCGGGATGCATGCCCATGCGGCGGTGCTGGAGGCGCTTATCGAGCGCGGCATCACCGGCCGGGGCAAGGGCATCGCCGTCAGCCTCTTCGATGGCATGGCCGACTGGATGACGGTGCCGCTGCTGCAATACGAGGGGACGGGGCGGAACCCGCCGCGGATCGGCCTCGCCCATCCCTCCATCTGCCCTTATGGCGCCTTCGAGACGGCGGGCGGGGTGCCGGTACTCATCTCCATCCAGAACGAGCGGGAATGGGCCAATTTCTGCACCCATTTCCTGGAGGAGCCGGAACTGCCCCAGCGCGAGGGCTTCCGCAGCAACAACGAGCGGGTGGCACACCGGCCGATGGTGGACGCCTATATCGCCCGGACCTTCGCCACGCTCGACCGCGCTACCTGCGCGGAGAAGCTTCAGCGCGCCAGCATCGCCTTCGGCTTCGTCAATGATTGCGAGGGGCTCAGGACCCATCCGGCCTTCCGCCGGGTCACGGTGGAGACCGAGGCAGGGCCGATCGGCATCGGTGCTCCCCCGGCCCGGCTGTCGGACGGAGCGCGGAGCCTCGGCCCGGTGCCGTCGCTCGGCCAGCACAGCGCAGCCATCCGGGCGGAATTCGCCGCATGAGGAGCCATGCGGCCATTGCGATGCTGCACTGCAAAAAAGCGCTTGCATCGGGGCCGCGCCGGACCTAGATTGTGCATCGCAGCAACACGGCGTTGCCGGGTTGTTGTCTTTCTTGGACGTTTCCTCCCTAAACTCGGCGGTGGCGCAAGCCACCGCCCTTTTTTTGTCCGCGGCCCGGCAGGGTCAGCCAAGGAAGCGCCAATCCGTCGCGGCGAGGCCGGCGATCAGCCGGGTGATGTCGGCCTGAAGCACCGCCATGCGGGGCAGGCGCTCGATCCGCGCCTCATCCATGTAGAGCGGCCGGGCGACCTCGATCTGCAGGGCATGCACGCCGTCGCGCGGGCGGCCATAATGGCGGGTGACGTAGCCGCCGGCATAGGGGTCGTTCCGCCGCACCCGGTAGCCCATTCCGGCCAGCGCCTCCTCCACCAGCCGCGTCGCGCGCGGGGCGCAGGCGGTGCCATGGGCATCACCGAGGACGAAATCGGGCGGGTTCGCCGCCTGGGCCGGGTGGGTCGGCATGGAGTGGCAGTCGATCAGCAGGCAGGTGCCGAACTCGGCCCGTGTCTCGGCGATCAGCGCCGCCAGGGCCGCGTGGTAGGGCTGCCAGTAGCGGCGGATGCGGTCCTCCGCCTCGGCGAAGGACAGCTGGCGGCGATAGACCGCCTCCCCCGTCGCCACCACGCGGGCGATGGTGCCAAGCCCGGCGCCGACGCGTGGCGAGGCGGTGTTCACCCAAGGGGGTAGCGGGCCGTCGAACATGCCTGGGTCGAGCTCCCAGGGCTCGCGGTTCACGTCGCAGAAGACGCGGGGGAAGGTTGCGGCCAGCAGGGGCATGCCCTCGGCTGGGGCGGCGCCGAAAAGCTCATCGACGAAACCGTCCTCCGACTTGCGGAGCGCCACCGGGTCGAGCCGCGCGGCGGCGACGAAATCCGCCGGATAGGCCCGGCCGGAATGAGGCGAGGCGAAGATGACCGGGACGCGATGCGTAGCGGGGCGGATCAGGCCGTAGGGCGGCGGCTCATCCTGGAGCGGCGGCGGCCCGGCATCCGGGGTCAGGGGAAGGTCCATCGGGGCCGATCAAGCCATAGCTGCGGAGAAGTGTCATCATCGGCCGCGGGATGGCTTGCCGTGACGGCAACGCCACGCTAGATAGCCGCACCGCAGGCATGGGCGCATAGCTCAGCGGTAGAGCACTACCTTGACACGGTAGGGGTCACAGGTTCAATCCCTGTTGCGCCCACCATGCCTTTTCCCTTTTGTAAATCAGTGGGTTGGATGGGGCGGCGCCGCAGCACCGCCCCGCCCCCCTCACGGCTTCTCGTTGGAGAAGACGACCGTGCCGCTGGCGCTGAACATGCCGCCTACGCCGTGGCAGACCGAGATCTTTGCGCCTTCCACCTGCGCCGGCGCCGTGCCGCGCATCTGCCGGATGCTCTCCTGCAGGGCAAACATGCCGTACATGCCAGTATGGGTGTAGGACAGGCCGCCTCCATTGGTGTTGAGCGGCAGCTTGCCCCCCGGCCGCGTGTTGCCCTCGCGGATGAAGCCCGCCGCCTCGCCCGGCTTGCAGAAGCCGAGATCCTCCAGCCCGTAGAGCGGCAGATGGGCGAAGGCGTCGTAGATCATCATGTGATCCACCGCCGAGCGGTCGATGCCGGCCGCCTCGATCGCCGTCGGCCCGGCCACGCGGAAGGCAGAGGAAGAGGTGAAGTCCTTCATCTGCGAGACCATGTTGGTCTCGACCGATTCGCCGGTGCCGAGGATGTAGACCGGCTTGGTCGGGAAGTCCTTCGCCCGGTCGGCGCTGGTCAGGATCAGCGCGCCGCCGCCATCCGTCACCAGGCAGCACTGCAGGATGCGGAAGGGGTAGGCGATCATCCGACTGTTCAGCACGTCGTCGACCGTGATCGGGTCGCGGAACATGGCCCGCGGATTCTTGCCCGCCCATTCCCGCTGGACCACGGCGACCATCGCCAGGTCCTCATGGCTGACGCCGCGCTCCTTCATGTAGCGGAGCACGGGGATCGGGAAGAGCGTCGGCGGGCCGAAGGGACCATAGGGCACCTCGAACTGGCCGTTCAGGCTCTCCGGCTCCGGCGGGCGGGGCGTCGCGTTGATGCGCGACTTGCCGCTCTCGCCATGGGTGATGAGGATAGTCTTGGCATAGCCGGCATGGATGGCCGCCGCCGCATGCCGCACATGCAGCATGAAGGAACAACCGCCCACCCCGGTGCCGTCCACCCATTTCGGCGTGATGCCGAGGTAGTGGGCGATCTGCTGCGGCATCATCGGGCCGACGCAGGCGACGCCGTCGATGTCGCCCGGCTTCAGCCCCGTCTCCGCCATGGCGTTCAGCGCGGCATCGGCATGCAGCATGATCTGCGACATGCCCGGCACGGCGCCGATCTTGGTCGATTCCGCGGCGCCGACGACGGCGATCTCTCCGGGACGGATCATCACTTGCTCTCCTTCGCGGGGCGGAAGAGGGGCAGCGTGACCTCCTCGTCGAGCGGGGTGAAGGCGACTTCCATCGGCATGTCGAGCTGGAGCGCCTCCGGCGTCTGCTCGCAATCCACGACGTTGGTCATCAGCCGCGGCCCTTCCTCGAGTTCCACCACCGCGATCGCGTAGGGCGGGGTGAAGCCGGGGACGGGGCGGTGGTGGATGACGTAGCTGTGGAGCTTCGCCCGGCCCGAGGCCTCGAACACCTCCACGTTCCGCGTGCCGGTATAGGGGCTAAAGGGGCGCGGCGGGAAATAGGCCTTGCCCGTGTCGCCGCAGCGCTGCAGCAGCAGCTTGCCCTGCTTGCAGCCATCCCAGAAATGCTGGGTTTCGGGTGTTGGTTTCGGCTTCGGCCGACCCGGTGCGAGCATGCGCCATTCCTCCCTTTCGATGGTGGCGGCGCACCCTGCCACGCTACAGGGCGGTCGCCCAGGCCTCCGGGATCAGCGCGTGGCCGGTGCCGTGCCGGACCAGATGCAGGAAGCCGGGGAAATGCATGTGCATCCCGGCCACCGCCAGCCCCTCGCTCGCCACCATGTCGAAGACGCGGCGCCGCGTCGCCTCGGCCTGCGCCGGATCGATGTCGAAGGCCATGGTCACCTCCGGCCGCGGCACCTGGATCTCGGGCACATGAATGATGTCGCCCCAGATCAGCAGGCTTTCGCCCCCCGAGGCCAGCAGGTAGCCGCTATGCCCCGGGGTGTGGCCCGGGAAAGGCATGGCGGTGACGCCGGGGAAGACCTCGCCGCCGCTGAACAGCTTCAGCCGGTCCCGGTAAGGGGCCGACTGGTCGCGGCAGGCCTGGAAGTTGCGCTCGCGGCTGGCCTCGTCGGCCCCCGCCATGGCCGCGCCGTCATGCCAGAAGCGGTGCTCGGCCTCATGCATCGCCAGCTCCGCCCGGGGAAAGAGCGGCAGGCCATTGGCCGAGAGCCCGTTCGAATGGTCGGGATGCATATGGGTGAGGAAGACCGTGTCGATCTCGCCCGGATCCACGCCGGCCGCCGCCAGGTTGCGGAACAGCTTGCCCGCGCTCGCCGCCATCGCCGTGCCGCAGCCGGTATCGACCAGCGCCGTTCGCCCGCCGGAGCGGATGAGGAAGGTGTTCACCGCCGTCCGCCGCGGCACCGGGCGGAAGGCCTCGCGCAGCATCCGCGCGGCCTCCTCCGGAGCGATGTTCTGGATGACGGCCATGGAGCCATCGAGATGCCCGTCACCAATGGCGGTGAGGGTGATGTCGCCGACCCGGCGGTGATAGACAGCCGGGACCTGTTCGGTCGGTAACATGGCCTGCGCTCCTCCAGTTCTTGGGTGCAGGCTATCGCCGCCGCCGCGCCGGCGCTACGCCCGGCGGATCTGCTCCAGGAACTCGCCGGCCCGGGCGTGGAGCGTGCCGGCATGACCGCCCAGCCCATCCGCCGCGCCGAGCAGGCTGGCCGAGGATTCGCCCGTCTCCCGCGCCGCGCGCTGCACGTCCTGGATGCGCCGGGCGACATCCGCCGTGCCGGAGGCCACCTGCCCGGCGCTGCGGGCGATCTCCTGCGTGGCGCTCCCCTGCTCCTCCACGGCGGCGGCGATCGCCGCCGTGACCTCGTTGATCCGCTCGATGATGCCGCCGATCGAGCGCAGTGCCGTGACCGCCTTGCCGGTCGCCGCCTGGATGCCGCCGACCTGGCTGGCGATCTCCTCCGTCGCCTTTGCCGTCTGGCCGGCGAGTTGCTTCACCTCGCTCGCCACCACGGCGAAGCCCTTGCCGGTCTCGCCCGCCCGCGCCGCCTCGATGGTGGCGTTCAGCGCCAGCAGGTTGGTCTGGCCGGCGATGTCGCCGATCAGCCGCACTACATCGCCGATGCGCTGCGCCGCCTGGGCGAGGCCCTGCACCGTCTCATCCGTCGCCCGCGCCTCGGCCGCGGCGTCGCGCGCGACGGCGGCGCCATCGGCTACCTGGCGGCTGATCTCGGCGACGCTCGCCGCCAGCTGCTCCGCGCTGGCGGCGACGGACTGCACGTCGGCGCCGGCCTGCTGCCCGGCCTCGGCCACCGCATCAGCCTCCCGCCCGCTGGTCTCGGAGGCGCTGGACAGGGCACGAGCCGCCTCCTGCATCTGCGCCGCGGCGGCCGAGACCGCACCGACCACACCGCCGATCTCCGCCTCGAACCGGTCGGCAAGCCGCGCCTGGGCCGTTACCAGCGACCAGACGAGCATGGCGTTGACGTACTGGCCCTTGCCATCGCGGATCGCGCTGACGCTGAGATCGAGCACCTCGTCGCCCAGCCGGATGCGCGCCTTGTGCGGCAGGCGGCTCGGGTCGCTGAGGAGGGCACGCTGGTGCTGCGGGTTGCGGTGCAGGATGTCGATGCTCTGGCCTGGCATCTCCTCCACCGGGCAGGGCAACCATTGGCCAATGCGGCGGAACAGCACCTGGGTCGCCGGGTTCATGTAGCCCATGCGGAAGTCGTCCCGCGGGTCGGCGGTCATCACCGCGATCGGCAGCTGTTCCAGCATCTGCTGCTGGGCGAAGGCGCGCTGCACCGTGCCGCGCAGCCCCTCCAGCGCGTTGGCGATGCCGCCGATCTCGTCGCGCCGCCCGCGGTCCGGCACCTCGAACGCCGCATCGCCGGCGGCGATGGCGCGCACCGCCCCGGCCAGCCGCTGCAGCGGGGCGCCGATGATCCGTGCGCTGGCCCAGCCGGAGAGGGCGAGCAGCAGCGCCACCGCCGAGCCGATCCAGAGCGCGTTGCGCTCTACCCGGACCGATGCCGCCACGCTGGCCTCGCTCAGTTCTGCGGCCTCCGCCGCAAGCCGGCGCTCGGCAGCGGCCATGTGCGATTCCAGCGCATCGCGGATGGGGTTGCCGCGCTGGATGCGGAGGGCGGCGATGGATTCGACCAGCCGCACTACCTCGACCGAGGACCGGCTGGCCGCCTGTGCCAGTTCCGCCAGACGCATCAGGGGCACGCGGGCATTGCCTTCGGGCACAAGGGCGGCGAGCGCCCGTTGATGCACCCCGAGCTGGGCCGCGGCCCGGCGGACGCGGCGGGCCTGGGTCTCGTCCTCGGTCGCCAGGAAGCGCTGGATGCCGAGACGGACCTCGTTCACCGCCCCATGCAGAGTGCCGAGGCGCTGGCGGGCCTCCTCCCGCAGCTCGGCGGGAACGTCGAAATCGACCATCGAGGCGGCGGCCTCGTAGGCCTGGTCGTAATCCACGCTGGCACGGGCCAGGGGGCCGTCGCGCTCGGCGATCATCTGCTGCCGCTGCGCGGCCTGCTCGGCCGCGACCGCCCGGTACTCCCCGAGCGCCAGGACCGCTTCCGCCAGCATGTCCCGGGCGGCAGCGGAGGCGCTGGCGGCATCCAGCTCCTGCCGGGCCAGACGCGCCTGCTCCTCCACCTGGGCGAGTTCCGCGGCCAGGCCATCCGGCCTCTGTGCAGTCATCAGGCCCCGGGCGGCGGTGCCGATGCGGGCGACATGCACCGCCGCCTGCTGCGCCGACCGGGCCGCAGCGATGGCGGCGCGTTCCGCCACCCCTTGCTCGTGAGCGAGGCCGAGATCCCGGCGCATCAGCCCGACCATGCCGACCAGCAGCAGGACGGCGAGGATGGCGCTGGCGGCGAATTTGCGGCCGACCGAAAGGTCACGGAACAGGCGCATCGGTGCATCTCCTTGTGCGCGGAGCATGCTCCCCAAGGTTTAAGGAGCGGCAAACGCCCCACTCGACAGGCCCGCCGCCCGGCGTCACCTTCCGCCCTCGCCGCGACGAAGGATGCGCCCCCGATGCTGTTCGATTTCGAGACGCTTGCCCCGCAGGACTGCTACAAGCTGATCGTCTCCTCCGTGGTGCCACGGCCGATCGCTTGGGTCGTCACCCAGGATGCGGCCGGGGTGACCAATGCGGCGCCCTACTCCTTCTTCAACGCCTTCTCCTCCAACCCGGTGGTGGTCGGCATCGGCTGCGGGCCGAAGGCGCCGGGCGCACCGAAGGACACCTGCGCCAACATCAAGGCGACCGGCGAATTCGTCGTCTGCCTGGTGCCGGAGCAGGCGGTGCATGAAATGAACGCGACGGCGGTGGACTTCCCGGCCGGGGTGGATGAGATCGCCGAAGCCGGCCTCACCCGCCTCGCCTCCGCCAAGGTGAAGCCGCCGCGCATCGCCGAGAGCCCGGTGGCGCTGGAATGCGTCACCTACCAGTTGGTCCCGGCCGGGGAGCACACCATCGTGCTCGGCCGTGTCGTCGCCGTGCACATCCAGGACGATTGCGTGCTCGACCCAACGAAGTTCTACGTCGACACGCCGAGGCTGAACCTGCTTGGCCGCATGCATGGCCGTGGCTGGTATGCCCGCACCACGGACCGGATCGAGGTGCCGCGCCTTACCGTCGCCGAATGGGAGGCGAAGAAGGCCGCCAAGTAGTCGCCGATGGGCCGCGCTCCGCTCTGGGCGCTGCTCGCCCTGCCGCTCGCTGCCCTGGTCGCCGCGCCGCTGCTGGCCGTGCTGGCCGCGGCGGCGGGGCCGCTGGGCGCGGCCTCGCGGTACATCGTCGGCACCACCCTGCCGGAGATGCTGGGCAACTCCGCCCTGCTGGCGCTCGGCGTCGCGGCGATCACCGCCCTGGTCGGGACGGTCACGGCCTGGCTCGTCACCGCCTGCCGCTTCCCCGGGCGCCGGGTACTGGAGGTGGCGCTGCTGCTGCCGATGGCGATGCCGGCCTATGTCTGCGGCTATGCCTATACCTGGCTGCTCGATGTCGCCGGGCCGGTGCAGACGGCGTTCCGCGGCGCGACCGGGCTGCGCTGGGGGCAGTACTGGTTCCCCGAGATCCGCAGCCTGGCCGGCGCGGCGCTGATGCTCGGGCTGGTGCTCTACCCTTACGTCTACCTGCTCTGCCGCAGCGCCTTTGCGCAGCAGAGCCTCGGGTTGGTCGAGGCGGCGCGGACGCTCGGGCAGTCGCTGACGGGGTGCTTCTTCCGCCTCGCCCTGCCCATGGCGCGGCCGGCCATCGCCGGGGGCGTGGCGCTGGCGCTGATGGAGACGCTGGCGGATTTTGGCACGGTGCAGCATTTCGGCATCCGCACCTTCACTACCGGCGTCTACGAGGCCTGGTTCAGCCTGGGCGACCGGGGCGCGGCCAGCCAGCTCGCCGCCTGCCTGATGGGGCTGGCGGCCATGCTGCTGGTCTTTGAGCAGGCGAGCCGCGGCGGCCGGCGCTTCCATGCGACGACGGCACGGGAGGCGCCGTTGCGGCCGGCGCCGCTGCGGGGCTGGCGGGCGGCGGCGGCCTGCCTCGCCTGCGCGCTGCCGGTGGCGCTCGGCTTCCTGGTGCCGGCGGGGACGCTGCTGACGCTGCTGCTGCAGGTCGGCGATCCGCTCTCGCCCGAGCGCTTCCTGCCCTTCGCCCGCAACAGCGTGACGTTGGCGGGACTCGCGGGGCTGCTGGCCGTCCTGCTGGCGGCGCTGCTCGGCTGGGCGGCCCGGCTGCATCCGCGACCGGCACAGCGGGCGGCGCTTCGCGTCGCGGGGCTCGGCTATGCGCTGCCAGGCTCGGTGATCGCGGTCGGCACGCTGGTGCCGCTCGGTCTCTTCGACAATGCGCTCGATGGGTGGATGCGGGCGCGCTTCGGCCTCTCGACCGGGCTGCTGCTGTCGGGCGGCATCGCGGCGCTGGTCTTCGCCTATCTGGTGCGCTTCCTGGCCGTCGCGCTCTCGGCGGTGGAGGCGGGGCTGGCGGGGCTGCGGCCGAGCCTGCGCGAGGCGGCGCGCAGCCTTGGCGCCGGGCCGGCCGCTTCGGTGCTCCGGGTGGAATTGCCGCTCGCCCGTGGCAGCCTGCTCACCGCAGGCCTCCTCGTCTTCGTCGACACGATGAAGGAGTTGCCGGCGACGCTCATCATCCGCCCCTTCGACTTCGACACACTGGCCGTCCGCGTCCACAACCTCGCCGCCGATGAGCGGCTGGCGGAGGCCAGCACCTCGGCCCTGTTGATTGTCGCGGCGGGGCTGCTGCCGGTCCTGGCACTTACCCGGGCCTCACGCCCTCGCTGAGGCGGCTCGCGATCCTCACCGGCGAGATGTGTTGACGTAGCAGTCGCAATCATGGTTTCCACCCTCAACCGAATCGCTCCGGCGGCGGCTGGCCATCGATAGATCGAAACTCCCCGCCGCCTTGCGCCCGTCTACACGTTGAAGTTGTACTCAGCTCCCGGACTCGCGCATATCGCGATGCGCGGTTGTCCTGTCACGATCGGTGGTTCGACCCAGATGCCCAACCTGGCCGCATTCTTCGATACCGACTCGCTGGCGCCCCATGGCGTTTGTCTGCTGTGGCGGCCGGAGCTGCTTTGGTTGCACATCGTCTCGGACGCGCTGATCGGCCTCGCCTACTGGTCAATCCCAGTGGTGCTCCTCGTCATCGCGCTGCGCCGGCGGGACCTTGTCTTCCCCTGGGCCTTCGAGCTGTTTGCGCTCTTCATCCTGGCCTGCGGGGCGACGCACTTCCTGTCGATCTGGACCCTTTGGTACCCGGATTACGGCCTCCAGGGCGCGCTGAAGGCCGTGACGGCGGCGGTTTCGGTGGTCACTGCCATTGCACTCTGGCCGCTGCTGCCACGGGTGCTGGCCTTGCCCTCCGCCAGGGAACTGGCCGATGCCAATGCGGCCCTGTCGCGCGAGATCGCCGAGCGGCGCGAGGCCGAGAGCCGGGCGCGGCAGAGCGAGGCGCGGCTCGCCGGCTTCTTCGAACACATGTCGGATGCACTCTTCGTGGTCCGGATGGAGCGGGGCGGCTTCGTCTTCGAGACGGTAAACCCGAGTTTCTGCCGCCTCTTCGACCGGTCGCGCGAAACCGTGGAGGGCAGCGGCCCGGCGGCGCTGCTGGAGGCCGCGCCGGCCGCCGAACTGGACCAGGCCTTCCAGGCCTGCCTCGCCAGCGGCGCGCCGCGCGACTGGGAGAGCGCCGTGACCGGCGCCGAGGGCATGCGGCACTGGCACACCGTGCTGGCCCCGCTGCCGGTACTCGACGGCCAGCCGCGCCGCCTGCTCGGTAGCCTACGCGATGTGACCGAGCTGCGCCGGCTCCAGGCCGACCTGGTGGAAGCGGCGCGGCGGGCCACCATCGGCGCCATGTGCGCCGGCGTCGCGCACGAGATGAGCCAGCCGGTCAACATCATCAGCCTTTGGGCCGATCGCGCCCGCACCGCGCTCGAAGCCGCCACCCTGCCGCAGCGGGCGATTGAGGTGATCCTCGGCCAGACCCGCCGCCTCGGCGTCCTGCTGGAACGGATGCGGGAGCTGGCCCGCGACGCCCCGGGCGCGGCCGAGACCTTCGACGCCGCCGAGGCCGCCGCCGCCGCGGTGGAGGTCGCTCGCCGCTCCTGGGCGCTCGACCGCATCGAAGTCACGATCGATGCGCCGGAGCCGGCCCCGGTGCTCGGCCGCTCCGCGCAATTCGAGCAGGCGCTGCTGCACCTGCTGGAGAACGCGCGCGACGCGGTGCTGCGCCGCCGGCGGCAGGAGCCGGATGCGGCGGCGCAGATCCATGTCACCCTGCGCAGCGGGCCGCAGCAGGGACAGCTCACGCTCGCGGTGCAGGATACCGGCGGCGGGGTCTCGGCCGCGCTTGGCCCGCGCATCCTGGAGCCCTTCGTCACCAGCAAGGATCCAGGCGAGGGCACCGGTCTCGGCCTGCCCATCGCCGCCGGCATCCTGCGCGGCATGGGTGGCCGTCTCGCCTGGCTCAACCGTGGGGCGGGGGCGGTGTTCCAGGTCGCCCTGCCGCTGGCGCAGGACCGGCCTGCATGACCCCCGCCCCGCTCCGCGTGCTGATGGCCGAGGACGAGCAGCTCGCCGCCGAAGTGTTGGAGGAGGGGCTGCTCGATGCCGGCTTCGAGGTGCTGACCGCACCGGACGGCGAAGCGGCGTTGGAGATCGCCCGCACCGGCACGCGCTTCGACGTGCTGCTGACCGACCTCCGCATGCCCCGGCTCGATGGACGGGAGCTGATCGCCCGGCTGCGTGCCGGGCGGCCGGAGCTGCCGGTGGTGGTGATGACCGGCTATCCGCCGAATGGCGGCAAGACCGAGTTGCATGACGGCTCCGCCCCGCTCGAGTTGCTGACCAAGCCGATCGAGCTGACTCGGCTGGTGGACGCCATCCGTCAGGTTGCGAAGCGCGACTGACCTTTCGGTTTCGTTGCAATGGCTTGCCTGGCGGGTCCTGCGGCCAATCTCCCTGCGGCAGCAGCGGGGAGATCGGCGTGGCGGGATCGAAGGGGACACGACCGGGCAAGGCCCTGGCACTGGCGCTGCTCGCCCTGCTGCCGGGCTGCGGCGCGCTGGCGCCGCGACCGGCCGGGATCGACCAGCGCCTGGCCACCTTGCCGCGGGAAGGGCTCGGCCTGGCAGGCCCCGTCACCATCCGCTGGAACGAGCACCTCGTGCCCTGGATAGAGGCCGGGTCGGATGCCGACCTCGCCTATGCGCTCGGCCTGGTGCACGGGCATCTGCGCGGCGGGCAGATCGCCCTCCTGCGGATGGTGGCGCGTGGGCGCCTGTCGGAGATGGCGGGGCCGCTGGCGCGGGACTACGACCACGCGATCCGCATCCTCGGCTTCGACCGCGCGGCGCCGGAGATCGAGCGGCGCTGGCCGGCGGAGACGCGGGCCTTCATGACCGCCTTCCTCGCCGGGCTGAACAAGGCGGCGCTGGAGGGGCCGCGTCCGCCGGAATTCGGCCTGCTCGGGCTGCGGCGGGAGGCCTTCACCACCACCGACCTGCTGGCGATCGGCCGGCTGGCGGGGACGGATGTGAACTGGTTCTCCTATTTCTCGCTGCTGGCCGAGCGGGGGAAGCCGGGCTTCGCCGCGGCCTGGCGGCGGACGCTGGAGGCGGGGGCCAACCTCACCCCACCCTCGCCGCGCGAGGCCAACCTGCCGGGGCTGCTGGCCGGCCTCTCCCGCGCGGGCAGCAATGCGGTGGCGGTCGCGCCCACGCATAGCGCCTCGGGGGCGGCGATGCTGGCCTCCGACCCGCATCTCGGCCTGTCGCTCCCCAATCTCTGGCTGCTGGTGGGGATGCGTTCGCCCTCCTTCCATGCCGTCGGGATGATGGTGCCGGGGGTGCCGATCATCGGCCTCGGCCGCAATCCGGAGGTGGCCTGGGGCGGGACCAATCTGCGCGCCGCCTCCTCCGACCTGTTCGACGTCTCGCACCTGCCGCAGGAGGCCTTCACCGAGAGCGAGACGACCATCCGCCAGCGCTTCTGGCTCGGCGCGACCCGCCGGGTGCGCATGACGCCGCTCGGGCCGGTGCTGACCGATGCGCGCGTGGTGCCGGGCCGGCCGGGCGAGACGCTCGCACTGCGCTGGGCGGGGCAGGAGCCGGCGGATGAGATCACCAGCCTGCTGCGCGCTGCCCGCGCCCGGAGCGGCGCCGAGTTCCGGGCAAGCTTCGACAGCTTCGCCGTCTCGCCGCAGAACTTCCTCTATGCCGACCGGGCCGGGACCATCGGGCGGCTGACGGCGGCCATCCTGCCGGCGCGGCGCGGCTTCCCCGCCGCGGGCCCGGTGCTCGACGGGACCGATCCGGCGTCGACCGGCCCCTGGTCGCACCTGCTGCATGCCGGGGACTTGCCGGCGCTGGAGAACCCGCCGGAGGGCGTGCTCGCCTCGGCCAACGAGAATCCGAACCTTTGGGCCAAGGAGCCGCCGCCGCTCGGCTATTTCTTCAGCGACGGCGACCGCGTGGCGCGGCTGCGGGCGCTGCTGCTGGCCCGGCCGAAGCTGCGGCCGGAGGACCTCGCCGCCCTGCAGCGCGACACCCTGGCGCCGAAGGCCGCGGTGCTGGCGGCCGGGCTATTGGCGCGGTTCGACGCCCTGCCGGGCGGGGCGCCGGACTTCCTCGGCCCTTTGCGTGGCTGGGATGGCGATTATGCTGCCGGGAGCCGCGCCGCGCTGGTCTTCGAGCTGGTGCTCGCCCGGCTGCTGCCGGGCCTGCTGCCGGAGGGCAGCAACGGGCGCGGGCCGGAGACGGGGTGGAATTTCGTCACCACCTTCCTGCTGCGCGACCTCGACGCCCTGCCGGAGCCGCGCCGCGCCGCGCTGCTGCGCCAGGCAGCGGCCGAGGCGGCGCCGCTCGCCGCGCGCTACCGCGTCTGGGGCGATGTCCATCAGCTCCGCGCGGCGCACTGGCTGGTGAACCTGCCGGTGCTCGGCCGCGCCTTCGTGCTGGGGGAGATGCCGGCCGGCGGCTCGCGCGAGACGCCGATGAAGACCGGGCACGGCCTCGTCACCGGCCCGCATGAGGTGAGCTTCGGCTCCATGGCGCGCTATGTCTCGGACCTCGCCGATCTAGACTCCAATTGGTTCACCCTGTTCGGCGGGCAGGATGGCTGGCTGGGCAGCGCCGCCTTCGCCGACCAGATTCCGCTCTGGCGCGAGGGCCGCAGCATCCGCCTGCCGCTGCGGCCGGAGACGGTCGCCGCCGAATTCCCACGCGTGACGGTGCTGCGGCCGTGAAGGTGCCCTTCGATGGGACGCCGCTGCTGCGGGCGACCTCGGCGCTGCGCATCGCGCGGGTGCAGCGGATGGATCCGGTCGCCATTCAGGAACGCCTGCTGGCGCGCCTGCTGCGCCGGGCGGAGGGGACGCGGTTCGGCAAGGCGCATGGTTTCGCCGGTATCCGCGGCGTGGCGGAGTACCAGGCGCGGGTGCCGCTCCGCCGCTACGAGGAGTTCTGGCGCGACTGGTGGCAGGCCGCCTATCCGGTGCTAGTCGATGTCACCTGGCCGGGGCGGGTGCCCTATTTCGCGCTGTCCTCCGGCACCACCTCGGGGACGACGAAATACATTCCCGTCACCGCGCCGATGATGCGTGGCAACCGGCGGGCGGCGCTCGACGTGCTGGCCTGGCACCTGCACCACCACCGGCGCAGCGCGATCTTCGGCGGGCCGTCCTTCATGCTCGGCGGCTCGACGGCGCTGGAGCGGATGGCGCCGGGCGTGCGGCAGGGCGACCTTTCGGGCATCGCCGCGGCGGAGGTGCCAGCCTTGCTGCGCGGCTGGAGCTTCCCGCCGGCGCAGATCGCTCTGCTTCCCGACTGGGACCGCAAGCTGGCGGCGCTGGCCGAGGCGACGCCGGCGGCGGCAATCCGCGTCCTCTCCGGCACACCGAGCTGGCTGCTGGTGCTGCTGCAACGCCTGGCGGAGCGGCACGGCAGCCCGCCCCTGCCGGGGCTGGAGCTGCTGGTGCATGGCGGCGTCGCCTGGGCACCCTACCGCGACCGGCTGCGGCCCTTCCTGCCTGCCCGCTGCGCAACGCGGGAGGTCTATCCGGCGAGCGAAGGCTTCGTCGCGCTGTCCGACCGCGGCGATGGCGAGGGCATGCGGCTCACCCTCGATGCCGGCGTGTTCTGGGAATTCGTCCCGCTGAATGAGCTGCATGCGCCGAGCCCGACGCGGCATTGGGTGGCGACCGTCGAGACGGGCATCGACTATGCCGTGGTCGTCACCTCCTGCGCCGGGCTCTGGTCCTATGTGCTCGGGGACACGGTTCGCTTCGTCGAACGCGCGCCGCCGCGGCTGCTGGTCACCGGGCGCACCTCCTACAGCCTCTCGGCCTTCGGGGAGCATCTGAGCGGGGAGGAGATCGAAGCGGCACTGCTCGGTGCCGCCGGGGCGCTTGGCGTGACGGTCGCCGACTATACGGTAGGGCCGGTCTTCCTCGGCGCGCTGGGCGCGCATCGCTGGCTGGTGGAGCCGGAGGCGGCGGCCGCGCCCGAGTTGGCGGAGCGGCTCGCCCTCGCGGTCGATGCCGGGCTGACCGCGGCGAACGAGGATTATGCCGCGCATCGCCGCGGCGGGCAGATGGCGGTGCCGGAGGTGGTGCTGCTGCCGCCGGGTGCCTTCGCCAGGTGGATGCGGGCGCAGGGCAAGCTCGGCGGGCAGCACAAGGTGCCGCGGGTGCTGGCAGACCCCGAGCGGTTCGCGGCCGCCGAGGCGGGGCTGCGAGGGGGTTAGGGCAGCTCCCCTGCCCCGGCCTTCCGCTGCAGCAGCTCGAGCAGCAGCGCGTCGCGCTGGCGGAGCATCTCCGCTTGGTCGCGCCCGGCCAGCGCCGCGGCGACGCCCTCGGCCACCTTCGCGCCGAGCGCCGGGTCGACCGAGACCTGGCCAAGATCGCGCCACACCTCCTCCGTCGCCTGCCAGAGCGGTCTCTCGAACAGCGCGTCGATGCCGCCCGGCCCGCCCGAGAGATGCAGGTTGAGGAAAGGGCCGAGCAACGCCCAGCGCAGCCCAGGGCCATGCGCGATGGCGGCATCGATATCCGCCACGCTGGCGACGCCGGCCTGCACGAGGTGGAAGGCCTCCTGCCACAGCGCCGCTTGCAGCCGGTTGGCGACATGGCCGCGTACCTCGCGCCGCAGATGGATCGGGTGCTTGCCAACGGCGCGGTAGAAGCCGAGTGCCCGCTCCACCGCCCCGGCCGAGGTCGCCGCGCCCCCGGTGACTTCGACCAGCGGGATGAGGTGCGGCGGGTTGAAGGGATGGCCCAGCACCACCCGCTCCGGATGGTGCGTGCAGGCATCCTGAAATTCACTGACGGTGATGGTGGAGGAGCTGGTGGCGAGGATGGCATCAGGCGGCGCCGCAGCATCGAGGGCGGTGAAAAGCTCCCGCTTCAGCGCCAGCCGCTCCGGCCCGTTCTCCTGGACGAAATCCGCCGCCTCCACCGCCGCCTCCGGCGTGGCATAGAAGCGCAGCCGCTCGGGCGAGGCGCCGGGGGCAAGGCCCATCGCCTCCATCGCCGGCCATTGCCGGGCGATGGTGGCCCGCAGCGCAGCCTCGGCGCCGGGCGCCGGGTCGCTCGCGGTGACGTCGAGGCTGCGGGCGAGGAAGCAGGTGGCCCAGCTCGCCCCGATCACGCCGGTGCCGATGACGGCGGCGCGGCGGATGGACGTCTCGCTCACGAGGACGGCCCCGCCACCTTCGCGCCGCGCTTGCCGACGAAATCAGCCAGCCGCGCCGCCGCCTCCGGCCCGGTCTGGGCCAGCGCGGCCATCATGCTCTCGACGAAGAGCCCATCCTCCTCGCTCATGTCCTGGATGCGCGGCAGCGCCTGCAGCACGCCGAGCACGGTGAGCGGCGCCATCTCGACGACCTTGGCAGCGAGTTCCGATGCCTTCCCCGGTGCTTTCTCCGCATCGACCAGGTACTGGACGAGGTTCGCCCGCTCCGCTTCTGCAGCGGAGAGCACGCGGCCGGTCAGCATCAGGTCCATCATCCGCGCCGTGCCGAGCAGGCGGGCGACATGCACCGAGGCGCCGCCGCCGACATAGATGCCGCGGCTGCCCTCCGGCAGGGCGAAGAACGCCGTGGCATCGGCGATGCGCAGGTGGCAGGCCGCGGCGAGCTCGAGCCCGCCGCCGACCGTCGCACCATGCAGCGCGGCGATGGCCGGGACCGGCCCGCGGCGGATCAGCGAGAAGGCGGCATGCCAGGCGCGGGAATTGCGGAAGACCTCGGGCGCCTCGCGCGCCCGGTGCTCGGCGAGGTCGAGCCCGGCGCAGAAGCAGGGGCCATGGCCGAAGAGCACCATCGCCCGAGCTTCGCCCTGGGCCCGGCGCACGGCGGCTTCGATCGCCTGGAGCACCGCGTCGTTGATGGCATTGCGCTTCTGCGGGCGGTTCAGCCCGATCCAGGCGGTGCGGTCGCGGAGCTCATAGGTGATGTCGGTCATGCGACCCTGCCTCCGGAAGGACTCTTGTACCGATTATTAAGGTGCATAATAATCCCCTCAAGGGGGGAAAGCGTCTCAGCGATGCAGGAGCTTCCGCAGCAGCGTCACGAATTGGCTACGCTCGGCCGGGGTGAGGCCGGCGGCAAATTGGGCGTCGGTCTCCCGTTGGATGCGGTCCATCTCGCGCCACGCGCGGCTGCCGGCCGCGGTCGGGTGCAGCAGGCTGGCCCGAAGCTCCGCCTGGTCGGCCTCGCGCCGCACCAGCCCGGCCGAGACCAGCCCGTTCACCAGCACCGCGACATTGGAGGGCTTCACCCGCAGCTCTTCGGCGATGGCGCCCGGGCGGATGCCGGGATTGGCGACGATCAGCGCAAAGACCGAGAAGCCCGCCGGCGTCACCCCGAGCCCGGCGAAATTGCGGTGGAATTCGTCGAAGGCCCGGAGCTGGGCGAGGCGGACGAGGAAGGCCGGGCTCTCTGCCAGGGGCGAGACGATTGCATTCTCCCGAAGCGGGGCGACCTCGGGCTCGGGGGCGGGCTTCGGCATGATTCCGGTCTATCGTGGAAGCCCTGTCGCCGTAAGCCCGGCAGAAGAGGAGAGGCTTGATGCGCACACAGGTCGGGATCGTCGGCGCCGGCCCCGCGGGGCTGCTGCTCTCGCTCATGCTGGAGCACCGGGGCATCGCCTCCGTCATCATCGAGTCGCGCGACCGGGCGGCGATCGAGGCGACGATCCGCGCCGGCATCCTCGAGCAGACGACCGTCGACCTGATGGCGGAGCTTGGCGTCGCCGACCGGCTGCGGCGGGAGGGCGTGGTGCATCACGGCACCATCCTGCGCTTCGGCGGGCAGAACCACCGGATCGATTTCGAGGGGCTCACCGGCCGCGTCGCCACGCTCTACCCGCAGCACGAGGTGCTGAAGGACCTGATCGCCGCGCGGCTGGCGCAGGGCGGGGAGATCCTGTTCGGCGCGAAGGTGACGGAGGTGGCGGATGTCGCGGCGGAGCGGCCGGTGCTGCGCTTCACCGATGCAGAGGGCGCGGCGCGCGAGCTGCATTGCGACATGGTGGTGGGGGCGGACGGCTCCTACGGCGCATGCCGCCCGGCGATCCCCACGGACAAGCGCAAGGATTACCTCCGCATCTATCCCTTCGGCTGGTTCGGCATCCTCTGCGAGGCGCCGCCCTCCTCGGAGGAGCTGGTCTACGCGCGGCACGAGCGCGGCTTCGCCCTCATCAGCAGCCGCACGCCGGAGGTGCAGCGCATGTACTTCCAGTGCGACCCGAATGACAGCGTGGAGAATTGGTCGGAAGACCAGATCTGGGCGGAGTTGCAGGCGCGCATCGCGGGCGAGGACGGTTTCCGGCTGAAGGAGGGCCGTATCTTCCAGAAGAACATCGTGCCCATGCGCAGCTTCGTCTGCGAGCCGATGCAGTATGGCCGGCTCTTCCTCGCCGGCGATGCGGCGCATGCGGTGCCGCCCACGGGGGCGAAGGGGCTGAACCTCGCTGCCAGCGATGTCTGGCACCTCGATCGCGCGCTCGGCGCCTTCTTCGCCGGCGAGGGAATGGCGCGGCTCGAGGCCTATACCGCGACGGCGCTGCGGCGGGTCTGGCGGGCGCAGCATTTCTCCTGGTGGATGACCTCCATGCTGCACCGCTTCGAGGGCGCCAGCGAATTCGACGAGCGGCGGCAGCTGGCTGAGCTGGAGCTCGTCACCACCTCCCGCGCCGCGGCGACGGCGCTGGCCGAGACCTATGTCGGCATGCCCTATGCCTGAGCCGCCGGGGTGACAGGTTGCGGCCGATGCGGCATAGCGGCGGCATGGCCCGGCGCCCGCCCCTGCTGACAGCGATGCTGGCCCTGCTGCTGATGCTGCAGTGGGGCCAAGCCTTCGCGCATTGCCTGGGCGCGCTCGGGGCCGCCTCGGGCATCGAGATCTGCACAGCGGAGGGCATTCGCGTCCTGCACCTCGATGCCGACGGGCAGCCGGCCGATCCGCCCCAGGCAATGCATGACAGCTGCCCGGTCTGCCCCGGCGGTGTCGCCCCAGCCTCGCCCGCACCGCAGCTGCCGGCGCTGCGCATCGCCTATGTGCCGGCGCCCTATGCCGGCCGGGAGGGCATGCCTCCCGCCCCGGCCCGCGCCCCACCGCAGCAACCGAGAGCCCCGCCTGCCGCCTGACGCCAGCACGCCCGCCGTCGCTCTCGTCAGGAGTCTCCCATCATGCACCCGCTTACGCGCGCCACGCGGCGCGCCCTGCTGCTTGCCGGCATCGCCGGTCCGGCCTTCGGCCAAACCACCCTCCCCGACCTCGTCGTCACCGGCCAGGCCCCGGGCTCGCTCACCGCCCCCTCCGTCGCCGAGCAGCGGGAGGCGCTGGAGCAGACGCCCTCAGCCGCGCGCTTCGTGGACGGGCGGGACTTCGCCAACCGCTACGCCTTCAATCTACGCGACGTGCTGGCGGACACGCCCGGCGTCTTCGTCCAGGGCCGCTACGGGCAGGAGCTGCGGCTCTCCATCCGCGGCTCCGGCATCGCCCGCGGCTTCCATCTGCGCGGGATCGAGGTGCTTCAGGACGGCGTGCCGGTGAACCTCGCCGATGGCAGCGGCGACTTCTACCAGATCGACCCGAGCGCGGTGCGCTCGGCGGCGGTCTATCCCGGCGGCAACGCGCTGGCCTTCGGAAGCTCAACGCTTGGGGGGGCGATCAACTTCGTCACACCGACCGCGCGCACGGCGACGGAGGCGAACAGCCTGCGCGTCGAGGGCGGCAGCTACGGAACCTGGCGGCTCTCCGGCCAGACCTCGGCGGTCTTCGGCGACTGGGATGCGCTGGCGGCCGGCAGCATCGCCCATTCCGATGGATGGCGGCAGCACAGCCGCGGGCAATACGAGCAGTTCAACGCCAATCTCGGCTACCGGCTGAACGACAGCGTGGAGACGCGCTTCTACGCCGGCGCCTATATCGTCCGGCAGCAGCTCCCTGGCTCGCTCAGCCTCGCCGATGCGCTGAACCGGCCGCAGATCGCCAACCCCGCCGCCATCAGCGGCAACCAGGCGCGCAACCTCTGGGCCGAGCGCTTCGCCAACCGCACCAGCATCCGCCTCGATGCCGGGCAGGTGGATGTGGACAGCTGGATCACCCACAAGCAGCTCTACCACCCGATCTTCCAGGCGATCGACCAGGACGGGCTGACCTGGGGCATCGCGCCGCGCTGGACGCAGCGCTACGAGCTGGCCGGGCTGCGGGGCGAGCTGGTGCTCGGCGGGCGCTACTTCGCCGGGACGAACGATGCGCTGCAATACCTCAATACCCGTGGCTCGCGCGGGGCGCTGACGGCGAACGGTGTGCAGCGGGCGCAGAATTTCGAGGCCTTCGCCGAGAACCGGCTCTGGGTGCTGCCGACCGTTGCCCTCGTTGCCGGCGCCAAGATGCTGCGCAACGAGCGGGACTACGAGAACCGGCTGACAGGCCAGCGCTTCGGCCGCGCCTATGAGGGGCTGAACCCGAGGATCGGGGTGCTCTGGCAGCCGCGGCCGGCGGTGCAGGTCTTCGCCAACCTCACCCGCAGCCAGGACGTGCCGGATTTCTCCGACCAGCTCCAAACGGTGGGTAACCGGCCCTTCTGGGTGCCATTGCAGGCCCAGCGCGCCTGGACGGTGGAGCTTGGCACCCGCGGCCGCTACGAGGGCTATGGCTGGGACCTGACGCTGTTCCGCTCCAACATCCGCGGCCAGCTGCTGCAATTCACCGTCGATCCGAGCATTCCGGCCAGCACCTTCAATGCCGGCAACACGGTGAACCAGGGGGTGGAGTTCGCGGGCCATCTCGACCTCACCCGCGGCGCCCTTGCGGCCGGCGACCGCATCGCCCTGCGGGGGAGCTGGACTTTCAACGACTTCCGCTTCCGCGCCGACCGGCAATATGGCGACAACCGCATCGCAGGCCTGCCGCCGCATGTGCTGCGGACGGTGCTGACCTATGCGGCGCCGGAGGAGCGCGGCTTCGTCTCGCCGGTGCTGGACTGGGTGCCGCAGGGTGCCTGGGCGGACTACGCCAACACGCTGCGGGCGAACCAGTATTTCAAGCTGGGCCTCGAGGCAGGCCTACGGGTCGCGCCCAACCTCTCGCTCTTCCTCGACCTGCGGAACCTCACCAACAAGCGTTATGTCAGCGATCTCGGCACCCTACAGAACGCCAGGGCGGCGGGGGCGAACACCGCCGTCTTCTATCCCGGCGAAGGAAGGAGCCTCTATGTCGGGGCCCGTATGAGCTTCTGAAACTCCCCGCAAAACCGCTTCGCGGCTTTGCAGGGGCTCCAGACATATCGCTTAACGCTCAAGGCCTCGCCCCGCCGTCCGCGGCAAAGCCGCGGAAAGGGCACCAACACGGGCCGGACCTGTCAGCGAACCCTAACATATCAGTCCAGCACCAGCTCCCGATATCCGCCGGCGGCGACCTCGTCGCACCAGGCCCGGTAGGCCGGGGCGCTGCCGGCATAGCGGGCGATGGTGCGGGTCTGCTTGCCCTCCACGTTGCGGTTGACGCCCGTCATCCAGGAATCGACCTCGAAGGTCAGCAGCCCGGTCGCGCAGGACTTCACATGCTCGGTCCAGGCCTGCGCCGCCTCGGGCCGCGCATCGGCCCGCGTCAGCCCGTGCTCCTGCATGTGGCGCAGCAGGGCGCTGACCCATTCGACATTGTACTCGATGCTGCGCGGGATGTTGCCCAGCGCGGTATGCGGGCCGAGCAGCATGAGCATGTTGGGGAAGCCCTCCACCATCATGCCCATGAAGGTCCGCGCCCCGCCCGCCCAGGCCTCCTTCAGCCGGCGCCCGTCCTGGCCGCGGATGTCGATGCGGTCGAAGGCGCCGGTCAGGGCGTCGAAGCCGGTGGCGTAGACGATGATGTCGAACTCGTACTCCGCGGCGCTGGTGCGGATGCCCGTCGGCGTGATGCGCCCGATGGGCGTCGCCGTGCTGTCGACCAGGGTGACGTTGTCCTGGTTGTAGACCTCGTAATACCCCGTCTCCAGCGGCAGGCGGCGGGTGCCGAAGCCGTGGTTCTTCGGGATCAGCATCTCCGCCACCTTGGGATCCTTCACCCGCTGGCGGATCTTGCGGGCGACGAAGTCCGAGATTTCGCGGTTCGCCGCAGGGTCGGTCAGCATGTCGCGGAAATTGCCGACCCAGATGCCGAAGCCGGGCGAGGCGTAGAGCTCCTCGTAGAAGGCCTCGCGCTCCTCCGGCGTGACCTCGAAGGTGCCGCGCGGGTCCGCGGTATGGAGGAAGCAGGAGAAGGTCTCCTGGCAGCGGCGGAAGATCTCGGGGTAGCTGGCCTTGATGCGCTGCTGCTCCTCCTCGGTGATCGGCCGGTTGTGCAGCGGCGCGCACCAGTTCGGGGTGCGCTGGAAGATGGTGAGGTGCGCCGCGGTCTTCGCCACCTCCTGGATGGTCTGAACCCCCGTCGCGCCGGTGCCGATCACGGCTACCCGCTTGCCGGTGAAATCCACCGGCTCCTTGGGCCAGCGCGCCGTGTGCCAGGACTGGCCCCGGAAGCTGTCGACGCCCTCGATCCGCGGCAGGGTCGGCGTCGAGAGCACGCCGATGGCGGTGATGAGGAAGCGCGAGCCATGCCGGCTGCCATCCTCCAGCGTGACGGTCCAGCCGCGCGCCGTGTCGTCGTACCAGGCGCTGGCGACGCGGGCCTCGAACTGGATGTCGCGGCGCAGGTCGTACTTGTCGGCGACGCGGTTAAGGTAGCGCAGCGTCTCCGGCTGCGGGGCGAAATGCTCCGACCAGTTCCACTCCTGCAGCAACTCCTTGTCGAAGGAATAGCCGTAGGAATAGCTTTCGGAATCGAAGCGGGCGCCGGGATAGCGGTTCCAGTACCAGGTGCCGCCGACACCCGTCCCGGCCTCGAAGACCCTGGCCCGCAGGCCGAGCTGACGGAGCCGGATCAGCTGGTACATGCCCGACATGCCGGCGCCGATGACGAGGGCATCATAGTCGAAGCCGGCGGAGGTCGCTGATGCCTGGCCTGCCTCGGCGAGCGTCGTGTTGGACATCGTTTCCTCCTGATGATGCGTTCCGCAGGGGTCAGCCGAGGAAGATCGCCCCCAGCACCCCGCCGCCTGCCAGTACCCAAAGCGGACTGTAATTGGTCCGCCAGACGAAGAGGGTGGAGATGGCGACGACGATGATCGGCATCACCCCATGGCTGTGCGCCGCCTCGGCCATGGTGATGCCGGCGGCGAGGATCAGCCCGATCGCCACCGGCACCAGCCCGCCCTGGGCCGGCTTCAGCCAGGCGGCGCCGCGCAGCCGGTGCATCAGCCCGGCCACGTACCAGGCGAGGATGGCAGCCGGGACCAGCATGCCGAAGGTCGCCGCCGCCATGCCGCCGGCGCCGGCGATGCGCCAGCCCATCACGCTGGCGACCAGGATGTTCGGCCCCGGCGCGGCCTGGGCCAGAGCGTAGAGCTGGGAGAAGGTCGCATCGTCCAGCCAGCCATGCAGCTCGACGAGTTGGCGGTGCATCTCCGGCAGCACCGCATTCGCGCCGCCGATCGCCACCAGGGAGAGGATGGAGAAGGTAAGGAGGATCTGGAGGATCACCGCGCCGCTCCCGTCCCGCCGATCAGCCCCGCCCGCCAGAGCGAGAGGGCGATGGAGATGGGCCCGAGCACCAGGACGATTACCGGCAGCGGCAGGCCGAGCCAGGCGGCGCCGATCGTCGCCAGCAGCAGGATGGCGACGGCCTCCGGCCGCAGCTTCAGCTTGCCGGCCATCTTGAAGGCGGTGCCGATCACCATCCCCGCCGCCCCGGCCGCGATGCCCGCCATCACCGGCGCGACTGCAGGAAGCTGGCCGTAGCGGTCGTAGAAGAGGCAGAGCAGAACGAGGATGACGAAGGGCGCGCAATAGAGGCCCGCGGTCGCCAGCAGCGCGCCGGAGAGGCCGTGGAAGCGCCGTCCGATCATCACCGCCGCATTGCCGACATTGGGGCCCGGCAGCACCTGGCCGAGGCCGAGCACCTCGGCATAGTCGCGCTCGGTCAGCCAGTGCCGCTCCTCGACGATGACGCGGCGTGCCCAGGCGGCGACACCGCCGAAGCCGAACAAGCCGATCTTCAGATAGCCGGCGAAGAGCTCGGCGGGGCCTGGGATGATGGTGGCGGGCGGCGGGGCTTCGGGCAAAGCGACTCTCCGGGAGGCCGCGCCATGCTCGCGCCGAACCGGCTACGGGTCCAGGCGCCGCCGCATCAGGGCGACCTCGTGGCCGTTGTTCTGCTCGAGGCCAGCGCGCTGCCAGCCGAGGCGGGCGTAGAGCGGCTCGGCCGTGCGGGTATAGAGCCAGAGCTCGGCGACCGAGGCGGCGCGGGCGAAGCCCTCCACATGACGTACCAGCGCCGAGGCATGGCCGCGCCCCCGATGCTCCGGCAGGACGAAGACCCCGGCAAGCCAGGGCGTCAGGTCGAGCCGGGACGGCAGGTCGTCATGCGCGAGGCTCGCCGTGCCGATCGGCCGATCGCCCTCGAACAGCACGAAGCTCTCCTCCGGCCCCTGCGGCGGCGCCAGGATGAGCGCCGTCATCGCCTCGGTGGTCATGTCGGCGGGCGGCCGGTAGAAGGCATCCACCAGCCATCGCGCGACAAGAGGCGCCAGGTCCGGCCGGTCGGAGACGGCGAGGATGCGCGGGCTCATCCGCACTCAGCGCGCCTTCACCGGGCGCTTGCCATGGCTGTCCTGCGGCACCCCGCGCTGGAGCGACATGTGGCTGTGGACGCCGACCCAGCGCCCGTCCGGCTGCCGCGCCAGCACGATGGTCGCCCGGCCGGGCCGCGGGAAGGGCGTGCCGTCCGCGTGGAAGCCGGTGCTGTCCCAGGGGGTGACGGCCACCGCCATCGCCCCGTCCGGCGAGGCCAGCACCAGCGTGTTGCCGAGGTCGAAGGCGAAGCCCTCGGTCCGCGGCCAGACATTGTCCCATTGCGTGTCGGTCCAGGCCTGGCGGTTGCGCACCAACTCCTGATAGGTGCCGAAGATGACGATGTTGTCGTGCCAGAAGGGATAGGCAGCCTCGTAGTCCACCTCCCGCACGCAGGCGGCGAAGCGCCCCAGCCAGTCCTTCACCGCGGCAGTGGTGGCGGCATCGGCTTCCGGCAGGGGCAGGTCCATCAGATCTTCTCGCTCACCTTGATCGCAACCTTGCAGCCGGCCTTGATGGCGGCGCTCAGCAGCCGGTAGGCGGGGGCCTGCTCCGCCTCATGCTCCAGGCCGATATCGCGGTGCTCCAGCTCCTCGGCCCGGAACTGCACGATATGGGCGCGGAGCGGCCCCTCGTCCTCGCCGAGTGCCGCCTCCTGCGCCTGGTAATGTTCGTCGATCGCCTCCTCCACCGCAACGGTGCAGGCCATGGCGGCACGGTGGCCGAGCATGGCGGTTGCCGCGCCGAGGGCGAAGCCGGCGACATGCCAGACGGGCAGCAGCGCGGTCGGGCGCACCCGCCGCTCCCCAATCAGGCGGGAGAAGGTGTCGAGGTGCACCTGCTCCTGCTCCTGCATGTGGCGGATCAGCCCCTCCCACTTGGTCCCGCGCAGGACGGCAAGCTGGCCCTGGTAGATCCGCTTGGCGCCGTACTCGCCGGCATGGTCCACGCGGATGGTCTCCTCCACCATCCGCCGGTCGGTCTTCGTCGTCATCGGCGTACTCCTCTCCGCATCCAGATGGCGGCCAGGGCCGAAAGGCCAAGCGCATAGATCAGGTTCATCCCCGCCATGGAAATCGGCAGGCCAGGGACCAGATAGGTCGGCGCATCGCAGGGCTTGGACGGGGCCACGGCCAGCGAGCGCATGAGGTCGTCGATGCTCGCCCCGCCGGCGGAGCGCGGCGCCTGGCATCCGGCCAGCGGCGAGGGCCACCAGCCCTGCTCCACCCCAATATGGAAGGCTGCGATGGCCCCGGAGGCGACCACCGCCAGGATCGCCAGCAGGGCCAGCGGCCGCCGCGCCCGGGGCAGCAGCGCCGCGGCCAGGGCCAGCGCCGCCGCCACCCAATAGGGCACCCGCTGCCAAGTGCAGAGCTCGCAGGGGGCGATGCCCCAGATATCCTCGCTGGCGCGGGCGAAGAGCGGCGCCGCGGCGGCGGCCAGGGCAAAGGCGAGCGTGGCGAACATGCCGCCTGTGTGGCGCCGCCCCGCCGCCGGCGCAACTGGACCGCACGGCGAAGGGCGCATAGGGTCCGCGCCGGATCGGAAGAGGCACCGCGATGCTGAGGCTTTGGGGCCGCACCACCTCAAGCAATGTGATGAAGCTGCTCTGGCTCTGCGAGGAGCTTCCCCTGCCCTATGAACGGATCGAGGCCGGCGGCGAGCACGGCCGTACCGCCGAGCCCGGCTACCTCGCCATGAACCCCAACGGCACGGTGCCCACCATCGAGGAGCCGGACGGCTTCTCCCTCTGGGAGAGCAATTCGATCCTCCGCTACCTGGTCGCCGTCCATGGGCCGGGAAGCCCGCTCCACCCCGCCGAGCCGCGCGCCCGCGCCGATGTCGAGCGCTGGATGGACTGGCAGCTCGCCAGCCTGAACCCGCCCATGGTGACGATCTTCTTCACCTATGTCCGTACGCCCGAGGCCGAGCGCGACCACGCCGCCAACGGCCCACGCGCGCGACGCCGCCGAGCGGCTCTGGGCGATGGTGGACCGGCAACTCGCGGGGCGGGACTATGTGGCGGGCGGCTTCTCGCTGGCCGATATTGCGCTCGGCCCCTATCTGCACCGCTGGTTCGCCCTGCCGATCGAGCGGGCGCCGATGCCGAACCTCGAAGCCTGGTACGCCCGCCTGCGCGAGCGGCACCCCGGCTTTGCCACCCATGTTGCCGTCGAGATGCGCTGAACCATGGACCATCCGCCGATCACCGTTTGGGGCCGGGCCACTTCGGTCAATGTGATGAAGGTGCTCTGGCTGCTCGACGAGCTGGCCATCCCCTTCCACCGCATCGATGCCGGGGGCGAGTTCGGCCGCACGCGGGATGCCGAGTATGCGGCGATGAACCCGAACGCCACGGTACCGACCCTCGTCATGCCGCATGGCTACACGCTCTGGGAAAGCCACGCGATCCTCCGCTACCTCTGCCGCACCCAGCCGGGCGGCAATGCCTTCTATGCGGAGGCGCCGGAAGCACGGGCCGATGCCGAGCGCTGGATGGACTGGACGCTCGCCTCGATGAACGAGCCGATGCGAGTGATCTTCTGGACCTGGGTGCGGACGCCGGCGGAGCGGCGCGACCTCGCCGCGGCGGAGACGGCGCGGGTGGCGGCGGAGCGGCTCTGGCGCATCGCCGATGCGGCGCTCGAGGGGCGGGACTACATCGCCGGCGGCTTCGGCCTGGGCGACATCGCCCTCGGCGGCTTCCTGCACCGCTGGTTCCAGCTGCCGATCGAGCGGCCGGACCTGCCACGGCTGCGCGCTTGGTACGACCGGCTGCGGGAGCGGACGCCCTACCGCACCCATGTGGCAGTGCCGCTGAGCTAACCTTCCAGGGCCGCCAGGAAGGACTGGCTCCAGGCCCTGGCGCTCGCCTCCCAGACGGCGGGGCGATTGGCCTGCCAGCGCGCCACCCGCTCCTCCCGCGGCATGGAGAGCGCCGCGTCGAGGCTCTCGGCGATCTCATCCGGGTCGAGCGGGTTGACCAGCAGCGCGCCTGGCATGGAAGGCGCCGCCCCGGCGAAGCGGGAGAGCACCAGCACGCCAGGATCGGCTGGGTTCTGCGCCGCGACATATTCCTTGGCGACGAGGTTCATCCCGTCCCGCAGCGGCGTCACCAGCCCGACCCGGGCAAGGCGCATGAAGCCGGCGAGGACCGGCCGCTGCACCGGCCGCGTCATGTAGCGCAGCGGCACCCAGTCCGGCTCGGCATATTGCCCGTTGATGCGGCCGGCCCATTCGTCCAGCTCGCGCCGCAGGCTGCGGTATTGCGCCACGTCGCCGCGCGACACCGGCGTCACCTGGAGGTAGGTCGCCCGGCCGCGATTGGTGGTGAAGCGGGCCAGCAACTGAGCATAGCCGGCAAAGCGCTGCGGCAGGCCCTTGGTGTAGTCCAGCCGGTCCACGCCCATGACGAGGGCGCGGCCGACGAGGCTCTGCTCGAAGCGGCGGGTCTCGACCCGGGACAGGGCGCGCTCGGCGAGGCGGAGGAAGGCGTCGGCGTCAATGCCGACGGGAAAGGCGGCGACCCGGCGGGCGGCCTCGCCCTGCCCTACCGCTTCCAGCGCGCCGCGCAGGTTGGCGGCGTCGTCCTCGGTCTGCACGCCGATCACGTCATAGGCGGCGAGGTCGGCCAGCAGCTCCTCCGCGCGCGGGAGGGCGCAGAACAGGCCGAAGGGCGGAAAGGGCACATGCAGGAAGAAGCCCTGCCGTTGCGTGCAGCCGAGCCGCCGCAGCTCCCGCCCGAAGGGGAAGAGGTGGAAGTCATGCGTCCAGACCAGGTCGCCCGGCCGCAGCAGCGGTGCGAGGGCGGCGGCGAAGGCGGCATTGACCGCACGGTAGCCGATGTAGTCCTCGCGCTGGAAGCGGGCGAGGCCGAGCCGGTAGTGCAGCGTCGGCCAGAGCACGGCATTGGCGAAGCCCTGGTAGTAGCGGGTATAGGCCTCCCGCCCCAGGTCGAGCGTGGCGTAGGTCAGCCTGCCCTGGACGACCTCGGCCGGCCGCTCCGCCGTGGCCTCGGCGGTCTGGCCGGACCAGCCGAACCACATCGCCTCGCGCTGGGCGACGGCATCATGCAGGGCGACCGCCAAGCCGCCCGCCGTGGCGCCGCGGTCCTTGGGATTGGGAACGCGGTTGGCGACGATGACGAGGCGGCTGCTCATCGCCCGGACGCAGCCTCGGCGAGCCATTCGCGCAGCACCTGCGGGGTGCCGAACATGTCGTCGAGCCGCCAGCCCTGGCCGCCATAGCTCCGGGCGGCCTCCATTCCTTCCTCGTCAGTCACGTCATCGCCGATGAAGACGGGCGTGCGGCCGGTGAAGGGGGCGCGGGCCATCAGCGCATGCACTGCCGTTGCCTTGGAAGCGCCGCGTGGCCGGAGCTCCCAGGCCATGCGGGCCTCAAGCAGGTCGAAGGCCTGGGGATTCTGGGCGACGAAGCCAGCGAGCAGCCCGCGCGCCGCCTCCCCCATGCCCGGCGCCAGGCGGTAATGGATGACGAAGCCATGTGCCTTGTCTTCGACCAGCGCGCCAGGATGCCGGGCGACCAGCATGTCGGCAGCGGCCCGCCACTCGGGCGGCACATCGGCGAAGTCCCGCAGGAGGGGCGGGGCGAAGGGGTCCGGGCGAAGCGAGGCGCCGTGATCCCCTGCCTTCGGGATCGGCACCGGCAGGAAATGGTCGAGTGCGGCGAGTGCCCGGCCGCTGACCACGGCCAGTGCGCCGCCCAGTCCCTCGGTCAGCCGATGCAGCAGGGGCGGCAGTTGCTCCGGCACGACCACCGCATCGGGGCGTGGGGCGATCTCCACCAGCGTCCCGTCGAAATCGAGGAAAAGCGCCGCATCCGCTATCTGCCCCAGGCCTGGAACCCGGGGCGGCGGCGGCAGGGTGATGAGATCAGGCATGCGGCCGGAACAAGCAGAGATCGCCGCCGCGGTTGCGTCACGGCTGCGTGAAACAGGCCTGTCAAGCCGTAGGTCGGTGGCCCTCCAACTGCCACAGGGCAAGCGCCGGCGGCAGCACGCCGACGAGCAGCCAATGCACCAGCGCGCCCTGACGAGTCAGCCAGCCGCTATCCCAAAGCACGACGCAAATGAGTTGCAGCGCCAACATCCACAGGATGGCGATGGCGAGCGCGAAGGTTTCGATGCGCCATTCGCCCCGGGATTTGTCGTGCATGCCTTCCACCCTTCCGCAAGGAACGGCCCTTAGGAGACCGATGCACACGGCATACACGATATCGCGATGCAAATCTCCCGCAAAAGTGATTGCGTGCGCTGGCAGCGCGTTGGCTTTGAGGCACAGTTGGTGCACCCAGCCCATTAACCCTTGGCGCACCGGTTGTTGCGCTTCATAAATCCTCGCAAGACGAGCCAAGCCTGAGGCCGGGTTCGAAAAGCTTTAAACAGGCTCCTCAATAGTAACATCAGCTAGGCGTTTTACGTTGTTGCCGAGCCGCGGAACTCCAGGTTGGAGAAAGTAAAATACTATGACCCGCGGCCAGTCCGTCGCGGGTCATGCTTCAACTTGTCGTCCGGTATGGGCTCAGCGCCCTTCGCCATCGAGGACTCCGGCGATTGCGCTCGGACCGCCAAGCCATGAATGATTTCCACAACAGTCAGCCCGTCCAGCGCGGCTTCCGCTTCGCCTTGAAGGCGGCGATGCCTTCCTCTGCCTCCTCGCTGGACGCGGTTCGGGCAAAGGCGGCGGCCCCCGCCTCGGCATAGGCCTCCGGCGCGACGGGCCCCAGCGCGGCCAGCAGCCCCTTGGTTTCGGCCAGCGCCCCCGGCGCCCCCTCCAGCACGGCGGCGACGGTCGCCTCCAGCTGCGCCGCGAGCGCCACCGCATCGGGCAGGACCTGATGCACCAGGCCGATCCGCCCTGCCTCCGCGGCGTCGATCACCGCCGCTTCCAGCACCATCCGCGTCACCGCCGGCCGCCCCATGCGCCGGACCAGCCAGGGCAGGATCTGCGCCGGCACCAGGCCGCGCCGCACCTCGGGCGCGGCGAAGCGGGCATTTCCGGCGGCGAAGGCAATGTCCGCCGCGCAGGCGAAGCCGAGCCCGCCGGCATGGCAGGACCCCTCAATCGCCGCGATCACCACCTGCGGCAGCGCCGCGATGTCGGCGAAGCGGGCGCCGGTGCGGCGGTTGCGGGCCTGCTGCCGGGCCAGCTTCTGCTCCGGCGCCTCGTCGGAGGCCACCTCGGTCAGGTCGAGGCCGGCGCAGAAATGCCCGCCGGCGCCGGCGATCACCAGCACCCGCGCGCTGCGGTCGGCGGCGAGCTCCGCCAGCAACCGGTCCCAGGCCTCGCCCATCGCCAGGCTGAGGGCGTTGCGCCGCTCCGGCCGGTTCATCGTGGCGCGGATGACGGGCCCTTCGCGGGTCACCAGCAGGGGGGTCTCATCGGCCATGCGGCTCACTCCGGCAGGAAATCGGCGACCGAGAAGTAGCGCTCGCCGGTGTCGTAGTTGAAGCCGAGCACCCGGCTGCCGGCGGGCAGCTCCGGCAGTTTCTGCGCGATGGCGGCGAGCGTCGCGCCGGAGGACATGCCGACCAGCAGGCCCTCCTCGCGCGCCGAGCGCCGGGCGTACTCCTTGGCGTCGTCGGCCTGGACCTTGACGACGCCGTCCAGCAGCCCGGTCTCCAGATTGACCGGGATGAAGCCGGCGCCGATGCCCTGGATTGGGTGCGGCGAGGGCTCGCCGCCCGAGATGACCGGCGAGGCCGCGGGCTCCACCGCGAAGACCTTCAGGCCCGGCCACTGCGCCTTCAGCACCCGGGCGCAGCCGGTAATGTGCCCGCCGGTGCCGACGCCGGTGATGAGCGCGTCGATGCCCTCGGGGAAGTCCTGCAGGATTTCCTGCGCGGTGGTGCGCGCATGCACCTCCGGATTGGCTGGATTCTCGAATTGCTGCGCCAGCCAGGCGCCGGGCGTGGCGGCGACGATCTCCTGCGCCCGGGCGATGGCGGCCTTCATCCCGCCCGCCCGCGGCGTCAGGTCGAAGCTGGCCCCGTAGGCCAGCATCAGCCGCCGCCGCTCCACCGACATGCTCTCGGGCATGACGAGAATGAGCCGGTAGCCCTTCACCGCCGCCACCATGGCGAGGCCGATGCCGGTATTGCCCGAGGTCGGCTCGACGATCGTCCCGCCCGGCTTCAGCGCGCCTGAGGCCTCGGCCGCCTCGACCATGGAGAGGGCGATGCGGTCCTTGATCGAGCCGCCCGGATTCGCCCGTTCCGACTTGATCCAAACCTCCGCCCCGGCGAAGAGTCGGTTGAGGCGGATATGCGGCGTGCCGCCGATGGTGGCGAGGACGTTCTGGACCTTCATCGGGGCTCCTCCCGGTTGCGCCGGGGAAGATGGTGGCACGCCCGGCGCTAGTCCAGCAGGACGCATCTTGCAGCGGGAGGACCGAGGGCCGACCTTGCCGGGACCAGCAGGAGAACACCCATGGACCAGCCCCGTCCCTCGCGGATCGACGTGGTCTCCGACGCCATCTGCCCCTGGTGCTGGATCGGCAAGCGCAACCTCGAGGGGGCGCTCGCGCTGCTCGCCGCCGAGGGCGAGCGGTTCGAGGTGCATTGGCGCGCCTTCCAGCTCAATCCCGACATGCCGGTGGAGGGCGTGGACCGCGCCAGCTACCGCGCCGCCAAATTCGGCAGCGAGGCGCGCGGGCGAGAGCTCGATGCCCAGGTCGCCGCGGCCGGCCGCGCCGCCGGGCTCGAATTCCGCCACGACCTGATGCAGCGGACGCCGAACACCATCGCCGCGCACCGGCTGATCCATTGGGCCGGGGAGCGCAGCCTCGCCCAGCAATCGGCCGTGAAGGAGGCGATCTTCCGCGCGTATTTCCAGGAGGGCCGGGATATCGGCCAGCTTGAGGTGCTCGCCGCGCTGGCCGGCGAGGCGGGGCTGGATGCCGAAGCGGCCGCGGCCTTTCTCGCCAGCGGCGAAGGGGTTGAGGAAATCCGCGCCGAGGATGCCGGCTTTCGCCAGATGGGACTCTCCGGCGTGCCGACCTTCGCGCTCGACGGGCATGTGCTGTTCAGCGGGGCGATGCCGGCCGAGCGGATCGCGGAGGCGATCCGACGGGGCCTTGCCATCCTTCGCCAGCAGGCGGCCTAGCTCAGTAGGTCGCCCGGCCACCCGACACGTCGAACACCGCACCGGTCGAGAAGCTGCAATCCTCGGTTGCCAGCCAGCAGGCAAGCGCCGCGATCTCCTCGACATCGACGAAGCGGTTCGCCGGGATCTTGCTGAGCATGTAGCCGATCTGCGCCTCGGTCATCTGCTTGAAGATGTCGGTCTTCGCCGCCGCCGGCGTTACGCAATTCACCCGGATGCCGGTGGTCGCCAGCTCCTTGCCGAGCGACTTGGTCAAGCCGATCACCCCTGCCTTCGCCGCCGAATAGGCCGCGGCATTCGGGTTGCCCTCTTTCCCCGCGACCGAGGCGATGTTGACGATGCGGCCGTAGTTGCGCGCCCGCATCCCCGGCACCACTGCCCGGCAGCAAAGGAAGACGCCCGTCAGGTCGATCTCGATCACCTGCCGCCAGGCATCGACCGGATAGCTCTCGACCGGCGCATTCGGCCCGGTGATCCCGGCATTGGCGACGAGGATGTCGACCGGCCCGAGCGCCGTCTCGGTCGCCTGGAGGGCCGCCTCGATCGCACCGAGGTCGGTCACGTCCACCCGCGCCGCGACGCCGCCGAGGCGTGCCGCCTGCCGTTCCGCCTCGCCCAGGTCGACATCCCAGAGCGCGACGCGGCCACCGCTTGCCGCCATGCGCTCGGCGATGGCGAGCCCGATGCCGCGCGCTCCGCCGGTGATGGCGGCGACGCGCCCCTGCAGATCAAGCTGGTTCATGCAACCCTCCCTCAAGATGCCCAGGCTAAACCGGGGCTCCCGGCATGGCGATGCTGGCCTCCGCGCCGATCCGGGCTAGGTTGCCCGCTTTCGCGCAGGGAGCAGCAGGGATGGCCTTCGTCGTGGCGGTGGCGCAGCAGAAGGGGGGCGCCGGAAAGTCGACCGTCGCGGCCAACCTGGCGGCGGCGCTGGCGGGCGAGGGCCACCGCGTCGCCCTGCTGGATACGGACCCGCAGCAATCCCTCGCCCGCTGGCACCAGGAGCGGCAGAAGCAGGGCGCCCGCGCCCGGTCGCTGAGCTTCGACAGCCCCTCCGGCTGGCGCGTCCCGGGTGCGCTGGACCGGCTGCGGCGCGACCAGGACTTCGTCATCGTCGACACCCCGCCCCATGCCGAGACCGAGACGAAGCAGGTGATCCGCGCCGCCGACCTCATCCTGATGCCGATGCAACCCTCGCCCGCCGATTTCTGGGCCAGCGAGGCGACGGTGAAGCTGGCGGTCGAGGCGCATCGCCGTGTCACCGCCGTGCTCAACCGCGTGCCCGCGCAGGGGCGGCTGCGGGAGAGCATCCGGGCGGCGCTCGCCGAGCGCGGCGTGCCGGTGCTGGGGAGCAGCCTCGGCAACAGGGTTGAATTCGTCACTGCCTTCCTCGACGGGCTCGCAGTGACCGAGTCCGCGCCGAAGAGCCCCGCCGCAGCTGAACTGCGGGCGCTCACGGCTGCCATCGCCGCCATGTCCAAGGAATGATCGATGCTGGGTAGCCTGTTCTACGCCCTCCACGTGCTCGGGGCAGTGCTCTGGGTCGGGGGGATGGTCTTCGCCATCCTCGTCCTCCGCCCGGCGCTCGCGGTGCTGGAGCCGCCGCAGCGCCTCGCCCTGCACGAGGCGGTGCTGAAGCGCTTCTTCCTCATCGTCTGGCATGCCATGCCGATCCTGCTGCTGACCGGCTACCTGCTGCTCTTCGGCTGGTATGGCGGCTTCCGCGGCGCGGGGTGGCACATCCATGTCATGCATCTCACCGCGCTGCTGATGGCCGGGGTCTTCCTCACCATCGTCACCGGGCCCTGGCGGGAATTCCGCACCGCCCGCGCCCGGGGCGATGCGGCCAGCGCGGCCGTGCAGGCCGACCGCATCCGCCTGCTCATCGTCATGAATCTCGTCCTCGGCCTGCTGACCACGGGCGTCGCCGCCTGGGGGCGGTTCGGCGGATGAGCGACCCGCAGCGAGACGACCGGCCTGCCATCGAGATCAGCGAGGACGACTATCCGGAGATGGAGGCCGTTGCCGCCATCCAGCGCGGCCTCCATGCCTACAACCAGGAGATGGGCGGGCCCTACGACCGGGAGCCGGTGACCGTCCTCGCCCGCGACCCGGCCGGCGAGGTCCGCGGCGGGCTGCTCGGCCTCACCTACTGGAACTGGCTCTTCATCGATTGGCTGTGGATGGCACCGGACCAGCGCGGCCAAGGGCTCGGCGGGCAGTTGCTGGAGCGGGCGGAGGCCATCGCTCGCGCCCGCGGCTGCACCCATGCCTATACGGATACCTTCAGCTTCCAGGCGCCGGGCTTCTGGACCCGGCACGGCTATGCCGAATTCGGCCGGCTCGAAGGCATGCCGCCCGGCCATGCCCGCATCTGGTTCCAGAAGACGCTGTGAACCTCGCCCTGGAGACCGCGGCGCGACCCGCCCTCGCCGACCGGAAGGCGGTCGGCCGTGGCCTCGCTGCGCATAACCGCGCTGCCTATGGCCGGCTGCGCGGGGAGGAGCACTGGGTCCTGGCGCGCGACGCGGCCGGCGCGGTTCAGGGCGGGGCCCGATGCGACATTGCCTGGGGCTGGCTTTATGTCGATTGGCTCTGGGTTGCCGAGCCCTTCCGCGGCCAGGGCTGGGGCAGCCGCCTGCTCGCCGCGGCCGAGGCGCTGGCGCGGGAGAACGGGTGCAGCGGCACCCATCTCAACACCTGGTCCTTCCAGGCGCCGGACTTCTACCGCAAGCAGGGCTATGTCGAGGTCGGGCAGGTGATCGACATGCCGCCAGGCGCCATCCGCTACTGGTTCGCCAAGCGCCTCATGCCCGCCTGAGGCGGGGTTGACCCGCTGACAGACGCAACCAAGACGTTAGAAGACAGGGCTTGGCGATCAGCATTCCGGCAAGCTTGCTCCGGTATGGTGACGCGCTTTGCGGTTGATGGAGGGGAGCCGGGGTGTTGGGCGTGCAGCAAGACCTAGCCGGGGCGCCGTCCACGGCGGAGATGGCGTTGCTGCGGTCCATCGCCTTGGGGCTGGCGGAGGCCGGGACGCCCCTTCCCGCTCCGCTCGCCGGCAGCCTCGGAACTTGGTTGCAGGCTGGCTGGCTGGCCGATGAGGAGCAGGATCGCGATTTCGCCCAAGGCTATCTCGCCGGGCTGGAAGCCGCCGCCCGGCAATGCGAGGCCGTGGCGGAGCGCTGCCTGGCCGAACGCCGCGGGCGCTGGAACCCGCTGCGCCGGCGCGGCCTCGGCCAGTTGGCGACACGGCTGCAGGTCATGGCCGGGAGCCTCCGCCTGATGGCGCGCGGCATCCGGCCCCAGGGCGTCTGAACGGGACGGATACGATGCTCGAACGGGTCCTGAGGCCGGCCAAGCGGCAGATCGAGGCGGAGCGCGACGACTACCGCGCCGAATACGAGCGGCTCTCGGCCTTGATCGGCCGGGCCGAATACGAGCGCGTGCTGCTCCAGCGGCATGCCGATGCGGCGGTCGCCGAGGCCGCCGCGCTCCGCGCCGAATGGGACGCCCATGCCGCCGCCCGCGCCGCCGCCGAGGCCACGGCCATGCAGGCGCTGGCCGATGCCACGGCGATGCGTGCGGGATGGGACGAGCATCTCGCCGCCCGCCAGGCGGCGGAGTCCCGCATCGCGGCCGCCGAGTCCCAGGCGCAGGCGGCGGAGGCCGAGGCGGCAGGGTTGCGCGCCGCCTGGAACGAGCACCTCGCGGCCCGCCAGGCTGCCGAGGCGGGCATCGCAGGCCTCCGCGCCGAATGGGACGAGCACCTCGCTGCCCGCCAGGCGGCGGAGGAGGCGCGCAAGACCGCCGAGTCCCGCTTCAACGAGTTGCGCGCCGCCGCCCTCCGCGTCCGCGACGAACGCGACGCGCTACTGAAGGCCCGGCAGGCGACCGAGGCGGAGGCCGCCAGCCTCCGCGCCGAGCGCGACGCCGCCAGCCAGGCGGAAGCCGCTGCCGAGGCAAGGGCCGGCAAGGCCGTGGCCGGGGCTCGCACCGCCGCCGAGACCCTCGCCCGGCTCGAGGCCGAGCAAGCCAGCCTCACCCTCGCCCGCAACGAGGCCGAGAACGCGCGCAACCACGCGCAGGAGGCGGTGATGATGCTGCAGATCCAGCTTCTGCGCCTGCGCGCCGAGACCGGCCGCCTTGCCCCGCCCGAGCCGGATGCGGAGGAGCAGGAGGAGTTCGAGTTCGACGAGGCCTGGTACTTGCAGCGGTATCCGGATGTGCAGGCCGCGGTGAAGGCGGAGCAGTTGTCCTCGGGCCGCGAGCACTACCGCCGCCATGGCCGCGCCGAGGGCCGCCAGCCGGTGCCGGTGCCGGTGCCGGCGCTCACCGCCTGAGGCCGAGGGCCACCTCTCGCCGCCAGATATAGAGGCCGCTGCCGACCAGCACGGCGATGCCGGCGACGTCCCAGCCATCCGGCAGCTCGCCCCAGAGCAGCACGCCCATCAGAGTCGTCCAGAGGATGGCGGAGTATTCGAAGGGGGCGAGCAGCGTCGCCTCGCCCCGCCTGTAGGCCTCCGTCATCATCACCTGGGCGATGGCGGAGAGCAGGCCGGTGCCGGCCAGCATCGCCCATTGCAGCGGGGTGGGCGGCACCCATACGGGCAGCGCGAGGGCGCCCGAGACCAGCGTCGCGCCGAGGGCGAACCAGAGCACGATCGTCGCATTGCTTTCGCCGGCATGGCCCATGCGGCGGATGGTGATCATCGAGAGCGCCCAGCAGACCGCGCCCGCCAGCACGGCGAGCGTCCCCGGCAGGTGCCCCTGCCCCGCCCCACCGCCCGATCCGCCCATGGGCAGCGCCATCAGCAGCACGCCGCCGAAGCCGACCAGCACCGCCAGCCCCCGCCGCGGCCCCACCCGCTCACCGAGCAGGGGGATGGAGAGCAACGTCAGGAAGAGCGGCATGGTGAAGCCGAGCGCGGTGACGGTCGCCAGCGGCAGCACCGTGTAGCCGTAAAAGGCGCCCGCCATGCCGGCCAGGCCGGTCAGCATCCGCACCCCGTGCAGCACCGGGTTCCGGGTGCGGAGCGCGGCGATGCCACCCGCCTGCCAGAGCAGCGGCAGCAGGGCCGGGATGGCGAAGAGGTTGCGGCAGAGCACCACCTGCGCCAGCGGCAGTTCGCCGCGCAGCCCCTTCACCAGCACGGCGGCCAGCGAGAAGACGGCGGCCGCGCCCAGCACGCCGAGCACGGCACGCCGGCGTCGCGCGGCGAGGTCCGAGGCGGGCTCGGCAGGGAGGGTTTCGGTCTGGGTGTCCATGGACGGCGTTTCCCGCCAAGGCTAGGGTCGCCGGCGCATGAAAGCCAGATCACCCAAGGCGCCGCCCATCCCGGCGCATCCCGGTCTCGATGTGCTGGCGGATGAGGTCGTCTGGGACGGCCGCTTCCCGCTCCAGCGCGTGCGCTTCAGCTACCAGCGATTCGATGGGGCGCGCTCGGCCGAGCTGACCTGGGAGCTGTGGCGTCGTGGCCGCGGCGTCGCCGTGCTGCCCTATGACCCGGCGGCGGATGCGGTGGCGTTGATCGAGCAGTTCCGCCTGCCCGCACTCGCCGCCGGCTTCCCTGGCATCATGACCGAATGCGCCGCCGGCCTTCTAGAGCAGGGCGAGGACCCGGAAGCGGCCGCCCGGCGCGAGCTGGAGGAAGAGACCGGTCTTCGCGCCGGGCCGATGGAGTTCATCAGCCGCACCATGCTGATGCAGGGCGGCTGCGACGAGACGATGTTTCTCTACGCCGCCCGCGTCACCCTGCCCAAGGCCGCAGCCGCCGGCACCCATGGCTTGGTTAACGAGGGCGAGGATATCCGGGTGCTGATCCTGCCGGCGGAGGAGGCCTTCGCCCTGCTGGACCAACACCGCATCGAGAATGCGACGGCCGGGCTCTGCCTCTGGTGGCTGCGCCACCACCGCCCCCGGCTGCGCCAGGAATGGGCCTGATGCCGACAGAACTGCTCTACCGCGATGACGCCTATCTGACCGAAGCGGCCGCGACGGTCCTCGCCGCCGGGCCCGAGGGCGTGGTGCTGGACCGCACCCCCTTCTACGCCCAGGCCGGCGGCCAGCCCGGCGATGCCGGCTGGCTGCGCTGGGAGGGCGGCGAGATGGCCGTGGTGAAGGCGGTGAAGGGGCCTGAGGATACCGTCCTCCACCTCCCCACCGAGGGCGCGGCGCTGCCGCCGGTGGGCGCCGCCGTCACGGCGGCGCTCGACTGGGGCCCGCGCCACCGGCACATGCGGATGCATACCGCCCTCCATCTGCTGTGCAGCCTGATCCCCGGCGCCGGCGTCACCGGCGGGCAGATCGGCGCCGACCGCTCCCGCCTTGATTTCGACCTCGCCGCGCCGCCCACCAAGGAGTCGCTGACCGAGGCGCTGAACGCGCTCGTCGCCGCCGACCATCCCGTCGGCGAGCGCTGGATCAGCGAGGCGGAGCTGGAGGCCAATCCCTCCCTCGTCCGCACCCTCTCGGTGCAGCCGCCGCGCGGCGCAGGGCGAATCCGCCTGGTGCGGATCGGGTCGGAGGAGGCGCCGGTCGACCTGCAGCCCTGCGGCGGCACGCATGTCCGCCGCACCGGCGAGATCGGCCGCGTCGAGGTGACGAAGCTCGAGAACAAGGGCAAGCAGAACCGCCGGGTCTATCTGGTTCTGCAGGGGGAATAGCGCGATGGAGAACCTGGTCTCGACTGAATGGCTGGCCGCCGAGCTTGGCAAGCCGGGGCTGATGGTCTTCGACACCACCAAATACCTGCCCAACGAGCCCTTCGACGGGAAGGCGAAGTTCGCCGAGACGCATGTGCCGGGCGCCGATTACTTCGACATCGACCTCATCGCCGATCCGGATGCGACGCTGCCGCACATGATCCCGAGCGCGGCGCGCTTCGAGAAGCTGATGGGGCTGCTCGGCGTCTCCAACAGCGCCCGCCTCGTCTTCTACGACCAGAAGGGCCTTGCCTCCGCGGCGCGCGGCTGGTGGCTGATGCGCCTCTTCGGCCATCACCAGGCGGCCGTGCTGGATGGCGGCCTGCCGAAATGGGTGAAGGAGGGCCGTCCGACCGAGGCAGGCCCGCCGCCGCCCCGGGACTCCGCGGAATTCGTCGCCGATTTCCAGGCCGAGCTGGTGCGGGGAATCGGCGACATCAAGCGCATCGTCCGCCAGGGTGGCGGCGGCGCGCTGATCCTCGATGCCCGCGCCAAGGCTCGGTTCGATGGCACGGCGCCGGAGCCGCGGCCGGGCCTGCCCTCCGGGCACATGCCGGGCGCGGCGAACCTGCCCTTCACCGACCTGCTGCGGCCCGACCAGACCCTGCTGGACCCGGCGGCGTTGCGCGAGCGCTTCACCGCCGCGGGCGTCACCATGGAGCGGCCGGTCGTCGCCTCCTGCGGCACGGGCGTCACCGCCTGCATCCTTTCGCTCGGCCTGGTGCAGGCAGGCTTCCCCGAGCCCGCCGTCTATGACGGCTCCTGGACCGAATGGGCCGGGCGGCCCGAAACCCCGAAGGTGCACGCCTGATGCCGGACGATTCCATCCCCTCGACGAAGACGCAGGGCTTCGCCACCCGCCTCAGCCATGCCGGCCGGGCGGGGACGCATGTGCATGGCTTCGTCAATCCGCCGGTGCATCGCGGCTCCACCGTGCTCTTCCCGAATTGCGAGGCGCGGCGCGAGGGCGCGAAGCACCGCTTCGAGCAGTACATGACCTACGGGACGCAGGGCGGCCCGACGCATTACGCCTTCGAGGACGTCATCGCCGAGATCGAGGGCGGCACGCACTGCCTCGTCGTCGGCACCGGCCTCGCCGCGGTGGCGGTGCCGCTGCTCGCCTATCTGAAGACCGGCGACCATTGCCTGATGCCGGACAGTGCCTACGGCCCGGCGCGCAATATTTGCGACGGGCTGTTGAAGGGCTGGGGCATCGAGACGACCTATTACGACCCGACCGTGAACGAGGCCGCCGCCGCCGCGCTCATCCGCCCCAATACCAAGGTCTTCTACACCGAGAGCCCCGGCAGCCACACCTTCGAGGTGCAGGACATCCCGGCCATCGCCCGCGTCGCCCATGCGCGCGGGGTGAAGGTGCTGATGGACAACACCTGGGGCATCCATCACTTCATGCCCTTCCAGCATGGCGTCGATGTCTCCATCCAGGCGCTGACCAAGTATGTCGGCGGCCATTCCGACGTGCTGCTCGGCAGCGTCACAGTGAATGACGAGGCGGATTGGCGCGCGGTGCGTGGCACCTCCTCGCTGCTCGGCCAGTACGCCTCGCCGGACGATGTCTGGCTGGCGCTGCGCGGCGTCCGCACGATGGCGGTGCGGCTCAAGCGCCAGGAGGCGAGCGGCCTTGAGGTCGCGCGTTGGCTGGAAGGCCGGCCGGAGGTGAAGCAGGTGATGCACCCTGCCCTGCCGGGCCATCCGCAGCACGCCATCTGGAAGCGGGACTTCACCGGCGCCTGCTCGCTCTTCGGCGTCGTCTTCCAGCCGCGCTATGCGATGGAGGACGTAATGCGCCTCATCGACAGCCTCGCCCTCTTCGGCATCGGCGCGAGCTGGGGCGGCTTCGAGAGCCTCGCCATCCCGACCACGGGCTTCATCACCCGCAGCGCCGGCACGGGCGCGTTCGGCGGGCCGATGGCGCGGCTGCATATCGGGCTCGAGGAGCCGGCCGACCTCATCGCCGACCTGGAGCAGGCGCTCGCCACCCTACCCCGCTGAGGCGAGCGCCGCCTTCAGCCACTCCCGCAGCCGGCGGATGGCGGGTTGCGCCGCCGCCTCCGGCCGGGTGACGAACCAGTAGCATTGCCCGTTGCCGCCGAAGCGGCGCGGATGGGCGAGACGGAGCGTGCCGGCGGCAATGCGGTCCTGCACCGCAACCTCCGGCGCGAAGCCGATGCCGAAGCCGCCCTCCGCCATGCGCAGCGCCGCCTCCATGGAATCGGAGACGATCTCCCGCCGCGGCCCCTCCGGCAGGCCGAGCCGCGCCAGCACCCGCGGCCAGAACTCCGCCATCGGCTTGATGCCGAGCAGCGGCCCATCGGCGATCTCCTCGGGCGTCAGCGCCGCCCGTCCCGCCATCCGTCCTGGCGACGCGAGCAGTACCGCGGTGGTCAAGGCCAGCCGCTCCGAGGCCAGATGCGCCGGCGGCCGCCGCCCCATGCGGATGGCGACGTCGCAGGCGCCGCTCTCCAGATCGGCCGCGCGACTGGAGAGCTCCACCCGCAGCTCGATCCCCTCGCGCCGCAGCGCGTCCATCGCCGGCAGCAGCCAGCGCGCGGCGAAGACCGGAGCGCCGGAGACGGCGAGCGGCCCGCGCGGCGCCCGGGCCGCGGCATAGGCTGCGGCGATGGCGCCGAACCCATGGGCAAGGGATGCGGCCAGGCTTGCCCCGGCCGGGGTCAGCGCCACGCCGCGATGCAGACGGCGGAAGAGCGGCACGCCGAGCGCGGCTTCCAACCCGCGCACGTGATGGCTGACGGCCGAGGGCGTCAGCCCGATTTCCGCCGCCCCGGCCTGGAAACTGGCATGCCGCGCCGCCGCCTCGAAGGCGCGCAGCGCGGCGAGCGGCAGCCCACCGAAACCCGCATGGCTCGCATGATTCCAGCTCATCCCAGGAGAGAGACTATTCGTTGGACGGGCCTCGCGCCAAGGCGTCTGCTGACATCCCAGAATTCCAGGGGATGAACCGGACATGGCTGACCTTCGCGGGCTGAGACCCGTCGCGCCCATCCTCATCGGCGCCTCGGTCCTCCTCAGCCTCGCCATGGGGCTGCGGCAGAGCCTTGGCCTCTTCATGCAACCGGCGGTGCAGGACATCGGCATCGCCGTCTCGCAATTCACCCTGGCCGTCGCGGTGCAGAACCTGGCCTGGGGCTTCCTGCAGCCCTTCGCCGGGGCGATCGCCGGGCGCTACGGCTTCCGTCCGGTGCTGATGGTGGGCGTGCTCGCCTATCTCGCCGGGCTGGCGCTGCTGGGGCTGGCGCATTCGGCCCTCATGGTGACGCTCGGGGCGGGGGTGCTGATCGGCCTGGCGCTGGCTTGCACCGCCTCGGGCATGGCGCTCTCCGTTGCCTCCCGTCCCGTCTCGCCGGCCTTGCGCAGCACGGTGCTCGGCATCGTCTCGGCGGCCGGCTCGCTCGGGGCGCTGATCGCGGCGCCCATCGGGCAGATCCTCTCGGCCGGCTATGGCTGGCGCATCGGCGTCGCCGGCTTCTTCCTGCTCGGCCTCGCCATGCTGCCCGCGGCCTGGGCAGCGGGGCGGGTCGACAAGGTGAAGCTGCCGCCGGCGCGGGACGATGCGACGACGGCCGGCGCCGCCTTCGGCCTCGCCATGCGGCACGGGCCCTTCCTCGTCATGTCGGGGGCCTATTTCATCTGCGGGCTGCAACTCGTCTTCCTCACCACCCACCTGCCCTCCTACCTGCAGATCTGCGGCATGGACCCGATGCTGGCGGCCCAGGCCCTGGCGGCGATCGGTGGCTTCAACGTGCTCGGCAGCCTGTTCTTCGGCTGGGCCGGCGGGCGCTGGTCGAAGCCGGCGCTGCTGGGCGGCATCTACCTGATGCGCTCGCTGGTGCTCGCCTGGTACTTCGCCGTGCCGCCGACGCCGGAGAGCACGCTGGTCTTCGCCTCCCTCATGGGCTTCCTCTGGCTCGGCGTGGCGCCGCTGGTGGGTGGGATGACGGCGGAGATGTTCGGGCTGCGCTGGCAGGCGATGGTGCAGGGCCTCGCCTTCACCAGCCATCAGGTCGGCAGCTTCCTCGGCGCCTTCGGCGGCGGGCTGATCTTCGACCAGCTTGGCTCCTACGACCTGGCCTGGAAGCTTGGGGTCGGGATGGGGCTGGTCGCCGGGACGATCCAGATGCTGGCCGCCCTGCCGCGGTGGCCGGGTGCGGCAAGACCGGCCGCCGCCTGATACGAGAAAGGGGCCCCGGCCTTCCGGCCGGGACCCCCTTCAACCCGTCACGCCTGGGCGCGAGGGTCTTATTCCTTCAGGCTGACCGCCTGCCGCCCGCGCTGGCCATCGCGCACGTCGAGCGCGACCTTCTCGCCCTGCTGCACATCGGCCTTGCCGGCGCGCTGCAATACGGAGGAATGCAGGAAGACATCCTGCCCGCCATCATCCGGGGTGACGAAGCCGAAGCCGCGCACCTGGTCGAACCACTTGACGGTGCCGTTCACCGCGTAGGTCGGCCCGCCCGCATCGCGGTCACCGAAATCGCGCCGCGGAGGACGGTCGCCGAAGCCCGCGCGCGGGGCGCCGAAGCCGCCGCCGCCCGCACCGAAGTCGCGCCGCGGGGGACGATCGCCGAAGCCGCCGCCGCCGAAGTCGCGCCGTGGGGGACGGTCGCCGAACCCACCGCCGCCGAAATCACGCCGCGGCGGGCGATCGCCGAAGCCGCCTTCCCGGAAGGGACGCCGCGCCGCGCCGGATGCTGCCGCCCCGCCGCCCTCGCCGAGCCGACGCTCGGTGATGCGGGTAACCAACCTGCGGCCTTGTCGATCCGTGCCGATCTCGCAGACCAGGGTATCGCCGGTTTCAGGGGGCTCGATCCCGGCCTCGGTCAGGGCCGAGGCGTGGAAGAACACGTCCTGTCCGTCGGGGCCAAGCACGAAGCCGAACCCTTTGCGGGCATTGTACCATTTCACCTGGGCTTCGACGGGCCCGGCGCCGCCCTGGATGTCGCTGTCGGAAGGCACTTGCTGATTGATCCGTATCTAGGTCGAACGGCCCACGAGGATGCAGTACCGCTACTTGGAAGGATGACATTGACGCTGCGACAAAGCGAGCACGAAATCATTCGAATCGGCGCGGGTCATAGGGTGCCAGATCGATCTCCGCTGGTTGCCCCGTCAGCATCTGCGCCACCAGCCGGCCAGTGCGCGGCGCCGAGACAAGGCCGACATGCCCATGGCCGAAAGCATGAACGACATCCGCCGTGGCGCGGGAAGGGCCGAGGCAGGGCAGCCCGTCCGGCATGCTTGGGCGGTGGCCCATCCAGAATTTCACCCGCTCCGCCGGCAGGTCGCGCGGCAAGCCGGGGAAGCTGCGCAGCAGGTGGTCGCGGAGGATCTCGGCGCGTTTCCAGTTGGGCAGGGCCTCGATGCCGGCGATCTCCACCTGGCCGGCACAGCGCAGGCCACGCGCCGTCATGGTGACGGACATCTTGCCATCGGATGGCATCAGCGGCGTGCGCGGCCCGGTCTCGGCGCCCTCGATCATCGCGTGGTAGCCGCGCTCGGTCTCGAGCGGCACGGCATCCCCCACCGCGGCGGCAAGCGGCCGCGAATGGGCGCCGGCGGCGATGACGGCGCGATCGGCCGCGACCTCCCCCGCCTCCGTCCGCACCGCGCGCAGGCGGCCGGCCTCGATGCGGAAGCCCGTCGCACGGGCCGTGATGCGCTGCGCCCCCTCCGCCTCGGCCAGCGCCACCAGCGCCGCGACATAGGCGCCTGGATCGCGGCAGTGCCCGCCCTCCTCCACCAGCGTGGCGAAGCCGTAGCGCCGGTCGAGCTCCGGCTCGCGCTGGCGCAGCTCCTCGGCGGAGAGCTCGATCCACTCGATGCCGACCTGCCGGCGGATGCGCCAGGCCATCGCCTCCGCCTCATATTCCGCGCGGGAAGGGTAGATGTACATCAGCCCCCGCCGCTCGATGAGGTGGCCGACGCCCGCCGCTTCGGCCAGCGCAGCGTGCAGCGCCGGCGCCCCCTGCAGCAGCGCCCGCAGCGCTTGGGCCGTCCTCAGCACCCGCGCCTCGGTCCAGCCGGAGGCGAGGTAGCGGAACAGCCAGGGCACCACCTTTGGGAAGTACCCCCAGCGGATGGCCAGCGGGCCGAGCGGGTCCGCGAGGAAGCCCGGCACCTTCCGCCACAGCCCCGGCACGGCGGGCGGGATGACGGACATCGGGCTCAGCCAGCAGCCATTGCCGTAGCTGGCCGACTGCTCGCCGCCCGGCGGCCCCGGCTCGACGATCGTCACCTCATGGCCGGCCCGCAGCAGCTCCAGCGCCGTGCAGGCGCCGAGGATGCCGCCACCGATGACGACGCTTCGGGTCATCGCTGCACCCGCCCAGGATCGCCCCCGGCCAGGAGCGAGACATGGGCGGAAACCACCCGCCAGCCCTGCTCCGGCAGCCGCACCATGATCTTCGTCTCCCGCCCGACCAGGCCACTATCGGTCCGCTCGTATTCCAGGTGGGTGCATGCGACGTCCGGCCCGAAGCTGGTGATGTGGACCCGGCGGGTCGCTCGTGGCGCATAGCGCGCGACGCTGGCCCGGAAGGCACGGATCGCCTCGATCCCGTAGAGGATCTCCGTGATGCCGAAGCGCACCGTGCGCGGATCGGCCCAGAAGCAGGCATCCAACATGGCGGCGTCATTGCCGGCGATGGCCGCCTCGTAGCGGTCGAAGAGGGCGCGGGCTTCGGCGATCACCGCCGGGTCGTCGATCTGCATGTGGCAAGGATGCCGCGCTGGTGCTTGCCGCGCAAAGATTACACGCAGTTCATGTGCAGTGGCTCACGGAATACTGAATACTGGTTAGATCACGCTTTCGTGGGACCAGTCATGTTGGACGCCCTGCCCGCCCGCCCCGCTTCTCCCGCCGCGCTCGGCCTCCACAGCCTCGCGGACCAAGGCTTCCTGTTCGCCACGGGCATCGAGAACAGCGCCCCGACCATCGATGGCGGCCGAATCCGGCGCGACCAGATGGCCGAATGCGGTCATTACGACCGCTGGCGCGAAGACCTCGCCCTGGTGAAGGAGATCGGCTGCGGCGTGCTGCGCTACGGCCCGCAGCTCCACACCACGCTCCGCGGCCCCGGCCTGCACGACTGGGCCTTCGCCGACGAGACCTTCGCCGAGGTCCGCCGCCTCGGCATCTTGCCCGTGGTCGATCTCTGCCATTTCGGCGTGCCCGACTGGATCGGCGACTTCCAGAACCCGGAATTCCCGGAGCTCTTCGCCGCCTATGCCGAGGCCTTCGCCCGCCGCTTCCCCTGGGTGCAGCTCTACACCCCGGTGAACGAGATGTTCATCACCGCCGTCTTCTCCGCCAAATACGGCTGGTGGAACGAGCAGCGGACCGATGACCGCAGCTACGTCACCGCCATCAAGAACGTCGTGCGCGCCAACGTCATGGCGATGCAGGCGATCGTGCGGGTGCGGCCGGATGCGATCTTCATCCAGTCCGAATCGACCGAGCAGTTCCATGCCGAATGTCCGGATTCGCTGCTCCATGCCGACCACCGCAACGCCGAGCGCTTCCTGACGCTCGACCTGAACTACGGCCACCGCGTCTGCTCCTCGATGTACGAGTACCTGATGGACAACGGGATGACGCGGGAGGAGTACCACTTCTTCCAGCGCTCGGCCCCGGCGCTGAAGCGCCACTGCATCATGGGCAATGACTGGTACGCGACCAACGAGCACATCATCGGCTCCAACGGCCACAGCCGCTGGGCCGGCGAGGTCTTCGGCTACGACACCGTGACGCGCGACTACCATACCCGCTACGGCCTGCCGATCATGCACACCGAGACCAACATGGACGAGGGCCCGCGCGGCGACGAGGCCGAGCGCTGGCTGTGGAAGCAGTGGTCGGGCCTGATGCGCCTCCGCCGCGATGGCGTGCCCATCCTCGGCTTCACCTGGTACTCGCTGACCGACCAGATCGACTGGACCCACGCGCTGCGCGAGCGCCGCGGCGACGTGAACCCGCGCGGCCTCTACGACCTCGACCGCAAGATCCGGCCGGTCGGGCGTGCCTATCAGCGACTGATCGAGGGCTGGCGGCCGGTGCTGGCGCAGCAGGGCCATTGCCTCAGGCTGCCGGTGACGGCCGCCTGATGCGGAACGGGGCTGCCGGCCCGGCTATTCGGGCCGCAGCCCCATCCGCTGGACCACCTCGGTCCATTTCCTCACCTCGGCGGCAAGGTAATCGCCGAAGGCTTCGGGCGGCCCGCTCTGCGGCTGGATGCCCTGGCGGGCCAGGGCACCGCCGACATCCGGCCGCGCCATCGCATCCCGCATCGCCGCGTTCAGCCGGGCGATGACCGGGACCGGGGTGCCGGCGGGGGCGAGCACGCCGCCCCAGCTCACGGTCTCGAAGCCCGGCACCGTCTCGGCGATGGCCTGCAACTCGGACGCTTCCGGCACCCGCTGGAGGGAGGTAACGGCGATGCCCCGCACCCGTCCGGACTGCACATGCGGCAGCAGCACCGGCACCGTGTCGAAATTCACCGGGATGACGCCGGCGATGAGGTCGGCCGTTGACGGCGCGCTGCCGCGATAGGGCAGATGGGTGAGCTCGATGCCGGTCAGGCTCTTCAGCAGCTCCATCGCCATGTGGCCGGCCGAGCCGATGCCGGCGGACCCGTAGCTGAGTGCACCCGCCCGCTCCCGCGCATGGGCGAGGAATTCCGGAAAGTTCCACACCGGCACGGCCGGGTTGACCGCCATGATCTGCGGAACGACGGACACCGCCATGACGGGCGCGAAATCGGCGATCGGATCGAAGGGGGTGCGGCTGCCGTAGAGGGCGGGGCCCATGCCGTTCGGCCCGGCATTGCCCATCAGCAGGGTATAGCCGTCCGGTGCGCTGCGGGCGACGAGCTCGGCGGCGATGAAACCGTTGGCGCCGGGCCGGTTCTCGACGATGAGAGTCTGGCCGAGCGAGGCTGTCAGATGCGGAGCCATCAGGCGGGCGATGATGTCGCTCGCCCCGCCCGGCGGATAGGGGATGACCATGCGGACCGGCCGCTGCGGCCATTCCCCTTGCGCGAGCGCCGGGCTGGCGAGCGCCAACCCGCCGAGGACGAGGCCGCGGCGGGTGGCGCTCACCGGCGTCAACCCGCCGCGGCGATGGCGCGCTTCGCCATGACCGTCACGAGATGGGCACGGTACTCGGCGCTGCCGTGGATGTCGCCGTTCAGCCCATCGGCCGGCTGCGTTACCCCGGCGACGGCGTCCGGCGACCAGTTGGCCGTCAACGCCTTCTCCATATCCGCCTGGCGGAAGACGCCAGGGCCGGCGCCGTTGATCGCCACCCGCACCGCGCCGCCGGTCTTGGCGACGAAGGCGCCGGCCATCACGTAGCGGCTGGCCGGGTTGCGCATCTTGGCATAGCCGGCCTTCTCCGGGATCGGGAACTCGATCGCCACCAGCAGCTCGCCCGGCTCCAGCGCCGTGGTGAACATGCCTTGGAAGAAGTCATCCGCCGCGATGCGCCGCTTGTCGGTGACGATGGTCGCGTTCAGCCCGAGGACCGCCGAAGGGTAGTCCGCCGCCGGGTCATTGTTGGCGACGCTGCCGCCGATCGTGCCGCGGTTGCGCACCTGGGTGTCGCCGATGGTGCCGGCCATCTGGGCCAGCGCCGGGATCGCCGCCTTCACCTCGGGGCTGGTCGCCACCTCGACATGCTTCGCCAGCGCGCCGATGACGAGCTTGTTGCCCTCCCGCTTGATCCCCCTCAGCTCGGCGATGCCGGAGAGGTCGACGACGGAAGTCGGCTTGTTCAGCCGGTGCTTCAGCGCCGGCAGCAGGGTCTGGCCGCCCGAGATCGGCCGCGCATCGGGGTCGGCCGAGAGCAGTTTCACCGCATCCGCCAGCGAGCCGGGCTTGTGGTACTCGAAGTCATACATCGCTCGATCCCCTGATTATTCCGCGGCCATGGCCGGCCGGCTTGCGTTGATGATGCCCCAGATCTTCGCGGCCGTCGCCGGCATCTCGATGTGCCGGACGCCGTATTCCTTCAGCGCATCGACCACGGCGTTGATCACCGCCGGCGGCGAGCCGATCGCCCCCACCTCGCCGCAGCCCTTCACCCCGAGCGGGTTGTGGGTACAGAGGGTGGTGTGCGTTGCGACGCTCACCATCGGCAGGTCGTTCGCCCGCGGCATCTGGTAGTCCATGAAGCTTGCCGAGACGAGCTGCCCCTCGCTGTCATAGACGCAGGATTCGAGCAGCGCCTGGCCGATGCCCTGCGCCACGCCGCCCTGTACCTGGCCCTCGACGATCATCGGGTTGATGACGCGCCCGACATCGTCAACGGCGGTGAAGTTGACCACGGTGGTGATGCCCGTCTCCGGCTCGATCTCCACCTCGCAGATATGGCAGCCGCCGGGATAGGTGAAGTTCTTCGGGTCGTAGAAGGCGGTCTCGTCGAGGCCTGGCTCCAGCTCCTCGATCGGGTAATTGTGCGGCACATAGGCGGTCAGCGCGATCTCGGCCCAGGACCTGGTCTTGTCCGTGCCGGCGACGCGGAAGGTACCGCGGTCGAACTCCACATCCTCGACCGAGGCCTCCATCAGATGCGCCGCGATGCGCCTGGCCTTGGCAACGATCTTGTCCATTGCCTTCACCATGGCCGAGCCGCCGACCGCGAGGCTGCGGCTGCCATAGGTGCCCATGCCGAAGGGAATCTTGGCGGTGTCGCCATGCACGACATCGACCTGCGCCAGCGGCACGCCGAGCCGGTCGGTGACGAGCTGGGCGAAGGTCGTCTCATGGCCCTGGCCGTGGCTGTGGGTGCCCGTCAGCACGGTGACGCTGCCCGTCGGATGCACCCGGATGGTGCCGACCTCGTACAGCCCCGCCCTGGCCCCGAGCGAGCCCACCACCGCCGAGGGCGCGATGCCGCAGGCCTCGACATAGGTGGAGATGCCGATGCCGCGCAGCCTTCCGCGCGCCTTGGCCTCCGCCCGCCTCGCCTCGAAGCCGGCCCAGCCGGCGGCCTCCAGCGCCTGGTCCAGCGTGGCCTGATAGTCGCCGCTGTCATATTGCAACGCGACCGGCGTCTGGTAGGGGAAGGCATCGGCGGGGATGAAATTGCGCCGGCGGATCTCGACCCGGTCCATCCCCGTCTCGGCTGCCGCCACATCGACAAGGCGTTCCAGCAGGAAGGTCGCCTCCGGCCGCCCGGCGCCGCGATAGGCATCGACGGGGACGGTGTTGGTGAAGACCGCCTTCACCTCCGCATAGACGGTCGGAGTGGCATACACGCCCGACAGCAGCGTCGCATAGAGATAGGTCGGAACACTCGTTGCGAAGGTCGAGAGGTAGGCGCCCATATTGGCGAGCGTCCGGACGTGCAGGGCGAGGAATTTGCCGTCGGCATCCATCGCCAGCCGCGCCTTGGTCACATGGTCCCGCCCATGCGCATCGGTGATGAAGCTCTCCGTGCGCTCGGCTGTCCACTTCACCGGCCGCTTCACGCGGCCCGCGGCCCAGGTGACGATCGCCTCCTCGGCATAATGGAAGATCTTGGACCCGAAGCCGCCGCCCACATCCGGCGCCACGACCCGCAGCTTGTGCTCCGGCAGGTGAAGGACGAAGGCGCCCATCAGCAGCCGGATCACGTGCGGGTTCTGGCTGGTGGTGTAGAGGGTGTAGTCCTCCGTCGTCGGGTCGTAGTCGCCGATGGCCGCGCGGGGCTCCATCGCATTCGGCACCAGCCGGTTGTTCACCAGATCGAACTCGACGACCTTCGCGGCCTTGATGAAGGCCGCCTCGTTCACTGCCTTGTCGCCGATATGCCAGTCGTAGCAGATATTGCCGGCGACATCGTCATGCACCAGCGATGCGCCCGGGGCGAGCGCCGCCTCCAGGGTGGCGACGGCCGGCAATACCTCGTACTCGACCTGGATGGCCTCGGCCGCGTCCTTCGCCTGGGCCCGGGTCTCCGCGATCACCGCCGCGACGGCATCGCCGACGAAGCGCACCTTGCCGACCGCCAGCACGGGGTGCATCGGCTCCGCCATCGGCGTGCCGTCCTTGTTGTGGATCTGCCAGCCGCAGGGGATGCCCCCGAGGTCGGGCATGTCGGCCCCGGTGAAGATGGCAACCACGCCCGGCATGGCCGCGGCCGCCGCGGTGTCGATGGAGGTGATGCGCCCATGGGCATGCGGGCTGCGTAGGATGGCCGCATAGGTCTGGCCGGGCCGGTTGATGTCATCCGTGTACTGGCCGCGGCCGGAGAGGAAGCGCAGGTCCTCCTTGCGCTTCACGCTGGCGCCGATGCCTTCGAACGGGGTCACGACATTCATTGCAACGCCTCCCTGGGTGCTGCTGCCCCGCCTTTGCGGCAGGATCTCTTATGGGGCGCGCGGGGGATGCCGCGCGCCCATGCGGCGGTGCCTTATTCGGCCGCCGGAGCCAGGGTCTGCGCCCGGCCATGCATCACGTCCTGCGCCGCGGCGATCGCCTTGACGATGTTGTGGTAGCCCGTGCAGCGGCAAAGATTGCCTTCCAGCCCCTCGCGGATCTCCTTCTCGGACATCCCGTCGGGGTGCTTCTGCACCAGGTCGATGGCCGACATCACCATCCCCGGCGTGCAGAAGCCGCATTGCAGGGCATGGTACTCGCGGAAGGCCTCCTGCATCGGGTGCAGCGTGCCGTCCGGCTTGGCCAGGCCCTCGATGGTCGTCACCTGGCTGCCATTGGCCTGAAGGGCCAGGATGGTGCAGGCCTTCACGCTCTCGCCATCCACATGGACGACGCAGGCGCCGCACTGGCTGGTGTCGCAGCCCACATGCGTGCCGGTGAGGCGCAGTTTCTCCCGCAGCAGCTCCACCAGGAGCGTGCGGCCCTCGACATCGACCGTGCTGGTCTTGCCGTTCACGGTCAGCGTTACTTGCGGCATGCCGCGCCTCCCCCGATCCATTGGAAATCCGACGCCCCGCGCAACGAGGGGCATCCGTGGGTGGAAAGGTCGCCTCGCACCCGGCTTCCGTCAAGGACCAGAGCGGGAGATCAGCCGCGTCCGGCTGTCTCGGGTGCCGGAATCAGGCGTTTCCGCCCCCGCGTGGCCAGCACCAACCCCCCGAGCAACAGCGTGCCGACCGGCCAGACGAGCCAAAGCGTGCCGATGGCCATCGCCCCGAACAGCCCGGCCCCCATCGCCACCTCGGGGTCTGGCCCTGACAGATAGGGTGTGACGGCCGCGCAGGTGCCGAGGCTGCCAACCAGCATCAGCAGCTGGAAGCCCCAGAAGCACCATTTCACCACCCGGCCGAAGCGGCTGCGCCGCTCCCGCACCTCCAGCAGGACCGGCTCTGCCATGGGTCAGACGGCGAGCAGCGCCTGCCCCTTGGCCACCGCCAGCGGGTTCCGGTCCGCCGAGAGGTCGTGCAGGTGGCAGGCCGCAAGGTGCCCCGCCTCCAGCGCGGTCGGCACCGGGCGCAGCGGCGGCTCCTCGACCCGGCAGCGGTCGAAGGCATAGGGGCAGCGGGTGTGGAAGCGGCAGCCCTTGGGCGGGTTGATCGGGCTCGGCACGTCGCCCTTGAGGATGACCCGCTCGCGCGCCTTGCCCGGCATCGGCACCGGCACGGCGGAGAGCAGCGCCTCGGTATAGGGGTGCTTCGGCGCGGCGAAGAGGCTGCGCTTCGGCGCCACCTCGGCGATCTTGCCGAGATACATCACCGCCACCCGATGCGTCATGTGCTCGACGATCGCCAGGTCATGGCTGATGAAGAGCAGGGCGAGGCCGAGCCGCTCCTGCAGCTCCTGCAGCAGGTTGACGATCTGCGCCTTCACCGAGACGTCGAGCGCCGACACGGCCTCGTCGCAGATGATGAGGTCCGGCTCGGCTGCGAGCGCCCGGGCGATGCCGATTCGCTGCCGCTGCCCGCCGCTGAACTCGTGCGGCCAGCGGTTCACCGCGTCGCGCGGCAGCCGCACCGTGTCCATCAGCTTGCCGACCTTCTCCTCCAGCTCGGCACCGCTCCGCGCCAGGCCGAAGTTATGGATCGGCTCGGCCAGGATGTCGCGCACCCGCATGCGCGGGTTGAGCGAGGAGAAGGGATCCTGGAAGACCACCTGCATGCGCCGCCGCAGCGGCCGCAGCACGCTCGACGACATGTCGTCGATCCGCTTGCCGTCCAGCACCACCTGCCCGGCGGTGATGGGGAAGAGCTTGAGGATCGCCTTGCCGACGGTTGACTTGCCGCAGCCGCTCTCGCCGACGAGGGAGAGGGTCTCGCCCTTGTTGATGTGGAAGGAGATGCCGTCCACCGCGTAGACATGGCCGGTGACGCCGCCGAAGAAGCCGCCCTTGATAGGGAAATGCTTCTTCAGGTCCTGGACATCGAGCAGCGGGGAGCTCATGCGGCGATCGCCCCTTCCTTGAGTGCGTAGTGGCAGGCGGCGACGTGGCGCGGCGCCTTCTCCTCGAGCGCCGGCGCCACCTTCACGCAGAGATCGGTCGCATGCGGGCAGCGCGAGGCGAAGACGCAGCCGGGGATCTTCTGCTTGAGGCTCGGCACCAGGCCGGGGATCTCGGCAAGCCGCGTCTCCGTACCCGTCAGCGAGGAGCCGAGCTTCGGCATCGAGCCGAGCAGCCCCTGGGTATAGGGGTGGCGCGGGGTGTTGAAGAGCTCGACGACCGGCGCTTCCTCAACCTTCTTGCCGGCATACATGACCACCACCCGCTCCGCGACCTCGGCAACCACGCCGAGGTCATGGGTGATGAGCACGATGGCGGCGCCGACGGTGTTCTTCAGCCCGCGCATCAGCTCGAGGATCTGCGCCTGGATGGTGACGTCGAGCGCCGTGGTCGGCTCGTCGGCGATCAGCAGCTTCGGGTTGCAGGCCAGCGCAATGGCGATCATCACACGCTGGCGCATGCCGCCCGAGAGCTGGTGCGGATATTCGCGCACGCGCCGCCCCGGCTCCGGGATGCCGACCAGCTTCAGCATCTCGACGGCCTTGGCCTCGGCGTCACGCGCCGAGAGGCCCTGGTGCAGGCGCAGCGTCTCGCCGATCTGCCGGCCGATATTCAGCACCGGGTTCAGCGAGGTCATCGGCTCCTGGAAGATCATGCTGATCTCGTTGCCGCGGATGGCACGCATCTCGGGCTCGGAGAGCTTCAGCAGGTCCTTGCCCTGGAAGCGGATGGAGCCGGCGATCTTGCCCGGCGGCTCCGGGATGAGGCGGAGGATCGACATCGAGGTGACGGACTTGCCGCACCCCGATTCGCCGACGATCGCCACCGTCTCCCCGGCGTTGACATGGAAGCTGACGCCATCCACCGCGCGGTTGATGCCATCCGGCGTGCGGAAATGCGTCTGCAGGTTCTCGACGACGAGAAGCGGCTCGGCCATGGCTCAGACCCTCTTTGCCATGCGCGGATCGAGCGCGTCGCGCAGGCCGTCGCCGAGCAGGTTGATCGCGAGCACCGTGATCGACAGGAACACCGCGGGGAAGAAGACGATATAGGGCTTCACCTGCCAGAGGGCCCGGCCCTCGGCCATGATGTTGCCCCAGGAGGGGATGATCGGCGGCGTGCCCGCGCCGATGAAGGAGAGGATCGCCTCCGTGATCATTGCCGCGCCGCAGACATAGGTCGCCTGCACGGTGATGGGCGCGAGCGTATTGGGCAGGATGTGCCGCAGGATGATGCGCGGCGTCCGGCTGCCCGCGGCGACGGCGGCATCCACATAGGGCTGCTCGCGGAGCGAGAGCACCACGCCGCGCACCAGGCGCGAGACGCGCGGGATCTCGGCGATGGTGATGGCGAGGATGACGTTCTGCACGCTGCCCCGGGTGAGGGCCATCAGCGCAATGGCGAGCAGGATGGAGGGGATCGACATCATCCCGTCCATGATCCGCATGATGATGCTGTCCGCCCAGCGCACATAGCCGGAGACGAGGCCGATCGTGAGGCCGATCACCGAGGCGAAGAAGGCGACCGAGAAGCCGACGATCAGCGAGATCCGCGCGCCGTAGAGCACGCGGGAATAGACGTCGCGCCCCAGCATGTCGGTGCCGAACCAGTACATGGCCGAGGGCTCGCGCGTGCGCCGCGCCGGCGCCAGGGCGGTCGGGTCGACCGTCCAGAGCAGCGGCGCGAAGACGGCGACGCCGACCATCAGCAGCAGCAGGAAGCCGCCGATGGCCATGGTCGGGTTGCGCCGGACGAAGCCGATGAGGCCCCGCCTTGGCTTCACCGGCGGCAGGACGTCGCCCATCGGCGGAGCCGCGGCGACCTCCTGCGGCGGGGCGGAGGAGAGGACGGCGGAGGACATCAGTAGCGGATCCTCGGATCGAAGAGGGTATAGGCCAGGTCGATCACCAGGTTGACCAACACGTAGACGAAGCTGAACAGCAGCACGACGCCCTGGATCACCGGGTAATCGCGGCGCAGGATGGCATCCACCGTCAGCCGGCCGAGGCCGGGGATGGCGAAGACGCTCTCCGTCACCACCGCGCCGCCGATCAGCAGGGCGATGCCGATGCCGATGACGGTGACGATCGGCACGGCGGCATTCTTCAGCGCATGCAGGAAGAGGATGTTGCGCTGACCGGCGCCCTTAGCGCGCGCCGTGCGGATGTAGTCCTGCTGCAGCACCTCGAGCATGGTCGCCCGGGTGATGCGGGCGATCAGCGCGATATAGACCCCGCCCAGCGCGATGGATGGCAGGATCAAGTTCTCCAGCCAGGGGAAGAAGCCTTCCTCGAACTTCGTGTAGCCCTGCACCGGCAGCCAGTCGAGCTCGAGCGCGAAGATATAGGCCAGCACATAGCCGACGACGAAGACCGGCACCGAGAAGCCGAGCACGGCGAAGCCCATCACCGCGCGGTCGATCCAGCTACCCTGCTTCCAGGCGGCGATGACGCCCATCGGCACGGCGATGCTGACGGCGAGGCAGAGGGTGAGGACCATCAGCGAGACCGTGGGCTCGATCCGCTGCTGAATCATCGTCGTCACCGGCAGGTTGGTGAAGATCGAGACGCCCATGTCGCCGTTGAGGATGTTCCACACCCATTCCCCGAACCGGACCAGGAAGGGCCGGTCGAGGCCAAGCGAGGCGCGGATGCGCTCCACATCCTGCGGCGTCGCCTGGTCGCCGGCGATGACGGCGGCCGGGTCGCCGGGCGCGATGTAGAGCAGGCTGAAGACAAAAAGCGCAACAATGGCCATCACCGGAATGGTGGCCAGGACGCGCCGGACTGCATAGGCGAACATGGCGCCTCCTTACGCTTGAGAGAGTTCCGCGCAACCGGTTTGCGGCTGCGCGAAGCTTCCGATCTTATCCATCACAGTCAAGACTTCGAGACGCCCCAGAAGAAGGGCAGCGGCCCCTTCGCGATGCCCGAGACATTGGCACGCCAGGCCTGGTAGCCGAGGAAGAAGCCGGTCGGCGCATAGACGACGTTGTCGAGCGCCGCCTTGTTCAGCCGCGCGATGACGGCCTTCTCCGCCGCGAGGTCGGGCGCGTCGAACCAGTTCGCCACCTCGGTCTCGACGGCGGGAATGTTGGGCCAGCCGAACCAGGCGCCGTCGCCGCTGGCGCGGATGGCGTTGTAGACGGCCGGGTTGATGCAGTCCGCGCCGGCATGCCAGCTGTGGAACATGCTCCAGCCGCCCTGCCCGACCGGGTTCTTCATGGCGCGGCGCTGGCCCGTGGTGCCCCAGTCGGTCGCGACGAAATCGACGTTGAAGCCGATGCGCTTCAGCAGGTCGGCGGTGACGTCGCCCTGCGCCTTGGTGATCGGCTGGTCCTGCGCGACGACGCAGGTGACGGGCGAGCCGTCGTATCCGCTCTCGGCCAGCAGCTTCTTGGCGGCCTCGAAGTTGCGCGGGCCCTTCAGGATCTCGCCGCCCTCCTCGGTGTAGAGCGGCGTGCCGGGGGTGAAGTAGCCGGGCAGCGGCTTCCACAGCTTGTCGTCGTCGCCGACCAGCGCCCGCATGTAGTCTTCCTGGCTCAGTGCCGTCAGCACCGCGCGCCGCGCCTTCACGTTGTTGAAGGGCTTGGTCGTGTGGTTCATCCGGAAGGTGCCGATGTTGCCGAGCGGGTCGGCGATGTCGACGCGGATGTTGCGGTTGCGGCGGAGCTGCGGCACCAGGTCGGTGATCGGGTTTTCCCACCAGTCGACCTCGCCGTTCTGCAGGGCGGCGGCGGCCGTCGCCGGGTCTGGCATCACCAGCCACTCGATCCGCTCGACCGCCATCCGCTTGCCGCCGGAGAGCCAGGAGTTCGGCTCCTCCCGTGGCACGTAGTCGGCGAATTTCTCGAAGACGGCCCGCGCCCCCGGATTCCACTCGTCGCGCTTGAAGCGCATCGGCCCGCTGCCGATGAACTCGCTGACCTGCTGGAACGGGTCGGTCTTTGCCAGCCGCTCCGGCATCATGAAGCACATCGGCGTGCTGTTCTTGCCGAGCGCCATCAGCAGCTTCGGGTAGGGCTTCTTCAGCACCCAGCGGAAGTTCCGGTCATCGACAGCGACCAGCTCGTTCTGAAGGGCCTTGACCATCAGCCCCATCGGGTCGCGGGCCGACCAGCGGGTGAGGCTCGCCACCACGTCCTTCGCCAGGACCGGCGTGCCGTCATGGAATTTGAGGCCAGGACGCAGGCGGAAATCCCAGGTCAGCCCGTCGGCCGAGACCTGCTCGGCCTCCACCATCTGCCGCTTCGGCGTCAGCGTGTCGTCGAAGCCGTAGAGCGTGTCCCAAACCATGGCCGCGGCGTTGCGGACCACATACTGGGTGCCCCAGATCGGGTCGAAATTGGCGAGGTTCGCCTGCGGCACGAAGCGCAGCGTCCGCGCCGCCGCCCCCTGCGACAGCGCCGGGCCGGCCAGCCCGGACGAGACGCCCACCAGGCCGGCAGCGCCCGTCCCCTTCAGGAAACTCCTGCGATCCATCCTTTGTCGTCCCTCAGCTCCCAGCCGTGCGGTCCGTTCCCGCCCGGTTATCCATCAGCCTGCCTCAGCCTTGGGCATTGCGCCAGCGTACTTACGCGGCGGCAAGGGCCTCGGCCGCGGTCCGGCCAGAACCGCAGCCTGTCTGCTTGCACGGCCCGTGCCACTAGCCCCGCCGGACGTTCCAGAAGATCGGCGGCCCGCCGGTGACGATGTTGGTCAGGCTCCGGCGGAAGGCCTGGGGCGGCCGCAGCAGGCCGAGCGGGATGAAGGGCGCCTCCTCCCAGGCCAGGGCCTGCAACTCCTGCGCGATCTTCCGCTCCGCCCCCTGATCCGGCGCATCGAACCAGGCCTCGCGCAGCGCTTCCCGCCGCGGGCTGGTGGACCAGCCGATCCAGCCCTGGGCGCCGTTGCCGCGAATGGGCTGGTGGCTGCCGGGGACGGAGACGTCCAGCCCCTCCCAGGTGGTGCAGAAGATGTTCCAGCCGCCCTGGGCCGGCGCCTCGCGCTTGGCCCGGCGTTGCACCAGCGTGCCCCAGTCCATGCTCTGCAGGTCGACCTTCATCCCTGCCCGCCGCAGCGTATCCGCCGCCACCTCGGACAGGGCGCTGATGGTCGGGAAGTCCGTCGGCGAGAGGATGACGACCGGCTCGCCCTTGTAGCCGGCCGCGGCCAGCGCCCGTTTCGCCGCTTCCAGGTCGCGCGGCCCGGAGACCGCCTCCATCCCGACATTGCTGGCGAGCGGCGTGCCCGGGGTGAAGGCCCCCGCCGGCACCTGCCACAGCGCCCTGTCCTCGCCGAGCGCCGCCTGCATGAAGGCCGTCTGCTCGATCGCCGGCAGCAGCGCCCGCCGGACCTCCGCCCTGTCGAAGGGCGGGTGCAGGTGGTTGAAACGGATCATCGCCAGCGCGCCGGCCGTGTTCACCACCTCGATGGCGATGTCGCGGTTGCCGCGCAGCACCGGCAGCAGGTCGGCCAACGGCGTCTCCCACCAGTCCACCTCGTTGTTCTGCAAGGCGGCGGCGGCGGTCGCCGGGTCCGGCATCACATGCCACTCGACGCGATCGAAATGCACCACCTTGCCGCCGGCGAGGAAATCCGCCGGCTCGTCCCGCGGCACATAGCCAGGGAAGCGCTCATAGGCCGCCATGCTGCCCGGCACCCATTGCGAGGCGCGGAAGCGGAAGGGCCCGCTGCCGACATACTCGGTGATCTGGGTGAAGGGGTCGGTCTGCGCGATCCGCTCGGGCATGATGGCGCAGATATTGGCCGAAGGCTTGCCGAGCGCCCAGGTCAGCCCCGGCCAGGGCTTCTTGAGCACGAGCTCGAAGCGGTCATCGGCCTTGACCCGCATCTCCTCGAGCAACAGGGCCAGGCGCTGGCCGAGCACGTCGCGCTTCGACCAGCGGGCGATGGAAGCGATGCAGTCCCGGGCCAGCACCGGCTGCCCGTCATGGAAGCGGAGGTCGGCCCGCAGGGTGACGGCATGGACCAGCCCATCGGCCGAAACCTCGTGCCCCGCCGCCATCTGCGGCTTCGACTGGAAGTCACGCCCCATCCCGAAGAGCGTGTCATAGACCATCAACCCATGGTTCCGGGCGAGGGTCGTCGTCGTCCAGACCGGATCGATATTGGCGAGGTTGCCCTGCGGAACGAAGCGGAGGGTCCGGGCATGACCCTGGGCCAGCGCCAGGCGCGGCGCCGCCAGGGCGAGGCCCATGCCCTGCAGCAGGGTGCGACGATGCATGCGGCGTTTCTCCCGGTCCGGTCCGGCGGTGCTTGCCTCAGCCCCGCCGCCTGCGCAACGGGGTTACGCCTTGGACATGTTCCAGAAGACCGTTGCCGGGGTCCTGAAGGCCCCGGTGACGTTCCGCCGCCAGGCTGAGGGCTGCCAGTAGAAGCCGAGCGGGATGTAGGCCATCACCTCCATCGCGCGCTGGTTCAGCGCCTCGGCCACACGCCGCCCCTCGGCCGGGTCCGGAGCATCGACCCAGGCCTGGCGCAGCCGCTCGATCTCGGCATCCTCGGGCCAGCCGAACCAGGCCTGCGGCCCGTTGGCGCGCAGGAAGAGGTGATAGACCGGCAAGGTCAGCGACTGCCCGGAGGAGGTGGTGTGGATAATGCTCCACCCGCCCCGCTCCACCGGCTCCTTGCTCGTCCGCCGCTGCACCAGCGTGCCCCAGTCGGTCGAGACCAGTTCGAGGTTCATCCCCAGCCGCCGCAGGATGTCGGCGGTGACGAGGGAGAGCGCATTGATCTGCGGATAGTCGCCGGGGGCGATCAGCACCACCTTCTCGCCCTTGTAGCCCGCCTGGGCCAGCGCCGCCTTCGCCCGCTCGATGCTGTGCGTCTTCAGCACCTCGCTGCCCACCTCATTGGCGAGCGGCGTGCCGCAGGTGAAGACGCCCTCGCAAGCCTCCCACCCACCCGGCTCGTTGCCGGCGACGGCACTCAGATAGTCGCGCTGGTTCACCGCCATGGCGACCGCGCGCCGGATGGCCGGGTTGTCGAAGGGAGGCTGGAGGCAGTTGAAGCGGCAGATGCCGTAGAAGCCGTCCAGCAGGCGCTGGTCCACCACCACCTGCCGGTTCCGCTTCAGCAGCGGGAGCAGGTCGTGCAGCGGGTATTCCCAATAGTCCTGCTCGCCCGTGGTCATGGCGGAAGCCGCCGTCGCCGGGTCGCTGATGACTGTCCATTCCACCCGGTCGAGCCGCGGCACCCGCCCGCCGGCCAGCCCGTCCACCGGCTCCGGCCGGGCCTCGTAGCCGTCGAACTTGGCCCAGACAGCGCGTTGGCCCGGGTTCCACTCGTCGGGGAGGAAGCGGAAGGGCCCGCTGCCGACCGCCTCCCGCAACTGCTGGAAGGCATCGGTCGCGGCGATCCGCTCCGGCATGACGAAGCAGGGAAACTGCGTCTGCCCGAGCGCCATGGTCAGCAACGGCACCGGCTTCCGCAGGCGGAAGCGGAAGCGCCGGTCGTCCATCGCCTCCACCGCAGCGACGCTCGGCTGCAGCACCTGCATGAAGGGGTCGCGCCGCGCCCAGCGATTGATGCTGGCGACGCAGTCCTTCGCCAGCACCCGCTCGCCATCGTGGAATTTCAGGCCGGTCCGCAGGGTGAAGGTGACGGTCAGCCCATCCGGCTCCGTCACCCAGCCCTCCACCATCTGCGGCCGGATCTCGCCCTTGGCATCCTGAGCGAGCAGCTGGTCATAGACCAGGAAACCGTGGTTGCGGGTGACGACGGCCGTGGTCCAGACCGGGTCGAGGCTGGTGAGGTTCGATTGCGGGATCACCCGCAGCACCTTCGCCGCCCCCTGCGCCAGCACCGGCGCGGGAAGCGCCGCCAACGTGGCCCCTTGCAACAGGCTGCGACGATGCATCGGCTAGCTCCGCTTCAGGTTCCAGAACAGCGCAAAGCCCGGCACGCGACCCGAGAGGTTGCGCCGGAGCGAGGTCATCGAGAGATAGGCACCGACCGGAATGTAGGGCACCTCGTCGAGCGCCGTCAGCTGAATCTCCCGCGCCAGCCTCTGCTGCGCCTCGATGTCCGGCGCGTCGAACCAGGCATCCCGCAGCTCCTCCAGCCGCGGGATGGTCGGCCAGCCGAACCAGGCCGCCGCCCCATTGCCCCGCAGCGGGAAATTGCCCGCCGGGTCGGCGAATTCGAAGGACGAGAATGCGGTGAGGAAGGTGCTCCACCCGCCCTTCTCCACCGGCTCCCGGCTGGCACGGCGCTGGATGACGCTGCCCCAGTCGGTCAGCACGAAGTCGAGGTTCACCTCCAGCTTGCGGAACATGTCCACCGCGACCTGCGTCAGGGCGGCCGGCGCCAGGATGTCGGTCGGGCCGATCAGGCGGATCGGCTGGTTGGCGTAGCCCGCCTCCCTCAGCAGCGCCTTGGAGCGGTCGATGCTGCGCGGGCCGAGCAGCGCCCCCATCCCGGCATCATTGGCCAGCGGCGTGCCGGGCGTGAAGATGCCCATGCTGGAGAAGCCCGCCGGGTCCGGCCCGACGATCGCCGTCATGTAGTCCGACTGGTCCACCGCCGGCAGCAGCGCCTGGCGGATCTTCTTGTCGTTGAAGGGCGGATGCAGGTGGTTGAAGCGGAGGATCGCCGGGTTCGGCAGGATGTCGATCGGCTCCACCACGATCTGCCGGTTGCGGCGGAAGAGCTGCTGGATCTCGGGCGACGGCTGCTCGTACCAGTCGATCTCGCCGGCCTGCAGCGCCGCCGCCGCCGTCGCCGCATCGGTGATGATGTGCCACTCGATGCGGTCGAAATGCGCAACCTTGGGCCCCGCCGTCAGGCTCGCCGCGCCGGAGGAGATCGGCTGGTAGTCCGGGTTGCGCTCATAGGCGACGAAGCTGCCAGAATTGTACTCGCGCGGCAGGAAGCGGAAGGGCCCGCTCCCCACTGTCTCCCGGATCTGCTGGAACGGATCGGTCCGGGCGATCCGCTCCGGCATGATGAAGGCCGCCGGGTTGGACGGGTTGGCGAGCGAGGCGAGCAGCCGCGGGAAGGCGCGCTTCAGCCGGAAGCGCAGCCGCCGGTCGTCGAGCGCGACCAGCTCATCGACCAGCGGCTCGATCTTCTGCCCGTTGGGATTGCGCTTCATCCAGCGCCGGAGGCTGGCGACGCAATCCGTGGCGCGCACCGGCTCGCCGTCATGGAAGCGCAGGCCGTCGCGGAGGGTGAAGGTCCAGGCGCGCCCCTCATCCTCCACCGTGTGCCCCGCTGCCATCTGCGGCTGCGGCTGGAAGCGCGCATCCATGCCGTAGAGCACGTCGTAGACGAGCCAGGCATGGTTGCGGGTGACGTTGGCCGTGGTCCAGATCGGGTCGAGGCTGGTGAGGTTGGCCTGGGGGACGAATTTCAGCACCCGCGCATTGGCGGGCTGGGCCAGGGAGGCGGTGGGCAAGGAGGCGGTGGACAGGGCGGCGGCCGGCAGCGCGGCGGCACCCCCCAACAGGCTACGGCGATGCATGGTCAGGCCTTCCTCGCATTCCAGAACAGCGGCGGACCCTTCAGGACATCGACGAGGCTCCGCCGGTAGGCCGTCATCGGATAGCACTGGCCGAGCGGCAGGGTCGGCACCTCCTCGAAGGCGATCGCCTGCTGCTCCCGCGCCGCCTGCTGCTGCACGGCGAGGTCCGGCGCATCGAACCATGCCGCGCGCTTCGCCTCCAGCCGCTCGGAGCTCGCCCAGCCGAACCAGCCATTGGTGCCGTTGCCGCGGAGCGGCTGGTTGACGCCCGGGTTGATCGTGTCGAAGCCGCCCCAATAGGTGAAGAAGATGCTCCACCCGCCCCTTGATGGCGGCTCGCGGCTGTTGCGCCGCTGCACGACGGTGCCCCAGTCGGACGCGACGAAATCGACGTTCAGCCCGACCTGCTTGAAGAGATCGGCGCCGACCAGGCAGAGCGCGTTGATGATCGGGAAATCGGTGGCGCCGAGCAGCACCACCGGCTCGCCCTTGTAGCCGCTCTCGGCCACCTCCCGCTTCACCTTCTCCAGGTCGCGCGGGCTGGTCAGGGCGCCGAGCCCGGCATCGCTGGCGAAGGGCGTGCCCTCCGGGAAGAAGCCGACCTTGTCCCGCCAGGCACCCCGCTCGCTGCCGAAGGCCGCGGTCATGAAATCGGCCTGGTCGATCGCGCCGAGCAGGGCGCGCCGCAGCTTCGGGTTGTTGAAGGGTGGGTGCAGATGGTTGAAGCGGCCGAAGGCCAGCTGTCCGGCCGGATCCGGCAGTTCGACGGTGATCTCGCGGTTGCGGCGGAGCGGCGGCACCAGGTCGTTCGGCGGGTTCTCCCACCAATCGACCTCGCCCGACTGCAGCGCGGCGGCGGCGGTCGCGCTGTCCGGCGTCACCCGCCACTCGACGCGGTCGAAGAGGGCGCGCTTCGGGCCAGCGGTCCAGGAAGGCGTGCCCTCGCGCGGCACGTAGCCCTCGAACCGCTCATAGACGAAGCGGCTGCCCTGCACACGCTCATCCGCCTTGAAGCGAAAGGGCCCGCTGCCGACGAACTCGGTGATGGGCCGGAAGGCGTCGGTATTGGCCAGCCGCTCCGGCATCATGAAGGGCGTCGGCGAGCCGATCTTGCCGAGCGCGTCCGGCAGCAGGGCAAAGGGCTTCTTCAACCGGAAGACGATCGTGCGGTCATCCGTCGCCACCAGCTCGTCGGTCCGCGCGGCCAGCTCCTGCCCGAGCGGGTCGCGCCGCTGCCAGCGCTTGATCGAGGCCACGCAATCCCGCGCCCGCACCGCCTCGCCATCGTGGAATTTGAGGCCGGGGCGTAGGGTCAGGGTCCAGCGCCTGCCGTCATCCTCGACCCGGTGCCCCTCGACCATCTGCGGCTGCGGCCTGAGCTCGGCATCCAGCCCGTAGAGCGTATCCCAGATCAGGAAGGCATGGTTGCGGGTGACGTAGGCCGTGGTGGTGATCGGGTCGAGGGTGCCGATATCCGATTGGGGGATGAAGCGCAGCACCCGGCTGTTGGCTGGCTGGGCGATCGCAAATCGGGAGAGGGGCGCCGCGGAGGCGGCGCCCAGCAGGGTGCGTCGGTTCATCGTGGTCTCCCCGGAAGCCGGTCGCGCCGGCCGTTCCGGGGAGTGAAGCGCGGATCGCCGCCGATCCGCAAGCGGGTGGGATCAGCCTTTCTGGGCGTTCCAGAAAAGCGGCATCCCCCCGAGCACCCCGGTCAGCCCACGGCGATAGGACCAGGGCTGGAAATACTGCCCGAGCGGCAGGTAGGGCGGCTCGCGCAGCCCTTCCTCCTGAATCTGGGCGGCCAGCTTCTGCTGCGCGGCCAGGTCCGGCGCCTCGAGCCAGGCGGCGCGCAGCTCCTCGAGCTTCGGCATGGTGGGCCAGCCGAACCAGGCGCTCGTGCCGTTGCCGCGCAGGCCGAGATGCGTCGCCGGCGAGAAGAAGTCGAGCCCGGTGAAGAAGGTGAAGAAGACGCTCCAGCCCCCCTTCTCCGCCGGCTCGCGGCTGGCGCGGCGCTGCACGACGCTGCCCCAATCGGTCGAGACGTAATCGACATTCATCCCCGACTTCACCAGCATGTCGCGCCCCACCTGGGCAAGGGCGTTGAGCGAGGGGAAGTCGGAGGCGGCGATCACCACGATCTTCTCGCCCTTGTAGCCGGCGGCGGCGAGGTCGCGCTTCACCTTGTCGTAGTCGCGTGGGCCCTTCAGCGCGTCGAGGCCGACGGTGCTGGCCATCGGCGTCCCCGGCGGGAAGCAGCCGACGCCGTCCCGCCAGTTGGACGGGTCGGTGCCGATGACGGCGCTCATGTAGTCGGACTGCTCGACGCCGCCGAGCAGGGCGCGGCGGATCGCAGGGTTGTTGAAGGGCGGGTGCAGGGAGTTGAAGCGCAGCAGCGCCATCAGCCCGGTCGGGTCATAATTCTCGACGACGAGGTTGCGGTTGCGGCGGAGCAGCGGCAGCAGGTCGGCGGTCGGCTGTTCCCACCAATCCGCCTCGTTGTTGCCGAGCGCGGCCGCGGCGGTCGAGGCGTCCGGGACCACGCGCCATTCGACGCGGTCGAAATTGACGCGCTTCGGCCCCGAGGTCCAGGCCGGCGTGCCGGCCTCGCGCGGGACGTAATTCGGGTTGCGCTCATAGACCAGCAGGCTGCCTGGCACCCGCTCGTCGGCTTTGAAGCGGAAGGGCCCGGAGCCGATATTCTCCTTGATCGGCGTGTTGGCGTCCTGCGAGGCGATGCGCTCCGGCATCATGAAGGGCACCGGCGTCGAGGGCTTGGCCAGCGCGTCGAAGAGCAGGGCAAAGGGCCGCTTGAGGCGGAAGGTGAAGTTGCGGTCGTCATCGTCGACCAGCTCCTCGGTCGCCGCCATCAACGCCTGGCCGAGCGCGTCGCGCTGGGCCCAGCGCTTGATCGAGGCGACGCAATCCCTGGCCCGCACCGGCTCCCCATCATGGAAGGCGAGGCCCTGGCGCAGCGTGATGGTCACCCGCCGCCCGCCATCCTCCACCTTGTGCCCCTCGGCCATCTGCGGCTGCGGCTTGAAATCGGCATCCAAGCCATAGAGCGTGTCGTAGATCAGAAAGGCGTGGTGCCGCGTGACATAGGCGGTGGTGACGATGGGGTCGACCACCGCCACGTCGGACTGGGGGATGAAGCGCAGCACCCGGCTGCCCGCCGGCTGCGCCAGGGCGGGCACCGGCAGGCGCAGAGCGGTGCCGGCCAGCGCGGCGCCGGCCAGCAGATTGCGACGATGCATGGGCTCTTTCTCCCGGAAACGAAACGGCCGGGACAGTAGCGGTTTTCCAGCCCCCGTGAAGCACCCTATTCGGGCAACGGCATCCGCAGGGTGAAGCGCGTTTCCGCCGGGGTGGAGGTGGCCTCGATGATGCCGCCATGCGCCTCGGCGATCTGCTGGGCGATATAGAGGCCGAGGCCCAGCCCCTCCCCCCGCGGTCCCTGGGGGCCGCGGACGAAGGGTTGGAAGAGGCCAGGCAGCATCCCGGGCGGGATCGGCTCGCCGGCATTGGCGACGGAGAGCTCGAACCACCCGCCCTCCGCCCAGGCCGAGACGCGCACCGGCCGGTTCGCTGCGCCATGGGTCAGCGCATTGCCGAGCAGGTTGGAGACGAGCTGCGCCATGCGTCTGCGATCGCAGGTAACTGGCGCATCAAGGCGGCAGGCGATGTCGACAATCCGGTCCGGCCGGTCGACTTGCAACTCAGACGCGATTTGTCGAAGTAATGTTTCTATTTCTACGTGCTCTCGTTCGAGCAGCAGCCCGTCGCCGAGGCGGCAGCGGGCGAAATCCACGAGATTGTCGATCAGCCCGCTCATCCGCCCAACACTCGCCTGGACCAGGGTGATGAGGCGCAAGGCCTGATCGTCGAGCGGCGTCTTCCGCAGCAGCCGCATCCCGCCGTCTATGGCGGCGAGCGGGTTGCGCAGGTCATGCCCAAGTACCGCAATGAACTGCTCGCGCAGGGCCGCCACGCGCTGGGCGTCGAGCAGCGTCGCCTCGCTCGCTACCGTCCGCTCCAGCGCAGCGAGATGCTGGCCGATGAGGTCGGCAAACATCTCGAACATTCCAACGATCTCAGGCACGTCCAACCGGCGCGGCTCCGGATCGATGGCGCAGAGCGTGCCGAAGACGCTGCCATCCGCGCGGCGGACCGGCACGGAAATGTAACTGCGGAAGCCATAGGTCGCCGGCGTGTGATGGGAACAATAGACCGGATGGGCGACGACATCGTCGATGACGACGCGCGTCGTCGCCAGGCGGACCTCGTGGCAGAGCGTCGACTCGATGGGCAGTTCGCCGCCGGGGGCGAGGCCGAAGGCGATTTCATCACGGATGGCGCAGGCGATCCAGCGGTCCTCCGTGACGCGCGCGACCGCCGCGAACCGCATGCCGCTCAGCCGGCAGACGGTGTCGAGAACGGTCGGCATGATCGGGATGCTGCCGATTGCGGCCACATCTGCGGCGAAATCCTCGGTCATTGTGCCCGCGGGCCTTTCATTGCCGCATCATGAACAATTTCCAGATCGAACTGGAATACGGACATGCGGATTTTCGTGGCGCTTGCGCCGTGGAACGTGACAGCGGAAGCGGCGGTTTCGCGCCCTGGGTGAGCAGTTGTCACCGCGCCGTGGTTTGTCCCAGCAGTCGGGGACGCGTATTCCTTGCTGCATACAGGATGCCTTGAATGAATTCTTCCCTCACCGGTCCCGAACTTTCCGCCCCTTCCTTCGCCACCCGCAACGGTGGCGGCATGGTGGGCGAGTTCCTGCGCTTTGGCACGGTCGGCGTGGCAGGCTTCCTCGTTGATGCAGGGGTGCTGACGGCCGGCATCGCACTCGGCACCGGCCCCTGGCTAGGCCGGTTACTTTCCTACCTTGCCGCCGCCACCACAACCTTTGCATTGAACAGGGCCTGGACTTTTCGCTCTTCGCGGCAGGAAGGCGGGCTCGGCCGGCAATGGTTGCTCTTCCTGCTCGTGAATGTGCTCGGTTTCCTGTGCAACTACGGAACCTATGCAGCGCTCCTCGCCGGAGTTCCGCTGGTCGCGGCCCATCCCGTGATTGGTGTCGCGGCCGGCTCGGTTGCGGGCCTTGCCGCCAACTTTTTCATGTCCCGGCGCTTCGTTTTCGGTGCCGCCGGGGCCGACCCCCGTTCCTCCAGAGCGTGAAGGCCAGCGGGAGCCATGCCCATCGCAATCGAGAGCCTCAACCCCAGCCCTGAGCGGTCAGCATGCAGGACGTGATGCCACCTGAGCACCGCACCGGCGACAGCCGGCTGCTGACCGCCGTGGCGGAAGCCGGCTGGGTCGGTCTCCGCGGCGGTGCACGCCGCGAGCGCTGGGCAATCGGTTCGCCATTGCCGCCGGCGCTGCTGGCATTGGCCGTGGCGATGCTGGACGCTCTGTGCCTCGCCGCCACCGGCCTCGCCGTGCAGGCGCTGCCGCTGGAGCCGGCCGAGGGGCCGGCGCTGCGACTCATCGGCTTCGTGGCGCTGCTCGTGCCTTGTCTGATTGCCGCTGCCGGCGGCTACGGCCATGCGGCGCTCTTCGGCGGCAAGCGGGCTGGGCTCGGTGCCCTCGCCGGGCTGGTCCTCGGCATCGGCGGCATGGGTCTGGCGGCGCAAGCGCTCGGCGCCCGCGGCAATTTCGCGCCTGGCCTGGCGCTGCTCTGGCTCGTCATTGCCATGCCGCCGGTGCTCGCCGCGCGCATGGCGGCCGCCGTCGCCCTGCGCGCCGCAGCGGAGCGTACCCGGCAACGCGCCGTGGTGGTCGGCGACGGGCCGCAGGCCGCGCGCCTGGTCGCCGCCCTCGGCGGCCGGCCGGACCGCAGCCTGGAGCTGGTCGGCCTGGTCGATGACCGGCGCACCCATCAGGTCGGTGGGTTGCGCAACGGCCTGCCTTATCTCGGCTCGCTCGAGGCGCTGAATGCCATGATCCGCCGCGGCGAGGTGGACCAGGTGATCCTTGCCCTCCCCTGGGCGGCCGAATCGCGCCTGCAGAACCTGCTGCGGCACTTCGGCGACTACCCTGTCGATGTCCGCCTCGCTCCGGACCTCATGGCCTATCGCAGCCTCGGCACCGCGCCGGAGGGCGAGCGCCTGCGCCTGCTTCGCCTCGCCGACCGGCCGATCAGCGGCTGGGGCGCCGTCGTCAAGATGGTGGAGGACTATGTCCTCGCCCTGCTGGCGCTGGCCGTCGCCGCTGTGCCGATGGCGCTCATCGCCCTCGCTGTGCGGCTCGACAGCCCTGGCCCGGTGCTGTTCCGCCAGCGCCGCACCGGCTTCAACAACCAGCCCTTCTACGTGTTGAAGTTCCGCACGATGTATCACGAGGCATCGGACTACACCGTAGCGAAGCAGGTCTCGCTCGGCGACAAGCGGGTGACGCGGGTCGGCGCCATCCTCCGCCGCACCTCGCTCGACGAGCTGCCGCAGCTTTTCAACATCCTCCGCGGCGACATGTCCTTCATCGGCCCCCGGCCGCATGCGCCGGGCACCCGCGCCGGCGGGAGGCCCTTCGAGGAGGTCGCCGCCCGCTACGCCGCGCGGCACCGGGTGAAGCCGGGCCTTACCGGCCTCGCCCAGGTCCGCGGCTGGCGCGGCCCGACCGAGACGGAGGAGAAGCTGCTGCGTCGGGTCGAGAGCGATCTCGAATACATCGAGACTTGGTCGCTTTGGCTCGACTTCACCATCTTGGTGCGGACGTTGCTCGCTGTCGCCCGGATGCGGAACGCCTTCTGACCGGCGGGGGTCATCCCCCCGCCACATTCCTTACGTAGAACGGTTTCCTAGGCTTAACAGCCGAGGATGGAAGCCCTCACCATGCCGGAGAGCACCTTGCCCGACACCCATCTCACGCCCGGAGCGGAGCTGCTGCCGGGCTACCGCCACGCCCCACGCGTCGCGGTGCTCATCCCCTGCTACAACGAGGAGGTGGCGATCCCCCACGTGGTCGCCGCTTTCCGCGCCGCCCTGCCCGACGCGACCATCTATGTCTACGACAACAACTCGAAGGATGGCACCGCCGCCGCCGCCCGCGCCGCCGGGGCAGTCGTCCGCAACGAGTCGCTGCAGGGCAAGGGCCATGTCGTGCGGCGGATGTTCGCCGATATCGAGGCCGATGCCTATGTGCTGGTCGATGGCGACGACACCTACGACGCCTCCGCCGCGGCGGAGATGCTGCGCCTGCTCTTCGCCGACCGCCTCGACATGGTGACCGGCGTGCGCCGCACCCCGGAGGCCATCGCCGCCGCCGCCTACCGCCCCGGCCACCAGCTCGGCAACGCCGTGCTGACGGGGATGGTGCGCTGGGTTTTCGGCGACCGCATCTCCGACATGCTCTCCGGCTACCGCGTCTTCTCACGCCGGTTCGTCAAGAGCTTCCCGGCGCTCGCCGCCGGCTTCGAGACGGAGACGGAGTTCACCGTTCACGCCCTCGAGCTGAAGCTGCCTGTCGGCGAGGTGCCGAGCGCCTACAAGGAGCGCCCTGCCGGCTCCACCAGCAAGCTCAACACCTACCGCGACGGCTTCCGCATCCTGCGGACCATCGTCACCCTGGTGCAGCGGGAGCGGCCGCTGATGTTCTTCTCGGTCGCCGGCGGCATTCTGCTGTTCCTCGCCCTGATGCTGGCGGTGCCGCTGCTGCAGACCTTCCTCGCCACCGGCCTCGTCCCCCGGCTGCCGACGGCGGTGCTGGCGACTGGCCTCGTCCTGCTTTCCTTCCTCTCTTTCGTCTGCGGCCTCATCCTCGACACGGTGACGCGCGGCCGGCAGGAAGCGAAGCGCGTCGCCTACCTTGCCCTGCCCGCCCCAGATTTCGAGGAGCATCCATGAGCCTCGGCCCCTACCCTGCCCCCGAGCATGTCGCCGGCGCCCACGGGCCGGCGGGCGGGGTGGATGCGGACGTCATCATCCTGGCGATGGACCGTGCCGAGGAGACGGTGGCCGCCATCACCTCCGCCCGCGCCCAGGCCGGGCTTTCCAAGCATGTCTGGATCGCCGACCAGGGCAGCAAGCCGCAGAACCTCGCCCGCCTCGCCGCCGCCGTCGAGGGCGCGCCGGATGCGACGCTGGTGCGGCTCGACCGCAATTGGGGCGTCGCCGGCGGGCGCAACCGGGCGACGGCGCTCGGCCGCGGCCGGATGGTCTTCGCCCTCGACAACGACGCCGAATTCGCCGACGCCGACACCCTCGCCCGCGCCCTCCGCGCCCTCGATGCGGAGCCGGACATCGCCACCATCGCCTGCCGCATCCTCGTCTTCGACACGGGTGCGGAGGACCTCTCATCCTGGGGCTACCCGGCCGGGCTGCTGCCGCGCGCGGCAGAGAGCTTCGACGTCGCCACCTTCGTCGGCGCCGGCCATGCCATCCGCCGACGGGATTTCGAGCGTACCGGCGGCTATGACGACGCACTCTTCTTCTGTTGGGAGGAGTTCGACTTCGCCCTCCGCGCCATCAATGCCGGCCAGCGCATCCGTTACCGCGGCGACATCGCCGTGCGTCACAAGGTGAGCGGTGAGCACCGCTTCGCCTGGTCCGGCACCCGCTGGTTCCACTTCGTCCGCAACCGCCTCTATATCGGGCTTAAATACGGCCTCGCCCCGGCCTCGCTGCTACCGCGCTTCCTCGCCTATCAGGTGAAGGGCGCCCGCAACGGCGTGCTCGCCCAGGGGCTGAAGGCGGGGCCCGCGGCGCTCGGCCTCTGGCGCCGCTTCCGCCCGGCGCCGGGGATGGAGGCGCTCTACCGGCTGACGCCCGTGGCGCGCGACTACCTTGCCCGCAATGACGCCGCCCATCGCGGCGGCCTCAGCCGGCGGGTGCGGGCCGAGGTGCTGGCGGCCCTGCCGAGTGCCAAGGCCAGTTGAGGCCGGGCACCGCCGCCCCCACCTGAGACGGATGCCCGAGGACAAGAGCGACGAATTGCGTGGCGAGATCATCGCCCTGGAAACAGCCCTGGCCGCGGCTTTCGGCGAGATCGCCGTGTTGCGCGCCACCATGCAGGGCGGCGGTGCCGAGATTGCCCTTGCCTCCATGGAGGAAATGGCAAAGCAGCTCGAAGCCTCCGTCCTGCGCGGCGTCGTTGGCGCTGAGGAGGCTGGCCGCCCCCAGGCCGCCGCCGGCTTCGAGCGCCGGATGGAGCTGATCGTGCATGCGCTCCGCAACGCCATCGCTTTCCGGGCCGGGTAGGTGGGAATGGCGCGGCTGCTTTGGAGCCTCGGCACGCTGCTCGTGCTGGTCGGCGTGATGGCGCATCTTTTCGGCTGGGATGCAGTGCTCTGGATTCCGGAGGCAGTGCTGGATGCGCTGCGGGCGGACCCAAGGACCTGTGGGGTGATCCTGGCCGGGGCGGTGCTGATGCTGGTGGCGAGAATCATCAGCCGGAGAGGGTAGCGGCCCCTCAACGGGGCTGCTTCGCTTCCCGCCGCAGCAGGGCGATGATGGCCGGGCTGTCCACCAGGTAGCGCCGGGCGAGGCGCTTCGGGTCCTGCATCATCCGCCAGGCCCATTCCATCCCGGCCCGTTGCACCGCGAGCGGCGCCCGCCGTTCCTCGCCGGTGAGGAAAAGCAGGCTCGCCCCGATGCAGAGGCCGACCCCCCGCCCCTTCCCGCGCGCCGCCACAGCCTGCGCTACCCGCTCCTGCCGCGGCGAGCCGACGGCGAGGAAGCTGTAGCGCGCCGGGTGATCCTCGATGAAGCGGACCGCCGCCTCGAACTGCGCAAGATCCCGGTCGAACCCCATCGGCGGGTTGTAATGGGCGATCCGTCGGAGCCCCGTCCGTGCCGCCAGCCGTTCGAGCGCGGCCGGCGCCAGGCCGAGCACCGTCACTGGCTCGTCTGCCGGCAGCCCAGCCATTAAGGCGGCGGTAAGGTCGCTGCCCGGCACCACCGCCGGTGCCGCCAGCCCCATCACACCGGCAAGCCGCGCCACCACCCGGCTGTCGAGCAGCCGCAGCATCGCCGCGTCATAAAGCGGCCGCAGCGTCGGGTCGCGTGCCAGCCGCACCAGATGGTCGGCATTCGGCGTCACGACATAGCCGAAAGGCGCTTCCGCCGGCCGCCCCGCCAGCAGGGCCAGCACGCCCTGCAAGGGAAGGTCGGCGAAATCCAGCTCGAGCAGGCGCCGGAGCGGAGCCTCAGATTGCAAAGCGGAGCCGGACCTGCAGCAGGTTGCGGTCAAACTCCCGGAAGCCGCCCGTCGCTTCGAGCCGCCGGCGATAGCCGTAGCTCGCCACCACCGAGGCATTGCGGTTCAGCAGGTAGCGCGCGGTCAGGGTGAAGACCATGTCGCTCGCCGTCTGGTTCGGGCTCTCATATTCGCGCCGGTCATAGAGCACGTCGCCCTGGAGCAGCACGTTGCGCAGGTACTCATGATCGAGGGTCAGGCCGGCCTGGGTACGCTGGTAACTCACCGAATCCTGGCGGATGGACTCCTCGATGGTCCGGGTGAGCCGGAAGCGGACGGTGGTCAACTGGGTTGGCGCGTAGGTGAGGCCGGCCTCGACCGCCGGGCCTTCCAACGGCCTGATCGGCCCCTGATACTCGCGGTGCCGCCAGCCGAGGCCGAGGCGCGCCTGCCAGACACCGTCGAAATCATAGTCGAAACCGGCCAATGCCTCCCAGGTGAAGCTGTTCCGGTTCTGCGGGTTGTCGAAGACGCTTTGCGAGTTGAAGGCCGTGTTCTGGAAATCCGAACCAGAGGAGGTGTACTTGATGTCCTGCACCCGAACGACGGCAGTGATGTTGCGCCCCGGGGCGAGGGCGTAGCTGGCGCCGAGCGCGCCGATCACCGTGTTGAAGCTGTTCCGCGCCGTGTTGAAGCCGTTCTGCGGCACGTTGAAGCCGTCCTGCAGCAACGGCGTCGGGGTGGTGCCGATGACTCGTTCCTCGAAGTCGAAGGTCCGGTAGACGCCCTGGGCGATCAGCCCGAGCCGGTTGAAGCGCGTGTTGCCGGTGACCGAGATCTCATCCGAATCATAGGCGACGGGCTGGACGATACCGGTGGCCTGGACGTCGAAGCTGTAGACGTCGAGATGCGAGCGGTAATGGCGGTATTGGCCCAACAGGGCGGTGTCGGCCGAGAAGTCGTAGCGCCCGAAGCCGCCTATGTCCCAGTCGTTCCAGTCGAGCTGGCTTTGGCTGAAATACTGCCGGTTGGCCGAATTGGCGGAGACGCCGACCGCATGGTTCGTCCAGTTGCTGCGGAGGTTCAGGTTGCCCCGCTCCTCGGCGAAGCCATCGGAGACGACGTTGCTCCTCCGGCCGAAAAGGTTGCTGTCCCAGCCCGGCCCGGCCTCGATCCCGCCGTTCAGGGTGAAGCCGCCAAGGCGGACGCCGAGCGGGTCGTAATCCGGCCGCTGCCGGTTCACCACGGTGATGCCACGCTGGACCTCGGGTGAGTCACCCAACTGGGCCTGCGCCTCGCCCAGCGGCAGGGCAGCCACGAGCAGACCCAGAACCCCCCAGCTTCGAAAGCTTTTCACCACTATTTCCCCGTCATTATGAGCCCCCGGCCTCCGTAGCACGGGTTGTCGGAGGAGTGTGCATGCAACAATCACATCCCGTCATGCAGGCGGGCCAATCCGTCACTTCCGGGCCAGGTGTGGCACAACCGCCGCGGAGGACCGAAGCCGTGATCGATACGGAATGGCATCCCTTACGTCGGTTACCGTGCGGAAATTTCTCGGGATTAGGGTTGCATTTCACGGAAAGCGGAGTGCGTATTCAATCCGCGCCGCCCAGGCGCCCCCCGTCCCCCAGCCCCCCGCTCCGGGACAACAGCGTGCAAGCCATGCGGGATGATAGCGCCGATTCGCCCGTTCGGGCGTATCATGGCATCCCCATGGCCGGCCCAGGATGGAGCCTAGTATGGCCAATGTCGAAACCCTCAGGCCAAACCCCGCCCCGGCCCCCGTTCCGGCCGTGACAGTCCCCGCCGACCCTCAGGCCTTCCGCACGGAAGACCGTCTCACCGGCCTCCTCGCCTTCGGCATCGCCGCCGACCGGCGGGAGGAAGCCACCCCCGAAGCCATCGCGCGCTGCCAGCGGGAGGCCGAGGCGGCCCTCTGCGACCACGCGTTGCGCTACCTGCACAACAATATCGAGCGCATCCGCCAGGAGGCGGTGGCCGAGCAGATCGGCCGCCTCCGCCACCCGCCCGGCTTCCTCCGCATGGTTGCCGCCAACCTGGTGGCGCTCGCCATCATCGGCGCCGCCGGCGCCTGGCTCGCGCTGCACCCCGAAACCCTGGCCGGCCTCGCCGGCCGCCTGGCAGGCTGACGCATGTCCCACTCCCGCACCCTTCTTCCCGGGGCCGATGCGGCGGCGGATACCCCGCTGCGCCGGGCGCTCCGGGCCTGCCGGTCCCAGTTCATTCTCGTCGGCGTCTTCAGCGGTGTCGTGAACCTGCTGCAGCTCACCACCTCGGTCTACATGATGCAGGTCTTCGACCGCGTCCTGTCGAGCCGGGCGCTTGACACCCTGCTCTACCTCTCGCTGATCGCCATCCTGGCGACGGCGGTGCTTGCCATCCTCGAGGGCGTGCGCGGCAAGGTGATGCAGCGGATCGGCAGCTGGGTGGAGCACCGCGTGGCGCCGGAGGGCTTCGTCCGCGCCCTCGAGAGCACGCTGCGCGGGCGGCCCTACCGGATGGAGGCCTTGCGGGACCTCGCCGTCTGCCGCGGCTATCTCGGCTCGCCGGGCGCGCTCTCGCTCTATGACGTGCCCTGGGTGCCGATCTATATCGGCGTCATCTTCCTCCTCCACCCGATGATGGGCTTCATCGCCCTCGGCGGCGCGGTGGTGCTGTTCGGCCTGACGCTCGCCAGCGAGGTCGCCACCTCCGCCCTGCTGAAGGAGGCGAACACCGCTGGCATGGCCTCGCAGCGCCGGGCGGATGCCATCTCGCGCAATGCCGAGGTGATCGACAGCATGGGCATGCTGCCCTCGGTCATCGGCCGCTGGCGGGAATCGGTCGCGGCGATGACGGTGCCGCAGCAGCGCGCCGCCGACCGCGCCTCCTTCCTCGTCGCCACGACCAAGTTCTGCCGCCTCACCGTGCAGATCGGCATCCTCGGCGCCGGCGCCTATCTGGTGCTGCAGCAGGAGCTGACCTCGGGCGCCTCCATCGCCGGCTCGATCATCATGGGCCGCGCGCTGGCGCCGGTGGAGCAGATGATCGGCGGCTGGAAGCAGCTCGTCTCCGCCCGGCAGAGCTTCCGCCGGCTGCAGAGCTTCCTCGCCATGCCGCGGCTGCGCCCGCCGGGCCTCCCCCTGCCGGAGCCGGTGGGCAAGGTCTCGGTCGAGCGCGTCTCCTATGCCTTCCCGGGCCAGGGCGTCGCCATGATCAAGGGGGTGAATTTCAGCCTCGCGCCGGGCGAGAGCCTGGCCGTGATCGGCCCCTCGGCCGCCGGCAAGACGACGCTGATCCGCATGCTGATCGGCACGCTGCCGCCCTCGGCCGGCACCGTCCGGCTCGACGGCGCCGATGTCTATCAGTGGATGCGCGAGGATTTCGGCCGGCATGTCGGCTACCTGCCGCAGGATGTGGAGCTGTTCGACGGCACCGTCTTCCGCAACATCGCCCGCATGGCCGAGGCCGAGCCGGATGCGGTGTACGAGGCTGCGAAGCTCGCCGGCTGCCACGACATGATCCTCCGCCTGCCGAACGGCTACGAGACCGAGATCGGCGACAGCGGCCAGTACCTCTCGGGCGGCCAGCGGCAGCTGATCGGCCTGGCGCGGGCCATGTTCGGCCGGCCGAAGCTGGTCGTGCTCGACGAGCCGAACAGCAACCTCGACGGCGACAGCGAGGCGGCGCTGACCCAGGCGCTGGAGCGGCTGAAGGCGCAGGACACCACGGTGATCCTCGTCTCGCACCGCCCGACCCTGGTGCAGGGCGTCGACAAGGTGCTGCTGCTGAAGGACGGCGCGATGGAGATGTTCGGCCCGCGCGCCGAGGTGCTGAAGCGGCTGATGACGCCGCCCCGTCCCGCCGAGGTCCAGAACACCCCGGTTGCCCGCCTTGAAGGGAGCGCCGCCCGATGAGCGTCACCACCCAGGATCAGAAGCTCCCCGCCCTCACCGGCGGCCGGGCCCTGGCGCCGATTCGCACCGACCTCGGCGGCTCGCTGCCGCACTTCCCCTTCGATCCGCTGCTCGACGCTCCGGCGCCGCGCACCCGCGGCACGATGATCTTCGGCATGGTCGTCTTCCTGTTCTTCGTCGTCGGCGGCGCGGCTTGGGCGGTCTTCGCGCCGCTGGCCGAGGCCTCCATCGCGGCCGGCACCATCAAGGTCGAGGGCACGCGGCGGACCATCCAGCACCTCGAGGGCGGCATCGTCCGCGATATCCTGGTGCGCGACGGCGACAAGGTCGAGAAGGGCCAGGTGCTCGCCCGCCTCGACGACATCCAGGCGGATGCGGCACTCGAGACGCAGCGCGCCCAGCGCTGGGCGCTGATGGCGCAGGAGGCTCGGCTGCGCGCCGAAATCGCCCGCGCGCGGGAGGTCACCTTCCCGCCCGAGCTGCTGAGCGCCAGCAATGCCCGCGCGCTCGACAGCGTCACCGGCCAGCGCGCCCTGTTCGAGGCGCGGACGGCAAGCCTCACCAGCCAAGTGCAGGTCTTTCAGGCCCGCATCGACCAGCAGCAGGCGGTGATCGCCGGCGCCCGCGGCCAGCTCGCCTCCACCCGCCGCCAGCTCGCGCTGATCAGGCAGGAGGAGGAGATGACGCGCACCCTGGTTAACCAGGGCCTGCAGCGGCTGCCGCAATTGCTCGCGCTCCAGCGCAGCTTTGCCGGGCTCGAGGGCAGCATCGAGGACCTGAACGGCCAGATCGACCGCGCCAATGCGGCGATTGCCGAGGCGCAGAAGCAGACCAGCCAGGCCACCGACCAGCGGATGCAGGAGAACGGGCAGGAGCTGCGCGATGTCCGCGGCAAGCTCGCCGAGGCCGAGGAGAAGTTGCGCGCCGCCTCCGACGTCATGACCCGGCGGGACATCACCGCGCCGGAGGACGGCACCGTCGTCAACCTGCGCCTCTTCACCGTCGGCGCCGTCGTCAAGCCGGGCGAATCGGTGATGGACCTGGTGCCGCAGCACGACCGGCTGATCGCCGAGGTGAACGTTCAGCCGAACGACATCGACGTGGTCTATCCCGGCCTGCATGCCGAGGTGCGGCTGCCCGCATTCAAGCAGCGCCTGGTGCCCTACCTGCACGGAGAGGTGACCTGGGTCGCCGCGGACGTGACCACCAACGATCAGACGCGGCAGCAATACTACCCGGCGCGCATTTTGATCGACCAGGCGCAGCTGGCCTCGCTGCCCAACATATTCCTCACCCCCGGGATGCCGGTGGAAGCCCATATCAAGATCGGGGAGCGGACCTTCTTCCGCTATGTTACCCAGCCGATCCGGGACAGCTTCCACCGCGCCTTCCGCGAGCAATAGGACCCTCCATGAGCGACACCCGCACGACCATCTTCGCCGACGGCATCCTCGACGCCAGCGTGACATACGGCGTCGCCCGGCTGACGCTGGCGCAGACAGGGGCCGAGGGGAAACCGACGCCCTGCGGCCAGCTGGTGGTGCCGCTGACGCAGCTCCCCTCGCTCGTCACCAGCCTCTCCGGGCTGCTGAAGCAGGTGGAAGCGAGAATGAAGGAGCAGCAGGCGGCCAGCGCACCCGAGAATGCCGCCCCCGCCGCCTTCCGCTTCGGCTGAAGCCGTGGCCACCCGTCGGGGCCTCCTGGCCCTGCCGCTGGCCGGCGCCCTCGCGGCGCCGGCATCCGCCCAGGAACAGCCGCCGATGCGTCGGCGGCTTGCCATGCTCAAGCTCGGTGCCAATCTCGAGCGCTGGTACGCCATCACCAAGGACAACCAGCCGCGCCGGCTCGGCGTCGGCTGGTGGCGCGGCTTCCGCGCGGGCGGCTTCGACCATGTGCGCATCTTCCTGCCGGAAGTCGCGCAGACCGGCTCCAGCATGGACATCCCCGCCCTCTACCTGAACGCGGTGAAGGATGCCGTGGAGGCGGGGCTGCCGGTCTTCCTCGGCGTGGCGGATTTCTTCTACCAGAAGAAGCCCTGGACCGACCGCGACTGGGAGGGGATGCGGGCACGGGCGCAGTTCTTCGCCGAGCGGACCGACCCTTCCATGGTCGCGCTTGCACCGCTGAACGAGCCGGTCTTCGACGACACGGCGAGCTGGCTGCCGGTGCGCGACCGGCTGCTCGCCGACCTGCGCCGCGCGGCGCCGCGCCATACGCTGGTGTGGGGCGGGCGGGAATGGCACAGCGCCCGCTCACTGGTCGAATGCCCCCTACCCGTCGACCCGAACACCATCGCCGAGGCGCATGACTACCAGGGCACGCAGTCGCCCGGCCGGTTCCAGGCGGTCGCCGCCTGGCGGGACCGCAACCGCATGCCCGTCATCGTCAGCGAGCTGGGCGGCGCCTTCGGGCATGAGGCGAACCGCCCTGCCTGGGCTGCCGACCTGGCGCAGGTGCTGCCGGAGCTGAAGCGGCTCCGCCTGCCGGTGACGCTATGGTCCTACAGCCATGGCCGGGACTGGCGGCTGCAGAACGGCGACGAGCCGATGCCGAAGCCGAACCTCATCCCACCCGGGATGCTGTCGGCGCGCTGACCGCCGCGGGCCGGCCCGCGGCGCCGCGGCGGAGGAGCCAGCGATTGGCCGGCACCTCCACGAAGCGCCAGGCGAGCCAGCCGGCGACGAGGCTCGCCAGGAAGCCGGCGATCATCAGCCCGGCCCGGCCGGCGAGGCCGGGATCGACCCGGCGCAGCACCAGCACGAGCCCGGCCTCGATGAAGACCCAGCAGAGGTAGACACCGAAGGAGGCCTCGCCGAGGCGGAGCAGCAGGTCGGGCCGGGCGGGCGCGGCCGCGGGCACCGAGCGCCGCAGCAGCGGGATCAGCGCGGCAAGGCCGAGCACGGTCAGCGCGTCCCATTCCAGCCAGAGGCCAAGCGGCAGCGCCAGCAGCACGGGCCAGAGGGCGGCGCGCGGCAGCAGCCCCTCGGTCGTCAGCCGGCCGATGGCGAGGCCGGTGGCGAATTCCAGGGCGAAGCGCAGCAGGCCGAGATGCAGCGTGTAGTTCAGCCCGATGCCCGGATCCTCCGCCCCGAGGGCGGCGATGCCGGCGAAGCCGAGCAGCGGCACGGCGGGCAGCGCCAGGCGCGGCAGGCGGATGAGGGCGGCGAGGACGAGGGGGAAGGCAAGGTATCCGGCCCATTCCACCGAGAGCGCCCAGGAGGGGTAGTTCCAGGCATGGCGGGCCGTCGTCTCCCAGGCATTCAGCAGGAAGAGCTGCAGCACGAATTCGCGCAGGCCGAAGCGCTCCGGCTCGCGGATGGTGAGGCCGGCGGCCATGGCCAAGCCGACCAGCAGGGCCAGCGCCAGCAGCGCCAGCGCGTGCAGCGGCCAGATCTTGGCGAGGCGGCGGCGGAGGAAATCCACGATCCCGGCCCTGCTCCAGGGCGGCCGGGCGCCGTAGCCCAGCCAAAGGGCGAAGCCGGAGAGCAGGAAGAATCCGTCCACGCCGAGGTAGCCATGCTGCAGCAGCGGCGCCAGCGCCGGCAGCCCGAGGCTGACGCGCAGCGGCAGGTCGAGATGGTAGAGGATCACCCAGCCGATCAGGAAGAAGCGCAGCCGCGTCAACGCGGCGTCGCGGGGTGCGGCCTGGTGGATGGGGCCCTGCATCGGTACTCGCCTCGTCGTTCGAAGGGCGCATCGCTGCCACAACCGGTGGCCCCGGCGCATCCCCCGGGGCGGTCACGCTTTCGGGTGGCGCACGGGGTTGACGGAAGGCTGATTGGTACGCGCCGAGGCTGCGTGACAGAACCGTTCGCATGCCGAGCCTTACCTCTCCCCTCGCCCAGGTCCTGATCGCGCTCTTCGGCGCGGCGCTGATGCTGCTCTTCGCGCTGCTGGCGCCGGGGCCGTTGCTGCTCATGCTGCCGGCGATGGTGGCGTTGCTGCTCGGGCTCGCGGTCTACCAGTTCCCGCTGGCGATCGTGGTGGGGCTGGTGATGATCTACGGGCTCGGCGTCGACATCCAGCTCGATGGCGGCATGCTGGCGAGCGCGGGCGGCAATGCGGCGGCTGCGCTCGGCTCGGCGGTGGTGAAGGTGGTGCCCTTCGCCCTCGCCGCCGTGCTGCTGCTGCGCTACGGGCCGACCAACGCGATCAACTGGCCCTTCCTCGCCTATACGGCCATCGCCGCGATCAGCATCGTCGTGCTGCCGATGGGGCGGATCGGGACGACGGGCGACATGATCCGCAGCTTCATCGGCTCCACCGCGCCCTTCGTGCTCGGCTTCTGCCTGGCGCCGAAGAGGATCTGGACCTGGATCATCCGCGGGGCGACCGTCGTGCCGCTGATCAGCGCCTTCGGCAGCCTCTTCACCCATCTGGCGGGGCTCTATCCGGCGATCGACCAGCTCGGGCGCTTCCAGGGAATGCACAGCGCGCCCTTCCTCGCGGGCTTCTGCGAGACGGCGATCTTCGCCGCCACCCTCGAATACATGCGGGGCTTCCGGCCGATCTGGCTGATCATCGCCGGGCTCGACCTCGCGGTGCTGCTGGCGACCCAGGCGCGGATGCCGCTGGCGACGGTGGTGATCTTCCTCGGCATCGTCTTCTTCTTCTCGAACCGGCACATCTTCCCGCTGCGGCGCAAGGTGGACCTGGTGATGGGCGGCGGCGTGCCGGGGCTGCTGCTGCTGAGCCCGGTGATCGCCTATGCCATGCAACGCTTCATCAGCCAGGGCACCGACACCTCCGGCCGCGACCTCATGTGGCCCTACTTCCTCGATGCCATCGAGAACCGGCCGCTCTTCGGCTATGGGCTCGGGGCGGGCAAGCTGCTGGTCGACCCCGATGACCCGCTGATCAAGCTGCTCGGCACCACGGCCGCGCATAACGAGTACCTGCGGCTGTCGATCGATGGCGGGATCATCGGCTGCGCGGCGATCTTCCTCTCGATCATCGCCTGGATGTGGTGGGGGTCGCGAAGCCTCGGCGCGCGCGAGCGGCTGGTGCTGCGGGCGGCGCTGCTCGGCTTCCTGCTGCACAGCGGCTTCGACAACACGCTGATCGCCAGCACCTCGGTCATGCTGTTCTGCGTCATCGGCGCGATCCTGGCCCGCGGGCGGGCGGAGGTGCAGGCGGCCCGGCACGGGCGGCGCCACTCTTCCTCCGGCTCCGCCTCGGCCGGGGCCTATGCCTGGCGGCCGGCACGGACGGGCTGAGGCGATGCCGGACCAGGGGGTGGCTGCGGCGCCGGCGACGGTGCAGCGGGAGCGGCGCCTTGATCTCGACCGAGCACGGGGCATTGCCATCCTGCTCGTGGTCTTCGGGCATATCGTGGCGCGGGACGTGCCGCCGGGCGTCGAGTGGTACGAACCGGTGCGCTACCTGGTCTATCGCTTCCACATGCCGTTCTTCCTTTATCTGAGCGGGACGGTGGTGGTGCTCTCGGGCCTGCTGGCGAAGCCGCCGGGGCGGGTGGTGCCGCAGAGGGCCGTCCGGTTGCTGGTGCCCTTCTTCGCCATCGGCCTGGCGATTCTCGTGGCGAAGCTGGTCGCCGTGCAGCTGGTGCCGGTGGACAATCCGCCGGAGGGGCTGGCGGGGGGCCTGCGCGACCTGTTCTGGACGACGGCGCGCAGCCCGGCGACCTCGGTCTGGTACCTGCTGGTTCTCTTCCTCTGCACGCTGGTGGCGATGGGGCTGCGGCGGCTTGGGGTCGGGGCGACGGGGCTCGTGCTGCTTGGCGTGGCGTTGCAGTTTGCCGACGTGCCGGCCGTCGCCTATCTCGACCGCTTCGCCTCGCATTTCCTGTTCTTCGCGGCCGGGCTCTGGGTGGCGGAGCGGGAGGCGGCGCTGCTGCCGGCCTTCGACCGGTGGCAGGCATTGTGGTGGCTGGCCTTCGCTGGCGGGCTGGTCCTGGCGGCGCTCGGCTGGGTGGATGAGCGGTGGTCGATGGTGCTCTGCGGGCTGCTCTGCATCCCGGCGCTGCACGGTGCGGTGCGGCTGGCGCCGATCTCGCGCTGGCAGTGGCCGCTGGTGCTCGGCGGGTTCTCCATGGCGATCTACCTGTTCAACACGCTGGCGATCGGTGGGACCAAGGCGGTGCTGATGAAGCTCGGCTTCGGCTGGACCGAGGCGTGGTTCCCGCTGCATGCCGTCGCCGCCATGACGGCCGGCGTCGCGCTGCCGGTGCTGCTCAAGGTGCTGGTGCTGCGGCGGGTGCCGGCGGTGGACAGGCTCACGGACTGACCGCTCCCCCGGGCATCGCTGCCTGGTGGGCTTGCGCCCGGGGAGGAGCGGCGACCGGAACCCTTCAATCCCTCAAATCCCGGCAGCGTCAAGACTTTGGAAAGGCCTGCTTTCCAGGCTGGAATTGAAGAATTTAGGGCTTGATCCCGCCGAGCCGTGGCGCCGCCTCGGCCATCGGCATGCCGGTGCTCAGGATCGGGCTTCCGCCTCGTGGATCGTGAGGCGCAGCCGGGCCATTGCGCTTCTGACACCTTCAGGACCCTGCGTTTTCTCGGCCACCGCGAGGATGCGCGTCAGCTGGTTAAGATACTCCGCCGAGTGAATTCCCTGGTGGATATGGGAGCCGTCGAGATTCACGGCCGATGAAGTGCCCGGAAGCCAGACGCCATTCTCGGCGCTGTCGATCCCGATATCGGCCCTCTCCAGAATCCCTCTGGCGGTCGTGGCCCCCTGGATGCGCTGGGGCACGATGTGATGGGCGTGATAGCCGTGACCGGGCGGATGGACCCCGGCGGCGCGGAGTGCTGCGCCGAGTATCGCGCTGCCCTTGGGTGCCGAAATCCGGACATTGATGTCGTCGCGTATCGTCAGGCCCTCGGTCTCGTCGTCCGGCCTTGCGCCGGCATTTCGCCCAGCCTGCGCCTCGGCGAAGATCTCGAGTATGTCCTGCCTGCGTATGTGATCAGGGCTTTTCGGCGCTTGAGCCATGTCCTGTCCGCCTCTGCTTCGAGCTGCCGGGGCAGCCGCATCGGAGAGACGCCCGACAACCTGCACCCGAGTGCAACCGGCCATGGAACGGGCCGGAGACCTTCGGACGTCGCTCGCCACGGCGGTCGCATGCTAGTTCAGGCTGGCGGGTGATTGTCCAGACACATCCGGCACCGGCCGGATGGGCGGGCGTGCCGGTATTGCCCGCCCGTCCGGTGGATTGGGCATGGCTCAGGATTGGGCGGATAATCCTATACTGCCCTGCCCTGCCGAAGTCCAGCGGAAGGGTCAGCCGCGGTCGCCGAAGCCCTTGGGGTGCGCCGAGTGCCAGGCCCAGGCGGTGCGGACGATGTCGTCCAGCGCGCCGAAGCGCGGGCTCCAGCCCGTCTCCTCGCGGAGGCGGGCGGAGGAGGCGACGAGCACCGCCGGGTCGCCGGCGCGGCGGGGGCCGAGGCTATGGGGAACAGGCTTGCCGCTGATCCGCTCGACCGAGTCCATCACCTGCTTCACCGAGTAGCCGGTGCCGTTGCCGATGTTGAAGCGGCAGCTCCCGCGGTCCAGCCGCGTCAGGGCGCGGAGATGGGCGTCGGCGAGGTCCGTCACATGGACGTAGTCGCGGATGCAGGTGCCGTCTGGCGTCGGGTAGTCGGTGCCGAAGACCGTCAGCGGCGGGCGGGTGCCCATGGCGGCGCCGATGGCCAGCGGGATCAGGTGCGTCTCGGGGTCGTGGTCCTCGCCGATCTGCCCGGAGGGATCGGCGCCGGCGGCGTTGAAGTAGCGCAGCGAGGCGGAGCGCAGGCCATGGACCTGGTCGGCCCAGTCGAGGCCGCGCTCCACCATCAGCTTGCTCTCGCCATAGGCGGAGACCGGGGCGACATCGGCTGTCTCGTCGATCGGAATCCGCTTGGGGAAGCCGAAAAGGGCGGCCGTCGAGGAGAGGACGAAGCGGAGGCAGCCGGACTTCACGGCGGCATCCGCCACGATCAGGCTGTTGGAGAGGTTGTCGATGCAGTAGCGCAGGGGGTCCCGCATCGACTCGCCGACCAGGGAGAGGGCGGCGAAGTGGAGGACGGCGTCGAACTTCCAGCCGGCGAAGACATCCGCCACCTGGCGGCGGTCGGCGAGGTTGATGGAGACAAGCTCGACCGAGGGCGGCACCGCGGCGCGGTGGCCCTGGCGGAGGTCGTCGATGACGACGACCTCATCCCCACGGTCCACCAGCGCCTTGACCACATGGCTGCCGACATAGCCGGCACCGCCCGTCACCAGATACCGACCACCCATCGCGGGCTTACTCCCGGAAGTAACCACCATAGCGCGGATGGTAGACCTCGGCATCCGCATAGCCGGAGCGGCCATGCACCTTGGCGTCCACCTGTGTGAGCGCTGCGCCGATGACCCGGGCATGCGCTTCCTCGAGCAGGCCGAGGGAGTTGCGCACCACGGAGCGCGGCGTGTCGCGCCATTTTACGCAGAGCAATGTGGCATCGGCGAGGCGGGCCACGACGCGGGCATCGGCCATGGCGAGCGCCGGCGGCGCGTCCAGGATGATGAGGTCGTAGTCGCGCCGCACCCGGTCGAGCAGGCCGGCCATCGCCTCGGACATGAAGAGGCCGAGGGAGTGTATCTCGGCCGCGCCGGCCGGGATGTAGTCGAGGCTGGAGAGGTGGTCGCGGCGGATGATCCGCTCCAGCAGGGCCTGGCCGAGCAGTAGGTCGGTCACGCCTGGCGCGCCCTCGCAGCGGAAGACCCGGCCGAGCGCCGGCTGGCGCACGTCGCAGTCGATCAGCAGCACGCGCTCGCCGTTCATGGCCGCCGAGCGGGCCAGCGCCACCGAGGTGGTGGTCTTGCCCTCGCCCGGGCGGGCGGCGGTGATGACCACGACGCGCGGCGGCTCCGAGCCCAGCCAGAGGGCGGCGCGCAGCGTGCGCATGCTCTCCGAGAAGGGGCTCAGCGGCTTGCGGACGACGTAGTCCTCCACCTTGTGGCGGCCGAGCAGGCCGCGCTTCAGCATCGGCACCAGCGCCAGGCAGGGCAGGCCGAGGGCCGAGCGGACCTCGTCGCCGGAGCGGATGGTGCTGTCGGCCTGTTCGAGGAACCAGATCACCAGCAGGCCGAAGAGGACGCCGAGGATCGTGGCGGCCGCGACGAAGAGCGGGATCTTCGGGAAGCTCGGCCGGCCGGGGACGGTGGCGGGCGAGAGGACCCGGGCATCCGGCTTCTCGATCGCGGTCTGCGAGACGGTCTGCTGCGAACGCTCGAGCACGGCGCGCAGCAGGCTGCGGGCGGCGTCGGCGTCACGCTCGAGCGCGGCGACCTGGATCTCGGCGCCGGAGCTCTGGTTCAGCAGGCCTTCCTGCGTCCTCAGCGCGTCCTCGAGGCTGGAGACGCGGGCGCGGGCGGCACGGGCCTCCGCATCCAGCGCCTGGACCACGCGGCCGGTCTCGCCGGAGACGTTCCGCTCGGCTTCCGCGAGGCGGGAGCGGGCGGCACGCACATCCGGGTGGTTGGAGCCGAGCGTCGCCTGCAGGCGCTCCACCTCGCGCCGCGCATCGTCCCGCGCGGCGCGGGAGCCGGTGAGGTTCGAGGCGCCGAGCGCGGTGAGGTCCGCGCCGCCGCCGCGCCGGGCTGCCGAGAGGCGGGCTTCGGCGGAGGCGAGCTGGTTGCGGGCGTCGATCAGGTCGGCGTTGATCTTGCTGACTTGCTCGGTGCCGAGGCCGGCGCTCACGCCGCGCGTAAGGCCGGAGCGGCTGCGCAGGTCGGCGATGCGGCTCTCGGTGGTCTGGAGCTCCTTGCGGAGCTGGGCGACGCGGCCGTCGAGCCAGTCATTCGCGCGGCGCACCGCGTTGAACTTCGACTCCAACTGGTCCGAGATGTAGAGCTCGGAGGCCATGTTGGCGATGTCGGTCGAGAGTTGCGCATCCTCGGTTGTGGCAGCGATGGTCAATACACGCGAGTTGCGCACGACCGTGACGAGAATTTTGTCGCGCAGCGCCTCGGCCGCGGAGATCTCGGCCCGCTCGGGGTTCGGCCTCGGCACCGGCGCCTCGGGCGCGATCAGGTCGGCGAGGTCGGGCGAGAGGGTCGCTATGCGCCGGGCGATGCCATCTTGTATACGATAGAGCAGCTGCTCGGGGCGCTTCGCCTCGCGCACCCACCAAGAGAACTCCTCGCGGTCCGTGAGGTCGTACTGGCGCACGATGCGGCGGGCGACGGAGAGGCTGCGGATGACGTCGACCTGGCTGGCGAGCACGGCGTCGGTCGTCGTCTCGTCGCGCAGGATGCTCTGCAGCTCGCTCGCCTGGTAGTCGGTGGGCTCGAACATCACCGTGGACGTCGCGGTGAAGCGCGGCGTCAGCTCCTTCGCGGCGATGAAGGCGGCGATCGGGAAGAGCAGCGTGCAGAGAAAGAGCACGAAGCGCCGGCGCCGCAGGGCCGCCAGCAAGGCGGTGACGGTCAGGCCTTCCGGCTCGATCGGCGTGGCGACGGGCGCCGGCGTGCGGAGCTGCGGCTTCCGCTCATTCGAGGGAGGCCGCGATTCTACCGGTCTGTCGAGCATAGGGGGTGTGTCTTCCCTTCGCGGCAATGGCTGCGGAGGCTTGGGCAATACGCGTTGGCGGAGAGGGGGGTCAATCAACGGGCGAGCGAACAAGGCCGCCTGGCGCAAACATCAGCGTGATGAACCATTAACGCAAGGAAACGCGAATGTGCCGATCGCGCGATGTCTGGCAGAGACAAGTCGCCTGATGCGGTTGTTGCCGCATGACGGCCATGTTCGCATGCGTCCCTGCCCGGGTCGATGACAGGCCTGGGTCACGAAAGGAAAGCCAGACGATGCATTCTCGCCGCGTGTTCTCCCTGATGCTGCTTGGCGCCGTGGCGGCCTGCGCCTCGCCGGGCGCCAACCTGCCGCTGCTGCCCGACACGCCCCTCTCGGCCTACCGCATCGGGCCGGAAGACCAGCTGCGCGTCACCGTCTTCAACGACCCGCGCCTCACGGGCGATTTCCGCGTCGGCGACACGGGGACGATCGCGCTGCCGCTGATCGGCACGGTGCGGGCCGCGGGGCTGACCACCACCGAGATCGAGCGCGCGGTCGAGAAGGAGATGCGCGACAAGAACCTGTTCCGCGACCCCTCGGCGGCCGTGCAGGTCATCACCTACCGCCCGGTCTTCGTGCTCGGCATGGTCGAGAAGGGCGGGCAGTTCCCGTACCAGCCGGGGATGACGGTGCTGACGGCCGTCGCCGTGGCGGGCGGGTTCAACTACCGGGCCATCCAGGATTACGTCTCGGTCACCCGCATCGGGCCGGACGGCAAGGCGATGGAGTACCGCGCGAAGCGGGACAGCCTGGTGCAGCCGGGCGACACCCTGACCGTCTTCGAGCGGCGCTTCTGATTCCCCGCATAGGGCACCTGGGGCCCTAGGCTTCGGCGAGCGTCCCGCGGCAAGGCTGCGGGACGCATCCTTGCGGTATGCTGCCGCGGGGTGCAGGGGCCGGGACGATGCGGGGCTGGCGTTGGGGGGTGGTGATGCTGCTGGCGGCGCTTACGCCGGCGGCAGCGGAGAGGATCGATCAGCCGGCGGCCTGGGCGGCGGCGAAAGTGCCGGCGCCAGGGCCGGCGCGGATCGTCGGCGGCACGGGTCTCGGCTGCATTGCCGGCGCCGTGGCGCTGCCGGTGGAGGGGCCGGGATGGCAGGCCGTCCGGGTCTCGCGCAACCGGCATTGGGGGCATCCGGCCCTGGTCCGCTTCGTCGAGCGGTTCACGGCAGAGGCCCAGGGCCAAGGTTTTCCGGTGCTCTGGATCGGCGATATGGGGCAACCGCGGGGCGGGCCCCTGCCCTATGGGCATGCGAGCCATCAGACGGGACTCGATGTCGATGTCTGGCTGGAACTCTCGCCGAAGCCCGCCGTGCCGGCGGCGGCGCGGGAGGATATCAGCGTGCCCTCGCTGGTGCTGCCGGATGAGAGCGGGGTCGACCTCCGCGTCTGGCGGCCGCGGCATGCGGCGCTGATCCGGCTGGCGGCGGAGCAGCCGGGGGTGGACCGGGTGCTGGTCAACCATGTGATCAAGCGGGAGCTGTGCCGGACCGACGCGGGGGCGGCCTGGCTGCAGCGCGTGCGGCCCTGGCGGGGGCATGACAGCCATATGCACGTGCGGCTGCGCTGCCCGGCCGGGCAGGCGGAGTGCCGCGAGCAGGCGCCGCCGCCGGCGGGCGATGGCTGCGATGCGTCGCTCGCCTGGTGGCTGACGCCGGAGGCGCGGCGGCCGGTGCCGCGGCCGCCGGGGCCGGCGCCGCAGATGCCGCAGGCCTGCGCGGGGGTGCTGGGCACCCCCTGAGCCTCACCAGCGGCGGATCGGGCCGCAGTCCAGGTGGACGAAGCCGTCGCGGCGGTAGAGGCCGACGCCGCCGAGCTGCATCTCGGCGGCGAGCCTCGCCATGCCGAGGCTTTCGCGGCCGACCAGGCGGACATCGGCGGCCATGCCCGACATGTGCAGGCTGGCGCGGGAGACGCGGCGGGACTCGCGGGCGCGGGCGGCGTTGGTCTCGGGCGCGCGGTAGCCGCTGATGACCTGGTAGCCCTCGGTCGCCTCCATCTGCCGGGCGATGACGGCGAGGACGTCGAAGAGCCGGGGGTCCATCGGCGTCGCCTCCTCCATGGAGGGGTCGCGGAGCAGCCAGTCGAGCTGCTGCAGCGCCTCGCGGTCGTAGCGGCCGTCGCGCCAGTAGGCGCCCTCGAAGCTCTCGCCGGTCTGCACGCGCTGGATGGCGAGGCTGCGGGGGGCGCCGCCGAGGACCTGGGCCGGGGCGACGGCGATTCCGGTGCAGGCAAGGCCAAGGCCGAGGGCGCCGCGGACGAGGCCGCGGCGGGTACAGCAGGAGCAGTCCATCAGCGGAGGCCGGCGTTGACCGGGGAGGCGTTGGCGACCCGGCTGCGCCCGGCATCGAGGGCGCGGGCATAGGCCTCGTCCAGCCCGTAGATGTCGGGGCGGAGGCGGACCTGGCCGCCCTCCACCCGCGCCGTGGCGTAGTGCAGGCGGACGGGAATGCTGCGCGGCAGGGCGAGGCCGGTGGTGACGCGGCTGGCGAGCACGCGGTCGGCACGGGCACGGTCCCAGCCGGGGGCGCCTTGCAGCACCACGTCCAGCAGCTCCATCGGCTTCTCCAGGCGGATGCAGCCGGAGGAGAAGGCCCGGTCGGGGCGGCGGAACAGGTGCCGATCGGGCGTGTCGTGCATGTAGATGTCCTCGGTGTTCGGCATGATGAATTTGATGCGGCCGAGGGCGTTGATATCGCCGGCGTCCTGCCGGATGACATAAGGAAAACGTTGCGGATTGATCGCAGCCCAGTTGATGGTGGTGGGGTCGACCTCCACCCGCTGGCCGTCGACATAGCTGTAGACGCGAAAGCCCTTCTCCATCATGGCGCGCGGGTCGCGGCGGAAGCGGGGCAACAGGTCCTCGCGGGCGTTGCGCTCGGGCACGCCCCATTGCGGGTTGAACTGCACGGCGTTGAGCCGGACCAGCAGCATCGGCGTGGCCCGGGCGGGCTTGCCGACGATCACCGCCATCTCCAGCAGGGTCCGGTTGCCTTCCGACAGGGTGAACCACTGGAAGGGGATGTTGACCTCGATATGCCGCTCGGCCGGGGGCGGGGCAGCGGCGCGGCGCATGTCGAGGGCGACGCGGAGCTGGCGGACTGCCGCCTCGGCGGGGCGGTTGAGGGCGGCGAAGCTGAGGCGGCCGATGCGGCCATCGGCCTCCAGCCCCTCGCCGGCCTGGAAGCGGCGGGCGGCGGCGACCAGGGGCTCGTCATAGGTGTCGCCGGCGCCGGGATTGGCGGCGAGCAGCGGGTCGGTCATCGCCAGGCGGGCGCGCAGCGCCGGGACGCGGAGCGGGTCGGTCGCGCCGGGCTCCAGCGCGTCCGTGCCGGGGGTGGGCGGCACCGGGGGGAAGCCGCCGGCGGCGACGCGGGCGCGGGCGGCGGCGAGCGCGCGCTTCAGCGCGGCGGCCTCCGGCGCGAGGAGGGCGGCGCGGTCGATCAGCGTGGCGGGGTCGGGCGAGGCCTGGAGTTGCGTCAGCCAGGGGCTGAGCGGGAGGGCGGCCGTGTCGCGCCGGAGGTCGGGGCGATTGGGCAGGTCATGGACGCGGCCGTGCAGCAGGTCCGTCAGGACGGCGATGGAGGCGCGGAGCAGGCTGGCTTGCCAGGCGGCGGGGTCGCGTTCGGCCTCGGCATCGGCGGGGATGGCATAGGCGCGGGGGTCCAGCCCGTCCTCCTCCAGCCGGCGGAGGCGGTCGGCCAGGCGGAGCAGGGCGGGGCTGGGCGCAGCCTGGGCGACGACCATGGGCCCGGCCGGACGGGTGGCGAGGCCCGGGGTGGAGAAGATCGGGGCGGCGAGGGTCAGGCCGCCAAGGCAGGCCAAGAGGAGGATTGCGCGCACGCCGCCTAGTTACACATGCGCGCGGCAGCCCGCCAAGGCTTCCACGCGCCGCGAGGTCGGTCCGGCCGAAGGGTCGCTCAACCGTGACGTGAGGGCCTCACCCGAAGCCGGCCAGCACCGCCTTGCCGATGCTCCGCCCGCTCTCGACCAGTGTGTGCAGGGCGCGGAGGCTGGCGGCGTCGATGCGACCGCCGTGATGGGTCATCGTCGTCCGCAGCGTGCCGGCATCGACCAGACGGGAGACTTCCGCCAGCAGGCGGTGCTGCTCGGCCATGTCGGGCGTGCCGAAGAGGGAGCGGGTGAACATCAGCTCCCAGTGCAGGGAGACGCTCTTCCGCTTGAAGGGGACGATGTCGAGGCTCTGCGGGTCGTCGATGATGGCGACGTGGCCCTGCGGGGCGATGGCGCGCTCGATGGCGGGCCAATGGCGGTCGGTCGCGGTCAGGCTGGCGATATGGCTGACGGCGGGAAGGCCGATGGCGGCGAGGCCCTCGTCCAGCGGCCGGCGGTGGTCGATGACGTGGTGGGCGCCCATCGCACGGCACCAGTCGGCGGTCTCGGGGCGGGAGGCGGTGGCGATGACCGTCAGCCGGGTGAGCCGGCGGGCGATCTGCGTCAGGATGGAGCCGACGCCGCCGGCGCCGTTGACGATGAGGAGGCTCTGGCCTTCGCCGCCATCGCGGGAGATGCCGAGGCGGTCGAAGAGCAGCTCCCAGGCGGTGATGGCGGTGAGCGGCAGGGCGGCGGCTTCGGCGAAGCCGAGGCTGCGGGGCTTGGGGCCCACGATGCGCTCGTCGACGAGCTGGTGGGTGGCGTTGCTGCCGGGGCGGTCGATGGCGCCGGCGTAGAAGACCTGGTCGCCGGGGCGGAAGAGCGTGACCTCGGCGCCGACCGCCTCGACGGTGCCGGCGGCGTCGAAGCCGAGCACGCGGGCCTCGCCGGGGGGCGGGGCGGCGGCGGCGCGGCGCTTGACGTCGACCGGGTTCACCGAGACGGCCTCGACGGCGACGAGCAGGTCACGCGGGCCGGGGGTGGGCTTGGGCAGGTCCAATTCGATCAGGGCGTCGGGGGCGGTGATGGGGGATGGGGTGCGGTAGCCGATGGCGAACATCGCCGGATCTCCTGAATGGGTGGCGGAGGATGGGGCGTGGTGCGGCGCCGCGCGATACGGCATAATTCGGCACATAGTACCCGTTCGGATACCACCCCCGATGAAGCGGAAACGCTATGACTGCGCCCCCGGCTGCCCGGTCGAGGCGGCGCTCGACCTGATCGACGGCAAGTGGAAGGGGGTCATCCTCTACCACCTGCTCGACGGGACGCTGCGCTTCAACGCGCTGCGGCGGAAGCTGGGCGGAGTGACGCAGCGGATGCTGGTGAAGCAGCTGCGGGAGCTGGAGGAAGCGGGGCTGGTGCTGCGGACCGTCTATGCCGAGGTGCCGCCACGGGTGGAGTACAGCCTCACCGCCGAGGGGCGGAGCCTGGAGCCGGTGCTGCTGGCGCTGATGCGCTGGGGCGAGGCCTGGATGGCGGCGCGGCAGATGCCGCAGGCGGCGGAGTAGGGGCGCGAGCCCCCTCCCCTGCCGGCAAGCTGCTGGCCGAAGCGGGCCGGGCGGCGTAGCCTGCGCCCTGGACCCGCAGAGAGAGTTCCCCCGATGTCGATGCCAACCCCCGTGGTCCGCCACACGCCCAATCAGAGTCGGCGCGTGCTGCTGCTGACCGGCGCCTCGCGCGGCATCGGCCATGCCACCGTCAAGGTCTTCTCGGCCGCCGGGTGGCGCGTCGTCACCGTCTCGCGCCAGCCCTTCCCCGAGGAATGCCCCTGGGAGATGGGGCCGGAGGATCATATCCAGGCCGATCTCTCGGATGCGGGCGACACGGTGCGGGCGATCGAGGAAATCCGCGAGCGGCTGATCCCGGATGGCGGGCGGCTGGACGCGCTGGTCAACAATGCCGGCATCTCGCCGAAGGGGGCGGACGGGGCGCGGCTCGGCACGATGGATACGGCGATCGACGACTGGAAGTGGGTGTTCCAGGTGAATTTCTTCTCCTCGATCATGCTGGCGCGCGGGCTGGTGGAGGAGCTGCAGAAGACCAAGGGGGCGGTGGTGAACGTCACCTCCATCGCCGGGAGCAAGGTGCATCCCTTCGCCGGGGCGGCCTATGCGACCTCGAAGGCGGCGCTGATGTCGCTGACGCGCGAGATGGCGCACGACTTCGGGCCGCTCGGCATCCGGGTGAACGCGATCTCGCCGGGGGAGATCGATACCTCGATCCTGTCGCCGGGGACGGAGAAGATCGTCGAGGAGCAGATTCCGATGCGGCGCCTGGGCAAGCCGGCCGAGGTGGCGAAGGCGATCTACTTCCTGTGCTCGGATGCGTCGTCCTACGTCAACGGCGCCGAGATCCACATCAATGGCGGGCAGCACGTCTAGGAACTCCCAACGACGCCGCTGCGCGGCGCCGCGGGGGCCCTTCAGGGTCAGGCGTGCTTCACTACCTCGCCGCCTTTCATGATGAGCGGCATGTGGCGGCCCTGGGCGGTCAGCAGGCTGAGGTCCTGGAGCGGATTGCCATCCACCGCAATGAGGTCGGCATGGGCACCGGGGGCGATGCAGCCGATCTCGCCTTCCATGCAGAGCAGCTTCGCGGCGATGTGGGTGGCGGAGGCGATGACCGACTGGGCCGGGAGGACGCGGCCGCGGATGGTGAATTCCTCCGACTGGTGGCGGTGCATGGGGCCGAGCAGGTCCGTGCCATAGGCCATGGGCAGGCCGGCCTCGTGCATGATCGAGATCGACTCCATGCCGGAGAGGCGGACGTCGTCGATCTTGCCGAGGGAGTCCGCGCCGATGCCGAGGGCTTCGCCTTCCTCCGAGAGCTTGTCGTAGGTGACGAGCGTCGGCACGGCGACGGCGCCGCGCGAGGCGGCGAAGCGGGCGGTCTCGGCCTGGATGAGGTTGCAGTGCTCGAGCGAGCGGACGCCGCATTCGACGGCGCGGCGGATCGCCGCATCCGTGTAGAGATGGGCGGAGACATAGGTGCCGGCATTCTCCGCCTCCTCGACGACGGCCAGCAGCTCCTCGCGGGAGAAGCCGAGGAAGTGGATCGGGTCGGTCGGCGAGGCGACGCCGCCATTGGCCATGATCTTGATGAAGCGGGCGCCGGCCTTGATCTCCTCGCGGGCGGCCTGGCGGATGGCGGGGACGCCGTCGCAGAGCCGGCCGAGGGCGCCGAGGCGGCGGGCGTAGTCGGGCGGGTTGGCGTCGTAGCGGCCGCGGAAGTCGCAATGGCCGCCGGTCTGGCTCAGCGCCTTGCCGGCAATGACGAGGCGCGGGGCGAGGACCGTGCCCTCCTCGATGGCGGCGACCTGGCCGTGGTCGGCGCCGCCGACATCGCGGAGCGTAGTGAAGCCGCGCATCAGCATCTCGCCCATCAGGCGGATGGAGCGGGCCATGACCAGGCTGTCCGGCATGGCGGCGCAGCGGGCGAGGCTGGCATCGACGGCGACGACATGGACATGGGCGTCGATCAGGCCGGGCATCAGGATCTTGCCGGCGAGATCGATGGTCTCGGCGCCGGCGGGGGCGCGGGCGGTGGTGGAGACCTCGCGGATGCGGCCCTGCTCGATCACCACGCCCTGCGGATCGGACGGCTCGGGGGCGGTACCGTCGACGATGCGGGCCTGGGCGAGGAAGAGGCTGGGCATGGGGCGATCCTGTCTGCGTCGTTTGGCGGCGACAGAAGGCCGGGGGAGGCGAAGATTCAAGCGGGTTTTTCGATGTTGGCGGTCGGGTAGATTTCGCGCGGCGGGCGGCTAAGGTCGACGCGCGGAAGAGAGGGGGTTCGACATGGCGACCATGGCGCTGGCGACGCTGGTGCATCCGACCGGATCGCATCCGGCCTCCTGGCTGCACCCTTCGGCGTATCCGGGGGCGTCGATGGATATCGGCTACTACCGCGACATGGCGCGGCTTGCGGAGCGGGGGATGTTCGACCTGTTCTTCATCGCCGATACGCCGGCGGCGCGGACCAGCCAGCTCGAGGCCTACGCGCGGTTTCCGCTGTTCATGAACGTGTTCGAGCCGCTGACCTTGCTCGCGGCGCTGGCTGGGGCGACGACCTATATCGGCCTCGGCGGAACGGCGAGCACGAGCTTCTTCGAGCCGTACAACGTCGCGCGGCAATTCGCCTCGCTCGACCATATCAGCGGCGGGCGGGCGGCGTGGAACGTCGTCACCTCGGCGAACGACTTCGCGGCGCGGAATTTCGGGCTCGACCGGCTGCCGCCGCATGGGGACCGGTATGAGCGGGCGCGGGAGTTCGTGGATGTGGTCCGGAAGCTTTGGGATACGTGGGAGGATGGGGCCTTCCTGCGGGACCGGGAGAGCGGGCTGTTCTTCGACCCCGCGAAGCAGCATCCGGTGGCGCATGAGGGACGGCATTTCCGGGTGAACGGGGCGCTCAACATCGAGCGGGTGCCGCAGGGGCAGCCGGTCATCATCCAGGCAGGGGCCTCGGATACCGGGCGGGAATTCGCGGCGGAGACGGCGGAGCTGGTCTTCGCCTCGGACAGCACGCTGGAGGCGGGGCAGCGCTTCTACGCCGACCTCAAGGGGCGGATGGCGCGCCACGGGCGGCCGCCGGAGGCGCTGAAGGTGCTGGCCGGGCTGCCAGCCATCGTCGCCGACAGCGAGCAGGAGGCGGAGGACACGTACCAGACGCTTCAGGCGCTGATTCACCCGGATGTGGGGCGGATGCGGCTGGGGATGGACCTGGAGGCCGATCTCTCGGGGCTGCCGCTGGATGAGCCGATTCCGCCGGAGCGCATCCCGGCCTCGGCCAATCTGCACAAGGCCTATTTCGAGCATATCCTCGGGATGATCCGCGAGGGGCTGACCTTGCGGCAGCTCTACATGCGCTACGAGCGGGGAAACAGGACCATCCGCGGGACGCCGAAGCAGGTGGCGGACCATATGGAGGAATGGTTCACCAGCGGGGCGGCGGACGGTTTCATGCTGACCTTCAGCCTGCTGCCGCGCGGGATGGCGGATTTCATCGAGAAGGTGGTGCCGGAGCTGCAGCGGCGCGGGCTGGTGAAGCGGGAATGGCGCGGGCGGACGCTCCGGGAGAATGTCGGGCTGGAGCGGCCGGGGCATCGGCGCCAGTAGCCGCTATTCCGCGGTGAGGGATTGCATGTCCTCCAGCGCCTCGGCGAATTCCTGCATGAAGGACTGGACGACGCCGCGGCAGGACTGCACGCCCTCCACCAGCCCGACGCCCTGGCCGACGAAGTAGCTGACCAGGCCACGCGCCGCCGCGTTGCCGCCCTCGGCCGCCTGGTTGATGCGGGCCATGGCGGGCTCGCTGACGAGGCCCTGGAGCGGCATCGGCAGCATCCCCGGGCTGCCGGGGCCCTCCCAGGCCTCGGTCCAGGCGGAGCGGAGCTGGCGGGCCGGCTTGCCGGTGCGGCCGCGGGAGCGGATGGTGTCGCGCGAGCGGGCGGCGACCATCTTCTCGCGGAAGACGGGAGAGGTCTCGGCCTCGGCCGTCGCCAGCCAGACGGAGCCGGTCCAGACGCCGGCGGCGCCCATCGCCATGCAGCCGGCCATCTGCCGCCCCGTCATGATGCCGCCAGCCGCGAGCACGGGTGTGCTGCCGGCGACGCGCAGGACCTCGGGCAGCAGGACCATGGTGGAGACCTCGCCGCAATGGCCGCCGGCTTCGCCGCCCTGGGCGACGAGGATGTCGACGCCGGCTTCGACCTGGCGCTCGGCATGCTCGCGGGCGCCGACGAGGGCGGCGCAGGGGATGCCGGCCGTGCGGGCGCGCTCCAGCATGGAGGCGGGCGGGACGCCGAGGGCGTTGGCGATCAACCGGATGGGGTGGCGGAAGGCCACTTCCATCAGCCGCTCGCCGCTCTCGCGCTGGTAGGGGGCGGGGCGGTCCGGGGCGCCGCGGTGGCGGTCGCCGACCGGGCCGTCCGGGTCGATGCCGTGGCGGCGCAGCAGGTCCTGCACGAAGGCGCGGTGCTGCGGGGGGATCTGCGCGAGGAGGGTGGCGCTGCCGGCTCCGCCCTCGGTGCGGATGGCGAGGTTCTCGGGGATCAGCAGGTCGACGCCGTAGGGGCGGCCATCGACCTCGGCGTCGATCCAGCGGAGCGCCGTCTCCAGCTCCTCCGGCGTCATGCTGGCGGCGCCGAAGACGCCGAAGCCGCCGGCCTTGCTGACCGCCGCCACCACGTCGCGGCAATGGCTGAAGGCGAGCAACGGGAAGCCGATGCCAAGCATGCGGCAGAGGCGGGTGTTCATGGTGGTGTCCTCCCTTTCTCTCCCGGACGGCTTCTGCCGCTCTTCGGGGTGACGGCTACTTGACCAGGCGCCACTGTACCAGGGTGTAGGGCGGCGTGGCCGCGTCATGCGGCTCGAAGACGGCCTCGACCTCGGCGCCGATCGTCACCTCCTGCATCGGGTCGCCGAGCAGGTTGCCGACCATGCGGATGCCGTCGGCCTCCGGCAGCTCGACCAGGACGACGAGGTAGGGGCCGTGGCCGTTCAACGCCGGGTGCACCGGGTGGTGCGGCCGCTGCCAGCTGTAGATGCGGCCGCGCGGCGCGACCTCCGCCCAGCCGAGGTCGAAGGAGTGGCAGCGGTGGCAGATCCACTCCGGGCCCCATTGGTGCTTGCCGCAGCCGTTGCATTTCTGCACGACGAGGCGGCTAACGCGGGTGCCCTCCCAGTAGGGTTGGGCGATGGGCTCCTGGGCGGGGGCGGGCAGGCCTTCGGGCAGGTAGCGGGTGCTCACAGCGTGTCCTCCGTCCCGACGACCAGGCTGCTGACGGGTGTCACCATCGGCCCGCCGAGCACGGCGACGACCTTGGCGTCCTTCACCTGGTTGATCGCGGTGCCGCGCAGCTGGCGTACCGCCTCGTTCACCATCTCGAGCCCGTGCATGTAGCATTCGGCGAGGTTGCCGCCCGAGGTGTTCATCGGCATCCGGCCGCCGGAGACCAGCAGGTTGTCGAGCACGAGCTGCTCGTTCGCCGTCTTCGGGTCGACGAAGCCGTGCTCGACGAGGCTCAGCAGCACGCCGCCGGTGAAGTTCTCGTAGGCCTGGACGACGTCGCAATCCGCGGGGCCGAGCTTGGCCATCTCCCACATGTTCCGCGCCACCGTCCTGAAATGGGCGGAGGCGTAGTCGGGCGCGTTGTGCACCGGCGCGGCGCTGCGGTGGTGGCCGCCCTGGGCGGCGCCGAGCAGGTAGACCGGCTTGTGGCGCAGGCCGCGGGCGCGGTCGGCGGGGACGACGAGCACGGCGCCGGCGCCGTCATTCTCCTGGCAGCAGTCGAACAGGCGGTGGAAGGGCTCGATGATCCAGCGCGAGGCGTCGTACTTCTCCTCGCTCAGAGGGCGGCCGCGCATCACCGCGTTCGGGTTGCTCTGGGCGTGGTGGTAGGAGGCCATGGCGATGGCCCGCAGCGCCTCGTGCCGAATGCCGTGCTCGGTCATGAAGCGGGTGATCTTCATGGCGAAGCGCTGGGCGGGGGACATCAGCCCGTAGGGGGCGAGGAAGGCGTCGTCGCCGCCCGCCGCCGCCGACTGGTTGCCGCGGCCGTAGCGAGCGAACTGGCCTTGCGCCAGGGAGCGGAAGGCGATGACGCAGTTCGCCATGCCGGAATGCACCGCCGCCCCGGCATTGGCGACCGCCGCCGCGACGCCGCCGCCGCCGCCGCCCCAATGCATGTTGGAGAAGCGCAGCTCCCGGATGCCGAGGGCTGCGGCGAGGCGCGGGCCGTCCGAGCGGTCGCCGCCATAGGAGGCGAAGCCGTCCACGTCGCGCGGGTCGACGCCGGCGTCGCGGCAGGCATTGACGATGGCCTGCAGCGCCAGCTTGAACTCGGCGTCCGGCGACTGGCCGTGCTTGTAGTAGGTCGTCTCGCCGATCCCGGCGATCGCGACCTTGCCGCGCAATGTGCGCTCGCTCATGCCGGCATCCCTCCCTCGATTGTTCGCATGCTTATGGTAAGCATGGCTATCTTGTACATGCCGGAACGGCGCGGACAAGCCCGGTTCCGAAGGGGGGAATATCACCATGAACGACTTCGACCCGGCCCGGCACCGGATGGTGGCGGAGCAGCGCTGGTTCGAGGATTTCGCCATCGGCGAGCGCTTCGTCCTGCCGAGCCGGACGATGACGGAGGCGATCTTCCTCGCCTTCCAGGCGGCGAGCGGGGACAATCATCCGGTGCATTACGACGCGGAATACTGCCGGGCGCGGGGGATGCCGCATATGCTGGCGCACGGGTTGCAGACGCTGATCCAGACGGCGCCGGGGGCGGGGCTCTTCCCCTTCCTCGTCGAGGAGTCGCTGGTCGGATTCCTCGAGCAGTCCAGCCGGTTCCTGAAGCCGGTCTTCGTCGGTGATACGCTCTACCCGGCGCTCACGGTGGCGGAGCTGGCGCCGCGGCGGACGACCGGTGTCGTCGGGCTGGCGAGCACGGTGCACAACCAGCGGCGGGAGCTGGTGCTGGAGGGGGCGATGCGCTTCGTCATCCGCAAGCGGGGCGCGGCAGCAGGCCCCGGTTGACCATCGCCCAGCGGATATGGGCGAGCACGGCGGCCAGTGCCTCCGGCAGCGGGCGGGCGTCCAGCAGCGCCTCCAGCGGCAGGGGCGGCAGGCGGTCGCCGAGGTCGAAGAGCTGGTCGCAGAGCGATGCCTTCTTCTCGTCCGGCAGAGCCGAGGTCGTGACGCCGCGCATGGCGTCGCAGAGCAGCGGGTGGAGCTTGCGCTCGCGGCTGGGCGGGATGCCCGTCAGTGGCGCGAGTTGGGGCGCGCCGATCAGGGCGAGGAAGCCGGGCAGGACGGAGCCGCGATGCGGGAGGCAGACCGCCTCATAGTCGTGGAAGGCGCAGGCCCCGGCGCCGAAGGCCTGGCGCCAGAGCTGGGTGCGGCGCTCGAAATCGGCCGAGAGCAGGTTGTCGGCATCGCCGAGGAATTGCGCGAGGGGGCGTGCCTCGCCGCCCATCTGCACCTCGTGCCGCCAGCGCGAGAGCAGGAAGCTCAGCGGGTCGCGCACCAGGCCGATCACGCGCGGGGCGTAGGGGCGGAGAAAGGCGGCCAGTGCCGCGAGCGGCTCCGGGCTGAAGTCGAGGCGGCAGAATTCCTCGCTGCTCAGCAGGATGGTGCGGCCGGCTTCCCGGGCGGCGTCGAGCAGCGGGCGGTAGTGGGCCTCGACTTCCGCGCGGGTGTAGGGGCGGTCCTGCCAGGGGTAGTCGCGCCCCTCGAAGCCCCAGGCGAGGTCCGGGTGGCCGAGCCAGCCGCTCAGCCCGGCGGGGATGTCGATGCCGGCCTCGGCGAGTTGCGGGGCGATGTGCGGCAGCGCCTCCTGGATCGCGGTCGAGCCGGTCTTGTGGTAGCCGATATGCAGCAGGACGGTCATGGCGCGGCGAGCCGGGCGAGGACGGCGTCGGCGAGCGCCTCCGGCGTGGTGCCGGGGGTGCTGCGCAGGATCAACTCGGGCGCCTCTGGCGGCTCGTAGACGCTGCCGATGCCGGTGAAATTGGGGATCTCGCCGGCAAGGGCCTTGGCGTAGAGGCCTTTCGGGTCGCGGCGGATGCAGTCCGCGAGCGATGCGTCGACGAAGATCTCGAGGAAGCTGCCGGGCGGCAACAGGTCGCGGACCATGCGCCGGTCGGCGCGGAAGGGCGAGATGAAGGCGCAGATGGCGATCAGCCCGGCCTCGGCGAGGAGCTTCGCCGCCTCGCCGGCGCGGCGGATGTTCTCGACGCGGTCGGCCTCGGTGAAGCCGAGGTCGCGGTTGAGGCCGTGGCGGAGGTTGTCGCCGTCGAGCAGCATGGTGGCGCGGCCGGCGGCGTGCAGGCGCTGTTCCACGAGGCGGGCAATGGTGGACTTGCCGGAGCCGGAGAGGCCGGTGAACCAGACGACGCGGGGCGATTGGCCGAGCAGCGCGGCGCGGGCGGCGGGCGTCACCAGCCCGGCCTGGCGGTGGATGTTGGCGGCGCGGCGGAGCGCGTGGCGGATCATGCCGGCGCCGACCGTGCGGTTGCTGGTGCGGTCCACCAGGATGAGGCCGCCGGTGGGGCGGCATTCGGCGTAAGGGTCGAAGGCGAGCGGCTGCAAGGTGGAGAGGTTGGCGAGCACCACCTCGTTCATCGCCGCGCTGTCGGCCGGCTCCGTGGTGCCGGTCGCGATGTCGAGGCGGTGGCGGATGCGGGTGACGGTGCAGGGCGTCCAGGCGGTGCCGGCGCGCAGCAGGTAGTCGCGGCCGGGCAGCAGCGGCTCGGCGTCGAACCAGACGAGGTCGGCGGCGAATTGGCTGGCGACGGTCGGCCGCTGGTCGGGCGGGGCGAGCAGGTCGCCGTGGGCGGCGTCGATCTCCTCGGCGAGGAGAAGGGTGACGGCCTCGCCGGCCTCGGCCTGCTCGCGCTCGCCATCCGGGCCGAGGATGCGGGCGATGCGGCTGGTGGCGCCGGTGGTGGCGACGGTGATCGCATCGCCGCGCCGCCAGATGCCGGCGGCGACGGTGCCGCAGAGGCCGCGGAAATCGGGCGAGGCGCGGTTGACCCATTGCACCGGCAGGCGGGGCGCCGCGGCGAGTTCCGGGCGTTGCAGCGGCAGGTCCTCGAGCAGGGTCAGCAGCGGCGGGCCGTCGTGCCAGGGCATGGCGGCGGAGGCGGTGGTGACGTTGTCGCCGTGGCGGGCGGAGATCGGCACGGCGCTGGCGGAGCGGAAGCCGAGGCTGGTGGCGAGGGCGGCGAATTCGGCCGCGATGGAGTGGAAGGCGGCTTCGTCGAAGCCGACCAGATCCATCTTGTTGACGGCCAGGACGAGGTCGCGGATGCCGAGCAGGGCGCAGATGGTGGCGTGGCGGCGGGTCTGCACCAGCAGGCCGCGGCGGGCATCGGCCAGCAGCACGGCGGCGTCGCAGCCGCTGGCGCCGGTCGCCATGTTGCGGGTGTACTGCTCGTGACCCGGCGTGTCGGCGACGAGGAAGCTGCGGCGGGCGGTGGCGAAGCTTCGGTAGGCGACGTCGATGGTGATGCCCTGGGCGCGCTCGGCCTCCAGCCCGTCGAGCAGGAGGGCGAGGTCGGGCGCCTCGCCGGTGGTGCCGAAGCGGCGGCTGTCGCGGGCGAGGGTGGCCCGCGTGTCGTCCATCACCTGGCCGGTCTCCCAGAGCAGGCGGCCGATGAGGCTCGACTTGCCGTCATCGACGGAGCCGCAGGCGAGGAAGCGCAGCGTCTCGCGGGTGTTGGGCGTGGCGGCGTCGAAGGCCATCAGAAATACCCCTCGCGCTTCTTGCGCTCCATCGAGGCCTCCTCGTCGCCGTCGATCAGGCGGCCCTGGCGCTCGCTGGTGCTGGCGGCGCGCATCTCGGCGATGATGGCGGGGAGCGTCGTCGCGGTGCTCTCGACGGCGCCGGAGAGCGGGTAGCAGCCGAGGGTGCGGAAGCGGACGCAGCGCTGCTCCGGCCGCTCATCCGGGGCGAGGGTCAGGCGGTCGTCATCCACCATGATCCAGGTGCCGGCGCGGTGGACCACCGGGCGGGGCGCCGCGAAGTAGAGCGGGACGACGGGGATGCGCTCGGCCTCGATGTAGTCCCAGACGTCCAGCTCGGTCCAGTTGGAGAGGGGGAAGACGCGCATGCTCTCGCCCTCGGCGAGGCGGGTGTTGAACAGGCTCCACAGCTCTGGCCGCTGGTCGCGTGGGTCCCAGGCATGGCCGGGGCCGCGATGGGAGAAGATGCGCTCCTTGGCGCGGCTGCGCTCCTCGTCGCGGCGGGCGCCGCCGAGGGCGGCGTCGAAGCCGTGGGCGTCGAGCGCCTGGCGCAGCGCCTCGGTCTTCATCACCCGCGTGTGGAGGGCGGAGCCGCTGGCGATGGGGCCGATGCCGCGGCGCAGGCCCTCCGGCTTGGTGTGGACGATGAGGTCGAGGCCGTGCTCGCGCGCGGTGCGATCGCGGAAGGCGATCATCTCGCGGAACTTCCAGCCGGTGTCGACATGCAGCAGCGGCATCGGCAGGCGGGCGGGCGCGCAGGCCTTCTGCGCCAGATGCAGCAGCACGCTGCTGTCCTTGCCGATGGAGTAGAGCAGGACAGGCTTGCGGAAGGCGGCGAAGCACTCGCGGATGATGCCGATCGCCTCGGATTCGAGGTGGCGGAGATGGGCGGTGAGCGGTGCGGCCGCGATCAGGTCCATGGCGGGGTGGCCTCAGGCGGCGGAGCCGCGCGGCGCCGGGGCCCCTGCCCGGCTGGCGGCCGGCGGCGCATCCCAGCCGTCGGACGGAGCTTCCGCGAGATCCTGCGTGGCCGCCTCGGCCCGCGCGGCCTCGTAGCCGTGATGGATGTTGTTCGAAGATTGGTTCTTCATGGGTGGCGCGATCCAGCCTGTCCTGGAATGGGCTGCAAGTGCGTGACGGGTGGCGTGCCTGCTCTGGTCATCCCTGCGCCCGCAGCCAGCCGAGCACCCGTGCCTCCGATGGCTCGGCGATCATCTCGAAGGCCTCGCCGACGCGGCTGAAATGCGGGTTGAGGGTCGGGTCCTCGGTAAAGGCATCGCCCCAGCGCCGCTGCATCACGCCGAGCGCCTGGCCCCAGGCGGCGTCGCGCATCGCGTCGTCGAAAGCGCTGCGCAGGCTGCGGCTTTCCTGGTGCACCGCCTCGACATCGCCGAGGAACAGCACCTCGTGCCCGGCGGCGCGGAGCTTCAGGCAGAAATCGATGTCGTTGAACCAGACCGGCAGTTCGTCGGCGTCGAAGCCGCCGCAGTCGCGGAAGGCGGAGGCGCGGCAGGCGAGCGCCGCGCCGGTGACGGCCGCCGCGCGGCGCCGGCTGACCCAGCGGCGCAGCGGGCCCGGCGCGTCGCGCTCGGCGCCGCGGCCCTCGTGCTCGGTGCGGCCGTTCAGGCCGAGCACCACGCCGGCATGCTGCACCCGGCCGTCCGGGTAGAGGAGGCGCATGCCGGCGGCGGCGACCTCCGGGTCGGCGAAGGCCTCGGCCAGGGCAAGGTCCCAGCCGGGGGTCAGCAGTTCCACGTCGTCGTTGAGGAAGAGCAGCAGCTCCTCCCCGACAGTCCTGGCCGCCAGGTTGTTGAAGGCCGACCAGTTGAAGCCTTCCGGCCGCCGCAGCAGGGTGGCGCCGGGGCGGGCCGTGGCCGGGCCGGGTGCGTCCTCGGGGCGGTTGTCGATGACCGTCCAGCGCAGCAGGCCGGGCCGGGCGGCCTGGCCTGAAGCGGCGTCGAGGCAGCGCTCCAGCAATGGGCCGGCCTCGCGCGTCGGGACGATGACGCGGATGGCAAGCGGCGCGACCGCGCCGCGCGGGGCGGGTGCCGGCGGGACCGGCGGGCGGCGGCGCTCGGCCAGCATCCGCGGCAGATGGATCACCCGGCCCGCGGCGGCGGCGGCGGCTAGCAGCGCCTCGGCGGTGGCGGCCCCGGCCAGCAGGCTGCGGCGGATGGCGAAAAGGCTGGGGCGGAGCCCGGCGGCGGCCAGGGCGCGCGGGTCGTAGCCGGGCAGCAGGACCGGCTGCGGCGGCGCGCCGGGGGCCTCGCGCAGCACCTCGTCGCAGATCAGCGCCGTGGCGTCGGGGCCGAGATGCGCCGCGGCATGGGCGAACCAGGCGAGCGCCGTGTCACAGAGGATGGCCGGGCCGGCCGCCACCAGCACCCAGTCGGCCACGTCACCCTCCGGCAGCCAGAGCGCCGGCGGCGCCCTCGGGTCGAGGAGGATCGGCCGGAAGTGCCGCTCGGCCATGGCGGCCAGCGCGCGGTCGGCGGTGACCAGGCCGAGGCGGCGCAGCATGCCGGGAGCGGCGGCGGCCGCCTGGACCAGGCTGCCGACCAGCGCTGCCGCCTCGGCCGGCGCCGTTTCGCCCGGCAGCAGGAGCAGGTCGAGCCGCACCCGTGCGGCGCCGGCCGGCAGGCGTGGCCGGTAGCGGGCGGCGTAGAGGTCGAAGCGGTGCAGCGGCACGGCGGCGAGGCTCTCGATGGCGGGCAGCCGGGCCTCCAGCAGGGCGAGGCTGCGGCGCAGCTCCTGCACCGCGGCCAGGGTCTCGTAGAGCAGCGAGCGGCCGGCGGCCTGCGCCTCGCCGATCCGCCAGCCCTGGCCGAGCGCGGCCAGCTCGGCCGCTGCGTCGCCGGACAGGGCATCGCGGGCCAGGGCGTTCTGGTAGGCGGAGGCCGCCGCTTCGCGCCGGCCCAGCCGCTTCAGCAGGTGGCCGAGCTGCAGCCAGCCATCGGCGCAGTCCGGCGCGGCGGCCAGCGCAGCGCGGTAGGCGGCCTCGGCCTGGAGGGGCTGGCCGGCCTCCTTCAGCATGTTGCCGAGCTGGATGCGGATGGCGGCCTCCTCGGGCCCGGCGGCGAGCGCCGCGGCATAGAGGCTGGCAGCCTCCGCCCAATGGCCGGCGTCGCGGGCCTGGTCGGCCAGGCGCAGGATCGCGCCGGGCGAGGCGGTGGAGGCCCCGGCCGGCAGTTCCGCCCCATGGGACGGCAGGGCCATGCCCTCTGCACCGTCCGGCATGGTCAGCCTCCCTCGCCGGCGGGGCCGGGCCGCGTGGCGGCCTGCTCGGCCTGCCAGCGCAGGAAGGCGCGCACGCCCGGCCGATCCTCCTGCGCGGCGACGACCGGCGGCTCGGCATAGGGCGGCGGGCAGGGCCAGTCGGGGCAGGCCGGCAGGCCGCGCGCCAGGTCCAGCACATGGTTGGCGGCGGCCTCGACCTCCCAGTCCAGGCTGCGCTCGGCGGCATCCTCCATGCAGGCGGCGGAGCGCCGCGCCCAGCCCGCGGGGTCGTCGAGCAGCGCCTGCATCGCCTGGGCCAGCGAATACTCGCCGTCGAAGGCCAGCACCGCGGTGCCGGCGCGATGGTCGAGCAGGTTGTTGTAGCGGTAGAGATCGACCGGCACGCAGCCCGCCGCCATCATCTCGAAGGGGATGCGCGAGGGGTTGGAGGCGCTGATGCAGAGCCCGACCTTGCAGCGGGCACAGAGCTCGGCGAGCCGGCCGAGATCGAGCATCAGCCCGAGATTGACCACCGGGAAGTCGAGCGCGATCGGCAGGTCCGAGCCGTAGACGTAGATGGTGACGTCCGGCCGCGCCTGCTTCAGCAGCCGCAGCGCATGGATGCCGTGCTGCGGCGTGCGGCGCGGCTTGTCCGGCTGGTAGAGGAAGCAGACCGCCTCCTCCCGCGCGATCTCCGGGCGCGGGCGGTAGAGAGCGGTGTCGCAGCCGAGGCCGGCCGGCACCGCATCCGTCGCGTATTGGCGGCGCAGCAGGTGGCTCAGCCAGTGGCCGATGGTGATGTGGCGCAGGCCGTAGGTGTAGCTCGCCTCGTTCCAGAGATAGGCGTCGCTCACCGGGTTGAAGAGCGCCTCCAGGTCCTGCACGAGATAGGCGCGGGTGCGGGCCTCCGGCAGCTCGGCGACGAAGCGGGCGGAATGGGCGATGGTCGCCAGCGCCAGGTCGCAGGCGATGTGGCGGTGCCACTGGGTGTGGATCACCGCGCTGGTGCCGGCGAGATAGTGCTCGGCGACCTCGACCCCCTCCCCCACCCCTTCGAGGAAGACATCGAGCCGCCAGCCGAGCGCCCCGAGCCGCCGTGCCAGGTTGAACAGGGTGCGGTGGCCGCCGGAGCCGCGGATCGGCGCCGGGGCATAGACGCCGAGGCGGTCGCCGGGGCCCCGCAGCAGGGCGGGGCCATGGGCCAGGGTGAAGGCGGTGGGCAGGGCCGCGCGGCGGGCCGGGCCGATGCCGTCCAGCCAGGCGCGGACCTCGCCGGTGCGCAGCGCCGCGGCGGGCCAGCGCAGCCCAGTGGTGCCGGCGCGGGCCGCCTCCAGCAACCTGCCGCGTGCCTTGCCCTCCAGCCGGGCCGGCAAGGGAGCGCCGCCGACCTTGTCGCTCCGGCCGGTGCCGAAGGTCTCGTCATGCTCCAGCGCGGCGAAGGCGTCGGCGACGGGGGGGCGGTCGGCGAGGCTCTGCGCCAGGCGGCGGGCGAGCGGCAGCAGGTCGGCGGCGACCAGGCCGTGCAGCCGGATGTAGTCGGCCAGCGGCGCCACCGCCTGGAGCATGCCGCGCTGCATGGCGGCGACCGGGCCGCGGATCACCGCCTCCTCGCCCGGGATCGGGGCGCGGCGGGCGACGACCCGGCCGCCCTCCTCCGCATAGTCGCGGACCGAGCCGCCGGGTGCGTTGAACAGCATCTCGAGGCCCGCCACCTCGTCCAGGGCGAAGCCCTGGCCCGGCAGGTTCTCGTTGCCCAGCCAGCCATGCTTGCGGCTGCGCGGCGGCTGCGGGTTAAGGAAGCCGAAGAGGCCGAGATACCAACCGACGGTCGGCGCGCCGGAAACCAGGGCGATGTTGTCCTGGATGGTGCCGCGCCAGCCGATATCGACGCAGTGGCGCGGCGTGGCGCCGGGGGTGAAGCCGCGCTCGGCGAGATAGGCGCGGAGCAGCGCGCGCTGCCCGCCGAGCCGCTCGCCGGCGGCGGCGCGAAGCTCGGCATCCTCGAGGATGCGCAGCACCGCGGGGCTCTTCCAGGGGTAGCGGACCGGGCGGTCGGCGGCCAGGCCGTGCCGCTCCGCGACCCGGCGCATCAGCGCGGCATCGAGGTTGAGCGAGGCGGCGAGGCCGGCCATCGACTGGGTGCCGTAGAGGCTCCAGAGCCGCATCAGCGCCTCGGCCGAGAACTCGGGCAGCGAGGGGCCGAAGGTCGCCAGCCGGCTGACCTCCAGCAGGCTACTCTCGGGCAGCGCGAGGTTGAAGGGGTCGGCGGCGCGGATCGCCTCGTGGACCTCGCGCAGGAAGGCACCCTCGCGGGTGAAGAACCAGAGCGTCTCGGCGCCCGCGGCAAGCGCGCCCTCGGCGGCGTTCAGGCAGAAGCCGAAGGCGAAGAGGGAGAGGCGGATGCCGGCGGCGGTGTCGGCATCCGGCGCGGCCCGCGCCAGGTCCTCGAGCAGGCCGAGGATGCGGCGGTGGTGCGGGCCGGCATCGCCGCCGCGCAGCGCCTCGAAGGCCTCGCCGAACCAGGCTTTGCGCGACTCCTCGGCGGGCGAGACGTAGCGGAGGGAGCGCAGCCCATGGCGGCGCGGCATCTCGACATCGGCTTCGAGGTTGTCGCCGACATGCAGGACCTCCTGCGCCGGCAGCCCGGCCTCGGCGAGGATGCGGGGGAAGAGCTGGCCGCCGCGCTTGGTCTCGAAGCTGTCGCAGGAGACGTGGCGGGAGAGGAAGCCGTCATCCATCCCGTGCGCGGCCAGCAGCCGGTCCATGAAGCCGTCCGGCATGTAGAAGTCGGAGGCGTAGCCGGCCCGGCCGGCAGCGGCGCGGAGCAGTTCGCGGGCGATGGCGTCGGGGCGGGTGGCGCGACGCTCGGCGGCGAATTCGTGGTCGAGCAGGGCCTGGCGCAGTGTGGCCAGGGCGGCGGGCGGGGTGCTCGGCACCAGGGCGCGCCACAGCCAGACATCGGCCGCCTCGGGGAAGCGGAATTCGTGCCCGGCGCGGGCGACGGCGGCCTCGGCCTCCAGCCGCAGCGTCAGCAGCGTGGCGGGCGTCGCCTCCTGGTCGCGCAGGAAGGCCTGGCCGCGCAGCTTCAGCAGACGGGCGGATTGCAGCTTGATCTCGTCGGGGTGGCAGTCGCGCCGCAGCAGCGTGTCCCAGATGTCGAAGGAAACGCGGCCGGCGCTGGCGATCGCCGCCAGCAGCGGGGCCGGTGCGGGCGTCGGGCGGCGCTGCGGCAGACGGTCGGCGGGGCCGGCCTCGGTGCCGTAATCCTCGAGGTCGATGACCACCCGGATCGGCGCCGGCGGGGCGGCAGCCGAGGCGGCGCTCGCCGCGGCGTCCCGGGCGGCGGCGAGGTTGCCGTCGCTGATCCGGTCGGCGCCGTCCGTCAGCAGGTGGCGGTAGAGGGCGAGGGGCTCGGCCGGCGCCTCCGGATACTCGGCCGCGCAGGCGACGAGGTCGATGCCGGGATGCGGCGCCGCGCCGGCGGCGATGCCGCGGGTGAGGAAGTGGACCAGCGGGTTGAGGCCGAGGGCGGCGGCCTCCGGGTGGCGCGCGGCGTACCACGAGACGTCGAACAGGCGGTTGGGCGAGAGGCCATGCGCCCAGCCGGCCTCGACGAAATGGGTGAGCGGGTTGACGCGCGCGGCACGCAGCTCCGGCGCCTGGCCGAGGTAGAAGTCCGGGTCGAAGGCCGGATGGGGCGTGAGGCCTGCGGCGAAGCCCTCGCTCAGATAGTGGTGGAACAGCCCGGCGGGTGGGATGCCGGGAACCTGGGCGGCGTACCAGGCGGGGTCGAAGAGCGGGTGCGGGCTGGCGCCGGCAGCAGCGCCGGCCAGGACGTAGTGGCCGAGCGGGGTCGCCGCGCGTTCCTGCCAGCCGGGATTGGCGGCGGTGTAGTGGGCCACGTCGAAAAGCGGGTGCGGTGGCTGCAAGGGCGCCTCGCGCAGTTGCCAGGCGACCACGCCGGCCGGGTCCCCCGCCGCCTCGGGATGGCGCTCGGCGAACCACTGCGCGTCGAACAGGCCGGAGGCTTCGATCCGCTCCACCTCGGCGGCGAGCAGGTCGTCCCGCTCGCCGAGGCCGGTGGTGAGCGGAGAGAGGGCGTCCAGCCGCGGCAGGAGCGCCGGGCGGGGGCGAAGGGAAACATTCATCGGGCCGCCTCGCGGAAAGGCCGGGACGGGTGGCCGACGGGTGACGGCGGCGCAACCGGGGCGCCTCGAAGCCTGCGCTGCTGCGGCATGTTTCCGTCCCGGCGGCGAACCGTCACGCTCGTTATCATTACAAAATGATAGCACATGCTTTCTGGAATGCCAGGGTTTTGGCAAGGCATGCGCAGCGTTCAGACAGAATGTTATTTGAGCGTGACGTCCATGTCCTGGTCGTGGCACGGCATCACGCGGGCAGGGCAGGTTCCGGTGCGGCAGGGGAACGGGGCGGGTGAGCCCGGACAGGACGGGAGGGGCGGCAGAGGCCGCGCCGCTGGCCCTCGCGGGCCATGCCCCGGGCGTGGCCGCCCGGGGCAGTCGGAGGTCAGTGCGTGGCGATATCGCCCGAGGGCTGGGGCGAGCCGAAGGTGCTGTCGGAGAAGGCCTCTTCCCAGGTGCCGGAGGTGCTGGCCTTGGAGTATTCCGTCGCGCGGTTCTCGAAGAAATTCGTGTGCTCGACCGCGTTCAGCATCTCGTCGAGCCAGGGCAGCGGGTTCTTCTCGATGTGGTAGAGCGGCTGCAGGCCGAGCTGCTGCAGGCGGCGGTCGGCGATGAAGCGGATGTAGGTCTTGGTGTCGGCCGCGTTCAGCCCCTCGACGCCGCCGAGCTCGAAGGCGAGGTCGATGAAGGCGTCCTCATGGTCCACGATGGTGGCGCAGATGAGGTAGAGGTCGCGCCGGAAGTCCTCGGTCCAGATCTCCGGGTTCTCCTGCACGAAGGTGCGGAAGAGGCGGATGACGGAAAGGCAGTGCAGCGTCTCGTCGCGCACCGACCAGGAGACGATCTGGCCCATGCCCTTCATCTTCCCGAAGCGGGGGAAGTTCATCAGGATGGCGAAGGAGGCGAAGAGCTGCAGCCCCTCGGTGAAGGCGCCGAAGGCGGCCAGGGTCTTGGCGATCTCGGTCTTGTTGTCGACCGTGAAGCCCTGCATGTAGTCGAACTTGTCCTTCATCTCCTTGTACTTGAGGAAGGCGCTGTACTCGAGTTCCGGCATGCCGACCGTGTCCAGCAGGTGGCTGTAGGCGGCGATGTGGATGGTCTCGATGTTCGAGAAGGCTGAGAGCATCATCAGCACTTCGGTCGGTTTGAAGACCTGGCTGTAGTGCTTCATGTAGCAGTTGTTCACCTCGACATCCGCCTGGGTGAAGAAGCGGAAGATCTGGGTGAGCAGGTTGCGCTCGCCTGTGGTGAGGTTGCGCTGCCAGTCCTTCACGTCGTCGGCGAGCGGCACCTCCTCCGGCAGCCAGTGGACGCGCTGCTGGGTCAGCCAGGCATCATAGGCCCAGGGGTAGCGGAAGGGCTTGTAGACCGGGTTGGAGGTGAGGAGGTCGAAGCGCACGGGGTGCTCGTCGGGTGTGTGGATGCCATCGGGCATGGTGGTGTCCTTGCGGCTGGCGGGCACTCCGTCGAGTCCCCGGTGAATTCAGGATGGGCGGAGTCCCCGCGTGCCACAAGAAGGCTGGCGGTGTCGCGGGGTTCCTTGCCCTACCAGATTTTGTGCGTGTTGCTTCCCAGGCACACAATTTATGGGGCAGCGGCGAGGTCCGTGGTTTCGGGCGGCAGGGCCCGCACATGGGTCAGCGGCAGGGTGATGCGGCAGACCATCCCCTCGGCCTCCCATGCCCGCGTCACCTGGCCGTGGAGCTGGTCCTCGATGCTCGCCCGGATGACGCGGCTGCCGAAGCCGCTCCGCTCCGGCGCCCGCACGAGCGGCGGGCCGCCCCGCTCCTCCCAATGCAGCCGCAGCAGGCCGGCCGCGTGATCCACCTGCCAGGACAGGCTGAGTTGGCCGCCCGGGAGCGAGAGCGCGCCGTATTTGGCGGCGTTGGTGGCGAGTTCGTGCAGCACCAGGGAGAGCGGCTGGGTCGCCGCGGCGGTCAACTCGACCTCCGGGCCGGCCAGCGTGCAGGCCGGGCCCTGCGCGGCGCCGGCGGGCAGGAAGGCGGCGAGGCTGCGCTCGGCCAGCGTCCGCAGCGCGGTGCCGGACCAGCCGGTCTCGGCCAGCAGCCCCTGCGCCCGGGCGAGCGCGGTGACCCGGCCCTCGACCGCTGCGGCGAAGGCGGCCGCATCCTGCTTCGGGGCCAAGCGCACGGCGGCCTGCACCACGGCCAGGGCGTTCTTGGCGCGGTGGTCCACCTCGCGCATCAGCAGCCATTGCCGCGCTTCCGCCGCCTTGCGCTCGGTCACGTCGCGGGCGACGCCGGCGATGCGCAGCGGGCGGCCGCTGGCCGCGTCGCGCTCCACCACGGCGCCGTAGGATTCCATCCAGATCCAGGCGCCCTCGCGGTTCCGGGCCCGGTATTCGACCCGGTAATGCTCGCTTGCACCGTTCGCCACCGCCTCCACCGCCGCCCCGACCCGGCCGCTGTCCTCGGGATGCACCGCATCGGCCAGGTAGCGCTCCAGGGAGAAGCCGTCGAGCGGCAGGCCGGGACGGGCGGGCAGGACATGGCCGGTCCGCGTCGCGGTCCGGTCCCGCAGGTCGATCTCGAAGCTGCCGAGCCCGGCCGCCTCCAGGGCCAGGCGCAGCCGGGCATCGCCGCGGCGCAAGGCGGCCTCGGCCCGCAGCCCGGCCATCCGCAAGGCCTCGAATTCGGCCACCGCCGCCTCGGGCGGGGGCGGCGGGCGGTCCTCCGGCGGCAAGCCGGCGGCGATCCGCTCGGCATGGCGCACCAAGGCGTGGACGGGCCGCAGCACGCGGCGTGACAGACCGACCGCCAGAAGGAGGCCGGAGCAAAGCGCCAGCAGGCCGCCACCCAGCAAGGCCACCACCGGGTTGAACCAGGCCTCGATGAAGGTCGCCTCGGGTTCGTTCACCCAGAGGGTCCACCCCGGCGCGGTGCCGAGCTGGTGATAGGCGGTGCGGATGGGCTTGCCGTCGAGCAACCGCCGGCCCGTCAGCAGGCCAGTGACCCGCCGTGGCTCCTGGTCGCTGCGTGGGGGCCGTTGCTGCCCGACCAGGCGCTCATGGTCCTCCGAATGGGCGACCAGGACGCCGCGGCGGTCGGTGATGGCGATGGCGCCTTGGCCCGAGAGCACCTGGCCACGCAGCAGCCGCGCCAGGTGCTCCGGCAGGATCGGCATGCCGACGACATAGAGCACCTTCCCGTCGCGCAGCGCGGGGACGAAGACGAAGGCGCTGAGCCGCCCCGAATTGCGGCCGGTGGCCAGGTCGCTCACGGTGGGCTGGCCGGTCTCGAAGACCCGCGCGATCGCCACCCCGCCACCGCCCGGGCCGATGCCGCCACCGGAGCCCGGCACCGGGCCGCCTGATGGGACCAAGGTGTGGACGACCGGGCGGAGCGAGCGGTCCAGCACGGTCACCCAGCCGCCGAAGGCCGTGCCCACATTGCGTGCGAGGCTGTCGAAGGCGGCGAGGTCGCCGGCCGGGTCGAGATAGGAGGAGGCAGCAAGCACCTGCAATGCGGCGCGGCGAGCGGCGATCTCGCTGTCGATGACCGCGGCGAGGGCGCGGGCGCTGTCGATGAGGCGGGCCTCGGCGGCGCTGCGGTAGCTGCGCAGCGCGGTCCAGCAGGCGGTGCCGCCGAAGCCCAGGGCCGGGAGCAGCACCGCCAGGACCAGCCCGACGAGGTGCAGGCGCAATCCTCGGAGGCGGCCGTCCGGCGGGGCGGAGGGTTCGGCGGCCGGCGCGGGGGCGGGCACACCCATGGCGGCGCTCTGGTCCATGAGTCCGGTAGATTCCTGGGCCGCGCCGGCGGGCCACCGAAAAGTTGCGGTGGCTTTATATGAACTGAAATGCGAAGCATGTCACTAACGAAACGTCTTGCCGCCATATGGAGAATGCGCCGAACGGCGCATTCCACGACAGGACAGGCTTTCAGGCGATAGAGCGGGCTACTGGCATTATAGGACAGCCCAACCGGAAACTGTGTGTTGGATAGGGCTAAAAACAATGGATTGCATGGCAGGGCGCGCGCTTGAACCCGTATCACCGGAAACAAAGCCTCAGTTTTCGCCAGCTCCGCATGTTCGAAGTTTCCGATCAGCTCCGGGATGCTTGAGACGGCTTCTGTTTCCCGGCATTCACTAAATATAGCGTACTCGAGCTTGACACAACACAATCTGTGGGGATTATGGTAGCTGGCGCGTGAGTAGTGCCAAACCGTACAACCCATGCTCAGAGCGCATCCGGCGCCATGCCCCGCGCTCTAGCAGGCTGCTGAGATTCCCTCTCGCGACTGGCGCCGGATCGTGATTCGCTCGCCCTGTCAGGAGGCGAGGTCGGAATACGTGGCAAGGACGAAATGCGGAGTTCGCTGCGCATCTACGTCAATCTTGAGCAGTGGATCCGTCTTGACCACCAATGTGGGACACAACGGCGAGCAGGACTTCCGGGGCCAGAAGCGCAGCAACGACACGCATGCCTCCTCGACCGACCTGGACGTCAAGCTGTTCCGCAACGAGGGTCCGGGCAAGGAGGCCAAGCTCTGCTTCATGGGTCACCCGTTTACGGAGAACCGGAACGGCCTGATCGTCGGCGCCGTCGCGACCCGCGCCCCGCGCCACGCCGAGCGACTCGTCGCGCTGCACCTGATCGCACCACCCACCGACTGCCCGAACCCGGTCACCCTCGGCGAAACAAGGCCTTCGACGGCTGCGACTTCGTCGCCGAGCTTCGCGAGATCAACGTCACCCCGCACCTGGCGCAGAACAGCAGCGAACGACACTCGGCGACCGAAGGTCGGACCACAAGCCGTTCCGGCTACGCCGTCAGCCAGTGCATCCGTAGGCGGATCGAAGTGGCGTTCGGCTGGGCCAAGACCATCGTTGGGCTGCGCAAGGCCCGATATGGGGGCCCGCCCAAAATCGACTGGCAGTTCACCCTAGCAGCTTGTCGGATTCCCAGCTGGTCTGAGATGGGCAAATCTGGCGGGCATGACAGGGTTCATTCCGTTCAGCCGCGAGCAGGCCTTTCTGCTGCTGCCGGATGCCAAGGACTGGCTGCCGGCGGACGACGTGGCGCACTTCGTAGTGGCCGCGGTGGATCGGATACCGCTCGGGGCTTTCGCGGTGCGGCCGACCCCGGGCGGCCGCGCGCAGTATCACCCGCGCCTGCTGCTGGCGCTGCTGATCTACTGCTACGCGAACGGGATCTTCTCCTCGCGCCGCATTGAGCGGGCGACGCACCGCGACCTCGGGGTGCGCTACGTGGCGGCGAACCTGCATCCTGACCACGACACCATCGCCGTCTTCCGCCGGGCCAACCGCGCTGCCTTCGAGGCGGCCTTCCTGCAGGTGCTGCTGCTCGCCCGCGAGACCGGCCTGCTACGGCTCGGCATGGTGGCGATCGATGGCACCAAGCTCGACGCCAATGCGTCGAAGATCCGTTCGGTGCGCTATGATCGCGCCAAGGAGCTGCGCGCCAAGCTCACCGCCGATATCGCCACGCTCACCGACCGCGCGGAGGCAGCCGACGCCGAGGCCCAGCCCGACCCGCAGGCGCTACCCGCCGAGATCGCCCGGCGCGAGGCGCTGAAGGCCAAGCTCGACGCTGCCTGCGCTCGGCTTGAGGCCGAGGCCCGTGCCGAAGCCGAGGCCGCCCGACCCGAGTATGACGCCAAGCGCGCCGCCTACGAGGCCAAGACGGGCCGGCGGGGCCGCCCGCCCAAGCCGCCCAGCGACGACACGCCACCCGAGCGGCAGTCCAACCTCACCGACCCCGACAGCGCGTTGATGCGCCGCTCCGACGCGCACGAATACCGCCAGACCTACAACGCCCAGGCGGTGGTCTGCGCCGAGGGCTCACAGCTGATCCTCGCAACCAGCGTCGTCGCCACCTCTGCCGATGCGCCAAGCTTTGCCAAGACCATCCTCGGCATGCAGCAGGGCATCGGCCTGCCACAGACCGTCCTCGCCGACACCGGGTTCGCCTCAGGCGAGGCGGTCGCCACCCTCGAGGCGCAGGGCATCGAGCCGCTGGTCGCCATCGGCCGCACCCAGCCGCACCGACCCTACGACTTCCGCCCCTCACCCAAGCCGAAGACCACCCGCCGTGTCACCGAACCCTGGCGCGTCACCATGCTGGAAAAGCTGGAAACCCCCGACGCCAAAACTCGCTACGCCCGGCGCAAGCAGACCGTCGAACCGGTCTTTGGCATCATCAAGTCAGCCCTCGGCTTCACCCGCTTCCACCTCCGCGGCCTCGCCAAGGTCACCAGCGAGTGGACCCTGATCGCCCTCGCCTACAACTGCCGCAGGCTCCACAACCTGCGGCTCGCAGCCTGATAGCGCCTCAACCCTCGGCCTGACACCGAGGGCAAATCCGACAGGCTGCTAGCGCCCGTAAAAGTCTGAACGCGAAATAAGCCTTCTCCTTCAGGTCGGTTTCGATACGTAGGGCAGTGCGCCGACTGGGCCTCACCATGT
>NZ_JAETWB010000090.1 GCF_016773205.1 Belnapia arida
GCCCAGAGCCCGCCGAGGCTACGCTCGGCTGCCGTTCTAAGCGTGGCTTTCAGCTTGGCTAAGGCCTGTTCGATTGGGTTGAAGTCGGGGCTGTAGGGCGGAAGGTAGAGCAGGTTGGCACCTGCGGCCTCGATGGCCGCCCGACGCCGGCGCCCTTGTGGCTGCCGAGGTTGTTCATGACGACGATGTCGCCAGGGCGGAGCTCGGGCACCAGCACCTGCTCGACGTGTTCCCGCAGATCGACCGACAGCGCCTTGGACATCCGCATCGCCCCTTGTGCCAGGGCGCAACTGAATCACCGCCGCGCAGCCCGTAGGACCACAAGCAATTCAGTCAGCCAGGAAACCACTCTAGGCGACGGCTCGTTCCATCCCTGTAAAAGGGCCGAGCGCCTACAGTGAGTGGGCACGTCCTCATTCGAGGCATGGGCACGGCGGCCGCTCTCATTCTCGCGGACATCATAGAAGGTCCTCTACTCGGATCGGCAGTGCCCGTAACCGCCGTCCCGTCGCGTGGTGCACCGCGTTAGCGATGGCAGGTGCCACGCCGACCATCGACACCTCGCCTAGCCCTTTCACGCCCGCCGCATTCAGCCGTGGGTCAGGCGCATCCACGAACTCCACATCGATCGTGCCGATGTCGGCATGCACGGGCAGCACGTACTCGGCGAGGTCGGCGTTCAGGAAGCCGCCGTAGCGCACGTCGACCTCGCTCACCTCCCGCAATGCGGCGCCGATGCCCCAAATCACGCCACCCCGCAACTGACTGGCTGCCGTACGCGGGCTGATCACGCGGCCGCAATCGGCCACGCTGACCACGCGTGGGACCCGGATCCGGCGGGTACTCGGCTCCACACGCACTTCCACAAAATGTGCGACATGGCTGAAGCTGACATAGCCCGGATAGGCTGGGCCCATGGCAGCCGGCAGGCCACTCGTTAGGCGGCCCATAACCGCCTCCGGCTGCCCTGGCGCACGCCGGCTCACCTCCACCTCCAGATAGGGTCGGCCGGCAGCGCGCAGCCGCTCCGCCAGGCTGAGTCGAGATGGCAGCGTCTCCAGGGCGCGTAGCAGAGCGTCGCAGACCTCCTCGGCGGCAGGGATCGCCGTGGCCGTTCCCCAGGAACCTGCGGTGAGGTGCTGCGGCGTAGTGCCGGTGCTGCCGATTTCGAGCGTGATGCGCCCAGGCTCCACCCCCAGCCGCCGGACGAGCACCGCGAAGATGGCGGTGCGGATGCCCTGGCCCATCTCATGCACACCGACGCTGAAGGTGACGGCGCCGTCCGCCGAGAGCCGGAGCCTAGCGATGGCGGCGGCAGTCGCCGCCTTGTACGCCCCAATCGCCACGCCCCAACCCATCAGCGATCCGTCCTCCGCCCTCATGGAGCCTGGCTCCATGCTGCGCCGGTCCCAGCCGAAGCGGGCTGCGCCGCGGCGCAGGCACTCGGCTAGATACCGGGAAGAATAGGGCTGACCAGTGATCGGGTCGGCCGTCGTGTCATTGGCCAAGCGCAGCGCCACAGGGTCCCGGCCCAACCGGTAGGCCAGCTCGTCCACGCAGCACTCCACAGCGAAGGCGGCGGGGTGCTCGTAGGGCGCACGCATGTAGCCGGGCGTCTGGACATCGGTCCGCACCAGCCGCTCCCGGCCACGGAAGCCGGCGATGCCGTAGAGGCGAGCGGAGAGCTCGGTGTACTGCGTGGGGAAGAGGTCGTGGCGTGAGGTCTGCGAATCCGTCTCATGGATGAGGGCCACCATCCGGCCTGCCGTATCGGCTCCGAGCCGGATGCGATGGCGGCTGGCAGGGCGGAAGCTGCTGTCGTGGAAGATCTGCGCCCGGGTGACGACGAGCTTAACCGGCCGCTCCAGGCGCCGCGCCGCTTCCGCCGCCAGCACGGTATGCGCCTGAAGCGAGTTCTTCTGCCCGAACCCGCCGCCGGCCGAGGGAGAAAGCACGGTGATCCGCTCCGGCTCGATTCCCAACTGCCGCGCCAGCCCGTGCCGGATGGCCTCGGCATTCTGCGTGCCCTCATGCACGGTGAGATGCCCATCCCGCCACTCGGCGACGGTGGAGAGCATCTCGATCGGGTTCTGGTGCTGCGGCGGATGGCGGAAATCGGCCTCGATGCGGATCGCCGCCGCGGCATAGGCGGCGTCGGCCTCGCCTGCCTTCACATCGGCGAACATTGGCTTCGGCAGGGGCGAGTCCGCCTGGGCGACGATGTCCGCCTCCGGCGCATCGAGCGTCACCTGATGGGGCTCGGCCGCGTAGTCCGCCCGGATCAGCCTCGCGCCCTCAGCCGCGGCCTCGAGATTGTCCGCCACCACCAATGCGATGGGCTGGCCACGATAGGCGATGTGCGGCGACGTTATGGGCTGGATGCTCTGGAAGCCGTAGCCCCCGCCCATTAGGAAGCCCGGCGGCTTCAACCCGTTCAGCTCCTCATGCGTCAGCACCAGCCGCACGCCTGGCACGGCGCGGGCGGCGGCGGCGTCGATGCGCCGAACGGTGCCGCGAGCGATGGTGGCGGTCGCCAAGACGGCATGGGCTAGGCCGGGCCGGGCATTGTCAGCTGCGTAGCGCTGAACGCCGCGCACCTTGTCGAAGGCGTCGACCCGCAGGGCGTCGGGGTAGGGCATGTCGCTCATCAGGTCAGGCCCTCCGTTGCGCGATGAGAAGGGCTTCCGCCACGGTGCGGGTGCCGAGTTCGATTCGGAAGGCGTTGTGATGGCCTGGGCGGGCGTTGCGCAGCGCGGCCTCGCCGGCGGCGCGGGCAGCCTCAAGCGTCAGCGGACGGCCGACCAACCCCGCCTCTGCCTCCTGCGCCCGCCAGGGGCGGGTGGCGAGGCCACCTAGGGCGATCCGCGCCTCCCGCACTACATCACCCTCCATCCACAACGCGACGGCAGCTGAGGCAAGGGCGAAGGCATAGGATTCGCGGTCGCGGATCTTATGGTAGGTCGAGGCGCGCCCGAGCGGCGTGGCGGGCACACGGATGCGCAGGATCATCTCGTCGCGCGCCAGGCTCGTCTCCACCTCTGGCGTCGTGCCGGGCTCGCGGTGCAGTGCCTGCAGCGGGATGGTGCGGGCACCATTCGGGCCGGCCACGTCCACCACCGCGTCGAAGGCGACCAGCGCCACGGCCCAGTCGCCGGGATAGGTGGCGATGCAGGCCTCGCTGCCGCCGAGCACGGCATGGCCGCGATCGATCCCCTCCCGCGCCGCGCAGCCGCTGCCCGGCGTGCGCTTGTTGCAGGCGAAGGGCTCGCCGCCGCGGAAATAGGCGCAGCGCGTCCGTTGCAGTAGGTTGCCGCCGAGGCTGGCCATGTTGCGGAGCTGCTGCGAGGCGGCCTTCCACAGAGACTCCGACAGTGCCGGATACTCGGCCACGAGCCGAGAATCGGCCGCCACGTCGCTCATCCGCGCGCCGGCCCCGAAGACCAGCTCGCGCGGGCCGGCCGTGTCGAAGCTGGCGAGGCCGGGCAGCGCACTGATGTCCACCAGCCGCTCCGGCGCCTCGGCGCCGAGCTTCATCAGGTCGTAGAGCGTGGTGCCGCCGGCCAGAAAGCGCGTGCCACGACCGCCGGACGAGACAGCGCGGATCGCCGCCGCTTCGTCGCCCGCCCGGGCATAGGTGAAGGGGCGCATCGGATCAGCCCGCCCGCATCTTCGACGCGGCGTCCTGGATCGCGGCCAGGATGCCGGCGTAGGCGCCGCAGCGGCAAAGATTGCCACTCATGTACTCGCGGATCTCGTCGGCGTTGCCGACATGGCCTTCACGCACGCAGGCGATGGCGGCCATGATCTGGCCGGGCGTGCAGTAGCCGCATTGCAAGGCATCGTGGTCAATGAAGGCCTGCTGCATCGGGTGGAGCGAACCGTCCTCCGGCGAGACACCTTCGATCGTCGTAACGGCGCAGCCATCGGCCTGCACCGCCAGGGTGAGGCAGGAGGCGATGCGGCGCCCGTCCAAGTGGACCGTGCAGGCGCCGCATTGCCCATGGTCACAGCCCTTCTTGGCGCCGGTCAGCGCCAGCTCCTCCCGCAGCGTGTCGAGCAGGGAGGCGCGCGGGTCGAGTGAAAGCCTCTTTGCCTCCCCGTTTACCGTCAGGCTCACCTCGGTCCGGCCCGTCATCCCTTCCTGGGTCGCCGTCACCTGTGCGGTGGCGGCCTTGGCAAACGGGGCGGTGGCAAGGGTCGCGCCGATCATCAGGTCCCGGCGGCCTACCGAAGCCGGGTTATCGTTCCGTCCATCGGGCTTGTCGTCCATAGCGTCGGTCTCCGGTCGGGCGGTTTCTCGCCGCGACCTTAGGCTGACGCTTCGCCGTGGATCGCTCGCAATCCTGCGGAAGATGCTCGCGGGATTGCCGTGCCGAGCGGTTCTACCGGCGGCCCGCGCGGTAAGCGGTCGGCGAGACGCCGACGATCCGGCGGAAGGCGGTGGCGAAGTGGGAGGGGTTGTCGTAGCCGCAGAGGAAGGCAATGACCGAAACCGGCTCCTGCCCGGCCTCCAGGTGGCGCTGCGCCGCCTCCATGCGGATTTGGGCGAGCCGTCGGACCGGTGTCTCGCCATGCACCCGCCGGAAGGCGCGCAGCAGGTGGAAGGGGCTCATCCCCGCCTCGCGCGCCAGCTCGGCCAGCGTCAGCGGACGGCTGAGATGGGCGCGCATGAAATCCTCCAGCCGCAGTAGCCGCCGGTCGGCCGGCGGCTGCTGCGGCGCTGGCTTCATCCCGGCATGGCGCAGGAGGAGGTGGGCAGCAAGCAGCTCGCAGGCGGCCTCGGCGTAGAGGTTCGGCGCCCCGGCCAGCAGCGCGTCCGACAGGCTCAGCATCACCTGCGCGATGAGGGGATCACAGTAGGCCAGACTGTTCAGCGTTTCCAGCCTCGCCGCGTCCAGACCCGAGAGGTCGGCGGCCACGCGGCGCAGCGTGGCCGCGGGCAAATGGAGGTGCAGGGTCTCGTGCGACGCCTCGCCACGCCAGCGCAGGGCGGTCTCGTGCCCCGGCGCCGTCATGCCCAGGCTGCCGGTCCGATAATGCGCGCCGGAGCAGCGGCCACCGCTGCTGGATTCGATGTCGCAGTACCCGCCAGTCACGAGAACGATCACCTGATTGTCGGAGGCAGGAAGGATAAGTTCCTCAACAACCGCCGGCGCAGTGTAGCGCCGCAGCAGGACGGATTGCCATCTGCCCTTGCTGCAGTTCGCAAGGGCGATTTGCGCCTGCGTGTGAGCTGCCATGCTCGCGTCGTGGTCGGAGGGGCGGTGATTCATCTGCATCAGGATGGCTCCCGTGCTGGGGCAGTCGCCACAGCAGCGCGTATGACATTTCTTTTCTGCCGGTCACACCGGCGGTGAGGTTGCATCGTGATCGCTGATCCTGACCAGGAAAGATACTGACTGGCAGTTCAACTCATCCAGCGCTCATCGCATCCGGGCGATGACCTTGATCTCGACGTCGTAGCCTCCAATCAAAGCCAGCCACGATGCTTGAACCAATAGTAGGGACGACAGCGGAAGCTATCATCAGCAGCAGGGCAAACGGATATCCGAAAGCCCAAGACAGCTCAGGCATGTGCTCGAAGTTCATGCCGTAGACGGTGCCGACCAAGGTTGGCGGCAGGAATAGCACCGCCGCTACCGAGAACACTTTGATGATACTGTTCTGTTCGAGGCTGATAAGCCCGAAGGTCGCCTTGAGTAGAAAACCAATCTGCACCGACAGATGTGCGTCGTAGTCGGTCAGGGAGGCGACGTCGCGGTCCAGGGTTAAAAGGCGTGCACCGACGCTGTCTTGCAATCGCCCGTCCGCACCCTGGCGGAAGTAGGCCAGCATGCGGCCGAGGCTCAGCAAGCTCTCGCGCAACTTGCCGGTCAGCGAACTGGACCGGCCCAGGCGTTTGACGACAGCCTGAAGGTCGGTGGCGGGCCTGCGCCGCTTCGGCCGGGCCGCAGCCCCATTAGCCGCCGCTGGCTGCTCGTCCTCGACGAAGATCTCGTCGGCCAGGGCATCGAGCTGCGCGTCGGTGGCCTCTATAATGTCGGCAAGGCGGTTGACCACATTCTCGACTAGGACAGGAAGACGAGGTCGCTGCTGTTATGGGCGTCCGGGTCGCGGCGGTACTTGGCGTCGAAGGTGCGGAACGGCAGGGGGCGGCGTAACGGATTGTCACCAGGGTTCTGGGAGTGAGAACGAAGGTGACCGCGGCGGTGGTGGGGCGCCGCTCGCGACACCGGTGACAACCAGTGCGGTCATTACGAGTGCACCTCGATCCTCGTAGAGGCGAGCACTTTCCTCGATAGCAACCATCTCCTGCCGCGTCGGCATACCAGTGCCCAACAGGCGCTCGACGGCGGCTTCCTCTTCATCCAAAGGGTTGAGGAGGTCGACCCAGATCGCATCGGCGGGTAGCGCCGCGGGATCGGGCTTGGGAACAGGACCCAGCACACCGTCCTGGACAGCAAAGACGCCGATGATAGGGAACTCCTTGGTTCCGGGCCGCCCTTGCTGCGGGTACGGAGCCCGGAGATGTTCACCGGACCGCGGTCGACGTTGTAGGCCGGGCTCACCACGAACTGGTAGTTGAGCGCCGAGTTCAGGCCTGACTCCGCCATAGTGAAGCCTCACCCTGCCGTTCCGCGGCGAATGCGGGTATGAGGCGCGCTTCACCGTTGGGAGTGCGGAGCCATGGTCAACGCCGCCGAGGCCGTCGAGGAGGCCAAGGGTAACCGGAGGGTCGCGCTGCTAATCGCCGCCCTGGCCCTCGCCCTCGCGCTCACCGAGGTTGCGGGGGACGACGCCAAGACGGAGGCGCAGCTGAAAAACGTCGAGAGCGCCAACCTGTGGTCGTTCTTCCAGGCGAAAACCGTGCGCCAGACAACGCTCCGGGGCCTGTCGGATCTGTTGCCCCTGATGGCACCGCGCCCCGGGCGCGAGGCCGACGCCGAACGCATGCTCGAGCGGTGGCGAGCCAACATTGACCGCTGGGAGACCGAGCCGGAGACCAACGAGGGGCGCCGCGAATTGATGGCGCGGGCCAAGCAAGCCGAGGCAGAGCGAGACGAGGCGATGCGGCTTGACGGCCGTTTCGACGCGGCGTCGGCCCTGCTGCAGGTTGGCATCGTCATCGCTTCGGCCGCCATCATCACCGGCACGGTTATACTGGTCTGGGTGGGCGCGGCTCTCGGCGGTGCCGGGGCGCTCCTATCTCTGGCCACGTTTCTTGGCATGGTCTGAAAGCGCGTTAGCGCAACAAAAGATCCGCCGGGCGGGCAGAACAATGTCCCGTGCTGGGGTGGGATGTTGGCCATCGCAGGGCTTCTAGCAGGCTGCTGAAATTCCCTCTCGCGATTGGCGCTGGATCGTGATTCGCTTGCCCCCGGTGGGGGAGGCTGAT
>NZ_JAETWB010000091.1 GCF_016773205.1 Belnapia arida
TGTGGACATGGCCCCGATGGGCAATCCCTCGCACAGGTTCGTGATCTTATTGGCGTGGGCGTAGATCTGCCCGCTGCCCATGGTGCCGGCACTGTCGGCTGCCATAACAACACCGTCGTTGATCTTCACGGAAACGATGATTGTCACGGTGCTGCTCCCCGTAGCGGTACCGATCCCGCTTGAACGGCGCCATCATCCTTGCGCGGGTAGTCAATTTCACCCACCCGCCGCGGAAGGGATGCGCGGCGCGGACGACCGCGCCAGCGGAGGCGTTGGTCGGCGCCGTGCCGGCGGCCGTAGTCGCGCACATGGTGATCGAGCTCCATGGTCGCTTTATCGGCAGCGGCTACGGCTGCGGCGGCGAGGATACGCCAGCGCCGCCGATAGCGTACCCTACCCAGCAGTTTCGCAATCAGGCCCGCCATGCCGATCTGGCTCCTTCACAAACGACTTCTCGGCTGGCGATCTCGCGGCCGTGCCAGTTGCGCCAAGCAGACGTACTACCCGACCGTGAGTTGCCAGCGCACCCGTCCTCGGAGCCATCCTCCTGTGCATATACCGGAGCGGATCATGCCGCATTCGATAACATGTCATCAACGTTGTCGGGCTAAATGGTCAACTTCAGCGCAATGACTTCGATCTGCCGGCGCATCTGAGCGAAGGACTTGAGCTGATCGGCCGGCTTGTAGCAGCGGCGCTCGCTCAGATCCTCCAGGACCATCAGCGAGATGGCACAGGCGACGCGGCGTCCGTCCCCACGGTCTCGAACAACAGGCGCCTACCGTCGCTCCGTGGATGCAATGCGATCGGCGTGGCGGTCGGTTCGGTCATACCCTGTGACTTCCTGTGTGACAGAAAAGTCTGGATGGCGGCCCGCCGCCATCCCGGCTGGGCAACTGCAACTCTGCCTCAGAGGCGGTCTGCTGCCTGTGCCTGTTCCAGTTCGCGTGGATCGATGGCAAGCACCTGGACGAGCGCTCCGGCGTCGTTGGCCTGGCGCGTGATCGTGGTCGAGACACGGCGGTAGGCCGGGAAGGAGAGGCCCTCGACTAGTTCTTCCTCCGTCTCGACGGTGTAGGTGCCGGCCGGCTGCATCCCCCCGGCGCTCTTGATTGAAAAGGGACGCTGGAACACAAGGGTGCTGGTATGCGTGCGATTGGGCATGATTGCGCTCCTGCGCCGAGGTCGGCACCGCTCGCCGAAAGGTCGGCTTTGAGAGCGGCCCGCCCCGGGCACCGCGGTAACTCTTCAGCAGAGAAGGCACTGGCGAGCCGCAACCCGGGTTTTCTGGCGGTTTACGTACTTGATATGGCGATGAGGGACGCTATTCCCCTATCACAACTCGCGTGGGATCAGGCCGGCGCCTGTTCCCGGCATCCGTCGATAGGTCGTGAACGCCGCTTTCTCGGCCGAGGAAGCGACACAGCCTCCGCCGCGTTGATGTCGGCGCTACGCCCGGAGGAGGATCGCATGGCGCTTCGGCTGGTCTCCTCCGGTGACGGTCCGGCGCTGGCGATCCGTGACCATCTCATCCCTTTGGTCCGGGAGCGTGGCACCCTCGAAGTTCAACGCGATTCCGTGCGACGAATTGCGCTCAGAGCCGACGCCTGGGTCATCGAGCATTGGACCCCGTTCAATGACCTTTTGCCAGGAGAAGCCTCCTCTCCCGGGTACCGCCATGCGCTGGAGCGGCAGCACACCATGTCGCACCTGCCCTATGGGCTTGACGTGTGGCACGCAGACGTGAAGGTGCTGAGCCTGCTCTGGGCCGATGGTGGCGCCTTTGAGGTCATCGGCTTCGTTCGTGGCGGCTGGGAGGCAGAGGCGCTCGCGCTATAATGGCCAGCGCATTCACGCACAGCCGGCCAGCAGATTTACAGTCTGCCTATTGGCCTCGGCATAGGGCTCGGCCCGAGGCGCTGGCCGGAACGAGGTCCCTGCCGTGCCCCGACATGCGGTAAGCCCCGTCGAGCAAGTTAGTCGATGGGACCAAATACTCCCGCCACAAGTCGATTGACATCGACAAGCATTGCCAAGTTTTCGGCCTATATTCTGAACGAAATGGCTGGGCCAAGCTGAGTTGATGACGCCCGAGTTCGCCACTTACTCCGGATACCGCTTTCCGGCCGAGATCATCAGTCATGCGGTATGGCTTGATTACGTCTTCAGCTTGAACCTGCGCGATGTCGAACTGATCCTGGCAGAGCAGGGCATCGGCGGCACCTTCGCCCGAAAGCTGCGCCGACGCCGACCCAAGCGGCGCAACACCTGGCACGTCGATGAGGTGTTTCTGAAGATCAAAGGCGAGTTGCATTAGCTCGGGCGCGCAATGGACCAGCACGGTGTCATGCTCGACATCTTCGCGTAAAGCCGACGGAACGCCGCCGCGGCCAAACGCTTCTTCAAGCGCTTGCTTGCTGGTCTCAGGTTCAAGCCCAGTCGCATCGCCACTGATGGGCTACGCAGCTACGGTGTAGCAGCGTGACGTTATGCCCAAGGTCAAGCACCGAGCCAGCCGGTACCTGAACAACAGACCTGAAAACTCGCATCGACCAACGCAACGGCGAGAGAGGCAGATGCAGCGCTTCAAGTCGTCGGAGCAGGCATAGCGGTTCTTCTCGTCCCACGCCATGATCTATGGTCATTTCCGACCGCGGTGACACCCGATGCCGGCCGGGCAGTACCGCCATGCCCGCGACAAGGCATTCCGGGTGCGGCGCGAGGAGACCTGCGTCCAGATCGCAGCGTAAACCTGCACGCCGTCATGCCGCACGGTCCAGCGCGGCCCTTGCTTCAACAACTTGCCAATGCCGTCCCATTTGCGCACCTTCAGCGCATCTTATCCTGGCCTCTCCCTGAGCGGGACGGTCAGCTCGCATATCACTCCACCCGGCTTCCAATCTGTACGTACTGTGCCACCGAGTTGGTCTCGGATGGTGGCCTCGATCACCCGAGAGCCGAACCCACGGCGCACGGGCGTTCCTGTAACCGGCGGCCCACCGGCCTCGCTCCATTGCAGCCAAAGCGCGCTCCTGTCGGTTTCCTCAGTGACGCGCCACGATATTGAAATCCGGCCTCCAGGTGCGGAGAGCGCTCCGTGTTTGGTAGCGTTCGTGGCAAGCTCGTGTAGCGTCATCGACAGCGCCTGCGCCGAAGCAGGGGGGAGCATTACATTTGGGCCATGCAGCTCCGCCCGCTGACCGGATCCAGCGCTGGTCGTCGTGGCCGACAGGAAGGCGGCCAGTTCACCCTCGAGCAGAGTGCGCAGCCGGGCGCCGGTCCAGCGTTCCGCTGCCAGCAACGTATGAGCTCGGGCGAGCGCCATCACCCGGCCCTCGACGGCTTTCGCATAAGCCTCGGTGTCGCCCTTCGGCGTCAGCCGCAGCGCTGCTTGCACAACGGCCAGCACGTTTTTCGCTCGGTGGTCCACTTCGCGTACCAACAGTGCCTGGCGCTCCTCGGCGGCCCGGCGCTCCGTCACGTCCTGGATGATCGCCACGGTTCGCACGATCCGCCCCGCCTGGTCACATACAGGCGCCGAGGTCAGCTCGGCCCAACGAAGCGACCCGTCGGGCTGCACGTAGCGCTTGGCGACCTCGTGTATAGGCGTTTCGCCGCGGCACACACGCCCGAATCCCGCAAGGTCCCCGGCCCGGTCATCGGGATGCACGAAGTCGGAGAACGGCCGGCCCACAATCTCTTCGGCAGAGCGTCCGACGAGCCGTGCATAGGCGGCGTTGGCCCGGAGCAAGCAACCGGTGGTGCAGTCCACCTCAGACATCGCCACGGAAGCCTGCTCGAACGCGGCCCGGAACTCGGCCTCGCTCTCGCGCAAGGCCGCCTCGGCCGCCTTGCGCGCGGTAATGTCGATATGGGCGCCGTAGGTCACCTTTCGGCCGCCGAGCACGACGCCCTGCGCCCGGACCAGCACGTCGCGGATCTCGCCGGACTTGGTCCGATGCTGCGCTTCGACCTCCTGGGTACCGGGTCGGACGGCATGCGCCCTACCTCGGACGCGAATGGCTTCGGAGTCTCCAAGCGCGTCGATGTCGGCAAGTGAGAGGTGAAGGAATTCCTCACGCGTGTAGCCGTACTCGGCGCAGACCCGCCCGTTGACGTCGAGGATGCGGTGCGTTGCCGGATCGATGATGATAACGCCAAAAGGCGCGGCTTCGAAGAGCGTGCGTTGACGGAGTTCGGCCTCGCGCAGCGCAAGCTCCATTTCCTTGCGCTCCGTAATGTCGAAAATGATTCCAGAAGCGCGCCAATTTAGCACCTGGTTCTGACCTCTGGTGGCCTCGACCTTGCCGCGGGCCTGCAACCAGCGCCCGGGCCTGACCCGGAACTCGAGGCGGAACTCTCCGCCCGCGGTTGCCAGCCGACGGGCCTCGGCGGCAAGCGCAGGGCGATCCTCCGGGCACACCGCCGCAAGCACATGGCGGAGATTCAGCAATGAACCGGGCGACAAGCCGAGGACTTGGCGCAGCCCATCGGCTCGGGGCGCCATGTCGGCAACCATTCCGCTTCGGCCGGCAATCTCGAAGGCGACGACTCCGGCGGCCTCCTGGGCGCGGCGCAGTCGCTCCTCGGCCGCCCGTGCCGCCTCGGCACGCACCGCCGCCTCTCGGGACAAGCGCGACTGCAGCCGCAACTCCAGCTCGTCTGCAACCGTAGCGGCCAGGTTACGAAGTCCCTGCCTCTCCGTCTCCGACAGACCCTCAGGGCGCGGCTCGGTGCACAGCACGCTGACGGTTCCGAGCACCGCCCCACCCGGACCGACAAGCGGCGCACCAGCGTAGAAGCGAAGATGCGGGCTATCGGTGACCAGCGGGTTGGAAGCAAACCGTGGGTCGGCCTTCAAGTCGGGCACGACCAGCACCTCGTCTGGAGCACCCCGAATGGTATGGTCGCAGAATGCCAGTTCGCGCGGTACCTCCCGCAGCTCCGTACCGATGCGCGCCTTGAACCACTGGCGGGTTTCGTCGATTAGCGAAACCATAGCCGTCGGCGTTCGAAGGAGGTCGCGGGCAAGCGCCGCCAGTCGGTCGAAGGCTGCCTCCGCAGGCGTGTCAAGGATCGCGTAGCCCCGCAGTACCGCCAGCCGCACCGCTTCGGCCTCAGCCGCCTCGGCCAAGGACCCGCCAACCTCCGAGGGCGGAGGGCGGCTAGTACCGCCTGTCGTCGACATGTTCATGCTGCCTCTAGGAATACCGGTTCAAGGCGGCACCTACCCGTTCCTTCCTGCTCCGCCGTCAGGACACGTCTCTCTTGGGAAAGTGTCGCAAGCGGCAGAGTTGCCAAGGCATACGTATCGAAAAAGCATCGGAGAAGCTGTGTCAAGTGGTAGAAGCGACATAGCGATGCCGCATGAATCGCGTACAGCTGCCAGTTCCGCGCATCGCCAAGGTAACGACGAAAGCACGGAGGCTCTTGTGATGTCGATAAGGCCGTATCTGATTTGCCATCGGGTCAGTCCAGACCGGTAGCATGGGCGCGCCCCCACTCGGCGCCGCGTCAAACAGACCGGTGGTCCCGATGATATCGGACGACGGCTGATTTGCCTCATCCTGACGGGACATGCGACCGTGCCTGGTCGAATGTCCAACGGACATTTAGCGGCCCATACAGTTCCAAAACAGCTCTATGACTGACTGTGTGAAAAGTCCGATTTCGGTCTAACGCGTTGCATTGCCTTAGGTTTGTGGGCCGAGGCAGCCATGCGGAACCCCCGTCAGCGTCGATATCCAATGGATCTCTCCAACGCCGAGTGGGCAGCGCTGGAGCCTCTGCTCCCGCCCACCGGCGTTCAGGGACGACCGCTCAAGTGGCCACGCCGGTTGATGGTCGAGGCAGTCTTCTATCTTGTCCGCTCGGGATGCGCCTGGCGCATGCCGTCCCCGTCCTTCCCGCCCTGGCCGACAGTGTTCACTCATTTCCGAAGCTAGCGGATCGACGGCACGCTGCGCCGCATGCACGACCGGCTGCCCGCGGTCGCGCGTGAAGCAGCTGGGCGCCATCCTGAGCCATACGCCGCGATCATCGACAGCCAGACGGCGCGGGCCACAGGTGTCAGTGGCACAGCGCGCGGCTACGATGTTGCAAAGCGGACCGCTTGCCCCAAGCGGCACATTCTGGTCGATGCTGCCGGTCTCGTCCTTCTCGCCCATGTCCATGCCGCCGACCTGCATGATCGGATCGGCACCCAGGTCTTCATTGGTCAAGCCAGTCCCGGCGAGTTTCCGCGCTTGGAACTGGTCTGGGCCGACGGCGCCTACGCCGACACCTTCGCGCGTTGGCTCGAGGCCGAGCGGGGGTGGCGTGTCGAGGTCCCGAAGCACCGCGACCGCCACCTCTGGCGCTACGGCTTGGAGGAAAAGCTTAAAAGCTTTCAAGTCATACCGCGCCGGTGGGTGGTAGAATGGATCTTCGCCTGGCTCTCAACGGTCGCGCCGGCTCGCGCGCGACTACAAACGCCTGCCCGCGACTGTTGAAGCCATGATCCATGCAGCGATGTCACGCATTATGCTCCGGCGCATTGCCGCCTGATCGGCATTTTCACACAGTCAGTGAGGATCCGGCCGGGGCCGAAGATGCCCCAAACTCCGCGTCGCGCAGGATCAGGCGCCGAAGCCGCCGTCGATGGTGTGCATCGCCCCGGTGACGAAGCCCGCCTCCGGCCCCGCCAGCCAGGCGACCATCCCCGCCACGTCCTCCGGCCGCCCGTGCCGCTTGATGGCCATGACGGCGTGCTGGATGTCTTTCATAGGCCCGTCCGCCGGGTTCATGTCGGTGTCGATCGGCCCCGGCTGCACGACGTTCACCGTGATCCCGCGCGGGCCGAAGTCCCGCGCCAGGCCGCGCGCCATGCCCTGCAGCGCCGACTTGCTCATCGCATAGGCCGACAGGCCCGGAAAGGGGATCCGGTCGCCGTTGACCGAGCCGATGACGATGATCCGCCCGCCCTCCGGCATGCGCCGCGCCGCCTCCACCGAAGCGTGGTAGGGCGCGGCCACGTTGATGCGGATCAGCCGGTCCACCGCGTCAGGGTCCTGCTCCAATGGGTCACCGAAAGCGCCAACCCCGGCATTCACCACCAGCACGTCGAGCGGCCCGCTGTCGCGCACCCGCGCGATGACGGCGTCACGGTCGGCGCTGTCGGTCATCGCAGCCGTGGCGCCCGTCTCCGCCGCCAGCCGCTCGGCGGCCTCCTTCGAGCCGGCATAGGTGAAGGTCACCGCCGCGCC
>NZ_JAETWB010000092.1 GCF_016773205.1 Belnapia arida
ACCGTCCGCCCGCACGCTTCGCTCGGCTTCAGGCCGCCAGCACCGGAGGTGTTCATGTCCACCTTCGCCGCCTGGCCTGTGGCGCTACGTCGACCGGCGCCGCCGACCACACAGGTCGTGACGCCCAGGCCAATGCTGAACTAACATTCACGGCGGACCACCCGATGGGGGCCGATCAGTCAGTAAACTGGGCGCTGTGAACGTGCATCCGATGGCGGCCTCGAAGCAGAACTCGCAAGTCCGTGCAATTGCAATAAATGCTCTGGTGGCGGAGCTTGGCCAAGCGGTGGACCGGCAGGAAGTCAGGTATCAAGAAGACCTCCTGACCGGCATTCTTGACAACTGAACTGGATCAATGATTGCGGTCGATTATCTTCCAGTAGCTATCCTTCCTGACAACGAGACCGTTGCGGAAGGTGAAAAAATCACAGCCATTGGCTTCCACCTTTTGGCCAGTTCCGACATCGGTCCCGCGAATTGTCCATTTCGAGATGCCGCTGTCGCCATCAACGTAGTGGCTATCATCCGTGTAGGTGACATCCGGCATACCGGTAAAGCGCATTAGTAATCCCTCACGTACTGCAACGGCACCTTCAAAGCGTCGTCCCCACCGATCGGCACCGCGCGGGGTTTCAAGAATGCAATCCTCCGCGAAGAAGTTCATTACCTTGTCTATGTCACGGCTGTTGAAGGCGGCGAGAATATCCTTCAGCAACTCTACATTTAGCTTCTGTGCCATTTGACTCTCCCGAATGATGCTCAGTACCGGCGGCGATGAGATCGGCCGAGCTGAGCGCTAATGTCCAGCGCCTCGGCAAACCGACCGACGTCTGAAACCCAACCGAAGAGCAGTTGAATGGCGAGGAGTGATGCCTCGTGGTTGCTCCGCGGCAGGCCCGCCTCAATCGACGCCCCGGTGCAGTCCTCCAGCACCACGCAATGGTAGCCGCGGAACATGGCGTCTCGCACCGTGGACTCTACGCAGATGCTCGTCGTGCAGCCCGTCACCATTAGGTGGCGCACGTCCTAGGCGCGGAGACGAGGTCGGTTTGAAGAAGCCGCTGTAGTAGTTTTGGGCACCACGAGGTCGCCCGGGTGCAGCGCGAGCGCGAGCCAGATCTCGGTGTTCCAGGTGCCCTCAACGAGAGTACGGTTTGATCCAGGTATTTCAGCTTCGGACCCGAACGATATGCTTTTCCTTCCACTGCTCCCTTGAGAGGAAACCTGGGTCGCCACGGCAGGCGCGCTCCGTCTCTGCCATGATCTCGCAGTCGGACTGAGCGAGGTCGAGTTTTCTGCCGTGCGGCTGCGGCACATGGAATGGAGTGTCGAGGAACGCCTCCAGCTGATTACCCTCAGGGTCGCTGAAGTAAACCGACCAGGCATTCCCATGATCTAGCGGGCGTATGTTGGTCGCACCCAAAGCGAGCGCTCGGTCGCGCACAGATCGCAGTTCGTCCAGGGAGCTGACGTTAAAGGCCATGTGGTTGACTCGGGCCGGGCCAGTTTCCTCCGGTGCTCCTGCCATGAGCACGATCTGGTGGTGTGCCGCTTCATCGGCACTCATAAACACCATTTCGCAACCCGGCCCTTTAGCGAAGCCCTGATCGCTGACCCTCAAGCCGAGAACCTCGGCATAGAAGTGCTGCATCTTCGGCAGATCTCGCACCTGAAGCGCAACATGCGATAAGCGTGCTCGAGACACGGAATTGGGCATGGCGCCTCTCCCTCTGCCTTCTAGGGCGCCTAGGCTGCTGTCCGATTGAGCCTTCGGCCTTCACCTTGTCCAATCTGGCACACAGGCCGAGGCAGATGCCATCTTTAGACGGATCAAGCCTCACGCTGATCTCATGCAATCAAAGATTTGAAAAAGCTGGGTGGTGCTAGCCAAGCCATGCCGGCGGGAAAGGGTGCTGACAAGCGCTAGCTGAAGTCCGGTTGCTACTTGTGGTGTTCTCGGCGGAGTAGTCGCCGCGGCTGGCGGCGGGGCTGGTGTATAAAGTCCATCAGTCCCGCTCCCTCCAACGCCTTTATACCCGAGGGCATCGGTGCGTGGTTTACCCCTTCCGCATCACGGGGACCGCTATGCTGCGGCATGACCCTGTTCCCGGATCCAACCCCGCCAGTGGCCTGCTTTGAGCCCGAGCTGAGTGCGGCCGAGGGCCCGCTGGGCGGCGCGTCCTACAGCTACCGCGGCGCCGTTATCGACTGCCAGAAGGGCGGGCAAATGTGCACGTTACGGATGCCGGACCACCCGCTCCACGGTCAGAGCTTCGGCTCGGGCACCATCACGCCGTTGATCAACCTCTGGGTGGACGAGCGCCGGATGCCCAAATACATGAGGGTCAGGCCAGCCGCGCCCCTGACCCTGAGCCTTATCGTCTCCAGCAGGCGCCCGGAGGACCAATCTATGCGGCCTGCCGCCGCGCTAGCCTCAATGGCGAATGGTCCTACCCCCACCATGGGCAATGGGGGCCGACCCTGCTGCTGGCGATGTGTGGAGCGGCGCTGTGAGCCTGGGCGAAGGTGGCGAAAGACTGAGCCGGCGCTGCCTCACTTGCGATACTCCTCCCTTGGCACAGGTCAGCTCTACCATCCGGTGCTCGCTCTCACCCGCTTGGGCTACCGCTGCACTCGACCCATTGCAGACATCAATCTTTGACAGCCGTGACCGCTAATGAGTAAGCCCGGCTGCGTGATGAAGCAGATCTGCAAGAACGTCTCGATTACCCCGGCCATGGACCACTTCATCGCCGCGCAGGTTGCATCGGGCCGCTACCAGAACGCCAGCGAGGTGGTGCGAGCTGCCATCCGTGCCCTGGAGCGCGAGGAAGCCATTGAGCAGGAGCGCCGGATGCGGTTGGCGGCGGGTGCCCGGAAAGCGGAAAAGTAGGGGTGATGTCCGGGTTTGAGTGGCTTGCGGGCGGCGGCGAGACCGGAGCGCTGCTGCGCGGGATCGACTGGTCAAAAACCCCCCTCGGCCCTGTGCAGGACTGGCCACTCTCCCTGCGGGCGGCTGTGCGGATCGTCCTCAGCTCCGAGTTCCCCATGATGCTGCACTGGGGGCCGGAGCTGACGACCATCTACAACGACGCCTACGCTCCCAGCCTAGGCCACAAGCACCCGGGCAACCTCGGCCGCCCGGCCCGGGAGTGGTGGTCGGAGATGTGGGACCAGCTCACGCCCATCTTCGACAAGGTGCTGTCCGGCGGGACCTTCCACGTCGAGAACGCCCGCTACACGCCCGACCGGGACGGCGTGCGCCGGGAGGCCTACTTCACCCATTGCCACAGCCCACTGTGGGACGATGAGGGCCAGATCGCCGGCATCTTCCTGGTGGTGACCGAGACGACGCGGCAGGTGGTGGCCGAGCGTGACCTGACCCAAGCCAATGCCGACCTCGCCCAACAAGTCGGGGTGTCACGCGCGAGCGAGGCGCGGCTGGGGGCTTTGGTGCGGGCCTCCTCCGAGATCCTGTACTCGATGAACGCGGACTGGACGGAGATGCGTCAGCTCACCGGCGGCGGCTTCTTCGCCGACACCGGCACCGCGAACCCGCACTGGATCGAAGACTACATCCCAGAGAAGGAGCAGTCCTGCGTTCGGGCCGCGATCGCGGAGGCCATCCGGAGCAGGTCGGTCTTCTCCCTGGAGCACCAGGTCCGCCTCGCCGATGGCGGCGTGGGCTGGACGCAGTCGCGGGCCGTGCCCCTGTTCGGACCGGACGGCGGGATCACCGAGTGGTTCGGCACCGCCAGCGATGTCACCGCTCGCCGGGAGATCGAGGAAGCCCGGCAACGGCTGAACGAGGTCCTGGAGAAGCAGGTGGCCGAGCGCACGGCAGAACTCACGCTTTACCGTAATATCGTGCAGTCCACCCGTTTCCCTATCTGCGCCTACGACACCGAGCAGCGGGTCATTGCCTTCAACAGGGCGCACGCTGCTGAGTGGTTCCGCGTCATGGGCTATCCCGCACGGCCGGGCGAGCTGCTGCCCGATGCCTTCCCGCCCGATCAAGCTGCCGTGCAGCGCGCCTTCGCCGCCCGAGCGCTTGCGGGCGAGGAGTTCACGGCCGAGGGGGACTTCGGCAACCCGGATCTGACGGTGCTGCACTGGGAGCTGGACTATTCCCCCATCCGCAACGAGGCCGGTGTCATTATCGGCGCGTTCCACCACGCCCGAGACGTGACGAGCCGCCTCAAGGCCGAAGCCGACCTCCTGCAAGCCCAGGATGCCCTGCGGCAGTCGCAGAAGATGGAGGCGGTCGGCCAACTCACCGGCGGCGTCGCGCACGATTTTAATAACCTTCTCACTGTGATCCGCTCCTCCGTGGACCTGCTCAAGCGGCCCGGTCTCCCCGAGGAACGTCGGGACCGCTACGTGGCCGCCATCTCCGATACGGTGGAACGGGCCGCCAAGCTGACCAGCCAACTCCTGGCCTTTGCGCGGCGGCAGGCCCTCAAGCCGGAAGTGTTCGCCGCCTGCGACAGCGTGCGGATGCTCGACAGCGTACTGGGAACACTGACCGGCCCACGGATCAGGATCGTCACCGAGTTGCCGGAAACGCCATGCTTCGTGAACGTCGATCCCAGTCAGTTCGACACGGCGCTGGTGAATATGGCGGTCAACGCCCGCGACGCCATGGATGGGGAAGGCCAGCTGACTATCCGGGTGGAGGCAAGGGAGGGGCTTCCGTCGGTGCGCCTGCACCCGACGGTACCCGGTGCTTTCGTGGCGGTGTCGCTCATCGACACCGGCAGCGGCATCCCGCCCGGGCAGCTGGAGCGGATCTTCGAGCCTTTCTTCACCACCAAAGCGCAAGGCAAGGGCACCGGCCTCGGCCTGAGCCAGGTATTCGGCTTTGCCAAGCAGTCGGGGGGTGAGATCGCTGTTGAAAGTCGGGTCGGCGAGGGCACGACCTTCACGCTTTACCTGCCTCGTGCCGCCGCAGCGGAGGTCCGTCTCAAGGATGCCGGCGAGCCTGCCCCGCTGGTGGATGGACATGGCACCTGCGTCCTCGTGGTCGAGGACAACACCAATGTCGGCACCTTCACAACGCAGGCTCTAGCCGAACTCGGCTACCGCACCGTCCTGGCCGCCAGTGCAGAAGAGGCTTTGACCGAGCTGGCCAGGGACGCGGACCGTTTTGACGTGGTGTTCTCCGACGTGGTCATGCCGGGCATGAGCGGGATTGAACTCGGGCAACGCATTCGCCAGGAGCACCACGACCTGCCGGTGGTACTGACCTCAGGCTACAGTCACGTGCTGGCGCAGAACGGCACCTACGGGTTTGATCTGCTACAGAAACCCTACTCGATCGAGCAACTCTCGCGTGTGCTCCGCAAGGTTGCGGTGTGGCGGCAAGGCAAGCGCAGTTCAGTTCGGTAGCGACCATCACTCCGATCCGAAAAATGCCAGGAACGAGAGCGATGAGCGGACGCTGGGGTGCAATGCGCCAATGTCTGCATTCCGCCCAATCCGGCCATAGGACCGAGACCGATCAGCGGCACGCATGCTCTGTTTGCCACGCTCGAGCCCCCGCTCACATGCGATAAAAGTGCCGCTTACCGCAAGAGAGCCGACGCTGCTTCAATCGCGCAAAGAGAAGGCCGCCCGACGGGAGTGGGGCGGCCTTAGGTTCGGGATAGTAGGAAGAATAGTTTGCCAACGCCGCCCTGGCCGGGTGGGTTTGCGAGCGTTCCGCCATCAGGCTGCGCAAGGAGCAGAAAGAGACCCGCTCTCCTCCCCGAGGAAGAACGGGCCAAGTAGGATGCGTAGGGAGTGAGGTTGTGGAAACCTCAATCTCTACAACTATGAATACATCTTTGGGTTTCATGTAATATCATTGGTTGCAAATCCCTGAGAAACCCCGTTTATCGTAGGTTTGCCACACGGCGCCGCTTGGGTGACGCCTAGCCCGCCAGCTCTACCTCGCCCCACTGGCATAGGCCGAGACCGGCTCAGAGAGCCCTCAAACTCGATCTTGGCGGTATGCAGCACGGCGCTGCTTTGGGCGGCCCTTTCACGCTCCGGCACTAGGCCTTGGGGAGGGTGCCAGGAGGCGGCACCTACGACCCCCGCCACTCCCCGCACCAGTCGAAGTTGTGGGCGAGCGGCCAAAACCGTGTTGATGGATAGTCCTGCCGCGAGGCGGGGGGTGGAGATTGAGGGGGAAACCGTCTGCACTCGCCCCGTCTGTATGGGCTTCCTGTCACACCGATCTGCGGCATGTCGTCGCTCGTCACCCAATAGCGACAATCAGCACAGCGTATCCTTAAGGAGTTGGGGCTACCCGGTGCTGATGGCATGGGCATGGTCCAAGCAAGGCCTATGGCGCCGGCCGCATTGAGGTTGCGATCACCTGCAAGAAGTCTGCGGCCTCGCGCTGTGTGGCGAGGTCTGAGGTGTCCTGCAGGCGCGATATAGCGGTTGAGAAAGCCCGCTCTGCTGCATCTGAGGAGAGCGCACCGGAGGCTCTAAGTTCTTCGATGAGGGTCGTCAGCAGCGTGGCAGTACCCACGGATACGGCCAGCCCGGAAACATCTCTCATCGTCCACTCCTAAGGATTGGATATGCGCACCCTGCATGGCGTGAAGGAGGAATGGCAACCGTCATCCTCCAGCAACCCCAGCCGTGCCGCCGCTGCTTCAAGCTGCTCGACGTCGTCCTTGCGCCACTGATGCCGGGTCAGCAGCTTGGCGGCCTCCGCCGGCGGCAGCCCGAGCGCGGCGCCGATCTCGACGGGCTTAGTGAGGCCCCGCTCATCCAGCTCGCGGCCGATCGCCATCTTCAACCGGATCATGGTCAGCCGGTCGGCAGTCCGGCGCCGGTGGCCTTGCCCCGCCTTTACGGACAGTGTTGCACGGCTGAAGCAGCCGCCTGGAACGCCGCCACCTTCTGCTCTG
>NZ_JAETWB010000093.1 GCF_016773205.1 Belnapia arida
CAATTATGTCCCGTTCGGCTTTGAGCGCCTCCAGCTCCTGGCGAACCGCTGCCGTGTCTTGGGCAACCGAACTCTAGCCCTTTGCCAACAACGCCCAAGCCCGCATCGCCGCGCCGCACATGGACAGTGGCAGGGTACGCCCCCATTGCCCATGATGGGGGAACGGCAGCGTGTCAGCGTCGCGGCCAGAGCGGCGGCATGGCGCATAGACCCGGCCAGCCGAATGGGTGGCGGTGATCCACTCGAAGCCCGGCGGCAGTAGCGTCCGCGCCGCTGCCTCGTCAGTCGTGTAAGGCGGTGCCGGGCCGGATCGACCAATCGCCTGGTGAAGGGTCTCATCCGCACCAGTGCTGCCGGTTTTGACCACAGCTAGCCGGTCGGCAATGCGAACTAGGCGCCCAACGGGGCTCACCGCTCCGTCTTCGGCACCGCCCGCATGCAGCGGGGCAACCGTTCCTCATCGACCCAGATGTCGACTAGCGGCGTGATGGTCCCGGCCACGCCGAAGCTCTGCCCGTCGGGCGGGTGCCCCTTCATCCACAGCCGGCACACATAGCCGCCCTTCTGACGGTCGATCGTGGCGCCGCGGTAGGTGTAGGACGGGCCGCCGGGCCGGCCCTCTGCCGCCGTCTCGACGAGTTGGGGGCGCTCTCGCAGAGGCGGTATGAGGGTGTCGTTCATCCGATCCACCGCCGCCAGAATGGCCGCCGGCTTTGGCCCTCTCCGTTCGTCTATGGTCGACCAAACCGTTAAATCTTGCCGCGGTTTTGTTCTTGTCCTGTTCACATTGAGCAGGGCATCCTCGGCGCTATGTCGGACCCCGTCGACCCTCTCTCGCTAGGCCTGTCCCCCGGCTGGCTGACGGCTAGAACCCTGCAGGCGATGGAGGACGCGACGGCGCAGGCCCTTGCCCTCAACCTAGGCGCGGCAGCAGCCGTCGAGGCGACTTACTTGGTCGCTCGAGCTCATCACCCGGCGCTGCCGACCGCCATGCTGGTCGATGCTGCCGCCGCAACCCTGCCGACCCAAGCAGCAGCCTCAAAGCGCTGATGGGCCACAACATGTCGGAGTGGAAGCGGCATCGGCTGATGATGGCCGCGCCGCTGGCCGACTGGTCGGGCTGGATCCTGGCTATCGATTGCGGCTCCCCTCGGTGTCCAAGGCGCCGGTTCCATGAGGTAGCTGAACTCGCCCAGGCTCACCCCACTCGTCCGCTGCATGAATGCCTGAGCCGTATGCGGTGCAGAACCTGCGGAGGCGGCGTCCGAGCCGCGGTGATGCTGCGGACGGAGCATAGGGTCGTGCTGAGGGGGGCGGGTGCATGAACCAGCCGCCGAGCATGGGCGCGGGCAGTGACCCGGCGCTCGCGGTGACGACGATCGGCCACTTGGCGCGCGGCTGCTGCGTGCTCGAAATCTGGTGCCGCAACTGCGACCACCGCCGGTGGGTGCCAGCGCAAGCTATGGCCCGCCGGTATGGGCATCTGGCGCTCTGGGAGGCGACAGCGCGGATGCGGTGCGGACACTGCGGACAACGCGGAGCGTCGATCCGAGTGACGGCTTGGCCGCCGAGCGGTGCGCCGGCAGAGAAGGATCGGGTAAAGGCCTTCTCCAAGGTAAGCTGATTGGCTGAGGGTCCCACAAGCCTACAGCGACGCGCATTCTGGCGGCTGCGGCCCCCCGAGCGCATCAGCGATGGCGCAGTATCGCAGAGGGTGCCGAGCCGTGACTGCATCGGCCAGCATGACCGCGGCAGCACCGGCCATGGCGCTGTCGAGGCCTGCGATGCAAGGCAGCGCATCGCGGCCAAAGGCGGCGCAGTAGTGGTCTATGGCTGTCTCCAGCGTGAGATCCTGCACGGGCATGGCGGAACGGCGCGGCATGGCTTCCTCCTGTCTCGAGGCTTCCAGGTAACCGTTTAGCCGTCACGCCGTTCATCCATCTGGTGGATGCATGGCATCCAGGCTTCATATTGGTGCTGAGCCGATGCGGGGATCATCTTCCGCCTCAAGCAAGGCCGGCCGGGCGTCACGCCCTGAACTGCTAGCCTCCGAGACGGAGAACCAAGCCATGTTCCGTACTACTGTATTTGCCTCGCTGATCGCCCTCGGCGCTGTGGGTGCCGCGCAGGCGCAAGATAACGGCCCCCGCCTGGTGGGTGGCGGGGCCGATGGTGGCCCCCGCGTTGAGTACGTGACGCCGAGCCAGAATGTGGTCGGTGGCGGTTATGCCCGCATCACTGGCGAGAGCACCAACCGCAGCATCGCCTATTCGGGCCAGACCACGAGGCAGCAGCAGAGCAGCAGTGTGGCCCAGCTGGTCGGCGGTGGCCGTGAGCAGACCCTGGTGTATGTCCCGGCGCAGGCTGCCAGCCCGACCCTTGCTGGCCAGTTTACCCGCCACGGCGGTTAACCACACCACGAGTCAGGTTGGTGAGATTGCATGGGGCGCCTTTGGCGCCCCTTTGCATGTCCGGCAGCTCCATCATGTCCCGTCTGGCATCGACAGCGGCGGTGACCGACATCCACGATATGAGCCTGCCCCCTGACGCCCAGATGCCGACCGCGAAGCCGAGGCTCTCGCCCGAGGAGCGCCGGCGGCGAGATGCCGACCGGCTGGTCATGATCCGGTTGAAGCTGGCGATTGACCGCGAGTTGGATGACCGGGGCATCACTACGCCCGCCGAGATTGGCGCCGCCCTTGGGATGCCGGCGGCCGAGGCGACTGGTCTGCTGAACCGGAAGCAATGGCGCGAGGGCGATGTCGAACAGCTCGAGGCTGCGGCGGATCGGCTGGGGGTGCAGGTGCCGGAGCCAGGCCGCGGCTGCTGACCGAGATAACAGCGTAGCATCCAGTCTGCCGAGGGCAGGTGGCCTCCTCTCTCCACACCATCGTCGAGGATGACGCTGGTGCTGGGCATCTCTGCGCACATAAAACGGAAGGCTAACTCTTTCCGCATTCGCGACTGGTCGCGCCATCGCGGTCACTGCTCAATGTGGTGCCTCGTAAGGCGCATTCTTACGGCACCGCAGGAGTGGATCCTGTCCGCGTGGCGAGGGCGTATCCCTCGCTCGGTCGGGCGCCGGGCCGAACGTCCAGGGCAGAGCCGCTCGCCGGGGAAGCTTGGCGAGCGGCTCCCGCCGCGGATGACGATCGGCCAGAAGCTGGATGGGTCCGGCATCACCACACCCGCCGAGATCGGCGCCGCGCTGGGGATGCCAGCGGCCGAGGCGAACAAGCTGCTGACCCGGCACCAATGGCAAGAGGGCGATGTGGTGCTGCTGAAGGCCGCAGCAGCGTGGCTGGGGATTTGTGGGTCGGACCAATAGAGCGCCGTCTCCTGTGATGGCTGCTCGCGCACCCGTTGCTATTTTCGATTGATGCGGATCAAGCATGATCATTTCGCGGGGCGGGCTAGGAGCCATCCCTAGCGGCAGCTGGTCCCTTCCGTCTGCCTCCCCCGCCCAAAAACTCCGCGCCGATACTGCTAACCCCACCAATGCCGCCTGGATCTTCTGGGCAGCCCTTTGGGCATTTCGCCGCGAGCCAAGGCAGCTCGACCAGCGCCGGCAGGCCGCTCAAGAAGGGGCGCCTCGCGGCTTGGTGGCAGGAATAGCCGCAGGCGGCCAGCTAATCTTGTTACGGGAGCCGCAAGGGGTAGGCCACGCGGTGGGGCTGCCTGTTGTCTGCCGGGGCTGGATGGCCCCCTCCTGCCACACTTGCGCGAATCCAACTTGAGCAGCGCCGCTGCTGGTGCGGAACGCTCACAAACCCGCCCGGCTGGAAAGGCGTTGGCAGGCTAATCTCTTGTCCCCAACCTAAGGCCGCCTCATTCCCGTTAGGCGGCCTTTTCCTTGCCCGCAGCCTGATTGTGGCAGGCCCGGTTCACTTGTGAGGAGGGCGGTTTATCGCAGGTCAGCCCATCCCTTCGGCCGTGCGCAACAGGACGGCAGGGTGGTGAAGGCAGGACGTAAGATGCCGCTATGCCGCGGTTCTTCCTGCATATCCGCCAAGGCCAGGACCTGATCCTTGATCAGGAGGGGTCTGAGCTACCTGGTCTCGCCGCTGCGCAAGATGAGGCCCTCGCCAGTATGCGTCTGCTCGTGGCCGAGCGCCTTCTCAGCAGCCACAGCAGCAGGATACCGGACGCGCAACAGATTGAGGTTGCCGACGAAGCGGGGCAGGTCCTGGCGACGGTCCACGTCCACGATGGGCTAAGGCCGTTCAAGTAAGCGGGGATTATCGCAAGTCAGAGATGCTAGCACTACTTTGGCAGGTGAGTGGAACCTGGGCGAGGTTTGGGGCTCTGATCTGATGTGATCGGAGGTGGTCATTATGTCGGGCCTGGGTTGGCAGACGGAGCTCGGTCAATGGCTGGCGCCGTTCTTGGATGCGCTCGGGCATCCGGCACGGCGGGCGATGTGCCCACTCTACGTGGCGGGGCTGATCGGGCCTGGCGATCGCAAGAGCACGCAGCCTATGGCCGAGCGGCTGGGACTGGCGAGCCACGATGGCCTGCACCACTTCGTCTCGACCGGTGTGTGGGATGCCGCACCGCTCGAGGCTGCCCTGATGGCGGAGGCCGATCGCCTGGTAGGTGGCGAGAATGCTTGGCTGGTGGGCGACGACACGGCCTTGCCCAAGAAGGGTAAACACTCGGTCGGGGTAACGCCGCAGTACGCCACCACCCTGGGCAAGAATGCCAACTGCCAGACGCTGGTCTCACTGACGCTGGCCGGCGGCGAGGTGCCAGTGCCGGTCGCGTTGCGCCTGTTCCTGCCGGAGGGCTGGACAGGGGATCTAGGGCGCCTCGACAAGGCCGGCGTACCGGACGCCTGGCGTGGGCCCTGTACCAAGCCGCAGATGGCGCTGGCCGAGATCGACCGGGCGCTCGCCGCGGGCGTTCGGTTCCGGGCGGTGCTGGCGGATGCTGGCTACGGCCTGAGCGCACCGTTCCGACAAGGCTTAAGCGAGCGCGGGCTGGCCTGGGCAGTCGGCATTCCACGTCACCAGAAGCTCTACCCGGCCGATGTTGAGCTGATCTTTCCCAGCGCGGGCCGCGGCCGGCCTCGCCAGCACGCCATCCCAGATGCTCTGTCAGTCCCCGCCGAGGTGCTCCTGCGAAACACAACCTGGCGCAAGGTCAGCTGGCGGCATGGCACCAAAGGCCCGCTGAGCGCGAAGTTCGCAGCCCAACGGATCCGTATCGCCGACGGGCCGCCGCAGCGGATCCACGACGCGGGCGCCCAGCACATGCCGGGTGAAGAAGCCTGGGTGGTGGGCGAGCACCGCGCCTCAGGCGAGCGGAAATACTACCTGTCCAACCTGCCCGCCGATATCAGCCTCAAGGCTCTCGCTGCCGCCATCAAGGCGCGCTGGGTCTGCGAGCAGGCGCACCAGCAGCTGAAGGAGGAACTTGGCCTCGACCACTTCGAGGGACGGTCCTGGACCGGGCTGCACCGACACGCGCTGATGACGATGATCGCCCTCGCATTCCTGCAGCACCGTCGCCTGGCCGAGGCAGCGCGGGGGAAAAAGGCGAGCCGGACCACCGCCTCAACCCAGCCTGCCCGCCGTGCGCGCCGCACTCGTCGCCCAGCTGATCCTCACCCGAACACCACCACGATGCCCACATTGCCGCAGACCGATCAGCATGCCGCCCAATCCTAACCTGCCAAAGTAGTGCTAGGCCGCGTGGACAAAGCCGGGTGGCTTTTTTTTTGACGGCGTGGACCCGGCCTGTCCGAGATTGTTCCGCGCTGGAGGAGGCTGAGCGATGCGGCAACTGCTGGCGGTGCTCGGATTGACCTGTCTCCGCTGGCTGGCGGGGGCCTAGGCCTCGCGTGTGGAGATCCACCCTTTCGGGACCCGCAGCCCGACCGACCAGCAGTTCCTGACCGGGGCGGCTGATGCTCCGCACACCACGATCGTGGGCGAACTTCGGCTGCCCGCCGCAGTGACCGACCGCCTCCCCGCTGTAGTGCTCCTGCACGGCTCGGGCGGCCTCAGCCCAAACCTCCAGGCGTGGGTGCCCGAGCTGAACGCCATGGGCATCGCCACCTTCGTCGTGGACAGCTTCGCGGGCCGGGGCATCAGCGGCACAGGCGCTGACCAGGACCGCCTCAGCCGGTTGGCGATGGTCGTAGACGCCTACCGTGCCCTCGACCTCGTCGCCGCCCACCCGCGGATCGACCCGGCGCGGGTCGCGGTCATGGGCTTCTCCCGCGGCGGAGGGGCGGCGCACTGGGCCGGGGATGGACCGCTTTCGGGAGATACACGCGGCGCAGTCCCGCGCGCGGTACGCCCTGCACATCGCCTTCTACCCGACGTGCAACCGGGACTTCCGGGACGCGCTGGCCATCGGCGGCCCCGTTCGCATCATCCACGGAACGGCGGACGACTACATCCCGATTGCCGAATGCCGCGACCTCGTCGGCCGCCTGCGCGCGGCGGGGCACGATGCCTCCATCCTGGAGATCTCAGGAGCGCACCAGGTCTTCGACGCGCCAGCGAGAGGCCCGATACGGCTGCCGCAGGCGCAGACGACACGCGGCTGCCCGATCATCCGCGAGACCCCGGAGGGCACGCTCGTGAACAGCGCGACCGGGCATCCCTTCACCTACGCCTCGGACCCGTGCGTGGAACGCGGGGCGACGGCGGGTGGAGACGCGGCGGGGCTGGAGGCGGCAAGGCGAGCGGTGCGCGAGACGCTGGTGGCGGCCGGCTTCACCCGCTAAGGGGGCACGGAGACGCCTGATCCATAATCGAACGCAGCCAAGCAGGGCGAAGCCGAGAAAGCTGTTTGCCCGGCACCGTCAACTTGTCGACCCTTCGGCCGCCGCGCTGGCATGCCGAAGGCGACGCGCAGCAGAGTTTAGGCAGCAG
>NZ_JAETWB010000094.1 GCF_016773205.1 Belnapia arida
GTCGAGGTTGATGGCAAGCTCGGTTGCAGGACCGAGAAGCGGCGAAGTCCGACGGACACATCGCTCCTCGAGAGCGTTAAATGATTGGGCGCCGTTTCGCGGAAACCATCAGGGTCCAGACGAGACCGGATAGCTGACTGCAGGCGACCGTGCTGCTAAAAAGCCGAGATGACCCACGTGGGGTGGGGCCGTCCATAGCTGTGTTCGGCCTCGTATGCGGCCGGTCTGGTCGCGGGCCCTGATGAGCTGCGCGGGACGAGGGGCAATCAGGTGAACGCGCTTGGGAGCGCACTGCGATAAACGGCCTCTCTCGCCATCGGCTCACCGGTCTCTCGCTGTCATCGTCGCTTCACCACCTTGGCCCCCGCCGGGTGCGGCGCCCGGCGAGCTCGGACGCGACCGCCTAGGCGGTCCCGGCTGTCGTGTAGGTCCCTCCCCTGGCCAGCAGGGCCCAGGCAATGCGGGCCATCTTGTTGGCCAGCGCCACAGCTGCGACCTTGAAGGGTCGCCTCGCCAGCCGGCGTGTGGCCCAGTCCGCTGCGTCCGGGCTGCGCCGAGCATAGCGCAGGCGGTTGGTGGCGCCGAGCACTAGCAAGCGGCGCAACATGGAGTGGCGTTGCTGGGAGATCCGGTCCAGGCGCTCCCGGCCACCGCTTGAGTGCGGCTTCGGGGTCAGGCCAAGCGAGGCCGCGAAGTGCCGCGCCGAGGCAAAGCCCTGCGGATTGGGCACCAGCGCAGCCAGGGCTGTCGCGCTGATCGCCCCGATGCCGGGGATGCTAGCCAGCCGCCGAGCCGTCTCGTCCCCACGGCATAGCGGACCATGCGGTTGTCGAGCCGCTCGATGCGTCCTTCCAAGGCTTCGATCTGCGCCACCTGCTCTCCCAGCGCCTCGCGTGCCAGATGGGGCAGCCGGCTATCCTCGTTGCCGCCCATGCGCAGCCTCGCCCAGACCTTGCAGTGTCGCTCGCCATGGATGGGGCGCGGCCGAGCACCTGGCGGATCTCTTTGACCAAGTCGGCATCCAACATCGGCCCGAACGGACCAAGACGCCGGGGCGGTGCCTGCCGGGCCGGTGCGCGGTGTCGATAGGCGGTGGCGCGCGCCACCTGCCAAGCCTGGTAGACCGCGGCGACGCCATAGGGCTTGCCGCTGTTGGGCGAGGTTGTGCGACTCATGGCTTCGACCTCCGCCGGGCCGAAGGGCGGCCAGCCTTCAGGGCGGTGCTCTTTGCCTCGAGCAGCTCGCGCTCCAGCAGCATCTCGCCGAGCTGGGCTTTGAGCCGCTCGCTCTTGAGGGCGTCCTCCACTGCCACCCCGAGACACCGCTTGAGGCCGAACCAATTCGATTGCGTCAACATGGACGTTCTGTTAATTGCGATTAAATCGCATTTTCAGGAGACAGTCTGTGTTGGGCATGGTCCACAGAGAGGCCTGGACATCGCTGGTTTCCAAGACCGTGCTATGTGTCCTTCAGGCATCGCCTGGTATCGCTACGATGCTTCTGGCCGAGGCGGCCGTTGCGCAAGAGCAGCCGGGGCCGCTCGCTATCGAGCTACCCCAGCTCAACGTGACCGGCACAGGCGAGAGCGCCTTCGGTCCGGTTCAAGGATATCGTGCCACGCGCTCTTCGACCGCGACGCGGACCGACACGCCGATCCGCGACGTGCCCCAAGGCATCACCGTCCTTCCGCGTGAGCTGCTCGACGACCAGCGCATCACCTCCCTCCCCGAGGCCGTGCGGCTCAGCCCGAGCGTGAATGGCGGTGACGGCTACTTCGCCAACTTTTTCGTCCGCGGCTTCGAGGCAACCCAGCTTCTGAATGGCGCACCTCGGCCCTTCGGCATCGTCAGCAACCGCCTCGGGAACGAGCTCGTCAATGTCGAGCGGATCGAGATCCTCAAGGGACCGTCCTCGATCCTGTACGGCACGGTTGCGCCAGGCGGGGTGATCAACCGGGTAACCCGCCGGCCGCTGCTCGACGGATCGCATCACAGCCTGACCGGGCAGGTGCGCAGCGACGGGCTCTACCGCACCGAGTTCGACACGACCGGCCCGATGGGCTCCGAGCGCAGCTTCGGCTACCGGATCACCGGCGCCATCGAGGCAGGGCGGACCTACCGCGATCTTTCGGAGGGCGAGCGGTACTTCATCGCCCCATCCTTCTCCTGGCAACCGAGCGCCGCTACGCGTGTCTTCGCGGATTTCTCGGCTGGATATGACAATCGCTTACTGGACCGCGGCTTGCCCCTTGATCCAATCCGCCGCCGCATTCCGCGGGTGTCACGCGACCGCAGCTACCAGGAGCCGAGCGATCGCAGCCGCTTCGAGGAATACTCCGCCCAGCTTCGGGTGGAGCACGATTTCACCAGCCGGCTCAGCGGCCAGCTACGCCTCGATTGGGGCCGCTCCCGTGAGGAGCGGAACGGACTGCACCAGCTCGGCAATGTCGGCGCCAACGGTCGCACAGTTGCACGGACTTACTCCCTGCTCGATAGCCGGACGGACTCCTATGGCGTGGACGGATTCCTCGCTTGGCGGTTCGAGACAGGGCCGGTCGCGCATCGCCTGGTAGTCGGAGCGGATGCACGTACTGTTCGCGGCAATCCCTTCATCAATGCCTTCTTCACGGCGTCGCCAATTGACCTGCTTGCCCCGGTCTACGGAAATGTCGCGGCCCCCCGCGCGACGAGCGCCTTCGCCACGGACTACGAGACGCGCAGCTACGGGCTCTATGCGCAGGACCAACTCTCGCTGTTTAACGACCGGCTGATGCTCCTGCTGGGCGCACGCTTCGACAACTACGACATCGAGGCCTTGGAATCCGCCGACATCCTCGTCTCCCCGGCCATTTCCCGCCGCGACCGGGCAAGCCGCATCTCGCCGCAGTTCGGCCTTGTCTACAAGCCGTTCCCCGAAGTCTCGCTCTATGCCAGCTACAGCGAGTCCTTCCGTGCCCCTACGGGATCCAGCAGTCTTGGACCTGGCCTCTTCCCACGCCCTGAAACCGGGGAGCAGATGGAGGCCGGCGTAAAGGCCGACCTGCTGGAAGACCGGCTTTCCGCGACCCTCGCCGTATTCCAGATCACCAAGCAGAACATCGTCACCGCGAACCCGGCCGACCCCAATTTCTCCATCCAGGTCGGCGAGGCGCGAAGCCGCGGCGTGGAGTTCGAACTGAATGGTCGGTTGGCGCCGGGCTGGAATGTCTTCGGCGGCGTCGCCTGGACCGACGCGGAGGTCACGAGCGATACGCGGTTGCGCACTGGCGCCCGCCTCCCTGAAGTTCCCCGCTTCGCGGCGAACCTCTGGAGCAGCTACGAATTCTCTCTGCGTGACGAACGCCAGCGCGTCGGCCTCGGCGGCGGCGTGTTCCATCGCGGCAACCGGTATTTCGACGCGGCCAACATCTACGCGCAAGGCGACTACACTCTGGTTAACCTGGCAGCCTGGTGGCGCTTCGGACCCGTCCTCGCTTCGCTCAACCTGAACAACCTGCTCAATGAGTACTACATCAGCGAGCGAACGGTGCCCGGCGCGGGCCGGACCCTGATTGGCCGGGTGACGGTGTCCTTCTGATGGATGGCGGCACCCGCTTGCCATCGGCCTCCGGGACGCGTCGGGGGGGCGGCCGTGCCCGCACCTGGTTCCTGATTCATTCCTGGCTCGGTTTCAAGCTCAGCCTCGTACTGGGGGTGATCTGCCTGAGCGGCAGCCTCGCTTCCGTCTCGCATGAGATCGACTGGCTGCTGACACCGACGCTTCGCTCGAGCGCGCCGCCATCGGCACCGATGGCTTGGGAGGCGGCAGGGGACGCGTTGGCTGCAGCATATCCTGGGGCCAGGATCGGCACCGTTCGCGCCCCTGAAGGACCAGGCTTCGCGGCCACGGCCATTGTCACGCTGCCCGATGGCCGCCAGCGGATCGCGCATCTCGATCCCTCTACCGGCTGTGTGCAGGGCGATGCCAGCCGGCAGACCGTGCAGCGTTTTCTCCGGGATCTGCATATGTGGCTGTTCATCACCAACAGTTGGGGGCTGGTGATTGTCTCGGCCTTTTCAGTTCCGCTATTGGCCTCGCTGGTGACTGGGCTGGTTGTCTACAAACGCTTCTGGCGCGGCTTTTTCCGACTACGCCTGCGGGCGGGATCAAGGGTACTGGTGGGCGACCTGCACCGGCTGATCGGGCTTTGGTCACTCTGGTTCGTCGCCGCCATCGGCGTGACGAGCTTCTGGTACCTGATCGAAGTGATCGGATACATGAACGGCCATCGCTTCGATCGTCCGGTGCCGGCCGTGCCCGCGCAAAGTCTCGCCGATCTCGGTGCCGCACCTCGGCCGCTCGGCTTGGGCGAGGTCACACGACTTGCGCGCGCCGCCTATCCCGGACTCCAAGTCGTCGCGGTTGTCACTGCCCGCTCTGTACGGGAACCGGTCGTGGTCTGGGGCCAGGACGCAGCTTGGCTCGTGCGGGAGCGCGCCAATGCGGTGCGCCTACATCCGGTGACTGGGGCCGTGCTCGACATTCAGCGCGGCGAGGCACTCACGCCCATGCAGCGCGTCGTGGAAACTGCCGACCCGCTGCATTTCGGCAATTTCGGTGGGCTGCCGGTCAAGCTGTTCTACTTCGTCTTCGGTCTAGGCCTCACGGGCCTCATCGTCAGCGGCGGCTGGCTCGCGCTGCGGCGAGGCACAAGGCTTTGGCGCGCAGCCGGCCTGTCCAAGACGGATAGTTGGCGCCTAGGGCGGTGGCGCTGGGCAAACATCGCTTTGCTTGGCACCGCGACGGCGCTGGCACCGGCTGCGCTGTCCGCTTGGGAAGATGGAGGCACGCCGCGCGACGTCGGCACCCGCGATCTTGGTCCCTATCAGGTGACGCTGCTTTGGCAGGAAAACGGTCCAGCGGCCCAGCGGGGCCTGCATCTGCGCCTCGACTGCGGCGGGTGCCTTGCCAACCTTCGCTCGGCCTGGCTGCGGACGGAGGGGCAGCCCGATCTACCCATCCGCCTCGCAAGTAGCCTTGGCAGCTCGCCGGTCGCACAGCATGGTCCCGACCGGGAACTCTCGATCGAGATAGAGGCATGGGATGGGATGCGCACGACAGCACGATGGGTGACCGATTAACGACCGCTTTGTTCCCAATGTACTGCGAGATATGCCACGGGCCGTGCCATCGGTACATAAAGCGGGCGCAAGTAGCCCGGCTGCGGCCGAGCCGTTACGTTATCCGGCATGCCCTTCACACACAACGCCGCCCGCCGCCATCGCATGCCGAAGGTCCGCTACCGGGTCCAGACTTGGCCGGCCTATGAGGCTGGCCTGACGCGGCATGGCGACCTGACCCTCTGGCTTGATGAGAATGCTTTGAGCGGTTGGCAGGCACCCCGACGGAGCACGCCGGCGGCCAAGCCCCGTACTCGGACGCGGCGATCGTGTTGGTGCTGATGCTACGGCTCGTCTTCCACCTCGCCTTGCGTCAGGCCGAGGGCTTCGCTGCGAGCCTGCTCCGGCTGCTGGCGTAGGAGCTGCACGTTCCAGGCCACACGACCTCGAGCCGGCGCAGCCGCAGCGTTGCCGGGCGTCAGCCGAAGGTCGTCCCGAACGGCCCGCTGCATTTGGTGATCAACAGCACCGGCGTGAAGCTGTTCGGCCAAGGCCGAGTGGGATGAGAAGAAGCACGGCCGAAGGTTCTGTTGCATCCTTGCGGCGCCGCCCTGAGCAGGTACAAGCCGCGGTATGGCGAGACGACGGGGAGTGGCCTCGGTAAGGCCGGATTAGGCCTCCAAGGGGCGACAGTTCACTGCTGAGGTGATCCTCTGGGCGGTCTGCTGGTACCTGATGTTCCCGGTCAGCCACCGTGACCTCGCACTCATGCTGGCCGACCGCGGCGTCGAGGTGGCGCATACCACGGTGTTCCGCTGGGTGCAGACCTTTGCGCCGGAGATCGAGAAGCGCCTCCGGCCGCACCTGCGCCTGAGCAACGGCTCGTGGAGAGTGGATGGGACCTATGTTCGGGTGAAAGGCCGATGGAAATACCTGTAACGCGCGGTCGACAGTCGTGGGCAGACCATCGCCTTTTTACTCTCGGCCAAGCGCGATGTCGAAGCTGCAAAGCTCTTCCTCCGCAAGGCGTTGCGGCAGCAGCATACGGTGAACCCGCGCACCATCACCGTGGACAAGAACCCAGCTTACCCGTGCGCCACGGCGGAGACGAAAGCAAACGACGAGCTGTGGCGCTTCGCCCGTCTACGCAATGCAAGTACCCTCCATAACATCGTGGAACAAGACCATCGGCGCTTGAAACACCTGGTCAGACCGGGGCTGGGCTTCGGCAGTTTCCACACCGCACGACGAACACTGGCAGGCTGCGAGGCGATGGCGATGATGAGGAAGGGGCAGGTTCGGGGAGTTGGCGATGATGAGGAAGGGGCAGGTTCGGGGAGTTGGCGGACGCGACATGCGGACCCGAGCAACCTTTGTCGCCGAGTTGTTCCAGGCCGCCGCCTGATCCGAAGCTTGCCGCGGATATCCGCAATCTGCCGCAAACTTCGCAACACAGCCCCAGCTCAACCATGGCACGAAATTCCGCGCTCTGACCGTGGTCGACATCTGGGGCCGTGAAGGCCTGGCAACCGAGGTTGGGCAGCGGCTCAAGGGGGAGCCTGTGGTCGAGGCGCTGAACCGCCTCGTCGGGCAGCAAGGTGCACCGA
>NZ_JAETWB010000095.1 GCF_016773205.1 Belnapia arida
AGCCGCCAGGTCCGATGGCCACCCCAACCCTACACTCCGGCCAAGGCCGGATTTTCCAACACCTCCGTGGACGTTACTTTCGACTAAACCGGAAATGCTCTAGGCCACCCGCTTTCGTCGGCTAGTGAAGGACTACGAAAGCTACGCCAGCACCCTTGCCGGCCTGCACCTCGTTGCCTTCGTCTGTCTCATGTTCAAACAGGCCGCGCAACTGAACGGAGGTCCATAACCGTCTCTAGTTCCAAACACCGTCCCCGGCCGCGACCCTACCCTCCGTATGGCCGAAGCTGAGGAAATGCTGGAGCGGGTTCTGTCCCGAGGCCGCGACATCCGGGTTAGCTGCCAGATAGGCTTTGGTATCGAACAGGCCACTTGGGTCGCGTCCCTCGCGCCAGCCGAAGGTCATATAGTGCTGCAAGGGGTCGACCCCGGCCGCCGTCACATCGGCGTAATAGGTTAGGTAGTCGGCCGCGTCGAAATAGGCATTCGGACTACGCAACTCGCTCCTGCCGAAGCTGTCGTAGTGCTGCATCGCATTTAATCCCGCTCGTGCCACATCAGGGTTGGCCAGGAGATAAAACTCAGGGTCGAAGCCGGCCTCGATGGCAGGCCCGATTGCTGGGGCGATCGCCCGCCCCTCCGCCAAGCCATGACTGAGATAATGGGCCAGCGGGTCAATTCCGGCGGTGCGGACATCCGGATTGGCTGCCAGGTAACTCTCGACATCGAAGGCGACCGAGGGATCCCGCCCCTCCGTCCAACCAAACTGATGGAAGTGCAAGACTGGATCGACCCCGGCCTGCTGTACGTCACGGTTCACAGCAAGGTAGCTGCCGGTGTCGAACCAGGCATTGGCGGCGCGACCTTCGCGCCATCCATTCTGCTCGTAGTGGGTCAACGGGTCGACGCCGGCCGCCAGGACGTCGGGATTGTAGGAAAGATAGTACACGGCATCGAAAAGCGGATTGGCATCGGTGACGTTAATGGCGACATCGGCGAAGACCAGCCGTTCGACATGGAGGAGGGTATGGTTGGAGCCAGCCCCGGCCACAAAGATCCCCGCGATGCCGCGGTCGTTGAGCTGATAGTCGATGAAGCGACCGGTCAGCACCACCGTATCCAGGCCCTCGTCACCATCGAGGACCCCGTCGCCAACCCCGGCGGCAAGGCGCAGGATGTCATTGCCCGTCCCGGCATCCGCGTGGTTCCCCCAGCCGGAGAGCGTGATATCGTCATTGCCGGCGCCGGAGGACACGGTGCTAGTGCCAAGCCCGGCCGAGATGGTGTCGTTGCCGGAGCCGGTCTGGATGTCGTTGGAATAGCCGTCGGCGACGACCCGGTTGGCGCCGTCGCCCGCATGGACGATGGCGTTGCCCTGGAGGCCGGTGATGGTGTCGTCGCCCGTGCCGGTAGTGATCCGGTTGCTGTAGCCATGGACCATGACGATGGCGTTGCCGCCGGCGATCGAGACCGAGGCGTTGCCGTCGCCGGCCATGACGTAGCTGTCGCCGGTGCCGAGCGTGACCACGTTGTTGTAACCGCCCAGCTCGACCACGGACGAGCCATTGCCGAACTGCACCAGGCTGTTGCCCAGTGGACCGGTGAGCTGCTGATTGCCGTCGCCGGCGAGCACCGTGTTGTTCCAGCCGCCCACCCGGATGCTGTTGTTGCCGTCGCCGGCATCGATATAGGCGTTGCCCTCGGCGCCATCGATCGTGTCGTTGCCAGTGCCGGCCTCGATATGGTTGTTCCAGCCGGTGGCGATCAACCGGTCGTCGCCCGGCCCACCGAGCAGGATTCGCCCGGGATCGGTCGTGCCGCCACCGCCGGTGCCGCCGCCCCCTGTGCCGCCATCTCCGCCGCTGCCGCCGCTGCCGGTGCCGGCATAGGCGGCGACGATGGCATCGTCGGTGAGGCCTGCGGCGCCGGGTGCGGCGACGAAGGAAATACCGGGGAACGGGCCGGCTAGGTCCTGCGCCGGATAGGCGTCGGTCAGGACGATTGCCGCGTTGGTACCGAGATAGAGCACGGTGGTGGTGCCCAGCCGGGTGACCGCCTCGAAGCCGGAATCTCCATAGATGACGAGGCGATCGCCCTCGGACGGCTTGAAGTCAGGCAGCTCGTCGACGCCGTCGCCAGGCCGGTAGAGGAACAGGTCGGCACCGCCATCGCCGTAGATGCGGTCCCCCGGTCTGGCGTCGAGCACGCTGCCATTGACGATGGCGACCGATCCGCCATCCGAGGCGCCGACGAGGGTGTCATTCAGGTCGTGCCCGGCGAGATGGTCATTGCCGGAGCCACCAATCAGCAGGTCGGATCCGGCATTGCCCTCCAGGGTGTCTGTACCAGCGCCGCCGAGGAGGATGTCGTCATCCCCCTCGCCCTGCATGGCATCGTCGCCCAGGCCACCATCGATGACATCGCGGCCGTTGCCACCCTCGATGGTATCCTGGCCGCTGCCGGCGATGATCGAGTCGTCGCCCGTCAGCCCATGCAATAGATCGTTGCCGGCCCCGCCATAAAGCGTGTCGTCGCCGTCATGGCCATACAGGGAGTCATCGCCGGCCTCGCCGAGCAGCAGGTCGCTGCCGCCATTGCCCATCAGGGCGTCATTGCCGGCGCCGGCGCCAACCTGATCGGGACCTTCGGTTCCAGAATAGGTTTCGTTGCCCGCTGTTAGTTGCATGCCGGTTCCCGGCAGGGCCGGCGGCGGCGCATCCGGCTGGAAGCGCAGCAGCCCGGCACTGAAGGACGGCAGCGCTTGGCCGGATTGCAGGGTGAGCGAGGCGCCGCTGCCGGCCCCATCAACATCGCTGTCGAGAGCCTCGTCGCTGCCCTGGTCGCGTGGCGCGAAGCTGTAGCCGTCCGGCGCGGTGAAGGCGACGGTGTAGGCGCCTGGGGCGACGCCGGCGAAGCTGTAATGGCCGGAGGCATTGGTGACGGCCGAGGCGGCGACAAAGCCAGCGGCGTTCAACAGCCTCACCGCCACGCCAGCCAGGCTGGGCTCGGTCGTTTCGTGGATGCCGTTGCCGTTGCCGTCCACGAAGACATCGCCGCTCAGGCTTGCCGAGGCGAAGATCCCTGCATCGATGTTCGACAGCGACTGGCCGGCGCCGAGAGCGATGAGCGCGGTATGGCCCGTGGTGGGATCAACGTCGCTGTCGAGCCCGTCATCACTGCCCTGGTCACGGGGAGCAAAGGAGAAGTCCTGCGGCGTGGCGAAGGCCAGCCGGTAGTTCCCCGAAGCAAGATCACCGAAGCTGTAATGGCCGGTGGCATCCGTGATCGTGGTTGCCACGAGGCGGCCCTGGCTGTCCAGCAGCTGGATGCTGCCACCGGCCTGGCCAGCCTCGCCGGCAGTCCGGATCCCGTCGCCATTGCTGTCGACGAAGAGGGTGCCGGCCACTGCACCGCTCGCTTCGATGGTCAGCGTCACTGTGGCGGAGGTGGCGGACGCATTACCGGCTGCATCGGCCGCCTTGGCAGTGAGGGCAAAGCTGCCCGGCCGCAGCGGCGTGGCCGGGGTAAAGGCGAAGTGGCCGGCCGCGTCGGCGATAGCGGTGCCGAGGATGGTGTCGCCACTGCTGATGGTGACGGTGCTGGCAGCTTCGGCGCTGCCGATTATGGTGGGGGTAGCAAGGTTGGTTGAGCCAGTGAAGGGGTTGAGGACCGGCACGCCAGGCGCCGCACCATCGAAGACCAAAGCGATTAGGGGGGAGGTCGGACCAAGGTTGCCGGCGTTGTCGGTCACCGCGGCGGTGTAGCTGTGGCTGCCCTCGCTGGCGCCTGCATTGGCGAAGGTCCAGCTGCCGCCGGTGCCAGTGGTTGCCGTGCCGATGACGGTGGTGCCATCGCGGATCGTCACCGTCTGGTCGGCCAGGCCGTCCGAGACCGTGCCGGTGAGCGCCGGGTTGGCGGTGATGCCGTCGCCCGCGGTGCCGGTGTCGGACACCAGCGCTACGGTGGCGGTCTGCGTCGGGGCGGCCCGGTCGACCGTGACCGCGACCGCGGCGGAGGCCGGCCCCTGGTTGCCGGCCGTGTCGGTCACCGCCGCGGTGTAGCTGTGGTTGCCCTCGCTGGCGCCTGCATTGGCAAAGGTCCAGATTCCACCGGTGCCGGTGATTGCCGTGCCGATGACGGTGGCGCCGTCGCGGATGGTCACTGTCTGGCTGGCCAGGCGGTTTGAGACCGTGCCGGTGAGCGCCGGACTGGCAGTAATGCCATCACCGGTGGTGCCGGTGTCGGATGCCAGTGCCACGGTGGCGGTCTGCGTCGGGGTGGCCCGGTCGACCGTGACTGCGATCGGAGCAGAGGTCGGGCCGAGATTGCCGACCGTGTCGGTCACGGCCGCGGTGTAGTTGTGTGTGCCATCGGCTGCGTCGGCATTGGCAAAGGTCCAGGCGCCACCGGTGCCGGTGGTTGCCGTGCCGATCAGGGTTGCGCCGTCCCGGATGGTCACCGTCTGATCAGCTAGGCCATTCGAAACCGTGCCGCTGAGGGCCGGGCTGGCGGTGATGCCGTCACCCGCGGTGCCGGTGTCGGACACCAGCGCCACCGTGGCGCTCGCCGTTGGAGCGGCCTGGTCCACAGTAATAGCGAAGGCGGTGCTTGTACCGGAGGTGTTCCCGGCGGCATCGGTGGCAGTGGTGGCGAAGCTGTGGGCGCCCTGGGCGAGTCCGATCGCGGGCGTGTAGCTCCAACTGCCGAAGGCATCGGCGGTGGTGGTGGCTATTGGGTTGGCGCTGCCGTCGAGGTAGATCCTGACCGTCGCGCCGTTCTCGGCGGTGCCGGTCAGGGTAGGCGTGGTATCGTCAGTGCGGGCGCCGCTGGCGAGTGGGGCCTGCAGCGCGCCGGCATTGTCGAGCGCGGTGAGGCCTGCGGGCGTGGTGGGTGCCGTGGTGTCGATGGTGATCGCGAAGGCAGGTGAGGCAACAGAGTTGGTGCCTGCAGTATTCGTCTGGGTCGCCGTGTAACTGTAGGTGCCCTGCGCAAGCGCAGTCGCCGGGGTCCAGGTCCATTCCCCGGTACCACTGGCGAACACGGTGGCGATAGGAGTGACACTGCCGTTGAGATAAATTTTGACCTGCGCGCCCGCGTCGGCGGTGCCTGTCAGAGTAGGGGTGGCGTCGTCAGTGCGGACGCCAGATGAAAAGGTGCCCTGGATCGTGCCGGCATTGTCGGTGACGGCAACGCCAGAAGGTGCAGCCGGAGTTGTGGTGCCACCAAGAGACCACCAAGTGCTGGAGTTGCTGGTGCTGGCAAGTGTGGAGGAGCCGGTTGTCCCAGTAAGCAATGTAGCGCCAGTGAGCAGGAAGTATCCACCACCTCCCTGACCATTTGGGTCATTGACGATGACCGCTTGGACGCCATTGATTGTACCAACGCCGATGTAGGTACTGGTGCCGTTGTTGGAGCCGTTGTTGACGCCATCCCTTGCGATATCGCCTAGAATATTGAAATTTTCACCTGTCTGCGTGGAGCCTGTGCTGGTGCCATCACTCAGTGTGACGTTGTTGGTTTGAGCTCCATTGAGGCCGCCACTGCCTTTCGCTACAGTAATTGAGAAGCTGCCGCTGGTCGGATCGGTGATTCGATACGAATTCAGGTAAACCTGGGAATTCGCCACATTATGGTTCCTACAACGCTGTTGTGGTTGCGTCGCGCTCAACCAACGGCCCAGCAGGAATCAGACTGCTATCACAAAACGCAATAAAAGCGGACCTACGCTTTGCTCAGTCTTAAACCCTACGGCGCATACGGCGAAGCTTTCAGCAACCTTCGATAGAGCTAAGTAGCGATATCTTGCCTTGAACGTCTACCCATATGTGTAATTTTCGGATTAAAACGCGATCAGGGTCATGTCCCGCCGCGTGCTGGAGGCCTAGTTCCCTTTGAATGGCGAGAGGGGAGCCCTGAAAGATGGAGGGGACTTACCCTAGCCTTACCCTACTCGACCCCCCAAGCGGGCGATCGCTGGAACAAGGCGTTCTGCCCTACTCGGATACCACCGCCGGTGGCCAGATCCTCGCCGCCGCCTCGCTCACCCCCAGGTCCATTATCCCCCTGTCCACCCCTGATCCGGCTCCGAATGTGGCGGTTTCCAACGATTGCGGTAGGGCTTTTCCCTTGCGATAAGCCTCCCTTATCGTAATCGGTACGAGCTTGCGACAATTTGGAGGGCAGGCGCGTGTGCGCTTGTGACATGAGGGAGAAGATCATGCTCGCGGCGCGGCGTTTTTCCACATCCCGCCTTATCCAACAGCAGGTAGTTCGGGCACCAAGGCAGCTTGGCGCCCGGCCCTGAACCAAACCCAAAACCGCCCAGCCCAAGCTGGCCAAACAGGCCGTCTGGCGCGAAACCTGACAAAACCCGCCACCCTCGCCATCCTAATCCGATGTCCGCACTGCCGGCCCAAGCTGAAGCCACCGCCTGACTTCAAGCCGCCTAAGTAGTATCAAATCGATTCTTTCTAGAGCAAAATCCGAACGATCAGATTCATTAGGGACTCCCTTGGGCCTCGAAGTCTGATTCACCCTGCTGGCTGGGTGCGGAGGCCAGCTTGCATGGCGAGAACCTTGTCTGAGGATTTGCGCTCCCGGCTGATTATGGCGGTCGAGGGCGGCATGTCACGGCGCGCAGCGGCCGATCGCTTCGGGGTTGCGGCGGCGAC
>NZ_JAETWB010000096.1 GCF_016773205.1 Belnapia arida
GCGACGCCGAAGCCGCGACAACCTGACGGTCGGTCGCCGCCTCACTGGACGCTTACGCCGCATCACCGGACGCTTACATTCATCTTCGTAAGCTTTGGCTTGAACGCACCCCGGAACGCAGTCGTCGTTGGAACCTTCGCCGTCTGCTCGTACGCGGTCGGCGCGGCGGTGTTTTTGATCTTAGAGATGGAGGAGCCGTTCGACGGCCTTATACAAGCTGCCAAGCACCCGATGGAGATCGCGCTCGCTCGCATGGGTCGGTGAAGTGCCCGTCATCACGCACTCCGAAGCTTCCAACTTACTGGAGTTCTGGCCGACCTGCGGTCAACACATTAAGTTTGTTGCCACCCACGACGGATCCTTTTTCCTGAGTTTGCGCGGCTCTAACGCGATGACTTACTCCTCGGGCTCCGTCGTAAAGAGTAGTGGGTAGTTCTGCTTGCGGCCCATCTCCGTTGCCGCCGTCGCCTTTTCTTCCGCAACGTCTCGGGTGAACACCGCAACGACGCAGACGCCGCGGCGGTGTGCCGTCATCATAACACGCTGTGCCTGTCCATCATTCAGCTGGAACTCTGCGCGTAACACCGTCACCACGAAGGCGCGTGGGGTAAAGTCGTCATTCACCAGGAGCACCTTGTGCAGCTTCGGCCGCTTGACCTTCAGCTCTGGCTTCACCCTGAGAATGGTCGTCGTATCAGGATCCTGCATCGCAGCGCCTCCATCGGTTGGTGTCAGAACAGCTATACTCATCTAGGAGCAGCACGAGCCAGGGATGTACTCCGGTACCTCAGCCCTGTCAGGATCACTGCGCGGCAGGATGTGAATTATGCCGTAAGCCTCGTCCTGATTGAGTGCCACTATACCTTCGCGGCCGAGTTCGAGCCCGGCCATCAGGGTTGCCGCCAGCGCCGCCCGTCGTTGCAGCTGAGACTTGGCTCGCTTGTCCGATGGTGGTGGCAGGAATCTGACGAGATCAGCCCCCTCCCCCACCGTCGGCAGCAGCTTGCGCATGCGCTCCAGCGCATCCGGCACCCGCCACAGCGCTGGCGGCCGTGGCCGATACACCTGGTCCCGGTGCGGCAGCACCAGTAGCCGCAGGCAGGCCCGCAGCAGCTCCGCCGTGTCCGCCAGCGGCGGTGCACCGATGATGGCAGGGTCCGGCTCCGCCTCGCCGCGGGCGAACACCTGTCGCCCCAGCTGCGGCCGCCGCTCGAGCCAGTCCGCCAGCCGGCTCGCCCACTCGCGGTCGGCCAGCCGGCGCCGCAGCCCCTGCGCCTCGCGCTCGGCCTCGGTGCTTTCCGGCGCAGCCGGCAGCAGCAGCCGCGAGCGCAGCAGCGTCAGCCAGGCCGCCGTGATCAGCCAGTCCGCCAGCCGCGGCAGCGGCACCGCCCGCCGCTCGATCGCCGCCGTGACCACGGCCTCGAATTGTTCGGCCAGGGTGGCGACCGAGATCTGCGCCAAGTCGACCCGCTGCGCCCGTGCCAGCTCCAGCAGTAGGTCGAGCGGGCCCTCATAGGCCCCCAGCCGCAGCGCCGGCGCGCCGCTGTTGCCGGCCGCGGCCGGCGCTGCGTCGAGGAAGGCCTCGGCGCTGTCCGCCTCAGGGGTCATCGTAGTGCGGCTGCACCGCGATCCGCAGCCCGGGCCAACGCTCGCGCAGCTGCTGGATCGCCGGCCAGGGCGTCCAGTCAGCCGACCAGAAGCCCAGCCAGAGCAGGCCGGGGTCGCGCTTTGGCGGCTGGCCGCGCTTGGGCACCGGCAGCTCGACCACATGCCGCAGCGCCTCGGTCGTGCCCCAGCGCTCCCACAGCCAGGTCCGCGCCTCCGAGTGCTCCGGCCCAAGCCGCAGTATGGCCTCTGGCACAGGCAGCAGCCGGTGCAGGTCGAGCAGGGAGGCCCGGCTCTCGCCCGAGCGCTCGGCCACCAGCCGCAGCCGCGCCTCGGCGGCGGTCCGCAGCTGGCCGGCCAGGATGCGGGCGCCCTCGAGGCTCAGGCTACGGGTGAGCGGCGGCGGGGGCGCGACCAGCAGGTGAAACCAGTCTTCCTCGGCGCGGCCCAGACTGTGCTGCCAGGGGATGACCCCGGCGCCGGCCGCCGCCCCGCGGAAGGCCGCGACCTCGGCCGCATCGCCGGTGACCCGGAGGTGGTGGTACAGCCAGTCTGTGTGTGCCGGCGCCAGCACCTCGGTCGGCGCGGCGCCGGCCTCCTGCCCAGCCCCGCCGCCCGACTCCGGCAGCCTCTTTGTCTCTTGGACCCTGGTCACAGGTCGAGCAGCTTGCTGGCGCTCTCGGTGACGAGCTTGGCCCGGCGGACATAGCCCCGCATGGTCTTGAGGTCGCGGTGGCGGGTGTGGTCCATCACTTGCTCGTCGCGGGCGCCGGCCATGTAGGCTTCGGTCACGAAGCCCGCCCGCAGCCCGTGCGGCGACAGCCGCTCGGTGCTGTGCACCGTGATCTCCGCCGCCTTGGCCCGGCCCTTGAGGATGGTGCGGACGGCTTCGCCGCTGAGTCGGGCGTGCTCGATGTTGCCCCAGCGGTCGACCTTCCGGAACACCGGGCCGTAGGCACAGGCCGAGGCGGCCAGCCAGGCCTCAAGCGTCCGCACCGGACAAGTCTCACGCCGCTTGCCGCGGGTAATGCCGAGCTCGGTGCCCCTCCCTTCCTGGTCGGTCTTGGAGGAGGGCAGCGTCAGGCGGAGCCCCTCGCCGGTGAAGCGCAGATGCTCGCGGTCGATGCCGACCAGCTCGGAGCGGCGCAACGCCCCGGCAAAGCCCAGCAATAGCAGCGCGCGGTCGCGCAGGCCGGTCAGGTCACCACCGCAGGCGGCCACCAGCTTGCGCAGCTCGGCCGAGGTCAGCGCCGCGGCCTGGCGGCGGCGGCTGCCATGCCGGCGGTAGATGCCGCGCAGCGTGGTGCGGATCGCGGGATGGCCGGCCGACCAGTCGAGCCCGCGTAGGCGGTGCTGCTGGCCGATGGCGGCCAGCCGCCGCTCCAGCAGGGAGCGCGAGTACAGGCCGGCGAGCGAGGCGAGATAGGCGGCGACGGCCGCGGGCTCGGCCGGCAGCGGGGCGCAGCCCGTCTCACTGCACCAGCCGCAGAAATGTGCCCAGTCGGCGGCATAGGCGCGGAGCGTCTCGGGCGCGAGCGCCTCGCGGGCATAGGCCTGGGCAGCAGCGAGCGCCGCGGCGCCGTTGGGAGCGAGGCCCCTGCCCGGCTCCGGCACCACCGCCGGCAGCCCGGCTGAGGCCGGTGCCGCGTTCCCCGCCGCGCTCACCCTCCACCATCCCGCCCGAACAGCCGCACGGCATAGGCGGCCATCAGCGGGTCGTCGCTCGCAAGCAGGAGGTCATCGACGCAGGCCTGCGCGATGAGCATGCGATCAAAGGGATCGGCATGGTGACGTGGCAGACCACCAGCCTCGATGGCGTGGGAGGCCGTGATTGGCAGGTGATCGAACCCAGCCCCGTCCAGCACGGCATCAAGGCGCTCCAGCGGGAAGGCGAGCCGCCCGAGGGAGCGCTTGATGGCAATTTCCCAAACCGACGCCGCGCTGACGAGGATAGTGTTCCGCGGCGCGAGAATCGCCTCGCGCAGGCGCGGCTGCAGGCGATCGGGCCATGTAACCGCCCAAATGAGAATATGTGTATCGATGAGCAGCCTCATTGCCCTTCGAACGCCTTGGCAACATCATCCGGCAGTGGGTCGTCGAAGTCGGGCCCAATCCAGACCTCGCTGGTAAGCTGGCCGAGCGCCCGTGGCTGGGTGCGGGTCGCAAGGGGTACCAGGCGTGCGAGCGGACGACCGCCCTTGGCGATAATGATCTCCTCGCCGGCTGCGGCGCGGTCCACTAGGCGCGAGAGCTGGGTCTTGGCGTCGTACAGGTTGACTTGGCTCATTCCGCTGCTCCTGACCAAGCTTGTTCTGTCGGTATAACTGACATTATGACCAAAGTTGGTCAATATCACGAGCCCTCCGCCGCCCTGAGAATCTGGCGGTTTCCCGCGATTGCGGCAAGCCCCTACTCACTTGCGGTAAGCGGCACTTATCGCAAGTGAGCGGGCGCGGGCGACTGGGCCTGAGCGCCAAGTCGGATCATGCAGGAGACCCATGGATACGCCGCTCAAGTCCGCGAAGGGCCGCCGGGCCGCCGATCCCGTCCCGCCTTTTGGCTATTATTCAATGGCCCGCAGGCAGCTGGAGGGTGCCCGGCGCATCGACCTCACCTATGGCGACGACGCCCGGCGCAAGACGGACACCTGCATGCAATTTCTGTTCGGGTGGAGCCTTGAGGGCTATCTCAAGGCGTACCTGGCCGGTCAGGGCGTGGAGCAGCCGGCACTGATCCGCATCGTCCACAACCTTGAGGAAGCCCTGCGTGAGGCGGTGGCCCGCGGCCTCGCCTTCCCCTGGATCGGGCGCGTCCGGTTGGCCGTGCACCACCTCCACCCCGGCCACCGTGGACTCTACTACCGCTACCGGCCGCAGCATCCCGACGGCACCGACAAGACCTTTTCCCTGATCCTGCCGGACCTGGCTTTCGATGCTCTGGATGCACTGGACGAGGCGGTGTTCCTCAGCATTCAGGAGGAGATCAACGTAGACGAGCGCCGGCTGGGCCAGGCCCCGACGCTCGCCTGGCGCGGGGTGGCCCGGCCATCAGAGTGGCGGCCGCGCGGACCGTGAGGTGCCCTCCCGCCTCAGGGCGCGGCTGGCGGAGGGGGTAGCCGCCGCACCGCCGAGGCGAGCCAGCCGAGCAGCGACGCCGCGCCGAGACGTGCACGTGTTGAGCTGTCATATGACAGGATGAACCATTCACGCGGGGACAGGCGGACACATAGGCGCTGAGCCTACGGGGCAGGAAAGGGGGCGAGGCCGGCCCGGCCAGCATGACGGACGCGACGTCCGATGATGCGACGACCCGCCTGTCATATCACGCCCGTACGGGCAGACGCGCGCAGGCGGCCGGACCCGCCGTACGGTTAGGCATGGCAACAACTGCAGGTATAACCGTCCGTTTACGAAATCGCCCTGACTTGATTTCATTCGCTCCGGACGCGAATGGCAGGTGTGCATGGCGCTGGGACGACAGAAGGGCCGGCAACCGGAACTGCTGGTGGCCTGAGCGGAGATGCCACGCTCACCCGGACACGTGTTCTACGATCGCCTCCAGGTCGAACTGCTCAGCGCCCGGTTTGACGACTTCGTCGAGGGCCAGTGCGCGCCCTTCTAAGCGGCGCAGCAGGGCCGGCCCTCGCTGCCGCCGGGGCGATACTTCCGCATGTTGTTGATCGGCTACTTCGAAGGCATCGATAGCGAGCGTGGTCTGGAGTGGCGGTGCGCGGACAGCCTGTCGCTGCGCGAGTTCCTGCGCCTCGGCAAGCGCGAGCCGGTGCCGGACCATTCTTGGCTGAGCCGTACCCGCGCCCGGCTGCCGGTCGAGGTGTACGACGCGGTGTTCACCTGGGTGCTGCAGCGCCTGGCCGAGCGCGGCCTGGTTCAGGGTGAGCGGATCGGGGTTGATGCCTCGCCTGTAAAGCCTAACGCCGCCCTGCGGGCGATCGTCCCGGCGAGACGGTGGCGAGGGCTAACGCGAGATGCTGGTGAGCAGGGCCAGAGAGAGCGGCATCGAGACGCCGACGGCTGCGGACCTGATCCGGCTGGATTGCAAGCGCAAAGGTAGGAGGCTGTCCCAACGCCGAGTGGGAGAGCCCGCCCGATCTGGACGCTCGCATTGCCAAGCTCAAGGACGGCCGCACACGCTTAACCTACAAGCCCGAGCATGCGCTGGATCTCGACACCGGCGCGGCGGTCGCGGCCGAGATGCACAGTACCGACTAGGGCGACACCGCGACCCGGCCCGACACCCTGGCGAGTGCGGCCCGGCACCTGGCCGCGGTCAAGGCGGCACCAAGCCCTGAGGCGCCTGCCGAGATGGTGGCCGATAAGGACTACCACTCGCGCGAGGTGCTGAAGTCGCTCGATGACGGTCCGTAGAAGAACCGGATTGCCGAGCCCAAGCGTGACGGCTTCTCGCACTGGCATGGCGACGACGCGGCGCACCGTGCCGTCGTCAACAATCGCACCCGTCTAATGTCCGGCGTGGCCCATGCTGCGTTCAAGCTGCGCGCCGAGGTAGTTGAGCGGGGCTTCGCGCTCCTTCTCGACCGTGGTGGCATGCGCCGAGCCTGGCTGCGCCGGCCGAAGAACCTGCACAAGCGCTACCTGATCCACGTCGCTGGCTACAATCTCGGCCTGATCATGCGACTGCTGACGGGGTGGGGAACGCCTCGGGGTTTCCAAGAGGGGGTTTCGGCCTCGCATGCTGCCGTCGCCATGTCGAACGGCGGCCTGGTCGTCATCCTGATCGTCATCGCTGGCGATCAGACCGCGGCTGCCGCCGTCAGCATTGAGCCGGACCGCTTCAGCTGATCAATGGCTTTCTAAACGGGCTGATAAGCGTGCTTTGGTGCCAGCATAGACGTGTCATATAACGCGCCGACAATCTGGGCCTGTCCCGATTTCACGGACACCTTTGATAGGCTGAGGAGCCTGGGAGGTGTCGATGACGGAGAGCAACAG
>NZ_JAETWB010000097.1 GCF_016773205.1 Belnapia arida
CAGCTCATCAGGGCCCGCGGCCAGACCGGCCGCATCAGAGGCCGCACACATGACCGCACCCGTGCTCTCGGTGCCAGCGCTGCAGATACGCCTTGACCCGCAGGGGGCATCCACACATGACCCGCAGGGGGCATCCACACATGCGATAATCCCCCCCGAAGCCCGGATCAGCCGATCACATAGGATGGATTCAGCTTGAGCCGACCGAGACAGGCTTCCTCATGCTGATTGCATGACCGCGGCGGATCATGCGATGGGGATGGACGCAAACCGCCACGCCACCGGCCCAACTCGTGCCACAGCGTCGCCGAGGACCGGGACGCCTCTGCCTGCCCAGTGTCGTACAATCACAGTTCCGGGCGGCCATGAGGCTGCGTAAGCTCCCTCCGTGAGGCGGCGCCAAGTCGCCCATGGGAGGCAAGCACCATGAAACGATATGGCATGACCCGGCGCGCGGCATTGCGGGCGGGCATGGCGGGCGCAGCTGGAGCATCGCTGCCCGTCTTCAACGTTCAAGGCCAGGGATCAGCCGGGGTACTCCGTTGCGCCTTCTGGGAACACTGGGTGCCTGCAGGCAACGACATCATCCGTGAACTTTGCGAGGAATGGGGCGCCAGGAACCGGGTCGAGGTCAAGATCGACCGTCTTGTCTCCGCCGGCAACCAGATCCTGCTGACCATTGCTTCCGAAGCGCTATCGCGGAGCGGCCATGATCTGATCGCCATGCCGACCTGGGAGCCGTCCTCTCACGCCCAACTGCTGGAGCCGGTCGACGACGTGGTCGGGCGCCTTCAGCAGAAATACGGCCCGATCAGCCCGGCAGCCGAGTATCTGGCGCGGCGCGATGGCGCCTGGCGCGCCGTGCCCGCGGTCGCCGGCAGCCAGATCAAGTCCGCCTGCATCCGCTACGACCTGTTCCAGGAGCATGCCGGAATCGACATCCGCGCCATGTGGCCGGCGAAGGCCGAGCGAGGCCCGGGCGCCGAGACCTGGAACTGGGATGCCTTCCTCACGGCGGCGGAGAAGTGCAACGCCGCTGGCTATCCCTTCGCCCTGCCCATGGGCCAGTATTCCGACGCGGTCGATTGGGTGGGCGCGCTGTTCCGCAGCTTCGGTGTCAGCATGATGGGTGCCGACGGGCGGGTGACGGTGCGCGGCAACGACAAGCTGAAGCAGGCGGTCGAGTATCTTGTCCGGCTGTCGAAGCACCTGCCGAACGACGTTTGGGCCTGGGATGACGCAGCAAACAACCGCGCGCTGATCTCCGGCAAGTCTGCGCTGATCTTCAATCCGCCCTCCGCCTGGGCAGTGGCAAAGCGGGATACGCCGCAGATTGCCGAGAAATGCTGGTACGCACCCTTCCCAAGCGGCGCCGAGGGCCGTTTCGCTCCATTCCTACCGTTCTTCTTCGGCATCTGGAGCTTCGGGCGGAACAAGACCGCGGCAAAATCGCTGGTTGAGTTCCTCTCTGGCCGGCAGAGCGCGGAGCGGCAGACAGTGGCGACCTCCGGTTTCGATATCCCTCCCTTCCAGAGCATGTCCGACTTCCAGATCTGGGAAACCGAGGGACCACCGAAAGGCTTCGCTTACAACTACCCTGACAAGCCGCATCAACAGAGCCAGCTGACTGTCGCCTTCGCACCTGCGCCGGCGGACATCGCGGTGCAGGCCTATGTCCAGGCCGTCAGCACGAAAATGGTCGCCCGCGTGGCACAGGGCGGACAGACCATCGACGAGGCCATGGGTTGGGCCGAGGGTGAGCTTAGAAATTTTGCACGCGGCTAAATGAGCACCGCCCCGCAGTGATCGGGAGCAGCCGGGAAGCAGATCGTTATCGGTAACCTAGACGGCCTCTTCCGGTGCGGCTGTCGATCCCTTGGCGACGATCGTCTCCTTTCGCCGTGCGTCGTTACAGCACGGCACAGTCGAGGCGGCCAAGGTGCAGCGCCAAGCGAGGCAAATCTTGCAGCAGCATCGGTGTAACGGTTTTCAAAAAGGCTGGCGTGCCTCGCCGTGCCAATCATTCACCGCCCCGTGCGCTGAACCTTAGTCTCCTCAGTTTCCTCTCTTTGAACGGCTTCCCCGTCAGGCTTCGAACTATCAAGCCGCATATCCTCTGTGGTGCACCCATCGCCTCCTCAAGCCCGGAACCGCGCACCCCCATCGACCGTGTAGACAGTACCGCTGCAATAACTGGCCCGCGGCGATACCAGGAACGCCGCGAAGTCGGCGATTTCGCCGGTCGTTGCCATGCGGCCGAAGGGCAGGTTCGATGTGAGGTGCGCATAAGCGTTGTCATGGGGATCGCTGCTGGGCGTCATGAGGCCGGCGGTGCGCTCGGTCGCCACCAAACCTGGATTGAGCCCCAGCACACGGATGTTGTCGTCTGGGCTGAGTGCGCCAACAGCTTGGGTGAAGCCGATCAGCGCCGCGTTCACTGTCGAAGTCGGCACCGACTTCGGGCTGGGCCTTTCGCCGGACATGCCGATGATGTTGAGGATGACACCATCGCGCCGGGCCCGCATGTGGCGATAGGCCTCGCGGCACAGGTCGATCGCCCCGAAGCCCTTGCTGTCCATCGCTGCGCGGAATTGCTCGGCAGTCGTGTCGAGCAATTGGCCACGTGGCACGGCGCCGGCCGAGTTCACCAGGATATCGACCGAGGACAGACGGGGATACAGGCCGCCGAGCTGATCACGGTGGCCGAGGTCCGCGGCGACCGTGCTGACATCGAGGCCAGGATGCCTGGCCTTGAGCGCTGCCGCCGCCTTGTCCAGCCCGGCGGGGTCACGCGCGACCAGCGTCAGCGCGCAACCCTCCGCGGCCAGACGCGCCGCGATGCCGTACCCGATCCCCTTCGAGGCGCCGGTGATCAGCGCACGCCTGCCCGTCAATTGAAGATCCATGGTCAATCCAGCCTGATGTTGAGATGCGTGACCAGCGTGCCGATCTTGTCTGTCTCCTGCGCGACGAATGCCGCGAAGGCCTCAGGGCTCATGCCGCTCGGCTCGGCTCCAAGCGTGTAGAGGGCGGTGCGCACCTCCGGCTTCGACAAGGCGCGCGCGACATGGCTGTGCAGGATGCTGATGATGGCATCTGGCGTTCCCGAGGGAACGACCGGGCCGTACCAGTCCGAGAGATCGAAGCCCGGCAGCCCGCTCTCGGCGAAGGTCGGCACCTCTGGCACCGCGGAGGATCGCGTGGCGCCCGTGGTGGCGATGGCTCGCAGCTCTCCAGACCGGATGAACGGCAGGTGTGCGGCGGGGCCGCTGACGCCGAGCTGCACCGCACCGCTCACCAGATCGACCAGCGCCGGTCCGCCGCCCCGGTAGGACACGGTCGCGATGGCGGACCCAGTTTGCAGCTTCATCATCTCCATCGCCAGCGCCGCGGCGGACAGGCTGCCAGGATTGCCGTAGGCGAGTGTGCCGGGCGCCTGCCGAGCCATGGTGATGACGTCCTGCAGCGTCCTCGCCGGCAGGTTCGGATGAGCGCTCAGAAGGCCGGGCACAGTTGCGATCAAGGTAACCGGTCGCAGGGAGCGTGGATCGTAGCCTATCGCCCTCGCCGCGAAGGGCAGCGCGATCTGCGACACCGAGTTGACGCCCAAGGTGTAGCCGTCGGCCGCTGCTTTTGCCATGTACTCGGTGCCGATCAGGCCCGAGGCGCCGGACCGGTTCTCCACCACCACGCCCTGGCTCAGGCTGCCGGCCATTTCCCGTGCGACGATGCGTGCCAAGGCATCCGCGGTGCCGCCCGGCGAGAAGGTGACGATGATGCGGATGGGGCGGCTCGGGTACTGGGGCGCCTGCGCGGCGGCTGGCGCGACCATGCCCAGGCACAGCAGCATCGTGGACAGGCGGGTCAGCAGCCGTCGCATGATCAAGCTCCCTCAGGCCGCTCGGCGCAGCCGACCGAGCCGCAGGAACTCGATCGCGTGGCCCGTTGTGCCGTCGCCGCTGGCGAGGTCCGCCAGTATCCCCCCGATCACGCTGCAGAACTTGTACCCATGGCCGGAGCAGGGCGAGGCCAGCACGACCTGGCGGTGCTCCGGATGGTGGTCGAGGATGAAGTGCTCGTCCGGCGTATTGGTGAACATGCAGGCGCGCAGCGCCATGGTGGGTCCGGTCCCCTGCGGGAAGTACTGGCCGGCGAAGGCCCGCAACAAGCCCTCGTCTTCCGCATCGACCTCGCGGCGCATCCGGTCGGCCGGCATGCTCTCCGATCGGTGGTGGTAGCGGCCGAACTTAAAGCCGGGTACCTCGACCACCGGGAAGCCGTAGTAGCGCCCTTCGGGCACCTCGAGGTTGAAGACGGGAAAGCGCTCCGGCGTGAACAGGGCTGGGTCCTGCGGTTGCAGCCAAGCCAGGACCTGCCGTTCCGGCACGGCGACGCCTTGCAGCAGCGGCGCGAGGTCAGCCATCCAGGCACCGGCGGTGAGGACCAGCCGCGCGGCCTCGTAGCGGCCACGATCGGTGGTGACGACCACGCCCTCCCCGCCGGGGCGGGCGTCCCAACCCAGGACCTGTTCGCGCGCGTGGATCTCGGCGCCCGCCGCCTGGGCCGCGCGCACATGGGCGACGATGGCACGCTCGCTCATCACATAGCCACCCTGAGGCTGGAAGACCGCGCGCGCCTGCGGGGCGAGGTTGTAGCCAGGATGGCGGGCATTCACCGCGGCGCCGGTCAGCACCTCATGGGGCAGGCCATGAAGGCGGGCCGACGCGAGCGCGCCATTGAACACCTCACCGTCCTCGATCCCGCCATCGAGCGAGCCGTGGGTGATCAGGACATGCTCGCCCGTCGCGGCTTCGAGGTCCCGCCACAAGGCATAGGCCCGCTGCAGCAGCGGAACATAGGCAGGGTCCTCGTAGTAGGGCAGGCGGATGATCCGCGTCACGCCATGGGATGATCCCATCGCATGCGGTATGTCGAAGCGCTCCAGCCCGAGCACGCGGTGCCCGCGGCGAGCCAATTGCCAGGCTGCGGCACTGCCCATGCCGCCGATGCCGACCACGATCACGTCATAGGCCATCGGATGCTGCCCCTCCTGCGGCCGCGTATCGACTTCGTCCTGCCAGACGCCGGCCCCCGCCATCGCTGGTCTCGCCCCAATGCAGGACGCAGCGGGCATCGCTGTCCAGACTTCCTGCCGCAATGAACTTTGGCCGTTGGGAAGGCTAAGATGATGACCGTCCTGTGATCAAGCTACGCCCCGACCCGAACGGAGAATGGCGGCCACCGAGGGGAGAGCATGACAACCGCCGCCTCTCACACCCAGTCGTCGGAAGTAGCCCCTCGAGAACCCTTTGCCTGCTCTCACCCGTAGGGCGACGCGGACGGCGATGCTGCACTGGGCAGGTTCAGGATCTGCACAGTGCAAAATTTCTTATTACCGCCGCTTTGAAGGTCGCGTTCATCGCCATTTCACCGGCGTCAGGCATAGTTCACTGGAGCATCCGCGTCGTGCCTTTAGAGGCTTCGGTAGTAGGCCTACTATAGCGCTGGAGCAGGAGCGATTGCAGATGTACTCCTGCGATAAGCGAGTTCAGCTCATTCTGTGGAGTGCGCAAAGTTTGTTGCCGTCCGGATCGCGCAGATAGGCAAGGTAGAGGGGGCCCGCAGCGCCCTGACGCACGCCGGGCGGGTCCTCGATCGCAGTGCCTCCGCTCGCAACGCCTGCCTTATGCCAAGCATCCGCCTCGGCTGGGTTGGCCATGGCAAAGCCGATCGTGCCGCCATTGGCGTGGCAGGCAGGTTGGTTGTCGATCGGCTTGGTGACCAGGAAGCGACCGCCCTTATGGACGTAGACCAAGCGGCCTCTGGGATCCATGTTGCCCGGCTCGCCACCGATGGCCGCGAACAAGGCATCGTAGAAGGTTTTCGATCGCGCAAGGTCATTGCTGCCGATCATGACGTGCGTGAACATCTGGTCGCTCCCCCTCCCGTCGGCCAACGTCTCTGCGTCACCTGACATTTCAGGCGGAGTGTCGCGCCCCGAAGCCTGGAAGGGAAGGGGCAACCTCAGCACGGTGGGTCTCACGTCGAACCGGGCGGTCTGACGCCTAGAGCAAAATCCGAACGATTGGAGTCATTGGGGGATTCCCCTGAGCCTCGAAGTCTGATTCATCCTGCTGGCTGGGTGCGGAGGCCAGCTTGCATGGCGAGAACCCTGTCTGAAGATCTGCGCTCCCGGCTGATTACGGCGGTCGAGGGCGGCATGTCACGGTGCGCAGCGGCCGATCGCTTCGGGGTTGCGGCGGCGACTGCGGTTCGCTGGGTGGGGGAATGGTGTGCCACGGGCGCCACCCGAGCCAAGGCCAAAGGCGGCGACCTGCGGTCAGGGCAGATCGAGGTGGTCACGTCCGTCAACGTGGTGGAATTTGCTGATGGGCTGCGGGTGACCACGGCTCAGGCGGGCCGGGGTGGCA
>NZ_JAETWB010000098.1 GCF_016773205.1 Belnapia arida
TAACGCCCCTCATAATGTATAGGCGCGAAGCCAACTTGCTAGGCGATCTCCGCCTCAGCCACCCAACACAATGGACAATGAGCGGCAGTACATCCGCGGGATGGAATAAGGCAAGAAACTAGCTTGCCCATTCAGCTTCCATGGGCTGCTGCACGCAACTTGCGCCAGCGTCACGCACATATTTTGAGCTTCCAGCGCAACAGATTCGCTTTCCCGAGAAGCCGTTGCCCTATTGAAGTAACTCTTACACTGCGCTTCCATTTCTTTTGCGTCGGCAGAACTTTGGAGCAAGCTGTAAGCCAAGCTGGTAAGGTTCCAAATTCTTCTGCGTGAATCTTTGGCTGAAATGACCCCCTCGGCATTGTCTCTTGCCCGCCGCTCGAATGCTCGCTCTGGGTTGCCATCGACATCCGCGGGCATTGTTATATTCTTCCCTCCGATGGACAAGACTGTTTGAACTTTCTTCAATTCGCCGGCCTCAAAGAAGCAAATCCAGCGCACCGTATTTTGGCCCCCGGCCGGGTCCAAAACAGATTGGGAAATCTCGGCGACTCTCAGTTGGGGTACTACGCTATCATCATTTCTTTCTGCTGCTGCCGTGTAACTAAACCGATATGGTCCTGGCAACATGCCGTTCATTGATTCTTCGTCTTTTTGCGCTCGTTGTCTACAGCGGTCGCTAAGCGTCACATTGCTTTCCATTGGATTTGGCTGCGAGCCAACGTCAGGCTGGGGTGCAGCCGCAGTACCATTGGTCCCCCGATTCTCTCCGGACGGGGCGACAGCGAATGGTTCTGAGATGGCATTTAGCGCCTTCTCAAGCTCTGCCGTTCTCAGCCTAAGCGCCTCGGCCTGAGCCTGAAAATCGCTTGTAGAGCTACGATTGCTGCTTACAGCCGCGGTCAGCACTGAGGCATCGCGATCTGAGAGCCAACCAGCCGTGGGGAGGCCTGCTGCCCTTTGCCATGACATAATTGCGGATCGAGTGGCAGGTCCATAAACTCCGTCTATTGCTGCGGTATCAGGAATATGGCCGAGCGTCTGCAAAGCGCGTTGTAATTCAATGTGCATTGCCAGCGGGCGCTCTGCCTCCTGTCTTGCTTCTGGCCCAAGACTACGGAGCCATATCTGCCTCTGACCCTCATATCGGCTCGCAGTGCAGGCACGCGATTGACGGAGCAGTTCAGGTGTCGCTGTACCGTTTCGAGGAATGCCGCACCTGTCCAGCACACCGTTAGTGAATTCCACTGCCTCACGCCGAAGGTCCCGTAGCCCTGCCTCGCCGACCTGCTGACGGAGCGCCTGAAAAGCTTGACTGAAGGCGAGATCAAGCCGGGCCAGTCCGGCGTCCATGCAGATGAGTTGCGGCAGAGGCTCAAGCGTAGCTGTCAGCGAGTTGCAGTCGAAGCTGGGGCCGAGACCTGTGCGCGGTGCGCCATGGGGCGCTATGGGAGCAGTTGTCCGCACACCAAGACCATTCGGAGCAGAATTAACCGGCGCACGGGTGCCGCAACCTTCTGGTCCAAGGTTACGTCCGATACTGAGGTGAGTGATTCTGACGTTGCGGAAAATCCGCGCAGCCTCGGCGTTGTATTTGCCGTCGCAGTTGAAGGCAGTGCCGAGAACGTAATCCTCCCCCTCGCGCCGCTCCATGACCTGCTGCCAACGTCTAGAGGCGTCAATTGCCGGCCCATTTACCAGTTGCGCTTGGAGTCTGAACTGAATGAAATCGAGGGAGTGTGGTCCTTCCCAATGCATGTAGACGCTCGGGTCGTAGGCATTGCCGCACGAGTAGAGGCAGTCAGCCGAGAACCTGTCGGCGCCGAGTGTATCCGCGAATTGGCCGAATGTGAGCAGGTTCGCGGAGGGCAGTGCAACTTGTGTAAGTCGCGACATATCGGCCGTGCATCGCTGAGTGACCTTTAGGCGGAGAGCAGCTATCTCCGCTCCTCTGGCATAGACCGTTATCTCACAACCGCCGACTGTGTACTCGCGGGTAGAGGCACCCTGTGAGGCTTCGTATACGCGCCGGGCTGGACCTGCGCTGGTTTCGAAGTATTGCACCTGGGCGCCAACCATCTGAGTAGTAAAGAGGCGCGCTAGCCTGTCGGGCGCAGCGCGCAGCTGCCCTTGAGCAGCGGCAGAGGAAGGCCCTTCGGGGCCAAAGAGGGTCGCGGCCGTTGCGAGCATGCTTAGCAGGACTGCCTGCGCTAGCGAGCGAAGCGGCAACATTCTCATTAGTCCATGATTGTTGGGAATTCATTATGATGCAACTTTCAGCTTTTATCCATACAAACGATCGCCGGCCTTTGCTTCCCGAGACCGGTACAGCGTGGCAGCCAGAACACGGCAGCCGACGTGGACGCTGCGATAGCGATGCTCGACGGCGGCACGCCACAGACGTGGTGCTCTTGGACGTAATGATGCCGGGCGGCATGGATGGTGTGGAGTTTGCGGCCATCGCCTGCGGGCGCCACCCAAGCCTGCCGATGATCCTTCCCATGGGCCTAGTCGGTGCGCTCGCCGGGAGGCAGTTGCCGCGCGGAGTGGCCCTACTGCGGAAGCGCTTCGCCCGCAGGCATCGCCACCGCTGCTCTGGGAGCAAAGCTACCCCGTTACGAATTCGGTCGGTGAAACGAGGTGGAGAGTGACGATACGCCCATGCGGTATGGTAATTGGCTATTCAGGAGGTTCAACCAAGCGACCTCGTCGCGGAGGAGGTTCGAATCTATGAATGTACCGCCCACTGCTATTCAATCTTGATGCTGATCCGGCCTCGATCTCGTGACGCGCGCTACTGGCTGAGTGGCGGTGCCTTCCCCCGATCCGCGGATTGGTAGCCTCGCGTGATTGGAGCCCAAGATGCCAGATATGAACGGAAGCCGGTCGTGAGCCTCCGCCCCAACCTCCCCACGACGGTCATCATCGATGGGCCACATGCCTACATGGCAGCGCGAACCCTTGGGTTTGAAATTGATTTCCGTCGGCTCCGCGACTGGCTCGACAGAACGTGCCAGCCGCGCCACCTCCTCTACTACACGACAGTGCTGGACACCCCGGAGGGTGACCGTAACCCGCTCGCACCTTTGGTGAACTGGCTTGTTTACAATGGCTACAGGGTCGAGACAAAGCCGGTCCGAGAGTTCGTGGATGAGGAGACGGGTCGCCGGAGGATCAGGGGCAACACCGTCGCCGAACTAACAGTTGCCCTGCTGGAGGCCACGCAATGGGCCAGTCAGGTGCTCCTCTTGGGAGGTGATGGTGACCTAAAAGCCGGCGTTGAGGCGGCACAGCGACGGGGCGTGCGGGTGGTGTTGACCTCGACTGTCAAGTCCAGCCCGCCGTTGTGCAGTGACGAACTCAGGCGGGCAGCCGACGCTTTTATTGACCTGGGCGATCTTGCCGGTGAAATCGGCAAGGACGGCGGCCAAGGCCGCACCAAGCCAGGGGGCAGTGGCGGCGCGCGGGGGAAGTCTGGCGGCGGCGATGCGGTCTGATGGCTGGTTCTCGCCCAGCCGATAGAGACGTGCGCCATAGGTCATGGTAGCCGCGGCAACCTCCGTCCTTCACAAACAGTTGACAGCCACTCCCTGGCTGGTATACCTTTCTCCTGTGTCGGGTAGCTCCCGGCGCGTCCCGTTGTAGCAGGCCGTCCCGGTTTTCGGGACGGTTCCTCGCAGCGGGTGTCTTTCAACAACGGGGTTTCAACATGTCTCTTTCTGAAGCGGACGCACGTCCGATTGAGAGCGTTCGCGCGCCCTCCAGGCCGCATTTCGTCAGCGGCCTCACTCACGTCTACTGGCATAAGGAAATGGCGCAGTTCCGCCTCGATCAGGCGCGCGTCACCGACTTTCCCAAGTTCGACGACTTCGCTGGGATGCGCCAGTACGTCCTCGGCCCCCTTCGCTACCCCAAGCCGCAGACCAACAAGCTGGAGACCTATGGCTGGTCGCCGACAATGTACGGGCCGACCATCAACGTCGCGCGGGGTCATTCCGAGGCCGGGTGTTGGCGCGACGGCGCCGCAGAGGCAGATGCACTTTCTGCCTGGACCGGGGATATCGACAACAAGTCCGACGCGGCTTCGCACGTCACTGAGGCCCAGGTCGCCTTGGGGCTGGCATCACTAATGCCGGCTCGGCAGCCGGTTGAGCACTTCACCTACACCACATATTCGTCTTCGGTTGAGCGTCGCAAGTTTCGTTTGGTCGTGGAAACTGACCGCGATCTCACCCGGACGGAGCAGCGCGACATTTGTGTGCTGCTGAACGAACGGGTGTTCAACGAGCAGGCCGACGGGAGCATCTACGACCCCGGAGACCACCTGTACGGCCCACCCTACCAGACCGAGATCACAATTGCCCATGGCGTCCCGATCGCCGTCGATGCCTTCCTCGCAATGGCACGGGCACTGAGGATGCAGCGGCCGGAGTTGTGGGTCCCCTTTGAGAAAAAGGAGGCAAGGATGATCCGCGGCGCCACCCTCAAAGAAGCGGCGGTGGTGCCGGTCAGGATGATTGATCGTTCGCCGCGCTCGGATTTCGGCGGCATCAACGATCCTGCGGTCTTCAATCCCGCGTGGCGCGATGAGTATCCGATGACCGTGGTGCAGGGGTCGCATTATGCCACCATGCTCAGCCTCCTTGGGAAAGTGTGGAGGAAGACTGGTGGCCGGCTTAGCTTCGGCGAGATGCGGCAGGTGTTCGACGAGATCGACGCGCTCGACGGTTTCTACATGTCCTGCAAGTACCCAAGCGATAAGCCGGACGAGATGCTGGATTTCGTGATGAGCCAGCCTGTCGCAGACGACGCGCGCCCGAACACCACCGCGCTTGAATGGCGAATTCGCCGCCTGAAGAACAAGTTTTGAACAAGGGTTTTTGAAATGAACAATGAAATGGCGCCGGACCTCTCCGGCCTGAGTCTGCGGTACAAAGAAGCCAAGGTTCTCTATGAGGAGGCCGTCGCGCGTGCGCTTAACACCTTCGCCTATCAGGAAGCGGACGTGGCTTGGTTGCGGCTCGACCAAGGCGGGCAGCGGTACAGCGACAAGGCCCTGAACGACTCCGAGATCGGCCGCGCCGTATCGGAAGCTTGGGCTATCCGTGCCGCAGCGAAAGCTGGTCTGGATGCAGCCGCGGCGGGTTCTGATGTGAAACCCAAAGCGCCGAAGGTGCTTCCTGCCCACAACATTCTCATCCATGCAGATGGGCTGAAGACGGTGGCAGGGCTCACCTACGCGGTCGGTGAGGACCGGCTGGTGCATGTGGAGGAAGGCGGCATTGAGGCGCTGCGGGTCAATACCTACAACCCCAGCATGCTCATGCCCGCCGAGGCGGCGACTGAGGAAGATGTCCGGCCGCTCCTCAACCACCTCACCTTGCTCTGCGCCAATGAGCCATCGGCCGCCGGTCACCTTCTCAACTGGATGGCTTGGGTCGCACAAAACCCGAAGGGCAAGGTCAGGTGGGCGCCATTGCTGGTGAGCGGTCAGGGGACAGGCAAGGACACCCTGTTCAAGCCGCTGGTCTCCATTGTCGGCAGACACAACTACGTCGAGATCGGCCCCAATGATTTGGAGTCGACGTACAATCCATATTGCCGCCAGCGCTTCGTGGTGTTGAACGAGATGCAGCGGAAGGAGCGCTTTTCCGCCTATGACTTCATCAAGCCATTCATCAGTGGCACCACGGGCGATACCGTGACGATCAACGAGAAGTACAAAGGCCATTACCCGGCCGCTAACAGGATGGCCTGGGTGGTGTTCTCAAACCACGCGGACGCAATGCCGATGGAGGGCGACGACCGGCGGTTTTACGTCGTGGAGGTTCGTCATCCGCTGTGGCCGAACGTCAAGCCGAACGACACGGAGAAGCGCGCCTACTTCGCGCCGCTCCACGACTGGATCGAGAATGGCGGTGCCGCTCTGGTGTACCGCTATCTGCTTGACCGGGACCTCTCGGAGTTCGACCACGCTAACCCGCCGGCCGATACCCAGGCCAAGCATGACATGCGCCGCGCCGCCATGTCGGTCTTCTCGCAGTGGTTGGCGGACGAGTGCCAACGCGGGCTGTACGCCAAACGCTCGGTCGTCTGCGCCAAGGAAGTGCAGGAGTACGCGGCCGATTGCCAGCAGGACCGCGCTAACGGCCGTGGCATCAAAGGCGGGTTGGAGGCGGGCGGCTTCCACTACTACGGCATGATG
>NZ_JAETWB010000099.1 GCF_016773205.1 Belnapia arida
CCTGCGCGACCTGCGGGCGCTGAACCGGGGGACGGCATGAACGCGCGGGCGCACATCAGCCGGGTGGACGTGGAGGACATGTCCCAAGTAGTCGACGACGCCTGGGGCGCCATTCACGCCCTGGAGATGGTGGTGAAGGTCAGCGCCGGCGAGGTCAGTCCGGAGGTGCTCGCGCTCAACTACCTGGCCGGCGAGCTTTGGCACCGGCTGAGGGACATCCGGGACAGCGTGGAGACCTTCACATGGCGGGTGGAGCTGGCCGAGGCCGACAATCTCCGGGAAGCGATCCGCCGCGAACTGGAGACCAGAGGCATCAGTACGCCCGAAGCGATTGGCAACGCCCTCGGGATGCTACCCGAGGAAGCATCCGCCCTGTTGAGCCGGGACCTCTGGAAAGAGGGTGAGGTGGCGCTGCTTGAGGCGGTAGCGGCCCGGTTGGGGGTACAAGTGTCGGAGCCAGCACGCACCTAAGCAGGCTGAACGACGGCGCGGCTAGTGCTGGAAGCGGCCAGGGGTACGGCATGAGCGCCCGCCCCTTCCGCGCCACACGGCAGCCGCTGCAGGCAGAGCCGTCCAGTTTTCCGCTGAAGCCGCAGCCGAACTGGCGACTGGTACGGCGCAAGCTCCGACCCAGCGACGGGGAGAAGTGAACCGGACCGAAGCTGCTGGAGGGCCGGTCGCTTGCGTTGCGGGTGCGGCTGGTGACTTGGCGTCTGCTGCTCCTCTCGAGACACCAAGCTAAGGCCTAATCATATTGAGGAGAGAACAAGCCATGACGGCCCGAGAGCAGATCATTGCCGCGGATCGCTTCAGACGAGCGCTGCTGATGCTCCAGACCGCGGGCTGGGCTGATCCTGAGCATCGGGTCAAAGAGGATATCCGCGCTGCAGCGGTGGCGGCGATTGAAGCCTATGAGGCCTTCACCGCAGCCGGCCTTGTCGCCGGTGCTGCAGATCGTCGGCTCATTGGCCAAGCGCAGCAATACCTGGCGAAGGGAAGGCAGGATCCAGCGTCATGAGACGCACCGCAGGCAAAGAAAGGCCGCCTGAGGGGGGTCAGGCAGCCTGGAAGAGACAGGTTAGGCAGGGGGGTCACATTCCCTGCGGTTGATATCTCAACCGAAAACGATGCCCCAGGTTTCCTCGCTGTCGTCCGCATCATCTTTTGAGCGAAAACCAACCGCTTGGGTTGAAGGCACTCCGGCGGCGACAATCGGGGGATCAAGCCGCCGGAGTTTTCAGTCGTCCCAGTAGGGGGAAATCAGGACGACTTGCCTAAAACGGCAGTTATGCACATATATCTTCGACTGCAAGTATACAATCTCTTGTGGTCTCAGAAAAATCGCGCTGAAGTTGTGCTGCGGCACGTAGTCGGGGGGCTAAGTGCCGCATCAGAGACCGGCAGCGCGGATCAATCGGGGGATCGATCTGCGCTGCTGGCCTGAACCTGTAGTGAGCTAGCGTCGGCAGCGGCAACGACCAACATCCTTGGCATGAGCCTGCCCCCGACCAGATGCCGCCCGCAAAGCCGAAGATCTCGCCCGAGGAGCGCCGGCGCCGAACCGCCGACCGGCTGACCATGATCCGGTTGAAGATGGCGATCGGCCGCGAGCTGGATGAGCGCGGCATCACCAGGCCGGCCGAGATCGGCACTGCGCTCGGGCTGCCGCCAGCCGAGGCGACCAAGCTGCTGACCGGGCACCAATGGCGCGAGGGCGACGTCGAGCAGCTTGAAGCAGCGGCGGCCCATCTGGGAGTGCGGGTGTGGGAGCCAGCAAGCGACGGCTGGCCGAGCTAACCGGCGCCGCTGGTCAGCCTCCGCCGAAGCCACAGCCCCGTGGAGAGTGAGCATGAGCCGTCTCAAAGCTGAGGACTTGGCCGACAGCCGCGCAGCCGGCGCGGCCTTCGCGCAGGAGATGCTGGTGCAGATGCCCGCAGCCGATGTGCCAGAGCAGATCAGCCGCACCTTCGAGCAGATCGCCGCGGCAGCTCGGGACGCGGGCTACACGCCGTCCGAGAGCGCCGAGATGGTCCAAGCCTTCGTCGTCGGAGCGCGGGCCGAGTTAGCCCGCATAGCGGCGGCAGGCGGTGATACGACTAGGGGGCGGGCATGAACCTAGCCGAAGCTGCTGGCGATCGGCTGCTGGTCCCAGAGGTGATCAAGCCAGTCATCCCCGATGCCACCGCGCGGCCTACGGAGCGGGGTCGGATCCAGCACTTTCTCCTGGCCTCAGCCGGCGAATGGGCACACGCTCGCTGGTGCAATCTGGCTAGCGTCTCGGCCCCCTGTCCGATGGTCTCTTACCGTACAGCCAAGAGGCTGTAGAGCGCGCAGACATCCCCATCGTCCGGGCCGATCCTTCCCAGCATCCGGCGACCGAGAGAGGCTAGTGCTCCCGCCCCCAGCGAGGAGCTTGTACTTTGGCCTCCCCTAATGCTCCCCCATCCGACCTGCGCAACCGCCTGCTGCTAGCTTTACGGCCAGAAGACCTGGCCGAGCTTTGGCCCCAGCTCGAGCCGGTCGATCTGATTTCGCGTGACGTGCTCCAGGTACCGGAGCAGCCCATGCAGGCGGCGTGGTTCATCGAAACCGGGATCGTCTCCATGCTCGCCACCCTCGAGGATGGCGACAGTGCAGAGGTCGGGCTCGTCGGGAACGAGGGCGTGGTCGGGCTGCCCCTGCTGCTCGACGATGACCGCGACGACTTGGAAGGCATCGTCCAGATGGCCGGCACCGGCTACCGCCTCCCGGCTGACGCCTTCCGCGCGGCGCTGGAACGCTTGCCTGCGCTGCGGCGCCTGCTGAACCGCTATGCCCTGGTCCATCACGGCCAGGTAGCGCGCACCGGTGCCTGCAACGGCCGCCACCATATCGACCAACGCCTCGCGCGCTGGCTGCTGATGGCGCACGACCGGACCGAAGGCGATACCGTGCCGTTTACCCATGAGGTGCTCGGCATAATGCTGGGGGTGCGCCGCGCCGGGGTCACGGTGGCGGCCGGCGCGCTGCAGAAGGCAGGGCTGATCCGCTACGGCGGTGGCCGCGTCACCATCACCGACCGGCCCGGCCTCGAGGCGGTCGCCTGCGAGTGCTATGGCATCACCCGCCGCGCCCGCGATCGGCTGTTTGGGCTTCCACCCGGTGAGATCCCCTACCGATGGTGACAAGGGCTGGCGCTGTCCTGGGCCGTGGCGGCGAGGCAGTTAGGGTCGAAGTTCAACAGGCCTACAGCGACGCGCATTCTGGCGGCTGCGGCCCGCCCAACGCATCAGCGATGGCGCAGTATCGCAGAGGGCGCCGAGCCGTGACCGCATCAGCCAGCATGACTGCGGCAGCACCGGCCATGGCGCTGTCGAGGCCTGCGATGCAAGGCAGCGCATCGCGGCCAAAGGCGGCGCAGTAGTGGTCTATGGCTGTCTCCAGCGTGAGATCCTGCACGGGCATGGCGGTAAGGCGCGGCATGGCTTCCTCCTGTCTCGAGGCTTCCAGGTAACCGTTTAGCCGTTACGCCGTTCATCCATCTGGTGGATGCATGGCATCCAGGCTTCATATTGGTGCTGAGCCGATGCGGGGATCATCTTCCGCCTCAAGCAAGGCCGGCTGGGCGTCACGCTCTGAGCTGCTGGCCTCCGAGACGGAGAACCAAGCCATGTTCCGTACTACTGTATTTGCCTCGCTGATCGCCCTCGGTGCCATGGGCGCTGCCCAGGCGCAAGACAACGGCCCCCGCCTGGTGGGTGGCGGCGCCGATGGTGGCCCCCGCATTGAGTACCTGGCGCCGAGCCAGAATGTGGTCGGTGGCGGCTATGCCCGCATCACCGGCGAGAGCACCAACCGCAGCATCGCCTATTCGGGCCAGACCACGAGGCAGCAGCAGAGTGGCAGTGTGGCCCAGCTGGTCGGCGGTGGCCGCGAGCAGACGCTGGTGTATGTCCCGGCGCAGGCTGCCAGCCCGACCCTCGCTGGCCAGTTCACTCGCCACGGCGGTTAGCCACACCACGAGCCAGGTTGGTGAGATTGCATGGGGCGCCTTTGGCGCCCCTTTGCATGTCCGGCAGTTCCATCATGTCCCGTCTGGCATCGACCGCGGCGGCGACCGACATCCACGACATGAGCCTGCCCCCCGACCAGATGCCGCCCGCGAAACCGAAGATCTCGCCCGAGGAGCGCCGGCGCCGAACCGCCGACCGGCTGACCATGATCCGGTTGAAGATGGCGATCGGCCGCGAGCTGGATGAGCGGGGCATCACCAAACCCGCCGAGATCGGCGCCGCCCTTGGGATGCCGCCGGCCGAGGCGACCAAGCTGCTGACCCGGCATCAATGGCGCGAGGGCGATGTGGCACAACTCGAAGCCGCTGCGGCTCGGTTAGGGGTGCAGGTGCAGGAACCAGCGAGTAGCGCTTTGGTAGGCTAAAAACAGCGCCTCAATTTATTTTCCGGTGACGCCTTCGGTGCATCCTCGTGGCTGCGGGGCGGGTTAGGAGCAACACTACCTCCTAGCGGCAGAAACACTCTCCCTCTTGTGCCTGCCTTGTCTCACCTGCCTCCCCCGCACCTTACACCTGCGTGAAAATCACGGGTTCTGCGGCCACGCCTCGCCATCAAGACGGCGATCAATGCGCTGGCGCGCTTCCGCCAGCAGTTCGTCCAGGCCGTCCGGCACGCTGCATTGCAGCTCCCAACCATCCTTCCCGCTCGGCGGATAGACCCTGACGTTCCATCCGTCGCCGCCATCCTCGCGGATCGACAGCCGAAACAGTCGGTAGTGCTGGACGCTGACTTGGCGCAGATGACGCGTCGCTGTCGAAGACGTGGTGGAGCGAGGCCTACGGTGCCACATGGAAGCGCTCCACCTGCTGCGCGGGAGGCCATGCCCGGAGGTAGTCCATAGCGGCCTGTCTTGTGCGAAACCGCTTGTCCGCACGGGCGAGGACTTTGCCGCCCCACAAGATTACCGGCTCCCATCCGCCGACTGTATCAAGAAGCGTGACTGTTAGGGGCATCGGCATGCTGGGCCCTCCACCTTCGCTCTGCAGGCGCGACGTTGTTGGACTTGCCTCACGGCAGAAGTTCCAGCACATCGCGGTTGCGAAGTCGGCATGAAAAAACCCTGCTTCCTGTTCCCTTTACAGGCGATAGAGCCGGAAGCGTACCTTCATGGAGGCGACATGCTGCGCTGCACAACGTGGGTTGTGTGATCTTGGTTGCGGCGTCATGTCTCCAGCGCGGGGCACGACAGTGTCCCGTTTTCTTGGACGTTTCCTCTCTAAACTCGGCGGCGCCTTCGGGTGCCGCCCTTTTTTTGTCCTAAGTGCCGCCGCCGCTATCCTACCTGCACCTCCAGCTGGGCCGCGGTGTTGCCGCTCCCGCTCGCGTTCGCCTACCGTTCCCCAATGCATGCCCCCGTCCCCGATCCAGACCCCATCGGCCCTGACGGCACGGTTCGCCTCCGCTGCTACCTCCCCCACATCCACATCCACTACTTCTCGGGCACCTGCCGGCAGTGCCAGCGCCGCGTCATGATCGGCATTGAGCTGGCCATCCAGATGATGGGCTCGAGCGCGGCGACGGCGGGCGAGCTCGAGCAGCGCCTGAAATGCCGCTGCGGGGGCCGGGTCTCCCTCAGCCTGGCCGTGGACGATCGGTCGCCGGAGACGGTCGAGCGCAAGGGCCGGCTGCCGCAGACCATGGGCATGGTGATCAGGGAGTAGGCCTCACCAGCCGTATGTAGCTGGGCAGTCGCTTCTCCTCCACCCACAGGTCGACCAGCGGCGTGATGGTGCCGGCCACGCCGAAGCCGTG
>NZ_JAETWB010000009.1 GCF_016773205.1 Belnapia arida
AGGCCGTCATCGTCAGCACCATGAGGCCGGTTTGATCATCGGGTGGCAGGTCGGTCAATACGGCGACGATCAAAACCACAGGGTCAGCATCCGCTACACTCACGTCACCCGGTCCACCGCCCCCAGAACGGTCGCCGGGCCTCAGTCATCGTCCGGCCTTCGACATCGTCTGCATGTGGGAAAGCCGCCATCCGAGGCAGCTGGTGAGGTCCAGGATCACCTAGCGCACCGGATTTCTGGGGCCGATGGTGGTGGGGATGCTGAAGGTGAAGACGGGTGAATGGGTGGCACGGTACACATAAGCCAGCCAAGGCACCTTGATGCACCTTAACGCAGGCGGAGTGTGGGGACCTGTGTGGGGGAGCAAAAGCTGTGCTCTAGAAAATCTAGAGCAATTAACAACTTAGCCCACTTGAATGGCGTCCCATAGGGGATTCGAACCCCTGTTGCCGCCGTGAGAGGGCGGTGTCCTAGGCCTCTAGACGAATGGGACAAGGCCGCGAGGCGCGCTTTCTAACCGCGACCGGGGCCGGGATCAAGCGCCCTTCCGGTGTTTTTCTTTTGCCTTCGCGTAGCGGCCGCTGCGGCACGCTTCGGAGCAGAAGCGGACCTGCTCCCAGTCCCGCGCCCATTTGCGCCGCCAGGCGAAGGGCCGGCCGCAAGCGGCACATATTTTCTGCGGCAGGGGCGGCTTCATCGGCCGAGGCGGATCTCGCCGCTGACCCGGCCGCGCTTCGGGTCCACCACCAGCACCCGGTCACCATCCGGCCGCTGGACCCAGATGCCGATGCCGTTCTCGCTTGCGGCGACACCGGCGATGCGCGCCCCATCCGGCTGGTCGAGCGCCGCCTGCCAGGCCGCGCCAGCCCCGCCACCGCCGGCCCGCTGGACGAGCAGCGCAACCAGGGCCACGGTGCCGCCGACGATCAGCACCCCCATCACGACGACCAAGACCTTGAGCGCTCTCACCGCGACCCCCTCCGAGACATTCACCGCCATGGCGGGGCCCGAGGCCGCCGGCACCCGCGCCGACCGCTTCCTGGCGGACGCGATAGGTTCGCTCTCGCGCTCCCGCGTCAAGGCACTGATCGTGGCTGGTGCCGCGACGCGGGACGGCAAGCCGCTGCGCGATGCCGCCGAGGCGGTGCGGGCGGGCAGCACCTATGCCCTCGCCATCCCGCCCGCAACCGATGCCCTGCCGCTGCCGCAGGACATCCCGCTGACGATCCTGTTCGAGGACCGCGACCTGATCGTGCTCGACAAGCCGGCGGGGCTCGTCGTCCACCCGGCGCCAGGCAACCAGGACGGCACGCTGGTGAACGCGCTGCTGGCCCATGCGGGGGAGGAGCTGGAGGGAATCGGCGGCGAGAAGCGGCCGGGCATCGTCCACCGGCTGGACAAGGACACCTCCGGCGTCATGGTCGTCGCCAAGACGGAGCGGGCGCTGCGGACCCTTTCCGAGACCTTCGCCAACCGCGACCTCGACCGGGAGTATCTGGCCCTCGCCTGGGGGGTGCCGCAGCCGCCCGCGGGCGAGATCGAGGGCGATATAGGCCGCCACCCGACCGACCGGAAGCGCATGGCGGTCGTCAACCGCAACGGCAAGCATGCGCTCACCCGCTATGCGACGGAGCGGGCCTGGGGCGCCGCCTGCGCCCTGCTGCGCTGCCGGCTGGCGACGGGGCGGACGCATCAGATCCGGGTGCACCTGGCGGAGCGGGGGCATCCGTTGGTGGGCGACCCGGTCTATCTCCGCCGCACCCCGGCCGCGGCGCGGCTGCTGGCGGAACCGGCGCGGGGGGCGCTGCTGGCCTTTCCGCGGCAGGCGCTGCATGCGGCGAGCCTCGGCTTCCGCCATCCGGTGACGGGGGAGGCGCTGCAATTCAGCGTGCCGCCGCCCGCGGATTTCGCCGCGCTGCTGGGCACCTTGACCAATGATGGCAGTGCGTAACGCCGAGTAACCAACCGCGAAAGTCGGATTTTTGTTGCAGCGCGGCACCACTTGCGCTAAAAAATGCCCCGGCAGCGGCCTCCGGGTGCCAAGACCCATATCGCAGCCTTGCTCGCCTCGTCGTGACCGAGGCAGGCGCGGTCGGGTGGGCCCGGAGCACGTTCAACTGCCAGATTCGTCGTTGGTCCAGGGTGCCGCCGTCACGGGGTGCCCCGCCAGCGCAGGAGGCAGATATCCGTTATGGCTTCCAGCTCTGTTATTCCCATTGCCCCCGAAGGCAACCTCTCGCGCTACCTCCAGGAGATTCGGAAATTTCCGATGCTCGCCCCGGAGGAAGAGCTGGAGCTCGCCAAGCGGTGGAAAGAGCATGGCGATGAGCGGGCCGCGCATAAGCTCGTCACCAGCCACCTTCGTCTCGTCGCCAAGATCGCCATGGGCTATCGCGGCTACGGGCTGCCGGTCGGCGAGCTGATCTCCGAAGGCAATGTCGGCATGATGCAGGCGGTGAAGCGGTTCGACCCGGACCGCGGCTTCCGCCTGGCCACCTATGCCATGTGGTGGATTCGCGCCGCCATCCAGGAATACATCCTGCACAGCTGGTCGCTCGTGAAGATGGGCACGACGGCTGCGCAGAAGAAGCTGTTCTTCAACCTCCGCCGGCTGAAGGCCCAGATGTCGGCGCTTGAGGATGGCGACCTGCAATCCGAGCAGGTGGAGAAGATCGCCCGCGTGCTCCAGGTGCCGGAGCAGGACGTGGTGTCGATGAACCGCCGTCTCGCCTCGCCCGACCACAGCCTCAACGCGCCCGTTCGCGCCGACAGCGAGGGCGAGTGGCAGGACTGGCTGGTGGACGACCAGGAGACGCAGGAGAGCGAGCTTTCCGACCGCGAGGACCTGTCCAACCGCCGCATGCTGCTGGGCGAGGCTCTGAAGACGCTGAACGAGCGCGAGCGCCACATCCTGATCGAGCGGCGGCTGAAGGACGAGCCCACGACGCTCGAGGAGCTTTCGCAGCAGTACAACATCAGCCGCGAGCGCGTGCGCCAGATCGAGGTGCGCGCCTTCGAGAAGCTGCAGAAGAGCATGAAGAACCAGATCGTCGAGCGCAGGCTCGCGGTCTGACCATACAGGCGGCCGATGGCCGCCATTGGAACCGATGATTGGCGCCGCCCCCCGGGGCGGCGCCATTGTTTTGGGTGAAGGAGACCATCCGATGCCCGAAGCCCAGCCTGCCACCCCCGTTCATCCCGCCATGCGGATCGGCCATGTCCATCTGAAGGTCGGCGATCTTGACCGCGCGCTCGGCTTCTGGCGCGACGTGATCGGGCTCGAGGTGCAGCAGCGCATGGGCGACCGCGCAGTCTTCCTCTCCGCCGGGGGCTATCACCACCACATTGCCCTCAATACCTGGGAGAGCGCGGGTGGGCCTTGGCCGCCGCCGGGGACGACCGGCCTCTATCACGTGGCGCTGCTCTACCCGGACCGCGCGGCGCTCGCCGTGGCGCTGCGGCGCGTGGTGGAGGCGGGCGTGCCGATCGAGGGCGCGGCGGACCATGGCGTCTCCGAGGCGATCTATCTCCGCGACCCGGACGGCAACGGCGTGGAGCTCTACCGTGACCGCGTGCCCGGGGAATGGCCGCGCGATGCGGCGGGCGACCTCGCCATGGTCAACCGGCGGTTCGACCTCCAGGCGCTGTTGGCCGAGGCCTCACCAAGCTAGGTCGATCCAGGAAAGGTGGCCGCCCTTGCCGGCGCCGGTATCGAGGAAGATGGCCCGCCCTCCGGACGCACCCGGCTGGATATAGGGGCGGCCGTCGGTCGAGCGGCGCTCATGCCCGCAGTAGAGCGTGTAGCCGGCCGGGATGCGGTCCACCCAGTCATGCAGGCGTTCGGGGTAGCCATCGGGCATCATCCGCCCGGTGACCTGGCCGAAGAGGGCGCGGGAGAGCATCGGGTCCGGCTTGCGGGTGCCGGCATCGGGCGGCGAGGGCTCGCGCAGCATCCGTGCGTGCCAGCCGGCATGGACGAAGAGCGACTGGCCGAGGCGGAGCCAGGCCGGGGCCGCGGCGATGGCGGCGATAGCGCGGGAGGTCAGCGCCGCGCTATCCGGCGCCTCGGCGAGTTGCGTGAGCGTCTGCCCGAGCCCTTCCGGCGCCATCCGCACCCGCTGGCCGATCAGCGCGCGGCGCAGCTTGTGGTCGTGGTTGCCGAGCAGGAAGCGGCCGCGCCCGGCATCGAGCAGGCCAAGCATCCGCCGCAGCACAGCCGGACTGTCCGGCCCGTGGTCGGTCAGGTCGCCGAGCTGAAGGATGAACAGCCGCTCCGCCTCCGCCCCCGCCACCGCATGCTCGAAGGCGGCGGCCTCGCCATGCACGTCGCCGACGATGCGCAAGCCACGGAAGCCGCGGGCGGCGAGGTCGGCCTGGGCAGCGTCCGTCACGCCGCCGGCTCCCACTCGACACGCAGGCGGGCGAAGGCATCGAGGGCGCGGCGGCGGCCCTCCTCCGGCAGCACGACGGGTGCGGGATAGTCGCGGCCGAGGACGATGCCGGCCTCGCGCAGCACCGCCTCCGGCGCCTCCCAGGGGCGGTGCAGCCAGCGCTTCGGCAGCCGCGCCAGCTCCGGCACGAAGCGGCGGACATAGGCCCCCTTGAGGTCGAATTTCTCGCCCTGCAGCACCGGGTTGAAGACGCGGAAATAGGGCGAGGCGTCCGTCCCGCTGCCGGCGATCCATTGCCAGGAGGCGCTGTTGGAGGCGAGGTCGGCATCCACCAGCGTGTCCCAGAACCAGGAGGCGCCGGCCTGCCAGGGCTGGAGCAGCTGCTTTACCAGCAGCGAGGCGGCGATCATCCGAACCCGGTTGTGCATCCAGCCATGCCGCCAGAGCTGGCGCATGCCGGCATCGACGACAGGGATGCCGGTGCGGCCGCGCTGCCAGGCACGCAGCAGGGCGGCATCCGGCGCGAAGGGGAAGGGGGCGAAGCGCTCGCGCAGCGCCGCCTCCGGCATCTCCGGCCGGTGCCAGAGCAGGTGGTAGGAGAATTCGCGCCAGAGGATCTCGGCAAGGAAGGGCTGGGCCGCCTCGACATCGCCGGGGATGGCCTCGCGCACGGCATGCCAGACCTGGCGCGGCGAGACCTCGCCCCAGCGGAGATGCGGCGAGAGGCCGGAGGAGCCCTCGATGCCGGGGAGGTTGCGGTTCACCGCATAGTCGCGCACCGAGCCGGCGAGGAAGCGGGTGAGCCGCGCCTGCGCCCCGGCCTCGCCCGGCGTCCAGATCGTGCCGAATTCTGCGGCCCAGTCGGGGATGGGAGGCTGCGGCAGCAGGTGCCAGTCGGCGAGGCGGTCGCCGGTGGGGGCGCCCGGCACCGGGTGCAGGCGGTCGGTCGCGGGCTGGGGCGGCTCCGGCTCGCCGCGCACAGCCATCGACTTGGCGAAGGGACCGTAGACCGTATAGGGCTTGCCGCTGCCGCTCATCACCGTGGGCGGCTCGCGCAGCAGGGTGGAGGTGACGAGGCGGAGGCTGCGGCCGGCGGCCTTCAGGGCCTCCGCCACGCGGGCGTCGCGCTCGCGGGCCCAGGGCTCGTAGAGGCGGCCGGCCAGGACCTCATCGGCGCCGATGGCATCGGCCAGCGCCGGGATGACGATCTCCGCCCGGCCGCGCACCAGCAGCAGCGGCGCCCCGCGTGCGGCCAGCGCCCCGGCCAGCGCGGCGAGGGAGTGGTGCAGCCACCAGCGGGCGGCGCCGCCCGGGGCCCAGCGCCCGGCCGCGGCATCGTCCAGGACGTAGACCGGCAGCAGGGGCCGCTCGGCGGCGGCGGCGAGGGCGGGGTTGTCGGCGAGGCGCAGATCCTGGCGAAACCAGAGCAGGGCAGGGGAGGGGCAGGCCATCAGCCGTATGTAGGCGCCCGAGGCAAAAGCGCGACACATGCAGGCCTCATGACGGCAGCGCGATCACGCAAACCGATGCAACGATGTCGCGTTCCGGAACCGCACGGGTGCGATCCCGTTAACCGACATCCCGCTACCCCTTTCAAACCGTAAGGTGAGATACGCATGATTTCATTAAATCGCCGTCATATGCTCGCAACCGCTTTTGCTGGCGGCACGATCCTGGCGGGCCTCCGCCCCGGCCAGGCGCAGACCCGCAACGTGATGGAGACGCTGGCCGCCGATGGCCGGTTCAACCGCTTCATCGACCTCATCACCCAGGCCGGCATCACCGACCAGCTGCGCTCCACGGCGAGCGTGACGGTCTTCGCCCCCGTCGATCCGGCCTTCGACGTGGTCAATGCCCGCATCACCGAGCTGAGCGCGCAAGGCTCGGGCAACATCAACCAGAACAGCGCCGACCCGCTGCGGCTGCGCGAGTTCCTGGCCTACCACATCGTCTCCGGCTCCATGCCCTCCTCCGGCCTGCTGGACGGGCGGCGCTTCAAGACGGTGAACGGCGCCGAGATCCTGGTCGCCAATGACGGCAGCAAGATCGCCATCAGCAACCCGGCGCCCGAGCGGCAGACCGGCAGCTTCGGCGCGGGCGGGCTGAACGTCCAGGCGCCGGCGCTGGTGGTCGGGCCGGACATGGTCGCCAACAACGGCATCATCCACGCCGTCAGCCAGGTGCTGTTCCCGTAAGGGCAGGCTGACCGGTGGGAGCGGCGGTCATGCTGAACAGCCGCTCCCGCCCCAGCAGGAAGAGGCGCGCGCCGCGCGGGAAGAGGCCGGCGATGGCCGGATCCCGCGCGTCGAGCCCGCCGGTATAGGCGCCGAAGGCGGGCAGGACGAGGCGGCGGCCATCGGCGACGAAGCAGGGGCGGGTGATGCCGCCCACCCGCGTCGGCATGGTCGCCTTCGGGTGGAAATGGCCGGAGACCTCGCCGCCCGCGAGGGCCGAGAAGCGCGAGGCGGGTGGGCGCGCCTGGTGGCGGAAGACGAGCGGCCCGTCGCGCACCTCCTCGGCGGCCTGGCCGGGGAGGCCCTCGGGCGGCTCCGGGTCGTGGTTGCCGAGCACCCAGAGCATCTCGATGCCGGAGAGCATGCGGTGCAGTGCCTCCAGCTCCGTGGGCGGCAGGCGGCTGGCGCCATGCCGGTCGTGGAAGCTGTCGCCGAGGGCGATGATCCGCGCCGGTTTCCAGCGCCGCAAAAGCAAGGCGAGGCGCGAGAGCGTCTCCCGCGTGTCGTAGGGTGGCAGGAAGCGGCCGGCGGCGGCGAAGGCGCTGCCCTTCTCCAGATGCAGGTCGGCGACGACCAGCGTATGCCGCGCCGGCCAGTGCAGCACGCCGGCCGGGTCGAGCATCAGCCGCTCGCCGCCCAGATGGATCGGTGCCGCGCTCATGCCTGGCCGAGGCTCTTCGGCGCGCTGCGGATGAAGCGGTTGCGGCGCGGCCGCTCGCGGTGCCGCGGCTTGTCGACGTCGCGCGGGCGGATGCGGACGCCCTCCGTCACATCGGCCAGCAGGCCGGAGAACAGCTCTGCGCCGCCCGTCACCTCGTCGACCAGCGCCTCGGCCTCGGCGAGCAGCGCATCCTCGGCGCCGCCGGCGACCCATTCGCGCCCCTCCTCGATCAGCGCCGGCACGGCGAGCGGCGAGACGCGGCTGAGCGGGCGGTGGATGATGCGGCCGCGGGCGCGGGCCAGCAGCAGGCCGATGCGGGCGACATCCGTCAGGCCGCCCGCCGCCTCCTGCCGCGTGGCGCGGAGCAGGATGTGGTCGGGCTCGTGCTTGCGCAGCACGTCGTAGATCAGGTCGGCATTCATGGTCATCTGGCGCGGGCGTTTCTCTTGTCCCGGGTGGTTCTTCTCGAGCAGCCCGGCGATGGTGGCGATGTTGCGGAAGGTGCGGCGAAGCATCGAGCTTTCCGCCATCCAGTCCTCCAGCTCCTCGCCGAGGATATCCTCCTCGAAGAGCCGGTCGACCTCGGTCGGCTCGAAGGCGGACCAGGTGGCGAGGACGTAGTCGGTGGCGAGGTAACCGAGCGGGCCGAAGCCGGCGCGCTCCATCCGCTTGGTGACGAGCATGCCGAGCGTCTGGTGCGCCAGCCGCCCCTCGAAGCAATAGGCGACGAGGAACCAGCGGCCGCCGCGGGGGAAGGTCTCGATCAACAGCCCGTCCTTCGGCGGCAGCATGCTCTGCTTGCGTTGCAGCTTCAGCCAGTCCTGCACCGCGGCGGGCAGCAGGCGCCATTTGCGCGGCTCGTTGATGATCTCCCGCACCCGCGCCGCGAGCCAGGTGGATAGCGGCATGCGGGAGCCGGCATAGGCGGGGACGCGCGGCTCGCCCTCGCCGCCGCGGGAGACGACGGCGCTGACGCCGTCCAGCGCCTCGAAGCGCAGCGTCTGCCCGGCGAAGATGAAGCAGTCGCCGGCGACGAGCGTCGAGATGAACCACTCCTCCACCTCGCCCAGCACCGGGCCGCCGCGCAGCCGCACCTTCACCAGCGGGGTCTCGACGATGGTGCCGAGATTCATCCGCAGCTGGCGGGCGACGTGCTGGTCGCGCACATGCACGAGCCCCTCGGCGTCGCGGAACAGCTTGCGGAAGCGCTCATAGACGCGGAGCGCGTAGCCGCCATTCTCGACGAAGCCGAGCACGTCGTCGAAGTCGCGGCGGCTGAGGGCGGCGTAGGGCGCGGCGCGGCGGACTTCCTCGTAAAGGTCATCCGGGTGGAAGGGGGCGTGGCAGGCCATGGCGAGGACGTGCTGCGCCAGCACGTCGAGCCCGCCCGGCCGCGGCGGGTCGCCGTCCAGCTCCTCGTGGCGCACGGCCTCGAGCGCCGCGGTGCATTCGATCACCTCGAAGCGGTTGGCGGGGACGAGGACGGCGCGCGAGGGCTCGTCCATCCGGTGGTTGGCGCGGCCGACGCGTTGCAGCAGCCGCGCCACGCCCTTCGGCGCGCCGACCTGGATCACCTGGTCCACATCGCCCCAGTCGATGCCGAGGTCGAGCGAGGCGGTGGCGACGACGGCGCGCAGCTTGCCCGCGGCCATCGCCGCCTCCACCTTGCGGCGCTGCTCGACGGTCAGGCTGCCATGGTGGAGGGCGATCGCCAGGGCGTCGTCGTTCAGCCGCCAGAGCGCCTGGAAGCAGAGCTCCGCCTGCGCCCGCGTATTGACGAAGACGATGGTGACGCGCGCCTCGCGGATGCGGCGATAGACCTCCGGCATGGAGGCGAGGCCCATATGCCCGCCCCAGGGCAGCCGGCCTTCGGGCAGGGTGATCGACAGCTCCGGCGGGGCGCCGCCGCGCACCTGGACGAGGCGCACGCCCTCGGGGTCGCCGGTGGGGGAGAGGAAGGCGCGCAGCGGCTCCGGCCAGGCGACCGTCGCCGAGAGGCCGACCCGCCGCGCCGCCGGCGCCAGCCGCCCCAGCCGGGCGAGGGCGAGGGCCAGCTGGTCGCCGCGCTTGCTGCCGGCCAGCGCATGGATCTCATCGACGATGACGGCGCCGAGCCCTGCGAAGACCTCCGTTGCCTCGGGCTGGGAGAGCATCAGGGCGAGGCTCTCCGGCGTCGTCAGCAGCAGGTTGGGCGGGTCGGCGCGCTGGCGGGCGCGGCGGTTCTGCGGGGTGTCGCCGGTGCGGGTCTCGATGCGGATGGGCAGCCCCATCTCCTCGACCGGCGCCATGAGGTTGCGGGCGATGTCGACGGCGAGCGCCTTCAGCGGCGAGATGTAGAGGGTGTGGAGACCAGGACGCGGATTGCGGGCGAGGTCGACGAGGCTCGGGAGGAAACCCGCCAGTGTCTTGCCGCCGCCGGTCGGCGCGACCAGCAGCGCGGATTCGCCCGCCTGCCCCGCTCGCAGCAGGGCAAGCTGGTGCGGACGCGGCGTCCAGCCCCGCCCGGCGAACCAGGCGGCAAACGGTTCCGGCAATGTTCCCATCTGCCCCCCTATATGGCGGGGCCGGGCGGACTCGGGAAGGCGTTACCCGCAGGCGAAGCGAAGCGTCGCCTTGGTTCCGCCGTCGACATCGAGCCGCAGGCTGGCATGCGCCTGCCGCGCCAGCCGCGGCACGAGGTGCAGGCCGAGGCAGCCCTGCGGCGTGTTGCGCCGCTGCGCCTCCGGCAGGCCGACGCCGTCATCGGCCACCATCAGCTCGCCGAGGCCGGGCGCGGGCCGGCGCAGCGCCAGGCGGATGGTGCCGGCGGGGCGGTCGGCGAAGGCGTGGCGGGCGGCGTTCACCACCAGCTCGTTGACGATGAGGGCCAGCGGGGTCGCCTGGGAGACGGGCAGCAGCAGGCCCGGCTCCATCTCGGCCTCGATCACGATGCCGGGGCGGCCGACCACGTCCACCGCGGCCTGCGCGGTGGCCAGCAACTCGGCGCCGAGGTCGATCGTGGCGTTTTCGGCGATGCGGAACATGCGGTCTTGCACCAGCGTCGCCAGCATCACCCGGGTGGCGGCGCCGCGCAGGGCGGCGGCGACCTCCGGGCTGGTGGCGCGGCTCGCCTGCAGGCCGAGGAAGGAGGTGGTGGCCTGGGCGTTGTTCTTGACCCGGTGATGCAGCTCGGCCAGCAGCAGCTCGCGCTCGGCCAGGGCGCGGCGGCGCTCCTCCATCGCCTGGCGCATGTCGGTGATGTCGACGCAGGAGCCGAGAAAGCCGGTGAACTGGCCATCCTGGCAGAGCGGCCGCGCGGTCTCGAGCAGCCAGCGCCACTCCCCGTCATTCCGGCGCAGGCGGAAGTCGAGGGTGAAGGGGGCGCGGCTGGCAAAGCCCTGCTGACAGACCTGCTCGCAGCGTGCGCGGTCCTCCGGGTGCATGCCCTCCATCCAGCCGAAGCCCAATTCGGCCTCCAGCGGCCGGCCGGTGAAGTCGAGCCAGGGCTGGTTGAAGAAGCTCCGCGCCCGGTCAGGCCCGGCCTGCCAGAGCATCACCGGAGCATAGTCCACCAGCAGGGATGGCTCCGCCTGAGCTGCCATCCTGGCCTCCGTGGCATCCCCTTGCCCTGGCGACATCCAATTCCTCTGCCCTTCTTCGATGCCGCGACGCCGCATGGCCGTTGCAGTTTCGGTCCTGTGTGACGCGCGAGACGACCAGAGGTTTCCTGGCCGTCTCCCGACCCACGTTGCTGGGAACGGCGGGCCGGGTGCGAGGTTGCCGCCACGGCCGGAACGAGCCCGCCCGGCTGCGCCACCTTGCCGGCCGGCCCCTGCCAGGGCGGAATGTCCTCAACCGGGAGGCTATTTGTCCACACCCGCAACGGATCGCTGGCGGGAAGGTGATGGGTTGAAGCCCGGCCGGACATGGCCAAGCTTCTGCCGTCATGCCTCATCCCGAAACCTGGCTCCGGGTCCTGCCCGACGGGCTGTTCTGCGAGCCCGGCGGCTTCTTCATCGACCCGGTGCGGCCGGTCGAGCGGGCCGTCATCACCCATGGCCATGCCGACCATGCTCGCCCCGGCCACCGATCCGTGCTGGCGACGCCGGAGACGCTCGCCATCATGCGGGCGCGGATGGGGGAGGGGGCCGGCGCCGCCCAGCAGGCGATGCGCCATGGCGAGGTGCTGCGCCAGGGCGAGGTGACGATCCGCCTCGTCCCCGCCGGGCATGTGCTCGGCTCGGCGCAGGTGGTGATGGAGTGGCAGGGCAGCCGAGCGGTCGTCTCCGGCGACTACAAGCGGCAGGCGGATGCGACCTGCCTGCCCTTCGAGCCCGTCCCCTGCGATGTCTTCGTCACCGAGGCGACCTTCGCCCTGCCGGTCTTCCGCCACCCGGACCCGGCGCATGAGGTGGCGAAGCTGCTGAAGAGCCTCGCCCTCTTCCCGGAGCGGACGCATGTGGTCGGCTGCTACGCGCTGGGGAAGTGCCAGCGGCTCATCACCCTGCTGCGCGCGGCGGGCTGGGACCGGCCGATCCACCTGCACGGAGCGCAGCAGCCGCTATGCCGGCTCTACGAGGAGCTCGGCGTCCCCCTCGGCGAGCTGCGGCCGGCGACCGTCGCCAACAAGGCGGAGCTGCGCGGGGCGATCGTGCTCGCGCCGCCCTCGGCCATCGCCGACCGCTGGGCGCGGCGGCTGGCGGAGCCGGTCACGGCGCTCGCCAGCGGCTGGATGCGGGTGCGGCAGCGGGCCAGGACGCGGGGGGTGGAGCTGCCCATGGTCATCAGCGACCATGCCGATTGGCCGGACCTCAACCGCACTATCGACGAGGTCGGCGCGCCGGAGGTCTGGGTGACGCATGGGCGGGACGATGCGCTGGTGCATGCGCTGGCGGGGCGCGGCATCCGCGGGCGGGCGCTGCACCTCGTCGGGCTCGGCGAGGATGAGGACGAGGCGGTGGCCGAGGCGCCCGAGGGGGCCCCTGCGGCATGAGCGTCCCGGCCTTCGCGGAGCTGCTGGAGCGGCTGATCTTCACCCCTGGCCGCAATGCCAAGCTCGCCCTGCTGCGCGACTGGTTCGCCACCCAGCCGGACCCGGACCGGGGCATCGGATTGGCCGCGCTGACCGAGGAGCTGGTCTTCACCGCCGCCAAGCCGGCGATGATCCGCGACCTCGCCGCGGCCCGCACCGACCCGGTGCTGCTCGCCCTCAGCCATGACTATGTCGGCGACCTGGCCGAGACGGTGGCGCTGATCTGGCCGGAGCGCGCCGGCGTCAACGCGCCGCCGCCGGCGCTGTCCGAGGTGGTGGAGACGCTGGAGGTGACGCCGAAGGCGGAGCTGCCGGGGCTGATCTCGGGCTGGCTCGACACGCTCGATTCCGGCGGGCGGCTGGCGCTCATCAAGCTCATCACCGGGGGATTGCGCGTCGGCGTCTCCGGGCGGCTGGCGCGGGTCGCGCTGGCGGAGTGGTCGGGCAAGCCGGTGGAGGAGATCGAGGAGATCTGGCACGGCGTCGCCCCGCCCTACCTGCCGATCTTCCGCTGGCTCGAGGGCCATGCGGAACGGCCCGACCCGCGTGACGCCCCGGTCTTCCGCCCGCTGATGCTCGCCCATCCGCTGGAGGACCGCGACCTGGCTGCGCTCGACCCGGCGGCCTGGCGCGCCGAGTGGAAATGGGACGGCATCCGCGTCCAACTCACCGCGGGGCCCGGCGGGCGGCGCATCTGGAGCCGGGGCGGCGAGGACATCTCGGGCGGCTTCCCCGAGATCGTCGAGGCGATGGAGTTCCACGGCGTGCTCGATGGCGAGCTGCTGGTGATCCGCGACGGCCTCGTGGCGCCCTTCGCGGACCTGCAGCAGCGGCTGAACCGCAAGCTGGTCGGGCCGAAGATGCTGCGGGACTATCCGGTCGGCGTGCGGCTCTACGACTTGCTCTTCGAGGGGGGCGAGGATCTACGCCCGCTGCCCTTCGACGCGCGCCGCCAGCGGCTGGAGGCCTGGGTGGAGCGGCACGCGCCGCCGCGCATGGACCTCTCGGCGCTGATCGCCTTCGCCTCCGTGGCGCAGCTTTCCGAGGTGCGGGACGGGGCGCGCGCCGCCTCCATCGAGGGGCTGATGCTGAAGCGCGCCGACAGCCCCTATCTCGCCGGCCGGCAGAAGGGGATGTGGTGGAAGTGGAAGCGCGACCCGCTCAGCATCGACGCGGTGCTGATGTATGCCCAGCGCGGCCATGGCAAGCGCAGCAGCTTCTATTCCGACTACACCTTCGGCCTCTGGCGCCCGGTGGAGGGCGGCGGGGAGGAGCTGGTGCCGGTCGGCAAGGCCTATTCCGGCTACACGGATGAGGAGCTGGGTTGGCTCGACCGTTGGATCAGGAACCACACGGTCAGCCGCTTCGGCCCGGTGCGGGAGGTGGAGAAGGCGCTGGTGCTGGAGGTGATCTTCGACGCCGCGCAGCTCTCTGGCCGGCACAAGTCGGGCGTTGCGCTGCGCTTCCCGCGCATCGCCCGCATCCGCACCGACAAGCCGGCGAGCGAGGCGGACCGGCTGGAGAACCTGATGGCCTATGTCGAGGCGGGGCCGGCGGCGGAGGAGTGACGGCCGCAGGCCCGGTCCCGGCCTGGACCCAGCAACCCCGCCTCCGGTCGATCGGTCCGGGCACGGCGAGGGTGACGAATTCCACCATCCGCACGACCTGCACCCCGGGCGGCAGGGCAGCGAGGTCGAACTGGTCCACTCCGGCGCCGACCGAGAACAGCACCTCGAACGCCGGAGAGCGCTGCGCGTGATCCTCCAGCGGTTGCCAGGTAGCGCACGGCCGCCGCATCGCCGGTCTCGGGGCAGATGTGGAAGGGCAGGTCGGGCAGGGCCTCGGCGAGGAGGCGCCGCCAGGCCTCGCCGCGGGCCGCTTCGGATTTGCAAACGAGGCTCATGCGCCCTCCTCAACCCAGGGACTGGCTGACCAGTGCGAAGGCGCCCAGCCTGCCGTCGCCGCGCGGCGGCGTGCCGCGCACCATCATCTGGCCGGTATCCACCTCGGCCAGGCCGAGGGAGGGCAGCCAGGGCGAGAGCCCGCTGCCGTCCGGCACGTCGATCCGGACGAACTGCCCGGCCCGCGCGCCAAGCCCATGCGCGATCAGCGCCTGCGCGGAGGCCCGGTCGGGTGCCACCACCGGCCCGATCACCTGCCCGCGCCCGAAGCGGCGGACGAGGGCGAAGCCGATAGCCTCCCCATCCTGCTCCAGCACCATACCCTCCGCGACGGGCAGCAGCGCGCCGATCAGCGCGTCGCGGTGCAGGCCGAGCGCCCGGCGGTCCAGCGCCGCGAGCAGCGGCGCGTCCTCCCGGCCGACGGGGCGGAGCCGCTGCCCCGGCGGCAGCGGGACGGGCGCCGTGGCGATCACCTCGCCCTGGTGCTGACGAATGAGGCCCAGGCTGGCGAAGCCCAGCTTGCGGTAGAGCGGCGAGCCGGAGACGGTGGCGCAGAGCATCACGCTCCGTTCGCCGAGTATGTCCAGCACGCCCTCGGTCAGTGCGCGCCCGAGGCCGCGGCCCTGGGCCGCTTCGGCGACCACCACCATGCCAAGGTTCGCCGCCGGCCCGTAGCGCCAGCCGAGCGCCGTGCCGGCCAGCCTTCCGTCCAGCTCCGCCGCCAGGCCCTCGCCAAGTGCGAAGGCGAAGGTCCAGTCCTCCAGACGGAACGGCCAGCGCAGCGCCGCCGTCAGCGCCTGCGCCGCCGGGAGGTCGGCGGCGGCCAGCGCACGAAGCTGCGCCGTGCCATGCGCCATGGGGCATTCCGCCGTCATGCCTGCCTTCCGTCCTCGGCTCTCAACCGGCCCGGTACCTGTCCGTCATGTTCCAGGTGTTCTGCCGCACATTCACGTTGGGCATGAGGCCGACCAGCGTGTCCTTGACGCCCTCGACGACCGCATACCGGTAGATCGGCAGCTCCCGCGCGATGCGCTCGACCGTGTCCACCGCATCGTCGAAGGGACGGCAGAGGCGCCTGGCATGGTCGAGGCCGAGCATCCCGGCCAGCGAGGCGAAGTTGTGCGCGGTGCCGTTGTCGACATGCCCGCCGTTGCGGCCGGAGGCCTGGCCGACGACCCGGCCCGCCTCCAGCACGGCCACGCCCGCGCCGCGCCAGGGCGAGTGCGGGGGAGAGGCCGGTGAAGCCGCCGCCGATCACCGCCACGTCCACCCGTCCCTCCACCGGGCCTGTCTCCGCATCGGCGAGGGGCGTCGCGGTGTCGAGCCAGTAGGGCACCATCCGCATCGTCACATCATCCCGGGCTTCTGGATGCGGGAGCCGTCGATCAGGCGCTCGTAGCGGAAGGGGGAGGGATCCACCGCGGGGGTGCGGCCCAGGATGAGGTCGGCGGCGAGCTGCCCGGCCCCGGGCCCGATCCCGAAGCCATGGCCGCTGTAGCCGGTGGAAAGATAGAGGCCGGGGAGCATGCCCACCGGGGCGATCACCGGCACCGCATCCGGCGTGGAGTCGATCCAGCCGCCCCAGACGCGTCCCATCTTCACCCCCGCAAGCTCCGGGTAGGAGGTGGCGAGCTGCTTCAGGGCGGGCTCCGCCACGCCGGCCTTCGGTGCCGGGTCGAGGATGCGCATGTCGTCCGCCTCGAAGATCGTCGGGCGGTCCATGCGCCAGCGGCCGACGACGGCCTCGGGACCGCGGAAGAAGGAGGCGCCGATGCCGAACTTCACCATGTGCCGCCGCGCGACCAGCGTCGGCCAGAATTTGCGGGCGTAGCGCATGCCCTGGGGCGTGATCTCGATCTGCCCCCGGTTGTTGGCCGCGACGATGTAGCTGCCATCCTCGCGCCGGCCGATGGTGATGTCGGGCGTGTAGAGGCCGCCCGGCGTGATCTCCGGCGCCGGCTCGGTGAGGAAGACGGTGGAGCGGATGCTTGACTGCGGCAGGCCGAGCCCGTGGCGCCGCAGCATCATCGAGGACCAGGCGCCGCCCGCGAGCAGGACCTGCGGCGCGCGGAGGCGTCCGTGCTCGGTGATGACGCCGGCGATGCGGCCGCCCTCGATGTCGAGGCCGCGCACGGCGCAGCGCTGGTGGATGCTGGCACCGAGCTTCCGCGCCGCCGTGGCGATGGCGGGTGCCGCCTTGCGCGGCTCCGCGCGGCCGTCGCGCGGCGAATGGATGCCCCCAATCCAGCCGCCTGCGGGGCCGGGGACCATCGGAGCCACCTCCTCGGCGGAGAGGAGGCGGCTGTGGAACTGGTAGCCGCGGGCCATCTCCACCCAGCGGCGCCAGGTCTCCAGCTCGCTCTCGCTGCGCGTCGCGTAGACGAGGCCGGTGCGGAGGAAGCCGACATCGATCCCGGCCTCCTTTGGCAGGCTGTCCCACAGCTCCATGCTGCGGAGCATGACCGGAATCTCGCGCTCGTCGCGGTTCTGCACCCGGCACCAGCCCCAGTTGCGGCTGGACTGCTCGCCGGCGATGACGCCCTTCTCCAGCAGGGCGACGCGCTGCCCCGCCTTCGCCAGGAAATAGGCGGCCGTCACCCCGGCGATGCCGCCGCCGATGATGGCGACATCCATCTCGGCGGGCAGGCTCGGATCGCTGGTGACGGGATCGACGGGTGGCGACATGGTGCGGGCTCCGGGGCGGGCTTGGGCGGTCAGAGGCCGAGCAGGCCCGGCAGGCCGCCGATATCGGCGATCTCGTGGAAACCGTAGAAGGCGTTGCCGCGGGGCTCGTGGCCGCGATTGACCCAGGCCTTGTCGCGGATGCCGAGGTCGTGCGCCGTCATCATGTCGTAGCGGAAGGAGGAGGAGACGTGCAGCAGCTCCTCCGGCCGCGCGTCCAGCTGGCCCAGCATGTATTCGAAGGCTTGCATGCGCGGCTTGTAGGCCTGCGCCTGCTCCGCGGTGAAGACGGCGTGGAAGGGCGCCTCCAGCTTCGCCACGTTGTGGTGGATCTGGTGGTTGGCGGCGTTGGAGAGGATGACGAGGGGGAACTCCTTCGCCACGCGCTTCAGCGGCTCCGGCACGTCCGGATGCGGGCCCCAGCTCGGCACCGCCTCCGAGAAGCGGGCGCCCTCGCCCTCGCGGCAGGCGATCCCGTGCTTCGCGCAGGTGCGGCGCACGGCATTGTCCAGCACCTCGGCATAGGGCTTCCAGGCGCCGAGGACCTCGTCCAGGCGGTAGGCGCTGAAGTCGCGCAGGAAGGCATCCATGCGCTCCGCCGGCACGCAGTCCGCGAAGTGCCCGCGTGCCAGCGGGCCCATCTGGAAGTTGGTCAGGGTGCCGTAGCAGTCGAAGGTGATGTAGCGCGGGCGCGGATGGGTCATGGTGTCTCCTTCGGTCCGGCCGGGTTGCGGGACGCCGTGTCGGTCACGCGGCCATCCCGGGAGGCGGTCAGTCCTGGCGTGCCTGTGCGAGGCCGAGGCTGGCGAGGCGGGCTGTGGCGAGCAGGCGGTCGAGCCCCTGGCCCTCGCGGGCCATGGTGGAGAGGCCGGCCATCACGGTGACGACGTAGTCGGTCAGGCGTTCGGCCGCCTCTGGCTGTGTGGCCGCGATGAAGCGGCGGATGCTGTCCTCGCCGGCGGCGGTCAGGGCGCGGGCCGCCGCACGCGCCTCCGGGTCGTTGCAGCGGGCACCCTCGATGGCGAGGCAGCCGGCAGCGGCGGGGTCGGCGGCATAGCGGCGGGCGGCCTCCTCCAGCATGGCGGCGAGGGCTTCGGGCACCGGGCGGCCGGGGCGGAGGATCTCGGCCAGGGGGAGGGCCCCCGTGCCGGTGTAGCGGCCCAGGATGCGGGCGTAGAGGCCGGCCTTGCTGCCGAAGGCGGCGTAGAAGCTGGGCGGGTTGATGCCGAGCGCCTCGGTGAGGTCGGCGACGCTGACGGCGTCGTAGCCGCGGGCATGGAACAGGCGCTGGGCGGTGGCGACGGCCTGCTCCGGGTCGAAGCGGCGGGGGCGGCCGCGGGCGCGCGGGGGATTTGTAGTCATTGATACAAAATGCCTTGACGAGGCCTCCGGGTGATTTATGTAGCTGTCACTACGCTAAATCTCAAGGAGGGCCTGATGGCCGGTGTTCAGGGTAAGTCCGTTCTCGTGCTCGGCGGTAGCCGGGGGATCGGGGCGGCGATCGTGCGGCGCTTCGCCGCCGATGGCGCGGCGGTGACCTTCACCTATGCCGGCTCGAAGGAGGCCGCCGAGCGGCTGGCGGCGGAGACGGGCGCCACGGCCGTGATGACCGACAGCGCCGACCGCGACGCCGTCATCGCGCGGGTGCGCGACAGCGGGCCGCTCGACGTGCTGGTGGTGAATGCCGGGGTCGTCGTCTACGGCGACCCGCTGGAGATGGACCCCGACGCGGTGGACCAGCTGATCCGCATTAACATCGCCGCGCCCTACCACGCTTCGGTGGAGGCGGCGCGGCGCATGCCGGAGGGCGGGCGGATCATCGTCATCGGTTCGGTCAACGGCGACCGGGTCTCCTTCCCGGGCATCTCGGCCTATGCGATGAGCAAGTCGGCGATGCAAAGCATGGCGCGCGGCCTGGCGCGGGATTTCGGCCCGCGCGGGATCACGGTGAACGTCGTGCAGCCGGGGCCGATCGACACCGACATGAACCCGGCGGACGGGCCGTTCAAGGACTTGGTCTACCCCGCCATGGCCTTCAAGCGGCATGGGCGGCCGGAGGACGTGGCGGGGATGGTCGCCTGGCTGGCGGGGCCGGAGGCGGGCTTCGTCACCGGGGCGATGCACACCATCGACGGCGGCTTCGGCGCCTGATCCTGCGGCGGGCGGGGTGGCCGGCGCGCCGCCCCGCCTTGCCGCCGGACGGCTCAGAGCGAGACGAGTCGGGGGGCGAAGGGCAGGCGGATCATGCACTCGACCCCGGCGGGTGCGAAGTCGAGCTGGACCGCGGCATCGAACTCGCGGGACAGCCCGCGCTCGATGAGCCTGGTGCCGAACCCGCGACTGACCGGCACCTGGACCGGCGGCCCGCCCCGTTCATTCCAGTGGACCTCGAGCTGCGGCTTCGCATTTGTGGTCCGGTCGATATGCCAGCCGACCTCGACGCGGCCGCCCGGTGCCGAGAGCGCGCCGTACTTGGCTGCATTCGTCGCCAACTCGTGGAAGGCGAGGTTGAGGGTGACCACCGCCGTCGGCGTCAGCCGCACCGGGGGGCCCTGCAGCGACACCCGGTCCTGCCCGACCTTCGTGGCATAGGGTGCCAGGGTCTGCCGGACGATGTCGCGCAGCGAGGCACCCTCCCAGGAGTTACGGGTCAGCAGGTCGTGCGAGCGGGCGAGCGCGGCCAGCCGCGCCAGCAGCGCGTCCTGGAAATCGGCCGGCGTCGGCGCGTAGCGCCGGCTCTGGATCGTCACCGACTGCACCACGGCCAGCGTGTTCTTGACCCTGTGGTCGAGCTCCCGCAGCAGCACCAGGCGCCGTTCCTCCTCCCGCCGCGGCTCCGTGCGGTCGCGCATGATCTTGAGGAAGCCCCGGCTCTTGCCGTCCGGCCCGGCGGCGAGCGGCACCATGATCCCGCTGGCCCAGAAGCGGGTGCCGTCCTTGCGCCGGTGCCAGCGCTCGTCATCGGCGCGCCCGGCATCCAGCGCCCGGCACATCTCCTGCTCGGGCTCCCGCCTTTCGAGATCCTCGGGGAGCCACATGGCCTCCAGACGGTGGCCTAGGACCTCCGCCTCGGTGAAGCCGAGCAGCCGCTCGGCACCGGGATTCCAGGCGGAGATGCGCCCTTCGTCGTCGAGGGTCAGGATCGCCGTATCCGTCGCACCCTCGAAGATCAGGCGCAGCCGCTGCTCCTGCACGCGCAGTGTCGCCAGCGCCTGCTCCAGTTCCGCCGTCCGCCTGGTGACATGGTCCTCCAGGCTCTCGTTCAGGTGGGTCAGCGCGGCATTGCTCTCTTCCAGCTCATCGGCCGTCGCGCGCAACTCCTCCAACGCGACCTGCAATTCCTCCTCGGTGACGGTTTCCCTGGGGCCGGGAGCCGGGTGCCGGGTCATGGCGGCCTCCAGGCCACGCCGCATATCCCTCATAACGGCCTCATGCCGCGAGGCCCGACGCCGTTCCTCGGCGAGGGCCGCCTCGGCCTGATGGAGCTTCAGGGCAAGCTGATCGCGGTCCCGGGCGATTGCAGCGACCTCATCCTGCGCGTCTTCGAGCGCCAGCCGGACATCTTCCGTGTCATCATCGGAACGAGGCACGTTGCGTTGCAACCTTGCTGCGGCTGCAAGCCCTTTGACTGGTCGACAACTAGACATGCAACCCTCCGCCTTGACCCTCAACGATCAAAACGCGACGAACGTTCACGGGAGACGGCAAATATCAACGGACGGCCTGCCCGAGGCGTTGGCATGATCGTGTGCGGAAGGGGACAACGCGTTGGGACATGACATCATCGTCGTCGGCGCCTCGGCGGGCGGGGTGGAGGCACTGCAACGGCTCTCCGCCGGCCTGTCGCCGGAACTGCCCGCGGCGGTACTCATCGTGCAGCATGTCTCGCCCCGAGCCCGGAGCGTCCTGCCGGAGTTGCTGGCCCGCGCGGGCCCGATGCCGGTGGCGCATGCGCTGGATGGGGAGCCGATCCTCCCAGGCCGGGCCTATGTCGCGCCGCCCGACCACCACCTGCTGGTCGCGCCGGGCGGGCAGCACCTCCTGCTGCGGCGGGGGCCGCTCGAGAACCGGACCCGCCCGGCGGTGGACGCGCTGTTCCGCTCCGCGGCCGTAACCTGCGGCCCGCGCGTGATCGGCGTGGTGCTGACCGGGACGCTGGATGACGGCACCGCCGGGCTGGTGGCGGTGAAGCGATGCGGCGGGATCAGCGTGGTGCAGGACCCCGCCGATGCGGTCTGGCCGGACATGCCGCGCAACGCCTTGAATGGCGACAGCCCGGACCATAGCGCGCCGATGGCGCTGATGGTTCCGTTGCTCGACCGGCTGGCGCGAAGCCCGGCAGGCCCGGCTATCCCGATCCCGTTGGATTTGCAGATCGAAGCCCGGATTGCCCGGCAGGAGCTCGCCGCCATGGGACAGGATTTGGTCGGATTACCATCGCAGATCAGCTGCCCGGATTGCGGCGGGGTGCTGAACGAGGTGCGGGAGGAAAAGCTCATCCGCTTCCGATGCCAGATCGGCCATGCCTATGGCGCGGAGAGCCTGGCGGCGGCGCAGGCCGACGGGCTGGAGAACGCCATGGCCGTCGCGGCCCGCACCCATCGCGACCGCCTCGTGCTGTTCCGCCGTATGGAGACGAGCGCCGCGGAGCGCGGCATGACCTATTCCGCCGCCCGCTGGCATCAGGCCGCCCTGGAGGCCGAACGATCGGCCGATCTGATCGCCGACGCCATCAAAACCATGCGCATCGGCAACCTGCCAGCCGGACCGCCGGGCGATTCCATCGTCTGAGGCGGAACCGCCGATGGCCCGGAGCGTGCGACGAAGCAGCGCGCCAAAGTCTGGTCCGCGGTCCGGTGACCGCGGACCAGGGGTTAGCTGGCCTCGAGCAGCCGCTGCCGCTCAGTCGTGTCGTGCACGATCGCGAGCAGCATCGGCGGCTCCTCCTCGGCGAAGTATTGCAGGCAGATCTCCGCCGGATAGGTCCGGCCCCCGGTGGCGCTCAACACGGTCTCGAACACCACCTCCTGCTTCTCCTCGGCCAGCAACGGCGCGACCAGGGTGCGGAAGGCCTCGGCTGGCACGCCGGGCATGAGGTCGGTGATCGGCAGTTGCTGGAGCTGCGTGAGGGAATAGCCGAGCTTCTTCTCGGCGCCGCGGTTGACCAGGGTGAAACGGAAACTGTCCGGGTCCAGGAAATAGACCTCGTTCAGCGACTGGCCGACGATCCGCCCGAGCTGGCGTACGTAGTCCTCGTGGCGCGCCGCTTCCGTCACATCCTCCATGAACAGCACCAGGCCACCGGGCGTCTGGCCCTCGCGGAGCAGCGGCAAGATGCGGACGCGGATGCGGATCTGCCGGCCGCGGCGGTCGAGCGCGCTCAGCTCCGTGCCGTGCTGCGGCAGTTCGGCCGCCAGCACGCGGTGCAGGTCCCGGCGCAGTTGCAGCACGGGCAGGCCGATGTCGAGGATGAGGAATTCCTGGCCGGCGACCTCGTCGGCGCGCAGCCCCCAGGCATTCTCGCTCCAGCGGTTCCAGGACAGCACCCGGAGCTCGCGGTCGAGGACCACCACGCCCGCGGCCATGCTGCGCAGCACCGCATCGGCATAGCGGCGGAACTCGCCAGCTTCCTCGGACTGGCGCCGCAGCTCCTCGTTCGCGACCTCCAGCTCCTCGTTGATGGAGCGGAGTTCCTCGTTCATGGTCTCCAGCTCCTCGTTGGCGCTTTGCAATTCCTCGTTGGTGGTCTCCAACTCCTCGCGGGTGGACTGCAGCTCCTCGTTGGTGGTCTCCAGCTCCTCGTTCGAGGATTGCAGCTCCTCGATATGGGTCTCGAGCCCTTCCTGCACCGCTTGCAGCTCCCGCCCGAGCAGGTAGGCGCGCGTGCTGTCGGTGAAGGCGAGCAGGGTCGAGAATGGTCGCCCGTCCTGGCCGAAGATCGGCGTCACATCGATGCTGAGCCGCATCGGCTCGCCCGCAGCGCGGTGGAACTCCTGGTGCTCGAGGCGCACGGTCCGGCCGAGGGAATGCGCCTCCTCGATGCGGCCGCGCAGCTCGGCCGGGCGGTAGGAGACGCTCAGGTCCTGGAAGGGCCGGCCGACATCGGCCTCGCCTACCTCCAGCATCCGCTTCGCCGCGGGGTTGGCGAAGGAAAGCCGACCATCCAGGTCGACCGCAAGATAGGCGATGTCCACGCCATCGATGATCGCCTCCTGCAACCGCGCCCGGCGGGAGGGCGTGGCGCCGGTGGAAGCGGTGGGCACGAAGCCGAGGCTGCCGCCGGGAGTGCGCGTCCAGTCCTGCATGACCTTGCGGAAGACGCGGTGCTTGAGATCCACCGCCTCGAACAGGCGGGAGCGGGCGAGTTGCGTCTCGGCCTTCCCCAGGCAGAGAAAGGCGCCGTCCCGCAATGCGTAGTGGAGGCGCGGCAGCACCAGGTCCTGCGTCTCCGTCTCCAGGTAGATCAGCAGGTTGCGGCAGAGGATCAGGTCCGCATGGCCGATCGGCGCATCATGGATGATGTTGTGCCGGCCGAAGATCACGCAGCGGCGCAGATCGCGGCGGACGACGTAGCGGTCCCCGCTGACGTCGAAATACCGCTCCAGCAGGCCGGGCGGCACGGTCTCGACCTCGGCTGCGGTGTAGCTGGCATGACGGGCGCTCTGCAGCGCCTCCTCGTCGAGGTCCGTGGCGTAGATCTTCGCCGTCTGGAACAGCGCTTCCGCGCCGCCCATCGCCTCGGCGAAGAGCATGGCGAGGCTGTAGGGCTCCTGTCCGGTGGCGCAGCCGGCGCTCCAGATTCGGATCGTTTGCCCGCCGGCCCGGTGCCGCTCGACGATGCGCGGCACGATCTCCCGGCGCAGCGCCTCCCAGGCCTCCGCATCGCGGAAGAAGGAGGTGACGTTGATCAGCACCGTATCGAGCAGCACCGCGAATTCCTGCGGATGCGCCTCCAGCAGGGCGTTGTAGGCGGCGAAGCTTTCGGCACGCACCTCCTCCATCCGCCGGATGATGCGCCGGCGGAGGCTGGCCTTCTTGTAGCCGCGGAAATCCACCCCGCGATGGGCCTGGATGAAGGCGATCAGCTTGTCGAATTCGGGCTCCGCGCCCTCGGTTCCGGTCATCATCGATCCAGCTTGTGCCACCTGCTGCATAGCAGGAAGGCGACGCGCAGGGCAGGCGCGATCGCCGGATTGCCGCGCCCGCCGCGAGGCCTGCTCCACCTGCCGGACCTGCGCCCGGTCGGGTTCCGGCGCGGCGGAGCGGTGCCCGCATGGCATTCGAGACGGGGCCGCGCCATCGGCTGGGCCCGGAGAGCGGCGTCGCCGGAGGAGGCCGGCCGCGCGCAGGCTATCCCTGCTGCGCCCCGGCCTTCTCCGGCAGCGGGAAGAAGGTGAGGAAGCGCGCCGCCAGCGCCCGGTCGCCCTCGACCCGCAGCGCCCCGGCCGCCTCCAGCGCCGCGAGGGGCTCGCCGCCATAGATCGCGGCGGCGATGACCGCCGGCGCCCCGTCGAAGACCAGCTCGGCCCCTTCGACCGGCCCGGCGGCGATGGCGATCCGGCCGCCGTCCAGCCGCGCCAGATAGCGCTCATGGCCCAGCCGGAAGCCGACCCGCGCGCTGAGCCCCCCGGCCCGCCCCGCATCCAGCATGGTGCGGAGCGAGAGCAGCAGCGAGGCGGCGCTGAAGGGCAGGCTCGGGTCGTGGTGCGGCGAGCGCGCAGCCCAGCGGCCGAGCGCCTGGAAGATCGGCTCGCTCTCCAGCCCCCATTCGGTCAGCGCATAGACCTGGGCCGAGGCCGGGGGCGGCAGGCGGCGCCGCGCCACCACCCCGGCGGCTTCCAGCCCGGCCAAGCGCTGGGTCAGCACATTGGCGCTGATGCCGGGCAGGCTGGCGCGCAGCTCGCCGAAGCGCCGGGGACCGAACATCAGCTCCCGCATCACCAGCAGTGCCCAGCGCTCGCCGACGAGGTCGAGGGCATGGGCGGCGGCGCAGGCATCTTCGTACCAGCGGCGCGGCTCAGGGTTAGTTATTTTTTCTGACTTCATGGTTGCAAAATATAACTGTCCGGGCGAGGCTGGCCAAGCCCCAGGAGGAAAACGCCATGCCGAAGCTGATCTTCGTGAACCTGCCCGTGACCGACCTGACGCGTTCCATTGCCTTCTACGAGGCCGTAGGCGCGACGCTGGACCGCCGCTTCACCGATGAGACCGCCGCCTGCATGGTCTTCTCCGAGACCATCCACGCCATGCTGCTGACCCATGACAAGTACCGGCAGTTCACCGCCAAGCCGATCGCCGATGCCCATGCCTCGAGCGCCGCGCTGATCTGCCTTTCCGCCGAGAGCCGCGCCGAGGTGGATGCCATGGCCGAGCGGGCGGGTGATGCCGGCGGCGCCAGGGACCCGTGCAAGGTGCAGGATTACGGCTTCATGTATGGCCGCAGCTTCGAGGATCCGGACGGCCATCACTGGGAGATCATGTGGATGGACCTTGAGGCGGCGAAGGCCGCGATGGGGCAGGGGCAGGTGGCATCCTGAGGGGACGGCTCGACCTCACGGCGCTTCGGCGCTCCACTGCGGGCGGGAACCCCACGGAGCCTGCCCGATGCGCTTCAATCATGTCGCCAACCGGCTGAACCCGGAGCATTTCGAGACGGTGGTCGCGCTCTTCACCGCACGGCTCGGCTTCGCCGTGCTGCGGCGGACGGAGCGCGCCATCTGGCTGCGCCAGCCGGGGGCGAACATCGACCTGCAATTCAGCCGCAGCGACGCGCCCGGGCGGGATGTGGACAAGCTTCGCTCCCAGGTCTCCTTCCTCAGCGAGACGCCGCGGGAGGCGCTGGAGGCGCTGGCCGCCTGGCTGGCGGGGAAGGGGGTGGAGGCGCGGGTCGGCGCCTATTCGCCGCGGGAGTTCTACCTCGACGCCCCGGCGGCCTTCGTCGACTTCGTCATCGAGGCCATGCGGCCGGAACTGGCCGACTACCCGCTGGACGAATAGGGGCGTGAGCCCCTTGCATCGCCACCGGGCGCCTGCCACACCCGCGCCCGCATGACCGACGACCTGCCCAACCCCGCGCTGCTGCCCGCCGGGCTGATGGACCTCCTCCCCCCCGAGGCGGAGCGGGAGGCGGCGCTCGTCGAGACGCTGATGGCCGCCTTCGCCGGCCATGGCTATGAGCGGGTGAAGCCGCCGCTGCTGGAATTCGAGGACAGCCTGCTGGCCGGCTCCGGTGCCGCCGTCGCCGAGCAGACCTTCCGGCTGATGGACCCGGTCAGCCAGCGGATGATGGGGCTCCGCGCCGACACCACCCCGCAGGTCGCCCGCATCGCCGCCACCCGGCTCGGCCTGCAGGCCCGCCCGCTCCGCCTCTGCTATGCCGGCCAGGTGCTGCGCGTGCGCGGCACCCAACTCGCGCCCGAGCGGCAGCTGCCCCAGGCGGGCATCGAGCTGATCGGCAGCGACGCGGCGGAGGCGGATGCCGAGGTGGCGCTGGTTGCCGCCGAGGCGCTGGCGCGGGCCGGCGTCGCCGCCGTCTCGCTCGACATCACCCTGCCCACCATGGCGCCGGCCCTGCTGGAGGCGGCCGGGGTGCCGCCTGCGCTCAGCCAGCGGCTGGCCCGGGCGCTCGACCGCAAGGACGCCGCCGCGGCGACGGAGCTGGCCGAGCAGGCCGGACCGCTTGCCGCCGCGCTGCCGGTGCTGCTGGCCGCCGCCGGGCCGGCCGACGGGGCGCTGGAGGCGCTGGCGGGGGCCGACCTGCCGCCCGCGGCGCGCGCCATCGCCGACAATGCGGCGGCCGTCATCGCCGCCATCCGGGCCCGCGCGCCCGATCTCCGCATCACTCTCGACCCGGTGGAGTTCCGCGGCTTCCGCTACCATGTGGGCGTCGCCTTCACCCTCTACGGGCCGGGCGCCACGGGCGAGCTGGCGCGGGGCGGCCGCTACGTCTCGGCCAATGACGAGCCGGCGACGGGGATGAGCCTCTACCCCGATGCCGTGCTGCGCGCTGCCCGGCCGGCAACCGCGCGGCCGCGCATCTTCCTCCCCCTCGGCACCCCGCCCGCCGCGGCCGCGGCCTTGCGGGACGGGGGCTTCGCCACGGTCGCCGCCCTGGCGCCGGGCGACAGCCCTGCCGCGCTGCGCTGCACGCATGTCCTGCGCGACGGCGAGGCCCAGCCCTTCAGCGCCATGCCTTTCAGCAAGGACGATGTGTGATGGCCAATGTCGCGGTGATCGGCGCTCAGTGGGGCGACGAGGGCAAGGGCAAGGTGGTGGACTGGCTGGCGAGCCGGGCCGACATCGTCGTGCGCTTCCAGGGCGGGCACAATGCGGGCCACACCCTCGTCATCGGCGAGCAGGTCTACAAGCTCTCGCTGCTGCCCTCGGGCGTGGTGCGCGGCAAGCTCGGCATCATCGGCAATGGCGTGGTGCTCGACCCGGATGCGCTGCTCGCGGAGATCGACCGCGTGACCGCGCAGGGGCTGTCGGTGACGCCGGAGAACCTCCGCATCGCCGAGAACACGCCGCTGATCCTGCCGCTGCACCCGGCGCTCGACAAGGCGCGCGAGGCAGCGCGCGGCGAGGACAAGATCGGCACCACGGGGAGGGGGATTGGCCCGGCCTATGAGGACAAGGTCGGCCGCCGCTCCATCCGCCTGTGTGATCTGGCGGAGCCGGCGACGCTCTCGGCCAAGCTCGACGAGCTGCTGCTGCACCACAACAGCCTGCTGCGCGGCCTCGGCGCCCAGACCTTCGAGAAGCAGGCGCTGCTGGATGGGCTGCTGGCGCTGGCGCCGCGGCTGCTGCCCTTCTCCGAGGCGGTGTGGGAGCGGCTGGACGCCTCCCGCCACAACGGCCAGCGCGTGCTGTTCGAAGGCGCCCAGGCGGTGATGCTCGACGTCGACCACGGCACCTACCCCTACGTGACCAGCAGCAACACCGTCGCCGGCAATGCGGCGGCAGGCGCGGGCATCGGGCCGGATGCGATCGGCATGGTCCTCGGCATCGCCAAGGCCTACACGACGCGCGTGGGCAGCGGCCCCTTCCCGACCGAGCTGCAGGACGAGATCGGCCGTGGCCTCGGCGAGCGCGGCCGCGAGTTCGGCACGGTGACCGGCCGCCCCCGCCGCTGCGGCTGGTTCGACGCCTGCATGGTGCGCCAGGCGGTGAAGACAGGCGGCATCCAGGGCCTCGCGCTCACCAAGCTCGACGTGCTGGACGGGCTTACGGAGTTGAGGATCTGCACCGGCTACACGATCGGCGGCGAGCACTATCGGCGCCTGCCGGCCGCTGCCGGTGCGCAGGCCGCAGCGCAGCCGGTCTATGAGGTGCTGGAGGGCTGGACCAGCTCTACCCGCGGCGCCCGCTCCTATGCCGACCTTCCGGCTGCGGCGGTGAAGTATGTCCGCCGCATCGAGGAGCTGGTCGAGGCGCCGGTGGTGCTGCTCAGCACCAGCCCGGACCGCGACGACACGATCACGCTGCGCGACCCCTTCGCGGGGTAGCATGTCGGCGCTCTACCCGCGCCTTGCCGGCTTCATCCAGGCCTGGTTCCACCAGGATTGCGATCTGGACGGCGACGATGCGGAGATCATGGGAACGGTGCGGCGGGCGACGGCGGCGGCGGAGCGGACGGCGCTCGCCGCCGAGCTTCGCCGCTTCCTCGCCGACCATCCCGGCAGCCTCGCTGATGCCGCCTTCCTGCGGCACTTGGAACCAGATATCGACCCTTCGGCCAACGGCCAGTCCACGGCCGGTTGGTTGAGGGAGATCCTGCGGCTGCTGGAGCAGCCTTAGATCAGGTTCAGGTCCCGCCCGATCGCGGCCAGGTCGTCGCGGACCCCGGTGAAGACGTCGTTCGCCTCCGCCTGCACATCCTGCCGCCAGCCATCGATCAGCGACCGGAAGACCTGCGGGTCGCCGCCGTCGCTGTCGTAGATGCTGCGCAGCGCGAGCAGCTGCGGGTCGGTCGTGCCCGTCTCCGGCACGATCAGCTCCGGCTCGGGCGAGGCAGCGGCGGCCGTCACGCTGCTCGCATAGAGCTCCGGCGCGTGCTGTGCCGTATCGAGCCGGGCGAGGCCGGCAATGCCCGCCTGCGGCGAGAGGTCAGCGGTCTTTCCCGGCAGCAGCATGATGTCGCCGCGGTTCTCGTAGTTCACCGTGAGGCTGTTGATGGCCGCCAGCGCCTGGGCTTCGGTGAGGCCGGGAAGTTCCTCCGCCGCCTTGTCGGCGGCGAGGTTCGCCAGCGCCGGGTCGGACCTCAACACCTCGCCGATCTCCGCCCGGTGCGCACCGAGCGCGACCGCCGGGTCATCGGCGACGACGAAATTGGTGATGCGTGCATCCACGCCCGGCGGCAGGAGGGCGCCCGGCGAGCCGAAGGTGACGGCATCATAGGTCACGCCCGCCTGCTCGGGGTGCGCGGCCATGAATTGCTGCGCCAGCGACCCGCCGAGGCTGTGCCCCGTCACCACGATCTGGTCGTAGCGGCCGCTCGCCGCCGCCTGGTCCACCGCCTGGATCAACGTGGTGAAGTCCGTGTAATCCGCGTTGATGTTCTGCAGGTCGTTGAAGCTGTCCTGCTGGTCGTCGCTGCCGCGGAAGGCGATGACGAGGCTTTCCTGGCCATCCACCGCGCCCTCAGCCAGCAGCGCGGCCGAGTTGTCGCTCTGGTAGAGGCCCCCCACGAAGCTCTGCCCGGCGCCGAGGGTGAGGGGAAGGGTGGCCGGGCTGAAGCCCGCCGGCAGCGTGACCGGGGTGTTGGAATAGGCGTTGAGCGAAAGCTGCGCGAGCGCAGCGTCAGTCGCTGTCGTCACTGGGTCTCTCCTAGGTTGTGGCCACCCGTATGACGGGGGCGAAGGGCCCGCCGATGGCGAGGCCCCGCCGGCTTACCCGGGGGCGTGCCCGGTGCGGCTTTCTGGAGAGAGAACACGCGGCCCTTGCTCAAGGTTCCGCGCGATTGCGCTGGTGGCAATTGCTCCGGGCGGCTGTTCAACCGAGCCGGTTACCTTCCGAGATCCATCTTAACGCTTCGCCATTTCCAGCCCGTGTTGCTCGCGCACGGCGTGGAAGCGCAGCATCGGCCATTCCTCCTCCGCCCGCTTGCGCCGCCAGTCGGAGCCGAAGAAGGCGACCAGTGCGCCGTCATGGTCCTCGCCAGCATCGCGGCGGTTGGTAGCGGCGAAACGGTCGAGCGCGGCGCGGTCATCTCCCGTCACCCAGCGCATCATCTGCCACATCGTGTCGTCGAAGCCGGCCGGGACGCCATATTCGACCTTGAGACGGCTCTGCAGCACATCGAGCTGAAGCTGCCCAACCACGCCGACGACAGGGTTCGAGCCGTCGAGCGGGCGGAAGAGCTGCACCACGCCTTCCTCGGCCAGCTGGGAGAGCGCCGTCTTCAGCTTCTTCGCCAGCATTGGGTCTTCGAGCCGGACATGACGCAGGATCTCAGGCGCGAAGCTCGGCACGCCCCGGAAGTTGATCGCCTCGCCCTCGGTCAGCGTGTCGCCGATGCGCAGGGTGCCGTGATTGGCCACCCCCACGACATCGCCCGGCCAGGCCTCCTCGGCCACCTGCCGGTCCTTGGCGAAGAAGAACAATGGCGCGTTGACCGGCACCTGCTTGCCGGTGCGGACCTGCTTCAGCCGCATCCCCTTCACCAGCCGCCCGGAGCAGAGCCGGACGAAGGCGACGCGGTCGCGGTGGTTCGGGTCCATGTTGGCCTGGACCTTGAAGACGAAGCCGGTAAGCGCCGGCTCGCCCGGGTCTACGGGCCGTGCATCGGCGCTGCGGCTCTGCGGCGGCGGGGCGTAGCGGGCGAGGCCGTCCAGCAGGTGGCCGATGCCGAAGTCGCGCAGCGCGCTGCCGAAGAAGACCGGGGTGAGGGTGCCCTGGCGGAAGGCCTCCAGGTCGAACTCCGGGCAGGCCGCCTCGGCCAGCCCGACCTCCTCGGCCAGTGCCGCCGCCCGCTCGGGCCCGACCAGCCCGGCCAGTTTCGGATCATCCGGACCCGAGAGCGAAACGGCCGAGCGGTCATCCGCATCGACGGGGAGGAAGTGCCGCGCCAGCATGTCCCAGGTGCCGGCGAACTCGCTCGCCCGGCCGACCGGCCAGGCGACCGGGGCGGCGTCCAGCGCCAGCGTCTTCTCGATCTCGTCGATCAGCTCGAAGGGGTCGCGCGCCTCGCGGTCCATCTTGTTGACGAAGGTGATGATCGGAATGTCGCGCAGGCGACAGACCTCGAAGAGCTTGCGGGTCTGCGCCTCGATGCCCTTGGCGGCGTCCAGCACCATCACCGCGGCGTCGACGGCGGTCAGCGTGCGGTAGGTGTCCTCGGAGAAGTCCTCGTGGCCCGGCGTGTCCAGCAGGTTGAAGATCAGCCCGCCGCGCTCGAAGGTCATCACCGAGGTCGCGACCGAGATGCCGCGATCCTGCTCGATCTTCATCCAATCGGACCGGGTGCGGCGCGCATTGCCCTTGGCCCGCACCGCGCCGGCGAGCTGGATGGCGCCGCCGCGCAGCAGCAGCTTCTCGGTCAGCGTCGTCTTGCCGGCGTCGGGGTGGGCGATGATGGCGAAGGTGCGCCGCCGCCCCGCCTCGGCCGAAACCTGGTTCGGTGCCGTGGCGGAGAGGTCGGCCGGGGTCATTGCGTCCACGGGCGCGTCTCTGTCTGTATGAGGTTCACCCTTGATCTAGGCGCCCCAGCGCCCAAAGACCAGGGCCGGTGGACAGCAGGCGGCCCCGGCGCAATGCTGGCCGACGGAGGGCATGGTGATGGAATTGGGACGCCTCGGGGTCTGGTACCCCGCCGACCGGCTGGACGGGCCGGGCCTCGCCGCCCTCGCCCGCCGGGTGGAAGAGCTGGGCTACGGCACGCTCTGGTACCCGGAGGCGCGGGGCTACGAGTCCCTCACCCTCGCCGCCCACCTCCTCGCGTCCACCACGCGGCTGAAGGTCGGCAGCTCCATCGCCAACATCTATGCGCGGGACCCGTTTACCGCCCGCCGCGGCATGGCGACGCTGAACGCCTTCCATGGCGGCCGCTTCGTCCTCGGCCTCGGCGTCAGCCACATCCCGATGGTGGAGGGGCTGCGCGGCCACCGCTACGACAAGCCGGTGCCCGCCATGCGCGGCTATCTCGACGGCATCCAGGCCGATACCGGCGAGGACTGGCCCATCCTCCTCGCCGCCCTCGGGCCGAAGATGCTGGAGCTAGCGGCGAAGCGCACTCACGGCGCCGTGCCCTACAACGTGACGCCGGAGCACACCCGCATCGCCGCCGGCATCCTCGGCCCGGGCAAGGTGCTGGCCGTCGAGCAGAAGGTCTGCCTCGAAACCGATCTCGCCAAGGCCCGCGCCATGGGCCGGGCCGAGCTCGCGCACTACATGACCCTGCCGAATTACGTGAACAACTGGCTGCGCATCGGCTTCACCGAGGACGACCTGAAGGATGGCGGCAGCGACCGCTTCATCGACGGCATGGTCGTCTCCGGCGACGCCGCGGCGGTGAAGGCGAAGCTCGCCGAGCACTTCGCGGCCGGGGCGACGCATCTCTGCATCCAGCCGGTGCATGCCAAGGGCGACATCGCCGCGCGCGACGCCATGCTGGCCGCGCTGGCCGACCTGTGAAGGACACACACCGATGCTGACGCTCGGCTACAAGGCCTCGGCCGAACAATTCGCGCCGGCGAAGCTGCTGGAATTCGGCATCATGGCCGAGGAATGCGGCTTCGATTCCTGCTTCATCTCCGACCACTTCCAGCCCTGGAAGCACACCGACGGCCATGCGCCGAACTCGCTGGTCTGGCTCGGCGCGCTCGGCGCCCGGACGCAGCGGCTGGTGATGGGCACCTCCGTGCTGACGCCGACCTTCCGCTACCACCCCTCGATCGTGGCGCAGGCCTTCGGCACGCTCGGCTCGATGTATCCCGGCCGCGTCATCCTCGGCATCGGCACGGGGGAGGGGCTGAACGAGGTGCCCTCCACCGGCGCGCCCTGGCCCGAGTTCAAGGAGCGCTTCGCCCGCATGCGCGAGGCGGTGCAGCTGATGCGGAAGCTCTGGTCGGAGGAGCGCGTCACCTTCGAAGGCCAGTACTACAAGACCGACAAGGCGACGATCTACGACCGGCCTGAGCAGATGGTGCCGATCTACGTCGCCGCCGCCGGCGCGCTCGTCGCCAAATATGCCGGCCGCGGCGGCGACGGCTTCATCTGCACCTCGGGCAAGAAGCGGGAACTCTACACCGAGACGCTGCTGCCCAACCTCGCCGCCGGGCTCGAGGCGGCAGGGGCCCCGAAGCCCGACTACGACCGCATGATCGAGGTGAAGGTCTCCTTTGATACCGACAAGCAGCGCGCGCTGGAGGATACCCGCCACTGGGCTGCGCTGGCCCTCTCGCCCGAGGAGAAGATGTCGGTCGAGGACCCGGCCGAGATGGAGCGCCTGGCCGATGCCCTGCCGCTGGAGCGCGCCGCCAGCCGCTGGATCGTCTCCGACGACGCCGAGGAGCATGTCGAGCGCATCGGCGAGTACGTCGCGCTCGGCTTCAACCACCTCGTCTTCCACGCGCCGGGGCCGGACCAGGCGCGCTTCCTCAAGCTCTATGGGGAGCAGGTGCTGCCCCTGCTCCGCCGCCGCTTCGGCTGAACCGTGCAACGGCTGGAACTGCAGGCGCTTCCCGGCCTGCCGATGGTGCGGGCCGGCGACGACCTCGCCGCGCTGGTCGAGGCCGGGCTTGCCCGCGCCGGGCTCGCGTTGCGCGGCGATGACGTGCTGGTGCTGGCGCAGAAGATCGTCAGCAAGGCGGAGGGGCGCAGCGTGGCGCTCGCCTCCGTCACCCCATCGGCCGAGGCACAGGCGCTGGCCGGGCGCGTGCAGAAGGACCCGCGCTTCGTCGAGCTGGTGCTGTCGGAGAGCCAGCGCGTCGTCCGCGCACGGCCGAACCTGCTGATCGTGCAGCACCGGCTCGGCTTCGTCATGGCGAATGCCGGCATCGACCAGTCCAATCTCGGCGAGGAGGGCCATGCGCTGCTGCTGCCGCGCGACCCGGACGGCACCGCCGCCGCGCTGGCCGCGCGCCTCGGCTGCCCCGTCGTCATCACCGACAGCTTCGGCCGCGCCTGGCGCCGTGGCACGGTGGGCGTCGCCATCGGCGCTGCCGGCCTGCCCGCGCTCTGGGACCTGCGCGGACGGCCGGACCTGTTCGGCCGCGCCTTGCAGGTCAGCATCAGCGGCTTCGCCGACGAGATCGCCGCCGCCGCCTCCCTGCTGCAGGGCCAGGGCGCCGAGGCGCAGCCCGCGGTGCTGGTCCGCGGCCTCGCCTGGGACGCGCCGCCCAACCCCGCCGCAGAGCTGCTGCGGCCCGAGGCAGAGGATCTGTTCCGATGATCGTCGCCCTCTCGGGCGGCATCGGCGGCGCCAAGCTGGCGCTCGGCCTCAGCCATGTCCTGCCGCTTTCGGAGCTGTTGATTGTCGCCAACACGGGCGACGACTTCGAGCATCTCGGCCTCAGCATCTCGCCCGACATCGACACGCTGACCTATGCGCTGGCCGGGCTCGACAATCAGGAGCTCGGATGGGGCCGCCGCGACGAGACCTGGTCCTTCATGGAGACGCTGGGGAGCATCGGCGGCGAGACCTGGTTCCGCCTCGGCGACCGCGACCTCGCGCTCCATGTCGAGCGCACGCGCCGCCTCCGCGCCGGCGAGACGCTCAGCGCCATCACCGCCGGCATCGCCCGCCGCCTCGGCATCGGGCCGCGCATCCTGCCCATGAGCGACGACCCGGTGCGCACCCGCCTCCGGAGCGACGCGGGTTGGCTCGACTTCCAGCACTGGTTCGTCCGCGACCAGACGCGGCCGCCGGTGCATGCCATCGACTTCGCCGGCGCCGCCGAGGCCCGGCCCAACCCGCTGTTGCTGGAGGCGCTGCGGTCGCGCCCACGCGCCGTGGTGATCTGCCCCTCCAACCCATTCATCAGCATCGAGCCGATCCTCGCCGTCCCCGGCCTCCGCGCCGCCATCGCGGCCTGCGGCGCCCCGGTCGTCGCCGTCTCTCCGATCATCGCCGGGCAGGCGGTGAAGGGGCCAACGGCGCGCATGTTCGAACAGACGGGGATGGTGCCGAGCGCCGCCGCCGTCGCCGCCCGCTATGCCGGGCTGCTGACGCATTACGTCATGGAGCCGGAAGATGACGCGGCGGGCATCGAGGCGCAGGTCATCCGCGCACCGACGCTGATGCGGAGCCTCAAGGACAAGATCGCCCTCGCTCGGGTGGTGCTGAGCGCGGCATGATCTGGGCCATCCTCCCGGTGAAGGAACTGGAGGGCGCGAAGCAGCGCCTCTCCCCGGCGCTGACGCCGGCGCTGCGCGTGGCACTGATGCAGGTGATGATCGGCGAGGTGCTGGCGGCGCTGACGGCGGCACGGGGCCTCGCCGGTGTCGCGCTGGTGACGCTCGACCCCTGGGCCACCGACCTCGCCCGCCGCAGCGGCGCCCGCGTGCTGACCGAGGGCGCGCGCAACGGCCATACCGGCAGCGTCACCGCCGCCGCGCGGCTGCTGGCCGCCGAGGGCGCGCAGGGCATCCTCACCCTGCCCGGCGACATCCCCGCCGTGACGCCCGCCGAGATCGAGGCGGTGCTCGCTGTTCATGGCGAGGCGCCGGCCTTCACCATCGCGCCCGCGCATGACGAGCTGGGCTCGAATGCCGTGGCGATGTCGCCGCCGCTCGCCGTGCCGCTGCGCTTCGGCGAGGACAGCTACGTCCCGCACCTCGCCGCGGCCCGCGCCCAGGGTATCGAGCCGCGCATCGTCCCGCTGCCGGGCATCGGGATGGATATCGACCATCCCGCCGACCTCGTCAGCTTCGCCCGCCTGCCCGAAGCGAGGGGCACGCGGACGCTGGCCTTCCTACGCGAGTGCGGCCTCACTCCCCCCACGCGGTAGCGCGCTTTACTCCATAGTCGCGCCGGACTCCTCGACCAGCTTCTGCCAGACCTTCTCCTGCGCGCGCATGTACTCGCCATAGGCGGCCGGCGTCTCGTCGGCGACGGGGGTGAAGCCGATCGGCTCCATCTTGCCGCGGAAGGCGTCGCTCTTCACCACCTGGGTCAGCGCCCGGTGCAGGGTGGCGATGCGGTCGGCCGGCGTGCCCGCCGTGGCATTAATGGCGTACCAGCTTTGCATGTCGATGTTGGCGCCCGGCAGCAGCTCCTTCATCGACGGCACGTCGCGCAGCTCCGGCACATAGGTAATGCGCTCGGCGCTGCCGACGGCGAGCGGGCGGAAGGCGCCCTCGCGGATATTGGCGATCGCCGCCGGGATCACGTCGAACATCATGTCGATGTTGCCCGCCAGCAGGTCCTGGAAGGCCGGCCCGCCGCCGCGATAGGGAACGTGGGTGATGTCGACGCCCGCCGCGCGCTTCACCGATTCGATGGTGAGATGGCTGACGGTGCCGGTGCCGGAGGAGCCCATGGTGAGCTTGCCCGGGTCCTTCTTCGCCGCCGCCATCAGCTCCTGGAAGCTCTTGTAGGGGCTGCGGCCGTTGACGATCAGCACCACCGTGCCCGTCGTCACCCGCGTGACCGGCGCCAGGTCGCGCATCGGGTCGAGCGGCATGGAGCGGCGGAAGAGGAATTTGTTGGCGCAGAGGATGTTCGCCGAGCCGAGCAGCAGCGAGTAGCCGTCCTTCTCCGACTTGGCCACCACATCGGCGCCGAGGTTGCCGCCGGCGCCGCCACGGTTGTCGACGACTACGTTCTGGCCGAGCACCGGCTGCAGCTGCTCGGCCAGCAGCCGCCCGGTGAGGTCCACCGCCCCGCCCGGGGCGAATGGCACGACGATGCGGAGGGCGCGGTCCGGAAAGCCCTGGGCGCGGGCAGCGAGAGCGGGCAGGCTGAGGGCGGCGGCCGTCAGCAGCAGGCGACGATGGGGCATCGGTTTCTCCGGTAGGGGGTTACGCCCCCTTAACGCAGAACCCTCGGAAAATCGATCAGCCCCCCACCGCCTCCCGCCGGCGCGGTGCCGTCTGCACCACCGGTGCCAGCTCCGCCGCCTCGAAGGCCGCCCGCCGCCGCGCCTGCGGCACCGGGCCGTAGAGCGTCGTCCGCTGCTCGGGCAGGCGGCCGATGGAGCGGATCAGCGCCTCCATCGCCTCGGGCGGATACTCCTGCCCGTGCTGGGTGCCGGCAGCGCGGCTGATGCTCTCGTTCATCAGCGTCCCGCCCAGGTCGTTCGCCCCGGCCTGCAGGGCGAGCGCCGCGCCTTGCGGGCCCATCTTCACCCAGCTCGTCTGGATGTTGGGGACGAGCGGATGCAGCGCGAGCCGCGCGACGCTGTGCATCAGCACGGCCTCGCGGAAGGTCGGGCCGCGCCTCGCGCGGCCCTTCAGATACATCGGCGCCTCCATGGCGACGAAGGGCAGGGGGACGAATTCGGTGAAGCCGCCCGTCTCCGCCTGCAGGTCGCGCAGCGCCAGCAGGTGCCGCGCCCAGTTCAGCGGCCCCTCGACATGGCCGAACATGATCGTCGCCGTGGTGCGGAGGCCGAGGCCGTGCGCCGCCCGCGCGACGGCCAGCCACTCGGCGGTGTTCACCTTGTCCGGGCAGATGACGGCGCGGATCTCGTCGTCGAGGATCTCCGCCGCCGTCCCCGGCAGCGTGCCGAGCCCCGCCGATTTCAGCCGCGCCAGGTACTCGGTCAGCGTGAGGCCGAGCGTCGCCGCGCCCTGCGTCACCTCGAGCGGCGAGAAGGCGTGGATGTGCATCTCCGGCAACACGGCGCGGATCGCCTGGCAGATCGCCTCGTAGGTCGCGCCGGTGTAGTCGGGGTGGATGCCGCCCTGCAGGCAGACCTCGGTCGCGCCGCGGTCCCAGGCCTCGACGGCGCGGCGGACGATCTCGCCATGGTCGAGGTCATAGGCCGGGCCGCGCAGCGCTTCGTGCGTCCGCCCCTTGCTGAAGGCGCAGAAGGTGCAGCGATAGGTGCAGATGTTGGTGTAGTTGATGTTGCGGTTGACGACATAGCGCACCGTCTCGCCGGAGACCGCGATGCGCAGCGCATCCGCCGCCCGCGTCACATGGGCGAAGTCGGCGTCGCGCGCGGCGAACAGCCGCATCATGGCCGCCGGCTCCAGCCGTCCGCCGCCCGCTGCGCGCTCGACATCGCGCGCCAGCGCGGCATCCGCTTCCGCCAAGCGCGGCGCCGGCAGCGCCGGCGGCGTCACCTCGCCCGGCGACCAGCGATCCTCCCGCGCCCAGCCCCCGGCATCGCTCGCCTGGCGCAGCCGCGGCGCGACGCCGGGGTCGATCCATTCCTCCGCCGCGCGGACATAGGCGGGATAGGCCGGCAGCCGCTGCACCAGCACCTTGCCCGCCTCCGCGGTGCGCGCCGCCAGCGCCTCGACCTCCGGCCAGGGCGCCTCCGGGTTCACGTGGTCGGGGGTGACGGGCGAGACGCCGCCCCAGTCGTTCAGCCCCGCCGCGACGAGTTGCTGATAGACGCCCGGCGAGAGGTTGGGCGGCGCCTGAAGGTTCATCGCCGGCCCGAGCAGGATGCGCGCGACCGCGATGGTCCAGAGCAGGTCGTCGAGGTCCGGTTCCTCGGCGCCAGCCGCCTTCGTGCCCGGCTTCGCCCGGAAATTCTGGACGATGACTTCCTGGATGTGGCCATGCTCGGCCTGCAGCGCAGCGATCGCCTGCAGCGCCTCGATCCGCTCCTCCCGCGTCTCGCCGATGCCGATCAGGATGCCGGTGGTGAAGGGCACGCGCAGCTCGCCCGCCATCCGCAGCACGCCGAGGCGGAGCGCCGGGTCCTTGTCCGGGCTGCCGTAATGCACGCCGCCCGGGGCACAGAGCCGGGCGCTGGTGCTCTCCAGCATCACGCCTTGGCTCGCCGTCACCGCGCGGAGGGATGCGATCTCCTCCCGCGTCATCACGCCGGGATTGGCATGCGGCAGCAGCCCGGTCTCTTTCAGCACCAGGGCGCACATGGCGGTGAGGTAGTCGATGGTGCTGGCGTAACCCAGCGCCTCCAGCGCCTCCCTCGCCGCCGGCCAGCGCAGCTCCGGCTTGTCGCCGAGGGTGAACAGCGCCTCGGTGCAGCCCGCCGCAGCGCCGGCGCGGGCGATCGCCAGCACCTCCTCCGGCGTCAGGTAGGGGTTGCGCCCCTTCTGCGGCTTCTCGGCGAAGGTGCAGTAGTGGCAGACGTCGCGGCACAGCTTGGTCAGCGGAATGAAGACCTTCCGCGAGTAGGACAACAGCCGTCCATGGCCCGCATCGCGCAAGGCCGCGGCCTCCGCCATCAGCGCCGCCAGCGGCCGGTTCAGAAGCGCATCCATCCCGTCACCCTTGCCCGTCCCGCGGGCTCGCCGCATCCTGTGGCAGAGGCCCGGGGGACGCAACGCCGGGAGGAGGAAACCGACCCATGCAGATCGGCTTCAGTGCGCCGAGCGGCGGACCGCTGGCGACGCCCGAGGCGCTGACCCGCCTGGCCCAGGGCGCCGAGGCGCTCGGCTTCCACTATGCGACCGTCAGCGACCATGTGGTGATCCCGCGCGAGATCGGAGCGAAGTACCCCTACACCGACAGCGGCGAATTCCCCGCCAGCAGCCGCGGCGAGCGGCACGAGCTGCTGACCCAGGCGATGTTCCTCGCCGCCCGGACGGAGCGGTTGCGCATCGTCACCTCGGTGATGGTCGTTCCGCACCGGCCGGCGATGCTGACGGCGAAGATCCTCTCGACCATCGACGTGCTCTCGGGCGGGCGCCTCACCGTCGGCATCGGCGCCGGCTGGCTGCGCGAGGAGTTCGAGGCCCTGCAGGCGCCCGATTTCGACGCCCGCGGCCGGGTGACGGACGAGTACATCCTCGCCGCCCGCGAGCTCTGGACGGAGGAGGACCCGCGCTTCGAGGGCGAGTTCGTCCGATTCGGCAATGTCGGCTTCGCGCCGAAGCCGGTGCAGAACCCGCTGCCCGTCTGGATCGGCGGCGAGAGCGGGCCGGCGCTGCGCCGCGCCGCCCGCCTCGGCGACGGCTGGTACCCGATCGGCACCAACCCCTCGCACCCGCTCGACAGCCTGGCCCGCTACCGCGCCGCGGTCGACAAGCTGCACGGCCTGACCCGCGCCGCCGGCCGCGACCCGGCCGCGATGGCGCTCGCCTATCGCGTGCAGAAATACGGGCCGGAGGTGCCCGCGCAGGCCGGCGACGGCGAGCGCCGCCTGTTCTCCGGCCAGCCGGGCGAGATCGCGGCCGACCTTCGCGCCTTGAAGGAGGCCGGCGTCGGGGCCGTCGACCTCACCTTCCCCGGCGGGACGGCGGAGGAGGCGCTCGACGCCATGCGCGCCTTCCGCGACACCATCCTGGCCAAGGTCTGACCGCGATGAAGCTCGGCATCACCATCGGCATGATCCGCGGCCAGAAGCCGCAGCTCGAGATGGACCTCGTGCTGGAGGCGGAGCGCCTCGGCTTCGACGCCGTCTGGTGCGGCGAATCCTACGGCACGGATGCCGTCACGCCCATCGCCTTCGTGCTCGCCCGCACCACGCGCATCAAGGCGGGCACCGGAATCATGCAGATGCCGGCGCGCACGCCGACCTGCGCGGCGATGACGGCGATGACGCTCCAGGCGCTGTCGGGCAACCGCTTCCTCTGCGGCATCGGCCCCTCGGGCCCGCAGGTGGTGGAGGGATGGCACGGCCAGCCCAACGGCAAGCCGCTCGGCCGCACGCGGGAATATGTCGAGATCATCCGCGCCATCCTGGCGCGCGAAAAGCCGCTCGAGCATGAGGGCGAGCACTACCAGATCCCCTACAAGGGGCCCGGCGCCACCGGCCTCGGCAAGCCGCTGCGCAGCATCATCCACGGCGACCCCGCGCTGCCGATCTACACCGCCTCCATCACCCCGGGCGGGATGCGCCTCTCGGGCGAGATCGCAGAGGGCAACCTGCCGATCTTCATGTCGCCCGAAGCCGCCGATGCGGTGGTGGGCCCGACGCAGGAGGGCATGGCGAAATCCGGCCGCAGCCTCCAGGGCTACGACATCGCGCCCTACACCAAGATCCGCCTCGGCAACGACCTCCAGGCCTGCCGCGATGCGGTGAAGCCGGAGCTCGCGCTCTACATCGGTGGCATGGGGGCGAGGGGGAAGAATTTCTACAACGACTACTGCAAGCGCCTCGGCTACCCGGACGCGGCGATGGCGATCCAGGACGCCTTCCTCGACGGCCGCAAGGCGGAGGCGGCCGCCGCGGTGCCCGACAAGCTGGTGGACGAGATCGCCCTCGTCGGCCCGGCCGACCGCATCCGCGGCCGTTTGCAAGACTGGAAGGCGGTGGCAAAGGAGGGCAAGGTCGGCACCCTCGTCCTCACCGGCGCGACGCCCGAGGCGCTGCGCGTCGCGGCGGAGGCCGTGCTCTAGATCCGTCGTGCCGCGGCCACGGCCGCGGCGCTGCCCCGCCCGACGAGGCCGCCCCAGAGGCGGGCCAGCCATCCGCGGCCGGCGCCGAGCAGCTCCGCCGCCTCGTCCCGGTGCTCGACCTCCTCCAGCCGGCACTGCTCCAGCAGCGCCCGCAGCGCGCCCGCCTCGCCGGCCGCGGGCAGCCGCTCGATCTGCTCCCGGTAGTGGTGATCGACGAAGGTCTCGACCGCCTCGATCGTCACCTGCACCGCCGCCGGCCCAACCAGCGCCGGCAGCGCCCCGGTCAGCCATCCCGCCACGCGCCAGATCGGCAGCAGCCGGCTGCGCTGCGCGGGCGGCAGCATCGCCTCAAGCAGGCGCAGGTGCCCCGCCTCCGTCTCCAGGTGCCGGGAGGCGAAGGCGCGCACCGCCGGGTCGCGCGAGCATGCCAGGATGCCGCGATAGATCATCACCGCCCCCGTCTCGCCGGCATGGTCGGAGCGGAGGTCGCCAACCAGCAGCGGGTGGCTCGTGGCGAGCCGCGTGACGGCGGCATCATCGAGGGTCGGGGCGGGCAGGTCCATCCAGCGCAGATGGCACCGCACGCTGCCGCAACAAGCCCCGTCAGCCGGCCTGCCGCGCCAGCTCCGCCCATCGGTCCAGCTCCGGCAGGATCGCATCGCGCTTCGCCGCGTCGAGGCTGACCACCACCCGCTCCACGCCGAGGTCGCGGTCGGCCAGCAGCGCGTCGCGGTCTTCCTTCGCGCCCCAGATGGTGACGGGCAGCTCGGCCAGCGACCGCCCCGCCTCCCCCACCATCTGCCGGAATTGCGGGATGAGCGCCGCCACGTCGGCGTAGTGCTGCCGCACGCGGTGCGGCATCCAGCCATTGCCGTAGCGGATCGCCCGCCTCGCCCCCCAGGGAAAGGCGCCGCCGACGATGATCGGCGGGTGGGGTTTCTGCACCGGCTTGGGCCAGGTCATCATCGGCGCAAAATCGACGAACTCGCCGTGGTATTCGGGCTTCGCCTGCGTCCAGATCGCCTGCATCGCCTCGATCCGCTCGCGCGCCAGCTTGTGCCGCGTCTCGAAGGCGGTGCCGTGGTTCTCGATCTCCTCCCGGTTCCAGCCGTTGCCGACGCCGAAGAGGAAGCGCCCGCCCGAGATGCGGTCGAGCGAGGCGACGGATTTCGCGGTCTGGATCGGGTCCCGCTGCACGACGAGGCAGATGCCGGTGCCGAGCCGGAGCGTCGTCGTCGCCACCGCCGCCGCGGTCAGCGTCACGAAGGGGTCCAACACGTCGTAGTACATCTTCGGCAGGTCGCCTCCGCCCGGCCAGGGCGTCGCCCGCTGCAAGGGGATGTGGGAATGCTCCGGCGCCCAGAGGCTCTCGAAGCCGCGCTCCTCCAGCGCCCGCGCCAACTCGTCGGGTGCCATGGAATAGTCGGTGAAGAACATCGCCGCGCCGATCTTCATGTCGTCCCTCCCGCAAGCCCCGGCCGCTATACGCGCACCGGTGCGAATTCCTCCGGCCCCGGCACGTCGGTGTAGAGCCGGCGCAGCTTCGCCAGGAACTCCGGCTCGCCCTTGGCGATGGAGCCCGCCACCGGGTCGCCGCCGGGGAACATCGTATCCGTCGCCTCCAGGCTGAAGCGCCGGACGAAGTCGATGCGCGTGTCGCGCCAGGCGGCCACGTCCTCCGCCCCGCCGCCACGGCGCAACAGGGCGCCGGCGACGACGCCGTCCTCGATCGCCTGCGTCGCGCCCTGGCCGAGCGTCGGCACCATGGCATGCGCCGCATCGCCGAGGAACAGCACCCGCCCGGCCGCCGCCGTCCGCAGCAGCGGCGCGTCCTGCAGCCGCGCCCAGTGGATCTGCCCGACGCCGGCCGCCAGCCGCTCGACCATCCAGGCGACGGCGGGGCAGGCCTGGCCGTCGGGCGGGGTGTAGAGCGCGCGCTGGAAGGCGGCGGTCCTAGCCTCGGGCGCGATCTCGGCACTGGCCGAGGCGAGCGGGAAGCCACCCGCGATGTAGGCCGCGCCGCCCGGCAGCCTGTAGGCCAGCAGCCGCGCATTGCCGTTGAACCATTGCCCGTACTCGTCGAAGGGGCAGTCCGCCGCGTCGGGCACCAGCAGCCGCGTCATGGCGATGCCGTGGAGGGCCGGCTGCGGCACCCCTGCCGTCAGCCGCCGCAGCGCCGAGTAGCGCCCGTCGCCGGCGACCAGCAGCTCATAGCCGCGCGGCCGCAGCCGGGCCCCGTCCGGCGCCTCCAGCACGGGGACGAGGCGGCCGGCGGCATCCTCCTCCACCGCCACCAGCTCCAGCCCGTGATGGGTGGCGTCGGCGACCGGCCCGCGCAGCTGCCGGTACAGCTCCGACCAGCGCAAGCGGATGCCCGGCTCCTCGGCCACCTCGCGCAGGTCGAGGTCGAAGAGGCGTTGCCCCTCCGCCGTCTCGATGATCCAGCGGGTCCAGGGCAGCGAGGCCGCGCGCAGCGCCGCGTGCCGCGCGGGCAGGTGGAGGCGCAGCGCCTTCATCGCGTTCGGCCCGCAATTGAGGCCCGTTCCCGCTTCCGCCTCCTCGCCGCGCGCCATGCGGTCGAAGACGTCGACGGCGAAGCCGGGCGCCTCCCGCAGCATCTCGGCCAGCACGCTGCCGGCGACGCCGCAGCCGATGATGCCGATGCGCATTCCGCCTGTTCCCCTGCGGTCTCAGGCCTCAGGCCTCCGTCGCCATGAAGCGGAAGCCGTCGCCCCAGCGCGTGACATGGCCGGTGGAGGGCGAGGGGAAATGCGCCGTGCAGAGCAGCCGGCCGGTGTCGCAATGGCAGTCGAGGAATCGCCGCCGCGTCTCGGCCGACTGCCGCTGGTCGGTGTCGGCGCGCATCGAGAGCTCGGGGTAGCGCATCTGCAGCGGCGAGTGGATGAGGTCGCCGGTCAGGACCGCGGTCACCTCCTCCTTGCCGAGCTCGACCGCGACATGGCCGGGCGTGTGCCCCGGCGTCGGCGTCAGCCGCAGGTGGTCGCCGATGCCGTGGTCGGCGGCCACCAGCTCCGCCCGGCCCGCCTCCAGGATCGGCAGCACGCTGTCCTCGAAGATCGGGTTCGGCGTCTCCTTCCGCGCCGCCTCCCAATGCGCCACCTCGCGCTCGGCGAAGACGTAGCGCGCCTTGGGGAAGGTCGGCACCCAGCGGCCGTTCTCGAGCCGCGTGTTCCAGCCCACATGGTCGACATGCAGATGGGTGCACATGACGTAGTCGATGTCGCCGACCGAGTATCCGGCCGCCACCAGGTTCCGCTCCCAGGTGTCGTCGGTCTTCCCGTTCCAGAAGGGCTGCGTCCGCTGCTTGTGGTTGCCGACGCAGCTGTCGACCAGGATGGTGTGGTGCGGCGTGCGGATCACGTAGCTCTGGATGCAGAGGCGCAGCTTGCCCGTCGCCGGGTCGACCGCCTGCGGCTCCAGCCAGGCGCGGTTCTCGTCCAGCAGCTCCGGCGTCAGGGTGGGGAAGAAGGTGAGCGGGTCGAAGAGCGGGCTTTCCTCCTCGATCACGCGATGGATGGTGAGGTCACCCAGCTGGAAGCTCGTCGCCATGCCCCGTCTCCGCCTTGTGTGGCGGCATGGTAGCGCGATGCCGCGCGCCCGATAGGCCTTGCATGGCCCCCGGCCGGGCGCGAAGCTTCCCGCCGCCAGCGGAGGAACATACCATGGACGGGATGAGCAAGGTCGAGTGCCCCTTCGACCGGGCCCAGGAGACCCTCGGCAACTCGGTCGAGCTGCAGCACGTCAACCTCCGCGTGCCCGACCAGGCGCTGGCGACCGCCTTCTACATCACCGGCCTCGGCCTCACCCGCGACCCCTACCTGATGACCGGCCTCGACAACATGTGGGCCAATGCCGGCGTCAGCCAGTTCCACCTGCCGACCGGCCCGGCGCAGGTGCTGCGCGGCGTGGTCGGGCTGGTGACGCCGAGCCGCGAGCTGTTGCTGCACCAGCTCCACCGCGCCCGCCGCTGGCTGGAGGGCACGCGCTTCGCCTTCGTGGAAGCCGAGGGGCATGTCGACGTCACCTGCCCCTGGGGCAACCGCATGCGCGTCCACGCGCCGGATGCGGAGCGCTTCGGGCGGATCAGCCTCGGCATCCCCTATGTGCAACTCGACGCGGCGCCCGGCACGCTGCCCGGCATCGCCCGCTTCTACGACCAGGTCATCGGCGCCCCGTCGGCGATGCGCGACGGCGCGCTGCATGTCCTCGTCGCCCCGTCCCAATACCTCGTCTACCGCGAGACCGACGCGCCGCAGCCGGCCTTCGACGGCCACCACATCCAGCTCGCCTTCGCCGATTTCGGCGGCGTGCATGCGCGGCTGGCCGAGCGCGGCCTGATCAGCCGCGAGGACAGCCCGCACCAATACCGCTTCATCGACATCGTCGACCCGGAGGACGGGCGGCTGCTGTTCCAGGTCGAGCACGAGATCCGCAGCATGACGCACCCGCTCTTCCGCCGACCCCTGGTCAACCGCAACCCGGCGATCAGCAACAACCTCTATGCGCCGGGGCACGAGGCCCTGGCGCCCTCCATGCCGCCCGCCTGAAGGACAGATCATGGCCCACAGCCTCGCCCAGCCCGCCGCCCCCGCGATCCTGCGCAACTCCGACCTCGACGCGGCCACGGTGGAGCAGGCGCGCATCGACCTCGCCGCCTGCTTCCGCATGGCGGCGCGGCTCGGCCTGCATGAGGGCATCTGCAACCACCTGAGCGCCATGGTACCGGGGCGGGACGACCTCTTCCTCGTCAACCCCTATGGCTGGGCCTTCGCCGAGGTCACCGCCTCCCGCCTGCTGGTCTGCGACTTCCACGGCAACGTCGTCGCCGGCGAGGGCGTGCCGGAGGCGACCGCCTTCTACATCCATGCCCGCGTCCACAAGAACGTGCCGCGCGCCCGCGCCTGCTTCCACACCCACATGCCGAACGCGACGGCGCTCGCCATGCTGGAGGGGCCGCCGCTGGCCTGGGCCGGGCAGACCGCGCTGAAATTCTACGGCCGCACCGTGGTCGACGAGGACTATGCCGGCCTCGCGCTCGACGAGGCGGAGGGCGACCGCATCGCCGCCAGCATCGGCGAGGCCGACATCGTCTTCATGCGCAACCACGGCATCATGGTGCTCGGCCCGACCATCGCCGAGGCCTGGGACGACCTCTACTACCTCGAGCGCGCCTGCGAGGCGCAGCGCCTGGCGATGTCCACCGGCCGCCCGCTGAAGCCGGTGCCGCCCGAGATGGCGCGGAAGACCTACCTGCAGATGCGCGAGGGCGACCGCGAGAGCGCCCGGCTGCACCTGGAGAGCGTCAAGCGCATCCTCGCCGCGGAGGCGCCCGGCTTCGCCAGCTAGAGCAAACCCCGAACGGGTGGAAACACCCGGAAGGGGTAATTTGCTCGTTCAGACAACAGGCTGGAGCGGCTTCCGCGAGCGCAGTCGAGCGGAAGCCGCTCCGGACCGGGAGACGCCACATGCCGATCACCCACCGGAGCCTCGCCGCGAACGGCATCACCCTGCATGTCGCGGAGGCGGGGGAAGGGCCGCCGGTGCTGTTCTGCCACGGCTTCCCCGAGTCCTGGCGCTCCTGGCGCCATCAGATGGAGGCGCTGGCCGAGGCCGGCTTCCGCGCCATCGCCCCCGACATGCGCGGCTATGGCGAGAGCGAGGCGCCGCCGGCGATCGAGGATTACACGCTCCTTCACCTCATCGGCGACATGGTCGGGCTGCTCGACGCGCTCGGCCTGCACCAGGCGGCGATCGTGGGCCATGACTGGGGCGCGCCCGTCGCCTGGAACGCGGCGCTGCTGCGGCCGGACCGCTTCCCCGCCGTCGCCGGGCTCAGCGTGCCTTTCTCCCCGCGCGGTCCCGTCAGCCCCACCGAGGCGTTGCGCCGCGCCGGGCGGCACCGCTTCTACCAGCTCTATTTTCAGGAGCCGGGCGTCGCCGAGGCGGATCTCGAAGGCGATGCGGAGGTGACGCTCCGCCGCACCCTCTGGTCCCTCTCCGGCAACCCACCCGAGGCCGAGCGCTGGCGCCCGGACCTGCCCGAGGCCGGATTCCTCGCCAGCCTCGCCGAGCCGCCCGCCCTGCCGCCCTGGCTGCCGGCCGCGGAGCTGGCGGAGCTGGCGGCCATCTATCGCCGCACCGGCTTCCGCGGCGGGCTGAACTGGTACCGCAACATCGAGCGCAACTGGCGGCTGATGGCGCCCTTCGCCGGCCTCACCCTGCGCCAGCCGAGCCTCTTCATCACCGGCACCGCCGACCCCGTGCTCGGCTGGACCAGGCCGGCGGTCGAGGCGCTGCCGCAGCGCCTGGCCGGCTTCCGAGGTGCGGTGATGCTGGAGGGCATCGGCCATTGGGTGCAGCAGGAGGCGCCGGAGCCGGTGAACCGCGCGCTGCTCGACTTCCTGCGCGGCGCCGGCATCGCATCCAATTGAAAAGGCGGCCGCTTTCCGCCGGTTTCCTGCCATATGCCCGTCACGATCGGGCCGTTTCATCAGCACAGACCCAAGGAGGGTTGTGAGATGAAGCTTCGTATCGCCGCTGCCGCGGCCCTGGTCGCCACCGTCGCTCTCGCCGCCCCCGCAGCGCAGGCCCAGGGCTGGCACCGGGGCGGCCATGGTGGTGGCTGGGGTGGCCCGCACCACCACCACCATCGGGGTGGTGCCGGCGCGGTGGCCGGCATCGTCGGCGGCCTTGCCCTCGGCGCGCTGGCGCTCGGCGCGGCGAATGCCTATGCCGCGCCCCCGCCGCCGCCGGTCTACTACGCCCCGCCGCCCCCGCCGCCGGCCTATTACGTGCCGCCTCCGCGGGTCTACTACGCACCTCCGCCGGCCTATTACGCCCCGCCGCCGGCCTACTACGCGCCGCCCCCGCCGGTGGCCTACCGCCCGGCCTATGCCTGGTAGGGCAGGGGCCTGATTGCCTTGGCCGGATGCCCGCGACGGGCCCTCCGGCCGGTCCATCCAGCGCCAGCAGCCACCACGCTGCCGGCGCCGATGGCAGCCCCGGTGCAATGCGGTCCGGGCAGCATCATTCCTGCCTGGCCAGGCTCACCCTCCCTGCTCGAGCCCCAGCCTCAGGGCCCGGCCTTCCTCGCCCGCCGGGTCGATCAGCCCTTCGCGCAGGAACAGGTCGATCAGCACCAGGTTCACGTTGAACTTCACCTCATCCGTGTCCCGCACCGCCTCGTAGAGCCGCCGCACCGGCCAGAGCTCGAACCGCTCCACCTCGCCATCCGCCGGTACGGGGGTGAACTCCTCCGGCAGGTCGAGGTCGAAGGCATGCAGGATGTCCCGCCGCATCCCCTCGCCATGCCGCATGACGTAGGATAGGCGCGCCACCTCCCGCGCCTGCCCAGCCAGCTCCGGGGGGATCGATGCCTCTTCCGCCGCTTCCTTCACCAGGCACTGCATCGGGTCGAGCCCGGCCGGGATGCCGCCCGCCACCACATGGTCGAGCTGCCCCGGCGCCACCGGCTTGCTGCGCGAGCGCACGCCGACCCAGACCTGCAGCCCATCCGCCCGCCGCACCAGCCCGTTGAGATGCACCCCCTCCGCCCGGACCCCGAAGGCGGGGATGGCGCCCCGGTCCAGCAGCGCCAGCACCGGCCCCTCCGGCTCCGCCCGCACGTCGAAGGCCTCGTCCCGCAGGGTGAAGAAGCCCCGCCCGGCCAGCGAGCGGGTCACAGCCGCCAGCGCCTCCGCCCGCGCCGGCGTGCCGCGCAGCCGGGCGGCCATCGCCACCCCCTCGGCATCGAAATGGAAGTCGCGTGGGAAGAAGGTCAGCGCCCGCGCCAGCTCGGGCCCGAGCCAGCCTACCTGTGCCCCCGCGATGCGGAAGGGGATGAATCCGGCCGGGGAGGGCAGGTCGTTGCAGGCATCGATATGGCGCTGGAAGGGGCTCATCCCCCCGCTTTACCCCTCGGCACCTGCTCCCGGCCATATGGCCCGTTTGCCGCGCCGCCGTTCAAGCCTATGTCCCGGATGCATGAGCCACTCCGACGCCTCCGCCGAACGCAGCCATTTCCGGACGCTGCTCACCCTCGCCCCCTGGCTCTGGCCGAAGGGCGAGCCCGGCCTGCGCGCCCGGGTGGTGATCGCCCTGGCGTTGCTGGTGGTGGCGAAGGGCGCCAATGTGCTGGTTCCTATCGTCTATGCGCGCGCCGTCGATGCGCTGGGGCCGCAGGCGGGCGGCATCGCCACCATCCCCATCGCGCTCGTGATCGGCTACGGCCTGTTGCGCGCCGCCAGCGCCGGCTTTGCCGAGCTGCGCGATGCCGTCTTCGTGAAGGTCCAGGCACGTGCCTCGCGCCGCATCGCGTTGGAGGTCTTCCAGCACCTGCACGCACTGTCGATGCGCTTCCACATGGACCGGCAGACCGGCGGCCTTTCCCGCGTCATCGAGCGCGGCTCGCGCGGCATCACCTTCGTGCTCGACTTCATGCTGTTCAGCATCGTCCCGACCCTGCTCGAGATCGTGCTGGTGACGGTGATCCTGTGGGGGATGTTCGACTTCTCCTATGCGGCGGTCACCTTCGGCACCATCGCCGTCTATATCGCCTTCACCTTGATGTTCACCGACTGGCGGCTGCGCTTCCGCCGCGAGATGAACGCGATGGACCAGGACGCCAACACCAAGGCCATCGACAGCCTGCTCAACTATGAGACGGTGAAGTACTTCAACAACGAGGGGCATGAGGAGCGGCGCTACGACAGCTCGCTCGCGCGCTACGAGCGGGCCTATACCCGCTCCGAGGTCACGCTCAACATGCTGAACGGCGGCCAGGCGGCGATCATCGCCGTCGGGCTGACGCTGGTGATGCTGATGGCGGCCCGCGGCGTCGCCTCCGGCCAGATGTCGGTCGGCGACTTCGTGCTGGTGAACACCTATCTCATCCAGCTCTACCTGCCGCTCAACTTCCTCGGCTTCGTCTACCGCGAGATGAAGCAGTCGCTGACCGACATGGAGGCGATGTTCCGCCTGCTGCGCGAGGAGCGCGAAGTGGCGGATGCACCGGATGCGCGCCCGCTGGCCGCCGGGCCGGGCGAGCTGGCCTTCGAGGACGTGCGCTTCGGCTACCGGCCGGACCGGGTGATCCTGAAGGGCGTCTCCTTCCATGTGCCGCCGGGGAAGACGCTGGCGATCGTCGGGCCGACGGGGGCGGGCAAGTCGACCATCTCCCGCCTGCTCTTCCGCTTCTACGACGCGACGGGCGGGCGCATCCTGCTCGATGGCCAGCCGATCGAGAGCGTGGCCCAGGCCTCGCTCCGCGCCGCCATCGGCGTGGTGCCGCAGGACACGGTGCTGTTCAACGACACCATCCGCTACAACATCGCCTATGGCCGCCCGGAGGCGAGCGAGGAGGAGATCGTCCGCGCCGCGAAGCTCGCCCAGGTGCACGACTTCGTCGAGCGGCTGCCGGAGGGCTACCGCACCATGGTCGGCGAGCGCGGCCTCAAGCTCTCGGGTGGTGAGAAGCAGCGCGTCGCCATCGCGCGCACCATCCTGAAGGATCCGCGCATCCTCGTCCTCGACGAGGCGACGAGCGCCCTCGACACCCGCACCGAGCAGGAGATCCAGGCGGCGCTGCGCCAGATCTCGGCCAATCGCACCACTCTCGTCATCGCCCACCGCCTGTCGACGGTGGTGGAGGCGGACGAGATCATCGTGCTGCAGGACGGCCGCATCGTGGAGCGCGGCAATCATGGCGAGCTGACCGCCCGCGACGGCCTCTATGCCGAGATGTGGCGCCGGCAATCGGAAGCGGTCGCCATGGCCGAGGCGGCGGCGGCGGCCCAGCGCGCCGCCGATCTCGACCAGCCCCGCATCCGCCTCGGCGAGGCGGCAGCCGACTGAGGGGTTTTCGGCGGCCCCCGGAAACCCCATCTGCCGCATCGAATAAGGAGCGCACGGCATGCAATTGGACCCCCAGGGCGTGGCCCCCGACGACCTCAGCCACGCCGGCTCGGTGGTGGACAAGGCGATCGAGTACATGCTCGAGCAGAACATCGCGCCCATCTCGGCTGCCTCCGCCCTGCTCGGCGGCGCGCTCGGCCTGCTGGCGCGGACGATGGACGACCGCTCGATCGCCGGCGTGCTGCGCAATGCGCTGGCCAGCGTCGAGAGCGGCGAGTTGCGGGAGATGCGCGACCACCTGCCGGGCGGCGACGCCCACCCGTGATGCCGCGCCGCATCGCGAGCCGGCATTGGGGCTTCTGACGTTGGCGGTTCCTTAACCGGGACGAGCCTATCCCTGCGCAGGGCCGTGGCACGGGTTGCCAGGCTGCCGCCCGTCGCACGGAGAAGCCGATGTTCCGCCGCTACGCCCTGTCCCTCGCCCTGCTGGGCGCCCTCGCCGCCGGTCAGGCTTCCGCCCAAGGCTGCGACACCTCGATCGAGGTGGTGAACAATTCGGGCGCGCAGGTGGACGAGTTGTATTTCAACCCGACCAGCAACAGCAATTGGGGCCGTGACCGCCTCGGCGAGAACGTGCTGACGGCGGGCCGCAAGGTCAGCTTCCGCCCCGGCCGTGGCGGCAATTACGATTTCCGCGTGGTCTGGAACGGCGGGCGCGAGGCGGAAATCCGCAGCGTCGACATCTGCCAGGTCAGCCGCATCGTCGTCGGCCGCGGCAGCCTGCTGGCGGAGTAGCCCGCGGAACGGTGGAGGCGGCCTCAGCCATAGGTCGTCTCCGACGCCTCCACGCCCCGGCTCATCTCCCGCGGCACCTCCTGCCCCGTCGCCAGCAGCGCCAGCGCCTCCGCCACGCGGATGCCGTCGACGCCGGCGCTGAGGATGCCGCCCGCATAGCCCGCGCCTTCCCCGGCCGGGAACAGCCCTGGCGTATTGAGGCTCTGAAAGTCCCAGCCGCGGCGGATGCGGATCGGGCTGCTGGTCCGCGTCTCGACGCCCGTCATCACCGCATCCGGCCGCGCGAAGCCCGGCATCTGCCGGTCGAAGGCGAGCAGCGCCTCCCGCATCGCCGCCACCACGAAGTCGGGCAGGCAAAGCGAGAGGTCGGTCGGCGTCACTCCCGGCTTGTAGCTCGGCAGCACCTCGCCAAGCGCGGTCGAGGGCCGCCCGGCGAGGAAGTCGCCGACCAGTTGCCCCGGCGCGCGGTAGTCGCCCCCGCCGGCGAGGAAGGCCGCGCTTTCCAGTCGCCGCTGGAAATCGACGCCCGCCAGCACGTCGCCCGGATAATCCGCCGGCGAGATGCCGACGACGATGCCGGCATTCGCATTGCGCTCGGCGCGCGAGTACTGGCTCATGCCATTGGTGACGACGCGTCCCGGCTCGCTCGTCGCCGCCACCACCGTCCCGCCCGGGCACATGCAGAAGCTGTAGACGCTGCGCCCGTTCGACGCATGATGCACCAGCTTGTAGTCGGCCGCGCCGAGCAGCGGGTTGCCCGCATTCGGTCCCCAACGCAGCCGGTCGATCATTCCCTGCGGATGCTCGATCCGGACGCCGATGCTGAAGGGTTTCTGCTCCAGATGCACGCCCGCATCGCGCAGCATGACGAAGCTGTCGCGCGCGCTGTGGCCGATGGCGAGCACCACGGATTTCGTCGCGATCACCTCGCCGCCCTCCAGCACCACGCCCTCGACCTGCCGCCCCGCCCCGAGCTGCAGGCCGGCCACCTTGGTGCCGAAGCGGTACTCGCCGCCCAGCCGCTCGATCTCGGCACGGATGCTCTCCACCATGGAGACCAGGCGGAAGGTGCCGATATGCGGGCGGGAGACGTAGAGGATCTCCTCCGGCGCCCCCGCCTCGACGAACTCGGTCAGCACCTTCCGCCCGTAATGCCGCGGGTCCTTGATCTGGCTGTAGAGCTTGCCGTCGGAGAAGGTGCCCGCGCCGCCCTCGCCGAACTGCACGTTGCTCTCGGGGATCAGCACGCCGCGGCGCCAGAGGCCCCAGGTATCCTTCGTTCGCTCCCGCACCAGCTTGCCGCGCTCAAGGATGATGGGGCGGAAGCCCATCTGCGCCAGCACCAGCGCCGCCAGCAGCCCGCAGGGCCCGGCGCCGATGACCACGGGCCGCGCCGCCTCCTCCGGTGCTCCCCCTGGCGCCCTGGCGACGAAGCGGTAGCGCGTATCCGGCGCCGGCCGGAGATTCGCATCCCCCCGGTGCCGCGCCAGCACCGCCGTCTCGTCGGCCAGGGTGAGGTCGAGCGTATAGACCCACATGATCGCCCGCGGCTTCCGCGCATCATGCCCGCGGCGGAAGACGGTGACGTCCAGCAACGCTTCATCGGCGATGCCGAGCCGGGCGAGGATGGCGGCGCGCAGGAGCTCGGGCTCATGGCCGAGCGGCAGGCGCAATTCGGTCAGACGCAGCATGGGTTTCCAAGGGCCGGGCGAGGCGTATTCTCCTCCCTTAGCGGGGAGGGGCGGTGGATGGAACAGCGGGTCCTGGGTCGAACCGGGCTGAAGGTCTCGGTGCTGGGTTACGGGGCCGGCGCCGTCGGCGGGCTGATGGTCCGCGGCAGCGCGGCCGAGCAGGAGCGGTCGCTCGCCCGGGCCTTCGAGGCCGGCATCAACTATGTCGATACCGCCCCCACCTATGGCAATGGCGCCTCCGAGGAGAATCTCGGCCGCGCCCTGAAGGCGCTCGGCGCCAGCCCGCTGGTCGGCACCAAATTCCGCCTGCCCGCCGCGCCGCGCGACATCCCCGGCGCCATCGCCACCTCGCTGGAGGCCAGCTTGCGCCGCCTCGGCCGCGACAGCATCGACCTCCTCCAGCTCCATGATCCGATCGGCCTGGACGAAGGCTATTCCCTCACGGAGGTACTCGGCGAGGCGCTGCCCGCGCTGCACCGGCTGCGCGATCAGGGGAAGTGCCGCTTCCTCGGCATCACCGCCCTCGGCTCCGAGCCCGCGCTTCGCCAGTTCATCGAGGCCGGGCTGATCGACACGGCGCAGATCCCCTTCAACGCCCTCAATCCCTCCTGGCTCGCCCCGCTTCCGGCCGGCCTGCCGGGGCAGGATTTCCGCCAGCTCGGCCGGCTCGCCGCGTCCCAGGGCGTCGGGCTGATCGGCATCCGCATCCTCGCCGCCGGCGCCCTCTCCGGCGAGGCCAACCGCCATCCCATTGCCATGCCCGAGGTCGCTCCCATCGCCTCGGCCGGCGAGTACGCGACCGACCTCGCCCATGCCCGCCGTTTCCGCCCGTTGGTGGAGGAGGGCCATGCCGCGTCGCTGGCCGAACTCGCCATCCGCTTCGCCATCACTCCGCCGGAGATGAGCCTCGCCCTGATCGGCACCGCCTCGCTCGACCAGCTCGACCAGGCCATCGCCGCCGCGGAGCAAGGCCCGCTGCCGCCCTTCGTCTTGGAGCGCGTCGCGGCCCTGATGGCGTGAATCCCCGCCTCGCCGGCTTCGGCTACCTCACCGTGACGGCCACGGCTTGGGGGATGAACTGGCCGGTCATGAAGCTGCTGATGCAGGACTGGCCACCCTTCACCTTCCGGGTGCTGGCCGCCGGCGGCTCCGTCCTGCTGCTCTCCGCCATCGCCATCCTGCAGCGCGACTCCCTGCTGCCCCGCCCCGACCAGTGGGGCAGGCTGGCGGTGGCGGCGCTGCTGAACGTCACCTCCTGGCTGTTCTTCGCTCCGCTGGCGATCCTATGGCTCGATGCCTCCGAGGCGGCGATCATCGCCTATACGATGCCGGTCTGGGCGACGATGCTCGCCTGGCCCTTCCTCGGCGAGCGCCCTGGCTGGCGCCGCCTCGCCGGCCTCGCCCTCGGCCTCTCGGGCGTGACGCTGCTGATGGCCGGCCGGCTCGACCTCGGCGCCGGGGCGATGACGGGCAAGCTGCCCGGCGTGCTGGCGATCCTCACGACGGCGCTGCTCTTCGCCTGCGGCACGATCTGGACAAAGCGCTTCCCGCTGGCGATGGCACCGGTGCCGCTCGTCGCCTGGCAGCTGGCGCTCGGCGTTCTGCCCGTCGCCGTGGTGGCGCTCGCGGTCGAGCAGGCGCATCCCGCCGCGGTGCGTCCGCTGGGCTGGGCCTGCCTCGCCTATGCCTCGGTGATCGGCCAGTGCCTCGCCTATCTCGCCTGGTTCCGCGCGCTGGAGCGGCTGCCCGCCGGCACCGCCGCCATCGGCTCGCTGCTGGTGCCGATCATCGGCGTGCTCGGCAGCGCGGCCCTGCTCAGCGAGCCGCTCGGCCTTCGCCAGATCGCGGCGCTGGCGTTCACGCTTGGCGGCGTCGCCCTCGCCTCCAGGGGATGAGATGTTGCCGTGACGCATGGCAACTTCACCCTCCGCCAGCCTTTCCCTCCGCAGTCACGCCACAGACGGAGAAAAAGCCATGAACAACGAAATCCGTGAGATGCTGGTCGCCTCGCTGAAGGACATCCACAGCGCCGAGAAGCAGGGCACCCGCAACATGCAGCGCGTCGTCCGCAAGGTCTCCGCGCCGGAGCTGCGCGAGGCGCTGACCCTGCATGTCGAGCAGACCCAGTCCCAGGTCGAGCGCGTCGAGCAGGCGCTCGAGGAGATGGGCGCCCGCCCCGGCCGCAAGGTCTGCGAGGCGATGCGCGGCCTGATCGAGGAGGCGCAGCACGAGGTGGAAGAGTACGAGAAGGGGCCGGTCCTCGACATCGTCATCGTCGCCGCGGTGCAGAAGATCGAGCATTACGAGATCGCCTCCTACGGCACCACGGCCTCCCTGGCGAAGGCGCTCGGCGAGGAGAAGGTCGGCCAGATCCTCGGCGAGATCCTCGAGGAGGAGAAGCAGACCGACCTGAAGCTGACGGAGCTCACCCAGTCCGTCCTCATGCCCCAGGTCATGGGCGGCGAGGCGGCGAACGACGCCAAGGGCGGCTCCAAGCGCAAGGCTTCCTGAGCCTGAAGGCCGGGGGGTAGCAACCCGCCAGGGGTGATGTTATCTCATAACATCATGCCCTGGCCCGACCCCCTCGACCTGTCTTCCGGCGCCGCCGCCCGCCTCGTGCTGGCGGCGGCCGTTGCGACCGGGCTCTGGCTCGGCGTCGCCTGGGCCATGGCCGCATGAGCCCAGCCGAGATCAGCATCGCCGACCTCACGGTCAGCCACCAGCGCCGCCCGGCGGTGCATCACCTCTCCGGCCGCTTCGCCCCCGGCAGCCTCACCGCCGTGGTCGGCCCGAACGGCGCCGGCAAGACGACCTTGCTGCGCGCCATCGCCGGCCTGCACCGCCCGGATGACGGCCGGATCGAGGGCGCCGCCGGCCAGGTCGCGCTGCTGCCGCAGCAATCGAGCCTCGACCGCGGCTTCCCGCTCACCTGCCTCGATGCCGTCCTCCTCGGCCTCTGGGGCGAGGTAGGCGCCTTCCGCGCGATCCCCCGCGCCGGCCGCGCCCGCGCCGGGGCCGCGCTTGCCGCAGTGGGCCTCGGGGGCTTCGAGAGCCGCCCCGTCGGCAGCCTCTCCGCCGGCCAGTTCCAGCGCGTGCTTTTCGCCCGGCTGCTGCTGCAGGACGCACCGGTGATCCTGCTCGACGAGCCCTTCAATGCCCTCGACGCCCGCACCTCGGCCGAGCTGCTGGCCATGGTGCATCGCTGGCATGGCGAGGGCCGCACGGTGATCGCCGTGCTGCATGACCTTGAGCTGGTCCGCCGTGAATTTCCCGAGACCCTGCTGCTCGCCCGCGATTGCCTCGGCTGGGGCCCGACCGGCGAGGTGCTGACGGCCGCCAACCGCCTCCGCGCCCGCATGATGGCCGAGGCCTGGGCCGAGCAGGCGGAGGCCTGCGCCGCCTGATCCTGCAGCCTTTCATCGAGTACGGCTTCCTCCGCCGCGCCCTGGTCGGCTGCCTCGCGCTCTCGGTCGCCGCCCCGCCGCTCGGCCTCTTCCTCATGCTGCGGCGGATGAGCCTCACCGCCGATGTGCTGGCGCATGGCATCCTGCCCGGCGTCGCTGCCGGCTTCCTGATCGCCGGCCTGTCCCTGCCGGCCATGGCGGCGGGCGGCCTCGTCGCCGGCCTGCTGGTGGCGATCGGCGCCGGTGCCCTCTCCCGCGCGACGGGCGGGCGCGAGGATGCCTCCCTCGCCGCGCTCTACCTGGTGGCGCTCGCCGCCGGCGTCGCCATGGTCTCGATGCGCGGCGGCGCCGTGGAGCTCACCACCCTGCTCTTCGGCAGCGTCCTCGGCGTCGATGACGGCGCGCTGCTGCTGATGGCCGGCGCCGCCACCCTCACCCTCGCCGCCCTGGCGCTGGCTTGGCGCCCGCTGGTTCTGGAATGCTTCGACCCTGGCTTCGCCCAGGCGGTCGGCGCCCGTGGCGCCCTCTGGCATCTCGGCTTCCTCGGCCTCGTCGTGCTGAACCTGCTGGCCGCCTTCCAGGCGCTGGGGACGCTGATGGCCGTCGGGCTGATGATGCTGCCCGCCATCGCCGCCCGGCACTGGTCACGCCGGCTGGGCGGCATGGCCTATGCCTCGGTCGGCATCGCCATGGCGGCGAGCCTCGCCGGGCTGCTGCTGTCCTTCCATGCCGATGTCCCGGCCGGCCCGGCGGTGGTGCTTTGCGCGGGTCTCGCCTGGGCGGTCTCGGTGCTGGCCGGGCCGGTCGATGGCCTCGCCGCCCGCCTCCTGCGCCGGCGGCATCTGGCGGGTTAGTCGGCGTTCAGGATTCGCGCGATCAGCCCGCGCTTGCGCAGCCGCCGCAGCCCCTGCTGCGCTGCCTGGGCCTCCTTCTCGGCCTTCTCCACACGCTTCACCGCCTCGGCCAGCCGCGCCTCAGCCGCGGCGAGCGCCGCCTCGCGCTCCGCCAGCCGCGTGCCCGCTTCCGTCAGCGAGGCTTCGGCCGCATCCGCCCGCTGCCGCTCGCGCAGCAGCTGCTCCTTCAGCAGGGTGAGGGCTTCGAGGAAGGCACCGATCGGGCTCGCCTCCGGTGCTGCCGCGGGCCGGATGGGAGCCGCCACCGCCCGCAATCCGCCGGCCTGCCGGACATGCGCCGTCAGCTTCGCCGCCCAACCGGTCTCGATGGCGGCCGGGGCCGGTGCCTCGGCCCGGAGCTGGAGTCGCCCAACCCAACCGCCGGGAGAAGAAACCAGCCGATTCGTTTCAGGCACCAGCGCCAGCAACTGCTTCCCGCCGTCCATCCCATCCCCCGGTCACAAGCGGTTGACAATTTCGTGACCGTCCTCGGAAAGCAAGCGGTTTATCGCGCAGCGAGCGTAATCGTCTCCGGCATTGCACGCTGGGAGGCGAGAAGCCGTGCGACCGCCGCCTGCACCTCGGCCAGGCTCAGCGCTCGCCCGGTCGCGCGTTCGAAGAAGACGCCCCGATTCGCTGCGATGCTGTCGGCGCCGACCGCCTCCGCCGCCGGCCGCGCCGGCGCCCGGTCCAGCTCGGCGAGGAAGCGCCGCGCCCCGGCCGGACCGAGCAGATGGGTGAGGTACAGCTCGGTCGCCCCCGCCTGCCGGCCGAGCAGCGTCTCCAGCGCCGCCCGCTTCGCCCCCAGCCGCTCCGCCGCCATCACGGCCGAGAGCCGCGGGTCGAAGCGCAGAGCCAGGATGTGGCGCAGGTCGCGCGGCCGCTTGGTGGTGATGGTCCCGGTCCGCGCATCGGTCGAGAGGGTTGCCGCCTCCCGTGCCAGCCCGTGCCGCGCGCCGAAATCCCGTACCACCTCGAGCCAGGTCGCCTCGGTGAACTGCATCAGCCCGCGCGCCGAGCTGAGCCGGTTGCCGGCGCGATGGCTGAACCGGCTCTCCTGCCAGGCGATGGCCCGCAGCAGCGCCGGGTCGGCGCCGGTGCTGCGTGTGGCCGCCGCCAGCGCCGCAGCAACCGCTGGGCTCGGCGCCCCGTCCTCGACCACGGTGACGGGCGGCACCATCGCCACGGTCCTGACCCGCGCCCGCACCTGGGTCGCGGCCTGCCGCCGCGGCGCCGGCCGCACCATGGCTCGCACTACTGGGACGGGCTTAGCCTGGGCGCGCGTCGCGCCAAGCCGTTGGCTGGGCCGCGCCTCGGCCGGCGCCGGCGCGGCGATGCTCGCGGCCAGAACACAGGCGAGGGCGGCAAGCGCCGGGCGCAGCCGGCGCGCAAGGAGAAGTTGCGTGCCGCGGGGGGCGGCACGAGGAGTGGTCTCGGTCACGGAGGAATCTCCCTCGGGGGTGGGAGCGATGGGTGTGTCAACTGCCCTTACGCTGCCGACGGCGTTTCGTTCCAAGCGTTTGCGGGCCGATGCTGCCTTTGGCTCGCAAGCCACTCCAGGAGGGAGTATCCATCGCACCGTCCTCGCCCTTATGGTTCATGCCTCGATGGCGGGAGGCAGGCATGGCGATCCGGCGCTTGGCGGAAGAAGGGCGGCTCTCCGGCGCCGTGGTGCATGGCGCGCTGGTCTACCTGGCCGGTCAGGTGGCCGATGACCCGACGCTCGACGCCGAGGGCCAGACCGCCGACATCCTCGCCCAGATCGACGCTCTGCTGGCTGGGGCAGGCACCGACAAGTCGAACCTGCTGACCGTCACCGTGGTGCTGGCCGATATCCAGGACGCCCCGGGGATGAACCGCGCCTGGGACCGCTGGCTGGACCCTGCGGCGAAGCCCGCCCGCATGACCATCGAGGCTCCGCTGGTCGACCGCCGCTGGCGCGTCGAGATCACCGGCATCGCCGCATTGCCGGATGCCTGACCGCGCCCGCCATCGCCGCCCCTTCCTCGGCGCCATCGGCCTGTCGCTCGGGCTGATGCTGCTGGTCGCAGGCGGGGTGGCGGACCGGGGTGGGACCTTCCCGCTGGTGCTGCTCGGAGCCTCGGCGCTGGCGATCGGGGCGCTCTACCGGCTCTTTCCGCATGGACCGCATTTCGCCCTCGGCACCACCAACGGCCTGGCGATGTATGCCTGCCTCTATGTGGTGATCGGCCGTGCCGGCTTTCCCGATGCGCCGGACTGGGCCCGCGCCGTCGGCTTCATCCTTCCCATCGCCGCCTTCGTGGCCGCCTGCTGGCTGCGCCGCCGCGACCTCAGCGCCTGGGCGGAGGAGGAGGCGGCGGCCGACCTCGCCCATCTGCCCCGCTTCGCCCGCTGGCTGGCGATGACCGGCCTGGTCGGGCTGGTCTCCCTCGGCTTCCCGGTGAACCGCCTGCCCGCCACCGGCCAGGGCATGGCGCTGATCCTCGCCATGGCCGCCATCGCCGCGGTCAGCACCGTCTCGGTCGGCGACGTGGTGCGGCTGCTGGTCGACATCGCCGTCATCTTCCGCGCGGTGACGCGGCGGCTCTCCCGCCTCGCCGTACCGATCGCCGCCTATTCCAGCCTCTGGGCGCTGCTGACGGTGGTGTTCGGCTGCCTCTACCGCATCGCCGACGGGCTCTCCGGCGGGCCGCTCTTCACCAGCACCCATGGCCCGATCCGGGTGGATTTCGCCGACGCGCTGCACTTCAGCGTGGTGACGCTCTCGACGGTGGGCTATGGCGACATCATCCCGGCCGATGACGGCATCCGGCTGCTGGCGAGCATCCAGATGCTGCTGGCCCAGCTGCTGCTGCTCTTCGGCTTCATCGAGATCATGCGCGGCAGCCGCGCCGGCCTGCCCGACGCGGCCCCTCGGGAAGAACCCACGCGCCGCGCCGTCGCCGGGGATTAGGCGCGGTTCCGCCGCAATCGGCGACGCAATTGGTGGTGTAGGACAAGGATCGAGGACCGATGACCGAGGCCGAACGGGCCGCTTTCTGGCGCGGCAAGCGTGTGCTGGTGACCGGCGGGGCCGGCTTCCTCGGCAGCGCCCTCTGCCATGCCCTCGCCGCGCTCGGCGCGCGGGTGACGGCGCTCGACGCCATGTTCCCCGATGGCGGCGCCAACATGGCCAACCTCGAGGGCGCCGGCGTGCTGCTGGTCCGCGGCGACATCCGCGACGTGGAATTGCACTCGCTCTGCCAGGACGTGGACGTGCTGTTCAACATGGCGGCGCAGACCAGCCATATGGGCGGCCAGAAGGACCCGGTGGCCGACATCGCCATCAACGCCGTCGCCCAGGTCCGGCTGATCCAGGTGATGCGCGAGGCGGCGCCCAAGGCGACCGTCGTCCACGCCTCGACCCGCCAGTTCTACGGCCGCCCGATGCAGCTCCCGGTCGACGAACTCCACCCCGTCAACCCGCCGGACGCCAACGGCGTCAGCAAGTGGGCCGGCGAGCAGTACTGGTTGCTGGAGCAGCGCGTGCTGCACCGCCCCGTCGTCTCCCTCCGCCTGACCAACTGCTACGGTCCCCGCCTGCGCATCCGCGACGCCCGCCAGACCTTCCTCGGCATCTGGATCAGGCAGGTGCTGAAGGGGGAGGGGTTCGAGGTCTGGGGCGGCGAGCAGCTCCGCGACCTCACCTATGTCGACGACGTGGTCCGCGCCTTCCTGCTCTCGGCCGAATACGCCCCGAAGCCGGATGTGGCCGGCCGGGTCTTCAACCTCGGCGGCTCGCCCCCCGCCAGCCTGATCGAGCTGGCCGACCGGCTGATCGCCGCGAATGGCGGGCGTGGTCACTACGCCGTGAAGTCCTTCCCCGCCGATCGCGCGCCCATCGACATCGGCAGCTACCACGCCGATGACCATGCCTTCCGCGCCGCCACCGGCTGGGCGCCCCTGGTCGGGCTGGATGAGGGGCTGGCGCGCTCGCTCGACTGGTATCGCAGCCGCATGGCCGACTATAGCTGAGGCTCCAAGGACGAACCGCCGATGAGCATGACCGTCATTCCCCAGGCCGATCCCGGTGCCGGCTACCGCGCCCAGCAGGCCGAGATCGATGCGGCCGTGGCGCGCGCCCTCGCCTCCGGCTGGTACATCCTCGGCCGCGAGGGCGAGGCCTTCGAGCAGGAATTCGCCGCTTGGCTCGGCAGCTCCCGCGCGGTCGGCTGCGCCAACGGCACGGATGCCCTGGCGCTAATCCTGCGCGGCATGGGCATCGGCGAGGGCTCGACCGTCGTCACCGTCTCGCACACCGCCGTCGCCACCGTGGCGGCGATCGAGATGGCCGGCGCGGTCCCGCTCCTCCTCGACATCGACCCCGACACCTACACCATGGACCCCGAGGAACTGACCGCCGTCCTTGAGGACCCGCCGCCAGGCCTGCCGCCGATCCGCGCCGTCATCGCCGTCCACCTCTACGGCCAAGCCTGCGACCTGGAGCCGATGCTCGCCGCCTGCCAAGCCGCCGGCGTCGCGCTGATCGAGGATTGCGCCCAGGCCCATGGCGCGACGCTCGGCGGCCGCAGGCTCGGCACGCTCGGCCAGGCCAGTGCCTTCTCGCTCTACCCCACGAAGAATCTCGGCGCCCTCGGCGATGGCGGCGTGCTGGCGACCGACGACTACGAGCTGGCCGAGCGCATCGCCGCCATCCGGCAATATGGCTGGAAGGAGCGCTACGTCTCCTCGATGGTGGGCGTGAACAGCCGCCTCGACGAGATCCAGGCCGCCATCCTCCGGGTGAAGCTGACCGCCCTCGACTGGGGCAACGAGCGCCGCCGCCAGATCGCCGCCGCCTATGACGCGGCGCTGGCCGGCGGCCCCTTCGCCCCGCCAGCCCGCCGGGCGGATGCCGAGCACGTCTTCCACCAGTACGTGCTCCGCGCCGGCGCCTGGGGCATGACCCGGGCCGATATCCAGGCCCGGCTGCGCCAGGACGGCGTCGGCACCGGCATCCATTACCCGGTGCCGGTCCACCTGCAATCGGCCTATTTCGGCCGCATCCCCCTCGGCCCCGCCGGCTGCGCCGAAACGGCACGCGCCGCGCTGGAGGTGTTCAGCCTGCCGATGTACCCGGAGCTGACCGACGAGCAGGTTGGCCACATCGGCTGGGCGCTGCGCAACCTCGCCGGCTGAAAACCCGGAGCCCCTGCCGCGTTGCCATCCCGCAACCGGCAGGGGGGAGGTTCATGCAGCAGCGCTGGCCAGAGCGGCTTTGGATCGTCCGCCACGGTGAAAGCCGCGGCAATGTCGCGCGCGATGCCGCCCAGGCCGCCCGCCTCCACCGCATCGAGACCCTTTCCCGCGACGTGGACGTTCCCCTCAGCGACCGCGGCGAGGAGCAGGCCCGTGCCCTCGGCCGCTGGTTTGCCGACCAGCCGCCCGGGGAGCGGCCCGATGTCGTCCTCGCCTCGCCCTATCTCCGTGCCCGCCAGACCGCCGAGCTGATGGGAACCCCGCCGGATGCCCTCACCTTCGACGAGCGGCTACGCGAGAAGGAGTTCGGCATCCTCGACCGCCTCACCCGCTACGGCATCGCCGCCGAGCACCCGGAGCAGGCCGAGCTGCGCCAGGCCTTGGGTAAATTCTACCACCGCCCGCCCGGCGGCGAGAGCTGGTGCGACGTCATCCTCCGCCTCCGCAGCGCGCTCGACACCATATGCCTGCACCATGCCGGCGAGCGGGTGATGATCGTCGCCCATCAGGTCGTGGTGCTCTGCCTCCGATACCTGATCGAGCGGATGACGGAGGAGCAGATCCTCGCCATCGACCGGGAGGGCGACGTGGCCAATTGCAGCATCACCGACTACGCCCATGAGCCCGGCTCCGGTCTCGTCCTGCGCCGCTACAATTTCCTCGCGCCATTGCTGGAGGAAGGCGCCCCCGTCACCGCCGAGCCGGACGCCCCGGCGACGGCCGCCCGATGAGCGCCCCCACCTCCCTCACGCCCGAACTGCTGCGCGGCATGCCCCTGCCGGACCACCAGCAAGGCGCCGACAAGAACAGCCGCGGCCGCGTCCTCATCATCGCCGGCAGCCGCGAAGTGCCGGGCGCGGCCCTGCTGACGGCATTGTCCGCGTTGCGGGCCGGCGCCGGCAAGGTGCAGATCGCCGCCCCGGCCGGCGCCGCGCCTCACCTCGCCATGGCAATGCCCGAGGCCCTCGTTGTCCCGCTCGCCGAGACCGAGGCCGGCGGCATCGACCCGGCCGAGGCCGGCCGGCTCGCGCGCCGCTGCGCCAGTGCCGATGCCGTGGTGCTCGGCCCCGGCATGATGGACCCGCCGGCGCTCGCCGCGCTCACCCATCGCCTGCTGGCGGAGGCCGAGGGCGAGGCCGCCTTCCTCCTCGATGCCGGTGCGCTGGCGGCGCTCGCCGACTGCCGTGAGGCCCTCCGCCGCCATGCCGGCCGCCTGATGCTGACGCCGCATATCGGCGAGATGTGCGGCCTGCTCGGCTGCCCCGCCGAGGAGGTCGCCGCCGACCCGCTCGCCGCCGCCCGCCGCGCCGCCGCCACCTATGGCGCGGTCGTCGACATGAAGGGCGGCCGCTCCTTCGTCGCCTCGCCCCAGGGCGAGGCCTGGTCCTGCGACCGCGGCAATGTCGGCCTCGCCACTTCCGGCTCGGGTGACACGCTGGCAGGCATCGTGGCCGCCCTCGCCGCCCGCGGCGCGCCGCCGCTGCATGCCACGCTCTGGGGCGTCTTCCTCCATGCCGAGGCGGGGGACCGGCTGGCCCGCCGCATCGGCCCGCTCGGCTACCTGGCGCGCGAGATTCCGGACGAGGTGCCCGGCATCATGGCCTCCCTCGCCGGCTGACCGAGCAGCGCCGGGACCAATTCCTGCACGACGAGGAAGTAAAGCGCCGCGCAGGCCCCGGCGATGCTCGCCCCCAGCAGCAGCGCGGCGCGAGGGAGCCGGTGGCCTGGGCGGGAAAACCCGTCACCGTCGGCGGCAGCGCCCCGCCGGCGTCAGCCGCCGCAATCCTGCATCGCGCCCAGCGAGGCCCTGCAGTTGGCCGCCGCCGAGGCCATGGCCCAGGCCATCGCGTTCGGCACATGGGAGAGGATCGTCGCTGCCGCGCCGGCCCGGTCAGCCCCTCCTGGTGGGGCCGGCATCGCCCTCGCTAAGGTGCTGCCGCTCCTCGCCCCCAACGCGGATGGAAAGGCTGGCCAGCATCGCCTTCGCAGGCGCAACATGACGCCATGCCGGACATCGCCCCCGACCCCCTCCAGGACCTCCTCGCCCGCCTGCGGGAGGCGAGGGCGGCGGCGGCGCATGACCCCTTCGGCGACCCGGTGCTGCTGATTGCGCTGGCCATCAGCCGGCGGCTGGACGATGGCGCCCTCGACCTCGACCTCGTCGCCGACATGGTGCAGCGCCTCGCCGATGCCGCGGCGGGCGAGCGGGCCCGGCGCATCGCCGCCTATGTCGGCCTGCCCGATGCGGTGCCGGACCTCGCCGCGCTCGCGGCGCGCCTGGTGAGGCCGGACCCGGATGACAGCCCGGTGCCCTTCGCCCAGTACCGCGCGCTCCTGGAGACGCCGCGCTTCGCCGCCGTCTTCACCGCGCACCCGACCTTCTCCCTGCCGCCCGAAACCGGCGCGGCGCTGGCCGAGGCGGCGAGCGGCGGCACCTTTCCCGTCGGCCTCCCCCACCGCCCCCCCGCGCCGACGCTCGCCGAGGAGTTCCGCCAGGCGGGCGCCGCCATCGCCCGCGGCCGCGACGCCATCGACGGGCTGACCGAGGCGCTGCTGGGCGCGGCGAAATCCATCTGGCCCGACCGCTGGGCGACGCTCGTCCCCCGCCCGATCCTGCTGGCGAGCTGGGTCGGCTACGACACCGACGGCCGTACCGATATCGGCTGGTGGGACACGCTTCGCCTCCGCCTGACGATGAAGTGCCTGCAGCTGGAGCGCCTCGCCGCCCAGTTCGCCGCGCTCGGGGACGCGGCCGCCCCGCTCGCCGCCCGCACTGCCGAGGCGCTGGAGGCGACCGAGGCGCAACTCGCCGCCGTGCCGGAGCGGCCGGAGCCGGAGGCGGTGCGCGCCATGGCGCATCGGCTGATCGAGCGGCGCGAGGCGGCGATGACCGAGATCGAGCCTCTGATGACGCTCTTTCCCGCCGCCATCGCCGCCGCGCCCGACGAGGCCTCGCGGCTCGGCCTTGCCGTGGCCCGCGCCGGCCTTGCCGCGCATGGGCTGGCGCTGGCCCATACCCATGTCCGGCTGAACGCCGCCCAGCTCCACAATGCCGTGCGCCAGCGCCTCGGCCTCGCTGCCGCGGCCGAGGACATGGCGCAGCGCCGCGGCCTGCTCGCCGCCATCAACGAGGCGCTGGCCGAGGTCGTGCCGCTGCCGGTCGATTTCGGCGCGCTGCTGGCGGAGCAGGCGAGCGCGGCACGGCTGATGCTGGTCTGTGCCCAGATCGCCAAGCATGTCGACGGCTCGGCCCCGATCCGCTTCCTCATCGCCGAGACGGAGACGGGCTACACGCTGCTCGCCGCGCTCTGGCTCGCCCGCCGCTTCGGCGCCGAGAGGGCCGTGGAGCTCTCGCCCCTGTTCGAGACGGCGGAGGCGCTGGACCGCGGCGAGCGGGTGCTGGAGGAGGCGCTGCGCAGCCCGCACTACCGCGACTACCTCCGCGCCCATGGCCGCATCTGCCTGCAATTCGGCTATTCCGACAGCGGCCGCTATGTCGGCCAGCTTGCCGGCAGCTACCTCGCCGAACGCCTCAAGCTCCGCCTCGTCGAGCTGCTGCGCCGCCACAAGCTCGACGGCATCGAGGTCGTGCTGTTCGACACCCATGGCGAGAGCGTCGGCCGCGGCGGCCATCCCGGCAGCCTTGCCGACCGCCTCGCCTATCTCTCCCCGCCCCAGGCGCGCATGGCGCTCGACCGCGCCGGGCTGCGGCTGCGTGAGGAGACGGCCTTCCAGGGCGGCGACGGCTACCTCTTCTTCGGCACGCCGGCGCTCGCCCGCGCCACCATCGCCGGCATCGCGCGCCACGCCTTCGCCCCGGCCTGGAAGGTGACGGACCCGGTCTATGCCGAGGCCGATTACGTCGCCGACTTCTTCGCGACCGTCCGGCGCGAGATGCAGGCGCTGGTCGCCGATCCCGGCTATGCCGCGCTCCTCGGCGCCTTCGGCCCGGGGCTGCTGGACCGCACCGGCTCCCGCCCCGCCGTGCGGCAGGCGGATGGCATGGGCGGGCCGATCCGCATCAGCCATCCCTCGCAACTCCGGGCCATCCCGAACAACGCCATCCTCCAGCAGCTCGGCTGGATGGCGAACACGCTGCACGGGCTCGGCGCCGCCGCCTCCGCCAATCCGGACGCCTTCACCGAGCTCCGTACCCACTCGCCCCGCTTCGCCCGGGCGCTGGCCATGGCCGCCCGCGCCGCCGCCTGCTCCGACATCGGCGTGCTGCGGGCCGTGGTCGACACGCTCGACCCCGGCCCCTGGCTCGACCGAGCCGGCTTCACCCGCCGCCCCGGCCGGCGCGAGGCGCTGCTCGGCGTCGCCGGCGCGGTCGAGGGGCTCGATCTCGACGCGCCGGTGCGCCGCCTCTTCCGCCGCCTCCAGGCCGACCACCTGGCGCTCCGCCATGCCTGGCCCGACCTGCCGGAAATGCCGGACCGGCTGGTGCTGCTGCACGCGCTGCGCCTGGCGCTGATCCACCGCATCTGGCTGCTGGCGGTCGATGTGCCCGACTTCTCGCCCCGCCACGGCGCGACGCGAGAGGCGCTCGTCGCCCGCATCCTCCAGCTCGATGTCGAGCCGGCCTTGAGGCTGCTGGAGGAGGTCTTCCCCGCCGCTCCCGGACCGGTCATCGGCCTCGAATTCGGCGAGCCCGCGCCGCCACGCGAGGGGCTGAGCTACGCTGCCGAGCATGCCAACCTGTTCCGGCCGATGGCGAAGCTCTTCGCCCTGGTCCGCGAATGCGGCGCCGCCATCACTCACGAGGTCGGGGCCTTCGGCTGACCCTGCCGGCGCCCCGAATGGCCGGGCCTGATCCGGCCATGCGGGCCCGATGCGTTTCTCAGCCCGGCCGCACCAGCGCCAGCACGCGCAGCAGCATGTCCGGATCGATCGGCTTCTGCAGGATGGCGAGCGGCCGCACCGCCTCGCAGCGGGCGCGGAAGGCAGGGTCGCCGGAGCCGGTGACGAAGAGGAAGGGCGGGCCGGAGCCGGCGCGCAGCCGCTCCGCCACATCGATGCCGGTCAGGGCGCCCGGCAGCTTCACGTCAAGGCTGACCACGTCGATCGCCCGGCCGCTGCTGAGGATCGCCAGCGCCTCCTCCGCCGTCGCCGCGGTGCCGGCGACGCTGTGGCCGGCATCCTCCAGCACCGCCACCAGGTAATCGGCGATGAGGAACTCGTCCTCCACGACCAGCACCTTCAGCCCGGCCTGGCCGGGTTCCGCACCGTGATCCGACATGACCTCCCGCCGCCTTCCCTGGGCCCGATATCAACCATGCCGCCGATCTGCTGGGCAAGCCGCTGCACCAGCCGGGCGCCGAGCCCCGTTCCGGCCTCCCGCGACTGCGGACCGGCACCGTTGTCGTCCACGTCCAGCATCTGCGCCCCGTCCGCCCCGGTACGGAAGCGGATGCTCACCGCCAGTGGCTCCGTCCCGGCCACCGCATGCTTCAGCGCATTGGTGAGCAATTCGTTGGCGATCAGCGCCAGCGGCACGGCGATGTCGACGGGCAGCATCACTGGCTGGAGGTCGAAGCGCGTGGCGATGCCGCGCCCGTCGAGCGCGGCGAGATCCTCCACGAGCTGGCGCAGGAAGGCGGCGAAATCGATCCGGCGGAAATCCCCGCCGCGATAGAGCCGCTCCTGCAACAGCGACAGCGACTGCACCCGCCGGCCGAGGTCGTCGAGCCGGCGCCGCGCCACCGGCTCCTCGATGCTGCGGGCGGTGAAGGCGATCAGCCCGACCACGAGCTGGAGGTTGTTGTGCAGCCGGTGATAGAGCTCCTGCGTCAGCAGGTCGCGGTTCTCCTCGAGGCCGCGGCGCGTCTCGGCGCGGGTGAGGGCAGCCCGCGCCGCCGCCGCCAGCCGGCGCAGCTGCTTCGGCGACTTCACCACATAGTCGTCGAAGCCGGCCTTGATGGCGCGCACCGCCACCTCCTCATCGCCGGTCCCGGTGAACATGATGGCGACGCAGCCCGGCCAGGCCGCGCGCACCTCCTCGAAGACGGCGAAGCCGTCGATCCAGTTGAGACTGAGATCGGAAATCAGCAGCTGCGGCCCCGGCGGCGTGGCGAGGGCGGCGTCGAGCCCGGCGCGGTCGCCGATCTCGGTGATGGTGCTCCCGTCGAACTCACGGCGCATGGCCCGGCTGGCCAGGCCGCGGAAGTCGGGGTCGTCATCGGCGATCAGGATGCGCATGGGTGTTCAACAGCAGCATGGCGTGGCGGATCGCTCCACCTCCATGACAAGGGGTGAATTCACCGGGAACCCGGCGCGGTGCCGGCCATTCCATGTCCTGTGCGGCAGGTGGATGGAATGCCTGAGGCAACAACGCAGCGGGGGCGGGGATGGCGCTCGCCGCGCGATCTCGGCGGCCTGGCCGGGGCCGCCGCAGCTGCCGCCTTCGTCCTTCTGGCGCTCGGCGGGCTGCTGCTGGTGCTCAACCTTGCCCGGCTGGCCGAGGCGCGCCGCTCGACCGAGGTCACGGTCGGGGTGCTCGACGCCACCCGCGCCGTGGTGGCCGACCTGCTCGACGCCGAGACGGGCCAGCGCGGCTTCCTCCTCATCGGCGAGGACAGCTATCTCGGCCCCTACCGCCAGGCGGTGGATCGCATCTGGGCCGATTTCGCCACCCTCGATGCATTGGTGATGCTGCCGGCGCAGCAGGCCCGGCTCGACGCCCTGCGTCCCCTGATCGAGGCCAAGCTCGCCGAGCTGTCAGAGACGGTCGCGCTTCGCCGGAACGCGGCCGAGGCGGCGCTCGCCGTGGTGCGGACCGACCGCGGGCGCGACCTGATGGACCGCATCCGCATCGGCTTCGGCACCTTCGAGGCCGAGGCGCGGCGCCTGCTGCGCGAGCGCACTGCGCTGCAGGACGAGCGCACGCGGATGACGACCTTCCTCGCCCTCGGCTGCGGCGCGCTGGCGCTGGCCTCGGCCGGGCTCAGCGCCCTTGGCATCCTCCGCCGGCGGGATGGGCGCCAGCTGGTCGAGCAGAACCAACGGCTGGAGCAGCAGGTGGAGGAGCGCACGGCGACGCTGGAGGAGGCGAATGACGAGCTGCGCTCCTTCGCGGCCACAATCTCGCACGACCTGCGCGCCCCGGCGCGGGCCATCGGCGGCTATGCCGCGGCGCTGGAGGAGGATGCCGGCCCCCGGCTCGACAAGGAGGAGCGCGACTACCTCGCCCGCATCGCCGGCGCCGCTGAGCGGATGGACGCGCTGATCGACGACATCCTCGGCTACAGCCGCCTGGCGCGGCAGGACATCACGCTGCGCCGGGTGCCGCTCGAGGAGGTGGTGGAGGCGGTGCTCGACCAATCCCGTGCCGAGCTGAAGGGCGCTCGCGTCGAAGTGCTGCGGCCGATGCCGGCGGTCAGCGGCCATGCCGGCGTGCTGGTTCAGGCGGTCGGCAACCTCCTCGGCAACGCGCTGAAATTCCGCCCCCCCGGCGAGCCGCCACAGGTGACGATCCGCTGCACGGAGGGGGAGGGCGGCCTCGTCCGCCTCTGGGTCGAGGACCGCGGCATCGGCATCGCGCCGGAGCACCAGGAGCGCATCTTCCGCCCCTTCGAGCGGCTGCACGGGCGGGAGGCCTTCGCCGGCACCGGCGTCGGCCTCGCCATCGTGCGGCGGGTGGCGGAGCGGCTGGGCGGACGCTGCGGCGTCGTCTCCGCCCCCGGCGAGGGCAGCCGCTTCTGGATCGACCTGCCGCGCTGGGCGGAGCCGGGCGAGGCCGCCGTCAGAGCAGCCCCTCCCGGCGGAAGCTGAGGTGCCGGCCGCGGCCGATGATGAGGTGGTCGTGCAGCGCGATGCCGAGCACGCCGACCGCCGCCTTCACCTCCGCCGTCATGGCGACATCCTCCCGCGAGGGCGTCGGGTCGCCCGAGGGGTGGTTGTGCACCAGGATCAGCGCCGTCGCATGCAGCTCCAGCGCGCGCTTCACCACCTCGCGCGGATAGACCGGCGTGTGGTTCACCGTGCCGCGCGCCTGCGCCTCGTCGGCGATCAGCCGGTTGCGGGTGTCGAGGAAGAGGATGCGGAACTGCTCGATCTTCTCCTCCGCCAGCACGGCGGTGAGGTAGCCGATCAGTCGTTCCCAGTTGTTCAGGATGGGCCGGTCCATCTCCTCGGCCCGCGCCAGGCGGAGGGAGGAGGCCTGCACCAGCTTCAGCGCCGCGACGCTGTGCGGGCCGAGGCCGCGCGTCGCCATCAGCTGGTCCTGCGGCGCGGCGAGCACGGCGCCGAAGCTGCCGAAGCGGTTGATGAGCGCCTTGGCCAGCGGCTTGGTGTCGCCCTTGGGCATGGCGAAGAAGAGCAGCATCTCCAGCAGCTCGTAATCGGCCAGCGCCTCCGCCCCGCGCTCCAGCAGCTTCTCCCGCATCCGCGCGCGGTGGCCATGCGGGCCGGTGCTGGGGAAGGCCAGCTCGGCCGGGATGCGGGTGGGGAAGGGCGCCTCCATCCGCTCGGGCGCCGGCGTCTCGGCGGCCGGCGCCCGGTCGAAGGCGACCGGCGCGACGCCCTCATGGAAACCGCGAGGCGACGGCGCCGCGTCATCGCCCCTGGTTTGCAGCCACTTCCTCAGCCACACCGCACCCCGCCTCCTGCCGGGTGGGGCGATCATGCCCATATCGATGCAAATGTAAAACGTTTATTCGGGACGATGAATGATGGTGCGGTAGCAAGTAGACGAGACATTCTAAAACGTGCATTCTAATTGGCATGGTCAGGACGGCGCGCTTCTCCGAGGACGACTTCATCGAGGCGACGATGGCGCAGGTCGCCGAGGGCGGCCCCCCCGCGGCCACGATGCAGGCCATCGCCCGACGGGTGGGAGCGCCCACGGGCTCGATCTACCATCGCTTCGAGTCGCGGGCAGCCATGCTTGGTGCCGCCTGGAACGCCGCCTACGCCTCCTTCACCGCGGCGCTGGCGCCGCTGCTGCGGGCGGGCCGTCCCCGCGACGCGGCGCTGGCCATCCTGCCCTGGGCCCGGGAGCACGAACGCCGCGCCCGCTTCCTGCTCCTGCACGAGCCCGTCGCCCTGTTCGAGGACACCCCGCCGCCGGCGCCGCTGCGGGCGGAGCTGGAGCGGCTGGAGGAGAGTTTCGACGACGCCTTCCGCGCCTGCGTCGCCACCCGCGGCGACGGCGCCCTCCGCGAGGAGGATCTGGCGCGGGCCAAATTCCTGATCTTCGACGCGCCGATCGCCATCCTCCGCCCCCATCTCATGCGCGGCGGCCCGTTGCCGCCCTTCGCGGAGCGGATGATCGCCGAGCTTCATGCCGGGATGCCCATCGGGTAAGGGCGCCCCCTTCCTTCCCCCAGGCCGACGGAGTGCCGATGGACGACCCCGCCCAGCGCCGCAGCATCAAGCTCCACGCCGCGGAGGATTTCGCCCCGATGCGGCGGGCGGGTCGGCTTGTCGCGGCCGCCCTCGACATGATCGCCGCCCACGTCCGGCCGGGCATCACCACGGCCGAGCTCGACCGCCTCTGCCATGAATTCGTGCTGGACCACGGGGCCAGGCCCGCCTCGCTGGGCTACAACGGCTATGCCCACGCGACCTGCATCTCGCTCAACCATGTCGTCTGCCACGGCATCCCCGGCGAGCGGCGGCTGGCGGAGGGCGACATCCTCAACATCGACCTGGCGGTGGTGCTCGACGGCTGGCATGGCGACAGCAGCCGCATGTACGGCGTCGGCAAGGTCGGCACCCGCGCCGCCCGCCTCATGGAGGTGGCGCGGGAGGCGATGATGTGCGGCATCGCGGCGATCCGCCCGGGTGCCACGGTCGGGGATATCGGCCATGCCATCCAGCGCCATGTGGAGGCGGAGCGCTTCAGCGTCGTCCGCGACTTTTGCGGCCACGGCCTGGGTCGCGTCTACCACGACGCGCCGAACATCCTGAACTACGGCCGCCGGGGCGAGGGGGCCCGGTTGCGCCCCGGCATGTTCCTGACCGTCGAGCCGATGGTGAATGCGGGACGGCCGGAGGTGAAGGTCCTGAGCGACGGCTGGACGGCCGTGACGCGGGACCGGAGCCTCTCCGCGCAATTCGAGCACAGCGTCGGCGTGACCGAGGCGGGATGCGAGATCTTCACCCTGTCGGAGGGCTGAAAGGCAATCTCCGCTCCGGCGCCTCCTCCGCCGCCAACACCCGCGCGGCCGGCAGCAGGATCTCGCAGCGCAGCCCCCCTGGCTCCCAGTGCTGCTCCACGCTGCCGCCGAGCTGCCGCGCCAGCGTCGCCTGGAGGACGCGCGTGCCGAAGCCGCTGTCCTGCGGCGGGGCCACGACCGGCGGCCCGCCGCTCTCCTGCCAGCTCATGTGCAGCCGCCCCGGCGGTCCGGCCAGGACCTCCCAGCGCAGCAGCAGCCGCCCTTCCGCCCGCGAGAGCGCGCCGTATTTGGTCGCATTGGTCGCCAGCTCGTGCACCGCCATGGCCAGCGCCTGCACTGCATTGGCGCCGATGGTGAGCGTTGCCCCCTCCAGCCGCACCTGCCCCCGGCTGCCGTCGAGGAAGGGGGCCAGCTCCCCGCGCAGCAGCGTGGCGAGATCGACGCCCTGCCACTGCGTCTGCGACAGCAGCGCCAGCGCCTGGGCGAGGGCGGTGATCCGCCCGTCGACCCGCTCGACATAGCTCGGCAGGTCGGGCGCCCGGGTCAGCCGCAGCGCCGCGCGGGCGGTGGCCAGCGCGTTCTTGGCGCGGTGATCGACCTCGCGCATCAGCAGGTCGCGCCGCATCTCGGCCTCCCGCTGCTCGGAGATGTCCTCCACCAGCACGACGACCCGGCCCGCCTCGCCCGGCAGGGGCGCGGAGGAGATGCGCACCGGCAGGCGCGAGCCGTCGGGCCGTTCGTATTCCTTCTCGTAGGGGCTCCACCAGCCGCGGGCGCGGGCCTCGGCGACGGCCTGCTCGTCGCGGACCAGGTGCTCCGGCGGGGTGACGCGCCGCCAGTCCCAGCTTCCGGCCTCAAATTCGGCCCGGCTGCCGCCGGTCATCTCCAGCAGCCGGTCGTTGCAGAGCAGCGTCTCGCCGGTGGCGAGGTCGAAGACCGACATGCCGACCGCCCGGCTTTCGAAGACGCCGCGGAACCGCGCCTCGGCCGCCTGCCTTGCCTCGGCCGCGGCGCGGGCGGCTGCCTCGCGGGCCAGCGCCGCCTCCGCCGCCTTCGCCGCCCGGGCCTGGCGCAGCGCCAGCCAGGCGCTGCCGAGCAGCGTCAGCGCCGCCGCCAGCGCCACCAGCCCATAGGCCCGCAGATTGGCCCGCCACCGCCCGAGCAGCGCGTCGGCGTCGGCGCCGAAGCTGACGTAGACCGGCCACCGCCCGATTCGGCGATAGGCGAAGATGCGGTCCTTCCCATCGAGGCTCGAGACATCACGGTCGAGCCCCCGCTCCGGCCGGCGCTCGATGGCGCGCAGCAGCGGGCTGCCCGGGGCAAGCCGGGTCGAGGCGTCGCGCCCCGGGTCGCGCGCGAGCAGGGCGCCATCCATGCGCGCCAGCAGCGCCGCGTGGGGAAAGGGCGGCGCCGCCTCGCGGAAGAAATGCGAGAAGTAGTCCGGGCTCAGCGAGACGTGGATGGTGCCGGGGAAGCGGCCGTCCGGCCCCCGCCGCCGGCGGCTGACCGCGAAGGAGGCGATGGTGGTCGCCCGGCCGCTGAAGGCGGCGCTGACATAGGTGCCGGCCTCCGCATTGTCGCGCTGGGCGGCGAAGAAATCGCGGTCCCGGATGCTGGTGCTGCGGTCCCAGCCCTGGCTGCCCGCCAGCACATAGCCCCGCGCATCCGCCACCCAGACCGAGACGATCTGGTCGAGCGGCTGCTTCACCGCGGCAAGGAAGGCGCTGACCTCCGGTCCGGCGATCCGCTCGTCGTCCATCCCCTCGATCCGGTCCTGCACCCGGTCGAGCAGCAGGTCGGCGGTGTCGAACACCTTGGCGACATGCTCATGCATGACTGCCGTGGTGCGCTCCACCGTCTCGGTGCCCTCGCGCAGCACCTCGCCGCGGTTCCACCAGGCGGCCACGCCGAAGACGGCGGCCGGCACCAGCACCGCGGCGATGAGGACGACCTGCTGGAAGCGCGTGGCGGACAGCATCGGGGCCGGTCGGGATCCTGCTGGCGGTGGGGTGTGGTCAGGCCAGCCGATTCTCCAACCGGCTCACGGTTTCGCGCGGGTTCGATGTGCCTGAGCGGCGGCGGCAAAGGCAATGGGCATTTTGCTGCCCGCGCTCACGCCACCGCTTCCTCCTCCGGGTGTCCCGGTGCCGTCTCCCAGCCGGGCCCGGCGATGGTGACGATGCGCCGGCCCGTCAGGTCCGGCCTGGTGACGATCGCCCCCCGCTCCTCGACGAAGGCCAGTGCCCGCCGCGCCCGGCTGGCCGAGCGGGTGCCATAGGCGCGCGCGATGGCGGCATCCGACGGGCAAGGGGCCCCCGCCAGCGCCGCCCGCGCCAGCAGCAGGAAGACGCCCTGGAGATCCTCCGGCAGCGGCGCCGCCCGCGCCATCGCTTCTGCCCAGTCCTCGCCCTCGGCCATCTCGGCGGGCACCCCGGCCTTGCCGACAGCCAGCAGCCGGCGGAAGGCCCCCATGTCGGGCAGCTTGCTGCCGATCTGCTCGATCCGGCACCGCACCAGGAAGTCCTGGTAGAGCACCGCGGCCGGGCGATAGCCGCTGTCCGGGTCGGCCAGCACCTGGCGCATCACCGCCTCCAGCCGCCTCTGCCGCTCGGCCTGCTGCTCGACGGAGGGCGGCGGCAGGGCAGGGGGCGGCGCCGGCCGCGCGGCGGCGAGCTGGGCGAGAATGTCCGGCGGCGGGGGAGGGGGCGCGCGGCGCGGCCGGGGCGCCTCGGCCGCCGGCGGCTGGAGGATCAGCGCCCGCGCATCCTCCAGCGGCTGGCTCGGCAGCGGCGTCAGCTTCGGCGCCGCGCCGCGTGATTCCGTCTCCACCGCGCCGATCCTGACCGGCAGCGGCCGCCGGGCCAGCGCCGGCCCGAGCGCCACGAAATGCCCCTGCCTGAGGTCGCGGAACATCTCCGCCTGCCGCTTCTCCATCCCGAGCAGGTCGGCGGCGCGCGTCATGTCGATGTCGAGGAAGGTGCGCCCCATCAGGAAATTGCTGGCCTCGGCGGCCACGTTCTTGGCGAGCTTCGCCAGCCGCTGCGTGGCGATGATCCCGGCCAGCCCCCGCTTCCGCCCGCGGCACATCAGGTTGGTCATGGCACCGAGCGAGACCTTCCGCGCCTCGTCCGCCACCTCGCCGGCCGCCATCGGGGCGAAGAGCTGCGCCTCGTCCACCACCACCAGCATCGGCGTCCAATGCGCCCGCTCGGCATCGAACAGCCCGCCGAGGAAGGCCGCGGCCCGGCGCATCTGCCCCTCGGTATCGAGCCCCTCGAGGTTGAGGATGACGGAGACCCGGTGCTGGCGGATGCGCTCCGCCGCCAGCTGCAACCCGGCCTCGGAATGCCCCGCCGCATCGATCACGAGATGGCCGAAGCGGTCGGCGAGCGTGACGAAATCCCCCTCCGGGTCGATCACCGCCTGCTGCACCCAAGGCGCGCTGCCCTCCAGCAGCCGGCGCAGCAGGTGGGACTTGCCCGAGCCGGAATTGCCCTGGACCAGCAGGCGGGTGGCCAGCAGCTCCTCGAGGTCCATCAGGGCGGGGGCGCCGGCTTCCGTCTGGCCGAGATCGATGCGGACCGTCATGGGGCGGTGGTAGCGCAGCGGCGCGCTTCCATAAACAGGGTCTTCATTCTTCCGCTGGCATGATCCGCCCGGGTTCAGGGCCGGGAGAGGTGGGCGATGCAGGTTGGAACCGCCGGGGAGGTGCTGGCGCTCCGCGCCGAGATGGGCGGCATGTTCTCCGAGCTGCGCGCCTTCGTCGACCGCCGCATCGCCGAGCTGAGCGCCGAGGTCCATGCCACGGTCCAGCTCGTCGACTTTTCGGAGGAGAACCTCTCGGGCCAGCTCGGCCGCATCCACGAGCAGATCGCGACGCTGATCGCTATCCCCGCCGCCACCACCCGCAACAGCGGCGTGGAGCTGGAGGCGGTGGTCCAGGCGACGGAGGCTGCCGCCAACACCATCATGGAGGCCGCCGAGGCCATCCAGGACTGGCTCACCAGCGACCGCAAGGACGAGGCCTCGCTCCGCCTGGTCTCGGAGAAGGTCAGCTCCATCTTCGAGGCCTGCTCCTTCCAGGACGTCACCGGCCAGCGCATCCGCCGCGCCATCCAGCACCTCCAGCAGGTCGAGCAGATGCTGGAGGGGATGATCCCAGGCACCGCCGCCCCGGTCGAGACGGTCGAGGTGAAGGCAGTGAGGCACACGGTCGCCGAGCCGGAATCCGCCGGCCCCGACCTCGCCCAGACCGAGATCGACCGCCTGCTAAACGATTTCTGACGGCGGGGCCCGCTCCATGAATGGCAGGGTTGCGCAGGATCAATTGGCATTTGCCGCCGATGCGGACATATGGCGGAACACACCGCCGATGCCGGACCCGATGCACACGCGCCAAGCTTTCCTCGCCCATTGCCAGGCCCATCTCGGCGAGCTGCGCCGCGAGGGGCGGTACCGCGAATTCGCCCATCTGGAGAAATTGTCCGGGCGATTCCCGCTCTACCGCTGGCACGCGCCGCAAGGGGTCCGGGAGGTCACCGTCTGGTCCTCCAACGACTATCTCGGCATGGGGGCGCATCCGCAGGTGCTCGCCGCCGCCACCCGGGCGGTCGAGGAGCATGGCGCAGGCGCCGGGGGCACCCGCAACATCTCCGGCACCTCGCCCCTGCATGTGGCGCTGGAGGCGGAGCTCGCCTCGCTGCACGGCAAGGGGGCCGCGCTGCTCTTCGGCAGCGGCTACATCGCCAACCAGGCCGGCATCGCCGCGGTGCTGGAGGCGCTGCCCGGCTTCATCGTCTTCTCCGACGCCAAGAACCACGCCTCGATGATCGCCGGGATGCGCGGCGCCAAGGGCGCCGGGCGCGTCATCTGGCGCCACAACGACCTCGCCGACCTGGAGGCCAAGCTGGCCGCCGCGCCCCCTGGCGCGCCGAAGCTGATCGCCTTCGAGAGCGTCTATTCCATGGATGGCGACATCGCCCCGATCGGCGCCATCTGCGACCTGGCCGAACGCTACGGCGCCATGACCTATCTCGACGAGGTCCATGCCGTCGGCCTCTATGGCGCGACCGGCGGCGGCATCTCGGAGCGGGACGGCGTGGCCCATCGCGTCGACCTGATCGAGGGCACGCTGGCCAAGGGCTTCGGCGTCTTCGGCGGCTATCTCGCCGGCGATGCCGCCATGGTGGACTACATCCGCAGCACGGCGGGCGGGCTGATCTTCACGACGGCCCTGCCACCCGCCGTCGCCGCCGCCGCGCTGGCGAGCGTCCGCCTGCTGAAGCGCGACGAGGCCCGGCGCGCGGCGCTGGCCGAGCGCGCCACGGCGCTCAAATCCGCCCTCGATGCCGCTGGCCTGCCGCGCATCCCGGGGCCGAGCCACATCGTCCCCGTCTGGGTCGGCGAGGCGGAGCTCTGCCGCCAGGTCGCGCGCCGCCTGCTCGAGGAGCACGCCATCTACGCCACGCCGATCAACTACCCCACCGTCCCGCGCGGCACCGAGCGCCTCCGCCTCTGCGCCACGCCCTTCCACACCGATGCGATGATGGCGGCGCTGGTCACCGCGCTCCGCGCCGTGCTGCCGACCGGGCTCAGGCAGGCGGCGGAATAACCGCCGCAGGCGCGGCCGCCCGGCCGAGGAACGCCGGCCCCTCCACCTCCGCCGCGGTGATGCCGCGGTCGAGGTCGAGCCCGGTCAGCCGCCAGTCATGCACGGCGAGCGGGAGCGGCCGCAGCAGCCGCTCATGGAACCGCGTCGGCCAGCGCACGCCCTGCCGCTCCACATGCCCCCAGGCATCCACCTCGGCCACGGCGCCGCGCGTGCCCTCCATCCCTTCCAGCCCGAAGCGCACCCGCCGCATCAGCCGCTCCTCCCGGTCGAGGAAGAGGGCGATGCGCTCCGCCCCGGAGAAGCCGAGGCCGGGGATCATCCGTCCGCGCAGCACCGCGCAGGACCAGCGCCGCCCGCCGACCGTCACCGCCTCGTCCTCGTCGCGCCCGAGGATGGCCATGCGCGGCGCGCCCCAACCACCCGCCAGCAGCATCGGCCCGAGCAGAAAGAGCGCGTAGCCATCCGCCACCAGCGCGGCGGCGGCGCGGCGCTCCGCATCCTCCGCCGGCTCGCCGTTGAACCAGACGCGCACTTCGCCCGTCGCCCCGTCGCTGGAGCGCCGCACGACCTGCTTCCGCCCCGCCGGCCCCGCATGGGCCTGGGCGACGATACCCTCCCGCGGCAGCAGCCGCTCCTCGGAGGTGCCGCGGAAGCCCGGGTCGACCAGGGCCGGCTGCAACCGGCCGATGATGGGTGCCCAGTCCCCGGCATAGCTGACGCTCACGTCGCGGATGCGCCGGAAGGCCTCCAGCCCATGCGCCGCGGCGCTCTCCTCCAGCAGGGCAAGCGCCTCCGGCGTGCTGGCCGCGATCGGAGCCTCGGGCAGGGGCGAGGCGCAGGCGGCCAGCGCGAGGGGGGCGAGCAGCGTGGTGCGGCGGGTCTGCATGCCGTGAAGCATAACTTCAGGCGAGCAGCCGCCGCGCCCCCTCCCAGACCGACCGGGCGATCTCTCCCGCCGGCTCGGCCCGCGCCAGCCCAGCCGCCTGCCCGGCCCAGGCCTGGATGCGCCCGATCTCCCCCGCCTTGGTCCCCCGCTCCCGCATCGCCCCGGTGAGCCCGCGCTGCACCGGGTAGGGGGCAGGCGGCGGCGCATCCGGCGCCGTCGCCGCCTCGACATAGGCGGTGGCCAGGCTCCGCCCCGCCCGCCCGCTGAAGACGCGGCTGACCCGCGTGCCCTCCGGCGCCGCCCCACCGAGCGCCTCCGCCCAGGCCGGGGCGATCCCCGCCTCCGGCGTGCGGAGGAAGCCGGTGCCGATCTGTGCCGCCGAGGCGCCGAGGGCGAGCGCTGCCGCCACCCCGCGCGCATCGGCGATGCCGCCAGTCGCCACGACGGGAAGGCGCACCGCATCCACCACGGCCGGGACGAGCGCCATCAGCCCCACCATCTCCGCCTCCGCTCGTGCCGCATCGAACCGGCCGCGATGCCCTCCGGCCTCCGCCCCCTGCGCCACCAGGATATCGGCCCCCGCCGCCTCCGCCGCGCGGGCTTCGGCCACGGTCGAGACGGTGGCCATCCAGGTGATGCCGCGTGCCTTCAGGCGCTCGACGAAAGCGGCGGGGAAGAGCCCCATGATGGAGGAAACGGCTGCGGGCGCCGCCTGCAGCAACGCCTCGCATTGCTCGTCGAAGTCGGGCGTGGTGGCGTCGCCTGCCTCGGGCGGCACCTCCGGCCCCCAGGTGCCGAGGACACGCCGCACCGCCGCCTCGCGCGCCGCGTCGCGGACGGGCGGCGGATCGGGAATCCAGAGGTTCAGGCTGAATGGCCCGTTGGCCGCGCCGCGCACCTCGGCGGCCCAGGCGAGGATCGCCGGCGGCGGCATCAGCAGCGCCCCGCAGGCCCCCATGCCGCCGGCATTGGCGACGGCGATGGAGAGGGCGGGCGGGCAGGCCCCGGCCATCGGGGCGAGCAGGATCGGCAGGCGCAGGCCGAAGCGGTCGCAGAAGGCAGCACTGCGGGCGAGGGCCGAGGTCATGGTGGTTTCCTCCGGGACATGTGCCCCAAGGGTTCCGTCGCCGATGCTTCGGCGCAAGCGATGATAGCCGATCGCCGCCATCGCTCCGGCAGATGGCTGCTTGCCTGTCCCGCGTGGGGGCGGCTTACTGGCAGGGCAAGGGGAGCGCACCGCCATGGATGCGGCCGATCTGCGGATCTTCGAGGCGGTGGCGCGGCTCGGCAGCATGAGCCGGGCGGCGCTGGCGCTGAACACGGTGCAGTCCAACGTCACCGCCCATATCCGCCAGATGGAGGCGCGGCTCGGCCTGGCGCTGTTCGAGCGTGGCGGGCGCGGCGTGCGGCTCACGGCGGCCGGGGCGCGGCTGCTGCCCCAGGCCGGGCGGGTGCTGCGCGCGCTGGAGGATGCCCGCCGCGCCGTGCTGGATGACGGGACGCCGCGCGGGCCGCTCTGCCTCGGCGCGCTGGAGACGACGACCGCGATCCGCCTCGGCCCTGCGCTGCATGACTTCGTCACCGCCCATCCGGCGGTGGACCTCACCCTCCGCACCGGCACGACGGCGGAGCTGCTGGAGCGGGTGCTGGCGCAGGAGGTGGAAGGCGCCTTCCTGTGCGGCCCGGTGGCGCATCCGGCGCTGGAGGTGGAGCCGGTCTGGAAGGAGGAGCTGGTGCTGCTCGCCGCGCCGGGGACGCGGCCGCTGGCACGGCTGCTGGCGGGGGAGGGGGATGTCCGCATCATCGTGCTGCGCGCCGGCTGCTCCTACCGGCAGAGGCTTGAGGATGTGCTGGCGCGGCGCGGCATCCCGGCGCCGCGGCTGCTGGAGTTCGGCACGCTGGAGGCGATCTTCGCAAGCGTCGCGGCCGGGCTCGGCATCACCCTGCTGCCGCGGGCGCTGGTCGGGCCGGCGGTGAAGCCCGGGCGGCTCTCGGTGGAGGCGCTGCCGCGTGGCGAGGGGGAGGTGGAGACGGTCTTCGCCCGCCGCCGCGACTGCTACGCCTCGGGTGCGCTGCGCGCGTTTTTGGAGATCATGCGCCGGACGGAGGCACAGGCCGTGGAAGCGGCTTAACTCAAGGTTCCAAGGGCCTTGCGGCCCCTGGTGGGAGGAGCTTGAGGAGGGCGACGCCCTCCTCAACCAACCCCATGCGCCTTGAACCACGCCAACATCCGCGCCCACCCGTCCTTCGCCACATCCTCGCGGTAGCTTGGCCGGTAGTCGGCGTTGAAGCCGTGCGGCGCCTCCGGATAGACGCGGAGCTCGACGGTCTTCCCCGCCGCCCGCGCCTTCGCCGCCGCCGCCTCGACATCGGCGACCGGGATGCCGGTATCCGCGCCGCCATAGAGGCCGAGCAGCGGCGCCTTCAACTCCGCCGCCACATCGGCCGCGGTGCGCGGCTGGATCGGCGTCGTCGCCCCGCCCACCGGCCCGTACCAGGCGACGGCCGCCTTCACCGCCGGGTTATGCGCCGCGTAGAGCCAGGTGTTCCGCCCGCCGCGGCAGAAGCCGGTGACGCCGAGCGGCGCCGGGTCGCCAAGGCTGCCCTCGATGCCCGTGGTGCTGGCCCAGGCCGCCGCGCTGTCGAGATCGGCGAGCATCTGAGCGTCCGGCGCCTTGCTGATGACGTCGCGGATGATCGCCCCGACATCGGTCATGGTGGAGAGGTCGCCGATCCGCGCATAGAGCTCCGGCGCCACGGCGAGGTACCCGGCCTTGGCCAGCCGCCGGCAGAGATCCTTGATGTGCTCGTGGACGCCGAAGATCTCCTCGATCACCAGCACCACCGGGTAGCGCCCGGGCGCCGCCGGCGCCGCGGCATAGCCGGGCAGCGTGCCGCCTGTCGCCGGGATGCGCACCTCGCCCGCATGCAGCCCGGCGCTGTCGGTGTGGATGGCCGCCGCCTCCGCCGCCCCCGGCACGGCCAGGGTGAACCCCGCCATCAGCGAGGTCATGACGAAGGCGCGTCGTGGCGGCTGGAGGACGAGCCCGTCGAGGCCGAGCAGCGCGGACATGCTCAATGCTCCGCCACGGTGTTGGTAAGCGAGCCGATTCCGTCGATCTCGCAGCGGATGACATCGCCCGGCTTCAGCGTGCGCGGCGGCTGCATGGCATAGCCGACGCCCTCCGGCGTGCCGGTGATGATCACGTCGCCCGGCCGCAGGGTGAAGCCGAGCGAGAGCTGATGGATGATCTCCTTCACGTCGAAGATCATCTTCGAGGTATGGCTGTCCTGCCGCTTCTCACCGTTGACGAAGCAGCGGATGCCGGTGTTGAGCGCATCCAGCTCCTCCGCCGGGACGATCCAGGGGCCGAGCGGGCAGGAGCGGTCGAGCGACTTGCCCTTGAACCACTGGCCGTAGCGGCGCTGCAATTCGCGCCCCGTCACATCGTTGCCAATGCTCCAGCCGAAGACGTGGGAGAGCGCGTCCTCGCGGCTGATGTTCGCCCCCTCGCGGCCGATGATGCAGGCCAGCTCCACCTCGTAGTCCAGCCATTCGGTGATGCCGGTATGGGCCGGCACCTGCTCGTCCGGCCCGATCACCGTATCCGGCGCCTTGGTGAAGAATTGCGGGAATTTCGGTAGCTCGGACTGGGTGATGCCGCGGGTGCGGTCGCCCTCGGCCACATGGTCCATGTAGTTGCGGCCGACGCAGAAGACGTTGCGCCGCGGCCGGGGGATGGGGGCGAGCAGCCTGTAGCTGCCAGCCGGCAGCACCGCGGCCGGGGTAGGGGTGGCGGCCAGGGCGCGCACGGCCGTCAGCGCCTCCGGCCCGGCCTCGATCAGCGCCAGCATGTCAGCAGGCACGGTGCCGGCCGCGGCCAGGTCGAGGATGCGGCCATCCTCCAGCACGGCGCCGAGGCGCGGTCCCTTCGAGTCGGAGAAGGTGGCAAGCTTGGTCATGGACGGCGTCCCTGAAGGTCGGGGCGGAAGGGGAGCCCGCGGGCGCGGCCGTGGCAAGCCCCCTGGGGATAAAGCGCGTCCCGTTGCATTCACGGAGAGTTCAGCAACCCCTGGTAGCCTTACACGAGGGCTGCCGGTAATATCCGGAGCGCCATAACCCCTGTCCGAGAGCTGGCCGGTGCCGATTCCATCCCAGCCCTCCGCCTCCGTCATAGGCCCCGGGCCGAGCCGGCGCGGCATCCTGACCGGCCTTGCCGCCCTCGCCGTTGCCGGGCCTGCCCGCGCGATGGAGGCTCCGGCCGCCTTCCGCACCGAATGGTTCCGCTTCCAGTCTCGTTTCCTGGTACCCGAAGGGCGGGTGATCGACACCGGCAATGGCGGCGTCTCGCATTCCGAAGGTCAGGGCTGGGGGCTGCTCTTCGCCCTCGCCGCGGATGACCAGCCGGGCTTCGAGCGTATCTTCGACTGGACGCGCCGGGTGCTCCGGCGGCCGGGCGACAACCTGCATGCCTGGCGCTTCCGGCCCGATGCGGCGCTGCCGGTCGATGATCCGAACAATGCAACGGATGGCGACCTCTGCATCGCCTGGGCGCTGCTCGAGGCCGGCGCGCGCTGGAGCAGGCCGGACTACACCCTGGTCGGCACCGCGATCGCGCGGGACATCCTGCGGCTGCTGGTCCGCCGGGTCGGCGCCTACAGCGTGCTGTTGCCGGGCGCGCAGGGCTTCGAACTGGCCAACGGCGCCGTCATCAACCCATCCTACTATGTCTTTCCGGCTTTCGGGGCCCTGGCGCGGGCGGTGCCCGACCCGGCCTGGGTGCGGGTGGCGGCCGACGGGCTGGTGCTGCTGCGCGCCTGCCGCTTCGGCCGCTGGGGGCTGCCGCCGGACTGGGCAGTGCTCGGCCGGACGGATGGCGGGCTGACCCTGCCGGCAAACTGGCCACCGCGCTTCTCCTTCGATGCGGTGCGGGTGCCGCTCTACCTGTCCTGGGCGGGGCTCGGGGGCGAGCCGGCCCTGGAGCGCGTTCGTAATTTCTGGACCGATCCCGCGCATCTGGCCATGCCGGCCTGGGCGGACCTGACCACCGATGCCGTCGCACCCTATGCGGCTTCGCCGGGCGTCATGGCCGTCGCCCGCCTCGCCGGGGCGCAGCGGCCGGCCGGACCGGTGGCGCAGCGGGCCGCATCCTCGGTTGGCGATGCGCCGGATTATTATTCCGCAGCCCTCAGCATGCTGGCGCGCATGGCAAGCCGGTAACCCTGCGTCAATCTTGATACTCCGGCTAAAATCCTATTCCGTTTTGGCTCGCATCACGGCATGTTGTACCCTTCATGAGGGAACAATTGCGAGATGTCACGGGACTCCGATGTTGCGCGGGTAGCGGCAGCCTTGAAGTCTCCCGGACTTCGCTACCGGAGCTTCGGGAATGAGCCGGTGCGTGGCGTGGCGTCTCAATCCGTGAACAATGCTTCGGATTCGTTCCCGCTGATCGACGCCGCCATGGAGGCCGCGGCGGCGGAGGCCCAGCCCCCGCCAGCGGCCGAGCTGCACGCCTCGGTGCCGCCGCCGAGCTTCATCCCGTTGCCGGCCGATTTCGCCAGCCGGCCCCCACCCGGTCCGGTTGATCTCAGCTACCCGCTGGCCGCGCCCGCCCGGCCGGCCGCGCCGCCGCCCGCCTCGCCGCCCACCGCCGAACTCCCATACCGGCCGCTGCCGGCCCCGGCAGAGTCGCCGCCGGCGCCCTGCGGCACCCTCGCTGCCCTGCTGAACGGCGTGGCGCAGAGCGCCTCCCGGCCGAGCTGGCCCGCGCCGATGCCGCAGGCCGGCCTGCTGCCCGCCGGCATGGTCACCCTCCCGCTCGCCGAGGTGATGCGCCTCGTCGGCGGCACGATGCCCGACCCGGCCTCGCCCTTCGCCGCCTTCCGCATCGCCGGCGGGCCGTCCGGCGCACGGTAGCCAGGACCCAAGGGGAACGGCACGATGCCGCTGATCTGCATCGCCGCGCCCAAGGGAGGCGTCGGCAAGACCACGCTCGCCGCCAACCTCGCCGGCGCGCTGCATTGCGCCGGCCAGCCGGTGCTGGCGATGGATTGCGACCCGCAGAACGCGCTCCGCCTGCATTTCGGCCTCCCGGTGTGGGACGGCGCCGGCTTCCTGATGCAGCTTCCCCTCCGCCCCGACTGGCGCAGCCTGGTGCGCGACACCGCATCGGGCGTCGCCCTGCTGCCGCACGGGGCGAACGACATCCGCACCGCCCTCCGCCTCGCCGCCGCGCTGGAGCGCGAGCCGGAACTGCTGCTCGCCCCGGTGCGCGCCATGCTGGCCGAGCCCGGCCTCATCCTCGTCGCCGACCTGCCGCCCGGCCCCTCGCAGATGCTGAACCTGCTGGCGCCGCTCGCCGACCTCGTCGTCACCGTGCTGCTGGCGGATGCGAACAGCGCCGCCCTGGTGCCCGAGATCGACAGCGGCCGCTTCCTCGGCAGCGGTGCGCTGTCCGCGCCGCAGGCCGCGCGCGTGCGCATCGTGCTGAACCAGGTGGAGGCCACCTCCCGCCTCTCCCGCGCCGTGGCCGAGGCGATGGTGCGCCATCTCGGCCCGCGCCTGCTCGGCGCCGTCTGCCGCGACGAGGCGGTGGCCGAGGCGCTCGCCGCCCAGCGCCTGCTGCACGCCGAGGCGCCCGGCAGCGCCGCCGCCCTCGACATCGAGGACATCGCCCGCGGCATCGCCGCCCTGCTGCCGCCATTGCCCCTGTCGACGGAGCCGGTCGCGCCATGAGCAACAGCACGCGCGACCCTCTCGCCCGCCTGCCCTTCATGCGCAGCCGCATCGGCGGCGCCGTCGCCAGCATCATCGGGCTCCTCGCGGCGCTGATGGTGATCGTCGCGCCGCTCGAGCCGCAGGACCAGGCCTACCTCGCAATCGGCGGGGTGATGCTCTTCCTCGTCGCCAACGTCTTCCGCGGCCGCGTGGTGACGCTCGCCCTCGCGGCGCTCTCCTCCATCGTCTCGCTGCGCTACCTCTATTGGCGTCTCAACGACACGCTCGACTACACGAGCTTCTGGCAGACCTTCTTCGGAACCGGCCTGGTGCTGGCCGAGGTCTATGCCGGCGTCGCCCTCATCCTCTCCTATTTCCAGACGCTCTGGCCGCTCGAGCGCAAGCCGGTGCCGCTGCCGGAGGATGTCGCCGCCTGGCCGGTCGTCGATATCTTCATCCCGACCTACAACGAGCCGCTGGAGGTGGTGAAGCCCACCATCTTCGCCGCGCTGGCGATCGACTGGCCGCCCGAGAAGCTGCGCGTGCACGTGCTCGACGACGGCAGGCGCGAGGAGTTCCGCCGCTTCGCCGCCGAGGTCGGCGCCAATTACATCACCCGCACCGACAACAAGGGCGCCAAGGCGGGCAACATCAACCACGCCATGGGCGTGACGAGCGGCGAGTACATCGCCATCTTCGACTGCGACCACGTGCCGACGCGCGCCTTCCTCCAACTCACGCTCGGCTGGCTGCTGCGCGACCGCGACCTCTGCATGGTACAGACGCCGCACCACTTCTATTCGCCCGATCCCTTCGAGCGGAACCTCGTCTCCGGCTCGCGCGTGCCGAACGAGAACCTGCTCTTCTACGGCCTCATCCAGCAGGGCAACGACTTCTGGGGCGGCACCTTCTTCTGCGGCTCCTGCGCCGTCATCCGGCGCGAGGCGCTGGAGGAGATCGGCGGCGTCCCGACCGAGACCGTGACGGAGGACTGCCACGCCTCGCTGCGCATGCAGCGGCTGGGCTGGCGCACGGCCTATCTCCGCATGCCGCTCGCGGCCGGCCTCGCGACGGAGCGGCTGATGCTGCACATCGGCCAGCGGATGCGCTGGGGGCGGGGGATGATCCAGATCCTCCGCATCGAGAACCCGCTGACGGCGAGCGGCCTCGGGTGGTCGGAACGGCTTTGCTACTTCATGGCGATGTTCCACTTCCTCTTCCCGCTGCCGCGCTTCGTCTTCCTTACCGCGCCGCTCGCCTACCTGCTCGGCGGGCATACCCTCATCGCCGCCTCGCCGTTGGCGATCGTCGCCTATGCCGGGCCGCACATCATCCATTCCATCGTGACGGCGAGCCGCATCCAGGGCCGCGTCCGCCATTCCTTCTGGTCGGAGATCTACGAGGCCGTGCTCGCCGTCTATCTGCTGCCGGTGACGCTGGCGACGCTGCTCGACCCGCGCCGCGGCAAGTTCAACGTCACCGACAAGGGCGGCACGCTGGCCGATGGCTACTTCGACATGCGCGCGGTCGGGCCCAATGTGGTGCTCGCCCTCTTCCTCGCCGCCGGCCTCGGCTTCGGCCTCTGGGGGCTGGCGACCAACCCGAGGCAGAGCCTCGAATTCCAGGCCTACATGCTGAACCTCGTATGGGCCTCGCTCTGCTTCATCACGGTGATGACCGGCCTCGCGGTCGGGCGCGAGCGGCGCCAGCTGCGCGAGCGGGCGCGCATCAGCGCCGACGTGCCGGCCACCATCCTGCTGCCCGACGGCCGGACGGTCGATGGCGACACGCGCGACCTCTCGCTCGGCGGCGCCGCCGTCTTTGCCGACCGGCCCGAGGGCATGCTCGACGACGCGGTGGTGACGCTCGAGCTGCATTGCGGCCATGAGGTGATCCCGCTGCCGGCCGAGGTGCTGCGCTGGACGGAGGGGCGGCTCCAGGTGCGCTTCGCGCCGCAGGACCTGCATGACGAGGGGCGCATCGTCCGGGCCGTGCTCGGCCGGGCCGATGCCTGGGTGGCCTGGGACGAGACCCGGACCGACCGGCCGCTGCGCTCGCTGCGGGAGGTCATGGTGAGCATCACGGGCCTGGTGCGGGGCGGCTCGCAATTCTCGCTCCGCCGCCGCGGCCCGGCGCGGGGCCACCAGGCCCCCGTCATCGCCGAGCCGCAGCGGCCGCCGGCACCGCCCGCCCGGGCCGTGACGCGCCGCGCCGCCCTGTGGCTGCTCGTCTCCCTCGGCCTCGCCGCCGCCGGCCAGGCAGCGGCGCAGCCGCGCGCCTTCGGCCAGGCCCCGGCCTTCGCCCCGGCGCCGGCGCTCGCTGCGCCCGGTGCGCAGGACCCGACGCTCGGCACGCGGCGCATCAGCACCACGCTGCGCCAGCTCGGCCTCCGCGCGCCGATGCAGCTGCGCGGCACCTCGGACCTCCAGGGCGTGCTCTTCGGCATCCGCGGCGACGAGGTGGTGACGGAGGCCCGCCTCGTGCTCCAAGGCTCCACCTCGCCCCAGCTGATCCCCGAGCTGAGCCAGATCTCCGTCGCGCTCAACGAGCAGTTCGTCGGCGCCATCCAGCCGGACCGCAACCGGCCGAGTTTCGGCCCGCTCGAATTCCCGGTGAACCCGGTCTTCTTCGCCGACAACAACCGGCTGAATTTCCGCTTCTCCGGCCGCTACGCGGTGGAGTGCAACGACCCGCTCTCCGGCCTGCTCTGGGCCGTCGTCTCCGACACATCGACGCTCAACCTCACCCTGGAGAAGCTGCCGCTGACGCGCGACCTGGCGCGGCTGCCGGAACCCTTCTTCGACCCGCGCCTGCTGCGCGAGCCGCTCGTGCTGCCGGTCGTCCTGGCGGAGGCAGCGGGCAACGACGTGCTGCGCGCGGCCGCCATCGCCTCCTCCTGGTTCGCGGTGCAGGCCGACTACCGCACCGCCCGCTTCCCGGTCTCCGCCGCGCCGCCGGCGCGCGGCCATGCGGTGATGATCGTCACCAGCGGCGACGTCATCCAGGGCGTTCCCCTGCCGCGCTTCGACGGCCCGACCGTCGCCCTGCTGCCCAACCCGAACGACCCCTTCGGCCTGCTTCTGCTGATCGGCGGCCGGACCGGGGCGGAGGCGGTGGCCGCCGCCTCCGTGCTTGCGGTCGGGCGCGAGGCGCTCTCGGGCGAGGCCGCCATCGTCCAGCTGCCGGACATGCCCGCGCGCCAGCCCTATGACGCGCCGCGCTGGATCCGCAGCAACCGCCCGGTGAAGCTCGGTGAGCTGGTGGACCCGACGGAGCTCCAGGTTTCCGGCTATTCGCCGGGCGCCATCTCGATCCCCTTCCGCACCGCGCCCGACCTCTTCACCTGGCGCAACCAGCCGCTCCAGGCCGATATCCGTTTCCGCGCGCCCCCGGGCCCGATCGTCGACGTCGCCGTCTCGCGCGTCGATGCGACGATCAACGACCTCTACCTGAAGAGCTTCCCGCTGCGTGGGCCGGAGCCGGCCTGGCCGCTCTCTGCCATTGCCGGGTGGTTCGATCCCGGCAGCGACCGCTCGGAGGCGCGGCTCGGCATCCCGCCCTGGATCGTCTTCGGCCAGAACGAGCTGCAATTGCGCTTCGACATGCGCCCGCTTTCGCGTGGCGACTGCGTGGCCATCCCGGGCGACATCCGCGCCGGCATCGACCCGGACAGCACCATCGACCTCTCCTCGGCCCACCGCTTCACCCGGCTGCCGAACCTCGCCTATTTCGCCAGCTCCGGCTTCCCCTTCACCCGGATGGCCGACCTCTCGACGACGGCCGTGGTGCTGCCGGACCGGCCGAGCGCGCAGGAGCTCTCCGCCTTCCTCGGCCTGATCGGCCGCGTCTCGGCCCTGGTCGGCTACCCGGCGACCGGCGTGCAGGTGGTGCGCCCGCAGGCGCTGGCCCAGGCGACGGAGAAGGACCTCATCGTCATCGGCGCATTAGGCCGCCAGCCCGCGCTGCCGCAGCTGATGCAGGACGCGCCGGTGCAGATCGACGGCAACCGCCTCACGGTCGCGCTGCCGGACATGCTGGGCGGCTTCCGCCACATCTTCGGCGGCGGCGGGCGAGGGGCAGCGGCGGAACGCGCCTCGGCCCAGCTCGCGGCGCCGGGCGACGGGCTCGGCGCGGTCTTCGGCTTCGAATCGCCGCTGAAGCCCGGCCGCTCGGTCCTGGCGCTCACCGGCACCACCCCCGGCGCGCTCGAGGACATGGTCGCCGCCTTGCAGGACCCGGAGCAGCTGCCCCGCGTCCAGGGTGACCTCGCCCTGCTCACCGCCGGCAAGATCCAGGGCTACAGCCTCGGCCGGACCTACAACACCGGCGTGCTGCCGCCCTGGCTCTGGCCGCAGGTCTATCTCTCGTCGAGCCCGGCGGCGCTGCTCGGCCTGCTCGCCCTCGCCATGCTGCTGGTCGCCGCGCCCTTCTACTGGGTGCTCCGGCGCCGCGCGATCCGCCGCCTGCGCACGAGGACAAGCTGATGCTCCGCCGCGCGCCCCTCATCGCCGCCGCGCTCGCCCTGCCCGGGGCGGCGCTTGCCCAGGCACAGGTCCCCACCCCGGCCCAGCCCACCGCCGCCACCTCCGCCCAGGGCGGGCAGGAAGGCGCCATCGCCGCCCTGCTCGACCAGGCGAATTACTGGCGCCTGCAGAACCGGCCGGAACTCGTCATCCGCACGCTGGAGCGGCTGCTGGTCGTCGATCCGCGCAACGTGGAGGCGCTGGCCGGCGCCGCCCAGGCACATGCCCAGCTCGGCCACCGCCAACCGGCGGAGAGCTACCTCGCCCGGTTGCGCCAGGTGGCGCCCGGCGACCCGCGGCTCGGCGAGACCGACATCACCGTCCGCGCCGCGACCGTCGATACCGGCGCGCTGGCCGAGGCCCGGCGCCTTGCCCAGGCCGGCCGCGCCGCCGAGGCGGTGCAGCGCTACCGCGAGCTGTTCCGCGGTGCCGCGCCGCCCGACGGCTACGCCCAGGAATACTACGCGACCCTCGCCGGCACCGAGCAGGGCTATGGCGAGGCCCGCGACGGCCTCGCCCGCCTCGCCGCCCGCTCGCCGAGCGACATGCGCCTCCAGCTCGCCTATGCGCAGGTGCTGACCTACCGCGACGCCACCCGCAACGACGGCATCGGCCGCCTCCGCCAGCTCGCCGCCAACCCGGAGGTGACGAACACCGCGACCGCAGCCTGGCGCCAGGCGCTGCTCTGGCAGGGGCCGAGCCGGGACATGGTCCCGGCGCTGCAATCCTTCCTCGAGCGCTTCCCGAACGATGCCGACATCGCCCGCAAGCTGGCGGAGGCGCAAAATCCGCCCACCGGCACGCCGGACGAGGCGAGCCTCACCCGCATCCGCGGCTTCGAGCAACTGAATGCCGGCCGCCTGCGCGACGCCCAGCGCGACTTCGAGGCCGCCGTCGCCCGCAACCCGGAGGATGCCGACGCAACCGGCGGCCTCGGCCTGGTGCGGCTGCGCGAGGGCCGCTACGGCGAGGCGCGCAGCCTGCTCGAACGCGCCATCCGCCTCGCCCCCGAGAGGCGCGACCAGTGGCAGCGCGCCCTCGACGGCGCCGGCTATGCCGCCGACCTCGCCACCGCCCGCAGCCAGCTCCAGGCCGGCAACCTCGACGCCGCCGAGCAGACGCTGCGCCGCGCCACCGGCCGCGGCGCCGGCGACAAGGCCGATGCCGACGCGCTGCTCGGCGACCTCGCGCTGCGCCGCGGCGACCTGGCCGGCGCCGAGGCCCGCTACCGCGCCGCGCTGTCCCGCCGCCCCAATCTCGGCCCCGCCGCGAGCGGCCTCTATGAGGTGCTCCAGCAGGGGGGCCGCTTCGCCGAGGCCGAGGAGTTGCAGCGCCGCGCCGGCGGCCCGCTCGCCGGCGGCGACGCCATGGCCGGCCGGGCGAACGCCATCCGCACCGAGGCCCAGCGCAACCCGAACCCGGCGGCGGCCGTCGCCATGCTGCGCCAAGCCCTCCAGGCCGACCCGTCGAGCCCCTGGATCCGCCTCGACCTCGCCCGCCTGCTCTCGCGCCAGGGCAACGGCGCCGAGGCCCGCCAGCTGATGGAGGCCGCCATCGCGGGCGGCAACCCGGACGCGCTGCACGCCGCCTCGCTCTTCGCCGAGGAGGAAGCGCGCCCGGCCGATGCGGTGGACTACCTCAACCGCATCCCCGTCCGCCTCCGCAACGCGGACATGAACGGCCTGCTCGCCCGCACGCGCATCGCCGGCGAGGTGCAGGTCGCCGCCAGTCTCTGGCGCAGCGGCCAGCAGGCGCAGGGCCGCCTGCAGCTGATCGGCATCGCCCGCCGCAACGACCCGACGGGCAACAGCGCCCAGCTCGCCATCCGCAAGCTCGGCCAGCTGAACGACCCGATGGGTGCCGCCGAGGCCGGCCGCGCCGCACTTGCCGCCAACCCCCGCGCCAGCGCCTCCGCCCGGCTCGCCATCGCCGCCGCCCTGCTCGGCGCCGGGGCGGAGGCCGATGCCATCGCCCTCGCCCGCGTCGTGGAGGCCCTGCCGAACCTCACCGGCGAGGAGCGCCGCCAGGCTGCCGCCCTGCAATCCGGCCTCGCCATCCGCGCCGCGGACCGGCTGAACGACCAGGGCGACCCAGCCGGCGCCTATGACCTGCTCGCCCCCGTCCTGGCGCGCGACCCGACCAACGCTCCGGCCAACTTGGCGCTCGCCCGGCTCTACCAGGGCGCCAACCAGCCCGGCGCCGCCGGCCGCATCGCCGAGGGCGTGCTCCAGGCCGACCCATCCAGCCTCGAGGCCCGCTTCGCCGCCATGGACGCCGCCATCGCCGCGCGCGACTGGGGCCGGGCCGAGGCGCTGCTGGTCGAGTCCCGCGCCATCAGCCCCGGCGACATCCGCATGTCGCTGGCGGAAGCTCGCCTCGCCCGCGCCGCCGGCCAGAACGGCCGCGCCCTCCGCGCGCTGGAGATGGCCGCCGCCCAGCGCCGCTCCCAGGCCGTCCAGGGAGGCGACCCCACCGCCGGCAACGGCCCGCTGCTGGCCCAGGCCGGGCGCGACAACCCCTTCCGCCGCGGTGGCCTGCCGGGGACGGCCGCGTCCCTCACCCCCGCCCTCGACCCGGTCGATGCCGAGATCCAGCGCGAGCTCGGCCTGGTGCGCGAGGAGACCGCCGCCCGGCTGCAAGGCGCCGTCGCCTACCGCACCCGCTCCGGCACCAGCGGCCGCGACCGGCTGGAAGAGGTCTCCGCCCCGCTCGAAGCCTCGATCGCCCCCGGCGGCCGCATCACCGCGACGGTCACGCCGGTCAGCATCGCCACCGGCAAGCTGAACGCCGACAACATCGAGGGCCTGCGCGCCTATGGCAGCAACGCCCTCGCCCCCGGCCTGCAGGGCACCACGCCCTCGGCCAGCCCCGCCGACCGCCAGCGCCTGACCGCGCGGGACACGACGGCCACCGGCGTCGGCCTCGGCCTCGGCTATGCGCGGGAAAGCTTCCGCGCCGATGTCGGCACCTCGCCCATCGGCTTCCGCGAGCAGAACTTCCTCGGCGGCGTGGAATTCGCCCCCGAGCTCAGCCCGACCCTCAAGCTGCGGCTGACCGCCGAGCGCCGTTCGGTGACGGACAGCCTGCTCTCCTGGTCCGGCCTGCGCGACCCGGCGAGCGGGCAGGTCTGGGGCGCCGTGGTCCGCACCGGCGGCCGGGCGCAGCTCGAATACGGCGCCGGGCCGGCCGGCCTCTATGCCGGCGCCGGCTACTCCACCTTCACCGGCCGCAACGTCGCCAGCAACAGCCGCTTCGAGGCCGGGGCCGGCGTTTCCTACCAGGTCTGGCGGCGGCCGGGCGACGAGCTCACCACCGGGCTCGACCTCGTCTACTTCGCCTATGACAACAACCAGCGCCTCTTCACCTACGGCAATGGCGGCTATTTCAGCCCGCAGAGCTACTTCGCCGCCAATGTCCCGGTCGACTGGCGCGGCCGCGACGGCGACCTCTCCTGGCGCCTCGGCGGCACCATCGGCTACCAGAGCTACCGCGAGGACGCCGCCCGCTACTTCCCGACCGATGCCGGCGCCCAGGCCCAACTCGAATCCTCGCTCCCGGGCGACCCGACCGCCAGGGCCAGCCAGGCCGCGCGCAGCGCCTCCGGCATCATCGGCGGCGTGCGCGGCGACGTCGACTACGCGGTCACGCCCAACCTTCGCATCGGCGCGCTGCTGCGCTACGACCGCACGGCGAATTGGAATGAGGCGCGGGGGATGTTCTACGCCCGCTACCGGTTCGACAAGTAATGGACACGCTGCTCCCCACCCCGGAAGGCCCCCGCATGACGGCAGCCGAGCCGAACGCCCTCAGCTACCTCGCCCGCCGCGGTGTCGCGGCGCAGTGGCGCGGCTTCCTCCGCGCCCTGGTCGAGACGCTCGACGCCAATCTCGACGCCGCCTCGCGCGACGCCCTGCTGCGCGCCGTCGGCGCCCGCTTCGCCGCCCTGACCCCGCTTCCCGCCTGCGCGGGCCTCGCCGAGCTGGAGGCCCGGGTGAACGAGGCCCTGGCGGCGGCCGACTGGGGCTGGGCCGAGATCGCCCTCGACCCGAACGACCGCGCCCTCGTCGTCACCCATTGCGCGGCCCCCCTGGTGGCGACCGGGGCGGACCCCTCCGGCGGCTGGGTCGGCGCGGTGCTGGAGGGCCTCTACGGCACCTGGTTCGGCGCCCAGCCCGGCTCCGAGCCGAGCCTCGTTCCCCGCCGCACCGGCGGCAGGCCGGGCGTCATCCTCCTCCGCTACGGCCGGGGCTGACGGGGGAGGGGTTCCCCACCCCCCGGTCCATGATATGCGAAGCGCCCGATGAGCCTCTCTCCGCGCCTGCGGGCCCCCTTCGCCGCCATCGACCGCGTCTTCGGCATCCTCGTCGTCCCGCTGGCGATGCTGCTGGCCTCGCTGCTGCTGCGCGCCCTCGGTTTCACCGTCGCGGTGATCGACACGGATGAGGGGCTCTACCTCGTCCAGGCCCAGCAATGGCTTCGCGGGCATTGGCCGCTGGTCGCGGTCTGGGACATGCACCCGGTCGGCGCGCCCGCCGTCTTCGCCGCGGCGATGGCCATCTTCGGCGAGAGCATCGCCACCATCCGCCTGCTCGGCTGCCTCTGCGTGGCGCTGGCCGCCTGGGCGCTCTACGGCGCGGTGCGGACGGCGGGCGGGCCGCGCGGCATCGGCCTGGCGGCGGGCTTCATCTACATCGCCCACAGCCTGCGGATGGGCGGGCTCGCCACCAATACCGAGATCCTCTTCGCTCCGCTCACCGTCGCCGCCATGGCGCTCGGCATCCGCGGCTTGGCCGGGGCGCTCCGCTTGCGGGAGGCGCCCGGCTGGCCCGGGCTGGCCGCCATGGGCCTGCTGATCGGCTCGGCGCTCGCCATCAAGCCGGTGATGGTGGTCGAGGGCTGCCTCTGCTTCGCGCTGATGGTCTTCCCCGCCCTCTGGCACCGCCTGCTGCCCTGGCGCCGGGCGCTGGCGATGGCCGCCGCCTATGCCGGGCTCTGCGCCCTGCCGACGCTGGTCTTCGGCCTGCTCTACTGGTGGCAAGGGGCGCTCGCCGACTTCCTCGACGGCACCTTTCTCGGCCCGCTCCGCTATGCCGAGGGGCGGCTCGGCGCCGTGGAGTCCTTCCACCGCATCTTGGTCGAGATCCTGACGCTGCTCTGGCCCATCGCGCTCGCCGCCATCGCCCTGCTGCGCTGGCTGCCGCGGGGCGGCATCGCCGGGATGCTGGTGCGGGTCGGGCTGATCTGGTTCGTCGCCGCCAGCGTCGGCGTCGCCTCGCCGGGCTATTTCTACCCGCACTACTTCCTGCTCTGGCTGCCCTCCCTCGCGCTGATGGCGACCTTCGGCTGCTGGCGCCTCGCCCGCCGGCTGCCGGCGCACCGCCGCGCCCCCGGCTTCGCCCTGCTGGTCGCGGTGGTGATGATCGGTTCCTGGCGTGCCGACGCCACCGCCCGCGTCGACCGCGGCATCGGCCTGTTCGAGGCAGACCCGGTGGTCGAGATCACTCGCCTGATCCGCGCCGAACTGAAGCCGGGCGAGACCATCTTCGTCGCCAACTACCACCCCGTGATCTACGCGCTGACCGATGCGGCGCTGCCGACGCGCTTCGTCTTTCCCGCCCAGCTCACCGGCGAGTTCACCGACATCGCCGGCATCAACACCGATGCCGAGGTGGCGCGCATCATGGCCAGCCGCCCGCGCTTCGTCGTCATCGACCGCGGCTGGTGGCCGCGGCTCCGCGAGAGTGCGGCGGCCATCATCACCGAGGCGCTGGAGAGCGATTACACCCAGGTCGGCGAGGTGCCGGAGGAGCGCGGCCCGATCGAGCTCTGGGCACCGAAATAGGACGGAGCGTGATCGCCGGAGGCTGGTACGGCCGGGGGCGTGAATCACGCGACAAGATGGCAGGCCGGGGCATGAACCGCGGTTCATGCCCCGGGTGGGGTTGCAAGCCCCGCCTTCTGGCGCATGATCCCCGGCAAATCGATGGGGGAGAGAGGCATGGCCGAGTTGCGCATCCTGGCCGAGGGGCTGCGGTTTCCGGAGGGTCCGGTCGCCATGCCGGATGGCAGCATCATCCTGGTCGAGATCGCCGCCGGCACCCTCACCCGCGTCGCCCCGGACGGGACGAAGACCACCGTCGCCCACCCCGGCGGCGGCCCGAACGGCATCGCCCTCGGCCCGGACGGCAAGATCTTCTGCTGCAACAACGGCGGCTTCCTCTGGCATGAGGAGCCGGGCTTCATCCGCCCCATCGGCCAGTCGCCCGACTACAGCGGCGGCCGCATCGAGGTGATCGACCCGCAATCGGGCGAAGTCCGCACCCTCTACGACCGCTGCGGCGAGCACCGGCTGAAGGGGCCGAACGACATCGTCTTCGCGCCTGCCGGCAGCCCCGGCGAGGGCGGCTTCTGGTTCACCGACCTCGGCAAGGTCCGCGCCCGCGACCGCGACCATGGCGGCGTCTACTGGGCCGCCTCGGACGGCTCGAGGATCGTCGAGGCCGCCTACCCGGTCTTCGGCGGCGCCAACGGCATCGCCCTTTCGCCCGACGGCCGCACCCTCTACGCCGCCGAGACCGAGACCGGCCGCCTCTGGGCCTGGGACATCGAGGGGCCGGGCGTGGTGCGCAAGGATCCCTGGCCCTCCTCGAATGGCGGCCGCGTGCTCTGCCAGTTCCCCGGCTACCGCCGCCTCGACAGCGTCGCCGCGACCGCCGCCGGCAATATCTGCGTCGCTACCCTGGTGAGCGGCGAGATCACCACCGTCTCCCCCAGCGGCGAGATCCTCCGCGTGGTGAAGATGCCGGAGCCGATGCCCACCAATCTCTGCTTCGGCGGGCCGGACCGGCGCACCGCCTTCATCACCCTCTCCACCACCGGCAAGCTGGCGGCGATGGAGTGGGACGAGCCCGGCCTCCACCTGCCCTACAACTGAGGAGCAAGGGGATGACGCTCTGGGTCCGCTACGACCGCGACGGCGCGGAAGGCTTCGGTACGCTGGAAGGCGAGGAGATCGCCGTCCATGCCGGCGAGTTCTTCGGCACGCCCGCCCCGACCGGCAAGCGCCTGCCGCTCTCGGCGGTGCGCCTGCTGCCGCCCGTGCAGCCCGGTGCCTTCATCGGCCTCTGGAACAACTTCCATGCCGCCGCGGCGAAGCAGGGCAACGCCATCCCCGAATTCCCCCTGTATTTCCTGAAGAACCCGCGCTGCGTCATCGGCCCCGGCGCCGCCATCCACCCGCCCGCCGGCTATGACGGCAAGGTGCTCTACGAAGGCGAGCTCGGCATCGTCATCGGCCGCCAGGTCTCCGCGGCCGACGAGGCGGAGGCCGAGGCCGCCATCTTCGGCTACACCGCGGTGAACGACGTCACCGCGCTCGACCTGCTGACGGCCGACGCCTCCTTCCCGCAATGGGCCCGCGCCAAGGGCTGCGACACATTCGGCCCCATCGGCCCCGCCATCGCCACCGGCTTCGACTGGCGATCGGCCCGCGTCACCGTCGCGCTGAACGGCCGCGTCCGCCAGGACTACCCGCTCGCCGACATGATCCTGCCGCCGGCGCGCATCGTCTCGCTCATCTCGCGGGAGATGACGCTGCACCCCGGCGACGTCATCGCCTGCGGCACCTCGCTCGGCGCCCTGCCGATTCGCCCCGGCATGCAGGTCGCCGTCACCATCGAAGGCATCGGGGTCCTGGAGAACCCCTACGCCCCCTCAATGTAGAATGGAGGCCGCCGCCTTGCGGTACCCCGCCCGCCGCGCCGGCGGCACCGGGTGCCGCCCGGCGACGCGCTCCAGCAGCAGCCGCGCATCCTCCTCCAGCCCCGCCTGCATCGCGGCATCGAGGAAGAACTGCTCCAGCACGTCCTGCTGCGCGTGGCTGCCGCCCAGCGCATGCATGCCCCCGAGCGCCGGCCGCATCGCCGCGACGGCCCCGGCGAAGTCGCCGCGCCCATGCCGCAGCACCGCCTCGCAGATCGGCAGGGCATACTGGCCGATGATCGCGGCGTTCCCGCCATTGTGGCTGCGCGCGTAGTCGCGCACCGCCTCCAGCATCCGCTCCGCCGCGCCGAAGCGCCCCGTCACCACCAGCGCCATCATGAAATGCGGCAGGTTGAAGCCCTGCTGGCAGTCGCCGATCCGCGCCTCCGCCTTGTCGGCCAGCTCCGCCCAGCGCGCCCCGCCATCCACCCCCTGCAGCCGCAGCCGGTAGAGCATGGAGATGGCGTTCTGCATGTCGATGGCGAGGTCCGGCATCGCCATCGTCACCTGGCTTTCCAGGTTGCGGAAGTTCCGGTCGTAGAGCGCCAGCACCTGGTCGTGCTCGCCCCGCTCGTAGTGGAACAGCGCCCGGTGCCACCAGAGATGATGGGTGAGGTTGTTCCCCCCCTCCCAATGCTGCTCCAGCCCCGAGGTCCAGGCGATGCCCTCGCCGCGCCGCCCCTGCATCTCCATCACATGCGCGACCGCATGCGTCGCCCAGAGATCCGCCGGATTGATGCCGACCGCCGCGCGGCCCGCGGATTCGCCGACCAGGTAGTTGCCGCATTCCTCGTTGGCGAAGGCCTGGCAGGCCAGCACATTGTGGTAGCCGGGCTGGTCCGGCCCCCAATGCGGCAGCACGCCATTGACGGCCGCCAGCATCATGTCCGCCCGCCCCCGCCAGAAGGCGTTGTAGTGATGCAGCCGGAGCGCCAGCAGGTCATGCGGATGCTCGGCCATGATGCCCGTCCAGGCCGCGAGCGCGCGGGCCATGTCGCCCTCCGCCCAGGCCGCCAGCGCCGCCGCATGCGCCCTCTCGCGCGCCGTGCCGCGCTCGGCGAGCTGCCCAGCCCTGGCCGCCGCCTCCACCGCCGCCGGGGCGAAGGCCGAGTTCGCCGCCAGCATGGCGAAGGTGCCCTTCAGCATGACCAGCATCGGGCTCTCCGGGTCGAGCTTCAGCGCCGCCTTGAGCCGCTGCGAGGCATCCGCCCGGTAGAGCAGGAAGCCCTCCAGCGTCCGGTCATAGCCCGCCGCCGCCTCGGCCGAAGCCACCGTCATCGGCAGGCCCTGCGCGTCCTTCTGCATGCGTTCCCTCATCCTTCGGAAGTCTTGTCGAAGCTGGTCCATAGCTGGTGTCCTTCCGCCGATTTGCTGCGGAAGGCTTGCGAGGAGTTGAGAGTCGCCCGGCCTAATGCCCGGCGCGGCCCGCCAGCCATAGCGTGAGCAGGCCGACCGCCGCCATCAGGTCATCGGTCTCCATCGCCTCGTCCGGGTTGTGGCTGCCGTTGCGGTTGCGGATGAGCAGCATTCCGGTCGGCACCCCGGCCGCGGCGAAGTTGTTGGCGTCATGACTCCCCGGGCTGTTCAGCCGCGGCGGCGCCAGCGCGCGCTGCCGCGCCGCCGCTGCCAGCTCGCCGAGAATCGTTGCATCCATCACGCCCGGCGCCGCGGCACTCCGGGGGCCGAGATCGATGGCAACCCCCCGCCGCGCCGCCACTGCGCCCACCAGCCCGTGCAGCTTCGCCTCCAGCGCCGCCAGATGCGCCGCTTCATAGGCGCGCAGGTCGAGGCTCATCTCGAAGGCGCCCGGCACCACCGTCATCGCATGCCGCTCGGCCAGGGTATGGAACCGCCCGATGGTGACCGCCATCGGCCGCCGCGCCGCCTCCTCATCGAGCCAGAGCCGCTCCAGCGCCAGCGCCAGCTCCGCCCCCGCCAGCGCCGCATCGTGGCGGAAGCGGTGCGGCAGCCCGGTATGCGCATCCTCGCCCGTGATGCGGATATGCGGATGCCGCACATTCCCCGGATTGGCGAGGCAGAGCGCGACGGGCTGCCCCGCCTCGACGAGCTGCGGCGCCTGCTCGATATGGAGCTCGACATAGGCCCCGATTCGCCTGGGGTCGCGCAGCGGCCGCCCCAGCGCGCGTGGATCGCCCCCGCAGGCCGCGATGCACTCCCCGAGGCGCTGGCCTCCCCGCGCATGCGGCAGGTCGAGCGCCCCCTCCGGCAGCCGTCCGAGCAGGCTGCGGCTGCCGATCAGCCCGAGCCCGAACCACACCGCCTCCTCGCAGCGCAGCGCCAGCACCTCGATGGAGGCACGCGGCCGAAACCCCTCCGCCTGGAGCGCGGCGATGGCGGCAAGCCCCGCCACCACCCCCGCCGCCCCATCGAAATTCCCCCCATGCACCACGCTGTCGAGATGCGATCCGATGAGGATCGGCGCCGCCGAAGGATCGGTCCCCGCCCAGCGCATCGAGAGACTGGCCCCCGCATCCACCGTGCAGTCGAGCCCAAGCCCCCGCGCCGTCTCCGCCATCAGCGCCATGGCGGCATTCTCGCCCGCCCCGAAGGCCTCGCGCGTGATCCCCGGCGGGTCGGCGCCGATCGCCGCCAGCCGGTCCAGCAACGTCTGGACAGGGATCAAAGCCCAAGCTCCGCCAGCACCGCCGCCGTATGCTCGCCCAAGGCCGGCGCCGGCACGCTCCACGCCCCGATCCCCGGCAGCTTCGGGAAGGGCAGGGTGCCCAGCCCCGGCTGCGCCAGCGGCACGGCGGCGCCGACCGCCTGCACATGCGGGTCCGCCAGCCAGTCGAGCGGCGTGTTGACGAGGTCGCAGAGCATCCGCGCCGCCTGGTAGCGCGTCACCCACTCCGCAGCCGGCTGCGTGCGGAAGGCCTCGCGCAGCATCGGCAGCAGCGCCTCCCGGTGCTCCGCCCGTGCGGCGAAGCTGGCGAAGCGCGCATCCCCCACCAGTTCCGGCAACCCGGCGATGCCGACGAGCGTGGCGAATTCCGGCTCCCGCAGCATCGCCACCATGAACCAGCGCCCGTCGCTGCCCTGGTAGGTCCCGGAGGGAACGTTGGCGAGCGGCGGCACCCGCCCGAGCAGCCCCTGTTCGGCGACGTTGAAGGCCATCAGCGCCGCCGCCGCCTGCATCAGCGAGACGTCGAGCACCCGCCGCTGCGGCGCCGCGCCCGCCACCCGGTCCCGCGCCTGCTCGGCCAGCGCCGCCTGCACGGCGGCGAAGGCCGAGATGCCGGTGACCATGTCGACCGTCATCAGGTTGCCGGTGCGGTGCGGCACGCCATCCATGCCGATATTGAGCGAGACCATCCCCGAATAGGCCTGGGCCACGCTGTCCGTGCAGGGCCGCTCCGAATGCGGCCCCTGCTGCCCGAAGCCCGAGATCGAGAGGAAGACCACATCCGCCTTTCCCGCCTCCGGCACCACGCCGATCCGCCGCGCGACCCCGGGCCGGAACGCTTCCAGCATCACGTCGGCCCGCGCCGCCAGAGCCTTGAAGGCCGCCCGCCCGCGCTCCTCCTGCAGGTCGATCACCACGCTTCGCTTGCCGCGGTTGAAGGTGACATGCATGGCGCTCTGCGTGCCTTCCCGCGTCGAGAGCCCCCGCGACCAGTCGCCCGCCGGCGGCTCGACCTTCAGCACCTCCGCCCCGCAGGCCGCGAGCAGCGTCGCGCAGTAGGGGCCTGCGATGCCCTGGCTCGCATCCAGCACGAAGAGCCCTTGGTAAGGCTGCATGGCGTTTCCTCCCGCGTCTTGACGCCCTATCCTGCCTGGAACGACGGATGAGGGAAGGGGAGGGGATGCGGATCACCCGGAGGGCGGCGCTCGGCCTTCTCGCGGCACCAATGGTGTTCCCCCCGGGGGCGCGGGCCGATGACTGGCCCTCCCGCCCGATCCGCTTCGTCGTGCCCTACCCGCCCGGCGGCCCGACCGACATCCTCGGCCGCGTCGCGGCGCAACGGGCCGGGACGCGGCTGCCGCAGCCCGTGGTGGTGGAGAACCGCGCCGGCGCCGGCGGCTCGATCGGCGCCGAGGCGGTGGCGCGGGCGGCACCCGATGGCGCCACCTTCCTCGTCAACGCTTCGGCCCATGTGATCGTCCCGCACATGATCCGCGTGCCTTACGACGCCATGGCCGATTTCGCGCCGGTGACGCAGATCGCCTCCGTCCCGCTGATCCTGGTCGTCACCCCCTCGCTCCCGGTGCGGTCGGTCGGCGAATTGCTGGCCTATGCGCGAGCCAATCCGGGCAAGCTCGCCTATGCCTCCTCCTCCAATGGCGGGGCGCCGCACCTGGCCGGGGAGATGTTCAAGCTGCTCGCCGGCGTCGATCTCCAGCACATCCCCTATCGCGGCAGCGGCCAGGCGCTGCCCGACCTCGTCGCCGGCAACGTGCAGCTGATGTTCGACAGCGCCGCCAGCAGCGCCGACCTGCTGCGGGAGGGGCGCCTGCGGCCGCTCGCCGTCACCACCGATGCGCGCATCCCGGCCTTCCCCGACCTGCCGACCATCGCCGAGGCGGGGGTGCCGGGCTATGCCATCTCCACCTGGTACGGCATCTGGGCTCCGGCCCAGACGCCGGACGCCATCGTCAACCGCATGCAGCAGGCGGTGGCAGAGGGGCTGGCCGCCCCCGAGGCTGCCGAGCGGCTGGCAGCGCTCGGCGCCATTCCGGTGGCCGAGACGCCAGACCGCTTCGGCGCCTTTTTGCGCTCGGAATGGACCCGCTACGCCGCGCTGGTGCGCGACGCACGGATCAAGGCGGATTGAGGGAGAAAGCCATGCGCGCCGTCGTCTGCGAATCCTGGCGCGAATTCGACGCGCTGGAGCTGAAGGACATCCCCCCGCCGCCGATGCGGCCGGGCGGCGTCCGCATCCGCGTCGAGGCGGCCGGCGTCTCCTTCGCGACGCAGCTCGTCGTCGCCGGCAAGTATCAGCGGAAGCCCCCGCTGCCCTTCACCCCTGGCACCGAGATCGCCGGCACGGTGGTCGAGAGCGCGCCGGACGTGGCGGACCCGCTGCCCCCCGGCACCCGCGTCTTCGCCGTGCTCGACTGGGGCGGCATGGCCGAGGAAGCGGTGGCGGATGCCATCCATGTCGTTGCCATCCCCGACGGCCTGCCGCTCGAGCCGGCCGTCGCCATGCCGATCAGCTACCCCACCGCCGCCGGCGCCCTGATGTGGCGCACCCGCCTCTCCCCCGGCCAGTGGGTGCTGGTCCATGGCGCCGCCGCCGGCGTCGGCCTCGCCGGGGTCGAGATCGCCCGGGCGCTGGGCGCCCGCGTCATCGCCCGCTGCGGCGCGGGCAAGCGCGGCATCCCGCTCGCCCGCGGCGCCGACCTCGTCCTCGACAGCGCCGAGCCCTTCCGCGACGCCGTGCGCGAGGCGACCGGCGGCACCGGCGTCGCCGCCGTGCTCGACACCCTCGGCGGCCCCGTCTTCGACGAAAGCCTCCGCTGCCTCGGCGACGGCGGCACGCTGGTCACCATCGGCTTCGCCGCCGGCGGCATCCCGCAGCTGCCGGTGAACCTGCTGCTGCTCAAGAACATCGCCGTCGCCGGTCTCAATTGGGGCACCTATGTCGGCTGGTCGCCCGGCGACAATCGCCAGCTCCACGCCCCCCGCGCCCGCGCCCTCTGGACGCAACTCGTCCAGTGGTGGAGCGAGGGCGCGCTCCGCCCCGAGGTCCATGCCGGCTTCCCCCTTGCCCAGTTCCGCGAGGCGATGGCCGAGGTCAGCAGCCGCCGCGCCAGCGGCCGGGTGGTGCTGCGCCCGCACGAGGCGTAGCCTGCCCGGATGAGCGAGACCAGCGCGCCGCCCGCCAAGCCCGACCCGCGCCTCACCGCCGCCATCGTCGCCAGCGCGCTCTTCATGCAGAATCTCGACAGCGCCGCGGTGACAACGGCGCTGCCCGCCATGGCCGCCGAGATGGGGGTGGAGCCCGCCCGCCTCGGCACCGCCATCACCGCCTACCTCGTCTCGCTCACCGTCTTCATCCCCGTCTCCGGCTGGGTCGCCGACCGGTTCGGGGCGAAGCGCGTCTTCATGGCCGCCATTGCCGTCTTCACCATCGCCTCCGTCCTCTGCGGCCGCGCGACGAGCGTGCCGGAGATGATCGCCGCCCGCGTCTTCCAGGGTTTCGGCGGCGCGATGATGGTGCCCGTCGCCCGCCTCCTCCTGCTTCGCCAGGTCCGCAAGGAGGAGATGCTGAGCGCCATGACCTGGCTCACCATGCCGGCCATGATCGGCCCGATCAGCGGCCCGCCGCTCGGCGGCTTCCTGACGGACGCCTTCGGCTGGCAATCCGTCTTCCTCATCAACGTCCCGATCGGCCTGCTCGGCCTCGCCCTCGTCGCCTGGAAGATCGAGGATGTCCCGCCCGGCGACCCCGGCCCGCCTGACGTCATCGGCCTGGTCCTGATCGGCCTCGGCCTCGCCCTCTTCATGTTCGGCCTCGAGACCATCGGCCGCGGCGTCGTGACGGTCGGCATCCCCGAGGCGGCGCTGGTCCTCGGCCTGATGTTCGGCTGGGCCGCCATCCGCCACTGCCTGCGGGCGAAGCGCCCGGCCATCGACCTCTCCCTCCTGCGGATCCGCAGCTTCAGCCAGGGGGTGATCGTCGGCAGCCTGTTCCGCATCGGCGCCGGGGCGACGCCCTTCCTGGTGCCGATGCTGCTCCAGGTCGGCTTCGGCAAGACCGCCTCGGCGGCCGGCCTCGTCTCCTTCGCCACGGCGCTCGGCGCTCTGGCGATGAAACCGCTGGCCCGGCCCATCCTCCGCCGCTTCGGCTTCCGCAGCGTGCTGATCGCCACCTCGGTGCTGTCCGCCGCCGGCATCGCGGTTGCCGCGCTCTTCACTCCGGCCTGGCCGCTCTCGGCGATCTTCCTGCTGCTGGCGGCAGGCGGGCTGTTCCGCAGCCTGCAATTCACCGCGCTGAACACCATCTCCTTCGCAGACATCCCGGCCACCCGGCTCTCGGCGGCGACGAGCTTCTCCGGCACGGTGCAGCAGCTCGCCCCCGCCCTCGGCGTCGTCCTGGCGACGACGAGCCTCGAGGTCAGCAAGTCGCTCAGCGGCCATCATCTGGCGGAAGTGCCGGATTTCGCCGCGGCCTTCATCATCGCCGCCCTGGTGGTGCTCGCCTCCTGCCCCTTCTTCCTCCGCCTCGCCCCGGATGCCGGCGCCGAGGTCAGCGGCCACCGCCCGCTCGCCACCCGGCGCGCGCCCGCCGAATAGCTCAGTCGACGATGAAGAGCTTCGCCCCGGTGCGGGTGGAGGAGCGATGCGCCGCATCGCCGAAATCGGAGACTTCGTAGCCCATGCCCGGGCGGAGGGTGAAGCGCCGCCCGTCCTTCAGCTCCGTCTCCAGCTCGCCTTCCAGCACGTAGAGCACATGCCCCCGGTCGCACCAGTGATCGGCGAGGTAGCCCGGCGTGTACTCCACTTGCCGCACCCGCAGGTCGCCGATCTGGAAGGTCCGCCAGATCGCCTCGCCCGTCTCGCCCTTGTGGCGGGTTTCCGCCACGGCCGACCAGTCGGTGACGGTGAAGGGAAGGGCAGGGATCCTCATTCCGCGGGGGCCGCCGAGATGGGTGCCTGCCGCCGCTTGAAGGTCAGGCGGCGCGCCAGCCCATCGAAGCCGAGATACAGCACCGGTGTGACGAACAGGGTGAGCACCTGCGATACCGCAAGGCCGCCGACGACGGCAAGGCCGAGCGGCTGCCGCAGCTCCGCCGCCGCGCCCCAGCCGGCCGCGATAGGCACCGCGCCCGCGCCGGCGGCCAGCGTCGTCATCAGGATCGGCCGGAACCGCAACAGGCAGGCCTCACGCACCGCGGCGAAGGCCGGCGCCCCCGCTCGCTGCCGTTGCAGCGCGACATCGACGATCATGATGGCGTTCTTCTTGACCAGGCCTATCAGCAGCAGCACGCCGATCACTGCGATGACGGAGAGGTCGAGCCCGAAGGCATAGAGCGTCAGGAACGCCCCGAGCGCCGCCGCCGGCAGGCCGGAGAGGATGGTCAGCGGGTGGATCAGGCTCTCATACAGCACACCCAGCACCAGGTAGACGATGGCGATGGCCGCCAGCACCAGCGCTCCCTGTCCGGCCAGCGCCTCCTGGAAGACCTGCGCCGCGCCACTGAATCCGGTGACGATGGTGGGCGGCATCCCCACCTCCCGCTCCGCCGCACGGATGGCATTCACGGCGTCGCCGAGCGCCACGCCGGGCGGCGTGTTGAAGCCGATGACCACCGCCGGCAGCTGCCCCTGGTGGGAGACGTTGAGCGGCCCCGACTTCCGCTCGATGCTGGCCACGGCCGAAAGCGGCACCAGACGCCCGGTATTGGAGCGGATGTAGAGCTTGGCGAGCCCCGTCTCGTCCCGCTGGTCCTCCGGCAGCGCCTCCAGGATCACCTGATAGGCATTCGCCTGCCCGTAGAGCGTCGAGATCTGCCGCGTGCCGAAGGCCGAGAACAGCGCCTGCCGCACCGCATCCACCGAGACCCCGAGCGAGGTCGCCCGATCCCGGTTGACGTTGACCTGCACCACCGGGCTGTCGATCTGCAGGTCGGTGTTCACGTCCTGCAGCTGCGGGATCTTGAGCAGCTGCTGCTCCATCCGCTGCGCCCAGTCGTAGAGCTCCTCGAGCCTGAGCCCCTGCAAGGAATAGAGATACAGCGTCCGCGTCTGCCGCGAGCCGAAATTGAGGTTCTGGATCGGCTGGACGAAGACGCGGAGGCCGGGGATCTGGCTCGTCTCCCGCCGCAGCTGCTGGATGACCTGGACGATGCCGGGCCGCTCCGCTGCCGGCTTCAGCTCGACGAACATCCGCCCCTGGTTGATCGAGATCGAGCCGCCGGCCGCGCCGATGTTGGAGACGACATTAGCGACCGCGGGATTCTGCCGCAGCTGCTGCGAGAGCTGGCCCTGCATCTCCACCATCGCGGCATAGGAGGCCCCGCGCGGCCCCTCGGTGTTGATGCTGAGCAGCCCGGTATCCTCGATCGGGAAGAAGCCCTTCGGGATGACCACGGCCATGTACCCCGCCGCCCCGAGCGAGGCGAAGAAGGCCACCCAGACCAGGAAGCGGAAGCGCAGCGCGAAGTCGAGCATCGCCGCATAGGCGCGCTCGATCGCGCTCAGGAAGCGTTCCAGCACCCGCTCGACCAGGCCGGGATGGCTGTGCGCCGGCAGCCGCGAGGCCATCAGCGGGGTCAGGGTAAGGGAGACGATGCAGGAGGCGATGACGGAGAGGCAGACGGTCGCCGCGAAGGCATTGAACACCCGCCCCACCACGCCCCCCATCAACAGGATCGGCAGGAAGACCGCCACCAGGGAGAGGGTGATCGAGAGCACGGTGAAGCCGATCTCCCGCGAGCCCTTAATGGCCGCCGGGATGGGCGCCATCCCCTCCTCGATATGCCGCATGATCGCCTCGAGCACGACGATCGCATCGTCCACCACGAGGCCGACCGCGATGGTCAGCCCCAGCAGCGTCACGTTGTCGATGCCGTAGCCCATCAGGTACATCAGCCCGAAGGCGACGCAGAGGCTGATCGGCACCGCGATGGTCGGGATCAGCGTCGCGCTCAGCTTGCGGAGGAAGACGAAGCAGACCAGCACCACCAGCCCGATGGCGATGGCGAGGCTCTCCTGCACGTCGTGCACCGCCGCGCGAATGGAGAGCGAGCGGTCGAGCATGACGTTGATCTTCGCCCCGGGCGGCAGCGCCGCTTCCAGCGCCGGCAGGCTGGCCTTGACGCCGTCCACCACGTCGACGGTGTTGGCATCCGGCTGCCGCAGCACGGCCAGCACCAGCGCCCGCTCGTCGTTCCGCCAGGCGGCGATGCGGCTGTTGGCGACGCCATCGGCGACGGAGGCGATCTCATTCAGCCGCACCGGCGAGTTGGGCCGCCCGGCGACGACCAGGTTGCCGAAGGCCGCCGCATCCTGCGGCTGGTCGTTGGCGCGCAGCGTCAGCTGCTGCCGGTCGCCATTCATCAGCCCGACCGGCGTCGCCGAATTGGCCTGGGCAATCGCCTGCTGCATCGTGTCGAAGGCGAGCCCCATGGCCGCCATCCGGTCCGGGTCGAGCCGCACCCGCACCGCATAGAGCTGCTCACCATAGGTCTGCACCTGCGCCACGCCCTGCACGCGTGAGAGCGCCGGGCTGACGATCGTGCTGACCAGGTCGTTCAGGTAGTAGAGCGGCTTGTCCCCGCCCGAGACCGTCAGCAGCACCACCGGCGCATCGGCCGGGTTCACCTTGCGGTAGTTCGGCGGCACCAGCATGTCGACCGGCAGCCGCCGCTGCGCGCGCGTCAGCGCCGCCTGCACATCCTGCGCCGCCGCGTCGATGTTCTTGGTCAGCACGAACTGCACGGTGATCTGCGAGGTGTCCTGCCCGTTGATCGAGCTCATCGAATCGACGCCCGCGATGGTCGACAGCTCGCGCTCGATCGGCAGCGCCACGCTGGTCGCCATCGTCTCCGGGCTGGCGCCCGGGAAATTGGCGAAGATGGTGATGACCGGGAAATCGACCCGCGGCACGGCCGCCACCGGCAGCCGCGTATAGGCGATGATGCCGGCGATGATCGCGGCGAGCGACAGCAGCCCGGTCATCACCGGGCGGCGGATGCAGAGTTCGGAGATGTTCATCCTGCCGGGTGCCCCTGCCGCCTACCGGACGCTCGAGACGCGCTGCGGTCCCGCATTGCGCTCCATCGCCCGTGTGCCCTCTGTGACGCGCTGCGCCCCGTCCACGATCACCTTCTCGCCCGGCTGCAGCTCGCCGGTGACGACGGCACGCTCGCCCGCGACCCGCACCAGCACCACCTCCCGCCGCCGCGCCGTATTGTCGGGCGCAAGGACGAAGACGAAGCGCCCGTTCTGCCCGGTCTGCACCGCCGGCCCTGCCACGGTGATGGCGTCCGGCTCGACCCGCGGCGCGATCTTGACCTGCACGTACTGCCCCGGCCAGAGCCGGAATCCGGCATTGTCGAAGCGCGCCTTCAGCAGGATCGTCCCCGTCGTCGTATCCACGGCGCTGTCGACGAAGACCAGCCGCCCTTCGGCCGGCGGCGCTGTATCACCCTCCGGCCGGACGGCGACGCGCGGCGGGTCGCGCAGCATCGCCGCCTGCACCTCCGGCAGCCAGCGCTCGGGGATGGCGAATTGCACGAGGACCGGGTCCACCTGGGTCAGCGTGGTGATGGCGGTGTTCTCCGCCTGGCGGACGAAATTGCCGGCGCGCAACGGGATGGCGCCGAGCCTGCCATCCATCTCCGCGAAGATCGTCGCATATTCGATACTCAGCCGCGTCTGCTGGATCAGCGCCTCGGTCGCCCTGGCCGTGGCGGCAGCGGCCAGCGCATCGGCCTGGGCCTGCTCGAAGCGCTGCTGCGAGGCGAAGCTCTCGCCCCGCAGCGACTGGTAGCGCCTGGCATCGGCCTGGGTACGGGCCTCCTGCGCCCGGTTGCTGGCGAGCTGCGCCTCCTGCTGCGCCAGGATCGCCTGGTTGAGCCGCGAGTCGAGGGTGAAGAGCGGCTGGCCGCGCCGCACCATCTGCCCCTCGGTCACATGCACCCGCTCGATCTGCCCATCCACCCGGGTGCGGATGGTGACGACCGATTCCGAGGCGACGATACCGTTCGCCAGGATCTCCACCGGCACCGGCCCGACCTGCACCGGGTCCGTGGTGACGGGAACGCCGCCCTGCTGGGCCCGGGCAACCCCCGCCGGCAGCAGGGCCAGCAGGGCCACGAAGGCGAAGCGCCGCAGGCGCGGCAGGAGGCGTCGCGTCATCCGTCTCGGTTCTCCCCGGGGCCGCTAGCGCGGCCGGCAGCCGAACAGCAGGGCAGTACGGCGTCTCATATACGCCGTATTGCCTCCGCCCCCACGAATTCCTGCCGGAAAATGGATGACAGGTCCTGGAACGGAATGCGGCTCCGCCGGTCACGTGCTGCTCCAGCAACGACCGTGCCATGCTGCGGGAAGGGCCGCAACGCACAGCGGCATCATCTTTCATGAACAGTTTCATCCCCCCAATGGCGGGGCCGTGCCATGCTGCGCGCCGCTTCGCGTTACCGGGATGACCATGCATGCGCCTGCTTCTGCTGCTGTTCGGCCTGCTTTGCCTGGCACCCGGCCTGCGCGCCCAGGGCTTCGACCTGCCCGGCGTTTCCGCCGATGCCGAGGCCTGGCAGCGCGACCTCACCCGCCGCTTCCCGGCCGGGGCGACGCCGCAGCAGCGCGCCGCCGCCGAGCAGCGTGCCGCCGCGGCCGAGCGCACCAGTAACTGGCCCGCCGCCTCCCAGGCCTGGGAGGAGCGCATCGCCGGCGGCGACCCGAGGCCGGAGCACTGGCTCGCCCTCGCCCGCGCCCACATGCAGAAGACGCCGCCCGACCCCGCCCGCGCGCTCCAGGCCGCCTGGATGAATTTTCAGGCCGTCGCCGCCGGAGAGCCGGAGATCCCCGCCCTTCTGCTCATGGCCGATGCCCTGCAGCGGCTGGACCGCCCCGCCCAGCAACTCCAGGCGCTAAGCGCCGTCCTCGAACGCGCCCCGAACGATCTCCGCTACCGCCAGATGCTGACCGATGCCCGCCGCGCCGCCGGCCTGCTCATCGCCCGCATCAACACCGAGCCCGAGGCGGAGCCGGCCCGCGCCTGCCTCGCCTTCACCCTGCCCCCCGCCCGCCGCACCGACTGGCAGCCGGGCGACTGGGTGCGGACCGAGCCCGCCATCCCCGGCCTCACGGTGACGCGCGAGGGCGACCGGCTCTGCATCCTCGGCCTGCCGAACGGCGCCACCACGCGCGTCCTGCTTCGCGCCGGCCTCCCCGGCGAGGACGGCCAGCGCCTCGCCCGCGATGCCGAGCTGCGCATCGCCATGCCCAACCGGGCCGCCAGCATCCTCTTCGATTCCAGCGGCTTCCTGCTGCCGCGCGGCCAGGCGCCGCGCATCGGCTTCAACACCATGAACCTCTCCACCCTCAGCCTCCGCGTGGTGCGGGTGACGGAGCGCAACCTCGTCCCCTTCGGCCGCAACTGGAGCCCGGGCACCGCCCTCGACAGCTGGACGGCCGAGGACATCCCCGACACCTGGGGCCGCACCATCTGGGAAGGCCGCGTCGAGCTGCCCCGCTTCGAGGCCAACCGCATCCAGCGCCAGGTGATCCCCCTGCCGGATGCGCTCCGCGCGGCCGGCCCCGGCCTCTACGCGCTGGTGGTGAAGCCCGCCGACGGCACGCGCGCCCGCGCCGCCGGCCTGCCCATCATGGTGACCGATCTCGGCATCACCGCCTGGCGCAGCCCGCAGGGCCTCGCCGCGCAGGTGAGGGGCCTCGGCGCCGGCCAGCCGCGCCCCGGCACGCAGGTCCGCCTGCTCGCCGGCAACAACGACATCCTGGCCGAGGCCGAGGCCGGCCCCGACGGCCTCGTCCGCTTCGCCGCCCCGCTGCTGCGCGGCACCGGCCCGATGGCACCCAAGGCCTTGCAGGCCGCCCTCGGCGACGACCTCGTCCAGCTCGACCTGGAAAGCGCCGCCTTCGACCTCTCCGACCGAGGCGCGACCGGCGCCCCGCATCCCGGCGCCATCGACGCCTTCACCTGGCTCGACCGCGGCATCTACCGCCCCGGCGAGACGGTCCAGGCCGCGGCCCTCATCCGCGACGCCGGCGGCGCCCCGCTCGACCTCCCCGCCCGCTTCCGCCTCCGCCGCCCGAACGGCAGCGTCTATGCCGAGGCCGTTCCCGCCCGCACGCCGGGCGCCGCCATCCTCTGGCCGATCCCGATCGGCACCAGCGCCCCCGCCGGCGTCTGGACGCTGGAGGTGCTGGCCGACCCCAACGACCCGCCCATTGGCCGCGCCGAGTTCCGCGTCGATGCCTTTGTCCCCGAGCGGCTCGAGGTGAAGGCCGGCCCCGCCCCCGGCCCGCTGGTGCCCGGCCAGGTGATGAACCTCCCCATCAACGCCCGCTTCCTCTACGGCGCCCCCGCCGCCGGCCTCACCGGCAGCGCGGAGCTGCGCCTCCAGGCCCTCCGCTCGCCCTTCCCGCAGTTCAAGGACTACCTCTTCGGCCTGGTGGACGAGCAATTCGCCCCCGACCTCATCCCCTTCGACATCGAGGCGCTGGACGACCAGGGCGGCGGCAGCCTCGCCCTCTCCCTGCCCCGCGCCCCCGACACCACCCGCCCCCTCCAGGCCGAGCTCGCCATCTCCATCGACGAGCCCGGCGGCCGCGCCTCCCGCACCTCGCTCACCCTGCCGGTGCGCAGCCCTGGCCGGATGATCGGCGTGAGGCCGCTCTTCGCCGACCTCGCGATCGATGCCGGCGCCGAGGCGGCCTTCGAAATCATCGCCCTCGCCCCGGATGCGAAGCCCGTCGCCGCCCGCCTCCGCGCCCGCCTGGTGCGCGAGCGCCCAGACTGGCGCATCGTCACCCGCGGCGGCACCCCCCGCTACGAGACGGTCTGGCGCGACGAGCCGGTAGACAGCGCCGACCTCGCCGTTCCCGCCACCGGCCCCGCCCGCTTCGCCCGCCGCCTGCCCTTCGGCCGCTACCGGCTGGAAGTCTCGGACCCTGGCGGCATGTCCATCACCTCCATCCGCTTCCGCTCCGGCTGGGCCGGCGGCGAGACGCCGGAGGTGCCCGACAAGGTCGATGTCGCCGCCGACCGCCGCGCCTATGCGCCCGGCGAGACCGCCCACATCCGCATCACCCCGCCCTTCTCCGGCCCCGCCAGCCTCGCCATCCTGACCGACCGCCTGGTCTCCCTCCGCGAGATCCAGCTCGCCGAGGGCAGCACGGAGGTCGAGGTCCCGGTCGATGCCGCCTGGGGCGCCGGCGCCTATGTCACGGTGACCGCCTTCCGCCCCGGCGAGACGCGCCAGGGCCAGCCCGGCCGTGCCCTTGGCCTCGCCTGGGTGCAGGTCGACCCCGGCTCCCGCCGCATCGAGGTCTCGATCAACACGCCGGAGCGCATCACCCCCCGCCAGAGCCTCGCCATCCCCATCAGGCTGGCGAATGCAGGGGAGGGGGCCACCCTCACCCTCGCCGCCGTGGATGAGGGCATCCTCCGCCTGACGCGCTTCGAAAGCCCGGACCCGGTGCCGCATTTCATGGGCCGCCGCCGCCTCGCCGTCGACATCCGCGACGACTACGGCCGCCTCATCCCGCCCGCCGAGGGCGAGCTCGCCGTGCTCCGCCAGGGCGGCGACGAGTTCTCGGCCGGCGCCATCGAGATCCCGCAGCGCACGGTCGCCCTCTTCTCCGGCCCCGTCACCGTGGCGCCCGACGGCACCGCGACCGTCACTCTCGACATCCCCGACTTCGCCGGCGAGCTGCGGCTGATGGCCGTCGCCTGGGCGGGCAACCGCATCGGCGCTGCGAGCAAGCCGCTGACGGTGCGCGACCCGGTGATCGCCGAGGCGCTGCTGCCCCGCTTCCTCGCTCCCGGCGACGAGGCTCGGCTGCCCGTCCTCCTCAGCAACCTCGACCTGCCCGAAGGCGAGATCACGGCCACCCTGTCTACCGAAGGCGCCATCGCCCTCGCCGGCCCAGAGCGCTTGACCGCTCGCCTCGCGCCCAACGCCCGCGCGCTCCCGACCAGCACGCTCCGCGCCACCGCCGCCGGCCAGGGCGTCCTCCGCCTGACCGTCGCCGGCCCCGGCGGCTTCACCGCCAGCCGCGAATCCCGCATCACCATCCGCTCCTCCCGCCCCATCACCACCGAGGTCACGGCGCAGGAGATCCCCCCCGGCCAGGAACGCCCGCTGGCGCTCGCCGCCGACCGCTGGCTCGCCGGCACCTGGCGCGCCGCCGCCAGCTTCGGCGGCCCCACGCGCTACGACGCCGGCGGCATGCTGAAGCTGCTGGAGAGCTACCCCTTCGCCTGCCTCGAGCAATCCTCCTCCCAGCTCCTCGCCTTCAGCTCGGGCCAGGTCGATGGGCTGGCGGGGGATGAGCGCGCCGCCCGCCTCCAGCGCGCCGTCGAATGGGTGCTGAACAAGCAGCGCTACGACGGCGGCTTCGGCCTCTGGTCCGCCCAGGGCGAGATCCAGTACTGGACAGGTGCCTACGCAACCGAGGCCCTGCTGCGCGCCCGCGCCGCCGGCGCCGCGGTGCCGGACGCCGCGCTCGAGGATGCGCTGAAGGCCATCGCCGAGCAGGCCGAGGACGTCTCCGCCTCCAACCCGGAGGAGCGCGCCGCCCAGGCCTACCGCCTCTACGTCCTGTCGCTCGCCGGCCGCCCCCGCCTCGGCGCCGCCCGCCGCCTGCTGGAGGATCTCGACCAGCTCCCCACCCCCTTGGCGAAGGCCCAGCTCGCCGCCGCCTTCGCCAAGGCCGGCGACCGCCCGCGCGCCGAGGCCGCCTTCGCCGCCGCCCTGGCGACGCCCGCCCGCCGCGCCTGGATCTACGACTACGGCACCGCCGCCCGCGACGCCCTGGCCGTTGCCGCCCTGCTGAAGGAGAGCGGCCTGCTGCCCGACCGCCTCTCGGCCCTGCAGGCGACGCTGCCCGGCCCGGAGCTGACGCCGCAATCCACCAACACCCAGGAACAGGCCTGGGGCGTCACCGCCGCCGCCGCCCTCGGCCGCGACGGCCGCCCCGTCCGCGTCGCGGTGAACGGCGCGCCGCAGGCCCCGGCACCGATCCTCGCCGTCGCCCTCCAGGCGCCGGGCACCGCGCGCAACCTCTCCGACACGCCGGTCTGGGCCAGCCTCTCCGTCACCGGCATCCCGGCCCAGCCGGCCCCGGCCGGGCGGGCGGGGATGCGCATCGCCCGCCGCTTCTTCGACCTCGCCGGCCAGCCGCTCAACCTCGACACGCTGAAGCAGAACACCGTCTTCGTCCTGCTGCTGGAAGGCAAGGCCGAGACGCCGGAGGCCCACCGCGCCATCCTCCAGCAGGGCCTGCCGGCTGGCTGGGAGATCGTCGGCCGCCTGTCCGCGGGCGAGGTGGCGGGGATGCCCTGGCTCGGCACGCTGAGCGAGACGGCGGCCACCCCCGCCCTCGACGACCGCCTGGCCGCGGCGCTGGACCTGACGCCGGAAGCCCCCGACTTCCGCATCGCCGTCCGCCTCCGCGCCGTCACCGCCGGCCGGTTCGAACTGCCCGGCGCCCAGGTCGAGGACATGTACCGGCCGCAGGTCTTCGCCCGGCAGAATACCGGGCGGATCACGGTGCTGCCGGCCGACTGATGCGCCGGCTGCTCGCCGCGCTGGCGCTGCTGGCCGGGGGAGGGTGGGCGCTCGACCGCGCCTTCCCCCCCGACCTCTCCCGGCTCGAGGCGGTCGGACAGGAGGTGCTGGCCCGCGACGGCCGCACCCTCTCCACCCTCCCGGCCCCCGGCGGCACCTGGCGCCTTGCCACCACCACCGACTATGTCCCACCCCACCTCACCGACCTGCTGATCACCGCCGAGGACCGCCGCTTCCGCTGGCACCCGGGCGTCGACCCCCTGGCCCTCGCCCGCGCCGCCTATCAATGGGCCCGCGCCGGCCGCATCCTCTCCGGCGGCTCGACGCTCACCATGCAGGCCGCCCGCCTGCTGGAGCCGCGCCCCCGCACCCTCCGCAGCAAGGCGATCGAGATCCTCCGCGCCCTGCAACTGGAGGCCCGCTACTCGAAGGACGAAATTCTCGGCATCTGGCTGACCCTCGCCCCCATGGGCGGCAATATCGAAGGCATCCGCGCCGGCGCGCTCGCCTGGTTCGGCCGCTCCTCCCGCCAGCTCGACCCCGCCGAGGCCGCCCTCCTCGTCGCCATTCCCCGCCGTCCGGAGGCGACCCGCCCCGACCGCCACCCGGAGCGCGCCCGCGCGGCTCGCAATGCCCTGCTGATGGCCCGCGCCGCCGGCGCCCCCGGCATCACCCCGGCCGATACCGCCTACGCCCTGGCCACGCCTGTCCCTGTTGCACGCCAGCCCATGCCGCGCCTCGCCCCGCATCTGTCCCGCGAGCTGGCCCGCGCTGACCCTGCCCGCCGCATCCCCACCACCATCGACCTCCCCCTTCAGCGCGCCGTGGAGGAAGTCGCGGCCACGGCGCTGGCCGGCCTACCCGACCGCGCCTCGCTCGCCATCCTCGTCGCCGATGCCGAGGCGCATGAAATCCGCGCCCTCCACGGCGGCGCCTTTGGGGCGGAGGGAAGGGCCGGCGCCCTCGACCTCACCCGCGCCATCCGCTCCCCCGGCTCGGCGCTGAAGCCGATGCTCTATGCGCTGGCCTTCGAGGCCGGCATCGCCGCCCCCGAGACCCTGCTCGCCGACCTGCCTCGCCGCTTCGGCAGCTACGCCCCTGAGAATTTCGACGGCGGCTTCGCCGGCCGCGTCACCGTCGCCGATGCGCTGCGCCATTCGCTGAACCTCCCCGCCGTCGCCCTGCTGAGCGAGCTTGGCCCCCTCCGCTTCGCCACCGCCCTGAAGGCCGCCGGCGCCCCGCCGCGCCTGCCCCCCGGCGCCGACCCCTCCCTGCCGCTCGCCCTGGGCGGCCTCGGCATCACCCTCCGCGAGATGGCCGGCCTCTACGCCACGCTCGGCACCGGCGGCGAGGCCGCCCCCCTCCGCCTGCAACCCGGCCCCGACCCCACCCCCCGCCGCATCCTCGACGCCCGCGCCGCCGGCCTCGCCGCCGCAATCCTGGTCAACCCCTTCCCCGGCGGCGGCCCCCAGGGCATCGCCTGGAAGACCGGCACGAGCTGGGGCGGCCGCGACGCCTGGGCGATGGGGATCGATGCCCGCCACGTCGCCGGCATCTGGGTCGGCCGCCCCGACGGCACGCCCTTGCCCGGCGCGACGGGCGCCCGCACCGCCCTCCCGATCCTCGCCCGCATCTTCGAGCGCCTTCCCCCCGCCCCGCGCCAGGGGCTCCCCGTCCGGGCCACGGCACCACCGATGGCGGAGACGCTCGACCGCCTCCGCCTCACCTTCCCACCCCCCGGCGCCGTGCTGGAGGAAGGCGAGGGCCATGTCACCCTCCGCGCCTCCGGCGGCCGCCGCCCCTTGACCTTCCTCGTCGATGGCCGCCCTCTGCCCGCCGAGCCGGCCAAGCGGGAGGCCGCCTGGGTGCCCGAAGGCCCCGGTTTCTACCGCGTGACAGTGCTGGATGCCGCCGGCAGCGCGGCGCGGGCGGAGGTGCGGGTGCGGTGACGGTGCTCTATATCGACGGCGATGCCTGCCCGGTGCGGGAGGAGGCCTTCCGCGTCGCCACCCGCCTGAACCTGCCGGTGAAGGTCGTCTCCAACGGCAGCCGCCCCGTCCGCCCGCCCGGCCTGCCGAATGTCGAGATGGTCCTGGTCCCCGAGGGCGCCGACGCCGCCGACGACTGGATCGCCGAGCGCGCGATGCGCGGCGATGTCTGCATCACCGCCGACATCCCGCTCGCCGCCCGCTGCCTGGCGAAGGGCGCCCGCGCCCTGTCCTTCAAGGGCCGCCCCTGGACGACGGACAACATCGGCGGCGCGCTGGTCGGCCGGACCATCTCGCAGGGGATGCGCGACATGGGCCAGATGACCGGCGGCCCGGCCCCGCTGACCAAGGCCGACCGTTCCCGCTTCCTCGCCGCGCTGGACGCCGAGATCGCGGCAGCCCGGCGCGAGGCCGCCACCCCGCCGCCGCGCCCCTGGGTGCCCTTCGAGTAGCCTAGTTCCGGCGCTGCGGCGGCTCGACATGCGGCGCGGGCACCGGGGTGCCCGGCGGGGTCAGCTGGCGGGAGAGGTCGTTCAGCTCGCGCAGCTGCTGCCGGTCGCGCTCGGCGGCGGCCCCCTCCTGCGGCCGCACCTCGCGTTCCACCTGGCCCGAGGGGAAGGTCCGCCCGCCGAGGCTCGGCACCCGGTCGGGCTGCGGCCGCGGCTGGTCCTGCGCCGCCGCCGGACCGGCCAGGAGGATGAAACCGAGGATCAGGACATGACGCATCGCGGGGCTCCTTCGGAACGAAAACGCCGCTCCGGGCGTCGCGTTCAGAGCGAACCCCGGACGGATGGAAACACCCGGGAGCGGTAACCGGCCCAACCGCACAACGAGCCGGAGCCGTTTCCGCGAGCGCAGCCGGGTGGAAGCCGCTCCAAGCCATTGTTTGGCCGAGAAATCACTCCGACCAGATGATGCCATCCGATCGGGATCTGCTCTAGGAGCAGCCCTGCCGGTCCAGCCGCTCCCGCGCCAGCCGGGCGGAGAAGCGCGCCCGGTCCAAGCCGCGGCGAATCCGCTCCAGCTCCGCCGCCCCGCGCAGCCCCTCGGCAAGCCCGGCCGCCTCCTGTGCCTCCCCGGCCGCCCGCGCGCAGCCGCAGCCGGCAAGCCGCCCCGCCGCCTCCGCCAGCCGATCGGCAGCCTGCCCGGCCGCCTCCCGTCCCGCGAGCAGCGATGGCGCCTCAGCCCCCACCCGCAACGCCCCCTCGGCCCCCCGCAGCGCCTCCAGCCCGAGGCCCAGCCCGCAGCCGCCGCGGTGCGCCGCCGCCGGCCCCGCCAGCAGCAGCAGGACCAGCGTCATCACCCCCGCCATCCACAGGCCTCCAGCGCCTCGCGCATATGCCCAGGCACCGGCGCCGTCGCGGCCACCGGCGGCTCCAGCGGCAGGGCGATGGCCCGTGCCAGCAGGTGCAGCGCGCCCACGCCGCCCCCGTAGCGGGCGTCGCCCAGGATCGGGCAGCCGAGATGCGTGCAATGCACCCGGATCTGATGCGTCCGCCCCGTGCGCGGCGCCAGCTCCAGCCAGGCGATCCCCGGCCCGCGCCCCATCACCCGCCAGGCAGTGCGCGCCGCCTGCCCGGCCGGATCGACCGCCATCCACCAGCCGTCCCGCGCGGTGCTGCGCTTCAGCAGCGGTGCGTCGATCTCGCCCGACTCGCCGGCCGGCCCGCCCCGCACCACCGCCCAGTAGGTCTTGCGCGCCCGCCCCGCCGCGAAAAGCCCCCCGAGCGCCGCCAGCGCCGGCTTGGTCCGCCCGAGCACCAGGCACCCGGCGGTGTCCTGGTCCAGCCGGTGCGCCGGCTGCGGCGTCCGCCGCTTGCCGAAGGCGAGGGCCGGCAACCAGTCCTCGACCGAGGCGCTGCCGCGCGGTCCGGCATGCACCGGCAGCCCGGCCGGCTTGTCGAGGATGATGACGGCCTCGTCCTGGTGCAGGACGAGGCCGGCCGGGCCCGCCCGCGGCAGGGCCGGCAACGGGCGGCCCTGGCCGCGCTTGTCCTTGCTGTCCATCCGTCAGGCGTCCCGCTCGGTGCCGGTGGGTTTGGTGACAGGCGTCCGGCCGCCGCGGACGGGCCGCCGGGCCGGCCCGTGGCGATCATGGGCGCCGCCGCATGCCTCCCACGCCGCCAGGCCGATGGGAAGCCGCGGTCTGCCGCCGGGGTCCTGGACGCCATGGCCGGCGGCGCCTCGCCCCGGCCTGCCGGCCCCGCTTGACGATCCGCGCCATCGTCGAGGAGGAGCTGGCGGCCCATCGCGGCGGCGACCGGTCGGCCATCGTCGGCCCGTCGCTCCGCCTGCGGCCAGAGGCGGTGCAACCGCTGTCGATGGTGCTGCACGAGCTTGCCACCAATGCCGCGAAATACGGCGCGCTCTCCGTGCCGGGCGGGCGGCTGGAGGTATCCTGGCGCCGCGACCCGCCCGCGGGCCCGCTGCGCCTGCGCTGGCAGGAGCATGACGGCCCGCCGGCGCCGCGCCGCGGCTTCGGCTCGACCCTCATCGAGCGACGGTGCGCCGCCAGCTCGGTGGCCAAACGGAGGCCAACTAGTCCCTTGCCAGGCTGCGCTGCGGGGTGACGCTCCCGCCGGAGCGGATCGCCGCCGGCTCCGGCGAGGCAGAAGGGCCAGCCCGCCGGCCAGCCCGCCGGGCCGGAGGGCTGGCCTGCCGCCGCCGTCTCGCTGCGCGGCCGCGCGGTGCTGGTGGTAGAGGACGAGCCGCTGGTCGCCATGGAGATGGCGCACAGACGCTCGCCATCCTCGGCTGCCCGGTGGTCGGCCCGGCTGGAGGAGGCGCTGCATCTCGCCACGGCGGAGGCCGGCCGCGGCACCCCCTTCATTTGGGCCGCGGGCAATAGCGAGCTGGAGGCCGCGCTCCGCCATGTCGTCGCCGCGGCCGGCCATCGGCGGGCCGCCGGCTGATCTTTCGGGCGGAATGCGGGGCTCTCCTGCCGGGACGCGGCATGGTAAGGGTCGCGCCAGACATGTCCGGAGGGGAAGGATGGGGGCCCGCATCTTGGCCGCGCTGGGGTTTATCGCCTTGTTGCAACCGGCATCCCTGTTGGCGCAGCGGTCGCCCTGGGGCGGGCCGGACAGCCCGGGCGGGCTCCTTGGCGGCGACCCGATGGATGCCGATCTCGACCGCGACCAGCGCGTCTCGCATGACGAGGTCTGGCAATGGCTGCGTCAGCGCCTGGGCCAGCATGACCAGAACCGCGACGGCGCGGTGACCCTGCCGGAATCCGGCGTGCACCCCGACCGTGCCGAGGACTTCCGCGCCATGGATACCGACCGCGACGGCAAGCTGACGGCAGGCGAGCTGCGCGCCGGCTCGGAGGCCTGGTTCCGCAACCGGGATCTCAATCGCGACGGTGCGCTGACCCGCCAGGAACTCGGCCCCGCCCCGTCCAGGCCGGCGGCCCAATCCGCCCCGGTAAGGCCTCGCTAGGGCAAGGTCCGGTACGGCAACCAGCGGCAGCCGCACGCAGGCGGCGAGGGAGAGGCACGCAGCCGCAGGCCCAGGTTACGCGGAATTGTTATGACCCACTGGACGTGTCAGGCCCTGGCGTGGCCATTCACACCCTGCCGTGGCAGTGCTTGTACTTCTTGCCGCTGCCGCAGGGGCAGGGGGCGTTGCGCGGCGTGCGGTCCCAGGTCGCCTGGTCCAAGGGGTTGACGCCCTCGGCCACCGGCGGCGGGGCCAGCAGCGGCGCCGGCTCGAAGCCGCCGCCTGCCAGCGCCATCTCGCCCATCGCCGGCTCCGGGTGGCGCATGTCCATCACCCGCACCGGCTCCGGCATCGGGGGCGGTGCGTTCGGCTGCAATTCCAGCCGCATCAGCACGCTCGTCACCCGCTCGCGCATGTCAGCCAGCATGGCGTTGAAAAGGGCGAAGGCCTCCGACTTGTACTCGTTCAGCGGGTCGCGCTGCCCATAGGCCCGCAGCCCGATGCCCTGACGCAGGTGGTCGAGCGCCAGCAGGTGCTCCTTCCACACCGCGTCGAAGATCTGCAGCAGCAGCGACTTCTCGACGACGCGCATCAGGTCCGGCCCGATATTCGCGGCCTTGGCGGCATAGTGCTGCTCGGCGGCCGTCTCGACGCGCTCGCGCACCTGCGTCTCGTCGATGCCCTCCTCCTTCGCCCAGGCGACCACCGGCAGGTCGAGGCCGAGCTGGTCGCGCACCTTCTCCTCGAGCCCGGCCACATCCCAGCTCTCGGGATAGGCATTCTCCGGTATGGCGGCCGAGACCATCGCCTCGATGCACTCCCGCCGCATCTCGGCCACCGTCTCGGCGACCTCGGGCGCCTGCATGAAGGCGCGGCGCTGGGCGTAGACCTCGCGCCGCTGGTCGTTCATCACGTCGTCGTATTTCAGCAGGTTCTTGCGCGTGTCGAAGTTGCGCGCCTCGACCTTCTTCTGCGCCTTCTCCAGCGCCTTGTTGATCCAGGGATGGACGATCGCCTCGCCGTCCTTGAGGCCCAGCTTCTGCAGCATCCCGCCCATGCGGTCGCTGCCGAAGATGCGCATCAGGTCGTCCTCGAGCGAGAGGAAGAAGTGGCTTGCCCCCGGGTCGCCCTGCCGGCCCGAACGGCCGCGCAGCTGGTTGTCGATGCGCCGGCTCTCATGCCGCTCCGTGCCGATGACGAAGAGCCCGCCGGCCGCCTTGGCCTTGGCCCGCGCCTCCTCCACCTCGGCCTTGTGCCGGGCGAGCACGGTCTCGTACTCCGGCCCCTCGGAGGCCCCCGTCTCCTGCCGCGCCAGCATCTCGGCATTGCCGCCCAGCTGGATGTCCGTGCCGCGCCCGGCCATGTTGGTGGCGATGGTCACCGCCCCCGGCCGCCCGGCCTGGGCGATGATGGTCGCCTCCTGCTCGTGGTAGCGCGCGTTCAGCACGTTGTGCGGGATGCCCCGCTTCTTCAGCAGCGCGTCGATCAGCTCCGACTTCTCGATGCTCGTCGTGCCGACCAGGCAGGGTTGGCCGCGCGTCCGCGCCTCGTCGATCAGCTTGATCACCGCCTCGTACTTCTCGGTGGCCGAGCGGTAGACCTCGTCGTCGCTGTCCTTCCGCGCCACCGGCACGTTGGTCGGGATCTCGACCACCTCGAGCTTGTAGATCTCGGCGAACTCGTCGGCCTCGGTCGCCGCCGTGCCCGTCATGCCGGAGAGCTTCGGATAGAGCCGGAAGTAGTTCTGGAAGGTGATGGAGGCGAGGGTCTGGTTCTCCGGCTGGACGGTGACGTGCTCCTTCGCCTCCAGCGCCTGGTGCAGCCCGTCGGAGTAGCGCCGCCCCTCCATCATGCGCCCGGTGAACTCGTCGATGATGACGACCTTGTCATCGCGGGTGATGTAGTCCACGTCGCGCGTGAACAGCACATGCGCCCGCAGCGACTGGTTCACGTGATGCACCAGCGTGACGTTGTGGAAGTCGTAGAGGTTGCCCTCCTCCAGCATCCCCGCCTCGCGCAGCATCTCCTCGACGCGCTCCGAGCCCCCGTCGGTGAGGTTCGCCGTCCGCTGCTTCTCGTCCTTGTCGAAGGTCGCCTTGTCCTCGACCAGCCGCTTCACCACCTCGTCGACGCGGCGATAGAGGTCGGAGCTGTCATCCGACGGCCCGCTGATGATCAGCGGCGTCCGCGCCTCGTCGATGAGGATGCTGTCCACCTCGTCGACGATCGCGTAGTTGAAGTCGCGCTGGACCATCTCCTCCAGGCGGTACTTCATGTTGTCGCGCAGGTAGTCGAAGCCGAACTCGTTGTTCGTGCCGTAGGTCACGTCGGCGGCATAGGCCGCGCGCCGCTCCTCGTCGGTCAGCCCATGGACGATGACGCCCGTGGACAGGCCTAGGAAGCGATAGAGCCGCCCCATCCACTCGCTGTCGCGCTTGGCGAGGTAGTCGTTCACGGTGACGACATGGACACCGCGGCCGCTCAGGGCATTGAGGTAGACCGGCAGCGTCGCCACCAGCGTCTTGCCCTCGCCGGTCTTCATCTCGGCGATCTTGCCCTCGTGCAGCACCATGCCGCCGATCAGCTGCACGTCGAAATGCCGGAGGCCGAGCACCCGCTTCGCTGCCTCCCGCACCGTGGCGAAGGCCTCGGGCATCAGCGCGTCCAGCTCCTCGCCGCGGCCCAGCCGCTCGCGGAACTCGGCGGTCTTGCCCTGCAGCGCCTCGTCCGAGAGGGCGGCGAAGGCCGGCTCCAGCGCGTTGACCTCCGGCACGCGGGCCTGGAGGCGCTTCAGCGCCCGGTCGTTGGTAGTGCCGAACAGGGCGCGGGCGATGCGGGCGAACATGCGGACCTGGCTTCTCCGGGATGGCACGCGGGGTAGCCGCGCGGGCCTCGGCAGTGAGTGGCGCCGGGGGCCGCCGGGATGGGGCCGAAGCCGAGGCTTCGGGCAGCGTCCTTGGCGCGACCCCGGGGCGCGGAACAGATAGGCAAGCGCCGCGCTGAGGTCAATCTTCACGCGCTTGCCGCCCCATCCCGCATCCGGCATTGTCCGGCGCCTTCCCGGAGCCCCCCATCTATATGTCCTTCCGCCCCGTCTTCCTGGCTGCCCTATTGGTCCCCGCCGCCGCGCTCGCCCAAACGGCGCCCCAACCGGCGGCGCCGCAAGCGACGGCCCAGCAGGCGGCGGAAGACCCGGTCCTCGCCCGGGTGGACGGCAGCCCGGTCCGGCTCTCGGATGTGATGGCCACCGCCCAGGACGTGCTGCCGCCCGAGATGCGCTCCATGCCCGGCCCGGCCCTGATGCAGATGCTCCCCCCCGAGGTCGTCCGCCAGCTCGTCGACCGCGCCGTCACCGAGCGCGTGCTGACCAACGCCGCCCGCTCGGCCGGCCTCGACAAGGACGCCGAGGTCCAGCGCCGCATCCGCCGCGCCGAGGAGCAGGAACTGCAACAGGCCTACCTCTCCCGCGAGGTGACGCCCGCCGTCACCGACGCCGCCATCCGCACCCGTTACGAGCAGGAGGCCGGCCGCCGCCAGGGCGAGGAGGAGGTCCACGCCCGCCACATCCTCGTCCAGACCGAGGCCGAGGCGAAGGCCGTGCTCGCCGAGCTCGCCGGCGGCGCCGACTTCGCCGATGTGGCGAAGCGCCGCTCCCGCGACCCTGGCGCGCAGAGCGGCGGCGATCTCGGCTTCTTCAAGCGCGGCGACATGGTCCCCGAATTCGCCGAGGCCGCCTTCGCCCTTCAGCCCGGCCAGATGACGCAGGCTCCGATCCGTACCTCCTTCGGCTGGCACGTCATCAAGGTGGAGGAGCGCCGCTCCGCCCCGGTTCCGGGCTTCGAGGAGAGCCGCAACCAGCTCCGCCAGAAGATGCTGGAGGAGCAGGTGCAGCAGGTCGTCGCCCGCGCCCGCGACGCCGCGAAGGTGGAGCGCGTCGACCAGCCCGCACCCTCCATGCTCGACAACGCCGCCCCACCCACGCCCGCGGCCCCCGCCCGCCCCGCCGCCCCGCAACCGCAACGCCGCTGAGGAAGAGCCCACGCCCATGGCCGGCCCGCTGCCCGTCTCCCCGCTTGCCCAACCGATGCCGGAGCTGCCGCCGATCGCCGGCGTCACCCTCGGCGTCATCGAGGCGGGCATCCGCTACAAGGGCCGCGCCGACCTGACGATGCTGGAATTTGCCCCCGGCACGACGGTCGCGGGCGTCTTCACCCGCAACCTCTGCCCCGGCGCCCCCATCGACTGGTGCCGGGCCGCCCTCAAGGGCGGCCGCGCGCGGTCGCTGGTGGTGAATGCCGGCAACGCCAACGTCTTCACCGGCCGCGCCGGCCGCGAGGCGACGGCCGCCACCGCCGAGGCCGCCGCGAAGCTCGTCGGCTGCAAGCCCCGCGAGGTCTTCCTCGCCAGCACCGGCGTCATCGGCGAGACCCTGCCGCATGACCGCCTGACCGCCGCCCTTCCGGCCCTCCACGCCGCCCTCGCCCCCGACCGCTGGCCCGACGCCGCGCGCGGGATCATGACGACGGACACCTTCCCCAAGGCCGCCCTCCGCACCGCCACCATCGGCGACGCGACGGTCACCATCGCCGGCATCGCCAAGGGCAGCGGCATGATCGCCCCCGACATGGCGACCATGCTGAGCTTCGTCGTGACGGACGCGAAGATCCCCGCCGGCGCCCTCCAGGCGCTGCTGTCGAAGGGCGTCGCCAAGTCGTTCAACTGCATCACGGTCGACAGCGACACCTCGACCAGCGACACCGTCCTGCTCTTCGCCACCAGCCAGGCGAAGCACCCGCGTGTCCCGGCCGAGGGCGGCGCCATGCTGCGCGACTTCGCCCGGGCGCTGGACGAGGTGCTGCTCGACCTCGCCCTCCAGGTCGCCCGCGACGGGGAGGGGGCGCAGAAGCTTATCCAGATCGACGTCACCGGCGCCGTCAGCGCCAAGTCGGCCCACCGCATCGCCATGGCCATCGCCAATTCGCCGCTGGTGAAGACCGCCATCGCCGGCGAGGACGCCAACTGGGGCCGCATCGTCATGGCCGTCGGCAAGTCCGGCGAACCGGCCGACCGCGACAGGCTCGGCATCGCCGTCGGCGGCACCTGGATGGCGCAGGAGGGCGGCGTCGTCCCCGGTTATGACGAGGCCCCCGTCGTCGCCCATATGAAGGGCCGCGAGGTGGAGATCACCGTCGATATCGGCCTCGGCCGCGGCAAGGCCCGCGTCTGGACCTGCGACCTCACCCACGGCTACATCGACATCAACGGCTCCTATCGGAGCTGAAACGGGTCGATGGCCTCCACCCCCATCGGGGTGAAGTGCCGCAGGTTCCGCGTCGCCAGCACCAGCCCATGGGTGCGGGCGATGCAGGCCAGGGTGAGGTCGGCGAAGCCCGGCTCCACCCCCGCCGCCCGCGCGGTCCGGGCCAGCGCCCGCGCTTCCAGAGCCGCCCGCGCATCGAAGCCGAGCACCCGCTCCGGATAGGCCGCCAGCACCGCCCGCAGCCAGGCGGCCAGATCGGCCGCATGCCGCACCGCCCCCGAAGCCTCCCGCGCCCCGATCCCCGCCGCGATCTCGGCGACGGCGATCACCGGCAGGAACAGCCGGTCCTGGTTGTCCAGCACCCAGCCCCGCGCCGCCCGCTTCGCCGCATCCGGCGCGTCCCGCCGGTCTGGGGCAGTCGCCGAGACGACATTGGTATCGAGCAGGAACCCAGCGCTCACAGACCGAGGTTGCGCGCCGGCGCCGGATCGCGCGCGACTTCAACCTCCTCCGGGAAGGCGAGCAGCAGATCGGCGAAGGAAGGCTGCGCCCCGGTGAGCCTTCGCCACTCGGCATAGCCGAGCACCACCGCCACCTTCTCCCCATGCCGCGTGACGATGCTCGGCTCGCCCTGCGCCGCCTTCTCGACCACCGCCGAGAAGCCGGCCTTCGCATCGCGCAGCTGCACCTCAAGCATGCCAAACCCCTGTGTGACCACAGTGGTCATATAGTCGCTTCACTACTCCGCTGCCAGCGCCTTCCCGCCCAGCTCCGCCCAGGCCGCATCCAGCCCCGCCCGGAACCGCCCGCACATCTCCCCGATCTCCTCCGCGGTGATGATGAGCGGCGGCGTGAAGGCGATCCGGTCCCCGATGGCCCGCACGATCAGCCCCGCCGCCTGGCACTTCTCCTGCACCAGCAGCCCGACCTTGGCGGCGGGCGGGAAGGGCGCCTTCGCCTCCTTGTCCGCGACCAGCTCGACGCCGGCGATCAGCCCGACCCCCCGCACGTCGCCGACCAGCGGATGCTCCCGCATCGCCCCCAGCCCCTCAAGGAACACGGGCGAGACGGCCCTGACATGCCCGATTATGTCCCGCTCCTCGTAGATCGCCAGCGTCTCCAGCCCGACCGCGCAGGCCACCGGATGCCCGCCATAGGTGAAGCCATGCCCGAAGCTGCCATGCTTCCGGCTCCCCTCCATCAGCGCCGCATGGATCGGGTCCGAGATCAGCAGCGCCGAGAGCGGCTGGTAGCTGGCCGTCAGCTGCTTGGCCGAGACCAGCATGTCCGGCCGCATCCCATAGGTCTCGCAGCCCCAGAGATTCCCCGTCCGCCCGAAGCCGCAGATCACCTCGTCGGCGACGAGCAGGATGTCGTGCCGCCTGAGGATCGGCTGGATCAGGTCGAAATACCCGCGCGGCGGGGTGATGGCCCCACCCCCGCCCTGCACCGGCTCGGCAAAGAGCGCGGCGATGGTCTCCCCGCCCTCCCGCTCGATCAGCGCCTCCAGCTCGGCCGCCATCCGCGCGCTGAACTGCTCCTCGCTCTCCCCCTCCTGCCCGAAGCGGTAGTAGTTCGGGTTGGAGATGTGCAGGAACCGCTCGCCCAGCGGCAGGTCGAAATCCGCCTGCATATGCGGCTGGCCCGAGAGCGAGGCCGTCGCCACCGTATTCCCGTGGTAGCCGCGCACCCGCCCGATCAGCTTCTTCTTCCCGGGCTTGCCGCGGATGTTGTTGTAGTACCAGATCAGCTTGATCGCCGCATCGTTGGCCTCCGACCCGCTGCACTGGAACAGCACATGGCCGAGCCCCTCCGGCGCGATCGCCGCCAGCTTCTCCGCAAGCCTGACGCTCGGCTCATGCCCCTTCTGGAAGAAGGTGTGGTAGTAGGGCAGGGCCAGCATCTGCTTGTAGGCCGCCTCCGCCAGCCGCCGCTCCGAGAAGCCGAGCGAGGCGCACCACAGCCCCGCCATCGCCTCGATATACTCCCGCCCTTCGGTATCGGTGACGCGCACGCCATTCCCGCGCGCGATGAGGATGGCCCCCTCCGCCTCATGCGCCCCGAGATCGGTCTGCTGATGGACGAGATGCGCCAGGTCGGCGGCATGGAGGCTGTTCGGGCGCATCGGCTGGGCTCCTCAGGGCTCGCACCATCGTGCGGCGCGCGTCCCCGCCCTGCAAGATTCTTGCCCCGCCGATCCCATCCCGCTATAGGAATGTCCGCCCAAGGCGAAGCCGCGCCCGAAGCCCGGCCCGGCAGTCCGCCTAAAGCCTTAAAATCCTAAATTCTCCACTTAAAACCAAACCGCCTCAACAGCTTACCCACCCTCGGGCTTCAGGATCTCAAACCATCCGCGCCGCAACCCGCCCGACCTCGGCCAGCACCGCGCTCCGCTCAGCATCGCTCCCCCGCGCGCCGTCGAGATAGGCGGCGACGATGACCGGCGCCCGCCCCGGCGGCCAGACGATGGCGACATCATTGGTCGGCACCAGCGGCGCCGGCCCGGTGCCCGTCTTGTCGCCGACCCGCCACCCAGCCGGCATCCCGGCCCTGATCCGCGCATCGCCCGTCCTGCATCCGACCAGCCACCCCGCCAGCCGCCCCCGCGAGGCCGGCGAGAGCGCCTCGCCCAGCAGCAGCCGCTGCATCGTCCCCACCATGGCGAGCGGCGTCGTCGTATCCCGCTCATCCCCGGGCGGCACCACGTTCAGCTCCGGCTCCCGCCGGTCCAGCCGCGTCACCTCGTCGCCGAGCCCCCGCAGCCAGGCGGTCAGCCCCGCCGGCCCGCCGAAGCTGTCGAGCATGAGATTGCCTGCCGTATTGTCGCTGAGCGTCACCGCCGCATCGCAGATCGCCTCCATGGTGAGGCCGCCCGCCTCCGCCCCCGGCCCGGTCACCGGCGAATAGGGCACCAGCGCCTCCCGCCCATAGGCGACGTGCCGGTCGAGCCGCTCCTCGCCCGCATCGGCTCGCGCCAGCACCCGCGCCGCAGCGAGGTGCTTGAAGGTGCTGCACAGCGCGAACCGCTCCTCCCCCCGATGCGCCAGCACCCGCCCGCTGCCGGTATCGAGGATGGCAACGCCGAGCCGCCCACCCTGCCGCGCCTCCAGCGCCGCCAGCCCCTCGGCCGCCGCGGCCGGCATCGCCAGCATCGCACCCGCCGCCAGCACCGTCCTTCGCCTCACCGCGTATTCTCCCGCCCGTAGCGCCGCTCGAAGGCCGCGATCTCATCCTCCAGCGACAAGGTCAACCCGATCTCGTCCAGCCCCTCCAGCAGGCAGTGCCGGGCGAAGGGATCGACCTCGAAGCCATGCACCGATCCATCCGGGAAGGTGACCTCCAGCGCCTGCAGGTCGACCGTGACCTCCGCCCCCGGCGCCGCCTCCACCTGCCCGATCAGCGCCGCCACCGCCTCCGCCGGCAGCACCACCGGCAGCAGCCCGTTCTTCATCCCGTTGGTGCGGAAGATGTCGCCGAAACTGGGCGCGATGGCGCAGCGGAACCCCGCATCGAACAGCGCCCAGACCGCGCTCTCCCGCGACGACCCGCAGGCGAAGTTCCGCCCCGCCACGATGATCCGCGCCGCCCCGAACTCCTCCCGGTTCAGCGGAAAGTCGGGGTCCTGCTCCCCCGTCGCCGGCACCCGCCGCGCATCGTGGAAGAGGAACTCCCCATGATCGACCTCCCTCGGCCGGGAGAGGAAGCGCGCCGGGATGATCTGGTCGGTGTCGATATTCGGCCGCGGCAGCGCCACCGCCGCCGAGGTCAGCCGGGTGAAGGCCTCCATCTCAGCCGCCCCCCGCCAGCAGCCGTCGCACATCGGTGAAATGTCCCGAAACCGCGGCGGCGGCCGCCATCGCCGGGCTGACCAGATGCGTCCGCGCCCCCGGCCCCTGCCGCCCCATGAAGTTCCGGTTGCTGGTGGAGGCGACGCGGCTGCCCGGCCGGGCGATGTCGCCATTCATGCCCACGCACATGGAGCAGCCCGGCTCCCGCCAGGCGAAGCCCGCGCCGCGGAAGACCTCGTGCAGCCCCTCCGCCTCGGCCTGGCGCTTCACCGCCTCGCTGCCCGCGACGACCCAGGCCTCCACCCCCTCCGCCACGCGGCGGCCACGCGCGACGGCGGCGGCGGCACGCAGATCCTCGATCCGCGAATTGGTGCAGGAGCCGATGAAGACCCGGTCCACCGCCAGCCCCTCCAACGGCATCCCCGGCGCGAGGCCCATATAGTCGAGCGTCCGCGCCATGGTCTCCCGCCGCTCCGCATCGGCCGCCGCCTCAGGACCTGGCACCGTGCCGCCGATCGGCAGCGCCTCCTCCGGGCTGTTGCCCCAGGTGACCATCGGCTCGATGGCGCCGCCATCCAGCGTGACCTCGGCATCGAACACCGCACCCGGGTCGCTCGGCAGCGCCCGCCAGCGGGAAAGCGCCGCCTCCCAGTCCTCCGGCGCATAGGTGCGGCCGGCGAGATAGACGAAGGCCACCTCGTCCGGCGCCACCATCCCGGCCCGCCCACCCGCCTCGATCGACATGTTGCAGAGCGTCAGCCGCCCCTCCATCGAGAGGCCGGTGATGGCGCTGCCGGCATACTCGATCACATGCCCGGTCGCCCCTGCTGCGCCGATGCGGGCGATGATCGCCAGGATCACGTCCTTCGCCGAGACGCCCTCGCCGAGCCGCCCTTCGACCGTGATCCGCATGGTCTTCGGCTTCCGCTGCCACAGCGTCTGCGTCGCCAGCACATGCGCGACCTCGGTGCTGCCGATGCCGAAGGCAAGCGCCCCGAGCGCCCCATGCGTGCTGGTATGGCTGTCGCCGCAGACGATCAGCATCCCCGGCTGGGAAAGGCCGAGCTCCGGTCCGATCACATGCACGATGCCCTGCTCCGGCCCGCCGAGGCCGAAGTGGCGGATGCCGTGCTCCTTGGCGTTGCTGGCGAGCAGCTCGATCATCTCGCGGTGGCGCGGGTCGCGGATGTCATCGAGCCGGCGGCTGTCGGTCGGGGCGTAATGGTCCGGCACGGTGAAGATGCGGTCGGGCGCGCGCGGCTTCAGCCCACGCCGGCGCAGCGCTGCGAAGGCTGCGGCGCCGCCCTCATGCACCAGGTGCCGGTCGACATAGAGCAGCGTCTGCCCGTCCTCCCGCTCCAGGACGCGATGGCGCTCCCAGATCTTCTCGAACATCGTCCTCGGCGCCTCGGACATCGCTTCCTCCGCCTGATTTGCGCCGATCCTGCGGCGGGGGAGGGATGCGGTCCAGTAGGGTCAGGTGCGCGGAGCCGTGCCTTTCCCTCGCCGCCGATCCTGGTGATGCTGCATCGCCGCCCCATCTCGAGGGCCGAGGAAACGAGGGAATGCCCGCCATGCAGGCTGCCAGCTGGACCCGGCCCGAGCTGCGCTCGCTGACCCTCGTCTCCGGCGCGCATCTGGTGAGCCACATCCACCAGCTTGTCCTGCCGCCGCTCTTCCCCCTGCTGCGCGACAAGCTGGGCGTCTCCTTCGTCGAGCTGGCGCTGGCGCTGACGCTCTACAACATTGTCTCCGGCCTGACCCAGGCGCCGCTCGGCTATGCGGTCGACCGCTTCGGCTCCCGCCGGGTGCTGGTGGCGGGGCTCGGCCTCGGCGCCTTCTCGCTCGTCCTGCTGGCGGCGATGCCGACCTACCCCGTCCTGCTGGTCTCGGCGGCGCTGCTCGGCCTGGCGAACGCCGTCTACCACCCGGCGGATTACGAGATCCTCGGCCGCTCGATCGGCGAGGAGCGGATCGGCCGCGCCTTCTCCATCCATACCTTCTCCGGCTATCTCGGCGGGGCCATGGCGCCGGCGCTGATGCTCGGCCTGTCCAGCCTCGCCGGGCTCGAGGCGGCGCTCGGTGCGGCCGGGGGGCTGGCCATCCTCGCCGCCCTGCCGCTCGCCTTCGCCCGCGACGAGGCCCCCGCGCCCCGCGCCGCCACGGCCAAGGCCGCAAAGGCCCCGACGGAATCGGTGCTGACGCCGGCCGTCATCATGCTGACGGTCTTCTTCACCCTGCTCGCCCTCTCCCTCGGCGGCATCCAGAATTTCTCCGTGGTGGCGCTGGTGAACGGGCGCGGCGTCGACTTCGCCGCGGCCAATGTGGCGCTGAGCGCCTTCCTGCTGCTGAGCGCCTTCGGCGTGCTGGCGGGCGGAATCATCGCCGACCGCACCACGCGCCATGGCGATGTGGCCGCCCTCGGCTTCGGGCTGACCGGGGCGCTGATCGGCCTGGTCGGGCTGGTGCCGCTCGGGCCCGTGGTGCTGGTTGGCGTGATGGGGCTCGCGGGCTTCTTTTCCGGCATGATCATGCCCTCCCGCGACATGCTGGTGCGCGCTGCGGCGCCGCCCGGCGCGGTGGGCCGGGTCTTCGGCATCGTGACGACGGGCTTCAACATCGGCGGCGCGGTGGGGCCGATGATCTACGGCGCGCTGATGGACCATGGCCGGCCGCTGCTGGTCTTCGCCGCCTCGGTCTGCTTCATCCTGGCGACCATGGCGATGGCCTTCGTCGGCGAGCGGCGCTTCAAGCGACCGGTGCCTGCCGCCGAGTGAGACGGGACCACCGGGAGGGAATAGGACAATGAGTGGTTTCGTTTCGGTGACCCGGCGCACGGCGCTCGGGGCAGGCGTCGCCCTGCTGGCCTCGCGTGGCGCCCGGGCGGCCGGCTACCCGGACCGGCCCATCCGCATCGTCGTCCCCTACACGCCGGGCGGCACCACCGACGTCGCCGCCCGTTTCGTGGCGGAGCCGCTGTCGAAGGCGCTCGGCCAGCCGGTCGTGGTGGAGAACCGGCCAGGCGCCAACAGCATCGTCGGCGCCGGCGCGGTCGCCGCCAGCCCGCCGGATGGCTACAGCTTCGCCGTGGTGATCGGCGCGCATGCCGCCAATGCCACGCTCTACAAGGGCAAGCTGCCCTTCGACCCGGTGGCGAGCTTCGCCCCAGTCTCGCTGATGATGCTGGCGCCGCTGGTCCTCGGCGCCAATGCCAGGCTGCCCTTCACCGACCTGGCGGGGATGCTGGCCTTTGCCAAGGCGCGGCCGGGCACCCTGAATTACGGCTCGAGCGGGATCGGCGCGGCGGCTCACCTGACCATGGAAGACCTGCAGGTCCGCACCGGCATCCAGATGGTGCATGTGCCCTATCGCGGCACGGCGCCAGCGCTGCAGGACCTGATCTCCGGCAATATCGGGGTGATGTTCGACAGCTTCTCCTCGCTGCGGGCGCAGTTCGAGAGCGGCGCCGTCCGGCCGATCGGCTTCGCCAGCGCCACGCGCCCGGCCTGGGCGCCGAACATCCCGACCTTCATCGAGAGCGGGCTGCCGGACTTCGTCTCCAGCACCTGGTGCCTTTTGCTGGCCCCGGCCAGTACGCCGCGGGAGATCGTCGAGCGCGTCTCGGCCGAGGTGGCGAAGATCGTCCGCGACCCGGCCGCGACCGAGCGGCTGCGCGGCCTGGGTTTCGACGCCGTCGGCAGCAGCCCGGAGGAAGCCGGGACCTTCCTCCGCGGCGAGGTGGACCGTTGGGCCAAGGTCATCGCCGCGGCCAACGTCACTATCGAATAGCCTACTGCCCGGTGAACTCCGGGCGGCGGCGGCCAAGGAAGGCGGCGACGCCCTCGGCGAAGTCCGCGGTGCCGGCCGAGGCGAGGAAGGCCGCTTCCTCGGCGGCGAGCTGCGTCGGCAGGTCCCGGCCGGGCGCTGCCCGGAGCAGGGCCTTGGCCCGGCCGAAGGCTGCCGTCGGCCCGCTGGCGAGTTCCTGCGCCAGGCTTTCGGTCGCGGTCTCCAGTTCGGCGGCCGGCACAATCCGGTTTACCAGCCCGGCGGTGAGCGCCGCCCGCCCGTCCAGCTCCTCGCCGAGCATCGCCAGGCTCATCGCCCCGCGCAGGCCGAGCAGGCGCGGCAGCATCCAGCTCCCGCCGCAATCCGGCACGGTGCCGAGCTTCAGGTAGCCCAGGGCGAAGCGCGCATCCTCCGCCGCGATCACCAGATCGGCGCCGAGGGCCAGCGACAACCCGCCGCCGGCCGCCGCGCCCTGCACGCTGGCGAGGACGGGGACGGGGAGGGCGGCGAGGCCGGCCACCGCCTCATGCATCGGCTGCAGGATATGGCGGATCTCGGCCAATGCCTGCGGTCCCTGGAAGGCGGAGATGTCGCCGCCCGCCATGAAGGCCCGCCCGGCGCCGCAGAGCACGACGCATCGGAGATCGGGGTCCTGCGGCAGGGCATCGACGGCTTCGCGGAAGGCCGCGGCCATGGCGGCATCGATGGCGTTCAGCCGCTCCGGCCGGTTGAAGCGGAGGCGGGTGACGGCGCCGGAGCGCTCGACGAGGAGGGGGTTCAACATGGGGCGAGACTGCACCCGCCGCGCGCATAAAAAAAGGCCGGCAGGGGTGCCCCCGCCGGCCTCGTCTGGTTTGCCCGAAGGCCCCGAGGATTACTCCTCGCCAGCCATCTCGCGGCGGCGGCGGATGGCCGCGCCCAGGATGTCGCCGAGCGAGGCGCCGCTGTCGGTGGAGCCGTACTCCTTCATCGCCTCGCGCTCCTCCTCGATCTCCTTGCCCTTGATGGTCAGGGCGAGGCGGCGGGCGGCGCGGTCCACGGCGGTGACCTTGGCATCGACCTTCTCGCCCACGGCGAACTTGTCGGGGCGCTGGTCGCCGCGGTCACGCGCCAGCTCGGCGCGGCGGATGAAGCCGGTGAGAACGTCCTCGACCCGGACCTCGATGCCGTTGGCCTGCACCTGCGTGACGATGCAGGTGACGACATCGCCCTTGCGGACCTTGTCGAGCACTTCGGCGGCCGGGTCAGCCTCGAGCTGCTTCACGCCGAGGGAGATGCGCTCCTTCTCGACATCCACATCGAGCACCTTGGCCTTGATGACCGTGCCCTTCTCGAACTTGGCCATCGCCGCCTCGCCGGCTTCCTCCCAGGAGAGGTCGGACATGTGGACCATGCCGTCGATCTCCGGGCCGATGCCGATGAACAGGCCGAACTCGGTGATGTTGCGGATCTCGCCCTCGACCACGGAGCCCGGCGGATGGGCCTCGAGGAACAGCTCCCACGGGTTGCCCTGGGCCTGCTTCAGGCCGAGCGAGATGCGGCGCTTCGGCTCGTCCACGTCGAGGATCATCACGTCCACTTCCTGCGAAGTGGCGACGATCTTGCCCGGATGGACGTTCTTCTTCGTCCAGGACATCTCGCTGACGTGCACGAGGCCCTCGACGCCCGGCTCCAGCTCCACGAAGGCGCCGTAGTCGGTGATGTTGGTCACGCGGCCGCTGAACTTGGCGTTCACCGGGTACTTGATGGCGACGCCATCCCACGGATCGGCCATCAGCTGCTTCATGCCGAGGCTGATGCGCTGGGTCTCGCTGTTGAAGCGGATGACCTGCACCTTCACCGGCTGGCCGATGGTCAGCGCCTCGGACGGATGGTTGATCCGGCGCCAGGCGATGTCGGTGACGTGCAGCAGGCCGTCCACGCCGCCGAGGTCGACGAACGCACCGTAATCGGTGATGTTCTTGACCACGCCGTCGAGGATCATGCCCTCCTTCAGGCCCTGGATCAGCTCGCTGCGCTGCTCCGCACGGGTCTCCTCGAGGACAGCACGGCGGCTGACCACGATGTTGCCGCGGGCGCGGTCCATCTTGAGGATCTGGAAGGGCTGCGGGCTGCCCATCAGCGGCCCGACATCGCGCACCGGGCGAATATCGACCTGGGAGCCGGGGAGGAAGGCCACGGCGCCGCCGAGATCGACGGTGAAGCCGCCCTTGACGCGCCCGAAGATCACGCCGTTGACGCGCTGGTTGGCCTGGTAGGCCTTCTCGAGGTTGGTCCAGGCCTCCTCGCGGCGCGCCTTCTCGCGCGACAGCACGATGGAGCCGTCGCGGTCCTCATAGCGCTCGACGAAGAGCTCGACCACGTCGCCGGCCTGCACTTCCGGCTTCTGCCCCTGCGGAGCGAATTCCTTGAGGGGGACGCGCCCCTCGCTCTTCAGCCCGACATCGACGACGGCGAAGTCGTCATCGATGCGGATGACGCGCCCGGAGACCACCGAGCCGGCGAAGCCGGTGTCGGCGCCCAGGGTCTCGTCGAGCATTGCGGCAAAGTCTTCGATCCCCGCGTCGTGCGCGAGGGTGGTGGCGGATGCCATGCGGTCTGTCTGTCCCGAACTGCCCGCGAGCGGCGGGCGGTGGTCCTGCGCCCCCGGCGGTCCGCCGGGCACGGCTTGATCGAGCGCCGGGCCGTCCCTGTCGGGCGGATGGAGGCGCGTTCGACCCTGTGCCTTGGGCGGCGTATCGGCCCGCCCGGTCCCGGCCCTTGGGCTGCGGGTTGCCTCACATTGCTGTGATGCCGGACCCTCAACTGCGGGCGCCGCGGCCCTTACGGGTACGCGGACATGATTTCGCTAGGCTTTTGCCGGCCCAGGGTCAAGCAAATTCAGCCGGGAGCGCACCATCGCCAGGGCGGTGGCGAAGGCAGCCTCGGCATCCATCCGCGTGGTGTCGAGCAGCAGGGCGTCGGCAGCGGGTTTCAGCGGGGCGACCGCGCGCCCGGCATCCTGCGCGTCGCGGGCGCGGATCTCGGCCTCGACCTGGGCGGCATCGGCGGCGACGCCGCGGGATAGCAGTTCCAGCCAGCGGCGGCGGCCGCGCTCCTCCGGGCTCGCGGTGACGAAAAGCTTCACCGGTGCCTCGGGGAAAACGACGGTGCCGATGTCGCGCCCGTCCAGCACCGCGCCGTGGCGGCGGCCGAAGTCGCGCTGCCAGTCGAGCAGGGCGGCGCGGACGGCAGGAATGGCGGCGACGGTGCTGGCGGCCATGTCGGCGGCGGGGCCGCGCAGGTCGTCACGGGCGAGGTCGTCCGGATGGAGCGCGGCGGCCTCGGCGGCGGCGATGGCGGCATCATGCGGGTCGGCGCCGCGGTCGAGCACGCGGCGGCCGGTCGCCCGGTAGAGCAGGCCGGTATCGAGATAGGGCAGGCCGAGCGCGGCGGCGAGGCGGCGGGCCAGCGTTCCCTTGCCTGCCGCCGCCGGCCCGTCCACCGCGATGACGATGGCGAGCTTCATGCCGGGCGGATCGCCTTGTTGCCGGCGGCGCGGTTCATGAGGTCCGCGAAGCCCGGGAAGCTGGTCTCGATGAAGCCGGCATCATCCACCGCAACGGGGGCGCGGGCGGCAAGGCCCATGACCAGAGTGCTCATCGCCAGACGGTGGTCCATATGGGTGGCGACGGTGCCGCCGCCGGGGATGCCGCCGCCGGTGCCCTCGACCAGCAGGTCGTCGCCCTCGATGCTGACGGCGATGCCGTTGGCGGCGAGCATGGCGGCGGTGGCGGCGAGCCGGTCGCTCTCCTTCACCCGCAACTCGGCGAGGCCGCGCATGCGGGTGGTGCCTGTGGCGGAGGCGGCGGCGACAGCCAGCACGGGGTACTCATCAATCATGGATGGCGCGCGTTCGGGCGGCACCTCGACGGCGCGGAGCGGGCCATGCGCGGCGACCAGGTCGCCGACCGGCTCGCCGCCCTCGACCCTTGCGTTCTCGACCCGCAGCTCGGCGCCCATCTCCCGCAGCGTGGCGAAGAGGCCGGTGCGCAGCGGGTTGAGCCCGACATTGGCGATCGTCACCCGCGAGCCGGGCACGAGCAGGGCCGCGACCAGCAGGAAGGCGGCGGAGGAGGGGTCGCCGGGGACGAGGATGGGGGCGGCGCGCAGCTCTGGCTGGCCCTCGAGCTCGATCACCCGGCCTTCGGCCGTGTCCTCGACCCGTACGGTCGCGCCGAAATGGCGGAGCATGTTCTCGGTGTGGTCGCGGGTCGGCTCCGGCTCCACCACGCGGGTGGTGCCACGGGCGCAGAGCCCGGCGAGCAGGCAGGCCGACTTCACCTGGGCCGAGGCGACGGGCAGCCGGTAATCGAGCGGCAGCGGGTCCGTGGCGCCGCGGACGGCGAGCGGCAGGCGTCCGCCTTCGCGTGTCCAGAAAGTGGCGCCGGTTGCCGAGAGCGGGTCGGTGACCCGCAGCATGGGGCGGCGGCGAAGCGAGGCGTCGCCCGTCATCACCGAAAAGATGGGATGACCGGCGAGCAGCCCGCAGAGCAGCCGGGCGGCGGTGCCGCTGTTGCCCATGTCGAGAACATCCGCCGGCTCGGTGAGGCCGCCGATGCCCCGGCCGGCGACGCGCCAGGCGCCGGGACCCTGCTGGTCCACCGTGGCGCCGAGGGCGCGCATGGCGGCGGCGGTGCGGAGCACATCCTCTCCCTCCAGCAGCCCCTCGATCGCCGTGGTGCCGATGGCGAGCGCGCCGAACATCAGCGCGCGATGGCTGATCGACTTGTCACCCGGCACGCGATGGGTGCCGGAGAGGGGCGCGGCGGGCGCCTGGGCGAGGAGCGGCCGAGGAGAGGCATCGTGGGACATGGCCCCGCGCGTTTGACATGCCCCGGCCCCGCGTGGCAATGCGCGTGACCCTTTTTCAGCCGCCGGCACGCAGCCGCCCTACACTCCTTCGTGCCGGGGGCATTCCGATACGAGGCGTTCCCCATGGCCAAGCCCGAACTGGGCCTCAAGCGTGTCTGCGTCGCCTGCGGCACGAAATTCTACGACCTGACCCGCGCGCCCGCTATCTGCCCGAAATGCGGCACGGAGCAGCCGGCCGAGCAGCCGCGCTTGCGCCGCGCCGCCGGCAGCCTGCCAGTCGATGAAAAGGTGAAGAAGCGGCCCGTCGTGCCGGATGCCGAGGCGGATGATGTCGAGCTGGAGGATGTCGAGGCCGATGAGACGGTCGAGGACGCCGACGAGCTCGACGACGAGGCCGATGCGATCAGCGAGGAGATCGAGGTCGAAGGCGATCGCGACGAGGAAAGCTGATCGGCGCGCGGGCGGTGTGCCATGACGGCGCCGCCCGCCCTGTTGCTGACCCGGCTCATGCTGCGGGATTTCCGCAGCTATCCGGCTCTCACCGTCTCCTTCGGGTCCCGGATCGTCGCTGTCTCGGGCGATAACGGGGTCGGCAAGACCAACCTGCTGGAAGCCATCAGCCTGCTTGGCCCCGGGCGCGGGCTGCGCGGGGCACGGATGGCCGATTGCGCCCGGCAGGCGGGGCAGGGACCGATGCCCTGGGCCGTCGCCGGCCGTTTCGACAGCCTCGGCAACGGCCCTTTCGACATCGGCACCGGCACGCCGGAGGGTGGGCCGATCGAGCGGCGAACCTTCCGCCTCGACGGCACCCCGGTGCGGAGCCAGGCGGAGTTGGCCGAGCGGGTGGCCCTCGTCTGGCTGACGCCGCAGATGGACCGGCTGTTCCAGGATGGGGCGGGGGACCGGCGGCGCTTCCTCGACCGGCTGGTCTGGGCGCTGGAGCCGCACCATGCCCGCGAGGTCGCCGCCTACGAGAACGCGATGGCCCAGCGCAACCGGCTGCTGGCGCAGGAGCGGCGGGAGGGCAGGGGCGTGGACCCGGCCTGGCTTGCGGGGCTGGAGGATGCCATGGCGCGGCACGGCGTTGCTGCCGCGGCGGCCCGGCGGGGGCTGGTCGGGCGGCTGAATGCGGCGCTGCTGGGCGGTATCACCGGCGCCTTCCCGGCGGCGCGGCTCGACCTGCAATGCTCGGCCGCGGCGGCCCTGGACGCGGCGCCGGCGCTTACTGTGGAGGATGGGCTGCGGGCCGGCTGGGCGGCCAGCCGCGGCCGCGACGCGGCGGCCGGGGCGACGCTGGAAGGGCCGCACCGGGCCGACCTGCTCTTCACCCACGGGTCCAAGGGGCTCCCGGCGGCGCTCTGCTCCACCGGGGAACAGAAGGCCCTGCTGATCGCTGTGGTGCTGGCCCATGCCGGGCTGATTGCCGCTGCCCGGGGCTTCGCCCCGCTGCTGCTGCTGGACGAGGTGGCGGCCCATCTGGATGCGCGCCGGCGGGAGGCACTGTTCGGGGCGCTGGCGGCCCTACCGGCCCAGGCCTTCCTCACCGGGACGGACGCCGCCATCTTTGCCCCGCTGCGCGGCATGGCGCAGGGGTTCCGCGCCCTGCCCGGCGTACTCGTTCCGGATAACGATTTACCCGTGTCCTAAGCGCTAGGAATCCCTATATAGAGTGTCGTCCCCATAGCGATGATTCGAGGAGCTTGCCGCCGGCATGAACGATGACGCCGCGCGCGCCGAATCCACCCCGACCGGAGCGTCGGGTGCCGATTACAACAGCGCATCCATCACCGTCCTGAAGGGTCTCGAGGCCGTTCGCAAGCGGCCGGGCATGTATATCGGCGATACCGATGACGGCTCCGGCCTGCACCACATGGCCTTCGAGATCATCGACAATGCCGTCGACGAGGCGCAGGCCGGCTATGCCACCCGCGTCGAGGTTACGCTGAACGGCGACGGCAGCGTCACCGTGCGCGACGACGGACGCGGCATCCCGGTCGACATGCATGAGGAGGAGGGGGTCTCCGCCGCCGAGGTGGTGCTGACCCGCCTGCATGCCGGCGGCAAGTTCAACCAGAACTCCTACAAGGTCTCCGGCGGCCTGCACGGCGTCGGCGCCGCGGTGGTCAACGCTCTGTCCGAATGGATGGAGGTGAAGATTTGGCGGAACGGAACGGAGCATTTTATCCGTTTCGAACACGGCGACACGACCGAGTCGTTGCGCATCATCGGTGCTTCTGCCGAGCGGACGGGCACCGAGGTTACCTTCAAGCCGTCGAGCGGCACCTTCACCAAGGTGGAGTACGACTTCGCTGTGCTGGAGCGGCGGCTGCGGGAGCTGGCCTTCCTCAATTCCGGCCTTGCCATTGCGCTGAAGGACGACCGGCACGTCCCGGCGCAGGAGATTTTCTTCCAGTTTCGCGGCGGCCTCACCGCCTTCGTCGAGTGGTTGGACCAAGGGAAGGAGCCGCTGTTCCGCCCGCCCATCGCTGCCATCAGCAAGGAGAGCGAGGGCATCCGAGTCGAGCTGGCGATGTGGTGGAACAACTCGCCGCGCGAGCTGGCGCTCTGCTTCACCAACAACATCCCCCAGCGCGACGGCGGCACGCATCAGGCAGGCTTCCGCCAGGCGCTGACCCGCGTCGTAATGAAATACGCGGAGGAGCTGGCGAAGAAGGAGAAGGTCGAGCTCATCGGCGACGACATGCGGGAAGGCCTCACCGCGGTCATCTCGGTGAAGGTGCCGGACCCGAAATTCTCCTCCCAGACCAAGGACAAGCTGGTTTCCTCCGAAGTCCAGCCGGTGGTGCAGGTGGCGGTTGCCGATGCGCTCTCCCATTGGTTCGAGACGCATCCGAAAGAGGCGAAGGCCGTCCTCGAGCAGGTCGTGCTCTCGGCTGCGGCGCGGAAAGCGGCGCAGTTGGCGCGCGACAAGGTGGGGCGGAAGAACGCGCTCGAGTTCAGCACCCTTCCCGGCAAGCTCGCCGACTGCCAGGAGCGGGACCCGAGCAAGTGCGAGCTCTTTCTTGTCGAGGGTGACAGCGCGGGCGGCTCCGCCAAGCAGGGGCGCAACCGCGCCTACCAGGCGATTCTGCCGCTCAAGGGCAAGATCCTCAACGTCGAGCGGGCGCGGATGGACAAGATGCTGTCCTCCGCCGAGATCGGCACGCTCATCACCGCGCTCGGCACCGGCATCGGCCCGGGCGAGCCGGCCAAGGGCGGGTTCGACCCGAACAAGCTGCGTTACCATCGCATCGTCATCATGACGGACGCCGATGTGGACGGCAGCCATATCCGCACCCTGTTGCTCACCTTCTTCTTCCGGCAGATGCCGGAGCTGCTGGAGCGCGGCCACCTTTACATCGCGCAGCCGCCGCTCTACCGGGCGAAGCGGGGCAATGACGAGCGCTACCTGAAGGACGACCGCGCGCTCGAGGACTATCTGCTGGAGAAGGCGCTGGCCGGCGCCACGCTGCGCCTGGCCGACGGCCGGGAACTCGCCGGGCCGGAGCTGCGGGCGGAGATGGAGCAGCTGCGCCAGGTGGCGAGTCGCGTTCGCCGCCTCGCCACGCAGGTGCCGACCGAGATCGTCGAGCAGGCCGCTGTCGCCGGTGCGCTGACCTTGGAGCCGGAGCGGGCGCTCGCCGCCGCGCAGGTGCTGGCGGCACGGCTGGATGCGATGGCCAATCCGAACGAGCGCGGCTGGAAGGCGACGGCGGATGCGGATGGGCTGATCCTCTCCCGCATCGTCCGCGGCGTGACCGAGCGGCATGCGCTGAACCCGGCGGCGCTGCGCAGCGCTGAGGCGCGCTGGCTGGACGAGCGACGCGAAACCCTCATCCGCGAATTCGGCGGCGAGGCGGTGCTGCAGCTCGACAGCACGAGTGCCGCGGTGCAGGGGCCGGTGATGGCATTCGATCGCATCCTGCTGCAGGGGCGCAAGGGGCTGACCATCCAGCGGTTCAAGGGCCTCGGCGAGATGAATCCCGAGCAGCTCTGGAAGACGACGCTCGACCCTTCGGTCCGCACCTTGCTGCGGGTGAAGGTCGACAGCGTGGAGGAGGCGGAGAAGGCCTTCTCGACATTGATGGGCGATGTCGTCGAGCCACGGCGCGAGTTCATCGTCGATAATGCGCTGAAGGTGGCGAACCTGGACGTGTAGGCATTGGTGTCAGTGGTCCGTAATGCAGAATCTGAGAAACTCGAATCAGATAATGCGAGGGTTTCTCAATCTTCGCTCAATTCGAGTTTGGCCATTTCGGGGTGAGGCGGCGGAGCGGCTAAGTGGATAGGCTGGTGGCGTCCTGGCCAGAGGACCGCCCCCATGCTGAACCCTGCCGGCCCGCTTCGCCGCGGTAATCCTATGCTTCGCGCTGCTCTTTTTCCGACGGAGTTGGCGGCACGCTGAGGTGTTGCTGGTAGGGGCTATTCTGGCGCCGGGCCAGCGCACGGTGAGCAGCACTCTCCGGGTTGCCGGGCTCAGCCAGGAGCGGCGGTTCGTGAACTATCACCGCGTGCTCGGTCACGCCGCCTGGAGCGGACGGGCGGCGACGCGCGCACTGCTCGAGCTTTTGCTGGACGCCTTTCTGCCGGCTGGGCCGGTGCTGCTGGGGCTCGATGACACGATCGAACGCCGACGCGGCATGCGCATCAGTGCCAAGGGCATCTATCGAGATTCGGTCCGCTCCAGCCATGGGCACTTCGTTAAGACGGGTGGACTGCGCTGGCTCAGCCTTATGCTTCTGGTGCCGATCCCATGGGCGGGGCGGGTCTGGGCGCTGCCCTTCCTGACGGCCCTTGCGCCTTCGGAGCGCCCCTGCCGAGAGCGTGGGTTGCGCCACAAAAAGCTGACCGACTGGGGACGGCAGTTGGTCCTGCAGGCCCGCCGCTGAATGCCGAGCAGGCGCTTGATCCTGGTCACCGACAGCGGCTTCTCCGCCATCGAGTTCCTGGCCGCCCTGCTCCGGCAGGGGATCACCTGCGTGACCCGGCTGCGGTTGGACGCTGCTCTCTACCGACCGGCTCCGCCGCGCCAACCCGGCACGATCGGGTGTCCTAGGACCAAGGGCGAGCGCCTCGTGGAGATCTTGCTCGGATACCGCCGTCCGGCGCCATGCCGGCTTGCCGGTCGTGCCGATCCGCTGGGTTGCTGCTGCGCGACCCCTGCCGGCGCTTCGATCCGCAGGCCCTGCTCTGTACCGACACGGCGCAGGAGCCGCTGCAGATCATCCGCTGGTTCGTCCAGCGCTGACAGCTGGAAGTCACCTTCCGCGAGGTGCGGGACCACCTTGGCGTCGAGACCCAACGGCAGTGGTCAGACAAGGCCATCGCCAGCACCACGCCATGCCTGCTCGGCCTGTTCTCGATCGTCACCCTGCTGGCGTCGCGCCTCAACAGCCGTGCCCAGCTCCGGGTATCGGCCAGCGCCTAGTACCACAAGCAGCGACCGACCTTTGCCGACAGCCTCGCCGCCGTACGGCGGGCAATCTGGAGCGAACAGGGTTTGGCCATATCCCAGCACTCCGGCGACGCCGCGAAACTCCCGCCAGCCCTCCGCGAAGGTATCGCATACGCCCTCTGCCATGCCGCCTGATTGGCCAAAGATACCATGCAGGCCGGATCGGATTGGGCCACGCTTGGCTCTGTCCGGTTCGACAGGAAGCTGGCCGATGCTTCACATTGATCCCGACACACGCGGGCGGGTACTGCGGTATTCGTGGCGATGGAGCTCAGCAAGAGCACCTGGGTCCTGGCCGCGCAAGCGTCGCCGAGCGGCAAGACATCCTCACACCGGCTCGATGGCGGCGATATCGACGGGCTGCTCGCCCTGCTTGGGCGCCTGGCGGCACGTGAGCAGGGAGCGGCCCGAGGGAAGGTGGAGGTCGTTCTCAGCTATGAGGCTGGCTAGGACGGCTTTTGGCTGCATCGTCGCCTCACCCCGGAGGGGATTACCTGCTGGGTGATGGATCCGGGTAGCCTGCAGATGGACTGCCGGGTTAGGCGTGCCAAAACCGACCGGCTGGATGCAGCGATGCTGCGGCGAGCCCTGATGGCATGGTGCTGCGGCGACCGGGCGGCCTGCCATATGGTGCAGGTGCCGTCAGTGGAGCGCGAGGATGCGCGTCGCACCCATCGCGAGCGCCAGCGTCTGATCACCGCACGCGTGCAGCACGTGAACCGGATCAAGGGCCTGCTCGCCACCCAGGGAGTCCACGACTACCTGCCACTGCGGCGAGATCGGCGGGAGTGTTTGGCGGAACTGCGCACCGGCGACGGCCGCGCGTTGCCGCCATGCCTGCGGCGGGAGATCGAACGCGAGTTCCTGCGCCTCAAACTCGTGCTGGAGCAGATCGTCGCCGTTGAGGCCGAGCGCGACACCGCCATGACGGCGCCGGGAGCCAATGATGGCGATGCAGCCAAGGTGGCGCTGCTCGCCAAGCTCGGCGGCATCGGCACCGAACTGGCGACCGTGCTGGTGCGCGAGGCACTGTACCGTCCCATTGCTAACCGCAAGGAGGTGGCGGCCTATGCTGGGCTCACACCCAGTCCGTCTGCCAGCGGAGACCGGCATCGGGAGCAGGGCATCTCCAAAGCGGGCAATCCGCTCCTGCGCAAGAGCATGGTCGAGCTCGCCTGGCTCTGGCTGCGATGTCAGCCCGACACTGCCCTTACGAGGTGGTTCACCGGACGTGTCGGCGAGATCCGCGGCCGAGTTCGCAAGATTGCCGCCGTGGCCCTGGCCAGGAAGTTGTTGGTTGCCCTGTGGCGCTACGTCAATACAGGGCTGGTACCGGAAGGTGCGCGCCTGAAGCCAGGCGCGACCTGAGCGACGAGGTTCGGCAGGCGTCGCCATCTGGTGCGTCGTGTCGGGCGGGGGTGGTGTGTGAGCGGAGCTCGACGGGGTTCAACAAGCCGTCGCCAAAGACGGGTCCCACCGCCCCGAGCCGGCCTGCCCTGAATGAGGCATCTTGGTGGGAACCGCATGTTCCGCCGGATACGAGTGTCGCAGCAGGCCTCTTGCTGCCTTTGCCCGGCTCACCCTCGCTCAACCGACGACCAGGAGCGCAACCCACTTGCCGAAACGCCTCATACGAGTCGAGCTAAGTTCGCAAACAGATGGGCGTTAGATGACGGAAGTGGCCATCGTCGTCGACTTGCTGAATCGAATGCTCGACCTTGGACATCCGGAATACGTCCGTTGCTTGATCCGATATGCAGGCAGGAACTAGTCCGCCCAGGCCACTGACCCGTGTAACACGGTGCTGCGGCATTGCATGGTCCGTTGCATGGGGAGCGTCCCTCCTGAAGCTTTTTCGTGTCCCATGAGTGTCCCAATAAGGCGCCGTGCAGAAAGGAGAGTCTTGCTCTGTTGCGAGCCTATCCGGGCAGGATGAGGCCTGAAGTCCCACTTTGGAGATCATGGACAATGAACTGCTC